>CAWIKW010000025.1:0-477998 GCA_963836785.1 uncultured Actinomycetota bacterium | reverse complement strand
TTCGACGGTCAGGCCGTTGCATTGCTCGACAGCGAGCGGACGGTCGGTCGGTTCGAGGTCGAGGTATGGTCGCTGGTCGCGGCCGGGTACGTACGTTGGTCTTAAGGTTCGGGTGTTTGGTCAGACGAATTCCGGTGCCGTACGGGCGGCAGCGCCGTACAACGAAGCAATCAAGGGGTCCGTTTATGCCACGTCGCTGGCCGCCGGCCAAGCTCGCTGCGGAGCTTCGCGATCAATGTCAGCTGCCTCCTAGCGGCAACATTGAGCGTGACGGCCACATGACCCACATCGTTTACACGGACTCCGGACTGGTGCGCAGACTAACGATCTACCCGCAGGTGCCGGGCAAGGTCCAATGGCAGGTCGGCGTGGGTGACGGCGCAATCAGATCAGACTCCACCGCCTTGTGGACCCACTACAGGCCGAACCCGGCAACGGAGCTTGCCCCGGCCGACCGGCCACGGTCGAACTTCTCCGGCTACCCGTGGCCGCTGCTCGGGTCGAGACCCGACGAGCAGATCGTTCGCGATATCACGCGGTTCGCTGCATCGATGCTGTGGTTCCTGAGAGACCGCCACGACCTTGGACTGATGCTTTTGCACGGTGAGGACGAAGGAAGTGACATCAGGGTCACACGCGGTGAGATCGTGGGCAGCCGATGGGGAGAGGCGTCAGCGGGCCTAGTCCAGGCAGTCGTCCTCGCTAGAGCCATCCCCGATCGTGAACTCGAACGACGGGCGCTGGCCAAGTTGGCCAGGCTCGGTGACGAGGCCCGAGGCCTGCGTGCAGAGAGGTTCAGGGAATCGGTGGGCGACTGGGCCGTGCGCGACAGCCAGTGGTCACCGGTTGACCTGTCCGACCTGACTGCGCTTCGCCGCTCACCCGGCCCGCGGCGCTAACCGAGAGGGGCATGGAATGCCTCGGCTAGCCGTGCGAGAGCCAGAACGATCACCCCGCGACGTCACCGAAGATCACGATCTTGGCTCACATTGGCCGGATGTCAACGTTGTCCACAACTGCGATCTCGGCTGAGCAGCGGTTTAAGAGTCGGGCGCAGATCCCTGGTTGTGGTCCTGGCCTCCTGGTCAAGTGTCCGCGAGTGTCGGTCGATGTCGGCCTCGGCTGGACCGCTTGGCTGTACGAATGGCTGTACGTCCGATGTCCTACGTTTGGCCGCGCGTCTCGCGTCCGGAGGGGTTACAGGAGGCGCCGCCGCTGGGCTAGGCCGCTTGCCACCACGACAAGGCAGAACGGGCCGAAAGTTGCCGGAAAGTCGTCGTTATTGGTGTTCCACGCCCACACCGTCATGACGCTGAGAATGAGTCCATAAAGGATCGTCAACCAGACACGGTGTTGTCGCCCCCACTGTCGTTGCGCCACGACGGCCACGATCCCGAGAGTTGTCCCGGCGACGATACTGATGGCGGTGCTGACCATCGGGACTCCGCAATGATCGAAAGAGAAGACGCCCGTACTCATACCATGCGACCGCACACCCGATCTATCCCGCGCCGGCCGCCCGGAGCTGTGGCGACGGATTTACAGTCCGCCGGGGTCGCGGAACGGTAGCTGGCCTTTCTCCCCGACGCGCGGCTTGGTTGGGACGCCTGGATCCACTACGGCTACGTGACCTCGTCCCGTCCAGGCCAGGCAGGGTCGCGGAGCGGCGCTGTGTCGCGGTGTCGCACGTGCGTGACGGCCACAAACGCGTAGACCGCGACGATGGCAGCGACGAGAAGCACCAGGCCATCAAGTGGCCCGGAGTGCGCGTGCCCGGCGGTCGCCAAGAGCCAGACGCCGGCAACCGACACGGCCGCGAACAGGGCGCAGGCAGTGATCACGGCCAACACCCGGTGCCGAATCTTTGATCCATCCTTACGCCGGCCGCAGAAGCCGGTGACGACCCCATAGCAGGCGATTGTTGGCGTCGACGTCCACAAGAGATCGACGCCAGCCCAGCGATCGGACAGGGCGTAGAAGCCGGCCAAGAGCGCGAAGAATACGGGAAACGAACGAGCCGGACCCAGCCACGGCACGACCCGATCATTGTCTGGCCCCACGGTCGGAAACAACCACGCCGCGGTCCGCCGCCAAATCTGACCCCTCGCCATGACTGTCCGTCCGCCCTGCCAACAATGGCGTCGCCTCGTGATTGAACGGATCGTATTGACCGTGGCGCATGACTGTCGACCCGACCTGCCTGCTGTTCGCGCCTAAGCGGGTGCTGGTTCGTGTCCCGTATGCCGTCGACCCACCGTGCAGGGAGCGGGCCTGCCCTGCCGTGTCCGAGGTGGAGCACCCCACGGCTGAACGACCTGGACACGGCAGGGCTGGTCTGCTCGGCTTCGCCTGGGTCGATGGCGGGGACGGGATGCCCGGAGCCCGAGATCCGGGGGTCTGGGGCGCAGCCCCAGCAGGTCTTCACGGCTGGCTCCGCTGGTGGTTCAATGCCGGCTATGTCGAGTCGGGGCGTGTGGCGGCGCCTGACGCTCGTGGCGTTGGTTGTCTCGTACGCGATGGCGGTGGCCTTCTGGATTCTGTGGCGGATAGCCATCGAGGAGCATCGACCACACGAGTGGCAGGCGGAGTGGGCGACCGGTCTGGCAGCCCTGAGCAGTGCTGGCGTGTTCGTGCGGAGTCGGTGGATTCGACGACGCGACCAGCGAGAGGTCGATAAGGCACGCAGCAGCAGTTAGCTGGCATCGAGCCGGTGCGGCCGGCCGGCGCGCGCGGCAGGCCGAAGGTCGAAAGCGTGGCGCCGGGCCGGCACGGTCGCGCCGCGCGTGCGCGGCGCCTTGATACATAAGAGTGCAATTCGGCAGCGGCGACACGCGCGGTCATGTCGTACTTCGGTTGATGCTTTACATCGTTGTCTCGGTTGATGCTTTACGAGCGCCATGGAACGGCTCTTTGATCATGCGAATGGTTGCGGACATCGCGTGGTCGGGAGTCGGGATTGGCACTGAGACAGTTGTCGACGACAGAGCAGCGGCTGCGGGCGGTGCTGGCTGTGGAGGCCGGTGGCCGGGTCGGTGAGGTCGCGTTCGCGTCCGGGGTGTCCCGGCAGAGCCTGCATGCCTGGCTGGTCCGATATCGCGGGGGCGGACTGGAAGGGCTGGCCGACCGGTCGCACCGGCCAGACACATGCCAGCACCAGGCATCGCCTGCGGTGGAGGCGGCGGTGTGCGAGATGCGGCGGGATCATCCGCTGGGGTCCGGTGCGCGGTATCAGTACATCCGTAACCCTGGGGTGATGCTCGTCGAGGAGATCCATACCTTCACTGGTAGTCACGCGGATGAGCTTCAGATGCTGGTGACGTACGCACGGCTCCAGATTGGATGTGCTGCGCACGGAGTGGAGATCCCTCGGCCTGGTACACAAGCGACGGCGGACGTCGGAGGATGACTATGCCGATCGTGGCTGGAGTACCGGGGCCTGAGTCACGAGCGGGCCATAAAGTGCCAAATACTGATAGCCAAAGAGTGCGGCGGTGATGGCATCGGCGGCATGGTCGCGAGTCACCGGGGCGTGTCTATGTGCGACGTCGTTTCGGACGCCACGTAACCAGTTCAGCTTTCCTGCTACCTCCTCCGCGAGTGGAGGAGTATCGACGGCAGACATGACCGAGGGCAATATCGGAGACAATTGACTCGAAAACGTGGCTCGATTTTCGAGAAAGTCCTCGACTTCTTCCTTCCGGCGAAGCGCATGAAGTGCGCGTGCAAAACCGAGTAGAGCTTCAACTCAACAGCGACGCACGCAGGGATAACCGCGTTCCCATAATCCGCAGTGCTGTAAGATTCAACAGCATTCACAAGAGGAATGACTTCCGGATCTGTTGTTGGTGAAAGCCAATTGCATAATATGCTGACTTCAGTTGGGCCCGAACCGCCGGACATCGATAACGGGTGGATATAGAAGTCGTGTGGTATTGATGCACGCGTAAACGATTGCAGCGTAAACGCGGGGAACAGTCCCCCAGTTCCATTAGGAGTAAGAAAGACTCCGAGCACCTTCGCGTCGTCCGGCACACCGATCTCACTAAGTTTGAGATCCTGAGGCTTATCGCGTTTCAGGGTTAGCGTCCCGTATGAGGCACGTCCCAGACCAATGGCGACCGCTCCCGGCGCGAGCGAATTTTCAGACAGCAACATCTGGCGTACAAGCTGCCAATAAGACAGCGATTCGTGGCAGAACGGACATGTCCACTTGAGGCCACGAAAGTAGCGATCAAAATCGGTAATTGCTAGCGAAGCTGCCCCACCGGAATGGCACAAGGGACAGATGATCGCCGAGAAGCCTCCGCCGCTGAGGTGCTTTTTCACAACCATGGCGACTGCCAGAGCGACAAGTTAACAGCGAAGCCGGACAGCGTCGACATTTTCTTAGCCCCTCACGTCACGCCTGGAAGCTTCAATAAACTTAGTAGTGTCGTTGCTTAAGGCAAGATCGTCACCTTCCAGTCGGTTTCCCTGTCTCACTAGCGTGTCACTCTGCATGGCATCGAGATCCGCCTGCATAGCAACGGCATCGTTATACGCGGTCTCAGTTCCGACAACCCGAATAGCGTCAATATCGAGGGCCAGAGTCTTCAGGGCCGAAGTGACGTCTGCGAAGTCCGAAGAGCTTCCCGATGAACGAAAGATCTGGAGCGCATCGTTCGCAGCGCTCGAATCCAGGATGCACTTAGAATACGCGGCCTGTTCTTGACCCCTGATAAAGTCCTGTCGCTGGCCGCTTACTTGAACGTGCGTCGTCCAGATCGATGATCCTGCGCCGACGCCGCCCACCACCAGTGCGGCTATCGCTGATAGCGCGGCGATCTTCCAGTTGTTGCGTCGGTCTTTCTGGGGTTCGTTTGCGGCCGCAGCAACCTCGGTCCAGGCTGCCTGGATTGATGCGGACGCCGCTCCTGCCTCCCTCATGGAGGCATCGTAAGGGTCGTAGGCGAGCGGTAGCCTCCGCGCCATGACAGATCAGCTCTGGGGAACACTCATCGGTGGAGGCATCGCGCTGTTGGCCAGCGTGACCGCCACATCGATGTCGTTTCGCTATCAGCGTCGGGCAACGACGGTTACCCAAAGACGTGAGGCGTACCTAGAGCTGTTGACGTTGGTTCGCGATGTCACGGGACGAGCTGCGCCGGGTGTCGGACTCGAAGGCCGAATGGACAGGCAAGTACTCAAAGCCCGAGGAACAGGCTCGCATGAGTGCCTTGACTGACCTTGTCGGGAGCGACGACTTCAGAAAAGCCACGGCGAGATGGGGGCCGACGTTCCAGGACGTCGTAGAGGGCTACGAGCAATGGCGACTTGGATTTGGTGACGACGCCACTCTCAGGGCGCATGTCCAGCTGAAGATGGTTGAGCTAGCGACCGTAATCCGGGATATCGAGGAACAAGCGCGTCGCGATGTCGGCTCCTAGTTGCCGATGTCTTTACGGGCGTCGGACAGAAAAGTCGAAACACCGGTAACACGATGGCGGCGAGGACAGGCGCGAGTCTGCGTGACCTCATGGCGCGCATGGGACACGACAGCCCGAGTGCTGCGTTGATCTACCAGCACGCGACTCGCCAGGCGGATCAAGCCATCGCGAAAGCGTCAGCGCGTTGGTCGACGCCGAAGACGGACGGGCAGAACGCGCTGCCAAGCAAGCCCCGCAGCGACGAAATCGGGGGACGAAATAATGGCGGTGCTACCGGTTCAATGGCCCGCTAATGGCCCGCAAGATCCAGATCTTGGCTCGCCGAAGCCGCTCACGTTCGCCCCCGAGGCTCGCAGCCTGCGGGGAGTGGTGGAGCGGGTGACGGGAATCGAACCCGCACTGTCAGCTTGGGAAGCTGATGTTCTGCCATTGAACTACACCCGCGAGCGCCATCACTGTACCTAATGTCGTCGGAGCCTGCACGGGCCGTAGGTGCGGGTTACGACGCGGGTTGGCGGCCTGCCCAAGGTCACGTCCCACCACTAGGCTCGGGTGCCATGACCGACGAAAAGACCCCTGGTCCTGGGACCGACAAGTCATCGGACGACCGGGACAAAGCCGCATCCGACGCCACCCCGGAGCCCCAAGACGATCTTGTCACGACTCACCATTCGATCATGATCGATGGCGAGTCGCTTGCCTACACCGTGACGGCGGGGCGCGTCGTCCTGCGTACCGAGGAATCCAAGGACGACAAGTTCGACGGCGCGCAACCGAAGGCCGAGGTCTTCGTCGTCGCCTACACGCTCGACGGCGCGGACGCGGCGTCGCGGCCGGTCACATTCGCGTTCAACGGTGGCCCCGGCTCGTCGAGCGTGTGGCTGCATCTCGGGCTGCTGGGTCCTCGGCGGGTCAACATGGGCGATGCCGGCGCTTTGCTGCCGCCGCCCTACGGTCTCGTGGACAACGAGCAAACCCTGCTCAGGCACTCCGACCTGGTCTTCATCGACCCGGTTTCGACCGGATACTCGCGCGCCGTCAAGGGTGGCCAGGCCAAAGACTTCCACGGGTACGGAGGGGATGTCGCCTCCGTCGGCGAGATGATCCGGCTGTGGACGTCACGTAACGGACGATGGCTGTCCCCGAAATATCTGTGCGGCGAGTCGTACGGGACGACGCGCGCGGCCGCGTTGTCGCGTTATTTGCAGGAGCGCAGCGCCATGTACCTCAACGGCCTGATGCTGATCTCGACCGTCCTGGACTGGGGCAGCTCTCACTTTTCGGGCAACAACGACGACGCGTACGTGATGTATCTGCCGACGTACGCGGCGATCGCCCACTACCACGGCAAGCATGGTGACCGGCCGCTGCGCGAGGTGCTCGACGAGGCGGAAGCGTTCGCCGAGCGGGACTACCCGTGGGCGCTGCAGCGGGGCATACGCCTCACCGATTCGGAGCGCGCCCAGGCGGTCGCGAAGCTTGCGGCGCTCACCGGTCTGACCGAGGACTACGTCGACCGGGTCGACCTGCGACCGGAACACGTCCGGTTCTTCACCGAGGTGCTCCGGGACCGGCGGCGTACGGTCGGTCGGCTCGACGGCCGGTTCCTGGGCTGGATGGCCGACTACGGGCGGGAGCGGTTCGAGAACGATCCGTCGATGGACGCGATTATGGGACCGTACAGCGCGGCGTTCAACCACTACGTACGGGCCGAACTCGAATACGCCAGCGACCTCACGTACGAAGTGCTGACCGACCGGGTCAGGCCGTGGTCGTTCAAGGAGTTCGAGGGCGAACACATCTTCGTGGCCGACAAGCTCGCCGCCGCGATGCGGACGAATCCGGCCATGCGCGTACACGTGGCCTGTGGCTTCCACGACGGCGCGACGCCCTACTACGCGGCCGAGCACACGTTCGCCCATCTGGAGATCCCGGCTGAGCTGCACGACAACATCGAGTTCGCCTACCACGAGGCCGGCCACATGATGTACGTCCACGAGCCGAGCCGGCTCGCACAGTCGCAGCAGCTCGCGTCGTTCGTTTCGGCCGACTGAGCGGCCGACGAGCGATGAGACGCACCGAGGGACCGGTGCATCCGCTCGCAAACCGGGCGAACCGCGAGGTCGACGACGTGTCGCGCGCCCGAACCAACCGCACGGCCTATGAGTCCGCAGGTGCACAATCCGGCATGCTGGACGTCGGATGGCCATGAAGCTTCGCGTGTCGGGTGGACGCCCGATGAGCCCCGAGTCCCGTGCCGGCGTCGGCGCGGCCATTGCGCTGCTCGTGGTGATCGCCGCGGTGGAGGTCGCCGACGGCTCGGACGCGCACTACATCGGCCTCTACGCCGCGGTTCCGTTCCTCGCGGCCGCTTTCGCGACCTGGCCGGCGATCGTCGCGGTCGGCGGGCTGGCCGCCTTGGTCGGTGCGGTCTTCGGCATGTACGGCACCGAGCCCACCGGGCCGACCGTGGTGAACGTCGTCGGGATCGTGCTGGCCACCGGCATCGCGGCCGCGATCGGCACGGTTCGCGCGCGCCAGGCCGAGCGGATGGTCGAGTTGTCCCGGTTGGCGAGTGTGGCCCAGGCGGCAGTGCTGACTCCGCTCGGTCCACGGGTTGGGCCGCTGGCCGTGGCCGGCCGCTATATCTCGGCGAGTGCCGCGGCCGACATCGGTGGCGATCTCTACGAGGCGGTCGACACGCCGTACGGCGTCCGGATGATCATCGGCGACGTACGGGGTAAGGGCCTCGATGCCGTACGCGTGGCCAGCATCGTGCTCGGCTCCTACCGGCACGTGGCGTTCGAGCGACCCGACCTCGCGACGATCGTGTCCGACCTCGACCGAGCCGTGGCCCGCTCGGTCGGCGACGAAGATTTCGTGACCGTCGCGCTGGCCGAGGAGCGCGGCGGCACACTCACGATCGTGAACTGCGGACACCCGCCACCGCTGCTGCTCCGCCGCGGCGAGGTGATCCCGCTGGAGCCGCCGATGAACGCGCCGCCGCTTGGCTTCATGCCGATGGTGAAACCGCGGGTCGACCGGCTGGAGCCGGGCGACCGGATCCTGCTCTACACCGATGGTCTCGCCGAGGCTCGCCGGGAGGGTGACTTCTTCCCGATCGGCGATCGGGCCTGGGGCCTGCTCGGCCACGGCACCGTCGCCGATGGCCTCGCCTCGTTGGAGAGCGCGTTGATGCAGTGGGTCGAGGGTCGGCTGGACGACGACATCGCGCTCGTGTTGATGGAGTATGCGGGCGCGCCGCCGGTCAAGTCCGTACCCAGTTGGGAAGTCGGCACCGAAGTCCGGCAGTGAGCGGCGCGCACCACAACAAGCACCGCGAAAGAACGAGCACGGTGAAAGCCCGGCACGGCAGAAGCCCGCACGAACCGTGCGGGCTTCCTTGATCACTGCCTCCAGTCGATCGCGATCAGCCCTGCGGGCCGCCCACGATCGTGACCGCCGACGCGGTCGTTGGCCCCGAACGGGCCGACGTGTCGGTGGCGCGGTGTCGACCGGTATACCCCCGCGGATACTTCGGTGTGAACACCGCCCCGAACAGCCTTGAGATCACTGAGATCCTCCCCGGATATACGTGCCGGGAACGGTCATATACCCCGCCCCGCGAATGACCTCTCAACGACGATCGACCGAGTTGGTTACGCGGGTCGGACACATATTTTCGTCGTATTTATGACGGCGGCCGGTTTGTGAGCGTCACCACAGCGGACGGGTGGCCACCGCGCATATTCTTGCCCAAGTTACTGGTGGGTAATACAGTCGAATCTACTCGTCAGTAACCTGGCGACGGATCTTCCGCGACCTTCCGGGGGCACCTGAAAGATGAGCCACTACAAGACCAACCTGCGCGACCTCGAGTTCAATCTGTTCGAGGTGTTCGGCGTCGACAAGCTGCTCGGCAGCGAGGCGTACCCGGATATCGATGTGGACACGGCCCGCAGCGTGCTCGCGGAGACCGCGCGGATGGCACGCGACGATCTCGGCGCGAGTTACCTGTCCACCGACCGCGAGCCACCGGTTTTCGACCCGGCCACCCACTCGGTCGTCATGCCGGATGCGTTCAAGAAGTCGTTCGAGTCGTTCATGGACGCTGAGTTCTGGCGGATGGATCTGCCCAGCGGCCTCGGCGGTACGCCGGCGCCACGCGCGTTGTGGTGGGCGTTCGCCGAAATGGTGCTCGGTTCGAACGCGCCGATCTGGATGTACGCCTCCGGCCCGTCGTTCGCGACCACGCTGTGGCGGGAGGGCACGGACGAGCAGAAGCGCTGGGCGAAGCTCTTCGCCGAGAAGCGTTGGGGTTCGACGATGGTGCTCACCGAGCCGGATGCCGGCTCCGACGTAGGCGCCGGCCGGACGAAGGCGATCCCGCAGCCGGACGGGTCGTGGCACATCGAGGGCGTGAAGCGCTTCATTACGAGCGCCGAGCACGACCTGTCCGACAACATCATCCACTACGTGCTGGCGCGCCCGGTGAACACTCCCGGTGCTGGCGGACCAGGAACGAAGGGGCTGTCGCTGTTCGTCGTGCCGAAGTTCCACTTCGACGCCGAGACCGGCGAGCTGGGCGAGCGCAACGGCGTCTTCGTCACGAACGTCGAGCACAAGATGGGTCTCAAGGCGTCGACCACGTGCGAGCTGACGTTCGGCGAGCATGGCGTACCGGCGAAGGGCTGGCTGCTCGGCGACGTACACGAGGGCATCCGGCAGATGTTCCTCATCATCGAGTACGCCCGGATGATGGTCGGCACGAAGGCTATCGCCACACTGTCCACCGGCTACCTGAACGCGCTGGAGTATGCGAAGGCCCGCGTGCAGGGCGCCGATCTCGCTCGCCAGGGGGACAAGACCGCGCCGCGGGTGACGATCACCCACCACCCCGACGTCCGCCGATCGCTGATGCTGCAGAAGTCGTACGCCGAGGGCCTGCGCGCTCTGGTCTGCTACACGGCGTCCTGGCAGGACGGTCTCAACGTCGCCGAACGCTCCGGTGACTCCGCCGCGGCCGAGACGGCCAAGCGGGTCAACGATTTCCTGCTGCCCATCGTCAAGGGAGCCGGTTCCGAGCGGGCGTACGAACTGCTCGGCCACGAGTCGCTGCAGACATTCGGCGGTTCCGGGTTCCTGCAGGACTATCCGCTGGAGCAGTACGTCCGCGACGCGAAGATCGACACCTTGTACGAAGGCACGACGGCCATCCAGAGCCTCGACCTCATCTTCCGGAAGATCGTGAAGGATCGGGGCGTCGGCCTCGGTACGGTCGCCGCCGAGATCCAGGCATTCATCGAGGCTGGCGACGAATACACCGAGCCGGCGGCGCCGGGTGAGGCCGCTGCCGACGGTCGGCTCAAGGAGGAGCGGATCGCGCTGGGCAAGGCGCTCGGCGAGGCATCCCAGATGGTCGCCACGCTGACAAACTGGATCATGGCATCGCAGACCGACCCGCGCGAGCTCTACAAGGTCGGCCTGACGTCGCGTCGCGTGCTCCTGGCGCTGGGCGATTTGTTGGTCGGTTGGCTCCTGCAGCGGCAGGCTTCGGTCGCGCTGACGGCGCTGGCCGGCGACGGCGTCACGGATGCGGACCGCGTCTTCTACCAAGGCAAGGTAGCGGCGTCCAAGTTCTTCGCGCACGAGGTGTTGCCGCGACTCGGTGCGGATCGTCGCATCGTCGAGTCGACGACCCTCGACCTGATGGACGCGGACGAGGGCGCGTTCTGATCGGCTTCACGCCGGTCGCGACATTACCGGCTCGGGCGATATGGCAAGGCGGCTTCGGCGGCGACCGTTAGGTCAGCTACAGGGCACCGGGGTCAGCAGGTCAGCGGTCGGTTGATTCGCGGGGAACCTCAATGTCACCGACGCGGTGTTGTCGGTGCCGAGTGAGTCGGTCCCGGTCGGTGAAATCGTCATCGTGAACTTCACGTTGTGGCCGGGCCACGCGCTGGCGCTGAACGCCTGCCCGCCCGTACGGACGGTAAAGGTCTTCGGCAGCGTCGCCGACGTCCCGGTTGTGTTGTAGCTGTTGGCGTCGTTGCTCATCCCCCACGGCACCGGATCGGCCGCGTCCGGGCCGGTGTGGTCGATGGTGAACTCGACGTTGACGAACAGGTCGCCGACCTGGTCGGTGTCCCAGGCGCAGTTTCCGGTCGCGGTCGCGTAATAGTCGTTGGGCGGATAGCTGAAGGAGCTCTGGCTCGCCGACGGCATCGCGGACGGGCTGGTCGTGGTGGATCCGCCGTGGCTGCCGCTGCCATGGGTCGACCCGCGGCTCGTGCCGACGCTCGGCGCCGGGCTGAGACCGGGTGCGGATCCGAAGCCGGCACTGCCCGATGCGTTTACCCCGTCGCTCAGGTTTCCCTGGCCAGCGACGGCATTGTGCGCACACGCGGCCAGCGCGGCCGCGGCGAGAGCGCACGCAGCCGCCGTCCCGAAGCCTCGTCCGAAATTCATGCGCGGACCGTATCGGTCGACATCGTTGCCGTCGACGGACTGACGCATGCCCGACAGTGCCGGCCGGTAGGGTGGCGCACGCCACCGGTACGACCAGCGGGAGCGAGATGCGAACCCTGTACGTCTCCGACCTCGACGGCACTCTGCTCGATCGCGACCAGCGAGTGTCCGAGCAAACCGCGACGATCATCAACGAACTTGTCGCTTCAGGCATGCTGTTCACGGTCGCGACGGCGCGCTCTATACCGTCCGCGCGTCAGGTGCTCGTGGACCTCGACCTACGGTTGCCGGCCGTCTACATGAACGGCGTACTCATCGTCGATCCGGTGACAAACACGCCCCTTCGCCGCAACGTGCTGCCGGCGGATCTGGCGCGTGATCTGATTCGCGACCATCTCGCGTGCGGTCTCAACCCGTTCGTCTACACGCTCGACGCGGCCGGGCGCCATCATGCCTATTACCTCGGCGCGACCAACGCCTGCGAGCACGACTACCTCAATCGTCGTCGCGCGGCCGGCGACGATCGCTTCGCGGTCGTCACCGACCTGGCCGAGGCGATCGACGGCGACGTGCTTTCGCTGTCGACGATCGAACCACCCGACCGGATGGCCGCGCTTCATCGACGACTCGCGACAAACCCGCTGCTGTGTTGTCACTTCGACCACGACATCTACATGCCGGCGTTTGCATGGCTGACCATCGGCCACGCCGACGCGAACAAGGGGACCGGAGTCCGGATCGTGAAGGAGTTGACCGGAGCCGATCGCGTCGTCTGCTTCGGCGACAACCTCAACGACCTGGCGATGTTCGAGGTCGCCGATGAGGCGTACGCGATGGCGGACGCGCATGACGGGCTGCGGGACATCGCCCACGGGACGATCGGTTCGAATGTCGACCACTCGGTCGCCGCGTATCTCCGGGACGCGTGGCCGGCTCCGGTCTAGCCGGACCTACCCGCGGGCGCGCGGTCTCGCCGAGTTCTAGCCGCGGGCTGCGTGGGTTTCCATCAGGGTCGCGGTGCGTAGGTCGGCCCACGTCCCCGAGACTTCATGCACGGCGATGCCGGCCGTCTTCAAGCCAGCGTCTGCTCGCTTGGTCCGATCGTCCAACCGCGTGGACAGTGCCGACATCGTCGGGTTATGGCCGATGACCAGCGCCGTGTCGACGTCCTCGGTCAGGCCGCGAATCACGTCGAGGGCCGCGTTCACGCCTCCGTAGAGCAGGTCGTCCTCGTACCGTACGGTCGGCGCGACCGTGGCGCCGGAGTCGGCCAGCCCGATCGCGACGCCGTGCCACGTTCCTCGCGTACGCACCGCTGGCGAGCAGAGCACTACGTTCGGGACGAGGTCGTGCGACGCCAGCCACCGGCCCGCCGCCTCGGCGTCGTCGCGGCCACGCGGCAACAACGAGCGTTCGATGTCGGGCAGCGTCTCCGACTGCTCGGCCTTGGCATGACGCATGATCACGAGGCGGCGCGCGGTCCGATCTCCCGATGTCATGGATTCAGCCTAGATGCCTCGCGGCGAGCCGGCGTCCGGCGTCGCGGAGCCGGCAAGAACCCAGCCGGCAAGTACCCAGCCGGCAAGAACCCAGCCGGCAATGACCCAGCCGGCAAGAACCCAGCCGGCAAGAACCCAGCCGGCAAGAACCTAGTGGAAGAGCGCGAAGTAGATCGCGACGTGATGGCAGAGCGCGGCCAGCAACGTGCACGCGTGGAAGAACTCATGGTGCCCGAACGTCTTCGGCCAAGGGTTTGGTCGGCGCAGAGCGTAGAACACCGCACCGATCGTGTAGAGAACACCGCCGGCCAGCATGAGCACCAGCGCGGTCGGCCCACCATGCCGGGCGATGTCCGGTAGTACGAAGATCGCGACCCAGCCCAGCGCGATGTAGATGGGGGCGGACAGCCACCGGTGTCCGTACGGCCAGACGAATTTCGCGGCGACACCGATGATCGCGCCGCCCCAGACGACCGACAGGATGACGATCGCGGTCGTGTGCGGCAAGAGGAGTACGGAGAACGGCGTGTACGTACCGGCGATGAAGATGAAGATCATCGAATGGTCGAGCCGGCGCATGACCTGGTAGGCACGCGGGGACCACAGTCGGCGATGGTAGAGCGCGCTGGTGCCGAACAGCAGGCACACGGTCAGGCTGTAGATCGCGCACGCCGTTGCCGGCCGTACGCCGCCCCCGACCGTCGCGGCCAGGGTCACCAGCACGATGCCGGCGCCGATGGCGACGAAGAACGCGTACACGTGGAGCCAGCCCCGCATCCGCGGCTTGTTGATCTCCGCGATCCGGCCACTCCGAGTTAGCGACACGGGCAGCGCCGCGGCGTCGGTGTGGGGGGTCACGGACAACAGGCTACGGCACCGTAAGTTACTGGTAAGTAGCGAGAGCGCTCACCGGGTGTTCTGCCAGACTCTGGAGGCATGGAGATCCGCCCGGTCGGCGCGTTGGCGCTCCTCATCGACCTCGGCGATGACGTCGATCGCGGCGACGGCGTGGTCGATCCGGCGCTGGTCGAGGCGTGGCGGGCGACCCTCTGGCAGCGCCGCGCGGTCGGTGAATTCACCGCCGTCGACATCGTTCCCGGCGCTCGGACGATTCTCGTCGACGGCATCGCGGACCAGGCCGCGCTCGCGGCGAAGCTGCCCGATTGGGCGCCGTCCGGCGGCGAGGCGTCCGCGCCGGGTCCGATCATCGAGATCCCCACCTGGTACGACGGACCGGATGTTCCCCTGGTCGCGCGGCTTTGGGGCGTCTCCGAGCAAACGGTCGTCGAGCGACACCAGGCGACCGAATTCCACGTTGCGTTCGGGGGCTTTGCGCCGGGCTTCGCCTACCTGACTGGTCTGCCACGCGCGCTCGCCGTACCGCGGCTCGACACGCCCCGGACACGAGTGCCGGCCGGCAGCGTCGGGCTGGCCGACGTCTACTGCGGCGTCTACCCGACCGCTTCGCCCGGCGGGTGGCTACTGATCGGACGTACCGACGCGGTGCTCTTCGATCCGGAGCGCGACCCGCCGGCGTTGCTCGCCCCCGGCGGGCGCGTGCGTTTCGTTCCGGCCGCGACGTGACCGGAGCGCTCGATATCCGGTTTGCCGGGCCGCTCACCACGATCCAGGACCTCGGCCGGCCCGGGTTGGCCCACCTCGGTGTTCCCCGGTCCGGCGCGCTGGACGCGCCGGCGCTCGCGCTCGCTAATCGGCTCGTCGGAAATCCGGTCGACGCGGCGGGCCTGGAGGTGACGATGTCCGGCTGCTCATTCCGGGTGACAGCGCCGTTGACCATTGCGGTCACCGGCGCACCGGCGCCGGTCACGATCGCGGGGCGTGGCCACGGGTACGGCGGGCCGGTGGACGTGCGCGCCGATGCGCTGGTGGTGATCGGGCCACCGGTCGCGGGCGTCCGGACATACGTCGCTGTGGCGGGTGGCATCGACGTGCCACCCGTATTGGGCAGCCGCTCCACCGACACGCTGTCCGGCCTGGGACCGCCACGCGTCCGAGTCGGCGACCTCGTGCCGATCGGCTCGCGGTCGCGCCGACCGGTGGCGACGGTCGACTTCGTGCCGCCGCCGGCACTCGGGCCGCTGCGCTTGCGCATCCGGTACGGTCCGCGCGACGACTGGTTTACGCGCGGCGCGCGCGAACTGCTGGCGACTCCGTACACGATGAGTGTGGACAGCAACCGGGTCGGGGCGCGACTGGCCGGTCCGGCGTTGGAGCGCATCGTGGCCGGCCGGCAGTTGCCCAGCGAGGGGATCGTCGCCGGTGCCGTTCAGGTGACCGCCGACGGCCGGCCGCTGGTGTTCCTGGCCGACCATCCGACGACCGGCGGATATCCGGTGATCGCGGTCGTCGACGCGGCCGACCTGCCGCGGCTCGCTCAGGCGCGTCCGGGAGATACCGTGACTATGGAGACTTTCCGGGAGGGTCATGGACCTCAACGCTGATCTGGGCGAAGGCTTCGGCGTCTGGCGGCTGGGCGACGACGAAGCGATGCTGGACGTGATCACGTCGGCCAACGTGGCCTGCGGCTTTCACGCCGGCGATGCCGCGACGATGCGCCGGGTGTGCGTGGCCGCCGCGGCGCGCGGTGTCGCCGTCGGCGCCCAGGTCAGCTACCGCGACCTGGCCGGGTTCGGCCGGCGGCGCATCGACTACGACCCGGGCGAGCTACGCGACGACGTGCTGTATCAGCTCGCCGCGCTGGACGGGATCGCACGGGTAACCGGCACCCGGGTCAGCTACGTCAAGCCGCACGGCGCCCTCTACAACACCGCGGCCGACGACGAGGTCCAGGCGGACGCCGTTGTGCACGCCGTCGCCGAGTACGACGTGGACCTCGCCGTGCTCGGCCTGCCCGCGTCGGCCTTGCTGCGCGCGGCCGACGCCGCCGGCCTCCGCACGGTCACGGAAGGCTTCGCCGATCGCGGCTACCTCGCCTCCGGTCGGCTGGTGCCGCGTACGCGGCCAGATGCGCTTGTCGTCGACCCGGCCGCGGTCGCCGCCCGGGCGCTCGCGATGTCCGGCGGTGAAATCGTGGCCGTGGACGGAACCGTCGTGCGGCAACGGGTTGAGTCGATCTGCGTACACGGCGACACGCCCGGTGCGGTTGCGCTGGCGACCTCCGTCCGGCGGGCGTTGGGCGGTGCCGGCATCTCCGTCGCGCCGTTCGCTCCGCTCGCGGCGCGTTAACTGCGGCGCGTGCGGCCGCGACGGATCGTCGCCGCCGTCGGGCGTGGAGGCTGTGGAGCCCACGCGGCTTGGTCGCGCCCGTCAGGCGTCGAGGCCGCGCAGGATCAGCGGCAGCCGCGCGGCGCCGTCCGGACCGACCCGGATCGGGACGCCCCAGTCCTGCCGGGACAGGTGGCACGCCGGGAACTCGCCCTCCGCATCGCACGTCGCCGCCTGGGCGACGACCTGCAAGACGCCCTCGGTCACGCCGTCGGCGATCACGAGCCGACGCGAGAGCTCGGTGGTCGTGCCGGCGCCTTCGGCCAGTAGCTCCGGCGGCGACGCGCTGACCTGCAGCCGGGTCGACGGGCCGAACGACTCGTCCAACTTCTCGCCGGGCGGCGGCGTGAAGATGATGTCGAGCGTCACCTCGCCGGGGGCGAGCCAGGTCGGCGGGCGCTCCGTACGCATCCGGACGCCGTCGGCGGTAATGCCGGCCGATTCCAGGGCACCGGGAGCCAGCCGGGTCAGCCGATGCGCGGCCGACTCGACGACGACGATCCCACCGTCCGGCGTACGGACGATGTCGCTCGGCTCGGCGAACCCGGTGGCGACCGTCTCTACCGTCCGGTGTCCGTCGGCGTCGCTCGGCGTGATCAGCCGTACGGCGCCGTTGTACGTGTCCGCGACGAGCACCGCTCCGTCCGGCAACCCACAGACGCCGAGTGGATGCTGGAACAACGCGGTCTCGGCCGGGCCGTCCATCAGGCCGAAGTCGAAGAGACCCTGGCCGGCGGCGGTGTGCATCTCGCCGTCGAGGACCCATCGGATCGCCGACGACTCGCTGTCCGCGATCCACAGCCGACCGCCCGCGACGGACAGGCCGGACGGCTGTGCCATCCATACCTCGGCCAACGGTCCGTCCCGCAATGCCTCGACGGTCGTTCCGGCGTAAACGCCCGCGGTGCGCTTGATCGGATCGAACCACCAGAGCTCGTGGATGCCGGCCATCGCGACGATGACCTTGTCGTCGAACCACGCGACGTCCCACGGCGAGGACAGGTCGACCGAGACGGCGTCGTGCGGGCCCGCGCCCGGGTCGGATCGCCACGGGTTGCCGGTGCCGGCGACCGTACGGACCGTGCCATCGGCCCGGCTCAGGCCACGCAGCAGGTGATTGACGGTGTCCGCGACGACGATGTCGTAGCCGGCGACCTCGGCCACGTGCTCGGGCAACGCGCACAACCCCTGCGGCTCGCTGAATTGCGCCTGCTCCGGCCCGCCGTCGGCGCGACCGCGCTGCCCGGTGCCGATCCGTCGCCGTACGGTCTCGGCGTCCGCCTCGAGCTCGACGATCGTGTGCTCGGCCGAGGACGAGACGAGGAACGTACCGTCCGCACTGACCATGGCCTTGCCGGGAAAGCGCAGGTCGCCATGGTGTACGACCGGCGGCACGTACGGTCCGTCGCCGCGGTGCAAGGTCCCGTCCGCGTCGTGCTTGGCGACGAGCTGATTGATCAGCCGCTCCAGCCCCTCGGCATGACCCTCGCCGGCCATGCTCGCAACCAGGTAACCGGTCGGATCGACGACGGCGAGCGTCGGCCATGCCTTGGCCGCGTACTGGGCCCAGGTGGTCAGCTCCGGATCGTCGAGGACCGGGTGGGTGACGTTGTAGCGCTCGACCGCGGCGGCCAGGGCGACCGGGTCCTTCTCGTGGTCGAACTTCGGCGAGTGCACCCCGACGACGACCAGGACGTCGGCGTACTTCTCCTCGACGGCCCGGAGTTCGTCGATCACGTGCAGGCAGTTGATGCAGCAGAACGTCCAAAAGTCGAGCAGGACGATCTTGCCTCGGAGATCGGCCAGGTGGACGTCCCGGCCGCCCGTGTTCAGCCAGCCGCGACCGGTCAACTCCGGTGCTCGTACGCGTGCGCTCTGCATGGTGACCATCGTGCCGCACTCGACGGGCTGGCCGCACGGGGCGCCCCATCTATACCGTTCTGCCCGCATAGATACCGGCTAAGGGGCAAGATTCGTTTCAGCCACGGTGCGTACGGGGTGCGAATAGGGGGTGGCGGAGATGGCGCGCTTCCTCCTTCGCCGGATCGTCTACCTGGTGCTCCTCGTCGCAGTCGCCACGACGCTCGCGTATCTCCTGGCCGGAACGCAACTGAACCCGCGGCTGCGCTTCGAAGGCCGCAACCCACCGCCCTCCGAGGCATCCATTACCGCGACCCTCAACGAGCTGAACATGAATCCGGACACTCCGGTGTTGCAGCGCTACGCGAAATGGGTCAATGGCGTATTTCACGGCGACCTCGGCGAGACCATTCTCGGCCAGTCGGTGAACCAGCAGATCAGTACGCGGATCTGGGTGAGCCTCCGACTCGTTCTGATCGGGTCGATCATCGGTGCGATCGTCGGCTGCGCCATCGGTGCGTACGGCGCCGTGAAGCAGTACCGATTATCGGATCACGTCGCCACCATCCTGTCCTTTGTCGTCTTGTCCATCCCAACCGTCGTGCTGTGCAAGCTTGTCCAGCTCCTAGGTACGAGCATCAACAGCGCGACCGGCGAGACCGCCAACGGCTCGCAGATCTTCTACACCGTGGGCGAATACTCGCCCGGGCAGGGCTCGTGGACGTCGTTCTCGGACGTGGTCGACCGACTGCAGCACGGTTTCCTGCCCACGCTGGTCCTCGTGATCGCGGCGGCCGCGTTCTACAGCCGCTATCAACGAAGCTCGATGCTCGACGTGCTCGGCCAGGACTTCCTGCGTACGGCGCAGGCCAAAGGGCTGACCCGGACGCGAGCGTTGATCAAGCACGGCCTGCGGACGGCGCTCATTCCGCTCACGACGTTCTTCAGCTACAACCTCGCATTGCTGTTTATCGGCTCAACGTTCGTGGAGATCATCTTCAGCTGGCACGGCATGGGCGAATACCTGGTCACGTCGATCACCACACAGGACATCAATTCGACCGCCGCCACGACGCTGTTCGTCGCCGTACTCGTTCTCCTGGCGGGTTTCCTGTCCGACATCGCGTACGCGGCGCTCGACCCGCGCGTGCGCGTCTCTTAGGCGGAGGCAGCGACAATGGCGACGCCGTCCGAGCCGGTTCTTCTCGGCGAGGAGGAGAACACCGCGGTCGACATGACGTCGGTGTCCCGCGGTCGCCTCGTGCTGCGTCGCTTCTTCCGTCGCCGGATGGCCGTCCTTGGCCTATTCGTGGTGCTCCTGCTGGTGTTTCTCGCCTTCGTCGGCCCGCACCTGACGAAATGGAGCTATACGGAATTCGACGTCAACAACGTCTACTCGCCGCCGTCGAGCTCGCATTGGTTCGGCACCAACGACCTCGGCCAGGACATGTTCGCCCGGACGATGCGGGGCCTGCAAAAGTCGATCTTCATCGGGCTGATCGGCGCCGTCATCTCGACCGGGGTGGCCGGCGTGCTCGGCGCGATCGCCGGCTACTTCGGCCGGGCGGCCGACCGGTCCGTGGTCGTGCTCATCGACCTGCTGCTGATCCTGCCGTCGTTCCTCATCATCGCGGTCACCTCACCGCTCTTCGTCGGCAAGACGTGGCTGATCTTCGTCGTCCTGCTTGCGGCGTTTCAGTGGATGCTCACGGCCCGGGTGGTACGGGGCCTGACGCAGTCGCTGAAGGAGCGCGAATTCGTGTCGGCGGCACGATTCATGGGCGTACCGGCTCGCAAGATCATTGCTCGGCACATCCTGCCGAACATGGCGTCATTCCTGATCATCGACGCCACGGTGAACGTGAGCAGCCTGATCCTGGCCGAGGTCGCGCTGTCCTACTTCGGCTTCGGCATCCGGCCACCGGACGTGTCACTCGGCTCGCTCATCGGGCAGTACGCGAACAACGCGGACACGTACCCGTGGTTGTTCTGGATTCCCTCGACGGTCCTCGTCGTGCTCGTCCTCGCGGTCAATCTCGTCGGCGACGGGCTGCGCGACGCCCTCGACCCGAACTCCGCGATCAGCTGATGCGCCCCGCGCAGCGTAAGGCAGGAGGCATGGCGTGACGGTGACGAACAGCGCGGCGAGCGTGGCCCGCTCGGCGGATGACGATGCACCCCTGCTCGAGGTGAACGACCTGCATGTCACGTTCGGCAGCGAGGCCGGTGCGGTGACCGCCGTCCGCGGCCTGTCCTACGTCGTGAACGCGGGTGAGGTCCTCGCCATCGTCGGCGAGTCCGGCTCCGGCAAATCGGTCTCGTCACTGGCCATGATGGGACTCCTGCCGGCGAAGGCGCGGATCGCCGGCTCGGTCCGGTTCCAGGGCCGCGAACTGCTCGGACTGTCCGACAAGGAGATGTCGAAGATCCGCGGCGACAAGATCTCGATGATCTTCCAAGATCCGCTCTCCGCGCTCACGCCCGTCTACACGGTCGGCGACCAGGTCATCGAGGCGATCCGGATCCACAATGACGTGAGCAAGGCGGTCGCCCGCACGCGAGCGGTCGAATTGCTCGATCTCGTCGGCATCCCGAACCCGTCGCAGCGCATCACGTCCTTCCCGCATGAGTTCTCCGGAGGCATGCGGCAGCGTGCGATGATCGCGATCGCGATCGCGAACGACCCCGATCTGATCATCGCGGACGAGCCGACGACAGCGCTCGATGTGACGATCCAGGCGCAGGTGCTCGACGTGTTGCGTACGGCTCGCGAAGTCACCGGCGCCGCGATCATCATGATCACCCACGATCTCGGGGTGGTGGCCGGATTCGCCGACCGGGTGGCGGTCATGTACGCCGGCAAGCCGGTGGAGACCGGCCTCGTCGACGACGTCTATTACCGGCCACGGATGCCGTACACGCTCGGGCTGCTCGGCTCGATCCCTCGGCTTGACCAGGGGGAACGGTCCCGACTCACGCCGATCGAGGGCACCCCGCCGTCGTTGGTCGCGTTGCCGGCCGGCTGTCCCTTCGTCCCGCGCTGCCCGATGCGCGTCGCGATCTGCGAGGAGATCGAGCCCAATCTCGATCCGGTGCCGGCGGCCGGCGCGGGCCATCGCTCGGCGTGCCATCGATCCGACGTGATCGAACGGGACAACCTGAGCGGCGCCGATATCTTCCACACCGAGCAGCACGGCCGACCGGCGGTCGCCGAGCGTCCCCGCCACCAACGCCAGACCGTGCTCGAGGTGGACGGTCTGGTCAAGCAGTACCCGCTGACGAAGGGTGTGGCGCTGCGCCGGCGCGTCGGCACGGTCTACGCCGTCGACGGCATTGACTTCGACATCCGCGAGGGCGAGACGCTCGGGCTGGTCGGCGAGTCGGGCTGCGGCAAGACCACCACGATCATGGAGGTCCTCAACCTGGTCAAGCCGATGGGCGGCCGCATCCTCGTGCTCGGCGACGACACGGCGAGGCTGTCGTCGGCGGAGAAGTTCGCCGTACGCCGGCAGATGCAGGTCGTGTTCCAGGACCCGATGGCGTCGCTCGACCCGCGACTGCCGATCTCCGACATCCTGGCCGAACCGATGCGGGCGCACCGGATCCCGGTCGACGAACAGCGGCGCCGCATCTCCGAGCTGCTGGAGACGGTCGGGCTACGTCAGGAACACGCGAACCGGTATCCCTCCGAATTCTCCGGCGGCCAGCGGCAGCGCATCGGTATCGCGCGGGCGCTCACGCTCCACCCCAAGCTGGTCGTCCTGGACGAACCGGTCTCGGCGCTCGACGTGTCGGTGCGCGCCGGCGTCATCAACCTCCTTGAGCAGCTCAAGGAGGAGCAAGGCCTGTCCTATCTATTCGTCGCCCACGATCTTTCGGTGGTACGGCACATCGCCGACCGGGTGGCGGTCATGTATCTCGGCCGGATCTCCGAGATCGGCGAGGTCGACGAGGTCTTCGAGCGGCCGTCACACCCGTACACGCAGGCGCTGCTGTCGGCGATCCCGCTGCCCGATCCGATCCTGGAGCGGCAGCGGGAACGGATCGTGCTGACGGGCGATCTGCCGAGTCCCGCCAACCCGCCGTCCGGCTGCCGGTTCCGTACGCGGTGCCAGAAGTTTGCCAACGAACTCACCGATGACGAGCGATCCAAATGCATCGACGTCGAGCCGCCGCTCATCCAGATCGGGGCGGCCGACCGTGATCATCTAGCTTCGTGTCATTACGCCCAAGCCCACGCAGTCCTCTGATCAGGCATTTTACGGTGATTTAGGTAGATACGATGATATGCGCACCAAATGCTGACGCACCCCGCACTGTAGGCGGGCCTGCCCGACCTTGGGAGGAACCATGAAACGAACGCGAGCCGTGGGCGCTGGAATGGCCGCCCTGGTCGTGGCGGCCCTGGTGGCCGCGGGTTGCGGCGGCGGCAACTCAAATGCACCACAAGCACAGACGACAGCGAATGCGGGCCAGAACCAGACCAACCCACTGCCGTACGCCCAGGTGAAGCAGGGTGGCAACCTGAACTGGCCGATCGACTCGACGGTCGTCAACTTCAACACGAACGAACTCGACGGCAACGACCTCAACACCGTCCAGCTGATGAACGCCACGATGCCGCAGCTCTACCTGGCCGATGCGAAGAACAACCTGACCTACAACCCGAACTACCTGACCGGCCAGCCCAAGGTCACGATGTCCGGCGGCCAGCAAACGGTGACGTACGAGATCAACCCGAAGGCGAAGTGGTCGAACGGGACCCAGATCACGGCGGCCGACTTCATCGCTCAGTGGAAGGCGCTCAACGGGAAGAACGCCGCCTACAAGGTCGTCACCACGACCGGCTACGACTCCATCACTTCGGTGACTCAGGGATCGAGCCCGCAAGAGGTCATCGCGACGTTCAAGACGCCATTCAGTGAGTGGTGGACGGTCTTCAGCCTGCTCTACCCGGCCTCGACCAACAACAACCCGGCCACCTTCAACACCGGCTGGGTCAAGCAGCCGCTGGCCAGCGCCGGACCGTTCATGTTCGCGAGCCAGGACACGAGCGCGCAGACGTACACGCTCAAGCCGAACCCGAACTGGTGGGGTCAGAAGCCGAAGCTGAGCTCGATCACGTTCCGAGTGGTTGACGACAGCGCACAGGCCGCGGCACTGCAGAACAAGGAGATCGACTTCCTGGACGTCGGGCCGAATGCCACGACGTACAAGCAGGTCCAGGGATTCCAGGGGGTTGATCTACGGACCGCCGGCGGCCCGAACTTCCGGCACATCACGATCAACGGGTCCGCGCCCGAACTGGCCGACCTGCAGACACGGCAAGCGATCGCGATGGGCATCAACCGGACCGCGATCGCGAAGGCACTGCTCGGTCCACTGGGCGTGACGAACCCGCAGCCCCTGAACAACCACTTCTACCTGCAGAATCAAACCGGTTATCAGGACAACTCCAAGCCGTACGGCACGTACAACCCGACGCAGGCGGCGCAGATGCTGACCCAGCAGGGCTGGGTAGTCCAGGGTGCCACCCGCGTGAATAGCGGGCAGGTGCCGGCGACGGCCGCGCTCAAGGGCAAGACGCTGAAGATCAACCTGGTGATCCCGACCACGGTCGCCGTGTCGCTGTCCGAGGCCCAGCTAATCCAGCAGCAGCTAAAGCAGATCCAGGTCGAGGTCGACATCAACTCCGTCGACGTCAACCACTTCTTCGACCAGTTCGTGGCGACCGGCGCATTCGACCTGACCGTGTTCTCCTACATCGGGACGAGCTTCCCGATCACGGGATCCATCGGCATCTACCAGAACAAGCAGGGCGACAGCTGGAACGCGAACTTCTCGCGGGTCGGCACGGCCCAGATCGACACCCTGATGAACTCGGCCGTCCAGGCGACGAACCCGCAGGAAGCGATCAAGAACGCGAACACGGCCGATGCGGCGATCTGGAAGGAGGTCATGGTGCTGCCGACATACCAGCGGCCCGACATCTGGGCGTGCAACAGCAACCTGGTCAACTTCGGAGCCTTTGGCTTCCAGACGATCGACTACACGACGATCGGCTTCAAGCAGTAGCCGCTTGCGACCTCAGCCCGTGAGGGGCAGGGCCCCGATGACGCCGGTCATCGGGGCCCTGGCCGCTAATTCGGCGCCAGGCAGTAGACCGTGGATTTGTCGTTGCCAAGGTAGAGGTACGGGTCGTTGGCTTTGGGGCAGGCGCTCGGATCGGAGACCTTCGAGACGATCTTGAACGAGTTCGGCGCCGTACAGGCCGAGCCGTTGACCTTCTCGCCGCTGTGCTGCACGCACGATCCGATCTGGTAGGACGGTGCATTGGGGCGTGACGTGTAGTAGAGCGCTCCGGCGGCGAGCCCGATCACAATCACGACGATCGCCACAATCCCGGCCGTGCGCGTCCAGCGCCGAGGTTGCGGCACCGGCCTGATGTCGGCTCCCGGCGCGCCGCCGTCGCCATCACCGCCGCCAACGGATCCAGGCGTTGCGAACGACGACGTGCCGGTCGGAATCCGTACGCCGTCGCCGGGCGCGAAGGGTCTGTCGAACCGGGCCCGATTGTCCTGCTCCGGGACGTTCCAGTCGATGGGCGGCCGGCTCGAACCGTACGTCTGGCCGAGCCGCGTCGCCGACGGCGAGACCGGGGCGTCGGGCGCCGCCGTGTTGAACTCCGGACGTGGCGGGTCCGGCCACGCCGACACTGGTCGACCGAGCGCCGTTGGGGGCATCGCGTCGTCGGCACGGGCGCGATCCATCGCGTCATCCGGCCGGCCGAGTCCGCCTCCCGCGGCCGATCGGCGGGGCATATCGGCCACCGCCCGGCCGGGTACGTCGCCGAACGGTCGTGGCGGTAGGTCGGCGAGGCGGTTTGGCTCGCGCCGATCGTCGAGGCGGTTTGGTTCGCGCCGATCGTCGAAACGGGTTGGCTCTGCGAGATCGTCGAAGCCGGCCGGCGAGTCGCCGCCATCGTCGTCCGGTGGCGTCGGCCGCGGCGATCCGTAGACCCGCGGCGTGCCGTAGACGACGCCGGCCGGTCGTGTGGGAGGAGAGTCCGGTGTCGGGCCACCGTTGGCCTGGTTGCCATTGACCCGGTCGCGACTGACCTGGTTGTCGCTGCCCCAGTCACCGTTGACCTGGTTTTGGTGATCGCCCGGCGCGTCGCGCGACGGCGACGGCTCGCCCGGTCGGGCCAGACCATAGCGAGCTTCGCCGGGATCGACGAACCCGTTGCGGCCCGGGTCTGCCGCAACACCGTTGCGCAACGAAGGGTCATCGTGACCGTCGAGGTCGCGAGGCGTGCCGTAGGTCGCGGCTCCGTAGACCCCGGCGCCGTACACGCCCGGTCCGAAGGCGTTGGCCGACGGGCCGTTGGCGCCCGGAACGCCGGCCGAGTGGCCGTTGCTGGCCGCGTCGTCTGCTCCGGCGGGCCTCGCCGGAAAGCCGTTGCTGTCGGCGTCGGACGGCCAGGGCCGACTCGCAAGGCCGTTGTTTTCGTCGGCTGGTCCGGGCTGGCGCACGAGGCCGTGGCTGATTGCATCGGTCGGCGGGGGCGGCGGAACGGGTGGCGCGCCGCCGTAGAGCGGCTGCGGTGCCGGCGACGATGTCGCGGCGCCCTGTCCGTACAGGCCCGGAGTGCGTTCGGCCGGCTCGGAACTCGACCCTCGGTCGCTGCCCGACTGCCAAGGCGGTGCGCCGTTGTCGGGCTGCCACGACGGCGCCTCGGCGTCCTGCGGCCACGATGGCGCCTCGCCGTTTTGGTCCCACGACCGCGCCTCGTCGTTCTGGTCCCACGACCGCGCGTTGTTGCTCTGCTGCCAGGACGGCGGGTCTTCCCGCTCGCCGTCCCAGGAGTCTGGACGCTGATCGTCAAACTGACCCGGCACGGCCGGCCGAGCGCCGCGACCGGCATCGAAGTCGTACGACTGATCCTCCGGTTCGTACGGCTGTGGTCGCTGCGGTTGTCCGTACACGCGAGGTTGTCCCGGACCCGCGAAATCGCGCGCGTCCCCAGGTTGACGAGCCGGTGGTTCGGGATCCGCGACCGGGGCCGGCGACGCCGGGCGGCCGTAGGTGGTGGGGCTCGGCCGGCCGTACACCTGTCCGGCCGCGGCCGGTCCGGGCTGCTCGTCGTCCGGTGGTTCGACCCGGAGACCGGGCATGCTGATCGCCGCCCGGGCCACGGCCGGCGGTGCTGCAGGTGAACCGGAAACGGGCGAACCGGAAACGGGCGAACCGGAAACGGGCCAGCCAGATACGGACGAGCCAGGCTCAACATCGCGCTCGGACGGATCCGGACCGTACGCGAGACGGTCGTCGCGCCGGCGTTGCTCGCTGCTGTCGTCACCTTCCGGTGGGTAGCCGTACGACCCTGGGTATGGGTCGGGCGGGTAGTTGCCTCCGGACGTCACGCCTGCCTCCTTCGTTCCGGCCACGGCGCGGCTCACCTGCGAATTCATCGTGAGGCGGCGCATTCCGCGGCCTCGCGCGGCTCGCCCAACCGTACCGGGCGTGGCAGTGAGCGCATAGTCCTACCGGGGCAGAGTGACGCGACTCAGGTAGCGGTCGGCGGATCCTTGGGGTCCGGAACCGGCGTCGGGTCGGTCTGGAGGGCGCGCGCGATCGCGTCCGCACGCCGCGCGGCATTGCGGCGGTTGCGGAGCCGTTCGATCAGCGTGGTCACGGGCCAGACTCTCCGGAGGTCCGCGCCCGACGGGGCGCGATTCGTCGTACGTGCGATTGCGATCAACCGTAGCTAGCACGAGGCGGCAGAAGCACGCGACGTTACGATCCGAAGCATTCTCGTTATCCGATGGTGACTCAGGTGTCCATCTGGCAAACGTGCAGTCCAGCCGCGGACATGCGTACGGCCCCGCACGGCAATGCCGTGCGGGGCCGTACGAGGTCTGGGCCGAACGCGCTTCGGAGAAGCTCAGCCCCACGCGAGCAGCGTTGCCTCCGGATCGGTGAGGAAATCGCTCACATCGCGCATGAACTTCGAGCCCAGTTCGCCGTCGATGATCCGATGGTCGAACGACAGTCCGAGCGTCGTGACCTGGCGCACCTTGATCTTGCCCTTGTGTACCCAGGGCCGTTCCCGTACGGCGCCGAACGCGAGAATCGCCGCCTCGCCCGGTGGCAGGATCGGCGTGCCGGTGTCGACGCCGAACACGCCGACGTTCGTGATGCTGAACGTGCCACCGCTCATGTCGGCCGGCGGCGTCTTGCCGGTCTTCGCGGTCTGCACGAGGGCAGTCATTTCATCGGCCAGCTCACGCAGGGACAATCGCCCGGCGTCCTTGATGTTCGGCACGATCAGACCACGCTCGGTGGCCGCGGCGATGCCGAGATTGACGTACTGCTTGACGACGATCTCGTTGGTCCCGGCCGACCAGGTGGAGTTCATCATCGGATAGCGCCCGATGGCCATCAACGCGGCCTTCGCCACCAGCAGCAGCGGCGACACGCGCACGTCACGCCACTCGCGCTGCGCCCTCAGCCGGTCGAGCACTCGCATCGATCGTGTCACGTCGACCGTGTTGAACATCGTGACGTGCGGCGCGGTGAAGGCACTTGCGACCATGTTCTCCGCGGTCAGCTTGCGCACGCCCTTGACCGGGATGCGCTGCTCACGATCCGCGCCGAACGACGGCGCCGCGACGGGACGTCCGGTCGACGCCGGCGCCTCCGCTTCGGTTGCCGTCGCCGCGTGCACGTCCTCGCGGGTGATCGAGCCCTGCGGTCCGGTTCCGACCAGCGAGTAGAGATCGACGCCGAGGTCGCGGGCCAGCTTGCGGACGGGCGGCTTGGCTAATGCCGTACCCCCGTTGGCCGAGGTGGACGGTGCCGCGACGGCCGGCTCGGGAGCAACCGGCGCCGGCGCCGGCTCAACCTCGGGAGCAACCGGCGTTGCGGTGGCCGAGGCCCGCGCGCGACGCTTGGCCACCGCCGTTTTCGGTCCATAACCGACCAAGACGGCGGTACGGCCACCCGGCGCCGGCCCACCGATCAGACCGGGCTCGACCGCACCTTCGGCCGGCGCGATCTCGACGGCGGCCAACGACTCCGCCGACGGTTCCGGTGTGCCGTTGGGTAGATCGCCAGCCCCGGGGTCGGTGTCGATCGCGATGATCGGCGCACCGACCTCGACCGTGGTGCCGGCGTCGTAGAAGATCTTGGTGACCTTTCCGGCCCACTTTGCCGGGATCTCCACAGCCGCCTTGGCCGTCTCTACCTCGACGATCGGCTGGTTCTGCGTGATCGTGTCACCGACATCGACCAGCCACTGCAGGATCTCGCCCTCGGTGAGTCCCTCACCGAGGTCGGGCAGATTGAATTCCTTGACTCTGGACACGCGCCGGACCTCCTAGAACCCGAACGAGCGGTCGACGGCGTCGAGCACTCGATCGAGGTCGGGCAGGAAGTCTTCCTCCAGGCGCGAGGCCGGGTAAGGCGTGTCGAAGCCGGTCACCCGCAACACCGGCGCCTCGAGCGAATAGAAGCACCGCTCGGTCACCCGCGCCGCGACCTCGGCACCGACGCCGATGTTGCTCGGCGCTTCGTGTACGACGATCAGTCGGCCGGTCTTGCGCACCGAGTCGTAGACCGGACCCATGTCGAGCGGCGAGATCGAACGTAGGTCGATGACCTCCAGTGACCGGCCGTCCTCCTCGGCCGCCGTGGCGGCGTCCATCGCGACGCGGACCATCGGGCCGTACGCCACGATCGTCGCGTCGTCACCCGCACGCAGCAGCTTCGCGTCGTGCAGCGGGATCTGGTCGGCCAGCGACGAGGACGTGTCGACGTCGCCCTTCTCCCAGTAGCGGCGCTTCGGCTCCAGGAAAACGATCGGGTCGTCGGACGCGATGGCTTGCTGGATCATCCAGTGCGCGTCGTTCGGGTTCGAGCACGACACGACCTTGAGACCGGCGGTGTGCGCGAAGTACGCCTCCGGCGACTCCGAGTGGTGCTCGACCGCGCCGATGCCGCCGCCGAAGGGTATGCGGATCACCATCGGGATCCGGACCTTGCCCTGCGACCGGTAGTGCATCTTGGCGACCTGGCAGACGATCTGGTCGTACGCCGGGTAGACGAAGCCGTCGAACTGGATCTCGCAGACCGGCCGGTAGCCGCGGATCGCTAGACCGACCGCGGTGCCGACGATGCCGGCCTCGGCCAGCGGCGTGTCGATCACGCGATCCTCGCCGAAGTCCTTCTGCAGGCCATCGGTGATGCGGAAGACGCCGCCGAGCTTGCCGATGTCCTCGCCCATCAGAACGACCTTGGGGTCGGCCTCCATGGCCTTGCGTAACCCGGTGTTGAGTGCCTTGCCAATGGTGAGCATCTCGGTGGCCATCAGTGCGCCTCCCCAGCAAACGAATCCAGGTAGCGGGAGAACTCCTCGCGCTGCTCGTCGAGCAGCGGCGATCCGTTCGGGTAGACGTTGTCGAACATCTGCACCGGCTTGGGATCCGGCAGGCTCAGCACCCGTTCGCGCAGGTGGGTGGCCTGCTGCGCCGCGTCGGCGTCGACCTCGTCGAGGAAGGTGTTGTCGGCGATCTCGTGTTTGGTGAGGAACGTCCGGACCCGCTTGATCGGATCGCGGGCCTGCCACGACTCGAGCTCGCCGGCGATGCGGTAGCGCGTCGGGTCGTCCGAGGTCGTGTGCGCGCCCATCCGGTAGGTGTAGGCCTCGATGAGCGTCGGCCCGTTGCCGTGGCGCGCGTTGTCCAGCGCCGACCGCGTGACCGCATAGGTCGCGAGCACGTCGTTGCCGTCGACCCGTACGCCCGGGAAGCCGAAGCCGGCCGCGCGGTGGTAGAGCGGCACGCGGGTCTGGCGCTCCAGCGGCTCGGAGATGGCGTACTGGTTGTTCTGGCAGAAGAAGACGAGCGGTGCGTTGAAGACACCGGCCCAGACGAAGGCCTCGTTCACGTCGCCCTGCGAGGTGGCGCCGTCGCCGAAGTACGCGATCACCGCTTCGCCGTCGTCGCCGCCGACCTTGCCGTCCATGTTGATGCCCATGGCGTAGCCGGTCGCGTGCAGCGTCTGCGCGCCGATGACGATCGTGTACATGTTGAACTTGAACTCGTTCGGGTCCCAGCCGCCCTGGTCGACGCCGCGGAACAAGCCGAGCGGCATGATCGGGTCGATGCCGCGGCAGTAGAGAACGCCATGCTCGCGGTAGGTGGGGAACGCCATGTCCTGCGTACGCAGCGCGCGGCCGGAACCGACCTGAGCGGCTTCCTGACCGAGCAGACTCGCCCAGATGCCCAGCTCGCCCTGGCGCTGCAGCGCGGTGGATTCGGCGTCCAGTCGGCGTACGACGACGAGATCGCGATACAGGTCGCGGTATTCCTCGTCGCTGAAATCGACCGAATAGTCGGGGTGTTCGACACGTTCCCCATCGGGGGTGAGCAGCTGCACGAACTCCGGCTCGGCGATGGCGAGATCGCCGTCGTCCCGGGTTCGGGCTTCGTTGCCCTTGGCCATCGTCTCTCCCTGTCGTTTGCCTCGGCAGCGGGGTGACCCTGCCGGGGCGCGGCGTTGTGCGGACCGCGCTCGCCTGGTCGGCGCTCGTGCGCGGAGGAGTCGGGCGTCGCACTCTGCGACGCCGTATCCGGGGAGCGGTGGCATCGGGGCTGCCCAACCGCAGGGTAAGCGGCGCAGCGGCCCCGTCGCCGCCGGCTCAAGCATCTCAGAACTAGGCCGGACGGCCACAGTCCGGTCCGGTTATTTCTGCCGCCACGCTCGCGGTTGCGGCCCGGCTCTCAGCCTGTGAAGCCGAGCAGACGCTGGTCACGACGTGTGGTTACGCACTCGTTGCGGTGACTTCGGTCGCCGGTGTCGTACCCGTGCCGCGGCGTCCCGAACCCTCCATGATCCATTTTGGCGGACGATTATCGCTGTGATTTCGCCGCAATCGTCCATTCCCGTGGATGATCAGAGCTCTCGCCTACGGATCAACGGTCGGCTTGGTCGGGCAGCCGTGTTGGTGCTGCCAGGCGGTGATCTCCGCGACCGGCGACTTGTCCCCGCCCTTGCGCCACGAGTCGAGATAGCGCCACGGCCAGATCACGCCCCGCTGATTCCACCAGTCACCGGTGCCCGCGCAGATCGGTGACAAGCCGAAGTGCAGGTGGCACGCGCTAGCGTCGCCGGTCTCGCCCACCTTGCCGAGTGGTTGGCCGGCGCGGACCCGCACACCCGGTCGGATGTTGGTGTTGATCGCCTCGAAGTGGGAGCCGTAATAACGCACGCCGTCGTCGCCCCGGATCGATACGGAGAGGCCACCCCGCGTCGCGCCCGCGTCGACCGAGCGCTTCCATTTGTCGACCCGGCTCACTTCCAGGATGACGCCGCTGGTCGCGGCGACGACCTGCGACCCGCATGGCGCGAGGATGTCGGTGGCCGGATAGTCGTGATGTACGTGGCCGTAGCTGTAGTGGCCGATGACCGGGAAGACAAAGACGCCCGGCGTGCCGGCGGCCGGGCTGCGCGACGGTGCCGGGCTCCGGGACGGCGCTGGGGCGGCGCGGTTGGCGTTCGGCGTGTCGACCGGCGTCGGCGAACTAGTCGATGTCGATGGGCCCGAGAGCAACGACGGCTCGGCGCCGCCCGGTGTCGTCGTCGCGGTGCCACAGCCGGCAACCGCAAAGACGGCAACGATCAGGGCAGAGGCGATCGTCGAGGTCGTCGCACGGCGTCGGGTCGAAGACATCGCGGGGAACGCTACCAGGCCCAACTTTGACGTCGCGGAACGACTACGAAGCGTGCCGAAGCCCGTCCGGTGGCACTACCGAGCGGCGTCCAGCACCGCCGATCGCGCGTCGGCATAGTCGTGCAGCACCAGCCGTACGGGCTCGACGACGTACGCGGTCGATACCTCGACAATCTGCGTACGCAGCCGTCGCGCCGCCCGGTTTCGGGCGCGCCGAGCGCCGAGCGCGATCAGCGGCTTCACGAGCAGCGCCAACAGGATTCCGGCGAGCACGCCACCGGCGAGTACGAGCGTCGCGAGCGGTACGCGGCCGACGTGCAGCACGTCGTACGTCGGCAGACCGAGCGCAATGAGCCCGATGCGGGCGAGCAGCCAGACGGCACCGGCCAGCGCAGCCACGGTAACGAGCCACTGCAGCACGTTGACCACCCGCCACCAGAATGGCTTGCGATCGACTCCGAGATCGGTGCCGACGATGGCACGGTCGAGCGCGTCGCCGAGGTCGGCACTGCGCGACCGAGCCGCAGCCGATACCGCGGCCGCCCAGGAGGCCGGCAGATCGTGACCGGCGCGTTCGCCGACGGTCCGGATCGCCAGCGTGGCCGTGGACCGCTCGGCGGTCGTGGGGCCGGGCAACGACGACGCACTCGCCGCCGCCGCGTTGGCGCGACCCAGTCGTAGGCGGGCCAGCGGATCGGCTTTGAGGTGTCGGACCCACCGGGTCAGCGGCCAGCCCATGGACTTGCCGGCCCGGAAGCGGTAGGCCCGGGCGGTGGCCTCGGTGACGGCCGGCACCCCGGCGCTGACCGCGAGCGCATCGGACAGGTCCCGGGTTACGCCACGGTCGAGCGTGTCGGCGCCGACCACCGGACCGACGAGCGGCTTCAGATCGTCGACCGCCTCGTCTACGTCCGCGCTGAGGCGGCGCAGCGCCGCGACCCGTTCCGCGACGGCGTGCTCCAGCGTGCCGCGCAACTCGACGATGCCCGGGCGCGGACTCGTCGCGGACGTGGCGAGCAGCGGCACGCTTCCGAGACCGTCCGCGCCGAGCAGCCGGCGCAAATCGGCGAGGCACCGGGTGACATCAGCGTCGGGCAACCGGTCGGCCTGGTTCAGAACGACGACCATGTTCGGCGCCTGCCGGTGGAACATCTGCAGGTACTGCTCATGGATCACCTGGTCGGCGTACTTCTGTGGATCGGTGACCCAGATGACGAGGTCGACCAGGCGCAGCAGCCGGTCGACCTCCTCACGGTGCGCGGCCTCGATCGAGTCGAAATCGGGCAGGTCCAGCAGCACGAGACCGCGCAAGGCGGCCTGGTCGTCGGCGTCGAGGGCACTCTCCCGCGCGAAGCGCTGCGGCTTGGGCACCTCCAGCCAATCGAGCAGGTCCGCGGTGCCCTCTTCCTGCCAGACGCACGCGTGCGCGACGCCGGTCGTCGGGCGGCGAAAGCCGACGGTCGACAGCTCGAGCCCGGCGAGCGCGTTGAAGAGGCTGGACTTACCACTGCCGGTGGCACCGGCCAGTGCGACGACCGTGTGATCGCGGGACAGCGCCAGCCGGTCGCCGGCCCGCGCCATCACCGCCTCGGCCGGCCGGAGCAGATCCGCCGGCAGGTGCGGCCCGGCCGCTCTGGTGAAGCGCCCCAATGCGTCGACGCGCGCGATCAGCGTGTCCGCGTCGACGGCGGGTTCGCCGCGGCGCAGGACGTCCCGGAGCCGTCCGGTCATGCTCATTTGGCGCTCCCGACCGGGCCGAGCTGCGCGATCGTGTGCGAGCTGCGGCGCAGGCGTTCGGGCAACGTCGGATCGAGCGAGATCGCCGCGCGCACGTCACCGAATCGCGCGGCTTCGACCTCAAACAGCGCGCGTACGCGGAGCAGCAGGTCCTCGCGAGCGTCACGGGCAAGGCGGCGCAGTGCCTCGTCGCCGAACACCGCTTCGAGCAACTTTTGCGCGGCCAGCGTGGTGCCGCCGGCGACCGCGATCTCGGCGCCGGTCGGGATGAACGCGGTCGAGGCGAACACGGCGATCATGACAAGCAGGCCGGTGGCGTTGACCGAATATGCGGTGATCCGGGCCAGACGGCGCTTTTGCGCGCCCTGCTTGGCGACGAGATCGAGAACGCCCCGCTGCCAGTCCCGGACGAGCCGCTCGCATCGCTCGCGAAGATCGGGGCGTGGCTGCGCGAGCGTCGGGGTCGCGAGGGAGGCACCGGCGGGTGTCGCGGCCCAGGCGGCCGCGGCGCGTTCACCGGCCTCGGTGGCCTGTGCCTCGATGAGGGTCGCGACGCCCGAGGTGAGGGCATCTCGAAGTTGGCGGCCGGGAGCGGGGCGGCCGGTGACGCTGGTGACGACGCGATCCCGCACTCGGCCGATGCTCGCCTGCAGCGCGCGCATAAGGTCGCCCGTACCGACGAATTCCTGCCAGCGTGCGAGCACCTCGCCGCGCAGCAACGCACCGTCCGCGAGCGCGTTGGCGATGTCGTCGTCGGCCTCCGCGTACGCCTTCGTGACCGCGTCGTCGAGCACGCTCCAGGCCCGGCCCTGCTCCTCGGCCGCCAGGGCGAGCGCGTCGAGGTCGCCCACCAGCGAGCGGATCGCGCCGTCGAGCGTGGTGCGGATCACCTCGGAGCGGGCGGCGGCGTCGCCCGCGAGGCGATCGAGATAGCCGCGCAGCGGCGCGACGAGCAACTCCGGGATCAGGCCCGATCCGCCGATCTCGACCTCGGGAAGGATGAAGAGCTCGACGTCGCCCAGCCGTTGGGCGGTGAGCATCTCGCGCAAGTGGGCGGCGACTTCCTCGTCCGCGCCGAGCGGCACGCGATCGAGCACCAGCGAGAGCACCGTCCCGCGATCCCGAGCCGTACGCAGAACCTGCCACGGCACCGCGTCGGCATATCGTGCCGCGGTCGTGACGAACAGCCACAGGTCCGCGGCGGCGAGGAGTTGGGCGGCGAGTTCCCGGTTCTCGTCGACCACCGAGTCGATGTCGGGTGCGTCCAGCAGCGCGAGACCCGGCGCCAGACCGGGCGCCGCGATCACCTGCAGGCTGCCTTGGTCCGTACGCGCGGCGTTGGTTCTCGTCAGACCGGGTAGCACGCGCCGCTCGGCGAACCACGCGACATCATTGGGATGGCTGACGAGCACCGGGGCGCGGGTGGTCGGCCGGAGTACGCCGGCGGCGCTGACCGGCGCCCGTACGATGCTGTTGACTAGCGTCGATTTTCCGGCACCGGTGGACCCTCCGACGACGACGAGCAGGGGCGCGTCCAGCCGACCGAGCCGGGGCAGAAGATAATCGTCGAGTTGTTTCGTCAGCCGCTCCGCGGCCGCCTCGGCCTCCCGGCCGGACGGTACGGCCAGCGGAAAGCGCGCGCCGGAGATGACCGTACGCATCTCGGTCAGCGCGTCGAGGAGCTGGCTGGCGGTGTCGCCCACAGTGATAGCGTGCCCGATCTATCCAGGTATCGTGCCAAAGTTCCGGCACGCCGGTCGCTCCGGCCCACGCCGACGGGGTGGCATTCGCGCCGTCGGCGCCGGCCCTCTGGCGGCCCGGCGGGTGGCCCACTGGTGGCCCACGTCACCTTGCGCCGGCCGGACTCAACTTCAAGTTGACATCTGGCGGCCGCGTGGCACTATTGAGTCCGGTCCGCTCAACTTTGGCGGACGAAATCTTGTATATGCAGCTTGACCTGGAGGAATACACCATGGCTCGTGCGGTCGGTATCGACCTGGGCACCACGAACTCGTGTGTCAGTGTCTTGGAGGGCGGGGAGCCCACCGTTATCGCGAACGCCGAAGGCTCACGTACCACCCCGTCAATTGTCGCGTTCGCCCGCAACGGCGAGGTGTTGGTCGGTGAGGTCGCCAAGCGCCAGGCGGTGACGAACCCGGACCGGACGATCCGGTCCGTGAAGCGCGAGATGGGCACCAACTGGTCCGTCGACATCGACGCCAAGAAGTACACCGCGCAGGAGATCTCGGCCCGGGTGCTGATGAAGCTCAAGCGGGACGCTGAGGCCTACCTCGGCGAGTCGATCACCGACGCCGTGATCACCGTGCCGGCCTACTTCAACGACGCGCAGCGGCAGGCCACTAAGGAGGCCGGCGAGATCGCGGGCTTCAACGTGCTGCGCATCGTCAACGAGCCGACCGCGGCCGCGCTGGCGTACGGCCTCGACAAGGGCTCCAAGGAGCAGACCGTGCTCGTGTTCGACCTCGGTGGTGGCACGTTCGACGTGTCGCTGCTCGAGCTCGGCGAGGGCGTGATCGAGGTCAAGTCGACCAGCGGCGACAACCACCTCGGTGGTGACGACTGGGACCAGCGGATCATCGATCACCTGGTCAAGACGTTCCGCGGTCAGAACGGCATCGACCTGTCGCAGGACAAGATGGCGATGCAGCGCCTCCGTGAGGCGGCCGAGAAGGCGAAGATCGAGCTGTCCGCCGCGACCACGACGAACATCAACCTGCCGTACATCACGGCCGGTAGCTCGGGCCCGCTGCACCTGGACATCTCGCTGTCGCGCTCGGAGTTCCAGCGCATGTCGCAGGACCTGCTGGACCGTACGAAGGGCCCGTTCGAGCAGGCGATCAAGGATGCCAGCATCAAGATCGCCGACATCGACCACGTCATCCTCGTCGGCGGCTCGACCCGCATGCCGGCCGTGACCGACCTGGTCAAGGAGCTGCTCGGCGGCAAGGAGCCGAACAAGGGCGTCAACCCGGACGAGGTCGTCGCCGTCGGCGCCGCGCTGCAGGCCGGTGTGCTCAAGGGTGAGGTCAAGGATGTGCTGCTCCTCGACGTCACGCCGCTGTCGCTTGGCATCGAGACCAAGGGCGGCATCATGCACAAGCTCGTCGAGCGCAACACGACGATCCCGACCAAGCGCTCCGAGGTCTACACGACCGCCGAGGACAACCAGTCGTCGGTCCTCATCCAGGTCTTCCAGGGTGAGCGCGACATGGCGCAGTACAACAAGCGCCTCGGCACGTTCGAGCTGACCGGCATCCCGCCGGCACCGCGCAACGTCCCGCAGATCGAGGTCACCTTCGATATCGACGCGAACGGCATCGTCCACGTCAACGCGAAGGACCTCGGCACCGGCAAGGAGCAGTCGATGACCATCACCGGCGGCTCGGCCCTGCCGAAGGATGACATCGAGCGGATGATGCGCGACGCACAGGACCACGCGGACGAGGACAAGCGCCGTCGCGAAGAGGCGGAGACGCGCAACCTCGCCGAGGCCCTGCAGTGGCAGACCGAGAAGTTCCTCGCCGAGAACGGCGACAAGATCCCGGCCGACTCCAAGGACGAGATCAACGAGGCGCTCGGCGACCTGCGGTCCGCGCTCGGCGGCACTGAGATCGAGAAGATCAAGGACGCCCACGAGAAGCTGATGGCCGCGTCGCAGAAGGCCGGCTCGGCGCTGTACAGCCAGGCCTCCGCAAGTACGGCGGCCGGCGCCGGTGAGCAGCCGGGCGAGCCCGGCGCTGCTGGCGGAGCGCCCGGCGGTGCCGCGGCGGGCGACGAGGATGTCGTCGACGCCGAGGTCATCGACGAGGACGGGGAGAAGTGACGTCGAAGGGCGCCGCACACCCGAATCGACCCGAGACCGCGCCGCCGTCTGACGGTGGGGCGGTCTCGGCCGGTGCGGCGGCCGATGCGCCGGAGGGCTCCGGCGCGACGGCCGCGCCGCCCGGGGATGCGGTGAACGACCGAGCTGACAAGGACGCGGCGGCCACGTCCGCGAGTGGCACCGATGACGACGCGACGGCCGCCACAGACGACGGCGACTCGACCATCGACCTCGAGGTGACGCTGGCCTCGACCGACGGTAAGGCCGCGGCCGAGAAGACCAAGGGCGACGAGACCAAGGAGGCGGGGACTGACGCTGGCAAGGCGACTGACACCGCGGCCGAGTCGACCGAGGGCGCTGCGAATACCAATGGCAAGGAAACTGACGTGCACAACGGCAAGACCGCCGAGGTCATCGAGGCGGAGGGCGGCGATCAGGCCGGCGACGACGGGCAGCCGTTCGACCAGGAGCTTGAGACTTTGCGGGGGGACCTGGGCGAACTCACTCGCGATCTGCAACGGATCACGGCCGAATACGCCAACTACCGCAAGCGGGTCGACCGGGACCGGACGCTTGCCGGCGAGTACGCCACCGGTGCCGTACTGACTCAGCTTCTGCCCGTGCTCGACGACCTCGACCGGGCTCGCGACCATGGCGACCTCGTCGGTCCGTTCGGCGCGGTGGCCGAGCAGCTTGTCACGGCGCTCACGAAGTTCGGTCTGACCGCCTTCGGGGCGCCGGGCGATCCGTTCGACCCGACGTTGCATGAGGCGGTGTCGCACACGAGTTCGCCGGACGTCACGGAGACGACGTGCGTCGAGATCATGCGGCGCGGCTATCAGCTGGGCGAGCGGATGTTGCGTCCGGCGCTCGTCGGTGTCGCGGACCCCGAGTGACACCGCGGCCAGCCGATGCGTAGCGCAGCCGCGAGGCACATTGGCCAGCCGATGCGTAGCGCAGCCGCGAGGCGTATTGGTCAGCCGATGCGTAGCGCAGCCGCGAGGCGCATGTGCTTGTGTTACCCCACGGCCGTGAGCGAAAGGTAGCTCATTGAGTTCCAAGGACTGGATCGAGAAGGACTTCTACGCCGTACTCGGCGTCAGCAAGTCCGCGTCGGCCGACGACGTGAAGAAGGCCTATCGCAAGCTCGCGCGCGAGCTGCATCCCGACCGCAACCCCGGCAACCGCGATGCCGAGGAGCGGTTCAAGGCCGTGTCCGAGGCCAATGACGTACTGTCCGATCCGCGCAAGCGTGCCGAATACGACGAGATGCGGCAGTTGTTCGGGTCGGGCGCGTTCCGTCGGTCGACGCGTGCCGGCGCGCCAACCGGTGGGTTCGACATGGGCGACATCTTCGGCGACGCGACGGCGACGGCCAGCGACCGGCGGTTCGGCGGCGCCGGTTTCTCCGACCTGTTCGGCTCGATCTTTTCGGGCGGCGCGACCCGCACCGCGCGCCGGCCCGGCATGACACGCGGCCGGGACGTCGAGGCCGAGGTGACGCTCGACTTTGGCGATGCCGTACGCGGTGTGACCATGCCGATCACGTTGCGCGCTCCGGGCGTCTGCGACACATGCCACGGCAGTGGTGCGAAGCCCGGTACGTCGCCGCGAACCTGTCCGGTGTGCCAAGGCTCCGGCCTCGTCACGAATAACCAGGGCGCGTTCAGCCTGTCCGAGCCGTGCCGCAACTGCCAGGGTGTGGGCACGGTCGTCGACGAGAAGTGCCCGGAATGCCACGGCACCGGCGGCGTCACGAAGACCCGGACGATGACGATCCGCATTCCGGCCGGTGTCGCCGACGGGCAACGCATCCGCATCGCCGGCCGCGGCGAACCGGGTGAGCGTGGTGGCCCACCCGGCGACCTGTACGTCCTGATCAAGGTACGAGACGACGCACTGTTCGGCCGGTACGGCGACGATCTGACGCTGGCGGTGCCGATCACATTCGTGGAAGCGGTCACCGGCGTGGACCTCCGGGTCCCGACTCTCGATGGTTCGGTGACCCTCCGCGTGCCGCCGGGTACGCCTAGCGGCCGTACGCTCCGCGTCCGCGGCAAGGGCATCGTCCGTCGTGACAAGACGGTCGGCGACCTGCTCGTGACCGTCGACGTGGTGGTGCCGAAGGATGTGTCGGCCGAGGCCCGCAAGGCGCTCGACGACTTCGCTGCCGCGACTCCACCCGCGCCGCGGCAACAGCTGGAGAGCCGGTTGAACCATGTCTGAACGAGACGAACGAGTGGTCGCGTCGGTTGATCACGCGTCCGACGCGAAGGTGCTGATCATCTCGGTGGCCGCGCGCCTGGCCGGAATGCATCCGCAGACGCTGCGGCAGTATGACCGGCTGGGTCTCGTGTCGCCGGCCCGGACGCCGGGCGGCGGCCGCCGCTACAGCGAACGGGATGTCGTACTGCTGCGCGAGATCCAGCGACTGAGCCAGGATGATGGCGTGAGTCTCGAAGGCGTACGCCGGATCATCGACCTGGAGAAGCTCGTGGTCGATCTGCAGCGCCGGATCATGGATCTGGAGGCCGACCTGTCGGAGGCACACCAGCGGCTGGCCCAGGTCCAGTCGATGGCCGCCTATCCGACTCGCGATCTGACGCCGGTTTACGAACGTACGACCGCGCTCGTCGTCTGGCGGCCGCGCCGACCGGCCGGCAGCGGCTGACAAGACTCCTAAACCAGGCAAGCAGACAGGCGCCGCGACGGCGATCCGTCGCGGCGCCTGCTTCTGTCTGGACAAAGCCGCCCGCGGCGACCGGAAACCCAGTCCGGCCGGCGGAGCGGCGTAGTTAGTCGATGGGTGATCTCGCGGAAGCCCCTAGGCGTCGTCGCCGAACTTGTCCATGGCGTCCTTGCTCTTGTCGGCGGCCATGTCGCGACCCTTGTCGACCTGGTCCGAGTGCTTGCCACCGGTCATGTCGTCGGCCTTGTTGGCGGCCATGTCCGCGCCCTTGTCGATACCCTGGTCAGCCTTGCTGGAGTGGCCCCTGAGCGCGTCCTTGGCCTTGGCGACCATGTCGCTCATACCCATGACGTCTCCGTTCTAGAGGGCGTTTCCGATTTGCCGGAATCGCTCTATCTAGGACGCTAGCCGCCGCCGGCGCTCGCCTCAGGCCGTCCGCCGTTCGTACCGACTAATCATGTCTGGCGTCAAATGCCCGACATGTCGGGAAGATCCGCCGTGAGCACGCGCCTCCGCGAGCGCGGTCAAGCCGTGAGCGCGGTCAAGCCGCGACCGCCGCAGCGGCGACGGCTCAGCCGAGCCGGCGGCGCGACCGAACCAGGCCGCCCTCGCACCAGTCCCGGAAATCGAAGATCTGCGGGCGGGCCAGAAGCACTCGGACGTTGTAGGCCCACGTGTGCATCGACTCGTCGCCCTCGGCCTCGGCGCGCTTCACGAGCTTGTGCAGCCGGCGCTTCGGATGGGCGCTGAAATCGGTGCGGATGCCGTCGGCGGCATAGATGTAGAGGCAGTGGATCGCAAACCGGCGGGCCGGGCAGTCGGGGTCCATGGCCAGCGCAAAGATCGTCGGGATCAGGCGGTCGCCGGCGACCAGCAGGTCCCAGTAGGGCGGCATGTCCTCGAGCGCGACGGAATCCGGGTAGTAGGCCCATGTACGCAGCTCCGCCGCGGTCGGGTCGACCGGATTCGCGAAACCGCGAAATGTCGTCGGTTGCACGCTCACCTGTGGCTCCTGTTGCCGTGCCGGTGCCGTTCGGCTACGGGAATGTGTTGTCAGAATCGGGATAACTGGAGCAAGTCGCCCGATCTGGCCACGTTCGCGCCTTATCGGGGGTGGCGTAAACCTAACGTCCGATGCCGGGTCAGCGGAAGAGTCGTCGCACTCATTGGGCCAACCTGTTATCCGGCGAGGCTGGCCCGCCGGTCTCCGACGTATCCACCGAGCTGGTCTCGCCGGACTGCGACGCCGCGGGCCGCCAGCGGCCGTGGCGAGTCGCACCGGCGAGGGGATCGCGAACGAGGTCGAGGCGCGGTTTCGGGCCATCGCTCCGGCCGGTCTGTGGACGGCGGCTGCCCGCCGCGAATGGCTTCGGCCAGGCGATCGGATAGCCCTGGTCCGCGGCCGCGTGCAGCGTCCACTGCGGGTCATAAAGGTGGGTACGGCCGAGCGCGCACAAGTCGGCGCGGCCGGCAAGGAGCAGTGAATTCACATCGTCGTACGACGAGATCGCGCCGACCGCGATCACGGCGACGTTCGGATGCGACGTGTTTAGCGCATTGCGGATCGCATCGGCGTACGGCACCTGATACGACCGACCGAACGCCGGCCTTTCCTCGGACACGACCTGACCGGTCGACACGTCGATGGCGTCCACGCCGTGGGCGGCGAACGTCCGCGCGATCTCGATCGCCTCGTCCACGCCTACTCCGCCGGGCGCCCAGTCGGTGGCCGAGATCCGTACGCTCATCGGCCGCTCGACCGGCCACACCGCGCGGACCGCGTCGAACACCTCGATCGGATAGCGCAGGCGGCCGGCGATCGAGCCGCCGTACGCGTCGGCGCGCCGGTTCGTGAGCGGTGACAGGAACGACGAGAGCAAGTAGCCGTGCGCGCAGTGCAGTTCGAGGAGGTCGAATCCGGCGTCGGCCGCCCGACGAGCGGCGGCGACGAACTCGTCGCGGATCGCCGCCATGTCGGCCACGGACAGTTCGCGGGGGATCTGGTTCACCGGCCGGTACGGCACCGCCGACGGCCCGACCACCGGCCAGTTTCCGGCCGGCAACGGATCATCCATGCCTTCCCACATCAGCCGGGTCGAGCCCTTGCGACCGGAATGGCCGAGCTGGATGCCGATTTTGGCCGGCGACTCGGCGTGCACGAACGACACGATCCGGGCCCAGCCCTCGCGCTGCCCGTCCGTCCACAGACCGGTGCAGCCGGGCGTGATCCGGCCGGTCGGCGACACGCAGACCATTTCCGTCATCACCAGGCCGGCCCCGCCGAGCGCCTTGCTGCCCAGGTGTACGAGGTGGAAGTCGCCCGGGTAGCCATCGGTCGAGGAGTACATGTCCATGGCCGAGACGATGATGCGGCTGTCCAGCGTGAGATCGCGCAGCCGGATCGGGTGGAACATCGGCGGCCGCACCGGTTCACCGAGCGACGCGGCGAACCACGCGTCCACCGCGGCTACGAACTCCGGGTCGCGGACCCGGAGATTCTCGTACGTGACCCGGCGCGACCGGGTCAGCAGGTTGAACGCGAACCGCAGTGGTGGCTGGTCGACGTACTGGTCGAGATTTTCGAACCACTCCAGGCTCGCTTGCGCCGCCCGCTGGGTGGACACCACGACGGGTTTCCGCTCGGTTTGGTAGGCCGCGAGCGCGTCGGGCAGGTCGGGCGCCTCGGCCAGACAGGCGGCGAGCGCGAGCGCATCCTCCATCGCGAGCTTGGTGCCCGACCCGATCGAGAAGTGCGCGGTGTGCGCGGCGTCGCCGAGCAGTACGACGTTGCCGTCGTACCAGCGCTCGCAGCGCAGGGTCGTGAAGTTGATCCAGCGGCTGTGGTTGCCGACGAGACGGTGGGGCCGGCCGCCGCCCGGATCGCCACCGAGCAGGTCGCCGAAGATCTCCTCGCACCGCTCGATGGCGTACGTGTCGGAGTCGCCCGGTGACAGTGCCTCCGGCGTGACGACGGCCGGCGACGCGGCGAAGCCGGCCTTCTGCCAGACCTCCTCGGTCATTTCGACGATCAGGGTCGAGCCGCCGGCGTCGTACGGATAGGCGTGCACCTGCATCACGCCGGCCGGCGTCGCCCGGATGTCGAACGTGAACGCGTCGAACACCTTGTCCGTGCCGAACCAGATGTAGCGGCAGCGCCGGTTCTCGTACGTTGCGCCGAAGGTGGCATCGGCCGGCGTCCGGACGGTGGAGTTGACGCCGTCGGCGGCGACGACGAGGTCGTAGTCCGCCCGGAGCCGCGCCAGTGGTGGCGCGGCCTCGCCGAACCGTACGCGCACGCCGACGTCGGCCGCTCGTTCGCGCAGGATGCGCAACAGTTGGCGACGGCTCATCGCGGCGAAACCGTGCCCACCGCTGGTGACCACCTCGCCCGCGTAATGCACGTCGATGTCGTCCCAGCGGGCGAAGCTGCGCGCCATCCGTTCGTGGATCACCGCATCGGCATGCTCGATGCCCCCGAGCGTCTCGTCGGAGAACACGACCCCGAAGCCGTACGTGTCGTCGGGCGGGTTGCGTTCCCAGACCGTGATTTCTCGGTCCGGATCGAGCTGCTTCGCGAGACAGGCGAAGTAGAGCCCGCCGGGCCCGCCGCCGACGATCGCGATGCGCAACGCTCGAGGATCCCGGGGCATCAGTGCGCGACCATCTCCCGCAGCCGGTAGCGCTGCACCTTGCCGGTCGTGGTCCGCGGCAGCGCATCGATGAACTCGACGATCCGCGGCATCTTGTACGGTGCGATCGTGCGCCGGCAGTGCTCCTGCAGCGCGGCCGCGTCGATCGTGGCACCGGGCCGGACGACGACGAACGCGTGCACGATCATGGTCCGCTCTTCGTCCGGCGCGCCGACGACCGCGCACTCCATCACGTCGGGGTGTGTCAACAGCGCCGCCTCGACCTCCGGCCCGGCGATGTTGAACCCGGCCGAGATGATCATGTCGTCGTTGCGGGCCTGGTACCAGAAGTAGCCGTCGGCGTCGCGCAGGTACGTGTCGCCGGTGAGGTTCCACCCGTGCTGCACGTACGTGGACTGGCGTCTGTCGTTCAAATAGCGGCACCCGGTCGGACCGCGTACGGCGAGGCGGCCGAGCGTGCCGTCGGGCACCTCGTGGCCGTCGTCGTCGAGGATGCACGCCTGGTAGCCGAGGACCGGTCGGCCGGTCGCGCCCGGTCGGATGTCGTCGTCCGCGGACGAGACGAAGATGTGCAGCATCTCGGTCGAGCCGATGCCGTCGATGATCCGGCACCCCGTACGGTCGAAGAAGGTCTGCCAGGTTGCGCGGCTGAGCGGCTCCCCGGCGCTTACGCACCGGCGCAGGCTGGCGAAATTTGCGTCGGGAACGGCCAGCATCGCCCGGTAGGCGGTCGGCGCGGTGAAGAGAACCGTCGCGCCGTGTTCCGCGATCGCCGCCACGAGGGCATCCGGCGTCGGGCGTTCCACCAGCAACGATGCGGCGCCGGCTCGCATCGGGAAGAGCACGAGCCCGCCAAGGCCGAACGTGAAACCGATCGGCGGCGAGCCGACGAACAGATCGTCCGGCGTCGGTCGCAGGACGTGGCGGGAGAACGTGTCGCACGTCGCGAGGAGATCGCGGTGGAAGTGCATCGTCGCCTTCGGCCGGCCGGTGGTGCCGGACGTGAACGCGAGCATCGCGACGTCATCGGCGGCCGTGTCCACCGCCGCGAATTCGGCCGGATAGCCGTCGAGACGCGACACCACGTCGTTGTCGCCGCCGACCACGGCGCCCGGGCCGATGCCCGCATCGGTCCAGTCGGCCAGGAACCGGTGGTCGACCAGGCTGGCCGTGACGTGGGCGATCTCGTGGACCGTACGCAACTCGGCCGCGCGCAGCGCCGGCATCGACGTGACCGCGACCGCCCCGGTCTTCAGGACGGCGAGCCAGGCGGCGACGAGCCACTGATTGTTCGGCATCCGCAGCAGCACGCGGTTGCCGGGCACGATGCCGAACTCGCCCGTCAACAGATTCGCGAGCCGGCCGACGTTGTCGCGCAACTCGCCGTACGTCCACGAACCGCCCGGGAACACCAACGCCCGCCGATCGGCGCCGTGTGTGCCGATGGTCTGGTCAAGCAACTCGACGGCCGCGTTGAGCCGGTCCGGATAAGGCTGCGACGAGCCGAAAACCGCCGGATCGAAGACCAGCGGCGGCCACGCGTCCGCTGGTGGCAGGTTGTCCCGGGTGAACGTGTCGACATGTGCGGAGGGCGCCAGCATCGTGGGTGGCTCCTTGCTGTCCGAGCTTCGTGATGTGTCCGAGTCGGCTGAGCGGTCCGCGCTTTGTGAGCGCGGCCATCTCCTGCAGTATCGCGCGTTCTTGACGACAGTCAATGCCGCGCTATGTTGACCATGTGCCACCGTCGCCAGCCGCCACACAGCCTCGTGCGCTCATCGTCACCGTCTACGGTCTCTACGCGCGGGGCGAGCTCCGCCAGCTCGGGCCGATCGACCGCGGCGCGCCCGCCGATCGGACCTCGGCGCCGTCGAGTTCGGCCGGGCCGGGCGGCGATGGCTGGCTGCCGGTTTCCTTACTGGTACGGCTGCTCGCCGAGCTCGACGTCGACGAGGCGGCCGTCCGTTCGGCCATCTCCCGGCTGAAGCGGCGGGGTCTGCTCGTCCCGTCGCGGCGGGGCGGCGTGGCCGGTTACGGCCTGACCGATCGGCCATCGCGATCTTGGCCGAGGGGGACGCCCGCATCTTCGCACCGATCGAGCCGCGGCTCGCCGACGGTTGGCTGCTCGCGGTGTTCTCGGTGCCGGAGCCGGAGCGGGCGAAGCGGCACGTCCTGCGTACGCAGCTCGGAGCGCTCGGGTTCGGCGCGTGCGCATCCGGTGTCTGGGTCGCACCGGCGCATCGGCTCGACTTGACTCGGGCCTCGCTCGAACGGCACGGTCTGGCCGCGTACGTCGACCTCTGGCACGCCGCGTATCTCGCGTTCGGCGACATCGTCGAGCACGCAGCCACGTGGTGGGATCTCGACGGCGTCCGGGCGGCGTACCAGGAATTCGTGGCCGGCAACGCCACGGATCAACCGGAGCTGGGCGACCCGGGCGCGGCGTTCGCGGCCTGGGTCCGGGTGTTGACGGCCTGGCGACGGCTGCCCTACCTGGATCCCGGTCTGCCGGTAGAGCTGCTACCGACCGACTGGCCGGCGCCCGCCGCACGGGCGGTGTTCGACGCGGCTCGCGATCGCCTCGCCGAACCGGCGAACGACTTCGTCACCGCCGCTGCGTAGCGGCAGCCGCGAGGCGTATGTCATCGCCGCTGCGTAGCGGCAGCCGCGAGGCGTATGTCATCGCCGCTGCGTAGCGGCAGCCGCGAGGCGTATGTCACCGCCGTCGGCGCCGGCGACTACTGATTGGGCTGGTCGCCCGGCGGGTTGGTCTGGTTGGCCAGGAAGCGCTCCAGCTCGGCACCCAACTCCTCGGCGGTCGGCAGTGGACCGCTCGTGGCGAGCAGGTTGCCGCCGGTCGCCCGACCGCGCAAATAGGTGTCGTACTGCGTTTCCAGCGACTCGACCAGAGCGGCGGCCTCCGGGTTCTCGCCGATCTGGCGGTCGACCTCGGCCCGGACCTCGGCTCCGGTCGTCCGTAGCGCGTCCGTCGGCAGCAGGAGACCGGTGGTCCGCGACAGCGACGTGATGAGCTGCTCGGCGGCCTGCGGGAACTCGGTTTGCGCAAGGTAGTGCGGTACGTGTACGGCGAAGCCCATCGCGTCGTGTCCCTGCTGGCCGAGGCGATACTCCAGCAGATGACCGGCACTGCCGGGCACCTGGACGCGCTGCAGCCACGGCTCGTAGCCGGCGATCAGCTCGCGCTTGGAGGCGTGCGCGGTGACACCCGTCGGTCGCGTGTGCGGCACGGCCATCGGGATCGCGTTGAATCCCACGGTCAGCCGGACGTTCATGCGCTCGACCAGGTCGATGACGGATGCGGTAAAGCGCTCCCAGGCGAGGTCCGGCTCGGGGCCGGTCAACAGCAGGAACTGCGTGCCCTGCTCGTCGGCGGCCCGGAAGATCGCGAGCTGCGGTTCTTCGTAGCTCTCCCAGTGGTCCTCGACGAACTGCATCGTCGGGCGGCGCGAGCGGTAGTCGAGCAGCGCGTCGATGTCGAAGCGGACCAACAGTTCCGTGTCGTCGGCGGCCAGCAACTGGTCACGCGCCAGCCGGGTGGCACCGCCGGCGTCGACGAAGCCGGTCATCGCCTGCACCAGCACCGGTCGGTCCAGCTCCGGCAGGTCACCGGTCAGTTCGTACAGCTCATGTTCGTCGGGCATGTGCTGACCCCCTCCCCGGTGTGCGCGGCCGGTGCCGCGGTGGATCGTGTACCTCGAAGGCTATACGGCGCACCGGTCCACTCCCCATGCGCGCTCGCCGGCGTGGCGTGACGCCAATCACGGGCCGGCCGCTCAGTGTGGCTCGTCAACCGAGGCCGTCAGGGCAGGACGGCGATCCCCTCGATCTCGACGAGAGCATCGTCGTCCCACAGCCGGGCCACACCGATACCCGCCATCGCCGGGTAGTCGCGGCCGGCCAGGCGTCGCCAGACCGCGCCGATCTCGGCCGCCGCGGCTCGGTAGGCGGGCACGTCCGCGATGTAGATCGTGACGCGTACGAGCTGATCGGGCGCACCGCCGGCGGCGGCCAGTGCGGTCAGCAGATTGGTCAACGCCTGCTCGAACTGGGCGACCACCCCGCCGTGGACGATCGCGCCGTCGGCGTCCATGCCGGTCTGCCCGGCGAGGTAGACCGTGGTACCGGAGGCGCGTACGGCATGGCTGAAGCCGGACGGGCGAGCGAGCACCGGCGGGTTGATCCGTTCGATCACGCCTGCACCGTACGCCCCGTCGCCACCGGTTCCGGCCGCAACTTCACGGAAGTTGCCCGCTTCGGCGTACCCAGGACCGGGCGACTTCCAGGAAGTCGCGCGGATCTTGTGCCGGCAATCGAGGGGGAATTCGGCTCTGAGCGGAAGCGTTTCAAACTTGAGTCGACTAGACTCAACTCCGGCCCGGTCGTGGCCGGTACCGAACAACCGCAAGACTCCAAGGAGAACGATTGAACGCCGAGCGCCTGACCACGAAGAGCCGCGAGGTCATCAAGGCCGCGGTCGATACGGCCGCACAGCGCGGCCACGCCACCGTTGAAACCTGGCACCTATTGCTCGCTCTGCTGGATACCGGTGACTCCACGGCGCCGGCCCTGCTGCGTGCCGTCGGGGCGAACCCGGCCGACGTACGCCGTCAGGCCGTCCACGCCGTCGACCGGCTGCCCGCGGCCAGCGGTTCCAGCGTCGCCGAGCCGAGTCTCGCGCGCGAGCTGGTGAACGCGCTCAACGCCGCTGAGGCGATCGCCCGGCCGTTGGGTGACGAGTACGTGTCCACTGAGCACCTGCTGGCCGGCCTGGCCCGCACTGGCGGTGCGGTGTCCGACGCGCTCAAGTCCGTCGGCGCGACCGAGGACGCGCTGGTGGCCGCGTTCCCGCAGATCCGTGGTGGCAACCGGCGTGTCACGTCGGCCGACCCGGAGCAGCAGTATCAAGCACTGGACAAATACAGCGTCGATCTCACGCGCAAGGCTCGCGAGGGCAAGGTAGATCCCGTCATCGGGCGCGACTCGGAAATCCGCCGCGTGATTCAGGTGCTGTCCCGCCGTACCAAGAACAACCCGGTCTTGATAGGCGAACCCGGCGTCGGCAAGACGGCGATCGTCGAAGGTCTGGCCCAGCGCATCGTCGCCGGCGACATCCCCGAGTCGTTGCGCGACAAGCGGTTGGTGAGCCTCGACCTCGGCGCCATGGTCGCCGGCGCGCAATACCGCGGCCAGTTCGAGGAGCGGTTGAAGTCGGTCCTTGAGGAGATCCAGGGCTCGGACGGTCAGATCATCACGTTCCTCGACGAGTTGCACACCGTCGTCGGAGCCGGCAAGGGCGAAGGCTCGATGGACGCTGGCAACATGCTCAAGCCGATGCTCGCGCGCGGTGAGCTGCGCATGGTCGGCGCGACCACGCTCGACGAGTACCGATCCAACATCGAGAAGGACCCGGCGTTGGAGCGACGCTTCCAGCCGGTGCTCGTCGGCGAGCCGACGGTCGAGGACACCATCGGCATCCTGCGCGGCCTCAAGGAGCGCTACGAGGTGCACCACGGTGTGCGCATCACCGACGCGGCCCTGGTCGCGAGCGCGGCGCTGTCCGACCGCTACATTGCCGACCGTTTCCTGCCGGACAAGGCGATCGACCTGATCGACGAGGCCGCGTCGCGGTTGCGCATGGAGATCGACTCGCGCCCGGTTGAGGTGGACGAGATCGAGCGGACGGTACGCCGCCTGGAAATTGAAGAGATGGCGTTGGAGAAGGAGCCCGACCCGGCATCAGCGGAACGGCTGGAGCGGCTGCGCCGCGAACTGGCCGACCGTCGCGAGGAGTTGACCGCTCTGTCCGAGCGGTGGCGCAACGAGAAGCAGCACATCCAGGTGATCTCCGAGACGAAGGAGCGGTTGGAGGCGCTGCGCGGCGAAGCCGAGCGCGCCGAGCGTGACGCCGATCTCGGTCGGGCCGCGGAGTTGCGGTACGGCAAGATCCCAGAGCTCGAGGGCGCGCTCACCCAGGCGACCGCGGAACTGGCGGCGATCCAGACCAACGGCGCGATGCTGAAGGAGGAGGTCGGCTCCGACGACGTCGCGGCGGTCGTCTCATCGTGGACCGGCATTCCGGCCGGCCGCCTGATGGAGGGCGAGACGGCCAAACTGCTCCGCATGGAGGAGTCGTTGAGCGCCCGCGTCATCGGCCAGCGCGAGGCCGTCGTCGCGGTGTCCGACGCCGTACGCCGTGCTCGTGCCGGCGTGGCCGATCCGGACCGCCCGACCGGCAGCTTCCTGTTCCTCGGCCCGACCGGTGTCGGCAAGACCGAATTGGGCAAGGCGCTGGCCGAGTTCCTCTTCGATGACGAGCGCGCGATGGTGCGCATCGACATGAGCGAGTATGCCGAGAAGCATTCGGTCGCTCGGCTTGTCGGTGCCCCGCCCGGCTACGTCGGCTACGAGCAGGGCGGCCAGCTCACCGAGGCCGTACGGCGGCGCCCGTACTCGGTGATCCTGCTGGACGAGGTCGAGAAGGCCCACCCGGACGTGTTCGACGTGCTGCTGCAGGTGCTCGACGACGGGCGGTTGACCGATGGCCAAGGCCGTACGGTCGACTTCCGCAACTCGATCCTCATCCTCACGTCGAACCTTGGCACGGCCGCGTTGAGCGATCCGACGATGAACGACGAGCAGCGGCGCGCGTCCGTACTGGAGGCCGTCGACATGCACTTCAAGCCGGAGTTCCTCAATCGGCTGGACGACATCGTGGTGTTCCATGCGCTCGACGTGACCCAGCTCAAGTCGATCGTCGGGATCCAACTGGCCGCGATGGGCCGCCGGCTCACCGACCGGCGGCTCACGCTCGAAGTCACCGACCCGGCCAAGGAGTGGCTGGCCACCAACGGGTTCGATCCGATCTACGGCGCCCGTCCGTTGCGCCGGCTCGTGCAGTCGGCCATCGGAGACAGCCTCGCCAAGGCGCTGCTCGCCGGGGAGATCCGCGACGGCGATCACGTCGTCGTGGACACGGCGGCCGACGGGCTGAGCGTGATGGCCGCCGTGTCGACGGCCACCACCGCCTAATCGCGTACCCGCCGCTCGCACTTGTACGGAAGATCGGCGGTCGGCGCGCGGATTCGCGCCCGACTGCCGAACAAGTGCGGGCGGCGACGGCTGCCGTACCGTCGCTTGACGAGGTCGGCGGGGCACGGGAGTCTGGTCAGGCCGTTGCCTTGCGAGGGGGGTCCATGTCGGTCGGGATGCTGCTCGGCGGCCGTTACGAGCTGCGTGCGAGCCTCGGCCAAGGCGGCTTCGGCACCGTGTGGCGGGCACACGACCAGATTCTCGGTCGCGATGTCGCCGTCAAGCTGATCACATTGGACACCGCCCGACCGGAGAGCCGCGAGGAGATCGCCGAGCGGTTCGAGCGCGAGGCCCGGGCGGTGGCCGCGCTGAACCACCCGAACGTCGTCACCGCCCACGATTACGGCGTCGAGGGGGAGACCGCCTATCTCGTGATGGAGCTGATCCGCGGCGGGTCGCTGCAGGATCAGCTGGCCGAGCGGGCGCGCGGGCATCTCGGGCCGCTCGACGCGCGCCGGGTCGTGGCGATTGCCGGCGAGATCTGCGCCGGCTTGTCGGCCGCGCACGCCGCCGGGCTCATCCACCGCGACCTCAAGCCCGCGAATGTGATGGTCGCCGCCGACGGCGGGCACGTGAAGATCGTTGACTTCGGCATCGCCCGGGTCGCCGACAAGTCCCGCATCACGCACACGGGTGCCTATCTCGGCACGCTCCGCTACACGTCGCCGGAGCAGATGGGGGCCGGACCGGTCGATCCACGCTCCGATCTCTACTCGCTCGGTTGCCTCCTGTTCGAGATGGTCACCGGGCGGTCGCCGTACACGGCCGAGACGCCGCTGCAGTGGATGGCCGCGCATCAGTACGCGACGCCGCTGGCGTTGCGGCCGTACGCACCGGACGCACCGGCCGATCTCGAAGCGCTGATCGCGCAGATGCTCGCCAAGGCGCCCGACGGCCGGCCGGCGAACGCGATCGAGGTGCGCCAGCGGCTTGCGACCATCCGCTTCGACCCGACGCCGATGCCGTCAGCGCGGTCAGCCCCAACCCAAGCGACGGTTCCGGCACCGGCCACGCCCGCCCGGCCGGAGTCGGCCCCGTCCGCGCCGCCGATCGGTCAGCGCCCGGCGGCGTACGGCCAACCTGCCAATGCTGGACAAGCGGCCGGCAACGTTAATGCCGTACGCGCGGCTGGCAACGTGAATGCCGGGCCGGCGGCCGGCAGCGGTACGGCGGCGCGCGCGGCCGGCAATGCACCGGCGCCGTACTATCCGGCCGGACCGACGCCGGCCTACCACCGGCCGTACCCGCCGTATGGTGGTCGTCCGGGGCCGAGCAACGGATACCCGCCGCCCGCCCCCGCGTGGGCGATGGCGGCCGGGTCGTATGTGCCGCCGGCACCACCGGCGACGCTGGTTGCCGCCGCCCGGTTGTTGCAGCTGACCGCGGTGCTCAGCGGCGTGCTGCTGCTGTGCTACATCGTCGGCTACCACCGCGTCTCGGCCGAATGGCAAGTCGCCTTCGCGCGCGTCACCCACGGCTCGGACGAGCCCGGCCTTGGCCTCGTTCTGGTGTTCGTCGGCGCGGCACCGCAAATCGTCGGCGCCCTCGCGCTGGCCGGCCCGGTGCGTCGTGGCAATCCGGTGGCGCGCGTCCTGGCCTGGATCTTCATCGTCGCGAACCTGCTGTGTTGCGTTGGCGGCTTCGCGTCGTCGAGCGCGTTCACGCCGACGTCGTCCGATTACTCGACCTCCGACGAGCGGCTGATCGCCGCCGCGGGTGCCCGCTTCTCCGACGCCTTCCCGCACTGGCTCACGGCAATGTCCGCCGCCATCGCCGTCATCGGCATGCTCGCACTCATTGCCGCCGCGTCGTTGATGTCGGTACGGCCCTCGGCGGCCTACTTCCGAGCCGTGTCGGCGACGCGGCCGCGTCGCTGATCGAGCCGCCGGGATTCGGCGCACCGGTCGTCCGCTCCGATGCGCTCGGCGTAGGTTCGCTCGCATGGGACAGACGCAGGACGGCGAAGCATCGATGCGGACCGCGCTGGTCACCGGCGCGACATCCGGCATCGGCGCGGCCTTCGCACGGCAGCTCGCGGCGCGCGGACACAGCCTCGTGCTGGTCGCGCGGGACACCGGAAGGCTGACGGCGATGGCGGCGGAATTGTCCGCGAAGCACCACGTCGACGCCGCGGTGTTGCCGGCCGATCTCGCCACGGCGGCCGGCTGTGGCGTGGTCGAACAGCGTCTCGCTGCCACCGACGATCCGATCGATCTTCTGGTCAACAACGCCGGCGTCACGTTGAACCGATCCTTCCTGCGGTCCACGGCCGAGGACGAGGAGCGGTTGCTGGATCTCAATGTGCACGCAGTCATGCGGCTCACCCACGCTGCGCTGCCCGGCATGGTGGCACGGCGACACGGCGGCATCATCAACGTTTCCTCCGCGTCCGGCTTCGCGGCCGTCATGCCGGGCTCGACCTACCCGGCGAGCAAGGCTTGGGTGATGCACTTCTCCGAGGCGATCGGGTTGTCCGTACGGCAGTTCGGCGTACGGGTGATGGCGCTGGCGCCGGGATACACGCGTACGGAGTTCCACGGTCGCGCCGGCATCGACATGACCAAGACACCGTCCTGGCTGTGGCTCGACGCGGACGACGTGGTGCGGGACGGTCTACGCGACCTGACCCGCGGGCGGCTGGTAAGCGTGCCCAACTGGAAGTACAAGACCGTCGTGTTTGCTATGCGCCACGCGCCGCGACGGTTGCTCCATCGTGCCTCGGCGGACACGCGCGGCCGGATCGGTCGTGACGAAATCGATCGCGAGACGGCCGGCCGCTAGGTCGGGTCACATCGACCGAACGCCTCGAATCGATGAGCCGTACGGCGAAGTGGTATGTCTAGATATAAGAAATAGATGCAGGTTACTCGTTCGATTCGTTACGCTTGAGGACGTGTCACCGCACGTCGGCGGGTGGGCTGCCAGGCATGGCACCTCTACCGACCAGTACTCTTCATTCCATGTCCAGCCGTGACAACCTGCGCAAACTCATCGTAGATCTGGCGGTGGTGCACGGCCGGGTGGTGTTGTCGTCCGGGCGGGAGGCCGATTACTACATCGATCTCCGCCGGGTGACACTTCACCACGACTCCGCTCCGCTCGTTGGCGAGGTGATGCTCGACACGGTTGCCGATTGGCAGTTCGACGCAGTCGGTGGCCTGACGCTCGGCGCCGATCCGGTGGCCACCGCGATGATGCATGCAGCGGCGGCCCGTGGGCAGGCGGTCGATGCGTTTGTTGTTCGTAAAGCTGAGAAGGCGCACGGAATGCAGCGTCGCGTGGAAGGTCCCGATGTGGCCGGACGGCGTGTTGTGGCGGTCGAAGACACGTCGACGACCGGAGGAAGCGTGTTGACAGCAGTTGATGCGTTACGAAAGGCCGGAGCCGAGGTTATAGGGGTAGCGGTTATCGTCGATCGGGGGGCTGGTGACGCCGTACGCGCCGCCGGACTCGACTACAGATCCGCTTTCTCGCTGGCTGACCTCGGCCTGACGGCTTGAGATTTTTGCCGATTCGTGCCGGCAGATATGTAGTTGTGTCGATGGCCCTGGTGGAAGGATGAAGTACGTGGGAACTGCGTTGGCTGAGATGACTATGCCCCAGATCTCGCCGCTTGCCGGCGAGCCTATTGAGAAGCACGACGCCGAGCGACTCGCTGGCGTCTTGAAGGCGCTCGCCGACCCGGCGCGCCTTCGCCTCCTGAGCCTGATCCAGTCCGCACCGGACGGTGAGGCGTGTGTGTGCGATCTGACGGCCCCGCTGGGCCTGTCCCAGCCGACGGTCAGCCATCACCTCCGCATCCTTACCGAGTCGGGTCTGCTCGAGCGTGAGAAGCGCGGCGTGTGGGCCTACTACCGTCTGGTGCCGTCCGCGATCGGTGCTATCGCTGATCTCCTTACGCCGCCGCGCAAGCGCGGCACGAAGCGCGCTGCCCGCTGACCGAACGACGATCGGCCGTCCTCGGATCGCCCGCTCATCAGGGCCGGCGGCAAGATCCGGAGGAACCGGCAGCGCCACATCGCTCAGACCGATGGCCGGCGGCTCGACCATGAGCCGGCGGCCATCGGCGTCTCTACGGCGCCGTGCGCCCGGTCTAGCCCCCGCTTTTGTACGGAAGTTGCGCCGGAATCCGCCCGCCGAGCGCAGAACTCCCGTACAAATGCGGGCGCGACGGCGCGAAGGCTGGCAGCGCGCGAGGTACAGGCGCAGCGGGATGACGGCGATCGCCGATGTCGTGCACTGGCTTTTCGCGCTGCACTTGTACGGAAGGTGGGCCAGGAATCGCCCGCCGACCGCGCAACTCCCGTACAAGTGCGGGCAGTGCAAGCGCGGGCAGTACAAGCTCGGGCGGTACAAGCGCGAGCGGGGGCGGGGCGCCCGAGCGCGCCGGTGAGTCGGAAACTCAGCGCCGGTGGGCCGGCCGGTGCCGGGCCCGCCGCTTGCGGACGATGTCGACGATCAGCGGGATCGCTGCGATCAGGACGATCAGAATGATCACCGGCAAGAGGTAGTTGTCGATCTTGTCCGGCGGAATGCGGTCGGTGATCTGTTTGGCCAGCAGGTGTCCGGCCAGCAGGATCCCGTCGGCCCAGATGATCGCGCCGGCGACGTTGGAGGCGAAGAACCGCGCCGGCGAGACCTCGAGCACGCCGGCGACCGGATTGATGAATGTCCGGACGATCGGGATGAACCGGGCGAGGATGATCGCCTTGGAGGCCCCGAACTTGTTGAAATACTGCTCGGTCTTTTCGACGTACTCCCGTTTGAAGATCCGCGAATTCGGCCGGTCGAACATCGCCATGCCAAATCGCCGGCCGAGATAGTGGCCGAGCTGGGCCCCGGCGACCGCGGCGATCGGGGTCACGATCAGCAGCGGAGCGATCGGCAACTTCGCCTTCAGCACCTCGGCCGCGAACGGCGACGAGGCGACGCCGGCGAGGAAAAGGATCGTGTCGCCGGGCAGGAAGAAGCCGATCAGCAGGCCGGTCTCGGCAAAGATCACGATCCACAGCGCCCACACTCCGGCCGACTCCAGCAGCGATTCCGGATTCAGCGGGTTGAACGCCATCGGGCCGGCCGCCATGAGTTGGTGCACGGCCTGGATCTTGTCGAGGGGAGTCACGAAGGAGAAGGCTATATCAGCTCGGGAGCGGGGCTACGAGGCTGAGCCGCCTCCTGCACCTCGAGCAGGCTCGCCTCGTGCCGCTCCGCCTCGTACGCCGCCTTGCCGCCGCGCAGCCCGAAGAGCCGCTTGGTCAGGAGCAGATACACGACCGCGCCGATGTTGATCAACAGCGCGACGACGCGGAGCCAGGTGACCCGCTCGATCAGCTCGTACACCTCGATCGGGATGAACGCCGCGGTCGCGACGACGGCAAAATACTCGCCCCACCGCTTGGCCAGCCAGAGGCCGGCCGCCTCGACGAGCTGGAGCAGGCCGTAGATCGCGAGCCCGAGGGCGAGGATGCCGAGCGTGCTCTGCTTGAACGTGAGGAACGTGTGGATCGCGCGCACCACCGCCGAGTCCTCGAAATTCCAATGGAACTTGTCGGCCAGCTTCTGGATCAGCGGCAGGTCCTCGTTGAACGCCTGCTCGATGCTGCCCTGTCGGCTCCGGAAGCGGAAAACTCCGTAGGCCACGAGGAGCACCAGCAATCCCCGTACCAGCCGTTCCACCGCAAGCAGGCGCAGGATGACCAGATCGCGAAGCGCTCGGCCGCGGATGACCTCGGGCGCGTCCGCGGCCGGTCCGTGACCTCGGGGTTCGCCCACGACGAAGTCTCCGCACCGAAGGCATCGCCAAGCGGTGCCGATGGGCGTTTCGGCCTGCAGCCGCTCCCGCAGCCACGGTTCGTCCGGGGCATATGTCGCGTGGCCGCGACGACCGCAGGATCGAAGGCTCCAGTCCAGCTGCAGAAAATGTCGGCGGTCGTCGCGTCCCATCCTCACCGGTAGTCGTCGTCCAACCCGACGCTGCGAGCTTGCTCGGCGGCGTCCGCCTCGTTGACCTCGAGGTCACGGTCTCCGGCCGGGCCGGGCGCCTCGTCACCATCCGCGTCGTCGTCGGTCGAGGCTGGTAGCGCCTGTTCCGCCGCGTCGTCGGCCGGGGTTTCGATGGGTACGTCGACCGCGTCGTCCAACCGATGGGCGGTCGTGTCCTGGTCGGGTGCCGGTTCCATGCGTTCACGCTACTGCCGGTCGGCCAGTCGCGCTTGCCGCCGCCCAGGCTCGCGCCGGTCGCCATCGCCATTGTCCAGCCGATCGGTCGGTGGGCGGAATCGACGCCGAACGCGTGTGATCCCGCCCGGTGCGCGATACTGCCCTGAGCGAGGACAATGCCGCCGTCGCGAGGGGCCGCGTTCGGGCGCCCCACCGAGTGCGATGCCGGCACCGCGCCACGCCGGCCGCGACCAGCCGAGATCGTCCAAGGAGAGATCATGCCTATCGCCTCACCCGAGGTCTATGCGGAGATGCTCGACCGCGCGAAGGCCGGCGCCTTCGCCTACCCGGCCATCAACGTCAGCTCCTCGCAGACGCTCAACGCGGCGCTGCGCGGCTTCGCCGATGCCGGCAGCGACGGCATCATCCAGATCTCCACGGGTGGCGCCGAGTATCTGTCCGGCCCGACGATCAAGAACATGGTCAGCGGCGCGGTCGCGCTCGCGACCTTCGCCACAGAGGTGGCCAAGAATTACCCGATCAATGTCGCGCTGCACACCGATCACTGCCCGAAGGACAAACTCGACGGGTACGTACGCCCGCTGCTCGCGATCTCGAAGGAGCGCGTGAGCCGGGGCGAGCCGCCGCTGTTCCAGTCGCACATGTGGGACGGGTCGGCGGTGCCGCTCGAGGAGAACCTCAAGATCGCCAAGGAGCTGCTGGCCGAGGCGGCCGAGGCACACATCGTGCTGGAGATCGAGGTCGGCGTCGTCGGCGGTGAGGAAGACGGTGTCGAGGGTGCGATCGACGAGAAGCTCTACACGACCGTCGGTGACGGCATGGCCACGGTCGAGGCGCTCGGTCTCGGCGAGCAGGGTCGCTACATCGCGGCGCTCACGTTCGGCAACGTGCACGGCGTCTACAAGCCGGGCAACGTGAAGCTGCGCCCGGAGATCCTCGGCGAGATCCAGGCCGCACTGGCCGCGAAGTACGGCACGGAAAAGCCTCTGGATCTGGTGTTCCACGGCGGATCCGGCTCGCTGCTGTCGGAGATCCGGGAAGCGCTCGACTACGGCGTCGTGAAGATGAACGTCGACACCGACACGCAGTACGCGTTCACCCGACCGGTCGCGGCGCACATGTTCACGAACTACGACGGCGTGCTGAAGGTGGACGGAGAGGTCGGCAACAAGAAGGCGTACGACCCGCGGGCCTGGGGCAAGCTGGCCGAAGAAGGCATGGCCAAGCGGGTCGGGCAGGCGTGCGAGGACCTGCGGTCGACCGGCACGTCGCTCGGCAAGTGAGCGGCGTCAACGGCGGTTGAGCGGTCCGGTCACACCCGGCGGGCGATCGTGATGATCTCGCGAGCGGTGGGTGTGAACGGGCCGCCGGCCCAGTCGCCGTACTGGGCATCGATGCCGAATCCAGCCTCGGCAAGGAATGCGTTGAGTGCCTCGACGTTGAGGAAGCGCAGCCGCCCCTTCTCCGCGTAGGGCGCGTCCCAACTCGGGCTGCTCAGCGTCTCGGTGATCGTCACGACGTCGCCCTCGATCGGCTCGGTTTCGTACGACGCCCGGATCACCGTGCCGCCGGCGTCGACGACATCGAACGGGTTGTCGGGATTCCAGCTTTCCCATTCCCGTACCAGCGGATTGCGGGTTTCGAACGCGAACCGGCCACCGTCGACGAGCGCGGCGCGGATCGCGGCCAGCGACGCGCGAAGGTCGTCGTCGGTGATGAAGTTCTGGAACGCGTGGCTGGCCATCACGGCGAGGTCGAATTCCTGGTCGAACCGCGCCGAGGCCGCGTCGCTCAGGACCCATTCGATATCGGTACGCCGGCGGGCCTGATCGAGCATCGCCGGCGCGGGATCGAGGCCACACAGCCGACCGGTGTGACCGTCCCGGCGGGCTCGGTGGAGCAGCGTTCCGGTGCCGCAGCCGACGTCGAGGACGGCATCGGCGTCCATTACGAGCGCGAGGTAGAAGTCGTCGCTCGGCGCCCACGCGTTGAACAGGTCGTACGTTTCGGCGGACCGGTTCGGCCTGGCATTCTGTCCAAGATCATTCACGGGCGACAGTATGTCAGTCGCTCCGACCCGGACACACCGAATTAGCCGGCGGCGGAGTCAGCCGTGCGCGAGAAGCAGTTCGGCCGCTTCGTGCACGTCGTCGGTCAGGTGAATCAGGCCGGCCAGGTCGCCCAGTGGCGAGGTCGCGAGCAACGGTCCCAGCAGGCCTTCAACCGGTAGCCGGCCGGTCCAGTAGTCACGGCCGAGGAACACGAACGGACCCGATCCGCCGTCAGTGCCGTAGAACGTCATCGTGGCGGCTTGGAACACCTCCTGAACGGTGCCGGCCAGGCCGGGCGCGAACACGATGCCGCCGCGCGACAGGCGCAGGATGAGTTCTTCGCGCACGCTGTTGGAGAACAGCTTGCCGATCCGGGCCGCGAACAGGTTCGTCGGTTCGTGACCGTAGAACCAGGTCGGGATCGCGAGCCCACCCTGCGCGGCCCACGTCGTCCCCGGATCCGGGCGCAGCCGGTCGCGTACGGCGAACGCCGCCGCCGTGTACGCCTGCGCGGCGTGGTAGTCCGGTGCACCGGCGAGGTCGTCGATCGCGGCCATCAGGTCGGCCCGCGGATGTACGGAGGTGTAGGCGCCGAGATTCGCGGCCTCCATGACGCCCGGCCCGCCACCGGTGAGCACGAGCCGTCCGGCCGACGCGAGCAGTCGCGCCAGTTCGGCCGCGTCCCGGTATCCCGGCGTGCCACGCTGCTCGGCGTGGCCGCCCATGATGCCGACGACCGACGTCGGACCATGCGCGCCAACCCAGTCACGCGTCTCGTCGCGCAGCGCGTTCTCAATGCCGTGATCGTGGATCCGTTGCGCCAGCGCCTCGCGCAGGTCGGGCAGCGCGCCACCGTGCGCGAGAAAATGACGGTAGACCTGCGTGTCGTACATCGCGTCGAAGCCGCCCGCGGTAAAGCCGGTGGCCAGGTCGTCAGCGGTGTAAAGGCGCGACGGCTCGGTCGGGTAGGGCAGGTCGGCGAAGCGCGGCACGACGAGCGCGCCGTGCTGGATCAGGTCGACGGTTTGTGGCGTGGTCATCGCGCAACCGATGAACAGCGCGCCGTGCACGTCGATGCCGGTCAGGTCGACCGTCGTCAGATCGATGCCCTGCAACGCGACACCGCGAAGGTTGGCTTCGGCCAGGTGCCGGTCGAGATCCGCCAGCGTCTCGACTTCCAGCAACCCGTGGTCGACGGGAGTAATGACCTCGGGACGCGGCGTCGGCATGGGCTGATCGTAAGGGGGCCCGGCACAAAAGAAGGAAGCCCAGCGGTGCGCCGCTGAGCTTCCTTGCCGGGTCCTGGGGAGGCTCCGGACTTCACATTCTCCGCGTGCCCGTCGCCGCTTGACTACTGGCCGGTCGCTTATGCCCGTACGCCGCTCGGTGGCCCGCACCCCTCCGCTCAACCAATCGCCACCGGCCGATGTGTGGGCTACGACTCATCCCTTCGGCCCGCATCGATCTGACGGGGAGTGCCGCACGCGGCCGCGACGAACAGGGTTGAATCATGGTTATGCAGAACCTGATGCCGGAACCGCCGGCGACCCTGATTCCCGACGACCCGGGCGCGGCCGCCGAACTTGCCGCCGCCACGGATGCCACATTGCCGAATGTCGCCGCTCATTTCCCCAGCTACAGCGCCGCGTGGGGTGCGTTGGCGGCTCGGGCGTTCGCGGTCGGGGAATCGGTCACGGCGTACGCGTTCGCCCGTACCGGATATCACCGCGGCCTGGACCAACTCCGGCGCAACGGGTGGAAGGGATTCGGTCCGGTGCCCTGGTCGCATCCCGGCAATCAGGGCTTCCTCCAGTGCCTCTATGTGCTCGGGGAGGCGGCCGGCGTCATTGGCGAATCCGACGAGGCAGCCCGCTGTGCCGAATTCCTGCGCGACTGCGATCCCACGGCGGAGGAGATTCTGGCCCGCGTTTGACGCCGTGTGGCACGCGCGCTGACTGCCGTGCAACATTCGGCGAGCGGACCACCCAGCCGCACGATGACCGAGGGCTGCGGCGGCTGCGGTCACCGCCCGTAGACCGCCCACGCCCCCGGCTCGACCCACCACGCGCGCTTGCGGGTAAGCGTCGCGTCGATGCCGTCGTCGACGTACGGCACATCACCGGTTGGTGTCACGGAGACCGCGCGGCCGGTCGCTCGGCGCACCTCGATGCGAATGTTCGCGGTCCCGGGTCGAAGCGAGAAGCGTGACCCGGACCGGATCGGCACGGCGACGGCCACCGTCACGGTGCCGCTGACCGGGTCGGCCGCGGGTGCGAGCGGGAGGTCATCGAGGCGGGCGTACCCGTTGGCGTTGGCGACCGCACATGCCAGCACCGGCTCCTTGCCGTCGGCCAGGATGGTGTCGTCGAGTTCGACCCGCCCGCGCCACGCCGCGGCATGGCCACTCGCATCGACGCCGCCCAGGAGCGCTCCGTGCACCGTGACCGACCCACCATCGGTCCGCAGGAGATCGACCCGGCGTGCGTAGCCGCTCAGTACGGCTTTGGCGACGTCGGCCGGATCGCGGGGCAGCCGGAGTCGGTCGACCATGTCCGGGACGGCGCCGGCCCCAGGCCCGCGCACGTCCAAGGGGAGCACGCCGATCGGCGGCAGGTCCGGGACCGTACGACCGGGCACGAGATCGGCCGGTCGGCGGCTCGGCGGTGGTGACCATCGGCGGACCATCCGACGCAAGACGGCCCGCAGTTGGGCATCGGAGTCGACGGCGACGATCAGCGCGGGGGCGTGACCAGCCTCGGCCGCACCCCGGCTTGCGCCAGCGAAGTCTTGGCCGGCGGAGTCCTGGCCCGCGGAGTCGGGGCTGATGCCGGCCGAGTCCTGGCCGGCACCTGCCGGCCAGGTCAGGCCGTCCGGCCGCGCTGGACCATCGAGCCGGGCCAGCACGGCGTCGATCTCCTCGTCCGACGTAGCGGTCACCGGGTCAACGGTCGCGCCGCCATCCGCAAGGGCATCCCGACATACCAGGACAGGCACCCGCACCGGCGCCGTAGCAGCGGAGTGTGCGCAAGCTGGGTCGGCCGAGCCGAGGCTAAGGATGATCACCTCGCGATCACGGCCGCCACCTGCGCCCACGATGCGGGCCTCCTCACACGTCTCGGTCCATCTGATTGTTAGCCTGACGTACCGGGGGATGCCCGGCGCTCATCTGCCGCGTGCACGCCCCGCGGAGAGGCGGAGAAAATGCCAGCGATCGTCGTCATCGGCGCGCAATGGGGCGACGAGGGTAAAGGCAAGGTTACCGACCTGCTCGGCAGCCGTGTCAGCCACGTCGTCCGCTACCAGGGTGGCAACAACGCCGGCCACACGGTGATCACCCCGGACGGCACCAAGTACGCGCTGCACCTACTGCCCTCCGGCGTGCTCACGCCGGGCTGCGTGCCGGTCATCGCGAACGGTGTCGTGGTTGACCCGAAGGTCCTGCTCACCGAGATCGACGGGCTGGCCGAGGCCGGCGTGTCCTGCGACAACCTGTTGATATCGACCGACGCGCACCTGATCATGCCGCATCACCGTGCCCTCGACCGTGTTGTCGAGCGCTACCTCGGCTCGGCGCGCATCGGCACGACCGGCCGTGGCATCGGCCCGGCGTACGGCGACAAGGTCGGCCGCGTCGGCATCCGTGTTCAGGATCTCCTCGATCCCGGGATCCTGCGCCAGAAGCTCGAACTCGCGCTCCGCGAGAAGAACCAGATTCTGGTGAAGGTCTACAACCGCAAGGCGATCGACATCGACGCGGTGACGACCGAATACCTCGGGTACGCGGAGCGGCTGAAGCCGTACATCGCCGATACCCGGCTCGCCCTGGCTCGCGCCCTGGAGGAGGGTAAGACGATCCTGCTGGAAGGCGCGCAGGCCACCCTCCTCGACGTCGACCACGGCACGTATCCGTTCGTCACCTCGTCCAACCCCACGTCCGGTGGTGCCTGTGTCGGCTCTGGCATTCCGCCCACGAAGATCACGCAGGTCATCGGCATCATCAAGGCGTACACGACCCGGGTCGGCGCCGGGCCGTTCCCGACCGAACTGTTCGACGACAATGGTGCGCACCTGCTCAAGGTCGGTCAGGAGTACGGCACAACCACCGGCCGCGAGCGGCGCTGCGGCTGGTTCGACGCGCTCGTCGCCCGATATTCGGTGCGGGTCAACGGCATCACCGATCTCGTGGTGACCAAACTGGACGTGCTGAGTGGTCTTGCGAAGGTGCCGATCTGCGTCGGGTACGACGTCGACGGCGTGCGCTACGACGAGCTGCCGATGACGCAGACAGCGTTCCATCATGCGACGCCCATCTTCGAGGAGATGGACGGCTGGTGGGAGGACATCTCGAAGGCGCGCGACCCGGAGGATCTGCCCGACAACGCACGCCGCTATGTCGACCGGATCGAGGAACTGTCGGGCGCCCAGGTCAGCGTCGTCGGCGTCGGGCCCGGGCGCGACGAGAACGTCATCCGGCACGAGCTCGTCTAGCCCGGCCGGGAGTCGAGCCCCGACCTTCGCACTTGTACGGAAGTCGGTGGCACGCCGCCCGAATCCGGCGGCAAGTTCCGTACAGTTGCGAGCGCGATCTTGCGAGCGCGATCTTGCGCGAGCGATCTTGCGAGCGCATACGGACGGGCCGCCCATGGCGGGTGCCACGGACGGCCCGTCCCATCGAGCCGATAGCGAGTGCTACGGCAGGACCTTCTCCAGCAAGAGCAGGCCCGGACCGTTCGGCGTGCCGAGACCGGTCGTGTCGTCGTAGCCCTTCGTGGCCTTGAGCGACGTGTCCATGGCCATGGTCAACAGCGACCGACCGGACACGGTCATCAACGCCAACGGCGTGCTCGGGTCCTTGACGTCGCGGAACGCGGCGCCGGTGAGCCCGATCGTGTAGAGCAACGGGTTCGCGAACCCGATCGGGAAGAAGCGGCCCTGGCTCGCCAGCGCCTGGACACCCGCGAAGATCGGGCAAGCGAGGCTCGTGCCGCCGATCTGCACCGGTGATCCGTTGAACAGGATGAGGAAGCCGGTCTCCGGGTCGGCAACCGCACCGACGTCCGGGACGACCCGCATCGGGGCGCCGCCGTTCGACTTCGCGAGGCTGTTCGGTACGGCCAACTTCTGGTACGCCGGCTCCTTGAACAGAGCACTCACGCCGCCACCGGCACCGGACAGGAACGCTCCGGGCGGCGCCGGGCTGTACGACGACGGGGAGGTCGCCGTGTTGGTCGACGAGAGGTTGTTGCCCCACGACGTCTCGAACAGGTAGTTGTTCGAGGGCGTCACGGCGAGGCTCGTGCCGCCGACGGCGGTGACCAACGGGTCCGAGGCCGGGAAGTCCGGCTCCGGGTGCGGGGCGCCGACCGTCGTGTTGTCGCCGAAGTCACCGGAGGAGAAGTAGAAACCGATGCCCTGAATCGCGGCCTGGGTGAACAGCGAGTGCTCGGTCGCGACCTCGTCGCCGAGACCGTCTTCGCCGATGAACCCGTACGAGTTGCTGACGATGTTCGCGACGTGGTTCTGGATCACGAAGTTGACCGCGTCGTCGATGCCGGTGTCACAGTTCATGGCCCCGACGTAGTGGATGTTCGCGCCCGGTGCCATACCGTGCACGGCCTGGACGTCGAGCGTCTCCTCCTCGTTCCAGCCCGCCTCGCCACCGCATTCGGTCTGGAGGTTGAACGGCGTGAACGTGGTCTGCGTGAACTGGCCGGCCGCGAACTGCGGCTCGCCGTTCATGGCGCTCAGCGTGTTCGTGTCGGCCTCGACGTTCGGGGCCGCGTACGCGTCGATGATCGCGACGGTGACGCCACGACCGGTGTCACCCGCGTTGACCGCCGACTGCGTGTTGTACGCCGTGCGGATCTGCTTGGCCGAGTAGCCACAGTTCGGCGTCGGGAACGACGTGCGTCCGTACGCTTCCGGACCGGTCTGCTCATGCTGGTCCCAGAAGGTCGAGCAGGTCGACGGCGGCGGCAACGCGTCGGACGGGCCGGTCGACGAGTCAGCACCGGCACCGGCCGGTGTCGTGATGCTGGCCGGCGTGCGCAGCGCGCCGTCATTCGTGACACCGACGACGCCAGCGACGAGGCTCGCGATCGACGACGGCACGGACAGCGACTTGCCCGGCGCGTGCATCACGTGACCCTTGTAGCTGTAGTTGTGCAGGGTCGTGGCGAACGCGGCGTTGACCTGGCGGACCGTACCGCTGGCCTGGATCCACCGGTTGCCCTGTGCCGTGCCGGTCACGCTGATGCCGGCGCCGCGGAGGAAGTCGGCGACCTTGTTGACCTGGGCGGTGGTGGGGGCGAATCGCGCGTTGAACTGCGCCGCGGTCAGGTAGTGGCCGTAGGACGCACTCTTCGGGTTGGAGACATCGGCGGCCAACTTGTCGGCCGCACCCGCGTTGCGCAGCGGCAACACGACGTTGAACGAGATCTTGGTGGACGCGGAGGGCGAGCCGACCATTCGTCCGGACGTTGCCCACGAGGGCGTACTTCCGGACAGTGTCGCGCGGCTGGTCGTCGCCGCAAACGCGCTGCTGGTCGCGAACGGCACGGTCAGTACCGCGGCGCCGGCCAGCACCAGAGCGCGTCGGGCGATGGTCCGGCGCGCAAGGTGTGATCGCATGGAGCTCCTTCCTTGCATATACAGGGCACATACGGGCACTTGCGGGGCCACGTGGAGGGCACCTTGGGGGATGCGGTGCGTGACACCGACCGCGAGCTGACGGCGGGACACGCCAGAACGCGGATCCGTGCAACACATGCCACCCGTACGGGGGAGGTACGGGCACCACAAGTCTGGTGTGGTCCAGACTTGTGGTCATCAGATCGACCGTGATCGCCGCCTGTCAATAACCGGCCTCCGATGCGAGGGTGTCAGCCGCCCGACGCCGTCGCATCGGCCCGAAATGTGTGCACCGGCGCCGAGCGTCGAGGGCGCGCACCGGTAACCTGATGCGGTGCGTCTACTCCTGCTCGGCTCGGGTGGCCGGGAACACGCCCTGGCCCTCGCGCTTGCGGCGGATCCGTCGGTCACCGCGCTGATCTGCGCACCGGGCAATCCGGGCATGTCATCCGTCCGTCTGGTCGGGGCCGGTGAACACGCCGAACTCCGCCCGGTCGACATCAACGACGGCGCCGCGGTCACCGCACTCGCGGTGGATGTGCACGCCGACCTCGTGGTGATCGGGCCGGAGGCGCCGCTCGTCGCGGGCGTCGCGGATGCCGTACGCGCCAAGGGAATTGCCGTGTTCGGACCGTCCGGCGCGGCGGCCCAGTTGGAGGGCTCGAAGGCCGTCGCGAAAGATGTCATGGTCACTGCCGGGGTGCCCACGGCCGATGCGCGCACGTGCTCGACGCGGGCCGAGTTGGAGGCGGCACTCGACACGTTCGGCGCGCCGCACGTCGTGAAGGACGACGGCCTCGCCGCCGGCAAGGGGGTCGTCGTCACCGACGACCGCACCGTCGCGGTCGAGCACGGCGCCTCGGTGTTGGCTGCGGGCCACCGGGTCGTGGTGGAGGAGTACCTGGCCGGTCCGGAGGTGTCTGTCTTCGTGATCACCGACGGTACGGTCGGTCGCCCGCTGCTGCCCGCGCAGGATTTCAAGCGCATCGGCGACGGCGACACCGGCCCGAACACCGGTGGCATGGGCGCCTACACGCCGCTCGACTGGGCGCCACCGTCCCTGGTGGACGACGTCATGGCCGCCGTGGTCGAGCCGACGCTCGCCGAGATGTCGCGACGCGGTACGCCCTTCGCCGGTCTGCTGTACGTCGGTCTCGCGCTCACGCCGGCCGGGCCGAAGGTCGTCGAGTTCAACTGCCGCTTCGGCGACCCCGAGACGCAGGTCGTGCTGGCCATGCTTGACTCGCCGCTGGCCGGCGTGCTTTACGCGGCCGCGACCGGAACCCTGTCCGCCGCACCACCGCTGGTCTGGCGGGACGGGGCGGCCGTGACGATCGTCGTGGCATCCGCGGGATATCCGGCCGCGCCTCGTACGGGCGACCCGATCAGCGGCGCGGACCGGCCGGGCGTGATTCACGCCGGCACCCGCCGCGCCGCCGACGGCTCGCTCGTGTCGTCGGGCGGCCGGGTGCTCTGCGCGACCGCGACCGGAGCGTCGTTGGCGGCCGCTCGCGACGCCGCGTATGCCATGGTCGACTCGATTACGCTCGCCGGATCGCAACACCGTACGGACATCGCGGCGGCGGCCGTCGCCGGTGCCGTACGCATCCCGAGTTGAGCGGCCCTCAATTCAATTCGCTGGCCGCCTCGGCCAGGTAGAGGTCGACCTCACGCGGATCGTAGCCGCGCAGCGCCATCGGCAGCCGCGGATCGCGGAGTTCGTCCCGCAGGCGCGCACGCTCTTCGGTCGAAGCATCGCCGGCCGCGGCAATGCGCCGGACAAGCGCGTCGACGGCGTTTCGGTCGTAGCCACGGAGCGTGATGGCGAAGGTCGGCTCGTCAGACATGAGAGCGACGATAGCGCCCACGCGCGAGTGGTCAGGTGCGCCAGCGAGCAGATCGACCGACGAGAGGGCGCGCAGGGATCGGATCTGCGACCCAGGGGCCGGATCCGCGACGCGATTCTCGCGTCGTGACGCGGCCCCGGGTCTTCCGGGACCGCGTGACGCCCGTACGGCGGCGACGAATCAGGCGAAGCGGCGGATGAAGTCGAGCGCGGTCGTGGCGACCTCCTGCCACCCGCTGTCGATAGTGAGTGCGTGGCCTCGATTCGGCATCCGCACGATTTCGGTGACGCTCGCGTTGCGCTGTTGCTTCTTGAACGACGCGTTCGAGATGGCCCACGGCACGGTGTGGTCCTTCTCGCCCGCGATGACCAGCAGCGGGCCGCGGTCCGGGTTCTTGCTGTTGACCTTGACGTCGGTCCACGGGTTGAAGTTGGCCGAAGCAGCCTGGAAGAGCGGGGCGCCGGGCGCCGCCACCGAAAACTCGTCGTAGAGCGCCTTCGCCTCGTCCTCGCTCACTGCGTTGCCGAAGCCATAGCGGAACTGCTCGTACGTCAGCGGAACGGCCCGGTGGATGTTGGCCGGATTCTGGAGTGCCACGGAGGCGACCCGCAGTGCCGAGATGGGCAGGGGGAGCACGCCACGGAACGGCGCCGGGGAGATGGCGACAGACGCGGCGGACAGTCCTCGTCCGGCCAGGATCTGGGTGAGCAGGCCACCGAACGAATGCCCGACGATGGCTGGTTTCTTGGCCAGCTGGCCGATCAGACCGCTGAGGTAGTCCGCGACGTCGCCGACGGTCTTGTTAGCGAACGTTTCCGGGTGCTCGTGGGCCTCGGCGACCGTGTCCGGGTCGTCCGGCCAGCCGAGTTCGACCGGCGCGTAGCCCGCCTCGTCGAAGAGTGCGGCCCAGCGGTCCCAGCTGCTCGGCAGGAGCCAGAGGCCGTGGACAAACACCACCGGCGTACGCCCCGAAGTGTTGGCCGCGCTCACTTGCTCCATGTCGTGGGCATTGCTCATAAAACCGGTTCCTTCCGCTGTCGTTGACGGCTACCGGGCTTGGGCCGCGGCGCCGCGACAGTGACGACCTGATCGGTCGCGCCGACCGGCCAGCGACAACGGGCGCCCCGTGGCCTCGCTATCCATCGGCGTGCCTGCGCATGATCCAGACTCGCACAGCCGGTGAGTCTTTGGGCGGGACATGGACGTATTACAGCGGCGCACTATGACGCGATCTGTCAGATGCGGCGAATGCGCTCAGTCCGTCGCTAGACCGTGCTCCGGGTCTTCGTCTACCTCATTTGCGGACAGCTCGGCGGAGCGGCGGCTCCGGCCATCGAGCGCCAGTCCGATGACCGCGCCGACCGCGCACACGATCGCGGTCGCGAAGAAGATCGAACGATATTCCTGCTGGAGCGCGTGGAACAAGGCCTTCTCATAGGCGGCCTCCTCGGCCGCGAACTGGGCGGCCGACTTGTTGATCGGCAGCGGCTGGTTCAGATTGGCGGTCAGTTGCTGGAACTTGTGCAGACCCCACGCGGCGAGCGCCGCTACTCCGATGAGCATGCCCATCATCCGGGCGACCACGAGCGCCGCGGACGCGATTCCGTGCTGAGCCGCGGGTACGGAGCGCAACACCGCCGACGCGAGCGGGGCGATGATGAGGCCCAGCCCGAGTCCGGCGATGGCGAGATCGGTGTCGAGCATCGGCAGCCGGACCGGTCCGATGTGGTGGGACGCGGAGAGCACCTCGATCGGCCAGCGCGAGATCAGCCAGTAGCCGAACGTCGCGATCACCAACCCGGACACCGTGATGACGCGTTCGCCGAAGCGCCGGACGAGGTAGCCGCCGATGACCGCGCCGATCGGCAATGCGATCAGAAAGCGGGCGAGCAACAGCGAGGCCTCGCCGGCCGTCTTCTCGAGCACCGTCTGCGCGTCGAGCTGGATGAAGAGCAGGGTGGCCAGCAGACCGGCCCCGGCGAGCAGGCTGGTCGCGACGGATGCGAAGAACGGTCGTTTGGCGACGCCGGCCAGGTCCATCAGCTTGGTCCGAGCGCCGATCTCCCAGACGACGAACGTGATGAGCAGCACTCCGCTGATCGCCAATAGCAGGGGGCCATGCGGCGGCAACACGCCGTTCTCCGGATGCTGGTTGTCGAGCGCGGCCACGAGCACGCCGAGACAGGCGGCGAGCAGCAGACCGCCGACCACGTCGACGCGCGGCCGATCGGCCGGGTCGTCCGAGCGTCGCGCGGGCACGTTGCGATGGACGAGCGCGGCCGCGGCCGCCGCGAGCGGGATGTTGATCCAGAACACCCAGCGCCAGTCGACCTGCGAAGCGACCCAGGCACCGTAGAGCGGACCGATCACGCTACCGAGCTCCTGCGCCGCCCCGACGCCGCCGAGCACCCGGGCGCGAGATCGATCGGCGAAGAGATCGGCCGCTAGCGCGAGTGTGACGGGCAGCAGCGCACCGCCGGCGACGCCCTGCACGGTGCGGCCGATCACGAGCCAGTTCTCGGTCGGTGCCCAACCGGTCAGCGCCGATCCGGCGGCGAAGCCGGCCAGCCCCGCGTAGATGACGATCCGCCGGCCGTAGCGATCCGAGATCCGCGCCAGCAGCGGCATTGCGGCCACGTACCCGAGCAAGTAGCCGGTGACGATCGGCGTGGCCCGCTCGAGCCGGTTGATGGGCAATCCGAGTGAGTTGAGGATCGGCACGAAGATGCTGACCACGACGTACGCGTCGATGGCCGCGAGCAGCACCGCGAGGCCGCCCACACCGACGGCGATCCGGCGACCCGCGGACGAACCACGGCCGTCGCTGCCACCCGCACCCGCCGCGGACGTCGCGGGCGTGCTGGCGGTCGCGGCGTCAGGGTGCATTGACGGTGACGGGCGCGTTGTAATTCGTCAAGGTGATGGTCACGGTCGCGCCTTTGTTGGAGCCCGATCCGGGCACCGTGAACACACCCTTGGATAGGCGGTGGGTGGTCGTGTCGATCCAGATCTTGCCGGTCGTGCCGGCGCCCGAGCCCGGCACCAGCGACTTGATCGCGACCGGGTCCGGAGTGACCGCCACACGATAGGCGTCGTGGCCGTTGACCGACTCGATCGCCTCCGTCGTCGGGTTCGTGGCCGTCTTCATGAGCTGAACGACGCCACGGTTCGGGTCGAGGATCGCCGACGGATCGATGATCGACGACGCCGTGGACAGCGGCATGGGCGCATAGCCGCCGGTCACGCCCTTCAGGTAGAACGTCTTGTTGGCGATGATGAACTCGACCTCGACGTTGACGCCGAACTCCGAGATGTTCGCGCTGCCCTTGGCGTCGCCGTTCGCCTTCAGATCGCCCTGCGCCTTGGACAGCGGCAGACCGGGGATCGTTCCGTCGATGGCGATCGCGAAGTGCACGGTCTGCACGGTGGACATCGCCGCCTCCGACTGCTGCATCAGCGTCGGGCCGGACGGCAGCGCCGTGGTCGACGTCGCCGCCTTATTGCTGGAGCAGGCCGCGGTGGTCAGGGCGAGCGCGGCCGTCACCGCCACGACCGCGATTCCACGGGTACGCACCCGAGCGCGGCCCCGGCCGGCAGGCCGCGCGGAACCGCCCGGACCAGGCGTTATGTCGACCTTTGTCGCGTGCGGCGCCGGCGTCACGGACTGCGGGGCAAAGCGGCTACCTGACATTGGGGCATGGTATCGCTGTGCCGCCCTCTCTGTGCCCGTCGATGGGTCGGGCTTATCTGATCTGCATGCCGGAAATCGCGCGAGCGACAACGAGCCGCTGGATCTCGGACGTACCCTCGAAGATCGTGTAGATCTTGGCATCCCGGTACCAGCGCTCGACCGGGTGATCGCGCAGGTAGCCGGCTCCGCCCAGGATCTGTACGGCCTGCTCGGTCACGCGTACGGCGACCTCGCTCGCCTTCAGCTTGCTCATCGAACCCTCGCCGGCCTCGAACGGCCGCTCGTTGCGGCCCATCCAGGCCGCCCGCCAGATGAGCAGGCGCGCCGCGTCGATCTCCGTACGCATGTCGGCCAGCGCGAATGCGATCGCCTGGTTCTCGATGATCGGCCGGCCGAACTGCTCGCGCGATTTGGCGTAGTCCAGCGCGTATTCGTACGCCGCCCGGGCAATGCCGAGCGCCTGGGCACCGACCGTCGGCCGGGTCGACTCGAACGTTCGCATCGAGGCGGAGCCGGACGACCGGCGGCCCTCCCGCGCGCGGGCGAGGCGCTCGTCCAGCTTCTCCTTGCCGCCGAGCAGGCAAGATCCGGGGACCCGTACGTCGTCGAGGAACACGTCGGCGGTGTGCGACGCTCGCAGCCCGAGCTTGCGTAGCTTCTTCGCGCCTTCGAGACCGGCGGTGCCCGGTGGGACGACGAACGCCGCCTGACCACGCGAACCGAGGTCGGGATCGACCACGGCCGTGACGACGTGCACGCCCGCGATGCCGCCGTTGGTGGCGTACGCCTTCTGCCCGCTCAGCACCCATTCATCGGTCGCCTCGTCATAGCGGGCGCGCGTGCGCATCGCCGCGACGTCCGAACCGGCCTGCGGCTCGGTCGAGCAGAACGCGGCGACCTTGGGCTCGGCCGCGTCGCCGAAGCACTGCGGCACCCATTCGAGGAACTGTTCCGGTGAACCGCTCCCGTAGATGGCCGCGACGGCCAGTCCGGTGCCCATGATGGACATCGCGATGCCGGCGTCGCCCCAGAACAGTTCCTCGGTCACGATCGGCAGCGACAGCCCGGTCGGGTCGCCGTACGCGTTGACGAGGAATTCGAAGCCGTACAGGCCGATCTTGGCGGCCTCGGCGATGATCGGCCACGGCGTCGCCTCGCGTTCGTCCCACTCCGCACCGGCCGGTCGGATGACGTCGGCGGCGAAGCCGTGTGCCCAGTCCCGGAGGTCCCGCTGTTCTTCGTTCAGGTCGAGGGAGAACTCCGGCATCGTCAGGCCTTCGGGATGTCGAACAGGTCACCGATCTTGGCCGCCAGGCCGAGATCGCCCTTGGCCTTCAGCTTGCCGGTCATGAACAGCATCACCGGGTTCGCGTTGCCCGTCACGACCTTCAGGAAGTCGGCGCCCCCGACGTTCAGCGCGAGCTTCGGGTCGCGGGTCGGCGTCGAGGACAGCTCACACTTGCCGTTCTCGATGACCAACTCGTACGTGTCGCCGCCGCCGTCCGCCCGGTCACCGATCGTCCAGTGCACGACCGCGTTCGTGGTGCCGGCCCGGTCGGCCCGAAACAGCATCGGCATGCGGCCGAAGATCTCGCCCAGCACCTTCTCCCGCTGATCGCTTTTCATCAGGGCGGTCAGTTGCTCGCTCGAGGCGCCCTTGACGAGAAGGGCGAACTGCTTCGGGTCGTCGCTCGTGAAGCTGGACAGGTCGATGTCGGCCACGGGGTGTCCTCTCGTGCGCGCCGGCCGATGGTGTCGCGTGCGGACATTGGTGACCGGCGAAGTCGGTGGCGAGTAGCGCCGGCGGGACGCGACTCGCAAGTTACTGATGCGTAACCTTACGCACCAGTAGGTATGCTCGCAAGCGTGTCGGCCCGACGACTGCCCCGCAGCGTGCGCGAGCCCCAGATGCTCGACGCGGCAGTGGTGGAGTTTGCCCGGCTCGGCTTCCACGCCGCCTCGATGGACGACATCGCGGCCCGGGCCGGCGTCAGCAAACCCATGGTGTACGCCTACTTGGGCGCCAAGGACGACGTGTTCGTGGCGTGCCTGCACCGCGAAGGCACCCGGGTGATGCAGGCGATTGTCGACGTTGTCGATCCGACACTCGCGCCGGACGAACAGCTGTGGCACGGCATGCGGGCCTTCTTTGGATACGTCGCCGCGAACCGTGACGGCTGGTCGGTTCTCTACCGGCAGGCGCAGGGACCGTTCTCGGCCGAAGTTGCGACGATGCGAGCGCGAATGATCGAGGTCGTCGCCGGCATGCTCGCGCGCGCGGTCGAGGGCCGCGGCGGCTCGCCCCGCCCCACCGATCTGACGCCGCTCGCGTTCGCCTTGGTCGGCGCGAGCGAGTCGCTGGCGGACTGGCTCGCCGATCACCCCGACGAGCAACCGGAGTCGGTCGCCGGCCGGCTGATGAACGTCGTCTGGCTCGGCGCTGGCCAGCTTCTAGACGGTGTGACGTGGCGGCCGTTGGCCCCCGCGGGCCGGCGTTGCTAGCCAATCCACAGGTTTGTCATGGCCGCCGCCAAGTTCGGTGGCTGAGCCTGGCAATGGCGACTACCCGCCCAGCAGCCGTCGCCGTTTGCAGGAGGCCGACATGACCGACAGACCCGAGCCCGCTCCGGCCACGCCCGAACCCGGTCGCGTCACGCCCGAACCGGATCAGCCGCAAGCCGACAACGAGACCGTTCCGCTGGCGCAACAGCCGAGTCCGGCCGCCGCCCCAGGCGCGCCGAGCGAGCCGGAGACGCCGGCAGTTGCCTCGGCCGCACCGACGGCCCCGGCGGTGCCTGCTGGCCCCCCACCGGCCGCAGCAGCGCCGTCTGGACTCCCGCCCGGAGGGTGGGCGCCACCGCCGGGCTGGGTGCCGGTCGGGTATGCCGCCGCGCCCGCCGGGGCCGTGCCCACGGCGAACGCCGAGCGACGCTCCTGGCGCGCGTGGCCGGGGTGGCGTCGATTCCTCGTACCCGGCCTCGTGGGGTTGATTCTGGGTGGCCTTCTCGGTTCCGGCATCACCGCGCTCGCCACGCACGACGACGGCAACCGTCGTGTGCCGGTCAGTCGCTTCGGCCCGGGCCCCGACGGCTTTGGACCCGGGTACGGAAACCGGGACGGCAACGGCTTCGGCCCGGGCAATCGGGGCGGCGACGGCTTCGGCAACCGGGGCCAGAACGGCACTGCTCCGGGCGGCGGCGGTCAGACCGTGCCGACGCCACAGCCGACAACGAGCGGCTGAGGCGCTCACGTCGGCGACTCAGGCCGGCGCCACGGTTCCGGTGAGGTGCGGCCGGCCGGACGCCGGGTCGTCGACGGCGATCGTCCAGCCCTCGCTGTCGCGGCGCGCCCGCCAGGCGACCGTAGACGGCAGCGTGAGCGGCCGCCGGAAGGCGACGTCGACCGTGTACGTCTCGCCGAGCTTGCCTTCCAGCGCGGCGACCGAGTGGGCCATGGTCCACATACCGTGCGCGATCGGGCGCGTGAAACCGAAGGCACGTGCCCCGATCCGCGACAGATGGATGGGGTTGCGGTCGCCGGAGACCGCGGCGTAAGCCCGGCCGATGTCGGCTCCGACCGGCCAGATCGCCGTCGGCGGCGAATCCTCGACCGGCCGGCTCGCGTCACCGCCGGCCGCGACTTCGTACGGGCGCGGCTCGATCGCCTTGTCTCGCCACAGGTACGTGGACACGCCGTGCCATACCTCCACACCGTCCACGGTGGCCGTCGCGGCCACATCGAATTGGCGACCGCGATCGTGCGACCGCAGGGACTCGGTGCGTACCGCGAAATCGAGCCGCTCGCCGAACCGGATGGGCCGCGCCTGGGTGATCCGGTTCCCGACGTGCACCAGGCCGATCATCGGAAACGGAAACGCCGGTGCGCTCATCAATTCCATGGCCAGGGGAAACGCGAGTACATGCGGATACGTCACCGGTAATGCGTCGGCCAGACGGAACCCGCACACCCGGTCGTAGGCAGAGAGCCGTTCGAGGTCGGCCTCGACGCCGCGCAGCACCAATCGGGTGTCCGGCAGCCGCGGGTCCGGGTCCTCGTCGCGCCGCCGTACCGACCCGCGGACCGCTTTGCGGTAGAGCGCTCGCGTCGCCGGCACCCGGGTCAACTCAACATCCATCACGCCCCCAGCAGGCTCTGGCCGCAGACACGGACGACGTTGCCGGTTACGCCGTCCGAGCCGGGCGACGCCAACCACGCGATCGTCTCCGCGACATCGATCGGCAGGCCACCCTGGGCCAGGCTGTTCATCCGGCGGCCGGCCTCGCGCAGGAACATCGGCATGGTGGCGGTCATCGCGGTCTCGATGAATCCGGGGGCGACGGCGTTGACGGTGATTCCTCGTGCGGTCAAGGCGGCCGCGGACGCCGCGACGAGTCCGATCACGCCCGCCTTGGACGTCGCGTAGTTCGTCTGACCCCGATTGCCCGCGATGCCGGCGATCGAGGACACGCCGACGATCCGGCCACCGGCCGGCATGAGGTTCGCCTGTGTGAGCGCGTCGTTGACCCGTTGCGGTGCGATCAGGTTCACCGCGAGCACCGTCGACCACATGGCGTCGGACATGTTCGCCAGCGTCTTGTCCCGCGTGATTCCGGCGTTGTGGACCACGATGTCGATGCGGCCGTATCGCTCGCGGACGAAGTCGACCAGGCGCTCGGGCGCGTCCGCCGCGGTGAGATCGAGTTGGAAAGCCGTACCGCCGATCTCGTTCGCGACCAGGCTCAAGGCGTCACCGGCGGCCGGAACGTCGAGGCCGACCACGGTGGCGCCGTCACGCGACAGTACGTGTGCGATCGAGGCTCCGATGCCGCGCGCTGCTCCGGTGACGAGGGCGACCTTGCCGACGAGGGGGCGCTCCCAGTTCCAGATCTCCGGATCGGTCGCCGGTTTGCCGGCCGCGCCGATGCGGATCACCTGGCCGGAGACGTACGCCGACTTGCCGGACAGGAGGAATCGCAGCGTCGACTCGATTCGCGGCTCGGCGCCCGGTGCGACGTAGACGAGCTGCGCCGTCGTACCGCGACCGAACTCCTTGCCGACCGACCGGGTGAACCCTTCCAGTGCCCGCTGCGCGATCGTCTCGTCCGCCGTGGTCGCCACGTCCGGTGGCGTGCCGAACACGATGACCCGGCCACAGGGGACGAGCGATCGGGCGTACGGCTGGAAGAACGCGTACAGGTCCTGCAGTTTGCCTGGCGACGTGATGCCGGTGGCATCGAAGATGAGTGCCCCGAAGCGGCCGGACAGGGCCGGCTCGGTCGTCGCCGGCTCGGTCATGGCCGGCTCGGTCAGGTCGACCGTGGCCGCGGGCGTGGTGTGGTCGGTGCCCGCGATCGGGGTGGCGTCTCCAACGCCGGGCTCGACCGGCGTGGGTACCGCCATGGGCGGCGGGGCGGTTTCGGCCGCGCCGGGCGCCGTCACGGTCGGCCTACGTACGTCGGCGTCGAGGTTGGCGAGCACGCGCGCAATTGGTTCCGCCAGCCGGCCGTCACCACCGAGCAGAACGGCGCCGGGCAGTTCGCGCGCGCCGGGGTGATATCGGCGCAGTCGGGGTGGATCCGGCAGACCGAGGCGCTTGACCAGGGCGCGGCCGGCGCCGGTGGCGGCGAAATTCGCGTAACGGTCAGACACGGTGGCTCCCTTCGTGGCGACGGCAGCGGATCGCTGAAACGCTCGCGACGTGCCGAACGTAAGGCTACTCACGAGTAACGTTGCCATCGGCAATGCCATATGCACGCGTTCGGGACAACACGCCGGCAAGCGCGATGCCAACAAACGCGACAAACGTCTACCCAGTCGATGACGATTGATTCGACCACGCTTATCTCAACGGGTGTGTGAATCGCCACGAAGCCACTCGCCGGGGCGACACTCACTCATCGGGCCACCGCGCGCTCGCCGGCCCGAGGGCCACTCGCTGGCCCGACGCCCGCCCGCCGGGCCGACGCTCGCCTCGCCGGACCGACGCGCCGACGACCACCGCACAAGGAGAACGCATGAGCACCGTCCGCCGGGTCGCCATCGTCGGTGGCAACCGCATCCCGTTCGCGCGCTCCAACGGCCGCTACGCCACGGCGTCCAACCAGGACATGCTGACGTCGGCGTTGAGCGGACTCGTCGCCCGGTTCGGCCTGGCCGGCGAGGTGCTCGGTGAGGTCGTGGCCGGCGCGGTGCTCAAACACAGCCGCGATTTCAACCTGACGCGTGAGTGTGTGCTCGGCTCACGGCTTGATTCACGTACGCCGGCCTACGACGTCCAGCAGGCGTGTGGCACCGGCCTGGAAGCAGCCATTCTGGTCGCGAACAAGATCGCGCTCGGTCAGATCGACTCCGGCATCGCCGGCGGCGTGGACACCACCTCGGATGCGCCGCTCGGCGTGAACGAGCAGATGCGCCGTACCCTCTTGGAACTCCACCGCGCGCGGAGCTTCGGGGCCCGCGCGAAGGCCGCGGTGAAGCTGCGGCCGTTGGCCGCGTTCCGTCCGGATCAACCGCGCAATGCCGAGCCCCGCACCGGCCTGTCGATGGGTGAGCACGCGGCGATAACCGCGCGGCAATGGCACATCGGCCGGGCCGAGCAGGACGAACTGGCCCTCGCGTCACACCGCAATCTCGCCGCGGCGTATGACCGTGGGTTCTTCGACGACCTGATGACGCCGTATCTGGGGCTCACCCGCGACGAGAACCTGCGCGACGACACGACGATCGAGAAGCTGGCCAAACTCAAGCCTGTGTACGGCAAGCGCGGACCGGACCCGACCATGACCGCCGGGAACTCGACGCCGCTCACCGATGGCGCGGCGCTCGTGCTGCTCGCTACCGAGGAGTGGGCCGCCGCGCGGCGGCTGCCGGTGCTCGCCTACCTGACCTTCTCGCAGACCGCGGCGGTCGATTTCGTCCACGGCGACCCATCGACCGGCGGCGAACCGGACGGCCTGTTGACCGCGCCGGTGTTCGCGGTGCCGAAGATGCTGGCCCGCGCCGGGCTGACGCTCGGCGACTTCGACTTCTACGAGATCCACGAAGCGTTTGCGTCTCAGGTGCTGGCGACGCTGGCCGCCTGGGAAGATCCGGAATTCGCCAAGGCGCGACTGGGTCTCCGCGAGCCGCTCGGGCCGATCGACCGGACGAAGTTGAACGTCAACGGCTCGTCCCTGGCCGCCGGACATCCGTTCGCGGCGACCGGCGGACGGATCGTCGCGACGCTGGCCAAGCTGCTGGCCGAGAAGGGCACCGGCCGCGGCCTGATCTCCATCTGCGCCGCCGGCGGCCAGGGCGTGACCGCGATTCTGGACCGCTGAGCGGCGCTGGCCGGGACCGCCGACCGCTCGCCGCCGCGCTGCGCCGCCGCCTGCCGCCGCGCCGCCGCGCTGCGCCGCCGCCATGCCGCCGCGCCGCCGCCCGATGATCCACTGCCCTGGACGATTTGGGTCGCTGCTACGACGTCGATCGTCCACCGCAGTGGATCTTGAGGAGGGCGTACCGTCCGCAACGTGACAACGACGCGAGGACCGGAGCCAGCGCCGGCACCAGAACCGGAGCCGGTGACGCGGGTGGCGCCGCGGACGCCGCGCCGCCGACTGCTGACCCAGCAGTGGCGCGATCTGACGTTCGTGCACTGGCCGGTCGCGCCGGCGGTCGTCGCACCACTCCTGCCGCCCGGTACGACCCCGGACATCCACGACGGCGCGAGCTGGGTCGGCCTGGTCGCGTTCCGGATGTGGCGGATCGGTATCGGCCGCACGCCCGGTCTGCCGTACGTCGGCACGTTCCCGGAAACGAACGTGCGGCTCTACTCCGTCGACGAATCGGGCCGGCGCGGCGTGGTGTTCCGGTCGCTGGAGGCCAGCCGGCTCGCCCCGGTGTTAGTCGCGCGATGGCTGTTCCAGTTGCCGTACATGTGGGCGGCCATGTCGATCGGCCGGGACGGCGACGTCATCGACTATCGGTCGCGCCGGCGTTGGCCACGCGATCAGGGCCGCTCGGCCTCGCGCCTCACCGTCCGCGTCGGTGCGCGCCTGGAGCGGCCGGGGCCGTTAGAAGACTTCCTCACCGCTCGCTGGGGACTGCACAATCACTGGTACGGCACGACTCGCTACCTGCCGAACGTGCATCCGGCGTGGCCGCTGCACCACGCCGAGGTGCTCGATCTGGACGACGAGCTCGTCGCCGCGGCCGGACTGCCGGGCCCGATGGGCGCACCGGCCAGCGTGCTGTTTTCGCCCGGCGTACCCGTGTGGTTCGGTCCGCCCGAAGCGGGTGTCAGGCGGCCGTGACCGGTGGCGCGGACTGAGCCGGCGTGGCATCGATTTTGCGCGACGCTAGCCCGCACATGCCGAGGATCACGACGCCGACGAACGCGTGCAGCGCACCCCAGCCGACGCCGTCGTTCTTGCCGGCCTCGGCGAGGATCGGCTGGATCGGCGCGGCCAGGACGAACAAGACGGTCGCCGCGATGAGCGGGCGCCGTCCCGGTCGCGCGACGATGGCCGCGATCAGCACGAGGATCGTGAACACGCCGATGATCGTGCCGAGCGTCTCGTGTGCGCTCCAGTCGCGTTCCTTGTGGAACGAACCGAATGCGCCAAAGCCGGCGAGCGCGAACTGCACGGCGACGAGCGTGCCGGTGGCCATCGCCAGGATGCGCATGATCTGCGCAGACGTGGTGCGGTATCCGGCGGGCAGTCCCTTGACGGAGTCAGACATGCCCACACCCTAGAACCGGATCTTGGTAGCGAGCCATACGACCCTCGGTGACGTCGCGACGGCGCGCCTACGACGCTCGGCGTACGCGACGTCGGCGTCAGCGGCCCGGCCTGCGACACGTGCAAGGGCGCGGCCTGCGACAATTGGTCACCGTGACCACCGTGACCAAGCCGCGAATTCCCAACGTCCTCGCCTCCCGCTACGCGAGCGCAGAGCTGGTCACTATCTGGTCACTCGAGGAGAAGGTCCGCTCGGAACGCCGGCTGTGGATAGCGGTGCTCCGGGCGCAGCGTGATCTCGGCATTCCGCTGGCCGAAGGCGTGATCGAGGCGTACGAGGCCGTTGTCGACGACGTCGATCTGACCAGCATCGCCGAACGCGAGCGGGTGACCCGACACGACGTGAAGGCGCGCATCGAGGAATTCTCCGCGCTCGCCGGCCACGAACAGATCCACAAGGGCATGACGTCGCGCGATCTGACCGAGAACGTTGAGCAGCTGCAGATCCGGGCGTCCTTGGAATTGATCCGGGAACGCATCGTCACGACATTGGCGCGGCTGGCGTCGCGCGCGGTCGAATACGAGTCGATGGTGATGGTCGGCCGGTCGCACAACGTACCGGCACAGGCCACCACACTCGGTAAGCGGTTCGCCAGTGCGGCCGAGGAGCTCCTGATCGCCTATGAGCGGATCGACGACCTGATTCACCGCTACCCGTTGCGCGGCATCAAGGGCCCGGTCGGTACGTCCGCCGACCAGCTCGACCTGTTCGACGGCGACGAGGCGAAGGTGGCGGCGCTGGAAGAGCGGGTCGCGGCGCACCTCGGCTTCACCCGCGTCTTCACGAGCGTCGGCCAGGTGTACCCGCGCTCGCTCGATTTTGATGTCGTCGCGGCGCTGGCCCAGGCGTCCGCCGCGCCATCCAGCCTGGCCACGACGATCCGGCTGATGGCCGGGCAGGAGCTGGTGACCGAGGGGTTCCGGGCCGGTCAGGTCGGGTCGAGCGCCATGCCGCACAAGATGAACACGCGGTCATGCGAGCGCGTGAACGGCCTAGCCGTGATCGTCCGCGGATACCTGTCGATGATCGGCGAGTTGGCCGGCGACCAGTGGAACGAGGGCGACGTGTCGTGCTCGGTGGTGCGTCGGGTTGCCCTACCGGACGCGTTCTTCGCCCTCGACGGGCTGTTCCAGACATTTCTCACCGTGCTCGACGAGTTCGGCGCCTATCCCGCCGTGATCGCCCGCGAACTCGACCGCTACCTGCCGTTCCTCGCGACGACGAAGGTGCTCGTCGCGGCGTCCCGTCGGGGCGTCGGACGGGAGGCCGCCCACGAGGCGATCAAGGAGCATGCGGTCGCGGTTGCGCTGGCGATGCGGGAGAAGGCAACGGCCGACAATGATCTTTTCGACCGGCTCGCCGGCGACTCGCGCCTCGGGCTCACCCGGGCCGAGATCGACGCGCTGGTCGCGGACCGGCGGGCCTTCGCCGGAGCGGCGTCCGCACAGGTCGAGGCCGTCGCCGCGCGCGTCGCCGACGTGGTTGGGCAATACCCCGGCGCGGGTACGTATACGCCGGCGCCGATTCTCTGACCGGCCGGCGTGGCGTTGGACACGGCGTCGCAGCGGCACTGACCGCCGGAAACATGCGGCTGGAACACTAGGAGCGTGATGAGCGAGCCGAACGCCGTACTACCGACGCCGTCGTACTCGGGGAAGGTCCGGGACCTGTACGAGGTAGCTGACGACGATCATGGCGGTCGGCTACTGATGGTGGCGAGCGACCGGATGAGCGCTTTCGACGTCGTACTCCCGACGCTGATCCCGGACAAGGGCAAGATCCTCACGCAGCTCAGCCTGTGGTGGTTCGAACAGCTCGCAACAATGATCGACAATCACGTGATCACCGCCGACGTCGGCGCGTATCCGGCACCGTTCACCGGTCGGCCCGAGTTCGCCGGCCGGTCGATGATGGTCCGTCGCCTCGACATGGTGCCGGTCGAGTGCGTCGCGCGGGCGTACCTGTCGGGCAGTGGCACGGTGCAGTACGAAGCGTCGCGATCGGTGTCCGGGGTCCCGCTGCCCGACGGGCTGACCGAGGGCTCGAAACTTCCGCAGACGATCTTCACGCCCACGACCAAGGGCGGGCCGACCAACCACGACGAGCCGATGACGTACGCCCAGATGGTGGCCGAGGTCGGCGTGGACCGTGCATCCGAGTTGCGCGCGCTGACGATCGAGGTGCTGGATCGTGGCCGGGCGATCTGTGAGCCGCGCGGCATACTGCTCGCCGACACCAAGGTCGAATTCGGCGTGACGACGGACGGCCAGGTCATCCTGGCCGACGAGGTGCTCACGCCGGACTCCGCGCGTTTCTGGCCGGCCGACCGCTGGGAGCCGGGCCATGCCCAGCCGAGCTATGACAAGCAGCCCCTGCGCGACTGGCTCGCCACGTTGGATTGGGATCGCAGGTCGCCGGGGCCCGAATTGCCGGACGAGATCGTCGAGGCGACGCGGGCCCGTTACGTCGCCGCGTACGAGAAGATCACCGGGGCCACCTGGCGATGATCGGTTTCCTTGCCGCGGCCGCGACCGCGTTCGTCCTCATCGTGCCGATCGAACTGCCGGACAAGACGTTCATCGCGACGCTCATCCTGACCACCAAATACCGACCGCTGGCGGTCTGGATCGGGGTGATCTGCGCGTTTTTCGTGCAGTGCGTCGTCGCGGTCGCGTTCGGGCGGCTGATCGGTCTGGCGCCGGACCAGATCGTGAAGTGGTTCGTTGTCGCCCTGTTCCTGGTCGGCGCCGCGATTCTGTTCCGGTCGGCGCGCCAGAGCAACGCTGGCGACGGAGAGACGGACGCGGCACCGAACACCGTACGGTCCGGTCTCCGAGCGGTCGGTGCGAGCTTCCTGGTCCTGTTCGCGGCCGAATGGGGCGACCTGTCGCAACTGTTGACGGCCGGCCTGGTCGCGAAGGGCAACAACCCGTACGCGACGTTTGTCGGTTCGTGGCTCGGATTGATCCTGGTGTCCGGGCTCGCCGTGCTTTTGGGCCGGTGGCTGTTGAAGAAGGTCCGGTTGGATTTGGTGCGCTATGTCGCGGCCGGCATCTGCACCGCGCTCGCGGTGGTCACCGCGATCACCGCCTGATCACGGCATACGCATCGTGGTCGACGGATCGCCGCCGCCACACAGATCGACGGCGATCGCCGCGTGGTTCGGCTCTCGGTTGCGGCGGGAACCCTCGCGCGTCGGCGTCACCGGGTTTCTCGGCCCGGCGCGGTTTCTCGGCCCGGCGCGGCCAACCGGCTCATGACGGCGGGATCTCACTGCTCGGGTAGGCTGTTCACGCCCGCCTCGAGCGGACACGCGGTTGTGCTGGGGGCGTGCGGCCGTGCGCGTCCCGCGAACGGCAACCGGACACCACAGGCTGGAGAGACCCGTGTCTCGCGTCGTTGTCGACGTCATGCTCAAGCCCGAAATCCTCGATCCGCAGGGACAGGCCGTCGCTAACGCGCTGCCGAACCTCGGTATCGAAGGGGTTTCGGCCGTACGCATCGGCAAGCGCATCGAGATCGAGTTCGCAGGCGGGGCTGACGCCGGCGCGGATCTCGATCGGGCGCGCACGATCGCCGATCGACTGCTGGCCAACCCGGTGATCGAAGACTTCACTGTGCGGTTGGCCGATGACCTTGCGAGCGCCGACAAGTGAGGATCGGCGTCGTCACGTTTCCCGGCTCGCTGGACGACGGCGACGCTCGCCGGGCCGTACGGTTCGGTGGTGCCGACGCGGTTCCGCTGTGGCACGGCGACGCCGATCTGTACGGCGTGGACGCGGTCGTGCTTCCCGGCGGCTTCTCCTACGGCGACTACCTACGCTGTGGTGCGATCGCACGGTTCTCGCCCGTGATGGCCGCGATCACCGACGCGGCGCACGCCGGGCTGCCGGTGCTCGGCATCTGCAACGGTTTCCAGGTCCTGTGCGAGGCGCATCTGCTGCCCGGCGCACTGACCCGCAACAGCCATCTGCATTTCCGCAATCGCGACCAGCGGCTGCGCATCGAGTCCACCGACTCGGCCTGGCTCGGTCAATTCGGCGCCGGTCAAGAGGTCGTGATCCCGGTCAAGAACGGCGAGGGTCGCTTCGTCGCCGATGCCGCCACATTGGATGAGTTGACGGTGGAGAACCGCATCGTCGCCCGGTACGTCGGCGGCAACCCGAACGGCTCGATGCGTGATATCGCCGCGATCCGCAACGAGGCCGGCAACGTCGTCGGGATCATGCCGCACCCCGAGCACGCGATCGCGGCGTTGACCGGTCCATCCGTCGACGGCCTCGGCTTCTTTACATCGATCGTTAGGGCGGTTGCCACCGGCCAAGCGGGCCGCCTGGCGGGAGCGCGGGTATGACCATCGCTGACCACGAGACGCCGGACGCCACCAGTGGAGCCGGCTTCACATCGAGTACGCCCGCCGAGCCGACCGGCTCGTCGGAGTCGTCGCGGCATTATTCGAACGGCACTGGTGCGCGGCCCGCGACGGCGTCCCCGGCGTCCTCGGCGGCACAACAAGAGCGCGTCGAAGACGGCTTCGATGTGCTCCCGTTCAACGGTGTGGATTCGGTACAGCGGGCCGCCGCCACGCCGACCGAAGCGCAGCCCTATCGCGAGCTCGGGCTGGCCGACGATGAGTACGCGAAGGTCCGTTCCATCCTCGGTCGCCGGCCCACCGACTCCGAGCTGTACATGTATTCGATCATGTGGAGCGAGCACTGCTCGTACAAGTCGAGCAAGGTCCACTTGCGACAGTTCGGGGACAAGGCGCCGCACTCCGACCGGCTCCTTGCCGGCATGGGCGAGAATGCCGGCGTCATCGCGATCAGCGACCGGCTCGCGGTGACGTTCAAGGTCGAGTCGCACAACCATCCAAGCTTCGTCGAGCCGTATCAGGGCGCGGCCACCGGCGTCGGCGGCATCGTGCGGGACATCCTGGCGATGGGCGCGCGTCCGATCGCGGTGATGGATCCGTTGCGCTTCGGCGCGATCGACCACCCGGACACCGCACGACTGCTTGCTGGCATCGTCGGCGGCGTCGGCGGGTACGGCAACTGCCTGGGCCTGCCGAACATCGGTGGCGAACTCGTCTTCGACCCCTGCTACCAGGCGAACCCGCTACTCAACGCGCTGTGCCTCGGCGTGCTGCCGACCGACGGCCTGCAGAGCAAGAACGCGACCGGGCCGGGCAACGTGGTGGTGCTGATGGGCGCGAAGACCGGCCGGGACGGCATCGGTGGCGCGTCGGTCCTCGCCAGCGCGACGTTCGACGCCGACAGCGAGACGCGTCGCCCGTCCGTACAGGTAGGCGACCCGTTCACCGAGAAGCTGCTGATCGAGGCGTGCCTCGAGCTGTACGCGGCCAAGCTCGTCGTGGGCATCCAGGATCTGGGCGCGGCCGGCATCAGCTGTGCGCTCACCGAGACCGCGGCCGGCGCCGGGACGGGCATGCGCGCCTACCTGGAGCGGGTGCCGCTGCGCGAACCGTCGATGGCGCCCCACGAGATCCTGGCCAGCGAGTCGCAGGAGCGCATGCTGCTGATCGTCACGCCGGAGAATCTCAAGGCGGTGTTCGCGATCGCCGAGAAGTGGGGCGTGCTCGCAACCGATATCGGCGAGGTCACCGACACCGGCCGCCTGGTCATCACCTGGCATGGCGAGACCGTGGCCGATGTGCCACCGGGCTCGCTGGCCGATGACGGTCCGGTCTACGCCCGGCCGATGCGCGAGCCGTCCGACCTTCAGCTGCTGGCGGTCGATCGGGCCGAGACGCTGCCGCGCCCCCGGACCGGCGACGAGCTGCTGGCGACCGTGCTGCGCATGATCGGCAGCCCGAACCTGTGCGACAAGACGTACGTCACTGAGCAGTACGACCGATACGTGCTCGGCAACACCGTGCTCGCGCAGCCGGAGGACGCGGGTGTCATCCGGCTCGACGAGGAAACGGGACTCGGCGTCGCGCTGTCCACCGACGGCAACGGCCGGTTCACTCGTCTCGATCCGTACGCCGGGGCGCAACTCGCGCTGGCCGAGGCGTACCGGAACGTAGCGATGACCGGAGCCGACCCGGTCGCGGTCACGAACTGCCTCAACTTTGGCTCGCCCGAGGATCCGGCCGTGATGTGGCAGTTCGCCGAGGCGGTACGCGGGCTCGCCGACGGCTGCGCGACCATCGGGATTCCGGTCACCGGCGGCAACGTCAGCTTCTACAACCAGACCGGTGCGGCCGCGATCAACCCGACCCCGGTCGTGGGTGTGCTTGGCATCCTTGGAAACGTTGCCGAGCGCGTACCCATGGGCTTCCAAAACGATGGCGACCTGTTGTATGTCCTGGGCGACACGCGCGACGAGCTGTCCGGCTCGGAGTGGGCGTGGGTTGAACACGGCCATCTCGGCGGACGCCCACCGCGCGTCGACTTCGCCGCCGAGCGCACGCTGGCGATGACGGTCGCGGCGGCTGCGGCACGGGGGCAGGTCACGACCGCGCACGACCTGTCCGATGGCGGCCTCGCGCAGGCGCTTGTCGAGTCGTGTCTGCGACGGGGGCTCGGCGCGACGGTCGGGCTGCCGACCAGCGTCTCGCCGTTCACCGCGCTGTTCAGCGAGTCGACCGCACGTGCCCTGGTGGCAGTACCACGCGGACAGGAGCTTGCGTTCGCGGCGCTCTGCGACGAGTTGGGCCAGCCGTTTACCGCGATCGGCGCGGTGAACGCGTCCAGCGGCACACTCGAGATCATCGAGCAGTTCACCGTGTCGCTCGACGACCTTCGCGCGGCGCACACCGGCACGCTGGAGCGACACTTCGCCGCGACGGCCCTTACGCCGAAGAGTAGCGACAGCCGCGAGGCGTCATGATGACGCCGAAGAGTAGCGATAGCCGCGAGGCGTCATGAACCCGTCAGGTCATTGAGTTCGGTGTCCGAAGCCTCGGGCGCGCCGGCTTCGCTCGGCGTCAGCCTGAATTCGCAGCCCGGCAGCGGAGCTCGCTTCGAGTGGGGACTCGCCGGTGCGGCCGAACTCGGGCACACCTGCTCGGTCCTTGTCGTGATCGACGTGTTGTCCTTCACCACCGCGCTCGACGTCGCGGTCAGCCGGGGTATGCGCGTGCACCCGTTCCCGTGGGACGGCCAGGCGTCGGCGTATGCCGAGCGGCTGGGTGCGGCCGTCGGGGTCCGCCGGGCCGCGCTCAGCCCGGACCACCCGTGGTCACTGTCGCCGGCGTCGTTACTGCGCGCGCCGGCCGTCCCCGACCTCGTACTCCCCTCGCCGAATGGTGCGGCGATCTGCGCGGCCGCCGGAGCGACCGGTGTCCCCGTGGTCGCCGCGTGCATGCGCAACGCACGCGCCGTCGTCGGTTGGCTTCACCAACGGGGGTACGGCGGACCGACGCGCCCCATCGGTGTCATCGCCGCCGGCGAACGGTGGCCCGATGGCACGATGCGTCCGGGCGTCGAGGATCTCGTGGGCGCCGCGATGGTGCTCGACGGGCTGTCACACGTGCCGGGTGGCCTATCGGTGGAAGCCGCGGTGACACTGGCCGCCTTGGCCGCGCTGCCCGATCCCGTGGCCGCCGTCCGGGGATGCGTGTCGGGTCGAATCCTGGTCGAGCGCGGCTTCGCCGCCGACGTGGACGTGGCCGTGGAGGTCGACGCCTCGACGACCGTGCCCCTGCTGGAGGGCGGCTTCTTCAGCGCGGCTTAGCTCGTCGCGCCGCTAGTCGTCGAGCCAGTCGACCGAACCGCGCTGGTCCGGTGGCACGTATCCGCCGCGGTAACCGCCCTGCGCGCCGGTGCCCTGGCGGGCTCCCGGTCGCGCTGGCGCCGACTGCTGCTCCGCCGGCCCGCTGCCGTAGCCGTTGGCGTCGTACCCGTTGGTGTTGTAGCCGTTGGCGTCGTACGCGTTGGCGTCGTACCCGTTGTCGGCGTATCCGTTGGGCTCATAGTTGTCGGCGTACTGGCCGTTGCTGGCAGCGCCGTAGCCGTTGTCAGCCGGGTAGCCGTTGTCGGCCTGATACCCGTTGGTGTCGTAGCTCGGCGCGTGCTGGCCGCCGTACGAGCCCTGGTCGCCGTAGTCCGGTTGGGGATATCCGTTGGCGTCGTAGTTCGCCTGCGGGTAACCGTTGTCGCCGTAGGCAGATTGGCCGTTGTAGCCGGACGCGCCGCCGTAACCCTGCGGCTCTTCGTAGCCGTGTTGGCCGTGTTGGCCGTACTGATTGGCGTCGTAGGCCGGCTGACCATAGCCGTTGTCGCCGTAGCCCTGGGTTTGCGAGTAGTCCGGCTGTGCGGTGCCGCCGTGTTGGCCGTACGGCGCGCCATGGCCGTTGGCCGGGTATTGCTGCTGCTCATAGCCGACGGGTCCATGGCTCGGCTGGCCGTACGTGGCGGGGGCGTTGCCCTGCTGGCCATAGCCGCCGCCGTTCGCGCCGTAGCCGCCGCTAGAACCCGGTCCGTCCGGGTACGGAGCGGGAGCGGGCTGGCCGTATCCGGCGCCCGACGCTGGTTGATTCTGGCCGGGGTATCCGGCGCCCGATCCGGGTTGGTTGTAGCCGCCGTATCCGGCGCCCGACGCTGGTTGATTCTGGCCGGGGTATCCGGCGCCCGATCCGGGTTGGTTGTAGCCGCCGTATCCGGCGCCCGACGCTGGTTGATTCTGGCCGGGGTATCCGGCGCCCGATCCGGGTTGGTTGTAGCCGCCGTATCCGGCGCCCGACGCTGGTTGATTCTGGCCGGGGTATCCGGCGCCCGATCCGGGTTGGTTGTAGCCGCCGTATCCGGCGCCCGACGCCGGTCGGTTCTGGCCGGCGTACCCCGCTCCCGAGCCTGGCTGGTTCTGGGCGTATCCCGGGGCGGCGTATGTGGTCGCGTCGGCCGCGCCGTAGCCCGGGCCACCGGAGTAACCGGTTCCCTGATACGGATCAACTGGTCGCGTCATCATCGGCGGCACATCGGCTCGCGCCGGACCGCCCATGTTCGAGCCGAACCCATGCACCATCGTCTGCGCGTCACCAAGATTCGCCGCCTGGCCCTGACGAGCGATCATCGTCGGCTCGGGCATCGACATCGGCCGCGAGCTCATGTATCCGGTGCCGTCGTCGACCGGTGTCGGCATCGGCGCCCCGTCCGGGTCGCCGCCAAGGTCGTCGCGCTTGCGGCGGACCAGCAGGTAGATCGCCACGGCCGCCCCAGCGAGCAGCAGAAGGACGCCGAGGACCAGGATGACCTTGACCGAGCCGCCGAGGCCGCTGTTGTTGCTGGCGGCGGTGGCGTTGCCCGGCGGGATGACCCCGCCGGCGGAGTCGCTCGGCGCCCCGGAGAGACCGTCGCTTGGCGTGGGGGCCGCGCTGGACGGTGTGGCCGAGGCCGACGCCGAGGCTGATGGGGCGACCGCGACCGGTTTGATGAGCACTCGCCACCCGGTCAGGTTCTGGCCGGGTGTGAAGGTCTTCGGCGCACCGGTGAAGTCCTGGTAGCCCTTCTTCGACGCGCCGATGACGACAGAGCCCGCGACGACGGGCGTGGAGCCACCGGCGGTGAAGGAGAATTTGCCGCTGCTGCTGGAGCGGGTGAGGTAAGAGTGGTTCGCCGAGTCCTGCAGGTTGACCAGTGCGTTGGAGACCGGCTGCCCGGTTGTGACGTCGTCGACGACGCCGGAGATTGTCGACGACGGCGGCGGCGCCGGCCCGTTCAGCGTGACACTGAAACCTTTGGATACCGGGCTGTTGACCGCCGGCGATTCGACGACCGAGACGGACGACGAGCTGAACGTCGCCTTCCCGCCTGGAACGACGTCGCTGATGGTCTGCGCGGCCTTGAGGGTGAACACCAGGTTCGCGGTGTCGGCAGCCGGCGGCGGCGACGTATGCGCCGTGAACATGCAGGTCGCCTGGCCGGCGTGCGACTGACCGGAGTTGTCGCAGCCGCTGCCGAGACCCACGGTGATGTCATTGGCGGACGCGCTACCGCCGCTGACCGCAAGGGTCGCGGCCATAGGGGTGTTGTCGTCCTCGCCGGTATTGGTGACCGTCACGTTGACTGTCGCGGACTGACCTGGGCCGAGAGTGATCGATGATGGCGAAACGGAGACGGTGACCGGTGCAGCGACGGCGAAAGCGGGTTGCACCGCGAGACCGACCCCAAGCACGCTGGCGACCATAGCCAGTGCCACGAACAGTCCTGCGTACGCCCGGTTTCGTGGGCGCATCCAGGATCGCCCATGCGCTGTCACGTCTCCACCGCCTCCTGGCCGGTCATCCAGCCGAGTCGTCATTTCACACAACGACGTATCCGACCATGACGTAACAGTGTCGCCGGCGCATGTTCCAATGCGGATACATCGTGGGCAACTATGCCTGTTTCCCGTCGACTCTTAAAGCGGGGGCCGGTTGTCAGGCACTTTGCAGATAGGTCGTATCGTCCCGACGTGTCCCCTGCGTACCGTAATTCCGTCGCCGTACAGAGCGTGATCAAGGCCGTCGCTGCGGGCGAATCGCCCGACCGCGGCGCGCTGCGCGATGCAGTACGTGAGCTTTTGCGGGAATTGTCAGTCCGCGCGCCTGGCCGATCGGTGGAGGTCAGGGTCCCACCTTTTGGTGCTGTTCAATGTATTCCCGGTCCGCGTCACACCCGCGGCACGCCGCCAAATGTTGTCGAGACAGATGCCGTGACCTGGGTGAAGGTTGCGACCGGTGTGATGAGCTGGTCGACGGCCGTCGAATCGGGTGTCATCCGATCCAGTGGTGTTCGCGCGGATCTATCCCCGTTCCTGCCATTGTCGTCCGACTCGTGACATCTCCCGCTTCGCCCATCTTGGGCGGAGCCGGCTCTCGCGTACACTGGCCTCGCGGGAAAATCTGGTCTCAGCACCTGAGTCGAGGCACGTCGATCGGCTTTTTGACCTGGGCAGATCTCCGTGCACAGCAGCGCTGTCGAGACCGCAAGGCCGAACCGCCGACGACTCGCGCGTCCGGGACGGCGACGTCGATGAAGACAAGAGGAGCGCCGGTGCCCCGAGGCGACGGTCAGCTGAACCACGATCTTGACCCACAGCGACAGGGTCCCCAGGACGAGTGCGGGGTATTCGGCGTGTGGGCCCCCGGCGAAGAGGTGGCCAAACTCACGTACTTCGGCCTCTATGCCCTTCAGCATCGAGGGCAGGAGGCCGCTGGCATCGCCGCGAGCGACGGTTCCGGCGTCGTCGTCTATAAGGACCTCGGGCTGGTGGCGCAGGTCTTCGACGAGTCGACCCTGTCCAGCCTGCGGGGTCATCTGGCCATCGGACACACGCGCTACAGCACGACCGGCGCCTCGACCTGGGAGAACGCGCAGCCGGTGCTGCGATCCTCGGAGTTCGGCACCACGATCGCGCTCGCTCACAACGGAAACCTGGTCAACACGACAGAGCTGGCGAAGATCGCGCGCGCGCCGGCCGGCGAGACCTCCGACACCGCGATCATGAGCCAGATGATCGCCGCTCATCCCGATCTCTCGATCGAGGAAGCGGCCATGTCCGTCCTGCCCCAGCTGCGCGGCGCGTTCAGCTTGGTTTTCATGGACGAGACCACGCTGTACGCGGCCCGCGACGCGAACGGCGTCCACCCGCTTGTGCTGGGGCGCCTGGAGCGCGGGTGGGTGGTCGCGAGCGAAACGGCGGCACTGGAGACGATCGGCGCAAGCTTCGTCCGCGAGGTCGAGCCCGGGGAACTGATCGCCATCGACGAGCACGGCCTGCGGTCGCACCGGTTCGCGGTGCCGGACCCGAAGGGCTGCCTCTTCGAGTATGTCTACCTGGCTCGGCCGGACACCACGATCGCCGGCCGCAACGTCTACGCCGCCCGGGTAGCAGTCGGGCGGGCGCTGGCACGTGAGTGCCCGGTGGATGCCGACCTCGTCATCGGCGTGCCCGAGTCCGGCATCCCGGCCGCGATCGGATACGCCGAGGAGTCGAAGATCCCGTACAGCGCCGGCTTGGTGAAGAACGCCTACGTCGGCCGTACGTTCATTCAGCCGTCGCAGACGATCCGCCAGCTCGGCATTCGGCTGAAACTCAATCCCCTCCGCGAGGTAGTGCGGGGCAAGCGGGTTCTCATGGTCGACGACTCGATCGTGCGGGGGAACACGCAGCGCGCCCAGGTGCGGCTGTTGCGTGAGGCGGGCGCGATCGAGGTGCACGTTCGCATCTCGTCGCCGCCGGTGAAGTGGCCGTGCTTCTATGGCATGGACTTCGGCACCCGAGCCGAACTCATCGCCGGCAGCCTTGATATCGACGGGATCCGTCGGTCGATCGGCGCCGACACACTCGGCTATGTCTCGCTCGACGGGCTCATTGCCGCGACCGACCAGCCAGCCAGTCGCTTGTGCCGGGCATGTTTCGACGGCGTCTACCCGATCGACCTGCCGGACGATGGCTTGATCGGAAAGCACATGCTCGAGAACGTCGGTCGCCGCGTCGAATCGGCCGAGGCGGTGGGCCCGAACGCGGAGCGAAATGTCGAGCTGGTCCACGCGCAGAGCATCGGCGGCACCGATGCGCTGAACCGGCCATAGTCGCGAGCCACCGGGACCGGCGGTCGAAAGGTTCGACCGACCGGCATTCGACAGTTGGACAACAGCACCGCAGCACCGGAGGAGAGACGCAGTGACCTACGTGAGCGAGCGTTCGGAGGCCGCCCGGCAGCCGTGGAGTGCCAACGCCGGCAAGACCACCCGCAAGCGCACGGTGACATATGCCGACGCCGGTGTCTCGATCGACGCCGGCGAGCAGGCCGTCGAACTGCTCAAGTCGAAGGTGTCGCGCACGTGGCGCCCTGAGGTCGTGGGTGATCTGGGCGGCTTCGCCGGCCTGTTCCGGCTGGACACGAAGAAGTACAAGAATCCGATCCTGGCCTCATCGGCCGACGGCGTCGGCACGAAGCTCGTCATCGCGCAGCAGATGGATATCCACGACACGGTGGGTGTGGATCTCGTTGCCATGGTTGTCGATGACCTCGTCGCGTGCGGCGCCGAGCCGCTGTTCCTGCTCGACTACATCGCCTGCGGCGAGGTCGTGCCCGAGCGGGTCGCCGAAATCGCGGCCGGCATCGCGGACGGCTGCCGTACAGCGGGCTGCGCATTGCTCGGTGGCGAGACGGCGGAGCACCCGGGAATGATGGCGCCGCACGAGTACGACATCTCGGGCACCGGTGTCGGCGTCGTCGAAGAGGAGGCCATGCTCGGTGCACATCGGGTGGAGCCCGGCGACGTCGTGATCGCTCTCGGCTCGTCCGGCATGCACTCCAACGGCTACTCGCTCGTGCGCCATGTGCTTCTCGGCGCCGGCCGTCTGCGGTTGGACACGATCGTCGAGGAACTCGATCGCCAGCGCACCCTCGGGGAGGAGTTGCTCACCCCGACGAAGATCTATGCGCGCGACTGCCTCGATCTGATCACCGAATGCGACGTCCGGGCGTACGCCCACGTCACCGGCGGCGGCATTCCCGGCAACCTCGTACGGGTGCTGCCGGACCACGTCGACGCGGTCGTCGACCGGTCCACGTGGCGGCCGCAGCCGATCTTCGAACTGATCCAGGGCAAGGGCCGGATCGACGACCCCGAGATGGAGTCGACCTTCAACATGGGCATCGGCATGTTCGCGATCGTCGCGCCGGCCGATGCCGATCGTGCGCTCGCGTTCCTGACCGGCCGCAAGGTTCACGCCTGGGCCGCGGGCGAGATCATCGCCGGCAGCGGCACCGTGCACATGGTGGGCTCGCACACCGGCGGCTGATGAATCCGGCTCATGGGCACGGCCGACAAGCCGATGACTGTGCCGCTCATGGGCTTCACCCAGGGCCGTCTGACCCATAGGCTGATGCGACACTCCTCAAAACGAAGGAGGGCGGGTGTCGCACGATCGTCCTGTGGCTGCTGCGCCGTCGGCTGCCGCGTCCTCCACGCGCCCCCCGGTCGTCTGGCACGGCATGCGCGGCATCGCACCCGTACCGTCGTATGTGATCATGCAACCAACCACGCTGTGCAACTTGGACTGTGCGTACTGCTATCTGCCGTTTCGCGCGGCGGACCGCAAGATGCCGGTGGCCGTGGCGTCGGCGGTGGCCGACACCGTCAATCGCTGGGCGGATCGGACCGAGCGGTTTTCGGTGGTCTGGCATGCGGGTGAGCCGCTCGCGACGGGACGTGCCCATCTCGGCGCGCTGATGGCTCCGTTTCGCGGGGTCGAACACCACATCCAGACGAACGCGACGCTGATCGACGACGAGTGGTGCGACTTCTTCATCGAGCATGACGTACGGATCGGTGTGAGCATCGACGGCGACGCCGCCCGTACGGCCTCCCGGGTCGATCGGGCCGGCCGGCCGGCGTACGACAAGATCCGCAAAGGAATCGATGCGCTACAGCGGCGTGGTATCCCGTTCGCCGCACTGTGTGTCGTGTCGGCGCCCACCGCGGGTCTCGGCACCGAGCTGTACACGTTCTTCCGCGATCTGGGCTGTCACGCCCTCGGCATCAACGTCGAAGAGCAGGAAGGGGTCAACGCGCGGTCTAATGCGTTCGACGCGGCCGACGTGCGCACGTTCTGGGCCGAGTTAACGGCAGCCTGGCGGGCCGACCCCGCGATTGAGCTGCGGGAGATCGAATGGGCGCTGTGGTTTGCCGCGAACGCGATCGACGGAACCGCCGACGACCTGTTGCCGCGCCGCATCGACCCGATCCCGACGATCGCGTACGACGGCTCGGTGGTGTTGCTGTCGCCTGAACTCGCCGGCTTCCGCGACGGTCACTACGGTGATTTCGCGTCCGGCAACGTCACCGAAGCCTCGCTCGACCGGTTGCTGGATCGGGTGACCGAACGCCCGGACGGCTGGATCGCCGAATATCTCGCCGGCGTCGAGGAGTGCCGCCGTTCGTGTGCGTACTTCGGCTTCTGCGGCGGCGCGCACGCGGCAAACCGGTATTTCGAGCGCGGGAGCTTCGCTGGCACAGAGACGAACCACTGCCGGAACAGCAAGATCCGCCTGATCGAAGGAGTGCTCGACTATGCCCGAGCCCAGTGATCCGCTGAGCGAACGGCTGGCTGTCGCACCCGGTCTTCCGACGTTGCTGGCCGAGGCGCGAGCGACCTGGCTCGCGCGTACGGAAAGCGGTCCGGGAGCTACCGCGGAGACCGCCGCCGACCGCGATACGGACGTCGCTGAGGGCGATCCTCCCGCCGCCCGTGCCGCCGAGCCAGCGGTGCGCGTGCGGCCGAACACGCCTCGGTGGAGGGCCTTCGAAGACGCGTTTCCGACGTTCTACCAATTCACGAACCGCCCCCGCCGCTAGCTGCCGGCGGCCACCCGCTCCCGCGGCCTCGTCACCAGCCGCCACTCTGTCCATCAAGCGTGGCAAGGGCTGTCATCCCTTGCCCGCCACGCGGTCGACCGGTTTCATGGTGATGGATCTATCTCCGCTGACCCTTCGCTCGCGACGGACGGTGCCACGGTGGCCGATGCCCAGGTTGACTTCGATGGTTTCGTACGCCGATCCGAAACGTTCGACGGCAAGGCCTACCCCGTCTACCAGGGTGGTGCCGGGCCGGCCGTGATCGTGATCCATGAGATTCCCGGACTGCATCCCGGCGTCGTCAATTTCGCGCGGCATATCGTCTCGGCCGGGTTCACGGCCGTCATGCCGTCGTTGTTCGGCACGCCCGGGCGGGAGGCCTCCGGCGGATACGCCATGGGCAGCCTCGTACGCGCCTGCGTGTCGCGCGAATTCCACATGTTCGCCCTTGGCCAGTCATCCCCGATCGTGACGTGGTTACGGGCTTTAGCGGCGAAGGCGCACGAGGAGTGCGGCGGCCGCGGCGTCGGTGCTATCGGCATGTGCTTCACCGGTGGCTTCGCACTCGGCATGGCCGTCGACGAGCGGATGCTCGCCCCGGTGTTGAGTCAGCCGGCCAACCCGGCGGCGGTCGGCGCGCGGCGGCGTACCAGCATCGACATCAGTCCGGCCGATCTCGACCGCGTCAGGGAGCGCGCCGCGGCCGGCGCGTGCCGGGTACTCGGTTTGCGGTTCACCGCCGATCCAGCGGTGCCGGAGGCGCGCTTCGCGATGCTCCGCCGGGAGCTTGGCGATGCGTTCATCGCGATCGAGATCGACTCGTCGCCGGGGAATCCGTACGGCGTGCCGAAGAGTTCCCATTCGGTGCTGACCGAACACCTCGTCGAGCAGCCTGGACACCCAACGGTCGAGGCGCGCGACCGGGTGTTGGAGTTCCTGCGCGCACAGTTGACGTGACCCCGGTGCCGGTCGCCTGTGGCCGATGCCGGCCGGCGAAATTGATCGCGACGGCGTAGCGCACCGAGACGGCTCAGCGCTCAGACGCACAACGAGCACGGCGGGCCAACCCGGCGTGCTCGTAGCGGCGCTCCGCGCTCCGCAAGACGGTCAGCGCGGAGGCACACCCCAGCGCGCAGCGAGGTCGTCTTCGTCGTCGTCCTCGGACTCGTCGTCTTCGGCGTTCTCGTCGTCGAACTCGTCCGGGTCGTCGAACTTGTCATTCGACCCACCAGTGCCAAGCTCGCGCTGCAACGCCGCGAGGTCGGTGTTCGGGGAGTGATACTTCAACTCCCGGGCCACCTTTGTCTGCTTGGCCTTAGCACGGCCGCGCCCCATGGCTCGACCCCCTCGCACAGAATTACGGGGCAGCCCTATAGGCCGGGCCCCGATGACGTCAGGCATCTCTCGTGGCTCATACGGTACATGTCGAGGGCCGTCTTCGACACCTCGGCCCACCGCGTTATCGCATGACTGTGTGGCTGGCCACACCGATCACGGAGCGGTCGCGCGCGATAACCGATTTGCCGTGATTCGCACGTAGCGCGCCGATGGTCTCCGGCACACGCGTACGAATTGGCCGGCCCCGTCTCGCCGGTCGGGGACCGAAGATCAGGCCGCGTGCGGCACGCCCTGGATCGCGCGGATCACGTCGTCGAGGTTGACCAGATTCGTCCGATCCTGGCCGGCCAAGGCCGCCTCGACGGCGCGACGGATGAACGTCGAGGACGACACACCAAGCCCGGTCGCGGCCTCGTCGATGCGCTGTTTCAGCTCCAGTGGCAGGCGGAGCGAACTCACCACGGTCGGTCCCGCCGGCGCTGGCGCGGACGGCAGCCGTGCCAGCAGTTCCGCTTCTTGCTCGCGGGACAGCGCGGGCTCGGGCGTGAGGTTGTCGATCATGTCGTTGATCTGATCGGCCGTCATGTCCAGTAATTGCAGGTCACTCACCGGTTTGTTTCCCATGCCTCGAATTCCCCCTTCTCCTCGGCACTCATGTCCCGCGCTCCGACGATCAACGCGTCGAACCCGTCCAGCCGCCGAACGGTGACGATCAACGGTCGGCCGCTGTCCGTACGGCCCCAGACGTTCACGAACGCGAGGCCGACCGGGCTGCGAACCGGCACGGGACGGCGCCGTGACCCGAAGAGCACCTGAAGGACCTCGTCCGGCCCGATACCTCGGACGCCAATCGCGGCGAGCGCGGCATTCAGCCACTCGTAGGGCACACGATCGACTGTACTACGACGCGTAATACACCGCCAGCCTGCGGTGGACCGGCGGCCGGACGCTCCGGCCGCCGACACGCGTCAGAGGCGGATGGTCCGGAGGCGCCCGATCTCGGCCATCCGGCGTTCCGCCATCCGGTCGGCCGCGACCGCCGGTGGCACGCCCTCCGCGGCGGCCAGTTCGAGCAACTGCCGCGTCGTGTCGTAGATCTTGGTTGCGCGCATCTTCGCGCGGTCGAAGTTGAACCCTTCGATCTCGTCCGCGACCTGGATGACGCCGCCGGCATTGACCACGTAGTCGGGCGCGTACAGGATGCCGTGCTCCTCCAGCAGCTTGTCGATGCCGGGGTGGGCGAGCTGGTTGTTCGCGGCGCCGGCGACGATCTTCGCGCGCAGCAACGGCACGCTGTTGTCATTGAGAGCGCCGCCCAGCGCGCAGGGCGCGTACACGTCGATGTCCGACTGGATCAGCGCGGTCGCGTCCGGGACGAGGTCAACCTGCGGGTACGTTTGCCGGGCCCACCCGAGTGCCTTCTCCGACACGTCGGTCGCGACAATCGACGCGCCGTCATCGAGCAGGTGCTTGATCAGGTGGCGGCCGACCTTGCCGAGTCCGGCGATGCCGACCCGACGGCCGGCGAGTGATGGCGTGCCGTAGAGGTGGTCGGCCGCGGCCCGCATCCCCTGGAAGACGCCCCAGGCGGTCAGGATCGAGCTGTCGCCGGCGCCACCGTGCTCGACGCTGCGTCCGGTGACGAATCGGGTCTCCCGCGCGATCACGTCCATGTCGTGGACGTACGTGCCGACGTCGCACGCGGTGTAGTAGCGCCCGCCGAGCGACTCGACCATCCGGCCGTACGCGCGCAGCAGTGATTCGCTCTTGATCTTTTCGGGGTCGCCCCAGATGACGGCCTTGCCGCCGCCGAGGTCGAGGCCGGTGATCGCGTTCTTGTACGCCATGCCGCGCGACAGTTCGAGAACGTCGTGCAATGCGGCTTCTTCGGACTCGTACGGGTAGAACCGGGTGCCGCCGAGTGCCGGACCGAGCGCGGTCGAGTAGATGCCGATGATGGCGCGGAGGCCGGATGGTTTGTCCTGACAGAACACGACCTGTTCGTGGCCGGTGTCGCTGGCGAATACGCCCATGTTTCGCTCCTGGTGACTCCCTCGCGCGACACCTTGTGGGGCGCACGGGTGCTGGGTTGCCCGGCGGGGTGATGCCGGATCATATCCGAGCGTATCGAAGTGATCTGTGCAGTGCCGGTCGGCGGTGTCCAGAACGGATCGTGAGCCGCCGATTGACGGTGCGGTGTGCCCCGCCCGACGAGTGCTGTGCGCCGACCGGGAGCTGTACGCCGACGATGGTGCGAGGCGCCGATCGGGTCCGCGCTGAGACGGCGATTTGGCAAACCCGATGCATTCGTTGTGCCGTTCGCCCGCCCGGCGTGGCACGATCCGTCTGTGCCCGCCAACTTCGCGTCGTATCTCCGGGTCTACGAGCCGCTGACGGCTTTCGACCGGGACCGCCAGGTCTACTGGCGCCGATACGTCAAGGAAGGCCGTGCGGTCGCGCCGGCGGACGGACCGGTTCGGCAGCGCACCGCGGTCCTGGAGGCGCTCGGCGCGGGATGGAGCCGGCTGCCGGACCTGCCGGAGGACGCGTACGTCCTGGAGACCGAGGACACGCTGCTGGTGTGCCCGTGGAACCTGCGGGTCCGCATCGCCGAGGCGGCGTTGTCCGCCCGCGACGGAGTGCCGCCGGTGTTGGCCGACGCCTTCGTGCCGGCCAAGCTCGCCGGCATCGCGAAGACGGTCGTCGACGACTGGCGCAACGGGGCGCGGGTGCTCGAGCACGGAATGCCGCGCGTGCACGAGCAGATCGCGACGTGGGGCATCCCGCTGCGGTGGTTCATCTTCATCGACCTCTCCGAACGAGAGCTCGTTCTGGAGCCCGGCATGCGTACGCTCCGTTACCGTACGGAGATCTCCCGCGCTCGCCGCCGGGCCCACCGGGCGCACTCGGTGCTCCGCAAGGCACTCGGCGCGGCGCCGGTCACCGAGGCGGTCGAGGAGGGTGCCCGGTGGCTCGAAGAGTTCCATCCGAGATCGATCGTCGAGCTTGACTACGGCGGTCTGGTGGGCCTGATCTCCGACGAAGATTTGCGAGCAGATGACTCTCCTGGGTTGATTGCGGCGGGCCTAGCCGCATTGTCCCGAGGTGAGACTGACGCCGCCGCTGAGATTTATGAGCAGATTGTGGCGAGATGGCGTGAGGTAGAACTCCTCGAACGGAGTAACTAAGAAGAGCACGCTTCGTATTCATGCCATTCACGGAACGTAATTATCGGTCTAAATAAGACATCATGTGTCATCCAGAATCATGATAAATCGGACATTGATCCTCCATACATCCATGTACGACCAACCGTTCGGACCATGTCGGACATCGGGGACTAGCCGGACCATAGAAACGCGCCAGCCGGATGGGACCCCGGTTCGCGTTTATGGGTATATATGGAGGAGTGACCGAATGGCATCGCGTACGCACGAGCCAGAGCCCTTGCTGACCCCGGCCGAGGTGGCGTCGATGTTCCGCGTCGACCCCAAGACCGTTACCCGGTGGGCCAAGGCAGGCAAGCTCAGCGCAATCCGTACTCTCGGCGGCCACCGCCGCTACCGTGAATCCGAGGTTCGCGCCCTGCTTCAGGGTCAGATCCCGACCCAACGGCAAGGTGACTGAGAGTCAGATTTTGCGTCTGGCCCGGCGAGGTGCCAGTAGACGCTTCGAACGGCGGCGGCACGTGTCAGCGACACGTACCGCCGCCGTTTCGTATCTCCGCGACTCGACCATCCGCGTGAATCGGCACGTTCACGCGGTTGGGTGAATTGTTTACGCGGCCGGAAATGTCACACGCAGGCCGACCGAGCCGTCGCGACCCCGTCGCCAGATGCTCAGGCCGATCGACAGGCGGCCGAACCAACCGTACTTTTGCTTGATCAACTCCCGTGTGCGCTCGCTGCCGGCGGCGTCGCAGATCTCGGCCCGGCCCCCAATCGGCTCGCCGCGGACCTTGCCCAGGCGCGAACAGGCCGCCACCGTAACGTCGGCGCGCCGCCGGATGCGCTTGACCTTCCACGTGTCGGTCGCGGTCCAGATGTACATCGCGTCGCCGTCGACGGCGCACCAGACGGCTGTCGGCACCCCGGTTCCGTCGCGGCGGTAGGTCGTCAGCGACACGTAGTTCTCGCCGGCGAATCGTTCGATCGCGCTGGTCATGCCGGACACCGTACGGGTGCGGGCGCCACCTCCGCACCGCCACGCGGACCGGAATAGGCGACCACACGGGTCGGATCCGGGCCGCCAAGCGACTCGGGCCAAGCGGCGGCCGGGACGGTTGCCGGATCCGACCGAGCCGCCCGGCGATTGCCGTTAGCGTGGCGTCATGGGCCACGGACGCCGACGGCTGCTCCGTAACCTGTGGGCCAGCCTCGCCGTCGCCGCCACCGTGGCCGTGATCGGCGTTGGCCTTCCCGCCGTCAACAGCCTCCTGCCGGCCGCCCGGGCGGTGTCTGCCGCCCAGCCCTACGCGATCGCCGCCGGCGTTTCGGTCCGGCCGCCGGTAGGCGCCAGCATCGACGTGACGCAGACCCAGCCCGGACCGCGGGCCGGCTCCGTTCTTTTCATGGTCGGTACGGTTCGCTACGCGGTCGTCATCATCCCGTTCACCGGTTCGCTCGCCACCGCGGCCGACCGTCTGCGCGAGAAGATCACCGAGACGCGGGGATACCAGATCGCCGGCGGCGAGGCAGCGGTGACAACCGCACAGGGTGTGGCCGGCCGGCAGGGCACGTACGCGTCGCCGGACCGGGTCGGTCGCTACGCCGTCTTCGTCGGACACGGGCTGTCGGTCGAGGTAACGGTGGCCGGCAGCGACACCGAGCTGCCCGACGCGCTCTCCGCCATCACGACGAGCATCCGTACCCTGGCGTTCCGGGCCGCCTCGTGACGAGCGATCCCACGTCGGCCGCGGCTGAGGACGCCGTCCGGCCGGTCGGCCGAGCCAGCGTCGGACTGGTCGGCAAGGCCACGACGGTCCCGATCGGTCATCTACTCGGCGACTCGGTGGTGCCGACGCCGACCGGCACGAGCCGGCGGAGCTCGCTGCGGCTTCCCGCCTTCTGGCTGCTCGTCGTGTTGCTGGCGCTCGGTCTGTGGCGGATGTCGGCACTCGTGTCCACGGTGTTCGTACGGTTTCCGGTGGCGACCGTGGTCGCGGCGACATTGTTCATCCTCTACGCCGTTCCGTTCGTCATCGTGGTGCGCAGCGTCGACTTCTTCGAGCCGGAACCCGCGTTGCTCGTCGGCGCCGCCGTCGGTTGGGGCGCGGTCGTCGCGACGATGACCGCAATCTCGGGCAACACAGCGGCGCGGGCGATCGTCGCGAAGCTTGTGTCGCCAGCGTTCGCGGTCGCTTGGGGACCGGCGATCATCGGGCCGACGCTGGAGGAGGTTCTCAAGACGCTCGGCGTCGTGGTGATCGTGCTGGTCGCGCGGCGCCAGGTGAACAGCGTCGCGGACGGCGCGGTCTATGGCGCCTTCGTCGGCCTCGGATTCCAATGCGTCGAGAATTTCGTGGACGCGTGTAACGCCGTTGCCGTGGCCGGGCGTGGGGACAGTGTCCAACCCGTCGTCGTCACGTTCTTGTTGCGTGGCTTCCTCGCCGGCTTGTGGAGCCACACGCTGTTCTCCGCGCTGGCCGGTGCCGGTGTGGCGTACTTCGTGGTCCATCGACGCAACAAGTCGTTCGGCCGGCGCCTCGGAGTCGCGCTGGCCGGCGTGGGCGGCGCGTGGTTGTTCCACTTCGTGTGGAACTCGCCGTGGTTCGCCGATGGGTTCGGCGTCGGCGGGTTGGGCGTGCTCGCCGGCCTGATCGTCAAGGGCGCGCCGGCTCTCGTCCTGATCGCGCTGCTCGTCCGGTCGGCCAGCGGCCGCGAGGCGGACTTCTATCTCGGCACGTTGCTGACCCTCGGAGATCCGCGGATCATCACCACCCGGGAAGTGGCGGCCATGCGTACGGGTCGCCGACGGATTGCGGCACGCCGGTACGCGTACGCGCGATGTGGGCGGGTCGGCAAGCGTGCCGTACGCAATCTGCAGCAGGCGCAGGCAGGGCTGGGCCTCGACCTGTCCCGTGGTGGGCGCCGGGCCTATCCGCTGCGCCTTCGCGTGCTCGTGGCCCGGCGCCGGCTGGACGCGATGGGCCATCCCGAGGCCATCGTCCCGATGGGTCACCGTCGCGATTGGGGCGGCCTCGTCGTTACGGTCGCCCTGGTCCTGCTGACGGCGCTGATCCTCACCGTCGTCATCCAACTCCTCGGAGCCAGCTGACCCTGCTTGACCACGTCGGGATCAAGCCTGACCGCCCAGAGTGGGCACCCTGCCCCAACTATCGAAGCCTCACACCGTTGGCGCGTGCCCGCCATCCCCGTCGACGACTGTCTCCGGCGTCCCGTCCTCGTCGATGTCCACCATCGTGACGTCGACCTTGCCATCGCCGTCCGTGTCGAATTGGAACAGGTCGGCCTTGCCGTCGCCATCGGTGTCGGAGGCCCAGAGGTCGGGCTTACCGTCGTTGTTGGTGTCGGCGACGATCAGGTCCACGCGGTCATCGCCGCGCGTCTCCACCGTTTCGTTCTCGCCCATTTGCGGGCTCCTTCCGTCTCGCGGGGGTTGTCGCGGCCGAGTATTCCCCATCCGGGCTCTGGCCAACCGCTACACCGTAGGCCCACCGTGCCGGGGCGGCGACTCGACAGGGACAATCACGGAATGACACAACGTTGTGCGGTGATCGGCGGCGGCACGATGGGCGCCGGAATCGCGTACGTGGCCGCCACCGCCGGTCTCGACGTCGATCTCGTGGAAGTCGACGCGGTGCGCTGCGCCGGGGCGGTGGAGATGCTCCGTGCGCGTTGGGACGAGGCGGTGCGACGCGGCAAGCTCGATGCCACGGCCGCGGCTGACGCCCGTACCCGGATCAACGCCGTGACCTCGATTGACGCGATCGGCGACGGGCCCGACGTGCTGGTGGAGGCGGTGCCCGAAGTTCTGGCCCTGAAGCGTGACGTGCTCACGGCGGCCGAGGCGAAGTGGCCGGGGCTGCTCGCCTCGAACACATCGAGCATTCCGATCGGCGAGCTCGCGGTCGGGCTCAGAGCGCCGGAACGCTTCATCGGCCTGCACTTCTTCAACCCGGTATGGGCGATGGCGCTGCTGGAGATCGTGGTCGGCCCGGCCACCGCGGCGCCGACCACCGCCGCGGCCGTTGCGCTGGCGGAGCAGTTGGGCAAAGAGCCGATCGTGGTACGGGACTCGCCCGGCTTCGCCACCTCGCGCCTCGGAGTGACGCTCGGGCTGGAGGCGATCCGGATGCTCGAGGAGAACGTGGCGAGCGCGGCCGACATCGACAAAGGCATGGTGCTGGGTTACCGGCATCCGATGGGACCGTTGGAATTGACCGACCATGTCGGCCTCGACGTCCGGCTCGGCGTCGCGCGGACGTTGCAGGCCGCGTTCGGCGACCGGTTCGCGCCGCCGCCGTTGCTCGAGCGCCTCGTCGCCGAAGGCAAACTCGGGCGGAAATCCGGTCAGGGCTTCTACACCTGGGTCGATGGGAAGCGTCAATGACTGAGCCCTACGAGCTCGCGTTGCTGGTCGAGGAGCGTGAGGACCGGGTCGTCGTGACCCTGAACCGCCCCGACCGGCGCAACGCGATCGACATGCAGTTCGTCGAGGAGTTGCACGAGGTCTGTGGCCGGCTCGAACGCGACCCGCGGCTGCTGCTCATCACGGGCGGCAGCGATGGCGTGTTCGCTGGCGGCGCCGACATCGCGCAGCTGCGGGACCGGGGTCGGATCGAGGCGCTGGCCGCGATCAACGTCGGCGTGTTCGAGCGCCTGCGGCGGCTGCCGATGCCGAGCATCGCGGCCATCGACGGTGCGGCGCTCGGCGGCGGGGCCGAGCTCGCGTACGCCTGTGACTTGCGCGTGTGCACGTCGCGTACGTTCTTCGGCCAACCCGAGGTGCGCCTCGGGATCATCGCCGGCGGCGGTGCCTGCTTCCGGCTGCCGGCCCTGGTCGGCGAGCCGATGGCCAAGGAGATACTGCTGACCGGCCGCCGAGTGCTGGCGGACGAGGCGTACGCCATTCGGCTGGTCAACCGGGTCGTCGATGAGCCGGCGGAGCTGCTGCCGACGGCGCACGCGATGCTGGACGAGATCGCGAAGGGCTCGGCTCTGGCGGTGCGGCTGACGAAGGCGACCGTCGACGCACCGCCGGCGGCACATCCGCAGCTGGATCTCGCGAACCAGGCGATCCTTTTCGAGGACCAGGACAAGCGCGATCGGATGACCGCGTTTCTGGAGCGCCGGCGCGGCTGAGGTGCTGTGACGGCGGTCGCGGCAGATACCGCGACCGGAGGCGTACGGTGCCCACCATGAACGCTTCGGAGCCGTCCCTCGCGCTGTCCGAGCTCGCCGCCACGATCACGGCGACCGGCACGCTTCCCGAGCGGATGGGCATCGAGATCATCGAGGCGACGCCGGAGCGGGTGGTCGGCGTGATGCCGGTGGCCGGCAATGCCCAGCCGTACGGTCTGCTGCACGGCGGCGCATCCTGCGTACTGGCCGAGACCCTGGGCTCGATCGGGGCAGCCCTACACGCGATGCGGCGGCACGGTGGCATCGCCGTTGGCGTGGACATCAACGCGACGCACCACAAGGGCGTACGGTCCGGAAATGTGACCGGCGTCGCGACCGCACTTCAACTCGGCGGCAGCGTGGCGAGCTACGAGGTCGTCATCACCGATGACGGCGGCGACCGCGTCTGCACGGCCCGGTTGACCTGCCTCTTGCGCAAGCAGTCAACGAACGGTGACGCCTCGTGACCGTCGTCTCGACCCGGACGCCGGCTTGACCCGTGGGCCTACGGTGACGTGATGACCAGCGCCGATCGCGACGCGTACGACGATGCCCAGATGATCCTGGGTGTCGCTCTCGCCGGCGACCACGGTGCCGTGTCGGAGGGCCTGGACGATGTGGTGAGCCGCGCCGGGATCGCCGGCGCCTATCACGTGGCTCTCTGCCTTGCCGCGACGATGGTCGGCGACGACTTTCTCGCTGGCGCCTTCCCAAGCGGGGGTGCGGCTCTCGACTATCCCGGCATCGACGAGGCGAGCTACGACGCCCGGTGGGTGGCCCGTTTCGTCAGTGCGTACGTCAACGCCGACCGGTCGACGGGCGAGGCGCTGTTCGGCGCGGCTGTGGCCGACGGTCAGGTCGCCTCATGCATGGCGACCCTCGCCGGTTCGACGTTGGAGACACTTCGACGCCGGATCGACTAGCCCGCCGGATGACGGTCGCCGTCGGCGGCGCGTGATAGTTCTATGGCATGTCCGACGCGATCCTCGACAAGGTCCGCAAGCTGCTCGCCAAGGCGGAGGACCCGGCCTGCACAACGGCCGAGGCCGAGGCGTTCACGGCCAAGGCGGCCGAACTCATCGCGAAGTATGGCGTGGACAGCGCGCTGCTGGCGGCCGCCGACCCGACTGCCGATCCGGTCGGGGATCTGGTGATCGACGTGCTCGCGCCGTACGCCCTGGACAAATGCACTCTCCTCGCGGGTGTGGCCGGGGCACTGCGTTGTCAATGCGTGCGGCGACAGGGCTGGGCCGATGGGCGCAAGACCTTCTCAATGCACATGTTCGGACACGACGCGGACCTGCGGCGGGTCGAGGTGCTGTTCACGTCGCTGCTCGTACAGGCAGGCTTCGCGCTGGTAGCGGCGCCGGTTCCCAGTTGGGAAAACGTCGCCGCCTACCGGCGGTCCTGGTTCGCCGGCTACACGCAGGCGATCGTCGCCCGTCTCCGGGCGGCCGAGGATCGTGCCGCGGCCGCGGCGGAGCGGGACGTGCGTGGTCGATCGGTGGCGCTCGTGCTCGCCGACCGCGGCGCCGAGGTGACCGAACGTGTCGCGGCGGCCTATCCCCGATTGCGGTTCGCCGGCCCGCGCCGCCTCGCCGGAAGCGGAATGGTCCATGGTTACGCGGCCGGTCGGCGTGCCGACATCGGCACGACGCGGGTGCACGGCGGCACGGGGACGGCGACCGCCATCGATGCTCGGTAGGTGTGGTCCGCTCGGTGATCGCGACCGCCAGGACCCGCAACGCTCAGCGGGGCTGGCGGTTCACCGTACCGGCGGATGGTTCGAGATGAAGATCGACGGCGCGGTCAGTTGTCCGCGGCCCAGTCCTGGTGCGTCTGCAGGAACACGCCAACATTGTCGTCGGTAGCCGTCTTGTCGGCCTTCACCGCGGCGAATAGCGCCTTGCTGTCCGGTGACAGCGCCTGGACGGATCCGGCTGATGGGTCCGGCCGAGCCGTCGTATCTCACCGTCTGCCCATCGTTGGTCTTGATCGCGACGAGCGAATTCGGCGTGATGCCCTTCAGCGTGAAGATCCAGTCTTCGAGGGATGCGCTGCCGCGGTCGATGACCAGGGCCTTGCCGAGAGAGCCGATGAACGAATTCAGTTTGAGCGGATCGTTGAGGCCCTGCTTGTAGACCTCCTGCAGGACGGCCTTGATGAACTGTTGCTGGTGACGCTGGCGGCCGTAGTCGGTGCCGACGAGGCCATCGCGGGAACGGACGAAGTCGAGCGCCTGGCTCGGGTTGAGGTGATCGATCCCCTTCGGGTAGACGTTCGGCCGCGTGCCCGGTATGGCGCACTTGAGTGGGTCGCTCTGGAACGTGTAGCCGCCCGAGCAGTAGGGCACGCCGGTGTTCGGATTGATGTTGATACGGCTTTGTTGTCTTGCCGGTCTTGATGTTGACGCCGTCGTGGATCGAGACCGTCGTTTCGTCGACGTACATGGTGACGCCGCCCAGCTTCTTCAGGATGTCGGTGAAGCCGCTGAAGTTGACGATGCCGCCGCCGTTGAACGTGATCCCGTAGTTGTCCTTGATGGTCTGGGCGAGGAGTTGGAAACCGCCCGCGTCGCCCTGCCCGTCCCGGCTGCCGAACGCGTACGCTGCGTTGATCTTGTCGGAGCCGCCGGGGTAGTGCGCCTTCGGGAAGGCCGGTATCCGTACGCCTAGGTCGCGCGGGATCGAGACCAGATACATCCGGTCGTGCGACGCCGGTATGTGGGCAATGATGATCGTGTCGGAGTTTCCGCCCTGGGTCTGCGTCGGACGCTGGTCGGAGCCGACGAGCAGGATGTTGATCGGTCCGTCGATCGACTTGCCGGTCACCGGGTTCGCGGGAGCGGCCGCGGTGCCGAGCAGGTTCTCCTGGGTGAAGCTGTGCCCGATCTGGTACACACCCACCTTGACCAGGGCGATCGAGCCAAGGCCGAACAGCATCACGACGACGCCGAAGCCCACCATGAGCTTCGCCCATAGTGGGCTTCGGCGCCGCCTTGCCTTCGCGACCGGCTTCGCTGGGCCTCGGCCGGGGTTCCTCGGCCCGCCGATTCCGGCTGTGGGTGGCGAACCACCGACCCGTGCCCGTCCGGTCGGCACCGAAGCCGTCCGGCGCGCCGCCCCGCCCTTCCCGGCATCCGCGGCCGCTTCGGCGGCCGAGATCGCGGCGGGCGCGGGCACCGCACCCGCGGTGGCGGCGGTCTCCGGCCTCGGAATGGTGCCGGCGCTTGCCGCCGCCGCCGCCCACTGCCGGCAACGTCGGTCGCCGGTAGGTCGCCGGGCCTGGCGGGCGACGCCGAATCGACCTTCGGTGGCACCGGTCGGGCTACGCCGCGATGGCTGTCCCGCGACTCGTCCGGTCGGGACGAATTAGCCACACGTAACCCCCGTGGTCATGGCGCAATGCCCAAGACTGAAGGCAACCCGACCGCCCGGGACCGCATGGACCGGCGGCGATCAGTGCATATGCGACGGTCGAGGGATTGCCGCCGGGGAAATACCTGACCTGGCCATGGTAGCCGGTTCGACTGTGGATAGATGTCGCCGCAGGAAGCCTACGGGAAGCCTGGCGATGCGCTGTGCGGTCGCTGTGGGCCTAGGGCTGCCGCGGGCTTTGGCGGACGTCCGTCCACAATGGCCTACCCAACAAGTAGAGATCTCGCAAAGTGCCATATCGCAGATTGACATCTTCCCAACAGCGATACCTTAACGCATACTAAGGCCACGGGGTCATGACCGCTCAGGGTCCAGAAGCGTTGGCTGGCAACGCTGCCAGACAAACAACGGCACCCGGCTGCCACCGGGTGCCGTCATGGACCTCCGTCCGCGCGAGGAGGAGGTGTCCACCAAATGCCATCGTTGCTCACGACGATCCTCCTCGCAACAGTCCCGACGAATGTCGGCCCAGTTGGGAGGCAGCGAAGATGGTCGTTTTCTACCGGGGCCACACGCTTCTCATCACGAACGATGTTGTCGAGGTGTGGTGGCCAAAGTACCAACGGTTCTCGATCAACGATCTCTCGGAGTTGTACGTGTTCCGCGACGTCGCGGATCCGGTGGTCGCACGAGGAATCGGCGCGTCGGCGGTCATGTTCGTCGCCACGGCGGCGAGCTGGCAGTTCATGCAATCGATGGCGGTGCTGTTGATCGGCGCGTTGGTCATATTGGCGCCGGGGGTCGTCGGTGCGGCGTGCATCCGTACGCGCCGGCGGCCGTGGGAGTTGCGGGCCACGTACCGCGGGGTCGACGTGCAGCTCTACAGTTCGCGTGACTCGCTCACGTTTGGTCAGGTCAAGCGGGCCCTCGTCCGCGCGATGGAAGCGAACACCGATCAGAACCAACCTTCGCGGTGATTTGTCAGTGATCGACTTAGGCGTACGATCGCTGAACGACAGATGCCTGTCTGCCACCTCGCAGCTTGCTACGTGTGAGGGGCGGGCAGGACTGTCCGCCGCTTGCAGTCGGAGTTGCCGGGACATGTCCAACATCGATTCGCCCGCCGTTGCGCGACGTCGAGTACGTCTCGCGCTCCGTGCCGCCCGCCTGGCCAAGAAGCTGACCCAGAGCCAGGTCGCGCGCGCGATGGACTGGTCGCTGTCCAAGGTCATCCGGATCGAGAAGGGCGAGGTCAACGTCTCGCCGAGCGACCTCAAGGTCCTGCTCGAGCATCTCGACGTCACCGACCCGGATCAGGTTCGACGAGCTCTCGAGGATGCACGGCTCTCGCGAAGTGAACGATGGACTCGTCTCCGCGGACGATCGTCGAGCATATGACGCCCGGCGATGCTGGAGCTGTTACCAGTTCGAGGCCGACGCGACCGCCATTCGCTACTACAACAACGCTGCGTCATCCCCGGCCCGTTGCAGACGCCGGCCTACGCCGAGCGCGATCTTCGCCAGCTACCCGCAGCCTCTGGATCAGGCGACGGCGCGATGCCCGGATCGCGTTCCGCGCAACGTCGGCGAGAGCGCGCTGCATCGACCCGGGGGCGCCGCGACTACCTCGTGCTTGCTCGACGAATCCGTGCTCTCGCGTGGCGCGCGGCGGACCGACGTCGATGGCCGAGCAGCTCGCGGCTGCTGGAGTCGCTGACGACGGCCGGGTCACGATCCAGCTACGAGTCATTCCGCTAGTCCGGTCGATCTGATCTTCCAGATTGGACCGTTTGTCCTGGCCGACCTCGAGAAGGCAAGAGCGCGCTGCTGTATCGCGAGACCGCGGACGGCGACGAAACCATGCATGATCTTCCGGCCGTCGTTGGGCCACATCGCACACGTGTTCGATCAGATGTGGAATGCCGCCGCTCGATCAGAAACGAATTCCCTTGAGCCTAGATCGCCGAGCGCATGGGGCAGTTCGTCGACTGATGACCAGAGTCGCGATCAGCGCAGGTCGAACTCGCCCGGCGGATCTCGGCGGTGAAGGCTGTCCACTCCGTCCTTCGGTGAATCGGAGAACCGGTTCGGCGATCTACCGAGTCGCGCATCGCGAACTCTGCACCGATCCGCGCGCGCCTCGACGCAACTACCAGAGTCGCATCGACGGCTTCTGTGCCACCTGATGTCGGTCATGCCTGTATCCACTGTCGTTCCCTCGTCTGACGATCGTTCGATGGGCGTACCGATGCACGTAACGTAACAAGATCAAGCACGGATTGCACAGGAAGATGCCAGATTGCGATATGGCTACCTTGCGCGCGCGTGATCATTTCACGCCAAACGATCATCGCGCCACGAACACGGCACGTTCATCCGATCTAGCTGCGGCTTCGGGTCGCCATCCGCTCGCTGTGGACGGAGGGCGAGCATGATCTGGTCCACGGTCGGGGTCGGTTCCGTCGCCGCGGTTACGTGGACGACGATCGAATGCTCCGCAGCGGTGGGCGGCTCCAGGGCGGCTAGTTGACTATCGAGCATGTTCGCGTGCATGAAATGATCATGGCGCCCGACGAGTCGCTGTCGCAGTAGCTCGTGGTCCACGTCAAGGAAGACGAATCGAACCGCGCCGCCGCGTACACCGTCCGCGGACGTCCGCAAGCGATCCCGGTAGGACTTGCGCAAGGCCGAACACGCGACCACGCAATTGGAGCCAGCACGCAACTTTTCGGCCATCCAGTGCTCGACCGCATCCAGCCAAGGCCAGCGATCGGCGTCGGTCAGTGGAATGCCAGCGGCCATTTTTTCCACGTTTTCCGGCGAGTGGAATGTGTCCCCATCCGCATACGGCCAGTGCAGCCGCGCGGCCAGCTCCTTACTCACGGTGGACTTTCCGCTGCCCGAAACGCCCATCACGACCAGTGCAGTAAGGGTCATGCGCCAATGCCTATCACGCGTCCTCGGTTCGGGCGCAGCGTGGGCCAGGAAAGCGACAGCCGAGCGCTCGCCATTGAGCGCGCGGCTGTCGATGCGGTCAGTCGAATTCGCCGTTTCGTACGCCGGCGACGAACGCGGCCCACTCCTCGGCGCTGAAGGTGAGCACAGATCCATGGAGATCCTTGGAATCGCGAATCGCGATCGTGCCGTCGATGTGAGCCACCTCGACGCACGTACCGGACTCACATCGGCTGCTCTTGCGCCACCGGATCGAGTCTTCCGTCGTGTCCATTGTGGTCCTCCGGTCACTCGGCCGGATTCCAGTGTGACCTGGCGTACTTGGATTTGTCGATGCATATGTGTGACTCGTGCACCCTCGCCCACCGGCAGAACTGTCATACTCCGCACCTTGGGGCAGTTCGGCCAGCGAACTAGATCTCGACGTAGGTGCCAATCGTGTTCACGGCCCACGCTGTGATCGGAAGCGTCTTCGCCGCCGGAGTCCCTGACAGTCGTGTGCAACCTCCCGCAGACCGTCATCTCTTGTCGTCTCCACTTTGACGCGAGGGATCGCTGGCGAGGTCGCCGGGCAGCATCACGCTCGCCAGCACCCGTCGCTTGCGTCCCGGCGTCGGCGCGTTGGTCAATCGGGGTTGGAGAACCCGCGCGAGGTCGCGGAGCAGGTCGGCGAACTCGGCGTCGTCGAGCCAGTAGCCACCCATGCTGTAGCTGACGCCGTCGCGCAGGTAGTCGATGTCGCCGGCGGCAACGTACCGGTCGAAGTCGCCGAGCAGACCGGCGACGAAGCCCATGAACGCCTGGCGATGGTCATCCGCGCTCATCGTGGCCAGTTGGTCGAGGCCGACGGTGGCGGCCGTCAGCCGCAAGACGTACGTGCGTTCCACCGCGCCGCGCACCCGCCGCTCCGCGACGACGGCGAGGACGCCGGCGTCGACTAAGCGGCCCACGTGCCGGTAGAGACTCGCGGTGGAGATGTCCGCGAGCTCGGCGCTGAGTTCGCTTGTCGTCAGAGCGCGATCGCCGAGGAAGGCCTGCACGATGCGCAGCCGTACGGGATGCAGCAGAAGATCAGCGGAGGCCACGCCGCGACGGTAGCATCCCGTTCTCAATAGTGCTAACGTTCGCTTCGATGAGATTGGTTGGCCGCCGCAACCGTTCGGCGGCGCAGCGGCGAGGAGCACGTCCGTGAACCCGATGGCGGTAGGCGCGGTGGTCGCACTTGTTGTCGTCGCCGCCCTCGTCATTCGATTTGACGCGATGCTGCTCAAAGACCTGGCGCAGACGCCGGACGACGAGCTTGTGTTCCTGACGCGCAAGGGTTGGGCGGTCGCCATCGTAACGACGTTTCCGTTTGGTCCAATCTGCTACATGGCGTACGGGAAGGGACCCCGGCGCTACCTCTGAGCCGGGCCTCAGGCCGTGGCCTCCCCAGCCGAACGCGCCGGACTCCGGGCGGGGGACGTCATCACCAAGATCGACGATGTGCCGGCAACGAGCGCCGAGCAGCTGCTCGCCGCGACGCTGGCTAATCGACCGGGCGAAACCGTCGTTTTGACTTATCAGCGGGATGGCTCCGATCACCGGGCGCAGGTGACTCTCGGGAGCGGGTGATCCGGCCGCGCTAGGTGGGGCCGATCCCGTCCAGCAATTGGTCGACCGCGCGGGCGGCGAACTCGTCGGTCAGTGGCGCGTGCCCGTACATCAGCCGGTAGTACACGGGCGCGAAGATCAGGTCGAGGGTGGCCGCAACGTCAAGGTCGGCACGCAACTCGCCGCGTTGGATGCCACCGCGGATCACCTCAGCTGCGACTGCTCGGCGCGGCCCCAACCACTGTTCTCGCAGGGCCTGGGCGATCTCCGGCTGCGACTGGGCGTCGGCGGTCAACGCGCGCAGCAGCGGTCCGGCGGGGGTGTCGCGGAACAAGCGCACGGCGCTGACCGCAAGTATCCGCAGAGCCTCCGGCGCGGTCGCATCCTCTGGGATCGCCCATGATCGAGCGGCGTCGCGCATGAAGCCCTCGAGTGCCACCGCACCACGCGACGGCCACCACTTGTAGATGGTCGCCTTACCGACGCCTGCGCGGGCGGCGATCGCCTCCATGGTCGCCGCTGCCAGGCCGCCTTCGAGCATGAGATCGCCCGCGGCCGTGAGGATCGCGGCGCGACGTGACTCGTCGCGACGGCGTCCCGGGCGACGCCTTTCCTGCGGGGAATCGTCAACCGACGCCACCAAGCCTCCCGATCAACACTGAACGGCGCGTTCCATCGAAGCACAACATCGGGGCCGAGAGCACGGCGGGACGTGGCCAGTGTCACCGCGTCTAGCCGGAACAGTCCGCCCGCCGACGTGTTATATCTGAACGCATCGTTCAGAATTATGACCGCCCGGAGAGAAGCATGACCGACACCCGTTCGACGGCCACGATCGCTTCGGCTCCCGCGCTTCGTCGTACGGAACCAAGCCGGAGCCGAAGTCTCAGAGCGGTCATGGTCCTGCTCGCGTTCGCGTGCGGGGCGTCGGTCGCCAACCTCTACTACGCGCAGCCGCTGCTCGACCTCATCGGACGCGCTTTCGGGGTGAGCCAGGGGACGGCCACGGTCATCGTCACCACGACCCAAATCGGCTACGCCATCGGCCTTGCGATTCTGCTTCCCCTCGGCGACCTGCTGGAAAATCGCGGGCTCGCGTCTCGGATGCTGCTCGTCACTGCGGTCGCTTTGGTGGCCGCCGCCTTCTCGCCGGATTTGTGGGTATTCCTGGCCGCAGCGGTCATCATCGGCGTGACGTCGGTCGTCGCCCAGATTCTCGTACCCCTTGCCGCACATTTGGCGCCGGCCGAATCGCGCGGGCGCTACGTCGGACAGGTCACCAGCGGCCTGCTCCTCGGCATCATGCTGGCGCGGTCGGTGTCGAGCTTCGCCGCCGCCGCGTGGGGATGGCGCAGCATCTATCTGATCTCAGCCGGGCTGATGGTCGCGACGTCGCTCGCCCTGTGGCGGCTGTTGCCACGCTGGCAGCCGGCCCATCAGGCCCGCTACTCGGCCCTGCTCGGCTCCATCGTCAGGCTGGCCCGCACGGAGCCGGTTCTTGTGCGGCGCGCGCTGAGCCACGCCCTCATGTTCGGGAGCTTCACCGCGTACTGGACAGCGGTCGTGTACGAGCTGATCGACCACCATGGACTTCACCAGGCCGGTGTTGCCGTCTTTGCGCTCGTCGGTGCCGCGGGCGCGGCCGTGGCCCCGATTGCCGGTCGTATCGGGGATCGTGGCTGGAGCGGCTGGGCCCGCCTGGGCGCGCTGATCCTCGCTGTCGTGGCAATGGCGCTCGCTGGCGCCGGCGCCTCCAGCGTGATCGCGCTCGCCATCGCGGGCGTGGTCTTGGACGTCGCAGTCCAGAGCCATCAGGTGTTCAGCCTGCGCGACATCTACGCCCTGCGGCCCGACGCTCGTGCACGTATCAACTCGGTCTACATGACCAGCGTGTTCGTCGGCGGCGCATTGTCGTCGGCTGCGACCGGTCTGATCCACGACGTATGGGGCTGGACCGGCGTCACGGTCTTCGCCGCGGCGCTACCGCTGGTCGCCATCCTGATCTGGATCGAGGACCGCGTTCGCCGCAATTGAGGGCATGATTGCGCCGATCCTCGATCAGCTGCGTCACCTGTACCCCGCCGGCGGGGCGCCAGCCCCGACTTCGCGATGTTGGGAGCACCGGCCGGCCGCCCGTACGTGGTTCGATGCCAGCCGGCGCCGTTTGCCGGCGTACGCTCCCGCACGATCCTTGGTGGCCAGGGGCGGGGTCGAACCGCCGACCTTCCGATTTTCAGTCGGACGCTCGTACCAACTGAGCTACCTGGCCGAGGAACTACAACGCGGTCCTGACGGGACTTGAACCCGCGACCTCCGCCTTGACAGGGCGGCGAGCACTCCAACTGCTCCACAGGACCTTGCTCGGCTAGCAGGATAACAACCCGCCGGACCGTGCCCCCAACGGGATTCGAACCCGTGCTACCGCCTTGAAAGGGCGGCGTCCTAGGCCACTAGACGATGAGGGCAGCTCCGCCATCATCGCACATGGCGACGTGGGCGGTTGAAGCACTCATCCGGCCCCGCCGGAGGCCTGCAAAGCATACGCGACGACCCGTTCGCCTCCAAACCGTGAAATCGCGCGGTTCGGGCCGGCCGCGTCGGCTGGCCAACGCCGTGTCGGTGGCCGAGCTAGCGTCGGCCGCCGTCGGCTTCGTTCGATGCCCCGGACGGGGGTACGGACGACGGCGGCGCGGGCCGGCCCGGGTCGACCGACACGGTACGGGCGGTCGGCAACGCGATCAGGTGGAAGCGCTGTTTGAGCGTGGGCAGCAGGTGGCGGAGCGCCGCAAGTGTCTCGGTCCGGTCGCCGCCGGCGTCGTGCATGAGGACGATCGAGCCGCGGTGCGTCTGCGACGTGACGGTTTTCTCGATCGCGGCCACGCCCGGCATACGCCAGTCGTCCGTATCCTCGCTCCAGTAGAGCGGCCGCATACCGAGCAGCTCGCTCACGCGTACGGTCGTCGCGGTGAAGTTGCCGCCCGGGTTCCGGAAGTACGTCATCTTTGCCGCCGCGTCGACCCGATGTACGGCGTCGATCGTCTTCTGCAGGTTGGCCGCGATGTACTGCGGCGTGTGCTTGCCGAGTTGCTCGTCGTGATCCCAGCTGTGGTTGCACAGGGTCATACCGTCGTTGATCATTCGCCGGACCACCGCCTGATAGTTCTGGATCTGGCGACCGATCAGGCAGAACGTGGCCTTGACGTGATAGTGCTCGAGCACGTCGAGGACCTGCGACGTGTACGGACCCGGCCCGTCGTCGAACGTCAGGGCGACAGCGCTGGTGCCGGTCGAGCCTTCCGAGCCCAGTGGTCCCCGCCAGCGCATGCCGGGCTGCTTCGGCCAGGCCGGTATCTTCCACGTTCCGGCGCCCGGAATGCCGAGGCTCGCAGCGGTGATCGTGGACGCCGCCGGCTGTGGCGAGTTGCGGTGACGACTCGGCGACGGCGATGGCGACGATGAGGCCTGCGGTCGTGATGTCGCGCTCGACCTGGGCGACGGCGACGTGGACGCCGATCGATTGGGCGCCGACGACGATTGCGCGGCCGCGGCGCGATCGGCGCGCGGTCCGGCCATGGCGATGCAACCGGCCATGGCGACGGTCAGCGTCGCGGCCAGCGCGAACCCGAGGGTTCGGCGGGACATCCCGAGGGGTAGGCGGGACATATCGACTCCGGAGGGGACAGGCCGAGGGGATGGGCCGAGGGGGCGAATCCGGCAAAGCTAACGGTGCCGGCGCCCAAAAGCCACTAATTACCAGGGCCTGATGGTCTTCGTTGCCAATTAGTCGCCGGGGCCGGCCCCGATGGTATCGGGCAGTGTCGAGATGACTCCGGACAGCCACGGAGCGTACGCATCGGGTGACGTCGCGATCTCGGCGCGCAAGCCGTTCAACGACACCCACCGCAGCTCGTCGACCTCGGCCGGGTCCGGATCGAGGGTCGCGCCGGCCGGCAGTGAGCCCAGCAGGACGTGGTCATATTCGTGCTCGACCCGGCCACTGTCGCGATCGGTGGCCTGGTAGACGTACACACCGACGTCACGCAAGTGGATCGGTGCGGCGGCGGTGTCGAGGCCGAGCTCTTCACGAAGCCGTACCGTTGCGGCTTCGGAGGCGGTGACGCCCGGCGCTGGGTGACCGCAGCACGCGTTGGCCCAGCGGCCGGCGAACCTGGTTTTGACCGTGGCGCGGCGCTGCAGCAGCAACCGACCGTTGGGATCGGTGAGGACGACAGAAAATGCGCGATGCAGGTCGCCCGGCGGCTGATGGGCATCCGCGACGGTGGCCGTACCACGGGGCGTGCCGTTGGCGTCGACGAGTTCGACAAGGTGGGCTTCGCGTGGGGTCACCCGGCGATCCTAGCCGCGGCGAGCTTTCCGGAGATCAAGACCATGGGTACGCCCACTCCGGGTTGGGTTCCCGAGCCGACGAAGACGACGTTGGCCAACCCGGGATGCAGGTTGCCAGGCCGGAACGGTCCGGTCTGGCGGAACGTGTGCGCGCTGGCGAACGGCGTGCCGGCGGACAGACCGGATGCGGCCCAGTCGGCCGGTGTCACAACGTGCGACACCTCGATGCCGGCGCCGAAGTCGTAGTAGCCCCGGGCTTCCAGCGTCGCCATGATCTCGGCGGCGTACGCGCGACCGCGGTAGTAGGTCCACGCGTCGCGGCCGACGTCGAGGTTCGGTGTGGGCGCGAGCACGTAATAGATCTCGCGACCGTCCGGCGCGAGCGTCGGATCGGTCCGCGTCGGATTGCTGACTAGCAACGAGGGATCCCGCATCCGGCGACCGCGACGGATCACGTCGTCGAACGTTTCGCGCCAGGCCCGGCCGAAGTGGATGTTGTGGTGGGCGATCTTCGAGTAGCGCTGGGTCGAGCCCACGTGCGCCACGACGGCGGACGGCGACTGGCGGAGCCGGGCCAGGCGTCGGGGCGCCCGTGCCTCCGGTCGGCTCGGTCCGAGCAGGTCACGGTAGGCGACGGGCAGGTCGGGGTTGAGCACGATCACATCGGCGGCGATCCGCTCGCCGTCGGCGGTGTGGACGGCCCGGGCCCGGCCACCGGCCACCTCGACCCGGGTGACCGTGGTTCCGTAGCGGAACGTGACACCGTGCTTGCCGGCCGCCGCGGCCAACGCGATCGGGACGGCATGGACGCCGCCCCGCGGAAAGTAGACCCCGGCAATCGTGTCCAGGTACGCGATCACCGAATAGAGCGCGAGCGCCTGGTGCGGTGCGAGCCCGGCGTACATCGACTGGAACGAGAACACCCGCTGCGTACGCGGGTTTCGGAAGAACTGCCCGACCTTGGTGTCCAGACGCCGGAATCCGCCCGCCATCGCGAGCCGCAGCAAGTTCATGGTGACGAGATCACGCGGGCTATCCACGTTGCGGTCGATGAAGTCGTCACGTTGCAGCTGCCACATCCGGCGGGCGTACGCCGCGAAGCGCAGGTATCCGTCGGCCTCCCGGGGTCCGCACACGCGGGACACCTCGGCGGCCATCCGTACGCTGTCGGAGATCACGTCGAGCGTCGAACCATCCGGGAAATGCGCCCGGTAGGCCGGATCGAGCCGGGTCAGCGTGAGCCAGTCGGACATGTCCTCGTCGACTGCGCCGAACGCATCGGCCAGCAGCTCGGGCATGGTGAGCACGGTCGGACCGGTGTCGAACGCGTAGCCGGCGACCTCGAGGCGACCGGCCCGGCCGCCTGGCACCGGTTCGCGCTCGACGACGGTCACCTCCCGGCCGGTCGCGGCCAGACGCAGCGCGCAGGCCAGTCCGCCCAGGCCAGCGCCCACGATCACCACTCGGTCGCTCGGTCCCGTCACCGTCCGCATCGTGGGCCGCCCCCCTTCTGTCCCCACCCATCGTCGCGCGGACCGGCCGCAACGCCGCCAGCGGCATGGGCGAGGATCGCAGCGTGACCGCGAATGGGCTTGACCGGGCCGACCGACCCGACCGGGCCGACCGAGCCACCGAGCGCGACCGGGCCATCCAGCACGACCGGGTCAGCATGTCGGACGGGTCCGACGATCTGGATCGGTCATACGAGCGTTGTCGGGCGCTCCATGCCCGCTACGGTCGCACCTACTACCGCGCAACGCGCCTCCTGCCCGCGTGGAAGAGGCGGCACGTCCACGCGCTCTACGGCTTCGCCCGGTTCGCGGACGAGATCGTCGACAGCTTCGACACAGCCTCACCCGAGACGCGGGCGGCCCGGCTCGCCGCCTGGTCCGACGCTCTGGAGGCCGGTCTGTCCGGCGGCCCGGTGAACGACGCGGTGCTGCCGGCGGTGATCCATACCATCGCCGTCTTCGACCTGGATCCGGCCGATTTCACGCTGTTTCTGCGCTCAATGACGATGGATCTGACCGTCGCCCGCTACGAAACCTATGCCGACCTGCTCGACTACATGGAAGGCTCGGCGGCGGTCATCGGTGCCATGATGCTGCCTCTGCTCGGCGCGCGCGAGCCGGCGGCCGCGCTCGGGCCGGCGCGGGAGCTGGGTCGCGCGTTCCAGCTCACGAACTTCATCCGCGATGTCGCGGAGGATCTCCGTCGGGGGCGCGTCTACCTGCCGCAGGAGGACCTTCGTCGATTCGGCGTGACCGACGCCAGCCTGGCCGCCGCTGTCGCCGCCGGCTCCGCGACGCCGCAGATCAAGAGCCTCATCGGGTACGAGGTGAGCCGCGCGCGGGTGCATTATCGATCGGCGGCACCCGGGATCGATCTGCTTGCGCCCGGTTCGCGGGCGTGCATCCGGACGGCCTTCCGTCTCTACCAGGGCATCCTCGACGAGATCGAGCGCGCGGACGGGGACGTGATCGCTCGCCGGGCGACCGTGCCGCCGGCCCGGCGATTCGGCCTCGTGGCCGTGAGCCTCGCACCTCGGCCGGTCCGGACACGGTGAGGTCGTGAGCGGGTTGCGCGGCATCGCCGCTCGATCTCACCGGTGAGTGCGCTGCACCAAATGTGAGATTCGCTCACGTGGATCACTTTTCGTAGGTAATGATCCTCCCGGGCCATCAGTCCGGGGGGATGTCGCATGAAGTCGTTGCTGCGCAAGCGATCCATGTGGGTAGTCGGGGCCATCTTCGCGGCGGCCGGGATCGCGGCCGGCGCGTTGACCATTCCGCATCAAGGTCATGAACGTGGCGGCATCGCCGGCACGGAGTCGGCGCAGGTCCACGCCGTACGGGCGAATCAGGTCCTGAGCGCGCCCTCGACGCCGCCGAGCGCGCCCGCGTCGCCACGCCAATTCACGGTGCTCGGTGCGGGTGACATTCTGCTCCACTCGCAACTGTGGAAGGTCGGCCGGGCCGACGCACAGGCGGCCCACAAGAGCGGTTACTACTTCGATCCGATCTTCGCCTCGGCGAAGCCCGACATCTCCGGCGCCGATCTCGCGATCTGCCACATGGAGACGCCGTACGGAAAGTCGAGCGGCCCGTTCACCAGCTATCCGATCTTCGAGGTGCCGCCGTCGATCGCGACGACGATCCACGATGTCGGCTATGACTCGTGTTCGACGGCGTCGAACCATTCGCTCGACGGCGGCGAGGCCGGCATCGATCGGACGCTCGACGCCCTCGACGCCGCTGGTGTCAAGCACGCCGGCACGGCCCGCTCCGCCGCCGAGGCGGCCACGCCGGATCTGTTGCAGGCCAACGGCGTGACGGTCGCGCAGCTGTCCTATGCGTACGGCTTCAATGGCCTCAAGCGCCCGGCCGACAAGCCTTGGCTCGCGAATCTGATCAGCGTGCCGAAGATTCTCGCCGACGCCCGCCGGGCCAAGGAAGCCGGCGCTTCGGTAGTGATCGTGAGCCTGCATTTCGGAACGGAATATCAGCACACTCCGAACGCGCAGCAGACGTCCGTGGCGCGTGCACTGCTGGCGTCGCCGGACGTCGACCTGATCCTGGGCTGTCACGCGCATGTGGTGCAGCCATTCCAGAAGATCAACGGCAAGTGGGTCGCGTACGGCATGGGCAACCAGATCGCGGCCCAGAGCTTCAGCAAACCGACGGTGGACGGTGTGATGCCGAGGTTCACATTCACCGAGACATCACCCGGAAAATTCACAGTCACGAAGGCCGAGGCGATCCCCACCTTCGACTACCTGTCCGGCACCGCCCAACTCATCGACCTGCCGGCCGCGATGGCCGGTCATCCGTCCAGCGCACGCATGGCGCAATATCGGGCGTCGTGGGCACGGACGGCGAAGGTCGTCAACTCGATGGGCGCCGGTCGCGACGGCCTGATCGTGGACAACGCCGCGTCGCGTTAGGCGAGCGCCACTCCACGAGAGCGCTCAGGTGAGCGCGCTCAGGCGAGCGTCTGCCACCAACCGTCGATGGCCGGCGGGTCGGAGACGTCGATCCGCTGACCCGGGCGGGGAATGGCCAGGTTGACGCCGCGCGCCTTCGATTCGTCCCAGGCCCGGTCGGCCGGCTCCGCCCACGGGTGGAACGCGAGCACGAACGTGCCCCAGTGCACCGGGATCATGAGGCCGCCTCGGACATCGAGGTGGGTTGCGACGCCGTCCTCGGGTGTCATGTGGATGTCCGGCCAGCCGCTGTCGTACGCGCCGATCTGGATGAGCGTGGCGTCGAACGGTCCATATTGCTCGCCGACCTTGGCAAAGGCATCGGAATAGCCAGTGTCGCCGCTGTAGAACACGCGGTGCGTCGGGCCGGCAACGACCCACGAACTCCACAACGTGTAGTTCCGCTTGGCGATCTTGCGGCCGGAGAAGTGTTGGCCGGGCGTTGCCGTCAGCGCGAGGTTGCCGACCGTGGTCGATTCGTGCCAGTCGAGTTCGATGATGCGATCGGCGGGCACGTGCCAGCTCTCCAGGTGGCTGCCGACGCCGAGCGGCACGACGAACGGCGCCGAGTGATTGCGGGCGAGCCAGACGATCGAGTTCATGTCGAGGTGGTCGTAGTGGTCGTGCGAGATCACGATCACGTCGATGGCCGGCAGATCCTCGAGCGGGATCGGCACGGGATGCAGCCGGTGCGGTCCGGCCAGTCGGGACGGCGAGCAGCGGTCGCTCCAGATGGGATCGAACAGGACTCGCGATCCGTCGATCTCGACCAGCGATGACGCATGGCCAAACCAGGTGATGTGCAAGCCGTCGGGGGCGGCCACGTCGGGCGGAACGTCGGCGACGACGGGAATCTGGCCACCCGGCTTGCGGGCGTCGGTGTCGGTGAGGAGCGAGCGCAGGCGATGCCGGTCATCCGCGTTCGTGGCCGGGTGGAACTCCATGGGTGTCTCGTGCGCGTTGTGGAAGGCGCCGTCGCGATACTGCGGCGACCGCCGCACCCGCTCGGCCCGCTCGCCGGACGGCTCGGCACCGTACGCCACCGGGATGTCCCGTGCCGCCCACGCCAGGCCGGCCGCTCCCGCTGCCAGCGCGGCGACTGCCACCCAGGCTTTCCTACCCATAACGCCACCCTTCGGCCTGCGGCGCGCGTCACGATATCGACGCCGCCCGCAGCCGATGGTACGTCAGCGGCAGATGCTGAACGGATGTCCGACTGGATCGGCGAGCACCCGGTAATGCTCGCCGCGGCCGGGCAGCGGCGTCGCTCCGAGCGCAATGAGCTGCGCTTCCACCTTGTCGAGATCGTCGACCCTGACGTCGAGACGGAGGTGCTGCGGGTTGTCCGGATCCGGCCACTGCGGCGGCTGGTAGTCGTCGGCGCGCCGGAACGCGATCGCCGGCCGCTGCTCCGATTCGCCGATCACGACCCATTCGTCGTCCTCGTCGATACGTCGCATGCCGAGCAACTCCTCGTAGAAGCCGGCCAGGTCCCATGGGTCGGGGCAGTCGATCACGAGCAGGTCCCAGCGTGCGATATCCACGCGGCGATTTTGCACGTCGGCGCGGCGCGGCGCTGCCCCGGCGTGCGCGCCCACAGCGTGCGACGTGGCCAGGGTCATACTCGCCGGCGGCTCAGAGAAGGTGGCCGGCGTCTGCGGAGCCGGGCCGCCCGTCACGAAGCGTGGCCAGTTCGTGGTCCGCGTAGCCAGACTGTTGCGGCAAAGCCGGACGATCCCGACGCCCACGTCGTACGAGCGCGGTCGTGATGAGGATGTCGAGCAGTTCGGCGTAGCTCACACCGGCGGCCTGCCAGATCTGCGGGAACTGCGAGTGCGGCGTGAGGCCGGGCAGCGTGTTGACTTCATTGACGACCGGCTCGACGCCGTCGCGCAGGAAGAAGTCGACGCGCAGCAGCCCGACGCAATCGAGCACCTCGAAGACGCGTACGGCCTGTTCGGCCAGTTGTACGGCGACCTGCGGCGCGAGTTTGGCCGGGATGTCGAAGGCGCTGCCGGCCCCGCTGTATTTCGCGTCGTAGTCGAAGAAGTCGTGCTCATCGGTCACCCGGATCTCCAGCGCCGGACCGGCCAGCACGCGGCCGTCCGGGCGCTCCAATACCGCGAGGTCGACCTCGCGTCCGAGGACGGCCGCCTCCACTAGCACCTTGTCCTCAGACTTGCGGGCGATCGCGACGGCCGCCGGCAGGTCGGCCCAGTCGTCGACGCGAGAGACACCGAGGCTGGATCCGCCGTGCGCCGGCTTGACGAACACCGGCAAACCGAGGCGTGCGCGCTCGTCATCGGTGAGCGTGTCGCGACCGTGCCGCAGCACGACCGCGTCGGTGACGTCGAGCCCAGCCGCCCTCAGCAGCTTCTTCGTGTGTTCCTTGTCCATGCCGGTCGCGCTGGTCAGGATGCCGTTGCCGACGTACGGCACGCCGGCGCTGGCCAGCAACGACTGCAGCGTGCCGTCCTCGCCGAACGGACCGTGCAGGGCCGGCAGGGCGACGTCGACGGTACGCAGGACGGTCAGCGCATCGAGGATGCTGTGCAACGGCGCCCGCAGGTCATCAGCGATGCCATCGGGCTCGTACGGTGTCATCGACAGCAACAGCGGCACATCGACCGCACCCGTACGGGGCCTGTCCGAACCGACGACCCAGCGGCCTTCGGGCGTGATCCAGATCGGTACGACGTCGTAGCGGTCCGGACTCAGATGCGACAACATCCCGGCCGCCGAAAAACACGACACGTCATGCTCGCCGCTGCGCCCGCCGAAGATCAGCGCGACGCGGATGCGGTGGTCAGCCATGCGGGCTCTCCTTCACGGGCGGGCGATGCGATGCCGGGACGTGCCGGCGTGGCACCCGGGGACCGACCCGAGTGAGGATCTCATGAGCGTTCGTCCCGGCCCAGTCCGCCCACTCCTGAGCGGTCGGTTCGCCGCGATCACCGGGGCCGAACAGGATGATCTCGTCGCCGATCGCGGCCGGCGTGTCGCCCACGTCGATCACGAACTGATCCATCGACACCCGACCCGCGATCGGATGGCGGCGGCCACCGATCCACACCCGGGCCGCCGGTGCGATATTGCGCGGCACGCCATCGGCGTACCCGATCGGAACGAGCACCAGCGTCGTCGGACGGGTCGTCGTGTAGTCCAGCCCATAGGAAACACCGGTGCCGGCCGGCACACGTTTCACCAGAATCGCCCGCGCGCGCAGCGTCATCACCGGACGCAGTCCGTACTCGCGACCGAGCACCGGCTCGATGCCGTACGTGGCGATGCCGACCCGGACCAGGTCGTAGTGCGACTCGGGTACGGCCAGGGCGCCGGCCGAATTCGCCACGTGTCTCAATGCCGGCGTCAGACCGGACGCGCTCGCAATCTTCAACGCATCGTCGAACGCGGCCAGCTGTCGGGCTGTCTCCGGCCGACCCGGCTCGTCGGCCGTGGCGAGATGCGTCCATACCGCCCGCACCCGCAGGAGACCGGCGCGTTCCAGATCATGTGCGGCCGCGACCAGACGTGGCCACTCATCCGGCGCGGCGCCGTTGCGCGACATTCCGGTGTCGACCTTCAGATGTACCGTTGCCGGTCGGGCCGCTGACGTGCTCGCCGCGATGCCCCGCAGATGCTCGACCGACGCCGCCGAAATATCCACATCGGCATCGATCAGCGGCTGGAAATCCTCGTCCGGCCGGTGCAGCCACGTCAGTATCGGCGCTTCCACACCACCGGCGCGTAGCGTCATCGCCTCAGCGGCCGACGTGACACCGAGCCAGCTCGCGCCCGAGTCGAGCGCCGTCCGGGCAACCGGCACCAGCCCGTGGCCGAACCCGTCCGCCTTCACCACCGTCATGACCGCGGCTGACGTCGCGGCGGCGATCGTCGCGACGTTGTGCGCAACGGCACGAAGATCGACAACCGCCTCCGTGGTCGCCGGCGACGCCAGGGAATTCGCGTCGCTTGGTGGCGTCACGTGCGGCTCCTCTCAGCCGGATCCCGGTGCGGCCGGATCCCCGTGCGTCAGTCAAGCGGTTCGACGTCGACGTCGCCGCCGGCCGCGTCGGAGCCATCGCCCACGAGCCGCCGGACGGTGTGGACGCCGGTCCGACTGGAGGCGACCGCGTCGTCCCGCAGGGGCGCCGCTCCGGCGATGAACTCGTCGAGCGCCTCGCCCCGCAGCAATCCGACCGCGCCCGTGTCGCCTGGGCGCGACCGCACGAGCGCCCGTGTCGGCACTCCGTCGACGCGCCGGCTCGCCACGATCAGGCAGTTGCCGAATCGCCGACCCCGAAGCATACCTGGGTCGGCCAACACGCAGACCTGCGCAAATGCCGTACGCAGGGTGGCCGCGAGGCGCTTCGTGAACGCTAATGTGGGCATATCAGTGACGTTGACGACGTAGAGGCCATCCGGCCGCAAAGCGGGCACGACCAGCTCGGCGAATTCGGCCGTCGCGACATCCGATGGCATACGGGCCGCCTCGAACACGTCCGAGATGATCAGGTCGTACGCCTCCGGCGCAGCCGACGCCATGGCCGCCCGGGCACCGCCGATCAACACCGTGACGTCCATCTCGGCCGGCATCGGCAGGCGTTGCAGTACGAACTCGTAGAGCGCCGAGTCGCGCTCGATGACCAGTTGGCGGGAGCCGGGCCGAGTCGTCGCTACGTACCGCGGCAGGCTGAGCGCACCGCCGCCAAGGTGCAGGACGTCGATCGGCTCAGCGGGGGAACGCACGGCGTCGATCACTCCCGCGACCCGCCGTGCGTACGCGAATTCGAGGTAGAGCGGATCGTCGAGATCGACGTACGACTGCGCGACCCCGTCGATGAACAGTGCCCACGCGTTGGCGCTGCGCGGGTCCGGCACCAACTCGGCGACACCGAGATCGACCGGCACGGTGATCATCTGCCGCCGATCCGGGGAGGTCATGCCGCGAGCGTACGGCCGGCCGGAAAGCCCGCATTCGTGGGCCGGCCGCAGCTCGCGTATGGGCGGTGCCTAAGCCTGTGCCTGGTCCACCGACGACTGCGCCTGGTCGACCGCGGACGGCGTCGGGGCGGCCGGCTGGGCCGGGACGGTCGGTGCCGGCAGACCGGCGACCAGCTGGTCCATCTCGCTGCGCCAGTAGCGGTCGATGTTCAGACGCGTCGGCTTGTTCGAGCCGGGCAGTTGTACGTACATCGAGCTCCACAAACGCGCGCGCTTCACACTCACGACCGGAAACGCGTTGCGCGGGAACGAATGGACGACTCCTCCGGGCCGATTCGTAAAGCGATTTGCGCTGTTTATCACGACGGACGTGTTCGTCAGGGTGATGAAGTAGAAACGGCGCATGAGCATCACGATCATGCCGGCGAGCGGGATCTCGTCAAAGAGAATGCCGAGCCACGGGCTCGGACCGCTTTCGCAATGGACGCACGCGATGAACTGCTCGCCCGGCGGCGCAATCTGGCTGAGTTGCGCGATGACCTGAGCCTTTTGCTTGGATCGACGGATCGCCATGCCATTCCTTCGAATTCGGTCGACTCATCACATCGGTTGCGATGAATTCGCCGAAAACTAGCACTCGGATCCGTGGTGCAGTACCCGCCGAATAGCCGGTGCCGGTGCCGGTGCCGGCGGGGTGCTGGCGCTGGTTGCAGTTGCGGGCGCGCGCTTTCGGGCGCGGTTGCGGATTGCGGCGGCCTACCAGGCGAGTGTCACGACGGCCGTACCCATGGCCGCGCTCATCAAGGCCTGAGCGGATGAGCCTGGCATCCGGCGGCGGCGCCGGGCGCTGGCCAGCCAGATCGCCGCCGCGATCGCGAAATAGACGGCCAGCGACGTCGCGACCAGGGCGCGGGTCGCGGGGGCGCTCGCGCCGTGCGTCGACATTCCTGGCATTGCTGGTCGTGCGGCCATGACCGTCAGCATCCACACCATGGCCGCCATCGCCGTGGCCTGATAGGCGCAGCCGAGGCGGGAGTGCGCCGGGCCGTGGGGAAGTGTCGTGTGCGGCCGCGCGACCGCCGCGTGCTGCGTCATGGCGACGACGCGGACAGCGAACCAGCCGCCGGCGACCGCGAACAGGGCGATCTCCCATGTCGCGACGCGCCACGAGGGAGCCCACCAGATCATGCCGGCCATGACCGCGCTCATCGCGAGGTGTGCAAGGTTGCCGAGCAGGGTTGTCGCGTCGAATCGGCCGTAGGCCCGCAACACATTGATGCACTGTGCGGTGCAGTAGACGCCCGCGAGCACGAATGCGATGGTCAACAACCAACGCAGCATGAGCGGGCCGTCCACGCCGCCTCCTTTGGCTGTGTCCGCGCCGGTGCCCCTTGCCGGCCGATTGGCCGGTCCTCGGCCGGTGGGGTCCTCCCGACGATGCTATGCGCCAATCGAGGTGGTGGTAAGCCCAACGGCATCGGCACTGCCCCCGTCAATAGGCGACGCGAGTCAATAGGCGACTCAATAGGCGACGCGAGCCGTTCGCCGCCGCATCGCGAGCGTCTGTAGCAGGAGCCCGGTCGCGAGCGCAGCACCCACACCTTCGCCGGATCGGATCCGCAGGTCGAGGAGGGGCTCACAACCAAGGTCGGTAAGCACCCGGCCGTGCGCGCGTTCCCGACTGCGCTGTCCGGCGACGAGATGATCGGCCACCGCCGGCTCGATCTTGACGGCGAGAAACGCCGCGACGCTGGTGGCGAGCCCATCGAGTACGGTCACCGTGCCCGCCTCGGTCGCACCGAGCACCACGCCGGTCAGTACGGCGATCTCCGGTCCGCCGAGCATCGCGAGCGTACGGATCGGCTCGGCGGCGCGGGAGTCGCCGGCCGATCGCCATCGCTGCACCGCCATCTCGACGACGTCGCGCTTGCGGTCGAGCATCGCCCGGTCGGCACCGGCGCCCAGCCCGACGGCCTCGGCGGCTTCGATTCCGGTCAGCGCGGCGGCGAGGCATGCGGCCACGGTGGTGTTTCCGATTCCGATCTCGCCGAGGGCGACGAGTCCGCGCTCGCCGGCGGCGCGGCCGATCGCTCGGCCGGCGTCCACGAACCGCTCCGCGTCGGCATCGGTCATCGCGTCGGCGTGTGCGATGTCGCCGCGATGGTGGGCGGCTGGAAGCGTCGTACGGTTCGGCCCGCGCGCCGTGTCGGTCAAGCCGGCCCGCACCACAGCGAGGGCCGACGGGTCGACGCCGGCGTCGACCAACTCGACGGCGAGGCCGGCGCCGATCGCGGCCGTGACGCCGAGTGCCACACCGTTCTCGGCCGCCGCGAACACCCGGGCGGTCACGTCCGGCGCAAAGGCCGACACGCCCAGCCCCGCGACCGGATGGTCGGCGGCGGCGAGGATCAACGTACCCGTGGATGTCCCGGCACCGCGGACCGCGACGATGCGCTCGACCGCGCGGTCCAGCACCCCGAGCGAACCCGGGGGTGTCAGCAGTCGATCGCCCTCGTCCCGCGCGGCAACCAGCGAGTCAGCGTCGGGCGCACGCAAATGTGACGGCGGCCGTGCGGTTGCGTCGAGCGCCGGCCACCGGTCGGCGAAGACGACGTCATCCAGCGGTAGGCGCGATGACCAGCCGGCCCGCTGCAGGCCGGGCTCGGGCGGGCGTTCGTCGGGCCAGCCCAGGCACAGCCAGCCGAGAGTGACCACGCCCGCCGGCAGATGCATGAGCGCTGCGATGTCATCCGGCTGGAACAGCGTGACCCAACCGAGTCCCAGGCCCTCCGCGCGCGCGGCCAACCAGAGGTTTTCGATGGCGGCGGCGCAGCTCCACATGTCGGCGTCGGCGAATGTCGCGCGGCCCAGCACGCCAGCGGCGGGCGTGCGCCGGTCACAACAGACCACGACGCCGATGGGCGCCTCCCGCAACCCCTCGAGCTTCAGATCCTTCAAACGCCGGGCCGCGTCGGGCTCGAGCTGCGCGGCCTGGCGGAGCCGTTCGCGGTCGGCCAACAACCCGGCCCGGGTACGGATATCCGGATCGCGGACCACGATGAACCGCCACGGCTGGCTGTGTCCAACGCTCGGGGCGACATGGGCGGCACCCAGCACTCGCCGCAGCACGTCGTCCGGGATGGGATCGGGGCGGAACCGGCGGACGTCGCGGCGCGCCTCGATGACCGCGTAGGCGGCCGCGCGATCGCCGGCCGGGAAGGCCCAGCCGCTCGGGTCGGCCGCGCGCTGCGAGGCGGCGCTGACGTCGCCTACCACCGGCACCGGTCGTTCCCAGGTCACAAGCCGACTCTACGGGCCGTCGCCACGCGGTGGCTCCGCGCCGGCCGGTGGTCACCACCAGGAGTGGAAGTGGTGAACCGGGCCGTGGCCGTCGCCGACGTCGAGGCGGTCCGCGGCGGCGAGCGCGAGCGTCAGGTACGCCTTGGCGTCGGTCACCGCGGCGAGCCAGCTGTCGCGTTGTGGACGGAGCGCGGCGATCGCCGACGACAACGTGCACCCGGTACCGTGATCATTGGTCGTCGCGATGCGCTGGGCGACGAGTCGGGTCGGGTCGGGCGAACCAGGTTCGCTACCCGACCGGGTCGCCGCCATTGCGAACAGGTCCGGTGACTCCGTGCCGCCGAGGTGACCGCCCTTGAGCAGCACGCCGGGCGCGAGCTGGCGGAGGCTGTCGAGCTGTTCGCGCATCGCCGCTTCGTCGTGCGCCTCCGGCACACCGAGCAAATCGGCCGCCTCGGGCAAGTTCGGCGTGATCAGGTCGACGTGCGGGAGCAGCACGTCGCGCAGCCGGGCCACCGCGTCGGCGGCGAGGAGCCGGTCTCCGCTGGTGGCCACCATCACCGGGTCGAGGACGACGTACGGCGGACGGCGTTCGTCCAGCACCGAGGCGACGACATCGATCACGTCGGCGGTGGCGAGCATGCCGATCTTCACCGCGTCGACCCGTACGTCGTCGAAGACCGAGTCCAACTGTTCGCGTACGAACGCGGCTGGGACCTCGTGCACCGACCGGACGCCGCGCGTGTTCTGCGAGGTGAGACCGGTCAGCACGCTCATGCCGTACGCGCCGAGGGCGGAGAACGTCTTCAGGTCGGCCTGGATCCCGGCTCCGCCACTCGGGTCGGAGCCGGCGATCGTCAGCAGGTTCGGCGTCATCGACCGGCGACCGGCGACGGTATCGCCGAGACCGGCGCCGCCTCGGCGGGTCGCTGCCGGCGGGTGATCGGGCCCATCGCGAACGTCAGCACGGCGGCGACGAGGAACGACATCACCGAGGCCGACATCCAGGACTGCGGCGTGAAGTGCAGCCAGCCCTGTACGTGGGTCCACGTCGTCACCCACCAGCCGATGTAGCCCGGATTGATCAGCTGGTACGCGATGAAGCCGAGCGCCCACGGCACCAGCAGGCTCCAACGCGACGGCGCGGTTTCGCTCGTGTCCCACGGGCGACCCCGGTCGAGGATGAAGTAACGCACCGCAAACACAGCGAACATCGGAACGAACAGCGAGCCGAGTAGGTAGAGGAAGTTCTGATACGAGCCGATGTCGAAGACCAGCGCGCCGACGGTGGCGACGGCCCCGACGCCGACCGCGAGGAGCCGCCGGTCGACGTACGGGAACGGGTTCTGGATCGACACGGCGGTCGAGTAGACGTTCGCGAACGACTCGTCGAGCTCGCGCGCAACGAGCACGGCGAACGCGAGCCAGCCGACCGGCACGGCGATGAACGCGGCGAACAGGTTGTGCTGCTGATCGTCGGCGCTGCCGGCGGCGCTGACGACCGTGGTGAACGCCAGCAGGCCGAGCGCGTAGCAGATGACCTGCGTGACGGTGTAGCCGATCATTGCGCCGCCGAACGCCGCCCGCTCCGAGCGCGAGTGCCGCGTGTAGTCGGCGGCCAGCGGCACCCAGGACACGGCCACCGCGATCACGACGTCGGCGCTCGTCCAGAAACCGGACCAGGAGCCGTGCGTGAACGACGGCATCGGGTTACGGCCGAGCTGGATGAACAGGTACGCAATGGCGATGATGACGGCGACCAGGGCATACCTACGCAGCATCCGTACGACGCCGAGTGGCCACAGCGCCATGATCGTGGTCACGACGCCGGCGATGACGATGTACGGCCACTGCACGTGCCACGGCAGCAGCTGCTTCAACGCCGCCGAGATGACCACGAGTTCGAACGTGGCCCAGCCGAGCAGTTGCACGAGGTTCAGTACGGTCGGCAGGTAGGACAGCTTCGCACCGAACAATCCGCGCAGCAGCACCATCGCGGGGCGGCCGGACCGGGCGCCCGCGAGGGCGGCCACCGCGACCAACAGCGTACCGATCATGGTTCCGACAACGACCGCGACGAGCGCGGACAGCATCGAGACGCCCGGCCCGATCAGGAAGATCGCGCCGGTCGGTCCGAGCAGGCTGATGCCGAGGTTGCCCCACAGCGCGACCTGATCCCAGAAGCCGAGCGTGCGGGGCTGTTCGTCGTCGAGCGTTCGCCCCGGTTCGCTGTGCGCATCGGCCCGGACGTCGTCGATGGTGGTGGTCATTCGTCTGTCTCCCTACGCCGGCATTACCCGGTCAGGTTCGTGCGGTCGGCGACGCGTGCCAGTCGCCCTCTCAGCCCGGTGGATGCCCGAGCTCCCGCTGTCTAGTTGTGGGGGGTGGATCGGTTACAGCACAGCCATTCCGGTCGTCGGCGATGACGCCCGGGCGTGTTCGCGTTTCGGGATCCGTCCGGCGCGGCGGGCCAGACGTCCGGCGGCGACCGCCGATGCCATCGCGGCGGCCATCAGCGCCGGCTCCTGCGCACGGGTCACCGCCGAGGCGAGCAGCACCGCGTCGCAGCCGAGTTCCATGGCCAGCGCGGCGTCCGACGCGGTGCCGACGCCCGCGTCGAGGACGACCGGCACCTCGGCCTCGGCCACGATCAGCTCGATGTTGTGCGGGTTCAGGATGCCAAGGCCGCTGCCGATCGGTGCGCCGAGCGGCATGACGGCGACACACCCGACGCGCTGCAACCGCCGAGCCAGAATCGGGTCGTCGTTCGTGTAGGGGAAGACCTTGAATCCATCGGCGACCAGGCGCTCGGCCGCGTCCAGCAATTCGACCGCGTCGGGCAGCAGCGTGTCGTCGTCGGCGACGACTTCGAGCTTGACCCAGTCGGTTTCGAGCGCTTCGCGGGCCAGTTGCGCCGTCAACACCGCTTCCCGAGCGGTACGGCAACCCGCGGTGTTCGGTAACACGCGTACGCCGTGGTGGGCCAGCACGTCGAGCACGGAACCGGTGGTCGACGGGTCGACGCGGCGCATCGAGACCGTACACAGTGCCGTGCCGGACGCGGCGATCACCTCGTCGATGACCTGCATACTCGGTGCGCCACCGGTGCCGAGGATGAGGCGGGAACCGACCTTCTCCCCGGCCACCACGAGTTCGTCGGACACGTCAGCCTCCCTGTACGGCGGTGAGCAACTCGATCGCCTGCCCGTCGCGGAGAGCGACGCCGGCCCAGGTGCCGCGCGGCGCGACCTCGCCGTCGACGGCCACCGCGACCCCGCGATCGGTCGGTAACGTGGCGGCGACGAGATCGGCGAGCGTGGCACCATCGGCGAACTCGCGCCGCTCGCCGTTGATGGTCAGGATCATGGCTGTGCCTCCGTACGGATGCGAGACGGGACACCGGCGAACCGGTCCGGAGCGAACGCCGTGAGGATTGCCGGCACCTTGCCGTCCGTGATCAGGGTGGTGACTTCGTCGCCGGTGACCGGTGTGAGCAGGATGCCGTTGCGGTAGTGGCCGGTGGCGATGACGAGGCCATCGAGTCGGGTCACACCGATCAGTGGCGCGTTGTCCGGCGAACCGGGTCGCACGCTGGTGCTGACCTCGGTGAAGGTGACCTCGGTCAGCTCCGGGATGAGCGCGGTCGCGTCGCGGAGCAGGTCATAGACGGCACCGGCGCGCGGCCGTACATCGAATCCCGCTTCCTCGCTGGACGCGCCGACGACCAGCTCACCGTTCGCGCGCGGCACGACGTAGACGTGGTGGCCCTTCACGGAACCGCGGATGACGTGGGCGAGCAGATCCGGTGCGGCCTGCAGCCGGATCGTCTGACCCTTGACCGGTCGCACCGGCGGCCGTACGTCCTCGGGCAGTCCGTCGATGCCACGTGACCACGCGCCGGCCGCCAGCACCGTGTGACCGCCGGTGACGCGGGTGCCGTCGGCCAGCGTGACACCGGACACCCGATCGTCGGTCGCGTCGATCCGGGCCACGCGGCCGGACCGTACGTCCACACCGGCCTGGCAAGACGCCGCGAGCAGCGCCGCGCGGAGTTGCCGGTTGTCGACCTGATGATCGCCGGCGGCCCAGAGCCCGCCCGGCAGGCCCGCCGCCAGGACGGGCGAGACGCCGCGGAGTTCGCGACCGGTGAGGAGCTCCGACGTGATGCCCAGACTCGCTTGGAACGTGTGCAGCGCCCGGAGATCGGCCAGATCGGCGGCATCCCACGCGACCTGCACGGTGCCACAGGTCCGGTACCCGATGTCGAATCCCGCGGCGTCGGTGAGTTCGGCCGCGAACGCGGGATAGCGCGCAGCCGACTCGACATTGAGCGCGAGTAGATCGCGGCCCTCGTAGTGCAGTTCGGTCACGGGCGCGAGCATGCCGGCGGCCGTGTGCCATGCGCCGGCCGGTGTTGACGGCGAGCCGTCGATCACGGTGACAGTGAGACCACGCTGGGCGCAACGCCAGGCAACGGCGAGGCCGATGACACCGGCGCCCACGACAACCACGTCTCGACTCGACGTCACCCTCGCGCCTTCCCTCCATGCCGCGTGTATGCAGCAGCGAGCGGTGGCGGCTGGGGTTCGTCCGGGTTTGTGACTCCCTGCGCCGGCATTACCCGGATCAGGTTCGACGGTCGGCGGCTCCCAGCAGCCCTCTCAGCCCAGTTCACTGGGCTCCCGTGCGGTGGCAACGATACGCGCGACCGGCCCAGATCTCCATCCGGTAGCGTCGGCGGACATGGTCCACGCATCACCGGTCCGCACCACGTTTGCCCAGGCACGGCTCTATCTGTGCACAGACGCCCGCGAACGACAGGGTGATCTGGATAACTTCCTGGACGCCGTCCTCGCCGGCGGCGTCGACATCGTGCAACTCCGGCAAAAGGGCCTCGAGGCGCGCGATGAGCTGCGCTACCTCGAATCGTTCGCGGCCGCGGCGGAGCGTCACGGCAAGCTCTTCGCGGTCAACGACCGCGCCGACATCGCGCGGGCCAGTCGTGCCCCGGTGCTTCATCTCGGGCAGGACGACCTGCCCGTACCGATCGCTCGCGACATTGTCGGCGATGAGCCGATCATCGGTCGCTCGACGCACTCGCCGGAACAGTTTGACGCGGCGCTCGTCGAGGGTGGCGTCGATTACGCCTGCGCCGGCCCGACCTGGGTCACGCCAACCAAACCGGGGCGGCCGGCCGCGGGGCTCTCGCTGATCGAGCACGCCTCGGCCGTCGCTACGACGGACAGCATCCCCTGGTACGCCATCGGCGGCGTCGAAAACATCGACCGCCTCGACGAGGTCATCGCCCGGGGCGCCCGCCGGGTTGTCGTCGTACGTGCGATCACCGACGCCGAGGATCCCGGCGCCGCGGCGCGCGCGTTCGCAAGCCGTCTCGCCCCGGTCTGACGTGGAAGCCCGGTCTGAAGTCGACGCGGCGCGACACGACACGATGCGGCTGTCGGCGGCAAGATCCACCGGTGTGGACGATCCGCGTCGCTGCAACGACACCAATCGTCCGGCCTGGCGGATCATGACACACGAAGACCGGGCCGGCTGGATCGAATCGACGATCCGGCCGGCCCGGCCGTAGATGCTGCGATATATGTGGTCGCCGCGCCAGGTGGCTCGACTAACTGCCGGCCGCGCGGGCGGTTGGTCAGCCCTGTCGGGCGTTCCAGCGCGGATCGCGCCGGTTGATGACGCGCACCCGGCCGTGCCGGCGGATGACGACCGAACCGGGCCGCGACTTGAGCGACCGAATCGATGTACGGACCTTCATGTGACACTCCCTTTCCGTGTCCACCGGCCGCTATTCGCGTTGCCTGGCAACCGGTTCGACACTGGAACAGCGGACCCGGGCCGGACATTCCCGCGGCCCCGGTCCGATCGAGGTGCGCCCGGCGCTGGCCGGTGGCGTGCCGGAGGCCGGCCAACGACGAGCCGTCGATACGCTGACGATGACCGCCGGACGCGGTGGCGGAACGGATGGCGGGGGCTGTGATGCGGATCGTGTCGTTGTTGCCGGCGGCGACCGATATCGTCGCGTCGCTCGGTGCCACCGACCAATTGGTCGGGCGAACCCACGAATGCGACTGGCCGCCCGGCGACCTTGACGCCGTGCCGGTCGTCACGAAAACGACGCTCGATGAACACCTGAGCAGCCGCGAGATATCCGACTCGGTGTCCGGCGCCCATCGCGGTTCGTCGATCTATCAACTGGATCATGATGTCTTGTCGGCTCTGGCGCCAGATCTGATCTTGACTCAGGATCTCTGCGATGTGTGTGCCGTGTCATATCGGACGGTGAACGACGCCGTACGGGTGATGGACCTCGACACCCGCGTCGTCTCGTTGCAGCCGGGCACGATCGCCGAAATCCTCACGACGATCCGTACGGTCGGCGACTTGATCGGTGCACGTGACGCGGCCGACCGCGTCTGCGCCGATGCGGAACGCCGGCTCGCGGATCTGCCCGGGCCGCGCGACGACGGTCCCGGCGTGTTCTTCGTCGAGTGGCTCGATCCGCTGATGCCAGGCGGTCACTGGGTGCCCGAACAGATCGCCGCCGCCGGTGGCCGTCCGCTCGTGCTCGGTCCGGGCGAGCACAGCGTGCCGCAACACTGGGATGACGTACGCCGCCTCGCGCCCGACGTCATGGTGTTCGGCCCGTGCGGATTCTCGCCCGACCGGACGATCGCCGAACTCGACGTTGCCCGGCGGTGGCCGGGCTGGGCCGACGTCCCGGCCGTTCGCAACGACCGGGTCTGGGTGGTCGACGGGCCGGCGTACTTCAACCGCCCCGGACCACGTGTCGTCGATGGAGCCGAGATCCTCGCGGCCGTGCTCGCCGGCCGCCCGACATCCGATGCCCGCCGTGTCAGCGAGGCCGCCGCCACGTAAGCGCCGCCGCCGATCGTTGCCCGGCGGGAGTCGGCGGGTGGTGGGAGGATCGGCAACGACCGCACCGGCACCGTTGCCGGGCCGGGTTCGAGGGAGCGACCGGATGAGTCTCGGCGGATTGTCGATGCCACGGCTCGACCGCATGCGCGACGTACTCGGCGGCTACGTCGACCGTGGCGAGATCCCCGGCCTGGTCGCGCTCGTGAGCCGCCACGGGTACGTACACATCGACGCGCTCGGCACGCTGGCCGCTGGTGGCGCCGGTGGCCCGGTACGGCGCGACTCGATCTTCCGCATCTCGTCGATGACGAAGCCGGTCACGGCGGTAGCGACGATGATCCTCGTCGAGGAGTGCGCCCTGCGACTCGACGAGCCCGTCGACCGGCTGCTGCCCGAACTCGCCGATCGCCAGGTCCTCGCGAGTCTCGACGCGCCGCTCGATGACACCGTGCCGGCGACGCGACCGGTCACCGTACGGGATTTGCTCACGTTCACGATGGGTTTCGGTCAGCTGATGGTCCGGCCGGACGCCTATCCGATCCTCGCCGAAGCGCAGGAGCGTCACATCGGCCTCGGGCCGCCGCGGCCATCGGAATTCCCACCGCAGGACGAGTGGCTCCGCCTGCTCGGCGAACTGCCGCTGATGTATCAGCCCGGCGAGCGTTGGCTCTACAACACGGGGTCCGACGTGCTGGGTGCGCTAATCGCGCGGGCATCCGGTCAGTCGTTCGAGACGTTCCTGCACGACCGGATCTTCGAACCGCTGGGCATGTTCGACACGAGCTTCAGCGTGCCGGCGGCGAAACTTGACCGGCTCGCGACCGGCTACGGGATGGAATTCGAGACCGGCGCATCGCAGGTGTACGACGAGGCTGCCACCGGCGACTGGAGCCGGCCGCCAGCGTTTGCGTCCGGCGCCGGCGGGCTCGTGTCGACCGCCGACGATTACCTAGCGTTCGCGCAGATGGTGCTGGGCGGTGGCCGCCACGGCGACGTACGGATCCTGTCCCGACCATCCGTGCAACTGATGACGAGCGACCAGTTGACGCCGGCGCAGAAGTCGAAGGCGGCCCTCGTGCCGGGATTCTTCGACCGCTACGGCTGGGGCTTCGGCGTGGCCGTGGCGACCCGACGCACGGATGCCTACACGTCGATCGGCTCGTACGGCTGGGACGGTGGCCTCGGTTCGACCTGGCGCAACGACCCGGCCGAAGGCACGGTGACCATCCTGCTGACCCAACAGGCCTGGACCAGCCCGGATCCGCCGGCGGTCTGCCGCGACTTCTGGACATCGGCCTACGCCGCGATCGACGACTGACGCGACTCGTCGCGGCGGGCGGTACGGTCGGTCGATGCGTACCCGCATGGTGTTTGTCCGACACGGCGAGTCGGTGCACAAGGCGCAGGGCGTGGTGGGCGGACCTCGCGGTTGTCGCGGGCTGACCGAACGCGGCCAGGCACAGGCCGCAAGCCTTGCCCACCGATTGTCCGCGGAGGCCGCCGGGAGTCGCGATGTCGCCGTCTACGCATCGACGCTGCCGCGCGCGATCCAGACCGCGGCGCCGATCGCGGAAATGCTCGGCGTGTCGGTGACGACCGACTGCGGCCTGTGCACCTGGCACGTCCCCGACCACATCGACGGCTTGCCGGTGGTTGAGATGAACGAGCGGTTCGGGCTCGCCGGCGGTGGCGTCTACCGACCATTCCAGGTCGGCAACGAGTCGTGGGCCGACCTCGTCACCCGCACCAGCCGCGCCATTGTCGACATTGCGGACCGTCATCGGGGCGGGACCGTGGTCATCGTCGCCCACGCCGAAACGGTCAACGTCACGTTCCACGCGCTCGGACTGCTGGGCGTGTACCGACCGTTCGACCTGATCGTGGACGATGCGTCGATCACCGAGTGGGTCACCGACGACGATCCGACCCAGTGGCCACCGGCGCGCTGGGCGTTGGTGCGATTCAACTTCAAGATCGTTTAGCGGTACGGCTGCCACCGCTCGGTGTTCTCGACGCGGGTCGCAGGCGCCCGACCGGCTAATTGCGTTGCCACGCGCGACCGCCGGCCGGCAGCATCGCCCGGGTGACGTTCAGCGACTTCAGCCCGGCCGGCAACCAGGGCGGCAATCCCGACGTGTACGAGATCGAGAATCGGGCTCTCGATCCGGACGGGCTCGTCCTCGCGGCAATGCGTGAACTGGCGCCGTGGCGGGGTCGGACGCTGGTCGATCTCGGTTGCGGCAGCGGCTTCTGGCTGCCGCGCTACGCCGACGAGGCCGCCCGCGTCATCGGCATCGAACCGGACGAGCGCCTCGTGCCGTTGGCCGCCGACCGGGACGCGCGCGTGCCCGTGGTCACCGGATCGGCCGAGCACATCCCGCTCGACGACGCCACGGTGGACGTGGTGCACGCGCGCTTCGCGTACTTCTTTCCGCCCGGCGTCGAAGCCGGCCTGGCCGAGGTCATGCGGATCCTCCAGCCCGGCGGCAGCCTCGTGGTCGTCGACAACGATCAGCGGGCCGGCGAATTCGCCGACCTCCTCGCCGCCTCGCCGTGGGCGGTGCCGCAGGGTAGCGCCGACACCACCGATGCCTGGTGGGCTGCGCGCGGCGCGGACCGGGTCGAGGTGATGAGCCGTTGGGCATTTGAGACACGCGCCGACATCGAAGCCGTGCTACGTCTCGAATTCCCGGCCGATGTCGCCGACCCGTGGCTTACCGCGCACCCGGACGCGCTCGGATTGACGTACGGCTATGTGCTCTTCGCGGTGCGGAAGCCGACGAGCTGACGGCAACGAACGTCGAGTCGTACCGCCGTCGCACGTCGGGACGTTTCCCGGACGATTGGGCGCTCCCGACGTAGGTTGGTGGCTGGCCCTGGAGGAGGCACCATGCGTGACTATCCGGCGAGCATCGTCGCCACCGACCACATTGAGCCCGCGCCGCGGCGGATCCGCGGGATGCTCGACAACGCGGTGGTCTTCGATACCACGCGAGCCGTGTACGTCTGGGAACACCCGCACTTCCCGCAGTACTACATCCCCTACGCGGACATCGATCGCCGCTACGTCATCGATGAAGATCACTCGCAGCACCTGCGCCGCGGCACCGCGCGCCGGTACGGCCTGCGGGCCGGCGGAATCGATCGGCCGGGCACCGCTTGGCTCTTCGGTCCGGATGCGCTCGAAGGGCTCGACGGCTACGTCCGATTCGACTGGGCCGCGCTCGACGCGTGGTACGAGGAGGATGAAGAGGTCTTCGTGCACCCGCGAAGCCCCTATTCGCGCGTCGACGCGCTGCGGTCCAATCGTCTCGTCCATCTCGAACTCGACGGCGTTGTGCTGGCCGAGTCGTCGTCGCCCGTGATGGTTTTCGAGACCGGGCTGCCGACGCGTTACTACCTCGACCGGACGACCGTGAACTTCGATCACCTCCGGCCGACCAAGACCGAGACGGCCTGCCCGTACAAGGGCCGAACGACCGGCTACTGGACGGTCGAGGTGAAGGGTCAGACCTACCCCGACCTCGCCTGGACGTACGACTTCCCGACCCGGCAGTTGTTGCCGATCGCCGGGCTGATCGCGTTCTACAACGAAAAGGTCGACATCTACCTCGATGGCGTGTTGCTGGACCGGCCCCAGACACCCTTCTCGTAGCCGTTGCCGGTCGCGCGGCTCAGGGCTCGGTGCTTGGTCGGCGGGCTTCCGCGAACGGCAGGCGGTCGAAGATGAACCGGTTGTGGACGATCTTCCCGTCGGCAACGGTCAAGCACTCGGCGCCCGGTGCGTCCGGCACCGGTACGGTCCGCGTGTCGTAGATGAGCACGGCGGTCGTGTCGTCTCCGAACGCGGCGATGAGGTTGGCGTCGAGGAGGATCTGCGTGAACGGGCCCAGAAACTCCCGATAGGCGGCAATACCCTCGATGCGCCCGGCCGGTGCGTCGCAAACGACGTCGTCGGCGAAGTAAGACATCGCGAGATCGATGTCCTTGCTCGTCCATGCGTCGTAGTAGGCGATCGCGATCTCGCGGGCGGCGCTGCTCTCGGCCATGTCAGCTCCTCACGTCCTGTCGGTCCGGTGGCACCTGATTCACCGGCGGTCACATGTAAAGACACCATCGGGGTCTGACATGGAACGGCTCCCCGGAAATTGGTCGTCGCCGCTTGGCTGGGACCGGCTGCCCGGCCGGCCGACGAGTTCGGCTACGCGGGCCGGAGGCTCGTGGTGATCTCGCGCGCGCGGCGTTCGCCGGTGAAGTCGCGGCCGAACATTGAAAGCAGCACGGCCAACACCAGCCCGAACGAGAACGGCGCCAAGATCAGTGCCAGGCAACCGAACGGCACGGCCGTACGCGGAGCTCGTCCACGATTGTCGATGGGTGCCTTCGCGACCCGCCGCCGGCCGTCGATGAAGCCAGGTATCGCGACCAGCGCGTAGACCGTCCCGGCGACGATCCCCGCAGGCTGGTGTCCGATGCCGGCGATGATCCCGGCGGTGAACGATGCCGCGATCGCACCGACGAACAGCGTCGCGACGATGAGCAGGATCGCGGCGCCGACTCGCCGCCGCCAGTACGCGGCACCGCGTCGCTGCCAGGTCGTTCCGAGAAACGGAACCGGTACGACGCCGTCATGCAACCTCGCCTGCGCGCGCAGCCGTACGACATCCGGGTCGTCCGCGACGTGGCGGGAGTGGGAATCGTGGCTCACGGTCGGCTTCCGATCGGCGGTCAGAAATCGGCGGTCAGAACAGGCTCGTCACGCCGTGCCAGAGGCTCTTGGCGGCGTCGACGGGATGGTGCACATCGTTGTCGAGCTTCTTATACATGCCGTACCCATCGTTTTGCCAGGTGGCCTTCGTGGTGTCCCACAGCCCTTCGACCGTTCCGTCGACGACACCGTCTTCATGGATGTGTTCTGTCCAATGGCCTTCGTGTGTCGCCTCGTACGTCCATGAGCCGACGCCGTAGCTCACGACGGGCGCCAGGAACGGTCCCACGTACGGGATGGCATCGGTCGCGAGGCCCGCGGTGATCGCGGCCGCGTTAGATCCGCCATCGGCGAGGATCGCGTGCGTCCACGACCAACCCTTCTCGTGATCCTCCTTTGCCTGGGCCCAGGTCGCGAAGCCGCCGAGCACCACGTCGACGGCCGGTAGCCCGTCGGCGAGCCGGGACAACTTGCCGCCGTCCTGCAGCACGCCGAGGCTGTCCGCGATGTCGCCGATCGAGCTGCCGAGCAGGCGGCCACCCTTGAAGCGGTCGGCGATCTTCTCGGCCACGTCGGCGTCGGTCTGCAACAGTTTGCGTTCCGCCCGCATCTGTCGGAGCTGGTCGGTGAGTTCCTTCTTGGCCGCCGTACCCGCGGTGTGCTTTCGCTGGTATCGGGTGTCCTGATACTTGCGGTTGAAGGCGGCGAGGTCGTTGCGGGCCGCTTCGGACATTTCGTTGGGCAACGCGTAGTAGCCCTTCAACGCGGCCGCCAGCGCGGCCGCATCCGCGGCCTTGACGAACGACGTATCCTCGCCGCTCATCGCGGCGGCAATGTCGTGCAACTCCTCGACCGCGGTGTCGCGTGCGTCCTGGGCCGCGGTCATGGCCGCGTTCGCGTCGACCGAGAATTGCGCCGCGGCGGCCGCCGTTGGACCGGTGTACGGCCCGTCGATCGGCAGTCCGTCCGGCGCGAACGGCAGGCCGCCGGCCTTTGCCGCGGCGACCGCATGGTCGAGCCGGCGCTGCGCGGCATCGAGCGAGTCGGCGAGCTGGTCGAGGCAGAGACCGACAAGCTTCGTGCAGCTCGACAGCTCCAGCACCGCCGTGGCGTCCTGTTCCCAGGCGCCCTTGAATTCCTCGGCCGCGTCACCCGTCCAGCCGGCATCGGTCACCAGCTGATTGACACGTTTGCTCAGATATTCGGCGGTCTCCTGAACCGATGCGACGACACCCGTGAGCGACCCGCCGACCGATCGCAGACCACCGATGTCGCCACCGATTCTCAACGCGGCTCCGTCCCGGCCCGATCAGGCTTGCTCGATGAGCTTGTTGTAAAGCGCGACCACGTCCGAGTCATCGGACTTGTAGCCGTCGTGGCAGGCCTTGAGCCGCTTCGAGTGGTCGGCCATCGCTTCGGACAGCGCCGCGTTGCCCGCGCCCAGAAGTGCGAGCACGGCCGCGATGCCGGAGTTCACCGTGTCGTCCCCTCCATCGACCGGCGGTGGCGACATGCGTGCGCGCAACTTCGCGAAGTCGGTCGACTCGGTCGCGAACGCCTGGGCGGCAGCATCGAGATCGCTCAGGATGACCTGGTAGCCGGCGCCCATCACACCGCCTCGGCCGCGCGCACGAGCCGCTCGGCCGACCAGTCACGAACGTCGTCGTGATACACCGGATCGACCTCCACCCTCGTCACGCCCTGGGTACGCAGGAACGCCACATACGAAAACATCGGCACGCTGATCCACGGCTGCCACGGGCCGAGCACGGCCACGAGCGAATCGACGCTGGTGAACGCGAGGCCGACCGGCTCATTGGTGTCCCGCCGGCGTCGCAGCTCCACCGCCGGCACACTGGATCCGGTCGGGTCGGGCGACGCCGGGCGCGCCGGGACGAACACCAGATCGCCATCTGTCGGCCAGTCCATCGGTCTCCTTCGACGTACGCCGGCCGCAGGCTACCACCAACCGCACCACCGGATCAGCGCGCCGATCGGCCGATCGGACGGGCAGCGAAGTCCTCGGTGCGCGCGGTACATTTTCGCGGCCGCGTGGATCAGGAGCCCGACTCGCGGTGTCCTTCGTCGCCGACGACCGGGCGACGGCAAGGTAGGGAGCCACCCGTGCGAGCCACCCCTGCGCGTGCGTCATGCATGGTGTTCCTGGCTGTCGTCGGGACGGCCATCGCCGTCTCCGCGCCCGCCGCGAGCTTCGGGACGACGGTTCCGCTGACGAAGTTCCTCACCGCGACGAACGGGTCGGACCGCGTCACCTGGGCGGACCGGAGCCGGATCGACACCAGCACCACGATCTCGGGCGGTTCGTGGTCGCCGGACGGCAGCCGCCTGGTTTTCGTCAACGCGGATGGCGACATCGAGACGGTCCGCTACGACGACGGCAGCGATACGACAACGCTCGTCTCGCACACCGTTGACGCGGCCGTGAAGAGCCACCCGATCTGGTTCGACGACGGCGCGTTCATCGTCTGGTCCGAGAAGCTGCCCGGCGCCGCCGCCACGCTCGCGTACGTGCCCAGCCTCGGCGGGACGCCCGCCCCCCTTGATCTGCCGACCGGCTTCGACTACACACAGCCGGCAGCGGCACCGTCGTCGGACCTGCTGGTCATGGCCCGTCAGGCGGACGACGCCGGTACGCCGACCGGACCGTCCGACATCTACAAGGCCACCTGGGACGTCGACAGCGGGCCATCCGTAACGCCGACGTTAGCTGTTCCCAACGCCACTTCGCCGGCGGTCAACGTGGCCGGTGTCTCGCTGGCGTGGGTGCGCTCGGACGGCGTACACACTCAAATCTTCACCTCGACCACAAACGACCTGCTGGAAACTCAGCTCACCGCCGACCCGGTCAACCACGACAACCCGGTCTGGTCCCCGGATCCCGTCAATGACAGCTCAGCCGTCGGCACCATCGCCTTCGACGAGGGCACCCACGTGTTCATCGCCGCCGATGACGGCAGCCAACAGGCGGCGCCGGTGTCGACGACGCTGTCCGGTCTGCCGGCCTGGGAGTATCACCTCGTCAGCTCGGTGGCCCGATTGTCGGGCGCCGACCGTTACCGCACCGCGACCGCGGTGTCCGCGTTCGAATGGCCGCAACTGCCCAATCAGCCCGCGGCGGAGACCGTGGTCCTGGCGCGGTCCGACACCTTCGCCGACGCGTTGGCCGGTTCGGCGCTCGCCGCCGCGAAACACGGACCGCTGCTGCTGACCGCGAGCAGCAGCCTCAATCCGTTCACCAAGGCTGAGATCATCCGACTGTTGCCGCCCGCCACGACGGTCTACCTTCTCGGCGGTACGAGTGCCATCTCGGCCGGTGTGGCCGCGGCGATCACCGGCTTGGGCTATCACGTCCTACGGCTGGGCGGCGCGAATCGTTACGCCACCGCCGCACTGATCGCCGATGCGATCACTCCGCATCCGTCCACTGTGCTCGCCGCGACCGGCCTGAACTTTCCTGACGCGTTAAGCGCCGGCGCCGCTGCCGGTGCGATCGACCTACGTGGCGGCAGCGCCACCGTCGTTCTGACGGCGGACGGGGTGCTGCCGGCCGACACGAAGTCGTACCTGGACGGGCTGGAAGGCGGCGCGAACCCGCCGCAGATCACGGCGATCGGTGGCAAGAGCGTGCCGGCGATCGCTGGCTATCCGGCGACGAGCGCGGTCGTCGGCTCCGATCGCTACGAAACGTCGCGACTGGTGGCGAAGTCCTTCTTCGCCGAGATCGACGCGGCGGAGCTGGCAACCGGCGCGGATTGGCCGGATGCGCTCGCTGGCGGTGCGGTCGGCGGGCCGCTGCTCCTCACCCAGCCGGCCACGTTGCCACCGAGCGTCGCCGGCGAATTCGACCTCGGGTCCGGATCGATCGGCCAGGTGCTGGTGATCGGCGGCACGGGCGTGGTGTCGGACGGCCCGGCCAACGCCGTCGGGACGCTGATCAGCGGCCCGGACGGCTACGATCTCGCCACCAATCCGCCTCCGTGCTGCACGACGATGGCGCACTGATCGGCCGTGAGCCGCGACGGCGGTGAACCGCCGGTGATCGGCGGACGTGATATCAGCATGACGATCGTCGGATTAGCCGAGCTGGGGCTTTGCTGGCCGGCCGAACGCCGCGTCGATACGCTTGGGTCAGCCGAAATCTAGGCGGGAAAATGGTTCGTCCGTGGCGTCGCCTGCGTACATCCGCGATTGCCGTGGTGTGCTTGGCGTTTGTCGCCGCGGCAATGACCGCGTCGGCCGCCCAGCCCGCGCTGACCACACCCAAGCCACTCCAGATTCTGCAGATGAACCTGTGCGACAGCGGCATCGCCCGGTGTTACACCGGCCGCTCGGTGGCCGAGGCCGCTGGCGTGATTCGGGCCGACCGTCCGGACGTCGTCACCCTCAACGAGGTCTGCCGCGACGATGTGGACACACTCGAGCAAGCGCTGGACGGCGTTTCGGACGGCGTCGTGGTTTCCGCGTTCAAGGCCGCCAACGATCGCCTAACCGGGGATGTGTACCACTGCCGCAACGGTCAGCCGTACGGGATCGGTTTGCTGGTGCACGCCCCGACCGCGTACCGCGGCTACCTGACGTACAGCGGGATCTATCCGACGCAGGATCTCAATGATCCGGAGGAGCGGGCCTGGCTGTGCCTGGACGCCATCGGCAGCTTCTACGCCTGCACGACGCATCTGGCCGACACCAGCCGGGCCGTCGCGCTTGCGCAATGCGCCTATCTGCTGCACACCGCCATTCCCGACGTACGTGCGCGCAACGCCGGCTATGAGCCGACGGTGCTGGGCGGCGATCTCAACCTCGCGTCGGCTGGGCCGCAGGACGTGCGAGCTTGCGTACCGTCGGGTTACGTCCGGCGGGGCGACGGCGGCGTGCAGTACATCCTCGCGACGATCGACTTCTCGCTAACGTCGGACCGGTCGATACGCATGAACGGCACCACCGACCATCCAGGCCTCCTGGTAGCGCTGACGACGCCATAGGTAGTCGCATCGGATGCTTGCACTCTCGGTATGCGAGTGCTAAACCATAGTTAGCACTCGCCATGGTTGAGTGCTAACCGGGATGGGATGGAACCCCCACGGTGGGGATCGTGCGTCTAGCGGTCATCGCAGGTCGGACCGGATCGGTGTCGCGTATCGGCACGGCAGCGTAGAGGACGACGCAGATGGCCAAGTTGATCGTTTTTGGGGAAGAGGCCCGCCGTGGCCTGGAGCGCGGGATGAACATCCTCGCCGACACGGTGAAGGTGACGTTGGGCCCGAGGGGTCGCAATGTTGTGCTTGACGCAAAGTGGGGTTCGCCCACGATCACCAACGACGGCGTGAGCATCGCCAAAGAGATCGAGCTGGACGACCCGTACGAGAAGCTCGGCGCTGAACTGGTCAAGGAAGTGGCCAAGAAGACCGACGATGTGGCCGGTGACGGCACCACCACCGCGACAGTCCTCGCGCAGGCTCTCGTCCGAGAGGGGCTGCGTAACGTAGCCGCCGGCGCGAGCCCGATCGCACTCAAACGCGGCATCGAATCGGCCGTGGCCGCGGTGACCGAGGCATTGGGTAACCAGGCACAGCCGGTGGAGACCCGCGAGCAGATCGCTGCCACCGCGTCGATCTCCGCCGCTGACGCAACGGTCGGCGAGGTCGTCGCCGAGGCCATGGACAAGGTGGGCAAGGAAGGCGTCATCACGGTGGAGGAGAGCAACGCTTTCGGGCTAGAGCTCGAATTCAGCGAGGGCATGCGATTCGACAAGGGCTATATCTCGCCGTACTTCATCGGCGATGTCGAGCGCATGGAAACAGTTCTCGAGGAACCGTTCCTCCTCCTCGTCGACAAGGCAGTCTCGCGCCTCGACGACCTCCTGCCAATACTGGAGAAGGTCATGGCAACCGGAAAGCCGCTCGCGATCATCGCGGAAAACGTCGAGGGCGAAGCACTCGCGACCCTCGTCGTGAACACCATCCGCGGCACGTTCAAGTCGGTCGCGATCAAAGCGCCCGGCTTCGGCGAGCGGCGTAAGGCCACGCTCGACGATCTCGCGGTCCTGACCGGTGGGCAAGTCATCAGCGAATCGGCCGGTGTCAGCCTACAAACCGCGACGCTCGAACTCCTCGGCCGGGCTCGCAAGATCGTTGTCACCAAGGACGACACGACGATTGTCGACGGCCGCGGCGCGGCTGACCAGATCGCGGGCCGCGCCAGCCAACTCCGGGCTGAAATCGAGCGGACCGACTCCGACTATGACCGTGAGAAGCTGCAGGAGCGCTTGGCGAAACTGTCCGGCGGAATCGCGATCATCAAGGTCGGTGCGGCCACCGAGGTCGAGCTGAAGGAACGCAAACACCGGATCGAGGACGCCGTACGCAACGCCAAGGCGGCCATCGATGAAGGGCTGCTTCCAGGAGGTGGCGTCGCGCTCGCGAACGCGGCGGCCCATGCTCTCGACAAGCTCGACCTCACCGGCGATGAGGCGACCGGTGCGAACATCGTTCGGGTTGCCCTGACTGCGCCACTCAAGCAGATCGCCATCAACGCGGGGCTTGAGGGCGCGGTCGTCGTCGACAGAGTCAACTCGCTGCCGGCCGGGCACGGCCTCAATGCGACGACCGGCGAATACGTCGACATGATCGAGGCCGGCATCGTCGAGCCGGCCAAGGTCACTCGCTCGGCGTTGCAGAATGCGGCATCGATCGCCGCGCTGTTCCTCACTACGGAGGTCCTCGTCGTCGAGTCGCCTTAGCAGCCGATGCCCGTATCGAGTTCGGCCGACGGCGGCCGGCCTCGGTACGGGACACATTCCGGCGTGGTGACGTTGAAGGCGCTACGCGCCAACCTTCGTCCGATAGAAGGCGACCGAATGTTCACTGCCACGGGCCGCCTTGTCCCAGAACTCGTACTCGTCGAGCCAAAGTTGATCGGCAAAGGCGGCCTTGTGAGTCGGGTTGGTATAGGCGATGCGAACCGGTCTTTCGCCCCGGTCCTTGTGGATCCGCTCGAGCACTTGCCCGAGCGTGCCCGGCCCGAACGGATCGAAGAGGTAGTAAACGCTGCCTTCTGAATAGTCGAAATCCTGTGCGGTCAGGTTGTGTACCTCGATGGGGGCTTTGCGTCCGCGCATCCGCTTCGCATTGGCGGTCGCCTGTTCACAGAACTCGGCCGACAAGTCGATGCCGACGACCTTTGCCACGGGATATCTCGCCGCACAGCAGATTACCCGGCCCTTGCCGCTGCCGATGTCGACAAACGTGTCACCGGGGGAAAGCGAAAGAAATCGGAGAACCTCAAGAATCGACGAATACTGCATCGCGGCGTAATGGTGGGCATCCGGATAGTCAACCGGCACCGATCCACGGGTCGAAATGCCGAGTCGTCGCTCCCAGCCGAGATTGCTCAACCGTGCGCTGAGTGGCTGCGACATGGACGCCTTCCCTTCGGGAAAGATCGACGATGCGGACATTATGCCCAGCGAGAGCGGCGTACAAGTGGCGAGTCGGATTATTCGGCCCGAGACCTTCGGCGGCCGACGGATGGCCATTCGGCTAGCCGTCCGATCGCCGATGACGAAGCGGTTACATTGCGATGAAGATGCGTTCGATGGCTGTGTCGACCGCAAGGCATTTCGCTCGTTACCGAGCGATCTGGCCTGGTGGACTTTCCTGTGTGAATGCCATGACCTGCCTGTGTCCAAGGCCTTTCATTCGCCCTCGACGGACTCGTTCGTCGGTTATCGAATAGTGCCGAGCCGCATATATTCGGATCGATATGCCTTCGATCGGCGGGCGAGTGGCGCGCCGACAGCCCCGCGGCAGGTTCAGCGCCACGGCCGTATCTGCCGGTCTGCGCCAGCCGCCCTACGAGTCCGTACCTGACACCACCAGTGACAAGTATTCGTCAGCGCAGCGGGATGCGAATACGCCGGCGGATCGTCGCCCTGTGGACAGCCCGGTCACGGGACGAGCCGTTCGGCCTCGCACCAGGTCGAGGGCGCCGTCCGCGGTGTGCCGAGGCCGGTCACCCGGTGCCGCCGGTCAGCCACGAACGCCCTCCAACGTCTGCGGGGCCAGATCGGGTTGTCTCGACTCGTCCGGGTGACCCGGGCCGCGACCGCGGCGAACGCCGTCCCGCAGCAGCAGGCCAGCGCCCGGGGCAACCGCGGCCAGCATAAGCACCGCATAGAGCATGGCGACCGTGACCCCGCTGGCCGCGCCGAGCCCGGCTGCGGCGAAGGCCCAGGCGGCAACACCCTCCCGTGGCCCCCACCCGCCGATACCCAAAGGGATCACCACCGCGGTCTGGACCACCATCAGCAGCGCGATCAGTTCGCCTAGGGGCGCGGTGCTGCCGGCGACTCGGGCCGCGATGACGAAGGTGGCCGTGTGCCCGGCCACGACCAGCACCGATGCCAGCATGAGCTGGGGCCACACGTGCGGGGCCAGCAGCTGGCGACGCAGGTCATCAGAGGCGGCCCTGGCCGTGCGGGCCAGCCGCGACCCGCCACGGCGAGCTGCGCCGCGCACCACCAGCACAGCACACCCGGCTACGCCCGCGACACCGGCGAGAACGTAGGGCAGCGCGGGCCGGACCGGCGAGGGCACCGTCAGCAATACGACGGCGGTCACCACGGCCTGGATGACCTGACCCCACAGCCGTTCCCACGCCACCGCGCGCACCCCCCGCGGCACGTCTCCAACGTGCCGGCCATGAGTGACCGCCCGGTGCACGTCACCGATTACCCCGCCGATGAGCACGGAGTTGAGGAACAGGGAACGGTAGTAGGCGCCGATCGCGCGCGGCAGGCCGATGCCGAGGCCGAGTGTCCGGGCGACGACCCGCCACCGCCAGGCAGAACACACCGTAGTCAGGGCTGTGAGCGTGACGGCGGCCACGACCGCCGGCCAGGTGACCGCTCGCAGGCCGTCCTCGAACGGCGCCGCGCCCACCAGCCGCACGAGAAACCACAGCACGGTGACGCCGGCGGCCAGGCGCAGCAACAACGGGCCGAACCGGCGCACGGCTCGACCGAACCCGACCGCGCCTGAGCGCACGGACGCCATACCGGTTTACACGGGCCCGCTGGACACACAGTTCAACCGTCCGGCCGGGCAGCCAAGCGGTCCGGCGGCCGGTCACGCTGAACCAGCGGGGCCGCGAACCCTACCTGCCGCGCCGCGCCCATACCTAGCGGACGCCGATCGCCTCGGATCGAACCGTGTCCACGTTTTCTCCGTACCATCCTGTGTCACATATGACGGATCGGCCGCGGTGTACTTCAGATCGGCCGGAGGCTGGAGGCGGGCTCATGACAATCAGAACCGAGAGCCGCATAACAATCGCTAGCAGCGTCGGTGAGGTGTGGGCGTATGTCTGTGACGTCGGACGCTGGCCGGAGTGGGCGCCGACGGTTCTCGAATGCTGGGTTCGCGGAGGGGGGCCGCTTGAGCCCGGCTCGCGGGTGGAGCAGCGGGCGAAGGACCTGGGGCGGACTCACGGCCGGAGCCAGGACGTTACCGCTGTCGAGGCGCCCCGCTACGTGGCGTTCGCCGGGCGCATGGGTACGTCCGCCGCGCGCTGGGCAATGGAACTCGAGCCGATGGACGATAGGCAGACCGACGCCAAGATGTGGATTGAAGTCGACCTCGCGGGCATCATGCGCGCGGCCCCCGGCCTTCTCAAGGGCAGTCTTCAGCGCGTAAGCGATCGCGAGATGGTGGCGATCAAGGCTGCGGTCGAGTCCACTGCGCGGGAAGGCGCGGAGTCCTAGATGGGGTGGCGCACCGTTCTACCACGACGCTACCGAGATCGAGGAGCACACCGTGAGCCAGATTGACCCTACGCGAGAGCGTCTGATCAACGTATACCGCAAGAAGGCGAAGCACTACGACATCACGTCCCGGCTCTACCCCGCGCCCTGCTACCCCCAGCGGGCACAACGCCTCCGGGCCGTACAAGCGCTCGGCCTTCGCGCGGGTGACAGCGTGATCGACATCGCATGCGGCACAGGTCTGAACTTCCCACTGATCCAGGAGGTCATCGGTCCCGACGGCCGGATCATCGGCGTCGATCTGACCGACGCGATGCTCGCCCAGGCCCAGGATCGGATAGCGACCAACGGCTGGAGCAATATCAGCCTCGTGCAATCCGACGCGGCCGACTTCGACTTCCCAACCGAGGTCGACGCAATCCTGTCCACATACGCCCTGACCCAGGTGCCCGAGTGCGCAAAGGTCATCGCCCACGGCGCCGCAGCCCTCTCGCGAGGCGGACACTGGGTCGTGCTGGATCTCAAGGTTCCCGACAACACGCCTGGGTGGCTAGCCCAGCTCGGAACCGCAACCGTGCGGCCTTTCGCCTCCATAGATGAGTGGACCATGCGCCGCCCATGGGAAACGATTCGCGCAGCCATGCAGGAAGAACTGGCCGATCTCTCCTGGACCGAGTTGTTCTTCGGAACCGCATTCCTCGCCGCCGGGACCCGCGGCCCTGGAACCATCGGTGTACGGCCGCCAGGCAGCGGCCAACAGTGACCGTGGGCTGAGCAGGCGTCGTTCGGACTGGTCGCCCCGCCGCGGGCAGGCCAGCGCCAGAGCTGCATCTGCAGGTCTGAGCCAGCCTCGCTACGAGTCCGTACGGGTGGGTTCGACAGTGGACACTGCGCCGGCCGGCCGGTATCGGCGGAGAGCAAAGTACGCCGCGGCCGTCGCGATGATCTGAAGTGGGATGACCGACCAGCGAAGTGCATTGATAGACCACATACCGCCTACGCCGTTGCAGGCCATGGCGGCGGCGACGGTCGAGCCGGCTACGATGCTCAGCGGACTTCTCGACGTGCGAACAACTGCGACGTTCGCCAGCCACGCCGACGCCACCATTGACATGGCCAGTACGAAGACAATCGTCGCTCCGATTGGACCCGTCATATTCACGCCGCCGTACATGGCCGGGACGCTAGCAGGCACCGACCATTGCGGACCAGACACGATTGCGGGCGGCTCAAAAACGTGCCGCCGACCCTCAGCGCCAACCGTTCGGCGTACGCGAGGATGCCGTCGGCCTGTTTACCCGCAGCGGGTTCGCCGGCCAGCCGATTTGGCTATGGCCCGCGACATCGGCTCGCTCATCGCAGCAGACGAGTGCGGTGTTGGCGTTCATCCGCCGTCGGCCGGCCGTCCGTTTCGAGGATCTGCTTGAGGGTGCCGAGGTTCGCAGCCACTGCCGACTTGACCCCGGATGCCGCCAGGGGAGCCACTAGGCGCAGCGGGCCGGACGGCTGGAGGTGCATGGTGTTGGCAAGGGCGGTGCCGTGTTCCACCGGGGCAAGGACGTAGGCGACCTCGGCTTGGAACGGCCCGAGAGGACCTCGGATCGAGAGCCGGTGGTCCGGCTCGAATTCGGTCACCTCGAAAGTCTCCTCGCTTCGGCTGGGAAGCGTCCTCGTTTGCCGGTAGCGCGAGCCGACGCCGACAGGTCCGCCGGAGACTTTCCGGGTCTCGCTGATGGCGTAGTTCCACAGCGGCAGGTTCTCGAAGTGGGCGAGGAACTCGAACACCTCGGTGGGATGGCGGTTGATCGTGATCGTATTCGTGAATTCCATGTGAGCGGGTCTCCTTACTGTGCGCTGCGCAGCAGGCGCTGGGCGGCTGTCGGATCGTGGGCGGGCAGGACGACCAGGCCAGGCATCCGCTGCTTCAGGGCGAGTACGTAGTCGGTGGTTTGAGCGAGGTGGCTCCGGTCTCCGACACCGGGAAGCTGGCGTCGTTCCAGCAGATCGGCTCCGTACGTGAGATCGCCGACCAGCAGGAGCGGTGACTTCCCGCGACGCCGTACGAGCAGAGAGACGGAACCAGCGGTGTGACCCGGTGTCGGGAGCAAGACGAGCGAGCCGTCGCCCATGACGTCGAGCGATCCGGGGATCGGCGCCAGGGTTGGGTCGTTCGTGGGTTCGAAGCTGATCCGGCGCCACGTCCGATCGGGAATCGTGATGTGCTCGCGAAGAAAGCCGCGTGGCTCCGGCGCGAACCGTGAAAGCTCCTGCCATTCGGTCGCACTGACGAGCAGTTCTGAGCTTGTCAACACCGGTATGCCACCGATGTGGTCCTGGTGCAGGTGGGAGAGGATCGCAGTGTCGACGTCGGCGGCCGAATACCCGAGCGTGCCGAGCTGGCCCTCGAGTGTCTCGCCCGCACCGATGTGAAATTTGGCCAGACGGTTGTAGATGACTCCGGTGAAACCGCCGGGAAAGTACGAGTCGTCGGTGACCGAGGCGCGGTCTTGTCCGGTGTCGAACAGAACCAGCCCCTTGGCGTGCTCGATGACGTAGACGTTGATCGGGCGTGGCGGCAACCACGCGCGTGACGTCAGCAGCCACCAGTACAGGGGCGTCCCGGTGCCATGGGCGTGTTGCGGGTGGATTTCGACCGTGCCGGTGCTGACGACCGATACCGCGCGGACGGGATCTGCCGTTCCCGTCTCCGCTTGCGACGTGGCGGCAAAGCTTGACATGTGGCCTCCGCTCGTATGCTCGCCACCTGATCGGGCGAGTCGACACCAGCTTTCGCCGGCTTCGGAGGCGTGTCAGTGACTTCGGTAGCGCTCTCGCGTAACTGAAGTCACGCGGTCGCTGGTCATGGCGCGGTCGGGTTCCAGGACTGGTCGTGGAGCCCGGCCGGGTCGAGGATATGGATCGCGTCCGGAGACGTCACCACCAGCCGGTCAAGACGGAAATCCCGCAGGACCCGGGCGACCACCTCACGCACCGAACCGACCGCGTCGGCCAGCTCCTGCTGCGACACGCGCGCCACCAGGCGGCCTTGCGGGCGCTGCTGGGCGGAGGCGAGATCCAGCAGGTGCGCGGCCACCCGCTGCCGTACGGAGCCGAATGTGTTGATCGCCGTCTGCTGCAGAGTCTCGTACAACCGTTGGCTCAGCTCCTCCGCCAGCGCCCACGAGACCCGGGCATCGCGGCGCGCCGCGGACATCAGTGTGGGTGCATCGACCCGGAACAGGCTCGACTCCGCCAGCGTCTGAACACCGACGTCGGCTGGGCCGCCGACGAGGACCGCAATCCCTAGTACGTCGCCCGCACGCGCGTATCGGACCGTCACCTGCCGTCCCTCCGGCGATGTCATGTAGACGCGTAGCAGACCGCCGACGACGAGGAAGGTCCTAGGCGACGAGCTCTCCCGATAGATCGTGCTTCCCGGCGGGTAGTCGGTGATGTCTCCGAGCTCGAGCAGGGCGTCGAGCAGGTCTGATGGCAGCTTCCGCAGGAAGCTGCCCGCGACGGCGGCGGCGACCTCTCGTGGGGCCATCGTCTAAGGATCCGGCATGCGGATCACGGGCGCGACGGAACCCGGGTGCCACGATGGTTGCCCGCCCACGACATCTGCCGCTGGCCATGGCGACTGTCGCCGGCACTGCCGCCCTCAGGCCGATTGTTCGGTTGGCCTACCGCGCGGTCCTAGTGAACTGCCGGCGTCGGATCCATCGCCTTCGGGCGTGCCCGGTGCGCCGGCCATGCGGGCGATTATTTCGACGATGATGAGGATGACGACGATGGCGAAGGTGAGCCATCCAACGGCGGCTGGTGATGGTCGGGTGGTGACGAGCAGGATCACCACGCCGATGACGGCGAGAGCCACCTCCAACGGCCAGCGGATCGTGGCGACCGCGTGCCCGATGGTGCGGGCCCGGGAACTGCTGCGGCCGATGGCGTGGCCGGCCCAGTCCAGGGCTCGACCGATCTGGTGGCGGATCCAGCGTGCGGGCCGGCTAGGGCCGGCGTACAAGGCGGCGACCAGGATCACGATGACCAAGACGAGCAGTGCTTGCAGCGCGGTGTTGAGGTATCGCAGCACGGTGTCGTAGATGTCGGTGGCGGCCTGGGGCGATTGGACGGTGGATGGCAGGTTGTCGATGTAGTACGAGCGCAGGACGGCGAAGAGGGCTAGCAGCAGGATGTCGACGACGCCGACCATGAGGATGCCGGTCAGGATGCCTCGGCGGCGGTTGGGTGTGATGAGGAACCCGCCCACGAATACCGCGACGGCGACCCACGGTAGCCAGGTGCCCAGCGTGTTGAGCGCCCGGACGAGGCTTTGGATCTTCGATAGCTTGTTCGATTGCACGACCGTGTACGGGATCGACTTGTCCGGGATCTTCTCCGCGAATCCCAGGCCGCGTTCGATCAGCCGCTGTTTGACGCGTTGCAGGACGACGCCGAGGTCGATCGTGACGGTGTTGCTGGTGGCGGACACCGCCCCATGTTTTGTGCCGGTCAACACCGCGACGAGGGCGGCGTGCGCGTTGCGGTTGATCTCATTCCACAGCTGTTCGAACTCGGGCGTCGCGAGCAGCTTTTTGATCGTGTCGTCGAGGAAGCTGGTAATGCCGGACACGAGCGGCGGCACGAGGTCCTTGACCCTCTCCCGGGCGCCCTGCTGGATGAGGCGGTTCGCGACCTCATTCGCGGTGCCGGCGATGTCGGTCTGCTTGACGATCTCGGTGGACAGCCGGTTGGCGATCGCGGTCTGGATGGTCGGGTTCGCGCCCAGCGGAGCCACGGTCGCCACGTACGTGTTGGTGTCGAGTACCTGGTCGCGGACGTAGACGGCGATGATGGCAACGCCGGCGAGCAGAGCAGAGATAAGGAGCACGACGACGCCGGCCGTCCACCGGCTCGCCCGTGCCAGCGTGCCGTGACCCGACGGCGGCGGGGCGGCTGCCGGTTTCGCCTCCGCCGGTTGGGCTGGTGACGGTTCGCCCGGTGAGGGTTCGCTCGGCGTCGGCTCGCCGCCGGGCGTTTGGCCGTTTGGCGGCTCGCGACGTGCAGGCTCGTCCGATGAAGACGAACCGTCCGTGGGGTCTGCTGGGTCGGAGCTCACCTCACCAGCGTGGCGGAGTAGTCGACACCCTGAGCCAAAACTCCGGAATTGCCCCTGGTGGGCCGGGTTATGACTTGGTGGAACGTAGACCGGCGGCGTCGCGAGAGAGCCCGCCGCTCTTCGATTCGTGAACCCCGTCTTCGGCGGCGCGCGGATATGTAATGTGGCATTTAGTGCGATTGGCCGGCCCGACGTGGCGTGCGATAAGTCGGTCCCGGGGCTGAGCGCGGGTGCATCAGGCTGGCTTGGCGTGCGGAGTCCGGCTCATCGGCCGTTGCGTCGGCTGCTTGGGCAGGCCCGTATTTCGAGGTCGTAGCCACCCCGGGTGCGAGGTGTGCCTGGTCGTCCTGGCGCGGACCGCGTCTGGTCTGGATGTGAGTTGGGGGAAGATGCAATGGCCGAGCTTGATCGCTCAAAGCTTCCGATTCGCCGGCCGCCGTTCGAGGGGGTGACCGGTCGGACGCTCGATGGGGCAAGGCCCGACTGGAACCTGATCGGCCATCCGGAGCCTCCGCAGGGGGCACCGAACGTCCTGCTGGTGCTGATCGATGACGCCGGCTTCGGCAATGCGAGCACGTTCGGTGGTCCGATCGATACCCCGAATTACACGCGGATCGCCGAGGGTGGGCTGCGGTACAACCGGTTCCACGTCACGGCATTGTGCTCGCCGACCCGGGCAGCGCTGCTGACCGGTCGCAATAATCATGCGGTCGGCTTCGGGTCCGTCGGTGAGTTTTCCAGCGGCTTTCCCGGCTACACGGCGATGGTGCCGCGCGATTGCTCGCCAATGCCGCGGATCTTGCGGGAAAACGGGTACAGCACGGCGGCGTTCGGCAAATGGCATCTGACGCCCGACGGCCAGCAAGGCCCGGCCGGACCCTTCGAGCGGTGGCCGAATGGCTGGGGGTTCGACTACTTCTACGGCTTCCTCGGCGGCGATTCCGGGCAGTGGGACCCGTGCCTGGCCGAGAACCAGAAGATCATCGGCACCCCGCACGGCTTTGACGATCCAGACAACCCGTACTACCTACCCGACGCGATGGCCGACAAGACCATCGAGTGGCTGCACGGTGTTCGAGCGCAGGACGCCCACAAGCCGTTCTTCGTCTACTTCTCGACCGGATGCAGCCACGCCCCGCACCACGTGGCCCCCGCATGGGCCGACAAATACAAAGGCAAATTCGACCAGGGGTGGGATCGACTTCGCGAAGAGGTCTTCGCCCGGCAAAAGCGACTCGGGGTCATCCCGAAAGACGCGGAACTCACCCCACGCGACGACGCGTTCCCCGCCTGGGACGACGTACCCGACCGATTGAAGGCGTATTACGCACGCCAGATGGAGGTCTACGCCGGCTACTCGGAGAACGCCGACTACAACGTCGGCCGGGTGATCGACGCCGTCGACGAACTCGGCGACCTCGACAACACACTGGTCATCTGGATCTGGGGTGACAACGGCGCCAGCATGGAAGGCACCGTCACCGGCTCGTTCAACGAGATGACGATGCAAAACGGCATCCCACTCACCGACGAGATGCAGCTTCAACTGGCCGAACGCTACGGCGGTGTCCCGGCCTGGGGTGGCCCGATGATGGACCCGCACTACTCCGCCGCGTGGGCGTGGGCCGGCAACACGCCGTTCAAGTGGGGCAAGCAGGTCGGCTCGCACCTGGGCGGCACCCGCAACCCGATGGTCGTGCACTGGCCCGCGCGCGTCACCGACTCGGGCGCGCTGCGCTCGCACTTCACCCACGTCATCGACGTGGCACCGACGATCCTCGACATCGCCGGAATCCCGGCCCCATCGCATGTTGACGGTGTCGAACAGGAACCGCTGCACGGTGTGACTTTCGCCGACTCTCTGACTGATGCTGCGGCGCCCGAACACCATACGCAGCAATACTTCGAGACCATCGGCAACCGCGCCATGTACAAGGACGGCTGGTGGCTTGCGATGCGGACCCCGCGCATCCCGTGGGTGCTCACCCCAGATGCGCTTGCGCCGTACGCACCGGGCGTCTGGGACCCGGACGCCGATCCCGCCGAGCTGTATTACCTGCCCGACGACTTCACCCAGGCGAGAGACGTCGCGGCCGAGCACCCCGACAAGGTACGTGAGCTCAAAGACCTGTTCTGGCAGGAAGCGGAGAAGTACAAGGTGCTCCCGCTGCTCGCGACGCTCTCCGCGTTCTTCGGCATCGCTCCGCCGCTACCGGATGTATCCCGCATCGAGTACCGCGGCGACGTCCAGAACATCATGTCGGGGATGATCCCGCGCATCTACAACCACTCGTACACGATCAGCGCGGACCTGATCGTCCCGGCGGAGCACGCCGAGGGCGTCATCGTCGCCGAGGCCGACCACATGGGCGGGTTCTCACTGTTTGTCGAGGACGGCAAACTCACCCACACCTATTCGATGATGGGCGTGTTCGTCTACCGGCAACAGGCACCAGACCGGCTGCCGGCGGGCGAGGTGAACGTGCGCATGGAATTCAAAGCCGACGCGCCCAAACCGGCCACCGGCGGCCAGGTGACGCTGCTCGTCGACGACAAGCCCGTCGTCGCCGGCCGCATGGACCACACCGTCCCGATCCGATTCTCCGCATACTCGGGCATGGACATCGGCCGCGACAACGGCGGCGTCGTCGACCGGAGCTATGCCGACCGGGCACCGTTCGCCTTCACCGGCACCGTCAAGAATGTCGTCTTCGACATCAAGCCGCATCTGGCAGCCGAGGACGAAGACGCCTTACACGCGGCCGAACAGCATGGGCACGCCGCCCACGCACTGTCGGCCTGAGCGACGCGCACCTGGAAGGGGGAGTCGCGATGCCATTCGATGACGAGACGACCGACGTGCTCATCGGCGGCTATCTATCAAAGGACGCCGCGAGCGATGACTACGAAGCGGTCCTCGACAGCGGCGGCTACCTGCACGGCGCGGTCGTCGTCGTCAAAGACCTTCAAGGCAACCTGTCAGTCGAGGAAACCGACCACATGGTCCGCGAGGGCGCCGCCGGCCTCGGCGCGGTCGGGTTCGCAGTCGGACTATTCGCGCCACCACTGCTCGCCGCGACCGCCGTCGGTGCGGCGATCGGCGCCGGCGCCGGCAAACTGCTGCACCACCGGACCGAAAACAAGCTCGAGGAACAGGCCGGCGCGACGATTCCGCTCGGCGGCGCCGGGCTCATCGTCGCCTACCCACACTCGGCGGCCGGAAAGGTCGAGCCGGCCGTAGCCCGCGCGACCAAGAAAGTCGTCGGCGAGGCCGAAGGACACCATGTAAAGGCCCTCAAGGGCGCCATCGCCGACGCCCAACAGAAGATGGCCAAGAACAGCGGCTGACCAGCGCACTCGTGGCGCATGCGAACCTTCGTGCTGTGGGGCGGCGATTCGATCTTGTTGCGTCGCCGTCTTGGCGTCCTGAGCTGGGGTTTGGTGGGCCGCCAGGGACTCGAACCCTGAACCTACGGATTAAAAGTCCGCAGCTCTGCCATTGAGCTAGCGGCCCGGATGATCAGCACTCTATCAGCGCCGCGGCACCGATCCGTTGCCGTTACCCGCCGCGTACGGAGACGATCACCGGCCGGAACGACTCAGGACGTGACCACCTCGAGTTCGTCGATGGTGATCGTGGTGGTGCTCGGCACGTCGGTGGACAGCGTGCCGCCGTCGCCGGTGTTGGCCGTCCAGATCACCTGCCAGTGAGTCGTCGCGGTCACCGTGTAGGCGCCGCCGGGCAGATCGCGCGATGGCGTCAGGTAACGGTAGCCACACGTGGGTGACGCCGACGCATCGCCCGTCACGTCGAAGGACGTGCCCGGGTTGTCGCAGCGTACGGTGTGCCCGTCGCCCATGTCCCAGACGATGTACTGAGCATCGGCCTCGACGTTGACCGTGATCCCGCCATCGGTCTTGGACACCGGAATCGGCCCCCAGGTATTCGCGTTCCGATCGGTCCAGAGCCACACCGGCAGGCCGACGAGTCCATGGCCGGTGGTCTGCGGCGCCGTGCCGATCTCGGGTGCGCCGACGGTCAGGTCGGCCAATGCTTCCGCGGCCACTTGCGCGGGCGTCGGTCCCGCCCCGGCGACCGGCGGGGGATTGGCGAGGAAGATCTGGCCCCGGTAGACGGGGTTCGTGCCGCCGAACGCGGTCAGGCACGAATGCTCGTAGATCGCCCCGTCGGCCGGGGTGTGGCCTTCCCACACCGGATCGCTGGTCGGCGGTTGGGGAAGCGCCTGACGGTAGTAGCACCCGTCGGCCTGGTCGTAAGAGCCGACCGGACCGAGGAAGCACGTGACGATGATCTTCGTTTGGCCGACCATGAAGTAGCACACCTGCGGGCCGGATGAGCCGCCTCCGCCGTCACCACTGCCGCCGCCCTGCGTGCCCGGCACTGATGGTCCAGTCACCACGACCCAGCATTTCGTACCAGAACATCCGCTGCCGGTGCCGGTGCGGCGGTGGCCGGATCCGCGGCCATGACCGACGCAGCAAAGATGGTGACAGCTACCGCGGCCGATCGCGAGGATGCGCCTCAACACAGCTTCGTCCGCGCGGTCACGGTGCGCCGATGGCAAATGCAGCACTGGTACGTGATCCGGGTGCACGAATTGCCGTCCCTCTGCCCGGCCCGGGCGACCGATCACGACGTGACAACCTCGAGTTCATCGATGGTGATCGTGGTGGTGCTCGACACGTCGGTGGTGAGCGTGCCGCCGTCGCCGGTGTTGGCGGTCCAGGTGACGAGCCAGTGTGTGGTGGCGGTGACGGTGTAGACGCCACCGGGCTGGTTGCGCGACGGTGCCAGGTAGCGATATCCGCAGGTCGGCGATGTCGTGCCATGGCCGTCGAACGAGGTGCCCGGGTTGTTGCACGTGACCGAGTGCCCGTCGCCCATGTCCCAGACGATGTATTGAGCATTGGCTTCGACATTCACCGTGATGCGGCCGTCGGTCTTGGGCACCAGGATCGGTCCCCACGTCAACGGATGTGGACCGATGCGATCGGTCCAGAGCCAGACCGGAAGACCGACCAGGCCACGGCCGGTCGTCAGCGGTGCGGTGCCGATTTCCGGTCCGCCTACCGTGAGATCGGCCAACGCCTCGCTGGCGACCTCGGCCGGTGTCGGGCCCGTGGCGGTAGCGTCCGGCGGCACTCCCGTCAGGAACGTTTGCGTGGGTGGCGTGATGTGGAAGATCGCTCCGCCGGCCGCGATGCACGACACGTCGTAGATCCGGCCCTCCGCCGGGGTGTGGCCCTGCCAGACGGGGTCATGCGGGTTGGGCTGCGGGGTGGTGAGCTTGTAGTAGCACCCGTGCGAGTTCGAGTACGCGCCGTACTCGTCACTCCAGCAGGGAAAGACGATCTTTGTGGTGTCGTACATGACGAAGCACTCGGGTGCCGGACCGCCGCCGCCTCCACCATCGCTCGTGCCTTGGGTGCCCGGGACGGACGGGCCCGTGACGACGACCCAGCAATGCGCGCCCTGGCAGCTGCCGCTGCCGTCCGCGTAGGCCGGAGCTGAGGCCGCCACGACTCCGATCAATCCGGTCAGGAGCGCTGCGGCCGTAGCGACAAGACGCTTCACCATGATTTCGACCCGGAGACGGAGGCAACGATGCCCAGCGGCGATGGCGCGCGCGACAAATCCATGGGTGGCCTTCCCGCACTGGACCATGCGTCTCGTCCGTCCGCCCGAAGTGCCCGGCCGGGCCGAGCACGCGAATCACTGGCGATCGATGTGTCAGCCCACGGCATCATATTCGGATCGCCCTAGCCGTCTCAACACCGACTCGGAAGTCTGTGGACAAACGCTCCACTCAGGACCCGGGCGCGTCAGCATGGCTTGCCCTGCACCTGCTCCTGCGTCAGTAACCACTTGCCGTCCACCTGTGTGACGCTCGCGATCTCCAGCTGGTGCGTAGGATCTTTGGAGGTGCTGTACGGCTTTCCACTCGACTTGTAGACCGGTCCCCAACCGTTCGTGGTGAAGCAGATCGGACAGCGTCACGGTCGGCGGGTTGGCGATCAGGTCGACGTTTGTCGGCGTCGCCGCCAACTCGGCTTGCCCTTGTAGACGATCACCCTGCGACCGGAAGTAACCGGTCACGATGACACGCTGTCCCGGTCAGATCCGGCTCGCCGAGATATTTCTTCAGGCTCGCCGCGGTCGGGTTCATCTTGGCGTACGCGCCGACCTCGTACCTCAGCGCGGCGTCATATGCGTCCACCGCGGCCTTGCCGGCGGCGTCCGCGGCGGGACTGGCCGACGAACTCGCGGCCGATGGTGCGGCACCCACAGCTACCGGCTTCGACGAGTCGGCCGACTGCGTGCAAGCCACGAGCCCGGTCAGTACAGCCAGAGCGGCGAGTCCGATGCCACCGGCACGCGGCCGTCGACGGCCGCGTGCAACGCGCCTGGACTTTGCATCTGCCTCGCTCACGTGACCTCCCCGTGGAGCCCGGTGCTGCGACGAGTCGTTGCGGTGGCCCGCGTCGCTCGCCACCAACCACGTGGATCGGTCAATGTGGATCGATGCGTCGGCCGGCGGACAGCATATTCATACGGCGAGCGCGCTTTCAACACCGTGAGCCCTACGGTCGCGGCGACGTCATGGACACCACACGGAACGGTGACACGTGTGCCGATCGTCCATCGTGGACACACGCAGAGTCCTGGCAACCGTCCATGATCGACCGAAAACTATCTGTTAGCGGTGGTTCAAACGTGAATAGTGTGATTTAATGAGATGGAAACCACGGCCCTACCGTCCCCCCGGCGACGGCGCGCCTCGTCCCGAGCGAGGCGCGCCGTCGCGCGTCCGGCTCCCAGCGGGTGGCTGGCGGACGGAGCGTGGAGGTCGTCCGTACTCGTGAAAGAGCGGGCCCCCCACGACGCGCACGGCAATGGCAGGATCGATGACAATCGACCTGAGGGGTTGCGGTGCGGGGATACGGCTCCGACGTGTCGGCGGTGGCGCAGGCCGGCTCGACCATTTGCGATCTAGCTGACGACCTGGCCAGTGATGCGGTCGCGTGGTCGACTGCCGAGGCTCGGGACCCCGCGGCGTTCGCGGTCACCGAACTCACCAACGGGCTCGAGGCGGTACGCGTCGCATGGCGGGCCGAGTTCGACGTGTACGTCGACGTGCTGTCGCGTTGGTGCACGGCGATGCGTCAGTCCGCCGACAATTATCAGAGCGCGGATTCCGCCGCGGCCGCTCGACTGGGCGCCGGCGAACCGCGCGCGGTGTGAGGCGACTGTGACGTCCGCCGACTACCTGCAGCTCACTACGATTGCGCATCGGCTCGCCAACGCGGCCGAGGATCTCGCGAGACTCGCGAACCCGATGACGGCGGCGTTCGAGGTCGCCGACGCCATCGCGTCTGTGTACGACCTGATCGACGGCCACATTGACGGCAACATCGGTGAAATTCAGGCCTATGCGGCCGCTTTCGACACCATGTCGTCGAATCTCGCGACCGTGTACGCCGAACTGATATCAATCAATGTCGCCGTCCCGGGGGTTTGGACCGGTGTCGCCGCCACCGACGCCGTCGCAGCCCTGACCGCCACCGAACAACTCCTCGCCGACGGACGGGCGGTGATGACCGATGCCGCCGCCCACATCGAGAGTTACGCACAAGCTCTGCCCGGTCTCCGCGACGACCTGGCCGCGAGTCAGCGGCAGTTTCACAAGGGTTGGCACGAGATCACGTTGGGGCTCGCGCAGTCGATCGTCGACGAGTTGCTGCCGTGGACCCACGGCGGCGGTCTGGTCGACGCGATCGAGAACATGGTGTCGGGCCTCGCCGGCGCGTCGCGGGTCTATGCGCGCTGGGCCGGTGCGGTTGAGACGCTCGAGCATGCGTTCGCCGACGCGGCCGGAAAGGCGCGTGCACAGGCCGCGGCCGATGGCGGGCTGGACAGCTTCACGTCCGTACGGTTGGCCAACACCGCGCTCGATCCGTACGGCGTCGCGACCGACGACGGAATCCTGTCCACCGCACAGCTCACCCGGGTCGGCATCGCACTTGCCTCGCTCGCGCCGGCCGATCGGGCCGCAGTGGATGCGTTGCTGGCCAATGCCCACTCCGACGTCGAGCGAGCGTACGTTCTCAAGGCGCTGATCGCCGGCCACTCGGTCGCCGAGGTATCCGCGTTCGATCACGTCATCCACCAGCACACCGACGACTGGATGCGAACCCATCTGAACCTCATCAACGCGGATGCCGTCGGGCCGGCCGTGCTGGATTTCCAGGACATCAGTCAGCAGAACGAAACGACGTGTGGCTCGATGTCGATCATTCTCGCGCGGGCCATCAACGACCCCGTTTACGCACTCTCGTTGTCGGCCAATCCGCGGGGCTCACTGACCGACATGCTGAGGATCGAGGAGCAGCGGGTGCACGACGAGACGAACACAATCTGGCCGCAGGCCCTGGGCACGACTCCGTGGGGCGTCACCGATGTCCTCAACGACCATCGCGGCGAGATCGGCACGACGTACGACTGGCACATCGTCGACGATACGGATGCGAGCAGCGTGGGACCCGCGCTCACGAATGCGGTGTCGGCGGTCGATGCCGGATACCCGGTGCCGGTGTTGATCGGCAACAGCATTCCTCGCCACTACGTGCTGCTCATCGGCCACGACAACGGAATGCTGACGTTCTACGACCCGTCCGGGTCGATCGAGCGGATCAGCGAGGCCGACTTCCTCAATGGCAATGTGTCCGAGCTGGGCTACCAGCACGTCCAGGGAGTGATCACGCCGAAATGAACGGCCGTCGTTGGCTCGTGCTGCCGCTGATCGCCGCGTGCCTGCCCGCGCTCGCCGGCTGCCCGGCGCCTGGCGCGGTGACCGATGTCGACCGGCAGCGGTTGGCGGTGCTGCAGCGCGAGAAGATCGTCGCGAGCGCCACCGGAAAGCCGGCTGCCAACGCTGGATTCCTTATCTCGTCGACGCTCCCGCCGCATCGCGGCAAGGTCTACGGCCGGATTGTCGGCACGTTGGGGTCGACCGACCCGGCTCCGGCCGGCGCGACGGTCGCCGCGTCGACTAAGACCGAAGCCCGTACGATCACGGCGAAATCGATCGAGACGCTGCGCGGTTCCGGCTGGACGGTGTACTTCGTGGGTTGTACGCCGCCCGGCGACACGGCTCCGCTCGGCACCGTACGCCCGTGGCCGTACCCGGAGTCGGATCGGTGGCTGTTCGACGCGTTCGCGTACAAGATCATCGGCGGAGTGTCCTACTTCGCCGGCGTGCAGGGTACGGCGACGGACACCGGCACGGCCGAGGTCTACTTCACCTTGCTGGCCCCGAACGAGCACGAGACGGCCACGAACCTGTTCCCGGACAGTCCGGCGGCCGTCTCGCCGAGCGCGAACTGTGTCGAGTCGCCGGTCGAGCCGACGACGTTGACGCACGCCGGGCCGATCCTCGCTATGTTCGTCAGCGGCCCGCAGCCCGGAACATCCGCTCCGTTGGCGGCAACCGGTTACCGCTGATCGGCACGGACGCCACGCGCGGCCGACGCGAACCGCGCGGTGGTCGAAGGTCGCGGTGGTCGAGCGGCGCGGTGGTCGAGGGGTCGCGGTGTCGTGTCAGCCCGCGTCGCGCAAGATCTCGGACGGATTCGTGCGTACGACCCGGAGTTGGGCATAGCCGGAGGCGGCGAACGTCACCACGATTACCGCTACCGCGATGCCGATCATCGCGGCTACCGGAAGGGTGAGCAGGCCGCCCGGCGGCAGTGACGGGTCCACGTCGAAGTTGTGCCTCAGTCCGTAGGCCGCGATCGACGAGGCAGCGAGGCCGCTGACGAGCCCGATGGCCAAAGGTGTTCCCAACTCCCACAGGACAGCGCGCCAATGGCTGCCGGTGCGCATGCCCATGCGGCGAAGCATCACGAAGGCCCGGCTATGGCCCGGCGATCGCGACTCGAGATAGAGCAGCAGCCCGACGAGCGCGATGACACCGCACAGCAACGACAACGCGGTGAGGTATTCGAACGTGAACGTCAGTGGTTCGTACACGGAATTGACGGTCGCTTCGTCGGCGGTCTGGACGTACCTCGTCCGCAACCCGGTCGCGGGCACCGCGTTGAGGATCGTGGTTACGTCGCCCCGGATCCATAGCTGATAGAGCGCGGCCGGCGCCTTCGCGATCAGGTCCCGGTTGACGAGGGCGGTGTGAAAGCTCGAATGCTGGGCCGGCAACGTCGCGATCGACTGGACGTCGACCTGCACGGATGCGCCGGTGTCGGTGTCGATCTGGGTCGGACCGGTGTGGGTCGATCCGGCGACGATCGCGGTTGGCGAAGCGAGGTTGCCGGATTCGGTGAGGGGCTCGATGATGTTGGCGAGCGACTCGCCGGTGATCTGGCTGTTCCAGTACGCGCCCTGGGTGAATGTGGCCGGATCGATGCCGAGCAGGTCGGTGGACAATCCGTTGACCTGTACGCCGTTCAACCGCTCGACGATCGTCGCGTGGCCGGCGAACACGGCCGGGATCGGCGCCGGTTTCTGCAGCGTGAGTACGACATCGGAGCCGGCGAACAGTTCTGTTTTGGCGGTCAGCGTCGTCTGCACCGAATTCGTGATCGCGGCACCGTAGACGGCCAGCGATACCGGCAGGGCGGCGGCGACGGCGAGAACGACAGCCACCGCGGCTTCGCGCACGACGCGCCGGCCAGCGAGGAATCGCGGTATCGACCGACCCCGCCCCTGTCGTCGGCGACGCAACGCGAGCATCCATAACCGGCCGGCGAACACGAACAGTCCCACGATCGCGAGGATCGGCACGACGAGCAGCCGCTCCGGAACGTGTACGACGAGGCCGGCGGTGGCACCGTTGGCGTTGCCATTGGTGACCACCGAACCGCCGAGGCGTTGCCACACGATTGGCGCTGCCGCGATGAGCAGCAGTTCCCACGGCAAGCGCCCCAAACGCGGCAGCCGGCGAGTGGCCCGTTCATCGGCCAGCGACCGCGATCGGATCGCCGCGACGATGCCGACGACGATCACCGCGCCCACAAACGTCGCGATGACAGCTTCGACGGATTCGCGTAGCGAGTAGGACGAGACGATCGACGACGGGCCTGCCGTCCGTACCAGCCAGACCGCGAGCGCCCACCCCGCGGTGGCGCCGATGATGAGGGCGGGCAGCGCCTCGATGGCGGCCTTGACGCCGAGCGATCGGGCGCTCATCCCGTGGGCGGACAGCACGGTGAGTTCCTTGCGACGCCGCAGCACCCAGAAGACGCCTGCGGCGGCGACCACGGCGAGCCCGACGCCCACGCCGACACCGGTGATCGGTGCGATGGCCGGTCGCATCACATCGCCGGCGAGGTCAGCCCGGGGGAGGAAATCCCGCAGGTCCGACGTCGAATAGGCCAGCGACGGATCACTCGGCTCCGGCTGCGTCCGGCTGATCTCCAGCGCCGCGTTCACGCCGGCTATCGCGGCGACTGCGCGCTTGGCTTCGTCGATCGTCGGTTGTGTGGAGCGAAACGAATACTCGAGGTAGCGCTGGGTGCCGATCTCGGCGCCGGGGGATCCGACGGCCTGACTCGTGGCCGCGAGCCGTGCAAACGTAGCTGTGTCGGCCAGGATCATCGGCGGCGGCGCTGCGGCAAAGCCGGTCTGCGCGTTCCAAAAGGCAGTCAGCGCGCACCAGAACGGTCGGTGTGGCTCGGATCGAAGGTCGCGGTAGATGGCCGCGACGCGGACGTGCGCGGCCGACCCCGTCGCGGCCAGGTAACCGATCGTCGAACCGACCTTCACATGCGCATCGTCGGCATAGGAGTCGGGCACCCACACCCCGGAACCGCTCGGGCCGGCCAGCACGGTCACGTTGTGCTCGAAGCCCGGTCGGTCGACGATATTGATCCCGCTGTCGTCGGCGGTCTGCAAGGGGACAACCTGCGTCACGGTCCCCGCGCTGAGAGCGCCGGTCGCGGCCGTGTTCGCGTTGCGCATGACGTCGTTGTAACGCGCGACCGTCGATCGGAAGTCGGCGTCAGTGGACGCGTCAGCGCGGACCGGCGGCGCGGGTGCGTTCGTGATCCAGTCGCCGACGTACGACGGGCAGGCCTGACGGATCTCGTCGCGCAGCGTCGCGTGTCGGGATGCCGAGACGAACGGACCGGCCGCCGCGGCCGGGAGCGTGGCAACGAAACAGGCCGCCGCCAGCGCCAAGAACACCCCAGGCCGCCGCAGCAGCAGAAGCGGCCCGCGACGCCATGGTGCAGTGCGTAGGTATCCGAGCACCCAGGCCTCCCGTGTCGTGAGCCGGCACCGTTATGACCGACGCTCGGATCAACCGAAAGGTTGCGTTGCCACGACGGCGGGAGGGTGTGGGACGCGTTATTTGACGGTGATCGTGACCGTCCAAAGGGCGATCGAGTGGCAGCTCACGCCGCCCGGTGACGCCGGCGGGCAGTTGCGGTGCGAGCTGCTGACGGTGGAGGTCCCCGGTCCCGTCGCCGTGAACGCGGCGAGGACCTTGGCCGACCCGGTCGCCGCCGGGGTCGACGCGGCCATCGTGAGCGCCGTGCCGGTGCTGTCGAAGCGCAGCCAACCCTGTGCCTGGTCCGGCGTCGCGGTGATGGTCACCGTGCCGCCGACGGCGACACAGAAGGTACGGGAGTTGTCCGTCGACGGGACGACGAGATTCTTCGGGCAGCCGGAGCCGCCGGACGGCGAGCCCGCGGTTCCCGAGCCGGACGGTGCCGGCGTTGTGACGATGGGCGGCGCGGACGCGCCGGGCGACGAACCGGTCGACCCGCCTGTATTGCAGGCGGCGAGCCCGGCGAGGGCCAGCCCGGCCAGCGCGATCGAGGCGGCCCGACGGTGGGCGGTGACGGCACGAGACTTCATATGGGGGAATGCTGTCATAACGATCAGACGCATGCCCCGTCCGAGCGGTTCCGCCCGCGCAGACCGGCTCTTGTACGGAACTTGGGCGGTGTACACGGGCCGCAAGCGCCCAACTGCCGTACAACTGCGGCGGCCGATCGTCGATCATCGCCGACCGCCTATCATCGTCGGGTGCCCGAAATCTCCCCCGGCGGCGCGACGAACGCCGGAGACATCGCCAGCCAGTACGAGCCTCGCCAGGTAGAGGACACGCTCTACCGGACGTGGGTCGACCGCGGATATTTCACGGCGGACGTCACGAGCGACAAGCCACCGTTCAGTCTCGTCATCCCGCCGCCGAATGTGACCGGGTCACTGCACCTCGGTCACGCGCTCGAGCAGACCTTGATGGACGCGCTGCTGCGGCGCCGGCGGATGCTGGGCGACGAGGTGCTGTGGCTGCCCGGTATGGATCATGCCGGTATCGCTACCCAGGTGCTGGTCGAGAAACATCTGGCCGCGACCGAGGGCAAGACGCGTCAGGATCTCGGCCGGGACGAGTTCATCGCGCGGGTCTGGCAGTGGAAAGAAGAGTACGGCGGGAAGATCCTCGGCCAGATGCGCCGGCTCGGCGTCGGCGTCGACTGGTCGCGCGAGCGCTTCACGATGGACGAGGGCCTGTCGAAGGCCGTACAGACGATCTTCAAGCGACTGTACGACGACGGCCTGATCTACCGGGCCGAGCGGATCACGAACTGGTGCCCGACGGATCACACCGCGCTGTCGGACATCGAGGTCGATCACGCCGAGGATGAAGGCGAACTGGTCTCGATCCGGTACGGCGACGGCGACGCCTCCGTCGTCGTGGCGACCACTCGCGTCGAGACGATGCTGGGCGACACCGGGATCGCCGTGCACCCGGACGATCCGCGCTACCAGCACCTGATCGGCACGCGGATCGAGTTGCCGCTCGTCGGCCGGATGATCCCGATCGTCGCCGACGCGCACGTCGACCCGGAGTTCGGCACCGGCGCGGTCAAGGTCACACCGGCCCACGACCCGAACGACTTCGAGATCGGTCAGCGGCACTCGCTGCCCATGGTCAACATCATGGACGAGGCCGCTCGGATCACCGCCGAGGGCCCGTTCCGCGGGATGACCCGGGAGGAGGCGCGCAGCGCCGTCACCGAGGCACTGCGGTCGGAGGGTCGCATCGTCGCCGAGAAGCGGCCCTACGTGCACTCGGTCGGCCACTGCTCGCGCTGCGACACGGTGATCGAGCCGCGTCTGTCACTGCAGTGGTTCGTCCGGGTCGAGAAGCTCGCCCAGGCGGCCGGCGACGCCGTACGCGACGGTCGAGTGGCGATCGAGCCGCCCGCGTTGAAGCCCCGCTTCTTCGACTGGGTCGACAACATGCACGACTGGTGCATCAGCCGCCAGTTGTGGTGGGGCCACCGGATCCCGGTCTGGTACGGCCCGGACGGCGAGATGGTCTGCGTTGGTCCGAACGAGGCACCGCCGACCGGCGACGGCTGGACCCAGGACCCGGACGTCCTCGACACCTGGTTCTCCTCCGGCCAGTGGCCGTACTCCACGATGGGCTGGCCCGAGCGCACCGCCGATCTGGCCAAGTTCTATCCGACGTCCTTGCTCATCACCGGCTACGACATCCTGTTCTTCTGGGTCGTGCGGATGATGATGCTCGGCATCTACGCGATGGACGGCGAGGTCCCGTTCCGTACGGTGTTGCTCCACGGCCTCGTCCGGGACAAGTTCGGCAAGAAGATGAGCAAGTCGCGGGGCAACACGGTCGACCCGCTGGACTGGATCGACACGTACGGCTCGGACGCGCTGCGCTTCTCGCTGGCCCGCGGCAACAACCCGGGTCTCGACCAGCCCGCGAACGAGGAGTGGGTGGCCGCCGCCCGCAACTTCTGCAACAAGCTGTGGAACGCGACCCGCTTCGCGATGCTGAACGGCGCGACGACCGCGGGCGAGTTGCCCGGCGACCTCGCCCCGGTCGACCGGTGGATCGTCTCGCGCCTCGACGAGGTGACCGAGGAGGTCGATCGATACCTCGCCACGTACGAGTTCGCGAAGGCGACCGCGACCCTCTACCACTTCGTCTGGGACGAGTTCTGCGACTGGTATCTCGAGCTCGCGAAGGTCGCGCTCAACGGCGAGGACGCCGCGCGTGCCGCGGCCACCCGCCGAGTGTTGGGCGAGGTGCTCGACGTCACGCTACGGCTGCTGCACCCCTTCGTACCCTTCGTCACCGAGCAGCTCTGGACGACCCTGACCGGCGGCGAATCCCTCGTCATCGCGGCCTGGCCGCAGGCGCAGCCGGCGCGCCGCGACGCGGCGGCTGAAGCGGAGATCGCGTCGCTGCAGGCGGTCGTCACCGAGGTGCGGCGCTTCCGCAGCGACCAGGGCCTGCGGCCCAGCCAGCGGGTGCCGGCCCGGGTGAGCGGGCTCGATGTGGCGGGCGTCGCGGCCCATGAGCCGGCGATGCGGATGCTCGCACGGCTGGAGCCGCCGACCGAGGAGTTCGCCGCGACCGCGACACTCGGCATCGCGAACGGCGTCACGGTCGAGCTGGACCTGTCCGGCACGCTCGACGTCGCAGCCGAGGTCGCCCGGCTCGGTCGCGACCTCGCCGCGGCCGAGAAGGAACGCGTGCAGACCGCGGCCAAGCTGGCCAACGCCGACTTCCTGGCCAAGGCGCCGGAGGCGGTCGTGACGAAGATCCGGGATCGGGCCGCCGCCGCCGACGCCGACATTGAGCGGATCAACGCCCAGCTCACCGCGCTCACGTCGCGCTAGGACGCTGGCCTCGACCGCGACGTAATCGGGTACGGATTTGGCCCGGCGCAGGTCAGAATCGGCCGCATGACGATCGAGGCTGCATGACGATTAACTACGCGTGGCGTGGCGAGTTCACCAACGCCGAGGTCGAGCCGCTCCACGCGGCCGGCTTCGACCGCCCGACGAACGCGGCCAACGACTGGTGGACGCCGGTCAACCGGTACAGCCTCGGCTGGGTGTGCGCCCGCGAGGACGGCCGGCTCGTCGGCTTCGTCAACGTCGCGTGGGACGGCGGAGTGCACGCGTTCATCCTCGACACCGTGGTCGCGGCGGCGGTCGGGCGCCGGGGCGTCGGCACGCGCCTCGTCGCGGTCGCGACCGAGAACGCCCGCGCCGCCGGCTGCGAATGGCTGCACGTGGATTTCGAACCGCACCTGCGGTCGTTCTACTTCGACGCGTGCGGCTTCCGGCCGACCGACGCCGGCCTCATCCAGCTCTGACCGGCCTCATCCAGCTCTGACCGGGCTCGTTCCGCTGTCAGTGGTACGTCTGGATGGCCAAGACGATCACGATGACGGTGACGACGACGGCGCCGAGCATCGCCGACACATTGCGCACGTCGGTGTGTCGCACGATCTGAGCGTCCTCGTCACCCGGGCGCTTGCGCCGGGCCATCTTCGCCTCGACGGCGTTGATGACCGCATCGGCCGCGCTGCGGTGCCGGAACAACCGGCCGGCCGCGCCGCTGGCGTACCCGGTCAGCGGGATCATCTTCCGGCCGTGCGTACGCACGACCAGGCCCATCCGGATCGGACCGATCTCGGCGATGGCCGGATACGGCACCTCGTACCAGAAGAACGAGTTGTGTGGTTCAAGGTAGGCATCGCGCACGATGATGTGCGGCCACACGCTCAGCAGCAGCGCGAACAACGCGAGCGTGAGCCCGGCCACCGGGCCGGCGATCGCGGCGAAGAAGCCGTGGCTCCACTCGTCGACGGTGAGGAGCGTCGACAACACGACAAGCAGGATCGCGATGATCATCCCGGCGATCACCGTGGACCGACGGCGGAACACCTGCGGTTCGCCGGTGTCGGTGGCGGCGTTCGGCAGCGTCGTCATCGATCAGCCCTCCCCTGTGGGGAGCCAGCGTAGCCGAATCCGGGGTACGACACAGTACGGTGATCGTCGCGGCGGATGCACCTGGCCTCAGTGCACGTTGATCACGACGCCGCGCGTGTCCGGGTTGCTGTGCAACTTGAGCCGTGCGATGCGCTGGCCGACCGGGATGTCGTAGACGATGTCGGCCGTGAGCGCGATGCCGGGATTGATGTCGGTAAGAAAGATCGTCGGATCCGGATTGGCATAGAGAATCGCTTCGCTGTCCGTGCTGAAGCGGTTGCCGTTCGGTGCGTACGCCTCCTGCAGGGCGTCACTGAAAATGGCTGGACCGGTGCCGACGTTGCGAATCTTGAGCTCGACAACGCAGAACTGGCCGGTCGGCGTGACGTAGTCGTCCGGCGGTCCGACCTGATCGACGCCGCACCTGACTTGTTCCGCGGTGAATTGGAGCGGTCCGTCGCGGCCCGGTTGGCCGACGGCGGCCGTGGTCGGTCTGTCGGAGTGGCGCAGCGCATGTGTGGCCGCGATGACACCGACGGTCGCACCGCCGATCACAATGACCGCCGCGGTGCACGCGGCGAGGACGATCCACAGCGTCCGGCGTCCATGCGACGGCGGCATCGGTGGCGGCGGACCAGGGACGGCCGGCGGCATTAGCGGCGGTGGTGGCTGCGCCCCTGGCGGCGCCGTCGGCCAGGCGCCCTGCCCCTCGCGAGACCACGGCGGCGGCTGGTCGGGATAGGTCGAGGCCGGGGGCTGACCCGTTGCCGGTGGCTGACCGGTTGCGGGTGGCTGAGGTGCATGGCTGACCGGTTGCGGGTGGCTGAGCTGTTGACGGTGGCTGACCTGTCGGCGGTAGCGGGGGCCAATCGGGCGGGCGCGCCGGATCGCCGGCCGGCGACTCGTGTCGCATCATTTCTGCCCCCTCACCAGGTGAAACTCATCTCATTGTCTGGCGTGACACCCTCGACAGTGGCCACATTCCCCGGGTTGGCCCGCGACCGGCGTACGACCCATCGGGCACGATGGCGCCATGGAACTCGTCTCGCTTGCCGATGTCCGGGCCGCCGCGGCCGTCCTCGATGGCGTCGCCGTGCACACGCCGCTCATTCCGTGCTCCTGGGCCGACCGCACCGGTAGCGGCTCGAATCTCTGGGTGAAGCCGGAGAGCCTCCAGCCGATCGGCGCCTTCAAACTCCGCGGTGCCTTTTTCGCGATCTCGTGCCTGCCGGCCGACGTCCGTGAGCGTGGCGTCGTCACCCACTCGTCGGGCAACCACGGCCGCGCGATCGCGTACGCCGCACGGGAGTTCGGGGTGCCGGCGGCCGTCGTGATGCCGAAGGTCACGCCGTCGGTGAAGATCGCGGCCGTGGAGGCACTCGGCGCGGAGATCGTGCTCGTCGATCCGAACGACCGCGACACCGTGACGAGGGAGATCTCCGAGCGTCGCGGCATGTCGCTCGTTCCGCCATTCGACGACCGTCACGTCATCGCAGGTCAGGGCACGGTCGGGCTCGAAATCGTCGCGGACCGGCCGGACGTCGAGGTCGTCCTGGTCCCGATCGGTGGTGGCGGCCTCGCCTCCGGTGTGGCGACCGCGGTCAAGGCGATCAACCCGAACATCCAGGTGTACGGCGTGGAGCCGGAGTTTGCGGCCGAGACGTTGCAGAGCGTGCGCGAGGGGCGACTCGTCACGTGGTCGAGCGAGCTGACCTACCGTACGGTCGCCGACGGGGTCCGTACGCCGCCGTCGGAGTTGACGTTCGCGCACATTCGCGAACGGCTGGACGGGATCGTGACGGTCACCGACGAGCAGATCGAGGCCACGGTCGGACTACTTGCGCGCGAGGCGAATCTGGTGGCGGAGCCGAGTGGCGCGGTGGCCCCGGCCGCGTACCTGTTCGCCGGCGATCGGCTGCCCGCCGGCCGTACGGTCGCCGTGATCTCGGGTGGAAACCTCGACCCGGCCTACCTGGCGGCGTTGATCGCCCGCGAGGACTGACGGTTCGGGGACGTCGCGGCGGGCTCAGGCCTCGGCGAGTTGATCGACGATCGGCGCGACGGCTTCGACGTTCGGGCCGAGGTGCCAATACGAGATGCCCAGCTCCTCGCGCCACCGTCGCAAGTCATCGACGCAGCTGGCCACGCTGCCCCGCAGCGAGATCGGTGAGTCGGCGAACTCGCTGTCGTGTTCGGCGATGTAGTCCGAGAACACGGGCCGGATCGGCGTGACCTGGCGGCCGTCGATGTTTACGTCGTAACAGGTGAATTGGATGTCCGGGACCGGGCGCCGGGCCTGCGCCGCGGCGCCGGCGATGAGGCCGACCTTCTTGTCGATGCTCGCCCGGGCCAATCCCGCGGCCGAGTCCGCGGTGAACCCACTCGTCCCGAGCCGCGGGTGGAGGCCGACGATGTCGGCGCGCCGACCGGCGAGGTCCAGAATCTTCGGCCCACCGCCTCCGACGAGGATGGGCGGGCGCGGCGTCTGTACCGGTCGGGGCTGCGCTTCAAGCTCGCTGATCCGGTAATGGTGACCGTGGAAGGTGACGTCCGTACCCTCGAAGAACGCGCCGATGACCTGTAACGCCTCATCGAGCCGGTCGATGCGCACCGCTGGCGCGTCGTAGTCGACGCCAAGGGCTCGATAGTCCTCTTCGAGCCAGCCCGCACCCAGCCCGAGACCGACCCGGCCGCCGGACAGCGCGTCGGCGGTGGCGATCGACTTGGCCAGTACGGCCGGGTGGTGCAGGTCGTTCATGAGGACGAGGGGCATGGCGTGCAAACGACTCGTATGGGCGACCGCGAACGCCATCGCGGTCAACGCGTCCATCGCCCAGCCGTTGCTGTAGTGCTCGGAGACGGCGACCGTATGGAAGCCGAGGTCCTCGATGCGTCGCAGCTCCTGTGTCCACCGCCGCTGGCTGGCAAGGCGGGGCATCGGTGCGATGAAGCGAAACGGCGCGTTTGTCACGGTGACGCCCACACGGGGCCCGGCACCGCGGGGCGCATGGCCGCCGCCGTCGGATCAGCGACCGCGACCTCGATCGGCCCGGCGCGACGACTCGACGCTCCCGCTGAAAATGGTGCTAACCGCCCGAATACCTGACGCATAGCCAGATAGTAGGTCGCGCTGACCTCTTAGCCGACCCTTTCCATTCGCACAGCGGGAACACAGGGCGCACATTGGCACGACATGGCTTCCGAGCGGTTCTCCGTACGCTGCGACGACGCCACGATCTAGAGCCGCACTCCGCGCAGCGACGCATCGACGAATTCGATCGTGTGCCGTACGCGAATCGGTGACCCTAGCGTGCGCAGCGAGGCCTCGATCTGCAGTAGGCATCCCGGGTTTCCCGCGGCGACCACCGACGCGCCGGTCGCCATGATCGCGTGCGCCTTGCGCTCGCCCAGTTCGGCCGCCGTATCGGGTTGCGTCAAGTTGTACGTGCCGGCCGATCCGCAGCACCGACCGCCGTCGGCGAGATCGACGACGCGTAGATCCGGGATGTCGGCCAGCAGCTTTCGCGGCTCAGCCTTGATGCCCTGCCCATGCGCGAGGTGGCACGCGTCGTGGTAGGCCACCGTCATCGGCAGCGCATCACGTTCGGTCGCCGGCCCGAGTTCAACGAGAAATTCGGTCACGTCCCGGACCTTGCCGGCCAGTCGGGCCGCGGCGTCGGCCCACTTCGGATCGTCGGCCAGCAGCCGGGCGTACCCCTTCATGGCCGAACCGCAACCGGCGACATCGGTGACGACAATGTCCACCCCGGCTCGAGTGAAGGCCGCGACGACCCGCCGCGCCAGCCGGCGCGCCTGACCCGCATGGCCGGCGTGCATCGACAGGGCTCCGCAGCAGCCCTGGCCACGCGGGACAGCGACGTCGCAGCCTTCCATCGCGAGGACGCGGGCCGTGGCCGCGGTGACATGCCGGAAGAACACCGACTGGGCGCAGCCGGTCAGTAGCCCCACGACGGCACGTCGCGGGCCGCGGGCGGGGATGCGCCGCGGCAACTGGCGAGCCGGCGGTTGGTCGCCGCGGGCCGGCGCGAGGCCCGATGCCGCTTCGAACAACGGATCGATCTTGGCGAGCGCGGGGACCGCGCGCAGTGGCAGCGTCGAGGCCGACAACCTCCGGGGGTACGGCAGCACCTGGAACAGAGCCTTCCGGGCGACGCGGTCGCGCAGCGGGCGGGCGTCCACGACGGCTTCGCGACCCGCCTCGATGATCTGCTCGTACTGCACGCCGGATGGGCAGGCCGGCACGCAGGCGAGGCAGCCGAGACAGGTGTCGATCGGACCAGCGATCTCATCGGCTGTCGCGTCACCATCGAGCATCTGGCGCAGCAAATGGATGCGACCACGCGGCGAGTGCGCCTCCTCGCCGGTGAGCTGATACGTGGGGCATGACGGCAGACAGAAGCCGCAGTGCACGCACGCATCGGTGAGCTCCCGAAGCGACTCGGTCACGGTGCCTCCTGCCTGGATATCGGTGGATGCCGGTGGCTAGATGCCGCCGACGAATCGTCCGGGGGCCAAGCGACCGAACGGATCGAACTGATGCTTCACCGAGCGCATGAGATCAAGGCCACTGACGTCGCCCCACATGTCGACGGCGTCACGGATCGCGGCCGGCGCATCGAGCACGACGCAGGATCCGCCGCGGGCGATCATCGTGGTACGCAGCGCCGCCACGACATCGGCGATCTGCGCGACGTGTCGTTTCATCGTGCGGATGCGGCCGGAGCTCGTGATGCCACCGCTGAAGGTCGGCGCTCCCGGCAACGACGCGTAGCACACGCCGACCCCGGCACTTCCGCGTACGGAGACCGGAAAGCCGGCCGCGTCACGCAGCGCGTAGAGCGCCGCGTAGAGGTCCGCGATCGGCGTGGCGATCTTCAGCGCGACGTCGCCCGGCTCGAACGGATATCGGCCCCACCACTCCGGCGGCCGGGTCGACGTGGTCGCACCACCCCGCATCAGCAGCGAAGCATCGGCCGCCCGCGACTTCACCCCGGCCGTCGAGCCTTCGAGCAGCACGGCCACCGTGCCGGTGGTGGTGGGTCGGCCCGGCCGCAGCGCGCGGCCCGGGTCGACGGCGTGCTCACCCCGGCCGACCACGGCGTTATGACCGGTCGGGTCGAATCGCGCGGTCGGCTTGTCGGCGAGGCTTCCGCCGGGCATCGAACGCCGGCCGGGTGTTGGTCGAGACACGACCGCCGGGACCACGCCCGGGTTGATGATCGGCAGGTCGAGTTCGATCGCGGCCGGCGCCAGCCCGCTGCCGAGCAGTGCGATCACGAGATCGTGAGCCTCCATCGGGCTGTGCACCGGGCGCGTCACGAAGGCTCGCGCCATCGGTACCGGATGCACCCGGAACGTCGCCGACGTGATGAGCGCAAGCGTCCCGTACGAGCCGGTCAACAGCTTGCCGAGGTCGTAGCCGGCGACGTTCTTGACGACCCGGCCGCCGGAATGCGAGATGACACCGTCGGCCCGTACGAACTCAACGCCGATGAGCTGGTCGCGAGGCGTGCCGAAGCCGAGTCGTAGCGGCCCGGACTCGCCGGTCGCGAGCATCCCGCCGATCGTCGCGTCGGCCGAGCCTGGATCCATGGCCAGGCGTTGATTGCGTTTCGCGAGTGCGGCCTGCACGGCCCGCAGCGGTGTCCCGGCGCCGACCGTGGCGACGAGATCGTCGGCATCGTGCCGATAGACGCCGGCCAGCCGGCCCATGTCGATCATCACGTCGACCTGCCGGGGCGCGTTGCCCCAGTCGAGTTTGCCGCCTTCGCCCCGAGCCACCATCACGAGGTCGCGTTCGGCACACACCCGTACGAGTTCGGCCAGCGCCCCCGCGTCGGCCGGCGCGGCGACCCACCGCGGTCGCTTGCCGCCGACCGCGTCTCCGTTCCCGGCCAAGCGCACGGCTTCGGCGCCACATGCGCGCGCGAGCATGGCAACGACGCCATCGGCCGTAGTCGTCATCACCAGACCGCCGGCTCGTCGTCGATCGTCGCGCCGGCCGCCTTCGCGGCGGCGATCGCGCTTGCCAAGGCGGCCGCGGCGGCCGGTCCACCCCGCGGCTCCCCGCACAACCGCGGCGTCGGGAAGACCTTGCCGGGGTTGGATCGCCCGGACGGATCAAACGCACACCGGACGAACTGCATGGTGTCGAGGTCGTCGGCGGTGAACATACTCGCCATGAACGCCGACTTTTCGACACCGACGCCGTGCTCGCCGGTGATCGATCCGCCGTGCTCGATGCACAGGTTGAGGATCGCGCCGGACACCTTCTCGGCGGCGTCGAGCGCGCCGGTCTGTGCTCCGTCGTAGAGGACCAGCGGGTGCAGGTTGCCGTCGCCAGCGTGGAAGACGTTGGCCACGCGTACGCCGTGCTGGGCGGCGAGCGCTTCGATCTCGGTAAGGACGGTCGCGAGCGCGGTCCGGGGCACCACACCGTCCTGCACGATGTAGTCCGGGCTGATCCGTCCGACGGCCGCGAACGCCGACTTGCGTCCCCGCCACAGCGCCGCGCGCTCGGCCGCGTCGACGGCCGTACGGACCTCGAATGCCTTGTTGGCCCGGCAGATCGCGTCGATCGCCGCGTGCTCGGCCGCGACCTCGGCGGCCGGACCGTCGACCTCGACCACCAGCACCGCACCGGCCCCGGCCGGATAACGGCAATCAACCGACTTCTCGGCCGCGCTGATCGCGAGGGCGTCCATGATCTCGGCCGCGGCCGGCGTCAGGCCGGCCGCGATGATGGCGGCGACGGTCGCGCCGGCCGCCTCCATGTCGTCGTACGCGGCGAGCATGGTGACCACGGAATCGGGTTGGCGAAGCAGCCGCACGTAGACCTTGGTGGCAATGCCGAGCGTGCCTTCGGAGCCGATGAAGACGCCGGTGAGGTCATAGCCCGGCGCTTCGGCCGCCTTGCCGGCGCCGATCGTGACGAGATCGCCGTTCGGCGTGCAGATTTCCAGGCCGGTCACGTGGTGCACGGTGAAGCCGTACTTCAGGCAGTGCGCCCCGCCGGAATTCTCCGCGACGTTGCCGCCGATCGAGCAGATCTGCTGGCTGGACGGATCCGGCGCGTAGTAGAGGTTATGGCTGGCGACGGCCTGCGTGATCGCGGCGTTGAAGACCCCCGGCTCGACGATCGCTCGCTGGCTCTCCGGATCGATGTCGATCACGCGGTTCAGCTTGGCGGTGACGATGAGCGCCCCGGTCGCGATCGGCAGCGCGCCGCCGGACAGCCCCGTACCGGATCCGCGGGCGACAAACGGGATGCCGGCGTCCCTACACGCCCGTACGCAGGCCTGAATTTCGCTCGCGTCGGACGGCAACAGCACCACCCCGGGTATCGCCCGGTAGGCGGTGAGACCGTCACATTCATACGCCCGCAGCGTCGCGGCGTCCGTGATCACGGATGCCGGACCCAGCTCCGCGCGCAATCGCGCGGTGAGCTGCTCCAGCGCCGTGGTCATGCGAGCCCTCCAAGCCGTGTACGCGAAACGGCATGGCCAGACTCGCTAACCCACTGCCACTTCGCCGCTACTGGCAGACGACCGTGCAAATGTCGTAGGAAACGACAAGAAGAGTTTGACTCACAAAACGGCTCCGCCGCTATAGGCGCGACTTCCGATTTGCGCAAAGTGTGCGGCCACTTTTCGTATCCCGGTACCGGCCTTGGACGTCGGCGCGACTCGATGTCGCTGTGCGGGTGCCGCTCAGTGCAGGGCGGCGAGCAGGAAGGCGAGCCGGTCGGCCGCCGCGGCCGGCAGCGCCACCAGATCGTGTCCGGCGTCGTAGTCCTTGCGGATCTTTGTTCCGGCCGTCGACCGGGTCAGTTCGGCGCGCTGCGCGGTCGGGATGTTCGGATCGTGCCGGCCGTACTGGATCAGCACTCGCCGCTGGCCGGGCATGGCGAGGAATCGATAGCCGTCGAAGACACTGACGACCCCCATGTACGCCCGCGGGTCGCTCGGCATCCCGGTGGCGACCATATCGGTGGCCATCCGGCTCCAGCCGCAGACGATCGCGACCGCGCGCAGCCGGGGCTCGACGCCGGCCAGGATCGCGGCCAACTCGGCGCCCCAGCTGTGGCCGACGAAGGCGATCCGCTTCGCGTCCACGTCGGGCCTGGCCACGAGCAGATCGATCGCGCGGCGTTCGGCCATGACGGCGTCGGTCACGTACGCGGAATCGGTTGTGGCGTCACCGTTCAGCGTCAACGGGATGTCCGGCAGCACCGAGACGAAACCGCGTCCGGCCAATGCCGTCGCTTCGGCCAGGAACGCATCCGTCTCGTGGCCGCCGCCGTGCGCGAAGACGACCGCCGGGTGGCGACCCGCATCGTGGGCCGGCACTACGAGCAGCGCATTGATCCGGTTGCCGGCGGCGACGTACGAAATCTGCGACACGACGACGGTCGCTTCGCGATCCACGTGTTGCGTGACGAGGCGCAGGGACGCCGACCGTACGTAGCCGAAGCGCGCGACGAGAGCACTGGTGCCCACGCGCGGCGGCACGAACGTCTCCGGATCGAATGCCGGGCTGACCGTCGGCGGAGCTGCCGACGTCGACATCGCGGGTCGACCGGTGGTCGCGGCGGCCGAGCGGTTCGCCGTACCACCGCAAGCCAGCAGGGCCAGTGCAGTCGCGGCCGCGACCAGCGCGAGTGCGGCGATGCGTGCGTGTGACCGTCCGGCCGCAGACCCCATGTCGTGACCGTAGTCAGTGTCTTTCCGCAGATAAAGACTGACGAACCCTCGACCGAACCCTCGCGGATAACGGTGCGACGGGCTCGGCGGTAACGTTCCTGCTCGTGACCGAGACGCCTACCCAGCCGCCCGTTGCCGACCGTCGACCTGCCGAGTGGACTTTCCACGGTGACACCCGCAGCGACGAATACGCCTGGCTCGCCGACCGCGAAGATCCGGCGACGATCGCCTACCTCACCGCGGAGAACGCCTACACCGAGGCGGCCACCGCCCACCTCGCCGAACTGCGCGAGACGTTGTTCACCGAGATCAAGACGCGCACCCTGGAGACGGATCTGTCGCTTCCGGTGCGCCACCACGGCTTCTGGTATTACACCCGCACCGAAGAGGGCAAGCAGTACGGCATCCAGTGCCGCGTGCCGGTCACGACCGGCGATGGTGGCGATGTGCCGCCGCTGCCGACCGATGGCCAGCCACTGCCCGGCGAGGACGTCCTCCTGGACGGGAACGAGTTGGCCCAGGGGCACGACTTCTTCGCGCTCGGCACGTTCGACGTGAGCCCCGACGGCAACTGGCTCGCCTACTCGAGCGACTACTCCGGCGACGAGCGCTACACCGTACGGATCCGCAACCTGGCCACCGGCGAACTCCTCGATGACGAGATCGTCGCCGTCGGGCACGGTTCGGCCTGGTCGGCCGACGCTTCGGTGCTCTTCTACATCCGCGTCGACGACGCGTGGCGGCCCTACCAGGTGTGGCGGCACGTGATCGGCACGCCGACGACCAAGGACGAACTCGTCTACGAGGACCCCGACGAACGGTTCTTCGTCGGCGTCGAGCTGACCCGTTCGGAGCAGTTCCTGATCGTCGGGTCGTCGAGCAAGATCACGTCCGAGTACCGCTTCCTGCCGGCCGACGCGCCGCTGGGCGAGCCAACGCTCATCGCGGCGCGCCGCGACGGCGTCGAATACGAAGTCGCGCATCAGGGCGACCGCTTCGTGATCCTGCACAACGACGGTGCGCTCGACTACGCGCTCGCGACCACGCCGGTGTCCGCGCCGGGCGAGTGGACGCCACTGCTGCCGTACGAGCCGGGCACTCGCCTGCTGGCCGTCGACGCGTTCGCCGATCACCTTGTCGTGACGCTGCGCCGCAACGGTCTGACCGGCTTGCGGGTGCTGCCGTCCGGCGGCGGCTCGCCCTACGACATCGACTTTCCCGAACCGATCTACACGGTTGGCGTCGATTCGACCCCGGATTACGACACCCGCTCGTTTCGGCTCGAATACACGTCGCTGGTCACGCCGGACTCCATCTACGACTGCGACCTCGCCACCGGGCAGCTCACGCTACGCAAGATCCGGCCGGTACGCCCGGATACCAGCGGCCGTCCTTACCGCCCGGAAGACTACGAGCAGCATCGCGAGTGGGCCGTCGCGGAGGACGGCACCCGGGTGCCGATCTCGATCGTCTGCAAGCCGGGCACACCGCGCGACGGCTCGGCCCCACTGGTCCTCTACGGCTACGGCTCGTACGAGTATTCGATCGACCCGCACTTCTCCATCCCGCGGCTGTCGATGATCGACCGTGGCGTCGTCTACGCGATCGCACACATCCGTGGCGGCGGTGAGATGGGCCGGCAGTGGTACGAGGACGGGAAGCTGCTCGCGAAGCGGAACACGTTCACCGACTTCGTGACCTGTGCGCGGCACCTGGCCACGACCGGCTGGACGTCGCCGACGCTGACCATCGCGCGCGGCGGCTCGGCCGGTGGGCTGCTCGTCGGCGCTTCGGTGACGATCGCCCCGGACGCGTTCGGCGGCGTGGTGGCCGTGGTCCCGTTCGTCGACGCGCTCACCACGATCCTCGACCCGTCGATGCCGCTCACGGTCACCGAATGGGAGGAGTGGGGTAATCCGGTCGCCGATCCGGCGGTGTACGCCTACATGAAGGCGTACAGCCCGTACGAGAACGTGACCGACCGCGAGTTCCCGCCGCTGCTGGTGCTCGGCAGCCTGAACGACACGCGGGTGAGCTACGCCGAGCCGACGAAGTGGGTCGCGCGCATCCGCGAGCGGTCACCCAAGACGAGTGTGCTGCTGAAAACGGAGATGGGCGCCGGACACGGCGGACCGAGCGGGCGCTACAACTCCTGGCGCGAGGAGGCATTCATCTCGTCCTGGATCCTCGATCGGGTCGGTCTCGCCTGACTCACCGCTTCATGATCCACCGCGGTGCCGTTTTATGATCCACTGCGTTGGTCGCTTGCGGTCGCTTCCGTGGCCGTCATCGTCCACCGCAGTGGATCATGAGCGAGCCGGACCGCGGCCGACCGTGCGCGGCGACGCGTGATGCGTTACCGCCGTCCAGGGGGTGCGGCGGCGACGCGAGATGGTCTTGACATACTGGTCGGGCTGTGGCAGATAACGACATTGCCGAGGCCGGCTTCTACCCCGCCGAAGCCCCCGCCTCCGCGCTTCTGTTCGACCGCGCTCGCGCCATCGTGCCGGGCGGGGTCAACTCACCCGTCCGCGCATTCCAGGCAGTCGGCGGCACACCTCGATTCATGGTCAACGGCTCCGGTTGCTGGCTGACCGACGCCGACGGCCGCCGGTACGTCGACCTGGTGTGCTCCTGGGGCCCGCTGATCATGGGGCACGCGCACCCGGCGGTGGTGGACGCGGTCACGACCGCCGCGAGCCACGGGACGAGCTTCGGGACGCCGACGCCGGGTGAAGTCGACCTGGCCGAGGAGATCGTGGCGCGTACGCCGGTCGACCAGGTTCGCCTGGTCAACTCCGGCACCGAGGCGACGATGTCGGCGATCCGTCTCGCCCGCGGCTTCACCGGCCGCTCGAAGATCGTGAAGTTCGCCGGCTGCTACCACGGTCACGTCGACGCGCTGCTCGCCGCGGCCGGCTCGGGTGTCGCCACGCTCGCCCTGCCCGACTCGCCCGGTGTCACCGGCGCCGAGACCAGCGAGACGATCGTGGTGCCGTACAACGACGTGGCCGCGGTCGAGGCTGCGTTCGCCGAATCCGGTGACACGATCGCGGCGATCATCACCGAGGCGGCCGCCGGCAACATGGGCGTCGTCGCTCCGCGGGACGGGTTCAACGGCAAGCTCGCCGATATCGCTCACCGGCACGGCGCCCTGCTGATCGTCGACGAGGTGATGACCGGCTTCCGTGTCTCGCCGGGCGGCTGGTCGGCTCTCGACCCAGCGCCGGCCGATCTCTACACGTTCGGCAAGGTGATGGGCGGCGGACTACCGGCGGCGGCGTTCGGCGGCCGTACGGAGATCATGTCCCGACTCGCCCCGGCCGGCCCGGTCTACCAGGCCGGTACGTTGTCCGGAAACCCGCTCGCCTGCGCGGCCGGCCTCGCGACGCTCCGGCTGGCAACGGCCGACGTCTACGCACGGCTGGACGAGACTTCGGCGACGATCCAAGGCATCGCGACCGATGCGCTCGCCAAGGAGGGCGTGCCGCACCGGGTGTCGACCGCCGGCAACATGTTCTCGGTGTTTTTCGCCGATCGCGACGTGGCCAACTACGACGACGCGAAGACGCAGAACGTCGGGGCGTACAAGGCGTTCTTCCACGCCATGCTGGCCGGTGGCGTGTACCTGCCGCCGAGCGCGTACGAGGCATGGTTCGTATCGACCGCGATCGACGACGAGGCACTGGATCGGTTGGCGGCGGTCCTGCCGGTCGCCGCCCGCGCCGCGGCCCAGGCAGCGCAGGGGGTTCAGTGACCGCGCCGACGACGATCGTGCACATGATGCGGCACGGCGAGGTCTACAACCCGGAGAAGGTGCTCTACGGCCGGCTGCCCGGCTTTCGGCTCTCCGAGCTCGGCGTGCAGATGGCCAAGGCGGCGGCCGAATATCTGGCCGGGCATGACGTGACCTATCTCGTCGCGAGTCCGCTTGAGCGTGCACAGCAGACGGCCGAGCCGTTCGCGGCGGAGTTCAAGCTGCCGATCGCGGTTGACGATCGGCTGATCGAGAGCGCGAACGTATTCGAGGGCAAGCGTGTTTCGGTCGGCGACGGCGCCCTACGCGATCCGCGCAACTGGTGGGCGCTGCGCAACCCGATCACGCCGTCGTGGGGCGAGCCCTACCAACAGATCGCCCAGCGCATGTACGCCGCGCTGGAGGCGGCCCGCGAGCGCGCCGAGGGTCACGAGGCGGTATGCGTCTCCCATCAGCTGCCGATCTGGATGCTGCGCTGCTACGCCGAGCGCAGGCGGCTGTTCCACGATCCGCGTAAGCGGCAGGCCGCCCTGGCCAGCATCACGTCGTTCCATTTCACCGGCACGAAGATCTCGGGCATCGGGTACGCCGAACCGGCCGCCCACCTGATCTCGCTGTCGTCCACCGCCCGTACGGCCAAGGGCGCTTGACGTGCGCCGCCGCCTGTTCGTCGTGGCCGCGATCGCGTGTGGCGCGATGATCGCCGTCGCCGGCTGCACCGCCGGAAACGACGCGGTCAACCAGATGAACGGCTCCGACAACGGATTCGTATCGGCGGCGGCGGCAACGAAGATCTATCCGACGAGCCAGCGCCCGGCGGCGCCGGCGGTCGACGGCACGTTGTTGGACGGCACGACGTACACGTTGGCCAGCGACCGCGGCCACGTCGTCGTCATGAACTTCTGGGGTTCGTGGTGCGCGCCGTGCCGCAAGGAGGCCGCCGACCTGCAGAGCGTCCATGCCGCGACGGAAAACGCGGGCGTGAAGTTCGTCGGCGTGAACATCCGCGACGAGCACGACCCCGCGAACGCGTACGACCAGGCGCACGGCATCACTTACCCGAGCGTCTTCGATCCCTCCGGCCGGGTCGCTCTGCAGTTCGCCCAGGTGCCGCCGTCGGCGATCCCGAGCACGCTGGTCATCGACGCGAGCGGGCACATCGCGGCCATCCACCTCGGCTCGATCACCGCGAAACAGTTGACCGACATGATCGCGGCAGCGTCGTGAGCTTCGCGACGATCGCATCGGACGGACCGCTGATTCTGGCGGTCGGCGTCTCGGCCGCGGCCGGCCTGGTCAGCTTCCTGTCCCCGTGCGTGCTTCCGCTCGTACCCGGCTATGTCTCGTATGTGACCGGCCTCGCCGGCGCGGACCTCGATGCCGCGCTCGGCACGGACCCCAAAGGCAATCGGGTCGCGCGGGTCGCGGTCGACGCCGCCGGCACCGCGGACATCGCGTCGGCCGGAGGCACGGCGGTCGCGGTCCGTCCGACCGCCGATGTGGTCGTGCCGTCGACCCGCCGGGTACGGGGACGGATCGTCGCCGGGTCGCTGCTTTTCATCGCCGGTTTCACCGTCATCTTCACGCTGGTGAGCGTGGTGGCCGCGAGCCTCGGCCGGACGTTGATCCGCTACGAGGACACCGTGCAGATCGTCGTCGGCGCGTTGGTGATCGTGCTCGGGAGTGCGTTCCTCGGTCTCATCCCGGGACTGCAACGCGAGGTACGGGTGCGCAAGCTGCCGGCCGCGGGACTCGCTGGCGCGCCGGTGCTCGGAGCCGTTTTCGCGCTCAGCTGGACGCCGTGCATCTCGCCGACGCTCGGCGCGGTGCTCGGGTTGTCGGCGATCGGCGGACAGACCGGCCGCGCCGTGACGCTCGGCATCGCCTACTGCGTCGGGCTCGGGCTCCCCTTCCTGGCCTTCGGGCTCGGCTTCCGGCGGCTGCTCGGCGTTTTCGCGGTTATCCGGCGCAACAGCCAATGGGTCACGCGCGTCGGTGGTGTGCTGCTGATCGTGGTGGGTATCGCGATGGTGACCGGCGGCTGGACCGACTTCATCAACTGGCTGCGGGCGACCGTGGGCACCGGCTCGGTGATCATCTGATGACCGACGTACAGCAGCAGCGTTCGGCCCCGGACACACCCGAGACGGCCGAGGGCGCCGACTGGACGGTGACCCAAGATCGCGCACCGGAGTCGGCGCCACCCGGCGGCGGTGCCGGCGCCCGGGCGGCGGTGTCGTTCGTACGGCGGTCATGGCGCGGTCTGACCAGCATGCGTACGGCATTGATGCTGCTCTTCCTGCTCGCCATCGCGGCCATTCCGGGCTCGCTGCTGCCGCAGGAAAAACTGAACGCGGACAAGGTCACGGCCTACCTGCAGGCCCACCGGACGATCGGGCCGCTGCTCGACCGCATCGGCGCGTTCAACGTGTTCGCGTCGGTCTGGTTCTCCGCGATCTACCTGCTGCTGTTCGTCTCGCTGGTCGGCTGCCTACTGCCGCGGCTCAAGGGCCACCTCATCGCGATCAGACGGGTGCCGCCGGACGCCCCGTCGCGACTGCACCGGCTGCCGGTATCCGCATCGTCGCTGGAGCTGGCCGGCTCACCGCCCGAGGCGGCCGCGCGGCTTCGGACGCTGTTGAAGGCGCGGCGCTACCGCACGGTGGTGCGTTCGCAGGCGGACGGGTCGGTGACAGTCTCGGCCGAAAAGGGCTACGTCAAGGAGACCGGCAACCTGCTGTTCCACTTCGCGCTGCTGGCATTGTTGATCGGCGTCGCGTACGGGTCGTGGTTCGGCTGGCACGGCGGGCGGCTGCTAGTGGCCGGCAACGACGGCTTCTGCAACGTCGTCACCCAACTCGACGATCTGAGCCTCGGTGCACGGGTGAACGGCGGCGACCTCGAGCCGTTCTGCTTGACGCTCAACAACTTCCACGCGTCGTACCTGTCCGACGGCCAGCCGGTCGCGTACTCGGCCGCCGTGTCGTATTCGGTCGGGCGGGGCGACGGTCCGACCAAGGCCGACACGCTGTCGGTCAACCACCCGTTGCGGCTGCCCGGAGCCAACGTCTACCTGGTCGGCCACGGGTACGCGCCGGTGGTGAAGTACACCGACAAGTACGGCCACAGCATCACCGAGATCGCGCCGTTCCTCCCACAGGACCCGAACTTCACCAGCACCGGAGCGATCGCGTTCCCGGATGTCAACATCAACCCGACGACGCACTCGAACGTCGACCCGAAGACGTTCGTGAAGCAACAGGTCGGATTCCAAGGCTTCTTCTACCCGACGGCGCCATCAGGTACTTCCGCCGACGTGTCGGCCTCGGTCTTCCCGGCCGCGAATAGTCCGCTCCTCGTGCTGGTCGCCTACCGCGGTGACCTGGGGCTCGACGGCGGCATACCGCACTCGGTCTACTCCCTCGACCAGTCGCAGATCGACTCGGGCGCGCTCAAGGCCGTCGACGCGAACGACCCGCTGCGCCTACGCCCGGGCCAGACCGCGAAGCTGGATGACGGTTCGAGCGTCGAGTTCGTCGGCACGCAGCAGTTTGCGACGCTGGACATGCGCTACGACCCGGGCCAGAAGTTGGTGCTCGGCGGCGCGATCGCCCTGTTCATCGGGCTGCTGTTCTCGCTCACCGGCCGGCGCCGGCGCATCTGGTTCCGGGTGCTGCCGGATCCAACAGGTGACGGGCGTACGTTGAGCGTGGCTTCCGCCGGCGGTCTGGCCCGCGCCGAATACGCCAGCTTCCCGGTCGAATTCGATGGCATCGTGGATGCCGCGCGGTCGTCCGGGGACGGTCCAAAGGGGGTACGGAGTGGCTGAGCTGTCGCGCGAGCTGCTGTTCGGTGCGATCGTCGCGTACGTCGTCGCGATGATGTGCTACGCGGCCGAGTACGTGATCGGGGTCAGCGCGCCAGGGGGCTCGCTGCTGCCGTCGCGAGAGCGGGAGTTGGTCGGTGCCGGTGCTGGTGCCGGTGCTGGTGCCGGCGTTGGGCGCCTGGGCGACGATGACGGCACAGCGACAGCGACCGGGTGGCCGACGCGGCCCCGATTTCGCCGGTCCCGTCGCGGACGTGGCCCCGGCCCGGTCTATCGAACGCGGCCGACGATGGCGACGACGGAACCGGGCTGGCCGGCGACCGTGGCGTGCGATGGCTGCCGGTATTCGGCCGGCTCGCAGTCGGCATCACCGCTGCCGGTCTGCTGCTGCACGCGGCCGGACTCGTCACGCGAGGCATCGCGGCCGGTCGGGTGCCGTGGGGCAACATGTACGAGTTCATCATCGCGGTCACGCTCGTCTGCTCGATCGGTTGGATGATCCTCGTGCTGCGCCGGCCGGCCGTACGGCCGCTGGGTCTGGTCGTGACCCTGGTGCTGGTCGTGCTGCTGGGCATCGATCTCATCGTGCTGCGGACCGCCGTCGAGCCGCTCGTGCCGGCGCTGAACTCGTACTGGCTGAAGATCCACGTCACGCTCGCGATCACCGCATCCGGCACGTTCATGGTCGGGTTCTGCGCCGCCGCTCTTTACCTGGTCCGGAACGGCTACGAGAAGCGCGTGGCGGCGGAGCAGCCGGTCGGCTTCCCGTACACGTTGGGGCCGCGGTTGCCGGTGGCGACGAGCCTGGAGCGGCTCGCGTTCCGCATCCACGCGTTCGCGTTCCCGATCTGGACGCTCGCGATCATGTGCGGCGCGATCTGGGCCGAGGCGGCGTGGGGGCGCTACTGGGGCTGGGACCCGAAGGAGACCTGGTCGTTCATCGCCTGGGTGGTGTACGCCGGCTACCTGCACGCGAGGGCAACCCCGAGCGTCAAGCGCAACGTCGCGACGCTGCTCGCCGTCGCCGGCTTCGCCGTGATGATGGTGAACCTTTTCGTGATCAACTTCGCCGTGTCCGGGTTGCACTCGTACGCCGGCGTCGGCTGAGCCGCTAGCTCTGCTACTCGCTAGCCGCCGCACGCGCGCCACCGGCCGGCGTCGGACGCTCGCATCCGGCGATCTTGGGGTTGTCCACCTTAAAATGCCGATGGAAACGTGGATATCCCCAAGATCATGGCTGTTCCGCAGCCGGTGGCGTCGGCTGAGCGCCGATGGCCGGCGGGCGTATGTCGTTGGATATACGTCGTGCCCGCAGGTGTGGTCGCACGACAGATGTGCCGGTAGTGCCGCATTCCTTAGCGTCGATCGTGTTGGACAGCGACGATGCGAAAGGAAACCAACTCGATGATCGAGATCGAGAACCTCACGAAGCGGTACGGCGCGAAGGTCGCCGTTGACGATCTGAGTTTCGTGGTCCAGCCCGGAACCGTGACCGGTTTCCTCGGCCCTAATGGGGCGGGCAAATCCACCACCATGCGCGTGATCGCCGGCCTCGACGAGCCGACCAGCGGCACCGTACGGGTGAACGGCAAGCACTACCGATCCAGTCGAGCGCCGATGGCCGAGTTGGGCGTCCTACTCGAGGCGAAGGCCTTCCACACCGGTCGCTCGGCCCGCAATCATCTGCTGGCGATTGGACAGACCGCCGGCATCGGCCGTCGCCGGGTCGACGAGGTCATCGAGATGGTCGGGCTATGCGACGTGGCCGGAAAGCGAGTCGGCGGGTTCAGCCTCGGGATGGGTCAGCGCCTCGGCATCGCGTCGGCGTTGCTGGGTCGGCCACAGACCGTGGTGCTCGACGAGCCGGTCAATGGCCTGGATCCGGACGGTGTCCGGTGGATCCGCCTGCTGTTGCGTCAGCTGGCCGACGATGGTCGTACCGTCCTGGTGTCCTCGCATCTCATGAGTGAGATGGCACAGACCGCGACGCGGCTCGTCGTCGTCGGACGCGGCCGGCTGATAGCGGACTGCACCGTCGAGCAGTTCGTCGCCCGGACCACCGCATCCTCGGTGGTGGTACGCAGTCCCGAGGCGGCCCGCCTTCGCGGTCTCCTCCAGGGTCCGGACGTCGTGGTCGCGAGCGACCGGACCGACGTCCTGCACGTCACCGGCCTCGACGCCGACCAGGTCGGCACCATCGCCTGGCAGGCAAATCTACCCATTCTCGAACTCAGCGTCGTCCAACCGTCGTTGGAGGAGGCCTTCATGCGGGCCACTCGGGCCAGCCTGGAGTACGGCGACGCCACATCGTTGGAGGCAGTCCGATGACAACCGCATCAGTGACCATCGCGCCGGTCGTCTCATCCGGCGCCGGGCCAGTTACCGCACGTCGTCTGGTCCATTCGGAGTGGACGAAGTTCCGTTCGTTGCGCTCGTCCTGGTGGACTATCGCCACGTCGACCGCGCTGACGGTCGGGATCGGGGTGGCCATCTCCGCGGCGGCGGCGGCCGAGAAGACTTCGTCGGCGATGCCGGTGGACGTCGCGACCCGCGGGCAGATCGGTTCGATCTTTGCCCAGCTTGCTCTCGGGACCCTGGCGGTCCTGCTGGTTGCGGGCGAGTACGGCACCGGCATGATCCGGTCGTCGATGACCGTCGTGCCCAAGCGGCTGCCGGTGCTGTGGGCCAAGCTCGCGGTCTATCTCGCGGTCGTGTTCCCGGTGACGCTGGCGACGTCGCTCGCCACGTTCGCGCTGGGGCAGGTCGTGTGGCGGGCTCACGGCCGCCCGCCGACGTCACTCGGCGCCGACGGCGTGGCCCGCATCGTGATCGGCGCGCCGTTGTATCTCACCGTCGCCGGTGTCTGCGCAATCGCCATCGCGACGCTGCTACGCAGCACGGCCGGCGCAATCAGTGCGATGGTCGGTGTGTTCTTCGTGCTGCCGACGGTCTGGGGCGCCATGCCGGCGTCGATCGCCGAGGCCGGCCGGTTCCTGCCATCCAACGCGGGCGCGGCGCTGCCTCGGCTCGCCACGACCGCCCACCCGCTGCCGCCGTGGACCGGCTTCGCCGTGCTCTGCGGCTACGCGATCATCCTGCTCGGCTTGGCCGCGTGGCGGCTGCGGCGGACCGACGTCTGACCGAGCTGGGACACTCGTAGCCGTGGGCATCTGGACACCCGCCGAAGAGCCGGGATCGCGTCGATCGCGATCCTGGCTCTTCGACCTATCCGTCGCTGTGTTCGCACTCCTCGCGGCCAGCGTCTATGTCACATCCTCGCCGGATTTGTCGACTGGGGCTGCGGTAGCGATCATCGTCGTGACGGCCGCGCCGCTGGTGGTGCGCCGGGTCTGGCCCGTGCCCGTGTTCGCGTGGGGCTTCCTCGTCGCCGCGGCCACCGGTTGGTGGGCCATGCAGGTCGTCTGGTCACCAGCGCTCGTCATCGGCCTCTACACCGTCGCGGTTCTACGTCCGCGTCGAGACGCGGTGATCGCGGCCGTCCTGCTGGCCGCCGGCGCGGTCGTCAGCAGCATCCACGTGTTCGCCGACAATTGGCTCCCGTCGGCGGTGTCACTCGTCGCCGTCGTTGCCGCCGCGACCGTACTCGGTCTCTATATCCGGACCCGCCGAGTTTTGCTGGATGAGTTGCGCGAGCGGGCGAAGCGGCTCGAACACGATCGCGAGCAGGAGTTGGCGCTCGCCGCGGCCGAGGAACGCACACGGATCGCGCGCGAGATGCACGACATCGTTGCGCATCATTTGACGGTCATGGTCGCGCTGTCCGATGGTGCGGCGGCCAAGGTCGCCTCGGCCCCGGAACAGGCGGCCGACGTGATGCGTACGGTCTCGGCCACCGGCCGGCTCGCGCTCACCGACACGCGGCGACTTCTTGGCGTCCTTCGGGATCGCGACGATGATGCCGCCACCCGGGCGCCGCTGCCCGACGTCGCGCGGCTGGACGAGCTGATCGATCGCGTCCGTACCGCCGGGCTGTCGGTCCGCTACGAGGTCGAAGGTGCACCGCCGGTCGATGCGGCCGCGGTGCAACTAGCGCTCTATCGCATCGTCCAGGAGTCGCTGACCAACACCATGAAGCACGCCGGCCCGGACGCCACCGCCACCGTCCGCGTCCGATACGGGCGGGACGAGGTGTGTGTGGAGGTGGCCGACGACGGCATCGGCGGGACCTCCATCGGCGATTCGTCCGGCGGGTCGAGCGCGGCCCAGTCGACCGCCGGCCGTGGACTCGTCGGGATGCGCGAGCGGGTTGAGGCGTTCGCGGGCGACGTACGGTCCGGACCGCGTACACCGCGGGGCTGGCTGGTCACGGCTCGCCTCAGCGTGGCCGAGGATCTGGCGTCATGATCGGCGTGGTTCTCGTCGACGACCAGGCGCTGTTGCGCACCGGATTCCGGATGATCCTGGAGGCCGAGCCGGACATCGAGGTGCTGGGCGATGCCGGCGACGGTGGCAGCGGGGTTGCGACAGTCGCGGCCACCCGTCCGGACGTTGTTCTGATGGATATCCGCATGCCGGGCATGGATGGCATCGAGGCCACGACCCGGATCACCCGCGAGTCGCCCGCCACGCGGGTGCTCATCCTGACGACGTTCGACCTGGACGAGTACGTCTACGCCGGGTTGCGAGCGGGAGCCAGCGGCTTCCTGCTCAAGGACGCACCGCCGGCCGAGTTGCTGCACGCCATCCGTACGGTTGCCGCGGGCGACGCGGTGCTCGCTCCGGGTGCGACCCGGCGCCTTATCGACCGGTTCATTCCGGCGCTGCCGTCGACCCCTCCGTCATCGCCGCACCCCGCGCAGCAACTGATCGCCGGCCTCACCGACCGGGAACGCGACGTCTTTACGTTGGTTGCCGCGGCCCGCTCGAACCGGGAGATCGCGACCGAGTTGTTCGTGTCGGAGGGCACGGTCAAGGTGCACGTGAGCCGCGTGCTCACCAAGCTCGGACTGCGTGACCGGGTGCAGGCCGTCGTACTCGCCTACGAAGCCGGCGTCGTCACGCCGGGCACGCATCGCACCTCGGGCGACTCGGGCATGTCGGGCACACCCGGGCCGGCGTGAGCACGCGGCCGCGGCGCCGGCGGTGACGTGTACGACGGATCATGGCGTACGCCGCATATCGGGAGGGTGCCGCGACGAGCCGGGCCGACGATTGGCAGACTGAGCGCGTGAGCACCGGTGGCTTCCCGTACGACGACCTGGGTGACTTTCTCGTGGCCCTGGAGCGCGCGGGTGAGTTGCACCGGATCTCGGCACCGGTGGATCCGACGCTGGAGATGAGCGAGATCGTCACCCGGACCGTCCGGGATCACGGCCCAGCGCTGCTGTTCGAGACGCCGACCCGGGGCGACATGCCGGTGGCGATCAATATCTTTGGAACCGAACGCCGGATGGCGATGGCGCTCGGTGTGGACAACGTCGACGAGATCGGCGCCCGGATCGGCAACCTGGTCAAACCGGAACTCATTCCGGGTTGGGCCGGGATCCGCGACGGGCTGGGCAAGTTGATGCAGCTCAAGTCCGTACCGCCGAAGAAGACGAAGCACGCGCCGAGCCAAGCGCGGGTTTACCGCGGATCGGACGTGGATCTCAACGTGCTGCCCGGCCTGCAGGTCTGGCCGGACGACGGCGGGGTTTTCCACAACTTCGGCCTCACGCACACGAAGCATCCACAGACGGGCAAGCGCAACCTCGGCCTCTACCGGCTCCAGCAGCACGGTCGCAACACGCTCGGCATGCACTGGCAGATCCACAAGGACTCGACCGCGCACCATGCGGTCGCCGAGCGCCTCGGCCAGCGACTGCCGGTGGCCGTCGCGATCGGATGTGATCCGGTTGTCAGCTATGCCGCGACCGCCCCGCTGCCCGGCGACATCGACGAATACATGTTCGCCGGGTTCCTGCGCGGCGAACGCGTTGAAATGGTCGACTGCCTGACGGTGCCGCTGCAGGTGCCGGCGCACGCGCAGATCGTGCTGGAGGGGTACGTCGAACCGGGCGAGCGGCACGCCGAGGGCCCGTTCGGCGACCACACCGGTTTCTACACGCCGGTCGAAGACTTCCCGGTCCTGCACGTCGAGTGCATGACGACGCAGCGCGATCCGATCTACCACTCGATCATCACGTCGAAGCCGCCGCAGGAGGACGGCCCGATCGGTCATGCGACCGAGCGCATGTTCCTTCCGTTGATCAAGCTGCTGATCCCCGACATCGTCGACATGGCGATGCCGGAGCCCGGGGTTTTCCACAACTGTCTCATCGTGTCCATCAACAAGCGCTACCCGAAGCACGCGCAAAAAGTGATGAACGCGGTCTGGGGAGCGCACCTGCTGAGCCTGACCAAGCTGATCGTCGTTGTGGATGACGACTGCGATCCACATGATTACGCCGAGGTCGCGTTCCGCGCGTTCGGCAATGTGGATTACTCGCACGACCTCGTGGTCACGACCGGTCCGGTCGACCATCTGGACCACGCGTCGTACCAGCAGTTCTGGGGTGGCAAGGCCGGCATCGACGCGACCCGCAAGACGCCGGCGGAGGGTTATCACCGGGGTTGGCCCGAGGCCACGGTCATGTCGCCCGACGTCGTGGCCAAGGTCTCTTCGAGATGGCAGGAGTACGGGCTTTGACAGCCGCTGTCACAACGGTGCCGGATCGGCCCGTCCCGAACCCAGTCAAGGCGTTCCTCGGCCTGGTGAAGATCGAGCACAGCATCTTCGCGCTGCCGTTTGCCTACATGGCCGCACTGACCGCGATGGTGCCGCGCGTCAACTGGGTGAAGTTGCTGCTCATCACGATCGCAATGGTCGGTGCGCGTACGTTCGCGATGGCGGCGAATCGCATCCTCGACCGGCACATCGATGCGCGGAATCCGCGTACGGCGTCGCGCGAGCTCGTTACCGGCGTGGTCTCACTGCGTACGGCCTGGGGCGGCGCGCTCGTCGCACTCGTTGTGTTCCTGGGCGCAGCGGCGCTGCTGAACCCGTTGTGCCTGATGCTCGCGCCACTCGCCGTGGTGCCGTTGGTTGTCTACCCGTACGCGAAGCGGTTCACGAACTGGCCACATGCCGTGCTCGGGTTGGCGCAGCTGATCGGGCCGGTCGGGGCGTGGCTCGCCGTCACCGGCACGTTCCGCGGCTCCGGGCCGGCCTGGGTGCTCGGTGTCGCGGTTGGCCTGTGGATCGGCGGTTTCGATCTCATCTACGCCTGCCAGGATGTGGATATCGATCGCGAGATCGGCGTACACAGTGTGCCGGCGCGGTATGGCGTGCCGTTCGCGTTGTGGGCGTCGACGATCGCGCACGTGATCACGTTCGCGCTGTTCGCGTGGTACGGCTATCTCGTCGGCTTCGGCTGGCCATGGTGGGTCGGGCTCGGAGTCACGGCGCTCGCCTTCGCGTACGAGCACGCGATCGTCAAGCCGTCCGACCTGTCGCGGGTGAATCGGGCATTCTTCACCGCCAACGGCGTGGTCGGCATCGTCCTGTTCGTGTTCGCGCTGGTCGACCTGGTGGTGCGTCTGGACCTGCGGAGCTGATGCCGGTGTCACTCAACGAGCAGCGGCGACCGTGGATCGTCGGAGTGTCCGGCGCGTCGGGCACCCCGTACGCCGCGGCCGTTCTCCGCGCCCTGATCGCCGCCGGAGAATCGGTTGACCTCGTCGTGTCTCGTGCCGCCCGCCTGACGATCCTCGACGAGACCGGCGCGCCGTTCCGGGACGGGCATTGGCGCGACGACCTGGCCAAGTGGCTGGGCAGCGACGTGAGCGACGCGGACATCGTCCACTGGCCCGCCGGCGACTTCGCGGCCGGACCGAGCAGCGGCTCCTATCCGGCGCGCGGGATGATCGTGGTGCCGGCCAGTACGGCCGCGTGCGCCGGAATCGCGATCGGCCTGTCGAAGGATCTGTTGCAGCGTGCGGCCGAGGTGAACCTGAAGGAACGCCGGCCGGTCGTCGTCGTACCGCGTGAGACGCCCGTGTCGCGGGGCCATCTCCTGCATCTCGTCGAGTTGGTCGACGCGGGAGCGACGGTGCTGCCGGCCAGCCCCGGCTTTTACGCGGCCGGCGCGACCGCGACCGCGCAACAGCTCATCGACTTTGTCGCCGGCAAAGTGCTCGACGCCGTCGGCGTTCCGCACAGCTTGTTCACACGGTGGACCGGCGGCGTCTGACCGCCAACATCTGACCGTGAACATCTGACCGGAGGCGGTTCGGATCGCGGCCGATGATCGAGCCCCGGGCGACCGCTCGATGCGCGGTCGCCGGCGGCGAATGTCAAGCCGGCGGCCGAGCGGCGACAGAGTCAGTGGGGCCGGTGGCCATTCGCCTGATGGGACGACGAGGGAATGTCGTCCTCGAACGCGGCCAAGCCTTCGCCTTCCAGCAATGCGCGAACTTCGGACTCGCGGAAGCGACGGTGGCCGCCCGGCGTGCGGATGCTTCCGATGCGACCGGCGGCCGCCCATCGGGTCACCGTCTTGGGGTCGACACGGAACAGCGCGGCCACCTCGCCTGGCGTGAGCAGACGATCACCAGTGTCCACGACCCCTCCTTGCGTCTTCGAGACCAAATGATCAGTAGGCTGAGCTGGGACTTCGTCCTTAACTCGGACGTAGGACCATTAAACACCCGAGTAGGAGACGATTCCCAGAAACGGAAAAATCGTCCAAAATCCCACTCATCCTTATATCATTCCGAATGATTCTCATGGACGGGCCGAAATGCCGGAATCGGGCGCATAGGACACGCAACCGCCGACGCCGCCACGACCGAAACCGGACGCGGAACAGGATCTGAACGCAGGACAAGTCGCAGGCAGTGGACCGGGCAGCCGATCGGCGATCCGTCCGGAGGGGAGCTCGCGTGGACGCTATCGATCTTCGATTGCTGGATCTGCTGCGGCTCAACGCCCGGTTGTCGGTGGCCGAACTCGCCCGACAAGTCGGACTGTCGCCCCCCGCCGTACATGAACGAGTGGCCAAGCTTGAGCAGTCGAAGGTCATCCGTGGTTATCGGGCCGACATCTCGCCCGAGGCGGTCGGGCTCGGTGTCACCGCGCTCGTCGGTGTCGTCCAGTCCGGCCGCGCGGACGCCGCCGCGCTCGTGGCCGCGATGCATGAGATCGCCGAGGTCGATACGTGTCTGTTCGTGGCCGGGCCGGAGTCATACATGCTGAAGGTCCGGGTAGCGAGCATCGGCGACCTGGAACACCTCATCGTGCGTCTGGGCGACCTGCCCGGTGTCGAAAGCACGCGCACCACGATCGCGTTGTCGGTGAAGTGGGAGGACCGGCCGCCGCCGGCCCCCGCTCCGCGACGACGGGCAACGGATCGCCCCGACGGTGAGGAACGCCGCGCGACGGATCGGGCAGACGCCGAAGGACGGCGAGCTACGGACCCAGCCGACGGCGGCTGAGGTCGATCCGGCCGAGGTCGGTCAGACCGAGGTCAGACCGACCTCTGTCGAAGCGAGGCCGATCAGGCCGAACCGGGGCGACGCTCGAACCGTGGGCGGTGCCCGTGCGAACGGTCGTCGCGGACCGGACGGTGCCGGTGCTCGTCGCGCACGGCACGATCCGGCCGCCGGCCGGCCGAATCACGGGCCGGCGATCGGTCGTCGTGGACGCGATGCGGCGCGCGCTCGTCGTGGGTGCGGTGGTTGGCCCGCTCGTCACGCAGGCCGCGGTACGGCCGGTCACCGGTGAACGTACGCGGGGCGTCGCCGTGACCACGCCGTGGCCGATCATCCGATCCGGCCTCGTGGCGAGGTCGCGGCGGGCGCTCCGACCACGATGAGCGCTCGCGGACGGTCGCGATAGGGCCGGTCGCCGCGGTTGCGGTCGCCGCGTCCGTCCCGGCCGTTGGGCGTGGGCTCGTCCCGGCGCACCGGTACGCCACTGGGCTGGCGTGCACCGGTCAACTCGCCGAGTTCTGGGCCGCCGATGCGCACCTCGGTCCGGCCGGGCGTGACACCGGCGCGTTCGAGCATCGAATAGGTGGACTTTCGCTGCCGTGGCAGAACCAGCGTGGCCACGGTGCCGGCCTCACCGGCCCGGGCCGTACGGCCGGCTCGGTGCAGATAGTCCTTGGCGTCCTTCGGCGGATCGATGTGTACGACGAGCGAGACGTCATCGACGTGGATACCACGCGCCGCGACATCCGTCGCGACCAGGACGTTGACGCGACCTTCGCGGAACTCCGCGAGCGTGCGCGTCCGTACCCGCTGGGTCTTGCCGCCGTGCAACGCACCGGCCCGCACGCCGACCGCCGCAAGCTGGTCGGCCAGGCGGTCGACGGCCATCTGCGTACGGACGAACATGATCGTGCGGCCGTCCCGGGCACCGATCGCGGCGACGATGTCGTTCTTCTCGCGCGGCGGGATCAGCAGCAAATGATGCTCCATGGTGGACACCGCCGCCGCGGACGGATCGACCGAGTGGGTCACCGGGTCATGCAGGAAGCGTCGTACGAGCGTGTCGACGTCGCCGTCGAGTGTGGCGGAGAACATCAGGCGCTGTCCGTGCGACGGCGTCTTCTCCATCAGGGCGGTGACGTCGGGCAGGAAGCCCATGTCGGCCATCTGGTCGGCCTCGTCGAGCACCGTCGTCGCGATGTCGTCGAGGGAGCACTCGCCCTTCTCGATCAGATCACCGAGGCGGCCGGGCGTGGCAACGAGGATGTCGACGCCGCGCCGGAGATCCCGGATCTGCTTGTCGTACGGGCTCCCGCCGAACGCGGTCCGACTGAACAACCCGGCGGTTCGGGCGAGGGGGGCGATGACGTCGTTGACCTGCATGGCGAGTTCGCGCGTCGGTACGAGGATCAGGGCCGCCGGATGCCCCGGACGTGCCTTGCCGGCGTTGCTCAACCGGATGATGATCGGCAGCCCGAACGCGAGCGTCTTGCCGGAGCCGGTCTGGCCGCGGCCAAGCACGTCGCGACCGGCGATCGCATCTGGGATCGTGGCGGCCTGGATCGGAAATGGCGAGGTGATGCCACCGCGCTGGAGCGTCTCGACGAGACGGCGCGGAACGCCGAGGTCGGCAAAGGTGGTGGAGATCGTTTCGGCCTCCGCCACCGGCGCAGCGGGCTCGGCAACCGGCGCAGCGGGCTCGGCAACCGGTGCGGCGACTTCCGCGCTGGGCGTGGCGGATTCAACCGCGCGGCTCGTGTCGGCCACGGCGGCGTCGGCCACGGTCGGGTCGGTCAACGTCGCCTCGGTCACGGTCGGGTCAGTCAACGTCGCATCGGTCACGGTCGCGTCGGTCAATGTGGGCTCGGCCGACGCGGGCTCGGTCAATGGCGGCTCGGCTGACATGGGCTCGCTCGCAACCGCGTCGGTCGCGGCCGGCTCGGCAGCTCCGTCGAAGAGCGAAGGGAACGATTGGGCGTCCGCGAACAGATCGCGGGCAGCGGTGAACGTCATGAAACTTTTTCTCGGCCTTCCAGCAACGAGGGCGCTTCTTGCCCGCATGGCTGGCCGGCAGCGATAGTCCGCTGCTCGATGCCTTCGTGAGACCAATGCCGCAGAATGCCCAAGCGCGCCGCTGTTGCCACATCGAGCGGGATTGCTCGCGGGCCGGCGCGCCGGTGAGTGATTCCGTGCAAGTGTAGACGAGGCGGCGCCGAAGGGTCGGTCGTGGTGATCGGCGGCACATTCGTGGCCCCGACCGGGACTCTCGGTGCTTCGTCAGGCGCGATGCCGGTCAAGCGACCACCAACGATATTGCCCGCCTCGGAGGTACCCGGGTCGGCGTCCCGACAGCGAAGATGGACCATGTGAACCCGCTGACCGAATTGACGCTCGACCAGCTGCGAACCCGGCGCAGCGTGAAGTGGCAGTCATTCCCACCGGACGTGTTGCCAATGTTCATCGCCGAGATGGATACGCCGCTGGCGCCGTCGATCGCGACCGCGCTCGCCGAGTCGATCTCGCTCGGCGACTCCGGATACGCGACCATCGGCCGGCTTGGCGCGGCGTACGCCGACTTCGCCGACCGGCGGTACGGCTGGTCGCCCGATCCGGCCGCGATGCGCCTCGTGCCGGATGTGAACACCGGGATCTACGAGGTCGTACGCGCCCTCACCGGTCCCGGCGACGGAGTCGTGATCGACACGCCGGCGTACCCGCCCTTCTTTGCGAAGCTGCACGCGGCGGAGCGCACGATCGTGGAAAACCCGATGCTGCCGACGGACACCGGTTTCCAGCCCGACCTCGACGGGCTTGAGCGCGCGTTTGCCGCCGGTGCACGGGCCTATCTGTTATGCAATCCGCACAACCCGACCGGCACGGTGTTGCCGGTGGAGACGCTGACGGCGATCGCGGAGCTGGCGGACGAGTATGGCGTGCGGATGCTTGCCGACGAGATTCATGGCCCGTTGACCTATCCCGGCGTCAAGCACGTGCCGTTTCAGACGCTGGCCGCCCCCGCGGCGCAGGCAGCGGTGACATTCGTGTCCGCGTCGAAGGCGTGGAACCTGCCGGGGCTCAAAGCCGCGCTGGCCGTGCCTGGCCCGGGCGCGGTCGAGGCCCTCGCCGCGATGCCGGACGAGGTTTCCTACTCGGCCGGTATCTTCGGCGTGCTCGCCAGTGAGATCGCCTTCACCGAGGGTCTGGTCTGGCTGGAGGAGCTGATGGCCGGGCTGGAGCACAACCGGATGCGGCTGGCCGCCCGTCTGGCCGAGGATCTGCCCGAGATCGGCTATCGGCCACCCGACGCGACCTATCTCACGTGGCTCGACATGCGTGCGCTCGACCTCGGCGACGATCCGGCGCAGGTCATCCTCGACCGCGGTCGCGTGGCGCTCAACTCCGGTCTCGCCTTTGGCGACCCCGGGCGCGGCTTCGCACGCATGAACATCGGCACCCATCCCGAGCTCATTGACGAGGGCGTACGGCGGATAGCCGAGGCCGTCCACGCCCGCTCATGATCGCGTCGTGACACAGCGCTTCCCGGTCGAGGCCGACCGGCCAGGCGTCAGAGCTTGCCCCACCACTGGCTGATCTTCGGTCCGAAGATGAACAACAGCACGAATATCGCGAGCAAACCGCCGAGCAGCCCGATCCGAGCGGCCCGGTCGAGCATCGAAACGGGCTTCGCCGCCTCGGCCGCCTGGGTGCGCTCCTTCGCCCTGCCGTGGCCGGGCGGCGCGGTGGTCCCGCGTTCGCCGTTGGCGACGGACGGCGTTGTCGCGTCGCCGGCTCGAGTGTCCGGGAGCGAAGAGGCGGCAGACGAGCTGGCTCCGGCGCCCAGCGATGTTGGACCGCCGAGCGCGCCGTAGACCTGGGCGTCGGCCCGTGCCGGTGCCCCCTTGATGTGTCCCCGCCAGTCATCGGCCGCGTACCTGACCGGCGCCGCCGCCGGCACGCCGTCGGGCCGCAGCAATTGCGCGTGGGCCGGAACGGTCGCCGCGGCGCGCACGCGCGCCCCGTCGCCGGCCGCGTTCGCGGTCCGAGGCGCGGCAAGGTTCGGCCGGTCGTCAGCGGCTCCGGCGGGGCTGGTGCCACGCTCCGGGCGGGTCAGGTCGGCGTCGGATCGGCCCGTACCACTCCCGCCCGCGCCGGTTTGGACGGCGTTGGCTCCGAGGGCGCTGGTTCCGAGGGTGCTGGTTCCGACCGCGCTGATTCCGACGGGTCGCACCCGGGCAGCGACTCGGTTGGCATCCGCACTGGCGTTGGTCCTGGTCCAGGACCCGGGTTCGGGTTCGCGTGGCGCGCGGCTGGCGAGAGCGTCGGCGTTCGCGCGCGCTATCGACGCGGGGGCGAGCGGCGTTTCACCAGCGAGCGACCCACGATCGGCATCGTCGGTGATCATGGAGTCGATCGCGGCGAGCCGCGCGGCGACGTCACCGCGATTGTCGAGCACAGGCAGCCGGAATGGCGGTGGCCGGTCGGTCGTGATGCCAACGGCCTGAACAGCCGGCATCGGACGATCGAGGTCTTCATCGTCGGCGATCCGTGTGATCGGCCGGGCGTAGCCGCGAATGGTCGGCGGCGGCGGCGGGAACGGCGGAGCCGGCACCGGACCGGGTGACGGCGGCGTCGGCGCCGGACCAGGCCATGGGCTTGGTGGCACTGGAATCGGCGACGGTTCGGGCGGCCGCGGGACCGGTGTCGGTTCGGGTGGCCGCGGGACCGGCGACGGCTCCGGTGGTTGCGGTGACGGCATCGGCCCGGGCATCGGCCCGGGTCCGGGGAACGGCTCCGGTCCCGGGAACGGCTCCGGGTTGGGAAGTGGTGGTGGCTCGGGTGACGGCCGCCGTTCGGGCTCGGGCCGCGTCGGCGGCTCCGGTGCCGGCGGCTCCGGTTTAGGTGTCGGCGGCTCCGGTGGTTGCGGAGACGGCGGCGGCTCGGGCGTTGGCGGTGCCGGGGGTTCCGGCCGGGTCGGTGGCGCCGGCGGCTCGGGCGGTCCCGGCGGTTCCGTCGCGGCCGGCATACGTACCCGTGCGACGGCCCGGAAACGTTGCGGCGCCGGTATGTCGGCTCGCGGCATCGGGGGTACCACGGGTTCGGCCAGGTCGGCCGACGTGGCCGGCCAGCTCAGGTCGAATTCCATCGCGGTGTCGTCGACGGTCGACCGGTGGGATCCGACGCGCGGTTGGGCGACTCCGGCGCCGCGATCCATCCAGACCGGAACCTGGGCAGCCGCCGCATCGGTGATGTCCGCAGCGTGCTTCGGACGCCCCACCGCCGCATCCGCAACGCGCTCGCTCACGGCCAGCCCCCAATAGCGCCGACACTCGCGTGACGGCCGAAGTAACTTGCCCCCGTTAACGGTGCCACAGAGTTGGCCCGCGGGGTAGCCGACCTTACATCGCCCCAGGTCAAGACGGGATGCCGCCGGTCGCCGACGAGGCGATCGCCGGTCACCGACGCACGCCTCAGCTGGTCGCCGACGCGGATGGGCCCGCCGGCGCCGCGGCGGTCGAGGTGGCGGACGCGGACGGCGACGGCGACGGCGTTGACGAGGTCGGCGCCGGATCGCCGCTCGGGGGCGGTGTCGTGCTCGGCGGCGGTGTCGTGCTCTGGGGCGGCGCCGTGCTTGACGGCGGCGTCGTCTTAGGGGGTGGCGCCGTTGGCGGCGCCGTCTTCGGCGGATGACGACGGGGATGGCGACGGCGACGGGGATCCCGGTGGCGGCGATGGCGAGCGCGAGGGCGACGGGGACGGCGGACGGCGACGGCGTGGCCTGGACGGCCGGCACGACGCGCGTCGCACCGAAGAAGGCAGACCACCAGACCGGCGCGATCTTCACGTTCTGGCCGGTCATCGGCGCTTCGATCATCTTGCCGTTGCCGATGTACATGCCGACGTGGGTGATCTGCCGCCAGTCGGTGTTGCTCGTCGTACTGAAGAACACCAGGTCGCCGGGGAGCAACTCGTCGACGCCGATCGGCGTGGTCGCGTGCTCCTGATCGCGGGCGATGCGCGGCACCGTCACGCCGGCCGATCGGTAGGAGGCCCAGACCAATCCGGAACAGTCATAGCTGTTGGGCCCCTCGGCCCCGAACACGTACGGCTTGCCCAGCTGCCGCATCGCGAACGCGATCGCCGCAAGGGCCTTGGGGTTCGCGGTCTGCCCGTGGACGTTCACGCTGATCGGCAACTGTGTGCCGATGGTCGTGTCGATCTGGTTCTGCTCCGCGGCCGCCGCCGCCAGCGCTTCGGCGTTCTGCGCCTTCAGTTGGTTGAGGTCGGCGCTCTCCGTCTCGAACGTCAGCTGGAGCGACGTCTGCTCGGCCTGCAAGTTCTCTTGCTGGGTGAGGGCCGTCGTATAGGCGGTGTAGGCCGCTTGCTCGTTCTGCCGTGCGGTCGTGAGGTTGACTGCCTCGGGCACCGCATTCGTCGGGGCCGGGATGATCCCCGGAGCGAGGAGGTTCAGCTGTTGGATGTCGTGACGGTAGGGCGCGAGCGGACCGAGGCCGGCACTCTGCTCATACTCGGCCGCGGCGGCGTCAGCGGCTTGCTCGGCGGCCGAGTTCGACGCGCTCACCGCTGCCTGCCAGGTCGCGTAGGCGGTGTTGGTGGCGGCGACCTGCGTCGTCACCTGAACGCTGAGCCCGTCGATGCGTTGGCTCAGACCCTCGACCTGCGCCTCCCGCGAGAAGATCGAGGCGGCGAGCGGCCCGAGTGACGCCGGGAACGGGGCAAACGGCAGGTGCAGCGATGATCCGCTCGACGGGTCGGAGGAGGCGCCAGTTGACGCCTGGACGGGCGTCGCGCCGGCCGGGACGACCGGCCTCGACGTGGAGGTCGTCGAGCCGGCGGCCGACGTGGTTCGAACGCTGTGCGTTGTCGAGTGCGCGCTGGATGCGGTCGCCGCCTCGGCCGGCCGAGCGACAAAGACGCACAAAGCCGTACACGCAATTCCGACCGTGAGCGGACGAATCGCAATCCTCCGCCAAGACGACCGACGAATATCGTCGTGCGGATCAGGCCCGGGATTAGCCGGCCTGGATTCGCTCGTCACCCGCCATCGTCGTCGCGAAGCCATGATCTACGTCCGCCCCGTCCGTCGTCTTGCACCCCACCAAGTTTCCTACCTCACATCTGTCACAAGTGTCACTACTGATGCCAACAAGAGATTGAATAAGGCGTGAGAAATAGGGTGCCGGCCGGCGACTGGCAGGAGCGCGACTGATCGATTGACGCCGTCGGGCGGCCCGCCGACCCGGGTCGTGTCCGGCGTGAGCGCCGGCTGGACGTACCCTCGGTGATGCACGGCGCGCGGCTAGCGCGGCGACGGTGGCGAAGGAGCTAGGGCGGCGTGGACGCAGGACTGAAGCGTGACCTGGAGGCGAAGGTCTACGAGGGCGTACGCCTGACCAGGGCCGACGGCGAGGCGCTCTACGCGAGCGACGACCTCGCGTGGCTTGGCCGGCTGGCCCACCACCGCCGCACCGAACTCAACGGCGACCGGGTCATGTTCAACGTGAACCGGCACCTGAACCTGACCAACGTGTGCTCGGCCAGTTGCGCGTACTGCTCATTTCAGCGCAAGCCCGGTGAAAAGGCCGCGTACACGATGCGCATCGAAGAGGCCGTCAGCAAAGCCAAGGAAATGCAGGGCGAACAGCTCACCGAATTGCACATTGTCAATGGCCTGCATCCGACGTTGCCGTGGAAGTACTACCCGCGCGTGCTGCGCGAATTGAAGGCCGCGCTGCCCGAGGTCAACCTCAAGGCATTCACCGCCACCGAGGTGCACTGGTTCGAACGCATCAGTGGACTCGGGGCGAGCGAGATCCTGGACGAACTGATGGACGCGGGCCTGGAGTCGTTGACCGGCGGCGGGGCCGAGATCTTCGACTGGGAGATCCGCCAGCACATCGTCGACCACAACACGCATTGGGAAGACTGGTCGCGCATCCATCGGCTGGCCCATTCGAAGGGCCTCAAGACGCCGGCGACCATGCTCTACGGCCATATCGAAGAACCTCGGCACCGCGTTGACCACGTCTTGCGGTTGCGCGAGCTACAGGACGAGACCGGCGGCTTCCAGGTCTTCATCCCGCTGCGTTACCAGCACGACTTCGTCGACTCCGCGGATGGCAAGATCCGTAACCGGCTGCAGGAGCGGACCACGATGGCGAGCCCGGCCGATTCGCTCAAGACGTTCGCCGTGTCCCGGCTGCTGCTGGACAACTTCCCGCACATCAAGTGCTTCTGGGTCATGCATGGCGTGTCGCTCGCGCAGATGTCGCTGTCCTACGGCGTCGACGACCTGGACGGCTCGGTCGTCGAGTACAAGATCACGCATGACGCCGACTCGTACGGCACGCCGAACACGATGCACCGCGAGGACCTGCTCAACCTGATCTGGGACGCCGGTTTCCGCCCGGTCGAGCGCAACACGCGTTACGACACGGTCCGCGAGTATGACGCGCCGACGCCGCTGGCCGAGCGCCGCGCCGAACCTCAGCAGGTCTGGGCCTGATCCATGGCCGGTCGGGACCCTCGGAGCGCGGCGGCAGCGAGCCTGAGTCGCATGTCACCGAGCAGCAAGCACGACGCGGCGCAAAAGTTCCCGCGACGAGACGCCGACGGGCGGATCGTCAGCGCCCGTGAGCTCGTGCTCGGCACCGTCGTCTCGGTCGGGCTGGTCCTTATCCTGTTGATGGCTGTCGACGGCATCGCGTCGGTCGCGCGGCACACGTCGTTCGGGCGGGTCTCCGGCTGGCCGGCGGCGATCTTGGCCGTGTGGACGTTCATCGAAGACTTCCGCGCCTGGCGGATCGGTCCGGCCCGGGTCGGCGTGGCGCTCGTCGCGGCCGCGCTTGGCGCGCTCGCCGGCGGCTTGCTCGCCTCGGTGCTGGGGGCGCTCCCGCCGCTGTTCGCCGGCGCGCTCGGGGCACTCCTCGCGTGCCTGATCTACGCGGTGATCTGGTTCTTTGGCGTACGGTTGGTCGCCGGACGGACCACGGAAAGGTGATGCGGTGAGGATTCCACCCGCTACGAAATTCACACTCGGCCGGATCGGCCTGTTCGCGATCCTCTTCGTGATCCTGCTCGCGGTTCCCATGCCGATGTCCCGTGACGCCGGCCTGCTGGTGCGATTGATGATCGCCGCGGTGGTGTCCGCGATCGCGTCGTGGTTCCTGCTCGCCCGGTGGCGCAATGAGATGGCGAGCACGCTGGAAACGTCGATGTCGAAGCGCCGAGTCGAGAAGGAAAAGCTGCGCGCCGCGCTCGCCGGCGACGAAGAAAACCGCAACCCGAAGCCGTCCCGCCGCCGCTGAACCGCCATCGGGTCGTCGATTCCTCGCGTTGCGGCGTCACCGCCAAGATCCGTGACCTTGCAGCGCCAAGGGTCTGATCTTGGCGGCGTTAGGTACCTGTGGTTTCAAGGTCACGGATCTTGGCGCCGATCGCAGACCCCGACCGAGGGCCGGGCCACTGTGTCCACCACCGGATTCGTCAACCACGTGCCACGTAACCGTTCTCGGTACCACGTACCCCCGAAAGCTCTTGATCCAGACCGTGACGCACGGTGTCGGCCGTGGCAGTCCGGTCGAGGGGCCGGCGTGCCCACGACGTAGATCAAGCCTGACCGCTGCGGCGTGGGCACGCCGGCCCCTCGACCTAAAGCAGAACCAGGACGGACCGATGCGCTACAGTCCCGGTGATCGCTATGCAGCGAAGCCGGTGCGACTCCGGCGCTGTCCCGCAACTGTGATGCCCCCGCACGCGAGCGTGCCACGGGGATAAGCCAGGTCGCCTGCCAGTGATCGCGACATGCGCTCTCGAGGAGGGGCGCCTCGCAGGCAGGGACGTTCCTCCCGGTCGGCGAAGCACCTTCAAGCCTCGACCGACAGGAGGAACTCATGAGAAGACCCGTGCCCACCATCGCTTCCGCGGCCGTCCTCGCCGCGCTGACCCTGGCCGGCGTAGGTCTCGCCGGCTGCGGCTCGAGCGGATCTACCAGTGCCACGCCGGCCGCTCCGGCGTCGTCCGCCGAGGCCGTCACGTACCCGGTCACCCAGGACGGAACGACGCTGTCGGCCAAGCCGACGCACATCATCTCGATGTCGCCGACCGCGACCGACATGCTGTTCACCATCGGTGCCGGCAGTCAGGTGATCGCCGTCGACAAGAACTCCGACTTCTTCGGCGCCAACCCGCCAGCCACCACACCGCCGGCCGATATCGACGCGTTCCAGCCGAACGCGGAGACGATCGCGGCGAAGAGCCCGGACCTCGTGGTGCTGTCGGATGATACGAACAAGATCAAGGAGGCGCTGGTCAAGCTGAAGATTCCGGTCTACATGGCACCGGCGGCGACGACGATCGACGACACGTATCACCAGATGGCAGCGCTCGGGGCGCTCACCGGTCACCCGAAGGCGGCCTCGGCTGCTGTCGCGGCCGAGAAGAAGGCGATCAGCGACGATCTGGCCAAGCTGAAGCCACGGACGAAACCGCTGACGTTCTACTACGAGCTGGACCAGACGTTCTACTCGGTCACTTCGAAGACGTTCATCGGCTCGCTGTTCGGCATGGCGAAGATGACGAACATTGCCGATGCCGGGAACGCGAGCAATCCGTACCCGCAACTGTCGGCCGAGGTCATCATCAAGGCGAACCCGGACGTGATCTTCCTCGCCGACACGGACTGCTGTCAGCAGTCCGAAGCCACGGTGGCGAAGCGACCCGGGTGGTCGACCATCGGTGCGGTCAAGGAGCAGCAGGTCGTGCCGATCCAGGACGACGTCGCTTCGCAATGGGGCTCGCGGGTGCCGAAGCTCCTCGACACCATCGTCACCGAGTCCAACGCGGCGCCGACGTCGTGATCAGGCGGTCGTGACCCGTCCCGGCCGCAAGGCACCCGCCAAATCGGTCGCACCGACGCGCGCGGCAGGGCCGATCCACGCGACCGGGCCGGTCCATGCGACCGGGCCGGTCCATGCGACTGGGCCGGTCCATGCGACCGGGCCGGGTCCGGCCCGTCCGACCGGGCCGAGCCGTGCGGCCGGGCCGGTCTCTGCGGTCGAGCCGGCGCACCTTCGGGTGCGCTGGCTGGCCGCGGGCGTCGGTGCGGTCGTGGTCGCGGTCATCGCCGGGCTGGCGCTCGGGCCGGTCGGGCTGAACCCCGGCGGCGTCTTCATCGAGTTGCTGGACCTGCTGCCGGGCGTACATCTGCACAGTGGACTGTCCGCCAGTGAGCAGGCGATCGTCACGCAGCTTCGACTGCCTCGTGTGTGTCTCGGCCTGCTCGTCGGGGCCACGTTGGCGGTGGCCGGCGGTACGTACCAGGGCGTGTTCCGCAACCCGTTGGCGGATCCGTACCTGCTGGGGATCGCGGCCGGCGCCGGGCTCGGTGCCACCATCGCAATCGTGGGCGGTCACGCGTTCGCGCAGCTACCCGGGGCCGGCGGCAGCGGTACGCCGATCTACGTCCCGTTCGTTGCGTTCATCGGCGCCCTCGTGGCGGTGACGATGACGTACGCCCTCGGGGCGGCCGGCGGGACGGCACGTACGCCGGCGGTGTTACTCCTGGCCGGAGTGGCCGTCACGGCGTTCCTGACCGCCGGGCAGACGTACCTGCAACAGCGGTACGTCGAGACGATCCGTGAGGTGTACTCGTGGATCATGGGCCGACTGACCACGGCCGGCTGGCACGACGTGCTGCTCCTGTTGCCCTTCGCGGTGACCACGATCGCGGTGATGATCGGCTATCGCCGGCAGCTCGATGTGATGTCCGTCGGCGACGCCGAGGCGGAGAGCCTCGGGGCGCACCCGCGCCGGATCCGGCTCATCCTCGTCATCACCGCGTCGCTCGGCACCGCCGCCGCGGTGTCGGTCTCCGGGCTGATCGGTTTCGTCGGCATCATCGTGCCGCATACCGTACGGCTGATGGCCGGAACGAGTTACCGCGTGATCCTGCCGCTGTCGGCGCTGTTCGGCGGCGCCTTCCTCGCGCTCGCCGATCTCGGCGCCCGGACGCTAACGGCACCGGATGAGATTCCGATCGGCGTGGTCACGGCGTTCTTCGGCGCGCCGTTCTTCATCGTCATCCTGCGTACGTCCCGGCGGCTGTGATGTTGCCCGCCGAACGGTCCGAGACCAACATGCACGCGCTCGCCGTACGAGACGTCGGCGTCGTCCTCGACGGCACCGAGATCATCACCGGCGTCGACCTCGATGTCGCGACCGGTGAGTGGCTCACCATCATCGGGCCGAACGGCGCGGGCAAGTCGACACTCCTGCGTACGGTCGGCGGCCTGCTCGACTTCACCGGCTCGATCGAGCTGTTTGGAACCGCGTTGCGGCGGATGCGCCGGCGCGACAAGGCCCGGCTCGTGGCGAGCGTGGCGCAGGATCCGGTCGTCCCGCCCGGCATGGCAGTGATCGACTACGTTCTTCTCGGCCGTACCCCCTATATCCCGGCGTTGGCGAGTGAGTCGCGGGCGGACCTGGAGGCGGTCGACGAGGTGTTGGCACGGCTCGACCTGCAACGATTCGCCGGGCGGCGCCTGGAATCGCTGTCCGGCGGGGAGCGCCAGCGGGTGTTCCTGGCGCGGGCGCTGGCCCAGGGGGCCAAGTTGCTGCTGCTCGACGAGCCGACCAGCGCGCTGGACATCGGCCACCAGCAGGACGTGCTGGAACTGGTCGACAAGCTGCGTCGCGACGGCGGCCTCACGGTCGTCGCGACGATGCACGACCTTTCGATCGCCGGTGAGTATGCCGAGCGGATGGTCCTGATGGCCGACGGCACGGTCGTGGCCGCCGGTACGCCGCGCGACGTACTGACCCAGGAACTGCTGGCCCGGCACTATCAAGCGCAGGTGCGGGTGATCGACGGCGAGCAGGGTCCACTCGTCGTGCCGGTGCGTCGCTCGCGCTGAGGCTTACTCGTTCATCTGGATGATCGAGAACGATGCGCCCTGCGGGTCGGTCAGCACCGCGAAGCGGCCGATCGGGATATCCGTCGGCGGCACGGCCACGATCCCGCCCAGCGCCTCGACCTTCGCGCAGGCGGCGTCGCAGTCGGCGACATCGAAATAGACGACCCATTGGGCTGGCATCTCGGCCGGCCACTGTGGACCGCTGATGTCCATCATCCCGGCCACCGTCGTGCCGTCGACCTGGAATTCCGTGTACGGCACCTCGGTGCCTTCGCTGGCCTTCGCCGTCAGACCGAGGGCATCCCGGTAGAAGGACGTTGACCGTGGCACGTCGCGGGTCAGCATTTCGTTCCAGATCAGCGAGCCGGGCTCGTTGACGATGCCGGCGCCGGCGAACGTGCCGGCCTGCCAGATCCCGAACGCCGCTCCGGTCGGGTCGACGAATATCCCCATCCGGCCGAGATCCATCACATCCATCGGCGGAGCGATCGCCTGGCCGCCGGCGTCGGCGATGCGAGCCGCCGTGGCGTCGGCGTTTTCCACCGCGAAGTATGACGACCAGACGATCGGCTGCCCGTCGGCCATCAGCGGCCCAGCGCCCGCGACCGCCTCGCCGTCCAACTCGTATCGGATATAGCCGCCGTAGTCCTCACTCGTCTCGGTGGCCTTCCAACCGAACAACGCGCCATAGAACCCGGTCGTCGCGTCGATGTCCGGAGTGCTGATGTCGACCCAGGTCGGGGTGCCGGCCCGGTATGAAGTCTTGCGCATCTGGAAACCCTTTCGTTCGCGTCGACTCGGTCGCCGACCGCCGGTCGTGTATCGATCCGGCGAAGGCGCGGAGCCTTCGGAAAGGGAGATGGTCGCATCGCTCACCGACATTCGCGCGGCGAACGCCACGAACGTGGAGCGCCTTCCCAGCAACGACAAAGCGTCGCGATGTGAGCGATCCGGCGGTCGACCGATCAGGCGATCGCGGCCGGCAGCGGCTCGGCGTGCACGATCGCGAGCCGCGACACCGCCCGGGTCAGGACGACATAGAGACGGTGCAGTCCGCGCGGCTCGGCCGCCACGATGGCGGCGGGCTCGACGACGATGACGTGGTCATATTCGAGACCCTTGGCGACCGTCGCCGGCAATACGCTGATCCGGTCGTCGGCCTCGGCGTCGCCGGACGTGATGCCGGCGGCGGCCAGCGCGGCGACGAGGGCCGGCACCGCGGCGTCGGCCGCGATGACGCCGACCGATCCCTCGAACGTCAGGGCGTCGCGCACCTGCGCCACGACCGCCTTCGCGACGTCCGCGGCCCGGTCGATGACGAGCGCGCCATCGTGACGGAGCGAGCGCGCTGCCGGCACATCTACCTCGAGCGCCGGCAGCAGCCGATTGGCCAGAGCCAGAACTTCCGCCGGTACGCGGAAGCCGAGCGTTAGCGGCACGATCGCGCCCTCGGGCTTGCCGAGGTGTCCGAGAGTGTCCCGCCAATTCCGCGCCGACCACGGCGTAGTGCCTTGGGCCAGGTCGCCGAGGAGCGTGATGGCCGAGTGTTCGCTGCGGCGGGCGATGACCCGCGCCTGCATCGGTGACAGGTCCTGTGCCTCGTCCACGACGACGTGGCCGAAGCTCGGGCTGCGCTCGATCAGCCCGGCCGCTTCGTCCACAACGACCGCCTCAGCAGCGGTCCACTTGATCGATCGGATCGAGCGCGGCGGCTTGGTCCACACGACGGCGGCCTGTTCGTCCGCGTCGAGAATGCCGTCGGCGGCCTTGGCCAGCGCGTCCGCGTTGCCCAGCAGGCTCGCCACCAGCCCATCCGCGGTGACCGCCGGCCAGACGTGATCGAGGAACGCGGTCACCGGTTTGGCGCGACCCATCCGGCGCAGCCAGGTTTCCCCGGGCGAGTCGCCGCTGCGCGCCTCGGCCTGGCGCTGGAGTAGCGCGACCGTACGGGCCCGTACGCGTTCGCGGCCGGTGCCGTACGGCGGGTTCTCGCGCCGTACGTCGTCGACCAGCCGACGGAGCGCGTCGACCGAGACGCGCCACCGGTACGAGCCGTCCGAGATCTCGATCGGCTCGACCGGTCGCTGGACGATGGCGGCCAGCGCGCGCTGCAGGACCTGGGCCATCCGTACGTCATGCAGGATCGGCGCCGCATCCGGCCGCTCGATCCCGGTCACCGCGACCGGCAGCAGGTCGTCGACCGTCGCCTGGGTCACATCGATCTCGCCGAGGGCCGGCAGAACTGCCGCGATGTAGTGCAGGAACGCGCGGTTCGGTCCGATCACGAGCACGCCTGACCGGCGAAGCCGCTCGCGGTGCAGGTAAAGCAGGAACGCGGCACGATGCAGGCCGACCGCTGTCTTTCCGGTGCCGGGCGCACCCTGTACGCAGATCGTCGTGTCGAGGTCGGCCCGGACCAGCTCGTCCTGCTCAGGCTGGATCGTCGCGACGATGTCGCGCATCGGCCCGACGCGAGGCCGTTCGATTTCCGATGTCAGGATCTTCGAATTTGTGCCGAGTTCCTCGCCACGATCGAGGTGTTCGTCCTCGAAGCCGGTGATCTGGGCCGCGGATCCGGCCGGTGCCGTACCGGGGGAGGTCCACCCGAACCGGCGACGTACGGCGACGCCCTGCGGCTCGCGAACGCTGGCGCGGTAGAACGAGCGGGAGATCGGCGCGCGCCAATCGAGGACGAGTGGCTCGCCGATGTCGTCGACGACGTGGCGGCGGCCAATGTGATAGCTGTGCCCGGCATGGTCTTCTAGTGCGGTGCCGAAGTCGAGGCGGCCGAAGAACAGCGGCGCGGTCGGGTCGTCGGTGAGCTCGGCGATGCGCCGGGCCAGCTGGCGACCGAGGCTCTCGGCCGCGAAAGGATCGCCGGAGACACTGCCGCCGGTCGCGAACAGGGCCTCGGCTCGTTCGCGCATCTGACCGAGCGCAGCCCGGGAGGTGGCGAGGTGAGCCCGCTCGGCGGCGAGCTCGCGGGACAGATCGTTGTCGGAGATCGGAGCGGTGCTGGTCGGAGCGGTGCTGCTGGTCGGATCGGCGGTGTCGGTCGGGGAATGAGCCTGGTCGGTCGAAGGCGTCGACATAGACACGTCTGGTCCTCGTGGTTCGGTTCGGATCGCGACACGTACAGGCCGCCCGGCGCTCGCCTGGTAACGGCGACCCCGCCCTGGAGTCGCGGTCGCACTTGAACGTCGTCGGCCGCGAGACCGGGCGACGGTTCGGCGCGGCGGCGTGCCGGCTGTGCCCTCGCCTGCTATACGGCAGGCGGAGCCGCCCATCATAGCCGCGGCGTGACACGGCCGCTGCCGAGTTTCGTCCCGGCCGCCACCTGCGGGATCATCGGACGATGACCAAGCCGCACGCTGCCCGTGATAGCAACGGCCGCCGGCCGGACCGGCCGAGCGATCGGTCGGCGGCCGGGCCAGAGCCGCAACCTGCCGATCAGCCGCAATCGGACGCCCTGTCAACGGCGGCGCCCGCCGATGCGTCCGGTGCCGCGGACGGGACACCTGCTTCCGGGGAGCGGCGGCTGGAGATCACTGAGCCGGCCAGCCTGCGAGCAATATCACATCCGGCGCGGCTCGCCGCGATGCAGCGGCTGATGATGGTCGGCCCAGCCACGGCCACCGAACTCGGCGAGACGGCCGGACTCAGCGCGAGCGCCATGAGCTATCACCTGCGCAGCCTGGAGAAGGCCGGCCTGATCGAGACCGCGCCCAGCCGTGGCGACGGCCGGGAACGCGTCTGGCGCAGCGTCCACGAGGGCTACACGGTGGACATCCTCGAAGGCGGTTCGGCCGAGATGCGCGAAGCGTCCCGTGAGCTGATCGAGTCCGTACTCCTCGTGCAGGACATGCGGATCCGTGGATGGCTGGCGCTGAGCGAGACCGAGCCGGGCTGGATCGACACGGGCTACTTCTACGAGACGTTGCTGAACGTGACGCAGGACGAGTTGGCTGCGCTGAACCGGAAGATCCAGGACCTCCTTACGCCGTATCGGCTGGGTCGGCGCAAGAACCCACCGCAGGGCGCGCGGCAGACGTCGTTCGTGGCGCGGGGCTTCCCGCTGGCCGATCCGGTGCCGCTAGATCGCACGGATGGCCCCCACGGTCGACCCGGCCAGGTTGAACCGATTCGGTCCGACCCCTTGCCGAGCGAGATGTGAAGCGTTAACTTCGAAGTATGGCCTTCACATCTCGGGTGGATGCTCCGAACGTCACAACGGCGGACGCTCCCCGCTGGTCCGACGTCTATATCGCGGCACTGGCCCGAGCGGTGTCGGGATGCGGGGACATGCTCGCCGCGACCGCGCTCGCCCTGATCCTGGTGGCGCGGGGCGAGAGCGGGCTGGCGGTGGCCGGCATCCTGCTCGCCGCCGCGGTGCCGCTGGTGGCCGTCGGACCCGTCGCCGGCCGGCTCGCGGACCGCGTGGACAGCCGGACGCTGATCGTGTCGGTCGGGCTCGTCCAGGTCGGTGTGTGTGTCGCGCTCGCCTTCGCGACCCAGCCGATCCTGATCATCGCGTTGGTCGCGACGCTCGCCATCGGGCTGGCGATCACCGGCCCGACGATGAGTGCCCTCACACCGCTGATGGTGGGCCGCTCGAATCTCGCCAAGGCGGGCGGCATCTCACAGACCGCGGCGACGATCGGCATGCTGGTCGCACCCGCCCTCGGCGGAGTGCTCGTCGGCGCGTTCGGTTCGCGGGTGCCACTGCTGATCGACGCCGGAACATACCTGTCGATCCCGATCGCCGGTCTGCTCATCCGTACTCGTCGTGGTGGCCGCTTCCGCACCGTGCCGGCCGCGACCAGCGTAGGCACCGCGGACGCCGCCGACCCGGCGACGCCGCGCAGACGCCAGCCGGTGTTCCGCATGCGGTCCGACGCGCTGCTGTGGCCGCTCATGGTGATGATCGGTGCAGTCATCGGGGCGATCAGCGCGGTCAACGTCATCGATGTGTTCTTTATCCGGCATACGCTGCACGCATCAGCCACCGTCTACGGCCTGGTCGCCGCGACCTGGATCGTCGGCATGGTGTTCGGTGCGGTGATCCGCGGTCGTCAGCGTCGCGACGACGTCGGGACGGCGAGGGCGCTGCTGCTGAACAGCCTCGCGACGGGGGTCGCGATCACCGTCGCCGGTCTCGTGCCGCAGGTCGGCTGGCTAGTACCGATCTGGTTGCTCGGCGGGGTCCTCAACGGGATGGAAAACGTGGCGATCGGTGTCATCCTCGGTAGCCGGGTTGCCCCCGAGGTCCGTGGCCACGCCAGCGCGATCTTCAACAGCATCGCGGGCGGCGCGAACGCGTTCGGCTACCTGGCCGGCGGCGTGTTGCTCGCGATCGCGTCGCCGCGTCTCCTCGTCATCGCGTGCGGGCTGGCCGGCGTGGCCGCGGCCGCGATCTTCGGGGTGCCGCTGACCCGGGCGATGCGGCGCGAGCGCGCCACGTCCGGCTCGGCGGTCTCCGATGATCCACTCCCGCGGACGATTGCGGCCGTATAGCAACTGGAATCGTCCACGCCAGTGGATCATGCCGCCGGGCAGGGACACGATCGCGCTTTCCCGGTATGTGAGCGCGCCCACTCACGCCGCCCGCGTAACGTGCCGAGACATGAGCGCACCGCAAACCCCCCAAACGGCGCAAGCACCCCAACGTCCCCGGGTCGGGCACATCCAGTTCCTCAACTGCCTGCCGATCTACTGGGGATTGATGCGCTCGGGTGCGCTTCTCGATGTCGACCTACGCAAGGACACCCCGGACCAACTGAACGCGGCACTGGTCGCCGGTGACCTCGACATCGGACCGATCTCGCTCGTCGAATATCTGCGCCACGCCGACGAGTTGCTGCTGCTGCCCGATCTCGCGGTCGGCAGCGACGGACCCGTGCTGTCGGTGAACCTGGTCTCGACCAAGCCGTTGGCCGACATCAAGCGGGTCGCGCTCGGCTCGACCAGCCGGACCGGCGTACTCCTCGCGAAGATGTTGCTCGCCGATCGGTACGGTGTCCGGCCCGAGTTCTTCCGGTGCCCGCCGGAGCTGGGCACGATGCTGCTCGAAGCAGACGCCGCCGTGGTGATTGGTGATGTGGCTTTGCGCGCGCTGTACGAGGCGCCGACGTCGGGGCTCAACGTGACCGACCTCGGAGCCGAGTGGCGCGACTGGTCGGGCCTGCCCATGGTGTTCGCCGTGTGGGCGGTCCGCAAAGACTTCGCGAGTGCACATCCGGGCCTGGTCAAGGACGTACACGAGGCGTTCCTGCGCTCGCGTGATCTCTGCCTGGACGAGCTGGACGAGGCGGCGGAGGCGGCGGCCCGCTGGGAGCCGTTCGACGCGGCCACCCTGGCCAGCTACTTCCGCACGCTCGACTTCTCGCTCGGAGAGCGCCAGATCGAGGGCGTACGGGAGTTCGCGAAGCGGGCCGCCGCCTTCGGTGAGGTCCCGGCGCTGCCGGCGGGCGGCCCCGCCTTCGCCGCTGTCTAGCCGGCGCCGTCCAACCGCGCCGCCGTCCAACCGGCGCTGTAACAGTTCGGTTGCCTAGTTTGCCTTCCGCTGTAACACTTGGGGGGTGTACGGCAACGACTTCGGTCCCGACCAGAGCCTGCTCGATCAGGTCGCCGACGCCGAGCGCGCGCTTGTCGAGGCGGCCGCCCGGGGTCGCGACGGCGCGCCCGAAACCGGCGAAGAGCAGGCCTATTTCGACCAGATCGTGGCGGCCGAGCAAAAAGTGGAGCCGCGCGACTGGATGCCGGCGGCCTACCGCAAGACCCTGATCCGCCAGATCGCGCAGCACGCCCACTCCGAGATCATCGGCATGCAGCCCGAGGGCAACTGGATCTCCCGCGCGCCGAGCCTCAAGCGCAAGGCGATCCTGCTCGCGAAGGTGCAGGACGAGGCCGGCCACGGCCTGTACCTCTACGCGGCGGCGGAGACGCTCGGCATCGACCGCGACGAGCTGGTCGACATGCTGATCGACGGCCGGCAGAAGTACTCATCGATCTTCAATTACCCGACGCTGTCCTGGGCCGACGTCGGCGCGATCGGCTGGTTGGTGGACGGCGCCGCGATCGTCAACCAGGTGCCGCTGTGCCGCTGCAGCTACGGCCCGTACGCCCGAGCGATGATCCGCATCTGCAAGGAAGAGTCGTTCCACCAGCGCCAGGGTTACGAAATCCTCTTCACGCTCGCGCACGGCTCACCGGAGCAGCGCGCGATGGCGCAGGACGCCGTGAACCGCTGGTGGTATCCGTCGCTCGCGATGTTCGGACCACCGGACACCGATTCGACCCACTCCGAGCAGTCGATGGCCTGGAAGATCAAGCGGTTCTCGAACGACGACCTGCGCCAGCGGTTCGTCGACATGTGCGTCCAGCAGGCGTCCGTCCTCGGGCTCGATCTGCCCGATCCGGACCTGCGCCGCGATGACGAGAGCGGGCACTATGCGTACACCCAGCCCGACTTTGACGAGCTGATGCAGGTCATCAAGGGCAACGGGCCGTGCAACCGGGAGCGCATTGCCAACCGCAAACGCGCGCACGACGACGGCGCCTGGGTCCGCGAGGCCGCGACGGCCTACGCCGCGAAACAGACCGCAAGGGTACGGCCGCAGCCGGCGCCCGTGGCGGTGGCGTGATGGCGGCCGGCGAACTCTGGGAGGTGTTCGTTCGTCCGCGTCGCGGCCTCGCGCATACGCACGTCGGCAGCCTCCACGCGCCGGACGCGGAAATGGCGCTGCGCAATGCTCGCGACGTCTACACGCGTCGCCAGGAAGGCGTGTCGATCTGGGTTGTTCCGGCCGGCACGATCACGGCGTCCAGCCCGGACGAGAAGGACGCGTTCTTCGACCCGGCCGCCGACAAGGTCTACCGGCATCCGACGTTCTACGACGTGCCCGAAGGCGCTGGTCACCTGTGACCGGATCACCCGGTGGCGAGCTGTTCGCCTATCTGCTCCGGCTCGGCGACGACGCGCTGGTCACGGCGCAGCGGCTCGGCGAGTGGTCGGCCCGTGCCCCGGAGATGGAGCAGGACATCGCGCTGTCGAACATCGCACTCGACCAGCTCGGCGCGGCGCGACTGTTCCTCACGTACGCCGGCGAGGTCGAGGGGGCCGGGCGGGACGAGGATGCGCTCGCATACCTGCGCCAGGACTTCGAGTTCCGCAATGCGCAGCTGGCCGAGCTGTCGGACACCGACTTCGGCACGGCCATCGCGAAGCTGCTGTGCCTCGCGGCTTTCCAGCACCCGCTCTACGAGGCGCTGTCATCGAGCGTCGACGAACGGATCGCCGGCATCGCGGCCAAGGCCGTCAAAGAGTCGGCCTACCACCTCGATCACGCGACACTCTGGACCGTACGGCTGGGCGACGGCACGGCCGAGTCACACCGTCGGATGGCCGACGCCCTCGATGAGGTGTGGCCGTACACGTTCGAGCTGTTCGAGTCCGACCGGGTCGCGCGGCACGTCGCCACGGCCGGTATCGGTGTCGACCCGTCGTCGTTACGCGACGGTTGGCTCGACACGGTGACCGGCGTGCTGCGGCAGGCGACGCTCGACGTACCGGTGACGGAGTGGCGCCCGACCGGCGGCCGTGCCGGCCGGCACACCGAGGCGCTCGGCTATCTGCTCGCCGAAATGCAGGTGCTGCACCGTGCGCACCCGGGGGCGACGTGGTGATGACGCAGACCCTCGACGCCAGCCGGATCCGGGACGCCGTCACGAACGTCGTCGACCCGGAGATCCGCGTCGTGACCATCGAGGATCTCGGCATCCTGCGGGACGTGGCCGTCGATGAGGCCGGACGCGTCACGGTGACGATCACCCCGACGTACGCCGGCTGTCCGGCCATGGACGTGATCCGGGCCGATGTGGCGGCGGCGGCGCGAGCCGCCGGTGCTGTCGACGTCGACGTACGCACCGAGCTGTCGCCGGCCTGGTCGACCGATTGGATCAGCGCGGCCGGGACGGCGAAGCTGGCCGCGGCCGGCATCGCGCCGCCGGCACCGGTGCGCCGGCCGGGTCAGGTGCTGTTGCAGATCGCCGTACGCTGCCCGCGCTGCGGCTCGCCGGCCACGCAGGAGCTATCCCGATTCGGGTCGACGGCTTGCAAGTCACTCTGGCGCTGCACCGAATGCCGGGAGCCGTTCGACCACATCAAGGCGCACTAGTGAAGCGCGAGGAGTGAGCTTGCGAGCCCCACAGTCGCGAACCAGACTGGCCGCCTGATGTCCGTCACCATCACGCGGCCGGTGCGCCGCCGCCCGCAGTTTCATGCGCTCGAGGTGGCCGACGTGACGCGGCTCGTGGACGACGCGGTGGCGATCACGTTCACGGTGCCGCCGGATCTCCGCGAGGCGTACGCGTTCCGGGCCGGGCAGCACCTGACCGTACGAAGGATCGTCGACGGCGAGGACATCCGGCGGTCGTACTCGATCTGCTCGACGCCCGAGGACCTCGCCCGCCACGGTCGCCTACGGATCGGCGTCAAGGCGGTGGCCGGCGGCTCGTTCTCGGCATTCGTGGAATCGGAGCTGCGGGCCGGACACGCGATCGACGTGATGCCGCCGCTCGGTCACTTCACCACCGCCTTCGATCCGACCCGCACCCGGCACTATGCGGCGGTCGCCGCCGGTTCCGGCATCACGCCCGTGCTGTCGCTGATCGCGACGGGTCTCGCGGCCGAGCCGCGCTCGCGGTTCACCGTCATCTTCGGCAATCGCTACGCGCGGTCGGTGATGTTCGCCGAGGAACTGGCCGACCTCAAGGATCGGTATCCAACCCGGCTCCACCTCGTACACGTGCTCTCCCGTGAGCCGCAGGACGCTGAGCTGCTGTCCGGTCGGGTGGACGCGGATCGGTTCGCCCGATTGGTCGGCGGCGGCGGGCTGCTCGACGCCGACGACGTTGACGAGTGGTTCCTCTGCGGCCCGTACGGCATGGTCACCGACGTACGAGCGGTCCTGGCCGACCGGGGCGTGCCGGACCAAGCCGTACACACGGAGCTGTTTCATGTGGCCGATGCCGCGACGCCGCCATCGACGCCGACCACCGCGGACGCCGGGCCGACCGCGGGCGAGGCCGAGGTGACGGTCCTGCTCGACGGCCGGGCGTCGACCTTCACCATGCCGCGCGACGGTCGGGTGCTCGACGCGGCCCTCAAGGTGCGCTCCGAGCTGCCGTTCGCGTGCAAGGGTGGGGTGTGTTCGACGTGCCGCGCCAAGATCACGAGCGGTCGGGTGGAGATGGCCCGCAACTACGCTCTCGAGCCGGACGAGGTTGCGGCCGGGTACGTGTTGACGTGTCAGTCCAGCCCCACGACCGACGCCATTACCGTGGACTACGACGCCTGAGCGGGTCGGGCGCTCGCCGCCGGCGACCCATCCCCAGGTCGCACCGCACCGAACACGGAGTAAGGCGCCCGGCGGTGAAGAGCGGAGCTAGATCACAGTGACGAGTTCCCGAGGTGATGCCCGACGCGAACACCCCGACCCGGCCCGGCTCGAAGCGGTTCCGTCGATGGACTCGCCGCCGGACGCCGAGGAGTTGCTGGGACGCGTCGCGCGCGGCGATGAGCGGGCATTCGAGCAGCTGTACGACGTCGTGGCGGCGCGTGTCTACGGCCTGGTCCGCCGCATCCTGCGCGACCCGGCGCAGGCCGAAGAGGTGGCACAGGAGGTGCTCGTCGAGGTCTGGCGTACGTCGAGTCGCTTCGATGCTTCGAAAGGCTCCGCGACCAGCTGGATCTTCACGATCGCGCACCGGCGGGCGGTCGACCGGGTCCGGTCCGAGCAGGCCGGCGCCGATCGGCTCAAGCGCGTCGCGACGATCGAGACGCCCTACGACGACGTGGTCGAGGAGGCCACTGCCCGGCTGGAGAAGACACAGGTCCGCCGTTGCCTGGCCGGCCTCACCGAGCTGCAACGAGAGGCGATCACCCTCGCCTACTACGGCGGCTATACCTATCGCGAAGTCGCCGACCTACTCAAGACGGGCCTCCCGGCGATCAAGACGCGAATGCGCGACGGATTGATCCGGCTGCGCGACTGTCTGGGGGTGACAGTCGGATGAGCGCGGATATCCATACGTTGGCCGGGGCGTACGCGCTCGACGCCGTCACGGACATCGAACGCGCGGAGTTCGCGCGCCACGTCGCCGGCTGCGAGTCGTGCGCGCAGGAGTTGGCCGAGCTGCGCGCGACGGTCGGCCGGCTGTCCGACGCGACGTCGCAAGTCGCGCCGCCGAACCTCAAGGCATCGGTCATGGCCGCGGTCGCGCAGACGCGGCAACTGCCGCCCGGGCGCGACCGGGAGGCGCGCGAGGCGACGAAACGGTCCCGTGGTTGGCGGGGCTGGTTGGCCGCAGCGGCCGCGGCCGTGGTGCTCGCCGCCGGCGGTGGGGTGGCCGGTTATGCGATCTCCAATTCGCGGGTACGCGACGCGCAACGCGCCGCCACCGCCGCCGAGGCGCAGAACGCCCAGATCAACGCCGTGCTGACCGCCTCCGACGCGCAGGTGCACACCGACCGCCTGACCGCCGGCGGTCAGGTGACAGTCGTCGTCTCGGCGAAGCTAGACGAGGGCGTGGCCGTTCTGTCCGACATGCCGCCGCTGTCGAATGACCGCGTCTATCAGCTCTGGCTCATGTACGGGCAACTGGCCAAGTCGGTTGGCGTGATGAACCGCGACGTGCTCGCCGGCACGCAATTGTTCGCCGGCGTCGATGGCGCGACGGCGTTCGCGATCAGTGCCGAGAAGGCGGGTGGCGCTCCGACGCCGACGCTCCCGGCCGTGGTCACCAGCGTCAACCTGTAGCCGGTCCTCGCCGGTCGCCGTCGGTCGTTCGGTGTCGTCGGAGTTGACCTTGGTCATGTGCACCTATCCGCACGCGCCAATAGGTGCACATGACCAACATCATTTCGGGCGCCGACGAGCTGGGCCCCTCAGGCCGTGCGGGCCGCTCGCCCGCTCAGGCCGTGATGTCGCGCAGCTCGGCGAGGTCGTCGTCGGTCGGAACCCACTCGCCGGCGGCGACGTTCGCCGAGACCTGCTCCGGCCGCGTGGCACCGGCGATGACCGATGTGACGGCCGGCATTGCGGCCAGGCCGCCGATGGCAACGTCCAGCATCGTCATACCGCGTGTCTTCGCGAACGCGTCGATAGCCTCGATGGCGGTCCAGTTGGCGCCCTCGAGCCGGCTCGCGTAACGCTCACCGGCCAGTCGTCCGTCGGCCGGAGCGGCCTCGCCCCGCTTGTACTTGCCGGTCAGCAGGCCGCTGGCGAGCGGGAAGAACGGCAGCAGTCCGAGGCCGAAGTGCTCACACGCGGGCACGACGTCGTCTTCGACGTCACGCTGCAGCCAGCTGTATTCGTTCTGGGCGCTGACGAACGGTGTGCGGTGTGACGTCGTAGCGGTCCAGGCCGCGTCGGCGATCTGCCAGCCGGCGAAGTTCGAGTTGCCGAGGTAGCGCACCTTGCCGGCCCGTACGAGATCGTCGAGCGCGGCCAGCGTCTCGTCGATCGGGGTCGCGGCGTCCGGCCGGTGCAGCTGGTAGAGGTCGATGTAGTCGGTATCGAGCCGGCGTAGCGACGCCTCGACAGCACGCGTCACGTAACGCCGCGCACCCCGGGCGCCGTGGTCGACGCCGTTGAGGCCGTGCATGTCCATGCCGAACTTGGTGGCGATCACGACGTCGTCGCGCCGGCCGCGCAGCGCCTTGCCGAGCGCCGACTCGGAGCCGCCCTGCGGTTCGCCGTAGATGTCGGCGGTGTCGAAGAGGTTGATGCCGTGGTCGAGGGCGGCGTCGACCACGAGCTTCGTCCCGGCGTCGTCGACCTTCCGCCCGAAGTTGTTGCAGCCGAGCCCGACGACGGAGACGACCAGCCCCGAATTACCCAATCTGCGATACCGCATGTCAGCCATGGCAACGACCTTACGTTGCTGGTTGTCGCGGTTCGATGTGAGATCGGGAGTGGACCTCGCCACATCCCGAGACCACATCCCGAAACCACACGCCGAGGCCACATCCCGAGGCCACAGGGGTTTCGGCGGCGGGCGTCGCGGCCCACGCCGGCGACGGCACCTGGAGCGCCGGGGCCGGGCACGCAGGTAGGCTCAGGCCCGTGACGAACGACAGCACGGCACCGGTCAGCGGCGAGATCGACGGCATTCTGCGGCGGGCCGCGGACGGTGGGCGCATCTCGCCGGACGAGGCGCTGCTGCTCTACACGGACGCGCCGTTCCACGCGCTCGGCGAGGCGGCCGATGCCGTACGCCGCCGGCGTTATCCGCACGGCATCGTCACGTACATCATCGATCGCAACATCAACTACACGAACGTCTGCGTCACGGCCTGCAAGTTCTGCGCCTTCTACCGAGCGCCCAAGCACGCCGAGGGCTGGTCGCATTCGATGGAGGAGATCCTGCGACGGTGCGGCGAGGCTGTCGACCTCGGTGCGACCCAGGTCATGCTGCAGGGCGGTCACCATCCCGAGTTCGGCGTCGAGTACTACGAGCAGCTGTTCTCGACCGTCAAGGCGGCGTACCCGGATCTGGTGATCCACTCGATCGGGCCGAGCGAGATCATCCACATGTCGAACGTGTCCGGGGTGTCGATCGAAGAAGCGATCACCAGGATCAAGGCGGCCGGCCTGGATTCGATCGCCGGCGCGGGCGCCGAGATGCTGCCGGCCCGGCCACGTACGGCCATCGCGCCGCTGAAGGAATCCGGTGACCGCTGGCTCGAGGTAATGGCGACCGCCCACCGCCACGGCGTGTCGTCCACCGCCACGATGATGATGGGTACGGGCGAAACCAACGCCGAGCGCATCGAGCACCTACGGATGATCCGTGACGTCCAGGATCTGGCCGTCGCCCGTGGCTACGACGGGGTGGCCGAAACGGCCAACGGCGCGACGGGCGAGGTCGGCGGCTTCCGATCGTTCATCCCGTGGACCTATCAGCCGGAGAACAACCACCTCAAGGGCCGGACGCAGGCGACCAGCCTGGAATACCTCCGTCTCGTCGCGGTCGCGCGGCTCTTCTTCGACAACGTCGAACACCTGCAGGCCTCGTGGCTGACCACCGGCAAGGACATCGGTCAGATCGCGCTGCACATGGGCGTCGACGATCTTGGTTCGATCATGCTGGAGGAGAACGTGATCTCCAGCGCCGGTGCACGGCACCGCTCGAATCTGCACGAGCTGATCTGGATGATCCGCTCGGCCGGGCGCACTCCGGCTCAGCGCGACACGCTCTACCGCCATATGGCCGTCCACCACACGCCGGCCGACGATCCGACCGACGACCGCGTGGTGTCGCACTTCTCCTCGATCGCGATTCCCGGTGGCGGCGTGGGTGGCCGGACAGGTCTGGCCGTCGTCGACGCCGCCGGATAGGCCCGTGCGGCCGGGTGTCGCAGCTCACTATGTGACATTAGGCCTGGTCAGCCCGGTTTTGCGTCGAGCAGAATGTGGCCGGTGAGCAGCCTCGGAACGGCCAATTCCGGCACCGTGTATGGGCAGCCGTCGGCGTCGGTGGACGCGCCTCGTAAACAGAGCGTGCATCGGGCCGACCCCCGTCTCGCGGTCACCGTGTCGTCGGTCATCGCCGCGTTCCTCACGATGCTCGGCGTGGCATCGATCCTTGCCGGTCTATCCGGCGTCGTCGGCATCGAGCCGCTCGGCCTGGTCCGTACCGCGTTCTACCTGGGCCTCGGGTTCGCGGGCGCGGGCTCCGGTGGGTTGCTGCTGATCGTCCTCGGCGACCTCCGCAAGACCTATGATGCCGGCTCGTCCGGCGGCGCCTCCAGCGTGTGATCCATTCGCACAATCGCGGGTACGGCCCGCGTGCGGTCGCCGTGGACGCTGCTGGCAGAGTGACCAATGTGACCCGTGCCCGACTGGACAAACGGCCGGACGAGATCGCCGCGATGTTTGACGGCGTGGCGGACCGTTACGACCGGACGAACACGATTCTTTCCTTTGGCCTGGACCGCACGTGGCGCCAGGCGACCCGGTCGGCGCTCGCTCTCGGCCCCGGCGACGTGGTGCTCGACCTGGCCGCCGGCACCGGCGTGTCGACCTTGGAGTTGTCTCGGTCGGGTGCCCGGGTGATCGGCCTCGACATCTCGCTGGGCATGCTGCGGGCCGGAAAGAAGACCCGGCCGGAGGCGACATTGCTCGCCGGTGACGCGCTGTCGCTGCCCTTCGCGGACGCGACGTTCGACGCGATCACAATCTCGTTCGGCCTGCGCAACATCCACGACACCACAGCGGCGCTGGCCGAGATGGCTCGCGTCACGAAGCCGGGCGGCCGCGTCGTGATCTGCGAGTTCTCCCATCCGACGAACGGCGCCTTCCGGCACGCGTACCTGGCCTATCTGATGGCCGCCCTGCCCTCGGTGGCGCGCAAGATCGCGTCGAACCCCGACGCGTACGTCTACCTGGCCGAATCGATCCGAGCGTGGCCAGATCAAGCCGGGCTGGCGACGAGGATGGCGGCGGCGGGCTGGACAAACGTCGCATGGCGGAACTTGACCGGCGGGATCGTCGCCCTCCACCGCGGACGCCGGCCGGATGCTCCGCGCTGACCGTGACCTCGCTGTGCAATAGGGTCCCGGAGAGTTCTAGACTGCTGGCCGACGGCCTTGTGAAGACTTTCACGAACGGCGTCGAGCGTGACAAGCTGTAAGCAGAGGCGGTGAGGGACGTGAGCGAAATCCGAGAGGCTGACGTGATCGTCGTCGGCGCCGGACCGGGTGGTTCGGCCGCCGCGTTTCACCTCGCCCGCCACGGTCTGGCCGTCGAACTGCTGGAGAAGGCGGAGTTCCCCCGGGAGAAGGTCTGCGGGGACGGATTGACCCCGCGCGCCGTCCGCCAGCTCGTCACGATGGGTGTCGACACGGAAAAGCCGGGCTGGGTCCGGAACAAGGGTCTCCGGGTGATCGGCGGCGGGATCCGGATGGAGCTCGACTGGCCGGATCTTGCGAGCTACCCGAATTATGGTCTTACGCGCACCCGGCTGGATTTCGACGAGATCCTCGCGAACGCCGCCATGGCGGCCGGCGCGAAGCTGCGTACCAGCACAACCGTCACGGGCCCGGTGCTCGACGACGAGGGTCGGGTCGTCGGGGTGTCCGCCCAGGTCGGCGACGGCAAGGAGCCGGTGGAATACCGAGCCCCGGTGGTCGTCGCGGCCGACGGGGTGTCCGGGCGCTTTGCGCTGTCGCTCGGCATCGCGAAGCGCGATGACCGCCCGATCGGCGTCGCGGTCCGCCGGTACTACAAGTCCGCGGCCAAGCACGATGACGATTATCTGGAGTCGTGGCTCGAGCTCCGCTCGACCGAGGGTGACGGCGACGTCCTGCTGCCCGGTTACGGGTGGATCTTCGGCATGGGCGACGGACGGGTCAACGTCGGTCTTGGTGTGCTCAACTCGTCCACCGCGTTCGGCAAGACCAACTACCGGAACATGCTGACTGACTGGTTGTCGACGACGCCCGACGACTGGGGCATGAACGACGAGGCGAACGCGGACGGCCCGATCATGGGCGCGGCGCTGCCGATGGGTTTCAACCGGGTGCCGCATTACACCCGCGGCGTGCTGCTGGTCGGTGACTCGGGCGGCATGGTCAACCCGTTCAACGGCGAGGGCATCGCGTACGCGATGGAGTCAGGCGAGATCGCGGCCGAGGTGATCGTGCAGGCGCTGGCCCGCCCGGCCGGCCCGGAGCGCGAGCGGGCGCTCGCGAACTACGCGACCGAGTTGAAGGCTCGCTTCGGTGGGTACTACCGTCTCGGCGGCTGGTTCGTGAAGCTCATCGGAAATCCGCACATCATGCGCGTCGCCACCAAACACGGACTTCCGCATCCCACACTGATGCGGTTCGTACTGAAACTGCTCGCCAACCTGACCGATCCACGGGATGGCGATGCGATGGACCGGATCATCAACGCGATGACGCGGGTGGCACCGGCCGTGTGATCACGCGCAGGTCGGTCGGCATACCCCGACCATGAGGCACGGCAACGCCACTGGATACAGCAACACAGTAGGGCAGGGAAGGACGGAGTCTTCGCAGTCATGTCGCTATCCGCATGGGTCCCGCTGATCGGGCTCTTCACGCTGGCACTGCTCTTCGCGCTGTTCTCCGTGAGCGCGGCGCGGTTCACCGGTCCGCACCGTTACAACCGCGCCAAACTCGACGCGTACGAGTGCGGGATCGAGCCGACCCCGCAGCCGGTCGGCGGCGGCCGGATCCCGGTCAAGTTCTTCCTGGTCGCGATGTTGTTCATCGTGTTCGACATCGAAACGATCTTCCTTTATCCCTGGGCCGTCTCGTATCGGATGCTCGGTGCGTTCGGCTTCTTCGAAATGCTGGTCTTCATCGCCACCGTCGGCGTCGTGTACGCCTACGTCTGGCGGCGGGGCGGCTTGGACTGGGACTGAGATATGGGTATCGAAGAGAAACTCCCCAGCGGCATTCTGTTGACCTCGGTCGAAAAGCTCGTCAACTGGTCCCGGAAGTCGAGCTTCTGGCCGGCGACGTTTGGCCTGGCGTGCTGCGCGATCGAGATGATGGCCAGCGGCGCCGCCCGGTATGACCTGGCCCGCTTCGGCATGGAGGTCTTCCGGGCGTCGCCTCGGCAGGCCGACCTGATGATCGTGGCCGGCCGGGTGAGCCAGAAGATGGCGCCGGTGCTGCGCCAGATCTACGACCAGATGCCCGACCCGAAGTGGGTGCTGTCGATGGGCGTCTGCGCGTCGTCCGGCGGCATGTTCAACAACTACGCGATCGTGCAGGGCGTGGATCACGTCGTACCGGTCGACATGTATCTACCGGGTTGCCCGCCCCGGCCCGAGATGCTGATCGACGCGATCCTCAAGCTGCACGAGAAGATCATGGCCGAGCCGCTCGGAGCGCGCCGGGTGAAGCAGCTCGAAGCGAAGCGCGAGCGCGACGGCGCCCCGATCCTCGAAGCCGGTTCGATGCCGTCGAGCTACCGGTTCAACGCCCAGAAGAAGGCGGAGTGGCTCAAGGCGGTCGAAGAGGGCCGCGAGGAGCAGTTGCGCATCGAGAACTGGATGAACGAGGCGCACAACATGCCGGGGGCGAAGCGATGAGCGAGCCGATCGAAGGCCGCGAGCCGGCGACCGGCCGCCGGGCCGACGCCGCCGTCTCCGGCGACGCGACCAGCCGCGGCATGTTCGGGGTCGCCGGCACGGGCGATACCTCGGGATTCGGTGGCTTGGTCCGGCGCCGGACGACCGTGCTCGACACGCCTCGGCCGTACGGCGGCTACTACGACGACGTTGTCGACGCGCTCGAGGACGCGTACGCCCGATTCGACGACGCGATCGAGAAGGTAGTCGTCGATCGGGGCGAGTTGACGCTCTATATCAAGGCGGACCACATCGCTGAGGTATGCCAGACGATGCGCGACGACGACGCACTGCGCTTTGAGCTGTGCTCGTCGGTGTCGGGCGTGGACTACCTCGGCACCGACGAACGACGGCTGCACGTCTGCTACCAACTCACGTCGATGACGTACCGCCGCCGGATCCGGCTCGAGGTCTCGGTGACCACGGACGACCCGCATGTGCCGAGCGTCACGAGCATCTACCCGACGGCCGACTGGCAGGAGCGGGAGACGTACGACATGTTCGGCGTCGTCTTCGACGGCCACCCGGGCCTGACCCGGATCCTCATGCCGGACGACTGGGAAGGCCACCCGCAGCGGAAGGACTATCCGCTCGGCGGCATCCCGGTCGAGTACAAGGGTGCGGAGATCCCGCCGCCGGACGAGCGCCGGGCGTACCGATGAGAAACACTGCACCACCGCGCAACGGAAGGAGCGCACAGTGACTACAACCGATGCCTACGCGACCGAGCGGGAAACCACCGAAGGCCGCGTCTTCACCGTGACCGGCGGCGACTGGGATTCGGTGCTCGGCGGCTCCGGTGACCCGATCCACGACGAGCGCATCGTCGTGAACATGGGCCCGCAGCACCCCTCAACGCACGGCGTTCTCCGCATCGTGTTGGAGCTTGAGGGCGAGACCGTCACCGACGCCCGTACGGTCGTCGGATACCTGCACACCGGCATCGAGAAGAACCTCGAATTCCGGAACTGGACGCAGGGCACGACGTTCGTAACGCGGATGGACTACCTCGCGCCGATCTTCAACGAGACCGGTTACTGCCTCGCGGTCGAGAAGCTGCTCGGCATCGAAGACCAGATCACCGAACGCGCGCGCACGATCCGCGTGTTGATGATGGAGCTCAACCGGATCTCCTCGCACCTGGTCTGGCTCGCGACGACCGGCATGGAACTCGGCGCGCTGTCGATGATGATCTACGGCTTCCGCGAGCGCGAATACATCCTCGACATCTTCGAGATGTGCAGCGGCCTGCGGATGAACATGGCCTACATCCGTCCCGGCGGTGTCGCCCAGGACGTACCGGATGCCGCGATCGCGAAGATCCGCGAGTTCCTCGACTTCATGCCGAAGCGGATCGACTCCTACGAGAACCTGCTGTCCGGCAGCCCGATCTGGATCCGGCGTACGCAGGGCGTGGCCGTGCTCGACGTGCAGGGCTGCCTCGCGCTCGGCATCACGGGCCCGGTACTGCGGTCGGCCGGACTGCCGTGGGACCTGCGCAAGACGATGCCGTACTGCGACTACGAGACGTACGACTTCGACGTGGTCACCAGCAAGGACGCCGACGTGTGGGGCCGCTATCAGGTCCGTCTGGGCGAGATGCGCGAGTCGCTGAAGATCGTTGAGCAGGCGCTGGACCGGCTGCGGCCGGGCCCGGTGATGGTCGAGGACCGCAAGATCGCCTGGCCGGCGCAGCTCGCGATGGGCGCCGACGGTCTCGGCAACTCGCTGGAGCACATCGCGAAGATCATGGGTCAGTCGATGGAGTCGCTGATCCATCACTTCAAGCTCGTCACCGAGGGCTTCCGGGTGCCGCCCGGTCAGGTGTACATGCAGATCGAGGGCCCGCGAGGCGAACTCGGTGTGCACGCCGTGTCGGACGGCGGGACGCGGCCCTACCGCGTGCACTACCGCGAACCCAGCTTCATCAACCTTCAGGCCATCCCCGCGATGGCCGAGGGCGGGCTGCTGGCCGATGTGATCGCCGGGGGCGCTTCGCTCGACCCCGTCATGGGTGGGTGTGATCGTTAAATGGATTCAGTTGAGGTTGACCGTCGCGAAGCGGATTCCGCCGAGGTGAGCCGGCGTGCGCCGGTGTTCAGCGACGCGACCGTCGCCCGGGCCCGTGAGATCATCGCGCGCTACCCGGCCGGTCGGGAACGCTCCGCGTTGCTGCCGCTGCTGCATCTCGTACAGGCCGAGCAGGGACAGGTGACACCGGCCGGCGTCGAGTTCTGCGCCGAGCAGTTGGGCATCACGAAGGCCCAGGTCGGCGCGGTCGCGACGTTCTACACGATGTACAAGCGGCGGCCGACCGGCGAGTTCCTGGTCAGCGTGTGTACGAACACGTTGTGCGACGTTCTCGGCGGCGGCGACATCTTCCGCCAGCTGTCCGAGGATCTCGGGGTGGGCCACGACGAGACGGTCGCCGACAGATCGATCACCCTGGAACACGCCGAGTGCCTGGCCGCCTGTGACTACGCCCCGGTCGTGACGGTCAACTACGAGTTCTACGACAACCAGACGCCCGAGTCGGCCAGCGCGCTGGTCGCCGGTCTGCGGGCCGGCGAGCGACCGGCTCCGACCCGTGGCGCGGGATTGTGCACGCTGCGCGAGATGGCGCTGCAGAACGCCGGGCTCACCGACGACCGCGCCGGTGCGGTCGAAGCGGCCGCAGCGGCTGCGCCGACCATGCGCGGCACCCGCCTGGCCGAAGACAACAACATCACCGCACCGAGCTACGACGTGAACGCGCCGATCCCGGCGGCTCCCGCCAAGGAGGGACCGAAATGACCGCGCCATCGGCCGACGCGCTGGCGGCGCTGACGCCCGTGCTCACCAAGCGCTGGACGAATCCGAACGCCTGGAAGCTGGCCGAATACGAGAAGCTTGAGGGCTATCTCGCGCTCAAGAAGGCACTGGCGGCCAACCCGGACGACCTGATCGCGCTGATCAAGGACTCGGGTCTGCGCGGCCGCGGCGGTGCCGGGTTCCCCACCGGCATGAAGTGGGCCTTCATCCCCCAGAACGACGGCAAGCCGCACTACCTCGTGGTCAACGCGGACGAGGGCGAGCCCGGCACGTGCAAGGACCTGCCGTCGATGATGAACGACCCGCACGCGCTGATCGAGGGCGTCATCATCGCGAGCTACGCCATCCGCGCCAACCGCGCCTTCATCTACATCCGTGGCGAGGCGGTGCACGCCGCGCGGCGCGTACAGAACGCGATCGACGAGGCGTACGCCAAGGGATACATCGGCCAAAACATTCTCGGATCGGGCTTCGACCTCGAGGTCGTGCTGCACCGCGGCGCCGGCGCCTACATCTGCGGCGAAGAGACGGCGCTGCTGGACTCGCTGGAAGGCTTCCGCGGCCAGCCTCGACTGCGCCCGCCGTTCCCGGCCACCCATGGCCTCTACGCCTGCCCGACGGTTGTGAACAACGTCGGAACGATCTCGAGCGTCCCGCACATCGTGCTCGGTGGCGCGGCGTGGTGGAAGCAGATGGGTACGGAGAAGTCGTCCGGCCCGATCGTCTACTCGCTGTCCGGTCGTGTCACCAACCCCGGCCAGTACGAGTGCGGCATGGGTACGACACTGCGGACGCTGCTCGACCTCGCCGGCGGTATGTTGCCCGGGCACAACCTGAAGTTCTGGACGCCGGGCGGCTCCTCCACCCCGCTGCTCACCGACGAGCACCTCGATCTGCCATTGGACTTCGACAGTGTGGCCGCGGCCGGCTCGATCCTCGGCACTACGGCCGTACAGATCTTCTCCGACCAGGACGACGTGGTCTACGCGACGTACAAGTGGCTGGAGTTCTACCACCACGAGTCGTGCGGAAAGTGCACGCCGTGTCGCGAGGGCAACTACTGGATGGTCCGGATCTACCAGCGCATCCTGTCCGGCGAGGGTACGTACGAAGACCTGGACACCCTGCTCGATACGTGCGACAACGTCCTCGGCCGTTCGTTCTGCGCGCTCGGCGACGGCGCGACGAGCCCGGTGACGTCGTCGCTGCAGTACTTCAAGCAGGACTACGTGGACTACATCGAGGGGCGGACGCCGCCGCGCCTTCGTAGTGGCGAACTTGTGGGAGCGCACTAGTGAGCGCGAGGAGTGAGCTTGCGAGCCCCGCAGTCGGGAACGAAGAGGACACAGCATGACGGATGTTGAACGGCGGACCGATACGGTCACGTTGACCATCGACGGAGTCGAGGTCACCGCGCCCAGGGGCGAGTTGGTGATCCGCGCCGCCGAGCGGATGGGCATCGCGATCCCGCGCTTCTGCGATCACCCGCTACTCGCCCCGGCCGGCGCGTGTCGCCAGTGCCTGGTCGAGATCGAAGGGCAGCGCAAGCCAGTCGCCTCGTGCACCCAGGCGGTCGCCGACGGCATGGTCGTCAGGACGCAGCTGACCTCGGCGGTGGCCGCAAAGGCGCAAGAGGGTGTCATGGAGCTGTTGCTCATGAACCACCCGCTCGACTGCCCGATGTGCGACAAGGGCGGTGAGTGCCCGCTGCAGAACCAGGCGATGACGACCGGCCGGACGGACACCCGCTTCCGCGACGAGAAGCGCGAATATCCCAAGCCGACGCCGATTTCGTCGCAGGTACTGCTGGACCGCGAGCGGTGCGTGCTGTGCCAGCGCTGCACCCGGTTCTCCGAGGAGATCGCCGGCGACTCGTTCATCGACCTGATGGAGCGCTCGTCGGCCGAACAGATCGGCGTCTACCGGGACGCGGCATTCGAATCGCCGGTCGGCGAGGACACCATCGGCGAGACCATCTACGTCGAGGAGCCGCACGAGCCGGGCGACGTGGAGTTCAACTCGTACTTCTCCGGCAACACCATCCAGATCTGCCCGGTCGGCGCGCTGACCAGCACGCAGTACCGGTTCCGGGCTCGGCCGTTCGACCTCGTCTCGGTGCCCAGCGCCTGCGAGCACTGCGCCGCCGGCTGCTCGCAGCGCACCGACCACCGCCGCGGCAAGGTGCAGCGGCGCCTCGCCGGCAACGACCCGCAGGTCAACGAGGAATGGAACTGCGACAAGGGGCGCTTCGGCTTCCGTTACGCCACCGCCGTCGACCGGTTGCAGCATCCGATGGTGCGCGATGAGGCGACCGGCGAGCTTCGTCAAGCGTCGTGGCCGGAGGCGCTCGCCGTCGCCGCCGCGGGCCTCCAAAACGCGAATCGGGCCGGTGGCGTCGGTGTCCTTACCGGTGGCCGGCTCACCGTCGAGGACGCGTACGCGTATGCGAAGTTCGCCCGCGTCGCCCTACGTACGAACGACATCGACTTCCGGGCTCGTCCGGTATCGGCGGAGGAGACAGAGTTCCTCGGCTCGAACGTGGTCGGGGTCGGCAACGTGACGTACGCGGACGTGGACACCGCGACCGCCGTGGTGATCGCCGGCTTGGAGCCGGAGGAGGAGTGCCCGATCCTCTTCCTGCGGCTGCGCAAGCAGGTCGAGCATCGGGGACTGCCGGTCGTCGCGGTGGCGCCGTTTGCGGCCCGCGGGTTCGAGAAGCTCTCCGCGACCGTGGCCGCCACCGTGCCCGGTCGCGAGGCCGAGATTCTGTCCACCGACGCGGCGGTCTCATCCGCGCTCGGCACCGAACGAGCCCTCATCATCGTCGGCGAGCGCCTCGCCACGTCGCCGGGTGCGCTCTCGGCCGCGGCCGAGCTGGCCGACCGTACCGGCGCGAAGTTGGCTTGGGTCCCGCGACGCGCCGGTGACCGCGGCGCGGTCGAGGCCGGCTGCCTGCCGACCCTGCTCCCCGGCGGCCGTCCGGTCGCCGATGCCGCGGCCCGGGCGGAGATGGCGTCCGAGTGGGATCTGGCCGCGGGCGTGCTGCCGAGCGCGCCCGGTCGCGACACCGACGGCATCGTCGCGGCGGCCGCGTCCGGCAAGCTGCGCGGTCTGCTCGTCGCCGGTGTCGACCCGGGCGACCTGGCCGACCCGCGCCTGGCCGACGACGCGCTCGACAACGTGGATTTCCTGGTCAGCCTCGAGGTGCGGATGTCACCGGTGGTGCAGCGCGCCGATGTCGTGCTCCCGGTCGCGCCGGTGGCCGAGAAGGCCGGCACGTTCGTGGACTGGGAGGGTCGCACCCGGACCTTCGGGACGGTCCTCACCACGACCGCGATGTCCGACGCGCGGGTGCTCGACGCGCTTGCCCGGGAGTTCGATGTCGAACTCGGCTGCGCCGACGTGGTCAAGATCCGCCGAGAAATCGGTGGTACGCCGGCGACCGAAGCGCCGCGACCGGCCGCTCCGAGTGTCCGCGAGGCGCCGAGCCCGGTCGTCGCCGCGAACGACGCGATCCTCGCCACCTGGCATCACCTGATCGACCTCGGCAGCCTGACCGATGGCGACGAGGAGCTGATCGGAACGGCCCGGCCGTCGGTCGTACGCATCGGCAAGGCACTCGCGACCCAGATCGACGTCGTCGACGGCGACCCGGTGACGGTCGGCACCGATCGCGGCAGCGTGACCCTGCCGGCCGCGGTCACCGAAATGCCTGACGGCGTCGTGTGGCTGCCGACAAACTCGCCCTCCTCGACGGTCCGCCGGACGCTGGGCGTAACCTCCGGCGGGGTCGTTTCGGTCACGGCGGGTGGCGTGAGTGCTGCCCGCACCGGATCGGCCGACACCGCTCACGTACCGTCCCGCGGAGGGAATCTGTGAACCCGACCCTCAACCAGTTCGGCCACGATCCCTGGTGGATCACGATCATCAAGATCGTGGCCGTCTTCGCGTTCCTCGTCGTGATGACGTTGTTCGCGATCTGGTACGAGCGCCGCGTTGTTGCGCGCATGCAGGTCCGGCCCGGACCCAACCGGGTTGGGCCGTTCGGTCTGCTGCAATCGCTCGCCGACGGTCTGAAGCTCGCGTTCAAAGAAGACATCATGCCGACGTTGGCCGACAAGGCGGTGTTCTTCATCGCGCCGGTCATCTCGGCGGTGTGCGCGTTCACGGCATTCGCCGTGATCCCGTTCGGCCCGGTCGTTAACCTGTTCGGCCACAAGACGCCGTTGCAGCTCACCGACGTGTCGGTCGCGGTTCTCGTGGTGCTCGCGGCTTCGGCCATGGGCGTGTACGGCATCGTGCTCGGCGGCTACGCCTCGGGGTCCACGTACCCGCTGCTCGGTGGCCTCCGATCGGCCGCGCAGGTCATCTCGTACGAGGTCGCGATGGGGCTCGCCATCGTGCCGGTGTTCCTCGTGTCCGGCACGCTGTCCACCAGCGGCATCGTCGGTGCGCAGCAGTCCGGGACGTCGTGGGTGTTCCACATCGCCGGTCATCAATTCACGATCGGGTGGTACGCGATCCTGCTCCTGCCGAGCCTGGTCATCTATTTCATCTCGGCCATCGGCGAAACGAACCGTGCCCCGTTTGACCTGCCGGAAGCCGAATCCGAGCTGGTCGGCGGCTTCCACACCGAGTATTCGTCGCTCAAGTTCGCGCTGTTCTTCCTGGCCGAGTACATCAACATGGTGACCGTGTCCGCCCTGTGCGCGACGCTGTTCTTCGGCGGCTGGCACGCGCCGTGGCCGATCACCCTATGGAGCGGCGCCGCGCACGGCGTCTTCCCGTTCATCTGGTTCACCGCCAAGGTGCTGATCCTGCTGTTCGTGTTCGTCTGGCTCCGCGGCACCATGCCCCGCCTGCGCTACGACCAGTTCATGCGTTTCGGCTGGAAGGTGCTCATCCCGATCAGCCTGGTCTGGATCCTTGTGGTCGCCGGCGTCCGGGTGCTGCAGTCATCCGACATCAGTCGGGCGCGCACGCTCACCATCGTCGCGATCGTCTTGGTCGTGCTGATCCTGGCTCTCTCGCCGTGGCTGTTCGGGAAGCCGCCGGCGGAGCCGGTGAAACCCGGCGATGAGGAGCCGCGGGAAGGCGGCTTCCCGACACCGCCGATGGATCTGTCGGTGCCGCCATCGCCGCGGCTGCGCCGGGTCGCGGGCGAGCGGGCGACGGTCCCGATCCCGGCCGGCGATGTGGTCACTGTGCCGCTGGACGACGGCGACCGGGACAACGACTCCCACGAGAGTGAGGTGTAGACGTGGGTGGATTCAGGGGCTTCGGGGTCACCTTCTCGCACATGTTCAAGAAGGTCGTGACCGAGAACTACCCCGAGGTGCGTACGCCGACGGCGCCGCGCTACCACGGCCGGCACATCCTCAACCGTCACCCGGACGGCCTGGAGAAGTGCATCGGTTGTGAGCTGTGCGCCTGGGCCTGCCCGGCCGACGCGATCTACGTCGAGGGCGGCGACAACACCGAGGACGCTCGCTTCTCGCCCGGCGAGCGGTACGCGACCGTGTATCAGATCAACTACGCCCGCTGCATCTTCTGCGGTCTGTGCATCGAGGCCTGCCCGACGCGCTCGCTGACCATGAGCAACGAGTACGAGTTGGCCCGGGACAACCGCCGCGACCTCATCTTCACCAAGGAGCAGCTGCTCGCTCCGCTGCTCGAAGGCATGGAGCAGCCGCCGCACCCGATGCGGCTGGGCGACACCGAGAAGGACTACTACCTGTCGGGGCTGGACAACCCGGGGACGAGCGCGGGCGCCGAGCACGCGCCCGGCCACGTGTCCCCGGTCGGCAAGCTGCCGGGTGAGCGACGGAAGGCGCACACGTCATGAGTCACGACTTAGTGATGATGGCCGTCGGCGCGACGCACGTGTCCGGCGGCGAGAAGTGGACGTTCTACCCGCTCGCCGTCGTGTCGCTGATCGGCGCCGATCGGCATGGTCTGGGCGCGCAACGCGATCCACTCGGCGCTGTTCCTGGTCGCGACGATGCTGTCGCTCGGTGTCTTCTACGTGCTGCAGGCCGGCCCGTTCCTCGGCATCGTGCAGATCATCGTGTACACCGGCGCGATCATGATGCTGTTCCTGTTCGTGCTGATGCTGGTCGGCCGGGATGCGTCCGACTCGATCATCGAGACGCTACGCGGCCAACGCGTCGCCGCGATCCTGCTCGGCGTCGGTCTCGCGGTGCTGCTCGGCACCGCGCTCGGCCGGGCGATCAACCGGCCCGAGCGTCAACCTGACCGCGGCCAACACGGCCCACAGCACCCAGGGGTCGGGCAACGGCAACGTGCAAGGCATCGCCGAGCTTGCTGTTCACCAAGTACGTCTTCGCCTTCGAGATCACCTCGGCGCTGCTCATCACGGCGGCGCTCGGCGCGATGGTGCTCGCCCACCGTCAGCGCGACAAGGACGACGACCGGTCGCAGCCGGCGAAGATGCGCGAGCGCTTCGCCCCTGGCAACTACCCGGCGCCGAAGCCCGGCCCGGGCGTGTTCGCGACCTCCGACTCGGTTGCGACGGCGGCGCGGCTGCCCGATGGCACACCGGCCGGCCGGAGCATCTCGGAGATCCTGCCGGCGCGCGAACTGACCAACGAAGAGGCGGAGCCGAAGCGCACGCTGACCGGAGGGACGTCCTCATGACCCCGACGTACTACGTCGTACTCGCCGCGATGCTGTTCACGATCGGCGCGGTCGGCGTCCTCATCCGACGCAACGCCATCGTGCTGTTCATGTGCGTGGAGCTGATGCTGAACGCGGCGAACCTAGCGCTGGTCACGTTCAGCCGGATCAACGGCACGCTCGACGGACAAGTGATCGCGTTCTTCGCGATGGTCGTCGCGGCGGCCGAGGTCGTGGTCGGGCTCGCGATCATCATGTCGATCTTCCGTACGCGGCGCTCGGCCAGCGTCGACGACGCCAACCTGCTGAAGTACTGAGGACCCGCCGATGCTTGAACATTCCCCGGCCGCTGTCACGGCGGCCGTTACCTACGCGCCGGCCCATGGAGTGCTGTCGTCCGTCTGGCTGCTCATCGCCATTCCGGCCGCCAGCTCCGCGGTGCTGCTGCTGGCCGGTCGGCGCGCGGACAAGTGGGGCCACCTGCTCGGCGTCGCGAGCGTCGGCGCCGCGTTCATCCTCGGCCTGATCGACTTCTTCGCGCTGCGCGGGCTGTCCGGGAACCGGACGGCCGAGCTCACGCTGTGGAAATTCATCCCGGTCGGTTCGTTGCAGATCAACTTCGGCTTCCTGTTCGATCCGCTGGCCGCGATCTTCGTCCTGCTGATCACGGGCGTGGGCTTCCTGATCCACGTGTACGCCGTGGGCTACATGGCCGACGATCCGGGCCGGCGCCGGTTCTTCGGTTACTTCAACCTGTTCGTGGCGGCGATGCTCACGCTCGTGCTGGCGGACAACTACCTCGTTCTCTACCTCGGGTGGGAGGGCGTCGGCCTCGCCTCGTACCTGCTCATCTCCTTCTACTATCTGCGGCCGCCCGCGGCGACCGCGGGCAAGAAGGCGTTCATCATGAACCGCGTCGGTGACGCGGGCCTGAGCCTTGCCATCTTCCTGATGTTCGCGGTGTTCGGCACGGTCAGCTTCAGCGGCGTCTTCAACGGCGTCGGTACCGCGTCGCAGGGCGTCACGCTCGCCCTGGCGCTGCTCCTCCTGCTCGGCGCGGTCAGCAAGTCCGGCCAGTTCCCGCTGCAGGCCTGGTTGCCGGATGCGATGGAAGGCCCGACTCCGGTCTCCGCCCTCATCCACGCCGCGACGATGGTGACCGCCGGTGTCTATCTCATCGCCCGGTCGGCGCCGATCTTCGATCAGAACGCGGACGCGCAATCGGTGGTGGTCGCGATCGGCGCGGTAACGCTGCTCGGCGGCGCGATCATCGGCTGCGCGAAGGACGACATCAAACGCATCCTCGCCTGGTCGACGGTGTCCCAGATCGGCTACATGTTCCTCGGCGTCGGTCTCGGCGGCGGCGCGTACGCCCTGGCCCTGATCCTCCTGCTCGCGCATGGTTTCTTCAAAGCCGACTTGTTCCTCGGCGCCGGCTCGGTCATGCACGGCATGCATGACCAGACCGACATCCGGCGCTTCGGCGGCCTGCGCAAGTACATGAAGATCACCTGGCTGACGTTCATGGCGGGCTGGCTTGCGATCATCGGGATCCCGCCGCTGTCCGGCTTCTTCGCGAAGGATCCGGTCATCCTGGCCGCCTTCAACCGGCCCGGCTGGTCCGGGTGGGTACTCGGGCTCACCGCGATGTTCTCGGCCGGACTCACGGCGTTCTACATGACGCGGCTGTTCATCCTCACGTTCCACGGTCCGGAGCGATACACCGAGGAGAACAAGCATCCGCACGAGTCGCCGCTCGTCATGACGATTCCGCTGATCTTCCTGGCGGTCGGGGCGATCGTGGCCGGCTTCCTGATGAAGACGTCGGTCGTGAAGTGGCTGACGCCGGTGCCGGACCTGACCGGTGCCGAGGCGCACCCGAACATCTCCGAGCTGCCGGTGACGCTGCTGACGCTGGCGCTCGTGCTGATCGGCGGGTTCGGCGCGTGGGCGCTGTTCCGGCGCGGTACGGCGCTCGAACCGCAGCCGGCCGGTCCGGTCGTCACCGCGGCCCGCAACAACCTCTACGGCGACGCGCTGAACGAGGCGCTGTTCGAGAAGCCGGGTATCTACCTGACCCGGGCGCTCGTCTACTTCGACAACAAGGGACTCGACGGCCTCGTCAACGGCCTGGCCGCGCTCGTCGGCGGCGGGTCGGGCCGGCTGCGGCGTACGCAGACCGGCTACGTCCGGACGTACGCCCTGTCAATGCTCGGCGGCGCGCTGCTCGTGCTCGCCGCACTGCTGGCGGTGTCGGTCGGATGACGCTGTCGCTCGCGCTCCCCCCGCCGGTTCTCGCGCTCGCGCGACCGGCATCGCACGGCACCCGCGATGGAAAGGCCGCATGATGCACGGATTCCCGTACCTGAGCGTCTTGACGCTGTTGCCGCTCGTCGGCGCGGCCGTCGTGGCGCTGGTGCCACGGGCCAAGCCGCAACTGGCGAAAGTCGTCGCGCTGTTCTGGTCGGTCGTGGTGCTCGGCTTTGCCATCGGCATGTGGGTGGCGTTCAAGGCCGGCGGTCCGCGCTTCCAATTCCGCGAGTCGTATCCGTGGATTCCGTTCTGGGGCGCGCGATTCACGCTGCAGGCCGACGGCATCGCACTCGTGATGATCCTGCTGATCGCCATCCTGGTGCCGCTGGTGATCCTGGCGTCCTGGCACGACGCGGAGCCGAGCCAGCGGAGCGTACCGGCGTATTTCGCGCTCTTGCTGGCCCTCGAGTTCACCATGATCGGTGTTTTCGCGTCCGCGGACGTGTTCCTGTTCTACGTGTTCTTCGAGATCATGCTCGTGCCGATGTATTTCCTGATCGGCTCGTACGGTGGACCGCGGCGCCAGTACGCGGCGGTGAAGTTCTTCCTCTACTCGCTCGTCGGCGGCCTGCTGATGCTCGCGGCCGTGATCGGCCTCTGGGTCGTCGGGCGCGACCAGTTCGGCACCGGCACGTTCGACTGGCAACAGCTCACGACGCTGCACATGTCGACCAGCGTGGAGCGCTGGCTGTTCCTCGGGTTCTTCATCGCCTTCGCGATCAAGGCGCCGTTCTTCCCGTTCCACACCTGGCTTCCGGACGCCGGTGGCGCGGCGCCGACCGGTGCCGCGGCGCTGCTCGTCGGCGTCCTGGACAAGGTCGGGACGTTCGGCATCCTGCGCTACTGCCTGCCGTTGTTCCCGAACGCGTCGCACTACTTCGCGCCTCTCGGGCTGGCGCTGGCGCTGGTCGGCATCATTTACGGTGCACTGCTCGCGGTCGGGCAGAACGACCTCAAGCGCCTGGTCGCGTACACATCGATCGCGCATTTCGGGTTCATCGGCATCGGGATCTTCGCTTTCACCACGCAGGCGGGCACGGGCGCGGTGCTCTACATGGTCAACCACGGCCTCGCGACCGGCCTGCTCTTCCTGGTCGTCGGCATGTTGGCCAGCCGCCGCGGTTCGGCACTGGTCGGTGACTTCGGCGGCGCCGGCAAGCTCGTCCCGGTGCTGGCCGGCGTGTTCTTCATCGCCGGCCTCGCGTCGCTGGCGCTGCCGGGCACGTCGCCGTTCATCAGCGAGTTCCTGGTGTTGATCGGCACGTTCACGGTGAACAAGACGGTCGCGGTCATCGCGACCACGGGCATCATCCTCGCCTGCATCTACGTGCTGTGGATGGTGCAGCGAACGACGCAGGGCAAGCTCAATCCGATGCTGGAGCGCGTCGACGGCATGCGCAAGGACATGTCCCGACGTGAAATCGCGGTCGTCGCGCCGCTCATCGCGCTCATCCTGCTGCTCGGCTTCTACCCGAAGCCGGTGATCGACGTCATCAATCCCGCCGTCAAGGCCACGCTGAGCCAGATCGGCTCCAGTGACCCCGCCCCGACGGCCGCTTCGGGAGGCGGCAAGTGAACCTCGTGCAACCGGCGGTCGCCGCCGGGAACTTCGTGCTGCCGCACCTGGATTACAAGGCACTCATGCCGATGCTGATCCTGTTCGGCGCCGCGCTCGTCGGCGTGCTGATCGAGGCGTTCGCGCCGCGATACAGCCGCCAACCGGCGCAGGTGCTGGTCGCATTGGCCGCGTTGGTCGCCTCGTTCGTGTTCGTGATCCTCAACGCGACCGGGTTCACCGCGACGAACCGCGGGACGATCACCGCCGCCGGCGCGATCGCGGTCGACGGCCCGGCGCTGTTCCTGCAGGGCGCGCTTATCGCGATGGGCGCCGTCTCCCTACTGCTGATCGCCGAGCGGTCGGTCGAGCGGGGCGGCGCGTTCGTCGCGTCCGCCGCGGTGACCGCCGGAACCCAGGCCGACCGCGTGCAGGCACGGCGGGAGCCGGGGACGACCGACACGTACCCGCTGATGATGTTCTCGCTGGGCGGGATGCTTCTGTTCGTCGCCGCGAACGACCTGCTGACGATGTTCGTCGCGCTGGAGGTCTTCTCGCTGCCGCTCTACCTGCTGTGCGCGCTGGCCCGCCGGCGTCGGCTGCTGTCGCAGGAAGCGGCGATGAAGTATTTCCTGCTCGGTGCGTTTGCGTCCGCGTTTTTCCTGTTCGGGATCGCGCTCATCTACGGCTTCGCCGGAGTGGTCGACTTTGCCGGCATCCACGACGCCACGCTCAACTCGTCCAACAGCCAGGCGCTGTTGTTCGGCGGCTTCGGGCTGCTCGCGATCGGCCTGCTATTCAAGATCGCCGCGGTGCCGTTCCACGTGTGGACACCCGACGTGTACCAGGGTGCACCGACGCCGGTGACGGCGTTCATGGCCGCTTGTACGAAGACGGCCGCGTTCGGTGCCTTGTTGCGAGTGGCGTACGTCGCGTTCCAGGGCGCGAGTTGGGACTACAAGCTCGTCGTGGGCGTGGTCGCGGTGCTGACGATGCTCGTCGGCTCGATCCTGGCGGTGACGCAGACTGAGATCAAGCGCCTGCTCGCCTACTCGTCCATCGCCAACGCCGGTTACGTCCTGGTCGGCGTACTCGCGCTGGACCGGGATGGGCTGTCGTCGAGCATGTTCTACCTGGTTGCGTACGGCTTCACGATCATTGCCGCGTTCGGCGTCGTGACGCTGGTGCGCGACGCCGACGGTGAGGCGACGCACCTGTCCCGCTGGGCCGGACTCGGCCGGCGCTCGCCGCTCTACGCCGCGATCTTCACCTTTCTCATGCTCGCTTTCGCCGGCATTCCACTGACCTCCGGCTTCACGGCCAAGTTCGCGGTGTTCTCGGCCGCGATCGGCGGCGGCCAAACCTGGCTCGTCATCGCCGGCGTCATCACGAGCATGATCCTCGCGTTCCCGTACCTGCGTGTGGTCGTGCTGATGTGGCTGTCCGATCCCGGCGAGCAGACACCGACGGTGTCCATCCCGGGCGCACTGACGTCCGCAGCGCTCGCCGTCGGCGTCCTGGCCACCGTTGTCCTCGGCGTCGCACCGACGCCGGTGCTGGATCTCGCGAACAAGGCCGCCGAGTTCCTACGCTGAGCTAATCCCGCGCCGGGGGGTCGCGGGGCGGGAGCACACCGGTGCACCCGCTGCGTGGTTTTGTCGGCCTGTCGACGCCGGGGGAGGGACGGTCGTGGCAAGCGGATATGGCATCGTTGTGCCCGTGACGAGCGCATCGGCCGGGATTCTCGGCGTCGACATCGGCGACGCGGGCGTCGAGTCATCGGCGGCGGCGATACTCGCCGAGGTCGAGTCGGCGCTGCGCGCGGTCGTCGCGAGCGACGACACCCTGATTGCCAAGGCGGCGCTGCACGGCATGGAGGCCGGCGGCAAGCGATTCCGACCCATGCTCGTGGCGCTGGGCGCACAGTTCGGGGCGGCCGCGGCGATCCCGACGACCGGTGCGGCCGACGTCGTGGCCCGGGCCGCCGCTGCTCTGCCGAGCGTGGTCGACACGTCGGGCCTGGCGCGGGTCGAGCCGGCCGAGATCGAGCTCACCGCGGGCACGCCGGCCGCGGTCGTCGCGGCGGCCGTCGTCGTGGAGCTGACGCACCTCGCGACCCTCTACCACGACGACGTGATGGACGAGGCCGACGTGCGGCGCGGCGCTCCATCGGTCAACGCCCGGTGGACCAATTCCATCGCGATCCTGGTCGGCGACTATCTGTTCGCGCGCGCGGCCAGCGTCGCCGCCACCCTCGGCCCGGAGGCGGTACGCATCCAGGCAGCGACGTTCTCGCGGCTCGTGCACGGTCAGATCGCCGAGACCGTCGGTGCCCAGCCCGGTGACGACGCCGTGGCGTACTACCTGCGTGTCCTGGCCGACAAGACCGGGTCTCTCATCGCGACGTCGGCGCGGTTCGGAGCGATGTTCAGCGGTGCGACGGCGGCCGAGTCGGAGGCGCTGGCGGCGTACGCGGAGACGATCGGCATCGCCTATCAGCTCGCCGACGACGTGTTGGACATCGCCTCGGAGAGTTCCCAGTCGGGCAAGACGCCGGGCACCGATCTCCGCGAAGGCGTACCGACCCTGCCGGTCCTCTACGCCCTCGCCGCCGACGACGCCGACCCGGATTCCGTACGGTTGCGGGAGATCCTGTCGCGCGGCGCCATCACCGACGACGCCGAGCATGCGGAAGCGCTCGCCCTGCTACGCCGTTCGCCCGCACTCGCCCGGGCCCGGGAAACAGTCCGGTCGTACGCGGAACGGGCGCGCCGTCAGCTGGCCGGATTGCCGGCCGGTTCGGCGCGGCGGGGGCTCGAATCGGTATGCGATCTGATGGCGGACCGCACGGGCTGAGTTTCGTCCGGGCATGGCCCGTTCGGGCGATGGGCCATCAGTCGATTAGAGGCGTCGCCCGTCAAACGGGCATTGGCAAACGTACCAAAATTTCATATGGTGAATCCCCAGCGTGGCGGTGTGGCTGCGCACCGTTGAAGATTGCGGCGCAGAGGGAGTCACCGGTGCGAGATCCTCAGGCTGAGCCTGCGGACCTGATCCGTAGCGTTTCCCGCGCGTTACGGGTCTTGGAGTCGGTGGGCGCCACGCCACGCGGGCTCACGGTCAAGCAGATCGCCCGGCGCTGTGAATTGACCGTTGCCACGACTTATCACCTCGTGCGCACGTTGGCGTACGAGGGCTACGTGGTTCGCCGCGACGACGGGACGTACGGCGTCGGGCTGGAGGTCAGCGACCGCTTCCGGGAACTCGTGGATGCGTTCCGGGCGCCGGAGACCGTGATCGCGCGCCTGCGCCGGGCCAGTCAGGACACCGGCTATAGCTACTACATCGGCCGGTTCATCAGTGGTCGCGTCGCGTTGACGAATGTGGTGGAGGGTCCCCGGTCGCCCTACCTGGAGGATCTGGTGCCTGGGTTCGATGACGGCGCGCATGCCACGGCACTGGGCAAGGCGCTGCTCGCCACCATGCGGCCGGAAGAGCGGGTCCGGTACGTACGGGACGCCGGCATGCGCGCGTACACGCGCAACACGCTGGACTCGGTCGAGGCGCTCGAGGCTGATCTGATCGCCGGTGAGCGTCGCGGGATGTACGTCGAACTCGGGCAGTACCGCCCGGGCGTCGGATGCGCGAGTGTGATCGTGCTCCCGGACCGGGATCCGGAGCGCCGCATGGTGCTCGCGGTGGCGGCGCCGCTGGCCGACCTGACCAAGTCGGCCAGCGTGTTTCGTGCCAAACTGACTGATCTGTCAAAGGATGTCGCCGCGCTAGCCTCGGCGATCCCGTCACCGCGGGCAACGTAGGGTCCCCTCCTGAACCGCCCCGCACCAGTCTGCGTAAACAATGGTGGACGGGGCTTGGTGGTAAAGGGGGATTCCCAGGTTGACCGGGGCCGACGAGGATGTGGTCCGCGCGCTTTACGCGGAGCACGGCGACGCGCTGTTCGCGCACGCCTTGCGACTCTCTGGCGGCGACCGGCAACGAGCGGAAGACCTGGTGCAGGAGACGTTGGTCAGAGCATGGCGCCACCCAGATGTCCTGGATCCGGAGCGAGGCTCCGTGCGTGCGTGGCTGTTCACGACCGCCCGGAACCTCTCGATCGACGCGTGGCGGCGTCGATCGAGTCGAGTTGCCGAAGTGATCACCGATACTCTGCCGGAACCGCCCAGCACCGACGAGGCGGACCGCGTGGTCGAGGGCTGGCTGATCGCCGAGGCGCTGGACCGCTTGACGCCGACGCACCGGCAGGTGCTGATCGAGACGTTCTATCGGGGACGTTCGGTCGCCGACGCCGCTGCCCGGCTTGGCGTGCCGCCCGGCACGATCAAGTCGCGAACGCATTACGCGCTGCGCGCTCTGCGCCTGGCGCTCACCGAGATGGGGGTGATCGGGTGAACGCGGCAAGCGAGGGCGGCCCCGATCGGAACTTGGTGGCGGCATCATGACCTGTCCGATGTTGGTGGAGTCCGGCGTCTACGTTCTCGGCGCGTTGTCGCCAGCGCAACGTCAGGCGTATGAACGTCACTTGTCGACGTGCGCGGAATGCCGTGCCGAGGTCGGCGATCTTGCGATTTTGCCGGGCCTGATGGGCCGCCTCGACGAGGCGTCCGTCACTGCCGACGAGGGGATCCACGCACCGGCGACCGTGTTGCCCGCGGTCATCGGCCAGGTTCGCCGCCGCCGGCGCAACTATCGCTTCGCTGCCATTGCCGGTGCGGTCGCGGCCGCCTGCGTCGCGCTGGTCGTGGGATTGACGATGCCAACGCACACCGCACGGCCCGTCGCTGGGCCGGTGGTCAAGCCGTCGGCGTCGGCGCAGGCCGTCGTGTTGCATCAGATGACGCCGCTCAGCACCCCGAGCATCGTGTCGGCATCTATTGGGCTGCAAGACGTCGCGGGCGGCACGCGGGTGGTCGGCACCTGCAAGTACGAGGGCATCCCGGACGAATACCAGGGGCCGGTCAGATTCGTGCTCTACGTCGTCCCGAAGCACGGTACGCCGGAGCGAATCGGGTCGTGGTCGGCGGAACCAGGTGACAACGTGCCGATTGAGGGCCAGACCTGGTGGCCGTCCAGCGACATCTCAAGCGTGCAACTCGTCGGGCCGAACGGAAAGGTTCAGCTGGAGTACAAGCTGACCTAGTTCGGCGCGGCGGCGGCTCCGTCGAGCGCGAGCGTCGTTGCCGCCGCGGGTCCGTCGCTCGCCAACGGCGCGGGACGCGTACGGCGGGCGCGTAGCAGCGCATCCCAAGTGAAGATCACGATCGCCAGCCACACGAGCGCGAACCCCACGAGTTCGGCCGGCGGTAGTGGCTCATGGAAGATCAGCAGGCCGACAACGAGCTGCAGGACCGGCGTTATGTATTGCAAGATGCCGAGCACGGTCAGCGGGATGCGGTTGGCGGCGTCGGCGAACAGGAGCAACGGCAACGCGGTCATGATGCCGGACAGCAGGAGCAGCACGGTGTGCGCCGGGGAGACAGTGGTGAAGGTCGACCGGCCGGCCACGGTCAGCCATCCGAGATAGCCGAGCGCCGGCAGGAGGAGCATCGTGGCCTCCATCTGGAGCCCCTCCGCGGGCGGCAGCGCCAGCCGCTTCTTCACCAGACCGTACGTGCCGAACGATGCGGCCAGGATCAGCGCAATCCACGGGAGATGCCCATAGTCGACCGTGATGACGACGACCGCGACCGCCCCCAAGCCAATGGCGACCCACTGCGCCGCGCTGAGCCGCTCGCGGAACACGAACACGCCGAGCAGCACCGACAGCAACGGGTTGATGAAGTAGCCGAGCGACGTCTCAATCACATGGTCGGAGTTCACGCCGTAGATATAGGTGCCCCAGTTGACCGCGATCAGTACAGCGGCGATAGCGATCCCGGCCACCGTACGGGGTCGGCGGGCGAGGTCACGAAGCGTCCCCCACCGGCGGATCACGGTGATGAGGACCGCTACCGATATGGCTGACCATACGATGCGGTGGGCCAGGATCTCCACCGCACCGGCCGGCCGCAGATCGTGGAAGTAGATCGGGAAAAAACCCCACATCACGTACGCCGCGACGCCGGAGACATAACCACGCCGCGGGCCCATGCCCCCTACGGTAAGGCGCCGCTCGGCACCCGGTCGCGTGATGTGTGCGTCATCTCACCGAGCGCTTCGGCCGTCCGTACCCATCGGTTGGCCGCTACTGCCTCACTTGTCGCCGTCCGGTACGACCAGGTTCAGCAGCCAGCTGACGACGCCGACGACCAGGGCGCCGAAAATCGCGCTCGGCCAGAAGTTGTCGACGTGGAACGGCAGGTTGAGCCCGCCAGCGATCCAGCTGACCAACCAGAACAGCAGACCGTTGACGATGATCGCGATGAGACCGAGGGTGAGGACATACAGGCCGCAGCCGATGGTCTTGATGATCGGCCGCAGGAACATGTTGATGAGACCAAAAATGGCCGCCACGACGACGATCGTGCCGACCTTCTTCGCCGTCGAGTCGGTGGTGAGATGGACGCCACTGATCAGCAGAGTGGATATCCACAGTGCGACCGCACTGACGGCCAGTCGGATGAGATAACTCATGCGCGGCATCCTGTCATGTACGAGCAAGCCCGGCTAGACCGGCGAGACCGCTGGAGCGGCGGGAATCCACGGCCGGTGCGGACAGTTGCGCCCAGCGCACCGCACCGTCACTAATGATCGCGATCATGTCGCCCTCGATGCGGGACAGCCACGCGCCGGCTCGCGTCAATCGCAACGCCGTCGCCACGAGCGCCGCCTCCGGTTGCGAGATCGGCTGACACACGACGACGTCGGCGCTCGCCAGCGTCGCGCTGTCGGCCGGCGTCAGATGCTCGAACGCGGCCATCGCCACCGGCACGGCCGGTGCGGTGCCCGAGTTGTCGGCCAGCGCACGCAGCCGTCCGGACAGGACACGTGCGGCCACGGGACCGCCGACGACCGCGAGCCGGAGCGGGGTGGTGCGATTCGGGTCGAGCTGCAGGAAGACCGGCACGCCGCGGCGGTCGCGGCCGAGCAGGAGCCCGGCGTCCGGGAGCGCGACCGGTCCGGCCTGATGCGCCTCGCCACCGGGACCGATGGGACGAGTGGGCAACGCGAATCGGTCGGCCGCCTGCGGTCGGCGGCGTCGTGGCTTCATGGTCGGTCGAACCGATGTGGCCGGCTCCGCGAACCCGAGCGGCAGCGTGGCCGCGAGCCCGGTGCGCTGTTCGCCATCGAGGTGAGTCACCGAGCCCGGGCAGGCCGCCATTGCGGACGCGACAGCGCCGGCAAGTGCGGCCGGAGTTGCCGCGGCGACGCGCAACAGCAGCCGGTCCTCCGCGACCGCCAGCGCCGTGACCGCGGCCGGACCGCGCAGCAGTCGACCCAGAAGATCGGCGGACAGGCGGTCGGCCGTGTTGCCGATCCGTACGGTCACCTGGAACGCGTCGCCGATCCGTACGTGATCCCAGCGCTCGTCAACCTCGGCGGCACCGGTGTCGGGGCGGCCCTCGACCGACCACGCGACCGCGGCCGGCGCCGTCGTAGCCGACAACGGACGACCGGTCACGCCCATACGCGCGAGTCGTCGGACGACTCCACGAACCGCACTGGACAACGCTTGCCGCAGTTGCGTGTCGGTCCAGGCGATCCCGTCGCCACCCACCCGTACGGCCACGAACAGGCGCTGGAACTGGGCGCGGCGGACCACGAGCACCTGCGTCGACGCAGCCGGTTCGTCGGCGGTCGGTGAGCCGACGAGATCGGTCGGCAACGGAACGATCACGCCACCACTGGCTAGGAGTGCCTGCGGATCACCGATCTCGATGATCGCGCCCAACCCGTGCGGGTCGGCTATCGCTCCGACCTGTACGCCGGAGACTTCGACCGACATCACGGTCGCGTCCGGCGCGACGAGCGGGAAGAGACCGGTTGGACCATACGAGTGCCGGCCCCGAATCGCGTACCGCAGTGCCGTTCCGAGCCACGACACAAGTGCGCGGCCGCGCCATTGCGGCAGCGCCAGCGCAGCTAGCACGATGCCGACCGCGCCCAGCGCCAACGCGCCCGGAGCCGTCGCGGCCAGCAGAAGCGCAACCGCCGCGACCAGACAGATGATCCGCTGTCGCATGTAGAGCGCGCCGCGGGCCGGGTCCGGGTTGATCGCCGCCATCGCGTCCCTTCATCGACCGGTGGGCATCCGCACGGGTGCTGCGAGATCGGTGCAAGGCGCTATCGTATGGCACGGCATTGGCCGGCGTCAGTGTCCGCTCGCGATGCACGGACGCCGGCGACCGGTCGGCGCGGCGGCGAGGGGACACACGGGAACGGCATGGCCTCCAGGTCCGAAGAGTTGCGCGCGCACCGATTCGCGATGCGCCGCCTGTTGGGCGCAATGGTCAGCCAGCGCTCGGACGCGGCCGTACCGCAGATGCGCCGCGCCGGCGGCGCGGTTGGCGCCGGCGTCGCCATCGCGGTGCTCTCGCTCGGCGTCGTCGCCGCGATCGGCTTGATCTCGCCGAAGGCGCCGGACTGGCGACGCAGCGACGCCGTGATCGTCGAGAAGGAGACCGGCGCGCGCTTCGTGTATCTCGACGGCGTTTTGCATCCGGTGCTCAACTACACGTCGGCCCGGCTCATCGTCGGTGGCGGTGGGACGACCGTCTCGGTGTCCCACGCCGATCTCGCCGCCACTCAGCGCGGCATTCCGCTCGGCATTCCCGGCGCCCCGGATTCGCTGCCGGCCGCGGCGGATCTGTTTGCGGGCGGCTGGTCGGTATGTACGGGCGCCGACGCCTCGAACCCCGCGCTGATCGCCGGCGGGGCCTCCGGCGGGCGCGGCCTGGGCGACGATGCGGTCTACGGCCGCACATCCAACGGCAACCAATACCTCATCTGGCACAACCGCCGGTATCTGATCGCGGACCCGCGCGTGGTCGTACCGGTGCCGCTGAAGGGGGCCGGATCGCCGCGTCCGGTTCCGGACGTCGTCATCAACGCGCTGCCACCCGGTTCCGATCTGAAGGCCATCCCGATCGAAGCCGGCCAGCCGTCGTCGGTGGCCAATCTGACCACGGGGACTGTCGTCTACACCGGCGATGGAGATCAGCGCGTCTACGGTCTCGTACGCCCGAAGGACATCGCGATCGTCACGCCGTTGCAGAAGGACATCCTCGGTGACGAGGGCACCGGAGCCCCGATTCACGTCGACCAACAGGTGTTTGACGGCGCGGCGCCCTCGCTCGGCGTCGGGTCGGACTGGCCAGCGCAGGCACCGACCTTCGCGAGCACGGATACGAGCCTGTGCGTCGGTTTGACGGCCGATGGCGTGGTGTCCGGGGTCAGCGTCGGCGCCCGCGTGCCGGCCGGATCAGATCAGGTCACTGGCCGGTCCCGCCTCGTCGTGCCGGGTGGGCGCGCGGCGCTGGTGCGTGCGGCCGCGTCGCCTGGATCGAGCGGTACGGTCGCGGCGGCGCCAACTTACCTGCTCACCGATGACGGCGAGCGCTTTCCGATCGCCGACTCCGATTCGTTGGCGAGCCTCGGATACGCCTCGGCCAGGGTGCTGACGCTGCCCAGCGACGTCGTCGACACGGTGCCGACCGGTGTGGTCCTGAGCCGATCCGCGGCCCAGAAGACCGCCGGAAGTTGACGGCTTTGAGGGTACGCATCGACCGCAGTGGCCGGTGTATTGAGAGATATCCACGGTATGTCGAGAGTTATCCACAGCTTCGAAGTCGGGGTAGCGAGGGAATCGTTGGCATCGATACGGTCGGTGAGCAATGAGGACGTCGACGCCGTCGGCGATTCGGTTTCAGCCGGCATTCACATGAGGCGAGGTGACACCAAGCATGCAGACGACTCAAGCCGAGGCGGCCGTCATGCTGCAGACCGCGACGAAGTTCGACAACGTGAATTCGTCGCTGCAGAGCACGCTGAAGCGTCTGTTGAGCGAGCTCGAGGTCCTGCGCACGCAGTGGCAGGGCGCGGGCGGCCGCTCGTTTGAGCAGGTCAAGCAGGAATGGGCGGATGACCAGACCGCGCTGAACCAGGCGTTGACGGCGACCGCGGAAAATATGCGTTCGGCGGCCGGTCAATACACAACGTCGGACGCCAACGCGGCCGGCCGTATGAAGCCGTCGGCGACGGTCACCCTGCCGCTGAAGGGAGCGAACTGATCATGGGTAGCTCACATGACGGCCTGCTGGTCGTCAACTTCGCGGCGCTCGAGCAGGCGAGCCGTGACATCCAGTCCGCGGTCAACGAATTGCAGGGTCAGCTCGCCAATCTGGAGGCCGATGCGAAGCCGCTCGTCGCGACGTGGAGCGGCACCGCGCGCGAGTCCTACGATGCCAACCATCTCAAGTGGACGAACGCGGCGAACGACCTGACGCGCATGCTGCACGACATCAAGAATGCCGTCGACGAATCGGCCGCCGAATACCAGGTCACCGAGACCCGCAACGCCAACATGTTCAGCTAAGGCGAAGATCGACAGACCGACGGCGAATTGCACATCGGTGTGATGACGGGGTGGCCGTCCGGAGCGCGCGACGCGCGCTTGCGGGCGGCCACCGTCATGTTCGGGCGCTCGGGCGTGTTCGGGCGCTCAGGTATTTTCAGGCGCTCTGGACTGTTCGGGCTCTGTCAGGCTCGGGCGCTCTGGCACGCCGTCGATGCGACCACGCCCGACCAACAAACCGGGTGTCGCTTGGGCCGCGCTTGTTTCGTTGGCCGCCCTGGCTCCAATCGGCGCCAGCGATCACGGTTGGTCGAGTCGACGACGGTGGGCGGCAGTGAGCGTCCAGCCGAAAGCCAGCATGATCAGTGCGATGGCGACGGCTACGGCGACGATCGACCGTTGCCGCCCCGGATTCTCGATCCCGGCTGCCGGCCCGGTGACCGTGCCGCCGGCGAAGTGCGGTGGCGAGCTCGTGGACGGGGGTTGCGGCGCGGTGACATCGGTGCCGGGCAGGGCCCCGGCGACCGCTCGGTACGGGTCGACGATCCCATGCCCGTAATCGGTCGGACTGGCGCCGATGGGTGGCGGGTCCGTGGTGGCGAAGATTCGAGTGGCGACCTGATCCGGAGCGAGCCCCGGAAACTCCTGCCGGATGAGTGCGGCGGTCGCGGCGACGTAGGGCACGGCGAAGCTCGTCCCGTCGAACGCGCCAAGCCCGCTCGGCACGCGATCGGCCGTGACACCGCCACCCGGCGCCACCACGTCGAGAAAGTCCCCGACTTCGGACGTGCTCGACCGCTCGCCGGTCGAGTCGATCGAACCGACGCCGATGACGCCCGGATAGCCGGCCGGATACGGCGTCGGATCCGGACCGGAATCACTGTGACTGTTGCCGACGGAGGCGACGACGACCACGCCCTTGTCGATCGCGCGTGCGACCGCCGTACGCAACGTCCGGTCGTCCGTACCGACGACGACCGAGATGTTCAGCACGTCGGCGCCGTGGTCGACCGCCCAGGTTATGGCATCGCCGAGGCCGGCCGCGGTCGTCGCGTCGCCCGATGCAACGTTCCCGACCAACTCGGCCTCCGTCACCCGGACCGGGAGGATCTTCGCTGCCGGGGCGAGACCCTGAAACCCGATGCCGTTCGCCGGCGCCGCGGCGATGATGCTGGCCACCGCCGTGCCGTGGCCGACGCAGTCCGTCCGTCCGTCGGTCGAGCCGAGCAGGTCATGACCGCGCAATACGCGGTGGCCGAAGGTCGCCAGCGGCGACACTCCGGAGTCGATCACCGCGACCGTCTCACCGGCGCCGTTCGCGACGTCGGCCAGTCCGTCGACGCCGCTCGCCGCGACCGCCCACGGGACTGCGGCCGGATCGCTGACGGTCGGCGCGGGGGTCGCTGTTGCCCCGCACGCTGCCGCCGCGGCGGCCGGGACCGCGCCGGTGCACGGCAACCCCAAGATCACGACACAGGTCGCGGTGGCCACGGTCCAACGGACGGCACCGCGAACGGCCGGGTGCATCAAGTCCCCTTCGTGTCGATTCGTACCAGCGGCTCGGTGACCGCGCCAACGGCCCGCCGGCCGCGACTCCTCGCGCGGCCGCGGGACGGTCGGATCGTATCGACAGTCACAGTGCCGTTGGGGGGATGATGGACGCCGGGAGGGTAAGGTACGCCCAATTCGGAGGTTGGACTCGCGATCAGCCCCCTCTAGGTGACACAGTGTTCGCTGGCGGTGACAGATGGGCGCTGTCGTGGCCGATTGCCGGAGAATTGCGGAGCATGGCCATAGCGGCCACGTCTCGCGACGCTGGGCGGGTCGCTGCGACAGGGATGGCAGGTGACGAAGGAGGTGGCCTGTGACTGACTGGGAACCGGCCACCGAGGCCGAGACCGCGATGCGGGATGCGTTGCGGGCCGCCGACCAGGAACTTTACTTTCGGCTCCTGGCGCGTACGGAATTGCTCCTGCCGGTCTCCCCGGAGGCGCTGGCCGGCCGGGCGCCCATGGGCTGGGGCACCTGGAACTCCGGTGGCCGCACCCACGTGCTCGCCTTCACCTCGGCCGAATCCATGCGGGCCTGCCTGGCCGAACACGCCGGGTCGGCGCGACGGATCGCCTATCACGAGCTGGCCGGCGCATGGCCCAATCACGAATGGTGGCTTGCGGTCAACCCGGGCCTGCCGATCGAGGGCTACCTCCCGCCATGGTTCGTCACCCAGCTGGCTCGCGGCGACGTACGGATGCCCGGGCGAACAACCGGTGTCCGGAGCCGTGCGTACGCGACGGCGCCGGCCGACAGCTCCGTCCGCAACATCGGCGTGGAGCAGACGTACCAGCCATTCGGTGGCCGGACCCAGTCACCGCCTCCGCGCGGTGCCGGTGCCGCCGCCGCGACTGGCGCTCGCCGGGAGGCGGCCCGCGCGACGGCGACAGCGGCCCGGGACGCGTTCACGCCGACGCCACCGCCGCCACCGGACGAACCCATCGAAGCCGAGATGGTGGACACGGACTCCACGTCCGTACGGTCGGACGGCGCTCACAGCGCCGGTCGGTCCGTGACCGCGAGCGGCCGTCCGGACGGACCGAGCCGGCGTCCCCGACGACATGACGCGACCATTATCGACGCCGAGATCATCGAGTCGACCGTGCTAGGCATGACGGCACTCGACGCGATGGTCGTGAACGCGACGGTGATCGACGCGTCGACGTTCGACTCGGACGTCATCGACGCGACGCTCATCGACCTGTCGGTCGAAGACACCGGGGCACGCGTGGCCCGCATGCGGCGAACCGGCACGCAGCCGGGCCTCACCGCCGCGCCGTCGGCGGCTGCGGATTCACCAAACGGTGCGGATCGGACGCATCGGGCCGAAGACCCCGCGTCGCGGCGCGTCGATCAGGTGGCGGCCGCCGCCAATGACGCGTCGCCGACCCGCCCGATCAATCGGCGGCCCACACCCCCGGCGGATGCGACCCAGCGCATCGATCCGCGCGCCGCCGAGGCTGCTCGGGCCGCGGCAGACACCGCACGCGCGGCGCGGCGGCGGCGGACACGGCGCGCGCAGCGCGAGCGGCCGACGCGGCGCCGGATGCGACACAGCGGATCGATCCGCGCGCCGCGGCCGCGGCGCGTGCGGCCGCGCACGCGGCACGCAGCCCGGCGGCGGACGCTACGCAGCGGATCGATGCGCGCAACCGGCCCGAGACACCACCGGCCAATGCCACGCAGCGCATCGATCCGGCGGCGGCCGAGGCCGCGCGCGCGGACGCCCGAGCGGCGCGTGGCCCGGCTCCGGATGCGACGCAGCGGATCGATCCGCGGATGGGCGCGGACGCCTCGCCGACGCGGCCGATCAATGTGCGCTCGGGCTCGACGCCGCCCCCGGATGCCACGCAGCGGATCGATCTGCAAGCCCCGGATGCCGGGCGGACAGCGGAGGCCGTGCGGACAGCACGGGCCGCGCGCGCAGCGGCGGAGGCCGCGCGTGCTCCCGCTTCAGACGCCACGCAGCGGATCGACCTCGACGCCGACCCATCGCCGACCCGTCGCATCGACATCCCCCGGCGAAGCGCGTCATCGACTGGCTCCGGTTCGCTCGGCCCGGACTCGCCGGCCTCGGCTAGCCCCTGGAGCGGCGAGCAACGACCGACGAAATCGGCGGGCGTTGATGACGGCGTCGCGGCCGACAGCTCGATGTGGCCGGACGACGACGCCGCAGCGGCCGACTCAGCTGCGGCGGCTGCGGGCGCTGCACCCATGACCGCGGCCAGCCCAACTGGCGCCCACGCGGCGACCGTGGATGATGCGGACGGCGATGATGCGACGACGGTCGTCACCGCAGCGGATGTTCAGGCCGCGCGGGCCGCCACCGCGGCCGCCGGAACCGCGCCGACCAGATGGGCGGAAGACGTCGCCGGCGCAACGGCTGCGAACGAGGCGGCTGCCGGCGCGGCAACCTCGACCACGGATGAGACTTCCGCCGACGCAACCACCGTCGCGGCGCCAGGAGGGGCGGCCAAGGCCCCGGCGGTCGATGCCGCGGCGGCCCAGGCCACGGCCGCGCCCGCCACTGCGGCCGCATCGTCCGACGCTGACTCCGCCGCGACGAGCGCGAGATCGGAACGTACCGGCGAGTCTGATGTGGCCGCACCCACCGCGGAGCCGAACGCTGCCACCGGGTTTGTGCCCGCCAACGAAACCGAGTCCGTGTTGCTCGCGGCCGCGAACAGCGGCGAGACCGAACAGTTCCTGTCGACACTCCTGCTCGCGAAGGTACTGGTCCCGATCCCCGCGGACGCGTCGCCCGACAGTCAGCTCGACGACGAGGCGTTCCCGTGGCGTCGGGAAGAGGTGGACGGGCAGCAATACCTGGTCGTGTTCACGTCGGCCGAGCGTATGTCGGAGTTCCTCGGCGACGAGGCGGTCGCGATCACGGCGAAGTTCATCCACCTCATTCACGTCTGGCCGGATCTGAAGTGGGCGTTCGCGGTCAACCCCGGCTCGCCGGTCGGCGCGATGCTGCCCGGAATCCAGATCAAGGCGCTCGCCGCCTGGGCGGACGACGTCGGCCTCACCGATGACGAGGAGTTCGGCGAGTACGACGACGCACGCGTGACGCCGCCGGCACCGAAGCGGCCGGTCGTGATGCAGAAGCCGATCGCGGCCGCTCAGGTCGACTACTACCTCGAGCGGGGTTACGACCGAGCCTCCGGCTTCGTACATCGTGCGACCGAGGTCATGCATTTACACACGCCGGCAGCGCTCATCGCGTCGCTCGGCCTGACCTACAGCGGTTCGCCGTTCCGGCGCGACGCCGCCGAGATCTATCTGTTGCGGTGGCCCGCGTTCCGGCCGGACCTCTATCGCATCCCCTACGGCGGGCAGCACGAAGCCGCCATGCGCGCGATGCAGGGCTGGATCATCGAGCGCGCTCCGTTCCGCGGCAATGGCTTCGCTCCCGCGGAAGACGGGCAGGTCATCGCCGAGTTCAAGGTGGACAGCATCCGGCTGCCGCACGGTGCGCAGATGTGGCGCCTGACGAGCGACGGCCGCAAGACGCTCATCGCACTCCTGGACGCCGACGAGTGCCTCTGGCGGCCGGCGCGCGGTGTAGACAGCGAGGCGGTCTGGGATCCCTCGGTGCCGGTCATCCCGCCGACGCCGTCCGTCGAGGCGGCAAAGCCGGCCACCGGTCCGACCAGTGGCACGTCGAGCGCCGATCCGAGCGACGACCCGCTCGATCCCCGCTGGCGGGGCTCGGGCCGTCGCGGCACAAACCGATCCACCGGTACGGAGACCGGAACGCGGACCGGACGCGCGGCCCGGTCGGGTGATCGTTGATGCGCGACGGATATCAGGCAACCTATGCCGGCATCGTGTACGAGGCGAGTCCGGACGGTGAGCTGATGCGGCTCTACTCCACGGAACCGACCGAGGGCTTCGCGCGGATCAACGACCGGCGCTATCGACTCGTTGTACGGGCCGAGGAGGTCGACGACTTCTGCTACGTACGGACGATGTGCCGCTGGCGTGGTGAACCGTTCATCGTGCTCGGCGAGCACGACGGCTGGCTGCGGCTGGAATACACCGGCGGCAAGGCACCGATCGCGCTCGGACTAAATCTCGAAGAGTTCGACTTCGGCGTTTACCAGGGTTGGGCGCCGGCGACCGAGGTCACCGACACCCGCGAATACCACGTCTGACGAGCGTTTCGCCCGTCGCGGCCGGACCGAACGGCGCGGCGCCGGTCGGCGGCAGCAGCTCAGACCTTCGTCCATTCGATGATCGCGCCGGTCACCAGATCCGGCACCTCGACATGCGGAAAGTGGCCGACGCCATCGATAAGCCGCCATTCGTAGCGCGCGGTGACATACCGGCCCGAACCCTGGGCCGTACGCGGCAGGATCGCTGAGTCGACGGCGCCGTGCAGTTGCAGCGTCGGAACTGTGATCGGCTCCTGGAGCAGCCGTACGAACCGATATCCGTGCAGGCGCAGCACCGAGCGGAACGCCCAGCGGTATGCCTCTAGCGCGCAGAACGCCGCCTGCGGGATCTGCATCGCGGTGCGGCACTTGCGCTCGTAGTCGGCGAAATCCGGACCGGCCACCCAATCGGCGCCGCCCCAACGGCGCAGGTATTCGCCGACCAGTGCCGCATCGTCACGCGTGACGACGTGTTCGTATCGCGGGATCTGGAACTTCAGCACCGGGGTCGCAGAGGCCGACTGGCCGCGCGGGTCGGTCGCGATCGCGGCACGTACGCGCAACGGGTGCGCCGCGCCGGACACTATGAGGTGGCGCACCATCTTCGGGTGGAAGGCCGCTGTCGTCCAGGCCATCATGCCGCCGTACCCGGCGCCGACCAGGACGGCATCGCGCTCACCGAGTGCACGGATCAGTCCGGCGACGTCGGCCGCCATCGTGTAGCCGTCGTAGCCCCGGGGCGGCTTGTCGCTAGCGCCGTAGCCACGCATGTCGACCGCGACGGCCCGGAAGCCGGCCTCCGACAATGCCCGCAACTGGTTGTGCCAGGCCCACCAGAATTCCGGAAATCCGTGCAGGAACAGCACAAGTGGGCCGGTCCCGGCCTCGACGATATGGAAGCGGTTGCCGTTGGCACTCACGAACCGATGCGCCCAGGCTCCGTCGATCAGGACGAAGCTGTCGTCGATCCCGGTGGCGGGTGCGGTCATGGCATAAGCGTAGGGCCTCGTGACCGCTACGTACCGTGGGCGTTTGTGTCGGCAACGACACTGTGGGCCCGTTGGCCGCCTCAGCCGGCTTACAAGGCGCGTCCCGGCGCCGTGGCAGCGCACCGAGCACCGACGCGATGAGCGGAACCGGTCAGCGCAGCGATCTTCGTACGGCATCGGGGCGCCCGGACCCGCCGGACGCCCCGATGACCTATCGTTTCGCGGCTACTCCTCGTCCGCCTTGCTGGACTGCAGGCCCTTCGCGATCAGGTCCATGACGGCCGAGTCCTGCAGCGTCGTCACGTCGCCGAGCTGTCGGTTCTCCGCCACATCGCGCAGCAGACGTCGCATGATCTTGCCAGATCGAGTCTTCGGCAACTCGGCGACGAGCATGATCTGCCGCGGCTTCGCGATCGGGCCGATGGTCTTGGCGACGTGATCGCGCAACTCATCGGTGAGCGTGTCGGTCACTTCGGTAGTGCCGCGCAGCATCACGAACGCGACGATGGCCTGGCCGGTGGTCGGGTCGGTCGCGCCGACCACCGCCGACTCGGCGACCTTCGGGTGGCTTACCAACGCCGACTCGACCTCGGTGGTCGAGATGTTGTGGCCGGAGATCAGCATGACGTCGTCGACGCGTCCGAGCAGCCACAGATCGCCGTCATCGTCGCGCTTCGCACCGTCGCCGGCGAAGTAGATCCAGTCGTCGCCGACGCCCGAGCCGGCGCCGAACCGCGACCAGTACGTGTCGAGGAAGCGTTGGTCGTCACCCCAGACCGTGCGTAGCATCCCGGGCCACGGCTCGCGCAACACGAGATATCCGCCACCACCGTTGGGCACCGACTTCGCCGCGTCATCGACGACATCGGCGACGATGCCGGGCAGCGGACGCATGGCGGAGCCGGGCTTGGCCGCGGTCACCCCGGGCAGCGGGCTGATCATCTGGCCGCCGGTCTCGGTCTGCCACCAGGTGTCCACGACCGGGCACGTGCCGCCACCGATCATCTGCCGATACCAGATCCACGCCTCCGGGTTGATCGGCTCGCCGACCGTACCGATGATGCGCAGCGACGACAGGTCGTGACCGGCCGGGAATTCGTCGCCCCACTTCATCATCGTGCGGATCAGCGTCGGCGCGGTGTAGATGATCGTCACCTTGTACTTCTCGACGATCTGCCAGAAACGGTCCTTACTCGGCGTGTCCGGGGTGCCTTCGTACATGACCTGGGTGGCGCCGTTGGACATCGGTCCGTACACGATGTACGAGTGGCCGGTTACCCAACCGATGTCGGCCGTACACCAGTAGATGTCGGTCTCCGGCTTGTGGTCGAAGACGGCGTTGAACGTGTAGCTCACGTGTGTCAGGTAGCCGCCAGTGGTGTGCAGGATGCCCTTCGGCTTCGCGGTCGTGCCGCTGGTGTAGAGGATGAACAGCGGCTGCTCGGAGTCGAACGGCTGCGCCTCGTGCACGTTCGACGCGGTGTCGACGACGTCGTGCCACCAGACGTCGCGGCCCTCGGTCCAGTTGACGTCCTGGCCCGTACGCCGGACCACGAGGACGTGCTCGACGCTCGGGGCCCGCGCGACCGAGTCGTCCACGATCGGCTTGAGCCCGGACGGATTGCCGCGCCGGAATCCGCCGTCGGCGGTGATGACGAGCTTTGCGCTCGCGTCGTTGATCCGGCCGGACAGCGCCTCGACCGAGAAGCCGCCGAACACGACGCTGTGCGCCGCGCCGATCCGGGCGCAGGCGAGCATCGCGATCGCGGCCTCCGGGATCATCGGCATGTAGATCGCGACGCGGTCACCGGCGACGACGCCGAGCGACGTCAACGCGTTAGCCGCCTGGCACACCGACTTCTGCAGGTCGGCGTACGTGATCGTGCGCGTGTCTCCGGGCTCGCCCTCCCAGTGGATGGCCACCTTGCCACCCCGACCGGCTTCGACGTGCCGGTCGACGCAGTTGTAGGCCATGTTGAGCTGGCCGCCCACGAACCACTTCGCAAACGGCGGATTGGACCAATCAAGCACGGTGTCCCACGGCTTGTTCCAGGACAGGCGCTGGGCCTGGGTCTCCCAGAACCCCAGCCGGTCCGCGCTCGCCTCGTCATACGCCGCCGCCGTGACGTTGGCGTGGGCGGCGAGGTCCGCCGGCGGTTCGAATTTGCGCTCCTCGCGTAGCAGGTTTGCAAGCGTTTCGCTCATCAGCGCGCTCCAGATCGATGGGTGTGTGATCCGTTGTGTCTCTCGTCATGCGCTTCGTTGCTGGCCAGGGGGCGGTCCTCGCCGGCTTCGTCGTGACCGTCGTTGGGGCCTCCACAAGCAGGCTAGTCCCGAACGCGGCCGTGCGGCGAGGTCAAGTTACCGGGGGAATGAGCCCGAGTTTCCTGTTCATATCTTGCCGTTTCGGAACCGTTTCGATCAAGGGTGCGCACAGCTGTGAGCACCCTTCGCGCAGTGGTCGTTGTCGATCCCGTCGTTGCCGCACGTGCCGACGCTCGTTGCGCAACCTGGCGACGCCGTCGGTGGTCGGCCGGACCGGGCCGGTGACTACCGTGTACGCCGTGACCGATCCGCTCGCTGGGCTGCTCGACCTGCCCGAATGCCGGACCGCGTTCGACGATGCGCGGGCCGCCGTCGATGGCGCCATGCGACATCCGGCTCTGCGCCGCTCCGGGGGCCCGGTCGCCGTCGAGGTCGGCCTACGCACGGCCGTTGCCAGCGCTGCCCTGGACGGCCACGGGTACGAGGTGGACGCCGTACGGTCCGGCACGGTCACCGACCCCGTACTGCAGGGTGCGTTGCGGGTCACCAGCGCGCTCGACGGGCTCGGCGGAACATGGTCACGCGCGCCTCGACAAGTGCTCGCCCGGCTGCACGTGCTGGCCGCGCGGGATGCCGTACCGGCGGATGTCCTGGGACGACCCACGACGGACCCGGCGGTCGCGACGCGGCTCGACGCGCTCGCGACCGTAATCACCACGACGAACGCGCCGGCAATGGTCGTCGCGGCGGTCGTGCACGGCGAGTTGCTCGCGTTGTCGCCGTTCGCCGGGCCGTCTGGCGTCGTGGCTCGCGGCGCCGCCCGGCTCGCGCTGATCAGGGGTGGTCTCGACCCGCGAGGCCTGCTCGCGGTGGACGTCGGCCACCTCGAACGGGAGCCGGAGTATCGCGGCGCGTCGGGGGCGTTCGCGACGGGTACGCGCGACGGGGTGCGTTCGTGGCTGAAGCACTACGCGGCCGCGGTCACCATCGCTGCGGCCGCCTTGACCGACGTGGCGGACAACGTCGTTACGAGGTGAGGCCGGCCGCCTCCCTGTTCCGTCGCTTCGCGCCGCTGCCTCAAGCGTCCGTGGCCGCTTCGCGGCGCTTTGCCCGCCGTTCGGCTGGCCGCTTCGCGCCGCTGTGCCCGCAGTTCGGCGGGCCGCTTCGCGCCGCTCTGCCCGCCGTTCGGCGTGGCCGCTTCGCGCCGCTGTGCCCGCCGTTCGGCGGGCCGCTTCGCGCCGCTGCGCCCGCGGCCAGTCTTTGAGCCCTCGCCGGCTGCCGCCGGTCTGTGCAAAGCACAGACGGACGGCGCCCCACACTCCGAGGCGCCGCCATCACACGGCCACCCTGGTTACCAGGCGTGCACCTTAACGTTGCCGGCGGTCCTTCGCGGTGCCGCCGCAACCGGCCTCCCGCGGCTGGTCGCACGTGGGTGCCAGGTGGCCGTGCCACGGAGCGTCGCTATATCTGCAGTGCATCTCTCTCTGCGTTCGACATTCCCGTGTGTTTCCACTCGTTGCGAGCTCCGTACCCTTCGTTTTACGCCGCCCTGCTCAAGGTCGCCAGAGCAGTCGCCGAATGTGTGAAAGTCGGGCACAGATGTGCTCTGTGGTGCGGCGCGAATGTGTGCCGTGGTGCCCGCGCGACTAGGCGAGGACGGTCGCGGCGTTCGCCGGGTCCGTGGCGTTGGTGCGGGTCGTGGCACCCGCTCGGGTCAGGGCCTTGGCCACGGCGTCGATCGTGGCCGCGTCGGCGATGCGTTTGCGGTGCCGCCCGTAGAGCACGATGCCGATGGCTACGCCGACGCTCACACCGAGCGCCGCGGCCGCGACCGGCACCGCCGGCCGATCCCGGAGCCGTTGGCCGAGCGGGATCGGGTGGCGGAACTCGAGCATCGGCCAGCCGCGCTCGATGGCGATGCGGCGCAGGCCACGATCGGCGTTGACGGCCGTCGGACGGCCGACCGATTCGAGCAGCGGGACGTCGGACACCGAATCGGAATACGCATAGCACTCAGCGAGGTCCCAGCCGCGCCGCGCCGCCAGGTCTCGGGCGGCCTCGACCTTGTTCGGCCCGGCGTTGTAGAACCCGACGTCGCCGGTGTATCGCCCGTCCTTCACAACCATCCGGGTGGCGAGGATGTCATCGATGCCGAGCTGCTGGCCGATCGGGCGGACCATCTCCTCGCCCGACGCCGACACGAGCACGACCGTCCGCCCGGCCGACCGGTGCTCCTCGATCAGGGCGGCCGCCTCGGCGTAGATGTAGGGGCTGATGAGCTCGGCGAGCGTCTCGTTGACGATCTGCTCGACCTGCTCGACCGACCAGCCCTTGCACAGCGTCGCGAGATGGTCCCGGATCCGCGCGATCTGAGCGTCGTCGGCGCCGCCGAGCTTGAACATCAGCTGGGCGTAGGCCGACTTGATCACATCTCGGCGGTTGATCAGGTGCTCTCGGTAGAACGGCCGGCCGAAAGCGAGCGCGCTCGATTTCGCGATGACCGTCTTATCGAGGTCGAAGAAGGCAGCACCAGAAGCCACGGCGGGAAAGTCTAGCCGGACCGGGCGACGCTGGCGTTCGTAGCGCTCGGTGTGCCGCATGATCGCTTTGCGTTGCTCCGGTGCCGGAACCGGCCAAAATATCGACGCGGGTGCACGCCAAATCGGCGTGTTGGACACTTTCGGGCCTCGACGCGTACCGAGAAATCGTGCATGCTTGCGATGAACGACAGTGATTCTCGTCCTATCGCTGGCGATCCCCAGACTCTCGGCGGTTGTTGCGCCCCCCGCATGGCCGCTGGGCGGTTCGGCTCACCCCCCCGGAGCCGAGCCCTTGACGACCCCCGCCACCCCCCGGCGGGGGTCGTCCCAATTCCGGGTGCGATCGTCCCAAGCCGGCGGTTGCCAGCGGATCTTGGAATCGAAGCAGTGCCGTAGCCCGTTCTCGATTCCAAGATCTAGCTCAGTGGCGAAGGTTCTGGCGAACCAGGCCGTTTGTCTGCGCCCGAGGTCTCGTCGGGCGCCACTGGGAGTCAACGACGCAGTCGCGCCGGATCGGTCTCCCACCACGGTCGTTGCATGCCGTCGTCCGGCTCGGCTTCGGCCGTACCCGTGGCGTTTGGTGCGTCTGGGGCGGCGGCAGCCGTGACGCGCGCCGCGGCCTCCTGCGCGTCGAGCGCGCGATCGACCTCGATCGTGCGCTCCTCGTCATCGCGTACCCATTTGCGGAACAGCGCGGCGAGAAACGGCAGGCCGGACAGGTCGCCGATGATCCAGAACGCCGCGCCGCCCATCTGTTGATCGGCCGACGGTGTCGGTCCCCACGTGCGTACGGCCTGGTAGTGCTCCAGTCCGACGATCGTGTGGCCGAGCATCAGCAACAGGCCCAGGCCACCGTCGAAGATGACCTCGGCGAAGGTTATCCACATGGACACGAGCACCGGGTAGACGTGCGGGACCGGGTCGACCTGCAGCCGTGTCCAGTAGTAGGCCCACCCGACGCCAACGAGCCAGAACTTCACCAGGGTATCGACGGTGCCGCCCCGCAACACGGCGTCGAAGATCGGCGTGAAGAACAGTACGAAGGGCGTGCCTAGTAGCAGGGCGGAGATGACCGCCGGGAAGGTCACGAGCTTCGCGAACCCGCTGTGGCCGAGCCGACGGAGCTGCGCCGCGGCCGTCGGCGGAAGGGCGCGCATGAGCAGCGTGAGCGGCATGCCGAGGGCAAGGAACAGCGGCGTGACCATCAGCAACAGCACGGTCTGGATCGCGCGGGGCCAGAACAGCACGGTGTCGTACGTGCCTAAGAACGACATCGTCGAGATCACCCAGGAGCCGAGACCGACCGCGAGGAACAGCGTCGTGCGGATCGGCGGCCACCGTCGGATTCGCGTCGCGCGTCGGACGCCGACGAGGTAGGCGGCCCCCAGGATGACAACCGCGGTCGCGGTCGCCGGATCGAACGACCACCCGGTGAAGACCTGCGTTGCGGTCAGGGGCGCCACGGCCGACACGATACGCGCGCTTTTTATGGGTACGGCCGACGGTTCCGTTTCGCTGGTCGGGGTGTCCGTGGGGCGACTGAGTTTGTGCACATGCACCCTCGCCGTCCACGGGTTTCATGATCACCGATTCCGCTTGCGGGCCGGCCGCGGCAACGTGTCTCCGTCAGCCGAGCGGAGGAGCGCCGATGGTCCGTACATCAAGGTCGATCAGTCGGACCGCGGCGCATCTCGCGGCGGGCAGGGAGTCGCCGGACCGGGCGGGTGGTCCGGCGACTCCGGCGGCGGCGGTGTGGCCGCGCATGCATCCACTGTTCGTGACGGCCGACCCGGACCTGTTGGACGATCTGCTGCGTCTCGCCGGTGCCGCCGGCGTGACGCCAGATGTGGCGGCGGATCCGGCGGCCGCTCGTCGGTGGTTTCCGCAGGCGGTCCGGGTTTACATCGGCGCGGACATGGCGGAACCCTGCGCCCGGGCTGGGCTGCCCCAGCGACCGGGAGTCGTTGTCGTCATCCGGGAGGCCGCCGGCAGTCCGTTGGGCCCGGCCGATCGAGGCGGGGCAGGCGGTCGTTCGGGTGCCGGTGGTTCGGGTGCCAGTTGTTCGGGTTCGGACCGTCCGTCGGACGCCGACTGGCAGGTCGTTCAGCGGCTTGGTGCCGAGCATGTCGCGGTGTTACCGGCGGCCGAACCGTGGCTCATTGATCAGCTTGGCGCAATCGGAGCGACCGGCAAGCGTTCGTCCGTTGACCCGACGGCTTCGCCGGTGGCCGCCGATCCGATCGGCGAGCCGGGGGCCGGCCGCGTCGTCGCCGTCCTCGGCGGGCGAGGTGGCGCGGGAGCGTCGGTCCTGGCCGGCGGCCTGGCGGTCACGGCGGCCCGTCGTGGCTTGCGAACCCTGCTTGTGGACGCGGATCCGTTGGGCGGCGGCGTCGATCTCGTGCTCGGCTGGGAATCGCTCGACGGCCTGCGCTGGCCAGCGCTGTCCCAAGCGAGCGGCGAAGTGCCGGCGCCGGCCTTGGTTGCGGCGCTGCCGGGCCGCTCGGATTTGGTGATCCTGTCGTGGGATCGCGGCGAGCCGATGACCGTGCCGCCCGAGGCCATGCTGGCTGCACTCGATGCCGGCCGTCGAGGTCGGGACCTCACGATCGTCGACCTACCGAGGCGACTCGATGAGTCCGCGATGCTCGCGCTGCGAGCGGCGGATCAGGTCTATCTCGTGGTCCCGGCCGAGTTGCGCGCATGCGCGGCCGCAGCCCGGGTTGCGGCCGTCGCCGGTCCGCATTGCAGCGCGCTCTCCGTAGTCGTGCGACAGCCAGGGCCGGCCGGTCTCGCCGTCAACGAAGTCATCGCGGCTTTGCGGCTGCCGTACGCCGGCACGATCCGCAGCGAACCCCGCCTCCGTACGGCATGGGAGCGCGGCGAACCGCCGGCCGCCTCTGGCCACGGCTCGCTCGCGACATTGTGCGGCAAGTTGCTGGACGACGTCGTCCCGGCCGCCGCCACCCGGCTCGGCGTCCGCCCGGCCAACGGAGTGACCCGAAGCCTTCACCGGGCATCCCGCGAGGAGTCGGCATGACGATTTGGCCACCGGACGAAGTCGTCAGGACTGCCGGACGGAACGACACCGATGTCCGCCTCGACGACGGCGGAATCGAGATCGACAGCGACGGCGCCGGGTACAACGACCGCGCCGGCGTCGGTGGCGACGGTGCCGGGTACAACGACCGCGCCGCAGCCGGTGGCGACGGTGACGTGTTACCTGATCCCAGCGTCGTCGCCGACGAGATGGCCCGGGCCGACCAGATGACTCGGACCGACGCGATCGGCGATCAGGCTCGATTGGTTCCGGCCGCGGTCGGGCGCCTCCTTCCGGTCACCGGCGTGACCGCGCCGCAGCTCGTCGGCGCGAACGGGCCGCCGCTTGCCGACGCCACCGCACCGGCGCTTATCGGCGTGACCGCACCGCCGCGGATGGCGACGATCCCGCCCGTGGCGCACGCTGGCCGACCGCTCATCGGGAGAGCGCCGGTCGCGGTCGCGGAGACAACCGTGGAGCAATTTGGCGCGCGGAGCATCGCAGCACTTCCCGGTGCCGGTCCGTTGTCCGCGTTCCTCGTCGATCCCGCCGTCACCGACGTGCTCGTCAACGGTGTGGACGTGTGGATCGACCGCGGCGCCGGACTGGTTCGCGGCGACTTCACCTTCTCATCCGAGCTACAGGTGCGACGCCTGGCTCAACGCCTCGCCGCCGCGTGCGGTCGCCGGCTCGATGAAGGCAGCCCGTACGTCGACGCTCGGCTACCGGACGGGACCCGGCTGCACGCCGTACTGCCGCCGGTTGCGACCGATGGGCCGTACCTGTCCTTGCGTACGTTCCGGGAGCACGCCTTCTCGCTGAACGATCTCGTCGGTGTTGGCACGCTCTCGGAGAGCGGCGCGCAGATGCTCAGCGCGATCGTGGCGGCCCGCTTGTCCTACCTCGTGTCCGGCGGCACCGGCAGCGGCAAGACAACGCTGCTCGCGACGTTATTGGGTGAGGTGCCGCGCGACGAGCGCATCGTCATCGTCGAGGACGCGGCCGAACTCCGCCCGCATCATCCGCACGTCGTTGGCCTGCAGGCCCGTACGGCGAACGTCGAAGGTGCCGGTGCTATCGGCCTGCGGGATCTGCTCCGCCAGGCGCTGCGGATGCGACCCGATCGGCTGGTCATCGGGGAATGCCGTGGTGCCGAGGTCGTCGACCTGCTCGGCGCGCTCAACACGGGCCACGAGGGCGGCGCCGGGACGCTTCACGCAAACACCGCGGCCGATGTGCCGGCGAGGCTCGAGGCCCTCGGACTGCTGAGCGGTGTTCCACGTGCCGCCCTCCACGCTCAGGTCGCGGCGGCGCTGCACGTCGTCGTACACATGCGACGGACGCCAGCCGGTCGGCTACTCGACGAAATCGTGTTGCTCGCTCGGAGCCCGGACGGTCGAGCCGTCGCGTCGGTCTCGGCCTGGCATCGGCTCGGCGGCGTACGCCCCGGTGCCGTGCCGCTCGCGAATCTCATGACAAGCCGAGGCGTACGACCGCCGACCACGCTCCTGGCCGGCCGACCATGATCACGCTTCGCCGGGCTACCCGTCCCCTGTCAGTCGCCGCTCGTCGTCGCGGCCACCGCCGGCTGCGAGCGATCTCGCGGCCGGCACATGAGTCGCGGCGCGCCACGATTGGGCCGACCGAACGCAGTGACACGGTCGCCGTCACCGCGATTCGTGGTGTGTCGGCGTTTGCTCAGCGACGGCCAAGACTGGCGGCGGCACTCCTCATCGCCGTCGCCGCAATTGCGGCCGGAGTTCTCGCCGGACCGGTTGCCGCCGTCATTTCGGCCGGCTACGTGGCGACGGGTGCCGTTGTCCTGGCGGGCCGCCGGCGGGCGGCCGCCGACGCGAAGGCATTCGCGTCAGCGCTGGCCGCTATCGGAGCGGTCGCGGCAGATCTGCGCGCCGGCGGCGATCCGGTGGTCTCCTTGGCCCGGGTGCAACCGGCTCTGCGGCCCGCCGCGGCCGGTTTGATGTCCAGGCGAGTCGATGCCGCACTCCGCGTCGCCGACGACACCGGAGCACCGCTCGCCGAGCTGCTCGACCGGCTGGAAGCCGACGGGCGCACGCTCGCCCGAGCCCGGGCGTCCGCAACCGCCCAGGCATCGGGGGCGCAGGCGACCGCGTGGCTTCTGGCCGCGTTGCCGGCGGCCGGGATCGCACTAGGCACTGGCGTCGGTGCCGACCCAGTGGACGTACTGCTGCGGACACCGCTTGGCGCGGCCTGTGCCGGCGGCGCCATGACGTTGCAGATGCTGGGGCTCGCCTGGACAGACCGTCTGGCGAGCTCGATCAAGGATGCGGCGTGAGATGGGACGCGCGGTGAGCCCGCCTGGCGAGCTCGATCAAGGACGCCGCGTGACGTGGGACGCGCGGTGAGCCCGCCTGGCGTGCTACGACGTCGGCCCCGGTTGTCGGATGACGCACCTCCGTTGCCATCGCGCCGACTGCGTGTGGTTGGCGCAGTCGCGGCCGGATTGATCACGTGGCTTGTGGTCGGTGGCATCGTCGGAGTCGTCGCCGCGGTGCTGGTCACTCCGGTCGCCGCCCGCCTGCTTCGGCGGATCGAACCGCCTTCGGCGCGGCGCGCCAGGCAGGCTGCGGCCAGCGAGCTTCCGTTCGCCGTCGACCTTCTGGCGGCCGCGCTCAGGGCCGGCGTACCGGTCGAGGCCGCCGCCCGCGTGACCGGCGCAGGACTAGGCGGCGCGATCGGACGGGATCTCGTCCGTGTCGCGGACGGCCTTCGGCTCGGCCTGGAGCCGGCCGACGCGTGGCCGGTGCTGCGCTCGACGCCGGGTGCCGACCGGATCGTCGACACTGTCGTGCGCAGCGCAGAAAGCGGCGCCGCCGTGGCGCGTGCATTGGAGCGCCTCGCCGACGACCTGCGGGGATCTCGCGCCGTGGCCGTCGAGGCTGCGGCTGCGCGGGTCGGCGTCCTCATCGTGTTGCCGCTCGGGCTGTGTTTCCTGCCCGCGTTCGTACTTGCCGGCATCGTGCCGGTGATCGTCGCCGTGCTCGGCGGCGTCCTGCGGTGAGGGGAGAATCTATGCGGGGATCGAGAACAACGTCGCGAGTCGGCCGGTGCGTCGATCGCTGGCGCCAGGTCCGTGACGGCGCGCGTGATGCCGGCATGAGCACGGCCGAATACGCGGTCGGCACGCTTGCGGCGGTCGCGTTCGCTGGCGTTCTGCTCAAGGTCGTGACGTCGCCCGGCATCCAGTCGGCGCTGTCGGCGATCATCTCGAAGGCGCTGAAGTAGTGGCGGCGTGGCGGCGTCGGGCGCGGGAGGATCGGGGCGGAGTCACGGCGGAGTTCGCCGTGGCACTTCCCGCGTTGCTGCTGATGGTGACGTTCGCGCTCGGCGCCGTCGACGCCGTCCTCGCCAAGGTGCAGTGCGTCGATGCGGCCCGGGATGCGGCGCTGGTCGCGGCGCGTGGTGGCGACGGCCACGCCGCCGGCACGAACCGGGCTCCTCGAGGCGCATCCGTGCTGGTTATCCACGGCACCGACTCGGTCGAGGTTACGGTCACCCTGCGAGTCTCGCCGCTCGGCGCCCATCTCGGCTCGTTCCAGGTCACCGCGGCCAGCATGGCCACGACGGAACCGGGCTTGGTGCCCGTCCCATGATGCGCGACCGGGGATCGGCGACGGTCTGGGTGCTCGGCGCAGCCGCTGCGCTCGCCGCGTTCGGCATGACCGCCCTGCTCGCAGCCGGTGCAGTCCTGGCGCGTCACCGGGCGCAGGCGGCCGCCGATCTCGGTGCGCTCACGGCGGCCGCTCGAGTCATCGAAGGTCGGGGCATCGCGTGTGCCGCCGCGGCAGCGACCGTGGCTGCGAATGGCGGAGCCATGAGCGACTGCCGGCTTGACGGAGTGGTTGCGATCGTGACGGCAGCCGTACGAGTCGCCGGTGCGCCGCCCGGCATCGGCCCGGCGGTGGCGACCGCCCAGGCCGGGCCGGCCGCGGCCGCCCTCCCGGGCATAGACGGATCCGGCATAGACGAATCCGGCGTAGACGGATCGGGCAATCGGTCGGGAAATGACGGGTCGGGCAATCATGGGGCGGGCGTAGACGGATCCGGCATCGATCGATTCGGTCCAGACCAGTCCGGCCTACACCGGTCCGTGGGTGTCCCGGCCGGCTTGGTGGGCGAGTCCGATCGCTTCGAGGACGGCGTCGAGCACCTGGACCGCGCCTGGCTTCGACAACGGTTCGTTTCCGTTGCCGCACTTGGGCGACTGGACGCAGGATGGACAGCCGTGCTCGCAGGCGCACGACGCGATCGCCTCGCGGGTGGCGTGGAGCCATTCGGCGGCGACGTGGTAGGCGCGCTCGGCGAAGCCGGCGCCACCGGGGTGCCCGTCATAGACGAAGACGGTCGGTGCCTCGGTGTCGACATGCAGCGCCGTCGAGAGACCGCCGATATCCCAACGGTCGCAGGTCGCGACGAGCGGCAGGAGCCCAATGGCCGCGTGTTCGGCGGCGTGCAACGCGCCGGGTACGTCGGCCGGGTCGACGCCGGCGGCGGCGAGGGCGGCCGGCGAGATGGTCCACCAGACGGCCGTGGTGCGCAGTTGCCGGGACGGCAGGTCGAGTGGCCGCGTGTCGATGATTTCACCGGTGGCGATGCGTCGCCGCTGATAGCTCACGACCTGGTTCGTGACGTCGACGGTGCCGAGGAACATGCCGACCGGACCGGCGTCGACGATGCTGCGGATCGAGTCGACGGTCAGCGATGTCACGTCCCGCGCGTGTGTGCTCCAGTCCGGCTCCTCCGCATGCACGAGAGCAACGCAGTCGTCGAGGTCGAGCGAATCGACAACGTACGACTCGCCCTGGTGAAGGTGGACGGCGCCGGTGTGCACCTGGACATGCGAGGCGCCGCCGTCCACCGTGCCGAGCAGACGGCCGGTCGACTCCTCGACGATCGCGATCGGCGCACCGCCGCTGCCACGCAGGTCGACCTCGGGGCGACCATCGCCGGCCCAATACCACCCGGTCGGTCGCCGACGAAGGTAGCCGCCGGCCACGAGGCGATCGATCGTCTCGCCGGCCGCGTCGCCGAACAGTGGCAGGTCGGCGTCGGTCAGCGGCATCTCGGCGGCTGCGCAGCAGAGGTGCGGACCGAGGACGTACGGGTTCGACGGATCGAGCACGGTTGCCTCGACCGGGCGACCGAAGAGTGCCTCCGGATGGTGCACGAGGTAGGTATCGAGCGGATCGTCCCGGGCGACGAGAACGCACAAGGCGTCGCGAGCACCACGGCCGGCTCGACCGGCCTGCTGCCACAGCGAGGCGAGCGTGCCGGGGTAGCCGGCGAGGACGACGGCGTCGACACCGACAAGGTCGACCCCGAGCTCCAGCGCGTTTGTCGAGGCGAGGCCGAGCAGGTCGCCGGCCAGCAGCGCCTGCTCCAGTTGGCGACGTTCCTCGCGCAGATAGCCGGCCCGGTAGGCGGCGACCCGACCGGCCAGTTGCGGCACGGCCTCGGTCAGGGCACGACGGGACATCGTCGCCACGACCTCGGCGCCGCGCCGGGAGCGTACGAAGGCGAGCGTACGTGCGCCGTGTACCACGGCGTCGGTCAGCAGATCGGCGGTTTGTCGCAGCGTCGAGACCCGGATTTGTGGCCACCCGTCCGTGGCGGTCGGGTCGTGCCCGCCGTCTGCATGCGGCGGCACGACCTCGGCGACGCCGCCGGAGTCGCCGGCTCCGCCGTTTCGGTCGGCGGCATGGCCGCCGGAGTCGCCGGCTCCGCCGGTTCGGTCGGTGCGATGACCGACGGGCAGGAATGGCGGCTCCCACAACGCGAACGTGACGCCGCCGCGGGGGGAACCGTCGTCGGTCACCGCCGTCACATCGAGCCCGGTCAACCGCGACGCCGTGGCAGCCGGATCGCCGACGGTCGCGGAGGCGAGCAGGAAGATCGGGGACGATCCGTAGCGCGCGCAGACGCGACGAAGTCGGCGGATCACGTGCGCAACGTGCGAGCCGAAGACGCCGCGATAGGTGTGGCACTCGTCGATAACGACGAAGCGCAGTCGGCGCAGGAACGTCGACCAATTCGCGTGCCGTGGCAGCACGCCACGGTGCACCATGTCCGGGTTGGTGAGCACGAAGCGCGAATACGTCCGCACCCATTCTCGCTCCTCCCACGGCGTGTCGCCGTCGTAGACGGAGGCACGGACATCCGCCGGCGCGATCTCGCTCAGCGCACGCAACTGGTCGGCGGCGAGCGCCTTTGTCGGGGCGAAGTAGAGCGCGGTAGCCCGCGGATCCGCAGCGAGAGCGGTCAGCACGGGCAGGTGGTAGGCGAGCGATTTGCCGGACGCGGTCCCCGTCGAGACGACCACGTGGCGGCCAGCGTGGGCGAGGTCGGCGGCGGTCGCCTGGTGCGACCACGGACGCTCGACGCCACGCGCGCGCAGCGCCGCGCGGAGATCCGCTGGAACCCACGGCGGCCACTCGGCGTTCGATCCGGCCCGAGGCGGCACCTGCTCGACGTGGGTGAGGCAGTCGAGTCCGCGCGTCAGCCGCCGGAGAAGCTCGTCCGGATCGAGTCTTGCCCCGGACGACCCGCTGGCGGAGGCGGGAGCGTGTCCGTCGCTGCTGAGGCCGCCATCGGCCGTGTCGGCTCGGAAAGCCTGCCCCGGCTCGCCGCCATTGAAAGATCCGTCCGGCACATCGACGCCGGCCGGTGCCTCCGTGAGGTCCGGCATGAGGTCCGGAACGTCGACGTCGAGCGGCCGCGTCGCCGCGGTGAAACGCACGTCAGGATGTCCGGGCACGTCTTGCACTGTCTCACCGACGCCCGACAGCGTCCAACTGATCCCGAGCCGGCTGTCACGGCGACGTGCGCAGTGGTTAGATTCGCGGGTAAGACTCCACCGGGCCACGCGGTTGCAGGAGGCCACATGGATCTGTCGCTATCCGCCCGCAGCATCGGCGATTACACCGTGCTCGAGGTGGGCGGAGAAGTTGATGTCTACACGGCGCCGACGCTCCGCGAGAAGATAATCTCCCTCGTCGACAGCGGTTCGAAGGCGATCATCGTCGACCTCACCCACGTGGAATTTCTCGACTCGACCGGGCTCGGGGTCCTCGTCGGCGGGATGAAACGGCTCAAAGGTGTCGGCGGCGACTTCGTTCTGGTCTGTGATCAGGAGAAACTGCTCAAGATCTTTCGGATCACCGGTCTCGACCGGGTCTTTACGCTGCATAGCTCCGTTGAAGCGGCGGCGGCTGGCATGGCCGGCTGAGGTTAGGCACTGATGGGGACGGTCCGGCTCTCGTTCACCCCGGCACCGGCACACGTACGCACCGCTCGCCTCGTCGGCGTCGCGGTTGCTCGCCGGGCGGGCGTCGCCGACACGATCATCGACGAGGTGCGCCTCGCGATCGGTGAGGCGTGCTCGCGTGCGGTCGCGCTGCACCGCCGGCACAGCCTGCCGGACCTCGTCGAGGTCGAATTCACGACAGATTCCCAGTTCACGGTACGGGTGACCGACCGCGCACCGGCCACCGAAGCGGTCATCGGGCCGGCGCTCGACGAGACCGACCCCGACCGGACCGATCCGTTCGGCCTACTCCAGGACCCGGGCCTGGAAGGTCGAGGCGGTCGAGTCATGGTGACCGTGAGCGATGAAGATGTGGCGGTCGGCGTCTCGTTGACGCTGCTCGCCGGATTGGTGGAGGGCCTGCAGGTGGTGCCCGGTCACAACGGCGTCGGAACCCAGGTCATCATGGCGTGGCCAACGGCCAGCGGCCGCTGACGCCGCGGCGACCGATCGATCAGCGGGTGGCGCCCATCACCCAGACACGTTCCGGCCTGGGTGTGACCACTGCCACCGCGGGCGGCTACAGTACGCGGGTCATATTCCAACATCCGGCCCGCGTCCGCGTTACCGCGACAGCGAGCACCGGATACGGAACTCCGCGTGTGGAAACTGTCGCGGCCGTGGGCGTGAGCCGTCCCGGCCGACGACGCGTATATCGGTTACAGGAGGACACAGATGTCCGGGACGTACCTCGCTGCTGGCGGCGGGCAGTCCCTTACCGGTAGCAACCTGACCTACGTGATCATCGCAGTGGTGATCGCTCTGGTCGCGCTGGGCTTCGCGGCCGCCCTTGTCAGGGCGGTTCTCGGCACCGGTACGGGTACCAAGAAAATGCAAGAGATCGCTGGAGCGGTCCAGGAAGGCGCAAACGCCTACCTGTACCGCCAGTTCAAGACGCTCGCCGTATTCGTCGTCATCGCGGTCATTCTGCTCTTTTTCCTGCCGGTCGCCGATGGCGGCGGCATCAGCGTGAAGCTCGGACGATCGCTCTTCTTCATCGTCGGCGCGCTGTTCAGCTCGTTCATCGGCGGTGCCGGGATGAACCTCGCGACGCGCGCGAACCTGCGCGTGGCCGCGGCCGCGAACACCGGCGAAGGTGGCCGCGAGCGGGCGATGCAGATCGCGTTCCGTACCGGTGGCGTGGTCGGCTTCCTCACCGTCGGCCTCGGCCTGGTCGGAGCCGGCGTGGTGGTGCTCATCTACGGCAGCAACGCGCCGACCGTCCTTGAGGGCTTCGGCTTCGGCGCCGCGCTGCTCGCGATGTTCATGCGGGTCGGCGGCGGCATCTTCACCAAGGCCGCCGACGTCGGTGCTGACCTGGTCGGCAAGGTCGAGAAGGGCATCCCGGAGGACGACCCGCGCAACGCCGCGACGATCGCCGACAACGTCGGTGACAACGTCGGCGACTGCGCCGGCATGGCGGCCGACCTCTTCGAGTCGTACGCGGTGACCCTGGTGGCCGCGCTGATCCTCGGCAAGGCGGCGTTCGGCACCACGTACGGCCTGGTCTTCCCGCTCATCGTGCCGGCCATCGGCGTGCTGACGGCGATCGTGGGCGTATTCATCACGCGTCTTCGCAAGTCCGACCGCTCGGGCCTGACGGCGATCAGCCGTGCCTTCTACATCTCGGCCGTGATCTCCGCCGTTCTCGTCGCGATCGCCGCCTCGCTCTACCTGAAGTCGAGCTGGACGGCCCTCCTGGGCGCCAACTACCAGGCCGGCCTCGGCCTGGCGCTGGACAAGCAGCCGCCGGTGAACCCGATCGCGTACGCGATCATCGCGGTCATCATCGGCATCGTCCTGGCCGCGATCATCCAGGCGCTGACGGGTTACTTCACCGAGACGAGCCGGCGCCCCGTGCGCGACATCGGCAAGAGCTCGCTGACCGGCCCGGCGACAGTGATCCTGGCCGGCATCTCGGTCGGCTTCGAGTCGGCGGTCTACTCGGCGCTGATCATCGGAGCCGGCGTCTACGGCGCATTCCTCCTCGGTGGCGGTTCCGTCCTCCTGTCGCTGTTCGCGGTTGCACTGGCCGGGACCGGTCTGCTGACCACGGTCGGCGTCATCGTCGCGATGGACACGTTCGGGCCGATCTCGGACAACGCCCAGGGCATCGCCGAGATGTCTGGCGACATCGACGAGAACGGCGCCCGGGTTCTCACCGACCTCGACGCGGTGGGCAACACGACGAAGGCGATCACCAAGGGAATCGCGATCGCGACCGCTGTCCTCGCTGCGACCGCGCTGTTCGGGTCGTACACGGACACGGTCAAGACGGCCTTGTCCAACGCATCCGGGTCCAACGCAGCCACGTTGCAGGCGGTTCTGAACGGCTTCCTCAACGTGTCGAACCCGAACAACCTCGTCGGCCTGCTTGCCGGCGCGGCGGTCGTGTTCCTGTTCTCCGGCCTCGCCATCAACGCCGTGTCCCGTTCCGCGGGCGCGGTCGTCTTCGAGGTGCGGCGCCAGTTCCGGGAGTTCCCCGGGATCATGGACTACACCCAGCGGCCGGAGTACGGCAAGGTCGTCGACATCTGCACCCGGGACGCGCAGCGTGAGCTGATCACGCCGGGGCTGCTCGCGGTGTGTGCGCCGATCGCGATCGGGTTCGGCCTCGGCGTCGGACCACTGGCGGCGTACCTCGCGGGCGCGATCGGCACCGGCACACTGATGGCCGTGTTCCTGGCCAACTCCGGCGGCGCCTGGGACAACGCCAAGAAGATGGTCGAAGACGGCCTTTACGGTGGCAAGGGCTCAGAGGCCCACGCTGCGACCGTGATCGGTGACACCGTCGGTGACCCGTTCAAGGACACCGCCGGCCCGGCCATCAACCCGCTGATCAAGGTGATGAACCTGGTCTCGCTGTTGATCGCGCCGGCGGTCGTGATGTGGAGCGCGTCGGGCACGGACCCGAACAAAGCGCTGCGCATCATCATCGCGGTTGTCGCGTTCCTGATCATCGCGACCGCGATCACGATCAGCAAGCGCAAGCCGATCGCCATGGCCGATGACACGACCGACGCCGACGCCAATGGTGCCGGCGACGGCGAGAATCCGGCGCTCGGAGCGGGCAAGGACGGAACGACGTCCGCGACCGGCACCTCTGAGGAGCGCGCGCGCGTCTGATCTGCGCAGGCGGTAAAAGCCGGAGCCCGGCCACCACGACGCGGTGGCCGGGCTCCGGTCCGTCCGGGCAGGTTCCGACCCGGTTCAAAACCTTTCACGGGTACGGGGGGAGCTGGCACCCGCCCCGCGCTCGAAGCAGCGGGTCGAATGGTCAGCCTGGCAGTTGCCGGCCGGACTCGGCGCTGTGGCGGCCGCCGTATGGATCCTGCGGCCGTGGCGGCAGCGGCGACTGCTGCGGGAACGGCTCCGGAGGGTAGGGCCGCGGTTGGTACGGCTGCGCCGGCAGCGGCTGCGTCGGATAGGTGTTCGGGGGCGGGAACGCCGCCGTTCCGTCGCCCGGGTTCGGCGCCGTGCCGTCGTCGTCCCAGTCGTTCTCGATTGTGTCGGGGCCGCGACGCCAGAGCAGCGTACCGATGGCCCCGATGCCCCCGAGGAGAAGCAGCGCTCCGATGACGTACGCCAGCCAGACCAAGGACGACGTGCCGGACTTGCTGGCGGCGTCGGCCGGGGTGATCGGCGGGCCGCCGGGTCCGGTGTTGATCCCAACCGCGGACGCGGGCGTGGACGCCGGGGTGCTCGCGGCCTCCGTCGGTGTGGGGGTGGGCTTCGGGGTTGGTTTGGGCGCAGGCGGCGGAGCGGCCGCGACCACGCTGAATTGAGCGCCGGTGGTCGCGAGCTGGGTGGACTGGCCGAAGCCGTGGCCGCCGGCCCGACCGCTGATCGTGACGCCGAGCTGCACCTGCGTCGACGCCGCCTTCGAACCGAATGACAGCTGGTATTGAAGGCTGGTCGACCCGTTCGGCTGGATCGGTTGACCGAACCGCAGGCGGCCGTCGGTGGCGGTGACCGTGCCGTTGCGCTCGCTCACGCCGACGCCCTGCCACGAGCCGTTTTGTGCACGACGATTCATCGTGATCTGGCCCGCGTTGAGCGCGCTGCCTCGGAACACGAACACAACGGACAGCGAACTGATCTGCTGCTGGCTCGTGTTGGTGAACGTTACGTTGAACTGGTCTGCGCCGGCGCCGGCGGCAAACTTGCCGGGCAGACCGCTGATCGACGCCTGGCAGCAGTCGCCGGCGGCCAAAAACGGCGCAGTGACCGGGGGCGCGGCCATCTGGCGCACCGCCACCGGCGGGGCGGCCAACGACGGCGCGGCCGTTGCCGCCGGTGCGGCCAGGACGATCGCCGGGATCACGGCGCCTAGACCGACCACGGTCGCGGACACGGCGCGAGCGATGGCTCGACGTGACATGTTCGTTCCTCACAGGAGAGCGTCGGGGCAGCGGTGCCCGCCGATGCGTTCGTCGCTCGGTATAACGACGTTCGACTCGAATCGCATCGACGCTACGTCCCGGCGCATGGCCGAGCAAGCTGTACACGTGCGGTGCCGTGCCCGCGTCCGCCCGATCCGTGGCGGACCAACCGTCCTGAATGGTGCATCTCGGGCACGCCTGCGGTCACGCTCACGCGCCGCGTCGGCATCATGCGTCGCTCGCGTCCCGGCGCCCGTACAGTGACCGGCATGCGTCGCGTTCTGGTCGCTGTACTCGTCGTGGCGTGCCTTTCAAGCGCCGCCGGATGCGGCAGCGCGGTGGCGCCACGCACTTGGGTCACGTCCGTTTGCCAGTCGCTGCAGCCGTGGCGCGCGGCGATCTCGAATCTCAATGCGACCGCCCAGACCCAGATGGCCAGCGCGAAGACACCGGCGGATACCCGTACCCACGTATTGGCCCTGCTCAATGGCGCCCGGACGGCGAGTGAGAAGGCACGCGCGGACATCGCGGCGGCCGGCGCGCCCGACGTCGACGGTGGCGCCGACATCGAAAAACGCTTCGTTGCATCGCTGGCCGCCGTTCGGGATGCGTACGGCCGCGCCGCCGTCACCGTGCGGACGCTGCCGGCCGACAAGGCGTCGACGTTCTACGACGGCATCCGGGTGGCATTGGCGCAGTTGACGACCGACTACAACCGGGCCGGTGCGGATCCGAGCAAGATTGCGTCGACGGAGTTGCAGGCGGACTTCGGCCAGGTGGCGGCGTGCCGCTGACCCGCCAACTGTCGCTATTCGGGATCGAGGCGACCTCACCGGCCGCGGATGACCTGGCCGGCTTGTTGGCCGGGCCGGGCCAGGTCGTGCGGATGGGCGGCACGGCGCGGGTCAGTGTCGTCGTCGAGGAGCGGTGGCGGGCCGTGGCGCTCGTCGCGGAGTTGCGAGAGCGCGGCTTCGCCGCGACCTGCGTCGCCACTGTGGACGAGCATCTGGGCGTACGCACGCCCTACAGCGCCACGCTCGCGCCGATCGCCGCAGCGTGGCTGCGCGGCGCGCTGAAACTGCCGCCGCTGGGCTTCGCGATGAACGGGCGTCGGCTCCGGCTGTGGACAGTGGCGGCCGGCTATCGCGACGGATTCGACCTGACGCTGCGCCTGGGTCGCTGCGAGGACTCGGTCGAGATCATCATGCAGCGGGCGCTCGGTGCGGTGGGGTTGCCGACCGAGATCCTGGCCGGCAATGCGCGCTCCGGGCCCGCATTACGGATGAGCGGGCGGCGCCGTTTGGCGCGACTGGCCGAGATCATCGGCGATCCGCCGCCGATCGCACCGGAGGGTGCCTGGCCCTGACCAGGCCAGATCCGCGTGGCGCGGCGGAATCGCCGGATCGGGAAGCAATCGGTGGCGCGCGTCGTTGATGCTGGTCGATGCGGGCGCTCGGCCGCACTGCGTACCTTGTAATAAAGAGGTCAGCGCGTCCGACGCGCGTGGACATCGATTTCAGCGGTGACGCGTGTCACGGTTGACGATGGGTGTAGCGTGGCGCCGTCCGGCGTGCGAGACCGTTCAATGGGATGGTCGGTCCGGATCGCGGTCCGTCCGCGAGTGCGTCGACGCACCGCGTCGCCAGGCGCCTCGCGGCTACGCTACGCATCGGCGGTAGGCCGCAATACCGAGTTTTTGTGTACCTAGAGTTCTGTGCAATGAGTTTTGTGCAATGCCAGAGTTCGCGCAACCCCTAGGAGTGTCCGTGCCGAGTACCGCGAAGCGGCTGGTTATCGTCGAGTCGCCAGCCAAGGCGAAGACGATCTCCGGCTATCTCGGTCCGGGTTACGTCGTCGAGGCGAGCTTCGGCCACGTCCGCGATCTGCCGCGCAATGCGGCGGACGTGCCGGCGCGGTACAAGGGCGAGCCGTGGGCGCGATTGGGCGTCGACGTCGACAACGGGTTCAACGCGCTCTATGTCGTGAGTTCCGACCGCAAGCAACAGATCGCGAAGCTCACCAAGCTCGCGAAGGAGGTCGACGAGATCTTCCTCGCGACCGACGAGGACCGCGAGGGCGAGGCCATCGCGTGGCACCTGCTCGAGACGATCAAGCCCAAGGTGCCGGTCAGGCGGATGGTCTTCCACGAGATCACCAAGGGGGCCATTCAGGCCGCGGTGGCGAACCCGCGCGAGATCGACCGCGCGCTCGTTGACGCGCAGGAGGCGCGGCGCATCCTCGACCGGCTGTACGGCTACGAGGTCTCACCCGTGCTCTGGAAGAAGGTCGGCCGAGGCACGTCGGCCGGTCGCGTCCAGTCCGTCGCCACGCGGATCGTCGTCGACCGCGAGAAGCAGCGCATGGCGTTCCGGTCGGCCAACTACTGGGACATCTCCGCGACTCTTGCGACGTTGCGCACCGGTTCGGGTTCCGCCGCCGGCGCGGGCTCCACGGATGCCGCCGAGCCGCGCTCGTTCAACGCGACTCTGGTTGCCCTCGACGGTGATCGGGTCGCCTCCGGCAAGGACTTCGATCCCGCGACCGGTGCCGCGCGCGGCTCCGTCGTGCACCTGGATGAGCAGGGTGCGCGTGGCCTGGCCGCTCGGCTGCACGGCCAGCCCTTCCGGGTCGACCGGGTGGAGGAGAAGCCGTACCGGCGCCGGCCGTACGCGCCGTTCATCACCTCCACGCTGCAGCAGGAGGGCTCCCGCAAGCTCCGGTTCTCGTCGGCGCAGACGATGCGCGTTGCGCAGCGACTCTACGAGAACGGCTACATCACCTATATGCGTACGGACTCGGTCAACCTCTCCGAGGCGGCGATCACGGCCGCGCGTACGCAGATCCGCGAGCTCTACGGCGACGCCTCCGTTCCGCCGCAGCCACGCCACTACACCAGCAAGGTGAAGAACGCCCAGGAGGCACACGAGGCGATCCGTCCCGCCGGCGACACGTTCCGGACGCCGGGCGAGGTCGCGAACGAGCTGCCGACCGAAGAGTTCAAGCTCTATGAGCTGATCTGGCGCCGTACGGTCGCCTCGCAGATGACCGACGCGGTCGGCTCGTCGGTGTCGGTGCGCATCCGGGCCGCGTCCACGAGCGGTGAAGAGTGCGACTTCGTCGCAACCGGCAAGACCATTACCGACCCCGGCTTCCTGCGGGCCTACGTCGAGTCGACCGACGACGAGGACGCCGAGGCCGACGACGCCGAGCGCCGGTTGCCGAACCTGGTCAAGGACCAGCCGCTGCGCGCCGACCACCTGGAGGCGGTGGGCCACAGCACGCTGCCGCCGGCCCGATACACCGAGGCGTCGCTGGTGAAGGTCATGGAGGAACTGGGCATCGGCCGCCCGTCGACGTACGCCACGATCATGGGCACGATCCAGGACCGCGGGTACGTCTTCAAGCGCGGCCAGGCCCTTGTCCCGTCGTTCTTGGCCTTCGCCGTGGTGAACCTGCTGGAACGCCACTTCGCGCAGATGGTCGACTACGGCTTCACCGCGCGGATGGAAGACGAGCTGGACGAAGTCGCGGACGGGACGGCCGCGGCCGTCGACTTCCTGACCGCGTTCTACTTCGGCGGTGAAATCGGCGATCATCGTTCCGTCGCCCGATCCGGCGGCTTGAAGAAACTGGTCACCGAGAACCTCGGCGAGATCGACGCTCGGGGCGTGAACTCGATCCCGCTGTTCACCGACGGCGAGGGCCGAAGCGTCGTCGTACGCGTCGGGCGCTACGGGCCGTACCTGCAGCGCAGCCTGCCCGGGGAGATCGAGCCGAACGGCAACGGGAACGGCGCGGTCAACGGGAACGGCGCGGTCAACGGGAACGGTGCGTCTAGCAACGGCGCGTCTGGCGATGCCGGCGACGGCAACGGTGACGCCGCGGCGAACCGGGTGTCCATTCCGGACGGCATCGCGCCGGACGAGCTGACCCCGGAGAAGGTCGACGAGCTGTTCCTCGGCGGCGGTGGCGAGCGGAAACTGGGCGAAAACCCGGAGACCGGTGAGCCGATCATGGTGAAGTCGGGACGCTTCGGGCCGTACATTTCCTCGGGCGATCGCAACGCCTCGTTGCTGTCCACGATGTCGCCCGAGACGCTTTCGCTGTCCGACGCATTGAAGCTGCTGACGCTGCCACGGGTCATCGGGCTCGACCCCGATGGGCAGGACATCATCGCGTCGGGCGGTCGCTATGGCCCGTACATCAAGCGCGGCGCCGACACGCGGTCGCTGGCCAGTGAGGATCAGCTGTTCACGCTGACCCTCGATGAGGCGCTCGCGCTGCTGGCCGCACCGAAACAGCGTGGCCGGGCCGCCGCGAAGCCGCCGCTGCGTGAACTGGGCGTCGACCCGCTGACGGACAAGCCGCTCGTGATCAAGGATGGACGCTTCGGGCCGTACGTCACCGACGGCGAGTCGAACGCGTCCCTGCGCCGCGGGCAGCTGCCCGAGACGCTGACGATCGAGCAGGCGTCGGAGATGCTGTCCGAGAAGCGGGCCGCCGGCCCGAAGCCGCGCAAGACGGCGGCCAAGAGCGCGCCGGCAAAGAAGGCCGCAGCCAAGAAGACGACCGCGGCCAAGAAGACGACCGCGGCCAAGAAGACGACCGCCACGAAGAAAACCACCGCGGCCAAGAAGACGACCGCAAAGAAGGCTGCCCCGCGCAAGGCCGCCCCGCGCAAGGCGTAAGCCTCCCGGTGTTGTCCGCGATCTTGGTGCGAAAGCGGTGCCAGCGCGCCGGAACCGCACCAAGATCGGGCGCGGCGCTGCCGGGTGACCGGCGGCGCGCGGTATCCACAGGCGCCAGGTTCGGTCTTCCGCACGAGCCGTCGCTTGGCCACACTCGGCGGTCGTGCCGGACATCCGATTCGACGAAGCATCCGACCTCGATCTTTTGCTGTTCCGGCAGGACGGTGTGCTGTCTCTCGCCCAGGCCAAGCTGCATCTATCCGTCGACGCCGTGCGTCATCGCGTTCGATCTGGCCGTTGGCGACAGCTGCATCGTGGGATCTTCCTGACGCACAACGGCCCGCCAACACGCTCCCATCGCGAGTGGGCCGCCGTACTTGCCGTGGGTTCGTCCGCGGTGCTCGGCGGCAGCACCTCGCTTGCGCTCGCCGGGCGACGGAGCGACTCGTCGGCGATCCACGTGCTGGTTGCGACGAAGTATCAACCTCGAAGTGTGCCGGGCGGCGTCATCGTGCACCGAACCACGACCCTGCCCGACTCCCATGTCCACTGGCTCGCGAAGCCGCCACGTACGAAGCCGGGCCGCTCCGTAGTGGACGCGGCGCAATGGGCCCGGACCGACGACGCCGCGAGGCTTGTCATCGCCGATGCGTTTCAACGGACGCTGGTGACCTTGGACGAAGTAATCGACGTGCTGGCGATCATGCCACGCGCCCGCCGCCGTGAGCTCACTCGCCAGACGGCGCACGACTGCGCCGGCGGCTCGCGATCGATCAGCGAGCTCGACTATCTCCGGCTCAGCCGCCGTTGCGGTCTGCCCGATCCAACGCGTCAAGCCGTCCGTCATGACGCGAACGGCCATCGCCGCTACCTCGATGCGGTGTACGAACCATGGGGCGTGCACGTCGAGGTGGACGGTGGGCAGCACACCGAGGCGAAGGCATGGTGGGCCGACATGAAGCGGCAGAATGCGCTATGGATCGCTGGCGATCGCGTGCTGCGTTTCCCGGCCTGGGCGATCCGCGAACGGCCCGATGAGGTGTTTGCCCAGGTTCGGGCCGCCCTCGTCGCGGCGGGCTGGCCCGATCTTGGTGCGAAACCGGCGCCCGGACGCCGCAACGGCACCAAGATTGCATAACCAACGGGCGTCAAGGGCCGAAGATCTGGCGCGTGTAGTCGTTGGCGAAGACCCGGGACGGGTCCAGCTGGTCGCGCGCGAGGACGAAGTCGTCGAAGCGCGGATAGGCCGTACGCAGCGATGAAGCGTCCCGCCAGTGCAACTTTCCCCAGTGCGGCCGGCCGCCCAACTCCGTCGCCACTTTCTCGAACGCCCGCATGTACGGCTCGTACGGCATGCCGACGTACTGGTGGATGGCGACGTACGCGTTGTCCCGGCCGTACCCGTGGGAGAGCCAGATGTCGTCGGAGGCGGTGAAGCGCACCTCGACCGGAAAAGCGACCTTGAACGGTAGCCCGTCCACGATGCGGCGCAACGCGTCGAATGCCGACGGCAGAGCCGCGCGTGGCAGCCCGTACTCCATTTCGGTGAAGCGCACCCGACGCGGCGTGCAGAAGACCCGGTCGGACCGTGCCGTGTAGACACGCGCGGACAGCGCACGGGCCGACACCCGGCTGATCGGCGGCACCAGCGCCGGCATCGCGCGACCGAGCCGGCAGGCACCGGCGAACACGGTGTTGGACAGCAGTTCGTCGTCGAGCCAGCCGCGCCAGCGCGGCAACGGCCGATCCGAGAAGGGCACGCGATCGTTGCACTTGATCTGCACACGGTCGGTGTACGGGAACCAGTACATCTCGAAGTGATCATGGCCGTCGACGAACGAGGGTAGGTCGCCGAAGACGTCGTCGAGGCGAGCCGGGCGCTCGTCGGCCCGCAGGGTGAACGCGTCGACGCACTCCACCGTGACGTCGACGATGACGCCGACCGCGCCGACGCCGACCCGCGCTGCCTCGAAGACGGACGGGTTTTCGGTGGCCGAGCATGTCAGTACGGCGCCGGTACCGGTCACCAGCGTGAGCCCGACGACGAAGGTGGCGAGGCAACCGAGCGAGGCGCCCGTGCCGTGCGTGCCGGTGGAGATGGCGCCAGAGATCGTCTGTACGTCGATGTCGCCCAGGTTCGGCAGCGCAAGTCCCATGTCGGCGAGCGCGTCGTTGAGCTCCCGGAGCCGAGTCCCGGCGCCGACCGTGACCAGCCGCCGCGACCGGTCGACGGTGCGAATGCCCGCGAACGCCGACATATCGAGACGGATGCCCGACGTGGCGGCGGCACCGGTGAACGAGTGCCCGGCGCCGACCGGTTTGACGGTCAGCCCGTCGCCGGCCGCGGCCTTGATCGTCGCGGACAGCTCATCGACCGTGGTCGGCCGGACCACCCGCGCGGCGACGGTGCGCTGGTTGCCGGCCCAGTTCGACCACGCCGACCCACCGGATGCGGCCGACTCACCGGGTCCGGCCGACCCACCGGGTGCGGCCGACTCACCGGCGTGCGGGCGACCCGCCGGTCCGCGCCGGCTTGCCCGACCCCGCCGCACCGTTCGCGCTTGGCATCCGCCGAACCTCCCTGACCAGGTCGCAGGACGTGAGTACGCCCGAGCCAAACCGATGTCAAATCTGGGCGGACCGTTGTGGCGTTGCGCTCGTTGAGCAATGCGACACCGGTGGCCGTGTCGTGAGTATCTCGCGCCGTGACACCGAACGACAGAACCGTAACGCCAGGTAGATGGCTCGCCAGCCGGTTCGCGGCGGCATCTGCCCGGCCCACCCCACAGGAGTGGTACGTGACAACTCAGGCTTCCCGACCGGCACCGCCGCGGTCCCCGTCCCCGGCCGCGAACGCCGGCCCGGCAATGGACGTGGCACTGAATACGACCGGGACGAACGCAAGCACCACGGGCACCCAGGCTGGCGCACCGAGTGGACAGGGCGGCGTGGGGGGTAACGCAGGCATGAACGGCAACGCGGGAACGGGCGCGCACGCGGCGACCGAGGTCACGGCCACGTCCTCCGGAACGAACGCCGGCCCGCTTCGCCGCGTACCGGTGCAGGGCCGAAGCGTCGCTCGGGTGGCCCGGATGCTGGACGCGTGCGCCGAACTTGTCGACGAGATCGGTTACGAGGCGCTGACCACGACCCTCCTCGCCGAACGGGCCGGTGTCGCGATTGGTTCGATTTACCAGTTTTTCCCGGACAAGCGCGCGGTTGTGCAGGCGCTGACGTTGCGGAGCCTGGAGGCCTATCTCGAGAGGTTGTCCGGGCGGCTGTCGGCATCGACGTTCCCGCACTGGTGGGACGGTGTGGACGCCGGCATCGACGAGTACATCGACATGCACCGGACCGTGCCGGGCTTCCGTACCCTGCACTTCGGCAACGTCGTCGACGTCCACCTCCTCGACGACGAGCGCGACAACAACGCCGTCATCGCGAACGCGCTGGTCGGGCAGCTCGTCGCCGACCTGGACGTGCGTGGCGGGCCGAATGTCGAGTTCGCGGTGATGATCGCGGTCGAAGTCGCCGACGCGCTGATCCAGATGGCGTTCCGTCGCGACCCGAACGGCGATCCCCGCGTGCTCGCCGAGGCCAAGGGGCTCATCCGCGACTACCTGCAGCGTCAGGGCGTCTGACCGCCGCGGTCCGGCACCGCGAGGCATTCGTGGGTACGGCCGTCCGTGGCGCTACAGGAACGTCTGGTGCTCGCCCCGATACGTCAGCGCCGTGCCCGAGATCTCGTCGCCGTCGATCAGGTGCAGTTCGTCGACGTGCTCGCACAGTTCGCCGGCCTTCGCGTGACGGAACCACACGCGGTCGCCGACCCGGAGTCGGTCCGCGGCCGCGCCGACGAGCGGGGTCTGCACCTCACCGGCGCCCTCGGTGCCGACGAGCCGGAGCCCGGCCGGTAGGGCCGCGCTCGGCAGCCGGCTCGGATGGGCCGGGCCGGACGCTATCCAGCCCCCGCCCAGCACTGTGGCGATACGGGGCGCCGGACGGCGTACGACCGACAGTGCGAAATACGCCGCCGGGGTCGGCTGCCAGCGCCGGTAGGCGTCGAACAAAGTCGGACCATAAAGCCCGGAACCGGACGTGACCTCGGTAACCGCCGGATCGGCCGCGGTCGCGACGATGCTTCCGGTCCCGCCACCGTTGACGAACTCCAGGTCGGCATGTTGCCGTACGGCGTCGACAACGGCGCCGCGTCGGGCCATCAGTTCGGCCATCGAACGCTTCTGCATGGTGCGGATCGCGCCGCCGCGGAAGCGTTGACCGGGCGGCGCGTCGCCGAGCCCCGCGATCTGCGCCTCGTACGACATGATCGCAACGAGCCGCACGCCTGGGCGGGCAGCGATCGCGGCCGCGAGAGCGCCGGCCTGTTCCGGGGTATGTACCGGCGAGCGCCGTACACCGACGTGCACCCGGCCACCGGCCAGTCGCCAGGACGCGTCGAGATCGAGACAGACGCGGACGGTCTCGCGCTCGCCGGGCGCCAGCACACTGTCCAGGAAGTCGATCTGGTCGGTTGAGTCGATCATCACGGTGATCGCGGCCGCGAGCGCGGGATCGGTCGCCAGGTCGCGGAGCCCGGCCCGGTGCGTGGACGGGTAGGCGACCAGGACATCGTCGGACGTACCGCCGCGGACGAGCCAGATCGCCTCCGGCACGGTGTAGGCCATCACGCCCTGCCATCCGGGGCGGTCCAGCACGCGACGGACGAGATCACGGCAGCGTACGGACTTGCTGGCCACCCGGATCGGCGTACCCGCGGCCGCCTTTTCCAGCGCGGCGGCGTTGGCGTCGAACGCCGCCAGGTCGACCACCGCGAACGGCGGATCAAGCGCCGCCGTGGCGGCGTCGAGCCGGGACCTGAGCGCGTCGAGCCGGGTCCTGAGCGTGACGGGCCGGTCGGGGGTTGCGGGCACGGCGTCACCCTATCGCCAGGCGCGGATCACCGGGTATGCCGCGACACGGAGAGTGAGCGCGCGACGGCCTGGGCGGCACCGAACCGGCGCGGTATCACTCTCCGTGCCGACGTGCCGGTACGATTGGAGTCGGTAACGCTTCCGTGCCGTTCTCGGGTGTGTTCAGCGGAACTCTCGCGGCGCTAGGCCCGTTCTCATACCCCCCGTTTACAGTTAGACAGCAGGGGCCGGACCGCTGGTAGTCGGCAGCACTCGACTAGCCGCGCGTCCTGCCCACGATCGGCGTGGGGGTGCCAAGGGTGGATGCGGGTCGAGCGGTCGGTGCCGCCGACAGCCCGGCGGATCTGTCGGGCGTCGCGGCGCTCAAAGCTCTGATGCAGATCCGGGCCTTCCGGCGTCTGTGGGCTGTGCTTGGCCTGTCCTCACTCGGCGATTGGCTGGGTCTGCTGGCCACCTCGACGTTCGCGGCCCAGCAGGTCAGTGGTTCGGCGGCGAAGGGCGCGGCCTTCGGTGGCGTCATTGCCGTCCGCATGCTTCCGGCGCTCATCCTCGGGCCGCTTGCCGGAGTCGTCGCAGACCGGTGGGACCGTCGCTACACGATGGTCGTCTGCGACGTGATCCGGTTCGTGCTGTTCACGTCGATCCCGACGGTTGCGCTGCTCACCAGCGATTCGAAGCTCGTCGTGGGCTGGGCCGCCGTCGCCACGTTCATCATCGAGTCGACCCAGATGGTGTGGGCGCCGGCGAAGGACTCGTCGGTGCCGAATCTGCTGCCCCGCGAGCGGCTGGAGAACGCGAATCAGTTGACGCTCGCGACGACGTACGGTCTTGCGCCGATCGCGTCGGTGATCGTGCTCGCCTCGTTCACGTGGATCGTGGAGGGCATCCACTCGGCGTCCCCGCGCAGCCCGGTCAACGCCACGCACATCGCGCTGTATTTCAACGCGTTGACGTTCCTGGCCACGGCACTCACGGTCGGCTTCGGCATCAAGGAGATCAGCGGCCGGGCCGTCGACCGGCCGGCCAAGCGGCCGAGCCTGCTGCGCCAATTTATCGACGGCTGGGCCTATGTGGCCCAGACCCGACTGGTCCGGGGCCTGGTATTCGGCATCTTCGGCGCGTTCGCCGGCGCCGGCGTCGTCGTCGGGACGGCGAAGTTCTACGCACAGTCGCTCGGCGGTGGCGATCTCGCGTTCTACATCCTCTTCGGCAGCATCTTCGTCGGTCTCGGGATCGGCATCGTCGCCGGCCCGAGGATAGTCGGCGGGTTGTCGCGCCGGCGATGGTTCGGCCTGTCGATCATCTGGGCCGCGATCGCCGTCACCGCACTCGCCTTCGCGTGGCACCTGCTCATCGGTGTCATCGGCGCGTTGTGCGTCGGCATCGGCGCCGGCATGGCGTTCCTGTCCGGCACGACGTTGCTCGGCAAGGAGGTGACCGACGACGTACGCGGTCGCGTGTTCGCGTTCATCCAAACCGGCACGCAGGTCACCCTGCTGCTCACGATCTCGTTGTCGAGCTTCCTGGTCGGCCTGGGCGGATCTCGCGACATCTTCGGGTTCACCATCTCGACCACCCGGCCGCTGCTGCTCGCGGCCGGCGTGTTCGGCACCATCGCCGGCATTGCCGCACTGAAACAGATGGATGATAAACCCGGCGTTCCGTTCCTCGCGGACGTCATCGCGTCGTTCCGCGGCCGGACACTCCGCGACTCCGACGAGGAATTGCCGGAGATCGCCGCGGCCGGCCGGCCGCTGCCCGGCATCGGCCGTTTCATCGTCTTCGAGGGCGGCGAGGGCGCCGGCAAGTCGACGCAGATGCAGCGCCTCGCGGACACCCTGCACGGGTACGGCCGCGTGGTGGTTACCACCCGCGAGCCGGGCGCGACGCCGGCCGGTGCGCGGATCCGGTCGATCGTGCTCGACAAGCCGGACGACGAAGACGACGTGCCGTTGGCGCCACGAGCCGAGGCGCTCCTCTACGCGGCCGATCGGGCCCACCACGTCGCGACCGTGATCACGCCGGCGCTGCAGCGTGGTGCCGTCGTGCTGAGCGATCGCTATATCGACTCGTCGCTGGCATATCAGGGCGCCGGTCGGACGCTGCCGCCGGAGGAGGTGGCCTGGCTGTCCCGTTGGGCGACCGGTGGTCTCAAGCCGGACCTCGTCGTGCTGCTCGACATCGACCCGGCGATCGGGCTGGCCCGGGCGGCACGGCGCAGCCACGCCGATCGACTGGAAGCCGAGTCGCTCGCGTTCCATCAGCGCGTCCGCCAGGCGTTCCTCGATCTCGCCGCGGCCGATCCGGACCGCTATCTCGTCGTGGACGCAACCCAACCGGTCGACGTCATCGCATTCACCGTGCGGGATCGGATCCACCGGATGCTTCCGCCCGCGCCGGCGGTCCCGTCGCCGGCCACCGGTTCGACGACGCCGCTGGCGCCGACCGTCGAGCCGGGGTCGTGGGCGGCGTTCGACAGCGCCGGCCCGGACGGCTCACCGGTCGTCGTAGGGTCGGCCGCCGCGGCCCGGCATCGCGCTCCGGACGATCCGGTGCCGGCGCCGCCGACCGATGCCCTGCCACCCGAGGTTTCACCGGCGGAGATCGAGGCGGCCACGGCCGCGGCGGTCGACGCGGCGGTGACCGATGTGGACCTGCCGCTGCGCTCGTCGACGGCGGACAGCCGATGGTGGTGACGATGCCGGCGTCGACCGGCACATCGGCGGCGACCGGCACATCGGCGGCGACCGGCGTCTGGACAGCCCTGGTTGGTCAGGTTGATGCGATCGAGACGCTATCGGCCGCCTCCGATGCGGCGGCGGCGATCGTACGCGGCGACGAGCCTCCGCCTGGCGCAATGACCCACGCGTGGCTGTTCACCGGCCCGGCGGGTTCGGGGCGGTCGGTCGCGGCCCGGGCGTTCGCGGCGGCGCTGCAGTGTCCCAACGGCGGCGACGGCACCTGTACGGCATGCCATACGGCGCTCGGCGGCACGCACGCAGACGTACGTTTCGTGGTGCCGGAGGGCCTCACGATCGGCGTGAACGAAATGCGGGCGCTCGTGCTGCGGGCGCAGACCGCCCCGACCATGGGGCGCTGGCAGGTGCTGCTGGTCGAGGACGCCGACCGTCTGACCGAGCAGGCCGGCAACGCGCTGCTCAAGGCGATAGAGGAACCGCCACCGCGGACCGTCTTTCTGCTGTGTACGCCGTCGACGCACCCGGACGACGTGTCGGTGACGATCCGCTCGCGATGTCGCGTCGTGACGCTGCGCCAGCCATCGGCCGAGGCGGTCGCATCGGTGCTCATCGGTCGTGACGGCGCCGATCCCGAGGCGGCCGCCTGGGCCGCCGCGGCGGCGCAGGGTCACGTCGGCCGGGCCCGCCGCCTGGCCCGGGATCCGGATGCGCGCGACCGGCGGGCCGCGGTGCTCGCCATCCCGCGCCGGCTGACCGGGATCGGTGCGTGCTTCGAGGCGGCCAACGCACTGATCGCGGCGGCCGAGGCGGAGGCCGCGAGCGCGACGGTCGAGCTGGACACCAAGGAACGGTCCGAAATGGAGACCGCGCTCGGTGCCGGCGGCACCGGTCGCGGCGCGTCCGGTGCAATCCGGGGCGCTGCCGGCGTGCTGAAGGATCTGGAGCGGCGGCAGAAGTCGCGGGCCACTCGTACGCAACGGGACGCCCTCGACCGCGCCCTCGTCGATCTGGCCGGGTTCTACCGGGATGTGCTGGCGATGATCCTGGGTGCGCCGGTCGCGTCCGTACACACCGATGTCGCGGAGGCGGCGGCGCAAGCGGCGGCGCGATGGACGGCCGAGGGCACGCTCCGCCGGCTGGAGGCGGTGCTGGCGTGCCGTAGCGCGATCGAGGAGAACGTCAAGCCGCGGATCGCCGTCGAATCGATGATGCTCGCGCTCTGGCGCGGCTGATCCCCAGGTCCCGCGCGATCCATCGGTGCTGACGTCGTCGCGCACCGGTTATCCACAGGGCCCGAATGCGGGCTTCCGCGATCGACTCGGCGTGCCGTAGGTTTCGAAGCGGATCACCTGCGGCCGCGGGCTGATCCGGCTCTACGGGCGGGGAGGGCAGTCGCCGATGGCGCGCGAGATCGACGAGGCGTTCATTGACGAGGCGATCGAGCGTTATCAGCGTGTCGAGACCCAACTCGCCCAGTTCAACCAGGCGTGCGCAGCGATGGAGGTGACGGTCCGTTCGCCCGACGGGCTCGTCGAAGTCGTCGTGACGCTCGCCGGCACGATCCGCGACGTGGTGATCGACGACCGCCTCCTCGGCGAGTCCGGCCGGACGGTCTCGACGTCGGTGCGTCTCGCGGTGACCGCCGCTGCCGACGCCGCCACCTGGGCCCGACAGAAACTGCAGGCCGAATCGTTCGCCGATTATCACCCGGTGGGGAGGTCCTGATGGAGCTCGACGATCTGGAGAAGCGGCTCGACTCGGCGGCGACGCGACTGGCTCGCGCCGCGACCGCGTTGCCGCGGCTCGACCCCGGCCCACGAGCGTTCGGGGCCGACGGGCCGGGTCGCCTCGGTGACCTCGGTCGCGCGATGTCGGCCCAGTTCACTGCCGCACTCGATGCCCGCGATCGGCAGGCCGGCGCCGCCGGCACCGAGGTGACGCGCCTCGGCGACGGCATGCGCCACGCCGCGGCCGGCTATCGCGACACCGACGCCAACCGGGGTGGCACGACGCATGGTGGCGGAGGCTCCTGATGGACCTGCTCGATCGCGTCTATCCGGTGGCGAGCGATCTGCTCGCGCGCGTCGACCGCGCGCTGCTGACCCTGGGTGCACCGCCGAACCATCCGATCTGGACGGTGATGCGTACGGTCGGGGCAACGCCCGCCGACGCGGTGGCGCACCTGATGAGCCTGGACGCCGCTCAGCTGTCCGATGCTGCGCAGTCGGTGACGGCGTCGATGTCGGAGTGGCACGACATCGTCGCCGGCCTGCCTCGCTCGATCGACTCCCAGGGCGTCGCGGCGGAGGCCTATACGAATGCCTGGCCAGGCGTGGCGGCACACCTTGATGATCTAGCCGGCGGCCTCGACGACGCGTCGGCATTCCTGCTGGCGACCGCGGATTGGATCGCCCGCAGCCGGCGCTCGCTCGCCGGGACGCTCGCGTCGTGCCTCGGCTCCCGCGAAGCAATGACGCTGCGGTCGGCCGCGATGACCGGGACCGATCACGACACGATCGTGGCGGCCGCCGACCTCGGTGCACAGGTGCTGGCGATGGTGGCGCACTGCCTGGATGACGGATGGCAGGTGCGGGACCGGTACACGTCGATCCTCGCCGAAGCCGGTCGCGTCGACACCGGTGCCGCCCCGACGATCCGACCCGGTCACCGCATCGACGTGCGCTAGCCGCGCCCGACCCCGCCGGGCACGCCCGACGCCAGACATGCCAACGGCGCCAGCGGCGAGACTCGCGTCTCGCGACCGGCGCCGCGGCTCCTGCACCCCCCGCAGGCCTGTGTGTTCCATCCGTACCAACGCACGTGTTCAGATTTCGTCACGGGTCACACAAAGAGAATTTTTCCGGCTAATAGGGCACGATGCGTGGACCACATAACCGCACTACAGTGACCGCATGGGGATGCTGTGCGCGGTGAGCTTCAACCGGTACGGCCGGCTCTTCTACTTCAATCCGGCCGGGCTCACCTTCGGCGTCGGCGACCGCGTGCTGGTGCCGACCGACGACGGTCCCGAGGTCGCCGAGTGCGTGTGGGCCCCACAGTGGGTCTCCGAGGACACCGACGGCTTTCCGGCACTGCTCGGCCTCGCGGCCGATTCCGATCTCCGGCGCGAGCGAACACAACGGGAGCGTAAGGCGGCGGCGAAGGTCGCGGCCAAGCAACTGATCCGCGATCACGAGCTGCCGATGAAGGTGGTCGCCGTCGACCATGTCGTGGACGCCGAGGGATCCAGCGGCGGGCGTACGACGATCTACTTCACCGCGCCGCACCGGGTCGACTTCCGCGCACTCGTACGCGACCTCGGCGCGACGCTGCATTGCCGGGTCGAGTTGCGGCAACTCGCCGCGCGTGACTCGGCGCGGGTGCAGGGCGGGATCGGCTCGTGCGGCCGTGACCTGTGCTGCGCCACATTCCTGACCGACTTCGAGCCGGTCAGCATCCGCATGGCGAAGGACCAGGAGTTGCCGCTGAATCCGCTGCGGATCTCCGGAGCGTGCGGCCGCCTGATGTGCTGCCTGAAATACGAACACCCGCTGTATCAACAGTTCCAGGCGACTGCACCGGCCGTCGGCGAGCGGGTCTCTACCCCGGAAGGTGACGGCCGGGTCGTCGGGCACAGCGTGCCGCGGGACGCGGTCGTCGTACGTCTCGACGCCGACGGATCCCGCTGCAGCTGCTCCCGCGCCTCGGTATGCGGATCCCGGAAGGCCTACTCGGAGCGCTACGAGGGCTAACGGACGACGATCGGCGGCTCGGTCAGCGCGTACCCGATGGGCTTGGTCGGCTCGATCCACGACGCATGGGCGACCTCCGCACCGGGCGTCGCGACCCAGTGCCGGCTGACCGTCGGCACCTCGATCGGATAGATCGTGAGCGCGCCGGTCTCGTCGATGCGCATGCGCAGGAAGCTCTTCGAGTCGGTGATCCCCTGGGCCGAGAACAGTTCGTTCAGGTTCACGCCGAAGGCGCTGGCGACGAGCATGTACGCGCAGAAGATCAGCCCGGCGACCGCGCCGACGGCGAAAAGGTAGACGACGCCGGCGACAATCGGCAGCGGCCACGTCGAGTGCAGCACGTGGATGTGCGCGAGCAGCCACGTCGCGCCGACGCCGAGCGCGAGTTGGGCGATGCCGTGCAGCCCGCCGAGTGTGATCCGCCGCCACGCTTTGCCGCCGCCACCGGTCGGCGAGTTCGCGAACGCTATGCCGCCGAGTAGGAACACCAGGGTCATGACCGCGATCGGCAGTTCGAGCCACTTGTGGGTGAGCGGACTGGTGTGCAGGAACATGCCGACGAGGCTCGCCATGAACAGCGTGTGGACCGTGCCGAGCATGCCGATGAAACCGGGATTGCGGGTCAGCGCACGGAAGAACACGCCGGTTGCGTACTGGCGCGATCTCGCCTTGCTCGGGAATGTATGCCGCAGCCGGTAGTCCTCGGGCATCTCGGCCAGATGATGGTGCGGGCTGGCCGGCTTCGGAGGCACCTGGATGTCGTCGGGCATCCGGTGGGTGGGATACAGGTACGCGCCACCGCCGCCGCAGTGGATCAGCTGCCGCCGTGGGCCTTCGTAACGGGCATAGTGATGCAGGTCGCCGGAGAGCATCAGCTTGATGTCGGCCTTCGTCGGCGCGAGCACCGTACGGATGAAGAAGTCCGTCGAGTCGTACGCCCCGGTGTCCCAGGACGCCTCGACCCAACTCGGTGTCGGCGTACACAGGATGATCTTGTCGCCCGGCTGGATCTGTCCCGCGACCTTGTGGAAGTAGTCGAGCTGCGGCTGGTCGATGTACGCGCCGAACTGCGTATCAACCGCGAGCAGCCACCACCGTCGGGGCAACCGGATGGCGAAGTAGCTGCGGGACTGCCGGCTGCACCAGCCGCCGATCTCTTCCCGGCCGTTGCGGGCGAACAATCGCAGGAAGGAGCTGAGTCCGTCGTACCAGTCGTGGTTACCCGGCAACGCATACAGCGCCGGCGTGCCCTCCGGGGGCGGGTTCGGCAGCGCGGCCTTGTAGGGCCCGACCGTCTTGTCGTCATATCGGCCGCTGGACGGCGTCGGATAGATCTCGTCGCCGCCCATCATCAGGAAATGGCCCCGCGGCAGTTGCGCGCCGTCGATCTCGAGCGCGTCCTGGGCCAGCAAATACGCCATCGTGTACGTCGGATTGAAGCCGTCGCCGAGATCCGCGACGTAGTCGAACCAGACCTCGGTGTCGTCGACCGAACCGGGCCGCTCGTCGGTGATCTCGTCGGGCAGTGTGCCCTGTAGCTCGCGCTTGTCCAGGAACTCGCCGAACATGCTCGACAGCAGCACCTGCGCCGCGGTCGTGACGAGCATCGTCGGGCTCAGCCAGTGCACCGGATGCTGTGGTTTGAATCCGAGCTCAGCGGGGTCCATCGATGCCGGCCGGCGTCGGGGCGGCTTCGGCGGCCGCGTCGCCGGTGGCTCCGATGTGCGCTGCTGCGGCGGCGTACCCATGGCGGTCATGAGATGCCACGGTAGCGGTTCACATCGATGTCGCGCGTTCGCCTCGCGGCTGTGCCACGGGCTTCGCTACCCCGCGGGTGGCTACTACGCTCTACGCCATGGGAAGCGACCTCGTGCCCAACGCCAACATGCTGATGGCCGACGCTGATCGCGAGCGTGTGGTGGCCCGGTTGCACGCAGCGGTCGCCGAAGGTCGCATCACGTTGAGCGAGTTCGAGGACCGGATGGCAGCGGTGCTGGCCGCGCGTACGTTCGGCGAAGTCACGCCGCACGTCGCCGATCTGCCACCGGTCCCGCTCGCGCCGGTCCGTCAGGGGCCCATCACGGTACGGGGGGCGAGCCTGCGCCGCGAAGGCCGGTGGCCAGTCCCGGCCGTGATGCAGATCGAGGCGCACGGCTCCGGGGTGCACCTCGACTACTCACAGGCGGTGATCTCGTCCCCGGTAGTCGAGGTCGAGGTGTTCCTGCGGGGCAGTGGCACGAAGCTGATCGTGCCCGAGGGCTGCACGGTCGACCTCACCGGAGTCTCCTTGACCGGGTCCTCGACGAGGCAGAAGGGCATCGGCTCGGACCCGCAGCCGGGTCGTACGCATTTCGTCGTGCACGGCGAAGCTCGCGGCAGTTCGGTGAAGGCGAGCTATCCACGGCCGCCGCGCCGCTGGCGTTGGTTCTGGCCGTTCGGCCGGCGGCGAAGCGTGGTTTCGGCGGCCCGCTGACTCTGCCTCAACGCCAGCCGATTCAGAGTTCGACCGCGTCGCCGGGCGTTATGCGGCCGTAGTCCGTCTCGCCACGCATGGCGAGCCACCGATCGACCCCAGCCTGACCGCGCTCGGACAGCATCGCGTCGTGGATGGAGTAGGCCCGAGCCGGGCGTACGGCCCGGACGAAGTCGATCGCCTCGGCCAGCTTGAGCCATGGCGCCATCGTCGGCACGAGCAACGTCGCGACGGAGCCGTCCGGTACGAACGTCGAGTCGCCGGGGTGATACACGGCGTCGTCGACGACATACCCGATGTTCGCCGCGTCCGGAACGCCGTCGTAAATGACGGCGTGCTTGCCGCCGACGGCGCGGACGGTGAACCCGGCCGCGTCGAACGTGTCACCCACCGCGACCACGTTCAGGGCGGGCGCGAACGTTGGCGCCGCCGCACTGGCCTGAGCCGCGGCCGGCGCCGGAAGGTAGACCCGCAGGTCGGGATTGCGGCCGTGCAGCGCCACCAGCCGTTCCAGGTCGATGTGGTCGGCGTGCTCGTGCGTGACCAGCACGTCGGTCGCGCCCTCGAATGCCACGTCCTCGGCCCACGTCCCGGGATCAATCAGCAGGCTGCGGTTGCCGTCAACTAGCCGTACGCAGGCATGCGTGTATTTGATCATCTGCATGAGTTGACCTTATCGCGTCGGCTGGACGCTCATCGGAGCCGATGTTCGCAAAATCGTGGTGTTGCGCCGCGACGATCGTCCGATATTGTGTCGACCGCTGATGTGCTCGTGCGGCGCTCACGGATGTGGGCCGCCCGTACATCCGGCGGGAGGCGGCACGACCATGGAGTTGTCGGACCTGACCGATCTACGCGCCCGGGCCCAGGACGCGATCGCGACGAAGTTCTACGACGCGCTGCTCGACCTCAGCCCGATGCTGCGGTCCGATACCGAATTCTGGGCGACATATTTCGCGCCGGAGTGTGCGATCGCGGCCCGCGCCAGCGGTCGGGACGATGCCCGTGCGTTCCTGGACGAGGCGATCTCCGGCGGCTTCGCCCAATACGAGCTGTTCCCGCAACTCGTCATTCTGTTCTCGGTCGATCGGGATTGGGACGATCTCGTCGCGCGCATGCGGGCCAACGTGCCGCCGCCACCTCTCGAGATCCTGAGCTGGCCGTCTCCCGTACCAACGTTGCCGTTGGATCTGGACGCGTTGCCGGACGATCGGGCCGACCGGTTGCGCGCGGAACTGCCCGAACCACAATCGAGCGCGTGGGCGACGGCCGTCGCGCTGCTGGCTTGGGTGACGCAACGATGGGCGCCGGGGACGGATGCGATCGCGAGCCGTGACGCGCTCGAGGTGCTCGACCACGTCACGGCGGGCGAGCGCTTCTCGAGCGTCGAATACGCCGTCGTGCTGTCGCAGGCGTGCAACGCCGTCGGGATCCCGGCGCGGTCGGTCGGCTTGATGACCGCCGACTACCACTTCGGCGTCGGACGTGGCCACAACGTGTCCGAAGCGTGGATCGACGATCTCGGCAAGTGGGTGCTGCTCGATCCGCAGAACGGTCTGTGGTGGACGGACGAGGGCGGCATCCCGCTCGGTCTCGTCGAGTTGCGCAGCCGGTATCTGCGCACCATTAGCGAGGGCGCGGCGCGGGCCACGGCCGCCACCACCGGACGGCTCGTGCCCGACTCCGAGGCCGACTTCTGGTGGCGTACGTTCGCCAGCGGCACCGTCGGCGGCCGCTCGACGGCGACCTGGCGGACCGGCACGTACGTCCCGGTGTTCGAGGGTCAGGACGTCGCCACGTGTACGTACCTGTTGCGCGATCCGGCCGCCATCTACCCGGATCTCGGTGCGATCGCGGTCGGGATCTCCGGCATCGGCGGCGGGACGCATCTGTTGCTGCACACCACACATCCCTATGCCACCGGCTTCTCGGTGATGCTCGACGGGTACGCGCCGGTGACCGTATCGATGGACAACCCCCGATGGCGGCTGGCCGGGGTCGGCGGTGAGCACTCGGCGATCGTCACCACGGTCACGCCGTACGGCACGCTGCGCGGTTCGCAGGTGCGTTACCTGATCCGATGACGTCCGCGCACAGCCGCGCCCCGGCGTCCCCGCCGCGTGGCCTCGCTACCGCGCTGGCCGAAGGGTTCGGCCTGGACGCGGTCAGCATCGCCTCGCAATCCGGCGGCGCGACCGCGGACGCGTTCCTGGTCGAGACGGCCGACGGCCGATTGTTGTGGGTTAAGGCATTCCGTCCACACCCGTACGACGAGGCGGCGGCGGACGTGATCCGGATCGCGAATCTCCGCCTGCTGCACGAGTTCCATGAACGCGGCATCGACGTCGACGTCCCCAACCCCGTGCCCGCGGCCGACGGGCGGCTTTTCGCCACGTGGCGCAGCGGAATGCTCGTCTGCTACGACTACGTCCACGGTCGCCCCTTCGAGTGGACGTCGGCGCCGGACAGCGCGTTGCTCGGCCGGGCCGTGGCCACGATTCATCGCGCCACCGCAGCGCTCGGCGATGCCGTACCCGGGCCGGTTCGTGAGGTGGTAGTGGACCTGGACGCGCTGGTCGCGGCCGTACCCGAGCTTTCCGCGGAGACTGCCGCGGTGGTCGCGCGCTGTGCCGAGATTGACCCGCGGGTACGGGATGCCGGCCCGCACGTGCTCTGCCACACCGATCTGACCCCGTGGAACCTGATCGTGACGCCCGACGGCCGCCTCACGGTGCTCGACTGGGACGAGGCGGGCACGGCTACACGGGAGCAGGATCTGATCTTCACGCTCGGTGCCGGCAGCCCCGGGACCGGCGATGTCGCGGCGTTCTGGTCGGGCTATCGAGCCGCCGGTGGCGAGCCGACCGTCGACTTTGCCACCCTGGAGTGGGCGCTGCTGAGCCGGCACATCGACGACATGATGTTCGACGTCGGACTCATGAACTCGCCCGGAGTTTCCGCGGCCGAGCGGGCACAGTTCCGCGCCAACGCGGTCGCCTGCAGCGCCGAGTGGCGAAAGGTCGACGAACGGATGGCGTTGGCCCGCCGGGTGTTCACGCCCTAACCGCGCGGCGCGGCGGTTCAGTCCGACGCCGCCTGGGTCAGCCGCCGCTGGGCCAACTCGGCCAGCAGCACGGCGCCGTCCGGCACGACGGCGTCGTCGTAGCGGGCAAACGGCGAATGGTTCATCGGTGCGGTCGCGGGGTCGATGTCCGGCGGGCACGCACCCAGGTTGAGGTACGCGCCGGGCACCTGCTGGAGGACGTACGAGAAATCCTCGGAACCGGCGTTCGGGTTGGCCATCCACTCGAACCGGTCCGGTCCGAACAGCTCGGCGACGGTCGCCGCGGCGAACTCGGCCTCCGCGTCGGTGTTCACGGTGACCGGGTAACCCCACTCGTAGTTGATGTCGACACCGAGCCCGTGCGCGTCGGCGATGCCGCGCACCACCTGCATGAGACCGTTGCTGATCGTCTTGCGAGACTCGGGCGAGAACGACCGGACCGTCGCGTCGAACATCGCATTGGCCGGGATGACGTTGTCGACGGTGCCGGAGTGGAACTGGCCGACGGTCACCACGACCGGGTCCCAGATGTCGATGTTGCGCGTCACGAACGTCTCCATCGCGGTCACCATCTCGCAGGCGGCCGGGATCGGATCCTTCGCTCGGTGTGGCGCCGAGCCGTGACCGCCCGCGCCACGGACCACCACCTTGATCGCGTCGGCCGCGGCCATGAACGAGCCGCGCCGGCTGGAGAACACGCCGTTGCGGTCGTCGCCGGCAATGACGTGGATCGTGTACGCCGCGATCGGGCGGTCGCCGGCGATGTCGAGGAGGCCCTCGGAGATCATCGGTTCGGCACCGCCCGGGCCTTCCTCGCCCGGCTGGAACATGAAGATCACGTTGCCGGCGAGGTCTTCGCGGGCCGCGCAGAGGAGTTTGGCGGCACCGACGAGCGTCGCCATGTGCAGATCGTGGCCGCACGCGTGCATCGCGCCGGGCACCGCCGACGCGTACTCCAGACCGGTCTCCTCCTGCACGGGCAGCGCGTCCATGTCGCCGCGGAGCAGGACGGTGCGGCCAGGACGGCCGCCGCGCAGCACGGCGACGACCGAGGACAAGTCGCGGCCAGTGGTGATCGAAAGCGGTAGCCCGGCCAGCGCGTCGAGGATCCGCTGCTGCGTTCGGGGCAGCTGCAGTCCGATCTCCGGGTCGCGATGCAGCTCCCGCCGGAGCGCGATGAGGTCGTCTCGGATCGCGCCGACCTGATCGGCGAATGCGGAAGTTGTCTCAATCGTCATCGCGTTGCCTTTCGCACCCGGCGGCAGCCCGGGTAGATATCGAGGTCAGGAGCCGTCATCCCGCTGGGAGGCACGGCAACATTAGCGCACCCGCTTGAGTCCGGGGCGGCCGTATGTTGCACTATGAGTGCAAAATGTGTGCCGGCTTCCGCCGCTGTCGTCGAGCCGCGGCGGGCGTGACATGGGCGCGCCGCGGACCGGACCCGCGGCCGCATTTCGGAGGTCTGCATGGCACCGCCCACCGATGTCTCTCCACATGCTTTCCGCTGGTCCCGCGCTCGATCCGGCCGGCATGCGCGAGCGCGTACGGACCTTCCTGGCCGAGCACGACCCGACCACGATGGGCCGCGTCGACTTTCTACGGGCCCGCTTCGATGCCGGGTTGGCCTGGGTCCACTTTCCGGCCGGGCTCGGTGGCCTCGGCGCATCGCGCGCTCTGCAGGAGGCCGTGGTCGACGAGTTCGCCGCGGCCGGCGCGCCCGATAACAACCCGCGCCGCATCGGCATCGGCCTCGGCATGGCCGCGCCGACGATCCTGCGTCACGGCACGGACGAGCAGCGCGCCCGTTACCTGCGACCGCTCTGGGTGGGCGAAGAGGTCTGGTGCCAGCTGTTCAGCGAACCCGGCGCCGGCTCGGATCTCGCCGGGCTCGCGACCCGTGCGGTGCGGGACGGCGACGACTGGATCGTCAACGGCCAGAAGGTCTGGACGTCGATGGCGCACGAGGCGCAGCGGGCGATCCTGGTCACCCGTACGGATCCGAACGTGCCCAAGCACCAGGGCATGACGTACTTCCTGGTGGACATGACCGCCCCCGGCGTGCAGGTGCGACCGTTGCGTCAAGCCACCGGCGAGGCCGAATTCAACGAGGTGTTCCTGACCGACGTACGGATCCCGGACAGCGACCGGCTCGGCGACGTCGGCGACGGGTGGCGGGTCGCGCAGACGACGTTGATGAACGAGCGCGTGGCGATCGGCGGCGGGGCGCAGCCGCGCGAAGCCGGCATGATCGGCGTGCTCGCGGACGAGTGGCGGTCCCGGCCGGAACTGCGTACGCACGCGATGCACGACGCGCTGTTGCAGGGTTGGGTGGCGTCCGAGGCGGCCCGGCTGGCCGGACTGCGCCTCACCCAGCAACTCGCGGCCGGCCAGCCCGGTCCCGAAGGATCGGCGTCGAAGATCGTCTTCGCGCGGCTGATGCAGCAGCTCTCCGGTCTCGAGTTGGAGATGCTCGGCGAGCAGGGGCTGCGCCACGACGACTGGACGATGCGCCGGGCCGAGGTGGTCGACTTCGTGTCGAGATCGCCGGGCTACCGCTACCTGCGCGCGAAGGGGAACTCGATCGAGGGCGGCACGTCGGAGATCCTGCGCAACATCATTGCCGAGCGGGTGCTCGGCCTCCCGTCGGAGATGCGCGTCGACAAGGACGTGGCGTGGAAGGACATCCCCCGATGACGGATCTGCTGTATTCGGATGTCGAAGAAGACCTCCGATCGAGCGTACGGTCGCTGCTGGCCGACCGTAGCCCGTGGTCGCACGTCCTCAAGCGCGCCGAGACGTCAGACACCTACGACGTCGAGTTGTGGCGGGCTCTCGCGGTCGACATGGGACTGGCCGGATTGCTCATTCCGGAGTCGCTCGGCGGTGCGGGTGCGAGCGCTCGGGAAGCCGCCGTGGTGCTCGAAGAGCTGGGTCGCGCGGTCGCGCCGGTGCCGTTCCTCGGCAGCGCGGTCGTCGCGACCACGGCCCTTCTCCGTTGCGGTGACACCGAATTGCTGCCGCTCCTGGCGTCCGGCGACCGTACGGCGGCGTTGGTGGTGCCGTTTTCCGCCCGTACCGGCGGGGGGTTCTCGGTGACCGCGGACGGTGACCGGCTCACCGGCCGAATTACCAGCGTGGCCGACGCGCTGCCGGCCGACGTGTTGCTGGTGCCGACGGCCGACGGGCTCTTCGCGGTCGACGCCTCGGCCGACGGAGTGACCGTGACGCCGGTGGTGTCGCTGGATCTCACCCGACAGCTCGCCGACGTGACGCTGGCCGGCGCGACCGGTCGTCGAGTGGCCGATGGTGACGCGGCGTCCGCCGCCGTCGACGCCGCTCTGCTCGCCGGCTCCGCTCTGCTCGCCTCCGAGCAGGTCGGCGTCGCCTCCTGGTGCGTCGAGTCGACGGTGGAGTATCTGAAGACGCGTTACCAGTTCGGCCGCGTGATCGGCTCCTACCAGGCGCTCAAGCACCGCGTCGCGGACATGTGGGTGGACGCGACCCAGGCCCGGGCGGTCGCGCGCTACGCGGCCGACTGCCTGGCGACCGGCTCCGACGATTTGCCGGTCGCCGCCGCTGTCGCGCAGGCGTTTGTCGGTCCGGTCGCCGTGCGGTCGGCCGAGGAGTGCGTGCAGTTGCACGGGGGCATCGGGTTCACCTGGGAGTATCCGATCCACCTCTACCTGAAGCGGGCGAAGAGCGACTCGTTGGCGTATGGCTCGGCCGCCGTCCACCGCGCCGCGCTCGCCGCTCTGGTGGATCTGCCGACACCCGAGGGGTAGCCGCTCCCGTTATCCACAGTGGCCCGAATTGGGGGTTTTCGGCGGGTCGGTCGATCCGGTAGCGTCCCCTCCGCACTGTCTCGCCTCGTGCGCCGCCGCCTGATTCGGCGACCGTCGCGGGACGGGGCGGAGGAGGACGCATGTCGGGTACGGACGGCGACGGATACCAGTCGGCCTGGCGCGCGGACCATGCGCGCGATCTGCCGGCCGGCGATCCGTGGGGGGCACCGATATCCCGCTCGACCGTCCCGGATGCGGCATTGCCGGGCGAGGCGAGCGGTAGTGCAAAGCCCGACGACGAGACCGCGGCGGTCGTCTCACTGAACCCGTCCACATCGGATCATCCGACGGCACCATGGCCGTTCGTGACGAGCCGCTCGGCATTCCCGGATGCCGAATTCGCGCCGGCCGATGGATCCCCGGACGCTGCCGACTTCCCGGACGCTGCCGACTTCCCGGACGCTGCCGATTTCCCGGATGCTGCCGATTTCCCGGATGCTGCCGACGCGCCCGCCTCGCCGTGGCCCGACGCTCCCGGCGAGCCGATGCCGCCGCCGGTCTGGCCGCCGACCGACCCGCCACATGAGTCGCCGCCGGGCGTCTGGACACCGCCGTCGCCGACGCCGGGCGGGTCGGCTTCCGCGCTGGGTGAGTCGGCCTCCGCACCGGGCGGATATTCGACGTCGCCCACGTTGGCCCAGCAGGCGCCGCCGGCGTGGCCGCAGCAGTCGGCGCCGCCGAGTTGGCCACCCCTGCCAGATTCGTCCGCCGGCGACGGCGCCGCCTCGATGTTGGAGCAGCGCACGCCGTCCGAGGTTCGGGCCTCGGCGCCCGAATCGACACCCCTGGGACCGTCGGCGTGGGCGTACGCGACCGACGTCGCCGCTCCCGGCGTACACGTCTCGGGCGGGCCGCCATGGCCCGCGCAGCACGCGCAGTCCGCGGCGCCGCCGGTGTCACAGGTGTCGCCGGTGTCGCCGACCTGGCCACAGTCGATAGCTTCCGGGACGACCGGATATGGACTCGGTGCCGGTGCCTGCCGGCGGCGGTTCCGATGACCAGGGCACTGGGCGGTCGCGGCGCAGGGGCGTCGTCGCGTTCGCTGCCCTGATCGCCGTGGTGGTGTTCAGCGTGGTGGGCGTTGCGATCGGCACCCGGTCGCATGGCCACGCCAAGGCTCAGACCCCCTCGGCCGCCGGGCCGTCCGCCGGTGGGCCGCCGGGATCAGTCCCCTCCGGCTCGGCAACGGCGGGATCGACGGTCGACTCCGTGCCGCTCGGTGATGGGCAGGCGCTGATCCGCAAGATCGTGCCGGCGCCGACGGGTGCCCACACGTACGACGTCGATGACAGCTCGGCCGGCGTCATGGACGTCGAGCAGTACGCGCGGCACTACTTCAACGGCGACGCGACCGAGCTGAGTCGGCTGCGTAAGGAGGGGTTCCAGATCGCCGCGTCCACCGACTACGCACGGTCGGACGGGATCGAGATCGCTACCCATCTCGTACAGTTCACCAACGCGACCGGTGCCGAGAACTACTTCGAAGTGGAGAAGTCGGCGTGGACCGCCGACGACCGGGTCACCGCGGGTTTCGAGGTGCCGGCGACGCCGGATGCGATCGGGTACGAGCTGTCCAAGGTGGACTCCCTGGGAAACCGGCGCAGTGTCATGTACGAGCACCTGGGCAACGTGGTCGTCGTGGTGAACATCTACACATCACACGAGATCGACCGAGCCGTCGACATCAAGGTGATGCAGGCCCAGCTCGCGGCGCTGAACTAGGCTCCGGTCGCCGTCATGGGGTCCGGTCCAGGGGCCGGGTCCGGGCGTGCCGGCCGGGGCCGCAATGATGGCGGACGTGCCGATTCGTCCGCTGTCCCGTGAATTGATCGTGGCACGGGTCGTCGACGACGTACGCGATCGGGCGCCGAGCCGGCGACTGCGCCTGGCGGTGGATGGCGCGGTGGGGCTCGATCCGACCGGTTGGGCGGCCGCGATCGTGGACGCGATGCGCGCGGGCGGCCGGTTCGCCGTACACGTGTCCGTACGCGACTATTTGCTGCCGGCGTCCCAGCGGTTCGAATTCGGCCACGACAGCCCGGATGCCTTCTACGAGGGCTGGCGTGACGAGAACGGGCTCCGTCGCGAGGTCCTCGAACCGGCGGCGCCGGACGGATCGGGCGCGGTGCTGCCGGCGCTGTGGCGAACGGACATCGACCGATCGGCGCGCGCCGAGTACATCGCCGTACCGACGGATGGGGTGGTCGTGGTGAGCGGCGAGTTCCTGCTCGGCAGCGGCCTGCCGTTCGAGTATGCGATGCACCTGACGTGTTCGGCGGCGGCGCTCGCTCGCCGTACGCCGCCCGAGGACGCCTGGACGCTGCCGGCCTACGAGCGGTACGCCTCCGAGGTCGCTCCGGAGACGTTTGCCGATCTCGTTGTCCGGCTGGAGGACCCGCGCCGCCCGGCGATCATCGAGCCGGGCGGCGCCTGATCAAGGGCCGCGGCCCGACGCTACGCCGGCAGGACCTCGTCGATCGCCGCCAGCAGATCCGGATCCTCGGGCGTCGTCTGCGGGCGGAACCGGGCGACGATCTCGCCGGACGGTGCGACCAGGAACTTCTCGAAGTTCCACAGGATGTCGCCGGCCTCGCCCTTGGCGTCGGGGACGAGCGTCAACTGCTGGTAGATCGGGTGCCGGTCGGCCCCGTTGACGTCGACCTTCTCGTACATCGGGAACGTCACTCCGTACGTGGCCGAGCAGAATTCGGCGATCTCCTCCGACGTCCCGGGCTCCTGGCCGCCGAACTGGTTGCATGGGAAGCCGAGCACCGAGAATCCGCGATCGGTCAGCCGCTCGTGCAGCTCTTCCAGGCCGGCGTACTGCGGGGTCAGCCCACACTTCGACGCCACGTTCACGATGAGCAGCGCCTTGCCGGCGTGCTCGCCGAGCGTCGTGTCCTCGCCGGACAGGCGTTGGATCGGTGTCTCAAAGATCGTCACAGAATTCTCCAGTCGGTCTGGGTAGCCTCGCTCGATCGTGGTGCTCCGCAGGGACCTACGAGTCATCGCCGGCCCGCGTTCATAGTGCCGCAGGTCGGTTCGGGAAGCCCAGCCGGCTAACCTCGGTACGGTGCCGATCGAAACAGCTCCGGAGTACGCGCCGCGGCAGTATGCGCCGCGACCGGGCGTGATCCGGACGTTCCACCCGCGACGGGGTCGGATGAGCCCGACCGCGGCCGACGCGCTCGCGCGGCTGTGGGCGGACCGTGGTTTCGACATCGACGAAACGACGCCCATCAAGCTGGACCGCACGGCACTTTTCGGACGGGCCGCCCCGCTCGTCCTGGAGATCGGCTGCGGCATGGGCGAAGCGATGCTCGCGATGGCGGCGGCCGATCCGGCGCGCGACTACCTCGGCGTCGACGTGCACACGCCGGGTCTCGGCGCGATGCTCGCTCGGGCCGAGATCGACGGCATCCGTAACCTGGCCGTGGCCCGCGGCGACGCGGTCGAGTTGCTACGACACGGCGTCGGTCCGGCGACGCTGGACGCGATCAACGTGTTCTTCCCCGATCCGTGGCCGAAGGCCCGGCATCACAAGCGCCGCCTGATCCGGCCGGAGATCGTCGCCCTCATGCGCGACCGCCTGCGGCCGGGCGGCGTGCTGCACGCCGCAACCGACTGGGTGCACTACGCCGAGCAGATGCGCGACGTCCTGACGGCCGATCCCGGGCTGGGCAACACGAGCGACGGATATGCGCCGCGGCCGCCGGATCGGCCGGTGACGAAATTCGAGCGGCGTGGCATCGCAGCCGGCCGGTCGATCCACGATCTGATCTTCGTCCGTCGGCTCGACCTGGATTCGTCCGAGCCGGTCACGCCGGCCTGACCACCGCACCCGTCGTGGCGAGGATCGTCGCCACGATCAGCTCCGGATCATCACTCATGGGTACGTGGCCGCAGCCGGCCAGCCCGATGTGCGTGGCCAGCGGCAACCGCTGCTCGGCGCGGACGGCCTGTCGCGGGATCAGGATCCGGTCGTGGTCGCCCCAGGCGATCGTGACCGGGACGGCCGGCACCCCGTCGAACGCGTATCCGTGCAGCGCCCGAGCCATCGCGATGAAACCCTTGCCGCGCCGCATCGCGAGCGCGTCGCCGACCGTCCGTTCCGGGCTCAGATCGGCCGGCTTGGCGACGATCATCCCGACCGACATCCGGCGCCCGGCCGGCGAGGCCACGATCCGGCGGATCGCCGTCTCGGGCAGGAACGTGGTGCCGCGCAGTTCGAGGAGGATCGCCAGCGCCCGCATCGCTTCGGCTCGTGTCGCGAAGCCGGCCGGGGAAAGCGCGGTCGCCGACCGCGCGATGCCGGCCGCCGCCAGTTCGAGCGCCAGTCCGCCGCCGAGGCTGTTGCCGGCCACGTGCGGGCGGTCGACGCCGAGCTCGGCGAGGAACGAGCCGAGCGTGGCGGCCAGGGCCGGTACGGAGGGCGGCATGCCGCCGACGGGTCGCGGTGACTTCCCGAATCCGGGCAGGTCGATCGCGATCACGTCGTGCCGCTCGGCCAGTGTCTCCAGCACCGGCTCCCAGGCCTGCCATCGGTGACCGATGCCGTGGATGAGCAGGAGCGGCTCACCGGTGCCGCGGCGCTCGATGTTGATCCCGGCCACGCGTTGCTCCGTCATGCTCCGCTCCGGAACGCTCCGACCGGCTCCGCCACCGGTGCTTTCGACATCACGTACGCCGCCGGGCGGAACCGGCCGAGCAAGCGCCGGAACGACGGCACGAAGCCGGGCCAGAGCGTCGAGTTGCGGCCGCCCGCGTCGAGATACCAGCTCCGGCAGCCGCCCTGCATCCAGACGGTCGGCCGCATCTTCGCGTCCACGCGCGCGACGAACTCGCGTTGGGCGCGCTCGGTCGGCTCGATCGCGTGGAAACCGTTGCGTTTCAGGTGATCGAGGGCCTTCAGGACGTGTTTCAGCTGCGCCTCGATCATGAGGACGACGGAGTTGTGGCCGAGGCCGGTGTTCGGTCCGAGCAGGAGGAACAGGTTCGGAAATCCGGCAACGGTGGTGCCGAGGTAGGCGGTCATCGTTTCGTGCCACGCGTCCGCGAGCAGCTTTCCGTTTCGCCCGTACACATGCTTCGCGATCGGGACGTCGGTCACGTGGAATCCCGTACCAAAAATGATTGTGTCGACCGCGTGCTCGACGCCATCGGCGGAGATCACGCCGCGCGGACCTATCTCCCGGATGCCCGCCGTCACGACTTCGACGTTGTCCCGGGCGAGCGCCGGGTAATACGTGTTCGAGATGAGCACGCGTTTGCAGCCCATCGTGTAGTCGGGGGTCAGCTTCGCGCGGAGGTCCAGGTCCGGCACCTGGTCCGCGAGGTGTCGCGCGGCGATCTTCTGCGCCGGCCGCATCATGCGCGGTCTGAGGAAGCCGACCGCAAACCACTCACGCGCCCAGAAGACGGCGGTACGGATGGTCTTCTGCGCCAGGGGAACCGCGCGGAAGAGTCGGTGCTCGGCGCGTCGGATCGGTCGGGAGCGGCGGGGGATGACCCAGGCCGGCGTGCGCTGGAAGAGTGTGAGCCGCTCGACCTCCGGCGCGATCTCCGGGACGAACTGGATCGCGGACGCTCCGGTGCCGACCACGGCCACCCGGCGGCCGGTGAGGTCGTGGTCGTGACGCCACCGGGCCGAGTGGAACACGGTTCCGGTGAAGCTTGCGAGTCCCGGCAGGTCGGGCAGTGCCGGGTCGGAGAGTGGTCCGGCGGCGGAAATGACCACGCGCGCCGAAAAGCGGCCGGTGGATGTGTCGATGTGCCAGCGGCCGTCGGCGTCGTCCCAGGCCAACTCGCGCACCGCCGTAGCGAGGCGCAGGTGTGGGCGGATGCCGAAGCGATCCACGCAGGACCGCAGGTAGTCCCAGATCTCGCGCTGGCCGGAGTAGGTGTTCGACCACATCGGATTCGGTGCGAACGAGAACGAGTAGAGGTGCGACGGCACGTCGCACGCGCAGCCCGGATAAGAGTTGTCGCGCCAGGTCCCGCCGATATCGTCGGCCGCCTCGAATACGACGAAGTCGCGCCAGCCGGCCTGCCGCAGCCGGATGGCCGCCCCCAGGCCGCCGAACCCGGCACCGATCACCGCGATGTCGACATCGGTTCCGGCCGCGCCCTCACCGTCGGTCTCGCCGTGGTTTTCGACGCCGGTCGAATCACGTGCGTCCATGCGCCGCTCCCGCGGGGTTACTAGTCGGTAACCCAGGACGTTAGCAGCCCGGACGGCGCGTTCGGAACCCTTCGGCGGCCGATATGGACTCCCGCTGAGCCGAGCGGATGACGGGCGTTTATCCGAAAGAAGGCGATCTGTTCACCCGCTGGCTACGGGTTCGCCACCGGCGTAGGCGAATCTGTGAACCGTACGGTCTCGCGTCGCACGACCGAGGTTGAATGGGAGTCCGCGTGGCCTTGCCCCGGTTCACAATCTTCGTCGCTCCGCAACGTGGTCGACCCGGTCGCCCGTTGCGAACCGAGGATCTGGACACGCCGGAGCTTCCCCTGTGCTGGCGACTGCTCGCGGCGAACAACCGTGATGTCGCTCGATCCTCGACGGCGTACGCCGACCTGGACGCATGCCTGGACGCGGTCGCCGACCTGCAGGCTCGGATCGGGGATGCCGTCACGGTCGCCGCCCGGGCCGGCCGCGCCGACTGGTCATGGCGACTCCGGCTCGACGGCGACGACGTCGCCGTGTCCAGCCGGACGTATCAGCGGCGCCTGCAATGCGAGGCGGCCTGCGCGCTGTTCGTCATGCTCGTACGCGACGCCACGCTTGACGTATTCGGCCACGCCGGCGCACATGGACCCGGCAACGGCGTCGCCTAGGAACGTGCGCCGACGAGTCCGGCCCCGGTACCGTCGGCAGCGATTCGGGCGACTGCGATAAGAGCGGATAAATCAGGCACGGCGCAGCCGTAGATCCACACGGTGTTCACTCGTTGTAGCAGCCGTGGACGTCCGTGGCAGACGCGCGGCCGTGGCCCGCGGATTCGCATCGATCCGACGGTCCACGGCCGGCCCGCTCGAAATTGGCGCGATCGTCGCGCTGACCGTCGGCGTCTGGCGCCTCGCTCTCGGCTGGGACTGGGCCGCGCCCGGCGACGAACGGGGCCGCGGCACGGTCGCGCAGACCCCGCTGGACTGGTTGACGCTGGCCGTCGTCGCGGTGCTGGCGGTTGGTTGGCTCGCACTTCGTGGCCGCGCCGTACTGGGGTTCGTTGTGGTCTGCGTACCCGTGGTGGTGTTGTCGGGTTGGCGCCTCGCGGCCGGCGACGTGCTCGACTGGCCCAGCCAGGTCGCGGCCTTGGTCTTCGGTTTGAGCGTGACGTGCATGCCGGTGGCGCTGGTCGGTTGGTGGCTCCGCCGTCGCGTGACGACGGTCGCCGTTTCGCCAGGCCTTATCCGTCCCCGGGCCGGGGCGGGCGACGATGCGTCGAACTCTGCCGAACCCGCTGCTGAGCCGGCTGGCGATCCGGCTGCGGAGCCCGATGACAACGTCGCTGGTCCGACGAGCGGCGCCGCGGACGACTGATCGCACAGGACGCCGGTCGACCGCAGGCTTCCTGGCCGTGTCGGATGGTCGACATACCCTGTGGTGGTGCCCTCGCCTGTTGGACCGGCCGGCCCGGCAAAGCCCAGCGTGACGCAGGTTGGACCGCCCCGATCGCCGGCGAAGCCCCGGATCCCGAACGTCCTCGACCAGGTCAAAGGTCCTGTCGCGCGTATCGAGGTCGAGGGTCGCTACCAGAACGTGCACGTCATGGGCGCCGACTTCAGCCGCCTGGCGGTGGCTCACGTTGAGGTCGCCGCGGCCCGGCTCGAACGCGTCGACCTGGCCGGCGCACAGCTGCCTGGTGTCGTGGTCCGCGACGTGGCGATCGACCGCGGTGACTGGTCCAACGTGGTCGCGTACCAGGCGCATCTGACCAGGTCGACGCTGCACGGCGTACGCCTGACCGGCGCCCAGATCATCGACAGCGGGCTGTCCGATGTGGTGTTCGAGGATGCCAAGCTCGACCTCGCTGTGTTCCGTTCCTCCCGCATGCGTCGCGTCGAGTTCCGCGGCTGCAATCTCGCCCGCGCCGACTTCGCCAATGCCAACATCGGTGGCGCGACATTCATCGACTGCGACCTCGCTGGCGCCCAGTTTTCGCAGGCCAAGGCCGAGGGAGCGCGGTTTTCGCACTGCCAGCTCGATGGCATCGGCGGCGTGACGAGCCTGCGTGGAGCATCGATGTCGAACGACGATCTCGTGCTGCTGACTCGGGTCTTCGCGAAGGCGCTCGGCATCGAGATCGTCGACGCGATCGGTGATTCGCGCTCCGCCTAGCGCGCGCGGTGGCGCTCGCGGTTCGCCGTACGGGGAATGTCGGTTGGTGGGTTTAGCGTCGCGGCATGGATGAATCTGGATGGCTTCCCGCGGAAGCCGAAGAACCCCGAACCGCCGTATTACGCCGTCAGATCGACGGCGGCCGCGAGCACTTTGTTGGCGTCGACGTCGGCACGCAGCTCACGACCGTCAAGCTGACCGTCGCCGATGCCACCGGCCTTGCCGTGGGCCGGGTCACCGGCGAGATTCCGACCGAGAGCCTGTCCGTCGCGGGTGAGCTGCTCGGTCTTGCCCTGGCCGCCGCCGCACGAGCCGACGGGGGTACGTCGTCGGCCAAGCTCGACGGCAAGCGCCGGCAGTATCCGAATCAGGGTGCCCGGTGGACGCCCGACGAGGAGGCGCTGCTCACCGCTCGCTTCGCCGAAGGGGCGGAGATCGCCGACCTGCGCCGCGAATTCGGGCGCTCGGCCAACTCGATCCGCGCTCGCCTGGTGCAGCTCGGTCACCTGTCGGCCGACGAATGGCCAGCCGGGCTCGGGACCCCACGGGCGGCTTAGCCGTCGACCTGCCGATCATCGCTTCGGCGGTTTCCTGATGGACCACCGGCCGTCCCGCGGGCCGGTGCCGTCGGCCGAAGCCAGCGCCAAGTACGATCACTAGGGCACGCCGACGTGGCGCAATTGGTAGCGCACCCGACTTGTAATCGGGCGGTTCCGGGTTCGAGTCCCGGCGTCGGCTCCAAAACCGCAGTTCAGATGCTCTTCGCCGGTGCCGCCAATCGGACAAACCATGTGTGTACAGCAGCGAAGTACAGCAGCGGTCATTGGCCGAGGGTGTCCGGGCATCATCCGCCTCCTCGCGCAGGGGCGCATGCGTCCTGTCTGCGCTGGCCAAAGGTTAGGCTGATCATCGATGGCGGATGATGCGCGTTCCACACCAGTGAGATGTGAGAAGGACGGGCAAGACTGGCAGATCGGAGGCGACGCCGAAGTCGCCTGGATCGTCGCTGGCACCGCAACCGGCCTGGCCATCACGTCGGCCATCCCGAGTGCCTTCGAGCGCTACGCCACCATCGTCGTGCCGAGCGAGCACGCGATGCGCGATGCGGATGATCGGGTCGTGCTGGCGGTACTGAGCGAGCAGTCGCCGGGCCAACCGTGGTGGCTTGGGTATCTGGACACGGGTGCTGACGATGTCGTCTTCCCCCACGCACCGATGGTGAATATGTACGCGGGATGGCATTACGTCCTCGTCGAGGCAGGGCCGCTGCAAGCTGCTACGTGGAGGGCTGCCTCGTCCTGGCGTGGCGCTCTGCCGGACGTGATCTTTCCTGCAGATCGGTCATGGCTGCTCTCCACGTTGTGGGACGACGAGTGGAGGTGCATCGGAGCATCCGCCGCTCTCATCGATGTGCTCCGACGCGCCGCGCGGCTACAGCTGCGAACGGTCAGCCTCGAAGAGGACGCAACGCCACCGGGTTACCGGGCACGCTGACAACACTGGACGTTCGATCCGTCTCCTTTGCGAGACAGTGTCGCCTAACATCGAGCGCGTACAGGCGGGAAGGGGTATACGGACGGTTATTTGTCGAGGCTCTCGCCCAAACGTCTCAGCGCGTCCTGCGCCTGCTTGTTCGAGACCTCGGTGTAGATCTCCATCCGACTTCGGCGTGGACTTCGTGGCCATGCCGTCGATAGATACGTTCGTTTCAGCGATTCGAGCGGTGCGAGTTCTACTGCCGCGGGCCCTCGCGGACGTTTAACGCTGGACCTCTTGACGCTTAAAGCTATATGAGTAGAGTTAACGCTCGTGCAGCGCTCCCGCCTTCCATCCACGCAGACGAGCAGTGTCCCGCGTGCGCCCGCCGACGATCCGGCTCGGTGGCGCTCCACCCGTGACGTATCCGCCGAGATGCACCTGACGTCGGGATCGCCATATCTGACCCCGGGCCGGCCCGCCGAAAGCGCAACCCTCTACAAAGCCGACAACCGGTTGCCGGCTGGACCCGATACCGCCGGGCGGATCCCGGCAGATCGAGCCAAGTGGGACGGACGACCGCGTGCGGCCGCTTGGTAGGCCGTTGCTGGCACTGCCGGCGATCGCCGCGATCGTGCTCATACCGTGGACCGTCGGCCTCGCCACTCAACTGCCGTACCGGACCGTCGCCTACCACTGGAACATCGCCTGGACCGGCCTGGACTCAGTGATCGCGATCGGACTCGCGTTGACCAGTTGGCTAAGTCACCGACACGACGCCCGAGCCGCGCTGACCGCCACCGCGACCACCGCCCTGATGTGCACCGATGCCTGGTTCGACATGTGCACCTCCGCACCGGGCCACCCGTTCGCTTACGCCGCCGCCGAGGCGGCAGCCGAATTCATGGTCGCCGCCGCGTGCCTGGCCATCGGACTCCGCACCCGCCGGGATGCGCACGCGCGAATGCCGGGTGATCTTCTCTGATCAGGTGAGAACGCGGGTGGGCAGCGTGCCCTGCCGCTGCCGACACCGGGCCAAGGCCCGGTGTAGCCAGAGTCGGGCGCGGCCACGCTGGCGCCGGCCACCCGGCCCATTGACCACTACGGCTAAATGAGTTGAGTTACCGCTCATGCAGGGCAACCGGGGCCCGTCGCCACAGACGATCAACGTCTTGCGGGCGTTGGTGCCAGCCAAGGCGAGTCGTGCGGCGGGATCCCGCTTTCAGTTCACTGTGGACGTCGATGACGTGGACGAATGCGCGCGTAGCTAGCTGCACGCGGAGTGGAACTGCTGAATGGTCCGATGGATCGGCCGTGGGGGGTGCGAACCGCCAGCTTCATCGACCCCTGGCGGCCACATCTGGGAGGTCGCCGCCAAGAAAACGGGGTGACTCCGAGAGATCTGTCGCCGGGTCCCCTGCGATAGGCGGGCATCCATCGGTGCCGCCTTTCGTTTACGTTGATCGGATGTCTCGATCCGCACAGATCTTCGCGTTCTCCGGTCCCGACTACGAGCCGGGCAAGCCGACTGCGTATGCGCTGCTCAGGCACGCGCTCGGTCTCGCGTCGCCGTCCGGCCGGCTGCGGCTGTGCTACGTACCGACCGCGGTCGGCGACTCGCAGCGTCATATCGATCACTACAACAGCGTGTTCATGGTGCAACCGGAGGTCGACTTCTCCGTACTGAAGCTATTTCCGCAGCCGACCTTTGCGGATGCGCGCGGGCATCTGCTGGCCCAAGACGTGATCTTCGTTGAGGGAGGCAGCGTGCTGAATCTGATGGCGGTCTGGCGGGCGCACGGTCTGCGGGAGATCTTCCGGGAATGCTGGGAGTCTGGCGTCGTACTGACCGGCGGCAGCGCGGGCAGCATCTGCTGGCACCAGGGCGGCCCCACCGACTCGTTCTCTGACGACTTGGACCCATTCACCGACGGGCTCGGGCTGCTGCCGTACAGCAACGGCGTACACGACGACCTCCAAGACCAGCCGCGCCGGGAGAAGTACCGGCGAATGATCGCCGACGGCACCTTCGGTCCCGGCTACGCGTCCGAGGACGGGGTCGGGCTGCATTACGTCGGCACCGAGATGGTGGAGGCGATCAGCATCCGCGACGGCAAGCAGGCCTGGTACGTCGCATCGGACGGATGCGGCGGGGCGACCGCGACCGCGATCGAGCCTCGCCGGATCTAGTCACCAGTCGCCGCGGACGCAGGCGCCGAACTGCGTCGGATGGCCGCTGCAATGTCGGCGCGGTGTTGTCCCATAAAAGGCTCATAACGGAATCGTGACGGATTCATAGCCACGAATCTTGGTCGCCGCCGGCGATCCCGACAATTAGCCGCCGCCCGCGATCTAACGGACCGGGCCAATCTCCAACGTGTCAGACTCGCGGCCATGAAAATTCTTGTCACCGGCGCGGCTGGGTTCTTGGGACGCCACGTTTGTCAGCGCGCAATCGCGTTGGGACATACGGTCGTCGGGACATATCGGTCCGCGCCCGCGTCGGTCGCCTTCGTCGAGTGGGTGCCGGCCGACGTCACCGACGCGACCGAGGTGGACGCGCTGATCGAGGCAACGCGGCCTGATGCGATTGTCCATACCGCGAGCAAGCTTGCCGGGTCGCTCGCTCCGCTCGCGGCGGAGACGAATTGGACAACCAACGCCGTCGCACCCGTCCACATTGCGCGCGCTTCGGCACGCCACGACATTCGCCTCGTACACATCTCGTCGGACGCTGTTCATCGCGGCCGCGACGAGCCTTACGGCGACGCCGTCGCCCCCGATCCCGTCTACTCGTACGGCTCGGCCAAGGCGGCCGCCGAACTCGGCGTGGCGACGGTCGCGCCGCAGGCTGTGATCGTGCGCGTGCCACCCATCATGAGCGACGGAAGTGACCGCGATCGGCTCGCCCATCGGGAGCGCTTCATGCTCGACCTCGCCCGATCACCGGCTGACGGCAAGCTCTTCACCGATGAGATTCGGTGTCCGATCGCCGTCGACGACCTGGCCGACGCCTGCCTGGAGCTCGCCGGCAACGACACTGCCGGGCTCCTCAACGTCGCCGGCGCTGACATCATGAGCTGGTACGACATGGGCCGCCTGCTGGTCGCGAAGCATGGCGGCGATCCGGACGCGCTGCCGGCCGCTACCCACGAATCGGCCGCGGTGACGCGACCTGGCCGGGTCGTGCTCGATTCGGCGAGGGCCCGCGCTGTCCTGAGTACACGCCTGCGCGGTCTTCGTGAGGTGTACGCGGGTTCCAACTAATGGCGTCCAGAAGTCGAACCTCGATCGCAGCTACGTCAGGTCAACCGCGTACGTGAATTTCCGGATCATCTGAGCAAACCGCACCGGCTGGTCGAGCGGGATCAGCGTGTAGCTGTCGTCGACCTCGATCAGTCGCCCCTGCGGAAGCAGGTCGGCGAGGCGCCGGCCGTGCGCGAGGGGCATGACGCGGTCGTGGCTCGCCCAGATCACGAGGGCGGGTCGGTCGAATCGCGGCAGGCGCTGAGCCACGTCGATCAGCACACGAGTGTCCGACATGACCGCTCGCAGCACCCGTACGGTGTCGCGGCGGATCGCCGGCTGCTCCATGACCGGCCGGACCCACTGTGCGGTGGTCGCATCTCCGCGTTTCGTCAGCCATCCGAACGCGATCGGGAGTCGACGGAGTGGCCGGAGACGCATCTGCTGCATGAACAGTCCGAACATCCGGGGCGAGAGCTTGCCGGTCAATGCCAGCGTGCGGCCGGTCAGTCCGGGCGGGATGTTGTCGAATGCTTCGCAGGATGCGAGGACGACCCCGCCGACCCGTACGGCGGTGTCGGCGATGACCAGCTGTGCGACGGCGCCGCCGGTGTCGTTGCCGACAAGGGTCACATCGTTCAGGTCGAGGCGCTCGAGGAATTCCGTGACGAGCCGCGCAATCCCGGGCAGCGAAAGGTCGGCGTCGGCGTGCACCGCCCGTCGATGCGCACCGAGCGGCAGCGTCGGTGCAACGCATCGATGATCGACCGACAGATCGGCGATCACTGCATCCCACAGCGTGGCGTCCATCAGCAACCCGTGCAGCAGCACGACGACCGGGCCATCGCCGCCGGTGTCCCGGTACTCGACCGTCCCGACCGACAGCTCGATCTCACTCATGCCCGTCCGCCCCTCTGCGGTGCCAATTCGGCGGTACGGGAGCCGGAACGATCCGTACCCGACGGCTCCAGCAGGTGTCGGCGCAGGAAGGTCAGCTCGGCCTCGACGGTGCGTTCGTGTCCGCCCAGGAACGGTTCGTAGTGGCCCCCGGGCATCCGGACGAGTTCGCCTCGCGGAGCGCGCTGCGCCGCGGCGACGGATGGTTCGGCCAATGCCGTGCAATCCTCGTCGCAGACGACCACCAGCAGCGGGCATTGCACCTGGGACGCCACCCGACCAGGCCGGTAGAAACCGAGTGGGAGCGTTGATCGCGCGGCAACTGACTGCTGCCAATCCGGGTACGTGTTGCCTGGGTTGAGAATGCGGTCGCTGTCGAGCACGTCCGGTGTCGACAGAACAGCGACCGTCCCGCGTGCCCCGACGAGCGGCACGAGCCGTGGTGGGCGACCGATGAGACCGCCGATGGCATCGATGACTCCCCGGCCGGTGAGGCGAAGCAGCGCGAGTGGTGTCTGGTAGCGCGCCGCGTTGCGGGTGGCGGCCGGGCCGTCGGCGTTCGGCGTCTGGGCGATGGCGGCGGCGATCTCTGGGTTGCGCGCGGCGACGTGGAAGATGTGGCCACCCGACGCGGAAAAGCCCCACACTGCCAGGCGGGCCGGATCGACTCCGGGCAGCGTACGGGCGTACGCGATCGCGGCCTGCCAGTCGGCGAGCTGATCGGCGATGCGTACGACCTGACGCGGCTCGCCGCCACTTTCGCCGAGCCGGCGATAGTCGAACGCGAGGACGCCGAATCCGGCTTCGTTGAATCGCTTCGCGAACCGGTCAGTCGCCGGCTCCTTGGTCACCGCGAAGCCGCCAGCCATGATCACGCAGGCGCCGTTGGTTGCCGGATAGTGCCAGGCAACGCACTCGGCATCGCCACTGACGAATCGAACTTTCTCCCGCTGCACAGACATCCGCGAGACCCCCAGTCGATATTCGTTCCCTTACGAGAAGTGAACCACGTGGTTCGCATCATGTCCATCGGATTCGGCATCGGGGTCGCCGTGTGTGAGGTTCGCCGCCGGGAGATGCCGCCGACGCCGCGCTGGCAGACCCGCGCCGCGCGACGCCGCGCCGCTCGACGCCGCGCCGCTCGACGCCGCGCCGGTCAGCCCGGTCGCGGTGATCATTTGGTCGCGGTTGTCTCGGTCGTGTGGTTATTCGGTCGCGTTATTCGGTCGCGGCTTCCTCGCGCTCGAGCGCGCGGAGGAGCGCCTCGGTGCCGGCGTCGATCCGCGTGGTCTCGCCGGTCGTCCGCCAGTCCATGAGGAAGCCGCGGAAGATCGCCAACATCATGTGGGCAACCTCGGACTTGCGCTGGTCGGACCAGTCCTCCGGGCACAGCGAGAGCAGCGAGGGCAGGTACTGCGTCGACGCTTCCCGCCCGAGTTGGGCGTAGCGCTCCGGGTCGTACATCACCAGTCCGATGGCCTGATCGATGACCCGCAGGCCGGACTCGTCGGCCATGAGGACGGGCCAGATGGCGCGTACGCGGGCCGCGAGCGTCTGACGGACCGGACTCTTGGCCGCGGCCGCCAACACATTGCTGATGCGTCGCTCGCGCAACCGGAACATCGCCTGCGCGAGAAGATCATCGGCGCCGTCGAAGTGGTACAGAAGCACCTTGTGCGTCGTCCCGGCCGCTCGCGCCGCCCGCCGTAGCGAGAAATCGACCAATCCGTTGACCGCGAGGTCGTCGGTCACGCGATCAAGCAACTCCTGTCGCCGCGCCTGGCCGCGAGCCGACCCGGCCGATCGCCGATAACCGGCCCGGCCGGGCGCGCCGGCATCGGCCGAGACCTCGACGTTGTCCGGGGCTACGGTCGGTGACCGGGTCGTACGAGCCATTCGTGGAAGTTACCTCCGACAAGGCCGGACGTGCGATCGGGAGCCGTCGCACGGCGAACCTGCGCTGGGGACGGCGACCGCGCCCGTCAGCGACTAACGCGCGCGACGCTGGCCCGATCCGGCCTGGCCACAGCGGTCCCACCCAGATCTCGAGGTCGAGGGTCTCGACCCGGCTCCGGCCCAGGTACTGGCGGTCGGAGCGACATTGTTGTTTGACGGCGGGACGAGATATCGGGAGTTCGCGGATCCGGTGGGGCATCGATCCTGTCGGTGCGCGGGCTAGGAACCCGAGGCGGAAGCGAAACCTCCGCTGATCCGTCGGTCTGACTTCGGAAACGCTTCGATCCGATGATCCGCCGCCGCAGTTCGCGGCATCGGATCAGGCCCGCCATTAGCGCCGTCCGTATGCGGCGGGCGAGCGGACGCTCGGCGTAGTGCTGGACCAGCCACGAGAGCACGAGCATGAAGGCGAACACGCCCACCAACAAGGCCCACGACGGAACGCGGTGGTCCAGCGAGCGGATGAGCGTTTCGCCGATCTGTTGGTGCAGCAGATATAGCGGGTACGTGAGCGCGCCGGCCGTGACGAGCCAGCGGCCGCGAACCGCGTTGAGTTTGTGCAGCGCGACAAGCGTCAGCAGGATGAAGAACCCGGAGACGATGACGGCCGACACCCAGTAGTTCAGGGTCACGCCGGACGGGTGCTGCACCGCGGTTCGGTCGACCAACCGATACATCGCGCACGCCCAGCAACACGCGAGCAACGCCCACAGTGCCAGGCTCGGACCGAAGCGGTGCATCAGGTAGGCGACGATGCCGGCGACAAAGAACGGCACGTACAACGGCTGCACGAGAAGTCCGTACCAGTAGGAGTCGGTCACGGCGTCGAACAGTGACGCGGCCAACCACACCGCGCAGAACGTGACGACGCGGTTATAGGTGAATCCCCGCCAAGTCAGCGTCACCGCCACGAGCAGATAGAAGTTCAGCTCGATAGCGAGCGTCCAGTACGACGGGTCGACCGCCGGCACCTGCGCGTACGACTCGGTCATGGTCAGGTTTGTCAGCACTTGGGACCACGACAGGGCGTGCGCACGACTCTGATCCACGAGCAACACTGTCGTGGTCAGCATGATCGCGAACCAATACGCCGGATAGAGCCGGACGAATCGGGAGATCGCAAACTCGCCGACACTCTTGCCCCATGCACTGAGGCAGATGACGAATCCGCTGATCATGAAGAACAGTTCGACACCGAGCCAGCCGTACGACGCGACGTGGAACAGCGGTGCGAACAGCACCCGCGACGGGCCGTGCCAGCTACTGCGGTCACCCGCCGAGAAGTGGAATACCACGACGTACGCCGCGGCCAGGAACCGGATGCCGTCGAGCACTTCGAGACGATGCTTAGTTGGGGGAGTTGCCACCTTCGGCTGATTTGCACCGATCTGTTCGGTCGTGTCGGTCGCGCTGACTGACACAAAGACTCCTCACTTTCGCGGCCACGTGACGGATAGACCCAACGGAAGCTACCCGAACCTCTGCGGCCGCAACCTCGCGTCGTGCCCTCGCGTACGAGTTGTGCGCCACATCGCCCGGGGCCCCGGAGAGCCCTCATTTAGACAGACGCCGTCGGTCGGCCGATTCGTTGCCTTCATCCGTCGTATTTCCACGACGCGCGGGTACAACGCGATTACGGGATGGCTCGCGTCGGCACCGGTGACCTAAGGTCACTCGACGTGACCAGCGCATTGATCGACGGCCCGGCGGAAATCCGGCTCGTCGACCTGCGAAACAGCTCGTCGCTACCGGATCAGCCCGATCGACCATGGATCGACCGTTGGCTGCATCGCAGGCACCTTGAGTATTGGGCCCAGCGCGCGAGCGACGCCGCCGGCTAGTGCGGCGGCTGCCACTCGTTGCGCATCTGGTCCCAGGTCTTGCGTTTGTCCAGAACGTCGAGCAACGCCCGCGCCAGCGCGGTCGTCGTCTGCACGTGACTACGCGACCACGGAATCGGCTCGGCCGCGGTTCCCGGGTTCAGTGGCACGGCGGCGGACCGAAATGCGCGGATCGCCTCGTCGAGCCGTCGCGCGGCGGCCACGTACCGTGTCCGTGCGTCTCGGAGTTCGCGATCGTGTCCGGCCATGCCTCTCAATATAGAACACCTGTACGAATGCACGTCAACACGCAGGTCCTTTGCGCCCCCCAGGCCTTGCATGTGTACGGGAGTTGGCCGGAATTTGGCCGTATCGCCGGCCAAGTTCCGTACATTTGCGGGCGCCTGCGGCGGCGGTGTCCGCGGTGCCGGCGGCGGGAGCGGCGGCGCGCCTGGTTCGGCGGCGGCGGGCACGATGAGTCCGTGGAACTGCATCCGTCGTCGGTCGCGGCGTGGACCGGTGTCGAACTGCGCGGCCCGCTCGCCGGGGGCGTGCGTAATCAGGTTGTCCGGGCCGAACGAGGTATCGAGCGCCTCGTCGTACGCCGCTCCGGCCGGTCGGTCCCCGCGCTCGACTGGGAGTTGGATCTGCTGGAGTTCCTCGCTGCGCACGGCATCGAGGTGCCCCGGCCGGTGTCCAGTGACGACGGTCGCCGCCACGTCGACGGCGTACTGATCTATCGATTCATCGACGGCCGGCCGCCTCGCGATCGCGAGGACTGGCAGCGTGCCGTAGCGGTGCTCACGGCCGTACATGAGATGACCGCGGGTTGGCCGCAACGGCCCGGGTTCGCATCCAGCCGGCAGTTGCTGACCGAAGACCGCGGTGGCGACGTACGGCTCGACGCCATGCCGTATGAGGCGGTCGAGGCCGTCCGGGCGGCGTGGCGGGCGGTCGTCACCGGTGCGGAATGTGTGAACCACGGCGATGTCGGCGGCGGCAACATCCTGGTCACCGACGCCGGCATCGCGCTGCTCGACTGGGACGAATCGCGCGTGGACGTACCGTGGTTCGATTTCGCCTTTCTGCCCCCGGACGTCGCGGCGGACGTACCGGTCGAGGCCGAAGCGCTCAGCATCGCCGGCGTCGCGTGGGAGGCCGCGACCTGCTGGACGGCCGAGCCGGACTATGCGGCCCGGCGGCTCGCTGAGCTGTACGCCCGTGTCGCGGCCAAACCACACGATGTGGGTACGGACGCCAGCAACCTCTGATTGAGTGAGGTCGAGACATCGTCGGCGGCGTCCCATCCGGCGCACCTCCGGGAGCCATCGACCGAGCCATCGACCGGGCCATCGACCGAGCCATCGACCGAGCAGCAATCGACCTAGCCATCGACCCTGCGGGAGCTCTGGCATGACAGACGTCGTCATCACCCAAAACGCGATCGAATCCCTGCGCTCGGCCGTGGCCGGGCCGGTGCTGACCCCGGATCAAGACGGGTACGCGGCCGAGGTCAGCGGGTTCGAGATGGCCGTCGAGCATGCTCCGGCCATCGCGATCGGCGCGACGGATACCGACGATGTCGTCGCGACCGTACGGACCGCCGCCGGCGCCGGAATCCCGGTCGCCGCCGTCGGCCTCGGGCACGCCGCTATACCGGCCGTCACCACGGGAATCCTGCTGAACACCAGCCGCATTACCGATGTCACGCTCGACGTCGGCGCCCGAACCGCACGTGTCGGTGCCGGCGCGACCTGGCACGACGTGATGGCGGCCGCGACCCCGATCGGGCTCGCGCCGGTGTGCGGGTCGTCGCCCGGCGTCGGCGTGGCCGGATATCTGCTCGGCGGCGGCCTCGGACCGATCGGCCGTACGGTCGGGTTCAGCACCGACCACGTGAGCTCGTTCGAGATCGTATGCGCGGACGGCGAACTCCGGACCGTGTCGGCGGAGCGTGACCCGGACCTGTTCTGGGCGTTGCGGGGCGGCAAGGGTGGCTTCGGCGTTGTCACGGCCGTGACGGTCGAGTTACTCGACCTCGCGTCGCTGTATGGCGGCGGGGAGTTCTATCCGGTCGGCGATATCGTGACGCTCTTTCGGGCGTACCAGCGGTTCGTGAATTCGGCTGTGCCGCCCGCGCTCAGCACATCGCTCGCGATCCTTCGCCTGCCGGAGCTGCCCGATCTGCCGCCACCGCTCCGCGGCCAGACCGTGGCCCATCTCCGCGTCGCATATGTCGGCGGGGACAACGCCGACGATCGGGCGGCGTCGGCCGAAGAGCTCCTGGCGCCGTTGCGGGCCGCCGTGGGCAAGCCGCTCCTCGGCGGGCTGGGTGAGCTGCCTTACGCGGACCTCGGCACGATCCACAACGATCCGACGACGCCGTCGGGCCAGGCAACCGGGGGCATTCTGCTCGAGCGATTCGAATCGGCGACGGTCGACGCCATCCTCGGCGTCGGCGGTCCCGATGTCGACGCGCCGGTCGTCGCCATCGAGGTACGCCACATGGGCGGGGCGCTGACCGGGACACCGCCGCGCGACGCGGTCAGCGGCCGAGAAGCGCGCGCGTGCCTTTATGTCGTCAGTGCCCCGCTGCCACCGGACTTCGAGGCCGCGCAGCTTTCGGCCGCCGAGGCCGCCGTACGGGCGGTCATCGACGCTGTGGCGCCGTGGTCGACCGGTGCGGTGCAGATCAACTTCTGCGGATCCGCCAATACAGCCGATGAGGCGGAACGCGCGTGGCCGGCCGAGGTCGCCGATCGACTCGCAGATGTCCGTCGTCGCCACGATCCGGCCACGATCTTCCCGTTCACTCCCGGCAGCCGTGCGCCCGGCCGAGGCGGCGACTGAGACGTCGCTTGGGTCGCCGGTTGGCGAAGCACGCGCCGGCCGGGCCGATGAGCGGCAGGGGTTAGGCTCGCGCCATGACGGACGACGTGTTCCCCGACCCGGCGACACCGTTTGGTCAGCGGGTCCAGCAGCGACTGCGCGATGAACAGGTGATCTGGTTGACCACCGTCGGCGCCGACGGGACGCCCCAGCCGAATCCGGTGTGGTTCCTGGTCGATGGCACGACCGTCATTGTCTACAACCGACCCGATGCCCGTCGGCTGGCGCATATTCGGCGGAATCCTCGGGTCACGCTCAACCTCGATGGCGACGGCCGTGGCGGCGACGTCATCGTGCTGTCCGGCCGCGCGGAAATCGTGGAGGATCAACCGCTGCCTCACGAGTTCCCGCCGTACGTCGGCAAGTATCGTGCGGCCGCGGAACGGATCAGCGGCAACGTCGAGGATTTCAGCGCCGAATATTCCATCGCGCTCCGCATCACGGTCGATCGCGTCCGTGGATTCTGACGCCGCTCGGTCGGCGGTCGGCCGGCGATCGGGTGAGTCAGATGGCCCGGCGACCAACCGACGAGCGGGTCCACATGTCGAGGATCGAAGGGAACGTCAATGATCGTGGCATTTTCCGTCACGCCGATCGGCGTCGGCGAGGACGTCGGAGCGGCGGTCGCCGAGGCGGTCCGAGTCGTACGGGCCAGCGGACTACCCAACGAGACCGACGCGATGTTCACCCTGCTGGAAGGTGAGTGGGACGAGGTGATGTCGGTGGTGAAGCAGGCCGCCGACGCCGTCCTCGCGAAGGCGCCCCGGGTCAGCATCTCCCTCAAGGCGGACATCCGGCCCGGCGTCACAAACGCCATCACGGCCAAGGTCGCCTCGATCGAGGCCCATCTCGCGGCGGACGACTCACGATGATCCGCCCGGACGGGACGCGGATCTACGCCGACGTCGCGTACTCGGAGTTGCATGGCTTCCGGCCGCTGCTCCTCGACCTGTACGTCCCGCCCGCGAGCGCCGGGCCGACAGTGAGCGCCGGTCCGACAGTGAGCGCCGGTCCGACCGCGGATCTGCCGCCACTGGTCGTCTGGATCCACGGCGGCGGCTTCTACTCCGGTGACCGGCGGATCTTGCCGGAGACGTACCCGCCGAATTCGGTTTTTGATCGTCTCGTGGCCGAAGGCATCGCGGTGGCCACTGTCGATTACCGGTTCTCCGGCGAAGCGATCTTCCCGGCGCAGATCGACGACGTGCATGCCGCGATCGACTACCTGCGTAGATTCGCCCCCGCGTACGGATTCGACGCCGATCGCATCGGCACGTGGGGCGAGTCGGCCGGCGGTGCGCTCGCGGCGCTGGCCGGGCTGACGAGCGGCCAGGTGTGCGCGGTCGTCGCCTGGTATCCGTTGACCGATCTGACGCACCACCACGCGGAACGGTCCGACTCGGTCGAGGCCGAGTTGCTCGGCGCCGCCCCGGCCGCGGTGCCGGAGCTGGCGGCGGCCGCGAGCGCCGTGACGCGGGTGACCGCCGACGCGCCGCCGTTTCTCATCGTCCACGGCGACGCGGACGGCGTGCTGCCACTGGATCAGAGCGAACGGCTGCACACCGCCCTGCTCACCGTCGGCGTCTCCTCGACATTGCATGTCGTCCCGGGCGCCGACCATTGCTTCGAGGGCTATGGCGACATCGGCGGTCTCATCGACGAGTCGGTCACCTTCCTGTCCAAGATGCTGTCCTCCGCCCGGTCGTCGCCGCCGACATCCGCGGCCTCGCTGTCAGCCTCGCCGGCCGCGTCGTCGGCCGCGGTCGCCGATACCCGGTAGCGCAGCCAACGTGGGGTGAAGACGGCCAGCACGAACAGCGGCACCGCGAATGTAGCCAGCAATCCGGTGACCGGCAGCCACTGGGCGATCGCCGCGCTCGCCGCGAATACGATGATCGCGAACACATCGGCGCCGACACCGGCGACCGACGTGACCGTCGCCCGCGCCCGACCGGTGATCACGTGTTGCAGCCGGATCTCGGCGCCGGTGATGCCGAATTGCACGACGCCGAACGCGACCGCCACTCCGGTGAACCCGGCGGCGTGGTCGGTCAACCCGCTCACCGCGAGCGCGGCGGCGCCGATCGCGAGAGTGGCCGCCACGCGCGAACCCCGAAGCGACCACCAGCGGCCCGCGGCCCAGTTGCCGATCGCCGCGGTCAGGGTGATGACGAGCAGGAAGACCGGAACAACCGACGTCGGTACGTGATAGTCGCGGCCGACCAGCGGCACGTACTCGTCGATGGCCGTGAGTCCGGGCAGGAGCGCGACGAGCAGGACCACACCGCGTACGGATGGTCGGGTGGCCGCCTCCACGATGCCCGTACGTAGCGTCTCCACGTACGGCCGGAAGCCGCCTTCGCTCGCCTCGGCGACACGCGGTTGAGCCGGCAACGACAACGACACGAATCCCTCGACGGCACAGACCGCGACGCTCACCCATCCGACCAGCTCGAAACCGCCGATGTGGAAGAGCGGCACCGCGAGCGCCGTCGCGACCGCGCTCGCGATCAGGCCACCCGTACCCGACCGGGCCGTCAGTCGACCGTAGGCGCCCGTGGCATCGGCCGCGGCGAGCTCGTCGTAGACCAGCGCCTCGAACGTGCCGTCCTGCAGAGCCGAGGACAGACCCCACAGCACGAATCCGACCGCGAACCCGGCGAAGCTCGGCACCACGATCCAGGCGCCGAAGCCGACCACCCGCAGGAAGCCGGCGATGACCAGCAGCAGGCGCCGGGACACGTGGTCGGCCAACACACCGGTCGGCAGCTGAAGCACGATGCCCGTCGACGACCACAAGATGTAGAGCGCCGAAATCGCGGCCGTGGACAGGCCGTGGTCGGCGAACAGGACCGGATAGACCGGATAGAGCGGGATGGCGTCGCGTAGGGCGACGAGTGCGTACACCCGGGCCGCCAGCCCGCGGGGGGCATTAGGTCAATTCTCGCCGGGAAGCCGGCTCACCTTCGACATCTCGTCCGCCCGTACGTCGGCAATGGCTGTTGCTCCCAGCTAAGCAGCCATCGCGGGACGCGACAAGCACATTGCGCCGAGGCGCGGTGCGCCTCGCGGCTGCGCCATGCCCGTGGCATCATCCGGTCGTGCGATTCGATCAGTTCACCGTGGCACTGCTGATTACCAACCCGGACGGACCGGTACTCACCGAAGAGCAGGAGAATGCGCTGCAAGAGGCGCATATGGCGCATTTGGCCGACCTACACGACGCCGGACACCTCATCGCGGCCGGTCCGCTGATGGACGCGCCCGACCGCCACTATCGCGGCTTGTCGATCTTGTCGGTGGATGTGGCGACCGCGCTCGAGCTGAAGGGCGAAGACCCCGCAGTCCGAGCCGGGAAGTTCATCGTGAAGGCGATGCCCTGGATGGTCCCGGCCGGCGCGATTCTCGCCGGCGAGGCGCACTTTCCGCGGACGATCGCCGAGGCCACCGGAGGCTAGCGGTGCGGTCCCGGACACCGAGGGCGACCGCACGATGCCGACCACTCGATGCCGGCCGTGCGATGCCGACCGCGCGATGCCGACCGCGCGATGCCGACCGCGCGATGCCGACCGCGCGATGCCGGCCACCGACGACCGACCGTACCCGGGCAATTAGGCCAGAACCACCACGGAGGCTTGGCAACGGCGCTGCCGACCCCCTACGGTGAGCGAACCGGCACCCCAGCCGGTGACCCTTTTACTCGGATCGTCCGGCACGTTCCTGCCGGTGAAAGGTGGCTCTGCCATGGCAACAGTTACGTTCGCGAAGGCGTCCCGGATCTATCCCGGCAGCACGACGCCCGCCGTCAACGAGCTCGATCTCGAAGTCAACGACGGCGAATTCCTCGTCCTCGTTGGTCCGTCGGGCTGCGGTAAGTCGACCAGCCTTCGGATGCTGGCCGGCCTCGAGCCCGTCGACACCGGCTCGATCTTCATCGCCGACCGGGATGTCACGGATCTTCAGCCCAAGGCGCGCGACATCGCGATGGTGTTCCAGAACTACGCGCTCTACCCGCACATGACGGTCTACGACAACATGGCGTTCGCTCTGAAGCTGCGCAAGACGCCGAAGGCCGAGATCGATGAGGCGGTCAAGCGGGCGGCCGCGATGCTGCACCTCGAGGAGTTCCTCAACCGCAAGCCGAAGGCGCTCTCCGGTGGCCAGCGGCAGCGCGTCGCGATGGGTCGCGCGATCGTCCGCAAGCCGCAGGTCTTCCTCATGGACGAGCCGCTGTCCAACCTTGACGCGAAGCTGCGCGTGCAGACGCGCTCGCAGATCGCCACGCTGCAGGCGCAGCTCGGCATCACCACCGTCTACGTCACGCACGACCAGGTCGAGGCCATGACGATGGGTCACCGGGTCGCGGTCATGCTGAACGGTGTGCTCCAGCAGTGCGACACTCCGCGTGTGCTGTACGACGCGCCCGTCAACGTGTTCGTCGCCGGGTTCATCGGCTCGCCGGCAATGAACATCCGCACGGTGCCGCTGGACGAGAATGGCGCGAACTTCAACGGCCTGTCGCTGCCGATGACCAGTGAGCAGATGGCGGCGGCGAAGGTCGACGGCGATGGGATGGTGACGGTCGGCTTCCGGCCCGAGGACTCCGACCTCGTCGGCGAGTCAGAGGGTGGCCTGCGCGTCACCGTTGAGCTCGTCGAGGAACTCGGCTCCGACGCGTACGTCTACGGCAGCTCCGACGAGGAGGGTGATCGCATCGTCGTCCGTACCGATGGCCGTAACACGCCGCACATGGCCGAGCACGTGTACATCCTGCCGCGTGTCGGCGCGCACCACCTGTTCCACTCGAAGTCCGGCGCCCGGCTGTAACGCCGAGCCACGTCGCACGACACCGCGACAATGGGCTCCCGGATCGGTTCGCGATCCGGGAGCCCTTTCGTATCATGCGCCGATCATCGAGACCCTTAGGGTGTGAGCATGCGCGTCCTGATCACCGGTGCGGGCGGCCGGATCGGCCAGATGTTGATAGAGCCGCTGCGGGCCGCCGGGCACACGCTCATCCTCACTGATCTACATCCCGATCAGTCGCTCGGGATCGACGCGTTGGATGTCACCGACGCCGCCGCGACCGTCGCCGCGTGCGCGGGCGCGGGCGCGATCGTCCACCTGGGCGGGATCCCGTCCGAGGCGCCGTTCGCCGACATCAACGCGGTGAACGTCGTGGGTACGTATAACGTGCTCGCGGCGGCGGTCGAGACGGGCATTGATCGCGTCGTACTCGCATCCAGCAACCACTCGGTCGGCTTCTACGGGCGGTCCGACGCGACTCGTTCGGTCGACGGCCGGCTGGAACTCGCCGACCCGGCCGCGCCCCGGCCGGACACGTTCTATGGCTGGAGCAAGGCGGCGATGGAGTCGCTGGGCTCGCTCTACCACGACCGGTACGGCATGGACGTGATCGCGCTGCGCATCGGCACGTGCTTCGCGACGCCACCCGACGCGCGAGCGCTGACGACATGGCTGTCGCCCGGCGATGTCGGTCGCGTCGTGCATGCGTGCCTCACCGCGCCGAAGCCAGGGTTCCGCGCGATCTTCGCGATCTCCGACAACACCCGGCGCTGGTGGTCGATCGATGGTGCGACCGCGCTCGGATTCGTGTCCGAGGATGATGCCGAGGGCTTCGCGCCGGAGTTGATCGCGCGCGACGGCGAGCCGGATCGCTCCGAACCGATACACGATCGGGTGGGTGGCACATTTTGTTTCGCGCCGCTCGGCGAGACCATGTCCCCGGCCGTACGGCGAGATCGAGGGTTGCCCGACCCGGCCGCGTGACGGCGGTCTGAGCTGCACGAACCCGTCGTTCGACGCGAGCTTGGATCCGCCTGTCAGCGAGTTGCTGCAAGTCTATGAGTTACCTTTGAGGCTCGCAGGTTAGCGTCATGCCACGGTAACCGACTGTGCAGCCGTTCGTTGGTCAGAGGTCAACGGGCGAACCGAACGCCTGCCGGCGAGCCGCGTATGCCGTCGTGGGTATCGGACGATCGACAATCCTGGGGGACCGTGTGCCGAATGATCGACCCATCTTCGTTGTCGGTTCGCCCCGATCGGGCACCACAATGCTGCAGCTCATGCTGCACGCGCATCCGCGGATCGCGATTCCGCCGGAGACCCGTTTCCTGCTGGCCGCGTACAAGCGGCGCGGGGAGTGGGGCGACCTCCGGGAGGCGGCCAACCGTGAGCGGCTCGCCGCCTGGATAACACGCGGCAAGGGTACGAACTTCCGGGATCTCGAACTCGATCGGGATGCGGTCGCGGCCGAGATCGTGGCCGGGCCGCCGACGCTAGGCTCGGCCATCGGCATCGTTTTCCGGGCGTACGCCCGCAAGTTCGACAAGCCGCGATGGGGCGACAAGCGACCGGCGTACCTGTTGAACATCGGCAAGCTGCTGCTTATGTTCCCGGACGCGCAGATCATCAACATCATTCGTGACGGCCGGGACTGCGTCGCCTCGCTGAAGGAGCAGCCTTGGCATCGCGGCGGCCTCAACGAGGCGATCTCTACGTGGTGCCGCGGGTCGGATGCCGGGCAGCGCGCATTGCGTACGCTGCCGCCGGACACGTACTACCAGATTTACTACGAATCCCTTGTGCAGGATCCGGTCGGAGGAATGACGGCGATCTGCGAGTTCCTGGGCGAGGAGTACCACCCGGACATGGCCGGCCCGAGCACGATGGCCGCGATCGCCGTGCCGAAGCGAAAGGTCTGGCACGAGCGCACGCACGGCGAGGTGACGACCGAGCGCGTCGGCTCGTTCGTCGAGCGGCTTGGCCCGGAGGATCTGGCGCTCTGCCAATCGGTGATGCGGCGACGGCTACTCCAACACGGGTATCAACTTGTCGACGCCGGCCGGCCGACCGTGGCGCAGATCAGCGGCTACCTACCGCAGCGAGCACGTACGGTCGCTGCGCGTACGAAGCGGGCGGTGCGATCGCGACGACGCCGCGTCCGGCGGCCTCGGCCGCAACCAATCGACGACGTCACCGCGCGCTTGACGTCGGCCCAGTGCGCCGGCAAGTGGCCCGAGTCGCTCGGGAAGTGGCCCGCATCGCTCGCTAAGTCGTCCGAGTCGTCCGAGTCGTCCCGGTCGTTCGCGAAGCTGCCGGAGTCGCTCGCGAAGTTGCCGGAGTCACGCGGGAAGTCGCCGGAGTCGCTCGCGAATCGTTGACGCGGCAAGGCCGCCGCGGCTCGATGGCCCGACCGCGCAAATGCCCGCATTTGCCCCGTGGGGTCGTACGTCGGGCTGCCCGAGCCGTACGATCACGCGCGTGCCGTCTATATCTGAGCCCGGGCCGCCGGTCCCGCCGCCCCGCTCAGATCGAAAGCCCGGCACCGATCCGGTTCGCCGTTTCATCATCTGTGGAGACACACCGCTCGCCTACCGGATCGCCGACGAGCTGATCAGCCGTTACCGGGTCAAAGTCACCGTGATGCTGACGGACGACCGCGGTGCCGACGCCTTGTTGATCGCGCGGCTACCCGGTGTCGTCATCAAGGCTGTGCCGGAACTGAACGCGGCGGCGTTCCGCGAGGCGAACCTGACGACCGCCGACGCCATCGCGATCGTGACCTCGGACGACGTCGCCAACGTGTACATCGGGCTGCAAGCCCAGGAAACCTGCCCGGGCATCCGGCTGGTGCTGCGCGTGTTCAACTCGACGCTCGGCCAGCGGCTCGGACCGCTCTTCGACAACGCGCAGTTGCTGTCCGACGTGGAGATTGCCGTGCCCGCGTTCGTGGCAGCGTGTCTCGGGACAACCGAACCGACCGAGGTCACGATCGGTGGCCTCGCCGCGCGAGTCACGACGCGCGCCGAATTGGTGGACAGTGACGAGGTCTGGTGCGGCCTTGCGATCACCGATCGCCGCAGTATGCGACTCCTGCCGGACGACGTCGAAGCGGCCGACCTCGTCCTCGCGGCTTCTGGCCCGGAGGCCGAAACGTCGGCGGTTCGCGAAGTCGTGACGCTGCGTCGCTACCGTCGCCGGCGCCGTCTCGTGCCAAGCCCGATCGTCGCGACGCTGCGGGCCACGCTACGGAGCGTGGGTGCCCTGCAGCCCGGTATCCCGGCACAGTCGGGCGAAACAGCGGCCACGTCGGCCGGCGCTTTGCCGTTGGCAGAGACCGGCGACGGCCGACCGCACGGTTTTGTCGCCGCAACCCGGCGCGCCGGCCGGGCCTTAGTCGCGATCGTCCAGACGGTGCCGCGACGCCTGCTTCCGGGCCGGGTGAGCCGCGGTGTCCGGGTCACGCTCACCACCATGGCCGGTCTACTCGTTGCCGGCATCGCGGCGTACGCGCTCCTCGACCACCACCAGAATCCGGACCATACGGCGTGGTACAGCGTGTATTTCATGCTGCTCACCGCCGTCGGCGAGGCGAATCCGGACAACACCATCAGGGTCCCGCTGCAGGTACTGCAGACGATCGTGACGTTCACCGGTGTTGCGCTGATCCCGGTCATCTCGGCGGCGATCGTCCAGGCCTCGGTCCCGGCGCTCGGCCGCGACCGGGTCGCCGACCGCAACCATGTCGTCGTAGTGGGCCTCGGCAATGTCGGCACCCGCGTCCTTCGGGCGCTGCACGAGCGCGGCTTTCCGGTCGTCGCGGTCGACCACGCCGATCACGCGTACGGTGCGCAGTACGTGCGGGAGCAACACATCGCCTTCATCGTCGGCGACGAGAGCCGCGAAAGCACGCTGCGACGGGCCAACGTCGCGCACGCCGCCGCGCTGGTCGTGCTGACGTCCGACGACGTGGTGAACCTCGAATACGCGTTGCAGGGGCAGCAGTTGCAGCCGGCGTTGCGGGTTGTGCTGCGGCTCTTCGACGGCGACTTCGCCGAGCGCGTGAACGAGGTCTTCAACGTCACCATCTCACGCAGCGTGTCGTATCTGGCCGCGTCGAGCTTCGCGGCGGCAATGGTCGGCCGGGAGGTGATCGGCACGATCCCGGTGCGGCGCCGCGTTTTGCTCGTCGCCGACATTCCGGTGTTCGCCGGGTCGGGTCTGGCCGGCCGTACGCTCGCGAGCTTCGACGCCACCGGGCAGGTGCGGGTGATCGCCCTGACCGACGCGACTGGTCGGCCGACGGTGCGCCCGCCGACCGACCGTACGCTCTCGGTCGGTGATCACATGTTCGTCGTGGCGACGGGGACGGGGCTCTCGCAAATTGTCGAGCAGAATGCACCGGTCACCGGGCCGGCCGGGGTCGATGCGATCGGGGCCGATGCGGTCGGGGCCGATGCCCGAGCCGCCGGTTGATCTTGGGTTTGTGGAGTTTGCGTGTTCCGACCGCGGCCGCAACCGCGCAACCGGATACCGTGAGCGGCGTGGACCGGCCAACGAGTGATGCCGCACCGGGCCGAGCGGTGACCGTGTCCGCTCGGCCGCGACTCGCCACGCGCCGGGTAGCGCCGGCCGGCTGGTGGTGGGATGCGCTCGCGATCATCGCTTTCGTCGTGCTCACCCTCGTGATCAATGCCGGGCATCTGGTCGCGTTCGACCTGCGGGTACGGGACTGGTGCCGCGCCCACGACGGGCTCGCCCCCGTCGCCGGCGTCCTCAACTACCTCGGACAAGGCGGCTTCTTCACCGTGGTGTGCGGCCTGCTCGCCGTGTTTTGGGTGTGGCGGCGGCACTCGGTGCGCCCACTGCTGCCGGTGATCCTGGCGTTCGTCCTCTCGTACGTTGTGCTGACCGTGTTCAAGGACGTCACGGACCGGGCCGCTCCGAGGTCGCCGGTGCCGCACCCGGAACTGTTCGGCAGCGGCGGGGTGTCCTACCCGTCCGGCCACCTCGCGAATGCCTTCGTCTGGTACGGCGTGCTCGCGCTTCTGCTGGCGCCGTGGCTCACGGTCCGGTGGCGCTGGTTCATCCGGATCGCGCCACCGGTGATCCTTACGGTCACGACGATCTATCTGCGTTATCACTGGTTCACCGATACGGCGGCCGGGATCCTGGTCGGTTTCGTTCTGTGGCGGGTGATCGCGCGAGTGCCGTGGGACGACGTACCGCTCGGTCCGTGGCTGGCCCGGCGCGGCTGGGACGGGCCGGCGCTGTTCACCCACGTACGTTGAGCCGGCGAGGCAATTGGCGCTTTAGCTGTTGTTGCTCTAGCTGTCGAGGTCGTCGATCTCGAACCGGCGACCGGCCTGCCAGACCTCGATGAGGGTCAGGTCGGGCGTGAACGTCAGGACGTCGGCCCGCTGCCCGGCGGCGAGCGCACCCCGGTTGGTGTAGCCCAGCGCGCGGGCCGGTGTCGTGGCGGCAGCCCGGGCCGCCGTGACGATCGACCCGGTGATCCGCAGCGTACGGCGGAATGCCGTGTCCATGGTCAACGTGCTGCCGGCGATCGAGCCCGGTTCGCCGCCACCCGACGATGCGAGTCGGGCAACCCGGTCGGCGACGATCACCGCTTGCCCACCGAGTTCATAGGTGCCGTCCGCCATGCCGGCCGCCGCGATCGCGTCGGTGATCAGAGCGGCACGGGAACCGCCGACGACCCGGAACGCGAACTCCAGCGTCTCGTCCGCGAGATGCGCGCCGTCGGCAACGAACTCACAGGTCACGCCGGGCGAGCCGAGCAACGCGTACGCCGGGCCGGGGGCTCGGTGGTGCGGCGGTCGCATCCCGTTGAACACGTGTGTGCCGACCGTCGCGCCCGCCTCGATGGCGTCGGCGACCTGGCGGTACGTCGCGTCGGTGTGACCGATCGCGGCCACGACGTTGCGTTCGACGAGAAGACGGATCACGTCGTGGGCGCCGGGAAGTTCGGGCGCAAGCGTCACCATCCGCACGGCGCCGTCGCCGGCATCGATCAGCGCGCCGAGCTCGGCGGTCGACGGCTCGCGAAGGAAATCGGGATTCTGCGCGCCGCACAATGCCCTCGCCAGGTACGGCCCCTCGAAGTGGATGCCGCCGAGCACACCCTCGTCGACCAGCGGGGCAAACGCCGCCGTCGCCGCCAGCATCAGGTCGTGTGGGCTGCTGACCAGGCTCGCGAGCAGCGTCGTCGTGCCGTGGGTCAGATGGAAGCCCGCGGCCGCCCGGGCCGCGTCGGCGTCGCCCGTGGTGAATGTGTGGCCGCCGCCGCCGTGGACGTGCATGTCGACGAAGCCCGGTATGAGCCACGGTGCGTCCGCTGGAACTGGCCCCGGCGCAAGGTCGGTGATCCGGTCGCGTTCGATCCGGAGCCGCCCCTCGACGATGCCGTCGGGCGTGACGATCCGGCCGACGATGTCGTGATCGGTTCCGTTATGCGTGCCCGTGCGACCGTCATTCATGTGACCGTCATCGAGTTGATCGTCATCCACGTGCGCCCTCCGCAACCGCGAGGAGATCGATCGCCAGCTGTGCCGCCCCCAGGCAGCCGGCCTCGTCACCCAGCTCGGCCCGTACCAGCAAAGGCATGGTCTGGAACGTGAGGCGCTCGCGCACGGCCGACGTCAGCGGGTCGATCAGCGCGGCGCCGGCCTGGGCGAGCCCGCCGCCCAGGACGATGATGTCCGGGTCGTAGAGCGTGATGCCGATCCGGAGGCCGTCCGCGAGCGCATCGATCGCATCGGCCCAGACCTCGACGGCGGCGACATCGCCGTCGGCTGCCCTCGCGACGACGTCGGCGGCGGAGATCTTCGCATCCGTGCGCTGCGCATACCGCCGCGCGATCGATGACGCTGAGGCAAACGCCTCGACGCAGCCACGCATGCCGCAGCCGCACCGCGGACCGTCCGGGCGGACGACGACGTGCCCGATCTCGCCCGATGCACCGTGAGCGCCGCTGTCGGTGCGGCCGTCGCGCACATACGCGCCGGCGATGCCGGTGCCGATGGCGACGAACCACACCCGCTCGGCCCCTCGCCCCGCTCCGAGTCGTGCTTCGGCCAGTGCGCCACCACGCACGTCGTGGGCGAGCACCGCCGGCAGTTCCAGGCGAGCAATGACAAGATCACGCAGGGGTACGTCCCGGAAACCGACGTTCGCCGACCACACCGCGACACCGGTCGTCTCGTCGATCACGCCGGGCGCGACGAGCCCGATCGCCCGCGGTTCGAGGCCTTCGAGTCGGGCCGTGTCGACGAGACCGGCCGCGACCTCGACGATCGTGTCGGCCACGGCCACCGGGCCACGTTCGGCACCGGTCAGATGCCGCTCGGTGTGAGCGATCGTCCCGTCGGCCGCGTCGACCAGGGCGCACTTCAACCCGGTGCCGCCAATGTCGATCGCGACGACGACGTCGGTCATCGGTTGGTGCCCCTCCTCATTAACGTCCTGGTGCAGGTGCCCGGCATGCCGCTTCCTGTCGCCGACCGTGTTGCTGATCACCCAGCCGGGGGTGATCGACCTTGCAGATCATGCCGCCCGGTTGACCGCCGCGGGTGATCGACCTTGCAGATCATGCCGCCCGGTTGACCGCCGTGGGTGATCATCCGGCCTGGTCGATCGACGTTGCTGATCATTCTGCCGGGCCTGCCCGGGACCGGTGGCGAGTGTCGGGGACGTGACGTTTCGCGCACGAGTCTCGACTCGGACGGCATGTTTCGCGCATCATTGTGCACACGTTCACTCATTAATGTGCAGGGGAGTCCCGTGGACCGGTACGCGCGCTGGAACACGCTGCTCGAACTCCTGACCAATAGCGGCCGGGTCACGGTGGAGGATGCGGCCGAGCGCCTCGGCGTGTCCCAGGCCACGATCCGGCGCGATTTCGATCAGCTCGCGCAGCAACAGATGATCACCCGTACGCGCGGCGGAGCCGTCGCCAACGGCGTCTCGTACGATCTCCCGCTGCGCTACAAGACGGCCAAGCATTCGGCCGAGAAGCAGCGGATCGGCGCGGCGGCGGCGGCGCTCGTGTCGCCCGGCATGGTCGTCGCGATCAATGGCGGGACGACGACGACGGAGGTCGCCCGAGCGCTCGCGGTCCGGCCGGAACTCAGCTCGTCGCCGGACGAGGCCCAGCTCACCGTCGTCACTAACGCGCTGAACATCGCGAACGAGCTCCTCGTACGATCCCGGATGAAAATCGTCGTCACCGGCGGAGTCGTCCGGCCGCAGTCGTTCGAGCTTGTCGGTCCGCTGGCCGGGGGAATCCTGCGCGAGGTAACGCTCGACATCGCTTTGCTTGGCGTCGACGCGCTCGACGTCACGCTCGGCGCGGCCGCCCACCATGAGGGCGAGGCCGCGATGAACAACCTGATGGTGGCTCGGGCTCGTCGAGTCGTCATCATCGCGGACAGCTCGAAGCTCGGCATGCACGCGTTCGCCCGGATCTGCCCGATCGAGCGCATCGACACCCTGGTCACCGACGCAGGCGCCACCGACGCCACGATCAGCGAGTTCGAGGCGGTCGGCCTCACCGTCGTACGGGTTTGACCAAGTGGGCCAACACGCTTGGTAAGCCAGCACGGCGGCGCCCGGGGTGGCTAGTAGGGCGGGGCCGGCGGCGCACCGCGCCCGGCGTGGTCTGATAGCCGTTTCGGCGCCGCGAGGTCGTCTGGTAGGGCAGGGCTGGGCTCGTGGGGCGCCGCGGATGGTCTGGTCGCCGGTTCGGCACCGCGGGGCGATCTGATGTGGATCGGGCTGGGGTTCGCGGGGTGCCACGGGTGCTCTGGTGGGTCGGGTCCGGCGCCGAGCGGCGCGGCGCGATGCCGCGGGGTGTTCTGCTGTGGACCGGGCAGGGGCCGCAAGGCGCTCCGATGTGATCGGCTGCGGACGCGCCGAAGTTCCGGGCGGCGCAGGGCAACCGGTGTCAGCGGCGGATAGCTGGGCGGCACGGGCCGACCCGTCCGCTCGATGACGCGCCCGGCCGTCCTCTAAGGGATCCGCGACCGTGGCCGCACGACGGGCGGCTCGGACGATTGTGAATCCGGCTCATCAGTAGCTGCCTGCTATCTGAGTTGGTGGTAGGGGTTGCGGCGGGGTTGTTGGGTGGGGTCGGTGTGGGTGGGTGGGGTGAAGGTGGGTTTGTCGGTCGGGTCCGAGGTGGATGGTCCAGTCGCTGGTGTGGATGAGTCGGTGGTGATATCGGCAGAGGGCGACGCCGTTGTCGCGGTTGGTGGTGCCGCCGTTGGTCCAGTAGGTGATGTGGTGGATGTCGGTCCAGCGGGGTGGTCGGTCGCAGCCGGGGAAGGCGCAGCCCCCATCGCGGAGCAGGATCGCGGTGCGGGTGGCGCCGGTGAAGGGGCGTCGGGTCGCGGCCTACATCGATGGGGACGCTGGCGCTGTCGAGGAGGGCGGGCAGGATGGCGGCGTCGCAGGCGAGGCGTCGGGTGGCTGCGGGGGTGAGCAGTTGCCCGGTGTCGAGCTGGCCGACGGCTACGTCGCGTTGTAGGGCGTCGAGGTCGATGGTGACGACGATCTGCGCGGGTTGCCCGCCGTTGGCGGGTAGTTGTCCGGTGCGTAGCGCCAACTGGCAGACGTCGACCAGGGCGTCGGCGCGGCGGGCGGCCGGGCTGCGCAGGTCCGGGCCGGACGCGTCACGGAGAGGTTCGGTCAGTGGTGCGATGGCGGCGTCGATGATCGCCGCGCCTTCCACGTCCAACACACCGGTCAGGCGGATGCCGCCGAGCCCGTCGGGGGTCAGGGTGAACCCGCGGCGTTGCTGCGCGTGTTGCTGTTCGCGGTCGAGCCGGTCGCGGAGTTGCTGGTCGGCCAGGTCGGGGTTGATGTGGGCCAGGACGCGGTCGCCGAGTCGGCGCAGGATGGCCGGTTCGAAGTGGCCGGCGTGGCCGATCAGCACGGTTTCGACCTTGTCGACCAGGCCGGGTTCGTGGTCGGGGACGTCGGCCAACACCCGACCGATCGCCACGGCCTGGGCGGGTTGACTCGTGCCGTCGGTGACGGCGTCGGCTAACACCGGCCGCTCATCGAGCACCTGGCCCAGGGTGACGAGGGTGCCGTGCTTCGGCCGGGCTGATGCGCAGCAGGTCGCGTAGCCACGCCACCGTCGACGTCGCACCCTGCCGCCGGGGCAGATCCCGACCCTGGGCCTCCCGCGCGATCGTGGCGAGGATCGCTGCACAGCGGCGAACTGATCGCGTGCACGACTGCGGCCGTCTCGGACAACTGCGTGTCGGACAGGCCGTAGACCGGACGCGACGCGAACCCGGCGATGTCCGCCCCGGCCCGTGTCAACGCCTCGTCCATGACACCACAATCGCACACCCGTACGACAATCCCGGGGAGCAATGAAGCGGGCCGAAACCGTTGTGGCACAAACGATCCACGACCAGCAGCGGCCGCGGATCGGTGAAGATTAGGTCACACGACGTGGGCGCTGGCCGGACCCTTGCAGTCGTTCCCCAGCGGCGGAGACGCGGTGCGACGGATCGAACCCGTTGTGGCGCAAGGCATCCCTGGCCAGCGACGGCGTCAGCGGGCAGAAGACGGTCGAAGTCTCCCGCGGCGTCAAAGCACCCACCCGCCGGGTCTGCAAAGCCGCCAACTCGGTTGCCGGCACGACGCCGGTAGACCTCGATTCCCATCGTCGGGATGCGACCTTCAGGCTTAGCGACCGGCTCGGCGACGAGCGCGGCTGGCGCGCAGACGGCGCAAGCGGCCGACGACCAATGGGTCGAACTCGACGGCCGCGGGTTGATCGAGAAGAGCATTCAGCAGCCGGTAGTAATGCGTCGCGGACAGGTCGAACGTCTCCCGGATTGCCTGCTCTTTCGAGCCCGCGTGCCGCCACCAGAACCGCTCGAACTCGAGCATCGCGCGTTCGCGATCGGTGAGTGGCGTCCGCTCGGTCCGTACCCGAGGGGGAGCGGAGTCGACCTCGAGAACGGCAGACTCGGAAGCGACGTCGCCGCCCGCGTCGGCCGCCGCCGCGGACGCTGCCAGTGCGGACGCTTCCACGCGCGGACGCTTCCAGAGCCGCCGACTCATGCGCCGCATCGACTAGCTGGTCATGGACGTTTTGGGCCTGGCCATCCCGGGAATTGTCGTCGACCTCGCCGTCGCGCGGCCGAGGCGGCCGCAGCCGCCGCCCAGCGGACGAAGCGGACGGCGCCGCCGGAGCGGACGGCGGCGACGAAGCGGTCGAAGCTGCCGACGCGCACCGGCGGAGAGCTTTCGTCACGCGTGTCGGCGGGCACCGTCACATGCGGTGCGACATCGGACCGAGCCACGCGAGCCATGTCCACCAGAGTACCCAGCAGCCCGGACGTCCAAGCGGAGGCCAAGGTCCACATGGGACCTCGACGGGCCCCCGCAACCCCTGCGTAGCGGGCCGCCGCAACCCACTACGCGACACGAACGGGCAGACGAAAGCGTGTCACGTCTGATAGACAGCGTCAGCTGGACTCGCCCAGCAGACGCGGAAGGAGCACACGTGCCGAGGATCCGTAACTTCGCGTTCGACTGTGCCGACCCGTACGCGCTGGCGGTCTTTTGGAGTGCCGTGATGAAAGCACCGATCGACGCCGACTGCTCGCCGGGCGACGAGGAGGTCGGCATCCGCTTGGCGAACTCGCAGGCGCTGTTCTTCCAGCGCGTACCGGAGCCCAAGGCGGTCAAGAATCGGGCGCACATCTGCCTGGAGCCGGACGAGACGCGCGACGGTGACGTTGACCGCATTGTCGGCCTCGGCGCGACTCTCCTAGAAGACCACCGTCGACCGGACGGACTCGGCTGGGTCGTGCTGGCCGACCCGGAGGGAAACGAGTTCTGTGTGCTGCGCGGACCGGTCGATCGACAATCACATCCATGACCAAGCAATCGCCAAAGATAAAGCGTCAGCCCGGCGCGTGGAGGGTCGCGTAAGCGGCGAGCGCCGCGACCTGATTCGGGTCGAGCGATGCTCGAACACGCTTGCGGGCGATGGCCACATGCGCCGCGTTGACCATTGCCGCGTCCAACGACTCGCGCATCGCGGCCAGTGCTGATTCGCGGATCAGAGCGGTGCAATCGGCCGCCGAGAAACCGTCCAGGTCCGTCGCGAGCACGGCCAAATCAACATCCTTGTCCAGCGGTACGGACTTCGCCGCGGCCCGCAAAATCTCGGCCCGGGCGGATGCGTCCGGTGGCGGGACGTACACGAGACGTTCGATGCGTCCGGGACGCAGCAGCGCCGAGTCGACCAGGTCCGGACGGTTCGTCGCCGCGATCACGACCACGTTGCGCAGCGACTCGACGCCGTCCAATTCGGTCAGCAACGACGCGACGACGCGATCGGTCGTTCCACCATCGGTCGACTGGCCGCGCATCGGTGCCAGCGCGTCGACCTCGTCCAGGAATATCAGTGTCGGCGCCGCGTCCCGGGCCCGGCGGAACAACTCGCGGACCGCTCGTTCGCTGTCGCCGACCCACTTCGACAGCAGTTCGGCGCCCTTGACCGACAGCACGTTCGCCTTGCCGGTGCCGGCGATCGCCTTCACGAGGTACGTCTTGCCGCAACCGGGCGGACCGTAGAGCAGCACACCGCGCGGCGGCTCGATGCCGAGGCGGGCGAACGTGTCCGGGTAGGTCAGCGGCCACAGCACGGCCTCGGTCAGCACTTCCTTCACGTCGGCCATGTCGCCGACATCGTCGAGCGTGATCGAGCCCAGCTCCAGCACCGACTGGCCCATGCTCGTCGGCCGTACGACTTCGAGCGCGGCCATGAAGTCGACGAGGCCGACCGACGGCGAACCGTCGGGCGCGGAAGCGGCGCGATGGCGTAGCGCGGCTCGTACGCCCGCCTCCCGTACCAGCGCGGCGAGGTCGGCCGCGACGAATCCGGGCGTACGCGAGGCCAGGTCGTCGAGGCGTACGTCGGCGGCGAGTGGCACCTGTCGCGTCAGCACGCCGAGCTGCTCACGGCGGCCGGCCGCGTCGGGCAGCGGGACCGCTATCTCGTGGTCGAGCACGCCGGGCGAGCGAAGCTCCGGGTCGACGGACTCCGGTCGACTCGTCGTGCAGACGACGGCGACCCCGGCCCGCAGCGCGTCGGCGACCGTATGCCGGAACGCGGTCGCCAGCGGTGACGAGTCCGAGTCGCGCGGCATCAACGATTCGACGTCGGACACAAGGAGCACGGCCGGCGATGAAGCGGCTGCCGCGTTCGCCGCGTTTCGCAGTCGAGCGGCGGCGTCGTTGTTCGTGAGCGCGGCAATCTCGGGCGCCCACAACACGTAGATGTGCGCACCGACCTCGCCGGCGACCGCGCGGACCATCGCTGACTTTCCGGAGCCGGACGGCCCCGTCACCAGGGCGCCGAGCGTGATCGTGGTGCCGAGTCGACCCAGCACCTCGCTGTGGTGGAAGCCGAGGTCCAACAGCTCGATGAGTTGGTTCGCCTGCGCGCGCAGCCCGGGAAGATCGTCGAGGCTCGGCGCCTCGTCGGCCTCCGCGGCAACATCGGTCGCCGCACCGCCGACGTCCACACCGCCGACCGCCACCGAGGTGCCGGACGCGCCGGAGCCTCCCGACGCCGCCGATGACGGCGACGCCGACGACCCCGGAGCCCCAGCGCGCGTCGCGATGGTGAACCCGTTGGCGCTGGCAGATGGGCGTACCCCCAGTGGGGTGGCGCTCGAATGCGTGACTTGGCCACTGGCCCAGCCAACGACGGTGTCCATCGTCACCAACCCGGCCGCGGGCGGGTCGCACGCGACGACCGTCAGCAGCGCGGACGTCCAGGCGTAGCCGACCGTGTTGCGCAATGAAGCACGCGCGGCTTCGAGGAGCGGGCCGACCGATGCGGCCGGTAAGACGTCCTGTGGCAGCAACGACACGTCGTCGCGGACGCTCACGACCTTGCCGAGCATGGCGAGCCGCAGCATGTCGGGCGAGACCGCGGCCTGGATGTGCACCGGCCCGGCGACGGTCACCCGGGTGGCGGCCACCGGAGCCGCCTTCGCGATCGTGACCTGCCCGCCGTCACGGCAGCCGAGGTTGCCGAGTACGAGATCGTCGGCGTAGAGCAGAGCCCGGCTCGACCCGCCGGTGGCAAACGCGACGATGCCGGCCGTCGTACGCTCGCCCGTCATCGTCACGGCGTCGCCCGGCCGGAGCCCCAGCGCCGTCAACACCTCGGGATGCAGCCGCACGATGCCGCGTCGGGCGTCGACGCCGGCCGCGCGGAGCGTGGCGGTGAGCGTCAGGGTCGGAGCGGTCACGCCGGCCAGCCTATCCGCCACGCGTCGGCCGATCGTCCGGAAGCGTCGCCACTGGGCGTAGTCGTCCGTACGCCGCCTACCACTGCGGTCGTACGCAGGCGGCACAGACCACGACGTACCGTGATCCCCATGCCGTCAACCCTGTCGCAGCGCCTCCGGCGTGCGCTGCCCCGCATCCGGTGGACCCGCCGTCGCGTGGTCACCTGGTCGATCGTGGCGGCAGTCGTGCTCGCGGCGCTCGTCTGGGCCGTGCTGCCGTCACCGGCGGCCTACACCACGCAGGCACGGATGCTCACCGTGCACACCGGCCCGAACGGCGCGACGGCGGTCAACCTCGACACCACCTACTACGAGCCGCGGTCGGCCAGCGCCGCACATCCGGTGCCCGCCGTCCTGCTGGCGCACGGTTTCGGGGGTACGAAGAACTCGGTGACCGCGCAGGCGAAGGACCTGGCGAGCCGGGGCTACGCGGTCCTGACGTGGACGGCCGAGGGCTTCGGCGACAGTGGCGGCCAGATCCACCTGGATAGCCCGGACTGGGAGATCAAGGACGGCTCCCAGCTGATCGACTGGCTCGCCACCCGTCCGGAGGTCGAGAAGACGGCGTCGGACGATCCCCGGGTCGCGGCCGTCGGCGGCTCGTACGGCGGTGGGTTTTCGCTGCTCCTCGCGGCCTACGACAAGCGAGTCGACGCGATCGTACCGATGATCACCTGGAACAACCTCGCAACGGCGTTCCTGCCGTCCGCCGATGGCGGCGCTCCAAGTGACGGCGTGTTCAAGAAGGCCTGGGCCGGTCTGTTCTTCGGCAGCAGCGGCACGACCACGACGCCGTCCGGCTTTGGCAGCGGCACCAGCGTCGACGGCTCGGGAAGCGACGGCTCCACTGACAGCCCTGGCCCCGCTGACAGCCCCGGCTCCACGACTGGGCCCGGCCTGGGCGGCACCGGCTCGGGGCCTGACGCGACCGATCCCGCCAACAACCCGGCCTGCGGGCGGTTCGCCGCCGACGTCTGCCGGGCCTATCTGTCGATCGCCTCGACCGGCGCCGCCACACCGGCCGACATCGCGTTGCTCGAACGATCCAGCCCCGCTGGCGTACTCGACCGGATCAAGGCGCCGACCCTGCTGATCCAGGGGGAGGCGGACAGCCTGTTCCCGTTGTCCGAGGCGGATGCCAACGCGCGCGGGCTCGCCGCGAACGGCACGACCGTACGGGTGGCCTGGTTCACCGGCGGCCACGACGGCGGCTCGGGACCACAGTCGGACCAGGATCGGCTCAACAACCTCACCGACCAATGGCTCGACCACTACCTCAAGGGCACCGGCCCGACCCCGTCGGACGCATTCAGTTACTCCCGGATCGCCGGCCTGGACGCGAACACCAACGGGGTCGTGGCGTCGGCCTTCGACGTACCGCGGTATCCGGGTCTTGGTGGTCAGTCGACGACGCAGGTCGCCGTGGCCGGGCCGCCGCAGTCGGCCGCGAACCCACCCAACGGCACGCCGGGCGCGATCAGCTCGTTGCCCGGCGTGGGCGTCGGTGGGGTCGCTTCGTTCGTACGGGGCGTCACCACGGACGTACCCGGCCAGCACGCAGATTTCTACTCGGCGCCACTGCCGCAATCCGTCGACGTTGTCGGATCGCCGCGGGTCTCGATCAAAGTCGCGTCGCCGACCGGCACGGCCGTCGTTTTCGTCAAGCTGTACGACGTCGACCCGACCGGAAGCCTCTCGCTGCCCGATGGTCTCGTAGCGCCGGTCCGGCTGACCGGTCTGCCCGCCCGCATCGACGCGGCGCAACCGGTGACGGTGACGCTGCCGGCGATCGTCCATCGGTTCGAGTCCGGACATGCGCTCCGGCTGACCGTCGCGGCGTCGGACCAGGCGTACGCGACGCCGGCCGCTCCGACGGTTTACACGGTCGCCCTGGGCGGCGTCGCGAGTGGCACCGGGATCGCGCTGCCATCGGTGCACAGCGTCGAGCAGGCCGGGTCGGATGGTCCGTGGTGGTGGGCGCTCGGCATTCTCGTCGTGGCCCTCGCGCTCGGCACGGCCGCGATCGTGATGCTGGCCCGGCGCCGGAGCCGACGTCGAGTGCTCGCCGTACGCGCCGAATTTGCGAACGTGCCGCTGGTCGTACGCGGTCTGCGCAAGGAGTACGGCTCGTTCGTCGCCGTCGCGAAACTCGACCTCCAGGTGCGACCGGGCCAGGTGCTCGGACTGCTCGGGCCGAACGGAGCCGGCAAGACCACGACACTCCGGGTCTTGATGGGGCTCACGCAACCGACAAAGGGCGAGATCTACGTGTTCGGGCACCGGCTCGTACCAGGGTCGCCGGTGCTGTCCCGGCTCGGCGCGCTGGTCGAGGGCCCGGGCTTCATGCCGCACCTGTCCGGCCGGGAGAACCTGAGCCTCTACTGGCGTTCGACCGGTCGGCCGCTCGCCGATTCGCATATGGACGAGGCGTTGGACATCGCCGGGCTCGGTTCGGCGATCGATCGGCGGGTCAAGACGTACAGCCACGGGATGCGCCAGCGGCTCGCCATCGCGCAGGCGATGCTCGGACTGCCCGAACTGCTGGTACTCGACGAGCCCACCGACGGGTTGGACCCGCCGCAGATTGCCGAGATGCGTCGAGTGCTGCGACGCTACGCGACCGACGGACGCGCGGTGCTGGTGTCGAGCCACCTCCTGGCCGAGGTCGAGCAGACCTGCACGCACGTGGCGGTCATGCACAAGGGCGAAAAGGTGGCCGATGGTCCGGTCGACGACGTCGTGGGCGATTCGCCGACGGTGCAACTCGACGTCTCCGACGTCGGGGCGGCCGAGCGCGTTCTCGCCGGATTCGCCGGTGTGCAGACCGTCGAGGCCGAGGGTGACGGTCTGGTCGTGAACATGGACGGCACACCGCGGTCGGATGTTGTCGCGGCCCTCGTACAGGCCGGGATCGGTGTCGATCGGATCGCACCACGCCGGCGGCTCGAGGACGCGTTCCTCGCGCTGGTCGGCGGCGACACGAAGGCGAGTGGGGAACGATGACCCAGACGATCCGTGAGCCCGACGGCACCCGGGCCGAAGCGCGCGGCGGCGCGGACGGCTACCGTGCCACGGCGACCCTGACGTACGCCACGGAGATGCGGCGGCAGCTGTCGCGACGCCGTACGCAGCTGACGCTCGGGTTCATGTTCGTACTCCCACTGATCATCCTGATCGCGTTCGAGTTCGGCGGGAACTCGAACAACGGTGGCGGTGACCGCGGCCAGTTCGCGGCGCTCGCCGACATCGCGACGAGCGGCGGCCTCAACTTCGCGCTGTTCACGCTGCTCGTGTCCGCGTCGTTCCTGCTGGTCGTCGTGGTTGCGCTGTTCCACGGCGACACGATCGCGAGCGAAGCATCCTGGGGCAGTCTGCGTTACCTACTGGCCATCCCGGTGCCCCGGGCTCGCCTGCTCGGCAGCAAACTGTTGGTGGCGTTGACGTACAGCGGAATCTCGTTGTTCCTGCTGACCGCGACGGCGCTGGCCGCGGGGACGGCGCGCTACGGCTGGCATCCTTTGCGCTCGAACGTGGCCGACGACATCGCACCCGGCCCGGCGCTGTGGCGGCTGCTCGGCATCGTCGCGTATCTCGCGGTCACCCTGCTCATCGTCGCGGGCCTCGCGTTCCTGCTGTCGGTGTCGACCGACGCGCCGCTCGGCGCGGTCGGGGGCGCCGTGCTGCTGCAGATCCTCTCGAGCATCCTCGACCAGATCACCGCGCTCGGCTCGATCCGCAACTACCTGCCGACGCATTATTCGGATGCGTGGCTCGGCCTGTTGTCGACTCCGGTGCAGTACAACGAGATGATCAAAGGCGCGATCGCCGCGGTGGTCTATGCCGCGATCTTTTTCGGCTTTGCCTGGTGGCGCTTCCTGCGCAAGGACGTGGTCAGCTAGCGCCGCGGTTTCGCCACGGTCCGCCGAATCAGGCGACCGGTACGTGATCCACGACGTTGTAGTCGGTCATCCGCAGCTTGCCGTCGGTGTCGACCCATCGGGTGATGGAGGCGTTCGCGGCCGGGTTCTCACCCAAGTGTGTCGCGAAGTCAGCGAGGCTCGGCCGGTCGAGCAGGTAGTGCAGGACGGCGACGATCGCGTCGTGCGCCACGATCAGTACGCGCCGGCCGCCGTAACGGCGGTTCATGTCGCCCAGCAGTGAGAGCACGCGATCGGTGACGTCGGACAGCGACTCGCCGCCCGGCGGCCGGTAGTAGTAGATCTCCTCGCTCGCCAGCCGGTCCGGCTCGACCGGGCGCGCCCCCGCGAACGCCGATGCCGTCTGCGAGAAGGGCATCAGTTCGAGTTCGCCCATGTCGCGGTCGGCCAGACGGTCGTCGATCAGCGCCGCCGGCAGCGTCACGCCGCGGTCCTGCGCGGTCTCGACCGCGATGTCATTTGTACGGCGCGCCCGCTCGTACGGCGAGCACAGAACCACCTCGGGGCGGCGCTCTGGCGGCCAGTCGGCCAGCGTCTCGCCGAGGGCGGCCGATTGGCGCTCGCCCAGCGCCGTCAACGGGATATCCGCGTCCGGCCCGCTCACGTCGGCGGGCGGGACCGCGGCGAAGGCCGCGTTGGCCGTACTTTCCCCGTGCCGTACGGCGACGAGTTCGGCGCAGCGGCCGGGCGCCGTGTTCCGGGCGTACGTCCCGTTGGCGTTCGCCCCGCCGGCGTTGGCCCCGGTCACGGCCGTGGTCCAGAGGCGGTCACCGGTCGGTGTTCCGTGCGCTGTCGGGCCGCGACGTACTCCGGGATCGTGTCCATCGGCGGCCGTTCCGGCCACAGCGTGTCATGCTCGACCGGCTCGATCCGGCCCGACGCATCGCGGCGGAACTGCGTGAGCGACGGCCAGAGCTCCTGGTCGGGTGTCGCGCGACGCAGAACTGTGGCGAGGATCGTCGCCGCCATCCGGCCGAGGGCCGCTGTGTCCTGGTGGCCGTGCGTACGTTGGCCGAGATCGACCTGCGCGATGGCGTCGAGTCCGTACGCCGCGGCCACGTCGATCAGCAGACCCGTCTCGACGCCGTACCCCGGTGCGTACGGCATCGCGGCCAGGATCTCGCGCCGGCCGGCGTACTCGCCGGCGAGCGGTTGCACCACGCCGGCCAACTCGGGAAAGTACGTGCCGAGCAGCGGCCGCGCCGCGAGCTCGGTGACGCGGCCGCCGCCGGCCGGCGACGAGTCCAGCAACGGCCGGTCATAGAACGCCTTCACCAGGCCGACGGTCGGGTCGGTCAGCAGCGGCCCGAGCAGGCCGGTGACGAACGTTGTCCGGAAGTCGGTCAGATCGGCGTCGATGTAGCAGATGATGTCGCCGGTCGCGACCGCGAGCGCCTTCCACAGCACGTCACCCTTGCCGGGCTGGGTGCCGTACGCGGGCAGGATCGCGTCCCGGTGGTGGACGCTCGCGCCGGCGGCGTCAGCGACCTTGGCCGTGTCGTCGACGGATCCGGAGTCGATCACCAGCACCTCGTCGACGAGCCCGGTGCGGTCGCGCAGCTCGATCACCCCGGCAACGATCTCCCCAACGGTGGGCTCCTCGTCCAACGCCGGCAGGATCACGCTCACCGTCGTCGAACCCTTGGCGACCTGGAGGCGGTCGATCGGCCAGTCTGACCAGGCCGACGTCCGCCGGGCGAACCAAGCCGTCGCCTCCGGATGCATGGGGCCAACGCTAGCTTGCCGTCGCCGGCATTGACGCGGACATACGCCCACGAGGGCCCGGCACCGGCCGAATCGGCCGTGACCTGCGCCACCATCGCCGTCCGGGCCGCCCAACTGTCGGGACCCCGGCCAGCCGTCGGTACCGGTCCGGTTAGGCTGTCATCACAACTGCATACCTCATCCAGAGGGGCTGAGGGATACGGCCCGAAGACGCCCCGGCAACCACCGCATCGGCGGTAGGTGCCAATTCCGTCCGGTTCCGCACGCATGCGCCCGGGAAGATGAGAGGACCATGTTCATGACGCAGACCATCGACGCAGCCCTCACCGGAAGTCCAGCCCGGGGATTGGTCTGTCGATCCTGCTCGGCTCGCTACCCGCTCGCCGCCCAACACGCCTGCTACGAATGCTTCGGTCCGTTGGAGGTCGACTACGACGAGGCGGCGATCGCCCGGGTCACCCGCGAGCAGATCGAGGCCGGACCGGACAACATCTGGCGGTACGCGGCCCTGCTCCCGACCGGCCAGGACCCGGCGACCCGGGTCACCGTGAATCCGGGGATGACGCCGCTGGTCCGCGCGAGCGCGCTGGCCGAAGCAGTCGGGATCCAGGCGCCGCTCTGGGTCAAGGACGACTCGGCCAACCCCACCCACTCGTTCAAAGACCGCGTCGTGTCGATCGCGTTGACGGCCGCGTCGCAACTCGGGTTCACCCGCTTCGCGTGCGCGTCCACCGGCAACCTCGCCAACTCGGTCGCCGCCCACGGCGCGCGGGCCGGCGTCCCGACCGTGGTCTTCATCCCGTCCGACCTCGAACCGGGCAAGGTCATCACGACCGCCGTGTACGGCGGCGACGTCGTCGCGGTCGACGGCTCGTACGACGACGTGAACCGTCTCTGCGCGCAGCTGACCGAGACCGATGAATTCGAGAAGACCGCGTTCGTGAACGTGAACCTCCGCCCGTTCTATGCGGAGGGCTCCAAGACGCTCGGATATGAGGTCGCCGAGCAGCTCGGCTGGCGAATCCCGGCGCAGGTCGTTATCCCGATGGCCTCGGGTGAGCTGCTGACCAAGGTGGACAAGGCGTTCACCGAACTCGTTTCGATCGGTCTCGCAACGGCGCCGGAGGGTGGATGGCGGGTCTTCGGCGCTCAGTCGGTCGGCTGCAATCCGATCGCTACGGCCCTGCGTGCCGGCAGCACGGAGATCACGCCGGTGAAGCCGACCGGCATCGCGAAGTCGCTGAACATCGGTGATCCGGCGTCCGGCATCTTCGCGATCGAGACGGTCACCCGCAGCGGCGGCTGGATGGACGACGCGAACGACGACGAGATCCGCGCCGCTATCGCTCTGCTGGCCGCGACGACGGGCATCTTCGCCGAGACGGCCGGCGGTGTGACGGTTGCCGTGTTGGGCAAGCTCGTGGCGAGCGGCAAGCTCGACCCGACGCTCGAAACCGTCGTGTTCAACACGGGCGAGGGCCTGAAGACGCTCGACGCGGTCGCGGAACAGGCCGTACCGACGCATCGCATGGCTCCGTCGCTGAAGGGTGCCCGCGAAGCTGGCCTCGTCTCCTGACGATGCGGCAGTCAAGCCGCTAGCTCGTCGGCGGCGCGCTCAACCGACATGATGTTGCCAGTTTTTCGCGCAGGCGATGACTACGGTCGGTCATCGTCCACATCGAACCGCGGTGAGCCGAACCGGATTGGTGTGCAGATGGGACGGTCGAGCCGGCGGCATCGCAACACTGGGCTACGTAACTGTGTGCAGGGAGTAACTGGGAACTTGCTAAGAGTTGACGGTCATAGCCGATGCAGGGCTTGACGGCCCGCGCGCGACCGCGCAGGATGCTCGTTGCGGGAGGACGTATCGCCGCTCGGAGTCGATTCTTCGACATCGAGTGACCCAGCGCCGGAGGTGCTGTGCGAGCGTCCTCTCGACCATGTCCGGACCCCTGTAGCAGGGGATTTCCGACGGCGCGATTCCGACAGACATGGCGATCAGAGACTCAGGCAGCTGCCAACGATGGCCGGTCAATTCTCGCGGGCCAACCCGGCGCCGACACGGACAGTTTGTCCGATCGGGCTTGTCCGATCAGGTTTGTGGGATCAGGTTTGTGGGATCAGGTTTTGTGAGATCAGAGCAGTCGGGTCACGGCCGCGTGACGTCCCGGTAGAAAGCCAAGAAGATCGAGTACGGAATGCCGTCGGTCATGTCCGCCGGCCTGATCGCATACTCGTTCAGCAACGCGGCCATCCGGTCGCCGAGTTCGACCAGATCCTTCGGCGGCAACCGCAGGCCGAGCCGGCTGAAACCGCTCGGGTCGGTCGGGTCGTCGGTCTCCTGCGCCGCGTCCACATCGATGTGCGCGATCTCGTCGAGGAACGCATCGAGCATCGCCCGGCCACTGCCGTCGATCCGATGGTCATGCACGCTCAACGTCCAGGACTTGCCCGTCGCCAGGTACGGCACCTCGCGGGCACCGCGCGTGCCGCGGCGTTCCTCCTGCGCCGCGAGAAATCCGGTGGCGACAAGTGTGCGAACGTGATGCAGTGTCGTGGCCGGATTCGCGCCGAGCCGTTCCGCGATCTCCTTGTTTGTCAGCGGTCGGTCGAGGCACAGCCGCATGATCCGCAGCCGGACCGCCGACGCCAGGGCTCGGGCCTCCGCCTCTGTGGCGGGGCGCCGAGGCGCCGCGCGCCCCGCAGCGGCCGCGGCAATGTAGTCCGGGGCGATGTAGTCCGGCGTGCCCGGATCCATGGCGCCCGAGTCGACACCGTCGGGACCCGTGGCGTCTGGGCCGACGGCTTCCCGCGCGGTGACGCCGTTGACGGCGTGACCGGTCGCACCGTCGACGGGCTCGTCCGCGCCGCCTTGTGGCGCTGTGCTGTTCGATGGCATGGTGTGCACAGCTTACGTGCAGGTGGCGCCACATGAAATAAGTGGTTGACATTTCCCAATCGCTCACGCACCCTGTGCGCATGTCCATGCGCAACCGGCTCGGGGTGCTTGCCGACTTCGACTTCCGCCAGCTCTTCCTGGCGGACACCGTGAGCCAGCTCGGGAGCCAGGTCACACTACTTGCATTGCCCCTGGTGGCGGTGCTCGCGCTGCACGCGAGCGCCTTCGAGGTCGGGCTGCTCGCTGCGGCCGAAACGGCGGCATTCCTGATCGTCGGGCTGCCGGCCGGTGCGCTGGTGGACCGTCTGCGCCGGCGCAATGTCATGATCGCCGGCGACCTGGCCCGTGCCATCTTGCTCGGCAGCGTGCCAGTCGCGTGGTGGATGGGCTGGCTGTCGATGCCGCAGCTCTATCTCGTCGGCCTCGGCACCGGGCTCGCCACGGTGTTCTTCGACGTCGCCTACCAGAGCTATTTGCCGCACCTGGTCGGGCGGGGCAGTCTCGTCGAAGGAAACGCCAAGCTCCAGGGCGTGCAGAGCGTCAGCCAGCTCGCCGGCCCGACCGCGGCTGGCTTTCTCATCCAGGCGCTGACCGCGCCCTACGCGATCATCGTGGACGCGGTGAGCTTCGTCGGCTCGGCGTTGTTCGTCGGCCGGATCCGCAAGCTCGAGGACAGGCCCGAGCGCGGCCCGGACGCGCACCTCGGACGGGAAATCTCCGAGGGCTTCAACTTCGTCGTCCGCAACAAGGTCCTGCGGTCGATCGCGGCGTGCACCGGTTCGTCGAACCTGTTCTCCGGCATCGGCGGTGCGATGCTGATCCTGCTGCTCGCCGGTCATCTGCACATCTCGGCCGGCCTGATCGGCGTCGTGTTCTCGCTGATGAGCATCGGCGGCCTGATCGGTGCGTTGACGGCGCAGCGGTGCGCGAAGTGGCTCGGGCAGGGTCCGGTCATCTGGATCTCGATCGGCGTCACGAGTCCGTTCGCGCTGCTCGTGCCGCTGACGCAGCCGGGCTGGAAGCTGTGGGCGATGGCGCTCGGCAACTTCGTCTACTGGATCGGCGTTGTTGTCTACAACGTCAACCAGGTCAGCTTCCGCCAGGCGCTCACGCCGGATCGGCTGCTCGGCCGCATGAACGCAACGATGCGCTTCCTTGTTTGGGGCACGCTTCCGCTCGGCGGCCTGATCGGTGGCATCCTCGGCCAGACGATCGGCGTCCGCAACACGCTGTGGGTCAGCGCGATCGGCGGGCTCTTCTCGTTCCTGTTCGTCTTCTTCTCGCCGGCGCGCTGGGCGCGTGAGCTGCCGACCGGAGACCACGGCGACGGTCCGTCCGACTCGGCCGCCGCGACGGCTCGTCCGATGCATCCGACATCACGGGTACGGCCATTCCCGCGCCCGCCGTGACCAACGCCGCGACGACCTCCGGAGCGGCCGAGGAGCAGGGCGTGCCGCTGTAACGAGGCTCGAGACGCCGGCCCGACAAGGGGCGAGCTCGACGTCTCACCCACGGCCGGCCGGTCGCGAGTGCACCCGCGGCCGGCCGGCCGCTGCATCGCCGCCGGATCGGGTGTGCGCCCAGGGCAACTCGTGGCTGAGGTCGTGTGGCGACCCTGGCTATCCTGCACGCATGATGATCACGGACGAGTGTCTGGCGATTGCGGCAGCACAAGCCGGCGCTGCGGTCGTGCGTGCCAACTACGGTCTTTCGCTGCGGCGTCATGAGAAGTCTGGGGGTGACTTCGCCACAGCTGCCGACATCGAGGCGGAGCAAGCGATCCTCGACGTTCTTCAGTCGGCGCGACCGGGCGACCCCGTGACGGGTGAAGAGAGCGGGCGCACTGGCCACAGTGTCGGGGAACGCATGTGGCTGGTCGATCCTCTGTGCGGCACGCTGAACTATGCGGTGCGCAGCACGCTGGTCGCTGTGAACGTCGCGCTTCGGACCGGTTCGGAAATCACCGCGGCGGCCTCAGCGGACCCGTTCGCCGACGAGGTGTTCTGGACCAACGGAAACCGCGCGTACATCCGCCATCACGGTGTGGACGAGCCGCTCACTCCTTCGGCAGAGTCGCGGCTGGTGGATGTGAATCTCGATCCGCCATTTCCGAACGCTCCGCGGTTCCGGGCCGTGCGACTGCTCGCCGAAACGGGGTTTATCGAGCGGTTCCGCCCACGCGTGGTCTCGACAACGCTGGCGGTGGCCTGGGTGGCGGCCGGCCGGCGAGCCGCGTACGTCACCGATGGCGACCTGCAGGACAGCGTGCACTTCGCGAGCGGGATCGCCGTGTGCCAGGCCGCCGGATGCGTGGTGACTGGAATCCAGGGGCAACCGCTGCACACCGGCGCGGGCGGACTCATTGTGGCGGCGGACCATCGAACGCATGCCGACTTGATGGCACTCATCGGCAACCAGCTCTCACCAGGTCGTTAAATCCCGAACCGTCATATCCGGCCGGGAGGCGGAGTTCAGCCGGCAGACGCCGGACAGGAACTGTTGCCGGGCTCGCGGCTCCGGGTGGCGACAACCACATCACGTGAAGACGAAATTGTGCCGATCGTCGGTCCTGGCGCCTCTGGGAACTCAGTAATGGCTCGGTAAGGCGTCGCTAGCGCGTGGCGATACCCGCTCCCGAGGCACAATGGCCCCATGACTGCACCCGCTCACGCACTCGTCGGCACCCATGCCGACACCTTGGCCAAGGCACGCGCCGCTATCGCGGAACGCGGCTACTGGTCGGCCTATCCGGAGTCGCCGAGTCCACGCGTGTACGGCGAATCCGCCGCCGCCGACGGCAAGAAGGCTTTCGAGGCGTACCTCGGAAGCGCCTTTCCCTTGGAGCAACCAGGGACGACCGGCGAGGTGTCCTCGGAGATCTCCCCGTTCGGCGTCGATCTCGGCGTGACCTATCCGCATGGCGACGTGGATGCGCTGGTCCTGGCCGCGCGGGCCGCGATGCCGGAGTGGCGCGATGCCGGTCCGGACGTGCGTACGGCGGTGTGCATCGAGATCCTCGCCCGGTTGCATGAGCACATCTTCGAGTTGGCCAACGCGGTCCACGTGACGACCGGCCAGGCGTTTGTGATGGCGTTCCAGGCCGGTGGCGCGCACGCGCTCGACCGCGCACTGGAATCGATCGCGTACGCCCACGTGGAGATGACGCGCCACCCGGCGACGGCCGACTGGGAGAAGCCAGCCGGCAAAGGTGACCCCCTGCGGATGAGCAAGACGTTCCATGTGGTCCCGCGCGGAGTTGCCCTCGTTATCGGCTGCAACACGTTCCCGACCTGGAACTCGTATCCCGGGCTGTTCGCGTCGCTCGCGACCGGCAACGCGGTGATCGTCAAGCCACACCCGGGTGCGGTGCTGCCATTGGCTATCACCGTGAAGCTCGCCCGCGAGGTGTTGGCGGACGCCGGCTTCGACCCCAACCTCGTGCTGCTCGCGCCCGAGGCTCCCGGCGAGAAGATCGCCTCGACGCTGGCCACCCACCCCGAAGTCAAGATCATCGACTTCACGGGGTCGACGGCGTACGGCGAATGGCTGGAGCAGAACGCTCGCCAGGCGTCCGTGTATACGGAGAAGGCCGGCGTCAACACCATCGTGATCGACTCGACCGACGACTTCCGCGGCATGTGTTCGAATATCGCGTTCTCGCTCACGCTCTACAGCGGCCAGATGTGTACGACGCCGCAGAACATCCTGGTGCCGCGGGATGGGATCGAGGCGGAGTCGGGGCACCTGAGCTTTGACGACGTCGCGGCCGGCATAGCGGGCGCCGTCGCCAAGCTGACCGGTGACGATGCGCGCGCCGTCGAGTTGACCGGCGCGATCGTGAACGAGGCCGTCGTGTCGCGCATCGACGCGGCCCGTTCACATGGAACCGTGCTGCTGGATTCGCGGGAGGTGGCTCACCCGACGTATCCGGGCGCGGTCGTACGCACTCCGCTCCTGCTCACCCAGGACGCCGCGAACGAGGGCATGTTCGACAGCGAATGGTTCGGGCCGATCACGTTCATCGTGGCGACCGACTCGACGGCGCAGAGCCTGGACATCTTCCGCCGGATCGTCGGCCGGAAGGGCGCGCTCACGGCCGCGGTCTACTCGACCGACCCCGGCGTGTTGGACGCGATGGAGGCCGCGACGATCGACGTCGGCGTACACCTGTCGTGCAACCTGACCGGCGGCGTGTTCGTCAACCAGTCGGCCGCGTTCTCCGACTTCCACGCGAGCGGTGCGAACGCGGCGGCGAACGCGGCACTCACCGACGGCGCCTACGTTTCCAATCGGTTCCGCGTCGTCCAGTCGCGCCGGCATAGCTAAGGTGCCGAAACGGGTGGGGCGCCCGATTACGCCGGGCGTCCCATGCGTTGCTCGCGCATGGTGGGGACGGTCGGATGCGGCATCGTCTCGCCGAACGGCAGGAATCCCAATTTCCGGTACGCCCGGACCGCGCGCCAGTTGGTCGTGACGACCTCGAGTTCGAGCCGCGGGCGACCGCATTCGCGTGACCACGCGGCGACGGCGTCGACCAACGCGCCGAGAGTGCCGTTGCCGCGGTGCGCCGGATTCACATAGATCGACACGAGCATCGTGGTGTCCGGGTTGGCCGCGTCGGCGTACGCACCGACCTGCCCGACGAGGCAGCGGCCGAGCTGCGCCACGTACTGGGCATACTGGCTGCCGGCCGCGGCCCGTACGCACCGGCCGACGTACTCGTCGTGCTTGTGCTCGGCGACTTCGGCGAGAGTCGTGACGAAGGCGAGCGGCGTGTCGGCCAGCATTTCGATCCGGAGGCCACGGACGGCGCCGGCGTCTTCCTTCGTGACCCGCCGGATCGTCACACCGTCCACGTGCGTTTCCCATCTCTCGCCCGTCACGTCCGCGGTCAGGTGGCGGGCTGCGTTCGTTGACCTCAGGCGTTAGCCTCCACGCGGAGGTGCCACATGACGACGCCCGACCCGAACCAGAATCCGTACGACCCGCGGTCCCAACCCGGCCCGCAGAACCCGTCGGATCAGCCTGGCGGGCAGCCGAGCGAGCCGCCGTACGCTGGTCCGTCGCCGTACGCGGGCGGCAACTCCGAGCCGACCGTACCGCCCGGTGGGCCGCAGTCGCTGCCGACGTGGCCGCAGCAACCGGACGGCTCGGGCTATCCGCAGTACGGCTATGGCCAGGTGCCACCATATCCGGGCGGCCAGAATCCCGGTCCGCCGTATCCGGGTGCGCAGTATCCGGGCCAGCCGCCATATCCCGGTCAGTCCCCGTATCCCGGTCAGTCCCCGTATCCGGGCGGCCAGTACCCGGGCGGCCAGTATCCGGGCCAGCCGCCATATCCCGGCGCGCCAGTACCCAGGCGCGCAGTACCCAGGCGCGCAGTATCAGGGCCAGCCTTACCCCGACCCGTACCCGTCCGGACCGTACGGTGCCGGCACCCCGTACGGCGGCCAGGTCGGTTACCCGGCCGATCCGCTCGTGCCGCATCCCGGTGGCGGGTTCAGCGCCTGGTGGAACACCGTGTGGTCGGCGTTCGCACGGAGCTGGAAGCAGCTCCTGCCGATCGTGGCTCTAACGTCGGCCCTGCCGGGCACCATCCTGACCGTCGTCAGCGTCGAAGGCCTGTCACGGAGCTTCACGGTGGTCGACAACGGCGACACCAACGACGTAACCGCGCACTGGGGCACATTCGGCGGGTTCGTCGGGTTGGGCGTCGTGTTCGCCATCGTCGCCCTATTCGCCGGCGCGATCGGCTGGTCCGGCGCCATGTGGTTGGTGACGCGGCAAGCGGCCGGTGCGCCGACGTCCGTGGGCGAGGCGCTGGCGTTCGGAGCGCGGCGCTGCCTCCGGCTCGGCGGGCTGCTCGTCGTCGTCGGGCTGATGGTCGGGGCCGGTCTGATCGCCTGCTTCCTGCCCGGCCTCTACCTCGCCGTCGCCGCCAGTCTCGTCGTTCCTTTTGCGATCTTTGACCGTGGTACGGGCGCGATCAGTGGGTCGTTCCGCCTGGTGAACCGGAATTTCGGTGCGGTCCTTGGCCGGCTACTCATCATGTACCTGCTCATCGGCGCCGTGTCGCTCGTGGTCAACGTGATCGTTTCGGCGATCACCGGCGGTTCGACGACGACCACGACGACAGCGGACACCGGCCCGTCGGCCGGCGCGCTCATCGGCCAGGCCCTATTCAGCGCGATCGTGTCCATACCGACGACCATCTTCTTGATCATCGGTATCCTCATGACGTACGCCCAGATGCGAGCGCGGGCGATCCCGACCACCGCGCACGATCTCGTCAACAGCCTGGGCGCCTGACCGCCCGTTCCGGCACGGCCGCACCTGGCAGAACCTCCAGGTCGCTTGCACTCGGGGGGTGCGAGTGCTAAACAGGACATTGGCACTCGCACTCTTGGAGTGCCAAATGGTCGGGTCCGGTGACGCTTCAGAGAATGTGTGGAGCGGGTCGTCGCGGGCTTTGTCCGGTCCGGCCGGCCGGCGGTGTCTGGCGACATCGCAGGCATATCAGTGCGTACATATGCGAACAGCGCGCCGCCGAAAGCGGAGCGCCCGCGAGTGTCCAGGAGGACAACGCCGAATGGCCAAGATTATTGCGTTCGACGAGGAAGCGCGCCGCGGTCTAGAGCGGGGCATGAACGTCCTCGCCGACGCCGTCAAGGTGACGCTAGGCCCCAAGGGCCGCAATGTCGTTCTCGAGAAGAAGTGGGGTGCCCCCACCATCACCAACGATGGTGTGAGCATCGCCAAGGAGATCGAGCTCGAGGACCCGTACGAGAAGATCGGCGCCGAGCTGGTCAAGGAGGTCGCCAAGAAGACCGACGACGTTGCCGGTGACGGCACGACGACGGCGACCGTCCTGGCTCAGGCGCTCGTCCGCGAGGGCCTGCGCAACGTCGCGGCCGGCGCGAACCCGATGGCGCTCAAGCGCGGCATCGAGCAGGGCGTCGCCGCGGTTGCCGAGGCGCTCGTCAGCATCTCCAAGGACGTCGAGACCAAGGAGCAGATCGCTTCGACCGCGTCGATTTCGGCCGCGGACTCGACGGTCGGCGAGATCATCGCTGAGGCGATGGACAAGGTCGGCAAGGAAGGCGTCATCACCGTCGAGGAGAGCAACACCTTCGGGCTCGATCTTGAGCTGACCGAGGGTATGCGCTTCGACAAGGGCTACGTGTCGGCCTACTTCATGACCGACCCGGAGCGGATGGAGGCCGTCTTCGACGAGCCGTCCATCCTGATCGCGAACAGCAAGATCTCGTCCGTCAAGGACCTGCTCCCGCTGCTCGAGAAGGTCATGCAGGGCGGCAAGCCGCTCGTCATCATCGCCGAAGACGTCGAGGGCGAGGCCCTGGCCACGCTCATCGTCAACAAGGTGCGCGGCACGTTCAAGTCGGTCGCCGTCAAGGCGCCGGGCTTCGGCGACCGCCGCAAGGCGATGCTGCAGGACATCGCGACGCTCACCGGCGGTCAGGTGATCTCCGAGGAGATCGGCCTGAAGCTGGAGAACGCCAGCCTCGACCTGCTGGGCAAGGCCCGCAAGGTGGTCATCACCAAGGACGAGACGACGATCGTCGACGGTGGCGGTGACGCCGACCAGATCCAGGGCCGCGTGAACCAGATCCGCGCCGAGATCGAGAAGAGCGACTCGGACTACGACCGCGAGAAGCTGCAGGAGCGTCTGGCGAAGCTCGCCGGCGGTGTCGCGGTCATCAAGGTCGGGGCGGCCACAGAGGTCGAGCTGAAGGAGCGCAAGCACCGCATCGAGGACGCCGTTCGCAACGCGAAGGCGGCCGTCGAGGAGGGCGTCGTGCCCGGCGGTGGCGTCGCGCTCGTGCAGGCCGGCAAGACCGCGTTCGACAAGCTCGACCTGGTCGGCGACGAGGCGACCGGTGTGAACATCGTCCGCGTCGCGCTCGACGCTCCGCTGCGGCAGATCGCCGTCAACGCGGGCCTCGAGGGTGGCGTCGTGGTGGAGAAGGTGCGCAACCTTCCCATCGGTCACGGCCTCAACGCCGCGACCGGCGAATACGTCGACATGCTCGCGGCCGGCATCCCGGACCCGACGAAGGTCGTTCGTTCGGCGCTGCAGAACGCCGCGTCGATTGCCGCTCTGTTCCTGACGACCGAGGCCGTCGTCGCCGACAAGCCGGAGAAGAACCCGGCTCCGGCGGGCGCCCCGGGCGGCGGTGACATGGACTTCTGATGAAGTCCTAGCACCTCGGATACACCTAAGATGGGCGGTCGCTTCGGCGGCCGCCCATCTTTCGTCTTGTGCGCGGGGGTCTGGGGCAACCCGACCCCACTTGACTTTGATGGGGCCTTTTAGGTCTGCGTGGGGTCGGGCTGCCCCAGACCCCGGTGTGCGGGCGGTGGCGCCGTGGGCTGAGGTTAAAGAGCTTTCGGGGGTACGTGGTACGGAGAAGCGGCCGTGGTCCGGTGACCGCCGTCCGCCGTTTTCACGGCGGTTCGGAGTGCGCTGACCGCCCGTGTCATGGTCACTTCGGAGTGCGCCGACCGCCCGTGTCATGGTCACTTCGGAGTGCGCCGACCGCCCGTGTCACGGCCGCTTCGGAGTGCGCCGACCAGTCGGTCCAGGCGCTTAGGAAGACGCAGTAAGGTCTGCGCATGGACGACGAGAACGGCGCCGCCGCGCGCATCCAGGAACTCCTAGCGACCGCGCCGATCATCGACGGCCACAACGACCTGCCCTGGGAGGTCCGCGGCCGGAGCCGTTACGACCTGACCAACCTCGACATCTCGACCGATCTGACCTCGACCGGCCTGCACACCGATATCCCGCGCCTTCGGGCCGGCGGGGTCGGCGCCCAGTTTTGGTCGGTCTATGTGCCGTGCAGTCTGGCCGGTGAGGCGGCGGTCGCCGCGACACTCGAGCAGATCGATTTCGTGTACCAGCTAGCCGCCCGCTATCCCAAAGACTTCGTGGTCGCCCGTACCGCCGATGAGGTTGAGGCCGCACGCTCCGCGGGCCGCATCGCATCGCTCATCGGCGTCGAGGGCGGGCATTCGATCGCCAATTCGCTCGGCACATTGCGCATGCTGGCCGCGCTGGGCGTGCGCTACATGACGCTGACCCACACGGCCAACACGCCGTGGGCCGACAGCGCGACGGATGAACCCGCGGTGGGTGGGTTGTCGCCCTTCGGCCAGGAAGTGGTACGGGAATGCAACCGCCTCGGCGTCATGGCGGACCTGTCCCACGTGGCGCCGGCGACGATGCATGCGACCCTCGATGTGTCGACCGCACCGGCGTTCTTCTCGCACTCCAGCGCACGAGCGATTACCGACCATCCCCGCAACGTGCCCGACGACGTGCTTGTGCGCGTACGCGGGACGAACGGTGTCGTGATGGTGACGTTCGTGTCCGGGTTCGTCAACGAAGAGTGCCACCAGTGGATGCGTGGGTTGTTCGCATTCGAGGATCGGGTCGCCTCCGAGCACCCGGGCGAGGTGGCCGTATTGCGCGAGCGACGAGCGACCTACATCGCGGACAACCCGCGCCCGCCATGCTCGGTGCGCGATGTGGCCGATCATGTCGAGCACGTACGGGAAGTGGCCGGCGTGGACGCGGTCGGGATCGGCAGCGACTACGACGGCACGGTCGGCACACCCGATGGTCTGGAGGACGTGTCCACGTTCCCGAATCTGCTCGCTGAGCTCGCGACGCGTGGGTGGTCCGACGCCGATCTGGCCAAGCTCACCTGGCAGAACACGCTGCGCGTCCTGCGCGACACTGAGTCGGCGGCCCGGGCGGCGCAGGCCGAACGCGGACCGTCGCTCGCGACGTTCGCCTGACGCGGCCGCCTGCGACTCGGGCGAGTCCGCGCAGCACCCGCCACCGGACGAGGTCCCAGACGGCGACGGCCAACGCCGAGCCGATCGCGCTCGCGATGAACAGGATGGCCGCGATGATCATCGTCCGGACGCGGCCGATCCGGTCGCGGCGGTCATAGGCACATCTTGTCCCAAATGCCAGGTAAACCGACCGGGTACCGCGATATCGAACGGCACGGCGCTACCGTGGACGACGTGCGACGAGATCCCGCGGTTTCGCGCTTCACGGCCAGTGCCCTGTCTCCGACGCGACGCGCGTCCGACCTGGACCGACTACGCCGGGAGCGGTTCGACGTCCTGATCATCGGTGGCGGCGTCACCGGCGTGGGTGCTGCCCTGGACGCCGCCGCGCGCGGGCTGTCGGTGGCGCTTGTGGAGGCGCGCGACCTCGCGGCCGGCACGTCCAGCCGATCGAGCAAGCTCATCCACGGCGGCCTGCGCTACCTCGAACAGCTGGAGTTCGGGCTGGTGCATGAGGCCCTCCGCGAACGGGGCCTGCTCTCGACCCGGCTCGCCCCGCATCTCGTGCGGCCGGTGCCGATCCTCGTGCCGCTGGTCGCAACGCCTCCGATCACGGGGCCGACCCACACGCACAATGCCGGTGCGCACGCGGCGGCGTCCGGTGGCCGCAAAGCCGCCCACGAGGTGCGCTCGATCGGCCACCGCGCCTGGCAGCGTACGTATCTCGGGGCCGGTGTGGCGCTTTACGACGCGTTCGCGGGCATTGTCGGCGGTGCCGGCGGCCGTGGCATGCCACCGCACCGGCACCTGTCGAAGAGTGGCGCCCGGCGACTGTTTCCCTCGCTGCGCGAGGACGTCATCACCGGCGCGATCCGTTATTACGACGGGCAGGTCGACGACGCTCGGTATGTCACGACGATGGCGAGGACGGCGGCCAGCCTCGGCGCGGCGATCGTGACGTCGACATCGGCCGTTGCGCTCAATCGGGACGCCCGCGAGGTGACCGGCGCACGCGTACGCGATATGGAGTCCGGCGAGGAGTTCGATGTGTCGGCCCGTACCGTCGTCGCCGCGACCGGCGTGTGGAGCGACGACATCGCTGGACTGCTCGGCGCGCCGTCCAGCCTGACCCGTCCGGGGTTGCGCGTACGAGCTAGCAAAGGCGTACACCTGGTGGTGCCCCGGTCGGCGATCTCCGGCGACGCCGGCCTGATCCTGCGTACGCCGACGTCGGTGCTCTTCGTGCTGCCGTGGGGTGGCCATTGGATCATCGGCACCACCGACACCGACTGGTCGCTGGACCGGGCACACCCGGCGGCGTCGGCGCGGGACATCGTTTACCTGCTCGAACAGCTCAACGGCTGGCTGGACCGGCCGGTGCGACCCGAGGACATCGAGGGCGTGTACGCCGGACTCCGACCGCTGCTGTCCGGTGAGGACGAGCAGACCTCGGCACTCTCCCGCGAGCACGCTGTGGTCGAGCCGATGCTCGGCATCATGGTGGTCGCCGGTGGGAAATACACCACCTACCGGGTCATGGCCGCCGACGTGATCGATCGGGTGGTTCGCCGGCTCGGGCCGTTCGGTGCCGAGCCGCCGCCGGCATCGCGTACGGACCGGTTGCCCCTCCTCGGCGCGGACGGCTACCCGGCGATGTGGTCGAACCGGGCCGACATCGCGCGCCGCCGCGGGATTACGGTCGGTGTGTTCGAGCACCTGCTGGAGCGCTACGGCACGCTGGCCACCGAGGTGCTGGCGCTCGTGGATGCCGATCCCCGGCTCGGGCAGGCGCTCGATGGCGCACCCGAATACCTGGCCGCCGAGGTCGTGTACGCGGTCACGGCCGAGGGTGCGCTGCATGTCGAGGACGTGTTGACCCGCCGTACCCGGATCTCGATCGAGACCGCGCATCGCGGTGCGGACACCGCCGCCGCCACCGCGGACCTGATGGCACGGCCGCTCGGCTGGAATGCCGAGACCCGCGAGCGCGAGGTGGCGACCTACCTCAAGCGGGTCGAGGCCGAGCGGGAGTCGCAGCGGATGCCGGACGATCTGACGGCGGATGCGGCGCGGTTGGGCGCCGACGAGGTCCGGCTCGGCGCTCGCCGGCGGTCAACGCCCGTCCACGGGTAGGTCCGTCGGTCGATCCGCCGGTCGATCCGTCGGTCGGGCGGTCGATCCCTCGGACGGACCGGCGTCAGGCGGCCAGGTCGACGACCTTGCCCGGATTCATGATGTTCGCCGGATCCAACGCCTGCTTGATCGCGCGGTGGACGCGCAGCCCGACCGGACCGAGTTCGGTCGCGAGCCAATCGCGCTTCAACAGCCCGACTCCGTGCTCGCCGGTGACCGTGCCGCCGAGGGCGAGGCCGAGGGCCAGGATCTCGTCGAACACGCGACGACCAGCATTCACGCTCGACGGATCGGAGCGGTCGACAAGGATGATCGGGTGCAGATTGCCGTCGCCGGCGTGACCGATCATGCCGACCGCGACGCCGGCGGCCACGCCGATCCGCTCGACTCCCTCGATCATCTCGGCCAGCCGGGAGATCGGCACGGCGACGTCATCGATGATCAGGCCACCGCGTCCGGGGAACCTGCTTTCGGCGAGCTTTTCCATCGCCGGGTGGGCCGCCCGCCGCGCACCGAGGAGCGCCGCGGCCTCGTCCGCGTCGGAGGCGGTGAACACCTCCGCACCGGCAGCTTCGCACAGCGCGGCCAATCGGGCGATGTCGTCCGCGGCCCGCGGTCCACTGTCCACCGCCGCCAGGAGCAGCGCGCTGGCCGTCGTGGCCAGGCCCATCGGCCGGTACGCCTCGATCGCCGCGAGATGCGTACGGTCGATCAGCTCGAGCAGGCTCGGCGTCGTGCCGGTCGACACGATCGACGTGACGGCGGCACCGGCCGCGGCCACGGTCGGGAACACGGCGGCCAGCGTCAGCCCCGGCTCGGCCGCCGGTCGCAGGCCCACCGTGATCTCGGTGATGATGCCGAGCGTCCCTTCCGAGCCGGTGAACAGATGCACGAGGTCGTAGCCGGCCACGCCCTTGGCCGTCCGGCGACCGCACCGCAGCACCTCACCGTCGGCCAGCACGACCTCGAGCGCCAGCACGTACGCGCTCGTCACTCCGTACTTCACGCAGCACATGCCGCCGGCGTTGGTGGACACGTTGCCGCCGATCGTGGAGGACTCCCAGGACCCCGGGTCGGGCGGATAGAACAGCCCGGCTTCGTTGACCGCGCGAGCGAGTGCCGCGTTCACGACGCCCGGCTGGACGACCGCGATCCGGTTGACCGGGTCGATCTCGACGATCCGGTTCATCGCCGTCAGCGAGACGATAATCGCGCCGTCCGATGCGTTGGCGGCACCCGCGAGCCCGGTGCGCGCACCTTGTGGCACGACCGGGATGCGCCGGGCGGCGGCAATCTTGACGATGGCGGCGACTTCCCCGGTCGATCGTGGCCGTACGAGCGCTCGCGGTGAGCCGACGTCGCACATGTCGGCCTCGTCGCGGACGTACGTGGCCAACAGGTCGGGGTCGGTGATCACCGGCGTCACCGCGGCCAGCTCGTCGAGCAAGCCGTCGTCGGGTGCACGCTCAGCGGTCAAGGATTCGGGGGAAACCATGTCGTCGAGCCTAGTCGCGCTTATCGGTGCCCCGATTTTCGAGCAACGGGGTCGACCGTCGCCACGTCACGCCGTCGCGGGCGTCCAGGCGTCGCCGCGCCATGCCGGCCAGCGCCTCCAAGACGACCCGGTTGCCCAGCAACGCGGTGATTTCCGCATGGTCGTACGGCGGCGACACCTCCACCACGTCCATGCCGGCGACCGGGAGCTCGTGACAGATCCGGGACACCGCGTCCAGCAGTTGCCGCGCGGTCATGCCGCCCGGCTCGGGAGTTCCCGTACCCGGAGCGTGGGCCGGATCGCAGACGTCGATGTCGACCGACAGGAACACGGCGTCGCAACCGTCCAGCGCGATCGCAAACGCCTCATCCAAGACCGCATCGAGTCCCCGCGAGACGATCTCACTCATGTGGAACGAGTTCATGTGCTGGTCGGCCATCCAGTCCAGCGTCTCCGGCTCCGGCCAGTAGCCGCGCAGCCCGAGTTGCAGGAAGCGGTCGCCGCGGACGGCGCCGGATTCGATGAGTCGACGCATCGGCTGGCCGTGGCCGTACAGCGAGCCGAATGTGACGTTGCCGGTGTCGGCGTGCGCGTCGAAGTGGATGAGCGAAACCTTGCCCGTGCCGATGTGTCGGGACACACCGGTCGCGTCGGGCCAGGTGATCGTGTGGTCGCCGCCCAGGATCAGCGGTACGGCATCGTGCGTCGCGACGAACGCGACGGCCTCCTCGATCGCCTGGCAGCTGCGCAGGACCTCGCCGCTGTAGACCTCGACGTCACCGGCGTCCTTGACCACGAGATCGGTGGCCAACGGTTCGACCCGCATCGCCAGGTGGGGGCGCTGCCCGTCGTAGCTCAGATAGTCACTGCCCCGGATCGCGGCCGGTCCGAAACGCGTACCGGGTCGATGCGATGTGCCGCCGTCGAACGGAGCACCGATGATGACGACGTCGGCGTCGGCGTACGTCTCCGGATCCCGCCAGTCGCAGGCGGGCACGCCGTTGAACGTGAAGTCCGGCCCGTACATCTGTCCGTAGCGTTTCACCCCACCCACGCTAGCGTGAGCCCATGCTTCTCGTGGACGACCCGGTCTGGCCCGGGCGTGGTCGCGCCGCCGGCCGGTCGTTCGCGCACCTGGTGAGCGACGTGTCGTTCGACGAATTGCACGCGTTCGCCGAGATGCTCGGCGCCCCCCGGCGGGCCTTCGAACGCGATCACTACGACATCCCGGCCGAGCTGGTGGCCCGGGCCGTTCTGCTCGGCGCTGCGCACATCACGTCGAAGGAACTCGTCCGGCGCATCACCGCCGCCGGTCTGCGGCGTCCCAAACGCCGCGGTCCGGTCAAGCCCGAAGCGAACTGATCTCGGCGGTCAGGTTCGCGCGCGCTCGCGCCTCCCACGCCACGCGGTGCGGCTCCAGGTAGTAGAGCGGATCAAGAGCGAGAAGCTTCGCCAGTACGGCGGACCGCCCGGCCACGAACGCGTCGTCGGGGACAAACGAATACTCGGCCCGGACCGCGTCGGCGTACGCCCGGTAGTGCTCGCCGTCGACGGCCAGGATCGCCAGATCCGCGTCCGCGAGCAGCGCGCCGTTGCGATCGTCCGGCGCGACGCGATGATCGGCGGTGAGCAGCACCAGCCGTACCACCTCGTCGATCTGGGCCGGCCGGACCGCGAGTGGCGGCAGCATGGTCGCGGCCAGATCGGCGCTGGCCTGTTCGTTGGCGGTCGGCTCGGCGACACGTGGGTCGTAGACCGCGTCGTGGAACCAGGCGGCGAGCCGGACGGCGTGGATGTCGGATGCGAACGCGGCCGCCTCGTCGAGGACCGTCAACATGAACGTCAAGTGGTCGATGGTGTGATACCGACGCGCCGGTTCGGACCAGCGCGCGACGAGGTCCGCTCCGGCGGCCTGCGCCGCCGCGCTGCCGCAGTCGGCCGGCAGTGCCTGGCACCACCGATCGATCAGGAATTCGCTCACCGTGCCGCCCGACTACGCGGACAGCACGTCGTCGGCGTCCACGATCGTGTACGCATAGCCCTGCTCGGCCAGGAAGCGCTGCCGGTGAGCGGCGTACTCGGTGTCGATCGTGTCGCGGGCGACGACGGTGTAGAAGTGGGCCTGCCGGCCGTCGGCCTTGGGCCGCAGAATACGGCCCAGACGCTGCGCTTCCTCCTGCCGCGAGCCGAACGTGCCGGAGACCTGGATCGCAACGGCCGCTTCGGGCAGATCGATCGAGAAGTTGCCGACCTTCGAGATCACCAGCGTCGGTACCTCGCCGTTGCGGAACGCCTCGAACAGCCGCTCCCGTTCCTTGTTCGTCGTCGCGCCCTGCACGATCGGGGCGTCGAGATATTCGCCCAGCGCGTGTAACTGGTCGATATAGCCGCCGATGACGAGCACCTGGTCGCCGTCGTGACGCTCGACCAGTTTGCGGACGACCGGCAGCTTCGTACGGGCGGTTGCCGCCACCCGGTAGCGCTCCTCCGGCTCGGACGTCGCGTAGGTCATCCGTTCGGCGTCGGTCAGCGTCACCCGGACTTCGGTGCAGTCGGCCGGCGCGATCCAGCCCTGCGCCTCGATGTCCTTCCACGGTGCGTCGTACCGCTTCGGTCCGATCAGGGAGAAGACGTCGCCTTCGCGCCCGTCCTCCCGTACCAGCGTCGCGGTCAGGCCCAACCGGCGACGAGCCTGCAGGTCCGCCGTGAAGCGGAAGATCGGCGCCGGCAGCAGGTGCACCTCGTCGTAGATCACCAGGCCCCAATCGCGCGCGCCGAACACGTCGAGGTGGGCGAATGCGCCGCTGCGGCGCGTCGTGAGCACCTGGTACGTCGCGATGGTGACCGGCCGGATCTCCTTGCGCTCACCCGAGTATTCGCCGATCTCCTCCTCGGTCAGCGACGTGCGGGCAATCAGCTCGCGCTTCCACTGGCGACCGGCGACCGTGTTGGTGACCAGGATCAACGTCGTGGCCTTGGCCTCGGCCATGGCGGCGGCGCCGACCATCGTCTTGCCGGCGCCGCACGGGAGCACGACGACGCCCGAACCACCGGCCCAGAAGTGCTCGACCGCCTCGCGCTGGTAGGACCGCAGTGACCAGCCGATTTCGGCCAGATCGATCGGATGGGCCTCACCGTCGACATACCCGGCCAGGTCCTCGGCCGGCCAGCCGAGCTTCAGCAGGGACTGCTTGAGCCGTCCGCGCTCGGACGGGTGGACGGCGATCGTGTCGGGATCGAGTTGGGCGCCGAGCATGCCGGCGAGCTTTTTCGACTTCGCGACCTCGACCAGGACGGCGCGGTCCAGGCCTCGCAGGACCAGTCCGTGGGCGGGGTCGTTGGCCAGTTGGAGCCGGCCGTACCGGTCCATCGTCTCGGCCACGTCGACCAGGAGCGCGTGCGGCACCGGATAGCGCGAATAGGTCAGCAGCGCATCGACGACCGACTCGGCGTCATGACCGGCGGCACGCGCATTCCACAACCCGAGGGGCGTCAACCGGTACGTGTGCACGTGCTCGGGCGAACGTTCCAGCTCGGCGAACGGCGCAATGGCCATCCGGCAGTTACGGGCATCCTCGTGGTCGACCTCGAGGAGCAGGGTTTTGTCGGACTGGACGATCAGCGGGCCGCCGGTCACAGGTGCATCGCCTCCGGGTTGGGTGCACAGGTGTCGCGGCGGCAGTTCGTACGCCGGCGCAACGGTCAAGTGTTACACGCTTGGTACGACCATCCGGCGCGCTGCCTTGCACCCAACGGCCGGAAGTCCTGACCGAACGAACCACTTCGGGCGTCAGGTGCAACCGTGGCACCGTCCTTCGGCGTCTATCCGTTATGCATGGCTGGCGGTTGTCGGCGGGTCCCGCCGTCGCACCGCCCGGCGCTTGTCCCGTGTCGCCGCACGAGTCGAGCGCCGTAGCCGATGCGTAGCGCAGCCGCGAGGCGCATTGCGCTGCGCAAGTCATGCACGCGGTGCCGGATGCACGCGTTCGACAGCCGTGGTGTTTCGAGGCGGGCGCGTTTTGGGGGCGCGCCCGCCTCAGCGTCGCCACGAGGTTCGGGGGCGAGCGCGTGATCCTGCATCGCCCGCCGGCCTCGGTGCCGCTCAGCGCGATGAAATGCGCCTCGTGGCTGACGCTACCCATCGGCTAGCGCTCAGAATCGACGACCGCGGCCGTGATCCGGTGCAGGGCGAACGTGTGCAGCATGTCGGTCCGTTCATCCTGTGCCCGCAGGTATCCGCCGCCGATCGAGACCGGCCGCAGCAGCCGTGACGTCGTCGACCCGTGAGCGTCGACGTACCCGACCCAGACCGGTTCCTTGTCCCGAATCGCCTGCTGTAGAACGGCCATCGCGTTCGTGTGGGCCTGGGAGTCGGACGGGCCGGCCGTCCGTACGGTGGCCGGCGCGCGGCGGGCCGTGCGTGCCGCGGCATCGCCGCGGCGAAGCGCCTCGACCGCAGCGGCGAGCCGCGGAGCGGTGAGACCGCGACCGGTGTCGGTGAACGCCGGCAGCGACAGGGTGCTGCGCCGGGGCGGGGCACGAAACGCCCGGGTACGGGCGATAACCAGGCCACCGCCGCCGTCCTCCTGCACCGGGGCGTACCCGGCGGCGCGCAGCTCATCGAGCACGCGACTGACGAGATAGGGCGAGATCAGCACGGTCGGCGCGACCGATCGCAGCGACAGCCCGGACAACCGCCGGTCGGCCGCCACCTCGATCAGCAGCGCATTGTCCTCGCTGCGCAGATAGCACCCGGCCGCCCCGAGCCGCAGACCGCCGTGCCGCCGGGCCACATCGTCGATCATGTACGTCAGCGACTGCGGCACGGCCGTACGCGATCGTCGGTTGAACATGTTCTGCAGGTCGGCGGCGGTGTGACCGGCGTCGAGGGCGCGCCGGACGCTCTCCGTGGTGACCCGGTAAACCGACGCGCCGCCGGCCGACTCGTGTTCGGCCACCAGGGCGAGTTCAGCCGCCAGCCCGGGCTCGGGCGGTCCCGGTACGACGACGGTCAGATCGGCCTGTACGAGAAGGTGGTCGACCGGCGGCGGCAGGAGCTTGTCGAGTGCGGCGGCGGCCCGCGATGGCGCCGCCGGCGAACTTGACGACAGGCCGAGAGGATCGTCGTCGGCCTCGTGCGTCGCGGCCGCCGTGACCTCCTCCAACAGCATCCGGCCGTAACCGGTCAGCCCGCCGAGACCGGTCAACCCGAGCTGGGCCGCCTCGGCCAGAATCCACCGCACCGGGTCGGCCGTCGTCGGATCGGTCGCGCCGGGCTGCCACGGCGATCGTCGCGGTGCCCGCCAATGAAGTGCGGCCAGCAGGTCGTCCTCGGTCGGCGTACTGCCGGCGCCGCCGGCCGCGAGCAGTTCCAGCACGGTCGCGCGCAGCCGGGGTGCCCCGGTGCGTTCGATTTCCGGGCCGAGCACATTCGGAGCGCGGTCGGCACCGGTTCGGCCGCCGCCGGAGCCACCGTTCGCCGACGCGTTGCCCGAGCCACCGTTGCTTGAGACTCCGCCAGTCGAGGCGCCGTTGCCGGACACCCCGGTCCCGGAGCGACCGTTGGACGGGCCGGCGTTGCCGAGCCCACTCGCCGCGCCGGCACCAGCGAACGCGCCCCCCGCGAAGGCTCCGCCGTTGGCGGCCGCCGACGCGTGGCCGGAACGGTTGGCCAACCCGGGCTGCCGCGTCATGACGAGCCACGCGCGAGCAAGCCGGATCCAGCGCTGGGCCGCGGTCGCCTCGATCCACTGGTCGTACGCGAGCGTCGGCAGGAAGCGCGGATCGCCCGAGCCGCCGTACGTACTGCCGTCGGTCTCGCCGAGCAGGCCGGCGGCGGCCGCGACTTCAAGAAGAACCGTGGCCGCCGGTTCGGTCACGCCGGCCGTCCGGGCGATCCTCCGCAGGTCCCGAATGCCCAGGCCACCGGTCCGCAGCACGGCGGCCGGATCGTCGGACAGGACGCCGAGCAGGTCCTCGACGTGCCGTACGGTCTCCATGACCTGGCCGGTGCCGGCGGAGTCGACGACCTTGGCCGTACGCGCGGTGCCGGAGCCCACCGGCGGAAACGGATGCAACGATCCGAGGTCGCCGTCGCGTCGCAGCGCGACCGCCACCTCGCGCGGCAACTCGACGGTGTCGTCGGCGACGGCGACGAGCAGGTTCCGGGCCACGAGCGACCCGACGGTCGTGTCGACATCCTTGATCGTTTCCGGACTGGCCGCGCCGATCGGTGGCCCGGACGCGAGCCGGTCGAGCACGGCTCGGCCGGCCGGCGGCACGGCCAGCAACGCCCGGCGGAGCGCGGCCGGGTCGGCGGCGAGTGCGGCCGCGGCGGGGTCGAGTTGCGTCGCTGGGCGACCCAGGCCGGCCGGGTAAGGCGAACTCACCTCGTCGACCGCGGCCACGATGTGTAGGGCGTCGTCCGTGCCGTACAGGATCACCAGGTCTTCAAGTCGTCGCACGGCGGCCCGCACCTGCTCGGCCTCGGCCGTGGCGGTGAGTGCAAGCACCGCGGCCAACGACGTCGTGTCGCCGTCGTGCGGGTCCCGGGTCAGCCGGGCCGCATCCAGGACCTCGATGGTGAAGAGGTCCAGACCGTCGAGTGCCCGCGCGACGGACACGCGGGACTGCGCGCGAGCGGCCAGCGCCGATATGTCGGTCGGTGGGGGCGTCAGGAGGTCGGGGCGGCGGCTGAACACAGCGGCGAGCGCGCCGTCGGGCAGCGCGCGGAGGTGCTCGGTGAGAGTGCTGGCCATCGCCGTACAACGCTAGCCGGCCGAACGGGAAATCGTCGCCCACGCCGGCCGCCGACGCCAGGATTCGGATGTGGGAAGATGGGAGTAGATCGTCTAAGTCGCGTCTTTACCAGGTGGCTAGCAGGAGGACACATGGCGTCCCACGCCGCATCCGCACCCGATCCCGATCGCCCGAGCGGCGATGACGACCGGCTGCCGGTGTTGCGATCGAAGGCGCGCACGGTGCCGCAGGGCAGCCTCGGCGTGACGGAGATCCTGTTCGACCGGGCTGGTGCGGCATCCCCGTTCGGCGATGACGTCCGGTTCCCGCTGCCCGTGTCGGAGCTGAGCTACGTGCACCCGACCGAGGACGCGTTCCCCGAGCACTAGCGGCCAGTACTCATATGCGCAGCGATCTCGTGGTCGGCTTCGACCTCGACATGACATTGCTCGATTCGCGGCAGGGCATCGGCGAGGTCTATCGCGCGCTCACCGCGGAGACGGGCGTGTTCATCGACGCCGATCTCGCCAGCTCACGGCTCGGTCCGCCGCTCGAAACCGAACTGGCCGAGTGGTTTCCGGCCGCCGACGTGCCGGCCATGGCAGCGCGGTATCGCGAGATCTACAGCGCGTACGCGATCGAGCGCACGCCGCTGCTTCCAGGCGCGGCCGAGGCGGTCGACGCCGTCCACGCCGCCGGTGGCCGCGTGATCGTCGTCACGTCCAAGTTCACCGGCAACGCCCGCCTCCACCTCGATCACACCGGGCTCGATGCCGACGAACTTGTCGGCTCGGCGCACGGTGACGGAAAGCGCGATGCCCTGTTGCACTTTCGCGCGCATTGGTACGTCGGCGACCACGTCGCTGACATGCGATCCGCGCGAGCCGCCGCCGAGATCGCCCCGGAGCTGGGCATCGTCGCGGTCGGCGTGACGACCGGTCCGTGCGACGCGCGCGAACTGGCCGACGCCGGCGCCGACGCCGTCCTGCCCGACCTCCGTCCGTTTCCGGCCCTGCTCGCGAAACGTGAATCCGGTTGGTCGCCGCCAGATGTCCCGATAACCTCAACGCGCGCGTAACTTCATCTGTGCGGTGACATCTGTGCGGTGACGCAGACAGACTCGCGCCTGCTTATCGGATGCGACGACAGAGGGATCAACAGTGCCCACGGGACGAGTGAAGTGGTACGACACCGAGAAGGGCTTCGGCTTTCTCACTCGCGAGGACGGCGAGGACGTGTTCGTGCACAAGGCAGCGCTGCCGGACGGCGTGACCGCGCTCAGTCCCGGTCAGCGCGTCGACTTCGGCGTCGCCGAAGGCCGCAAGGGCAGCCAGGCGTTGAACGTGAAGGTCCTGGAGTCGCCGACGTCCGTCGCGGAGCTGCGCCGCCGGCCGGCCGAGGAGCTGCACGGGCTCATCGAGGACATGATCAAGGTGCTTGAATCCAAGATCATGCCCGATCTCCGCCGTGGCCGGTTCCCGGACAAGAAGGTGTCCAAGACGATCGCCGAGGTCGTCCACGCCGTCGCGCGCGAGCTGGAGATCTAGCGCCGGCACGCGGCGAGCGCCGGCTCAGAGCGAGAAGCGATCCGCCGGCACGGCCGGGACGAGCCCGGCCGCCGCGGCGCGGTCGAGAAGCGTACGGATCGCGGCATAACCGGCGTCACCGAGGTTTTCGGTGAACTCGTTGACGTACAGGGCAATGTGCTGCGCCACGACGTCCGGCTCCATTTCCTGCGCATGCTCGAGCACATAGGGCTCGCTGGCGGCGGGGGCCGCCCATGCCTGCCGTACGGACGCCCGGACCCAATCGGCGGCCAGCGTGGCATCGACGCGCTCCCGATGGGCCAGGATCGCGCCGAGCGGGATCGGGTGGCCGGTGGAGTGCTCCCACCAGTCGCCGAGATCGACGAGAGCGGTCAGGCCGTAGCGCGGATAGGTGAACCGGGCCTCGTGGATGACGAGACCGGCGTCGAACCGGCCATCGGCGACACCGGGCATGATCTCGTGGAACGGCACGATCTCGATCTTGGCCGGCTCGTGACCCGCGGCCCAGAGACGAAACAACAGATAGGCCGTCGTCCGATCACCGGGCACGGCCACCGTCGCCCCGGCCAGCCGGGCCGGGTCGCCGGTCGGCGTCGCGCCGACCTGGCCGGCGTCGCTCACGTCGGTGGCCGCGGCGTGGCCGGCGTCGTCCCGCGTCAGCACGAGTGGGCCGCAGCCCCGGCCGAGCGCGCCGCCACAGGGCAGCAGCTTGTACTGGTCGAGCAGCCACGGCAGCGCCGCGTAGCTCACCTTCACCAGGTCGAATCGGCCGTCGAGCGATGCGGTGTTGGTCACGTCGACATCGGCATAGGTCACGTCGACCGGCGGCGCACCCTCGACGAGGCCATGTACGAGTGCGTGAAAAGCGAAGGTGTCGTTGGGGCACGGGGAGATGGCTAGCGACAAACTCACCCGACCAACGTAGCGAGTGCCTTTCCGACGCGTGTCAGCGCGCCCATGGCAAGGTCGATCCGCCAGGCGGACCGATCGCGCGGACCGACGAGATTCGAGACCGTACGGATCTCGACGAACGGCACGCCATGATCCTCCGCGGCGGTGGCGACGCCCCAGCCCTCCATCGCCTCGGCGACCGCGTCGGGATGGCGGTCGGTGAGTTCGGCCGCCCGTGCGGCCGTGCCGGTGACCGTCTGCACGCTCAACACCGACCCGTTGACCGCGGCCGGCAAGGCGGAGGCGACGCGTTCGAAGAGGTCGGGATCGGCGTCCATGGTGTCGGTGCCGAAGCCGAGGTCGGACAAGGTCAGGTAGCCGTCGGGCGAGTCGGCGCCGAGATCGGCCGCGATCGTACGGCGACCCACAACTATGTCGCCGAGCGCACCCCGGCCGGCGTACGCGCCGCCGATGCCGGCACTGATCACGGCGTCGTACGCGTGGCCGCCCAGGTGCCGCTCGGTCAACCAACGCGCGGTGCGGGCGGCCGCCGACGCGACGCCGACGCCGACCGTCAGCACGTGCGCGCCCGCGATCGTCGGGTTGTCGGCGCCGGTGACGTCGGCCGCATCGACCCCCGGCGCGCCGAGACCGGCGAGGATGGCGTCATGTTCGGCCGTGACCGCCGTCACGACGAGCAGAAGTGTCATGTGTCCGGAGAGTCGTCGTCCGCGCGGACGCTATCCGGCCGGTAGAGGTGATATCCCGGCTGGTCGTCGTCGGTGCGGGGTAGGACGCGCGTGGTGCCGGGTGTCGTCCGGCCCGGCTGCGACGCGCCCGGCTGCGGGACGGTCGGCTGCGGCACCGTTGGCTGGGCACCGGTTGATTGCGTATCGGCGGCCGGGTCGCCGGAGATCTGGCTTGTGCCGGCCGTGCGCGACCTTGTTCCGGCCGCGCGAGCCGCCTTCGCCGCGCGACGCCGGGCCCACCATGAGCCTTCCGGCGCTGACGGCTCGCCGTGCACATAGTGGCCCTGCTGGTACGTCGTCCCGCCGGGCAGCTCGACCGTGCGCGCATTGCCTGACGGCACCGTGCCCGACGGCTGGGTTGGTTGGGCCGTCGTTGGTTGAGCCGTCGTTGGTTGGGCCGCGGACGGGTGCGGTCCGGCCGGTTGTGGCCCCGCCGCCGGTCCGCTTGGCGCCGAACCGGATGGTGCCGACCCGGATGCTGCCGACCCCGTCAGCCGTTCCCCCCGCAGGTTGATCGCCCGTAGCCACGCGAAGATCGCGGCGGCGACCATGCCGACCGTACAGAAGATGATGCCGAGCCGACCGTTGAATGGGATCAGGCCGACCGCGCCCCCGACGACAAACGCCAGCATCAGCAGCGTCTCGGAATGGGCGAAAGCGCTGGCGCGAACGTCCTCGGGAATGCGCTCCTGGATGGACGCGTCCACCGCCAACTTCGCCAGGCCGCCGACGATCGCGATCGCGAGGCTGGCGAGGATGACAGTGCCGAGGGAATACCAGATGCAGGCGAGAATGCCGGTTGCCGCGACCGCCAAGAACCCGACCGCCTGCATCAGCAGCGGCCGCCGAATGCGCATCCGGGATCCGACCGCGGTGGCGACGAACGAGCCGGCGCCGAGCGCGCCGATGGCGATGGCGAGCGCCCATGCGTCCGGCAGCGTCTGCCCGAACAGGCTCCGGGTCAGGTCATGCGACCGGATCGAGAACGCCAGGAACAGCACGAGAAAGCCGTACGCCGCGCGCAACACCACCGCGTTGGACAGCACGCCGAGGATCAGCGGACCGGACAGCACCCGGGTCGGTCGGCGGCCGGGCCATTGGAAGATCCGCGGCGGCACCTCCGGCGGATCGGAGTCCGCCCGTGGCGGCAGTCGTAGCGCGATCACGGCGCCCGCAATAAAGATCACGGCGGCCACCCGGAGCGGCCACTGTGGGCCGATCTTGATCGCAAGGACGCCGATCGGCGCGACGACGGCACCGGCGAGGGTGCCAAAGATGGACGCTCGGGCGCCCGCTTCCGACAGTCCGAGACCGGCCGGCAGCAGGCGGGGAACGGCGGCGCTGCGCGCCACGCCGTACGCCCGCGACAGCGCCAGCACCCCGAACGCGGCCGGGAACAGGCCGAAGTTGTGCAGGTAGTCCGAGATTGCCCAGGCTAGGAACGCGCGACCGACCATGGTGATGGCGAGGGCATAGCGCCGGCCGTGGCGGAAGCGGTCGAGCACCGGGCCGACGATCGGTGCCAGGATCGCGAACGGCACCATCGTGATGAACAGGTAGAGCGCCACCCGGCTGCGCGCCTCGCCCACCGGGGCCTGGAAGAAGACGGTCGTCGCGAGACCCATCGTGACCAGCGTGTCGCCGGCGCACGAAGCGGCATGGAGATCGAGCAGGCGCATCATGCCGACCTCGCCGGCAGCGCTCCTGTTCCGCAGGAAGGCGACGTTGCGGATGGCCCACCGACCGGCCCGTGATCCGCCGCGCACGGCCACTCGGGCGCCCTTGATCGTGGTTCCGACCGCGCGCCCGGCCGTGGAGCGTCCACGGGAGTCCATCTGCGGCATGTTCATATCCTGACGTATCCGTGCGACCTCGCGCATCCATCCGGCCGCTATCCGGCCACCGGGACAGCAATTGGACATTCGGCCCGTACGCGCCGGGTGGCCGACGTGCCGGACCGCCGGCCGATGAGGGACACTATGCAGGTGACCACTGCGACGACGGCGATCCGCGCGGCTGGCGCGCGCGCGAAACTCGATCAGACGTGTGCCGACGCGGTAGATCTTGCGCGGGACGCCGTCACCGAGGACGTCGCCGGACCGTACATCGAGGCGGTCGCCGAGGGTGAACGCCTCGTTACACACTATTTCGAATGTCTAATGCCGGGCTATCGCGGGTGGCGCTGGGCGGTCACGGTCGCCCGGGTCCCCCGCAGCAAGCATGTCACCGTCTGCGAGACGGTGCTGCTGCCCGGCCCGGACGCGCTGGTCGCGCCGCCCTGGGTGCCCTGGGAGGAGCGGGTGGCGCCGGGCGACCTCGGCGTGGGCGATCTCATGCCCACTCCGGTCGACGATGAGCGGCTCGCCCCCGGCTATCTCCTCTCGGACGATCCGGCGGTGGAAGACGTCGTGTGGGAGCTGGGCCTGGGACGCGTACGCGTCATGTCGCGTGAGGGTCGGCTGGACACCGCGGACCGGTGGTACGACGGCGACCATGGCCCGCACGCACCGATCGCAACGGCCGCCCCGTCCGGTGCCCGCTGCGTGTCCTGTGGTTTTTACCTGCCCCTGGCCGGTGCCATGCGGGCGATCTTTGGCGCGTGCGGCAACATGTACGCCCCCGACGATGGCCGGATCGTCTCCGGCGACCACGGCTGTGGTGCCCACTCCGAGGTGCTGCTCGACCAGCCCGACGCGATCGAGGAGGCGCCGACCATCTACGACGACGCCGAAGTCGATCCGGTGGACGTCGCGGCCGAGCCCGGCGCGGTCACCGCCGCCCCGGCCCATCCCGCCGCCATCCCCCTCCCCGGCGCCGTCGAGACGGCCACCGCCGAGGAATCCGTCGGCACCGAGCCGTCCGTCGCCGACCGAGTCTGCGGAAGAGTCGCACGATGCCCCGGCCGGCGCCCACGAGATCGACGCGACCGCCGAGCCGTCCGACCGGAGCCGGACAGCTGTCGATCCGACGAGCGAACGAAGCGCGACAGCGGATTCCGAGGGCGCGTAACCGTCCCCCGTACCACGTAACCCCGAAAGCCCGCGCCCTCCGACGCGCAACGGGCAGTCAAGGCGTGAAGTGGTCGAGGCGGCGGGCACCCCGCTCACGACGGCCTAAATGCTTTGTCGCCGCCGTGAGCGGGGTGCCCGCAGCCGCAACGCTAGGCCGAAGCAGTCAGGCGAGCCGCGCGGACAACGTGATCTCCGTGGCCGCCAACGCCTTAGAGACGGGACACCCCGCCTTCGCCGCCGCCGCGACTTCCTGGAACTTCGCGTCGTCGATGCCCGGTACGGTGCCGACCGTATCGAGGTCGATCTTCGTGATGCCGAAACCGTCGGCGACCCGATCGAGATGTACGGTCGCGCTCGTCGCGATTGACGTCGGGGTGAATCCGGCCTGACTGAGCCCATTGGACAGAGCCATCGAGAAGCAGCCGGCATGGGCCGCCGCAATCAGCTCCTCCGGGTTGGTGCCCGGGCCCGATTCGAACCGGGAAACGAACGAGTAGGAGCCTTCGAAGGCGCCCGAGCCGAGCTTCATCGTGCCCGAACCGTCGCGCAGGTTGCCCTCCCAGAGGGCGGATGAGGTACGTGTAGGCATGCCTGAGACGCTAACCCACCGACGATGACTCCTGGTCGTTTCTTGCCGCACGACGGGCGGCACGATGCCGGTCGTGCCGGATCATGACAAACCAGCCGGGGAAGCCCCACAGGAAGCCGGCGAGGCAGATCCACAGCCAGTCGGTGTGGCCGTGCTCGGACAGTGTGTGCCGGAACAGCAGGAGTACGAGACCGGCGATCGCCCACAGCACGATGCCGCCGATCGCGAACGGCACGGTTGGCGGGTCGACGGGCTCCAAGTGACGCTGTGGTGGTCGGCCATCCGTGGTGATCGGCTGTTCGGGCACGAGGGCAGCGTACGTCCTCCGGCCGACGGCGCGGCTACGGCGCCCAGGCCGGTGCGCCGGGTGGTAACGACCGGCATGCCAGGCACTCGTGACCGACGTCATGGCCGATCGGGGCATCGTTAGCCAAGCTTATTAGTTAAGCTAATCAGTGGCCGGACTCGATGACCGGCACGGACGTCCAGCGCTAATCCGCAACAACGCCGCGTGCCTCCGGCACGATTGCCAGCGTTTGGGGTGAACATGGCCAGGGACGAGACGAAGACGCAACGGCGCCCGCAGACTGCGAGCGGACCCAAGAAGTTGCTGGCTGTGGCCGCGCTCGCGACCGAGCTGCGCGACGGTGTGGTGCGCTTCAACCGGCGGCTCCGGCAGGCCCGTCCGGTCGGCGACCTCACCGGGTCCCAGTTGTCCGTGCTGACAAGCCTTGAGATGGCCGGCGCAATGACCCCACGCGAGCTGGCCGAATCCGAGCGTGTCCAGCCGCCGACGATGACCAGGGTCGTGGCACGGCTCGAAGCGATGGGTGTCGTCCAGCGAACTCCGCATCCCACCGACGGCCGGCAGGTCATCCTGTCCGCGACGTCTCGGGGGCGCGAGGCTCTGGCCGAGACGCGCCGGGCACGTGACGCCTGGTTGACCAAGCAACTCGCGGCGCTCTCCGACGCGGAGCGCGACACGCTCCAAGCAGCCGTAGAGATCATGAAGCGGATCGCCCGCAACGACACCCCCGAGACCCCGCAACGCTGACCACAACCCCCTTAGCCCCCAGGAGGCGGACCACACCGTGCAGGAACGGCTCAAGAACACATTTCGCGCAATGCACGTACGCAACTACCGTCTGTTCGCGACCGGACAGATGGTTTCGTTGCTCGGCAACTGGATGCAGGTCACGGCGCAGGACTGGCTTGTGCTCAAGCTTTCGCACAACTCACCGTCCGCGCTCGGCTTCGTCACCGCGCTGCAGTTCTTGCCGGTTCTGTTCCTGACGTTGGTCGGCGGCAAGCTCGCGGACCGCTTCGACAAGCGCCGCATTCTGCTCATGACCGCGGCGATGTACGCGTTGCTCGCCACGTTGATGGGCGTCCTCGTCGTCAGCGGTGCGATCCAGCTCTGGATGGTGTTCTGCTTCGCGGCGGCGTGGGGCACGGTCGGCGCGATCGACACGCCCGCCCGCCAGTCGTTCGTGTCCGAGATGGTGGGTCGCGACCTGCTGCCCAATGCGCTGTCGCTGAACTCCGCCGTGTTCAACTCGGCCCGCATCTTCGGCCCCGCCATCGGCGGTCTGACGATCGCGTTCTTCGGCACCGGGACGGCGTTCGTCATCAACGCGTTCACATTCATCGGCCCGCTGGTCGCCCTGTCCCGGATGGTCCCGGCCGAGTTGCACCGCGATCTTGCCGCTCGTGCCAAGGCCGGCGAGGCTCGCATCGTCGATGCCTTGCGCTACGTACGGCAGCGTCGCGACCTCGCCATCCCGATGATCCTGATCCTGGTCGCCGGCCTGTTCGCGTTCAACTTCACCGTGACGCTCCCGGTGCTCGCGAAGAACGTGTTCCATCGCGGCGCGGGTGAGTTCGGCCTGCTGTCGACCTGCCTCGCGATCGGCGCGCTCGGCGGCGCCTTGGCCGGCAGTTCGCGGAGCAAGCGTCCGTCGACGTGGACGGTGACCGCCGCGGCGATCGGGTTCGGCTCGCTGGAGACGCTGCTCGGTCTGTCGCCGTCGTTCCCGCTCACGCTTGCGCTGCTGGTCCCGACCGGCTTCGCGATGATCTTCTTCGCCCAGGCCGCAAACCAGCGGGTCCAGATGGGCACGGAGGCGTCGATCCGGGGCCGCGTCATGGCGCTCTACGTGCTCGTTTTCATGGGTACGACGCCGGTCGGCGCGCCAGTGGTCGGCTGGGTCGGCGAGGCGTTCGGGCCCCGTACGGCCATCTGGATCGGCGGCGCACTGACGCTCATCGCCGCTGTCGTGGTGTTCGCTCTCGAACAGCGCCGGCAGGGCGTACGGGTCCGGCTGGACCGCGATTCCCGCCGGCTCACGGTCGCGCCCAAGATCGCAGTCGAGCCCGAGCCCGTCCTGCAACGAGCCTGAGATGACCACCCGGACACGGCCGGGTCGGACGCCATTGCCGCGTTCGACCCGGCCGTGTCCGGTTCACGCCAATCGCGAAGTTGCAATCCCAGGGTGGGTGAATGGCATAAATCAGGTAGCAATTGTTGCCTTGCCCACTTACTGTGAGTCATCGTGACCTGGTTGTTGGCTGTATCTATGTTCCTCGCCATCACTGTGCTGAGCATCGTGCCGTTGGCCGTGCTCGCTGTCATTCACGCCGACAACCTGCTGGAATCCCTCGCGCGCACCCGCCGCCGCGCCCGAAAGGCACGCGAACGCGTGCTGCCGGAGCCGGTCGGACCGCCGCTGGAGAAGATCGCGACCGATCTCCGCCGGATCGGGTCGGCCCGACGGGAGACGAGCCTCGGATCGTTGGGCTACACGATCCTGACCACGCAATACGACAAACAGCTCGCCAACGGTTGCCGCGCGCTCGGCCTCGACCACAGGATCTATGACCTGTGTGGCTTCGACCTGGACATGGAACGGCTGCGGGTCGAGGGTGCCTTGAGGGAAGCCGGAATGGTGCTCGCCGACTCGGACATCGAGCAGGACGTCGACGGGTGAGGCTGTTCGTCGCGGCCTATCCGCCGGCCGCGGCGCTCGACGACCTTGCGGCCCGGGTCGATGATCTGCGCGTTGGCCAGGCCGCCACGGCCGGCGTGAACGCGCGGCTGGCGGCCAGACCGCTATGGCATGTAACGGTCGCGTTCCTCGGCGATGTGGACGAGGAGCGACAGGACGCCGCGGCCGTGGCGGTCGATCGGGCCGCGGTGGAGACCGACGGCCAACCGATGCTCCGGCTCGCTGGCGGTGGCACGTTCGGACGCGGCAATTTCACGACCATGTGGGTCGGTCTCGCCGGCGACGTGGCCAGCCTTCAATCATTGGCCGGTACGGTCCGAGCCAAGCTCCGCCGCGCGCACCTGCCCTTCGACCGCAAGCCGTTCCGCCCGCACCTGACGATCGCGCGGCCGGGGCAACGACTGCCACGGGACCAGATCGAGGCCGACGTCGATGCCCTGGCGGCCTACACCGGCCCGACCTGGCCACTCACGGAACTGATCCTGGTCGAGTCGCACCAGGGCCCGCACCCTACGCACGTCCCCCTCCACCGAGCCCCGCTGGTCCAGTAACCCGGCCAGAAACGCCGTGCGCCGTGCTCCCGTGCCCCGATGATCCACCCCCATGGACGATCCGCGTCGCCCCAACAACCCGATTCGTCCACCCCAATGGATCACGCCGCCACGTAACCGTCTCCCGCCGTACCACGTAACTCTGAAAGCTCTAACCCGTCGCGTCCGAGGCCAGAGTGACCACGACACGGTTTTTCGGCGGGCGTCCCCACGGAGGGATCAAGCCTGACCGCCCGGAGTGGGGATGCCCGCCGAAAAACCGCAGAGCTTTACCAGGCCCAAGCCTCAGGCCCCGGACCGCCGTTCCCGACCGCCGGGAACAACTCGTCCAATCGAGCCAACGTCGCGCCGTCCAGCTCGATCGACAAAGCGTCGAGCGGCCCGTCGAGCTGTTCCATGGTGCGCGGGCCGATGATCGGTGCCGTCACGCCCGGTCGGGACAGCAGCCACGCGAGCGCGACGTTCGCCGGGTCGTGCCCGACCTCGGCCGCGAGCTTCTCATAGGCCTCGATGGTCTCGCGGTGCTCCGCCAGGTCGTCGCGCGACCGGCCGGTCGTGGACCGCGCGCCGGAACCCTCGCGTTCCTTTCGGATCGCTCCGGACAGCAGGCCACCGTTCAGCGGCGACCACGGGATGATGCCGATGCCGTGCTCGATCGCGGACGGTACGACTTCGAGTTCGACGAAGCGCGTCATGAGGTTGTAGATGCACTGTTCGGAGACGAGGCCGAGGAAATTGCGTTTCGCGGCCTCGGCCTGTGCGACGGCGATGTGCCAGCCGGCGAAGTTCGACGATCCGACGTAGCGCACCTTCCCCTGCGCGACCAGGATCTCCATCGCCTGCCAGATCTCTTCCCACGGCGTCGACCGGTCGACATGGTGCATCTGGTAGAGGTCGATCCAGTCGGTCTGCAGGCGGCGCAGCGAGTTGTCGCACGCCGCGATGATGTGGCGGGCAGACAGTCCCTGGTCGTTGGGCCAGTCGCTGGACTTGCCGTAGACCTTCGTGGCCAGCACGACCTTGTCGCGCCGACCGCCGCCCTGAGCAAGCCAACGGCCGATGATCTGCTCGGTGATGCCTTCGCCGACCTTCCATCCGTACACGTCCGCGGTGTCGAAGAAGTTGATCCCATGCTCGAGCGCGCGGTCCATGATGGCGTGACTGTCCGGCTCGGTCGTCTCGGGGCCGAAGTTCATCGTGCCCAGGCAGAGCCGGCTTACCTTCAGCCCGGTGCGGCCAAGTTTTGTGTATTCCATGCGGCCCACTCTGCCACGGGCACGTCAGCGCTTCACGGCGACGTACACGCCGTTGCCGAAGCCCGGCAGGTAGAACTTTGCCGTGCAACCGGCCGCGTCGAACGCTTCGAGAAATTCGTCATTGGTCCACATCGACATGTGGTGCACGTCGGTCGTGTGTTCGATCCCGTCCGGCGCGCCGACAAGGTAATGCATCGTCACGATGCTGACGTGCGGATGTTCGAGGTCGAGCCCGGAGTGTGACATCCGGAAGATCGTCCGGTCGTTGCCGTCGGTGCCGGGGCGGTTGGTGAAGTCACTGCCGATATGTCCGACGTTGTAGCGAGCGGCGGTCATCCACGGCTCGACGACGATCACGCCGCCGGTGCCGACATGAGCCGCCATCGCGCCGAGCGTGGCGAACAGGCCGGCGATGTCGCCGGTCGGACCGCCGGCGTAGCCGATGGTCGCGAACATGCAGATCACGGCGTCGAATTGTCGTCCGAGGTTGAGCGTACGCATATCCGCATCCACGATCGCGACGCCGGGCAGGCGTTGTTGCGCGACCGTACGCATCGGCGCCGATGGTTCAACGCCGGTCACCTCATCGAAGACGTGACGCAGGTGCACGAGGTGGGAGCCGGTCCCGCAACCGACGTCGAGCAACGTGTTGGCGTCGGGATTCGCGTCCCTGATCAGTTTCGTAATCGTCCGACTCTCGGCCGCGTAGTCCTTACCCCGGCTGGCGTAGAGGTCGTCGTACACATTTGCGTGGCCACCGTACGAGTCCGGCGGTTCGGCGGACGCCTCGCCGGCCGGCTGCTTCGGATCGCGCGCGGTGGACATCGCCGGTGGCGGTCAGCTCGATTCGCGCGCGGCCGGAGCCGAACCGAACAGCACGTCGTCCCAGCTCGGAGCGCGCTTGCGCGGCTTGTCCTCGGTGTCGGGGTCCTGCGTCGGGTTGCGTCGCGGGCGCAGCACGGCGAGCGATGGCACGGCCGGGGCGTCGAGTGCCTGGTCCGGGTCGCTGTCGAACGCACCGCCGGGCGCACCGAGCGCGCCCCGGGGTCGGGCGAGCGGCCGGTTACGCGGGGCCGTGTCGCCGGCCTCCGGGTCGTTGCCGAGTGGCCGATCGAGGCTCGCCAGGAGGGCGTCGCGTCCGGCGCGTACGGGATCGGGCCGGGTCGGGCGCGTCTCGCGCCGAGCGGTGTCCGGTGCCGGCCGCATCGGCTCGTGGCCGCCGCGCGTCGGTTCGTTGCGCGACAGGTCGCCACGGCTGGACTCGCCGCGGGTCGGCATCGTGAGGCCGCGCCCGAGGGATTGGTCCTGCCCGAGCACCGGCGATGGTCGGTCGACGCTCAGATACTGCGCCATGTCGTCGTACGCACTGACCAGCTGGCGGGCCTTGTCCAACTCCCAGACGGCCTGCGCGCTGGCCTTGCCGCTCGGCCAGGTCGCGACGATCCGCCAGGTGCCGTCGTCCCGACGGTAGGCGTCCCACGCGATCTTTTCCGAGTCCACGCCGTGCTGGCTGAGCCGCGCGTCCACAATCTGCGCGAGAGTCGCGTTGCGATCCTGGCCCTTGAGCTTCGTGCGGCGCGCGTGCTGCGCGAGCATTGCGCGTTCCTGCAGCACGGGGCCGGCGTAGCGGAGGATCCGGTCGACCGGAACGCCGCTCAATCGGGCCACCTCGTCGGCCGTCTCGCCGGCCCGGATCCGGGCCTGGATGTCGCGGGGCGACAGCACCGAATTCGGATCGGGCTCCGGCGGCTTCGCGCCAGCCCGATCGGCGCTCATCGCCGACGTCAGGCGGTCGTCGACCGGCAGTGCGAGGAGTCGGCCCACCTCATCGGCGAGGACGAACGCATGGCCGTCCTCGGAGAGAGCGACGAAGCGAACCGGCCGCATCGCTTACCTCCTCGTCCGATGGGCGCGAAAGGTCGGCGCCCGCCGACGTTGACCCAGGCCCATACCGTACGCCGAGGCGCGAGGCGATGCCCGCAGGCCGCGCCGCGATTCGCCGGATCACCGCCAACTTTTCCGTCCAGTGGGCATCCGACATTCGCCCGCCGGGCGGCCGCCGGCTCGGGCCTGCTAGAGCTCGCCCAGCACGTAGTCGACGCAGGCCGTCAGCGCCTCGACGTCGGCCGGTTCGACGGCGGGATACATCCCGATGCGCAACTGGTTGCGACCGAGTTTGCGATAGGGCTCGGTGTCGAGGATGCCGTTGGCGCGCAGCGTCGCCGCGATCGCCTCGGCATCGACCTCATCGACGAAGTCGATTGTGCCGACGACGTTCGAGCGGATCGAGGCATCGGTCACGAACGGCGTCGCGACCGGCGAGGCTTCGGCCCAGCCGTAGAGGACAGCGGCCGAGGACTCCGTACGTTTCGTAGCCCAGGCCAGCCCGCCCTGGGCGTTCATCCAGTCGGTCTGTTCGGCGGCGAGGAACACGGTTGCCAGCGCCTGGGTGTTGTACATCTGGTCGAGCCGGGAATTCTCCAGCGCCGCGACCAGGTCCAGGAATGCCGGGATGAATCGCCCGGTCGCCTTGATCTGGAAGGCGCGCTCGATCGCGGCCGGCGACAGGAGCGCGATCCACAGTCCACCGTCGGAGGCGAAGCATTTCTGCGGCGCGAAGTAGTAGACATCGCTCTGCCGTACGTCGACGTCCAGGCCGCCCGCGCCCGAGGTGCCGTCGTGCAGCATCAACGCACCCTCGTCGGCTCCGTCCACCCGGGTCACCGGAACGGCCACGCCGGTCGAGGTCTCGTTATGCACCGTCGCGTAGGAGTCCACACCGGACTCGGCGACGAGACCGATCGCACTGCCGGCCGGCGCCGTCCGTATGGTCGGCTCGGCCAGGAACGGCGCCCCCTTGACCTCGGCGACGAACTTCGCGCCGAATTCGCCGAACGTGGCGAGCTGGGCCCAGTCGTGGATCAACGAGAACGTGGCCACGTCCCAGAACGCGTTGGACCCGCCGTTGCCGAAGACGATCTCGTACCCGTCGGGCAGGTTGAAGAAGTCGGCGAGCCCGCGACGGAGGCGTGCGACTTCCCCCCGTACCGGCGGTTGGCGGTGTGACGTGCCCAGGTAGTCGGTGGCGCGCGCGGCGAGCGCGTCGACCGCGGCTGGGCGGATCTTGCTCGGCCCGCTGCCGAAACGGCCGTCGGCGGGCTTGAGTCCGGCGGGGATGGTGATCGCGGTATCCATGATCTTCCTTCCGGGCGCACGCGGCAGCCGGCATCCGCGCTGAAATCGGCCCCGTTGCCGCGGGGCCCATCCTTCCACGGGAACCGGCGGCGGCTGCCGCGGCGTCAGCCGGCAGCGACCGCGCTCCATCCCTCGACGTCCTGCGGCTTGCGTGGCCCGGGGCCGACGTATTTCGCCGATGGCCGGACGAGCCGCTCCAGCTTCTTCTGCTCCAGGATGTGCGCGCTCCACCCGGCCACGCGGGCGCAGGTGAACATCGAGGTGAACATGTGCGCGGGGACCTCCGCGAAGTCGAGCACGACGGCGGACCAGAACTCGACGTTGGTGGCCAGGATCCGGTCCGGTTTGCGCTCGTGCAGCTCGGCGAGGGCGGCCTTCTCCAGCGCCTCGGCGATCTCGAACCTCGGGGCGCCGAGCTCCCGGGCGGTGCGGCGCAGGACCCGGGCGCGCGGGTCCTCGGCCCGGTAGACGCGGTGCCCGAAGCCCATCAAGCGCTCGCCCCGGTCCAGCAGATCCTTGACGTAGACCTCGGCGTTGCCGCTGCGCTCGACCCCTTCGATCATGCCGAGCACGCGGGACGGAGCGCCGCCGTGCAGCGGGCCGGACAGCGCACCGATGCCCGACGAGATGCAGGCCGCGACGTCGGCACCGGTGGAGGCCACGATCCGTGCGGTGAATGTCGAGGCGTTCATGCCGTGTTCGGCCGCCGAAATGAAATAGGCGTCGACCGCCTTCACGTGCCGCGGATCCGGCTCGCCCCGCCAGCGCTTCATGAAGCGCTCCACGATCGTCCGCGCCTTGTCGATTTCCTTCTGCGGTACGGCCGGCAGACCGAGCCCGCGGGCGGCCTGGGCGACGAAGGACAGGGCGGTGACGCTCACTCGGGCGAGGTCCTCACGGGTCTGCTCATCCGAGATGTCGAGCAGTTGGCCGAGGCCCCAATAGGGCGCGAGCATCGCGACCGCGGACTGGACGTCGACGCGGATGTCCCCGGAGTGCACCGGCACCGGGAACGGCTCCGCCGGCGGCAGACCGGGGCCGAACTTGCCGTCGACCAGGAGCGCCCAGACGTTGCCGAAGGACACGTTTCCGATCAGGTCCTCGATGTCGACGCCGCGGTAGCGCAGCGCGCCGCCTTCCCGGTCGGGCTCGGCGATCTCCGTCTCGAAGGCGACCACGCCTTCCAGGCCAGGCTTGAAATCGGACATCTTTGTCTCCTGGATTCGTGACGAGTGGGTGCCGGGGCGGGTCATGACGGTGACGGTCGTCGATCGGTCGTGGGTGGGCTCGGCCGGCCGGTCAACGACGCCTCACTGCCATCTTGCCTGCCGGTGAACGGGCGTGCGACCCATCTGGCATGTGCCGCCGACGACATCGCCACCGGCAAAGTCGCCATGCCGGCCGGGACCTCCTCGGCCCCTTCGGCGGGTGTGTTCCATACGACAATGGTTCGCGCAGCTCAAACCGTGAGTGTTGGATGGGTGCGTGATGTCGGGCACAAGCGGCGATGGCGACGGGTCAGACCCGGCCCGATTGGATCTTGGGGCGATGCGGCGCGACTACGGCCGCGCCGACGATGCGCCCGACTTGTCCGAAGGCGACCTCGCCGCCGATTGGCTCGCCCAATTCCGGCGCTGGTTCGACGATGCGGTCGCCGCCGGCCTGCCCGAGCCGAACGCGATGGTCGTCGCGACGGCGTCCGCCGAAGGACGCCCGAGCGCCCGTACGGTTCTGCTGAAGCAGGTCGACGCTCGGGGCTTCGTGTTCGTGACGAATTACACGTCGCGCAAGGGCCGCGAGTTGGCCGCGAACCCGTACGCCAGTCTGGTGTTTCCGTGGTTCCCGATGACCCGGCAGGTCGTCGTCTGCGGCACCGTGGCCAAGGTGGCGCCCGAGGAATCGGCGGCATACTTCGCAACCCGGCCCCGTGACTCGCAGATCGGTGCCTGGGCGAGCCCGCAGTCCCAGGTCGTGACGAGCCGCGCGGAGCTCGATGCCGCGGAGCGCGAAACGGTCGAGCGGTTCGCGGACTCGCCCGAGGTGCCCGTGCCGCCGCACTGGGGTGGGTTCCGGCTGCGCCCGGACACAGTGGAGTTCTGGCAGGGCCGTACGGGCCGACTCCATGATCGGCTGCGCTATCGCCGCGTCGAGCGGGTGGCGGACGTGGCCGACGAACGGGCGGCGGATCGTCCCGATGACTGGATTGTGGAGAGGTTGGGCCCGTGAGCAGCGCCGACGACAGCGACGTTGGCACCGGCACCGCATCCTACGATCAAGTCGTTGACGGTCGGGTGATCGCGCACGACGCGCTCGCCGACGTGTCGCTCGGCGGAACGTCGGCTTTCCCCGCAGATGTGTCGGGCGACGTGGCCGTGCCGGATGGCGACGTACGCGAGCGCAAAGCCGCGACCAAGATCCGCACGGCGTCGATCCCGCCAGCCCGGACCGAGACGCCTTCGACGGCGGGATCCGCGACGCCCGGCACAGGCACGGTTGGATCAGCGACGGCCGCGCCCGCGGCGGCGGGTCGGCACGGTTGGCGCCGGATCGCGATCGACACGCGGCCGCTGCGGCATCCGGCGTACCGGCGGATGTTCGTCGGCTCGGCGACCTCGTTCTTCGGCACCCAGCTGACCGCGGTGGCCGTACCGGTCCAGATGTACGCGATGACGAAGTCCAACGCCTGGGTCGGCGTCCTTGGCGTCGGCGGTCTCGTCCCGTTGTTGATCTTTTCGCTGTGGGGCGGCGCGCTCGCGGATCGGCTGGATCGCCGCCGCCTGTTGCTCGTGAGTTCGACCTTGATGTGGCTCGTGACGCTGTCGCTGCTGGCCCAGGCCGTGCTGAAGGTCAACAGTCCGTGGTTGCTGCTCGGGCTCGTGGCCGTGCAGTCCGCCGCGGTGGCGGTCACGATGCCGACGCGGTCGGCCATCATCCCGCGCATCGTGCCGGCGGACGAGATGGCCCAGGCGAACACGCTGAACTTCACCATGTCGAACGTCGCCACGGTGGCCGGTCCGCTGCTCGCCGGCGTGCTGATCGGCACCGGTGGCGGCGTGTTCTGGGCGTACGCCGCTGACGCACTGACGTTCACCGTTGCCCTGTGGGCGGCGCTGCGACTGCCGGCGATGCCACCGGTCGGCGAAGTCTCGGACAAGCGTGGCGGCTGGTCGGACGTGCTGTTCGGGCTCCGCTACCTCGGGACGACGCCGGTCCTTCTGCTGTCGTTCGCGGTCGACATCGCCGCCATGGCCCTCGCGCTGCCGCGGGCCCTGTTCCCGGCGGTGGCGGACAACGAGTTCCACGGCGGTGTCGGATGGCTGTTCAGTGCGATCGCGATCGGTGCCGTTGTGGCCGGTGTTTCCTCGGGCTGGGTCGCCCGCGTACGCCACCAAGGCATCGCCCTGATCTGTGCCGTTGTGGCCTGGGGCATCGCGGTGGCGGCGGCCGGCCTCGCCCATCAACTGTGGCTGGCGGTCATCCTGCTCGCCGTCGGTGGCGCGGCCGACCTGGTCAGTTCCGTTTACCGCCAGACGATGCTGCTCACCTACGCGCCGGATGAGTTGCGGGGGCGGCTGCAGGGCGTGTTCACGGCCGTCGTCGCGGGTGGACCACGCCTCGGTGACCTTCGCGCCGGCCTCAGCGCGTCGGCGGTCGGCACCACGACGGCCTGGGTGGGCGGCGGCATCGCCGCATCGGTGGTCGCGATCCTGATCGGCCTGTGCTTCCCGGCGCTGCGCCGATATACAGCGACGAACCGCTAGTCACCCGCCGTCGCCCTTCAGCGAAATCGACGCTGGTACGCCGAATAGGTGTACGCGGTGTCTCAGGCCCGATTAAAGCGGGTCTCAGGCCCGATTAAGTCGGGTCTCAGGCCCGATTAAGTCGGCTCTCAGGCCCGATTACTGCGGGTTTCAAGCCCGGCTCCTGTGGGTTTCCGGCCCGGTTCCTGTGGGTTTCGGGCCCGGTCGTAGCGGGGTTTCGAACGCAGTTCGCACGCACTCCGGCGGCACGTTAGGGTCGGGCCCATGGCTTCGATCGACTCCTCGTCGGTTGCCCTTCCCTCGGGCACCCAATGGCAGATCGCATCCCAGGGGCACACGGCGGTCATCGTCGAGGTCGGCGGCGGTTTGCGGACGTACACGGCGGGCGGCGAGGACGTCGTCGACGGCTACCCGGCCGACTCGTTGTGCCCGGGTGGTGCCGGCCAAGCGTTGCAGCCGTGGCCGAACCGGATTCGCGACGGCCGCTACACGTTCGAGGGAACCGAATATCAGCTGTCCCTCTCCGAACCGGCCACTCACAATGCGATCCACGGGCTCACCCGATGGGCGCGCTGGCACGCCGTCGACGTCACGCCCGACGCCGTCACGGTCGGCCTGGACCTCGCGCCCGAGCCCGGCTACCCGTGGCCGCTGCGGCTGCGTACGCGCTGGTCGGTAGGTGCCGACGGGCTGCACGTCGAACACGAGGCGACCAACCACGGCGGCACGCCGGCGCCGTACGGCCTTGGTCTGCACCCGTATCTCTTCCTGCCCGGCGCGAGCGTGGACGACCTGGAGCTGACGCTGCCGGCACATTCGCGGCTGCTCGTCGACGGTCGGCTGCTACCGATTGGCGCGGCCAAGGTCGCTGGCGACGCGTACGACTTCACCAGCCCGCGTCGCATCGGCCAGGCGACGCTGGACACGGCGTTCGGGGATGTCGAGCACGACGATGCCGGCCGGTCGACCGTCGTGTTGGCGGCGCCGGACGGCCGTACGCGGTCGATCTGGGCCGACGGGGCGTTCCACTGGTGGCAGGTGTTCACCGGCGACTCGCTGCACGGTGAACGGCATCGCCGCTCCGTCGCCATCGAGCCGATGACCTGCCCGCCGGACGCGTTCCGGTCCGGTCGCGACATGGTCGTGATCAAGCCAGGGGACACGTGGCGGGGGACCTGGGGCATTCACCCCGGCCACCGCGACGCCACGACTGCTTTCTCGGCCGGGGAGTAGCGGTGGAGTTCGCCGAAGTCGTACGCCGGCGTCGGATGGTCCGCAACTACGATCCGGACCGGCCCGTGCCGGACGAACTGCTCGACCGCCTGCTCGACTATGCGATTCGGGCGCCATCGGCCGGTTTCTCGCAGGGCTGGGGCTTCCTGGTGCTGACCGAATCGGCCGATCGCGATCGATTCTGGGCCGCGACCACCCCACCGGATGACGCCGGCACGCCGGACCCCTGGCTGGAGGGGCTCCAGCGCGCGCCGGCGATCATCGTTCCGCTGTCCAACAAGACGATCTACCTCGACCGGTACGCCGCCGACGACAAGGGCTGGACGGATCGCGACGAGGCGCGCTGGCCCGTGCCGTACTGGGACATCGACACCGGATTCGCGGCGTTGATGATGATGCTCGGCGCGGTCGACAACGAACTCGTCACGTGCTTTTTCGGAATTCCACCCGAACAGACGGCAACCTTCCGGACCGAGTTCGACGTCCCTAGTGAGTACACCCCGATCGGCGCGCTGTCGGTCGGGTATCCGGCGCCCGATCGGCGTTCGCCGTCGTTGCGACGCGGGCGGCGACCGGTGGCGGAGGTTGTGCACCGCGGCAGGTGGCGCGCCGACGCGTAGCGTCAGCCGCGAGGCGCCCGGATCGCAGCCGACGCGTAGCGTCAGCCGCGAGGCGCCCGGATCGCAGCCGAGGCGTAGCGTCGGCAGTGCCGATCGGTCGGCGCTTGCGGCCGCACCGACGAGCGGCGGCTAGGATGTTGGGCTTGTACAGGCGAGAAGGGGAGCCACCGGCGTGATCTTCAAGGCGGTCTCGGAAGGCCGGCCCTACCCGGACCACGGGCTCTCCCTCAAGGAGTGGTCGCAGATTCCGCCGCGTCCGGTACGCCTCGATCAGCTCGTGACGACAAAGCGTGAGCTGGCGCTCGACCGGCTGTTGGCCGAGGATTCGACGTTCTACGGTGACCTGTTCCCGCACGTAGTCGCGTTCGAAGGCACGCTCTACCTGGAGGACGGGGTGCACCGCGCGCTGCGTGCCGCCCTGCAACAGCGCACCACGATCCATGCCCGGGTGTTGTCCATGCCGGTGGGCACCGTCACCGCGACGGCCAAGGTCGCCGTCGACTGAGCGGCAACTCTGCTAACGGCACCGCCGCCTTATCTACCGGCGGTCACAGCGGTTACGTTGTGGTCATGACGCGCGCACCGCTCGATCTCATCGACGTCGATCACCTCCACTCCGACGAGGAATTGGAGATCCGTCGCGTCGTCCGGAAGTTGGTCGACGACCGGGTCCGCCCGTACGTCGCCGAATGGTACGAGTCGGGCACGCTCCCGGCCCGTGACCTGGCCAAGGACTTCGGCGCGCTCGGGCTGCTCGGCATGCACCTGACCGGGTACGGCTGCCCCGGCGCCTCCGCCGTCGCGTACGGCCTCGCCTGCCTCGAGCTGGAAGCGGGCGACTCCGGCATCCGCTCGCTGGTCAGCGTGCAGGGGTCCCTGGCGATGTACGCCATCTGGAAGTTCGGCTCGGACGAGCAGCGCACCGAGTGGCTGCCGCGGATGGCGACCGGAGACGCGATCGGGTGCTTCGGGCTCACCGAACCCGATCACGGTTCCGACCCGGGATCGATGCGCACGAGGGCTCGTCGCGACGGCGACGACTGGATCCTGCACGGCGGCAAGATGTGGATCACGAATGCTCCGGTTGCCGATGTCGCGGTGATCTGGGCTCGCACCGAGGACGGGATCGCGGGCTTCGCCGTACCCATGGATTTGCCTGGTGTGTCGGTGCGTGAGGTGACGCACAAGATGTCGCTGCGTGCGTCGCTAACCGGTGAGATCACGCTGGACGACGTCCGCGTGCCGGCCACCGCGCAGCTTCCGGACGCGCGGGGCCTGCGCGCGCCGCTGTCCTGCCTGACCCAGGCGCGGTACGGCATCGTCTGGGGCGCGCTCGGCGCGGCGCGGGACTGCCTGCACACCGCGATCGACTATGCGACCACGCGCGAACAATTCGGCAAGCCGATCGCCGCGTTCCAGCTCACCCAGGCCAAGCTGGCCGACATGGCGCTGGAACTTCAGAAGGGCTACCTGCTCGCCCTGCACCTCGGGCGGCAGGTCGATGCCGGGCGGAGCACGCCGGAGCAGATCAGCATCGGCAAGCTCAACAACGTCCGCGAGGCTATCGGCATCGCACGGCAGTGCCGGACGATCCTCGGCGCGAACGGCATCAGCGGCGAATACCCGGTCATGCGGCACGCCAACAACCTGGAGAGCGTGCTCACCTATGAGGGCACCTCCGAGGTGCATCAACTCGTCATCGGGCAACAGCTCACTGGCCTGTCGGCGTTTGCCTAGCGGCAGTCGACATTGACGTCCGCCAGCGTCCAGCATCGATGACTGTCGTACCCATGTTCTAGCTTTTAGCTGTTAGGGACGCGCCGGAGGTTCGCGCCAGACCTTGCGACGCGGGTTTCATCATGCCCTTGCGCGGGCACCTTCTACTTAAGACTGAGCGCCCGCTGAGACGGCGCTCCCGAGGACGCTGCGACGACTCGGGAGACGGTGATCCGAGGCGATGGCGACGGCCGGAGGAGAAGACGGGATGTGACGCGATGACTGCCAAGACCGCCGACGACGGCGACCGGGAGCCAACAGCCGCGACCTCGGACGTCGAATCGGGCCACGGCTCGACCGGCCCAAACGCGGACGAGTCGCCAGCATTGCATACGTACCGGCCGGGTCGGGCGCAGGCCACGGCCGAGCTGCCCGCACGGCGGGCGTCACACGACCACGACACCGTGTCCCTGCCGGTGCACTCGCGCGACGCGGCCGAGGAGCCGCCCGGTGCGGGTGCACGGGTCGCGCGGCGCTGGCGCTGGAATCCCTTTGCCGCGATCGGGCGCAAGATGTTCTGGCTCGCCGCGATCGCCGGCATTATTGTGATCCTGCTGCTGATCACGACGATGTTCGGGCTGTGGCCGAAGTTCGGCAACATCTTCGGCTCGAAGACCACCGATCGCAGCGGACCGGTGCTGCTGGTGTCCATCCAGGACCTGTCTCGCTTCGAGGCCGCGAGCGGCAACTTCCAGGTGATCGTCGATCTGCAGAACAATCGCAAATACGTCCCGGACTTCCTGTTCAACGAGCGGTCGCTGTTCGTCGCGGACGGGTCGGTCGATGCGTACGTTGACTTCAGCCACATCGGCCAGGGCGACATCAAGGTCGACCCGACCGATTCGAAGAAGGTCACGGTCAACCTCCCGGCGCCGCAGCTCGAGCCGCCCAACCTCGACGAGGGCCGGAGCTATCTGTACGCGACCCAGAAGGGCCTGATCAACCGTCTAGGTGACGTGTTCTCCAACGACGCGAACGCCGAGCAGCAGCTCTACCAGCTCGGTCAGCAGAAGATCGCGGCCGCGGCGCTGGATAGCGAGCTGCCGTCGCGAGCGGAGAAGAACACGACGGCCATGCTCAACGGCCTGCTGAAGTCTCTCGGCTACACCTCCGTGACCGTCAATTACGCGGCGCCGTAGCCGGAGCCGCATATCGAGCGCCTGCGGCGGAAGATGGCCGGCACTTCGCCATGATCCACCGCTGTGGACGATTGCTGCGGAATACTGACCGCGATCGTCCACGGTAGTGGATCTTGCGGCCCATGCCCGGCCGCGGCGGTGACAAGCCTCTCGCCCGAGGTGATCGACCGTCCCGCCGGGCTAGGCTGGCGGCGGCGACGGCGCCCACATCCTGGCGGTCCGCCGCGGGTGGCACGGCCTACAACGAGGTTGGCCGTGTGGTGGGATGGAGACGGCGTGATCAGCACCTTTGACCTGTTCAAGATCGGCATCGGGCCATCGAGCTCGCATACCGTCGGTCCGATGCGAGCCGCGCACACGTTCGTCGCCGGGCTCAAGGCGGATGGCCTGCTGGCCAACACCACTCGGGTGTACGCAGAACTGTTCGGCTCGCTCGGCGCGACCGGACACGGGCACGGCAGCGACCGGGCGGTGCTGCTCGGGCTGTCCGGCGACGATCCGGAGACCGTCGACACCGACTCGATTCCGCAGCGCGTCGACGCCATCAAGGCGCGCGGTCGGCTCGCTCTGCTCGGCTCGCACGACATCGACTTCGACGTCGACACAGACCTCGTCCTGCACCGCCGGCGTACGTTGCCGTTCCACCCCAACGGGATGACCTTCACGGCGTACGGGTCGGATGACGCGGTTCTCCGGGAGCGGACGTACTACTCGGTCGGCGGCGGTTTCGTGGTCGACGAAAAGGCGACCGGAGCCGACCGGATCAAGGTGGACGAGACCCCGGTGGCGTACCCGTTCCGTACCGGCGCCGAACTGCTGGCCCAGACCACGGCCACCGGCCTGCCGATCTCCAGTCTCATGTTCGCCAACGAACTGTCGTGGCGGTCCGAGGAGGACGTACGCACCGAGCTGGCGCACATCTGGCAGACGATGCAGGAGTGTGTGAACCGGGGTTGCGCCAACGACGGGACGCTGCCCGGTGGGCTGAAGGTGCGCCGTCGCGCGGCCGAGCTGCACCGGACGTTGTCGGCCGAACACTTCGGTGTCGATCCGTTACGGGTCATGGACTGGGTGACGCTCTTCGCGCTCGCGGTCAACGAGGAGAACGCGGCCGGGGGTCGCGTGGTGACCGCACCGACGAACGGCGCGGCCGGGATCGTTCCGGCGGTACTGCTCTACTACACCCGCTTCGTGCCCGGCGCCGACCTCGATGGCGTGATCCGATTCCTGCTGACCGCGGCCGCGATCGGCGTGTTGTTCAAGGAGAATGCGTCGATCTCCGGCGCGGAGGTCGGCTGCCAGGGCGAGGTCGGATCGGCCTGCTCGATGGCCGCGGCCGGTCTGACCGAGGTGCTCGGCGGGTCGCCGCGCCAGGTCGAGAACGCCGCCGAGATCGCGATGGAACACAATCTCGGGCTGACCTGCGACCCGGTCGGCGGTCTCGTGCAGATCCCCTGCATCGAGCGCAACGCGGTCGCGAGCATCAAGGCGATCACCGCGACGCGGCTCGCGATGCGCGGCGACGGGCAGCATTTCGTATCTCTCGACAAGGTCATCAAGACGATGCGGGAGACCGGTGCCGACATGAAGATCAAGTACAAGGAGACCGCTCGCGGCGGCCTCGCCGTCAACGTCATCGAGTGCTGACGGGCGCGCGTGTCGTTGTGCTGATCCGTCCGGTGTCTTAGCGTCGGTCCATGACGCTGCTTTCGGATCTTGTCGACGCGATCGGTACGGGTGCCGTCGAGGTGTACGACCTCACCGCGCCCTTGACGTCCAACACGCCCATCCTGACGCTGCCGGAGCAGTTCGGTCAGACCTTGCCATTCGCGCTGACGGAGATCAGCCGTTACGACGACCGTGGCCCGGCCTGGTATTGGAACAACTTCACGACCGGCGAGCACACCGGCACGCACTTCGACGCGCCGATCCACTGGGTCACCGGCCAGGACAAGCGCGATGTCGCGCAGGTGCCGGTGCGGCAGCTCATCGCACCGGCGGCCGTGTTGGACGTGACGGCCGAGGCGGCGGCCGACCCGAATTTCCTCCTCGAGGTGTCACACATCAAGGCGTTCGAGGCCGAGTACGGCGTGCTGCCCGACGGCGGCTGGCTGCTCATCCGTACCGGCTGGGATGCCCGCTCGACCGACCAGGACGCGTTCCTGAACGGCGGCGCGACGCCCGGGGTGTCCGTCGACTGTGCGAGGTGGCTCGCCGATGAGGCACCGATCCAGGGCGTCGGCGTCGAAACCGTCGGCACGGATGCCGGCGCGGCGCCCTCCTTCGACCCGCCGTTCCCGTGCCACTCGTACGTGCTCGGAGCCGACAAGTTCGGCCTGACGCAGTTGCGGAACCTGGCGCTGTTGCCACCGACCGGTGCCGTGGTGATCGCGACGCCGCTGCCGATCGTGACCGGTTCTGGCAGCCCGGCCCGTGTGCTCGCCCTCGTCGAGCACTGAGTCCGCAGTGGACGTCGCCACACAGATCGGCACGATGCTCGCCGGTCTCGGCGCCGACGCGGTGTTCGGCGTCGTGGGCAGCGGCAACTTCCATGTGACAAACGCCCTCGTCGCCGCGGGTGCTCGTTTCGTGCCGTCGGCGCACGAAGCGGGCTCGGCGACGGCCGCGGATTCGTATGCCCGCTTGACCGGTAAGGTCGGCATCGTTTCGGTGCACCAAGGCCCGGGCGTCACCAACGCGTTGACCGGGCTGACTGAGGCGGCGAAGAGCCGTACGCCGCTCATTGTTCTCGCGCCGGAAGCGACGAACACGAGGTCGAATTTCTACCTCGACCTGGCGGCGCTGGCCCGATCGATCGGCGCCGAGTTCGCTCGCGTGCGGGCGGAGTCGGCGCCGGATGATGTGGCGGAGGCGTGGCGTCTGGCGACGACCGGCCTCGGCGGGACCGTTGTCGTCGGTCTACCCCTGGACGTGCAGGCCGCGCCGGCGGTTCCGGTCGGAGACGCGGCTGTGACCGTATTGCCGGCGGCGGAAATGCCGGACGCGGCGGAGGTCGAAGCGATCGCGGCCCTGCTGTCCGGCGCGCAACGGCCGGTGTTCATCGCCGGCCGGGGCGCGGCTCGCATGCCATTCGACGGCACGCGCTCCGCACTGGAACAGCTCGCGGACTCGTGCGGCGCGTTGCTCGCCACGTCCGCGGCCGGCCACGGTCTGTTCGCCGGCTCGCCGTGGGACCTCGGCATTTCCGGCGGATTCGCGACGCCGCTCGCCGCCGAGCTGATCGCGTCGGCCGACGTCCTCGTCGCGTGGGGCTGCTCGCTGAACATGTGGACGACCCGCCACGGCACGCTGATCCCGCCCGACGCGACCGTCGTGCGCGTCAACCATGACCAGCTTGCGCTCGATCAGCCGCTGATCGCTCCGGCCGCGCACGATATTCGGGTACGGGGTGAGCTGCGGCTCGTTGCCGACGCGGTGCTGGCGGCCTCGGGTGCGTCGAGCGGATCGGGATATCGGACGGCGGACGTTCGCGCGCGCATCGCGGCGGCCGGCCGCTGGCGGCAGATTCCCTACGACGACTGGTCGACGGACTCGACCATCGACCCGCGTACGTTGACCGCCGCCCTTGACGACATCCTGCCGGCCGAGCGCGTGGTCGCCGTCGACTCGGGCAACTTCATGGGCTATCCGGCGACGTACCTGCGGGTCCCCGATCCGGCCGGCTTCAGCTTCACCCAGGCGTACCAGGCGATCGGGCTCGGTCTGGCGTCCGCGATCGGAGCGGCGGTCGCTCGGCCCGATCGGCTCACCGTGGCCACGCTCGGCGACGGCGGGTTCCTGATGGCACTGGCCGAGCTGACCACGGTGCAGCGGCTCGGTCTCCCGATCGCGATCGTGGTGTACAACGACGCGGCGTACGGCGCCGAGGTCCACCACTTCGGCCCGGACGGGTTTCCGCTCGACACGGTGACGTTTCCGGACTCCGATATCGCCGCGATCGGTCGCGGCTTCGGGTTAGACGGAATCACCGTACGGTCGGTGAGCGACCTGGAGCCGCTGCGGTCCTGGGTGGACGGTCCGAGGGACCGGGCGATCGTGGTGGACGCGAAAGTGGCGGGGGACGAGGCGTCGTGGTGGCTCGCGGAGGCGTTTCGGGGGCACTGACGTCTTGGTTCCGGTCGTTTGCAGTTGGGTCGGTTGGTGGGTCGCGGTCCTTCGGTCGGGTGGCTTGGGGTTTGGGCCGGGGCAGCTTGGCCACTCTGGGCGGTCAGGCTTGATCCCGACGTGGCCAAGCTGCCCCGGCGATATTCCCCCCGATTCCGGCGACGTGTCCGCGCACACTCGGCCACATGTCCGCACGCACGGGCCGCCGGACGTGCCCGCACGCGCCGTCGGGGTTGAGCTATCGGGGTGGGCGTGACACGGATGAACCGCGGCTGTATTGCCGGGGCTGGCTGGGCTGACGTGTATCGGGTGTCTGAACGGGTGTTTGGCTGCCTGGAGGACTTGGAGTGTCTAGGAGGCGGAGGTCATAGGGAATGGCATCGGGGGGATAGTTGCGGCGTCAAGTAAAGTGATGGATGCTGGTAGTTGACGCGGCAAGCATTTGGGGTGGGGACAATGTCGGAACTGGCGGTAGACCAGCAGTCGACGGGCGGCAATGAGTCGCCAAGGATGCCGGCGCTGTACATCGGCCACGGAGCACCGCCGCTGGTCGACGACGAGTTGTGGACGAGCCAGCTCGCCGCCTGGGCCGGTGACCTGCCCCGGCCGACCGCGATCCTGATGGTGTCGGCCCACTGGGAGTCGGCGCCGCTCACGCTCGGGGCGACCGAGACGGGCGTTCCGTTGGTGTACGACTTCGGCGGCTTCCCCGAGCGCTATTACCGGGCGCAGTATCGTGCCCCCGGCGCGCCGGAGCTCGCCAACAAGATCAAGGCCTTGATGGCCGACACCGAGACCGTCGCCGAGCAGCCTCGACGGGGACTTGACCATGGCGCGTACGTACCGCTGACCGTCATGTACCCGGATGCCAACATTCCGGTGCTCCAGATGTCTCTGCCGACGCTCGACCCGGACAAGCTGATTGCACTCGGACGGCGGCTGGCGCCCCTGCGCGACGAAGGCGTGCTGATCATCGGCAGCGGCTTCCTGACGCACGGTCTCCCGTTCCTGCGCGACTTCCGCGTCGACCAGACGCCGCCCGGGTGGTCGACCGAATTCGACGCCTGGGCGGCTGAGGCTCTTGCCCGCGGGGCGGTCGACGAACTCGCGGACTTCCGGAACCGAGCACCGGGCATGCCGTACGCCCACCCGACCATCGAGCACTTCGCGCCGATGTTCGTGACGCTCGGTGCCGCGAGCAACCCGGAGACGCCGGCGCTGCAGGTGATCGACGGTTTCTGGATCGGTCTCGCGAAGCGGTCGTTCCAGGTCGCCTGAGCCCGACGACGGCCTTAGCCGCCGACGACACGGCGTCAGCCGCCGGCGACCGGTCCGACCGTGACCGATGTGATGTTCAGCGGAAGCTTCGGCTTGCCGTCGCCCGCGCCGTACTTGTTGTCCGAGCCGGCGGCGGCAACCTTCTGGACGACATCCATCCCGGCCGACACGCTGCCGATCACCGTGTAGTTCGCCGGGAGGACCGACTGGCCGGTGCTCGGATCGGTCGGCGTGTCCTTGTAGATGATGAAGAACTGGCTGCCGTTGCCGTCCGGATCGCTGGCGTTGGCCATCGCGACCACGCCGGTGGTGTAGCCGGCCGGGCCGGACGGCAGGTTCTCGTGGCCGTACGTATAGCTGGGTCCGCCGGCTCCGGTGCCCGACGGGTCACCGCACTGCAGGACGTAGATGCCGCTGGTGACGAGCCGGTGACACGAGCTGTTGTCGAAGAACTTCTGGCTTGCGAGATACGCGAAGCTCGCCGCCGAACAGGGCGCGTTCGCGACGTCGAGCTTGATCGTGATGGTGCCCTGGCTCGTCGCCATCGTCATATCGCGCGTGCCCGAGTCCGGCAGGTTCTTCGTCGGTGGGGTCCCGGTCTTGGTCAACGCGGTGTTGCTGCCGTCGGCCGGCTTCCACGCGCACGAGGCACCCGAAGCGGCTGCGGTCGCGCGGGTCGACGTGCCGTGCGAACCACCGCTGACCGCGAGCCAGATGAAGCCGCCGAGCAGGATGACGGCGGCGACGAGCGCGCCGGCTACCGCCGCGGCACGCGGCCGCGGTTGTTCAACGCTGCTCATGACACCCCTCCGTCCGGCCGCACACCGATGCGGCGGCGGCCAAGTTCAGCATGCCAACCTCTCCGCCGCCAACTCGGACCACCCGAAGTCTCGTGCGGGCGCGACCGGCGACCGGGGCCGGCCGGCGCGGTGCGGCGGGGCGGTGCGGGCGTTGACAGCCGGCCGGCAACCGGTGATGCTAAGCAAGCGCTTAGTCAACGCGATGGGCGGCGCGGCCACGTCCGCGACGCGAGTGGCGGCGCGACGCCCGCGACGCGAGTGGCGCGGCGAGTCGCAACGCAGTTCGGCGCGAGCGACGTCGGCGTCACGACGGACATGCCCACCGTGCGCCGGCCGGGCACGCCGATCCGGACGGCAGGGGGCATATGGGCAACATCAGCTACGACTTCGGCGGTCGAACGGTCGTTGTCACGGGCGCCGCGCAGGGCATTGGCCTCGCACTCGCAACGTTCTTCGACGCCGCCGGCGCCGACACCGTCCTCGTTGACTTCGACGCTGACGCCCTCGCCGCGGCAGTCCGCGGTCTCGGGGTCAAGGCTCACGGCGTACCGGCGGATGTGTCGACCTCGACCGACGCGAACCGGGCCGTCGCGACGGCGATCGAGCGCACCGGACGCCTCGATGTCCTGGTCAACAACGCCGGCATCCTGCGCGACAACGTCCTGTGGAAGATTTCGGATGCGGACTGGGACGCCGTGCTCGCCACGCATGGCGGCGGCACGTTCCGCTTCACCCGGGCGGCGGTGCCACAGTTCCGTGTGCAGGAGTACGGCCGCGTGATCAACGTGACGTCCTACACCGGTCTGCGCGGCAACACCGGTCAGGCGAACTACGCGATGGCCAAGGCCGGCATCATCGGTTTTACGAAGACCGCGGCCAAGGAGTTGGCGCGCTTCGGCGTGACCGTCAACGCCATCTCGCCGAACGCGCAGACGCGCATGATCGATTCGATCCCCGAGGCCAAGCGGGCCGAACTAGCCAGCGGCATCCCCATGGGCCGCTTCGCCGCGCCGGCCGAGATGTGCGCGGCCGTCGGGTTCCTTGCATCGGAGGAAGCCGGCTACGTTACCGGCATAGTCCTTCCCGTCGACGGTGGAGTTTCCATATGAGTTCTGTCCCCGGTCGGTTCGCCGGCAAGGTCGCCCTTGTCACCGGCGCGAGTCGCGGCATCGGTTTCGCGGTCGCGGAACGTCTCGTGTCCGAAGGCGCACGCGTGTGCATCACCGCCCGCAAGACCGAGGCGCTGGAGGCCGCGGTCGAATCGTTGGGCGGCAAGGACCATGCGATGCTCGTCGCCGGCAAGGGCGACGACACAGAGCATCACTCCGCGGCGGTTGCGGCCGCCATCGACGGATACGGCCGACTCGACGTACTGGTGAACAACACCGGCATCAACCCGGCCTTCGGTCCGATGATCGAACAAGAACTCAGCGCCGCCCGCAAGGTGTTCGACGTCAACGTGATCGGCGTGGTCGGCTGGATCAGGGCGGCGTATGACGCTTGGCTCGGCGCGAACGGCGGCGCGATCGTCAACATCGCGTCGATCGCCGGCACCGCCCCCGCGCCGGGTCTCGGTTACTACGCAGCAAGCAAGGCGGCGCTGATCCAGATGACGCAACAGCTCGGCTTCGAGCTGGCGCCGAGGATCCGGGTCAACGCGGTCGCCCCGGCCGTCATCAAGACGCAGTTCGCCCGCGCGTTGTACGAGGGGCGCGAGGAGGAGGCCGCGGCCGGATACGCGCTGGGCCGGCTCGGGCTGCCCCATGATGTGGCCGGCGCCGTGGCGTTCTTCGCGTCATCCGATGCGGACTGGATCACCGGACAGACGCTCGTGATCGACGGTGGCGTAAGCCTGATGAAGGGAGTGGGATGACGTTCGCATCGGTCGACGCGCTGCGGGACGCGATCGGAAAAGACCTCGGCTATAGCGACTGGATCACCATCGACCAGGCGCGCATCAACCAGTTCGCCGACGCGACCGGCGACCACCAGTGGATCCATGTCGACCCGGAGCGCGCGGCGCAGGGTCCGTTCAAGACGACGATCGCGCACGGCTATCTCACCCTTTCCCTGCTGCCCGTGTTGACGACCGGGCTCGTCCGCGTCGACGGCGTCCGCATGGGTGTCAACTACGGCGTGAACAAGGTGCGCTTCCCGGCGCCGGTGCCGGTCGACTCGCGGGTCCGCGCGCGCGTCGAGATCGTCTCGGTCGAGGATGTCGGCGGTGGCGTACAAGTGACGAGCCGCGTGACCATCGAACGGGACGGCGGCGACAAGCCGGTCTGCGTGGCCGAGTCGGTCGCCCGGTTCTACTCGTAGGTAATCGGTTCTATTCGTAGGTCGCCCGGTTCTATTCGTAGGTGTCCGCGTCGAGGGAGGCTTATCACATGCAGTTGCACGATGCCGGTGTGGTCATCACGGGCGGCGGTAACGGGATCGGCGCGGCGATGGCCCGGCGATTTGCGGCGCTCGGCGCGCGCGTGGTGGTCAACGACCTGCACGCGGGATCGTGCGATGCGGTGGCGAGCGAGATCGGCGGCTTCTCCGCACCGGGCGACGCGGCCACTGCCGCCGGCGCACGGGCGCTCGTCGACACGGCCCGGGCCCATCTCGGCGCGATCGACCTGTTCTGTGCGAACGCCGGCGTCGGCACCGGCGGCGGACCCGAGGCACCCGAGGACGACTGGGACCTGGCCTGGCAGGTGAACGTCATGGCCCACGTACGGGCGGCTCGTGCGCTCCTGCCGGACTGGCTGGAACGAGGCCGTGGCCACTTCCTGGCTACCGTCTCGGCGGCCGGTCTCCTGACGATGCTCGGGTCGGCGCCGTACTCGGTGACGAAACACGGCGCGCTCGCGTTCGCCGAGTGGATGCAGATCACGTACGCCGACCGTGGCGTGACCGTCCAGGCGCTGTGCCCGCAAGGCGTACGCACGGCAATGCTGGAGGCGTCCGGTACGGCCGGGAAGTTGCTGCTCGGCGCCGAGTCGATCAGCCCGGAGCAGGCCGCCGACGCGGTCGTCGCCGGTCTCGCCGACGGCGGTTTCTTGATCCTGCCGCACCCCGAGGTGGCCGGCTACTACGCCGCCCGGGCCGCCGACCCCGACCGGTGGCAGGGCCAGATGCGCAAGCTTCAGCGCCTGATCGCAAGCGGGGCCGGCGCGGATGGCGCGAGCCCGGCACCGGAGGCGGCCACCGACGGCGAGGGGGTGGCGCGATGAAGGCGTGGCAGGTGCCAGCGCTGGGGGAGCCGGCCGACGTGATGTGTCTGGTCGACGACGCCGCCGATCCCACGCCCGGGTCGGGGCAGGTGCTCGTCAAGGTCCATGCGGTCGCGCTGAACTTCCCCGACGTCCTCATGTGTCGTGGCCTCTACCAGGTGCGGCCGCCGCTGCCGTTCACTCCCGGCGTCGAACTCTGCGGCACTGTGGTGGCGACCGGTTCGGACGTTACGACGCCGGCGATCGGCGACCGCGTCTTGGGCTCGCCCGCCGGCGGCGGGTTGGCCGAATTTGCGCTCATGGACGCGGTCGAGGCGTTGCCGGCGCCGGCCGCCCTCGACGATGCCCAAGCGGCGTCGTTCCACATCGCGTACCAGACTGGCTGGTTCGGCCTGCATCGTCGCGCCGCGCTCAAGGTGGGCGAGACCCTGCTCGTCCACGCCGCCGCCGGCGGGGTCGGCAGCGCGGCCGTACAGCTCGGGAACGCGGCCGGGGCGCGCGTGATCGGCGTGGCCGGCGGGCCGGCGAAGGCCAGCGTCGCGGCCGATCTCGGCGCGGACGTTGTCATCGATCGCAAGGCGGCCGACTTTGTTGCCGCGGTGAAGGACGCGACGAACGGTCGCGGCGCGGACGTCATCTACGATCCGGTCGGCGGCGATACGTTCGCCCGATCGACGAAATGCATCGCCTTCGAGGGTCGGCTGCTGGTCATCGGATTTGCCAGTGGCGACATCCCGTCCGCTGCGACGAGCCATGCGCTCATCAAGAACTATTCGATCGTCGGTCTGCATTGGGGTCTCTACAAACGCTACGACCCGAAGTCCATTGTGGAGGCACACGCGGCGCTCTCCACGCTTGCTAACGAGGGTGTCGCGGTGCCATTGGTGAGCGAGGTCGTGCCGTTTGCCGATGCACCAACGGGTCTGGCAAAGCTGGCCGCCGGTGACACGACCGGCCGCGTCGTCGTCGCGGTGGGCACATGACCGACTCCGCCGGTCGCGACTCGGCCGAATTGCCCGGCCTCGACCTGGGACGGCTACGGGCATACCTCGATGCACAGCCGTCGGACTCGCCGGCCGGCCAACTTGTACATGGACCACTCGGTGCCGAGCGCGTCGAAGGCGGCAAGTCCAATCTGACGTACATCGTGAGCGACGGCGTGAGCGATTTCGTCGTACGGCGTCCGCCGCTCGGCCACGTCCTCGCGACCGCGCACGACATGTCACGAGAGTTCCGGGTGATGACCGCGCTCGGCCCGACATCGGTGCCCGTGCCGACGACGTACGCGCTCTGCGAAGACCCCGACGTCATCGGGGCGCCGTTCTATCTGATGCAATTCGTCGCCGGCACGGTCTACCGGGGCAGCACGCAGACCTCCGCCTTGACCGGCCCGCGCGCGACGGCCATCGCGCACAACGTCATCGACGTCCTCGCCGAGCTGCACGACGTCGATCCGGCCGCCGTGGGGTTGAGCGATTTCGGCCGGCCGGAGGGATACCTCCAACGCCAGGTCGTACGGTGGGGCAAGCAGCTCGCCGCATCGCGGAGCCGTGACCTGGCCGGCGTCGATGAATTGCAGGAACGGCTGGCCACCGATATTCCGGTGAGCGGGACGCCGGCGATCGTGCACGGCGACTACCGTCTCGACAACGCGATCGTCGGCGACGATGACCGCGTGGCCGCCGTGCTCGACTGGGAAATGGCGACGCTGGGCGACCCGCTCGCCGACCTCGGTCTGCTCCTCGTCTATTGGGACGGCGTCGGCGCCATGCCACGCGGGACGCTGAATCAAGCCGTCACACCGGACGGTGGCTTCCCGACTGGGGTCGAACTCATCGCGCGGTACGCCACCCGTCGCGATGTCGATCTCGGCCGCCTGCCGTGGTATCACGCGTTCGGTTTCTTCAAGCTCGCGGTGATCTCCGAGGGCATCCACTATCGCTATAGCAAGGGCCAGACGGTCGGCGCCGGGTTTGCTCACATCGGTGACGTCGTGGTTCCGCTGGCCGAAAAGGGTCTCGCCGTGCTGCGCGGAGACCCGATCGACGACACCTCGGCGACTCGCTCGCCAACCGACCAGCATGCGCACTGACAACCTCGTGGAGGCGTGATGGATTTCGAGTTCGACGCGAAGACGATGCAGTTGCGCGACAGGCTGCTCGCCTTCATGGACGCGTATATCTACCCGAACGAGCACGCGTTCGAGGAGCAGGTAGCCGAGGGTGCGCGCTGGGCGACGCCGCCGCTGATGGATGAGTTGAAGGCGAAGGCTCGCGCAGAGGGCCTGTGGAACCTTTTCCTGCCGCATTCAGAGCGCGGCGGCGGCATCACGAACCTCCAGTACGCGCCGCTGTGCGAAATCATGGGACGCAGCCCGCGGCTCGCGCCCGAGGTCTTCAACTGCAGTGCACCGGACACCGGCAACATGGAAGTGCTCGCCATGTTCGGTACGGAGGAACAGAAGCGCCGTTGGCTCGAACCGTTGCTGGCCGGCGAGATCCGGTCCGCGTTCTGTATGACCGAGCCGGAGGTCGCGTCGTCGGATGCGACCAACATCGCCACGCGGGTCGAGCGCGACGGCGACGAGTACGTGATCAACGGACGCAAGTGGTGGTCGTCCGGCGCGATGAGCGATCGCTGCCAGATATTCATCCTGATGGGCAAGACCGATCCGACCGCCGACCGGCACCGCCAGCAGAGTCAGATCCTGGTGCCTCGGGACACGCCGGGCGTCGATGTGAAGCGCGGCATGACGGTTTTCGGCTACGACGACGGGCCGCACGGCGGTCACGCCGAGATCGTGTTCACCGACGTACGAGTGCCGGTGTCGAACGTCATCGCCGGCGAGGGCGAAGGATTCGCGATCGCCCAGGCGCGGCTCGGCGCCGGCCGCATCCACCACTGCATGCGGCTGATCGGCATGGCCGAGCGCGCCCTCGAGTTGATGTGCCGCCGCGTCCTCGATCGCGTCGCGTTCGGTTCGCAGCTCGCCGACCAGGGCGTGATCGGCGAGTGGATCGCCGAATCCCGGGTGCGCATAGAACAGGCGCGGCTGCTGGTGCTGAAGACGGCCTGGCTGATGGACACCGTGGGCAACAAGGGCGCGCACACCGAGATCCAGGCGATCAAGATTGCCACGCCGCTGATGACCGAATGGGTGCTGGACAAGGCGATCCAGGCCCATGGCGCCGGCGGCGTGAGCCAGGACTTCCCGCTCGCCTCCCTGTGGTCGCACGCGCGGACACTGCGTCTGGCCGACGGCCCGGACGAGGTGCACCGCCGGTCGCTCGCCCGCCGGGAGCTACGGAAGTATGCCTGACAGCGAGACCGTGGCGGTCGACGCGTCGGCCGTCGTCGGATCCGAACCGGTCGGCGGCGAGCGCCCGTGTGGGCTGCTGGTCGATTGGGGCGGCGTGCTCACCACCAATGTGTTCGGATCCTTCGACGTGTTCTGTGCGCGCGAGGGACTGGAAGCGGGCGTCGTCCGGCACGCCTTCGTCAACGACGACCGGGCTCGGGAAGCGTTGATAGGCCTGGAGTTGGGCACGCTGCCCGAGCCGGAGTTCGAGGCCCGGATGGCTGGTGTGCTCGGTGTCGACGCGACGAATCTGATCGAACGCTTGATGGGCGGTGCAGGCCCCGATCTCGACATGTTGGGCCTCGTGCGGCGGGCTCGCGATCACGGCATCGCGACCGGCCTGATCTCGAACTCCTGGGGCGCATCTCGTTACGATGCCGACCTTCTCCGGGACCTTTTCGACGGTGTCGTCATCTCGGCGACGGTGGGGATCCGCAAGCCCGCTCCGGAGATCTACGAGCTCGGCGCCCGGTCGCTTCATCTGCAACCGAAGGAGTGCGTTTTCGTCGACGACCTGCGCGGCAATCTGAAACCGGCCCGCGCCCTGGGAATGACGACCGTCCATCATGTCGACGCCAAGACGACCATCGCGCAGCTATCCGACATCTTCGGGATCGACTTACGCTGATCGCATCCCGCGCTTGACTACACCCGTGCCCGCACCCGCCTATATTTCCCGGTATGGAACCGACCAACGTGCAGATGGTGATGGACTGTTCGGACCCGCACGCCCAAGCCCGCTTCTGGGGCGCGGCACTGGGCTGGGATGTCGAGGACAACGACGCATTCATTCGCAAGCTATTGGCCGACGGTGTGGCGACCGACGACGACGTCGTGGACATCGGCGACGACCGGTTGGGGTGGCGGACCGGTGCGGCGATTCGCCGACCGGCCGGCGTCGATGGCCCGATGCGCTTGCTTTTCATGCAGGTGCCGGAGCCGAAGCAGGTGAAAAACCGGGCGCACCTCGACCTCAATGTCGGTCACGATCGGCGCAATGCCGAGGTCGCGCGCCTGACCGGGCTCGGGGCGGCCGAGCTTTACCGCGTCGCCGAACCGGGCGCTAACCACGTGACAATGCGCGACCCGGAAGGCAACGAATTCTGCGTGCAGTAAGTGCCCTTATCGGACAATATCCTCCCAAGCGACCGATTCCGTCGTACGGTCGGATCGGACGTACGGCATCAAACCGGCCGTATCGTCGCTCGGCTCACGATGGAGGGATCGTTATGTCTAAGAAGTCTGCTGTGCTGTTGGTCGGTCTAGGGCTCGCGGCCACGGCCGCCGGTGCCTGGGTCGTTCGTCGACGCTCGGTCCAGTTGGACGCGTTCGAGGCCGACGCTATCGAGACGGACGCTATCGAGACCGACACAGTCGCGGCCTCCGGTGTCGACGCGCCAGTTGTGACGCAGTGGACCGGCGACAATAAGGACGGCGTGGCCGACGAACTGGCGGCGGCCGCCGATGACGAGCCGGTCAACGTCCGGTAGAGCTGTCGGCTCGCCGTACCGGCGGATGGTGTGACCAGGCCCTCGACGGTGCCCGGCGGTCCTTCGCAGCGCAACGGGCGCTCGGCGGTGTTTACTGGTTTTCATGCCACTGCAGGGTGAATACGCGCCGAGTCCGGCCAAATGGGTCCGTGACCAGGTCGCCAAGTATGAGTCGTCGGGCGGCACGGAGGGCACCACCCTGCGTGGGATGCCCGTTGTCGTGATGACGATGCGCGGAGTGTCGTCCGGCAATCTGCTCAAGGTGCCGGTGATGCGGGTCGAGCACGACGGCGTCTACGCGGTTGTCGCGTCGAAGGGTGGCTCGCCGGACAATCCTCAGTGGGTCCGCAGCCTCGCCGCCAACCCGGAGATCGAGTTGCGGGACGGTCCCAAGACCAGGGATGTGACAGCGCGCCAGGTGTTCGGCGACGAGAAGGCGATCTGGTGGGAGCGTGCGGTCGCGGCCTACCCCGACTACGCCGCGTACCAGAAGAAGACAACGCGACAAATCCCGGTTTTCGTTCTGGAGTAGTGCCCGACAACCGTTGCTCCGAGTCTTGCGTGAGGCGACTGTGCCAACTGTGGGGCCGTCAAATGGTTGTTGTCGAACGGTTTCCGCGTTCCGTGCTGTCCACATGCGCTGGCCAACCCCGTGCGACCGGGGGTCACGCGGCCGTGCTGGAATCTAGGCCCCGTCGGTTCGGCCGGTCGAGTCGAACGGGTCAGGGCACCAGGGCTCGCGCCGCCGACTCGATGTGCGATGCGTCGATCCCGGCCGCGGCCAGCAGTTCGGCCGTCGTGCCGGAACCCGGAAGCGCACGGACGCTGAGGTGGGTTATGTGGAGACCCTGCGCATCGACGCCGAGCAGCGCGGCGGCCACCGCCGAACCGAGGCCGCCCTCGGGATGGTGATCCTCGGCGACGACGATGCGGCCGCCGGTCGCCGTCGCGGCCGCGATCAGGGTCGTGACGTCGATCGGCTTGACCGAATAGGCGTCGATCACCCGCGCGTGAATCCCATCGGCCGCGAGCCGGTCGGCGGCGGCGAGACACTCGTGAACGGTTACGCCGGCTCCGATCAGGGTGACCGCATCGGCATGGTTGGATCGCAATACCTTCGAGCCGCCGACCATGAAATCCTCGTCGGCACCGTACAGCACGGGATAGGCGCCCCGTGTCGTACGCAGATAGCTGATCCCGGGCCGGTCGGCCATCAGGTGGACGAGAGCGGCCGTGCTTGTGCCGTCACTCGGATACAGCACCGTAGCGTCCTGCACCGCCCGCATCATGGCGAGGTCTTCGAGCGCCATCTGCGACGGTCCGTCGGCACCGATCTCGACACCTGCATGCGAGCCGACCAAGCGCAGATCCGCCTGGGAAATCGCCGCCATCCGGATGAAGTCGTACGCACGGGTGAAGAACGCGGCAAACGTTGAGGCGAACGGGATGTAGTGGCGAACACTCATCCCGACCGCGGCCGCCACGAGTTGCTGCTCGGCGATGAACATCTCGAAGTAACGGTCCGGATAGGCCTTGGCGAACTGATCGGCATGGGTCGAGTTGTTGACCTCACCGTCGAGTGCGACCAGACGCGGGTATTGACCACCCAGTGCTTCGAGCGCATCGCCGTACGCCTTGCGGGTCGCCACCTTCTCACCCATCGCGTACGTCGGCAGGTGTGATCGCGTCTCCGACTCCGGAGGCGTCTCGAACTCGGTGTCGGTGAGGCCGTCGCCAATGTCCGGGAGCGGGCCACGGACCAGCACGCTGCGCTCGCCACCGAGCTCCGCGATCGCACGCGCGGCCATGTCTTCGGGGAACGGTTTGCCGTGCCAGCCGTCCTTGTCCTCGACCTCCGAGAAGCCTCGGCCCTTGATGGTGCGGGCGAGGATGACGGTCGGCCCCGGTCCGGCTCCGGCCGCGGCGGCGGTGAGCGCTTCGTCGATTTCAGCCACGTCGTGACCGTCGATGCTGAGCACCTGTGCGCCGAACGCTGTCGCCCGTTGCGCGTACGCCTCGATGTCCCAGCCGAGCTCGGTCGGTCCCCGCTGGCCCAGCCGGTTGACGTCGACGATGGCGATCAGGTTCGACAGCTCGTAGTGGCTGGCCTTGTCGAGCGCCTCCCAGATCGAGCCCTCGGCCATCTCGCTGTCGCCGCAGAGCACCCACACTCGGTATGGCAGCCGGTCCAGGTATTTTCCGGCCAACGCCACGCCCACACCGTCCGGCAGCCCTTGCCCGAGCGAGCCGGTGGCCACGTCGACCCACGGCAACACGGGCGTCGGGTGGCCCTCCAGCCGGCTCCCGAACCGTCGATACTGCTTCATCAACTCGTCGTCGGACACGACACCGACCGCTTTGTAGACGGAGTAGAGCAGCGGCGAGGCGTGTCCCTTGGAAAAGATGAGGTGGTCGTTGCCGGCGGCGACCGGGTTGTCCCAGTCATAGCGAAGGTGGCGGGCGATCAGCACGGCCATGATGTCCGCGGCGGACATGCTCGAGGTCGGATGTCCGGAGCCCGCACTGGTGCTTGATCGGATCGAGTCGACCCGGAGCTGTGCGGCGAGTTCCCGAGCTGTCGATAGATCGATCGCGGTCATCGGATCTGCGCTATTCGTCACGGCGATCGGCCCTTCTCGTCGGACTATCGTGTGTCGTTGCCCCGATCAGTGGTGCCATCGCCGGCCACGTTAGCCCTCCGCCGCCGGGCGCACGGCGACGACCTCGATCTCGACCTTGAACTCGGGCCAGATCGGCCCGGGATGACCCCTCACTCCGACCGACGGCGGCCCCAGGCACTCACCATCACCGGGGGCAGGTAACAGATGCCGGACTCGAAGAGGCTTTCCGCGTGCTCGATCTCCGCCTCGGTGGCCAAACCGTTGGCGACAAGCGGACCGCGCAAGTGTTCGAGCGTCAGGCGTACCCAGTCGGCTGCGCCGCCGCAGCGCAGCACCGGAGCGAAGATCTGACCGCCGACGTCGTCCAGGCCGAGCTCGACCAGCAGCGCCGGCAGTCGAGGCGCGAAATTCGCGTCCGCGCCGATCGCCGCGAACACTTTGGCGATTGCCTCGCACATGCGGGGGTACGACTCGGCGAGGTCCGCCGGCGCCGTGAGGGCGGCCGACACGCCGTTCATCGGGCCGCCGAAGAAGACATCCTCGACCACGACCCACCCACCGGGCCGTGTTGTTTCGATCATTCGGACCAGTGCCTTCCGGCGTTCCGGAATGTGTTCGAGCACGGCCCGAGCGTGCACCAGATCGAAGCTCGCCGCGTCGAGCGGGTCGGTCGTGATGTCGTGCTGCCACGCGTCGACATTGTCGCGTCCGTGCTCGGCCAGGAATCGGGGATCGAGATCGGTGACGACGACGCGACCGGTCGAGCCGACCCGGTCGGCCAGCCACCATGCGATCGCGCCGGCGCCACCGCCGACTTCCAGGCATCGAGCTCCCGCGTCGATGCCACGGTCGGACAGCACGCGGGTCGTGTTGTCGTGGAACGTCAGCTCCAGCGAGCGCAACCGGTCCAGCTCGCGGTGCCACTTCTGCTCAAAAACGTACGTACTCATGCTGGCAGCGTGTCAGCGACGGACCGTGACGGGCCATCCCAGAAATCTGGGTCGTTTGGCCGTTGCTATGAGTCTGCTGTGTGACAGTGAGTCGGACACCGGCCCAGTACTGTGCACAAATGCGACGGGTTTCGGTCGAACGCGTCGAGCGTCGGGTGGCCGCGCTCGTCCATGAGGGGCTGGGCTGGTCGGAGTTGTCGCTGCGGGTTGGCGACGCGTTGCGCTCGGCGGTCCCGTTCGACCATGCCTGCTGGCACACGGTCGATCCGTCGACATTCATGTTCACCGGGGTGACGAAAGACAGTCTCCAAGACGAGCTGCGCCTGCCGTATCACGAGTATGCGATTCCCGACGTGAATCAATGGACGGACCTCGCGAAGCGACGCGTACCGGTTGGTGTGCTGAGCGCGACGACGGACGGCACGCCGGAACGCAGCGCCCGCTTTCGTGAGCTGCTGCAACCGCTGGGCATCGGTGACGAGATGCGGGCGGCGTTCGTCGCCGAGGGAGCTTGCTGGGGCGCATGCGGCATTTATCGCGACCGCCAACACGGTGACTTCGACGCCGATGACGCCGCGGTCCTCGCACGCATCGCTCCACATCTGGCCGACGGCTTCCGCCGTGCCCTCATGCTCGGTGCGGTCGGTAGCGGCGAATCCGGACCGGGCGTAACACTCGTTGCCGCTTCCGGCGCTGTGGACGCCATGGATCCGGTGGCCGAGAAGCATCTGGCCGGGCTGGTTGGTGCGGATCCCGGTCCGGGAGGGGTGGCGCCCGTGGTTGCGGCCGTGGCCGAGCGTGCGCGTCGTGGTGGTCAGGGTCCGCCGGCCAAAGCACGGGTACGGACAACCGACGGCTGGCTCGTGCTCTATGGGACGCGACTGGGCGGCGATACCGATCGGATCGCGGTGCTGAGCGAGCCGGCCGGCTCGGCCGATCTGTGGCCGCTCGTGGCGGCCGCCTACGGCCTTACGGCCCGGGAACGCGACGTGGCCGTGGCTTGCGTGCGCGGACAGTCGACGACCGAGATCGCCGAGTCGTTGTTTCTGTCGCCGTATACCGTGCAGGACCATCTGAGATCGATGTTCGACAAGGTGGGCGTACGCAGCCGCCGCGCACTAGTCGCCCGGATTTTCTATGACCACTACTGGGAGCCGGTGCTCGCTGGCCGGACGCCTGACTCCCGTGGGCGACTTGATCACGGTCAGGCTGTTTAAGCAGCCAAAACGCGGGTATTTGTGGCGCTCGGCCGCCGGCGGCAACGGCGTGGGTCGATGGTACGGGGCCTGCGAGTCGCGAATGCCCAAAGCCACCCGAAGCCGGGCGGCGGAGGGTTAGCGTCGGACGCGAGTCGTCTCCGGTCGACGGCCGGACACGGCAGGACGTACGTCCGCCGACAAACCTGCCGTTCATGGAAAGGCGAGTGTGCGATGTCCAAGATCCGACCTGTGCAGTGGTTGTCGAGCCACGCCGCGACCGGGGTGACCGAATTGCCCCGCAACGGCGCCTGGGTGTTATCGAAGGTGCTCGGATCGCCGGGCGCAGTCATGGAATCGGCCAGTTCGGGTGCGACCGACGGTGTCCGTCGATTCACCGCGGCGGTCGCCGACACCGTTCCGGGAGTCCATGATTCAGTGGAAATTCGCCTCCGGCGCGCCGAGGTTGCCGTGGCTCGGGCCCGCAAGGCCGAGCAGGAGGCGTTGGCCGAGGCGCAAGACGCGAGCGCGCGCGCGGACTTGGCCAAGTCCGTCGCGGACGAGGGCAAGCAGCGGATCCGAGATGCGGCCCGGGATGGAAAGCAAGAGGTCGATCGACGGACGCAGCAAGCCCGTGATCACTACGGGCAGTTGATCGAACAGGAGCGGGAGAAGGCCGGCCGGGAGGTCACGGGCCGCATCGACCAGCTCACCGAAGACGTCCAAAACAAGGTCGACGGTGCCCGGCAGGATGCCGAGGATGCTGCTGCCCGGGCCCAGACCCGCATCGACGACGCGCATCGGCAGATGGCGTCCGCTCGTGAGCTCGCCGCGGCGGCGACCGCGGCCGCGCGGGAGGTTGCCGATCGAGCGCATGAGCAGGCTCAGGCGATCGCCGACGAAGCCGAGCAGCGGGCCGGATCGGCGGACAGGCGGCTGAAGGCGGCACGCGGGACTGAGGATGCTCTCGCCACGACCGCCGCCCGCGCCGTGCGGCAGGAGCAGACCGCCGATGTGCCCGAGAAGCTGACCGACTACACAAAGGCCGAGCTCTTGGACATCGCGCAGCCGCTGGACATCACCGGCGCTTCGCGCATGCCGAAGAGCCAGCTCGTCCGGGCGATCCGCTCGGCGTCTCGCGGCAAGACGCGGACCCGAGCCTCGGCCAGATAAGGAGCGCGACGTGAAGATGTTTCATCGCAAGAGCAAGTGGCAGCGGGTAGTTGGAAAAGCCACGTCGGTCGCATACAAGAATCCGGCCGTGAAGACTGGCGCCGCCGCCCTGACCGGCGTCATGACGGTGACGGCGGCGAGCGCGGCGGTGTCGTCGCTGCGCCGGAAGAACGGCTCGTGAGAGTCCGCAGCCTGGCGGTGTTCGCCCTCGGGTACGTCCTCGGCAGTAAGGCAGGGCGCGAGCGATATGGTCAGATCATGGCGGCGGCGAAGCGCACATCGCAGCGGCTGGAAGAGTACAGCCGGGCGGGCGCCGATGGCCCGATCGATCGAGCCGGTACCGGCCGCCGTTCGGCCGCGTCGTGAGCCGGTGGTCGTCCAGCCGGAGATCCGGCGCCCGCTGCCGACGACATTCGCGCAGCCGGGGCAGGCGGCAAGTTTCTCGCATGGTGTCGTCGTTGATGCCTCGATCCTCGCTCGCTTGCTCGGGATTCGATTGCTACGGCTGAAGGCGCACATCGACGTGATGCCGTTCGATGCCTATCCCGTCGCCGGCACCGTCGAGCGATACTCGATCGTGCCAATGAATGAGCTGAGTGCCCTGCCAGCGGCTCCGGGCGCATCCGCCGCGGGCACGCTCGCCCACGCCGCCGAGTTGTTGCAGCACGCTTCGCGGACGCTGGGTGAGGTGCGGCGCGAGCGCGTCGCTGGCCGCCGGTAAGACCGGACGGGTTGGACCGGTCAGGTCGTGTTCGACGTGCTCGTCGGCTTAGGCAGGAACGGCTCCAGCGCGTCAGCGAACGCGTGCAGATTTCGGGTCTGCAGCAAGAGAGTGCCCGGGCCGGTGAATTCCGCCACGAACGCTTCACCCGAGGTAAGCGATCGGAACAGGCTGCGCGCGGCCTTGCGAATCTCGTACGCCATCGACGCGTGCCACGCGACCAGGTGTCCGGTGTCAACGAGATAGCGTTCGCCGGCGGCGAGGGTCCTGGAGTGCAATGCGCCGAACGACGTAACGAATTGAACGCCGCTGCCACGAACCTGCAGCACGAACAGGCTGTCGCTGGCGAAGAACGATTTTGCGCCGCCCCACCCGGTGTCCACGTCGAGCGTGGCGTCGCTGGCGAGATAGGACGAGGCCGCGATGTTGTATGCCTCTCCGTTCAGCCCGAGCGGCACGATATCGCCCGGTGCCGCCGGCGCGAGAGTCAGCTCTCCGGGCGCGTCATGCGCCGTGTACGTTGACACGAACGCGCTACGGCCGCCGACGCTGCGCTTGACGGCGCCCCACAGGCCGCCTTCCATCTTGGAGGCGAGCTCGACGTTGCCGCCCATGCTCACCATCGCGCCGGCCTGGGCTTTGATCGGTTGCTCGGCGGCCAGAGTCAACGACGCCAACGCAAAGGCGGGCCGGTAGTCGACGCGGTAGGCGAAGGTCGTGCTCTGCCCCTGATCCGGCAAGACCCTGATATCGGACATAGCGGTCATGCTAGCCGTGCCCGTGCCAGACTTTCGCCGTACCGTGGATGTCATTGTCATCGCAGGCAGGGCCGAGCGCGCGGGATGAGCGCAACCCGAACGCAGGCCGCGTCCGGGCGATTTTGTGGCGACTAATGTCGGTCGGCTGTGGCATGGTGAGGCTTCGCCGAGCGTGGCCGGACCGGCCGGCCGCCCGCGACCGCCATCTGTGGAGACAGGCCGACACCGGGGGGAGTCGTATGCAAGGCGCCATCTATGCCGAGGGGCTGGTCAAGACATTCAAGGAAGTTCGGGCGCTGGATGGCGTCGATTTGAATGTTCCCGAAGGGACAGTGCTCGGTCTGCTCGGACCTAATGGTGCCGGCAAGACGACCGCCGTCCGCGTGCTGACGACCCTGTTACAACCGGACAGCGGGCGTGCCGTCGTCGCGGGGATCGACGTGTTGAAGCACCCGAACGAGGTCCGGCGATCGATCGGTTTGTCCGGCCAGTTCGCGGCCGTCGACGACTATCTGACCGGGCGAGAGAACCTGCAGATGGTCGGCGAGCTTTACCAGATGTCGGCCCGCGACTCCAAGCGGCGGGCCGTCGAACTGCTGGAGCGCTTCAGTCTCGACGACGCAGCCGATCGCATTGCGAAGACTTATTCCGGCGGCATGCGCCGACGCCTGGACCTGGCCGCCGCGCTTGTCGTTTCGCCGCCGGTGATGTTCATGGACGAACCGACCACGGGCCTCGATCCCCGCAACCGGCAACTGCTGTGGGACCTGATCCAGGATCTGGTCGCCGGGGGCACCACGTTGCTGCTCACGACGCAATATCTCGAAGAGGCCGACCGGCTCGCGCATGACATCTGCGTGGTCGATCACGGCAAAGTTATTGCCCGTGGCACGTCGGACGAGCTGAAGGCGCAAATCGGCGGCGAGCGGATCGAAGTCGTCGTGCACCAGCGCGAACATATGGATGCCGCCGGCGAAGTGCTGCGAAACTTCGGCAAGGGGGATCTGAGTATCGAAGAACACACGCGCCGCCTCACCGCGCCGGTGATCGGCGGCGCGAAGCTTCTCGCCGAGGTCATCCGCGAGCTCGACAGCCGCGGTGTGGAGATCGACGACATCGGATTGCGTCGGCCAACGCTCGATGACGTATTCATCTCACTGACCGGACATCAAGCCGAGTTCGTCGACGATCAGGAGGTCGCCAAGTGAGCGCCGTAACCGACGTCGTACGCGCACCCGTCGGAGCACCCAAGTCGCGCGGCGGCGTGTCGCAGGCCGTCCGCGATTCATATGTCGTGGCCAAGCGCAACCTGCGACGGATGACGCGGATTCCGGAGATCATCATCTTCGGGCTCATTCAGCCGATCATGTTCGTCGTGCTGTTCAGCTACGTGTTCGGCGGCTCGGTGACTGTGAACGGCTCGTCGAGCGCCAGCGGCTACCGCGAATTCCTGATGGCCGGTATCTTCGCCCAGACCGTCACGTTCGCGACCGCCGGCGCCGGCGCCGGCATCGCGGACGACATGCACAAGGGCGTCATCGACCGGTTCCGGTCGCTACCGATGACCCGCGGCGCGGTGCTGACCGGCCGGACCATCGCCGACCTCGTGCAAACGACGCTCACCATGGTGGTTCTCGTTATCGTCGCCGTCCTGGTCGGCTGGCGGATCCACAATGGTGTTCCGAAGGCGATCGCGGCCTTCGCGCTGCTGCTCCTGCTCGGATATGCGTTCTCCTGGATCGGCGCGCTGATCGGCCTGTCCGTCCGGACACCCGAGGCGGCCACCTCCGGCGGCCTCATCTGGTTGTTCCCGGTCACGTTCGTGTCGATCGCGTTCGTCAGCTCCGCGGGGCTGACGCCGTGGTTGCGCCACATCGCCGAATGGAACCCGTTTAGCGCCACGGTGCAGGCCGCGCGCGTGTTGTTCGGCAACCCGGGCGTATCGACGTCGTCCGCGTGGCCTATGCAGCACCCGGTGATCGCGTCGGTGCTGTGGTCGGTGGTCATCCTGCTGGTCTTCCGTACGCTTGCGGTCCGGCGTTACCGGTCGGCGACGGCCTGATCTCCGCGTCAGCTGCTCTCGGTGGGCGCGGCGAACAGCGTGCTTTGCCGTAGTAGTACGCCGCAGGTGGCGTAGAGGACGAGCGCCGCGCCGATGCCGGGTAGCAGCGTCCACAGCGCCGCGGTCGAGGTGGACGGCGCGATCGCGAACGTGGCGATCGCGATCAGGCACAGCGCGCCTGCCGTCACGTAGTAGGCCGCGACGTGAAACAACCGGGCCAGCGGAATGAAGTGGATGCCAACGCCGGCGCACACGACAGCGGGAATCACGATGGCGTGACCGGTGGCGCCGAGAATGCCGGCGATGACGAAGAGCCCGATCCATTCGGCCGCCACGATCAGGCCGAAGCTCCGGCTGGGTGAAGCGCCGCCGTCCGGAGTGCCATCCGCAACCTGCGGATCGGACTGCATGCGCCGGGGGAGTCGCCAGGCGTACGTGGTCAACGCGACGGAGAGCAACGCGGCGAGGACGACGACGATCACCTGGGGGATGGTCGGGAGATGTCCACCGGTGCCCCAACCGACCCAGGCCAGGGCAAAGAACGCCAGCATCGTCACCCCCAGCGCGCGGCCCCGCACCTCGGCGATACGCGGTGGCGAAGTGGCCGCGGCGGTCGTCATCGTTGGTTCCTCTCCGTCGTCGTGATCCAGGTCGTATGCGACGTGCCGCGACGCGTGGGATGGTGCGCTATGCGGTCGACCGGCGGGTGATTCGATGGTGACTGATTTCGACGGGTGGGTGACGTCGGAGCGTGAGTCGGCTGATTGATTTCGGGGGGTTGGTGATGTCGGAGCGTGAGTTTGGGGTGAGTGACGTGGGCGGCGGTCGGCGAATGGGCGGTAGCTGTGTGTGCGGCAGGCGTTCAAATGTAGTGGATGTGGTCGAGGGATCGGCCGCATCATTCGTCGATCTCGCCGACTCAACCGCGAACGCACAGTGATGTCGGCGAGCAAGGATCGTCTGCGCTGGAGTGACGTGCCGGAATCCACGCGCACGGCCATCGAAGCATTGGTTGGCGGTCGGGTTGCCGACGCGGAGAACCGCGCCGGCGGATTCTCGCCCGGTCTCGCAAGCCGGTTGAGCCTCGGCGACGGCCGGCGAGTCTTCGTGAAGGCGATGGACGGCGACGCCTGGCCGTTCGAGTGTGCGGCGCACCGCGCCGAGGCCCTCGTTCTCCGCTCCTTGCCGGCATCGCTGCCAGCGCCGGCATTCATCGGATCATTCGATGACGGCCGCTGGGTGGTTCTCGCGATCGAAGCGATTGACGGCGTGCCGCCGGCCGAACCGTGGGATCAGGAGTCGCTGACCCGTGCCGTATCCGCGGTGATTGAGCTGACCGAGGCGGTGACGCCATCGCCCATTGCCCTTCCGCACGAGCATCCTCGGCTCGGAGGCTGGGTCGAACTCGCCGCCGACGAGTCGGGCCTTGCGCGGCTGCCAAAGGTCTCGACGTGGGCGGCCGACAATCTGCCAGATCTCGTTCTGGCTCGAGGCGCACGGCCTCGTCGCGGCCCAAGGCTCGTCGCTGGTGCACTTCGACCTGTATCCGCACAACATGCTGTTGACGGCCGATCGGGTCGTGTTCGTGGACTGGCCACATGCTCGGCTCGGTGCGTCCATCGTCGACCTGATCATGCTGCTGTCCAGCGCCGCGGCCGATGGGATCGATCCGGAGCCGATCCTTGCGACGTACGCCGCGGGCGCCGATCCCTTCGCGGTGGATGCGATCCTCGCTGCTCACGCCGGATTCCTGCTCGCTGGCGGTCTCCTGCCGGTCCCGCCCGGACTCGAAGCGATCGCCGCCGCGAAATGTCGTCTCGGCCGCGGAGCGGTGGACTGGCTCGAACGACGCCGCCGACGCCGCTGAGATCGGCGGTGTGATCGTCGCGGGGATCGTGGCTGGCGTCGTGTCGACCGTAGGCTGAGCGACGTGAACGTGAGGTTCGGCGAAATCACCGACGAGAACCGTACGGTGGTTCTTGCGCTTCGCGTCGCGCCCGATCAGGAGAAATTCGTCGGGACCGTCCGCGGCGCGCTCGAAGATGCGGCCGAATATCCGCACGCCAAACCGTGGTACCGGGCCATTCTTGTCGATGGCGATCCGGTCGGCTTCGTCATGCTGAGCTGGAACGTGGAGCCGCAGCCGCCGGAGATCATCGGGCCTTGGTTCCTGTGGAAACTGCTCATCGACGCGCGCCACCAGGGCCACGGCTACGGTGCCCGCGCCGTACGACTGGTCGCGGAACTCGTACGGGCCGAGGGCGCGACGGAGCTTCTGACCAGCTACGTGCCCGACGACGGCGGGCCGGCCGGGTTCTACGCGCGGCTCGGCTTCCTACCGACGGGCGAGCTCGACGTCAACGGCGAGGTAATCGTGCGCCTCACTTTGCCGTAGATCGCACTGGCAAGGTGCCGCCCGCGCATATTGCGCGTGCGGCGTTGATGACAGCGCACGACAATGGACACGTGGATCATGAGTTTGCCGCCGAAGCCATCGCCGCGGCGGCGATTGTTGCGTCTCGGATGCCCAACGCACCAGGCTTTTTAGGTGCGGGTGTCCCCGGATGATCTATCCGCCGAAGCCTCAGCCGGGTGACCGGGTCGCCGTACTGTCGCCGTCCAACGGCAACCCGTCGCGGTTTCCGCACGTCTACGAACTCGGCCTGGTCCGCCTCAGACACGAACTCGGGCTGACGCCGGTCGAATTCCCGTACACCCGCGTCAAGGCGACTCCGGCCGAGCGGGCGGCCGATTTCCACGCGGCGTGCGTAGATCCCACGGTCACCGCGATCATCGCGACCATCGGCGGCGAGGATCAGATCACCGTACTCAAGCATCTCGATGTCGATCTGATCAAGGCGCATCCGAAGCCGTTTTTCGGCTACTCGGACAACACGAACCTGCTGAACTTCCTGCATTTCCACGGCATAGTCGGGTACCACGGTGGCTCGGTCATGGTCCACCTTGGTCGCTTCGGCCGTACCCATCCCGACACGATGGCGTCGCTGCGCGCGGCCCTGTTCACGTCGGGCTGGTACGACCTGACTCCGGCGTCCGTCTGGACCGACGAGTCACACAGCTGGGCTGATCCGGAGATGCTCGCGGTCGAGCCCGACTCGTTCCCGGGCGATGGCTGGATCTGGCACAACGCCGATCGGGCGGTCGAGGGATCGACGTGGGGCGGATGTGTCGAGATCATTCCGTGGATCCTCCAAGCCGGGAAGCACGTGCGACCGGACGCCGACCACGACGGCGGAATCCTGCTCCTAGAGTCGAGCGAGGACATGCCGACGGCGGGCCAGATCTACTGGGACCTGCGGGCAATGGGAGAGCGCGGGCTACTTGGGCGGTTCGCCGCGGTGGTCGTCGCACGGCCAAAGGCGTGGGAGCGGTCCCGCCCGAACACGCCCACTCAGAAGCAGGAGTACGCACAAGCGCAGCGCGCGGCCATCCTGCGCGCTTTGTCCGCCTACGCGCCAGACGCGATGGCGGTGTTCAACGTCGACTTCGGGCACACCGATCCGCAGCTCGTTTTGCCGTACGGCGGCGACATCCGGATCGACGGCCCGAATCGGACCATCGCCGTTCGCTACTGACGTACGACAGCGACAACGCCTCGATGTTTCGAAGTTCGGTCGCCCTGTCCGATAAGCGCGCGGATACACGGGGCAGCGACGTCGAGGACCTGGGCGCGATGGTCGCGATCGGACGCTCGGCGTGCACGGCTCGCGCGCTCCCTTGATACGACACGGTCTCGTTGGGCTGGCGGTGGACGGGCCGGGTGGTTTGACCCAGCAGATGATCGGTGCGGTGGAAGAGCGGGCGTCCTCGGTGGCCCGGATGCGCCGATTGCGGGCGGTGGCGAGGACATAGCCGACGCTACGCTGCCGCAGCCGGGCTTGGACCATCGGATCGAGGCCGTAGGGGATGTTCGTTGCTGGGGTCCTCGTCGCTTGATGGCTGGCCCGTGGACTCGACGCCACCGGCGTGGACGCTCCGCGAAATCCGACTCTGATCCCTCGAGGCTCACGCTGACGCCGCCGGGCGCTGCTTGGTGTTGGCACCTTTCTGTCCGTGCGTGGCTACCGGATGTCTGTTTTGGTAGAGCGGGATTGCGTCATTGTGCGAGGACTGTTTTGGTCCCGAAGGATCCGGCGTGCGGACGTCGTGGCATTGAAGTACTTCCCATTCCTGGCCCTGAAATGGCGACGGCGGTCCGGCGGTCACGTCTACACGCCCTTGACCGCGCTGATGTCGCCGATGGCTAGTCTTTCTTCGATCAAGGCGCATAACGATGCTTGCGTTGACCGGCTGGCGGGAGCCCTGCGACGGTGAGCACCAGTTTCAGAGGGCGACTCCTACGAACCCTCCGATTACAAGAGAGGGGCCGAGATTGCCCGCATTCGTCATGTCGCTCGTCCGGCAACATCTCGCCAGCCTGCCGGACGATCCATCGACGTTTGCATTTCCCGGTCGCCAAAAACATACGGCCCATCGCCAGCAGAGCTATCACGGTTTCCGCCGCCGTTTCGTTCAGGCTGTCAATGCAGCCGGCTTAGGCGACGTGACGCCCCACGACCTGCGGGCCACGCATGCCACTTGGGTCGCGGACTCGCACGGGGTGCTCGTGGCCGCGCGACGGCTTGGCCATTCGAATGCCAGCGTCACAACGCGCCATTACGCCCGAGGCAACGGGCACGCAAGCCTCGGACGAGCGGATAAGGATAGGTGATCATGGCTTTGACCTGGTGCCCCCGGGCAGATTCGAACTGCCGACACACGGTTTAGGAAACCGTTGCTCTATCCCCTGAGCTACGAGGGCGGGACTCGGTCGAGGATACCGGTCTGGGCGTACCTGCCCGTACCTGGGCGTGCGGGCGGTGTCCCTGCTGGTATTGGGTTCGTCCGATGTCCGTGTGCGGGTGTGGCGATGCCGCATCGATGCCGTCAGGAAGATCATTAGAGCGGCGTCCCTGTCCGTGCACGGGGTGAATCGGGTGTGTCCCTCGGCGTGGGATGCCAACCGGATGCCAACCGAGACACGCCTCGTCGTCGAAGCGGTGGGGTTGCCCCGGCCGTGGGACGTACGGGGTGTCCTACGACCGGGGTGGTGATCATGCAGTTTTACGGCGGAGGGTGCGGGCGACCGCGTCGGCGGCGTCGCGGTGGAGTTCTTCGATGACGGTGGTGTAGGTGTCGCTGGTCAGCGCGGACGTGGTGTGGCCGAGCAGTTCCTGGGTGACTTTGATGCCGACGCCGGCTTGTAGGCCGATGGTCGCGGCGACGTGGCGCAGGTCGTGGAACCGGATGGGTGGCAGCCCGGCTCGGATGATCAGGCGTCGGAAGCGTTGGGAGACGGTCTGTGGGTTCCAGGCGTGTCCGTCGGGTCGGACGAAGAACAGACCAGTGTTCGGCCAGGCCGGTCCGGCGGCGAGTTTCCGTTCGGCTTTAGTTGTGGCGTAGCGGGTCAGGATGGCGCTGGTTTCGTCGTCGTAGAACACGTCGCGGTTGCCGGTGTTGCTTTTGGGCGGTTTATGGATGTAGCCGTCGCGGCCGAGGGTGATCTGGTTGCTGATGCGGGCGGATCGGTTATCGAGTCGGACTTCGGCTTCTTTGAGGCCGCGCCGAACGGGTGCGAACGCCAGTGAATGAGACCAAAAGTGAGACCATCCGTTGGGCCGCCCGCGACCGGCGCCACTGCCAAACCATGTAAATATTGGCATCGATGATCGCCCGCGCGACGACGCACAGGGCGAACACGACGACGAACAGAAAACGCACGCGCCGGTCGGATCCAGCCACTGGTGTGCCCTCCTCCCCCAGATCGTGGCGGCCCCGCCTTGCAGGGCGGCCTGGTTGGATCTAACGGCCTATGAAATCCTCCTCGCCGGCAGCACCAACATCGCCGCCTTGACGCCCGCGACGCCCAACCGACCGCTGGACGTGCTCGGCATCAATTCACGACTGTGCCGCCATGAATGGTCGCCGCTCGGGAAATGGCCATGACATGGCTCAACCTGCGCCATCCGGCCCGCGTTGGCCCGCGGCCCTTGCCATACTGATTAGCTGGTGTTCTACTCAAATGACACAATCTGTTTGTCTGGGGAGGACCCGAGACGTGATCAACTTCCATGTCGACCGGTCCAGCAGCGTGCCCGCGTACGCGCAGCTGATCAGGCAGGTCCGGGAGGCGTTGCGGATGGGGCTGCTGCATCCCGGGGACCAACTGCCCACGGTGCGTAGCGTGGTGACCTCGTGCACGGTGAACCCGAGCACGGTGCTGAAGGCCTACCGGGAGCTGGAGTTGTCCGGGCTGGTGGAGGCGCGGCAGGGGGCGGGCACCTTCGTCAGCGGGAAGCTGGGCGATGCGGATCCGCATGTCATGGCCCGGTTGCGCACCGGCCTGGCCCGGTGGCTCGGTCAGGCGCGCGAAGCGGGTCTGGAGGACGAGGATGTCCAGGCGCTGGTCGCCTCGGTGATCGTTGAGGACTCACTGCGCAGGACACAGGCCGCCACCGGCGATCCGCAGCCGGAACCGGCCCAGGGAGCCGTGTTGCGCGGGGAAGCGGGCGCTGCATGAACGACCAGTCCGTCGCAGTAGAAGCGCGAAACGTCAGCAAGCGCTATCGCAAACTGTGGGCACTGCGGGAGTGCAGTTTCCAGCTGCCCGCAGGCCGCATCATCGCGCTGGTCGGCGCCAACGGCGCGGGCAAGTCGACGCTGATGAGCATCATCGCCGGCATGCTGCCGGCCACCTCCGGCACGCTGCTGGTCGACGGCCACACAGTGGTGAAAGGAAAGGCCGCCGGTGGAGGCGGAACCGCCGACGCCGGCGGCCGCGTCGCGATCCTGGCCCAGGACAAGCCCCTGTACCGGGACTTCAGCGCGGCGGACATGCTGCGCTTCGGGCACTCCACCAACCGCGTATGGGACCAGCGGCGGGCGCTGTCCTGGCTGGAGCGCTTCGACGTACCGCTGGACCGCCGCTGCGGCAAGCTGTCCGGGGGCCAGCGCACGCAGGTCGCTCTCGCGGTCACCCTGGCGTCCTGCCCCGCCGTGCTGCTGTTGGACGAGCCACTGGCCAACCTCGACCCGCTGGCCCGTACCGAGGTGACCGGTGAGCTGATGGCGGAGGCCGCCGACAGCGACATGACGGTCATGCTGTCGACCCACATCGTGGCCGAACTCAGCGGCGTCGGCGACCACCTGCTGCTGCTCGACGCGGGCCGTCCCGTGCTGACCGGCGACGTCGAGCAGCTGCTCACCTGCCACCTGCGCCTGGCCGGGCCTCGGGCGGACCGGCCGCCGAGCCCGGGCACGATCGTCCAGGCACAGCACACCGACCGGCAGTCGACCTTCGTCGTCCGGCTGCCCGACGCAGCGGTCGCACCCGCCGTCGTCGCCCCCGGATGGACCGCCCACCCCGTCTCCCTGGACCAGCTGGTCCTCACCTACCTCAAGGCGTCAGGCAAGGGGCATCAGGGCCTCGAGGCAGCAGCATGAAATCGCTGATCCACCCGCCCCTGGCCGCGGACGGCGCGACCGGCCGCACATCCGACGCACCGGCCAACGGTATCTTCGGCCTGCTCTGGCTGACCTGGCGCCAGCACCGATGGGCCCTGCTCGGCGCACTGCTCATGGCGGCCGTCCTCACTGGCTGGATGGCCTACCTGGCCGCCGACCTGACCGCCCTGTACCACCAATGCCACGACACGTTCTGCCCGCCTCACTCCCCCCAAGAAGCGACGCTGCGCGCCCCCCAAGGCCCCGTCAGCGTGGCCACCGACCTGCTGATGGTGGTCCGGTACACGCCGCTGCTGATCGGCGTGTTCATCGGTGTCCCGCTACTGGCCCGCGAGCACGAGCAGCGGACCCTGCTGCTGGCCTGGAGCCAGGACGTCTCCCCGGTGCGCTGGGTGTGGACCAAGCTGACCCTGCTCGGTGGGTTCGTCGCGGCCCTGACCGCGGTCGTGTGCGTGGAAAGCGACCACCTGGCGCATGTGCAATCCAACGTCGCCGGCGCCGGCATGTTCACAGACACGCTGTTCCTGGAATCCGGGATGCTCCCGCTCGCGGTCGGCGTCTGCTGGTTCGCCCTCGGCGCCGCACTCGGCGCCGCCATCAGACGCACCCTGCCCGCCGCGCTCGGCGTCATCGCAGGCTTCGTCGCCCTGATGCTCGGCGTCCAGTGGCGCTACCCCACCCTCATGACGCCGCTGTCCGTCTACACGCATTTCGACCAACCGGACACCGGCCTACTGCGCAACGCCCTGTTCGTCAAGGGCGGCTACCTGGACGGACCAGGCCAACCGACGAACCTGTTCGACTCCACCGGACACGAACTCGACTACACCACACTAAACCGCCTCTGCCCGAACCCCGACCCCGACGCGAGCCTCGCCTGCCTCGCGCGCAACCATCTCCAGACCCACACCCTCTACCAGCCCGCCAGCAGGATTCCCGCCTTCCACCTGATCCTCGCCTCCGGCTACCTAAGCCTCGCCGTGATCGCCCTCGCCGCCGTCTGGCTGATCGTGCGCCGGACCCACCTCAGCGCGGGCTGACATACATGCTCCGACTTGTGAGATCGGTTGGAGTCGAGGATTGCGGCGAGCAATGGTCGATGTCGTACTCCAGTTGATGCGTTACACCGTGACTCCACTTGATCGGTTACACCGGCTATGGGCTGCCGTCGCCCTCGCGAGGCCGATAGCCCGCGACCCCATGCGCCGGTCATCCGCTTCTAGCCGATGAGCGGATGCTGGGCGCTAGGCTGGGTCGCGGTACAACGGAGCCGGTTGCCCGTAGCGCACTCGTCGGACCGCGCCCGGCAGGGCTCTAGCCAGAGCTTGGGACGCGTCCCCGGAACAACCCACAGTGAACTCGATCTCCTCGTCGACCTCGCAGGCCAGACACCAGGCATGATCCTCCGGCCACACGAGGTGCGGTTCTTGGGCGACGCGCGTTGCTGAGCCGTACCAAGCCAGCGCTGGTGCGTCTCTGAGTGCCTCGACAGGGCCGGTGAACAGCAGCATCGCTCGATTAGGAATCGGCACTCGCGGCGCTTGAGGAGCCGGCGCCCCGCTCACCCAGCCCTCCCATATCGCCGCGTATCCGATGGCAGCCGTCGTGTACGAAACGAGGGTCGCGAGTGCCGAGCGAACGGCATCGACCAGCTCTCCTCCTGACCGGACGACATCCGCCTCAGAATCTTGCGGAAACTCGATGCGTACGTACACGGCATAGCCGGGTGGGCCGTACCGAACAAGATCCCACCAATCAACATCAGACCGCAGCAACCATCGCGCAGCATCAGCGTCAGCAGCGGGCCGAATCTCCATCACGTTCATCAGTCTCGTGCAACCCACCCGCCCGCGACCAGTTGTACTGCCATGCCGCCGACGGCGTGGAGAGCAATGACGGGCGTGACCGTTGGGTTATGACTGATTCGTCGCTCGCGTCGCCGATCCCGTTGATTGTTGCTCCGATGTTGCGCGTGGCCTTGTGCGCGCATCTGGGCCGCTACAGGGCATGTCACGCCTGCACACCGAGTCCGACCTAGATGTCTTCCTCCGCTGGTGCGGTGACCGCGGGCTGACCGTTCGGGCGGCTCGCCGTGTCGATCTCACGGTGGGGACGCCGCTGGTGCGAGCATCACCTGCACAGCCAGGAAGTAGCGGCCCGAATACATGAGTTCACCGCCCAGCTCGTCGCACAAACTCCGAGGGGTGAAGCGGCGCCGGAAGATCCGGTAGGTCACATCGGTGCCGATGCTCCGCTCTTCGATGCCCTCCATCGACGCGTCGTCATCGGAGCGTAGGTCGACCACGATCAGCTCCCTGGCGACCCGGGATACATCGGCCAAGAACAGTGCCCGCTCCGGCGCTCGAAGCAGCCCGTAGAAGTTGGCGGTGAATACACGATCGAAGCTGTCGCCAACGAAGGGCATCGGCGGAACTAACGCGCGGATGAGCATCGCTTCCGGGACGCGGGTCCGAGCGAGTTCGAGCATCGCAGCGCTCTGATCCATCGCCACGATCACGCCGCGAAGGAACTGCGTCCACACCGCGGTGCCGCAACCCACCTCCAACACCCGGCCCGGGGAAAGTGCGGTAAGCCGGGCTCCGATCTCCGCCGTCTCCCGATCCAGGCCGGCATTGACCTGCGGGTCGCCACGGTAGCTGGTCGCGTCGTAGACAGGGGCCCGGTCCTCGTAGTAGCGCTCTCGCGTGAGGTCCCGCATTTGGCTCCCTCGCGGTACTGGCCTGAGTCCGTCCATCGATCTCGCGCCCGGGACGTATAGAGGCCGATGTTATCGCAGCGTGCGTCGTGCTGCCGCCCGCTCATGCCGCGAATCGCTCGCGGGACACGACCTGATCTGCCGATGCGCGGACGCCTGATCTCGGTGACGGCGACGACATGGGAGGCCCCCCGGTTCCGTTGACGGCCGGTGACGCGTGATCAGGGTGTTGTTGCCGATCGCATCGCCTCCCAACTTGATAGGCAAGTCACGACTTGCCTATCATTGAGGGGTGGGAGACACCGCCGAAACCGAACACGACGCCGGCAGGGAGGATGACGTCTTCAAAGCCCTGGCCGACCCGACCCGTCGGAAGATCCTCGACGAACTGGCCGAGCGCGATGGTCAGACGCTGTTCGAGATCTGCTCGCGACTGGCTATGAAGCACCAGCTTGGCTCGTCCCGGCAGGCGATCTCCCAGCACCTTGAGGTACTGATCGGGGCGGGCCTCGTCACCAGCCACCGCGAGGGCCGCTACAAGTTTCACTACATGAACACCGGGCCCCTGGAGCGCCTTACCGATCGATGGCGCAACCGCGAAACGAAGGAGAACTGATGCGCATCAACCTCACTAGCGTTCTCGTCCACAACCAGGACGAAGCACTGCGGTTCTATACCGAAGTACTGGGCTTCGTGAAGAAGACGGAGGTTCCGCTCGGCGAGGACCGCTGGCTCACGGTCGTCTCGCGCGACGATCCGGACGGCTGTGAGTTGCTGCTCGAACCGGACGGACACCCCGCGGCCAAACCGTGGAAGGAGGCACTGGTCAATGACGGCATCCCGTACACGTCTTTCGCGGTTGAGGACGTCCGCGAAGAATTTGAACGATTGCGCGGCTTGGGCGTGCGGTTCACCCAGGAACCTCTAGAGATGGGTACGGTTACCACCGCGGTCTTCGACGACACCTGCGGCAACCTGATTCAAATTGCGCAGGCCACCTGACCGAGGGCCGGCCTACGGTCGGTGCATCTGGTGCTGTAGATGAACTCGGCCATCAGTTATGCCAAGGTCGAGTGCACGGATCTGCCGCCGTTGGTGCGTGCTAGCCAGCGGGCACCGTCACGCTCGGTGGTCGGTGAGTGGGTTCGGAGAGCGTCTTGAACTGCCGATGAGCGGACCGCCCGGTCGGACTCACTCTTGGGGGCCGTCTCCCGTTCGAGCCAAGCGCTCGCGACTCAGATACCGAACCGGCTTGCCGAGCGACTCCGCGTAGGCAATCTCCCGTCGGGTTGACTCACCTACGTAGCCACCCGGATCCACGATGTACACCTCGTCAGCCATGCGAATCTTTTGGAAGTGCACGCCGCCGAGCCGCCCCTTCAGGTCCGAGCTGTCGGCTGTCCAGTCGTAGTCCGGCAGATCGGGGAGGCTGAACATTCCGAGGCTGATCACGACGCAACCTTCCATCGTGAGCCGCTGGTTGACCTCCGCGAACTCAGCCTCAAACTTGGTCGAGCCGCAGAGCGTGATGACCTTCGCCTCACCCTCGGCCGACTGCGGCGCCCGCTGGTCCTCCATGAGGTTCATGATCGCTGAACGGCAGGACGAGTCTATCGCCGCCCCCTGGACGTCTTTCTATGCCGCGAATCGAGCGCGACATTCCGGGTATGTCACGATGTTGGCATGGCTGAGGTGACCGACTACATCGCCCGCCTCGACGAGCCCGCGCGCTCCGTGCTCGAGTGGTACCGGGCACGCGCAATGGCGGTTGTGCCGGAGGCACAGGAAGGCACGAGCTACGGCATGGCCGCGCTGCGCTATCGTGGCCGGCCGCTCATCAGCGTGGTCTCGACGAAGCAGGGCTACTCGGTGTTCCCGTTCAGCCGGTCATCGTCGAGAGCGTGATCGCCGAGTTCGACGACTTCGAGTCCACAAAGGGGGGCATCAAGTTCACCGACGAGCGCCACTTGCCCAACAAGGCGTTCGACGCGCTCGTGGCGCGACGACGCGACGAGATCGACGCTGCCCTGTCCAAACCTCGCCACCGCTGAGCGCACTTTGACCTTTCGCCTGTGCTCCGTACTCGTCGGGCGGGCGTAGGCGCGTATGACGCGATCAGCGCAGCATTAGCAGCCCGTACACGATTCGGCGTATCGACGATTCGACGTGTAAAGCATGTGCTGGGACAGCGATGTAAAGCAGGTACCGGGACACGACACATGTCGAGTCGACCTCGTGTCGACCTCGTTGTCGACCTCGTTGTCTGGACCCGCATGATGGTTGACGCTTTAGCGTCGGAGGATCCTTGACGCCTGGTCATGATCGAATAGGTGAGTTCGGTTGCTGGGGTTGATGGTAGGGCTTGTATCCGGCTCGACGATCGCGCGATGACGGTAAATGATCGGTCGGTGACTGCTCCGGATAGCTTCGTTGATGACGACAACTGGCGTGGCGGCTTCTATGAGCTGAGCATCGAGATCGGCGAGACCAGCGACGAGCGGCTGGAGCGGACTCTGGAGTCGTTGTGGCGGGCGGCCGGGATCCGCGGCTGCTACGGCATCCGTGAGCGTGAGATCGATGCGCAGGCGGTCGTCTCTTGCACGGTGGAGTCGCTCGATCGGTTCGGTCAGCTGCGTGGTGTGGTGGATTTGCCGGGTGGCGGGCGTGTGGTCTGCGGGGCTGTCACGGTGCGGGAGGATGGCGGCGCGGACTGGTTGGACTTCTTCCTACCGATGGGGGCCCTGGCGCGTGCTGAGCGTCGAGTGGGTGGGTTCCCGTTCGGAGATGACGCCGGCGACGATTCCATGGTTTGGCGACGCCCGATTGATGGGTGGCTGGCCGAAGTCGGCGGTCGTGTGCACGATGCGGTGGACTACCTGCTGGGCGTTATCGGCTTCGAAGCATCGGGTCAGGTACGTTCCGAACAGGTGGGCAGTGTCGCTCTGATGCCGGAGTTCGGCTACCTGCTTCCCGAGAGTGGCGGCATACGTTACGTGCCTGCGACACGGTAGCGGGGACCGCATGAGGCAGAACATCTGGAGTGGCGGTCCACATCAGACGGCTGCGATGATCTGGTGTTTGGTTTTCGTGCGGTTCAACTCGGTGGTGCTGTGGCGGGGGACGGCGGCGACGGCGACCTGGCCGTCGTAGATGGTGACGGTGTGCTCGTCGAGGGCGACGTCGACGATTTTGCGGGCGTGGACGGCGCCGACCTGGATCTTCTGTCCGGCGACCTGGATGCTGCCGTTAATGGACACGATCCGTTCCACCGTGGGTGCCGATGCCGGGGCTGGGATTGCTGAGGCTGGTCGGGCGTCCCGGATCCGCGCGCACGCGGCCGGCGGTAGTGGGCAGCGCAGGGTGCGGCGTAGTTGGCCGTGTTCGTCGATGACGTGCATGAGGATACCGTCGAGGCGGATCCGGACGCGTTGACCGGCCAGTGGCATGCCGACGCTGACCTGTTTGCCGCTGACGCTGATGCCGCCGCATGCGTTGACGATCCGGTCGACCTCCACGGCGGGCAGGTCCGTGGCGACGGCGGGTAGTGGTGATGGCCCAGCCGGGACGGCGCCGGCGGCCAGTAGTTTGGTCAGGTCACGCTGCGATAGCCGGGACGGGCTGGATTTGATGCGGGCACCGTCGCGGGTCAGCACGTGCAGCCGGTCGGTGTCGACCCAGATCGTGATGGGCAGGCCGGCCCGGGCGGGGCCGAGCCACACCTGCTGGCCGGCGATGTCGACACCGCCTGAGGTGGGCACAATCCGGTCGAGTTGGATCGCCTGCGACCGGGCGGTGGACACGGTCATCGAGGCGCTGTCGGGTGCGGTTGCCGGTGTTGTCTGGGCAGGCAGCAGCCCGGCGGGGATACGTAACGGTGCCGCGGTTGCCTCGAGCCGGTCCCGGTCCGGGGTCGGCCGCTCGAACCGGGTGACCGGGAACGCGTCGTCGATGCCCTGATGCGGCCGGTCATGGTTGTAGTCGACGACGAACGCGTCGATCGCGGCCTGCGCATCGGCGATGCTCGGGAAGACGCGGCCGTCGAGGCATTCGCCCTCCAACGACTGGTGGAACCGTTCCACCTTCCCCGTGGTAGTCGGTGAGCGTGGCTTGGTGTTGCGGGCGGTGATCCCGTTCTCCCGGCAGATCCGCTCGAAGAGGACCTCGCCCGGACGCGGTTTGGTGAACCGGCCGGTGAACTGCTTGCCATTGTCGGTGAGGACCTCACCGGGCACGCCGAACCGGGTCAACGCCGCCGCGAACGCCGCGCATACCGCCCGGCCGGTGGCTCGTCGCACCACCGTGGCGATCACGCAATACCGGCTGTGATCGTCCAGGCCGGTGACGACCTTGCATTCGGTGCCATCGCCGAGGAACACCCCGCCGACGATGTCCAGCTGCCACAACTCCATCGGCTCCGGACGTTCCCACCGCTTGTAGTCCTCCCGCTTGCGGCGACGAGGAGCCGCTGTCACCAGGTTGTTGCGGCGCAGGATCCGATACATCGTCGCCCGGGCCGGCAGCGGATCTACACCTCGCCGGCCGACTTCGAACCGCAACCGCCGCGGTCCCCACCGTTGATGCGCCTGACGCAGCTCGCACACCAACGCCTCCACCTCGGCATCGACCCGATGCGGGCACTCGTGTGGACGATGCGATCGATCCTCTAGCCCCTTCAGACCGTCGCTGGCATACCTGCCCGGCCACGTGTGCAGCGTCTGCGGTGACACTCCATATCGGGCGGCGACTTCCGTCTTCGCAGCACCGCCCAGACACTCCATCACCGCGTGGAACCGTTGCTCCATAACGCTCAACTCCGAAAGTCCCACCCGGACCTCCTCCGCCCTCACGGGCAGAACAAGATCCAGGCAGACCAGGTGTCAAGCATCAACCGAGGCCGCAGTGTCAACCATCAACCGAGGCAGGACACTTGTCGCCTTGCTGCGTGTGAGAACTTTCTGTACGAAGTTCAAGCCGGCCCTAAAGGGCCGGCCGCGCCGCCGAACAGGGACGGACACCGGCCGCTCCCGCTGACGCTCCCGCGACCGGGTCCTCCCGCAGCGCCCGTCGGCCGGCGCGGAAGCAACCGGGCGGAAAGTAGCGGGTGACGCGCGGTGCCCGAGCTCGTCACGGCGGACGCCTGCTGAATCGTGGACGCACCGCATTGCCGAATTCGTCTGCTGACCCATCAAGACGCCGCTGACGCGGCGCGACCGTGCCGGCCCGGCGCCACGCTTTCGACCTTCCGCCTGCCGCGCGCGCCGGCCGGCCGCACCACATTGACGATTCGCTTGGGACGCCTTCGGCGACCGGGCTCCGCCCGGAGCCCCGGGATCTCGGGCTCCGGGTATCCGCCCCGCCATCGACCCAGGCGAAGCCGAGCAGACCTGCCCCACCATGTCCAGGTCGGTCAGACGGTGGGGTGCTCCACCCGGACACGGCGGGGCAGGCCCGCTCCCTGGACGGTGGGTCGACGGCAGACGGGACAGGTCACTGAGGGTTTTTCATCCTGTCCTTGCAGGTCAGACAGCCGCGATTGGGCTGGCGCGTACATGGGAGCGGGAACCCGGCGGGCACGGCGTGGTCCAGGTGCGGTGGATGCTTCTGATCGAACCCACGATGCGGTGGGCGCAGCGCAAGCCTGAGCAGCTGTTCGCGGGTAGCCTCAAGCCGTACCTGGTCGGCTTCGTGCGCTACCGGTGGAGGGGGTCGGGTGACTGATCCCGAGTGGGACCCGGAAGACGTCATCGTCGTGATCTACCACCCGTTTGGGCGGATCGAGACGACGCTGGCCGAGTGGATTGCCCGTGGCCCCGGACCGCGCTTCCGCCTGCATCCGGAGGCCGCGAGGTCCCGCAGAACCGGTCAACAGCTGCCACTGACGGTCATCCCACTGGTGTACCGCAATGATGAAGCGGCCCGCGCCCTCATCCGGGCCGGAAAGCTCACATGGCCGTGGGACACACCGTTCGAGTCGCAACCTTCGGCGGGTACGGATTAGCTTGGCGCCGCTACATCCGGGGCAGGCGCACGGTGATCACCACCAACGGTCCAGGGTGGCCGATGCCGCCCCCGGCCGATTATCACGCAATCAGAATGCAGTCAACCGCAACTAGTGTCGCGCGTCTGAAATTGCTTGACGCTGGGCGTGGGGCGGGATCTCGTTGGCGGTCTTGGTCCGGATGAACGGGTGCGCCCGCGTTCAGGGGCCTTCCGCCCAGGGCGAAAAAGCCAGAGGCGACCACCAGGACGGCGACTCGGCCCGAGCTACCGCCGCGAAGGGGTGCGGTGAACGGCGTCCTTGGCCTGCTCGTTGCCCCATCCGGTCGTCATGGCCAGATTGTAGGCTTCCGGCGGGGGATCGAGGTTAACGATCTGTGTGGGGCGTCCACACGTGCACGCACAAGGCCCAGCGCACCCTCGATCGGGTTCCGGACACAAGACAGCAACCGAGACGGACCAAGCCGGTGTGTTTCCTAGTTTTGGCAATACGACACGCCTGACTACGAAGCATCTGAGCGAGGCGCACGATCTGACCTGCAGGCAGCGGCCGTATGTGCTGGCGCCTCGCAGTCAGTGTGACCGCTGGCCGGGTGATCGTTTCTAATCACCCGGCTCCGGCTGGCGCGGGTTCGTCGCGACGCAACCGGCCGCGCGTTCCTCGGCCACCTGTTCGTCGAGACGCGCCGCCACGTGCCCTATCTCGACGAGCTCACCGACACAGAGGCAGCCGCGGTCGGTTGGGCGGCGGCGCGGGCGGCGGCGGCGCTTCGCGGCGCTGGACCGGGAGTACGTATTCGCCGCGATCGTCGGCCACGGCGTGGCCCACTTCCACTTCCACCAGGACGTCTTCGCATGCCACCGAGGCACACCGGAGGAGTTCGGCTGGATGGCCGGCAACGAGTGGCCGGTGCCCCGCACGGTGGACCGGCAGAAATCGCCGAGCTGGCGGATCACTTGCGGACGCATTTCGCCCCGTGGGGCAGGCGAGGCGCGCCGGGTGGCGGGCGGGCGGCCTCCGGAGGGCACGGATTTGGGAACACTGTTGGGAACGAGACTCCACGAACGACACGAGAATCCTTGTAAGCGGCCGGACGTCCCAGCCAGCCGCACCGCCGGCGACCTGCACGGTAGGTACAGACCAGCATCCGTCGGACCGACAAATGCCGCCTCATAAGCCAGATGTCAACGTCGCGCCAAAACGGACCCACCCTCGTCGGGTGAAAACGGACCCACCTTGGCTGGTTTTGGATCTTTCTAGTCGTTGGTGGTGGTGGGTGTGCGGCCGAGGTCGCGGTCTTTGAGTCGATAGCTGTCGCCTTTCAGGGAGATGACCTCGGCGTGGTGGACGAGTCGGTCGATCATCGCGGCGGCAACGACGTCGTCGCCGAAGACTTCACCCCAGCGGCCGAAGGGCTTGTTGCTGGTGACGATGAGCGACGCGCGTTCGTAGCGGGCTAGAGACCAGTTGGAAGAACAGGTTTGCGGCTTCGGCCTCGAACGGGATGTAGCCGACCTCGTCGATGATTAGCAGCGGAACACGGCCGAGTTTGACCAGCTCGTCCTCGAGACGCCCGGCGTGGTGGGCGTCGGCGAGTCGGGCGACCCACTGCGCGGCGGTCGCGAACGCGACCCGGTGCCCGGCCTGGCAGGCGCGGATCCCTAGGCCGATGGACAGGTGCGTTTTGCCGGTCCCGGGTGGTCCGAGGAACACCACGTTGTCTTTCGCGGTGACGAAGTCCAGCGTGCCCAGGTGGCTGATGGTGTCGCGTTTGAGTGAGCGTTGGTGGTCGAAGTCGAAGTCCTCCAACGATTTGCGGGCCGCGAACCGGGCAGCGCGGATGCGTCCCTCACCGCCGTGGGACTCGCGGGCAGAGACCTCACGCTGCAGACACGCGGCGAGGAACTCCTCGTGCGACCACGACTCTGCTCGGGCACGTTCGGCGAGCCGCTCGACCGCGGCCGCCAACGATGGAGCTTTCAGCGCCCGGGTCAGAAACGCCAGTTCCGCGGCGACGTTGCGGGCCGGTGCGGTGATGGTCTTGCCAGGCATCAGGCCACCTCCTGGTCATCGAGGCCGAACATGCGGTCGTAGTCGGCGAGGTCGCGGGACTCGACCGGGGTCACGATCGGGGTAGCTGATGTCCGCCGGTGCGCCGCTCGGAGCTGGTCGGCGGCGACCCGGTGGGCAGGATCGGTGATCGATTGATGTCGCGCCCAGCATCGGTCATGTCGGGCCACCGGCTTCCCGTCACAGCACACGTCGAGGTGTGTCGCGTCGGCGGTCACATCGACGCGGCGTCCCACGACCGACGGGTGCACCGAATAGTCGTTGGCGTCCAGCCGCACATAATGATCGCGCGGCAGCCGCGTAGTCAGCCGCCATCCGACGACCGGAGCAACCGGCGGCAGGGCGACCATCGCCGCCCGGTCGGCGTCGACGCGATCGGCCGGCCGGCATCCCAGACCGCGATGCTGGCGGTTGTTGGCCACCGCCAACCACGCCTGAAGCTGTATATTGAAGTCCTGCAGGCGAGGTGAACGTGCGACCGGGCAGAAACGACGTCTCCAGATAGCCGTTGGCCCGCTCCACCAGACCCTTCGATTCCGGATCCGCCGGTCGGCACTGCACCACCCGGATTCCCAGCGTTCCGCGGAAGACGTTCATCGCAGCAGTCAGCTGCGGCTTGCCGCCGCGCCACTGCCCGATCCCGGACTCGTTGTCCCACACCAACGCCTTCGGCACGGCACCCAACCGAGAGATGATCGCCCACTGTCCAGCCAGCAGGTCGGGGATCTGCCGGGACGGGATCATCACCGCCGACAGCCACCGCGAATACCCAGCGACCATGACCAGCACCGGCGGCGATCCGGTCTGCCCGAACCCCAACGGCACCGGCGCCGGCGGGAACCACAAATCGCACTGCGCCAGCTCACCCGGCCGATAGTCGGTACGCTGCGCCGGATCCGGCGGCAGGAACAACGGCCGCAACACACGAACCCGATCCTTAAGCACCGTGATCGACCGGTCCCAGCCGATCCGCTCCGCGATCACCGTCGCCGGCATCGTCGGCCACGCCGCCAACAACTCACGAATCCGCGGCTCGACCCCGTCCACGATCGAACCCTTCAACCGACGCTGATACCGCGGAACAGACTCCGCCGCTAACGCCCGCCGCACCGTGTTCCGACCAACACCCAGCTGACGGCAGATCGCCCGAATCGGCATACCCTCAGCCCGATACAGCCGACGGATCTCCGCCCAGTCCTCCACGTTCAACACCTCCCGATCATCAGGAGGGTCCACATTCACCCGTCGATACTGGGTACGTTTTCACGCGACGCCGACACCAGAGGTCGCGGGTTCATATGACAAAGAACCGCGCAACACCATGCCATCCACCGAGATCCTCGGCATGATCATGTTCGGCATACGGACGCCGGCTCGATGCTGCGCGATTCGCGCACTTCCGGCTCCGTTCCTGATCACCCACCCCGACGGTCAGCTAAACCGCCGACAGTCCTTCTTAGCTCTCGCCGGTTTGGCGGCCGAAGTTGGTGGGGTCGACGCCGAGGCGCAGCAACAGCCGATGGCCCGCGCCGGACGGATCCGCGATCGCGGCGCGGAAGATCACCTCGGTCGCAGTAAACGAAGCGAAGTCCGGGGACTCTCGGCGATCGAGTGACCTGGCTATCGTCTTGTCCATGACCGACACCCGATACACCGCGGCGTGGGTGCCCGACGACGCCGAACATCGGCCGTGGGAGCTCGCTTTCGCGTTGACGGCCGACTGGATCGAAGCCCAGTCCGGTCAACCACTGCTGATTACCCCGGTGACGGAAGGGAAGGCAGTAGGCGGCTGGGTCGCAGATCGATACTTGTCGGGGGATCCGGGCCGGTGGCGAGATTCGGTCGCGGGCTCTGACTGTCGGTCGTTGGCTCCTTGGTTGCTCACGGTGCGATCATGCGCGATATGACGGTACGGATTGAGATTGATGGGCGTCTGGCGACCGAGGAAGGCCTGCGTCCGGTAGCGCTTGTCAACTACGGGCACTTCACGGCGATGCAAGTGAGGCGACGCCGCGTGCGCGGCATCGACCTGCACCTGCGACGGCTGGTGTCGGCCACCCAGGAGCTGTTCGGTGTCGAGATCGACCAAGAGTTGATCCGTGACCGCGTCCGTCACGCGCTGCAGGACACGGCAGATGCGTCTGTGCGGGTCAACGTGTTCCAGCGCGAGGATGAAGGCATTGCCGTCATGGTGGTGGTTCGAGCGCCAGCCGAGGTGGCCGACGCCCCACAACGGCTCATGTCGGTGCCGTACCAGCGGGCCGCGGCGCACATCAAGCATGTGGGCACGTTCGGCTTGATCTACTACGGGCGGCTCGCCGAGCGTCGCGGATTCGATGACGCTTTGCTGACCACGGCGGATGGGCTCATCAGTGAAGCCGCGATCAGCAACATCGGGTTCTACGATGGCATCAGCATCGTTTGGCCCGACGCCCCCTGCTTGGGCGGAATCACGATGCAACTGCTGCAGGCGAACCTTCCCATCCCTTCGCGGCGCGTGCCGGTGCGACTGTCGGACCTGCCGACCTATCAGGCAGCGTTCGTGACCAACTCGCTTGGTATCGCGCCCGTTTCACAGATCAATGAGGTTGCGTTCTCTGTCCCGGCCGACCTCGGGGGTCTGCTGACCGCTACGTACGACGCCGTGGCATGGGACCCGATCTAGCGAGCCGCGCGGCAGCGCGATCCACAACAACATCAAGTGTCTGAGCGATGCAGAATATCCGTCGTGGCCACTACGAACTCCGCACCGACGCGGCCCTCCAACTGCGAGTCGCCACTGCGTTCGGCGAACTCGCCGCCCAGAAACAGTACGTTGGTTTGATCTTGGTGGTCTGCTCGTCTCGGTGGGTCCCGTTCGCGTCGCTGTCGGTCACCGTGACTCGAGGTGCAAACCCGACGGCGTCGGACAGCCGACAGCGGACGTGGATGTCCGTTCGACCGCTGTACGGTCCAGGGATGAGAGTAGCCGCCGTGGGTTCGGTGATCTGCGTTGTCACGGTGTCGGCGCTGCTCACAGCGTGCACCGCACCACAGGCCGTCGGCGCGGGTCGGCTGGGCGGGGCGGACGGCGGCCCGACGACGGCGACCACACCGACCTCTGCACCTGCCCAGGCACTGACACCCGCACCTACCGCGGCGAACCCGACCGGCGGGCACGGCAGCCCGCCACTAAGTCAGTCGCCGCCGAACGTGTCCCTGTCGGGTGTTCCTCCGACGAAGCCGACCAGGGGTGGTGGTCCGGGCACCTTCACATTCCCAAGTGACTACGGCGTAACCGTCGATGACTTCTGCTACTGGGGCACCAGCCAGGACGGCTCCGAGTCGCTCTTCGCCGGTTACGCGTTCCACTACAGAGGCGCTCATGATCCGAAACTGTTGCACTTCGTGGCGCAGGACAACTTCGGTCACAACACGGATGGGTACGTCGGCGCCAGCTGGTTCAACAGTGGCTTTTTCGCCCATGACGAGGGCGTCAACGTCGATGGATACAACTTCTCGGGCCAACGCGTCGTGCTCAACGTCTATCTCCTGCCGGCGGTCAACAATCTCACCGACGACAATCCCGCCAACAACCGGGCCGAGGTGACGATCTACGTCCCGAACCAGCCCGCCCCGGCCATCGGCGATCCGACTATTAGGGTCAACTGCGTCGTCGACTACGGCACCACTTTCTAGCGATCCTCGGTCGCTAGTGTTCCGTCTCACTCGCGGTCGGGCGGGATGACAAGCCAGCGACGAGACGCGAGCCTGCCAGTCGGCGACGGCCAGATCGTGGTATCCGCGACTGACGGGTCCCTGGCCGGGAATCGAGAATTCGACCACGACTCGGCGACGGAATTCTCGCGCGCTCCAAGGTGGGCACCCGCGATGGGTGATTGACAACAATCGGTGCGTGGGTGTCGAGTTCAGGGTCGTGTCGTTCGACGTAGGGGATGGAGGTGTGTCATGAAGTACGTGTTGTTGTTCTGCGGCAGTGCCGAGGACGCCGCGGCGTTCGAGGCGATGTCCCCGGATGAGCTCAAAGCCCGGTATGCCGACGTCGGTGCCTGGTTCGCCGAGCACCGAGCAAAGATCGGCGCGACCGGTCAGCTGCCTTCTGCGTCGCAACCTGCGCTACCGGCGGCTGCTAGCAGATGCGGCGGCGTGGCCCGCCGACCAGCCGCCGTTGCACGACGCCGTCGACGACCGGCTGCGGCTAGTGTTCACCTGCCGCCATCCGGCACCGGCCCCACCGGCCCAGGTGGCGCTGGCTCTGCGGACGGTGTGCGGGCTGAGCACGGCCGAGATCGCCGGCGCGTTCATGGTGTCGGAGCAGGCGATCGTGCAACGGCTCACCCGCGCCCGCCGCAAGATCAGCGCAGCCGGAATCCCGTACCGGATGCCCGCCGACGACGACCTGGCCGAGCGGCTATCGGCGCTCGCGGTGGTGTATTTGATGTTCAACGAGGGGTATCTGACCAGCGGCGGGGACCTGCCGCAGCGGCGCGATCTCACCGACGACGCCGCGTGGCTGGCACATATGCTGGCTGAGCTGATGCCCACCGAACCCGAAGTGCTCGGACTGTGGGCGCTGATCCGGCTGCACCGCGCCCGAGTCCGAGCCCGGTTCGACGATCGCGGCCGCCTAGTCCTGCTGCGCGACCAGAAGCGCCGCCTATGGGACCACGCCGAGATCGCCGCCGCGGCGGCCGTCGTAGTTCGCGCCTCCCGGCTGCGCCGGCCGGGCCCCTACCAAATCCAGGCCGCGATCGTGGCCTGCCACGCCGAAGCCGCCAGCTGGGAAACGACCGACTGGCTACAGATCCTGCTGCTCTACGACGCGCTGCTCGCACACACCCAGTCTCCGGTGATCCGACTCCATCGAGCCGTCGCCGTCAGCCGAGTCCAAGGCCCGCAAGCCGCCCTCGACGAACTCGACGACCTTGCCGACATCCTGGACGGCTACCACCTGCTGCACGCGACCCGCGCCGAGCTGCTACGCCAGCTCGGCCGCCCAGCCCAGGCCCGCCGCGCCGACGAACAAGCCTTGCGCCTGACCGGCAACCCGGCCGAACGGGCGCTGCTGGAACAACGCCTCGCCTGACGCGCAGCGGTCCGACCGCCTGCGCCAAACCCACCGGGATGAAAGCAGTGGCAACGGTCGAGGACGGGATCCAAGCCCAAATCCGCAACATCGAAGCCACCTACGGCAAACCGCTGGAGGTCTGGTACGCCATCATCGCTGCGAGCGGCCTGTCCAAACACACCGACGTCGCGGCCATGCTCAAGGCCGAGCATGGGATGACCCACGGGGCGGCCCACAGCGTGTCCCTGCTCGCCCGGCATGCAGAAGCACCCGCCCCCGCCAGCCCATCGACGTCCTATACGCCGGCCGCAAGGCCGGGCTACGTCCGATCCACGACGCGCTCATGCAAGCCGTCAACGCCTTCGGCGCCCACGTCGAGGTCGCAACCAGGACCGGCGGCACCGATGCGTTCGTCGATTGTGGATCAGGCAGGGCGGGCGGGTGAGGCTCTCAACTCGTCCGCGTCCGGCATTGGTGTCGCGGTCTGCTTTCGCGGGTTTCCGGTTTCCGGCCGAGGTCGTCACGGTGGCGGTGCGCTGGTATCTGCGCTCCAGGGGAGCCGCACCCAAAGCCGACTCCGACTCCGACTCCGGCCGCGGCAACGGGCGACGGCGGGACGACAGCTTGACCGACCAATCATGCCCTGGGTCTACCGATCAGCTGCGTAATGCATCAGCGCCCCTTGACGCCCGTGCGCTCAATGACGCACACTCCTAATCATGTTAGTTGAGCCTATTCGTGATCGTGCTGCCGAACGGCGTGCGGCGACCCGGCGGGAGATCGTCGATGCCGCCTGGCAGATCGCCCGAGACCGGGGCCTGGCGCAGGTGACGTTGCGCGATGTCGCCCAGCTGGTGGGGATGCGCGCGCCGTCGCTGTACACGCATTTCGAGTCGAAGAACGCCATCTACGACGCGATGTTCGCCGACGCGTGGACGGAGTGCCTCGCGGTGATGAACGCCGCTGCACCAAAGCCACCGCGTTCAGCGCGGGCAGCCTTGCGGCTGTATGCGCGGACGTTTTTCGACTTCGCGGTCAGCGACCTGGCACGTCATCAGCTGATGAACCAGCGCACCATCGTCGGCTTCGAGCCGAGCGCCGAGTCGTACGCGCCGGCGGTGGCGACGCTTGAGAGGTTGCGCACCAACCTCGCCAGATACGGGGTGCAAACGCAAGACGACATCGACCTGTATGTGGCGCTCGTCAGCGGCCTGATCGACCTCCAACTCGCTAACGACCCCGGCGGTGATCGGTGGAGTCGGCTGCTGGACCGGGCCATCGACATGCTCGCCGACAACCTGGGCATCGCGCCCTGACAAGAGGAGACCACGATGGCCACCAAGCTCGGTGTTCGTTCATCCGACAAGCCGCGTCTACGTGCACTTGACCGGGGTGTCGCGATGAGGTTGGCGGCGACCGAGTACGCGCGCGTCGACGCACTGTTGGAGAGCATCACCGCCGACCAGTGGGTACTGCCGACCGAGTGTCCCGGGTGGGATGTGCGGGCGGTCGCCGGTCACGTCCTGGGCATGGCCGAGATGATCGCGACCGTGCCCGAGCTGGCCCGTCAGCAGATGGCCGCCCAGAAAGGCGCGAAAAACACAAACACGGCCATGATTGACGTACTCACCGCGTTGCAGGTCGCCAAGAACGCCGACCTCAGCACCGCCGACATCGCCGCCCGCACGCGCACCGTCGGCCCGAAGGCGGCACGCCGGCGGCGCCGTATGCCCTCGTTCATCCGTGGCCGCACGATGCCCGGCACGCAGGCCGTCGGCGGTGTCCCGGAACAGTGGACGTTCGGGTTCCTGTTCGACATCATCCTCACCCGCGACCCGTTCATGCATCGCCTCGACATCAGCCGCGCCACCGGCATCCCGGTAGCGGCCACCGCCGAACACGAGGGCGTGATCGTCGACGACGTGGTCCGGGAATGGGCCGCACGCCACGACCACCCGTACACGCTGCACCTGACCGGCCCCGCCGGCGGCAGATGGCAGCAGGGTGATGGCGAGCAGATCAGCATGGACGCCCTCGAATTCTGCCGATCGGTGTCCGGCCGGGCACCGGCGGCCGGGCTGCTCTCCCAACAGGTCCCGTTCTAACCCGGCCGACCCGACGCACCGTTACCGATGATCTCCACCGGTGCGGGGCACGACGCCGCGCTCCTACAACCACCGCCCAGACCATGGAGAACCATGACGACACGACCGCAGATCCCAGTCCGTCGCCGCCGACGCCACCTGATTCTCGCAGTCTTCACACCGCCGCCACCGCCGGTATTGGCGCCATCGCGGGCTGCGCGACCCACTCGGCGCCGCGGCCCGCATCGCTGACCAAGCCAGCGCAGGCACTGTTGCATTAAGCCATCATCAAGATCGCTGACCGCAAGACTTCCTGCAAGATCGAATTCCTGCGCAGAGCTTGGTCCGTTAGAACGGGACAAAGTTCCTATTGCGAGCTTTGTACGGCGACTGATCCGCGCCTCGTCTCCCGCCTCGAGCCTCCTGACGGAGAATCTGCGGCGCTGGCGACGCGAGATGTCTTAATGCAACAGTGCCGGCGCAGTAATGGACGACCGCTGCCCCCGCCGCCGCGACTGCCTGGGTAGGGGCCGACCGCGTCGGCGCATAGATATGTGCCCATATGTGGTGCGGCGTCGACGGTCGCCGTGCACGCCAACGCGGACAGCGCTTCCCACATACGGTACGTCGACTGGTGCATCCGTTGTCGCACCGGTCTGGCGACTCGCCGACAAAGTCTGCGCTCAGTCCGCACTCATTGCGAGATGATCTCGGTCGCGGGCGGAGAGGCTGCGTTCGGTTGATACGGTCGCTTCCACGGTCGCCCACGATCATGGGCGGCCACTTTGTTGCCGCCGCCGACGCGTGGCATGTGGTGGTGTAGACAGAGGTAGAGGCGTGTCGAGGGAGCCTGTGGGGGTTGACGTGGGCATTGACGGCGCGTCAACCGCGCGAGATCCGCCGGTTCGAGTTGAAGCCGTGCACGAGAGCGAGCGCACCCGGGTCACGCGGCTGTTTCTGCCTGGTCGCACCGTTATTCGTAAGGAGCCTTTGGGTCCGGGCTGGGAGACGCGGTTGCGGCATGAGTTGGGGATTGTTGAGCGGCTGCGGGGTGTTGAGGGCGTTGCCCAGTTGGCGGATGTGCCGCCGGATCCTGGGTCGATCATGTTCGATGATGTCGCTGGGGTTTGCCTAGCTGCTTTGCCGATGCCGTTGAGGCAGAGCGAGCTGGTGAGTCTCGCGTTGGATGTGGCGCGTGTGGTGGCTGGGATGCATCGGCGGGGTGTGATGCACTCAGATATCGGGCCGGCCAATATTCTGCTGTGCGGGCCTCAGAGATTCCCTTGTCTGATCGATTTCGCGTTCGGCAGTTCGTTCGCCGAGATACGCCCGGAGTTCACTCATCACAACGAGATCGTGGGGACATTGGCGTATCTTGCTCCGGAGTTGACAGGCCGCACGGGCCGTTCCGTCGATCAGCGTGCCGATTTGTATGCGCTGGGGGCGACGCTGTATGAGTTGGCGACTGGTGGCCCGCCGTTTGGTAGCGGCGACGCGTTGCGGCTGACGCATGATCATCTGGCTCGGGTGCCGGTCGCGCCGGAGCGGGTGAACCCTGCGGTGTCTGCCGACTTGTCCGAGATCATCATGCATTTGCTGGAGAAGGAGCCGGACAGCCGTTATCAGACGGTCGAGGGGTTGATCCATGATCTGAGTCGGTTACGTGACGGCCGGTCGTCACCAGCGGGGGCGCCGCATTGGGTGGGGGAGCATGATTTCCCGCTGCGTCTAGTGGCGCGGTCTCGACTGGTTGGACGAGAAACCGAGATTGCCACGTTGGGCGCGGCGTTTGCTGCAGCGATGCCGGGCCAGCGTCGCGGGGTGCTGGTCAGCGGGTCGCCGGGGGTTGGTAAGACGTCTTTGATCGACGAGTTGCGGCCGGTGGTGACGGGCGCCGATGGCTGGTTCGTGGCGGGTAAGTTCGACCAGTACCGGCGGGATCAGGAGTCCGACGGGGTGTTCCAGGCGTTTCGGGGCTTGGGGCGGCTGTTGTTGGCGGAGCCGGAGGAAGAGCTCGCCGATCTTCGTCAGCGGATGCTGCGCGCGCTCGGCCCGAACGCGGGCCTGGTCACCGCAGCGGTCCCGGAGTTTGCGGTGCTGTTGGACGTCGCCCCGGAACCCGGGGATCCGCTGACGACTCAGGCCCGGGCCCAGCGAAGCGCGGTGGAGATCCTGCGGGCGGTCGTCTCCCGTAAGCGGCCGATGGTGTTCTTCGTCGACGACCTTCAGTGGGCTGGGCGCACACCGCTCGGGCTCGTCGACATGATGTTGAGCGAGGACGGTCTGGACGGGCTGCTCGTGGTCGGCGCCTACCGCGAGGACGACGTGGACGCCACCCATCCGTTGACGGCCATGTTGTCGCGTTGGCGTAGGCGTCACGGCGGGCTGGAGCATATACGGCTGGGTAACCTGCCCGCGGCGTACCAGGCCGTGATGGTGGCGGACATGCTTCGCCTGGACACCAGGAAAGCGGCTGGCCTGGCCCGGGCGATCGCACCATACACCCACGGCAATCCATACGACACCGTTGAGCTGCTCAATGCGTTGCGGCACCACAGTGTCTTGACGCCCAGGGCCGGTCGATGGTGGTGGGACGAGGCGGATATCAGTCGCTACCTGGCCAACACCGACGTGGCCGTCCTGCTGTCCGAGCGTGCCGATGCTATGCCGCGAGCGACGCGGACCATGCTGGCGGCGATGGCATGCCTTGGCTGGCGGGCCGAGCTGAGCCTGCTGCAGGCCGCGACCGGTCAGTCGGCGACCACGGTCGAGCAGCGGCTGGCACCCGCGCTGGATGACGGTCTGCTGGTGGCCGAGCCCGGCGTCCACGAAGCGGTACGGTTCCGGCACGACCGCATCCGAGAGATGATCCTGCGCCGGCTGCGGCCAGAGCGACAACACGCTCTGGAGTTGGGCATGGCCCGGCGGCTTGCCGTCGTGCCGGACCTGTTCGCTGTCGCAGCGCAGCAGTACCTGCCCGCGATCGACGCGGTCCGCGACGCCGACGAGCGGCGCATGGTGACCGGGCTGCTGCGACGCGCCGCCGAGCGGGCCGCACTGCTGGCCAACTACTCGCTAGTCGAGAAGCTGCTGGCCGGCGCATTGCGCCTGGCGGACCCGACGCAGCGCAGCATGCTCATCGAGCTGCACACCGGCCGCCACGCCGCGCTCTACAGCGTCGGCCGTCTGGACGAGGCCGACGAGGTGTACGCCACGATCGACGCGCTGTGTACCAGCCCCATCGAGCGGGTCGACGCGACTCTCGTACAGGTCAGCAGCCTGACCAGCCGCAACCGCAGCCAGCAGGCGGTCAGCCTCGGTGTTGAGCTGCTGGGGCAGCTCGGCGTCGCGGTACCCACGCCGGAGGAGTTGCCCGCCGCAATCGAGCGCGGCCTCGACACGCTGCACCGGTGGCTGGACCACAGTGACGAGGCCGACGACCTGGGCAAACCGGAGATCACCGACCCGACGCTGCTGGCGACGGCTGCACTGATTCACCGGATCGAGCCGGCGGCCTTCTTCGCCGATCAGTCGATGCTGACGACGGGTTGGCTCGCTCTCGAGGCGGTGCGGATCCTGGCCGAGCATGGCCCCAGCCCGACGGTGATCGGTCCGGCCGGGTTCGTCCAAGTTGCTGTCATCGGGCTGCGGCAGGACTACCGCCACCGCTTATCGGGTGGGGTGGCGGATCCTGACGCTGGGCGAGGCGCGCGGGTATGAACCCGGCACCTCCCAGGCCCGCGCTCTGTTCGGCGTCTGCAGTCAGTGGTTCGAACCGCTCGAAGACGCCGTAACCCAGGGGCAGCAGGCGCGGGAGGGACTGATCCAGGCCGGCGACCTCGCCTACGCGGGCTACACGTACCAGGTCGTCGTGCCACAACTTTTCGACTGCACGCCCACACTGGACACCTTTGCAAAGACGGTCGAAGCGGCCCACGCCTTCGCCACACGCACCGGAAACGAACAGGTCCAACATTCGACTGAAGTCGACCGTCAGCTGGTCGGCGTCCTGCGCGGCGACGCCCCAGCCTCGGCGGCCGACGGCACGGTATCGCCGGCACGCTACCCCGGCAACCAGTCCGCACTGGTCTTGGCACACATCACTCGCGCGCTCCTCGCCGCGCTCTTGGATGATCGAATCGGCCTGGCCGAGCACACCGCGACGCTGTTGCCGCTGCTGCCGGCCATCCCGCGCATCACGTACCCCATCGCGGTGGCCCACCTGCTGCGCGGGATGGCTCTGGCCGGGCAGGCTCGTGACAGCCATGGTGGCGAGCGCAGCGGGCTGCTGTCCGAACTGGACGAGGTCATCGACTGGCTCGCCGCACGCGCCGCCGACGCGCCGGCCAACTTCTTGCACCTACTGCGGCTCGTCGAGGCCGAACGGGCATGGGCGGTCGGTGACCTCCTCGCCGCCCTGCACGCGTTCGACGCAGCGCAGCGAGAGGCTGCAACCCGCCAACGCCCCTGGCATCGCGCCCTGATCCTGGAACGCGCGGCACAGTTCTACCTGGCCGATGGCATGGAACACAGCGGATACGCGCTGCTGGCCGAGGCGCGCGACGAGTACCAGGCGTGGGGCGCCACGGCGAAAGTGGCCGACCTCGACTGGGCGTACCCAGCGCTGCAGCCACCGCCTGATGAACCCGCATCACGCGACACGGACCAGCCGAGTGATCGTCCCGCGCACCACCGATCGACCACCACGATCGGCACGATCAACCTGCTCGGCATCCTGTCCGCCTCCCAGGCATTGAGCTCACAGACCAGCATTGATGGCCTGCGGACGCAGGTCGTCGACGTGCTCAGCGCGATGACCGGCGCCACCGATGTCCGTCTGCTGCTATACAACGACGACCGGCGAGACTGGTCGCTTTCGGCGCCAGGCGCCGACGGCGGCGCAATCCCCCTCGGCGAGGCCCGCCGCCGGCGCCTGGTGCCAATGTCCGTGTTCCGCTACGCCGAACGCATCCGCGAACCCTTGGTGGTCAACGACGCTATACGCGACGACCGCTTCGCCCGTGACCCCTACTTCACCGGCGTCGAGTGCTGCTCGCTGCTCGCAGTGCCGATCCTCAACCGGGGCGTGCTGCAGGCGCTGCTGCTGCTGGAGAACCGGCTCATCCGCAATGCATTCACCACCGAACGACTCGACGGTGTCATGCTCATCGCCGGCCAACTGGCCGTCTCACTCGACAACGCCATGGTGTACGCGTCGCTGGAACGCAAAGTCGCCGAGCGCACGGACGAACTCGGGGTCGCGAACGCCCGGCTCGAACTACTCAGCATCACCGACCCGCTCACCGGCCTGGCCAACCGGCGCCGGCTGGAGGAGGTGCTCACCGCCGAGTGGCACCGCGCAGAACGCTCCGGACTGCCCGTCGCCCTGGCGATGATCGACATCGATCACTTCAAGCGCTACAACGACCACTACGGACACGCCGCAGGCGATCGTTGCCTCCAGCGCGTCGCCAACCAACTCGGCCGGACAGTCCGTACCACCGACCTGATCGCCCGATACGGCGGCGAAGAGTTCGCGGTCGTCATGCCCGACACCGACATCCCCGCCGGGCTGCGGTTGGCCGAACGGCTACGCGACGCCGTCGTGGAACTCTCCGAGCCCCACGTACCGGCCACCAAGCAGAACGTCACCGTCAGCATCGGAGTCGCGGCCACGGTGCCCACGCCAGACACCAACCCCGACAGACTTATCGAGATGGCAGACAGCGAGCTTTACCGCGCCAAGCGCGGCGGTCGCAACCAGGTGCAAGCCCCTTCGCGTGGCGCCTCATTCTGACTCGGGCGCGACACTTCTGGGTGTAGGACGCGAGGACCCGTGACAGGTCCAGGACCTCATCGAAGAGCTCGGCACGAACCGGGCCAGATGTCCTCGGGCAGCCACTCGTCCAACGACGGCGGCATCAGGAAGACCTGATGCCGATCGAACGCACGGAACGACTTGGCCACCGGCCCCGGCATCCCGGCCTCCGGGTGCGCCGTCGCGGCCGGGTCGATCTCGAAAAGCCCGTCACCATCGCGCATGCCTCAATTGTCCGTGCCGGAACCGGCACCCGCCGCATCCTCTCCAGCCGCTACGGCTATCAACGCCGTTTATTCCGCCTTACCGCGACGCCGGGCCGCCAACGCACTGTCACAACGCGGCAGTCAGATCTATTTCCACAAGCTGATTCGCATACCCAAGGCACGCGACCCCCAGTAGTGTGCTCGCCGTGGCCAGCGCCGGAGCCAACTCTGAAGCCATCAACCGGTCCCAGGCCCCGGCCAGCACCGCGCTCCCGCTGCTGACCACCTAGATCACGCTTCGCACGACTTCAGCGGGCGTCGCGCCGACCGCCGTCAGAATCGCCATCCCGTTCGCGACCACCTGGTCGATCTGCGCGTCGAGGTCCCCGACCCCGACGACCCTCTCCTCCGCGTCGAGCGGGCACAGCCCGGCGAGGTGCGCCGTGCGTCCAACTTCGGCAATAGTGACATGCGCGTACCCGGACGTCGGATGCAGCCCGAGCGGGTTAATGAGCGTCAACTTCTCTGACATAGCAAAGATGTTCGCTGAATCGCACCGACCGCGCTGGGAATTTTCAGCGCAGAAGACGCGGTGGCGTTTCCCCAAACCGGGGCGGGCATCGGCACTCATATCCGGCCGGGCGTTCCGGGAGTTATCACCTCCGGCAAGTATTTCGGCGGCCGCTGAGCCGACGAGGCCCGACCGTGAGATCTCCTTCGCCGGAAACGGTGGCCGCACGGCCACCAATACTGACCCACGCTCCTAGGCGGTCACGTCGGCGGATGGCGAGGTGAGTGATCTGGTCTGGATCGGTGAGCGGTTCGAGCCATGGGCCGCCCGCTCGCTTCCGTAGCAGCGCCCACTTCAAGCCCCGCACTGGCCTCGCCAGAACGCGGCGTTGTTCGACCGAAATATGTAGTCCGAGCGCAGCGGTCTGCCTGGTGATCCAAGCAAGTTGCATGGCTTCCGCGACCGCGACATCAATGCCCGCGACCCTGGCTGTGTCGGGCCAAGCCGCTGAACACGTACAGCCGGCCGAGCAGCTCTCTCGTAGAGCTCCGGTTGTTAGGGAGCAGGCCGAGATGTCGACGTCGGCGGCGTAGGCCGAGCTCTCGGATCGAAGGTCTCTGGCGAGATGCTCAATGGGTGCGAACCCACGAGCCAAGAACGACCAGGGTCTTGGTGCTGATGACGGCGTCACCCCCGACACGCAACCTGTTGACAACGCGCTGTAAGTGCTCGACGTTGTCGGCGCGTATCCGGACGAGCGCGTCTTGGTCACCGGCGATCGTCAGGATCTCCTCGACCTCGGGGATCTGCGCGGCGATCTTCACAATGTCGGCGAGGTCGAGGTTGCCGGTGAATCGGAGTTCCGTAACTGCCTCCAACCCCCCCGATGCCAGAGCCCGGTTCACCCGGACCGTATAGCCCGCGATGATTCCCAACGCCTCGAGCCGCTGGATCCGGCGCCGTACGGGAGCCACTGTGAGGTTCACTCGCTCCGCGATGTCTCGCAGGCTCCGCCTCGCGTTGCGGCGTAGGAGATCGAGGTCAGTTTCTAGCGGTCGTCGCGAATCAGGAGGCAGTGAGGTGGTGGTGCCATCGTGTCATGAGTTGTCGTGGTGATTTGTCGCCGAGGCATTCGCGGGGGCGGTCGTTGAGTTCGTCGGCGACCTCGCGTGCTCGCTCGTCGGTGACCAGGCCGAGGTCGGTGCTCTTGGGGAAGTACTGCCGCAACAGTCCATTCGTGTTCTCGTTCGTTCCGCGCTGCCAGGGCGAATGGGCGTCGGCGAAGTAGATCTTCAATCCGGTCTGCAGCTCGATGCGCTGGTGCTGGAACATCTCGTTGCCCTGGTCCCAGGTCAGAGTGCGGCGCAGCGCTAGTGGCAGCGCAGTGAATACGCTGATGAGGGCATCACCGACCTGTTGCGCTGAGTGGCCACCACGGATCGGGACCAGGATCGTGTGCCGCGTCTTGCGTTCGACCAAGGTGGCGATCGCAGAACGCAGCCCGGCACCGACGATCAGGTCTCCCTCCCAATGCCCGATCTGCTTGCGTGGCTCCACAATGGTCGGTCGGTCGTGGATCGACTTCATGGTCGTGGACTGCCTGAGCGCTCCATCCCGTGAGCGGCCGCGGCCGCGCTTGTGTCGGTAGGTGCGTCCGGTTCGTAGTGTCTGTCGGTCGGTCGTGGTGACGATGCCGCGGTAAACCGACTCGTAGATTGTCTCGACGCTTAGATGCCAGGACTGCCGGCGTGGCCAGTGTCGTCGTAGCCAGCGGCTGATCTGCCGTGGTGACCAGCGCCGAGCCAGCTTTCCCGCAACGGCGGCGCGCAGCTTCTCATCGGTGGCCAGCCGCCGTGGTCTGGGTCGTCGCCGACGGTTGTAGGCCTGGCCTGGGCGAACCACGGCTGATAACGACCGTCGGGCTTCCTGTTGCGAGCGATCTCCCGATAGACCGTCTGGTAGCTCTTGCGGATCCGAGTTGCGATCGCCTTGACCGGCTCGCCGGCTGCAAGTCCGTCAGCGATCTCAATTCGGTCGTCCTGGCTCAGATAGCGGCTGCTGATCGCCGTGTCGATGAACTGCACGCGGCCAGCGTCGATGAACCACAACGACCCGCAGCTCGGCGACACGCCGACCGCCAACGAGGCTGCCTGTCCACTCCAGTCCTGCCTGATGAGCTCGAAGAAGCGGCGCTTCGTCTCGGCAGCAGCCTTGTTCCATGCCCGATACGGCATTGCGAACCCTTCCGATCAGGATTCGCAACGATCACTAGAAACTGCCCCGAATCCAGGGGCCGGTTCTGCCATTCGGCCATCCCGTCCATCACTCGGTCGGTGATGGTGGAGATGGTCTGCCGGGACACGTCCGCGTCGTACACCTCGGCCAGGTGCGCGGCGATCTCCCCGGTCGTCAAACCCTTCGCCGACAGGGAGATCACCAGATCCTCGACCCCGGACAGCCGGCGTTGCCGCTTGCGCACGATCCGCGGCTCGAAGGAACCTTCACGATCACGGGGCACGTCGATGGCGACCGGACCGACCTCGGTCAACACCGTCTTCGACCGGATCCCGTTACGCGAATTGCCACCGTTGTTGCCGGCCGGATCACCCCTGTCATAGCCGAGATGATCGGAGATCTCACCCTCCAGTGCGGACTCCAGCAGCCGCTTGGTGAGCTGCGCCAGCAGCCCACCCTCACCGGTCAGCTGCAACCCTGATATCCGAGCCTGTTCCACCAGGTCATCGACGAGCTGTTCGTCGACACCGTCAGCCGGCGGCCGCGCCGCCGATCGTTTCCTCACCGCGTCAGTATCGACCGCGGCGCTACCTACTGCTTCCGTCATCAGATGCACTCCCTTGATCAGGGATTACACCGTTCGTTTTACAGACCCGGTCATCGATGTGCTGGTGGCCAAGCGTCGCGACGCCGACACCGCCCGCAGATTCTTCGAACGTGCGCTGGCCACGTTGAAGGTCGTTCCGGTCGAGGTAGTCACCGACGCCGCACCGGTCTATCCACGGGTGCTCGACGAGCTGGTGCCAGCGGCGTGGCATCACGTAGAGCAGTACCCGAACAACCGGATCGAGGCCGATCACAGCCGCCTCAAACACCGGCTCCGACCGATGCGAGGGCTACGTACCGACCGGACGGCTCAGGTCATCATCACCGGCCTCGCATTCCTGCAGAACCTTCGCCGCGGACACTACGAACTCGGAGTCGACAGGTCGCGTGCTCTACGGATCGCCGCGGCGTTCACCGAACTCGCACAAGCAATCTGATCCAGGCCTGGACCTCGACCTCCACACGGCTACCGATCAGTTAACGCAACAGAGCCCGCGAGTGTCAGTCCGAAGCCCACACCGTGGCGCGCACCCGCCTCGTATCCGGCAGCTAGCGCCAGTTCCAGCACCTCCTCGGCAGGACCGAAGTCGGGGTAGGCATAGGGATCGAAGTGCGGCTGGATCCAGATCACACCGTCAGCGGCGGCATCTTCGACCACCTCGCTGATCAACCGGTGCAGGTGCTCGCGGCGGGTAACGCATGCCTTGGCCGCGCGGTAGATGGCCTGGAATTCGTCGAATGTGGAGAAGATGCGAGGATCAGGAGCGGTCGGCCCAGCGACTGTGCTTAGTTCGACCATCGTTGCCGGACGCCCTAGTAGTAGTTGTCGATCGGCTGGCGCGCCTCGTCGAAGAGCGCCGGCCCCTCGTACCGCACCGGCGGCAGCGGCGGGGTAGCCGGCTTGACCTCCGCGAATTGTTCGGCGGACAGGGCGTACACCACCCGGCCGAGGCCAGATCGGTCTATCGCGGTCGCGCACATAGGGCAGGGTTGGCAACTGGTGAACATCGTGGTGTCGGCGGCTACGTCGGCAGCGAGTTCCCGGGCGGCCCAGCGGGCCAGCTTCAGCTCCGGGTGGGCGGTGATGTCCGAGTCGGAGACCACGGTGTTGTGGTCCTCGATCAGGACAGTGCCGTCCGCACCGACCAGTAACGAGCCAAACGGGCGTTCGCCGGACGCACCGGCTTGGCTGGCAAGTTCCACTGCACGGCGGAGAAAGTTCTCGTCGGCTGGGGTCATCGGTCCTCCTTGGACTTGTGGTGTGCGGCCACGGCCGCCAGCGTCCGCCAGGCGCGCTCGGGCTGGCGGATTTCGGTTAGGTCGCCGTTGAACGGGTCGAGCACCACCGTCTCCGCGCCGAGCAGACGCATCTGATCGATGTCGGCGAGGATCTGGTCAATCGTGCCGACACCGGCCAGCCGATCCGGGGCAGAGACCGGTTCACGGGTCTCCTGGAGTGCGATGCGCGGCGTCAACGCGGGCACGTGCCTGTCCAAACCGTCGGCGGTGGCCTTCAGCCGACTAACCGCTGCGGCCAGCCACCCGGGCATGAACCGCAGCGGATGCCAGGCGTCACCGAGCAGTACCGCGCGACGAATGGCGGCGTCGCTGTTGCCGCCAACCCAGATCGGGATCGCGGGCGTTTCGTAGTCGTCGGTGTTCCGCCAGGCCTCGCGCATGGTGTGGAGGTATTCATCGGTCAGCACACCGCGCCGGTGGAACGGCACGCCGAGCGCCTCGAACTCCTGCCTGGCCCAGCCGACGCCGACGCCGAGGACGAGCCGGCCGCCGGCGAGCCGATTGAGGTTCGCCGCCATTCGAGCGGTGAGCAGGGGGTGCCGGTATGGAATGACGAGCACCGTGGTGCCCAGCCGGACCCGATGGGTCACCCCGGCCAGCCAGGACAGCGTGGTAAACGGCTCGTAAAACGGAGCCGGATATCGCCCGGCCACGTCCGGGGTCACCGCGACGTGGTCGGAGACCATCAGCAGGTCAAAGCCGAGGCCCTCGATCGTCTGCGCCCACCGTCGAAGCATTTCGGGGTCGGTACCCGGTGCGAAGTTCGGTACGTTTACGCCAATCTGCACAGATCCGAGACTAGTCAGCGTGGATCTGGCTTGTGAACACCGTCCCCCCTGCCTTCAATGGCATTTGCCGTGGATCCGCCGGTAAAGTCGCCCAATGGCCGAGAATCTTGATGCTGTCGATTGGTGCATCCTGACCGAGTTGCAGCGCGACGGCCGCTTACCGATCACCGAACTCAGCCGCCGGGTTAACCTGAGCGCGTCGGCAACCAGCGAACGGGTGAAGCGGCTGGAGACGAACGGTGTGATCACCGGCTACCGCGCCGAGGTCGATCTGCCCAAGGCGGGCTTCGCCGTCCTGGCGGTGGTCCGGCTCAAATACCCCGGCAGCCGGCACGAACCACTGCACCAACTGCTCAAGCGACGGTCAGAAATTCTGGAGTGCCTGCGCACCACAGGAGACGACTGCTATGTGCTGAAGGTCGCTGCGACGTCGATGGCGCACCTCGAACAGATCGTCAACGAACTCGCCGCGTTCGGCGGCACCACCACCAACGTGGTCTACAGTGCGGCCCTCCCCTATCGCGGCCCGCGCCTGACGCCGCCTAGCCGTTACCCACAGTAGATGACCACTGCGGCACAGTCGCCACCGCAGGCCATTTTTGAACAGCGCGGTGTCCTCACTGGCGTGATGCGTGTGCAGCTGAGTACTGAAGGCGTCCCAGGTGCTCACGGCTTCTGGGCTCCCTACCTGGCCGGCGTCCGCGGCCGCGACAAGTCGGGTCAGGTCGCGGCGAAACGCGTCATGGGCGACGTACATCATCGTGAAGTCGGCGATGCGCTGGGTTGCAGTACGGCGCCGCCAGCCTCGGCGGTGGTCTCGGTGATCATGACGCCTCCTGCGCGATGGTTCGGTTGTCGGTGGTGGGGGTCAGTTCGGCGCGGACGACGGTCGCTTTCTCCTCGTCGTGCTCGCCGCGGCTGTTGCGGGTGCGCAACGCGACCGGAGTTGCCGCGAGCACGAACAGGCCGCCCACGAGCAGTGCGCGCTGAAACCCAGCGGTCAGGGCATGGGCGGGCTGGTCGTGTCCACCGAGCAGATGGCTGGTGCGCGCCGTTGCGATCGCCGAGAGCACCGCCAGCCCGAGTGCGCCGCCGACCTGCTGAGCTGAGTTCAGCAACGCGGCGGCCAGGCCAGCCTGGTCGCGCGGCACACCGGCGTCAGCGGCGGTCGTGATCGCGACGAACGCCGCACCGATGCCGGCCGCGACGATCAGCAGGCCGGGCAGCACGTTCCCGAGATAGGTGCCCTCGACCGGGATCCGCGAGAGGAAGATGAGCCCGCCGCCGGTGATGATCAGGCCGACCACGAGGACGGGTCGCGTGGCGGCCTTGCCGATCAGTCGGGTGCCGATCGCGGCCGAAGTGCCGACTGCGAACGTCAGCGGCAGGTACGCCGAGCCGGTCTGCAGCGGGGAGAACCCGAGGACGTTCTGCATTTAGAGGGTCAGGAAGAAGAACATCGTCACGAAGCCGGCGATCGCGACGAGGTTGGTGACGTCGGCGGCACCCAGGCCGGGGATGCGGAACACCCCGAGTGGGATGAGCGGGTTCTTGACGAGTGTCTCGGCGATCAGGAAGGCGACGAGCAACAGGCCGGCACCGATCAGCTCCGAGATCGTCTTGGCCGAAGCCCAGCCTTGGCTGGGTGCCTTGACGAGGGAATAGACCAGGAGCAGCCTCCCACCGGTCACCAGGACGCTTCCGAGCACGTCGAAGGGCTCTGTTGCGTCGGTCGATTGTGGATCCGGCAGGATGGGCCGGTGAGGCTCTCAACTCGCCCGTGCGCTTTGCCAGTGTCCCGGTCAGCGTTTTCTGGATTCCGGTTCCCGGCCGAGGTGATCACGGTGGCGGTGCGCTGGTATCTGCGCTATGGCCTGTCTTACCGCGAGGTGGAGGAGCTGCTGGCCGAACGCGGTGTCGAGGTCGATCACGTCACCGTCTATCGGTGGGTGCAAAGGTTCGCGCGACTGTTCGCTGACGCGGCCCGCTTCGCCAGACATTCCCCGGGCGACCGCTGGTTCGTGGACGAGACCTATATCAAGGTCAACGGCGTGTGGCGCTACGTCTACCGCGCCGTCGACCAACGTGGGCAGATCATCGATGTGCTCGTCTCGAAGCGTCGCGACGGCGAGGCGGCCCACCGGTTCTTCCAGCGTGCGCTGACCACCTTGAAGGTGACCCCGACCGAGGTGGTGACCGACGCCGCACCGGTCTACCTGCGGGTGCTCGACGAACTCGTCCCAGCCGCCAGGCACCACGTCGAACGGTATGCCAACAACCCGATCGAAGCCGATCACAGCCGACTCAAGCACCGGCTGCGACCGATGCGAGGGCTACGCACCGACCGCGCCGCGACGGTCATCATCACCGGGCTGGCGTTCCTGCAAAACCTCCGCCGCGGCCACTACGAGCTTGCCACCGAAACAGCGCGTCCGTTACGAGTCGCCGCCGCGTTCACAGAGCTGGCGTCGGCGATCTGAAACGCAGACTCGCCACGCTTCACCATGCCTGAGGCCTGGATGATGCAACAGCGCCTCATGATCGTGATCGCCACCCTGGCAGGGCCGTTTGGGCCGAGAGTTCGCGACACGTTGTCAATCTCGAATGTGCCCTAGTCGACGCGCGCCGTTGGCCAATTCGGCGAGGTCGTTGGTGGCCGCGAACCCCAGCCGCAGGTAGGCGGCGGGCGGTTCGGCGGCGAAGTAGCGGCGGCCAGCGCTGACGGCGACGCCGTCTTGGCGGGCGGCGCTGGTAACCACGGTGTCGTCTGCGCCGGCGGGCAGTTGGATCCACAGGTGCAGTCCGCCGGTGGGTAGCCGCGAGATTGTCCAGTCGGGGAGTTCGCGAGTGACTGCGGCCCCCAACTGTTGGCAGCGTTCCCGCAATGCTGCGGCCAGCACACGAACGTGCCGGTCCCAGGAGGGAGAAGTGATCAGTTCCAGCGCCGCCTCCTGCATCGGTCGGCTGATAAAGAAATCGTCGACCAGGCGAACCGCCCGCATCCGCTCCATCACCGGTCCACGGGCCACTAGCGCCCCGATGCGTAGGCTTGGTGCCGCGGGTTTGGTCAATGAGGTTAGGTGGACCACGGTGCCGTCGCGGTCGTCGGCCACCAGCGGCCGGGGTACCGGGTCGCCATGGCCTAGGTACCGTGCGAAATCGTCTTCGATCACGAACGCGCCGACTGCCCGCGCCACGTCGACGACCTGTTGGCGGCGTTCGGGTGCCAGTACGGTTCCGGTCGGGTTGTGATATGTCGGCTGGCAGTACAGCAGCCGGGCGCCGGTCATCGCGAACGCTTCGGCTAATAGGTCAGGCCGCACGCCGTCGGCGTCCATCGGTACCGGTGTCGGGCGGAGCCCGGCGGCCTGGGCTGCGGCTATCGCACCCGGATAGGTAGGCGACTCCACCAGGATCGGACTGCCTGGCCCGGCGATGGCCCGAAACGCCATCGACAGGGCACTCTGTCCGCCTGCGGTGACAAGCACATCGTCGGGTGTCACGGTGCCACCGGCAACGCTGGCGAACACAGCCCGCAGCGCCGCCAGGCCGTTGGTCGGTGCGCGGTCCCACGCGTCGGGCCGGCGCGCCGCGCGCGCGAGTGCGGCACTTAAGGCCCGGGTAGGTTGCAGCGATCGGTGCAGGTAGCCGCCGTCCAACATGATCGTCCCCGGCGGCGGCGGTCCGAGCACGTCGGCGATCGAGCGGGTGTCGACGGTCCGGTCGGTGAGAGCGATCGTTTGCCAGGCGGTGTCGGCGGTTTCGACGCCTGCACGCACCCGCGTCGCCACATACGTTCCGCTGCCTGGGCGGGTGACCAAGGCGCCTTCGGCGGCAAGCAGTGCGATTGCGCGTGACACCGTCACCGGGCTGACCCGGTGTCTCTCAATAAGCTCTCGGCTGCTTGGCAGACGGTCGCCCGGCGAGAGCCCGGTTAGCAGCACGCGCAGGTTCGCGGCCAGCGCGTCAGAAGTGCTACTCTCTGACATGGAAATATATGATAGCACTACTACACCAAGTCAAGAATCGCTACTCGATGTCGCCGCTTTGCGCGCCGATACGCCCGGTTGCCGGCAGGTAATCCACTTCAATAACGCCGGCTGCGGTCTACTGGCCGCCCCGGTGCTGGCCACGATGCTCGATCACCTGAACTTGGAAGCACGCGTCGGTGGCTACGAGGCATCGGCGGCCCGGGCCGCCGAGGTCCGCGAGTTCTACAACGAAACCGCTTCTCTGATCAACTGCGGACCCCACAACATCGCCTTCTCCGGCAGCGCCACCCACGCCTACGCCACCGCGTTGTCCTCGATCCCGTTCGAGGCCGGCGACGTCATCCTCACCACCCGAAACGACTTCATCTCCAACCAGATCGCCTTCCTGTCGCTGCGCAAGCGCTTCGGTGTACGGATCGTGCACGCGCCCGACACGCCCGAGGGTGGTGTCGACGTGGCGACGATGGCAGCGCTGATGCGGGCAGACCGCCCCCGGCTGGTCGCCGTGACACACATCCCGACCAACTCCGGCCTGGTCCAACCGGTCGCGGAGATCGGCCAGCAGTGCCGTGACCTGGACCTGCTGTACCTGGTGGACGCCTGCCAGTCGGTCGGCCAATACCCGATTGACGTCGCCGAGATCGGCTGCGATTTACTGACCGCCACATGCCGCAAGTTCCTGAGGGGCCCTCGCGGCTCCGGGTTCCTGTTCGCCTCCGACCGCGTCCTACGCGCCGGATACGAGCCGCTGTTCATCGACATGCACGGCGCCCGCTGGATCGAACCGGGCCGCTACCAGCCCGCAGACACCGCAGCCAGGTTCGAGGAATGGGAGTTCCCGTACGCCACCGTCCTCGGCTGCACCGCCGCCGTGCGCTACGCCAGACAAGTCGGTGTGGAGGCGATCTCGCGCCGTTCGCCCGTGCTCGCCGCCCAGCTGCGCAGCCGGCTCGACGCGATTCCCGGCGTCCGGGTGCTGGAACGTGGCCACAAGCTGGGCGCCATCGTCACCTTCGCCATCGAGGGCTGGCAGCCGCAAGAGTTCAAGGCGGCCATGGACGCGCGCCGCATCAACTCCGCGTTGAGCTTGCGCGAGTTCGCACTATTCGACTTCGGCGACAAGGCCGTCGACTGGTGCCTGCGCCTATCGCCGCACTACTACAACACCGAGGATGAGGTCGACCAGGTAGCCGCGGCAGTCGCGGACCTCGGCAGCAGTGACGGACAGATCCACCTGCTTCCGAGCACCCAAGAGCATGACCAGTGACAAGTACTGGCCTTCGCACAGAGGCGCCCGCCGCCCAGTCGGAAACCCTGTGGCACAACGGGAATTTCCTCAGGTTCTGGTTCGGCGAGACCCTGTCGCTCCTCGGAACCCAGGTCACGAACCTCGCACTGCCACTGACCGCAATCACCGCCTTCCACGCCACCGACGAGCAGGTCGGAATACTGCGGTTCCTGCAGCTCGCCCCGTACCTGGTGCTCTCCCTGCTGTTTGGGGTCTGGGCTGACCGGGTCCGGCGACGGCACGTCATGCTCGCCGCCAACCTCACCCGGATGGTCCTGCTCACCCTGATCCCGGTGCTGTACCGGCTGCACACCCTCAGCATGGCGCCGCTGCTGATCATCGCTTGCGCCATCGGCGTCGCGTCGGTGCTCTTCGACGTGAGCTCGATGGCATACGTGCCCACCCTCGTCAAGGACCCCAAGCATTACGTCGAGGCCAGCGCGAAGATGGGCATCAGCATCTCATCAGCCGACGTGGCCGGTCCAGGGCTCGCCGGTGTCCTGGTCAGCGCGTTGTCGGCACCGGTGGCGCTGATCGTCGACGCGTTCTCCTACCTGATATCCGTCGTCTCACTGCTGCTGATCCGAAGAACGCACGAGCCGCGTCCCGGGCCGCCCACCACCATGCGGCACCTCCCGACCGAAATGCGCGAAGGTCTACGCTGGGTCCTCGCTAACCCCATCCTCCGCGCGCTAGCGCTCATCGGGTTCTGCTGCAACTTCTCCATGATCACCGTCTGGACGATGTTCCTGCTTTACGGCACGCACGACCTCCATTTGTCCGCAACGACTCTCGGCGGCATCTTCGCGACGGCCTCGGTAGGCGGTCTGATCGGCGCGACGATCTCCCAGAAGATCATTGGCCGGTTTCCGCTCGGGCGGGTCTACGTCATCGCCCAATCGGCCCTCCTCCTCGGCCCGGCCCTGATCGCCCTAGCCATCGGCCCGAAGCCGGTGATGGTCGGGATGTTCATCGCGTCCTTCTTCACCAGCTACCTGGGACTCGGCGTCGCCGGCGTCATCATCGTCAGCCTGCGCCAAACCATCACCCCACAGTCGATGATGGGCCGCATGACCGCGGCGTTCCGCACGCTATTGTTCGGCGGCGGCGCCCTCGGCGGCCTGTTCGCCGGCTATCTCACCGGCCCAATCGGCGCCAGAGGCGCGCTCACCGTCGCGGCAATCGGCTCCGCTGCCGTAGTGATCGCGCTTGTCGTCTCGCCGGTAAGCAGGCTCCATCGCCTCCCACCGGCGACGAACGATCCCACAGCGGCCAACGCGCAAAGGCAGCGCTGAGCAAGCCGCCAGCAGACGCCGACGCAGAACAACTCGCGGCGGACATCAACAACTCTTGCGATGCTCAAACACATTTAAAGGACACACCGCGGAATGCGGCCGCCCGAACGGGTCTATCGCGCTAACGGTGTTTCCGACGTTTCGGTTAGTAGGTTTCGGCGGCCGGGAAGCGGTCGCTGAAGGTGATCGAGAATGCGTTGAGTGCTGGCTTCCACCGCATCGCCCATCGTGCCCGTCCGGTACCGGTGGGGTCCAGTGATCGGGTGACCAGGTATAGACACTTCATCGCGGCTTAGATTCAGGGGATCAACGCAACACCCTTACTGACGAGGGGTTTGTGTTGGGGCGTCCTGCGATATCGGTCGAGATTCAGCGATTGTTCTGGATGCGAATCCGCGGCGGTGAGGTTATCGAGTCGGCTGCCGCTGTCATCGGCGTGTCGAAGACAGTCGGCTGGCGGTGGTTTCGTGAGGCTGGCGGGGTGATGCCGCCACAGTGGTCAAGACGTTCGACTGGCCTGACACGTTTGTCCTTCGCTGAACGGGAAGAGATCGCCTGCCGACGCGCGGCTGGTGAGAGCATGCGTGCCATCGCCAGAGCGCTCGGCCGAGCTCCCTCGACAGTCAGTCGAGAACTCGCTCGGGGCACGCGTCGCCCGAAGACCGGATACCGAGCGACGGTTGCTCAGGCATTGGCGGATAAGCGGACACGCCGCCCCAAGCTGGCTCTGCTGCGAGGCAACGTCCGATTGGGTACCTATGTCCAGCAACAACTGCGGTTGGCGCAGTTGCATTGGCTAATCCAGCGCTGTGCGCTGGTCGGGTTGCCAGGCAGGTTGCGACGGGTGAAGCTGCCCTCCCGCTCACGTTCGGTGGTGCTCGGCGGCCGGTCGCTCGCCGTCGACGGCGGTGTCGGACGCGCACGTCACCGCGTCATGGCACGACGCGGCGCCCGGTACCCACTCGATCGTTCGGCGCGGACCGAAACGTCCGTCTGGTGCAATGGCGGCATGCCTGAAGCTGACCATCGCCATCCGGCCGAGGCGGTCACCGCGATGATCGAGCGCTCGCTCGCCATCATCGAGACCTGGACCGCCTGGGACGGCGAACCACGTCACTCCGACGGCCGCGTGCACACGCCGCACAAGGCGGTTCGCCGGCTCACCGACCATCTGATCGACCACCTCGCCGAGATCGAGGCCAGGGTCGCGGGTGCCGCACCGCTGCCGGACGAGTGGCACGCGTCGAATGTCACCACCCCGTCGGATCTGGCCGTGTTCACGGCCGACGATCGGGACGAGGCCCGGAGCCGACTGACCCGCCTCGCCGCGACGTTCGATCTGAGGTTGCGGGCATTGACCGCCGACCAGCTCGATCGGACGTACCACGACGGATGGTCGCCCCGGCAGATCGCGCTCCACCTCGGCGACTCGATCTATTACGCCGAGTCGGTCGGAGTGTGCGGTCGTTAGCGCCGGGTCAAGTAGTTGCCGGTGGGGTCTGTCGGTCGGCGCGTGCAAGTTGTGGATGATAGCGACGGACTCTGTTGCATCCGTCGATTGTGGATCAGGCAGGATGCGTTGGTGAGGCTCTCTACTCGTTGGCACCCGGCGCCAACGTCCCGCTCTGCGTTCGCAGGTTTCCGATTTCCCGCCGAGGTGATCACGGTCGCGGTGCGCTGGTACCTACGCTACGGGCTCTCCTATCGTGACGTCGAGGAGCTACTGGCCGAGCGTGGCGTCGAGGTCGACCACGTCACCGTCTACCGATGGGTGCAACGGTTCACGCCGCTGTTCGCCGACGCGGCCCGCTTCACTCGGCACGCGCCGGGTGACCGGTGGTTCGTCGACGAAACCTACGTCAAGGTCGGCGGCGTGTGGCGCTATGTCTACCGCGCGGTCGACCAGCACGGACAGGTCATCGACGTGTTCGTCTCAGCCCGCCGCGACGCGACGGCCGCCCGCCGGTTCTTCAGCCGCGCGCTGGGCACGTTGAAGGTGACCCCATCCGAGGTGGTCACCGACAAAGCGCCGGTCTACCCGCGAGTGCTCGACGAGCTGGTCCCGGCCGTTTGGCATCACGTCGAACGCTACGCAACAACCGGATCGAGGCCGACCACAGCCGACTCAAACACCGGCTGCGACCCATGCGCGGCTTACGAACCGACCGCACGGCCGCGGTCATCATCACCGGACTCGCCTTCATGCAGAACCTGCGCCGCGGCCACTACGAAATCGCCACCGAAGCTTCGCGTCAGCTTCGAGTCGCCGTGGCGTTTGCCGAACTCGCCCAAGCAATCTGACACACGGCGCAGTGGGGCATCGGCCTGCCCACCGATCCGGGAACGCAACAGCGCCGCTTCCTGTGGTTAGCTTTGCTTGTGGATCTTCATGTACTTCGTGTGTTCTGCGGTCCCGGCGAAAGGTACGGAAACCCGCTCGGCGTTGTTTTTGACGGCCATGCCGTGGCCACTCGCCAGGACCGTCAAGCGATGGCTGCGCGGTTGGGCTTCAGCGAAACCGTCTTCGTCGATGATGCAGGCACAGGGATCGTCGATATCTACACGCCTAGCGTGCGGCTGCCGTTTGCCGGGCATCCCCTGGTGGGCACGTCCTGGTTGCTGCGTCGGCTCGGAGTCGGGCCGGAACTCCTGCACCCGCCGGCAGGCTCGGTGCCAACCTGGCAGGACGGCGAGTTCACGTGGGTCAGGGGTCACGCGCAGTGGGCGCCCGACAGGTGCATGCAGCAGTACGCCTCAGCCGAGGAGGTCGACTCGCTACCGGGTCCGCCCCCAGGCGCCGGGTGGCTGTACGCGTGGGCGTGGCAAGACCAGGCGTCCGGTCGTGTGCGTGCCAGGGGATTTCCCCGCCGGGGCGACGCCATCATCGAGGATGAAGCCACCGGAGCGTCCGCGATCGTGCTCACCGCCGAGCTATGCCAGGCGCTGGACATCATGCAGGGCAAGGGATCGCAGATCCTGACTCGACTAGGTCCGAACGACACCGTTGAGGTTGGCGGCCGGGTCGTCCTTGAGGAGACCCGCTCCCTCTAGGTGAGCGACCCCACAGCGCTCGAGCCCGATCTGAATATCCGCACATGCGGCTGATCGAGCTTGCGACTGGCGCATGCACGTTCGTGCCGAATTGAGTGCATCGATCGGTGCGGAAATCAGTGCGACAGAAATTCAAGATCGAATGCGCTCTTCTGCCACCGATCGCGCGTTGATCATCCAATAGTCCACACACGACTTTGCCGATGTGCGCTAGTTGCCTTTGGGCGACGGTCTTGGAATGCTTCGCACATGCCTTCCCTGCCGGCGGCGTCCGCCGAAGACGTCATCAATCAGCCAGCCCGGGCCCAGTTCGAGGCGTTCCTCGGCGAGCACCGCGTCGCGCTCAACGGCTGCTTGGACGGGCTGACGGAGGAGCAGGTGCGCCGAAGGTTGGTGCCCTCTCAGACCACGCTGCTGGGTCTGGTGAAGCACGTGACTTTCGTCGAGAAGGTCTGGTTTGACGAGGCCGTTACGTGCCGGTCGCGCGCCGAGATCGGCATCCCCGCGACGCCACACGAGTCGTTCATCATCGATGACGATGACACCATCGCCTCCGTTCAGCTAGCACACCGCGAAGCTTGCGAAGCATCACGCCACGCGACGTCATGCCTTGCGCTGGACGACACGGTCCGCGGCAATCGACGCGGCCCGCTCCCGCTGCGCTGGGTATACCTCCACGTGCTGCGCGAGCTCGCTCAGCACTGCGGGCACGCAGACATCCTTCGGGAGCAGCTGATCAACGAGTAGAGCGCCGGCATCCGCACATGCCGTTGGCCGCGCGGTCGTGGCGATGACGGTGCGTCCATCGTTCGGCGTTGGTGCGGTCAGTGCGTTCGTTGCGCCACGAAGACGTACTCCCGCCCAGGGCGGTCTGGCGCAACTCGAACGTCGAGGGTGGTGAAACCGTTGGTCGCCAGGGTCTCCTCGACCTCGGCTCGACTGCGGAACCTGAGCGTGGAGTCGGACCACACCTCCAGGCCATCCGAGGCGAACCTGTACGTGTACCGGAAGGACACATACGGCAGCGCCATCCTAGTGACTTTCCTGCGCTGCTCGACCTCGCCGACGCCAGGAATGTTCCGGATGACGGGGCCGGTCTCGACGGCCCACTCCTGCCAGGCACGGCGTTCCGGGCGCCTCGTCTCGAATACGAGATGGCCGCCGTCGCGCAGCGCGCCACAAATGCCGTGGAGCGTCGCGCTCCAGTCATCGTCGTCGAGGAACACTTGAGCCACGTTGCCGGTCATCATCGCGATGTCAGCCGACAGCGCGGGAATCGTCGTAGCGTCGCCGTGGATCCAGGTGACCGATGCGGCGCTGGTCTTGGACATCGCCACGTCGAGGGAGGCGCTGGCAGGATCAACGCCGGTCACCTGTCGTCCGCCTCCCGCCAGCAGGATGGCCAAGGATCCTGTACCGCATCCGACGTCGAGCACGTGACCGGCGTCGAACTCGTCGGCGATGCGCAGATACGCGTCGAGGTCTCTGCGGTCGCCATCGAACGCGTCGTAGACAGGCGCGAGGCGCGGGTGGGCAAAGATCGCATCAGACACGGCACAGCACCATAGCGGCAACCGGAAGGTTCGCGACGAACAATTACAGCCACCCGGTCGCGATGCTCACTCATGCCGCTGATCGGTCGTCACGCCGGCCAAACATCCGCTCGTGCCGATGAGCGGATGGTCGGGTCTGCGAGGGCCGCTCCGTCCGATGTCTCAGCGATGATCGGGCCGTGCCCCACTACCGGCGGGTCAACCTGGCATGCTTGCCCGGTGAAACCCGAGGAGCAGGTCGACCCGCCCGAACGGCGCCCCCCGCACGACGTGCGCATCGCGCATTTGACGGCGCCGGTGTTCCGGGCCTTGGTCAACGGTGACCTCGCGGCCGCAAACGCGGCGAGCCCAGTGGCCCTCTCGGCCTACTTTGCCGGCCCTGACTGGAGAGCGGTGTGGCAGATGCGCAACAAGCAGGTTGAAGCGGACCCCTCAAGCGCTGCCTGGGTCACTGGCGTCATCTGGGATGAACGGCAACAGCTGGCCGTCGGTCGAGCTGGCTACCACGGGCCCCCCGATCCGTCGGGGATGGTCGAGATCGGTTATGCGGTCGATCCAGCGTACCGACGACGCGGCTACGCCCGGGCCGCGCTGGAGGCCCTGCTCCAGCGCGCTGCTCACGAACCGCGGGTGCACACGGTGCGGGTGACCATCAGCCCTGACAACGTTGCCTCTCAACAATTGGCATCGCAGTACGGCTTCACCGAGGTCGGTGAGCAGTGGGACGACGAGGATGGCCTGGAGATCATTTACGAGGTCGATGCCCAGCGTCGGTAGGCGAACAAGTAGCCGCTGACCGCGCGGTCACTCAGCGGCTGGCAAACTTCCACAACTGCCGAATTGAGCGCGTTTGTGGATAGCCGGCCGGCCGGCGATCGCCGCGGATCCTCGAAGCGATCGTCGAGGCGGTCGATCCGCGAGCTGGCGAGATGTCACCGGTCGGTCTGGGTGGAGATCGCCTGGGCGACCAGTTCGGCGGCCGGGCTCGGCTCGTGCCGGCCACGCCGGTAGACCATGTCGATTCGGCGCGCTCCGGCGTAGGGTGCGTCAAGCACTTCGACTGCGGCCTGCTCGCGGGTCGGTAGGGCGAGGGCCGGGACTACGGCCACCGCGAGCCCAGCTGCCACGATGGCGAGGGCTGCGGGGAACTCCAGACACTCGTGTACGCGGTTGAGCAGGGTGTCGTGGTGGGAGGCGATCCGGTCGAGCGCCCGGTGCGTGGCGGAGCCCGGCGGCCCGTCGATCCAGGGCCGGGCCAGCAGAGCCTCGACGCCGGCCACCGGAGCCCACTGCTGGGGGAAGACGATCTGGTACGGATCGTCGAGCAGCCGTACCGCACGTAGACCGGGCAGGTACGTGGGCGGATCGGCCGGGTCAGCCTCGACGATCAGTAGGTCGAGCCCGCCGGCCTGAAGCGCGGCCAGCCCCGGCTCGCGTTCAAGCTGTCGGATACGGACCTCGACGCTAGCGTTCGTCGCGGCCATCGCGGTGGCGGCCGGTGCCACCAGGTACCGGATCGCTGTCGGGAAGACGCCGACGCTGACGGGCCCAGTCACCTGCCCGGTCAGCGCGGCGAGCTCACGCTCGGCGGCGGCGAGGGTCTCGGCGAGGCGTCCGGCGTGCGCGGCGAGCAGCCGCCCGGCCGGGGTGAGCCCGGCTGACCGCCGCCCGCCGAGCCGTGAGCGGTCGAGCAGCACCACGCCGGTCTCGGCCTCCAGGCGCGCGATGTGTTGCGACACCGCCGACGGGGTCAGGTGCAGTACGGAGGCGGCCGCGAGAACCCCGCCCGCGTTGGCCACGGCGCCGAGTACGGCTAGCCGCCGCGGATCGATCTGCATTCAGAAATGCTACATACATGATGCAGAAAGCGCCGATACCACTAAACACTGCGTTGATGGATCATGGCGGTATGACCGAGTATCGCGCAGTGTTCGACGCCGAGGTGACCTTCCTCAATGGTGGCGGCTTGCAGACACAGGGATTCCGGCTGGACCTGCCGGCCGCCGACGTCACCGACGACCAGCTCGCCGACCTGCTCATTGGCCATCTCGGCCTGTTGATGGTCGACCAGGTCCGGATCAGCCGCCTCGATGTGGTTGCCGAGCCGCACAAGGGCTCACGCGGCGTGCCGGCCGCCACGCCGACGGCACCGGCCCGCCTGGTGGAGCTCAACCACGTGATTACCGCCGGCATGACGACATATCCGGGCCTGCCGGCACCCGAGATCACCCCGCACCTGACCCGCGAGGCCTCCCGCGCCCGCTACGCGCCCGGCGTCGAGTTCGCCATCGATCGGATCAGCATGCTCGGTAACACCGGCACCTACCTCGACAGCCCGTACCACCGCTATGCCGACGGCCCCGACTTGGCCGCCCTACCGCTGCGGGCGGTGGCGGATCTGCCCGCCGTCGTAGTGCGCCTCACCGACAGCGAGCGGCGCGGCATCGAGCCACGCGCTCTGGCGATGCTCGACCTGGCCGGCGCCGCAGTGCTGTTGCACACCGGCTGGGAGCGCCACTGGGGCACCGAGGCGTACGGGGACGCCGCGCCGTTCCTCACCGAGCCGGCCGCCAAGCTGATCGTCGACGCGGGGGCTCGACTCGTCGGTATCGACAGCGTCAACATCGATGACACGCACAGTGGCGGGTATCGGCCGGCTCACTCGATCCTGCTCGGCGCCGGTATCCCGGTGATCGAGCACCTCACCGGACTGGCCGACCTTCCCGTCACCGGGGCTCGCCTGCACGCGGCGCCGCCGCGGATACGCGACTTCGGCACGTTCCCAGTCCGTGCCTACGCCGTCGTGCCACGGTGATGGCGACGCATATCGCCGACGCTATCGGTTGGGCCGGCGCGGCCTGCCTTTTACTCGCCTACGCTCGACTGTCAAGCGGACGGCTCGCGATCGGGGCGCGCTACCACCTGCTTAACCTCGCCGGGGCCGGCGGGCTTGCGGTCAACGGCGCCTTTCACCGGGCATGGCCGTCGACCACGCTCAACCTCATCTGGCTGGGCATCGGCCTCTTAGCCCTGCGCCGTGCGAAGGGCGCCAAGGTCCGAACCTCAACGCAGCATCCCGCCGCGCCCGCCGATCATTGACGCTTCGGTCAGCATCGGCTGGGCCCGATCGGTGATCTGTGAATCACGACGACACGCGCGCATCTGCCGCGAGCCGCGCCACCACGCCGAGGATTGCGCGCTGCCTGGGAGGCAAAGGACGATTGAAAAGGATCTGCTCGGCATCTTCGCGCAACACCGCGTCGAGATCGACCTGCGCTGAGCCACGAACCGGCACTGACTACCACGACGCCACCCGGGCGAAGGTAGGTGAGCCGCCGACCGCCCGCACCCTGCCCCCGAGTTCGGCTGCCCGACTGCTGGTGTTGTGCTCGCCGCGGCCGGCGTACCCCCACACCGGCCGCCGCGTTCCCGACCCCGTATCAGGCCCGGTAGGCCGGCGGAGCGCCGGTGCTGGTGGTGTCGGCAGGCGCCGGCACAACCTCCTCGGACGGCATCAGGATCCAGAGGATCGGGTAGATCAGGATCTGGCTGCCCGGAATCACGAGCAGGATCAGCACAAACAACAGCCGCGCGGGCCACGGGTCGAGGCCGAAGCGCCGCCCCAGCCCGGCGCAGACACCGCCGAGTACGCGCCCATCGCGCGGCCGGACCAGCCCCTCGCGGCGCATCGAACCGTGTACCGTTTCCATCGTCTTCCTTCCCCTCGTCGTACCGGTAAACCCTGGCGATTCCAGGATGCGGCGGCCCGCGGCCCAAGGACATCAGGGCCGGACCCTGGTCTGTCCCGGAGGTCACCACACGTAGTTCTCAGGGTGGGCGCAGGCGTACCGCAAAACCGACCCCGACACACGCCCATGACGCGGCATCACGCCGTGGCGGCAACGCTGGCGTTCCACGATTGAAGCAAGATCGACGAATACGGCAGGCTTGGAATACCTACACTCCGCCATCTGTTCGAGCAGAGTTGTAATGGCGCTGTTGCGTTCGTCGATTGTGGATCAGACAGTATGGGCCGGTGAGGCTCACAACTCGCCGGTGTGCGGCGCCGGTGTCGCGGTCGGCGTTCGCGGGCTTCCGGTTTCCTGGTGAGGTCATCGTGGTGGCGGTGCGCTGGTATCTGCGCTACGGGCTGTCCTATCGCGACGTGGAGGAGTTGCTGGCTGAGCGCGGTATTGAGGCCGACCACGTCACCGTGTACCGGTGGGTGCAGCGGTTCACCCCATTGCTGGCCGACGCGGCCCGCTTCGCAAGGCGCACGTCCGGGTGATCGGTGGTTCGTCGACGAGACCTACGTCAAGGTCGCCGGTGTCTGGCGCTACGTCTACCGCGCGATCGACCAGCACGGGCAGGTCATCGATGTGCTCGTCTCAGCCCACCGCGACGGCGAGGCCGCACGCCGGTTCTTCCGCCGCGCGCTGGGCACGTTGAAGGTGACACCCAGCGAGGTCGTCACCGACGCCGCGCCGGTCTACCCCAGGGTCCTCGACGAGTTGGTTCCCTCGGCGTGGCACCACATCGAGCAGTACGAAAACAACCGCATCGAAGCCGACCACAGCCGCCTCAAACACCGGCTGCGACCCATGCGCGGCTTGCGCACCGACCGCACCGCATCCGTCGTCATCACCGGACTCGCGTTCATCCAGAATCTCCGCCGTGGCCACTACGAACTCGCCACCGAAACCCCCCGCCCACTGCGTCTCGCCGCCGCATTCGCCGAACTCACCCAAGCGATCTGACAGAGAATTCGCCCACGGCATCAGCCCGCCCATCGATCCGCGAATGCAACAGCGCCGGTACGGGCGTAGCGCAGTAGCTCGTCGAGGCCGGCCCGGTCGATGGTGGCGCCGGTCTTCTTGTCGGCGTAGATCCGCTCGTCGGGGATGCCGCGTTTGGCAAGGGCGTTTTGTCCTGCCTGCATCCTCGCACCCCCGCGCAGAGCGGCCACGACGTGACGGTCTCCAGCAGCGACATCGGCGTCGCCGGGACAATACGAGAATGACGATCGACGAAGAACTCAGCGCGCTGATGGACCAGTTCTTCCGGGCGGTGTCGTTCTGCGCCGGCGGGACGCCGGCGTATGAACGGCTGCACGACTTGTTCACCCCGACCGGCCGGCTCATCAACGCGATCGGGGGTGTCCCTGACGACACGACGGTGGCAGGGTTCGTCGAGCCCCGCCGCGCGCTGGTCCACGCCGGGGTGCTCACGTCGTTCGAGGAGGTGGAGACGGGCGCGATAACCGAATCGTTCGGCAAGGTGGCGCATCGGTTCAGCACGTACGAGAAACGGGGCGTACGGCACGGTACGGCGTTCGCCGGGCGCGGGCGGATCGCGACGCAGTTTGTCCGCACGCCGGGCGGCTGGCGGATCACCTCGATGGCGTGGGACGACGAGACATGAGTCTCATCGCCGTGGCGACCGTTCGCGCTGTCCGGGTCCGCCGCCGACGAAGACAGGTTCGGCGCCGAATTCCAACACCGACTTTCGCTGGCTCACGGACCAGATTCAGTGAGGCGGGCGGGGAGAGGACCGGGTCGGCGGACCAGATTGGGTGAGACGCGGCAGTTACCACGTCTCACCCAATCTGTCGCGCCGCAGGTCAGCGCGTCGGCGTCGGGCCAACTCGAAAGAGACAGGACACGACCTGCTCGCGCTCAACAGACCAGCCCCCGGCGTCGGTCACCATCGAGCCCCTGATTCAACCGGATTCCGCGTATTCGGTAAGCACCTCGTCGATGACGCGTTTCGCCTCCGCAGCCGCTGCATGGTCGCTGTGCAGCGCACCGGCGTAGATGATCAGCGCCTTCCACAGCGCTCACCCCCGCCCACGGATCCACGTTCTGGGGTCCACGTCGAGCCTGGCACGGAACGCTTCGCGGCCAGCCGCTGTGGCACAGCCACAGTCGGCGGCCGGGGTTAGGAGTGCCACGGGTGCCGGAGTCATCGCTTCGACGGCTCGTCTTCGGCCGCGAGAAGCTTCACCATCAAGGCGATGAATTCACGTCGCTGCGCCATTGTCAGGGGTTTCAGAACTTGCTCCTGAATTCCGTCGATGACGTTGTCGAGTTCCAGGAGTTGTTCGACTCCGGCCGGGGTGATGGTGACGATGTTGCGACGCCTGTGCTCGGGGTCGACAGACCGCTCGACGAGCCGACGTGACTCGAGCTCGGACAGCGCCGCCGTGACGTCACTGCGATCGATCCCGGTCCCACGGCCTAGGTCGGCCTGGCTCGCGGGCCCCCACTCGTCCAGCGCAGCCAAGAGGCGGTAGTGGTAACTGCGAAGGCCGCGGCCGCGTGACTCGAACCCAGCGGCGAGGAGACCCGACGAGCGAGCGAAGGTCCGGCTTATGAGCCACGTCGGACGATCCTTAACGCGGGTGGGAGTACGGCTTGGCGGGTGATCCATCGGCATAGGTAGACGTTACCAGTTGTTGGCGCGACCAACATGCGCTATGTTGGCCTCACCAACATTGACGCTATCTAGGAGACCGGGTCATGGACGAACCAACCATTGGCGGACGCGAACGGATTCTGGTCATCGGCAGAAGCCCAAGCGTGATCCTCGACGCTGCCGACATCCTGCGAGGCAAGGGCTTCCACGCAGATGCGACGAACCAGTTCGACGAGGTGCTGACGGAGTACGACACCACGAACATCGATGTCGTTGTCTTCGGTGGCATGGTTCCGCCTAACGCCAAGCAGTACCTCAGAGAAGAGATCTCCAAGGTCAACGGCCACGTCACCTTCGTACAGGGACTCGCCGGAATCGCGGGCCTCATCGCCGCCCAGGTTGAGGGCGTCACGTCGACCGCCGGAGACGGCAACGGCGTGGCATATGACACGACGAACAGAACGGTGCAGCTCACCCTGCGGGAGCCGGCCCAGGTGGTCGTCGAGGCCTGGTGGGCCACCTCATTCACGCCGCCCGAGCCGACGAGTACCTCGATGCGTGTGATCGACTCCCACTTCGATTCAGGGGCGTACTTAATTCCGCTCCCCGCCGAGGTTCCGCCCGTGGCGTCGTTCGTCACCGTGTCCGTCGGGCCAGCCGTCCGCGCGTTCACGGTTGGCGCGATGCCAGAGGCAGTAATGCGCATGGTTCCAACCGGCGGCCCGACCCAGCCCCCCGCGCTCCCTCCCGTCCGAGCGGTGGCGACCCACAGCAATGACTGACAAGCCGGGCGCCCCAGCCGTACGGACCATGCGCGCACAGGGGTTGGTCAATCTCGTGATACGCGGCCTGCTGCGCATCCCTGGCCTAAGTCGGATCATCGGCAGCCGACTAATAACGCTGTACGTCGTGGGACGAAAGACGGGACGCAGGTACACAGTGCCCGTCTCCTACCTGGCCCGAGGTGACTACCTCCTCATCGGCACCAGTTTCGGTTGGGCCCGAAACCTTCGGACAGGCGAGCCTGTGGCCTTCAGATTCAAGGGAAAGGTCAAGTTGGCCGACGTCCAGACTTTGACCGCCGAGCCCGACGTCGTCACGGCATACGCACACATGGCGACCGCGAATCCAGCATTCGCCCGCTTCAGCAGGGTTCACGTGGATCACGACGGCAACGCCAACCACCGAGACCTGCGCTCGGCCTGGGTTGGAGGCGCGCGGGTCATCAAGCTCACACCTCGATGACCCGCGGCCTACCCTCGTGCCGTCGGCGTCTACACGACTGGCGTCACGCCCTGCCACCAGACCAACCCCGCACTACACGGGAGACAATGGGCGACCCATCGTCTGCCCAAACACTTAGCGCCGGGCGACGGTGCCACCCCTTTAGCCCCTGGCCGGGTGGGTGTGCCACGGCGAAGGTCGGGTCGATCCTGTTCACGCAGTGCGCAGTGGTATTCGTCGACGCATCGATTGCCAACGTGGCCCGCCGAGATAGGCAGCTCGCAATCATCCGCACCAACTAATTCAGGAGCTTACGCGTGAGATGGTTTCGTTTCGAATTCGCAAGATGGCGCCGGTTGTGGCCTTCGGGTGCCGTGATCGTGTCGTCGGTCGCCGTAGCCGGCATTGTCGCGTCGGTGGTCCTGACCACGTCGCCCGCCGGCGCGGACACAGGGCGGCGTGACAGCCGTTGGACCGGAGCTTGGATGGCTTCGATGATTGCCGCATCGCCGCCGCTCTTCGGGCAGGGGCCGGCTAACTGGTCTATTGACGGGTTTACCAACCAATCTGTCCGGCAAGTCGTCAGAGTTACACGCGGCGGGTCGACTGTCCGAATCAGTCTATCCAATGTATACGGTTCTATGCCCCTTCCGCTGGCCGGCGCCTCCCTTGGCGTCGCGGGCGACGGAGCGTCGGTGCGGCGGGACACCATGCATACGTTGACGTTTGATCGATCGCCTTCAACGGCCATACCGGCTGGACGGGAGGCAGTCTCGGACGCGGTCCGAATGCGGGTCTCGCCGCTAGAACGCCTTACTATTACGCTGTTCTTCGCCAAGCCTACCGGGCCGGCGACATTCCACATGCGCTCCTTTGCAACGTCTTACCGGGCCACGGGTAACCACCAACTCGACGAGAGCGCCGGAGCGTTTGGGGAGACCACGACGTCCTGGTACTACCTGACTGGCGTCGACGTGGCCGGATCACGAGGAACCGAAAGCGGCGCGATGGTCGCATTCGGCGACTCGATCACGGACGGAGCCGTGTCAACGAC
>CAWIKW010000024.1:295000-410117 GCA_963836785.1 uncultured Actinomycetota bacterium | reverse complement strand
ATCCTGTCGTCCCGACGCAGCGCAGAGGGCACATCCAATCGATGGATGTGTCCTCTGCGGCGCTCTGGGTGATCACTTGAGTGACTAACCGCCAGCATCTGGCTTACGGGCGCGCAAGATCCGGTCTATCGCGTTGGCGATTCGTCATCGCTTGGAGGCAGTCCTGGCGGCGTCGTTTTGCCCTGGTCGATCTCGCGGGCGAGTTTGGCCTTCCGCCTCGCTCTACCAGGAGTTAGTACACCCGATCCGGCGGCGCGTGCGATCGGGTCGCCGCCGCGACCGCGCAGCAGGTATGCGAAGCCGACGGCAATCACCGCGCCGGCCAGCGGCCCCACCACATACACCCAGTAGCTGGTCCAGTCGCCGCTGACCAGCGCCGGGCCGAAGGACCGTGCGGAGTTCATCGAGGTGCCGCTGACGGGTGCCCCCCACAGCCCAGCCAAAGCGATGTAGCCGCCCACACCTAAGGCGGCGATTGCGCCGACGTTCTGGGCGGCCGAGGCGGTGCCCAGGATGACGCTGACCAGACCCGTCGTGAGCGCCATCTCCATCAACAACGCCTGCCAGTTCGCGTATCCCGGGCCCGGCAGTGTCGCGCCGAGATGCTCGACGTTGCCGAACACACCCCGCAGGAAGAGACATGCCAGCGTGGCGCCGAGAAGCTGGGCGACGATGTAGCCCGGCACCCGACGCCACGGGAAGTCGCCGCGCAGCGCGAACGCGACCGAGACACCGGGGTTGAGGTGCGCACCGGACACCGCCCCCATGAACAAGATGATGGCCATCACCATGAGACCGGGGGCAACGACCGCTGCAGCGAGGCTGATCTGGCCCAAGCCATGTAAGAGGCCGCCGCCGGCGGCGACGAGTACGAGGAAGAAGGTGCCGAGCAGCTCGGAGAACAGGCGACGATACTCCAGCCTCGGATTGTCAAAATCGTCGCGGTTGCCGAACTCCAGCTGGAGCATGTTCCGGGCTCGTGGCGCGAACCGCTCGTCGGTTGGGGCCGCACCGTTCGGCTTGCTCAGGTCGGACATGGCCGCCTCCGGGCGGGTGAGGGCTGATTATCGCGCAGCTATGACAAAGAGCCTAAATCGCTTCGAAGGCGACAGCAGACGAAGTCCACAACCGCCCGGCCCATGCATGTCCATCTGCGGACAAGCGGCAGTGGTCCGTACGTCGCGGATCGCCATTGCACCGGCAGAGGCCGGCGAACGATTCTGGCCCGTCCGGTGGTTGCAGCACCCAGACGGGCATCGAGAGCCACTCCAGCTGCGGGTGGCCGGATCACTATCGCGTCGACGCCTCGGGCAGCCACGGCGGCTGCCACGGCGGGTGCCCGGACAGTAGGGCTTCGGCCTCGGGAGGTCCCCAGGACCCGACCGGGTACGGGCGCGCTGGGGGCGGGTAGCTGACCAAGGGCTGCAGGATCCGCCAGCTCTCCAGGATCGCGTCCTGCCGGGCGAACAGCCGGTCGTCGCCGGTCAGCGCGTCGTACAGCAGCCGCTCGTAGGGAGGCAGCGGCACCCCGAGGTCGCGCGCAAACTCCGAGTCCAGCCGCACCGGCCGCCACGCCTGGTGCTCGTCCAGTGCGGACAGTTGCAGCCGTAGCCCGGGGTCGGGCGAGATGCGCAGCACGATCTGGTTTGCCTCTACCCGAGTTGCGTCGGGCAGGAACCGCAGCCGGGGGGTGTGTCGAAGCACCAGCCGCACCTCGGTGGCGCTCACCGGCATCTGCTTTCCGGCCCGGATGAAGATCGGCACTCCGGCCCAGCGCCAGCTGTCGATGTCCAACCGCAGTGCGACGAACGTCTCGGTGTCCGACCCGTCGGCCACCCCGGGCAACATGCGGTAGCCGTCGTACTGGCCGCGGACGCAGTGGCGCACGTCGACCGGCGGTATCGCTTTGAGCACCTCGACTTTCTTGTCCCGCAAGTCGTCTGCGGACGCTCCGATCGGCGGATCCATCGCCACCAGAGCCAGCACCTGGAGGAGATGGTTTTGCACCACGTCCCGCAACGCGCCCACCGAGTCGTAGAAGCGGCCGCGATCTTCGACGCCGAAGTTTTCCGCCATCGTGATCTGAACGACCTCGACGCTGGTGCGGTCCCACAACTCGGCCATGGCGAAGTTCGCGAACCGCAAATACTCGATCTCGATCACCGGCTCTTTGCCGAGGAAGTGATCCACGAGCAGGAGCTGCCGCTCGCCGAGCACCTGGTCCAGGCGATCGTCGAGCTCCCGCGCCGAAGCCAGGTCATGCCCGAACGGTTTCTCCACGGCGACGCGCCCATCCCCGATCAGGCCGGCCGCGTCCAGGCGGTCCACGATCGGCGCGAACAGCGACGGCGGCATCTCGAGGTAGTACAGCGGCCGCCGAGCCCCAGCCAGCTGTACCGCCAGCGCCTTGTACAGCTGCGGGTCGGTCGCGTCGCCAGCTAGATACGTCAGCCGCCGGGCCAGCCGGTCGAGCACCGCCTCGTCCACCTGCTCGCCGGACTCCTCGATCGCCGCGCGCGCTCGCCGAGCCAACTCCTGCGTGCTCAGCGCGGTCGACGCGACGCCCACCACCGGGCACCTCAACGCGCCGCGCCGCTCCAGGCGATACAGCGCCGGAAAGGTCATCTTCCGGGCAAGGTCGCCGGTGATCCCGAAGATCACCAGCGCGTCGGCAGTCCAGGCCGGCCCGGCCACCGTCAGGCCACCGAGACCCTTACCGTGCGGGGTCGACCCGCCACGGTCATCGGCACCCGTCGCACAGGCGGAGCGATCACCGTCGCCTCCCGATCATCTGCTGCGCAGTTCTTTCCGAATACGCCTGACGGTCTCGCGCTCGGCGCTGCTGCCGCCACCCGCCGATCCGGTACGCCGCGTGAGCGTGCTCAACATCCTCGCGCGTGCGAACCCGCGGCAGGTTCGTTGCTGCGTCCGTGCCTACCTCCAACATTCGTAGCATCACGGCACGGACCGTGTTCGCCTAACGGCATCGTTTGTCCGGGCTGGTGATCGGCGACGATGGCTTCCTGCAACGCCGGCCCCGCTGGCAACTCGGCGTGGTCAAGGGCGTGCCGTCCTGTGCCGGAGTGTGATACCGGTGTCGAAACCTACTGGCGCGCCACCACCCTCCAGCCAGAGGCAGCGAAGTCGGCTTCCCGGTCGCGACCACCCCGTAAACTGCATCTACCACGAGAAATGGGGTGGGTGATGACCGACAACAGTCGCGCCCGCGGCGACGAGGAACCGCGCCCGTCGCCGACCGAGCCGGACATCGACGAATCGGCCCTGGACCCGGCCGGGCACCACACGCCGGAGCAGGAGGAAGCGCTCGCCGAGCAGACCCAAACCGACGAGGAAGACATCGAGCGCGCCGCCGACGAGACGACCGCGCGTGAGATCGAAACCGGCCACATCCCTGACGCCGCAGGCGACGGGACGCCCGAAGCCGGAGCCGGAGACGGTGCGTCGACGCCCGCCGACGACGACGACCTCAACAGCTGAGTGTCGCTCGCCAAGCGCCGGCATCGCCACCGGCGCCCGTGGTCACGAACGCCGTGTCGGGCCGCGATGCAGCCCCTCGGACCTGTAGCACGCGGTTCGTCGTAACTATTCATGGTCAGCCCGGCACACTGAGAAGATGGATCAGACATCGATCACCGCTGCCGGTGCGATCGACACGTTCCTGCTGTTGCTGATTGGTATCGGGCCGAAGATCGCGCTGGTTCCGTACGTGGAAATCACCGCTTCCCTGGACAAGGCCACCAAGCAGCGGGTGCTGCGCAAGATGCTGACAACGGCGGCGGTCGTGGCCGTCGTACTCATGGTGCTGGGCGAGCTGTTGCGCGCGTTGCTGCACTTCACGATCGGGTCATTGTCGATCGCCGGCGGCGTGATCTTGCTCGTGCTCGCGGTGTGGATGGTGCTCGCGCCAGCGGATCGCAGCAGCCACCAGACCGCCGGGAAAGACCCGATGCAGCTGGCGCAGTTCCCGCTGGCGGTGCCGTACTTGCTCAACCCGGTGGGCATCGTCGGCCTGGTGACGATCTCCGCCGAGGCCAAGTCGCTGAGCGTATTCGCCGTCGAGTTCGGAATCTTGGTGTTCGTCCTGCTGCTGGATGTGGTGGTGTTCCGCTGGGCAAACCGGGTCAGTGAGAAGCTCGATGAGAGCCGCATGCTGGTCACCGAGAAGGTTTTCGGGTTCCTGATCGCCGCGGTCGCGGTCCAACTCATCCTTGACGGCCTAAGCCAAGCGGGGGTCATCGGACCTGTCCCGCACTAGGCACGTGAGCAAGCCCGGCGAAGAGCGCTCGATGGTGCTGGGTTGTCCTTGCAAGCAAGCCGGATCCAAGGTAGCGGCCGCACCTCGCCCGGCACCAAGGAGGCATTGCCATGCCACCTGACGCGGAGCCCCCGCGAACGCACCGAACCCTGGACAAGAGTCGGATGGAGTCATTCAGCGACGGCGTGTTCGGCTTCGCCATCACACTGCTCGCCGTAAGTCTCGCAATTCATCCGCCAGGCGGGCCGCTGCAGCAGCTGCTTAACGGTTGGCCCTCGTACGTGGCGTACCTCATTAGCTTCCTGACGATCGGCGGTGCGTGGCTGGGCCACATGGCATTGACGGATCGGCTCACCGTCGTCGACGCGATCTTTCTGCGTATCAACCTTCTCGTTCTGTTGGGGGTGGCGGTCCTGCCGTTCCCGACCCGGCTCATGGCCGACGCCCTGGGCGAACCCGGCAGCGAACGGGTGTTCGTCACCGTCTATGGGCTAACGCTGCTGACAATCCGCGTCCTGGCGCTCAGCCTGGACGGGTACGCGCGCCGCGAACACCTCTACTCGACGCCCGATGCCGGCGAGGAACTGCGCACCGACCAACGCAAATCTATGCCGGTCATCATCGGGTACGTCATCGCGGTCCTCATCGGGCTCGCGCTGCCACGAGTGGCCGTAGCGCTGTACTTCGCTCTCGTGGTGTATCTGGTCGTCCCGTTCCGACAAGTGGCACGGCGACTGTCTCGCAGCCACAGGTCTGGCAAATAAGCGCTGTGGGTCCTCCGATCGTCAGACGCCCTCGACCGCTTGCAGCTTCCCGGAACGGATCGCGTTCACGAACTGCTTGTAGTCCTGCTCGTTCTGGTCGGCGTACCGCTCGGAGAAGTCGGTGATCGACTTGTCGAACGTGTCGCTGTCGCCCAGGTACTCGGCGATGGCGATCGGCTGGCCGGACCGGGCGTGGGCCCGCGCCAGCGTCCACCCGCATACGCGTGCGTAGGCCGTGAGCCCGAGCGGTGTCGCCCGCTCGACGTCTACGGAGCCCTTCATGTCGCGTAGTTGCCGCCAGTAGAACTGGTGGCGCACGTCCAGACCCTTCGTCCAGCCCAGGTAGATGTCGCTGGCGGCCTGCATCATCCGCTGTCCCTGCACCACCCGCTCGCCGTGCTGCCGATACCGGCTCTTGCGCAGATATCTCTCCAGCACCGAGGCTGTGGCCTCCTTGACCTGCAGGAACAGCGGGTCTTGCGCGTCGCGGCCCTCGAGCAAAACGATAAAGTCCCGGGTGCCGACGCTGCCAACGCCGACCACCTTGCGGGCCACGTCAACGATCTGGAAACGCTCCAGCAGTTCGCGCCGGTCGTCTTGCAGGGTGGCCCGGTAGGCGCGGAACTGCTCGTTGATCCCCGAAACGACCTCGTCCGGTGACAGGTGGTAGGTAGCGGCCAGATCGCGCGCCGGGACGACGATCGGCGGCTGGTTGACGATCCGGTACCCCCCGTTGACCCGCTCGCCGAGCTTGGACAGCGCCTGCAGGCTGTCGCGCGTATGCGCCTTCGCCATGGTCTTGTCGGCCCGCTTCTGCGCCTTCTTCGCCGTCTTCTCCTCCTTCTTGGCCGTTTTCTTCGTTCATCCCCGCCTGCTTGGCCTGCGTCGCCGTCCCGGCCACCGCGCTGCTGATCGACTTCCTGAGCTCATCCTCGTCCAGGTGCGCGTACCAGATGTCCATCGTCCCCATCTGCGCGAACGAGGCCATCGCCTCCCGGTACGCCCGCACCGATGCCAGCGTCGCGGCGCGCGTGTCCGCCTTGGCGAACCCGTTGTTGCGGCCAGCGACGGCAAAGCTCGCCGCCATCCGCTCCACGTCGAACTCGAACGGCCCCGGCAACGTCTCATCGAAGTCGTTCACATCGAACAGCAGCATCCGTTCGGGCGAGGCGAACACACCGAAGTTCGACAGGTGCGCATCGCCGCACAGCTGCGCCTCCAGACCGGCCACCGGCGTGTCCGCGAGATCCGCCGCCATGACCTTGGCCGCGCCACGATAGAACGTGAACGGCGAGACCATCATCCGGCCGTGGCGCACCGGCACCAGATCCTGCTCCCGCCCCGCATCCTGCTCCTGGAGCAGGGCAACCGGGTCAGGGCGATCCGATGCAGGACGCCACCCCGTGTGGCTCGACAACGGCGCCCGGTCCCGCGCCTCCAAACCCATCGCTTTGCGATCGTCGACACTCGGATGCGCGATCCTCCGCACAGCCATCCCACTCACCCCCACGCAGACCAAACATCCGCCCGGCCCCCGGCCACGGGCCCCCACGAGCGCTCAACACCTGACCCCCGCTTCGTGTGCGCTCCCGCCTATCCACGCTAGACGCGCGGAAACAACTTCACCCGGGAAGCAGAATCCCCAGCTCCCGGCCGGCCGGGCAGGGTCACCATGGAGTGTCCACTCGGCCCGCGGCTGCGCCCGGCCCGCCCCGATGGAAACACGCACGCGGCGGCAGCGCCCCAAGGAGGCCGTCAGCCAGCGTCAGGAGCATGTGATGATGACCGCCGAACCGCTCCCAGACGCCGATAACCGAACCAATCCGCAGCCTCGAGGTGCGCTGGATCTTCCCGGGCCAACTGGAGGCCGCAATGGCCGGATGGTTCGGGCGAACCCCGGCCGCGCCGGAGTCACGCGAGGACACCTACCTGCTGAATCCGCCGTTGCCCGGGCTCTCAGTGAAGATCCGCGGAGGCGGGGCATTAGAGGTGAAGGCATACCGAGGGAGCCCGGGAATCCTTCAGGTGGACGACCGCGCCCGCGGACTCATGGAGGCCTGGCAGAAGTGGTCCTTTCCCTTCAGCCCGCCCAGCCAGCCCAGCGGTGACCAGACCGGCTGGAGACCGGTACGCAAAAGGCGGCGCATCAGTGCGTTGTCATCGGTCAACCGGCAGATCGTGGCGGCCACCGCACGGGAAGGCCCGACGGCGCGGTGCGAGGTCGAGCTCACTGAGGTCCACACGCACGGCCAGGACTGGTGGACGCTGGGGTTGGAGGCGACCGGCCCCACCGATCAGCTGCGCAGCGAACTCGAGGCCACCGCCGCGCTGGTGTTCGCCCAGGCCCTGCCCGGTGGTCTGGAACCCGGGCTGGATGAATCCCAGTCCTATGCGGAATGGCTAGGCCAGGGCTAGCGCTCTCCAAAAGCGGCCATGTTGATCGGTGGCTCCCAAGCACGAGGAATTCCAATTGCTACGTCAATATGTTGATTGCGCGGGCGATCACGAGTAGGCCGATGAGGAGAGACACCACCGCTTCGGTGATCATCAACAGTTTGGCCCACCGTTTGATCGCTGACACGTCGGTGGGGCTGAACGCGGTGGCGGTCCAAAACGCGAGAGACAGGTAGTCGGCGAAGCGCGGCACCCAACCGTCAGGTACGAAGTCGGTGTGCTGCATTTCCGGGAAGACGAACGCTGGGTTCTTGTTCGGGTGGTGCGCCCGCGCAGCGGCGCCGCCCCGGTCGAGGTCCCAGTACCACAGCGCGAACGCGATGACGTTGGTCACCCAGACCACCCCGCCGGTGGCCAGCAGCGCGGTTGCGTTGTTGGCGTAGAGCTTGTTGTTGGTGAGGATGTCGCCGACAAGGCGGCCGGCGGCGCCCAGGTTCGCGAGCGCTAGCAGTGCAATGATGGCGCCGATGGTGATCCGCAGCCAGGGTTTCTGGCGGTCGATTCGTCCGGGGTCCCCGATGATCACGGCAGCCAGCAGCCCCAGCAACACGACGGGAAGTACCCACGCGGGATTCACCCGGTACTTCGCTGGCAGCGCCACATGGAGAGCCACGGTGACCACGATCGCCAGCGCTACCGGCCACCACCGCTCGCCCTGTTCGTCGCCGTCCGGCCGCGCCGGCTGAGTGTCTGGACTCGGGCCCGATGACATTCGTTCATCAACACCTTGCCATTTCGCAGGCTCATCCGCGGGGCCAGACAGCACACCGCGACGGCGACCGCACACTCGCGATGAACTGCGAAGGCCTGACCCTGGGTACGCCACCGCGCTGGCGACGACTTCCTCGGGGTTCCTTGCCCTGTTCGACATCACGCGTCCTCCCACTGGAGAGTTTGCCCGCTTGGGCCGTCCTCGACGGCCACGATGGCCTATCCGGTAGAACAAATAGACGCTGCTACAACCGCGCGTTCCGCCTGCGTGGTCGGTCATAAGATCCAACGCAAAGGCTGACGATCCGAGCCGGCTCCATTTGCGTTGGCCGATGTGTAGTCAGGGGCAAACGGCTCAATGAGGTGCCTCGCCACCCTGGACGGTAGCGATGGCATCGGTATGACGCGTACGTCACCTGCGCACCCGGCAATGGAGCGAGACTCGAGCCTCGTCACCGGCTAAGCCGGCCACGTCGCAGTGACCTGAATCGGCGGACGCTCGCCGGCATAGTCCGCAGCGTCAGGTCGACGCGTTGCCGCCGCTGTCGTCGCCGGCTCTCGACTCCGGTACGTTTGACCCGTCGTCGTCCGGGGTCTGCGTGCTGGTGTCCTCGGTGCGGAGCGCTCGGGATGGCCGGAAGCGGGCGACGACGGCGGCCACGACCGATACGAGGTACAGCTGGCCGGTGAGTGCCTCGGCCGACGCGATCGCGCGTGCGACGTTCGCGACCGGCGTTATGTCGCCGTAGCCGACGGTGGTTAGCGTGATCAGGCTGAAGTAGAGCGTGTCTGATGGCGTTGGGTGGCCGGTGACGCCGTTGAGGTAATCGGTGATCAGGGCGGCGAAGAACCCGTGCGCTGCGGAGAACAGCAGTCCGAGCAGCAGGTAGATGGTCAGCACACCGCCGACCGCCCGGCTGTCGATGACGCGCTGCGGCGAGCAGCGTCCGCGCGAGCACAACAATCATGGACACCGCGAGCACCACGATGGATGCCTGCGAAACGCAGGCCGTCAGGGTCGCGTTGTCGACAATGGCCGCGACCAGCGTCGCTAGGATCGAGACCACGACGAGGACCAGCATCGGCGTGGCCAACGCTCCCGCGCGACGCCCGGTCCTTATGGTCACCAGCGCCAGCGCGCCGAGTACCGCGACCCGCAGCGGGCCGCCGACCTGCTGAGTGGACACCAGGATGATCAGCAGGTAAAGGACGAGAACGCCGAGGAGTAGGTAGTGGTAGCTGTGGCGCCCCACAGCTTGGCTACGGTCACGGCGGCCGCCCGCTCGGCTGCCGTCAGCACCCACGCGAAGCCCCGACGTTCGGCCGTAAGGCGCGGCGGCGAAGACACCGATGGTGCATAGGGTCGGGCGCGCCTGAACTCACGTCACCAGACTGGCGCAGCACGCCCATCTGTCACGGTGGTTTGTCGAATTTGTTCCATAGACTCAACTTGATTCCATCCGTCAACCTGAGATTGCCTCGGTGACCCATTGCCGAATCGCCGCCGCCGGCGCAGCGCCGGCACGTCGCGCCCGGACCTCGCCGCCGCTAATGACCAACAGCGTCGGTACGGCCTGTACGGCGAAGCGCGCGGACGTCCTCGGGGAGGCGTCGACGTCGATCTTGGTGAGCTTGACCGATCCGGCGAGGTCGCGCGCCACCTGTTCGAGTGCTGGGCTGACTACCCGGCATGGCCCGCACCAGGTCGCCCAAAAGTCGACGAGAACCGGACTCCGGGACGCCTCGACCACATCGGCGAACGAATCGTCGCTGGCAGTGGTGATCCACGGCAGCGGCTGCTGGCAATTCCCGCAACGCGGCACTCCGGCGCCGGCGGCCCGGACTCGATTTCGCTGCCCGCAGTGCGGGCAGGCCACGATATTGGCGGCGGTCGCGACCGTCATGTCGCCTCGACCGGGTTGCGGTAGTCCACGAGCATGTCGCCACCGTCGACGTCGACCCGGACCGCCGCGCCCGGGCGTACGTCACCGGCCAGCAGCGCCCGTCCGATACGGGTCTCGACCTCGCGCGAAATGTATCGGCGCAGCGGCCTGGCCCCGTACACCGGGTCGAATCCCGCGCTCGGCGATGAACCGCCGCGCCTCGTCGCCGAGCTCGAGTGTCATCTGGCGCTCGCCGAGCCGTTCGCGGAGCTCGCCGAACATCAGGTCGACGATGTTTTCGATCTCTGCCTCGGTGAGCGGCGTGAACATGACGATCTCATCGACCCGGTTGAGGAACTCGGGCCGGAAATGCGCTCGCATCGCCGCTGTCACGCACGCACGCGCTGATGTGGAGATCTGGCCATCTGCGGTCACACCGTCGAGCAAGCAATCCGAGCCGATGTTCGACGTCATGATGATGACCGTGTTACGGAAGTCGACCGTGCGGCCCTGCGCGTCGGTGAGCCGGCCGTCGTCGAGGACCTGCAGCAGGATGTTGAAGACATCCGCGTGAGCCTTCTCGATCTCGTCGAACAACACCACCGTGTACGGCTTGCGTCGCACCGCCTCGGTCAGCTGACCGCCTTCGTCGTATCCGATGTACCCGGGCGGCGCGCCGACGAGTCGACTGACCGTGTGCCGCTCCTGGTATTCGGACATGTCGATGCGGACCATATTGTCTTCGGTGTCGAAGAGCGCGACGGCCAGTGCCTTGGCCAACTCGGTTTTCCCGACCCCGGTCGGGCCGAGGAAGATGAACGATCCGATCGGCCGCCGCGGGTCCTTGATCCCCGACCGGGCCCGGATCACCGCATCCGCGACCAGCTGTACGGCCTCGTCCTGCCCGATGATGCGGTCATGCAGAATTTCGCCGAGGCGTAGCACCTTGGCCCGTTCGCCCTCCTGGAGTCGGGCCACGGGGATCCCGGTCCATCGGGCGACGATGCCGGCGATCTCGTCGTCGGTGACGACCTCGCGCAGCAGACGGCCGGTGCGTTGCTTGACCGCGAGTTGCTCCTCCTCGGCGTGCAGTCTGCGTTCCAGCTCCGGCAGTCGGCCATGACTGAGTTCGGCGGCGCGGCTCAAGTCGTAGTCGCGTTCGGCGCGTTCGGCGTCGTGGCGCACCTGCTCGATCTCGCGCCGAAGCTCCTGCACCTTGCGCAGGGCCTGCCTTTCCGTCTCCCATTGCGCCCGGGTGGCGTCCGCCTGAGCGCGCAGGTCGGTCAGCTCGTCGCGCAGTTCGGCCAATCGAGCCGCGCTCGCCGGATCGTCCTCGGCGGCCAGCGCGGCTTCCTCGATCTCGAGTCGCGTCACGCGGCGGCTGAGCTCGTCGAGTTCGGCCGGCATCGAGTCGATCTCGGTCCGGATCACCGCGCACGCCTCATCGACGAGGTCGATCGCCTTGTCCGGAAGGAACCGGTCGGAGATGTACCGATGGCTCAACGTCACCGCGGCGACCAACGCGCTGTCCAGGATCTTGACGCCGTGGAACACCTCGAGGCGCTCGCGCAGGCCACGCAGAATCGAGATGGCGTCCTCGACCGATGGCTCGTCGACGATGATCGGCTGGAACCGCCGCTCCAGCGCCGCATCCTTTTCGATGTGGGTACGGTATTCGTCGAGTGTCGTCGCGCCGATCATGTGCAGTTCGCCGCGGGCGAGCATCGGTTTGAGCATGTTCGCGGCGTCGACCGAGCCCTCCGCCGCACCGGCGCCGGCCACAGTGTGCAGCTCGTCGACAAACAGCAGGATCTGCCCCTCGGCTGCGCGCACCTCATTGAGGACAGCCTTGAGCCGTTCCTCGAACTCGCCTCGGTATTTCGCGCCGGCCACCAGCGAGCCGATGTCGAGCGCGAAGACGGTCTTGTCGCGCAGCCCTTCGGGTACGTCGCCGGTCGCGATACGTTGCGCGAGGCCCTCGACGATGGCGGTCTTGCCGACTCCTGGGTCACCGATCAGCACCGGGTTGTTTTTCGTCTTGCGCGACAGGATCTGGATCACGCGCCGGATCTCGCCGTCGCGGCCGATGACCGGATCGAGTCGGCCGTCGGTCGCGTCGGCAACCAGGTCTCGGCCGTACTTCTCCAGCGCCTCGTACGCCGCCTCCGGCATCGCGGACGTCACCCGCTGGTTTCCGCGAATCGCGGTCAGCGCGGCCAGGAACGACTCGCGGGTGATGCCGTATTCGCGCAATGACCGGCCCGCCGGCGTGTCGACTCCCTCGCCGATGAGTGCGAGCAGCAGGTGCTCGACCGAGACGTACTCGTCCTTGAGTCGTCCCGCCTCGGACTCGGCGCTGTCGAGTAGCCGGCCAAGGCGCTGCGTCAGCCGCACCTCGCCCGGCGCAGCGCCCGGCCCGGTGACGCGGGGCCGGCGCGCGAGTTCCGCGTCGATCGCCTTGGTCAACGCGTCGGGATCTGCGCCGGCCCGCTGCAGCAGTCGCGGAGCGAGACCGTCCGGCTGCTCTTGCAGTGCGAGAAGCAGGTGTTCGCCGTCGATGTCGCTGTGTCCGAACCGCAGCGCCTTGGTCTGAGCGTCGTGCAGCGCTTCCTGGGACTTCTGGGTCAGTCGGTTGAGGTCCACGATGTGCCTCCTACCGAGTTGCGGATCCGCGCATCGAGGCGGTCTAACAGGTCAAGGACGAGGCCGGTCGCGGCATAGTTGAGGCCGAAGCCGGCGCGTAGGCGTTGGATCCGCGCGACCCTCGCGATATCGCTGCGACGCAACATCGTGTGGCCGGCGCTATCGGTGTATGCGTCGAGGAGTCCGAGCGCGACGAATCGGCGTACCAGGTCGGGGTGCAGTCTGGTCGCAGCGGCGAACGAGTCGATGTCCATGCCCGCGGCCGCAGGCCGGATGCGGACAATGGCGGTGGTGTGGGTCATCGCGCACTCCTCGGGTCGAAGGTGGACGTGGCCGCGAGTTGCTCGAACTGCCGGCGCTCCTCGTCGGTGAGCTTTGGCGGCACCATGACGCGTATCTCGGCGTAGAGGTCACCCGGCTGACCCCTCGGGTTCGGGATGCCCTGGCCGCGAAGGCGCAGCCGACGCCCACTGGACGTGCCCGGTGGCACCGTCAACGTCTTGTCGCCGGTCGGCGTTGGGACGGCCACCTTCGCACCGAGTGCCGCCTCCCATGCCGCGAGCGGCAGCGTCGTGGTGACATCTCGACCGTCTACGCGGTAGCGGCGATCCGGTCGGATCCGTACCACTAAGTAGAGGTCGCCAGCGGCGGCTCCGTCGCTGCCTTGACCGCCCTGCCCGGCCAGCCGGATGCGTTGCCCGTCAACGACTCCCGCCGGGATCGTCACATCGTAGTTGCGCGTGCCAGCGCCGCCGGCCAGCGTCAGCGTTCTGGTCCCACCGCGGTAGGCATCCTCCAGCGACAACTCGATCTGCGCCTCCTGATCGGCGCCGGGGATCGGACCCCAGCCACGGCGTCCGCCGAACATGCCGCCAAGGAGATCCTCGAGGTCCACGTCGGCGCCGTCGGTGCTGAACCAGACGTCTTCGTCACCGCCGGCGCGGCGGCCGTCGTCGGTTCGTGCACCGGCTCGGGCACGACCGCGCGAGCGCTGATCCGCGCCGTCCGGCACGTGCCGGAAGTCCGGGCCGTACGCGTCGTAGCGCCGACGCGTGTCCGGATCGGACAGCACATCGTATGCCTCGCCGATCTGCTTGAACCGGTCCTCGGCGGCGGGGTCCGAATTGACGTCGGGGTGGTACTGCCGAGCGAGACGGCGATAGGCGGCTTGGATCTCCGCGGCGCTCGCCGTCCTCGGCACGCCGAGAATCTGGTAGAAGTCGCGGCTAGCCGCCATCGTCGACTCCCGAGGCCACCACCACCGAGGCCGGGCGCAGCTGATGGTCACTGTCGCCGTATCCCGGACGCATGACCCGCACGATCGTCCCTGGCGCGGTGGTCGGATCATTGATCACGCCGACGGCCTCATGGCGAGCGGGGTCGAATTGTTCGCCCACGTCGTCGTAGCGCGCGAAACCCAACGCCGCCAGAACCTGGGTCGCCTGATCGCGTACCGCACGTACGCCGTCGATGATCGTTTTCGGGTCGGCGTCCGCGTGCTCCAACGCCAGATCCAGGTTGTCGATGATCGGCAGCAGCGCGGCCGTCACCCGGCCGCGCTCGTCCGCCCGCTGGATCGCCACGTCGCGGACCGCCCGTTTGCGGACGTTGTCGAGGTCCGCGGCGGCGCGCCGCCACCGGTCCTCCAGCTCGGCGACCTGCTCCTGCAATGCCTTGATCGTCGCCGCGTCGTCTACGATCGGCACATCATCGCGATCGGCGGACGCGTGCCCGTTACCGGTGCCGGCACGGTCCGCGGCGCCGTCGGGGGTAAACCGACTGCCCGGGTCCGTCACCGCACTCACCCCTCACTGAAGTCAGCGTCGATGACGTCATCGTCCCCACCCGCGCCGTCAGGCCGGGGCGAGCCTTCTGCGCCGCCTGGCGCTCCAGTGCCTGGCGCACCAGCGCCCGCCGCGGACGCCGAAAGCCCTTGCGCCACTTGGAGCAGTTCGCCGGTGAGCGAACGCAAGCGGTCCAGTGGCGCCTGTTCCTTCAGCGCCTGCTGCGCATCGTTCACGAGCATCTCGGCTCGCGCCTTCTCGTGTACGGCGACCGCCGAGCCGAGCTCGTCCACGCGACGCTGCACCGCATGGCCCGCGGCGTCCAACTCATTGCGCGCGTCGGTCGTTTCGCGCAGCCGTGCATCCTCGCTGCGGTGTGCCTCGGCATCCTTGACCATCCGCTCCACCTCGGACGAATCCAGGTTCGAGCTTTCGCTGATCGTGATCCGCTGCTCGGCGCCGGTGTCCCGATCCCGCGCCGATACGTTGAGGATGCCGTTGGCGTCGATGTCGAGGGTGACCTCGATCTGCGGCTCGCCCCGCGCCGCCGGGCGGATGTTCTCCAAGCGGAACCGGCCGAGCACCCGGTTGTCGGCGGCGCGCTCCCGCTCGCCTTGCAGGACAACGATGTCCACGCCGGGTTGGTTGTCTTCGGCGGTGCTGAAGACTTCGGTCCGGCGTGCCGGGATCGTCGTATTCCGCTCGATCACTTTCGTCATCAGGCCACCGAGCGTCTCGACGCCGAGCGACAGCGGCGTGACGTCCAGTAGCAGAACGTCCTTTACTTCGCCCTTGATGACCGCGGCCTGGATCGCGGCACCGACCGCCACGACCTCGTCTGGGTTGACCGTCATGTTGGGCTCCTTGCCGCCGGTCAACCGGCGGACCAGAGCCTGAACGGCGGGTATGCGCGTCGATCCGCCGACGAGGATGACCTCGTCGAGGTCGTCGGGGGTGACCTTTGCATCCGCCAGAGCTTGCTCGATCGGTTCGTGACACCGCTCGACCAGATCAGCGGTCAGCTGGTCGAACGTGGAACGCATGAGGTTGGTGTTGAGGTGTTTTGGACCATTCGCGTCGGCCGTAACGAAGGGCAGGTTGATCGTCGTCTGCGTGACCGATGACAACTCGACCTTCGCCTTTTCGGCGGCCTCGAACAACCGTTGTAACGCCTGCGGATCCTGCCGCAGGTCGATGCCGTTCTCCTTCTGGAACGTGTCGGCGAGATGATCGACGATGCGTCGGTCAAAGTCGTCGCCGCCCAGATGCGTGTCCCCCGCCGTGGCACGGACTTCGACCACGCCATCGCCCACATCGAGAATGCTCACGTCGAACGTGCCGCCGCCGAGATCGAAGACGAGAACCGTCTCGTGGCCCTTCTTGTCCAGCCCATACGCCAACGCGGCGGCCGTCGGCTCGTTGATGATCCGCAGCACCTCGAGACCGGCGATCTTTCCGGCGTCCTTGGTGGCCTGCCGCTGCGCGTCATTGAAGTACGCCGGCACCGTGAGAACCGCCTCGGTCACCCGTTCACCGAGGAACTTTCCGGCGTCGTCGGCAAGCTTGCGCAGCACCAACGCGGAGATCTCTTCGGGCGCGTACAGCTTGTCCCGGATCTTGAACCGCACCGCGTCCTCGGGGCCCGCCACCACGTCGTACGTGACCGTATTGAGTTCGCTGGCCACCTCGTTGAACCGGCGGCCGATGAACCGCTTCGCCGAGTAGATCGTCGCCTTCGGGTTCAGAATCGACTGGCGCCGAGCCAACTGGCCGACGAGACGCTCATTCTGATCGGTAAAGGCGACGACCGACGGCGTCGTACGGGAACCCTCCGAGTTCGCGATCACCGTCGGCTGACCGCCTTCGACCGCAGCGATCACCGAATTCGTCGTGCCAAGATCAATTCCGACGGCTCTGGCCATGACAAAGCTCCCGCCTCTGATCGGGGTACTGTCGGTTGCCGAATGTGTCGGGGTGCGCGGCGGATGCGGCTCGTATGCGTGCGCTGCCCTCATGCGATGCGCCGCTCGGGTCGCTCGCCGCGGATGCACGGACATCGGCCTGTGCGGTGAGTACCCGCGGTTCCCTCGTCCAACCGGTGATGCTACGCGCGCTAGCCGGCAAAAGACCTGTACAGCGACGAAACCCGCGCAGACCGAGTGAAGGGTCGGGCAATCGTCCCGCTCGCCCGGTGAGAGACCGGAGCGGACTTGGTAGATGCTCCGTTAACTCGCATCACATTCGTTACACCGCAAGGCGTTTCGGCTCCGCCCAGCGTGACGCCGAACGCCGATCAAACCGGGAGGCCCGTGGGGCGGGAACAGACCACCAACGTTGGCGTTGCCACAGCAGCGCGTTGATCTTCCTCGTTGCCGCGCTCCTGGTTATCCGCCTCCGGTTAGGCTGAACGAGCGTATCGCCCGGCTGTGGGGCGGGAGGACGAGAGCTTGTCACTGGGATCAGGGTGCCTTCAGTGTTAATCAGGAACAGGATGTCGTTTCCTGGTGCCGTGTCGCCGTTGGCGCGAGTCGTGGTGATGCGTGCGCCGGCGGCGCGGTCGGCGGCCAAGGCGGCGCGCGTCAAGTTTGGTGCGAACAGAATTTCGCCAGCGCTGTGCGGGGCATCGGCGCCGCCGCCAGGGTGGCGAGGGGCAAGCCGGTAGACGGGCGTGTCCGAGTCGCCGGCAAGATTGCTGGCGGCCAGCGCGTTGAAGTCGTCCTCCTCGGTGAGCAGGAGGATCATGTTGACGCCCTCCACTTTGGTTCCCTCAGTGGCAGCGGATGCGAGCTGTTGGCCCGGTGCGAGCTCGAAGGACGCGCTTCGGATCTGCGAGCGCTGCTGCTCGTACGAGGCCCACATGAGGACGTCCAGACCAGCCGTGCGGAACGCGCGGGCCAGGTCAATGACCCAAGGGTCGCTGCCGATGAGGAGCGGACGCGTACGGGCAGGACGGGTGACCCCGAGGCGATGCGCGACCGAGCTCGCGGTCAGGCCGTACAGAGCGACGGTCGCGACGATAACCAAAAAGGCGACTGGAAGGATCTTGGATGCGCCGCCGATGCGATTGGCAGCCAGTTGTGCCCCGAAGGTCGACGCGGTCGCTGCGGCGACGATTCCGCGCGGTGCCATCCAGCCGATGAACGCCCGTTCCCCTCCGGGCAGCTCAGTGCGGATTGTGGCGATGAAGGCCACCAGCGGGCGGGTTAAGACCACCAGGACGGCCACGAGGCCGAGCGTGGGCAGGACCAGGTGTCGCACTGACGCGGGCGTGACCGTGGCCGAGATGCTCACGAACAGGACCCCGATAGTCAGCTGGACGAGGGTCTCGAAGAACGGTCGACGTGCAGGCATTTTGAAGCCGCGTAGGTTCGCGACCGCGAGTCCCATGAGGATGGCGGCGATAAGACCGGTGTCATCGCGGATGGCGTCGCAGACGGCCGCGACACCTATCACGCAGGCGAGCTGGCAAGTGGTGCTGAGCACCTCGTCCAGATGTAGTTTGCGCAGACAGACCCACAGGACCGCGATGCCAACCGCTGCGCCGGCCACGCCTACGGCGATCGAGATGAAGAACTGCGCGACCGGGTGAACGGCACCGTGGCTCGTTCGTGCCAATACGCCGTGGAACACCACCGCGCCGAGAATGCCGCCGACCGGATCAATCAGCGAGCCCTCCCAGGACAGTATCCGCTGGAGGCGGTCGGTCGGGCGGATGAACGCCAATAGCGGCCCGACCACCGTCGGTCCGGACACCACCAGAATTGCGCCGGTCATGAGCGCCGCTCCTGTCGACATGCCCAGGAGCGGGTGCGCGACCGCCGCGGCGATTGCGAAGGTGATGGGCACACCGATCAGCACCAGCCGGGGCACGACCCGGCGGGCGCGGCCGCGCACCTTGCCCCACTGGAGTGCCAGACCGGAGTCATAGAGGATCACCGCCACGGCAAGCGACACCAAGGGCTGGAAGGCCGAACCCAGCAACTTCTCCGGATTGACGTCGCTGGTGAGCGCACCCGCCGTGAAACCGGCCGGAAGCATGATGATCAGTGCCGGGATGCGCAACTGGCTCGCTAGCACCTGCGAGCCGACCGCGAGCACCAGGATCAGGCCCACACCGAGCAGGATTTGATTGGTAGTCATCGCCTGCTCACTTCCTCATCACCAGGCGCGGTCGGCCCACGCCATAGATGCAAGGCGCCCCTTCCGCGCGAAGCCCGACTGCCGTTGCGGATGCCGGCGCCAGCACGCTCCCACGCCGGCGCCGGCAATGATGATGTGGTGTGGCTCGTCACTCGTATTCTTGGAGCCGTTCCGCGAGGATGATCTTGCCGGCGGCCTCGATGAGGGCCAGATGCGAGAACGCTTGCGGGAAGTTGCCGAGGAACCGCGCCTTCGTGGGATCGAACTCCTCGGCGAAGAGGCCGAGCGGAGAGCCGATGCTGAGCAGCTTCTCCATCAGGTCTCGGGCCTGGTCCAGCTCTCCGATGGCGGCGAGGGATTGGACGAGCCAGAACGAGCAGATGAGGAAGCTGCCTTCCTTGCCCGACATGCCGTCGTCGGTGTCGCCGGTGCGGTAGCGCAGCACGAAGCCGTCCTCGGTGAGGTCCTTGCTGATGGCATCAACGGTCTTGCGGGCGAGGTCATCGGTTGGCTCGACGAACCCGAAGATGATGGCCAGCAATGTTGATGCGTCCAGAGCGTCGCTCCCGTAGTGCTGACGAAACACCCCGGCGTCGCTGACGCCGTGGGCGAGAATGTCGGCGTGGATCTCGTCGGCCGTGGCGCGCCACTTGTGGACCAGGTCGTCCTCGCCACGGATCTCGGCGAGACCAGCGGCCCGGTCCATCGCCACCCAGCACATGAGCTTCGACGAAACATAGTGCTGTGGAGCACCGCGGGCTTCCCAGAGGCCCTGATCCGGCTGCTTCCAGATCTTGGTGGCGCATTCGGCCTGGGTCTGCACGATCGGCCACAGCCGCCGTGGCAGACGCTTGTTGCGTACGGTGTGGAGCAGGATCGAGTCGAGTGCGGCGCCGAAGACGTCATTCTGGTGCTGGCTGTAGGCGGCGTTGCCAATCCGTACGGGTCGGGAGTCCAGGTAGCCGGACAGATCGTCGCGCAACGACTCGGTCAGCTCACGCCGCCCGTCGATGCCGTACATGATCTGTAGCGCGCCGTCCTCGGTGGGTTCGAGGTCGGCCATGAACTGCATGTACTCGTCGGCCTCCCAGTCCAGGTTCAGCCAGAACAATGCCTGAAGGGTGAACGTGGAGTCCCGAAGCCAGCTGAAACGGTAGTCCCAGTTGCGTGCCCCGCCGGGCGTCTCGGGCAACGACGTGGTCAATGCGGCCACGGTGGCTCCGGTCGGCATATAGGTCATGCCCTTGGTGGCCAACGCCGAACGCTGGATCGGTTCGCGGTACTTATGATCGGGGATCCGGGCACTGGCCAGCCAGCGCCGCCAAAACTCCACGGTCGCGTCGATGGCGGCGACCGCCTCAGCCGCGTTTGTCGGCGTCTCGATCTTGTCCGTCCAGGACAGTGCACAGTAGACCATGTCTCCCTTGGACAGCACGTGGCGGCCACGGATCCGATGGCCTTCGATACCGAGCTTGAGGTCTGACCGAAGTTTGATGGTCACACCGGCGCCGCTGCCCACGGCCTCGTGCCGATCGTTCTCCAGCGTCCAGGTCGCCGGTGTGCGCCCGTAGTCAAACCCGGGTTCGCACACCGCCTCCACCTCAACAGTCCCTTCGATACAGGTCGCGGTTCGCACGAGGGTGTGCGATGCGTCCCAGTCGACCGGGGGACGGGTATGCGGCGTGACACAGTCGTCGGTGTCGTGCGGCCCCATCGTCAATGCGTCCCGGACGACGATCCAGCCGGTCGGCGTCTTCCACGTCGTCTCGACCACGTTCGTGCCCGGCACGTAGATACGCGTGGTGGGATGGTCGATGCCGTACGGTCCAAACCGGAACCTGCCGGCCTCCCGGTCAAGCAAACTGCCGAAGACGCTGGGCGAGTCGAACCTTGGCACACAAAGCCATTCCACCGACCCGTCCGAGCCCACGAGCGCCCCGGTGTGGCAGTTCGACAGAAAGGCGTAGTCGCCGATCCTCGGAAATGTCGATATCGGGGGAAGGGTCGTGGGCTCCGTGGCTGTCGTAGGCTCCTTGGCTGTCGTGCGTTCCTTTACCTGTGTGGTCATGACTCCTCCGTCCATGGTTCGCGCCAGCCGCCGTACGCGGCAACCAGCTGATCGGCTGCGGCCGGCCCCCAGCTGCCCGGCTCGTAGGAGTGAACCGGCGGCGGGTTGTCCAGCAGCGGCTGCACAATGCGCCATTCCTCCTCGACGCCGTCCTGGCGGGCGAAGCGGGTCGGATTCCCGATCAGCGCGGCGTGTAGCAATATCTCGTAGGGCACCGGCTCGTCGCCGCCGAAGTTCACGTCGAGGTTCACGCTGCTCGGCCCCTTCGTGTAACCGCGGTGGGCGTTCACGGTGAGCCGGATCCCCGTGGTCGGGTCGAGCCTCAACACGAGCTCGGACGGGTCCGGCACGTGCATGCCGGCCAGGCCCAGCCCCAGCCTTGGTGCATTTCTGAAGATCAGGCGCAGCTCCGTTTGGGTTACCGGCAGCCGCTTGCCCGTACGGATGAAAATCGGCACGCCATCCCAGCGCCAGTTCTCGATGTCCAGGCGCAACGCGACGTACGTCTCCGTGCTGGAGCCCGGCGCGACGCCGTCGATTTTCTGGTAGCCGTCGTACTGGCCGCGGACATACTGGGTCGGATCCGCGGCCTGGGTCGCGTTCCAGAGCGCCGTCTGCGCGTTCTTGATCGTCTGTGGCCCTGAGCCCGCGGGGGCCTCCATCGTCGCCGCCGAGGTCAGCTGCAACAGGTGGTTCACGACCACGTCTCGCAGCGCGCCGACCTTGTCGTAGAAGTGACCGCGGTCCTCGACGCCGAACTTCTCCGCCATGGTGATCTGGATGCACGACACGTCGTTGCGCTTCCACACCGGTTCCAGGACGGCGTTGGCGAAGCGGAGGAACACCACCTCCTCAAGGCCCGGCTTGCCGAGGAAATGGTCGATCCGATACAACTGCGACTCCGGCACGTATTGGTGCATCTCGGCGGCAAGCTCGCGAGCGGAGGCGAGATCGTGGCCAAACGGCTTTTCCACCACCACGCGGCCGTCCCGGATCAGGTCGGCCTTGCCCAGTCCCTTCACCACCGGACCGAACAGGAACGGCGGGATTTCCAGATAAAAGACCGGCTTGCGCATGCCCTTGATGGCCCCGGCCACCTTGTCGTAGGTCTCCGGGTTGGCGAAATCTCCATCCAGATATGACATTCGAGCGGCCAACCGATCGAAGACATCGTGATCGATCGTCTTCTCCGTCGCTTCGATCGACTCCTGGGCCCGCTTGCGCAGGTCGTCCGTGCTCCAGTGGTCGACCGCGACGCCGATGATCGGGCAGTTCAGCAGCGACCGCGCCTCCAAGCGATACAGAGCCTGGAAAGTCATCACCTTCGCCAGGTCGCCGGTGATACCAAAAATGACGAGCACATCCGCGTCATCTGTCGTGTCCATGTGATCGCTCCCCCGATTTCTGTCTCGACAAGTCCAGCAGATCGCCTGCCACCGGTCCGGCCGATGCCCAACTTCGGTCGCCTCGCTCGGCGCCGGAGTGGTACGTGGTTCTGCCGTGGCGGGCGTCCGAATCGCCGACCCGGACACGACGCGGTCAGCGCACTGGCGAGCTGCAGCCGAGCCTGGTCCGCGTCGCTCATGCGGGCTCCCCCTTTGCTGCGGTACGAGACTCGGCGCGCCCATTCAGGCACGGCAGCCTGGTCTCTAGAAGACTGCGATCGGGTTCACTGGCGAGCCGGTGCCGTGGGGCACCCGCAGCGGCGCGACGATGCACAGGAACTCCCACCGGTCCACGTGCTCGCACCGTGCCGCGAGTTCGTCGAGCTGAAGGTAGTCGAGCAAGAACAGACCCATCGCGTTGATGGCCAACACGTGGATCGGAAACGGAACGCCTTCGGTGGTGCTCGGTGCAGCGTCGCTGTTGGTGTCGCTACCGAGGACGGCGATGCGTCGTTCGCTGAGAAGGCGCGCGGTCGTCGGGTGTAGGCCAGCCTTGGCGCCCGTGGTGTCCCAGGGCCCGAGCTCGGCCAGGCGGCGGTTGTGGCCCAGGCGTACGAACAACAGGTCACCCGGACCCACTCGTACACGTTGGGACTGTTCCGCCGCCACCAGCTCGCGGGCAGTCACCTGATCACCGGGCTCGATCCACGGAACCGACCGCAGTCGAGGAATGTCGAGCAAGACGCCGCGGCCGACGATCCCATCGCTGACCGCGGTGACATCCCCGAGCGCCGCACCGTCCGCCGTCGCCGACGAATCCGGCACGCCCGTGAACAGCTTGCCCAGGTAACTGACGTGGCAGAGAGCATCCAGGTGACTGTGTCCGTCGTTGTGGTAGTCGGCGCCGACAAAGTCTTTGATGAACTGCTCCGCCTTCGCCTCGTCGTCAGCCAATTGGGTCATCCGGTGCTGCACCGGAACGGGATTGTCGAGGCGTCTATCTCGGTCCATCGGCAGCGACAGGCTCGCTGATGTGCCCGTACGAACCAACCGGGCCGCGGCGACGATCCGGTCCGGTGTGAGGTAGTTGAGCGTCCCTCGCACGGACTTGGCGCCCCACCTGTCCCAGTTCGACACATCGTGGAACAGCGTGTCGAACTCGGCACTCGTGACGCTCGGCTGCCCGATGGTCACGGTGAACCAGGCGCTCTCGGCGCCGACGATCCCAGGTGGATTCTCGACAGTTCCACTTGGCTCGGATCACGCAACTCGACTGAACGGTGATGCGGCCCTATGTCACCGCGAATAACCGGCGAGAATCCGGGATGGCTATCCATGGTTGCCGCTGCTCCGGCGATCGGCTCGGTGCCGCCCAGTTTTCCCGTCTTTCGTCTCGTCGGTGTCGCGTCGCGTCGTCGCGCCGTCGCGGTGCGCATCCGCCGATCGGGCGCCCGGCCGGCCCGCGATCAAGGGGCCAGCCTGCTTCGTACCGGCTTCGTCCGCCGCCGCGGAGCCCGCGGCGATCTCGCCGGCACCGGCCGCTGCCGGGCGCAACGTGGTTGGATCCTCGCCGAGGTGGCCACGCTGGTCGAGCGTGTACAACACGACCAGCAGCGGTATGACCGTGACGAGTGCGACGATGAACCAGCCGAGCAACCACTTCATCGAGGTCGACGATCCGGCGCCTTGCGCGATGGTGAGTCGGAACGGCAGAAGGTATGGATACTGCGCGACCGCCCATGCCCAGACGAGCGCGCCGACCCCGACCGCTGCCACGACGCGCAGGCCGCGCGCGAGGCCGCGCCAGGCCATGACGAGCGACACGCCGAGTGCGAGCACCCCGAGCACGATCAGCGGGATGCTCCGGCTCGTGAGCCGATTGAACATCGATCGTTCCTGGACGCGCAGCGCGATCGCCACGGCGACACTGCACAACAGCGCCGCGATCCCGGCGATCAACGCGCGGATACGGAAATACTCGCGGAGCCCCGGCACGCCACGCCGCGCGCTCTCGACCACGAGGTATGTCGCGGACACGAACGCGCCGACGGCGACCGTCAACACTCCAACCGTGATCGACACCGCATTGACCCAGGCGCTCGCCGGATTGCCGACGCCGTTCGGCGGTACTCGCCCGGAGAGGATTGCGCCGAGCGCCGTACCGAAGAAGAACGGCGTCATCACCGCGCCGATACCGAACAGCCAGGCGGCCCACTGGCGACCGCCCGCACGCGCGGCGTCCTTGCGCAAGGCGAAGTTCGCGCCGCGCAGCACGATGCCGAGCGCCGCGAGGGCGAACGGTACGAACAGTGCCGTCATGATCGCTCCGAACGCGCCGCCGAACGCGGTCCACGTGACGACCAGGATGTAAATCAGCCAGACGTGGTTCGCTTCCCATACCGGCGTGATGACCTCGTCGATCAGCGCTCGCGCCCGCCGGCCGTGTGCCTTACCGCCGGCGATCAGATCCCAGAATCCGGCGCCGAAATCGGCGATACCAGACCAGGCGTAGAGCGTGATGCCGATGACGATGACTCCCGCGACCAGATTGGCGGAGGTCACGACGGCCGTCTCCGTCCCCGGTCAGCCGTCGACGCGGCCTCGGATTCCCGTTCCTCCGCCGCGGCCTCGGGGCGCGGACCATACGGTGCCTCGTCGTCGTCGATGACCGGCGTGAGCCGCCATCGGGTAGCCATCGCTCGGAGCACCACGATGGTGGCGACGCCCAGCAACGCGTAGAGGACATAGATCACGATCATCGTGACCGTCACACTCTGTGCGGTGGTCACCGCCGATGACGTACGGGCGATGTTGTATACGATCCACGGCTGCCGGCCGACCTCCGTGGTGATCCAGCCGCATTCCATCGCGGCGTAGGCCAGGACGCCGGCCACGGCCGCGACCCACAGGAAGATCCGGCCATGGGGCACATCCCGGCGCCGCCAGTACGCGATCACGTAGTAGACGGTGAGCAAGGCGAGCAGAGTGCCGATCAGCACCATGATGTCGAACGCGTAGTGCACAAGTGTCACGTTCGACGCCCGGTTCTGTTTGGGAATCGCGACCAGGCCCTCGACAAACGTGTTGCGCGAGCCGCCGGCGAGGATCGAATCGAGCAGGGGAATCTTGATCCCGCCGGTGACGGTGTTCGATCCGGGGTGGTAGATGCCGAACAGGTACTCCGCCTGGTCCGTGCCGGACTTTGTCACGATCTCCATCGCGGCGAACTTGGCCGGCTGGTTCTGGTAGACCCAGCGGGCGATCTGGTCGCCGACGACGAGCTGGATCGGCGCGAGGATGGCTCCGATCGTGAACGGGATCAGGATGCCCAGCCTGTGGTAGCGGTCGCGGCGGCCGCGGAGCCAGCCGACGACGTACACCGACGCGACCGTGAACGAGGCGGCCATGTAGGCCGCGATCAAGAAGTGCGTCAGCTCCCACGGCAACGCGTTGTTGAACATGACGCTCAGCGGGTCGATCTTCGTCGGCCGTCCGTTGGCGTTCAGGGAGAAGCCCGCGGGCGCGTTCATCCACGAGTTCACGGAAATGATCGACGTTGCCCCGATGATCGCCACAAACGGGATCGGGAATCCGAACCAGAAGTGCGTCCACGGCTTCATCCGGCGCCACCCGTAGATGTAGATCGCGACGAGCAGCGCCTCAAGGAAGAACGATATCCCCTCGATCGCGAATGGCAGGCCGAACACGTCCCCGAACACCCTCGTGAAGTTCGGCCAGAGCAGCCCGAACTCGAACGACAGCACGGTGCCCGTCACCGCGCCGACGGCAAACGTCAGAGCCGCGGCGTGCGACCAACGCCGCGCCAAGGTCAGCGCGGCCGCGTCGCCATGCTTGATGCCCTTGTAGTTGGCAATCAGCATGATCGTCGGCAGCGCCACACCCAGCGGTACGAGCAGGATGTGGAACGCCAGCGTGAACCCCATCTGCGAGCGGGCCGGTGTGAGCTGCACCGGTCCCGATGCAAGGGCGAGCAACGTGGTCGTCACAGCGGCGCCTCAGCCGGCGGACCGCGTCGGGCGCGCGCCCGCGGTCGCCGTCGCGCCGAGCCGCCCGAGCAGGTGGTCGCCGACCCGGATCGCGTTCGCCATCGCGGTCAGCGCCGGATTCACCGCGCCGATGCTCGGAAACACGCTGGTATCCACGACGTATAGATTGTCCACCTCGTGCGCTCGACAGTCCGCGTTCACCACCGACGTCGTCGGGTCGTTGCCCATCCGGGCGGTACCCGCCTGGTGCGCGCAGCCGGCAATCGGGATGTCGGTCTTCATGTACGCGAACCGGTGCAACAGATGGTCCTCGTGCATGCCCAGGCCGCCGAGCATCGACTTCAACTGCTTGTAGAGACGGTCCGCCGCGGTCGGATTGCTCGGCGTGTACGCGAGCCGGATGTTCGCGTCCGAGTCGATCGTCACACGGTTGTCCGGCGTCGGCAGATCCTCGGTCGACAGCCAGAAGTCCACCGCATGCCGCGCGACGTCCTCCAGCGCGAACTCGGGCGCGAGCTTCGTCAGCATCGGCTTCTCACCGCGGAACATCTCCGCCTGCGACTTCCCGATCATCTGGATGTTGCCCATCGGATACGGGAAATCGGGCCCCTCGAAGTAGAAGTCGTTGACGCCCAACGTCTTCTGGAACACGGTCGGGTTCGGCTCCTTCGACAGCGCCAGGACAGCCTGGCTCTCGTGGAACATGAAGTTGCGACCGACCTGGTCGGAGCCATTCGCGAGACCGCTTGGATGCTTGTCCGTGGCCGATCTCAGCAGAAGCTTCGCGCTGTTCGCGGCGCCGCACGCCACCACGACGAGGTCGGCGGCGTACGTCTCGAGATGCCCCTCGTGCTCCACGATCACCTTGGTGACCGCGTCGCCGGTCGGGTTCGTCTCCAGGCGTACCGCCATCGCGTCGGTCAGCAACGTGACGTTGGTGAACTCCAGCGCCGGCCGGACACCCATCACCTCGGCGTCCGCCTTCGCGTGCAGCGGACACGGGAACCCGTCGCACGACCCGCACTTCACGCACGTGCTGTACGGCCTATTGGCCTCGTTCAGCAGTACGCCGCAGGGCGCGTGGAACGGGTGATATCCGCCCGCCGCCAAGTCGTCCGACAGCTGCTGGATGCGCGGCTCGTGCGAGACCGGCGGGTACGCGTACGGCATGCCGGCCGGCGGATCCGTCGGGTCCTCGCCGTGTGCGCCGTGCACCTCGTACATCTGCTCGGCCGCCGTGTAGAACGGCTCCATATCGCGATACGAGATCGGCCACGCCGGCGAGATCCCGTCGTGGTGCCGAAGCTCGCCGAAGTCGCGCTCGCGCAATCGGTACAGCGCGGCGCCGTACAGCTTGGTCGCGCCGCCGACGTAGTAATGCACCTGTGGCTGGAACGACTTGCCCTTGACGTCGGTCCAGGAGTCCGGCGAGATGTAGCGGCCGTCTACGAACACGTCCGTGGTCTGCCAGTTCTCCGGCTCACGCGGCAGGTAGCCGCCGCGTTCCAGCAGCAGGATCCGCTTACCCGACGGCGCGAGGTGCCGCGCGAGCGTACCGCCGCCGGCGCCGGTACCGATGATGATGACGTCGAATGCGGACGGCATATCCCCACCGTTCATGACATCCCCTCCGGTATCACGTCGCCGACAATGATGCGGCTGGCCTTGTCGTCAGCCATCTCAATCCCCGATGACGGTTAGCGTTGTGCTGTGTCGCCCGCCGAAGGTCCGGACTGCTTCGCGGTGGAGTCGTGCCAACGGATGCGTGGCAGGTTGACCGTGTCCGGATCGAGCAGCTTCGCGGAGCGATGACCGGGCCGGACATAGAATTCCTCGGCCCACGACATGAACGCCTTCACCTCGGCACCGATGTTCGCGAGGAGCGCGGCATGCACGCCGAGCCATGCAGCAAAGGCGACGCGGCCGTTCAGCTCGTGCCGATGTGGCCCGATCTCGGCGACTGCGGCACGGCGGCCGATCATCGCCATGATGCCCTTGTCGTGATAGCGGAACCGCTCCGGCTTCTCGTCGTTCAGATCGGCCATGATGTTGCGGGCGGCCCAGTCGCCGGCCTGCTGCGCGACACTGCCGAGCTGCGGGAGAATGTTGCCGTCCTCATCCGGGATGTTCGCCGCGTCGCCGACCGCGTACACGCGCGGAAAGCCTTCGACGCTGAGGTCCGGGAGTACGGTCACTCGTCCGCCGTGACCGACGTCGAGGCCGGAGGTCTCGACTACCGGCGCCGCCTTCTCACCGCCGCCCCAGATCGCCAAGTGGGTTTGGATCGTCGTCCCGTCGGCCAGTTTCACGTGGTCGCGCGCCACCTCACTCACGCCAGTCCCGAGCATCAGCTCAACACCGCGGTGGTTCAGCTGTTTTGCCGCGTACGCGTGCGCCTCGTCGGAGAACGCGCCGAGCGGCGCATCGCCGAGGTCGACCACGATGATGCGCGCGGCGTCAATGTCCATGTCCGGATAGCGGTGCGGCATGACGTCACGTACGAGCTCCGAAATCGCACCGGCGATCTCGACGCCGGTCGGACCGGCACCGACCACCACGAAGTTCAGCGCACCGGCGCGGATCAGGTCGGGCTTCCGCGCGACATCCTCGAACAGCTGGAGGATCCGGGATCGCACACCCTTCGCGTCCGCCAAGGAGTACAGCGGGAATGCGAACTCCTTCGCGCCCGGCGTACGAAAGAAGTTCGGCTGCGCGCCGGCGGCCAGGACGAGAAAGTCCCCGGTCACTGTGCTTCCGTCGGCGAGCGTCACCGAGTGGTCGGCGGCATTGACTGACGCCACCTCCTCGGTACGCGCGTCCACGTTGTGGTGGTGACTGAAGATCTCGTCGAGGTCGAACGAGACGTCGCTCGGCGTCAACTCGGCCGTGGCGACCTGATAGAGAAGTGGCTGGAACTGGTGGAAGCCGTTGCGGTCGAAGACGATCACGCGCACGCCCTTGTCGACGCCCAGTCGCTTGGCACATGCGACCCCGGCGAACCCACCGCCAACGATCACGACCTGCGTCGGTTGGGAATCGCTCATCTGCGCTCCCGATTCGCTGAGGGAGGCGACGTTCGCGATCGTGGTCCGACCGCGTCCCGTTCGCCGGCTGAATCAATTCGACCCTACAAGGCGTGGGCGGCTTTGTCCGGAAATGTGGTTTCTCGCCGACACCGTGGATCATGCTCACTCTAGGTGTCATTTGTGGCGTCAGCCATGTGGCCGAATCTCGATCACCCTGAGGCCGGGGCTGCTGGCTTCGCCGAATCTGCCTTAGCCCGTTTGCGGCTGGCCAGGAGGTACTTGACGGCCTCCATGGTGAGGAACGCGGTGACGACGGCGATCAGGATCGGCGCGGTTTGCAGCGCTCCGATCTGGGTCAGGAACGCGGCCATCAGCACCATGGAGAACGGCGCGGGAGCGAGCGCCCCAGGGACGGCGGCGAGTAGGCAGGTGAACGCCAGCCCGAGTGGCACACCGGGGATGACCTGATGGACGAGGACCCCGGCGGTTCCGCCGATGAACAGCGAGGGGAAAATGGGTCCACCGACGAAGCCGCTGCCCTGGCTGACGGCGAAGGTGAGCATCTTGGCGATCAAGATGGCGACGAGCAGTCCTATGCCCAGGGTCCCGGCGTCTTTGATGACGGTCGTGAGCTGATCGCTTCCGGAGAACATCGTCAGCGGCAGCGCCACGCCGACGACCCCGAAAACCACGCCTCCCAGCGTTGATTTTGCGATGGCCGGGGCCTTGAGCCGGCTAAACAACCGCGCCGCCGCCATCATGAACCCGGCCAGCAGCGTTACCACCAGGGCCGCGAACAGGCCCAGGGGTACCCCGGCGAGTAGCTGCCAGTCCTCGAACTTGTAGGACGGCATCTGGTAGTGGTCCAGGAACACGGCGCCGGCGATGGCGAAGTAGATGCCGAACGAGACGCTCGATGCCACGATCTCCGCGGCGAGGGCCTTGGTGAATCGGTGCCCGCCCGGGCGGGCGACCTCCAGAATCAACAACACCACGATCACTGTGCTGGAGAACAGCCCGCCGTAGGCGCCGGCGAAGCCGGCCAGGGTGTTCACCTGGGAGTCCTCTTTGGCGAGTGCCCTTCGCTGTGCGAGCCAGCTGCCGGCCCCGCCGCCCATGGCGCCCAGCGCCTTTTCGGGGCCGAGGCTGGCGCCACCGATCAGTGACACCGTCGAGACGGCCGCGATCCCCGGCACGAGTCGCGGGTTGACGTGCTCGGTTTGCAGGTCGGCGAACAGGCCAGGAACCTCCTGGGGCAGGTGTGTCAGACGGCGCAGGAGCCCGACGACGGCACCGGCCGCGGCGGCGATAGCGACCCACCACCAATGCCCGCCGAACCAGCCTGGATGGGAGTCGCTATACCACTTGCCCCCGAAAGTGATCACTCCGATGAACACGAGGCCGGCGAACCCGCCGAAGACCCCCAGGGCCACCGCGTAACCCATCAGGACCCAGAACTCCCGCTTCTGGGTCACCGGCGGTGCCGCGCTGGTTCCGGCCGAGATGCTCACGACGCGGACCTCAGCGGAGCACCGGCGTGGCTGGGGCGCTTATGGTGTGGCTCCGATGGGGACGGCCATCGCGGCGGCTTCCGCTGCGTCGGCGCCCACGTCTGCCTGGATTCGGCGCAGGTCGAGGACGGCGAGGATGGCGCCGGCGACGACGAGGTAGATGAGTAGGACGATCAGCGCCTGGGTGGTGCCGTTTCCGCCGAAGTAGATCGTCTGGTGCAGCAGGATGTAGCCGTTGCGGGGCGGCAGGTACGGGCCGATGTCGCGCCAGAATGTCGGCAGGTAGGGCACGCCGTTGGCGCCGCCGGAGGACGGGTTGCCGAACAGGATGATCACGATGACGGTGAGCAGGGTGCCTGCGGGTCCGATCAGTTTTTGGAGTACGGCGGCGACGAACGCGACGGCCGCGATGATCAGTGAGCAGATGGGCCACACGATCCAGAACTTGTTGGTGGGGTATCCGGCAAGCCACAGGCCGACGACGAGGTCGACGACCAGGCCGGCGACGACGGCGAACCCGGCGAGCTGGGCGAGCCGCCAGCGGGCGGCGGCCTTGCCGGTGGCTGCCATGAGCAGGGTCGCGCTCATGTATCCGCCGATGAGCAGTGGTATGAGCATCAAGGACTGGACCAGGCCGAACGGGTCCTTCTTGGCTAACGGCACGGGTGCGTACTGCTGAACCTTGAGGGTCTGGCCGACCTGCTTGGCGGCGTTTTCGAATTGCACGGCGATGTCCAGTGGCGCCAGGTCGCTGATGGACGGCACGACGATGAGGGTGCTCGGTGCGCCGGGCGTGCTGGCCGGGATCAGCGCGCCCCAGATCTTGGCCTCGTTGATCGCGGTCTTGACCGCCGCCTCGTTGGGGTAGCTGGTGACCTTGAGGGAGAAGTGTTTCTGGGCTTCGGAAAGGATCGGGGAAGATCCGGTGACGCCGAAGGGCATCTTGGTGGCTTTGGGTGAGTGGGATGCGCTGGTGTAGTTGAGAGCGAACAGGCATTCCATGACTAGGCAGATCCCCAGCGCGGCGACGATGGGCACCCATCGCTGTTGGCGGTTCGCCGGGCTCGCCGGCGTTTCTGCTGAGCTGGCGGCGGCCTGGTCGGTTGAGCGGTGCGCGGCGTTGCGGGCTGGGCGGATCCGGCCGAGGTAGCCGATGACCACGATTCCCGCGATCGCGTACAGGAACAGGACGATCAGCGGTGTGGTGATGTCGTTGCCACCGAAGTAGATGACGTTGCGGATCAGGTTCACTGCGTTCTGCGGCGGGAAGACGACGCCGATGTTCTGCCAGTAGACGGGCAGCAACGACTGTCCACTGCCGCCGGCTCCGACGCCACCGAGCACGATGAAAAACACCGCGACGAGCAGGGTGCCGACAGGTCCGACCAACCCTTGGATGGAGGCTGCCGCCAGGACCACCGCTGTGGTGATCAACGCGAAACACGGCAGCAGTGGCCAGAAGTGGCTGTTGGAGTAGGCGCCGAGCCATGGTCCGGCGATCAGGTCGGTCGCCAGTGCACCGACGATCGCGTAGCAGGTCAGGATGAGCGTGCGCCACGGCGCCGCCGCGATCCGGCCGGCCGCCTTGAAAACCAGCACGGCGGCCAGGTACCCGCCGATCAGTAACGGCAGCAGAAGAAGACCCGCCACTGCCCCGATCCGGTCACCCGACGGCAGCGGCACCGCGGTCTGCACGGTGACCTTCCGGCCGATGTCGTGCGCGGCCAACGCGAACGCTGGCTCGAGCTCGATGCGGCCGAAGAAGCTCTTCGCCGGCACGACGATCAGCGTGTCGCTGGACGCGCCGGTGACGTACGCGCCGTACAGCCTGCCCTTGTCGATCGCGTCCATCACGGCCGACTGGTTGGGGTAGGCGATGATGTCCAGCGACACCTTCGTTTGAGCCTGCGCGACGACCTGCGACGAGCCGACCATGCCAAATGGGGCGTTGCGAGGCACCAGCAACTGCAGAGCACTGACCAGACACAACGCAAACAGGGCCTGGCCAACTAGCACCGTCGCCAGCGCGCCAACGACCTTCCGTCGCACGCCGCGTTTGTCGGCCTCGCCGTCCGCCGACGTTGCCGCATCAGCCGGCTGCTCCGCCATCGTCTGCACCTTCCGAGCCGCGCCGGGTGGCCGAGCATCTCTGCCACACCAGGGCTGTGACAGCACGGTCAAGCGGAGTCGCCTGACTCTCCGCTGCCTGGGCTATATGTCCCTACTCGCAGTCGAACGTAGCGGATTTCATACGCGACCGGAGCTCTTCGCCCAGATCAGGGCATATCGACCTTTCCCGTCGCCTCCGTCCGTCGGCGTACCGAGTTCACCGTCCCGGCGTCTCCGCGTTCGAACAGCCACGGCCTTTGCCGTTGACATCGAGTTCTGACATCAACGGCCGCGCAGACCGGCGGCACAGCGCAAACGAAAGCGCGGGGACACGCTGGCGCCGGCGCCACATCGCCCGCGGCACAGACCAGCCATCACACGCAGGGCATGATCATCGAATCCGAGCACCTCAGCCGACGAACCTGAAACTGCCGTACTAGTTCAGGCCTCGGAGAGGGCCTCACCGAACTCTCGCATCAACTTGTTGTGTCTGTTCGTGCTCAGCGTGTGGCCGATTCCGAGCAACAGGGCTACCGGCCACTCCAGGAGTCCCACGGCGGCCAGGGCGGTGATTCCGCCGATGTACACCAGCTCGTCCTTCGCGGGCAAGTGGACGGTGCCGATGACCGGGAGATCGATGTGGGTGCTGTTGCGTTGCACGGCGCGCTCGGCCGCGAGCGCTGCGTGCGCGACCGGAAATCCCCACTCCGGGCGGCCGTTAGCAGGCGTGGCAGCCTGCTGCTCGCGCGGTCGCGCGGTCGCGCGACGGCTGCGCTCCGCGGACACACGCCCGCGCTGATTGGTCGGCTTCCGACCCTTTGGTGCGGCCGTCGCTTTACGGGCCGGTGTACGGGCTCGCGCGGCGCGCGTGTTGGTGGATTCCAGTGCGTTGGTTGTTGTCATGGCACGCTCCTTTCTATGGCTTCGCGCCCGCTTCGGCGAGTCGCGTGGCCGCCGTACTCGTCGTGACGGCACTTGCCACGCGAGTAGCCGCGGCGCGCAGGCGCTGGATGCCTCGGGTTGCGTCCGGCAGCCATTTGGTCGGTACGGCTCCGATAGCGCTGGCCGCGACGGCTGCGCCGAGTACGGTGCTCCAGCCGACGGGGCCGAGTGGCCGTGATCCGAAGAAGTGGCTGACGCCGGGCGTCTGTACGGTGCCGACGAGTGCGGCGAACGACAGGCCGACGGCGCCGAGCACGTACGGGTCGCCGTGTGACGCCATCGCCGTCTGCGCGAGTTGCGACGCAACCAGGGACGCGACGGCGACGGTACTCGCGCGCCCGGCGGTGCCGGTGAAGCGGGCGGCCAGCCAACCGCAGGTCGTGCCGAGCGCGGTGGCGATCGCGCGCCGCGTCACCTCATCGGTGAGGGCGGTGCCCAACGATGACTCCGGCCCTTCCTGCGCCAGCGACTCGACGCTGAGGCCGCGCGGCGTACGGGATGCCACCGTGAGCGCCGGAAGCAGATCCGTCATCAGATTGACGAACAGGAGCTGCCGGGCGTTGAGTGGCGGGGTTGCCGAGATCGCGGAGCTGCCGACGGTGAACAGGATTTCGCCGAGATTGCCGCCGAGCAGCAGCGCGACCGCGTCACGGACCGACGCCCACATGGCGCGGCCGGCGATCACCCCATCCGCGATCGTCTCGATCTGACCGTCCACCACGATCATGTCCGCCGCTTGGCGGGCCGCCGCCGTGCCTTGGTCGCCGAGGGCGATACCGACGTCGGCCAGGCGGATCGCGGGCGCGTCGTTGGCGCCGTCACCCGTGACCGCGACGACTCGACCGGCTCGTCGTAGCGACCGGACCACGGCCACCTTGTGCGCCGGGGTGACCCGTGCGAAGACGGCGGCCTTGGAGACAAGTGCGTCCAGTGTCTCGTCGTCGGTCTCGTCCAACTCGGGCCCGGTGACGACCGCGCCGCCGTTGAGTAGATCCAGTTCCGCGCCGATCGCCTCGGCGGTGCTCGGGTGGTCGCCGGTCAGCATGACGACGTTGACGCCGGCGCTGCGCAACCGGCGAACCGCTTCGGCCGCCGTCGGCCGCGTTGTGTCGGCGAGGCCGAGCAGCCCGCGCAGCACGAGCCGATCCACCCGATCCTCGTCGAGATGCCGGCGCCGTGACGCCCTCCGTTCGGCGATCGCCAAGACACGCAGACCTTGCTGAGCCAACCGATCTACCTCGGCATCGATCTCGCGCCGGTCCCGATTCGTCAATGGCAGCATCCGCCCGTCCCGCGTCCATGCGTCGCACCGGGGCAGCACCACCTCCGGGGCGCCTTTGACGCTGATCATCTGCGCCGCGGGCAGGTGGCCGAGGACGGCGTGGTAGCCGCGTCCGGGCTCGAACGGCAGCTCTCGAACCATCCGCCAACCGGCGGCCTCGTCGGTGATGCTGACGCCGATGTCGTCGGCGCCGGCGACGACCGCGCGATCGGTCGGGTGGGGTAGGACCTCGTCGCCGTTCGGCACCGGGCTGGCCCGCAGGGCGGTGGCGACGATGCCGCGGAAGTCGGTGCCCGCTTCTTCGACCGGCCGATGGCTGCGTCCATCGGACACGGCGTGGAGCCGGATGCGGCCCTCGGTCAGCGTTCCGGTCTTGTCGAAGCAGACGACATCCACGCGGCCCAACGCCTCCATCGCACGACGATTGCGTACGAGGATGTTGTGCCGCGCGAGCCGTTTGCTGGCACTCAACTCCGCCGCCGTGGCGACGAATGGCAGACCCTCCGGTATCGCTGCGACCGCGAGTGCGACCGAGGCGTTGACCGAGTCCGCGAGTCGGCCGCGTGCGAGTCCGCCGACGAGCAATGCCGCGGCGGCCGCGGCGGATACGGGTAACGAGGCGGCGGCCATCGTGCGTAGGCGTGCCTGCACCCCACCGGCGGGCGCGTCCTCGAGCATCATGCTTGCGCTGCGACCCGCCTCGGTGGAACTGCCCACAGCCACGACGACCGCGCTCGCGGTGCCGGCCGCGATCGTGGTGCCTGCGTAGGCCATGCAGGTACGGTCGGCGATGGTCGCGGCGAGGGTCGGTGCGACGTCCTTCGCCACGGGCATCGACTCCCCCGTCAGCGTGGACTCGTCGACTTCCAGTTGGTTGGTGGTGAGGAGGCGGCAATCAGCGGGCACCGCGTCGCCCGCTTCGAGGGATACGACGTCGCCGGGTACCAGCTCATCGGCCGATCGTAGGACTAACTCGTCGCCCCGCTGCAGCCGTGCCCGGAGCGCGCCGGCGCTGAGTAGACGGTGCATCGCTCGCCCAGCGGTTATCTCCTGTCCCGCAGAGAGCAGGGCGTTGCCCAGAACGACGGACATTACGAGGATCGCGTCGGTGGTCGAGCCGGAAGCGGCCGAGATTCCCGCTCCCGCGGCGAGTGGCGCCGTTAGCGGCGTGTCGAGTTCGGCCACCGCGGCCGCCAGGAGCCCTCGATGGCCGTTCTGCTTCTGAACGGCCTGCGCACTGCGGCGCTTTCGCGCCTGCTCCTCCGACAGGCCGTATGTCGAAGCATCGAGGAGGCGAAGCACCTCGCGGATCGGCAGCGCGTGCCACGGTACGAGTCCTTCCGGTACCGGCGTCGGACGCCGGCCGAGAGCATGCGCCGACCACAGGCCCGACGCGACGTTGGCCAACGCGGCGCCGCCGGTCGCGGTGAGCGCGCGACGCGCGGCTTGCGGAGTGTTGTCCACCAACGCGAGTACTGCTCCGGCGACGGATCCGAGCACGGCGAGGCGGGCACTACGCCCGCTCACCTGTCGGGCGAGGCTGGCGGCCTCCAGTACGAGCCAGGCCGATTCCAGACCCGGCTCAGTGATCAGGTGAGCACCCCACGGTGGCCGGCGCTCGGCCGCGGTGACGATCCCGATGCCGCAGTCGGCGGCGGCGAGTGCGGTATCGTTGCGCGCCGCGATGAGCGCGACTCCGGTGCCGCCGCCCTGCAAGTCGCGGACGGAATCGGCGAGCTTCGAGCCGCCCGCGACGGTGTCAGGGGCATGGAGTCGCCTCGCCAGGTCGGATGTGCCGCCGGCAATCAGCACTCGTCCCACCCGCCGCGCGGTAGAGACGAGGGCCGTACTCAGCGGGTCGAGTTCCGCCTCCACACGTACCAACGCCACAAGCGCGCCGTTACGGGTCAGCGCGAGTTCTTCGCCTCGCGGCGGCGCGTTCTCCCGCAGGCTCCCGGTCGGCGCGTCGGCCAGAGCGTTCGCCGTCGATACATCAGCGCGCGACGCCACGCCAAGCGCCCACTCGCCACGGGTGATCGGCGACCGGCCGCCGACGTGTGCACCCGCCGACCGCGCACCATCAATCAGCCAGGCCGCCTTCTCCCGAGCGTCCTCCGCCGTGCCCAGCACCGGCACAACGTTGGCGATGACGGTTCGACCGGTGATGAGGACGGGCGCGTCGATGACGACCGTGTGGATCCGATCCAGCCGGCGTAGGGCGGACGAGTCGCGTACAACGACACCGCGGCGGGCCAGGAGCCGGCCGAGTTCCGCCGCGTACGCTTCGCGGCCCACGCGCGTACCGCGTGGCGAGCCGATCGCGAGAGCCTGTGCCGCTCGGCGGCGCTTGCCAGGCAACGCCGCGAGCCCGCCGGCGGCGAGCAGGGTGATCATGCCGATCCGTTGTGCGTACCGCTCGATCGGCCCGTCGGTCAACGGTGTGGGCCGGTCGGCGGCGGGCAGGCTGTCGGCGCGGCTCGACCCGGCGTCCTCATGGAGATCTGTCGCCCGGCGCGCCCAGGCGCCGCGCTGTGCCGATGCCTCGGACATCAGTACGGCGCGCAGCGCCGCGTCGGCCAGGCTCGCCAGGTTGGTCTGCGATGCGGCGCCGATGCCGGATGAAAGGAGAGCCAGACCGAGGTCGGTACGGGCGGTGCCGGCCACACCGCGTAGGCCAGTGCTGAGCCGCGGCAGCAGGTCGAGGGCGACCGGAAGCCCGGCGAATTCGGCGGGCAGCCGCGGCAGATGTACGGCTCGGCCGAGCAGCCCCACACCGGCACCAAGAAGATCGGCACCGAGCGCGACCGCGTTCGCGATATTCGGATCGACATCCGGAATCCCGGGGCTGGGCTCCGGCTCGGCGACCTGCCGCTCGGCTTGCTCGATGAGGCCGATGAGGTTGGACAGCTTGATGCGCTTGGGGTCGAAGCTCACCACCACGCGGCCGAGCACACCGTTGTAGGCCGCCCAGCCGACGCCGTCCGAGGCCTCGATAGCACTCTCGAGCTCGTTCGCCCGATCGGCATCCATGTCTGCTCGGCGGACCTCGATATGGGCAAGGCCGTCCCGGGCCCACGCCTGCCGAGGACCGATCGAGGGTCTACGCTTCGGCCTCGCCGTGACGCGTGCGTCAGACGTCGCCGTCACTCGGGCGTAGCCCGGTTTGCCTGGCGCCGGGTACGGGTTGCCACCCATACCCCGGCGCCGGCGGCAACGGCGACCGGCCACTCCAAAGCCCCGATGACGGCGGCCGTGCCCAGGCCCCCGTAGTACACCAGGCGTTCGACCGGTGGCAGGAAGGAACGCACCGTCTGGGCGGCCCACATCGTCTGCTGTCGTGCCATGTCCCCGCCCGGGACATGTGCCCGAAGCACCGGCACCCGTACGTTCACCAGAGGCACCGTCATGCCCTTACGACCGCCAGTCGGCTGGTCTGCGGCCTTGGCTGGGCTCGTCGCTGCCCTCGCTCGGTTCGTGGTGGTTTTGGCCCGGCTCGTGGTGGCCTTGGCCCGGCTCGTGGCGGCCTTGGCTGGGCGAGCCGTTCGTCCCGTGGACTTGCGCGCGCGCGTTCCGGTGCGGGGAGCGGCGGACGTCTCGGCAGTTGCCATTCGAATCCCACCCCTTGATTGGCACACCGAGAAGCGGCCCGTCTGAACGGGCAGACCGAGAAGCGGCCCATCGCTTCCGAATGGTTACCCCCATCCTTCCGCCCCTGCCCAGGTCAGAGGCCGGGAACGCCGAAATTGCCGGCCCGACGCCCCGATGCCGACAAACCTGTCGCCCAGCATGATCGCCGACGGCACCGTCTCGACGATCATTGGGTGACCGCTGCCGGACAAGGTCGGCCTCATCGGCGCCATCTAGAGCGGGAGTGGTCATGGCTTCGCGGGGTGTGGGCCGGCCGCGGCAAGGTCAGCGACAGCTTCTGGCGTCTGTACTTCGTGGTGGTCGTCGATGGCGAGCCGATGGTCATGATGTTCGGTCGATGTGCGAAAGACGATGGTGTCGAGAAACATCGGGAACCGGTCGAGCCGGCCGCGGTAACCAGTGGCCGGGACTTTCGAGTTCTTCAGGTGGCCGTTGGTGACCGACGAGCGAGGCCACACAACGGATGAGGGTTTGTGGGACGCGTCCACGGTGCGTCCGCTGGACTTTCGCGGTACCGCAAATAATTCACGTTTTGTCGGCATTGCCGGACCGGAGCTACCTGGCGGTGCTAGCTTCCGATCATGCTGATGACGGCGTCGGTTCAGCCGACGCAAGCGAGCGACGTATCTCGATCCTGTTGGTCATAGAGATGGAGATGGCGTCGATGTGTCGGGAGATCGGTCCCGCCTGCATTGGCCTGAGCGCTCGACGTCCACAGATCGCGGAGGTGTAGGTCATGGTGTATGCCGCTGAGTTCGGGACCGGGCAGGTGCTCTGGTCCATGTTCTGGTTCGTCCTCTTCTTTATCTGGATCTGGCTGTTGATCGTCGTCTTTGGCGACATCTTCCGTAGCCGTGATCTGTCGGGATGGGGTAAAGCTCTGTGGACGGTCTTCGTCGTCGTACTGCCCTATCTCGGGGTCTTTGCCTATCTGATCGCTCGCGGCGGCAAAATGCAGGAACACGCGACGCGCGCGGCGCAGGACCAAGACGCTGCGATGCGTAAGTACGTTCAGGACGTCGGTGGGTCGGACGGTAGCGCCGCCGACGAGATTGCCCGGCTCGCGGATCTTCGTGACAGGGGCATGATCAGCGCCGAAGAGTTCGAGCGGGGGAAGGCGAAAGCACTGAGCTGAGACCGACGTATGAGTTGATGGCAGTGCATACGGACCAGGCGGCCCGAGGAGACCGGGATCGGTGCCGCGCCGTGGAACCGCGCGAACCCGGCTTCGCTGTCGAGCTTGGACCAACGAGCCCCGACCTGCCCAATTCCGGTCCCTAGCAACGTCGGCTGCGGAATGCTGGAGGCGCGGAGGGTCCGCATCGGCTCGATAACTGGAGGCATCGGTGAACTCCTATCCGGCAATCGCGGACCACGGCCTGATCGGGGATCTACAGACGACGGCGTTGGTGGCTATCGACGGCACGATCGACTGGTTCTGCGCGCCTCGGTTCGACTCGCCGAGCATCTTCGCGTCGCTGCTCGACCAGCAGCGCGGCGGACACTTCCGGATCGCGCCGGATGGCGTCGAGTACATGACCAAGCAGCTGTACCTGCCGGGCACGCCGATCCTCATCACCAGATTCATGAGCGCGGATGGCGTGGGCGAGGTGGTCGACTTCATGCCGATCGCGGGCGATCAGGCTACCGATCGGCACCGCCTGGTACGGATGATCCGCGTGGTGCGGGGTCAAATGCGGTTCCGGCTCGAGTGCGAACCGCGCTTCGACTACGGGCGCGAGCAAGCGGAGATTCATCTCACCCCTGAGGGAGCCACGTTCCGCAGCCCCTCCATGACGATGAACGTCAATGCGGCCCGGCGGGATCAACGCTTGGTACGCGAGGAGGACATTCAACGTACCGAACATGGCGTACGTGCCTTCGCAACCCTGTCCGCCGGCGACGTGGGGGGCCTTGTTATCGAAACCGCCCCCGATGGCCCGGCGCGGGTGGTCTCGCCAGAAGCGATGGTTGAGTTGTTCGCCCAGACTCGCGATTTCTGGCGCGATTGGATCGGCCGGTCGCGGTACCACGGTCGGTGGCGCGAGATGGTGGAGCGTTCGGCGATGACGCTCAAGCTGATGACGTACGCGCCGACCGGGGCGCTGGTGGCCGCGCCGACTGCCGGGCTGCCCGAGCAGGTCGGTGGGGAACGTAACTGGGACTATCGCTTCACGTGGATCCGGGATGCCTCGTTCTCGGTCTACGCGCTGTTGGGCTTGGGCTTTACGGACGAGGCCTCGGCATTTCTGAGGTGGCTCAACGATCGGGTTGGCGAGGCCGTGGACCGATCCGGGCCGCTGCAGATCATGTACCGGATCGACGGATCACCGGATCTGGACGAGTTCACTCTCGACCACTTCGAGGGCTACCGCGGATCCAGCCCGGTCCGCATCGGCAACGGCGCCGCAACGCAGCTGCAGCTCGACATCTACGGCGAGGCGTTGAACTCGGTCCATCTCGCCGACGCCCACGAGCTGCGGATGTCGCACGACGGATGGTCGCACACCGCTCGCCTCGTCGACTGGCTCTGCGATCATTGGGACCAGCCCGACGACGGCATCTGGGAAACGCGCGGCGGACGTCAGGACTTCGTGTACGGGCGCCTGATGTCGTGGGTTGCCTTCGACCGGGCCGTACGGCTGTCGCAAGGCCGTGGCCTGCCCGCGGACACCGATCGTTGGGCGAACATGCGGGACATGATCTACCGACAGATCATGGAGCGGGGCTTCCATCCCAAGCGCGAGGCCTTCGTACAGCACTACGAAACCGAGGTCCTCGACGCCTCGTTGCTCTATATGCCGCTGGTCGGATTCATCGCACCGACCGACCCCCGGTGGCAGTCCACCTTGCGGGCCATGGACGAGGAACTGGTTTCGGACAGCCTGGTCTACCGCTACGACCCGCAGGCGTCGCCGGACGGGCTGCGTGGCTCGGAGGGAACGTTCACGATCTGCTCATTCTGGTACGTCGATGCACTGGCCCGGTCCGGTCGCCTGGAAGAGGCGCGGCTCACCTTTGAGAAGATGCTGACCTACAGCAACCACCTAGGGCTGTACTCGGAAGAGATCGCACCGACCGGTGAGCAGATCGGCAACTTCCCGCAGGCGTTCAGCCACCTTTCGTTGATCAGCGCGGCGATGAACCTCGACTATCAGCTCGACCACGGTTCAGGCTGGGTCGAGCCGGTGCTCGCTCACGGCGTCGCCGTCAGGTGACCCCTGCCCGCGGGGGGCCGGCTGGCGGTTCGGCAGCAGGAATGCGATGCCCATGCCGATTACCGATATGACCAGCATGATCGTCAGCGATAGAGCGAACGGGTGACCGCCAGGCACCGACGCCGCAGCAATGATCGAGCCGGCCAGCGCGACACCGAGCGAGGATCCTAGGTTCGAGACGCCACGCGACAGCCCGGAGATCTCGCCCTGATCCTGTTCCGGAAACGCCGATTGCACCACGTTGACCGACGAGGTCAGCATGACCCCGACTCCGGCACCGATGAGAAGCAGCCCGGGCACGAAGGTCCAGTTGCCGGAGTCTTCGCGGACCAGCGCCAAGAACACGGCGATACCGACGGTGGTTGTGATGAACCCGGCCCGAATCAACCAGGTCTGCGTACGTCGGCGGGCCAACCGACCGGCCGCGGCCGACGACGCGAGAATGCCGACGATCGCCGGCGAAAGGATGAGGCCGGTCTTTACCGCGTTCAAGCCCCGTACCTCCTGCACGAACACCGAGATCACAAAGAACGAACCCTGCAGGATCAACCACTGGCTCAGCTGCGTTCCGAGGCCCAAGTTCGACGTGCGGTTACGGAACAGCCGTGTCGCGATGAGCGGGTCCTCGCGCTTGCGTTCCCGCGATCGCAGGTGCAGGTAGAACCAGAGCAGGATCACCGCGCCGATTCCCACATATATCCAGACCGGTGATACGCCACCCTCGGAGATGAGCACCGTGTCACCGATCGTGAAGTCCTTGCGCGACGCGAACCATCCGTACGTGCTCGACTGGAGAATGCCCAGCACCACAAAGAACAGGCCGAGCGCCGACAGGATCGCGCCGAACAGATCGAATTGGGGTGCCGGTTGCGTGCGAGGCGGGTCAGTGATCCGCACCGCCAGCACGGTAATCGTCACCACGATCAGCACCTGGAGGACGAAGGAGGCGCGCCAACTGATCGCACTGGTCACCAGACCGCCGATCAGCGGGCCGGCGGCCGAGCCCAATCCAGCGGCCCCGCTGACGATGCCGAAGTACCGTGCGCGCGATCCGGTGTCGGTGAAGGAGACGGTGATCAGTATGTAGATCGGCGGGATCATCAACGCGGAGCCGATCCCCTGCAGCAACGAGTATCCGACGATCATCAGAGTGAGCCCCTGAGCGAATGCGGCCAGCAGCGCACCCGATCCGTAGACAACGAGCCCAGCGAGCAGGCAGGTCTTGCGCCCCCAGATGTCGGTCAGCTTGCTGCCCGGAATCATCAGGGCCGCCATCGTCAACGTGAAAAGTGTGATCGTCGTCTGCATACCGATCACGGTCGTTCCGATATCGTCGGCGATCGTACTGATCGCCACGTTCATGTTCGAGGCGGCGTAACTCGCGACGAATTGCGCCAGCGCGAGCGGCAGCACCATCGACCCCGGCGAAGCGACACGCGTTGGCACGATCCCACTTTATGGACGCGAGGCCTCCCCCGCGGACGATTTGGCGGACGGACAGAGTGGACCCGCCCGGCGTGAGGGGGCTCAACTCTGCGGCCCGGACTGTTCGTCGAAACGCGGGCTCGGCCGCTGTGGTGGTCCGTACCGTGGTTGCGTGCACAGTCACCGCGTCGCGCTCATCGTCATCGCCGCCGTCACCGGACTTGCGATCGTGGCCGGCGGCGCCACGATCGTCTGGCACTACGCCCGACCCCGGTTGCCCAGGGTCGCCGAGGTCGAAGCCACCGCCGACTCCGGCATCGTCGCGGTCGTCGACGCCGCCGGCGACCAGGCGGCGGTCACCGTCACCGAACTTGTTGCCACCACCACGTGCCAGCACACCCCGTTCGCGCGCGGCTATGTCTTCACTCGAACCGCCAACCTCTACACCGACGCCGGCGCGGAGAATGCCGTCATCGGCGGCATCGCCGCCGCCCTGCCGCCCAGCTTCCACTCCTCGCGGGCGAACCCGCTCGGCTCCCCGGTCGCCCCGCTGCACGCCATCGCGGGACCGGGCGTGCAAATCAACGTCCAGGTCATCTCCGCCGGTTGGATCTCCGCAACTGCACAAACCGACTGCCGCAGCGCACCGGCCGGCACGTCCGTCGTCGGACACGCCGACGGGACCGCCACGTCCGTCCCCACTGAGATCTCCGCGCTGTTCACCACGCTCGGCACCACCACCGCGTCCTGGCACACCGACACGGTGCCATGCCCGCGCGGAGCCATCACGACCACCGACGCGGTCAGCGCCAGCACCAACAGCGCCGACCTCACCGCCAGAATCGCCACCACCGTCCCGGCCGGAGCACACCGCTACACCACACCGAGCAACCGGGTGATCTGGCGGGCTGGGCAGACCAGCACCGTCGTCGCCGCCTCCGACGACGGAACCCACATCACCGCCCAGATCACCAAGTCGACCTGCTGACCCGTGCGACAACGCTGCGGGGCGTTACCGTTTCGGCATGGCGGAGACCCAGCGCGAGCCCGTGCCCCGCGTCGATTCGGGCGAGCTCGACACCGCCCTGGCGTTCCTGTCGTTCGCCCGGCACTGCGTGCTGAAGAAGGCGGACGGTCTGTCCGACGAAAACCTGCGCCGCGTCATGGTCGACAGCGGCACCTCCATCGTGGGTCTCGTCCAGCACCTGGCTGAGGCGGAGCGGTACTGGTTCGGCTACCACCTCGTCGGAGCCACCTGGGACGCGGACCGGGAGAACGGCATGACCGTCCCGGCTGACCGCGCTACCGCCGACGTGCTGCGGGACTACCGGTTGACTATCGACGAGAGCGACCGCGCGATCCGTGCCGTCGGCGACCCGGACGCGTGCTTCGCCATCCCGGTCGAGGGCAACCGGCACACGCTCCGGTGGGTCATGGCCCACATGACAAGCGAGACCGCCCGGCACGCCGGACACGCAGACATCCTCCGGGAGCAGCTCGACGGCACCACCGGTCGCTGAGCCCGGCATCCCGGTCGCCGCCGGCGGCATGCTGCAATCGGCCGCCGCCGCCTACACCGGGACTGGTCTAGGTGGTCACCAGGCCGGAGACCTGTCGAACATCATGACCATCGATTGAACGACACCGCGCGACGGGCGGCGGCTGGCGGACCGGCGGCCCGAACACGATGGTCATTGGGGCTATTCGCCAAATTGGCGGCTCAGTGGTCACTACGGTGGTGATTGTCCGCACCGACCAGCGAGGCGTGACGAAGGGATCTTCGATGGTCGCCGCCCGAAACCGCATGGCCGTCGCCGAGGAAGAGTTCCCCGAGCGGCTGCCAGCTCAGCTCGTCCAGGACTTCCACGCCGCATTCGGCGAGCACCATGCCCGCGCCGTCCACACCAAGGGGCTCATCCTGCAGGGAACGTACAGCCCGAGCGCCGAGGCGAGGGAGCTCTGCCGCGCTCAGTTGTTCATGGAGTCCTCGGTGCCGGTGATCGTCCGCTTCTCCGACTTCACCGGTCTCCCGAACATCCCGGACACCGAACTCAAGGCGAACCCGCGTGGCTTTGCGATCAAGTTCCTGATGTCCGACGGCTCGAACATGGACATCGTCAACCACAGCTTCAACGGATTCCCGGTCTCGACGTCGAGCGACTTCAGCGCGTTGTTGCAGGCGATCGCCCACAGTGCCGGGGAGCCGACTCCCGGTTCCGAACTGGAGAAGTTCCTGGGCAGCCACCCCACGGCGAAGACGTTCCTGACCACCCAAACCCAGCTGCCGCAGAGCTGGGCTACCACCAGCTTCTACTCCGTCAACGCCGTACAGTTCACTGACGCCCGGGACCGGAACCGCTTTGTCCGGTACCAGTTCATACCCGAGGCCGGCGAGCACGGCCTCGCCCGCGACGAGGCGGCGACGGCGTCCGCCGACTACCTGTCGGAGGAGCTCACCGCGCGGGTCGCCGCCGATCCGGTGCGGTTCACCTGGTACGCCCAGATCGCCGAGAACTCCGACGTCATCGACGATCCCGCCACGCCCTGGCCGGACGAACGACAACGCGTCCCTCTCGGACACATCGTGATCGACCGGGTCGGGCCGAACAGCCCGACGGCGGACCGGTCGCTCGCGTTCAATGCCGGGAGCCTGCTGCCCGGCATCGAGATCGCCGACCCCATGCTCACCATCCGGAACGCCAGCTATCCGCACTCGTTCCAGGAACGCAACAGCTGACCGCCCTGCCCATCGCGGCACCGATGACCTTCGCTCATTTTTCACGAACCGCTTGCGCGACGGTGGCGGTATCGGCCTGCAGCTCTGCGCGGTGACCGACGACGGCGTGCGCTGCGCGCTCGAGTACAACGTCGTCCGCTGGGCCAGCCATGACCTGCCGCCCCAGGCGGGACTCCGCGTCTACGAACGCGGCCCGGACGGACTGCTGGCGGCAGCTCGCGTCTACGACGACGTCGAGCCACCCGCAGGGCATTGAATCCGATGCGGCCTCGAACGAATTGTCGATACTTTGCCGTTCTTGGCGGGAACTGCGTGAGGATGGCGGCGGCGGTCCACGAGATCCAGGAGGAAACATGAACACCGCAACCACCGCGCAGCGCCCGCCGGAGCTGGCCGGCCAGACCGTCGTCGTGATCGGCGGCAGCGCCGGCATCGGGTTCGAGACCGCCCGGCGAGCCCGGGCCGAGGGGGCCGACGTCGTCCTTACCGGCCGCGATAACGAGCGCCTGCAGCGCGCCGCGGACGAACTCGGCGCGCGGAGCACCGCGGTCTTCGACGCCACCGATCCGGCCGCTCTCGATCGGTTCTTCCACGACCTGCCGACACCGATCGACCACGTGATGGTGACGGCCGGCGGTCCGCACTATGCCCGCCTGGCCGACATCGATGTCACGCAGGCGCGCCGCGCACTCGACGCGAGCCTGCGGCTGCCTATCGACGTCGCCCGTCACTCCATCGGCAGGGTGCGGCCCGGCGGCACGCTCGTGTTCATGAGCGGCACCGGCGCCCGCCGCCCACACCTCGGTTTCACGCTCACCTCGATCGCCACCGCAGCGCTGCCCGCTCTCGCGGCCAACCTCGCGCTCGAGCTCGCACCGATCCGGGTCAACGTCATCGCGCCCGGCTTCGTCGACACGCCGTTGTCGGCCGCACTGCTCGGCGATCAGCTCGACAGCCGCCGCGACCAGCTCCGCGCCACGCTACCCATCGGGCGTGTCGTGGGGCCGGCCGACGTCGCGGCGCTCGCCGTACACCTGATGACCAACACGGCGATCACCGGCGCGACCTACGACATCGATGGTGGCCAGCAGCTCGTCCCGGAAGGGTGAGGGATGGCGAGCGGGTCGACCGCCCGGTAAGCCGGCATGTCGCCGCTTACCGCCTGTCCCATCCGTGAAATGGCGACTGGTCGCCGGCGAGCCAGGCCTCGCGCAGGCCGGGCGTGCTCAGGTCCCAGTCCGGCCGGATCTCGCGCGACGCCGCGCGCAAGTCATGCCACAGATCGTCGACCGATGGGCGACCCCAGAACCAGTAGCCGTTGTAGATGCTGTGTATGACCAGTCCGGGCTTGAGCACGAGGGTGTGCGGGATCATCGGGTCGTGCTCGGGGTCGGTGTACTCCTGGATATCCAGGTCCTTCTGGATCGTCCGCCCAGGGTCGGAGAGGAAGGTCCACTGGGCACCGACCGACGCTCGGAACTCCTGCAGCGTGTGGTGCTCGTCGGTCGAGATCGTGACCATCTGCGTGTAGGCGACGGCGACCTTCGACTGGAACGCGGCCAACTCAAGGTGCTGCTGGTGCTCTTTGGGGCAGTAGTGGCCGCGCGAAAGCATGAGAACGAGCGGATCGCCGCCTTGGAGTTCGCTGAGCGTACGGACGGTGCCGGTGTGGTCGGGCAGCGCGTAATCGGGGAAAATGCCGCCCTGGCTGATGTCGGACCGCATGCGGAGGACCGCCTCTCGTGTGGCGTCGCTGGCGCGATCTGCACGGCGCTCAATCGAAGTCTTCGACAAGCATCTGGCCAAACCAGGAAACAGTAGGCCGGCGTCGGGCTACGCGACGCCGATTGCGGGATTCTGCCTTCCCGCCAAATGCCGAACGACGGCCGCCGCTTCGTGACACCACAGAAATGATCATCATTGCGGTGATCGACTCACCATCGGGCTACGACTGCCGATTCTGATGAGCAGCGTCGGCGGTCGCCGCGCCTCCCTCCTAGCTCCTGGGCCGCGCAGCATTTCAGTTGTGGCAACCGGCGCGGTTTGCCAGGATCCGGCGGTGATTGCCGTTGAGGAGTTGACGCCAGACGACTGGGCGCAATGGCGCGCACTGCGGATCGAGGCGACGACCACCGAGCCGGAGGCATTCGGCTCAACACTCGCGGACGTCGTGGCGACGACCGAAGCGCAATGGCGTGCGCGACTGAGCAATCCGTCCCTGCATCTTGTCGCACGTCAGGGAGGTGACGCCGTCGGCATGGCCGCCGTCAACCACGAGTTCGAGCTCGGTTCGGTGTGGGTACGGCCGAACGCGCGAGGATCCGGGACGGGGCATCGACTCGTCGAAGCTGCTCTGCGGTGGGCAGCATCTCGCCGGGCGCCGTCGGTGCGCTTAGCGGTACGCGAGACAAACGTCGCGGCGATCGGTCTCTACCGGGCGCATGGATTCATCGAAGTCGGCGACGACTACCTCAACCCGGAGCGGGTGCACCGCCTCATCTTGATGGCCCACGATGGCATGTCGCAGTCGGACCTCGATCGCTCGCGTGACGTGGAGCACGGCCGGTAAGCCGCCGTTACGCTCCGAATCGCCGCTCCCGCGCACCAAAGCTTCGCAGCGCCCGCAAGAAGTCGATCTCACGGAAAGCCGGCCAGTACGCATCGCAGAAGTACAGCTCCGCGTACGCGCTCTGCCACAGCAGGAAGTTCGACATGCGTTGCTCGCCGCTGGTGCGAATGACCAGGTCGGGGTCGGGACGACCGGCGGTGTAGAGGTGCCGGGCGATATCGTCGGTCGTCAGGTTCATGGCCACGTCGACCAACGATTGCCCCTCCTCGGCCCGCTCGAGCATGAGGTCACGCAGGGCGTCGGTGACCTCCTGCCGCCCGCCGTAACCGATGGCGAGGGTGACCGTCGCGCCGGTCGCACAGTGCGCGGTGCCATCGACCGCCGATTTGAGTGCTCGGGCCGTGGCGTCGGGAAGCAGGTCGAGAGTGCCGGCGACGTGAACCTGCCAGCGGGCGTCGGAGCGAGTGAGCTTGTCGGCGATCACATGCTCGATCAGGTCCATGAGGAAGGCGACCTCGTCGCTGTCGCGCTGTTGCAGGTTCTCCGTTGAGCAGACGAACACGGTGACATGCTTGATCCCGACCGCCTCGCACCACGACAACGCGTCTTCGACGTGTTCGGCGCCGTAGCGGTGACCGACGCTCGGGTTGGCCATTCCCATCTGCCGCGCCCACCGGCGGTTTCCGTCGATGATGAGCCCGACGTGCTCGGGGCGCGGCGCACTCAGCACCTGCCGGCGCAGCCGCCGGGTATAGACCGCGTACAACGGTTGGGTAAGTCGCACAGCGCTCCTTCCGTCCACGGTCGGCGACGACGATTTCGCCGGATAACCCACCGCAGCATAGTACGGATCGTGTAGTACGTGGGCCGTAGTAATGAACTCGCTTCCGCCGGCACGCTAGTACGTATCACGTAGTATCTGTCACGTAGTACTTGGGGTGTAGTAATCTGTCGACCGATCCCTAAGGAGGTCCTGGTGCAGACGACGGACGCGCAGACACTCGTGCTGTGCGCTTTGGCCGACGGTCCCCAACATGGCTATGCCATCAACGTGGCGATCGAACAACTCACCGGGCGACGGCTGGGCGTCGGCAGTCTGTACGGGGCCCTGGCCCGGCTCGAGGCGAAGGGTCTTGTCGAAGGACTGAGCGAGCAGGGCCGCCAGCATCCCGTCCGACTCACGGCGGCCGGACGTGAGGTGCTCGAACACGAGCTGCGATCGATGGCGCACATCGCGCAGGCCGGTCTGCGAAACCTCGGGATCGGCCTGACATGAGCATGGTCGACCGCCTGGTCCGGCTTTACCCACGGCCGTTTCAAGCCCAGTGGGGCGCCGACATCCGCGCCTCGAGCGTCCGCGCGCATGACGTACCGGGCCTCGCGCTCGGAATTGTCGACATGTGGCTGCATCCGGCCGTCTGGCCGGCCGACACTCGGCAGCGCCGGCTCAACCGGGTGTGCGTCGCCGCGGTCGCGCTGGCGATGGCCAGTTGGTTGCTGTCCCATCTCCTCGTCGAGACCGACGGCCACCTGGTCGCCGACGCCACGCGCGAAGCGGGGCTGGCCACCAGCGCCGCCGCGATCGCGGTCGGCGCCGTACTCGTCGCGCCGTGGCCGCGCGGAGACGCGGCAATGGTCCGCTGGCTCGTGGCCGAGTCGGCCAAGCGACTGACGATCCCGGGCGCGGTCGGGGCTGGCGCGGCGCTGTTCGCGCACACGGCGCAAGGATCGGCACCCATCGCAATTCGCCTGGTCGTACTCGTGTGCTGGTATCTGGCCATCGCCGGTGCGTTGTTCCAGACGTGCCGGATTCTCGCGACGATGGATCCGGCCCGATCGCGTGTCCCGTCGACAACGCGGGTACACGCCGGTATGGCCCTGCTGACCACCGCGACCGCCGCGACGGCGGCGATGGTGCTGTCGTTCGCCGCGACCACCCGTACCGAGGTGGCGCTCCCGGCGATCGCCGGAGTGGCGCTGGCCGCCCTCACTCTCCTGTCCGTCAGCACGACGCGGGACCTCACCATGGTCACGTCGGCCGAGCCGCCCGCCACGCGCATATGAGCGGACACGCCGAGATGTCGCGGGCGAAACGGTGCCGCTCGTGACCGAGGGTAAAAAGATCACCGTGGTCGTGCCGACGTACAACGAGCGCGACAACCTACCGACTCTCGTCGACTCTCTCGCCGCACTCGACGTGCCGAACCTCCATCTTCTCGTGGTCGATGACGACTCTCCGGACGGGACCGGCGAACTCGCCGACAAACTCGCGATCACCGCGCCGATCCCGATGACGGTCCTGCATCGATCGACGAAGGACGGACTCGGACGTGCGTACGTCGCCGGGATCGGCCGCGCACTGAGCGAAGCCGCCGACATCGTGATCCAGATGGACGCCGACCTTTCCCACCCGTGCGCCGCGATTCCACAGATGCTCGACATCCTCGATCGGGACCGGGCCGCCGTCGTCATCGGCTCGCGATATGTCGACGGCGGCGAGGTTGCAAGCGACTGGCCGATGCGGCGCCGGATGCTCTCGACGTGGGCGAACCGCTATGTGAATACGATCCTTCAGCTCGGCGTACGCGACGCGACGGCCGGATTCAAGGCCTGGCGCGCGGACGCGTTGCGCGCCGTCGACGTGCCGTCGATAGCCAGCAACGGGTACGCGTTTCAGGTCGAGATGAACTACCGGGCGGCGCGGGCCGGGCTGCCGATTGTCGAGGTGCCGATCCGCTTCGAAGACCGCACCAACGGCCGGTCGAAGATGAGCGCGTCCGTACAGGCGGAGTCGGCCCTGCTCCCGTGGCGGCTGCTGCTCGGTCGCGGCAATACCGGACGATCGACACGCTCGTGAGGCGTGCGCAACCATCTACGCTCGCGGTGTGACCGAATCACTGACTGCCGAGTCGTCGCGGGCACAGTCCCGGGGAGCCCGGCTGCTCCTCACCGAGCGGGACGCGATCCTGCCCATTCTCCGGAGCACGCCACCGAGCGACTTCGACCGACCCACGGTGCTGCCGGACTGGAGCGTGCGCGATGTGCTGGCCCACTGCGCGGCCGCGCTCGGCATGGCCGCCGCCGGTACGGGCCATGGCTTCTCCCCCGAGGAGAACCAGCGCGACGTCGATGACCGCAAGCCGCTGCCGATCGAAGACGTGCTCGACGAACTCGCGGCCAACTACGCCGCCGGGGCGGCGGCCATCGCGGCGGCCGAGGGCAAACTGGACGGCCTGGCGCTCGGCGAATGGCTGCACGGCGGCGACGTCCGGGACGCGCTCGGCATCGAGGCCGCGTACGCCAGCGATGGCCTGAACGATGCGCTCACCCTGTTCGAGGAACTCAGTCGTCGCCCCCGGGCAGCGATCCCGCTGACACGCGTGGAGCTGCCAATCCGGACGCTTCAGCTGGGCAGCGAACCGTCCGATGCGACGCTCGCGACCGACGCCGTCACGCTCGTCCGCCTGCTCGGCGGCCGGATGCCCGATCCGGAGCGCTATCGGTTGACCGGCGCCGACCCGAGCCGCTACGTCATGTTCCACTAGACGATCATGTTCGGCTACGCAGTGCGGTGTCGAGATGGGCGATGTGGCGCGGCGGTCAGGGCAGCGGCTCGGGACCATGGGCTGTTAGCCTGCCGCGCATGATCGCAGACGCATACCTGCACGCCGCAACATCGGCCGCGACCCTGGTCGCCGATCCCGCGGTCGTCGCGGCCTGGTCGGCACCGAGCGCGCTCGCCGCGATGTCCGTCGGCGGACTCGCCGCGCACCTGACCAACCAGATCGTCTCCGCAGCACGGGCGCTCGACGCCGGCCCGACGGACGTGGAGCGAGTGACGCTCATCGAGCACTACGGGCGAGCGACCTGGCTCGGCGCCGCCTGGGACCAGGAGACGAACACGGCGATCCGCGCCGGTAGCGAATCGGCCGGCCAGGCCGGGCCGGCCGCCGTCGCCTCGACCGCGTCCGAGGCGCTGGCCATGCTGTCGGTACGGCTTCCCGAGCGCGCCCGTCGATTTATTCGTACGAATGCCGGCCGGTCCCTGGTCGCTGGCGCTCGACGACTTCCTGATCACGCGCATGATGGAGATCGCCGTGCACTCCGACGACCTGGCCGTGAGCGTAGGTCTTCCGACACCCGTACTGCCGGAGTCGGTCATGGTGCCGGTCCTCGATCTGCTGACTCGCCTGTCCGTCCGCCGCCACGGCCAGACTCCAGTTCTTCGCGCACTGAGCCGCGCCGAGCGCGCGCCGGCAACGATTTCGGCGTTGTAACTCGGGCCCAGCCGTCCGCTCCCCCGGTGACCAGGCGCGTAGGTGGGTCCGTTCGCCGGCCACCCCGTCCAGGTCAAACCGGTCGGCGTCGGAGTCGCGGCCGGAGCCCGTTGCTACGCTCGCTCGGGCGCCGTGCGATCGGCGTCCCGACCATCTCGTCATACCGTTAGGCTGGTCCGAGATCATCTGCCTTCGAGACTCCGGGCAACCGCGATGACCGCCCGCAGTGCCTGGCTGCGACGGCTTCCGTTCGCGCTGCTGGCCATCGCGGCCGTCGGCTTCCTGGCGCTCGGGCTCAGCGAGGCGCGGTCCGACTCCCCCACCTACGACGAGCCGGTGTACGTGGCCTCGGGCATCGCGGCGGTGCTCCACCAAGACCTGGCGTTCAATGCCGAGCATCCGCCGTTGCCCAAGGCGCTCGCGGCGCTCCCGGTGCTCGCCGTCCACCCGGCTGTCCCGGCGACGGCGTCATGCGCCGACGACAACGAACGCACATGCAGCGCACAGTTCGTCCAGGCGCAGTCGTCGGCCGGCCGTCTGCGCGACATCACATTTGCCTCGCGGCTCGTGCCGCTCCTGGAGGCCGTCGGCGTTGCCTTCGCGGCGTACGCTCTCGCGGCGGAGTTGTTCGGCGCGACGGCCGGCGCTCTCGCCGGACTGCTCTGGCTCGCGTCACCGCTCGTGCTGGGGATCGGCCACCTCGACGGCACCGACGTGCCTTTCGCCCTCGCGGTCACGCTGAGTTCGTGGGCTCTCGCGCGCTGGCTCCGGCTCCGTACCACCCGCGCGGTCGTATGGACCGGTGCGGCACTGGCGCTGACCGCCGGTACGTCGATCTCCGGCGCGCTGGTCGTGCTGGTCAGCCTCGCGGTCATCCTCGGGGCGAGTTGGCGATCCGGTGTCCGGCGCGCGCTCGCCCACACGGGGCTGGCCGCCGCCGTGACCTGGATCGGCTTGTGGATCCCATATGTGATCCTGGATCCGGCCGTCCTCACCCATCCGACGGTCATCGCGCCGAAGCCCTATCTGGACGGGGTTTCCTACCTCGCGTCCTACAACGCGAGCGGCATCCACGGCTATCTGCTCGGCGTCGCATACACCGGCGGCCGTTGGTGGTTCTGGCCGTTGAGTCTGTTGATCAAATACCCGGCTCCGATCCTCCTGTTGCTGGTCGGCGGGACGGTCGCATGTTTCTGGGCCGATCGGGACGCGCGACGACGGACGCTGCTGGCGGTCGGTCTGCCGGCGATCGTGCTGGCCGGATTCACCATCGCCGGACCGCTCAACATCGGCGTTCGGTTGCTTCTGCCGGTGCTGGCGCTGTGGGCGGTGGCGGCCAGCTCGCTCGCGCCGGTCGTCCAACGCCTCGGGCTCACCTGGCGACGGGCCGCCACGGCCGCGGCGGCCGTACTGCTCGCGGCCGGCGTCGCCAGCACGGCGTCGTCTTTCCCGACCACGGTGGCGTGGACGGCGCCGCCCTTCACGCCCGGATACGCGGTGGCCACCGACTCCAATGTCGACTGGGGGCAGGGCTTCTACGCGCTGCGGTCCTGGAGCGAGGGCCGTAATCCGTGGGTCACCTACTTCGGGCCACGGGGCCTGAGCGAGTCGGACATACCGGGAGCCCGTCCGCTGCTCGGCGCCGTACCGAGCGACGTCTCTGGCTGGGTCGCGGTGTCGGCGACGGCGCTCACCAGTGCCGACAGCGCGCGGCTGGCGTGGTTGCGCAACTACTGCCCGGTCGACGTACTGGCCGGAACCATCCTCGTGTACCGCTTCCAGCAGCCGCCCCTGGTGATGCCGGCTCCGGCCCGGCCAGCCACGCAGTGCACGGGCCCGTGGAGCACCCGGACCGGCCCGAGCTAAAAGGGGCGGCGCGGACCCTCGATCGATTGGTTGAATGGCCGACGTGACCGGATTCGACGATCCCGCGCTCTTCGGCGACCGCTGGGCCGATGTCTACGACGGCTCGGGTTGGGAGACGCCGCCCGAGCTCGATCTGCTGACCGTTCTGGCGGCCGGTGGCCGTGTGCTCGAACTCGCGATCGGCACCGGACGCGTCGGCGTGCCGCTCGCTGCGCGCGGCGTCGCCGTGGAAGGCATCGAGGCCTCCGCCGCGATGGTCGACAAGATGCGCGAGAAGCCGGGCGGCGCCGGAATTCCGGTCGTTATCGGCGATATGGCCGACGTGGCGGTGCAAGGGCCGTTCCGGATGGCGTATCTGGTCTACAACACGCTCTTCAACCTCGTCACTCAGGAGCGGCAGATCGACTGCTTCCGGAATGTGGCGCGGGTCCTCGAACCCGACGGGGCGTTTGCCATCGAATGCTTCGTCCCGGACCCGACGAAATGGGATCGCGGTCAACGTGTCGAAGCCACCCACGTCGGTTCGGACCGTGCGTCGATAAATGTGTACACGCACGATCCTGTTGCGCAGCGATACAACAAGCAGACCATCATGTTCGGCCCGGACGGCTACCGCATGCTGCCCACCGCGTTGCGCTACAGCTGGCCGGCGGAGATCGATCTTATGGCGCGGCTCGCGGGGTTTCGACTGGACGCCCGGTACGGCGACTGGCAACGCCGGCCGTTCTCGGCGGACAGCCCGAGTCACGTGTCGATCTACCGCAAGGATTGAGTCGAGCCATCGGCGTGCCCGCGACGAGCCCGGAAGAGAGCGCCCTGCGAGCGGCGCAACATCTCGCGCAAGCGTGTGCTCGGATCGTCCAGGGGCCGGTCCGAGCGGTCATCCTCCACGGATCGCTGACGCTGGCCGACTTCGTACCCGGGAAAAGCGATATTGACCTTCTCGTGGTCGCGGACGGTCGGCTGTCGTCGGCCGAAGCGGCGGCGCTCAGATCATTGATCGGCGACGCCGATCTCGGCGGCGCCGGCGGGATCGACCTTCACGTGGTCGCGTCCGACGTGGCGGCATCGCCGGCGCCGGCTCCCCCGTTGGAGTTGCACGTCGGTCGATATCCGGGATCGCCGCTGGAGTGCGAATCGGCTGTGGACGCGGCGCCCGACCTGCCGGCGGAGTTGTCCATGGCCCGCGCCGATGGGCGGAGTCTGATCGGCGCCGAGCCCCTCGACGTGCTCGGCGTGGTCGACCCCGAGTGGATTCGCGTGCGTGGCGTGCACTGGCTCACGACCTGGCAGATGCTCACCGACGATGTGGAGTACGCCGCGTTCATGGTGTTGACCGCGTGCCGGATCTGGCGCTTCGCGGTCGAGGGCGTTCACTGCTCGAAGGCGGCGGCCGGACGGTGGGCGCTCGCCCGGGACGGGTCGTTGAGCGTGATCGGGCAGGCGCTGCGGCAGCGTGCGATCGATCCGACGACGCCGGTTGACGAACACGGCATTCGGCGGCTGTTGGCGTTGATCCTCGCCGAGATCGGCGCGGCCGACGGCGACCGAGAGGGAGACCGCGACCGCGACGGCGACGCCTAACCGAGCAGGCCGTTGCGCAGGCGGTCGACAGCCGCCTCGAGCACCTCGCGGCGCTTGCAGAATGTGAACCTCACCTGAGCGCGCCCGACCTCTGCGTTGTCGTAGAAGACCACGTTCGGAATGGCCACCACACCGCACCGGTCGGGCAGCGCCTGGCAGAACTCGATTCCGTCCTTCGACCCGAGCGGCGTGACGTCGGTCGTGATGAAATACGTGCCATCCGGTGCGTACACCTCGAACCCGATGTCGGCGAGCCCGGTTGCCAACAGGTCACGCTTGGCCTGCAGATCGGCTCGGAAGTCGGTGAAGTACGCGTCGGGCAGGGCGAGCGCGGTGGCGATGGCGTACTGGAACGGTCCGGCACTGACGTACGTGAGGTATTGCTTCGCCGTCCGTACGGCCGCGACCAGCTCCGGCGTCCCGGTGACCCAACCGACCTTCCAGCCGGTGAAGGAGAACGTCTTGCCGGATGACGAAATCGAGACGGTCCGCTCGCGCATGCCGGGCGCTGCCGCGATGGGATGATGCCCGGTCGCGAACGCCGCGCTAGAGCCTTCCCCGTTGGCGAAAACCAGGTGCTCGTACACCTCATCGGTCACCACAAGCAGATCGTGCTCGATCGCGAGCGCGGCGATCGCGGCCACCTCGTCGGGTCGCAGCACCATGCCGGTCGGGTTGTGCGGCGAGTTGACCAGCAGCAGTCGCGTACGCGGGGTGATCAGCGACCGCAGCTCGTCGAGGTCGGGTCGAAACGTGGGCGCACGCAGGGTCAGCGGCACGCGCCGACCGCCGGCCATGGCGATGCAGGCCGCGTACGAGTCGTAGAAGGGCTCGAACGCGATCACCTCGTCCCCGGGCTCGAGTAGCGCCAGCATCGCCGCGGCGATCGCCTCGGTCGCGCCGGCGGTGACGAGCACCTCGCCATCCGGGTCGTACGTGAGACCGTAGAAGCGCTGCTGATGCTGGGCGACGGCGCGCCGGAGTTCAGGGATGCCGGGGCCGGGCGGGTACTGGTTGCCGAGGCCGCCCCGGATCGCGGCGACGGCCGCCTCGGCGATCTCGGACGGTCCGTCGGTATCGGGAAAGCCCTGGCCGAGGTTGATCGACTTCGTCGCCGTCGCCAGCGCCGACATCTCCGCGAAGATGGTCGTACCCATGCCTTCGAGACGACGGTTCAGCAGTGGTCTCGTACCCATGGATCCGGCTCCTCAGACGTCGGGCGACGGCCCGACGCTACCGCAACGCCCGCCGCGCTCCGGCGGCGATCGGTCGCACCACCGTGACCTACGGATGGGAGTTGACGTAGGGCTTGCTCCACAACGCCAGGTAGCGGTTGGCCGCCGCCGTGTGTACGCCGGCGCAGTTCGGATCGTGGATGGACAGATTGCAGTTGTACTTGGATCCACCGTCGAAATACGACTCGTACGCGAGACCGGTGGCCGATTTGGCCGCCTTGACGAACGCGGCGCGCATCTGGTCGATGAACGTAGGGTCGGTCGAGCCCCAGACCACGCCGTCCCGGATCGCCCACTCCGGAACGGCAAACGGCACACCCTTCGAGGCGACCCAGTTGACCCACGCGTTGATGCCCAGCGGTTCGCCGTTCGGGCCCTTCCGGTCGGGGTTCATCAATTTTCCGTCGAAGCTGAGGGCGTAAGCGTCCGGCCCGGCCGCGTCGACGTACGCACTGCCCGGCCAGAAGTCGCGCACGTCCACCTTCGCGTCGTAGCTCTGGTTGTTCGGGTTCCACACCAGCTCGAACTTCGTCGACACCTGTTTGACCAGCGTGTACCACTTGATCCAGCACGACTTGAACGCGGCGGCGTCGCCCGGCTTCACGCCCCAGTGGAACCAGTCACCGTTGAACTCCCAGCCCAACCGGATGAAGGCGGAGCCGGACGGCCAGACCTTCTTCAGATCCTTCGCCCACGTCGTGATCTCGGACGAGGACGCGCATTGCTGGACGGTCTCGTTGTCGGCGAACATCGGCTGCCCGATGGACATCGCGCCGTTCCACTTGCCGTTGGCGAAGCCGTACTTCGTGCTCGTCAGCGCATCCATCGACGCCCAGGTGATCTTGCCGCTGCTCGCTTTCGCGTCGTTCCACACCTCGTCGATCTGCACCGGCTGGCCCCGCCATGCCGCCCAGGCGGCCCGGTTGGTGGCGCCCTCGCCGCTCAGTGCGTCGCGCGGCCGGCTCGCCGCCGTACTCGTCGGCGGTTTGGTCGTCGTCGACGTCGACGGACTCGGCGACGCGCTTCCCGCCCCAGCCGACGCCGACGCGGGCGGCATGACCACCGTCTGCGGCACCGACGGTCCGCCCGACGAGCCCGCTGCGGCGGACCGATGGCCGGCGGACGACGCGCACGCGGCGATCAGGGCGAACGCGACGAGAAAAGTGATCGCAGCAGCGACCCGGGTTGCTCGCCGCGCCGTCATCGTCGTCTCCCGGGGCTTCGACGCACGGCTCCGCCTGCTGCGACGGTCACGCTCCGTGCAAGGGGCGCCTGACTGGCCGAGGCGGTCACCGGGGTCGGTGATGTCGACTCGTTTGGCGCAACGCTTGAGCGGTTATCCAATCGAATGGCAGAAATGCTGTCAACCGTGGCCGAGCTGTGACCGGCCGTAATGCGAGCCGGTCTCGCGATACATTTCGGGCTTCCTATAATTGATGCCACATTCCGGGCGTACCGATCCCGAGGGAGACGCCGTGACCCAGCAGACACTGCCAACGCGCGTGCACGCCGCCAGTGGCACCAGCGAGGCCGACGATCCGGTCGAGGCAGGCACAATCGCCGCGGCGGAGGCTATTGCGGGGCTCAACGGCCGCGAGGCGGCCATGATCATTGTCTACGCGTCCGTGCGGTACGACCTCGCTACGCTGCTCGGCGCGATCCGAGCGGTGACCGGCGACACGCCACTGGTCGGCGAAACGAGCGCCGGCCATTTCGTGGGCGGTCACCTCACCGAGCCGGCGACCGGCGTGGCCGTGCTGGCGATGACGGCCGGTCCTTACCGATTCGGTTTCGCGTCGGTCGAAGGTCTCTCCGCCGGAAGCGAAGCGGCCGGGGTGGAACTGGCCCGATCGGCCCATGCCGACCTCGGAACCGAACAGACGCCCCACGCGACGCTGCTGATTTTCGTTGACGGACTGTCGCCCGAACAGCAGACCCTGATCGGCGGCATGCATCGCGTCACCGGTTCCGCCGTCCCGGTGGTCGGCGGTGGCGCGGGCGACGACCGGCGCCTGGGCGCAACGTACGTCTTCCACAACGACCAGGTGCTAAGCGACGCCGCCGTCGCGGTGTGGATCGGTTCGGACGAGCCGGTGCCGATCACTGTCGGGCATGGTTGGCACCCGATCGGGCTTCCGCTGCTCATCACGAAGACCGACGGGCAGATCGTGCACGAGATCGCCGGCCGACCGGCCCGGGACGTGTACGAGGAGCACATCCGCCAGGGCAATCGGGAGGAACTCGATCGCATACGCGAGGGCGGTTTCTACTCCACCCATGCGTTCGGGCTCATCGAGCCGGACGGTTCACATCTCATCCGGGGCGTGTTCATGGGACCGGACGAGATGATCCACACGTTCGCGCCGCTGCCGGTCTACTCGGCCATCCAGATCGTGTCCTGCGACTCGGAGGATCTGTTGACCACGAGTCGGGACGTCGCCCACCGCTCGGTCGCCGGACGCGACGCATCCGTGCTGCTCGTGTTCAGCTGCATCGCCCGCATCGACGTTCTGCAGGAGCGCGGCGGCGAAGAGGCCGTCGAGCTGCAGTCGGCGGCCGGCTCCGTACCGATCTTCGGCGTCTACACGTACGGTGAGTTCGCCCGTACGACGAGCGTTGCCGGTTACCACAACGCCACTGTTACCGCGGTCGCGCTGTGATGCGCCGATGACAACGCCTGCCTCCGAGGATGTCTCGCGACTGACGTCCGAGCTGCTCGAGGCCACCATGGCCGCGAGCAACGCTTACCGCGACACGGGCCGCCTGATCCGGTTGCTCACCGTGCTCAGCAGTCCGTCCGCGCCGGACGAGTTGCTCGACCAGGCGCTCGCGGTGCTGTCCGACGCGTTCAATGCGGATCCGGTGTGCATTGTCAGCGTCGTCGGCGATCGTCTCCTCGTCACGACAGCGACCGGTCTGCCCGAGGACGACCCGTCCTTCCGGGATGGCTGGGCGACCGGTCCACTCGCCGCTGAGGCCATCGCCACCGGAAAGGCCGCCGCAACCCAGCTTGACGAAACCGACGACAACGTGCCGGCCGCTCTCGCCGGCCTGGGGCTGCGCTCGGCCGCGTTCGTGCCGATGTCCGCGTCGTCCGAGGACTCGGACGAACTCCTCGTGCTCTACCGCAGCAGCGGCGAACTGTTCGGCGGCACCGATCTGCACGTGCTGTCGTCGGTCGCGCAGCGGTTGCGTATCGCGGCCGACGACCGGGAGCGTGCGGTGGCGATCGAACGGCTCGCGCAATCGGGCCACCTGCTCGCGCCGCACCTGGATTCCGTGTCCCTGCTGGACGCCGCGGCCGAACTCGTACAGCGGCTGACGACCGCGGACGATGCCTGGATCATCGGTGTTGCCGACGGCGTCGCGTACGCGCAGGCACATCACGGCAACGCTCCGAAGGACGCCGCGCCGGTGACCGAGCTACCGGTTGCCGATCTGCGCGCATGGTCGACGGTCGTCGACGGTGACGCCTGGGTCTCCACGGTCACGTCATCGTCGAGTCCGCTGCCGCGCAGCGTCCTGTGCGTGCCGGTGATGCGCGGTGGCGTGCCGATCGCACTGCTCTACGCCACCCGCGATCGAGCCCGGCCGTTCGGTGCCGAGGTGATCGAGATCGCGACGATCTTCGCGAGCTATCTCGCCACCGCGTTGGAGAACGCCGGGCTCTACCACGAGCTGCGGCGGCGCGCGACGCGCGACCCGCTCACCGGCCTCGCGAATCGCGAACTGGCGGTGCAGCGTCTCGATCATGTGCTGAAGAGCGGCTCGGCGCCGTTCACCGGCCTGCTCTTCTGCGATCTCGACGGTTTCAAGTCGGTCAACGACCGCCTCGGCCACGAGGCCGGCGACGGCCTTCTTCGGCAGGTTGCCGCGCGTCTCCAGAAGGCCGTCCGCACGAAGGATCTGCTGGCGCGTTTCGGCGGCGACGAGTTCGTCGTCGTCCTCGGCGAGATCGAGACGCTGGACGACGTCAACGAAGTCGGCTACCGGCTGGTCCAGGCGTTGCTCGAACCGTTCGAACTCAATGACGAGCGGGTCTCTGTCTCGGCGAGCATCGGCGGCGTCCTCGGCGCACGCGGCGCGACGACGGCCGGGACGATGATGCGCGACGCCGACGCCGCGATGTACGTCGCCAAAGTCCCGCGGCAGCGGTGCGGTCGAGGTATTCGACGACGCCGCCTCCCACCGCTCACTCGATCGGCTCAGCATCCGCTCGGAGTTGACGCTGGCCCTCGACCGCGACGAGTTCGAGGTCCTCTACCAACCGCTCATCGACCTCGACACTGGTCGACCCGTCGGCTTCGAGGCGCTGTTGCGGTGGACCCATGAGCAGCGCGGACCGATCCCGCCCGACGTGTTCATCCCGCTCGCCGAGGAGACGGGCGAGATCGTACGGATCGGAGCGTGGGTGCTGGAGCAGGCATGCCGGCAGCTCGCGGCATGGCAACGGCTGCCCGCCTGGCGCGGTCTGCGCCTGAACGTGAACCTGTCCGCGGCCCAACTGTGGCAGGCCGACGTGTCTCGACATCTCGACTCGCTCATCCGCCGGGCCGGCGTCGATCCGGCCGACGTTTGGCTCGAGGTCACCGAGCGGAGTCACGCCAGTGACGACGTCGCCCTCGTGACACGCAACCTCCGCGCCGGCGGCGTCCATTTCGCGCTCGACGATTTCGGCAGTTCCTACTCCAACCTGGCCTATCTCAAACAATTTCCGGCCGAGTGCCTGAAGATCGACCGATCGTTCATCGGCGGCGTCGCCGACGAGGGCACGGATCGCAGCATCGTGATCGCGATCCTCGCGATGGCGAAGTCGCTCAACCTCGAAGTGATCGCGGAGGGCATCGAACAACCTGAGCAGCGTGATGCGCTCCTCGAGTTGGGCTGCCGGCTCGGACAGGGGTACCTCTTTGCGCCGCCGTTGACGGCGGCGGCCGCCACGAGTCTCCTGGTGCAACCGACCGAGTCGGTTGCCGCGAGCGACGCAATGGCACTGATCGGAGCGGCCCGCTCGCGGGCGATATCCGAGGCCGATCCCGCCACGTAGTTATGCAACGACCGTCTCCGACGCCGGACGATAGGCGGTCCGGCCCCGGGCCGGGCCGGATGGACGGGCCGGGCCGGCGGGCAGGGCCGGCGGGCAGGGCCGCCGGGACCGGGCCGGGACAGCGGGCAGGGCCACCGGGACCGGGGCCGGGCCGGCGGATTAACCCCGCGCGGCCAAACGCGATCATCGGGTACGTTCTGCCGCGTGGACGCACCGCGCCTTCGGCCAGCCGTTCGGGCGATCGTGCTCGATCCCGATAACCGCATGCTGCTCTGCCAGTTCCGGTTCCACGAGGGCAACGAGCCCGAGACCGTCTGGGCCGCGCCCGGCGGCGGTGTCGAGGCCGGCGAGCCACCGCTCGCCGCTTTGCGCCGCGAACTCGACGAGGAAATCGGTCTCCCACTCGACGCGGAGCCACGGCACGTGTGGCACCAGAAGGTCGTCGCGCCCGGACACGCCACCGGCTACGACGGCGTGATCAACGACTACTACCTGGTCCGTACGACCGCGTTCACCCCGCGCGGCTCCATGACGGACGAGGAGTTGGCGGCCGAACACGTGGCCGGCTTCCGGTGGTGGACCCAGCCCGAAATCGCGAGCTATCGCGGCCGGGCCGTGTTCGCACCGCGCGGTCTCGCCCGAGTGTTGGCTGCCCTGCTCGCCGACGGACCGCCCGAGCACCCGTTGGCCCTCGGCCTGTAGCGGCGCCGAGCGGCGTACGAGCCTCGGCCTGTCGCGCGCCGAGCGGCGCACGAGCCCCTGCCGCCCACGGCCGAGCGACGACCGAGCGACGCGCGTGGCTGGACGAGCGGGCCGCGAATCCGGACATGCTTCCCTCCGCGACCGGGTCGACGTTGGTACAGTCCGTGACATCCCCTGGTCGTTGTCGCCGCGGCGGTGCGGCACGGGGACAACGACACGGTCTGCCAACGGACACCGCGAACGCGACCGGAAGGACGACGGGTGGCTCCAGCGTCGGGCGCGAGTGGCGACGGCGATCCCGCCGACGCCGTCGATGAGGTCGCCGATGATCTCTACGCCCTGCCGGCCGATGAGTTCGTCGCTGCTCGCAACGACCGGGCGAAGGCGGCCCGCGCTGCCGGCGCCCGGGAGCTGGCGGCCGCGATCGGGAAACTCGCGAAGCCCAACGCCGCGGCGTGGCTGGCAAACCAGCTGGCTCGATCGCACGCCGACGATGTCCGAGCGCTCGTCGACCTGGGCGTCTCGATGCGCGACGCCACCGCAGCCCTGGACCGCGACGAACTGCGCCGGCTGTCCACACAGCAACGTCAACGGATGGCATCGCTCGTCCAGCAGGCCCGACACGTCGCGGAAGCGGCCGGCATACGGCCGAACGACGTAACGATCCGCGGGCTGGAGGACATCCTGCACGCGGCGCTGGCCGAACCGGACGCCGCCGAGGCCTTGACCGCCGGCCGCCTCACCGGAACGCTGCGCAGCAGCGGCTTCCCGTCGGGCGACGCGGCGGGCGACATGGCGATGTGGAGCGCGCCCGAGGCGGGCGGCGCGAGCCCTTCGACACGAGCAGCAGCCGGCGGCCGGACGGCCGCATCGTCGGGCGCGACAGCCGGATCGTCGAGTCGGACGGCCGGGCGCCGCCGGTCAGCCGACACGGGCACCACGCGCGCCGACGAGCAACACGCGGTCAGCGAGGAACGGCGCGCGCTTGCTGAAGCCGCTGCCGCGGCCGACGAGGATCGGGACGCGGCCCGGGCCGACCTCGAACGGGCCGAGGAGGCCGTGCGCGATGCGCGCGTGCAGGCCGACCGGTTACGCCGGCAACTCGACGAGGCGGTCGACACGCTGACGGCGGCCGAGCAGGACCGTCGAGCCGCCCGTACGCGGGCGGACCAGACCGATCGGGCGGCGCGTCTCGCGGCCCGGCGCCTGGATAACACGCGCCGGTAAGCGCGAGGTCATCCCGCGCCGAAGAACGGCAGGCACATCGACAGCCCCTCGATCCGTACGTCGGCGTACCGCTGCTGCGAGAATGCGCGGCGGGACAGTCGCATCCGCCGCATCTCGTCGACCCGCGCACGGTCGGCGTGGGTGTAGACACCGTTGTCGACGTACCCCAGCGATCTGGACACGCCGAGCGACGCCGCGTTGTCGTGCCACGCCGACGTTTCGGCCACCTCCGCGCCCAACCCGTCGAACGCGAGCGTGAGCACCGCGAATCGCATCCCCTTGCCGATGCCCCGACCGCGGGCCGTCGCCGTCAACCAGGACGAGCTGTCAACCGTACGGCGGACAGCGAACTCGTCGGCCTCGAGTGTCTGTACGCCGACCGGTGTGCCGCCGACCGACACCGTCAGCGGAAGGTTCCACGACTCCGGACGCCATGTGCCGAGACTGTGCCAGTACGTCTGATGCAGCGTGGTTCCCCTCGCCGACCGCCTATCGCGTCCGCCGTAGGACGGGAAGATCGGATTCTGTTCGACGTCCTCGGGCAGCAGATCGGCCAGCGGACCGAGGTCGGACTCGGTCATCGGCCGGAGCGTGATGTCGCCGGTGGTCAGCCGAAGGTCGGCGAGCGGCCAGTACGAAGAGGTCACGCCGCCAGTCTCCGCCGGCCGCTCGGCGTCGGGCTACTTGAACGCGATGAGATCCTCGACGGCCTGTCGCAGCCAGCCGTTGAAATCGGCGAACCCGCCCCGGTCCTCGAACCCGGGCGACGCGAAGTCATGGATCACGACCACTCGCGGCCCCGCGCCCGTCCAGCACGCCACGTCGTCGTTGTCCTCACGGCGCGCGAACGGGACCAACAGGCGGTCGGGGAAACGTACGCGGAGGCCGGCAACGCGGTCCCGCAGCGGCGTGCCATCGAAGATCCACCACGGTTCGAGGTTGACCAGGCCGAGTTCCACCACCCGGAGGAACTCGGGCGGATAGGCGAAGCCGGGTGGAAGCTCCGCCGGGCCCAGCAGGTCGGCCATGTCATCCCTCCCCGTCGCTGTCGGCATCAGGCTATCGTGCGGTCGGTTCATCCCAAGATCCCAGCGGGTACGTCGTGCGGAGAGTCGCGTTCTGCCGGCCGATCCGTTGGCCCACGGCCTGACCCCAGGTGGTGACCGACCCGGTGCGAGTGGTGAACCGGCCGATCATGTCGGGTGGCAGTGGTTCGTCAAAGCCGTGGATGTTCGCTGAAACGTCGATCCCCGCCTGTCGCGCCGCGAGGACCCGGGTGTTGTCGATCGTCGTCAGGTCACCGTCGGGCATGCGTACGACGTCGATCGGCGCGCCGACCCACCCGTCCGAGCGCATGCTGTCGGTGATGGCCGCGGTGCCGGTCACCGAGTGCTGGCTGAAGCGGATCGTGGCCGGGTCAACGGTGACGGGCGCGGCGACCAACGGCACCGAGGCCGGGGCTCCATCGCCGGTCGGTCGGCCGACCTTCGTCGGATTGCCGTCGGCGCCGTGCATGTCGTGCAGGAGTTGCGCCAGGCGGTCGATCAGGTCGCCGAGTGACCGCATCAACGGGGTCAGTCGGGCGATGCTGTTCTTGAGGGCCGCGACCAACCGGCCGATCCGTGCTGACCAGGCCGCCACGAGCGTGGACACCTGCTCGATCACCCATGGCGTAGCGAGGCCGAGCGACAACACCTCCTCGCCGGCGTATTCGATCGCGCGCGACACGACGGTTGCGATGGCGTCGCGCACCAGCGTGCGGACGCCAGCGGTCAGGTAAGCGACGCCCTCGGTGATCGAGGCCATCGTGTCGGCGCCGGTGGAAAGGCCACCAAGGACGGTCCGCTGCCTGGCCGACCACGAGTCGTAGGCACGGGCCGCCGGACCCTGCCAGCCGGAGATGTCGATCGCCGCGGCCCGGTCGAGGCTGGCCGCGTCGGCCCGCACACTCGTCGCGACATTTCGCCAGGTCTGCGCGTGGCCGGCGATCGCCGCCGGATCACCGGCCAGCCAGTCGAGCGCCTCGGACAGCGGCCGGATATGTTCCATCAACCACGACAGGCCGTACTGCATCAGCGCGCCGGCCGGATCCGACAGCGTCGCCAGAGCGTCGAGCCCGGCACCGACCCCGCCCAGCGTCGAGTCGACCCACGATCGCGACGTGATGCCCTGACTGATGGCCTCGATGTCCTCGGCCAACCAGATCCCGGTCCAGACATCTCCGGTGTGACCCGATATCGGTGCGACGATCGGGTTGATCGTCACGACCGCGCCCCGGCCAGTTGAGCGATCGCGCCATCGGCCATGTCATCGGTTGCGCCGCCGGCGGACCCGACAACCGTCCCGACCATCCGCACTGTCCGCCTCCACCCGCCACGGTCACAACGAGCCGCGCCACATCGTTCGCGCGGCCGTTCGGGCATTCATCTTCATCACCACGTGACGGAGCGGGCAACGCGATGACAACCGCTGTGGACAACATGGCTAGGGGCGCCCGGAATCATCGGTTTGAGCTGCCCCGATGGCGGGATCGGTGGAGATCCCGGTTATCCACAAAAGACCCTCGCCGCGGCAAAAGCCGATCGACCGCGGCGCTCGGGGTAGATGGGCTCAGATCTCGTCGAAGCGCCCGTGCCGGCCGCGCCCGGCGGCGAACCGCTCGGCGCCGTCGCGGGCAACGGCAAGGCTCGCCTGACCCAACGCGAATTCACGACTGAGCGCCTCGTCGAGAGACCCTCCGTCCTGTGCGTAGACCGACGCCCGGTCGTTGCGCATCGTCACCTGCGGGAATCGCGCGATCTCGACCGCGAGCTCGCGCGCCGCGGCAAGCGACTCCCCCGGCGCGACGACGCGGTTCGCGAGGCCCATGGCGTACGCCTCCGGGGCGCCGACCGCCCGGCCGGTCAGGATCATGTCCAGCGCCCGGCTCATACCGACCAGGCGCGGCAGCCGGACCGTGCCGCCATCGATGAGCGGTACGCCCCAGCGCCGGCAGAACACGCCGAACACCGCATCCTCCTCGACCACCCGCAGGTCGCACCAGCACGCGAGTTCGAGGCCGCCGGCGACGGCGTGACCGGCGACGGCGGCGATCACCGGTTTCGACAGCGTCATGCGCGTCGGTCCCATCGGACCGTCCCCGTCCGGCGCGACCCGGTTTCCGTCGCCGGCCGCGAACGCGGTCAGGTCCGCGCCGGAGCAGAACGTGCCGCCCGCGCCCCACAGCACCGCGACCGACGCCGAGTCGTCCGCGTCGAACGCCCGGAACGCGTCGGCCAAGGCGAGTGCGGTCGCCCGGTCGACGGCGTTGCGCACCTCCGGCCGGTCGATAATCACGGTGGTGACCGGGCCGGCCCGGTCCACCCGTACCGTGGTCATGTCGTTGCTCCCAGCCGTGACCGCCCCACCCGGACCGGGTCCCGCACGGCCCGGCGGAGCTCCTTGCCGTGACGCACCACAGTGATGCGTGGTCCGCGATGTCGGGCACCACGACGCGCGCGATCGACCGTCAACACAGCTACCCCTTCCGCCGATGCCCACGGCCACCGGGATCCGCCGGGCACCCCCACCGACGCTCGAACGGCCTTGTGAAGGCGCCACAGGCGGCTCACAATGTGCTCATCCCGGCCGATTCGAGACGGGTCGGTTTGCTCCGGCCGCCTCGACAACCCGGCCGTGCCGCGGAGGTGCACGATGACCCAGATGGCCAGCCACCGGCCACGCGTGGCGTGGGACGGCGCACGGGTCATCATCGCCGCGATCGACCGCGGATACCAGGGCTGGCTCGCGTACGTGTTGAGCGAACGCATCGACACCGAGTATTACGAATACGTCCTGGACTCGTGGTCGCGCATGAATGCCCGGCCGGAATCGATGATGGCCGAGGCTGGTCTCTGGCGCGCACGGCTGGACGACCTGCTGGCCCGGCGCCCCGAGATCACCGACGAACTCGTGGCCGTCCTTCGCGAGACCAGCGCGACGTTGTCCGGCTGGGCGCCGCCCCGTCTCGGCTGAGCGTCCGCGATCAGTCGGGGCGGCCGGTCAGCGCGACACGCGCACCGATGCCGATCATCACGAGGCCGCCGACGCCACTGAGCCGCGACAGGCGCCGCGGCGACCTCGCGAACCACGATCGCGCGCCGGAGGCCACTATCGCCCACGTGCTGTCGGAGACGAGCGCAATCAGCAGGAACACCGCGCCCAGAGCGAGCATCTGCGCCGGTACGTGCCCGGACGACGCGTCGACGAACTGCGGCAGCATGGCGGCGAAGAACACCACCGACTTCGGGTTGCCCAGGCCGACCACGAAACCTTCGCGCAGCGCCCGTCGCAGGGCGGCCGGTCCATCCGTCGCGGCCGCGCTCGGCGCCGGCCGGACGGCGTCCGTCAGCGCGCGGCGGTGCCGGATCGCCTGAACGCCGAGGAAGATCAGATAAGCGGCGCCGGCGAGCTTGATCGCGGTGTAGACGACGATGGACCGCTCGACGATCGCACCGATGCCGAAGGCCACGGCCATCACCTGGACGTACTCGCCGACTGCGTTGCCCGCGACGGTGGCGAACGCACCGCGCCGGCCGAGCACCAGAGCGCGGCCGATCACGAACAGGACGCTCGGCCCGGGTACGACGATCAGCGCGAACGCCGTGATCGCGAACGCGGCGAGATGGTCGACCGGGATCATGCCGTCATGCTAGGTCCGGGCGGGACTGTGGGCACCACCATTTCGCCGTGGCGGCGGCGTCCGATCGGCCCGCACGTTTCGGTGGGCGCCGAAGCGTGCGGCGACGATGATGGAACGATGCGCGAGCACGATCGAGACCGCGAACCGGATCGAAACCGCGACCCGGATCGAAACCGCAACCCAGATCGAAACCGCAACCCAGATCGAAACCGTGACCCGATGCGGAGCGCCGAGGCGATGGCGAATCTCGCCCGGCTCCTCGCCGATGACACGCGGGCGACGTTCTGCCTCGCACTGCTCGACGGTCGCGCGTGGACGGTCACCGAACTGGCCCGCCACGCCAGGGTGGCCGCGTCCACCGCGAGCGAGCACACCAGCCGCCTGATCGCCGGCGGTCTGCTGGCCGAAGAACGGCAGGGGCGGCACCGGTACGTACGCATCGCGACACCGGACGTCGCCAACCTGATCGAGACGATCACCTCGGCCGCCGGTCGGCAGCCGCCGGCCGTGTCGTCGCTGGCCGGCGCGACCCGCCGCCAGGCCCTCACCCGGGCCCGCACCTGCTACGACCACCTCGCCGGTCGACTCGGTGTGGCGATCTCGGACGCGATGACCGAGCGTGGGTTCGTCAGTTGGGATCGCGGGCTCACCGTGACGCCCGCCGGCGAACGGTGGCTCGCGACCCTCGGCCTGAGCGCAGATCGGCAGCGATCGACCCGGCGCCCGGTGCTTCGCAGTTGCCTCGACTGGACCGAGCGACGCCCACATCTCGGCGGCTCGGTCGCAGCGGGGTTGTGCCGGCATGCGTTCGACGCCTCGTGGATCGGGCGGGTCGGGACGAGCCGCGCCGTCACCGTGACCGACGTGGGCCGCGACGCGCTCGAACGGCATCTCGGAATCACGGTCGACATGCTCGCGGGCGACACACTCGCGGGCGACAAACTCGCCGACGACATGCGTTCCGGCGACGCCCACGGCCGCCATGCGGTCGCCGCTCATCGGGCGTGATCGCCTACGTCGGTCCGCCGGCACCATGCGCGGCAAGGCGCCGCTGCGTTCGCCGTACGGCGGAGACCAGGTCTTCCTCGGCCCGCTCCACGAAGCGGTCGACCACGGAGCCGGCGCCGTACCGGGCCCGGATCTCGGAGAGCCGGTCCTCCACCGTCATGCAGCGACCGTCCGGCCCGGTGGTGAGGTCGCAGTAGATGAGGGCGTCGGCGATGGCCGAGTGTTCGACCGGGAATTCGTCCGCGAGCATCCGGTCCAGTCCGCGCTCGGACGCCTCGATGAGCGCGCACGAGTGGTTCGCTACGAGCGCCGCAACCCTCGTGTCGGCACCACGGGACCGCAGCCACCGGGCACCATCGAGTGGATGGAAGCCGGTGTCGACGAGGTCGGGGGCGTATCCGATGTCGTGCAACCAGGCCGCGGCGGCCAAGGTGGCGGCGTCGGGGGCCGAGAACGCCGATCCGATCCGCTCCGCCTTCCGGCCCACCGCGCGAACGTGCCTCCAACGTCGTGGCATCGCGTTCGCCAACAGGCGTTCGGCCGTTGCCCGCGCGGTGTCAACGATGTCCGAGCCGGCCGGGGCGTCCACTCGGCCAGCGTAACGGCGCGCCGTGATCGGCCCGAGGCCAGATCAGGGCGCCGGCGGGGTGACCAGCACCGTCGCCACCGTCGCGACCACGAACGCGATCAGGTAGGTGGTCGCGCGCAGTTCGCGCGGCAGGCCCCGCCGGAGAATGCTGTGCGCCATCACTCCAGCCTCCGCGCGTGGTCCGGAAATTGGGGCGGAACGCGGCGTGGCCGTCGCCTAACATCGGCGGCTAAATAGCGGGTACGGGGAGACAGACGTGGACACGACAGCCGTTGGCGCTTATTACGCCGCGTTCCGCGACCGCGAGTGGCAACGGCTCGAACGGGACGAGGGTGTCGTCGAGTTCGAGGTCACCACGGCGATGCTGACTCGACACCTGCCGGCGTCCGGTCGGATCCTCGACATCGGCGGTGGGCCTGGCCGGTATGCGACCTGGCTGGCCGACCGCGGCTACCGGGTCACGCTCGCCGACCTCTCACCCGAGCTTCTCGACGTTGCCCGGGCGCGGCTGAGCTACGACCCGGCCCATCCCGGCGCGATCGATGAGATCACTGAGGCGGACGCCCGCGACCTGTCGCGCTGGCCCGATCAGTCGTTCGACGCGGTCCTGTCACTCGGCCCCTTCTATCACCTGACCGCGCCCGACGACCGGGACCGCGCCGCTTTCGAGATTGCCCGGGTTGTACGTCCGGACGGTGTCGTCTTCGTCGCGCTCATGCCGTGGCTCGGGTTCGTCCGCCGGACGATCTTTGTCGCCGACGAGCGGCGTCACCTGGCCGACCCGGCGTTCGTCGCCGCGCTTCGCGACCACGGCGTGTTCACCAATGACGTGCCCGAGCGATTCACTCACGGGTACGGCGTACGACCAGCCGAGGTGGTGCCGTTCTTCGAGTCGTACGGTTTCGCGACCCGTACGTTCGTGTCCACGCACGGCTTCGCCAACGGCATCGAGTCGGCACTCGTGCAGATGCGATTGAGTGATCCTGACGCCTACGCCGCCGCGCTTGAGCTGCTGATCGACACGGCCGACGACCCCGGTCTCCTCGGTCTTGGCGGCCACCTGCTCTACGTCGGCGAACGCCAACACGCCGGGAGCCGAGGAAGCACCGGCAGTGACGATCGAAGGGGCGCGCCATGACCGACTACGAGCCGATGATGGACGCGGCCGACGTGGAGCGGATCAGGTGGTGGCACGAGCGGGCACTGGCCGAGGGCGCCGCGCTGGCCGCCAGCGAACCGATCCGTACGTTCGACTATCTGGGCCTGACGCTCGTGATCCCGGCCGAGGTCCAACCGATCTTCCCGCCCTCGTATCTGCTCGGCGAGGCGGTGCTCGCCGAGGCACGCCCGGGCGAACGGGTGCTCGACATGGGCACCGGCAGCGGAGTCAACGCGATCCTGGCCGCCACCAGGGGCGCGCGGGTGGTGGCCGTCGACGTGAACCCGTACGCGCTGGACGCCGCCCGGGCCAACGCCGATCGCAACGGGGTGGCCGACCGGGTCGACGTACGGGAAAGCGACGTCTTTGCCGGGGTCGAGGGCGTCTTCGACCTCATCGTCTTCGACCCGCCGTATCGATGGTTCACGCCACGCGATGTGCGCGAACTCGCCTCGACGGACACGAACTACCGCGCCATGACCGAGTTCTTCGCCCGGGCCCGGCATCATCTGACCCCGACCGGCCGCATGCTGATCGCGTTCGGTACGTCGGGCGACATCGCGTATCTCCGGCACCTCATGGCCGGCAACGGCTTCGACGCCACGGTCGTGGCGAGCCTCGCCGGTGAGCGCGACGGCGTGCCGGTCGAATACTTCACATTCCGCGTGACACCAGACGGCGCTCCGCAGCCGTAACGAGGCCGGCGTCGATCATGTCCGCTGGCCGCGCCGGAACGCGTCCACGTCGAGACCGGCCCAGGGATCGAAATCGACCTCCAGCGGCTCCTGAGGTGGGCGCTGGTCGGCCGGCACGTGCCGCAGGTTGATCCGGATCCGGGTCCACGTGCTGCTCCGGCCGCGCATCGAGTCGACCAGCACGTCGGCCGGCTCGAGCTGGACCCAGACGTCCGGGTGGCGGGCCTTCCAGCGTTCCAGGCCGGCCATCGCCTCATCCTTGCCGGCCGCGCGCGCGATCTCGATCAACGGCATGGTCGACCGCCGCCGCCCGGCCGGCTTCGGTGCCTCCGCGTCACCCGGTGCGTCGTCGGCCGGCTGCGCCGCGGCTCTGCCCGTACCGCCGGATCGTGATCTTGAGCGAGTCGAGCCACCGCCGGACCGCGGACCGGAGTCGGCCGGATCGGGAGGTGGTGGCGGTGGATCGTCCATGCCGGCCGCCTTCTGCGCGGCCGCGAGCGCGACGAGGCTGCTCAGATCGCCCACCGCGAGGTCGATGCCGTCGGCCGGGTCACCGATCGCGGCGAACCGGGCCGGCATGGTCGCAACGGTGAAGTCGCCCGCCTCACACGCCGCGACCTCATCCCAGTGCAGCGGCGCCGACACGCGCGCATCCGACGTCGGACGCACCGAGTAGGCGGATGTCGTCGTATGGTCCTTGGCGTTCTGGTTGTAGTCGATGAACACACCGTGCCGCTCCTCTTTCCACCAGCGGCTGGTCGCGAGATCCGGCACCCGGTCCTCCACCTCGCGGGCCAGCGCCAGCGCCGCGCGGCGCACCTCGACGAAGCTCCACCGGCGCTCGATCCGGCAGAAGATGTGCATGCCACGCGAGCCGGACGTCTTCGGCCAGCCCACGATGCCGTGATCGCTCAGCACGTCGCGGCACGCCAGGGCAACCTCGCGTACGTGCTCCCACGGCACGCCGGGAATCGGATCAAGGTCGATCCGTAATTCGTCCGGGTGGGCCAGGTCGTCGGCGCGCACCGCGTGCGGGTGCAGATCGATGCAGCCGAGGTTGACCACCCACGCCAGTTGGGCCGCGTCGCGCAGCACGATCTCGTGGGCACTCCGCCCGGACGGGTATTTGAGCTCGACCGTCTCGATCCAGTCGGGCCGGTTTTCCGGCGCCCGCTTCTGATAGAACGCCTGACCGTCGATGCCGTTGACGTAGCGCTTGAGCGCCATCGGCCGCCCGCCGGCCGCCCGCAGCGCGCCGTCGGCCACCGCGAGGTAGTAGCGCACCAGGTCGAGCTTGGTGATGCCGGCGGCCGGGAAGTAGAGCTTCTGCGGATTGGTGATCGTGACGTCCTGGCCGTCGACGTCGAGCACTTCGGTAGGCGTGGCCATGGCCGCACCATACGACACCCATCCGACGACGGCCCGCTGAATCACCTCGACGACTTGCGTGGCATGCGGGTCTCCGTCCGGTTCGTGGCGACGACGACCCGGCGTCGGCGGTGTGCCCGTCTGTTGCGGGCCGTGCCGGCTCGGCGCGGTTGGTAGCGACGGTGGCCAAGTGACTCTGGCGCACCCAGTTCGGAGCTGTGACCAGCCACGGGACCGAATTTCGACGGCCTGTAATCGCCCTGATACGGAGCACTGATCCCGTCCTTAACGCAATTAGATACTGCTTGAGTTACCTACTCCACAAAAGCGATTATTCGGAAAGAACGGACTTGTACCTTCGGTTGAACGGTCACGTAACCCCCCGACGGAAGGAAACCAACACCGTGAACCTCCGCCACCACACCGAGACCGCAGCTACGTTCTTCCGTAGCCCCATCGGACGACGCGTCGGCATGCTCGGCGTCACCACGGCGGCCATCTTCGGCGTTGCGGTTGGACCCGCGGCAGCGGCTCACTCTTCGGCTCCCGAGAAGGCGCCCGCCACCGTGTCCTGGGCCACCGGTACGCCGGCGGCGACGGCGTACGCCACGCACGCCCCGGCCGTGAAGTCCTCGGCCGCTAAGGCGACGGCCAAGCACGCGCCGGCCCCGCACAAGCCGGCCGTGAAGGTGCCCAGCACCCACGCGCTGCTGCCCAAGACGGTCCACGGCCCCCAGGCCTCGTTCAAGCCGACCGCCGCGCAGAAGCGCAACGCCGCGGCGATCGTCAAGGCCGCCAAGGACATGAAGCTGCCGCCCCGCGCCATGGTCATGGCCGTGGCCTGCTCGCTGCAGGAATCCTCCCTGCACAACTACGGCAACCTCGGCAACCGCAACGACCACGACTCGCTGGGCCTGTTCCAGCAGCGCCCGTCATCGGGCTGGGGCTCACCGGCACAGGTGACCAACCCGCACCACGCGGCACAGTCGTTCCTCAAGCGCCTGGTGAAGATCCACAACTGGCAGCACATGCCGCTGACCCTGGCCGTCCAGAAGGTCCAGGTCTCCGCATTCCCGCAGGCCTACGCCAAGTGGGAGAAGTTCGCCGCCAGCCTCGTCGCCGGCACCTACGCCGCCGACGCCTCGCACGCCGCCACCAGCGCGGCCCACGCCGCCAGCGCGGTCCACGCACCAGGCAAGTGACACCACCAGCGGGCGCTCCGACTCGATGAGCGTTCGCGCCGACGATCGTCCGGCGCCCCCGTCCCCCGGTGGGGCGCCGGACGATTTTTCGACTCAACTATTCGGCCACTAAGCGTTCATCTACCTGGGCCTATGACCGAAACCAGTCAACTCCTACGATGGCCGCATGCCGTCCGAGGATCCGGTCGGGTCCACTGCACAGGAGCCTGCTCCGCGCAGGCCGCCAGCGTTTGCGGCGCCGTCGTCGATCACCTCCGTGGTGACCGACGACGGCGTTTCGCTGTCCGTACGGAAGTCCGGCTCGACGACGAGCCCGGTGATCGTGTTCGTGCACGGATTCCCGGACGACGCCCACGTCTGGTCAGGCGTCACGGCGGCGCTGGCCGGTGAGGCGCGTCTCGTGACGTACGACGTCCGGGGCGCCGGATCGTCCGGAGCGCCGGCCGACCGGCGAGCGTACGGGCTCGATCGCCTCGCCGCCGATCTGCGCGACGTGGTCGACGCGGTAAGCCCCGACCAGCGGATACACCTCGTCGGGCACGACTGGGGCTCGATCCAGGCATTCCACGCCTTGCGTACCACGCTTGCCGGTCGGGTCACCTCGTACACGTCGATCTCCGGGCCGGATCTCGACCACGTCCGCGAGTGGCAGCGACGGCAGCTTCGGGGCGGCCCGGCCGGATGGTGGCGGCTGGCCAAGCAGAGCGTCTCTTCCGCGTACATCGGGGCATTTCTGCTGCCCGGTCCGGTCGACCTGGCCACCCGCCTCGGCATCGTCGGCCGTCTCGTGACGCGCGACCCGTCCCGGCTCGGTACGCGGGTCTCACGGGCCGACGTGCGGCATGGCCTGAACCTCTACCGGGCAAACATGCTCGGCAGAGGTCCAGCGCGGACCGAGCCGTACGCGCCGGTCGACATCCCGGTCCAGATCCTGGTGCCGTCGGACGACCGCTACGTGAGCGCGGGTCTGCAGACCGAACTGCAAGACTGGGTACGGGATCTGACGGTGGCGACGATGGACGGCGGCCACTGGCTGATGTTGAGCCATCCGACCGAGCTCGCCGACCGGATCCGGGTCTTCGTCACCGACGCCGAGAAGCGCTCATAGTCGCGCCATCCCACGGCTTGCGCTACGAGTTGTCGCTCCCGCGTCGTACGGTCGATACGGGCGTAGCTGTCGACCTGGTCGCCACCGGCCCGGAGTGGCTTAGGACACCGCCTATCTCCCTGCCGGCCGGCTAGCAAAAGCGGTCGACCGCGTGGATAGGATGCGGACGGGAACGTATCGCAATCACGGGGAGGGGCCGATGACCACATCGTCCACGGTCGACGCAGACACTACCGCCAGCGGTGGCGCCCTCAACCACAAGCAGATCGTGACGATCCTGACCGGTCTGATGCTGGCGATGTTCCTCGCCGCGCTCGACCAGACGATCGTCTCGACCGCGATCCGTACGATCTCCGACGACCTGCACGGATTCTCGCTGCAGGTCTGGGCGACGACCGCGTTCCTCATCACCTCGACGATCTCCACGCCGCTCTACGGCAAGCTGTCCGACATGTACGGCCGCAAGCCGTTCATCCTGTTCGCGATCAGCATCTTCATCGTCGGCTCGATGCTGTGCGGGCTCTCCCAGTCGATGTACGAGCTCGCCGCGTTCCGGGCCATCCAGGGCATCGGCGCCGGCGGGTTGTTCTCGCTGTCGCTCGCCATCATCGGCGACATCGTGTCGCCTCGCGAGCGGCCGAAGTACCAGGGCTACTTCCTGGCCGTGTTCGCCACCTCCAGCGTGCTCGGTCCCGTGTTGGGTGGCTTCTTCGCCGGCTCCAGCGAGATCCTCGGCATCCCCGGCTGGCGATGGATCTTCTACATCAACATTCCGATCGCCGCCGCCGCCCTGATCGTCGTCACCAAGGTCCTGCACGCGCAGCAACAGCGCCGCACGCACCGCATCGACTGGCCGGGCGCGGTCGCGCTGATCGTCTGCCTCGTGCCGCTGCTGATCGTGGCCGAGCAGGGCTCGTCGTGGGGCTGGGGTTCGGGCACGGCGCTCGCCTGCTACCTCATCGGCGCGGTCGGACTGGTCGCGTTCCTGCTCGTGGAGCGGCGCTACGGCGACGAGGCGCTGCTGCCGCTACGACTGTTCCAGGGCCGTACGTTCAGCGTGGCCGTCTCGAGCAGCTTCCTCATCGGCATGGCGATGTTCGGCGGTCTGCTTCTTCTGCCGCTCTATCTGCAGGTCGTCAAGGGTGCGAGCCCGACCCGCGCCGGTCTGGAGGTCCTGCCGCTCGTGCTCGGCATGATGATCGGTTCGATTACGGCCGGCCAGACGATCACGCGCACCGGCCGCTACAAGATCTTCCCGATCATCGGCGGAGTCCTGATCATCGCCGCGATGGCCCTGTTCTCGGGACTCACCGCGGATTCCTCGCTGCCTCGCGTGATGTTGCCGATGGTGTTGATGGGTCTCGGTCTCGGCGGCTCGATGCAGCCGATGGTCACCGCGGCGCAGAACGCGGCCTCGCCCCGGGAGATCGGCGTCGCCACCTCGTCGGTCACGTTCTTCCGGTCGATGGGCGGCACGATCGGCGCCGCCGTCTTCCTCTCGATCCTGTTCAGCCGGTTGCCGGACAAGATCCAGGCGGCGTACGCGGCGGCGGCCGACCAGCCGGCGTTCCGCGCGGCCGCGGCGGCGCACCCCGACCAGGTGAAGGTGCTGCAGCAATCGTCCGGTGGATCGAGTGCGCTGCAGGACACGTCGTTCCTGAGCCACCTGGCCACTGCGCTCGCGCACCCGTTCAAGGTCGGCTTCGCGAACTCGATGTCGCTCGTCTTCTACATCGCCATCGTCGTCATGGTGATCACGCTCATTGTCACGCTGTTCCTGCCCGAGCTCCCGCTCAGCCGCCAGTCCGCGGCCGAGAAGATCCATCAGGAAACCTCGGGCGCCGGTGCCGTCGGCGCCGTCGCTTCGACGATGGCCGAGCCCGCGGGCGACCATGGGCCGGCCCGCGAAGCAGCCTCGGCCAATGGCCACGGTTCGCCGAACGGCCGCGCCGGTGCTGGTGACTCCGGCGGTACGAGTTCAGCCGGCACCCGTTCATCCGGTGCTCATTCGTCCGACACGCCTAGAGACGGACGTGTCAGCGACGGCGAGCCGACGAGGTCGCGCTCCGAGTAGATGCCGATGACCGGCCCGCTCCGCGGTTAGTCGGTCCGACCGATCGCCCGATCGTCAGGGGTCGGGGTAGGTCGTCAGGGGTCGGGGTAGGTCGTCAGGCGGCCGCCGGCAAGGCCGCGCACCGTTCCGCGACCGCGGGAAGGACGGCACCGAGCGAGGCGTCGATCACGAGATCCGCGCGATCGCTTTCCCGTGTCGCACCCCGGTTGACGATCGCGATCGGGATTCCGAGCTTCAGCGCCCGCAACACGAAGCGCCGGCCCGACATCACGGTCAGCGAAGAACCGAGCACCAGCAACGCACGGGCCGACTCGACGAGGTCGAAACACGCATCCACGCGAGGGCGCGGCACCGTCTCGCCGAAGAACACGACGTCGGGCTTGAGCACACCGCCGACGCATACGCCGCACCCGACCACGTGGAATCCACCGAGAGCGGCGTCGCCGATTTCGACGTCGCCGTCCGGGTTGATGGCGGCGACCTCGGCGTCGAACGTCGGGTTGGCCTCCGTCAGGCGACGGTCGAGCTCGCCGCGTTCCATGGAGTCGCCGCAGCCGAGGCAGACCACCCGGGCGAGATTGCCGTGCAGCTCGATCACCGAGTGCGCGCCGCTGGCCTGGTGCAGCCCATCGACGTTCTGCGTGATGATGCCGCCGATGAGATCCACGTCCTGCAGCGCGGTCACCGCCGCGTGGCCCGCATTCGGCGCGGCCCGGGCGATCGTGCGCCAGCCGAGATAGCTGCGCGCCCAGTAGCGCCGGCGACTGTCGGCGTCCCGGGTGAACGTCTGAAACGTCATCGGTTGGCCGGGACGGCTGGCACCGGTCTCACCCCGATAATCCGGGATCCCGGATTCGGTCGACAGCCCGGCACCGCTCAGCACCACGACTCCCCCATCGGACATCAATTCGGTGAGGCGATCGATCTCGCTGTCTGACGGCATGTGCACGACATCTATGGTGCCTCAGCGGATTCCGTGTCGCCTCGGGCCATGCGGTGGAAGCGGTCGGCGAACACCGGCCCGGTCGAACCGATCCCCCGTCGAACCGTTCAGCACCATCGGAGCCGTTCACTGTCGGAGTCGCAGCCGCTGTCGGAACCCGTAGGCGCCGTCGAAGCGGTTGCCATCGGCGGTCGATGCGAGGATGAGCGGGTGACGGACGCCACTGTCGCTCGCGCCCGAGCCGGCGACGAACACGCTTTCCGCGATCTCGTCGCGCCGTACCGCCGCGAACTGCACGTGCACTGCTATCGCATGCTCGGCTCGGTCCAAGATGCGGAGGATGTCCTGCAGGAGACGCTGCTCGCGGCGTGGCGTGGCCTCGGCGACTTTGCCGAACGGTCGTCCGTCCGGACCTGGCTCTACCGGATCGCGACGAATCGCTGCCTCAACGCGCGCCGGGACGGAGCTCGACGCCCACCCGCGCCGGTGCCGCCGTTCACACCTCCCGAGCCGACCCGCCGGGGCGAGGTGACCTGGCTCCAGCCGTACCCGGACACGCTGCTCGACGAGTTACCGGACGCGGCGGCCGATCCGGCCGCGCGGTATGACGCACGCGAGTCGATCGCGTTGGCCTTCGTTGTCGCGTTGCAGGAATTGACGCCCGAGCAACGCGCATCGGTCGTCCTGTGCGACGTGCTCGGGTTCCCGCTCACCGAGGTCGCCGGCTTGCTGCGTACCACCGAAGGCTCGGTCAAGGGCGCCCTGCAGCGCGCCCGCGCGAACCTGGATCGGTGCGCGGCCGCACGCATCGCGGACGTCGCGGACGTCGCCTCACCGAGCGAAGGCGACGTCGCGCGACGGTTCGCCGACGCGCTGGCCGGCGACGACGTCGACGGCCTCGTCACGCTGCTGAGCGAGGGTGCGTGGCTCACGATGCCGCCCGCACCGCACGAGTATCAAGGCGCCGAGGCGATCGCCACGTTCCTTCGGGCCGGGATCGCGGTGCGCGTCGGTCGCCACTTCCGGCTCGTACCGACGCGTGCGAACCGCCAGCCCGCGTACGCCTGCTACCTGCCCGACCCGGACACCGGCGTCGGGCGGCCGGCCGGCCTCGTCGTGCTCACCATCGACGAGGGCCGGATCCCGGCGATCACCCGATTTCTCGACGCGGCCGTGTTCGACACGTTCGGGTTGCCGGCGATCCTCACCTGACGCTCGCTCACCCCATCGTCGGCATGCCGATACCGATCTTTCTCGGCGTCACACCCTGTACGGCATCCTAGGACGCTAGGTTGACGGTTGCCGATGCACGACGATGTGGTCCCGATGGCTAGCGGGTTCCGGTGCGCTTGCGGGGACGTACGGAGATCTGCACCGGAGTACCGCGGAAGTCCCACTCCTCGCGGAGTTTCCGCTCGACGAACCGCACGTACCCGGGATCGAGCAGGCCGGTCGTGAACAGGACGAACTTCGGCGGGCAGACGCCGGCCTGTGTCGCGAACAGCACCCGGGGTGCGCGGCCGCCGCGGATCGGGTGTGGCGTCGCCTGTACGAGTGCGGTGATCCACGCGTTCAGTTGCCCGGTCGGCACCCGTCGACCCCAGTTGTCCAGAGCCGTACGCAATGCCGGTGCGATCTTGTCCACCGCGCGGCCGGTCAGTGCGGAGATGTTCACCCGTACGGCCCACGGGATGCGCCGCAGTTCGCGGTCGATCTCCTTGTCCAGGTAGTAGCGGCGGTCCGCATCCACCAGATCCCACTTGTTGAAGGCCAGCACGAGTGCGCGGCCGGAGTCGGCGACCATCGACAGCACGCGCTGGTCCTGTTCGCTGATCGGCTCCCCCGCGTCGAGGAGCACGACGACGACCTCGGCCGCGTCGATCGCCGCGGCCGTACGCAGACTTGCGAAATACTCCGTCCCGCTGGCGTGGCTGACCCGCCGCCGGAGCCCGGCCGTGTCGACGAAGTGCCACACCTCGCCGCCGACCTGCACCAGTTCGTCGACCGGGTCGACGGTCGTGCCGGCGACCGGGTCGACGACCGATCGCTCTTCCTTTGCCAGTCGGTTGAGCAGGCTCGATTTGCCGACGTTCGGCTTGCCGACGAGGGCGACGCGCCGGGGACCGGGCCCGCGTACGGTGTCTCGCGGCGCCGGCTCCGGAAACGCGGCGAGTACGTCATCGAGGAGGTCTCCGGCGCCCCGGCCGTGCAGCGCCGATACCGGACGCGGCTCGCCCAGCCCCAGGCCCCACAGCGACGTCGCCTCGATCTCGAGGTTTGCGTTGTCCACCTTGTTGGCCACCAGGATCACCGGCTTCTTGCTCCGGCGCAGCATCTTGACCGCGGCCTCGTCGACCGCGGTCGAGCCGACCATGGTGTCTACGACGAACAGAACGACGTCGGCCGTCGCCACCGCCATTTCGGCCTGGGCGGCGATCGCGGCGGCGCGGTCGCGGGCGTCCGGCATCCATCCGCCCGTGTCCACGACGACGAATCGCCGGCCCGACCACTCGGCGTCGTAGGCGACCCGGTCCCGGGTGACGCCCGGTGTGTCCTCGACGACCGCCTGCCGGCGCCCGATGATGCGGTTAACCAGCGTGGACTTCCCGACGTTGGGACGGCCAACGACGGCGACCACCGGCGGCCGCAACGCCACGCCGGTGCCGTCGACCCCGGCCGCCTCGTCGAAATCTTCTGTGTCGAAGTCCGCCGCCTCGAAGTCGGCATCGTTGAAGTCGGCGCCATCGAAGTCAGCGTGGTCGAAATCAGCGTGGTCGAAATCAGCGGTTTCGAATTCGGCAACGTCTAATTCCCCGGCGTCCGCGTCAGCACCGTGTGGCACGTCGCGGGCGGCGTCCGGCCGACCGAGACGGTCGGCCGCGCGGTCAGGTCGGCTCACCGGGCCACCTGCTCCGGCAACAGCTCGACCAGGCGGCCGACCACGGCGTCGATGTCGAGTCCGGTCGTATCCACCTCGATGGCGTCGTCGGCCCGACGAAGCGGCGACGCCGTGCGGGTGCTGTCGAACGTGTCACGCCGGGCCAGGTCGGCCTGGGTGAGCGCGAGCACGTCGGCCGTCGCGGCGGCCCCACCGGCCAGCTCCGAGCTGCGGCGACGCGCGCGCTCCGCCTCGGAGGCGGTGAGGTAGACCTTCAGATCGGCGTCCGGCGCGACGGTCGTGCCGATGTCGCGGCCCTCCACGACGATGCGCTCGGCCGCGGCGATCACCTCGCGCTGCCGGGCCACGAGTCGCCGGCGTACGTCCGGGACGGCGGCCACCGCCGACACGGCCCGGGTGACCTCGGGTCCACGGATCTCGATGTCGACCGGCCGGCCGTCGACGCTGATGTGCGGCGCCGACGGATCGGTGCCGCTGTCGAGCGTGATCTTCCCGCTGATCTCAGCGACGGCCGCGGCGTCGGAGGGGTCGATGCCGGCCTCGAGAACGGCCCAGGCGACTGCCCGGTACATCGCACCGGTATCCAGGTAGCGTGCGCCGAGCGCGGCCGCGAGACGCCGTGACACCGTCGACTTGCCCGTCCCGGACGGCCCGTCGATCGCCACCACGCACCGTACGTCCGAGTTCACCGAAACCTCCGTGAGTGCCCTGATAGGCCTTCCCGGCCCCATCTATCATGCCGGGTCACGCCCACCGATCCGCAATCGGAGCCCGCGAACGTGGGCGGTCACACGTCCGTCGCGCGTTCGGCCTACTCCTCGACGGCGGCGAACAGCGCCGCGACCTCGCCACGACCGAGCCGGCGCGTACGCCCGGACTTCAGGTCGCCGAGCCGGATGGGCCCGATGGCCGTCCGGACCAGCCGGTGGACCGGGTGGCCGACCTCGGCGAGCAACCGTCGGACGATGTGCTTGCGCCCTTCGTGCAACACGATCTCCACGAGCACCCGGCCGCCGGCCTCCTCCACGGTCCGGAACGAGTCCACCGACACCGGGCCGTCCTCCAGCTCGACGCCCTCCACGAGGCGTTTGCGCAACCCCGGGCGGACCGGGCCGGAGACCTCGGCGAGGTACGTCTTCGGAACCTCGTAGGACGGATGCATCAGCTTGTGCGCGAGCGGCCCGTCGTTCGTCAGGAGCAACAGGCCTTCGCTGTCCTGGTCGAGGCGGCCGACGTGGTAGACCCGTTGCGGCACGTTGCCGAGGTAGTCGGCCAGGGCCGCCCGCCCCTTTTCATCGGCCATCGTCGACACGACGCCGGCCGGCTTGTTGATCGCCAGGTAGAGGCGACGGGCATCGGTGACGATCCGCTCGCCGTCGACATGGATCACCGAGTTGACCGGGTCGGCGCGATCCCCAAGCTCGGCGACGCGCCCATCGACCGTGACCCGGCCGGCCGCGATGAGCTCCTCGCTCGCCCGCCGTGAGCCGATGCCCGCGGCGGCCAGGACCTTTTGGAGCCGTTCCGGTCCGCCGGGCGGCGCCGGCTCGGTCGCGCGGCGCGGCGTCCGCACCGGTGCGGCCGCGGATCGAGGTCGGTCCGCCCACGAAGAACTGGCGGGGGTACGGGAGGGTGCCTTGCCCGTACCCGTGGCGCTGCGCTGGGCCGGCTCGGAGCTGGCGGTACGGCGGGGAGCGCTGTCGCGGCGCGGCGCTCGGCGGGGCGTGCCGTCCGCGCGGAGGCCGACCGGCTTCTTGGCGGCCCTGGCGCTGTTAGCCGTCTTGGCCGTGTTGGCGGGCTTCGCCGGCTGCTTGCGGGCGGGCTGGTCGCGTTGGCGGTCAGCGCTGGGCATCGGTGAGTCCGTTCACGTCGTCGGGCAGGAATGGGGCGAGTGGCGGCAATTCGTCGACCGAGTCGAGGCCCAGCTTCTCCAGGAACAGGGTCGTCGTCCGGTAGAGGTAGGCCCCGGTCTCCGGCTGCGTGCCGCTCTCCTCGAGAAGACCCCGGGTCACCAGCGTACGCACGACCCCGTCACAGTTCACACCGCGGATCGCGGAGATCCGCGAACGCGTGACCGGCTGCTGGTAGGCCACCACCGCGAGCGTTTCCAGCGCCGCCTGGGTCAACCGGGCCGACTGCCCGTCGAGGACGAAGCGTTCGACGTAGCCGGAGAACTCGGCCCGCGTGTAGAAGCGCCAACCGCCCGCGGCCCGGCGAAGTTCGAAGCCGCGACCCGATTCGGCGTAGTCGGCCGCTAGCGCTCGCAGCCGCTCGGCGACGTCCTCCGGCGCGGCGTCGAGCACATCGGCGAGTTGCGCCTCGGTGACCGGTTCGTCGACGACCATCAGGATGGCCTCCAGCGCCGCGCCGAGTTCCGGCCCGGCGAGGCCCGGCAACGGACTCGGTGCCGCCCCGAGGAGCGTGTCGGGTTCGGCATCGGCGACGGTTTCCCGGCCGCTCTCCTCGTCCGCCTCGGCGGCGGTTTCCTGACCGGTCTCCCCCTCCGCCTCGGCGGCGGGCGTCGAGCCGTCCTCGGCCGGTGCCGCCCGGGAGCCCGCCGCGTCCGCCTCAACGGCGCCCGCCACGTCCGTGACGGCGTCGCCCTCCCGAATGTTCGCGGCGTCCACGTCGTCGCCGGTCCCCGCACCCGTCTCGACAGCGGTCGTGGGGTCGGGTCCGGCATCGGCTACCGAGTCGCTCACGACATCGTTCTCGGCGTCGGCGTCGGCGCGCCGCTCAACATCGCTGGCGGCGTCGGCCACTGCGGCGGTCTCCGCGGCGATCTCCCCGGCTGTCTCCGCGTCCGGGTCGGTCTCAGCCTCGACGTCGCTTTCGACGGTGCCGGGGCCGGGCAGCCCGGCCTGGCGCACGATGTCCGCGTCGATCTCGCGATCGAGTGCGTCCGCGTCGTCGACCGCGTCCGGATCGGTCCCGTCGTCCTCACGCGGCTGGTCGTCGGCGGCCTCGTGATCGGCCGGACGCTCCCACGGCGGTACCCACGCCGCCGCGCGGTCCGCCAGGGATCCGCTGTCCTGCTCGGAATTCACGAGTTGACCTCTTCCGCTGTTCGATCGCTGGTCGCGGCCGCATCGGCCGGCGTGGATGGAGCCGCGGCTGCCGACGGCGGGTCGCGCTCCACGAGTGGCGTGCCGGCGTACTCGTCGATGTCGAGTTCCAGCCCGCCCTCGCCGGTACCGTCGCCGCCGGTCCACCGGACGGTCAGCTCACCGAGCGCGTCGACCTGGTCGAAGCCGACGAGGCTCTCCCGGTAGAGCTCGAGAAGGGCGAGGAACCGGGCCACGACCTCCAGTGTCGACTGGCAGTCGGCGCAGAGCGTACGGAAGGTCGCCGTACCGAGGCGCAGCAGCTTCTGTCGAAGGATCGCGGCGTGCTCGCGCACGCTGACCCGCACCATATGCACATGCGCGGTCGACACGATCGGCTGTGCCTTCGGCGTCAACGCCTTCGCTGCGAGCGCCGCGAGCCGCTGCGGCCCGATGCCGAGCACGAGATCGGGCAGTGCATCAGCGAAGCGTGGCTCGAGTGCGACCGTACGTGGGAACCGTCGTGCGCCGCTGGCCGCCAGCTCGGCGATCACGGCGGACACCTCCTTGTACGCCTTGTACTGCAGGAGCCGCGCGAAGAGCAGGTCGCGCGCTTCCAGCAGCGCGAGGTCCTCCTCATCTTCGACCGACGCGGCCGGAAGCAGCCGGGCCGCCTTGAGGTCGAGCAGCGTCGCCGCGACGACCAGGAACTCACTGACCTCGTCGAGGTCCCAGTCCTCGCCCATCGCCCGGATGTACGCGATGAAGTCATCCGTCACCGTGTGCAGCGCGACCTCGGTGACATCGAGCTTGCGCTTGCCGATCAGGGCCAGCAACAGGTCGAACGGGCCGGAGAAGTTGTCGAGCGTGACCCGGAAGCCGGCAATCTCTTCGCCGGGCGTCGCGGCGCCGGTTGCGAGATCAACGTCGGCGTCCACCCCAAGATCGGCGACCATCGCAAGATCGGCAGCCAGTCCGAGATCGGCGGCCAGCGCCGGGTCCGCCGGTAATGGCTGGTTCGGGGCGTCCGTGTCGGCGGCAGCCGATTCGAACCCGTCGCCGGCGGGCGCGGGCGGTTCGGCTGCGGACACGTTCACCTCGTGACGGTAGCTCACGACCTGCGTCGATGTTCGATGACGGGCTCTTGGCGACACGCGCTCCGGCCGCGACTCGCGCGGCGCGAGCCGGCCGTCAACGGCCGCGCTGTTCTACCGGCTGCGTTCCGCCTGCTGGGCGATGACCTCGCGGGCGAGCTGCCGATAGTTCCGCGCGCCCGACGATGCCGGGTCGAGCGTCGTGATCGGCGCGCCGGCCACGGTGGACTCGGGGAACTTCACCGTCTTCGTGATCACCGTCTGGTAGACCTTGTCGCCGAACGCCTCCACCACCCGCTGCAACACCTGGCGGCTGTGGGTGGTGCGGCTGTCGTACATCGTGGCCAGGATGCCTTCGAGCTCCAGGTCGAAATTCAGTCGTTCGCGCACCTTGTCGATCGTGTCGAGCAGCAGCGCCACGCCGCGCAGGCTGAAGAACTCGCACTCCAGCGGGACCAGCACGCCGTGCGCGCAGGTCAGCGCGTTGAGGGCCAGCAGACCGAGCGACGGCTGGCAGTCGATCAGGATGAAGTCGTATTCCTTGAGCACCGGCCGCAGCAGCCGCGCCAGCGCCATTTCCCGGGCCACCTCGTTGACCAGCTGGATCTCGGCCGCGGACAGGTCAATGTTGGCCGGCAGCAGGTGCAGGCCGTCCACATTGGTCTTGACCATGATGTCGTAGATCGTGACGTCGTCCTGCATCAACAGGTTGTAGATGGACAAGTCCAGGTTGTTGGCGTTCACGCCGAGACCAACGGAGAGCGCACCCTGCGGATCGAAGTCGACGAGCAGCACCCGGCGGCCGTACTCGGCCAGCGCCGCACCGAGATTGATCGTGGTGGTCGTCTTGCCGACGCCACCCTTCTGGTTCGCCATTGCGAGGATGCGTGCCGGACCGTGCTTCTCCAGCGGCGCCGGTGTCTCAATGGGCCGTCGCGCTGTATACGCCGTCGGATCCGCGGGCCCGAGCTCCGCGCCCAGGTTCAAGGCGGACTGTTCGGCCCGCAAGGTCGACGTCCACCTCTCGGCCTGCTCGTCGATGCTGCTCATAGTCCCTCAGTCCCTCACAGCAATCAGTCCGCCAACGCCGGCCCGGCCGCGCCGTTTCGCGGTCCCCGCCAGCCAGTCACGGACCGCGCGCTGACGCAGACTCTACGCCACGCGTTGACCCGCGCGCGGTAGACGAACCGGCGTGTTGACCAGCATCTGCGCGTGCAATCAGGGCTGTAGGGCCGCCAAATGAACGGCTATGCACCGCATCACAACGCGAGCGCGGGTCCTGCGCCCGACGGACGGTCAACCGCGCGCCCGCGGATGCGCGAGGACGTACACCTCGCGAAGGTGCTCGACGGTGACCAGCGTGTAAACCTGCGTCGTGGTAACCGACGCGTGGCCGAGCAACTCCTGCACAACCCGTACGTCGGCGCCACCATCGAGCAGATGCGTGGCGTACGAGTGGCGCAACGTGTGCGGCGAGATGCGCGTCGCGTCGAGTCCCGCCGCATCGGCTGCCCGTCGCAGGATCGCCCACGCCGACTGGCGGGACAGGCGGCCACCACGGGCATTGAGGAACACCGCCGCTGTACCCCGGCCGGACGCGGCCAGCATCGGACGGACGCGTACGAAGTAGGCCTCCAGCGCGGCCGCGGCGTACGAACCGATCGGCACGAGCCGCGTGCGCCCGCCCTTGCCCCGCAGCACGGCACTCGCCTCGCCCGCGTCGTCGACGAGATCGATGTCGTCTCGGTCGGCTCCGACCGCCTCGGAGATCCGCGCACCGGTGCCGTAAAGGAATTCGAGTAACGCCCGGTCGCGCAGCGCGAGCGGATCGTCGAGCGGCGAGTCGGCGCCGGTCACACCACCGGACGCGGCGAGCAGCCGCAGCACGTCATCGACCGGCAGCGCCTTCGGCAGCCGCTTGGGCGGACTTGGCGGCACCACCGGGCGACTCGGGTCGTCGGGCACGAGTCCCTCCCGTACCGCGAACCGGTGAAACCCGCGCACGGCGCTGATGGCCCGGGCCGCGGACGCCGCGGCCAGCGGTGGATGGCCGCCGTCGCCCTCGCGCAGCGTGGCCAGATACGCCGCGATCTGGCGCGGCGTCACGGCGGCCAGGTCGACCACCGCCGCCACCGCGAGCCATCTCAGGTAGCGGTCGAGATCGCGGCGGTACGCACTCAAGGTGTTACCGGCCAGCGCGCGCTCGACGGTCAGATGATCGAGGTAGCCGCCGACGGCGCGACGCAGCGCGGCGGCCGGTTGGGGATCATCCCGACCGGCCGCCGCGTCCACGTCGACGATGGTGTCACATCAGGCGAGCACGTCGGCCAGGCTCAGGTGCGCCATGCCGTGCGCCTCGGCCACCGGACCATAGGTCACGTGGCCGTCGTACGTGTTCAGCCCGAGCGCGAGCGCGTCATCGCGGCGCAGTGCCTCGCGCCAGCCACGGTTAGCCAGCTCGACCGCGTACGGCAGGGTCACGTTCGTCAGCGCGTACGTGCTGGTATGCGGCACCGAGCCGGGCATGTTGGCGACGCAGTAGAACAGGCTGTTGTGCACGGTGTAGACCGGGTCGTCGTGGGTTGTCGGGTGCGAATCTTCGAAGCAGCCGCCCTGGTCGATCGAGATGTCGACCAGCACACTGCCGGGCTTCATCCGGCTGACGAGGTCGTTGGAGACGAGCATCGGCGCCTTCGCCCCGGGCACGAGGACCGCGCCGATCACCAGGTCGGCGTCGAGGACGGCCTTCTCGATCTCGAACGCGTTCGACGCGACCGTGGTGAGCTTGCCCTGATAGATCGCGTCGAGCTGGCGCAGCTTGTTGATCGACTTGTCGAGAAGCGTGACGTCGGCCTGCATGCCGAGCGCGATCGTCGTCGCGTTCATGCCCGAGACGCCACCGCCGATCACGACGACGTCGGCCGGACGTACGCCCGGCACGCCGCCCATCAGCACGCCGCGACCGCCGGCCGGGCGCATCAGGTGGTAGGCACCGACCTGCGGCGCGAGCCGGCCGGCGACCTCGGACATCGGAGCCAGCAACGGCAGGCTCCGGTCCGGCAACTCGACGGTCTCGTACGCGATGCCGGTGACCTTGCGATCGATCAGTGCGTCGGTGCACGCCTTCGACGCGGCCAGGTGCAGGTACGTGAAGAGTGTCTGGCCCTCGCGCATGCGGTGGTATTCCTCGGCGATCGGCTCCTTGACCTTGAGCACGAGATCGCCGGTCTCCCACACATCGTCGGCGCTGGCGAGAATCTTCGCGCCGGCCGCGGTGTACTCGTCGTCGGTGATCGAGGAGCCGAGGCCGGCACCCGTCTCGACGAACACGTCATGCCCATGGCGCACGAGTTCGTGCACACCCGCCGGAGTGATCGCGACGCGATACTCGTGGTTCTTGACCTCGCGGGGGATTCCGACCTTCACTGTGACCCCTCAACTGTTCGCTGTGCCGCACGCGCCGGGGCGCCGTTGCCCCGGTGATCCACACGCGGCCACCGTCGCGAGTGTAAGTCCGACCCGGCCGCAGCGGCAGCGGCACAGCGACAGCCGAGACCGCGATTCCTTGACACAGTGTCATGCCATCTCGTCCACGTGCTGGGACAGTTGTTACATGGCGTAACGGTGATGTCGGATCGGCCCAACGTCGCCCACCACGACCGGCGGTGAGCAGCGTCACGACGCGGACTCACGGTGCCCGCCCGGTGATACGTTGCGAGCGCGGCGTTGACGGCGCCGCGATTCCCGCCGGTGCGCCTCCCCAACACTCGGTCGTCGCAGCCGCGGACCGCGATGTTGGAGTTGTCGACGAAATGACCGGGCTGTGGGCACCGCCGATGCGTAGCGCAGCCGCGAGGCGCATGACACCGCCGATGCGTAGCGCAGCCGCGAGGCGCATGACACCGCCGATGCGTTGCGCAGCCGCGATCCAGTCGTGATGGCTACCGGCGCGCAGACAGCCGGCTCCCGGCCCATCACGATCAAGTCCTTGATTCCGTCCGCGTTCCTGCCGGCGATGATCTTCGAAATCGGCAACGGCGCGATGGCGCCGATCCTGGCCCTTACCGCGCTGCATCTCGGCGCGTCGCCGAAGACGGCCGGCTTCACCCTCTCCCTGCTCGGCATCGGCCAGATTCTGGGCGACGTGCCGGCGGCGGCGCTGGCCAACCGCGTGGGCGACCGCCGCGCCATGGTGATCGCCGCGACGCTCGCGCTCGTCGCGCAACTGTCCTGCGTCCTCGCGCCGACCGTGATACTGCTCGACGTCGCGCTTCTCGTGATCGGCATGTCAACGGCCGTGTTCTACCTGGCCCGGCAGGCGTACCTCACGGAGGTCGTTTCCGTCGGGATACGGGCGAGAGCCATGTCCACATTGGGCGGCTCGCACCGCATCGGGCTGTTCATCGGCCCGTTCATCGGCGCGGCCGCGATCCATTTCATCGGGTTGCATGGCGCGTATTTCGTCGCCGTGGTCGCCTCCGCGTTGACCGGCCTCGTTCTCGTCATCGTTCCCGATCTGCCCGGTTCGCGCGCGGCGGGCCCGGCGTCCGGTGGCGTCCGTATCGCGCAGATGGTCACCGATCACCGTCGGCTGTTCGCGACCCTCGGCCTGGCCGTGGTGACAGTGGCCGCGGTCCGCGCCGCTCGGCAGACCGTCCTGCCGCTCTGGGCCCAACACCTCGGACTCTCGGCCGAGCAGACGAGCCTCATCTTCGGCATCGCGAGCGCTGTGGACATGTCGTTGTTCTATCCGTCCGGGAAGGTCATGGACCGGCAGGGGCGGCTGTTCATCGCCGTACCGGCAATGTTGATCATGGGTGCCAGCATGATGGCGCTGCCGCTGGCGCACGGCGCCATCATGCTCACGGTGCTGGCGATGCTGATGAGCGTCGGCAACGGAATCGGCTCGGGCATCATGATGACGCTGGGCGCCGACGTCGCCCCGGCCGAGGGCCGGCTGCCGTTCCTGTCGGTGTGGCGGGTGATGAGTGACGCGGGCAACGCGGCCGGTCCGGTTGTCGTCTCGGTGGTTGCGACATTGTCCTCGCTCGCCGCCGGCATCGTCACGATCGGTGCCCTGGGACCGCTCGCGTCACTCGGACTGACGTGGTGGGTGCCGCGCTACTCGAAGTTCGCGACCCGGCGCATGGTTCGCGCGCACCGGTCCCGAACGGCATCGCCCGTTCCGCCGCAGCCGCACGGTCCGCCGCAGCCGCCCGTTCCGCCGCAGCTGTATGGTCCGCCACTGCCGCATGGGCCATCGCCGGCTGGGACGTCGATGTCGCGGCCGTCGGCGCCACACGGCTCGCCGCCGGCGTAACCGATCTCGCCGGCGTGAGCGCGATCAGCCGCGCCGCGGCGCCAACGGCGTGTCGATCGGCCGCGATGCCGGCCAGCCCTCGTCGCGAAGGCGCGCCGCGGCCAGCACACCGACGGCCGCCGCCGCGTTGGTGATCTCGCCGCCGAGCACCATCCGCACCGCATCGTGGAGCGGCACACGACGGACGGTCATATCCGCCTCTTCATGCTCGCGGTGGTAGCGGTCGTCCGGGGGTACGTCATGCAGACCGCGCGCAAGGAACAGGCGGATCACCTCGTTGGACGAACCGGGCGTCGGGTGGATGTCGGTGATCAGCTGCCAATGGTCGGCGGTCAGATCCGCCTCCTCGGCCAGTTCGCGTGCCGCGGCCCGGTCGAGTGGCTCGCCGTGTACGTCGATCAGGCCGGCCGGCAACTCCCACAGGAACGTGCCGACCGGATGCCGATACTGGTAGACGAGCACCACCCGATCGTCATCGTCCAGCGCGACCACACCGACCGCGCCGACATGGACCATGAAATCGCGTTGCGCGTGGCCGCCGCCCGGCATCTCGACGTCGTCGGTCACGACCGTGAAGACGGGGCCGGTGAAGTCGACGCGCCGGCTGCGGACCGCGTAGTCATGCGCCTGGCCGGTGGAGCCGTGTGCGCGGTTGACGGCGGTCACGCGGCGCCGACCGTGGCCTTCTCGACCGTCACGGGCAGCCGCCCGGCGTCGGAATACGCGAGGGCCGCCGCGACGAGCCCGTCGAAGAGCGGATGCGACCGGGTCGGGTCGGCTCTTGAGCTCCGGGTGCGCCTGCGTCGCGACGAAGTACGGGTGCAGCGTGCGATCCAGCTCGATGAACTCGACCAGGTGGCCGTCGGGCGACGTACCGGAGAAGTTCAAGCCGGCCTTCGTCAGCCGGTCGCGATAGGAGTTGTTCACCTCGTACCGGTGGCGGTGGCGCTCGTCGACCTCGTTCGTGCCGTATACGCCGGCGATGATCGAGTCGTCCTCGAGCACCGCCGGGTAGGCACCGAGTCGCATCGTGCCGCCCATGTCGCCGTGGCCGGCAACGATGTCGGTCTGGTCGGCCATCGTCGCGATGACGGGGTGCGCCGCGTCCGGGTCGAACTCGAGCGAGTTGGCGCCCTCCAACTCGGCCACGTGCCGGGCGACCTCGATCGTCATGCACTGCAGTCCGAGACAGAGTCCGAGGATCGGGATGCCGTTCTCCCGGGCGTACCGGATCGCACCGATCTTGCCCTCGATGCCACGGACGCCGAACCCGCCCGGGATCACCACACCGTCGACTTCGGACAGTGCGGTGGCCGCGCCGGTCGGCGAGATGCAGTCGTCGCTCGGCACCCACTTCACCGTCACCCGGGCGCGATGGGCGAAGCCGGCCGCCCGTACGGCCTCGGACACCGACAGGTACGCATCCGGCAGATCGACGTACTTGCCGACGATCGCGATCGTGACACCGTGCTGCGGGTGGTGTACGCGTTCCAACAGGTCGTCCCATCTGGTCCAGTCCACGTCCCGGAACGACAGGCCGAGACGACGCACCACGTACGCGTCCAGACCCTCCCGGTGCAGCACCTTCGGGATGTCGTAGATGCTCGGCGCGTCGGCGGCGGACACCACGGCCTCGCGGTCGACGTCGCAGTAGAGCGACAGCTTGTGCTTCAGGTTCTCCGGGATCTCGCGATCGGACCGGCACACCAGCGCGTCGGGTTGGATACCGATGTTGCGCAGCGCCGCGACCGAGTGTTGCGTCGGCTTCGTCTTCAGCTCACCGGACGGCGCCAGGAATGGAACCAACGACACATGCAGGTAGAACACGTTGTCCCGACCGATGTCGTGACGCACCTGCCGGATGGCCTCCAGGAACGGCAGCGATTCGATGTCGCCGACCGTGCCGCCGACCTCGGTGATGACCACGTCCGGGGCGCGGCCGTCGTCGTCCGGGTCGGCCATCGCCCGGATGCGGAGCCTTGATCTCGTTCGTGATGTGCGGAATCACCTGTACGGTGTCGCCGAGATACTCGCCCCGCCGCTCCTTCGCGATCACCTCGGAGTAGATCTGGCCGGTCGTGACATTCGCCTTGCCGGACAGGTCCCGATCCAGGAAGCGCTCGTAGTGCCCGACATCCAGATCGGTCTCGGCGCCGTCGTCGGTGACGAACACCTCGCCGTGCTGGAACGGATTCATGGTGCCGGGATCGACGTTCAGGTAGGGATCCAGCTTCTGCATGACGACGCGCAGCCCGCGCGCGGTGAGCAGGTTACCCAGGCTCGAGGCGGTAAGCCCTTTGCCGAGCGAGGAGGCGACGCCCCCGGTGACGAAGATGTGTTTCGTCGTGCGTGCTGAGGGCATCAAGGCCGGCTCCCGTGATTGTCGCCAGCGGTCCGGGCCGCGGGCAGTAGGCGGTGACCAGCAAACGCGCGGTCAGCGGCGGTGAGGGGTTGATCATTTCCGGCCGCGGCCGTCCGAGTCGGGGCTCGACGAACCACGCTCTGGGGAATCGTCCGCTCGGCGCTCGGATCCGTTGGGGTCGCAGTCACCACAGGGCCCGAAATGATCACACCGTCCACGGAATTTCACACTAACATGCCTGGCCGCCGCGGCCCGGATGCGCGGCGCCGGATTGGGCGCTACGTCACGTTCACCCGCCGTCTATTTTCCGACAGCCGAGCGCGCTGGACCGCCAGCGCGCCGGGCCTGCCAGCGCCGGACCGCCGGCGTGCCGGACAGCCAGCACGCGGACAGCCCAGAGTGTCCAACCGTCGAGCGCACGGCCGAGGCGGTCCGGCGGGCGAACGGATCACGCGGACGGAGGCTGGCCGGCCGGCGCCGGTTGCACCGCCGGGTCGCAGTCGTCTCCGCCGGTGTGTCCGGCGTGTCCGGTCGCCGGATCGGACGAGAACGGCTCCCGGCCGTCCGGAGGTGACCCGGCCGGGTCGTCGGCGGGCGGCATCGTGTCGACCGACGATGCGACCGGTGCCTTCGGTTTCCGGCCGGCCGATGGCGACCGTGAGGTCCGCCGGCCGCTCGACGTCGTCGCACCTGGGTCGGTGGCCAAGAAATCGGCGAGCGTACGGTCGTCGGCGTGGTCCAGCACCCGCAGCGCCGCCAGCGTCACGAGGGGTAACACCACCGCGGCCGCGGCACCGGCGGTGGTGAAGCCCACGCCGTCGACCAGGCCGGCCAGCACCGAAGCGGCCCCGATGCCGGTCAACGCGGCCCGCACGGCCGGGTACAGCCCGAACAGCCGCATCAACCCGCCCCAGGGCCGTACGAGCACGAGCATGGTGTACGCGATCGCGACCACGACCAGGATGTTGATCGGGTTCGACGCGGTACCGAGGACGTCGTCGATGGCGGCCCGGTGCACCGACACGCCGGCCGTCCCATCGTGGAACTGGGTGATGAACCGGCCGACCGAGGACCGATCGGCAACCGGTCGCCGTAGGTCGAGGACCGCGAAGCCGATCAGCACGGCCAGCCCGGCGAGGGTAGCCCAGGCGAGCCTCGCGAACGTGAGCCATCCGCCGCCGGCGATCGCGGCCGCGAGGCAGCCGGCCGCCGTCAGTGCGAGCGCGCCGCCGGCATCCGCTCCGAGGTACGGAGAACCGACGACGATCACGCCGAGACTGACGATCGCGGCGACGAGGGCCGGGCGCCACAGTTTCGCCGGCGTGTTCTGTGCGCCCCAGGCGGCCAGGAGCAGTACGCCGGCCATGAACGCCCCGAGCCCGGCCGGACCCATCCCCGCATAGCGGCCGCCGGACGCGGCCGAGTACCCGACAACGCCGTTGAGCTGAAGATGCGAGCCGGTGAGTACGTCCACGCCGATGACACCGGCACATACCGCCGCCGCCGCGCCGACCGGCCCGAGCGCGCCCCGGCGCCATGGCCCGACGCACACGGCGAGCGTGGCCAATGCCGCGAAGCCCGCACCGACGAGGCCGAACGCGACCCCGGGCCGGCCTGCACGCCACCACGGCGCGACGTCGGTGAGTACCGCGGCCGGTATCGATACCGCCGCGGCCACGAGCAGCCACTCCATCACGCGTACGGTCCGGCGGGACACCGGCGGCGGCCCGTCCGGGTCGGCCGACCGGCGGGCCCGGCGCAGCAGCGGAATCGCCCCCAATAGCAGGACCGTCTCGCCGATGGCGTACAGGCCGTAGAACCAGGCCGACACCCCTTGCCGTACGGACGCCTGGTGATCGGCGTCGGCAAGCTTCGCGGTCGCCGCGACCGGATCGGCCGGGCGTCCACCGACCCGCTGCGCCTGCGCACCGACGAACAGCTTCGTCGGCTGGGCGATGCCGAGAGCGCCGAGGGCGGTCGGAGCCAGATCTACCAGCTGCAGGTAGCCCGAGCGTCCGGTGCTGGTCGAGGTCAGCCAGCCGCCGGAGTATCCCGGACCGTCGGCAATCGCGACGTGCAGGCGGGAGGAGACGTCGGTGTCCGACAGTCCGGCCACCAGTACCAGCGATCCCGGCGGTCGGGCCGCCAGGACCTTGGCGAGATTGACATCGACGGCGTGGGCCCGGACAGCGCGGGCGGCCGGCGTGGAGCCGCTGACCGTGTTCAGATCGACGATCGACAGCGGGCACTCACCGAGCAGTGATCTCGGGTCGTCGGGCAGCGTCGCGGCGTACCGGTCGACGCGGCCGAACGGTCGGGCCGCCGCGATGGCCGCGCCGGTGCCGACGGCGGCGGTGCACCGGACCGCCTCCGCCAGGGCGCCGGGCTGGGCCCCGAAGGACAGATTCGTGTCGTCCGTCGGCGGCGCCGAATACGTGACCTTGGCGCCGATGTTGTCGGGGCTGGCGATCGTCGCGTTCGCCGGCGGGCATTGACCACCGACCACCTGATCGGCGCTGCGGACGTAGTTGCCGGCGCCCAGCGTGAGCCAGCCGTCGGTCGGGCACGTCGGCGTCCGCGCCGACCGTACCGTCAACGCGGCGATCGCATCCTGTTGCGCAAGTCGCCACAGCGTCGGCGTATCGGTCGGATTGATGTCGTCCCATCGCAGCCCGGCAGCGCCGGCGATGATCACATAGCCGGCCCGGTGCGTGGTCGACACGGTCGACGGGCGCTCCATCAGGCCGACGATCGCGGCGATGGCGATGACAAACGCCGCGACGAACGGACCGAACCGGCGGACGATCGTCATCGACGGCCGCCCAACAACTCCGCGTAGACGTCGATGACCTGGGCCAACGTGTCGCTGTCGGTCGGCCAGCTCGTCGCCTGCGTGCGTCCGGCATCGGCCAGCAGCCGCCGGTGGCCCGGATCGGCGAGCATGTCGGTCACCGCGGCGTCCAGAGCCGCCACGTCACCGGCCGGAATCAACACGGCGCCGTCGCCGAGCAGATCGGGCAGGCCGCCCACCGCGGTCGACACCAGCGGCACACCGGCCCACAGCGCCTCCTGAGCGAACAGTTGGCGCGCCTCCCAGACGCTCGATACAACGGCGAGATCGGCGCCGGCCAGCAGGTCGGCAACGTCGTCCCGGTGACCGAGCAGCGTCACCGGCGCGTCGAGCGCGGCGATCTGCGCGGTCAGCGACAGAAACGACGGGCCCTGCCCGGCGATCAGGACCAGCGGTTCGGGTTTGCGATCGCGCCAGCGGGCCGCGGCCGCGATCAGCGTCTCGTACCCCTTCTGCGGGTGCAGGCGACCGACGGAGAGGATCAGCGGGGTTTCGTCGCTCACGCCGAACTCGGCGCGCACGTCGGCCCGGGTCCGTCCGGACTGACCGAGCGTCGGCGCGGCGACCGCACCGAGCCGCACGTCGCGGCCGCCCAGCGTGATCGCGCGGTCGACCAGGTCGTTGGACGCACCGAGCGTGATGTCGGCGATCCGGGCGACCCGTCGCTCGAGCAGGTGATAGGCCCGGCCGCGCAGACCACCGGCGAGCACGGCGTTGTGCCAGGTGACGACGAGCGGAATGCCGTCCGGCCGGGCCCAACCGGCCACGAGACCGGCCCGCAGGCCGTGCGCGTGCACCAGATCGACGCCGGATTCGAGCAGAGCGCGACGCAGATCGCGGACCGCGCGCAGATCGCTCGGCTGCGGGCTGGCCGGGATCTCGATCGGTACGAACGCGGCGCCCAGTGACGCGAAGTCGAATTGCCGACCGGTAGCTTCCGGCGCGTACACCGTCACGGCGACGCCTCGCGCGGCGAGCCCGGAGGCCAGCGAACTCACGTGCCGTCCGATGCCACCGGTGCTGGACGCGAGCACGAGCGCCACCCGCAACGCCGGCCGGTCGGGACCGGACGCGCTGGCCGTATTCGACTCGCCGGCTCGACCGGACGGGCTGATGGCGACCGGGCGTCGGGTGGCGCCGGGGCGGGCAGTCGCGGTCCCGGCACCGGTCTCCTCCGATGCGTCGTCGTGCGCTTGGCTCACGTTCCTCCCTCCCGGCCGCATCCGCGAGCCCTGGTGGCCGCGTCCGAACCTATTTTCCCTGTCCGGCCCGCCGGAGCGGCGAGGACGGTCGGGAGAGCGCCGCTTCGACTACCCGGTCGGCTCGCCGATCCGTCCGCCGGCGGTGTCTCCACCCGGTCGATCACCAGCCTCCGCGCTCGGGCCGGCCGATCCGCCGCCGTCACGGCCGCCCCGGATGGCGCGAACGACGCGCGACGCCATTGGCCTCAGGTCGCGCCGATCGACAACCGCGGCGATCGCGGCAAAGACAGCTACCGCGACGACACCGGACAATATGCCCTGGAGCACGTCGCCCGCGACGCCGGGGCTCGACGACAACGGCAGTCGCACCGCAATGCCCGCGGTGGCGGCCACGGCGGCCCCGAAAATGGCCGTGACCAGCGCCCGCGTTGTCCCGCGCAGCGCGTCACGCCCGGCCCGCCGGGCGATCATGGCGATGAGTACGGCCGCGAGCACCGCCATGCCCGCGCTGTTGGCCGCGCCGAGCGCGGTGATCCGGTCGGCCGGCGCGAACGCGATCGACAGGAGGACCGACGCGACGGCGACGGTGATCCAACCGGCGAGGGTGGCAACGGCGGCGTACCGGTTCTGGCCACGTGCGAACAGTGTGCGCGAATGCAGCGCGTAGAGGCCGTAGCCGATGAGGCCGGGCGCGAACGCGATGATCGCGGCGGCGAGCGTCGACGGGTCCGGCCGGGTCTGACTCGCGGTCGCGGCGAACAACCGGGCGATCGGTCCGGCGATGGCGATCATGCCGGCCGCGCCGAGCGCCGAGAGCAGGGCCACACTGCGCGTCGCGCCGGCCGACGTACGGCGGAACGTCGGTTCGTCGCCGGTCGCGTACGCCGTCGCGAGGGCCGGGAAGACCGACGTCGCGACCGGTAGCGCGAACACGCTCCATGGCACGAGATAGACGGTCTGGGCGAGAGTGAACACGAAGATGAAGCCGTTCGGCGTGTCGCTGTTCGCGAGGCGGGTGGCGAGCGCGAGGGTGAGCTGCTGCGCGATCACGGTCACGACACCGACCGCGGCCAGTCCGGAGACGCTGCGCCGGGCCTCACTGTCGAAATGCACGGTGGGCCGCCATCGCAGCCGCAGTCCGCGCACCGGAAGGATCAGCGAGAGCGACAGCACGACGACGCCGAGCGTCGTACCGATGGCCAGGATCAGCTGACCGCGTGTGCTGACCTCGGAAATCGTGGCCACGGACGGCTCCGCGAGACCGTAGGCCACATAGGTGGCAATCACGACGACGCTGGACAGCAGCGGGGCCAGCACCGGCCACGCGAAGCGCCGATGTCCCTGAAGAAGACCGGATAACACGATGCCGATGCCGTAGAGCGGGATCTGCGGGGCGAAGATCCGCAGCATGCGCGTCCCGACCGCGACCGTTGCCGCCCGGTCACCGCCGACGGCACCGAGCAGTACCGACACGATCGGCTCGGCGAACACGGCGACGAGCACGGCAAGCGGTACGAGGATGATCAGCACCCAGGTCATCAGCGCCGAGGCGGTGGCGCCGACCGTCGCCCGGTCGCGGCGGGCGATCGCTCCCGCCACGAGCGGCACCACGAGGCTCGCGAGGGCACCACCGGCGACGATCTCGAAGATGATGTTGGGGATGAGGTTCGCCGTGAGGTACGCGGTGGACAGTTCGGGGATCGCGACCTTGCCGAGCACGAGCGTCCGGACGAAGCCGAGCAGTCGACTCGCAATCGTCAGTACGGCGATCAACGCGGCCGCACCGGCCAGCCGCCGGATGCCCGGCGAGACAAAACTCGTGGTCGTCACCAGCACCGGCGCGTCGGGGTCGGGCGGCTCGGCGCCCGGCTGGCCGGCCAGCGGGCGGCCGGCCCGATCACGGATCTCGCGATCGTTCGGCTCGGCATCCGGCCGGGGCGACGGGTCGGACGGCACCGGACGCACCTCAGCCGCGGGTCGGCGGCTCGGCATCCGGGCCAGCGTCAGCCCGGCCAGCCGCGGCCGCACCACCGCTATCACGAACAGCGGACCGCCGACCGAGCGCGTCGATCTCCCGCAGCACCGGTGTCGCCTCGATGACCTTGGTGAAGCTCACCTTTTCGCTCGCCGCCGTGAGCGCGCCGAGGCCGGCGAGGATCGCCGCGCGCCGCCACGGTCCGGTGCGAGTCGCGATCGCGAGCCCGATCAGCGCGCCGTACGCGTTCGCGCCGGCATCGCCCAGCATCACCTCTTCGCCCAGGTCGGCCGGGAGGAGGGCGATGGCGGCGCCGGCCGGTCCCGCCACGATGCCGCCGGCCGGCCCGGCGATCATCGCGGTCGCGGCGACCGTACCGGCTTTCAGCGCTCGCCCGGGCCGCAGGTCGAGGAGGTTCACCAGGTTCGCCGTACCGGCGATGACGCCGGCGCCGAGCGCGACGTTGACCGCGGCGCGCAGGCCACCGCGGCGCTCTCCCGACGCGGCCTCGACCAGGGCGGCAGCGGTCAGGCCGGCCGCGCCGACTCCGGCGATCTTGACAAGTCCGCTCGTGACCCGGCCGTCGCGTAGGGCGGCCAGATGGCCGCGAAACCCCTTGGCCTGGTGTTCGGGCCGGCCGCCGACGATGTCGTCATACCAGCCGACCGCGCCCGCGCCACCGCCGGCGACCAGGGCCGCCGCCGCCATCGGCCCGCTGCCGGCGCCGGCCGCCGCGCTGAGGGTCGCGGCCGCCGCCACGGCCGGACCCCCGGCCAGGCTCACCGTCGCACCCCGGAAGTTGGTCCGGTCCCAGTCGTGGGCGTCGGATGCCCGCCGTAGGCCGATAAGCGCACCACGCGCCGCGAGCGCTCCGAACCCGACGAGGGCGAGCCGCACCGCGGTCCGGCGCCCGCTCATGATTCGGGGGGTTTGGGCAGCGCAGCCCTGGCACTCGACGCCAGGCCGTAGTGCCCGGTGTGGCCATAGACGACCTGTTCGTTCAGCGCGAGCGTGACGGCGAGGACGCCCTGCAGCGTGTTGTCGTTGTCCACGGTCGACACGGTCTTCGACAGCGAGGCGTCGCCGCGGACCGCGCTCACCACGTTGCCGGAGCCGGCGGTCGTGGACGCGCCGAGCACGATCGGGCCGGCCTTGTCGAATCCGGTCACCATCGTGAGCGTGTTCTGGTTCTCCTTGGTCGCGTCCTGGTCGGTGTACGGCAACCCGGCCAGCACGATGACCGCCTCGGCCGGGCCGGTCGGGACCGTGTCGTAGTCGATGTAGCCGGCGCTCTTGTAGGCGGCCAGGATCTCCTGCTGGCTCTGCCGCGGCACGGCCGGTACGTGATTCATGAGCGCCGCGGCGAGCAGCCCGGTCGAGGTCTCCACGCCGTCGCTGTTGGCCGGCAGGCCCGTGATGGCGTTCGTGTTGAGCGTGGTGAGCGTGGTCGCCGCCAGGTCGAGCAGCGGGCCGTTGTTGTCCGGCTTGACGAAGTTGTCCTCGATCGTGACGTGACCGGTGACCGTCGCGCCGGCGAGTTGGAGATCCGAATCCACCGACTTCACATCCGCGTCCGACTGCTGGGTCGAGACGACCAGCACGTGGCGCCCGGCCAGCTTGCCCGGCAGCACCAGCGGTGCGATCTGCGTGACGAACTGCTCCTTCTGGTTCACTTCGGTCTTCAGACTGTTCACCTGCGACCGGTACTGCTGGTTCTGCGCCGACAGCTGCGTCACCTGATGCTTCAGCTCATCCGACAGCGGCCCGTTCAGGGCGGCCGTCCCGACGATCAGTCCGATGGCGAGCGCGAGGAACACCGCCGTCAGGGAGACGACGTGGTACTTAAAGTTGATCACTACAACAGCCCTCGTACGGAGAAGATCAAGTGATCCCACCACTCGGCCAGCAGGCTCACGTACGCCCGGCCGACGGTGGAGACGGCCACCGCCGCGGCCATGGCGGCCAGCGCGGTCAGTACGAGCAGGAGCAGGGCCGGGCCGGACAGCGACTGGCGGTAGAGGCGGCTCACACCCTTGGCGTCGACCAGCTTACCGCCGATCTTGAGACGGGTGAGGAACGACGACGCCATGCCGCTGCGGCCTTTGTCCAGGAACTCGACGAGATTGTCGTGCGTACCGACCGCGACGATCATCGTCGCACCCTTCTCATCGGCCAGCAGCAGAGCGATGTCCTCGCTGGTCGCCGCGGCCGGGAAACGGGTCGCGGACAGGCCGAGCTGCTGGACACGCAGCATCCCGGGCGCGCGGCCGTCCGGATAGGCGTGCACCACGATCTCCGCCCCGCACCGGAGCACGTCGTCGGTGACCGAGTCCATGTCTCCGATGATCATGTCAGGGCTGTAACCGGCCTCGACCAGGGCGTCCGCGCCACCGTCGACGCCGATCAGGACGGGCTTGAACTCCCGGATGTAGGGCCGGAGCACTTCGAGGTCGGCCTTGTAGTCGTAGCCACGGACCACGATCAGCGCGTGCTTGCCGGCGATCTTCGTGGCCACATCGGGCACGCCGATGCCGTCGAGGAGCAGCTCCTTTTCCTGCTTGAGAAACTCCATCGTGTTCGCGGCGAACGCTTCGAGCTGGACCGACAGCCCCTCGCGCGCCTCTGCCATGGCGGCGTGGATGGACGCGCTGTCGTGCCGGAGCCCGCTCGCGATCTTCTCGTCGCCGACGAAGACGGCATTTCCCTCGACCCGCACGTGCACGCCCTCATGCAGCGCCCGGAACAGATCTTCGCCGAGGTCGTCCACCAGCGCGATGCCGGCGTTGACCAGTGCTTCGGGGCCGAGATTCGGGTAGCGGCCGGAGATAGACGGCTTCGCATTGAGTACGGCAGTCACGCCGACCGCGACCAGCGAGTCGGCCGCGACGCGATCGATGTCGACGTGATCGATGACCGCGATGTCACCGGGGCGCAGGCGACCTACCAGGCGCTTGGTACGCCGGTCGAGCCGTACGGGGCCGCTGATCGTCCCGGGCTCGGCGACCCGGGCGCGGCGCAACGTTGGTAGTCGCATCGTGCACCATCCTGGCACGTCGAGCCGGCGCTATCCGACGCGACGTGCTGACCTTGGCGTGCGTTATGCCCGAATTATGGACTTATCGTCCGTTCCGTCACCGGTGCCGTCGCCGCCGTGTATCCTGCCCGATCGACCCACCGTGACCAGTTGTTTTGACATCATCGCGCAGAGTTGTCACCCTCGCTTCTCGCGATCGGCCACCGCGATCAGCTCCTCGGCATGCGCGATGCCGAGATCCGAATCGGGCAGGCCGGCGAGCATCCGGGCGAGCTCCCGGGAACGCTCGGTATCGGCCACCGCCCGCACCCCGGACGTCGTAAACGAGCCACTCGTATCCTTCGACACCACCAGATGGCGATCGGCGAATGCCGCCACCTGCGGCAGATGCGTGACGACCAGCACCTGGTGCGAACGGGCCAGCCGGGCCAGCCGCCGCCCGATCTCGACCGCGGCCTGACCGCCGACGCCCGCGTCCACTTCGTCGAACACGAGCGTGGGCGGGCCACCCGAACCGGCGAAGACGACTTCGATCGCGAGCATCACCCGGGAGAGCTCACCACCCGAGGCACCCTTCTGCAGCGGCAACGCGGGCGCTCCCGGGTGCGCGACCAGCCGCAACTCGACCTCGTCGGCCCCGTCCGGACCGATGCCGCACTCGACCCCGGCGATGGTCAGGGCCGGCTCGCCCCGGCCGACCGGTCGCGGCAGCACGACGACGTGCACCCGTGCGTGTGGCATGGCGAGGCCGGTGAGTTCCGCGGTCACGTCGGCCGCGAATCGTTCCGCGGCCGCCTGGCGCGACCGCGATGCGTCGGCCGCAAGGGACGCCACTTCGTCGGCGAGACGGGCCCGCTCCCGGTCGAGTTCCTCGAGCAGCTCGTCCGAGGTGTCCAACTCGGCCAGCCGGGCGCGCGCGTGGTCGGCCCAGGCGATCACGCCGTCGGTGTCCTCGGCGTATTTGCGGGTCAACGATCGCAGCGCCGCCCGACGCTCATAGATCTCCTGGAGGCGGCCCGGATCGGCCTCCAGACTCGCGAGATAGGCACCCAGCTCGGCCGTGATATCGGCGACGAGCGACGCCGCCTCGGTGATGCGTTCGGCCAGCTCGCCGAGCGTACGGTCGACCGACGCCTGCGACTCCAGCCCACGCCGCGCAACCGACAGCTGCGACACGGCGTCCGACACATCCTCGCCCGACTCGGCGGCGCCGCCCAGCGCAAAGTGCGCGGCCGAGGCGGCGGTCCGCAGACCCTCGGAATGCTCGAGTCGCTGGGACTCCTCGCGCAGCAGATCGTCCTCGCCCGGCTGCGGGTCGACCCGGGTGATCTCGTCCAGGCCGAGGCGCAGCAGATCGGCTTCCTGGTTGCGCTCACGCGCGTTGCGTCGCCGGTCGGCCAGGTCATCCGCGACGGCCCGCCACGCCGCGAACCGTTCCCGCAGTTGCGAGAGCAGCTTCTCGTGATCGGCGCCGGCGAACCGGTCGAGCGACGCCCGCTGCTCGGCCGGGCGCAGCAGCCGCAGCTGGTCCGACTGTCCGTGCAGGGCCAGCACCTGCTCGCCCAGCTCGGACAGCATCGCGACTGGGACGGCTCGACCGCCGACGTAGGCCCGGGAGCGCCCTTCGACCGTGACCGTACGCGACAGCAGCAGCGTGCCGTCGGCATCGATGTCCGCGCCGGCGTCGGCGATGCGTTCGTGCAGCCCGTTCGTGCGATCGGTGTCGAGATGCAGCCGACCTTCGACCGTGGCACGTCCCGGATCGGCCCGCACGCGCGCCGCGTCGGCCCGGCCGCCGAACAACAGGCCGAGCCCGGTCACCACCATCGTCTTGCCGGCGCCCGTCTCACCGGTGATGACATTCATCCCACTCGTCAACGGGAGCGTGGTGTCCTCGATGACGCCGAGACCGGTGATGCGCAACTCCTCCAGCACAGCTAGCCACAGTAGACGCCGATTGCGACACTCGGCCAGCACCGCACTCGGCAGGCGGTGCCAAACCTCGTCGGCACGCCGATTAGATCTCCGAGCGCCGATCAGATCTCCGAACGCCGGTTGGATCGCCGAGCGCCGGTCAGATCTCCGAGCGCCGGTTACGCCAGCCGTCGACCGGCAGTTCGAACTTCGCGACCAGCCGGTCGGTGAATGGTCGGGGTCGTAGCCGCACGACGCGGACCGGCAGCGATCCACGGCGTACGGTCACGCACGACCCCGGAATCACGTCGTGCACCCGGCGCCCGTCGCAGGTCACGACGGCACCGCGACCGTACGGGTCGACGGTAATCGCGATCTTGGACGTCGGAGCCGTGACGATCGCCCGGCTGAACAGACCGTGGGCGCTGATCGGCACGACCAGCAGCGCTTCGACCTCGGGCCAGACGACGGGGCCACCGGCCGAGAACGCATACGCCGTCGAACCGGTCGGCGTCGCACACACCACTCCGTCGCAGCCGTACCGCGACATCGCCCGACCGTCGACCTCGACGAGGAGCTCGATCATGCCCTCGCGGTCGGCCTTCTCCACGGTGGCTTCGTTGAGTGCCCACGATTCGGCGATCACCTCGCCGTCATGCTCGATCGTCACGTCAACGGTCAGCCGCTCGTCGACCGTGTACTCACGGGCCACCACGGCCCGTACCGCCTCGTCGATATCGGAGATCTCCGCCTCGGCCAGGAAGCCGACCTTGCCGAGGTTGATCCCGAGCAGCGGCGCCTTGGCCGGGCGGGCAAGCTCGGCCGCACGCAGCAGCGTGCCGTCGCCGCCCAGCGCGCACACGATCTCCACACCTTCGGCCGCGTTCGGGCCGCTGACCGGCCGCAGGCCGCCGATCGCGAGCTCGCCCGCCTCGACGTCGACGACACGTACCGTGAAGCCGGCCTTGACCAGGTCACGCGCGACGGTCCGCGCATGTTCGGTGCTGTCGACGCGACCGGTGTGGGTCACCAGGAGAGCTTCGCGGGTCATGCATGTCCTTCGGCATCCGGCGGTGGCGCGGGCGGAGATACCGCCGGGTCCGCCGAGCTTTCGGCCGGAGTCGTGGGTACGCCCGCTTCGACCACAGTACGGATCCCGGCCGCGTCGACCACGTCGGGCCCTCGGCGCAGCCACAGGAAGAACTCGACGTTGCCGGACGGGCCGGGCAGCGGACTGGCCACCACGCCGGCCACGCCGAGTCCGAGCCGGGCGGCGTACGTCGCGACCTCGAGTACGGCGTCGGCGCGAAGTGCCGGCTCCCGCACCACGCCGCCCGCACCGACCCGGTCCTTGCCGACCTCGAACTGCGGTTTGACCATCGGCAGCAGGTCTCCGCCCGGCGCCAGGCACGCGGCGAGCGCGTCGAGAACGAGTCGCAGCGAGATGAACGAGAGGTCGGCCACGATCAGATCGCAGACGCCGTCGATCTGATCGGGCGTCAGCGTCCGGACGTTGGTCCGCTCATGCACGCGTACGCGCGGATCCTGCCGTACGCGCCACGCGAGCTGGCCGTATCCGACATCGACCGCGACCACCTCGCGTGCACCCGAACGCAGCAGGACGTCGGTGAACCCGCCCGTCGACGCGCCCGCGTCGAGGCATCGGCGCCCCTTCACGGCCAGCGCGTCGTCGCTGCGGCCGAACGCCGCCAGCGCACCGGCGAGCTTGTGTCCGCCGCGGGACACGTAGTCATCGGCCGGGTCGGCGCCGCGTACGACCACCGGATCGGCGGTGTCGACCATGGCGGCGACCTTCGACGCGACGGTGCCGCGCACCTCCACCCGACCCGCCGCCACCAGCTCGGCCGCCTGGTCACGCGAGCGGGCCAGCCCACGGCGGACCAGCTCCGCGTCGAGGCGGATGCGTCGCACCATGGTCGTCGGCTACCTAGTGATCGTCGATGCGGGCCAACGTGGCCTGCAGCGTTTCGTGGGCGGCGGTGAACGCCGCGACCTGGTCGGCCGGCGGCCATCCGGCGGCGGCATCAAGCTCCGCGAGAGCGGCCGCGACCTGCCCGTTCGCCTGCTCTGGGTCGTCGGCGACAGCGCCCGCGTCGACGGACGCCTCGCCCGACACTGCGATGTCGGCTGACGCATCGGGCGTGTCGGTTGACGCCTCGGGCATTTCCGCCGACGCATCGGGCATTTCCGCTGACGCATCGGGCACGTCGGCCGCTGCATCGGGCATGTCGGCCGGCGCCCCGGGCGCGGGTTCGTCCGCTTGCGCCCCTCGTGTCCCGGGCTCGATGTCCGCGCCGGCCGGTGCCAGGCGGTCTCGCTCGGAGCTGTCGCCGGCCGGTGGCAGGCGGTCTCGCTCGAAGCCGTCGCGCTGCGCGTCGATCGGGTCCGTCACGCAGCGCCGCCGGCGACATCAGTGCCGCCGGTCGCGGCGTCGGACACACCGCCGTCGGTGGACGACGCTGGAGCGGCGGTCTTGCGAGCCGGCTGGGCTTTCGTCGTGGCCCTCCGTACCGGCGCCTTCCGTGCGGCCGGCCCGGACGTCGGCGTGCCGGGACCGACGACCTTCTTTGCCGGCGACCGACCCGCGGTCGCCTTCTTCGCCGCAGTCGTCTTGGCCGGTGTGGTCTTGGCAGCAGTCGTCTTGGCCGCCGTCGTCTTGGCCGCCGTCGTCCTGGCCGCCTTTGTCGGCGATGACTTCGCCGCGGTCTTCGCCGGCGCCGCCGTCGCGGCCGTCTTCTTGGCGACCGTCTTCTTGGCCACCGTCTTCTTGGCCACGGTCTTCTTCGCCACGGTCGGTGCGGTCGCCGCGGTCGACCCCGCTGCGGCCGGCGACGCGGTCTTGGCGACGCTCAGCTCGCTTTCGAGCTCCCGTACGCGCCGGCTCAACTCGTCGACCTCGTCCATCGTCGCGAGGCCCACGCGGCCGAGCGCCCGGTCGAGTTCGACACGGATCATGCGCGTCATCGCCTCGCGGTTGGCCATGCCCTGGTTCACGAGGTCCTGCAGCTGGTCAGCGGTGGCACCGCCCTTACCGGCGACCTGCTGGACGATCTTCATCGCCTTCTTGCGGGACGTGTCGGTCAGGCCCAACGCCAGCTCGACGTAGGCATGCCAGGCATCCTTCTGTGCCACGTGCGTCTCCTCTCCCACCACGGACCGTACCGTTCCGACGACTACGCTACCGGTCGGAGGCGGCCCACCCGTGCGGTACCGTGCGGACAGGTGGCATCATCGTCGGCCGGAAGCCGGTGCCATACCTGCACACGTTGAAGGAGATCGATGGCCACTGTGGACGAGTGCCGCGAGGCACTGCAGACGCTTGCGAGCCGGATGGACGACAACACCGACGCGGCCGGCAAGATCGACCTCGACCGGTCACTGGCGTGCGTGGTCCCGGACCTCGGCGTGGCGTTCCATGGGCGGCTCACCGGCGGCCGGCTGGTCGACATGACCGACGGCGACGACCCCGACGCGAAGATCAGGCTCACCGCGTCCAGCGACGACCTGGTGGCGATGCTCAACGGCAATCTCGACCTGCCAAAGGCGTGGGCCACCGGACGGATCTCCATCCGGGCCAATCCGTTCGACCTGCTCAAACTGCGCAAGCTGATGTAGCCGCGCCCGCCGGGACCTCAGCCGGCGATGCCCAGCAACTGAAGCGTGGTCGCAGCCGATGCGCCGGCCGCCATCACGTCCGGTGCGAGTGGTCGTTGCCAGGCCATCGCGGCCAGGGCGGCGAGCGCGGCCACGTCCGTACCGTCGCCGCTCAATTCGAGGCCGATGTCCGTGCGACGCACGGTCCATCCGCCGCTTTCGGCGGACGTGTCGTGCTCCGACACCTCGGGTACGCGGGCCGCGACGCCCGCATGCGCCAGTGCGGCGAGGTCACGTGCAATCCAGGTGGGCCGGGCTCCGCTCGGCGCCGCCAGGACGTCGGCGGCGGTGCTCACACCCGTGAGCACGAGCATCCCGTCGAAGCCGGCCCGCACCGCGCCGGCGATGTCGGTGTCGAGGCGGTCGCCGACGACGAGTGGCCGGCGTGCACCGGCCCGGGCGGCCGCGGAGGCGAACAGCGTCGGAGCCGGCTTGCCGACGACGACGTCGGGTTGGCGGCCAAGGGCCGTGGCGAGCGCGGCGACGAGAGATCCGTTGCCCGGCAACGGTCCTCGCGGCGACGGCAGCGTACGGTCCGCGTTCGTCGCAACCCACCACGCGCCGCCACGCACCGCCACACAGCCCTCGGCGAGTTGAGCCCAACCGACGTCGGCGGCGTATCCCTGCACCACGGCGGCGGGCTTGCGACCGTCGGCGGATGCCTCGGTCACGGGCGTCAGGCCGGCGTCGGCGACCTCGGCGCGCAGGGCCGGACCGCCGACGACCAGAACCGGCGCGCCGGCCGGCAGTTTCTCCGCGAGCAACGACGCCGACGCATGTGCGGACGTGACGACCTCGTGCCCTTCGGCCGTGACGCCGATCCCACGAAGCAGCGCGGCAACCTCGTCCGCGCGCCGGGAGGCGTTGTTCGTCGCGTACGCCACCGGCTTACCCGCGCGCACCAGGCCATTGATCGCGTCGATAGCACCGGCGATGGGGTCGTGGCCCAGATACACAACCCCGTCGAGATCGAAGATCACGAGGTCGTACGCGTCCGCCAACGAACCGTTCGACCCGGTCACGCTCGTTTGTCCGCGGATGTGTCCGCGGGGTCCTCGGTTCGAGTGACGTCGCCGATCGGCTCGCTCAGCGGCTCGGCGTCGGGGTCGGCCTCGATCGGCACGTAGTCTTCCCAGTCGGCGCCGGCGACGTCGTCGACTTCGGTCTCGTCATCGTCCTCGTCGATCGTCGTCGATCGTCCTCGTCGTCGTCATCATCATCGTCGTCGTCGTCATCGTCGTCGTCGTCATCGAGGTCGTCGTCATCGTCCTCATCGTCAAGGTCGTCGTCGTCCTCGTCGAGGTCGTCCTCGTCCTGGTCGTCCTCGTCGTCGAATTCGTCATCCTCGTCGTCGTCGAGTTCCTCGAGATCCTCGTCATCGTCGAGGTCGTCGAATTCCTCGTCATCCAGGCCTTCATCGTCCGGCGCGACGGACGCCGGCGCGGCGGAATCCGTCGGCCCGGGAGCCGACTCGGCACCGGCCCGGTCGTCGCTTTCGTCGTGCGCGATGGCCAGTGCGAGCTCTGGGTCCTCGTCCTCGCCGTCTTCCTCGAGATCGACGCCATCGATGTCGAGCAGGCGCTCGGCCGCGTCGGTCTCGCCCTCCGGGTCCGCGTCGACGGCGCGTGCAAACCACTCCCGGGCCTCGTCCCGACGGCCAAGGTCGAAGAGAGCATCCGCGTACGCATATCGCAACCGTGCCGTCCACGGCGCATTCGAGGTGAGTTCCCGAATCTGCAGCATGGCCAACGCCGCCTCGTCCTGCCCCATGTCGCGCCGCGCGCCGGCGGCAACGATGAGCAGCTCGATCGCCTCGGCGGTGTCCGCCTGGCGGTTGCCGGCGGACCGGTAGATGTCGATGGCCTTCTCCGGCCGGCCGAGCGCCCGCTCGCAATCGGCAAGGATGGCGAGGTGCGTCTGCTTACCGCTGATGCGATGGTACGTGCGGATCTCCGAGAGCGCTGTCTGCCACTGACCGGCGTGATACGCGGCGATACCGACGGCTTCGCGTACGACGCCGAGGCGCGAGGCGAGCCGCCGCGCGGCGACCGCGTGCTGTAAGGCCGTATCCGGATCGTCGTCGACGAGTTTGCCGGCGGCCACCAGCCGTCGCGCTACCTGGTCGGCCACCGGCCGCGCGAGCGAACGCAGTTCGGCCCGGATCTGAGGATCGAGTTGGTCCGCCGTGATGTCGTCCGGGATCGGCAGCTCATCGGGCCGACCGCGGTCGCGGGGCACATCGTCACGATCGAATGCGTCACGCGAACGGTCGTCACGCCGATCGTCGCGACCATAGCCCGTACGCGGGCGGTCGTCCCGACCAAAGTCGCGGCGCGGACGGTCGTCGCCCTGGAACTCCCGACGAGGCCGGTCGTCCCCGTCGTGGCCGGCCCGCGAACGGTCGTCGCGCCGGAAATCCGTGGTCGGACGATCTCGCTGGACGTCCCGTCGGGGCCGGTCGTCGCGGCCACCGCTCGGTCGCGGCCGGTCGTCGCGTTCAAAGTCGCGACGCGGCCGATCGTCGCGCCGGTAGTCCGGGCGCGGCCGGTCGTCGGCGCGCGAACGGTCGCGATCGTCGCGGCGATACCCGCCATCGGGCCGCCCCTCGCGAGCACCACGAGTGTCGCCCCGGTCGTCGCGGCGGAATCCGCCCGATGGCCGGTCGTCCCGGCTGTCACGACGGTAACCGGCCGGTCGCTCATCCCGCCGATATCCGCCCGCGCGGTCGTCACGCCGATAGCCGCCGCCCTGATAGCCACCGGAGCGGCTGTCGCCCGGTCCCCCGGACCGGTAGCCGCCGCCGGATCGGTCGCCGCTACCGGGCCGGTCGCCGCCACGGGACCGGTCGCCGCCTGCGGAGCGGTCATCACGCCGGTAACCGCCGCCCGCATAGCCACCGGAGCGGCTGTCGCCGCGGTAGCCACCCGACCTATCGTCGCGCGGATATCCGCCGGAGCGGCTATCGCGCGGGTAGCCACCACCCGAGCGATCGTCCCGACCGAAGCCGCCGCCAGCCCGACCACCGCCGCCATCTCGCGTTCCGCGGTCGTCTCGGCGGAACCCACCAGGCCGGTCGCTCTGGTAGCGACCGGAGCCGTCACCTCGCGAACCTCGGGCGCCGTCGTCTCGCGGCCGATCCGGCCGGCCGTAACCGCTTCGATCGTCACGTCGGTAGCCGCCCGGCTGTCCGCCACGGCTGTCCGATCCTCGGCCATAGCCGCGCTCGTCCGGCCCTCGGCCGTACGTACGGCCACGATCGTCGCGGCCACGATCGTCCCGGCCACGATCGTCCCGGCCGCGATCGTCGCGTGGTCGGTCGCTGGGTCGATACCCCCGCGGGTCGCCCGTGCGGTCGGCGCCACCGCCGGGGCGGTCACCCGGTCCACGGCGCGGACCGCGGTCGCCGAACCGGTCGCGGTCACGGAAACCGCTCCGGTCGTCGCGGCGGCCAGCGTCGCGTTGCCCGTTCGCCCGATCACCCTGGCGCGGGCTGTCGCGCCGTGCGCTGCCGCGGTTCGGCCGGTCACCGGACCGGTCACCGCGATCGCGGGCACGATCCGCACCGTCATCGCGGCGGGCGGGCCGGTCGCGGCGGCCGTCATCCGGCGTAGAGGAAGTCACGTGCTTCATCCTTCCAAACCGCGCCTTTGCGCGTTCGTTGGGCCCGGAAATGCGGCCCGCCAGGTTGCTCATGGGATCGTCGCGTTCGAAGATCGACCGGAACGTCGACGACCGAGCGCGCAAAAACGAGCCGGTCGGCTCCTCGTCGACGGCCGCGACCTAGCGTGGTCGGCGAAACCGGATGGGGCCAATGCGCCTCGTACGCCCCCGCAGACGACGGACGCCCATGAGGGCACGAACTCACGTCGATGCGAATGGCGGGAATTCCGAATTCGACAATGCGCGAAACGGAATGCCGTAGATGTGCGTTGAGGGCCACCTGGTGGGGTGGCCCTCAACGGGGGTTGTGTCCGGCGGCGTCCTACTCTCCCACATCCTGGCGGGTGCAGTACCATCGGCGCTGGTGGGCTTAGCTTCCGGGTTCGGAATGTTTCCGGGCGTTTCCCCGCCGCTATGGCCGCCGTAACTCTATGAAACAACATCCTGCACCGGTGTGCCCCCGCTGGTTGGGGGTGTGGTGGGGTTTGTTGTTTGGGGATTACACAGTGGATGCGTAGCGTCTTTGTTGGTCAAGTCCTCGGCCTATTAGTACCAGTCAACTGAACCCATTGCTGGGCTTACATTTCTGGCCTATCAACCCAGTCGTCTGGCTGGGGGCCTTAACCCTCTGGGGGTGGGATACCTCATCTTGAAGCAGGCTTCCCGCTTAGATGCTTTCAGCGGTTATCCCTTCCGAACGTAGCTAACCAGCCGTGCTCCTGGCGGAACAACTGGCACACCAGAGGTTCGTCCGTCCCGGTCCTCTCGTACTAGGGACAGCCCTTCTCAAGTATCCTACGCGCACGGCGGATAGGGACCGAACTGTCTCACGACGTTCTAAACCCAGCTCGCGTACCGCTTTAATGGGCGAACAGCCCAACCCTTGGGACCTACTCCAGCCCCAGGATGCGACGAGCCGACATCGAGGTGCCAAACCATCCCGTCGATATGGACTCTTGGGGAAGATCAGCCTGTTATCCCCGGGGTACCTTTTATCCGTTGAGCGACACCGCTTCCACATGCCGGTGCCGGGTCACTAGTCCCGACTTTCGTCTCTGCTCGACCTGTCAGTCTCGCAGTTAAGCTCCCTTGTGCACTTGCACTCAACACCTGATTGCCAACCAGGCTGAGGGAACCTTTGGGCGCCTCCGTTACATTTTAGGAGGCAACCGCCCCAGTTAAACTACCCACCAGACACTGTCCCTGAACCGGATCACGGTCCTAGGTTAGATACCCGAATCTAACAGAGTGGTATTTCAAGATTGACTCCCCACCGAACTGGCGTCCGGGGATCAACGTCTCCCACCTATCCTACACAATTACATTCAGATACCAATGTCAAGCTGTAGTAAAGGTCCCGGGGTCTTTCCGTCCTGCCGCGCGTAACGAGCATCTTTACTCGTAATGCAATTTCGCCGGGCCTATGGTTGAGACAGTAGGGAAGTCGTTACGCCATTCGTGCAGGTCGGAACTTACCCGACAAGGAATTTCGCTACCTTAGGATGGTTATAGTTACCACCGCCGTTTACTGGCGCTTAAATTCTCCGCTTCACCCCCGAAAGGGCTGACAGGTCCTCTTAACGTTCCAGCACCGGGCAGGCGTCAGTCCATATACGTCGTCTTACGACTTTGCATGGACCTGTGTTTTTAGTAAACAGTCGCTTCCCCCTGGTCTCTGCGGCCACCTCCAGCTCCACCCGCGTGGGGTATCACCAGCTGTGGCCCCCCTTATCCCGAAGTTACGGGGGTAATTTGCCGAGTTCCTTAACCATAGTTCGCCCGATCGCCTCGGTATTCTCTACCTGACCACCTGTGTCGGTTTAGGGTACGGGCCGCTGGAAGCTCGCTAGAGGCTTTTCTCGGCAGCATAGGATCACTGACTTCACCTGAATCGGCTCCGTATCACGTCTCACCCTTAAATGTGGTGCGGATTTGCCTACACCACGGGCTACACGCTTACCCCGGCACAACCAATCACCGGGCTCAGCTACCTTCCTGCGTCACCCCATCGCTTGACTACTACCCCCCAAGGTCCCAGCCACCGCAGCCTCACCCCGAAAGGATCCGCCACGGCAGGTGGTTAGTACAGGAAGGTTCATCATGGGCGCTTCTTCGCGGGTACGGGAATATCAACCCGTTGTCCATCGACTACGCCTCTCGGCCTCGCCTTAGGTCCCGACTCACCCAGGGCGGATTAGCCTGCCCCTGGAACCCTTGGTCATCCGGCGGAAGGGTTTCTCACCCTTCATTCGCTACTCATGCCTGCATTCTCACTCGTACGGCGTCCACGGCTAGATCACTCTGCCGCTTCCTCCGCCGCACGACGCTCCCCTACCCACCCACACACCTAGACACCAACCCGCAGGCTGGTACCGGGTTCTTGTGTGAGTGCCACAGCTTCGGCGGTGTGCTTGAGCCCCGCTACATTGTCGGCGCGGAACCACTTGACCAGTGAGCTATTACGCACTCTTTCAAGGGTGGCTGCTTCTAAGCCAACCTCCTGGTTGTCTGTGCGATCCCACATCCTTTTCCACTTAGCACACGCTTAGGGGCCTTAGCTGGTGATCTGGGCTGTTTCCCTCTCGACTACGAAGCTTATCCCCCGCAGTCTCACTGCCACGCTCTCACTTACCGGCATTCGGAGTTTGGCTGACTTCAGTAACCTGGTAGGGCCCCTAGGCCATCCAGTGCTCTACCTCCGGCAAGAAACACGCAACGCTGCACCTAAATGCATTTCGGG
>CAWIKW010000024.1:0-290000 GCA_963836785.1 uncultured Actinomycetota bacterium | reverse complement strand
GACGCCGAGTACTTCTGGGAGCCGGTGCCGGACATGTGGAGTGTCCGCCGCGACGGCGCGGGCAACTGGGTGATGGACTGGGCCTCGCCGCCGCCGGAGCCCGAGCCCATGACGACGATCGCCTGGCGGATGATGCACATCGCCGCGACCGGGTTCGCCAACCGCGCCGGTGCGTTCTTCGGCGAGGATCCGTTCCCCGACGCCGACATGAACGACCCGAAGCGGTATCCGGCGAGCGTTCCGGGCACGGCGGCCGAGGCGGTTGAATATCTCGAGCGGACGTACGCGGCGTGGATGGCCGGGATCAGTGCGCTCGACGACGACGGCATGGCCCGCAAGCTCGGCCCCAAGGGCGGGGAGTACGCCGATGACACGATGGCCGCGCTCGTCGTGCACATCAACCGCGAGGTGATGCATCACGGCGGCGAGATCGGTCTGCTGCGCGACCTCTACGCGCGCCGAACCGGCTAACACGGCGTCCGGTCGAGCTTCTCGACCGAGTCACGGCGGCGCGCGAGGTGTCGCCGGGCGGCTCCGGTCGCCGCCGCGGCGGTCAAAACGATCGCCGCGACGGCCGCCATCGCGGGCCAGCCGATGGCCTGGGCGAGCAGAAACGCCGACATGTGGAACAGGAACACCGGCATGGCAAAGCGGTTAACGACCGCGAGTGCGCGGGCGGAGACCGGGCGGGCGAGCAGTCGAGACGCGGCCGGGTACCCGAGCCGGATCAGGCCGACCTGGAGCATCGTCAACGCGACGATCGCGACCGTCGGCGGCGACATGTTCGACCATTTGTCACCCGGTACGCCAACCATCGACCCGGGGTAACCGATCGCGAGCAATGCGGTCAGACCGATCACACCGGCGGCGACCAGAGCCAGGCCGGCCCGTCGAGGCGCCCGCATCAACGTGTCGTGATGGAAGCCGGCCTGGTGCGCGAGGCCCCATACGACGGCGAGGTTGACCCAGCCGATCCACGGGACGCCGAACCCGAGCCGTGCCACGTCGACGGCCACAGCGACGCCGGCCAGCAACGGCAACACGATCCATCCGAGTCGGCGGTCCAGCCGGAGCGACACCGGCAGGAGCACGACCAGAAGCAGGTAGACCACGAGGAACCAGAGCGGGCTCAGCGCGAGTTTGACCGTACCCGTCGTCCAATCCACCCCACCGACCGCGACCATGGCAGCAGCCGCGACTGCCCACGCGCCCAGCAGTGGCGCGGTCGCGCGCAGCAGCCCACCGACCCGGCGCCGCACGAATCCGGGCCGCCACGACCGCCGGTGCAGGTAGCCGCCGACGTAGAAGAAGATCGGCATGATCTGCAGCACCCAGGTGCCGAGCCAGAGGCCCGGGACGGACTCAAGCGGGCTGGTCGCATGGGGGCCGGTGCTCGTCCACGTGAGCCGCGTGGCGACACAGTGCCACAGGACGACCACGAGCAGGCTGCCGGCGCGCAGCGCGTCGAGGTAGGGATCGCGGCGATTCGTCGGGTTGGCCACCGCTTTGCGCGGTGCGGTCGTGAGGTTATCGATCGGGTACGGCGGCGCCACAGGCACCGCGGTCGCGATGCTCATGACGTTACCTCCGACCCGGCGGTCGACCCGTCGACGACACCGGCGATGCTCGCCAACGCCTCGGTCCCGCTGACGAAGTAGCCGTCGTGGCCGGCCGCGTCCCCCACGTGCAGCGGCAATGCGCCAAAGCCGGCAGCGGTGGGATTCGTTCCATGACCGGCACCGAGGATCCGGATGTCGGGCAGCCGCAGCGTCCAGTCGGTCGGATCGCTTCCGGCCCAGACCTGCGCGTTCGTATGCAGGTCAGACGCCCGCGACACGTCCATTCCGGGACTTCCGATGGCGACCAGGTCGGTCACCGCGGCCGGGAGCCGGCTGGCCGCATGACCGAGAACGACGGTGCCGTAGCTGTGGCCGATCACAGCGACCGTGGCATGTGGACACTGGACCACCAGCCCGTCGATGAACCGTACGAGTGCGTCCGCGCCGGCCTCGGCCCACTCCGACCGGATCGCCGCCCGCCCGATTCCTTTGGGCGTTTCGTAGCCGAGCCATGCCACGACGGCGGTACCTGGGCCACTGGCCGCCAACAGCTGGCGCGCCTGCCAGGCGGGCGCGCGGCGTTGGACGCCACCGAGGCCGCCATCGAAGTCGGACAACGTGGTGTCCGACCCGGGCACGAGAACCGCGATCCGCGTCGCGGACGCGAGGTCGCCGACCACCTCGATGATCCGGCCGTCTCCGCCCGGTTGGTAGCCGAGGATCTGCCGGCCCGCGTAACGGACACCGTCCTCACGTGCATTGGCCGCAAAGCGCAGCGCGATCGGCGCGCCGTCGAGATTGCCGACCGTCATCGGATCGTTCATCGCCAACGCCCATGCCTGCTCGCTCGGCAGGCCGGCGAAATACGCGGCAACGCGGTCGGGGTTGGCGGTGGGTAGGCCCGCGACCGCTGGTATGGCGGGGGCGGCGGGCGCCGGATCCGGCAGCCCGACGGCGAGCACCACTCCGACCACGAATGCTGCCGCTCCGCGAAGGATCCACATCATCATGGGCGTCAAGCTAGGAAGACGGTCTCTTCCGGCGCCTCACACTGCGGAGCCATCTTGGCGTCACTCCGACGTAGCATTCGAACGCTTCGCGGTCACCCCGACGTTCCACATCGGACCAACCAAGGCGGTACTCATGCGGCAGCCGCGCGGTCGACGAAACGGAGCCGAACCAGAGAACGGGGCCGGAGCTGACACGGCGCCAGAGAGCAACAACGAACGGGGAGCGACGGGCCGAAGGGGGAACGAGGAGCAGAGCGGGCGAAGGCGCGCGAGCAGGAAATGCCGTGGCGGCCCGATCGGCCCGAGAGTCGTCGACCCGGCGGCTAGTCGCCCGGCGTGACCAGGCCGCTCTCGTACGCGAACACGACCGCCTGCGCGCGATCGCGCAACGCCAACTTCGCGAGCACGCGGCTCACATGTGTCTTCACGGTCTGCTCAGCGAGCACGAGCTTGCCGGCGATCTCCTGGTTGGACTGTCCGTGCGCGATCAGCCGCAGCACGTCCGTCTCGCGTGGCGTCAGCTCGCCGAGAGCGGCGGCGGTGCGCCGATCGGGTCGACCACGCGTGGCGTAGTCAGCAATCAGGCGCCGGGTCACCGACGGCGCCAGCAGCGCGTCGCCCGCGGCCACGACGCGTACGGCATGCACGAGATCCGCCGCCGGTGCGTCCTTGAGTACGAAACCACTGGCGCCCGCCCGCAGGGCACCGAACACGTAGTCGTCGAGGTCGAACGTGGTAAGGATCAGCACCTTCGGGCGGCCAGAGCCGGCGGCGGCGGTCAGCCCGGCCGATCCGGTCGGTCCGGTCGATCCGGCCAAGATCTTTTCGGTCGCCGCCAGCCCGTCCATGATCGGCATCCGTACGTCCATGAGGACGACGTCCGGGTCGAGTCGTCGCACTGCCGCGACGCCGTCGGCGCCATTGGCCGCGTCGCCCAGCACGACGATGTCCGACTGCGCGCTCAACAGTGCCGCAAAGCCCTCCCGCACCATCGCCTGGTCATCGACAATCAGGACCGTGATCACGCGACACCGCCGGGCGCGGTCGCCGCATCCGGTGCCGACACCGATGCCGCGCCCACCTCGACGTCGGCGTCGGCCGACAGCGGCAGGACCGCCCGTACCGTGAAACCACCGTCGGCCAGCGGACCCGCAGCGAGCTCACCGCCGAGCGATGTCGCTCGCTCGCGCATGCCCAACAGCCCGTGCCCGACGCGTGGCGGCGCCGTCCGTCCGGCGGTCGCGTGGTCGGGCCGCTGCGCCGGGCCGTTATTCACCACGACGGTGAGGTTCGTCGCGGTGCGACCAACCGCGACCGTGGTCCTCGCGCCCGGTGCGTGCTGGCCCGCATTCGACAGCGCCTCCTGGACGATCCGGTAGGCCGTCAGCTCGACCGCCGGCGACGCGCTCGGGACATCATCCGCCACGTCGAGTTCGACCGTGGCGCCGGCCCGGCGGGCGCCATCGACCAGCTCGGCCAGATCGGCGAGGCCGGGTTGCGGTGCGGTCAAGGCCTCGTGCTGTTCGCTTCGCAGGACACCCAGCAGGCGGCGCATCTCCACGAGCGCTTCACGCGCGGCCGCCGAGATCTCACCGAACTCGCTGCGGGCGGCCGGGCCGACCTCGCCCAACCGGTACGGCGCGGTCTCCGCCCGCACGGCGATCATCGACATGGAGTGCGCGACCACATCATGCAGTTCGCGGGCGATCCGCGTCCGTTCGGCGAGGACGACGCTGCGCTCCTCTTCGGCGGCGAGGTTCCGCTGGGCCCGCGCCCGGCGCCGGACCTGGTCACCGGCGAGCACCAGCACCGTGACAAGGAGGATGACCCCCGCTTGGTTGTTCTGGTTCGTCTCCCAGACGACGAGCACACATGTCGCGAGCCAGACGCCGACCGTCACGCCGAGGCGCTGCGTCGCCGCCGCCCCGAACACCGCGACGAGATAGACCAGCACCGTCACCGGGGCCCACGGCCACACGGCTTCATGTGGCGACGGGAAAGCCGCGGACAACGCAGCGGCAATCCACGCCACGCGCCATGCGATCAGCGGTCGTTTCGCCATGATCGCCAGCGGCGTGGCGCCGAGCACCGCGACAAGCCGTCCCGCGGGGCTCGCGCCGTTGACGCTCGCATTCGCGGCGAACCCGAGCGCGACGGTCAGCAGGAGCAGCACGGGCCACCGGTACGGCCCGAGCCAACGCGGCCGCCGTGACGAGCCGGCGGGCACCCCGCCGCCGACGACGAGCTCGACGACATCGTCCCGGATGCGGCGGAGTTCCATAGCCGGAGGCTATCGCCGCGACCGTCGAGACGCGCCCTACCGGGGTAGCACCCGACCCCCTACGCGCGTAGTGCGAGATGCGGGCACGCCTCCGGTCACGCCCTGCGCCATGGTGAGCGGCTCAGACACGCCGGCAAGATCCTGGCCGGCTTCCGGAGTGCCCGACCGGGCCGAGCCGTCGAGTGGGGCGGGCGGGCTGCCTCGTCACAGCAGATGCTCGTCACAGTGAATTGGGGGAATTGGTGCGCTGCCTCGGCGAGTGCCTGCGGTAGAGACTGACGCTCGGGTCGCCGGTAATCCAGAACCGCCACGGCACGTCGTGCGCGGAGGAAACCCCGACCCTCGGCCCAGATGAGATCTCACTCGCCTCGACCGGCTTCGACGGCGGCGTGATAACGACGGGCCCGGATCCGTCGACCATCGACGTCCCGTAGGCCGAGCCGTCGAGGCCGAGTGCCAGGACGAGGCGAGCCGGCCCCCGGGCAAGCTCGCGATCCTTGACGCCGTTCCGGCGAGCGCGGGCCAGTTCGACGCCGTCAATGACGGAACCGGCGCGCAGCAGCGCGGCAGCCGCGACGCCCTCCTCGCCGAGGACCATGTTCAGGCACCAGTGCGCGCCGAACACGTAATAGAGATAGGCCACGCCGGCCGGACCGAACATCACGCTGGTTCGCGGCGTCCGTCCGCGGAACGCGTGCGACGCCGGGTCGGCAGCGCCAGCGTAGGCCTCGACCTCGCTCAACCTCACGCGCACACCGTTCGCCGCCAGTTCCCAGCCGAGGAGCGAGGCTGCGGTGTCAGCGACCCGCGATGCCGGCGCGAGCGTCCAGGGGTAAGCCACCCCGACAGCGTGCCAGACACTTAGCTGAGCGCCTCGCCGGCCCGGTTGCGCGGAGCGGCCGCACTGGCCGGCCAGGCGAGAGACCGCCCTTCACATATCATCCGATCTGAGCATATTTCATGTACGACCAAACACGCTACGAGCGCCTACCGTGCCTCTCAGCCACCGCCCGATACGCTTACCCGAAAACTGTGGGCTCGGGAAAGGGTGACCAGCGGTGACTAGCGCGATGACGATCGGTGAGAGTCATCTGCCGCTGCGCGACAAGGTCGTGACCGAGCTGCGTCGCCGGATCATTGACTGCGACTATCCGCCCGGCCACCGCCTCACCGAAGACCGGCTCGCCGACGACTTCGGGGTGTCGCGTAACCCGGTCCGCGAGGCTATCCGGGTGCTCGAGCGGGAAGGATTTCTCGTCGGCCTCCCCCGTCGGGGCGCGGTCGTAGCCACTATCTCGCGTCAGGACATCGAGAACGTCTTCGAGGTTCGGCTCGCCCTGGAGGTACTGGCCGCCCAGCTTGCGGCGAAGCACATCGACGCGGCCGGTACCGCCACGCTGCGGCAGCTGGTCACCGATGCGGCCGGCGCGGCGACCGCGACCGAACTCGCCGCGCTGAACAGCGCCTTCCACACCGAGATCTGCCGACTGTCCGGCAACAGTCTTCTCATGAGCATCATGGACTCGTTGCATGACAGGTTGCAGTGGATCTACCGCCAGACTGCGGTGCACCGGGCGCCGATGTCGTTGACGGAGCACACCGCCTTGGTCGAAGCGATCACCGCCGGTGACTCCGACGCCGCCGGTCGCGCCGCACACGCCCACGTCGGCGCGGCGCGCGAGACGGCACTGCGGCACTCCGTCCACTCGGTCGCTCCGACGAGCCCCGAGTCGCGCGGGCACTCCACAGTCCGCCTCTCGGTGCCGGGTGCCTAGCGGCGGTCCGGGTCACTACCGCTAACGGCCGGCGGCGTACGCCTGCTGGCCCCGGGGATCCGCCGCGGCCTGCAACACACCGGTACGGGGATCGCGACTCACCGCGGACAACCGGCCGAGTGACCAGTCGCCGGAAACCACTACCCGGTGGCCGCGCCGACGGAGTGCATCGACCGTCGCGCCGCTCCAGCGACCCTCGAGGACGAGTTCGCCCGGGTGCATCGCTCGCGGGTAGAAAGAACTCGGCATCGCGTTGCTGTGCCAGCTCGCCGCCTCGATTGCCGCCTGCAGCGGGAGGCGGCGTACGACATGCGACAGCAAAAATACGAGCTGCCACTGATCCTGTTGATCGCCTCCGGGAGTACCGCAGGCGATCACCGGTTGGCCGTCGCGGTAGACGATCGTCGGGCTGAGCGTGGTACGCGGCCGTCGCCCGGGAACCAGGCTCGCCGGCAGGCCCTCCTCGAGCCAGCACATCTGCAAGCGCGTCCCGAGCGGGAAGCCCAGCGCCGGGATCAACGGGGAACTCTGCAACCAGCCACCGCTCGGCGTCGCGGACACCATGGTGCCCCAGCGGTCGACAACATCGACATGGCAGGTGTCGCCGCGGGTCACTCCGGTCGGCTCGATCGTCGGCTCACCGATGCCCGGCGCCGGTGGCTGCGGCACGACCGGTGTGGCCCCGGATGCAGCACTCGACGCGCCGCTCGATTCGGCGGGGGGTCGTGCAACGAATGCCGGCAGCCGAGGCGCTCGCCCATCCGGCGCGCCGGGGCGCAGCGACAGGCTCGCCTCCTCGCCAATCAGTGGCCGTCGCGACGCCGTGTAGTCGGCTTCGAGCAGCGCCGTCAAGGGCGGCGGCGCGGCATCGCCGTACCAGGCCTCCCGGTCGGCGAATGCGAGCTTGCCCACCTCAACCGCGACGTGTACGCCGTCCGCGCTGGACGGGTCGATGGCGGCGTCGTCATAGCCGTCGAGCAGCGCCAACTGCTGGAGCAAGACCGGTCCCTGCCCCCAGCCCTGGGTCTTGTGGACCACGACGTCGCGGAATCGGTGCGACGCAGTCGGCTCGTACGTCGCCGTGAAAGCGGCCAGATCCGCGCCGGTGATCACGCCCGGCAACCGGTCGGCGTCGGGATGGCGGAACGGACGACGAGCGAACGCGTCAATCGCGTCGGCGACGAAGCCCTCTCGCCAGGCCCGCCGCGCCGCGTCGATCCCCGCCTCGCGTCCACCGGTGGCGGCGGCCTCCGCCTCGATCAGACGGCCGTAGGTGCGGGCGAGGACCGGATTGCGCAGCAACGCACCCGGCTCGGGTGGCGTGCCGCCGTTCACATAAACCTCGGCCGACGTCGTCCAGTCCTGCGTGAACAGCTCCGACATCTGCCCGATCGCCTCGGCCGTACGGCGCAGCATCGGGTGGCCGTGCTCGGCGTACGAGACGGCGTAGCGCAGCACGTCCGCAAGCCGGCGCGTGCCGTGGTCGCGCAACAGCGTGAGCCAGGCCTCGACAGCGCCCGGAACCGCGGCGGCCAGCGGACCGGCTCCGGGAACGAGCTCGAACCCGAGATCTCGATAGTGGGCGACGGTCGCCTTGGCCGGCGCGGGACCCTGTCCACACAGGACGGTCGGTGCGACGTCATCCGCCCGCGCAAAGATGATCGGCACCTCTCCGCCGGGACCGTTGAGGTGCGGCTCGACAACCTGCAACGTGAAGCCGACGGCCACCGCCGCGTCGAACGCGTTCCCGCCGTGTTCGAGTTCGGCCATCCCGGCCGCCGTGGCGAGCCAATGGGTGGACGTGACCATGCCGAATGTGCCGGCCAGCTGCGGGCGGGTCGGATTCATCAGTAATTGCTCCTAGATCAGTCGCGGGCCGGAACCATCGTCGTCGACGAGGTGGCAGGCAACGAGTTCTCCAGACGGTCCAACGGGCCGCAACGTCGGCACCACGCGGGCGCACTCCGGCACCGCGACGGGGCACCGCGGATGGAAACGACAGCCGGACGGTGGATCAACCGGGCTCGGCACCTCGCCGGTCAGCACAATGCGTTGTCGCTTGCGCTGGATTCGCGGCTCCGGAACCGGCGCGGCCGACAGCAGCGCCTGAGTGTACGGATGGCGCGGACTGGCGAACAACCCATCTCGGCCGGCCAGCTCGACGAGGACTCCCAGATACATCACCGCGACCCGCTGGGCCAGGAACTCCACCGCGGCCAGGTCATGCGTGACGAACAGACAGGCGAAACCGAGGTCGGCCTGGAGCCGGCCGATGAGGTTGAGCACCGCGGCCTGCACAGAAACGTCCAGCGCCGAGGTCGGCTCGTCGGCGACCAGCAGCGACGGTCCGGCCGACAATGCCCGGGCCAGGCTCACCCGCTGGCGCTGGCCGCCGGACAGCTCATGCGGATAGCGGCGCCCCACCTCGGGGCGAAGTCCGACCTGGTCGAGCAGTTCCGTGACCCGCGCTTGCCGGCTCGTACGGGTGCCGACCCGATGCAGACGCAGCGGTTCGCCAATGATCTCGGCCACGGCCATCCGAGGGTTGAGCGATGAGGCCGGGTCCTGAAAGACGATGTTGAAGTCACGCCGCAACGGTCGTAGCCGGCGCCGGGTGAGCCCGGAGATGTCCGTACCGTTGACGAAGACCTGACCGCCGGTCACCGGCACCAGCCTGGTCACGCACCGGCCCAATGTGCTCTTTCCGCTGCCGGACTCCCCCACCAGTCCGAGCACCTCACCACGGCCGACGGTAAGGCTGACGCCGTCCACCGCGCGGACCGGCCCGAAGTGCTTGACCAGATCGACAACCTCCAACACGGCGGTCATCCGGCCACCTCGACCGTCATCGGAAGCGGGTGGAGGCAGCGCACCGGGTGGCCGGCCGGGCCGGGCTGCAGCGTCGGCCGGGCCGTACGACAGGCGTCGTCCGCGTAGTCGCATCGGGCGGCGAAGGTGCATGACTCCGGCGAGTCGCGCATCGTCGGCACTCGTCCGGGTATCTCCCGCAGACCGCCGGGCACGCGTCGGTGCGGGTTGGGCACGGCCTCCAGCAGACCACGCGTGTACGGGTGGCTGTGCTGGGCGAAGAGCATCTCGGTCTCGGCCTCCTCGATGACGCGTCCGGCGTACATGACTACGACGCGATCGGCGAGGTCCGCCACCACACCCAGGTCGTGCGTGATCAGCAGCACCGCGGTGCCGATGCTCGAACGGAGGTCGCGGAGCACGTCGAGGATCCCCGCCTGCACCGTCACGTCCAGCGCCGTCGTCGGCTCGTCCGCGATCAGCAGCCTCGGTCGGCAGGCCACGGCCATGGCGATCATCACGCGCTGCCGCATGCCGCCGGAGAGCTGATGGGGATATTCACGCAAGCCGGCGCGCCGGCAGCGGGATGCCGACGAGGTCGAGCAGTTCGCTCGCCCGCTGGCGCACCGCCGAGCCGCGCATACCCTGGTGTCGCCGGAGCACCTCGCCGATCTGGCGGCCCACGGTCAGAACCGGGTTGAGTGAGGTCATCGGCTCCTGGAACACGTACGCGATGTCGCGGCCGCGAACGTCACGCAGCCCCGATTCGGGCAAGTCGAGCACCGACTGGTCCACGAGCCGGACCGAGCCGGAGATGGTCGCGTTGTCCGGCAGGAGGCGGGTCAGCGCCATCGCCGTCACGCTCTTGCCGCATCCCGATTCGCCGACCAGGGCCAGCACTTCGCGTTCCGCCACATCGAACGAGGCGCCGTCGACCGCGAGAACCGGGCCGTCCTCGGTGCGGAACGTGACGCTCAGATCCCGTACGGACAGCAGGTCGATCGGCTCCGTTGCGGTGGCCGCCGTCACCGTGAGCTCGCTCATCGCCGGGTCTCCCTCGGGTCAAGTGCGTCGCGTAGGCCGTCGCCGAGCAGGTTCAGACCGAGCGTGACGACGACGACGCAAATCCCGGGCAGCACGGCGAGCCACGGCCCGTCCCGGAACTGGGCCTGGGCGCTGGCCAGCATGACGCCGAGAGATGGCGCCGGCGGGCGGATGCCGAGGCCCAGGAAGGAGAGCACCGCCTCGCCGATGATCGCCGCCGGCGCGGCCACGGTGGCCTGCACGATCAACGCATTCACCGCGTTGGGCAGAATATGCCGCCGTAGCACGACGAGATCGGTCGCGCCGTCGGCGAACGCGGCGGCCACGAAGTCGAGCCCGCGCAGGCGCAGCGTCTCGCTACGGGTGACGCGCACGATCGCCGGCACGCCACCGATGCCGATCGCAATCGTCGCTGTGGCGAGCGACGGGCCGAGAATCGCGGCCAGACCGACCGCGAGGATGAGGAACGGAAAAGCGAGAAGCGTGTCGGTAAACCGGGAGACGATCGGGTCGAGAAAGCCGTAGAAGCCGGCCGCGAGCCCGAGCGGGACGCCGACCACGAGCGACAGCGCGACCGACAGCGCCGCCACGGACAGCGAGACCCGCAGCCCGAACAGCACCCGCGACAGCTGATCGTGCCCGAGCTCGTCGGTCCCGAACCAGTGAGCGGCCGACGGCGGCGAAAGCGCGGCCGCGAAGTCGGTGTGGTCGGGCGCGAACGGCGCGATCAGACCGGCGAAGATAGCGGCGAGGACCGCGATCGTCACGACTACAAGTCCGGTCATCGCGAGCGGGTTGTGCAGCAGTCGGCGCATCACCCGCCGGCCGCCACCGACCGCTCGAAGCGGTGCGACACCGTCCACGGTGACCAGTTCGACCGCGCTCACAACGCGCCACCGCCGACCCGGACGCGCGGATCGATCACGCTGTAGAGCAGGTCGACCAGCAGGTTGACGCCGATGTAGGCGGTCGCCGTGACCAGTACCACGCCCTGGATCATCGGATAGTCCCGGGTGAAGACCGCGTCGATGGTGAGCTTGCCGAAGCCGGGCAGCACGAAGATCTGTTCGGTCACCACGGCTCCGGAGATCAGCACGCCGAGCTGCAATCCGACGATGGTCGTCACGACGATGAGGCTGTTGCGCAGGGCGTGGCCGACGACTACCTGCGCGCCGCCCAGGCCCTTGGCTCGGGCGGTGCGGATGTAGTCGGCGCCCATCGCCTCGATCATCGCGGACCTGGTCTGCCGCATGATGACGGCCGCGAGCCCCGAGCCGAGGACGACCGCCGGCATCACGAGGTGCCGGAAGCTCTGCACCGGGTCCGCGAAGACCGAGACGAACCCGGAGGCCGGAAGCACCGGGTAGGCGATCGCGAAGACCAGGATGGCCATCAGCCCGAGCCAGAAGCTCGGCACCGAGAGCCCGAACAACGCGACCGCGTTCGCCGCCCACTCGGCGACGCTCCGCCGCCGTACCGCGGCGACGACGCCCGCGATCACTCCGATCAGCCCGGCGACCACGATGGCGAAGACGGCCAATTGCAGCGTCACCGGCAACGCCTGACGGATCGTCGTGGCGACCGGAAGTCCGGTGCGCGACGATCGGCCGAGATCGCCCCGGAGCGCGTTCTCGACGTAGTGCAGATATTGCACCGGGATCGGTTCGTCCAGGCCGAACGACTTGCGGATCTGGGCCAGCGTGGTCGGATCGCTCTCCTCGCCGGCCAGCGCGCGTGCCGGATCACCCGGCAACGCGCGCACACCAGCGAAGACCACGATCGTGACCAGGACAAATGTGACCACCGACTCGGCCAGCCGGCGCAGGACGTACCGCCCCATCGATCTCCTCCCGATCGACCCGTGATGAGCCATGAAGGGCTCACCACGGGTCGGATTGTGATCAGGCGGCGAAGCCGGCGGTCTTGAAGCGGAGCAGGCCGTCGCCGTATACCTGCACGCCCACGACAGTGCGGGCGACACCGGTGAAGTTCTTCTGCCGGTACAGGTAGATGATCGGTACGTCCTTGTGCAGTTGGGTGATCACCTGGCCGTAGAGATTGCCCCGGGCGGACACGTCGGCCTGCGATCGAGCCTGCTCGAGCAGCGAGTCCACAGTGGGATTCGAGTAGCCGTCGTTGTTCTGCGAACCGAGCGTGCTCACGAAGTTGGCGATGTTGCCGTCCGGGTCGACCCGGCCGGACCAACCGATCTGGAACGACTGATACTTGCCGGCGTCGGTCAGGTCCAGCGAGGCGGCAAATTCGGTCGGGTTGAGTTGCAGGTCGAACCCGCCGTCCTTCACCTCGGCCTGGATTGCCTCACCCAGCGTCGCCGCGTCGGGAGTGTTGCCGATGACCATGCTGACCTTCACCGGCGTGGCCACTCCGGCCTGGGCCAGTAGAGCCTTGGCGCCGGCGGGGTCGAACTTGGGGCAGGCCTGCGCGGCGGCGGTCGAGAATGGGCTGGCTGGGCTGATCGGTCCGCAGGCCGGGCTGTACTTGCTGCGGAAGACGACCTTGTTGATGGCATCGCGGTCGATGCTCATCTCGAAGGCTTGTCGCACGCGGGCATCGGCGGACAGCGGGCTGGCCAGACTGGCCGGCAGGGCCCGACCGGGCTTGCCCACTCCGTCCACGTTGCCGATGTTGATGGTGATGCCCTGGTATCCGAGTGAATCCGAGCTCAGAAGGTCAAGCTTCGAGTCGGCCTTCAGCGCGTCGACGTCGGTCGGAGCGACGGTGTCGAGAACCTGGACGTCGCCGGACTTCAGGTTGTTGAAACGCGTCGTGGGATCGGCAATGATCTTGTATTCGATTTTGTCCAGCAGGACCTTGCTGGCGTCGTAGTAGTTGGGATCCTTGACCACGTCGATGTGGTCCTGGGCGACACGGTCGGCGAACTTGAACGGGCCAACGCACACCGGGTGGGCACCGAAGTTGGCGTCGCCTTCCGCCTTCAGCGCGGTCGGCGACATGACCATCCCGGAGCGGTCGGCAAGGATCGCCGTCAGCGGCGTGAACGGCTGCTTCAACTTGATCGTCACGGTCGACGGATCGGCCACCGCGACACTGTCGACGCTCGAAAGTTCGCTCGCGCGGGCCGAGCCATTGAGCGTGATGTCACGGTCCAGGCTGGTCTTGACGGCGGCGGCGTCCATCGTGGTGCCGTCGGCAAACTTGACACCGGGGCGGAGTTTGATCGTGACGGTAAGCCCGTCCGATGAGAACTGCGGCAGCGAAGCCGCGAGTTGCGGCACGATGTTGAGCTTGCTGTCGACGTCGTAGAGCTTCTCGCAGATCGAGGTGAAAACGCTGCGGCCGACCAGAGTGCGGCCCAGGGTGGGGTCGAGCGCGTCGGGCTCGGCCGACAGCGCGACCTCGAGCGTGCCGCCGGCCTTGGCGGCTTTCGCGTTGGAGGCCGGCTTGGCTGAGCTCGACGAGATCGACGTACAGCCGGTCAGCACAAGTGCGACAGCGATGAGGACGACGCTCCGGCGGAGCGCGCGTCGTTGGCGTTCGGGTAGCCGAGAAGCGGGGGTTTGGCGCGGCATCGGGCTCCTCCCGGTCCAGTGAGGACTCCGACGGTATCTTGTATACAAATCAAATCAACACATCGACGATTACGGCTCGATAACAGGAGATAGTTATCGGCCGATGCGTTCACGCACAGTGATGTCGCGAGTCGTCAGCGCCACACCACGGTGGTTGCGGTCTCAGCGAACGAGAGGCCCGGCCCGACCGGTCGGCGGGCGGCCGGGCGGCGGGCGGCGGGCGGCGGGCGGCGGGCGGCGGGCGGCGCTCATGATTACATGTCTCTGCCGGATCGAGCCGGCGGATGAGTCGTCGAGGTAGGAGCGTCCCCATGCTGCAGACGTACGACGAGCGCAACGCCGACATCGTCTACTGGTGCAACGGTGTACTACGGCACCGGAACGAGCCGGGCATCTCGCCGTTCGATTCGCTGGCGCAGGGCGGCGACGCGGTCTGGGAAGGGCTGCGCGTCTACGACGGCCGCATCTTCGGCCTCGAACCACATCTGGCCCGGCTGCGGCGGTCGGCGACGGCGCTCGGATTCGCGGCGATCCCGGACACCGCATACATCATCGCCGCGATCACCGAGACGCTCGTCGCGAACGCGATGACCGACGGCGTACACATCCGGCTGACGTTGACCCGCGGGGTCAAAGTGACCAGCGGCATGGATCCGCGCCTCAACCAGGCCGGCTGCACGCTCATCGTCCTGCCGGAATACAAAGCACCGGTGTACGACACGTCCGGTCTGCGGCTGATCACCGCAAGTACGCGGCGGCCGGGTCCGGACGTACTCGACCCGAAGATCCACCACAACAACCTGCTGAACTCGATCCTCGCGAAGATGGAGGCGAACGTCGCCGGGGCCGACGACGCGCTGATGCTCGACGGTCGCGGCTTCGTTGCCGAGACCAACGCGACGAATCTTTTCGCCGTCGCCGACGCCACCTTGGTGACGCCCCGCTCGGTGGCGTGTCCGGAGGGCATCACGCGATCGACCGTCCTCGCGCTCGCCTCGTCGGCCGGCATCCCGGTCGAGATCCGCGATGTCTCGCTGACCGAGATGTACACGGCGGACGAGGTGTTCTGCACCGGCACGATGGGTGAGATCGCCGGCGTCGTCGAGATCGACGGTCGCCTCATCGGCTCGGGCGACGTCGGGCCGGTCACGCTCCGCGTCGCGGAGCTCTACCACGACTACGCCACGACGCAGGGCACGCCCGTCGTCGGCCAGTCTTAGATCCAGCGGCGGTACGGACTACGCCGCCAGTCGCTGTACGGCCAGTTCCTCGTAGTACGGCATCGCGGCGTCGACGAGCGACTGCAATCGACTCGGCACCACGGCCGGCCCGGGATCGTAGGTGGCGAAACCGGTCGAGCTTTCGACCTTGCCGTACCAGTGTGGCGCCCAGACGCCGTCGGTGTCCCGGGGACCGGGCCGCCACCGGAGCATCGCCGGGTCCCAGTCGATGCCCAGGGCTTCGCACAGCCGGGACAGCACGCCGGCCGGATCGCGGAGCACGTCGACGGCGTCGATGACCGGTCCGCCGTACCGCCGGAAGATCTCGACCTGCTGCGGATATCCCAGGTCGTCGAGGGTCGGCTCGCGAACCTTCGCGTACGACGCGACGACGTAGGCCGGATCCCGGATCAAGAACGCGTGGCTGAGCACGCTGAGCCAGGACCGACCGACATCCGGCAACAGATGATGCGACATGTGCTTCTGGTAGAACACCGAGATGCCGTCGGGCAGCGGCCCGGTCAGAGTGGCCGCGACCGCCCGCCAGTCGGTCGGCTGGCTCGCAACGATTTCATCCCGTCCGGGGTGATCCAGACCGGTCGCGTAGAGATAGTGCGCGTAGAGCGGCTCGTCGACGACGATCGTGTCCCCACGCTCGCCGAAGCTGCGCATCATCGCGGTCGAGATGTTGCGCGGCCCGGACCACATCGCGATGCGCGTGCCACTCACCTCGCCGAGGCTACCGGGGCACGACAACCTCGTCCGACCAGGCCCGCCACTGTGCGACCTGCTCGGCGGCCGAAGCCAGCTGTTCGGTGACGGGGTGTCGACCGGTCGACCCGTACGTCGTCCGGGCGGCCAGCGCCCCCGCTACGGTCAGCACCTCGCGCACGTCGGGCGTCAGAGAGCCCGAAACGTTCGCCAACTCGGAGTCCTCGATCTCGTCGAGTCCGACACCACGGGCGGACGCGCGCGCCACGAGGGCACCGGTGATCTCGTGCGCCTCGCGGAACGGGATGCCACGACGCACGAGCCAGTCGGCGACCTCGGTGGCGAGCGTGTAGCCGACCGGCGCCGCCGCGGCGATGCGATCGGCGTGGACGGTCATGGTCGCGATCATCCCGGCCAGCGCGGGCAGCACGACCTGCAGCGTGTCCACCGCGTCGAAGACCGGCTCCTTGTCCTCCTGCATGTCGCGGTCGTACGCGAGCGGCAGCCCCTTCAGCATCGTGAGCACGGTGACGAGGCCCCCGATCAGCCGGCCCGACTTGCCGCGGGCGAGCTCGGCGATGTCCGGGTTCTTCTTCTGCGGCATGATCGACGATCCGGTCGCGTACGCGTCGTCGAGTTCGATCCAGCCGTACGCCGAGGTGGTCCACAGCACGACCTCCTCGCCGAGACGGGACAGGTGCACCCCGATCAACGCGGCGACGAACAGGAACTCGGCCGCGAAGTCGCGGTCGGCCACCGCGTCGATCGAGTTCGGCGCCGCGGCGGCAAATCCGAGTTCGCGGGCGACCTGTATCGGGTCGAGCGGCAGGGACGAGCCGGCCAGCGCGCCGGCGCCGAGCGGACTGACCGATGCACGCCGGTCCCAATCGCGCAACCGATCGAGGTCTCGCAGCAGCGGTTGTACGTGCGCCAGAAGATGGTGCCCGTACGAGACGGGTTGGGCCGGTTGCAGGTGCGTCATGCCCGGGGCGGGCGTGTCGATGTGCTCGGCGGCCTGCGCGACGAGGGCGTCGGCCAACTCGACCAGCCGGGCCGCGACGCCGCGCGCGTGATCGCGGAGGTAGAGCCGCAGGTCGGTGGCGACCTGGTCGTTGCGGGAACGACCGGCGCGCAGTTTGCCGCCGAGCGTGCCGAGTCGCTCGAGCAGGCCGCGTTCGAGTGCGGTGTGCACGTCCTCGTCTTCGGCGGTCGGCACGAACTGGCGCGACGCGCACGCCGCTTCGAGATCGTCCAGTGCCGCCAATGTGCGGCCGAGTTCGTCGGCCGTCAGCAGGTTCGCCCGGGCCAGGACGCGGGCGTGCGCGCGCGACCCGGCGATATCGTACGGCGCGAGCCGCCAGTCGAACTGCACGCTCACCGACAGGCGCGCGAGCGCCTCGGCCGGCCCGCCGGAGAATCGGCCGCCCCACAGGCTCGTCCGGCCCGAGCCGGCGTTTCCGGTCTCGCCCGGCCCGGTTTCGGTGTTGCTCATTACGCGGTCGCTCACGACCACAGTCTCCTCCAGCAGTTCCAAGATCCGTGACCTTGATGGCTCAGCACCCTGATCATGAACGCGAGAGGCTCCTAGCGTTTCAAGGTCACGAATCTTGAGGGGGTGATTGGCCGGACCGGGCCGCCGTCGACGACGGTCGGTGGCCGACTGCGGTCAGCTGCCGAGCCGGGCGTCGCGAGCCGAGGCGAGTCGCGACGGCAACCCCCACAGCTGGACGAACCCCTTGGCCAGTGACTGGTCGAACAGATCACCCTCGTCGTACGTCGCGAGGCTGAAGTCGTAGAGCGACGCGTCCGACCGCCGGCCGGTGACCGTGGCGCGACCTCCGTGCAGCGTCATCCGGATCTCGCCGGACACGTAGCGCTGCGTATCGGCGATGAACGCGTCCAGGGACTCCTTGAGCGGCGAGAACCACAGGCCGTCGTAGACAAGCTCGCCCCACCGCTGATCGACCGACTTCTTGAACCGGGCCTGGTCACGCTCGACGGTGACGGCCTCCAGCTCCTGGTGTGCCGTGATCAGCGCGATCGCGCCCGGCGCCTCGTACACCTCACGGCTCTTGATGCCGACGAGCCGGTCCTCGACCATGTCGATTCGGCCGACACCCTGCGCGCCGGCGCGGCGGTTCATTTCCACGATCGCCTGATACGGCGTCACGGTCTCGCCGTCGATCGCGACCGGCACACCGGCGTCGAACGTGATCACGACCTCGTCCGGGTCCCGGACGACGGACGGATCGCTGGTGTAGGCGTAGACGTCCTCGATCGGTCCGTTCCAGATGTCCTCCAGGAAGCCGGTCTCCACGGCACGACCCCAGACGTTCTGGTCGATCGAATAGGGCGACCGCTTCGATGTCTCGATCGGCAGACCCTTGCTCTCCGCGTACACGATGGCCTTGTCCCTGGTCCACGCGAAATCCCGAGCGGGCGCGACGACCTTCAGCTCCGGCGCGAGCGCACCGATGCCAACCTCGAACCGCACCTGGTCGTTGCCCTTGCCGGTGCAGCCGTGCGACACGACCGTGCCGCCATGGCGCGCGGCCGCTTCGACAAGGTGCTTGACGATCAGCGGGCGGCTGAGCGACGACAGCAGCGGGTAGCGGTCCATGTAGAGCGCGTTGGCGCGGATCGCGCCGAAGCAGTAGTCGGCGGCGAACTCGTCGCGCGCGTCGATGACCTCCGACTCGACCGCGCCGCAGGCCAGCGCGCGCTTGCGGATGACCTCCATATCTTCGCCGCCCTGTCCGACATCGACCGCGACGGCGATCACCTCGGCGCCCATGCGCTCGGCCAGGTACGGGATGGCCACGGACGTGTCGAGCCCTCCGGAATACGCGAGAACCACCCGCTCGGTCATGTCGATGCTGCCTCTCTGTCTCTACTTCGTCGAAATCTGTCTGCGTCGTCGGAGCCGGTCTGCATCGTCGGAGCCGGTCTGCCTCGTCGGAGCCGGTCTGCCTCGTCGGAGCCGGTCTGCCTCGTCGGAGCTGGTCTGCTTCGTCGGAGCTGGCCTGCTTCGGCGAACTGTCGTGTGCGGTGTCGCCTGTGGCCCGAATGGTCGGGTCAGGACGCCTCGCTGCCGGCGGACCAGGCGGAGAACTTGGCGGCGAGCGTCGCGCCGGCCGTGCTGGCGGCCGGCGTCTCATCGCGCGCCACGACCAGGATCGTGTCGTCGCCGGCGATCGTGCCGACGACGTCGACCAGACCGGAGCGGTCCAGCGCGCTGGCCAGGAACTGCGCGGCGCCGGGTGGCGTACGCAGCACCACGAGGTTGCCGCTCGCGTCGACCCCGGTCAGCAGCTCCCGCAGCAGGCGTTGCAGCCGCGCCGGAGTCGCCTCGGCCGGCCGCAGCGCCGCGTTTCCGTCCTCCGGGATCACGTACGCCGACGTGCCGTCACCGGTGCGGACCTTCACCGCCCCGAGTTCGTCGAGATCACGCGAGAGTGTCGCCTGGGTGATCTGGATGCCGTCGGCGGCGAGCAGTTCGGCCAGATCGGTCTGCGCACGCACCGTCCGGCCGCGGATGAGCGCGACGATGCGGGCGTGCCGGGCCGCCTTGCTGGCGGTCAGTGTCGGCGCGGTCATGCCGCGTTCCCGACCAGCGAGACCACGGATCCGCCGTGCCGCGGAGTCGCGGCGCTGGCCTTGGCGGCGGCATTGCGGCCTTGACCGTCCGCCCGCGCCTGCCGCAACAGCCAGGCCAGCACGGCCTTCTGCGCCGGCAGCCGGTTGGCCGCCTGCTGGAAGATCGCACTCTGCGGGCCGTCCATCACCTCGTCGGTGATCTCCTCCCCGCGGTGCGCCGGCAGGCAATGCAACGCGACGGCACCTGGCTTGGCCGCGCCGAGAAGGGCGGCATTCAGCTGGTACGGCGTGAGCCGGGCGATCCGGTCGCGGCTCTCGTCCTGGCCCATCGACGTCCACGTGTCCGTGGCCACCACGTCGGCGTCGCGGACCGCCTCGTACGGGTCGTCGGTGACCGTGACCCAGCCGCCGGTCGACGACGCGATCGCCCGCGCCCGGGTTACCAGCACCGGATCCGGCTGGTAGCCCGCCGGCGCACCGATCCGTACGTGCATACCGGCGGCCGCACCGGCGAGCGCGTACGAGTTGGCCATGTTGAATGCGGCGTCACCGACGTACGCGAGCGTCCGGCCCTGCGTCGAGCCGTACAGTTGCCGGATCGTGAGCAGGTCGGCCAGCAGCTGGCACGGGTGGTAGCCGTCGGTCAGCGCGTTGATCACCGGTACGGTGGCCGCCTGCGCGAGCGCCGCCAGGCGCTGGTCGTCGAACGTACGGATGACGATCGCGTCGACGTAGCCGGACAGCACCCGACCGGCGTCCTCGATCGTCTCCCCGCGGCCGAAGTGGGTGGCCTGCGCGTCCAGCACGACCGGGTTGCCGCCGAGCTCGGCGATCGCGACTTCGAACGACACCCGGGTCCGCAGCGACGGCTTCTCGAAGATGACCGCGACCGACCGCGGTCCGTCCAGCGGCTTGTCGCGATGTGGGGCGTCGACCATCGCGGCCGCCGCGTCGAGCACGACCGACTGCTCGGCCGGGCTCAGGTCGTCGTCACGCAGAAAGTGCCGCATGGGCCACGTCCTTCCGATCGATCGACGTCACGTGTGCGACGTCGGCGGCCGGCTCACCGGCCGCAAGCGGTGCCGGCTGGCCAAGCGGTGCCGGCTGGCCGAGCGATGCCAGCGTCTCGCCGAGCGCGGCGACAAATGCGTCCGCCTGCTCGGCCGACAGGATCAACGGTGGCGCGAGCCGGATCACGTCCGGGTGCGGCGCGTTGGCCAGGAAACCTTGCGTTCCCGCGGAATGCGCCCGATCCCGCAGCGCGTCAACGGCAGCCGCCGCGACCGGCGCGGTCAGCACGATGCCGAGCAGGAGCCCCGCACCCCGCACACCGGAGACCATCGGACTGTCCAACCCGTCGATGCCGCTCGCCAGCCGGCCGCCGACGCGCGTCACGTGGTCGAGGAGGCCGTCGCGGGCGATCGTGCGGAGCACGGCCAGCGCGGCCGCGCAGCTCACCGGGTTGCCACCGAACGTCGAACCGTGGGCGCCCGGCCCGAGAAGGTCTGCCGCCGCACCGAACGCGAGGCAAGCGCCGATCGGCAGTCCGCCGCCGAGACCCTTGGCCAATGTGACGATGTCCGGTTCGACGCCGGCGTCGGGTCCGCCGGGCGCCTGGTGGGCAAACCAATGGCCGGTACGGCCGATGCCGGTCTGCACCTCGTCCAGCGCCAGCAGGGCACCGTGCTTCGCGGTGATCGCGCGCGCCGCGGCCAGGTAGCCCGGCGGCGGGACGATGACGCCGTTCTCGCCCTGGATCGGCTCCAGGATCACCATGGCCGTCTCGTCGCCGACCGCGGCGGCGAGCGCGTCGGCGTCACCAAAGGGCACGTGCGTCACCGGCCCGGGCAGCGGCCGGAACGGGTCGGCCTTCGACGGTTGGCCGGTCAGCGACAGCGCGCCCATCGTGCGACCGTGGAAGCCGCCGGCCGCCGCGACGACGTGCGAGCGCCCGGTCCGCCGGGAGATCTTGTACGCCGCCTCGACCGCCTCCGCGCCGGAGTTGCCGAAGTAGACCTTGCCGGGCCGGCCGGCCAGGACGAGCAACAGCTCGGCCAGCGCGACCGGCGGCTCCGCGACGTAGAGGTTCGACACGTGCCCGAGCTGCCGGATCTGCCGGGACACCGCCTCTACCACGGCCGGGTGGGCGTGACCGAGCGCGTTGACGGCGATGCCGCCGAGCATGTCGACATAGGTCCGGCCGGCGTCGTCGGTCACGACCGCACCCTCGCCGCGCACGAGGGCGAGCGGCGGAGTGCCGTACGTACCCATGATGGAGTTGCTCCACCGAGCCTGCAGCGCGCTCATGCACTCACCACCACGGACGTCGCGGTGATCGTGGTGCCGTGAGCCGCACCGCCGGTCACGACGGCCGACCACGACGGATCGCGGCCGTCGACGACATGAGCCGCCGGCACACCGCCGCGCACCGCGCGCAGGCACGCCTCCATCTTTGGCACCATTCCGGCCGACAGGCTCGGCATCATCAGCTCCAATTCGTCGGTGTCGAGAGCATCGATCAGCGTCGTCGGGTCCGGCCAGGCCCGGTACAGACCGGCGACATCGGTCAACATCACGAGCTGTTCCGCGCCGAGTGCGACGGCGAGCGCGCCGGCGGCGGTGTCGGCGTTGAGGTTGTGCGGCACGCCGATGGCGTCCGGCGCGACCGTGGCCACGACCGGGATCCGGCCGGCGCTCAGCAGGTCGAGCAGGATCGCGGGCCGCACCGCCGCGACGTCGCCCACCTGGCCGAGATCCACGGGCTCGCCGTCGACATGCGCGACGCGGCGCTCCGCGATCAGCAGGCCGGCATCCTCACCCGACAACCCGACGGCCACCGGCGCGATCGCGTTGATCGCACCGACGACCTCGCGACCGACCTGCCCGACGAGCACCATCCGGACGATGTCCATCGCGTCGGCGGTCGTCACGCGCAGGCCGCCACGGAACTCCGACGCAATGCCGACCCGGGCGAGCATCGCGCTGATCTGTGGCCCACCACCGTGCACGACGACCGGCCGGGCGCCAGCCGCGCGGAGGGCGAGCACCTCATGGGCAAACGCGGTCCGCGCCTCCGGCGACGTCATGGCATGGCCGCCATACTTGATCACGACGAGCGGTCGTTGGTCGGCCGGCTGCGTAGGCCGCGTGGTCTCTGGATCGGTGGTCACGGAGCGACTCCGTCGATCGCGAGACCGGTCGACTCGGGCAGACCGAGCATCAGGTTGGCGCACTGCAGAGCCTGCCCGGCGGCGCCCTTGCCGAGGTTGTCCAGCGCAGAGACGACGATGATCCGGCCGGAGTCGGCATCGACGTGGGCCTTGAGATGGCACGAGTTCGAGCCGGCGGTGGCCGCGGTCCTCGGACTCGAGTCACCGGTGAGCACGTGCACGAAGGGTTCGGTGTCGTACGCGGCGCGCAGCACGTCGGTCACGGCGTCCGCGGAGGTCGGGCTCGTCGGCACGAGCGTGCAGGTCGCGAGGATGCCGCGCGGCATGGGCGCGAGCATCGGGGTCATCGACAGCGTCCGCGCGCCGGACGCTTGCTTGATCTCGGGTACGTGCTGGTGCGCGCCGACCTTGTAGACGCTGATATCGCCCATGACCTCGGAGCCGAGGAGATGCGCCTTCGCCGCTCGTCCGGCCCCTGATGTCCCGGAGGCCGCCACCACGACCACGTCGTCCGCGCTCGCGACACCGGCGGCGATCAATGGCGCAAGTGCGAGCGTGATCGTTGTGGCGTAGCACCCGGGCGCCGCGACCTTCGTACTGGCCGCGATCGTCGAGCGCTGGCCGGCGAGTTCCGGCAGGCCGTACGTCCATGCTCCGGCGTACGCGCCGCCGTAGTAGCGCGCCCAGGCGTCCGCGTCGAGCAGCCGATGGTCGGCACCGAGGTCGACGACCTTGACGTCGTCCGGCAGCTGTGCGGCCAATGCGCCGGACTCGCCGTGCGGCATCGCCAGGAACACGAGATCGGCACCGGCGAGCGACGCCGGGTCGGTCGGCGCGATCGTGAGGTGGGCGATCGACCGGAGGTTCGGATGGACGTCGCCGACCCGCGCGCCGGCCGACGAGTGGCCGGTGACGGCGGTCAGCTCGACGTCGGGATGCCCGGCCAGAAGGCGGAGCAACTCCCCGCCGGCGTAGCCGGTGGCCCCGGCCACCGCGATCCGTACGCCCACGACGCCTGCGCCCCTATCTCTGTGTCGGTACCGCGCGGCCCACGTGCGCGGCGTCCGCATGTCTATGCACTCGTACCGTAACCTCATGCAGGATTCCGGGTCAATTTCGGTGACCAATGTCCCATTGAGCGGGAGATGGTTAGCCCCAGCCGCTGCGGGTACGCATAACGGTGGCGACGGGAAGTTGCTGCGAAGGCCGACCGAACCGCCGTCAAGTCGATGGTTTTGTCGGCGCCCCGTGGCAATGTCGGCCGAGGGCCTGGAAGTCAAAGGGCCTCGAAGAGGATCGCGCTGACGTGTGATGGCCGGCCCCTCGACCGACGCCGCCGATCCAACGCCGCACGCATAACCGTCCGCGGACCCGGAACAGGAGGCCCCAATGACCGCCGATACGCGAAGCCTGGCCGAGACCTATTTCCGCTCATGGAAGGCGAAGGACTTCGACACGCTCCGGTCGATCCTGGCCGACGACGTCACATTCCGCGGGCCGATGGGCGAGGCCGACGGCATCGAGTCATGCCTGAAGGGCCTGGCCGCGATGGGCGACCTGATGAGCGATCTCGTCATCCAGAAGATCTTCGTGGACGGCGACGACGTGCTGACGTGGTATGACATTCACACCGCCGGCACCCCGCCGATGCCCACGGCCAACTGGAGCCATATCGAAGACGGCAAGATCGCGACGATCCGGGCGACGTTCGATCCGCGTCCGATCACCGGCGGCTAGCCGAGCGCCGGGCTTACCGGCCGACCACGACCGGGCGCACAGGGGTTATTCGCCGGCAGGGTCACTCGCTGGCGGACGTCTCCGCGACCGCGTGGCTCAGTTGCTCCCGGTTGCGTACGCCGAAGCGCCGGTACAGCCGGGTCAGATTCGCCTCGATCGCCTTCACCGACAGGAAGGTCGCGCGTGCGATCTCCCGGTTGGTCGCGCCGCGCCGAACCAGGTCGACGATGCGCGCCTCGGTGTCGGACAGGCCGAGTCCTCGGGGACCGTTCAGTTTCGTCAATTCCGCCTCCGCCGCGAGTCGCCACGGGTGTGCCCCGAGTTCGCCGTACCGGCGCGCCGCCTCTGCGAACGCGTCGCGCGCCGCGCCACGCCGATGGGCGCGCCGCTCGATCGTGCCGAGCACGTGATGCGCTCGCGCGATCTCGATGGGAAAAGGATGGTCGGACCATTGTTCGATGGCCGCCGCGAGTTCGGCCGCGGCCATCCGCGGCTCGCCATCGGCCGACGCAAGCAGGCATCCGGCCCGGGTGAGGCTCAGCATCGCCGTGTCGCGCTTGAGGTCATCGGCGATCGCGCTCACGTCGGTCAGCACCCGGGCGGCTTCGGCCCGGGCACCGGCGGCCGCGAGCGACTCGACGAAGTCCGCGTGCCAGAGCACCCGGCCCGGGTCGATCTCGCCCCGGCGTACCTCGATGTCGTACGCCCGGCGCATCGGCTCCAGCGCCGCACCCGGGTCGCCGCCGAGCATCAACACCTGACCCTGGACGGCATAGGCCATCTTGAGCCATTCCTCGTCGCCGGCCGCGAGGCTCGCGTCGACGGCCTCGGCCGCGTGCCGGCCGGCCGCTTCCAGGTCGCCGCCGTGCAGCTCGGCGATCGCCCCGATGACCAGGCCCGGACCCGGCGTGACCTCGAGATCGGCGAAGAGTCGCAGGCACGTCCGCCCGGCCGCGAGCCCCTCGGCGTAACGGCCGGCTCGCACGTACGCGGAGCAGACGGAGATGAGGACGTTGGCGACGTTGCCCACCGAGCCGCCGCGATCCACCTCGGCCCGCAACGCTTCGAGTTCGCGCAGCCCGGCGTTCACGTCGCCACGGCGGATTATCGCCGCGGCGTGCTGCTGCCGGATCAGCAACATCTCCGGGCTGAGCGGCAGTGACCGGGCGAGTTCGGCGGCCCGGTCGATCAGCGCGTCGGTCTCACCCTCCTCCGGGTTCGTGACGCGGGCGCGCAGCGCCAGAGCGGCGACGAACGTGTGGGTGTCGCCACTGGTCTTGGCCAGATCGCGCGCGCGGTCGAGTTCGACGGCGGCACCGGCCGGATCGCCGTCGTAGACCGCCTTCCGGCCCCGGTAGAGGTGCACCAGCGCCCCGAGGTCCGCCCGTTCGCCCGCGTCCAGTGCCGCGGCCTCCAGCAGCGGGCCGGCCTGCGAGTAGTTCTGGCCGGCGAGATCGAGCAAGAGAAGCCGCAGCGCGACCCGGATCGCCGGATCCGTCGCGACGGTCAATGCCTCGGTGGCCAGGCGGTTCGCCTCGCCGATCATGCCGGCGGCCTCAGCGAACCGCGCCGCGTCGAGGCGACGGCCGGCCGCGGCACCACCCTCGACCGTACGGTCGGCGGCGAGTTGAGCGAGGTCGGCGGCAATAGCCGGCGCGCCGCGATGGCTCGCCACCACCGCCGCCTCGGACAGCGTGGCGGCCAGCGTCTCGTCCGGTTCCGGGCGGGCGAGCGCGAGATGCCGGGCCCGTTCGACCGGATCGTCGACCGCCGCGGCCAGCGTTTCGTGTGCCTGTACGCGATCCTCGGCGCGAGCGTCGGCATAGACCATTTCGCGGAGCAGTGGATGCGTGAACCGCATCGCGCCGTCGCTGCCGACGGCCGCCACGCCCGCGTCGAGTGCCGCCCGGATGTCGGTGATCGAGCCGGCGCCCGTACGGTCGAGCAGGTCGCGTGTCGGTCGGGCAGCCGCGGCCACGACGACCAACGCGGCCCGGGTGGGTTCGGGCAGCGCGGCCAGGCGCGCGATGAGCAGGTCTCGCAGCTTGTCCGGAACGGGGAGCGGCTCGTCGAGCGCGATCGGTTCGCCGCGCTCGGCGATCGCGCGGCCGAGTTCGAGCGCGAAGAGCGGGTTGCCGCCGCACGCCGAGTGCACCCGCAGGATGGCCGAGCGGTTGATCCGATCGCCGAACCGCTGGCGCAACAGGTCCGCGACGTCGTCGGCGCCGAGCGGCGGCAATGTGACCTCGTGACACGGTGGCGGGCACAGATCGGCTCGGGCGACCGATTCGTAGCCGCTGATCCGGGCGGCCGCGATCATCTGTACCGGCAGTCCGGACAGCCGTCGGGCCACGAATCGCAGCACTCCCGCGCTCGGCTCATCCACCCACGGCAGGTCGTCGATGACGAACAGCACCGGATTCCGGCTGGACAACACGCGGAGCAACTCCAGCACCGCCAGTCGCACGGCCAGCTCGTCCTGCGCGGTCGTCGGGGTCGCGGTGCGCAGCAGCGCGGCGTCGAGGGCGGCGCGGAGGTGACCGCGGAGCACGACACCGTGATCCGCGAGGACCTTGCCGAACAGATCGACCAGGGTCAGGTAGGGCAGGCCGGACTCGACCTCGGCGGCCGCGACGCGCAGCACGAGCGCGTCCGGACGTTGCTGCGCCAGCGAGTCCAGGAGGGTCGACTTGCCGATCCCGGCCGGGCCGCGCAGCAGCACGCTGCCACCCTCGGCGAGCAGGTCGACGACGTGGTTCTGGATCTCGACCCGACCGACGGGAGCAACGAGACGCTGGCGCGGCGTGTGCGGCACCCGCCCGGCGCGTCGGGCCGACGGCAGCGGCTCGGCCGGCCGATGCGCGGACACTGCGGACATCTACAACTTCCCCTCCCCCGCCGATCTCGCTGTGGCGCTGGCGCGCCACGGTCGCCGGCGGTGTGGGTCGTCCGCGTGGGCGGACGTCACATGTCGATGACCCGCACGACCGGTCAGCCCTTGACGCGCTGCCCGGACCGCCATACGCCGGTGATGTGTTCTGTCTTTACAAAGACGGATAGATCGTCCAATGGGTTCACGTCGAGCGTGATGACATCCGCGTCGTACCCAGCTTGGAGCTGTCCCGAACGTGGCGCTTGCGGCCCGAGCGTGTCCGGTCCGCTCGCGGTGGCGGCCTCGATCGCCTCCAGCGCGGTGAACCCGCACTCGCCGAGCAACGGCAGCTCCCGTCCGTTGCGCCCCCACGCTCCCGGGCCGCCGCCGGCCCGCAGCGCCAGATCGGTGCCCATCGCCACCCGTACGCCGGTCTCATGGGCGAGGGCGACGGCGCCACGGTGGATGTCCGCGATCGCGTCGAGTTTCGCCTGGGCGTAGGGCGGCGCGGCGCGGCTGGTCCGGATGTCATCCACGATCGTGCGGGTCGGAACCAGGATCGCGCCCGTCTCGCGCATCGCCGCCGCCGATTCCTCGTCGAGGTACGTCCCGTGCTCGATCGTGCGTACGCCGGCCTCGATCGCGGCCAGGATGCCGGGCTTGCCGTGGCAGTGCGCCGCGACCACGCGATCGGCCATCCCGGCGACCTCGACGATCGCCCGCAACTCGGCCGCCGTGAACTGCTGGTGGATCGGGTCGTCGATCTCGGACAGGACGCCGCCCGACGCGCACACCTTGATCACGCGAGCGTTCAGGCGCAATTGCTCCCGGGCCGCCTTCGCGCACTCGGCCGGACCGTCGCAGAGCCGGCCGTCGGGCATCTCGTGCACCCAGGCCAGCGGATAACTATGCAGGTCGCCGTGGCCACCGGTGGTGGACAGGATGGCGCCGGCAGCGTAAATCGACGGGCCGGCGACGACACCCTCGTCGACCGCGCGGGCCAGGTGGACACCGAGGCCGCCCATCTCGCGGACGCTCGTGACGCCGGCGTCGAGCGCCGCACGCAGGTCGGCGGCCGCCCGCACCGCACGCAGCGGCACCGCTTCGAGCGGCAGTCGATTCAGATCGAGAGAGGTGCCACCCATCAAGTGGGTGTGGCAGTCCCACAAACCCGGCATGACCGCCGGCGCCGCGACAACTGTCGCGTCCGGAGTGTCCGGTGCCGCGGCCGACGGGCCGGCGAACGAAATCGCCGACCCGTCAAGCACCACCACGCCGTCCTCGATAGGCGCGCCACGCCCAGGGACCAGCACGTTCGCCTCAATGCGCACCCGCATGAGCGCTAGCTAACCCGCTCACCCCAGTGCCCGCAAGTCCCGTTGGATCCGATCGTTACGCAGGTGTGACGCCTGCGCATCGGCCTATCTGCGTACCTGGTAGTTGTCTTACGATCTTGGCTCGCGGACAGACCAGTTCGGCCCGCCCGGAGACCGCGTCGCGAGTGGACGCTCGGCTACCGCAATGTCGCACCGAACCGGTCGGCCGCCACGGCCACCGCGGCATCCCTCGCCGCGATCGCCTCGTCGCCGGTGAGCGTCCGGTCCATGGCCCGGAACGTCAGGCTGTACGCCAGCGACTTGCGGTCGGCCCCGAGCGCGTCCGATGTGTAGACGTCGAACAGACGCACGGATTCCAATAGCGGTCCGGCGCCGTCGATGAGCGCCGCCCGCACGTCGCCGGCCGGCGTCGACGCGTCGACGACCAGCGCCACATCGATCAGTGCCGGCGGATACGTGGAGAACCGAGGCGCCTCGGTGATGCCCGGCAACGGGATCGCATCGAGGTTCAGCTCCATGGCACACGTACGGGTTGGGATCGCCAACGCGGCGCAGACCTCGGGATGGAGTTCGCCCGCGTACCCGACGACGATGTCGCGCCCGTCGGTGTCGGGCACCACGATCTCGGCACACCGGCCGGGATGCCAAGGCGATCGCCGGCCGGCGCGTACGGTCGCCGTCCCACCGGCCGCCGTGACGGCCAGCCGTGCGGCCTCGACGGCATCCGACCAGTCGGCCGCTCGGGCCGAACCCCACCAGCCGGCCGGGTCGACGTCGCCGCAGTACATCGCGGCGACGTGGCGGGGCTGCGCCGGCAGTGCCGCGTCCACGGCCGCCAGCTCGTCGTCGCTCGGCCGGTGGTCGACGCCGAGCGGCGGCGGCGCCGGGGCATCGACCGACGCGAGGAACACCAGGCCGATCTCGTACAACGCGAGGTCGGCCTGGTGTCGTCCACGGTTTCGACGCAGCGTCGCGGCGAGGCCCGGCAGCAACGTCGTACGCATGAGCGGTTCCTTGTCCGAGAGCGGGTTCGCCAGTCGTACGGCGACCCGGCGCGGATCGTCGGCACCGAGGCCCAGCGACTCCAGCGCCTCGGGCGACAGGAACGGGTAGGAGATGACCTCGACCAGACCACGCTCGGCCAGTGCTCGACCGACCGTACGGCGGCGGCGCTGGTCCGCGGTCAAGCCGTTGCTCGGCTGGACCGGCGGCAGCACGCTCGGGACCCGGTCGTAGCCGGACAGGCGGATGACCTCCTCGACAAGTTCGATCGGCTCGGTGAGATCGGGCCGCCACGTCGGGGGCACCACGCGCAGCGTGTCGCTGTCCTCGCGCACCACGCAGCCGAGGTCGGCGAGCAGCCGCGCCGCCGTACCGGTGGGGTAGTCGACCCCAGCGATGCGCGACGGATGGTCGGCCGACATCCGGATCTCCGCCCGCGCCGTGACGGTGTCCACATCGGTGACTCCGGGGTCGACCGTGCCGCCGCCGTAGCGGGTCAGCAGCTCGACCGCGCGCGCCGCCGCGACCGTCGTCAACGCCGGGTCGACACCGCGCTCGAACCGCTTGGACGCCTCCGACGGCAGCTTGTGCCGGCGGGCGGTGTGCGCGATCGCGAGCGGTGCCCAGTGGGCCGCCTCGAACAGCACATCGGTCGTGTCGTCGGCCACTTCGGTCGACGCGCCGCCCATGACAGCGGCCAGCGAGATCACGCCGGAGTCGTCGGCGATCACGATGTCGTCATGGTCGAGCGTGCGCAAGGTGGCGTCCAGCGTCGCGAGCGTCTCGCCGTCGACGGCGCGCCGGACGACGAGACCGCCCCGCAGGCGGTTCAAGTCGAACGCGTGCATCGGCTGGCCGAGGTCGAGCATCAGGTAGTTCGTGATGTCGACGACCAGCGAGATCGGTCGCATGCCGGCGTGGATCAGGCGCGTGGTCATCCACTCCGGGCTGGCCGCGGTCGGGTCGACGCCGCGTACGGTCACGGCCGTGAAGCGGTCGCACCCACGCTCGTCGAGGACGTGGACGGAGTAGCCGCCCGCGGTCGCGGAGACCGGTGTGATAGCCGCGGCCGGATCCGTATACGGCAGATCGAGCGAGTGCGCGAGCTCCCGCGCGACGCCCCGAGCGGAGAAGCAGTAGCCGCGGTCCGGCGTGATGGCGAGCTCGACGACGATGTCGTCCAGTCCCACCACCGGCCGCGCGTCGTCGCCCGGCTGCACCGCGACACCGTCGACGGCGGCGTTCGGCGGCAGCACGATGATGCCGGCGTGGTCGTCGCCGATGCCGAGCTCACGCGCCGAGCAGATCATGCCGTCGGACAGCCGGCCGTACGTCTGCCGGGACGCGATCGCGAAGTCTCCGGGCAGCACGCTACCCGGCAGCGCGACGACGACCAGATCGCCGGCGACGAAGTTGGTCGCGCCGCAGACGATCGACTGGGGTTGGGCCGGCGTCGAGCCCGCCGAATCAGCCGATCCGCCGGAGCCGGCGGTGCCGACGTCGACCTCGCAGTGACGGATCGGCTTCTTGAAGCCGGTCAGCTCCTCGATCGCAAGCACCCGCCCGACGACGAGCGGGCCGGCGACCGTCGCCCGCAGATCGACGATCTCCTCGACCTCGAGACCGACCCGGACGAGCGCCTTCTCCAACCGGTCCGGGTCGGCCAGCGCGGTCGGATCGCCGGACGCGTCGACATAGTCGCGCAACCACGAAATGGGCATACGCATGGCCGATCAGACCTCCATCCCGAAGCCGCGCGTGAAGCGCACGTCTCCCTCGACCATGTCCCGCATGTCGGGGACGCCGTTGCGGAACATCAGCGTGCGTTCGATGCCCATGCCGAACGCGAATCCCGTGTAGATATCCGGATCGATCCCGCACGCCTGTAGGACGTGCGGATTGACCATCCCGCAGCCGCCCCATTCGGTCCAGCGCGGACCGTCGCGGTGCTGTGCGTAGTACACGTCGAACTCCGCCGACGGTTCGGTGAACGGGAAGTACGACGGCCGCCACCGCGTCCGCGCATCGGCACCGAACATCGCGCGGGCGAAATGGTCGAGCGTTCCCTTGAGGTGCGCCATCGTGATGCCCTTGTCGACCACGAGTCCCTCGACCTGGTGGAACACCGGCGTGTGCGTCGCGTCCAGCTCATCGGTGCGGTACGTACGACCCGGGCACACGATCGCGATCGGCGGCTGCTTGGCCAGCATCACCCGCGCCTGTACGGGTGACGTGTGCGTCCGCAGCACGAGCCCGCTGCCCGTCTCCACCGCCGGGAGCGGAGGCAGGCCGCCGCCCTCGGCGACGCGCTGCGCCGCCGCCACGTAGAAGGTGTCCATCATCGTGCGCGCGGGATGGTCCGGCACGAAGTTCAGCGCGTCGAAGTTGTGCCACTCCGACTCGACCTCCGGGCCCTCCGCGATCTCGTAGCCCATGCCGATGAACAGATCGCCGATGTGCTCCATCAACGTGGTCAACGGATGCCGGGCGCCGCGTGCGCGCCGATCGGTGGGCAGCGTCACGTCGACCCATTCCTCGGCGAGCACCCGCTGCGCCGCCTCGGCGGCGAGCGCCGCGTGGCGCAGGTCGTAGGCGCTCTGGATCGCCTGGCGCGCGGCGTTCACGCGGGCGCCGGCGTCGGCCTTCGCGGCCGGTGGCAACGCACCGATCTCCCGGCGGGCGAGCGACACCGGCGACCGGTCGCCGAGATGCGGCGGCTTCAACGCGGTCAGCGCGGCGACGTCGGTCGCGCCCGCGAACGCCTTGTCGGCGCCGGCGACGGCATCGTCGAGCGCCGCCGGGTCGAGCAGGGCAACCTGCTTCGGGTCGTACGGATCATTGCGATAGGTCATGAGTTCTCCCGCGATGGATGCCGTCCGGCCGCGATGTTCACACGCGGACAGCGGGCAAAGTCTAGAAGGTGGCTCTGTTCGCCGAAGCGCCTGGACCGCCGGTCGGCGCAGCGTCCCCGATCGTGACATCGGAAAGATCGTGACACCGGAAAGGTGGACGCACAGGGCGCACGCGAGCGGCGCGGCCGCTGCCCACCGGTGCGGGAGCCGAACGGAAGAAGCTCAGATCCGCGGCCCGCCGACACCGGCGGGCTCGGTAAACGAGTGCATGCACGCGTTCACGGCGAAATCGAACTCCTTCGGGAGAGGAACGAACGCCACCATCCTACCGGGTCGCCCGAACGGTTTATCGGCGGCGCGGCGCGCACATCACCGGCGACACAGCGCGCATCACCGCGCCGGTACGGCGGCGCATCACCGGCGGCGCGGCGCATCACGGGCGGCGCAACGCCCGGGCCGAGGCGTATAGGCAGACCGCCGCCGCCGCAGCGAGATTCAGGCTCTCGGCCCGGCCGTACAGCGGCACGTGCACCCGGGCATCGGTTGCCTCGGCCAGATCCTCGGGCAGGCCATGGGCCTCCGAGCCGAATACCCATGCGGTCGGACCGTCGAGCGCGCCGTCGTCGGCGAGGGTGTCGAGGTCCTGGTCGCCGTACGCGTCCGCGGCCAGCACGGTGAGGCCGGCATCGCGTACGGTCGAGATCACCCCGGCCGGGTCGCCCGAGCGTACGACGTCGAGGTGGAACAGGCTGCCGGCCGAGGCCCGCACTGCCTTCCCGTTGTACGGATCGACCGTCTCGCCCGCGAACACGACGGCGTCGGCACCGGCGGCGTCCGCGGTCCGGAGCACCGTGCCGGCGTTACCGGGATCGCGGATTCCCACTAGTACGGCGACCAACCGTGGCCGCCGGGTCAGCGCGTCGGAGAGCGACACGTCAAGATGCCGGCACACCGCCACCAGGCCCTGCGGTGTCACGGTCTCGGCGACCGCCGCCAACCCGTCGTCGGTCACGATCGACACCACGGCGCTCTCGGCCCGAGCGGCCTCGACGAGTGCCGGATGCCGGTCGTACGCGTCGCGGGTGGCGAACAGTTCCACGACGCATCCGGGTCGGCCCATGGCCTCCCGTACCGCCTGCGGTCCTTCGGCCAGAAACAGCGCGGACGCGTCGCGGTCCCGACGGCGCTGCAGGCGCCGGGCAGCAACAACCCGGGGCGTCCGCTGTGTGAACGGAACTGCCCCGGGCTGCATGGGTGTGGGTCAGGCGGCCTGAGCCGCTGCGCCGCCGATGCCCTCGGCCTGCACGGCCGCGCGAGCGACCTCGACCAGCGCGGCAAATGCCGCGGCGTCGTTCACGGCCAGGTCGGCGAGGATCTTGCGGTCCACCTCGACACCGGCCAGGCGCAGACCCTGGATCAAGCGGTTGTACGTCATGCCGTTCGCGCGCGCACCGGCGTTGATGCGCGTGATCCACAACTGGCGGAAGTCGCCCTTGCGGTCGCGGCGGTCGCGGTACGAGTACTGCATCGAGTGCAGCACCTGCTCCTTGGCCTTGCGATAGAGCCGGGACCGCTGGCCCCGGTAACCGCTCGCGGTCTCCAGAACGGTACGGCGCTTCTTCTGGGCGTTGACAGCCCTCTTGACGCGTGCCACGTCAGTCTCCTCTTCGTCTTCGGTGGCGCGCTTTAGCGGCCGAGCAGCTTCTTGACGCGCTTGAGGTCCGGCTTGGCTACCAGGGAAAGCGAGTCAAGACGGCGCTTTTGCGAGCCGGACTTGTGCACGAACTTGTGCACGTTGTTGGCCGACTGCGTCATGATCTTCCCGGTCCCGGTGACCCGGGTGCGCTTCGACAACCCGGAGTGGGGCTTCATCTTCGGCATTGCGTTGTCTCCCTATTGGTCGCCCGCATCGGGTGCGACCGCTGCGGCGGTGGCCTCATCGGCCCCGGCGCGCGCGGCGGTCTTCACGTTGCGGTGCGGTGCGATCACCATGATCATGTTTCGACCGTCCTGCTTGGGCGCAGCCTCGACGAAGCCGAACTCACCGATCTCGTCTTCCAGCCGGCGGAGCAGCCGATATCCCAGCTCGGGGCGGCTCTGCTCGCGACCACGGAACATGATCGTGACCTTGACTTTGTCGCCGGCCTTCAGGAAGCGCAGCACGTGACCCTTCTTGGTCTCGTAGTCGTGCGCGTCGATCTTGGGCCGGAGCTTCATCTCCTTGATGACGGTCTGTTGCTGGTTGCGCCGCGCTTCGCGCGCCTTGAGTGCGCTCTCGTACTTGAACTTGCCGAAGTCCATGAGCTTGCACACCGGCGGGCGGGCCATCGGAGCAACTTCGACCAAATCCAGATCCACGTCCGCGGCCAGTTGGAGTGCGCGTTCCAGGGAGACGATGCCTACCTGTTCACCCTCCGGGCCGACCAGGCGGACCTCACGGGACCGGATCTGATCGTTGATGCGTGGTTCGACGCTGATGGGGCCTCCTCGAGTCGGTTCATTTGTCTAGCGACCGACCCAAAAACGTCGGGCCCCGGCCATTTATGCCGGAGCCCGCTCTCGACCGGTCGGCACGCTCGAGCGTGCACAAGATCGCCAGATCATCCTGGCGACCGACCGGACCCGGCAACTCGTCGTCACTCGGGTGGGAGCGGGCGCTCCGCTTGGGATGTGGTCGGCTGGCTCATCGGGCGATGGGCACGCCAAACACATATTGGTCGACGGCGCAAGTGTAGCAGTCGCCGAGCGCCAGGACCGAATCCTCAGATTGCCGGCGCGCCGTCGCCCTCCGCCGCGGCGTCGAACCGTCGGTCGGCTGCGTCAAGCGGCCGCTCCCGGCTTGCGGCCGGGTCAACCGGCCGATCCCGGCTGGCGGCTGCGTCCACCGGCCGCTCGCGGCTCGCGGCGAGGAGCCGCCGGAGCGCCCGTACGGTGTCCAGGGCGTACTCCTTGTCGGCGGCCTGTACGGCCATGACCGAGATCACGTCGTCGTCCTGCAGGTCGAGCGCCACCCAGGGGGACCCGCGGTCGAAGCGCACGGCCGCGATCACCGGCCACGGGAAGTACTTCCAGCCGAGCAGGTTGCGGACCCGCACGCCGTCGGCGTCGGCGATGATCCGCGGCCGCGTGAACATCAGCACGGCCGCCGCGGCGAGCAGCCCGAGGAAGATCATCGCGATCTGGTCCTCGATGTGGAACTCGCTGCGACCGCTGTCGGTCCGGCCGCGCAGCGTGAAGGCGACGCCGGTGAAGATCACGACCACGAGCGCGGCCGAAATGTAGGCCACCTTCTTGGCCTTGCGCGCTTGCGCATCCACCCTCATCACGGGTTCGCGGTGCAGCGCCGAATCAGTCACGGTTACTCAGTGTGCCACCCGCGGCTGAGCGAACGCGGCGGCCCCGCTCCGCCCGAGTCCGCGATGTACTCGCCGGACGCCGCGCCCGCGCCCTGCGGCGAGCCGGCGACCCGCCGCCGCTCGTGGCTGTATGCACGCGGCGCGCCGGGACGGGCGCGGCTCGCCGGGCTGGTCAGCCGGTTATGCACAGGGGCTGGCGGTGCATCCACCAGCTGACCATAATTCGGGCACATGACTCAGCCGTCCCCGATCCCCGCGCCGCGCGTGCCCGTTCCGGTCGCGCGCGTCGACGGCGTCGACGCGGACGACTTCGCGGACCTCAGGGACGACCGGCTGGCCGGGGCTCACGTCGCGGTCCGCCAACGCCGCTACCGCCTGGCCCGCGAGATGCTGCTGGCGATGCTGCGCGATCGACCGGATTCGGTCGCTGCTCTTACCGGGCTCGCGACGGTCTCCACGCTGCTCGGTGACGCCGGCGGCACGCTCCAGTTCGCGGACGCCGCACTTCGAGTGGCGCCCGGGCAGCCGAAGCTGCTCGCCATGCGGGCGACGGCGTTGTCCACGCTCGGTCGCCGTGACGAAGCACGGCAGGCGGCCGAGGCGGCGATCGCCTACGAACCGCGATCGGCCGAGCCGTACGCGGCCCGAGCCGGCGTCGATCTCGCCGAGCACAGCCCATCGGGTTACGCCGCCGTCCTCGACGTCATGGCGCGGGCGCGGCAGACGGTGGTCGACTCGTCGCCGTATTCGTTGACGCTGACCGCGCGTTACGCGTGTGCGCTCGATGGGCTCGGCGCACGGTCACATGCGCGGACGTTGCTGGCCGAACTGATCCGGGAGCATCCCGACAGCCCGAGCGTCCGTTACCAGGCGGCCCAACTCGAATCCGGCGCCTGGAACTGGCGACGGGCGGTCGGCCACCTTGGCGCCCTGCTGGGCGGCGCCGACGACGGTGCGCTGGTCGTGACGGCCACTCGCCGGTGCGCCACGATGATCCGGCTGTGGCTCGTCGAACTCGCCGGTGTCGGTGCGTTGCTGGTCGTCGCGGCCGTCGCCACGCAGGCTTGGTCGGCCCGCGCCGGCGCCGCGGTGGCGGTGGCCGCGCTCGCGGCGTATGTCGGGCTGATCGTCGCGTCCGTCGGCAGCGTCACCACCGGCCGGCGTGCCGTCGCGAAGATCATCGCGCGTTCGCCCGGCGCCATCGCCGCCGGCGCCCTCATCGCCGCGATGCTCACGGGCCAGATCCTTTCCGTGGTACGGGCGGACACGCTCACCCACGGCGGCTCCATCTGGCTGTTCGCCGCCGCGGCGGCCCTCGGATTCGGTGCCGTGACCGATTTCGTGGTCCGGCTGTCCAGCGCGATCGGGCACCGCTACAAGGCCTGGGCCAATCGGGAGCGCATCGCGGCCGCCCGCGCCATGGAGTCGGCCCGACCGGCGGTGCCGGCCTGCATCCTCTACGCCGTGGACGTGCCGACGCCGGGTCGCCTGTCGCTGTCCGGGTTGCCGGCCGAGCCGTCGGCGCGGGGGTCGGTGCTCGACGCGTTCGGTGCGTACGGCGTCGACGTCCTCGTGTCGACGCTCCGGGGCGACCTGTCGACCTGGCACGACACTTCGGTGGCCACCGGCGTCGACGTCGTTGTGTTCCCCATCGCCGAAGGCAAGGCCCCCGGCGGCCCGGATTTCGACGACCTCATCGCGACCATCGTCGCTCGGCTCCGCGCCGGATCGTCGGTGGCGATTGTCTGCCGTACCGGAGCCGAACGCGGCGCCCTCGTCGCGGCGGCCGTGTGCGTGCAGCTGGGTCTGGCACCGCGGGTGGCATGGTCGCACGTGGAGCAGTCGCGCCGAGTGCCGCTGGCCGTATCGCCGGCGCAGCGGGTGTGGCTCGACCGGTTTGCCGCCCGCGTCGGCAGCGATCCGCGCGCCGTCGCTCGCGGCGAGACCGATCGCTTGTCCGCGGCAATGACGGCAACGGTGCCGGCAACGGGCTGACGTCGGATCAGAGGCGGCAGGCGTCCAGCGCGGTCACGAGGATGGCGCGCGCCCCGACGTCGTACAGCTCATCCATGATCCGATGTACGTCGGTCCGGAGCACCATCGCCTGCACCGCGACCCAACCTTCCCGGTGCAGCGGCGAGATCGTCGGCGACTCGATGCCCGGAGTGAGCGCGACCGCGTTGTCGAGGTTGTCGGCGCGCACGTCGTAGGCGAGCATCACGTAGCGCCGGGCGACGAGAACGCCCTGCAGGCGGCGTACGAGCTGGGAAACCCCCGGCGTCGCGCCGACACCCTCCCGGCCGATCAGCAGCGCGGTCGACTCGAGGATCGGCTTGCCGATCGTCTCCAGCCCGGCCTGGCGCAGCGTGGCGCCGGTCGCGACGACGTCGGCGATGACATCGGCGACGCCGAGCCGGATCGCATTCTCGACGGCTCCGTCGAGCCGGACCACCGTGGCGTCGATCCCGTTGTCGGCGATGTAACGCTCGACGACGCCCGGATAGGCCGTAGCCACGCGCCGACCGGCCAACGCATCGATGCTCGCCACCGTTCCGGGCGCCGCCGCGAACCGGAAGGTGGCCGGCGCGAAGTCGAGGTCGAGCACCTCGACGGCGCCCGCCGCCGAGTCGATCAACAAGTCGCGTCCGGTGATGCCGAGATCGAGATCGCCGGAGGCGACGTAGGTGGCGATGTCCCGCGGTCGCAGGTAGAGGAACTCGACGCTGTTCGCGTCGTCGCGGCACACGAGGTCGCGGTCGTCGGACCGCTGGCGGTATCCGGCCTCGGCGAGCATGGCGGTGGCGGGCGTGGAGAGCGTGCCCTTGTTCGGCACGGCGATGCGGAGCATGGCGGGGGTCCTCACAGGTGCTGGTAGACGTCTTCGAGGTCGATTCCGGCGGCGATCATCAACACCTGCACGTGGTAGAGCAGCTGCGAGATCTCCTCGGCGGTGCGTTCGCGGCCCTCATGCTCGGCCGCCATCCAGCTCTCGGCCGCCTCTTCGACGACCTTCTTGCCGATCGCGTGCACGCCCGCGTCGAGCAGCGCCACCGTGCCGGACCCCGCGGGGCGGGTGCCGGCCCGGCTCTGCAACTCCTGCCACAGGTCCTCGAACGTCTTCACAACTCGCCAGTCTGACGTGCCCGAGCCGACTCGCAAAGCCGCACGCTGGCCGGGTCCACTGGGTGGACTCGACCAGCGTGAGTTAAGCCGACCGACGTGGCGTGCGTGTCACCGGACGGTGAACGTGTGCTGATCGGTGCCCTGCGGGCAGTCGCATGACGTGTTCATGCCGAGGTAGAAGGCCTCGATGGTGTAGCGGCCGGGCGACAAATGCAGCGTGACCGTCGCCGTACCCTGCGCCGGTGCGCCGACCGTCAACTGCACAGGTTGGCGGACCACCTGGGTGCCGGCGGATGTCCGTACCCGGATTTGAATGGCCCCCTCGAAGACGATGCCGGCCAGATGGACGGTGACCGACGCGCCGCTGACCGCGCCCTGCTGTGGGTCGATCACCCAGACCGGCGCGAGCGCATTGACCGCCGCGGCGCGATGCAGCACACCTGCCACCGGCTGACGACTCGCCCAGAGCGTGGAGCGCGCGACGCCGTCGAACAGCAACCGGACGCCGGTCCCGCCGGAGAACGCGGTCGCGGTCCAGATCAGTTGCTGGAGCGCGGCGCGGTTGCCGGCCGGGTCATAGCCGTTGACCGTCGCGCCATGCAGGTCGACCGTCGCGACTCCGCCGGCCACGCTGACGCTGCGGACCGAAGCACTCGCCGGCCACTGGCTCGAATAGTCGGTGTCGAACGCGGTCCGGCCGTCGAGCATCAAGGTGACGGCGGCCCGCACCTTGGCGGCGGTCCCGCCGTTGCCGACCGTCGCCGGGTGGAATTCGCGGTAGAGCTTGTCGTTGGCGCCGAGGTAGTAGACCGGAACTGCAGCGGTGGTTGGCGTTGCCGTTGTGGACGGCGGGGTCGTAGGTGGCGTGCTGGCCGGCGGTTGCGTGGTCGGCGACGGCGTCGCAGTCGACGTCGGGCCGCCGGCGACATTCGGCCGTGGGCGTGCGGGGGTGGTCGGCGCGCAACTGCCGATGCCGACGGCGATCGCCGCCACGCTCGCCGCGACCGCCGTACTCATGCTGATCATGGCTACTCCTCGGGTACGTAAGGCGGACAGTCGCCACCAGCGGCGCCGAGCGGCGATCCGTCGCCGGATATCACCGAGGGCGTCGGGAGCGATGTCGACGGCGGCGGCCCGGCGCTCGAACGCATCGCGGAGCGCGCTCTCGACGTCGGCGGGGTTGGAACGGTCCCGGTCGTTGGTCATGACCATCGCTCCATCCGGGCTCGGAGGGCAGCCAGACCGCGAGCGGTGTGACTCTTGACGGCACCGCGGCTGCAGCCCATCGCTTCGGCGATCTCGGCCTCCGAGAGCTCGGCGTAGTAGCGCAGGACGAGCGCTTCGCGTTGCCGGGTCGGCAGCGTCGCGACCTCGGCGAGGATGGCGGTGTGACCGATGCGGGCAAGCGCACCGGATTCGGCGCTCGCGACGGTTTCGTCGAATCGCGAGTTCGCCGCGTGCTGCTCCACGACCCGGCGGTGGCGCAGCGCCGACCGGGATCGGTTCACGACGGTGGCACGCAGGTAGGCGAGCGCCTTGTCGGTGTCGTCGAGGCGATGCCAACGGCGGTGCAGCTCCACGTACGCGTCCGAGGCGATCTCCTCGGCCCGGCCGCGATCGGCGAGCAGCAGCGTGGCCAGCCGGACGAGCGAGCGGTAGTGCGCGGCGAACAGCCGGGAGACCGCCTCGTCGGCGGTCCACCCGGTCGCGTTCTCGGCGGCCAGCATCGGCCAACCGTCCCACGTCACGTCCGCAACTCTCGGTGCCACGCTCGTACGACGCCGCAGACGGCACATCGGTTTACCGGTTCACCGTGCCAATCCGCAAGTTCCGCCGGGCCGGGGGACTGTCGGCGGTAGGTGCGAGAGTCAACCGGTGGCGTCGACCCGGGAGATCCTGCTCCGCGACGGCCGCCGAGCCGCCGTCCATGTGACCGAGGGCGCGGCGGGCGGCCGTACCGTCGTGTTCTGCCACAGCGCACCCGGAGCCGGCGCGTTCGACCCTGACCCGGCAGCGACCGCGGCCCGGGGTGTCACGCTGATCGGCGTCGACCGACCCGGTTACGGCGGCTCCGACCCGATGCCCAACGCGTCGTGGGCCGACGTCGGCACCGTCGCCGACGACCTCGCAGAAATTCTCGACCAGATGGGTACGGGACCGGTCGGGCTCGCCGGCTGGTCGGCCGGAGGCCGCGTCGCACTCGCCGTCGCCGCGCGGCGCCCCGACCTCGTGGACCGGGTTGTGGTCATCGCGACCCCAGCACCCGACGAAGCCGTGCCGTGGATCGCGCCCGAGCAGAGGGCGGCTCTCAATGCGCTCCGCGATCGCCCCGCCGACGCGGTGCACGCGGCACTGACCGCTCAACTGTCTGGCGTCACGGCGTTGGCCGAGTCGGATCCACATGGCCGACTCGCGCTGCTCGGCGTCGGTGAGGCTGACGCGCAGGCGCTCGCGATGCCCGGTGCCTATGACCGGCTGGCCGCGATGCTCGACGCCGCGTTTGCGCAGGGCGTGACCGGGCTCGCGTCCGATCTGGCCGGCTACTGTCTGCGGCCGTGGGGATTCGATGTCGCCGACGTCCGAGCGAAGACGTTGCTGCTCAACGGTTCGGCGGACCCCATTGCCGGGCCGCGACACGGCAAGTGGTGGCAACGCAACCTTCCCGACGCACGCTTCGAGCAGGTGCCGGGTGCCGGCCACCTCGTCGTCATGCCCAGTGGCAGCGGGCGCTCGCGCATCTGGCGCCACGGCGACGCTGACCCTGTCTCGTGCTCCGCCGCGTCGGCTCATCTTCACGCCGACTGATCAGGTGGCCGGCGGCAGCCCGGTCGGGGCCAGAGTCCGCGAGACTTTGCGCGAGGCGGCCCGTCGCCTGACGCCTCTTATTGCTTCGGAGTGCTGTCTCGATTTCTGCCACGAACCGATGCCCAGCGAAGGCACACGTGACGCATGGCCGGACAGCGACAGCGAGGCGAGACCGCCTACCGCGGCTGACCGGTAGACGATGCCATCAGGCAAGTGACATTGGCGGATGCCGATCGCATCGGTATCCGCGAGATGGGACAAATGGGCGCCTGAGCGGGTCAGATTTAGTCGTACATGCGTGCGAAGATTTGGGTCATGGATGAGCCGGGTGACCCGCTCCCGACGGCGGCCTCGGCCGTCGCCGCATTCGCGGCCCGGCCGGCGTATGCGATGTCCACCAACGACCTACGGTCCTCACTCGGACGGCTGCAACACGATCGCGACACTGGTCGCTGGCGCGGCCGCCGCCCTCGTGCACGAGGCCACCGCACGCGACCTCCCCCACGACGACGGCGCCGCAACGACGGTGGCCTGGCTTCGCGACATCCTTCGCATCCCGCCGCCGACGCCAGCCGGATGATCGCGCTCGGGCAACTCATAGATCAGCGACCGACCATCGCCGCCGCGGTCGACTCCGGCACGGTCAACCCGGCCCAAGCCTTGACGATCGGCCACGTACTCGACGACATCGCGCCGGAGGAACCAGCGCTCGTCGACAAAGTCGAGGCGATCCTCATCGACCACGCCACCCAGTTCGAACCGGCGATCCTGCGACGCCTCGGCGAACGCGTACTCGCCCACATCAGCCCCGACCGCGCCGACGCGCGTCTGCGCGACAAGCTCGACCGCGAAGAACGGCACGCCCGCCAACGCCGAGGCTTCACACTCTCACCCGACGGACTCGGCGCCACCCGCATCAGCGGCATCCTCGACACCGAAGGCGCCGCCATCGTCGCCGCCGCCATCGAACCGCTAGCCCGACCAGTCCGTGACGACAACGGCCCCGACCTACGCACCGCACCGGCCCGCCGCGCCGACGCCCTCGTCGAGGTATGCCGCATCGCGTTGGCCGCCGGTGGCCTACCCGACACCGGCGGAACACCACCCCAGCTCAACGTCACCGTCGACTTCGACGCACTCACACGCGAGGTTGCCGTCGGCCAGCTCGACACCGGCGCGCTGCTCTCCCCATCCGCGACGCGTCGCCTCGCATGCGAAGCGCAGATCCTCCCAGCGGTGCTGGACGGACACAGCGTCCCCATCGACCTCGCACGCACCCGGCGACCGTTCACCGGCGCCGCCCGCGCGGCGATCGTCCTGCGCGACGGCGGCTGCGCCTTCCCCGGCTGCGATCGACCCAGCCGCTGGTGTCACATCCACCACATCGCATTCTGGGCCCACGGCGGACGAACAGACCGCGACAACGGGGTCGCGCTGTGCAGCTTATCACCATCGGCTCATCCACCAAAACGAATGGATAGTTCGAATGGGCGCCGACCACCGACCCGAGTTCATCCCACCCGCACACCTCGACCCCCAACGCCGCCCCCGCCGCAACCCCTACCACCCGCGACACTGATCTTCGCGTCTGTCACGGATTCCATTGCTAGCGATTCGAATCGAGCCCGATGAACGCAGATCGGGTCCGACGCTGCCCATGCGGAGCGACGTCAGCACAGGCCCACGGGCGAGCGAATCTCGCGACGCCGCGCGTGCGTGACGCGAGCTCCGCGAGCACGCGACACACGAGCTCCGGCAAGCACGCGACACGTGCTCCGCGGGCGCGTGAGGCGATTTCGTGTTGGCCCGCAGCGGCGCTAGACGGCCGCGGCGAGCCACGATCGGGCGGCACGCATCAGCCTGTCACGGCGCGCAGCCGCACGATCGGTCCGGTCGTCATCCGGCCATCTCAGGAACTCGGCCGCGTGGAGTGCGCTGTAGAGCGCGAGATTCGCCTGCTCGAAGGCGGACGGCGCCCAGAGTCGAGTCAGCTCGTCGATGTAGAACTGGCCGGCCGATCCCACATCGGACAGGACGGCGACCTGGGTCAGGGCAAGCCAATACATCGGATCGCCGTAACAGACGACATCGAAGTCGACCACGCCGCGGAGGATGCCCTCATGCACGATGACGTTCTTCGTCGTCAGATCATCGAGAAAACAGATCGGCTCGATCACGTCGAGACGCGCCGACGATCGATCAATGGCCCGACGAAGGTCCGCGATCAGATCGGCGAACTCGCGATCGACGCCACCGACAGCGCCGCCGACGCCGCCACCACCGCCATCGACAGCGACATCGCCATCGACGCCGACACTGAGACCGACCGGCCCGAGGATCGACCGGCGATCCGCCCGTACGGCGTCGATCCAGCGACCGTGGCCGTCCGCCGCGCCGATCGGCATGAACCCGTAGCCGGAGCCTTGCCGGAGCCCCGATACCTGTCGCTCGAACCCCACGATCTGCTCGGCGAGCCGAGTCATCTGAGCCGCGGTCATGCCGGCCAGCTCGAACCCCAGATCCCGACCGGGAAAGGCGTCCGTGATGACGTACGCGAACGGGTAGCGCGAACGCGTCAGGTCGGCGTGGAGCACGGACGGGACGGGCAGCCCGAGAGCTACGCAACGCATCTAGGTTCGCGAGCGTGCCGGCGTACAAGTCCGGGTCAGTGTTCGTCCGCACGAACACCGCCGCGCCGCCATCCATGTCGACCCGGTACGTGACGCTGCCGTGCCCGTACGCCATCCGATCGACCGAACGGACCGGCCGGCCAGTGACATCGGCGACCAGAGTGCGTACCAGGGATTCGGTCTCCGGCGTGGCCTCGACCGCTCGGCTCACGCGGAAACGGCCCGAATCGCGAGCGCAGCGTCGAGCGCGGCAACCGCCGCGGTGAAGCCCTTGTCCTCGCTCGATGTCGGCAACCCGGCCCGATCGATTGCCTGGTCGAGGCTGTCGACGGTGAGTACCCCGTGCGCCACTGGTGTCGACTCGTCGAGGGCGACGCGCGTCAATCCGTCGGTGACGGATTGACACACGTAGTCGAAGTGCGCGGTGTCGCCGCGGATGACGACGCCGAGAGCCACCACGGCATCGCATCGCCGGGCGAGCGCTTGCGCCACGACCGGTAGTTCGACCGACCCGGAAACGTGCGCGACCACGATGTCGGTGACGTGACATGCCTTGGCCGCGGCAAGTGCCCGTTCCAGCATCTGCTCGGTCAGGTCCGCGTGCCAGCGGGTCACGACGATGCCGAGGCGCAGTCCGGTCGCGTCGACGGTGTAATCGTTCGGAGAGCCAAAGCCGGCCATGTCTAGCCTTTCCCACGCAATCGTCGATCCGGTCCGCACGGCGCCACGGGCGCCGACATCCCACCGAGCGCCGGCATCCCACCGAGCGCAGACATTCCACCGAGCGCCGGCATCCCATCGAGCGCCGACATCACAACCAACGCCGACATCACAATGTCCCGCCGGCGATCTGGTCGAGCTCTTCGAGCAGGTGTCCCATCCGGTCGCGCTTCGTGCGCAGGTAGCGCATGTTTTCGGTGTGCACGCGTACGGGCATCGGCTCGCGGCCGCTGATCTCGAGTCCGTACCCCTCCAGGCCCGCTCGTTTGGCTGGGTTGTTGGTGAGCAGCCGCATGCTGCGCACGCCGAGGTCGTAGAGGATCTGCGCGCCGGTGCCGTAGTCGCGGGCATCCGCCGGCAGGCCGAGGTCGAGGTTGGCGTCGACGGTGTCGCGACCCTCGTCCTGCAGCTGGTACGCCTGGAGTTTGTGCAGCAGGCCGATGCCGCGTCCCTCGTGCCCGCGCACGTAGAGGACGACGCCCCGGCCTTCGGCCGCGACCCGTTGCAGCGCGGCCTGGAGCTGCGGGCCACAGTCGCAGCGGACCGATCCGAAGACGTCGCCGGTCAGGCATTCGGAGTGCACGCGTACGAGCACGTCCCGGCCGTCGCCGATGTCGCCCACGACGAGCGCGATGTGTTCGGTGCCGTCGTGGGTCGCCTCGTAGCCGTACGCCGTGAACACGCCGTATTCGGTCGGCAGCCGCGCCTCGGCGACGCGCTCGACCTGCTTCTCGGTGTGCCGCCGGTAGGCGATCAGGTCGGCGATCGAGATCAGTGTCAGGCCGTGCTCGGCGGCGAACTTCTCGAGGTCCGGCAGGCGCTGCATGCTGCCGTCGTCGTTGACGAGTTCGCAGAGCACGCCGGCCGGCCGGAGTCCGGCCATCGTGGCGAGGTCAACCGCGGCCTCGGTGTGTCCGGGACGTCGCAGCACGCCACCGGCCTTCGCCCGCAACGGTACGACGTGGCCCGGACGGGACAGATCCGTCGGCCGGGTGTCCGGTGCGGCGAGCAGGCGGATCGTGCGGGTGCGGTCGGCCGCCGAAATGCCCGTCGTCACGCCTTCCCGCGCGTCTACGGTCACGGTATATGCCGTGCCACGCCGGTCCTGGTTCGTGTGGTACATCGGCGGAAGCTCGAGCCGGTCGCATTCCTCGGCGGCCAGGGGTGCGCAGATGTAGCCGGATGTGTACCGAACCATGAACGCGATCATCTCCGGCGTCGCCAGTTCGGCGGCGAAAATGAGGTCGCCCTCGTTCTCCCGGTCCTTGTCGTCCACGACGACGACGGCCTTGCCGGCGGCGATATCCGCGATGGCCTGCTCGATCGGTGCGAACATCTACTCACGACCTTCCGGTGCGCCATTAGCGGTCCCCTGCGACCGCGAGCCCAGCAACTTCTCGACGTACTTGGCGATCACGTCCACCTCAAGGTTCACCGGGGCGCCGATGCCCTTGTGGCCCAACGTCGTCAACGCGAGCGTCGTGGGAATCAAGCTCACCGAGAACGTGATCCCGCCCACGGACGCCGCGTCGACCGGCGACGACGACGCCTCGGCCGAACCGACGGCGGCCACGGTCAGCGAGACACCGTCGATCGTGATCGAGCCCTTCTCCACGACGTAGCGCTCCAGCGAAGCCGGCAGCGTGAACGTGACGATCTCCCAGTGCTCGGCCGGTTCCCGGGCCACGATCGTGCCAACGCCGTCGACGTGACCCTGCACGATGTGGCCACCGAGCCGGCTCGACAGCTTTGCGGCGCGCTCCAGATTCACCGGATCGCCGGGTGCGACCGCGCCGAGCGACGAACGAGCCAACGTCTCGGCCATGACATCGGCGGTGAACGTGTCACCGTCGACGTCGACGACGGTCAGACACACGCCGTTGACCGCGATCGAGTCGCCATGCCGCGCATCGGTCGTCACGGTCTTGCCGCGCACCGCGATCCGCGCCGCGTCGCCCAGGTCGGTGAGCTCGGCGATCTCGCCCAACTCTTCGACGATGCCGGTGAACATCAGTCAGCGTCCTTTCCCTGCTCAACAGATCCGCAGCTCAACAGACCCACGCTCAACAGACCCGCGCTCAACAGACCCCGACTCGACAAACTGTCGACGGTCCGCCCGCACGGCGGTCAGGCGCACATCGGGCCCGAACCGCGTCACGTCGGAGAGTTCGAAATCGAGGGCGTCGGCGATCGTTGCGACGCCCGCGTCGTTCAACGCCGGCGGTCCGGCACCGAGGATCTTCGGGGCTACGTACCCCACGATCTCGTCGACGAGCCCGGCCTGCAGGAATGCCCCGGCCAGGGTCGGTCCGCCTTCGAGCAGCGCGCCCCGCACGCCGCCGACGTAGAGGTGCTTAAGCAACGCCTCGAGGTCGACCCGGCCGTCGGGCGTACAACCCAGGTCCGCCGCGGTGGCGATCCAGGTGGGTGCGGCGTCGTCGCGCACACGAGCGTTTTCGGGGGTACGGCCGGAGCTGTCCACCACCACCCGCAGCGGGCTTCGAGGTGGGGCGGTCCCGAGGCCGTCGGCCGACGCTCTACGTACGGTCAGGTGCGCGTCGTCGGCGATCACGGTGCCGACGCCCGCGATGATCGCGTCGACGGTGCTCCGGAGTTGGTGGACGTCGGCCCGCGACTGCTCGGAAGTGATCCACTGGCTGGTCCCGTCGGCCGCCGCGCTCCGACCGTCCAGCGTCGCCGCGTACTTCCAGATCACGTACGGTCGACCGCGGCGTACCGCGGACAGCCAGAATCGCAGCCCGTGGACGGCTTCCGCGGCCCGTACCCCGGTAATGACCTCGACCCCGGCGGCGCGCAGGCGATCGAGCCCGCCGGCGGCGAGCGGATTCGGATCGCGAACGGCGATCACGACGCGGGCGATCCCGGCCGTGAGTAGGGCGTCGACGCACGGTGGCGTACGGCCCGTGTGGTTGCAGGGCTCGAGGGTGACCACGGCCGTGCCGCCGCGGGCCGGATCGCCCGGCCGCGTGGCCGCGTGACGCAGCGCGACGATTTCGGCGTGCGGGCCGCCGGCCGGCGTCGTGCGGCCGACCCCGACGACCGCACCGGCCGCATCGAGGATCACTGCGCCGACGCTCGGGTTGGGGCTGGTTTCGCCGAGGCCGAGCGCGGCAAGCGAGATGGCACGTCGCATCGCAGCATTGATCGACTCGTCGATGGAGCCATCGACGTAACGATCGAAATGCCCGCTGCCGGTGCTCACGCCCGCCCCCTTCTGGCTCGCGCGATACGCGCGGCGAGGGGATCTCAGGGCGGACTTCTCGGAACGGGACTGCGCACGCGCGCACGAACCGCCCCTGCGACCGGGTCACTCGTCGCCGAGCGGCCGGCCTGGCCCGCGCGCTGTCTCCCGTCCGGACTTTGACCGTCGGCCCCGGGTTCTCACCAGGTCCACCGATCACTGGATGTGACCGGGTCGCGGGCTGACCGCCGGCTCGAAGGCCGGGCGGATCACCGCCGGTTCGGATTTTCACCGAGTCCCGCCAGCGCGTGGTGGGTACGTGATCCAGTCTTCCACGGATGCGCCGCAGTTACGACGGCTCCGCGACACACGTCACACCGCGCTCCCCCGTACCAGCTAGCGCGGTGTGACGCGTGATCGTCGCCGGCGGTGGTCGACGGCGCCGGTCCGCATCCGGGACCGGCGCGGCGCCGGCCCGCATCCGGGACCGGGACATCTACGAAGACGCCAGGACCGCGCCGGAACGTTGCCGACCGCGCTGGACAATTCCGGCCGATCGTCAGGCGTAGCGTCAATGGGCGACCGCGAGACGGGAGGGGATCGTGCCGGAGACCGAGTTCGTCCTGGTGACGACGACGATCGACAACGAGGGCGCGGCCCGCGAACTGGCGCGCTCAGCGGTGACCGCTCGGCTCGCCGCGTGCGCGCAGGTCGGCTCGCCGGTCACGAGCGTCTACTGGTGGGATCACGCGGTCCGCGAGTTGACCGAGTGGACGATCTCGTTCAAGACGGCCCGTACGCGCTACGCGGCGCTCGCCGAGCACATCCGGGCGGTCCATTCGTACGAAGTGCCGGAGATCGTGGCGACACCGATCGTCGAGGGCGACCCCGCCTATCTGGCGTGGATCCGCGACGAGACGAACACGATCCGACCGGCGGCTGGTTAGAGGCCGCGCCACCCTGGGGGTAACGGGGCGGGGTCCGGCTCGTCCGCCCATGGGGCGTATTCGAGTGGGCCGTCGGCACTTCGGTGATGGTCGTCCTGGTCGCCGCCGCTCCAGTCACGCGCTTCGACATCACGCTGTTCGACGTCGCGGCCGTCGACATCACGGTCGTTCAGATCGCGGTCTTCGAGATCACAGTCGATGAGACCGCGGTTGTCGACCCCACGGTCGGTGTCGTTCCCGCGCGGACCCGGCACGATCGGCAGGTGCGCCGTCGCCGCGGTCAATCCGGATGCCGAGCCGATGGCCACACCGACCGCCGGGCCGTGTCCGTAGCCCTTGCCGCCGTGGTGGGACGGCTGCGATCGATCGGCTCCGGTCGGTGGATCTGCCCACGGCGGCGGGTACGGCGACGGCGCCTCCGGCTGCCCCCGGGACCCGTCGGTGTGGCGCGACGCCGATTCGGCGGCCACCGATGCCGGCGACACCGGGCGTGACGCCCGTGCCGGCGCGGATTGCGACGGCACCGGATCAGATGGCGCCGGATCAGATGGCGCCGGATCGGATGGCACCGGCTGAGATCGCGCCGATTGAGACGGCACGGGCTGAGGTGGCACCGAGCGCAATGGCACATCTGGCGATGGCACCGCTTGTGAGGGCCCCACCTGCGATGGCTCTGCCTGCGACGGTCCTGCTTGCGATGGCGCCGTTCGCGACGGCACGGTCCAGGACGGTCGGTCCGGCGCGCCGGATCCGGGCACCTCGCTGGGCGCGTCGACCCAGTCGTCGTCGACGTCGTCGGTCCAGTCGGGTCCGGTCCAGTTCTCCCCCAGCTCGTCCGGCCACGGCTGGACACCTCGGCGCGGCAACGGGATGGATCCCGAGCCGGCCGGCGAGACGGGCCGGTCGTCGCCCTCATCGACCGACCGCCGGTCGATGGCCACGTACGAGCCGGGTTGGGTCTTCGCGACCGATTTCATCTCGGAGGCGGCCGCGAGCACCTCGCGTGGATCGGAGAACTCCCGCGACGTCGACAGGCTCACCCCGATGGAGATCGTCACGAGGTTCGCGCGGCGTACGTTGCCGCGACGATCGGTGATCTGCAGGTAACCACGCTGCGCGTCGATCGGGTCGGAGATGGCGTCGGCCGCGGCGAGGAACGCGTGGATCGCATGGTGCGTCAGTGGCTTGACCTGCTCGGGCGTGCAGACCAGCACGAAATCGTCGCCGCCGATGTGCCCGATGAACGGTCGCGGGCTGGTCGGGATCGCGTCCGCCGCGTTCTGCAGGCATTCAGCCAGCGCCGCGATGAACTCGTCGCCGCGCGCGAAGCCGTACGCGTCGTTCACGGTCTTGAACCGGTCGATGTCGATGTGGCCGACCGCGAACGCCTCGTGGTTCGCGGCGCGGGTCTGCACCTCCTGCAGGATGCGATTGTTGCCGGGCAGGCCGGTCAGCGGCGAGGACTCGCGGATCTCCTTCGTACGCCGCAGCATCGACCGGATCCGGGCGACGAGCTCCATGGTGTCGAACGGCTTGAGGACGTAGTCGTCGGCGCCGGCGGTCAGACCGATCACTTTGTCGACCGTCTGTCCCTTCGCCGTCAACATGATGATCGGCATCGCTGAGGTGGCCGGGTTGTTACGCAGTCGCCGGGTCAGCTCGAGCCCGTCGACGCCCGGCATCATCACGTCGATGACGGCCAGATCGGGCCGATCCCGGATCGCCATCCGCAGCGCGTCGAATCCGTTGCGCGCACCGATCACGTCGAAGCCCTCGACCTCGAGGTTCACCTGCACGAAGCGAACGATGTCGGGATCGTCGTCGACGACCAGGACAAGATCACGGGCGGGCGGGATCATGCTTCGGCCCGGCTCGCGCCGCCGGTCGCTGGGCCACCATCGGTCACATCGCCGCCACCAATCGCGTCGTCGCCGCCGGGCACAGCGCCGCCACCGATCGCGTCGCCGCCACCGATCATGTCGCCGCCGCCAATCCCATCGCCGGACGCCGATCCAGCACTGGCCCGTTCGGCTGTCCGACGCAGCGACCGGATCGCCGCGCCCGGATCGGCCGCGCCGTAGACGGCCGTACCCGCGACGAAGGTGTCCGCGCCGGCCTCGGCGGCCTCGACGATCGAGCGCTCGTCGATGCCGCCGTCGACTTCGAGCCGCAGGTCCAGGTGTCCGGCGCTGAGGTGGCGCCGGGCCGCACGCACCTTGTCGAGCAGCTCCGGCATGAACCGTTGGCCGCCGAATCCCGCCTTGATCGTCATGATCAGCAATGTGTCGAAGTACGGCAGGATCTCCAGGTACGGCTCCACCGGCGTATCCCGGTCGATAGCCAGACCGGCGCGCGTGCCGGCCGCGCGAAGGTCCCGCGCCAGGCCGACCGGATCAGTGGCGGCCTCGATGTGGAACGTCACGTTGTGCGCGCCCGCCTCGGCGTACCCGATCGCCCAGCGCTCCGGCGCATCGATCATCAAGTGGCAGTCGAACGGCAGCGCGGACGCCTTGCGAAGGCTTTGCACGACCGGGAGCCCGATCGTCAGGTTCGGCACGTAGTGGTAGTCCATCACGTCGATGTGCAACCAGTCCGCGTCCGCGGCGACCGCCTCCGCTTCCTCACCCAACCGCGCAAAATCGGCCGCGAGCAGGCTCGGAGCGATGATCAGAGCCGGCTCGTCGGCGACCGTCGGGGCGACGACGGAGGGTGCGCGGTCGGTCACCGGGACAGTCTATGCATGCAGCGCCGAACACGGAAACGTCCAAATCCTCCGGGAACTCGTCCGGACTTCGGATCTCGTCAACGACCCGGCGAGCGCCTGCGGATACGTCCATCGGGGCGGCAGTCGGCCGCTTCTCGCCGGCCACGGGTCGCCGTCCACGGGTCCGCGGCCACATCTCGCCGGCCACGGGTCAGCGCCCACGGGTCAGCGGCCACGGGTCAGCGGCCTCGCCCCGGCCACTCTGCGCCGCGTGCGTTAGTCCCCGGACGCGACCCGGCGCAGCACCGCGAGGAACATTGCGTCCGTTCCGTGCCGATGTGGCCAGAGTTGGACGCTCGGGCCGGTGCCGAGACCGGGCATGCCGTCCGGCAGCAGCGGACGGGCGTCGACGAACTCGACCGGGAACGCGGCCCGCCGAGCGGCCTCGGTGACCGTCACCTGCGTCTCCGCCAAATGCGGCGAGCATGTGACATAACCGACCACACCGCCGGGTCGTACCGCCCGGAGCGCGGCCCCGAGCAGCTCCCGTTGGAGCCGGGTGAGCGGCGGGAGGTCGCCCGGCGTACGCCGCCAGCGGGCCTCCGGTCGCCGGCGGAGTGCGCCGAGACCGGTGCACGGCGCGTCGACGAGCACGCGATCGAAGGCGCCCTCCGGCAACGCCTCGTGCACACCCACGTCGCGACCGTCGGCGTCGACCACGTCCACCGGCATGCCCTCGCACGTCGACCGCACGAGATCGGCCCGATGCGGCGCGATTTCGACCGCGGTCACCCTCGCGCCGCGCTCGGCCGCGAGGGAACCGAGCAGCGCCGCCTTGCCGCCCGGACCCGCGCACAGATCGAGCCAGCGCGAGTCGCGGGAACCGTCGGAGTCGTCGAGCGGCGCGAAGGCGAGCGCCAACGCGACAAGCTGAGAACCCTCGTCCTGTACGTGGGCCTTACGCTGCACGATTTCCGGAATGTCCCCGGGCGCGCCGCCGGGCAGATAGACGGCGTACGGCGAGAACGCACCCGGCGCGCCCCCGGTCGAATCGGCGAGATCGAGCGCGTCGACCCGGCCCGGACGAGCGCAGAGCGTGACGGTCGGTCGCTCGTTGTCCTCGGCCAGCAGCCGCTCGGTTTCGTCGAGATCGCCCCCGAGTGCCTCGGCGAACGCGCGCACGATCCACAGTGGGTGGTAGCGGGTCACAGCGAGATAGCCGAGCCGGTCGACGGCCGGGTCCGGTGCGACGGTGTCGAGCCAGTCATCGAGGTCGCGCGCACCGATCTGCCGCATGACCGCGTTGGCGAACCCGGCGGCGCTGGTGCCGGTCGATGCGCGGACGAGGTCGACCGTGGACGAGACCGCGGCGTGGGCCGGGACCCGTGTGAACAGCAGCTGATAGACCCCGAGCCGCACCGCGTCGAGAGCCGGCGCGTCGATGCGGTCCAGAGCCCGGTCGGCAGCGATGGCGATGATCGCGTCGATCGTTTCGCCGGTGCGTAGCGTGCCGTAGGTCAGCTCGGTCGCGAACGCCGCGTCGCGGCCACGCAACCCCATATCTCGCAGCACGGCCGGCAGGACGAGGTTCGCGTACGCGTCGTCGTGGTGTACGGCCGAGATCGCCTCGTACGCCGCCTGCCGCGCGGCATCGACCGAGCTCCAGCGGGCGCGCCGGTCGCTTCGACCCCGATCATCGCGACCCCGATCATCGCGACCCCGATCGTCGCGACCCCGATCGTCGCGGCGCGTGTCACGGACGGGAGGTCGCTCGTCCGGCCGCCGCCGCTCCGGCCGCGTCATCCGGCTGACCTAGCGTCGCCGGTGGAGGGCACGGTCGCCGGAGCCATACCGAGAACGTCGTCGGCGGTCAGGTGTGCCCCACGGGCCCAGTCCACCGCACGCATCGGCTTCTTCCCGGCCGACTGCACGTCGCCCAGCGCGACCGGGACCGTGGCCGTACCCACCAGTACGCGTGTCTTTTCCACGACCACCCGGCCCGCCTCGATGTGCGGCGCGCCGCTGGTCAGGCGTACCGGCATGATTTTGAGGCGTTCGCCGCGGAACGTCGTCCAGGCCCCCGGCTCCGGCGTGCACGCACGCACCCGGCGATCGACCGCGAACGCCGGCTCGGACCAGCGCACCTCGGCGTCGGCGACGGTGATCTTCGGGGCGATGGAGACGCCGTCGTTCGGCTGCCCGATCGCATCGACGGTCCCGGCCTCGATCGCATCGAGTACGGCGACCAGCAGCGAAGCTCCGTGGGTCGACAGCCGGCCCAACAGGTCGCCGGCGGTGTCGTCCGGCCGGATCTCCTCGATGAGCGTGCCGAACACCGGTCCGGTGTCAAGGCCCGCCTCGAGCTGGAACACCGAGGAGCCCGTGACCTGGTCGCCATGCAACACCGCGTGCTGAACCGGAGCCGCGCCGCGCCACGCCGGCAGGAGCGAAAAGTGCAGATTGATCCATCCATGCGTGGGTATCGCGAGCGCGGCCGGCGGGACGAGAGCGCCGTAGGCGACAACCGGAACACAGTCCGGTGCGATCGCGGTCAACCGGTCGAGGAACTCCGGCTCGCGCGGCCGGGCCGGAGTCAACGTCTCGATACCGCGTTCGTCGGCCCACGCGCCCACCGGCGACCGGCGCAGGCTGCGGCCGCGACCGGCCGCGGCGTCCGGACGGGTGACGACCGCGACGAGATCGTGCGGCGACGCCGCGATCGCATCGAGGGCCGGCAGCGCGACGGCCGGCGTGCCAGCGAACACCAGACGCATCAGGCGGCCCGGACGATCGCAGCGCTCAATGGATGGATCACCGCAGGCGCCCGGGTGTCAAACCCGGCAGGCCACCTGACCCGTGCGGGCTCAGCTTGATGACCGGCGGTGAGTTGCCGTACCACTCGGCGGCGCGGATCTCTTTCATCGCGAGCTTGCGGGCGGCGGCGTCGAGCCGATCGAGGAACAGCACCCCGTCGAGGTGGTCGGTCTCGTGCTGTACGCACCGCGCCATCATCCCGGCTCCGACGATCTGCATCGGATCGCCGAACTCGTTGAATCCCTTCGCGACCACATTCTGCCGGCGCTTCGTGTCGTAGTAGAGCCCCGGGATGGACAGGCAACCCTCCTGCCCGTCCTGTTCTTCGTCATCGGGAAAGCTCAGCACCGGGTTGATCAGATGACCGACGACGTCGTCGACGTCGAACACGAACACACGCAGGCCGACGCCGATCTGGGGAGCCGCGAGGCCGGCGCCGGCGGCGTCGAGAAGCGTGTCGGTCAAGTCGGCGACGAGGGCCCGCAGCTCCTTATCGAAGTCGACGACCGGATCGGCCGGCGTGCGCAACACCGGGTCGCCGAAGAGGCGGATCGGGGTAACGGACAACGGAACTCCTCGCGCTGAGCTATGTGGGCGTGCGAATTCGGGTGTGCGACTTTCGGGCGTGCGACTTCCGGATATGCATTTTCGGACATGCGGTGCGATTGCGCGCCGATATGGCTCCCGCCCACGACGACACGCGATGAACAATCACCAGTCTACGGGCGTGGCTCAGGCCCCCGCGTTGGCCAACTCACGTGGCAATTCGCCCGAAATGTTACCGTTTTTGTATCGGACGGCGGGCACCGTGCAACCGGCCGGACCGCCCGTCGCGGTCAGGAGGATGTCGTGAGCTTCATCCAGATCATCGAGTACGAGACCGAACGTCCGGACGAGATCATGGCGCTCGACAGAGAGTTCGAGGACGCCGGGATGCCGACCCGGATCAGCCACATGCACCTGACGAAGGATCGCGAGAACCCGAACGGGTACGTGACGATCGTCGAGTTCCCGTCGTACGAGGAAGCGATGGCCAACAGCAAGACGCCCGAGACGCAGCAATTTGCCGCTCGAATGAGCGAGCTGTGCACCGGGCCGCCGCGGTTCGTGAATCTCGACGTCCTCCGCGAGCTGCCGTAGCAAGTTCTGCGGTCAGGGCTGCTGGAAGTCGCGCGTCTTCCAGATCTGCTGCGACTCGTACTGCTTCACCTTCGTGACGTAGCCGTCACTGGCACTCGTGTGCCATCGGCCGGAGAACCACCGGCCGACGCATCCCCACGCGTCCCCGGAGTGGTACTGCTCGCCCCGGTCGACGGTGTTCAGCCACGTCTCGTAGCCGTCGTAGCAGGACCGCCAGATGCCGTACGCCATGTCGGCGTCCATCGCTGTCGAGCGTCCGAAGCCCGGCCAGCCCTGCTTCATGTACGGCCACCGGTCCTGGAGGATGCCGTAACTCTGCGGGCACTGACCGGCCTTGCCATCGGCTCCCAGGCCATGCCCGGGCGGGCAGGCGGTCGCGTCGGAGTCCCAGTCGCCGAGCGTGTCCTGGCGCCACCAACTCTCGACCGCGGCCTGCGCGAACACGATGTTCTCGTCGATACCCCATTTGCACGCGACCCACCGCAGGATCTCCTGCGTCGTACCGGTGAAGTTGCCGTCGATGCGGGGCGCGATCGAGCTGGCCGCCTTGGCCGAGTCGCCGGCGAACAGAGATCCGGCCACGTGCTGGCCGGTGGTGTGGTTCGCCGTCTTGTTCGATCCCTTGTTCTCCGCGATCGGCCGGGCGCGCACCCAGGCGGCGCATTGCGCGTCGGTCGGCAGCTTCGCGCCGGGCGCCAGCGTCGCGAAATGCGTCGGCGCGCTCGCCGGCTTCGGGGTCGGTGTCGGCTTGGAACCCACGGTGCCGCCCGGCACCGCCGACGTCGGGGACGTCGCCGGCTGGGTGGCGAGACCGGGCCGACCCGGCGTTGCCGACGCCGTCACGCCAGCCGACGAGGCGCTGGTCGAACCGGGAGCAGGTCCCGGCACCGCCCAGTGCGGATCCGGCCGCCGACGGATTGCCGGCCGCGGTCGACGAGCACGCCGCGAGCAGCGCCAACGCCGCCGCGACCGCCAGAACCCGAACCGTCCGCATAGGTCCCGCACCGTACGCATGGGTGCCGGCACCGTCAACCGGATCGATACCGGTCCAGGTCGTGACCGGGCGTGGGTGGTGTGCGCAGCCGAGGCTAAGAGTCGCCGCCTATACCCGCAGCGGCATGCTCGCGTAACCGCGCAGCGTGATGCGGTCCTTCCGCTCCGGAACGCCGGCCGGCGAGATCTCCGGGAACCGCTCCAGTAGCAGCGGAAACGCGACCTGGGCTTCCATCCGCGCGAGCGCCTGCCCGAGACAGAAGTGCGCACCGGCGCCGAAGGACAGCGACGCGTTGTTGGCCCGATCCGGGTCGAACACGTCGGGCCGGTCGAACCGACGCGGATCCCGGTTGCCCGCCGCGATCAAGGCGAACACCTCCGAGCCGGCCGGTACGTGCAGGTCGGCGACGGTCAGCTCGGTCGGCGTCCAGCGGGATGTCACCTGGACAGGCGAGTCGAAGCGCAGCATCTCCTCGACGTACGCGTTCGTCCGGCACCGCTCGGCGCGCAGCGCGGCCAGCTGGTCCGGTCGCTGGAGCAGCAGCCACAAACCGTTGCCGAGCAGGTTCGTTGTCGTCTCGAATCCGGCCACGAGCAACAACACGAGGTTCGACATGAGTTCGGTCGCGGACAGCTGCGTCGGATCCGCGTCGTGGACGGCGACGAGGGCCGAGATGAGATCGTCACGGGGTCGGCTCCGGCGGGCCTCGATCAACTCGTCGTAGTACTTCGTCAGCGAGTCTGCGGCCGCGTTGGCCACGTCGAAGTCGATATTGATCGGCTCGACGGTGGCCGCGATCTCATGGGCGATCGGTCGGAACCAGGCGCGGTCGGCTTCCGGGATGCCGAGCAGCTCACAGATGACGTTCACCGGCAGCAGGTAGGCGTACGCGGCCATGAAGTCGACGGTTCCGTCGCCGCTCGCCGCCGTGGTCGCCATCTCGTCGGCGAGGTCGGCGGCCAGTCGAGCCACCTGTTCCCGCATCGCTGCCATCCGGCGCGGCGTGAACACGCCGCTGATCAGGCGACGCACGCGTTGATGGTCGGGGGGATTCGTCTCCAGGATCGAATGGTTGATCGCGACGAGCGACGACTGCGTATCCCACCCCGGCCACAGGCGATCCATGTAGGCGGCGTCGTGCACGAGCATCCGCTGGTCGCGGAGCACGCGGTCGCACTCGGCAAAGCCGGTTACCGCGATCATCGACGGTCCGACCTCAACCGTCGGTCCACCCGCGCGAAGAGCTTCATACAACGGGTACGGGTCGGCTCGGCCGGCTTCGGTGCCGAGCAATGCGTTGAAGGCCTCCGCTGCGTCCATGCGCCCATAGTGTCAACGGCACGCTCCGACGGCCAGGGAGATCTGGCCCGTATCCGATCGGCGGCTATCCGATCGGCGTCACGTCGCTCAGAGCAGCTCGTGCGGATCGATCTGGATCCGTACGGCGTCCGGGCTCTTCCGTGCACTGCGGACACCGACGGCGGCGTGCAGGGCATCGGCCAGCCGGCGGCCGTCGCCACGCGGAACGCGTACCAGATAACGCTCCTCGCCGTCCGCGGCCGGAACCGGACCGAGCACCTCGGCCCCGTCGGGCAGTCGCGCGACCGTGAGGAGCTCAGCCACCGCCGCCGGCGTGCCGGACAGCGACGCGATCCGGGCGGCCGGCGGGAAGCCGAGTTCGCGGCGCTCGGCCAGATCGCGCGCGGCCAACCAGGCCGGGTCGAAGCGAACGAGCGCCTGCACGGGCGCGAGCCCGCCGTCCGCGATCACAATTACGCGCCCGCCCCGCTCCGCCGGCCGGGCCAGCGCCGCCGCCGCGAGCCACCGGCGCAGAGTCTCCTCCCCCGCGCGCAGGTCGGCCCGGGTGAGCAGCGCCCACGTGTCGAGGAGCAGAACGGCACCGTAGCCGTCGTCGCCATCGGCACCGGCGACGACCGGCTCGGCACCGGGTGTCGAGACGACGAGCGACGGCTCGGCCGGCACGGACGCCAGCACGCCGTCTCGACCAGAGGTCCGGACGGGTACGTCCGGGAAAACGCGCCCGAGCTCCTCGGCCGTGCGCCGGGCGCCGATCACCGCCGAGCGCAGGGCCCGCCCACCACACTGGACGCACGTCCATCCGGCGGCGGCCCGGGCACACCACCGGCACGTGGCCGGACCGGTCGAAGAACGGAGACTGAGCGGGCCGTGGCAGTGCACGCACCGAGCCGGTGTCCGGCACGCGGCACACGCGACGGCCGGCAGGTAACCCCGGCGGGGCACCTGGACGAGCACCGGAGTGCCGGCGGCCAACGCATCGCGCGCGGCCCGCCACGCGATCGTTGGCATCCGGGCCGTCGCGGCCTGCGGGTCACGTCCGTCGTCGGCGATCGCGCTCACGTGCGGCGCACGCGACCGTACGGTCTCCCGGTCGGCGGCAATCTCCTTGGCCCAACCCGATTCGACCAGTTGCTGCGCCTCGGCCGTGCGTCCGAATCCGCCGATCAGCACGCCGGCGCCGGCCAGATGCGCGCGGGTCAGCAGCACCTCGCGGGTGTGCGGATAGGGCGCCCGGGGTTCGGCGTACAGGTCGTCGCCGTCGTCCCACATCACGACCAGGCCCAGGTCACGTACGGGTGCGAAGGCCGCCGCCCGGGTGCCGGCCACGACCGACACCTCGCCGCGCAGCGCGCGCAGGAAGCGTACGTAACGCTCCTCCGGTCCGAGTGCGGCCGAGAGCGCGACGTGAGTCGATCGGTTGTCGTCCTCGGTGAGCGCGATCGTGAGCGCAGCGTCGACCCGGTCGAGATCGCGTGCGTCCGCGACGACAACGAGCACGCCGCGGCCGCTCCGCCGGGTGGCGGCGACCGCCTCGGCTATCCGTGCCGGCCACGGCTCGCCCGGCAACGCGGTCCACACGGCGCGGGGGTCACGGCCGTCGGCAAGCGCCCGGAGCAGCGCCGTACCGGCCGGGTACGCCGCCCAACCGTCGCGGGGCCCGGCCCCGGCCTCGGCCGCCGACGTCGATGCCGAGGTAGATGCGGTGGCAGATGCGGTGGCTGGATCATTGCCGCTGTCGGCAGCACGGCCGGCCTTCTTCTCGGCGCGGGCGTGCCGAGGCGGCAGCGCGAGCCGCAGCACGTCGGCCAGCGTGCCGGCGTATCGATCGGCCACGGCACGTGCGAGCCGTGCCACCTCCGGCGTGAGCACGCGCTCGGGCGACACCACCTTCTCCAGGTACGCCAGTCGGCCGCCGTGCTCCGACTCGGCGACCCGATCGAGCAGGATGCCGTCGAGCAGCTGTCCGGCGAACCGGACGCGAACCCGCACGCCGGGCTGCGCGATCTCGTCGGCGTCGGCCGGCACGAGGTAGTCGAAGAGCCGGTCGAGGTGGGGAAGGTTGACGTCGACGCAGACCCGCGCCACGGGAACCGTCGCGGCCGGCGACCGCTCACGGCGACGTTTCGCAGCCGGAGTCTCGGGCGGCGCGGTCTCGGGCGCCGCGGTCTCGGGCGGCGCTGTCTCGGGTCCCGTCGTCGTGGGCTTCGCGGCAACGTTCGTCGTTCGCGCGCCGTCCGGCGCCGGACCGCCCCCGAGCGGCAGCGGCATAGTGTCGCTGTGCATCGGGGTTCGTGGCGTCACGCCGTCAGTTCTACCAGCACGTCACGACGGTCCCCGGCGCACCGGACGGCTGGCACGCGAAACGGCGGACCACCCGGAGCGGTCCGCCGTTTCGAGTCGCGCTTGTGGTCAGGCGCCGGCCGCGGCCTTGAGGTCGGCCGTACGGTCGGTGCGCTCCCACGTCAACTCGGGCAGCTCGCGGCCGAAGTGACCGTACGCCGCCGTCTGCTGGTAGATCGGACGCAGCAGGTCGAGGTCACGGATGATCGCGGCCGGCCGCAGGTCGAACACCTCGTTGATCGCGCTCTCGATCGACGCGACCGGCACGACCTCGGTGCCGAACGTCTCGACGAACAGGCTCACCGGCTTGGCCTTGCCGATCGCGTACGCGACCTGGACCTCGCACCGCTCGGCGAGACCGGCCGCGACCACGTTCTTGGCCACCCAACGCATGGCGTACGCGGCCGAACGGTCCACCTTGGACGGGTCCTTGCCGGAGAACGCGCCGCCGCCGTGGCGGGCATAGCCGCCGTACGTGTCAACGATGATCTTCCGGCCGGTGAGGCCGGCGTCGCCCATCGGGCCACCGATCTCGAAGCGGCCGGTCGGGTTCACGAGCAGCCGGTAGTCGTCGCAGTCCAGACCCAGGTTCTCCAGCTCCGGCGTGATGACGTGCTCGCGCACGTCGGGCGCCAGCAGCGAGTCGAGCGAGATGTCGGGTGCGTGCTGCGAGCTCACGACGACGGTGTTCAGTCGGATCGGCCGCAGGCCGTCGTACTCGATCGTCACCTGGGTCTTGCCGTCCGGGCGCAGGTAGGGCACCGTGCCGTCCTTGCGTACGGTGGACAGCCGCCGGGCGAGCCGGTGGGCGAGCGCGATCGGCAGCGGCATCAGCTCGGGCGTCTCCGAGCACGCGAAGCCGAACATCATGCCCTGGTCTCCGGCGCCCTGCGAGTCGAGCACGTGGTCCGAGCCCCCGCTGCGCAGCTCGATGGCCGAGTCCACGCCCTGCGCGATGTCGGGCGACTGCGAGCCGATCGCGATGTTCACGCCACACGATGCGCCGTCGAAACCCTTCTTCGACGAGTCGTAGCCGATGCGCAGGATCGTTTCGCGGACGATCGACGGGATGTCGGCGTACGCGTTCGTCGTCACCTCACCGGCGACGTGTACCTGGCCGGTGGTGATCAGCGTTTCAACGGCGACCCGGCTGCGCGGGTCCTCCGCGATCAGCGCGTCGAGCACGCCGTCGCTGATCTGGTCGGCAATCTTGTCCGGGTGGCCTTCGGTGACCGACTCGGAGGTGAAGAGGCGACGCGCCACAGCGCTCCTTATTGACGGGCCGGTTTCGCCGATGCGCTGGGCGCACGGGCGAGGCACGGCGGACGTACACATTCATCGACGTACAGATTCGGGACGTACAGATTCAGCTGGACCGATCACATGACCCGATCCGCGGAACGGATCTAGTCATAAAACTACTCGCGGCATTCTGCCACATTGTTCAACCAGCCACATTACGTGTCTCAAATAACGCCTGACGTGGCGATCAGTCAGATTCCGGCGACCGAGCGTCTCCGGCGAACCGGCGGGCGACGAGATCCCACACGGCGTCGGCCAGATCTTCCTTACCCCGAAGGCCGATCTCGGTAACCGATCCGTCCGCGCCGAGGACGGTGGCCGCGTTGTCGTCGGTGCCGAATGCCTTGTCCGTACCGACCTCGTTCAGGACGATCAAATCGGCCCGCTTGCGGGACAGTTTCGCGCGGGCATTGGCGATGCCGTCATTCGTCTCGGCCGCGAACGCCACGAGGACCTGACCGGGCCGCTTCTGGGCACCGAACTCGGCGGAGATGTCCGGGTTGACGGTGAGTTCGATGGTTGGCGCGGAACCGTCCTCGCGCTTCTTGATCTTGCTGTCCTGGTACGTCGCCGGTCGGAAGTCCGCCGGGGCGGCCGCCATCACGACGACGTCGGCGTCGGCGGCCGACTTGAGCGTGGCCTCGCGCAACTCGGCGGTCGTCCCCACCCGTACGACATCGACGCCCGCCGGGTCCGGCAACGCCACGTTGGCCGCGATCAGCGTCACGCTGGCTCCCCGGGCAACCGCCGTCCGGGCGAACGCGTAGCCCTGCTTGCCCGAGGACCGGTTGCCCAGGAACCGTACGGGATCGAGCGGTTCGCGGGTGCCGCCCGCGGTCACCACGACGTGCCGCCCGGCCAGGTCGGCGCCCGGCACGGACCCGTCGCCGGCCCGCGCCAGCAGGCGTCGGGCGACGGCGAAGATTTCGGTTGGCTCGGGCAGCCGGCCCTTGCCCGTGTCGACGCCGGTCAGCCGCCCGACGGCGGGCTCGATCACGATCGCGCCGCGCTCGCGGAGCGTGGCGACGTTTGCGGTCGTCGCGGCATGCATCCACATCTCGGTGTGCATCGCCGGCGCGAACAGCACGGGACACGTCGCGGTGAGCAGCGTATTGGTCAGCAGGTCGTCGGCCATGCCGTGCGCCGCCTTGGCCATCAGGTCCGCGGTCGCCGGCGCGACGACGACGAGGTCGGCGTGCCGGCCGAGCCGTACGTGGGGAACGCCGTGGGCGTCCGTCCACACGTCGGCCGCGACCGGTTTGCCGGACAGCGCGGCCCAGGTCGGCGCGCCCACGAACTCCAGGGCGGCCGCGGTCGGCACGACCGTGACGTCGTGCCCCGACTCGGTGAACAGACGCAACAGCTCGCACGCCTTGTAAGCGGCGATCCCACCGGCGACACCAAGGATCACCCGTGGGCGTTCGCCCGACGGGTGATCGGCCGATGGCGCTGGGTGACCCGGTGGCGCTGGGTGACCCGGTGGCGCTGAGTCGCCCGATGGCACCGGGTGATCTGGTGACGCCGGGTGATTTGGTGGCACCGCATCCGCGCCGGACGAACCGGCCACGGGGGCGTTCAGCCCTCGGTCGGCTCGGCGACGAGGAGACCGGAGTTGATCTCGCGCATCGCGATCGAGAGCGGCTTCTCCTGCGGCGTCGTCTCGACCAGCGGGCCGACGTATTCGAGCAGGCCCTCGCCGAGCTGGCTGTAGTAGGCGTTGATCTGACGGGCTCGCTTGGCCGCGAAGATCACCAGGGCGTACTTTGACGACGTCCGCTCGAGCAGTTCGTCGATCGGCGGATTGGTGATGCCTTCGGGCGTGGCAACGGTCACTTTGGGGCTTCCTCAAACTGTGGGGTTGGGCGGCGGCAATTCACGAATGAACGGCCGCGCGATTGCCGGAAATCGGATGGCAACCGAGCAATCCTACCAACTCGGCGGCGGCGCGCTCGATCGAGTCATTCACGACGGTCACATCGAACTCGGATTCGGCCTGCAATTCCTCGTCCGCGTGCTCCATCCGGCGACGGATGGTGTCCTCGCTTTCGGTGCCCCGGCCAGCCAGTCGTCGCTTGAGCTCGTCGACGCTCGGCGGGGCGAGGAACACCAGACGCGCGTCCGGCATGGCGTCGCGCACCTGACGCGCACCCTGTAGGTCGATCTTGAGTAATACGGGGTCGCCGACGGCGAGATGGGCCTCCACGGCACCTCGCGGCGTCCCGTACAGATTGCCGGCGAACTCCGCCGATTCGAGCAGTTGACCCGTGCGGACCTGGTGCTCGAACGTACGCCGGTCGACGAAGTGGTAATGCTTGCCGTCGACCTCGTAGTCGCGCGGCTTGCGGGTGGTCATCGAGATGGACAACCAGATCCAGGGCGCACGCGCCCGGATCTCCTCGATCACCGCGTCCTTCCCGACCCCGGAGGGACCGGACAGGACCGTGAGGCGAGACTTTTCCGGGCGCGTGCCGTCAGTCTTCACTGCTTGTTTGTACCCTGTTTTTCGCAGGTCCAGGCCGGACAACTCAGTTCGACGCGGAAAACTCGCTGAGCAGCGCCTTGCGCTGCTGGTCGCCGAGGCCCTTGAGGCGGCGGCTGTCAGCGATCTTCAGCTTCTCCATGATCTGCGTAGCCCGGATCTTCCCGATGCCGGGCAACGACTGCAGCACCGCGGAGACCTTGAGCTTGCCGACCACCTCGTCGGTCGCCGCGCGGTCCAGCACCGCCGGCAGCGTGGTCTTGCCCGCCTTCAGCTGCTCCTTGAGCGCAGCGCGCGCCTTACGCATCTCGGCGGCCTTCGCCAGTGCGTCCTTGCGCTGCTGATCGGTCAGTTCGGGGAGCGGCACAAATCCTCCTCAGGTCAACTCTCGCGTATCCAACACCGGTTGGTACGCCTGTGGCATGTGTTGCGGTAGTGATTCGCAATTGCCAGCGAAAACTAGCGGTCGCGGCACGTTTCGGCAACGCAGGGGGCACCCTACGCGTCATTGTGTTTCGGTGATCACCCGCCGGCACTGATCGAGCGCACGCTCGGCCGCGTCACGGAGCGCTCCGACGTCCGGGCCCGCGCCGAGCACCTCACGCGACGACGACGGAATCACGCGTGACAGATCGTCGCCGAACACTGTCCGCAGGTCAGCAGGGGTGCCGCCCTGCTCTCCGAGGCCGGGAGCGAGCATCGGTCCATTGATGTTCGTCACGTCCAAGCCGGCCGCCCCGACGGTCGCACCGATGACCGCGCCCACGGCGCCGAACGGCTCGACACCCTTGTTGACCTGGGAAATCTCGTCAACGACCTGCTGAGCGACCGTGCGTCCGTCGGCCGTGCGTGCCTGCTGCACCGTCGCACCTTCCGGGTTGGACGTCATGGCCAGCACAAACACGCCGCCGCCGTGTGTCGCGGCCATCTCGATTACTGGCTGTAACGACCAAAAGCCCAGGTACGGGCTGGCAGTCATCGCATCGACGTACATCGGACTCACCGGATCGAGGTACGCACTGGCGTACGCGGCCGCGGTCGAGCCGATATCGCCACGCTTCACGTCAAGCAGAACAACGGCGCCGGCGTCTCTCAGCTGTCGGATAGTTGACTCTAATGTGGCAATTCCCCGCGAACCGAACCGCTCGAAGAAGGCAGATTGCGGTTTGATTACAGCTATCCGATCAGCCAGCGCATCTACCGCAATCTGGGCAAATTGCTTTAGCCCATCCGGGCTATCGGACAATCCCCAACGCAGGAGGAGTTCGGGGTGCGGATCGATCCCGACGCATAACGGCCCCCGTTCGTCGAGTGCGCGGCGCAGCCGTACGGCGAAACTGTCCATCTCTTGTTCCTCTCCTGTACACCAACAGGCCGGGATTCCAGAAGCGACGCCAGCCGCGAGCCGCCGCGCGCGCGACCGCCCAGAGGGCGGCCGCCTTCGCGACTCTCCGCACGGCCCGTCATGACACCGGGGCGCCGATGCCCACGGTCGGACGGCGGGCGAGCTGGCGGTTGATTTCGTGGACCAGGCCGGGCCCACGAAAGATCAGGCCGGTGTAGATCTGCACCAGACTGGCGCCGGCGTCGACCAAACGCTCCGCGTCGTCGGCGCTCGTGATGCCGCCGACGCCGATGACCGGTAGCGCTCCCCCGGTCTCGCGCGTCACGAACGCGACGACCGCGCGAGCGCGCTCGGCGAGTGGTCGGCCGGACAGTCCGCCGGACTGCGTCGCGAGGTCGTTGTCACCGGCGGCGATCCCGGTGCGGGCCAGCGTCGTGTTCGTCGCGATCACACCGGCGACACCGTGCTCGACGCACACCGCGAGCAGCTCGCCGAGCGCCTCGTCGGTCAGGTCGGGGGCGACCTTGACCAGCAGCGGCTTCACGCCGGCGAGTTCGCCCTGCAACGCGGCGAGCAGGTCACGCAGATGGGCGGCGTCCTGAAGGGTACGAAGGCCCGGAGTGTTCGGCGAGCTGACGTTGACGGCCAGGTAGTCGCCGTGCCCACCCAGCGCTCGCATCGACGCCACGTAGTCGTCGACCGCGTCGGCCAGCGGCGCCACCTTCGACTTGCCCAGACTGATGCCAAGCGGCACCGGCAGCGGGCCGGTCGCGTCCAGTCGGGCCGCCAGAGCGGCCGCGCCCGCGTTGTTGAAGCCCATCCGGTTGATCGCGGCACCGCTCGCCGGTAGGCGGAACAGCCGCGGCCGGTCGTTGCCCGGCTGGGCGTGCGCGGTCACCGTACCGACTTCGACGAACCCGAACCCGAGCGCGGGCCACGCGGCCAATGCGCGGCCGTCCTTGTCCATGCCCGCGGCGAGGCCGACCGGATTCGGGAAGCGCACGCCGAACACGGTCCGCGGCCCGCCACTGCCAGCGCGGCTCACGGCCGCCAGCGCTCGCAGCGCCGCCGGCGATTTCGCGGTACGGGCGAGCCACCGCAGCGTGATCTCGTGTGCGGCCTCGGCATCGCCATGACCGAGCCGAAACAGCATGGGGCGGACCAGCCGTTCGTACATCACACGGCGGCCCCGTTCGTGGATCGCGACGCGGTCACCGGGTGCCCTCGCGCAGTGCGGCGTGCAGCTCCTGCAGCGGCCGGACCGACATCTCGCCGCGGATCTGCGCCTCGATGCCCATGACGGCGGCGGCCGCGCCGGGCACGGTCGTGATGCACGGAATGTCGGCCGCGACCGCGGCACTGCGGATCTCGTACCCGTCACCGCGGGTCCGGCCGGAGCCTTGCGGCGTGTTGATGACGAGGCCGACGTCCCCGGCGGTGATCATTTCGACCGCGTTGCGCCCGCCGGGTTCGCCCGGCTCCACCGTCTCGAAGTGCTTGCGGATGATCTCGCAGTCGATGCCGTACCGGCGCAGAACCGTACCCGTGCCGATCGTCGCGACGATGGTGAACCCGAGGTCGGCGAGGCGTTTGACCGGGAAGATCATGCCGCGCTTGTCCCGGTTGGCCACCGACACGAAAATCCGGCCCGTGGTCGGCAACGATCCGTACGCTGCGGTCTGCGACTTGGCGAACGCGTGACCGAATGTCGTGTCGATGCCCATGACCTCGCCGGTCGACTTCATTTCCGGACCGAGCAGCGAGTCGACGCCCTTGCCGGCCGGCGTACGGAACCGCTTGAACGGCAGCACGGCCTCCTTGACCGCGATCGGCGCGTGCTCGGGAGGCTCGGCACCGTCGCCCGTCGCGACCAGCATCCCCTCGGCCCGCAGCTCGGCGATCGTGGCACCGAGCATGATCCGGGCCGCCGCCTTCGCCAACGGCACCGCGGTGGCCTTCGACACGAACGGTACGGTCCGGGACGCGCGCGGATTCGCCTCCAGCACGTAGAGCTGGTCGTCCTTCAACGCGTACTGGACGTTGATGAGCCCACGTACGCCGATGCCGCGCGCTAGCGACTCGGTGAAGCGGCGCACCTCGGCGATGTGGCCGGCGCCGAGCGTGATCGGCGGGAGCGCGCACGACGAGTCGCCGGAGTGGATGCCCGCCTCCTCGATGTGCTCCATCACACCGCCGATGTAGACGTCGCCGGTCGCGTCGGCGAGCGCGTCGACGTCGATTTCGATCGCGTCGTCGAGGAACCGGTCCACGAGTACCGGGTGCGACGGCGAGATCTCGGTGGCCCGCGCGATGTAGCCGCGCAGCGTCTCCTCGTCGTACACGATCTCCATGCCGCGGCCGCCGAGCACGTACGACGGCCGGACCAACACCGGATAGCCGATCTCGTCGGCGATCGTCTTCGCCTGTTCGAAGCTCGTCGCGGTGCCGTGGGCCGGAGCGGCCAGGCCGGCCTCGCCCAGCAGGGCACCGAACGCGCCGCGATCCTCGGCCAGGTGGATCGACTCCGGCGACGTGCCGACGATCGGCACACCGGCATCCTTCAGCCGCTGCGCCAGACCGAGCGGTGTCTGACCGCCGAGCTGCACGATCACCCCGACCACGCCCGGTCCGCCGGCGTCGCGGCCCGAGGTGTGCTCGGCGTGCCAGACCTCCAACACGTCCTCGAACGTCAGCGGTTCGAAGTAGAGCCGGTCGGCCGTGTCGTAATCGGTCGAGACCGTCTCCGGGTTGCAGTTGACCATGACCGTTTCGTACGCCCCGGGGGCCGCGCGGAGGGCCTGGACGGCGTGCACGCACGAGTAGTCGAACTCGATGCCCTGGCCGATCCGGTTCGGACCGGAGCCGAGGATGAGCACCTTCGGTCGGTTCGACGGCTCGACCTCGGTTTCCTCGTCGTAGGACGAGTAGTGATAAGGGGTGTCCGCCGCGAACTCGGCCGCGCACGTGTCGACGGTCTTGTAGACCGGCCGTACGCCCAGCCGGTGCCGCAACAGACGCACGCCGTCCTCACCGGCGAACTCCGGTCGCAGCGCGGCGAGCTGGCGATCCGACAGTCCGGCCCGCTTCGCCCGTCGCAGCGCGATCTCGTCGAGTACGGGAGCGGCGAGAATCTCGGCCCGCAGCTCGACCAGACCGGCGATCTCGTCGAGGAACCACGGGTCGAGGCCGGACGCCTCGGCGACGGCGCTTACCGACGCGCCGAGGCGCAGCGCGCGTTCCACGGTGTAGAGCCGCCCGTCGTGGGGGACCCGCAGAGCCGCAAGGCACGCCTCGACCGACACGTTGGCCGGGTCGGGTCGGGTCCAGAAGCCGGCGGCGGACGTTTCCATCGACCGCAGCGCCTTGCCCAGAGCCTCGCTGAAGTTGCGACCGAGCGCCATCGCCTCGCCCACCGACTTCATCGTCGTGGTCAGCTCGGCGTCGGCACCCGGGAACTTCTCGAACGCGAAGCGTGGCACCTTGACCACGACGTAGTCGAGGGCCGGTTCGAACGCGGCCGGCGTCTGGCGGGTGATGTCGTTGGCGATCTCGTCGAGTGTGTAGCCGATCGCGAGTTTCGCGGCGATCTTCGCGATCGGGAACCCGGTCGCCTTCGAGGCTAGCGCCGACGAGCGCGAGACGCGCGGGTTCATCTCGATGACGACGATCCGGCCGGTCTCCGGATGGATCGCGAACTGGATGTTGCAGCCGCCGGTGTCGACGCCGACCTCGCGGAGCACGGCGATGCCGAGGTCGCGCATGTGTTGGTATTCGCGGTCGGTGAGTGTCATGGCCGGCGCGACCGTGACCGAGTCGCCGGTGTGCACGCCCATCGCGTCGATGTTCTCGATCGAGCACACCACGACCACGTTGTCGTGCCGGTCGCGCATCAGCTCGAGCTCGAACTCCTTCCAGCCGAGCACGCTCTCCTCGATCAGCACCTCGTGTACGGGCGACGCGGCGAGACCGCCACCGGCCAGCCGTTCGAGGTCGGCATCCGTGTGCGCCATGCCGGAGCCGAGGCCGCCCATGGTGAACGACGGCCGGATCACGACCGGCAGGCCGAGGTCGGCCACCGTATCCCGCACCTCGTCCATCGTGTGGCAGACGCGAGATCGCGGCACTAGCGCCGGACCGTCGGCATCGAGGCCGAGACGAACGCCGGCCTTGGCCACGATCTCCTTGAACAGCTGCCGGTCCTCGCCGCGTCGGATGGCATCGATGTTGGCGCCGATCAGCTCGACGCCGTACTTGTCGAGGACGCCGCCGTCGTGCAGCGCGACCGCGGTGTTCAGCGCCGTCTGGCCGCCGAGCGTCGGCAGCAGCGCGTCCGGGCGCTCCCGAGCGATGACCTGCTCGACGTACTCCGGCGTGATCGGCTCGAGGTACGTCGCGTCGGCGAACTCCGGATCGGTCATGATCGTGGCCGGATTGGAGTTGACCAGGCTCACCCGCATGCCTTCGGCGCGCAGCACGCGACACGCCTGCGTACCCGAGTAGTCGAACTCGCAGGCCTGTCCGATCACGATCGGCCCGGAGCCGATGACCATGATGTGCTGGATGTCGGTGCGCTTGGGCATCAGGCGGCTCCCCGGTAGCGGGTGTCGATGGTCGGGGACGGTGACGGCGACGGCGACGGATCGCCGATGAGCTCGACGAACCGATCGAACAGGTAGTCCGCGTCGTGCGGGCCGGCCGCCGCCTCGGGGTGGTATTGCACCGTGAACGCCGGGACGTCGCGCGCCCGCAAGCCCTCGACCACGCCGTCGTTCAGGCACACGTGAGAGACCTCGACCTCACCGAACGGCGTCTGGACCGGTCGGTCACTCGGCGCGTCGACGGCGAACCCGTGGTTGTGCGACGTGACCTCGACCTTGCCGGTCACCCGATCCATCACCGGCTGGTTGATGCCTCGGTGGCCGTAGCCGAGCTTGTACGTGCCGAAGCCCAGCGCCCGGCCGAGGATCTGGCTGCCGAAGCAGATGCCGAACAGCGGGATCCGCCGGTGCATGACGGCCTGGGCAAGCGCGACGGGATGGTCCGCGGTGGCCGGGTCGCCCGGGCCGGGCGAGAAGAACACGGCGTCGGGCGACACCGCGAGCAGATCGTCGATCGTCGACGAGACCGGCATGATGTGCGTGGTGACACCGCGCTCGGCCAGCCGCCGCGCGACGTTGCGTTTGATGCCGAGGTCGAGCGCCGCGACCGTGAAGCGATGCTCGCCCATCGCCTCGACCGTGTAACGGGTGGTGGTCGACACCTCGGCCGACAGGTCCGCGCCGACCATCGCGGGCGATGCGAGCACGCGTTCGCGCAGTGCCACCGGATCGCGCTCGACACTGGACACACCCACGCGCATCGCGCCGCGTTCGCGCAGGTGCCGGGTCAACGCCCGGGTGTCGATACCGCTGATGCCGACGATGCCCTCGGCCGCGAGCCGGTCGGAGAGAGTTCCGGTGGCCCGCCAGTTCGACGGGCGGCGCGCCGGGTCGCGGACCACGTAGCCGCTGACCCAGATCCTCCTCGACTCGTCGTCCTCGCCGTTGACGCCGGTGTTCCCGATGTGCGGCGCGGTCTGCACGACCACCTGCCGATGGTAGGACGGGTCGGTCAGCGTCTCCTGGTAGCCGGTCATCCCGGTGGTGAACACCGCCTCGCCGAACGTCTCGCCGACACTGCCGTACGCCTCGCCGTGAAATGTCCGGCCGTCCTCCAGGACCAGCATCGCCGCCGTGCGTCGATGCGTAGCGCAGCCGCGAGGCGCATGTCGCTGTGCGCTCAAGAGGTCACCTCCGGCGCCGCGTCGCCAGGGCACCATCGAGGACCGTGGGTACGCCCCGCAGGAACGTCGCCACCACGCGAACTGGCAACCCCATCCCGGCGTACGGCGTGTTGCGGCTCTTGCTCGCGAGCGTTGTCGGATCGACCGTGCGGGACGCGGCCGGGTCGACCAGAGTGAACGTCGCCGGTGCCCCCACCGCCGGGTCGTGGCCGTGGTCGGCCAGGCCGGCGATCCGGGACGGCGCACGCGACATCCGGTCGGCGACGCCGTCCCAGTCGAGTCCACCATCGCCCATGCACGTATCCGCGACGACCGACAGCGCCGTTTCGAGGCCGAGCATGCCCGGGCGTGCGTACGCCCATTCGCATTCCTTGTCCTCGGTGGCGTGCGGCGCGTGGTCGGTCGCGACGACGTCGATCACGCCCTCGATCAGTGCCGCGCGCAGCGCCTCGACATCGGCCTTCGTCCGCAGCGGCGGGTTCACCTTGAACACCGGGTCGTACGCGGTGAGCCCGCCGTCGCCGGCGACAAGTTCGTCGGTGAGCAGCAGGTGGTGTGGCGTGACCTCGGCGGTGATCCGGATGCCGCGTGCCTTCGCCCACCGGATGATCTCGACGGAGCCGGCCGTCGACACGTGGCAGATGTGCAGGCGCGCGCCGACGTGGCCGGCGAGCAGCGCGTCGCGGGCGATGATCGCCTCCTCGGCGACCGCCGGCCAGCCGGCGAGGCCCAGGCGCGCCGACACCTCCCCTTCGTGCATCTGCGCGCCGGCCGTCAGCCGCGGCTCCTCCGCGTGCTGCGCGATCACGCCGTCGAACGCGGTCACATATTCGAGCGCCCGCCGCATGAGCTGTGGATCGGACACGCAGTGGCCGTCGTCGGAGAAGATCCGCACGCGGGCCGCCGAGGTCGCCATCGTGCCGAGCTCGGCCAGCGCCTCGCCGGCCAGCCCGACGGTCACGGCGCCGATCGGCTGTACGTCGACCAGGCCCGCTTCGCGCCCGAGCCGGTAGACCTGCTCGACGACGCCGGCCGTGTCCGCGACCGGCGACGTGTTCGCCATCGCGCACACCGCCGTATAGCCGCCGAGAGCCGCCGCCCGCGAGCCGGACAGGACCGTCTCGGCATCCTCGCGGCCCGGTTCGCGCAGGTGCGTATGGAGGTCGACGAGTCCCGGCAGCGCGACGAGCCCGGTCGCGTCGACGACCTCGACAACTTCGAGTGCCTCGGCCGCTTCGCCCGGTCCGTCGTCATTGCTCGGCCCGTCGTCGATGCCCGCCAGCGCGTCGCCGGCGAGCGCACCCACCGCCGCGATGACGCCGTCGCGCACCAGCATGTCGGTCGGCTCGCCGCCGAGAATCGACACGTTCTTGATCAGGTATGCCACGTTCACAACCCCCCGAGCATCAGATACAGCACGGCCATGCGGACGGACACGCCGTTGCCCACCTGCTCGACGATCGTGGAACGGGCCGAGTCGGCGACCTCGGCGGTGATCTCGACGCCGCGGTTCATCGGGCCGGGATGCATGACGATCGCGTGCGCGGGCATCCGGCGCAGGCGCGCGTCGTCGAGTCCGTACCGGCGCGAATACTCCCGATCCGACGGGAAGAACGAGTCCCGGCCGCCACCCGAGAGGCGCTCCCGCTGGACGCGCAGCATCATCACGACGTCCGCGTCGGACAGGGCCGAGTCGAGGTCGTAGGACACCGCGGCGGGCCAGGAGCCGACGCCGACCGGCAGGAGCGTCGGCGGCGCGACGAGCGTGACCTTGGCCCCGAGCGTGTGCAGCAGGTGCACGTTCGACCGGGCGACCCGGCTGTGCAGGACGTCGCCCACGATCACCACGTGCAGGCCGGCCAGCCGGCCGAGCCGCGAGCGCATCGTGTAGGCGTCGAGCAGCGCCTGGGTCGGGTGTTCGTGGGTGCCGTCACCGGCGTTGATGACGCTGCCGTCGATCCATCTCGCCAGGCGGTGCGGCGCACCTGAGGCCTGTGCCGGATCACGACGGCGTCGGCGCCCATCGCTTGCAAAGTGAGCGCGGTGTCCTTGAGGCTCTCGCCCTTCGACACGCTCGACCCCTTGGCCGAAAAGTTGATCACGTCGGCGGACAGCCGCTTCGCGGCCACCTCGAAGGACGTACGCGTCCGGGTCGAGTCTTCGTAGAAGAGGTTGACGACCGTACGGCCGCGCAGCGTCGGGAGCTTCTTCACCTCACGGTCGGCGACACCCGCCATTTCGCCCGCGGTGTCGAGCACCTGGGTCGCGGTCGCCGCGTCGAGATCGGCGGCGGACAACAGATGGGCGATCATGCCACGACCCTCCGCTCGGCCGCTCCGGTCGCCGGAGCCGGGCTGGTGTCCGTACCCGGATAGAGCTGGACCTCGTCGGCGCCGTCGGTCTCGGACAGGCGGACCCGCACCGATTCGGTGAGCGATGTGGGGATGTTCTTGCCGACGTAGTCGGCCCGGATCGGGAGTTCGCGGTGGCCGCGGTCGACGAGCACGGCGAGTTGGACAGCGCGCGGGCGGCCGAGGTCGCCCAGGGCGTCCAGGGCGGCGCGCACGGTACGGCCGGAGAACAGCACGTCATCGACGAGGATGACCAGGCGGCCGTCGATCCCGGCCGGCGGTATCTGCGTTTTGCCGATCGCGCGTGCGGCGCGCATGCGCAGGTCGTCACGGTAGAGAGTGACATCGAGCACACCGACCGGTATCGACACGTCTTCGAATGTCGCGATGCGCCCGGCCAACCGTCGAGCCAGCGGGAATCCGCGGGTCGGGATGCCGAGCAGGACCGCGTCGCGCGCGCCTTCGGTCTTTTCCAGGATCTGGTGGGCGATGCGATCGACGGTCCGGGAGATGTCCGCGGCCGTCAAGATCGTCTTAGTCGTCTGTGGGTACGCCACAGCAGACCTCCTTCCCCGCCTCACGGGACGGGTCGTTAAAGGACGTCGAGGGCATTCGGCCGCCGCTCGTGGCGGAGCGCCGGTGCCGGACGGCAGCTTATCAGGCACGCCGGGGCGACACGCTGAGCGTCCGCCGCGCTCGGTCGCCGTATCGGGCCGGCCGTACGCGTGGCGGCGTGCCACGTTTCGGGCGTTTGTTCCAATCAGGCAGCGGTCGGACAGTGGGGCGGTTCCGTTGTCACTCCTCCGTCAGCGGGGCATCACTCGGCGAAACGGGACCGGCACGGGTATGTCACCTCGCTTGCATCCCGGACTGCCGTAGCTGCAACACTTGACCACGTGCAGCTACGGGTACTACGGTCACGCTCCGTAGCGATCGCTGGGGAGTGCCTGCGGGCCGGTGACTGGGAGTGGTTCGAAAATGCCGTCTGATTACGCGAAGTCGCTGGGTTCGCGCCTACGCTCCATCCGCCAGCAGCAGGGACTGTCCCTGCAGGGTGTCGAGGAGAAGTCCAACGGGCGCTGGAAGGCGGTCGTCGTCGGCTCGTACGAGCGCGGCGACCGTGCGGTGACCGTGTCCCGGCTCGCCGAGCTGGCCGACTTTTACCGCGTGCCCGTCGCCGAACTCCTGCCCGAGGGCAGCGGTGTGCGGCACGAGGCCGCCGGCAAGATCGTGCTGGATCTCGAGAAGCTCTACGACCAGGGCGACGAGGACCTGCTGTTCGTGGCGAAGTACGCCCGCGCGATCCAACAGCAGCGCGGCGACTACAACGGCCGCGTGCTGTCGATCCGGGCCGACGATCTGCGCGCGCTCGCCATCGTGTACGACTTCTCGCCGGCGATGCTGGTCGAGCGCCTCAACGAGCGCGGTGTCCTCGTGACCGATGTGCGGTCGATGTTCAACTGAGGTCCGTCGGGGTTCAGCTTTAGGGCCGGGGGAGCCCGATCCCACTTGACTTGGAAGTGCGTTTTTAGGTCTGCGTGGGGTCGGGCTCCCCCGGCCCTCGTAGTGGGCGCGCACATGCCGACGGCGGCGGGTTAGGGCTTTCGCGGTTACGTGGAGCCGGGAACGGTTACGTGATGCGGGGCCGGTCGGGCGATCTTGGTGCATCGGCGGGGCTCCGGCACCGCGACGGCACCAAGATCTGGTTGGCGCACCGCGATCTTGGAATTCTGGAGCGCCTATGGGCGGGTCACGATTCCTAGATCGCGATGGGGCCGCCTCCCGGTCTGGGCAACTTCCTGGAAGTTGCCCGGTCCGCGGCGCTCGGACCGGGCGAGTTCATTGAAGTTGCGGGGATCTTGGACGAGCGCGCGCAGAACGAGCGGGCGCAGAAGGAGCAGGGCGTGGGTCGGGCTCCCCCGGCCCTCATGGTGGGCGCGCACCTGCCGCCCGGCGGGTTAGGGCTTTCGCGGTTACGTGATACGGGCCGAGCGGCTGCGGCACCGCGGTCCAAGCGAGCGCTCGCCTTGGGCCGCCGTGTCACGGTTGCTCTGTGGGTATCACGATCACTGCGAGAGATCTTTAAGCAGTGCGTGCGGTCCCAGTGCGACCACGTCGGGCCTTGGGGCAGCCCGACCCGACGCAGACCTAAAAACGCTCTTCTCAGTCAAGTCGGGTCGGGCTGCCCCAAGGCCCCAAGGCAAGTTGCCCAAGGCCCCAAGCGCAACCCGACAACGCTCAGTGGGTGGTGTATTCGGCGATCCGGCCGAGCATTCCGTTCAGGAAGCGCGGCGAATCGTCGGTCGACAACTGCCGCGCCAACTCCACCGCTTCGGTGATCGCGACCGGGTCGTCGATCTCGTCGACGTAGAGCAGCTCGTACACCGCGATGCGGGCGAGGTTGCGGTCCACGACCGGCATCCGGTCCAGCGTCCAGCCCTCGGCATAGCTGGCGATCAGCTCGTCGATCCGGTCGACGTGATCGGCCACGCCCTCGACCAGCGAGACCGCGTACGGCAGGTGCCCGGGCGGCGGCTGCTCGATGCGGCCGAGGACCTTGGCCAGCACCGTACGGATGTCGTCGCCGCGCAGGTCCGCCTCGTAGAGGACGTCGAGTGCCCGTTTACGTGCCTTGCGACGCGCCGGCATGGGCGTCTTCGGACCCTCAGCCACAAAGATCAGCAGCCATCGGCCGGCCGGCCGCCATCAAACGCTGAGCCGCCATCAAACACTGAGCCGCCATCAAACGCTGAGCCGCGATCAAACACTCAGCCGACATCAGGAACGGCCGAGGTAGCGGCCGTCGCGCGTGTCGACCTTGATCTTTTCGCCGGTCGTGATGAACAGCGGAACCGCGATCTGCGCGCCGGTCTCGACCGTGGCCGGCTTCGTGCCACCGGTCGACCGGTCGCCCTGCAGGCCCGGCTCGGTGTAGGTCACCTCGAGGAACACGCTCGTCGGCATCTCGACGTAGAGCGGCACACCCTCATGGGTGGCGACCGTCACCTCGGCCTCGGGCAGCATGTACTTCGCCGCGTCGCCGACGGTGGCCGACGGCACCGGAATCTGGTCGTAGCTCGACAAGTCCATGAACACGTAGTCGTCGCCGTCGGCGTAGAGGTACTGCATCGTCCGCTTGTCGACGCTCGCCGTCTCCACCTTCGTACCGGCGTTGAATGTCCGGTCGACCACCTTCCCGGACAGGACGTTCTTCAGGGTCGTGCGCACGAAGGCGCCGCCCTTGCCGGGCTTGACGTGCTGGAACTCGACGACGGTCCAGAGGTCGCCGTCGAGGTTGAGCACGAGCCCGTTCTTGAGGTCGTTCGTGGTGGCCATGACCTGCCTTGATCTTCGTTACGCGTGAATGACCCGGCAAGTCTACCGGCGAACGCGCCGATCCACCTCAGCGCGGTTGCGGGCCCGACCCGGATAGGGTGGCCGGATGTCCGATGACGTGCCGGCCGACCTGCGGGCGTTGGGCGAGACGTCCGAGACACTGACCCACAACCGGTCCAACGCGGCGACCGGGGGCATCTGGCGGGTGCGGGGCGGCTCCGGTCCGCGGGTGTTGAAGATCGCTCAGCCGGGTACGGACGACCCGACGCTCGTGTGGGGCACGAGCGACGATCGGACGCACTGGAACTACTGGCAGCGCGAGCCACTCGCCTATCGCAGCGGACTCGTCGCGTCCGCGTACGCCGACGCCGGCCTCCGCGGGCCGCGCCTCCTGGACGCGGTCGACCGGCCGGACGGCTCGGTCGCGATGTGGCTCGAGGACGTGTCCGGCGAGCCGGGGGCCACGTGGACGGCGGACGAGCTGAGCGCGTTCTGCGAGCGCCTCGGCGCCGCCCAGGGCTCGTGGGCCGATCGGCCGAAACCGTACCCATGGCTGTCGAAGCGGTGGCTGCGGCAGTATGCCGCGCGGCGACCGCTGCACGCACCCACCGACTGGGACGCGCCGATCTTGGCAGACGCCTGGCCGGCCGACCTGCGGACCGGTCTCGCACGGTTGGCGGCGAACCGCGATGCCCTGCTCGCCGTCGCTGACGGTTGCCCGCGCACGCTGGCGCACCTGGACGTCTGGCCGATGAACCTGATCCTCGCGGCCGACGGTCCGGTGTTGCTCGACTGGGCGTTCATCGGCGACGGGGCGATTGGCGAGGACATCAGCAACCTCATCGTCGACTCGGTCGCGGACGGGCTCGTGCCGGTCGACCGGCTGGCCGAGGTGGCCGAGCTCGCGGTCGACGGGTACCTAGCCGGCCTGGACACGTCCGGCGCCGGGATCGCCCCGGCGATCGTGCGGCGCGGGGTGCGGGCCACCGGAGCGGCCAAGTACGCGGCGTTCGGACCGTCGATCGCACGCAGCGTCTCGGCCGGTCGCGACGTCGGCTCCCCGTCCTACGACGTCGGCGGCTCGGTCGTGGAGCTGCTCGACCGGTGGCGGCCGATGCTCGCCCTGCTGGTCGAGTGGGGCGAGCGAGCGCTCGACGTGTGATGCCCGGCCCGGCTCGGCCTCAGCCGGCGCGCCGGGCCAGGTGTTCGAGTGCGAGCCGGTAACCGTCGACGCCGAGACCGCAGATCACGCCGGTGGCCACCGCCGAGATGACCGAATGGTGCCGGAACTCCTCGCGCGTGTGCACGTTGGAGATGTGGACCTCCACGAGTGGCGCGGTCAGCGTGGCACACGCGTCGCGTAGGGCGATCGAATAATGCGACCAGGCGGCTGGATTCAGCACGACCGGGGCGTGCTCGTCGGCCGCCGCGTGCAGCCAGCCGATCATCTCGTGTTCGGCGTCGGTCTGCCGGACGGTCACGTCCAGCCCGAGTTCCTTGCCGGCCCGCTCGCACATCGTGACGAGGTCGGCGTACGTGGTCCGGCCGTACACCTCCGGCTCACGGGTGCCGAGGCGGCCGAGATTCGGTCCGTTGAGCACGTACACGGTGGTCACGTACGCCACCCTAGGCCACCGCGGCTGTGGGCGGCGGCCAGCGGAGTGTCGCAGTCCGGACGTACGGTCGATCCCATGACCACTTTCGTGCTCGTACCAGGCGCCTGGCTCGGCGCGTGGGCCTGGCGTGACGTGACCGACCTCCTGGTGAAGGCCGGCCACGACGTCCATCCCCTCACCCTCACCGGTCTCGCCGAGCGGGCCGGCGAGGCCGACGATTCGATCGGGCTCGATACGCACATCGACGACATCACCCGGGTGCTCGACGACGGCGACCTGCGCGACGTCGTGCTGGTCGCGCACAGCTACTCGGGCGCGCCGGTGACGGGCGCGGCCGACCGCCGGCCGGAGCGCGTCGCGGCGCTGGTCTATGTCGACAGTGGACCCGTCCCGGACGGCGTCGCCCAGGCCGACTTCAACCCGCCGGAGGCGCGGGAGTCCGCCGATCGGAGCGCCGGAGCCGACGGCGGCTGGCTGGCGCCGATCGCGTTCGACCCGGCCGCGGACCCGGTCACGCTGGCCGGGCTCGACGAGACGATGCTGTCGGAGCTGCGGGCCCGGGCGACCCCACATCCATACGCGACGATGACGCAGCCGCAACGCCTGACCGGGGCCGCGGACAGCATTCCGAAGACGCTCATCGCGTGCACGATCCCGCTCGACGTGGTCCGCGAGATGATCGAGTCAGGCAACCCGTTCTTCGCGGGTCTGCGGGGAGCGACCCTGCTGACCCTGCCGACCGGGCACTGGCCGATGTTCAGCGAGCCCGATGCGCTGGCCGAGATGCTCGCGACGACACGGCATTAGCTCGGTCAGCCGGCGACGGCCGCGTAGGCGGCGCGAAGGAGATCGTCGGCCGGATCGGCGAGGATGCTCGGGCGGGCGAGGCCGTCGAGCACGACAAAGCGCAGCGTCGAGCCGCGAGTTTTCTTGTCCACCCGCATCGCCGCGCGGAGATCCGGCCACGCCTCACCGGCATAGCGCACCGGCAGGCCGAGCACGGACAGCACCTCCCGGTGCCGCGCCGCCGTCGCATCGTCCAGGCGGCCGGCGAGCCGCCCCAGCTCCGCCGCGTAAACGAGACCGACCGAGATCGCATCGCCGTGCCGCCAGCCGTAGCGCTCGCGCTTCTCGATCGCATGACCGAGCGTGTGGCCGTAGTTGAGGATCTCCCGCAGCCCCGACTCGCGAAGGTCGGCGCTCACCACATCGGCCTTCACCCGGACGGCCCGCTCCACGAGGTCCCGGACCGTGTCCGTGCCCGGGTCCCGCGCCGCCGCCGGGTCCGACTCGATCCGGAGCAGGATGTCCGGATCGGCGATGAAGCCGCATTTGACGACCTCGGCCAGGCCCGCGACGAAGTCTGGCGCCGGCAACGAAGCCAGCACCGATAGATCGCACACGACGCCGGCCGGCGGGTGGAACGCGCCGACCAGATTCTTGCCGGCCGCCGTGTTGATACCGGTCTTCCCGCCGACCGCGGCGTCGACCATGCCGAGCAGCGACGTCGGCACCTGGACCACCCGTACGCCCCGGAGCCAGCACGCGGCGACGAAGCCGGCGAGGTCGGTCACGGCGCCGCCACCGACTCCGACGACGGCGTCGGTACGGGTGAATCCGGCCGCCCCGAGCCGGTCCCAGCATCGGGCCGCGACGTCGATCGACTTGCCGGCCTCGGCATCCGGAACCTCGATCGGCAGCGGCTCGATGCCGGCGCCGGACAGCTGGTCGCAGATCTCGGCCGCGACGTTGGCCAGCGGTGCCGACGACAGGACCGCCGCGCGCGCCGCCCCGGCCACCATCGCCGGCACCCGGCCGAGAAGGTCACGGCCGATCACGACGTGATATCCGTCCGCGCCGCCCACCGCGACGCTCGTCTGCGAGCTCATCGCGATCGAGGGTACGGCGTGCGTCCTCGTCGTTCGTCGCGCCCTATGCTGCGGGACATGGATCAGGGGCCGCTCGCTCTCGTCGGATCGGGCGAATACCTCCCGTCAATGCTGGAAGTCGAGCGGTCGCTGATCGCCGGCCGACCACCGAGGTACGTCCAGATTCCGACCGCCGCCGCGCCCGAGGGCGCCGAACGCCTCCGGTACTGGGTCGACCTCGGACGGGCGCAGGCGGAGCGGCTCGGCGTCGAGGCCGTACCGCTGGTGGTGATGAACCGCGCGGAGGCCGACGACCCGGCGGTCGCCGCGCAGGTCGCCGACGCCGGCTTGATCTACCTGTCCGGCGGCAACCCCACGGTCCTCGCGGACACACTGCGGGACACCGCGCTGTGGCGGGCCATCGTCGACGCGTGGGAGCGCGGCGCCGCGCTCGCCGGCTGCAGCGCGGGTGCCATGGCGATGGCCGATCACGTACCCGATCTACGGCATCCCAACCGGGGCGGGCGACCCGGGCTCGGTCTGCTGCCGACGCTGCGCGTGCTGCCGCACTTCGACAAGATGCTCGGTTGGATGCCGGATCTGTTGACGCGTCCCATGTTCCGCCCGCCGGCCGGCGTCACGCTGGTCGGCGTGGACGAGGAGACCGCCCTGGTCGGCGGCCCGGATGTGTTCACGGTCGCCGGACACCAGTCGGCATGGATCCTCGGCAACGGCCGGCGCCAGCAGCTGACGGTCGGCGAGACGCTGACCCTGTCCTGACGCCGGGTCCAGCGCATGTGCGTCGGATTCGAGGATGCCGGCAAACGCCCAACCAGCGGGGACGGCCGACGGTACGCTCACCACGAAGCATGATCGCGAGCGACGGGATACGGCGAGGTTCCCATCACGGCTCGCGGCGCGATCGGCATGTCGAGATTCCTCAACCGTTGTGGGGGCCGGGTGTGGGGATCGCATCGCAATGGCATCCGCGATGGTGCGCGCCGGCCCGCTGCGAATACGCGCTCGGCGGCGCGCATACATCTCGACCGTTCGTCATCCGCAGTGACGCCACCTCCGACGTGCGCGCCAGCGTCCGGGTGTGGGAGCAGCGGGAAACGGCGTACGAACCGGCGATCGTGTACGTCGAACTCATCCTCGGCAACCACGTGTCGAACGAGCGGATTCGAGCCGACCTCTCGCTGGCTCAGACGCGTACGTTGATCGACGCGTTGCGCGACGCGCTGGACCGGATCGACGTCACCGAAATGGCGAGCCTGTCGACCGCGGTCTCGGCCGAGCCGGACGGTACGGGCTGATCTATCCGGTCGGTCGGGCGAACCCGCCATGGCCTGGCCTTTCGCCGGCGACCGTTCGTCCGAAGTCGACTGGCCGGTCGGTTTGATCGCACTGGGAGTGCGACATTCCTCAGACAAGGACTGTTACAAAACTCCGCGATGACCCTCACGCTACGTGTCCGCGCGCATGGCGGCCTGTGCCGAGCCCGCGGGACCGGATTCCCCTGCCGTCCCCCGCTCCTGTCGCCGATCGCGAACCGCCAGCCGGACCAGCGATCAGCACCGTCCGAGCCGCGCGGCGGTGGTTGCGATGGCTAGCCGAACGGCGACGCCCGTTAACCTGACCGACCTGCTCGATGCGCTCGTGCGTCACGTCGACGGCGTGCTCCATGCCATCGTGCTGTCGTCGGACGGGCTGCTGGTTGCCGCGTCGGGTGGCCTGGCCCGCGACGACGCCGAGCACCTGGCCGCCGTCGCGTCGGGACTCAACGGGCTCGCCCGCGGTGCCGGCCGACATCTCGGCGACGGGACCGTGCTCCGGACCGTGATCGAACTCGACTCCGGATTCCTGTTCGTGACCGCGGCCGGCAGCGGTACGTGCCTCGCCGTGCTCGCCGGCACGCAGATCGACGTCGGCCTGGTCGCGTACGAGACAGAGCGACTGGTCGTACAGGTGGAGCGGGCCGACACCTGAGGCGGGCGACCGCGGGCGGTGACGCGGAAGCCGGCCGCGACCGGCTACCGTGACCGGGTGACTCGCTCCGCTGCTTCCGGACCGCTCGCCGGCGTCCGCGTCGTCGAACTGGCGGGCATCGGCCCTGGGCCGTTCACCGCGATGATGCTCGCCGACATGGGCGCCGACGTCATCCGCGTCGACCGGGCATCGGACGTCGACCCGTCGTCGTTCGGTGCGCCTCATCCGGATCTCCTCAAGCGCGGGCGGCGATCGGTCGGCGTCGACCTGAAGCACCCCGATGGTCGCGCCGTCGTGCTCGATCTCGTCGCTCGCGCCGATGCCCTCATCGAAGGATTCCGGCCGGGCGTCGTCGAGCGCCTCGGCCTCGGCCCCACCGAGTGCCTCGCGGCGAACCCCCAGATCGTGTACGGCCGGATGACCGGCTGGGGCCAGAGCGGACCGCTAGCGCCGTACGCCGGACACGACATCGACTACCTCGCACTGACCGGCGCGCTGCACGGCATCGGGCGGGCCGGAGAGCGACCGGTGCCGCCGATGAACCTGCTCGGCGACTTCGGCGGTGGCGGCATGTTCCTGGCGTTCGGCATCGTGTGCGCGTTGCTCGGGACGCGGGCCGGTGGCCCGGGACAGGTGGTCGACGCCGCGATCGTGGACGGCGTCGCGATGCTCAGCACGGCGATCCGCGGCCTCCGGGAGCTGGGCCGGTGGCGTGACGAGCGCGGCGTGAACCTGCTCGACGGCGCGGCTCCCTTCTACGACACGTACGCCTGCGCCGACGGGAAGTACGTCGCGGTCGGCGCGCTCGAACCGCGGTTCTACGCCGAACTCGTGGAACGCACCGGATACGAGGGACCGGCCGGCGACGCGGCGGCCCGCTTCGACCCGTCCACCTGGGCCGCCGCCCGGGCCGGTTGGGCGGAGCTGTTCGCGACGCGTACCCGCGATGAATGGATCGACCTGCTCGGCGAGACCGACGCCTGCGTGGCTCCCGTGCTCGACTGGGATGAAGCGCCGGCGCACCCGCATATGGCGGCGCGGCAGGCGTTCGTGTCGTACGCCGGAGTGACGCAGCCGGCTCCGGCGCCGAGATTCTCCGCGACACCGGGCGCGATCCAACGCCCGCCGGCGCACCCGGGCGAGCACACCGACGAGATCCTGGCCGCCATCGGTCGGGACGCGGCGGCGATTGCCGCGCTACGCGAATCCGGCGCCGTCGCCTGACGGCGACAGCGACAGCGACCCCGACCGCGACGCGACCGCCACGGGATGGCGCCGCCGAACGCGATCAGCGACGCGACGGCGATCAGACCCGCGCCACTCCGGTCACCCAGTCGCCGAGGAGGCGGTAGCCGAGGGTCTCGTTCACCGCGATCATGTGTACGTTGTCGGGCGAGTTCCAGGTGCTGACCGTCCGCAGGGCCGGCTCCCGGTCGCGGAGCAGCCGCATCATCGCGATCTTCAGGAGCAGGCCGAGCCGGTGGCCACGGTGTTCGGCGCGTACCGACGTGATGTACTGCGTCGCGTACCACGGCCGTTCCGCGTCCACCCCGACACCGGTGTAGCCCGCGAACATCCCGGTCGGAGTGTGTACGGCGACGAGCCGGTACCCGACTCGGCCGATTCCGGCCTCGCCCGCTTCATAGGCGCGGATCCGCTCGGGCGGATACTGATCCGGCTCCGCGTGCCGTACGTCGGTCGGGGCATCGTTGACCGCCGAGATGACGGCGATGAGTTCGGCCACCATGTGGTCCGGCGCCTCGGGTGGGATCTCGCGGATTTCGTAGTCCGCCGCCTGTGCGGCCGCATCGGCGTACATGTCGTCCAGCACCGCCCAGTCGAGCGCGGTGACGTCCTGATGCCGCAATTGCTCGCCCGGCTCGATCTCGACGCCGAGCGCGTCGAGAAACCGCTCGCCGGCCGAGCCACCACGCGCCTCGAGGATCAGCACCGACCGACCCGCGGACCGCATTCGCTCGACGGCGGCTGCGTACAGCGCCCGACCGATGCCGCGCCGCCGCGACAACGGATCGACCGTGATCTCGGCGATGCCCTGCGTACGGTTGTCCCAGGGCGGAAGCGTCAGTTCCAGTAACCCGCGTACCCGTCGGTCGCCGTCGCGGTCGGCGTCATCATCGCGGTCGAACGCGACGGCGACCAGCGGCGGGTCGCCCTCCCAGCCCGTACGCATGGCTCCGGCGAAGCCGGTAACCGTCGGGGTCAGGCCAGGCTGTCGGTCGGCGACGCGAGCGGCCTCGAGCACGGCGACCGCGCCGCCGATGTCGCGCCGGTCCGGAGTCGCCGGGTCAAGCCATCGGATCTCCACAGACCAATCTCAGCCTGTTCGCGTGCCGCAGCGCCATCGGATGACCGGATCATGCCGAAAAATCCGCCGCGATTCTTCATCAACGTGTCGCGTGGACGTCGGCTGGCTGACATGGTCCATGCAGGTCAAGGCCGTATTAAGAGAGCCATGACGACCCTGTTGCTGTCCGCACCCGGCCGGGACACCGGCACCGGAGCGCCACAGTACACACTGCGACTGGCGGCCGACGCGGCCGAAGTCGCCGCGGCTCAACGCCTCCGCTATGACGTGTTCGCCGGCGAGATCGGCGCCCGACTCAACACCCCGGTGGCCGGCCTCGACTCCGACGAGTTCGACGCCCACTGCGACCATCTCATCGTCGCCGACGAGCGCGACGGCGCCGTGGTCGGCACCTACCGCCTGCTGCCACCCGGGCGGGCGCCACGCCGCTACGCCGCGACCGAGTTCGCCACCGACGGACTCGATCCGATCGCCGGCCAGCTCGTCGAGACCGGCCGGTCGTGCGTCCATCCGGACCATCGTGCCGGCGCCGCGATCAACCTGATCTGGGCCGGAATCGCGCGCTACATGCACCTCTACAACTACCGGTACGTCGGCGGCTGCGCCTCGGTCGACGTGCGGCATTCAGACGCGACCGCCACGGCGGTCTGGTCGCTGGCGCAAGCGAAACACCTGTCGCCCGAGCCGTGGCGGGTCACGCCGCACCGGCCGTGGACTCCCGACGCCACCGTGGAACCCGAGTCGACGCTCGGCCGCCCGGCACTGCCGCCGTTGTTACAGGGCTACCTCCGGCTCGGTGCCTGGATCTGTGGCCCACCGGCGTACGACCCGGACTTCGGCTGTGCGGACTTCTACGTGCTGCTCGACGTGACCCGCATCGGCGAGCGCTATCTGCGCCACTTCCTGGGCGACGGAGCGACACGATGACAGCCATCGCCACGGCCCCACCGCTCGATCACCGGAGCGTTCGCGGAACCCGCCCGGACGCCTCACCGTTCCGGCCGGCATCGCCGTGCGGCCCGGGCTGCATCGTCGCGTCCGGACGCCGCGTGCCATGGCCGGTCCGGGCCACCCGCATCGTCGCCCTGATCGCGGTGCTGTGCGCCGCCGCCGTCGGCGCGGGTGCGATCCGGCTCCGCCGATCCGGTCCCGCGCGACGCCGGGCCGGCCGCCGGATCGTGCGACGCACCGCGCGCGGGATCCTGTCCGTGCTCGGCGTGCGCTTCGACCCGTCGGTAGCCCTGCCCCGCGAACGCGCCCTCGTTGTCGCGAACCACATCTCCTGGCTGGACATCGTCGGGCTGCTCGCGTGCGACGCCGGCAGCCGGCTGCGCCTGGTCGCGAAGGTCGAGGTCGGGACATGGCCGGTGATCGGCGGGCTGGCCCGACTCGCCGGCGCCATCTTCATCGACCGCGGCCGACCGCGTACGTTGCCGGACACTCTCGCCGAAGTACGCGACGCGTTGTCGGCCGGCGATGTCGTCGTGGTCTTCGCCGAGGGCACCACGTGCTGCGGCATCCATCGGGCACCGTACCGTCCGGCGATGTTCCAGGCCGCGCTCGACGCCGGCGCGCGGATCGTGCCGCTGTCGATCGGTTACCGCACCGACGACGGCGAGACGACGACGGCACCCGCGTTCCTCGGCGCCGAGACGCTTGCGACGTCGATCGGCCGGGTCGTGGGCGAACCCACCGTACACATGGGAATGCGTACGGGACCGACGCTCTACCCGCAGCCCGGCGCCGATCGCCGCCGGCTCGCCCGAGCCGCGCAGCAGGCGGGGGCGCGAGAGGTTCGCCGTACCCGGGTGGTCGAAACGACGTCGCGGACCGCGACCGCGCCCGCTACATGGAGCACCGCGAACGCCTGAGCCACCGCCCACAGCGGCCGGCCGTCGGGTTTGATGTGCACATGTCGCATCCTGCGCGCGTGCACATTCGTCGCGGCGAGTCGCGATGGCCGGCGGCCATCGCGACTCTGGTGGCCATCGGCCTGTACGCACTTCTGCCGAACGACCTGCTCGTCGCCCCGCGGTTTGTCATCCCCGGTCTCGAACTCGTGCTCGTCGCGATCGTAGTAGCGGAGAATCCGTTCCGGATGACGAGGCAGACGCGCTACGGCCGGATCGCGTCCCTCGCCGTGCTCTATCTGATCCTGCTGTCGAACGTCGTCGCGCTGGTGCTGCTGCTGCGACGCCTGGTCTCGACCGGCTCGGATCAGGGCCCCACCCTGCTGCTGGCCGCGCTGCAGGTGTGGCTGACCAACGTCATCGTGTTCGCGCTCGCGTTCTGGCAACTCGACCGCGGCGGACCGATCGTGCGACACCACACCGACCGGCGCGAGCTACCGGCGGCCGACTTCCGGTTCCCCCAGGACGAGGACCACGACACCATCGACGAGGTACGTAAGGGATCCAGCGCGGTCTCCGGGTGGATGGCGGCCTACGTCGACTACCTCTACGTCTCGCTCACCAACTCATCCGCGTTCAGCCCGACCGACACCATGCCGCTCACCAGCCGCGCGAAGTTGCTGATGGGCTCACAGTCGGCGATGGCGCTCATCACCAGCGTCGTGGTCATCGCCAAGGGCGTCGGCAGCCTCAAATAAACGTCGGTCGAGTAACCATTGGATCGGCGACGTTTGGATCGGCGACGTTTGGCCGTCACGGCTGCGGGTAATCGCTGTCACCCATGACGCCGTACGACCCGGCCGAGGAGGCCACGATGTCACCGACCACCGCGCTGCGCGAGCTCCGGTCGAAGCACGAACAGATCGAAGCGGCCTACGCCGAGGCGATCGAGCGGCACCGGAAACTGGTCCGAAACCTGACCGACGACTCGGAAGGCGACGACGTCGCCGATGCCGGGACGAAGGCGGCCGCCTCCGAGGAGGACGAGGCCGAACTCCGTCTCATCGTCTCCCGGCGCACCCAGCTCGCCCACGCGATCGAGCGATGGGATGCCGGGACGTACGGCGTCTGCGAGTCATGTGCTGAGCCCATTCCGGCCGAGCGTCTCGAACTCTTCCCGGCCGCGACCACCTGCGTCGCCTGCAAGCAACGCTCCGAACGGCGGCGCTGACGGCCCGCACCTCGACGCGCGGTGGTGACCGGCCCGGTCACCACCGTGTCGCGTTCTCGCGATTTCGTGATTGCTTCGTGCTCGAGACCTTCGTGCTTTGGCCGGTACGGGCATGAGATCAGTGCCGGACAACGTCACGGTCCCATCGCCGCGAACGGCGGTGGGACCGTGACGTCCTAGCGTGCCGTGCCTCTACGGTGTGTCGGTCAACGAGTTGAGCATGTCGCGGTAGCCCTGGATCGCGGCCCGGAGCACCTCGGTGTCCGGCGTCGCTTCGCTCTGCCAGCCGTCGAGTGCCGCCTGCCGGTCGCGCAGCGCCGAGATCCGTGCCTCTACCGCCTCCACGACCAGACTCCGGGCCGACTCGACCGAGCCGCGCGGGTCGTCGATGAAGCCGAGCTGGATCTGTTGCCACCGATCGTGAGTCGCGTCGGCGTTCGGCACCTGCGCCGGCGCGTCGAGAACGGGCGCGTCGCCGGGCATCATGCCAACCGCGGTCCCCTCGATCACCGTCTCATCCACCGCCGCCGCGTCAAGCGGCGCGGCGTCAAGCGGCGCGGCGTCAAGCGGCGCGGCGCCGTCATCGGCGTCCCGAGTTGCGTCCGAAGCGCCGGCGTCGGCGTCGGCGTCGGCGATGTCAGCCACCTCGGACTCGGTCATCGGCTCGGCCACACCAACCGCGACATAGTCGGCGTCGACTGCGTCGGCCGTCGGGGCATCGCCGTCCGGCACCGCGTACGCCGGACCGTCGTCTACGACCGCATCCGCGTCAGCGGCCCCGTCGGTCTCCGCATCGTCGGCGTAACCGGTGTCGTCCGCGACGCTGTCGGCGTTCGCCGCGGTCGAGTCAACGTCGGCCGCGGTCGGGTCGGCGTTGTCCGCGGTCGGCTCGGCCGCGTCCGCATGCCCCGCGTCGACCGGCTCGCCGTCGGGATACACCGCGTCCGCGTCCTCGCTATCCACGGGCTCGCGTTCGGCGTCGCCATCGGCCATAGCATCGGCCCCGGCCTCGCCGTGTTCGCCGACCTCGTTGTCATCGCCGACGACGCCGGCCGGGACCGCGGTCGGTGCGTCATCGCCGGCCATCGCCTGCTCCGTCGCGCTGTCGCGCTCGTCGGTCCCCTCGACTTGCTCAGCGGAGTCGACATCCGTTGCCCTGGCCTCGTCGGCCTGGACATCGCCATAGGGGCCTTCGTCGGTGCCGGCTTCCGTGTCGGCGACCGCTACGTCGTCCGCGTTCGCCTCGGCGTCGGGCGCGTCGGCGTGCTCGGTCTCGACGCCACCCGGCGCCTCGGCGGACTCAGCGGACACGGCTGACTCGTCGTCAGCCGCTTCCGGCCTATCGCCGCCATCGACGTCGCCGTCCGTGGCCTCGACCACGTTGCCGTCCTGGTCGACGACATCGCCGCCGATGGACTCGTCATCGGTCGAGTCCCGCTGGAACGGTGTAGCGGTGCCATCGTGTCCGTTGGCATCGTGTCCGTTGGCATCGTGACCGATGCCGTCGCCGGCACGGTCTTCCTGGTCGTGGTCGTCGTGAACCTCGGTGTCCACGTCGGTACGGGTGCCACCGCTGTCGCGGTCCCCGTACGGTGAATAGGTCATGCGGGTCTCCTCATCGGCCGAACGCTTGGGTGCGGGGTACTGCGGAGAAGCGGGAGTGCTGCCTCGCAGCGGGAGTGCTGCGTGCTAACTAGTCGTGCTACGCCTCGTCGGCATCGGTGTGGGGCGCCGACCCATCGCGACGCGATGCGTTGCCCCGCGTGCCGGCTCGCACCGAGTCACCGACGGGCGCGCCGTTGATCGGCTCATCCGCGGTCCGCGCTGCGTCGGCAGGATTCATGTCATCGGCCGGGATCGTTTCGTCGGCCGGGCGCATTCTGTCACGCGAACCGGCCAGATCGGGGTCGCCGTCGACGGCGGCATCCGCCGTCACCGGTGCCTCCGCAACCGGAGCGACCGGCGTGCCGGCCACCGCGTCCGCCGGCTCGACCGTCGCGGACGACGCAACCGCGTCGCTCGGCGACGATTCGCCGACGGGCCGCTCGCCGAGCAGATCGTTAAAGAGCTCGCGGTAGTGCACGAGTGCCTGGCGCAATTCCTCGGTCGTTGCCTTGCCGGCGTCGTTGCGTGTGCTGATCTCATGCGCGTCGCGGTAGTGGTTGAGCACCTTGGCATGCTCGACGGACAAATGAGCGAGCCGGTCCTCGTAGTCGGACACGGGGTAACCGCGCGCCGCCACCAGTTCGGTGACAAGCCGGTCGCCATCTCGCACGGCGGACACCGGATCGTCGACGAACAACGTCTGTACGGCAACCCACCCCTCACGGAACCGGGTCCGGTCCGCGTCGCTCAGGTCGCGCAATTCGAGAGTCGCGTGCAGCTTCTCCCGGCGGCGCAGTTCAGCCTCGGCGGCCGACCGGCCGCCCTTCTCGTCGACGACGCGCTGATACTCGTCGCCGAAACGCTCACGCAGTTGGCGGCGTCGCATGGTGCGGACGGCAAGCGCGGCCAACACCGCCACGACTACCACCACGATGACAATGACAATTACGTCGGTCGCACTCACGGGCGGACTCCTTTCCGACCGACGTATTCCCCGTACCGTTCCCGATTACACCGTCGGGCGGGCGTCGACCTGTGTCAATCGCCGCTGCGACGGGCCGACCGTCGTCCGCTGGTGCCGTACCGGTCGGCTGTTCGCCGTCGCGGCCCGTTCCGTTTGCCGATGGATGAGACGGGTACCTGGGGCCATACGCGCCGTGCGGTGCCGAATCGGGCACCGCCGATCCGTGTCGCGGTCCTGTCAAGCTACCGGTGGGAGGGGCGTGATCGGCCTCGGTTCGCGGCGCCCGCCTCAATGCAGTGTGGACCGGATTCGTCGACCGACCGGCACCGTGCTCCCCCTTCCAGGCGAACGGGTGACGGAATTCCTCGACATGACACCGCACGATGAAGAGGAACTCGCCGCGGCGCGGGCACGGGCACACGCGCACAGGCACACGCGCAACCGCCGCCGGCGATGTCGAGACGACGCGGCGTGGGTGTCTGGTGGGGCCCCGCGCCGCGTCCCGCACGCTCGGCCCGTGCCGCGCGGCCGGACGCCTGATGACCCGCCCGTACGGCGAGTCCGTCGGCCCGCCGCCAGGCTGTCGTGACTAAGCGCTTGCTTAGAGCAGGGACGATGTGACACGGTGGCACCGCCCACCGAAGGATCGTGGAGGAGCCCATGGCGCCAGCCGCCGCGCCCGGAGACTTCGACGACGCCGTCGTGCACGATCTTGACGAGGCGTGGGTGGAGATCGAGCCGACCGTCGTCCGGCGGCTGCTGATCGCGGCGACCCAGGAGTTCGCGGTACGCGGCTATCACGGCACGACGACGCGCGACATCGCCGCGCGCGCCGGGCTGTCACCGGCCGGGGTGTACGTGCATTTCCGGTCGAAGGAGGAGCTGCTCTACCGGATCAGCCTCATCGGCCACCAGCACGCGTTGGCGCACATCCGCGCGTCCGTCGCCGGCGTCGATGAACCGATCGAGCGGCTGCGGTCGATGGTCGGCGCGTTCAGTTCCTGGCACGCGCGCTGGCACGTGCCCACCCGCGTCATCCAGTACGAGCTCGGCGCTCTGTCGCACGCGCACTATGACGAGATCGCGGCGCTACGGCGCGACATCGACGCGGTCGTACGCGAGACGCTCGAGTACGGCGTCGACAAGGGCGCGTTCGCCGTCTCGGACGTGGGTGGCGCCGCGTTGGCCCTGCTGTCGCTCGCCATCGACATCGCACGGTGGTACCGACCGGGCGGAAGCCGTACCCCGGAAAGCATCGGCCAGCTGCACGCTGACCTGGCCGAACGGATGCTGCGCACGTCGTCGAGTCCGGACCGCAACCGGTAACTACAGCGGTGGCCAGCGGTGCGACCACGGATGGGCCGCCTCGACCTGCGCACACAATGACAGCAGCCCAGCCTCGCCGGCCGGCCGCCCGGTGAGCATGACGCCGATCGGGAGGTCATCCGCCGTCCAGTACAACGGGAGGTTGGCCGCCGGCATGCCGGTGAGATTGCTTGTCGCGGCGAACGGCGCGAATGCCACCTGACGCTCAAGCTCCGCCGAGACGTCGCCGTCGGCGGCGAACCACGCGGACGGCTGCGGCGGCCGCGCGAGCGTCGGGGTCAGGATCGCGTCGTAGGGTGCGAACGACTCGACGACCCGCCGGGCGATCATCTGTAGGCGACCCAACGCGTTGACCAGCTCCTCGGCCGACGTGGCGCGACCGCGCTCCCGCCAATGCCGGCTGACCGGACGCAGCAGTGGCTCGGACTGCGGCGGCACGGGGAACAGCAAGGACTGCGACGCCCACATCACGTCGAAGATGCCGGCGACCTCGGGCGGGAACGGATTGACGATGTCTTCGACGTCGTGACCGAGCCCGGCCAGAACCTCGCTCGCCGCCGCCCAGGCCGCCACGCACGCCGGATCCGCGACCACGTCCGGCAGGCTCGTGCCGGCGTAGCGGGCGATCCGCAGCCGCCCCGGTTCGCGTCGGCTCGCGTCGAGGTACGTCTCCCCCGGCGGCAGCGGCGGCGCCCAATTCGCGTCGCCGACCATCGGCACTGCCATCGCGTCGAGATACGCGGCCGCGTCGCCGACGTGTCGGGCCAGGACGCCGTGCACGCCGAGGCCGAACAGATCGAAGCCGACCGGACCCGGACTGACCCGCCCGCGCGCCGGCTTCAGCCCGAACACCCCGCACGCGCTCGCCGGAATGCGCACCGACCCGCCGCCGTCGTTGCCGTGCGCCACGGCGACGAGGCCGGCGGCGACCGCGGCGGCAGCGCCGCCGCTCGAACCGCCGGCATTCCGGCTGCGATCCCACGGTGTCACGGCCGGACCGATCACGTCGTTGTCGGTGTACGCGGACAGGCCGAACTCGGGCGTGTTCGTCTTGCCGAGGCTGATCGTCCCCGCGTCCCGCAACAAGGTCGCGCAGTGAGCGGCCACGTCCGGCACGTAGTCCGCGTACGCCTTCGAGCCGAACGTCGTCCGTACACCGACCGTCGGCGTGTTGTCCTTGATCGCCGTCGGCACTCCGTAGAGCGGACCGGCGTGCTCGGGCCGCGGCAACGCGGCGGCGGCCTCGGACCGAGCGGCGGCGGCGGTCACCGTGACGAACGCTCCGAGGCCGCCCCCGTACGCCTCGATCCGGGCCAGGTAATGCTCGACGAGGTCGGCCGGGCTGACCTCGCCGGACGCGACGGCGGCAGACTGGGCGAGCGCCGACAGTTCGTGGATCTCGGTCATCCGCGCGGACCACCGTCAACGTAGACCGTCTGGCCGGTGATGTACGAGGCGTCGTCGCTGACCAGGAACGCCACGACATTGGCGATGTCGTCGGGCACGCCGATGCGTCGCAGCGGCGTCGCGGCGGCAACCGTGTCGCGGAACTGGTCGACGGTGATCCCCATCCGCTCGGCCGTGGCGTCGGTCATCGCGGACGCGACGAAGCCCGGAGCGATCGCATTGACGTTGATGTTGAACGGTCCGAGTTCGATCGCGAGCGTACGGGTGAAGCCCTGGATGCCCGCCTTCGCGGCGGAGTAGTTGGCCTGACCGCGATTGCCGAGCGCGGACGTGGAACTCAGGTTGACGATCTTCCCCCACCGTTTGGCCGTCATGTGGGCCTGTGCCGCCTTCGAGCACAGGAACGCGCCGCGCAGATGTACGCCCAGCACGGCGTCCCAATCGTCCTCGGTCATCTTGAACAGCAGGTTGTCGCGGGTGATACCGGCGTTGTTCACCAGGATGTCGAGCCCGCCGAGATGGTCGACGGCGGCGTTGACGGCCGTATCCACCTGCTCGGCGACCGATACGTCGCAGTCGAGCCCGACGGCGGTGCCGCCGGCCGCACGGATCGCGTTGACGGTGTCGACAGTGTCGTCCTCGGCTCGATCGACGACGGCGATGGCGGCGCCGTCAGCGGCGAGGCGAAGTGCGGTGGCGGCACCGATGCCACGGCCGGCACCGGTCACAAAGGCGACGCGTCCCTGAAGTCTGGTCATGCCACGATCTTTCCCCGAAACGCATGATCATGTACCACCGAGTCAGGTGTCGTTCACCAGCAGCTCAACGAGCGGATGCGACCAACCCGGATCCGCTCACCGAGCGGAACCGAGAAACTCGACGATCAGCTCGGCGAGTTCGCCGGGGCGCTCGGCCACCATCGCGTGGCTCGCCCGCGCCAGCGGCAACACACGCAGGAAGTCATTGTCGACCGCGGCGAGCTGAGTCGCGACGAACCGCCGATGCGCCGCGTACAGCTCATGGAACGGCTGCTGCTCGGGCATGTCCTCGGTGGCGAGGACGACGAGCAACCGACAGCGCAGCGCGCGATACGCCGGCCCGAGGTCGAGCTCGGCCATCGCCCGGCGCAGCTCGGCCGTGGTCGGGGGATCCGGGCGCAGGAACGTCTGACCGCCGCGCTCGACGAGACTGCGATCGAATCCCTCGACCCACGCGTCCTCGTCGTCGCCGTACTGATCGGCCATCGCCCGCTGGCCGGCCCGGGCCGCGGTGATCTGGTCCTCGTCGATCGGGGCGGCGAGCATCTCCGCCATGGTGTCGAACATGGACCGCAGCCGGCCGAGTTCCCGGGCCGCGGTGGCCGCGTCGAGCCCCGCCAGCTGGTCCGGCCGGCTCGGAGTCGGGTTGCCATCGAGACTGACCGCGCCCGGTCCGCCCGGGTGAGTGTCGGCCCAGAGCGTCGCCACCATGCCGCCGAGCGACATGCCGACGACCGCCGGCGCGCCGAGGCGAAGGTCCGCGACGACCGCGGCGAGGTCCGCGAGCACATCGGCCCAATTCCAGCGGCCATCGCCGGAGTGTCCATGTCCGCGAAGGTCAACGGCGACTACCCGGTACGTCGGGGACAGCGCGCGCGCAAGCCGGGTGACGTGGGCGAGGTTGCCGCCGGCGCCGTGCAGCAGCAGCATCCCGGGGCCGTTGCCGCCGAAGTCGCGCGCGGCGATCGGCACGTCGCCGGATGTCACGAGAACGTCATGCATGGGCGCGACCCTCCGATGATGCGCGTTGCCCGGCGGACCCGGCCGACCCGGCGGACCCGGTGGACCCGGTGGACGGGGTGGACTGGCTGGATGCCGGACCGGTGACGGACGTTGCGATGAATCGTGCCCGCACCGACGCCGGCGCAACTCCACCGTCCGGATGGCGCAGCAGCTTTCCTCGCTGCACGAGATCGTGTACGCCCTGCCGGGTGATGCCGAGCATCGCGCCGGCCGTGGCGTACGACACGGCGTCGGCGGCCGGGTGCCCAAGGCGCCAGACGACCACGCGGCCGAGTGGGGTGCCCCACCACGCCGCCGGTGGATCGAATCGTCGGTCGCCCGGATAGAGCGAGGCGACGAGGCGCGCGATCAGCCCGGCTGCTTCGGCGTCGGTGCCGTGGAGCAGCCGGTGCGCCCAGATGCCGGCCCGGCCACCAATCGCCGCCCGCGCGGACCGCACCGCTTCGTGGCCATCGAGTAGTACGTCCAACGGATCGACGAGCCGTACGTCGATCAGCCGGATCAGCTGGTCGGCGAGCTCGGCTCGGCTCGGAAGGCCCATCACACGCTCCTCGCGCTGGTTGACGGGCATTGTCAAGTACTTGACGTCACATGTCAAGGACGATCCTTCCGCTCCGTACCTGGTCCGCGCATGTTCGGTCAAAATTGCAAATGCTTCTTTGCAGAGAAGTCTTTGCAAATTTGTCTTTGCGATTTAGATTGCCGGCATGACCATGCCACCGGACCCGGACTCCGGCCGCGACCTGCCGATCGAGGGTGCCTCGCTGCCGGAGGGCTGGCCGCACTGGTTCGACCCGGCTCGGGACGCGATGCTCACGCCGCGTCGCCTGCGCGGGCTCGTGCATCCCATCCGGCTACGGCTGCTGACGCTGCTGCAGGAGGAGGGACCGGCCACCGCGAGTCAACTCGGTCGGCGCATCGGCCAATCGAGCGGCGTCACGAGCTATCACCTGCGGATCCTGGCCGACCGTGGCTTCATCGACGACGACACCGAGCGGGGCAACGGGCGCGATCGCTGGTGGCGGTCGCGTTACCGCACGACGGCGTTCACGCTCCGATCGCCGGACGACCCGCTGGACGCCGAGGGCGTCGAGGTTGCCGAGCAGTACGTGCGGATGGTCGTCGACAATCACTACGCACGGATGGTCGGCTACGTCGACAGTTTCATCGCCCGTGGTGAGCAGTTGGCGTCACTGCCCTGGGGTTTCGGCGACACCCAGATCCGGCTGACGCTCGACGAGGCCCGGGCGCTGTCCGCCGACGTCAACCGGCTGCTCGACCGCTATCGACGGGAACCGTCCGCGCCCGCGGATGAGCGGACCGATGCCGTCGACGCGATCTTCATGTTCCAGCTGCTCCCCGACGACCAGCCGACCGTCGGCGCGGTGCCGGAGGACGACGGCGCTCCGGTGAATCCGAGATGACCAGCACCACTGCGCCGCGCGCGCAGGCGCGACGGGCGCCGTTTGCGGCACTGCTGAGCGCGTACGTCGTGTCGATGCTCGGCACCTCGATGTCGGAGCTCGCAGTGCCGTGGCTGGTACTGACCACGACCGGGAGCGCCGGCAAGACGGGGCTCGTGGCGTTCGCTCAGATGCTCCCGTACGTGATGACGCAGGCGCTCGCCGGCCCGGTCGTGGATCGAGTCGGGCTGCGGCGCTCGTACGTGTGGGGAAACCTCACCGCCGCCGTCGCGGTCGGCGCCGTCCCGTTGATGTACGCGACCGGCGCGCTGACCCTCGGTGTGCTGATCGGACTCGTCGCCGTCGCCGGAGCCGTCCGTGGTGCCGCCGACTGCGCGAACATGGCGCTCGTGCCGGCCACCGCACGGGCCGGTCAGATCGCGCTCGAACGCGCGGCCGGCCTGAACGCCAGCGCCAACCGGACGGCGATCCTCCTCGGCGCGCCGATCGCCGGGGTGCTCGTCACGGTCACGAACTCGGCGACCGTCGTGCTGATCGACGCCATCACGTTCGCGGTCGCCGCGGTCGTCGTCGCCATCGGCGTGCGTGGAATCGATCCCGATGCCCGTCCGTCGGCGCTCGACGTCGACACGCCACCCGTCGCACCGGGCGCGCCTGGTGTCCTGCGACGTTACGGCCGCGACCTGGCCGACGGACTGCGCTTCCTCGGCCGCGATCGGCTGCTGCTCGGCATCGTCGCCATGGTCGCCGTGACGAACCTGCTGGACCAGGGGCTGTCGGCCGTTCTGTTGCCGGTCTGGGTCCGCGAACAGTTGCACAGCGCCGCGGCCCTCGGCATCCTCGGCGGCGCGATGGGTCTCGGCAGCGTCGTCGGCAATCTCATCGGCGCGTGGCTCGGACCGCGCGTGTCGCGCCGCGGCCTGTACAGCGTGGGCTACCTCCTCGGTGGCGCGCCTCGCTTCTTCATCCTCGCGATCGCGTCGACGCTGTCGCCGGTGCTCGCGGTCAGCTTCGTCGCGGACATCTTCGGCGGTTCCCTGAACTCGGTGATCGGCGCGACGTCCTACGAACGGATCCCCGCGCACATGCAGGCGCGGGTGCTCGGCGTGATCCGCGCAAGTGCCTGGGTCGGCATCCCGTTCGGCGCCCTGCTCGCCGGCGTGCTTGCCGACGCGACCAACGTCCGACTGGCGATCGCGATTTCCGGTGCGGCATACCTGCTCACGACGCTGGCACCGTTCGTCTTCCCGACGTGGCGCCAGATGCGCCGGCCCGATCCGGTCGAGGCAGACACGGACGACCGCGCTCCAGCGACCGCCTGAGACGCAGTGCAGCGATGAGCGGGCCTCTTCCCCAAGCCGGCCCGCTCATCGCTCGAGATAACTCTATGCCGCCGCCGAATCCTCCGGTCGGCCGGTGTGAATGTTGTCAGCCGGTGTGCGTGTCGTCAGCCAGTCTTCTCGATCAGCTCGGCCAGTCGCTCCCAGCTCTCCCGCGCGCCCGACTCCATGCCGGACGCGACCATGCCGTCGCGATCGGCTTGTGACTGGAACACCGACGTCGTGGTCAGCCGGGTGCCGCCGTCGACCGTCTCGTACGTTGTCGTCTCCAGCAGTACATGGCCCGGCATGCCCTCGAACTCGAATGTGTCGACGACCCGTTCCGGGGCGACGACATCGTGGTAGACGCCGTGGAACGCGAACTCGTTGCCCTGCTGATCCCGCTGTACGTAACGCCATTGGCCGCCCGGCCGCACGTCGGCCTTGTCCACGATCGTCGCGTACTCGCTCGGTCCCCACCACTGGGCAATGTGCTCCGGATCGGTGGCCACCCGGAAAACCAGGTCGCGGGGTGCGGCGAAGACACGGCTCATGGTGATTTCCTGGCGGTTCGGCTCGATGGTGAAGGTCGTCTCGCCGGTCATGGTCTCGTTCATGATGTGGAGCCCTTCTCTTCGATGGCGCGCCGCTTCGGCGCGGCGCCGGATTGCAGGTCGTGCAGATGTTCGGCCATCCGGTCGAACCGGCCCTCCCAGGCTCTGCGGTGCTCGTCGATCCATCCACCGGCGTCGACGAGCGGCGCTGCCTCGAGCCGGCACGGCCGGAACTGCGCATCGCGGCCGCGGGTGATGAGACCGGCCCGTTCGAGCACCTTGAGGTGTTTCGAGATCGCCTGGAGGCTCATGGCGAACGGCCTGGCCAACTCGTTCACCGTCGCCTCCCCCGATGCCAACCGCGCGAGGATCGCGCGACGGGTCGGGTCGGCCAGCGCCGCAAAGGTCACGCTCAGCGGATCTTCGATCGCCATGGGAGCCTCGGTTCGCCGAATTATCAACTAACTGGTTAATCAACCTCTAAGTTGACTATGCACGTCGGCGCCGGTGCTGTCAACCCCAACGTACCGATAGCCCGCATCGCCCACCCCGATCCCGATTCACCGTTCGAGGGTGACCGTCGACGCGCCGATGTGCGACGCTCGCTCGCATGAAGATCTATCTGTCCGTGGATATGGAGGGCGTGGCCGGGATAGCCGACTGGGCTCAATGCATCGCCGACGGCGACGACTACGCGCTCGGCCGTGACCTGCTGGTCGGCGAAGTCAACGCGGCGATCGACGGCGCGGTCGCCGGCGGGGCGACGCAGATCCTGGTCAACGACGCGCACTCGGCGATGCGGAACCTACCGCCGGCGGAACTCGCCGGCCGGGCCGCGTACCTGTCGGGGCGGTTCAAGCCCTGGTACATGATGGAGGGACTCGACGCGTCGTTCGACGCCATCGTGTTCCTCGGATACCACGCGGCGATGGCCACACCGGGCGTGCTGTCGCACACGTACAACCCGCGGGCCATCACAAACGTCACCATCAACGGCACGGTGACCGGCGAGGCCGGACTGAACGCGCTGGTCGCCCAGCATTTCCGGGTGCCGGTCGTGGCGATCAGCGGTGACCAGCATGTTGGTCCGGAGGCCGCGCCGTTCTGCCCCGGCATCGCGCCGATCCAGGTCAAGACCTCGATCAGTCGGTACGCGGCCCGCCACGAGCACCCCTTGACGGCGCGAGACATGATCCGCGACGGTGTCGCCGAGGCACTGCGGCGGCGCACTGAACCACCGGCCATCACCATGCCGGCGACGGTCGAGATCGAGTTTCTCTCCCCCGACATGGCCGCGCAGGCCACCTGGATCCGTGACGTGGAGCAGACCGGCGCCCGCACGGTGGCCCTCACCGGCGCCGACCCGCTGGGACTGTTTCGGGCGTTCATCTCAATCGTCTATCTCACCCGGTCACTGGTGGAGACGCGCTGATTGGCGGCGCCGTCGCGGACAGCGTCGCCGGTCGCGCCGACTCGATCGTGCGCAGCACGACCGTACGGAACACGATGTCGTGCCAGGCCCGACGGCGCGGATCCCAGAGCACCCACGCCAACCCGATCAACCACAACGGCACGAGTAGAAGGCCGACGAACGCGCGAAGCGCGGCCTGGACCAGCATCGGTCGCTGCCCATGGTTTCGCGCGACTCGCGTGCCGACGAGCAGGCCGCCCGCCGTCTGACCGCCGAGCCGCCACGCGACGGTGAAGTAGGCCCACGGCAGGACCGACGCGACAACGGCGCACGTCGCGGTGAACCATCCGGGCGGATCGCCGACCACCTGCGACCACGCGAGACCGGGCAGGACACTGACGAGCAGGCCGGCAATGGTGAGCAACGCGACGTCGACGGCGAGCGCGATGAGTCGCGACGCGAGGCCGGCGTACGCATAGGCCGGCGCGCCGGGCGATGGCACCCGGCCGGGCTGCGACAGGCGACCGTCCGGGTCAGACGCCCCGGATCTCATTGAGGCCCTTGGCCGTCGCGCTCTTGTCGCGCCCGACGACCCGGTGCGCCGCCGCCTCGAGCCGGTCGTCGGCACGCACGCTGTTCGTCCGCAACTGCTCCGCGAGCTGGCCGATCACGCCACGACTCTGCGCCATCACCAACTCCTCAACCCGGGAGTCGGTGGTCAGATCCTCGATGATCACCGGCACCACCCGATCGCGGATCTCCGGCAGCGCGCCATCGATGAGCCGCGGCATCACGTCGGAGATCAAATGCGGGACGAGATCGTCGATGAACTGTGGAACGACCTTCACCTGCGCCCACGACATGGCATCCCCGACCGTCGTGTTCACGAGCGACGCCGCGCCCTGCCGCCGCGCGGCGAGTGTCTCGCGTCCCCGGCGCTCGGCATCGTCCATGGCCTCGAACAGTTTGTCCCGGGCCTGCTCGGTCTGGACCACCGCCTTGGCGAGCAGTCCGAACATGGCCGAGGCGGTACGGCCGCTGACCGATCGCATACCGCCGCGCACCTGTTCGCCGGCGATGACCGCCGTGCCCACCGCGAGCTGAGCCAGCTTGACCTGCGTGCTCCGCGGTCCGCCCGAAGCCTGGTCCCGTCCCATCGGATCGGCCGGCCCGTCACTGGCTGCGCCGCGCCGCACACGCGCCCCGCGTGCTCCGCCGCGCGCCTCGGCAGCTCCCCGGTTCGCCTCCGGCGGGGCGCCGCGATCGACCGGGACGCTGCCGTTGGCCACCGGACGTTGCGTGGCCGCTTCGCCGCCACCTGCGTCGACCGGGTTCCGAGGATTCTCCGGATTCGTCTCTGCGCTGGTCATCTCGCTACACCTCTCCAGCCACTCACGAGGTCGAACGCGGCAGGCCGTCCGTCGCGCGGTCCGGCGTACGCGTCCGGGGTCGCCAGTCCGAACGCTATCGCCATTCCCCCGATTACGGTGGTAAACGGCCATGTGCTGGCATTCTTCGCCAACGTCACATACACCTGGTCACGTGCCGAGCCCTCGCATTTGTGCGGGGTTTTCGCCGCTTATGCGCCGTTCACCCTATTCGACCGTCGTCCGCGGTCGGTGGATCGAAGAGCGCCAATTCCTGCTCGTCCGGCACGGCGAACTGGCCGACGTAGGACGTCATCAACTCGCGGGTGAACGGCGACGCGGCGTCGGGCGTTCCGCCGGGCCGGGCCGACACTCGCCGGCACAACTCGTCGAAGGGCACATCGAGATAATGCAGCTCGACTCCGATGTCGAGGGCTCTGGCACCCAAGCGCTTCTCGTCCCGGTCGCTGCGCGCCCAGAAACCCGACCGCCCGTTATCGAGCGGCCGACCTGTCGACCCGATCGAGCCGTACGGATAATGGCGGCGTGCGCACCGACTTCGACCCGGCAACCGAGGGACCGGGCCGGTTCTACCGGCTGCTGAATTCGGTCGTGGTGCCGCGACCGATCGCCTGGGTCTCGTCGACGTCGGCCGACGGCGTCGACAACCTCGCGCCGCACTCGTTCTTCACGGTCGCGAGCGTCAGTCCGCCCATCGTGCAGTTCACGTCGGTCGGGCCGAAGGACACGCTGCGCAACGTACGCCAGACCGGCGAGTTCGTCGTCAACCTCGCACCCGAGCCGCTGTTCGAGCAGATCAACGAGACCGCCACCGACTACCCGCCGGAGATCGGCGAATTCGACGCGGCCGGGGTCGACCGGGAGCCGAGCGCGTTGGTCCGGCCGCCGCGGGTGGCCGGATCACCGGTCGCGCTGGAGTGCCGCCTCCACCGGATCGTGCCGGTCGGCGACTGTCACCTCATCCTCGGCGAGGTGCTGCGGGCCGCAATCCGTACGGACGTGCTCGTCGACGGCCACCCGGACGTGCGCCTGCTGCGGCCGCTCGCCCGGCTCGGTCGGGACGAGTGGTGCACCGTCGGCGACGTACGCGAAATCAAACGGCGTCAATACCGGCCGTGACGGCGTTCGCCGCTACGGGGTGCAGGAGATTCCGATCGTCTTCGCGGCACCGCCGGAGTCGAGCGCCGGCGACGCCGAGATCGACAGCGTCGCCGTCGTGTCGGCGCAGTCGAAGGCCGGGACCGCGATCCCGGCGTCGGACACCGAGCCACCACTGACGTCGTAGGTGTGTGAGATGACCAGAAGGCCGGGATTCGCAACCGTGTCCTGGGTGATCGTCACGGTGACGGCCGTAAGGCCGGGTGCGGAGATCGAGAATCCGACGGTCGAGCCGTCGCTGCTGAACGAAACGAGGTCCGGTGCGGCCGGCGGTGCGGTGGTCGGCGGCGTGGTCGGCGTGGTCGGCGGAGTCGTCGGGTTGCTGGTCGGTGTGGTCGGGTTGCCCGTCGGTGTGGTCGGGTTCCCGGTCGGCGTCGGGCCGCCCTTGGTCGGCTTCGTGGGCGGGATCGCCGGCGGACCGATCGGCGTCGGCCTGCCTACGGCGATCGGTCCCCCGGTCGCACGGGCCGGCGGAGCGGTCAGCGTCACGCCGGGTGTCGGGATGATGAGCAGCGTCGGGATCGATGTCGGAACACCGGACGACGCGCCGGGCGCCGCGTTCGGCAGCACCACCGCGAAGCCTGGGTCGTTGGACGCCGTGTTGTTTCCGGCCGGTCCGGCGGCCGCGATGCCGGAGTCGACGAGCATGACGATCGCCGCGGCCGCGGCCGCGCCGACCAGCACGCGGGTGATGAGCGAGCTGCCGAGCAGCGATGTGACCGGCCGCTCCTTCTTGACTTCGATGTCGCGCCCGGGCGGCGCGATCAGCGGGACCAACCGGCGCAACAGCATGGACTCGCCGGCGCGCTCCCAGTCCGAGCCGTAGCGCATGTTGGCGACGTGCTCGACGGACTGGAGGAACGCGGCCGCGTCGGCCGGGCGATCGGCCGGATCCTTGGCCAGGCCGCGGGACACGAGATCGCGCAGCGGCTCGGGGATGTCGGCGACCGGGATCGGCGCCTCTTCGTGCTCCGTACGAAGCTCGGCCATCGTCTTGGCCGGGGGGTAGGGCGGACGCCCGGTCAGGCACTCCACGAACGTGGCGGTCGCGGCGTAAAAGTCCGTCCGGGCGTCGGCCGGCTTCCGGTCCCACAACTCCGGCGCCTGGTAGAGCGGCGTGCCCGCGCCCGGCCGCATGCTGTCCACCGGCGGCACCACGCCGAAGTCGACGATCTTCACAACGCCACTGCGGCTGATCTGGACGTTGGATGGCCGGAAGTCGCGGTGCAGCAGCCCGCGCTTGTGCGCGGCCGCGAGGCCTGAGCAGAGATCCCTTGAGAATCGCGAGTGCGACCTGCGGTTCGAGCGGACCGCCGCGACGGAGCAGGTCGTCGAGGGACACGCCGTCGACCAGCTCCATCACGAGCGCGCCGCCGGCCGGACGTTCGATGTATTCGTACAGCCGCACGATGTGGGTGTTGTCCAGGTCGGCCAGCAGTTTGACCTGACTGCGGAACCAATCGGTCGGTGTCGACCGGCCGTGCCGGCGCGCGGAGAGGAACTTGATCGCCACGAAGGTACCGGTCGGGTCGTGGCGCGCACTCGCGACGGTGCCGGTGGCGCCGGTGCCCAACCGGCCGACCTCGCTGTAGTCGGCTAGCCGCCAGGTCATCGCGTCTTCCCCCTGCTACCCATCATCAGCTCGTGCAGATGTACTCGAAGGATGTGCTGGCCTGCCGCCGTTGTGGCGTGAGGACGACGAGCGTGACCTGCGCCGTCTCCTCGCCCGTGCCGTTGAAGGTCCACGGCAGATGGACCTCGGTCGGCTTCGCCGGATCCGTCACCTTACCCACGTGCACCGCGGTGGTGGTCCCGTCGCTGCGCTGCCACTGATAGGTGAACGTGCCGGTGCCACCGGTCGTGATGACCGTGCCGACGACATCCGCATCGAGCTGACAGGCGGCGGCCACGTGCCGCTGCACGGTCACCGACACCGATGTGACGTGCAGTGGCCGGTCGACCCGCCACCACACATATCCGCCGACGCCGAGCACGATCACCACGGCGAAGCCGATGTTGATCGCGATGCGTGGCCACCACGCGGGTCGGCCCAGTCGTGCGGGCGTGGCACGCCGGCCGTTCGACGCCGGTACGCCGCGGCCGACCCGTACCGTGTTGTCCGGCTTGGCTGGGCTGTCGTCGGAAATCCCTGGCCGCACCTGGGGTGGCTTCGGCGCGCTCGAGGGAGCCCACAGTCCGCGCGGTGCCTCGGTCGCGGTGCCCTCCGGCGAGCGCGGCAACCGGGTGGGGATGACCGACGTCCGGCGCGGCCCGCGTGGCGGTGCCGTACTGGCCGCGACCGCCGCCGACGCGCCGACCTCCTCGTCGCTGGCCGGCGCGGCCGCGGGGGCGAGCCGATCGGAACTCGCCTGAGCCGGGATGAGTGGCGGACCGCCCGGATCCGTGCCGGCCTTGGCGCGGGCCTTCGCCTCGGCGACCGCGGCGTTCGAGCCGCCGCGGCCGAGTGGCGACCGGAAGCGGCGGGGCAGGCTGGGCGGAGGTGGCGACGGCGGTGCCGTGGCGTCGAACAGCGCGTCGATCGCACGCAGGATCGTCTCGGACTCGGGTTCGTCCTCGATCGCGTATTCGCGCATCGCCGCAACGAGCCCCGCACGGTCGGGGAAGTCGGCAAACGTCCGCGCAACCTCCTCGAGCTCAGCGAGGGCGGCGGCGATGCCGGTGTCGTCGGCCCGTCGAGCGCACGCCGCGAGTGCGTCCGCCTCCGTCTCCGCCCGCGACGCGCGCAGGTGGTTCGCGAACAGGCGAACGGTGTCGGCCCAGGCTGAGACATCGACGTGTGCGCCGTCGGTCCGTGGGGCCTCGCCGGCCGCGGACGGATCGCTGGCCCCGATGTCCCAGCGGGCCGGGTCCGACGGTTCGGACACAAGGCTGGTGGCGCCCGCCGTGACCGCCTCCGTGCGGGCCGCGCCGTTCGGGCCGGCGATGACCTTCTCCACGTCATTGCTGGGCACCGCGCCATCCGCAGGCGAGACCGCCGCTGCGGCGTCGGCCGATTCACCGGTGCCGTCGACATCCGCGGCGTGGCGCTGGTCCGTGCGAACATCGAGCCCGTCCAACGCGGGTCCCAGCCCAGCCTCGGTCAAATGGATCTCGCCGGTCCTGGTCGCAACGATCGTCTCGGCGCCGAAGGAGCCGTGCCACAGGCCACTGTCGTGCAGGCGAGCCAACGTACGGCCGGCGTCGAGCGCGATCAACGCGAGGTCGGCCGGTGCGAGCGTCACCTCGTACAGCAGGTCGGCGACGCTGGGACCGGGCGCGATCCCGACGAACACCCACACCTGATTGCCGCCGACGGCGACGTCGGCGATCGGCGCGACGCCCGGCACGCTGGCGCGCATCACCTCGCGTATCGCGGTCAGAACGCGATCAATCGTGGCGCGATCGGACGCGGCGATGGGCAGACGCATCGCGGCACACAGGCCGCCGTCGCCCAGCAGGATGGCGCCCCACGTGCCACATGCGCCCTCCCGGCGCAGGTCGGGGACGAACTCGATGCGTGCCATCTCGCTATCCCCGGCTAGATCGTGAACAACGGGTAACGCCCGCGGCCAGGACCGCGCCCTCTACGGTTTCATTACTGTCGTGAGCTGGCAAGACCCTCGACGTGCGGTCCGCGGTTGCGCACGGTCGGATACGCGACGCCGACATGGCGTTGCGAACCTCGATCGATATGGAGATGTCGTCCAACCGTCGTAACCCCTCAGAAGCCTCGAAGCACGGCCGGCCCATGCGAGCTCGTCCGACTTCGCCCCAAATATCACGACATATCGCGGCCGTCCACACCGGACGCTCAGATGCGAGGCTGAGAGTACGGCACAGACGTACCCGCCCGCACGTGCTGGAACCTGGCCATCACGGTCAGCAACCTTGACCTTCGCGTGACGAGGTCGGGGCGAACGGGCAAAATCGCAGTTCACCCTGCGGAACTGCCCGATGATCCAGGGCGCGCATCCAGGCCGTTTCCGAATCTTCTACCGGCCCGCCCAGCCCGGCAAGCGGCGGCCCGCCGCGCCCGACAATCCGCGGCTCGCCAACGAAACAGGCCGTGCCGGAGACCTGCGAGTGACATCTTCGACGAATAGGCTGGGTGCTAGCATCGGTGGCCCTCCCGATGGGCCGGCGCGGCCGCACCGAGGAGGGCGAGTCCGAATCGTTACGCAAGGCATGCGTCCGGCAATCGCGACGCCGAGGTACGTGTCCGAAAGGCACCTTCGCCACGATCGAACGGAGGACGGGTGGCAAAGTCCGACTGGCTGTCACAGGTGCGTCGCGTGGACAAACCGTGGGGCCACGAGGTGCATTTCGCCCTCGTCGACGGCAAGTACTGCGGCAAGGAGCTGCACATCGACGCCGGGCAGGCGCTGTCGCTCCAATACCACGAGGTGAAGGAGGAGACCGTCGCCGTTCAGTCCGGCCGGCTGCTCTTCCACGTCGGCAAACACGTCGACGACCTCGACGAATTCGAGCTGTTGCCGGGCGAGGCCGTGCACCTGGCGCCGGGAACGATCCACCGGATGACGGCGATCGTCGACACGGTCGTCCTCGAAGCGAGCACGACCGAACTCACCGATGTCGTCCGCCTCGAAGATCGCTACGGTCGCGCCCGCGGCTGAACGCCCGCGCGACCCGTCCTCGGCGGGCTAGTTCGCGACGGGCTAGTTCGCGACGGCGGTCACCGTACGGACCGGCCGACCCTCGGTGCCGTGGGCGTACTTTGCCAGCACCTGAGCCCGCGCGTCGGCGGCCCGACGCAGCGCGGCCTGACGTGCGGCGGCGACCTCGACGGCGAACTCGGGATGGCTCGCGAGGACGTCCGCGTAGCCCGCGCCGGCATCCCGCAGCATGCGATCGGTCGCGGCCGTGATGAGGTAGGCGGCCAGCGACTGGCCGGATGCCGCGGCCGCACGGGCCAGAGCGTCCCGGAGGGTCTCATCGACATCGATGGCGACGGTGGTGATGGCCATGGAATCGAGCGTAACGCCAGCCACCCAACACCGCAGAGCACGCGGGGCGTCGGCACCGAAACCATGGTCGCTTCTGCATTTGATAACGAATATGGTTTTCGTTAGCGTCAAGGTCATGAGATCGACCTCCACACGGCGACGGTTGGCCCCCACGGGCCTGGCCCGCATATCGGTCGCCACGGTGCTCGCCGGCGCCGCGGTCGCCGCCCTCGCCGCATGCGCGACCACGCCGACGACCGGGACCTCGAACGGAAAGGTACGGGTCGTCGCCGCGGAGAACTTCTGGGGCAGCCTCGCCAGCCAGCTCGGCGGCACCCACGCTCAGGTGACCAGCATCATCACGAACCCGGCAACCGACCCGCACGACTATGAGCCGAGCGGCCCGGACGCGGTGAACCTGTCCGGCGCACAGCTCGCGATCATCAACGGTGTCGGCTACGACACCTGGGCCACCAAGATCGTTTCCGCCGACCAGGGGTCGAAGCAAACGGTCCTGACGGTCGGCGACCTCGTCGGTATCGCGCCCGGCGGTAACCCGCACCGGTGGTACTCGCCGACCAACGTACGGTCGGTCATCGATCGCATCACGGCGGATTACACGTCGATCGATCCGAACGATGCCGCGTATTTCAAGCGCCAGCACGACACCGTACTGAATACGAGTCTCAAGCAGTACTTCGACCTGATCGATCAGATCAAGACGACCTACGGCGGCACGCCCGTGGGCGCCTCGGAGTCGATCTTCGCCCCACTCGCGGAGGCGACCGGTCTCGACCTCGTCACGCCGCCAAGCTTCCTCGATGCGATCAGTGAGGGTGGCGACCCGACCGCCGCGGACAAGCAGACCATCGACACCCAGATCGCCGAGAAGAAGATCAAGGTGTACGTGTACAACAGCCAGAACGCCACCCCGGACGTGCAGCGCCAGGTGGACGCGGCCAAGGCCAACGGGATCCCGGTCACCACGATCACCGAGACGATGTCGCCGGCCGGCGCGACCTTCGAGCAGTGGCAGGTCGGTCAACTGACCGCGCTCCGCGACGCACTTGCCGCCAGCGGGGCGTCGGCCTCCCCGACCACCAGCGGAAAGTAGGCTCGACCGGTGCACCGACACATCCTGGTGGACGTACGGGACGCGAGCGTCAGGCTCGGCGGCCGGACGATCTGGGCGAACGTGAACGCGACGGTGGCAGCCGGCGAGTTCGTGGCGATCCTCGGGCCGAACGGCGTCGGCAAGTCGACCCTCCTCAAGGCGATCCTCGGGCTGCTCCCGGTGGCCGCCGGCACGATTCATCGCGACGCGGACGCCGGTGAGCACACGATCGGCTACCTGCCGCAGCGCCGCAGCTTCGACGCCTCGCTCCGGGTGCGCGGGCTCGACCTCGTACGGCTCGGTCTCGACGGCGACCGGTGGGGCGTGCCGGTGCCCGGCCGCCGGTCGCGAGCGAACACCCAGCGCGTCCGCGACCTGGTCGACCTCGTCGGCGCCGGCGCGTACGCCCACCGGCCGATCGGTCAACTCTCCGGCGGCGAGCAGCAACGCCTCCTCATCGCCCAGGCGCTGGCACGGCATCCGCGACTGCTCATGCTCGACGAACCGCTGGACAGTCTCGACCTGCCCAACCAGGCGTCGATCGCGGCGCTCATCGGTCGCATCTGCCGGACCGAGGGTGTCGCCGTCATCATGGTCGCGCACGACGTGAACCCGATCCTGCCGTACCTCGACAAGGTCATCTACCTCGGCCAGGGTGGTGCCGTGTCGGGGACGCCGGCCCGGGTCATCACGACCGAGACGCTGTCCGCGCTCTACGGCATCCCGATCGAGGTGCTCACGACCTCGGACGGCCGGCTCGTCGTCATCGGCCAACCCGAGGCGCCCGCGCACCACACCGATCGGCACGAACACGGTTCGGCCGCCCCCGCGGCCGGTCCGCCGGAGCGTGATCCGGTGCCGTCGGCCGACGCCCGCGCGCGATGAGCCCGTTCACCTGGAACCTGCTCGCCGATCTGCGCGAGATGTGGTCCATCCCGTTGCTGCTCAACGCGTTCCGCGCCGGTTCGGTGATCGCCGTCGTCGCGGCGACGGTCGGCTGGTTCATGGTGCTGCGCCGGCAGAGCTTCGCCGGCCACACCCTCGCGCTCGTCGGGTTTCCCGGTGCCGCCGCGGCGGTCTGGCTCGGCATCGGACTGACGGTGGGCTATTTCTCCGCCTGCGTCGCGGCGGCACTCGTGATCGCGATGTTGCCGGCTGCCGGCCGCCGCGGCTATAGCGAAGAGTCCGCGGTCATCGGAACGGTGCAGGCGTTCGCGCTCGCGTGCGGCACGCTGTTCATCTCGCTCTACAAAGGCTTTCTCGGCGGCACGACGTCGCTGTTGTTCGGCACCTTCCTCGGCATCTCGTCGGCCCAGGTCGTCACGTTGGCAATTGTCGGCGTCGCCGTGCTGGTGACGATCGCGGTGATCGGGCGACCGCTGCTCTTCGCGTCGATCGACCCGGATGTCGCGGCCGCGCATGGCGTTCCCGTACGCGTCCTCGACGTGTCGTTCCTGCTCGTGCTCGGCGCGACCGCCGCCGAGGCGAGCCAGATCACCGGCGCGCTGCTGGTCTTCGCCCTACTGCTGTTGCCGCCGGCCACCGCACAGCTGGTCACGGCCCGGCCGGCTCCCAGCCTCGCCCTCTCGATCGCCATCGGGCTCGTCACCGTCTGGTCCGCGCTGTTCGTCGCGGTCTACTCGACCTACCCGATCGGATTCTGGCTCACCACCATCGCGTTCGGCCTCTACGTCGTCGTCGCCGTGGTCGTCCGACTGGGGCGCGTCGGTCAGCGGGGCGGCCGGTCTCCGGCGGTCCGCCGCGAGCCGGTGCTCGACGGTGTGCCGTCATGACGTCCGCAGTGGTCACACTCGCGGCGTCACCCGCGCTCGGCGACATCTTCGCGCATCCGTTCATGCGGTACGCGTTTCTCGCCGGCACCGCCGTCGCGCTGGCCGCCGGTCTGGTCGGCTACTTCCTCGTACTGCGGGCCCAGATCTTCACCGCCGACGCGCTGTCCCACGTCGCGTTCACCGGAGCACTCGCGGCGTTGGCGGCCGGATTCGACCTGCGGATCGGGCTCTTCGCGGTGACGGTCCTCGTCGCGCTCGGGATGGGAGCACTCGGCCGGCGGGCGCGGCCGGACGATGTCGTCATCGGCGGCGTGTTCGCCTGGATTCTCGGCCTCGGCGTGTTCTTCCTGACGCTCTACACGACGCATCGCAGCAGCGGCGCCAACGGCCAGGCCGGCGTGACGGTCCTGTTCGGCTCGATCTTCGGATTGTCCGGCGGCGATGCCGTGCTGACCACGGTCGTCGCGGGTGTGGTCTGCCTGGCCGTCGTCACCATCGCCCGGCCACTGCTGTTCGCCAGCCTGGACGAAGCCGTTGCCACCACACACGGGGTCCGGGTGCGCCTGCTGGGCTACGGATTCCTTGTCCTCGTCGCGCTGACCACCGCGGAGTCGACCCAGGTCGTCGGCGCGCTCCTGATCCTCGGGCTGCTGGCCGCGCCGGCCGGAGCCGCGATGCGGCTGACCGCCCGGCCGTTGCGAGCACTATGGATTTCGGCCGGGATCGCCGTGGCCAGCGTGTGGATCGGGCTCGCGGTCAGCTACACCGTGCCACGCGTGCCACCGAGCTTCGGAATCCTCGCCGTCGCGACACTCGCGTACGTCGGATCGGTCGCCGTGTCGGGCCGCCGCCGGTGGGCGGTCGCCTGACGGTCATCAGCCGGGCGGCGGCGCATTTTCGAGGTTGCGCACGCTGCCGGTCATCGTGGCGCCGGTGGGCTGGGCGAATGCCGTACACAGCGCGCTGCGATTGCCGAGGTTCCACTGCTCCTGGTTCGGCGCCTGCGGATACCACGAATACCCGACCGCCTGGTTGTGGTACTGGGCCAGCGACTTGAGCCCGAGGTACTGCACGACCTTGCCCTCGCAGGCGGTTTGAAAGATGGTGGTTCCCTCGGCCGCGTCCGGCAACGGTCCCGAGCGGGCGCGATAGACACCGACCGCCTCGCGCGTGTGCGGCCCGCCGCAGTCGGCCGGCCGCGACCGATCGTCGATGCACATGATCGCGGCCGGTTGCGAGCCCCGCAATCCGCCGGCGAGACTCACCCGGCTCTGCGTGAGCTGACCCTCCCAGGTCGCCGTCGGCACCAGGACACACGCTCGCCAATGCGCGCCGCGGTGCCACGCGTCGGTGTCCGGCATGGCGACGCCCAGCCACGCGTACGCCCCGCGCCAGTCTCCGCCGAGATACGCGTCGGCGTCGTTTGCGCATCGCTGGTACGTCGTCGCGACGGTCGACGAGGTGGGCGCCGGTGGCGACGCGGCTGCCGTCCCGGTCGGTGTGGTCACCGTGACGACCTCGAAGGCGTGCGTGTCCGTACACGGAACGGCCGCCGTACGGTCGTCGACCGACCAGATCGTCGTCACGTCGGCGTCGACGGCGCTCGCCCAGCCGACCGGGTAGCAGACGCCGGCCTGCGGCACGTACGAGCGGCCGCCCGTCAAGCCGCCGTGGCCAGGCCAGATTTCGTACCCCACCGCGGCCAGGCCGACCGCGACGACGAGCGCAGCGACGATCAGCCACGATCGCCGCCAGTGCGACCCCACCGCCGGTCCGGGCGGCGCCGAGGACGGCCGGACCGCCGCCGGTCCGGGGTAGCTCGGCCAAGCGCCGGCCGCCGGACTCACCGGCACGGCGTTTCCGCCCGCGAGCGGCGTCCGTCCGGGCGGGAGCGGCGCGAAGGTCGCTGGCATCCGCACCGGCGACCCGAGCGGCGCAGCCGGACGGTTGGCGAGCGCCGGGGTCGGGCTCGTGGTCACGTCTCGCCGCCCCGACGGCGCCGTCGTGACGTCGCTGCGCGAACCGACGGTCGACACCGCGCTCGACGGCACCGTTGGTTCCGCCGACGGCGTCATGGCCGGTGTGGCCGCCGTTGTCTGCTCCAGTCGCGCCGGGGGCGCCGGCCGCCGTAGGTCTGCCTCGATGCCGGCCAGCGTCGCCGCCACCGTGTCGGCGTCGGCCGGCCGATGGTTCGCGTCCTTGGCCAGCAGTTGCAGGATCAGCGCTTCGAACATTGCCGACGCGCGCGGCGCGTGGCTGCGCAATCGGGCCGGCGTCCCGAGTTGGTGCGCGGCCATCCACTGCATCGGCGTACTCGCGTTGTACGCCGAGCGGCCGGCCACCAGTTCGTGCAGCAGGCAGCCGAGCGAATAGAGGTCGGCCCGACCGTCCAGCGGTGACGCTTCCATCTGCTCCGGCGCCATGTACGGCAACGTGCCGAGGTAGCTGCCGGTGCTGGTCAGTCGCGACTGCTCGGCGACGCGGGCGATGCCGAAGTCGACGATCTTCACCTGGCCGGTCGCGTCCGAGAGCATGAGGTTCGACGGTTTGAGGTCGCGGTGCACGAGGCGGGCACGATGCGCGGTGGCGAGGCCGGAGCACACCTGCTGGGCCAGACGGACCACGGTGAGTTCGTCGATCCCCTGTGCCCCGCTGGCCTTGACCGTGCGCAGCCGTTGTGCCACCGACGATCCGACGACCAGCTCCATCACGAGATAGGCCACGTCGTCGGCCGTACCGAAGTCGTACGCGGCGACGATGTTCGGATGGTTGAGACCGGCGACGACGCGCGCCTCGCGGCGGAAACGCTGGATCGGGTCGGGATCCGGGCCGGTCGGCGAGTCGAGAGTGATGAGTTTGACCGCGACCTCGCGGTGCAGCGTCGTGTCGAAGCCGCGCCAGACTGTGCCCGCGCCGCCGGATCCGAGACGTACGCGCAGCTCGTAGCGGCCCCCGAGGACCGTTCCGGCGGTCATCGTCACTGCCTTTCGGCCCGCGCGGTCGCGCCCGGTGCTCGCGGGTCGCGTGCCGACACGGCGTGCCGGCTAACGGATTGTACGGTCCGGTGTCCGCTCCGTCGCCATCCTCACACCGGCTCCACTGTGGATCACCGAACGTCAGTGATCGATGCCGAGCAGGTTGCCGTCCGGCACGACGATCTCCGGCTGGCCGGCGGCGAGACGCGACTCCATCAGCGCGATCTCGTGCGCCGGCGCGTCGCGGGTCGCGGTCGCGTACGCCGCGGACGTACGCCGGGCGATGCCCGACCAGGTGAAGCGCTGCCGGAGCATGATGTGGGCCTGGTCGGCGACACGTTGGGCGAACACGCCGTCGTCCAGGAGGCTGCCGACCGCGGCCGCGAGTCCGTCGGCCTGATGCGACGGAAACGTCACGCCGGTCACGCCCGACTCGACGATCTCCGGGAGACCACCGGTGTCGGCCACGGCGAGCGGCGCTCCGGCCGCGGCCGCCTCCAGCGCGACCATGCCGAACGGCTCGTAGAGGCTCGGCACGACGGTGGTGTCCATCGCGCCCAGCAGCGCGGGCAGGTCGCCGGCGCCGAGGAAGCCGGTGAACCGCAGCGTGTCGTCGCCGATGCGCCGTCCGCGCGCCTGCGTCTGCAGCTCGTCGCGGTACGGGCCGTCGCCCGCGATCACGACCCGCAGCCCGGGGAAGGATCGACGCAACTCCGGTATGGCGCCGACCAGATGCTGCACGCCCTTTTCGTAGACCAGGCGCCCGGCGTACCCGATCAGCGGTCCGGTGCCGGCGTGGCGTTTGCGGGCCGCGGTGATCGCCCGCCGCGTGGCTTTCCACGCCCGCCGGTCCACACCGTTGGGGATCACCTCGACGCGGTCGGGAGGCAGATCGAGAAGCCGCTGCACTTCCCATTTCATGTATCCCGAGCAGACCAGCACCCGACACGCCTCGGCGGCGAGCCAGCATTCGATCGAGTGGATCGTGCGGTTCATTTCGCCCGGCAACCAGCCCTGGTGGCGACCGGCCTCGGTGGCATGGATCGTGGCGACGAGCGGGAGGCCGAGATGCTCTTTCAGCGTGACGGCCGTGTGCGTCACGAGCCAGTCGTGCGCGTGGATCACGTCGAACTCGGCATCGGCGGTCGCTCGGAGCGCGGCCCGGGTCAGCGTGTGGTTGAACGCCATGGTCCAGGCCAACAGCGACGGGGTTGCGAGGGAGAAGCGAGCCGGGTCCTCCGGCGCCCGGACGATGCGGACGCCCTCGGCATACTCCTCCAACGGCGCACCGGGGGCGTGGCGCGTCACGACGGTCACCTCGTGACCGGCGGCCGCGAGCGATGTCGCCAGCGCGTGCACGTGCCGGCCGAGACCGCCGACGACGACCGGCGGGTATTCCCACGAGAGCATCAGGACGCGGTGCCGGCGAGACGGGCCGGTCGAGCCCTCGGCCTTCTCCGCCGGCACGGCCACGGTCGCCTCCCCGTTCGCATTGCTTGGCGCACAACCTAATCGAGGACGGCGACCAGCCCATTTCCGCCAGGTTACGGCTCGGATAGGGCTGGACGGCCGTCTCGTGATCTTCGGTCAGACGGCGCCCGGAGCGGTCATGCCGATACGGAGAACTTCGGCCACCGACCATGCCTGGAACGGGCAACCGGTGCCGGCGTGCGGCGGTGAACCGTCGGCCGTCTCGCTGACCGATCCGAGGCCGAACTCGGCAAGGTGCCGGATCAGGCCGACGAAGAGTGTTTCGTCGTACGACGTCGTGGAAAGCTGCGCGCGCCGGCACGCGTCGACGTACGGCCCGATCAGCCACGGCCACACGGTGCCCTGGTGGTAGGCGCGATCCCGGTCGGCCGGACCGCCGCGGTGCCGCCCGCGAAAATCCGGATCGGCCGGATCGAGGGTGCGCAGCCCGATCGGCGTCAGCAGGGCGGCGCCGATCGCCTGGAGCGCCGCCGGATCCGGGGCGAGCGGTGCGTACGGCAGCGACCACGCGAGCAGCTGGTTCGGTCGCACTTGCCGGGCGCCACGCGGATCGGGACCGTCGACGACGTCGGCGAGCAGGCCGTCGCGGCGCGGGAAGCGTGCGGCGAACGCCGACCGCGCCGAGCGCAGCAGCGCGTCCAGTTCGATGTCACGGCCGTCGTCCGTGATCACGGCCGGTTGCCGAGCCAGCCGGGACAGCACCGCCGCCGACGCGAGGGCGTTGACCCACAGCGCGTTCACCTCGACCGGCTTCCCGACCCGGGCCGTCACCGCGACCCCGTCGACGCGGGCATCCATCCACGTCAACGCCTCGCCGTCGGCGCCCTGGGTCAGCAGCCCATCGTCGGTCACCTTGATCCCGAACCGCGTACCGGCCACGTGGGCACCGACGATCGAGCGCAGTGTCGGCGCCAACTCGGCCGCCAGCTCGACGTCGCCCGTGTCCGCCACGTGCCGCTCGAGCGCGTACGCGAACCAGAGCGTCCCGTCGACGCTGTTGAACCGCAGCTCGCCGGTGTCGGCGGTGTTCGCAAGCATCCCTTCCGACAGCGTCGCCGCGTACGCCCGCAGCAACGCCCGCCCCTCGTCGACCCGTCCGGTGGCCAGAAACAGCCCCGGATAGGACAGCATCGTGTCGCGCGTCCAGGTGCCGAACCACGGGTAGCCGGCCACCACGTCGGGCGGCCGGCCGGCACGCGGAACCGTCCGCGCGGCCGGACGCCCGGGCGTCCGGAACCCGTACCACGAAAGCATCGGCCGCCACGGCCAACGATCCGACGGTGGCCGCGTCGAGCGGACCCGACGATCGTGCCGCGACCGTGGCGGCGATCGCGCGACGCCGCTCGCGCGCCGCCGACACGATCTCCGTCGCACGGCGCGGGCGGCGGCTGAGATCACCGGCCCAGGCGGTGACCTCGACGGTGTCGCCGGGGCGCGGGAGCGGAGCGACGAACCGACCCGCGTGCCACAGGTCCTCGACGGCATTCAGGCCGCGGGCCTCCTCCTCGCGATAGTGCACGCCTTCCCACCACGCGCTCCGCCATTCCCAGCCGGGGCCGTGAAGCCGGTACGCACCCTCGAACACGATGCCGCCCGCGGCCGAGGCGACGTCGGGTCGGCGGCCGGCGTGCCGCTCACCGTGCACGTCCCGCCAGGTGACCACGGCGTCGAGCGCAAGTCGGACCGGACCGCCGGCCAGCAGCCGGTGCACGACGCCGAGGCACGACCCGCCGGCGGCCATCGCGAGCTCCCGCTCGATCACCACGTCGCCGATGCGCCATCGCCATCGGGGCAGACCGTCGTCGAGGTCGAAGGACTCCAGCAGCTCGTGGCCACTCGGTGCGATAGCACCGGACGCCCACTCGTGCGTGGCAAGCGGGACCTCGGCGCCGGAGGCCAGCGTCACGACCGGGTCGAGGCTCGCGAGGCCGAGGCGTCGGTTCGCCGGCGAGTCGCCGGCCACCACCAACAGGCCGTGATAGCGGCGCGTACGCAGGCCGCTGACCGTACCCATGGCGTAGCCGCCCGCGCCGTCGGCGACGAGCCATTCCCGCGCCGATCCGGCCGCGAGATCGCCGGCGACCTGACCGCCGAAGCGGATCGGGATCATGGCGCCTCCGGTGTTCGCGAACCGTCCGATTGCCGCTGGAAATCCCCGGCCAAGGTTTCCGCAGCGTGACGCGGCCGATAACGGCGCGTGTCAGATGCATGCGCCGAGTGTCCTCACTCATGATGGAGCCCATGCCCCAGGACCCCACCACCGCCGAGCACACCCGCCTCGCCGAGGCCGACGCCGGCGTCCGACCCTGGCGGGCCTGGGGACCGTATCTGGCCGAACGCGCCTGGGGCACGGTTCGGGAGGACTACAGCGAGCACGGCAACGCCTGGTCCTACTTTCCCCATGATCATGCCCGGTCCCGCGTGTTCCGCTGGAACGAGGACGGGATGGCCGGCATCTGCGACGAAAAGCAGACATTCTGTTTCGCCCTCGCATTGTGGAACGGCAAGGATCCCATCCTCAAGGAGCGGATGTTCGGTCTGTCCGGCGACACCGGCAACCACGGCGAAGACGTCAAGGAGTACTACTGGTACGAGGACTCGACGCCGACCCACTCGTCGATGCGCTGGCGCTATCACTATCCGCAGGCGGCCTACCCGTACCGGCAGTTGACGGATGGCAATGCCGCGCGCGGCCGCAAGGATCCCGAATACGAGCTGATCGACACCGGGGTATTCGCCGAGGACCGCTACTGGTCGATCACGGTGGACTACGCGAAGGCCGACGTCACCGACCTGTGCATGGTGGTCACCGTCGCCAACCGCGGGCCGGAGACGGCGACACTGCACGTGTTGCCGACGCTATGGTTCCGCAACTCCTGGGGCTGGGGGCTGCCCGGCCGCGACGCCATTCCGACGATCACCGCGACCGGCGACGGCCGGCTCGTCGCGCGCCACGAGACCATGGGCCGACTCGTGCTGGCCGGCGACGCGATCGCGGCGACCCCGACCGGCCTCGCCTGCGACAACGAAGACAACGCCCAGCGCCTCTGGGGGCTTGCGAATCCGTCGCCCTTTCCGAAGGACGGCATCAACGACCACGTCGTGTCCGGGGCCGCAACCGTCAATCCCGCCGGTACGGGCACCAAAGCGGCACTGCACTACGTGCTCACGGTGCCGGCCGGCGGCCAGGCGACGATCCGGTTGCGGCTCGCTTCGACCGAGGCCGAGCAGCTCGATCTCGGCGACGGGTTCGCCGGGGTGATGGCCGCGCGGGCCAGCGAGGCGGACGAGTTCTTCGCCGCGCTGGTGCCGGCCGGTGCGACGCCCGACGAGGCGGCCCTGGTCCGAGCCGCGATCGCGGGGCTCATGTGGGGCAAGCAGTATTACCACTTCGACGTGGATCGGTGGCTCACTGGCGACGCCGGTTCGACGCCGCCGGCCGGTCATCGCAACGGCCGCAACTCCGCGTGGTGGCACTTCCACGCCGCCGACGTGATCTCGATGCCCGACCCGTGGGAGTATCCGTGGTTCGCGGCGTGGGATCTGGCGTTCCACTGCGTGACGATCGCGCGGGTCGATCCGGCGTTCGCCAAGGCGCAGCTCCTGCTCATACTCCGTGACTGGTATCTGCACCCGGACGGTCGGATCCCGGCGTACGAGTGGGCGTTCGGCGACGTGAACCCGCCGGTGCACGCCTGGGCCGCCCTTCGGGTGTTCGATCTCGACGGCGGCACCGACATCGACTTCCTGAGCCGGGTGATGCACAAGCTGCTGCTGAACTTCACCTGGTGGGTCAATCGCAAGGACCTGGACGGCAACAACGTCTTCGAGGGCGGCTTCCTCGGCCTCGACAACGTCGGCCCGTTCGACCGGTCGGCCGCGCTGCCGGTCGCCGGCAACCTCCAGCAGTCCGACGCGACCGGCTGGATGGGCATGTACGCGCTGAACCTGCTGGAGATCGCACTGCGGTTGGCCCGCCACGACCACGCGTACGAAGACGTGGCCACGAAGTTCTTCGAACACTTCGCCTACATCGGCAAGGCGGCGAGCAAGCTCTGGGACGCCGACGACGAGTTCTACTGCGACGTGCTCCGGCTGGCCGACGGCGACGAGCTGCCGATGCGCATCTTCTCGGTGGTCGGGCTCGTGCCGCTCTACGCGACGGCGAGCATGCGTTCGGCCGAGCTGCACGACCTGCCCGATCTCGAGGAGCGCATCTCGTGGTTCCTCGCCCGCAAGCCGGAGTACGCGAGCGTGGTCGGCGTGCACCGCCGGGACGACGAAGGCGATCTGCGGCGCCTGCTGTCCCTGGTCGCGCCCGAGCAGCTCCCCCGCATTCTCGCGCGCGTGTTCGACGAGGCGGAGTTCCTGAGCCCGTACGGCCTGCGGTCGCTGTCCCGCGTACACGCCGAGAAGCCGTTCGTCATCGACCTGGACAACCAGCAGTTCACCGTCGACTACGAACCCGGCGAGTCGCGGACCGCGACGTTCGGCGGCAACTCGAACTGGCGCGGCCCGATCTGGATGCCGGTGAATTATCTGCTGATCGGGGCCTTGCGCGAGTACGACGCCTACCTGGGCGACAAGGTGACGTTCGAGTATCCGACCGGCTCCGGCCGCAAGCAGAACCTGAGCGCGATCGCCGACGACCTGTCCGAACGGCTGATCAAACTGTTCGTGCCCGGTCCGGACGGCCGCCGGCCGATCTACGGTGACTACGAGATGCTGGCGACGCATCCGGACTGGCGCGACCGGATCGTGTTCCCGGAGTATTTCCACGGCGATACCGGCGCCGGTCTCGGCGCCTGGCACCAGACCGGGTGGACGGCGCTCGTCGCGGCACTCATCCTGAGCCGCGACGGCCACCATCCGCCGCGCATCCGGTAACGCCGGATCCGGTCGGCGCCACAGTCCACAAAGGAGCGCATCGCATCGATGGCCGACTACCACAACGAAATCTACGCAGCCGGGCTCGACGACGCCCGACCGACGCTGCCGACCGATCTGACCCGCCTGGAATCCGTTGCGCGCCGCCGGCTGTCCGACACGGCGTACGGCTATGTCGCCGGTTCCGCCGGCACCGGCGCGACCGCGCGGGCGAACCGGGCCGCGTTCGATCGTTGGCGGATCGTTCCGCGCTTCCTGCGCGACGTATCGCAGCCGGATCTCGGTGTGACCGTTCTCGGCACCACGATGCCGGCGCCGGTGATCCTCGGTCCGATCGGCGTTCTCGGCCTCTATCACCGGGACGCCGAATTGCATGTCGCTCGGGCCGCCGGTGCGCTCGGCACGCCGATGATCCTGAGTACGGTCTCGTCGACCCGGATGGAGGATGTCGCGGCCACCGGCGACGGGCCGAAGTGGTTCCAGCTCTACTGGCCGCGCGAGCGCGACATCGCGGCGAGCCTCGTCGAGCGCGCGCGGACCGCCGGGTTCACCACGCTCGTCGTCACGCTGGACACGTTCCGGCTCGCCTGGCGGCCCCGCGACCTCGACCACGCGTTCCTGCCGTTCCTCACCGGCGACGGGCTGACCAACTACTTCACCGACCCGGCGTTCCAGCGCCTCGCCGGCAGCGTTAGCCCGGCCGCGGCAGAGTCAACCGACGCCTCGCGGCTCCGCTACGCAGCGGCGATTAACTACTGGGCAACGATCTTCGGCAACCCGACATTGACCTGGGACGATCTCGGATGGCTACGCGAGCGGTGGTCCGGACCGATCGTCCTGAAGGGAATCCAGCACCCGGGCGACGCCCGCCGGGCGATCGACGCGGGCATCGACGGGATCGTTGTGTCGAACCACGGCGGACGTCAGGTCGACGGCGCCATCGGTTCCCTCGACGCATTGCCGTCCATCGTGGACGCCGCCGGCGACCAGTTGGCCATCCTGTTCGACAGCGGCATCCGTACCGGCTCCGACATTGCCAAGGCGCTCGCGCTCGGCGCGAAGGCCGTATTGATCGGGCGCCCGTACGTGTACGGCCTGGCGCTCGGCGGCGAGGCGGGCGTACGGCACGTGCTCCGGACGCTGTACACCGAGCTGGAGTTGACCTTGACACTGGCCGGGATCGTGCGGCCGGCCGATCTGTCCGCCGAGTTCCTGTCGCCCGCCGGACGATAGAGCGCGGCCGCGAGGCATCCTCAGTCTCCCGACCGACCCGAGCCGACGACGATCGCCGGCGTTGACGTCGGGCGTCGGCGCGGCGTCGACGTCGGCTAGCCCGCCGGGCTCGCGGCCGGATCAGCGGCATGATCCGGACCTGCCGCATGATCCGGATCCGGGGCAGGATCGGTATCGATGAGCGCGGCCACCGACAGCAGTCGCCGCAGGTCGGCGCTGGCCGTCCGGGCGCTCTCCTCGACCGCCTGCATCCGGACCAGGACGTCCTCCGGATGCGCGTCCCGGACGAGCGCCTGCTGTACGGCCACCGCCTCGACGATCATTGCCGTCAGGTTCGCATCGACGGTCTCGGCCAGGCCGCGGGCCACCGCCTGCCGTCGCGCGGCCAGACCCGCATCCGGTTCTCCCGAGCTCGGTGGGGACACACGCTCACCGGCCGCCGGCCCGGCTCCAGCGCCGGCGGCCGCCACCGGCTTTGGCCCTACCGACACAAGGACCGCGGCCCAGACGACCGCGAGGGCGGCGATCACGACGGCCACGACGAACACCGGCCCGTCGCGGCGAGCCAGCCACAGCTCCGCCACCGCGACCAGGGCGAGACAAACGATCGACACTGACACGGCCGGACCGGCCGTTCGGGGCAGCCGCATGGTGCGCATGGAGGCACCATAGGACGTGTCCGGACGTTTTGCCGTCCGCTGACCGTCTCGGGCGATGACGAAAGGTGCACAACGGAAATCACGGCGTGACGTGATTCTCGCCTCACGGACCGGCGTGTCCGGTGTTCACCGCGAGGGCATACGGTGAATAGACCGTGGTCAAGTGTTTTTCCTCAAAGACGAGCGAGGGATTGTCGTGGCGGATGTGAGCCTGGAAACCCCTGGTGGAAACGTAGCGCTATCCAATGTGCCAGCGGTCGAGGGCGCATCCGGACTAGACATCGGAAAGCTGCTCTCGGGCACCGGCTATGTCACGTACGATCCCGGGTTCGTCAACACGGCGAATGTGAAGTCCGAGATCACCTATATCGACGGCGACGCCGGGATCTTGCGCTATCGCGGCTACCCGATCAACCAGCTGGCCGAGAACTCGAGCTTCCTCGAAGTCTGTTACCTGCTGATGTACGGCGAGCTGCCAACGAGCGACCAGCTCGAGGAGTTCACCGACCGGATCCGCATCCATACGCTCCTGCACGAGGACATGCGGCGGTTCTTCGAGTTCTTCCCGCGTGACGCGCACCCGATGTCGGTGCTCTCCGCGGCGGTCAGTGCGCTCGGCACGTTCTACCAGGACAGCCTCAACCCGTTCGACAACGAGCAGGTCGAGATCTCGACCGTACGACTGCTCGCCAAGCTCCCGACGATCGCGTCGTACGCGTACAAGAAGTCCATCGGTCAGCCGATGCTCTACCCGGACAACTCATATCCGTACGTCGACAACTTCCTGCGCATGACGTTCGGTGTCCCGGCCACCGGCTACGACGTCGACCCGGTGATGGCTCGGGCGCTCGACCAGTTGTTCATCCTGCACGCCGACCACGAACAGAACTGCTCCACGTCGGCCGTACGGCTCGTCGGGTCGGCGCAGGCGAGCCTGTTCGCGTCGGTCTCGGCCGGCGTGGACGCGTTGTCCGGCCCGCTGCACGGCGGCGCGAACGAGCAGGTGCTCCAGATGCTCGCCGGAATCCAGGCCGAAGGCGGCGACGTCAAGAAGTTCGTCGAGCGCGTAAAGGCCCGGGAGAAGGGCGTACGCCTGATGGGCTTCGGTCACCGGGTTTACAAGAACTACGACCCGCGTGCGGCGATCGTCAAGAAGTCGGTCACCGAGGTGCTCGAGCGGATGCACAAGCCGGACCCACTGCTCGACCTGGCCATGCAACTCGAAGAGATCGCGCTCGCCGATGACTACTTCGTCTCGCGCAAGCTCTACCCGAACGTCGACTTCTACACCGGCCTGATCTACAAGGCGATGGGCTTCCCGACGAAGATGTTCACCGCGCTGTTCGCGATCGGCCGGCTGCCCGGCTGGATCGCGCAGTGGCGCGAGATGATCAACGACCCGGAGACCAAGATCGGCCGTCCGCGTCAGGTCTACACCGGTGCGGCCGAGCGGCCGTTCGTCCCGATCGGCAACCGCTGACCTCAGCGTGGTCGACGAGCCGCCAGCCGACCGCATGATCCGGGACCTTGGAGCACGGCGGTCCTGATCATCGCGGCGGGAGGTCCGTGACGTGTCAAGACCACGGATCTTGGGCGGGGAGGGACGCCGCCGGCCAGGGCTGCCGGCGGCTCGGTGCGATGACAGCAGCGAGACCGCCGCTCAGGATGACGGCGGCCCGGGATGACGGCGGCTCATGGCGACGCGATCAGGCGTCGACGACGTCGGCGACAATCACCGTGACATTGTCCGGAGCGCCGGCCGCGAGCGTGAGCTTCACGAGTGTCTGCGCGCATTCCTCGACATCGGGGTGCATGCCGAGCACCGCGGCGATCGTATCGTCGGTGATCACGTCGCTCAGGCCGTCGCTGCACACCAGTAACCGGTCACCGACCGTGGGCGACCAGACCTGGGTGTGCAACTCGTAGCCGCCGCCCTGCAGAGCCTGCATGACCAGCGAACGCTGCGGATGATGGCGGGCGTCGACCCGATCGATCTCGCCGGCGTCCACGAGCATCTGCACGTACGTGTCGTCGACGGTGACCTGAGTAAACGCATTGTCGTGCAGCAGGTAGCCACGGGAGTCACCGACGTGGGCAAGGTAGAGCTGGTCGTCGACCAGGAGCATGGCCGTGCATGTGGTGCCCATGCCGTAGCGGTCCGGATCCTCGTCGGCAACGGTCTGGATCTCGTCGTTGGCGGCGGCCACGGCGACGCGCAGCACTCGCTCCGGGTCGCTGTCGGGCAACTTGGCGTCGAGATCGCGCAGCCCCCGGATGACGATGTCGCTCGCGAGTTCACCGGCCGGTAGTCCGCCGATGCCATCGGCGACGACGATGAGTCGGGCGCCCGCGAATGCGGAGTCCTCGTTGTTTGACCGGATTAGTCCGGGATCGGTGACCACCGCCGAGTGCAGCGCGAAACTCATTGGTCGATCATGCACGGTCGCAGGTCAAAAGTCTCTACGCAGTAGTACGTATCCTGGACGCCGTGACGTCCCTGTCGATGGTCGGCCACTCGGATGATGTGGGTGAGCTCGCGACCGCCTGGTGTGCAGGCGATACATCGCGCGGCCGGACGGCAGTGATCACCGGAATGGCCGGCGTCGGCAAGAGCCGCCTCGTCACCGCCGCACTCGATGTCTTCGACCCGGCACCCTCGACGATTCTCGCCGGAACGGCCCGCCTACATTCGCCGGCGCCCTATGACTGGCTGGCCGCCGTGCTCGACCGCACCGGCCTGCCGCCGACGACCGCGTTGCGCGCGCCGGTGGATGCGCTGGCCTGGCTGGCGCAGGACCCGGACGTGCCTCGCGAGCGGTACGCGCCGGATGCGCTGCTCCGCATCGCCGTACGGGTCGTCCGGGCCCTCGTCGGCGATGGGCCGGCCGTCCTTGTGGCCGAGGATCTGCACGCCCTCGACCCGGCCAGCCTCAACCTGCTCGCCGCGCTCGCGGCAACGCCCGACCTACCGGTGCTGCTGGTGGTGACGAGTCGACCACCGGCGGCCGACGAGGCGGGCCGGCTCGTCGCCCGTACGCTCGCGCGGTTGGCCGGTGGGGCCGGTGCGGTCCGGGTCCACCTGCGGCCCTTCGGCCGGCCCGAGGTCGCGGACGCGCTGACCCAGGTCTACCGATCGGATCTCGTGACCGACGCGGTCGTCGACGCCGCACTGCGGCGCAGTGGCGGAAATCCGTACCAGTTGACCGAACTGCTGGCCGACCTCGGCGGCCGCGACCCGGCCGCGCTGATCGCCGTCGACGGCGGTCGGGCCGACGGCCCGGAGCCGCAACCGCCGACGCAGCTGACCGCCCGCGAGCGTGACGTGATCGCGTGTCTCGCCGCCGGGATGGCCAACAAACAGATCGCCCGGTCGCTCGGGATCTCGGTGCGGACCGTCACCGTTCACGTGTCGAACCTGCTGCGGAAGACGGGTACGGCGTCCCGCACGGACGCGGCGGTCTGGGCGGTGCGCCACGACGTCGGTCCGACCGTGGCCGACCCGTCGCGGCTGGCCGACCCGTCGCAACCGGCCGACCCGGCCGGCACAGCCGAGGCCGAGAGCGACCGGATCGGGGCCGAGCCGGCGCTGGTCGGATCGGCCGCGGCCCGTGGCCGCTAGAGCTCGCTGACGATCACGTCGAGTCGGGCCGGGCGTCGGCCGGCCGGTTCGTGCTCCACCTGGTACTTCAGGTCACGCAGCGCCGCGACCAGCTCGTCGGGCGTGTGCGGGTCCGCGCCCGCCGCGGCCAGATCACGAACGATCCGGCCCTTCGTGGCCTTGTTGAAATGACTGACCACGCTGCGCCGGGCCACGCCGTCGACGAGACGTTCGTGCAGCACTCGCACGGTGGCCGTGCGGCCGATTGCCGCGCCGGCCGGCGCCCACATGGTCGCGTACCCCGTCGACCGCAGATCGAGCACAAGGTCATCGGCGACGACCGCGCGCATGGGTCGGGCCAGCGCCCGCCGCCAATGGGCGGCCAGGCCGCCCACGCCGGGCAGTGTGATTCCGATGGAGCAGCGGTACGGCGGGATCCGGTCACTCAGCCGCAGCACGCCCCAGAGGCCGGAGAACACGAGTACGGACCGATCGAGCCGGGCCGACGCGTGCGGTGGCAGGGTTGCGATGTCCAGCGACGCGTAGAGCACGCCGGTGTAGATCTCGGCGGACGGATACGCCGGGGCGCGGCGCAGCGCGACGTTGCGCACGAGTTCGTCGCGCTGACCGGGTCCGAGACCGAGTACGTCGAGCCCGGTGTCGTTGCGCTTGCTGACCGCCACCAGGGCGGAAAGCACCGTCCGTCGGGCCGCAACGAGTCCTCGAACGCTGAGCGCGCCGAGATCGACCGGCGCCGGGCGGCCGGCAGGCCCGGTGGCAACGGCCGTCGAGCCGACATCGGCCTTGGTCTCGGACGGCGGGAGCAGGATCTGCACCGCGTCAGGCTACCGAGCCGGGCCGCGTGGGAACGCGGGCCGCTCAGTCAGTCCTCGTCGTCGTCGGCGACGGCGCCCGAGACCCGTGCGGCGTAGAGCTCGGCCAACTCTGGTGCGACGGCCCGGAGGCGAACGAGCGCCTTGGCGGTCTGCGACTTGACCGTGCCGATCTGTACGCCCATCAGTTCGGCGGTCTCCGCCTCCGAGCGATCCTCGAAGTACCGGTACACGAGCACCGCACGCTGCTTCGCCGACAACTTTCCGAGCGCGCCGTGGATCGTCATCCGGTTGGTCAGTCCGGTCGCTTCGCCCGGTCCCCCGGTCGGTCGAGGCTCCGGTGCCTCGTCGGTCATCGACTCGGCCACCCGGTTGCGACGCCACCAGGAGACCTGCAGGTGATACATCACCTTGCGGGTGTACGCCTCGGCGTTGGCCGGATTGGTCAGGCGCGACCACGACCGGTGGGTCCGCGTGAGCGCCGACTGCACAAGATCCTCGGCCAGATGCGGATCTCCGGTCAGCAGGTAGGCCGACCTAACCAGTGCTCCGCGCTTCGCCCGGACGAAGTCCTCGAAATCGCCCCCGCCATCCACCGTGTACGCCCTCCGACCGCCGCCGTTCGTCGAAGTTGATCGTATGGCGGCCACGCCACTTCGCGCTGACCCGAACCGCGCCGCGCGACCAAGGCTCGTACGAACCGGGGGTCGCGCACCGGCCGTGCGTCGGCAAGGATGTCAGGCGTGTTCAGTCCGCTCTGGCTCGCGGTCGGCGCGGTCGTCGGTGCCGCGGCCGGCCCGGTCGTTCGCGCCGCCATCTTCTCCTTCTCGGTGCCGGCCGACGCCGCCTGGCGCGTCGCGTGTCAGAAATGCGACAGCACCCTGGTCGGATCGGCCGGGCGGCTCGTCGTCAGCGCGCTGCCGCCGTCTGGGCGGTGCCCGCGGTGCCATGCACGGGTCGGTCCACCGACCGCCGTCGTCGAGCTGTCTTGTGCGGCGTCGGTCGGCGCGCTCGCCGGTTTCCTCGGACCGCACCCGGCCACGCTCGCGCTCGCGTGGGCGGCGCTGGTCGGGGTCGCGCTCGCATTCGTCGATATCGCCGTGCACCGCCTGCCGGACCGTCTGATCGCGACCGGCATCGTTGGCGCCGCCGTGCTTTTCGGGATCGCCACCGCCGCCGGGGCATCGCCGCACCGGTTGCTGACCGCGGTGCTGTGCGCCCTCGCGACCGGCGCGTTCTATCTCGTCATCGTCTTCATCTCACCGCGCGGGATGGGGCTCGGCGATGCGAAGCTCGCCGTGCTGACCGGGCTCGTCACCGGATGGTTCGGTGCGTGGGCTGCCGTCTATGGAGTGCTGCTCGGGATGATCATCGCAGGCATCGCCGGCATCGCGCTCCTCGCGGCGCGGCGCATCACGCGGCGTGACTCGATCGCATACGGGCCGTTCATGCTGCTCGGAGCGCTCGCCGCGATTCTGATCATCGGCTAACTCCGCCCGCCCAAACCGGCGGACGGCCGCCCTTTACGCGGTGCCGCGCAGGTCAATGGGCATACCGGTCGACCCTGCCGCCGGCGAAGCCATCCATTGTGCACGTGACCCGGTGGCTTGCAAGCTGACACGAGACCAATTCGCGATTCCGGCACCCCAGGTCAGCCATCGGGTCAGGCAGATTCCCCCGTACGTCCGCTTACATCGACGTGCATGCACTGCGAGGGTTCTGGTCGTTGCAGGGTGTAACGCGTCGCAGGTGGGAGGACGTGTGATTTTTTCACGTCCGGTCGATGCGTACGCAGGTTGCGGGGGCAGCGTGCGAGTGGCCGTGATGATGGTTGCTGCCTGCGCGGCGTTCGGGCTCGTCGCCTGTTCGCCCGCCGGGCCGGCCACTCCGGCGATTCCACCTGCCGTCGTATTGCCTGCTCCGGCCGGCTCATCCGTTGATTCGCCGACGACCGACGCCGCCAAGGCGGCGGCGCTCAGGGCGTACAACGGCTATCTCACCGCGTACGTAACGGCTTCCCACACAGCGGATTGGAACGCCAAGGCCATCGACAAGTACACCGCCGATCCATTGCGGCAGCAGGCCAGGATCGCGCTGCATGACCTGCTGGACGCCCATCACGTCATGAACGGCCAGCCGAGCTCCCACCCGGTGGTCATCGCATCAAACACGTCCACAACGCCGGCGACCGTGGTGCTCGCCGACTGCGTTGACATGACCCATTGGACCGAGGTCGTCAAAGCGACCGGAAAGGCCGTGTCCACTGCCGGCGGCCGCGAGGCCGTGAGCGTCGTCGTAGTCGACTATCCCGGCATCGGATGGCTCGTGCAGCAGAGCAAGCAGTCAAAGGTGTCGACATGCTGAGCCGACGCGCACGCGCCGGGGTCGTCGCCGCGGTGGTGGTCGCACTCGCGACGGCCGCGGGGATTTCCACGCCCGTTGGGGCGGCCCCGATCCCCACCGCCGCTGGACCGTCGGTCATGCTTCCGGACACTTCGGCGGCCACCGCTGGACCGATCGTGGGGAGCGCCGCGATCGCAGCCGCGGTGCCCTCGATAACGCAGGCGGCACCCGTACATGCGGCCGCCGCGGCCCCACCGCCGCCGATCGTCCCGCCGTACCTTTCCGACGGTTTCTGTTCATACGCCGGCAGCAAGCTTCCGTCCTGTCTGAATGCGCTCTTGGGCAATTACGATCCGCTCGACAACTGCTTTTGGAAGTTGCTCCAGCCACAACCTCCGAATGGCGACCCGCTGTATCAGGGCCAGTCGGCGTCGGCTGGAGATCTCTACAGCGTGACGTGCGAAACCCACAACGGAATGAACGTCGGGAACGCGGCCGCGACCATCCAATACACGACCCAGGCGCCGGTGAACCCGAACCAGTCGCTCTCGAAGCTTCAGCAGGCGGCGGCGACGGCGCTGAATATCGTGGTGAATGGCTTGGTGTGGGCCGACTTCCCGGCAACTGGCAGCGCACCGCCGCCCGGGGGCGGTGTCGTCGGCGTGCCGATCTGGATGTGGGCCGACGTTCCGCATGCTTTGTGGGATCCGATTTCGAAGACCATAAATGTGGTCGTCGCAAACGTGACACTGTCGTTCCAGGGAGCGCAAGTCGACTGGGACATGGGCGACGGCCATCACGTCATGTGCTCCACTCCCGGCACTTCATACACAAAACCGGCGCCCACCGCCTACAACGTGTATGCCGGGCCGCCCGGGTTGCCGTCTCCGGACTGCGGCTATACCTACCTGACTGCTGGCTCGTATGGCGTTACCTCGACCGTGACGTGGTTGATGGCGTTCAAGGTCAGCAGCATTTTGTTGGGCAACACGTCCGGCACGTTCGTTGTGTCGAGAACAACCAAGATCAACATGATGCACATCGGCGAATTACAGGCGGTGACGGAATGACAGTGTCGGCGAAAATTCCCGCGAGTCGGACCAGCGGTCAAACGACCGCCGGCAACGGCGGCGGACCGATCGCGGCACCGCGTGTGGTGAACAACCGGCGGGTACGCACCGGTGGCGTGCTGTTCGGTGTGTTGCTGCTCGTACTCGGCGCGGCGCTGTCCGGACTGGCGCTGCTGTCGGCCACCCGTACGTCGGCATATGTCGCCGTCGCCCGCACCATACCGAGCGGTAAACAGATCGCGGCCGCGGACCTGAAATACGTGGAACTCAGTGGCGGACAGGGCCTTTCGGCCATCCCGTCCAGCCAAGTCAATAGCGTGATCGGACGATACGCCGGTACCACGTTATACAGCGGCACTTTGGTCGTATTGTCCGACCTCACCAAGGCCACGTTGGTCAATTCGGGTCAGGCCGAGATCGGGATCCACGTCGGGAGTTTGCCGTCGACGACCCTCAAGCCGGGCGACGCAGTCACGCTCGTCGCGCCGAGTGTCACGCCCAGCGTGCCCGGCGTAACGTACGACGCCACGATCATCGACTTCGGCTCCGCGGCCAGCGATGGAACGGTGTTCATGCACGTTGCCGTTGCGTCGAGCGCGGCCCCGATCCTCCTGTTGTCCGGGCACCCTCCAGCTGTACGTGGTGGGGCGCTGATCGTGGCTTTGATCGCAATCACGGCGGCCAAGGGATCGCCCGGCGTCACGACCACCGCGCTGGCGTACACGATGACGTGGACGTCGCCGGTGATCCTGGCCGAGTGCGACCCAGCCGGCGGCTCGGTGCTGGCCGGGTTCCTTCGCGGCCAACTCAGCGCCGACCGTGGGCTGGTCCCCTTGGCGGTCGCGGAGTTGCGCAGCGAACGACTCGCCACCGATTTCTGGCGCCATCTGGTCGACTTCGATCCGCCGAACCAGCAACGACTCCTGCTGCCCGGGATCAGTGAACCGACGCAGGCCGGCAGCCTCGAGCCGATCTGGGGTCGCCTGGCGGCGTATTTCGCGTCGCTGGAGCAACGGCACCGGTTCGACGTGTTGGCCGACTGCGGGCGCCTCGCCGTCCCGCACCCGCCGGCCCCGATCATGCAGGCGGCCGACCTCGTGCTCGTGGTCATGCGCCCGAACCTTCCGTCGATCGCCGCTACCGCCGCGGCGATCCGGTCGCTGCGGGTGGCCCAGGCCGAGCACGGCTCGGTCGACTCGCTTGGACTCGCGGTCGTCGGCACCGGACCGTACTCGGCCGCCGAAATCACCAAACACCTGCAAACGCCGGTCGTCGTCGAGCTCCCGTATGACGCCCGAAGCGGAAGCGCATTGTCCGAGGGCGGTGCCGTCCGGCACTCCTGGCCACTGCTACGCCGGACGACCGAATCGGAGATGCGGCTTCGCTCACTCATCGCCCGACGGCGGATGCCACGCAGCCTCGCTAACCAGGAGGTCGCACGTGGCCATTGATCCGGATTATGAAATCGTCGCGGCCGAGGACGAATACCCCGGCGACGGCTACGTCCCGCCGCAGCGTGCGGTCGACCCGTACCCGAAGCGGTGGGACGACGACGTGACCCGCGGCATACCGCTGCCGGCCGGTCGATCCCATCGAGACAACCGAGAACGCCAAGCTGATTACGGTGACGACGGCGCGGCCGGCTACGACGACGGTCAAGGCTGGGAAGACCAACGCGGGTACGGCGAGGTCTACGACCAGCCACCGACGACGGCGCCGGCCTGGCCGCTCAGCAGTTACCACAACGGCATTGCCCATCACAGCGCGAACGGCTCGCGGCCCCCCGCGCCGGTGTCGCCGAGCCCGATGGGCGGCCGCGCTCCGCACGCCGCCGCGCACGTGACCGAACCGCCGATGGAGCGCGCTGTGGCATCGAGTGGGTCCAGCACGCCGGTCGACTATGACGCGGTGCGGCTGCTGCGCACCCAGATCGGCGAGGCACTCACGCGCTGGCTGCGCACCGAGTCGGATCCGAACGACGAGGACATCCAGCGCGAGCGCGAACAGCTCGCAGTCGAGATGGTCGCGCGCTACTCGGACATGATGCGCCGCGGTGGCACGCCGATGACCGCCGACGACGAAGCGGTGCTGCTCAATACCGTACGTGCGGACATGATCGGCCTCGGCCGGCTGCAGAAGATGCTGACCGACCCGACCATCGAGGAAGTGCACATCCTGGGCTGCGACCGGGTGCGCATCACTCGACGCAGCGGCGTGATCGAGCTCGGCGACCCGATCGCCAACAGCGACGAGGAGATGGTCGAGGTTCTCCAGATGCTCGCGCGTCGCGCCGGCGCGACCGAGCGGTCGCTGTCGACCTCGCGGCCGATCCTCGACCTGCAACTGCCCGGCGGCGAGCGACTGGCGGCGACCTATCAGGTCAGTCATCGGCCGTACGCGGTGATCCGGCAGCACAACACTCTCGAAGTCACGCTGGACGACATCGCCGGTGGTGCGCCCGGGCTCGACGAGATGATCGACCCGTTGATGCGCGACTTCCTGCGCGCGTCCGTGATGGCCGGGCTGAACATCATGGTGGCCGGGCGAGCCGGCGCCGGCAAGACGACGATGCTGCGCGCGCTGGCCAGTGAGATCCCGCCGGATGAGCCGTTCATCCTGCTCGAGGAAAGCCGCGAACTAGGTCTGCACCGCAACGACCGACACAAGTGGGTAATGAGCTTCGAGTCGCGGGACGGACACGGCGAGCGGGGGGCCGATGGCCGGCCGGCCGGCGAGATCACCATCGCTGACCTCATTCCGGTGTCGCTGCGGATGGGCGCTCAGCGAATCATCGTCGGCGAGGTCCGGTCTCGCGAGATCGTGCCGATGCTCGAAGCGATGACGACCAGCCGCGGTTCGATGTGCACGATCCACGCCCGCACGGCCGCCTCGGTCACCGACCGGATCATCCAGCTGGCGCTGTCGTACGGCCCGGCCATGACGCCCGACCTCGCGCAGCGTACGGCGGCGAACGGACTCGATCTCATCGTGTACGTGAACCTGGCCGACGAGACCGGCATCGGCGGTCGCAAGCACCGATTCGTCGCGAGCATCGAAGAGGTCATCGGCACGGCTCCGGGCGGCCGTATCGCACATACGACGGTGTTCGGTCCCGGTCTCGACGGCCGCGGCGCTCCCCGCCACCTGCCCGAGCGGGTCCGCGATGACCTCGCCCGGATCGGGTACGACGCTCGTCAGCTCGGACCATGGATCGACGCCGGCCACGGCGCCTGGCGCACCCGATTCGACTCGGTCCGGGGGCAACGCCGATGAGCCTTGTCCTGATCGCCTTCATCGGTGGAGTGCTGTGGATCGGCGGCGCCATCGCGCTCATTGTCGGCATGGTCGGTACAACCAAGCCCCCCGGACCGGCGAACGCCGGAAGCGATGCGATGATTCGCCTCTGGAACGGTCCCGGCCGGACCGCGGCCGCTCGTCGTCGGCATCGGCTGATCCTGATCGCCGGCGTGGTCGCTGGGGTTCTCGCGTACCTCATCACGAAGCTTCCGGTCGCCGGGTTCCTGGTGGCCGCGGCGGTCCCCGGCGCACCCTGGCTGTTCACGGTCGGCAACGAAGAGCGCGACCGCATCGACCAGATCGAGGCGATCGGCGAGTGGGCCCGCCGGCTGAAGGACATCTCCGCCGTCGGCACCGGACTTCAGCAGGCGATCGTCGCCAGTTCGGCGACCGCGCCGCACGCCATCGCCGACGACGTACGCGACCTTGCGGTACGCCTCCAGGCCGGACTCGATGCCCGCGAAGCATTGATGCTGTTCGCCGACGCCATCGGCGACCCGATCTGCGACCAGGTCGTCGCGGCGCTGATCCTGCACCTGTCCGATCGCGGTGACCGCCTCGGCGAGGTGCTGCTGGCCATCGCCGGCGCGGCCAGTGCCGAGGTGGCCACGCGGCGGGAGGTGGACGCGAAGCGGACGCAGTCGCGTTTCGGCGTGCGGTTCCTGACTATCACGACGCTGTTTGCGCTCGCGTACGGCATCGTCCGGCCGAGCTACATGGCGCCGTACCGGACGCCGGCCGGCCAGTTCATCATGGCGATGCTCGCCGTGCTCTTCATCGGCGTGCTGCTCTGGGTGCGCAAGATGAGCCAGCCCGAACCCGCGCCGCGCTTCCTCAACACACCGGGCCAGCAGACCGCTGACCACCACGGATCAAGCCAGTGGGTGGAGTCACGATGATTATCTCGTGGGAGCTCCCGGTCGCGTTGCTGGGCGGGGCGGTAGTCGGATTCGGCGTGTTCGGCATTGTCCGGGAGTTGCTGCCGGCTACCCCGTCGCTCGGTCCGACGCTGGCACGCCTGCAACCATCGCTCGACGCGCCAGCGTCCATGCTGGTCGAGCCGCCGCTCGGCGCGTGGGGATGGCTCGCTCGCATCGCTCCAGTGCCGGCGACGGATCTGTCGATCCTCGGCAAGGGTAAGGACGCCTACCTGACGTCGGTCGCGACGTCTGCCCTGTCCGGCCTGATCGCGCCCGGCGTTCTTACCGCACTGCTCGCGCTCGCCGGCGTCCACATTCCGATCATCGTGCCGATCCTGCTCGGCCTCGTCTGCGCCGCTCTGTTCGCGTGGCTCGCCCGCCGCGAAATTGGCCGGAAAGCGACCGATGCGCGGCGCGAATTCCACCGGGCGTTCGTCACCTATCTCGATCTCGTGGTCCTCGAACTCACCGCGGCCGGCCCCGTGCAGGCAATGGAGTCGGCGGTGCGCATCTGTCACGGCTGGGTCTTCGATCGCATCGGCGAGGCCTTGACGCAGGCGCAGCTACAGATGACGTTCCCGTGGGATCAGCTGCACATTCTCGGCGAGGAGATCGACATCATCGAGCTGCAGGACTTTGCCGGCATCATGCGGTCGGCCGGCGATTCCGGCGCTCAAGTCCAGCAGACCCTGCGAGAACAGGCGACCGCACTGCGCGACCGCCTGCGGACGGACGCTCTCGGTCGCGCCGAATCGATCAGCGCGAAGCTCGAGATGCCGGCCGCGTTCCTAGTAATCGTCCTGGCGTTATTCATGATCTACCCCCTGATCGCCGGGCTGAAGAAGTAATACCCCGTCCGGGCTGCCCCGGATCCCCCCATGAAAGGAGAACCACCCCGTGTTCCTCAAGCTGTATGTCGCGACCTCGACCCGGTGGAGACAACTCACGCACCCGGACGAGTTCGAACGCGGCGACTCGCCCGTGCCAACGGTCATCATGTGGATCGGCATCGCGATCGTGGCAGTCGGCCTCATCGTGTGGGTCGGCAAGTACGTGACCGACTACGCCAACAAGGCACCATCGGCACCGGCAACTCCGGTAGCACCAGTCGCGAGCCCGTGACCGATCGGCCAGCGTATCTGCTGCCGGGTCCGGCCGACACCTCGGCCGGACCCGGGCAGCGTCGTGCATTCGCGCGACGCTGGCGGGCCGCGTTGGCCGATCGCGACCGTGGTACGTCGCCCATCGAGCTAGCGATCCTGCTCCCGGTCATCATCGTCGCGATGTTCTCCACGATCCAGGTCGCGGTGTATTTCCTCGCCCGGACCGAGGCTCTCGCAGTCGCTCAGGAGGCGGTCAGTGTGCAGCGCGCCTACGGTGCGGATAGGAGCACCGCGTACATCGATGGGGCCACCGCGCTACTCAACGACGGTGCGGATGGAAAGTGGCTCACGTCGCCCAGCGTCGCTCTCACGAACTCGACCGACGGCAGCGGGTTCACCGTGACGGTCGCCGGCAATGCTCCGTCGCTCATACCTAAGTTCACCGTGGGCATCATTGTGATCGTGCACGGCACCTACGAGGTGCCTGCGCCCACGCCGACGATATCGCCGTCGCAACCGCCACCCGGTCCGCCCGTACCGACGACGCCATGACCCGACGTTTCCGCTCCCCGACGGTCAACGACCGGCTGCGACGGCGAGACCGGCACGACTCCGGTCTCGCCTCGATCGAACTCGTCATCCTGTTGCCCGCGTTCGCATTGTTGGTGCTCCTCGCGGTGTACCTCGGACGCCTCAATCTGGCTCAGTCCTCGCTCGACAGCGCGGCGCAGGATGCCGCGCGCGCGGCATCGCTGCAAAGGAACAAGGACGCCGCGCTCACCGCCGCGCTCACCGCCGCCAAGGCGACCCTCGACCCCGACCCGACGCTGAAGGCCCCAAGTCCATGCGTCCCCGGTACGGTGACCGCGACGATCACCAATGCCACCACAACAACGGATCCATTCCAGACGGCGCTCGGAACACCGTCGCGAGTAGACATCAAGGTCACTTGCACGGTGTTCCTGTCCAACCTGGTATTTCCGGGTCTGCCCATCCACGGCGACGTCACGAAGGAATCGACGTTCTCCAGCCCCATCGACGATTATCGTGTGCGGACGGCGCCATCGGCGGCGACACCATGAACGGTCGACCTTTGGTAAGACGAGTACACGCGGCGTCAGCCCAGGGCGGTGACGCCGGTGCGGTAACGATCCTTTTCGCGGTCGGAATTGCCGCGATCATGATGATCATCGCCTTGTCCGCGGATATCAGCGGATCGCTGCGTTCGTCGTTCCGCGCTCGCGCCGTGGCCGAACAGGCCGCTCGCGCCGGCGCCGACGAAATCAGCATCAAAGCGGCGCTGGCCGGCGACGGGACCCAGATCGACCAGGACGACCGGAATCAGGCCGTCATAGCGGCGGCCTGTGCTCCGGCCGCGTTGCCGAAAGATGCACAGTGCGACGGAGATCCCGTAGTCACGAACACGACCGTGACGGTAAGGATCAAGCTGACTTATAGCGCGATGTTGCACCAGATGTTCGGATCCTGGGTCCCGAACCCGACCGTAACCGGCACGGGGACCGCAGTCCTCGTCCAATCCACGCCGCCGTAACGCTAACCGTCTCGTACCCGGCGCTAGATTTTGATCTTCTCGTTCTTGGGGTCGAAGAGCGGACGCAGTGACGCGATGGCCGGGTATGTCTGGGCTCCGATCTCGACGGTCCAGGTGCCGGCGTCGATCCACGACTGGGTGACCGGTCCGTCGGCCTCGACCATCGCGAGCCCGACCGCGCCGCCGACGGTATGGCCGTAGGACGCGGCGCGGATGTAGCCGACCGGTACGCCATCGCGCCGCACCACCTCGGCGTGGAACATCTGCGGCTCGGGATCGGTGACGAGGATCTGCACCAGGCGCTTGGTCAACGAGCCGGACGCTTTCTGCTCGGCCACCGCGGCCCGACCGATGAACCCATCCGGCTTGTTCAGTGCGACCGCGAACCCGAGGCCGGCCTCCAGCACCGTGTCGGTGTTGTCGATGTCGTGCCCGTAGTCGCGGTAGCCCTTCTCCATCCGCAGGCTGGCCAGCGCCTTCAGACCGGCGTGTACGAGACCGACCTGCTCCCCCGCCGCCACCAGCCGGTCGTAGACGCCGATCGCCTGCTCGGCCGGGACATACAGCTCATAGCCCAGTTCACCCAGGTACGTGATCCGCAGGCACAACACGCGCGCAAAGCCGATCGCGATCTCGCGGGCATCCCGGAACGCGAACGCCTCGTTCGACATGTCGGCGTCGGTGACCATCGACATCAGCTCGCGTGATCGCGGACCCTGGATGTTGATCTGGGCGTACGCACCGGTGACGTCGGTCGCGAACGCGTGCGCGCCGCTCGCCGCGAAACGCCGCTGCATCCGGGTCTCGACATGACGGTGCGCGGTGTCCGACGCGACAACCCAGAATCGGTCGTCGGCCAGCTTCGTGACCGTGAGATCCGCTTCGAGCTTGCCGTCCTCGTTGAGCCACTGCGTGTACGTGATCCGGCCCGCTTCGCCATCGACGTCGGCTGCCGACAGCTGGTTCAACTCGCGGCCACAATCGCGGCCCTGCACCAGGAACTTCGACATGAACGACATGTCCATGAGGATCACGCCCTCGCGCGCGGCCCGGTGCTCCGTTTCCCAGTAGGGCCACCAGTTCTGCCGACCCCACGAGAGCTGCTCGATCTTCGGCTCGACGCCCGGCGGCGCGTACCAGTCCGGGCCCTCCCAGCCGCTCACGTCGCGGAAGTACGCGCCGCGGGCGGCGAGACGGTCATGCAACGGCGACAACTTCGCGTTGCGCGCGGTCTGCATTGACTTGCCCGGGTAGTGGGCGGCGTACACCATGCCGAGGCTTTCCACCGTACGGGTCGCCCGGTATTCACGGTTGCCCTGGTAACGATGCAGCCGATCGATGTTGATGCCGGTGACGTCGATATCCGGGCGGCCGTCGACGATCCACTGCGCCATCGCGCGGCCGATGCCGCCGCCGGTCAGGATGCCGATCGAATTCAGCCCGGCGGCGACGAAGTAGTTGCGCACCTCCGGCGCCTCGCCGACGATCGGCAGCAGGTCGGGCGTGAAGCTCTCCGGGCCGCAGAAGAACTTGCGCACGCCGACGTCGGCCGAGATCGGGATGCGCGCCATCGCCTTCTCCAGGTACGGCGACATCCGCTCCCAGTCGGGCGGCAACTCGCCGAACGAGAAGTTCGCCGGGATGCCGTCGACCTTCCACGGCGCGCAGATCGCCTCGAACAGCCCGATCATCAGCCCGGCGCCCTCCTCGCGGAAATAGCCGTAGCTGGACGGATCCTCCAGCACCGGCAGATCGCCGTGCATACCGTCGAACGGTTCGGTGATCAGGTAGTAGTGCTCGGCCGCCTGGAGCGGGATCGTGACACCCGCCTGCTCACCGAGCTGGCGCGCCCACATGCCGGCGCAGTTCACCACGACCTCGCACTCGATGTCACCGTACGGCGTCCGGACCCCACGGACCTCCCCGTTCGCGATGAGCACCTCGGTCACTGGCGTCGTCTCGAAGATCTTCGCGCCGGCCTGCCGAGCGCCCTTGCCCAGCGCCATGGTCACGTCGACCGGGTTCGCGCGGCCGTCGTCGGCGACGTAGAAGCCGCCGAGTACGTCGTCGACGCGGGCGAGCGGCCACAGCTTGGCGATCTCCTCGGGCGAGACCTCGTGCACGTCGACGCCGCAGAAGCGGTTGAACGCGGCGACCCGGCGATACTCCTCCATCCGGTCCGGGTCCGTGGTGACCTGGACAAAGCCGACCTGCTTCAGCCCGGTGGCTTGGCCGGTCTCGGCCTCCAACCGCGCGTAGAGATCCCGGGTGTACTTGCGCATCTCGGTCGAGGTCTCGGACAACGACCCGAACGTCACCATCAGCCCGGCGGCATGCCACGTCGTGCCGGACGTCAGGCGGTCACGCTCCAGGAGCACGACGTCGACGCCGAGGTGGGCGAGGTGGTAGGCGGTGGACGTCCCGATGACGCCGCCGCCGATCACGACGACCCGAGCCCGATCGGGCAGCGTTCGGCCCGCGCCGCCTCGGGGCTCCCGGGCCGCGTCCGTCGGGTTCGTGGTCATGTCGCGCTCCGCTCGCCTGGTCCGCCGTACGACGTCGTCGTCGCAGGTCGGTCGATTATGACTGGCGAATGCGGAAACCCGGAATGCCGCTCGGCGCACCGCGTCGCGGGGCCGTCGCTTCGTCGTACCGGCGGGCATGAGCGCGCCCACCGGCGACATGTCGCCGATGGGCGCTGGGATGCTTCGAGGCGGCGGCTACCGGTGCGCAGGCCGATACCCTCCGGTAGCCGCCGCGGTCTCGAACGCCGGTCGACCATCGGGCCGAACGGCGGGTCACGTCAGCCGGACAGCGAGGTGATCTGGTTGCCGGCCGGGTCGACCATGTACCACAGGCCACCGTTCTCGTTCAAGCCTTCGCCGGTGGTCTGACCGGGCGCCTTGTCCATCGCGAAGGAGTAGAGCGGGTGGCCGTTGATGACGGCCTGCGAGCCGCCGTCGGATCGCTGGAACGTGGTGAGCGTGCCGGTCACACCGCCGCCCGCGGTGACGGTCCCGGTCAGCGGCGGCCAGAAGGAAGCGCACTGCCCGGTGCAGATCGACTTGCCCGGCGGGTCGGGAACGAAGAGATAGAGGGTCCGGCCGGTCGAGTCGGCCAGGTAGCTCTGGCCACCGGGCGCCTGCTTGACGGTCAGGGTCTGCGCGCCGGCGCTCGCTCCACCGCCACTGGCCGCGGCCGATGTCGGCGTGCTGATGGTGCCCGGAGACGCTGCGCTGCCGCCACTGCTGCATCCCGCAAGGGCTATCGCACCTAGCGCGAACGCAGCCACACCGACCGCATACCGCCGCCGGCCGCCCCCGCGGAACGAACCACGGTGTGCGTTGACTTCCGGTCCCATGTCCTAAGCCTTCTTCCACGTTGGATATTCGATCGCTGCATAGACAGGCACGGTCGGCGGCGCGGAACGGTTCAACGATCTGGCGCCGATTCACCAACCGTTGCGACGCGCTCGTCCGGCGAACGGTGCTCAATCCGCTAATTGCGAAATATTGGGATAACCGCGTCATTAGGCGACACGCGACGAGGGAGTATCGCCCGTCACCCGATCGTCGGCTAGGCGGTGTGAGCTGCGCAGACTTCGATCCGACCGACAGGGTTCGGCTGTTCGACGACAGTCCTGACCGATCGGGGTTAGGGCGTCATCGCAAGCGGTCTTTGGTCGTTACCCATACGGTGCACGACTCTCACCAGGCTGCCGGCATCGCGGTCGCCAGCACCGTCAAGCCGCGGCCGGTAGTCGCACGAGTGATTGCGGAGGTCACGACGTGGCGTGGTTCATCGGTCAGTCGACGCTCGTGATCGTGCTGGCGTTCGGGCTCGGACTCGTCGTCGGCTGGTTGCTCTGGGCACGGCGCATGCGTCTGCTCACAGTGGAAATCGTGGCGGCGCGCATCCGCGCGGCCGAGCAGGCGGCCAGCCGGTCGCCGTACGGTCGCCGGATCACCTGGACCTCGTCGGGGCGCATCGCACTCGACGCGCATGCCCCCATCGGCGGCGAGGGCATCGGACCGCAAATCCCGACCGGCCGCGACGAGGTCTCCCACGAGATCGGCGCGGATCAGCGCGGTGAGGGTCGCGGCGAGCTTCGCGGCGAGGGCGACTCGCTGGACGCCGTACGTCGGCTCGACGTCAACGCCGGCCATGGCGGTCCGCACATTCCGGCCCCCCGGATCGAGCCGGCCGACGTCGCCGACCATGACGAGCTCGACTTCGAGGGATTCGGTGGCGACGACGATCTCGACGACCAGTTCGACAACGCTTCCGACCTCGCCGACGACCATTTCGACCCGCGGTTCGACCCACGCTTCCTTCACCGGCTCGGTCATCAACGCTCCACATCGGACCTGCGGGGACTCGACCGTTTCCGCGATCTCTTCACGCCGTCCAGCGGGCGGACACCGCGGACTCCGGAGCCACGGCGTACCGAGCCGGAGCTGGCGCCGCCACCGGACCGCGACGAGTGCCCGGGTCATCCTCCGCGAACCGGCGCGGACAGCGCCGACGACACGACGCTTGCCGCCGCCGGCTTGGCCGGCGGCGACCTGACCGAGACCGCAGCGGGCTTGGGCGGCGGCGACGCAGCCGACACCGACGCGCGCCAGCCTGGCGACCGCGCGCCCGACCCGGACACCGACGCGGAAGCGTCGGGATCCGGTGGCACCGCGGCCGGCGCAACGGCGCTGGCGGGAGCCGACGTCGGGGCGGCGTCGGTCGATGCCGCGGCAACGCAGAACACCGCCGACGATCTGACCCGCATCGACGGCATCGGTCCGAAGGCGGCCGCCGCGCTGGTCGCCGCCGGCATCCGAACCTTCGACCACCTTGCGGCCGCGGACGGCGACACGGTGGCAACGGCGCTGCGCGCATCGGGTGTACGGCTGACCTCCAGCGTGCATGCCTGGCCGCTGGCGGCACATCGGCTCGCCGTACGCCGGATAGCCGACCGCACCGACGATCCAGCCTCGGCTCGCGGCGCGGTGCAACCCACCAACGGGCACGACGTCGACGGGCACGATGTCCACGGGCACGATGTGGACGGCCTCAGTGGCACCGCGAGCGATCGCCGCGGCGGCCTTCTGCCGAAGCGCCGATCGCCGGGCACGCCGGCGCGACGTTCGATCCCTCCGGATGCGCTCGACCCGGACGATCTCGCCCGCATCGAGGGCATCGGCCCGAAGTTCGCGGCAGCCCTGGTCGCATCCGGCATCCGTACGTTCGGGCAATTGGCCAACGCCGACGAAATGGTGCTACGCAAGGCGATCGGCACCGCCCGACCGACCGTCGCCCCCAGCCTGCCGACCTGGCCCACCCAGGCTCGACTGCTCGCCACCGGCGACGAAGACGGCTTCGCGGAACTCACCGCGCGACTGATCGCCGGCCGTGGCCTCGACGATGATCTCGAACGCATCGACGGCATCGGTCCGCAGACATCGGCGGCGCTGCGGGCGGCCGGCATCCGCACATATCGAGCGCTCGCCGCGAGCGACGGTAACCACCTGCGCGCGGCGCTTGACAACGCCGGCATGCGGGCCACACCACGGCTGGCGGCGTGGGCCGCGCAGGCACGACTGCTCGCCGACGGCGATGAAGAGGGCTTTGCCGACCTCGCCGGCCGTCTTGGCGCCGGACAAGACGAGGGGCCGGCGTGACGACACCGCGCGCCGGACGTACCCGTGGCCGCCAACTCGCCGTTCCGGTGACCGTCGCTGCGGTCGGTCTCGCCACCCTCGGCGTGGTCCAGGCCCTGCCCAATCGGCACGCGGTGCAGAGCCAGCTCACCGACCGGTCGACGCGGGCGCTGTCGGCCGCCGGGATCAGCGACGCGCGCGTCCAGTTCGACGGCCGCGATGCGACGGTGCACGTACGTTCCGCCGGTGACCGTGACCGAGCGCTCGCAATCGTACGGTCCCAGCAGGGCGTACGTGTCGCTCACGTGATCGTGGACCGCGGCGCGCCGAGTGCCGGTGGAACTCCGAGCGGACGGCCATCGAAGCGCCCGGTCAGCACGCCGCTGGACACCCCGCCCGGCAGCGCGCCGAGCAACCCAGTACCGAGCAACCCAGTACCGAGCAGCCCAGCACCGAACACCGCGGCTCCGGGCGGCGGGATTCCCGGCAGCCCGGCACCGGGCGGTGCCGGGGCCGGAGCGACCGGTTCGGCGACACCGCCCGGGGCGGGCAGCGACGCCGCGGCCCGGGTCCAAAACGCGGTCGATGCGTGCGGACCCATTCGCTTCTCGAGCGCGAGTGCAGCCCTGACACCGATCGGCCGCAAGGCCATCGAGAGGGTTGCCGCGGTCCTGCGTGCGCACACGTCGGTTGACGTGGAAATCCAAGGATTCACCGACGCGGTCGGGTCGGCATCGACGAATCTGGCGCTCAGCCGGGCACGCGCTCGCACCGTTTACGACACGCTCCGGGTCCTCGGCATCACAGCGGCGCGGATGTCACCCATTGGCTACGGCGAGTCGCATCCTCGCGTCCCGAACGACTCCCGCACGCACCGGGCGGTCAACCGTCGCGTCGCGTTCGTGGTGCGGGCCGACCCGACGCGCTAGCCCGCCGCGATTCAGCTTTCGACGGCGCCGCGGAACGGCGGTGCGACCACATTCAGATAGTCCGGATGGCGGCGGATGTACTCGGCGACAAATGGGCAGGTCGGGATGATCTTCCCGTCGCGGGCCCGGATGTCGTCGAGCACGCGTCGAACGAGCACGCTGCCGACGCCCTTGCCTTCGAACTCGTCCAGCACCTGGGTGTGTACGAGCACGACGGCGTCGGGTCGCACCTGGTACTGGATGAACCCAGCGAGCTTGCCGTCCACGCGAGCCTCGAAGCGCTTCGCCTCGGGCGCGTCCGTCACCTCGATCGTCACTGCACACCGCCTCCCCCGAGCAGGATAGGCGGCCGGCATCGGTCGCGCGCGCTGGGCGGTCAGTTCGGCAGCGCCTCAGGTCGGCCGTGATGACGCCATATTCACGTCAGCGCGGTTCGTCGAGCGAGTCGAACCCGTCCGAGTCGGCGAGCATGCGTGGCCATGCCGACCGACCCTGCGCCGGAGCCTGCGCGCTCAGCAGCGCGTCGATATGTTCGGCCGGCATCGGACCGCCGAACACCGCGCCCTGGGCGAGCCGGCAGCCGGCGGCGTGGACGAGGCCGTGGCAGCGGCTGTCGGCGACGCCGAGCGCGATCACGTCGAGGTCGAGACTTGCGCCGACCCGGACGATCGCCTCCACGAGCGGTATGACGGACCTCTGGGGCGCGTCGTCGGACGGGCCACGCTGCGTCGGCACGCCGACCGGCGATGGAGCGAGCACGCGGGCGGGCGCGACCTCGCGCATCAGCGTACGACTGATTTTCAGCGCGTCGACCGGCACCTCATGCAGGCGGCCGAGCACCGATAGCCCGCCGCCGACGGAGTCGAGAGCGACGCGCGCACCGACGTCGCGGATGGCGCCGAGCCGCTCGCCGATGTCGACCGCCTCCAGCGCCGCGTCGTGTTCGTCGACCTCGACCATGAGCCGGCCGGGCGGGACATGATGGGCGCGCATCGCCGAGGCGACCGCGGCGGCGAAATCGGAGCGACGCAGCTCCCGTACCGGCATATCGACCGCGACCCAGACGTCATGGCCGTCGGCGAGCCACCGCGACAGCTGGCGGCATGCCTCGTGCAGCGCCCAGCGCGCGATGTCGTCGCCGAGCCCGCAGTCCTCGGCCACCGGTACGAACTCGGCCGGCCGCAGCGTGCCGAGCGTGGGGTGGCGCCAACACAACAACGCCTCCACGCCGACCGTACGGCCGCCGGGGACGGTCACAATCGGCTGATATGCCAGCGTCATCTCATCACGATCGACCGCTCCCCGAAGGCCTTCCTCGACCGCCGTACGGCGGCGCAGCCACTGCGAGTAGGCCGTCTCGTAGTCCTCGGTCCGGTTGCGCCCACGCAGCTTGGCAAAGCGCAGCGCCATGTCGGCGTGCCGCATGAGATTGTCGAAGTCGCCAGCCGTGTAGCCGACCAGCCCGATGCTGGCCGACATGGCAAACCGCCGTTCCGCCAACGCGTACGGCGCCGCAAGGACCGCACCCAGCCGATCGGCCGCCGTACGGCCATCGGTCGGCGGCAGCGCGAGCAGCACGGCGAACTCGTCGCCACCGAGTCGGGCCGCGACATCGCCGGCGCGCAAGTTGGCTCGCAGCCGGTGGGCCACCTCGACCAGCAGCGCATCGCCGACGTCGTGACCCCATACATCGTTGATCGCCTTGAATCGGTCAAGGTCGATGCACACGAGCGTCGCTGGCCCGCCGGCCGCGGCCTGACGCTCCAAGGCGTCCCAGAAATACCGGCGGTTGCCGAGTCCGGTTAGCGGATCGGTGTGGGCGAGCCGGCGGAATCGGGCCTCCCGTGACTCGACCTCGGCCGCGTACGCCCGCACGTCACGCATGGCGAGCGTCTGGCGGAGCCCGAGCGATGCGCCGATCACCACCGCGATCACGCTGCTCGTGTTGTCCGAGTCGTGGTAGATCGCGAGCCGGATCGCGCAGGCGGCAATGGCGCAGGACACCGGCACGAGGCCGAGCCAGGTTGCGTGGTGCCCGACGGCGGCGGCGTTGGCCCGGACCGCCGGATCGCGGGCGATGACCGCGGTCGCTACCAGCGCCAACCCGAACGCGAGACCGAACACGATGGTCGGCCACGCTCCGCCGGTGCCGGCGGCGACGAGTAACGCACCACCCCAGACCAGCGTGTACGTGATCGCGCCCGCCGTCGCGTATGGCTGCCGTCGCCATCCCCGGAACACCAGGGTGACGCTCACGCCGATCGCGACGAGCACCGGTGTGAACACGGCCGCGCCGAGCGCCTTGACCGTCTCGTCGGCCGGCCGGCCGAGGTAGTCGAACGCGTTCGGGCCAACGAGCAGCGACCAGAGCACGTAGGCCGCACAGGCGGCGATGAGAACGCCATCGGCCCACCGGCGCAGGGCCGCGCGGCGGCCGGCCGGGCCACGGTCGACGTGCAGCACCAGTGCGGCGGCGAGCGCGAGGGCGCCGACGCCGAGTCCGACCGCCGCGGGCAGAAGCTGCTCGGCCCGCGCCGACGGTGCGCTCTGCAAAAGCCAGCTCGCCGACGCGAGCACGCCACCGGCCATGACCGTCGCCGCGGTCGCCATGAGCGTCAGCGCGACCCGGTCGCGCCGCCCAGCGGCACGCGCCGCCCGCAGCAACATCGAGCCGCTGACGAGACCGGCCAGCACCACCGGGATCGCGGCGATCGACAGGCCGCTGGCAGGGCTCACGCAGCCCAGTCTCGCGCGGTTCGGCCAGTCCGGAGGGACAAGTAGTGCGTCGCCGCGGGCACATTTCGCAGGTCAATCGGCACGGTTTGTCCACCCGAAGGACACGCTTCGCAATCGGCCGGACACTATTTGCTGTCAGTCGGCTGAGCCCGCCCACCAGATCGTCACGAGTTGCCGCGTCGGACCGCCGAGTGTCGGCGCGGCCGGATCGACGCCGAGGTCGCGCAGCGCGACGTCGACCTCGGCCGCACGCTCGGCGCCCAGGCACAGCCGCCGACACGTCGTGGCGACCAGCTCGGCGTAGCTCATGGAGTCGAGCGTCGCCGGCCTCTCCCATCGGGCCACCCGTGGGTCGAATCCGAGCTGCGCGATCGCGTCGACGGCGTCCGTCGCGGTCGGGCGCCGCGGTCGCTCCAGGCCGTAAAACCGTTGCCACAGCGGGTTCCACGGCGCCATCGGGTGCCTCGCGCTGATCTCCACGACAACCCGGTTGCGGGCGTACGCCGACAGCGCGGTCACGAAGGGCGCCAGGTCGGCGACGTTGTACAGGACGTGATGGCAGACGACGACGTCGGCGACCGGCACCGATCCGGCGCAATCGGGCCACGCACCGACGACCGTCTCGGCGTCGACGTGTCGATCGCTCGCCAGCGCTGCGAACGTGTCCAGCAGTGACCGGTTCGTGTCGACCCCGGTCAATCTCGTCGCACGGGCGGCGAGCGCGAGCGAAGCCGCACCGGCTCCCGCACCGACGTCGAGCACCGATCCGTCCGCTGGCAACGCTTCCACGGCACGGTCGTACGACTGGCCCGACGGCGCCGCTACCTGCCGCCGCGCGCGGGCCACGAAGGTGTCGGGCGCGAGCGTCCATGGTGACTCCGGCGCCTGCGCGAGGATCTCCGGCGGGATGGCCCACGACTCGAGCGCCGCACGCCAGCGCGTCACCGCGTCGGTCATCGTCGCTCCTTCGCCGGTGTGGACGCCATTCCGGCACCGTACCGCCGATGGGCACGACGCGTGTCTGTGCGTGGCCGGTCCGGGATCAGTAGCATCCGGCGAGGGCTGCCGTCGATGCGGCAGGCGCATGGTCTCCGAGCCGGACAGGTGGGATCGAATGGAGCGGCAGAACCCGCTGCTGCGACGGCGGCCGGGCCGACCACGCCCGCGTACGATGTGGACGATCCGAGCGAAGATCCTGACTCTGCTGTTGCTGCCGGTCGTGCCGCTGCTGGCGATGTGGATGTTCACCACCGGCGCAACATTGGGTCCCGCCCTCAACCTCTTCTCCGCCGTGACCAATCTGCAGTCGGCCGGGCAGCCGGCGACCGCGCTGATCGACCGCCTCCAGGTCGAACGGCAATTGTCGATGTCGTGGGTGGGTGGGCGCCATGACACGGCGACCAGGACGGCGTTGACGGCCGCCCGAACGCGTACGGACGCCGCGGCCGCGACTCTCCGGCGGGACACCGCCTCGTCGACATTCCACCAGGCCGCAAGCGACACGACGCGCGGCTATCTCGGCGTGCTCGACTCCTCGCTCGATCGCCTGGCGGCGCAGCGGTCGGCGATCGACCAGGCCGGCACTAGCACCGCCCACGGCAGCACCGGCACCGGTGCGACCATCACGGCCGACGACGTCATGACGTTCTACGACGGCGTCATCGACAATGCTGTCGGCCTGTATGGCTCGGTTCTGGGTGCCGATGACCACGACCTGGCGCGAGCGGCCAATACCGTCAACGGGCTTATCCAGGCCCGTGAGATGTTCGCGCGGGAGGACGCGATCGTCATGGGCGCGATCGCCGCCCGCAGGCTCTCGCCGGCCGACAACACCGAATTCGTCGCGACCGTCGGCACCGAGCGCTACCTCTACCAGCAGGCGACCCGGTTCCTGCCGCTGGACGAGCAGCAGACCTACCAGTCGGTGCTGGCCAGCCCCGCGTTCACCCGCCTGCGCGGCGACGAAGACCTGCTGAGTCGACGTACGGCGACGGCCAGCGGCCTGCCGGCCGGCTTTGACGGCACCCAATGGCGCACCGATTTCGACCGTGTCGACGCGCAGCTCACGTCGATCGAAACCCGCCAGGCGGCGGCGAACCTGGCCGCGACCAGACCGGCCGCCGTCCGGATCGTCGTCCGACTCGCCGTGGCCGGCGGCATCGGTCTGATCGTGCTGATCGCGCTGATCGTGATCTCGATCCGCCTCGCGCGGAACATCATCGCGCGGGTCCACGGGTTGCGCACCGAGGCGCTGGACCTGGCACGGCACCGCCTGCCGTCCGTCGTCGAGCGGCTCCGGCGCGGCGATTCCGTTGACGTCGGGGTGGAGTCGCCGGCGCTCGCCTACGGCACCGACGAGGTCGGCCAGCTCGGCGACGCGTTTTCTCGCGTGCAACGGACGGCGATCGCGGCGGCCGTTCAGGAAGCCGAGCTGCGTCGGGGGCTCAACCAGACGTTCCTCAACATCGCCCGCCGCAGCCAGACGCTCCTGCACCGGCAGCTGGCATTGCTCGACGACATGGAGCGCCGGGTCACCGACCCGGACGACCTGTCCGAGCTGTTTCGCATCGACCACCTCGCTACCCGCATGCGCCGGCACGCCGAGGACCTGGTGATCCTGGCCGGCGCGACGCCGGGTCGCGCCTGGCGCTACCCCGTCGCACTCACCGACGTGTTACGCGCGGCGGCGGCCGAGGTCGAGCAGTACACCCGGATCTCCGTCCGGCAGCTGCCGGAGGTCGCGGTCGCCGGCCGTGCCGTCGGTGACACCGTTCATCTCGTCGCCGAATTGCTGGAGAACGCCACGGCCTTCTCCCCGCCGGATACGCAGGTGACCGTGGCCGCGCAACTGGTGCCGCACGGCTTTGCGGTCGAGATCGAGGACCGCGGGCTCGGCATGTCGCCCGAGGCGTTGGCTGAGGCGAACGCGCGGCTCTCGGCGCCGCCCAACTTCCACCCCGCGCAGAGCACCCGCCTCGGCCTGTTCGTCGTGACACGGCTCGCGGCCAAACACGGCATCGCGGTGACGTTGCGCCGTTCGCCATTCGGAGGGATCACCGCCGTCGTCCTGCTGCCTCCGGAGTTGGTGGTCGCCGAGGCGGACGCGGTTGCGCTCACGTCGTCGGCACGAGCAGGCACGCGGATGCTGACCGCCGCGCCGGCTGGATCCCCCGCCCCATCGCCGGGCGATCCGGCCGAGCCGGGCGATCCGGCCGAGCCGGGCGAGCCGGCCGAGCCGGCCGAGCCGGCCGAGCCGGCCGAGCCGGGCGAGCCGGTCGAGTGGCCGGTCATCGACGCCGGTGCGGCGACCATCGATGCCGGCGACGGCGACCGTGGGTCCGACATCCCCGGCGCTAGCCCGACGCTGCCACGGCAGCGCCCGCTGACTCTTGTCACGCCGGCACCGCCGGCCTCGACCGTGCGCGGTGTCACCGCGGAGGGCCTGCCGCAACGGGTCCGGCCGAGCGGCCGAGGTGATCGCGTCGTTCGGATCGCGCCACCCCCCGGCACGGATGAAGCCGTCACCGACTCTCCGGTGACAACCGCGCCCATACGGACTGACGGCGATGCGACACCACATGAAGCGCCCCGAACGGCGGAACGAATGCGTACGATGCTGACGTCCTTTCAGGACGGTACGGCTCTCGGCCGCCGGCGGCGCGCGGCGGATGGTGCCGTATCGGGAGCGGGCGCCGCCGATGGACCGACGGCGCCGGCCAGTAGTGAAGACGGCAGCATCGACGCCGGCAGCACCGACACCGGCGAAGCAGGGGGGCGCGACCGATGACGGACGCGGCGAGCACCGACTGGCTGCTCGACGATCTCGTGGCCCGCGTGCCCGCCGCTCGTCAGGCGATCGTGCTGTCGGTCGACGGCCTGCTCACCGGCAAGTCCCGGACTCTGTCCCGCATGGACGCCGAGCACCTCGCCGCGATCGCCTCCGGATTCGCCGGTCTCGCCCGGAGCGCCGGTCGGCACTTCCGCGGCGGCCCCGTCCGGCAGACGATCGTCGAGATGGAAGAGGCGTTCCTCTTCGTCACGGCGGCGAGCAACGGATCATGCCTCGCCGTGTGGAGTGACGCGGAGTCCGATATCGGACTCATCGCCTACGAGATGGCCCTGCTAGTCGAACGCATCGGCCACACGATGGTCGTGCCGGTGCGCGCGGCCCACCGGGCGGATGCGGGGTGACGTGCCGGGCGGCGCGGCGGACGCGTCGGCCTGGCTTGACGCGGATGCCGGACCGGTGGTTCGGTCGTTCGCGATCACCGGCGGCCGCACCCGGTCAGACATCGAGTTCGATCTGCTCACGCACGTCGTGGCCACCGACACCGGGCCGACGATCGCCGCGGGCATGGCTCCGGAGCATCGCGAGATCGTCGATCGCGCGGCGCGACCGGTGTCGATCGCCGAGCTCGCCGGTCATCTGAACCGCCCGCTCGGTGTGATCTGGGTGCTCGTCGCCGACCTGTACGATGCCGACGCGGTTTCACTCGATACGCCCGCGCCCAGCAGCCGTCGACCCGGCGATCACACCCTGAGTGCGGTCATCGACGGATTGCGGTCGCTATAGCCGCGGACGAGATAGCCGCGGACGAGGCGACCCGCCCCGTCGACGGCAGCGGCTGATACGACGACGGCCGATATACGGACAGCAACGAACTTGGGAGATTGGCAGGCATGGCGGAAACGGCCACCGCGCCCACCGCGTTCAAGATTCTCGTCGCCGGTGGCTTCGGCGCCGGGAAGACGACGCTCGTGAGCTCGGTCAGCGAGATCATGCCGTTGCGTACGGACGAGATGCTGACCGGGGCCGGCGCCGGCACCGATAGCACGGACGGCATCGAGGAGAAGACGACCACCACGGTGGCCATGGACTTCGGACGGATCACGCTGCCCGGTGACATCGTGCTCTACCTGTTCGGCACGCCCGGACAGGAGCGGTTCTACTTCGTCTGGGACGAACTTGCCCTCGGTGCCCTCGGCGCGGTCGTGATCGCCGACACCCGCCGCCTCGCCGACTGCTTCCCGGCACTCGACTATTTCGAGCGCACCGGCACGCCGCATGTTGTCGCGGTCAACCGGTTCGACGACGCCCAGCCCTTCGGCGTCGACGCCGTCCGCAGGGCACTCGACCTCGATCCGGACGTACCCGTCGTGTTGTGTGACGCCCGGCGCCGGGATTCCGGCAAGGAGGTGCTGATCTCGCTCGTGCGCCACGTGCTGGATCGCCGCGCGCCACGGCACGCCGGAACGATTCTGTAGGGACGGCCTAGTTTCCGCGGACCGCCGGCCCCGAGCGCAGCGACACCGTCGAACCGCCGTCATTGCCTTGACGACCGTGGCCTCGCGCGCCGCCGCCCTGGTCGTTCCAAATGTCACCGAGCGGTGTCGCGTAGCGGTCGTTGCTCGTCAGCGGTCCGACGCCGAGCGCGTCCTCGATCGTGCGGGCGAGACTGAAGTCGGTGTAGCGGACGGGGCTGGTGTAGCCGGGCTTCACCGTGTCCTGCGAGCCGATGACGTATGTCGCTACGTGGTTCGGATAGTCCGGCCCGAACGCCTTGTCGTGACCCTCGGCCCACGAAATGATCAACAACGACCGCTGCTGCGTCCACGCGGGCGAGGAGAAGATCGCCGGTAGGGTCTGACTCAACCACCTGTCCCCGGCCGCGACGTCGCCGTCGGCCATGTCGTTGACGTCGTTGGCGGCGAACCACGCGAGCGAGGGAGTCGTGTCCACCGACTGCAGATCGGTGGCGAGCGCGGTCAGCGGCTGGTTGTGCGCGGCACACCGTTGTGGATTGTCGACCACGTTCCGGTAGAGCATGAACGGCTCTTCGTCGGGCAGGTAGTAGCCGCCCGCCTCGTTGTCGTGGTTGGTCGTGTCGCAGCCGCCGTAGGCGCCGGCCGCGTATCCCTTCCAGGTCAACCCGGCCGCGTCGAGCTGGTCGCCGAGGTGGCGTCCGGCGATCGTGTCGGTGCCGACGACCGGGTTCGTCGTCCAGCCGAACGTCGATCCACCGCTCAGCGCGAGGTAGTTGGGGTCGCTCGGATGCGTGGTCGCGTACATCTGGCCGAGCGTCGAGCCCATTACCGTCACCGTGTGATTCAGGTAGGGCGCGGCACGGTTGCCCAGGATGTAGTGACCCGACCCGGTCGGCGCCTCGGTCGGCAGCGCGTTCTGGTTGCCCATCATGACGATGAAGACATGATCAAATGCGGGTACGTTCGATGCCGGCGCGACCAGCCGCGGCTGACTCATCGGGGTCGACAACGTGAACGCGAGATCGTCGACGTACCCGTCGGTGGTGTTCCCGGCCGTCCAGGTGAAGGCCACGGACACGATGACGGCCCGCGTACGGCTCGGCAGCCAGCCGCCGGTCGAGCGCTTCTGCAGTCCGGTCATGCCGTCGCGATCGGTATTCGTCGCGGTCGGCAGAAGGTCGCTGCCGAGCAGCTTGCCGTGGTTGTCGACGAACGAGATCGTGACCGTCGAGCGGTCGTTCTGCGCGGCCCATCCGCCGAGCCACCCGCTCGCCCGATACTGCACGCCGCCGCCGTCGATGCGGTCCGCCGCCGACGCGACCGAGAGCGTCTGGGTCATGGTCCCGTCGCCGGTGGCGCCGCCGGAGAAGAACGCGCGTCCGCGGTCGGGCGGCCCAGGGACGCCGGCCTTGGGAAAGCCGATCGCGCCGTAGCAGACGCTGTCCGGCGATCCCGCCGTCACGGTCCATCCGGGCACCGTCATCGCGTCGTATCCCGACTGGGTGCACAGACCTGTCTCGGCATTGGGATTGACGAGCAGGTTCGTCCCGGCGGCCGCGATCGCCGGAGCCGCGCGAGTGGTATGCACGTCCGACCGGGCGGACTGCGGCGTCGCAGCCGGTGGGGCCGCCATCCGCGACGGACCGGTGGCCGACGGCGATTGGTGCGCCGCCGCATCCTGCGCGTTCGACCAGATGGCCGCCTGGCTCGGCGGCCGGGTCGCACCCGCGGTCGAGCCGGGGTGGGAATTCGTGACGTCGACCGATGCCGACACGGCAATCGCAGCCGTCACGGCGATCATCGCCGCGAAGATCCGCCGCACGCTGCCCCCCTCCGCTCGGGACAGCGTCACACGTCCTGACCTGGGACGTCCGGCGTATCGATGAGGATGCCTCGGATTCGCGGGTGGGCCGGCGGCGTCCGCTCGGGCGTCAGCCTTCGTTGAACAGCTGGTAGACCGTCGGCGTCGCGGCGACAACGCTCGACTTGGCCGGGCGCGCCGGCGCCGGAGCCGATCCGTAGTCGGACAGGGTGATCGCCCGGGTCAGATCCGAGTTGTACGCATCCGCGTCGATCGTCACGGTCAGCAGCCGGCCGTCGCCGTCGAGCGTTGCGGTGAATGGTGTCGACGCCGCCGCCGTGCCGGCTTCGCTCAGTTCATCGGCGTCCGGCGCGGTGACGCCGTGACTGTGTGTGTAGTCCACGGTTCCGGCGAGGTGGGTCGGGTCGGTTCGCCAGACCGCGGTAACGCCGTCGAAAAGTCCGCCGAGATCGAACGGATCCCGACTGGCGACGTCGAATTTGGCGCCGGTACCGACCGTCAACCTCGCGGGCGACACCGCGATCCATTGCTCGGCCGAGATTCCGAGTTCGGCGTTCACGTCCGGAAAGGCCACGTTCAACCAGACGGCCCCGCCGACCTTGCGTACGCCCTCCCGGAACGCGGCGTCTTCGACGGCCGTGGCCGACTGCACGTCGAACGACATGTCGGACGGCACAACCGTGCCGGTCGCGACGGCCCTTCCGTGCGAAGCGACGATCCGGACCCGATAGCTCCCGGTCGACAATGTGGCGAGGCCGCTGGACAGAGCTTGCCGCGCGTCCGGGTCGGATGTGGTCCGTCCGGTGAGTGGGGGTTTGGTCGGCGGCACGGTCGTCGTGCACGCGCCGGCTCCGGACGCAACGGTGAGCGCAAGCACGACGGCGACCGCCATGCGATGCAGCGTCACGCAGACCTCCGGTCACGACCCCGGCGACGGTCTACGACGGCACGTGAGAACGGCGGGGCGGTGCCAGGCTAGGACCGAGCAACCGATCTGTCGACCCCCGCACTAACGCTCGGTGACCGTTCACGACGCCGCGGACAACGGCCGAATGCCGATCGCGGGCACGGCCGAAGCCGTACCCGCGACCGGACTGGTGGAGCTAGTTGCTGCCCAGGATCTGGTAGATCGCGGCCGGTGCCGGAACAACGTCGGCGGCCGGTGGTGGGGTCACGGCGGTCGGCGAGCCGACGTTCGAGACCGCGATGTCGACGCTGAGCCCAGTGTCGATCGAGTCGCCGTTGATCTTCAGTTCGCTCAGTCGGCCCTGGTCGTCCAGGGTCGCGGTGAACGGGACGGACTTGGCCGCCGCGCCGGCCTTCTTCAGCGCGTCGGCGTCCGGCTTCTCGGTGCCGGTCAGGTTGGTGAGGTCGATCGTGCCGGTGAGGTGGGTCGCGTCGGTGCGCTGCACGTTCGACACGGCCTTCGTGAGCGAGCCGATGTCGAGCACGTCGCTCAGGTTCGACAGATCGAGGCCGATCGAGGACTCGTCGACCTTCGTCGCGTCGATCTTGAGCCACTTCGACGGGTCGAGGCCGACCTGGCTGTTGAGCGTGCCGAGGTCGATCTTCGCCCACAGGTCCGAGCCGATGCCGGTCAGATTCAACTCGAACGTCTGGCCGCTCTCGCTGGCCTTCGCGTCGAAGGTCACCGCGTGGTTGGCCGGGTCAACCGAGCCCTTGCCCGTGACACTGGCGGCCGTCAACGTCATGTCGTAGCCCTTGCCGTTCAGGCCGGTCGCGGCGGCGACCAGAGCGTCGGCCGGCGCGACGGACGGCGACGCGCTCGGCGTGGTTGCCGAACCCGCCGACGCGGAATTCGAGGTGGAACTGCACGCGGCGAGAGCCAGCGAGGCGACGGCAAGCGCGCCAACACCCGCCACCGCGAAACGGCGATGCTTCACAAATCCTCCGAAGATAAAGCGCGCTCGGTGCCGCCCGACCGAGTGTTGTCGCCCGGCCGGCACATCCAGCGGTCCCCTGCGGCCGCTAGCGCCCGACCAATCTAGGGGAAGACGCGCCGTTTGTGGTGTCCTGTGACAGCACTGTGACTGCCAAATCGTGGTGAATCCGGTCACCCCTGCCGTCGGCCGGGCACTGCTCTGGCAACACGAGGTCGCGTCAGGAGTCGACCATCTCCAGTGGATGCCAGTGGCCGTAGAGCGCGACCTTGTCCGCGTCCTCCGGCCCCCACGACCCCTTCGGATAGAGCAGCGGCTCGTCGTCGCGGTCCAGGATCGGGCCGACCACCCGCCAGCTCTCCTCGACGATGTCCATGCGACCGAATTGGCGGGGGTCGCCGTGGATCGCACCCAGGAAGATGTGCTCGTACGGCTTCCGCTGGCCCTTCAGCTGCCGCTCGAAGTCGGCCGACACATCGATCTCGCGAACCTGGTTCGCGTGCCCCGGCTCGCCGGCGTAGATGTTCAGCGTGACGCCGGGATTCGGACCCAGGCGCAGCCGGATGAGGTTCGGATCGGGCTGGCCGTCGGCATCGGCGAACAGCAGCACCGGCGGCTTGCGCAACTCGACGACGACTTCCAGCGACGTGGTCGCGAGATACTTGCCGGCGCGTACGCACATCGGCACGTTGTGCCAGCGCCAGTTCTCGACGTAGAACTTCGACGCCACGTACGTCTCCGTGGTCGAGTTGTCCCGGACACCCTTGATCTTGTCGTACCCGTTGTACTGGCCGCGGACCGTGTCGCGCACGCGCACCGGGCGCATCGACCGCAGCACCTTGTACTTCTCGTCGAGCAGCGCCTGCGGGTCGGACGAGGCGGGCGGCTCCATCGTCAGCAGCGCGAGTACCTGCAGCAGGTGGTTCTGTACGACGTCGCGGATCGCGCCGACCGGGTCGTAGAACGAGCCGCGATCCTCGACGCCGAAGTTCTCCGCCATCGTGATCTGGATCGAGCGCACGTATGAGCTGTTCCAGACCGGTTCGAGCAGCGTGTTGGCGAACCGGAACGCGAGGATGTCCTCGACCGACTCCTTGCCGAGGAAGTGGTCGACCCGGAAGACGCGATCCTCGGCGAAGAACTTCTTGATTTCCGCGTCGAGTGCCCGGGCGGTGGCGAGGTTGTGTCCGTACGGCTTCTCGACCACGAGACGGCCGCGATCGCAGAGTCCGACCGCGTGTAAGCCGGCGGCGACGGTCGCGAAAAGGTTGGGCGGGACGGCCAAGTAGTAGACCGCGTTCGCAAGACCATCGAGTTCGGTCGCGAGCCGGCGGAAGGTGTCCTCGTCGTCGAAGCCGCCAGCCACGAGCGTCATCCGCCGGCACAGCCGGTCGAACACCGTGTCGTCGATGTCCACCTTCGCGGCGGTCAACGAGTCGTGGGCTCGCTTGTGCAGGCCTTCGGTGTCCAGGTCGGATCGCGCGACACCGATCACCGGGCCGGGCAGCTCGCTTCGTGCCTCCATCGCGTACAGCGCCGGGAGCAGCATCTTGAACGCCAGATCGCCGGTGATGCCGAACAGCACGAACGCGTCGGCCGCCTGCAGTTTGGTGCGCATCTCCACCCCATCGGAACGCCGGATGCGGCACCGACGTAGCGGCACCTCCACACGACCCTATCGACACGACGTCGCCGTCCGCCCGGCGTACCGTCGCGGTGCTCTCAGCCGGCGCACAGCGGCAATGGACTCCCTTGACGCGGAGGTTGGATTCGAACCGGCCGGTTTCGTCCGGCAGACCAAGGCACTGCCGCCCGATGGTGCCGGCGGTACGGTTCGGGCGATGATGACCACGTGATCGATCTGCTGCTACGCAACGCACACATCGCCGGCACCGATGGGCGCCACGACATCACGATCGATGGCGGTCGTGTCGTCGGCATCACGCCGGCATCGGACACGTCCGTCGACGCGCGCGAGGTCACGGACCTGGCCGGCCGCCTCGTCACGCCGCCGCTGGTCGAGCCGCACATCCACCTCGATGCCGTACTCACTGTCGGCCAGCCCCGGCCGAACGTGTCCGGATCGCTGTTCGAGGGCATCGCCGTGTGGGCGGAGCGGGTGAAAGACCTCACGTACGACGACGTCCAGTCGCGTGTACGGCAGATCCTGCGCTGGCAGCTGGCCAACGGAGTGCAGCACGTACGTAGCCATGTCGACGTCTGCGACCCCGAGCTGCGGGCGCTGCGGGCGCTCGTTGACCTCCGCGAGGAGGTCCGTGGGGTCGTCGACCTGCAACTCGTCGCGTTCCCACAGCAGGGGATCCTCGGCTTCGACGGCGGGGCCGCGCTGATGCGCAAGGCGGTGGAACTCGGCGCGGACGTGGTCGGCGGCATCCCGCACTACGAGCTGACCCGGGAAGATGGCGTCGAGTCGGTCAAGTTTGCGATCGCGCTCGCCGACGAGCACGGCCTGCAAGTTGACATCCACTGCGACGAGACCGACGACGACCACTCGCGGTTCGTCGAGGTCATGGCGGCCGAGACGATCCGGCGCGGCATGTCCGGCCGCGTCACGGCGAGTCACACGACGGCGATGCACTCGTACAACAACGCTTACGCGTACCGGCTCATCAACAACATCGCGCGCGCGGGCCTGCACATGGTCACCAACCCGCTGGACAACGCCGTGCTGCAGGGCCGCTTCGACACCGGCCCGATCCGTCGCGGGCACACGCGCGTCAAGCAGCTGCAGGAGGCCGGCGTCAACGTGGCCATCGGTCATGACTCGGTGATGGATCCGTGGTATCCACTCGGCTACGGCGATCCGCTGCAGGCCGCGTTCGTGCTGGCCCATCTCGGGCAGATGTCGGGCGACGCCGAGCTGCGCCGGCTCATCGAGATGATCACGGTGAATCCGGCCGCGGCTCTGGGCGTACCCGATTATGGGCTGCGGCCCGGTGGCCCCGCGGACCTGGTGGTGTTCGACGCACCGTCGGAGGCCGACGCCTTGCGGCTGGTCGCCCCGCGCACGCTGGTGCTGCGCGGCGGCAAGGTCGTCGCCCGCGCCACGCCCGCGCAGCGCACGGTCACTTTTGACGGTACGGAAGAGCCGGTCACGTTCCTGCGAACGTGACCGGCTCCCCTGGCGTGAAGCCCGATCGTCAGGCGGTCGACGGACCTGACGTATCCACCGCTGCGTCCGAAACCGGTGATTCCTGAACCGGGATCGACCGCGGCGCACCGACCGGTGTTGCCTCCGGGATGATCAGGACCTCCTCGGTCGAACCCGGCTGCAACCGGAAGAACAGCCAGTACAGCAGCGCGGCGACTACGAAGCCGACCTCGAAGGCGATGTCGCCGAACGACGCCGAGACGTGCTTGGGCACGATGCCCTCGTACTCGGTCTGGTTCGAGAAGAAGACGATCGATACCGCCATCGCGACCGCCATCGCGACGACGCCGCCCCACGGATTGTGCTTGCGGTCGAAGAGGAACCCATCGACCCGTTTACCGCGCCGCAGGTACTGGTCCATGAAGAACACGCCCAACCACGGCCCGATCCAGTACGCGATGACGAGCAGGAAGTTGTTGTACTTCTCCCCGGCATCGTGCAGACCCGACCAGGCCAGGAAGAAGCCGGCGACGCCGAACACGAGTGCGACCAACGCCCGACGCAACGACAACGGCAGCCTGATGCCGAGCGCGAGGAACGACATTGAGCCGGAGTAGACGTTCAACGCGTTCGCACACACCGCCCCGAGCGCGATCGCGAGCAGGGTGATGTCGGCGATCCACGTCGGCAGATGGCTGGTGAACCCGGCCGTCGGGTTGGCCACGAACTTGTCGAGGCTGGTGATCGTGGCGGCCGCAGCGCCGACGATTTCCAGGACGGCGCAGGAGACGAAGACCCCGAGCCCGGCCCACAGACCGGTCGCCCGCCGGTCGACGTCCGGCTTGAGGTAGCGGGTGTAGTCACTCGCGTACGGGTTCCAGCCGGCCGCGTAGCCGAAGGCCGCGCCGAAGGTGATGAGCCAGCCGCCGATGCCACCCGGCTGGGCGACCGCCGCCGACGGATGCGACTTGGACAGGATCACGACCGAAGCGATCACGAAGATCACCGCGAGAAGCGGGAACGCATAGCGCTCGAACGCATGCACGAGATTGTGGCCGAAGAACGCCACCGCGATCTGCAGCACCACGATGATGAGCAGCGCCAGCTTCGTCGACATGTGCGTCAACGCGCTCAGGGCGAACGCGCCGCTGACGCTGTTGACGGCGAACCACCCGACACCGGCAACGAGGGCATTGATGCCGGCCGGAAGGATGTTGCCGAGGAAGCCGAAGCCGATGCGCGACAGAACCATCTGCGGCACGCCGAACAGCGGGCCGCGAGCGGCCAGGAAGCCCATCGAGACCGAGCCGAGCGCCGTGCCGAGGATGATCGCGAGCGAGGCCATCCAGAAGGACTGGCCGAAGAACCAGACACCGATGATGCCGACGAAGATCGTCGCGAACTCCATGTTCGGCGACATCCAGGTCCAGAACTGGTTGAGCGGACGTCCGTGGCGCTCGGACAGGGGGATGAACTCGGCGCCACCCGGCTCGACGGCGGCAACTCTGTCGCCGTAGATGCCTTCGCGTACATCGGCCGGGACCTCGATGGTCGCGGCCGAACCACTCTGGGTCATGTGCGGTACACCTCTCAGATAGATGTAAGCGAGTGGATGTTAACCGCGATTTGTTTCCGCCACGCTCTCCCGCCGGAGCCACACTGCTGTCCGTTACGGCGATCACCCTCGGCCATCCGGTCAGGCCGCTAACCGACGGTGCCGGCTCGGTGTCGGCCGGTGCCGATGGGTGCCCGACGTCGGGCTGATCGATCCCGTGCCCGGTCGGCGCCGGCTGTGAATAACCTTGGAAGTTGTACGAAAGGTCCGATCTGCGTCGACGGCGTTCATGGGCCCGGGGTAGCGTCGCGAGCGGCCGCCGCGTGGCGACAGCCCTGCGCCTTGGCGTTGTGCTGGTCGCAATGCTCGGCCGGTCAACGCCGAGGATGCATTGATTCTGAGTGCTTGTCCGGATACGGCGGCAATGACCGGTCTCGGTGGCGTGGCCGCGTTCCGTGGTGCGGGACGCCGTCCTCGGGATGGCCGCCCCGGCGAAGATGATCGTGAAAGGTTGACTGCACGTGTCGAAGGGCAAGAAGGACGCCCGCCAGGCCGCGCGGGAGCTCGCCGCCGCGCAACGGCGCGCCGAGCAACGGCGTAAGCGCCTCATCGCCGCCGGGTCGGCGGTAGGGGTCGTGGTCCTCGTGATCGCGATCCTGGTCGCCGTAAAGCTGACCGCGCCGACCAAGAAGAGCACGTCGGTCGCGTCGTCGACCGCCGCGACAAGCCTGGTGAACGGGGTGACCGGGGTGCCGCCGGCAACCCTCGACAAGGTCGGCAAAGGCTCGGTCGACACGCTGCCGCAGGCGACGAGCGGCCAGGCGGTGCTGAAGGGCACCGACGGCAAGCCGATCGTGTTCTACATGGGTGCCGAGTATTGCCCCTACTGCGCGGCCGAACGCTGGCCGATGATCGTCGCGCTGTCGCGCTTCGGGACGTTCCAGAATCTGAGTACGACGTCCTCATCGTCCACGGACACGTTCCCGAACACGCCGACCTTCACGTTCCACGGCGCGACCTACACCAGCAAGTACATCGACTTCCAGCCGAAGGAGATCCAGAGCGACGCCGGCGTGCCGCTGGAGACGCTCACGTCCGATCAGCAGAAGCTGGTCGACCAGTTCGACCCGCCGCCGGCCGGGCAGACCGGCAACTCATTCCCGTTCCTGGATTTCGCGAACCAGTCGATCGTCAACGGTGCGAGCTACAACCCGCAGATCCTGGCCGGGATGACGCAGCAGCAGGTCGCGGATGCGTTGAAGGACCCGAACAGCGACGTGGCCAAGGCGATCCTCGGCACCGCCAACGCGTTTACGAATGAGCTGTGCAAGCTCACGAACGGACAGCCGGCCAACGTGTGTTCGACGACGGCCGCGACCGCCTACGGAGCGATCAATGGCCAAGGCTGACGCACGGGCCCGCGCCGCGGCCCGCAAGGGGCAGTCCCGGTCGACTGCGGCCGAGGGCGATCGGGCCACGGGGGCGACGGACGACGGCTCCCCGGCCGCCGCTCCGGCCGGCCCGACCGGCACGGCGTCATCGACCTCGAACCGCGCGGGATCCATCGCCAACCAGCCAGCGTGGACCGCGCGCCGCGCGACCTCGACGCCGCAACGCAGCTCGCCGGTCCTCGCGACCGGCCGTGCCGGTCGGCGCAACGGCAGCGCGCTGGGGCCGCTGATCGTGCCACGGTGGCTGCCGATCACCTCGCTCGCATTGGTGGTCATCGGACTCGCGCTGTCGGTTTACCTGACGTACGAGCACTACACCGCCTCGGCCACGCTCGCCTGCTCGGACAACGGTGTGGTCAACTGCCTTCAGGTCACCACGAGCGCGCAGTCGAAGGTGTTCGGCATCCCGGTCGCGCTGCTCGGCCTGGTCTACTTCGTCGCGATGCTGCCCGCGTGTCTGCCGGCCGCCTGGCGCAGCCGGTCGCCGTGGCTGCGCAATGGCCGCATTGCTGCCGGCATCGTCGGCATTGGCTTCGTGTTCTACCTGCTCTACGCCGAGCTGTTCACGATCGGCAAGATCTGCCTTTACTGCACCGGCGTACACGTCGTGACGGTCGCATTGTTCGCGGTCGTGCTGTTTGGCCAGGCCAGCGTCACCGCACCCGAGGACCGCTGAGGCGCGTCGGCACCCAGAGCCGGCGCTGGTCCGGCCGCCGGCTCGTCATCCCGGCCGGGCCAGGATCACGTCGGCGTCGTCGCGGGTCGTCGCGATCAGCTTCGCGTTGACCTCGTCACTCGAATGGACCCAGTTCAGTGCGGCCGACCGATCCAGCCCGCGCGAACGTTGACGGCGGATCAGCGAGTCGACGCGTACGCCGGCCGGAGTGTCGAGGTAGAGCGCCACGTCGAGCAGTGGCCGGACCTGGTCCCACGGCGCCCGTCGCAGCAGCAGATAGTTGCCCTCCACGATGACGACGCGAATATCCGACGGGATCGGGATGGCCGCGTTGATGGACTCATGCAACGTCCGGCTGTAGATCGGGGCGTAGACCACCGGTTCGTCACATGCGCGCAGACGACGGAGCATCGCGACGAAGCCGTACGCGTCGAACGTTTCCGGTGCGCCCTTCCGACCGGCGTACCCGAGGCGGGACAGCTCGGAGTTGGCGAGGTGGAAGCCGTCCATGCCGACCGCCATCGCTGTACGCGGTCCGTACGCGCCGCACAACGCCGACGCGATCGACGTTGCGAGCGTCGACTTTCCCGCCGCCGGCGGGCCCGCGATCCCGACCACGATCCGGGGTCCAACGGCGTCGAGTAGTGGCTCGATCGCCGCGCGCGCACCCGCGACCACGACCGGATGTGAACTCGCCATGCCGTTACCATTGCACGCCCGGGGCCTGACGGCGAAGATCCGACGGGACGCCCGGCGGACCCGGTTCCGCTCAGGCAGTGAACCGGGCGGCGGTGGCGAGCGGGACCGCAGAAGCGGCAGATCATGGCAAATCGTTACGGGACACGCACGCACGGCAACGCCATCATGGGATTACCCACGCGGAGGATTGACCGTATAGAGTCCTTTGCCGGGACGCGCCGACGTTGCCGGTAATGGTGATGAGTTCGGTGTTGTGGGTATGAGATGGTGCCGGCTTCGCTGCACAGCGGCGAAGGCGGGGACCGTAAGGCAACGGGGTTTGCTCGAGAGGAGACGCTCGGTGATCGACAACGCCGCCCCCCGGGAGAGCCACCTGGGCAGCGCGATCCCCAGTCAGCGAACCGACGACCAGACCACCGGGTCCGAACGTGCCGGTGCACACCGCCTCGACGGCGCACGCGCGAGTGACACTCACATCACCGGGGCCGACAGTCCCCGCGTTACCGGAACCGGTATTGCCCGCGTCACCGGATCGGCGAGCCGACATGTCACCGGCACGGGAATTGCCCCGGTCTCCTCTGTGCCGGCCGAGCCGGACCGTGCGATCGAACCGAGCCGTGCCGTTCCGCCCGGTCGGAGAAGTTGGTTCGACGACGCGACGATGGTCCTGCCGGCATTCCTCACCGGCCGTAGAGAGGCAGCGGCGCAGGCCGCGGCGGACGCCGTCACCGAGGCGATCTCGGCCCGTACACCCGCCGACGCGGTCGCCGCGGCCGGGCACGCTCAAGCGGCCGCGCGCGCGCAGGCGGCAGCCGAGACCGAGGCCGCGACCGGCCCGACCACGCCACCGCCCACATCGGAGGCCGAGCCGAGCGACCGGCTGCCCTCCTCGGAGCGGAACATGCTCATCTTCGTGGCGATGCTGCTAGCGCTCGGCACGATCGCCGTCGTCGCGACCATGGGGCTGGGCAAATTCGGCTGAGTTTCAAAGGCGCCTGGACTGTGTTTCCAAAGCGCCTGGACCGACCGGTCGGCGCACAGCATCACCAAAGCGCCTGGACCGACCGGTCGGCGCACAGCATCACCAAAGCGCCTGGACCGACCGGTCGGCGCACAGCATCACCAAAGCGCCTGGACCGACCGGTCGGCGCACCGGACCCTGACCGTGATACCGGTTAGTCGGCCGGCCCTGACCGTGAGCGGTTTATCCGAGCCAGCCGGGCCGGACCAGACCGGATTCGTAGGCGTACACGACGAGTTGCGCTCGATCGCGCGCGCCGAGTTTGCCCATCGCCCGGCTCACATGGGTCTTCGCGGTCGCCGGCGACACGACCAACTGCTCGGCGATCTCCTCATTGGACAGGCCGGCACCGACCAGCGCCGTCACTTCACGCTCGCGATCGGTCAGCACGCTCACCGCGGTCGGCGGCTGCGGCACCGGTGCCCGGGTGGTGAACTCGGCGATCAGCCGACGGGTCACGCCGGGCGACAGGAGCGCGTCCCCGGATGCGACGGCGCGGACCGCACGCAGCAACTCGACCGGTTCGGTGTCCTTGACCAGGAATCCGCTCGCGCCGCTGCGCAAGGCCTCGAATACGTACTCGTCGAGGTCGAACGTCGTCAGGATGATGATCCGCACACCGTGGAGCGCTGGATCGGCGGCGATCTGACGCGTCGCGGCGAGGCCGTCCGTGCCGGGCATCCGGATGTCCATCAACACGACGTCCGGATGGGTCCGCGTCGCTTGCCGGACCGCGTCCGCGCCGTCGATGGCCTCGCCCACCACATCGATGTCCGATTGCGCGTCGAGTAGCGCGCGGAATCCGGCGCGCAGCAACGCCTGGTCATCGGCGAGCAATACCTTGATCATGAGGGCTCCCGGATCGGTAATGTGGCCGTGACGACGAACCCACCGGACGGCCCCGGCCCGGCCGTCAGCGATCCGCCCAGCGCCACCGCTCGCGCGCGCATGCCGGCGATGCCGTTGCCGGTCTCCCCCGACCTCGCATGACCGGCCGGCGTCCGGTCCGTGCGGGAGTCGGCGCGCGCGTCGTTGCGCGAGTCCACGCCGACCCAGCCCGGCGCGCCGGCTCCGTCGTCGGAAACCCGCAGGACCAGACCCTCTGGCCGGTACGTCAGGACCACGCTCGCGTGGGCGCCATCACCCGCGTGGCGCCGGACGTTGGTGAGCGACTCCTGGATGATCCGGAAGGCCGCCCGGTCGACCTCCGGCGGCAGCGGCACGGGCTCGCCGACGACGACGGTCTCGGCCGGGTCGATCAGAGTGGTCAGGTTCACCAGCGTCGGTGCGGGTGCGCGGGGGGCCGCCTCGTCCGACGTACGCAGAACCCCGAGAACCGAACGCACCTCACCCAATGCGGCCGCACTGGCCTCCTTGATCGCCTCGAGCGCCGCACGAGCCTGCCCCGGATGCTCATCCATCAGGTGCAGCCCGACGCCGGCCTGCACGTTGATCAGCGAAAGGTGATGTCCGAGCACGTCGTGCAGTTCCTGTGCGATCCGCAGCCGCTCGTCGCTCTCCTGGCGGCGGGCCTGCTCGGCGCGTGCCCGGGCCTGCTCGGCGTGCGTACGGGCGATCTCGGCGAACCGCTCGGTCCGGACCCGTACGCCCTCGGCCAGGGCGAGCGCGACGATGGTCCACGCGGCGACAGCGATCGAAATACCCACCGACGGAACGCGCAGATGTACGCCGCCCACCGACGACAGCACTCGGCCGGCGAGCACGAACGCCAGGTATCCGATGGCCGTGGCGATCCAGACACCCCGACGGTGGCCGGTGCGTACGGCGCCGAAGATAGAGATCAGTACGGCGAAGAACACCGGCGCGTACGGATAGCCCGCTAGAAGATAAACAACCGTCGCGGCGAGCGACACGACGTAGGCCGGGATACGCCACTTCCGCCGGACCGTGAGGGCGGCCGCGCCGACGATGATCAGGATGTCGCCGCCCCGGTCGAGCGGGCGTAGAGCCGTCTGGTGGTAATTGGCGACGTGCGCGCCAAACAATTCGATGACCGCGATGAAGATTGCCAGAAAGATCGGCGCCTGCCGAGGACGGCGCGGCCCGCGGGCCCACGGCGGACCGCCGCGTCCGTCTGGTCCGGTCGCACCCGCGCCGCCGTCGCGCCAGGGACCGTCCCGCCACGGCCTACCGTCCCGCCAGGGCCCACCGTCTCGCCAAGGGCCGCCTTCCCGCCAAGGGCCGCCTTCCCGCCAGGGGCCGCTGTTGCGCCACGGGCCGTCGGGCCACGGTCCACCGACTCGCCAGGGCGGCCCACCGCGGCGTGGGGAGGCAGCCTCGTCCGGCGAGTCGGCCCCCGGCCGTCCGCCGTCGATGCCGCCGTCGATCCCCACACGGCCACGTTAGGCCACCACCCGCGCTTGGAGGTACGTCAGCCGGTTCGGCGCCGGCCGGCCGACGTACCCCCGTGGGTGTAGGTCGTCCACCCCCTTACACCCGGCGGTGCAGCCGGAAAGCCACCCCAGGACCGACGCACCGTGATTGCCGCGGCGCGCACAGTCGATTCAACGGACCCGTGGCGGCCCGCACACGAAAGGGATGAGCCAGATGACCACCGACACACCTCGCGTACGCACCTCGGACGCCGAGCGCGAGCGGATCGCGCAGACCCTGCGCGCGGCGGTCGGCGAGGGCCGGCTGACGCTCGAGGAAGGCGACGAGCGTCTGGCGACGCTCTATACGACGAAGTACCGCGATGAGCTGGCCCCACTCATCGCCGACCTACCGGCCTCGGCCGACGACGCCAGCCGTCGCGCGCCGGGCTGGGGCAAGGGACGCAACCCGCAGGACGAGGTCTGGTCCCCGGAGACCGAGAACGACCCGCGCGGCCGCCCCGAGGGGTACGGACCGTGGGCCGGCCCGGGTTGGGGCGGACATCCGCACGGCCCGGGCGCGCCTGGTGCCGGCGGACCGGGCTGGGGCGGACCCGGCTGGGGCGGGCCGGGCTGGGCGCGGCGTCCGGGGCCGCCGTGGTTCCTGCTGCCGCTGCTGCCGATCCTGTTCCTCTTCGTGATCTTCGGCGCGATCGGCGGCATCGTGCACGGCCACTTCTTCGCGATCATCCCGCTCGCGCTGCTGACGTTCGCGATCTTGCGCATCGCCCGGTTCCGGCACCGCTGGGGCGGGTGGCGGCGATGACCGTACGCTTCGACGACCTGGCCGGCCGGGTGGCCGTGGTCACCGGTGCCTCCCGGGGCATCGGTGCCGCCACGGCACGCCTGCTCGCCGCGAACGGGATGAGGGTCGGGCTCATCGCCCGGGACGAGGACTCCCTCGAAGACGTACGGGAGGCGATCTGGAACGACGGCGGGCGGGCTGTCATCGCGCCGGCCGACTGCACCCGGCCCGACGCGCTCGCATTCGCAGCGAAGCACGTCGCCAACGAACTCGGCGACGTCGACGTGCTGGCCGTCTTCGCCGGTGGCAACGGCCGGCCGCAACCTAGCGAGTCGATGAGCCCGCCGGCCTGGCGCGCGATCCTCGACGGCGATCTGTCGAGCGCGTTCTACACGATCCAGACCTTCGCCGCCGGCATGCTGGAACGCGGTCGTGGCTCGATCATCACCATGTCCTCGGCCGCCGGCCGTACGCCGTCGCAGGCCAACGTCGCGTACGCGGTGGCCAAGGCCGGCGTCGTGATGCTGACCCGGCATCTCGCCGCCGAGTACGCGTCCCGCGGGGTACGCGTCAATGCGTTGGCACCCGCGGCCGTTCGCAACCAGAAGATGGCCGCGATGCCGGCGGCGCAATTCGAGGCGATGTCGCACGCGTTCCCGCTCGGGCGCATCGGCGAGCCGGCCGATGTCGCTGCGGCCGCGGCTTACCTCGCGTCCGACGCGTCCGGCTGGATCACCGGCGTGACTCTCGACATCGCCGGCGGCAAGGTGGCCGCGTGAGCGTCTGACCGCTCTGCCACTTGGTCGCGCGGTCGCCTGAATCGCGCGGTCGCGCGGTCGCCTGAATCGCGCGGTCGCGCGGTCGCCTGAATCGCGCGGTCCCCTGAGTTGCGCGGTCGCGCGGTGGTGGTGGAATAGCAGCTTCATTGTGGGGGTGCCCGGTGGTTCCGGGCGATGCGGACGGCGTTCGGCTTCGGCCGGGCGCCGTCCGCTGCATCGGCGTACCGACCCGGTTGGCAGACTGTCGGGGTGAGCGAACCGGCCCGCGATGAGGACGTCCACGACTGGGCGCTCGCGCTCGGCCTGCCCGGTCTCATCGACATCCACACCCATTTCCTGCCGCCGCGGATGATGCGGCGCGTCTGGGCCCACTTCACCGAAGGCAGTCGGCTGATCGGTCGCGAGTGGCCGGTGGAGTACATGTGGCCGGACGACGAGCGGGTCGCGCACCTGCGCGGCATGGGAGTGCACCATTTCAGCGCGCTGGCGTACGCGCACCGGCCGGCGATGGCCGCGGACCTCAACGACTGGACGCTCGAGTTCGCCGACAACACGCCGGACTGCATCCCGTCGATGACCTTCTATCCCGAGCCCGGCGCGCTCGACTATGTCGACGCGGCGCTGGCCCGCGGCGCGCGCATCGCGAAACTGCACCTGCAGGTCGGCGGCTTCGATCCGGCCGACCCGCTGCTCGACGACGTGTGGGGGCGGCTCGACGAGGTGGGCCTGCCGGTCGTCGTACATGCCGGCTCCGGCCCGGTCAAGGCCGGCTACACCGGACCGGAACCGTTCGAGGCGGTGCTGCGCCGCCACCCGCGCCTTGTCGCGGTCATCGCCCACTGCGGTGCCCCCGAGTACGCCGGATTCTTCGCGCTCGCGCGGAGATATCCGCGGGTATGCCTCGACACAACGATGGTCGGCACCGACTTTTTCAACGCGGTCGGGGCGCTGCCGGAGGAGTTGCTGCCGGACTTCCGTGCCCTCGGTCGCGATGGCCGGGTGCTGCTCGGCTCCGACTTTCCGAACATTCCTTACCCGTACGCGCAACAGATCGCCGCTCTCGTACGGTTCGGCCTCGGCGATGACTGGCTGCGCGCCGTGTGCTGGAACAACGCGCAGGAGCTGCTCGACCTCGATCCGGCCTGACTGACCGGGTCGGCCGCGCCCAAAGCCGAACACGACAACGAGCTGACGGTCGGATTGCGGACACGATGGCCGAATACGTGGCCCGTCGCACGCTCGTTTCGTGTCACACGCACGCGCTCATGAGACGATTCTGCTCGTCACTCGCGGGAGATGAGGCCCCCTTGGCGCACGCGATTGTCGGCAGGATCACCGAACGCGGCGCCCTCGACGCGTTCCTGACCGACGAGCTTCCGGAGCCCCGAGCCTTGCTGATCGAGGGCGAGCCAGGCATCGGCAAAACAACGCTGCTGCACGAACTCCTGGCGGCCGCACGGGATCGGGACTACCCCATTCTGTCGTGCCGGCCGACGCGGTCCGAGATGGACCTCTCGTACGTCGGCTTGATGGAGCTGATCCAGGGCTTGGATGACGAGGTCGTCAAGGCGTTGCCCGCTCCGCAAGCCCGACTGCTGCGAGTGATCCTGCGCAAGGAGGATCCGGAGGGATCGTTCGACCGCCTATCCCTCAACGTCGCAATGGTGGCGGCGGTCCGGGCGGTCGCCTCGGTCAAGCCGGTGCTGATCGCTGTGGACGACGCCCAGTGGCTCGACCATCCCAGCGCCAAGACTCTCGCCTTCGTCGTGCGCCGCCTGGCCGGCACCTCGGCCCGGATCGCGGTCGCGAGCCGGAGCAACGAAACGGTGGACCTGGTCGTCGAGCTCGCGCGCGCAGTGCCTGAGGCGCGGTACGACACGATCAGGCTGGGCCCGATCGGTCCGAGCGAGCTGTCCCGCATCCTGCGTAGGGCGATCGGATGGGCTCCGGCGTGGCCGCGGGTCGTTCGGATCGCGGAACTGTCGGACGGCAACCCCCTGTACGCGATCGAGCTCACGCGGGCTTTGGGTCGGGTCCAGTCCAGCGAGGATCTCGAACGGTCGCTTCCGGACAGCGTGCTCGAACTTGCGCGATCGCGGATCGCCAACCTGCCCGGCCGCGTCCGCGAGGCGCTGGAGCTGGCGTCGGTTCCGCGAGCTCCGACGCTCGATCTACTCAGGCGCCTCGACTCCCAGGCGCTCGATCTCCGCGACGCGCTGGCGACCGCGGAGCGAAGCGGCATCGTGATGCTCGACGGGGAGCGGATTCGGTTCTCGCATCCCATCCTTTCCGCCGCCGTGTACGGGTCGATCCCGACGGCCCGGAAGCGAGGGCTGCACCGGGCCGTCGCGATGCTCTCCGACGATCTGGAGGAGCGCGCCCGGCATCTTGCCACGGCGGCCGAGGGACCAGACCCGGACGTGGCGGTCGCGTTGGCGGTCGCCGCCGAGGAAGCGTGGCGCCGGGGCGCACCCGACGCGGCGGCCGACCTGCTCCGTCTGGCATGCCGGCTCACGCCGCCGACCGATACCGCCGTACTTGCGCTACGGCGCATCGCCTTCGGCCGGCTCCTCCATGGTGCTGGCGACGCCCCCGGTGCCATCGCGGAGCTCGAGTCGCTGGTGTCAGAACTTCCCCCAGGCCTGATCAGAGCACGGGCGCTGTATCACCTCATGTACGTCAGGCGGTTGTCGGGTTCGCTCGGACGCGCCATTGACCACGGGCTTCAGGCGGCCGCTGAGGCGGCCGGCGATCCAACGTTTCAGGCCGAGGTGTACGAGATGCTCTCGCGGATCTCGGACAACGACATCGAGCGCAAGCTCGACGCCGCTCGGAAAGGGATCGAGGCGATCGATCGCATCTCCGACCCGGATCCGGATGTGGTCTTCCACGTACGCGCGGCACTCGTCGAGGCGGAGTTCTACGCGGGTCTCGGCATCCACCTCGAGCGTCTTGATGGCCTGGACCCGGGTACGAGGCGGCGGTTCCCGCCCGTACGCGCCGCCGCGCGCGGAGACGACCTGATCGGTCGCCTGCTGGCGTACTCGGGGCGCATCGACGAGGGGCTCGAGATCCTTCGCGCGATGTACGAGCGGAGCGCGGTCGAGAGCCGGTCGAGCCTGCCAGCAATTCTGGGATGGATGGCCGAGGCGGAGATCATGGCCGGACGATTCGTCGCCGCTGTCGAGCTCACCCGGGAAGCGATCGAGCGCGCGGAAGAGATCGGAGGCGTCGGCGGCACGCCCTGGGAGGTGGGATTCCACGGCGTGGCGCTGGCGATGCTGGGCCGTCTCGACGCCGCGGAGTCGGCCGCCACATCGGTCCTTGGCATGGCCGACGCCGATCCAACGGTCGGTCTGGACCAAGCCCCCGCCCGGCTCGCTCTTGGCATCGTCGCGATGTCGCGGGGTCGGTTCGACGATGCCGCAATGCACCTCCGGCTCCTCGACACGGTCAAGCGGGACGCCGGTATCCGAGAGCAGCGACTGTGTACGCATGCAAGCGACCTGATCGAGGCCCTTCTAGGCGCCGCGAAGCTGGCGGAGGCAACCGCGGTCCTCACTCGCATCGAGGCAGAGGCCGCGACCTCCGAGGGGCAATGGTCCCTGGCCGCCGCCGCCCGGTGCCGAGCCCTCGTTCTCGCGGCGCAGGGACACCTGGACGAAGCACTAGAGGCGGCTGAGCGCTCCCTGCGCTTCTTTGAGGGTCTACCGATGCCGTTCGAACGCGCCAGGACGCTCTTCGTGATGGGACAGGTCCACCGCCGACGAAGAGAGAAGCGGCTCGCACGCCAGGCGATGGCTGAGTCGCTCGCGACATTCGAGCGCCTCGAGACGACGGTATGGGCCGAACGTGCCCGGGCCGAACTAGCCCGGATTCCACAGCGCCGGGCGGCCACCGGCCTCACCCCGGCCGGCCTCACCCCGACCGAGGAGTCGATCGCGAGACTGGCGGTCGAGGGCCTGACCAACCGCGAGATCGCCGACCGTGCCTTCCTGAGCCCCAAGACCGTCGAGGTGAACCTCACTCGTATCTACCGCAAGCTTGGGGTGCGGTCTCGGGCCGCGCTCGCAAGCCGGTTTGCGGCCAATCAGGGCGGAGCGGCAAACGTCGGAGGCGGCAAACGTCGGGGCGGCAAACGTCGGAGCGGCAAACGTGGCGGTAAGCCCAGATTCCTCCGTCGCCTAGCAGGGCTAGGCCGTGTCTATTCTCAGGACTACCGATGGGCACCAGGCGTCACGTGATCCGACGCGTCCGGGCGGCGGACAGGCGCTTCACGTCGAATCGGGCGTCAGGCTCGCGGACCCGGTGGGCGTGGAGGTGGGCAGACGGCGGCTGACTATTGGCTTTGCATAGATATCGGCGGGACTGTGCACCGCCCGGCGTCGCTGCCGAAGATGGAGCCAGTCGGCGATGCCGATGACGAGGAACCCTCCGACGATCCACGCGGACAAGATCAAGAGCGCCTTGGGTGAATGCTGGCCGCCAAAGTAAACCTGATCCTTGATGGCTCGCACCGTGGCGTTGTTCGGGAAAGCCGGCGCGATCTGTCGGTATCCGTCGGGGAGAAGCGGTGCCGCCACCGTGACCCCATTGAGGGGGTTGCCGACGATGAGAAGCACGGCTGCGGCAACCGCGGTGCCAGGGAGCCCGAACGCCGCTTGCAACGCGGCGACCGTCACGACGAAAGCCATGGCGGCCAGCACCGAGATCCCAAACAAGGCCGCTGGCGCGCCCGTCAATGCGCCGAAGCCCACGTCCATCACCAGCACGCCGAGCGCGGCCGCGCACACCGCGTACGCCACTCCACCGCTCAGGCGCGCCCAAACCCGCGATCGTCGCCCGACCAGGTACAAGAAAACTGACACCGGCAATGCGGGAATCAGCAACCCGAGCTGGAGAAAGAAGGCAGACACGCCGGCGGCATCGGATGACGGCAGCGGCACCACGTCCTTCTGGACAATGCTGCGCCCTTGCACGAGGGCGTACGCGGTCGCCGCGCGGATCACGATCTGCTGCACCGCGAGCCCGCCGGCGCTGGCCGTCAGCAGCCCCACCGGACCGATCGGAGGGTCGACGATCGCGCCGTAGGCCTTACCGGTCGCGACGTCGTCGCGTGCGGCGGCTTCATCCGACGCTGGTTCCACGTCGAACCCGCCGGGGACCGCACGGTCAAACACGGCGTTCACCCGCGTCGCCGCTCCGTTAGCGCCCACCACTTCGATACGAACGTCGTGCGGTCGCGGCGCGTGCGTGGCGTAGCCGTACGAGAGGAAGAAAAGGCAGCTCACGACCGCGCCAACCAATGCGATCACCAGAATGCGTCGCATCGCGCTCATCGAGGCGCCACCGTCCTTCCGCCAGCGCAGGCGGCCGCCGATCGCAGGCGCAGTGCGAGAACGACGGGTGCGAGCGCGGCTCCGGTGACCAGGCGTGGTTCCGTGCCCGCCGAGTCCCGTCCGGCTGAATCCACACGTCAGACTCCGTCTTGCCTCGGTTCAACGGCGAGCCCTTGGTGCCTTCCTAGCACGCTCGATCGACCTGGTTGGCTGGTTTGACGGGAGAGGAGAGCGTCGCGCCTCGCGTAGCCCTCGGCCGCAGACCCCTCGTAAACACGCTCTGGCGAGATCGCGGTGACCGCATCCGGGTGGGATGGAGCGGGCACCACGATCCGGCAGTCGTACGGTCAGCCCACCGCGGAGGACAGCGCCGCAAAGACCGTGAGCGCGAACTTCTTCGCGTTGTCCACACTCTCCGTGCTGCCGCCGAGCGCGGCGACCAGGTACGGTCCGACATTCGTACCCACGACGGCGATGGTGAACGTGATGCCGTCTTCGGTCTTGGTTCCGTAGCCCCCGAGCACCTGTCCCGCACCCGGCGCCGGCGTCGTCAGCGATTGGACCGGCCAGTTGTGATCGGCCGCGCTGCTGAGCATCGTGGCCTTGACCTTCTTCGCCTCCTTGAAGGCGGTTGCGGCGCTGTCGTAGCGGACCACCGCGTAGCTCACACCCTGCAGGTCCTGACCTTTCAAGTAGAGATACGAACATAGATCGATCTTGGTTCCGCCGTCGGTCCCGATGTCGAGCGCCTTGTTGTTCAGGTTGACCCCACCGAGCAGCTTGACGCCGTCGGCCTTCGTGTAGATCGTGCAGTTTCCGGGGTTGAGGTCTTTGACGGCGGCCTGGGTCGGGGGCGCTGAGGTCGCCGGCGCTGAGGTCGCGGGCGCTGTGGTGCTCGGGGTCGCGGCAAGGGCCCCGGTCGTCGGTCGTCCTAGCGCGGGTGTGGATTTCGGGCCGCACCCGGCCAGGAACGCGGACGCCGCGACAACACAAGCGGCCGCGACGAAGGCCATCGGTCTCGTTCTCATTGCGGTACCTCCTCGTCGGTTGGGGCGTTCGGCGGCCATGGCCCGCGAACGACCTGGAGAATCCGGCTGAACGGGATCTGGGCGTGATCCGCCACGCGTCGGACCCTCCCGATTGATCCTTCGAACAGGATCAACACGACCTCGTCATCGATGACGAGTAGCCAGCCCAGATAGCGAACCGGCTCGCCGTCGCCGGCGACGATCGTTGCCGAGGCTTCGATCCGCCGATCGAGCTCGCGCAGGTCCTCCTCCTGTACGCCGGCCCAGAAGCACTCGGCGACGTAGCTGGTCTGCGGCGCGTTGGCCATGATCGAACGCTAGGCGCGTCACGGGCCCGAGAAATCAGGGAATTCCCTACCGTTGAGGAAACTGTGCCGGGGACATATCCGGGGCGTACCCACGGTGGCGTCTCCTGACTGACCGGCACGCTTTTGCCGGAATACGATCTTCGGTATGCCGTCCCCCGGAAATGGTTACAGTGCCGGCAACTACGTGCACCCGTGGCAGGTCACTTCGCTGATCCAGTACGGGCACTGCTCGTACTGTGGCGCCGCCTATGCCCCCGACCAGCCGTGGCCGCGGGTCTGCCCGAACTGTGGCGAGACCACCTGGCGCAATCCGCTCCCGGTGTCGGTGCCGCTGCTGCCGGTGCATTTCGACGACGGCGGCCCGGATGGTGTCGTCGTCGTTCGGCGCGCCATCGAACCGGCCCGCGGCGAGCTGTGCTTTCCCGGTGGCTTCCTCGAGTACGGCGAGCTGTGGACCGAGGGCGCCATTCGGGAACTGCAGGAAGAAACCGGCCTGACCGCCAACCCGGACGACGTGACGCTGTTCGACGTACAGAGCACCGGCCGCCATGTGCTCGTCTTCGGCATACTGCCGGCCCGGGCGGCCGCGGACCTGCCGCCGTCCGCACCGACCGCCGAAGCGACCGAATGGATCGTCACCCGGGAACCGTTGGTGCTCGCGTTCCCGACGCACACCGCGGTCCTCGACAAATTCTTCCGCTCCGGACACAACATCGGCTGACGGAACATCGTCTAACCGAGCAAAGACTGCTCCACCACGCGGTGCTCCGCCGGGGAATCGGGGCGACGCCCGGCGACCCGTTTGCGACACTGGCGCGATGCTCGAGCCCGAATACAGCGACGACTACACCGATCCACGCCTCGCGATCTTCTACGACCAGATGAACCCATGGTGGCCAAGCGACGACTTCTACCTGGGTCTTGTCATGTCGGCCGAATCCGTGCTGGACGTCGGCTGCGGCACGGGTCGGTTGCTCCGGCGGGCCCGCGCGGACGGGTACACCGGCCGGCTGGTCGGCATCGATCCGGCGGCGGCGATGCTCGACCAGGCGAAGGTCGCCACCGATGTGGATTGGATCCACGGTGACCTCGCGACCGTCTCGTTCGACCACGAGTTCGACCTGGTCATCATGACCGGTCACGTGTTCCAGGTGTTCCTCACCGACGACGTCATCGCGCGGACGCTCACCGCGGTTCGGGCGGCGCTCGCCGACGGTGGCCGGTACGCGTTCGAGACGCTCAACCCGCTGCTACGCCCATGGGAGCAATGGACCGGCTCGCAAGAGGTCATTGGCTCCGATGGGACCGTCGTCACCGCGGCGAACACCGAACCCCGGCTCGTCGACGGCCAGGATGTCAACGGTCAGGTTGTCGAGGTGGTCGGTCGGTTCTCGAGCCCGACCTGGGAGCGAGAGCTGCTGTGCCCGAGCCGCTTCCGATTCACCGAGGTCGAGGCGCTCGACGCGTGCCTGTCGAAGGCAGGGTTCTCGGTGGTCGAGCACTTCGGACATTGGGATCGGCGTCCGTTCACCGATGAGCGGCCCGAGATCATCACCATCGCGACGCGCGGATGATCGCCCGTTCGGTGCAGCGCCTGCGGGTGCGGTCCGATCAGCTCTTCGCGTCGGCGTAGCTCTCCACAACGGCCACCCCGAGCGGGAACCGCACCGGAGTGTCGCCGAAGAGCAGACGGCTCGCCGTCGCGGCGGCCGCCCGCACGGCGTCGGCGACCTCGTCGGCGATCTCGACCGGCGCGTGCACGATCACCTCGTCGTGCTGAAAGAACACGATCCGAGCCGGGCTGCCGGCCAGTGCCGTCCGGAGCGTCGCGAGCAGTGCGAGCGCCCACTCGGCCGCGGTCGCCTGGATCACGAAGTTGCGGGTGAACCGGCCGCGCGCTCGGGCCCGAGCCGTCCCGGAACGCCGAGACGTTGCCTCGATCGCCTCACCCGACATCGCATCCGGCGGGACGCCGTCGCTGTCGCGATCCGGATCGCCCGACCAGGTGGCATCGGTCCAACTCGCGCTCGGCGGTGGGCAGGTGCGGCCGAGCCACGAGCGCACCAGGCCGCCGGCCTCACCGACGCGCGCGGCGTCTTCGACGTACGCGAACGCTTTGGGATAGAAGCGGCGCAGCGTCGCCAGGGCGGGCGCGGCCTGACCGCCCGTCTGGCCGTACATGGCGCCGAGCAGTGCGACCTTGGCCACCGCGCGGTCGCCGGCGAACGACTCCTCGGCGAGTGCCGCGTACATGTCGCCGGTGCCGGCCGCCCGCATCATGCCCGGATCCTCGGCCACGGCGGCCAGGATGCGGGGCTCGAGCTGGCCGGCGTCGCCGACGACCAGACGCCAGCCCGGATCGGCTCGGACCGCCGACCGGATCACCTTCGGGATCTGCAGCGCGCCGCCACCGCGGGTCGCCCATCGGCCCGAAACGACGCCGGCCGGTACGTACTCCGGGTGGAACCGGCCGTCGCGGACCCACGTCTGCCGCCAGGCCCAGCCGTGCGCCGTCCAGATCCGGTACAGCTCCTTGTAGCGCCGTAACAGCGGCACGGCCGGGTGGTCGACGCCGCGCAGCTCCCATGCCCGGGTCGACGTGACGGAGAAGCCGGCGCGCTGGAACGCCCGCAGCACCTCCGCCGGTGAGTCGGGCCGCAGACGCGCTCCGCCGAACGCCCGCGAAATGTCGTCGGCTAGCGCGGCCAGCTGGCGCGGCGGGCCACCGCCCGGCGACGGCTCACCGAGCAGCTCCCGCAGCACGTCGTCGTGGACCGTCGCGTCCCACGGCAGACCGGCGTGCGCCATCTCGGCCGCGAGCAGGGCGCCGGCCGACTCGGCCGCGACCAGGAGGCGGAAGCGGCCGGGATGCGGCGTCGTCGCGATCCGGGACGTCTGGTCGGCGTACACCCGGATCGTGGCCGTGAGTGGGTCCACTCCGGGCGTGGCCGGTTTGTGGGTGACCGCGTCGAACAGGGCGTCCTGGGTCTCGCCGGGCGGCGCCGATGGACGCGGCGGCGGATCGGCCGGCACCGGAGCGCCGACCAGTCGGGCCCAGGCGGCACCGAGCGAACGCGGCGCGCCCCACTGGCCCGCCGAGCCGAGCAGCAGGCCCTCGGTCAGTTCGAGGTCGTGCACGCGGGCGACCGTGGCACCGGCCCGCACGAGCGCCGGGTAGATGTCGGCGGTCGACGGCCAGAGCCAGCGCGGGGTGTCTGGCGCACCGAACCCGGCGGCCTCGGCGGCGAGATCGTCGACGCGCCGTGGTGCGCCGGTCGGTGTCCCGTCTTCCTCGACCGTCTGGAGCAGCCCGGCACCGGCGCCGGCATCGTCCGGCCGATCGCCGGTGCGGCCCATGTCCGCCGCACGATCCGCCGGACTGACCGCGATCAACACCCGTTCATTGTGCCGCCGACCTCCGACACCGCCGACCAGTCGACTCGTCGGTCGGCTATCGGTGCGCGGTCAGCCCTTGACGGCCCCGGCGGTCAAGCCCATCGTCACGTTCTTCTGGATGATCAGGAAGAAGATCACGACCGGGATCGAGGACAGCGTCGCGCCGGCCATGAGCTGACCCCAGTGCGTGCCGTGCGCGGTCTGGTTGGACACGAGCCACACCATGAGGTTCTGCTTGTCGGGCGAGCTGTTCAGAATATTGATCATGAAGAATTCGTTCCAGCACTGGATGAAGCCGTAGATCGCGGCGGCCACCAGGCCGGGCAGCGTGAGCGGCAGCAGGATCTTGGTGAACGTCTGCCACCGCGTACACCCGTCGACCAGGGCCGCCTCGTCCAGCTCGCGCGGGACGTTGGCGATGAACCCGCGCAGCATCCAGGTCGTGAACGGCAGCAGCACGACGATGTAGGAAAGGATCACGCCGGACAGCTGGTTCGTCTGGTGCCACTTCTGCAGCTGCAGATAGATCGGAATGATAATCGCGATTGCCGGCACCATCTGGACGCCGAGCAGGACGAGGATCACCGCGCGGCGGCCGGCGAAGATGAAGCGGGCCAACGCGAGCGCGCCCAGGAATCCGACGATGAGGCCGAGCACCACCGACACCACCGTGATGATGACGCTGTTGCGCAGGTCGGTCAGGAAGTCCGGCGCGTTGATCGCGGAGGTGAAGTTGTCGATCGTCGCGTGCAGCGGCAGCAGGTTCGGATGGAACGTGAGCACCTCGTTCGACGGCTTGAACGCCGTGACGACCATCCAGTAGACCGGGAAGAACATGATCAGCGCGAAGACGACGGCCACGGCATTCCAGATCCAGGTCCGGCGGCGACGTCCGGCGATGCGCCGGCGATGTACGGGCTTGGCGCCCGGCGGGGTGGCGACGGTACGGGTCGCCAACGAGTCGACGGCCATCAGTCAACCTCTCCGATCCTGATCATCTGCCGGACGTAGAACACCATGACGAACAGCAGCAGGATCATGGTGAGCAGCGAGATCGTGGCGCCGGTGTTGTAGTCGGACTCGCCGAACGCCTTCTCGTACGCGTAGATGCCGATCGTCCAGTAGGACTGCTCGGGCTGGGCGTTACGCACCGCGTAGATCTGGTTGAAGACGTTGAAGTCCCAGATCGCCGACAGCGTTGTCGTGATGATCAGCACCGGCTTCAGGACCGGGACCAGTACGTTGCGCAACACCTGAAGTCCGTTCGCCCCATCGATCGTCGCGGCCTCGACGAGTTCCAGCGGCACCTGCGTGAGACCGGCGTAGATGGTCAGCGCCAGGAACGGAATGGCGCCCCAGAGCACCAGCGAACCGATCACGAACCAGCCCTGCTCGGGCGTGGAGAACCAGCTGTGGTTCTCGAAATTCACGCCCGGCAACTTGTCGATGCCGAAGTTGACGACACCGAAGTCGGAGTCGAACAGCCACGCGAACACCTGCGTGGCGACGATGGTCGGCACCGCCCACACGAACACGAGCGAGATCGTTACGACGATCCGGGCCCAGCCACTGACGCGGCGCATGAGCAGGGCGACCGCGAGGCCGATCAGCATCGACACGCCGACCGCGGCCGCGGTGAAGACGACCGTGTTGATCACGACATGCCAGAACACGCTGTCGGTCAGCACAATCTTGAAGTTCGCCCAACCGACGAATTTCGGCGGCGGCGGCGTTGGCGCGAACCGACCGGCCAGCTGCGTCCGGTGCGTCGTCAGGACGACCATCCGGTAGAGCGGATAGGCCATGTACGCGAAGATCGCCAGGATCGCCGGCAACACCAACAGGTACGGCAGCACCGGTCGGCGGCGCCGCCGAGGTCGGCCGGCGGCCGCGAGGCGCTCGCTGTCCGCGGGCCACCGGGGCGATGGCGGGGTGGCCGTCACGACGACGACCGGCGGTTCCACCTCGGATTGCATCGGCGTCCTCCTGAGTCTTGGCGCTGACGTCGGGCGGTGGTGTCCATGATGGCCGCTCAGCGACACGCCGCGCGTCCGTCTTTGTGGCGGCCGCACGGCGCATCATCCTGCCGAGTTGACGGCTGGCCCGTCGCCGGCCGGATCACGGCGCGACGGCGGGCCGACCAAACCGCTGGTCGGGACCGTCATCGCGGCCCCGACCAGCGGGCAACTCAACTCTTGTTCAGGATCGTCGTGATCTGCGTGTCGGCGGCCTTGGCGGCGGCGTCCACAGTCTGCTTGCCGGTCACGATGTTCTGCAGCATCAGCTGCAAGACATTCGCGCTCTCCACGTCCGGCCACGTGCCGGCCACCGGCGTGAACCAGCTGCTCGCGGCGGCCGCGGCGGTGGCCGCGTTGCCCGGCTGTGCCGCGGCCTGCGACAGCAGCGACTTCGCGTTGGGCAGGGCGCCCTTGGCGATCAGTTCGCCCTGAATCTGGGTGGAGGTGAAGTCCTTGATCCACTCAGCCGCGAGGGCCTGGTTCTGGCTCTTCGCCGTGACGGCGAGGTCCGAGCCACCGAGGAACGACGGCATCGGGGTGCCGGCCACGTTACCCGGCAGTGGCACCGAGGCGACCTTGCCCTTCACGACCGTGTCGACGTTGCCCTTGGCCGGGTTGTTCGCGTCCTTCGGCTGCGACTGCACGGCGCCGAGCTCCCAGCCGTTGCCATACATCATCGCCGAGTGACCGGTCGAGAAGATCGCGTCCTGGTCGGCCTCGGTCTTCGTCGGGTCGCCCTTCGAGTACTTCTTGGCGAGCGTGGCGAACTGCGTCAGTCCGGCCTCCGACTGCTGGCTCTCCAGCGTGCCGGCCCACTTGCCGCTCGCGTCCTTGTCCGCGATCTTGCCGCCGTTGCCGTAGATGAACGCGCCCGCGGCGTACCAGTAGCGGCTCGGCAGGTAGAACGCCGAGAACTTCGGGTCCTTGCCGTACTTGGCCATCAGCTTGTCGGCGTCCGCGGTGAGCTCCGCGTACGTCGTCGGCGGCTTGAGGCCGGCGGCGGTGAACATGTCGGTGCGGTAGATGAGCACGCGGGCACCGGCGTAGTACGGGACGCAGTAGGTCTTGCCGTCGGTCTGGCACGGCCCGGACAAGCCGGAAAGCCACGACGATGAGTTGTCGAAGCTCGACACCTTGCTCGTCAAATCGGCGAAGGCCCCACCGAGGACGTACTTCGGCTCCTCGGTGTTGCCGAGTTCCATCACGTCGGGCACCTGCGTGCCCGCGAGCGTGGTGTCGACCTTGGCCAGGTGGTTTGGCCACTGCTGGTACTGGATGTTGACCTGCGCGCCGGTGTCGGCGGTGAACTTGGCGTTCGCGTCGGCGACGGCCTGCGGCCAGCCGGTCTGCGCGTCGACCATGAGCCAGACGGTCAGGGTCTTGCCCTTGCCGTCCAACGGGTTGGCCGCGCTGGGGGTGGTGCTTGCGGGCTTGTTGCTGCTGCTACCACACGCAGCGGCGCCGATCAATGTCGCCGCGAGCGCCGCGGCAACTGCGATCCGTCGCTTCACGCGATCCTCCTCGATGAGTCCTTACACAAGGTGGACAAGTGCTGTCCGGGGTGGGTTCTGGGGCGCGGCGCCGACGTTCGGTGCCATTGTCGAGCTGTCTTTCATGAAGGAGTCTTAACTGTTATCGGAAATAGTCCTTGCTGAACCCCGGTACTTGTCAAGCCCAAGCGGGAAAGTTTCCTAACTGTGACCTCGCGTGCCGCCCGTCAGAACGCCTCTGAGCAGGGTGGATCGATCCGACGGTGGTACAGACTGGCACGTACGGATGAACTCCGGCAAGCGGGTGCGGCGCCGTCGCGGCCGGCCCGATAGCCCGTACGCGCGGCATTGCCGTGGCGTCGGGCGGTCTGGTCGAGCGCGGAATGACCAGTGAGCGCCGTGTACGTGACGGCGGAGCGTGCGGCTGGGCCGCCTCCGGCTGTCAGCAGAGGCGGCCGGAAGAGTTTCCCAAACCGTTATGTCCGCGCCGTACGCAGCCGGACGCCCGACCGGCGACCGATCGATCGCCGCGAGTCGGGGCGTGCGTGCCTCAGGGCGTGCCTCAGTGCCTCAGGGCGTACGTGCCTCAGGTCTGGGTCGGGAAGCCGAGGTTGACGCCGCCGTGTGACGGGTCGAGCCAGCGGCTGGTGACGACCTTGCCGCGGGTGAAGAAGTGCACACCCTCGGCGCCGTGGGCGTGGGTGTCGCCGAACAGTGACGACTTCCAGCCACCGAACGAGTAGTAGGCCATCGGCACCGGGATCGGCACGTTGACGCCGATCATCCCGACCTCGATCTCGTGCTGGTAGCGGCGGGCCGCCCCACCGTCGTTGGTGAAGATCGCCGTCCCGTTGCCGTACGGGTTCGCGTTGACCAACTCGACCGCGTCCTCGTACGAGGGCACCCGCACCACCGAGAGCACCGGCCCGAAGATCTCGTCGGTGTAGATCGACATCTCCGGCGTGACATGGTCGAAGAGCGTCGGCCCGAGCCAGAACCCGTCCGGCTCCCCATCGGCGGCCACGCCGCGCCCGTCCACGACCAGCGACGCGCCCGCCGCCGCACCCGCCTCGACATAGCCGGCGACCTTGTCCCGGTGCACGCGGGTCACCAGCGGCCCCATGTCGCAGCCGGGCCGGCGCCCATCGCCGGTGTGGATCCCCGCCATCCGCTCGCTGATCGCGGCGATCAAATCGTCACCGACCGGGTCGACGGCAACCACGACCGAGATCGCCATGCACCGCTCCCCCGCCGACCCGAACCCGGCCGACACCGCCGCGTCCGCGGCCAGATCGATGTCCGCATCCGGCAGGACGACCATGTGGTTCTTCGCCCCGCCGAGCGCCTGGACACGCTTGCCGGCGGCGGTGCCGCGCTCGTAGACGTAGCGGGCGATCGGCGTCGAACCGACGAACGAGATCGACTTCACATCCCGGTGATCCAGCAACGCGTCGACGGCCTCCTTGTCGCCGTGTACGACGTTGAACACACCCTGCGGCAGCCCGGCCTCAACGAACCACTCCGCGAGCTTCACCGCGGCGCTGGGATCCTTCTCACTCGGCTTCAAGATGACGGCGTTACCGGTCGCCAACGCGATCGGCACGAACCACAGCGGCACCATCGCCGGGAAGTTAAACGGCGAGATCACCCCGACCACACCCAGCGGCTGCCGGATCGCGTACGAGTCCACACCCGTCGAGACGTTCTCGTTGAACCCGCTACGCAGGATCGTGCCAATGCCACACGCGTACTCGATCACCTCGAGACCGCGCTGCACCTCACCCGCCGCATCCGAGAGCACCTTGCCATGCTCGTCGGTCACGATCGCCGCGAGCTCGTCCCGCCGGGAATGCAGGATCTCCCGCATCGCGAACATCACCGCCGTACGTTTCGAGATCGACGCCTCACGCCACCCGGCCCCAGCCCGAACCGCCGCCGCCACCGCGGCATCCATATCCGCCGCCGACGCGAAATCCACCCGCCCCGCAACCGTGCCCGTGGCCGGATCGAAAACATCACCCTGCCGCGCCGCAACCCCATCCCACGGCTTCCCATCAATGAAATGCGTGATGTGCCTCATGCCGACAACTCCCCGTCTACGGCCGCGATCGCGGCGAGCAGGATGTCGAGGCCCTCGCGTGCCTCATCCTCGGTCAACGTCAAGGGTGGACCCATCCGGATCGTGTTGCCGTAGAGCCCGCCCTTGCCCACGAGCAACCCGTGCGCCCGGCACTCCTCGAATACCCGCGTCGTCGCGTACGCGTTCGGGTTCGTGGTGCCCGGCTCGACGAATTCGACCGCGAGCATCAGCCCCTTGCCCCGTACGTCGCCGACGATCCCGAGGTTCGGCGCGGCCTCCCGTAGCCCGGTCTGCAGGATCGCGCCCACCCGCGCCGCGTTGCCCTGCAGGTCGTTCGCGAGCAGATAGTCGACGACGGCGTTGCCGGCCGCGGTACTCACCGGGTTGCCGCCGAACGTGGAGAAAGAGATGCCCGGCACCGAGTTGATGACGTCGGCCCGCCCCACGACGCCGGCCAGGGCCATGCCGTTGCCGATGCCCTTGGCGAACGTCAGCAGATCGGGCACGACGCCGTGCGCCTGATAGCCCCAGAAGTGCTCGCCGGTGCGACCCCAGCCGGTCTGTACCTCGTCGGAGATGTAGAGGATCCCGGTCTCGTCGAGCACCTTGCGATAGGCCGCGAAGGTCCCGTCCGGCGGTTGGACGAAGCCGCCGACGCCCTGCACCGGTTCGGCGATCATCGCGGCCACGTCGCCGCTCGTCTGCGTCGCGAGCACCTCGCGCAGGTCGGCCGTCACCGCGTCGATGTATTCGGCGTCGCTTCGACCGGCGAGCAGCCCGCGCATCCGGTCGCCGGAGTGCAGGTAACTCACGTTCAGGGGGTTCATGCTCGACGACGACCATCCGCGGTTGCCCGTGATGCCGATCGTCGCGTACGTCCGACCGTGGTAACTGTTGCGGATCGCCAGGATCTGGTTGCTGTGCCGGAAGCTGGTCGCCATGAGCAGCGCCGCCTCATTCGCCTCGCTGCCCGAGTTGGTGAAGAACACGCGGGCATCCGGGATGCCGGACAGCCGCGCGATCTTCTCGGCCAGCTCGACCTGTTGGCGGATCAGATACAGGGTGGACGAGTGCATGACGCCGGTGGCGAGCTGGTTCTCGATGGCCTCACGGATCTCCGGGACGTCGTACCCGATCATGTTCGTCAGCACGCCGCCGAAGAAATCGAGGTAGGTGCGGCCGGCGCCGTCGGTGACCCGCCGACCGGAGCCGGCGGCGATCTCGATCGGCTCGTCGTAGTAGAGCAACAGCCAGCTGGGCAGCACGGCCTTGTGGCGAGCGAGCAGGTCATCGGTGGTCATGCAACAAACCCTTCCGTGGTACGTCGGCGGGGCCGGACAGGTGCGGTGGCGCCCCTCCCACGCTTTCATCGTTGCCCAGGTCACACAAGTGACACAGTGTCGGCCGCAAACCCCGGTGACCTGACAATCCGTCGGCGGTCCCGCGGTCAGGCGCCCGGCATCGGTCGCCCGTGGCGGTCGCGGGGTTTGAGACGGGTGGTCGGCATGGCCGGAGCCGGCAGCGGCGCGCCGTCGTATTCGCGGATGGATCCGAAGCGGTCGTCCTCGACCGGTGCCCCGGCGACCGCCGTGCCGGACATCCACGCCTCCCGCGCCGCGACGATCTCCTCATGCGAGCGGCCGACGAAGTTCCACCACATGACGAGTTCGTCGGCGAACGGCTCGCCGCCGAGCAGGAACAGCCGCGCGCCGGATTCCGTCGACATAGCCAGGGTGTCCCGGTCGGTGCCGAGGTAGCACAGCGCGCCCGGCTCCAGTGTGCCGTCGGCGACGTCGGCGGCGCCGGCCATCACGATCACCGCGTACTCCCAGTCGGCGCGCAACGGCACGGTGGTCGACGCGCCCTCCTCGAGCCGTACGTCCACACCGACGATCGGCGTGTGTACGCGCGCCGGCGACGTCAGCCGGCCGAGCGAACCCACGACGACGGTCTGGTACGCGCCGCCGGAGCTCACACTCGGCAGCTCGGCGTGGTGTTCGAAGCGCGACGGTCCGGCCGCCTCCGCAGCCGGCAGCGCGATCCACAGCTGCAGGCCGTGCAGCGAGGGGCCGTGCCCGTCCGGGGACTGCTCGGCGTGCGCGATGCCGCGCCCGGCCGTCATCAGGTTGAGCTGGCCCGGCCGGATCATCGCGAGGCTGCCGAGTGTGTCCCGATGCAGCACCTCGCCGTCGAGCAGCCAGGTGACCGTTTGCAGGCCGCAATGCGGATGCGGCGGCACCTGCATGCCGGGGCCGGTGAGGATCGCGTCCGGGCCGAAATGGTCGAGGAAGCACCAGGCCCCGACCATCCGGCGGTTCGTATGCGGCAGCAGCCGGTTGACCGTCGAGTATTTGCCGAGCGGCACGTCGCGACCGGCGAGGACGTCGCGCCGCCGCGCCAGCGCGACCGTCGACCCGGTCTCGTGCTCGGTCGGGTGCTCCTCCAGGTTGCTCACAGGTCCATCTTGACACCGACTCAGTCGATCCGGGCCGAGCACCAAGCGCACGGTGATCCATTGCCGTGGACGATTGCGGTTGCTATGCGGGCGCAATCGTCCACGCCGGTGGATCATGAAGCGGCTCGCGCGGCGCCGGCGGTCCACGTCAGGCGTCGCGGATCGCGTCCAGTGCGAGGAGCGCCACGTGCAGCGACAGGCAGGGCTCGACCGCGTCGAGGTCCACGCCCAGGATCCGGCCGATCCGGGCCAGACGCTCGTAGAACGCCGGTCGGGACAAGTGTGCCGCCGCCGCCGCGGCCGACTTGTTCCGCCCGGATTCGAGGTAGACGCGAAGCGTCTGGAGCAGCTGGTCGGACGGGTGTTTCGCGTCGTACGAGAGAAGGGGCCCGAGCTCGCGCTCGACGAACGTCTGCAGGCGCGGCTCATCGCGCAACAGATGCAGCAGCCCGGCCAGACCCACATGCGGCAGCCGGAAGACCGCGACGTCACGGCGGTCGTGACGGGCGGCGTACCCGACCTGGCGGGCCTCCATCAGGGAGCGGCGCGCCTCGCGCAGCGTGTCGACCACCGACCCGGCGGCGACGATGAGCTCGCGCGTGGCCGTTCGCTCGTCGGCACCGTCGGCGCCATCTCGACCGGTCAGATCGGGATCGCCATGCGGGCGCCGGAGCGCCGCGGCGAACGCGGCGAGCGCGGTCTCCTCGTCGTCGGAGCGGCGCAGCGCGATCAGGGCACCGACCGTCAGGTCATCGAGCGGGCTGGTCAGGCCGTCGAGACCGGCGGAGCGCAGCGCGGCGGTGACCGATTCGGCGATGTCGCGCAACCGCTCCTGCGTGCGTTCGGCGGCCGCGCCGGCAACCGAACCGACCTTGACGCCTGTCGACGGCGGCGACTCGCCCGGGTCGGCGTCGTCCTGGCGTTGGCGGATCACGACGCCGACCAGGCGCCGGCGCTCCAGCGGTACGCCGAGCGCCCGGGCCCGCAGCGCGACCTCGTCAACCGGCCGCGTGTGATCCAGCAGTGCGGTCAGCAGCGTCCGGTGGATCTGCCGCTCCAGACCCTCGGCGTCGCGCCGGATGAGCCGGCCGAGGGCGAGCGTGGACGCCGCGCGTTCGAGCAGGATGACCAGCCGGGTCGGCGGCGGCTCGGGCGGGCCGTCGACATCGGCCGGCGGATAGCGCAGCAGCAGGCGACCCCAGTCCTGACCGCGCGCACCGACCATGGTGACAAGCCATCCGGCGTCGGCGTCGTAACCGGTACGACCGTCGACGTGGATCCGTCGCGAGTGCGATTCCCAACCGTCCAGGATCAGCTCCGGCCGGTCGCCGGCGGCATCGTAGGCGAGCACCTGCCGCGACAGGTTCTCGAACACGACCGGTGCGCCGGCCAACGCGGCGGCCTGCGCGACGACCTCGGCCGCGTCGCCGCCCTCGACGGACAGTTCGGTGAAGCGTTGGTGGATCTCCTCGGTCGCGCGCAACTCGGCGACCTGCGCGTCGACGATGAGCGCGTGGACGGCCTCGGTGATCCGTACGAACGGCGTTGCCTTGCGCAGCTCGATGAGCGGCAGGTTGCGCTTGTTCGCGGCGGCAATCATGACCTTGGGTACGGATTCGGCATAGCGGCGCCCGAGTTCGACGACGAGCCCGGCCGCTCCGATGTCGGCGAGCGCGGCGACAAACGATCGCAGCCCATCGTCGTCGCCGGGCAGTCCGATGCCGGTCATCAGCACCAGCTCCCCGCCGCGGAGCAAGGTCGCGATGTCCGGGACCTCGGCCGCATGAACCCATCGCACGGGCCGATCCAACGCGTCCGCACCAGCGACGACGCGCGGATTGCCGTACCGCATCGAATCCAGGGCGAGCACCTCGCGCACGCTCGGGTAGACGTCAGCCATCGGACGCGGACTCCATCGCGTCGTCGCGGCACAACTCCCAGAAGGCCACGGCCGAGGCCGCGGCCACGTTCAGCGAGTCGACACCGCGCCGCATCGGGATCGCGACCCGCAGGTCGCTCGCGGCGAGCGCGGCCGGAGACAGGCCCGGCCCCTCGGCCCCGAGCAGCAGCGCCGGCCGGTGGCGGGCCGCGGCATCCAGATCCTGCACCGGTACGGCGTCAGCCGCCGGCGTCAGCGCGAGGACGCTGAATCCGGCCGCCCGGACCGTACTGAGCGCCTTCGGCCACGGCTGCAGGGTCGCGTACGGAATCGCGAACACCTGACCCATGCTGACCCGAACGCTCCGCCGGTAGAGCGGATCGGCACACGACGGCGAGAGCAGCACGGCATCCATCCCGAGGGCGGCCGCGCCACGGAAGATCGCGCCGACATTCGTGTGGTTGTTGACGTCCTCCAGGATCGCCACGCGCCGCGCGGTCGCGAGCACCTCGGCCGCGGTCGGCAGCGGCCGGCGGTGCAACGACGCGAGCACGCCCCGGTGCACGTGGAATCCGGTCACCGCTTCGAGCACGGTCTGGGTCGCGGCGTAGAGCGGAGCGCCGTCGCGGGGCAGGCCGGCGAGTTGGTCGGTCCGCTTGACGTCGACCAGAACGGAACGGACCCGGTACCCGGCCCGTACGGCCCGGCGCAACACGAGTTCGCCCTCGGCGATGAACAATCCGTGCGGCGGCTCCCATCGCGTCCGGAGCTCGACGTCGGTCAGCGCACGATAGTCGGCGATGCGATCGTCGGCCGGATCGGTGATCGTGATGGCGTCGGGCACCCGATCATTCTCGCGCGGGCGGCGATTCGTTCGGCGGCTCGGGCTTGTCGGGCTTGTCAGGCGCCGGTGGGCGGAGGCGGTTGCGGCGTCCGACCGGTGGCGGACCGACCCGCCGCGGACGAGTTGATGCGCCGGCCACCGCGGGCGTCGGGCCGACCGCCGCTGCGGTTGTTGGTGCCATTGCGTCCGCTCGTACCGGTACGGCCGTTCGTTCCGGTGCCGCCGTTCGTACCGGTACGGCCGTTCGTACCGGTACGGCCGTTCGCGGCGTTACGACGGCTGTCGCCGGAACGGTTACCCGGCTGACCACCGTTCTCACGAGCGGCGGTGCCGGAATTCGGCCCGCCGGACCGGGAGCGGTATACGGGCCAGGCGGCCGCGGCGCCCCGCGCCCCGCGGAGGAGGTCGCGCAGCGACTTCACGGCTGGCGCACGATCGTTGCCGGCGGGCTTTTCGTCGCGGGCGCTGCCGTTGCCGTTGCTGGCGGCCGTCGCGTCGGGGGCTGTGACCGAGCCGTTCGAGGCGGCGCCGTTCGAGGCTGCGCTGTCCGACGGTGCGCCGTTCGAGGCTGCGCTGTCCGACGGTGCGCCGTTCGAGGGTGCGCTGTCCGAGGGTTCGCTGTTTGAGGCGGCCGGTCCGGGCGGCGCAGGCACGACCGTCGACTCGCCCGCTCCCGCTCCTGGGGCGACCAGAGGCTCGCTCGCTTCCGCCGCCGACGCCACCGGCGCGTGGTAGATCGCGGCGGAGGCGACGCGGCTCTCGGGAAACAGCTGCGGACGGGCGAGCCCGAGCGCACCGGCGAGTCCGGGGGCGCGATCGAGCGGCACATCCGCGTCCGCGTCGGCCGTGGGTGCCGACGCCGGAGCGGCGACCGGGGCAGTCAAGGCCACCGCCGGTCGGCGCCGGCGCTGCCGCCAGGTGTCCTCGCCGATGATCGAGATACGGCCGGCGGTCACGACGATGCCGAGTCCGGCCGCCAGCAGAAGGAACGATCCCATGGTCGGCAGCACGTGTACGACCATGCCGCCGAGGAAGATGAGCGAGGAACTGATCATCAGCAGCGGGCCGTCCGCACGGTTCATCCCGGACGTGCGGATGACGGCGACACCGAGCAGGATCCATCCCAACGTCAACACCAACGCGCCACCGATGACCAGGAAGGCCGAACCGGCGCCGATGGTGTCCGCGTTGAACGCCACCTGCCGGTGCCCGTCGACGACCGCGTGGCGTAGCCGATCCTCGCGGATCACCACCGACCCAACCGACGCCAGCATTCCGGCCGTTCCGGCGAGGCCGGCGACCAGCCCGGCGAGCGCGAAGCCGCGCGCCCGTCCGCGAAACAGCAGCGACGCCAGCCCCACTATTGACAGCACGCCGGTGATCGCCAGTCCGAACGTCGCCAACGCCTCGCGTGGCCGCCACTGGCCGGTCGCCAGATAGTGGGCGTAGACGGTCGGGTCGATCGAGAACGCCGCGCTCGATCTCGGCAGCAACCCGGCGATCAGCGCGAAGGCCGGGATGGCAAAGACCGCGTACCGGCCGAAGCTGTACGTACGTCGCTGCCATGGGGTCGGCTCGCTCGGATGGGTCGGACGGCGTTTCGGTGCATCGCCGATCGAACCATTCGAGACTGCTGTCGGCGTGGAAGCTGGCCCGGCGGCGGGCGCCTGACCCGTCGAGTGAGCGGTCATGCATGACTCCCGGCGAGTATTGAGGCCGGCAACGCGAATCGCCCCGACTCCTGCCGTCGATGGTGGCAGGAGCCCGGGCGATCCGTACTGATTATTGGGAAATAGTCGCTTTTGTCGGTTGAAGCGCTAGTGCTGTCGTTCGGCCTGGTTCTGGTTGTCCAGCAATGACGCGGGCGAGACCGGCTCGCCGGCGGTCAGCTTCGGCAGGCCGACCGACTCCTTCTCGGTCTCCTCGGCCGCCGCCTTCGCCGCGGCCAGCGCCTCGTCGATGGCCTCGCGCGGCGTGTCGTCGATCTCCACCGGGGCCATCACGCCCGTCGTGCCCGGCATGAGCCCAGTGAGCGCCCCGCCGATCCCTTCCAGCGCCTTGGTCATCTCGGCCGGGATGATCCACATCTTGTTGGCCGAACCGTTCGCGATCTGCGGAAGTGCCTGCAGGTACTGGTACGCCAGCACCTTCGGGTCCGGGTCGGCCGCGTGGACGGCGTTGAACACCGTCTGGATGGCCTTCGCCTGGCCCTCGGCCTGGAGGATGCGCGCTTCCCGCTCGCCTTGCGCCCGGAGAATAGCGCCCTGGCGGTCACCGTCGGCGGTCAGAATCTGTGACTGCTTGACACCTTCGGCGTTCAGGATCGCCGCGCGACGATCCCGCTCGGCCCGCATCTGCTTCTCCATCGAGTCGCGGATGGACGGCGGCGGCTCGATCGCCTTGATCTCGACCCGGGTCACCTTGATGCCCCAGCGGCCGGTCGTCTCGTCGAGCACGCTGGACAGGTGCTGGTTGATCTCGTCGCGGCTGGTCAGCGCCTTCTCCAGGTCCATCGAGCCGATGACGTTACGCAGCGTCGTCACGGTCAGCTGCTCGATCGCCTGCAGGAAGCTCGCGATCTCGTAGACAGCGCGGACCGGGTCGACGACCCGGTAGTAGAGCACGGTGTCGATCGAGACGACCAGGTTGTCCGACGTGATCACCGGTTGCGGCGGGAAGCTCTGCACCGCCTCGCGCATGTCGACCTTTTCGCGGACCCGGTCGAAGAACGGCACCAGCAGGTGGAAGCCCGGGTCGAGCGTCCGGTTGTATCGACCGAGCCGCTCGACGATGTCCATACGCTGCTGCGGCACGATCCGGACCATCCGGTACAGCGTCACCACCACGATGAGGACGATGACGATCGCGATGACCGCCCAAATACCCTCGGACACGACTACTCCTTCCACACCAGGGCGGTCGCGCCCCGAATCTCGATAACCCGCACTCGCTCGCCTTTGTCGAATGTTTCGGTCGCGTCATACGGGCGGGCGGTCCACAACTCGCCATCGATCTTGATGAGACCGTGGTCGAGATCGACTCGCTCGAGAACGAGGCCGGACGCGCCCTCGATGGCCTGTAGGCCCATGGGCGTCGACTCCGCGTTGTGATGGACCAGCCCTTGTAGGGCCGGCCGCAGTCCGAACAGCGCCGCGGCCGAAACGGCCGCGAACACGATCCCCTGCAGGGCCGCCGGTCCGTCGAGACCGGCGACGATGGCCGCCGCGACCGCGCCCGCGGCCAACATCACCAGGATGAAGGTCCCGGTGAGGAGCTCTGCGACGCCGAGCACTGCGGCGAGAATTATCCAAAACACCGCCACACGACGATCGTTGCACGCCAAAGCTCACATCTGCGACCAGACAAATGCCGCAGTGTGCTCCGCGTCCCCGTTCGGGTGGCTCAAACAGGTGTGAATTTGCTGTGAGTCACCCATCGATCTCGGTGACGAAGTCGATGAGGCGCTCGACGGCGGTGATGAGCGGTGTCTCGATGTCCCGATAGCTGTCCACCCGGGACAGGATGTGGCGCCACATGTCGGCCGGTTCGGCGATACCGAGCGCCGCACAGGCACCCTCTTTCCACGGCCGGCCCGGCGCGATCGTGGGCCACCGCTGAATGCCGATCCGGGCCGGTTTCACGGCCTGCCACACGTCGACGTAGGGGTGCCCGGTCACCAGGACGTACGGCGAGGACACACCGGCCACGATCCGGCTCTCCTTCGTGCCGTCGATCAGGTGATCGACCAGTACGCCGAGCCGTCGGGTCGGTCCCGGCCCGAAATCGGCGACCGCCGCCGCGAGATCATCGATGCCGCCGAGCGGCTCCACCACGACGCCCTCGATCCGGAGGTCGTCGCCCCAGATCCGTTCGACCAGCGCGGCATCGTGGACACCCTCGACCCAGATGCGGCTCGCCCGGGCCACCCGCGCCCGTGACCCCTCGACCGCGATGGAGCCGGAGTTGGTCCGGCGCTGAGCCGGTGCCGGCGCGCCGGACGACGCGGGCCGGCGCAGCGTGACCAGATCGCCGTCCACCCGGAACCCGGCCGGCTCCAACGGGAAGATGCGCCGCGCGCCGAACCGGTCCTCGAGGACGACGGCCCCCTGCTCGAAGCCGATCACCGCCCCGCAGAACGTACTGGCGGAATCCTCCACGACGAGGCCGATCTCGGCGTCCACCTCGGCGACCGCGCCCGGCCGTCGTGGGGCGCCGCGGCGCCAGCCGGACAGTACGTCGTCGGGTAACGCGCCACTCATGCAACGGGAGCCTAGTGTGTCCGCGAGCCCCCGGCTCGACGACACGGCTGGCCCGATGACGGGGCCGACGCCGACCACGGTGCGCGACACCACCGGCCGGCGCGAGACACGCCGCCGTAGGACGCCGTACGCTGGCACTCATGTCTGAAACACGGGCCGCCACCACGACGACGCGCCGGTCGACCCGGTTCGTCGCGTGGACGCGCGCGTGGCGCGCCGGGCTCGTGCCCTACGACGATGTGGCCGACGAGATCGCCGGCAGCGAAGAGCACGTCGTGGCCGATGCGCCGGGCACGTGGACGGACACGACGCTGCGGGACACGCTGCCGCTACTGGCGAAGTTGCCGCCGGACGACATCCGGGTCGTGCTTCCGGCGGCCGGCGATCCGGTCGGCCTGCCCGGGCCGGGACCGTTCACCGGCGCGGCGTTGCTCGAGGGTGAGGGCGTGCTCGCGGGCACGTACGGCTTCGTTCCCGAGATCCGCGACCACACGTCCGGCTCCGGGGACGTCTTCACGACCGTACGGTGGCAGGTTTTCGTGCTGCCGACCGCGCTGCCGCCGGCGACCGGACCGGGCCCGGCCGAAGCCGAAGCTGACCTGAACGCGGCGCTGCTGTCGGCGACCGCCGAGTTGACGCGCCTCGATGTGGCGCAGTGGCGACCGGAGCTGGCGGGAGCGCTGGCGGCATTGCGGCGTCCCGACAACGGCACCGAGTTGCCGCCGGGCTACGACCCTCGGGCGCGGCGCCTGTTCGCCCGCGCGAGCGTGCTCGACCGGGTCCTGGCCCTGGCCGACGAGGTTGCGCCGGGCGGTGCGATCAACAGCCATGAGGCGCGGGCCCGCGATGACGTGTTGCGGCCGCTGGCCGCCGCCTGCCGGCACGCGCTGGTCGCCGCCTGCAACGCACCCCTGCTGTAATTTGCGCCGAAGCCTCAGATCTCGTCGATGAGGTCGGCCACCGACCCGACGATCCGCGACGGCCGGTACGGGAACCGCCCGACGTCGCCGCGCGTGGAGATGCCGCTCAGCACCAGGATCGTGAACAGTCCCGCCTCGAGACCACAGAGGATGTCGGTGTCCATCCGGTCGCCGATCATCGCCGTGTTTTCGGAGTGCGCGTTGATGGTGTTCAGCGCCGATCGCATCATCATCGGGTTCGGTTTGCCGACGAAGTACGGCTCGACGCCGGTGGCCTTGGAAATCAGGGCCGCGACCGAGCCACACGCCGGCAACGCGCCCTCATTGGACGGTCCGGTCGCGTCCGGGTTCGTGGCGATGAATCGGGCGCCACTGTTGATGAGGCGGATCGCGGTCGTGATCGCCTCGAAGCTGTACGTCCGGGTCTCGCCCAGCACCACGTAGTCGGGCTCGTGGTCGGTCATGATGTAGCCGACCGAGTGGAGCGCCGTGGTCAGGCCGGCCTCGCCGATCACGTACGCAGTGCCGCCGGGTCGCTGGTCGTCGAGGAATTGGCCGGTGGCGAGCGCCGAGGTCCAGATCGCCGACTCGGGCACGTCGATGCCCATGCGGGCCAGCCGAGCTTGCAGATCGCGCGCCGTGTAGATCGAGTTGTTCGTGAGGATCAGGAACGGCTTGCCGGATTCGCGCATGCGATGGACGAACTCGGGAGCGCCCGGCACCGGATAGCCCTCATGCACCAACACCCCGTCCATATCGGTGAGCCACGACTCCACGGGCTTGCGATCGGTCATGCGCCGAAGCGTATCGATCGCCGACGGGGCGCCACAGATAATGCCTTCATTGTCCCGATCGCGGCTGCGCAGGGCGGGCCGGCGGCCGGCAGCAGTCCGCCGGGCACGAATCCCACGTCGGGACGCGACCGAGCGCGGCCCGCGGCCGCGCCGGGTCGAGCCGCTCGCCCACCAAGTCCACGATCATGCTGACGAAGCTCGGGTGCACGCCCGGCGTGGCCGCCCGGACGAAGTCGAGGCCGAGTTCCTTGGCCGTCTCGGCCGCCTCGTGGTCGAGATCCCAAGCGACCTCGAGATGGTCGGAGATGAAGCCGATCGGGCTGACCAGGACGCTCGTGACGCCGTCGTCGGCCAGCCGGCGCAGGTGGTGGTTGATGTCCGGTTCCAGCCACGGCACCTGCGGCGGTCCGGAGCGGCTCTGCCACACGAGGTCCCAACCGAGGTCCGGAGCGGCCTCGGCCGTGACGAGCGCGGCAACCTCGCGGAGCTGGCTGCGGTAGCGGTCGGTGCCGCCGCCGGGACCGCTGGACGCGGCCATGGAAGCCGGGATCGAGTGGGCAGTGAACGCGATCCGGGTCGTCGGGCGTCGTTCCGGCGGCAGAGTGGCCAGCGCCGCGCCGACCGCGTCGACGTGCGCCCGGATGTGGCCGGGGTGGTCATGGTAATGCCGGATCTTGTCGATGATCGGCGCGCCCGGGCCGACGGTCGTCCGGGCGGCGTCGATGTCGTCGAGGTATTGGCGGCACGACGAAAACGACCCGTACGGGCTGGTCACGAACGCGAGCGCACGGCGGACGCCGTCGTCGCGCATCTGGCGCACAGTGTCGGCGAGGTAGGGCGTCCAGTTCCGGTTCCCCCAGTAGAGCGGGAGGTCGATGCCCACGTCGGCGAGACTCGCGCCGATCGCCGCCAGGAGGTCGCGGCATTGCCCGTTGATCGGCGACACGCCGCCGAAATGCTGGTAGTGCGTCGCGACCTCGGCGAGCCGCTCGTCCGGAATGCCCCGTCCCCGGGTGACATTGCGCAGGAACGGCATGACGTCGTCGGGACCCTCCGGACCACCGAATGAGACGAGCAGGAACGCGTCGTACGCCATGTCTGTCATCTTGCCCCGCGACCCTGAGCCGCCCGGCCGTGCCCCTGGGCGTTGAGGCCCGCGCCACGCACCCGGTTCGACGACGACAGACAGTGACCGTCACAGACAGTCGCCCGCAATCGTCGGCGGCGGCGTCCGTTAGCGGGGATGCAGATGGGCACCGATAGGCACGATGGCCGTGGAGCTGGGCGTTCATGGAACGGGGTTGGGGAGCAATCCGCCACGAGATCACGCTGCGTACAAGCGGTGCGCCCGCGTGCTCATCCGAAGCCCCGCCGATCAACCTCAAGACGCGCCGGGACTCATAACGATGCGTAGTGACGAGCCCGCGCGACGGCCGCGTCACGCGCCGACGGCGTGGAACCCCCCGTCGACGTGAATGATCTCGCCGGTCGTCGCCGGGAACAGGTCGGACATCAGCGCAACGCAGGCTTTCGCGGTCGGTTCGCCATCGGTCAGGCTCCAGCCGAGTGGCGCCCGCTGCGGCCACGCGTCCTCGAACCGGTCGAAGCCCGGAATCGACTTGCCGGCCATTGTTCGCAGCGGCCCGGCTGATACGAGATTCGCCCGGATGCCCTTCGGGCCGAGATAGCTCGCGAGGTAGCGGTTCGTCGACTCCAGCCCGGCCTTGGCCACGCCCATCCAGTCGTACACCGGCCAGGCGACGGTCGCATCGAAGGTCAGGCCGACAACGGCGCCGCCGGCCGACATGAGCGGCAGCGCGGCCATGGCGAGCGCCTTGTACGAGTAGGTCGACACATGCACCGCCCGAGACACGTCCTCCCAGGTGGCGTCGAGGAAGGTGCCGCCGAGCACGGTCGACGGCGCGTTGGCGATCGAGTGCAGCACGCCGTCGATGCCGTCGACGTGCTCGCGGACGCTGCCCGCCAGTGACGCGAGTTGTTCCGGGTTGGTGACGTCGAGTTCGATGACCGGCGCGGCCACGGGCAGCCGCTTTGCGATCCGCTCCACCAGCGACAGGCGGCCAAACCCGGTGAGCACCACCTGCGCACCCTGCTCCTGAGCAAAACGGGCGACCGCGAACGCGATCGATTGGTCGGTGATGACGCCGGTGACAAGCAGCCGCTTGCCGGCCATGAGTCCAGTCACGCCTGAAGGTCCCTTCTTGACCGACGGAGAAGATTTGCCGTGCAGATTCGTGCGGGGTGCCTTCATACCGTCGGCCATCGCGGCCGCAGGCGTCGCCGCCGGCAGCTACGAAACCCGACGAAGGTTATTGTCGGATGTCTACAACCGCCTGATGTCCGCAACCGCCTAGTGACCCATGCCGAGCCCGCCGTCGACCGGAATCACGGCTCCGTTGATGTACGCGGCGTCGTCGCCGGCGAGCCACGTCACCGCCGCGGCGACTTCGCGCGGCAACGCCATGCGGCCGGCCGGGATCTGCTTGAGATAGCTCGCCTTCAGGTCATCGGCGAGCACGGCGGTCATGTCCGTCTCGATGAACCCGGGGGCGACCACGTTGGCCGTGATGTTGCGGCTCCCGATCTCGCGCGCGATCGACCGGGCCATGCCGACCAGCCCGGCCTTGCTCGCCGCGTAGTTGACCTGGCCCGCGCCGCCCATCAGGCCGACCACCGACGACACGAAGATCATGCGTCCCCATCGGCCGCGCACCATCTTGGTCGCGGCCCGCCGCGCACATCGCCACGAGCCGGTGAGGTTGGTGTCGACAACGCGGGTGAACTGCTCCTCCGACATGCGCATCAGCAGTGTGTCCTCGGTAATGCCGGCGTTGGCGACGAGCACCTCGACACTGCCGAGCTCGGCCTCGATCGCGGTGAACGCCGCGTCGATGGAGGCGGCGTCGGTCATGTCGGACTGGACGCCGAATGTGCCGTCCGGAGCGCCGCTGCCCCGGTGCGTCACGGCAACCCGGTCGCCGCGTTCGACGAACGCCTGGGCGATCGCGAGACCGATCCCCCGGTTGCCCCCGGTCACCAACACGGTACGTGGCACGACAGCTCCCTGATTCGCTCACGATTCGACGCCGGTTGGCTGTCCGAGACCGACCAACCCACGCGGATGACACCGCACAGTATGGATCACCGACTCGGCCCGGTCATGGCGAGCCGGTCGAGCCGGCCGCTTCCGTGGCAGCGCGTCGACACGATCAACGTTCCGCCGACGTTGGACGAACGTATGTACTGCGACCATCCGAGCGCGTGTAAGATCTGCGACGGCACAGATCCTCAAAGGATCGTCAAATGCGCCGGTGAACGTAGCCTGACGGCCCCGATGGGCACGGCACGAAGGAGGTGATCGCTGTGCGAGATAGCGATCCTCCGAGTCGTGGCCCGGCCGCCACGGTCAGCGTGCTCGTTCGCCGCTGACGCAGCGGCTGTCGCGCGCCCGTCGCGCTCGACCACGGCTCGAACCCAGCCAGCTCGAAAACAGCCCTGTTTCGTCGCGCCCGCCGATTCGTCGCAGCGTCGGCTCGCGTTCGTGCCCGTCAGGGGGTTCGTCATGCGTCGTTTCACCGTGCCGTTCGGCTTCACCATCGTCGCGATGTGGATCCTCATGGTGGTCGTGATGGTCAACTCGGGGCATCAGACCGTCCATCACTGACCGCCGGTCGTCCAGCGCCAACCGGACGTCGTCGGGATCACAGCATCCGTGACGTCCAGAGCAGGCTCATCCCCGCCGCGGCGAACGCGAACAACAACGCCGCCCCGACGTACCACTGGGTCACCTCACGCGGCACCGTCTTGAATCCGATCGAGCTGCCCATGTCCTGGTAGACCTGCTTGAGCTCGGTCAGGGTCGCCGCTTCGTAGAAGTGTCCGTGCGTCAACTGCGCAAGCTCCTGCAGCGACGGGCGGTCGACCGGCACTCGCTGGGTCTCGCCTTCGATGTCGACGGTGCCGTTGTCGGTGCCGAACGCGATCGTCGACACCGGTACCTTCGCCGTCGCGGCGGCCTGAGCCGCCTCCTCGATCGGTCGACCCGCCGTCCGGTAGCCGTCGGAGAGGAGCACGATGCGAGCCGGCGGCGCGCCCGAGGCGCCATCGGCCGGCACTGACTGGATCGCGGAAAGACAGGTGAACACGGCCTCGCCGGTCGCCGTGGCCTCCTGCAGTTGCAGACCGTCGATCGCCTGGGTGATGGACGTCCGATCCTTCGTCGGCGACACGAGCACGTCCGCGGTCTTCGCGAACGCGACCAGGCCGACGTTGTAGCCGGTCGGCAGCGTCCGTACGAACTCCCTCGCCGCCGCCTGCGCCGCCTTGATCCGCGTCGGCGCCACGTCGGTCGACTCCATTGACAGCGAGACGTCGATCGCGAGCATGATGGTCGCGCGTTCGAGCGGCTGCTTCGTGTCGACCGACGGGCGGGCGAGCGCCGCCGAGAGCACGAGCAGCGTGAGGATGAACGCCACCGCGGGCACGTGGCGCCGCCAGCCGAGACCCTTCGGCGCGATCGTCTTGAGCAGGTCGACGTTGGTGAACTTCATCGCGTACGCACGGCGGTGCAGCGTCCGCCACACGTAGACGCCGGCCAGCAGCAGGACCGGGATCGCCGCGAGCAGCCACAGCGGCTGCAGGAACCGGATCATGCCTGGCCCTCACCGAAACGCGAGGTGAAGCGGAGCGGCTTCGTAGCCTGCATCATCGCGTGGTCCCCCTGGTGCGCGCGTGCCGCTGCGCGGCCACGAACCGGACGATGTCGAACAGCCAGTCCGAGTCGGTACGCAGCCGAAGATGGGCCGCGCCGGCGCCGCGGATGGCCGCGGCGATGGCGGCGCGCTGTGCGGCGGCCGCCTCCGCATACCGTACCCGCAGCTTGGGATCGGCGGTCTGGATCTCGTGCAGTGCACCGGATTCCGCGTCGACGAACTCCAGGACACCGGCGTCGGGCAGCTCGACCTCCCGTGGATCGAGCACCTCGATGGCAAGGAGATCGTGCCGGACACCGAGCTTGCGCAGCGGCTGCGACCAGGTCGCCGGATCGACGAGAAAATCCGAGATGACGACGGCGAGGCCGCGGCGTCGAGGTGGCCGGTTCAGCGCGTCCACCAACGCGCCGAGGTCGGCCCGGCCGGGCTGCACCTTTGTCTGAGCGATCGCGCGCAGGAGGCCCTGCGTCTCCTTACGGCCGGGGCGCGCCGGAAGGCGGCGCAACTGCGTGCCGCTGCCGATCACCGCACCCATCCGGTTGCCGCCGCGGGCGGTCAGGTGCGCCATCGCCGCGGCGGCCGAGATGACCAGGTCCCGCTTCGTCGAGCGTGCCGTACCGAATTCCAGGCTCGCCGACAGATCGATCGCCAGCCACGCTTCCAACTCGCGGTCCGCGACGGTCTGACGTACGTGCGGGACCGTGGTACGCGCGGTCACCGGCCAATCCATCCGGCGCACGTCGTCGCCCGGTCGATACTCTCGGGACTCCCCCGGCTCGGACCCGGGGCCGGGCAGAAGGCCCAGGTAATCGCCCTGGAGCAGACCGTCGAGACGGCGGGTGATCAGCAACTGCAGCTTCGCCAGCGCCGGCTCGGACCGGTAGGCCTCGTCCAACGCGGCGTGACCCGTACCGCTGGACCGGTTGCCCCGCTCGGCGGCCAGCGAGGCACCATTGCTGGCGTGCCCCACTGTCTCGTCGGGATTGCGACGCGGCCCGATGCGCGGCAGCGGACTCATCGCACCCCCGGCCACGCACCGGTCGGCACCGGTTGGCGCCCGTTGGCCGTGGGAACGGCGTTCTGGCGGGACGTCACGGTCGGCAACGGTACGGTGGCGAGCACCCGATCGACCACGCGATCGGCGGAGATGTCGTCGGCCAGGGCGTCATAGCTCAGCACGAGCCGATGCCGCAGGATGTCCGGGGCGATGTCCTGCAGGTCCTGTGGCAACGCGTAATCCCGCCCACGCAGCAGCGCGAGCGCCCGGGTGGCCCGGACGATGCCGAGCGACGCGCGGGGACTGGCGCCGTACTGGATGAGACGCGCGACGTCCGGCATGCCGAACTCCGCGGGCGTACGGGTGGCCAGCACGAGGCGTACGGCGTAGTCGACCAGCGCGTTGTGCACGAACACCTCGTCGGCCTTGCGTTGCAGGCCGATCAACTCCGGTGTCGTAAGCACCGGGTTCGCGCTCGGCGGGGCCACGCCCATCCGGTAGACGATTTCGCGTTCCTCGGCGTCCGTGGGGTAGCCGACCTGGATCTTCAGCAGGAACCGGTCGCGCTGCGCCTCGGGCAGCGGATAAACGCCCTCCTGCTCGATCGGGTTCTGGGTCGCCATCACGAGGAACGGTCGCGGCACTTCGTGGGTCTTGCCGCCGATCGACACGTGCTGCTCGGCCATCACCTCGAGAAGCGCGGACTGGACCTTGGCCGGCGCCCGGTTGATCTCGTCGGCAAGCAGGAAGTTGACGAACACCGGACCGAGTTCGATATCGAAGGCCTCGGACGACTGTCGGTAGATGCGCGTACCCACGACATCGGCCGGAACCAGGTCGGGGGTGAATTGGATCCGCGCGAACGAGCCCCCGACGACCTTGGCAATGGTCTCGACCGCGAGTGTCTTGGCCACGCCGGGTACGCCTTCGAGCAGGCAGTGACCCCGCGCCAGCAGCGCGACGAACATCCGCTCGATCATCCGATCCTGCCCGACGATCACGCGCTTGACCTCGAACATCGCGCGCTCGAGCAGCGTGGCGTCCTGCGCCGGCGTGGTCATTGGAGGACCGGGGCTGACCGGGCCGGGCGCGGACGGTCCGGACTGCGGCGCCGATAATCCCGGCTGGGACGCCGACCCCCCGAGGTATGGCGCAGGCGGTCCGGGCGGCAGTCCGGCCGATCCCGGCGGCATTCCGGCCGGCCCCGGCTGCGCATCGGTCGGACCGGCGCCGGGAGGTCCCGGAAACGGCGAGCCAGACGTGGGAGTGGGCATGGTCGGCTCGGTCACCGGTCCTCCAGAACAACAGCGCGTCACGGACGCCTCAAGCGTCGCACGATTCACCAACGTGCCGCGCCCAGACCCATGAGGTTCACAGTCCGGGAATCCGATCATCGCCTCAACCGAAGACCGCGGCACACCCAACGCTACAGCGGCCGCGGCGCACCAGGTGGCGACGGAAAACTCGCCGAACAGGCATCGGACACGGGTAGACATAGGGTGCCTGCGGATGGTTACCATTCTCTCCGTCGCCGGGCGGCTTCCCCCGTGGTCGCCCGGCGACGCAACTCTCCGGCCGCCCTCGCGGCCGGCTCGCGACTGTCGAGCGCCTCGGGGCACACTTGCGGACGTGACGAATCCACCGTCCGGCAGCGATCCGATCGGAGCGTTCCGGCGTGCCGCCGACACCCGATCCGACGAACAGGATGACGAGCTGCGCTGCTCAGCGAAGAGCTGCCGCCGTCCGGCGACGTACGCGCTGCACTGGAACAACCCGAAGCTGCACACCCCGGATCGGCGCAAGACCTGGCTCGCGTGTGACGACCATCGCGAGTCACTCGCCGCGTTCCTGGACGTACGCGGATTCCTGCGTGACGTCGCGCCGCTGTGACGGCCCTATTCGGCAATCCGCTCTCTCGCCACGGACGGCTCGAATGACACGCTCGCCGCGATCTCGGCGGCCGCGTCGTCGTCCGCACTCCAGGAGTCTCCGTCGTCTGAGCGCAGGCTCGACCCGGCCGAGACAGGCTCGTGTTCCGGGCCGTCCACGGACGACCCCACGTCGCGGACCGCATCGGATGTGCCCGCCGCGTTCGCTGGGGTCCCGGTAACAGCTGGGGTCCCGGTAACAGCTGGGCTCCCGGTAACAGCTGGGCTCCCGGTAACAGCTGGGGTCCCGGTAACACTGGTGATCGGGGCGGACGCAATCGGCATCGCGATCGCCGGCACCGCGACGAGCCCGGTGGGCACGGGCGACACATCTGTTGGGATCGGGGACACCGGGGTCGGGATCGGGGACACCGGAGCCGGCAGGGTCGCGGGCACCGACGCCTGGCGCCGCTTCCACGCCGCCCAGCCCTTCTCGGCGGCGGACACGCCGACCATCGTCACGGCGACGTATAGCCAGCCGACGAGGACGTCGGTCATGTAGTGCTCGCCCGAGTAGACGAGTGTGAACGTCATCGCCAGCGGGTACGCCAGCAGCAACGGCCACCAGCGCTTGCGTACGGTCGGCAGGAAGAACGCGACAACGATCAGCGCATAGGCGCTGTGCAGCGACGGCATCGCGGCCACCGGGTTGGCCGCGTCGACCTTGGCCGCGTTCAACAGGTTGCCGGCACCGTGCAGGCCGATGGCGCTCCAGCCGCGCGTGGCGAGACCGTCGTGGATCGGCTGGATGAGACCGCGTTCGGCGGCCCACCACGGTGGGGCGGCCGGATACAGAAAGTAGGTCGCGAGCCCGAGCACGTTGAGCGTGACCCAACGCCTAATGAACGACGCCCACCGTTCCCGGTTCCGTAGCCACAACACGACCGCGACCAGCAGTGCGGTGACGAAGTGCGAGAAGTAGACGAAGCTCGCCAGGACGTCGTACCACTGCACGTGCACGTGATACAGGTGCTCCTGCAGCCACACCGTGGGCACGACGCCGCCGGTAAACCATCCGAACATCCACTGATCGGCATGGATCATCTCGGTGACATGCGGCGCGATGCCCTTGTCGGCAACGCCGCGCGAGATGTTGTAGAGCACCAACAAGATGACGACCGCGGCCCAGTCTCGGATGAACCGCAGATGACTGCGCCACGGACGTTCGCTGTGCCAGGCGATCGTGAGCGCCCAGAGCCAGACGAACGCGTAGATCGGATCGGTCGGCAGGCCGAGAACGAACAGGAGGCCCACAAACGCTGCGGACCAGATCGTCATGGCGATGATGCGGCGGCGCTTCGTACCTAGACCGGTCTGCGCCGCCCGCGTGCTTGACGCGGGATCGTCGGGCGCGGCGTGGTCCGCGGCGGAGGGAGTCAAGGTCATGGCTTGTCGAGGTTACCCAGCTAGTCTGAGAGTAACCTCGACGGGCTTGTCAACGTGACGGGATCAACAATCAGGTGAACCGTCCGAATCGCTGTGACGTGCAGTTTATTCCGGAACGTTACCCGCAGTAAACGTCGCGAGCCCGCGCTGTTATCGCGTCAGCCCCGCTCCGATCGGCAAGATCTCAAGATCGTCCACCGGTACGGTGTCCGGATACTTCACGCCCGCGCCGGTGTTGAGAAAGACGACGCTTTCCGTGCCGAGCAACCAGTCGTCGCGCCGCAGGTGTCGCAGCGCGGCCAGGCACGCGGCGCCCTCGGGACACAACAACAGGCCCTCGAGTTCGGCATATGCGCGCAGCTCACCGAGGATCTCGTCGTCGTCGACCGCGACCGCCGTACCCTTCGACTCGGCCAGCGCGGTCAGGATCAGTTCATCGCCGAGCGGCGCCGGCACGGTGATGCCGAACGCGACCGTACGTGCGTCGACCCATGGCTCGGCACGACGAGCACCGGACTCGAAGGCGCGCACAATCGGAGCGCAACCGCTCGCCTGTACGGCGACCAGGCGCGGCGTCGCTCCGGTGACCCAGCCCAGCGCGCGCATCTCGTCGATCGCTTTGTGGATACCGATCAGGCCGACTCCGCCACCGGTGGGGTAGACGATCACGTCCGGCAATTGCCAGCCGAGCTGCTCGGCGATCTCGTACCCCATGGTCTTCTTGCCTTCGAGCCGGTACGGCTCCTTGAGCGTCGACGCGTCGAAGACCGAGCCGCCCGATTCCGCGACGAATGCCGCGACCATCCGTCCGGCGTCGCCGATGAGTCCGTCGACCAGATGGACGTCGGCACCGGCGGCCACGCACTCACGCCGCGTGATGACCGGCGCGTCGACCGGCATCGCAATCGTGGCGCGCATGCCGGCCCGCGCGGCGTACGTCGCCCATGCTGCTCCGGCGTTGCCGTTGGTCGGCATCGCGACGTGGCCGATGCCGAGTTCGGCCGCGCGAGACACGCCGACCGCCGCGCCGCGGGCCTTGAAGGAACCGGTCGGTATCAGCCCCTCGTCCTTGATGAGCAGGCCGGGCAGGCCGATGGACGCGCCGTAGCGGGCGGCCGGCAGCAACGGCGTCCAGCCCTCACCGAGCGTGACCGCGTGGCTCGCATCGTCCAGGGGCAGGACTTCCCGGTAGCGCCACAGGTCGGCTCCTCGGCCCGCGATGTCGGCCGGCCGAACGGCGCGCCCGACCGCGTCGAGGTCATACCGCGCGAGCAGCGGCGAGCCGCACGCGGTGCACAGGTTGGTCGGGCGTGTCGCGTCGAACCGAGCGGCGCAGCGCGGACAGTCGAGGTGCGTCAGGAACGTCACGCCGGCCAACGTACGCCCGACCGGTAAGGAGCCGAGCCGCCGGCCGGTCTGTTGTGGCGTGGGTGACGCCACATAGGCTTGCCTCCATGCAGTTGCAGCCCGGCCTGTCCGCACGTGTCGAGCTGACGGTGACCGACGCCGACACCGCGCAGGCATTCGGTTCGGGCGATGTTCCGGTGCTCGCCACGCCCCGGGTGCTGGCCCTGGCCGAGGCAGCGACGGTGGCGGCGCTGGCCGCCCGGCTCGACACCGGCCAGACCACCGTCGGCACACGGGTCGAACTCGACCATGTCGCCGCGACCGCGGTCGGACGGGACGTGACGGCGCTTGCGATCCTGGCCAAAGTGGATGGCCGGCGCCTGCTCTTCGATATCGTGGTGCGCGACGGTGACGAACTGGTCGCGGAGGGCCGGGTGGAGCGGGTGATGGTCGACCGCCAGCGTTTCCTGGCGAAGGCGTTCGACGTCTCGTGATCGAGCTGCGCCCGGTGGCCGACGGCGTGTTCGTCGCCCGCACCCAACCGCTCGATGTGAACGTGACCGTCGTGCTCGGCGACGACGCCGCGCTGGTGATCGACACGCTGTCGACCGAGGCCCAGGCCCGCGCATTGCTCGACGCGATCCGGTCCGTGACGTTGTTGCCGTTGACCGTCGCTGTCACGCACTTCCACTTCGACCACTGCTTCGGCGCCGCCGTGCTGGCCGAGGGTGGCCGACCGGTGTGGGGCCACCCGTACGTCGCGACCGAACTCACCGAACGCGGCCGGCATTGGCAGTCACGGTGGTACGACGAGTGGGTGTCCGCCGAGCCCGAGCTAGCGGCGGGACTCGCGGCCGCCACCGTTGCCGTGCCGGACCACCTGGTACGGGAATCGGCAACGATCGACCTCGGCGGCCGGAGTGTCACCCTCAGCCATCCAGGTCGCGCCCACACCGCTGGTGACCTCATGGCCTACGTTCCCGACGTCGACGTCCTCGTCGCCGGTGACCTGGTCGAGGAGGGCAGCCCGCCGGACTTCTCCGACGCGTACCCGCTGGAGTGGCCGGCGGCGTTGCGCCGATTGTTCGATCTCGCCTCGGAGACGACGCTGATCGTGCCCGGCCATGGTGCGATCGTCGACGCGGAGTTCGTCGACGCCCAGCATGCCCAGCTCGCGGCACTCGACTGGCTGATCCGCTACGGCCACCGCGACGGTGCGACCGTGGAGTCGTTGGCGTCGCGTGGACCGTTCCCGGTCGAGACGAACCGCGTGGCCGTGACGCGCGGCTTCGCCGCGCTCTCCGGCCACTGACCGTCAACGGCGCGATTGTCTGATCCGTCCGATCCCGAGCGAGCGGCCGATCACTCTCCCGGATTAACGGTGCCTGTCCTTGTGGCGCCGACCGGTACACTCGGCGCTCCAGCGAGCCGGATGACTCGCCACAGACGACAAAGCCCTGCGTACGGCACACGTCGGCCGATCGGTTTGTCACGGTAACTGATCGACCGAGACCCGCTCCACCTTTAGCGATTAACACCCGTCGATTACTGGATGAGACGAGTTGTGATTTGTAGAACCATGAGCCCAGTGTGTGGGGACCTGGCTCGAGCGATGTGGTGGGCTGCATGAGGCCGTTGGGCGCGGCGGATCCGAAAACCATCGGACCGTATCAGCTCCTCGGAGTCCTCGGCTCCGGCGGCATGGGCCGGGTCTATCTCGGCGCGTCCCGAACCGGCCGCCGCGTCGCCATCAAGGTCATCCGGCCCGACCTCGCCGAGGATCCCATCTTCCGCGACCGGTTTGCCCGTGAGGTCGCCGCCGCCGGTCGGGTAAGCCCGCTGTTCACCGCGCTGGTGGTCGACTCCGACACCGAGGCCGCCGCGCCGTGGCTGGCCACCACGTACATCGAGGGTGTGTCACTCGACCGGCATGTGCTGGACGACGGCGCGATGGGCATCGACGACGTGCTCTCGCTGGCCGCCGGGCTCGGCGAGGCGCTCACGTCGATCCATGGTGTCGGCCTGGTCCACCGCGACCTCAAGCCGAGCAACATCCTTCTGAACGACAGCGGCCCGCACATCATCGACTTCGGCCTCGCGCTCGGCAGCGAGCAGACGCGCCTGACCACCAGTCGCGTCGTCGGCACGCCGGCGTACATGGCGCCGGAACGACTTCGCGGTGAGGCCGCCGGACCGCCGAGCGACGTCTTCTCGCTCGGCGCCACGCTCGTGTTCGCCTCGACCGGCCGGGATCTCGTCGATGACGCCAGCGTCTACGAGCAGGTGCTGCAGATCGCCGAGGGCCGGTTCACGCTGACCGACGTGCCCTCGCGGCTGCGTGCACTGGTGATCCGGTGTGTGAGCTTCCACCCGGAGGATCGGCCGACCGCGGCGGAACTCACCCGCTTCGTGGTCGCGCTCGGCGCCGTCACCCCGGGCCTCGGCGTCGAGGACGTCACCGTCAAGATCTCCACGAAGCATCGGGCCGAGGCGCGCGCCGCCGGCATCCCGGTCCGTACGACGCCGCGGCGCAACGGCGACCCGGAGAGCCTGCCGACCGACGATCAGCCGGCGGGCGACGTCACGCCCGAGGGGTGGCCCGAGGAGAGCTGGACCGCGGAAGGCCTCGATGACGACCCGGCCGGCAGCACGCCGGCGGTCGTGTCGGGACCCGGCACCGCCGCACCTGCCGGCAACACGTCGGGCAGCCCCGCCTTCGGCGGTTCGGTGCCCAGTGCCGCGGCGCCCGGAACGGCACGGTCCGAGCGACTCCGTGCCGTTATCGCACCGCGCTCGTCGTACGAGGGGCAATCGTCCGGCGTCAGCGTTGCCTGGACTCCAGCGGCGGCCGGAGCCGGCACCGGCGGTCCGATGACCGACGGTCCGGCGGCTGGTGGCCCGGTCGTCGGCGGCCCGATCGCTGGCGGCCCACCCGTGGCGGGCAGCTCGTTCGGTGCGGGCTCGACCGGCACCGGACCCGACGACGACTGGCGCGCGCCGCATCCGTCCAACCCGAATTTCGACGGCCCGCCGTTCAACCTCGAGCCGCCCCGGTCGGGTTGGTCGCGACGGAAGCTCATCACCGCCGGTGGAGCCGCCGCGGCCGTCGTGGCCACCGGCGGCGTCCTGGCCGCGGTCGAACTGACGGCCCGGCAGCGACCCGGTTCGGTCACACCGAACGACCCGCCGGTCGCCTTCACACCCGGTCCCGGCGTCGGATCATCACCGCCGGCCAGCCCGGGCGGTGGCCCGGTGAGCGCTGGCGACGTCCTCTGGACGGCGAGGTCGGGTGCCGGCCCGGTCGGTAACCAGGCACAGAATCTCCCCGGCGGCCAGCGTGTGCTGGTCACGCCGAGCGGCGTGATTGTGGCGCTGCAGAACCAGAATCGCAGGGTCGTCGCCCTGACACCGGCCGGCAAGCAGCTATGGCCGGCGCAGAAGCTCATCTCCTCGGACGCGGCTATGTGGCTGTGGGGAAACGGCATACTCATTTCCAACGGTTCGTGGCTCGACCTGTACAACCTCGGGACTGGCAAGCGTCTGTTCCATGTCTACCCGGCGGACCTTGCGGCCAAGGCGATCGGCCCGAGCCATGGCCCACTGCACGTCACCGGGATTGCGCTGAACTCGACGACCGCATTCATTGGCCTCGGCTCGGCGATCCTTGCCGTCAATCGGTCCGGCAAGGTCGTGACCACCCTGCAGGTGGGCCTTCGACTCACGCAGACGCCGGAGACCCCGACCGCCGCATCGACCGGCTGGGTCGTCACGCAGATGGTCGGCCTTCAGTCGTTTGTGGCGCTGTACCGGGCTGGAAGCAAGCACCCCGCCTGGATCTCGCAGCCGTACACGCCGCTAGATTTCAATCCGAATGGTGACCCGGCCCCGGCTGCGACCGACGATCCGGCGACCCGGCTGGTCGAGGCACGGATCATCGGCGGCTCAGTGGTGGCGCGGAGCGAACGCGACGTCCGCGCGTTTGCGATCCCGGACGGCTCGGGCCAGTGGCACGAACTCGAGAGCGGCCCGGTCCACGCGATGGCGGCAATCAACGCGTCAGTCTTGGTCGCTTCGACGCAACTCACCAAGTACGACACCGGCAGCGGCAGCATCCAGTGGCAGGTTCCCATCGCGCCGGTCCGGCTTGCCGTGCTGAGCCAGCCGAATCAGGCGACGGTCATCGTCGCGGCGACCGCCGGTGGCGTCGTCGGGCTGGAAGCGCATGGGCGCACGGTGTGGACGGCCCATCTGCCAGTGAGCCTCAACAGCACCATGCCGACCGGCGTCACCGTCGGACCGCACGTCGCCTACGTCACCTTCCAGGTGCCGGACGGCGCGCCGGCCGGTTCCGCCGATGTCGTGGCGATCGCGCTCGACGACAAGGCACACCGCTGACGCAGCCACGGTGCCGCTAGACTGACAGCGGCATGCAGGGTGCACCCGTGGTCCGCGGGAAGGGCTGAGCCCACCTGACGGACGACCCCGGGCAGCGAATTGTGTCGCTGCCGACGCACGTACCCGTCCTCCTTTCGGCCTGGCGACGCGGACCGCAGGCACGCGAAAGGAGGTCGCCATGGCGGCCCTGTCCCTGCCGACGAACCCGAGCCTCGAACAGATGCGCAAGCAGGCACGTGACCTGCAACGCGCGGTACGAGCGGGCGATGCCACCGCGATCGACCGCGTCGCCGCGGTGCATCCGGGCGGGCACCCGAACGATCCGGCAACCTTTCCACTGAGCGCCGCCCAGCTCGTGGTCGCCCGGTCGTACGGCTTCCCGAGCTGGCCCCGCCTCGTGCACTACTTCGACGTGGTCGCCACCTACGGACGACCTGGCGGATCGACCCGGGACGGCGCGGGCAACCCCGATGGTGGGGCACCGGCCGACGCCGATATCGCCGACCGCTTCTGCCGGCTCGCCTGCGTCGACTACAGCGACGACCGGCCGGAATATCCCGCCGCGGCGCGGGCGATCCTCCAGGCCCGTCCCGACCTGACGCGCGACCACATCTGGGCGGCAGCGGCGGCGAGCGACGTAGACGCCGTGCATGGCCTGTTGCGCGGAGATCCGTCGCTGGCCCGACGCGAGGGCGGTCCGTATCGCTGGCAGCCGCTGTGTTACGTCACCTACTCACGGGTCGACCCCAACGTCGCCGAGTCGTCGGTGCTCGCGACCACCCGGGCGCTCCTGGACGCCGGCGCCGACCCGAACACGGGCTATCTGTGGGGCGGCCTGCCGACGCCGTTCACCGCGCTGACCGGTGCGTTCGGCGAAGGCGAGCAGGGACCGGGTCGTACGCCCCGGCATCCGCACTCGATCGCACTCGCCCGGCTGCTGCTGGATGCCGGCGCCGACCCGAACGACGGTCAGGCGCTCTACAACCGGATGTTCCGCGCCGACGACGACCACCTCGATCTGTTGTTCGCGTACGGACTCGGGCGCGGCGACGGCGGGCCGTGGATGGCTCGGCTCGGGCCGGACGCGCTCGACACCCCGAGCGAGCTGCTCGACAAGCAGCTCCGCTGGGCGGTCAGCCACGGCTTCGCCGGCCGGGTGCTACTCCTCGCCCGCCACGGTGTCGACGTCGCCCGGCCGATGCCCGATGGGCGGCGCCCGATCGAGGTGGCCGCGGCCAACGGCGACGAAAAGATGGTCGCCGCATTCCTCGATGCGGGCGAGCGGCGCCCCGAGCTCACCGGACGAACGGCGCTGGTCGCCGCGCTCCTGGCCGGCGACCGGGCGCGCGTCGAGGGGATCCGGGCCGACGAGCCTCCGCTGCTCGACCAGGTGCTCGCCGCCGAACCGGGGCTCGTCATGCGCGCCACCAACGTCGGGCGGGCCGATGCCGTACCACTGCTGGTCGAGCTCGGGTTCGATGTCGATGCGTGGGTCGACGGCGCGACCCCATTGCATTGGACCGCGTGGAACGGTGACGTCGCGACGGCGCGGATGCTGCTCGATCTCGGCGCCGACCCGACGCTGCGCGATGACCGTTTCGACGCGACGCCGCAGGGCTGGGCCGAGCACGCGCGCCAGGACGCGTACGTGGCGTTCATCGCTCATCACCCGGCTAGCGATGGCCGCGGCGGCCGCGAGTAAGGCGGTGAGCGCTAGTCGACGACGGGCCCGACCGGTGGCTTGGCGTCGAGCGCGGACGGATTGCGTTCGATCTCCGGTGTCAGCGAGCCCTCGATGAAGATCGCGTGCCACAGGCAGAACACCAGGACCGTCCACACCTTGCGAGAGTTGTCCCGCTCACCGCGCCGGTGCTCGTCGAGCAACCCGACGGCGTACGGCAGATCGAGCAACTCGCCCGCGCCCGAGCCGGCGATCACGTTGCGCGCCCACTCGTACATCTCGCCGGCCAGCCATACGCGGATGGGCGTCGGGAAACCCAGCTTGCGACGGTTCACGATGGGCGCCGGCACGATGCCGTCGAGGGCACGCCGCATAGCGAACTTCGTGGCATCCGACTTGGCCGGCACCTTCAGCTCCACCGGGATCGTTGACGCGACGTCGAACACCGCCCGGTCGACAAAGGGCAGCCGGACCTCCAGCGAATGCGCCATGGACATCCGATCGGCCTTGGCCAGGATGTCGCCGCGCAGCCAGGTGTAGAGGTCGATGTGCTGCATCTTCGTCACGTCGTCAAGCCCGGCGGTCTCGGCATAGAGCGGCGCGGTCACGTCCGTGTAACGCACCGAGCCGTCATAGTGCCGCATCAGCACCTGCTTCTGCTCCTCGGTGAAGATGCGCGCATTGCCGTAGTAGCGCTCCTCGATCGGCGTCGTGCCCCGTTCGAGGAAACTGCGGCCCTTGACGCCCTGAGGAAGCACCGAGGCGACCTTGCGCAGGCCACGCTGCATCGAATCGGGCAGGCCGGCGACCGTCGACAGCGACAACGGTTCGCGGTAGAGGCCGTACCCGCCGAAAAACTCGTCGGCGCCCTCACCGGACAGCGCGACCGTCACGTGCTGCGCCGCGGTGCGGGCGAGGAAATACAGCGGTACGAGGGACGGATCGGCCAGCGGGTCGTCGAGGTGCCAGATGATCTTCGGCAGCGCCGACATCACGTCGGCGGCGGTGACCCGCGTGGGCAGCAGGCGCACACCCAGGTGATGGGCCGAGTCCTCGGCGATGCCGATCTCCGAGTACCCCTCGACGGCGAACCCGACGGTGAACGTCGGGATGTCCGGGTAGACCTCGCGCGCGAAGGCCACAATCGCCGTCGAGTCGATGCCGCTGGACAAGAACGCGCCGACCGGCACGTCGGCCCGCAGGTGGGCGTGGACGCTCTCGCGCAGGACCTCGCGGATGCGCCGGTAGAGCGCCGCCGGATCGTCGGTCGCGGTCGGACGGAACGCCGGCTGGTAGTAGCGCCGCGTAGCGAACGTACCGCCGGGCAGGTAGGAGAAACTCTCACCGCCGCCGACGCGTCCGATGCCGCGGTGCAGCGTCGCGGGCTCCGGCACGTACTGCAGCGTCAGGTAGTAGGACAGGCTGGCCGGGTCGATCGCCGCGTCCACGTCGCCACCGCTGGCAGCGTCGGCCGCGTCCGGGTAGAACGGCAGCAGCGCCTTCTTCTCGCTCGCGAAATACAGGCCGTCGTCGGTCACCAGGTAGTACAACGGCTTGATGCCGTACGGATCGCGCGCGCCCCACACCATGCCGCGGTGCGTGTCGTAGATGACGACGGCGAACATGCCCCGCAGCCGGGTGGCGGCCTGCTCACCCCAGTGGTGGTACGCCGCGACGACGACCTCGGTGTCGCCCTCGGTCGCGAACGTGGCACCATGCTGCGCTTCGAGTTCGTCGCGCAACTCGCGATAGTTGTAGACGGCGCCGTTGAAGGCGATCACGTACCGACCGGCATCGAAACCGCTGGCCGGATACGACATCGGCTGGTGGCTGCGGGCGACGTCGATGACCGACAGTCGCTTGCACGCGAACACGACCGATTCGTCGACGACGGTGACGGCCGTTTCGTCCGGTCCGCGATGATGGACCGTTTCCACCGCCGCGGCGATCGCGTCGCGGTGCTGGTGGGCACCGCCGCGAGCGCTCACGAAGGTGACCAGTCCGCACATGGGCGTCATCTTGTCACGGGGTACGTTCGGGGTCGGCACACCGGTCGCGAGGAGGCACCATGACGTCACAGCCGCATGACCCGTCGGTCACCCCACCGCCCGTCGACCCGCCGGGGGCCGAGCCGGCACCGGCCGCCGCACCGGCCGAGGCCGCGCCGGCGCCAGAGGCGCCCGCCACCGGCGCGCAGGCGCACGACCCGGACTACCCCGAGCGCTTGCTCGCCTTCATGCGCACCGGGTGGAACGACACCACACTGGCCGTCACACCGTCGCCGGCGGTGCCGAACTACGCCGCGCGACGGGCGGCCGTGTCCGCGGCGTTCGCCGGCCTGACGGTGATCGTGCCGTCCGGCCACGAGAAGGTGCGGGCGAACGACACGACCTATCCGTTCCGTCCGGGTAGCGACCTCTATTACCTCACCGGCGAACACGACCCGGAGGCGGTGCTCGTCCTGCACCCGACGGGTACGTCCGGTCACGACGCCACGCTCTACGTACGTCCCCGGTCACCGCGGGACACCGACGAGTTCTTCCGGGACCGGGCGTACGGCGAGCTGTGGATCGGTCGGCGGCACACGCTCGAGGAGAAGTCGGCCGAGCTCGGCATCGTGACCGCGCCGCTCGCCGGTCTGGCCGAAGTGCTGGCGAACTGTGCGCCGGCCCGGACCCGTACGCTCCGGGGCGCCGACCCGATCGTCGACGCGGCCGTCGCTCCCTACGGTGACGGCGCCGGCGATCGGGAGCTGGCAAGCACGCTCTCCGAACTGCGGCTGCCGAAGGATCCATGGGAGATCGCGCAACTCCAGGACGCGATCGACGCGACCGTACGGGGTTTCGAAGACGTCGCACGCGTGCTGCCGGCCGACCGGCCCGTGTCCGAACGCCTCCTCGACGGTGTGTTCGGTCTGCGTGCGCGCCACGACGGCAACACGGTCGGCTACGCCGCCATCGTCGGCAACGGTCCGCACGCCACGACGCTGCACTGGACCCGTAACACCGGCGAGACGCACCCGGGCGACCTGCTTCTGATGGACATGGGCGTGGAGAACCGCGAGCTCTACACGGCCGACGTCACGCGTACGGTGCCGGTCAGCGGCACGTTCACGGCGTTGCAGCGCGAGGTGTACGACATCGTCTACGCGTCGCAGCAGGCCGGCGTCGATCTGATCAAGCCCGGCGTCGAGTTCAAGGACATCCACGAGACGTGCATGCGCGTGCTTGCCGGCGGGCTGAAGGATCTCGGTCTCCTGCCGGTCAGCGTCGACGAGGCGATGGACAGCGAGTCCCAGATCTACCGGCGCTGGACGCTGCACGGCTTCGGACACATGCTCGGGCTCGACGTGCATGACTGCGCGAACGCTCGCAACGAGACCTACCGCGGCGGCACGATCGGCGAGAACTACGTCCTGACCGTCGAGCCGGGGCTGTATTTCCAGCCGGAGGACGAACTCGTACCGGCGGAACTGCGCGGGATCGGCATTCGCATCGAGGACGATGTCCTGGTGACCTCGGCCGGCGCCCAGGTCATGTCGGACGGACTGCCGCGGCACGCGGCCGATGTGGAAGCGTGGCTGGCCGCGCAGCGGGCCGCCGGCCCGCGCCTGCCCGGCTGATCGCCGTACGCAGGTCGTTGATCCCGTGCACGACGACTGTGCGCGGGGTCAATGGCCTGGACAACTTCACGGAAGTTGCCCGGAAATCGCGCCGCGAAGTGGGCAAGTTCCGGGAAGTTGCGGCGATATGTACGGCCGGATGGTCAACTTCGCACTCTCGCCCGAGTCCACATCGGTCACCCTCCGCCCGAGATCAACATGACGGCGGCCGGGATAGCCGCGACGCCCGGGGCGACCCGGCTGACCGGCTGGGGCGCCCAGCGTCACCGGGCCGGAGCCGACCGATCGTGCCTGGTCGAAGCGGCAACCGGCGTCGGTGAAGTCCCGTCCGGATGTGCCGGTTCCTCCGATCCACCGCGCTAGCCGCGCCTAGGCTTCCCGTGATCGCGGCGTTCGGCGGATGCCAGGTCGCGGCGATTCTCGATCGCATCGATGGTCGCCGTCGTCTGTCCGCCCCGCGATCGCACACCGGCAACCGTCGTGCGCGATCATGCGGACATTGGCACCGATGTGCCAGATCTCGACCGGCGGCCGACAGCGTCCGGTGGCGCACGAACAGGAGGTCCGCGTGCTCACGGACGCACCGGTCACCATGCCGCGCCCGAACCGCCGGGGGCGGCGACGCACTGTCGCCATGGTGGTGGCGCTCGTCGCGCTGCTGTTCGTCGGCGCGACCGCACGCATCTTCGTCTGGCCCGAACTTCCGCCGCTGCCCGATCACGCCAACGCAATCGTCGAACTCGGCGGCGAGAACGATTACGGTCGCGACAGCGTCGCGCTGGCACTGGCCCGCGCGCACAAGGCTCCGCTGCTGATCCAGTCGACCCGTCCGGCGGACACGCTTTCGGACACGTGCCTGCCGCCGGTGCCGGGAGTAAAAATTCTGTGCTTCAACCCGGTCCCGGACACCACGCGGGGCGAAGCCCGCTACATCGGGCAGCTCGCGACCCAACTCCACTGGACCTCCGTCATCATCGTGACGACACCCGATCAGGCCTGGCGGGCCCGGCTGCGCGTCAGCCGATGCTTCGGCGGCTCGGTGTACGTGAGCACCGCACCGCTGCCGACGTTCGACTGGATCCGGCAGATTCCGTACCAGTGGTTGGCCTCGGTCAAGGCGCTGACCCTGCAGCGATCCTGCTGAGCGCGAGCGCGACCGCGAACGCGACCGCAACCGGCCGATCCCCGCTTCCGACCACCGAACGGGGTTGCGCGTAAAACAAGACGGACGTACGGTTTGGTTAAGTCGGCGATCACGCGACGCGGCCCTTGCTGTGCGGCCCCGACCAAGCGTGCGCGAGACTGAACGACGGGCGGCGTCGCCCATCTGGCGAGCCGCAAGTGACGGGCGTGACACATGTGAGGAGTGCGACGTGGCCAGCCTCGACACCTTCGGTGCGAAGAGCCAGCTACGCGTCGGTGACGCGAGCTATGACATCTACGAGATCAGCAAGGTGGCGGGCCACGAACGCCTGCCGTTCAGCCTGAAGGTCCTGCTCGAGAACCTGCTGCGGACCGAGGACGGCGCGAACATCACCGCCGACCACATCCGCGCGCTGGGCGAGTGGGATGCCGACGCCGACCCGAGCGTGGAAATCCAGTTCACCCCGGCCCGCGTCCTGATGCAGGACTTCACCGGTGTGCCGTGCATCGTCGACCTCGCGACGATGCGCGAGGCCGTCCGCGACCTCGGCGGCGACGCCTCGAAGGTCAACCCGCTCGCGCCGGCCGAGCTCGTCATCGACCACTCGGTCATCGCCGACGTCTTCGGCCGCGCCGACGCGTTCGAGCGCAACGTCGAGTTCGAGTACGGGCGCAACAAGGAGCGCTACCAGTTCCTGCGCTGGGGTCAGACCGCGTTCAACGAGTTCAAGGTCGTCCCGCCCGGCACCGGCATCGTGCACCAGGTCAACATCGAGCACCTGGCCCGCGTCGTGATGGACCGCGATGGCACCGCCTACCCGGACACCGTGGTCGGCACCGACTCGCACACGACGATGGTGAACGGCCTCGGCGTGCTCGGTTGGGGTGTCGGCGGTATCGAGGCCGAAGCGGCGATGCTCGGGCAGCCGGTCTCGATGCTGATCCCGCGCGTCGTCGGCTTCAAGCTGACCGGCACGCTGCCGGAGGGCACTACGGCGACGGACCTCGTGCTCACCATTACGCAGCTGCTGCGCAAGCACGGCGTGGTCGGAAAGTTCGTGGAGTTCTACGGAGACGGCGTGACCGCCGTACCGCTCGCGAACCGGGCCACGATCGGCAACATGAGCCCCGAATTCGGCTCGACCGCCGCCATCTTCCCCATCGACGACGAGACCGTCCGCTATCTCAAGCTGACCGGGCGTTCGCCGCAGCAGCTGGCGCTGGTCGAGGCGTACGCGAAGGCACAGGGTCTGTGGCATGACCCGGCCGTCGAGCCGACCTACTCCGAGTACCTGGAGCTCGACCTCGGCACGATCGTGCCGTCGATCGCCGGGCCGAAGCGTCCGCAGGACCGAGTCGCGCTGTCCGACGCGAAGGACAACTTCCGCTCGGTACTGCCGAACTACGCGGCCGAGGACGATGTCGACGAGCAGAGCCAAGAGAGCTTCCCCGCCTCGGACGCGCCGTCGTCGAACTCGCGCGCAAACGGCGGCCGGCCGCACAAGCCGACGCTCGTGACCGGCGAGGACGGCACCACGTACGAGCTGGACCACGGCTCGGTCGTCATCGCGTCGATCACGTCGTGTACGAACACGTCGAACCCGCAGGTGATGATCGGCGCGGCCTTGCTGGCCCGCAACGCCGTCGACCGCGGTCTGGCGCGCAAGCCGTGGGTGAAGACCACGCTGGCGCCGGGCTCGAAGGTCGTCATGGACTACTACGAGAAGGCCGGCCTGGTGCCGTACCTCGACAAGCTCGGCTTCAACCTGGTCGGCTACGGCTGCACGACGTGCATCGGCAACTCCGGCCCGCTTCCGGACGAGGTCTCGGCGGCGGTCAACGAGGCCGATCTCGCCGTCGTCTCGGTGCTGTCCGGCAACCGGAACTTCGAGGGCCGGATCAACCCGGACGTGAAGATGAACTACCTGGCGTCGCCGCCGCTTGTCGTGGCGTACGCGATCGCCGGGACGATGGACATCGACCTCACGACCGAGGCCCTGGGCACCGATGCCGAGGGCAAGGCCGTGATGCTGGCCGACATCTGGCCGAGCCCGCGCGATGTCCAGGACGTCATCGACGTCGCGGTGAACGCGGAAATGTTCGCCAAGGATTACTCGGACGTGTTCGCCGGGGACGAGCGGTGGAAGTCCCTTCCGACGCCGACGGGTCAGGTGTTCGAGTGGGAGGACTCGTCGACGTACGTGCGCAAGCCGCCGTACTTCGAGGGCATGTCGGCCCGGCCGGAGCCAGTCGCCGACATTGACGGCGCGCGTGTGCTCGCGAAGCTCGGCGACTCGGTCACGACGGATCACATCTCGCCGGCCGGCAACATCAAGGCCGACTCCCCCGCCGGCGCGTACCTTTCCGGGCACGGCGTCGACCGCAAGGAGTTCAACTCCTACGGCTCCCGGCGCGGCAACCACGAGGTGATGATCCGTGGCACGTTCGCCAACATCCGGCTGCGCAACCTGCTCGTGCCCGGTGTCGAGGGCGGCTTCACCCGCAACCTGCTGACCGGCGAGCAGACGACGATCTTCGACGCGTCGACGGCGTACCAGGCGGCCGGCGTACCCCTGGTCATCCTGGCCGGCAAGGAATACGGGACCGGTTCGTCGCGCGACTGGGCGGCCAAGGGAACGGCGCTGCTCGGCGTCCGTGCGGTCATCGCCGAGGGTTACGAGCGCATCCACCGCTCCAACCTGATCGGTATGGGTGTGCTGCCGCTGCAGTTCCCGGCCGGCGAGACCGCCGACTCGCTCGGGTTGACCGGCGAGGAGACGTTCGCGATCACCGGCGTCACGGCCCTCAACAACGGCCAGACGCCGAAGACCGTGCACGTGAAGGCGGGCAACGTCGAGTTTGACGCCGTCGTCCGCATCGACACGCCCGGCGAGGCCGACTACTACCGGCACGGCGGCATCCTGCAGTTCGTGCTGCGCAAGATGCTCGACGCCTAGAACCAGAGGTTGGTGCTGCGCCCGGTCCGCGATGATGTCGCGGACCGGGCGTCGTTCATTTCGCCGGTACGGACGGAGCTGTGTTCTCTAGGCGCCGTGTCTGTCTAAGCGCCTGGACCGATGATCGGCGCAGGCGCGGGCTTCGCCGGCACGGACGGATCCGGCGCGGGCTTCGCCGGTCCGCTCGATCGGCGGGCTCGCAACGGTGCCGTCGCCGCGGCCGAGACGCCACGCAAGCCGGCCGACACGCCGCGCAGGCCGGCGGCCGCCATCTCGCGCGGGCCGACGATCCGGGCCAGATTGCGCGGCGCGAAGTACTCACTCATCGGCACGGCGCCGGCGAGCACGCCGAGGAACTCGTCGATCCGCTCCTGGCTGCGAGCGATCGAGCGGAAGAGCATTTCGCCGCCGGGCTTGGGCCGGAATGACGCGAGTTCGGTCGTGAAGCCGTACATCGCATGGGTGCGGGCGTCCCGGGCCGCGTGATGAGCGGCGAGCGCCTCGTCGAGCGGACGCGCGCCGCCGAGCCCGTCGATCACGGTCGGCCGCCAGGGATTCCGCGTCGCAGAGTGCGTGGCCGATGCCCTGACCGGTGATCGGATCCATCACGAGACCGGCGTCGCCGACGAGCGCCCAGCCCGGTCCGTACGGCTGGCGGTAGGCGTTGGGCACGTCCGGCGTGGCCCGTACGTGTTCGACGCGCGTCGCCGCCCGGACGCGCTCACCGAGATCACCCGCCTTGTCGAAGGTGGCGAGCATCTGGTCGTCCACACTGGCGTGGAACGCGCCGAACTCGCCGGCCGGCACCGCGATGTACGTGATCGCGAGGCCGTCGTTCGTGGGCCACACGCCGATCGCCCGATTCGGTCGGGCGTACATTTCGCCGCCGTCGATCGCGAGGCCGTCCCAGTACGCGTACACCGCGCCGGAACGGGCCGGCCGATCGTCGTACGCGCGGGCGCCGACCGTACGCGCCACCAGGGAGTGCTTGCCGTCGGCACCGATGACGAGTGGCGCCTTGATCTCCACCACCGACCGCCCGCCGCCGCGCTCGGCGCCGCGGATGCCCGTGACCCGGCCGTCCGACATCAGGACGTCGGCCACGTCGAAGCCCTCGATGACCTCGGCACCGGCTGCGCGGGCCGCCGCGACGAGGATCGTGTCGAGCACCGTACGGCGTGGGCTGTAGACGGCGTCGGCACCGTCGAACGACGGATAGTGGCCGCGGAACGCGACCGGACCCGGGTCGAATCGGGCTCGACGTGTGGCCGGGCAGTTGCTCGCGATCACCGCGTCGAGTAATCCCCACCGGGCCAGGCAGGCGACGCCGGGCAGCTGGACCTGGTGGGTGGACAGCGTGTCGCTCGGGAACCGAGCCCGGTCCACGGCCGCAACCCGCAACCCGGCCCGGGCGAGCAGAATCGCGGTCGCCGCTCCGGCCGGCCGCGCTCCCACGATGACGACGTCGTACGACATGGCCGCCTCCTTGTGCAACAGCGTTACGTTACCCCGTAACGTAACGCTGTTGCGCTATTCTGTAAAGATGGGTCGACCACGAGAACACGGGCCGCAGACGCGGCAGGCGCTGCTCGACGCGGGTACGCAGATCGTCGGTGCCGAAGGCGCGGGCGCGGTGACGCTGCGACGGCTGGCCGACGAGGCGGGCACGACCACGCGCGCGGTTTATAGCCTGTTCGGCGACAAGGATGGGCTGCTCCGCGCGCTATTCACGATCGCCGCCGAATCCATGCGCCGGCACCACGAGGCGGTGCCGGTCGATCCGGACAACCCGACCCGCGAGTTCCCGGCCCTCGCCCTGGCCTATCGAGCCGCGGCCCGCGAGCAGCCGGCGCTGTACGACCTGTGGTTCGGCCGGGTCACCCCCGACATGAAGCTCTCCGAGGAAGACGCCGCGCTCGCGTTCCGGTCGTTCGAGCGCGTGCTCAGCACTATCCGCCGCTGCATCGACACCGGCCGGTTCCCCGAGCGCGAACCGATGCAGATCGGACTCCAGCTCTTCGGCCTCGTTCACGGCCTGGCCTCTCTCGAACTCCGCGGCTTCTTCCCGGACGACACGATCGCGCGCGTGAGCTGGGTCGATGGCATCACCGCGCTGGTCCGCGGCATCGAGACCGCGCCCCGCTGATCGATTCACCGTGAGCCCGCGGCTAACGGATGTTCGCCTCGGCGATCAGCTCCTCGGCCAACTCGTCGCCCGACACATCCAGCCCGCGAGCTCGGAACCAGGTCGCGACGTTGGCCGCGTCACGGATGAGGAAGTCGCGACCCTGCGGGTTGGCCACCACGTCAACGATCTGCGGCAGGTCGATGAGGACCAGTCGGCCGTCGTTCACCAGGATGTTGTAGGCCGAGAGGTCGCCGTGGGCGAAGCCGGCCCGTGCCATCAAACCGACGGCCGCGACCAGCTGGCCCCAGAGATCGGGCAGATCGGCGGTGTCGGCGCGCACCTGCGCCAGTCGTGGTGCGGCCTGCCGAGTCGCCACGTCGCCGATGAACTCCTGCAGCAGCTCGGTCCCGAGAATCTGCACCGGATATGGCACCGGCACGCCGAGCACGTACAGCTGAGTCAGCGCGCCGAACTCCGCATTCGCCCACTGTGTCGCGATCATCTGCATACCGGTAGTGGTCCGCTTGGCCATCGCTCGGTTGTCGCGCGACTCGCGGACGCGGCGACCTTCGAGGTATCCGGCATCGCGGTGGAAAAGCCGGTGCTGCGAGGCCCGATAGCGCTTGGCCGCGAGCAGGCAACGCCGATCGGTCCGGGGAATCCCGCGCTCGACCAGGAAGACGTCGGCTTCCTTGCCGGTCTTCAAAATGCCTAGTTCGGTGTCGGCGGCGGCCAGGTCGGTGACGAGCCAATCCGGGTACGGCTGCGGGCCGCGCTGCCCGGCGGTCGGCACATCCCAGGTGGACCACCGGTCGGCACCATCGATCTCGTCGATCTCCCACGCCTCGTACTCCGGGGTGTCGACGGTCTGGCGGCTGGCGCGTTTGTGGAACGTGGGGTCGTCGTCATCGAAGCGACGGCGCTTGGTTACGCGCGAGAACCCCTGGTCTTGGTCACGCAAGGTGAAGATCCTTCGGTCGAATGGACGGTACGGCGGATGCAGGGCACGACAAAGTCGGCCATGATTCACCCCTCCTTCCAGTCGACCGGGACATCCCGGCGGCGACGCATCGCCTGCGAGCGCGGCGCAAATGCTCCGCACGTGACGCCGGCAGCATAGCGAGGACGTCGCCGGACCGGTCAACCGAATTTCTCGCCGGCGGAGACGAGCTAACACCGCACGCTCGTCGTGATCGGCGAACCGCGAACCGCGACGCCGCACAGCTGTGGGCGTCGCGTGACCCGCAACGCCGCATGAACCGCTACGCCGCATGAACCGCCGCGCCGCATGAACCGCTACGCCGCATGAACCGCCGCGCCGCATGAACCGCGACCTTGGAACCACAGGTGCCCGATCTTGAGGCCAAGAAGTCCTCCAGGCGGCAAGGTCACGGATCTTGGACGCCAGGTGACGGCGCACAATTCGCAAGCCGCCGCGCCGCGTGATCCGCAAACCGCCGCGCCGCATGAACCGCGACCTTGCGACCACAGGTGCCGGATCTTGGCGCCGACCGATCTCTCGCGTTCCAAGATTCCGGATCTCAGCGCTCGGCCTCAGCGTCAGCGCTCGGCTTTGTGCGCGCACGACGCCTCACCCGGACACCGAGCGCGGCGGCGCCGACGCTGCCGTCAGCGGCCGTTGCCGAGGATCGCGGCCAGCGCCGAGATCGGGCTGTCGGCGGTTACGGTCGGGGTGAATCGCGGCTCGGTCCACCGGCGTCCGCGATGAATCCACACGCTGCGAATCCCGAGCGCCATCGCGCCACCAATGTCGGAATTCGGGCAGTCGCCGATCATCCAAGCATTGCGGAACGGCATGCGTGCACGCTCGGCGGCGAGTCGGAAGATCCGTGGATCGGGCTTGCTGACGCCGACCTCCTCGGAGATCACCCAGTCCGCGACGTACCGGTCCAGCCCGGTCATCCGGATCTTGGCCTCCTGCTGCCGGATGGCCCCGTTGGACACGACCACCGGCACCCAACCGGCGTTCCCAGCGATCTCCACGGCGCATGCAACGAGCGGGTCCAGGCGACTGTGCGCAACCACGCCGTCATGCAATGCCTCGATCAGATCGATCGTCGAGATCGCTAGGCCGTAGCGCGACCGAAGCGCCTCGGCGACGTCCCAGCGTGACGTCTGGCCGTCATTGTCGACGGCTACCAGCCAATCCAGGTCGCCTGCGGGTGCTCCGATGCGGGTCAACACCTCGCGAGCCAGGGCGCGGAAGGGCCCCGCCCGGTCGATCAGAGTGTTGTCGAGGTCCAGGAGCAACAGCGGCACGCGCGCACACTACGTGAGGATTGCGGCCGGGGACTAGTCCCCGACTGACTCGCCGAACAGGTTGACGTCCGTCGACGTACGACATCCGGGACTTCCCTGGCATATCGCACAGTCAACCGCGTCCAGCCGGTTCAGGCGACGGCGATCTCGACGCGACCACCGAGATCCGTACGCCGGTCGGTCAACATCGAGTGCGCGGCACGTACGGCCGCGATATGCGCCGGATCGAGGTCCGCCACGACGACGTGCTCGCCCACGTCCGGCGCTCGGACGACAGCCCGGCCCTCCGGCTCGTAGATCGCCGCTCCCCCGTTGAACGTCCATGGCGGCGGCCCGCCGACCGAGTTCGCGAATACGACGTACATCGTGTTGTCCAGCGCCCGCGCGGCGTAGTAGACATCCCGCCGGTGCTCCGAGCCGAGCACGTACCCGCTGGGGATGAGGTATCCGTCGGCGCCGGCGAGCGCGACGGCTCGGCCGTGCTCGGGGAAGCAGCCGTCATAACAGATGCCGAGGCCGAATCGCCAGTCGTCGATCGTGACGGTCGCGCCCTGCTGACCGGCCACGAACAGCGCACGCTCGTCCGGGCCCCAGAGCTGCTGCTTGTCATAGGCGGCGGTGACCGTGCCGGACCGGTCGACGACAAGCGACGAGCAGGTCCGGCGACCGTCGGCATGCCGTACCGGCGCACCCACGACCACGACCGCGCCGTGCTCGCGGGCCGCAACCCGCAGCGGGTCCAGCCGCGGATCGACGATCGCCCGATCCGCGTCCGCCAACAGGTCCGTCGCTGGTTGTGCGGTCAGAGCCGGCGGGTGGTACGCCGAGAGGAACAGCTCCGGCAGCACGACGACCATGGCGCCGGACGCCGCGGCCTGGCCGACGAGCCGCGCGGCGGTCGCGACGTTCGCCGGTACGTCGCCCGGCACCGCCTCGGCCTGGACGGCGGCAACCCGGATCGGATTCATGCGCGTCATCGTCGCATGTGGCTCCGCCAACGGCTATCTCAAGCCGTACATACGGTTTGCAAGACGTCGATGTACCTGACACGATCGATGTGTGCCCAGAGTACGTCCTGATCAGCTCGCCGCCCGGCGACACGAGATCCTCGCGGGCGCGCGGGCATCGTTCGCACGGTACGGCTACGAGGGCGCGACCGTACGGGTACTGGAAAAGGAGACGGGGCTCTCCCGGGGCGCGATCTTCCACCACTTCCGGGACAAGGAATCACTGTTCATCGCCGTTGCCGAGGATGACGCGGCCACGATGGTGGCCACCGTCGCCGAACACGGGCTCGTGCAGGTGATGCGCGACCTGGTGCATCGCCAGGACGCGGACACGGCCGGTTGGCTCGGCAGCCAACTCGAGGTCTCCCGTCGACTCCGTACCGACCCGGATTTCGCTTCGCGATGGTCGGCACCCTCCGACGCGCTCGCCGCCGCGACCCGCGAGCGCCTGCGCCGGCAGCGGGATGCGGGCGTGCTACGCAGCGATGTGCCGATCGACACGCTCGCGCAGTTCCTCGAGCTCGCCTACGACGGGCTGGTGCTCCACCTGGCGATCGGCCGGCCGGCCGGCGACCTCGAACCGGTGCTGGATCTGGTCGAGGCGGCCGTCCGCCGACAGACGTCGCCCGCGCACGCTTAGACAGGCCACTGCGCCGTCCCGGGAGCGCGATGCCGGCACTTGGAGACCTTCCGATCGTCGGTCTGATTCAAGTCCGCTGGCCACGGATGCTTTGTGCCACAACGGTTTCGGCCCGCTTCATGCGCTCCCGGGATTGTCGTACGGGTGTGCGATTGTGGTGTCATGGACGAGGCGTTGACACGGGCCGGGGCGGACATCGCCGGGTTCGCGTCGCGTCCGGTCTACGGCCTGTCCGACACGCAGTTGACGCAGGACGCGGTCGGTCTGCACCGATCAGTGTCGGCGGCCACCGCCGCGATCGCTCGCACTCGCCCGGGAGGCCCAGGGTCGGGATCTGCCCCGGCGGCAGGGTGTCGACGTCGACGGTGGCGTGGCTACGCGACCTGCTGCGCATCAGCCCGGCCGAAGCACGGCTCCTGGTCACCCTGGGCCAGGTGCTCGAGGAACGGCCGGTGTTAGCCGACGCCGTCACCGACGGCACAGTCAACGCCGCCCAGGCCGTGGCGATCGGTCGGGTGTTGGCCGACGTCCCCGACCACGAACCCGGCCTGGTCGACAAGGTCGAAACCGTGCTGATCGGCCACGCCACCCAGTTCGAACCCGCCATCCTGCGCCGCCTCGGCGACCGCGTCCTGGCCCACATCAACCCCGACCTGGCCGACCAGCAACTCCGCGACCGGCTCGACCGCGAACAACACCACGCCCAGCAACGCCGCGGATTCACCCTGACCCCCGACGGGCTCGGCGGCATCCGCCTCACCGGTGTGCTGGACGTGGAAGGCGCGGCGATCATCGACGCCGCCATCGCACCACTGACCAAACCTTTCCGTGACGCGTCCGGCCCGGACCTACGCACCCCCGCCGCCCGCCGCGCCGACGCCCTCGTCGACGTCTGCCAATTGGCGCTACGCACCGGACAACTACCCGCCCACGGCGGGCAACCCGCACAGATCATCGTCACCATCGACCTCGACGCCCTACAACGCGAGGTAGCCGTCGGACAGCTCGACACCGGGCAACTGCTCACCCCCGCAACCACCCGACGCCTCGCCTGCGACGCCGCCATCCTGCCCGCCCTCCTCGACAGCGCCAGCGTCCCCATCGATGTCGGCCGCGACCCGACGCCCCTTCACCGGCGCCACCCGCACCGCCATCCTGCTACGGGATGGTGGCTGCGCCTTCCCCGGCTGCGACCGACCACCCCGCTGGACCGACATCCACCACATCACCTACTGGACCCACGGCGGCACCACCAACCGCGACAACGGCGTCGCCCTCTGCCGATATCACCACCGGCTGATCCACACCAGTGACTGGACCATCCACCTCGGACCCGACCACAAACCCACCTTCACCCCACCCACCCACACCGACCCCACCCAGATGCCACGCCGCAACCCCTACCACCAACGCAACTAAGCCATGAACCAGCCCGAAGCCATCACGAACAACCCACCCCCGAGCGACGCTTCGAATCCCTGTGTGCCGCAGTTCGCCCGTGCGGCCCCGCCGGCGCGCCGAAGGATTGTTCGCCGCCAACTCTGGACGTCAGAGGCTGGCTACGCGGCCGCGCGTAGCGGGCAGCGGCCGCTAACCCGCGCAAACCCACGCGGGCGGTGCCGCAGCACCTCAACCAACGCGACCAGCGACCAGCGCGCGGCTGCGTCGCCGGGAGCCACGCGGGCAGCGAGGAGCGTTCGCCATCGGCGCGCAACCCACGTGGGCGGTCGGTCGACACCTCCACCACGGCCACACGAAGTGCGCCGACCATCGGGTCCATGCGCCCAGACAGGCAGGGTGCGCCAACCATCGGTCCAGGCGCCTAGACACGCACGGTGCGCCGACCGTTGGTCCGGGCACCTAGACAACGGCGCCTAGACAACACAGTGCGGTTAGATGAGGGCATGGATCTCGGACTCGCCGGACGTGTGTACATCGTGACCGGAGCGTCGCGCGGGCTCGGCTTCGCCGCCGCCGAGTGCCTCGTCGCCGACGGTGCGCATGTCGTTATCGCCTCTCGCCACGCCGACGCCGTCACCGCCGCCGCCGACCGGCTGACGGCCGAGGCCCGAGACATCGGCTCGACGGGTACGGCCCGCGCGATCGCGGTGAACAACGCCGAGCCGGACGCGGCCGAACGCCTCGTGACCGCCGCCCTGGAGCGTGGCAACCGGCTCGACGGCGCGCTGATCTCGGTAGGCGGGCCACCGGCCGCTCCGGCCACCGACGTCACCGACGAGCAGTGGCGGGAGTCGTTCGAGACGGTGTTCCTCGGTGCCGTACGCATCGCCCGTACGGTCGCGGCCCGGCTCGCCGATCACGACGGCGGAACGATCGCCTTCGTCCTGTCGACGTCTGTCCGGGCACCGCTGCCGGGTCTGGGCATCTCCAACGGTCTTCGTCCAGGGCTCGCCGCCGTCGCGAAGGAGATGTCCGACGAGTACGGCCCGCGCCGCGTACGGGTGCTGAGCCTGCTGCCCGGTCGGCTCGCGACCGACCGGATGCGCGAACTCGTAGCTGCGGCACCCGACGCGGAGGCCGCCGCGCGGGCGCTCGCCGCCGAGATCCCGTTGCGCCGGCTCGGCGACCCGACCGAGTTCGGCCGGGTCGCCGCGTTCCTGCTGTCGCCGGCGGCGAGCTACCTGACCGGCATCACCGTGCCGGTCGACGGCGGCCTACTCAGGACATTCTGAACCCAGGACATTCTGAACCCAGGACATTCTGAACCTCGGACGTTCTGAACCTCGCAACCGGCAACCGCGTGATCGGCCGGCAAGACCGTCAGTCGGCCGGCACAACACCCTCCCGGTCGGCCGGTACGCCGACGCCGGGATCGACCGGCTCAGCGTCGACGCCGGCCACCACGACATCGTCGCCGGCCTTGCCGCCGCCGCGCGCCATGAGTGTGACCGCTATGAGCAACACCGCCATGCCGGCGAGGGACGCCGGTGTCAGGTGCTCGCCGAGCAGCCCGACGGCGATGGCCGCGGCCGTCACCGACTCGAGCAAGGCGATGACCGATGCCGTCGCCGCCGGTACGGTGGCGAGGCCGGCGAAGAACAACTGGTAGGCCAGCACGGTCGGAACGAGCCCGAGGTACACCAGCCACGCAACGGCCCCAACGGTGTTACCGCCGTGCGGCAGCGCGCCTTCGACGAGGGCGATCGGCGCGAGACAGACCATGCCGACGACGTACGCGGGAAGCATCTCGCCCTGGCCCTGACGCGCTCGGCCCTGCAGGATCACCGCGCTGTAGGTGGCGGCGGACAGGAGCGCAAGCAGAATGCCGAGCGTCGGATCGCTGCCGCCCGCGTGCGGCCCGAATGTGAGAAGAACGAGGCCGACCAGCGCAAGCCCGATCGCGGCCATCCGAGGGTAAGTCAGCCGTTCGCCCAACAGGTAGCGCGCCCCGAGCGCGATGAGCACCGGACAGGTGCCCATCGTGACCAGCGTCGCGAGCGCGACGCCGGCGGTGTCGGCCGACCCGAAGTAGGCGGCTTGGGACACGGCGAGGCCGACGCCGCCGATGATGGCCGTCGACCACTGGACGCGGTGCCACCACCCAGATCGCGGGCGGCGCGGGTAACGGACGGCGCGCAACGCCGCCAACGCCGTGACAGCCACGACGAAACGCCAGAACGACACGGTGACCGGACCGAGATGGTTGTGCCGTTGCAGAATCACCGCGACGGCGCCGCCGGTGCCCCAGGCGATCGCCGCCGCGGCGATCGACAGGACGCCCCGCAGATGCGTCGGCGCCGTCGGGCCGACCGAGGAAGACGTCAGGCCGACCGAGGAAGATGTCGAGCCGACGGAGGAAGATTCAGAAATCATGCGTCTCCATGCGCCGATGCGCAGCGTCAGCCGCGAGGCGCCGTTGGCGGCGCCGATGCGCGGCGTCAGCCGCGAGGCGCCATGTTGATGGAAGCCGGACAGGACCGCGTGAAGCGGGCGGCGTCCATCGCCCCGACGATCGCGTCGAGGATGAACTCTGGTCGGCCCGGCCGTCAGCCGGCGGGGCCATCACCCGCCCGCTAGCGGACGGGTGGCGGCAGGATCACGAAGCGCACGAAGGCGACTCTAGCCGACGGCCGTGAGCCACCATGCCTACACAGAGCGTCAATCCCGGCCCATGAGATCGCGGTCGGCGAAATCGCGCTCGGCCGTCTCGCTGGCCGCGATGACCACCGGCTCCGGGTCCTCGACGACGATCGGCGGCGACTCCGCGACCGCGAACTGCGTGCGGTAGAGCTCGGCATAAAGCCCGCCGGCGGCGACGAGCTCGTCGTGCGTACCGCGTTCCACGATGCGTCCGTCGTCAAGGACGAGCAGGGCGTCGGCCTCGCGTACGGTCGAGAGCCGGTGGGCGATGACCAGCGCGGTCCGGCCGGCGAGTGCCACCGACAGCGCGCGTTGTACGGCCGCCTCCGACTCGGAGTCGAGATGCGCCGTCGCCTCGTCGAGGATGACGATGCTCGGTGCCTTCAGGAGCAGTCGCGCGATCGCGATGCGCTGCTTCTCGCCGCCGGAGAACCGGTATCCGCGCTCCCCCACGACCGTCGCGAGCCCGTCCGGCAGCGTACGGATGAGGTCGGCGATCTGGGCACCGGTCAACGCGTCCCAGATCTCGGCGTCGGTCGCATCCGGCTTGGCATACCGCAGATTCTCCTCGATCGTCTCGTGGAACAGGTGCGAATCCTGGGTCACGACACCGATCGTGTCCCGCAACGAGCCCAGCGTCGCGTCGCGGACGTCGACGTCGCCGACCAGAACGGCGCCGCTGGTGACGTCGTACACGCGGGAGATGAGCATCGACGTGGTGGACTTGCCAGCACCGGACGGCCCGACGAGCGCGACCATCTGGCCGGGCAGCACCTCGAAGCTGAGGCCGCGCAGGACCGGCTCGGACACCGTACGGTCGAGGGCGGCGACGTCTTCCAGCGAGGCGAGGGACACCTCCGCCGCGGTCGGGTAGCGGAACGTGACGTCGCGGAACTCGATGTGTCCGGTGCCGGCCGGTACGTCGACGGCGTCCGGCTTCTCGGCGATGCCGGGCGCGAGGTCGAGCACCTCGAAGACCCGTTCGAACGACACCATCGCGCTCATCACGTCGACGCGTACGTTCGACAGCTGCGTCAGCGGGCCGTAGAGCCGGGTGAGCAGCAGTGCCAATGTGACCACCGTCCCGGCCGTGATGCCGCCGCGGCCGGTGACCGCGAGCCAGCCACCGAGCCCGTACGTCAGCGCCTGCGCCAGCGACGCCACGAGCAGCATCGACACGAAGAACGTCCGGCTGAACATGGCCTGCTGGATGCCGATGTCCCGGACCCGGTCGGCCCGCTCGGAGAAGCGCTTCGCCTCGTCCTCCGGCCGGCCGAACAGCTTGACCAACAGCGCTCCGGCGACGCCGAACCGCTCGGTCATCGTGGCGTTCATCTTTGCGTCGAGTTGATAGGACTCGCGGGTGATGGCGGCGAGTCGGCGGCCGACCCGGCGGGCCGGCCAGACGAACAGCGGCAGCATCGCCAGTGATAGCACGGTGATCGGCCACGACAGGGAGAACATGACGGCGGCGGTCAGGACAAGCTGGATGACGTTCGAGACGATGCCGGACAGGGTCGACGTGAAGGCCTGCTGCGCCCCGATCACGTCGTTGTTCAGCCGGCTGACGAGCGCTCCGGTCTGCGTACGCGTGAAGAACTGCAGCGGCATCCGCTGGACGTGGTCGTAGACCTGGGTCCGCAGCCGGTAGATGCTGCCTTCGCCGATCCGCGCCGAATACCAACGTTGGGCGAGCGACAGCATCGCATCCACGATCGCGAGCGCGGCGATCAGGATCGCGATCCGCACGACCGCGGCGGGCGCTCCCGGACCGCCTCTCGTGATGGTGTTGATGACGCGGCCGGCGAGCACCGGCGTCGCGACACCGATCGCCGCGTCGACGATGACCGCGAGCAGGAACACGACGATGTCGCGGCGGAACGGCCGGGCGAAGGCCAGCACGCGTCGGGCGGTGCCCCGGTTCAGCTTGTGACTGCGGACCTGATCCTCGCGGCGGATCGAGCGCAGCATGCTCGCGCTGCCGGCGTGGCTCGGCCGGCCCATCCCTGACATGCCTCAGTCTTACCTGACTCGACAGTCAGGAAGCTGATCAGGAGTTATGCGCTGCGCGGAATGGTCACTCGCCGATGCCGGCGAGGTCACGGATCCGCCGTACCTGCGCCTCGCGTTCGGCCAGTAGCTGCGCGGACCCGTCGCGGCCCGCGGCCGCCCCGGCCAGCAGCGCCTTGATTTCCACCACCGCATCGCGCGCGCCGGACAACAGCGCGGCGGTCAGGTCGCGCACCGCGTCATCCAGGTCTTCCGGGGGTACGACGAGATTCGCGAGCCCCATCGCGAGCGCTTCGTCGGCGCCGACCCGGCGTCCGGTCGCACAGATCTCGAGTGCGCGCGCGTAGCCGACGAGTCGCACCAGCGGCGCCGTCCCGCCCAGATCGGGCACCAACCCGAGGGTGACCTCGGCCATCGTGAGCTTCGCGTCGGCGGCGAGGACGCGCAGATCGCATGCTAGTGCGAGTTGGAACCCGGCGCCGATCGCGTGCCCCTGTACGGCCGCGATGCTGACGATGTCCGGCCGGCCGAGCCAGGTGAAGCCGGCCTGGTAGCCGGCGATCCGGTCGGCCGCGTCGTCCGGCGGCAACTGGGCGATCGCAGCCAACGCACCGCCGCCAGGGTCGTTCGCCTGGCGCAGGTCGAGGCCTGCCGAGAACGCCCGGCCCTCGCCCCGGATGACGACGATGCGCACATCTCCCGGCAGATCGCGGCCGGCATCGCGTAAAGCGGCCCACATTTCCGGCGTCTGCGCGTTGAGAACATCGGGTCGGCACAGCGAGATCGTCGCCACCGGCCCGTTGCGTTCGACTCGAACTCCGGAGCTGCCGAGAGGTGTCCGTACCTCGGTCGTCATGCCTTCTTACGGCGGCGCGCACCACCACGCTGGCGGAGCTGGACGCCGGACTCGGTCAACACGCGGTGCACAAATCCGTAGGACCGACCGGTCGTCGCGGCGAGGGCACGGATGCTTTCGCCGGACGTGTAGCGCTTGACCAGGTCCTTGGCGAGATTCTGCCGTTCCGTCCCGACGATGCGACGACCCTTCTCAGTGGTGGCTGCGGTTGTCCCGGTGGCTGCCATAGTGGAGTCCTCACGTCACATAGGGTGGTATTGACGATCACAACAATTACACCTCTTCTGACGATCATGCGCTAGATGTCATCCGGAAACCAACCGACACGCACGGGTTTGTCGGCTACCCGATACCGTGATTCCCCGTGACCACTGATGCGGCCGAACCGCGTCGCGACGCTGCCCAACCGCGCCGCGGGACCGCTGCGGGTCCGGTGCCGGTAGGGGCGCCGGGCCTGGCGCGGGCGCCCGCGCCGGGTGGAATGGCGCCCGACCCCGCGAGCTCGGACACAGCGCGTCACCTGCCCTCGGAGGGTATGGCGGCAGCGCCCGGACCGGTCGAGACTCCGCGCCGAGCGTGGCTGGACCTGGCGTCCTGGGCGGTACTCACGGCCGCCGGGCTCGGCTTGACCGCGCTCGCGGTGCGCAGCGGAGCCAAGCTCGGCACGGCCAGCGCGCCGTTCCTCGGTGCATATCGCATCCAGCTGACGCCGCTTTCCCTGGTGGCGCCGCTGGTCGCGGCGCTGGTCGTCGCGGTCGCCATCAGCGGTGTGCTGGACCGGCTCCGTTGGCGGATCGTCGTCACGCTGAGCTACCTTGCGGCGCTGGCCTGGGCGTTCTCGCTCGCCCTGGTCGACGGCGCGAGCGGCCTGACCCGATCCCTTCGTAGCCAGATGAACTACGCCCCGGACATCGCCGCGCTCGACAACCATCCGCTGCACTACATCGCCACCTACACCGACAACATCGAGTCCCACACGTTCGCTGCGCGCGGCCATCCACCCGGATCGGTGCTGCTGCTCTGGGGCATCCAGCGAACCGGGGTCACTGACCTCGTCACGGTCGGTGTGCTCATCACGGTGCTTGGCGTGCTGACGGTGCCGCTGGTGTTGTATTCGGTACGGGACGTGTGCGGTGAGGCGACGGCCCGGCGCTACATCCCGATCCTGGTGCTCGCACCGTACGCGATCTGGGTCGCCGTCAGCATGGACGGCGTGGTCGCGACCCTCGGTGCGTTGGCCATCGCGGCCGGTGTCTACGCGAGCGGCCGCGGGCGGCGCGGTCGTCCGGCCGCCGCGTGGTCGGTGCTGTGCGGCATTCTGATCGGGCTCGCCGGCATGTTCGCCTACTCGGTCGTGTGGCTCGGCCTCGCGATCGTGCTGCTCTACTTCGCGCGCCGGCGGCCGTTCCTGAACATCGGCACCGGCCTGGGCGCGCTGGTGCCGGTGACCGTCGCGAACCTGCTGGGCTTCAGCTGGTTTTCCGGACTCGTCGCGGCCGGGTACGACTTCCAGACCCGGATCGAACCGAATCGGTCGGCGCTGTGGTGGAGCGTCATCAGCCTCGTCGCGTTGATCATCGCGTGTGGACCGGCGTTGTACGCCAGTCTTCGCAAGATCCGTAACACACCGGCCTGGCCGTTCCTGCTCGGCGCCGGGATCGCCGTTCTGTTCACGCTCGTCACGGCGCAGGCTCGCGGCGGGGCCGAAGCGGCGTGGCTACCGTTCTTCCCGTGGCTCACCGTGGCCGCCATCGCGCCGGCCCGGCCGGCCGGTCCGGTGCCGGCCGTACCGTGGCCGCTCGTCGCCGGCGGCGCGATCACCGCCGTCGTGATCCAGGCGGTGCTGGCAACGCCGTGGTGACGCCGTGGTGACGCTGTTGCGATGCGCCCGGCGAGACGCGCCTTACGCGAGCTCGACCAGTTCGAGCAGGTCGTCGCTCCAGGCGTCCTCGACGCCGTCCGGTAGCAGGATCGCCCGGTCCGGCTTGAGCGCGGTGACCGCGCCGGGATCGTGCGTCACCAGCACGATCGCCCCCGGATAGCGCGCGATCGCGTCGAGCACCTGCTCCCGGCTCACCGGGTCGAGGTTGTTCGTCGGCTCGTCCAGCAGCAGAACGTTCGCGCCCGAACAGACCAGCGTCGCGAGCGCGAGCCGGGTCTTTTCACCGCCGGAGAGCACGCCGGCCACCTTGTCGACGTCGTCACCGGTAAACAGGAACGCGCCGAGAATCCGCCGCAGGTCGGTGTCGGTCTGGTCCGGCGCCGCGGAGCGCATGTGTTCGAGGATCGTACGGTCAACGTCGAGCGTCTCGTGTTCCTGCGCGTAGTAGCCGATCCGCAGGCCGTGGCCGGCAACGACCTCGCCGGTGTCGGTTTCGAGCAGGCCGCCGAGCATCCGGAGCAGCGTCGTCTTGCCGGCACCGTTCAGGCCGAGGATCGCCACGCGGGAGCCGCGATCGACCGCCACGTCGACGTCGCAGAAGATTTCCAGCGAGCCGTAGCTCTTTGACAGATCGTGCGCGGTCAACGGTGTCTTCCCGCACGGCACCGGGGTCGGGAACCGTACCTTGGCCACCTTGTCCGCGGCCCGTACGTCTTCCAGTCCGTCCAGCAGTCGCTCGGCCCGGCGGGCCATGTTCTGCGCGGCCACGGTCTTGGTCGCCTTCGCGCGCATCTTGTCGGCCTGCGCCATCAGCGCGCCGGCCTTCTTCTCGGCGTTCGCGCGCTCGCGACGACGGCGCTTCTCGTCTGTTTCCCGTTGCTGCAGATACGTCTTCCAGCCGACGTTGTAGACGTCGATCGTGGACCGGTTGGCGTCGAGATACCAGACCTTGTTGACGACCGCGTCGAGCAGGTTGACGTCGTGGGAGATGACGATGAGGCCACCCTTGTGCGCGGAGAGGAACCCGCGCAGCCAGGTGATCGAGTCGGCGTCGAGGTGGTTCGTCGGCTCATCGAGCAGCAGGATGCCGCCGCCGGTGGCCGCCGCGTCCCGGAACAGGATCCGGGCGAGTTCGATGCGCCGCCGCTGACCGCCGGACAAGGTACCGAGCGTCTGGGCCAGGATCCGGTCCGGCAGGCCGAGGTTCGCGCAGATCCGGGCCGCCTCGGCCTCAGCCGCGTACCCGCCGAGCCCGGCGAACTGATCTTCGAGGGCACCGTACCGGCGCAGCGTGCGCTCGTCGGTGTCGGTCGCGAGCCGCGCCTCGAGGGCCTTCATCTCGCTCAGGATGGTGTCCAGGCCGCGTGCGGACAGCACGCGGTTCGCGGCGGTGACGTCCAGATCGCCGGTACGGGGGTCCTGCGGCAAATAGCCGACCGGCCCGCGGCTGTCGACGGTGCCGGTGAACGGCTGGCCTTCGCCGGCCAGCACCTTGAGCGTGGTGGTCTTGCCGGCGCCGTTGCGCCCGACGAGACCGATGCGGTCGCCCGGCTGTACGCGCAGGGACGCCTCGGACAGCAGGATCCGAGCGCCGGCGCGAAGCTCCAGGGCGGTGGTCGTGATCATGGCGGGGGTTTGCTCACTCTCGAAACGGCAAAACTGCGGCGGACACGCAACAGCACCGGCCGGTCATCCGTGACATCGGTCGGTGCGGAGCGGTCAGTCTTCGCAGAGGAGCACGCCGAAAGTATACCGGGACTGTCACGGGCTTTTTGGGTCGTGCTGCCGTGGCAGCGGTCACTCTCGCCTCGGCCGGGCCTCTCGGCCTCGCTTCTCGGCCTGCGCCGGTTCTGCGCAAGACACTCGGCCGGCACTGGCTACGTCTCTGCACGCATTGCTGCGCGCAGAGACGTAGGCGCTTAGGGCGGCATACCTTCAGCGGGCCAATACCCGGCGGCGGGCGGATGCCCGACGGTCCTACTCCGGATCGACGACCCGGATGCGTACGGCCCGGGCCGCCGCCACGGCGTCCCGCAGCACCGCGAGCCGTGGCTCGGGCACGTCCAGGAAGCGCTGGTCGACCAGCGCGGCGACCGGCTCCAGCCGCCGATCGGCGAGGATCGCGTCGACCGTGCGGCGATCGCCGCCGGCCACAACGGCCGCCAGCGACCCGGTTTCCGGCAGCAGGAGACGCACCACGGTGTCGGACGCGTCACCGGCGGCCGCCTTCGCCTGGTTCGCGCGCCGACGTGCGAAGCGCTGTTGCGACCAACCGCCGGCGGCCGTACGGCTCTGGACGTAGCTGCTGTCGACCTTCGACGCGACCAGATCCGATCCGGCGGCGATCCCGACCGCGTAGGCCGACTTGCGTGCGAGGAGCAGTCCGATCCGTCGCGGCGCGGTAGCCATGGCGACAAATCCGTCGAGGTCCTCGGCGATCCCGGCACCGGGCGGCGGCAGGATCTCGGCCTCGGCCATGTCGACCGCTCGGAGCCGCAGCACACCGTCGGCGACCGTGTGCGTCATCGAGCCGTGGCGTTCACGAAACCCGTCGATCCATCGCCCGAGGCGTTCCGGTGCGACGTCGACCCACCGGCCACCGCCCGCCGCGGGCCGTCTCGAACCGCTCGTCGCCGGCACGCACGCCAGTCTGCCAGGCGACCAACGGCGCGTCGGACCGTGGTGCGATGCTGGCGTCCATGCCGCTGGCGCCGTACGCGACATCCGTGCTGGACCGCCTGACCCGCACGTACGAGGCCGCCCGTGATCCGGCCAGAGCGGAGCCGATGGTCGCGTACATGCGCCATCAGTTCGCCTATCTCGGCATCACCGCGCCCGAGCAGCGCGCGCTGAACCGGGCCGTCCTCGACGGCGTGGGCCGGCCAACCCAGACCGACCTGCGCGACGTCGCCCAGGCGTGTTGGCGGCGGGACGAGCGCGAGTACCAATACTTCGCCGTACGGCTGCTGCGCCGCTACATCGGCGTGTGCGAGGCCGGCTTCCTCGACGTCGTCCGGCCGCTCATCACCACGAAGCCGTGGTGGGACACGGTCGACGAACTCGCGGCACACGTCGTCGGCCCACTCGTCGCGACCTATCCCGGCCTCATCGCCACGATGGACGATTGGTCGGACGACGAGAACATGTGGCTTGTCCGGACCGCGATCCTGCACCAGGTGCGCTACCGCGAGACGACGGATTCAGAACGCCTCTTCCGATACTGTGCCGCCCAAGCTGGCCATCGCGACTTCTTCGTCCGCAAAGCGATCGGGTGGGCGTTGCGGGAGTACGCGAAGGTCGCGCCGGGCGCCGTACGCGCGTTCGTCGCCGAGCATTCGACCGAGCTGTCCGGGCTGTCCCGGCGGGAGGCGCTGAAGAACATCGGAGCCGATGTTTGAGCCGCTGACTACTGTGGACGCGTGAGGCAACGGGACTGGCACGCGTGGCACCACCACTACGACGAGCCCGGATCCGAGATGGCGCAACGCCTCGGCGTGGTGCGCGAACGGATCCGCATCGCGTTGGACGAAGCGCCGCGCGGACCGATCACCGCGATCGCCATGGTGGCCGGCGACGGCCGCGATCTCCTGCCCGTGCTCGCGGCGCATCGACGCCGGAGCGACGTGACGGGGCGGCTGGTCGAACTCGACCCGGACCTCGCAGCGACCGCACGAGATACCGCATCCGCGGCCGGGCTCGGTGACATCGACGTCGCGACCGGCGATGCGGCCGAACTCGACCGCTACCGTCCGTACGTGCCGGCGGATCTCGTCCTGATCTGCGGGTTGTTCGGCAACATCAGCGACGAAGACATCCGGCAGACGATCGGCTACGCTCCGTCACTCACAAAGCGCGGCGGGACTGTGATCTGGACGCGCTACCGATCCGATGACGATCTGTTTCCCACGGTGGCCACCTGGTTCAGCGAGGCCGGGTTCGATGAGGTCTTCACGTCCGACGCCAGCCACCGGTACGGAGTCGGCGTGCACCGCTCCCGCGTCGACCCGGCACCGCTGCCGCACGGCGTCACCGCCTTCACGTTCGTCGGCTACTGAGCGGGCGGTCGCCGGCGACCACCGGGAGACGCAGCGGACCACGGATCGTGGTGGCGTTCCGGCGCTTCACCGGACCACGGCGCCGCAGCGAGGGTAGGCGCTCGGCCAGCATCTGCAACGCGATGGTCGCTTCGAGCTTGGCGAGCGGCTGCCCGACGCAGTAGTGGATGCCGCTGGAGAACGCCAGGTGATCCACGCTCGTGGAGCGGCTGATGTCGAAGATGTCGGGGCGCTCGTACACCTCGGGGTCGCGGTTGGCCGCGCCGATGAGCGTGACGACCAGCTGACCTTTTCGGACCGGCTTTCCGTCGAGCTCGGTCGGTTCCAACGCCACGCGGCCGGTGCGCTGCACCGGCGGGTCGAAGCGGAGCGCTTCCTCGACGGCCAGCGGTGCCATGCCGACCGGGTCGGCGCACAAGGCCTCCCACTGCTCGCGATGATCGAGCAGCGCCAGCACCGCGTTGCCGATGAGGTTGACCGTCGTTTCGAAGCCCGCCACCAGCAGCAGCACACACATCGGCAGCATCTCGGCCGGTTTGATCTTGTCGCCCTCCACGGCGACGATCTGGCTCACCACGTCGTCGCCCGGAGCCCGGCGGCGCAGCTCGAACAGGTTCTCGAAGAGCTGCTGCAGTGCGACGTTCGCGGCCTGCAGCTGACCCGCGTGGCGGAGCGAACGGATCCCGTCGAGCGCGCTGCCGATCACGATGCCGACGCGGGCGAAGTCACTCGCCGCCGCGTCGGGGATGCCGAGCAGATCGGTGATGACGGCGATCGGCAGCGGTGCCGCCAGCGTTGACACGAGGTCGAATCCGCTCCGGGCGTCCGTGGCGTCCAGCAGCCCGCCGACGCTTCCCGTGATGCGCTCGCGATAGGTCGCCACCGCCTTCGGGCTGAAGGCCGGCATGGCCAGCCGCCGCAGACGCGTGTGATCGGGCTCGTTCATGTCGAGGAACGACAGATTCATCTCGTCCGGGGCCGGCGAGGTCCCGAGTGGACGGACGCCGAAGCGACGATCGCGCAGCACGGTGTTGCTCACCCGGTGGCTCGTCGTCACCCAGTTCCCGAGTCGCGTCGGCACGACCGTACCGGCCGCGCGCATCTCGTCGTAGATCGCGTACGGATTTGCGCGTCCGGGTCGCAGCTGGAGGCGGGCCATCGGGTCGTTGCGCGCGTAGCCGGCGAACGCGACACCGGCCCGATCGCGGTAGAGCGACGCCGCGAACGCGAGAGCCTGGCCGGCGGCGCTCACGCGGTCACCGCCGACCGGCCCGGGCCGAGGCCGCGGAGGTAGGTGCTGAGCACGAGCCCCGGAGCATCGCGCGGGGCGAGATGCCCGGATCGGATCGACTCCGACGCGACGTAGACGATCGAATAGAGCGACTGCAGAAGCCACCATTGCGGCACATCCGCCGCGAGCGCTCCGGCGGCTTGTGCACGCACGACGATGTCTTTCCCGCGGTCCTCGACCGCGATCCACCGTTCGACGATCTCCGGCACGTGATCGAAGATCGGGCTGCGCCACAGGAACGCGAGCTGGGGGCCGATCGGAATCATCGCCTCGACCAGCGATCGGAGCCCGCCGTCCGCGCCGTCGGCGACGTCATCGATCGCCGCCGACCACAGGTCGATCGCGCGGTGGGCTACCGCACGCATGAGATCGTCCCGGGTCGCGTAATGCTTGTGGAGCGTCGTGCGACCGATGCCGGCCGCGGCGGCCACCTCGGCCAGCGACGCCGCCGGATCGGCGACTAGCACCGCCGCGGCCGCATCCAGCAACGTCGACGTCGACGATCGTGCGATGGCGTGAACACTCATGTTCACAACCATACGCTCGTGTTCAGAATGGGTCTATGGCGTTCGCGGCCGAACGCCGCCGATCACAGGGTTCGCCCGAGAACGCCGTCGATCATGAAGGCTCACCAGCGAACGCGGGATCGCGTCCGAAGAACGCGGCGAGCTGGTCGCAGACCGGAGCATCGGCGGCGACCGGTCGCTCGTCGCCGAAGGACTTGCCGCTGGCCTCCGGCCCGCGGTACTCCGGCGACAAAGCGCCTCGCGTCCAGGTGAGGGCCTCATCGGCGATCGTGTCATCGAGGCTGTCTCGCTGCCCGGTCGCGGCGGCCAGATCCCAGGTGTGCTGCGCAATCTCCGCGATCTGCTGACCGGCGATGAATCGCATCGTCAGCTCGCCCATCGGGGACGGCCGCTTCGCCTCGATGTCCGGGATCGCGGCCCACGCCGCCATCAAGGCATCGGCACGGTCGTGGAAGACCGTCGCCCACTCGCCCTCGACGTCGGGCATCGGCGTGCCCCAGTCGACCGGCTCGCCGGCCGCCGTGGCCCGGAACCGCTCGAGGCCGTTGATCAGATGATTGGCGAGCGCCTGGACATCCCACGAGTCGCAGGGTGTCGGGTGGCCGGCCTGATCGGACGTCACATGTGCGACGACCATGCCGGCCTGGTCGAGAGCGCGGCCAAGTGTCCGTCGCGGATCGTCAGACATCGATGACTGTTCATCACTCATAGATCGACCGTACCCGCCATCGGCGACAGAAAACCGACCCGCGACGACTCTGCCGACGCGCCGGCCGAACCTCGGCGGGCAGAAAGACGCCGCCGACCCATCGGGTCGGCGGCGCCGTGCGAAACCGCTCAGACGTTGAAGCCCAACGCCCGCAACTGCTCGCGGCCGTCGTCAGTGATCTTGTCCGGACCCCACGGCGGCATCCACACCCAATTCAGGCGTACGTCCTTGACCAGGCCGCCGCCCGGTCCGGTGCAGAGCGCCGCGTGCGCCTGCTCCTCGATCTCATCGGTCAGCGGACAAGCCGCCGACGTGAGCGTCATGTCGACCGTCGCCACGTTCTCGTCGTCGACATGGATGCCGTAGACCAGACCGAGGTCGACGACGTTGATCCCCAGCTCCGGGTCGACGACATCCTTGAGCGCCTCTTCGACGTCATCCAGCGCGGCCTTGCCGGCCGGCGCCGTCGCCGTTGTCTCGTCACTCATGCCGTTCCTCCGACTGTCGTGGTTTGTGCACTCCGCTCGTCCCCGTCGGTCGAGGCGCTCGCCGCCTGTGCCCGGACCAGCGCGTCCTTGAAGGCCATCCAGGGCAGCAGCGCGCACTTGACGCGGGCCGGATACTTCGCGACGCCAGCGAACGCGACGCCGTCCTCGAGCAACTCTTCGTCCGGCTCGCCCGCGCCGCGGCCGGCGACCATATCGGTGAACGCGTCGGTGCGCGCCAGCGCATCGGTCACCGTCTGGCCATTGACCAGGTCGTAGAGCACGCTGGCGGCAGCCTGGCTGATCGAACAACCCATGCCGTCGTGCGACACGTCGTCGATCGTGGCGCCATCCAGGTGCACCCGGATGTCGATCTCGTCGCCGCAGGTCGGGTTCACGTGGTGCGCCTCGCCCTGGAACGGCTCGCGCAGACCGCGACCGTGCGGCCGCTTGTAGTGGTCCAGGATGATCTCCTGGTAGAGGGCGTCGAACTGCATCAGGCGAACACCTTCCGTACGTGTTCGAGACCGTGTACGAGTTCGTCGATCTCGTGCGTGGTCGTGTAGACGTAGAACGACGCACGCGTCATCGCGGCCACGCCGAATCGGGCGCAGACCGGTCGGGCGCAGTGATGTCCCACGCGTACCTCAACACCGAACTCGTCGAGAATCTGCCCGACATCGTGCGGGTGTACGCCGTCGAGCGCGAACGACATCGTGCCGCCGCGGTCGGCCGGGTCGCTCGGACCGTAGATCCGCACGCCCTCGACCGTCGACAGGGCATCCAGCGCGTACGTGGTCAGCCCGCGTTCGTGGGCCGCGACCGCGCGCATGTCAAGGCCGGTCAGGTAGTCGATCGCGGTACCGAGCGCGATGGCCTCGGCGATCGGCGGCGTGCCAGCCTCGAACCGGGCCGGCGGCGGCGCGTACGTCGTCTTGGCCATCGTCACGGTCTCGATCATCGAGCCGCCACCGAGGAACGGCGGCATGGCGTCCAGGAGCGAGGATCGCGCCCACAGCACGCCGATGCCGGTCGGGCCGGCCATCTTGTGCCCGGTGAACGCCAGGAAGTCGAGGTCGAGCGCCGCGACGTCGACCGGCATCTGCGGCACGGCCTGCGATCCGTCCAGCATGACGAGCGCGCCCACCTGGCGGGCCCGGGCGATGATCGGCGCCGGGTCGTTGATCGTGCCGAGGGTGTTGGACACGTACGCGATCGAGACGAGCTTCGTTCGCTCGGTGATGACGTCGTCGAGGCGGGACAGGTCGAGGTAGCCGTCGTCGGTGATCCCGAACCACTTGAACGTCGCGCCCGTACGCTCGCACAGCATCTGCCACGGCACGATATTCGAGTGGTGCTCCATCTCGGAGACGACGATCTCGTCGCCGGGCCGGAGCACGAAGCGCTCGTCGTTGGCCGCCGGTGCGGCCGAGGCGTTGCCGAACGCGTACGCCACCAGGTTGATCGCCTCGGTTGCGTTCTTCGCGAACACCACCTCGTCCGGTCCGGCCGCGCCGATGAACGTGGCCACCTTGGCCCGGGCGCCCTCGTACGCGGCCGTCGCCTCGGTGCCGAGCGTGTGCACCGACCGCGCGACGTTCGCGTTGTGGATCTCGTAGTGCTCGCGGAGCGCGTCGATGACCACGCGTGGCTTCTGCGACGTGTTCGCGCTGTCGAGGTAGACGAGCGGACGGCCGTTGATCAGGCGTTCGAAGATCGGGAAGTCCGCCCGGACGCGCGCGACGTCCAGCGTCGGCACCTCCACGCTCGCCAGCGATCCGGACGGCGACGACGCCGTATCAGTGACCGTCTTCATGTCTCGCTCCCTACCCGCCTGCTTCGCGGATCACCCGCCGACTGCCGCAACCTTGACCTGGCCGCGGACTCGATCAGATCGCGGCCACGCCGGCGCCGGCGACGTACCGCTCGTAGCCCTCGGACTCGAGGCGTTCGGCGAGCTCCGGGCCGCCCTCCTCGACGATGTGGCCGGCCACGAACACGTGCACGAAGTCCGGCTTCACGTAGCGCAGGATGCGCGTGTAGTGGGTGATCAGCAGCAGGCCGGTATTGCCGTTGTCGCGGACGCGGTTCACGCCCTCGGACACGATGCGCAGCGCGTCGATGTCCAGGCCCGAGTCGGTCTCGTCGAGAATCGCGATCTTCGGCTTCAGCAGCTCGAGCTGCATGATCTCGTGGCGCTTCTTCTCGCCGCCGGAGAAGCCCTCGTTCACGTTGCGCTGGGCAAACGCCGGATCCATGCCGAGCGACTCCATCGCGCCCTTGAGGTCTTTGGCCCAGGTCCGAAGCTTCGGTGCCTCGCCGTCGATGGCGGTTTTCGCGGTACGCAGGAAGTTCGCGACCGATACGCCGGGCACCTCGACCGGGTACTGCATGGCCAGGAACAGTCCGGCGCGGGCGCGCTCGTCGACCGTCATGGCGAGCACGTCCTGCCCGTCGAGGACGACCGAACCCTCGGTGATCTGGTAGCGCGGGTGACCGGCGATCGAATAAGCCAGCGTCGACTTGCCGGAACCGTTCGGTCCCATGATCGCGTGGATCTCGTCAGAGTTGATGGTCAACGTCACGCCGTCGAGGATCGGCTTCGCCTCGCCGTCGGGCAGCTTGACCGACACCTTCAGGTCGCGGATCTCGAGCTTGCTCACTTCACAACTCCATTCGGTGCGCCGCCAGATGGCGCATTTCCATTCGGTGCACCAGACGGCGCATCGCTCATCGGTGACAAGGAAACGAACACGAATCCATCCCGCACCTCGACGGGGTAGACCGGCACCGGCACGGTCGCCGGGAGCCCGGTCGGCTGGCCGGTCCGCAGGTCGAAGCGCGAGCCGTGCAGCCAGCACTCGAGTGTGCAGCCTTCGATTTCACCCTCGGACAGCGGCACGGCGGCGTGCGAGCACTCGTCGTAAATCGCATAGAACGCGCCGTCTTCGGCGTGCACCACGGCGACGTCGACACCGTCGATGTTGGCGCTGATCGCCTCGCCGATCGCGATGTCCTCGACGGAGCAGACCTTCACAAACTCGCTCATCGTCAGGCACCCGCTCCCGCGAGCCGCTCCTCGATCGCCGCGGACAGGCGCTCCCGCAGCTCGTCGACCGGAATGCGGTCGATCAGTTCGGCGAAGAAACCGCGCACCACGAGGCGGCGGGCCTGGTCCTCCGGGATGCCGCGAGCCATGAGGTAGAACAGCTGCTCGTCGTCGAAGCGCCCGGTCGTGCTCGCGTGCCCGGCCCCGATGACCTCACCGGTCTCGATCTCGAGGTTCGGCACCGAGTCGGCGCGCGCCCCGTCGGACAGCACCAGATTCCGGTTGATCTCGTACGTCTTCGTACCGGTCGCCTCGGCCCGGATGAGGACGTCACCGACCCACACGGTGTGCGCGCCCTCGCCCTGCAACGCGCCCCGGTAGCCGACGTAACTCGTGCAGTCCGGCACGGCGTGGTCGACGAGCAGCCGATGTTCGAAATGCTCACCGGCACCGGCGAAGTAGAGACCGTACAGCTCGGCGTCGCCGCCACGATCCGCGTAGTCCACGGACGTGTACTGCCGGACGAGGTCGCCGCCGAGCGTCACCTGGATGTGGGTGAGCTTCGCGTCCCGACCGAGCCGGAACTTCAAGTGCTGCGCCTGTACGGCATCGGCCGCCCAGTCGCTCACCGTGACCAGGGTGAGGTTCGCGCTCTGGCCGATCGACACCTCGACGTTGTCGGCGAGCGTCGCGCTGCCCGAATACTCGAGCACGAGCGTCGCCTCGGCGACGGCGCCGACCTCGATGAACAGGTGACCGAAGTCCGGCTCGTCGCTCTTGTCGCCGACGATGCGGACCGTGGCCGGCTCGGCCACCACGGCACCGCGGTCGACGCGGAGCAACGAGGCCGCGCCGAACTGGCCGTAGGCCAGTGCGCTGATCCGATCGAACGGGGTCAGCACCGATCCGATGCGAGCGTCCTCGCGACCGATCGACTCCAGCGTCACGCCGGCCGGGAGGCCATCGTGGCGGACCGATGTGGCCCCGAACCCGTACGCCTGTCCGCCGCCGTCGGCCTTGGCCAGCCCGCGCAGGCGGGCGAGCGGCGTGAACCGCCACTCCTCCTCGCGGCCGGACAGCACCGGGAAGTCGGCGACGTCATAGGAGCGCAGTGCCTGGGCGCGGGTCTTCGCCGGACCCGCCGCCGCCGGCGGCGCCACAGTTTCGGTACTCATCGTGTTCTGGAATCTCCCGCTATCTCAAGGTCGATCGAATCTGGCGCATTGAGTTCAGCCACCTGACCGTGTCCGACGGCTCTGGTCGCACACGACGGTGCTGCAATCGTTTAGCCCAACCCCGACGGACAGCGACCACCCATCGAGTTTGCGCAGTTGGCTATGGCCGGCCTACGGCCGCCCTAGCCAACTGCGCCCTCCATTTGCAGCTCGATCAGGCGGTTCAACTCGAGCGCGTACTCCATCGGCAGTTCCTTCGCGATCGGCTCGATGAAGCCGCGGACGATCATCGCCATCGCCTCGTCCTCGGTCATGCCCCGGCTCATCAGGTAGAACAGCTGGTCGTCGCTGATCTTCGAGACGGTCGCCTCGTGACCCATCGACACGTCGTCTTCGCGGATGTCGACGTAGGGGTACGTGTCCGAGCGGGAGATCGTGTCGACCAGCAGCGCGTCGCACTTCACGGTCGAGCGCGAGTGGTGCGAGCCTTCGAGCACCTGGACGAGGCCACGGTAGGAGGTCCGGCCGCCGCCACGGGCGATCGACTTCGAGATGATCGTCGACGACGTGTTCGGCGATGCGTGCACCATCTTCGCGCCGGCGTCCTGGTGCTGGCCCTCGCCGGCCATCGCGACCGACAGCACTTCGCCCTTGGAGTGCTCGCCGAGCATGTACACGGACGGGTACTTCATCGTGACCTTGGAGCCGATGTTGCCGTCGATCCACTCCATGGTCGCGCCCTCGTGGCACACGGCCCGCTTGGTGACCAGGTTGTAGACGTTGTTCGACCAGTTCTGGATCGTCGTGTAGCGGCAGCGCGCGTTCTTCTTGACGATGATCTCGACGACCGCCGAATGCAGCGAGTCGGACGAGTAGATCGGCGCCGTACAGCCCTCGACGTAGTGCACGTAGGCACCCTCGTCGACGATGATCAACGTACGTTCGAACTGGCCCATGTTCTCGGTGTTGATCCGGAAGTACGCCTGCAGCGGGATCTCGACGTGCACGCCCTTCGGCACGTAGATGAACGAGCCGCCGGACCAGACCGACGTGTTCAGCGCGGCGAACTTGTTATCGCCGACCGGGATCACCGTGCCGAAGTACTCCTTGAAGATGTCCTCGTGCTCGCGGAGGCCGGTGTCCGTGTCGAGGAAGATGACGCCCTGCTCTTCGAGGTCCTCGCGGATCTTGTGGTAGACCACCTCGGACTCGTACTGCGCCGCGACACCGGCCACGAGGCGCTGCTTCTCCGCCTCCGGGATGCCGAGCTTGTCGTACGTGTTCTTGATGTCGGCCGGCAGGTCGTCCCAGCTCGCCGCCTGCTTCTCGGTCGAGCGTACGAAGTACTTGATGTTGTCGAAGTGGATGCCGCTCAGATCGGCGCCCCAGGCCGGCATCGGCTTGCGGTCGAACAACCGCAGACCCTTCAGCCGCAGGTCGAGCATCCACTGCGGTTCGCTCTTCTTGTCCGAGATACCGCGGACGACCGCCTCGGACAGCCCCCGCTGCGCGGTCGCGCCGGCGGTGTCCGAGTCAGCCCAGCCATAGGAGTAGGAGCCGAGCGCGGCGAGCTGCTCGTCCTGGGTGAGCTGCGGTGTAACGGTCTGCTCGGTCATATGGTGGTCCTCACAGTCTTCACAGTGGTTGGTGCGGCCGTCGCTTGGCGACGCGAATCGGCCGCCCGGCGTGCGTCAGGGATGTGCCGTGGATCGGGGATGTGCGTGGTGCATACGCCGTCGCCGTGCGCGATGGTAGCCAGGCGTTGGACGTGCGTGCCGACGAGCTTGGAAATCGCCTGCGTTTCGGCCTCGCACAACTGCGGGAATTCCGCCGCCACGTGGGCGACCGGGCAGTGGTGCTGGCAGAGCTGGCCCCCGGTGGAGATCACCGAAGCCGATGCAGCGTAACCCTCGGCCGTCAGCGCCGACGCGAGTGCCTCGGCCCGCGCGAGAGGCTCGTCACCCGCGCCCTCCATCGCCGATCGGCACCGGTCTTCGAGCGCGGCGACCTGTTCGGTCGCGAAGGCGGCCACGGCGTCCGGTCCGCCGTGTGCGGCGACCCAGCGCAATGCCGACGTGGCCAGATCATCGTAGGTGTGCGTGCCGGTGCGCAGCCGGGCCGAATCGGTCAACGAGAACACCCGAGCCGGGCGGCCACGGCCGCGCGGACCACGGATGACCTGCTCACGCGAGGTCACGTCACCGTCGTCGAGCATCGCGTCGAGGTGGCGGCGGATGGCGGCCGGGCTGAGGCCCAGGGCATCGCCCAGCTCCGCGGTGGTGGCGGCGCCGTGGGCGAGGAGCAACTGCGCAACCCGATCACGGGTACGGCAATCAGCACCGCCCACGACGGGCGGCGCGACCTCGCGTGCCTCCGGCTCCCGCACCTGGATCGCTCCAGCGGGTGCCGCCGTGTTTTTCACAACACCAGTGTGACGTATTTCGGCGGGCGCGCGCAAACGGACCCGCCGGTGATCCACGCCACCGTGATCATGTCTTTCGGGCGCTAATGCCGCGCCGCGGGCGGCGGCTGAATGCTCCAGTCGTACCATGTGCGCGTGAATGCGATCAGTCGGGTGCATGCGTTTTTCGCCGCCCCGGTCACCCTGCGCCGCCTGGCGCTCGGGTCCCTGGTCGCCAACATCGGCATCGTGGTCACGGGCGGCGCGGTCCGGTTGTCCGGTTCCGGGCTCGGCTGCCCGACCTGGCCCCGGTGCACCGACGGCTCCTACGTCACCACGACCGCCATGGGCTATCACGGCGAGATCGAGTTCACGAACCGTACGTTGACGTCGGTCGTGAGCGTTCTCGCGGTGGCCTGCGTGATCGGTGCGTGGCTCCAGCGCGACCGCGGCGATGCCGGACGGCGCGGCCGCGTCGGCTGGTCGATCGCCGTCCTCGCGAGCATTCCGGCGCAGGCGGTTCTCGGTGGGCTGACCGTTCTCACCGATCTGAACCCGTGGCTTGTCGCCTGCCATTTCCTGCTGTCCAGCGCGATCATCGTCGCCGCGTACGAGTTGTGGATCCGGACCCGACCGACCCGCGCCGACGCGCCCGCGCACCCGGCGGTGCAGGGGTTGGCCTGGGTGATCGTCGGGACGACGGCGGCGGTGTTGGCCGCCGGCACGATCGTCACCGGCAGCGGGCCGCACGCGGGCGACGAGAAGGCCCACCGGACGGGCCTCGACCCGGCGATGGTCGCGCAGCTGCACGCCGACCTCGTCATGCTGCTGATCGGTCTGTCCGTGGCGGCGTGGTTCGCGCTGCGCGCGTCCGGCGCGCCGGCCCGGACCGTACGCGCGGCCGGTGTGCTCGTCCTTGTCGAGGCGGCGCAGGCGGCGATCGGGTTTGTGCAGTACTTCACGAACCTGCCGGTCGTCCTGGTCGGTGCGCACATGCTCGGCGCGTGCCTCGTGCTGGTGGCCGCGGTGACGTTGCTGGCGAGGGTGCGGCCGGCCGTGCCGGGCATCGGTGACGCCGGCGCCGCGGTCGTCGAGCCGGTCCCGTCGACTCGATCGTCCGAACGCGTCTGACCTGTCCGTACGGATGGGTCAGGCGTTGCACGCTGCGGCCGCGATCGCCTCGGCGAAGCGCTGGGCGGCTCCGTCCGCGAACCCCAGGAACAGCGACGGCTCGGTCAGTTCGAGTTCGATGAGGATCGGTGCGCCGCCCGGCCCCGGGATCATGTCCACGCGGGCGTAGAGCAGCGGAGAAAGGCGCGACGGCATCGCGTTCAACACGCGCTCGGCCAGCTCGCGTTCGGCCGCGGACGAATCGCGCGCGGAGATGGACTCCGGCTTGTAGAGCCCGGGTTCGCGCTCGGCCGGCCCGAGATCGGGACCGTCGAGCATCGGACCCTTGCGAATCGCGTGGCTGAACTCGCCGCCGACGAACATCAGGGCCGTCTCGCCGAAAGTGTCCACGGCCTCCAGGTACGGCTGGATCATGACCGTGCGACCGGCCTCCAGCAGCCGCCGAACATGAGCCGTGGCGTGCTCCCGGTCCGACGCGACGGCAAGGTCGTAACGTCCGGTGTCCCGGCTGCCGGCGCTGATCGAGGGCTTGATGACCCATTGGCCGGCATCCGGCGACGCCCACTCGTCGCCCGGCTCCAACCAGTCCGTCCGCACCACAGCCACGCCGGCCGCGGCCAGCTCGGCCAGGTAGCGCTTGTCGGTGTTCCAGGCGACGACGGCGGGCGAATTCACCAGGCGCGGTGTCCGGGCCGCCCAGGCGACGAATTCGGCGCGGCGTGACGCGTAGTCCCACGGCGACCGCAGCACGGCGAGGCGATAGCGATCCCAGTCGACCGCCGGGTCGTCCCAGACCACCGGCTCCGCCGCAAATCCGAGCGCCGCGAGCGGCCCGATCACCAGTTGATCGTCGTCCTCGAGCTCCGGGATCTCGCCACAGGTCACGAGCGCGATGGGGGCGGTCATGGCGATCATGGTAGGCAATCGACGGTCATCGTCCCGCTACCCGGTCGTCGGCTGTGGCGGCCCACACGCCCTGTGGTCCGCCCAGTGGCCATAGGCCGCCGAGCGGCTGTGACGTCGAGCGGCTATGTCGCCGAGCGGCCGGGAGGCCACGCACAGGCGACCCGGGGCTTTCGGCCCCGGGTCGCGTGGATGGTGATGTTCGATCGTTTGTTCGGTGCCCCCTTGGCTACCGAGCGAGGATGCGGCGGCTCATCGAGCGCCACAGGTCGTTGCTGGGCCGCATCTGTTCGATCAGCTCGCGCTCCCACTCGTTGTCCACGTCGACCCCCGCCTCGACACACGCGCTACGCGCGATATCCGTGCCAGAAGCGAAGTAGTCGGCCCATTCGCCGTCCTCCCCCACGAGGACGATTCGTGCGCCACGTCGGCCGACGTACTCAATGACCGCACGTGCGCCGCCGTGCACCGTGGCGAACGTCTTCATGCCGGCGGCGATGTTCGCCGGTGAGTCGGTCGTCTCGGTCGCGTCAGCGGTCAACATTGCGTCGGAACCATCTGCCATGAGCCACAGCCTAGGCAGACTGTCTGTGCGGTAGCCGTCGACGTTTACGACTTTGTGACGATCATTACTGACCGGAAACATGAATCGCGTCCATGTTATAGCCGGATATTTGCGCCTTTCGCTGACATAACAGCCAGGCAAATCAGACACAGACTGTCAGCTCTCGGACCGTTCTGGCACGCCCGCGACGACCTCGGCGTTTCTAGACCACAGCCTTCAAACCGTGCGATAGCTCCGGAGGTCCGTTCGGGCCGCGCTTCGTTCAACGGCCGACGGGTACGGACGTGTCGGGTGCCGTACCCACAGTGGCGGAGCGCACGCCGCACAGACCGCGACGGGTCAGCGGGCCTGAATGAGCGCGTCCACCAGCACAGCGACGAAAACGAGCGTGAGATACGTCGTCGACCAGTGGAACAGGCGCATCGGCTTGATCGGCTCGCCTCGGCGGGCGCGACCGTAGAGGCGGTGTGCCTCGACGATCAGCGCGATCCCAGTGCCGAGGGCGGTCAGGCCGTAGAGCGGGGTCATCCCGAACGGCCACAGTGCGAGCGACGCCGCGACCGTCAGCCAGCTGTAGATGACGGTCTCCAGGCCGACGCGGCGGGTGGACGCGACGACCGGCAGCATCGGGATCCCGGCCCGGGCGTAGTCGTCCTTGAACTTGATCGCGAGGGCATAGAAGTGCGGCGGCTGCCACAGGAACACGACCGCGAACAGCAGCCACGCGCGCACGTCGAGACCACCGGTGACGGCGGCCCATCCGATCAGCACCGGCAGTGCGCCACAGATGCCGCCCCACACCGTGTTCTGTGGCGTCGTGCGCTTGAGCCACATGGTGTAGACGAGGTCGTAGTAGGCGATCGCGCCGGCGGTCAGGGCGGTAGCGAGCCAGTTGGTGAAGGCGCCCATGAGCGCGAGCGACACCGCGGTGAGGACGACACCGAAGAACAGCGCGTTGCGGGGTTCGACCGTGCTCGTGGGCAGCGGGCGCCGCGACGTCCGTTTCATCAGCTGGTCGATGTCGCGGTCGATGTAGCAGTTGAACGCGTTGGCCGCGCCGGCGGCGAGCGCGCCGCCGACGACCACGACGAGAGTCAGCCACAGACCCGGCAACCGCCCGGCGGCGAGGAACATCGTCGGTACGGTCGTGACGAGCAGTAGCTCGACGATGCGCGGTTTGGTGAGCGTGATGTAGGCGCCGACGCGGGCCCGGATCTCCGCCTTGGTGAGCCGGGTGACCGGCACGGCGATCGGCTTGAGGCCGAGCGTTCCGGCCGACCCGAGATCGGCGGCATTCACCTGCGGCGTGTCGGCGGTCTGGCCGATCATCAGAGGAGTGGACCGGTCGGCAAGCGTACTCACGCGCGAAGTGCCACCCTTCCGTACAGCCGCGCTCCGGGTCATTCGGGGCGCTGTGTTCAATCGGGCCCGATCACACAACCCGGGGCACGATCACAAATACGGCGAGCGCGACAAACGCCGGCGCACCGGAGCACAGCGTACGCGCCGTTTCCGGCCGGGCTGCCGCGGCCTGCCGCTCGGACGTCGTCGGCGGGCGGCGCGGACGCGTCGCGCACGCCGAACCTTCTGCGCATCGTGCCGGTCGTCACACCGGGGCGGAAAGGCCCAGCGGGTGACGATGCGCCCGAACGGACAGTGAGCCAACACCGCGGGGTGATCGCGCACCAATGTGCTCACGGTGGGTAGGGTTTTCACCATGTCCGCGAACCAAGGAGTGGCGTCCGTGACCGAAACGAACTTGTCCTGGTCGGAGCTCGATCGTCGGGCCGTCGATACGATTCGAGTGCTCGCTGCCGACGCGGTGGAGAAGGCCGGCAACGGCCACCCCGGCACGGCGATGAGTCTCGCCCCGGCCGCCTACCTGTTGTTCCAGCGCGTGATGCGTCATGACCCGACCGACCCGGCGTGGCCCGGCCGCGACCGGTTCGTGCTGTCCTGCGGCCACTCCAGCCTGACCCTCTACATCCAGCTCTACCTGTCCGGCTACGGCCTCGAGCTGGACGACCTCAAGAAGCTGCGTACGTGGGGATCGCTCACCCCCGGCCACCCGGAGCACGGCCACACGATCGGCGTCGAGACGACGACCGGCCCGCTCGGCCAGGGCTTCGGCAACGCGGTCGGCATGGCGATGGCCGCCCGGCGCGAGCGCGGGCTGTTCGATCCGGACGCCCCGGCCGGGGACAGCCCGTTCGACCACTCCATCTACGTGCTCGCCTCGGACGGCGACATGGAAGAAGGCATCAGCCACGAGGCGGCCTCGCTCGCCGCCCATCAGAAGCTCGGCAACCTGCTGCTGATCTGGGACGACAACTCGATCTCGATCGAGGACGACACGAACATCGCGAAGTCCGAGGACATGCCGGCCCGATTCGCCGCGTACGGCTGGCACGTCCAGCACGTCGACTGGCGTACCGCCACGGGTTACCAGGAAGACCCGGAGGCGCTCTACCAGGCGATCCTGGAAGCACAGAAGGTGACGGACAAGCCGTCGTTCATCGCCCTCCGGACGATCATCGGTTGGCCGGCACCGACGAAGCAGAACACCGGCAAGATCCACGGCTCCGCGATGGGCGCCGAGGAGGTCGCGGCCACGAAGGAGATCCTCGGCTTCGACCCCGATCAGACGTTCCAGGTGGATCCGGACGTGCTCGCCCACACCCGCGAGGTCGCGCAGCGTGGTCGCGACGAGCGTGCGGCCTGGCAGACCGGCTTTGACGCCTGGCGGGCGGCGAACCCGGAGCAGGCCGAGTTGTTCGACCGCATGGCGACGCGCACGCTGCCCGCCGGCTGGGTCGACGCGCTCCCCCAGTTCAAAGCGGACCCCAAGGGCATGGCGACCCGCAAGGCGTCCGGTGAGGTGCTGCAGGCGCTGGCGCCGGTGCTGCCGGAGCTGTGGGGCGGCTCGGCCGACCTGGCCGAGAGCAACAACACGACGATGGAAGGCGAGCCGTCGTTCGTCCCGCCGGAGCACGCGACGAAGGCCTTCCCCGGTGACTGGTACGGCCGGACGCTGCACTTCGGCATCCGCGAACACGGCATGGGCTCGATTCTCAACGGGATCGTGCTGCATGGCGGCACTCGCGTCTACGGCGGGACGTTCCTCGTGTTCTCCGACTACATGCGCCCGGCCGTGCGGCTGGCGGCGCTGATGAAGCTGCCCGTGGTGTACGTGTGGACGCATGACTCGATTGGGCTGGGCGAGGACGGGCCGACCCACCAGCCGATCGAGCACCTGAGCGCGCTTCGGGCGATTCCGGGCCTCGACGTCGTACGGCCGGGTGACGCCAACGAGACGGCGTGGGCCTGGCGGATGGCGCTCGAACACACCGACCGGCCGACGGCCCTGTGCCTGACCCGGCAGAACCTGCCCGTGCTCGACCGGGATGCGGTCGCGGACGCCGAAGGCGTCGTCCGGGGCGCGTACACGTTGGCCGAGTCGTCCACCCCGAGCCCGCAGGTGATCCTCATCGGCACCGGCTCCGAGGTCTCGCTGTGCCTCGAAGCGCGCGAGCGGCTGGAGGCGGAGGGCGTCGGTACACGGGTGGTGTCGATGCCGTGCCGGGAGTGGTTCGACGCTCAGAACGAGGCCTACCGGAACACGGTGCTGCCGCCGGAGGTTAAGGCCAGGGTGAGCGTCGAGGCGGGCATCGCGATGTCGTGGCGGGACCTGGTCGGTCCGACCGGCGAGTGCGTCAGCATTGAGCACTACGGCGCGTCGGCGTCGGCCCAGGTGTTGTTCGAGCAGTTCGGCTTCACGCCGGATCGCGTGGTCGCCGCGGCCCACGCGTCGCTCGCCAAGGCCGGCGTCATCAGCGGTTCGACCACCGGCAACTGACCCGCCGGCAACCCAGGCTTAACGCTTGTCAGGCAAGGTATTTCGAGGAGTTGAGGACATGACCGATCGACTCGCTGAGCTGTCCGCCGCCGGAGTTGCGGTGTGGCTCGATGACATTTCCCGTGGACGTCTCATCAGCGGCGGTCTGGCGAAGCTGCGCGACGACCAGCACGTCGTGGGTGTGACGAGCAACCCGACGATCTTCGCCAAGGCGCTCGAGGACTCGGAGGACTACGCCGAGCAGACCATTGACCTGGCCCTGCGGGGCGTCGATGTCGAAGAAGCGATGCGGATGATCACCACGTACGACGTCCGCTGGGCCGCCGACGTGCTCCGCGCGCCGTACGACGCGTCGAACGGGGTCGACGGCCGTGTCTCGATCGAGGTCGACCCGCGGCTCGCCTACGACACGGACAAGACGAACGCCGAAGCCAAGCAGCTCTGGTGGCTCGTCGACCGGGAGAACATTTTCATCAAGATCCCGGCGACCGCGGCCGGAGTCCCGGCCATCGCGGCCACGCTGGCGAAGGGCATCAGCGTCAACGTGACGCTGATCTTCTCGCTGCAGCGTTACGAGGAAGTGATGGACGCCTTCCTGGACGGGATGGAGCAGGCCAAGGCGAACGGTCACGACCTGTCGAAGATCGGTTCGGTCGCCTCGTTCTTCGTGTCCCGGGTCGACACCGAGGTGGACAAGCGCCTCGACAAGATCGGCACGCCCGAGGCGCAGGCGATGCACGGCAAGGCCGCGATCGCGAACGCTCAGCTGGCGTACCAGCTCTACGAGAAGGTCTTCGCCAGCGACCGCTGGCAGGCGCTGGCCAAGGCCGGCGCGCGTCCGCAGCGGCCGCTGTGGGCATCGACGTCGACGAAGAACCCGTCCTACCGCGACGTCATGTACGTCGAGGAGCTGGTCGCTCCGGGCGTGGTGAACACGATGCCGGAGGCCACGATCTACGCGTTTGCCGACCATGGTGAAGTGCGGCCGGACGCCGTCACCGGCTCGTACGCCGCCGCGCAGAAGGTGCTCGACGACCTCAAGGCGCTGGGCGTCGACTACGACGACGTGGTCGACACGTTGGAGCGCGAAGGCGTGGAGAAGTTCGAGGCGAGCTGGAAGGACCTGCTCGGCAGCGTCACATCGCAGATCGACGCCGCCCACGCGTCGATCGGGAAGTGACGGCTCGGGAAGTGACGGCTCATCGCGCGTCACGCCGTACGTGACGCGTTGCCTCACGTCGGTCAACGGCGACGCGGCGGGCACGTACCGTAGATATTGTTGCATTTGTGTTGATCATGGCGGCGGGATCGGGGCGGCGGCGTCCGCGCGACCGCCCGCCGCCGCGAAGACCCTGGCCTCCGGGAGCGTCCAGCCATGACCGGCAATCACGTCATACACGACGACTTCGAGAAGCGGAGCCCCAACCCGCTGCGCGATCCGAAGGATCGGCGGCTGCCGCGCATCCCGGAGCCGTGCGCCGTCGTCATCTTCGGCGTGACCGGCGACCTCGCCCGCAAGAAGCTGATTCCGGCGATCTACGACCTCGCCAACCGTGGCATGCTGCCGCCGAGCTTCGTGGTGGCCGGCTTCGCGCGCCGCGACTGGGGCGACGACGACTTCGAGGAGCTCGCGAAGAAGGCCGCTCAGCAGCACGCGCGCACGCCGTGGCGCGACGAGGTATGGGCCCGGCTGGCCGGCAACATCAAGTTCGTCGGCGGCTCGTTCGACGACGACAATGCCTTCGATGAGCTTTCGGCGACACTGGACGAGCTTCGCGACACGCACCGCATCCAGGGCAACGCGGCGTTCTACCTGTCGATACCGCCGGCCGCGTTTCCGGTCGTGCTCAAGCAGCTCTCGCGCACCGGGATGGCCGACAACAAGAAGTCCGGTGGCTGGCGTCGGGTGGTCGTGGAGAAGCCGTTCGGCCACGATCTCAAGTCGGCCAAGCAGCTCAACTCGCTCGTCGACGAGGTGTTCACCGCGCAGGACGTGTTCCGCATCGATCACTACCTCGGCAAAGAGACGGTGCAGAACATCCTGGCGCTGCGCTTCGCGAACACGCTGTTCGAGCCGCTGTGGAACGCCAACTACGTGGACTCGGTGCAGATCACGATGGCCGAGGATGTCGGCATCGGCTCGCGGGCCGGCTTCTACGACGCCGCCGGCACCGCACGCGACGTGCTACAGAACCACCTGTTGCAGCTCCTCGCCATGGTCGCGATGGAAGAGCCGACGAGCTTCGAGGCCGGCGAGATCCGGGCCGAGAAACTCAAGGTGCTGCGCGCGATCACGCTCCCGACCGATATCGCCCGAGACACCGTACGCGGGCAGTACCTGCCCGGCTGGGTGGCGGGCGAACGCGCCGTCGGCTACCTGGACGAGAAGAACGTGCCACCGGACTCCACCACCGAGACGTACGTCGCCGTGAAGCTCGGCATCCAGAACCGCCGCTGGGCTCGCGTGCCGTTCTACATCCGGGCCGGCAAGCGCATGCCGCGCCGGGTCACCGAGATCGCGGTGCTGTTCAAGCGCGCGCCGCACCTGCCGTTCGACCCGGCCGACGTCGAGTCCCTCGGTCAGAACCAGCTCGTGGTGCGTGTCCAGCCGGACGAGGGGCTGGCCCTCAAGTTCGGCTCCAAGGTGCCCGGCACCGCGATGGAGCTGCGGGACATCGCGATGGACTTCCAGTACGGCGAGGCGTTCACCGACTCGTCGCCCGAGGCGTACGAGCGGCTGATCCTCGACGTCCTGGTCGGCGACCGGACGCTGTTCCCGGACGCGCCCGAGGTCGAGGCGAGCTGGCGGGTCGTCGACCCGATGGAGGCGGCGTGGGTCGGCACTTCACCGGAGCCGTACCGGGCCGGCGAATGGGGCCCGCGCGCCGCCGACGAGCTTCTGACCCGCGACGGCCACCAATGGCGGCGCGCGTGACCGCGCTCGGCCGCGGCGGTCGGCCTGACGAAGGGATGATCCGGTGATCGGCCTCTGGGATACCACCGGCAATGAGGTGGTCAAGGCACTGGCCGCGGAGCGGCGCAACGCCGGCGGCGTCACGAGCGGCATGGCACTCACGCTCGTCGCCGTCGTCGATGAGCGGCGGGTACGGGAGGCGGAGGCGGCCGCCACCATCGCCGCCGCGCAGCATCCGTGCCGGCTGGTGATCGTGGTGCGGGCCGAGGGCAGCATGTCCGACCGGAGCCGGCTGGACGCCGAGATCGTGGTCGGCGGCCGGCTCGGGCCGTGTGAGGCGGTCGTGCTGCGCATGCAGGGCCGGCTGTCACTCCACGCTGAATCGGTCGTACAGCCGCTGCTGGCTCCGGACGTACCCGTGGTGTCCTGGTGGCACAGCGAGCCGCCGCAGAAGATCGCGAACGACCCGCTCGGCGTCTACAGCGACCGGCGGGTCACCGACTCGGCCCAGTCATCCGACCCGATCGCGGCGCTGCACACGCGAGCCGTCGACTACGCACCCGGGGACACCGATCTCGCGTGGTGCCGCATCTCACCGTGGCGAACCCTGGTGGCCGGCGCATTCGACACGATCGAGTCGCCGGTGACGAGCGCGACCGTGATCGCCCCCGCGTCCGACCCAACCGCGGCGCTGATGCGCGGTTGGCTCGGATCGCGCCTCGGGCACATGCCCAGGCTCAAGGCCACGAGCGAATTCCCTCGCATGCGGGAAGTGAGCCTGCACTGCGCGAATGGCGACGACGTCTCACTGACCCGCGACAACGATTCGGCGGTGCTCAAGCGCACCGGCCAGATCGATCGCGATCTCCCGCTGACCCGGCGGCCGCTCGGCGACGAGTTGGCCGAGGAGCTGCGCCGGCTCGACGCCGACGAAATCTACGCGGCTGCGTTGGGCGCGTTCGCCGGTATGAAGAAGCTCAACGAGCGATCGCCCATCCGGGTGCACATCTGGCAGGATCCGGCGGTCTCCGAGGCTCCGGAGGCGGTGACCAAGCGGTCGGCGCGGAGCAAGTCGGCCGTGGCCGCGAGGTCGAGCACCCGCCGGCCGACCGTGTCCGCGAAGGCACGCGAATCCAGTGCGGACGCTGCGCAGCGGAAGTCGGCCTCGGGCGGCGCGGCGCGGACGTCGGGTACCGACATCGCCGCGCGGAGGTCGAGTACGGACGCCGCGGCGCGGCCAGCCGGCGACGGTAAGGCGGCCCGCGGATGAGTGAGGCCCGTGTCGTCATCCACGCCGACTCCGACGTGCTCGCGTCGGCGGTCGCCGCACGACTCGCCGTACGGCTGATCGACGCCCAGGCCGAGCATGGCTCCGCGTCGATCGTGCTCACCGGCGGCCGCATCGCGGAGAAGATCTACACCGCGCTGGCGGCCGCTCCGGTCAGCGACGCGGTCGCGTGGGACCGTGTCGACCTCTGGTGGGGTGACGAGCGGTTCCTGCCGAGCGGCGACCCGGAGCGCAACGAGACGCAGATCCGATCCGCGCTCCTGGACAAGCTGCCCTTGGCGGCCGAGCGGGTCCACCCGATGCCCGCGTCGGACGGTCCAGACGGCGACGATCCCGAGGCCGGGGCCATGGCCTACGCCGACGATCTCGCCGGCGCCGCGGGTGGCCGCGGCGAACTGCCCCGGTTCGACGTCGTACTGCTCGGCATCGGCGAGGACGGGCACGTCGCATCCGTGTTCCCCGACCACCCGCTGGTCGACCCCAGCCGGCCGGTCTCGGCCGTACGGGACAGCCCGAAGCCACCGCCGATCCGTACGACGCTGACGCTTGACGCGTTGAACTCGGCCCACGACGTGTGGATCCTGGCGTCGGGCGCGGAGAAGGCCGACGCGGTCGGTCGGGCGCTGGCGGGAGCCGAGCCGGCCCATGTCCCGGCGGCCGGCGTACGCGGAAGCCGACGTACGCTCTGGCTCCTCGACCGGGCGGCCGCGGCCGGCGTCGCGCACCGGTAGTACCGCGCCTCATCGGCGCTGCCTCGCTGTGTGGCTGAGCCCAGGTCCTGCCTCGCCGTGTTGCTGGGCCCATGAGGACCAGGCGCTGCCTCGCTGTGTGGCTGGGCCGAGGTACCCGGCGTGGCTTACCGGGGTCGGCGGGCGCGTAGTTCGGCCAGCGCCTCGTCGAGCAACGCGGCGCCTTCCTCGTCCGAGCGGCGCTCCTTGACGTACGCGAAGTGGCTCTTGTACGGCTCGGCATGTGGCGGCGGTGGCGGATCGGCCGGGTCGAGTCCGCACGGCAGGCCACAGTGGGGGCAGTCCCACGTCGCCGGCGGATGTGCCTCGGCCGCGAACGACGGCTGGACCCGGTGCCCGTTGGCACACCAATAGGTGAACTGCCGGCGTGGCGCCGGTTCGCTGTTTTCGGTGAGTCGCATCGGGCCGCCGCCGACACGGCTACCTCGAATTGCATTGCTGGCCACTGCCGCGTGCTCCTGTCGTGGGGGGATCGACGGAGAACCGCACAGGTGAAACGCCTGCGCGCGACCGGGGCTCCGGTCGCGCGGTCAATCGTAAGACTTCTTGCTGGTTCGCGCGCGCTTGCCGTGACCCGCGCGTCCGGCCGGATTCTCCAGCGGGCGGCGCGGCCGGCCGGCTGCGTCCCGGCGAGTCAGCCGGCGATCAGCCGGTCTTGAGGCGGAGCCAGAGGCCGTAACCGACAATGCACGCGAACCAGACGATGCCGACAAGCACCGTGAACAGGTCCAGGTTGCGCTCGGCGACGGACGAGCCGGACAGGCTGGAGGTGACACCGCCGCCGAACATGCTCGACAGGCCGCCGCCCTTGCCCCGGTGCAACAGGATCAGCAGCGTCAGGATCACGCTCGTGATGGCGAGCAGCGAGATCATCAGGTACGGGAACCACATGGCGGGTGCTGTGTCCTCTCACATACGGCGGCCCATCGGGAGCGTCGCCGGCAAGGATAGCCGGCCCCGGCGCGGCCGCGGTAACCGACCGGATCCCGATCGGGTAAACGCCGGGTCGGCCTCGGATCAAAGCCGGCACGGCCTCGGATCAACGCCGGCACGGCCTCGGATCAAAGCCGGCACGGCCTGCGGATCAAGGCCGGCCCAGCCGCCGCACAACGCCGGGTTGCGAGCAGATGGATCACGGCTCGGCCCAGGGAGCGGGCCGGGTCGCCGGCGACCTAGCGCGGGATGTGTTCCGGGTAGCGGCAGATCGCGACGAACTCGTCCACCTTCAGACTCGCGCCGCCGATCAGTGCGCCGTCGATGTCCGGTTCCGCCATGATCGCCGCGATGTTTGCCGACGTGACCGAGCCGCCGTAGAGGATCCGTACCGTCGTCGCGGTTTCCTGGTCGAAGCGTTCGGCCAGGCGGGACCGGATCGCGCCGATCACCTCCTGAGCGTCGCCCGGCGTCGCGGTCTTGCCGGTGCCGATCGCCCAGATGGGCTCGTACGCCACCACGACGCCGCGGACCTGCTCGGCTGTCAGACCGTCGAGCGCGGCGTCGAGCTGGTTCGTACAGTGCGGCACGTGGCCGCCGCCCTCCCGGACCTCCAGGCCCTCGCCCACGCACAGGATCGGGGCAATCTCGTTGCGGATCGCCGCTTTGACCTTCGCGGCCACCACGTCGTTGCCTTCGCCATGGATCGTCCGGCGTTCCGAGTGGCCGACGATGACGTACTGGCAGCCGAGCTTGGCGAGCATCGGGCCGGACACGTCGCCGGTGTAGGCGCCGCTGTCGTAGGGCGACAGATCCTGCGCGCCGTACCCGATCAACAGGTTGTCCGCGTCGATCAACGTCTGCACGCTGCGAATGTCGACAAACGGCGGTAGCAGCACCGTCTCGACCTCGGTCAGCTGCTTCTCGGTCAGGCTGAACGCGAGCTTCTGGGTGTGGCCGATGGCCTCGAGATGATTGAAGTTCATCTTCCAGTTGCCGGCCATCAGCGGGCGGCGCTCGCCCGGTTTCAGCGGTACGGCCGCCGTCGCGGAGTCCTTGCGCGGCACGTCAGCCATCCAGCGCTTGAACACCGGGCAACGACTTTCCTTCGAGGTATTCCAGCGACGCACCGCCGCCGGTGGAGATGTGGCCGAACGCGTCGGTATCGATACCGAGCGCACGTACGGCCGCGGCCGAGTCACCGCCACCGACGACCGTGAAGCCGTCCACCTTGGTGATCGCCTCCGCCACGCCCCGCGTCCCCGCCGCGAACGGCTTTTTCTCGAACACGCCCATCGGGCCGTTCCAGAACACCGTCTTCGCGCCGGCGAGGGCGTCGGCGAACGCCGCCACGCTGACCGGCCCGATGTCGAGTCCGATCTCATCGGCCGGCATCGCGGCCGCGTCGACCACGGCAGCGGCCGCGTCGTCGGTGATCTCGGTCGCCACCACGATGTCGGTCGGCAGCACGATCTTCTCGCCGGCCTGCGCGAGCAGATCGCGACACGTGTCGACCATGTCCGTCTCCAGGAGGGACTTGCCCACCTCGTGACCCTGCGCCTTGAGGAACGTGAAGCACATGCCGCCGCCGATCAGCAGCTTGTCCGTCGTCGGCAGCAGCGCCTGGATGACCGCGAGTTTGTCCGACACCTTCGAGCCACCGAGTACGACGACGTACGGTCGGTCGGGGTTCGCGGTCAGCCGGCTCAGCACGTCGAGTTCCTTGGCCACCAACAGCCCGGCGAAGTGCGGAAGGAGCGCCGCCACGTCGTAGACACTGGCGTGCTTGCGGTGCACCGCGCCGAAGGCGTCGTCGACGTACGCGTCGCCGAACGCCGCGAGCTGGCGCGCGAAGGCCGCCTCGTTCGTCGGCGTCCTTGCTCGTCTCGCCCGCGTTGAACCGGAGATTCTCCAGCAGTGCGACATCGCCGTCACCCAGCCCGGCCACCGCGGCCTGGGCGCTCGGCCCGACGGTGTCGGTGGCGTAGGCCACGCCGCCGCCGACGAGCTCGCCCAGCCGGGCCGCGACCGGTGCGAGGACGTACTTCGGATCCGGCTCGCCCTTCGGCCGGCCGAGATGCGAGCAGACCACGATTCGCGCACCGACGTCACGCAGCGCCGCGATCGTCGGCAGCACGGCGCGGATGCGGCCGTCGTCGGTGATCTTCAACGATCCGTCGGGAAGGCTGGCCAGCGGGACGTTGAGGTCGGCGCGCAGCAGCACGCGCCGACCCGTGACGCCCTCGGCGAGCAGGTCGTCGAGCGTTTTCACAGTGAGGCACCGACCAGTTGGACGAGATCGAGCAGCCGGTTCGAGTAGCCCCACTCGTTGTCGTACCAGCCGACGACCTTGACCTGGTCGCCGATGACCTTGGTCAGGCCCGAGTCGAAGATGCACGACGCCGGGTCGCCGACGATGTCCGACGACACGATCGGGTCTTCGGTGTAGGTGAGGATGCCGCGCAACGGACCGTCGGCGGCCGCCTTCATCGCCGCGTTGACCTCGGCCACCGAGGTCTCCCGGGCCGACTTGAACGTCAGGTCCGTCGCCGAGCCGACCGGCACCGGCACGCGCAGCGCGTACCCGTCGAGCTTGCCCTTGAGCTCTGGCAGCACGAGCCCGATCGCCTTGGCGGCGCCGGTCGAGGTCGGCACGATATTCAGCGCCGCCGCGCGTGCGCGCCGCAGGTCCTTGTGCGGTCCGTCCTGCAGGTTCTGATCCTGCGTGTACGCGTGGATCGTGGTCATCAGACCGCTCTCGATGCCGAACGTGTCGTTGAGGACCTTCGCCATCGGCGCGAGGCAGTTCGTCGTACACGACGCGTTCGAGATGATCGTGTCCTTGGCGGGGTTGTACTTGTCGTCGTTGACGCCCATCACGATCGTGATGTCCTCGTTCGTCGCCGGCGCCGAGATGATGACCTTCTTGGCGCCACCGTCGAGGTGACCGCGGGCCTTGGTCGCATCGGTGAAGAACCCGGTCGAGTCGATCACGATGTCGGCGCCGATATCGCCCCAGGGCAGCTTGGCCGGGTCCTTCTCGGCGAATGCCTTGATCGTGTGCGGGCCGACGACCAATTCGTCCTCGGTGATCTTGACCTCTTGACCGAGGCGGCCGAGCACGGTGTCGTACTTGAGCAGGTGACCGATCGTCTTCACGTCGCCGAGGTCGTTGAAGCCGACCAGCTGGACGTCGGCGTCGGACGCGAGCAGGGCACGGAAGAAGTTACGGCCGATCCGGCCGAAGCCGTTGATACCAACCCGGATGGTCACAGGTTTCCATCTCCTTGGCACGCAGTGTGGGTGGAGAACGGTGATCGTCGGCCACCCACAGTTTGGTCATGGTCGAGCCGTCCCGCGCGAATCGCCGCCGACGGCGGCGGCGCGGGCCCGCTCGCGCAGCGACACGCTGGGCGAGGGACGGCTGGTGCCGGCCGCGTCGCCGAACACGTAGACCTTATCCGTTTCGAATGATCAACGAACAACCACCCGCGCGTGCTGTCCGTCTCGCTCGGCGTGGCCGGGCACGGTCCGGACGGCGCCAAGATCCGCCAGGCTGGACGATCGGCGTCGCTATTCCGCAGTAATCGTCCACCGCCGTGGATCACGAACCGGCCCGGTCAGCGGGTCATCCGGCCATCATCTCCGGTGTCACAGCGGCCTCAGTGTCCGGAATGCCAAGATCGTGCGCGCGCTTGTCGGCCAGGGCTAGCAGCCGCCGGATGCGCCCGGCGATCGCGTCCTTCGTCAGCGGCGGATCGGCGAGCGAGCCGAGCTCCTCCAGCGACGCCTGCCGGTGCTCCAGACGCAGGTGCCCCGCGCTGGTCAGATGTTTCGGCGCATCGTCGGCGAGGATGTCGAGCGCCCGGGTGACCCGGGCGGCCGCGGCGACCGCGGCCCGCGCCGAGCGCCGCAGATTCGCGTCGTCGAAGTTGGCGAGCCGGTTGGCGGTCGCGCGCACTTCGCGCCGTACCCGCCGTTCCTCCCAAGCGAGCACGCTCTTGTGCGCGCCCATCCGGGTGAGTGCGTGTGCGATCGCGTCGCCGTCCTTGACCACGACGCGGTCAACGCCGCGGACCTCCCGTGACTTGGCCGCGAAGCCGATGCGGCGAGCCGCACCGACCAGGGCGTACGCGGATTCGGGGCCGGGGCAGGTGACCTCGAGCGCGCCCGAGCGGCCGGGCTCGGTCAGCGAGCCGTGGGCCATGAACGCGCCGCGCCAAGCCGCCACCATGCAGCACACGTTGGCCGAGACGACGAAGCTCGGCAGGCCGCGGACGGGTCGGCCGCGGACGTCGAGCAGACCGGTCTGCCGGGCGAGGGCCTCGCCGTCCTTCACGATGCGCACGATGTAGTGGCTGTTCTTCCGCAGCCCACCGGAGGCGAGTACGTGGATCTCGCTCGGGTAGCCGTAGACCTCGGCGATTTCCCGGCGCAGGCGGCGGGCCACCGCACCCGTGTCGAGCTCGGCCTCGACCACCACCCGGCCGGACACGATGTGCAGACCGCCGGCGAACCGCAGAATCGTCGCCATCTCGGCGCGGCGGCAGCACGGTTTGACTATGTCGACCCTGCTCAACTCATCTTTGACCGCTGCGGTCATCGCCATCGTGTCGTCACCTCGCGAGGCCGTTTCCAGTCCATCGGTGCCCGTCCGGACATCGGTCGGGCGCTTGCCGCTCCGTCGTGGATCCCGCTCACGCCAGCACCGGCGACAGTGCCGCTGCCAGCGCCGACGGATCGTGGCGCGGCGAGCCGTCGCCGGCCGCCATTGGTGCCAACACGAGTCGCGCCCCCAGTGATTCCGCGGCATGCCGTACGGGCCAGGGGTCGCCTACGACTTCCCCATCGGCAAGTACTACATCGGCTCGCAGGCCCGGAAGGTAACGGGTGAGCGCACCGAGATGATCTGAAAGGGACAGCCCGTGGGTCTCGGGCTCGACCGCCAGATTGAGGATGACCAGGCGTCGAGCTGTCGTCTGCCGGATCGCGCGGGCCAGATCGGGCACGAGCAGATGCGGGATCACACTCGTGTACCAGGACCCCGGGCCGAATACGAGCCAGTCCGCCTCGATGACCGCGGACACGGCCGCGGCACAGGCCGGCGGGTCGGCCGGAGTGAGGCGGACGGCCTCCACGTGATCCGGGCACAGCGCCACCGCATGCTGGCCGGTCACCGTACGCAGCGGGCCACCGCCCGGAGCGCGTACGTCCGCCGCGATCTCCACCGGTTCCGGGGACATTGGCAGCACCCGACCGCGCGCCTCGACCATCGCCGCGGCGTGTTCGAGTGCCGCGATCGGGTCGCCGTACATCTCCAGAAGTCCACACAGTACGAGATTGCCTATCGCATGCCCGACCAGTCCGTCGTCGGAGTGGCCGATATCCGACACCTCGCGGCCAGTTTCCGACTCACCGAACAGGCGCTCGTACACGACACTGGCCGGCGAACCGAACCGATGCTGGAACAGCTCGGCCGTGGCCGCCGCGCGAGGACTCGGGCCGGCCAGCGCGGCAAGCGCCTGACGCAGATCGCCGAGCGGCAGTACGCCGCGGGAGGCGCGCAGGCGGCCGCTGGAACCGCCGTCGTCCCCAACCGTGACAACCGCGGTGATGTCGAGCGGCGTCTTGTCCGCGACGCCGAGCAGCGCGGTCAGCGATGCGTGCAGCCCATGCCCGCCGCCGAACGCGACGATCCGTACGGGGCGATCCGCGTCAGTCATTCCCGCCCCAGGTCGCGGTGTTGAGCGGACACGCCGACGCGCATCTCGCGGAGACGGCGGGCCAGGTCCTCGGCGATCGCGACACTGCGGTGCTTGCCACCCGTACAGCCGACGGCGACGGTCAGGTAGCGCTTGCCCTCCCGCTCGAAGCCGGGCGCGGTCGCGTTGATGAGCCGGGCGTACGTCTCGACAAAGGTCGTCGCACCCCGCTGACTGAGGACGTAGTGGCTGACCGGCTCGTCCTTGCCGGTGAGCTCGCGAAGGTCGGCCTCCCAGAACGGGTTGGGCAGGAAGCGCGCGTCGAGCACGAAGTCCGCGTCCGGCGGCAGACCATATTTGAAGCCGAACGACAGCACGGTCACCCGCAGCTTGCGAGCGTCCTCGCCGCCGAACAGCTCCTCGACGCGGCTGCGCAACTGGTTCACATTCAGGTGACTCGTGTCGATCAATACGTCGGCCGTGTCGCGCGCGTCGGCGACCAGCTCCCGCTCGGCCGTGATGCCGTCCACCAGCCGGCCGTTGCCCTGCATCGGGTGCGAACGCCGGACACTCTCGAACCGCCGGATCAAGGTCTCGTCATCGGCGTCGACGAACAGCACCCGCGGCGAGAATCCTCGGGCCCGAAGCGCGGCGACGGCACCGGTCAGATCGGTCGAGAACGCTCGCGACCGGACGTCGAGAACCATCGCCGTGCGCCGTGCGGCACCGCCGGCCCGATACGCCAGCTCGGCCATGTCCAGCATGAGCGCCTGCGGCAGGTTGTCCACCACGTAGTAACCGACGTTTTCCAGAGCCCGCGCGACCGTGCTCCGACCGCCACCGGACAGCCCGGTGACGATCACCAGGTCGGTGTCCGTACGCGAGCCGGTCGATTCGTCAACCGGCTCACCCACCGAGAGCGGTGGACCACCATGATTTCCGCGGTCGACCGGGGCGGAAACGCCATCGAGGCCCGAACCGGCCGGTGTCGCCACTTCTACTCCGGCGGCCGTCACGTCGACCCCAGTGGCGACCTCGCCGAGCCGACCGGCGCGCATCACCGAACCGTCAGCGGCCAGCTCAGCCTGCTCAGACACGTTGCTCCCCCCAACCCACGATGCCTCACGATCCTAAGCGTCCGGACGCGCGCATGCTCTCAGCATCGACCGGCGCCGGCACGGTCGACAGCGTCGCTGGCACGATCGGCAGCTGCGCCGGTGCGGTCGACATCGTCGCCGGCACGGTCCGCGTCGGCGCTCGGGCCGGTCCCGGGCGTCTCGCCATCGGTCGCGCGCATCGAGCGGTCGATCACCTCTGCCGCACCCGCGGCCGACCCCTCGCCGTCGATCGTCTCTGCCGTGCCCTCGATCCCGGGCCCGTCGTCGATCACCTCGGGCGCCTCGCCTTCGGCGACCGCCGGTGCGCCGGCGCCGCTGCCGAGAGCGGCGACGATGGCCGCGGCCGTGCGACCGCCGATGCCGGGCACCGATGCGATCTCCTCGGCACTGGCCGCCGCGAGGCGCTTGACGGAGCCGAAACGGGTCAGCAGTGCCTTGCGGCGAATCTCGCCCAGCCCGGGAACACTGTCGAGCCGCGACGTCGTCATCCGCTTCGACCGCCGCTCGCGGTGGAACGTGATCGCGAAGCGGTGCGCCTCGTCCCGTACACGTTGGAGCAGGTAGAGCGCCTCGGACGTACGCGGCAGGATGACCGGGAACTCGTCGCCCGGCAACCAGACCTCCTCCAACCGCTTCGCCAGGCCGCACACCGCGATGTCGTCGATCCCCAGGTCCGTCAGCACTTGCGCGGCCACCTGTACCTGCGGTGCGCCGCCGTCGACGACAAGCAACTGCGGCGGGTACGCGAACTTACGGCTCCGTGCCACCTCGATGCCCGGGGTGGCGGTCGGATCCGGCTCGTCGCCCTCGGCCACGTCAGTCGTCTCGCCCGACACCTGGCCCGACTCGGAAATCGCGTCGAGGTAACGGGCGAACCGGCGACGGAGCACTTCGGACATGGCGGCAAGGTCATCGGTGTCACCTCGGACGATGAACCGCCTGTACTCACTTCGCCGGGCCAGCCCGTCCTCGAAGACGACCATGCTCGCGACGACGTCGGTGCCCTGGATCTGCGACACGTCGAAGCACTCGATCCGCAGCGGCGCTTGCTCCATGCCGAGCGCCTCGGCGATCTCCTCCAACGCCTTACCGCGGGCGGTGAGGTCCGATGCGCGCTTCAGCTTGTGGTGCGCGAGCGCCTGCGCGGCATTGCGCTCCACGTTCTCCATCAACGCCTTCTTGTCGCCGCGCTGCGGCACACGCATCTGGACGCGGGCGCCGCGATGCTGCGTGAGCCACTCGGTAAGCGCTTCGGCATCCGGCGGCAACTCCGGCACCAGCAGCTCGCGCGGCACGTCGATTTCGCCTTGCTCCGCTCCGTACACCTGGGTGCAGAAGTGATGCACGAGGTCGCCGACGGTGAGTTCCTCAGTCTTTTCGACCACCCAGCCGCGCTGGCCGCGAACCCGACCGCCGCGCACATTGAAGACCTGGACCGCGGCCTCCAGCGGGTCGTCGGCGAACGCTACGACGTCGGCGTCCGTTCCGTCGCCGAACACCACCGCCTGCTTTTCCATTGCGCGCCGCAGCGCCGCGATGTCGTCGCGGAGGCGGGCCGCCTTCTCGAACTCCAGCTCGGCCGAGGCGGACTGCATCTCGCGCTCGAGCCGGCGCACCATCGTGTCGGTCTTGCCGGCCATGAAGTCGCAGAAGTCGTCGACGATCTGTCGGTGTTCGTCAGCATCGACGCGGCCGATGCAGGGCGCGGAGCACTTGCCGATGTAGCCGAGCAGGCACGGCCGGCCGATCTGCCCGGCGCGCTTGAAGACACCGGCCGAACACGTCCGCGCCGGGAACACGCGGAGCAGCAGATCGAGCGTCTCGCGGATGGCCCACGCGTGCGAATACGGCCCGAAGTAGCGGACGCCCTTGCGTTTGGCGCCGCGCATCACCTGCAGACGGGGGAACTCTTCGTCGAGCGTGACGGCCAGATACGGGTACGACTTGTCGTCCCGGTAGCGGACGTTGAACCGTGGGTCGTACTCCTTGATCCAGGCGTACTCCAGCTGCAGCGCCTCGACCTCGGTGCCGACCGTGACCCAGTCGACGCCGGCCGCCGTGGTGACCATCTGCTGCGTCCGCGGATGCAGCGTCCACGGGTCGGCGAAGTAGGAATTCAGCCGGCTGCGCAGGCTCTTGGCCTTGCCGACGTAGATGACCCGTCCGCTCGCGTCGCGGAATCTATACACCCCCGGCGACTCCGGGATCGTGCCCGTCGCCGGCCGGTATGTCGAAGGGTCAGCCACGCTCGCGAGCTTACTGCGCGGGTACGTCACGGGAGCCCGGCGCGAGCCGACGAGCGCCTCCGAGCCGGCCGGGCGCCGCTGCCCCGCAGGCCGCCGCTGCCCCGCCGCCCGGCCGCCCCCGCTGCCCGGACTTGTACGGAAGTTGGCCGGTCGGCGGCGCCGCAGCGGCCGAACTTCCGTACAACTAGGCGGTGGGCTGTGGGCGGTGGGCGGTGGGCGGTGGCGGCGGCGGGTGCGCTCGACGAAGCGCCGCGCGGATCGACCGACCGCCGCGACCGAAGGTCAGGCGAGCGTGATCTGGTCGTTCGCGACGGTGATCTGCTTCGTGGGGAGCGGACTCGGGGCCGGGCCCTGCTTCACCGATCCGTCGGTGATCGAATACTCACTTCCGTGGCACGGGCACATGATCAGCCCATTGCTGACCTGGTTCACCGTGCAGCCCTGGTGGGTACACACGGCGCTGAAGGCCTTGAACGCGCCCGCGGTGGGCTGGGTAACCACCACACGCTGGTCCGGGAAGATCTTGCCGCCGCCGACCGGGATTGCCGACGTCGCGCCGAGCTCCGTCGAGGCCGAACTCGTGCCGTTGCCGGAGCCGCCGTTACTGGAGCCGCCGTCACTGGAGCCGTTTCCGGAGCCGCCGCCGGACGATGAGGTCGATCCGCAGGCCGCGATGACCGCCACTGTGCCGACGCCGCCGACACCGAGTAGCACAGTCCGCCGGCTCGTGCGCCCGGCCGGCCGCTCTTCGGCAATATCGCTATCCTCGCGCGAAATTTCGCGATCCATACCAAACCCTCTCATCCTGACCCACCTATGTCAGTAGACACGGGCGCGGCCGGACCCGGGTTCAGGTTGGCGAGGTCTTCGACGCGGAATGTAGCGACCGTCACTCCAGCTCAGGACGGCGTGATCCGCTCGAAAACACGGCAGTAATGGTGTCGCGACCGTCGCTTCGGTCCGTCGGGCGCAAGCGAAACTCGCCCAGCGCTGGCCAGCTTCGGCGACCGTCCGCGACCTACGCGCTCTTCGCCGCGGCCGCCTTGGCCGCCGTCAGCTTCGGCGACCGTCCGCGACCTACGCGCTCTTCGCCGCGGCCGTCTTGGCCGCCGCCCGCTTTGCCGGCGCTGCCTTCTTGGCCGGCGTCGCCCTCGTGGCGGTCGCCTTCTTCGCGGTCGACTTCTGCGCGGGCGGCTTCCCGGCCGCCTTGGCCGCCGGACCGCCTGGCCGCCGGACGTCCCGCAGCCTTCGACGCGACGACCAGTGGCGCCTTCGCACCACCGCCGTTCGCCTCCAGCGCCCGTGCCACCGCGGCGTCCGAGCCGATCGGCTCGCCATCGAGATGCAGCGTGTGCCGCAGGAACTGTCCCGTGTGACTCTCCGCGACTTCGGCCATCTCCTCGGGCGAGCCGACCGCGATCACGGTGCCGCCCTTGTGCCCGCCCGCCGGCCCCATGTCGATCAGCCAGTCGGCCGTCTTGATGACGTCCAGGTTGTGCTCGATCACGATCACCGTGTTGCCCTTGTCCACGAGTCCTTCGAGGACTTTCAGCAACTTCCGGATGTCCTCGAAGTGCAGGCCGGTGGTCGGCTCGTCCAGGACGTACACGGTCCGGCCGGTCGACCGCTTCTGCAGCTCACTCGCGAGCTTGACCCGCTGAGCCTCGCCACCGGAGAGCGTCGGGGCCGGCTGGCCGAGCCGGACGTACCCGAGACCGACGTCGACCAGCGTCTTCAGGTGCCGGTGGATCGCCGGGATCGCCTCGAAGAACTTCTCAGCCTCGTCGATCGGCATGTCCAGAACTTCCGCGATGGTCCGGCCCTTGTAGTGGACCTCCAACGTCTCGCGGTTGTAGCGGGCACCCTTGCACTCTTCGCACGGGACGTACACGTCGGGCAGGAAGTTCATCTCGATTTTGATCGTGCCGTCGCCGGCGCAGACCTCGCACCGGCCGCCCTTCACGTTGAACGAGAAGCGACCCGGTCCGTACCCACGGATTTTGGCCTCGGTCGTCTCGGCGAAGAGCCGGCGGACGTGGTCGAACACTCCCGTGTACGTCGCCGGGTTGGACCGCGGCGTCCGCCCGATCGGCGACTGATCGACCCCGACGACCTTGTCCACGAGATCGACGCCGGCGACCCGGGTGTGCCGCCCCGGCACCAGCCGGGCGCCATTGATCTGGTTCGCCAGCGTTGCATAGAGGATGTCGTTGACCAGCGTCGACTTGCCCGATCCGGACACACCGGTCACCGCGATCAGCTGCCCGAGCGGGAAGCTGACCGTCAGGTTCTTCAGGTTGTGTTCGCGCGCGCCGTGCACGACCAGCTCGCGCCCGGGTGTCCGCGGCCGCCGGATCTCCGGCGTCGGTATCGACCGCCGTCCCGCGAGGTACGCCCCGGTGATCGACCGCTCGTTCGTCAGCAGCTCCTCGAGCGGTCCGCTGTGTACGACGTGACCACCGTGCTCGCCCGCGCCGGGACCGATGTCCACAATCCAGTCGGCGGTGCGGATCGTGTCCTCGTCGTGCTCGACCACGATCAGCGTGTTGCCGAGGCTGCGCAGGCGTTCCAGGGTCTCGATGAGGCGGTGGTTGTCCCGCTGGTGCAGGCCGATCGACGGCTCGTCCAACACGTAGAGCACGCCGACAAGACCGGACCCGATCTGCGTCGCGAGCCGGATCCGCTGGGCCTCCCCACCGGACAGTGTCCCGGCCGCGCGGTCGAGCGAGAGGTAGTCCAGCCCGACGTCGACCAGGAACCGCAGCCGGGCATTGATCTCCTTCAGGACCCGCTCGGCGATCATCTTCTGCCGATCGGTCAGCTCCATCCCACCGAGGATCTCCGAACAGTCGCCGACCGACAGCGCACACACCTCGGCGATGTTGCGGCCGGCGATCGTGACCGCCAGGATCTCCGGCTTCAACCGGGCGCCACCGCACGTCGCGCAGGGCACATCGCGCATGTAACCCTCGTACTTGTCACGCGACCAGTCCGACTCGGTGTCGCTGTGCCGGCGCTCGATCCACGGCACGACACCCTGGAAGCCGGTGTAATACTCCCGCTGACGACCGAACCGGTTCCGGTAACGCACATGCACCTGGTAGTCGTCGCCGTACAGGATCGCCTTCTGGGCCGGGTCGGAGATCGCCCGCCACGGTGTGTCCAGATTGAACCCCTGGTCCTTGCCGAGCGCCTCCAGCAGTCGCAGGAAATACTCCGCCGACTGACCGGTCGACCACGGCTGGATCGCACCCTGACGCAGCGACTTCTCCGGATCCGGGATGATCAGCTCCGGGTCGACCTCTTTCTTCGTACCGAGGCCGGAGCACTCCGGACACGCTCCGTACGGCGCGTTGAACGAGAACGACCGCGGCTCGAGTGCCTCGAACGACAGGTCGTCGTACATGCACGCGAGGTGCTCGGAGAACGTCCGCTCGCGGTGTTCGTCGCCCTCCGGAAGGTCGACGAACTCGAGCACGACGACACCGCTCGCGAGCTTCAACGCGGTCTCGATCGAATCGGTCAGCCGCTGCTTCGCGGTCGCCTTCACGGCCAGCCGGTCGACGACCACCTCGATCGTGTGCTTCTCCTGCTTCTTGAGCTTCGGTGGTTCGGTCAGCTGGTGGACCGTGCCGTCGACCCGGACCCGGGCAAAGCCCTTCGACTGCAGGTCGGCGAACAGGTCGACATACTCGCCCTTGCGACCGCGGATGACCGGCGCCAGCACCTGGAACCGCGTGCCGTCCTCCATGGCGAGAACCCGGTCGACGATCTGCTGCGGCGTCTGCCGGCTGATCGGCCGGCCACACTTCGGGCAGTGCGGCTCGCCGACCCGGGCGAACAGCAAGCGGAGATAGTCGTACACCTCGGTGATCGTCCCGACCGTCGACCTCGGGTTACGGGAGGTGGACTTCTGGTCGATCGAGACGGCCGGCGAGAGACCTTCGATGAAGTCCACGTCCGGCTTGTCCATCTGGCCGAGGAACTGTCGCGCGTAGGACGACAGCGACTCGACATATCGCCGCTGCCCCTCGGCGAAGATCGTGTCGAACGCGAGACTCGACTTCCCCGATCCGGACAGACCGGTGAACACGATCATGGAGTTGCGGGGCAGGTCCAGGTTGACGTCGCGCAGATTGTGCTCCCGCGCCCCACGAACGATCAGACGATCCGACACGCAAACCAGCCTTCGACCCGACTCGGCCGGCTCTGCCGACCCCAACACCTACGACCAGACGCCACTGTGAGGATTCCCAGTGTCAAGTATCAAGCACTTCCAAGATCGCTGCAGGAGCGGCAATCCCGGGCGCACGGTCTAACAACGGCCGTCGGCCCGCAATCGATACCCACCCTCGCCTCGTTCCGTCACGCAGTGATGACGACCACACGACATTGTCGAGCCGCACCTGTGCAGCCCACCCGACGGTGCCCGACATGTCCTCCATGCCGCCCGTTTGGGCGGTTCGAGAGACTTGCTGTGAGCGTCGACCGAGCCATCGCGCACGATGCCTCGCCCGGAGCCTAGCCAGGGCCGCCGACATTTCTCCAGCGCCGGCGGAACGCCTGGTCATATGGCGTCGCTCTGCTCAGAGCAAGATCAAAAGCCGCCACGGGTACGGTCGATCTCCGCCGCCAGCAAGATCCCGACGCCACGTCCGACTGGCCGGCCAAGATCCGCGCAACTTCCCGGAAGTCGCCCGTCCAACCGGCCCGCCAACGGGCAACTTCACGGAACTCGCGCCGACCCCTTTGCCGGATCGCCGGATCGCACCAAGATCCGGGCACTCCACCGCACTCGGGCCTTCACATCGCGCGGAAGCCCCGACTGCGGTGAAGTCCCGAGCAAACCGCCCGGCCTTCGACCCGATCGGCCACGGGTCGCCGCCTATCTCAACCCAAGATCCAGGCGGCATCCATGCCCGCGACGTGCGGGCCACAGGTCGTGGCCCAACTTCACCGCACTCGGGCCTTGACTCCACGCGGAGGCCCCGACTGCGGTGAAGTTGCGAGCGACCGCCGCGCCGAGATCGGATCTGTCACGGTCCATGGCCGATCTTGACCGCACTCAGGCCTTCACTTCGCGCGGAAGCCCCAACTGCGGTGAAGTCCCGAGCAACCGCCCGGCCGAGATCCAATCGGCTACGGCGAAGACGCGAGCATTCCGCAGCGGCAACCGTGCTAGCGGCGCTCGCGCAAGATCACGACAGCGAGCTAGCAGCGCAAGCACCTGCCGCAGAACGCCCGACATCGTCGCGGTCGCGTCATCGACGGCACCGAAGCTCCGGAAGCACACGTAATTGTCCGGCCGCGCCACGATACAGCCGGTATCGCCGATCTCCCGGACGTCGGCCCAGTCGCCGTACACGTCTTCCCAATCGGCCCCGGGACCGATCGTCACGGCCTCGACCGCAACGCCGAGCGACGCCGCGACCGACGCCGCCGCCGCGACCCACGACGAGCCGCCGATCCCGGTGAACACCGTGAAATGCCCGTGGCCGCCAAGGTCGAGCGTCGACACCCGGGCACTGCCTCGCGTCAGCCACACATGCGGCAGCTTCGCGCCCGGCCAGGTCGTCGCGTGGTGGAAGAGCTCCGGGTCGCGCGGATTGGCCGGCATCGGCGTGCCGTCCGGCACGATCGCCGATGAGACGTAGCGCTGGTCCAGTTCGACACCGTGCGTGTTGAACTCGTAGTCCTTGAACGCGATCGCCTCGCGCAGCAGCGCCCGACGCTTCTCGAAATCGGCACCCGCGAGCTTGCGCGAGGACATGTTGGCCGACATCACGTCGGGATCGTTCGTTGACAGCAGTCCGAGCGCATCGAAGATGCGGCCGGTCTCGCCGATGCTGCGGTTAGCGCGCTCGACGATCTGCTCCGCCACCGGCGCACGTTCCGCCGAGTACGACAACAGCAAGCCCGGGCCGGCCACGCCGCGGCACACGAGCGCGAGCTTCCAGGCGATGTTGTACGCGTCCTGGATCGACGTGTTCGACCCGAGTCCGTTGGACGGCGGGTGCCGGTGGACCGCGTCGCCCAGACAGAACACCCGACCGCTCGACAACGCCGACGCGTACATGTGGTTGACCGTCCACGCCGCCGACGACTTGATCGTCACCGGCACCGACGGGTCACCGATCAGCATGTGGGCGATATCCCGCGCATAATCCTCGGTCAGATTGGGCGGCGACCCGTTGATGTCGTAGCCCCACACGATGAGCCACTCGTGCCACGGCCGCACGCAGCGCACCAGACCCATGCCGATGCCGCCGACCTCGGCGCCGGTCTGCAGCACCCAGTAGAGGATGCTCGGCCGGTGGGCGACGTAGCGCGACAGGTCGGCCTCGAACACGATGTTGATGCTGCCGGCCACGCCCATCTGGCCGACCATCGGCAGACCGATGTCCTCGGCGACCTTGCTGCGCCCGCCGTCGGCGCCGATCACGTAGCGCGCGCGGATGTCGTACTCGTCGCCCCGCAACCGGTCGCGCACTCGCACGGTGACGCCGTCCGCGTCCTGCGTGAGCGACAGGTATTCGGTGTGGAACCGGAGGTTCGCGCCGCGCGCCACCGCCTCGTTCACCAACACCGGTTCCATCATGTGCTGCGGCATGTCGCAGATTGAACTCGGCGAGGCGAGGTCATGGTCGGCCTGGCGCGACGGATGCGTGTACCACGTCCGGATCCGCCCCAGCTCTTCGCCGGCGAGGCTGGTCACGAACGGCGTCTCGCCCATCAGCCGCTGCGGCGTGGCCTGCGCGATCACCTGGTCTTCGACGCCGGCGTCGCGCAGCACCTCCATCGTCCGCTGGTTGGTGATGTGTGCGCGCGGCGTGTCGGCCAGGCGCCCGTACTTCGTCACGACGATGTGCGGCACGCCGTAGGTCGCGAGCATCAGGGCCGCGGCGCCGCCGGCGGGTCCGCTGCCGACCACCAGGACGTCCGTCTCGATCATCAAAACTCCTTTGCGGGTACGGGTTACCGCCGGCGCGCCACGTGGGTCCGCGCGTCCGTCGGTGCGTTGCGGTGGGTTATTCCGCGACGCCCTCGCGGGCGATCCGGAAGGTGTAGGAAACCTGGTGCCAGCCGTCGTCGGAGGCGCCCGGCCGCGGCACCGGCGGTGCTCCCGAACCCGGGCCGAAGTCGACGATCAGCGCCTCCTTGACCCCGAACACGGTGTCCGAGTCGAGGTACGCGCCGCCGTCGACGAACAGCTGCGTCACGAGTCGCTTGTAACCGGGCGCGGAAATCATGAAGTGCAGGTGCGGCGCGCGCCACGGATGCCGGCCGGTGCCGGCGAGCATCTGCCCGACCGGCCCGTCGTCCGGGATCGGGTATTCGGACGGCAGGATCGTCCAGAACCGTACGCGGCCGTCGCCGTCACTGGTGAAGCGTGCGCGCAGGACCGGCCCGTCCTGGTCGGGCAGCTGAACGTCGTAGAACCCGTCGTCGTTGGACTGCCACACGTCCACGACGGCGCCGGCGATCGGCGCCCCGTCCGGGTCGGCGATGACGACGTCGGTCCACAACGGCGTGCCGGGTAGGCCCTGCGACATGTCGCTGCCGTGGTCGAGGGCCGGCGGCCCGGGTACGTAGAACGGTCCGAGCACCGCCGAGGGTGTGGTGTCCGGCGTCCGCGAGTTCGTCAGCAGGTCGACCATGCTGGAGACGCCGAGCGTGTCGGACAGCAGCACGAACTCCTGCCGCTTGTCGTCGGTGAGGTGCCCGGCGCGGGTCAGAAAGTCGATGGCGTACGCCCATTCCGCCTCGGTCACGTCGTTGTCGTTCGCGAACCGGTGCAGGTGGCGGACGAGGTCGCTGACGAGCTCGCGAACTCGCGGATCCGGTGCGTTGGCAAAGCTCGCGACGACCTCGTCGGTGAGCCAGCCGAAGTCCGGCACTCCCGCGGACGCCGCCGGGGGTGCCAACTGCGCCTCGCGGCTGTCGCTACGCATCGGCGGCCGACCGGCCCAGGCGTCCCGCAGCAGCGTCGCGATGCCGTCGGTCGTCAGCTCGCGCGGGTTCGGATACGGCGCCGCGGTCGCGATCTGGGCTGCGAGCGCGATGTCGGACTCCCGGAAACCGAGCTCGGCCAACGATGTCGGCCCGCCCAGGGACGCCACGAGGTCGTAAACACCGGTCGGCGCGTCGCTGACGCCGAGCGCCTCGGCGATCCGGCGCATCGCCCCGGGCGCCGCCGGCGCGTTGTACGCCATCGCGTGCGGGAGGACGACGGTGTGCGTTTCCGCGTGCGGTAAGCCGAAGGTGCCGCCGAGCGTGTGACAGAGCTTGTGGTGCAGGCTCATCCCGACCGTACCGAGGCAGGTCCCGGCGAGCCACGCACCGACCAGCGCGTCCGATCGCGCGTCGGCATCGGCCGGCTGCGCGGCGATGCGCGGAAGCGCGGATGCCATGCGCCGCAACGATTCCAGCGCGATCTGGTCGATGATCGGGTTGGCCTGCGGCGAATATAGCGCCTCGACCGCGTGGGCCATGGCGTTCACGCCGCTGGTCACGGACAGCCGCACCGGCATGCCGAGCGTCAGGTCGACGTCGTAGACGACCGCTTTCGGGAGCACGACCTCGTTCGTCTGCGTCGTCTTCGAACCGTCGGCCGTCTCGCCCAGCACGGGCGTGACCTCCGATCCGGCGTACGTGCTCGGCACCGCGACCAACGGCAACCCGGTGCGTAGCGCGATCGCCTTGCCGAGGCCGGTCGACGAACCGCCACCGATCGAGACGAGACAGTCCACCTCGGCATCGCGGACGACCGCGATCGCCTTCTCGGTCACGTCGACCGGCGTATGCATCGCGACCCCGTCGAATCGCGCCACGAGTAGGCGACCGAGCGATGCCGCGGCCCGATCCGCCGCCGCCGCGAGACTCGGGTCGTGGACGACGAGCACGCGGGTGCCGCCCAGCCGCTCGACCTCGTCCCGAAGTCCGTCAAGGGTGCCGCGACCGAACGTGACCCGCGCGGCGTGTCCCGTATAACGAAAGCCGCCGTCGCGGCCACCGGTCGAAGCACTGGAAGTCATCGCGGTCCCTTCCGGTCTCGTCCGATCAGCGGCCGGTGCCCGGCCCAGCCTTCCCGCCAGTATCGCGGCGACGGCCGGCCGTTGTCCTGCACGATCGCGCCGCACCGCCTGCACGAAACGCGTACGTCGCGCCGCCGTCAGTCGGACCGACGTGCCCGCCGGATCGCCGCCGGCGTGGTGCCGAGGCGGGTGCGCAATACCCGGGTGAGGTGCTCCTGGTGGGAGAACCCGCACCTCGTCGCGACGTCGGCGATCGGCAGGAGACCGGACGCGAGCATCCGGTGCGCCTCATCGACTCGCAGGTGCAGCAGGTACTGGTGTGGTGCGACCCCGACCCGGGCCTTGAACTGGCGGGCGAACTGGCTCACCGACAGGCCCGTCACGGCGGCCATGTCGGCCAGTGGCACCGGCTCCCCGAGCCGCGACCGGAGGAGATCCTGAACGTCGGCAAGTTGTCGATCGGTCAGCCCCGCTGATCGGCCACGACGGTCGACGATCGGCGGCCGAACACCGACCGCGTGCTGTCGGGCCAGATGCGCGGCGAGGAGTGCACCGATCTGGTCGACGTACGTGCGACCGGCCGGCTCCCACCGCTGCAGCGCGCCGTCGAGCGCGAGCACGAGCTGCTCCATCAACGGATCGACGACGCCGAGCTCCTCGACGAGTTCGACCGGCCGACCGTCGTACGCGCTCTGCAGCGCATCATCGCTCACGTAGACGTGCACGGTGTCCAGTACGCCGCCGAGTTCGACGGTCAGGTCCTTGCCGGCCGGGTGGACGAAGAAGCCGCCGGCCGGGACCGTACGCGACTCGTGCAGGCCGAGATGCCCGCGCCGGACGGTCACCGGTCCGCTGCGGTGGAGGATGACGAGGTGGCTCGCGGCGCCGTCAAACGAGGCCCGGTACGGCTGCTCGCGCTGGCTCGACACGTACATCGTCGACCAGCCCAGCCCGGTGCTGGTCCGGTCGGGGCGCACCCACGGCTGGCGGAGGATGCCGTTCGTGTCGAGAAGCGTCAGCTCCCCCATCGGACCATGCTATCGCCATGATCGGCCGTCCCGTGATCGACGGGGCGCCGGCAAATGTGGCCGGCGCCGAATGTCCACGACTAGCGTGGCGGTATGGCTCGCGTGTGGGTGACGGGTTCGGCCGCGGGGATCGGCCGGTCGGCCGCCGAGGCGATGGTCGCGGACGGACACGAGGTGCTCGTACACGGCCGGGACGCTGCGCGAGCCGACGCCGCGTACGCCGCCGCGCCGGGCGCGATCGGTGCCGTCGCGGGTGACCTCGCGTCGCTCGACCAGGTCCGTGCTCTCGCCGACGCCGCCGCCGCATACGGCCCGTTCGACGCCGTGATCCACAACGCCGGCGTGATGATGGACGACGCCACTCCGCGCCCGGTGACCGTTGACGGTCTCGAGGACACCTTCGCGGTCAACGTCGTCGCGCCGTATCTCCTCACGGCCAGGATGCCGCGGCCGGCCCGGCTCGTGTACCTGTCGTCCGGGATGCACATGTCCGGTCGCCCGGTGCTCGACGATCTTCAGTCGGAGCACCGCCCGTACCGGGGTACCCAGGCCTACTGCGACTCGAAGCTCGCCATCACCGCGCTCGCGTTCGCGGTCGCCGCTCGCTATCCGGACGCTCTGTCCAACGCGGTCGACCCGGGCTGGGTGCGCACCCGGATGGGCGGCGCCAGCGCGCCGGTGCCGGTGGCCAAGGGCGCGGCGACACCGGTCCGCCTGGCCACGAGCACAGACAAGGCGGTACGGGTCACCGGCCAATACTTCAGCCGGGGCGTGCCGCACCCGGCCAAGCGACTCGCGAGCGACCGCGCGTTCCAGGACGCCCTCCTCGCGGCCTTAGAGAAGATCACCGGCGCGCCGCTTCCGTAGGGCCGGCGGGTGGCCGTACCGGCGGAATTTGATGGTTGTTTGCCTGATCTGCCGACCTTCCCCGTCACCGGGCGAACGTCGGTGACGGCCGGTATGGTCCCGCATATTGGATGCCGATCAAGTGAGGTGAGGCAGATGGCAGGTCAGGTCGTTCACTTCGAGGTTCCAGCGGATGATCTCGAACGCGCGCAGCGGTTCTACTCGGATGCATTCGGATGGCAGTTGACGCCGATCCCGGAGATGTCTTACACGATGGTCCAGACCGGGCCGACCAGCCCGGACGGCCGACCGAGTGAAGCCGGCATGATCAACGGCGGAATGATGGCTCGCGGCGGTCCCGCGTCGGCGCCGGTTATCACGATCATGGTCGACGACATCGATAGCGCGCTCGCCGCCGTGGAACAGCACGGCGGCAAGACCGCGGTCGGCCGCCAAGCGGTCGGCGACATGGGCTTCTCCGCCTATTTCGTCGACCCCGAGGGCAACACGATGGGGCTCTGGCAGACCGCCTGACGGCCCGCAAAGGGACGGTGCACGGCTCGGTGGGTGCCCAACGGCGCACCCGCCGAACCGTGTACAGTGGTGCCCCGGCGACCTCCCAATGGGTGGGTCGCTTGCAAGTCCGAGTGGCGGAATGGCAGACGCGCTAGCTTGAGGTGCTAGTGCCCTTTATCGGGCGTGGGGGTTCAAGTCCCCCCTCGGACACCGATCTTGGTGGAGTTCCACCGAACTGGTGAAACGTCACCGACCGATGGCGCCGGGGACTCGGTCCCTCCACGATGCATCCGAGCTGCGCATTCGTGTCGGCACCGCCGCTAAGAGGCGACTGCTTGATTGCTGGCGTTTGTTGTGCTGGCGGCGACTATGAGCGGCATGACTCACGACGAACGCGTTCTCGGCGCGCTCATACCGACCGTTCCCCATCGTCGACCGGGTGGCCCGCGGCCTGCTGGTGGTGGTGGTCGGTGAAGGCGTGGCGGATCGGCTGGGCACCGCCGTCACTGCCGTCCCCGTCGTCGACTACCCGATCACCCACCTTGTGCTGGCCTGGCCCGCCGACCAGGCCCACGCCCAACGCGCCGAACTGGTCCGGACGGCCCAGGGACTCATATCACACGGACCTCCATACGGTGCGTCGTTCGGAGATCCCGGGACGCGGTCTCGCGGCGTCGGTAGTTGCTGAACAACGCTCCGGACTGTCCAATGCTCATCCAGGCGGTGCCCGCGCGGTCGGCGGAGCGGGCAATGCCTTGGCGCAGTGAAGGTTCTCAGCCAGCGACGACCGCGCTTGCGTCCCGCAGCCGCTTAATCCCCGGTCGAGCGCGGCCCGCAGATGAACCGAATGCCCCGAGGACAGCATGATTGACACCGGCCTGGATACCGGCGAGGGGTGCCGCGAAATCTCGTCGAAATCGAGTGACATCGGTAGGTAGCCGCCCTGTTGCAGCGCTGGACGCCGACCGCCAGGCCTTCCTGCCATTTGCGCATCACCTGGATGACAATGGCTCTGGCGCCGGGCGTGGGATGGCCGATCTGCAGGTACAGCGTGGCCAGCGGTCACTTGGCCCCCGCAGTGCATAGCGCTCGAGAAGAGCGTCCCGCCATCGGTACCAGGCGTCCCAGGAGTCGAGGCGCCGCCGGTACGACTGCTGATCATCCGGCACCCGATCGGCTTCGTACTGCGCGACAACGAGCAGCAGCTCGTCCCTCCCGCCGGGGAAGTAATCGAAGAGCTGGCTCTGGCTGGTGCCGTCGGCGCCCTGATGTCGTCCACGGCATCTCCACAGTGGACCCTCAGACCCGGCGCGGGCACATGGTGGTGTCCCGGTTTTCATGATCAGTATCAACGTGATGCACAACTCATTCGAATGGACTGGCTAGTCCACTTACGGTTGCGCAGACTCTAAGACTGGACCGCACGGTTCACTGACGTAGGCCGAGTCGCGTTACGCAGCGAGTGAGGCCACCGAAGCCCTGGTCGGCGAATAGCCGTCCCTGTTAGCGAGGTCTTTGATGTCTGATTCTCTTCCTGGAAGAACCATGCGGCGGCAGCAGTCGAGCAATCGGTGGCTGGTGCTGACCATTGTCTGCTTGGCTCAGCTGATGGTGGCGATCGACGTGACGATCGTCAACGTCGCCCTGCCGACCATTCAGACGCATCTGGGGTTTACGTCGAGTGCACTGGGTTGGGTTATCAACGCCTACACCGTGGTGTTCGGCGGCTTTCTGCTGCTGGGCGGGCGCGCGGGAGACCTGCTCGGTCGCAGACTGCTATTCGTGACCGGCCTCGGAGCCTTCACGATCGCCTCGGTGCTCTGCGCGATCTCGACTTCGCCAGGGGAACTGATCACGTTCCGGGCAATCCAGGGACTCGGAGCCGCGATGGTCTCACCCGCCGTCGTCTCGATCATTACCACAGTATTCACCGGCGCGGCGGATCGAACGAGGGCGTTGTCCGTCTGGGGCGGCACATCCGCCCTCGCCACCGCGCTCGGGGTCATACTCGGCGGCGTGCTCACACAGGCCCTGTCGTGGCCGTGGGTGTTCTGGGTCAACGCGCCCATCGGCGTCATCGCCATTCTTCTCGCCCTGCGCTACGTGCCCGAGTCGAAGGCTCCCGACACCAAACGAAGCTTCGACTTCCTCGGCGCGGTGACCGTGACGGCAAGCCTTCTTGGGATCGTGTACGCGATCGTCAAGGCCAACACGGACGGATGGGGATCTGCCTCCACACTTGGATTCGGCCTTGGCGGACTGGCCTTGCTGGCACTGTTCCTCATCATCGAGAACCGCCACCCGGCGCCTTTGATTCAGTTAAACCTGTTCCGTTCCCGCACCGTCACCGTCGCAAACGTCGGCGTCGTGTTGCTGCTGGGCGCGAACGCGGCATTTTTCTACACGCTGACCATCTACTTGCAGGAGGTGCTGGGCTATTCACCGCTACGGACCGGACTCGCGTTCGTGCCCTTGTCCATCGGCATGCTCGCGGGCGCGACCCTGGCAGGAAAGTTCATCGCACGCATCGGTCTCCGGCCCCAGGCAATCATTGGACTCGTCTTCGGGATTGCGGCATTCTCGCTGCTCACCCAGCTCACCTCCAGTGGAAACATCTACTTCACCCGCATCCTGCTGCCGTTGGTGCTCAACTCCGTGGGTATCGGTGCCGCTCTGGTACCGCTGACCGTGCTGGCCACGGCCAACGTCGCCCCAAAGCTCGCTGGGCTGGCCTCCGGCGTCTTCAACACCTCGATGCAAGCCGGTGGCGCGCTCGGGCTAGCTATCCTCAGCACCGTCGCGGCGTCACGCACCGCCGGCCGACTGCACCACGTCGGCGACTCGACCAGCCAACCGGCGCGGCTCGCGGCGCTGGTCTCCGGCTACCACTTGATGTTCGCGGTCGGCACCGGATTCTTTGCCCTCGCGGGCATCCTGCTCATCGTTATCGTCCGGCGTAAGGATCTCCCGCCAGCCCCTTCGGCCGACGAGACAACGATCGCCGAAGCCGACGCCGAAGCTTTCAGCGCCGCGGCCGGCGGCATCTAAGCGAGCCTTTGTCGCGCACCGGTCGGCTTGTCGCGTGTGCCTTAACCCTGATGCACCGATGATCTCGGTCGGCTAGGCGTGTCGGAACATGAGAATGCCCTTGCGTGGCACCAGAGTCGGGCCTGCTGAAGGTCTAGGTTCCGGGCTCACGGAAGGGCATCTCTTCGATGCGACTCTCTCACACTCGTGCGACGGTCGCGGTTGTCCCGTTGGGCAGGTGGCGGTGCCGGCGGCGTGGTCGACCGTGAAGTCATCGACGGTGAATCCGTCGGGCACGGCCGAACGGGTCGGTGCGGGTTTGACCCGGTCGGAGTGTCCGCGCTCGGAAAGCTCGGCGCGCAGTTCCCCAGATCCGTAGGCCGAGTCGGCTAGCACAGTTACCGGCTCGTGTTCGCCGTCGAGCAGATACAGCCCTGTGCGGGCCTCGCTGACCGGCTGCCCATCATCGGCGGTGCCGCCGGCTTTGGTCAGGGCGCAGTCGGTGATGATGCCGGTGTCTGGCTCGATCGCAACGTGGGCTTTGAACCCGTCTTGACGACGCGACACCGTCTCGTGCGCGTGCCGCGCCTGCGGGTCCACGGTGGAGATGACCCGATCCGGGGCGACCCGCTGCGCGATACGCCAGCGCCCGTCCGTGCCGTCCGACCCCTTGACCGGCTCCACGTCCTGACCCGCGATCAACGCCAGGAGCGCAAGCCTCGGCGGCTTTCGGGTCGCGCTCGGCGTCGGGCAGGTGCCCGAGCAGGCGATGCGCGTCGCCGACCAGAGCGTCGACCAGGTCGGCTCGGGCGGCCTTGTCGTCCCAGGCGATCGCGGGCTTACCTGTCTGGGCGTAGTCGTGGTTCGGCGATCACCGCCGCGGCGTCAGGGACCTCGCGGGCGACCCGGCGGATCGCGCCGATCGACTGGGTCACCGAGTCCTGGGTGGCCACCGCGTCATCGAGCACCGTGGAGTCCAACACCCGCCGCATCTTCCCGGCCAATGCCCCGGTCTGCGCGACCACGTGCTGGACCGCCTCGAAAATCCGGTTCGGCCGTTCCGAAGTCGCCAGCCGTCGCCGCCAATACGTCAACGTTGTCGCATGAAAGGCGGTCGCGGTGACCCCCAGCCCGCACGCCGCGTTCCACCGCAGATCGAAGGTCACCGCCGATGGTTTCGCTGTCTGACAGGCGTGCAGCGACTGCAGCGTGATCACCGCTGCCATCACATCAGCCGGCACACTCGGCCTACCCCGGCGCGTCGGGAACAGACGGCGAACATCTCATCCGGAAACAACTCACGGCGATGCTCGGCCAGAAACGCGAACACACTGCCAGGCCTGAGCAGATGCCCAGCCACCGACTCCACGTCCAGCAATTCACGCTGACTCTCAGACCTACCTTGCGCACCGAAGATCATCCCAACTGCAAAGATCAACAGATCGACCGGCACGCGGATTGTTCAGGACAGCCCTCGGCAGCGGCTGACCAAATAGCCGTAGTGACTCGCTGAGATTTCCACTTAGCGACCGCCTTCAGGGGTCGCAAAGGAGCCACAACAGGATCTGGGTGAACAGCTCAGCGAACGCCTCGGCGTGCAAGCTACGGAATCGGGTGATCGTCAGTTGATCCGGCACGTTCGAGACGCGGATGATCCGAAACGCCACATCCGTGACGTACAGCGGGGATGAGCCGAGCGACAACTTCGCGGACGGTGTCCGACTCGAGGTCTGGCACCCGATCGCGGATCCGCGTTGCCGCGCGGGCCGCCGTCGTACTGCAAGCTACGGGACGGGATGTGATTCAGCGCATCAAGTGGCGGCGATGGCGTGGGCACGGACGTGGTCGAGGGTGATCTGGAGGGCGACCTCAAGAGGATTCAAGGATCCGGTGGCCTGGCCGATGACGACTCCACCCTGGACGGCCGCGAGGACTGCCCAGGCCAGGCGCGCACCGTCCGCCGCAGGATCGAGCAGGCCGTTGGCCTGCATTTTCTCCAATCCGCGGGACAGGTGGCCCTGCCATCGCTCGAACAGACGGGTGATTAGCTCGCCAATCCGGGCGTCATTCTTCGGGAACTGGCTGGTCAGCGCGGTCAGCGGGCAGTACGCGATCTTCGGAGCATAGATCTCGATGATCAGCTGATGCCACTGCTCCCAGGCTTCCCAGGTGTCCAGGTGGTCCAGCAAGGGGAGCTGGTCGTCGAGGACCTTCTGTGCCTGCTCCTCGGCCACCGCGAGCAACAGCTGGGCCTTGCCGTCCGGAAAATAGTGGAACAGCTGACTCTTGCTGGTGCTGGTGGCTCCAAGAACGTCGTCTAGACAGGTGTCAGCAGCTCCTTTGGCCCCGACCAGATCCGCAGTCGCGTCGATGATACGTGCCCGGGTCGCGGCACCTTTCCTCGTCAACATCCACCCATCGTAGCGGAGTGGACCCGTTGGTCCACATTGTGAGAAGTGATCTACGTCTCTCTTTCTGGACTTAGCAGTCCACCCCCAGCCACCGTGGAGTGGACCAATCAGTCCACATAGGAGCAGCCATGCGTACCGATATCGTCTGGCGCCGACGATCGTTGAGATGGCATGGCCACGAGGCGTCGGACGACGCCGGTCAGGCTGCGGGAGCCGCATGACGTCCGAGCAGTATGAGCAGGCGGTGTCTGCGCTCTTTTCATGATCTTGGACTGGTGGTGGTCCCAGGCTCGTGATCAAGCATCGCAGCAGGGCGAAGCCAAGTCCGTTGCCGAGTAAATGCCCTCGACTGTCCTCGAGCCGAACAATCGCATCCTCGACCCGCTCCCCGCAACCATCTGAACCGGACAAAACGTCCTGCGCCTAGTGCGTAACGCCGCCAGCCTGCACGTCTTCCCAGCTCAGAGCCTGTTTCTGTGTACCAGACGGCCAACCCGTCCGTGGAAGCCGGGAGTGGTCAGCATGAGGATTAGCGCCTCCGATGGCCCAGCGCAGATAAGAACGAGTGCAGTGGTACGCCATGAGACACCTCTCCCTCAATGAGATTGGCGGGTGAGAAGAAGAAGCAGTGGAGTTGGTTTCCAACCAAGCGAGTGGCCGGCCGGTCGGTGCCTATTCGGTGCCGCTGCCGGAGCTGGTGCCGGCGACGATGGCACGCGCGTCGCGCAGGTCGACTCCACCTGGGCCGCAGTGCTCGATGCGTCGAACGGCGTAGTGATGCGATGGGCCATCGGAGCCGTTCCGATCACGATTCCTCGCGGGCCAGTGCGGTGATCGCGGCGACCTCCTCGTCGGCGAGGTGGATGCTTGCGGCGGCGAGGTTCTCTTTCAAGTGCTGCACGCTCGTCGTGCCAGGAATCGGCAGCGCATTGGGTGTGCGGCGAAGCTGCCAGGCAAGGGCGATCTGCTGAGGCGCGGCGCCGTGCTTCGCGGCGATCGGGTCGATGACGGCGTGCAGTGGCGCGCCGTCTGCACCGCCGGGGACCGCGCCAGGATGCCAGGGCGAGAACACGATGCCCTTGTCCTGTGCGACCGCGCGCACCGCCGCGCCGACGCGGACCGCGACGTTGTAGTGCACGGTGACCGCGGCGATATCCGTGATCGCCAGTGCGGCAAGGAGCTGGTTAGCGCTGACGTTGGACAGGCCGATGTGGCGGATCAGGCCGTCCTGCTTCATCCCGGCCAGCGTCTCGACAGCCTGCTCGAAGGGAGTGTCGGTGAAGGCTGGCGTATGCAGGTAGTAGAGGTCGATCTGCTCGACGCCGAGGCGCCGCATGCTCATATATGCGGCTTGGCGTAGGTACCACTTGTTGCCGGACGCGCCCATGTCGCTGTATTCGGGGCCACCGCGGAAGAAGCCGCCCTTCGATGCGATGACGAGGTTGTCCGGGTAGGGGTGCAGAGCCTCCTTGATGAGCTCTTCATTGGAGTGCGGGCCGTAGACATCGGCGGTGTCGATGAAGGTCACGCCCGCCTCGACGACCTCGCGGAGCAGAGCGACGCCCTTGTCGTGGTCCGGGTACTCGCCCCAGACCTTCGGGCCGGTGAGCTGCATCGCGCCGTAGCCGATATTCGCGACGGTGAGGTCGCCGCCGATGGTGACGGTGCCGGGGACGTTGGTTTCTGTGCTCATGATTCCTTCCCGGGGTTCGAGTGGCTCAGCGCGCGGCCATCGCGGAGGCGTTCGCCGCCGAGGGGGCGCACGTCGTCGTCTCGGGCCGCAGCGCCGGACGCGGCAAGGAGGTCGTCGACGGCATCCGCACCGGAGGCGGCCGCGCCGACTTCGTGCAGGCCGACCTGGACGGCAGCGCCGCCGCCTCGCAGACACTGGCCCGGGAGGCGACACGGCTCCTCGGCGGCCGCATCGACGTCTTGGTCAACAACGCGGGCATCTACCCCAGAAATACCACAGCAACCACCGATGAGAAGACCTTCGACCACCTTTACGCGGTCAACGTGAAGGCTCCGTTCTTCCTCACCGCAGCCGTCGCACCCGCCATGGCGGAGGCCGGCAGCGGAGCGATCATCAACCTGGGCTCCTGGATCGCCCGCTTGGGCATTCCGATCGGCGCCCTCTACAGCTCCACCAAGGGAGCCGTGGAAACCGTGACCCGGGCCTGGGCGGCGGAGTTCGGACCGCAGGGCGTCCGGGTCAACGCGATCTCGCCTGGCGTCGTGCTGACCCCCGCCCCGGGCGAGATCTACCCCGGCGAGGTCATGATGAAGGGCACCCCCGCAGGCCGGGCGGAACCCCCGATGCCATCGCGAACGCCGCCGTCTACCTGGCCAGTGACGAGTCGGCCTTCGTTCACGGCACTGTGCTCGACGTCGACGGCGGCCGCACCACCGTGGCCGTCATCGCCGGCTGACATGCCCCATCGCCCCGGGGCGAGGCGGATGCGTGAAGCGTCCTTTCGCCAGGTCACGGACCTGCGCTGCCCGCGCGGCGCAGGTCCGCGATCCCGAGGTCGAGAGCGGCGCGCAGGTGAGTGGACTGACCCGTCGACAGCAGGATCGACACACCCCCTTGAATCGCGGCCAGCAGCGCGGCAGCCCTGGCATCGACATCGAGTCCGGCGGGAAGCCGCCAACGGCCTGCAGCGACCGGATGCCCACCGCCAAGCTCTCCTGCCAGCGGCGCATCAACTCGATCACGATCGCCCGCGCGCCGGGGGTCGACCGCCCGATCTGCAGAAACAGCGACCCGAGCGGGCACTCGTCCCCTTGGGCCTCATAACGCTTGATCACCACATCCCGCCACTGCTCCCAGGCTTCCCACGAATCCAGACAGCCCAGGTACGGCTGCTGGTCCTCCAGGACTTGATCTGCCTCGAACTGGGCAACCGCGACGAGCAGTTCGTCCTTGCCGGCCGGGAAGTAATGGAACAGCTGACCCTTGCTGGTGCTAGTCCGCGCCATGATGTCGTCCAACATCGCCGAACTGACACCCTTCTCCCGCAGCACCGCCGCAGCCCCCTCGACGATCCGGCTCCGCGTCGCCTTCCCCTTCGTCGTCAGCTCCCCGCCCATGACCCGCCTCCTCAAAATGGACCGCAAGTCCAGAGTAATCCGGCGTCCCTGCCGCGATCGACTACAGCGAGCTACCAGAGGGTGGGCGGTCGAAGTCCACGCACCGCTCCCGCCTCCCGGACCGTGTCACGTGCCCCAGAGTGCTTGAACGACCCCCATGGATATCTGCGAGGCAGTTCGTTCGGCAACCGCCCCTTTGTCCGGGCGCCCTTATGACGATCCCAGACAGCCCCTTCCGCCGATCGGCCAACCTGCCTTGCCTGTTACCCGCACGTCCGACAGTCCTGACCTCCACTGAGCGGCACCTGCTGAAGAAGGCCCCCTGGGACACAAGAGCGAGCACCGGGCCCGGCTGCGGGCGCGGATCGTGCTCTTGGCGGCTCGGGGCAGGTCCAACGCAAGTATCGCCGTCGAGACGGGGGTACACGTGGACACGGTGCGCACCTGGCCGGGCCGGTTCGGCTCATGGTGATCAGGGATACGTCGTTTTTGACGGTCAGCGGGTTACCGATACGCTTGCCGGCGGCGTCCACGGCCACGGCGACGTGGACATGCTTGTGCGGGTCCATCCCGACGGTCACCATCGAAGTGTCCTCTCGTCTCTCCTCTGCCATTGGCGGATGAACGGGGCAACGGCGAGGGCTCTGGCCTAGGGACAGACCTATTGCGAGTTGACGGCTCAGCAGGCTCCTGACTTGTCTACTGGGGACAGACGCGAGGGTCTGCAGCCCGTAGCGTCCACGGTGCCGGTCGGCGCAGGTTCGCAGGCTCCTTGCCGCTCTACGGGGTTGGCTCACTGATAGCGTGCCGAGCCGGCCGGCGCCGGCCGTGGCGTGGCTCGACAGAGGCATGGCGAACGATCTTCTTCAAGTCAGGGTGCCCACCACGGCGAACCCCCATCCCGGCTGCCGTGGAGACCTGCCTTGATCACGATTGGAATCGATCCGCACAAGTCCTCGCTGACCGCCGTGGCCGTCGACGCCACCGGCCAGCACCTGGCCGACCGCCGCTTTGCGGTCAACGCCGGCACCTTCACCCAGCTGATGAAGTGGTCCCAGCGGTGGCCCCGGCGGCGCTTTGCCGTCGAGGGCGCGAATGGGCTCGGCCGCGGCATCGCCCAGCAGCTGGCCGCCGCCGGCGACGTCGTTGTTGACGTTCCGGCCACTCTCGCCGCCCGCGCGCGAGTGCTTGCCACCGGCGGCGGACGCAAGACCGATGTCGCCGACGCGGTCAGCGTTGCTCATGTCGCTTTGCATCACCAGCGGCTGCGCCGGGTGGTAGCCGAGGACCAGACCACCATTCTGCGGCTACTGGCCGAGCGCCACGATGACCTGACCCACGAACGCACACGCATCCTCAACCGGCTCCACGGCGTGCTGCGCGAACTCGTGCCGGGCGGCGCAGCCGTCGGGTTGTCCGCTGACAAGGCCGCAGCCATCCTGCGCACCATCCGCACGAGCACCGCCACCGGCGCATGTCGTCGCGACCTCGCCCGTGAACTGCTCAACGACCTGCACCGCGTCGACCGACAACTCAAAGCCAATGAGCGGCTGCAGCGCGACGCCGTGGCCGCAACCGGCAGCACCCTTTCCAACGTCCATGGCATCGCGGTCGTGCTGTCCGCGAAGATCCTCGGCCACGTCGGAGACGTAACCCGCTTCCCCTCCGCGGACCACTTCGCCAGTTACACCGGCACCTCACCGATAGACGCCTCCAGCGGCAACCGCAACCGGCACCGGCTGAACACCGGCGGGAACCGCCAACTCAACACCGCCCTGCACACCATCGCCGTCTGCCAAGCCCGTGATCCCGGTCCGGGCCGCACCTACTATCTGCGCAAGATCAGCGAAGGCAAGACGCCGGCCGAAGCCCGCAGAGCCCTCAAACGACGCCTCGCCAACGTGATCTACCGCCACATCCTCAAAGATCAACAAAGATTGCGTCCGACCACCACTTGACACACAGAGGCGCTATCAAGTCACTCCCGGTCATGGCTCTCGCCCTGCGGACCGCCGTGGACATATCAACGGAAAGCCTTACGGCACCT
>CAWIKW010000023.1:0-43248 GCA_963836785.1 uncultured Actinomycetota bacterium | reverse complement strand
CCGTCGCCCGCGCGTTTGCGGTCGGCCTCTTCGATCGGTATCAGAATCGCAGTCGGAAGGTGCTGCCGAAGGCTCTGTGGATCCGCGACGCGTTGCCGTGGGGCTTTTTGAAGGGCGTCGAGGGGAAGACACCGACCGGGCGCCTCGATCTCCAGCCGGGCGAATGGGTCCGGATCAAATCGAAGGCGGAGATCGAGAAGACGCTCAACCCTGACCTGCTGAATCGCGGCATGGGTTTCGATGCCGAGATGTCGCGCTTCTGCGGCCGGACGGCTCGAGTCGCCCGGCGCGTGGACCACATCATCGACGAACACACCGGCCGCATGATCTACATGAAGAACCCCTGCATTGTCTTGGAGGGGATTGTCTGCGAGGGCGCGTTCAACGCAAACTGTCCACGCAGCATCCCGGCGTACTGGCGGGAAATCTGGCTCGAGCGCGTGGGGGACCCTACGGGATGACGGTCGCGGCGACGGATGAAGCGAACGCCATCGGGAAGGCGGCCGGTAAGGGCCTGAAATGGAGCCTTCTCAGTACGGTTGGCGCTAAGCCGCTCACCTTCGCCGTCGGAATCGTTCTCGCACGCATCCTCACGCCGGCTGACTTCGGCGCGTTCGCGATCGCCTCGGCGGCGACGTTGTTCGTGATGCACATCAACGACGTCGGGCTGATCGCCGCCGTCGTTCAATGGCGTGGGCGTCTGTCCGAAGTCGCGCCGACGGCCACCACGCTGGCCGCGCTGTTCAGCGTCGCGATCTACGGGGTCTTCTGGGCCATCGCGCCGCTGTTCGCTCGTCTGGCCGGCGACCCGAACGCCGCCGGTGTCGTTCGACTGCTGACGCTCATCATCGTGATCGACGGCCTCACCGCCGTACGAAGTGCGGCGTTGATGCGACGGTTCCAACAGGATCGACTCGCGATCGCCACCCTGTCCGGCGTCGTGGTGTCGGCCGGGACGTCCGTCGCTCTCGCGCTCGCGGGCGCGGGCGCCTACTCGTTCGCGGGTGGTCAGGTGATCGGCAACGCGATCACCGGCGTACTCGTTCTGATCCTGGCCAAGGTGCCGTTTGGCGTCCGCGTGGATCGGGAGGTCGCCCGCAAGCTCATGCGATTCGGCATACCACTGGCGGCGAGCCTCGGCGTCGAAGCCGTGCTCACGAACGCCGACTACGTGATCGTCGGGCGCGTGCTCGGCGTCGTGGCCCTCGGTTACTACCTGCTCGCTTTCAATGTGTCCGGCTGGACCCAAGGCATGATCGGTACGGCCATCCGATACGTGTCAGTCGCGGCGTTCTCGCGGTTGTCGGATCGCGATACCGAGGAATTGTCCCGCGGCGTACAACGGTCGGTTCCCATGCTCGTGACGGTGTTGACGCCGATTGTCGTGCTGATGACGGTGCTGGCCCCGCAAGTGGTCGAGGTGCTCTACGGCGCCAAATGGGCCCCGGCCGCCACCGCGCTTCGCTTCCTCATGATCCTCGCGGCGGTCCGGCTCCTGACCGGCGTCGCACTCGACATCTTGACCGGTGCGGGAAAGACCCGGTCGTCGCTGTGGGTCAATGTCGGCTGGGCGATCGCCTTGATACCCGCGCTGATTGTCGGCGCGCGTCTCGACGGGATCCGCGGTACGGCTATCGCCCATGCGCTGATCGGCGTCCTTATCGCTCTGCCACTGGCAATCATTGCGCTGAGCCGCGCCGGTGTGCGGATGAAACCGATTCCGTACACGCTCATCCGACCGCTCATCGGCGGCGCGATCACCGCCGTCCTGACGTTCGTTGTCGCTCAGGTGACCGGACCTCACGCGATCGTCCAGCTCATCGTGGCCGGCCTCGCGGGCCTCGCTTGCTACGCCGCTATCGCGCTGCGGCCGAACCAGTTCCGCCAGCAACCGGTCCATCGCGGTGGACGCCACCGCGCGTCTTCGCAACGGCCGATACCGATCGCGGCATACGCTTCGTTCGACCAGGAGGTAACTCGTGAGCTCCCTATCGTTGGTGTCCATCGGCCTGCCCGTACGTAATGCGGGTCCGGACGTCGCCGCCGTCGTCCGGTCGGTCCTGGCCCAGGACCACGAGCGCATCGAACTGGTCATCTCGGACAACGCATCGACCGACGACACCGAGGATGTGTGCCGCGAACTTGCCCGTGCGGATGACCGGATCAGCTACCACCGGCAATCGGAGAACATCGGCCTGCTGAACAACTTCCGGACGGCGCTGCGGCTCGGCCGGGGCGAATTCTTCCGGTGGATCGGAGACGACGACGAACTCGATCCGACGTACGTATCGCGCTGCCTTGAGGTGTTGGCCGACCCGCGTCTGATCCTCGTCACGACCGGAATTGCCTATACGTCCCCGGGCCGCGCGACCGAAAGTGCGGTCTATCGCGGCACCGCCCTCGGCTCCGATGATGCCGTCGTGCGCCTCCGCGAGATGCTGCGTCTGCTCGGCAGCAGTCACCTGTTGATGGATCCGTTGTACGGCTTGATGCGTCGCGACCGTGTCATCACAATTCCGCGCCGGAACATGCTTCGCGAGGACGAGACTTTCGCGACGAAGCTCGCCTTGGCCGGGCCGTGGGGTCATATTCCGGAGGTACTGGCACATCGCCACTGGCGTACCGACCGGGTCGGCCGCCTCGCCCGGCGACTCGATGTCCCGTCGTGGCACGCGCATTTCTCCAGCACGCTGCAGTGCCGCGAAATGCTGAGCTACCTCGGCCAGGCGGGTCTGACCGACGCGCAGCAGTCGCAGGCTCGTCGAGCCGTCTACCGGATGTACGCAGCCCGCCAGCAGCGGACGGTCGCGCACCGGAGCCGCAAGCTGTTGCGGCTCGCCACCGGGCGGCCGCTCACGCCGTGATCCTCAGGCGGTGCCGCCGGTGAGTTGGACCGCGTGCTCGATGGGCCGCCATGCATCGACCCGTTCGTCAGTAATGGTCGACACTGGCGGGCGATGAACCCGATTCGCCGTGTTCGCCGCCGCTCCAGTCCTCCCGGCGGATAACCGGCACCGACGCGCGACCGAATGATTCCGCCTTGACGGTTGCCGTCGCGCGGATGGTCTGGTCCTCCGCCGGTCCCGGGCTGTCGGCGGATGCCGGTCCCGGCCCGTTCGTGGATGCTGGTCCCGGCCCGTTCGTGGATGCTGGTCCCGGCCCGTCTGTCGCCGTCGGATTCGCCGCTGATGCCGACGCGCGCACGCTCGACGGAATTCGGACGCTGGCGGTCCCGCGAATCAGAGCATCGGCCGTCCCGATCGTCGCTGGTCGCGCGCTCGCGGGATCGGTCATCGGGACGGCGGCCCGGATCTTCGGCGTCATCGAAGCGACGCTGGCCGTGGCGCGTACGGTGGGCGCGCCGGCGATCAACGGAAGGTCGGCCAATGACGGACTGGCCAACGGCACGTCGGCCATCGCCGGTGACTCATCGACCGCAAGGTCTTCGATCGGATCGGTTGACGGGGAATCGTGGCGTCGTCGAACCGGTCGCGTGAGCCAGGCCAATCCTCGGCGGGCCCCCGCCCCGAACCGTTGCCCGGCCAGACGTACGGCGGCCCAACGGTCGTGGGCGGCCTGTCGCAGTGCAGGCCAACTGCGATGCCGCTGGAACGGAAGCTCGAAGACCGCGGCGAACAGGCGCGCGCCGATCACCGAGATCGTGCCCGCGATCGCGACGGTCGCCAAGAACGTCGGCACCCCGGGGGCATACCGTGGCGCCACGATCTTGGCGTAGACGACGACCACGATCGGGGCATGGACCAGATACAGGCTGTACGAGAACGAGCCCAGGCTCCGGAGCGGCCGGGTGTTCAACAGCCCGAGCAACGGCGCGGGTCGACCGTTTCCGGCCGCGGCCAACAGCAGTGCGACGGCGGTCCCCAGCAGGATGTCGACCCAGAAGAAGTGAGCGACCGTCCAGACCGATCCCTCGCGGACTATCAACCACACGGTTGCCGCCGCCACGATTGCCGCGAGCCATGCCCACGGCACCCGCATCCGCCAGTCAGCGACCGCGAGTACACCGGCGGCCGCGGCGCCCATCGCGAACAGCACCGCGAACTGTGGAGTCAGCCGGAGCAGGTCGGCAACGGCGGGCGTACTCGGTGCCAAGATTCCGATCAACGCGACGACCGTGCCGACCACGCTCAGCATCACCGCCGTGCTGCCCCGCCGGAGCAGCAGAAGCATCAACGGAAACACGATGTAGAGCTGAGCTTCGACCGCGATCGACCAGAACGCGCCGTTGGGCGTCGGAGCGCCGGTGATGTCCTGGAGCAGCAGGCCATTCACGACGACCGATTTCGCGGTCGGTGCTAGCTCGCCCGGCTGCGGTATGACGGCCCAGGCGATCGCGAGACTGAACGCGAGCGCGGCCCAGTACGGCGGCAGAATGCGCCAGGCCCGGCGGCGGGCGAACTTCGCCTTGCCGCCGAGTTGCCAGCCGGACCGGGCCGGCGACACCGCGAGCGAGAAACCCGACAGCACGATGAAGATGACGACCGCGAAATGCCCGTACGTCAGCCAGGCCGCCCACCATGGTCCGGCCATCTTCGGGTAGCCCGGAAAGGCGAGGAGGTAGCAGTGGTGGAACACGACGGCGAGCGCGGCGAGGCCCCGCATGCCGTCGAGGCCGATCAGTCGGCGCCGCCGCTCCTGGGCGACCCGGGCGGCCGGTTCCGCCGGGCGCTCGACGGCCGCCGCGGCGGACGCGGACACGGCCCGATTGTGCCGTACGACGCCGTCGCGGCCGGCAATGACAGTTGGCTCAGTCATCGGACTCAGTCATCGACGAAGAGACTCCTGTCGGTCGATCGCCCGGTTACGCCCGTAGACGGATATCCTGTCGATCGGTACGCCGCTGGTGGTGTGCGTTGTTTCGGTGCGGAGGTCGTCATGGGCAAGGACGCATCCGTCGTCGAGCCCGATGGACCAGTGGTCAGTATCGTGGTGCCGGCCCACAACGAGGAAGCCGTGATCGCGGCGAATCTCGGATATCTCCTCGCGTCGGCCGGCAGCGGTGAGTTCGACGTCGTCGTCGTGCCCAATGCGTGCGCCGACCGGACGGCCGACGTCGCGCGACAATTCCCGGTGCGGGTCGTCGAGACCGACGTGCCGGGCAAGTCCCATGCGATCCGGCTCGGCGACGAGGTCTGCCGTACGTTCCCGCGGATCTACCTGGACGCCGACGTACGTCTGTCGACGCAGTCCGTGCGGTCCCTCGTCGAGGCGTCGCAGCGCCCCGGTGTGCTGGCGTGCGCGCCCACTCCGAGGCTGGACCTCGACGGCGTCGGCCGCGTCGCGCGGCGCGTTCATCGCGTCCACGACCTGTTGATGGCGCCGACACGCGCGCTGGCCGGCGTCGGGGTGTACGTGCTCACCGAGGAGGGCCACGCTCGCGTCTTCCCCATGCCGGCCGACGTCATCTCCGACGACGGCTGGGTGCATGCGAGTTTCGCGGCCGATGAGCGGGTCGTGGCCCCGGGCGCCGAGTCGACGGTCCGGCCGGCCCGGACCGTCGCGGCGCATCTGCGCCGGCGGCTGCGGGTCCGACGCGGCAACCGGCAGTTGGCCGCACTTGGACGCGTCGGCCCGGACGGCCAGCTTCGGCTCGGCTCAATCGTCACGTTGGTGACCCAGCGACGTGTCGGACCGTTGGACGCCGGCTGCTACCTGATGGTCCTCGGCGTCGACCGGGTGTTGACGCGTGTGCGCCGCCGACAGGAGACCGTCTGGGCCAGTGACGCCAGCAGCCGCGCGCCGGCGGCCGCTCGCGACTGACGAATCGCGCGTCGCGATCGCGGCCTCGTACGCTGCGATGAGCGCGATCCTCGACCGGTCCCAGGACAGTTCGCCGGCGACGCGGGCGCGACCGATCTCACCCATACGACGCCGTAGGTCGGGGTCATCGAGCAGGCCGGCGATGTGCTTGGCGAACTCCGACTCGTCATTGGGTGTCGCGTAGACCGCGGCGTCGCCGGCCGACACCCGGGCCTCGCGCAGATCGAACGAGACGATCGGGCGTGACATGGCCATGTACTCCATGATCTTGTTCATGGTCGACACGTCGTTCAACGGATTGAGCGGATCGGGCGCGAGGCACACGTCGGCCGACGACAGGTAGCGCAGGAGATCGTCGTCGGGCACCCGGCCGGTGAACTCGACGACGTCCGACAAGTTCAGGTCGTCGGCCATGGCGCGCATCGCGTCGAACGTGTCGCCGGCACCGACGAAAACGGCCCGCCAATCGGACCGGCCGACCTCGTCGCGCAACTTCGCGAGCGACCGCAGCGCGTAGTCGACGCCGTCCTGCGGGCCCATCACGCCGAGATAGCAGATCAGGTACGGCTTGTCGCGCCGGATCGTCTCGTCGCGTGGCACCGGGCGGAACCGGCTGCCGGCCGGCGCGCTGCGGACGACGAAGACCTGGTCCGGCCGCTTGCCACCACGGGTCAGCGCGGCGGTCCGATAGCTTTCGTTCGTCGCGATGACCACGTCGGCGGCGTTGTAGGTCCGGCGTTCCAGCCAGCACACGAGCCGGTAGAGCCGATCCTCACCGCGTCCGAACCGCGACAGATACAGCTCGGGTACGAGGTCGTGCTGGTCGAACACGAAACGCGCGCCACGTCGCTTCAGGCGGCCGGCCAACAGAAAGAACAGGTCGGGGGGATTGCACGCGTGCACGACGTCGACGCGGCCGACTTTTCGGGCGAGCCGGTACGTGTGCCAGAGCGCGGACGCATACTCCTGGAGGTATCCGAGGGGACCGCCCATGGCCGCCCGCAGCGGGTAGCGGTGGATCTTGACACCGTCGAGCTCGATCTCCCGTTCGGTGTCCCGCTTCGTGCCCTGCGGGCAGATGACGTGCACGTCCCACCCCGCGTCGCGGAGCGTCGTGCTCTCCTGCCAAACGCGCCGGTCGAACGGCACCGACAGGTTCTCGACGAGAATGAGCGCTTTACCAGCCAAGACCGAAGTACCCCGGGTTCGTCCGACGCACTTGGGCGTCGGGGAGGCGGACAAGGTCGATGATCGTACGGTCGCCGGCCGCGTCGAGCGCGGCGAGCACCGCCGGATCTTTGCAGCCGACGACCATCACGTCGGCATGTGCGAGGACATCGTCGACGGAGTCGGCGAGCAGGTCGCCGAGGTGCGGCAACCGGCTCTCGATGAATTCGCGGTTCGCGCCCATCAGCCGGGATACGGCCACGTTGTCGTCGTAGATGCGCAGGTCGTACCCCTTGCCCAGGAGGCGCTCGGCCAGCTCGACGAGCGGGCTCTCGCGGAGGTCGTCGGTGCCGGGCTTGAAGGAGAGTCCGAAGAGTCCGATGCGACGTTTGCCGGTCGCGGCGATGAGATCGAAGGCGCGCCGCAGGTGTTCCTCGTTCGACGGCAGGACGTGCGAAAGCAGCGGGAGCGACACGTCGGCGCGCCGGGCCGCGTAGACCAGACCTCGAAGATCCTTCGGCAGGCACGAGCCGCCGAAGGCGAAGCCGGGTCGCAGGTAGGCGGTACTGATGTTGAGCTTCCGGTCGGCCAGGAAGACGTCCATCATCTGGTGCGAGTCGATGCCGAGCACCCGGCAGACCGCGCCGAGCTCGTTGGCGAAGGCGATCTTCAGACCGTGGAACGAGTTGTCGGCGTACTTCGCCATCTCCGCCACCGGGATCGGCACGCGGAAGACTTCGCCCGGCAGGCCGTCGTACAGCGAGGCCACCATGTCACCACTGCGGGCGTCGAGCTCACCGATGACCGTCTTCGGCGGCTCGAAGAAGTCGCGCACGCTCGAGCCTTCGCGCAGGAACTCAGGATTGACGGCGACGCCGAAGTCCACGCCCGCCGTCAACCCGGACGCCTTTTCGAGGATCGGGACGAGCAGTTCCGTACACGTGCCCGGCAACATCGTGCTGCGGAACACGACGGTGTGCCATCGGCCCTGGTCGGCCAGCGCCGCGCCGATCTGCTCGGCCACCCGCTCCAGATACTCCGTCGACATGCTCCCGCTGGGCGCGGATGGCGTGCCGACGCAGATCAGGGAAATCTCGGTGGCGGCGATCGCCTCGGCGATGTCGGCGGTGGCGCGCAGCGCGCCGCTACGAACGACCTCGGCGGTGAGCTCGCCGATCCGCTCCTCGACGAGCGGCGCCCGGCCCCGGCTGATGAGCTCGATCTTGGTCGGGTTCACGTCGACGCCGACGACCTCGTGGCCCTGCGATGCGAGGCAGGCAGCAGACACGCAACCCACGTAGCCGAGCCCGAACACACTGATCTTCATGCGGTGTCTTCCTTTCGGTCGACGCGACTCATGAGTTGCGAAGCTTTCGGACGACGCGGCGCAGCGCGGGACCGAACGGCGACGACTTCGCGGCGTCCACTACCGACGCCCGCGTACGCCGCAGTGCACGACGCGCCGAGTTTCGCGTGACGATACCGTGATTTACGGTAGTTTCGCCGGTTTTCGCCCGACGTTTGTACTCATCTTCGCCCCGACCGAGATCGAGTCGTGTGATGCCGATCGCCGGGCTCGCCTCGACGAGTTCGCGCAGCAGTAGCCAACCGGGTGCCAGGGCCGCGAACTCGGGGTCGTAGACCGGAAACCACCAATGGAGCACGTTGTCGGCGCGCATCCCGAAGTGCGCCGCGACCAGATTCGGACCGACATGCAGAGTGGACAGCACGCCGCCGAATTCGGCATCTCGGGCGTGCAGCAGCCGGGTCAGCAGATCGACGCGGGACGGGTCGGCGAAGTAGTCGCTCGCGCCGGTCGCCTTGTACTGCGCACGCTTGAGCGCGACGACCTGGGCCAATGCCTCGTCGTCCACGACGTCGGCGGCGAAGCGGACCGGCCCGTAAGTCCGCTCGGCCTTTGCCATCCGTCGTCGAGCCTGATTCATGTTGTCCTTGCCGCTGCGGGACGCGCGGCCGAGGTATCCGGCCAGCCCACCGGTGGTGTCGATGTACGGCGACGGACGACCACCGTCGACCCACGGCGCGAACTCGGGGTAGCCATCCAGGAGGTGGTCGAAGGCGAATGCCCGTACGCCGCCGGTCAGCAGCGTCAGCGGCGGGCACGTCGTACCGGGCGCCAGAATCGGGCCCTGGAAGTCCGCCCCGGGCCAGCCGACCGGCCGCAGAAGCTTCCGGTCGCGATGGCACGGCAGCAGCGCGCAGACGTCACCGGCCGCGTCCCGCCCGACGACGACCCGCACATCGGTTCCGCTCGCGTGTACGGCCTCGGCAAAGCCAGGGTGGAAGTACGGGCTGTCGAGCGACGGGTTCGAGGCGCGCAGCCGGAGCCAGGCGTCGCGTTCGGCCGACCCCAGGTCATCCAGCGCGACGATGCGCGCGCTCACCACAACCGAGGGCGCGTCGGATCCGGCTCGTCCCGCCGCGCTGCTGGTGGTGGTGTTGGTCATCGGTCCACGCCGCCCATCAGTCCGCAAGCACCCGGGTGCGACTCACCGGCCGGAGCAATGCCGCGACCGCGGCCCGCGCGATGCGCCGGCCCGTCAAGGCTCGGACCGACTCGCCGAGGAGGACGACGAGATAGAAGGCCGCCGTGGTCGGGAACCGGTGGCGGCGACGAAACAGCGCGACCTTGTTCACGATCACGAGAGCGGCCAGCCTCGGGCTGGTGCCGGACTCGCCGCCGACGTGTTCCACGATTGCCGCCGGCTCGTACCACAACGTCCAGCCGTTGTCGGCCGCTCGCAACGCGTATTCGGTCTCTTCGCTATAGAGCAGGAACGACTCGTCCCAGGGGCCGATCGACGCCATGGCCTCGGTGGAGATCAGCATCGCCGCTCCGGTCGCCCAGGCGGCCGGGCCCGGCTCGGCATAGTGCGCCGGGTCAGCGATGAGTTCGCCGAGGGAGCCGATGTGGCCGGCGCGGGCGCCGAGCACCGCCTCGGCAATCGCGCGGCGAACCGTGGGCACGCGTCGCAACGATGGCTGCAGGGTGCCGTCCGGATTGAGCAGCCGGGGTACGGCGATGCCGCGTCCCGGCTCGCGAAGTGCGCGCCACAGCACGGCGATGGTGTCGGGACGGAGCATGCAGTCCGGATTCAGCACCATGATGGCGTCAAGACCGGCGACATCGATCGAGTCGACGCCGGCGTTGATCGCCGCCGCGTAGCCCGCGTTGCGACCCAGCTCCACGGTGAGCATCGGCACATCGGTCGCGGACTTGGCGATCATCAGCGAATCGTCGCGTGAGCCGTTGTCGGCGACGACGACGGTCTTCAGGTCGACTCCGGTCGACCGCAGCGAGCGCAGGCAGTTGTCGAGCACCGCCGCGCTGTTGTAGGTCACGATGACGATGGCGACGCGTGGAATCGCCGCGTCGACCTCGCGCGCAGGCCAGCGACTGTCCGTCATGGCTGTCCTCGGCGGCGCTTGACCTGCCGGGCCGCGAACTTCCGGGCTCGGGTGGCCATCGACGGCCGCCGATCGAGCGTCCGGACCAGCCATGCCTCATCCAGGTCGTGACGAAGGCTGTTGCGCGGCTGCACCCACGATTGGGGCCGGGCTGCGCCGCCGTCGCTCGTGTACACGCGGGTGACCTTGGCCTGTCGGAGACGTCGGAGCACATGGCGGTCGTACGAACCGAACGGGACCGCGACGCGTGAGCATGGTTGGCCGGTGATCTCCCGCAGCACGCGCTTGGCCTCGACGAATTCCTCGGCGGCTTGCTCGCTGTCGATGCGCCGCCAGTCCCGATGCGCCCAGCCGTGCGACCCAATCGTCATGCCCGCTCCGACGAGTTCGCGGACATCGTCGGCTCGGAGTCGGCCGGCGTCGCCGAGCAGGCCGGCGAGCACGAAGAACTCGGCCTTGAGCCCGCGATCCACGAGCCGCGGAAGGGCGATCTGCACATCGGATGCATTGCCGTCGTCAAACGTAATCCGGACGTCATCTCGTTCGGCGACGGCGTCGAGCGTCTGCTCGAACTGCTCGACACCGACCCATGTCTCGGCCTCGCCCGGATCCAGCTCGCGGTCGGTTGGTCCGATGCCATGCACGGTGATGTTCACGCATCGGGTTGCCGGCCGCGTAGCGATGGCCCTGCTGAAGGTGCGAACCAACGACCCACCGTCCGTCTTGTGATGACCGAGCCCAGGCTGACCCGTGGATCTTCGGTCAGATGGGACGAATGCGATATCGGTAGATCGGCCGAACCGCGTATCGGTAAGGCGACAGACCGTTGCGTTGAGTGTCCAGCATCGATTGCGAACCGTCCTGGATTTGCGTCGGCGTGGCCCATCAAATATCGCCGACCACATATTGATGTTCTGCTGTGACCTTGGTGAGAAACGCCCCGAGCCAAGGTTGCGATTTCAGCCAACGTGCGGCTCCATGGCTGTACTACTCTGTGGTATCTCCGAGGCGCGATCGGATACTGGAGCTGATGCCTTCTGCCCAGGGATGCGGACCGGGCAAGGTGCGTCGAGGCGTCATACCTCGACAGACGAGAGGACGACGTTGGACTCCTGGGATCTCACCAAGCTGGTCGCTCGGCGCTGGCGGATCTCCCTGCCGATATTCCTGGCCACTGTCGTGCTCAGCGTCCTCACGGCCACAGCGGTCAAGCCCACCTATGTGTACACCGCGTATGTCCAGCTCGTACCGCCGATGCCCGCCGCCGCCATCCCGGGCCAGCCGGCACCCGTCGATCCCAACCCATGGGTCAGCCAGGGCCTGTCGACGATCGGCAACGCCGCGCTCATCTCGGTCCAGAATCTGTCTTATCTCAAGTCTCTGAAGGCTCAGGGTTACAGCTCCAAGATCACCGCACAGATGGGCGGCAGCAATCCGCTCGCGACGTTCACCATCAATGGCGCTACCCGCGCCCAGGCCTCGTCCACGGCCAACCAGGTGGCGGCCCAATTCGATGCCAACGTCATGTCGTTGCAGACCGGACTCGGTCTACAGGACAGCGATCTCATCTCGGCTCGCCGACTGGATGGCGGGACCAATCTGGCCGTGTCGAACTCGCGGGTCAAACGGGCGGTCATCGCGGTGGCCGGGTTGGGCTTGATCATGACGATCACGCTCACGATCGCGGCCGACGCGATGCTTCGCCGCCGCGACCGACGTACCGAGATGGCCGCCTTGTTAGCGGCAAACGAAGCGATGGGATCCGCTGAGAGCCCCGCCCGCGGCACGGCGCGAGCGCCCGGCACGGCACGGCCGGAGGCGGCGCCCGTTGTTGGGTTGGACTCCGATGTAGCTTCCGGGGGCGACGCCCCCGCCGCGCCGGCCGCTGGCCGCCTGCCCACGACGGGCACCGCGAGCGTCCCGGCCAAACCTGCCGGCAGTGCGCGGGCCACGGCCCGCCCCGTCGGAGCCGCGCCGACTGTTTCGATGCCGCCCGCTCCGGACAGGTCCACCGCCACTGGATCGACCGCGGCGAGACCCGATCGGGCCGGATCGGCCGCCGACGAGACCGTGCTCATGCCGAAGCCGGTCGCGGTGACCGAAGAGTAGGTCTCTCGTTCGGGCGAACCGCCGTCTCTCAGGGCTTTTGATCCAGCCGACGCTGCGTAGCGCAGCCGCGAGGCGCATGGTCGAGAGCTAGGCGAGCGACTACTCGCGACGGTAAGGTCTGTCGGGTTCTGCCGTACATCCGGCGTGATCTACAGAACAGGACCGGCCGATGAGAGCATCGCTCCGATCCCGTGCGGCGGCGTTGGTCGGCGCCACGGTAGTTCTGGCCGCCGGCTGCTCGGCGAGCCACGCGTCGGCGGCTGGTGACGCACCGGCCTCCGTTACGCAGCCGGCTGCTTCGGCGAGCAACGGCCCGACACCGGGGCTCGGTCCGAGTGCGTCACCATCGCTCGCGTCGCCCAGCGCGTCGGCGTCCAAGCTGCCGGCCGGACGACCGTCGAAGCCGGCCGCCACACATACCTCAGCGCCACGGACGGGCAAGCCGGGCGCCGCCAATACGGGAGTCGTGTCCGGGACCCATCTCACCGTTGTCAGCGGGAATCAGACGTTTTCGTCGAGTGGTCAGACGATCAGCGGTAAGGACTTCCACGGCTACGTCAAGGTCACCGGCAGCAACATCACCTTCAAGGACTGCATCTTCCGAGGCGGCACACCCAACGGCAACAACGCCCTACTCGACACCGAGGCCGCCACCAACACCGTCGTCGAAGACTCCGAAGTCGTCCCCCTGCACCCCGCCGCCACCATCGACGGCGTCTGGACCAAAAACACGAAACTCTACCGCGTCAACATCCACGGCACCGTCGACGGCATGAAAGCCGGCAACAACACCCTGGTCCAAGACTCCTGGATCCACGACACCTCCTGGTTCGCCAGCGACCCCAACCAAGGCGGCGGATCCACCCACAACGACGGCATCCAAGCCTTCGACGGCGTATCCGGACTGACCCTGCGCCACAACACCATCGACCTATCCACCTCCAAAGACCCCAACGCCGCCCTACAAGACTCGGCCTCCAACGTCACCGTCGACAACAACTGGCTCGACGGCGGCGGCTGCATCCTCAACTTCGCCGACCACGGACACCCCCTACCCGGCCTATCCGTGACCAACAACCGGTTCGGACGACACTCCGCCTTCCAATGCCCCATCCTGCTAAGCAACCTACTCAGCCTCGCCCAAAACACAGGCAACGTCTGGGCCGACACCGGCACACCCATCCCCGCACCCCAACAACACGACTAGACGAGTCGAGACGACTAGACCAGTCACGACCGCTAGACCGTCGCACATCGGAACCGGACAGATCGCCTGAACGTCTTTGGATGCCGCCGTGTTGGCGTCTGGGGGCTGACCGGGGTCGTCGTTATGCTGGCAAGCCGACGCGTACGTCCATCAGCCCAACCGTGCAGCTCACGGCGCCTGAGGCGGAACAGGACACGATATGCCGGCAGATCGGCCGCAAGGGCCTCCGCCCAATCGCGACGGTCGTGACCCGACCTTGGCGACGCGTGTCTCCGATTCGCCCAACGGCGCCCTTAGCGCACGTCGGTATAGGTAACAATGCACAGGTGGGAGCGGGCGCGTCGGCAAAGGGCCTGCGCGGCCGCCGCCTCTGGATCGGCTCTGGGCGCCGTGCTTGTGGTCGTGATCGCCGCGGTGTCGCCGTCGGATACGGCATGCGTGGTGACGTCGGGAATCCCAGCGCGGACGCATCCAACGGGACGTACGGATCGGCAACCCAACCGTCCGGCTCCGCGACGAGGTCCTCCGCGTCGGCCACGCCGTCCGCCAAGCCATCGGCCGGGGCATCTTCTGCGTCACCGTCGCACGGCAAGTCCACACCGAAGCCGACGCCACGCACGACGATCGGTGGCCCTACGATTCCGGACCGCCCCAACTGTGGCCCGTCGCCGAGCGCCTGTGGCCTGCCCGACGCCAGCAACACGGGGGTTCCGCCGGGGACCAAGTTGACCGTCGTCAACGGGGATCTCGAGGTCACGAAGGCCGGCGCCGTTGTCAGCGGTAAGGACATCCGCGGCTGCGTGACCGTGGACGCCCCGAACGTGACCATCCGGGATTCGAAGGTCACCTGTACGGCGTACTACGGCATCGGCAGCTTCACGGGTGAGTATTCGGGCGGCCGGTTGCGCATCGAAGACGTCGAAGTCGACTGCCAGGACCACAACACAACGGCGGTCGGGTCGTTCAACGTGACGGCGCTGCGGATGAACATCCACGGATGTGAGAACGGCTTCGACATCGACAACACGTTCACCGTCCAGGACACGTACATCCACGATCTGTACGAGGGCGCTACGGGGCACGCCGACGGCATCCAGCTGGCCGGCGGATCCAATATCACCATCACGCACAACACGATCTTCGACCCGGGTGGAACCTCGGCGATCATCAGCAACCCCGACAAGAACTCGAATGTGCTGGTGCAGAGCAATCTCATGGCCGGCGGCGCGTACACGCTGTATTGCCCGAGCGACAGCAGCACCGACTACCGCGTCATCGGCAACCGGGTCAGCACCGTCTTCAGCTCCAAGGGCGGCGAGTACGGGCCCTGGACCGACTGCGGGAAGGTGGCGGTGAACACCGGAAACGTCTGGGACAACACGCTCTCGCCGCTGCCGCCGGATTAGTCGAGCGAGCCGATCGGCCGGGCCGCCGGGCCCGTTACGAAGCGGCCACTGGCTGGCGCTGCTCCGGGGTCGCGCGGGTAGTTTCGCTGCCGGCGCCGGGCTCGTTTTCCAGGAACCAGCGCGTCGACGACGTTCGCACCGTTCGAGTGGGGTGGGTGAGTCGCCAGACCGCGCCGCATAAGCCGAGGCTGAGCGCGAACGTCGTCGCGTACGTGCTGTAGCTCAGTGCGTCGAAGGTGCCCGAGACCGCGATTGCAATGATCTGCGTCGAAATCAGAACAGCGCACAGGTGGCGATCTTCGAGGTTCGTGCTGCGCCGCAGGGCCATCGTCGCGAGCGCGATCCCGGTGATGCTGAGGCCCGCGAGAGCGGCGACCCCGACGACTCCGTTGCTGATCAACGTGGTCAGCCACTGGTTATCCAGGACCTGGTACTGCGGCGCAAGGTACGTGCCCGTTCCCCGACCGAGGAGCGGACGTTCGGCGACGTAGCGGAACACCATCGGGTAGCGCGCTTCCCGAACGGTAAAGGCCGGGTTGGTCGACGGGCTGTTGAACAACTGCGTCAGCGTCTTGACCATGCTCGGGCTGGCCGCCGCGAGCACCGCGAACAGGCCGAGCGTCACCGTGGCAATGTTGTACCGCACCCGCCAGCCCCACGCCGGAATCAAGATGACGAACATGAGTGCGATGGCGAGGATTCCGGTCCGGGAGATCGTCGTGCCGATGCCCGCCGCGATCACGAGCGTGCAGACGAAGGCGAGACGCCTTCGGCTTCGCTGGCGGGCGAAGCGGGTGACGTGGATGGCGAATGGCAGGGACATCGCCAGATACGCGGCCAATTCGATGTAGTGCCAGGTCGTGCTCGCGACGCGGAATCCCGAACCGCGGGCCTCGAAGCCCGGAGCGACGCCCTTCGCCTGCAGGCCTGGGATGACGATGTATTTGGTGACGTCGACCTTGAAGAGGTATTCGAGATGCCCAAGAAGGCGACCACAGCGGCCGACCAGACCAGAACCTCGACGACTCTACGCAGCCGGAGCCAGTTCGGCACACCGTCGGCGGCCGTCAGGACCACCCCGGCGAGCACGCAGAAGTACAGCATCATGCGGTCGGCGCCGTTGGCCTCGATGCCGGTCAGGCCGCGAAGAAAGCCGGCGGCGTAGGACATCAGGCCGGAGATCATGAAGGCGAGGATCGCCCATCTCATCGGCTGACGGCCGGTCATCGCGAGGTGTGACGTGCAGCGAACCAGGATCCACCAGATGAAAAGGAAGAAGCCGATGATGAGACCCGGGCGCCCGAGATTCGTGGTGTCCGGAACGATGAGATTGGACGGCAGTACGCTGACCAGAATGATCATCAGGCCGAGCAGCATGCCCGCGTCGACGTAGGTCAGCCGGCGGCGGGTCACGTACGTCTGTCCCGACACCAACGATGGCTCGAGGTCCGAGCTGGGGATCGGCAGAGAATCTTGATACGTTGGCCACTCGGTCTCCGAAGTTTCGCGGCGATCTGCCGATGACAGCCCCAGCACGATCAGGTCCGGCTCGACGCCGTCACTTGTCGTGCGCCGCAACGACTAGCTCACTCTGGCACACGTCGGAGCGATTCGCCCGTGACAGTAAAACATCGACGCCCGGAACGGCCAAGATATGCCCGCGAGTGGGTGTGTCAATGTGACTGCCGGCCCGATTGCATTGTCATCTTAGCGACTCTCTCCGGCTGTTCACTAGCCACGGCGTGGCCACTTGGAACATGGAAACGAATGCGCGAGAGGATGAGCGCATCGCGTCCGTTTCCGATGATGGGGCTGTCCGATCTACCGATGCATCGGTGCGCCGATTCGCCGGAATATGTACGAGGTCTACCTGCGCGAGGGCTTCGGCGGCACGTATTGTCCTCGGCACAGTCGGCCGGATCGCATGTGGACGAGGAGCCGCACCATTTGCCGGGCGACCAATCGAAGAACAGGAGTTCCTCGTCAATGAGTGAACTGGCCGTCATCACGCCGAGCTTTCGCGGCGATGCGGAAATATTCGCCGACTTGCATCGGTCGGTGCTTGATTTCACGTCGTCCGACACGGTCCATCACGTGATCGTGCCGCAACGCGATAGGCAACTCTTCGCTCAATACGAAGGCGCTCGGTGTCGGATCTGGACCAGCGCGGAGCTTCTGCCCGGTCGATTCGTGCACGTCGGTAGGGGCGACTCGTTCGTCAACGCGCGGCGACCATGGCCGCCGGTACGCGGCTGGGTCATGCAGCAGGCCCTCAAGATCGCCGCCGCGGCCAAGCTCGACGCCGATGTCGTCCTGATCGCCGATTCCGATGTCGTGCTGGTGCGTCCGGTCCGGGCCGAGAGGTTTGTCGTCGGTGGCCGGCATCTGATCTACCGCGAGGATCGCGGCGTCACGGCCGAAATGGAGCGCCACGTCATCTGGCACCGCGTCGCGCGCGACCTGTTCGGGCTGCCGGCCTCGCCGCCCCTCCCGCTGCCGGATTACGTGTCATCGTTCAACTTCTGGCAGCCGGCCGTCGTTCGGGCCATGCAGCAACGCATCAGCGACACCACCGGCCGGCATTGGCTCGACGCGTTCACCTCGCAACTGCACATCTCCGAGTTCATGATGTACGGCGTCTTCGTCGACGAAGTCATCGGCGGATCGACCTCACCGGCGCCGGCGGATACGACGGTCTGCCACAACACCTGGCAACGGACGCCCCTCGATCATGACGGCGCGATGGCGTTCGCCGACCAGCTCGGTCCGGACGCGGTCGCGATGATGATCTCGGCGAAGTCGCGGACGCCGATCGACATCAGGCGTGCCGCCATCCAGCGCTGCGCCGCGATCGTCAACGCTGGATGACCGCGGCCGTCTGACTCGCGGACCGACGCCGTGTCTCAGGCGATCAGTCCGTGTCCCAGGCGATCAGCCCGTGTCTCAGGCGATCAGGATGTCCGCGATGACGCCGTACTCGGACAGCGATTTGGCGATCTCGTCGCGGTAGGCCGGGTTGGTGATGATGACGGTGGTCGGCTTGATCTCGCGGAGCACCTCGGGCGACTCGACGCGATGGGCCGTCATCGGTAGGTAGCGCCCCCATTTGCGGGGGTTGACGTCAACGACGGCGGCGAGCTGCCGGTCAGGGTCGGCGAAGGTCAGGAACTGTACGCCCCGCGAGCCCGCACCCCACATCACCGGCCGTTTGCCGTGCGCGGCCAGCTCGTCGATGGCGGTGCGCCAGCGGCTGACCTCGGCGCGTTGGCGCTCGGCGAAGCCGCCGATCGCGGCGAGCTGCCGGTCGCGCGCGTCGCGCCCCGGCCCATCCGCAACGACCGGCGCGGCCGTGTTCGTCGCGACCTCCATGAAACGGAACATCCCGTGGAACATCGTGCCGCCGCCAGTCACCTGCCAGCCGGCCCGCTCGAAGATGCTGCGCAGCGACGTCGACTCGAAGTAGGACACGTGCGGGTAGATGACCTCCCAGCCGGCCGTTGCGAGGTCGTACCCGGCGTCGGGCACCTCGAAGTAGCCGTACACGGGTCGATCGGCGGCACGTTCGCGCAGCGCGACCAGGAAGTCGTACGGGTCATCGATGTGCTCGAACCAGTGCCGGGACGTGACGACGTCAAACTCGGGCAGAGCCGGGTCCCGCAACGGCGCGTACCCGGTCGTGAAATGGGCGCCCGACGGGTCGGGGCCTTCGACGCCGGCGTACATCGCGTCGTAGCCGAAACCGGTCGCGCCGGCCTCGTGACACAGCTCCCGAAGGAACTCGCCCTGCCCACAGCCGATGTCGAGGATCACCTTGCCGGCGAGGTCGAACCGGGCCGCGAGCGAGCGGACCAGATCGGCGGAGAAGCTCTGAAAGGCGGGGGAGTGATGCAGGTTCGTGTCCATGGTCGTGTCGTAGACCAGGGCGTCGGGATCGAAGGCGATGTTGCGGACGTACGCGCATCGCTCGCAGTACCCGAGCGTCATCCGCCCGAGTGGAGAGCCGAGCGCCTCGGCCTCGGTCCCGTAGTGGACGCCGCAGAGTACCGGGATGTCGCCCAGGTCGGCGAACTCCGCCAGCTCCCGCTCGCCGCAGGCGAAACACTTCACGAGCTGACCCACCGGAGGTCCGCGTCGATCGCACCGGCGTTGCTCAGCGCTTCGATCCGCCGCAGTCGCTGGAACGGGGCGCCGCGGAAGTCGTCGAGCGTCAGCCCAAATTTCTGGTACGCCTCGACCAGCTGCTCGACACCCTTGCGTACGGTCCATTGCGGGCGGAACTCGGGCACCTCGTCGGCGACCAGATCGCCGGCGACCCGGTAGTTCCGCAGATCCGTTCCGGCACCGCCGGCGAAGCTCACCTTGCTGCCGACAACCACCTCGGCCACGATCTCGGCGACGTCACGGATCAGGTAGTTCTCGGCGTTCTGCGCGATGTTGTACGCCTTGTTGTGCACCCGCTCCCGGGGCACGGACAGCAGCGCCTCGAACGCGGCGGAAATGTCCTCCACGTGGATCAGCGGCCGCCACGCCCGCCCGTCGGAGAGCAGCCGGACCTCGCCGGTCAGCAGGGCGTGCGCGGTCAGGTCGTTGACGACGATGTCGCCGCGGAGCCGGGGCGAGAAGCCATATGCCGTGGCGTTGCGCAGGAAGACGGGCGAGAAATCGTCGTCGGCGAGCTCGCTGATGCCCTGCTCGGCGAGGATCTTCGACTCGCCGTACGGCGTGACCGGGAAGAATTCGGCGCTCTCATCGAGGAAGGGACGCTCCTGGAGGCTCTGGTCGGTGGAGCCGGCGCCGTAGAGGGAGCAGGACGACGAAAAGAGAAAGCGGGTGACACCGGCGGCCTTCGCGGCCGCGGCTAGCCGGACCGAGCTGCGGTGGTTCACGTCGTACGTGAGGTCCGGATTGAGGTTGCCGAGCGGGTCGTTGCAGAGCGCGGCGAGGTGCATTACGGCGTCGAATCCGCGCAGTTGCTCGACCGTGACATCGCGCAGATCCGCGTGGATGGACGGGATCTCGGCCGGGCCGGGCCCGAGCAGGCACTCCGCGAAGTAGCCGGTGTCGAGGCCGACGACGTCGTGCCCGGCCTCGACAAGTCGGTCGGTCAGCACGCTGCCGATGTAGCCCTCGTGGCCGGTGACCAGAATGCGCACGGTTGTCCCCTCTCTCGGATGAGCGAGTGGAGTCTACGATGCCGACCATTCGCAGCGTGGAAACTCTGTCGGCGTTGCGACAATCACCGCCGCCGTCGCCGCCCCGGCCGGTCCAAACGTCGGCCCTGGTCAACGAATCGCGACCGCCCCGGCCCACCGGTCGTGACAAATCACCGCTACGGCCGGTGTGCATGTGTCCGATGAGCTGAAAGCGTCGTACGGCAGATTCTGCGTGAGCAGTGTGAGACTCTGTGTGCCTGTCGACCGCGACCATCCGGAGAATGCGTGAACGTCCAGTGCCGTCTGTGTGGTGCCCCGCTGACCGAGACCTTTGTCGATCTGGGGATGTCGCCGCTCTGTGAAAGCTATGTGCCGGAGGAGCGTCTCGACATGGTCGAGTCGTTCTACCCGCTGCATGTCCGCATCTGTGGCCAGTGCCTGCTTGTCCAGCTCCCGGCGTACGTGGCCGGGGAGGACATCTTCTCTGACTATCTGTACTTTTCTTCATATTCGACGTCGTGGGTCGAACACGCCCGGCGTTACGCCACGCAGATGACCCGGCAGCTCGGTCTCGGCCCGGACAGCCTGGTCACCGAGGTGGCGAGCAACGACGGATACCTTCTCCAGCATTTTGTCGCCGACGGCGTCCCGGTGCTCGGTGTGGAGCCGGCGGCGAACATCGCCGAGGTCGCGCGCGAGAAGGGCGTCCGGACGGAGGTCGCCTTCCTCGGCGCGGCGACCGGGGCGGAGATCGCCGACCGGTACGGCCGAGCCGATCTGGTGGCGGGCAACAACGTGTTCGCACACGTCCCCGACATCGTCGACTTCTCCGCCGGCCTCGCGGCGCTGGTCAAGCCGTCCGGTTTGGTCACGCTCGAGTTCCCGCACCTGCTGCGGCTCATCGAGAGCCGCCAGTTCGACACGATCTATCACGAGCACTACCAGTACCTGTCGCTACTGACCGCGTCGCGTGCGCTCGCGACCGCCGGCCTCGCCGTGGTCGACGTCGACGAACTGTCGACCCACGGTGGATCGCTTCGGGTGCACGCCATGCACGCCGATGCGGCCGGCGAACAGTCCGTACGCGTCAAAGAGGTTCTCGAGGCGGAAGCCGTCGCCGGCCTGCACACGCTCGACGGACATCGCGGTTTCGACGACGCTGTCTTCCAGATCAAGCGTGATCTGGTGGAATTCCTCTTGTCCGCGCGAGCCGACGGCAAGCGTGTCGTCGGCTACGGCGCACCGGGCAAGGGAAATACGCTCCTCAACCATTGCGGAATCCGGGCTGACACGTTGGCCTATACGGTGGACCGTTCACCGCACAAACAGGGCTGGTACCTGCCCGGCACGCACATCCCGATCCACGCTCCGGAGCGCATCGCCGAGGATCGTCCGGACTACGTGCTGGTGCTGCCATGGAATCTCCGGACCGAGATTTCGGCGCAGCTGTCCTACATCCGGGACTGGGGCGGACGGCTCGTCTTCCCGATCCCCGAGATTGCGGTGGTGTAGGCGATGAAGGTAGTGCTGTTCTGCGGCGGCCTCGGCATGCGGATGCGCGAGGGAGCTAGCGACGTGCCGAAGCCGATGGCGATCATCGGGGACCGGCCGCTGCTCTGGCACGTCATGCGGTATTACGCGCATTTCGGGCATAACGACTTTGTGCTCTGCCTCGGGTACGGCGCGTCGGTCGTCAAGGACTACTTCCTGCATTACGACGAGACGTTGTCGAACGACTTCACGCTGGTTGCCGGGGGCCGTGACGTCCGGCTGTTCTCGTCGGACATCAGCGAGTGGAACATCACGTTCATCGACACCGGGCTCAACGCGACGATCGGCGAACGGCTCATGCGGGTGCGCGAGCACGTCGAGAACGAGCCGATGTTCCTGGCCAACTACGCGGACACGCTGACCGACGCGCCGCTGGACGAGATGATCACCGCGTTCGACCAGTCCGACACGACGGCGAGCATGCTGGCGGTGCCCCCGTTCTCGTCGCATCACGTCGTGCAGATCGACGACGCCGGGCAGGTGACCGGCATCCGCGAGTTCAACCAGCTCACGCAGTGGGAGAACGGCGGCTACTTCGTCATGCGGCCGGGCATCTTCGACGTGCTCCGCGAGGGCGAGGACATCGTGCCGCACGCGCTGAATCGGCTGTACCCAATGGGACAGTTGATGGCGCAGCGCTACACAGGGTTCTGGCGCGCCATCGACACATTCAAGGATCGCGCCGAGGCCGAGGACCTGTGCCGGCGTGGTGTCGCGCCGTGGATGCTGTGGCGGTCGGCGCAACGGGCGGCGTCGCGTCCGACGATCCTCACCCCCGAGTCGGACGCCTTGGCCGACGCGGTGTCCGAACCCGTACGCGTCTGACTGGCCGGGCGTGCTGAGCCTTCAACTCGCCGGCGTCCGGTCGGTCGTGGCACTCGGTGCCCACCCGGACGACATCGAAATCGGCGCGGGTGGCCTGTTCCTCGCGCTCGCCGAGGCGGTTCCGGGCGTACGGGTGCGGTACGTGCTGTTCGGCGGCCTGCCGTCGCGCCACGCCGAGGCGCGGGCGGCGGCACGGGCATTCCTGCCGTCGGCCGATCTCACGTTCGACGTGCACGAACTGCCGGATGGCCGGCTTCCCGGTCACTGGAACGACGTCAAGCAGATCATCCAGGACGCCGCCGCGGTCACCGCGGATCTCGTGCTGGCGCCGTCGCGTTTCGACGCCCATCAGGACCATCGGTTGCTGGGCGAGCTCGCGATGACCGGCTTCCGCGATCAGGTCGTGGTGCACTACGAGATCCCGAAGTGGGATGGCGACCTGGGTCAGCCCAACCTCTACGTACCGCTGACCAGCGCTCAGGCGACCCGCAAGGTTGAGCTGCTGAACGAGCATTTCCCGTCGCAAAAGGCCCACGACTGGTGGGACGACGAGGTGTTCCTCGGACTGATGCGGCTGCGGGGCATGGAATGCCGATCCCGCTACGCCGAAGCGTTCACCGCGTCGAAGCTGGCGCTCTCGATCGCCTGAAGCGTCCTTCCACCCGCACCGCGATACCTGGTATTCGGCGCCCTTGGCTCAGATGAACTGGTGGTTCCCGGTGTACGACATCGAGCCGGACAACGGTCTCGCGTTCCACCCGCGCTACTTCAACCAGCCGGTGCGCAACAGCTCGGCCGGCTACAACTACTACCGCTGGAACGCGGTCAGCCGCGGCAGCGCCGCCGGCATGGTCGGCCAGGACACCCGGGAGCAGCCAAAGCCGCTGGATGAGGTCGAACTCGACCCTCAGATACGGGTGATCGCGCCGGTCGGTGGCCCGCTCGCGTTCTCCGGCAACCAGTTGCACTCGAGCGTGCCGAATACGAGCGCGGTCACCCGATTCAGCATCGACTTCCGTACGGTCAACATCGCCGACCTCCGGGACGGCCGGTCGGCGACGAACGTCGACTGCGCCTGCACCGGGACGACCCTGCGTGATTTTGTTCGATGCACGACGCTGGAACGCCTGCCCGACGGCGTCGTCGCGCGCTATGACGACGAGTCGGCGCTGGACTACACGACGCTCGTGTACGAGCCGACCGCGGACTGACGCGCGCGCCCGGGCCGGCGCGTGATCTCGGGGTCGATGGAGCCGCGGCCGTCTACCTGGTTGCTACTCGCCGGTCAGCCCATCCACTGACTCACGGATGAGATCGGCATGGCCGGTGTGTCGCGCGTACTCCTCGATCATGTCGACCAGGATGCGCCGCAGGCTGGGTGCGCGCCCGTCGGGCCAGGTGCGCTGTCCCAGCCGGTCCAGGCCGCCGTCGGCAAATGCGTCTGCGACCAGCGAGCGCGACCGGTCCACCGCGTCCTGCCAGAGTGCGAAGAGCTGCTCGGGCGAGTCGTCGGCGGCCGAATGCCAGTCCCAGTCGGGGTCGGCCTTGAAATCCACGGTGTCCCACGGCGGTCGGCGGTCCTGTCCCAGGAGCCGGCCGGAGAACGCATCATCCTCGACGTACGCGAGATGCTTGAGCAGCCCGCCGAGCGTGATCGGCGATGGGCCGAGCGTGGCCCGCATGCCGGCCGTATCGAGTCCGCCGCACTTCCAGGCCAGCGTCGCGCGGTTGCGCTCCAGCGTGCCCAGCAGGGTGGCGATCTCGTCGCCCGCGACCGGGGGATCGGGACGGTTCGTCTCGCCCATCTCGCGGAGCATCGGTGAGCCGGTCGGCGTCGCGGTCGCGCCACTCGGTGCCGAGTCGTTGAGGCTCGCGAGGATGGCGCGTCCGAGATCCTCCGGCCGAGTGAACTGTGGCCAGTGACCGGTCGGCAGGTCGACGTACTCGACGTCGCGGATCTTCGTGAATTCGCGTACCGGTGCGGCGCCCTGGGCGATCCAGCCCTGGAGCATTGTGCTGGTGAACTCGGTCGAGATGACCGTGACGGGTACGTCGTAGCGGCGTTCGTCGGACAGCCGCTGCGGATCGCGGGTGACGTGCTCGGGCGACGGGATGGCGCGCTCGCGGAACTCGGCGCGGGCCTTGTCGTCGAGATCGGCGAGGTCCTCATCCTCTAAGGCTGTCCAGTCCGGCAGCGGGACCTCGCCATTACCGGCGGGATACCCGTCGGCAACGGCGTCGCCGTCACCGACCGGGAAGCCGCCGACGGCGACCATGCGGGCGATCCGATCCGGGCGCGCGTCGACCGCTCCGTAGGCGATCGCGGCGCCGGCGGAGTGTCCGACCAGCACGACCTTGCCGTTGGCCGGGTCCACCGCGTCGATCTCCGCGATGACGGCGTCGACGTGGTCGCGCAGGGAAATCTTGGACCGGTCAGCCTCGGTCGATTCCATGCCGGGCAGCGTGAGCGCGTGCGTACGGTGCCCCGCCGCCTCGACGGTAGGGACCACCTTGTCCCACGATGAGCCGTCGAGCCACAGACCGGGAATCAAGATGATGTCCATAGTCGTACCGTCCCTCCGGGTGTCTTGCGAGTCCGGGTGTCTTGCGAGTCCGGGTGTTGTGCGGGTCCGCCGAACCCGCGGTTACAATCCACTATTACAGATCGATCCAACTTAGTCGAACGGTCCAAGTATGTCGATCAAAAATCAAGTTCCCGACTACGACCTGGCGGACGACGTCGAGGTGTCGACGCCGGCGCGATTGCGCGCGATGGCCGACCCTCTGCGGTCGACGCTTCTCGATCTGCTGCTGGAGCGCGCCGCCACGGTTAGCGAGTTGGCGGCCGCCGTGGGGCGCCCGAAGAGCACCGTCGCCCACCATGTCAACGTCCTGGTCGACGCCGGCCTGCTCCGGGTCGTACGCACTCAGCGGGTGCGGGCGATCGACGAGCGCTATTACGGCCGGACGGCCCGCCTGTTTCGAGTCGGCGTGATCAACAAGACCGGCGGCGTCCCCGAGGTCACGTTCGCCAACGACCTGTCGCTGGCGGCGGCCGAGGCCGGTCCCGCGCACGAGGCCGACGACCTGCGCAGCATCTTTCGCCATGCCCGCATTCCGCGCGAGAGTGTCCGGGAGTTCTGGGAGCAGGTCTTGGCGCTCAGTCATGAGTTCGCCAAGCTACCCCGCTCGGGCGACACGGTGTATGGCTTTGTCGCCGGTCTCTACCCGACCGACCATCCCACCCTTTCCGAGCAAAGCGATCGGTAGCGACCGCTCATGTGTCCGCTCGGATGAGCGAATAGATGCGCAGATCAACGCGGCCGTTGTGGACATGGCCTCCCGACCGGGCGACACCCTCGAAGCGGTACCCGGCTCTTTCGGCGACCCGCTGCGAGGCGTGGTTGCCGGTCGCGGCGGTCAATTCCACCCGGTGGATCAACTCGTGCGCCAGTGCCCACCGGCCGAGCGCGGCCGCTGCTTCGCTGGCATACCCTCGGCCGCGGTCGCCCGGTGCCGTCCAGTAGCCGATCTCCGTGATGCCTCGCGGCCATGACGTCCGCTTCAAGCAGATGCCGCCGACGAGACGGTCGCTGTCCCGCTCGGCCATCGCCAGCTGAATCCCGTCGCCGTTCAGCCGCAGGTTTTCCGCGAGGCCGGTGCACCAGCGTGCGGCCATCTCCTCGTCGTACGGCCGCGGCAACGGAAGCCAGCGCTGCGTCACCTCATCCGCGCAGGCCACGGCGACCGCCGACACGTCCCGACCGTCGAACGGCCGCAGCGTCAGCCGTTGGGTCGCTAGCCGTAGGTTGGGGAATGTGGACAGGACGGCTCCCGGTGGCTAGCGCTCAATCGTGCAGGTACGTTCCGTGACCTTCCACGATCAGCGGACCGTCGAAGACGAGTACCTCGTTCACGAGACCACCCCGCTGATTGCGGTAGTTGATCACCACTGTGTCGACGCCGACGTACGTGTCCAGAACCTCGAAGTGCAAGTCCGGCATGCGACGTAGACCTTCGGTCCAGTACTCACGTAGGGCCGCCTTGCCGCGGACCACGCCGCCGGATGACGCAAGCAGCTGGGCGGCGACCGGAGAGGTGAAGACGACGTCCTCGGCGAAATGTTGCAGCAAGCCGTCAACGTCGTGGGCGTTCCAGGCCATGGCCCACTCGTCGACAAAAGTTCGCACCGCTGCCAGCTCCATCCCCTGATCATGCCGGATCGCGGGCCGAAAACTCACGGCATCGTCCGATGGGGACGGACGATGAACGCAACCACGCGGGCGAGTGCGGTAGCGAGCATGGCGGTGCCCGCGGTGAGAGGCAATCCTCATCAGGGTCATGGGTGAGGCGACAACAGGAGAACCGTGAGCGTGCCGGCGCGGCCGGCGCTGTTGATAGAGGTAATGCCAGAACCTCCCGGCCCAAGTCGCGCGCACGTAGCGTCGAAGCCGTGGACCGCCGAAACGAAATCCGAGACGTGCTGACCTCCCCGGCGCGCCAAGATCACCCCGGAGCGGGCCGGGCATCGGTAACACTCACCGATAGGAATACGTGATGGAAATCCTGAGCAAGCAGCCCACGGTCAAAGCGCCGGCCGAGACGTTCACCGGCGACGCCTGGTTCGACGTTATCGTCCGGGGTGAAGCGCCGTCCCGGATGCGCGTCAATGTCGTGCGCTTCGCGCCCGGTGCTCGCAATGCCTGGCATAGCCACGCCGTCGGTCAAACAGTGCACGTGACCGATGGACGCGGTCTGATCCAAGCCCGCGGTGGCGACGTCATTGAGATCCGTCCGGGTGACACCGTCTACACACCGCCGGGCGAGTGGCACTGGCATGGCGCGGCGCCCGGCCACTTCATGACGCACCTCGCGATGTGGGAGGCGCCGGGCGACGGTCCCGAGACCGAGTGGGGCGACCTCGTCAGCGACGAAGAGTATGGCCAGGCGTAGATCCGCGCTGTGCCTCGACGTCACCGCCCGCAAGACCATCGGGCGCTCCCGTAAGGACACTGATGACTGTCGACGTTGTCGGCGAAATCGCGGCCGACGTGATCCGGCGGGAGCCCATTAACGGCATCAAGATCGTCGGCATAGACGGCCGCAGCGGATCCGGCAAGAGCGTGCTTGCCGCGCGCCTGTCCGCTCGGCTGGGTGCTCCGGTCATCGAAATCGACGACTTCGTCTCATGGGACTGTTTCGCTGACTGGTGGCCACGCTTCGACGCCCAGGTCCTCACACCGCTCCTGTCCGGCCAGGACGCGACATTCCAGGCGAGAGACTGGGCCGACTGGTACGGATCATCGCTGGGTGAATGGAAGACCCAACCGTGGGCGCCAACGATCATTGTGGAGGGTGTCACCGGTACACGCCGTGCCGCGATTGGTCGGATCGTGTACGCCGCCTGGGTGGAAGCGCCGCCGGGACTTCGACGCGCCCGGGGCATGGCCCGAGACTCGAACTTCGCGGGCAAAGAGCAACTGTGGAGCCGCTGGATGGCCGACGAAGACGAGTTCTTCGCCGCCGATGCAACCCGCGACCGCGCCGATATCGTCATCGACACGTCAGCCTTTGGCGTGGCGGAGGGTCAACACGCGCCGCAGCTGGACGGGCTCTAGGGCAGGCGCCAATGCACAGCTGCGGACACGGCTGCAAGCGACCGCTCATGGTCGTCCATCGCGACCTCCGACGATCGCAGAGATTAGGCCGCTGCCAGATCCCCGCGCTAGCGACGGACGTACAGTCCGCCGAGATCACCGCTGCTGGGTTGGGATCTCGCGCGCGGGGTGTGGCGTTGTCACCTGCCTGGCCGGTTTGAACAGGCGTCGACGCGCTGATGTCGTCCTGCTTTAACTCACGCACAGGCAGAACGGGTGACCGACCGGGTCCGCGAATACCTGATACCTAGGCGCACCGTCATGAAGCAGCCTCGCGCCTATGGCTAAGACCTGGTCATGCGCCGCGGCGAGGTCGTCAACCTCAAGGTCGAGGTGGGACTGTTGTGGGAATTCGGGATCCGGCCACTGTGGTCTTCGGTAATTCTCGACCTTCTGAAAGCCGATCCCGTTGTCGAGCGAGTGGCCGATGACAACGTACGTCGGGCCCTCGTGTGTCTTGTTCATGCCGGTCAGCCGCTCGTAGAACGGCGCCAACGACCACGGATCCGGACAATCAAGCACGACGAGAGAGAGACGGGCTATTGGCATCAGCGCAGTATCTACGAGCCGGGCCGCCGGCGCCGGCACCATGTGCCGGCCACCGTTCGCCGGCAATCTTCTACCTCCGTAACCCGTCGACCCACCTTCCGGGAGCGCGCGTCTCGCTCACGTGAGGGCTGTGTCACGGATCACACCGAAACATCCTCGAAGACTCCACACGACGGCTCGGTTACGGCTCCTCGCGACGACGTTGACGGCTGTGCATCCCTGTCCGTGGATGGGAGTACAAACGGTCCCCCCGCAGCCATCCAGTGCCCGTTTAGGGCCGGCGGCCGGGTGGCAACGACCGCCGTACTGGAAGGGCTCGGGGAAACTTCGCACTACGTTGTCGGTCACAGCCACCGACCGGGGGGTAGATATGTCGACCGTTATCAGTGCGTTGTTCACTTGGTCGCTAGGGGACGATGTCGTCCTGATACCGCGCACGGTTGTCATGACGGAGGCCCACCTGGCGCTAGTGGAGGCCAACTACGACCGTCTCCGCCATTGGTTCCCGGACGCATACCAGGAGCCGCCGACGCTGGAAGAGTCTCGCGCGAGCATGGAGCGGGCAGGCCGGGGCTGGCTTGACGGATCGGTGTTGCCGCTCTTCGTCGCGGTAAGGGCCGAGGACGGCTGGCGCCTGGTCGGCTGGGTCAACCTGGAGATCGACGGTCCTGCGCGATCAGCCGAAGTGGGCTATTGGCTTGACGCCGGCTTCGTGGGACGTGGATTGGTGACCCGGGCTGTGACGGCGGTGCTCGATTACGCGTTCGGGACGCTCGGTCTGGATCGTGTCGGGCTGCAGACCGTCATCGACAACACACGCAGCCGCGCCGTGGCCGAGCGCCTGGGGTTCACACAGGAGGGTGTCTTGCGTGAATACGCGGCCTTCCCCGACGAACGACGTGATCTCGTCGTCTACGGTCTCCTGGCACGCGAGTGGCGCACGGCGAACCATCGGGAAACGGCCGATCGATAACGCGGTGTCGCCATGCGCCTTCCGACTTCTGGGCCACCGGTGGCAGCGGCGAAGATGTCCGCGAACAGGGGCACATGACGCCCACACGCGCCGAACGGCGGAGGTCCCGTGAAACTTTCTCTGGCGGAGTGTCGGATCCCTAGCGAGACGTTCGTAGAACAGGTGGGAGGCGGCCGGAGGAGGCCGCCGCGACAAGGAGGAATGGGATGACGCAGTACCTGATCTCGTTCGATGACGGCGCGATGGACCACATCCCCGACGAGGACATGCCCGCCGTGGCCAAGGCCGCGCACGAGGTGATCCAGGAGGCCGTGAACGCCGGCGCGTGGGTTTTCGGCGCCGGGCTGGAAAGCCAGAAGGCGAGCATCGTGGCGACCGACGGGACGGTCACCGACGGCCCGTACCCGGAGACCAAGGAGGTCGTCGGCGGGTTCGCGGTCGTCGACGTGCCCTCACGCGAGGAGGCGCTGGAGTGGGCGGCCAAGATCGCCGTTGCGTGCCGCTGCGCGCAAGACGTACGGGAACTCCTTCCCGACCCGAATGTCTGATCGAAGAGAGCCGCCACGCTCGAGCACGACTTGCCTTGGCCGCGGTCTGCGTATCGACCTGAACCGAGACGCGTGGTAGTGACCTAGGGATCGGGCGTGGGGCGAAGCCCGGTCCACCGCTGACCGGGTCCCGCAACCACTGATCACCTGGCCTTCCCGGCACCGGGTGGCCCCGCCTATCCCCTCATAGCGAGGCGCAACTAGTCGGCCAGGCGGACAAGCAACCTGGCGAGAGAGCCTTGCGACGGGCGTAGAGATCTAACGCAGCGGCCGGAATGCGGCCCGCACTTCGCTCGCGAAGAGTTCCGGCTCTTCCCATGCGGCGAAGTGGCCGCCCTTGTCGACCTTGTTGAAGTAGGTGAGGGTGGGGTAGGACTGCTCGACCCAGCTGCGTGGGGCAGCCCAGACCTCGCCGGGGAACGTCGTGAAGCCGACCGGAACCGAGACCTCCGGAGGAGCCTGGCCGGACGCAGCGACAGCAGCCAGGGCCTGTCCGTTCAGGTTCGGAGCCTGGGGCGAATAGTCTTCCCAATACGACCGCGCCGCGGAGTCGCCCGTGCCGGTCAGCCAGTAGAGCGTGATGTTGTCGAGGATGTTGTCCCGCGTGAGATTGCCCGTGGGCTTCCCGTCGACGAAGGCGCCGGCGATCTTGTAGTAGCTGTCCGTGTCGTGGTCGAGCAGCCACGCCGCCAGGGCGACCGGTGAATCCAGCAGGGCGTACCCGATCGTCTGCGGCCGCGTGGCCATCTCCTGGAAGTAGCCGGAGCCGTCCGTCGTGAACGTGTCGAGCTGCGCCTGCGCGGCGCGTTCCTCGTCGGACTCCGTCGGCTGGGGAGCACCGAGCACCCTCACGAGCACGTTCAGGTGGATGCCGAGGAGCCCCTCGGGTGCCTGGCGGCCCATCACGTCGGTGACCGCGGCGCCTACGTCGCCGCCCTGGGCGACGTAGCGGGTGTAGCCGAGGCGGTGCATCAGCTCCGCCCACGCCTGCGCGACGCGGCCGACGTTCCAGCCGAGCTCGGTCGGCTCGTTGGAGAAGCCGTAGCCGGGCATGGACGGCAGAACGAGGTGAAATGCGTCCTCGGCCGCTCCGCCGTGGGCGGTCGGGTCGGTGAGCGGGCCGACGGTGTCGAGCAGCTCGATGATCGAGCCGGGCCAGCCGTGCGTCATGACCAACGGCAACGCGTCCGGGTGCGGCGACTTCACGTGGATGAAGTGGATGTCGACGCCGTCGATCTCGGTCTTGAACTGCGGCAGCGCGTTCAGTTTCGACTCGCAGGTGCGCCAGTCGTAATCTGAGGCCCAGTAGTCCGCGAGCTTATGAATCATCGCCGACTGCCCGCCCTGCGACCGATCGTCGACGAGTTCCTTGTGTGGCCAGCGCGTCGCAGCGATGCGGTCGCGAAGGGCCTGGAGTTCCGCGTCGGGTGTCTCGATCGTAAACGGCCGGATGGCATCTGTGGTCGTGACTGACATGCCGATCTCCCTCATGTCTCGGGATGCATTGACGTGGGAAAGGCCGTCGCCCTTATACCGAGACCAGTACGGCGTCCGAGGCCTGCCACGCACGCGGCATCGTCTCCGGTGAAGGCCTCGCCGCGGCAGACGCCAGTCCGGCAAAGGCACCGGCCCGCTCCCCGACCCCCAACGATAGGCAGCTCATAGGCTTACAGCGGGTCATACAAGCATTCCCGCCGCCTACGGCAGACGGACACCCAGGACACCACTCTGGCCACCACGGCCCGTCCTGGACGGAGCCCGAGATCTCGGGGTCTGGGCGGAGCCCGAGGTATGCCGTAGAGCCTCATGGACCAAAATCTTCGTGGGTGCGGCCGGCCGCGCGGCGGCGTGCACGAGGCCGCTGGGCAGCGGAGCGCGGTCAACCGCGCAGTCGTACGCGATAAAGCCGGCGACGTCGGTGGTCATCCCCGCGACAATGGCCGACGTGGACGAGGTCGAGGTCGTCGTTGCCCATAACGAGCGTGCGACTCTGCGCGTCGGTGACGTGTTCCTGAAGATCGACGCTGATCAGACGCGCACCGACATCGAGGTCGATGCGATGGCTATGGCGCCGATCCCGACTCCGGAGGTCCTGTGGCGGAAGCCGCCCGTGCTCGCGCTCGCCGCCCTCCCAGGGACGGCACTCGGCCGCCTCGGCGAGCCGTCAATTGCGTCGCCGGCGGCGTGGGCCGCGGCGGGTGCCGCCGCACGGATGCTGCACGACGCGCCGCTGCCGCCATGGCCCGGTCGTAGCCTCGACGAAATCGCATCGCACCTCGACGAGGAATGCGAGTGGCTCGTCACGAACGGCATCCTTCCCACCGACCTGGTCATGCGCAACCGCCGGGTTGCCGACGCTGCGCTCCGGCCGTGGACACCGGTGTTCACCCACGGCGACCTGCAGATCACCCACGTGTTCGTCGACGGCGACAAGATCACCGGCGTACTCGACTGGTCCGAGGCGGGCCGGGGAGATGCCCTGTACGACCTCGCCAGCCTGACGCTCGGACACCAGGAGCACCTTGGCGACGTCGTCGCCGGCTACGGCACCCACGTCGACCTCGACGTGATCCGCGCGTGGTGGTCGTTGCGAAGCCTGCGGGCGGTCCGCTGGCTCGTCGAGCACGGCTTCGACCCGTCCTCGCCAGGCTGCGAGTTCGACGTGCTGAGATCCCAGATGTGACGCTGCATGAGCCCAACGGAGGACGATCCCGGGGCAGGCGTCTTGTAATGGCATGTTAATGGCACGCGCCGCTTGTGGATCACACGGCGATGGAGTGTTGATGTCCAGCGATCACCTGGCACAAGCAGAACGGATGACCGACCGGCCGCCCGTGAAGCTGAGCGATATGACGTCAGTTGCCGCAGATGAGGTCGGCGATTGTGGTGATGCCTTGTTCGATGGTGGTTTCGGGAAGGTGGCCGTAGCCGAAGACCAGTTGAGGGTCACCGTTGTTGTGGGAGTTCAGTCGGTAGGCGCTCATGGGATGCAGGCCGATACCGCGAGCGCGGGCCGCTGTGACCACTGGCGTTTCGTGTAGTTGGGCGGGTAGCCGGGCGACGGCGTGCAGCCCCGCGGCGAGGCCAGTCACTTGAACGGCAGGTGCGTATTTCCCCAAGGCGGTGACGAGGTGCTGCCGACGGGTCGAGTAGAGCTTGCGCATCGAACGTAGATGCCGGTCGAAACGTCCGGAGCTGATCAGCATGGCCAGGGCCAGCTGGTCGAGCAGCGGCGCGGCGCGGTCGTCGAAGCGCTTCTCAGCGGTGATCGCGGCCACGAGGCGCGCGGGCGCCAGCGCCCAGCCGAGCCGGAGCGCCGGCGCGAGCGATTTGCTGACCGTGCCGAGAAGGATGACCCGGTCGGGTGCGAGGCCCTGCATCGCCCCGACCGGGCTTCGGTCGTAGCGGAATTCCGCGTCGTAGTCGTCTTCGATGATCAGCGCGTTTCTTGTGCGCGCCCACTCGAGTAGGGCGTGGCGTCGGCGGGCGGTGAGAACGACGCCGGTGGGTGACTGATGCGCCGGGGTGAGCACGACGGCACGGACGTCGGTCGTCGCCAACGCCGCCACGTCGAGACCCTCCCCGTCCACGGGGACCGGTACGGCGCGGGTGCCGGCGCGAGCGGTGATGATGTCGCGGTAGGTCGGCCCTGGCTCTTCGACCGCGACGTGGTCGATTCCGGCTTGGGCGAGCGCGCCGAGCACCAGCCCGAGGCCCTGGGTGAAGCCTCCGCAGATGACCAGGTTCGCCGGGTCGGCCGCGGCACCGCGGACCCGGCGCAGATAGCCGGCGAGCGTCTCGCGGAGGAGGGGATCGCCCTGCGGCAGGCCGTAGTCGAGCGCGGCGCTGGGCGCTGTGCGACACGCCTGCGTCAGTGCCCATGACCAGTCCCGGCGCGGGAACCGGGACAGGTCCGGCACGCTGGGCCGGAAGTCGATCGTCAGTGGTGAACGCTTGACGGGCCGCACACCCAGCGGCGGAGGCACGGCACCGGCTGCGGCGGCGACCCGGGTCGGCGACCCTGGCCGCGAGGTGACGTACCCCTCCGCGCTGAGCTGCGCGTAGCAGTCGGTCACCAACCCACGAGAGATGCCCAGGTGTGCGGCAACCTGACGCGATGGCGGGAGCCGCTCGCCGGGCCGGAGCCGGCCGGAGTGGATCGACTCTCGAAGTGCGCGCTCCAGCTGCGCACGCAGCGCACCGGCCGACCGATCCACGGAGACAAGCAGACGAGTGTCCGAAGCGGTCCACTCAACCGGCATAGAAGCGGACCTTACCGCAGAGCCACTACGGCGACCAGAGTCGAACGCGTTCACACGAATTCGCAGCCAGGAGACAGCCGATGCGAGCCGACCGATCGCACCCGAGGCAACTCGTGATGCCATCCCCGCATCCCGCGCTCACCCCGTTCATCGCCGCCGCGCGCAGCGCCGTCACCGTGAGCACCGATCCGGCAGACACGGCCCAACGCGTCGCAGCAGCGCTTCGCGTGCAGCCGCCGCCGGCGGACGTGGTCTCCGCGTCCACCTTGCCCGCCCGGCCACGCGGGCAGCGGTTGTATGTCGACCCGGACGGGCGGTTCTCGATCATCGGGCTGCGTTGGCGGCCGGGCCAGAGCACCCGCATCCACGACCACATCAGCTGGGGCGCCGTCGGCGTCATCGCGGGGGTCGAGCGCGAGATCATGTTCGATGCCGACCTCGATCCGCTCGGCCACACCGACTTCCATGACGGTGAGGTCACATGGTTCACGCCGCCCGGCGACATCCACCAGGTCCACAACGTGGCCACCACGACCGCAGTGTCCATCCACGTGTATGGCGCGGACCTGCGGCAGGCCGACTCGAGCGTGCGGCGCTACTACGACCGACGCCAACTCGATGATGAAGCGGAGCGGCCTGAGCGGTAACCGCTTCACTGCGACCACCAGCACCTGCACGGCAAACGCCGCGGCAGCCGCCAGAAAGGGAACGGAACGATGACCACAGGTAGCGGCAGGGTGACCTGCGAGCTCTCGATCTCAGCCGATGGGTACTCCGCCGGGCCCAATCAGACCGAACAACGACCGTTCGGCGACGACGGCGGCAGCGGTTGGGGCGACAAGCTGCACGCTTGGATGGCCGAATCGCGCGAGGAGAACCCGGCCGAGGTCGACCAGACAACCGCGGCGAAGGCATTCATCATCGGCCGCAACATGTTTGGTCCCGTGCGTGGCGAGTGGGACCGACCGTGGAACGGCTGGTGGGGCGACAACCCGCCGTTCGACGCCCCCGTGTTCGTGCTCACCCACCACGCTCGTGACTCCCAACCGATGGACGGAGGAACGACCTATCACTTCGTCACTGACGGAATCGACTCGGCGCTGCGACAGGCGCGCGAAGCTGCGGGGGACGGGGACGTCTCCATCCACGGCGGCGCGAGCACGATCAACCAGTACCTCGCCGCCGGCTTGATCGACGAGCTGCGGCTGCACATCGTGCCGCTCACCCTCGGCGCCGGCACGCGGCTGTTCGACGGCGTTCCGCCCTTGAAGCTCGAGCAAGTGACGTCACGAGCGGCCAAGTCCGTCATACACGTGACCTACCGCGTGCTGTCCTGAACTTGATCGCGGCGTGGCGCAACGACCGCCGGCTCGGGCCGCGATGATCTACCAACACGCGTCCGCGAGACGCGACCGAAGCATTGCGGAGGCACTGAGTGTCGGCATCGCGGAGGAACGCGGTCGGGCACGTGGCGGGCACGAAACGGATATTCAGCCATCGCGATAAACGGAAGCCCAGGTCAGATCATGCGTCTGGCCTGGGCTTTCACTATGGAGCGGGCGACGGGAATCGAACCCGCACCATCAGTTTGGAAGTGGGCCACTCGCGCCGTTCGGACGTCGATCGGCGCTGGAGACGTCCGGTCTCGTCCGACCGCTCATGACCGCTCGCGCCCGCCTGTGGCATGGTCTAGTGGCCCGCGGATGGCCCGAACGATCTTTCACTCCGGGAGGCCCTGATGCAGATGGCAATCGGTTCCAGCTGACCCTCTGCCCGCCAGACCTCAAGCTTGATGCTTCGCGATCGCCTCAGTCGGGCAGGCTCGTCGCGGCGTGAGGTTCTCCGGTCAGGGCAAGGCTCGCCGGACGCGACCGCGAAGCGGCCTGGCCTCGCCGTGGCCGGAGGTTCTCGCGCTGGCCCTGTGGTGACCGGCCGAGGAGATCATGCGCCGCACACCTTCGACCCGATCACCGAGGGAAGGCCGGGGTCCGGGGCGGCGCCCCGGCCTTGTCCGTCGGTATCGTGTCTCGCCATGGCATCGGTGGACGAGCTGCTGACCTGCGTCGACGATCCCGACGACGACAGCACCCGGGCGTACGAGGTTGTGAATGAGATCGTTGCGGCCGGTGACAGGGCCTTGGTGCCACGGCTCACGGACGAGCTCAACAGATTCCTCGACTCCGACAACTTCTATGGCCGCGATGTCATCGCGGACACCCTGGCTGGCCTCCTGCGCGTTGAATCTCTACCGCTGCTGATCGTCGCGTGTGCGCGGGATCTCGGTGACGATCAGGACACGCTGCAGTCCTCAATTCTCGATGCCATGTGGGCGGACAAGCCTCGTGCTCGAACCATCCTGGAGGAACTACGCGTCAGCGGTTCCCCTGAGCTGCGGGACACGATTGTCTGGGCGCAGGAGCTCCTCGACTCAGGTCTGGTCTAGCCGTCCTCGAATGGCTGACGCCGTGGTGTGGGAGGCCGCGTGCGGCCGATGCCGGCCGGACGTCGCCAGCAGGCCGCGACGCGAGCCGACGCGGTGTGCCGCGCCAGCGGCGCCTTGAGAAGATGCAAGATCTGGCCCGCGAATGGCTCACCGAGGCTCCGGCGGCAATTGCAGCAAACGATCAGACGTCCGGAGACAGTGCGTGAGCTGCGGTGGAGGTGTGGAGCGGGCGACGGGAATCGAACCCGCACCATCAGTTTGGAAGACTGAGACTCTGCCATTGAGCTACGCCCGCGCCGGGTCGCCCCGGGGCTGCGCATAGCGTACTAGGTCGGTAGGCCCGCTGCCGCGAAGGCACGGCTGGTTACCCGCTAGGTCGATGGTGCCGCCAACGCTTAGACTTGCGGCGCTACGTGACGGGATGTGGCGCAGCTTGGTAGCGCACTCGCTTTGGGAGCGAGGGGCCGTGGGTTCGAATCCCGCCATCCCGACTCCGTTTGGTCGCTCGATCGCCCGCCGGCGGCAAGCCACTATCGGCCTACGGCGGCGACCCTGGGCCACTCGGCGACAATCGTGACGAATGGGCGTCTGTGCCGTGCCCGGCCCATATGCGTACGCCGGACCGCGACTCGCCTACACTCGATCGGGCGCCTCTGCGTTGTTTTGCGCCGCGCCGTCGTGATCAACACCATCAAGGAGTACGTCTGTGAAGAGCACGGTCGAGACCCTGAGCCCGACCCGGGTGCGGCTCGCCATCGAGGTGCCGTTCGCCGAGTTGGAGCCGAGCCTCAAGAAGGCGTACCGAGAGATTGGTTCGCAGGTCCGGGTCCCCGGATTCCGCCAGGGCAAGGTGCCGTCCGCGGTCATCGACCAGCGCGTCGGTCGGGGCGCGGTGCTCAACGAAGCGGTCCAGGACGCGATCCCGGAAAACATCGTGGCGGCCGTACGCGAGCACGACGTCAAGTCGCTCGGCCGGCCCGAGGTGGAGATCACCGATTTCGCCGACGGGGCGCCGCTGAAGTTCACCGCCGAGCTGGACGTACGGCCGGAGATCAGCGTCCCGGACCTGGACGCGATGGAGGTCACCGTCGACGATCTCCAGATCGGCGACAGCGAGATCGACGAGCAGGTCGACGCGCTCCGCCAGCGGTTCGCGACCCTGAAGACCGTCGAACGTGCGGCCGCGGTCGGCGACTACGTGCAGCTCGACCTCGCCGCAACCGTTGACGGCGAGGAGGTGCCGGGCGGGTCCGCGACGAACATCTCGCATGAGATCGGCAGTCAGCAACTCCTGCCGGGACTCGACGAGGCGCTGCCGGGTCTCGCCGCAAACGAGTCGACGACGTTCGTCACGCAGCTTGTGGCCGGCGATCTGGCCGGCAAGGACGCGGACGTCGCGGTCACCGTACGCACGGTCAAGGAAAAGGAGCTGCCGACGCTCGACGACGCGTTCGCGCAGATGGCCAGCGAATTCGACACGCTGGATGAGTTGCGCGAGGACGTTCGGACGCGGATCGAGCGCGTCAAGCGCATCGAGCAGCTCTATGCGGCGCGGGACAAGGTGCTCGCCGACCTTGTAGCGGCGGCCGACGTGCCGGCGCCGGAAGGCATCGTCCGCGAGGAGGTCGCGAGCCGCAAGCAGGCGATGACCGACGAGCTGGAGCGTATGGGCGCGTCGATGGAGGACTACCTGTCGGCCGAGGACAAAACCGAAGACGCCATGAATACCGAGCTCACCGATGCGGCGACCGACGGGATCAAGATTCAGCTGCTCCTCGACACGATCGCCGATGCCGAGGACCTGCAGGTCAGCGACGACGAGTACACGCACGAGGTCGTCCACCGGGCGCAGCGCGTCGGCATGGCACCCCAGGCCTACTACGACCAGCTGGTGCGGTCCGGTGGGGCGGCAGCCGTCTTCGGGGACGTGCGGCGTGGTAAGGCGCTCGAGACGGTCATGAACCGGGTCAAGATCACCGATGCGTCGGGCAACGTCCTCACGCTCGACGCGCTGCGGGCCGGCGCGGACGAGCTTGATCACGAGGGCCATGACCACGGCGATCATGAAGGTCACGATCACGGCGATCACGAGGGCCACAACCACTGATCTCGATCGGCCCGGCCGTCGTCGTCATCACCGAGTGCGATGGCGGCCGGAACGTCGACCGTTGCTCAACACTTGACCGAGCAGTGCCGTCGACCGGCTCACGTTCGGGGAGACGTCTTCGTCGGATGATCGTGTCCGGTCGCGCCGAAATGCTGCCGGACCAGGCGGCAGAGTCGCTCTCCCAACTCCGGCTGCGATACCGCCTTGGCGCGCTGATGGCCGACGCCTACGCCTCGGCGGCTTCACCGCCGTGGTTGGCGGAACGGGACAGGCAAGGTCGGGGAGAGACCATTTGTACGGGACTTGGGCGGTTATCAGCCCCGCGAGCGCCCGACTCCCGTACAACTAAAAGTGATCTTGGGGAACCCAACCGGCCGTGCGCTATGAGCGAACACCCTGCCGTCGACGGGCTTCCGGTCGGCGTGACCGGATAATGTCGGCGTACCAGGGACTCACATGAAGGGCCTGCTATGACCGATCTGTATTTGCCGCCGCAAGCGCGCGGCGCCGACTCTCTTTCCGGCAACCTCGACGATTCGGTGTTCAACCGGCTGCTCAAGGAGCGCATCATCTTCCTCGGCAGTGAGGTCAACGACCAGGTCGGCAACCGGATCTGCGCCCAGCTGCTGCTGTTGGCCGCGGAAGACGACGAGCGGGACATCAACCTCTACATCAACTCGCCGGGCGGTTCCGTGTCCGCCGGCATGGCGATCTACGACACCATGCAGTTCGTGAAGAATGACGTGGTGACGATCGCGATGGGCATGGCCGCTTCCATGGGCCAGCTGCTTCTTTGCGCCGGCACCAAGGGCAAGCGCTATGCACTGCCCCACGCCCGGATCATGATGCACCAGCCGTCGGGCGGGATCGGCGGTACGGCGTCGGACATCGCGATCCAGGCCGAGCAGATGCTCTACACCAAGCGCATGTTCCAGGAGCGCGTGGCATTCCACACCGGCCAGGACCAGCCCGTCATCGAGGCTGACTCGGACCGGGACCGTTGGTTCACCGCCGAAGAGGCCAAGGACTACGGCTTCATCGACAAGGTCATCACCGGGGCCATGCAGGTCCCGGAGGGTGCGGGCACGCGTAGCTGAGGAGTTTTTCGTGACTGATCTTCATCAACCGGTCTTCGCCCCGGTGACCAACCGGTATTTCTTGCCGAACATCACCGAGCGGACGTCGTACGGTCTGCGCGAGATGAACCCGTACTCGAAGATGTTCGAGGAGCGGATCATCTTCATGGGCATGCCGATCGACGACACGGTCGCCAACGACATCATGGCCCAGTTGCTCACGCTCGAGTCGTCCGATCCCGAGCGCGAGATCATCATGTACATCAACTCGCCGGGCGGTTCCTTCACCGCCATGACGGCGATCTACGACACGATGCAGTACATCCAGCCGACGGTCCGCACGGTGTGTTTGGGGCAGGCGGCCAGCGCCGCGGCGGTGCTCCTGGCGGCCGGCAACCCGGGCTCGCGGCTGGCTCTGCCGAACTCGCGGATCATCATCCACCAGCCGGCCACCGAAGGCGGTTACGGGCAGAGCTCGGACATCGAGATCCAGGCCCGCGAGATCCTGCGCATGCGCTCGCAGCTGGAAGACATGCTGGCCCGGCACAGCAACCGGACGGTCGAGCAGGTTCGCAAGGACATCGACCGCGACAAGATCCTTACAGCCGAAGAGGCCAAGGAGTACGGCCTTGTCGACGACGTGATCGGCAGTCGGAAGAAGACGCTGGTGGCGTCGGGCAAGGCCTCCTGACGCCACCGAGCGGCGCCGCACGGCGCCGCACGGCACCACTGGCCTGCGGCAACGCCGGCCCGCGCCCCGAACACATCGGATAATTCGGGCACGGGCCGGCGAGTTTGCGAAAAACGCGATACGCGACACCCCGCTTCGGGGTCGACACTTCCGCTCTCCGACCGGGTACCGTCAATCCTGCGGCAGAAACCGTGCCGGCAAGCGAGCATCGAGCACCGCACCAATGAGCATTCCCGTTCCGGCCGCCCGCGAGTAGGCTGACCGGACTCGGCCAGCCGGCCCACGTATGCGCAGGGAGAACAAGTGGCACGGATCGGCGACGGCGGCGACCTGTTGAAGTGTTCCTTCTGTGGGAAATCGCAGAAGCAGGTCAAGAAACTGATCGCCGGACCCGGCGTCTACATCTGCGACGAGTGCATCGACCTCTGTAATGAGATCATCGAGGAAGAGCTCGCGGAGTCGACCGAGGTCAAGTTCGACGAACTCCCGAAGCCGATGGAGATCTGCGAGTTCCTCGACTCGTACGTGGTGGGTCAGGACCAGGCGAAGAAGGCGCTGTCGGTCGCCGTCTACAACCACTACAAGCGGATCCAGGCCGACTCGTCGGGCACCGGCGACAACGGTGTCGAGCTCGCGAAGTCGAACATCATGCTGATCGGCCCGACCGGGTGTGGGAAGACGCACCTGGCACAGACGCTGGCACGGATGCTCAACGTTCCGTTCGCGATCGCCGACGCGACCGCGCTCACCGAGGCCGGCTACGTCGGTGAGGATGTCGAAAACATCCTGCTGAAGTTGATCCAGGCTGCGGACTATGACATCAAACGGGCCGAGACCGGCATCATCTACATCGACGAGGTCGACAAGATCGCCCGGAAGTCCGAGAACCCCTCGATCACGAGGGACGTGTCCGGCGAGGGCGTGCAGCAGGCACTTCTGAAGATCCTCGAGGGTACGGTCGCCAACGTTCCGCCCCAGGGCGGCCGCAAGCATCCGCACCAGGAGTTCATCCAGATCGACACGACCAACGTGCTCTTCATCGTCGGCGGCGCGTTCGCCGGCCTGGAGCGGGTCATCGAGCAGCGGGTGGGCAAGAGCGGCATCGGCTTCGGCGCGAATCTGCGCTCGATCAGCGAGCGTACGACCGACGACACGTTTGCCCAGGTAATGCCGGAGGATCTGCTGAAGTTCGGGCTGATCCCGGAGTTCATCGGTCGCCTTCCGGTCATCACCAGCGTGCGCAGCCTCGACCGCGATGCCCTGGTGAGCATCCTGACCGAGCCTCGCAACGCGCTCGTGCGGCAATATCAGCGCCTGTTCGAACTGGACGGCGTCGAGCTGGAATTCCGGCCGGAGGCGCTCGAAGCCATCGCGGATCAGGCGAATCTGCGCGGCACTGGCGCTCGAGGCCTCCGCGCGATCCTCGAAGAGGTCCTGCTCTCGGTCATGTATGAGGTGCCGAGCAACCCGGACGCGGCGCGCGTCGAGATCACCCGTGAGGTCGTGCTCGACAACGTCTACCCGACGATTGTTCCGCGTGAGTTCACCGGCCGACGGGCCCGCCGGGAGCGCGAGGAAAAGTCGGCCTGACGGCCAACCGCCGCCCGATGACCAGCCTCGCCGGCATTCTCGACGGCATAGCCCGGGGCGAATTCCCGCCGAACGACATGGGCATGACCCATGCGCCGCAACCATCGACGCGCGATGCCGCGGTGGTAGCGACGACCGGTCACGTGATCGTCGCCGCCGACATCGAGCCGGCCTGGCTGGCCGAGCGCTACCCGCACGGCCAGCCCGGTGAGGCGTTCAATCCGCCCTTCCTCGGTGCGCTCGCGACAACGATGGGTCGCCGTGTCAACAACATCGACCTCATGCTCATCGCCGCGCCCCGGTCCGGTCGGTCGGCCCTGTCGCTGTCCGCGGTGCACGATCACACCCATCCACGGGTACGGCGAGCCGCGCGCTACCGCGACGACGTGACCGTCTTCACCTGCGAGGGCGGCGTGCTGGTCATCGGTCGCGGACTCGCCGGTCGATGGGAAGTCGGGTTGGAGGTAGACCCCGCGTACCGCGGGAAGGGTCTCGGGCGAGCCATGGCGGAGGCGGCCGCGCACCTCACGCCCGACGGCGCTCCGATGTGGGCACAGGTTGCACCGGGCAACGCGGCCAGCCTCCGTGCGTTTCTCGCCGCGGGATACCTGCCCGTCGGACAGGAGGCGTTGCTCGTGACGCATCGCGGCGAAGCGACCTAGCGCCGACGGTCCTGCTCACCCGGCGGCATGACGACAACCATCACGATCCGAGCCGCCGAACT
>CAWIKW010000022.1:0-97931 GCA_963836785.1 uncultured Actinomycetota bacterium | reverse complement strand
GGGTACGTACGGCAGACCTCGTCGCCGAGCCGGATCGCATGGGACTTGCCCGGCACGTCGGTCTCGACGACCCGCACCGGGAATTGTCGCGCGACGTCGGCCGTCCGGTCGGCGCACGCATTGGGCACGACGACGACGTCGAACTCACCGCTGCCGGCCGACGCGAGGAGATATCCGAGATTTGCCGCGATCACGGCTTCCTCGTTGTGGGCCGGCACCACGATACTGACCACTGGTCCATCGGGCTCGACGACGGATGCGTCCTTGCCCATGACGACCTCCGCACCGAAACAACGCACACCACCAGCGGCGTACCGATCGACAGGATATCCGTCTACGGGCGTAACCGGGCGATCGACCGACAGGAGTCTCTTCGTCGATGACTGAGTCCGATGACTGAGCCAACTGTCATTGCCGGCCGCGACGGCGTCGTACGGCACAATCGGGCCGTGTCCGCGTCCGCCGCGGCGGCCGTCGAGCGCCCGGCGGAACCGGCCGCCCGGGTCGCCCAGGAGCGGCGGCGCCGACTGATCGGCCTCGACGGCATGCGGGGCCTCGCCGCGCTCGCCGTCGTGTTCCACCACTGCTACCTCCTCGCCTTTCCGGGCTACCCGAAGATGGCCGGGCCATGGTGGGCGGCCTGGCTGACGTACGGGCATTTCGCGGTCGTCATCTTCATCGTGCTGTCGGGTTTCTCGCTCGCGGTGTCGCCGGCCCGGTCCGGCTGGCAACTCGGCGGCAAGGCGAAGTTCGCCCGCCGCCGGGCCTGGCGCATTCTGCCGCCGTACTGGGCCGCGCTCGCGTTCAGTCTCGCGATCGCCTGGGCCGTCATACCGCAGCCGGGCGAGCTAGCACCGACCGCGAAATCGGTCGTCGTGAATGGCCTGCTGCTCCAGGACATCACCGGCGCTCCGACGCCCAACGGCGCGTTCTGGTCGATCGCGGTCGAAGCTCAGCTCTACATCGTGTTTCCGTTGATGCTTCTGCTGCTCCGGCGGGGCAGCACGGCGGTGATGCTGAGCGTGGTCGGCACGGTCGTCGCGTTGATCGGAATCTTGGCACCGAGTACGCCCGCCGTTGCCGACCTGCTCCGGCTGACTCCACAGTTCGCGGTGCTGTTCGCGATGGGCGCCGCGGCCGCCGGTGTACTCGCGGTCGCTGACTGGCGGATGCGGGTGCCGTGGGCATGGCTCGCGGCAATCGTGGCGGCGGCAACCGTGTGGTTGATAGTCCGCGAGGGATCGGTCTGGACGGTCGCTCACTTCTTCTGGGTCGACATCCTGCTGGGGACCGCCGTCGCACTGCTGTTGGCCGCGGCCGGAAACGGTCGACCCGCGCCGTTGCTCGGGCTGTTGAACACCCGGCCGCTCCGGAGCCTGGGCTCGTTCTCGTACAGCCTGTATCTGGTCCATGCCCCGATCGTGGTCGTCGTCTACGCCAAGATCGTGGCGCCACGGTATGCCCCCGGGGTGCCGACGTTCTTGGCGACCGTCGCGATCGCGGGCACGATCTCGGTGATCGGCGCGCGCCTGTTCGCCGCGGTCTTCGAGCTTCCGTTCCAGCGGCATCGCAGTTGGCCTGCACTGCGACAGGCCGCCCACGACCGTTGGGCCGCCGTACGTCTGGCCGGGCAACGGTTCGGGGCGGGGGCCAGCCGAGGATTGGCCTGGCTCACGCGACCGGTTCGACGACGCCACGATTCCCCGTCAACCGATCCGATCGAAGACCTTGCGGTCGATGAGTCACCGGCGATGGCCGACGTGCCGTTGGCCAGTCCGTCATTGGCCGACCTTCCGTTGATCGCCGGCGCGCCCACCGTACGCGCCACGGCCAGCGTCGCTTCGATGACGCCGAAGATCCGGGCCGCCGTCCCGATGACCGATCCCGCGAGCGCGCGACCAGCGACGATCGGGACGGCCGATGCTCTGATTCGCGGGACCGCCAGCGTCCGAATTCCGTCGAGCGTGCGCGCGTCGGCATCAGCGGCGAATCCGACGGCGACAGACGGGCCGGGACCGGCATCCACGAACGGGCCGGGACCGGCATCCACGAACGGGCCGGGACCGGCATCCGCCGACAGCCCGGGACCGGCGGAGGACCAGACCATCCGCGCGACGGCAACCGTCAAGGCGGAATCATTCGGTCGCGCGTCGGTGCCGGTTATCCGCCGGGAGGACTGGAGCGGCGGCGAACACGGCGAATCGGGTTCATCGCCCGCCAGTGTCGACCATTACTGACGAACGGGTCGATGCATGGCGGCCCATCGAGCACGCGGTCCAACTCACCGGCGGCACCGCCTGAGGATCACGGCGTGAGCGGCCGCCCGGTGGCGAGCCGCAACAGCTTGCGGCTCCGGTGCGCGACCGTCCGCTGCTGGCGGGCTGCGTACATCCGGTAGACGGCTCGACGAGCCTGCGACTGCTGCGCGTCGGTCAGACCCGCCTGGCCGAGGTAGCTCAGCATTTCGCGGCACTGCAGCGTGCTGGAGAAATGCGCGTGCCACGACGGGACATCGAGTCGCCGGGCGAGGCGGCCGACCCGGTCGGTACGCCAGTGGCGATGTGCCAGTACCTCCGGGATATGACCCCACGGCCCGGCCAAGGCGAGCTTCGTCGCGAAAGTCTCGTCCTCGCGAAGCATGTTCCGGCGCGGAATTGTGATGACACGGTCGCGACGCATCAAGCCGTACAACGGATCCATCAACAGGTGACTGCTGCCGAGCAGACGCAGCATCTCGCGGAGGCGCACGACGGCATCATCGGAGCCGAGGGCGGTGCCGCGATAGACCGCACTTTCGGTCGCGCGGCCCGGGGACGTATAGGCAATTCCGGTCGTGACGAGGATCAGACGCGGGTCGGCCAACACCTCAAGGCAGCGCGATACGTACGTCGGATCGAGTTCGTCGTCGTCTCCGATCCACCGGAAGAATTCGCCCCGGCCGAGCCGCAGCGCCGTCCGGAAGTTGTTCAGCAGGCCGATGTTCTCCGATTGCCGGTGGTAGCTGATCCGGTCATCCGCACGGGCAAGTTCGCGGCACACATCCTCGGTGTCGTCGGTCGATGCGTTGTCCGAGATGACCAGTTCGATGCGCTCGTGGTCCTGGGCCAGGACCGACCGGACGACGGCGGCGACGTCCGGACCCGCATTACGTACGGGCAGGCCGATGGACACCAACGATAGGGAGCTCACGAGTTACCTCCTGGTCGAACGAAGCGTATGCCGCGATCGGTATCGGCCGTTGCGAAGACGCGCGGTGGCGTCCACCGCGATGGACCGGTTGCTGGCGGAACTGGTTCGGCCGCAGCGCGATAGCGGCGTAGCAAGCGAGGCCCGCGAGGCCGGCCACGATGAGCTGGACGATCGCGTGAGGTCCGGTCAACTGAGCGACAACGAACGTCAGGACGGCGGTGATCGCGCCGCCGATGAGCGGTCGGATGAGCGTGTACGGAATCGGTTTCATCCGCACACCGGCGCGGCTCAGCGCGATGATTGCCAGTGGCAGAGCGATAAGGACGCCGATCAGCGCATGGGCGATAGCCGTACCGCGGATCCCGTCGAGACGCGCGCCGACAATCAGCGCGGGTATCAAGGCGATCGCCCAGCCGACATTGACCCACAGCGACGACCGGGTCTTTCCCGCACCGGTCAAGATGTCGAGTGCGACGCCGGTCAGGAGCCGGACCGCCGCGAGGATCATGAGGAAGCGAAGCGCGGTGGCGGCCGGGGCCCATTTGGCGCCGTAGAGCACCTCGACCACTTGCGGGGCCAGCACCGTCATCAGCACGACAATCGGCGTCAACACCGTCACGAGCATGGGAACCGACCGTTGTACGCCGCGGGACAATTCCTCGGTATCGCGATCCGACAACCGCGAGAACGCCGCGACTGACACGTATCGGATGGCCGTACCGATCATGCCTTGGGTCCAGCCGGACACATTGAAAGCGAGCAGGTAGTAACCGAGGGCCACGACGCCGAGCACGCGCCCGACGATCACGTAGTCGGCGTTCGTGAGCACGGCTTCGACGCCGAGGCTCGCCGCCAGTGGTATGCCGAACCGCATGAGCTTGCGGGCGACCTCCCGATCCACGCGGACGCCAAACGGCACCTTGGCCAGGATCAGAACGAGTACGCCGGTGATCGCGTTGCCGATCACCTGACCACCCGCGAACGAGTAGGCGCCCGCGCCCGCGAGCGCGAGAGCGACGGACGTCCCGGCCGACACCACGACGCCGGACAGGGTGGCGATCGCGAGTCGATCCTGTTGGAACCGTCGCATCAACGCCGCACTTCGTACCGCGGTGAGGCCGTCGATCACGATGATGAGCGTCAGCAGTCGAACGACACCGGCGGCGTTCGGGTCGCCGGCCAGACGAGCGAACAGCGGCGCGATGGCCCAGAAGACCCCGTAGATCGCGACGCTGAACAGCGCGGCCAGCGTGGTGGCCGTCGGCGCGACTTCGGACAGACGCCCACGCCATTGAACGACGGCGGCGATCAGCCCGACGTCGTTGATGTGCATCACGAACAACGTCGCCGCCGAGGCGATCGCGAACGCGCCGAAGTCAGCCGGCGTGAGGATGCGTGCGAGAACGATTCCGACGGCGAAGGTGAGCGGCTTAGCGCCAACCGTACTGAGAAGGCTCCATTTCAGGCCCTTACCGGCCGCCTTCCCGATGGCGTTCGCTTCATCCGTCGCCGCGACCGTCATCCCGTAGGGTCCCCCACGCGCTCGAGCCAGATTTCCCGCCAGTACGCCGGGATGCTGCGTGGACAGTTTGCGTTGAACGCGCCCTCGCAGACAATCCCCTCCAAGACAATGCAGGGGTTCTTCATGTAGATCATGCGGCCGGTGTGTTCGTCGATGATGTGGTCCACGCGCCGGGCGACTCGAGCCGTCCGGCCGCAGAAGCGCGACATCTCGGCATCGAAACCCATGCCGCGATTCAGCAGGTCAGGGTTGAGCGTCTTCTCGATCTCCGCCTTCGATTTGATCCGGACCCATTCGCCCGGCTGGAGATCGAGGCGCCCGGTCGGTGTCTTCCCCTCGACGCCCTTCAAAAAGCCCCACGGCAACGCGTCGCGGATCCACAGAGCCTTCGGCAGCACCTTCCGACTGCGATTCTGATACCGATCGAAGAGGCCGACCGCAAACGCGCGGGCGACGGAGGCCGGACCAACGTTGCCGAAGCGAAGATCCTCGGCGTACTGGGCGACGCTCCGGAACGGCAACGAGTCCGGCGCTGCGCGCAACAGCTCAGTTGCCTGGCAGCGGTAGCGCTCCGCGCCGTCCGGTCCGTCCGGCCGGCGACTGACGTCGGTGAGCTTCAGCATCACGGTCGTCGGTGCGGCGGTCGTCGTTGTTGGGATCGCCACAGCGTTGTCCTCGACCGGGCGCAGCCATACGTTCTTCCAATAGATCAGACACGCGGCTTCGCAACCGCCGTGTCCGCCGCCATCGCACCGCACGTCGGTCAGGTGTACGGCGTTGTCCATCCGCCGCATTCCGCTGCGGGTCATCGTGTCGCAGAGCTTATTGGCGACCTTGCCGACGGTCAGTCGGCGGCCGCAATACTGCAGCATCTCCGGCATGAAGGGCAACGAGTCGAATTCGCCGTTCTCGTCAAGCGTCGCCAGGATCTCCTCGGCGCTACGGACCTCGACGACCTGACCGACCCGAAACACGACGTCGGTTCTCGGCATGACTGTTGTTGTGGCCACCGTCAGTTCTCCTCACACGCCCGACCGGGCAACCGTTCGGATCCACTATCCGTAGGAATTTCACGCTTGATCGGGCCGGAATTCGCGGCAACCGATCGCCTGTCCGCCGGCAATCTCAACCGCGATCCGGCCCGAGCATCCGAGATCGTACGACGCGGCGCTGCGCCGACACGCGAACCAACGGGCACATTTCGCGGCCATTTAGCCGGGATGGGGTCATTCGTCTACCGCAGGGGTCGTCCGGGGCAGGATCACGGTCGCGTCCGCTGGCGGGTCGTACGGCACCGCGCGGCTGCCGTTGACAACCGTCTCGGCCGAACCGGGCGGGGATGAGGCTCGTTCCGGCGCGGCGCGACCCGCGCTGCCGTTGTTGGCGGCGGCGGCCCGGAAAAGGCGCGTCATGACAAGTGGAACCGTCTCCGTGGCCGGGGCCGCGGCCGGTGGCTCGAAGAGACTCGACGGCGACGGTGGCGACGACGGTGGCGGATCCGCGGCCGACTGCTCCTCGGCATCCGCCGCTATCGCCTTGCGGCGGGCTCGCCGGCGCAGCCATGCATCCGCGGTGATCGTCACCGCGACCGCGAGCAGCAGCCCGACGACCGCCACCGCGGCGACCGAGCGCTTGACGTTCGAGCTGGACGCGACGACGTTGGTCCCGGTGTCGAGTCGCTTGGCGGTAATCAGGTCGACCGGCTCAACGTCGTAGGACGTCTGCAGGGAGCTGAGACTCTCGTCGAACTGGCCGACCAGCTGGTCGGCTGTCCTGCTCGCCTGGGCGGCCGACTTCCCGGTGACCTCGAACGTCATGAGCGGGGTGGTATCGCCGACCGTCGCCGTGAACGAGTCGCTGTATCCGGCATTCTTCAGCGATTCGATGTAGCCGATGTCCTGCACGCTCACGACCGCCGCGCTGGCCAAGGTCTTCAGGTCCTCGTTGAGCCAGGGGTTGCGTTGCGCACGCGCGGGCTTGCCCGGGTCGACCTGGACCGGCACCGGCGGGACCAACTGCACATAGGCGGTGGCCACATAGTCGGGTTTGACGTGCGTGAATATCACCGCGGTCAGCGCGATCGACAGCAACAACATCGGCACCGAGATGCGCCAGCGTCTGCCCAGCAGCTTGCCGAGATCCCAAAAATCCAATGTCGTTCCCTTGGTTAGCCGAGGGCGCACCCCCGAAACGCGCAGTCGTTGTCGTATTGTGCCACTTGCTGACACTGTGCCCGGCTCAACCGGCATACATCACGACTGAGAATTATCGCATCATTTTGGACTCAGCCCGCGAGACCGCGACGATGCACTCCGGGATCGGTGCTCAGCACCTATCGACGCGCGCCGACTCCATCGGGACGTGCCGAGCCTATCGACGGGAACCCCGAAGCGAAATCTCCTTCCCGCTAGAGTCGGCCACCGGGTCGGCCACGGTTTGATGCCCCCACGTACGTCGATCTCGCCACGCCCGACCGATCCATTCAGTACGCACCCGAACTGCGGAAGACCGCGATGATCGTTCGCGCGAGGATCAACAGGTCCATCGGCAGCGACCAGTTTTCGACGTACCGCAGATCGAGCCGGATCGCCTCCTCCCACGACAGGTCCGATCGCCCGGAAACCTGCCATAGGCCGGTCAGCCCCGGCTTGACGACCAACCGACGGCGCACGTCGAATGCATAATCGGCTACCTCACGCGGCAGTGGCGGACGGGGACCGACGAGCGACATGTCGCCCTTGATCACATTGAACAACTGGGGAATCTCGTCGACCGAGAACCGCCGCAGCCAACGGCCCACCGGCGTGATCCTCGGGTCGTACCGCATCTTGAACAGAATGCCGTCGTTCTCGTTGAGATGCCGCAGTTCACGCAGGCGCGCCTCGGCGTCTTGGTACATGGTGCGGAACTTGTAGATGACGAACGGCTGACCGTTGCGGCCGATGCGGATCTGCCGGAAGATCAACGGCCCGTGATGGCCGCGGGTGCATTTGACGACGAGAGCGACCGCGATCACCAGCGGCATCAGCGCCGCCAGCGCGGTCAGGGCAACGACCCGGTCGAACACCTCCTTGACCATGCGACGGGCGCCCTTGAGCCGGGGGTGCTCGACGTGCAGCAGCGGTAGTCCGTCGACCGGGCGGATCGTCGTACGGTCGCCGGCCACATCGAGCAGCGCACTGGCCAGAATCAGGTCGATGTCGTCGCGCTCGAGCTTCCAGGCCAGGCGGCGAACGGCCGACGCGTCCAACTCCGGGCAGGGCAGGACGATCACGGTATCCGCCTCGGCCTGGGCCACCGCGTGCGCGATCTGCTCGACACGAAGGTCGTGGAAGACCGGTGGCCGCATCCGTCGATCGGGCAGCATGGCGCCGGCCAGGACGGGTGGCCGGGGCAGGCACACGCCGACGACGCCCATCCCGTGGAAGCGCTCGCGACCCAGCTTGCGGGTGAGCTCCCAGACCGATTGCTCGTGGCCAACGAGGACCACCCGCCAGAGCCGACGACCGTTGGCCCAAGCCCGGTGCAGCAGGCGTCGCATCAGGTAGCGCACAGTCAGGCTGCCTACGATTGCCAACGGGATCGCGATCAGCGGGTACACCCGGGACATATGCAGGTTGAAGGCAAAGGAGACGACCGCCGCGACGGCGATCAGACCGATGCTCGCCCGGACGACTCGCTCGTACTCGTCGTTGCCAACGAACATATAGCGCGCCTCGAATGCCCGATTCACCGCCAGAGCAGTGAACCAGGCAAAGGGAAACGCGATCGTTAACCACAAGTAGTCGCGGTTATACGCCGCGTCAACCGAGTCGCCGAACCGGACGAACAAGGCGGTGAGCCCGGCACCGGCACCGACGAGGAAATCGAGCAACATGACGACGCGGACGTATCGACCTTCCCAACCGGCACGAGCGAAGCCGGCCACGTTGGGCACATCGATGGCCGACAACACCTTGGTGACGTTGTTGCCTTCGTCCAACGGCTCTACGGAGGGGATAGTCTCCGTCGTCGTCACGTTCGCCTCCGTCCGGACCGGTCACACATGCAGTTGAGGACGCAATGGCCCTGGCCGAATCGAGCGATCGACGCCGATCCAGCCATGAAATTTTCTCGCACAAGTAGATTGGGGCGCGGTCGCCGTTTTCGCCACACCTACGCGTCCGATGTCGCCTTGATGACAACTTAATCGGGCAAACGCGGCGGTCAATAGGCGACGAGCGGCGGACCGAAACTCCGTTCGATGTACGTTCATTCCTCGCTAACCGCTCCAATAGGTTCTGCCCGGACCCGGCCAAAGCCTCCACAAGCGATCGACATGCACATTAGAGGTACGTTGCACTCGACGCACACTCTGTTCGGGGGGTCTTGCCTGGCCGTACGGCGGGTGTCCGGTGACGGGCCGGATGACCGCGGCGAGCCGGTTCGTACGAAAGCCAGTCGCGACGGACGACTCGACAGTCGTCGATCGGTGCTGCATCCAGCCATGCTTCACCACCAAGATGCCGATCGCGTTACACGACCGGCGCTGAGCTGCCGGGCGACCGCTCGTGCGAGCACCTAACCAGAAGCCCAGCCAGGACCGCTACCCCGCTCCTGGCCAATCTGGTGGGCGGTGAGACCGCGGTTGAGGTGCGATGCTGGTCGACATGGTGAAGATCGGATCGGTCGTGCTGACCGTACGGGACGTCCACCGTGCGTCGACGTTCTGGCGGTCGGCGCTGGGGTATGTCCCGGGCCACGGAAATGACGCAATGCTCGTCCCGGAGAACGGCGAGGGTCCCTTCCTTCTGCTCGATGCCGAGGACCGCACTCATCTGGATCTGTGGGCGGCCGACGCACAGGAACAGCAGGCCGAGGTCGAGCGGCTCGTCTCGCTCGGCGCCCGCCGGGTGGAGGACTGGGTCTACCCGGACGACGCCGATTTCATCGTGCTCGCCGACACCGAGGGCAACCTGTTCTGTGTCATCGATGCCGGCCGTTGAGGCGCCTCGACGTCCGAGCGGTAATCGCTTTCCGAGGGTAGTTGTGGTGGTTCGACGCCGCCCGCCGCTGACATCATGGCGGGATGGTCTGGACCGCACCGGTGATCATCCGCGTCGATGAACCCTTTGCCGGCGACGAGTGCGACACTCTCACCGGCTTCCTGGAGTGGTATCGAGCCACGCTTGCGCACAAATGCGCCGGCTTGACCGGCGAGCAACTGGCCGAACGTACGGCGCCGCCGTCGAATCTTTCTCTCGTGGGCTTGCTCCGCCACATGACGGAGGTCGAACGTGCCTGGTTCCGCCGGCGATTCGCGGGCGAGCCGATAGAGCGGGTGTACGTGAGCGACGAGAGCCCCGATGCCGACTTCGAGGACGCGACCGCCGAGCACGCCGAGACCGATTACGCGGCGTTCCTGCGCGAGCTCGAATCGTCTCGCGCCGCGACGGCGGGGCACGCGGTCGAGGAGACGTTCTGGCACGCTCGGCGCCAGGCGACGATGAGTCTGCGATGGGTCTACGTCCATATGATCGAGGAGTACGCCCGGCACTGCGGCCACGCCGACCTGATCCGGGAGCGCATCGACGGCACCGTCGGATCCTGACGTCGCGGGCGCCCGACCACCGCACCGAACCTCAGGGATATCGCCGTCATTCGTCACGAGAATCCGGTGGAGCGCCGGCGTCCAAGCGGTCGATCAGGCTCTTAAGCAGCGCGATCTCCTGCGCCAGCGCGCGTCGGCCGGCCTTGGTTATGCGGATCCAGGTCCGCGGCCGCCGGCCCTCGTACGTCTTCTCGACAGTCGCGTAGCCGGCGTCCTCCAGCGTCGTCAGGTGACGCGAGAGGTTGCCGTCGGTCAGGCCGAGCGCTTCGGACAGGAAGCCGAACTGGACCCGTCCGCCCTCGGCCAGCACGGCCAGGATGCCGAGGCGTGTTCGCTGATGGACGGTGTCGTCCAGCGCCTGGGTCGGATGTGCGGGAGCGTCGCTCATGCGGTCGTACGCTCCGGGCCGCCGGCGGCGGCTAATCGCGGGCGTCGGCCTCGAAGCAGTGCGGCCAGACCGAAGCCAATCCCGGCCAGCAGCGCGAGGGCACCCACGACGATGTTGTTGACCTCTGGTCCACCGCCGCTGAGTGCCAACCGGTCGGCGAGGTTGGACATGTCGTAGAGATTGGCCGTCAACGCGATCGCGAAGAACCCGACAGCGAACAGGCCGAGAGTCGAGCTCCGCTCGGCCACCGCGAGGATCATGAATCCGACCGCGATGGCCAGCAGCGGGATAAGTCCGCGGATGACCAGATCGCCGGGCACGTGATCGAACAGATTCAGAAAAAGCCGGCGGCCTGGCACCTTGCGCGGCAGGTTGACCAGCAGCAGCGCGACGACGGCGAACAGCCCCAAGCCGGCCACAACGTACGCCCGCCAGGTCGTTCGCACTCCGCGTCGACGTCCGCGCCAGAGATAGAACATCGCCGTCACCGCATATGCGATCGGGACGCCGATGAGCCAGAACAAGCTGGCCGCGAAATCAGGGGCCAGCGCGCCTAGCGACGCATTCCCGCTGCCCACGACGACGCCGTCGGGCGTATTGATGGGCGGCGACAGCGTATAGAGCGGCGCCGATCCGAGAATCAATGCGCCGAACACGACCAACGGGAACCAGAACGCCTGGCGAGCCCGTCGGGTCCGGCGACGAAGCCCCGTGACCTCATCGACTGTCCGTTGTGCCGCCTCCGGTGATGGCGATGCGCTCTCTTCCATACCATGTACTTTACACTACAAAGCTATCTACAAGAACAAGTTGGCTCGACGAGCATCGCCCGCGCGCCTTCCGGCTACCGGCTGGACGCTTTGGTGGGTCAGGCCCCGTCCTCTTCGGAGAGGTCCTTGTCCTCCATCTCCCATGCATGGTCGAGTGTGTGGTAGGCCGAGTGTCGGATGAGGAACGGTAGTGTCCACGACCGCATGCGCCGCTTGACCTCCCCGGCGTTGTAGGCGCGCATCGCCGCGACGTAGGTCTCCCGATGCTGCCGAAGCCCATCCGGGGAAAGCGCCGCGCCCTCCGGTATCCGCAAGCCGACCTGCTTCGCGAAGTCCTCGCTTTCGGTGCGGATGGTGTGGCGGATGATCCGGTCGCGGTCGCGTCCTCCCCCGCGCGGGCCTTTGCGCATCTCCGGCGAGACCCGCGCCGCGACGCCATCAAAGAACGCCCAGCAAGCCCGCAATAACGTGATCCCGCGCTCGAGCTCCGCCTCGCCCATCGGCCCCTGCTCGGTCGCACAGGGCGAGAAGGAGATGCCCCAGAAGTCGGTTGAACCGGTTCCGACCCGGTCCTCCACGATCTCGAGGCACCCGGCGGCGTCGAACTCGTCCGCCATCCCGGCGAGACCCGCGACCGGCCGGTAACGCTCCCGATAGGACTCGAGCGTCTCCATGGCGAGATCGGCGCTCTTGGCGCCCCGACTCCACCCTGGCCAGTCGGTGCCGAAGGCCACCGACCGCTTCCCCTTGGGCCCGCGTTCGATGACGGTGCGGACGGGCATGGTGTTGGTCATGGTGCCACCATAGGACCCATTCCGGACGTTCAGCGTCCGCAATCCAGGACATCTGGGCGACGTGGATGTCCTCAGCGCTCAGCGGCCCGCACGGCAATCCTGGGTGCTGTCTACGGATAGTGGAACCGCTCCTAGTCGCGCCTTCGACGGGCAACGAAAAGCATCGCGGACCTCGATGTCCGCGATGCTCACCCGCGCCGGGCTCACCTGCGCGCTGGCCGCAGTTCCCCCGTGCAACTGCCGCCCGACGATGACCGTAGGACCTCGACCGATATGTGAGCGACATTTCTTGTATAGCCTGTGCATCGGTCGTCCCCTGGAGGTCCGATGATCGAATTTGCGCTGCTGGGCGCGTTGGCGGTCCGGGGCCCCACGGGGCCCGTACCGCTGGGGCCGCCGAAGCAGCGTCAGGTCCTTGTCCGGTTGCTCCTGGGCCGCAACCAGGTTGTCCCCACATCCGACCTCGTCGACGAGCTGTGGCCGGACCGACCGCCATCGTCGGCTACCGCAAACCTCCGCATGTACGTGGCGAACCTGCGCCGATCCTTCGGCGCGGCCGTTCCTGGTGCACGGAAACCTACGGTCGACGTGGCCCGGGTGCCCTCCGGCTACCGGCTCGCGGTGAGTGAGAGCGCAGTGGACATCGACCGATTCGGCATCGGGGTGGCCCGGGCCGACACGGCGCTCAGCGGTGGTGACACGGCGGCGGCCGTCCGCGACTACACCGCGGCGCTGGGCCTCTGGCGCGGTCGGTTCGTCGAAGACCTACCGCACAGCCCGTACGTGGCCTCGCACGCCCAGGCACTGTGGGATCGACGATTGACCGCGATGGAGCAGCTGGCAGTGGCGCATGTAGACACCGGCCAGCTCATCAGTGCGATCGACACTGCGCGGGAACTGGTCCGGCTCGACCCGTTGCGCGAGGGTCCTTATCAGATTCTGATGACGGCTCTCTACGCGCGCGGGGAAATCGCCGGGGCTCTGACGACATTCCGGGACGCGAGCCGGCTTCTGGCCGCCGAACTCGGCACGGATCCGTCGGCCGATCTCCGTCGAGCCCACCGCGACATGTTGAGTCAGGTGCCGCCGCACAGTTTGACTCGAGATCTGCTCTCGACGTACGGCGTCCGGCGCGGCGAGCCGATCGCGGTACTGGACCGGGCTCGGCCGGACGGTGACGACAAGGCCGCCCGCAACGACGACCCGACCGTTGCCGGCCCGAGCGAGTCCGCTCACGTGGACGTCGAGCCACGTGACCACGATCGGCACATACCCGGCCAACCCGTGGCTCCGGCGTGGGCGGCCGAACCGGGCACACCGAATCAGCTGCCGGCCGATACGCGCGCTTTCTCTGGCCGTACCACCGAGTTGGCCTGGATCGACGCCGCCACCGCGGCGGACCCAACCCAGCCAACCGCGAGCGTGATCTCGGCCATCTTCGGTGCCGGCGGGATCGGGAAGACCGCGCTCGCGGTGCACTGGGCGCATCGTGCCCGCGATCGCTACCCGGACGGACAGCTCTACGTCAATCTGCGCGGCTTCGATCCGAACTCGCCTCCGATCGATCCGGTCGACGCATTGCGGGGCTTCCTGTCCACGTTGGGTGTGCCACCGGCACAGGTACCGAGCGATCCCGACGCCGTGGCCGCGACCTATCGCAGCCTCCTCGCCGACCGCCGGATGATCGTGGTTCTCGACAATGCGCGGGACACGGCGCAGATCCTCGCGCTGCTTCCCGGGTCGTCGGGCTGCGTGACGCTGGTGACCAGCCGCAATCTCATGCACGGCCTAGTCGCCGCGGCCGGCGCCCGCGCGCTGACCCTCGACCGGCTGCCGGCCCGGGACGCGCGCCAGGTGCTCGTCGCTCATCTCGGCGAGCCACGCCTCGATCGCGAGCCGGCGTCGGTCGATGGTCTCCTGGCCGGCTGTGGCGGCCTGCCGATCGCGTTGACCATCATCGCCGCGCGCGCAGCCATCGAACCCGACCTCGCGCTGGCGGCGCTCGCCAGCGAGTTGTCGATCGCGGACAGCCGGCTCAACGCTTTGGCGACGCCCGATCCGAGCGCCGATGCCCGCGGTGTCTTCCATCTGTCCTATCAGTCGCTGACCCCGGCGGCCGCTCGCATGTTCGAGGCGATCGGGCTCAATCCCGGCCCCTCGGTCGAGATCCACGCGGCGGCGAGCGCGGCCGGCCGACCCGTGACCGAGGCACGGGCCGCGCTGCGAGAGCTGGTTCGATCGAGCCTGCTCACCGAGTACGCCCCCGACCGGTTTTCGGTGCATGACCTCGTCCGGGCGTACGCCGTCGAACTCGGGCGAATGCGACCGGCCGAACGTGAGGCCGGCTGGGTTCGTCTCTACGAGCACTACCTGCACACCGCGCGCGCGGGCGACCGCCTGATCGAACCGACCCGGGACGAACGACCGATCGATCCGCCCGGGCCGGACGTGAGCGTCCGTCGGCACATCGACTCACGTGACGCCCTCGCCTGGTTCGCCGACGCTCAGGACAGCCCGCTGCTGATGATCGACGAGTCGGCCGGCCGCGACGACCATGCCCGTGTCTGCAGTCTGGCCTTCGCGGTCGCGACCTTCCTCGATCGAAGTGGAAATTGGGCCGAGTTGGCTCGCACGCATCGACTCGCGCTGGGCGCAGCGATTGCGCTCGGCCGACGTGATTGGCAGATCTCCGCGCACTACAGCCTGGCCCGCGCGGCGAATCGTACGGGCCGGTCGGCCGAGGCGATCGAGCACCTCAGTACGTGTCTGCGTCTAGCGGAAGAGCAGGGTGACCCCTCCAGCGCCGCTCGCGTCGCGATGGAGCTCGCCATGTTCCACGCGTCGCTGGGTGACAACGCGAGTGCGCTCACGCGGGTCCGGGCGGCTTACGATCTCTTCCTCAGTTGCGGCGACGACGCGAACGCCGGACGGGCGCTTAACGGCATCGGCTGGTTCCACGCCCAACTCGGCCAGTACGACGAAGCGCTCGTCGCTTGTACGAAGGCGGTCCACATCCTGGCCGGCACGACCGATCGGCACGGGCAGGCCGATGCGTTGGACAGCCTCGGTTTCATCCAGCATCAGTCCGGCAACTTCGTCGCGGCGGCGGAGCACTTCCGCGAAGCGCACGAGCTCTTCGAAGCCGTCGGCGACAAGCTGAACGCGGCGCTGATCCTCGACCATCTCGGCGACGCGGCTCGGGCCGCCGGCGACGCGGACACGGCGCGCCAAGCCTGGACGCAGGCTGTCGAGATCTTCGACCGGCTCGATCGGCGGCATGGCGATGCCGTGCACGCGAAGCTCGCCGCGACCGGCTGACAGCCGTCCGCGACCTGCTGAGAACCGACGGTGGCGCGGCGGGAACGGCGCGATCCGCCACGCTGAGGTCGGGAACGGCCCGATCCGCCACGCCGGGGCGGGAACGGCCCGATCGGCCACGCCGGGCGGGAACGGCCCGATCCGCTACGCCGGGCGGCCACGCTGACGCCGACGGATCTCGTAGAGCAGGATCGACGCGCTGACCGATACGTTCAACGAGTCGGCAGAACCCAGCATGGGCACGGTGACCTCGGCAAAGCCGTACGAGAACCAGGGTCGCGAGATGCCGTACCGCTCGTTGCCGACGACGACCGCCGTACGCCCGCGGAACGCAACGCTGCCGTAGTCACGTGCGTCGGGACCAGTCGTCGCGAGATGTACGGCGAAGCCTCGATCGCGCAACCACTCCGCGGCGGCGTCGGGTGACGCGAATTCAATCGTGGGCACTCGGAGGTTCATGCCGCGGCTGCCCCGGAACACCTTGGGGTGGCTGAGTCGCGTCCGCCGATTCGTAAGGACGAGGCAGTCGGCGGCGCAGGCATCCAACGTACGCATCAATGTGCCGAGGTTGCCGGGAATCTCGATGCCGTCGGCGACGAGCACCAGCGCGTCGGCGCTCAGCGCCACCTCGTCGGGTTCCCAGGACGGCAGCGCGACCAGCGATACCAAGCCATCCGGGCGCTCGCGCTCGCAGACGCGGGCCAACACCGAGGGCGAGATCCGGTAGGCCGACCGGGCACGCGCGAGGATCTCGGCGCTTCGACTTCGCGCCTCGTCGGAGTACGCGGCCTCGGGGCACCACAGGAATGTGTCGACCGCCGCGCCGAGCTCCAACACCACGTTGTGCGCCCACAGACCCTCGGCCACGAGCAGATGCCGATGGTTCGGTGCGGTGTTGTTGATCACGTGACGGAGTTGGCGGATGCGCGGGTGCTGCAGTCCGATTTGCTGAAGGTCGCTCGTCGACCGTGAAACGACGTCCGAATGCATAGTGAGCCTCGACGGGACGATGGATCAGATGAGTGCGTAGGGCGCGCATGACGCGCTGTCCCGGCGGCGTAGGCCCGAGACACCAACACGCATTCCCGCGAACTCGCGGGGCTCATCGACCGGACATCATGCCGGCCACGCTAGGCGCGCCCGTCCGCTCCCATCAACCGGTTTTTACTCCGGAGCAGGTTCCGGTAAAAATCACGCGACATCGACATCGGCCGCCGCTACGGTCGCCACTGTTTGGCCTCGGCACCCATCGAATGGAGCGTGACCATCGACGGCGACGCCACCGTATCGCCGGCAGCCACGACGGCGGTCGCACCGATGGATGCAGCGGGCGAACGGAGCCTCTGGCGCCATCGCGACTTCGGCTTTTTCTGGGGCGGTCAGACCGTTTCGATGGTCGGTTCGGCGATCAGCTTTATCGCATTGCCTCTGGTCGCCGTCACCGTGCTGCATGTCGATCCGTTCGGCATGAGCCTGCTCGCCGCCGTCGAACGCCTCCCCCAGCTGCTCGTTGGCCCGTTCATCGGGCCGCTCGTCGACCGGCGTGCGCGACGACCGTTGCTGCTCATCGCTGACGTGGGGCGCGCCGTGCTGCTCGGCTGGGTGCCGCTTGCCGCCGCGCTCGGTGTCCTCACGCTCTGGCAACTCGTGGCTGTAGCGTTCGGCGTCGGCCTGCTCACCTTGGTTTTCAATGTGGCATACCAGGCGTTCCTGCCGAGTGTGGTGCCGGCCGCTCGCCTGGCCGATGGCAACGGCAAACTGTCCGCCAGCCAGTCGGTCGCCGAGGTGACCGGGCCGGGTCTCGCGTCGTGGTTCATCTACGCGGGTGGCCCGGCCACCGCGGTGGCAGCCGACGCGGTGAGCTATCTCGTATCCGCGTGGTGCGTACTGCGCATGCGGGCCCGCGACGCGGTGCGTACGGCAGCGCCGGGCAGCGGTTGGGCCGCCTTCTGGGCGACAACGCGCAGCGGATTTCCGTTGCTGTGGCACGACCGCGTCCTGCGGTCGGTGACGCTGGCCAACGCGGTGCTCGTGTTCTTCGCGCAGCTTCAGGCCGCGGTCTACTTCCTTTACCTGGCGCGTACGTTGCACCTGAGCGCGACGATGATCGGCCTGGTGTTCACGGCCTCCGGGATCATCGGGTTCGCCGCCGCGCTCGGCTCTGGCCGGCTGGCCGATCGCCTCGGGCTCGGCCGGCTGATCGTCTGCGGCCAGTTGGTCCTGATCGCGGGCGGCGCACTCTTGGCGGCGGCCAGCGGGCCGCGACTCGTAGCCGCCGGCTTCATCGTCGCCGGCGAGGCGTGCTTCAGCGCCGGACTGGCGTTGTTCGGCGTCGGTTACACGACGATGTTCCAGGTGCGCACGTCGGACGACGTACGCGGACGCGTGCTCGGCGCGGCGAAGTTCCTGTCGGCGGCGTCGATCCCGTTCGCGGCCCTGGCCGGTGGCGCGGTCGCGCAAGCGTATGGTCTCCGGACCGCCGAGGTCGTTGGTGCGATCGGCATGGCGCTCGGGCTGGTGGCCGTCGTCCGGCCGCACGTCATCGCGGCCGGACGGCGAGGGTCGGTTCCGAAACCGCGAGCCGATCAGCCGGCGGGGAACCAGAGCTAGGCCGCCGGCGTGATCGCCACGGCCGATGGTGCTGTGTCGCGGCGGCGTGTTGCTCGAGATCCAGAGCTACGCCGGCGGTGGCGTGATCGCACCATTGGCTGCGATCTGCGCTCCGGTCTTCGGGAAGTCGGCCTTCGTTAGCGACCGCACCATCGGGATGGCGCGATCGTTCGGGTCCAGGCGCGGCACCCCCGGTGCCACCATCGACGTCGGAACGATCGTGGCGTTCACGAGCGAACCGTCGCCACGCATCGTCACGCGCAGGATCATCGACACTCCGGTGACGCTGTTGACCGACAGCGCGTGGTAGCCGGCGAAATTGCCGAGGCTGTACGCGATCAGGTGGCCCTTGTAGAACTCCATCCCGCGAAGCACGTGCGGGCCATGCCCGATCACGATGTCCGCGCCGGCATCGATCATGGCGTGGCTGAACGCGATCGCGTCGCCACGGTTCTCGCCAAGGAACGTCTGCACGCCGGGCTTGACGTGTTGATACGCGGCACCCTCCGCACCCATGTGCGCCTGAATGACGACCAGATCCGCGGACTTCTTCGCGGTACGTACGAGTTCGGCGGCGGCGGCGATATCGCGAAGATCGTTCGCCCACGGGTACGGCGCGAAGCCGAGTACCGCGATCCGGATCCCCTTGACGGTGGTGGTAGTGATCATGCCGGGTGGCCCGGTGAACTTGACGCCGGCATCCGTCAGAGATTGCTCGGTTTGCGTGTGGCCGTTCTGGCCGAAGTCGAGCGCATGGTTGTTCGCGATGTTGACCAGGTCGAATCCCGAGTCCTTCAGCACGAGGGCGTAGGAGGTCGGCGCCCGGAAGGCGAAGCAGGTCGTGCCGAGTGCGGCGCCACACTTCGTCGACGCGGCCACGTTGGTCAGCGGCTCCTCGAGATTGGCCATCTGCAGGTCGGAGTGCAGCGCGTCGGCGACCGGCGCGAAGAAGTCGGCACCACCGTGCGGTGGCAGGAATTTAGGCGCCGACGCCATGATCGTGTCGCCGACCGCCGACAGCGTGAACGTCGTGTCCGCTGCCTTCGCCGCGGCGGGTGGCACCGGTGACGCCGTCGCCGTGGCGCTGCTTGTCGCGGCCGCGCCCGGCACGAACTGCGCATGCGGCGGCTTCGAGCACGCGACGACGGCGGTGACCGCGAGCGCCCCGGCCGCGGCGAGCGACACCAACCGTGCCCACCGGCCGGCCCGGTGCGCCATGAACACCTCCATGCCCGGGACGACCAGGCAAAACTCGGTTTGCCCGGCGGGGGCACGCTGGCCGGGCCTGAGCCAGGTTAATCGGCAACCGGGTCAAACGGAAATGTCCTGGCCCCGGGTCATCCGGTCCGAGTCTTCCGGGCCGAGCCTTCCGGGCCGAGCCTTCCGGGCCGAGCCTTCCGGGCCGAGCCTTCCGGGCCGAGCCTTCCGGGCCGAGCCTTCCGGCCCTGAGCCGGCTAGAGGCGGAAGTCGAGATCGGCCGTCGTGGTGGCGGTGTCCATCTGCGCGCGCTGCAGGCGCCCGGAGTAATCCCAGTTCATCGACTGCCAGCGGGTGAACTGATCGAGCACCCAGACTCCGGACTGCCGGGAACCGTTGCCGGAACGTCCGTTGCCGCCGAACGGCAGATGCGCCTCGGCGCCCGACGTCGAGTTGTTGACCGAGACCATGCCGGCGCCGATGCCCTCGCGGAATCGGAACGCAGACGTCGGGTTCGTCGTGTAGATCGACGACGACAGTCCGTAACCCGGCGCATTCGCGAGCTCGATCGCGTGCTCCAGGTCGCGATAAGGCAACACGCCGATGATCGGCCCGAACGTCTCCGTCGTGAAGAGCTTGTCGCCGGGGCGTAGATCCGCCACGACCGCCGGATGGTAGTACAAACCGGACGGCTGACCGGTGAACCCCGGCCGTGGGTTGTCCGGTCCGATCCGGCCCGTCGAGGTCGAGCCTAGAACCCGGTGGTACGGCTCGATCCAGCTCACGAATTCCTCGTACCGGCGGCCAAAGCGCTCCGCGAGCAGCGGGCCGTAGAGGACGTTCTCCCGCGTCGGATCGCCGATGATCGCCTCGCGCAGAGCGACGTCGAGCGAGGTCAGGAACTCCTCGTAGACCGACTCGTGGACGATCGCCGTGCCGAGCGACGTGCAGCGCTGCCCGGCCGACCCGAAGCCCCCGAACAGGGCACCCTCCACGGCGAGAGCAACCTCGGCGTCCCCGGTTACGACCATGGGATTCTTGCCGCCGAGTTCGAGGCACGGCGTCTGCAGGTGGCGGCCGCACAACTCGCCAATGCGTACGCCGACGTCGGACGAACCGGTAAACCCGACTTTGTCCACGAAGCCGCCTTCGAGCGCACTCGTCAGGCCGGCGAACGTCGTCTCGCCGTCGGCATACACCACCTCGAGAACGCCGTCCGGGACCCCGGCCCGACGGATCAGCTCGGCAAAGGCATGGGCCGACGCCGCCGCGTATTCGGCCGGCTTCCACACCACCGCGTTGCCGCACAACAACGCCGGAGCGATATACCAGGACGGTACGGCGACCGGAAAGTTGCCGGCCGTGATGATCGTGGCGACGCCGACCGGCACCCGGAACGTGAACAGCTGCTTGTCGGGCATCTCGCTCGGGACCGTCTGGCCGTAGAGTCGCCGGCCTTCACCGAGAAAGAAGTCGCACGTGTCGATGATCTCCTGCACCTCGCCGCGGGCCTCGACGATCGGCTTGCCGATCTCCCGTGTGACGATCTGAGCGAGCGCCTCTTTGTTCGCCGCCACCAGCCGGGAGAGGTTGCCGATCACCTGCCCCCGTACGGGCGCCGGGACGCGAGCCCAGGTCCGCTGAGCGGCCTTCGCCGATCGGCACGCGTCGACGAACGTATGGGCGTCGGCTAGCGCGACGCTGGCCACCTCATCGGTGAGGTTTGCCGGATTCTTCGAGGTCAGCACCGTCGCGTCGGATGAGACGCCGATCGGTCGGCCGCCGATGGTCGAGGTCAGCATGACGCCAGCCTAAGTCCACGCCGGTGGCATCCGGGAACCCGTCGCCCCACGATCCAGGCCCGAGAGCCGAGAGCCCGGCCCGACAGCTGGGGCCGAGAGCCAGGCCGGACAGCCGGCCGAGCCGGCCGACAGCCAGGCCGAGCCTCAGGATCCGCCGAGCCGCTTCAGCACGTCGGAGCAGCCGACACACAGCACCACGATGATGGCGACGAGAATCAGCCAGATCGTCGGCATGCCCCATCGACGACGGTCCTCGGGTGGCAACCGGTCTCGCGACGCCATGTCCATGCACCTGCCGAGTCGAAGATGTCCGCAACATAACATCGACGTACGCGGCTGTGGGGGCAGTCGAATCGGGGCCGCCGCCCACATCGGACGGTCGTGGCACGACCGCGGCGATCCTCAGACCGGCACCGAAAGAACGGCCAGCGCCGCATCGACGACAAGCCGCTTCTCCCGCTCGGTCAGGCGGGTGCGAACGGCCCGCTCGCGGGCGTACGACCCGTCCGGCCCCACCGTGTCGAAGCGGGGAGCGATCGCGCCCGCGTTGATCACACCCAGCGCGCACCGCCCGCGGAGAGCCGCCGCCGGATCGTCCGAGTCCGCCAGCGACCGCTGCAGGGCCGCGATGCGCTGCGGCATCGACCGCCGGATCGTCAGACCGTGCAGAACCGACGGGTCGCCCATCAACGAACGCAAGAGGACGCCGTGCTCGTCCAGCAGGTTCACCAGCCGTTCCAGCAGGTCACGGTCGATCTTGCCGGCCACCGCCGCGTCGAGCACGAACTGGTCGAGGTCCTCGAGCAACGGTGCGACCAGCGCGTTGAGGACTTCCTCCTTCGAGGCGAAGTGGTAGTAAAGCGAGCCCTTGGTCATGCCGAGCCGCTCCGAGATGTCCCGTACGGACGTGCCGGCGTATCCCTGCTCGATGAACAGGTCGACGGCGATGTCGAGGATGCGCTGACGGGTATCGTCGGCAGCGCTTCCAGCGGTGCGGGCCACCAGTTTTCGCCTCCTCGTAATGCCTTCGCAGACGGACGCTACACTCCTCAAGCGTAGATACCGACCGTTCGATTAAATAGGTGGATCATGGCAGGCATTGCGCGCTGGTGTGTCCGGCACAGCTGGACCGTCGTCGGCCTCTGGCTGGTCGCACTGATCGCGCTGGGCGGTATCGACCGAGCGGTCGGGAGCGCGTACAGCGACAACTTCAACCTGCCCGGTACGGAGTCGACGAAGGCACTCGATCTGCTGCAGACCGCGTTCCCGAACCGGGCCGGCGAGGCCGACACCATCGTCTGGCACGTCAGCTCGGGCAAGGTCACCGACGCTACGGTCCAGCAGCCGATCACGGCGATGCTCGACAAGGTCGCGCATGCGCCGTCCGTCAGCGGTGTCACCAGCCCCTACTCGCCCACCGGCGCGGCCCAGATCAGTCGCGACGGCCAGACGGCGTACGCCACCGTGCAGTGGCCGGGCTTCGGCGCGCAGATCCCGGCCGCTTCGGTGAAGAACCTGATCTCGATCGCGGAGGACGCGCGGACCAGCCAGATCCAGGTGGAACTCGGCGGTCAGGCGATCCAGCAGGTCAACCAGGTCTCCACGAGCCTGTCCGAGGGCGTTGGCATCATCGCCGCCGCCATCGTGCTGTTGCTCGCCTTCGGTTCGTTCTTCGCGATGCTGCTGCCGCTCCTCGCGGCCGTGTTCTCGCTGCTGCTCGGCAGTTCGGCGATCATTTTGCTGAGCCACGGCATGGCGATCAACAACCTGTCGCCGGTCTTCGCCATCCTGATCGGGCTCGGCGTCGGCGTCGACTACGCACTGTTCATCGTTACGCGACATCGCAACGGTCTGAAGGCCGGGCTCGATGTGGAGGAATCGATCGTCCAGGCGTTGAACACGTCCGGACGAGCGGTGCTCTTCGCCGGCGCGACGGTGTGCATCGCGATGCTCGGCCTGCTGGTGCTACGGGTCGACTTCCTGGCCGGTCTGGGTGTGCCGTCCGCGCTCATGGTGCTGTTCACCGTGCTCGCCGCCATCACGCTGCTGCCGGCGTTGCTGGCTCTGCGGATCCGTAACAAGGACATCTTCCGGATGCGGGTGCTGAGCCGGCGGGAGCGTCGACGGCTGGCCACCGAGGGACCGTACGACGAGCACGCCGTCGGCGGCTGGGCACGCTGGTCGACGTTCGTGTCGCGGCACCCGAAGGCGTTGGCCCTGGGCGCATTCGCGGTCATCGTCGTGCTGGCGATCCCGTTCTTCTCGCTCCGGCTCGGCACTGGTGACCAGGGCAACGATCCGAAGGGCTCGACCACACGCAGCGCGTACGAGCTGCTCGCCGCCGGGTTCGGCCCCGGATTCAACGGGCCGCTCCAGCTGGTCGCGACCGTACCCACGGCGGCCGATGCGCAGGCCTTCGCCCAGCTGACGGCGACGGTCAAAGCCACGCCGGGCGTAGCGGCGGCGCAAGCCGCGCCGATCAAGCCCGGCCAGCAACTCGCCGTCATGCAAGTCATCCCGACGACGTCGCCGCAGGACAAGGGCACGACCGACCTGATCAACACGTTGCGGTCCGAGGTCATCCCCAAGGCCGAGAGCGGCAACACCATGCGGGTGTACGTCGGCGGCCTGACCGCGATCTTCAACGACTTCTCGCACGTCCTGTCGAGCAAACTGCCCCTGTTTCTCGGCGTGATCGTGGTGCTCGGCTGCATCCTGCTGTTGATCGCGTTCCGCAGCATCGTCGTGCCGCTCACCGCCGCGGTGATGAACCTGCTCGCGGCCGGCGCCTCGTTCGGTGTGGTCGTCGCGTTCTTCCAGTTCGGCTGGGGTTCGGACGCGCTCGGCCTCGGGCGGGCCGGTCCGATCGACGCGTTCGTGCCAGTGCTGACGCTGGCCGTGCTGTTCGGATTGTCGATGGACTACCAGGTCTTCCTGGTCAGCCGCATGCACGAGGAGTGGGTGCACACGCGGCAGAACCGCGCCGCCGTCATCACCGGCCAGTCGTCCACCGGCCGCGTGATCACGGCCGCCGCGACGATCATGATCCTGGTGTTCCTCGCGTTCGTGTTCGGCGGTCAGCGGGTCGTCGCGGAGTTCGGCATCGGCCTCGCGAGTGCCGTGTTCATCGACGCGTTCATCCTTCGCACAGTGCTCGTGCCGGCCCTCATGCACATGTTCGGGGCGGCCAACTGGTGGCTGCCGCGCTGGATCGACAGCTGGCTGCCGCACCTGTCGGTCGAGCCGCCGGAGCCCGCCGTCGAACTCCCCACGGACGAGCCGGTCGGCGCCGCGCGCTGACGACCGCTCGCTGACGACCGCGCCTCGGTCCGCGACGGGCGGCGGACCGGCGTGGTCGGTTGGCGAGCGACGGCTCAGGACGGATCGACGATGGCGGCGCGCAGGGCCGCGATGTCATCTGCGGTGAGACCGAACGCGGTCGCCCAGCCGGACATGCCGCGCCATTCGCGCGCGACCAGATCGAGAGCAGCCGCCATCGTCTCCGGCCGCGGCTCCCAGGCGTCGTAGTAGGCCTGTCCCATCAGCGGGAGACCGAGGTGGCGGCGGCGGTCCTCGGCCCGTTCGCGGATCGCCGCGCCCGCGCGGGTGCTGCGCGCGTAGTCGGCGCAGATGTCCTTGTCGGAGACGCCGACCAGACCCAGCAGCATCGCCGACACGATGCCGGTCCGGTCGCAGCCGATGTGGCAGTGCACCACGGCCGGCAGGGATTGCGGTGCCGACAGTCGCCGTACGAGGTCGGCCAGCGCCGGGCCCTGCACCGCAAGCAGCCGGAAGTAGTACTCCGAGCGGGACTCCGCCGGGATCGAATCCGTACACGGCAGGCCGACGTACGTGATCGGCGCCGAGGCCAGCGGACCCCGTCCGAATTGGTCGACCTCGACGGTGTCCCGCAGGTCGACAATCGTCGCGAGACCGGCGTCGACCAGCCGGGCGGCGTCGGACTCCGTCGCGTAGCTCAGCGAATCGCTACGGAAGAGTCGGCCCGGCCGGATGACACCGCCGTCGGCCGGGATGCCGCCAAGATCGCGGAAGTTGACCAGTCCCTCGAACGTGTAGCCGCTGGCGACCGGCGCCACTTATAGCCCCTTCACCCAGCGATAAGCCTGCATGACCCAGTCCGTCTCCTGGAGATAGGTCACGCCGACGGCGAATAGGAACGCGGCCGTGCCCAGGTGGGCGCCGTGCGCGCCGTTTCGCGGCTTGTGCATCCAGCCCTCGATCACGAGACGACCGAGCAGTCGCAGCACCATGAACAGACCGACCGCGACCACCGCCGTCGCGACCAGGAATCCCGGTGCGAGGACCGCGCCCGACTTCCGGTTAGCCGCGGCCCAGACGAACCAGCACAGCACCGCGAAGGACGCGCCGGCGATCGTCCAGCCGCCGCCCTTGCGCAATGTCCGAAGGTTCACCCTTGGTCGTCGGCTGACCCGCGCACCCTGGTTCGGCGGTCCGCCGGCGTAGGTGCCTTCCGGAGCCGCGTACCCACTGGGCTCCGGCGGGCGGGCGACGACCTGCGCCCGGCCGACCATCGCGCCACCGGCGGCCGGCGCCGGCTGGACCGCGGTCGGGCGCGGCGAACCGGGTCCCGCCCCGGGCGCCGACGCTGGCCGAGGTGATTCGGACGCCGGCCGCGGTGACCCGGAAGTCGGTCGCGGTGACCCGGAGATCGACCCGGCCGGCGAGGTCGGCGAGACGGGCGCGGGCAACGCCGAGGCGGCCGCTCCGGGCAACGCCGCGGCGGGCGGGCGCCCCCCGACCTTGGCGCGCAGGGCGACAAGCTCCCGCTCCAACGCCTCGATTCGCATGAACGCATCGGTCTCGGTGCCGGTCAACGCCGCCCGGGCACGGCCGACCGCACGTGGTGCCGGTTGGCCGGTGACGACCGGTCGATCCGACCAGTCCAGCCCCATGTCGGGCACGTGACTCGCGCGTACGAGTTTGACCAGTGTCTGCGTCCAGTCGGTCAGTTCGTACGTCGACGGGCGGTCCTGCGGTCGGTCGGCCAGCACGGCCAGCATGTGATCGCGTAGCGCCGGCCGTCCGGTGAACACATCGTGGCGGTCCATCGGCGGTGCGCCGGTGCCCCGCGGGGCGACGCCCGAGATCAGAAAGAACGCAACGGCGCCGAAGCCATGGACGTCGTACGCGGGCGTGACCTCGCCACTGAGCGCCTCCGGTCCACCCGACTCCGGCGTGTACGCGATCTGGGTGATCTCGGCACTGCGCCAGTAGCGCGCGCCGGTGAAGTCGATGAGCCGCGTGTCGCCGTTGGTCAGCACCATGATGTTCGATGGCTTGACGTCCATGTGCAGCACCGGGCAGATGGTGACATTGTCCGGCTCGTGCATGGCTTTCAGCGATTCGGCCAGGCCGAGCAGCGACGCGGTGGCGGACAGCCGGTTGGTGGCGCCGAAGCCGGCCTTCGATGTCACGTAGTCCCGCAGATTGATGCCGTGCAGGTAGTCGTACACCTGGTACGGCACCGCGTCCTGGCCGGCCGGCGCGACGCCGGTCACGTGCGGCGGCGGACCGTAGAAGCCGTCCACCCGCCGACAGATGCCGGGTACGCCCCGGGTGTTCAGATCCATGAGCGCGGCGTCACCCTTGTCCCAAGAGCGAAGTTCGTCGGCTATTGTCCGCTTCGGATTGATCCGGAAAACCTTGACGGTTACCGAGGTCGACGTCACCCCGCCGCACAGCCGTACGCCCCGGTAGACGTCGGCCTGTCCGCCGGCCCCGAGGCGGGCCACCAGGCGGTATCGCTGGAACGTCTCGGCGAGCGGGCTGGCCGGGCCGCACACGAGGTCGACCACTGCGGACTCGCCCATGACCCACCCTTCGCGGCACCCGGTGCCGGACCGACATCTGGCCGTACCCCATATGGCACGCCGACTTCGAGCGTAGCGAAGCCGCGCCGCACTGACCGCCGGTGCGGCGCGGAGCAGCCGAATCGCCCCCTGGCCGGGCCCGGTCCGGCCGGGTAATCAGGTCGCGCGGTTGCGAACGATGAGCTACACAGTCAGGTGTGACGAGTGACTACGAATTGCGCACCGCGGTCGACGACGACTGGCCGGTCGTGGCGAAGCTGATGGGCGAAGCGTTCAACGAGGACATGGACGACGACTTCAACGAGCTCGAGCACAGCGTGTTCGAGCCGGCCCGGTCGATCGTGGCAACCCAGAGTGGCGCGATCGTCGGTATGGTCTCGGCGTTCACTCGCGATCTGACTATCCCCGGCGCTGTCGTGCCGGCCGCCCACGTGACCATGGTCAACGTCGGCGCCACCCACCGACGTCAGGGACTGCTGCGCCGCATGATCGACAAGCTCCACGCCGACAGCATCGGCCTCGGTGAGCCCGTCGCGGTGCTGTATGCCAGCGAGGGCCGGATCTATCAGCGCTTCGGCTACGGCCCGGCGACCCAGCGGCTGACGATCGAGGCCAACGCCCGCGAGGTGTCGTTGCGCGATCCGGCCCGCGACGATGAGGGACAGCTGCGGCCCGTTCCGCCGGACTCTCTCGACGTGTTCGAGAAGGTGTTCGAGGAGGCCCGCGGCCAGCGGCCGGGGTGGACGGCGCGGGACGAGCGCTGGTGGCGCTACTGCACGGCGGACATCAAGTCGGTCCGTAACGGAGCGACCGCGCTGCGGGCCGTCGTCCACGACGGGCCTGGTGGCGTCGATGGGTACATGCTCTGGCGGACCAAGAGCGAGTGGTCCGAGACCGGTCCAAACGGCCAGGTCATCGTGCGGGAACTCATCGCCAACACACCCGAGGCCTACCGAGCCTTGTGGCGCTTCGCGCTCTCCGTCGACCTGACCCGCTCGGCCCGGCAGCGCTTCGCGGCCATCGACGAGCCGCTGCAGTTCCTTGTCAACGAGCCGCAGGCGCTTGGCATGCGGTTGGTCGACGGCCTCTGGCTACGGCTTCTCGACGTGCCGGGCGCACTGGCCGCCCGCCGCTATGCGGCGCCGGTCGACGTCGTGATCGAGGTGACGGATCCAAACATCTCGGCCAACGCGGGTCGGTTCCGGCTCGTTGGCGACCAACGAGCGGCCACGTGTACGCGGACAGACGATCCGGCCGACATCGCGGCGACCGCGCACGCGCTGGGCTCCGCGTACCTGGGCGGTGCCCCGTTGACGGCCTTCGCGGCCGGCGGCGACGTACGGGAGCTGCGTCCCGACACCCTCGCACGCACGTCCGTCGGGTTCGGTTGGCACCGCGCGCCTAGTTCCATCGAAATGTTCTAGAGCCGATCGAGATGTTCTAAGCCGCCGAACGATCCCTGACGTGCCGATCCAGATGCCGACGGTGCCGCTGTTGACCTATTACGCGCGGTACCGTCGGCGCATGGTCGAGCGGGCGGACGGTGAGCGGCGTCGTCGACGCGTGCGTGGCGCGCGATCGGGTCAGCCGGGCCCGGCCGCCGCGCCGGCGACCGAGCCCGCCACCACTCCGACTGGGTCGACCGCTCCGGCGCCCAGCGCGTCGCCGGGTCCCCCTCGATCCGGGCCGGTATCTGAGCGTCCAAGCGATACCCGCCGCCGGCGACCGGACCACGGCCGGGAGCGCGAGCCCTATGACAGCCACCTGGCGGTGCCGGCCGAGGACCATGAACGTGGGCTTCGTGGGTTGATCGGTGGTGGGTCTTCCCAGGTCAGTGTCGAGGCGGCGATGCGGGCGCGCGACTCGGCGCGGCCGACCGACGCCGACATTGCCCACGCGGAGGAAACACTGAGCATCGTCCACCGGGGCTGGGTTCCGCGGGACACGTAGTCTTCGCGTGCCCCGGATCTTTGCGGGCCGCCGCGTTGCGCGGCCGTTGCTCAGCCGGACAGCGGCGGCACCTCGTGCGTCCTTTCGTACGCGGCCACCTGGTCGATCCGTCGCTGATGCCGCTCGGCGCCACTGAACGGTGTGCGCAGGAAGGTCAGGACGAAATCGGTCGCCTGGTCGACCGGATGCTCGCGGGCCCCGATCGCGACGACGTTCGCGTCGTTGTGCTCACGCGCCTTCTGAGCCGTCTCCGGGTTCCAGGCGAGGGCGGCTCGCACGCCGACGACCTTGTTGGCCGAGATCTGTTCGCCGTTGCCGGAGCCACCGATCACGATCCCGAGGCTGCCCGGGTCGCCGACGACCGCGGCCGCGGCCGCGATGCAGTGCGCCGGATAGTCGTCCTCCGGGTCGTACGTCTTGGGACCGACATCGACCACGTCGTACCCCTGGTCGGGCAGCACCTCGACGAGGTGTGCCTTCAACTCGAAGCCGGCATGATCGGAGCCGATGTACACGCGCATACCGCGCAGTCTCGCACAGCCAATTTCGCCTCGCGGCTGCCGCTACACATCGGCGGAGAAACACGCCTCGCGGCCCGCACTCGGCGTCGGCGTCGCGGGTTGGCCGGTGGTCAGCGCCCGTCGAGTTCGGCGACGACGAGCCCGGCCCGCGCCTTCGGCGTGAACCAGGTGCTCTTGCGCGGCAGCTTCCGCCGGGCCAGGTTCACCGCGACGAAATCGTCGACCGTCACCGGTGGGATGAGGATCGCGAGACCGGCCCGACCGGCGTCCACCTCGCCCCGCAGCCAATCGCCCGGATAGTCGCCGCCGACGTACGTGATGGCCTTGTCACCGGCGTCGAGACCGAGCACGTCGGCCAGGATGATCCGCTCGACGAGCGCATGGTCGAGGTTGTCTACCTCGGATGCCCCGGCCGTCGAGGGGAGGCGGACCGCGAAGGCGGCGTCCGGGCCGGCATAGAGGTGGACTGTGCCCCGTCCGGACGGCGGGCCGTCCGTTGCCCGTACCGGCGTGATCTGGGCGCCCGCGGCCTCCAGGCGCTCGATCAGCTCAGCCACCGCGGGTGCGGTCGCGACGAGCCGGTTGTACGGCTGGATCGCGACCGAGGTCGGCGTGGTGATGACGGCGAGGAAGCGCGGAAGCTTGGCCATCTGCGCCGCGAGGCTGCGGTGGTTGCCGTCGGCGACGACGAGCTCACCGGCGCTAGCCAGCGCGAGCAACTCGTCGCGACGGTCGGCGGTGAGCACCGGCCACAGTTCATGTCGGCGGCCGGCTTGGTCGACGTCACTCACCACCGGGGTGCCGAACTCCTCGGCGGTCGCGGCGAGCGCCGCCTGCAGCGCGGGCGCCTGGTCGGTCGCGAGCAGCAGCACCGGCGACAACAAATGGCCGATGTGTTCGGCCAGCGCGACACGCTCGCGCACCTTCTCGATGAACACGTCCTCGTTGCGGATGACGTGACCCGGCTCGTCGGCCGCGGTCGAGATCTCGGCCGTGTCGACCATGCACCACAGCCCGAATCCCATGGTGCCGTCGGGGGCCGTGATTCCGTAAACGACGGCGACGTCGTCGTACGGCACGTAGCGGCCGGCGTCCTTGGCCGCCGCCAGCCGTTCGGCGGCGGCCGGCAAGGACGCCTCGATAGAGCGACCGAGACTCTCCGGCGCGCAATGAGGCATCTCGACCCCGAGCGCGCTCATCGGGTTCGCCGCGATGATCGCGGTGATCTCCGTCTCGTCGGCGAACTCGTCGTAGTTCTGCGAACCGGTCGACAGGCCCTCTGGGCCGCCCGCGGATAGCCAGGCCCGCCCGATCGCGTGCGCGATGGTCATAGTTCGACGCTACCGGGCGGGCGCCGGCCGTTTTGGCCAGACCCGACAGTGGTCCACAGATTCGGACCGACGCCGTGCCGCCGCCGGTCCGTACCGACGGGATATCGACGATGCGCTGGCGCGAATCTCAGTCAAAGATCGGCTTGGCCTCGCGGGTGCGCTTGATCTCGTAGAAACCGGGAGTGCCGGCGACCAGGAGCACGCCGTCCCACAGCTTGCCAGCGGCTTCGCCCTTCGGGCGCGGGGTGATCACCGGGCCGAAGAATGCGATCTGATCGCCGTCCGGACCGGGAGTGTGGATGACCGGCGTGCCGACGTCCAGGCCGACCGGCTTCATGCCCTCGTTGTGGCTCTCCCGGACGCGGTCATCGAACTCGGTCGACGTCGCGGCGTCCGCCAGCGTCGTGTCGAAGCCACACTCGCTCAGCACGCCCTCGTAGAGCTCGCGACCGAGCGGCTGCTTGTCGTGGTGGATCCGGTTGCCGAACGCGGTGTAGAGCGGACGTAGCGCGTCGGTGCCGTACTTCTGCTCGACGGCGATCGAGACCCGGACCGGGCCCATGCCCTCGGCCAGGCGCGCCCGATACTCCTCCGGCAGGTCCGTACGGTTCTCGTTGAGCACGGTCAGACTCATCACGTGGAACCGGATATCGACCGGCCGCACCTGCTCGACCTCAAGCAGCCAGCGCGACGTGATCCACGCCCACGGGCACCTCGGGTCGAACCACATGTCCGCTTTGACACGCTCTTCCGCCATTGATTGCGCTCCCTTGCCGTAAATGCCCACCACGGATGGTGCTCCTTACTATTGTTGCCCCGTCAAGTGTCTGACCCGATACCTCACCCGTGTGTCTCAGGCCACTGCTGGCGTGATCGGCCGACCGTGAAAGACTTGCTTCACGCCCGCGCGGCTCTCATGGCCGGATCGCGGGAGACCGTACGAATGGAGTTGTGCAGCGTGGCCGGAGTACGCAATCTGACGCAGATCGAGGCCGCGGAACGTGCCCGGCTCCTCGATGTGACCTCGTACGACATCACGATCGACCTGACCGACGGCACCGGCGGTCCGGGTGAGCGGACGTTCCGATCGACGACCGTCATCACGTTCGGTTGTACGGAACCCGGCGCGACCACGTTCATCGAGGCGGCGATGGAACGGATCCGGTCGGCCACCCTCAACGGGTCGGCAATCGACGTCGCGGGCTGGAGTGCGGAGAAGGGCCTGACCCTGACCGACCTCGCCGCGCAGAACACGCTCGTGGTCGACGCCGACGCGCTCTACTCCACCACCGGCCAGGGCCTGCACCGCTCGGTCGACCCGGTGGACAAGGAGGTCTACCTCTACAGCCAGTTCGAGACGGCCGACGCGCAACGCGTGTTCGCGAGCTTCGACCAGCCCGACCTGAAGAGCGTCTACACCTGGCACGTGACTGTGCCGGCGCACTGGTCGGTCATTTCGAACTCGCCGGTCGAGCGAACGGAGCCCGGCGAATTCACAACCAGCAAGACGCTGCATTTCGCCACGTCGGCCCGGATGTCGACGTACATCACCGCGATCTGTGCGGGGCCGTACCACGAGGTGCGCAAGCTCCATGACGGCATCGACCTCGGCATCTTCTGCCGCCAGTCGATGAAGCGCTACCTGGACGACGACGACCTGTTCCTCGTCACCGAGCAGGGCTTCGACTTCTTCCACGAGCAGTTCGGCGTGCGCTATCCGCTGCCGAAATACGACCAGGTGTTCGTGCCCGAGTTCAACGCCGGCGCGATGGAGAATTTCGGCTGCGTCGTGCACGGCGAGCAGTACTACATCTTCCGGTCGCAGGTCACCGACTACGAGTACGAGAACCGCGCGAACACGATCCTGCACGAGATGGCGCACATGTGGTTCGGCGATCTCGTGACCATGCGCTGGTGGGACGACCTCTGGCTGAACGAGTCGTTCGCCGAGTGGGCGAGCCACTGGTGCAGCGTGCACGCGACCCGCTTCACCGACGCCTGGACCGGCTTCCTGTCGCTGCGCAAGAACTGGGGCTACCGCCAGGACCAGCTCTCCTCGACCCACCCGGTCTACTGCGAGATCACCGACGTCGAGGCGGTCGAGGTCAACTTCGACGGCATCACGTACGCCAAGGGCGCGAGCGTCATCAAGCAGCTCGTGGCGTACGTCGGGATCGACGCGTTCGTCGCCGGCCTACGCGACTACTTCGGCAAGCACGCGTGGGGCAACGCGACCTTCGGCGATCTGCTCACGTCGCTGGAAGCGGCATCCGGCATCGAGCTGCGCGACTTCGCCGCCCAGTGGCTGGAGACGGCCCAGGTCAACACGTTGCGGCCGGAGATCGTGATCGGCGACGACGGCACGTACACGTCGGTCGTCGTGCGGCAGGAGGCACCGGCGGCGTACCCGACCCTGCGTACGCACCGGCTCGGCGTCGGCCTCTACGACCTCGTCGACGGTCGGCTCACCCGCCGCGAGACGGTCGTGGTGACGGTCACCGGCGCGCGGACCGAACTCACCGAGCTCGCCGGTCGCCCGGCCGCCGCCGTGCTGCTGCTCAACGACGAGGACTATGCGTACGCCAAGACGCGGCTCGACGACGCGTCGCTGGCCACGGTCGTCACGCACATCGCGACGTTCGACAACTCGCTCGCCCGCGCGATCGTCTGGGCGGCGGCGTGGGACATGGTCCGTGACGCGGAGATGGCCGCACGCGACTACGTGGCGCTGGCCATCAACGGTCTACCGGCCGAGACCGACATCAACCTGGTGACCGGGGTTCTGCGCCAGGCCAACGGTGCGTTGACGAACTACGCCGACCCGGCGTGGGCGCCGACCGGCTGGGCCGAGCTCAACGCGGCGGCCCGCAACGCGATGACCGCCGCCGAGGCGGGCAGCGGATTCCAGCTCGCCTGGGCCCGGTCGTACGTCGCGACGACTCGCGCCGACGCCGACCTCGACGTGATCGCCGGTTGGCTCGCCGGCGACGGTATCCCGGCCGGCCTGACCATCGGCACCGAGATCCGCTGGTCGATCCTGCAGGCACTGTGCGCCGCCGGCCGCGTCGGCGAGGCCGAGATCAACGCGGAGCTCGACAACGACCGGACGGCCGGCGGCGAGCGGCAGGCCGCGATCGCGACCGCGCTCATCGCGACGGCCGCCGCCAAGGCCGAGACCTGGCGGCGCCTGACCGCGGACGAAGCACTGCCGAACTGGCTGCAGCGGTCGTTGTTGGGCGGCTTCCAGCACCCGTCACAGGTCGAGCTGACCGCGCCGTACGCGGAGAAGTATTTCGCGGTCATCGACCAGATCTGGGCGACCCGGGACAGCGAGCCGGCGCAGGAGTTCGTCGAGGCCGCGTACCCGTCGTTGCAAGCCGGCCCGGACACGGTCGCCGCCACCGACGAGTGGCTGGCCGGGACCGGACACCCGACGAGCCTGCGGCGCCTGGTCGCCGAGGGTAAGGACGGCGTGGTCCGGGCGCTCGCCGCGCGCGCCAAGGATGCCGCAGCGTCCTAGGCGGTCTCCGTCGAGGACACATTTGTACGGGACTTGGCCGCTCGGTGGTTCATCGAGCGGCCAAGTCCCGTACAAGTCGAGCGGGCGGACGCGCGCACGCGCCGCGGATCGTGCTGAGGAGCCGTTAGAAGCGGCCGGCCTGGTTGGCGAGCTGGGCGATACCGGCGACGAGGCCACCGGCGAGATCGCCGCCGCCGAAGGCAGCGGCCATCGACAGCGCGGACAACTTCGCCTGACGGTCGGGCACCCGGCGGCGTGCCTCGTGCCCGGTCACGATCTCCAGGACCCGCTGGTTGGGCGAGACCGCGACGAGCACGCTGCGGTCCGGGTCCTCGAGCTGGCTGTGTAGCTTCTCGGCGAATCCGCGGACGGGCTGGTCGAGTTCGCCGACGTACACGCTGAAGGTCAGTCCGGTTGATTCGTCCGCACCGCGCAGCGCGTCGTCGAGCCGCAGCAACTGGCGCGTCGTGAACGGGCCGTTGAGCACCTCGGGCCGTGCCGCGATGGCGGGCTTGTCACCAGCTGTCACTTGCGCCTCCGGTCTCGCCGTAACTAACGGTCGACAGGCCCGAGCCGCTGCCGTGCCCCGCATCGGCGGAGCCGTGAGCGGCCGTGCCGTCGGCGGTGCCGTCGGATTCCGTACCCCCGGAAAGGGCGTGGGCCGGGGAGCCGGCGCCGACCTCATGGGCCGAGGACGACGCACCGGTGCCGGTCGCCTGCTTATTCGCGACGAACCAGACGGCCGTCGGGTTGAACGGGCGTCCCGGCCGATACCGCTTGCTCCGCGCGGCGCTGCCGCCGTAAACGAGGCCATAGATGATCGCGATGACCGCTGCGGGTATGCCGACAAACACCAGAACGGTCTCTGTAATGGTCAACTCAACGCCCCCATGGCGCCGTAGGGTTCCGGGTGCGCCGGCACGCCCGCCGTGGCGGTGCGGCACATCCCGTGGGACGCACTCACGGTAGCGGAGCATCCTGGCAGGTCCGCCGGCCGGGTGCCGATGAACCGTCGACCGCTCGCTACGGTGGCAGGATGACCGCCTCGCCGCGCGCGAACGACGCCGACCGACGTGAGCCTAGCGACGGCGCGAGCGACGGCGGTGCGGATGGCCGCGACACACCGGTCGATCACCTGGCTAGGGCGAGGTCGGCCGATCGCACCGATCCGTTGGCCGGCTTCCGCGAACGGTTCGTCATCGACGACGCCGATCTGATCTATCTGGACGGCAACTCACTCGGTCGGTTGCCGACCGCGACTCGTGACCGGTTGCGCGATGCGGTCGACGTCGAATGGGGCACCGAACTGATCCGCGGCTGGGATCGCTGGATGGACCTGGGCCGCGAGACGGGCGATCTGATCGCCGAAATCGTGGGCGCGCAACCAGGCGAGATCGTTGCATCCGATTCGACCAGCGTGAACCTCTTCAAGCTGGCGTCGGCCGCGCTGGACGCCCGCCACGGGCGGACCGTGATCGTGACCGACGACGACAACTTCCCCACCGACAAGTACGTGCTGCAGGGCCTGGCCGAAGCGCGCGGCCTCGAACTGCGCGTGATTCCCACCGACATCGACGACGGCCTGCGTCGCGACGACGTGGCCGCGGCCCTCGGACCGGACACCGCACTCGTGTGCCTGTCGCACGTGGCGTACCGGTCCGGGGCGGTCGCCGACATCGCGGCATCACGGCGGCGGCCCAGAATGTCGGCGCCCTGATGATGTGGGACCTGTGTCACTCGGCCGGCTCGGTCCCGGTCGGACTCACGTCCGCGAATGTCGATCTTGCGGTTGGCTGCACGTACAAGCACCTGAACGGCGGGCCCGGAGCGCCGGCCTTCCTCTACGTCCGCGCCGACCTCCAGCCGATGCTGCGATCGCCGATCTGGGGCTGGTTCGCGCAACGCGACCAGTTCGCGATGGGTGCGAGCTACGACCCGGTCGAGACCGTCGACCGCTTTCTGGTCGGCTCTCCCCCGATCCTGAGCGGGTACGCGGCACGGGAAGGTGCCCGCATCTCGGCCGAGGCCGGAATCGACGCGATCGCCGCCAAGGCGCGGGCCCTCACGGCGTACGCCGTCGAACTGTTCGACGCGTGGCTGGTCGATGACGGATTCCGCCTCGCCTCGCCCCGCGACCCGATCCGGCGCGGCGCTCAGATCACCCTGCACCACCCGAAGGCGTGGCAGATCTGCCAGGCGCTCAAGGCCGCGGACGTGATCCCGGACTTCCGGACTCCCGACCGGCTCCGCTTGGGCTTCGCGCCGCTGTACACCCGGTTCGTCGATGTGTACGAAGGGCTGCTCCGGCTCCGCGAGATCATGACGAGCCACGCCTACGAGGGGTTTTCCGCGCATCGCGGTCGCGTGACCTGACGACGCCTATTCCCCGCTTATCCCCTCGTATGGCAACAAAAGCCGTGATACTGGCGGCATGCCTACGGCGTCACCAGGTCGGGTCCGGCGGGGCGCCGTTGGACTCGCGTCCGGGCTGGTCGCGGTCGTCGCCACCGGAACATTCGCGTTAGCGGCCGCCGTCCTGCCCGCGACCCCAGCATCCGCGGCAACGATCCTGCTCATCACGCCGAGTACGATCCAGGCCGGCTTCGCCGTCACGCTGAGCGCCACCTGCGGCGACAACGTCAATCCGGCCATCGTCACCTCCAAGGTGTTCGGCACCGTCACCTTGGTGCCGGACAAGGGGAAGCTCCACACGAGCATCACCGTGCCGTTGACCACGAAGCCCGGGACGTACAGCGTGAATCTCAGCTGTGCGAGCGGCCAGACGACGACCTCCACGTTCTCGGTCATCCGCCCGACGTCGCCACCGCACACCGTGAATCCGAACGTCGGGCCGGCGACCGGTGGCGGCGAGATGGCTGCCTCCGGCGGCGCGCGGATCGCGATCTTCGGCGGCCTCGGCGCCGTTGTGCTCGGTGTCGTCGTCTGGATCGTGTCGGCCGTCCGTAGGCGACCGACCGTCGGCGGTTGACCACGGTGGTCGCGATGCGACGGCCGCCGAACGCCCTGATCGTCCTCGCACTGATCTTCAGCGGGCTGTTCGCGGCCGGAGCCGGCCTGGGTGCCCTCGCCGGCGCGCCGGTGCTGCCCGGCCTCGGCCTCGCGCACTCCGAGCCCGGCGGCCCTGCCGCGCAGCCGATCGCACGGTCGACCCCCACCAAGATCAGCATTCCGGCCATCGGTGTGTCAGCGCCGGTCGACAAGGTTGGGCTCGCGCCGGATGGTGCGATCGGTGTGCCGCCGCTGTCGGACAACAACCTCGTTGGTTGGTACTCCGGCGGACCCGCACCCGGCCAGCTCGGACCGGCCGTGATCGTCGGCCACGTCGACGGGCCGAGCGGGAAGTCGGTCTTCTATCGTCTCGGTCAACTCAAGCCGGGCGAGAAGGTGCATCTCGACCTGGCCAACCATCGCGTCGCCCTGTTCACCATCTATTCGGTCGAGTACTACCCGAAAGGGAAGTTCCCGGGCGATCGCGTGTACAACGACATGAGCCGACCGGGGCTGCGGCTCATCACGTGCGGCGGAAGCTACCTCGGCGGCGCGGTCGGCTACGCCGACAACATCGTGGTCTACGCATCGATGACCCTGCGCGGCTGAGACTCGCGGGCGGGTGCGACACCGCCTTCGTCGTCGCTATGCGGCGACGGGCAGGTCGAGCCAGTCCGACCAGCGCGGGTCGGGCGTACGGTGACCCAACACACGCCACGCCTGTCCACGCGGTGGCGCCGGCTGGGAATGCAGCCGCCAACCGAGTTCGGTGATCAGCCGGTCGCCCTTGCTGTGGTTGCAGCGCGCGCACGCGGCGACGACGTTGTCCCAGTCGTGCTGGCCGCCCCGGCTGCGCGGCATCACGTGATCGATCGTCTCGGCCGGACCACGGCAGTAGGCGCAGCGACCTCCGTCACGTGCGAACACCGCGCGCCGGGAAAGGCCGACATGCGCGCGGTACGGTACCCGGACGTAATGGGTCAGCCGGACCACACTCGGGACCGGCAGGGCCGTGCGGGCACTGTGCAGGATGCCGTCGCCGTCCACGACGCAGATCGCTTTGGCGGATAACACAAGGATGGTTGCTCGTCGCACTGACACGACACACAGCGGCTCATACGTCTGGTTAAGCACCAGGGAAGTGGAGCTGACTGCGGGTCGTATGTCAGGCATCGCGAGTCGCCTTCCGCCAGGTTTGCGCCATCTCGGTCGCGCACGGCAGTATCCGTGGGCCAATCGTCCCCGATAGGGGGCGTAAATGCACGTACTATTCGGTGGCTCCACGATCAACCGCGGCTCGACTGTGGTATGCGACTCGCGACCACCGGCCGGACGAAAGCGGGATGTCATCGGTGTACCTCGTTCCCTCCATTCCACCGCCGATCGCCACGGTGACGACCACGGTCCTGCCGGGTGCCGTCCCGACGCCGGTCGTCGCGCCGACCCCGTCGCCATCGCCGTCGTGCCTGCGGGACAGTGATCTCTGCCGTTTCGTCTTCGACCACACACACAACGCCTGGCTCGCCGCCAGCAGCTACTACCTGCTGATCAAGCCGCTCCGGATCCTGCTGATCATCGTGATCGCGCTGATCCTGCGCTGGCTGATCCAGCGCACGATCCGCAAACTCGTTTCCCGCACGACGGAGGGCGAATCGCCGTCGTCGCTCAAGCCGCTGCGACTACGGCTTGCCGACGCCACCTTCCGTGAGCGGCGGCAACAGCGTGCCGAGGCGATCGGGTCGGTCCTGATGAGCTTCGGCACCGCCGCGATCTTTTCGATCGCGTTCCTGATGATCCTCGGCGAGTTGGGCATCCAACTCGCCCCGCTCCTCGCCAGCGCCGGCATTGCCGGGCTGGCCATCGGCTTCGGCGCCCAGACACTGGTCAAAGACATGATCGCTGGATTGTTCATGCTGCTGGAAGATCAGTACGGCGTCGGCGACATCGTCGATCTCGGCGAGGCCAGCGGCACGGTCGAAGCGGTCGGGTTGCGGACAACGTCGATCCGCGACGGCGTGGGCGTGCTCTGGCACATTCGCAATGGCGAGGTTGTCCGGGTGGGCAACAAGAGCCAGGGCTGGGGCGTCGTCGTGATCGACCTACCGATCGGATTCGCCCGCGTGGACACGGCGACGGACGCGCTCAACGCGGCGGCCCAGGAGATGGCGGCCGACCCACAGTGGAGCGAGAAGATGATGGGCACGCCCGAGGTGCTCGGCGTGGAGCAGCTCACCGTTGACGGCGCTATTCTCCGTACGACCGTGAAGGCATCCGCCGATGCTCAAGCCGCGGTGACCCGGGAGCTACGCAATCGGCTCACCGCGGCGCTGGCGGCGGCCGGTGTCGCGCGGGCGATGTCCGCTGGGCGGGTCTACCTCAGGCCGCCAACGGAAGGTGGACCCGGGGATGGGACGAATGGCACGGACACAGGGGGAACTCGGGCGTGACCATCGTCGGCTAAGGCGGGGTCTCGCGCGGCACGGCTGATTCAGATATCGTCCTTTCGTTCAGTCGTATCGATTCGTTCACCCATCGACCGGAGGCCCCCGGTGATCCCCCCGAAGCCAGCCGCCGAACGTCCGGCGACCTTCGGGGATGTTTTCGCGGTTCCGGAATATCGCGCGCTCTTCGCCGCGAGCGCGATGTCGTGGATCGGCGACAACCTTGCCCGGGCCGCCGCGACCGCGCTCGTGTTCAGCGTCACCGACTCGGTGATCCTCTCGGCCGCATCATTCGCGATCAGCTATCTGCCGTCGGTGACATTCGGTCCGCTGCTGGCCGCGCTGGCCGAGCGCTACCCGCATCGTAAGGTCATGATCACGTGCGATCTCGTTCGCGCCGTGCTCATCTCACTCGTCGCGATCCCCCACCTGCCGGTCCCGGCGATCCTGATGCTCCTGTTCGCGACCTCGTTGCTGAGCCCGGCCTTCGACGCGTCGCGGTCGGCACTGCTCCCGCGCATTCTCGAGGGCGACCGCTACGTGGTCGGTCTTTCGATGAACGCGACGACGGCCAACATCGCCATGATCTTCGGGTACGTCGTCGGTGGCGCCATCGCCCCGTTCCACCCGCACGCGGCGATGCTCGTCGACGCGGCAACGTTCCTGGGCTCCGGCGCGATCCTCACCACGTGGATCCAACCCCGATCGGTGATCGCCTCGGTCGCGCAACGTAGCCGCCTCGTCACCGAAACGGTGGCCGGATTCCGGCTCGTGCTGCGCAGTCCAGTGCTTCGGGCGATCGCGGCCGTGGTGTTCTTCGGCGCGATGTTCGTCGTCGTCCCCGAGGGCCTCGCCGCCGCTTGGGCCTCCGAGTTAAGCCACCACGGTGGCGACCGAGGCTTCGATCAGGCCTTCATCATGACCGCGAGCCCGGTCGGTGCCGTCATCGGCGCGATTGTCGTCGGCCGGCTGATCTCGCCGGCCACCCGACAACGACTGCTGCGACCGCTGGCCGTTCTCGTTCCGGCCGCGCTCGTGCCGGTGTTTCTCACGCATTCGGTCGTGGTCATCGGAACCCTGTCGCTCATCTCGTCGTTCGCCGTAGCCGGCCTCACCGCTCCCGCGAACGGGCTGTTCGTCCAGGCGCTGCCGGCCGAGTTCCGAGCCCGCGCGTTCGGCGTCATGCAGGCCGGCCTGGCGCTCTTTCAAGGAGCCGGCCTGCTCGCGGCCGGCTACATCGCTTCTCACGTCGAGGTGTCGACCGCGGTCACGATCTTCAGCGCGATCGGTGTCTGCGTCATGATCGGGATCAGCGTGGTCTGGCCGTCGCCGGACCGGGTCGACGAAACAATCGCGTCCGTGCGAGCACACAACGCCGTGACGATCGCCTCCGTGGACGGCCGCCGGCCGCGGCACGCCGCGCGGGAAGAGCCGGAGCCGAGCACGACGTCACCGATGGTGGCTGACGGCGGTGACCGGTCGGCAACGACCTCATCGACCTCTTCAACCGGGCCGACCTCTCCAAACGGGCCGACCTCTCCAAACGGGCCGACCTCTCCAAACGGGCCGACCGACATTCCGGCGCAGACGGCGCCTCCATCGCAACAGACGACACCCAAGCCGGGTGCCCGCTCGTCGATCGGCGGCTACAGCTCCGGGCAAAAGTCGCTTCCACGAGCCATGCCACCGGCCGAGACGCCCTGGACCGGCTGAACGGCTCACGCCCCGCGCCGGCCACCGGGGCCTGTCGCCCGAAGCGTCGGCGAGCTGGCCAGTAGCATTGGCCAGCGTGACGTTCTACGAGGCCGTCGGCGGTGAGCCGACGTTCCGGAAGCTGGTCGACGAGTTCTACGCGGGCGTGGCGACCGACCCCGTGCTCCGGCCGATATATCCCGACGAAGATCTTGGACCGGCCGCGGAGCGCCTGCGGATGTTCCTCGAGCAGTATTGGGGCGGGCCGAAAACGTACTCGGAGCAGCGCGGGCACCCGCGGCTTCGGATGCGCCACGCACCGTTTCACGTCGGCCCGAGGCAGCGCGACGCATGGCTCACCCACATGCGTGCGGCGGTCGACTCCCTGCACCTGAGTCCCGAGCAGGATGCCGAACTATGGGAGTACCTCGAACACGCCGCGCAATTCATGGTGAACACGTTCGAGGACTGAACGTGCTTGGGCGACCTAGAGCAACGCGCCCTCGTCGTGCAGCCAGCTGACGAAGCACTCGGACACCGCCACCGCACACTCGATGAACTCGACCAATTGCGCCTCGTGCACGCCGGCGACGAGCGGCCACTGGACTTCCGCGTAGATCGGAAGCTGACCGACGTCGTTCAGGTCCCCGACGTACGCCTTGTTGAAGCGGCGCGTGTGATTCCACTCGTTGACCGCCTCGTACGCCCGCTGCGCCCAGTCACCCGGAACGGTCGCGTGCGGACGGGCCCGGATCACGAGGATCTCATCGACCGGCCCTTCGATCCCGAACAGCACCGCGTGCCGCTCCCACATCGCGAGCAGATCACCGTCGGCGTCGCGGATGTATCGGATGTCGAGCTTATCGAGCGCCGCCGCGATCCGGTCCGACGAGATCGGCTCGATGGCACCACACTGCCTCGGCACGATCGCGCCACTGGCGATCGCTTCGGGCGCGGCGCCCGAATAGTCCGCGACAGCCCATCGCACCGAACTGTGCCCGGCGTCGCCCTCACCCACCGAGTCCCCGCGTTTGGGCCACCACAGCATGGCCACGCTCCTCGTCCCCAGGCCCGTACAACACGTCCAGCAAGCCATCGCTCACCGCCAGCAAGCGAACTCGCCCCGTCACGTTACAGCCGGGAACCGTGCGACAACAGAGGCTGACTCAACCGAATGGGCGATGTAGGGTGGGCCGGTTAGAGAGCCGCAGGTAAGAGGCCCTGCGCGCCGCGACGTTTTGTCGACCTTCCGACTCCGGTGCGTCGATGCACGGCCGATATCGCGACGGTCAGCGGCCGCGAACCGGCGCTATCCCCAAGCCGCTCGCCTCGCGCCACCACGCCGTGCCGTAGTCGGCGGCCAGCCCGATCCACGATCCGGCTCGGACCACCCGAACCGGTCCACCCTGGCGGTGCGCGCCGGCGCTGGCCGCGAAGTCCATCCGTACCACGGCTTGCACGAGACGCTGCGGGATCTCGACCCGCCGCTCGCCCGCGGACACCACGATGGCGACGTGGTCGAGCAAGGCGTCGCGGACCGCACGGGCACCGACCGCGCGACCACCGACTCCGCCGGCCTCGGCCGCGCGCAAGGTATCCGCCGCGGCCGCGCCGAGCGACCGCAACTCGGCGGCCGGGATAGCCTCGACCACCGAACGCTCGTCGGGCGGCAGCGCCACTCGCCACTCGGCGTCGCGGCGCAGCAGACCCGTCACCGCGGCGGCGTCACCGCCGGCCGCGAGCCAGTCGTGCGCCCGGACCACCAAGTCGCCGTCCGCGCCGAAGGGACCGGCAACGGTACGGCTGACCAGCACGTTCCACGGCACATGGCCCCAGAGCGTGCTCCGGTCAGCGGCCTGGCGCACCCGCACCAGGGCCACCGGATCGAGTCGGACGAGCCGGCCGAGAAACGCCTCCACATCGGCGCCCGCGCCACCCATGACCTACTCCGACCACGGTTTGAGGAACGCGCGCTCCGCATCGGACAGCCGGCGCGGCCGCTGGGTGGCCAGATCGAAGGGTACGCAGACCGAAGCGGCCCGACTCGCAAGCTTGTCGCCGTCGAAGAGTTCGTAGGAGACGGTGAACCGCGACGCCCGCAGCTCGGAGATCCACATCTCGATGCGTACGACCGGGCCATAGTCGACCGGCCGCAGATAGTCGACCTCGTGGCGGTAGATCACGATGCCTTCCTCGAAGGACGTGAGACCCGCCTCCTTGGCGCCCACGAACATCAGCGCGACCCGAGCCTCCTCGAACAGGGTCAGGAACCGGGCGTTGTTCACGTGGCCGAACGCATCGAGGTCGGACCATCGCACCGGGCACTCGTAGACGTATCTCATGACGGCGCGACTGTCATCGTGACCCGGCCACCAGGTACTGGTGCCAGAACTCCCGCTCGTCGGCGCCGAGTGGTCGCGGCTTCCCGTCGGCGTACGAGTAGCCGACCAGCACGCACTCGCAGCGCGCAATGTGGTGGTCACCGTCGTACAGGTTCTGCTCGAAGGTCCACGACGTGGTGCCGATTCGGGCGACCATCGTCTCGACCCGCAGCATCAGGCCGGGCCGGAACTCGGCCGGCCACAGATAGTCGACCGCAACCCGGGCGGCGATATACCCCCGGGTGCCGGGCGCTCCGGCCAGCCCAGCCGGAGACGTGGCGAGCAGGGTCATCCGAGCATCCTCGAAGAACGAGAGATAGCGAGCGTGGTTGACGTGACCCATGATGTCGGCGTCGGACCAGCGCACCTGCGCCTCGTACACGTTCGGGACGGCCGGCCGGCCAATCGGCACACCAGCGGCGGCTTCGGCCGGGTCAGTCACGCGTCAACTTCCGGTACGTGACCCGGTGCGGCCGGGCGGCCTCGACGCCGAGTCGGTCGATCTTGTTGCGCTCGTACGACTCGTAGTTGCCCTCGAACCAGAACCACGTATCCGGGTGCTCGTCGGTGCCCTCCCACGCCAGGATGTGGGTGGCGACGCGGTCGAGGAACATCCGGTCGTGCGAAATGACCACGGCACAGCCGGGGAATTCGAGCAGCGCGTTCTCCAGCGACGACAGCGTCTCCGTGTCGAGGTCGTTGGTCGGCTCGTCGAGCAGGATCACGTTGCCGCCGATCTTCAATGTGAGCGCTAGGTTCAGCCGGTTGCGCTCGCCGCCGGACAGCACGCCGGTCGGCTTCTGCTGGTCCGGACCCTTGAATCCGAACGCCGCGACGTACGCCCGCGACGGCATCTCGACTCGGCCGACCATCAGGTGGTCGAGACCGTCCGACACGACCTCCCACACCGTCTTGTTCGGATCGAGGCCGGCGCGGCTCTGGTCGACGTAGGACAACTTGACCGTCTCACCGACCTTGAGCGTGCCGCTGTCCGGCTGCTCCAGCCCGACGATCGTCTTGAACAGCGTGGTCTTGCCGACGCCGTTCGGACCGATGATGCCGACGATGCCGTTGCGCGGTAGCGAGAACGACAGGTCGTTGATGAGCACCCGATCGCCGAATCCCTTCACCAGGTGGCTGGCCTCGATGACCGTGTTGCCGAGCCGCGGGCCCGGTGGGATCTGGATCTCGTCGAAGTCGAGCTTGCGGGTCTTCTCGGCCTCGGTCGCCATTTCCTCGTACCGGTCGAGACGGGCCCGGGATTTTGTCTGCCGCGCCTTCGCGTTCGAGCGCACCCATTCGAGCTCGTCGGACAGCCGCTTCTTCATCTTCGCGTCCTTGCGGCCCTCGACGGCGAGACGGGCCTGCTTCTTCTCCAGGTACGTCGAGTAGTTCCCCTCGTACGGGTAGGCGCGGCCACGGTCCAGCTCGAGGATCCACTGCGCGACGTTGTCCAGGAAGTAGCGGTCGTGGGTGATCGCGATGACCGTGCCGGCGTACTTGCCGAGGTGTTGCTCGAGCCACTGCACGCTCTCCGCGTCCAGGTGGTTCGTCGGCTCGTCGAGCAGCAGCAGGTCGGGCTCCTGCAGGAGCAGCTTGCACAGCGCGACGCGGCGGCGCTCACCGCCGGACAACTGGGTGACGTCGGCGTCGGGCGGCGGGCACCGCAACGCGTCCATCGCAAGCTCCAGCTTGGAGTCGATGTCCCACGCGTCGGCGTGATCGAGCTCTTCCTGGAGCCGACCCATCTCCTCCATCAGCTCGTCGGAGTAATCAGTGGCCATCTGCTCGGCGATCTTGTTGAAGCGCTCCAGCTTCGACTTCGTTTCGGCGACCGCCTCCTCGATGTTCCCGAGGACGGTCTTCGCGTCGTTCAGCGGTGGCTCCTGGGCCAGCAGGCCGACGGTGTAGCCGGGCATGAGCCGGGCCTCGCCGTTGGTCGGGCGATCCTGGCCGGCCATGATCCGCAGGAGGCTGGACTTACCGGCGCCGTTGGGTCCGACAACACCGATCTTCGCGCCGGGCAGGAAGCTCAGCGTGACGTTGTCGAGCACCAACTTGTCGCCGTGGGCCCGGCGTGCCTTGTCGAGCGTGTAGATAAACTGCGCCACGGTGTGCTGCTACCTCTTCGTTCTGGTCGTTTGCGTCGCTGGTCGTCGCGCCGCTGGTCGTTGCGTCGTTGCTCGTCGTTCCGCTTGTGGTTGCACCGCTGGTGGTTGCGCTGGTCGCCGGTCAAGTGACCCAGATGTCGCCGGTCAAGTGACCAAGATCCCGAGGCGGGCACGCGTACACGTGTTTACCGGAGCCGCCCGACGGTCAATCTTCCCAGGTATTCGCCGGACGGCCACATCGCCCCCGAGATGGCAGGAGTGGGATCCTGCGGATGCAGTCTGTTCGCATCGCGTTCAGACTCAGGATGATTCTGGCATGCTCGTATCAGTTGACATAGATTGCGTGTTTTGTTCCATGACTGCGGGGATCCGGTTGTCCAGGTGGTGGAACACGGATAGTGTCGATCATGACCCTACGAGGAGGCGGGCGTGAGTTCGTTCGTCGTCGTCGCGAATCGACTCCCGGTCGACGAGGTGATCACCGAATCGGGGCGCTCGTGGCGACGCAGCCCGGGCGGCCTGGTGACTGCACTGCATCCCGTGCTCGTCGAGCATGAGGGCGCATGGATCGGCTGGTCCGGCGGCATTGCCGACCACGACGAGGTAGCGGCATCGGCCGCTGGCCACCGCCGCGTTGGGTATCCCGGTGGCGCGGTGACGAGCCCGAGCCATCACAACCAGTGGCCAGCCGCCGATGGCCACGGCGACGAACCGACGAAGGTCGACGGCGTGGAGCTGCACGCCGTACCGCTCACGGCGGACGACATCGAGCGCTACTACGAAGGCTTCTCCAACGCCAGCCTCTGGCCGCTCTATCACGACGCGATCGAGACGCCGGTCTTCAAGCGCCGCTGGTGGGACTCCTACCTCCGGGTGAACGAGCGGTTCGCCGCCGAGACCGCTCGCGTCGCGGATCGCGGCGCCACGGTGTGGGTTCAGGACTACCAGCTGCAGCTCGTACCAGCGATGCTGCGGCGTACGCGCCCGGACCTGCGCATCGGCTTCTTTCTCCACATTCCGTTCCCACCGGTCGAGTTGTTTATGCAGGTGCCGCGCCGGGTCGAAATTCTCCAGGGTCTGCTCGGCGCGGACCTCGTCGGCTTCCAACGACCGTTGGGCGCGCAGAATTTCCTCCGGCTGACCCGGCACCTGCTAGGTCTGCGGCCGCGCGGCAACGTCGTCGAGGTCGACGGTCGCGAGGTGCGCGCGGACGCGTTCCCGATCTCGATCGACGTGGGCGAGATCGAGAGCCTGGCCCTCAGCCCGCTCGTCCGGCAGCGGGCCGAGCGCATCAGGGTCGAGCTCGGTGAACCGAAGACGATGATCCTCGGCGTCGACCGCCTCGACTACACGAAAGGCATCGAAAGCCGTATCAAGGCGTTCCGCGAACTTCTGGCCGACGGCCGCCTGTCCGTTCCCGAGACGGTGATGGTCCAGGTCGCGACGCCGAGCCGGGAACGGGTCGAGCGTTATCAGGCGCTGCGCATCGATGTGGAGCGGGAGGTCGGCCGGATCAACGGCGACTTCGGACGCGTCGGCGTGCCGGCGGTGCACTACCTGCACCAGTCGTACAACCGCAGCGAGCTGGTTGCGTTGTTCTGCGCGGCCGACGTGATGATGGTCACGCCGCTGCGCGACGGGATGAACCTCGTGGCCAAGGAGTATGTGGCCGCGCGTGTCGATCTCGGCGGATCACTGGTGCTGTCCGAGTTTGCCGGCGCCGCCGGTGATCTCCGGCAAGCGTTCCTCGTCAATCCGTACGACCTCGACGGGGTCAAGGACACCCTGATCAGAGCCACAACGGTGGACCCGATGGATGGCATGCGGCGCATGCGGGCAATGCGCCGATTCCTCCGTACCCACGACGTTTCGCATTGGGCGCAGGCATTCCTCGACGCGCTCGGCGGGGTCCGCGCAGCGGAGCCATTGCCCGTTGATCTAGCGTCCCGCCAAGCGAACAATGCTGCCCCCGACCCGCCGGCATCTGGCAGCGTGGACAATGTCACGTCAGCCGGTGTGGACGCACCACACGGTGGGGCGCAAATGTCTACGGGGGACCAAGTCAAGTCGGACGGCCGCGGAGTTGATGCGGACGTTGGGGAGCAGGAACAGTGATCGCAAAGCAGCCCCCCACCACGACGGCGCCGCCTACAGCGGCGCCGTCGGATGCTGGTGCGCTCGGCGCGGATCTGCGCAGTGCGATCGCCCGCATCGCCCGGGTGCCGCAGCTACTCGTCGCGTGCGACTACGACGGCACGCTCGCGCCGTTGGTCGAGGATCCCTCCAAGGCGGTCCCGCTGCCGGAGGCGGTGGCCGCGCTGCGCTCGCTGGCCGCGCTGCCCCAGACGACCGCGGCCGTGGTGTCCGGTCGGGCCCTGCGCGACCTCGCCGCGCTGTCCCGCCTGCCGGCCGAGGTGTACCTCGTCGGGTCGCACGGCAGCGAATTCGACATCGGCTTCGTCGAGCGTCTCGCGCCGGAGCAGGTCGCTCTCCGCCAGCAGCTCGAGTCCGCGCTGGTCACCCTCGTGGACGGAGCACCGGGGGTACGGCTGGAACGCAAGCCGGCGTCGGTCGCGGTGCATCTGCGCACCGCCACACCGGAAATGGCCGAGTCGATCCTGGACGCAGTACGGTCCGGCCCGGCAACGTGGCCCGAGGTCTACGTGACATCGGGCAAATCGGTCATCGAGCTATCCGTGCTGACCACGCACAAGGGCACCGCGCTCAACGCATTGCGCATGCAGTTGTCGGCGAGCGCCGTACTGTTCCTGGGCGACGACGTCACCGACGAGAACGCGTTCGGCGAGTTGCACGGCCCGGACGTCGGCATCAAGATCGGTACGGGCCCAACGGCCGCGTCGTATCGAGTCAGCGACCCGGAGTCCGCGGCACGTGTCCTCGGGCTCGTCCTCAACGCTCGGCGCACGTGGCTCTACGGCGAGCGTGCCGTGCCGATCGAGCGGCATTCGATGCTGTCCAACCGGCGTACGGTCGCCCTCGTCGCCCCCGACTCCACGATCACCTGGCTGTGCCACCCGCAGCCCGACTCGTCCGCCGTCTTTGCCGACCTGCTCGGTGGCCCACCGGCCGGTCGTTTCGCGGTCCGGCCGGCGGACCGCGGGGGCATCCCGCTTGGCCAGCGCTACCGTCCGGGCACGATGACCGTCGAGACCCGCTGGTCCGGGCTCACCGTGACGGACTTCCTCGACATGGGCGGCTATCCGGACGCCGACGCGGACTCCTCGACGCTCGTCCGGGTGCTGACCGGGCACGGCCGCGTCGCCGTCGAGTTCGCGCCCCGGCCCGAGTTCGGACAGGTCGCCGTCGGCCTGCAACCGCTCGGCGACGGCCTGCTCGTCCTCGGTTCGAACCAACCGATCGCCCTCTACGCGCCGGGCGTGGAGTGGAACGTGGTCGACGAGGCCGGCCACGACACCGCGACGGCGGTCATCGACCTGGATCTGATCGGCGGCGAGTGCGTACTGGAGATGCGGTTCGGATCGAACCGGCTCGACCCGCCGTTGCAACGACCGGCCGATCGCCAGACGGCGGCCGAAATGCCGTGGCGCGACTGGACGGCATTCCTCACGCTCCCGGCGACCGCCCGGGATCTCGTCCGCCGCAGCGCGTTGACGCTGCGCGGCCTGTCGCACGAGCCGACCGGCTCGATCCTCGCCGCCGCCACGTCGTCGATGCCCGAAGAACTCGGCGGCGTACGCAACTGGGACTATCGCTACTGCTGGCTGCGTGACGCGGCGATGTCGGCTCGCGCGCTCGTCGACCTCGGCTCGATCGAGGAGGCCGAGGCCTACCTGCGGTGGGTCGACCGGTGCGTGGAGGGCACCGGCGGGCATCCGGAGCGGCTGCACCCGCTCTACGCGATCGACGGCAGCGACCTCGGTCCGGAGGCGGTGCTCGACACGCTGCCCGGCTACGCCGGGTCCCGACCCGTACGCGTCGGAAACGCGGCCAACCGGCAGGTCCAGCTGGACGTGTTCGGGCCGATCGCCGACCTGATCGCGGCCGTGGTCGAGCGGCGCGGCACGGCCACCGACGCCGACCGGCGGGTGCTGGAGGCGATGGTCGACGCGGTCGAGCGGCGCTGGCACGAGCCCGATCACGGTGTGTGGGAGGCGCGTATGGCGCCCCGCCACTACGTCTACTCCAAGGTCATGTGTTGGATGACCGTGCATCGGGCACTCGCCGCGCTCTCCGTGATCGGTGAATCGCCGCGTCCGGAATGGATCGAGCTGCGCGAACGGATCGCCGAGAACGTCCTCACGTACGGCTGGCACGAGAAGATCGGCGCGTACACGGTCGCGTTCGGCGACGAGGACCTTGACGCGTCGTCGCTCTGGATCGGCCTGTCCGGCCTGCTGGCCGACGACGACCCACGGTTCCTCGCCACCGTCTTGAAGATCGAGGCGGAGCTGCGCAGTGGCCCGACCGTCTACCGCTACAAGTGGGACGACGGTCTTCCCGGCCGGGAAGGCGGATTCCACCTCTGCGCGGCCTGGATGATCGAGGCGTACCTGCGCACCGGCCGGCGCGCCGACGCGGAGGAACTGTTCGAGCAGATGCTCGACTGCGCCGGGCCGACCGGTCTACTGCCCGAGCAGTACGACCCGGAGAACGAGCGCGGACTCGGCAACCATCCGCAGGCGTACAGCCACCTCGGGCTGATCCGCTGCGCGATCCTGCTGGGTGCCGAGTAACCACTCCCGCTCGTCGTTACAGGTACATACCGGTCGCCGGCGCCGACCCGGTCCGGGTGGTCGCGTCGCCGGCTTGCAACGCGTACAGCTCGGCGAGCGTGGCACCGGCCGGTCCGACGCGTTCGGCATAGTCGTCGTCGGGGCCCAGCCACGCGAGCGCCTCGTCGCGCGGGAGCGGACCGACCTCGATCTGGGCCAGGCACCGACCGGGCCGGATCGTGGCCGGGTGCAGCCGGGCCAGGTCCTCGTTCGTGGTGATCGCGACGAGGACATTGCGACCCTGCCCGAGGAGCCCGTCGGTCAGGTTCAGCAGTCGGGACAATGCCTGGCCGGTGGCCGCCTTCGCGCCCGAACGGATCAGCTCGTCGCAGTCTTCGAGCAGCAGCATCCGCCATCGCCGGGCCGGCGCGGCGTCGGGCTCACCTACGTCCCCGATCTCGGCGCCGTCATCGTCGTCGTCTTCGCCGTCCACGCCGATCGCAACGCTCATCAGATAACGCGGCTCGTTGAACAGCCGCTCCGGATCGAGGACGCAGTCGATCTGGCACCAGTCGCGCCACTCGGTCGCGAGCGACCGGAGTGCCGTCGTCTTGCCCGTTCCGGGCGCGCCGTGCAACAGCAGGAGTCGACCTCGTACGGCTCCCGGCGTGACGGCGACGAGCCGATCGATCTGGTCGGCGACCGCACTCGCGTAGTTACGCCGGAGCGCTGCCCACGGCTGCCGCGGAATCAGACGCTCGGTCCGCACGCCCGAATGCTGCAGGTGCCAGAAGCCGATCGGCACCCGCGTTTCGGTCGGCTCCTCGGCGGCGTCCCTGGTCGCCTCGGTGATGATGCGCTCGGCCAACTCGTCGGAGGTGGCCGTGACGCTCACCCGCGCGCGACGGTTGGTCCACCGGGTAGCCCGCAACGTCCAGCCATCGCCGACAACGAGACGCGCGAAGCTGCCGTCCGTCTCCGACGAGCGGGCCACGGTCGCTCCGGCCGGCATGAGCAGTGCATCGCTGCGGGCGCGGGTGATCACAACGGTGCGCGACCAGGGCTGGCGCCCGGACGCGAACGGCGCGAGCGCAAGCGCGTCGATGACATCGTGGGCGCCGTTGCCGTCGTCGAGTGCGATGGTGACGGGCGGCACCATGAACCGAGATTCCCCGGTCGAGGTGGCCGTTGCGGTCGTTGCCGGGGTCACCGCCCGGTCGCTGATGCTGATAGTCACGAGACCCAAGGATCCCGGAGCGACCGGACGGCGTACCACCGAATTTCCGCTGGTTGGACGAACCCCGAGGCAGGACCTACCGACCCACCGTGCCGTCGATCTGTTCGCGCAGAATGTCGGCGTGGCCGGCATGCCGGCCGATCTCCTCGACGAGATGCACGAGGATCCAGCGCAACGTCCGCCGCTGTGAGCCATAGGCAACGGCTGCGAGCCGATCCATGTCGTCGCACGCCGACACGATCTCCGACGTCCGCACGCCCACGGCTCGGGCCAGAGCGCTGACCGATGCGATCGTGTCTTCCGCGGTGACGTTTTCGTCGGGGATGTCATCGGCCGGCCCACCGCCGAAGCTGTAGGCGATCCAGGCCTGCTCCGCCGATGCGACGTGCTTGACCAGGCCCAACAGGTTCGTTCCGGAACCGACCATCGACCGCCGAGCGTCCACCTCGGACAGACCATCGAGCTTCGCGATCAGACACTCGCGCAGGTAACCGATGAAGGCGAGCAACGTTTCGCGCTCCCCCGCCGTGATCTTCGGTGGGCGGCGCTCGCTCGCGGTCGGGGTGCCATCGCAGACGCTGCGCGTGCCTGGCCTTGCGCGGAGCGCGTCGGCCAGCGCGGTGGAGATCGTCGTTCGAAGACCCATTTCGCGGTACGCCGGCGCGATGGTGAACGCAAACGTCGCGTCGCCGTCTTCGACAAGTGCGCCGGCGTCCCCGACGACCACGCCGTCGCGTGTGATCAACCAGCCTTCCGCGCCCTTGTTCACGACCATCCACATGCCGGCCGCCGTGTCCTCGTGGGGCCAACCGTCGCCCGGGGTGAGCCCGCCGAGGTTGCCGTCCATGATGTCGTGCGCCTGCTCGACCGCGAGCGGGTGGAGTCGGACCGGGCCGGCCACGATCACGCCGGCCGGCCGCGATATCCACAATTTCTCCGCCCCGCGCGTGAACCCGGCCAGCTCGTACATCCGATCCTGCACGTGGGGTTCCCGCTCGAGCCAGATGAGTTCGGCGCCGCGAGCGTGCATCGCGCGAGCGAGGAACGCGGTCATTGCCGAGCCGATGCCCCGACGACGGTAGGGCTCGGTGACTCCGATGGCCGCCAGCTCGCTCACGCCATCGGTCGGGTCCTCGCAGAGCCCACTGCCGACCGGCTCACCGGTGGTGGCGTCGCGCGCGAGCACAACGATTCCACCGCGGCCGTTCAGTGCGGCCAGCCGCGCCACGTCTGTCGGGCCGGCCGGCGCCGGCTCGTCGTAGGCGGCGTGCTGCACCCGGACCGCGTCGAGCAGATCCGCGTCGTTCGTGACGAGGGCAAACGTGATGCCCTCGGGCGGCTGCAGGTCACTGGCCTCGCCTCGGGCGCAGCCGAAGACGGGCGACCGGAACTCGGCCCCGAAGCCGGCCGCGACCAGCGCGGCTTCGACCTCCGGGGAGGCGGCGGGCACGTATTCCAGGCGGGGCGTACGGTCCCGATCGGCGAACAGGCCGACGAGCGCGGCGACGTCGGCCTCGCTGGGCGCCGCCCCGATGTCCGGCACCGCGTAGTTGCGCCAGACGTTGGCCGTGTGGTTGTCGAAATGGACGGTGAACGGTCCGACTCGCGTGCCGCCGGCGACCGACGCCACGACGTACGCGGCCACCCGTCGCGACAGATCGTGCGGCTCGGTGGGCGCGGTTGAGCTGGACTTTTCTTGCTCAGACATAGATCACACCTTGATGAGGGCTGAACGAGATGGACGAGGAGGCCGCACCCGGCGGGTTGCCGCCGCTGCGTAGCGCAGCCGCGAGGCGCCGTGTTGGTGCCGCCGCTGCGTAGCGCAGCCGCGAGGCGCCGTGCTGGTGCCGCCGCTGCGTAGCGCAGCCGCGCGGTTTGCCGCTCGCGAGGCGCAGCCTGTGGCGCGCCAGGGTGGGGAGGCCTCAGCCCTCTCGGCAGGCGGTCGCCTGCGTCAGCCGTCGGCCCAAGCGCCGGCGGTGTGAACGTGTCGCCGACCTTTCTACGTGACCGGGTGTCGGCGCGGCAACCCGATTAGCGGCGGACTCTCCGCTGCGTCGATCAGCTGCGGTTCATCCGGCGTTCATTCTGACGGCACATCGCTGCCTTACCCTGCTGATCATGTCGACGACCGCCGCGACGGTGGCTCATGAGCCGCTGGCGGTCGTGCTGAACGGCATCACCTATCCGGCCGAGCCGGTCGCTCGCGGGGCGGCGTTCGAGATCTTCTCGACGACCCGCGCCGATGGCTTCGTCCGTAATCCAAGGGCCGGCACGCTGCTGCCCTTCCGGCGCTTCGTGCACGCGTCCGACGTCGAGATCGTCGCCGGCGATTACACCGAGCCGACCGACACACCGCTATCGGCCCCGCTGCGTCGGACCATATCCTGGTCGACCGTCTATCGGCTGAGCCAGTCGGCGCCGGCCGCCGCCTCACCGCTGCTGGCCGGCATCCGGGACACCGCGACGATCCAGCGCGGCACGCGGATGGTCAAGGTGCTCTCCGGCCGCCAGCTCGCCGGGCACCTGCGCGGTCGGCTGCCGTACGGCTTCTGTCACCGCGAGTACGACATCGCCCATCTCCGTACGCCGGCGGACCTGGCCGTTCTCCGAACCGACGGTGGCGAGGATGTCGCCGGCGACGTGGCGTTCGCGCTGCGCTGGCGGGCCGTCGATCCGGCCGACTACGAGGTGCCGTCCCGCTCGACGTACGACGGTCTCGTCCGGATCCCGCCGCACGACCGCCTCGGTGCTCCGGTCCTCGGCACCGGCTTCGCGCCATCGCGCGTACACATCATTCCCGAGTGGATCACCGCGGACCTGGTCGATCTGCCGTTGCCGGCACGGGCGGAACTCATCGCGTTTACGGCGGACGGCAGCGAGGTTCTGCTCTACCGATATCTTGCGGAGCAGCGGGCCTGGGCTCGGCTGGCCGGGCCGCAGTGGCGCCAATTGTTCGACGGTGTGGAAGGGATCGTCGCCGACCAGGAATACTTTCCGGTCGACGAGCCGCTGACGCGCTTGGTCGGCATGTTCCGCGGCAGCGAGTACGAAGCGATCGCCGACCCGCCCGACGAGTTCTGGCTCTTGGCAAAGGTCCGAGCCCTCCGGCATCAGATGACGTCGCCGGCGCGGCGAACGCCGCTCGTGTCATGGCGCGGCGAGACCTGTTCCGTGGTCCGCGACAACGGCGAGTGGCTGCGCGTTCGAATGATGCGCCCCCATCCCGAGGGCCTGATGCGCTTGGGCGCGACATGCATCGAACGCGGCGTATATGAGGCCTGGGCGCCGACCGCCGAAGTCGCTGGCCGCGGCGACCTCGTGGTCCGCTATCCGCACCCACGGCCGAGCCACCTGGTGATGCTGCGGTGATCGGCCGCCATGCCCAAAATTCGCATGCATGATCGGAATGGCGGCCCCTATCCTCGTGTTGCACGGACGAGACCGCACCGAGCTAGGAGCCTTTCGAGTCCCGTGCTCGCTGCCATGCCGTCGAGGTGTAACGGGTGACATGCCTGGATTCCAACCAGGAGAGAGCGGGTTCGAGTCCCGTCGATGGTTCCATGGGTGCTCGACTAACCCGGAGGTCGCCGGATTCTGGTTCCGGTTGATGGAGGTTGGAGTTCACCGCACCCAGCCTCGGTGCCCGGTGGCCTAACCCGGCTCCGCCTCAAGATCCGCGATCTTGCACCGCCAGAGGTCTGATCATGGACGCGATGGGCCACTCTTGCTGCAAGGTCACGGATCTTGGAGCGCTGCGTAGGCACGGCAGTCACTAGCACGAAGTGAACTCGGGGGAACAGCCGCTCACTGATCCCCCGAGTCCGCTAGTCCCCGTCTGGCCGCGCAGCGTCACCCCGCGGTACGCAGCCAGACGGCGGCATCGACCGGCAGCCGGCCGGCGTCGAGCGGACAGCTGGCCAACATCACCTCATCGTGCGGCGGCAACGTGACCGGACCGTCCGACATGTTGACTACGCAAGCGAACCCGTCGCCACGCTTGAACGCGAGCACATCCGGATGGGATGGGAGCCATTCCAGCGGCCCGTCGCCGAGCTCTCGAGTCGTCCGCCGGCGACGTAGCGCGTCGCGATAGAGCGACAGCATCGACGCCTCCCGTCCGACCTCGGCCGCGACGGTGAAGCCCTTCCAATCGGCCGGCTGGGGCAGCCACGGGCGCGCCGAGCCGTCCGGGCTGAAGCCGAACGGCGGTTCGTCACCGGACCACGGCATCGGTACGCGGCACCCGTCGCGTACGCCGTCGAGGTGGCCCGACCGCTCCCACATCGGATCCTGACGAAGCTCGTCGGGGATGTCCTCGACGTCCCAGAGGCCGAGTTCGTCACCTTGATAGACGTAGACACCGCCGGGCAGCGCAAGCGTGAGAAGCGCTGCGGCTCGGGCGCGACGGGTGCCCAACTCCCGATCGGTCGGCGCACCGAGCTGGCTGTGGCCGAATTCGAACGACGTATCCACGCGGCCGTAGCGCGTGACATGCCGCGGCACGTCGTGGTTGGACAGCACCCAGGTCGCCGGCGCACCGACGAGCGCGTGCGTGGCGAGCGTCGCGTTGATGACGGCGCGCATCGGCGTTGCGCCCCACGGCGAGCGCAGGAAGTCGAAGTTGAACGCGGAGTGCAGCTCGTCCCGGCGGAGATAGCGGGAGAAGCGCTCCGGCTCGGGCACCCACACCTCACCGACCAGCACGCGCTCGCCGGGATAGGAGTCGATGATCCGGCGCCACTCCCGCCAGATGTCGTGTACGCCGTCCTGGTCCTCGAAGGGCATCCAGCCGCGCCGGTCGTCCGGGCCGGCATCGGGCAGCCCGTCGGCCTTGACGAGGCCGTGCGCGACGTCGATCCGGAAGCCGTCGACGCCGCGGTCGAGCCAGAACCGCAGCACCGCCTCGAATTCGGCGTGCACCTCCGGGTTGGCCCAGTTGAAGTCCGGCTGCTCCGGCGCGAACTGGTGCAGATACCACTCGCCGGGCGAACCGTCGGCCTCGGTGACTCTGGTCCAGGACGAGCCGGCGAAGTTCGACAGCCAGTTGTTCGGTGGCTCGTCGCCGCCGGCGCCGCGGCCGGGACGGAACACGAAGCGCTGCCGCTCGGGCGATCCCGGCCTAGCGGCGAGCGCGGCCCGGAACCAGGGGTGTTGATCCGAGCAGTGATTCGGGACGATATCGACGATCACCCGGATGCCCAGCTCGTGTGCGTCGGCGATCAGCCCCTCGGCGTCCGCCAACGTGCCGAACACCGGATCGATGTCACGGTAGTCGGCCACGTCGTAGCCGGCATCAGCCTGCGGCGACACGTACCAGGGATTCAGCCAGATCGCGTCGGCGCCGAGGGCGCGGACGTGAGCCAAGTGCGCACGGATGCCGGCGATGTCGCCGATCCCGTCGCCGTCACCGTCGGCGAAGCTGCGGACGTAGACCTGATAGATGGCCGCGCTTCGCCACCAGGCGCCGGCATTCTCGTCGGGATGCCGGTTGCTCACGACCACCGTTCGCCCTCCAGCCGTTCGGTCATGCCGCGTTGCGGTTCGGATCAGCGTCAGCATGAGGGTATGCCGGCTGGTGCAATTAGTCTATGGCGAAGTGCAAGAACTTACCCAACCGCCTTGAAAATCGGATGATGGCAGTAAAAAACGGCGCCTACCCTCCGCCGTGGGCGAGCGCTGTCAAGCCCATTGGTACGGGGTCGCGGTCGGCGCGAGCAAGAGCGTCGGGCGATCGTCACGCCCTCGCGTTCGACGCGCCGAGTCGGCCGGCCTGTTCCGGAATGCGCGTCGAGACGGGACCGGTCGAGCCGCGGACGACCAACTCCGGCTCGAACATCAACTCTTCGGTCGGCGCGGTCTGGCCGGCGATCTGACCGACCAATAGCGCGACGGCGGCCTGGCCCATCGCCTCGATCGGTTGCCGTACGGTCGTGAGCGGCGGATCGATGCAGCTCATGAACGCCGAATCGTCAAAGCCCACCACCGACACGTCGCCCGGCACCGTCTTGCCCAGTCGGCGTACCGCGCGGATGGCGCCCAGCGCGTGCACGTCGCTTGCACAAATCAGCCCCGTCACGCCGCGCGTCACCAGACGCGCCGCGGCCGCCTGGCCACCCTCCATCGAGTACATGGTGCGCTCGACCAGTTGGTCGTCGACCTGGCCACCGCGCGATGCAACGGCTCCCGTGTAGCCAACGTATTTCCGCGCCGACGGCATGTGATCGCGGGGGCCGAGTACGAGCCCGATGCGTTCGTGACCCAGCGACGACAGGTGGGTGTAGGCCTGCTCGACCGCGTGCACATCGTCGACGGACACCCGGGGGAACCCGATGTCGTCGACCGCCGCGTTGACGAGCACGGCTGGGAGGCCGCGTTCCTTGAGCCGGCGGTAGTGCTCGTGGTCGGCGTCGCCCTGGGCGTAGAGACCACCCGAGAACAGCACGCCGGAGACGTGTTGGTCGAGCAGCATGTCGACGTAGTCACCCTCGCTGACGCCGTTGGCCGTACGGGTGCACAACACCGGGGTGAATCCGCGCTTGGCGAGGTCGCCCGCCGCCACCTCGGCGAACGCCGGAAAGATCGGGTTCTGCAACTCCGGCAGGATCAGACCCACCAGCCGCGCCCGGTCGCCGCGCAGCTTGGCCGGTCGGTCGTAGCCGAGGACATCCAGCGCGGTCAGCACCGCCGCGCGGGTCGCGTCGGAGATGCCGGGCTTGCTGTTGAGCACGCGACTGACCGTCGCCTCGCTGACGCCGACGTACTTCGCTACGTCGGCGAGTCTCCGTGTCATGCGCGCAAGCCTAATGCATCCAGATGCAAACCATTGCACCCGCTTGCCCTATTACGCAATCGTGGCGGGACGGCTGAGGTTCGTCGACGCCACATCGATTCGCCCGGACGCGCGTCGCTAGTCGGCAGCGTGGTCGACCGCCGTTGGGAGCTCGGCGACGGCCCCGATCACGACGACCGCCGGGGCGTGCAGCCCGGCCCGATCGACCGCAGCCGCGATCTCGCCGAGTGGCGCACGGACGATGCGCTGGTGATCGGTCGTCCCGTCCTGCACGACGGCGGCCGGCGTCACCGGATCGCGACCGCCGGCGATGAGCGCGGACGCGATGGGCGCGAGATTCTTCAAGCCCATGAGTACGCAGACCGTGCCGCGTAGTCGGGCGACCGCCGGCCAGTCCACGAGCGATGCCGGGTGACCGGGCGGCAGGTGGCCGGAGACGACGACGACCTCATGGGTCACGCCCCGGTGAGTCACCGGGATGCCGGCCGCGGCCGGCACAGCGAAGGCGCTGGTCACCCCGGGAACCACGGTCACCGGAACGCCCGCGGCGGCACAAGCCAGCACCTCTTCGCCGCCGCGGCCGAACACGTACGGGTCGCCGCCCTTGAGCCGGACGACGGTGTGCCCGGCCCGGGCCCGGTCGACGAGGATCTGGTTGATCTCGTCCTGCGCTCTCTGTGGCCCGTACGGCAGCTTCGACGCGTCGACGACCTCGACGTTCGGACCGAGCTCATCGAGCAGGAGCCCGGGGGCAAGGTGGTCGACAACGACGACGGTCGCCGTCGCGATCAGCCGGCGGCCCTTCACCGTGATCAGCTCGGGATCGCCGGGGCCGGCGCCGATGAGTGTCACCGAGCCGTGGCCCGGCGTCGGGCCGCCGTCGGGCGAATCGCGGGAAGCCGGATCGAGCGTGCCGTCGGCGAGGCCGCCTGCGATCCGGTCGCGTACCGCCATCGACCGGCGGGGATCGCCGCCGCCCAGCACAGCCACGGTTACCGGGCCGTGTCGCGTCACCGCCGGAGTCCACGCCGTGGCCGCCCGACGGTCGTCGGCCCGTACGCAGAACACATGTCGCGCGTTGGCTGCCGCGCTGATGTCCGCCGCCGCGGTGGCGTCGTCCACCGCGGCATGGACAAGCCAAGCACCGTCGACGTCGGTCGCGCGGAACGGTCGCTCGTGCCAGGTAACGCGGCCGGCGTCGGCGAGCGCGCGAAGGGCCGGTGTGAGCGCTGGCGCGACGATGGTCACCTCGGCCCCGGCGGCGAGGAGCGGGGGCACGCGCCTCGTTGCGACGGCGCCGCCGCCGACCACCAGCACCCGGAGACCGGCGAGCTGGAGGCCCAGCGGGTACGGCGTCGGGTCAGGCACGCGCTCTCCTCGATTCCGGATTCGTGGCGCAGACCGACCCGGTCGACCCCGTGGTCATGCGGTCACGCAGTCGCGCAGCGCCGCCACGAATGCGTCGCTGCATGCAGTGTCGCGTACGGCGACGCGAAGCCAGTCGGCGCCCAGCCCGGGGAACGTGTCTCCGCGACGGACCGCGAACCCGCGCTCACGCAGGTCGGCCCGAACCCGTGCACCGTCCGGCAGGTGCAGCAGGACGAACGAGCTGGTCGACTCGGCCGGCACTTCGATGGACGGTATTTCGGCCAGCGCACGCAGCAGGTGATCTCGGTCGGCCGCGATCCCGTGCGCGATCTCGTCGGCTGCCGCGACCGCCAGCGGCTGCACGCACGCGATCATCGCGGCCAGGGCCGGCGTCGAGACCGGCCACAGCGGCTGTTGCACGGCGAGTTCGCTGATCGTCGTCGCCTCGCCCATCAGGTAGCCGACGCGCAGCCCGGCGAGCCCCCATGTCTTGGTCAGGCTCCGGATCACGACCAGGCCCGGCAGATCGCGCCGGCCGGCGAGCGACGTGGGCTCGCCCGGGATCGTGTCGGCGAATGCTTCGTCGACGACGATCAGCCGGCCCGGGCGGGCGAGCGCCGCGACCGCCTCGGCCGGATGCGCGACCGACGTTGGATTGGTGGGATTACCGATCAAGACCAGGTCGGCCGTATTCGGGACCGCCGCCGGATCGAGCCGGAATCCGTCGGCCGCGTCCAAAACGAGGCGATCCGGTCGCAGCCCGACCGCACGGAGCGCCGCCTCCGGCTCGGTGAACTGGGGGTGCACGACGACGGGATGCCGGGCACGGGCGAATGCCTGCGCAATCACGGTGAAGGCCTGCGAGGCGCCGGCGGTCAAGAGCACCTCGGACGTCGGCCGGCCATGGCGAGCCGCTACGGCGTCGAGCGCCGCCGCCTGGTCCGGATACCGCGCGAGTTCGGCGAGCGACGCGACGATCGGCTCCGCGAGCCAGGCCGGCATCGGCGCCGAGCGTACGTTGACCGCAAGGTCGACGAGGCCGCGCGACGCTTCGGCATCTCCATGGAACCTGAGGACTTCGTCAAGACTCTGCACAACGTCGACCATCCCGCCATACTGCCTGGTAGAGGCGACCGGCCGCGAAACCGGTCGGCGGCCGGTCCGCGGAGTGTCCGACGTGGCCGGTCGCGGCTTTTTTACCCTCCTTGTTTCCACTTCAAATCATGCTATTTATGGATTTGTCATACCTTGATGACGTGATTAAGCGAGCACTCTCGGCCAGCAGCCGCCTTGTCCCCCTCATCCGTGCCGGACTCATCGCCGGCGTAACCGTCGCCGCCGTCGCCTATCCGCTCGCCGCGGCCGGCGGGCTCGGCGCCAAAGCCGGTGCCGACGCGATCCAATCGCTGCCCTCCGAACTCACCATCCCACCGCTGGCGCAGACGACCTACGTCTATGCCAGCGATGGCAAGACCCTGCTGACCGAGTTCTACGCCGAGAACCGGACCGCGGTCTCGATCGACCAAATGTCGCCCTACATGCAGCAGGCGATCGTCGCCGCCGAGGACGGACGGTTCTACGACCACAAGGGCGTCGACGTCCGCGGCGTCGCCCGGGCGTTCGTCGCCAACGACGAAGCCGGCGGCGTCTCGCAGGGTGCCTCGACGCTGACGATGCAGTACGTCCGCAATGCGCTTCGCGACGGCGCCACGACGCCCGAGTCAGCGGTCGAAGCGACCGAACAAACGCCGGCTCGCAAGATCCGCGAGATGAAGCTCGCACTCGACCTCGAGACGCAAATGTCCAAGAAGCAGATCCTCGAGGGCTACTTGAATCTCGCCTACTTCGGCCACCGGGCGTACGGCGTCTATGCCGCCGCACACACGTACTTCTCGACCAGCCCCAACGACTTGACGCTGGACCAGGCCGCGATGATCGCCGGACTCGTCCAGGCCCCGACGACGTACGACCCGACCGGGTCGGACAAGAAGGCCGCCCTGGAGCGGCGCAACTACGTGATCAGCCGCATGCAGGCGCTCGGTTACGTATCGGCGGCCGAAGCCGCCAAGGCGGAGCGGGCACCGATCACGTTGAACCTGTCGTCGCCACCGAACGACTGCGTCAGCGTGTCGGAGCAGCACAACGACTGGGGATTCTTCTGCGACGAGTTCAAGCAGTGGTGGCTGGCCCAGCCGGCGTTCGGCAAGACACAGCAGGATCGATTGGATGCCCTTCAACGCGGCGGCTACCGCGTCGTCACGTCGATCAGCCCCAAGATCCAGTCGATCGCCCAGTCGAAGGTCACGCACGGGTTGTCGAAGAACTCGAAGTTCGCGCTCGGCGAGGTGTTGATCCAACCCGGTACGGGTCGGGTCCAAGCCATGGCGGTCAACCGGAACTACTCGCTCGACTCGCAAGACAACAAGCCGAGTTCAAATGGGTATAACCGCAGGCACGGCATCAAAGGCAACTATCCGAACACGGTGAACATGCTGGACGGCGGCGGCGATCTACCGGGCTATCAGGCCGGCTCCACATTCAAGATCTTCACAATGCTGGCCGCGCTCGACATGGGCTACACGCTCAACCTCTCCTTTTTCGCGCCGGCCAAGCTTCGGACGATTTACCTGGGCGGCGGCGCCGGTTCCTGCGGTGGACGGTGGTGCCCCTCGAATGCCGGTGGTTCCGATACCGGGCGGCACAACATGTGGAGCGGGTTCGGCATGTCCGTGAACACGTACTGGGTACAGGTCGAGGAGAAGATCGGCGCCAAGAACGCGGTCGCCATGGCAAAGCGGCTCGGCGTGCACTTCCGTACGCCGATCGATCAGAAACTGTCGTCACCGGCTCACGCGAACGGCTGGGGCGCCTTCACGCTCGGTGTCGCCGACGCGCAGCCGCTGGAGGTTGCTAACGTGTTCGCGACCATCGCGGCCGAGGGCATTTACTGCCAGCCCCTGCCCGTCAACTCGATCATGGGACCGGACGGGAAACCGGCGATGACGACGTCGAACGGCGAGCGCGTACGTATCGACGCGCCCCGCTGCAACCGTGCTTTCAGCAAGGACGTCGCCCGGGCGGCCACGGATGCGGCCCGCTGCGTGACCGGCTACGGCGCGGCTCGCGGTGGCTGCGGTGGAAAGCCCACCGCGGGCCAGATCGCCGGCGAGGTCGGCCGTCCGATCGCTGGCAAGACGGGCACGACCGACAACAACCGCGCGGCCTGGTTCTCCGCATTCACGCCGCAGCTCGCCGGCTCGGCCTTCGTCGCCGATCCGGACAGCGCGGCGAACCCGGCCGGCGGCGGCCTGCACCCGTTGCCAATGGCGGCGCTCGGCGCGACCTTCGCCGCCGCAGTCAAGGGGATGCCGGTGGAGCACTTCACACCGCCGTCCAACGACATGCTCGGCCGAGCCCACCCACGCTCGCTCCCACCAGCCCAAAGCGACTAGCCGACAGGACTAGCAGAAAGCGACGAAGCGGGTGGTCGGCCTCCACAACCACGAGACCGGCCACCCGTTTCCACACCCCGCCACGTCAACCGTCAGTCCCCCGTACCACGGAACTTCGAAAGCCCTAACCCGCCGCCGCCGCTCGGCGCGCACGCACCGCCAGGCTGGCGGCCGGCCTCACCCGCGCCGGCCTAAAACGCTCGCCAGCCAAGCGGATGAAGTCGGCCGCATGCCCCTTGACCCACCCGCCAACGGACCTCAGCGCAGATCGGCCGCAACCAAGGACCACATCTCCAGATCGACCCGACCGCTGTGCACGTAGCCCGCGTTACGCAGCAAGCCCTCGTAGTGGAAGCCGGCCTTCTCGGCGACCCGGCGCGAGCCGGTGTTGCCCGGCGCGACGCGTAACTCGATGCGGCCGAAGTCGTGCCGCATGATCAGCTCGATGGCGAGGCCGTCGATCGCCTCGGCGGCGAATCCGAACCCGCGTGCCTCGGACGCGAGCGCGAACGACACCTCGGTGGAGCGGGCCGGCCAATCCGTGCGCTTGGTCCACACGCATCCGACCAACTGCTCGTCTTCGCGCCGCACGATCGCGTAATGATCACCCTGGCCCATCGCTCGACGCTCGGCCGCCATCTCGCCGCACCAGGCACGGCCGTTGATCGCGCCGTGCTCGGTGGAGAAGGGCAGCCATCGCTGGGTCAGCCGGTCGCCGAAGATCTCGGTGACGCGGTCGGCGTCGGCCAATGTGTGTGGGCGGACGTGCAGGCGGGGGGTGGCGATGGTGAGGTGGGGGAATCGTTCGCCGACGAATACTCCCCCGGGCACGCTGGGAATCCGCTGAACCGGAGGATGGGCCGTGGACACCGCGTGCGGCGTCCCGGCGGCCGAGGTGATCGCCCGCTTGGTTCGGTCCGGTGCCGCACCGCGGGTGCCGCTGGGGCGAGCCGGATCGGGCGGCGCGGCCTCCGCACTGGTCAGGTTGGCCATTGTCGGCTCGACGAGGTGATCCACCGGCGCCACGACCGGGTTAAGGGGCGGAGCGTGTCGGGCACTGGATACCGAGGACGCCAACGAGGCCGCCATGGTGCCGATCATGATCGCTCCGACCGGTGCGTGGGCCGGTATAGCGCCGGGCTGGGCCTGCGCCGTGGCCAGTGCCACGATGGTCGCCGCATCGTGAGCGACGTTTGAGCCAGACACTCCGACCTCGAGTGGGGTCACCGAGCCGCCTTTCCGGAACGCGCCAATGCGTACCTTTGTACGACAGTTCGCCACGAGACATCCGCAGCCATGCTCAATCGCACTCGCAAAGATACCCAACCATGCCGTGCTTGGTATGACCTAGGAAATGTCCCCCAGGTTGCTGCGGTAGCGTCACCATTCGTGTACCGGTTCCTCGCGACGCCGAAATGGGTGGGCTTTGCCGCACTCATGGTGGCGTTGTCGGCGATCATGGTCGGTCTCGGATTCTGGCAACTCGACCGATACCACCTGCACCACGGCATCAACGTCCGTATCGATCGCGCCGACGCGGCCGCGCCGGTGCCGATCGATACCGTCATCTCACGGACCCGGCCGGCGACCGCCGCCCAGGAGTGGGTACGTGTGTCGGTGACCGGGACGTACGACCCGGCACGTACGGTCATCGCCCGCGACCGCTCGGTCAACTCGACGGTCGGCTTCGAGATCCTCGTCCCCCTCGACCTGGCCAACGGCTCGACGATCATGGTCGACCGCGGCTGGATCCCACCGGGCGGCGGTAACGGCCTCACCCCACCGCCGTTCGCCGCGGTCCCCGCCGGCCCGGTCACCGTGACCGGGCGGATCCATTTGCCGGAGAGCAAGGGCGAGACCCCCATCGAGATCAACGGGCAGACGACGGTACGCCGCATCGACCCCCGCATGATCGCGCCCACGATCGGGCTTACGTCCGCGTACACCGACTATCTCCTCCTCGACAAGCAGAATCCGCCGGCCACGGGTGGCTTCACCCGCATCCCGGCCGATCGGCAGAATTCGTGGATGAACGCCGGCTACACCGTGCAGTGGTGGATGTTCTCCGCCCTGGCATTGGTCTTGTTCGGTTGGGCCGCGCGGCGCGAGGCGCATGATCGACGCGACGGCATCGACCGCCACTCGCGCGGCGATCGGCCACGTGACCGCCTGTCCAAAGACCGGCTCGCCGGCGATCGGACCGCTGCCGTCGCGCCTAAGGACCGTCTCGGCGACGAGGTGCCAGAGGATCGTCCGAGGGACGACGCCAGCTCCGTCCGGCTGGTCTAATAGTGACCATGGATCCGTCCATGGCCATCTACCACGATCCGCCGATCGCACAGGTCGGCGAGGTCTCGGTGACGTCGTCCGCGGTGCGCACGCCGGCCGGCGCGTTCCCGCTGCGTGGCTCGCAGTGGATGGTCACCGACCAATGGTCGGTCGGGACCAAGATCCCGACCTGGGCAATCGTGCTCGCCATCGTGCTCATTCCGTGCACCGGTTTCCTCAGTCTGCTGTTCCTGCTGGCCAAGGAAGATGTCTACCTCGGCACGGTGACCGTGACGATCTCCAATGGCCCGGCCGCGTACGTCGCGCGCATCCCGGTCGCGAACCAGGCGCAGGTCCAGAACGTCTACAACCAGGTGAACTACGTCCGGTCGGTGGCGCTTCTCTGAGTCGCGACGGCCCGACGATCGCCCGGCATGTCAGCCGAGGCCGACATCATCGTCCGGCGTGACCGCACCCCGGTGCAGCGCCCGGACGGCGTCGATGGTGTCTGCCTCCGACGCCTTCTTGTCCTCGCGATAGCGCAGCACCCGGGCGAACCGCAGCGCCACGCCGCCGGGATAGCGGGGGCTTGTCTGGACGCCGTCGAAGGCAATCTCGACGACAAGCTCGGGGCGAACCCTTACGACCCAATCGTCCGGTCCGACCGGCTCCGTCGCCAGCGACGTCAACCGCTCGGTCTGCCACGCCAGCATCTCGTCGGTCATTCCCTTGAACGTCTTGCCGAGCATGACGAACCCACCGGTGGCCGGGTCGCGGGCACCGAGGTGCAGATTCGACAGCCAGCCGGAGCGCCGGCCGTGCCCGCGCTCGACCGCGAGGACCACCAGATCGAGGGTGTGCCGGGGCTTGACCTTCACCCAACCGCTACCGCGACGGCCGACGTCATAGGGCGCCTGGATCGCCTTGACCACAACGCCCTCGTGGCCGGACGCGACGGCCGCTTCGAACGCCGCCGACGCGTCCTCGACCGAGCCCACTTCCCGCCGCTCGACGATGTGTTCGCCCGGCACGGCCTCGGCCAACCGAGCCCAGCGGATCCGCCCCGGCTCGTCGATCAGGTCCTCGCCGTCGATATGCAGGAGATCGAAGAAGTACGGTCGCAGGCCACTGTCCGCGTGCGTCGCCGCCGCGGACGACGTCTCCTGGAACGGACGCGCCCGACCGCCGATGTCGAGAGCGATCGCCTCGCCGTCGAGCACGATGTCGGTGGAGCTGAGCGCGGCGACGACCGCCACGACGCCGGGCAGCCGCACGGTGATGTCATCGAGGCTCCGGGTGAAGACGCGCACCGACGGACCGGACCGGTGGACCTGGATGCGGATGCCGTCGAGCTTCGCGTCGACCACCGCCGGCAGGCCGGTCGCGTCGATCGCCTCGCTCACGTTGGGCGCCGACGCGGCGAGCATGGGCGTCAGCGCCCGCCCAACCTGAAGTCCGTAGGCATCCAGGCCCACGGCACCGTGCTCCAAGGCGGTGCGAGCGACGTCGGTCAGACTGCCGCTGAGCAGCAGGGCACGGCGCACGCTCGCCGCTGGAACCTCGGCGGCGCGAGCGATCGCGTCGACGAGCACACCGGCCTGCGCTCCCTGACGCAACTCGCCACCGATGAGCCGGACCAGGAACTCCTGCTCGGCGCGGGTCGCCCGGGCGAACAACGCCTGCACGAGGTCGCGCCGACGCGTCTGCGAACCCGGGCCCGACTGCACGGCGAGCTCCGCGAAGGCCGCATCGACCTCGCCGACCGTGAGCGACGTTGTCTCGGCCGCCGAGGGGAGCCCACGCAACGCCGCCCACCCGACGCCCGTCTGCCGCTGCCGGAGCTCGCCCGACAGATATGCCGCCCCGGCCGTGACCTCCGCGTCCGGCGCGCCACGCAGCTCGTGCAGCGCGCCAGCGAGCAGCTCGACCTTGGCCAGTCGCTTCGACGTCGCGGCGACCGCCGCCGACGCAGCGACAAGGTCAGCAAATCGCATGTCGGTCTCTCCGGTGGCATGCCAGCACCCGTCCATCGTGCCAGCACGGTCAGACGCTTTCGGCGAGTCACGCGGCTCCAGCCTCGACTTGCTGTTGAGCCGGCGTCGCGCGGCCGCACCCGACGGCCGCCATCGATGATTCGACGGCGGCCACGGACCGCGACGATCTGTGAACGTCAACTTGCGAGCGGCAGGTCGACCTCGGCGATGTCGAACCCCCGTGATCGCACGGCATCGGCCAGCCGCGACAACTCTGCGTCAATCCGGCACAGCACGAGCGAGAGCTCGTCGAGATGTCCACTCAGGCTCGAGTCGGACCAGGTGGCGAAGTCGACGCCACCGAGCGCGTCCACGGCCGCGTCGATGCGGTGAATGACCGCGCCCTCGGCGTCCGGGTCGTCGGCGTCGTCGATGACCGTGTCGTGGCCGGCCAGATCGGCGATGACCAGGTGAGTGACGACCGCACCGTCGACGGCGCTCGGGTACGCGTCGACCGGCGTGTCGTCGAGCGCGGTGCGACTGCGGGAAACCTCTGAATTAGAACTCATGTTCGAATACTACCCCGACCGACCGACACGCAAAAGGACGAAGTACACCATCGGGTGAGACACCGAGCGCGACCAGCACGGCACGCCGGAGTCTCGATCCGGTGGCAGACTGACCTGATGGCGACCGAATCGGTATGGGACTACCCGCGCCCACCGCGCCTGGAGCCGACGACGCGCGAGATCACCGTCACGCACCGCGGCGTGTCCGTCGCGCGCACGACGGGGGCGTTCCGCGTGCTCGAGACATCGCATCCGCCGGCGTTCTACCTCCCGCCCGCGGACGTACGGACCGATCTGCTCGTGCCCACCGATCACCACACGTTCTGTGAGTTCAAGGGCGTCGCCCACTACGTCGACCTAGTGCTGCCGGGAGCGACCGTACGCAATGTCGCGTGGTACTACCCGGATCCGATCGAGTCCTACGAGGAAATCACCGGCTACTTCGCGTTCTACCCGGGCCGGGTCGACGAGTGTACGGTCGCTGGCGAGCAGGTCACGCCGCAGGCCAGCGACTTCTACGGCGGCTGGATCACCAGCGAGATCATCGGGCCGTTCAAGTCGTGAGTGGACGGCCGCCGGTTCGTGAATCGGCGGCCGCCGTCTCGCGAGTTGGCCGGTCGGCCGGACAAGTCACACCGAAGCGGTCGGCGCCCTTGACTGCGCGGCCCACAGCGCCGAGGCTCGATCGGTGAACGGCGACACGGATCGTGCCTGGCTCGAGTGGTGGGCAAATTCATCGACCCGTCTGGGCAGCATCGAAGTCAAACTCGACCTCGGCTCGACGGACGACGGCGGTGACGCACGCGCCTGGCTCGTCCCGGACGGGACCGGTGTCATCGAGGAGTTCGAGTTCCTGTGTTCGCTCGATCCGATGTTCAGCCTCCGATTCGACGACGGGAGCATGGTCGCCGTCCGGGTCGCCGCCACCGGCAACCGCCGCGAGGTAACCCTGCACGAGCTCGACGGGCCGTCGTCACAGGCGTTCGCGCCCCGGCTCGACCTCTAGCCCGCACGGCCGGCCGCACATCCGCCACGGCGGAGCGTGTGGCGTACGCAGTCCGTACCCGTCACTGATACCGAAGAACCCCACGTCGGCCCGCGTGCGTCGCTGGTTTGGACATCCCGGGACCGGGTACCCTGCGGCCCATGCAGAGCGAGGCTGGCTCATCACCGGCGGACGCCACCGAGCCGGTGGCGGCGGCCGCGGATACCGCGACTTCGGAGGCTGCGCGCCCCCACATCCCAGCCCGCGACATGTTCGGCTATGCGATCACGGCGGCGGTCGCGGTTCTCGCCGTCTTTCTGCTCGCGCTGGCCGTCTACGCGCTTCGCGGACTCCTGGTCAAGGTAGCGGTCGCGGCATTCATCGCGGTCAGCCTCGACCCGGCCGTCCGATGGCTGATTGCCCACAAGATCAAGAGGTCGCGCGCGGTCGCGCTGATCGTTACGGTCGTACTCCTGCTGTTGGCCGGATTCGGGTACGCGACGATCCCGACCCTGATCGACCAGGCCGGCCAACTCGGCAGCGACTTCCCCGGCTACCTCCAGCACCTGCGCGAGCGGTCGCCGAGCCTCGCACGCCTCGAAGACCGCTTCAACCTGCAGCCAAGGATCGCGTCGTGGGCCCACCGAGCACCGTCCTACCTGAGCCATGAGGCAGTAACAGTCGGTACGCGGTTCTTCGGCGCGCTCGTCACGACGCTGCTGGTTGTCGTGCTGGCCATCTACTTCATGGCCGACCTGCCCCGACTTCGCCGGGGGATCGTCCGGCTGTTCCCCAAGCGCCACCGGCCGCAAGTGACGCACGCGACCACCGTCATGATCGACAAGGTCGGCGCCTACATGATCGGAAATCTGATCATCTCGCTGATCGCCGGGGTGAGCGCGTTCATCGTCATGGAGATTTTGCGGGTGCCATTCGCGCTGCCGCTGGCGGTCGCCGTGGCTATCACCGACCTGATCCCGCTGATCGGCGCGACGATCGGGGCCGCCGTCTGCGTGCTCGTCGCGTTCGCGACCACGGACCTGTGGCCGAACACCGTCGTGCTGGTCGTATTCTTCCTGGTCTATCAGCAGGTCGAGAACTACTTCATCCAGCCGCGCGTGATGCGCAACGCGGTCGACCTGTCCTCCGTGGCCGTGCTTCTGGCCGCGTTGATCGGCGCGAGCATGCTCGGCGTGATCGGAGCGCTGATGGCGATTCCCGTCGCCGCAGCTATCCGCGTGGTCGTCGGCCCCGTGCTGGCCGCGCGGGACGGGGCCGGCGAGGCGCCGCGGCCGGCCGCCGGTCCCACTCCCGCGTCCGTGACCGGCTCGATCGAGAGCGGCGGCCTGACCCGCGCTCTACAGGCAGCGCGGGCCAGACGGTGGCCGCGGCGGTAACGCTCGCACCGATTACCTACCGGCCAGCCGCCGCGACATTGCGCAGCAGCATCGCCTCGGCCAGGCAGACCCGGGCGAACTCGCCGAGGTGCAGGCTCTCGTTCGGACCGTGTGCCCGAGCCTGCGGATCCTCGACGCCGGTCACCAGGATCGCCGCGTCCGGGAACATTTCCTGGAAGGTCGCGATGAACGGGATCGAACCGCCGACGCCGATGTCGACCGGATCGGTTCCGTCCCAGGCATCGCGGAACGCGGCCCGCGCCGCGTCGTACATCGGGCCGGTCGCGTCGATCACGCACGGATCGCCGCCGGCCTCCAGCGTCACGGTCGCCGTGGCGCCCCACGGTACGTGCGATTCGAGGTGGGCCTTGACGGCCTGGTACGCCTTGCGGGCATCGTCGCCGGGCGCGATCCGTACGCTGATCTTGGCCCGAGCGGTCGGCACGAGCGCGTTCGGAGCCGCGTTGGTCGGTGGCGCGTCGATGCCGAGAACCGACACCGATGGCTTCGTCCACATCCGGTCGACGAGCCGCCCGGTGCCGATCAACCCGACGCTGTCGAGCATGCCGGCCTCCTCGCGGAACCGGTCCTCCGGGTAGTCCAGCGGTGATGCGGACGCCTGCACCAGGCCCGCGATCGCAACGTCGCCGGCGTCGTCGTGCAGTGTGGCGAGGAGCTTTGACAAGGCCGTCAACGCGTCGGGCACAGCGCCGCCGAACATCCCGCTGTGTACGGCGTGGTCCAAGGTACGGACGTCGACAAAGCAGTTCACGATGCCCCGCAGGCTGGTCGTGAGGGCGGGCACGCCGATGTCCCAGTTGCCGGAGTCGGCGATCACGATCACATCGGCCGCGATCTCGTCCCGATGCTGCTTGAGCAGGTCTTCCAGCGAGTCGGAGCCGAACTCCTCCTCGCCTTCCACGAACACCACGACACCGACCGGCAGGTCGTCGCCGAGCGCCCGCAACGCGCTGACGTGCGCCATCACACCGGCCTTGTCGTCGGCGGCACCGCGGCCGTAGAGCCGGCCGTCCCGCTCGGTCGCCACGAACGGGTCGGTCTTCCACTGGCTCGCGTCGCCGATCGGTTGTACGTCGTGATGCGCGTAGAGCAGCACGGTCGGCGCGCCCGGTGGCGCGGGCTTGCGCCCGATCACGGCCGGTTGGCCGCCGGCCTCGACGACCGTCACATCGGGCAGACCGGCCGCCCGCAACAGCTCCGCGACGGCGTTGGCCGACGCGTGGACGTGCGAATGGTCGAATCCGTCGAACGCGATACTCGGGATCGCCACCAGGCGTTCCAGGTCAGCTCGGACGCCGGGCAGGGTGGCGGCGACTTTGGCGCGCAGCTCGTCATCGGTCATGACCGCGATCGTAGGCCAGCCGATGCGTAGCGCAGCCGCGAGGCGCATTGGTCCGCCGATGCGTAGCGCCGGCGCGCCGGGTCAGCTCGCGGGTTCGTCCGGCGGCGGCGAGCCGTTGGTCCCGTTGGTCCCGGTGGTGCCGTCGTTGCGGTTGCCCATCCAACCGCGGACGCGAGTCGCACTTGCACCCACCACGTCACCCACACCGGACGCGCCGTCGCCGAGCTTGCGCAGCAGCCCGACCAGCGGGTCCTGGGAGCGCCGGAACGAGTCGCGGTAGGACTCGGCCGCCTCCTTGGCATCCTGCCGGATCGAGGCGTCCTTGTCGTTATCGCGACGCGGGTAGTCGCCGGAAAGGATCCGGGCGTACGCCCCCGAATCGATCCACTCCCGCAACGCGGCCGCCCGCGCGACCGGCAGCGGGTGCGTCAGGCCGAGCAGCATCTGCAGCTTGAGCAGGCTGTCGCGCAGATCGCCGGTCGACTCGTATTCGCTCGCCTGTTCCAGGAACGCGGCCGTGTCGATCTCGGCCAGGTCACCACCGCCGGCGAGCTTCATGTGCGCCCGCAACGCGGCCGCGGGGTCCTGGCCGGCGAGCAAACCGGCGCGGTCGCCGGACAACTCGGCCTTGCGCCACCACTCCTGCAGCGCGACGATCACGCCACGCAGCACGATCGCGCCGACCGGCAACCACGCCAGATTCATCGACAATCGCGCCAGGATCACCATCATCGTGCGGTAGACCGCGTGGCCGCTGCGCAGGTGGCCGAGTTCGTGCCCGAGCACGTACCGAAGCTCCTCGTCGTCCAGCAGTTCGACGGCGCGGTGGGTCACGGTGATGAAAGGCTTGGACATGCCGATGCACGATGCGTTGATGAGCGGCGACTGCTCGACGTAGAGCTCGGGGAGCTTGTCGATGTCGAGCGTCGCGGCCGCCTCCGCGAACAGGCGGTGCACCCGCGGATGTTGGCGATGGTCGACGCGGATCGAGCCCCCGAGATACATCAACCGCCAGGCCCGCTCGTTCCAGATCCCGGCGATCGCCTTGAGGACGTCGTCGAAGCCACGCAATTCACGCAGCGCCGTCAGCGCACCGCGGTCGGCGGGGTGCTCCCACGCCCGCGAGCTGATCCCGGTAAGGACCACACGACGTCGGGTTGGCATGTTCTCGGTGGTCATCGGCGCCATCCTCCCGTGGGTGCACCGGCGGGGTGCAGGCACACGTATTCCTTCTCGGGATCGTGCCGCAGATCGGTCGTGCCGTCTACCACGACGTCAGCCACGTCCGCCGTACGCTCCGCTTGGAAGTACATGGTCTCAGCCGCCTGCCAATTTCGCAGGGCCGCCTCGATGTTGGCGCCGTCGCGCGCCAGCGTCCGCTCGGTGCGGACAGCGGCGTCGCCGGTGACGAACACGGCCAGGCTCAGCTGCGCCCGAACCCCCGCGCTCGCGCTGGTTACGCCCTCGAGAATCAAGACGGTGGGTACGCCGACCGGGATGGCCTCCGCACCGAAACGCCGCAACGTCCAGTCATAGGCGTGGTACGCCCCCGGCCGGCCGGCCGCCAACGGGTCGAGCACGTCCGATCGCAGCGCCGGCCAGACCGACAGCGGCTCGGCCCACCCGTCCAGGAACGCGTCGGTCGGCACGATAGCGGTATCGGCTGGCAACGCCGATGCGTAGCGCAGCCGCGAGGCGCCTTGTAGCGCCCGGGCGAGCCGGCCGGCGAACGTCGTCTTGCCCGCGCCGGACGGTCCGTCGACCGCAACCAGGCGTACGGTGCCGAGGCGCGGCGGGCGGCGCATCACAACGCTGGCCAACGCCGCGAACGTCTCGATGACCGGTGCCGCCGGATCCGTCACGGCGCGCCCGGCGGGACGAACGGCAGACCGGCCGGCGCGCCGTATTCGATAAGGCGCCAGAGCGCGGCGGTGTCGAGATGCGCGGCGACAAGGTCGCCCAGCAGATCGAGCAGCCGCGTTCGACGGTCGGCGAACACCGTGGCGGGGGCGACGGCGAAGCCGGCGCGGCCCGCGTCGCGGGCGGCGGCCGCGAGGAACCGACGGCGGAACTCGTCGGACTCGAACGCTCCGTGCCAGTGGGTGCCGTAGACACTCCCGGCCACGGCGCCTTCGGGCGTTCCGTCGGCTCGCTCGATGAGCGGCCGGACCCGGGACGCTTGGCTCGACACGTACCCGTAATGGATTTCGTAGCCGCGAACCTCGGCCCGCCCGAAGCCCGTGCCCACCGCGTGGCTCAGGGTCTTTCGTGATCCAAACGTCACGTCGACCGGCAGAAGCCCCAGCCCCTCGACGCGTCCACGACCACTCTCGACATCGTCGTCGATCGTGCGGGCGAGCATCTGGAAGCCGCCGCAGATGCCGAGGACCGGATGCCCGGCGTTCGCGTGCGCCGTGATCGCACCGGCGAGACCGGTCTCCCGCAACCAAATCGAGATCGGCGACGGTCGCCTTGCTGCCCGGAAGCACCACAAGATCGGCGTCGGCGACCTCGGCCGGCGATGTCGTGACCCGGACGACGACGCCGGGCTCGGCCGCGAGCGCTTCGAGATCGGTGGCGTTCGAGAGGTGCGGCAGGCGTATGGCGGCCACGCGCAGCCACTGGTCGCCGACGGGCGGCGCCGGCCGTCCGAGGACCCGGCCGTCCGGATAGGCCAGCGAATCCTCCGCGTCGATCCACAGATCCGCACTCCACGGCACGACGCCGAGGGTGGGCCGGCCGGTCGCCTTTTCCAGCAGTGCGAGCCCGGGTTCGAGCAGGCCGGCGTCGCCCCGAAACTTGTTGATCACGAACCCGGCGATGAGCGCCTGGTCGGCCCGATCGAGCAGCGCCAGCGTGCCGTGCAGTGCCGCGAACACGCCGCCGCGATCGATGTCTCCGGCCACGATCACCGGCACCTGGCCATGGCGGGCCAGACCCATGTTCACGTAGTCGCTCGCCCGCAGGTTGATCTCGGTCGGGCTGCCGGCGCCCTCGGCGATGACGACGTCATAGTCGGCGCGGAGATCGTCGAAGGCCCGATAGGCGGCCACGCTGAGGCGAGAGCGCCAGTCGCCGGCGAGGAAGTCGCCGGCACCGATGTCGCCGACCGGCTGGCCGCGCAGGATCACCTGACTACGCATGTCGCCGCCGGGCTTGAGCAACACCGGATTGAACGCGACGCTCGGGGCGAGCCCGCATGCCGCCGCCTGCATCGCTTGCGCCCGCCCGATTTCGCCGCCGACGCCGTTGGCGTCGAGCACCACGACCGAGTTGTTCGACATGTTCTGTGCCTTGAACGGAGCCACGCGAACACCCTGGCGATGAAGCCATCGACAGATGCCGGCCACGATCGTCGACTTGCCGGCGTCCGACGTCGTGCCCGCGACGAGGAGCGCGCCGCTCACGCCGTCGGCCTGCTGACCGCGCGTCGAGCGGCGACGACGCCGGCGCTCACGACGAGGGCGAACGCGCCGACGGTCTGGGAGATCCGAGCGGCTCGACGGATCTCGGCCGGACCGGGCAGTGGGCCTCGGCCGAGCATCGGGCGGACCTCGACGCGACCGTGGTAGACGTTGCGTCCACCGAGCCGTACGCCGAGCGCGCCGGCCATCGCCGCCTCGCACTGGCCAGAATTCGGGCTCGGGTGCCGGTTGCGATCCCGCAGCCACGTCGCGAACGTGGCGAACGCCGAGCGTCGCGGGCCACGGCGTCGCGGATCGCCCGGCGGCCGCCCATCGTCCACGATCGCGGCGGCCGGGATGGTGAGCAGCGCGGTGAGCCGGGACGGCAGCAGGTTGGCTGCGTCGTCGAGCCGGGCCGAGGCCGTCCCGAAGTCGCGGTAGCGCTCGGACCGATGTCCGACCATCGCGTCCAGCGTGTTGATCGCCCGGTAGCCGACGAGTCCGGGCAAGCCGGCCACCGCGCCCCAGAGCAGCGGCGCGACCGTGGCGTCGGAGGTGTTCTCGGCGACCGACTCCACCGTCGCCCGACCAATTTCACCGGCGTCGAGCGCGGCCGGGTCACGGCCACACAGGTTCGGCACGCGATCCCGCGCGGCGTCGATATCGTCCCGGTCGAGTTCGGCCGCCATCGCGTCGGCTTCGCGGCCAAGTGATGTGCCGCCGAGCACCGCGAACGTAGTGGCGGCAATCAACGCGGCGCGCGCCACCGGTCGTCGCCTCGTCGCGACGTGCGCGGCAACGGCCAGCACGGTCGGGACGCCGGTCGCCACGGCCGTGTACACGACCCCGGCCGACTGGGTCGGCGCGTACATCGCCCGTTCCAGTCGGCCTGCGGCGCGCCCGAACCCGGCTACCGGATGAAAGCGGCGCGGGTCGCCAAAGACGGCATCAGCGGCGAAGCCGGCGGCCAGGCCCGCGATCAGTGCGGTCGCGCCCGCGCGGCGGCGTTCAATTCTGGTCATCGCCGATCATTCTCACGTGTCAACCGGCACCGACCTACGCGGGTCGCGCCCTTTGCGTGTCCGCGTGTCCGCGTGTCCGCGTCTCCCGGCCGCCCGGACGGCCACGCCCGCACTTGTACGGAAGTCGGGCGCCCGCGGCGCGATCTGGCGCCCAACTTCCGTACAGTCGCGTGCCGCCGCCGCCAGCCGCCCTCCGGCGTCCCTGTCGCGCGCCGTCCGACCGGGATCTTGGCCGTCCGGGCCGGCGGAATCAGTCGAGCGCGGTGACTTCGTCGCCCATGCGAACCGTCCCAGTGCCGTCCGGGATCAGGTTCGTGGCGAACATCAAGCCCTGATTCACGTTGCGATAGCGGGCCAGCGTACGTAGCGGCTCGTGCCCCCGCTGACCCGTCTCCTGATCGGTGGTCGTGACGACGCAGCGATCGCATGGCTTCGGCACGCGGAACGTGACGTTGCCGACCCGGATCCGGCCGCCGGTCCAGCCGTCTTCCGTCCATGGCGCCGCGCCGCCCAGCACGATGTTCGGCCGGAACCGTGTCATCGGCAGCGGCCCCTCCAGGCTCTGCGCCTCGTAGAGCCAGTCGTTGAGCACGTCCAACGAGGCGGTGTTCGCCAGCAGGACGGGATAGCCGTCGGCGAAGCTCACGCGGTCGGTGTCGAGCGAGTAGTCCGGGTTGATCCGCCGCCGCGTCGGGTCGTCGAGCCAGAGCAGATGCGCCGGCCGGCCGAGAATCGTCGAAATCCACTTGTCCGCAACCTCATCGACCAGGGCGCCCTGCAAAAGACTCGAATGAACGTTCGTGTCGACCAACTCGCCCGCGACCACGTCGACCACCAGATCGTCGTGCCCGGCCGCCCGGAGGGTGAGCTGATCGGCGTCGAGCGTCGGCCGGATGCGTACGAGGCCCGGCTCCTCGCGCTGTGTGAGCATGCGGTAGCCCTCGTCCACGATCATGAACCGTCGGTCGCCCGCGAAACCCCACGGTTCCACAATCGCCTCGGCAACGTCGGTGCGGTAGCAACCCTTGATCGCGTACGTGTGCAGCCCCGTCACATGCATAACGCCACGCTACAAGTGCTGCGGAAACCCCGTCGAGCCCAAAACCGCGCACGGAGAGGTAGGCGCCCGGCCAACCACGGCACATTGGCACGCCGGCACGCACCTGGCATGCCCCAGCCGTCCAACTGAATGAAAACTTGCCATAGAGTCACGGTGTGCATGAACAGTTGCTGGCGATCGTCGACGGTGTGCGCCTCACCCCGACTCAGCGCCGCATCGCGCACTGCCTGCTCGAACACGCGCCGGCCGCGGCCTACCTGTCGGCGGCCGAGGTCGCCGACCTGGCCGCCGTCAGCCAACCGTCGGTAACCCGGTTCGCCATCGCACTCGGCTACGACGGCTACCCTGCCCTCCGACGAGCACTCCGGGAGCCGGCCAGCACCGGAGATCGTCGGCCGGCAGCCGGCGGGGCCGGCCAGGACCACGACACCCCTAACGACCTGCAGCACGCCGTACGGGCCGAGATCGACAACCTTGGCCGCCTCGCCGACCGCCTGGCCGATGGGTCGCTCGACCGGACCACGATCGACTCAGCCGCCACAGCGCTCGCGGCCAGCCGGCCCCTGCCGGTACTGGGTCTTCGAACGGCTGCCCCGCTCGCCGCGTACTTCGGCTACTTCGCGGCGAAGGTGCTGCCGGAGGTCCACGTACTCGATCATGGTGGCAGCCTGCTCACCGATCAGCTGGAACAGGCGCGCGCGGCCGGCGCGACCGCGATGCTGGGGATTGTGTTGCCGCGCCACCCGAGGGAGTCGTTGGCGGCGCTGCGCGAAGCGCGGGCCGCTGGTCTCACCGTGGTCGCGCTGACTGACTCGCCGATCGGCGAGGTCGCGGACGCCGCCGATCTGACGCTGCACGCCCGGGTGAGCCCACACCTCGTTTTTGATCTCCACGCGGCGCCGATGGCTCTCGCGATGGTGTTGTTACAGGCCATCTGCAATGCTGCGCCGAACCGAACCCAGGCGCGGCTCGAAGCGTTCGACGCTTCGGCCGCCCGACGCGACCTCTTTTTAGGCTGACAAGGCCTCACCTGACTTCCTCACCTCACGCAGCGCTGAGCTGACGAACGACCTTAGGAGTAGCCAGTGGACCCGATCCGGTCACCCCGGGGCACGACGCTCACCGCGCGCGGTTGGCCGCAGGAAGCGGCCATGCGGATGCTGCAGAACAACCTCGATCCGGACGTTGCGGAGCGACCCCAGGACCTCGTGGTCTACGGGGGTACGGGCAAAGCCGCGCGCGACTGGCCGTCCTACCACGCGTTGATCCGGACGATGACGACGCTCGCCGACGACGAAACGATGCTCGTGCAGTCGGGTCGGCCGGTCGGCGTCTTCCGGACCCACGAGTGGGCGCCGCGGGTGCTGATCGCGAATTCCCACCTCGTGCCCGACTGGGCGACCTGGCCGGAGTTCCGGCGCCTGGAGCGGCTGGGTCTCACCATGTACGGCCAGATGACGGCCGGCTCGTGGATCTACATCGGCACGCAGGGGATCCTGCAAGGGACGTACGAGACGTTCGCCGCCGTGGCCGCGAAACGATTCGGCGGCACGCTCGCCGGGACGCTGACTCTGACGGCCGGCTGCGGCGGGATGGGCGGCGCACAACCGCTCGCGGTCACGATGAACGGCGGGGCGTGCCTCATCATCGACGTCGACGAGAACCGCCTGGCGCGCCGGGTGGCGACGCGCTACCTCGATGTCATCGCGGAATCGCTGGACGACGCCATCGATCTCGTCCTCGCCGCCAAGCGGGAACGCCGCGCGCTGTCGGTCGGCGTCGTCGGCAACGCGGCGGTCGTCGTGCCGGACATGCTGCAGCGTGGCGTGCCGGTCGACATCGTGACCGACCAGACGTCGGCACACGACCCGTTGTCGTACGTCCCGACCGGGATCGAGCCCGACGACGCGCCGGACTACGCGGCCCGCAAGCCCGAGGAGTTCACCGATCGCGCGCGCGCCTCGATGGCGCGGCATGTCGCGGCGATGGTCGGCTTCATGGACGCCGGCGCCGAGGTGTTCGACTACGGCAACTCGATTCGCGGCGAGGCGCAACTCGCCGGGTACGAACGAGCGTTCGCGTTCCCGGGCTTTGTGCCGGCGTATATCCGGCCGCTGTTCTGCGAGGGCAAGGGGCCGTTCCGCTGGGCGGCGCTGTCCGGCGACCCGGCCGACATTGCCAAGACCGACGCGGCGATCCTCGATCTGTTCCCGGAGAACGAGTCGTTGGCCCGCTGGATCAAGATGGCCTCCGAACGTGTTGCCTTCCAGGGCTTGCCGGCCCGTATCTGCTGGCTCGGCTACGGCGAGCGGGACAAGGCGGGCGTGCGCTTCAACGACATGGTCGCCTCCGGCGAGCTGTCGGCGCCGGTGGTGATCGGTCGCGATCATCTCGACTGCGGGTCGGTGGCGTCGCCGTACCGGGAGACCGAATCGATGGCCGACGGCTCCGACGCCATTGCCGACTGGCCGTTGCTCAACGCCCTCGTCAACACCGCTTCGGGCGCGTCCTGGGTGTCCATCCACCACGGCGGCGGTGTCGGCATCGGGCGCTCCATCCACGCCGGTCAGGTCTGCGTCGCCGACGGCACGCCGATCGCCGGCCAGAAGATCGAGCGGGTGCTCACCAACGACCCGGGTATGGGCGTGATCCGACATGTCGACGCGGGATACGAGCTCGCCGAGACGGTCGCCGAGACCGCCGGCGTACGTGTGCCGATGCGCGAGGGTGCCGAGCCGGTCGATACGGGGGTGCGGGAATGACCGATGCCGTCGACAAGTTCGCCGCGCTGTGGGGTTCGCTCACACCGATCGGCCGGGCGCCGAGCCGTGCCGTCGACGGGCCGGCCGGCCCCGGCTACGTGCGCTATTCATGGACGCACGCCGACATTGATTGCCGCGAGTGGTTTATCGAGGAGGCCCTCGACCGCGATCTCGAGGTGGAGACGGACGGGAACGGCAACATCTGGGCGACCTGGTGTCCAACCGGGGTCGACGAACGCCAGGCGGCCGTCGTCACCGGCAGTCACCTCGACTCCGTACCGCACGGCGGGGCGTACGACGGCCCGTTGGGCGTGGTGTCCGCGTTGCTCGCGATCGATGAGATGCGAACGCGAGGCGCGATCCCGGGTCGCCCGGTGAAGATCGTCGTCTTCACCGAGGAGGAGGGTTCCCGCTTCGGCATCGCGTGCCTCGGCTCCCGCCTGCTGACCGGCGCGATGCGACCGGAGCAGGCGCTCCGGCTGACCGATAGCGACGGCGTACGGCTGGCCGATGCGTTGACGATCGGCGGACTCGATCCGGCCGAGGTCGGCCCGGACACGGACCGGCTCAGCGGCATTGGCGCGTTTGTGGAGTTGCACGTCGAGCAGGGCCGGTCGCTCGTCGACTCGGACGCCGCGGTCGGCGTGGCCAGCTCGATCTGGCCGCATGGTCGCTACCGCTTCGAGTTCCGCGGCGAGGGCAACCACGCCGGCACGACCCGGATGTCCGACCGGCACGATCCGATGCTCACGTACGCGTTCACCGTATTGGCCGCGAACAAAGCGGCCCGACTGTCCGGGGCGCACGCGACGATGGGACGGATCCAGGTCGAGCCGAACGCGACGAATGCGATCCCGTCGGCGGTCACCGGCTGGCTCGATGCGCGGGCCGCCGACGACGGGACGCTGGCCGGATTGATCGCCGACATCATGACCAAGTCGTCCGAGCGCGCCGATCGCGACGGCACAACCGTGACCGTGAACCCCGAGTCGGTGTCGGCCGAGACCGAGTTCGCGCCGACGATGCGGTCGCGGCTGCAGGCCGTCCTGCCCGGCGCGCCGGTGCTCGCGACCGGCGCCGGCCACGACGCGGGCATCCTGGCCGCGCACGTGCCGACGGCCATGTTGTTCGTCCGCAACCCGACCGGCATATCGCACGCACCGGAGGAGGCGGCCAGCGACGAGGACTGCGCCGCCGGCGTGACCGCGCTGGCCGACGCGTTGACGGAGCTGGCATGCCGGTGACCCGCCGGTTTCACGCGGAGTTCGCCTGGCTGTCCGACGCGCAGGGTGAGCATCCGAGCGTCGAATCCGATGTGCTGATCGAGGTGCACGAAGGCCGCTTCACCAGCGTGATCCCGGGCGTACCGGTCGGCACGGCGGCGACGGACGGGGCACTACGCCTCGCCGGACTGACGATTCCGGGCCTGGCCAACGCGCATTCGCACGCGTTCCATCGCGCGCTGCGCGGCCGTACGCAGACCGGCAAGGGCAGCTTCTGGACGTGGCGCGACGGGATGTACGCACTGGCCGAACGGCTCGACCCCGACGCGTACTACTGGCTGGCCCGGGCCACGTACGCGGAGATGGTGTTGGCCGGCATCACGTGCGTCGGCGAGTTTCACTACCTGCACCACGGTCCGGGTGGCACGCCGTACGGCGACCCGAACGCGATGGCCGCCGCCCTCATGTACGCCGCCCGGGACGCCGGCCTGCGGATGACACTGCTCGACACGCTCTACCTCACCGCGAACGTCGACGGCACACCGCTGTCCGGCACGCAGCTCCGGTTTGCCGACCGCGACGCGGATGCCTGGGCGAGCCGGGTCAGCGGTTTGTCCGACCACTCACACGCACGCGTCGGCGTGGCCGCCCACTCGGTCCGCGCCGTCCCGGCCCGGGCACTGCCGACCGTGGTCGAGGTCGCGGCCGGGCGGCCGATGCACGTGCACCTGTCCGAGCAGCGGGCCGAAAACGCGGCCTGCCACGCCATCCATCGCGCAACCCCCACGCAACTGTTGGCGGACAACGGTTTTCTCGGGCCGACGACCACCGCGGTGCACGCGACGCATCTCGACGACATCGACCGTACGGTCCTCGGCGACACCGACACCGGCGTGTGCTTCTGCCCGACCACCGAGGAAGATCTGGCCGACGGCATCGGTCCGGCGCGCGCGCTCGTCGACGCCGGTTCGCCGCTGTCGCTCGGCTCCGACAGCCACGCGGTCATCGACATGTTCTCCGAAGCGCGCGCGATCGAGATGCATGAACGGCTGCGCACCGAGACTCGCGGCCACTTCGACGTCGCGGAGCTGATGGCGGCGGCCACGACGAACGGCCACCGTGCACTCGGTTGGGCCGACGCCGGCACGATCGCCCCCGGTTCCCGTGCCGATCTGGTCACGCTCCGGCTGGACAGCCGCCGTACGGCCGGCGCCGATCCGCGCGCCGCGGCCATCTACGCGGCGACGGCGGCCGACGTCACGCACGTGGTGATCGACGGCACGACCGTTGTGCACGACGGCCGGCACGCGACGATCGACGTCGGTTCCGCCCTGGCCACCGCCATCACGCCGCTGTGGTTGCCCGCAGCGGTTGTGCCGGCCTCGTTCGTGATGCCGGTGCCGTTCGACCCGGGTGGCGCCGACGAATCGACGACCGCGAGCCTCGATGAGCCGATCACCCTTGAGCGCCCGGACGCGCGATGACGCTCGTCATCGACCACATCGGAGAGCTCGTCACGAACGACGCTTCGCGTGGCGATACAGCGTTGGGCATCATCCGGGACGCCGCCGTCGTCGTTGGCGACGACGGCCACGTGGCCTGGGTCGGCGCCCGCTCGTCGGCCCCACCCGCCGATCGGTCCCTCGATGCCGCCGGCGCCGCGGTCATTCCGGGGTTCGTGGACAGCCACGCACACATCGTCTTCGCCGGCGACCGAGCGGCCGAGTTCGCGGCCCGGATGGCCGGATCGCCCTACACGGGCGGCGGCATCCGCACGACCGTAGCCGCCACGAGGTCGGCGTCCGACGACGACCTGCGGGCCACCGTCGCGCGACTGCACCGCGAGATGCTGCGGCAGGGCACGACCACGATCGAGATCAAAAGTGGGTACGGACTGACCGTTGCCGACGAGCGCCGATCGCTACGCATTGCCGGCGAATTCACCGACGAGACGACGTACCTCGGCGCCCACGTGATCCCGGCCGATGCCGATCCGGACGACTACACCGCACTCGTCTGCGGACCGATGCTGGACGCGGCGGCGCCCTACGCCCGCTGGATCGACGTGTTCTGCGAACGGGGCGCGTTCGACGAAGACCGCTCCCGCGCCGTACTCACGGCCGGCATCCGGGCCGGACTCGGTGCCCGGATCCACGCCAACCAACTCACGCCGGGCGGCGGCGTACGGCTGGCGGTCGAACTCGGAGCGGCCAGCGCCGACCACTGCACGCACCTGGCGCCGCCGGACATCGACGCGCTCGCCGCGTCGGTAGGCGGCGGTTCACCCGGAACGGTCGCGACGTTGCTGCCCGGCGCCGAGTTCTCCACCCGGTCGCGCTACCCGGACGCGCGTGGCCTTCTCGACGCCGGCGCGACGGTCGCGCTCGCCACCGACTGCAACCCCGGGTCGTCGTACACGTCCTCGATGCCGTTCTGCATCGCGCTCGCGGTCCGGGAGATGCGCATGACCCCGGCCGAGGCGCTGTGGTCGGCGACCGCCGGCGGCGCGAAAGCCTTGCGCCGCACGGACATCGGTCATCTCAGCGTCGGCGCGCGGGCCGATCTCGTCATCCTGGACGCGCCGAGCTTCCTGCACCTGGCATACCGGCCCGGCGTTCCCCTCGTTCGCACCGTTCTCGTCAACGGAAACCCCAGCAACGGAACCCCCGGCAACGGAACCCTCAGCAACGGAGAAGCAACATGACCGTCATCGTCACCCCGACCGGCGTCACCCACGCCGACGTTCTCGCGGTCGCGCGCGGCGCCGACCGGATCGAGATTTCGCCGGCGGCGGACGCGGCCATGAGAACGAGCCGCGAGATCATCGACGACATCGAGCGTCAGGGCCGGCCGGTGTACGGCGTGTCGACCGGTTTCGGCGCCCTCGCCAGCACGTTCATCGCGCCGGAGCGCCGGGCCGAGTTGCAGCACGCGTTGATCCGTTCGCACGCGGCCGGTGTCGGCGCACCGATGCCGCGCGAGGTTGTCCGCGCGATGATGCTGCTGCGCGTTCGCTCGCTTGCGCTCGGCCACTCCGGTGTCCGGCCGCTCGTCGCGCACGCGCTCGTCGATCTCCTCAACCACGACATCACGCCCTGGGTTCCCGAGCACGGATCGCTCGGTGCGTCCGGCGACCTCGCGCCGCTGGCGCACTGCGCGCTCGCACTGCTGGGCGAGGGATGGGTGCTCGGCAAGGACGGTTTCCGGGTTGCCGCCGCGGATGCGTTGGCGCATGCCGGGATCGAACCGATCGAGTTGGCGGCCAAGGAGGGACTCGCGCTCATCAACGGCACGGACGGCATGCTCGCCATGCTGTTCCTGGCGATCACGGACGCCGCGCATCTTTTTGCCATGGCTGACGTGACGGCGGCCCTGTCGATCGAGGCGATGCTCGGCTCAGATCGGCCGTTCGCGCCCGAGATCCACGCGATCCGGCCGCAGCCGGGGCAGGCGGTGTCGGCCGCGAACATTCACCGGCTGCTGCAGGGCTCGGCCATCATGGACAGCCATCGCGACGACTTCGGCCACGCCGTGCAGGATGCCTACTCGATCCGGTGCGCGCCGCAGGTCGCCGGGGCCGCCCGCGACACGCTCGACTTCGTTCGCCAGGTCGCCGCGCGCGAACTCGCGTCCATCGTCGATAACCCGGTCGTGCTGCCGGACGGGCGTGTCGTGTCGACCGGCAACTTCCACGGTGCGCCGCTCGGCTTCGCCGCCGACTTCCTAGCCATCGCGGCCGCCGAGGTCGGCTCGATCGCGGAACGCCGCGTCGACCGCCTGCTCGACGTCACCCGGTCCCGCGACCTGCCGGCGTTCCTGACCCCGGACCCGGGCGTGAACTCGGGTCTCATGATCGCTCAATACACCGCCGCCGGGATCGTCGCCGAGAACCGCCGCCTCGCGTCGCCGGCCAGCGTCGACTCCGTGCCGACGTCGGGAATGCAGGAGGACCACGTCTCGATGGGCTGGGCGGCCGCTCGGAAGCTGCGGACCGTTCTCGACAACCTGACGAGTCTGCTCGCCGTCGAGCTGATCGCCGGCGTCCGGGGCATCCAACTGCGGGCACCGCTGCAGCCGTCCGCCGCCGGTCGGGCGGCGCTCGCGGCGGTCGCCCCCTTCGCCGGTACGCCCGGGCCCGGACATCTTCATGGCGCCGGTCATCGAACACGCCCGCGCCGTCATCGGCGGCCCGACCCTGCGGGCCGAGATCGAGGCGGCCATCGGCCCGCTTGCCTGAGGCTGGCGTCTGGTCAGCCGGCAAGCGCGGCGTCGAGGGCGGCGCGGAGGTCCGGAGGAACGGCGAAGCCGTGCCGACCGGCCAGCGCCGTCCACATTTCGCGACCCCAGCGCCACGACGCCGACAGTGCCGTCATCGGGTCGGGATCGAGCGTGGTCTCGGCCGATGTGAGCGTGTGGGCGCTCAACTCCGCCTCGGCTCGGCGCGACGGCGTGAGCCAGGTATCCGTTGCGCCGTCGCGCAACCGGGCCATCCACAGCAGATGTCGCCGTACGTGATCGAGCGCGTCGTGCGCCCGGAGGCGCTCGCCCCGCCGGGCCACGTTGAGGCCGAGCACCAGCCAGTTGACGAAGCGTAGGCACAGCGTCTCGATCTCGGCCGGGTGTGCGGGACGGCCACCTCGCCGGGCAACGCGGTCAACACATCCCGTAAGGCGCCGCGGCGATCCACGATGATCATCCGGTCGACATCCGCGCCCCGTGCCGGCCACGACGCCACCGAGCCGATGTTCTCGGCCAGCGCGAAGTGGAACTCACCCCGGATCAGCCCGTCGAAGATCGCGACATGCGCGCCGAACTCGTTCACCCCGGTCGACAGCGGCGGGGCCACATCGCCGATCCAGGTTGCCGCGTCGAGCCCAACCCATTGGCCGGGCGCGACAAAGAGCCAGAACTCCACGTCGCTGTACGCGTCGCCGAGTCCCTGCGGAAACGAACCGTATTCCAACGCGGCGTCGAGTCGAAGATCCGCTATGCACCGCGACCGCACCCGGGCGATCAGCTCCTGCTGCACCAGCATCGCTGCACGGTAGCCCACAATGACGAGGTGCCCGACGCGAAAATACGCCGCTGGTATCGACCCATGGTCGCGCGCGACGTCGACGAGCCGCACCGCGCCTCGACGCCGCTCGAACTGCTTTTCGACCTGTGCTTCGTGGTTGGCGTGTCGCAGGCGGCCGGCCGCCTGCACCATGCGCTGTCGGCGAACGAGATCGGTCACGGCATCGGCAGCTATCTGATGGTGTTCTTCGCCATCTGGTGGGCGTGGGTCAACTTCACCTGGTTCGCGTCGGCGTACGACAACGATGACGTGCCGTACCGCGTGACCACGCTTGTCCAGATCACCGGCGCGCTCATCCTTGCGGCCGGCGTGCCGAGGGCGTTCGACGACAACAACTTTGCGGTCGTCGTCATCGGCTACGTGGTGATGCGTCTGGCCATGGTCGGCCAGTGGCTGCGCGTTTCCTGGTCCGACCCGGTCCGGCGGGTCACCGCGCTCCGCTTCGCGATCGGAATCACGATCGTCCAGATCGGCTGGGTGCTCCGGTCGATCGTGTCCGACCGGTACCTGACCGCGAGCTTCATCGTGTTGGTGATCGCGGAGTTGGCCGTACCGATCTATGGCGAGCGCGCCGCCGGCACCACCTGGCACCCGACCCACATCGCCGAGCGGTACGGGCTGTTCACGCTGATCGTGCTGGGCGAGGCCATCCTCGCCGCGACGACCGCGATCCAGACCGGATTCGACGCCGGCGGCGAACGCGGCGAACTCCTCGTGCTCAGCATCTCCGGGCTGGTGACCGTCTTCGCCATGTGGTGGATCTACTTTGACCGTCCGGGCGAGGAACTGCTGCGGACCGCACGGTCCGGATTCTTCTTCGGCTACGGCCACTACTTCGTCTTTGCCGCCGCGGCGGCCGTCGGCGCCGGCATTACCGTGCAGGTCGATACGATCACCGGCCACAGCGACCTATCAGCGCGTGCGTCCGCGTTCACCGTGGCGATTCCGGTCGCGATCTACGTAGCCTGCGTGTGGCTGCTTCACCGACGCCCGGCCGAGTCGACTCTCCGGTCGGTCGCCTTCCCGGTCGCGGCGGTGCTGGTATTGATCACTCCGCTGCTGCCCGAGCCGCTGATCTTCATAGCCGGCATCGTCGCGGTCTTGGTCGCCACCACAATCCCGGTCGCGGGCGCGGAGCCCGACGACACCGCGGAGCGGACAGCAGCCATCTGAGGGGCTTCAGTTGAGCACGCCCACGCACCACCTGTACGCAACGTGAGGTCGTCCGACGAGCCGTCTGCTGCTAGCGGCGACAAACATGCAGGTCAGGAAGCGCAGTGCGTCGGTGTACTCAACTGAAGCCCCTCGATCAGACCTCGACTCCCGTCGGCCGCCGCAACAATGCGTTACATGGCGTTGAGTGACGCCGATCGGGCCGAGGGCCTGTCAGACAGGGGCCGATCGGACAGGGTCAGGGCAGTTCGCGGGCGATGATCGTCGCCAGCGCGCGGAACGCCTGACCGCGATGGCTGATGGCGTCCTTCTCGTCCGGTGTCAGCTCGGCGTTCGTCCTCGTGTGCCCAGTGGCGACGAAGATCGGGTCATAGCCGAAGCCACCCGAGCCGCGCCGGGTCCGAACGAGCCGCCCGGGCATCCGGCCCTCCGCGGTGAACGTCCGGCCGTCGGGCAGCGCCAGCGCCGCCGAGCAGACGAAGGACGCCGTCAGCGCGTCGTCCGGAACGTCGCCGACCTGGGCGAGCAGCAGATCCAGATTCGCGTCGTCGTCGCCGTGTCGACCCGACCACCGGGCGCTGAAGATTCCCGGCATGCCGCCCATCACGTCGACAGCCAGCCCCGAGTCGTCGGCCACCGTCGGCAGGCCGGTGTGCTCGGCGCCTTCGCGTGCCTTCAGCAGTGCGTTGTCATCGAACGTGAGTCCCGACTCGGGTACCTCGACGTACGCCTCGACGTCGGTCAGACCGAGAATCGTGACGTCGGCGATGTCCGGTGCGGCGTCGAGGATCCGTTGCAACTCGAGCTGCTTCTTCGCGTTGCGCGTGGCGAGAAGGATCTTCATCCGCGTACGCCCGCTCAGCCGAGCGGAGCCGCGAGCGCGGCCGCCTGCAACTCGGCGAGCTGGCGGCAGCCCGAGACGCCGAGGTCGAGCAGCGTGTCCAACTCGTCGCGGCCGAATACGTTGTGCTCGCCGGTGCCCTGCACCTCGACGAACTCGCCGGTGCCCGTACAGACGATGTTCATGTCGACGTCGGCCGTGCCGTCTTCGGCGTAGCAGAGATCGAGTCGGGGTTCGCCGTCGATAACGCCCACGCTGACCGCCGACACCGACCGGTGGATGACCTTCTCCGGTTTGCCGCTCAGCATCCCTCGCGCCGCCATCCAGGTGACCGCGTCGGTCAGTGCGACGTAGGCGCCGGTGATCGCCGCGGTGCGGGTGCCACCGTCGGCCTGCAGCACGTCGCAGTCGATCACGACGGAGTTCTCGCCGAGTGCGCCGAGGTCGATGCACGCGCGCAGGCTGCGGCCGATCAGCCGGGAGATTTCATGGGTACGGCCGCCCACCCGGCCCTTGATGCTCTCGCGGTCGTTGCGGGTGGTCGTGGCGCGCGGCAGCATCGCGTATTCGCTCGTGACCCAGCCGAGCCCGGAGCCCTTTCGCCACCGGGGCACGCCGCCAGTGACACTGGCCGTGCAGAGCACCCGGGTGTCGCCGAAGTCGACGAGCACCGAGCCCTCCGCGTGCATGCTCCAGGCGCGGGTCAGGGTGACGGGTCGCAGCTCGTCGGGTTTACGTCCATCGGGTCGGGCCATGCCCGCCATGTTACGGGCGGGTGTTGGTGGTCGACCGACAGGCGCGGCGATCGCGGCTAGATCTCGTAGGTAGCGCCGGGCCGCACGACTTCGACCGGCCCGGAGTAGGCGCCGGTGGCCGCGTCGAGCGTCGCGCTCTCGCTGCCCCAGGCGGTGACGAGATGGGTCAGGAGCAACTGGCGTGTGCCGGCCTTCGTCGCCGCCTCTCCGGCATCGCGGCCGGTCATGTGCAGGCCGGGCGGGTTGTCCTCGGTGTCGAGATAGCTGGCCTCGCACAGGAACGCGTCCGCGCCCGAGGCGAGCCGGATCAACGGGTCGCATGGCGCCGTGTCGGCCGAGTACGCGAGGGTGCGGCCACCGTGCTCGATCCGGACGCCGTACGTCTCGACGGGATGCTCGACGCGGTCGACGGTGACCGACAGCGGTCCGATCGGAAACGTGCCGGGCTGCAGCGCGAAGAACGCGTACACGTCGTCGAGCGGGCCTTCGTCGCTGCCGTACGCCGCGATCATGCGCTCGCGCGCACCGGCCGGGGCGAACAGCGGCAGCCGCTCGTACGGACCGTCCGGGGCGTACCGCCGGACCACGACATAAGAGCACGCGTCCAGCATGTGATCGCAGTGCAGGTGAGTGAGCAGGACTGCATCCACGGACTTGAGACCCGAATACCGTTGCAGCGCCGACAACGAGCCCGTGCCGAAGTCCATCATCAGTCGGAATCCGTCCGCCTCGATCAGATAGGCGGAGCAGGCCGACTCGGGTCCGGGAAAGCTGCCCGCACAACCGAGGACCGTGAGTTTCACGCCATCCCCCGAGCGCCGGCCGGCTCGGCCGCGACCACGGGCAACTCGGCCGTGACCGACGCCGGATCGGCGGCCGCCTCGGGTCCGAGGAATCGCTGCGCGAGCCGTGCGAACGCGACCGGATCGCCGGTGCTGCGGAATTCGTGGCGGGGCGACGGTGCGTCCTGCAGGCGGAACATGTCCAGCTCGGTCAGGCGCCGGTAGACCTCGCGGGCAGTCTCGTCCGCGCTCGACACCAGCGTCACGCCGTCGCCCATCACGACGCCCAGCAGCCCGGTCAGCAACGGATAGTGCGTGCAGCCGAGGACCACCGTATCGACGTCGGCGCGCTGCAACGGCTCGAGATATCCGTGCGCCAGGCCGAGCAGCGCCCGGCCGGAGGTGATGCCGCGCTCGACGAAATCCACGAACTGAGGACAGGCGACGCTCGTCACATTCACGTGCGGGGCGGCCGCGAAACCATCGGCGTACGCGCCGCTGCTGATCGTGGCCCGGGTGCCGATCACGCCGATCTGGCCGTTGCGGGTGGCCGCGACGGCACGACGTACGGCCGGCCGGATCACCTCGACGACCGGCACCGAATACCGCTCGCGGGCATCGTGGAGGCAGGCGGCCGACGCAGTATTGCAAGCGATCACGAGCATCTTGACGCCCTCGTCGACCAACCGGTCGAGGCACCCGAGCGCGAGGCGGCGTACGTCGGCGATCGGCCTCGGCCCGTACGGCAGATGAGCCGTGTCCCCGAGGTAGCGCAGCTGCTCGTGCGGCAGCTGATCGAGGATTGCACGGGCCACCGTCAGGCCGCCGACTCCCGAGTCGAAGATGCCGATGGGCGCGTCGCTCACGCTGCGGAGCCTACGCTGTGCGGCATCACCACACGGGACACAACGGGCATGGCTGTCTGGAACGTGACAGGCATCATGCCGGCAAAACGTCCGAAACGTCCGGTCGGTTGGCGGCCACGTGTGGGCAGGATTCTCGGCAGCGAAAGCTGGGTAGGGTAGGGGTTTGATATGCCGCTTCTCCCGAAAGGCCCGATAGCTTGTGAGCAGCGACGCGACCCGTACGGCGATGGGCCAGGCCGCCACTGGCGGCGCGAAGGTCGGTAGCGCCAAGGTCGGTAGCGCCAGTGTCGGCCGCATTCCGCCGGCGCGGACCAAGCCGGGGACGTACATCGCCGAGACCTACGCGGGCGACCTCGACGCGACCATCGGCGGCACGCCCGTCGTCGCCAATGACGGGGAGCCCGCGGGACTTGCCCGGGTCACGCTCGCCATGCGCCCGGACACGAAGCAGCCGCCGGCGCCCGGCCGTCTCGTCGGCCTGTGCGCCTGGGCCGCTGTCATCGGCATCATCGGTCTGGTGCTCGCGATCCGGTCCGCGTTCGCGATCATCTCCGGCGCACCCGGCTGGTTCGCACCGATCGCCGCGATCGTCGGCCTGATCGGCTTCAGTTCGACCCTGGGCGCGTTCGTCACCGCGCGCTGGCGCATCGCGCCATGGGCGTTGCTCGGGGTGGCGTCACTGACCATCATCGTGGCGCTGATCCTGGTGCTTGCCCTCTAGGTCGACCCGACGATCCGGAGGCCGGTCCCACCATCAGGCCCAGAGCTGGCCCTCCAGCGCCGCCTCCGCATCGGCCAGGGTGCCGCCGTACGCCCCGGTGGACAGGTATCGGTAACCCCCGTCGGCGACCAGGAACGCGATGTCCGCTTTGCGGCCCTCTCTGACGGCCTGGTGACCGACGGCCAGGGCCGCGTGCAAGACGGCTCCGGTGGAGAACCCGGCAAAGATCCCCTCAACCTCGACCAATTGCCGGGTACGGAGGACCGCATCGCGTGTGCCGACCGAGAAACGCCGGCTCAGCACCGTCGCGTCGTACAGCTCGGGGACGTAGCCCTCGTCGATGTTGCGCAGGCCGTAGACGACCTCGCCATAGCGGGGCTCGGCCGCGATGATCTCGACATCCGGTTGCTTCTCCCGCAGATAGCGCCCGGTGCCCATCAGCGTGCCGGTGGTGCCGAGGCCGGCCACGAAGTGGGTGATCGTCGGCAGGTCGCGTAGCAACTCCGGACCGGTCGTCTCGTAGTGGGCGCGGGCGTTGGCCTCGTTGCCGTACTGGAACAGCATCACCCAGTCCGGGTGGTCCTCGGCTATCTGCCGGGCCATCGCGACGGCCTGGTTCGAGCCGCCGGCCGCCGGCGAGAAGATGATCTCCGCGCCGTACATCCGGAGCAGCTGGGTGCGCTCCGTCGAGACGTTCTCCGGCATCACGCAGACCAGCCGATAGCCCCGGAGCTTCGCGACCATGGCCAGCGCTATACCGGTGTTGCCGCTGGTCGGCTCCAAGATCGTGTCACCGACCGTGAGCCGACCCTCGGCTTCGGCGGCACGCACCATCCACAGGGCGGCCCGGTCCTTCACGCTGCCGGTGGGGTTGCGGTCTTCGAGCTTCGCCCACAGGCGGACGTCGGCCGAGGGCGATAGCCGGGGCAGCCCGACGAGCGGCGTGCCTCCGCAGGCCTCGATGAGGCTGTCGAACCGGGCCATGACTAGCCCCTTGAGGCGGCCCGGCCACCCATCGCAGGCAGCGCGCCGCCGGCGACGGCCGGCAGGATCGTCACGTTGTCGCCGTCGGCGAGCTTCGCATCGAGCGAGCCGAGGAACCGCACGTCCTCGTCGTTGATGTAGATGTTGACGAAGCGATGGAGGGAGCCGTCCTTGATGAGCCGGTCACGCAGGCCGGGGTGACGGGCGTCAAGATCGGTGAGCAGATCGGCGAGCGTGTCGCCGGATCCGTCGACGGCTTTCGCGCCGCCGGTGTAGCTGCGCAGGATGGTCGGGATGCGAACCTCGATGGCCATGGTGGGCGTACTCCTTGAACGGTCTTGAACCTAGGAACGTTGGACGCAACGACAAACGGGGCCGGGATATTGCTCAGGCCGGACACTCGTAGTCGACGTTGTTCTGCGTCTGCCCGAACATGTACGTCGTGACGGCGTCTGGTGAGCCGGCCGGCCCGCCGTCCACGCTCGCACCGATGACACGCACCGGTTCCTCGGTTACCTCGCCGTCCACGATGCGAAACGATCGGATCTCGTCGACCGTGGGCTCCCGTGTGGAGACCAACACGTAATGCGCACCAGGTTCGCCGGCGAACGAGATATCGGTGCGCGACGGGTAGGGCTCGGTGGCGGTATGTGAGTGGTAAATCACCACCGGCTCCTCGTCGCGGTCGTCCATCTCCCGCCACACCCGCAGTTGCTCCATCGCGTCGAAGCGGTAGAACGTCATCGATCGCTCGGCGTTGTCCATCGGGATCAGCCGCTCCGGCCGGTCGCTGCCGATCGGGCCGGCCACCACGCCACACGCCTCTTCCGGGTGGTCACGGCGGGCATGCGCCATGATCCGGTCGACGATGCCGCGGTCGATAGTCAGCACCCGCATAGCCTATCCTGCTGCTCGGCCGCACTACGAAGCCGCAGGAGGCGCTCGTGCACGCTGATCTCATCCTCGCCGGCGGGGTGGTACGCGCGGTCGCCGGGCCGTACGCCAGCCCCGCCGCCCCGCCGCCCACCGCAATCGCGATCCACAGCGGTCGCATTCTGGCCGTCGGATCCGACGAGGAGATCCGCGAGTACATGCGGCCCGCGACCGACGTCGTCGACCTAGCCGGGCGGGCGGTCATGCCCGGCTTCCAGGACGCGCACGCGCATCCGGTCTCCGGCGGCCTGGAACGCTCCCGATGTGACCTCACCGGGCTGAAGACGGAGGCGGCGTATCTCGCGGCCATCCGCGCCTATGCCGAGGCGAACCCGGATCGGGACTGGATCGACGGCGGCGGCTGGTCGATGGAGTCCTTCCCGGGCGGCTGCCCGACCGCCGCCGCGCTCGACGCGATCGTCGCCGACCGGCCGGTGTTCCTGCCCAATCGCGACCATCACAGTGGCTGGGCCAACACCCGGGCGCTGGAGATCGCCGGCATCACCCGGGACACGTCCGACCCGGTCGACGGCCGCATCGAACGCGACGCCGCTGGTGACCCGACCGGAGCGCTACATGAGGGCGCGATGGATCTCGTCGAGAAGCACCTGCCGATGGCGACCCCGGATGATATGCGTCACGGTCTCCTCGTCGGCCAGGCCTACCTGCACTCGCTCGGCATTACCGCCTGGCAGGACGCATGGGTCGGCGACGGTCCGAGCATGAGCGACTCGTTGCAGACCTATCTCGACGCGGCGGCGTCCGGCGAACTGACGGCCCGGGTCGTCGGCGCGTTGTGGTGGGACCGGTCGGGCGGCCTCGACCAGGTCGACGAGATGGTCGACCGCCGGGCCCGCGGGCCACTCGGCCGATTCCGCCCGTCCGCTGTCAAGATCATGCTGGACGGGGTCTGCGAGACATTCACCGCCGCGATGCTCTCGCCCTACCTCGACGGCCACGGCCACGAGACGGCGAACAGCGGGCTGGACTTCATCGACCCACAGCTCCTGCCGCAGATCGTCACGGCCCTGGACGGAGCCGGCTTCCAGGTCCACATGCACGCGCTCGGCGACCGGGGCGTACGGACCGCGCTCGACGCGATCGAGGCCGCCCGGACGGCGAACGGTGCCCGCGACAATCGCCACCAGATCGCGCACCTGCAGGTCGTGCACCCCGATGACGTCCCGCGCTTCGGCGCGCTCGACGCCACCGCGAACATCCAGGCGCTGTGGGCCTGCGCCGAGCCGCAGATGACCGAGCTGACCATTCCGTACCTCGGCGATGAGCGGTCGACGTGGCAGTACCCGTTCGCGTCGATCGCGCGCACCGGTGGCCGCCTCGCGCTGGGCAGCGATTGGCCGGTGTCGAGCCCGGATCCGCTCGAGATCATGCACGTCGCCGTCACCCGGACCGAGCCGGGCACCGGCCCCGACGAGCCGCCGTTCCTGCCGGCCGAGCGGCTGTCGTTCGCGGACGCCGCGTACGCGTACACGATGGGTTCGGCCCACACCAACCACCACGACGACATGACCGGATCGATCGAAGTCGGAAAGTACGCCGACCTTGTGGTGCTGGACCGCGATCCGTACGAGCCGGACGGCGGCGCGATCACCGACTCCACCGTCCGGCTCACGATCGTCGAGGGTGCCGTGGTCTACGAGGCGTCGTAGACCACGCCACCTAGCGATCGAGCAACAGGTTGATGTCGCCGAACTCGTGCCACAGATAGCCCCGACGCAGTGCTTCGGCGTAGCACGCGGCGACCAGGCGCTCCCCCGCGATCGCCTTGAGCATTTCCAGATGGGACGCCTGTGGCTCGTGGAAGCCGGTCACCAGGCCGTCGATTGCCCGTACCCCCCGATCGGGCGTGACCACCAGCGACGTCCAGCCGGCCGCGGCGCGCAACCGGCCGCGTTCGTCGGCGGCCGTTTCGATCGCGCGCACCGCCGTCGTGCCGACGCCGATGATGCGGCGCCCGGCCGCACGGGCCTCGTTCACTAGCCGCGCTGTCGTCTCCGGGACCGAAAACCGTTCCGGGTACGGCTTTTCGTGCGCCTCCGGCGACGCGACGCCGGTGTGCAGCAGGATCGGCGCGAACACGATGCCGCGCGAAACCAGTCGGGTCACGAGTTCGTCGGTGAACGGCCGGCTCGCGCTCGGCATCTCGGCGCTGCCCGGGGTGGCCGCGAACACCGACCGGTACGCCGACAACGGCCAGTCCCGGTCCACATACGAGTAGCGGATCGGCCGACCGTGGGCCATCAGGTAGCTCGGCACCGACGGCGCGTCGATCTCGGCCACCCACAGGCGATCCGGCGTGTACGGCCGGCACAGGTGCAGGTGCGCTCCGCCGGTGATCGTGAACCGGTCGTCGGCAATACCGTCGGCGTACGGCTCGGTCGCGCCGCCGGCCACCCGATGTCGCAGCTCGACGACCCAGGTCCGGTCCGGGAGTTCGGTCGACACATGCACGACGAGATCGGGCCGGCCGAGCACGTCGATCGCGGCCGGGATCGTCGCGGACGTGTTGACCACGAGCACATCGCCGGGCGTGAGCACGTCGGGCAGGTCGGCGAACCGGTGGTTGCTGAGCCGGCCGGTATCGCGCCGGCCGACGAGCATCCGAACCTGGTCGCGCGCGATGCCGTGCGCTTCCGGCGGTTCGTGGGCGGACAGCGCGGCTGGCAGATGGAAGTCGAGGGAAACGGGGGGCGTCCTGCTGGTCTTGGTGGCCAAGGTCACTTCTCACTCCAGAGGTAGAGCTCGGTGCCGCGGGGATCGTGGACGGTGAAGCCGGAGTGGCCGCGGTAATGGCGGAGCAGCGGGACGGCATCGGCACCCAGGTGCGCCGCGATCTGCTCGTGCGCGGCGGCCAGAGTGTCGAGGTCCGCGTACTCGATCGCGAGACGGGCTCCGGGGGTGGGCTTGGCCGGACGTTCGATTTCCACGCGCGCGGCCGGACCGACCGCGAATACCGCGCCGACCTCGCCGTCGCTGGCCCAGCCGTCGATTTCGGGTAGACCGATCACGTCGCGGTAGAAGGCGGCGGCCGGCGCGAAGTCGTCGACCTCGATCGTGAGCCACATCGCGATCGGGCCGGCGCCGACGCAGGTCGCTTCGGCGTTCGCTCCAGCCGCGTCGGCTGTCCGACCGGCGTCGGCCACCGCACTCGCGGCACCGTCGGCGGCGGCATCGCCAACGAGCGCGACGACCGCGATGTCAGCCGATGCGCGTGGCCCGTTCGGGCACTCGCCGTCGCGGCTCGCCGGCCGGATATCGTCCGGGCGCGCAATGAAGTCGGCCAGCCGGTAGCGACCGGACGCCGGTCCGGCGTCGAGCAGACCGACGAGGCCGGGCGCGACCGTCTCCGGCAGCGGCCGGTCGCTGATGTCCTCGCCCGGGAACGCGAGCTGGTGCATCTGGGTACGCAGGTCGCCCGGGTCGACGCGCCACACGGTCACGTCCGTTTCTTCGGCCGCGAGCACATTGCGCAGCTGTTCCGTGGCGGCCTTGGCGGCGCCGTACCCGCTCCAGCCCGGATACGCCTCGATGGCCGCGTCCGAGGTGATGTCCATGACGACGCCATGCGACGTGCGCAACAGCGGCAATGCCGCCTGGGTCAACGCATGCGGCGCGACGACGTTCGTCTCGACGATGTCCCGCAGGGCCGTGATATCAAGGTCGGCGCCGGCCGGCAGTGGGCTCGGCCCCAGCGTGCCGGCGTTGTTCACCAGGAGGTCGAGGTGGCCACGCGCGGCGCCGATCAGGGCGGCTCGGTGGGCCGGCGCGGTGATGTCGCCGGCGAGCGCCTCGATATCCGCGTCGGGCCACCGCTCGCGCAGTTCCGCCGTCGCCGTGGCCAGTGCGTCGCCGCCGCGTGCGTCGATGATGAGCGCCCATCCCTCGGCGGCGAGTGCATGGGCGAGAGCAAGCCCGAGGCCGCGGGAAGCGCCAGTGATGATGGCAGTAGGCATACTTCGACGCTAGGGCGGCCTGGCGCCGGCCGGATCGGGCCGGAGCCGGCCACAGCCTCGGTCTTTGGACCTAGGACCGCCGCCGCATGTGGCGACGGCGTCGGCCGGCTAGCGTCGTACCCGTGGATTCGCGCCGAACGCTCGACGAGCTCAGCGCCGCCGTGCTCGCGGTCGCGGAGCACCGATCGGTCCGCGATGTGCTCCAGACCATCGTCGGTACGGCCCGGAGCCTGCTCGACTGTGAGTACGCGGCCCTCGGCGTTCCGGACG
>CAWIKW010000021.1:0-42452 GCA_963836785.1 uncultured Actinomycetota bacterium | reverse complement strand
GCACTCAACGATTTCATCCGCTCGGCGACCTGACGACCCGGCGACCTGACGACCCGGCTGTGCGCGCCACCTTGCGGAGACGTTCGCTCGGGGAATATTGTGTGCACCTAGCATACAAAGATTGCTCGGGCCCTTGTCGCGTCGTGTCCGGATCACGGCCCGCGGCCATTCCCGCAGGCAGTCGACACTACGGTGGGAGGTCTGCGCCGGTGGGCAGCGAACTTGACGGAGCGCTCGAGGGTCTTCGCATTCTGGAGATGCCCGGCCCGTACGGCCGATACGCCGGAAAGCTGCTGGCCGACTTCGGCGCCGACGTGATCCTGGTCGAACCGCCGGGCGGTGCGGCCGACCGGCGGGCCGGACCGTTCATCGACGACGCCGACAACTCGGCGCACAGCCTCACGTTCGCGTATTTCAACACGAGCAAGCGTGGCCTCGCGCTCGACCTCGACGACCCGGACGATCGCGAGACGTTTCTCCGGCTCGCCGACGGCTGTGACGCTGTGCTGGACGGCACCGGGGAGGTCGGCGCGATGGCGGCCCGAGGCCTCGGCCCGGACGTGCTGCGGGCGCGCAATCCCCGGCTTGTTTACACGTCGGTGTCGGCGTTCGGAGCCGACGGTCCGTACGCGAACCATGCCGCTTCGGACACGACGATCATGGCCTTGGGCGGGCTGTTGTCACTCGGCGGATACGCGAAGGGTCAGCCGGTGCGGGCATTCGGCGACCAGGCGCTCCTCGCGGCCGGGCAGTTTGCCGCCGTCGGAACGATGCTCGCACTGCTCGGTGCCGAGGAATCCGGCGAGGGACAGTTCGTCGACGTGTCCGCCCAACAGAGCGTCGTGATGGCCAACGAGAACGCGGTCCAGTTCTACGACCTGGAGAAGGTCGTCCGCAAGCGCAACGGCGGCGACGTACGGCAGGCCGGCGTCGGCGTCTACGCGTGCGCCGACGGTCACGTGTACGTGCTCGCGACTGGACTCGGCCTGTTCTGGGGGCAGCTTGTCGAATGGCTCGAGTCGGAGGGCATCGACGGCGCGGCGTCGTTGCGTGACCCGAAGTGGCAGTCGAACGAGTTCGCGGCGAGCCCCGAGGGCAAGGCGGAGTTCCAGGAGATCTTCGACCGGCTCGCGATGAACCGGACGAAGGCGCAGCTCTACGACGCCGCGAAGCAGGTACGGATCCCGTTGTGTCCGGTCAACGATTCGGCCGACCTGGTGAACAGCCCGCATCTGCGCGCGCGTGGCTACTTCACCGACGTGCCGCACCCGGCGACCGGTCGGACGCTGACGATGCCGGGCGCCCCCTACAAGCTCGCCGTTTCGCCCAGCCGGGTGCGCCGGCCCGCGCCGGACATCGGCGAGCACAACGCCGAGATCCTCGACCAGCTAGCGACCAACACCGTCGGAGGCAACTGATGCAGGCCCTACCGTTGCGCGGCGTACGAGTCGTCGACTTCACCTGGTTCGGCGCCGGGCCGTACACGACGCGGGTCCTGGCCGACCACGGTGCCGAGGTCATCCGCATCGAGTCGTCCAAGCGAGTGGATCGCCTACGCATCCTGCCCCCGTTCCGGGACAAGAAACGCAACGACAGCGTGAACCGCAGTGGTTACTTCGCCGACCGCAACAGCAACAAGCTCAGCGTGACGATCAATCTGAAGCACCCGGACGCGGCCGCGCTGATCCTCCGCCTTATCGCTCAGGCGGACATGGTCACCAGCAACTTCACGGTGGGCACGCTTGAAGGTCTCGGCCTCGGCTACGAACAGGCGCGGGCGGTCAAGGAAGACATCATCTTCCTGGAGATGGGCATGCAGGGCTCGTACGGGCCGGACAGCAAGCTCGTCGGCTATGGCCAGACGGTGAGCGCGTTGACCGGGCTCTACCACATGTCCGGTCTGCCGGGGAGGATGCCCGTCGGCACCGGGACGAACTACCCCGACCACGTTCCGGCTCCGGCCCACTCGGCCTTCGCGTTGCTGGTCGCGCTGCGGCACCGGCGGCGTACCGGTCAGGGGCAGTACATCGACCTGTCGCAGGCCGAGACGATGGTGTCGTTGCTCGGTCCGGCCATCCTCGACTACACGGTCAACGGCCGCGTCCAGATGCCACAGGGCAACCGGTCGGAGTCGGCGGTGCCCAACGGTGTCTACCCGTGTCGCGGTGACGATCGGTGGATCGCCGTAAGCGTCACCTCCGATGTGCAGTGGAAGGCACTACTGGCCGAGTTGGACCTACCCGACGTCGCCGCCGATCCGCGGTTCGTCACCGTGGACGAACGGCGCCGCCACCACGACGAACTCGACGAAATCATTTCCGCGCGTACGCGCGACCGGGACGCGTTCGAGTTGATGGACCGGTTGCAGCAGCAGAAGATCGCGGCCGGTGTGGTGGAGAACTATCGCGACCTGATCGAGGTCGATCCGCAGCTGCGCCATCGAGGTCAGTTCGTCGTGCTCGACCATCCGGAGATGGGGCCGTCCATCTACGACCGGCCGCCGTTCGTGCTGACCGGTGTCTCGGAGCCACCGATGCGCACCCCGGCGCCGCTACTCGGCCAGCACACCCGCCAGGTGTGTACGGATCTGCTCGGGCTCGACGACGCCGAGATCGACCGCCTCGTCGACGAAGGGGTGCTGGTGTGACGCGGGCCGGAAGCGACCACATGTTGAGCAACAAGGCCGCCATTGTCGGCGTCGGCCTGACCAAGCAGGGCGTCCTGCCCGGTAGTACGAGCCTCGGTCTGCAATCCGAGGCGTTCGCCATCGCCCTTGCCGACTCGGGGCTGCGGAAGTCCGACATCGACGGATTGGTGAGCGAGCCCGGCACCACGGATATGCATTGGGCGTTGGACTACGTACGGGCCGGCCGGGCACTGGGCATCAACCCGTCGTACAGCGGAAGCATGGCCATGGGTGGTGCCACCGCGGGCGCGCTCGTCCAGATGGCGGCGATGGCCGTGACGACCGGCATGGCCAACTATGTCGCGTGCTGTTTCGGCGACGCGGCCAAGAGCGGGCCGAAACGCCCGGCCCACGCCGCCGGCGGCTACCTGGGCGTCGAGACGTCGAACTACGGCGTCTGGGGTGCGTACGGCGCGGCGTCCTGGAGCGCGCTGACCGCGAGCCGGCACATGGCGCTGTACGGCACCACGACCGAACAGCTAGGCGAAGTCGCGGTCTCGACCCGCCACCACGCGTCGCTCAATCCGGCGGCGATGATGCGCAAGCCGATCACGCTCGAGGACCATCAGGCGTCCCGCATGATCGTCGAGCCGTTCCACCTGCTCGACTGCTGCCTCATCAACGACGGCGGTGCGTGCCTGATCGTGACGACGGCCGAACGCGCCCGTGACCTGGCCCAACCGGTGGTCACGATCGCCGGAATGGGGCAAGGCTTCACGACGCAGGACCACGAGCGCGAGGACTGGTGGTATGGGCCGCACCAGAAGGACGCGGTCGACCGCGCGTACGCGATGGCCGGCGTCGGCCCGGACGACATCCAGGTTGCTGAGCTCTACGACAACTTCACGATCAGCGTGATCCTGTGGCTCGAACACGCCGGCTTCTGCAAGGTCGGGGAGGGCGGCAGCTTCGTCGAGAACGGTCAGATCCGGCTCGGCGGCCGCGTGCCGGTCAACACGCACGGCGGCCACCTGTCGGCCGGCCATCCGCAGGGCTGGTGGACGATCGCCGAGGGGGTTTCGCAGATGCGCGGCGACGCGGGGGAGCGGCAGGTGCCAGGAGCCGAGGTGTGCCTCACCGGCGGTCGCGGTCTCGTGCTCAACACCGCCAGCGCGCTCGTCTTGACGAAGGATCGGGGTCCCGGGGAATGAGCCAACCGACCAGCACGAGCCAGCAGCGGAATGTCACGCCGGCCGTGGCCGACGCGGCGAAGCCGCCGCCGGCGAAGATGATGCCGACGATCGACGACGCCAACCGTCCGTTCTGGACCGCGGCCCACGAGGGTCGGCTCGTCATGCAGCAATGCGCCGTTTGCGGACATATCCGCAATCCGATCCAGGCACTGTGCCCCGTCTGCATCTCCCCGGACTTCGCCTGGACGGAACTGTCCGGGCGCGGCGAGGTCTTCGCGAAGGTCGTCTATCAGCGTGCTTTCAACGCCGCGTGGGCCGCGGACATCCCGTACAACCTCGTGCTCGTGCAGCTCGACGAGGGGCCGCGGATGTACAGCAACGTGGTCGGCACGCCCAACGACGAGATCCGGGTCGGCGATCGCCTCCGGGTGGTGTTCGAACCGGCGAACGACGAGATCTCGATCCCGCGCTTCCGCGTGGATCGCTGAGCGCCGGCCGCACGCCGCGTCGTCGGTCAACCCATCGCCAGCGGGTACGTCGGTCGGCGGCGACCGGTGTCAGCCGGTCAGCAGCATGCGAACCCGCAACTCCGTCAGGTGCCGCATGTGCGCGACGGCGAGCTGCTCGGCGCGGGCCGAGTCGCCGCGCACGACGGCGTCCGCGAGATCGAGGTGCTCCTGCAGTGATTCGCCGATCCGGCCGGGCAGATTGAGCGTCGGGTCCGGGAACCGTCGGGCCGCGTTCTGCAGCTGGCGCAGGGAGCGCTGCAGATAGCGGTTGCCGCACGCGTCGCAGACGATCGCATGGAACTTCCCGAACAGCTTCGACAGCTCGGCGACCTCGTTCGCCTCGGCCGCCCGCTTCATGTCCGGGATCAGCGTCGCGAATTCGTCCAGACAGCGCTGCGACGCGCGGCGGCTGGCGAGCCGGAATGCGACCCCTTCGAGTGCCTCGCGCACCATGTAGACCTCGAGCACGTCGTCGCTCGTCGTACGGCTGACGACGGCTCCGAGATTCACGGTGATGTCGACCAGACCCTCGGCGGCGAGAATCCGGAACGCGTCGCGGACGGGCGTCCGGCTCACCTTCAGCTCGCGGGAGACCTCGGCTTCACGAAGCCATGTGCCCGGTTCGAGTGACCCGTCCAGGATTCCCTCGCGCAACACGTCGGCGACCGCGCTCGGTACGCCGCCGCGGGTCGGTGCGCGCCCCTCCAGAGCCTGAAACGCGCGCGCCAGACCAGTGCTCGCCGTGGCGTCCTGTGTGGTCATGCGCTGTTCGCCCAATCTTTAATGTCCCGCAACTGGTCCACGTCATATCGTAGGTCGTCAGTGGCCGGCGCGTGCCCTCCCGCGCTCGGCCGGGACTTGTCGACCTCTCATCTCGGCAGCCCGAGATCGGCCACCGTGCCAATGGTGTCGGCGATATCCGAGGCGTCCGCGACTCCCCACCAGGCCGAGCGGACCTTCTCGCGTACGTCGTCGCTGACCACGCCCTCGCAGATCGTGTCCAGCTTCGCATCGATGTCGGAGTGGCTCATCGGATTCTGCATGGTGCCGCGGTGCCAGGTGATCTCCTCGACAAACTCGGCACCGTCGGTGCGCAGAACCCGTACGCGTCGCGGCGTGGGCCGCATGACGCCGTCGTACTGCGTCTTGTAGATCTCGGTGTACTCGTCGTCCGGCCGGACCACGATCTTGCGCATGATCGGCCGCAACGCCGGGTCGAGGAACCGCTCGGTGCGGTAGGAGTCGAGCGTGATCCGGCCGTCGACCAGCATGACCGCGAGCATGTAGGGGAGGCTGTGGTCGGCCGTCTCGCGGGTGCGGGGGTCGTATTTGGGCTCGTCGCCGACATGCTTCGCCGTGTGTTCGGGAGCATCGATGACGATCGACTCGATGTCGTCGATCGGCGCGAACGCCATGATCTTCGGCGCGATGTCGAGCACCGCGAGTCCCTGCGTGTCGGCCGGAATCGGCTTCTGGTGCGACATCTGCACCACACGGGCGCCGTCCGGCTTGACCGGCAGGTGGGGCACGAACGCACCGGTGAGGAACTGCAGACCGTAGATGCCCTCGTACGGCTCGGGGGCGGAGGTGAAGCCGTCCCGCGCGAGCATCGCGGCGAAGACACCACTACGTACGGCGAACGCCGTCGTGGCGCCCTTCATCATGGACAGCGATCCCCAGCGGCTGACCCCGAGGGGCAGGTTCGGCACCAGAGCCAATGATGCCGCGTCGGCAAGCTTCTGCCGGTCGAGCCCCATCAGCTTGCCGGCGGCGAGCGCGGTCGCCGGCGCCATGAACAGACCCTGGTCGAATCCGCCGCGTTCGCATTCGGCGCCGATGCCGCCGAGTAGCTCGTAGGCGAGTGTCATGGCCACGAGCAGATCCATGCCGGTCGAGTGCTCGATCTCGCCGATCGCCAGCAGTCCGGCAATCATGTCGCTCGGGTGTCCACCGCTGCGTGCGAGCATCCCGTCGTTCCAGTCGTAGGTGCGCACCATGATGGCGTTGGCGAAGGCGGCCAACTCGGGGCTCGTCTTGATGTTCGCCCCGATCACGGTCGAGCCCGGCGTGGACTGGATCCGTCGCGCGTGGGTGATCGCGATCTGCGCCGGTTCCGAGCGCACGCCCGCGATCGCCACCGCCACCGTGTCGACCAGATGGTTGACGGCGGCGTCGAGGACATCGCCGGTCACGTCGGCCGCACCGAACGACTGGGTGTAGTCGACGAGAATCTCTGAGGTCTTGTCCATCTGGTGCGTGGGCTCCTTTGTCTGAGGCCGCGACCTGGTCCGCTCGGCCGCCGCGGTGTGCGGGGATCGGTGCTAGCCAACAAGTTCGAGAGGGTCGACGTTCGCCGTCAACGCCTCCGCCTGCAACGGTTCGATGTCCGTCCGGTCGTACGGGATGCCATCGCGGCGCCGCCGCGCTTCGCGCCGCCCTTCGAGCTCACCCGGCATAAGGATCTCGTCGAACCCTTCGGCCCGGCGAGCCTCGTGGATCGTGCGGACGAGTTCATCCATCCGCTGTCGATAGCGCGCCATCGGAATGAAAAGGTCGGGCCGCATCGCGAGGAAGAAGTGGCCGACATTCTGCGGCCGGCCGAACTCCTTGGTCATGTCGCCGACCGCGCCCGCGAACGCTGCGCCGCTGATGACGCCGCCGAAGATGTCCATCATGATCGACAAGCCGGAGCCCTTCGGCCCGCCGATCGGCTGCATGACACCGCCCAGCGCCGCGCGCGGGTCCGTCGTCGGCCGGCCATCGCCGTCCAGGGCCCAGCCGGGTGGGATCGGCTCGTCCTGCTTGACCGCGCGACGGATCTTGCCCCGCGCGGCGAGTGCGGGAGACATGTCGAGAATGAACGGGACCTCGCTGCCGGCCGGCGCGGCCGCGGCGATTGGGCTCGTGCCGATCAGCGCGTCCCGACCACCCCACGGCGGCATACCGGGCGATGCGTTGGTGAAGATGAGAGCGATGAACCCGGCCTCCGCGGCTTGCAGGGCATAGCACGCGGCCATGCCGAAGTGGGTGCTCCGGCGGGCCGAAACCACACCTACGCCGACGTCACGGGCGATATCGATCGCTTCGGCCATCGCTCGCGTGGCGACGACGAACCCAAAGCCGTTGTGGCCGTCCAACTCGGCGGCGGCATGGGCTACTCGTACCGGTGTCAGGTCCACTCGTGGCTCGACGAGGCCGCGCCGCACGCGGTCGAGATAGCCCGGCAGACGGGTCAGTCCGTGACTGTCGACGCCGCGAAGGTCGGCTCGGACGAGACACTCCGCGATGGTCGTCGCGTCACCGTCCGGAACACCGTTCGCCCGCAGGAGCCGATGCGCGAGTGCGGTGGCGTCGGCCGCCGAAACGACGATCTGCGGCATCGGCTACGCGGCCGTGTACAAGCAGAGTGGAAGTTGTAGAGTCACGGTGTACAGCGTAGGTGATGGCGCGCTCGCAGCCAAGGTGTGATCGCGCGCAACGGATGGAGCGTGCCGGTGCTTGATGCCACGCCGATCGCGGGTGATCAGTACTTTGAGTACTTTGAGCTCTTCGACGGCGTCGTCACCGGGCAGGCGCGACCGAACGCAAAGGTAGTATGCAACGCCACGATCGTTGACCTCGGCGGGCTGATTGTTGTCGTTGACGCGCACTCCCGGCCGTCCGCCGCCCGGGCCGTCATCGACTTCGTACGACGTCGTTTCGACAGTCCCGTGCACTACGTCGTGAACACCCACCACCACTGGGACCACTGCCAGGGCAACGCCGCGTACGCGGACCAGCAGACGCCGGCCGTTATCCTCGCCCACCCGAACGCGATCGAGGCGATGCGTGCGGGAACCCACAAGCCGTTCGATACGCAACTGGCCGAGCTGCCCGCCGAGCTGGCTCGGCTCGACGCCGCGTTGGCGGTCGCGACCGACGCTGCGTTGATCGTCGCCACCGACGCCGCGGCGACGGTGGCAACCGACGCCGTCCGGACCGCCGTGGCAACGGACGCCGACCGGACCGCCGTGGCGACGGACATCGAGCAGGTCAGGCAGTACGCCGCCGAACTGCCGCTCATCCGGCGCGCGCTGCCGGACCGGGCGGTCGACACGCCCCTGACGCTCGCCGGCACGCGCCGCGAGATCCGGATCGTCCATCCCGGTCCCGCGCACACCCGGGGCGACCTGATCGTCCAACTGCCCGGTGACGACGCGGTCGCGACCGGCGACTGCGTCATCGGATGGACGCCGTTCATGGGCGACAGCCACCCGGGTCACTGGGCCGCCGCGCTCGACGTCATCGCCGATGGACCGTCGGGCACGCTGCTCATGGGGCACGGTCGACCGGCCGACCGGCGGTGGCTCCGGACGTTTCAGCGCTACCTGGCCGACGTCGTCGGCGAGACGGAACGTTGCGCGACGCCCCGCCGAGACGGCGACGCCGTTGCCCGGGCGACCCGCGCGCGGCTCGCCGATCGGTACCGGGCGGCCTTCGACCGGGAGGGTGGCCGGCACCGGCCGTGGGACGCCCTCGTGCTCCGCAACGTCCAGCACGTGTATGAGCTGCTCAGCACGGGTGCGTGGGATGCTTGCGTCGCCCCCTCCGGCCGGTAGCTTGCCGGCGCGCGGGAGTAACGAGTTCGCCGATCGAGCGGTCTTGCGTCGACGAAGCAAGTCTGTATGCTCATTGCATACAAGCAGTGTCGCAGCTCCCGGGGAGAAGCAAGCATGAAGGTGTATGAAGCACTCGCGAAGGCATTCGCGGCCGAAGGCGTCACCGATGTGTTCGGGATGATGGGCGACGCCAACCTCTACTGGATCGACCGGCTCGACAAGCTCGGAGTCAAGACGTACGAGGTGCGGCACGAGAGCGGCGCACTCAACATGGCGCAGGGCTATGCGCGCATCACCGGCAAGGTCGGCGTGTGCACCACGACGAGCGGTCCGGGCGTGACGCAACTGGCGACGTCGATGACGATCGCGAGCCGCGCGCAGACGCCGATCGTCGTCTTCGCCGGCGAGTCGCCAACCGCCGATGACGACTATGTGCAGCGGATCAACCAGGAGCGCTTCGCCGAGGCCATCGAGGCCGGATTCGTCCGTGTCCTGTCCGGCGAAAACGTACTCGAGGCAGTGCAGAAGGCGTTCTACCGCGCGAAGCTGGAATCGCGTCCGATCATGCTAAGCGTGCCCATGGACGTCCAACAGAAGACCATGGACGACGACGCGATGGACGACTACGTGCCGTCGTCCCAGGTGTTGCAGATCAAGCGCACGATGCCCGATCCGGCCGATGTCGTGGCCGCGGCCGACCTCATCGCGGCCAGCCAGAAGCCGGTGATCCTCGTCGGTCGTGGCGCAGCCGCCTCCGGCGCCGGCGATGCCGTGCTGGAGTTGGCCCACCGCACCGGCGCGCTCATCACCACGACGCTGATGGCCAAGAACTGGCTGAACGACGACCCGTATCACGCGGGCATCTCCGGCACGTACGGCACCCGTACCGCCCTGGAGTTGTTCCAGGACGCCGACGTGGTGATCGCGGTCGGCGCCGGCCTGAACAAGCACACCACCGCGGCCGGTTACCTGTACCCCGGCGCGAAGTACGTTCACCTCGACACGCGACGTCACGTCATGCTCGGTGGCGGAGGCAGCGCCGACATCTACCTTCAGACCGACGCGAAGCTCGGTGTCGAGGCGTTGAGCAAGGAGCTGGCGAGCCGTGACCACTCGGCGACCGGCTACCGCACCGAGGATGTGAAGCTCCGGTTGGCGCAGGCGTACGACGACCCGGAAACGTACGAACTCCAGCCGGGGACGGTCGACCCGCGTGAGGTCTGCCTGATGCTCGACAAGATGATGCCCTCCGACGTCGGCCTCGTGCTGGGCAGCGGGCAGAACGTCTGCTTCTCCACGATGCTGTTCAACGAGCCGCGCGACCTTCTCCTGCCGAACCAGTTCTTCGGCAGCATCGGCCAGGGCATCACGTCGACGATCGGTGCGGCGGTCGGCTCGGGCAAACCGTGCTTCCTGATGGACGGCGACGTCTCACTGATGATGTATCTGTCCGAGTTCGAGACGGCCTGCCGTTACGCGCTGCCGGTCATGATCGTGATCCTGAACGACCAGGCGATGGGGGCCGAGCTGCACAAGATGCGCGTACACGGCCTCGACTCCGATCTGGCCGAGCTGACCACACCCGACCTGGGCAAGGTCGCGGTCGCGCTGGGCGGCCGCGGTCGACTGGCCCGTACGCTCGACGACGTGCGCGACGCCGCCCAGGAATTCCTCGACAGCCCGGCGCCCACCATCATCGACGTCCGCATCTCCAACAACGTCATCAGCGTGCCCTACCGTCGGCTGCACTACGGCCAGGACGCCTGACCTATCGCGGCATCAACGCTTGACGGTGCACGGCCCCGGACCTTCGCACCAGGGTCCGGGGCCGCTTCGTGCGCGCTGGCCGACCGGGCGTCGTCGGCTGTAACGAATTCGGGCCTTCGCGTCCGCCGAGAGGCCGAAAGCGTTACAAGATCGACGACGCTTGGCAGATGCCGCCCCGGCGCAGCAAAACGGCCACCGACCGGATGAGGACATCCGGTCGGTGGCCGTGGAGAGCGAGCTGAGAACTACCTCGCCGCGGGGGACAGCGTGGTCAGCTCGACGCGGACGCGCTCGGTGACGCCGTGAGCGCGCTGCCCCACAGGTTCTGCAGGAAGCCCGACGAGCGGAGTTCGTCGCCGAACTTCGTGTTGTAGACCTTCGCGGTCGAGAGGCTGCCGTAGAGCTTCGGGTCGAGCGACTTGAACGCGTTGACCATGTTGTCGCCGGCCTGCTGGTTCGGGTAGGGGTCCTTGGCCAGGACGCTGCCGGAGTACTGGTTGTAGCCGGCGAGCACGGCCGGATCGTCGACCTTCGTCGCCTGGTACTTGGCGATCACCTTGAGGCACTCGTCCTTGTTCGCCGGGTCGGTGAGGAACTTCAGGCCCTCCTCGATGCTCTCCATGAACGCGAGGACGGTGTTCGGGTTCTTGTCGCCGAAGTCCTTCGAGATCGTGATACCGCCGGACGGGAACGGCTGCACCGTCATGTCGTACAGCAGCTTCATGCCCTGTTGGCCGGCCTTGGTCGCGGTCGGCTCGGAGAGCACCGTGCCGGCGACCTTGCCCGAGATCAGCGAGGCGATGCGGTTCGAGGAACCGCCGGTGGCCAGCAACGTGACGTCTGAGGCCGACAGGCCGAAGTGCTCGAGTGCCGAGCGCACCGACAGGTCCGTGCTGTCGCCGTTGGCCGAGATCGCGATCGACTTGCCCTTGAGTTGACTCGGGTCGGTGATCTCGGGACGGACGTAGAACTTCTGGTTGTTGAAGTCCTGCAGCATGCCGATGATCTGGATCGGGCGGCCCTGGGCGACCGCGGCGAACGCCGACGCGGCCTCGCCGAGGAAGAACTGGCTGCCGCCGCCGACCACGGCGGTCGCGCCGACGGTGCTGGTGGCCTCGACGACCTTGACGTTCAGGCCATGCTTGGCGAAGATCCCTTCATCGGCCGCGAGCCAGAGCGGCGCGGTGCTGGCGGTGTTGGTCCCGAAGGTCACTGTGATGTCGGAGGTCTCCGGCTTGTCGCCGTTCGGCGAGCCGCCAGCGGACGGCGTGCCGCCGGACGACGAGCAGGCTGACAGCACGGCGGCCAGTGCCACGGTTGAGGCAAGCAGCGCCGTCACGCGAATCCTGGTCCGCGTACGAGCCCCGAGCCCGTGCCGTTCACTCATATGTTCCTCGCTTCCATAGCGGATTGAGCCAAGAGCACAGTGGTATCGACGACCGACCCCTGACCGCGGCGACAAAATGTCGACAACAGGGCCCGGTTACATTCTCATTGCATACGAGTTGTAAGCTAGACCTGGCGTCTACCCGCGTCAAGCATTGATCGTCACGCTGGCGTAACAATCGGAACGCAGGCTGCTGACGTGGTGGCGATCCGACGCACTGGCCTCCGGACCCGACCGAGCCGACTGCTCTGCGGCTGGATTTGCTCGCGAGAGCCCAGGTCGGAGCGGGTGCGCGCGGCGGCCTGGCCGTGGCGCGTCCGGCCGGCTGGCCAGATCGTTCCGTTGACAGCCAGCTGGGTATGCACTATGCATGCAATGTGGCTGACGTGCGTATCGAGGATGTTCGGTGGAGCTTGAAGACCCACCAACGCGGATGGGGTTTCGAAGACACGCTCACACTGTGGCAGACGGCCGAGGAACTGGGCTTCTACGCCGTCTATCTGAACGACCACCTGTACGGCAACTCGCTCGAGACGTGGACGATGCTTGCCGCGATGTTCTCCCGTACGCACCGGATTCGCGGCGGGACGATGGTGACCTCGAACTCGTTCCGCCACCCGACGATCCTCGCCAAGATGTCCACGACGGTCGACATCATCAGCAACGGCCGGCTGAACCTCGGCCTCGGTGCCGGTAACGAGGCCGAGGAGTATCTGACGTACGGGCTGCGCTTCCCGCCGCCGGGCGAGCGGGTCGACCGTCTCGAAGAGGCGTGCCAGGTGCTGGAGGCGGCGTGGTCGGGCGAGCCGACGACGCTCAACGGGCGTTACTACCGGCTCGACAACGCCACGTTCGAACCTCGTCCGGTGCAGTCGCCGCATCCCCGCCTGATTCTCGGTGTCAAGGGCGACCGGGCGATGCGCGTCGCCGTCCGGCACGCCGACGAGTGGAACTGGAACCGCAGTCAGTCCGGGACGCTCGAGTTCCTCGGCCGGATGGATCGCCTGGATGAGCTGTGCGTCGAGGCTGGACGCGATCCAGCGTCGCTGCCGCGCGGCGTTGGATTCCGAAGGCTGCTGGCACTGATCGACGCGGGCCGGGAAACGTTCGACAACGCGGTCGACGATCTGCAGCGATGCATCCGCCGGGGCGCGACCCAGGTGGTGCTGATGCTCGGCGAGGCGCATCAGATGCGCGCCGAGATCGACTTCTACCGGGAGGAGTTCATCCCGGCCGTACGCGACGGGATCTGACTCCGCGGCCGTCGGCACCGACGTCAACCGACTCGTCCGCCGATGGCCGGTCCCGAGGCTGAGAATCAGCAGAACACCGGGACTCGGCCGAACACTGCAATTCAGCCGAAGACCGGGACTCAGCAGAAAACCGGGACTCAGCAGAAAACCGGGACTCAGCCGAAAACCGGGGCGGCCGGCTCACGGAGCAGGTCCAGCAGCGGGCCGATATCGCTCAACCTCGGCAGCGCAAGCACGAGCCGTTCGATCTCGGCGGCCCGGGCGGCCGTCACGACGCCGCTCGTCGCGTCCCGGAACTTTGCCCGGACCTGATCGTTCGACATCGGCTTACGTTTCGTACCTACTGCGTTGGCCACCTCGAGGTGGTGCACCGTGCCGTCGGCGAGCGCGATGTCGAGCCGGGTGGCGCGGGCGAGGCCCGGCGTCGTGTCCATTTCGGGATCGAGTACCACAGTCGTGCGCGCGAGCAGGTCCCACACGTCGTCGGAGTCGATGCGGTCCGGCCGGAACTGCGCCGGGTACGCGGCGCCGTCGAGGAGAGCCACCGCCGCCGCGTACGCGATGTTGATCTGCGCCTGCAGCTCGGTGGCCGGACGTTCGAGTGCCCACCCGTTGTGCCGGAATGTCGGCGTGGCCAACTTGATCGTCACGGCGCGTACGTCATCGGCACGGACGCCCAGCTCGGTCCGCGCGTGCAGCATCGCGTCCACCGCGGCGTGGGTCGCACCGCCGGACGCGTGGGGCTTGATCAGGATGTTCGTCTGCTCCCAGTGCTCGCCGAGGCCGGCGGGCACCCGCTCGACGTGCGTCTCGCCGTCGAAGCAGAAGGTGGTCAGGCCGCGCCGCGGACGCTCGAGAACGCGCTTGATTCCGGTATAGCCGGCCGCTGCGAGCGCCGCTGCCACGACGCCGTTACGGGCGGCGAAACCGTGTGCCATCCGCTTGGCCATCGACTCGAATTGATCGGCCGCGACACCACTTGCCGAGGTGGCAGCGTTGCCGAGCGCGTCGTCGAAGCCGGCGTCGTCGAGGTCCCGGATCCGGGCCGCCGTCGCCGCACCGGCGAGGGCGCCGAACACGCCGGCCGACCAGCCGCGTTTGTTCAACGCGGCCCCGTCGAGTGCGGCCCCCAGGCGGGGACCTACCTCGTAGCCGAGGACGAGGCCCAACGTGACGAGCGACCCGCTACGCGTACCGGTCGCCTCGGCGGTCGCCAGCGCGGCGGGGACGACGATCGCCGCGGAGTGCAGCGGCCCGTACTTGTCGTCGAACTCGAACCCCTGGATGAACGTACCGTTCAACAGGGCGGCGGACGACGGGGCGAGGCCGCGTCCCCAGCCGATGAGGGTGGCCGGACCGGCGCCGTCCAGGGCGCTGAGCGCGTCGACGGCCCGCGTCGACCACGGCAGCTTCGCACCGATCAGAGCGCAGCCGATGCCGTCGAGCGTGAGGTGCAAAGCGCGATCCACTACCTCGACCGGTACGTCGTCGATCGTGGTCGCGGCGAGCCAGGAGGTAAGGGCGGCCGTCGGACCGTCGGAATCCGCGATGCGACTCGACGCCGGTTCGGTGGTTTGCGCGGTCATGGTCGACTCCTCACGATGTGAGCGGTCAGCGCTCGCTGCCGGTGGTTGTCGACTGCGACCGCGCGAGCGCGGTCGCCTCGACGAACTCGTCCGGCGTGAGGCGCCACGTGATGGCCTCGACGTTGCTGCGCAACTGCTCGGGCGAGCTGGCTCCGGCGATCATCGTGCCGACGGCCGGGTGCGCGAGCAGCCAGGCAAAGGCGAGTTCGATGATCGTGTGACCGTGGTCGTGTGCCCAGGGCACCAGCCGATCGAGGACGTCATAGTTCTCGTCGGTGTGCCACTCGGCCACTCTGGGCTGCCACTTCCGGCGAGTGGCGAACCGGGACTCCGCCGGCATCGGGGCGCCCCGCTGGTACTTCCCGCTCAGCAGGCCGGCGGCTAGCGGCCAGTAGGCCATGTACGCGATGTCGAGTTCGGCGCACGCCGGCAGGACGGTGTCCTCGTCGCCCAGGTCGAGCAGGCTGCAGTGGTTCTCGACGGCGACGAAGCGCGCCGCTCCGTCGGCGGCCGCCTTGTCGGCCTCGCGCAGCTGGTCGGCGGAAAACTTGGAGCAGCCGATCTCCCGGATCTTGCCGGCCGTGACGAGTTCGTCGAGCGCGCCCAGCGTGTCGGCGATCGGCGTGTCCGGATCGGGCCGGTGCAGGTAGAACAGGTCGATCCGGTCGGTGCCGAGATTGCTGAGGCTTCGGTCGACACTGGCCCGCGTGTATTCGGGCGTCGCGCAGGCCAGCACGTCCGGACTCGGCCGGGACCCATATTTGGTGGCGACCACGACGGAGTCCCGATGCCCGGCGAGCGCACGGCCGACGTACTGCTCGGTCGAGTCGGGCCGGTTCGAGATGTCGAAGTAGGTGATGCCGCAGTCCACCGCCGCCTGCATGATGGCAACGGCGGCGGTGTGGTTGTTGTCCGTGACGTTTCCGACGCCGAGACCGAGGGCCGAGACGGTGAGCGATCCGACCTGCCGACTTTCCATGGTCACTCCATTCGAGCTCGCGTCCGAACCGGAGCGGAGCAGAGTTACATACAAAGTGCATGCCGGACGGTAGTCGGCGAGACTTCGGCGGTCAAGGCGCCTCGGGTGGTCGCGGCTGGTTGCTACGGCGTCACGGGCAGGCGCTTACTGTGCGCATGTGAGGACGAGCGAACCTTGACTGACGGCAACCGGCCCGAATATTGTGTGCACTACACATACAATGCGTTCGGAGGCGGCGTGCACCGACTGGCCACGGTAACCGACCTGCAGCAGCTGGAACCGATCGTGGTGACGCTCGGTGGGCGTGACATCGCGGTCGTACGCGTCCAGGATGACGTGTTCGCGTTCTCGGCCGTGTGCAGCCATCGCGCGGCGCCGCTGGTCAAGGGTGCGGTCACCTGGAAGCGCACCATCCTGTGCCCGTGGCACCTCGGCACGTTCAATCTGCGCACCGGCGATGCCACCGCCGGACCGCCGCAGGCGCCGATTCCCACCTACCCGGTCACCGTCATCGACGGCGAGGCATTCCTCGACGCGGAGCCCGAGGATCTGCCGACCATCACGCACGAGTTTTCGGGACAAGCCTGCGTCAGCATCTGAGGCGCAGCCCGAGCCCTACACGAAGGAGACAGGCAATGCGTAGGGAAATCTCCGTCCGGATGGAGGACGTCACCAGCAAGCGCGGTCGCGAGGGCATGACGTACGTGCTGCTGGGCGAGAACGACGAAGGCCACTGGGTGCACGTGCTCGAGGCGCCCCCCGGCTACGAGTCGGAGGCGCACTTCCATGACTACGACCAGTTCCAGGTTGTCATCAAGGGTTCGGTGGACATGGCCGGCGAAGTGCTGACGCCGGGCAGCGTGCACTACACCGACGCGAAGACGCCGTACGGTCCGTTCAAGGCCGGCCCGGAGGGCCTGACCATGATGGTGATCCGGCCCGGTGCGCCGAAGAAGGGTCCGCGGACCCCGGTCCGTACCGTCATCGACAAGGTCAAGACCGCTCAGCAGCGCCAGACACCGGAGGCGTGACCAGGTCGGGATGAGCCGAGCAGAACCACCGGCGACGCGTACGCCACCTGCTCGGCGATTGCCGTGCGCCCCGCCGGCGCAACCGCCCGACAAAGGGCGACCGAGCCCTGGCGGAGGGCCGACCGAAGGCCGACCGCCGGCACCGAACGAGCATCGGAGAAGGAGCCACACGTGGACCGGACGACCGAGCGGATCGTCGACTTCGCGCTCGGGTTTTCCGAGGCCGACCTGACGCCGACCGTCATGACCTCGACCCTCAACCACGTCGTTGACGCCATCGCGGTCGCGATTGCCGGAACGACCGCCGAGCCGGCACGGATCGCGGCGAAGATCGCCGCCAGTAGCCGCGCCGAGCCCGGCGCGACGCTGATCGGCCACGGCGGCGGAGTCGCCCCGGACATGGCGGCATTCGCCAACGCCGTCATGGTCCGCACCTACGACTGGAATGACGGCATGCAGGCCAAGGCCGGCGGCCACCCGAGCGACATGCTGCCGGCGTTGCTCGCCATCGGCGAGATCGCCCACTCCACCGGCATTGATCTGCTGGTCGGCACCGCGCTCGCCTACGAGCTGCTCGGCGGTCTGGGCGCGAAGGTCGAGCGGAAGCATTTCGACCAGGGCCTGTTCATGGGCGCGGCGGCCGGGCTCGCCTGCGGCCGCCTGCTCGGCTTCGACCGCGATCAGCTCGGCCACGTCGCCTCGCTCACCATGACCACGGCGCTGCAGTTAGCCGTGCATCGATGGGGCGCCCTCTCGATGACTAAGGGCGCGTCGACCGCGTTCGCCGTCCGTAACGCGGTGTTCTGCACGCTGCTGGCCCGGGCCGGATTCACCTCGGCCCCGGAACCGGTCGAAGGGATCTTCGGCCTCTGGGCCGCGATGGGCGAGTTCGAGCCGGTGCTGCCGGTCATTCCGGGCGGCCCGAGCGTGATGGAGATGTCCCATCAGAAGCCGATCCCGGCCGAGACCCAGGTGCTCGGATTGCTCGACCACGTGCCGGAGATCCGTGCGTGGGCGTCCGTCGACGAGATCGAGTCGATCGACATCACGCTGTCCGACCACGCCGCGAGTCACGTCGCGGATCCGCCGAAATTCCGCCCGACGACGCGGGAGACCGCCGACCACAGCCTGCCGTACATGCTGGCGGTCGCGCTCGTCGACGGAGACATCACGCTCGACTCGTACAACCCGGAGCGGCTCGACGACCCGGCGCTTCGGTCGGTGATGGACCGGATCACGGTCGGCACGACGGCCGAGTTCAACGCGATCCGGGCCGAGACGTACGGCGTCACGCTCGCGCACCCGGTACGGGCGGTGTTCCGCTCCCGGTCGGGCGACACGCGGACCATCGACGTGCGCTACCACAAGGGCCACTACCGGGATCCGATGACCCAGGCCGATGTCGACGTCAAGTTCGACAAGGCGGTCGCCGGCGTGGTCACTGACGAAACAGCCGAACGCATCCGTAAAGCCTGGTGGAACATCGAAACCGCAGCCGACGTCGCCGAGCCCATCGCGCTGCTCGGGAATCTCGGCGCAACGCCCACCGTGAAGGAGCGTTAGATGCGGGTCACCGTACGGATCGCGGCTCCACCGGCCGTACGCGGCGGCAAGGCGAACGTCGCGGGCTTCATCAAGCGGGTCGAGGCGGCCGATGCGTACGGCTTCGACCGCATCTCGGTCGGCGACACGCAGCTGCACAACCTGGAATGCTTCACCGCCTTGACGGTCATCGCGACGCATACGTCACGAGCGCTCTACGGTCCGGGCGTCACCAACCCGGTGACCCGGGATGTCGGCGTCATGGCCAACACGCTGGCGAGCATCGACGCGCTCGGCGGCGGCCGGGCGTTCTGCCTGATCGCTCGCGGCGACGGTGCGGTGCACAACGCCGGGCTTCGACCGGCGACGGTCAACGAGATCCGCGACTACTTCCTGGCGCTGCGCGACCTGCTCCACACCGGCAAGGCGACGTACGGCGACCGGACCGTACGGCTGCCGTGGGTCGCGGAGCTGGAGCATCACGTACCGCTGTATCTGGTGGCGGAAGGCCCGCGGATGCTGCGACTGGCCGGCGAGATCGCCGACGGGGTGTTCGTCGGCACCGGCCTGCAGGCCGAAGTTGTGCGCGAAACGCTGGACCGCATCCACGACGGCGCCCGCGGCGTCGGTCGCGACCCGGCCGAGCTGGACATCTGGTGGGACACCCGCAGCGGCATCGCGCTCACCCACGACGACGCGTTCTACCGGGCCAAGGAGAGCCTCGCGTCGGTCGGCAACCACGTGTTCCGGGCCGGGTTCGAGGGCAAGCACGTGCCGGCGGAGCTGCACGACAAACTGCGCGCGTACCAGCAACGGTTTGACTATTCGGAGAAGGGCACGTCGGCGCAGAACGGTCCGCTCATGGAGGAGCTCGGTCTGGCCGACTACTTCACCGAACGCTTCGGCGTCGTCGGCACGCCGGACGAGGTCGTCGCTCGACTGCGCGAGCTGGAAGCGATCGGCGTCAACCAGGTCAGCCTCGCGAGCCACAACCGCGGCCTGGCGGGCGTCCCGGACAGCGTGGAACTGCTCGGCCGACACGTGCTGCCGCACGTGTCCGGGTCAGCCGCGGTCGGCGAGACCGCGTCGGCGGCCGGTGGCACCGCGTCGGCGGGCGCGGCGGAATCGACCGCGGCCGTTTCGACGGGAGTGTGAGGCGTGAGCATTCGCGGCAAGGCGTACATCGTCGGTGCCTTCGAGCATCCGAAGCGCAAGCTCCCGGACATCTCGGTCGCTCAGTTGCACGGCGAGGTTGCCCTCGGCGCGATCGAGGACGCCGGACTCAGCCTGTCCGATGTGGATGGTCTGTTCACCGGCCGGGACGCACCGGGCGTCGGCGGCCTGTCCGTCGCCGACTATCTCGGGCTGCGGCTGACGTACATGGACACCACCGAATGCGGTGGTGCGTCGCCGCTCTACCACGTCGGTCACGCCGCCGCCGCGATCGCGATGGGCAAGTGCAACGTCGCGCTGATCACGTTGGCCGGCAAGGCTCGCGGCGGTGGCGGCGGGGGAGTGGCCCCGCCGGAAGACCCGTTCGAGACGATCTTCGGTGCGCGGCCGCCGCTCGCGAGCTACGCGCTCGCCGCGACCCGGCACATGTACGACTACGGCACGACGAGCGCGCAGTTGGCCGAAGTGAAGGTGGCCGCCTCGCTGCACGCGCAACACAATCCGAACGCGTACTTGCAAAAGCCGATGACGGTCGACGACGTGCTGAACTCGCCGATGGTCGCCGATCCGCTGCATCGCGGCGACTGTTGTGTCGTCACCGACGGCGGCGGGGCCATCGTCGTGGTCAGTCCGGAGATCGCGCGCGACCTGCCCCGACGATCGGTCAAGGTCCTCGGCCACGGGGAGGCGCCGAAGACCAGCGACGGCGGGAAGGTGGACGTGACGTTCACCGGCGCCGCCTATGCCGCCCCACCCGCATTCGCCGAAGCCGGCGTCACGCCGGCCGACATCGACTACGCGTCGATCTACGACTCGTTCACCATCGCCGTGATCGAGCAGCTGGAGGGGCTCGGCTTCTGTGAGCGCGGGCAGGGTGGCCGGTTCGTCGAGGACGGCGCGCTGGTCGCGCCGTTCGGCGCGCTGCCGTTCAACACCGACGGCGGCGGCCTGTGCAACAACCACCCGAGCAATCGGGGCGGCATAACCAAAATCATCGAGGCGGTACGCCAACTGCGCGGCGAGGCGGCTCCCGCGGTCCAGGTGCCCGACTGCGAGCTGGCATTGGTCAGCGGGATCGGCGGGGACCTCGCGGCCCGGATGCGTAGCGCGGTGCTCGTGCTCGGGCAGGAGGACGCGTGAGCGAGTCCGCTACGGCGCCGACCGGGCCGCGCGCCGACGTGATCGACGAGCCCGGCATGCCGACACCGGTGCCGGAGGTGGCGCCGGAGCTGGCCGAGTTCTGGGCCGCCACGTCCGACGGCCGGCTGCTGTTGCGCCGGTGTACGGCGTGCGGCGAAGCGATCTGGTATCCGCGGCCGATCTGCCCGTTCTGCCACTCGACCGCGACCGTTTGGGAACAGGCGAGCGGCGCCGGTCACGTCTACACGTTCTCGGTCGTACGCCGCGGCATCGGTGCGTACGCCGACACTCCGTACGTCCTCGCGTACGTCGAGCTGGCTGAGGGACCCCGGGTCATGACGAACATCGTCGACTGCGACATCGATTCGGTGCGGATCGGGCAGGAGGTGGAGCTCGTGTTCCACCGCGCGTCGCAAGACTCGGCGCTGCCGAGGTTCCGACCGGTGACGCGGAGCCGCGGGCGCGCCGCCGACGCAGACGCCGACGCCGACGCCGACGCTGGAGCGGCCGCGTGACCATCGACAAGCGGGTGGCAACGGCGGCGCAGGCCGTGGCCGACATTCCGGACGGCGCGGTGCTCGGCATCGGCGGCTTCGGACCGTCGCGGACGTATCAGGGTCTCATCCCGGCGATGCTCGAGGCGGGCACGAAGGATCTGCGGATCGTCGCGAACTCGGTCGGCGGCAACCCGAACTCGATCTGGACGCTGCTGGAGAACCACCGCATCGCGCACATCACGGTGTCCATCTCCCGCGGCGCCGACGACTTCATCCGGTCCGGGGAGATCGGCATCGAGCTGGTGCCGCAGGGCACGCTGGTGGAGCGGCTGCGGGCCGGGGGATCGGGGATCGCGGCGTTCTACACCCGCACCGGCTACGGCACACGGATCGCCGAAGGCAAGGACGTGCGCTGGTTCGACGGGCGGCCGTACATCATGGAACGCGCGTTGTCGCTCGATTACGCGATCATCCGCGCGAACCGGGCCGACAAGTTCGGCAATGTCGCGTTCCGAGGCGTGGGCCGCAACCTGAACCTGGCCATCGCCAAGGCGGCGAAGGTCGTCATCGTCGAGGCCGAGCACGTCGTCGAGGCCCTCGATCCGGACGAGGTCGAGTTGCCGGGCATCTTCGTCACGCGGGTGCTCCAGCAGGCGCCGGAGATCGTACCGTTCCCGAAGGTGCGACGGGGCGGCGCGGACATCGATGCGCCGGCCGTCTACGCCGGCCGTCCTGCGTGGTCGCGGCGCGACATGGCCCGGGTCGCGGCCGAGCTGCTGCCGTCGCGGTCGTACGTCAACCTCGGACTCGGCATCCCGACGCTGGTCTCGAACTTCACCAAGGGCCGCGACATCGTCACGCATGCCGAGAATGGAATGCTCGGCGCCGGCCAGGATGCCACCGCCGAGGACTACGACCAGGACATCTACAACGCCGCGAGTTACTACGTCCATCTGGACGAGGGTGCGTCGTTCTTCGACACGGTGACATCGTTCGAGATGGTGCGCGGCGGCAAGGTCGACGTCGTCATCCTCGGCGCGCTGCAGGTCGACGCGGCCGGCAACATCGCCAATTGGGCGACGTCGAACCGGGCCGGCGGCACGATCGGCGGCGCGATGGATCTCGCCGCCGGTGGCGCGGAACTGATGGTGATGATGCCGCACCTGACGAACGACGGTGCGCAGAAGCTCGTCCGGCAATGCACCTATCCGCTGACCGGCGTCGGCTGCGTCGACTACGTGGTCACGGATCTGTGCGTGCTGCGGCGCGAAGCGGGCCGGTTCGAACTGCTGCAGACCGCGCCCGGCTTCAGCACCGACGAGGTCGTGTCGATGACCGAGATGGAGCTGACCGTACGGTGAGCGCCGCGGCGTCGTTGACGTACGCCCTCGCCGGCATCGTGACCGAAACGCCGACCGACGGTGTTCCGGCTGCCGTGCGGGAGGTGGCCCGGCGCGCGATCCTCGATACGGTCGGCGTCGCGCTCGCCGGCACGAACGAGGAATGCGTACGCATCGTCCGCGATGTGGTGCGCGACGACGGGTCCGGTGTCGGGGCCGCTGGCCTGTTCGGCGTCGCCGATTCTGCCGGCCCGCTCGACGCGGCTCTGATCAACGGCACCGCGGCACACGCACTCGACTATGACGACACGCACCAGAGCTTTCGCGGGCATCCGTCCGCGTCGATCGTTCCGGCGGCCATCGCCGCGGCCGAGTCCGTCGCGGCCACCGGCGCCGAGTTGCTGGACGCGTACGCGCTCGGCCTCGAAGTGGCGGGCCGGGTCGGTCGGGCGATCGGTGCCTCACACGCCGCGCACGGCTTCCACAGCACGAGCACGCTCGGTGTGCTCGGTGCGACGGCGGCATCGGCCCGGCTGCTTCGGCTCGATCGGACGCAGACCGCCACCGCGCTCGGGATCGCGGCTTCGAGCGCCGCCGGCCTCCGGCTGAACTTCGGATACATGGCTAAACCGCTGCACGCCGGCAACGCCGCGCGCGGAGGCTTGCTGGCAGCAATGCTGGCTCGCCGCGGCTTCACCGCGAACATCGCCGCCTTCGATGGACCACGCGGATTCATCGGTACGTACTCACCCGGTGACGGCGACCCGGCGGCGGTGGCGCCGGGCGACGGTACGTGGCAGGCGTTGGCGCCGGGTATCGCGGTGAAGAAGTATCCGTGTTGCAACCGGGGGCACCGCGCGATCGACGCCACGCTCGCCCTGCTGACCGTGCATGGCTTCGGTGCCGCCGACGTCGAGTGCATCGAGGTGCACATGCCGGCCGGAGAGGTGGACGACGCCGGCCGGGTCGGCCCGATGGTCTACCCGCGACCGGAGACCGGGCTGCAGGCCAAGTTCAGCATGCAGTACGTCATCGCGGCGGCCGTAGTCGAGGGCGGTCTCGGCGTCCGTACGTTCGCCGACGCCAGCGTGGGGCGTCCGGACATCCAGCGGTTGCTGGCGCGGGTGCGACCGATCGCCGACGAGGATCGGCCGGCCAGCGATCCGAAGCGCAACTTCGTCCGGGTCGTCGTGCGCTTGACGGGTGGGCGCGAGATCGCAGAAGAGGTCAGGTTTCCGCGTGGCGACCCGCGCGGCGGCGTGCATCTGAGCGACGCCGAGTTGGCCACGAAGTTCCGCGACTGCGCGGCGGCGGTGTTGAGCGACGGTCGGGCCGAGGTTGCGCTGCGACTGTTGCAGCGCCTCGATGCGCTCGACGACGTCCGTACGCTGACCGCGGCGCTGGCCCCGTGACCCGGGCCGGGAAACGTCGCGCGCTTGGCGTCGGCGTCCGGCCCGAAGGGACATCGGCCTGTGACGCTCACCGCACCTGCCACGCGGTCGCCGCAGAACCGCACGTAGGGCGACTTCTCGTAACGCAGGCGGCCGGACCGGCGCTTGATCTGCGGGCGACCCGGGCCTAGGGTAAAGATTGCATGCAATCTCATTCGCTCAAGTTCCGCTGCTCGGATGCTCGATCGACGATCCATGTCCGATCGAACGACGTTCGGAAGACCGGCGAGGGCGTGCTTTGCATTTCAGGCGCATGCAACTGGCCAGCGTGAGGGGATAATGCTCGTGATCATCGCTCAGCAAGTCGCAGAAGCTCTTTATGGACTCGGCATCAGGCGTGTCTACGGGCTACCCGGCGAGGACCACATGGCCCTGCTGGACTCCTTCCAGGCGGCCGGACTCGAATACACGACCGCGTTCAACGAGTCCTCCGCGGTCATCATGGCCGCCACCGATGCGCAACTCACCGGGCTGCCCGGCGTGGCCATCCTGTCACTGGCGCCCGGCGTGAGCAACGGCGTCAATGGCCTGTTGAACACGTACCTCGAAGAGGTTCCGCTGCATCCTCATCTCCGGCCAGCATCCGGCGGCCGCGCTTCCGTTCGTCGTCCGCCAGGGCTTCAACATCGAGCAGCTCGTCACGCCGATCACGAAGTGGCGCGGCAAGGTTACGGCCGACATGAACGTACCCGGCATTGTCGGCAAGGCGGTCGACGAGGCGATGTCCGGCAAGCCCGGCCCGGTCTACCTGGAGTTGCCCGACGCCGTCGCGACCAGCGAGGGCATCGCGACCGACGCCGCCCGGGCCGTGGCCGCGGCGCGGCTGAAGTCGCACTGGGTCGATGAGCAGCCGGCGCCCGCCCCGGCCGGCGCCGATGCGGTCGCCGCGCTCGCGGCCCGCCTGGCCGCAGGCACACCGCCCGGCCCTGATCGTCGGTGGTCGCAAGCGGCGCGTCACGCCCGCGACCGTCGATGCGTTCGCGACCGCGTTCCGTGTTCCGGTGTTCACCACATCGCGGCAGAAGGGCGTGCTGCACTCGGGCAACTCGTTCTTTGCCGGCACCTTCCTGAACGGCCGCCTGGAGAAAGACCTCCTCGACCGGGCCGATCTCGTGGTGGCGATCGACCCCGAGTCGTTCGACTACTACAACAAGGCTTGGTGCTTTGCCGCCGACGCGGTCGCGATCACGACCGAGTCGTTCGCCGAATGGACGAACCCGTTCGCGGCCCAGATCGTCGCCGACCCGGAGAGCCTGCTGGCGGCGCTCGTCGACAGCGGCGGTGGAGCGTCGGAGTGGACCTCGGACGAGGTCGCCGACTACCGCCGCGGCGTCCGCGCGAAACTGCTGCCCGAGAGCACCACCACGTTTTCGGTCGCGCATGCGATCGACGCCGCGCTCGACGCGTGGCCCCGCGACGGGTACGTCACCGCCGACGCCGGCTTCGGTAAGCCGCTGATCGTCATGCTGAGCGACCTGACCGAGCCGGACCACTTCCTCGCGTCGAACGCGCTGTCCACCATGGGTTACTCGATCCCGGCCGCGGTGGCGGCCCGGCGGGCCGGAGCGCGGCCCGTGCTGTCGTTCATGGGCGACGGATCGCTACTGATGCGCGCGACCGAGTTGATGGTGTCGGCCGACGACGGCGCCCCGGCGGTTTTCATCGCCATCATGGACCGCGCGCTGACGCAGATCGAGGTCAAGCAGGAGCGGCGGAACCTGGCCGAGGTCGGCGTCGTGCTGCCGCCGGTGATGTGCGGCAAGCTCGCCGACGCATTCGGCATCGACGGTGTCGACGTCGACAATGCCGACGACCTACGGACCGCGATCGCCAAGGGACTCGCGGGCAGCCGGCCGATGCTGATCGGCGCGCACGTCGACCCGGCACCGTCCCGGGTCCTGTTCGATCTGCTGCGCGGGTGATCGACGTGAGCCGTACATCCGCACGCCGAGATCTCGTGGAGGTTCACCGATGAAGCCCGTCGCCGCCGTACTCGACCTGATGCCGCCGGCGTCACAGCAGGTGATCTCCGATATCTTCGGCCCCGACTTCGACATCGTCTTTGTCGAGGACAACGGCGACGACGCGAAACGCGCCGCGGCCAAGGGCGCCACCGTGCTGCTCACCATGTGGGGGGCCGTCGATGCCGAGACGCTCGCGGCCGGCGCTCCGGACGTACGGGTCGTGCAGAAGCTCGGCGTCGGCACCGAGAAGATCGACAGCGTCGCGGCGGCCGAGAACGGTGTCGTCGTGCTCAAGGCGGCCGGGATCAACGCCGACGCCGTGGCCGAACTCGCGGTGTTGCTGATCCTCGCGGTCGGCCGCTACCTGCCGAAGGCGACCGCGGCCGCGCGGACCGGCGCGATCGCGAAGGAGGCGCTGCGGGCCGAGTCGTTCCAACTGCTCGGCAAGACCGTCGGGCTGCTCGGCCTCGGCCACATCGGTCAGGCCGTCGCGCGCCGGCTCGCGCCGTTCGGCGTCGCGCTGATCTACCACGACGTGGTGCCGGCGCCGGCCGAGATCGAAGCGGCCTGTTCGGTGCGGTTCGCCACCCAGGACGAGGTCATCGAGAACGCCGACGTCATCTCGCTGCACCTGCCCAGCACCCCGGCGACCGACAAGATCATCAACGCCCAGTCACTGACGCGGACGAAGCCGGGCCTCATCTTGGTCAACACCGCTCGCGGTTCGCTCATCGACGAAGCGGCGCTGGCCGCTGCGATCGAAGACGGTCGGGTGCTCGGCGCCGGACTTGACGTGACGGCGGAGGAGCCGCTGCCGGCCACCTCGCCGCTGCTCGACCTCGACCGAGTGGTGCTCACCCCGCACGTCGGTGGCGCGGTGGCGAACAACTTCCCGCGCGTGATCGATCGCGCCTACCGCAATGTCCGCGCCGTCCTCGACGGCGGCGCTCTGTCGCCGGCCGACGTGGTGACGTGGCCCGAGTCGGCCGGAGCACGCCGATGAGCGTCGAGGTGTCGGCATTCTTCGGTGACGCCGGCGTTCTCGGCGCGGTCGTTGACGGCAAGTGGCAGGCCACGCACGGTGACCGAATTCGCCGTCGAGAATCCGGCCGATCGCAGCGTGCTGGCCCGGGTCACCGACGCGACGTCCGAGGATGTCGACGCCGCCGTCGCGTCGGCGCGGCACGCGTACGAGTCGGTGTGGCGTCGCACCCGGCCGGCCGAACGGGGTCGGATCCTGTCGCGGGTGGCCGCGGCGATCTGGCGCGAGGCGGGCGAGTTCGCCCGACTCGAGACGCTCGACACCGGCAAGCCGCTGCGGCAGGCGCGCTCCGACGTCGAAACGGCCGCACGCTATTTCGAGTTCTACGCCGGAGCGGCCGACAAGATCTACGGCGAGACGATTCCCGGCGACGGCGACTACTGGACCTACACGCTCCGCGAGCCGTACGGCGTCGTCGCCCACATCACGCCGTGGAACTCGCCGATCAGCCAGATGTGCCGCGGCGTCGCACCGTGCCTCGCCGCCGGCAACACGGTCGTCGTCAAGCCGTCGGAGATCACGCCGCTGTCGAGCCTCGCCGCCGCGCGGCTGTTCGTCGAGGCCGGGCTGCCACCCGGCGTCTGCAACGTGATCGCCGGCCGCGGCGTCGACCACCGGCGCGGCGCTGGTGGCCCACCCGGACGTGGCCCACATCGGCTTCACCGGTTCGGTAGCCACCGGGCGGGCGATCCTGCAGATGGCGGCCGAGCGCATCGTCGGAGCCAACCTCGAGCTGGGCGGAAAGTCGCCGACGATCGTCCTGCCGGACGCCGACCTGGCCGCGGCCGTGCAGGCCGGGGCGATGGCCGTCGTCCGCAACGCCGGCCAGTCCTGCTTCGCGACCACCCGGCTGATCGTGCACCGAAGCATCGTCGACGAGTACTCGCACGCTGGCGGCGCGGTCGGCAACCTGACGGTCGGCCCTGGCCTCGACGACCTCGACCTCGGCCCCCTGGCGTCCGAGCAGCAACTGACCAAGGTCCTCGCGGCCATCGAGTCGGGCCGGCAGGAGGGCGCCGACCGTGGTGGTCGGCGGCGATCCGCCCGGAGCTACCCGGACACTTCCTCATGCCGGCGGTGCTCACCGGCGTCGCCAACGACATGCGGGTGGCGCGCGAGGAGATCTTCGGCCCGGTTCAGACCGTCCTCGGCGTTCGACGACCTCGACGAGGCCGTGGCCATCGCCAACGACTCGGTCTATGGACTGGCCGCCGGCGTGTTCACCCGCGACATCGGGACCGCACACCGGCTCGCCCGCGACCTCGAGGCCGGCCAGATCCAGATCAACCGCTATCCACTGGGCGGCGTCGAGACGCCGTTCGGCGGCTACAAGCAGAGCGGCCTCGGCCGGGAGAAGGGCCTGGCCGCCCTCGAGCACTACACCCAGCTGAAGACCGTCATCGTCAGCAACTGACCGCGAGGGCGACGCGCGCCCAGGGGCCGCCTCGCCCCTCGCATGTCAGGCGCATACATCGTGCGCCCGGACGGAGATGGATGGTGTTCGGCGTGGACGGCCATGATCCGGACCGACGAGCGCCCTCGATCATCGCCCGACCGGTGCCGGCCAACCGTGGATCAACACCCGTTCGAAGCATGTCAAGCTGCTGAAACGTGTTTTCTGCCACGGTCGCTCAGGTCTGACAACGGGCTCGATGGCAGGCAGGATGGCGAATGTAACCTCCGCACACGCATCCCGGTTACGGCGTGACTGCCGCCGTATCTCGCTGGGGTAACGGTTCCTTGACTATGGTTTGGGTCACCATTAGCATTCCGTATACAACTCGTATGTAACTTGGAGTCCAACCGTTTTCCCGGGTCAGGGTGTTCTTCGGTTGGAGCGGCGGACTTCACAACCGCCCCAGAAGAGGTGTACATGATCGATCGAGGTGCTCGTCGCGTCTCGCGTACGGTGTTGTGTGCGAGCGTCGCAGTGAGCGTGGCCGCCATGATGGCCGCCTGCTCGTCGAGCGGCGGAGGCAGCAGTGCCTCCGGTGGGGGCACGCCCGGTGCCCCCGAAACGAAGAACATCACGGTCACCTGGTCGGCCGGCTCTGGCGCGACGTCGCCTCTATGGCTCGCCGCCGACGAGGGGATCTTCGCCAAGCACGGCCTCGACGTCAACGTCGTGCAGTCGGGCAGCACGGCCGGCGCGACCGCGGTTCTGGCCGGAAAGGCTCAGATCTTCTACGGCGAAGCGACGAGCGCGTTCCAGGCCGCGGCCCAAGGCAGCCCGGTGGAGATCGTCGGCACCCTGCGCAACAAGAATGTGTTCAAGTTCTACGTCAGCCCGAGCATCACGACCGCCGCGGACCTCGCCGGCAAATCGATCGCGATCTCCTCGGCCGGTGACAGCACGGACCTGTCGTCGCGATCAGCGCTGGCCACCCTGGGCGTTGACGAGAACAAGGTGACGTTCCTGCCGACCGGGACATCGACATTGCGCCTGACCGCACTGGTGACCGGTCACGTCGCCGGGACGCTGCTGACCGAGCCGACCGCGAGCCAGGCCGCGAAGCAGGGCATGAAGCTCATCCTCGACCAGACGACGCAGCCGTTCGCCGGCAGCGCCGTCACCATCTCGAAGTCCTTCGGGCAGAAGAACCCGAACACGGTCACCGCGTTCATCGAGAGCATGGAAGAAGCCGTCAAGTTCCTCGACGACCCGGCCAACAAGGACGAGGTCCTCAAGGTGATGGCGAAGTACCTGGCGGCCAAGCCGACCGATGCCAGTGTCCTGCGCGAGTACACGACGTACTCGCCGGCGGGTGGCCTCGCCCGCGACCCGAGTCCGGACGTTGCCGCCGGCAATGCCGTGATCCAGGCGCTCCAGGCCGAGGACCCGTCCCGGTTCAAGAGCCTGGCGCTGTCGAACGTGTACGACGACTCGTTCAGCCAGAAGATCAAGAGTGCCGGCTACCTCACGCAACTGTGGGGCGACCAGCTGAACGTGACGCCGTCGGCGTCGTCATCGACAGATCCGTCGGCACCGGCGGCGAGTCCGTCGGCCCCGTAAAGACAACCTGACACGACCGAAGTTCACATCATCCGGAGGGCTACCGCGTGGACAGTGCAACAAACCAGCTCGTGGCGTACGCGCGGTCGTTTTCCGCCGCGCAGCTGAGCGCACCTGTCCGAGCGGCCACCGTGGACCGCATCGTCGACTCGATCGCGTGTGCGATCGTCGGCTCCCAGGCGGAGCCGGCGCGCATCGCGGTCGAGTCGGCGCGCGGCATCACGAGCGACCGGCCGGCCACCATTTTCGGCGCCGGCCTGCAGACCAGCGCCGAGCTCGCGGCGTTTGCGAACACGAGCATGGTCCGCACGTACGACTGGAACGACGGAATGCTCGCCCAGGGCGGCGGGCACCCGAGCGACATGATTCCCGCCGTGATCGCCGCCGGCGAGACAATCCATGCCAGTGGCGAACAGGTCATGACGGGAATCGTTCTCGCCTACGAGTTGCTCGGCGCGCTCGGCAACGCGGCGCCGACCCGGGCCCGCGGCTGGGATCAGGGCACGTTCATGGGTGCCGCCGCCGCCCTGGCCATCGCGCGCCTTTTCGACCTCGACGAGTCCCAGATGGGCAACGCCGTCTCGCTCGCCCTCGTGCCGCACGTCCCGTTGCGGGTCAACCGCACCGGCGTGCTGTCCATGTGGAAGGGCTGCGCCACCGCGTCCGCCATGCACAGCGCACTACTCGCCGTACGTCTGGCGCAGCTCGGCATGACCGGGCCGGACGAGCCGTTCAGCGGCAAGACCGGCGTCTTCGACCAGCTGACCGGACCCTTCGAGTTCACGCTGCCGGCCAATCCGGACGGCCGCATGGTCGTCGAGATCTCGCACCTCAAGCAGTTCCCGGCCGAGACGCACGGCCAGGCCCTGCTCGGCCTGATGCCGAAGGTCCGGGCGTGGCGACCGGTCGACGACATCGCCTCGATCGAAATCGAGACCTACTGGCAGGCCTATCACGAGATCGCGATGCACCCGTCCAAGTGGGACCCGACGACCCGGGAGTCGGCCGACCACAGCATGCCCTACCTGCTGGCGGTGGCCCTCGTCGACGGCGGGATCAGCATCAACGGGTCGTTCACGCCGGAACGGATCGCCGACCCGGCGCTCCGGCCGCTGATGAGCAAGATCTCCGTACGGGAGGATCCCGAGTTCACGGCCGGGTTCCGGCCGCCGGGCAGTGGGATCGCCGGCGTGCCGCGCTACCGCCTGATCGTCACAGACATCAACGGCGAACGCTTCGTCGAGGAGGTCGGCTTCCACCGCGGCCACTACATGAACCCGATGACCCGGGCCGAGATCGATGCGAAGTTCGACGCGGCCAGTTCCGGCGTGCTGAAGGACGACGTCCGCGACCGCATCCGCGACGCGTGGTGGGCGGTGGCCGACGCCGACGACATCGGCACGGTCATGGCCACCACCGCCGACTTCGCGGCGAATTCGTAGACCGACGAGACGACTGTTTTCGAGGAGAGCGCATGGACGGCGACGACTTCAGCTACATCCGGCACGTCGACTTCAGCAAGATCTCGGCCGGCGAGCGGTATTCGCAGAAGCTCATCGACTACACCAGCGGCGCGCGCAACGCGACGGTCGCCTACATCCAGACACCGCCGGCCGGCGGGTCGCCGTCGGGCACGCACACCCACCCCTTCGAGCAGATCTTCTACGTGCTCGAAGGCACGATGGCGATCGAGGTGGAGGGCAAGCGCTTCACCGCGGAGCCGGGCAGCCTCGTCGTGTTCCCCGCCGGCGTCCAGCACCGCAACTGGAACGAAACCGACGAGCCGACCGTGCACCTGGCGATCAGCTCACCGTCGCCGGGACCCAAGGCACCGAAGCCTGAATAGATGCATCCGCCGTACCGAACTGATGGGTAAACGATGATCGAGATCAATGAGAAATTCACCGTCGCCGCGTCGCCGGCCGAGGTGTACGCGGTCCTGTCCGATCCGAACGCCGTCGTCGAGTGCGTGCAGGGCGCGGCGCTCACCGGGCAGAACGAGGATGGCACGTACAACGGCGCCATGACCGTGAAGTTCAGTGCGCTGCGGGTGAGCTTCGCCGGCCGGGTCGCGCTGGAACTCGACGACGAGGAGCGCCGCGGCACGGTCAAGGCGAGTGGTCGCGACGGCCAGGGCGGCACGAAGTTCCAGGCGACGGCGTCGTTCAAGGTTGATCCGATCGACGACGGCGCGGCATCTGAAGTGCAGGCCAACGGCGAGGTCGTACTGAGTGGCAAGCTCGCGTCGATGATCGAGGGCGCGGCCACCGCCGTCGTCCGCCGAATGACCGGCGAATTCGTCGAGGCGCTGTCGTTGCGGTGCGCGAGCGGGTCGACCCAGCTCGGCCCGACCGCCGCCGTCAGCCCGCCGGTCCAGCCGACCGCGGCGACCGTGGACGCGACGGTGACGAGCCCGGTCGAGACGGCCGAGCCGGCCGTACCTGCGAAACCTGCGGCCGCCGTGCTGTTGCTGCACGGCTTCGGCGGCTCGCCCGGCGGCGTGCGGCCGTGGGGCGAGGCGCTCGCCGCGGCCGGCCTCGCCGTCAGCATTCCGCGCCTGCCCGGCCACGGCACGCGGTGGAAGGATCTCCGGCAGACGACCTGGGCCGACTGGTACGCCGAGGCCGAAAAGGCACTCACTCAGCTGCGGGCCGAGCACAGCACGGTGTTCGTGGCCGGCATCTCGCTCGGCGCGACGCTGGCCCTCCGGCTGGCCGAGCAGCGGCCGAACGACGTCGCCGGTGTGGTGGCCGTCAACCCGATCCTGACCGCGCCGGCCGGCGTGCCGAAACCGTTGGGACTCATGCGGTTCCTGCGCCGCTCGTCGGCCGCGGTCCGCGGTGACATCAAGAAGCCCGGCGGTACGGACGTCGGCTACGACCGTACGTCACTGCGGGCGGCCTACTCGCTCGAGCAACTCGGACGCCTCGTGACGGCGGACCTCGGCAAGATCCGGCAGCCGGTCCTGCTCGCGACGAGCCGCGAAGATCATGTCGTGGCGCCCGCGGACGGCGAGGCAGTGTGGTCGGCGATGTCTCAGGCGGCCAAGCGCCGGCTGTGGTTCGACAACAGCTATCACCTGGTCACGCTAGACAACGATGCGCCCGTGCTGTTCGCTGAGAGCGCCAATTTCATCACGTCCCCCGAGTTGGTAGGCCGGCCATGACGCGACCACTTAACCGTGCGGGAGCCCGCGAGCTGTCGTCGGTGACCGAACTAGCCACTCTCCCCGACGCGCCCCATGACACCGACGATGACATCGTCGTCGACGACAACGACGCCTCGCTCGGCGGCAAACAATCCGGATTGCGGCGCTTCATGCGCCGTTACTACAACTGGTGGGTCGGCACGATCGCAGTCATCGTGTTCCTTGGCCTGTGGGAGTGGGCCAGTGACACGGGCGTCGTGAACCCGCTGTTCGGCAGCTCGCCGCACCGGATCTTCGACGAGCTGAAGACACTGATCGAGACCGGCCAGCTGTGGCCGAACGTCTGGATCAGCGCCGAGGAGTTCGCCTGGGGCTTCCTGATCGCGATCGTGGTCGCGATCCCGCTCGGCATCCTGATCGGCTGGTACCGGCCGATCGAGGCGATCTTCAGCCCGTTCGTGACGTTCCTCAACGCCGTGCCCCGCGTCGCCCTCCTGCCGCTGCTCATCATCTGGGTCGGCATCGGCATCGAGCTGAAGATCGCGGTCGTGCTGCTGGGCGCGCTCATCGCCATCCTGATCAACACGATCACCGGCATCAAATCGCTCGACCCGGCGCTGTTGACGATGGCGAAATCGTTCGGTGCCAGCGACTTCAAGATCTTCCGTACGATCGCGCTGCCGGGGTCGGTGCCGTACATCCTGAGCGGCATCCGGGTCGGACTCGGTCACGCACTGACCGGTGTCGTCGTCGGTGAGCTCTACGCGTCGACCACCGGTGTCGGCCACCTGATCGCGGTCGCCGGCAACACATTCCAGACCGACCTCGTCTTCGCCGGCGTTGTGATCATCGCGGTCTTCGGTCTCATCGCGACCGGCATTCTCACCAAACTCGAGCAGCATTTCCAGACATGGCGACAGACGGCCAGCAAGTGACCGTGCTCGTCCGGCGCCTGGCGCGCCCGACCGAGCAGCGAGGATAGGGAGTCGGAGATGGCCATTACCCGAAGCGGATCGGCAGATCGCCCGTCCGCGCCGGTCCCGTCGCAGAACGGGCACCGCGGCGCGGGCCTCACGGTCCGCAACGTGGCCGTCCACTACCAGACGGCGCGCTCAGGGACGAAACGTGCGCTGCACAACATCAACCTGACTGTCGACAAGGGCGAGTTCATCTGCATCGTCGGCACGAGCGGGTGCGGCAAGACGACGTTGCTGAAGGCGATCGACGGGCTCGTGCCGATCTCCAGCGGCTCGATCGAGGTCGACGGCCGCCCGGTCACCGGACCCGGACACGACCGCGCGGTGGTGTTCCAGGCGCCGTCCTTGCTGCCGTGGCGCACTGCCGAGGGCAACATCCGCTATGGCGTGGAGATGCGGGGCAACCATCGATCGGCCGAGGCGAAGGCCGCGGTCAAGGACCTGATCCGCCTTGTGGGTCTGGAGGGGTTCGAGAACTCGTACCCGAGCGAGCTGTCCGGTGGCATGCAGCAGCGGGCCAACCTGGCCCGCGCCCTGGCGACCGACCCCGAGCTGTTGCTGCTGGACGAGCCGTTCGCCGCGCTCGACGCGCAGACCCGCGAGGTGATGCAGTCCGAGCTGCTGAACATCTGGGAGCGTACGCACAAGACGGCCGTGTTCATCACGCACCAGATCGACGAGGCGGTCTACCTCTCCGATCGGGTCGTCGTCATGACGGCGCGGCCCGGCCGGGTGCGCGAGATCATCGACATCGAACTGCCGCGGCCGCGATCACTGACGCTCAAGCGGGATCCCGCGTTTGTGAAGTACCTCGACCAGGTCTGGACGCTGATCGAGGAAGAGGGACGGATCGGCGCCGGCTCCGGATCTGCGTCGTCTTGACCCGGATCCGGCGCTCGGCCCGACCGTCAGTTGTGCAACAGCATCCGGATCCGCAGCTCCGACAGGTGACGCATGTGCTCAATGGCCAGCTTCTCGGCCGTCGCAGCGTCGCCTTGACTGATCGCGTCGGCCAGGGCGACATGCTCGGCGATCGACTCGGCCACCCGGCCGGGCAGTCCGAGCGTGGGATCGGGGAAGCGCCGTGCGGCGTTCTGGACCTGGGTGAGCGCGCGCTCGAGATAGCGGTTGCCGGCGGCGTCGCGCACGATCGCATGGAACTGGAAATTCAGCCGCGACAGCTCGCGGAAGTCGCCCAGGTCGCCGACGCGCTTCATCTCCGGGATCAGGACGGAGAATTCCTGCAGGCAGTGGCGGGGTGCGCGCCGCGCGGCAAGCTTGGCCGCCAGCGCTTCCAACGCTTCCCGCATCACGTACAGCTCGAGGACGTCGTCGCTGGTCATGGGGCTCACGACGGCGCCCTGGTTCGCGTTGATGTTGACCAGACCCTCGGCGGCGAGCATGCGGAAGGCATCGCGCACCGGCGTCCGGCTCACCTTCAACTCGCGGGCCACCTCGGCCTCGCGCAGCCAGGCTCCGGGCTCGAGGACGCCATCCAGAATCGCTTCGCGGAGCGCTCCGGCGACCGCCTCCGGCATGCTGCCCCGCATCGGCGCACTCCCGTCGCCCGACAGCACCAGGCGCTGCAGGCCGACGGCGACTTCGCCACTGGACTCGGTCGGTTGGGTTATCACGGTCGTCGTCCTCACTTCGAGACGGGGCGGTCCCTGTGATCGTATGCACTAGCCGGCCCCGTGTACACGAGCGCAACGTTGCGGCCTCGTGTTGTCCAGCTCTGTATGGGAAAGAGTCTAAGCAAAACTGACCCCACGGCGCTTCCGCAGCCGGTGGCCAATCTTGTATGCTCTCTGCATGTAATTGCGCCATGCCGTGCGCTGCGGTACGAGGAAGGACGACGCGGGATGAAGGTTTACCAGGCACTGGCTCGTGCATTCGTAGCCGAGGGCACGACAGCGGTGTTCGGCATGATGGGCGACGCGAACATGTACTGGATGAACGAACTGGACAAGTTCGGCGTCCGCCAGTTCGAGGTGCGTCATGAGGGCGCCGGTCTGGCCATGGCCGACGGATGGGCCCGGACGGACGGCAACCCGGGCGTGTGCACGACGACGTCCGGTCCGGGCGTGGCGCAGCTGGCGACGACGCTTCTGGTCGCCTCGCGGGCGCGGACCCCGATGGTGGCGTTCGTCGGCGAGGCCCCGATCGGGGACGAGTCGTACGTGCAGCGGCTGGACCAGAAGCGCTTCGCCGAGGCGTGCGAGGCCGGCTTCGTCCACCTGAGCAAGGGCGAGAACGCGTATGAGGCGGTGCAGCAGGCGTTCTACCAGGCCCGTACGGAGTCCCGCCCGATCCTGCTCAGCGCACCGATGAACGTCCAGCAGGAGTCGTTCGACGACGACGAGGTCTACGTGCCCTCGAAGGACCTGCTGAGTCACGTCGCGCCGGCCTATCCCAACCCGGCGTCCATCGCCGCGGCGGCCGACATCCTGGCCACGGCCGAGCGCCCGGTGATCATCGTCGGCCGGGGTGCCATGCGGTCCGGCGCCGGCGACGCCGTCGTACGGCTCGCCGCCGACATCGGGGCGATCATCGCGACCACCCTGATGGCCAAGACGTGGCTCTGCGACCAGGACGAATACCACGTCGGCATCTCCGGTCTGTATTCGACCAAGACCGCAATGGAGCTGTTCCAAGAGGCCGACGCCGTGATCGCGATCGGCGCCGGGCTGAACAAGTACACGACCGAGCACGGCTATCTCTACCCGGGCGCCAAGTTCATCCAGCTCGACGCGAAGCCACACGTCGTCATGGGCGACGGCCGGTCGGCCGACGTGTACGTGCACACCGACGCCACGCTCGGCGTGACCGAGCTTCACCGTGTGCTCCAGGAGCGCGGCGTCCACCAGGTCGGCTACCGTACGCCGGACGTGAAGGAACGGCTCGCGACGGCGTTCGAGGACAACGAGCCGTACGAACTCGAGCCGAACACGCTCGACCCGCGGGACATCTGCCGCGAGCTCGACGAGCGGATCCCACCGGAGGTCGGCCTCGTGATCGGCGGCGGGCAGAACATCTGCTTCTCCACGATCCTGATGACGCGCAAGCGGCGGATGCTGCTGGCCAACCAGCACTTCGGCTGCATCGGCCAGGGCCTGACCACGGCGATCGGCGCCGTCGTCGCGACCGAGGACAAGCCGGCTTTCCTGCTCGAAGGCGACGCCGGCTTCATGATGCACCTGCCCGAGTTCGAGACGGCGGTCCGCTACGGCCTGCCGCTGCTGGTGGTGTTGATGAACGACCAGCTGCTCGGGGCCGAATACCACAAGGCCGTCGCGAAGGGCCTCAACGCCGACCTTGCCCGCATCTCGACGCCGGACCTCGGTGCGGTCGGTCGTGCGCTCGGCGGCAACGGTGCATTGGTGACGACGCTCGACGGCCTGCGGGCCGCGGTCGACGAGTACCTGGCCAATCCGCAGCCGACGATCATCGACGCGCGCATCTCGACGACCGTCATCAGCATTCCGTACCGGCGCCTGCACTTCGGCCAGGACGCCTGACGGCGCGGCGCGCTCCGCGGACCGCGACGGTCCGCGGACGTGCCGGAACAATGGAAGACCCACCGTGGGACCGGCTGTCTCGGAACGCCGGTTCCACGGTGCACGAGGCGGCCGGCCGCGCACGCCGCGCAGCGGCGGGCCGAGCAAGCATAGGAACGGGAGATCCGGTGTCAGACGAGCACCGGGACGGCACCGACATCCCGGACGGTGCGCTCCGTGGAGTACGTGTGCTCGATCTCGGGCAGATCTACAACGGTTCGTACTGCGGCCTCCTGCTGGCGCATCTCGGCGCCGACGTGATCAAGGTCGAGCCGCCGACCGGTGAATCCACCCGGTGGCGCAGCGCGAACGGCGCGTCGAAGCCGTTTCTCATGCTCAACTCGAACAAGCGCGGGCTGGCCGTCGACCTCAAACAACCGGCCGGCCGCGACATCCTGCTTCGCCTGGCCGCCGACAGCGACGTGCTGATCGAGAACTTCGCCGTGGGGACAATGGACCGGCTCGGGCTCGGCTATGACGCGATGGCGAAGATCAACAGCAGACTCGTGTACGCGTCCGGAAAGGGTTACAGCGCAACCGGTTCGAAGCGCGACCGGCCGGCCATGGACCTCACCGTGCAGGCCGACACGGGCGTGCTGTCGTCGACCGGATTCCCGGACGGTCCACCGGTAAAGGCCGGCGTCGCCCTGGCCGATTTCATGGGCGGTGTGCATCTGGCCGCCGCGATCCTGGCTGCCCTCTATCAACGGGAACGCACCGGCCGTGGCCAGTTCGTCGAGGTCGGTATGCAGGACGCCGTCGTGCCGACGCTCGCCTCGAACCTCGCCGGGCTGCTCGACGGCGGCGGGAGCGTGCCGCAGCGTACCGGTAACCGGCACGGCAGCCTGTCGATGTGTCCGTACAACGTGTACCGGGTCGTCGACGGTTGGATCGCCATCTTCTGCATGCGCGACACGCACTGGTCGGCGCTGTGCGCGGTCATGGGACGGCCGGAGCTTGCGGCCGATGACCGGTACGCGAGCCAATACGCGCGAGCACAACGGATGGACGACGTCGACGATCTGGTCGGCGAGTGGGCCGCGCGCCGCGGGCGCGACGAGTGCGTCGCCGAACTCGCCGCGTACGGGGTGCCGACCGCGGCCGTACGGCATCTGGCCGAGGTCGCGACCGACCCGGACCTGTTCGACCGCGGGATCCTGCACCGGGTGAACTACCCCGGCGTCGGCGAGACCGTCGTGTTCGGCAACCCGTTAACGCTGAGCGATTCGCCGACGGTGATCCGGCGGCTGGCCCCGACGATCGGCGAGCACACCACGGAAGTGTTGACCGAGGTCCTCGACCTCCCGCCGGACGAGATCGACAAACTCAGGTCCTCGGGCGCGGTGGTCTGAAGGGTTTCGTGTTTTGACGCGTGTGGTTCGAGCGTTCGGGTGGGAAAGGGGTGGCTGCACGTGGATGAGGGTGCGTCGTTCGAGTTGACGCCGAGCCAGAAGGCCGTACGGGACATGGCCCGCAAGACCGCCGAGACGGAGTTCCGCGACCGCGCGCTGACGTGGGAACGGGACGCGACATTCCCGTGGCGCAATATGCGGATCCTGGCCGAGCGCGGCCTTCTCGGCGCCACGATCCCGGTCGAGTACGGCGGCGGCGGGGGAGACTGGCTGGACGCGGCGGTGATTCTCGAAGAGCTCGGCCGCTGCTGCTACACCACGGCAATGGCGGCGCTCGGTGAGTTGGGCGTACAGACCCGGGCGATCGGCTCGTACGGCACCGAGGCCCAGAAGCAGAAGTACCTCCCGAAGGTCGCCGACGGCTCGTTGATCTGCTCGATCTGCATCACCGAACCCGACACCGGATCGGACATCAAGGCGATGACGACGACAGCCACCGTGTCCGGCGACGATGTGACCATCTCCGGCACGAAGACGCTGATCTCTCGGGCCGACGTGGCCGGCTTGTTCGTGGTGTACGTACGCTTCGCTGACACCGGCGGCATCGGTGCCGTACTGGTCGAGCGGGAGACACCAGGTCTGTCGGTAGGGCCGCCGTTCGCGACGCTCGGACGGGAAGGGCTCTACGAGGTCCGGTTCGAGGACGTACGCGTCGGGGTGGACAACATCCTCGTTCGCGACGACGGCTTCCGGAAGATGTTGCGGGCGTTCAACGGGCAGCGGTGCCTCAACGCCGCCATCTCGATCGGGATCGCCCAGGGCGCGCAGGACGCCGCCGTCGAGCACGCGAAGACGCGCTCGCAGGGCGGCCGACCGATCGGGCGTTACCAAGGCATCGGCTGGATGCTGGCCGACAACGCGATCGACATCGAAGCCGCCCGACTGCTCGTCTACCGTGCGGCGGCGCGCGCCGGCGCCGGCTTCCCGTCGCGCTACGAGGCCGCGATCGCGAAGACGTTCGCCAACGAGATGGCGCTGCGCGTCACCGATCGCGCCATGCAGATCTTCGGCGGTCACGGCTGGGCCGAGGAGGTCGGCATCGAGCGCTACGTCCGCTGGGCGCGCTACGGACCGCTCGGCGGTGGTACGCCGCAGATCCAGCGCAACGGGATCGCGCGCGAACTCCTAGGCCCGTGACGGCGAGCGCACTGCGGATCGTCGTCGACCCGGGCGTCGCGCCGGCGGACGAGGCCGCCACGGAACTTGCGTCGAGCCTCGCCGACCTGATCGGTACGGCGTACCTCGCACGCGCGCTCGACGCGGGCGAGCGCGACGGGTTCCTGGCGCAGTGGCTGTCGTTTCGGCGCCTCGTACGACGGATGGAGCACGCACGATCGCCGGCGGGTCGTCCGCACGACACACCGACGCCGGAAGCGATCGAACGCGCCATGGGCCGGCAGCGACGCATCATGCGCGACGAGGCCGTCGACGGGCTTGTCGTGACGCGGCGGTACATCGACGGACGATTAGAGCTGACCACGGCGTACCGGTCGGGTCCGGTTCACGCGATCGACGCCGCCCTAGCCGGCGCGCAGCGTGTCATTGAGATGATCATCGCGTGGCAGACCGCCCAGGACGGTGCCGGTCGCGAACACGGAGCGTTGGCACGGGCCGAGGCCCAACGCATGGCGGACGCTGTCGGCCCGACCCATCCGCGTGCCTCGGCCGAACACTTCGCCGCTCTCGACGACGGGCGCGCGGCGACGGCCACCATGGCGCTGGCCGCCCGCAGGATCCTGAGCAGCGACCTCGTCAACTAGCACCAACGACCCGCACGCCGCTGGTGCCGGACCGCGACCATCCTTCAAGATCCGCTCGACTTCACCGCACTCGGGCGCTCCCTTCGAAATGAAGGCCCAAGTGCGGTGAAATTGCGAGCGCCGGAGGCCGGGCCGCCCGCAGGCGTACCCGCCGCTGAGGCCTGGTCGCCGGCGCCGGGCCGCCCGCTGTCGGGAACTGCCTGAATCGCGGCGAATTGGCCGGGTACGTTACCCGGTATGGAGCTGTCTTTCCTTCGCGGCCTCTACGACACGCCCGGTCCTTGGGCGTCCGTCTACCTCGACGCCACGCACAACACCGAGGACGCTCAAGCGACGCTCAAGATCCGTTGGAAGGACCTTCGGGAGTCGCTCCACGACCAGGGCATCGACAAACCCACCCTGCATGCGCTGGAGTCCGAACTGATCGACGATCGGACGTTACGGGCGCTGGACACCACCGAGGTGGAGGTGACCCCGCACCCCGGTCGGCATGGTCTCGCGATGTTCGCGGCGCAGGGCGAGGTCCGGCACGCCGAGATGTTGAGCGTCCCGCCGTCCTCCGATAGCGCGCAGTTCGAGCCACTGCCGCATCTGACCCCGCTATTGAAGGACCGGGGCGACGACATCGCGTGGCTGCGAGTCATCGTTAACCGGGTCGGCGCGGACGTCGAGGATCCCGCTCACGAAATCATCAAGGCCGAAGGCACTCGCAGCTATCCGATCCGCAAGACCAGCCGGGGTTCGCGGTCCCAGGATCGCTGGCAACGGATCGCCGAAAACACGTGGCAACACAACGCCAAGGAGGTCGCTCGGCAGGTCGACAAGCTCGCCGCGTCCACCGGGGCGGAGATGATCATCGTTGCCGGAGACGTCCGGGCCACTCAGCTTCTCGTCGATCAGCTGCCCGAACATTGGCGGGACAAGGTGATCCAGGCCGAGGCCGGCTCGCGTGCCCGCGGTGCGGATCTGAGCTCCGTCGATGAGGTGGCCCGAAAAGCCATCGCGGAGTACGTCGCGCGCCGGAAGTCCGGTGTCATTGACCGATTCCGGCAAGGTGGCGGCGAGAACGCGGTCCTCGGCTCGCGGGCCGCCGTCGCCGCCTTCGACCGCCACCAGGTCGACACCCTGCTGATGGACCCGGACGACATCGCGAAGACCGAGCTGTGGGTCGGGACCGAGCCGTCACTGCTCGCAATCGATGAGGACGATTTGCAGCGACAGCTCGGCGGGAGTACCCAGCGGGTGCACGCCGAGGATGCGTTGATACGTGCCGCGGCGTACACCGATGCCGAACTCGTCCTGGTCTCGGCGGACGACGTACGGCTCGACGACGGCGTGGGTGCCGTGCTCCGCTACGTGGATCCCTCTGACCGTGCGCGCCTGACTCCGGTCGGCATGTGGCGCGCTGCGGGACCGCGGGGAGCCGAGCTGCCTCACCAATTCGACGCTTGCCGATCTCTTCCGGCCGCGTCGAGAATGTGTCATGACTCACACGGGGCTTCATCGC
>CAWIKW010000020.1:0-105478 GCA_963836785.1 uncultured Actinomycetota bacterium | reverse complement strand
GGAATGGGCCTGGCGGGTGTCGCGCGGCGAATCGACCGCCAACCTGCGAGCGTTCCAGCATCTCGCACCGGACCCGGATCCCACGCCCAAACGCGACTGAGTCAGTACGGTGGCGCGCCGGCCATGCCCGGCGCCCAGTTACTAATCGCCATGGTCCGGATGCGACCCGTGATGCAATTCAGCTGCGCGACGGCGTGAAATGTGCCGTCGTATTCGTAGATGCCCGTCGTCCGGTCGTCGAGGACAAACTCGACATCGGTCGGGAATTGCGCCCCGTGCTGGTGGAGATCGGCAAGGTGCCGGGCTAGCTGTGGTCGCGTGGCCCCACCGCTGCCCGCATTGGTGGGGTCGACCCAGACCTGGAAGTCGGGCGCAAAGTAGGTATCGATATCGACCGAACCGTTGTTGAAGTCCTGAGCAAGTGCCTCCCATGCCGCCGTCATGCCATTGGCGTCGCATGATCCCGCGGTGGCCACGGCGGCCCGTGACGTCGGCTGCACCTCGACCCGGTCGGGGGAGCACGCGACGAGCAACAGGACCGCAAAACCCGCAACGCCGATCAGTCGACCCGCTCGGCGCCCACCGATGTGTGCCACGGCCGGCTCACCGTCCGCCGAGGATCGGCGTGCGCGCGGGCGATCAGGTCCGCCCACGGCCGGGACGCAATCGTAGGTACGTCATGCCGCCGCGCTTCGTCGGCCAGCCATCGCGACCACGCGACGCTGACCTCGGCGCGCGCCTTCTGCTCGCCGGCATCGGGCTCTCGGGCCGCATAGTTCGCCGCGATCTGCGCGGGATCGTCCTCCAGCACGAAGATTCCGCGTACCCGTGTTCCGGCCGGCTGATCGGCGTACCGGGATTGGATTGTGAATGAAGGCCGCAGGAAATCTCCCTCGATGACTACCGGCATGTCGGTTTCCAAATGATTGCCGACGACGGCGGCCAGCGCCGGCTCGAGCGCGGCCGTGAGCGCGATGCCGTGTCGCATGATTTCGTCGGCCGGCGCGGCGAGCGCCTCGGGGTGGGTCTGCCAATAGAACAACTCGGGCTGTTGCTCCGGAGTCGTCACGGCCTGCAGGGCGCACACGATGTCGTCGATCTCCAGCACCGGAACGCCCAGCTCCCGGGCGAGCGGGTAGGCGAGCGAGCTTTTGCCGGCACCCGACGGTCCGCCGACGAGAAGCACATCCCATCTCCGCTCGGTCACGGCGATCAGGCTAGCGGGTACGGGTCCTCGCGTGTGGTCTCACGTTGCGGGCGGCGGCGGTGGGTGGTGACCGGCCGTCGGTCCGGGCACGCGACAATGACCGCATGACTGAGCCGCACACGTTGATCCTGCTCCGCCACGGTGAGAGCGAGTGGAACGCGAAGAACCTGTTCACCGGCTGGGTCGACGTCGACCTGTCCGCCGGTGGCGAGCAGGAAGCGCGCCGCGGCGGCGAGATGCTGCGCGAGCACGGCCTGCTGCCCGATGTCGTACACACGTCGGTGTTGCGGCGGGCGATCCGGACGGCCGAGATCACGCTGAACGTGACGGACCGGCACTGGGTGCCGGTGTCGCGGTCGTGGCGGCTGAACGAGCGGCATTACGGCGCGCTGCAGGGCAAGGACAAGAAGCAGACGCTGCAGGAATTCGGCGAGGAGCAGTTCATGCTGTGGCGTCGGTCCTACGACGTACCGCCGCCGCCGATGCCGGCCGACGACGCCTACTCCCAGTTCGACGATCCGCGTTACGCGGCACTGCCGCCCGATGCCCGGCCCCAGACCGAGTGTCTGAAGGATGTGCTCGTACGGGCGCTGCCCTACTGGTACGACAGCGTGGTGCCGGATCTGCGCGTCGGCCGTACGGTGCTGATCGCGGCGCACGGCAACTCGCTGCGGGCGCTGGTCAAGCACCTCGATGACATCTCGGACGAGGACATCGCGGCGTTGAACATCCCGACCGGCATTCCGCTCCGGTACGACATCGACCCCGTCACGCTGCGCCCGGTCACGTCGGGTGGCGAATACCTCGACCCGGAGGCGGCGAAGGAAGCGGCCGCGGCGGTCGCCAACCAGGGGCGCTGACCGCTCGTCCCGGCACGTGCTGCGTGACCTTGCGGGGAAGCGTCAACGTGGGATCTTGGGGTTGATGCTGTTACGCACCGATGGATAACAGCATCAACCCCTTGATCGCTGAAGATGATCGACAACGGACCTGATATTTCGTAATAGTGCGTCCGGATCGCGTAAATCCTCCCTCGTGACGTGATAGACGTACCACCCAGCCCGATTGAGCTCGCGGAGTCGGGTGCGATCGCGACTGAGTTGTCCGGGGTCGGCATGCCATTGCCCGTCGTACTCGATCGCCAGGCGGATGTCCGGCAGGGCAAGATCGACCCGCGCGACGACCTGCCCATCTCGCATGACCCAATGCTGAGGGACGACCGGCAGCCCGGCGAGATGCAGATGCAGGCGAAGCACGGATTCGGGCGGCGACTCGGCCCGCGGATCGCACAGGTGTAAAGCCCGCGTCGCCGCGCGACATCCGGGACCCGAAATTGCCGTCGCGAAGCTGAGTGCCTCCGCCCGAGTCTTGCCTCGTGCCCGGAGCAGTGCATCGATCCACGGCACTGCGTCGAGTATGGGCAGCCACCGGCCGAGGTCGGCAGCGGTTTGCAATGCCGTCGTGACCGGAACGCCCCGATGCAGCGTCGTCGCGGATGACGAAAGCGAGCCGATGTGGATTGCGATGCCGTCGACCGGCCCCCACGGCGTGCTCGTTCTCACCTCGACTGGGCGATCATCGTCTCCGAAACGGACGCCGAAAACAGATGCGGCCGACGTTCCCGCAATGACCGAGCCGGCGGGCATAAGCAAGAGCACGCCCGCGATCCGCGTCGCGTGAGTTTGCGGTATATCAGCCGAGACGTACACGTCGCGAAACAGCCGGCGCCACGCCGAACTGCGAAGTTGCGCTGCCGTGATCAGCCCGGTTCGGATCGCCATGCTCGCGCGGAAGGGCCGACGACAGAGTTCCGGCGGACAAAATGCCTTCCGTGGCATCTGGTTAGTTTCCCGGCGCGATCGATTCGCAGGAATCCCGAAGTGCCGTCCTGTGGATAGCGCAACGGCGCGGTCAGGCGGTTGCGGCCTCGCCGGTGACCAGGAACACGACCTGCTTGCCCGCGTTCACGGCGTGGTCGGCGAAGCGCTCGTAGTAGCGCCCGATGAGCGCGCCGTCGATCGCCGCTTCGACGCCGTGCCGCCAGGCCGCGCCGAGCATGAATGCGAGCAGCTGCCGGTGCAGGTCGTCCATCTGATCGTCGTCGGCCTCGAGCTCGGACGCCCGCTCGACGTCGGACGTCGACAGCACCGCGACGCTCTTGTCGGCGATCCGGTCGGCCACCTCGGCCATCTCCTGGATGACGGGCCGCAATTCCACCGGTACGGCAATCGCCGGCTGCCGCCGGAGAGCGATCTTCGCGATGTGCTCGGCGAGATCACCCATGCGCTCAAGATCGTCGGCCACCCGCAACGCCATGATCACCGCGCGTAGATCGGATGCGACCGGCGCCTGCCGGGCGAGCAGGTCGTAGACCCGCTCCTCGATCCGGTGGTAGAGCGCGTCGATCTCGTTGTCGGTCAGCATCACCTGCTCGGCCTCGGTCTGGTCGGCGGTGAGCAGAGCTGTCGTGGCCTGCCGCATGGCCGAGCGGGCCTCCTCGGCCATGTCCACCAGCAGCTGGTTGACCTGGATGAGGTCGGCTCGGAATTCGTCGCGCATGGCCTCTCCAACGCAAAGTGTCGATGCCCGTCGCGTGGCGACCGCGGCCGGTACGTGGTGAACTCTAGGCTGCGGCGGCATCGCCAGCATGAACCCGGGTGAACGCGACCGGGCGTAGCGGTGAACATTCCACGATCGCAGTCCGTTTTGCCGTATTTGATGTGTTCATCTGGTAAACGCAGGACCTACCATCACAGCGTGGAGTGGACGCGTAGCAGCAAGGGGCTGGGTCGCCGCAGCCTCGACGCGTTGCGGGTCGGCGTGCTCGTGCTGGACAGCGAGGACCGGCCGGTGCTCGTCAACCCGTCCGCTCACGAGATGGGCCTGGTCCGACCGGGCATCGCCGGCGGGGCCACGGTCGCGCATACCCTCATCCGTACGCTGGCCGGTCAGGCTCGACGGAGCGGGACCCGTCGCGAAGTGGAACTCGACATGCCCCGTGGGCGCGATGTCGAGCCGCTCGGCGTACACATCCGGGCCGTTGCCCTGGACGACGGCCACGTCACGATCGAGGCACTAGACGTCACCGAGTCGCACCGGCTGAACCGGGTGCGCCGTGACTTCGTCGCCAACGTGAGCCACGAACTGAAGACCCCCGTCGGCGCCCTCCAGCTCCTGGCCGAGGCGCTCGCCGACGCGATGGACGATGAACAGGGCGCCGATCCGCAGGCCGCCCGCCGCTTCGCCGAACGGATCCGACATGAGTCCGACCGGCTCGGTCGACTGGTCACCGAGCTGCTGGAGCTGTCCCGGTTGCAGGGCGGCGAGCCGCTGCCCAACCCGGAACCGGTGCCGATCGATCGCGTGATCGCCGAGGTGATCGACCGGACCCGGACGACCGCGTCGGCGAAGGGCTTCGAGATCGGTTGGCGGGGCACGCGCGGCCTCGTGGCGTACGGCAGCGAGAGCCAATTCGTCACGGCGCTCGCGAACCTGGTCGAAAACGCGATCGCCTATTCGCCGGAGGCGTCGGCGTCGACGGCGATCAACGCCACCAACGCCACCAACGGGCTCAACCCGACCAACGTCAACGGCAGCAACGCAGCCACCAGCATGAATGGCGTGGTCAACGTTGGGGCCCTGGCTACACCTCCGAACGGCGGCCCGTCGCACGGCACCGACTACCTGCCGCCCGGCCCGACGTTGACCGACGACCCGGCGATCCTCGTGGAGTCGGCCGCCGACGGCAACGAGGTCGTCCTGTCCGTGACCGATCACGGCATCGGCATCGAAGCCAAGGATCTCGATCGGATCTTCGAGCGTTTCTACCGGGCCGATCGGGCTCGGTCGCGCGCGACCGGCGGCACCGGACTGGGTCTGGCCATCGTCAAACACATCGCGACGAACAACGGCGGCCGCGTCGAGGTCCGAAGCGTCGCCGGGGTTGGCTCGACGTTCACCTTGCGCTTGCCGATGCGACCGCCCGAGGAAGCCATGCCGCTACCCACGTCCGCTGAGGTGGGCGCAGGTGCCGGCACACGTACAGAAAGGTTTGGAGGCCGCTAGTGTCACGCGTGCTCGTGGTGGAAGACGAGGACTCGTTCTCCGATGCCCTGTCCTACATGCTTCGCAAGGAAGGCTTCGAGGTCTCGGTCGCAACCACCGGTCCGCAGGCGCTGACCGAGTTCGACCGTACGGGCGCGGACATCGTCCTGCTCGACCTGAACCTGCCCGAGATGTCCGGCACTGACGTGTGCCGGAACCTGCGTACGCGTTCGCATGTGCCGATCATCATGGTCACGGCCCGCGACGGCGAGATCGACAAGGTGGTCGGGCTGGAAATCGGCGCGGACGACTACGTCACCAAGCCCTATTCACCGCGTGAACTCGTCGCCCGGATCCGGGCCGTGCTCCGCCGCAACGCGACCGAGACGGTCGAGGCCGCGGCGCCGACGCTCTCGGCCGGACCGGTCCGGATGGACGTCGAACGCCACGTGGTGAGCGTCGCCGGCGAGACCGTACCGTTGCCGTTGAAGGAGTTCGAACTGCTCGAACTGCTACTGCGCAACGCCGGCCGGGTGCTCACCCGTGGTCAGTTGATCGACCGCGTCTGGGGCGCCGACTACGTCGGCGACACGAAGACGCTCGACGTTCACGTCAAGCGGCTCCGTTCCAAGATCGAGCCGGAGCCGTCGGCACCGCGCTTCCTGATCACCGTGCGCGGCCTCGGTTACAAGTTCGAGCCGTAGACCCGGCTTCGGCCCGAACCGCCAGGATCCCCGCAACTTCCTGGAAGTCGCCCGCCCACAGTGCGCCGAGGACGGCGACTTCATGGAAGTTGCGCGGATCCTCCCGCACCGGCCTGAGTCAGGCCGACGCGATGCGCCACCGCGGCCGCGACGCGCCCGGAGCGCGGACTAGCAGGGAGAACACGGCCGCGAACAGGCACAGGAATCCGGCCGAATACCACGCCGCCGTGTAGGCGCCGAGCTGGTCGCGGATGACGGCCGCGCCGGTCGCCGCGATCGCCGCGCCCACCTGGTGCGCCGCAAACACCCAGCCGAACACGATCGACCCCGACGTGCCGAAATGCTGCCGGCACAGCGCGATCGTCGGGGGCACGGTGGCGACCCAGTCCAGGCCATAGAAGACTATGAATACGAGCATCGACGGATGCGTGGACCCGGCGAAGAGATCGGGCAGCACGATCAACGAGAGCCCACGCAGCGCGTAGTAGAAGCCCAGCAGCACGCGCGAGTCGATCCGATCGGTCAGGAAGCCGGAGAAGATCGTACCGACGATGTCGAACACGCCCACGAGCGCAAGCAGGCTCGCGGCCGTGGTCTGCGGCAGGCCGTGATCGTGGGCGGCCGGTATGAAATGCGTACCCACCAGGCCGTTGGTACTGGCACCGCAGATGGCGAAACCGCCGACCAGGAACCAGAAGGCGGACGTGCGTGAGGCCATGCGCAGCGCACCGAGCGTGCGGCGCGCCGGTCCGGGCTCATCCGACGCGACCGACTCCGGGCGGTGCGCGGCTTCGGCATGCGTACCGCCGAAGGGTTGAACCCCGATGTCACCGGGGTAGTCGCGGAGCAGCCAGGCGGCGATCGGCGCGACCAGCAATGCCCCGGCGGCCACCGTCAGCGACGCAGCCTTCCAGCCGTGTGCGGCTATGACCTGAGCGAGTACGGGCAGGAAGATGAGCTGCCCGGTCGCGCCGCCGGCGGTGAGGATGCCGGTGACCAGCCCGCGATGGCGAACGAACCACCGGCTCGTGACCGTGGCCACGAACGCGAGTGCCATCGAGCCGGTACCGAGCCCGACCAGGACACCCCAGCACAGCACGAGCTGCCAGCTCGCCGTCATGAACACGGTCAGGCCGCTGCCGGCGGAGACCAGCAACAACGCGACTCCGACGACGCGGCGGAGCCCGAATCGGTCCATCAGGGCGGCGGCGAACGGCGCGGTCAGGCCGTAGAGAAGGAGGTTGACCGATACGGCGGCGGAGATCGACGCGGTCGACCAGCCGAAGGCCTGCCGCAACGGGTCGATCATGACGCCGGGAGTGGCCCGGAAGCCGGCCGCTCCGACGGTCGCGATCAACGTTGCGCCGGCTACGAACCAGGCTCGGTGGATCTTGGACGATCGCTGGCGCTCCGCCGTCGGCTCTTCGGTCAGGGTGGTCACGGAGTGATCCTCCGGTATCGGCACCCGCTCCGACAGTGGCTGGAATGCCATCATGTGAAAGAATCGGGCCATGACCGAGTCAGCGATCGCATGCGATGAGCCGGCGCCGACGCCCGTGGAGCGTCCCGTGCGACATCGCATCGCGGTCCTCGCGCTGGACGAGGTCATCGCCTTCGACCTCGGCGTACCCAGCCAGATCTTCCATGCGGCCCGCGACACCGGGCTTCGGCGGCTGTACGACGTGCGGGTCGTGACCGTCGACGGTGCGCCCGTTCGCAGTTCGGCCGGATTCACCATCACGCCAGACCACGGCCTCGACGAGATCGAGCGCGCCGATTCCGTCGTCGTCCCCGGCATCGACGCCGTCCGTTCACCGCACCTGGGCCCCACGCTCGACCCGCGGGTCCGGGCGGCGTTCGACCGGATCCGACCCGGTACGCGGATCATGAGCATCTGTACGGGTGCCTTCGTGCTCGCGGCAGCCGGACTCCTCGATGGCCGGCCGGCCACGACGCACTGGGCCTGGGCCGACAAGTTCCGCTCGTACTACCCGAACGTCAAGCTCGATCCGGACGTGCTGTTCGTCGACGACGGCGACGTCCTGACCTCGGCTGGAGTATCGGCCGGAATAGACCTGTGCCTGCACGTCGTACGCACCGATCACGGCAGCGATGTGGCCAACAGGGCGGCCCGGCGCGGCGTGGTGGCGCCGTGGCGGGACGGCGGGCAGTCGCAGTACATCGAGCGGCCCATGCCCACACCGATCGACGTGAGCACGACCGGCACCCGGAACTGGGCGATCGAGCGGCTCCACGAGGACATCGATCTGGCCGCGATGGCGAAGCACGCCCGGATGAGCGTGCGAACGTTCACCCGACGGTTCCGGGCCGAGGCGGGGATGAGTCCAGGCCGGTGGATCACGTACCAGCGGGTCGAACACGCACGACGACTGCTGGAAACGACGGACCTGCCGATCGACCGGGTGGCCGTGGCGGCCGGATTCGGCACCGCGACCTCGCTACGCCAGCACCTGCACGCCGCGATCGGCGTGGCGCCGGCCGCCTACCGCCGAACGTTCCGCGGTTTGCCAAAAGCGCTGAGCTTGTCTGAAGCGCCTGGACCGCCGGTCGGCGCACCCCACGCCGCCGTGAAACGGAGGGCGGGACACCCTCACCACGCCCGGGAAGCTGTTGTGGAAGTGGAAGCAGGGCCGTGAGCGGGGTCACGGCATGTCACATTCGGCGAGACCGTCCGGTCTAGGTGGCATGACTACATCGAATACCGTTCTCCTGGCCGGAGCGTCCGGCGTGTTCGGGCGCCGCATCACCCGCGTCCTGACCGATCACGGCTACGCCGTGCTGGGCGTCGGCCGCGGCCCCGGTAACGCCGTCCGGGCCGACCTGAATGATCGTGACCAGTTGCTGCGGGCCGTCGATGGTCACCACGCCGACGTGGTGGTCCACGCCGCGACCGCGCTGGCCAAACCGCCGATGTTCCACCGCGACATGGCCGCCACCGACAAGTTGCGGACCGTCGGAATGCGCAATCTCATCGACGCCGCCCGCGCCGTCGGCGCCTCCCGCTTCATCACCGAGTCAATGGTCTTCGGGTACGGGTATACCGACCATGGACCGGTTCCACTGACCGAGGACGCGCCGTGGGCACCGCACCAACGCGACCCGCGCGTGGCGGCGCACCTCGATGCCTTCCGTACCAAGGAGGAGCTGACGTTCGGGACGCCCGGACTCGACGGCGTGTCACTGCGCTTCGGCCTGTTCTACGGACCTGGTGGCACCGAGCCGATCGTCGCGTCGCTGCGCAAGCGCATGATGCCCGCGCCGGCGACGAAGGGCATGGTCCTGCCGTGGGTGCACCTCGACGACGCGGCCGCCGCCGTCCTCGCCGCCATCGAGCGTGGACGTGCCGGTGCTGCCTACAACATCGCCGACGATGCCCCGATGAGCTTCGGCGACGAGATCAAGGCGACCGCGGCGGCGTTCGGTGCGCCGAAGCCAATGAGCGTTCCGGTGTGGATGCTCCGCCCGATCGCCAACCTCTACGTGATGCTGCACACCAACGTACGGTTGAACACCGCTAAGGCGGCCGACGAGCTGGGATGGCGGCCGCGTTACGCGACCTCGGCCGACGGCCTAGCGGCGCTGGTCGCGCCGGCCGGAGCGGCCGGATCGTCTGGATCGCCTGGATCGCCTGGATCGGCTGGGGGCTCCGTCGGTGCCCGACCGGGGCGCCGGCCGTGACAGGCTGGCGTCATGGCCACTGACGTATTCACGGACAACCGTTCGTTGCTGTTCTCGGTCGCCTACCGGCTCACCGGCAGCGTGGCCGATGCCGAGGACGTCGTCCAGGACGCGTGGCTGCGCTGGTCACGCGTCGACGCCGACGGCGTACGCGAGCCGAAGGCGTATCTCGTGAAGACGGTCACGAACTTGGCGCTGACCGAGCTGACGTCGGCCCGGGCCCGGCGGGAAACGTACGTCGGGCCGTGGCTGCCCGAGCCGCTTCTGACGAGCCCGGATTCCGCCGAGGGGGTCGAGATGGCCGAATCGGTATCACTCGCCATGCTCGTTGTGCTGGAAAGCCTGTCGCCGTTGGAGCGGGCCGTATTCGTCCTCGGTGAGGTGTTCGGTTACGGGCAGGCCGAGATCGGCGAGATGATCGATCGCGACCCGGCGGCCGTACGGCAGCTGGCGCACCGGGCCCGGGAGCACGTCCAGGCCCGGCGGCCGCGGTACACGACCGACGCCGCGACTCAGGCTGACCTGGTGGCGAGATTCCGCGATGCCTGCGCCGGCGGTGATCTGGCCGCGATGATGGAGATCCTCGCGCCGGACGTGACGGCGTGGAGTGACGGTGGCGGTAAGGTCACCGCGGCCCGCCGGCCGCTCTACGGCGCGGACAACGTCGCTCGGTGGCTGTTCGGCGTACTCGCCAAACCGGGCACGCAGGGGATGGAGATGGCCATCGCGACGATCAACGGCGCCCCGGGGCTGATCGGGTCGTTCGGTGGCGTGCCGGCCGGATCGGTCTCACTCGACGTCGACAATGGGCGTGTGGTCGGGATCCGCGTGACGGTGAACCCGGACAAGCTCGGCGGCCTGCGGGATCGGTGACCGGGCGCGTCAGCCGGCGTCGGCTTCGGCGGCGGCGGTAGCCGGATGGATCGCGACGAGGCCGAGCTTGAGCCGCCGGAGGCAGATCTCGTGCAGCTCGTCGTACGCCGGCTGGCCGATCAACGCGATCAGCTCCGGGCCGTACTCCTCGACCATCGGCTTCGTGCCCACGTGCGCCTCCGGCGACGACGTGCACCACCAATGCAGGTCGTGGCCGCCCTCGCCCCAACCGCGGCGGTCGAATTCGCCCAGCACCGTCAACAGGATCTTCGAGCCGTCCGGCCGCGTGGTCCAGTCCTGCTCGCGTCGAACCGGCAGTTGCCAGCACACATCGGGCTTGTATTCCAACGGGTGTACGCCGTCGCGCAGCGCCTGTCCGTGCAGCGCGCAGCCGCCACCGCCCGGGAAGTCGGCGTCGTTCAAGAAGACGCACGGACCATCGGGACGGGTCGCCGTGCGCAGGGCCGGGTTCTTGCCGTCGATCGTGTCCATCTCGGTGTAGTTCTTGAAGCCACGACGGTAGTGCTGCCAGGTCTGCGGGGTCAGGCGCTTGGCGGCAGCCCGTACCCGTTTCTGGTCGTCGTCGTCGGTGAAGAACGCGCCGTGCGAACAGCAACCATCGCCGGACCGGCCCGCGATGATGCCGTGGCAGCCACGCCCGAAGATGCACGTCCAGCTCGACAGCAGCCAGGTGAGATCCGCACGGATCACGTGTTCGGCGTTCGCCGGGTCGGTGAATTCGACGTATTCGCGGGGGAAGTCGAGCTCGACCTCGCGGCTGCGCGGATCGTCCGTCTCAGCGTCGTCGACGGCGACCGCGATGGAGCCACGCGATCGGCGGGTGCTGGTGCCTTTTGTGCCCATCCGACTAGCGTACGACCAGTACGGCTCGCGCCCGGCAGTGCCGCGAGATAGATACGGTGTGAACATGCGACTTGCCGTTCTTGACGTGGGTTCCAACACCGTGCACCTGCTCGTGGTCGACGCACACCTTGGCGCGCATCCATGGCCGGCGCACTCGGTCAAGGCGGTGCTCCGCCTGGCCGAGCAGATCGGCAAGGACGGCCGGCTGTCCAAGACCGGCGCCGACTCGCTCGTCACGTCCGTCCTGGAGGCGCGGGACGCCGCGGCCAAGCTGGACACCGAAGACCTGCTGGCCTTCGCGACGTCCGCGGTCCGCGACGCCAAGAACTCGGCCGACGTCCTCGCCCGCGTGCGCAAAGACACCGGCGTCGAGCTGCGCGTGCTCTCCGGTGAGGGTGAGGCCCGGATGACCTTTTTGGCGGTACGCCGCTGGTACGGCTGGTCCGCCGGCAACCTCCTCGTGCTCGACATCGGCGGCGGCTCACTCGAAATCGGGGTGGGCATCGACGAAGAACCGGTCCAAGCGCTGTCGTTGCCGCTCGGTGCCGGCCGGATGTCCCGCCAGTTCCTCAATGGGGATCCGCCGCGGGCGCGCGACATCGATGCCCTGACCGAGTTCGCCGAGGATGCCCTCGACGAAGCGGTGAAGTCGGCCGACATCACCGGCTGGGACAAGGCCGTCGCGACGTCGAAGACATTCCGTACGCTCGCCCGGCTCGCCGGATCCGCGCCATCGGCGGCCGGACCGCGCGCACTACGGCAGCTCACCCGGACCGGTCTGCACCAGCTGCTCGGATTTATCCGGCACATCCCGAGCGGCGCACTCGCGGAGATGGACGGGGTGTCGTCGCGACGGGCCGGGCAGCTACTGGCCGGGGCGATCGTGGCGGACGTGGCGATGAATCGCTTCGGCCTGGAGGCGTTGGACATTTGTCCCTGGGCGTTGCGCGAAGGCGTGATCTTGCGGCGGCTCGACGTGCTCGAGAGTTAGTCGCTGGTCTGTGGTTGCGGTCTAGGGCTTCGGCCGGATTTACCACGGCGACTGGGAGGGGCCTTTAGGTCTGCCGTGGTAAATCCGGCCGAAGCCCGCAGACGGGTCGGGGCAGCGCCTCGGCGGCGAGTGAGAGAGCTATACGGGTGGACGTGATACCGGGGACGGTTACGTGGGAGACGGTTACGTGATGGCGAGGACGGTTACGTGGTGCTGGGGGCGGCTAAGGTCGGTGGGGTGACTCCCGTACTGCTGTCGACCTCGTCGGTGTTTCCGGAGCCGACCGCCGCCGGCTTCGAGATGGCCGCGACGCTCGGATACGACGGCGTCGAGGTGATGGTGTGGACGGACGCGGTCAGCCAGGACGTGTCGGCGTTGAAGGGACTGTCCGACCACTACGGCGTCGCGATCGGATCCGTACATTCGCCATGCCTGCTCGTGACGCAGCGCGTCTGGAGTCCGGATCCGTGGGAGCGGCTGCGGCGCTCGGCCGACCTGGCCGAACAGGTCGGCGCCCCGGTCGTCGTGGTGCATCCGCCGTTCACCTGGCAGCGTGATTACGCCCGCCGGTTCGTCGAGGGTGTCGAGGACCTCTCGAACGCGTACGGGTCGGTCCGCTTCGCCATCGAGAACATGTTTCCGGTCAAGATGGCCGGGCGGCAATTCGTGCCGTACGCGCCGGGATACGACCCGACCGACGTCGGCTTCGAGTCCTACACGCTCGACCTGTCGCACTGCGCGGCATCGCGGCGCGACGCGTTCGAGATGGCCGACAAGATGGGCAAAGGGCTGACCCACGTACATCTGGGTGACGGCACCGGGGAGCAGCGCGACGAGCACCTCGTGCCCGGCCGGGGGAACCAGCCGTGCGGCGCCCTGCTCGAGTCGCTGCACGAGCGTGGCTTTACCGGGTCGGTGGCCGTCGAGGTCAGCACGCGCCGGGCCACGAGCCGGTCGGACCGGCAGGCGGACCTGGCCGAATCGCTACGATTCGCGCGCGCCCACCTGTCCACGGTGGATGCCTGACGCGCCGACTTATGGGCGGCGGATCATCCGTACCGTGGGAAGAACGTCAGACGACGGCCGCAAGTTCCGCTGGGACCTCGTCCCCGGCGGCGCGTTTGCGGGCCCGATGGGCCGCGACGTGCGATCGGGTCGCGCAGCGCTCGGAGCAGAACCGGCGGCAGCAGTTCGACGAGGTGTCCAGGTAGACGTTGCCGCAGCGCTCGTCGGCGCAGACACCGAACCGGGCGCTGCCGTATTCGCAGAGCCAGACGGCGAGGCCCCAGATGGCGCCGGCGAGGAATTCGGCGCTCGCCGCCGAACCGCGGCCGGTGACGTGCATGTGCCAATCCGACGTGTCATGGCCGGAGATCCGCGGCTGCACCGGGTAGGCCTCCAGCAGGAGGTTGATCGCGGTCACGGCTTCCGTGTCGCGCTGCGCGGCGCCGAGGTGGAACACGTCTCGGAGACGACTCTGCACCCGCCGGTAGGCGATCAGATCACGCTCCTTCGGCGCAGCACTCTCCCAGCCGGCGATCGCATGGATGCCGCGGAGATCATCGAGGCTCGAAAGGCGGCTGTTGACCAGCGCGACCGCGCGGTGCGCATAGGCGTCGAAGTTCACGCGTCCAAGGTAGTCGGTGGCGCGCAAATACGCCGCGTGGCGGTTGGCTATGACACAAACGCGATGCGGGCGGGGCCGGCACGGCGGCACGACACAGCGGTGTGACACCACAACGGCGCACTCCGCCCCTGGGCGTTACGCTCCCCACATGCTCCGTTCGGTCATCCTTGCCGCCGCCCGATCCAGCCGCATCGCGCACACCGTCGAAACGGCTCCGGTCAGCCGAAACGTGGTCCGCCGATTCGTTGCGGGTCAACGCACCGCCGATGCGCTGCGGGTGACGCGGGAGTTGGTCGGCGACGGCCTCAAGGTCACGCTCGATTACCTCGGCGAGGACACGCTGACCGCCGACCAGGCCGAACACACCCGCGACGAGTACGTGAAACTCCTCGGTCAGCTGCAGGAGGCCGAGCTGGCGCCGGCGGCCGAGGTCAGCGTGAAGCTTTCCGCCCTCGGGCAGAAGTTCGACGAGAAGCTGGCCGAGGCGAACGCGCGCACGATCTGTGCCTCCGCCGCGGCCGCCGGCACGACCGTCACGCTAGATATGGAAGATCACGAGACAACCGACTCGACCCTGGAAATGCTCGGTCGGCTCCGGGGCGACTATCCGACGACCGGCGCCGTCCTGCAGGCCTACCTGCGGCGGACCGAGGCCGATTGCCGCGAACTCGCTCACGCCGGCCAGCGCGTACGGCTGTGCAAGGGTGCGTACAAGGAGCCGGAGTCGGTGGCGTACACGGCGAAGATTGACGTCGACAAATCGTACGTACGCTGCATGAACGTCCTCATGTCGGGCGAGGGGTATCCGATGCTCGCCACGCATGACCCGCGGCTCGTCGCGATCGGCGAGGACCGGGCCAAGTGGTTCGACCGGTCACCGGACGAGTTCGAATTCCAGATGCTGTACGGGATCCGACCGGACGAGCAGCGGCGGCTCGCGGGCGACGGCTACACCGTCCGGGTCTACGTGCCGTACGGCGAGCAGTGGTACGGCTACCTCATGCGCCGTCTCGCCGAGCGCCCGGCGAACCTGGCGTTCTTCCTGCGTGCGATGTCCAGTTCGACCTAGGTCCGAGCGCCGCCGCTGCCCCAAGATCACCGCAGCTTCCCGGAAGTTGCCCGGCAAACGACGGCGCGCATGGGCGACTTCCGGGAAGTTGCGGTGCCTTTTCCTTGATCAAGAATTCGGAACTTTCGCCCAAGTCACACGCGTCCCGGTAACGTTCTTGGATACACGGACGTTATCGGCCCACCAGGTGCAGGATCGCTGCCGGGCGGTAACGCGCGAGGACGATGTTGGGGTGACCATGGCCGGATCGCCACGCGCCGACGGCAGGTTGTCGGAGGTCAAGTTTCTGACCGTTGCCGAGGTCGCCGAACTCATGCGGGTGTCGAAGATGACGGTCTACCGCCTGGTGCACTCCGGTGACCTGACCGCCGTACGTGTCGGCCGTTCGTTCCGCGTCCCTGAGCACGCGGTCCACACGTACCTGCGTGAGGCGTTTCAAGAGACGGCGTGACCGACAACGACGAGACCGACCGCGCCGAGACCGACGGCGGCGGGGCGGAAGGCGGGGGCCGGATTGGCTCGGCGCCGCGTTGAGGGCTACCCTGGGCACGGTCGTCGCCGCACGATGTCGCGTACGCACTGCCACAGTGCCGCACCGGACGGATCAGGCGAGGAAACTAACAAGCATTTTCGGCAAGCGGGCCGGCATCGTCGGATCCGCCGCCGACCGGTGTGTTAAGGGGACGTCGTATGGGCTCGGTGGTCAAGAAGCGCCGCAAGCGGATGGCCAAGAAGAAGCACCGCAAACTGCTGCGCAAGACCCGCGTCCAGCGTCGTCGTCTCGGCAAGTAACGCGCGGCGCCGTCCACGGCGCGTGCAGGGTGGATGCGCTCGCGCATCTGCCGAGGTCCCGGGCCACACCGGGCCGTCGGTGCCGTTGCCGCCCGGCGACCCGGTGTGCTGTTGGCCGGCCGACCGGGTGCGCCCGGTTGGTCCGCCACGAACAGCGGCTCGGAGCCGAGCAGCGCGGCTCGGATAGGTGCGACAGACCGCGACCAGCGGAGGCGAGTTATGAACGGTGACGCCGCGACGGGGAGCCTCGAAGCGCGCACCGCTGCCCCGGATGTGCCGCGCGTCGTTCTGGTCACCGGCATCGCTCGATATCTCGGTGCGACCGTGGCAGCCCGCCTGGCCGCTGACTCCCGGATCGAGCGGATCATCGGTGTCGATGGCAATGCGCCGTCGACCGAGGTTGCGGCCCTGCTGCCCAGTCGCGTCGAGGTGGTGCAGGCCGACATCCGTACCCCGGCGCCGGCAAAGATTCTGATCGGTGAGCGCGTTGCCGCCGTCGTGCACCTCGCGGTGGCATCGGCGGCCGATCCGCACGCCGGCGGCCGGGCCGCGATGAAAGAGCACAACGTCATCGGCACGATGCAATTGCTCGCCGCCTGCCAGCAAGCGCCCAACCTGAAGAAATTGGTCGTACGGTCATCGACCGCGGCCTATGGGGCCTCGTTTCGGGATCCGGCCGTGTTCACCGAATCGACCGAGCCTCGCGCCGTCCCCCGTGGCGGGTACGCCCGCGACGTGCTGGATATCGAGGGGTATGTCCGCGGCTTCCGCCGCCGGCGCCCCGATGTCGCCGCCACCGTGCTGCGCTTCGCGCCGTTCATCGGGGAGAACGCCGACACCACGCTGACGCGCTACTTCTCCCAGGCGATCGTGCCGACCGTCTTCGGCCGCGATCCGCGGCTGCAGTTCGTCCACGCCGACGACGCGCTCGAAATCCTCTACCGCGCCGTGACCGGTCACCATCCCGGCACGTTCAACGTCGCCGGTGCCGGCACGATCACGCTGTCCCAGGCCGTACGCCGCGCGGGTCGTCTCGCCTTCCCGGTGCTCGAACCGGCGATGTCGGCGCTCGCGGGATTCGCCCGTGGCCTCGCTCCGCGCGAGTTCAGCCTCGATCAGCTCGACCTTTTTGTACACGGCCGGGTGGTCGATACGTCCCACCTGGTCGACGAGTTCGGCTTCGAGCCGCGGAGCACACCGGCCGCGTTCGCCGACTTTTTGCGTGCGCATGCGAGTGATGGCCCGCTGCCGTCGGACGCGATCCGGGCGGCCGAATCCGTCCTGCTCGCGCAGATCCGCCAGGTGCGCGCGGGCGTCAGCGCGGGCGTGGCCGCCGGCGCCCGGGCCGCCGAGCAGGTGGCCGGCCGGCTGCCCGGTCGGGCCGACGATGCGCCGAGTGGGCACCCGTCCAGCGTGGATGCTTTCGCCGGCGAAGATCGGACGGGCGGTGGCGACCATGGCGCGTTCTGAGGACGCGTGGTCGGCCGGCGAGCCGGATATCTGGGACACCCGGGTGGCCGGTGCGCTGGCGTTCCTACGTCGCCGCCTCACCGGGCAGTACGACGTCGACGAGTTCGGATTCGACCCCGAGCTCAACGACAACGTGATCCAGCCGCTGCTGCAACCGCTCTATCGCGACTGGTTCCGGGTCGAGGTCACGGGGGCGAAAAACGTACCGCTGGATCGGGCCGGCCTCGTCGTCGCCAATCACTCCGGCACGATCGCGCTCGACGCCCTGATGCTTTCGCACGCGATTCACCAGGAGCCGCAGATCCGGCGCAACCTCCGCCTGCTCGGGGCCGATCTCGTGTTCCGGGTGCCGTTCATGTCGGAGATCGCCCGCAAGTCGGGCGCGACGCTCGCCTGCGCGCCCGACGCCGAGCGGCTGCTGCGCGGTGGCGAGCTGGTCGGTGTCTTCCCGGAGGGATTCAAGGGCGTCGGCAAGCACTACCGCGATCGCTACAAGCTGCAACGCTTCGGCCGGGGCGGGTTCGTCTCGGCGGCGCTCGCCACCGGCACACCGATCATCCCCGTCGCGATCGTCGGCGCCGAGGAAACCTATCCGATGCTCGGCAACGTGAAACCGCTGGCCCGACTGCTCGGCATCCCGTACTTCCCGGTCACGCCGACCTTCCCCTGGCTCGGGCCGTTGGGTCTGATCCCGTTGCCGTCGAAATGGCTGATCGAATTCGGCACGCCGATCGAGACCGAGCACCTGCAGGGCGACGCAGACGATCCGTTGGTCATCTTCAACCTCGCCGACCAGGTGCGCGAGACGATCCAGCAGATCCTGCATGAGCTGCTCGCTCGTCGTCCGGACGCGTTCTGACCGACGCGGCGCGCCCCAACGCGATCAGCGGTTGCGGCGGCGATAGGCCGCGGCGGTCGCGGCGGCACCGAGAACCATGCCGAGGCCGAGCGCCGCGGGGCCGGCGACCTTTACCGCCTTTCGAGCGGTACGGAAATCACGCGTCTCCCAGTTCCGCCGACGCGCCTCGCGGCGCAGGCGACCGTCCGGGTTGACGGCCACCGCGTTCCCGACCGTCGCCAACATCGGCACGTCGTTGATCGAGTCGCTGTAGGCCGTACACATGGTCAGGTCGAGTCCGTGCAGTGCGGCGAGTTCCTTGATCGCCTCCGCCTTGGCCGGACCGTGCAGCAGGTCGCCGACCAGGCGACCGGTGTAGACGCCGTTGTCGATCTCGGCGATCGTGCCGAGCGCGCCGGTCAGGCCGAGCCGGTCGGCGATGACCCGGCCGAGCTCCACCGGTGCGGCCGTGACCAGCCACACGCGTTGGCCGGCGGCGAGGTGGAGTTGGGCCAGCGCGTGTGTGCCGGACCAGATCCGTTCGGCCATCAGCTCGTCGAAGATCTCCTCGGACAGCGTCTCCAGCCGGTGCACCGGCCAGCCCTTGACGAACGCGAGCGCCGCCACGCGAGCGTCGGCCATATCGTCCGGAATCTCGGCGGCTAGCAGCCGGAACTTGAGCTGGCTCCACCCGAAGCGGACGAGATCGGCCGTCTTCACATAGTCGCGCGCCGCCATGCCACGGGCGAACCAGTAGAGCGAGGCGCCGCGCAGCATCGTATTGTCCACATCGAAGAACGCGGCCGCCTGCGGATCGGTCGGTACGGACAGTGCGAGGTCGAGCTCGGAGTCCGGCGCGGAGTAGGCCGCCATCACCGGCCCGCTCAGCAGGTGCGTCTCGTCGCGTACGGCGGTGGCATCGGCCGCCGAGCGGCCCTGATCGTCGATCACACCGCTACCTTTCCTCGCCGGACATCGTTTGGCCGCGTTACTCATACCGACATTCGCCGATGTGTCGAACCGCAGTGCGGCTCAGCGCAACCATGTCGAGCGTAGCCCCGTTGGACGAGAGCGAGGGCGCCCGGCCAGCCGGGCGCCCTCGCAATACACGTGATGTTCAGCTGTTGTGTGTGCCCAGCTGTTGAGGGTGCTCAGCCGAGCAGACCGCCCAGCGCGTGCTGGATTTCGTCGAGCACGCCGCCGTTGGTCTGTTTCGGCACCAACGAGGCGGCTCCGGCCCCGACCTCCGCCGGCGTGGACGCCGCGTTCGTCGTGTCGGGCTTGCCCGTTGACGAACCGCCGGGCGCGCTCGAGGCATGGCCTGTCGGTGGGGTCGATGCGCCGCCGGTGCCGACCCCATTGCCCACACCCGCAGCCGAGCCGCACGGTTCGACATTCGGTCCCCACTTGTCGGCGGGGGTCTGGACCACCGTCGGGCAGGCGAGTGCCGCGTCGATCTGGTGCCACCGGTAGTTGACCAGATCCAGATCGTTGTCGTAGCTCAGCACCTTGCTGTAGACGGCGGTGTCGGGCCGCAGCTGCGAGCGCAGCTGGCCGAGTTGATCCTTCTGACGCGCGTAGAAGTCCGCGACGGTCTGCAGCGCGGCCTTGTCGTGGCTGGCCAGCGCGGCGGCGAACAACAGCCGCGCGCCCTGCAGGGTGTCGCTGTCCATCTGGTTGATCAGCTGGTTAAGCCCGTTGGGGTCTCCCGTGTCGGACTGTGCCTCCGCCAGCCGCTTGCCCGCGAAATCCAGATAGAGCTGACCCTTGCTCGCCGGGGATCCGGACAACTGAAGCTGGGCGGCCTCTTGCGAGCGCTTCAAGCCGTAGAGCGCGTCGCCCGGCATGGCCGTGCCGCTGGCGGCGGCGATGCCCGAGACCGCGAGCGTCCCGACGGCCAGGCCGACAAGGACGGCGCCACGGGCACGTACGCGCCGCGCGAAGGGCCGCCGGCCGGCCGGCGTGGCGGTGGTCCCGCCGACCCGCGCCCGACCGATGGCCGGGTCGGCGGTCGTCTTCGCGGTGACACCGATGCCGTCGCGCTCCGCGGCCGCCATGATCACGGCGCGGATGTCGCGGCGGGCGGATTCGCGCATCTCTACCTGTGGGTGGATGTCCATCAGGCGGTGACCGACGTCGACAAGGTCGCTCAGATCGTCGTCGAGCGCCGAGCGCGTGTGATGACGGCGGGCACCCTCGGCTTCGTCCAGGAGTTGTGCGAGGCGCTCGATGCGACGGCGGTGCAGCAGCGTCGTGTTCACTGCTCAACCCCCTTGGTCGTCATCCCTGGTGCAACCATCCGGCCCATGAGGCCACTGCGGTGCACACCATTCAACGTCCGGAGGATGCCGGCGGTTACGGCCGCCGCGTGATCAAGACACAGAAAGTGGTCGGCGGGCACTCCCGCCCTGCTGGCGGGAGTATTCACTTCTGGAAGCCCTCCGGAAGCAGTCGGTTCAACGCGCGTACGGCCCGGTATTGCAGGGCCTTGATCGCGCCTTCGTTCTTGTTCATCGCCTGGGCCGTCTCGGCCACCGAGAACCCCTGCAGGAACCGCAGCACAATGCACTCCTGCTGCTCCGGGTTCAACTGCTTGACCGCGGTCAACAACGTGACATTGGTGATGTGATCGACCACGACCGCCTCCGGACTACCCTCCGGCCCGCGATCCTCCCGATCGGCGTCCAACACATCCCCGGTGGTCACCTCCAACCGGTAACGCCCAGACTTGAAATGATCGGCAACCAGATTCCGCGCGATCGTCACCAGCCACGCACCCAGATCACGACCCTGCCACGTCACACTGCCGATGCGCTTGAGCGCACGCAGGAACGTGTCCGACGTCAGATCCTCGGCCAACTGCCGGTTACCGACCCGGAAGTAAATGAACCGGAACACCGTGCCGACATACCGGTCATAGATCAACCCGAACGCCTCGGTATCACCGCCCTGCGCCCGCTCCACAAGCTTCCACACCTCACGCGCCGGATCACCCGGATCCGGCCGGCTCGGATATCCGCCGCCGGTCTCGGTGTCCGGCTCGGCGGTCGGCGTCGCCGTCGCGACCGAACCGCCCGGAAACGGGCCGAGATGATCCTGGCTGTCCGCCGGCGTGGTCTGCCGACCGGGGGCGGCCGATCGAGCACTGTTCGGCTTGAGCAGCCCGGACTGATGCCGCGTCGGTGCTTCATTCGCATGAGGTCGCTGGGCGCGCGGGCCGATTGTCGGCGTGGGTCGCGACGGCGTCGTGCTCACGCTCGCGACCCGGTTGCCGTTCACCTCACCGAGGTCGAGCGCACGCATGTCGAGCATCGCGGCGCGTAGGACACCCAAGCCTCGTCGCAGCGCGCGCCGGGCGCCGAACACGTCCGAAGCGGCTGGCGCCCACGCATCTCCGTACACTCCGGCCAGGCCGAATGCACTCACGCGGCCGCTCCCGGGTCAAGCGGGGAGACAGTGCCGCGGATTGTCGCGCCGGCCCGGCGAACAATGCGGAAAACCGTGAAGCTCGGCTCAGACGACGAAACGCCCATAATGGCCTCCTACGGTTGGGGGTATGCCTTCTTGCGCCAAAACGGGTGAGCTGACCCAAAAGATGATAGGGCCAACGTCACCCGGGTTGCCGAACGTCCGTTATGCAGGCCGACAGTATTGTCACGCTCACTCTGCGTGTGTCGCACATGGTGTGCGGATCGATTTGGGGCCGCGAGACGGACAGCAACACGCTCAACACACCGTGTTATCAAGGCTTTTCGTCGGCGTGTTGGTCGCCGACAGAGTCGGACAAACCGCATTTCAAGATCATGTCTAGATGGCTAGGCTGACTCCGTGCAGACTCGTCGCAACGTTGCTGACGTAATTCGTCGAAACGCGCATAGCGAAGATATGGCAATAAATCGGGTCGGACTGGTCTGGGGCGATCATCAGCTGTCTTGGACAGAACTGGACGAAAAGGTCAATTCCTATGCGTACGGCCTACGACAACTAGGTCTTAATCCGCGTAATGCTCATCCCGCGCGTGTCGCGATCGCGCTGCCGAACCGGCCCGAGTTCGCGCTCGCGTACTTTGCGGCCTTGCGCGCTGGTCTGGTCGCCGTGCCCGTCAATCCGGCATACACCGGCCGGGAGCTGCATCAACTGTTGAGCGACGCCGGCGCGAGCGTCCTCTTCGCCGGGGCCAACGTATATGCGGCGATCGACGAGTTCGGTGCACCGTTGCCGGACTTGACCCGACGATTCCTGGTCGGCGACGCCGTCGCTGGCGCCGATGTCGCACCGATGGCGGATCTCGCCGTGGCCGGTGGGCCGGTCGAGTCGACCACCGGCGACGAAGATCTCGCGGTGCTGCTCTATACGTCCGGCAGCGAGGGTCGTCCGAAGGGCGCGATGTTGTCGCACCGGGCGTTGCTCGCCAACCACGAGCAACTCGCTCGGATCGAGCCGCCGCCGATCGGCCCGGATGACGTGGTGCTGCTCGCGGTGCCGTTGTTCCACGCGTACGGGTTGAACAGCGGGCTCGGCTCGGTGGCGTATCACGGCGCCTGCGGCGTCCTCGTCGACGCCACGGACTCGTTCGACTCCGCCGTGGTCAACCCGCCGAGCGGGCGACGGTTGAGCGCGCTTCTCGGCGTACCCGCGATGTTTTCGGCCTGGGCGCGGGTGGCCGATCCGGCGGCGCTGGCGTCCGTTCGCGTTGCCGTCAGCGGCGCGGCGCCACTGGATCCGGTGGTCGCGCGCCAGTTCGAGGCCGTCTTCGGCCGACCGCTCGCCGTCGGGTACGGGCTGACGGAAACCGCGCCGGTGGTGACCACGACGCTCGGCGGACCCGCACCGAAAGAAGGCTCGATCGGGCGGGCGTTGCCGGGCATCGATGTGCGACTGGTCAACGCGGCCGGCGCCGACGTGTGGCGCAGCGATGCACCGGCCGGCGTCGACGAGGTCGACGACTTCGACGATGACGCGGCCGGCTCGCCGGGCACCGATCCCGGCGAGATCGTCGTACGCGGCGCGAACCTCTTCTCCGGTTACTGGCCTGACGGTCACGGCGGACCCGATCCCGATGGTTGGTGGGCGACCGGCGACGTCGCCTATGCCGACGCCGATGGCGACCTCTTCCTGGTCGACCGGCTGCGCGAGCTGATCCTGGTCAACGGGTTCAATGTCTATCCGGCCGAAGTCGAACAGGTGCTGATGGCGCACCCCGCGGTCGCGGAGGCGGCGGTGATCGGCATCCCGCACGGGCTGTCGGGACAGTCGGTCAAGGCGTACGTCGTCCTCGAATCGTCGGTTGCCGCCCAGTGGTCCGTCACCGAGGCCGATCTCGCCGCGCACTGCGCCCGTAACCTCGCGCGGTTCAAGTGCCCGACCGAGTTCGAATCCGTCAACGAACTGCCGCATTCGGCGACCGGCAAGGTTCGCAAGGTCGCGCTGCGCGAGGAAGGCTTGGCCCATGTCGACCGATGACACCCGGATCACGTTGATCACCCGGCCCGGCTGTCACCTGTGCGAGGTCGCCGCGGAAGCGCTCGACCGGGTGGCCACGGCGAGCGGCGAGCGCTGGAGCGAATTGTCCGTGGATACCGACATCGAACTCGAACGCGAATATGGCGAACGGCTGCCGGTCGTCCTGCTCGACGGCAAGGAACATGGCTATTTCCAGGTCGAGGAGGATCGGCTGCTGCGTGACCTCGCCCGAACGGCACGTTGAGCACGATCCGCTGAGCACCGTGGCGATCCGGCGAGAAAGTCACATCGGTCCCGGCGACGAGGCGTCGTATCGTGTCCGGGTGACTCACCTCGTCTGGGACTGGAACGGCACGCTGCTCGACGACCTCGCCCTCGTTGTGGCGGCCACCAATGTGTCGTTGGCCAGCGCCGGTGGTCTGCCGATCACCGCCGAGGAGCACCGACGGGACTTCCGTCGACCGATCGAGGCGTATTACGCCGGCGTGCTGGGGCGGACGCTGCGTGCGGACGAATTCGCGGGGCTGGACCGGGCGTTCCACGACGCGTACGACGCCGGCTTCGCGTCGATCGCGTTGGCCGGGGACGCGTTCGAGGCGTTGGCGAGCTGGACCGGGACGCAGTCGCTGCTGTCCATGTGGTTTCACGACCAGCTTGTGCCGGCCGTGGAGCGGCTGGGGCTCACACGTTACTTCCGCCGGATCGACGGGCTCCGAGCCGAGGTCGGCGGTGGCCACAAGGCGCCCCATCTCGCCGCGCACCTGGCGGCCATGGGGATCGACGGCGCCGACTGCGTCATGATCGGAGACTCGGTCGACGACGCGCTGGCCGCGGCGTCCGTCGGTGCGCGCTGCGTGCTGTACAGCGGTGGGTTCACCGATGCGCTACGACTGGCCGAGGTCGGCGTGCCGGTGGTCGACTCGCTCACCGAGGCGGTCGCGATCGCCGCTCGCCACCGAATCGGCCCGCGCCTGACGTTGCCGCTCAGCCGCGCAGATAGGCCAGCACGGCGAGCACCCGTCGGTGCTGCTCGTCGTCGGGCGGCAGACCGAGCTTCATGAAGATGTTCTTCACGTGCTTCTCCACGGCGCCGTCGGTCACCACCAACGCCTTTGCGATAGCGGCGTTCGACCGTCCCTCGGCCATCAGCTCGAGAACCTCGCGCTCCCGTACGGTCAGGCCGTCGAGCGGCACGCGACCACGGCGTACGACCAGCTGGGCCACGACCTCCGGATCGAGGACCGTGCCGCCGTCGGCGACCCGGGCGAGACCGTCGAGGAACTCGGACACCTCGGCGACCCGGTCTTTCAGCAGGTAACCGATCGCGCCGGTGCGGTCGGCCAGGAGATCGTCGGCGTACGAGACGTCGACGTACTGGGACAGCATGAGGATCGGGGCGCCCGGGAGCTCGCGCCGCACCGCGACGGCGGCACGCAGGCCTTCGTCGGTGTGCGAGGGCGGCATCCGTACGTCCACGATCGACGCGTCCGGTCGGAACTCGCGTACGGCCTCCACGAAAGAGGGGCCGTCGCCGACCTGTGCGACCACGTCGTGACCGTTCTCGGCCAGAAGGCGGACGAGTCCTTCGCGCAACAGCACGCTGTCGTCGGCAACGATCACCCGCACGGGAGCACCGCCCGGAGTTCGGTCGGGCCGCCGACGGGGCTGCTGAGGTCGAATTCGCCACCGGCCGCTCGCACGCGGTCGGCCAGCCCGGCGAGTCCGTGGCCCTTGGCGACGCTCGCGCCGCCGACGCCGTTGTCCGCCGTCCAGACCTGAACGCTGCCGGTGTCGAAGATGTCGACGCGGACCGCGGCGATCTCGGCCTGGCTGTGCTTGGCGATGTTCGTGAGCGCCTCGGCGACGACGAAGTAGACAGTCGTTTCCATGGTGGGCTGCAGCCGGCCCAGGTCCGACGGCAGGCGGAGATCGACCGGCACCGGACTGCGTGCGGCCAGTGCCGCGAGCGCGGCTGGGAGACCCCGGTCGGTGAGGATCGGGGGAGCGATACCTCGAGACAGCGCCCGCAGTTCGTCGAGCGTTTCGCGGGTCTGGCCGAGCACCTCCTCGATCGTGGCTCGCGCCGCGTCCGGGTCGGACTCCATCTGTTGCCGAGCCCGGCCGAGGTCCATGGCCACCCGTACCAGCCGTTGCTGGGGGCCGTCGTGGATGTCGCGTTCGATGCGCCGCAGCGCGTTCGTCTCGGCGGCGGCCGCGGCCTGTCTCTGGTCGGTGAGGCCGGCGTTGCGCACCTGCAGACCGACGATCTGCTCTTTCATCTCGGACACCCCGCACAGCAGGGCGCGGGCGACGTGCGCGCGCAGCAGAGCGACGAGGCGTACGGCACCGGGCAGCGTGACCAGCATGATGCCGCCGGCGATCGTATAGAGGACAACCCGGTTGGCATGGGTGTTCGCGACGCCGAGCGCGCGGAACGGTCCGTAGTTTCCCGGTCCGTACGGGATGGACCAGTCCCAGAAGATCGAACTGATGCCGGCGAGGCCGATCGTCCACCACACGACGGTCACGACGAACGCAACGAGTGCGAACGGCAGATCCACGATCCCGGCCACGAGATCGAGCCAGGACTGCGAGTCGCGGATCGGGGTGAACACCCGGCGCCAGCCACGACCCGTCTCGGACTTCTGGTAGTGGGGGCGCGGCGTCGGGCGGTGCAGCACATTGCCGAGGCTCACGCGGTGCAGGTCGGCTAGGCCGCGCGCCATTAGCAGTGTGCCGGCGAGTACCGGAATTCCCAGCGTGGTGACCATCAAGCCGGCCGACAAAACGACGCCCGTGATCATCAGGCTGAACGAGATGATCGCGAGCGGCAGGCCGATGAGCAGGGTGTAGGTGGTGTCGACAAGGAGCTGATGCAGGACGCGACCGATCCACGTACGCGCCGGCGGCGGGGCAGCGGGCGCGACCTGTGGGGCGCCCGCCGGCGTCGCCGTGGGCGCCGGTTGGTTCGTCCAGGTAGCCATGTCAACGACCCTAGGTGGGGGTGGCGCGGAAAAGGATCCGGAAGCCTGCCGAATCCACGGTACGGCTAGCCATACCGTGATGGCGCCGCGGATGCCACGCGTGGCGCGGTCGACTCCGGTAGCGCCACGCCGGGGTGCGGCAATTCGCGAAAGTAGCGTTATTCGTCGCTTTTGGGCGATACTGGCCGAACGGGCGGCGGGTGAGCGTTCGGCGGGTGTCCCGTGGACGTCAAGTGGGCGTCGATCGGGTGCCTGCGCGACGTGGTCGGCGGTGTTCGTGCCGCACGTCACAGGGCTGGTGGCGGGCGGGATAGGTCGCCGACACGCCTCCAAGATCGCGATTTGTGCACGCCTTCACAAGCGCCTACGCTGTCACTGCGGGGCGCGCGGTGGCGGTACGGAACGTGACCAGCGCACCGCCGTTCGGCCCGGCCGGCAACGGCCGAGACCAACTCGATATCGATCAGGGCCTACCCGCCCGGTGCGGGTGGTCCGGCAAGCGGCACGGAGTCACATGAGCGAGCAGTATGGATTCCCCGATCTACCCGAGGCCACGGTTGCCCGCCTGCCGGAATACCTGCGGGCACTGCACAACCTGGCCGATGGTGGCCACGACACGGTGTCCAGTGAAGGTCTCGCGACGGTCGCCGGCGTGAACTCGGCCAAGCTGCGCAAGGACCTCTCCCACCTTGGGTCGTACGGCACTCGTGGCGTCGGGTATGACGTCGCGCTGCTGATCGAACAGATCGAAACCGTGCTCGGGCTGAACCAGAGTCGCGCGGTCGCCCTCGTTGGCGTCGGTAACCTCGGGCACGCGCTGGCCGGCTATGCCGGTTTCGTGAGCCGCGGATTCCGCATCGCGGCGCTGTTCGACGCCGATCCCACCCGCGTCGGCGAGTCGATCAACGGTCTGCTCGTACACCACGTGTCGGAGCTCGCCGATGTGGTGGCAACCGAGTCGATCTCGATCGCGGTGGTCGCCACACCCGCCTCCGCCGCACAATTGGTCGTCGACGAACTCGTCGGCTGCGGTGTCACCAGCATCCTCAACTTCGCGCCCTGCGTGCTGTCGGTGCCGGACGGCGTCGACGTACGCAAGGTGGATCTGGCCATCGAATTGCAGATCCTGTCGTTCCACGAGCATAGAAAGGCGTCGCTGACGGCGCTCCCCTCCCTCGCCGCCGCGGCTCATCCGGATTCGGAGGCGGTAGCCACGTGAACCTGCTGGTCGTCGGTGTGTCGTACCGGACGGCGAACGTCACGCTTCTCGAGCGCCTCGCCGCCGCCCCGTCCGACGTCCCGAATCTGCTGACCGATCTGCTGAGCCAGGCGTACGTCAACGAGGCGATGGTCCTGTCCACCTGCAACCGGGTGGAGGTCTATGCCGGAGTGACGGCGTTCCACGGCGGCCTCGCCGACATCGCCGCTGTCCTCGCCAACCGGGCCGGGTGCGAGCCGGCCGATCTGGCGCCGCACCTCTACGTACATTTCGACGCGGACGCGGCTCGGCACGCGTTCCGCGTCGCCACGGGCCTCGACTCGATGGTCGTCGGCGAGGCGCAGATTCTCGGACAGCTCCGCGACGCGTACGCCGTCGCGACCGAACGTGACACGGCCGGCCGGCTTCTGCACGACCTGATGCAGCAGGCCCTGCGCGTGGGCAAGCGGGCGCATGCGGAAACCGGCATCGACCGGGCCGGACAGAATGTGGTGACCGCGGCGCTCACGCTCGCCGGGGAGCACCTCGACGGCGTACGTGGACGAAGCGTGCTGGTGGTGGGCGCCGGTTCGATGGGGGCGCTCGCGCTGGCCACGTTGCGTCGCAGTGACGCCGGTCAGCTCTACGTGACCAACCGCGACGGCGCCCGCGCGCAACGGCTGGCCGATCTGCACGGCGCCACGGCGGTTCCGTTCGCGTCGCTCGCCGAGTCGATCACGCGGGTCGATCTGGTGATCAGCGCGACCGCCGCGACTGGCCATGTCATCACGCCGGCGCACGTGAACGTACCCGTGGTGATTCTTGATCTGGCCGTGCCGCGCGATGTCGATCCGGCGGTCGGCGAGTTGCCCGGCGTGACGGTCATCGACATGGATCTGCTCGCGGGTGCGGCCAGCGGCGGTAGCAGCGCCGCCTTCGGCATCGCGGACGACGCGGCGGCGGTCGAGGCGATCGTGACGAGCGAGATCGACGCGTACCGCATCGTGCGTCGGGGCCTCGACGTGGCGCCCACCGTCGCCGCTCTGCGGGCCCGAGCCGAGGACGTGGTCGCGGCCGAGCTGGCGCGGTTGCGTGGGCGGCGGCCGGAGCTGACCGACGAGGCGCGCGCCGACGTGGCGCTGACCGTGCACCGGGTCGTGCAGCGACTGCTGCACCAGCCGACCGTACGGGTGCGGGAGCTCGCGGCCGAGCCCGGCGGCGTTCACTACGCCCAGGTGTTGCGCGAACTGTTCGGACTCGATGTCGTGCCGGCCGCCGAGACGGTCGCGGACGTGCCGGCGGACGTCTATCCCCGCGACGCCGACCTCGATGCCCGGGACACGGACCTTTATTCCCGGGGCATCGACGACGCCGGTGGTGATCGCGCATGACGCTTCGCCTCGGCACGCGCGCCAGCGCGCTCGCGCTCGCCCAGAGCGGGCTCGTCGCCGATGCCGTACGCCGATTGACCGGCCTCGACGTCGAGCTCGTCGAGATCGTCACGTCCGGCGACCGCTCGAAGCAGCCGGTGTCCCGGCTCGGCGTCGGCGTATTCGTTTCGGCGCTGCGCGATGCGTTGTCGGCCAAGGAGATCGACATCGCCGTCCACTCGTACAAGGACCTGCCGACGGCACCCGCCGACGGGCTGGTCATCGCGGCGATCCCGGAGCGGGAGGACCCACGCGACGCGCTCGTCGCCCGCGACGGTCTCACGCTGGCCGAGCTGCCGCCCGGCGCGCGGATCGGGACCGGCGCGGTGCGTCGGATCGCGCAACTCAACGCACTCGGCCTGGCGATCGAGACGGTGCCGATCCGTGGCAACGTCGACACCAGGCTGGCCAAGGTCGCGCAGGGTGAACTCGATGGTGTCGTGCTCGCTCGCGCCGGCCTCACCCGGCTCGGCCGGGCGAGCGAGATTACCGAGATCATCGACCCGTCGATGATGTTGCCGGCGCCGGCACAGGGCGCGCTCGCTGTGGAGTGTCGCGGCGAGGATTATGACTTGCTCGAAGTGCTGGCTAAGCTCGACCATCCGGAGACCAGGGCAGCAGTGGTCGCCGAGCGCGCGCTGCTCGCGACGCTCGAGGCGGGATGCTCCGCACCGGTCGCCGGACTTGCTGATGTTGTGCCACCCGGTTCGGTTGATGCCGGGAAGATCCACCTGCGCGGTGCGGTATACAGCCCCGACGGGCGCGTCGCCCTTCGACTGTCCCGCACCGGAACGCACGCCGACGCCGAGGAGGTCGGCCGGCTTCTGGCCGAAGACCTGCTCGCCGCCGGCGCCGATACCGTACTGGGAGTGCAAGCATGACCCGCACCCGTAAGTCCACCGGCCGGATCAGTTTCGTTGGCGCCGGTCCCGGCGACCCCGGCCTGCTCACCCGCCGGGCGTACGACGCCCTCGCTGGCGTCGACCACGTCGTGTTCGACCGCACCGTGCCCGAGTCGATGCTCACCTCGATCCGCCTGATCACGCCCGAACAGGCCGAGTTCAGCCCGGCCGAGGGCGCGCCGGGCGATGTCGCGAAGGTGCTGCTGTCCGCGGCCCGTTCCGGTCTGCACGCCGTTCACCTCGTTGCCGGCGATCCGTTCGGGCACGAGTCGGTGGTCAAGGAAGTACAGGCCGTCGCGCGCACCGCCGTGCAGTTCGAGGTCGTACCGGGCGTCTCGCAGGCGACCGGAGTGGCGACGTACGCGGGCGTACCGCTGTCCGGCGTACGCACCTCGGCCGACATCGACGACGTGACGACGATCGACTTCGACGGCCTGGCCGCGGCCTCGGTTCGCGGTTCGGTCGCGCTCGCCGTCGACGCGGGCGATCTCGGAGCGGTTCGCGACGGACTGCTGGCCTCCGGCGTCGAGCCGACGACACCGGTCGCCGTCACCGGCGACGGCACCGGCGAGACGCAGTACACCGCGACGTCCACCGTGGACAGCGTCGTCGCGGCGGCACTCGGGTTCGCCGGTCGAGTCGTGCTCACGGTCGGTGCCGGCGTCGCCCACCGCGACCGGCTGAGCTGGTGGGAGAACCGCGCACTGTACGGCTGGAAGGTGCTCGTACCCCGCACCAAGGAGCAGGCCGGCGTGATGAGCGACCTGCTGCGCAGCTACGGCGCCATCCCGTGCGAAGTGCCGACGATCGCGGTCGAGCCGCCCCGGACGCCGGCCCAGATGGAGCGGGCAGTCAAGGGACTTGTCGACGGTCGGTACGCCTGGGTCATCTTCACCTCGGTCAACGCCGTACGCGCGGTCTGGGAGAAGTTCGCCGAGCACGGCCTGGACGCACGCAGTTTCGGCGGTGTGAAGATCGCCTGCATCGGTGAGGCGACGGCGGACGCCGTCCGGTCCTTCGGCATCCAACCCGAACTTGTGCCGGCCGGTCAGTCGTCGGAGGGCCTGCTCGCCGAGTTTGCGCCGCACGACGACATCCTCGATCCGGTTGGCCGCGTGCTGTTGCCACGGGCCGACATCGCGACCGAGACCCTCGCCGCCGGGCTCATCGAGCGTGGCTGGGAGGTCGACGACGTGACTGCTTACCGTACGGTCCGCGCGGCGCCGCCGGCCGCCGAGATCCGCGACGCGATCAAGACCGGTGGCTTCGACGCGGTCCTCTTCACGTCGTCGTCCACGGTGAAGAACCTGGTCGGCATCGCCGGCAAGCCGCACGCCCGCACCGTCGTCGCGGTGATCGGCCCGAAGACCGCGGAGACCGCGGCCGAGGCTGGTCTGCGGGTCGATGCGCAGCCGACGCACGCCGCGGTGCCGGATCTGGTGGAAGCGCTAGCGGCCTACGCCGTGGAACTGCGCGAACGGCTGGCCGCAATGCCGGCCAAGTCCCGCCGTGGCGCCAAGGTGCAGGGCCCGACCGCGCTTCGCTTCCGCTGAGCTGGTAAACGGTCGCGCTCCGATCGGAGCGCGACCCGGAGGAGGTTGACATGCCTGGGTTCGAGTTCGACGCGCCGCGCGTGCGGCCACGGCGGTTGCGGACGACACCGGCCATGCGGCGCCTCGTCGAGGAGACCAGGGTCGCGCCGGCCGAACTGGTGTTGCCGATGTTCGTGCGCGAAGGGTTGGCCGAGCCGCGTGCGATCAGCTCGCTCCCCGGCGTCGTACAGCACTCGCGTGAATCCCTTCGCAAGGCGGCGGCAGAGGCGGTCGAGGCCGGGGTCGGCGGCATCATGTTGTTCGGCGTGCCGGCTACCCGTGACGAGATCGGCTCGGGCGGAACCGATCCGGATGGGATCCTCAACGTCGCGATCCGGGACGTCGTCGCCGAAGTGGGCGACTCCACTGTGGTGATGGGCGATCTCTGCCTGGACGAGTTCACCTCGCACGGCCACTGTGGCGTGCTCACGCCGGACGGCCGCGTCGACAACGACGCGACGCTCGCCCGCTATGCCGACATGGCGGTCGCCCAGGCTTCCGCGGGCGTTCATGTAGTCGGTCCCTCCGGCATGATGGATGGCCAGGTCGCCGTGGTGCGCCAGGCCCTCGACCAAGCCGGGTACGTCGATGTGACCGTCCTCGCCTACGCCGTGAAGTACGCCTCGGCGTTCTTCGGCCCGTTCCGCGAGGCGGTCGAGTCGGCGCTGGAGGGTGACCGCCGGACGTACCAACAGAACCCGGCGAACTTCCGCGAGGCGCTGCGCGAGGTGTCCCTCGACATCGACGAGGGCGCCGACATGGTGATGGTCAAGCCCGCGCTGCCGTACCTCGACGTGCTCGCCGCGGTCGCCGCGTCCGTGGACGTCCCGGTGGCGGCTTATCAGGTGTCGGGCGAGTACGCGATGGCCGAGGCGGCCGCGGCCAACGGCTGGCTCGACCGTGAGCGCGTGATGCTCGAGACGCTCACCTCGATCCGGCGGGCCGGTGCGTCGGTGATCCTCACGTACTGGGCCGCGGAAGCCGCCCGGCTGCTGCGCTCGCGCTACTGACGCGCCGCAATTCACCCGCCCTGGCCTGGTGTCGGAGGGGCTTCAGTTGAGCACTCCAGCGCACCGCAGCGCGCCAAGGCCGAGGCTACGTTCTGTCGGCCGATCGGCGGCGCCACGTCGCGGCGCGGTGCGCTCGTGTGTCCAACTGAAGCCCCTCAAGCCACAGATCAGCGGCGGTCCTCATCGGTCTCGGACTCGACGGTCCCAGCGCCGCCCCCGCGCGGCCGGGGTGGGAACCGCCGGACGTGGTCAAGCCGTAGGAGCGATGTCGCCGCTATCCGGCGACGCCGAGATGCTGCGCGATGACGGGAACGTCGGCCTGATACTCGCGCCACTCGCGGTCGGCGTGGAACCCCAGCTCGGCATTGACCTTGAGCATGCCTTCGGCGTCGAACGAGTTCCACGTCTGGACCGACTTCAGCTTCGGTACCGCCGACCGGAGCTCGAACAACATCCGCGCCTTGATCGCCCGACCGATGCCATAACCGCGATGCTCCGGCACGACAACGGTGTCGAATTGGTCGGCCCGGTCGGGATGCTGTGCCGCGACGACGACCTCGGTCAGGCCGGCCACCTCACCGCTCGACTCGTGTACGCCGAGGACTATGTACGGCTTCATGCCGCGCATATGCAGCGTCCGCAGACTCGCCCGGAGCCGATCGGCGTTGTGGGAACTCGGACGTAGATCGAGTTCATTCGACTCCACCGTGCTCTGCGCCAGGTATTTGGCCGACGCGTACGACTCGTACAGCTCCTCCGGTGGACCGCCCGGAAAGAACTCGATCCGATAGCCTGCGCTCACCCCCGACGCCATTTCACCGAGCCGGAGCCAGTCCACCGTGGACAGCTCCAGGACGCTGCGTGTCTCCATGTACGCGCACTCGAAACCCATGGCCTCATAGAACTTGACCGCGGGCGTACCCCCGATGGCCTCCACGCCCAGCGTGGCGAAGCCCTCGGCATGGGCCCGGGCCACCGCGGCGCGCAGCAGCTCCTGGCCGACACCCAGCCGGCGGGCCTCCGGGTGCACGAGCACCTCGAGAACGGCCATCGTGTCGAACAGCAGGATGTTCGCGGCGCCGAGCAGGTTCGAACCACGTGCGCCGCCGTTGGCGGCGGCGCCCGGTGTGTCCTCGGCGATCCAGTTGATGCGCTGCTCGCCCGGCATCGTCACGGTCAGATACTCGCGGAACGAGTCGGTACGCCAGGGCGGATCGTCCGGCAGATCGACGGCCAGCATCGCGTTCAACGCGTGCACCATGGTTTCGATCTCTGCGGACGGCGCGGTTCGAGGATCCCACTCGCGTACCATCACCCGTCCAGCTTGCCGACATTTGACGCGTCGCGAAAGATGCAACGGCCATCAAATTCTCACGGTGGGACAAACGGTCGTCACGCTTCGTATTTTCTTGCGATGGAGAGACGCGTGACCTTGTCAATCGCGGACGCTCGCCCGATCCGCGCGCGCTACGCTTTGCGCCATGCCGAGCTACGACTACCGCTGTCGCCAATGTGGCACGACCTTTGAGGTCCGGCGGTCCATCGCTGCCACTGACACGTCGGCGGCCTGCCCCGATGGTCACCTCGACACCGTGAAGCTGCTGTCCACGGTGTCGCTCGGCGGGCGTGCGCCCGTCGGTGCCCGTGCCGCCGCCCCGGCGCCGTCCGGCGGTGGATGCTGTGGCGGTGGCTGCTGCGGCTGACTGTCGGTCACCGTCGATGGCTGGCTGCGTCGTGATCCCGCCGCCCCGGGAGATTTTTCGACGCTGAATCCGTCGTACCGGATAATTTGCGGCGCCCTCGCCGCAACAACCGAAGAATGTTTCGCCTGCTCACGGCCGGCGCGGATGACTTGAGTCTCCACAGTGGGCGCGGCTTTCTCGGCGTCGATGGCGTGTCGCCGCATGGCAGGCGTCGCGGTCAATGTGGCGCGTTGCTGATGTGACCTGCCCGTTTCTCCGATAGATGGACCTTGCTCCCGTAGTGCACGATGTTCGTGACTTCCAGGGGGGCGGAGGTTCTACCTGTGTTGCGACACAACCTCCCGGGCGGGTTGGTGACGTTCCTGTTCACCGACATCGAAGGATCAACCCGTCTCGCCCGGCTGCTCGGGCCGGCATATCGGCAGGTGTTGATGGAACACCGCCGTATCGTTCTGCGCGCCCTGTCGGAGCACGGTGGCATTCCGCTCTTCACCGAAGGCGACTCGATCTTCGTTGTCTTTTCCGACGCCGCGTCCGGCATTGCCGCATGCGTGTCCGCGCAGCTCGCCCTCGCCGATTACACCTGGCCGTCTCCCCAGGCCCGTCCGTCGGTACGGATGGGTCTGCACTCCGGCTTCGCCCAACCGGTCGGCGGCGAATACACGAGCCCGGAGGTGCACCGTGCCGCGCGGGTCGCCGCGGCGGCCCACGGCGGGCAGATCATGTGCTCCGAGGCGACCGTGCTCGCGGCCGGTTCGTTGAACGGTGACGCGTGGCTGCTCGACCTCGGCCTGCACCGGCTGCGCGGATTCGACGACCGTGAGCGCCTGTACCAGGTCGTCGCGGATCGGCTGGAGCGCAAGTTCCCACATCCGCGCACGCTGGCAGCGAGCCCGCACAACCTGCCGAGCGTCGTGACGTCGTTCATCGGCCGCGGTGCCGAGCGGTCGGCGCTCGTCGATCTGCTCGACACCAACCGACTCGTGAACGTGGTCGGTCCGGGCGGTGCGGGCAAGACCCGGCTCGCCCTCGAAGTGGCCGGCGACCTGGTCGCGGGGTATCCCGACGGAGTCTGGTTCACTGATCTCGCTTCGGTGACCGATCCCGGGCTTGTCGATGTCGCGGTCGCGGCCGCCTTGGGCCTTCGGCCCGAGCCCGGCCGCGCCGTTGTCGAGACGTTGCGTGAATTCACCGCCGACCGGGCGTGCTTGCTGGTGCTCGACACCTGCGACGCGCAACCGGGCGCGACCGCGGCCATGGTCAGCCGCATTCTCGCGAGCGGCTCATCCACGCGGGTATTGGCTACGAGCCGGGAGCCGCTGAACGTTGCCGGCGAACTCGTCTGGCGCATTCCACCGCTGTCGCTCGCGTGTGGTCCGGGTGGCGAGCCGAGCGAGGCGGTAGCGCTTCTCCTTGCTCGGATCTCGGCGAATCGCGGCGGCGAGCCGCTCGCGTCAAGTGAGGTCGAGCCGCTGGCCCGCGTCGCCCGCCGGCTCGATGGGCTGCCGCTGGCACTGGAGCTGGCCGCGGCCCGGCTGCGTACGTTGTCGGCCGGCGAGCTGGCCGGTCGGCTCGACATCGCGGCCGACGCCATTGACATCGGTCGGGTGGGGTCGGTCGGTCGGGTCGACGAGGATGCGGCCAGCCGGCACGCGACCATGCAGGCGGCGGTCAGCTGGTCGTACCGGACGCTGATGCCCGACGCGGCCCGGCTGCTGCGGCTGATGTCGACGTTCGCCAGCGGCGTCGATCTCGCGGCCATCGCGTGGCTGGCCGGAGACGATCCGGTCGCGGCGCTGTCCGTGCTGGTGGACAAATCCCTGGTGGTCGCGTCGCCGAACGCCGACGGCACGCGTTACCGGATGCTCGACCCCATCCGGGCGTACGCGAGCCGGCGCCTTTCGGGCGAGGGCGAGGACGAGGCGGCGCATGCCGGTCACGTCGCCTGGGCCCGCCGGGAGATCCTCCGGCTGCACCGACAGTCGGATGGCCGGACGACGCCACTGTCGATGTACGCCATCGACCCGCTCGCCGACGAAATCCGTACGGCGTTGCGGTGGTCGGTCACGCGAGGGAGCGCCCGGGACGCGATCGCGCTCGCCGGCGGACTCGACCAGTGGTGGCGGGAGCGTGGCCTCGCGCGCGAGGGTCGCCTGTGGCTCTTCCGGGCGTACGAGCGGATCGCGGCGACGGCCGAAGTGGTGCCGGAGGCGGAGCTGGCGGCCGCCTACTACATGCACGCCCGGCACGCCGGCGCCGACGGCGAGCACGCCGAGGCGCTCCGCTTCGCCGAGCGGGCCGCCGCCGTCGCCAAGCGGACCGGCAACAACGGGCTGCTCGCTCGCGTCGGCGCGGGCCGCGCCGTACCGGTGCTGGAGATGGGCGACGTGGCCGGCGCCGAGCGGGTCTGCCGCGACGTCATCGCGTGGGCCGGCGAGCGTGGTGTCGCCGAAGAAACGCTCGAGGCGGTCTATCTGCTCGCGCAGTTGCTGTGGCGGCGGGGCGCGCTCGACGAGGCCGCCGAGTTGCTCGCCAACGCACGCTCGGTGGAAGGCTCGCTGACCGAGGAGCGCGGTCGGCGCATGATCGACATGATTCTCGGTATGGTCGCGCTGTCCCGCGGCGATCTCGTGGCCGCTCACGACCACCTGATCGTGGCGCTCCGGTCCCGGATGACCTACGGCTTCCACTCCGGTGCCTGCGAAGCGATCAACGCACTCGCCGCCCGGTGCGCGCTCGGCGGCGACCAGATAACCGCGGCGCGACTGTACGGTGCGGCCAGCGCGGCCCAGGTCCGTCTGCGGGGCACGAACGTGTTGTGGTCGCCGTACTGGATCGAGCAGCAGGCGCGGATCCGGACAACGCTCGGGGATCGGGTCTTCGACGACGTGTACGGCCAGGGCACGTCACTGACCCTCGACGAAGCCGTAGCGGTCGCGCTCTCCGTCGACCACCCGGACCTCGCCGCCGGCTCGGGCCGGTTCGCCGACGTGTCACGCGCGTCCTGACCGCGCGCGTCCTGACCGCGCGCGAACGAACGTCAGACGATCGTCCAGGTGTCGCCGGAGCTCAGCAGCGACGCCAGCTCCGCATCCGGGTCTTCGACCGTTGCCTTGGCCGTCTCGACCTGGTCGCGGACGATTGAGTCGTAGGACGGCCGGTCGGCGTTGCGGAACACACCGATCGGCGTGTAGCGCAGGTCGAGCTGCGGCAGGCGGGACAGGGCAAACGCGTACGCCGGGCCGGGGATCGTCTCGTCGTGGACCAGGATCTCGTTCGACGGGACCTCGCTCGTCTTGCGTACCTCCAGGCCGAACGCGCCGGGTGGGTGGGTCACGCACCACTCGCCCTCGGCGCCGAACGTGACCGGGCTGCCGTGTTCGAGCCGGATCAGGTAGTCGTCGCGCGTCGCCGGGTTCTTGAGCACCTCGAACGCGTCGTCGTTGAAGATGTTGCAGTTCTGGTAGATCTCCACGAATGCCGAGCCTTCGTGGGCGGCCGCCGCCCGCAGCACCGACATCAGGTGCTTGCGGTCCGAGTCGATGCTCCGCGCGACGAAGGACGCCTCGGCACCGAGCGCGAGCGACAGCGGGTTGAACGGCGCGTCGGCCGAACCGACCGGCGTCGACTTGGTGACCTTGCCGATCTCGCTGGTCGGCGAATACTGCCCCTTCGTCAGGCCGTAGATCCGGTTGTTGAACAACAGAATCTTCACGTTGACGTTGCGGCGCAACGCGTGGATCAGGTGGTTCCCGCCGATCGACAGCGCGTCACCGTCACCGGTGACGACCCAGACCGACAGGTCCGGCCGCGACACGGCGAGCCCGGTCGCGATCGCCGGTGCCCGGCCGTGAATCGAGTGCATGCCGTACGTGTTCATGTAGTACGGGAAGCGGCTGGAGCAGCCGATGCCGGAGATGAACACGGTGTTCTCGCGGGCAATACCGAGTTCGGGCATGAACGCCTGCATCGCGGCCAGAATTGCGTAGTCCCCACACCCGGGGCACCAGCGCACTTCCTGGTCGCTCTTGAAATCCTTCGCGGTCAGCTGCAGAGGCACGCTCTCAGGCATTGCTGTCCACCACGCCTTCCAACATCGTCTCCAACTCGGTCGACGTGAACGGCAGGCCGCGTACCTGGTTGTAGCTGATGACGTCGACCAGGAACTTCGACCGGAGCACCGAGGCCAGCTGGCCCAGGTTCATCTCCGGCACGACGACCTTGTCGTAGGCACGCAGCACGGATTCGAGGTTGCGGGGCATCGGGTTCAGGTTGCGCAGGTGCGCCTGCGCGATCGAGATTCCCTGCTGCCGCAGCGTTCGACAGGCGGCGCCGATCGGGCCGTACGTCGAGCCCCAGCCGAGCACGAGCACCTTGGCGTCGCCGTCCGGATCCTCGACCTCGATGTCCGGGACCTCGATGGCCTCGATACGCGCGGCCCGGGTCCGGACCATGAAGTCGTGGTTCGTCGGGTCGTAGGAGATGTCACCGGTGATGTCGGCCTTTTCCAGACCGCCGATGCGGTGCTCCAGGCCGGGTGTGCCGGGCACGGCCCACGGACGGGCCATCGTGGCCGGGTCGCGCAGATAAGGCAGGAACTTCGTGCCGTCCGGCGAGTTCGGCTCCTTGGCGAACTCGACGTCGATGCTCGGCAAGCTCGACACGTCCGGCAGCATCCACGGCTCGGAGCCGTTGGCGATGTACCCGTCGGACAGCAGGATCACCGGCGTCCGGTATGTCATCGCGATGCGGGCCGCGTCGATCGCCGCGTAGAAGCAGTCCGAGGGCGACTTGGCCGCGATCACCACGGCCGGCGCCTCGCCGTGCCGGCCGTACAGGGCCATCAGCAGGTCGGCCTGCTCGGTCTTGGTCGGCATACCGGTGGACGGTCCGGCCCGCTGCACGTCGATGATCAATAGCGGCAGCTCAAGGGCCACGGCCAGTGAGATGGTTTCGCTCTTCAAAGCCACGCCCGGTCCGCTGGTGCTGGTCACACCGATCGATCCGCCGTACGAGGCGCCGAGCGCGACCCCGATCGCCGCGATCTCATCCTCGGCCTGCACGGTCGTGATGCCGAAGCGCTTGTGCTTGGCCAGCTCGTGCAGGACATCGGAGGCCGGCGTGATCGGGTAGGCGCCGAGCACCATCGGCAGCTTCGAGCGCACCGACGCGGCGACCAGGCCGAGCGCGAGGGCCGTGTTGCCGGTGATGTTGCGGTAGTGGCCGGGGGGCATGCTGGCCGGCTTGACCTCATATCGCACGGCGAAGTCTTCGGTCGTCTCACCGAAGTTCCAGCCGGCGTTGAAAGCGGCGGTGTTCGCGTCGACCAGGTCCGGCTTTGCGGCGAACTTGCGCGCGAGGAACTTGAGCGTCGACTCGTACGGCCGCGAATAAAGCCAGGACAGCAGACCGAGGGCGAACATGTTCTTCGCTCGCTCGGCGTCCTTCTTCGACACGTTCAGCGATTCGAGCGCCTTGATCGTCATGCTCGTGAGGCCGACCGGATGCAGTGCGTAGCCGTCAAGTGTGCCATCTTCGAGCGGGCTTTCGGTGTAGCCGACCTTGGCCAGGTTGCGTTTGGTGAATTCGTCCGTGTTGACGATGATCTCGGCCCCGCGGGGGAGGTCGGCGAGATTGGCCTTCAGCGCCGCCGGATTCATGGCGACCAGGACGTTCGGGGCATCGCCCGGCGTCAGGATGTCGTAGTCGGCGAAGTGCACCTGGAAGCTGGAGACACCGGGGAGTGTGCCGGCTGGTGCCCGGATCTCGGCCGGGAAGTTGGGCAGCGTCGAGATGTCATTGCCCAGCTGAGCGGTCTCGGATGTAAAGCGATCTCCGGTGAGTTGCATACCGTCGCCGGAGTCACCAGCGAAGCGGATCACCACGCGATCCAGTTGGCGGACCTGCTTGGTCACCGTACGAGACCTCCCTCGAGGGACACATGTGCGTCATGAAGCGTACGTCGCGCGTATACGTCAAGTCTCGCGCCAGGCGGCAGGTGTGATCCACGGGACGTATCCGATCCCGCTCTGCGGACGCATTCCTCTTTCGGCGTCCAAGATCCACGATGGCGGCGTCGAAGATCCACCGTGGAGGACGCTTGAGGTCGTACCAGCAACGCAAATCGTCCACCGTAGTGGATCATGGACGGCGTTGCGTTACGCCAGGCCGCGGCGGGCGACGGCCGGGGGACGGTCGCCGCGGATCGATGCGACCATGTCGAGCACCTGACGCGTCGGCCGCACCTGGTGGGCGCGGAAGACACGGGCGCCGAGCCAGGCCGAAACGCTTGTCGCCGCGAGCGTCCCGTCGAGGCGCTGGTCCAGCGGCACGTCGAGGGTCTCGCCGACGAAGTCCTTGTTCGACAGGGCGACGAGTACCGGCCAGCCGGTGGCGACGAGTTCGTCCAGCCGCCGCGTGATCTCCAGCGAATGCCTCGTGTTCTTGCCGAAGTCGTGCGCCGGGTCGATGAGGATGCCGTCGGGGCGTACGCCGAGGGACAGCGCCCGGTCGGCGAGACCGGTCACCGTGCTGATCACATCCACGACGACATCGTCGAACGCGATGCGGTGCGGCCGCGTCCGCGGTGCCAGCCCGCCGGCGTGCGAGCACACGATCGCCGCGCCGGTCTCGGCGGCCACCGTGGCCAGCGCGGGATCCGCGCCGGCCCACGTGTCGTTGAGGAGATCGGCCCCGGCGGCAACCGCCTCCCGAGCGACTTCGGCCCGCCACGTGTCGATCGAGATCACGACCTCGGGGAAGCGGGCGCGCACGGCCACGATGGTGGGAATCGTCCGCCGTAACTCCTCGGCCGCGTCGACGTCGTCGCCCGGACCGGCCTTCACCCCACCGATATCGATGATGTCCGCTCCGTCGGTCACCGCGCGCTCCACCGCCGCCAGCGCGGCGTCGGCAGCGAAGGTCGCGCCCTTGTCGAAGAACGAATCGGGCGTGCGGTTCACGATCGCCATGACGGCGAATTCGCCCGGGGCGAAGGTACGGCGGCCCAGCCGAAGCGCTGTGGCGGATCGGGCCGGCTGTGCTAGCACTGGTCGCCTCGTCGGGTCGGCATCGAAGTCGTTCTACCGTACCGGGGTCGCCTACCCGGCATGCGCGTGCCACGATCGACACATGCGCCACTGGGTTTTGCTGTTGCTGCTGGCCATCACGGTCGCCGTGATCGCGTACCTCATCGTGTGGATGTTCACCGGCAACGACGACGGTCTCGACCCGGAGGAGCCGGATGGCCGCGCCGTGCCGCTGCCCGGGTCCCGCCCGCTGGTGGAGTCGGACATATCGTCGCTTCGGTTCGATACCGTCGTCCGCGGCTACCGGATGGTGCAAGTCGACGCCGCGCTGCGCCGCGCCGCGTACGACGTGGGCTACAAGCAGGAGCTGATCGACGTACTCGAGGCCGAAGTGATCGCGTTGCGAGACGGCCGGATGGATGACGCTGAGGCACTGCGGCAGGCGCGGGACGGTGCCCTCAGCGGTAGCGGGACCACGGTTGTCACCACCTCGTCATCGAGTGCCGCACGGGACCAGTCCGACGACTCTGACGCCGTCGCCGCCGAGACCGCGATTGATGAGGAGACCGCAATTGATGGGAAGACCGGCCTCGACGCGGTTGACGAGGTCGAGACCGATCGCGATGGCGATCATGAGACCGATCCGGCCGATGGCGCTGAGCGCGGTGCCGATGTCGCCGACGGCCCGACGGCTGCATCGGGCGAGGAACGCGCGGCCGAGCCGGATCTCGGTCCGCTCAACGGCGCGGCCAACCAGACCGATCACGACGACCAGGCACTCGGCGACCGAGCGGCCACCGGTCGATGAGCGACGCGCGCCGCCCGATCGGACCCCCGAGCGACTCCGAACATCCCGGCACCAGCGAGGTCACCGCGACGGTGATCGTCAAGGCGGCCGCCGACCGGGTATTCACCGCACTCACTGCGTGGGAACGCCAAGGCGAGTGGATCCCGTTCACCGTTGTCAAGATCACCAAGGGGGACGGCGGGGTCGGCAGCACCGTGGAGGCGGTCACGACGGTCGGCCCGGCCGTGCTCACCGACATCATGCAGATCGAGGCGATCGACCGGCCGTACCAGGTCAAGGTCCGGCACACCGGCAAGATCCTGCGCGGGCCCGGCGTGATGCGGTGCACGGCGATGGGCCCGGCCCGGACCCAGGTGGTCTGGCACGAGTGGTTCCAGTTACCGGGCGGTCTGGCCGGCCGGCTCGCCTGGCCGCTCATGTGGCCCGGCAGCAAGGCGAGCCTCACCGCCGCGTTGAAGCGCTTCGCGCGGCTGGTCGAGGACGGGACGCTCTAAGAGGAGCTCCGCAACCGGTGCCGTGATGTCGGTGCGGCTCATTAGAGTCGCGGCCATGGATGCTCAGGTCAGCCGGAAGCGGCAAGCGAAAGCGGATGCACCGCTGGGCGTGGAGCCAGCCGCACCGCGGCACGTCGTCGCGAAGGGCCTCGCAGTCGGGGAGGACGGTCGCGCCCGCTGCTCGTGGGCGGACAGCACGGCCGACTACCGGGCCTACCACGACGACGAATGGGGCCGCCCGGTGCGTTCCGACGACGGCATCTATGAGCGGCTCACGCTGGAGGCGTTCCAGTCGGGACTGTCGTGGATCACGATCCTGCGCAAGCGGCCGGCATTCCGCGCGGCGTTCGCCGGCTTCTCTATCGAAGCGGTCGCGAAGTTCGACGAACGCGACGCGGCGCGACTGCTGGCAGACGTCGGGATCGTGCGCAACCGCGCGAAGATCGATGCGGCGATGGCCAACGCACGAGCGGCGCTCGACCTTCCCGACGGCCTCGCCGCCTTCCTGTGGGCGTACGCGCCCGACGCGATGGGCCGGCACCGGCCGCGCTCCGGCGAGGTTCCGGCGACCACGCCGGAGTCCACCGCCATGGCCAAGGACCTGCGTAAGCGTGGTTTTCGCTTTGTCGGTCCGACGACGGCCTATGCGTTGATGCAGGCCACGGGCATGGTCGACGACCACATCGACGGCTGTTTCGTGCCGCCGGTGGCCGAGCGTCGACCGGCCCGCAAGTCGTCCCCGGCGACCAAGTCGGCGGCCAGGTCGGCAGCCGCCGGCGCCCGCAGCACGCCGGGCAAGCCATCGGCGGGCCGCCGGTCCGGCTAGTCGGCCTCTCGTGGTGGGATGGAAGCCGTGGGAGCCTGGGCCGTCATGGTCGCCGCCGACCGGTTCGAAGCCGAGCGGCTCTATCACCGTGACGGCATCGTGCTGGCCGGGCTGGGGGCGGGCGGAGTCGTTCTCGGCGACCGCGTGATGCTCGTGGCGGCCGGCCAACCGCCGGTCGTATTCGCTCTCGGCACGGTGTCGGCCACTCACCACGAAGCGCTGTCCGATGGCGATGATCTGGACGGAGCCGCACCGGCCGACGGCGACATCGCGATCTCGTACGTGGCGCGATTCTTTGATGATCCCCAACCGGTCCCGGCCGCGGTGACCCTGGTGAGCGCCGGCGATGTCGTCCGCATCGATGAGTCGCTGTGGACCGAGTCTGCCGACCAGACCCCGGGCGTCGCCGCACCCGAAGCGGCTGCCGACCCCGCGCGCCAGACGTGGCTGGTGAGCCTCGATCTGCCGATCGAGGCAACCAGCGCCGCCGAGGCGGTGCGCCAATTCTGGACGTACGTGGCCGAGCTCGGCCCACGGGAGCTGCCGACCTTCGTCAGTCCGGCCGGCGACGAGCTCGCCATGCAGGCGATGGTGGCCGGCGTCGAGGTCAATCTCGATCCGGAGGAAGACGAGTAGGCGCGGACGCCGTCAGCGGCCGTTGAAAACGAGCGGCTGCTTGGCGACGAAGGCAGCGACCGAGTCGGCATGATCGGCGGTCGCGCCGGTGATCGACTGGGCGTCGGCCTCGGTCTCCAACGCGTCGGCCAGGCTGCCGGCTTCCGCGGTGATCAGCTCGCGCTTGATCTGGCCGTACGCGATGGTCGGACCGGCCGCGAGTCGGGCTGCGAGCGCTTGCGCCGCCGGCAGTACGTCCTCGTCGTCGTCGACGACCTTCGTCAGCAACCCGATGCGCGCGGCTTCGGCCGCGTCAATTGGCTGCGCCAGCATCAACAACTCGGTCGCCTTCGCGTGCCCGACCAGTCGCGGCAAGGTCCAGGAGGCGGCGGTATCGGCGGCCAGACCGACGTTGGCGAAGGCCATCAGGAACGCCGTCTTCGGGCCGCCGACGCGGAAGTCGGCCAGGAACGCGAGGCCGGCGCCGGCGCCGGCCGCCATCCCGCGTACGGCGGCGATCACGGGCTTGGGCATGCCGGCGATCCGTAGCGCCATCGGGTTGTAGTGCTCTCGTACGGTCGACAGCGGCGCCGGCGAGCCCTCGGCCAGCAGTTGTGTGTGCTCGCGCAGGTCCTGGCCGACGCAGAACGCGCGTCCGGACCCGGTGAGCACGATCGCCCGGATGCCCGGGTCGTCGGCGAGCTTGTCCAGCGTGTCGCGGAGTGCCACCTTGAGTTCGAGCGACAGCGAATTGAGCGATTCGGGACGGTTCAATGTCACGGTCGCGACGCCATCGACGACGTCGAGCAGCAGCACGGTCACGGTTGGGCACCCTTCACCAGAGTCAGGCAGTGCTCGACGAATTCGTCCGCGGCCGGCCGTAGTCGCCCGGCGTGGAGGTCGAAGAACTCGGCAGCGTCGTTGCCCGGCCAGCGGGCCGGGAGAAGATCGGCCGGGAGCGCCGGATCCCGGAAAAGGAACGTACGCCAGGCGTGCACGAGCCGGAATCGGGCGGTGTACGCCGCCTTGAGATCACCGTCGGCGTCGACCCGATCGACGACCGGCCGCATCGCGATCACGAACTCGCGATACTCGCGACCGATGCGCTCCAGGTCCCATGCCTGGCTGACCAGGGCGGTTGCGCCCCGTACACCGCCGGCGTGGTGCCCGACAAACCGCTGGAACCGTACGCCGGCGTCGGCCAGCACAGCCTCGGCTTCGGGTGACGGTTTCGTGGCGACCCAGGTCGTGTCGCCGATGGTGCCGTAACCGAGGTAGGCGAAATTGTTCGCGATCCGTTGACGATCCGACCGCGGCACCGGGGCATCCGCGATGACGAGGTCGAATGTGCCGTCCCACCGCTGGGGATTGGTCCGGTAGATCCGCTCGGCCGCTTCGTCGAGCCGGTTCGCTGCCCGCTGCGTGATCAGGTAACCCGGCCCGGACGACAGCCGAAGGGGATGCAGCCAGCCCTGCCGGACCATCCGCGACACCGCGGTACGGACCGCCGGGGCACCGATGTCGAGCGGCGCGAGCAGGCGTACGAGAGCCGCGACCGGCGCTCGGCCGCCGTGGGCGCGGAGGTGGTCGCCGTAGAGATCGAAGAGTGCCGACCGTGCCTGCACGGGCGTTGCCCACCCCACCTCTTGATCACGTTGACCGAGCCGGGCCCGCGGAAATGCCGCTCATTGTTACATCGAATCGTGGCGCGTGCCAGCGACCCGTCATAGCTATTTGCGAGCCGGTTTGGGTCTTGAGGACTTCATCAGGGAAAATCATTTCCTCGGCCCATGCGCCGACGCAACACGGTTTGCCACTGATCGTCATATTCGACGAGCAAGGCCCGGTTCGAGCACGCGTAGGCGCTCTGGGCCGGACGTCGAGAGGGGAGACAACATGGCGGCGATGAAGCCGCGGACGGGAGACGGTCCGCTGGAGGTCACCAAGGAAGGCCGCGGGATCGTCATGCGCGTTCCGCTGGAGGGTGGTGGCCGGCTCGTCGTCGAGATGACCCCGGACGAGGCCACGGCTCTCGGCGAGGCGCTGCGCGCCGCGGTCGGCTGACCACTGGCTTGCCGAATCTTCCATCAGCTCGAGACGCACACCGCCGCGGCGGTGCTGGCGTGACTGCGGTGACGCCCGTGACTGCGGCGGCCGCTGTGAATGTGACGGGGCGCGCGGTTTCCGCGTGGATCGTCCGTTCGTACGGCAGGTCACGCCGCCAGCCCGCCGTGGTGGTGTGCGAGTTTCATGTCCACGTAGCCGACCGGTGTGCCTGAGGCCGGTCACCAAGGAGCGCCCGTGCTCAACATCCGGCTGTCGGATCGACTGGTGAACACGAATCCGCAGATCCTCGCGGTGCCCGTCGCGGCGGTCCCGCGACCGGCGCTCCAATCGGTCGGTGGCGTCATCCACGCGGATTTGCGTACCCAGCTCGAAGCTTTTCTCGCCGATGCCGACCACTCCGGCAAAGCCGGCACGATCGCCACACTTCCCCGCCCGCTCGCGACGCCGCGTCGCGTCTTGCTCGTCGGTGTCGGTGACGGCGACGAGCACGGGTGGCGCGCAGCCGGCGCGGCGCTCGCCCGGGCCGCGGCGAAGGATGATGAGCTCACCGTCATCCTGCCCGAGTCCGCGGGCGCGGGCGCCGCGCGTGGCCTCGCCGAGGGCCTGTGGCTCGCGTCCTACACGTTCAACCTGACACAGCGGCGGACCGGCTCGGTCGTCGATAGCGAGGCCGAAGTTCCGGTGCGGCTGAACGCGCCCGGCCGCCGGGCGGCGGAGATCTTTGTCGATCCCGATCCGGAGCAATCGCTGCAGAAGGTGACCGTTCTGGTCGCGGACGCGGACGACCCGGATCGCGACTACACGTCCGCGCTGGCCGAGGCGTACTCGGTCGCGACGGCGACCCGCTTCGCTCGCGATCTGACCAACATGCCGAGCGAGGAGAAGACGCCGGCCTGGTTCGCGGATCAGGTGACCAAGGTGGCGGCGGGCAAGGCCGGCCTGGATGTGCGGGTGTGGGCCGGCGCGGAACTCGCCGACGCCGGTTTCGGCGGTGTGGTCGCGGTCGGCAGCGGCTCGACTCGCGCGCCCCGGCTCGTCCAACTCTCCTGGCAACCGGCCGAGGCGGACGAATCGACCAGGCATGTCGTCCTCATCGGCAAAGGCATCACGTTCGACACCGGCGGTATCTGCATCAAGCCGCGGGACGGCATGAAGCTGATGCGCAAAGACATGGGTGGCGCGGCGGCCATCATCGCGGCCACGTTCGGCGCGGCCGAGCTGAACATGCCGGTACGCATCACCGCACTCGCACCGCTCGCGGAGAACATGGCGAGCGGCTCGGCCTGGCGGCCGGGCGACGTCGTCCACCACTATGGCGGCCGGACGAGCGAATGCCTGAACACCGATGCAGAGGGACGCGTGGTCCTCGCTGACGCGCTCGCGTACGCGGCGGCCGAGCTGCGGCCGGACGTACTCGTTGATCTCGCGACCTTGACGGGAGCCAACGCCGTCGCTCTGGGCAAGCGCACGGCGGCTCTCTATAGCGAAAACGCGGACCTGGCCGTGGCGCTGACGAACGCCGCGGCCGACGCGGGGGAGCGCGCCTGGCGGATGCCGCTCGTCGACGACTATGTCCGCGACATCTCGAGCGAGATCGCCGACGTCGCGAACTCGTCGAGCGCCGGGGCCGGGTCGATCGCGGCCGCACTGTTCCTCCGCGAGTTCACCGGCGACTCGCGTGGCAACTGGGTGCACATCGACATGTCGGCGCCGTCGTGGGCCGATGGCGCCGATGGCGAACTCGCGAAAGGCGCGACCGGTTGGGGCGTACGTACGCTGTTGCGCTGGCTCGGCGACGTTTAAGCGAGGAGACCGAAAGCGACCGGCCGCCCTTACACCCGGACCGCGCAGAGCAACCCGTCGCCGATCGGCAACAACGCCGGCCGCCAACGGTCGTTGTCGCGGAACGAGCGCACCAGATCGCGCAGCGCCACCGTTTCCGGGTCTCGCGTCGCCGGGTCGGCGACCCGGCCACCGGCCAAGGCCCCGTTGACAGCGAGAATGCCGCCGGCTCGTAACAGGCGTGGGGCCTCGGCGACGCATGCGGCGTAGTCGGCCGGATCACCGTCGAGGAAGAGCAGGTCGTAGGCACCGTCCGCGAGCCGCGGCAGTACGTCGAGCGCCTGGCCGGTGATAAGGCGGGTACGGCTAGACGCGTGTCCCGCCTCCGCGAAGATGCGGCGGGCCACCCGCTGGTTCTCGGCATCGATGTCGATCGTCGTCAGGACGCCATCGGTCCGCATGCCACGTAACAGCCACAGCGCGCCGACGCCGGTCCCGGTGCCGATCTCGATGGCCGCGCGAGCCGACGTGGCGGCGGCCAGCATGCACAGGGTGGCGCCGGTGCTGGGGGCGATCGGTGTGAGGCCGGCGTCGGCGGCCAACCCGCGGGCGACGCGCAGCACGTCGTCCTCGGGCAGGAACGCATCGACGAAGTCGCGACTCGAACGCGGCGCGTTCGTTTCCGCCGTTGTTGCCATCAGCGATCCCCTTTCTGCTAAGCGCCGGCCGCCGTGTCGTGCCCGAGATGTCCGATGGATCCGGTGCGTTGCCGCTCCGGCGGGATTGATCCGGTCAAATCCGCCCACCCGAGTCCGAAGTCCGCTCCTGGTCATGCCGTCGCGCGTGCAATCCTGGAACGAACGGGTCACGAACAGACGATTGGGGATGTCGTGGCGGACGGACAGTCGCGATGGTCGGCGGAATCGGCCGGCGGCCTTGTGCCGTCGCCGGACTACTCCGGCGCACTCTACGACGCGGGGGCGGGTAGCAGCACGTACCCGCCCGGCGCGCCGGACAGTGCCGTATCCGGTGGCAGTGTCGCTGCCAGCCACGCGCCGACGTCGTCCGGCGGTGGGACGCCGCCCAACGGCTCCGGTGGATCCGGAAACTCTCCCTGGTGGACGGATGCCCGCTCCGACCCGTGGCGGGATCCCGGCGCCCCGGCCGCGCTCATCCTCGCCGCGCCGGAACCCGATCCGGTGCCGGCCGCCGAGGTCGACTCGCCGCGCCGCCGCGCCTCGCTCGGTCAGGTCCTGCTCATCAGCCTGCTGGCGGCGCTGTTGGCCGGCGGCCTCGGCGGTGCGCTCGGATACCTGGCGGCCGTCAAAGGCGGCCTGCGGGATGCCGTACCGCTGGGCAACGGCTCGGCGACGACCCCCGGCCTCGCTCAGCGCGCTCCGGGATCGCTCGCCGCGGTGGCGAAGTCCGTCCTGCCAAGCGTCGTGACCGTACGCGTGGACAGCTCGCTCGGCTCCGCGATCGGCTCGGGTTTCATCGTGTCGTCGGACGGCTACATGATCACCAACGACCATGTGATCGACGGTATCGACGGGAACGCGACGATCACTTTCAACGACGCCAGTACGGCGCCGGCCAAGCTCGTCGGCACCGACCCGGAGTCGGACATCGCCGTACTCAAGATCGCAAAGTCGGGACTGCCGGCGGTGACGTTCGGCGACTCGGATTCGATCGCGGTCGGCGATCCCGTCCTCGCTATCGGCGCACCGCTCGACCTGCAGAACTCGGTGACCGCCGGCATCATCTCGTCGTTGCGCCGGCCGCTGGAGATCGCCGACGGCAATGGTCCGACCCGCTACTATGCGGCCATCCAGACCGATGCAGCGATCAATCACGGCAACTCGGGCGGCCCGCTGGTCGACGCGGCCGGCCACGTCATCGGCGTGGACGCCGTGATCAAGTCGCTCGGCGGCAGCCAGGACGAGGCCGGGAACATCGGGCTCGCCTTCGCCATCCCGATCAACCAGGCGAAACGTACGGCCGAGTCGATCATCTCAACCGGCAAGGTGCAGCGGACGGTCATCGGCGCGACTCCGCAGCCGAGCTACCACAACCCCAACGGCGGTGTGCTGCTGTCGACCGTCGCGGCCGGCGGCCCGGCCGACCACGCCGGACTCCAGGCCGACGACGTCATCCTGTCGGTCGGTGGCACCCCACTGGACGAGGCCGGTGATCTGGTCGCGATCGTGCGCGAATACGCGCCCGGTTCAGTGGTGTCGGTGACCTATCTGCGTGGCACGGCCCGGCACACGTTACAGGTGAAGCTCGTCGCTTCCGACGGTTGATCAACGAGTTCCCCCGTTGTGGCGGTCGCGTTCGGTGGTCGCTTACCCGGCGGTCGGCTTTCGGGCGGGTGGAGCCTGATTGAACGCTGAGGCCTGCGTCTGGCGGGGGTGGCCGTCGACTGCGTACGCTGAGACCGGCGACGAGTGGAGGTGGGCATGGACTTCTTCGGCATCGGAGGCTGGGAGTTCCTCGTCCTGATCCTGCTCGCCATGTTCATCTTCGGCCCGGACAAGCTGCCGAAGGCGATCAGCGATGGCGTACGCATCCTGCGAAACCTCCGGGATATGGCGCGCAACGCGACCACGGACCTGAGCCGTGAGCTCGGCACCGAAATCTCGCTGGAAGACCTGAATCCGAAGTCGCTGATCCGCAAGCACATCCTGAGCGAAGAGGATGAGCGGGAGCTGCGGAAGCCGATCGAGACGCTTTACCAGGATGTCCGCAAAGATGTCACCGGTGTTCGCGGCGGGCTGCAGCGAGTGGCGCGTGACGTCGACATCCGGCACAAGCCGGTGAGCGCAAACGGACCGACCGCAATCGCTCCGTCGGCGGCGCCGCCGAGCGCTGCCGAGCACACGTTCGACGTCGACGCGACCTGACGATCGCTCAGCGAGCGGCCGGCCGCAGACCGAGCGGCTTGCCGGCCAGGGACTCTCGGCGGGTAGCGAGCCGGTCCGCGACAGCGGACAGGGCGAGCGCCGCCGGCGCGGCCGGTTCCCCGATCACGATCGGAATCCCCGCGTCGCCCGACTCCCGGACGCGCGTGTCGAGCGGAATCTGACCCAGCAGCGGTACGGATGCTCCGACCGTCCGGGTCAGCGACTCGGCGACGATCGCGCCGCCGCCGCTACCGAAGATCTCCATCCGTTCCCCGGTCGGCAACTCCAGCCACGACATGTTCTCGATCACGCCGACCAGCCGCTGATGGGTCTGCAGAGCGATCGCCCCGGCTCGCTCCGCTACCTCTGCGGCGGCCGTCTGCGGGGTCGTCACGACCAGGATCTCGGCATTCGGCAGGAGCTGGGCGAGCGAGATGGCCACGTCGCCGGTGCCCGGTGGCAGGTCGAGCAGGAGCACGTCGAGATCGCCCCAGTAGACGTCGGCCAGGAACTGCTGCAGGGCGCGGTGGAGCATCGGGCCCCGCCAGACGACCGCGGCGTTGCCGGCGGTGAACATGCCGATCGAGATGACCTTCACACCGTGCGATTGCGGCGGCATGATCATGTCCTCGACCTGGGTCGGCCGGTCGGTCGTGCCGAGCATGCGAGGCACCGAGTGCCCGTAGATGTCTGCGTCGATCACGCCGACCGACAGGCCCCGGCCGGCGAGTGACGCCGCCAGATTCACCGTCACGCTGGACTTCCCGACGCCGCCCTTGCCACTCGCGACGGCGTACACCCGGGTCCGGCTGCCCGGCTGTGCGAACGGGATCACCGGTTCGCCGCCGGCGCCGCCACGCAGCGATGTCTGCAGGTCCTTGCGCTGGGCGTCCGACATGACACCGAACGTGATCGCCACTCGGGATACGCCGGCGACGGCGCCGACCGCGGCGGTGATGTCCGCCGTGAGCTTGTCTCGTAGCGGGCAGCCAGCCACCGTGAGCAGGATGCCGATCGCGCTGACGCCGTCCGCGTCGATCCGGATCGACTCGACCATGCCGAGGTCCGTGATCGGGCGGCGGATCTCCGGGTCGTCGACCGTCGCGAGCGCGGCGCGGATCGCGTCTTCCAGGGTGGTTGCCGGTGCTGCCATGCTGGCAATGCTACGGCGGCGGCCGGAGTATCGGCGGCGGCGGGCGCCCCGTTGTGGTGGAGTTCGCTCCGCCGCGTCGACTGGACGGATTACCGCCGAGATGCGACTATTTCGTACGTTCCGCCGCGCGCCTTCGGTAACCCCTTGAGGCGCGCGGCGAACCGCATTTGGTGACCCGGAAACCGGCCCATCCAGTGATCACCGCCCGTGACGGCGGGCCGGCGGCGGCGCGGCGTCCTCGTCGTACGTCCCGGGGTCGATCGGATCGTCGAGCGCGTCACCGTTCGTACGCTCGGCCCGCCGCGCGGCCTTGTGGCGATCCTTGCGCTCCAGCCGGTAGCGACGTTGGGCGGCCTCGTCGAGCTCTTCGGCTAGCCGGGACAGCTCCGTGCGAACGAAGTCCCGCGTGCTGACCTCGCCCACCGCGATCCGCAGCGACGCGATCTCGCGAGCCAGATATTCGGTGTCCGCCTTCTGCATGGCGGCCCGGCGCCGATCCTCCTCCATCGAGAGGCGATCACGGTCGGCTTGCCGGTTCTGCGCCAGCAGGATCAGCGGCGCGGCGTAGGAGGCCTGCAGCGACAGCAGCAGCGTGAGGAACGTGAACGTGTACGGGTCGAAGCGGTCGTTGCGTGGCGCGAGCGTGTTCCATGCGATCCACACGACGATGAAGATGGTCATGTAGACGATGAACTTCCACGTACCGATGAATCGCGCGGCGCTCTCTGACCAGCGGCCAAAGGTCTCCGGGTCGAATCGCGGCAGGGTGAGTCGTCGGGGCTGGCGCGGCTGGTCGAGCCGCGCGTCCCGACGCGGCTCAGCCACCGGTCGTCCCGCCGGCGTCGGCGCCACTGGGTTCGGCACCGTTTGCCCTCGTGCCGGTGGGACGGGTGCCGTTGGTGTTGGCGCGGGCCTCGGTCGACGCGGCCGCGGCCAACCGTGCGAGCTCGGTCGGATGCGCGCCGAGCTCGCGATCCCGCCAGTCGCGAGGCAGCAGATTGTCGAGTACGTCGTCAACGGTGACCGCGCCGACGAGGTGACCGAGCGCGTCCACAACCGCGAGCGCGACGAGGTTGTACGTCGCCATCCGCCGGGTGATCTCGGGCAGCGGGGTCGCCGGCGCGAGCGGACCGATGTCGCTGTCCACTACGCCGCCGAGCAACGACGCTGGCGGTTCGCGCAGCAGTCGCTGAAAATGCACGACGCCCAGATAGCGACCGGTCGGTGTGGCGGTCGGCGCGCGGGCGACGAACACGCTGGCGGCGATCGCCGGCGCGAGCTGCGGCTCGCGGATCCGGGCCAGCGCCTCGGCCACGGTCGAGTCGGGCGACATGATCACCGGCTCCGACGTCATGAGGGCACCGGCCGTGCCGGGCTGATAGTGGAGCAGCTGGCGGACCGGGTCGGCCTCGTCCGGCTCCATCAGGTCGAGCAACACGTCCTGATCGGCCTTGGGCAGCTCGGCCAATAGGTCGGCCGCGTCGTCCGGATCCATCTCCTCGAGAATGTCCGCGGCCCGGGACGGCTCCAGCACGCCCAGGATTTCGACCTGGTCGTGCTCGGGCAGCTCTTCGAGCACGTCGGCCAGCCGGTCGTCGTCCAGCGCGGCGGCCACCTCCACGCGCCGGCTGTGCGACAGATCCTGCAGAGCATTCGCGAGGTCGGCCGCGCGCATGTTGTCGAACACGGCCAGCAGCGATGCCGTGCCCTGCGCCTCCGGGGCTCCGATCAGGCCCGTCACTTCGGACCAATCGAGCTGGCGGAGGTGGCCGCGGCGGCCGAGACGGCTGGCATTTTCGCGCACCGCCACGCGGGTCAACGTCCATTCGCCGTTGCGATCGGCCTCCATGGCGACATCGACGAGCGACGCGGGCCGGCTGGTCTCCACGATGGTCACCCGGCGATCCAGCAGTTCTTCGAGCACGAGGATCTCACCCGGCCGCTTCTCGAAGCGACGCAGGTTCAGCGTGCCGGTGCCGAGCAGTACGGAATCCGGCTCCATCGCATCGATGCGCCCGATCGGCAGGAAGATGCGCCGCCGTAGCGCGAGTTCGGCGATGAAACCGACGACACGGGGCGGCGAGCCGTCGGCCCGAATGCGCGCGACAGCGTCCCGTACCCGACCGACTTGGTCACCGTTGGGATCGAACACGGTCAAGCCGGTGAGTCGGGCGATGTAGATGCGCGTCGCCGTCGTCATGACTCCAGCCTAGAGGCCGTATGGTGCAAAGAATGGAGAGCCTGAGGTACGAGATCGTCGACGTGTTCACCGACCGGCCCTTCGCCGGGAATCCACTTGCCGTCGTGTTCGGTGCCGATGGCCTTGCCACCCCTCAACTCCAGGCGCTCGCCAACGAGTTCCATCTATCCGAGACGATCTTCATTCTGCCGCCGACGACACCCGAAGCGACGTACCGGGCCAGGATCTTCACAGCTTCGAACGAGCTGCCGTTCGCCGGTCACCCCAGCGTGGGCGGCGCCGTGACCCAGATGCGAGCGGGTCTTTTCGGCCCGGGCACGGTGATCCAGGAATGCGGCGCCGGGCTGCTGCCGATCGTTGTCGCGGGCGATGGATCCGCCCGGCTCGCCGGTGGCCCGCCCACCATCGGTCCCGACCTCGATCCGGTGCCGTTACTGGCCGCTGTCGGCCTCACCGAGGCTGACTTCGTCGGACCACCGCCGCGAACGGCCGGCTGCGGTCTCGAGTTCACGTATTTGTCGGTGCGACCCGAGGCCATGCCACGAGTGGCCGCCGACGCCCAATCGGCCGGCCGGTACGGCATCGAGCACGTGTCCGTCTTCGCGTGGGATCCGGCCACGCGATCCACCCGTACCCGCGTATTTGTGTTTGACCCGGACGCATGGGAGGACCCGGCGACCGGTTCGGCGGCGCTCGGCCTGGGGGTATGGCTGGTGTCGAGCGGGCTGCTGCCGGCCGACGGTCCATCGGCCTATACCGTCCGGCAGGGCGTCGAGATGGGCCGACCGTCCACGCTGGAGTGCGAGGTTACGGCGACTGCGGGTGCGATTGCGTCGGTCACCGTCTCCGGTTCGGTCGTGCCGATCGCCCGCGGCACGATCGCCGTGCCGCCGGATGGGAGCTGACCGGCTCGGCTTCAGGCGCCTGCGTTGTCGCTGGCTGCGTCCGGGACGAGGCGCACCAGGGCGTTGTCACGCGCCCACGTCGCGACGAGATCCTCGGCCGAGCGAGTGGCGTTGAGTCGCTTGCCGGCCACCGTGAGCGCGATCGCGTTCCAATCGTCGCTGCCGGGGTCAACTCGCTCCGCGGTCGCCGTCCAGGTCACGATGCTGCCGCCATGGTCGCCCCGCGCCGTAACGTCGACGACCGTCGCATCGGCCAACCCGGGCGCCGCTTGTTCGCCGGGCCCGGCGACGACGTAGAGGGCGTCGGCGATCGGTACGCACCACACCACGTAGGCGGGCGCGCCGTCGATCGACAGCCAGACCACGGCCGCCTTCTTCGTCGCCTCCGCGACAAGCGCCGAAGTGACGGGACTGGTCATCGTCCCATCCTGCCCCACGGCGACGCGTTTACGATGCGGGCATGTCCAGTTCCGGTTCCGGCGATGCGGCACCGTCCCCCCTCGGGGCGCGCCTGGTCGATCTGATCGACGGTGCATCGATGAGCGTGTCCGGCGGTGGGCCATGGTCGCGGGCGACTATCGACGTCGCACCCGAGCAATGGTCCGCGCTGGTCGCGGCCGCGCGCGACGATCTCGGCTGCGACTTTTTCGACTGGCTCTCCGCCGTGGACGAGCTCGACGCGGGTCTCACCGTGGTTGCACACGTGTGGTCAACCAGCCAGCGGTACGGCGTTCTCCTCCGTACCCGGGTGCCCCGCGACGCGCCGAGCCTGGCGTCGATCATCGACATCTACCCCGGAGCAGGCTGGAGCGAGCGCGAGACGTACGAGATGTTCGCCATCGACTTCGTCGGCCATCCGGATCTCGCGCCATTGCTCTTGCCGCCGGGATTCGAAGGGCATCCGCTGCGTAAGGACTTCGTGTTGGCGTCGCGGGTCGCGAAGGCGTGGCCGGGCGCCAAGGAGCCGGGTGAGTCTGATGCCGCCACCGAATCCGGATCCCGACGCGCGCCGATGCGGCCGCCCGGCGTCCCTGAGCCCGGTCAGTGGGGGCCCGCGTAGCGCCCGGCGTCGCCCTACGCGCGCACATTGAGCGCGGTCGTAAGCGACACCTTATGGATGTTAGCCGTCTGATAATCGCTTGACTGATATTTGGGCCACAGTCATAAGGTATCGCGTATGACTGTTGCCACCGCGCCACGCCCCGACGCCGCCGGCACGCGTCTTCCGGCCGACCACGAGCCGCCCCGCAAGGTGTCGGTCCGGCGCATCGTCGCGCTGTTCCGGCCGCACCGCGGGCTCATGACATTGCTGCTGACGGCCGTGCTCGTACGGTCGGTGGTCGGAGTGATCTCGCCGTTCCTGCTCCGCGAGATCTTGGATAAGGGCCTTCCCGAGCGCAACGTCGCGCTGATCAGCGAGTTGGCGCTAGGCATGATCGCGGCCGCTGTCGCCAACAGTGCGCTTGGCGTATGGACGACCCAGCTGGCGACCGTGATCGGCCAGCGCGTCATGCACGAGCTTCGCGTCGCCGTGTACGGGCACCTGCAGCGCCTGTCGCTGTCGTTCTTCACCCGTACGAAGACCGGCGATGTTCTGTCCCGTGTGATCAACGACGTCGGCGGGGTCGACAACGTGCTGACGAACACCGCGACGGCAACGGTCCAGTCGGCGACGCAAGCTATCGCGATCGCGGTAGCCCTTCTCATCCTCGACTGGCAGCTGGCCGTGGTCGGGCTGGTGCTGATCCCGCTCTACCTGCTCGTCACCTTCCGGCTGGGTGGCCAGCGCCGGCAGATCGCGCGCAACCGCCAACGGAGCATGGCCGCGCTGACCTCGACGGTGGAGGAGACGCTGTCCGTACCCGGGGTGTTGCTGTCGAAGACCATGGGCCTGGGCGGCGAGATGCAGCGGCGGTTCGCCGCGCGGTCGGCGGAGATCTCGAAGTTCGATCTCGCCGCGGTGCTGGCCGGCCGGTGGCGGATGGCGACGCGGGGTGCCGCCTTGACGATCGTGCCGGCGCTCGCGTACTGGATCGCCGGCATCGAACTCGCCCACGGCGGCTCACCGGCGACGTTGGGCACCGTGGTCGCGTTTACCAGCATGCTCAACCGGTTCGTTGTGCCGGCCAGCTCGATCCAGGGCATCGGCCAGGCTGCGTCGACGTCGATGGCGCTGTTCGGTCGCATCTTCGACGTGCTTGACCTCCCGGTAGACATCACCGATGTCGCCGGCGCGGGCGGCTTGCGGTCCACCGCCGGGCGCGTCGAGTTCCGCGGTGTGGACTTTCGCTACGACGGTGCCGACCGGCTCACGCTCGACGGCATCGACCTCGTCGTGCCGGCCGGCACGGTCACCGCGATCGTCGGCGCGACCGGCTCGGGGAAGACGAGTCTCGGTTATCTCGTCACGAGACTTTACGAACCGGAATCTGGCACGATCACGATCGATGGCACCGACATTCGCGACGTCAGCCTCGAATCGCTGTCGCACACTGTCGGTCTGGTCGCGCAGGAGACGTACCTTCTGCATGCGTCCGTTCGCGAGAATCTCCTCCTCGCGGCGCCGGCGGCGACCGACGCCGAACTCGAAGCGGCGGCGCGGGCTGCGCATATCCACGATCTTCTGGCCGGCTTGCCGGAGGGCTACGACACGATGGTCGGCGAGCGCGGCTACCGCTTCTCCGGCGGTGAACGGCAGCGCCTCGCGATCGCTCGGATGGTGTTGCGCAACCCGCCCGTACTCGTCCTCGACGAGGCGACCAGCGCGCTGGACACTCGAACGGAGCGTGCGGTGCAAGCCGCCTTGGACGAGCTCGCGAAGGGACGGACAACCATGGTGATCGCCCATCGGCTGTCGACGATCGTCCACGCTGACCAGATCGTCGTACTCGATCACGGCCGGATCGTCGAGCACGGCACCCACGAAGAGCTGCTCGCGCTCGACGGTCGATACGCCGCGCTGGCTCGGACATGACTCCCGATCCGGTCGATCGGATGCTGGCTGAGGCGGCGGCCGACGCCGTGCTCGCGGCAGCGGTCGCCCGTGAACGCGCCGCGGCGGCACGCCAGGTTCGTGAGGGAGTGGTACGGCTGGCCCGACGCCTCCAGGCCCAGCGCCAGCCGCACGGCGTGAGCGTGACGGGCATTGCTCTGCTGTCCCGTCTCTACCGGGGCGGCACCGCGACTCCGAAGGCACTCGCCGACGCCGAGCACACCCAGCCGCAGTCATTGACCCGTGTGTTCGCCTCGCTCGAGGAGCAGGGCCTCGTCAGCCGTCGGGATGATCCGGCCGACGGGCGCCAGGTGCTGCTGGACATCACCGAGGCCGGTCGGGAGGTCCTCCGCCAGCACGGCGCGACGCACACCTCGTGGCTCGTCGAGGCGATGGACGCCGAACTGACGCCGGCCGAGCGGGAGATCGTACGGATCGCCGCCCAGCTCCTCGACCGACTGGCCGATCACCAGCCGTAGGTCGAGCACCGGCCTCGCCCTCACCTCGGCCTGCAATGATGGACGGCATGACCGCGGCGCATTCCGTTCCGGACCTGGCTGTCGAGCCCGACCTGCCGCCGCGCTCACGTGGCGTGATCGGCCTGCTCGAAGAGAACTGCACCGTGTGCATGCTGTGTGCGCGCGAATGCCCGGACTGGTGCATCTATATCGACTCGCACAAGGAAGAGGTCATCGTCCCCGGTGCGAGCCGTCCGAGGCAACGCAACGTGCTCGACCGGTTCGCGATCGACTTCTCGCTCTGCATGTACTGCGGCATCTGCATCGAGGCGTGCCCGTTCGACGCGTTGTTCTGGGCGCCCGAGTTCGACTACGCGGAGTTCGACATTCGGGGGCTGCTGCACGAGCGAGACACGCTGGGCGGATGGATGGCGTCCGTGCCGGCACCGCCCGTACATGACCCGCTGGGGGAGCCGGCGAAGGAGGAAACGGCCGCCGCCCGTCGCGCCGCTCGCTGACGCGGTCGGCTGCTTCTACTCGGGTAGCGGGTGTTGTGGCAAGACCGTACCGTGGGGTCCTCAGGTATTTCTCAGGTTAGTTCCAGCTGAGTCACGGCGTCGTGCGGAACACTGGGTGGACGCAAGGGTGTTGACTGATATGAATCCGGTTCGCATCCGATGGGAGAAAAGGTGTACCGGTCGTATAACGGACTGAAGACGGCGGCCCTGCTGGGTTTGCTGAGCGCCATCATTCTCGGGATCGGCTACTGGTTCGGCGGTTCCGGTGGCTTGATCATCGCGTTCATCGTCGCGCTGGGCATCAACGGCGTCTCGTATTTCTACTCTGACAAGATCGCGCTGCGTTCGATGGGTGCGCGTCCGGTCTCCGAGGCGCAGGCGCCCCGGCTCTACGCCATCGTTCGTGACCTCTCACAGCAGGCCCGCCAGCCAATGCCGCGCCTGTACGTGAGCCCGACGCAGCAGCCCAACGCATTTGCGACCGGTCGCAACCCGCGTCACGCGGCCGTCTGCGTGACCGAGGGCATCGTCGCGATGCTCACAGAGCGGGAGTTGCGTGGCGTGATCGGCCATGAGCTGTCGCACGTCTACAACCGCGACATCCTGATCTCGTCGGTGGCCGGCGCGCTCGGTGGCTTCATCACATTGGTCGCCCAGTTCGCATTCTTCTTCGGCGGCTCGGACGACGACGACAGCGGCCCCGGCATCTTCGGCGCGCTGCTCATGCTCATCCTTGGCCCGATCGCGGCCACCTTGATCCAGCTGTCCATCAGCCGAAGCCGTGAATACCAGGCCGACCAGTCCGGCGCGACGCTCACGAACGACCCGCTCGCGCTGGCTAGTGCGCTGAAGAAGATCGAGGTGGGCGCTCAGGCCATGCCGTTGAACCCGGAGAGCCGGGTCGCCACCACGTCGCACCTGATGATCGCGAACCCGTTCCGGGCGCGCGGCATGGGCAACCTGTTCGCGACCCACCCGCCGATGGCCGAGCGGATCGCACGACTGGAGAAGATGGCGCTGACCAAGGGCCCCGGTCCGGTGCAGTACCAGAGCTAACGGATTCCATCCGGTAAACCGGCCGGCCTCGACGCATTGTCGAGGCCGGCCGTTGCTTACGCTGTCATCGGTTCATGATCCACCGCTGGCCGCTGGCCGCTGGCCGCTGGCCGCTGGCCGCTGGCCGCTGGCCGCTGGTCGCGGCCCGCCCGCCGCCCGGCGCCGGCCGAGGTCATGATCCACGGCGGTGGACGATCACGGTCGCTACAACGGCCGCGATCGTCCAGGGCGGTGGATCATGGTCTGTGGGGCGGTACTCGTCGGCTAGGCCGTCCGAGTCTCAGCGGTAGTTCGTGAACTGCAGCGCGACGCCGACGTCGGCCTGCTTGAGAATCGCGATCACCGCCTGCAGGTCGTCGCGCTTCTTGCCGGTGACGCGGAGCTGGTCGCCCTGGATCTGCGCCTGTACGCCCTTCGGCCCCTCATCGCGGATCTTCTTGCTGATCAGCTTCGCCTTGTCCGAGTCGATGCCCTGGATGATCTTGCAGTCGATCTTGTACGTCTTCCCGGACTGCTTGGGCTCGCCGGCATCCAGTGACTTCAGCGAGATGTTGCGCTTGACCAGCTTCTCCTTGAGCACCTCGAGCGCGGCCCGGACCCGGTCCTCGGTCTCGGCCTGGATCGCCACGGCGCTGTCACCGGACAGGCTGACCTCGGCGCCCGTGCCGCGGAAGTCAAAACGCGTGCCGAGCTCCTTGCTTGCCTGGTTCACGGCGTTGTCGAGCTCCTGCCGATCGACCTTGCTGACGATGTCGAACGATGGATCCGCCACTGCCTACTCCCTTTCCCGTGGATGTCGTGCCCGCTATGGAACGATACGGAGTGTTGGCGCTACCCGTTTGCGCGGCACCCCGGGGCTACCGTTATCCTTGCTTCCGCTGCCGACGCGAGTGGTCGGCGGCAGTGCACGGCGGGTTGCCCGAGTGGTCAATGGGAGCGGACTGTAAATCCGTCGCGAGAGCTACGAAGGTTCGAACCCTTCACCCGCCACACGCACACGAAACGGCCCCCGAACTGGAGCGATCCGGTCGGGGGCCATTTCCTGTCCGTCTGTCTGAGTGAACCGGTCCGTGTTGGCATTGCGCTATACGGACAGTCACCGTATGTTCCATCATTGTGCGCCACGAACACGTGAGCGTTGATGCGATGGGACCGCGTCAGGCGTAGACACGGACGTGGATGGCCGAATGGTGGATGCCCACAGTGGGACGTTCGGCCAGCCTCAGAATGTCCAAACGTGTGCTGGTCGCACAGACGCACCTTTCGTCGTTCTCGTGAGCAGGTAAATGTGCGAGCATCGTCCATAACTCGACGCCGCCTCACCAATCGAGGAGCCGAAAATGCTCGCACGTTCTCCACGCTGGCTGCGCGTGGCAGCGGTCGCTGTGGCGACTGCGGCCGGCGCGTTTGTATTGTCCACCGGCGCCGCCCAAGCCACAGCCGCGCCGCACTCAACGCAGGTCAAGGCCGATGTCTCATGGGGATCCGCCCATCCGGCGGATGTCTCCTGGGGCGGCGTCCAGCCGTTGGACGTCAGTTGGGGGTAAGCCCCAGATCGTTCGGTGCGCGACACGTTGATGGGTGCACGCGGCGTGCCTAGTGAAACGTCGATGAGGCAGCGATCACCGCAGTGGGCCTGGTTTGTCACGGTTCCTCTGGCGATCCTCGCGACCATATGCATCATTGCGGCCGTCGCGCACCAGCCCGGCCTCTCGCCCTTGCCGATATCGGCGCTGTTCTTCGCGGTCTTCGTGATCGCCGAGACGGCGAGAATCCAGATCGAGGTGCGCCGGCACGCCGTTCAATTGTCGATCACTGAAGTACCGCTGCTGCTCGCGCTGTACTTCCTGTCTCCCCTCACCGTCTTTGCCGTGCGCTTGCTCGCGGCCATCGTATTGATGGTCGTGCGTAGATCCGATCCCGTGAAGCAGGTCTTCAATCTGGCCAACTTTGCGGCCGGCACCGCGGTTGCCTGTCTGATCGTGTCTGTGTACGGAAACACGGGCACGATCACTCCGGCTTCTTGGGGAATCCTGATCGGCGCGGTCGTTGCGGACGTGTTGGTTACGTTGGTCGCCGTTCTCGGTGTGATCACGCTTATACAGGGCAGGATCGCCCCTGATGACCTCGCGCTGAGCGCATCGTCGGCGTTGCTCGCCGGTCTGATAAATGCCATCGCCGGCGTTGCGGTGCTGATCCTGCTCGAGCAGAGCAAGTGGGCCATCGTGCTGCTCGTCGTCATCGCAGCCGTAGCGGCCACGCTGTATCGCGCGTACGCCCGATTCCTGCGGCAGCACAAGGGCCTGGCTGACATATACGAGCTCACGCGCGCCGTCGCGGAGCACACCTACGACGGAACGCTCATAGACGTGCTCCTTCGGCAGGTTCGGGGGCTCCTCCACGCGGAGAGCTCGACACTCTGGCTCGCTCCGCAAGGTCGGTATCCGGAGGTGCTCCTGTCCGCGCGCGCGGACGACAAGGGTCTGCTCGATTTGTCGACCACGCCGCGAGTCGTCCGGGAGCGCGCGGTCGAGACCGGTCGGACCGTCGCGGCGTCGCCGAAGGCCGGCGATCCAGACATGCGCGGGGCGTTGCGCGAGGCCGGTCTCAAAGACGTCATCGTCACCCCGCTCCGATCGGGCAACACCGTGATCGGGACGGTCGAAGTTGTCGGGCATTTGATCCGAAACCTCACCTTTACCAACAACGACGTCCGTCTTATGGAGACAGTTGCGGCCCAGGCGTCCGTGACGCTGGAGAACTCGCGCCTGGTCGATCGACTCAGGTTTGACGCGAACCACGACGGGCTCACCGGACTTCCGAACCGGCGTCGCATGGTGGCGGCGCTGGAAGAAGCGGTCAAGATCAAGGCGGCCGGCGAAATCGTTGCCGTTCTTGTCCTGGACGTCGATGGACTACGCGACGTCAACGAGTCCCTCGGACACGCCGCCGGAGACAGTGTTCTGGTCGAGTTCGCCTCTCGGCTTCGGCAGCTTTCACCCGCGGCGGCCTTGGTCGGACGCATCGGTGGTGACAAGTTCGCTGTCACGATGCGGATGGCCGACGTCGACGCGGCTCTCGCCTTTGGCGGGTCCCTGCGCCAATCTCTTCAGCTGCCGATGGAGATCGGCTCGCTTCGGATCGACATCGACAGCGCCGTTGGCATATCAGCCCACCCTGATCATGGCTCCGACCCGGAACAATTGCTGCAGCAGGCGGATGTCGCCACCCAAGCGGCCAAGGCACAGACGCCACCCATCCAGCTGTTCGACCCCAGCCTCGAGACGATGTCCGTGCGCCGGCTCGGCCTCGCGAGCGATCTCCGCCGAGCCCTCGACAATGGCGATCTCGATCTCTTCTACCAGCCGAAGGTCATGCTCCATAATCGTCAGCTCGTCGGCGTCGAATGCCTCGCGCGATGGGAGCACCCCGTGCACGGGCCGATTCCGCCGGAGGACTTCGTCGCTATCGCGGAACACACCGGCCAGCTGGGACGGCTCAATGAGTTCGTCCTACGTGAGGCGCTGCGCCGCGCGCGCGACTGGGTCCGCGACGGTCGATCCATGCCGATCTCGGTCAATGTGTCGCCGAAATCGCTCGTCGACCACGACTTTCCCGATCAGGTCACTAGCCTGCTCGACGAGTACGGCATCGACCCGGATCTGTTGACGCTGGAGATCAAGGAAGACAGTCCGGCCGGTGACACCGATCGGCAGCTCCCGGTGCTGCGTCGCCTGGACGCGATCGGCGTACGGCTGGCGGTCGACGACTTCGGCACCGGATACTCGTCGCTGGCCTACCTGCGACGGCTGCCGGTCGACGAGGTGAAGATCGACCGATCGTTCGTGCAGGGCATGGCGACCGACCCGGGCGAGCTCGCGATCGTTCGTGCCGTGGTCGACCTCGCCCGCCACTTCGAACTCCGTGTCGTCGCCGAGGGCGTCGAAAGCGAACGCACGCTCAGCCTGTTGGCCGACATGGGCTGCGACATCGGTCAGGGATTCCTGTTCAGCCGGCCGTTGCCGTACGACCGGTTGGAGGCCTGGCTCGCCGCCCAAACGGACACCGAGCGGACCGCGAAGGGCGAGGTCAGGCGGCTGCGCGCGGCCTCATAACCGCAACCGAATTCGGGCGGTCAGCGGCGCGAGCGAGTCGGCCGACGAGCCTCTAGCCCGGTTCGCCCGGCCCACTAGCGACGTGTACTCTTTACCGGTGCGCTTAGCGGCGCACGACCAGTAGCGCACGCCAGCATGCACATCCGCTGGCGATACGCCCCCTTAGCTCAGTCGGCAGAGCGTCTCCATGGTAAGGAGAAGGTCTACGGTTCGATTCCGTAAGGGGGCTCTTGTTTGCCGGTCCGCCGGCAGCAGGTCGCGGCGGTGTAGCTCAGATGGCAGAGCAAGCGGCTCATAATCGCTGTGTCGCCGGTTCAAGTCCGGCCACCGCTACTGGGACGGGCGCCACCGGCGCTCGCTTTTCCCAGGCTCCGGGAATACCGCCCTATGCTGGGTGGTTCCTGAGCTTGGCACATCGTGAAGTTCGAATTTAACTGCAGCACTTACTTGCGAGGAAGGCACGGCCGTGGCTAAGGCGACCGACGTACGTCCGAAGATCACATTGGCGTGTCAGGAGTGCAAAGAGCGCAACTACATCACGCGTAAGAACCGGCGTAACGATCCGGACCGGATCACGCTGGCCAAGTTCTGCCCGCGTTGCCACAAGCACACGGAGCACCGCGAGACCCGGTAACGCTCTCGGCTCCGAGCGCACGCGAACGCGCCGGCTCCTGCCACGTCACGGCTTGGCCACCCACCCGGGTGGCCAAGCCGTTTCGGCGTCGGACACGCGGCGGCGGCGATCGACAGCGGCGGCGGCGATCGACAGCGGCGGGCATTGGTAGGTTCAGCCCATGCCACTCGATCCCGGGTACGTCGGCCGAAGCTTCCCACCGACCGTGCCGTACACAGTCGGGCGGGAGAAGATCCGCGAGTTCGCCCAGGCGATCGGTGCCGAGGATGCGGTCCATCTGGATGCGGCCGCGGCGGCCTCCCTCGGTCATCCGGACGTGATCGCCCCACCGACGTTTCCGATCGTCGTCACCGCGCCAACGATGCAGCAGATGATCGACGACCCCGGACTTGGACTCGACTTCTCCCGTGTCGTCCATGGCGACCAACGCTTCACCTACGTCCGGCCGGTGCACGCGGGCGACGTACTGACGTGCGTCTGTACGGTCGCGGAGATCACCGAGCGCGGCGGACACGGGTTTCTCACGACCCGTACGGAGATCACCGACGCGACGGGTGAACTGGTCGTCACCGCGACCGCGAAACTCGTCGTACGCGGGGAGTGACCACGATGACCGACTTGGCTCCGCAGACGTACGCCATCACCCGCGCCGACCTGGTCCGCTACGCAGGCGCATCCGGCGACTTCAACCCGATCCACTGGAATGACCGGATCGCGACCGGAGTCGGGCTACCCGGAGTGATCGCCCACGGCATGCTGACCATGGCGCTGGCCGGCCGGGCCGTCACCGCGTGGGTCGGCGGCGACCCCGGCGCGATCGCTGACTATTCGGTGCGATTCGCTCGGCCGGTCGTCGTACCCGATGACGATTTGGGCACGGAGTTGACCGTGACCGGTGTCGTCAAGCAGGTGGGCGAGGACGGGATTGCCCAGATCGACATCACGGCGGTGTGCGCCGGCGAGAAGGTCCTGGCCCAGGCCAAGGCTTGGGTCCGTGCCGCCGCGATCGTGCCGGCGACCAGCGCGGGATAGGCGAGATACCGAGCGCGGTAGCCGCGGTCACCAGGACGTGCGCAGGTCCCGGAATCGAGCGCGATCGCTCCCGTGACCAGCGCGGCACAGGCCAGGCATCGAGCACCTGACCGACGTGATCCACCTCGAGGTCGCGGTTGGGAAATCGCCGGGGGTACCCGTACACTGGTCGCCCGTGGGTCCTTGGCGACCCCTTGGTCTGGCGTGCCCGCTATCACCGGCGGTAGCGTGCGGGCGAAGGGGAGACCTTCCCCACAGGGGTGTGGCTCAATTGGCAGAGCAGCGGTCTCCAAAACCGCAGGTTGCAGGTTCAAGTCCTGTCACCCCTGCGTCGGCGGTGCCGATCGGATAGCCGATCGCGTTCCCGTTGGCCCGGCAGGCGTCGGTGGCCGGACGCGTCGCTTGAACGACGTGTCGGGCAGTCGCGTCGCCCTGGCCACATCGTGCGTGGTGTCGCCCTGTTCGGGGTCAGCGCCGCGATGCCCGACAGACCACCCGCGCAGCAACACACCACCCCGCAAATGGAAGAGGGCGAAGTGGCCGAGAGCAACCGACGCGGCAAGCGCGGCGTAGACGAGCACCCCGATGACGAGGTGCTGTCCGACGCTGTCGCCGACGACGAGCCGGACGAGTTCGACGCCGACGCCGAGTTCGACGACGATCTGGACGGAGCCGAGGCCGCGACTACCGGCCGGCGCGGCGCGGTCGCTCGGCGCGATGCGAAGACCGTAAACGGCGCAGCCCCCCGTAAACCGGTCAAGGCCGACAGAGCGGTTAAGATCGGGGATGAGGACCCTGGTCTCGGCGGTCGAATCGCGCGTTTCATTCGCGAGGTCGTGGCCGAGCTGCGGAAGGTCAACTGGCCGTCCCGCAAGGAGCTGCTCACGTACGCGAGTGTCGTCATCGTCTTCGTGGTGATCATGATGTCGATCGTGGGATTGCTCGACTACGGGTTCGCCTGGGTGGTTGGACACGTGTTCGCCGGCTGATCGGCCGAGCGACCAGAGCAGGGAAGGCAATACTGTGCCCGAGTACGACGAAATCTCCGACGACGTGACCGGTGCGGATGCGCCGTCCGCCGCGGAGGACACGCAGGGCGCCGGTGCCGCAACCGAAGTGACGACGGCCGTCGCGACGTTGGACGGCGAGAGCGAGGAATCCGATCCGGTTGCCGACCTCCGCGCCGCGCTGCGGTTCGCGCCGGGCGACTGGTTCGTCGTGCACTCATACGCGGGGTACGAGAACAAGGTCAAGACCAATCTCGAGACCCGGATCACGAGCCTTGACATGGAGGATTTCATCTACCAGGTCGAGGTGCCGACCCGGGAAGAGCTCGAAGTCCGCAACGGCAAGCGCCAGCAGGTCCAGAACAAGGTTTTCCCGGGCTACATCCTCGTCCGGATGGAGCTGACGCCGGAGTCCTACTCCTGCGTGCGCAACACCCCGGGCGTGACCGGCTTCGTCGGCGCGACCGATCGGGCCGACCGTCCGGCACCGCTGTCGCTCAACGAGGTGCTGAAGTGGCTGGCGCCCGCGGCCACCGTCGACGACAAGAAGGCGAAGCCCGAGATCAAGGTCCTCGACTTCGAGGTCGGCGACTCGGTGACCGTCACGGACGGAGCGTTTGCATCGCTGCCCGCCACGATCAGCGAGATCAACGCGGATCAGCAGAAGCTCAAGGTGTTGGTGTCGATCTTCGGTCGCGAGACGCCGGTCGAGCTGAACTTCAACCAGGTCTCGAAGATCTAGGAAACCCTCGCCGGATCGCCGGCCGTCGGCCTGCGATATTCTTGAATGTCCGGCTCGATCGAGCGCGCCATGGTGGGTCACCAGGGCGTACGGCGAGCCGGTTCGGTCTGACCGACGCAGCACGACGACCGACGCAGCACGACGACCGAAGCAAGACCGAACAGCCAGCACAAACCCGATTCCAGCCCAGGAAGAGACATGCCTCCGAAGAAGAAACTCGTCAAGACCTTCACCCTGCAGTTGAAGGCCGGCTCGGCGACCCCGGCTCCGCCGGTCGGTCCGGCCCTCGGCCAGCACGGCGTGAACATCATGGAGTTCTGCAAGCAGTACAACGCGGCGACCGAGCAGCAGCGGGGCGACATCGTTCCGGCGCAGATCAGCGTCTACGAGGACCGTTCGTTCACCTTCGTGCTGAAGACGCCGCCGGCGGCGCAACTGCTGATCAAGGCGTCCGGTGTGGCCAAGGGCTCCGGCACGCCGCACAAGGACAAGGTCGGCCAGGTGACGCGCGCGCAACTGCGCGAGATCGCCGAGAAGAAGATGACCGATCTCAACGCGAACGACCTCGATATGGCCGAGCGCATCATCGCCGGGACCGCCCGCTCGATGGGCATCACGGTCCGGGACTGACGAGCCCGCACGCGTCGAGGACTGACAACCCGCATTCGTGGGAGGGCGACCTGATCGCCCGCCAACTACCACAGGAGAACAAGACATGCAGCATGGCAAGGGCTACCGCAAGGCAGCCGAACTCATTGACAAGACGAAGCTCTACGCCCCCGCGGAGGCGGTCAAGCTCGCCAAGGAGACCAGCCCGTCGAAGTTCGACGGCACGGTCGAGGTCGCGATGCGACTCGGCGTCGACCCGCGCAAGGCGGACCAGATGGTCCGCGGCACGGTGAACCTGCCCCACGGCACCGGCAAGACCGCACGGGTGATCGTTTTCGCGGCCGGTGACAAAGCCGCCGAGGCCGAAGCGGCCGGCGCGGACGTTGTCGGCTCGGACGACCTCGTCGCCCGCATTCAAGAGGGTTGGCTGGACTTCGACGCGGCGATCGCCACGCCGGACCAGATGGCCAAGATCGGTCGGATCGCGCGGATCCTGGGCCCGCGCGGCCTGATGCCGAACCCGAAGACGGGCACGGTCACCATGGACGTGACCAAGGCAGTGAACGAGATCAAGGGCGGCAAGATCACTTTCCGGGTGGACAAGCACTCGAACCTGCACCTGATCATCGGCAAGGCGTCGTTCAGCGAGACCCAGCTGATCGAAAACTACGCCGCCGCCCTCGACGAAATCCTGCGGGCGAAGCCGTCCGCGTCGAAGGGCAAGTTCCTGCGCAAGGTCAACCTGTCCACGACGATGGGCCCGGGCATTCCGGTCGACCCGAACGTCACGCGCAACCTGGTCGAGGTGGCCGAGTAACGCTCGGCTCCATCAACCACCGCACGGCGCCTGCGACAACGCAGGCGCCGTGTTGTGCACTTGGCCTGCGTACGCGCCGTGTGAACGGCACGCGTCCGGCCCGGCCTACCCGGCGCGTACGGCGGATGCGAAGCTGGCCGGGTGCGTTTGGATGCGGTGTCCTATCGATATCACCGCGGCGACCCGTGGGTCGTGGATGCCGTTGATGCCGCCGCCGTCGGCGGCGACGTAGTCGTGTTGGAAGGCGCGAACGGCGTCGGCAAGTCCACATTGCTCCAGCTCATCGTCGGTGTCCTTCGTCCCACTGTCGGCCGGGTGGTCGACCGACCGACCGTGATCGGCTGGGTGCCCGAGCGATTCCCGGCCGACCAGCCGTTCGCCGTGGCGCACTATCTCGATGCGGTGGCCGGCATGCGCGGGCTGCGTGGGTCGGCGGCCACCCGCGCGGTCGCTGGGTGGACCGACCGGCTCGGCATCGGTGGATTCCGCGCCGCTCGGCTGCCCGACCTGTCCAAAGGAACCGCGCAGAAGGTCGGGCTCGCGCAGGCTCTGCTCGTACCCCCGCAGTTGCTCGTGCTGGACGAACCGTGGGAGGGCCTCGACGCCGACGCGCGCGACCTGGTCCCGACGCTTGTCGCGGAAGTGGCGGCGGCGGGCGGGATCGTGCTCGTCAGCGACCACCGCGGCGAGGCGGGATGGCTGCCCGGCGCGGCCCGCTGGCGATTGACCACTGCGGGGCTCGCGACCGAACCCGCGGCGGCCGGCGAGATGTGCACGATCGAGGTGTCGGTCGCGGCATCGTCCGCGCCGGCCGCCGTCGCCCTGTTGCGCGCCGCTGGCCACGACCGTGTGCGGGTACGGTCGGGAGCGCAGGCGTGATCGCCAGCTTGGTGCGGCTGCGCCTGTACGCGTTCGTGCGCAGCGGTCGGATCGCCGGGCCGGTCGTACTCGGCATCGTGGCGGTCGGCATCCTGTACGGCGGCGGTGCCGTACCGGCCGGCGAAGGCTACGGTCTGTCCGCCTACGTCCTGCTGCCGATCCTCGCGTGGACCACGAAGCTAATGCTCGACACCGAGCCGGACGTCGCGCGCCGGCTGGCCGTTGTCACGGTCGGTCGACGCCGGGAGATCGTCGCCGGACTGGTCGCCGCCACGATCGTCGCGGTAGCCCTGATCGTGCTCGCGATCGTCCTGCCGTGGGCGTTCGGCGGGATCTCCGGCCCGCGCCCACACTCGCCCGATCCGCCGCTGGCGACCGGGATCCTGCTGGGCACCTGGGCGCATCTAGTGGCCGTGCCGCCGGCTTTGGCGCTCGGTGCGCTGGCCAGCCGGGTCGTGACCCGGACGTTCGGCTACGGTGCGTTCGCGCTCATCGGCGGCTGGCTGCTGATTGTGGTGGTCGGATTGCGGCAGTCACCCGTGCCCTGGCTCGCACCGCCGATGATGGCCGTCTCGCGAGCTGCGCACGGTCTGGTCAACGGTCCAGCCGAGGTCGGGTTGACGGCCTGGACGCTCGGCTGGGCCTCGGTCGCGATCGCCGGATACGTCGCTCTGCGCCGGCGTCGGGCGTGACCCGGAGTTTCGCCGCGCTGGCATTCCGGGATCCGATTTGGTGCACCGGGGTGCGCTCACGTACAGTTGCCGCGAAGTTCCACCCATAGACCGCTGGTCACCACGCCGACTTTCTTAGTTGGCCGGTTGAAGGCTCCGCGAGCGTTGCGGGCGGCCCGCGCAGGGAATCGGATCGAGTGTCCGGCCAGATTTCTTGGCCGCGTCCCGCCCCGTGCGCCCTGCGCCGGGGCGTTTCTCATCTCTCGACTGTCGACGGCCGGTGGCTGGCCTATCCGAGCAACGAGAGGAGGGACATGGCGGACAAGATTCGGATCGACAAGGGCGCAGCCGTTGCCGAGCTGACTGACAACTTCCGCAACTCGCCGGCGACACTGCTGACCGAGTACCGCGGGCTCACCGTCGCCCAGCTCACCGAGCTGCGTCGATCGCTTGGCAAGACGACGTCGTACGCGGTCACCAAGAACACGTTGGCCAAGCGTGCGGCAGCCGATGCTGGCATTGACGGTCTCGACGCTTTGTTCACCGGTCCTACCGCGCTCGCCTTCGTCTCCGGCGACCCGGTTGAGGCAGCCAAGAGCCTGCGCGACTTCGCGCGGACCAACCCGCTGCTCGTCATCAAGGGCGGCGTGTTCGAGGGCAAGGCGATCACGGCGGCGGAAGTCACCAAGATCGCCGATCTGGAGTCCCGTGAGGTGCTGCTGGCGAAGCTCGCCGGCGCGATGAAGGCCAATCTGGGCAAGGCCGCGGCCGTGTTCCAGGCACCGCTTTCCAAGGCCGCCCGTACGGTGGCTGCCCTGCAGGACAAGCGCGCAACGACCGACAGCGGTGCGGACAGCTCCGCGTCTGAAGAATCTGACAACTAGAAAATCTGAAGGGAGCGGAGCCAATCATGGCGAAGCTGAGCAGTGCAGAGCTTCTTGACGCGTTCAAGGAGATGACGCTGATCGAGCTGTCCGAGTTCGTGAAGCAGTTCGAGGAGACCTTTGAGGTCACCGCCGCGGCACCGGTTGCCGTTGCGGCGGCCGGTGGTGGCGGCGGCGCCGCGGCCGCACCGGTCGAGGAGGAGAAGGACTCGTTCGACGTCATCCTCGACGCCGACGGTGGCAAGAAGATCCAGGTCATCAAGGTCGTTCGCGAGCTGACCGGCCTGGGCCTCAAGGAGGCGAAGGACCTCGTCGAGGCCGCGCCGAAGGCAGTCCTCGAGAACGCGAACAAGGAAGCCGCCGACAAGGCGAAGGCGAAGCTCGAGGCGGAGGGCGCCAAGGTCACCCTCAAGTGACCTTGGCCCGATCCGGGCTTTGGCTTTTTCCGGCGGCCGTCATCCAGGTGTCTGGGTGGCGGCCGCCGTCTGCGCGGGAGCCTCGGTTACCGAGTCGGCGCGGCGTCGTCGTCCGCTCACGGAACTCATGATCCACTTGGTTGGACGATTATCGCGAAATAGCAACGTCTATGGTCCACCTCAATGGATCATGGACGGATCGCTGATGAGGGCCGTGCCGAGGACCCGGAAAGGCTCGTGACATTGTCGGTTCCGGCCGTGCCCGGCTGGGTTTCGTGTCACGGTGAAGTCGCAACTCGCCACACCGAGCGGAAGGCCTTGACGAGGCGGCCATGTCCGGGCACGCTGAACCCCAAGCACCTCCGATGTCGGACGCGAACGGCCACCGCGAGCGACGTGGAACGCCCTTCCGAGAAGCTCCACCGCGGTTTTTGCGGTAGGGCTCGACAGCGGTTAGCCTTTCGGCTACACTGCTAGTTTGCGCTGTCTGCCTATTCCGACCCGTCTGAGACATCCCTTTTGGGTAATTTGAGCCGGGTCGCTTCGGCTGCGCGCGTTACGGCCGTTCTGCAACAAAGGTCCTCGGAAGGACGCATCTTGGCAGCTTCCCGCCCTGCGAAGACCAGTCGCACATCGAGTGCATTCGCTCCCCGCCGAGTTTCATTCGGCAGGATCACCGAACATCTTGAGGTTCCCAACCTCCTTGCCATCCAAACTGAGTCGTTTGACTGGTTGGTGGGCAATGACGCGTGGGCGAACCGCTCGAGTGACGACAGGCATGCCCGCTCCGGGCTCGCGGAGATCCTTGAAGAAATCAGTCCTATTGAGGACTTCTCCGGCACGATGTCGCTGTCGTTTTCAGCGCCACGCTTCGACGAGGTTAAGGCCTCGATCGAGGAGTGCAAGGAGAAGGACCTCACGTACTGCGCGCCGCTGTTCGTGACGGCGGAGTTCACCAACCACACCACCGGCGAGATCAAGAGCCAGACGGTGTTCATGGGTGACTTCCCGATGATGACGCCGAAGGGCACCTTCATCATCAACGGCACCGAGCGCGTCGTGGTGAGCCAGCTCGTCCGGTCCCCGGGCGTGTATTTCGCGAAGGAGCCAGACAAGACCTCCGACCGCGACCTGTCCAGTGTCAAGGTCATCCCGAGCCGCGGTGCCTGGCTCGAATTCGACATCGACAAGCGCGAGACGGTCGGCGTACGCATCGACCGCAAGCGCCGTCAGGCCGTCACCGTCCTGTTGAAGGCGATCGGCTGGAGTGACGAGCGGATCCGCGAGCGCTTCGGCTGGTCCGAGCTCATGATGACGACCCTCGAGAAGGATCACATCGCGAGCCAGGACGAGGCGCTGCTCGACATCTACCGCAAGCTCCGTCCGGGCGAGCCGCCGACCCGGGAGAACGCGCAGAACCTGCTCGACAACCTCTTCTTCAACTCGAAGCGGTACGACGTCGCGAAGGTCGGTCGCTACAAGTTCAACAAGAAGCTCGAAGTCGACGTCCCGATCACCACCGGTGTGCTCACCGAAGAGGACGTCGTGACGACCGTCGAATACCTCTGCCGCCTGCACGCGGGCGAGGAGGGGTACGAGCCGGACGACATCGACCACTTCGGCAACCGGCGGCTCCGTACCGTCGGCGAGTTGATCCAGAACCAGGTCCGCGTCGGCCTGTCCCGCATGGAGCGCGTCGTTCGCGAGCGCATGACCACGCAGGACGTCGAGGCGATCACGCCGCAGACTCTGATCAACATCCGCCCCGTGGTGGCCGCGATCAAGGAGTTCTTCGGCACGTCGCAGCTGTCGCAGTTCATGGACCAGACCAACCCGCTCGCGGGTCTGACCCACCGCCGCCGCTTGTCGGCGCTCGGCCCGGGTGGTCTGTCGCGTGAGCGCGCCGGCTTCGAGGTCCGTGACGTGCACCCGTCCCACTACGGCCGGATGTGTCCGATCGAGACGCCGGAAGGCCCGAACATCGGCCTGATCGGTGCTCTGTCGACGTTCGCGCGGGTCAACCCGTTCGGGTTCATCGAGACGCCGTACCGCAAGGTCATCAACGGCAAGGTCAGCGACCAGATCGACTACCTGACCGCCGACGAAGAGGACCGGCAGGTCATCGCGCAGGCGAACGCGCCGCTGAAGGCCGACGGCAACTTCGCCGACGACCGCATCCTCGTCCGTCGTAAGGGCGGCGAGGTCGACAACGTCACGCCGGAGAACGTCGACTACATGGACGTTTCGCCGCGCCAGATGGTGTCGGTGGCCACGGCCATGATCCCGTTCCTCGAGCACGACGACGCCAACCGCGCCCTGATGGGCGCGAACATGCAGCGCCAGGCGGTGCCGCTGGTCAAGGCCGAGTCGCCGTTCGTGGGTACGGGCATGGAATACCGTGCCGCGGTCGACGCCGGTGACGTCGTCGTCGCCGAGGTCGGTGGCGTGGTCGAGGACATGTGCGCCGACTACGTGACGGTGATGCAGGACGACGGTCACCGCCGCACGTACCTGCTGCACAAGTTCCGTCGGTCGAACTCGGGCTCCTGTGTCAACCAGAAGCCGGTCGTCTTCGAAGGCGACCGTGTCGAGGCCGGCCAGGTCGTCGCGGACGGTCCGTGTACGGACGAGGGCGAGATGGCGCTCGGCCGCAACCTTCTCGTGGCGTTCATGCCGTGGGAGGGCCACAACTACGAAGACGCGATCATCCTGTCCCAGAAGCTGGTGCAGAACGACGTCCTCACCTCGATCCACATCGAGGAGCACGAGGTCGACGCGCGCGACACCAAGCTGGGCCCGGAGGAGATCACCCGCGATATCCCGAACGTCAGCGACGAGATGCTCGCCGACCTCGACGAGCGCGGGATCATCCGGATCGGTGCCGAGGTCGTGCCGGGCGACATCCTGGTCGGCAAGGTCACGCCCAAGGGCGAGACGGAGCTGACCCCGGAGGAGCGGTTGCTGCGGGCGATCTTCGGTGAGAAGGCCCGCGAGGTCCGCGACACGTCGCTGAAGGTCCCGCACGGCGAGAACGGCACCGTCATCGGTGTCCGCACGTTCTCCCGTGAGGACGGCGACGAGCTGTCGCCGGGCGTCAACGAGCTGGTCCGGGTGTACGTGGCCCAGAAGCGCAAGATCCAGGACGGTGACAAGCTCGCCGGCCGCCACGGCAACAAGGGCGTCATCTCCAAGATCCTGCCGGTCGAGGACATGCCGTTCCTCGAGGACGGCACGCCGGTCGACATCGTGCTCAACCCGCTGGGTGTGCCCGGCCGCATGAACATCGGCCAGGTGCTCGAAACCCACCTCGGGTGGGTCGCGAAGACCGGCTGGAAGATCGAGGGTGACGACCAGCCGTGGAAGAAGGCGCTCAAGGCGATCGACGCCGGCGAATCCGCGCCGGACACGAACGTAGCGACGCCGGTCTTCGACGGTGCGCATGAAGAGGAGATCGCCGGTCTGCTCTCGTCGACCTTGCGGACCCGTGATGGTCAGCAGTTGGTCGGCGCGAACGGCAAGGCGAACCTGTTCGACGGTCGCTCGGGAGAGCCGCTGCCGGATCCGATCGCGGTCGGCTACATCTACATCCTGAAGCTGAACCACCTGGTCGACGACAAGATCCACGCTCGGTCGACCGGGCCGTACTCGATGATCACGCAGCAGCCGCTGGGTGGTAAGGCGCAGTTCGGTGGTCAGCGATTCGGTGAGATGGAGTGCTGGGCCATGCAGGCGTACGGCGCCGCATATGCCCTGCAGGAGCTGCTCACGATCAAGTCCGACGACGTACTCGGTCGGGTGAAGGTCTACGAGGCAATCGTCAAGGGCGAGAACATCCCCGAGCCGGGCATTCCGGAGTCGTTCAAGGTGCTGCTCAAGGAGCTGCAGTCGCTGTGCCTCAACGTTGAGGTGCTCTCCAGCGACGGCGTGGCCCTCGAGATGCGCGAGACCGACGACGAAGTGTTCCGGGCCGCGGAAGAGCTCGGTATCGATCTGTCGAGGCGTCCGAACGAGGGCGTTCGTCAGCGTCGACGAGATCTAGGTGCAGAGTTTGCCGGCGGCTTGCCCACGGCGGGCGGCAGGCTTCTAGATCCCTTCGTGGGCAAGCCCCCGGCAAACGAACCCGCCAGCACCGTCCGCGGTGCGGTGAGGGCTTTCGGGGTCACGTGACAGGCAGAACGGTTACGTGGCATCGGGGCCAGTGACATTGAAGTATCGAATTACGACACGAGGGATACCCAAGTGCTCGATGTGAATTTCTTTGACGAGCTGCGCATCGGCCTCGCGACCGCCGACGACATCCGTCAGTGGTCGCACGGCGAAGTCAAGAAGCCTGAGACCATCAACTACCGCACGCTCAAGCCGGAGAAGGACGGGCTCTTCTGCGAGAAGATCTTCGGTCCGACTCGCGACTGGGAGTGCTACTGCGGCAAATACAAGCGCGTCCGCTTCAAGGGCATCATCTGTGAGCGCTGCGGCGTCGAGGTGACCCGGGCCAAGGTGCGCCGTGAGCGCATGGGCCACATCGAGCTGGCCGCGTCGGTGACGCACATCTGGTACTTCAAGGGTGTGCCGAGTCGGCTCGGATACCTGCTCGACCTCGCGCCGAAGGACCTTGAGAAGATCATCTACTTCGCGTCGTACGTCGTCACGAGCGTCGACACCGAGGCACGCCACCGGGACATGTCCACGGTGGAGTCCGAGATCGGCGCCGAGAAGCGGCACGCGGAGAGCGCTCGCGACAACGAGATCGAGAAGCGGGCCACCAAGCTCGAGGCCGACCTGGCCGAGCTCGAAGCCGAGGGCGCCAAGGCCGACGTACGCCGGAAGGTCAAAGAGGGCGGCGAGCGCGAGATGCGGCAGATCCGCGATCGCGCGCAGCGTGAGATCGACCGTCTCGACGAGGTCATCGACACGTTCCGCAAGCTCGACCCGAAGCAGCTCGTCACCGACGAGTTGCTCTACCGCGAGCTGCGCGACCGGTTCGGCGAATACTTCACCGGTGGCATGGGCGCCGAGGCCATCAAGTCGTTGATCGAGAACATGGATCTCGACGCCGAGGCCGAGGACCTGCGCGAGACGATCCGGTCCGGCAAGGGCCAGCGGAAGATCCGCGCGCTCAAGCGCCTCAAGGTGGTGGCGGCGTTCCTCAACACCAGCAACTCGCCGCTCGGCATGGTGCTCGACTGCGTGCCGGTCATCCCGCCGGACCTGCGCCCGATGGTGCAGCTCGACGGTGGCCGCTTCGCCACGTCCGACCTGAACGACCTCTACCGCCGGGTGATCAACCGGAACAACCGCCTCAAGCGGCTGATCGACCTCGGCGCGCCGGAGATCATCGTCAACAACGAGAAGCGGATGCTGCAGGAGGCCGTCGACGCGCTGTTCGACAACGGCCGCCGCGGACGTCCGGTGACCGGTCCGGGCAACCGGCCGCTCAAGTCGCTGTCCGACATGCTCAAGGGCAAGCAGGGCCGGTTCCGCCAGAACCTGCTCGGCAAGCGCGTCGACTACTCCGGTCGTTCCGTCATCGTTGTCGGCCCGCGGCTCAAGCTGCACCAGTGCGGCCTGCCCAAGCAGATGGCGCTGGAGCTGTTCAAGCCGTTCGTGATGAAGCGCCTGGTCGACCTGAACCACGCGCAGAACATCAAGTCGGCCAAGCGCATGGTCGAGCGTCAGCGCCCGGTCGTGTGGGACGTGCTCGAGGAGGTCATCGGCGAGCACCCGGTGCTGCTGAACCGCGCACCGACGCTGCACCGCCTCGGCATCCAGGCGTTCGAGCCGCAGCTCGTCGAGGGCAAGGCCATCCAGATTCACCCGCTCGTGTGTACGGCGTTCAACGCCGACTTCGATGGTGACCAGATGGCCGTGCACGTGCCGCTGTCGGCGGAGGCGCAGGCCGAGGCCCGCATCCTCATGCTGTCGTCGAACAACATCCTGAAGCCGGCCGATGGCAAGCCCGTCACCATGCCGACGCAGGACATGGTGATCGGCCTCTACCACCTGACGCACCGCAAGGACGGCGGCGTCGGCACCGGCCGTGCGTTCGGCTCCGAGGCCGAGGCGTGGATGGCGTACGACAACCACGAGCTGCACCTGCAGGCGCCGGTGCGGATCCGGTTGAACGACGTCTTCGATGTCGACAACGGCGTCGGTGGCGCTGCCTGGACCCCGCCGGAGGGTTGGGAGCCGGGCTCGCCGGTCATTCTCGACACGACGCTCGGTCGGGTGCTGTTCAACGAGACGCTGCCCAAGGGCTACCGCTTCGTGAACTACGAGATCCGCAAGAGCCAGTTGTCGGCGATCGTCAACGACCTGGCCGAGCGGTTCCCGAAGGTCGCGCTGGCCGCGACGCTGGACGCGCTCAAGGAGGCCGGTTTCCACTGGGCCACCTGGTCCGGTGTGACGATCGGTATGGCCGACATCGTCCAGCCGCCGAACAAGGCGGAGATCCTCGAGCGCCACGAGCGTGAGGCCGAGCGGATCGACAAGCAGTTCCAGCGCGGTCTCATGACCGCCGAGGAGCGGCGCGGCGAGCTGATCGAGATCTGGACGAAGGCGACCAGCGAGGTGGCCAAGGACATGGAGACGGCTCTGCCGCAGGCCAACCCGCTGTGGCAGATGATCTTCTCCGGTGCCCGGGGCAACATGCTGCAGCTGCGTCAGATCGCGGCGATCCGTGGTCTGGTGGCCAACCCGAAGGGCGAGATCATCCCGCGGCCGATCAAGGCCAGCTACCGGGAGGGTCTGTCGGTGCTGGAGTACTTCATCTCCACGCACGGTGCTCGTAAGGGTCTGGCCGACACCGCGCTACGTACGGCCGACTCGGGTTACCTGACCCGGCGTCTGGTCGACGTGTCGCAGGACGTGATCATCCGCGAGGAGGACTGCGGCACCGACCGTGGCATCTCGATGGCGGTTGGTCAGGAGATCGACGGCAAGTTGGTGGTTCACGAGCACGCCGAGACCGGTGCCCACGCTCGTACGCTCGCCGACGACGTCGTGGACGACAAGGGCAACGTCGTGGTGGCTCGCGGCGCCGACCTCAACTCGATCATGATCGACGCGATCGTCGCCGCCGGTGTCGACACCGTACGGGTGCGCAGCGTCCTGACCTGCGAGTCGAAGCTCGGTGTGTGTGGTGCGTGCTACGGCCGCTCGCTGCCGACCGGTAAGACGGTCGACATCGGCGAGGCCGTCGGCATCATCGCCGCGCAGTCCATCGGCGAGCCCGGAACGCAGCTGACGATGCGTACGTTCCACGCCGGTGGCGTCGCGGGTGACGACATCACCCAGGGTCTGCCGCGTGTCCAGGAGATCTTCGAGGCACGTATCCCGAAGGGCAAGGCGCCCATTGCCGAGTCCCCGGGCCGCGTACGCATCGAGGACGGCGACCGGTCCCGCAAGATCGTCATCGTTCCCGACGACGGCAGCGAGGAGATCGTGCACGACAAGATCTCCAAGCGCGTCCGCCTGCGGGTGACCGACGGCGGCCACGTCGAGGTCGGCGAGAAGATCACCGAGGGCACGATCGATCCGCACGAGCTGCTGCGCATCATGGGTCCGCGCGCCGTACAGGTGCACCTGACCCAGGAGGTGCAGGAGGTCTACCGGTCGCAGGGCGTGATGATCCACGACAAGCACATCGAGATCATCATTCGGCAGATGCTCAAGCGCGTCACGGTCATCGACTCCGGCGCGACCGAGTTCCTGCCCGGTCTGCTCGTCGACCGCGCACAGTTCGAGGCGGAGAACCGTCGTCTGGTCGCCGAAGGCGGCGAGCCGGCGGCTGGGCGTCCGGTGCTCATGGGCATCACGAAGGCGTCGCTCGCGACGGACTCGTGGCTGTCGGCCGCCTCCTTCCAGGAGACGACGCGCGTGCTCACCGACGCGGCGATCAACGCGCGCAGCGACTCGCTGATCGGCCTCAAGGAGAACGTCATCATCGGAAAGCTCATCCCGGCCGGTACGGGCATCAGCAAGTACCGCAACGTCCGGGTGGAGCCGACCGAGGAGGCGAAGGCCAAGGTCTACTCGATGACCGGCTACACCGAGACCGACTACGGCTTCGGGCCGACGAGTGGCCAGGCCGTGCCGCTCGACGACTACGACTTCGGGTCGTACCGGTAAGCACCAGGCACCACCGTTCGGCGGCGGCGTTGGAGCACTTGCTCCGGCGCCGCCGTCGGCGTCTGCACCGAAGCCGCGGGCGGCCTCGGTGCCCGAGGGCATCGAGGTCTTTTCGGCCGGATGGGCGTATCCGCCGAGCGATGTGGCATGTTGGTGAGCAGGACACATTGGTGAGCAGGACCCGCGACGACAGGGGATAAGCGATGACGCAGGCGACCGCGGTCCGCCATCCGCTGGATCCGGACGTCACGCGGTCCTCGAAGGCGATCGTCGTGTTGGCGCTCGGTATCGTGGCCGCGGTGACCGGTCCGCTCGTCGGCGGCGTCATCCCCGCGACGGTCGCCCTGATCATCGCGAAGTCGACCCGGGCCGACATGGTGGCGGCGGGCGGCTACCTGACCGGTGCAAAGATGATGCGGACCGGCGTCCGGCTGGCGTGGCTCGGGATCGTGCTGGCGGCCGCGGCGCTCGTGGTCGCGGCGATCATTGGCCTCCTGCATCTCGCGGCCACGTCCGGCCAGCCGCAGCATTTCGCGCCCGGCACGAACTGACCGCCGCGACGAGGAGACCGAAGCATGACCCAGGAGCCCGCGTCCGCGCCGGACGGGCCTGCTCCGCCTGGCAATTCGCCCGCATCTGACGGCTCACCGCAGGTTCCACCGCCGTCCATCCGTCCGGCGGCCTACCCGCCGGTCCATCCGGCGTCCGGATCTCCGGCGCCGGCGAACCCGTGGCCGCCGTCGGGCTACCAGCAGCCCCCGGGCACGTATGCGCCGCCCGGACCGACCGGCCCGGGATATCCGAGCGGTGCGTACGCCCCGAGCGGATCTCCGGCACCCGGCTATCCAGCACAGGGATATCCGCCGCCGGGGTACTCCGCGCCGGGATACCCGCCCCCTGGTTATCCCGGGCCCGGCTACCCGGGGCCCAGCTACGGCGGTGGCTATCAACCGACGATGCCGGGTCAGATCCCGGTGCCGCGGCTGCCTGGCATCAACCGGCTCCAACCGGTCGGCGGCACCCCGTTCGCGTACGCCTATGTCCGTGTGCCCCCGGTCACATCCGGTCTCGCGATCGGCTCGTTGATCGCCGGCATTGCGTCGATCGCAGTCGCGCTCGGCATGGTCTGTCTCGGCCTGAGTGGCGCATCCGATGGTTGGGGAGCCCTGGTCGCCGGCGCGTTCGCGATCCTGTCGATCCTGCTCGGCGCGGCCGCCGTCGCATTCGGCCGGTCCGCCACCCGGATGATCCGCCGCGCCGCCGGCGCGACGTCCGGGTCGGGCATGGCGAACGCCGGAATGATTTGTGGTTGGGTCGGCGTTGGACTGTCCGTGATCGGTTTCTTCGGTGCGTTGGCGGCGACGATTGCCGGCTGAGTTGGCGGCAATGCTGTCGGCTAGGCCCGGGACAGCGCCTCGGACGAGTTCGTGACAACGCTGCCTGCCGGGTGTTGACGAGCGCCAAGATCTGACGTACCGACGGATCGACCTGGTCACCACGGAGATTGACGTCCGTCTGTGCGGCGTCCCACCGCGGCGGCCGGGTTATTCGGCGGGACGTCCGCGGCCGGCGTGTAGACTTAACGTGGCAACGGTGGCCGCTGGCATCCGCTCGCTAACTCACGGTCGCCAACATCACGATCGCCGATATCACAACCGCGGGAACCACCGGTCGTTTTGACCTGTGCGCTCACGGTGGGTACTCTTGTTCTTCGTGCCCGGGCGTGCCCGGGCCATCGTGTGCGCGCGAAATCGTGCGGCCTCCGCGGAGGCGTGCCGGCGACGCGCAGACGGTGCCCCTTCCGGCGTTGCGAAAGCGAAGTCGGAACGTGCGTCGGGCGACACGCCCGACCGCGGGGGTCGGACCGCAAGGTGCGATCCGACAACAACAGACGTTGCTCCACCTGCACCAATGCGGCCGACCTAGCTAACCGGCCGCAGCCAGATCCGACCACCGTTGCGCGCAACGACATACCCGGCAAGGACAGGGAGAACGAGACCCGGTGCCCACAATTCAGCAGCTGGTCCGTAAGGGCCGCAAGGCCAAGACCGGCAAGACGAAGACGCCCGCGCTCAAGGGAAGCCCGCAGCGCCGTGGCGTGTGCACGCGTGTTTACACGACGACTCCGAAGAAGCCGAACTCGGCTCTGCGGAAGGTCGCTCGCGTGAAGCTGACCAGCCAGATCGAGGTCACCGCGTACATCCCGGGTGTCGGGCACAACCTGCAGGAGCACTCGATCGTGCTCGTCCGTGGCGGCCGGGTGAAGGATCTGCCGGGCGTTCGCTACAAGATCATTCGCGGTTCGCTGGACACCCAGGGCGTCCGCAACCGCAAGCAGGCCCGTAGTCGCTACGGTGCGAAGAAGGAGAAGAGCTGACATGCCTCGTAAGGGCCCCGCACCGAAGCGACCGCTGATCGCTGACCCGGTCTACAACTCGCCGCTGGTCACGCAGCTGATCAACAAGATCCTTACGGAGGGCAAGCGCTCTCTCGCCGAGCGCATCGTGTACGGCGCTCTGGAAGGCTGCCGCGAGAAGTCCGGCACGGACCCGGTCGTCACGCTCAAGCGCGCGATGGACAACGTCAAGCCGACCCTCGAGGTCCGCAGCCGCCGCGTCGGTGGCGCGACCTACCAGGTGCCGGTCGAGGTCCGGGCACCGCGCCAGGTCACCCTCGGGCTGCGCTGGCTGGTGCAGTACTCGAAGGCCCGCCGGGAGAAGACCATGATCGAGCGGCTGCAGAACGAGCTGCTCGACGCGAGCAACGGTCTTGGCGCCGCGGTCAAGCGGCGCGAGGACACGCACAAGATGGCCGAGTCGAACAAGGCATTTGCCCATTACCGCTGGTAATTGGCAGCGCCGCCGGCGCGGCCGTAACACCGCGCTGGCGACCGACTCACCAGTGCGCACACTTTGCACTGACTGAAGTAAGGAAGGAATACCGTGGCTGCCGCCGACAACGCGCTCGCCAAGCTCCGCAACATCGGGATCATGGCGCATATCGACGCCGGTAAGACGACGACGACTGAGCGCATCCTGTTCTACACCGGCATCACGTACAAGATCGGTGAGGTCCACGAGGGCGCTGCCGTCATGGACTGGATGGAGCAGGAGCAGGAGCGCGGGATCACGATCACCTCCGCCGCGACCAAGGTCGAGTGGAAGGGTCACCCGATCAACATCATCGACACCCCGGGTCACGTCGACTTCACCGTCGAGGTGGAGCGCAACCTCCGGGTGCTCGACGGTGCCGTCGCGGTCTACGACGGTGTCGCTGGTGTCGAGCCACAGACGGAGAACGTCTGGCGGCAGGCGGACAAGTACCACGTGCCGCGTATGTGCTTCGTCAACAAGCTCGACCGTACGGGTGCCGACTTCTTCCGGTGCGTGCAGATGATGATCGACCGGCTGAACTCGACGCCGCTCGTTCTCCAGCTGCCCATCGGCAACGAGGCGAGCTTCATCGGCGTCGTCGACCTGCTGAACATGCGGGCGTTGACCTGGCGCGGCGAGACGCTCAAGGGCGAGGACTACACCGTCGAGGAGATCCCGGCGGACATGCTCGAGCAGGCTCAGGAGTACCGCGAGAAGCTGATCGAGACGCTGGCCGAGGTCGACGACCCGATCATGGAGAGCTACCTCGAGGGCGAAGAGATGTCGGTCGAGGCCATCAAGGCCGGCATCCGGCGGGCGACCATCGCCAGCAAGGCAAACCCGGTGCTGTGCGGCTCGGCGTTCAAGAACAAGGGCGTTCAGCCCATGCTCGACGCCGTCGTGGACTACCTGCCCTCGCCGCTGGACGTTCCGGCCATCGAGGGTACGGCGACCGACGGCGAGACGCCGGTGCTGCGCAAGCCGTCGCCGAGCGAGCCGTTCTCCGCGCTGGCCTTCAAGATCCAGACGGACAAGCACCTCGGCAAGCTGACCTATGTGCGGATCTACTCCGGCACGCTCGAATCCGGCACCCAGGTGGTCAACTCCACCAAGGACCGCAAGGAGCGCATCGGCAAGATCTACCAGATGCACGCCAACAAGCGCGAGGAGCGCCCAACGGCGTACGCCGGCGACATCATCGCGGTGCAGGGTCTCAAGCAGACCACCACCGGCGACACGCTGTGTGACCCGGCCAAGCCGGTGATCCTCGAGTCGATGACGTTCCCGGAGCCGGTCATCTCGGTGGCGATCGAGCCGAAGAGCAAGGCCGACCAGGAGAAGCTCGGTACGGCGATCCAGCGCCTGGCCGAGGAGGACCCGACGTTCCGCGTCCGCAACGACGAGGAGACCGGTCAGACGGTCATCTCCGGCATGGGCGAACTCCACCTGGACATCCTGGTGGACCGCATGCGCCGCGAGTTCAACGTCGAGGCCAACATCGGCAAGCCGCAGGTGGCCTACCGCGAGACGATCCGTCGCGACGGTCGTGAAAGCCGACTACACGCACAAGAAGCAGACCGGTGGCTCCGGCCAGTACGCGAAGGTCCAGATCACCCTGGAGCCGCTGCCGCTGGACGGCGAGACGACGTACGAGTTCGTCAACTCGGTCACCGGCGGCCGGATCCCGAAGGAGTTCATTCCGTCGGTGGACGCCGGTGCTCAGGACGCCATGCAGTACGGCATCCTGGCCGGCTACCCGCTCGTCGGAGTGAAGCTCACGCTGCTCGACGGTGCGTACCACGAGGTTGACTCGTCCGAAATGGCGTTCAAGATCGCTGGCTCGATGGTGCTGAAGGAGGCGGCTCGCCGAGCCGACCCAGCACTGCTCGAACCGATGATGTCCGTCGAGGTCGTCACGCCCGAGGAGAACATGGGCGACGTCATCGGCGACCTCAACTCCCGTCGCGGCATGATCCAGGCGATGGAGGAGCGCGGGGGAGCCCGCGTCGTCCGCGCCCTGGTGCCGCTGTCGGAGATGTTCGGCTACGTCGGCGACCTGCGGTCGAAGACCCAGGGCCGGGCGAGCTACAGCATGCAGTTCGACTCCTACGCCGAAGTGCCGCAGAGCGTGGCGAAGGAGATCATCGCGAAGGCGACGGGCGAGTGAGCATCGCAGCGGCGTGGCCGACGAAGTCGGCCGGGCCGCGCGGAGCGGAGCGAGTCCGGAGTCGAGCCGGAAAATCGGCGAAGGCGACGGGCGAGTGAGCATCGCTGGTTCGGCCGCGTAATGCGACCGAACCGGCGCAGGCTTATCGCACGAGGTGCGTGTAATCGGCCCATCCCGAACATCGGGTGACGGCAGCAAGATCCAAGGTCGACAGACGTAGGTAAGAACCAAGAAGTCCACAGGAGGAACCAAGTGGCGAAGGCGAAGTTCCAGCGGACCAAGCCGCACGTCAACATCGGCACCATCGGTCATATCGACCACGGCAAGACGACGCTGACTGCGGCCATTACCAAGGTCCTGCATGACAAGTGGCCGGACATCAACCCGTACACGCCGTTCGATGAGATCGACAAGGCGCCGGAGGAGAAGGCGCGTGGTATCACGATCTCCATCGCGCACGTCGAGTACTCGACCGAGGCGCGGCACTACGCGCACGTTGACTGCCCCGGTCACGCCGACTACATCAAGAACATGATCACCGGTGCGGCGCAGATGGACGGCGCCATCCTGGTGGTCGCGGCGACCGACGGTCCGATGCCTCAGACGCGCGAGCACGTGCTGCTTGCTCGCCAGGTCGGTGTGCCCTACATCGTCGTGGCGCTCAACAAGAGCGACATGGTCGACGATGAGGAGCTGCTGGAGCTCGTCGAGCTCGAGGTCCGCGAGCTGCTGTCGAGCCAGGAGTACCCGGGCGATGACCTGCCGGTCATCCGGGTCTCGGCGCTCAAGGCGCTCGAGGGCGACGAGAAGTGGGGCGAGGCGCTCATGGAGCTCATGAACGCCGTCGACGAGAAGATCCCGCAGCCCGAGCGCGAGATCGACAAGCCGTTCCTGATGCCGATCGAGGACGTCTTCACGATCACCGGTCGTGGCACGGTCGTCACCGGTCGCTGCGAGCGCGGTGTGCTCCTGCCGAACGAGGACGTCGAGATCGTCGGCATCAAGGAGAAGTCGCTCAAGACGAAGGTCACCGCGATCGAGATGTTCCGCAAGACCCTCGATGACGCGCGCGCCGGAGAGAACGTCGGTCTCCTGCTCCGCGGCATCAAGCGCGAAGAGGTCGAGCGGGGCATGGTCGTGGTCAAGCCCGGCTCCAACACGCCGCACACGGAGTTCGACGCGCAGGTCTACATCCTCTCCAAGGAGGAGGGTGGCCGGCACACGCCGTTCTTCCAGAACTACCGGCCGCAGTTCTACTTCCGGACCACGGACGTCACCGGTGTCGTCACGCTGCCCGAGGGCACCGAGATGGTCATGCCGGGCGACAACACGGCCATGACGGTGAAGCTGATCCAGCCCATCGCCATGGAGGACGGCCTGAAGTTCGCCATCCGCGAGGGTGGCCGGACGGTCGGCGCCGGCCGGGTTACCAAGATCCTGAAGTGAAGTAACTAACCCTGATTTCGCATGTCGTGGGTATCTACGGCATAATGAACAGGTTGCGTTCCGCGCAGCGCGGTGGGTTGCGGCCCTGATTCGATCGGGAGTTTTCGCCCGGCGGTAAAGGTCCAGCTCACCGCGCTCGCACGGCGCCTATTCGCATGTGCGGGGTTCAAACTTCGCGCGCGAGGTGCCTCCCGGCCTCCGTCAGGCGGCGTCGGGCGTAGGACACCAGGTTCGTTCCGGTGGTATGGGGCGGAGTCTGGTCCGGCGCCACGACACGCCCGACCGCGGGGGTCGGACACAGGGCCGGTGCTCGGGAGTGATTCCGAGGCACTGGGGACTGCAAGGGTCAACCACCCGCGCAGGTAGCGGTATCGAGAGAAGGAACAGAAGCCACCATGGCGGGACAGAAGATCCGCATCCGGCTCAAGGCCTACGACCACGAGGTGGTCGACTCGTCGGCGCGCAAGATCGTTGAGACGGTCACGCGGACCGGCGCACAGGTCGCTGGCCCGGTGCCGCTGCCGACGGAGATCAACCGCTACTGCGTCATCCGCTCGCCGCACAAGTACAAGGACTCTCGCGAGCACTTCGAGATGCGTACGCACAAGCGTCTGATCGACATCATCGACCCGACCCCGAAGACGGTGGACTCGCTCATGCGGCTCGACCTTCCGGCGGGCGTCGACATCGAGATCAAGCTGTAGGGACCGACTAATGGACAGGCAAGTCAAGGGCATCCTGGGCGCCAAGCTCGGCATGACCCAGGTCTGGGACAACAACCGCGTTGTCCCGGTGACCGTGGTGCAGGCCGGGCCGTGCGTGGTGACCCAGGTACGCGGGGCCGACTCCGACGGCTACTCGGCCGTACAGCTGGCGTTCGGCGCCGTTGACCCGCGCAAGGTCAACAAGCCGGTCGCCGGACACTACGCGAAGGCGGACGTGGCGCCGCGCCGGCACATCGTCGAGCTGCGCACCACCGACGCGAACGACTACACGCTCGGTCAGGAAGTGACCGTCGAGACGTTCGCCGCCGGCGACCGGATCGACGTCACCGGCAAGACCAAGGGCAAGGGCTTCGCCGGCGTCATGAAGCGTCACGGCTTCCACGGCCTCAAGGCGAGCCACGGTGTCGAGCGCAAGCACCGCTCGCCCGGCTCGATCGGCGCCTGCGCGACTCCCGGTCGCGTCTTCAAGGGCGTCCGGATGGCCGGCCGGATGGGCTCGCGACGGTTCACCGTGCAGAACCTGATCGTCCAGGCGGTCGACCCGGAGCAGAACCTGCTGCTGGTACGCGGCGCGATTCCCGGCCCGGCCGGCGCGCTCGTGCTGGTCCGCGGGGCCGCCAAGAACATCTTGGCGAAGGGCGGTGTCGCGAAGTGACCACGGTGGACGTCATTACCGTCGACGGCGACTCGACCGCATCGGTCGAATTGCCAGCCGACGTCTTCGACACGCAGGCGAACATCGCGCTGATGCACCAGGTCGTCGTCGCTCAGCTCGCCGCGGCCCGGCAGGGCACGCACAAGGCGAAGAGCCGGGGCGAGGTGTCCGGTGGCGGTCGCAAGCCGTACAAGCAGAAGGGCACCGGTCGCGCCCGCCAGGGTTCGACCCGGGCGCCGCAGTTCGCCGGCGGTGGCGTCGTGCACGGGCCGGTCCCGCGCGACTACAGCCAGCGGACGCCGAAGAAGATGAAGGCCGCCGCGCTGCGCGGCGCGCTTTCGGATCGGGCTCGGGACGGTCGCGTGCACGTGGTCGACGGATTCGTCGCCGGTGAGACGCCGTCGACGAAGGCCGCGCTGGCGACGCTCGCGAAGGCGACCGAGACCGAGCGGGTGCTCGTCGTGCTCGGCTCCACGGACGAGATCAACTGGATGAGCCTGCGCAACGTGCCGACGGTGCACCTGCTCGAGGCCGGCCAGCTGAACACGTACGACGTGCTGGTCGCGGACGAGGTCGTCTTCACCACCGACGCGCTCGAGGAGTTCCTCGGAGTGCCGGTCAGTGCGGGCACAGCGGCCGCCGAGGTCGCAGGCGACGCCGACGATGAGGAGGCCGACAAGTGAGCACGATCGCCGACCCGCGGGACATCATCGTCGCGCCGGTCGTCTCCGAGAAGAGCTATAGCGAGTTGAACCGCAACTGGTACACGTTCATCGTGCACCCGGATGCGAACAAGACGGAGATCAAGATCGCGATCCAGCAGATCTTCAACGTCCGCGTCCTGTCGGTCAACACACTCAACCGTGAGGGCAAGCGCAAGCGGACCCGTACGGGCTTCGGCAAGCGCAAGGACACGAAGCGGGCGATGGTCAAGCTGGCCGATGGCGACCGCATCGAGGCCTTCGGCGGACCGGTCAGCTGAGGGGTATAGACGATGGCTATCCGTAAGTACAAGCCGACCACGCCGGGTCGACGCGGATCGAGTGTCTCGGATTTCGCCGAGATCACCCGCTCGACGCCGGAGAAGTCGCTGCTCGCGCCGATCCATAGCAAGGGCGGCCGCAACGTCCATGGCCGGATCACCACGCGTCATCAGGGTGGTGGTCACAAGCGGCAGTACCGTCTCGTCGACTTCAAGCGGGTCGACAAGGACGGCGTGCCGGCGAAGGTCGCACACATCGAGTACGACCCGAACCGTACGGCTCGGATCGCGCTGCTGCACTACGCCGACGGCGAGAAGCGCTACATCATCGCGCCGAAGGACCTGCAGCAGGGCGACGCCGTCGAGTCGGGTCCGGGCGCGGACATCCGGCCGGGCAACAACCTGCCGCTGCGCAACATCCCGGTCGGCACCACGGTGCACGCGGTGGAGTTGCGACCGGGCGGCGGCGCGAAGCTCGCCCGCTCGGCCGGCGTCGGCATCCAGCTGCTCGGTCGCGAGAGCGACTACGCGACGCTGCGCATGCCCTCCGGTGAGATCCGGCGCGTGCTCGTCGGCTGCCGCGCGACGGTGGGTGAGATCGGCAACGCCGACCAGTCGAACATCAACTGGGGCAAGGCCGGCCGCATGCGGTGGAAGGGCAAGCGCCCGACCGTCCGTGGTGTGGCGATGAACCCCGTCGATCACCCGCACGGTGGTGGCGAGGGCAAGACGTCCGGTGGTCGCCACCCGGTGAACCCGAAGGGCAAGCCCGAGGGGCGTACGCGTTCCAAGGGCAAGGAGAGCGACCGCCTGATCGTTCGTCGCCGCTACGCGACCCGCAAGCGCGGCTAAGGAGTCTGGAAAAGATGCCACGCAGCCTGAAGAAGGGCCCGTTCGTCGACGACCACCTGATGAAGAAGGTGGAAGTCCAGAACGACAAGGGCTCCAAGACCGTGATCAAGACCTGGTCGCGCCGCTCGATGATCGTGCCGGAGATGCTCGGGCACACGATCGCCGTACACGACGGTCGCAAGCACGTTCCGGTGTTTGTGTCCGAAGCGATGGTCGGGCACAAGCTCGGCGAGTTCGCCATGACCCGCACGTTCAAGGGTCACGAGAAGGACGACCGCAAGGCGCGCCGCCGCTAGGCGACGAGTCACGGTTGACGTAGATCGACGGCCCGGCTGGGCTCGCAGGTTTCCACGATTAAGGATCAATGATGCCAACGAAGAGCGACGCGGCAGCGCTGCCTGGTGCGCGAGCGATCGCACGCCACGTGCGCATTTCGCCGATGAAGGCGCGCCGCGTGGTGAACCTCGTGCGCGGTCTGCCCGCCAAGGAGGCCCTGACGGTGCTGAAGTTCGCACCGCAGGCCGCCAGCGAACCGGTCTACAAGGTGCTGGCCAGCGCGGTCGCCAACGCCGAGAACAACGAGCGGCTCGACCCCGACTCGCTGCTGGTCGCCGAGGCGTACGTCGACGAGGGCCCGACGCTCAAGCGGTTCCGGCCGCGCGCGCAGGGCCGGGCGTACCGCATTCGCAAGCGCACCTGCCACATCACGATCGTGGTCGAGAGCGTGGTCGCGGCGACCCCGGGTCGCGCGGCCAAGGCCGTACCAGCTAAGGCCGCTCCGGCCAAGGCAGCGCCGGCCAAGGCGACACCGACCGCGGCGGCGGCCGACAACGACGCGGCGGAGGCCGCGCCGACGAAGGCCACCAAGGCCAGCAAGGCGGCGAAGACCACGAAGGCGGCCAAGGCCGCCGCGGAGCCGGTCGACACGACCGAGGCCAGCGAGACGGCGTCGGATGCGAAGCCCGCGAAGAAGGCTGCTAAGAAGGCGCCCGCCGATGGCGGCGCCGAGCCGACAGCGACGACCGACGGCGCTGCCGAGGAAGGGACCGAGTAATGGGTCAGAAGGTTCACCCCACCGGGTTCCGGCTCGGCATTTCGACCGACTGGACGAGCCGCTGGTACGCGGACAAGCTCTACAAGGACTACATCGCGGAGGATGTCAAGATCCGCAAGATGATGTCCCGTGGGCTCGAGCGCGCCGGCATCGCGAAGGTGGACATCGAGCGCACCCGGGACCGGGTCCGCATCGACATCCACACGGCGCGACCGGGCATCGTGATCGGCCGCAAGGGCGCCGAGGCGGAGAAGATCCGGGGCAACCTGGAGAAGCTCACCGGCAAGCAGGTGCAGCTCAACATCCTCGAGGTGAAGAACCCCGAGTCGGATGCGCAGCTTGTGGCCCAGGGCGTGGCCGAGCAGCTGTCCAGCCGCGTCAGCTTCCGTCGCGCCATGCGCAAGGCGATCCAGTCGGCCATGAAGAACCCGGCCGTCAAGGGCATCCGCGTGCAGGTCTCCGGTCGCCTCGGCGGTGCCGAGATGAGCCGTACGGAGTTCTACCGCGAGGGTCGCGTTCCGCTGCACACGCTGCGCGCCAACATCGAATACGGCTTCTTCGAGGCGCGTACGACGTTCGGTCGCATCGGTGTGAAGGTTTGGATCTACAAGGGCGACGCGCTCGCGGGTGCCGTACCGCCGCCGGAGGCTGCTCCGGGCCGGCCGCGACGTGACCGTGGCGACCGCCCCGACCGTCCCCGCCGCATCCGTTCCGGCTCGTCCGGAACGACCGCCGGTGGTACGGAAGCGGGCCGCGCCGTCGGTGGGTCGAGTGCGCCAGCGGCCGCCCCCGAGGCGCCCGCTGCACCGGTCGAAGCGGCACCGGTCGACGCGACCGCGGCGCCGGCCGAGACCGCGGCGCCAACCGAGACCGCGTTCGGCGCCACGAACGAAGCGCAGGAGGGCTGAGTCATGCTGATCCCGCGTAAGCCTCCGAAGGGCTTCCGCAAGCCGCACCACCCGAGGCGTACGGGTGCGGCGAAGGGCGGCACCCGAGTCGTCTTCGGCGAGTACGGCATCCAGGCGCTCGAGCCGGCGTACGTCACCAACCGCCAGATCGAGGCCGCCCGTATCGCGATGAACCGGCACATCCGTCGTGGTGGAAAGGTCTGGATCACGGTCTTCCCGGACCAGGCGATCACGAAGAAGCCGGCCGAGACCCGCATGGGTTCCGGAAAGGGTTCGCCGGAGTGGTGGGTCGCCAACATCCACCCGGGTCGCATTCTCTTCGAGATGGCGTACCCGAACGAGCAACAGGCTCGCGAGGCCATGCGCCGCGCGATCCACAAGCTCCCGATGAAGTGCCGCATTGTCAAGCGCGAGGTAGGTGACATCTGATGGCCAACTCACAGGCCGTCGAGCTGCGTGAGCTGTCCGAGCTGGACCTGGTCACGCGGCTGCGCGAGGCGAAGGCGGAGCTGTTCAACCTGCGGGTGCAGGGTGCGACCGGTCAGCTCGACAACACCGGCCGGCTGCGCGTCATCCGCCGGGAGATCGCCCGGATTTACACGATCATGCGGGAGCGGGAGCTCGGGCTCTCGGTCGCGCCGACTGAACTGCCGACCGAGGTGGCGTCATGACCGAACCGACACAGACCACGGAGCGCAACCGTCGCAAGGTGCGCGAAGGCATCGTGGTCAGCGACAAGATGGACAAGACCGTGATCGTCTCCGTCGAGGATCGCGTCAAGCACGCGCTCTACGGCAAGGTCATGCGCCGGGGCAGCAAGCTCCAGGCACACGACGAGGCCAACGCGTGTGGCATCGGCGACCGGGTCCTGCTCATGGAGACGCGGCCGCTGTCGGCCACCAAGCGCTGGCGGGTCGTCGAGATCCTCGAGAAGGCAAAGTAACCCTTTGCCAGACAGCATCCCCTTGCGGGACAACGGAACGACAAGTTGTTTCGCTCGTCGCCCCGGCCGTGACCGGTCGGTGCGGCCGGCGAATGGGTTCTTCCAAGCTCCGGCGGCGCCGGAGGACTGGCAGACAAACAGGAGACTGACGTGATTCAGCAGGAGTCGCGACTTCGGGTCGCCGACAACACGGGTGCCAGGGAAATCCTGTGCATCCGGGTGCTCGGTGGCTCGGGTCGGCGCTACGCGAGCATCGGCGACGTCATCGTGGCCACCGTCAAGGACGCCATCCCCGGTGCCGGCGTGAAGAAGGGCGACGTCGTCAAGGCCGTCGTCGTGCGTACGGCGAAGGAGAAGCGGCGCCCGGACGGCTCATACATCCGCTTCGACGAGAACGCCGCCGTGATCATCCGTGATGGCGGCGACCCGCGCGGCACGCGCATCTTCGGCCCGGTCGGGCGCGAGCTGCGTGACAAGCGCTTCATGAAGATCATTTCGCTGGCCCCGGAGGTGTTGTAGATCGTGAAGGTACATAAGAACGACACGGTCGTCGTCATCGCCGGCCGGGACAAGGGCGCTCGTGGCAAGGTCATCGCGGCCTACCCCGAGACGCAGAAGGTCATCGTCGAAGGCGTGAACCGCGTGAAGAAGCACACCCGTGTGCAGAGCACGCAGCGTGGCGCGAAGACCGGCGGAATCATCACCCAGGAGGCGGCCATCCACGTATCGAACGTGATGGTCGTCGACACCGAGGGCAAGCCGACGCGGGTCGGCTACCGCACGGAGTCAGTGGAGCGGGCGGACGGCCGTACGAAGACCAACCGCGTCCGCGTCTCCCGCAAGACCGGTAAGGACATCTCATGAGTGTGGCGACCGAGAACCCGAAGACGCTCCCGCGGCTCAAGGAGCGCTACCGCAACGAGGTCGTGGCGAAGCTGCGCGAGCAGTACAACTACGCCAACCCGATGCAGGTGCCGAGTCTGGTCAAGATCGTCGTCAACATGGGTGTCGGCGAGGCGGCCCGGGACGCGAAGCTGATCGACGGCGCCGTCCGCGATCTGACCGCGATCACCGGCCAGAAGCCGCTCGTTCGGCGCGCGACCAAGTCCATCGCGCAGTTCAAGCTGCGCGAGGGAATGCCGATCGGTGCGAAGGTGACGCTGCGCGGCGACCGGATGTGGGAGTTCCTCGACCGGCTGCTGTCGATCGCGCTGCCGCGTATCCGCGACTTCCGCGGCCTCGACGCGCGCAAGCTCGACGGGCACGGCAACTACACGTTCGGTCTGACCGAGCAGTCGGTGTTCCACGAGATCGACCAGGACCGCATCGATCGGGTTCGGGGCATGGACATCACGCTGGTGACCACCGCCGCCACCGATGACGAGGGACGCACGCTGCTCAAGCTGCTCGGCTTCCCGTTCAAGGAGAACTGATCCATGGCCAAGAAGGCACTGATCATCAAGTCGAACGCGAAGCCCAAGTTCGCCGTTCGTGCGTACACCCGCTGCCAGCGGTGTGGCCGACCCAAGTCGGTGTATCGCAAGTTCGGCCTGTGCCGCATTTGCATCCGTGAGATGGCCCACCGCGGTGAGCTGCCCGGCGTGTCCAAGGCGTCCTGGTAAGACCGCCATGCGTAGCGATGCCGCAAGGCGTCTTGAGAAGAGCTTGATTCCTCTTCGCCGTAGGCCTCGTGCCGTGACCCGCGCAAGCGGTGCACGAGCGGGGAACCCCGGCGAGAAAGGCTAACGAGACCCATGACAATGACTGACCCGATCGCAGACATGCTGACCCGTCTGCGCAATGCGAACCAGGCGTATCACGACCGCGTGACGATGCCCTACTCGAAGCTCAAGGCGAATGTCGCCGAGGTGCTGAAGGCCGAGGGCTATATCGCCGCGTGGTCCGTGGAGGAGCCGGCGGAAGGTGCCGTCGGCAAGAGCCTGGCGATTGATCTGAAGTTCGGCCCGAACCGTGAGCGGAGCCTCGCCGGCATCAAGCGCGTGTCCAAGCCCGGCCTGCGGGTGTACGCGAAGTCGTCGGATCTTCCGCGCGTGCTCGGTGGCCTGGGCGTAGCGATCATCTCGACGTCCCAGGGGCTGCTGACCGACCGGCAGGCCCGCAAGCGGAGCGTGGGCGGGGAAGTCCTCGCCTTCGTGTGGTAACGGAGGGCCGGTAGCAATGTCGCGAATTGGACGTAAGGCGATCACGGTGCCTTCGGGCGTCGATGTCACCATCGCGGGCCAGACCGTCAAGGTCAAGGGTCCGAAGGGCGAGCTGCAGCACACGCTGGTCGAGCCGATCACCGCGGAGCGCGCCGACAACGGCGAGATCCACGTGGTCCGACCGAACGACGAGCGGCGGGCCAAGGAACTCCACGGCCTGTCCCGTACGTTGGTCAACAACATGATCGTCGGCGTGACCGAGGGTTACCGGAAGTCGCTGGAGATCGCCGGTACCGGTTACCGCGTACAGGCAAAGGGTTCTGATCTCGAGTTCGCGCTCGGGTTCTCGCACCCGGTCGTCGTGGCGCCGCCCAAGGGCATCACGTTCGCGGTCGAGCGGCCGACGCTGTTCCACGTGTCCGGCATCGACAAGCAGCAGGTCGGTGAGGTCGCCGCGAACATCCGGAAGATTCGTCCGCCGGAGCCGTACAAGGGCAAGGGCGTGCGTTACCAAGGCGAAGCCATTCGTCGTAAGGCTGGAAAGGCAGGAAAGAAGTGACCGCCACTCTGCTCAAGCGCCAACGCGGCGTCGCCGCGTCGCGGCGGGTCGGCAAGGCGCGCCGTCACTTCCGCGTGCGCAAGAACGTGTACGGCACGCAGGCGCGTCCGCGCCTGGTCGTTACGCGCTCGCTGCGCCACATCGTCGCGCAGATCGTCGACGACACCGCCGGCCGCACCGTGGCCTCCGCATCCACGCTCGACTCATCGATCCGCGGCACCGAGGGCGCCAAGAGCGACCTCTCTCGCCAGGTCGGTGCGTTGCTCGCGGAGCGGGCCAAGGCGGCAGGCATCACCAAGGTCGTCTTCGATCGCGGTGGCAACCGGTACGCGGGGCGGATCGCCGCGCTAGCCGATGCTGCCCGCGAAGCCGGACTCGAGTTCTAAGGAGGCGTCTGATGGCAGGTCCACAGCGCAGGGGTACCGGCTCCGGCAGCAACACGTCCGAGGGTGGCCAGGGCGGTGGCGGCGATCGCCGCAACCGTCGTGACGGTGACCGTCGGGGCGGCTCGCAGGCGGAGAAGACCCCGCACATCGAGCGGGTCGTCACGATCAACCGGGTCGCGAAGGTCGTCAAGGGTGGCCGCCGGTTCAGCTTCACCGCGCTCGTCGTCGTCGGTGACGGCGATGGCACGGTCGGCGTCGGCTATGGCAAGGCCAAGGAGGTGCCCGCGGCGATCGCCAAGGGCGTCGAGGAGGCCAAGAAGCACTTCTTCAAGGTGCCGCGTAATGGCGTGACCATCCCGCACCCGGTCCAGGGTGAGGAGGCCGCCGGCGTCGTCCTGTTGAAGCCGGCGAGCCCCGGAACCGGCGTTATCGCCGGCGGCCCGGTGCGGGCCGTCCTGGAGTGCGCGGGCATTCACGACGTGCTCTCCAAGAGCCTCGGTTCGTCGAACCCGATCAACATCGTGCACGCCTCCGTGGCGGCGCTGAAGATGCTGGAATCGCCGGAGAAGGTCGCGGCTCGCCGTGGGCTGCCGGTCGAGGACGTCGCGCCCGCGGCCATGCTGGCCGCCCGCGCCGACGCGGCGAAGTAGAGGGGGCGGGGAACGCATGGCACGCCTGAAAGTCACCCAGACCCGCTCGGGGATCGGTGCGAAGCGCAACCAGCGCGAGACGCTTCGCACGCTCGGGCTCAAGCGGATCAATGACGTGGTGGTCAAGGAGGACCGCCCCGAAATTCGGGGCATGATCTTTACGGTGACCCACCTCGTGAAGTTCGAGGAGGTCGAGTAATGGCAATCAAGGTCCACCACCTGCGTCCCGCCCCGGGGGCGAAGACGAACAAGACCCGCGTCGGTCGCGGCGAGGGTTCCAAGGGCAAGACCGCGGGCCGCGGCACCAAGGGTACGAAGGCCCGTTACCAGGTCTCGGCGGCGTTCGAGGGCGGGCAGACGCCCATCCACATGCGCCTGCCGAAGCTCAAGGGCTTCAACAACAAGTTCAAGGTCCCGTTCCAGGTCGTGAACCTGGATCGGCTGGCCGAGCTGTTCCCGGACGGCGGCACGGTCGGGATCATCGAACTGGTCGACGCCGGCGCGGTCCGCAAGGGCCACCCGGTCAAGGTGCTCGGCACGGGCGATCTCGGCGGCGTCAAGCTCGCCGTGTCGGCCAACGCTTTCAGCGCAACCGCGGCGGAGAAGATCGAATCCGCCGGCGGCTCCGTCACGGTCCTCGCGGACCGGGGCTGACCGCCACCGCAACGACGCTCGTGGCGTCCGGACACAGGTCTGCTGACCAGTCCGGACGCCACGATTGCACTCAGCGCCCGGTGATCGGGAGGGTGGCAAAACACCCGACCACGGGTACGCTGGCCGTCGCCTGACTGCTAAAGTCCGGCCACACAGGTAACTACACATTCCGTGGCGTCCGACCACGGGCAGTATTCGCCCCCCGCCGTCGACGTGACGGCCGCTCCGCGCAGGAGGAAGTACGTGCTCTCGGCGTTTCTCAGTGCGTTCCGAACGCCTGACCTGCGTAAGAAGCTGCTGTTCACGCTCGGAATGGTCGCGATCTACCGGCTCGGCGCGACCGTGCCCAGCCCGGGCGTTTCCTACGCCAATGTCCAGAAGTGCGTCTCGGCGGCCAGTACGAATGACGTCCTGAACCTGCTGAATCTGTTCTCCGGCGGCGCCCTTCTGCAACTCTCCGTGTTCGCGCTCGGGATCATGCCGTACATCACGGCGAGCATCATCCTGCAGCTGCTGACCGTCGTGATCCCGCGTCTGGAGACGCTCCGCAAGGAGGGCCAGTCCGGTCAGGCGAAGATCACGCAGTACACCCGCTACCTGACCCTCGGCCTCGCCATCCTCCAGGCGTCGGCCTTCGTCGCGCTGGCCCGCTCTGGCACGCTCTTCGGCGGCGCCTGCGACCAGAACCAGACCCCGATCATCCCGGCCACCCAGGGCATCCCGATCGCCCTCACGGTGACCATCCTCGTCATCACGATGACCGCCGGCACCGGTGTGATCATGTGGCTCGGCGAGATGATCACCGACCGCGGCATCGGCAACGGCATGTCGATCCTGATCTTTACCTCGATCGCGGCCCGCCTGCCCGGCGAAGGTTGGACGATCAAGAAGTCGGCCGGGTGGACCGTCTTCATCATCATCTTGATCATCGGTGTAGCGGTGATCACCGCGGTCGTCTTCATGGAACAGGCGCAGCGCCGGATTCCGGTGCAGTACGCCAAACGCATGGTCGGCCGGCGGATGTACGGCGGCACCTCGACCTACATCCCGCTGAAGGTGAACCAGGCCGGTGTCATCCCGGTGATCTTCGCGTCGTCGCTGCTCTATCTGCCGCAGTTGATCGTGAACCTGTACCCGAACAGCACGAACTGGTTCCTTCGATTCGTGAACACGCACCTGGTCAATCAGGGCGACTGGGTCAACATCACGCTGTACTTCCTGCTGATCTTGTTCTTCACGTACTTCTACGTGTCGATCACGTTCAACCCGACGCAGGTCGCGGACGACATGAAGAAGTACGGCGGATTCGTGCAGGGCGTACGCCCCGGCAAGCCCACCGCGCAGTACTTCGACTACATCCTGTCCCGACTGACCCTTCCCGGCTCGCTCTACCTCGCGATCGTGGCCGTCCTGCCGAACCTGTTCATCAACCTGGTCGGCGGCAACAAGCAGAACTTCCCGTTCGGTGGCACGGCGGTGCTGATTATCGTCGGTGTCGCGCTCGATACGGTGAAGCAGATCGAGAGCCAGCTGATGCAGCGCAACTACGAAGGGTTCCTGCGGTAGTGCAACGTACGACTGCGGCCACGAGTGAGGCGGTCTAACGATGCGCCTCGTACTCGTGGGCCCGCCCGGGGCGGGGAAAGGGACGCAGGCCGAGTTCATCGCGGCGCACCTCGCGGTGCCGAAGATCTCGACCGGCGACATTTTCCGCGCGAATGTTTCCCAGGGCACGCCGCTCGGGCTCGAGGCCAAGCGCTACATGGACGACGGCAATCTGGTGCCGGACGAGGTCACGATCAACATGGTCCGGGGCCGGCTGGCCGAGCCGGACGCGGGTGACGGTTTCCTCCTCGACGGCTTTCCCCGCACGGTGCCGCAGGCCCAGGAGCTCGACAAGATGCTCGCCGACCTCGGTACGCAGCTCGATGTCGTGCTGGAACTCGTGGTCGACGACGACGAGGTGATCCGGCGGCTGTCCGGTCGCCGTACCTGCTCTGGCTGCGGCAAGACCTGGCACGTCGAATTCGATGCGCCGACCATCGATGGCGTCTGCGACCGGTGCGGCAGCGAGCTCTACCAGCGCGATGACGACAAGGCCGAGACGGTCGCGAACCGGCTGCGCGAATACGCCGACAAGACCGCGCCGCTGATCGACTTCTACGGCGCGCAGGGCAAGCTGGTCGGCATCGATGCGACCGGACTTGTGGAAGACATCACGGTGCGAGCGATTGACGCGTTGCGCCCGTACGGTGGATAGCGTGCGTAGCCGCGACCTGGAGATCCAGTACAAGACCCCCGAGCAACTCGTGAAGATGCGGGCCGCCGGGCTCGTCGTGCACGCCGCCCTGGAGAAGATGCGGGCCGCGGTCGTCGCCGGGATCAGCACCGCGGAACTCGACGCGATCGCCGAGGACGTGATCACCAGCGCCGGAGCCGTACCGTCGTTCAAGGGCTATCACGGCTTCCCGGCCAGCATCTGCTCGTCGGTGAACGACCAGATCGTGCACGCGATCCCCTCGCGCTCGGCCGTCCTGGCCGAAGGCGACCTGATCTCGCTCGACTGCGGCGCCATCGTCGATGGCTGGCACGCCGACGCGGCCATCACCGTACCGGTCGGTGAGGTCAAGCCCGACCTGCTGCGCATGGCGGTCACCGCCGAAGACGCGATGTGGGCCGGCATCACCGCCGCGGCGCGCGGTGCGGCCTCCGGTCGCGGCCGGCTCACGGACATCTCCGCGGCCATCGAGGCTGAGATCAAAAAGCATGGTCGGTACGGGATCGTCGACGGTTACGGCGGCCACGGCATCGGGACCGAGATGCACCAGGATCCGCATGTGTTGAACCGGGGGCGTCCAGGACACGGGCCGCGCCTGGTGCCCGGCATGGCGCTCGCGATCGAGCCGATGCTGACCTACGGGTCACCCCGCACGGCGGAGCTGAGCGACGGGTGGACCGTCGTCACCCGGGACGGCTCGGTCGCCGTACATGTGGAGCACACGATGGCGATCTTCGATGACGGCATATGGGTGACCACTGCTATCGACGGTGGCGCCGCCCGACTTGGCGATCTGCTCACGCCAAGAGCGCGCGGCAACTAGTAGCCGCGCCGGCCGCGCGTCGGTGACCGGGCTGGCGGCCGCTGGACACGAAGTGGCATTCTCATAGGGTGCCTGACGAGCCGGACAGCACCCGCGAGCCAGACAATCTGCGAGCCGCCGACGTCGATCGTGAGTTCGTCGCCGAGCGGCTGCGTGGTGCGCTCAACGAGGGTCGGCTGACGCTGACCGAGTACGACGACCGGCTCAAGGAGACGTACGCGGCTCGCACGTACGGCGATCTCAAGGCGCTCCTGACCGATCTGCCTGAGGCGACGCCGCCCGGCCGGAGCCAGATGGTGCCAGCGTCCTCGCAGCGATGCCGTCCCCACCGAGGAAGCGCACGGTCTTGGCCACGGCCGCAAGTGGGTGGCTGCCCAGTGGAGCAGCTGGATCACCGTGGCGTGCATCCTCGTGGTCATTTGGGCGCTCAGCGGGGGCCACTCCTTCTGGCCGGCGTGGCCACTGGGAATCTGGGGCGCGGTCCTGCTCGCCTCGACGATCCGCGGGCTGGCCACCGGCGCCCCAAGCCACGAGGCCCGACGGCGGGCGGAGCGCGAGGCCCGCCGGCGGGCCGAGCGTGATTTTCGGCGGATGAACCGGGACAACGGCACCGATTCCGTCTAACCGTCGCAAATCAAGATCCGCCCAATGATCCGCGCCGCAAGATCACCGCAACTTCCGTGAAGTCGCCCGGTTGGTCACGCGGGGAGCGGGCGACTTCCGTGAAGTTGCCCGGTTGGTCGCGCGGGGAGCGGGCGACTTCCGTGAAGTTGCGGTGATCTTGTGTGCACGGTGATCTTGGATAGTCGGGGTTCGTGAGATCCGGCCCCGGCTCGGCAGCCTGTGTGCGGTGACACGCCCGACCGCGGGGGCCGAGTTTGCCGGGGCCGACGGCATACGCGTACACTCGCTTCTTGGCGCGCAGCGTCCACTCCGTCATGCCCACCATGCCTTCGGCGGGCGAGACGGAGCCGCGGCTGGCACGCACCGGGACTGAGCACGGCGGGAGCCGACCTCACCACCGAGCGTGAATCGGACGAGGCGCACCTGTCAATAGACCAGACGTCAGGTAGCGGAGGCTATGCCCAAAAAAGATGGGGCCATCGAGATCGAAGGCCGAGTCATCGAGCCACTCCCGAACGCGATGTTCCGGGTAGAACTCGCCAACGGCCACAAGGTCCTGGCGCACATCAGCGGCAAGATGCGACAGCACTACATCCGCATCCTGCCTGAGGACCGGGTCGTGGTGGAGCTGTCTCCCTATGACTTGACCCGCGGACGCATCGTCTACCGCTACAAGTAAATCCTGACCGAGCCGTCGATCCGGCGGCGACGCCAGAGAGGCTGAAAGGCACACCGTGAAGGTCAAGCCGAGCGTGAAGAGGATCTGCCAGAAGTGCCGGGTCATCCGGCGCCACGGGCGGGTCATGGTCATTTGTTCTGACCCGCGCCACAAGCAGCGCCAGGGCTGACGCCCGCCGCGCGGCGATGTGCCGTGCTCGACAGCAACGCCACAGCAAGAAACCGCAGCACAACTTGATGAAAGCTCGTTCCAGCCGCGACGAGCACCCGACGCGACAGCGTCGATGCGACTCGTGGTCGTCCCCCGGTTAGAGGCCGGGGCCCGTCCGGGCAGACGGGGCGGAACGACACAGACCTCTAACTGACCACGAGGAGTCGCCCGCTAATGGCACGTCTACTCGGCGTCGACCTTCCCCGCGAGAAGCGGATGGAAGTCGCGCTCACCTACATCTTCGGCATCGGCCGCACCCGGGCCCTCGCGTCGCTGGCCGCGACCGGGATCTCCCCGGAGAAGCGCAGCCGTGACCTGACCGACGACGAGGTCGTCGCACTGCGCGACTACATCGAAGCGAACTACAAGGTCGAGGGTGACCTGCGCCGCGAGGTGCAGTCCGACATCCGGCGCAAGATGGAGATCGGTTGCTATCAGGGCATCCGGCACCGTCGCGGCCTGCCGGTCCGCGGTCAGCGGACACGCACCAACGCGCGCACCCGCAAGGGTCCCAAGCGCACCGTCGCCGGCAAGAAGAAGGCCGGCAAGAAGTGATTTTTGTTCGATCCGGTATGCCGCGGCCCCTGGCCGGTGCGCTGGCGGGTTGCGAGCAAGGTCGAACAACTCTCATTAAGCGGATCTAGGAGCGCATTCGAATATGCCACCGAAGGCACGCGCAGGGGCCCCCGTCAAGAAGGTCCGGCGCAAAGAACGCAAGAACGTCTCCCACGGGCAGGCGCACATCAAGAGCACGTTCAACAACACGATCGTGTCGATCACCGACCCGACCGGCGCCGTGATTTCCTGGGCCTCCGCGGGCCAGGTCGGCTTCAAGGGCTCGCGCAAGTCGACTCCGTTCGCCGCCCAGCTCGCCGCCGAGGCGGCCGCACGCCGGGCGATGGAGCACGGCATGCGCAAGGTCGATGTGTTCGTGAAGGGTCCGGGCTCCGGCCGCGAGACCGCCATCCGTTCGCTGCAGGCCGTCGGCCTCGAAGTCGGCCAGATCGCCGACGTCACGCCGCAGCCACACAACGGTTGCCGTCCGCCCAAGCGTCGCCGGGTCTAAGGGAGATAGAGAAATGGCTCGTTATACAGGTGCCGACTGCCGCCGTTGCCGCCGCGAGAAGATGAAGCTCTTCCTCAAGGGCAGCAAGTGCGATGGGCCGAAGTGCCCGTTTGAGTCGCGTCCCTTCCCGCCCGGCCAGCACGGCCGTGGTCGTCTGAAGGAGACCGAGTACCTGCTCCAGCTGCGCGAGAAGCAGAAGGCCCGCCGGGTGTACGGCGTGCTGGAGAAGCAGTTCCGCCGTTACTACGAGGAAGCCGTCGCCAAGCAGGGCAAGACCGGCGAAGAGCTGCTGCGCATCCTCGAATCGCGGCTCGACAACGTGATCTACCGCGCCGGCTACGCCAAGTCCCGCGACATGGCCCGTCAGCTGGTCAAGCACGGTCACATCACGGTGAACGGCCGCAAGGTCGACATCCCGTCGTACCGCGTCAGCGAGTACGACATCATCCAGGTCCGGGAGAAGTCCCGCGAGCTCACGCCGTTCGTCGTCGCGGCCGCCGAGGCCGGTTCGAAGATCGTGCCGGCGTGGCTCGAGGCGATCCCGACCCAGATGAAGGTGCTCGTGCACAACCTGCCGTCGCGCGCCAACATCGACACGCAGGTGCAGGAACAACTCATCGTCGAGCTCTACTCCAAGTGATTTGACATCGCCTCCAGACTCGCTGGCGGCGTTGCTCCGCACCTTGTGTGCAAAGAACGCACACGGCGGCCCGGTGCGCCTTGCCAGCGAGGCTGGAGCCGGTCCCAAATCCGGGTCCGTCGGACAAGACCGAAAACCGGTCTGAACGGGGACACGGCGGCAAGCCGGCCAACGGCCGGCGACACCGAGCAACGGCAGCAAGCAGCTACAAAGAAATACCTGGACGGGCATCAAATAGCGGGTGCCCCGAACGAAAAGAGAAGCAATGCTCATCTCACAGCGACCGTCGCTCTCCGAAGAGGCGATCAGCGACACGCGCTCCCGATTCATCATCGAGCCGCTCGAGCCGGGCTTCGGCTACACGCTCGGCAACTCCCTGCGGCGTACGCTGCTCAGCTCGATCCCGGGCGCAGCGGTCACCTCGATCAAGGTCGACGGCGTGCTGCACGAGTTCACCACGATTCCCGGTGTCAAGGAGGACGTGGTCGAGCTCGTCATGAACGTCAAGGAACTGTGCGTCAGCTCCGACCACGACGAGCCGGTCAGCATGTACCTGCGCAAGCAGGGCCCGGGCGACATCACCGCGGGCGACATCCAGCCGCCGGCCGGTGTCAACGTGCACAACGCCGACCTCAAGCTCGCGACGCTGAACGGCAAGGCTCGTGTCGACATGGAGCTCACCGTCGAGCGCGGCCGTGGCTACGTCACCGCGACACAGAACAAGAACGCCGGCGCCGAGATCGGCCGAATCCCGGTCGACTCGATCTACTCGCCGGTGCTCAAGGTGACGTACCGCGTCGAGGCGACCCGCGTCGAGCAGCGTACGGACTTCGACCGTCTGATCATCGACGTCGAGACGAAGCCGTCGATCTCGCCGCGTACGGCGCTCGCCTCGGCCGGCTCGACCCTCGTCGAACTGTTCGGGCTCGCTCGCGAGCTGGACGAAGAGGCCGAGGGCATCGACATCGGTCCGTCGCCGCAGGACGCGCAGCTCGCTGCCGATCTTGCGCTGCCGATCGAAGAGCTGGACCTGACCGTCCGGTCGTACAACTGCCTCAAGCGGGAAGGCATCAACTCGGTTGGCGAGCTGATCGGCCGGACCGAGGCGGACCTGCTCGACATCCGGAACTTCGGCCAGAAGTCGATCGACGAGGTCAAGATGAAGCTCGCCGGCATGGGCCTTGGTCTCAAGGACTCGGCTCCGACCTTCGACCCGGCCAACGTCGTGGACGGCTTCTCGGACACGGACTACGACACCGACGACTACCGCGAGACCGAACAGCTGTAGTAGCAGTAGGGGTCGGCCTCGGGGCCGGCCCCTACGTACCAGATGCACGACACCACACGAGGAGCACCGACCATGCCCACGCCCACCAAGGGTCCCCGTCTCGGCGGCAGCCCGGCGCACGAGCGGCTGATCCTGGCCAACCTGGCCACGCAGTTGTTCCGTCACGGCCGCATCACCACGACCGAGACGAAGGCGAAGCGGCTCCGGCCACTCGCCGAGCAGCTCATCACGAAGGCAAAGCGGGGCGACCTGCACGCTCGCCGTCGGGTGCTGACTGTCGTCCGTGACCAGGACGTGGTGGCGACGCTGTTCGATGACATCGCGCCGCGCTTCACGACGCGTCCCGGCGGTTACACGCGGATCGTCAAGACCAATCCCCGCAAGGGCGATAACGCTCAGATGGCCGTCATCGAGCTGGTCGAGGAGCTCGCGGTCCCGACGACGACGGCCCGCCCGGCGAAGTCGACGGCCCGCAAGGCCGCGAAGGCGGAAGCCGTGGCCGTGCTCGCCGGCGACGACGAGGACGAGACTCCAGCGGCCGCCGCCCAGGCGGACGCACCGGCGGTCGAGGACACCGACGACGACAGCACCGACAGCCAGGCGAAGGACGACGAGTCCTGAGCCAGTCACGCCAGTCGGCCGGGCCCGGCGCTCTC
>CAWIKW010000019.1:0-99631 GCA_963836785.1 uncultured Actinomycetota bacterium | reverse complement strand
CAGCGCGTCGTCCGGAACGTCGCCGACCTGGGCGAGCAGCAGATCCAGATTCGCGTCGTCGTCGCCGTGCCGACCCGACCACCGGGCGCTGAAGATTCCCGGCATGCCGCCCATCACGTCGACAGCCAGCCCCGAGTCGTCGGCCACCGTCGGCAGGCCGGTGTGCTCGGCGCCTTCGCGTGCCTTCAGCAGTGCGTTGTCATCGAACGTGAGGCCCGACTCGGGTACCTCGACGTACGCCTCGACGTCGGTCAGACCGAGAATCGTGACGTCGGCGATGTCCGGTGCGGCGTCGAGGATCCGTTGCAACTCGAGCTGCTTCTTCGCGTTGCGCGTGGCGAGAAGGATCTTCATCCGCGTACGCCCGCTCAGCCGAGCGGAGCCGCGAGCGCGGCCGCCTGCAACTCGGCGAGCTGGCGGCAGCCCGAGACGCCGAGGTCGAGCAGCGTGTCCAACTCGTCGCGGCCGAATACGTTGTGCTCGCCGGTGCCCTGCACCTCGACGAACTCGCCGGTGCCCGTACAGACGATGTTCATGTCGACGTCGGCCGTGCCGTCTTCGGCGTAGCAGAGATCGAGTCGGGGTTCGCCGTCGATAACGCCCACGCTGACCGCCGACACCGACCGGTGGATGACCTTCTCCGGTTTGCCGCTCAGCATCCCCCGCGCCGCCATCCAGGTGACCGCGTCGGTCAGTGCGACGTAGGCGCCGGTGATCGCCGCGGTGCGGGTGCCGCCGTCGGCCTGCAGCACGTCGCAGTCGATCACGACGGAGTTCTCGCCGAGTGCGCCGAGGTCGATGCACGCGCGCAGGCTGCGGCCGATCAGCCGGGAAATTTCATGGGTACGGCCGCCCACCCGGCCCTTGATGCTCTCGCGGTCGTTGCGGGTGGTCGTGGCGCGCGGCAGCATCGCGTATTCGCTCGTGACCCAGCCGAGCCCGGAGCCCTTTCGCCACCGGGGCACGCCGCCGGTGACACTGGCCGTGCAGAGCACCCGGGTGTCGCCGAAGTCGACGAGCACCGAGCCCTCCGCGTGCATGCTCCAGGCGCGGGTCAGGGTGACGGGTCGCAGCTCGTCGGGTTTACGTCCATCGGGTCGGGCCATGCCCGCCATGTTACGGGCGGGTGTTCGTGGTCGACCGACAGGCGCGGCGATCGCGGCTAGATCTCGTAGGTAGCGCCGGGCCGCACGACTTCGACCGGCCCGGAGTAGGCGCCGGTGGCCGCGTCGAGCGTCGCGCTCTCGCTGCCCCAGGCGGTGACGAGATGGGTCAGGAGCAACTGGCGTGTGCCGGCCTTCGTCGCCGCCTCTCCGGCATCGCGGCCGGTCATGTGCAGGCCGGGCGGGTTGTCCTCGGTGTCGAGATAGCTGGCCTCGCACAGGAACGCGTCGGCGCCCGAGGCGAGCCGGATCAACGGGTCGCACGGCGCCGTGTCGGCCGAGTACGCGAGGGTACGGCCACCGTGCTCGATCCGGACGCCGTACGTCTCGACGGGATGCTCGACGCGGTCGACGGTGACCGACAGCGGTCCGATCGGAAACGTGCCGGGCTGCAGCGCGAAGAACGCGTACACGTCGTCGAGCGGGCCTTCGTCGCTGCCGTACGCCGCGATCATGCGCTCGCGCGCACCGGCCGGGGCGAACAGCGGCAGCCGCTCGTACGGACCGTCCGGGGCGTACCGCCGGACCACGACATAAGAGCACGCGTCCAGCATGTGATCGCAGTGCAGGTGAGTGAGCAGGACTGCATCCACGGACTTGAGACCCGAATACCGTTGCAGCGCCGACAACGAGCCCGTGCCGAAGTCCATCATCAGTCGGAATCCGTCCGCCTCGATCAGATAGGCGGAGCAGGCCGACTCGGGTCCGGGAAAGCTGCCCGCACAACCGAGGACCGTGAGTTTCACGCCATCCCCCGAGCGCCGGCCGGCTCGGCCGCGACCACGGGCAACTCGGCCGTGACCGACGCCGGATCGGCGGCCGCCTCGGGTCCGAGGAATCGCTGCGCGAGCCGTGCGAACGCGACCGGATCGCCGGTGCTGCGGAATTCGTGGCGGGGCGACGGTGCGTCCTGCAGGCGGAACATGTCCAGCTCGGTCAGGCGCCGGTAGACCTCGCGGGCAGTCTCGTCCGCGCTCGACACCAGCGTCACGCCGTCGCCCATCACGACGCCCAGCAGCCCGGTCAGCAACGGATAGTGCGTGCAGCCGAGGACCACCGTATCGACGTCGGCGCGCTGCAACGGCTCGAGATATCCGTGCGCCAGGCCGAGCAGCGCCCGGCCGGAGGTGATGCCGCGCTCGACGAAATCCACGAACTGAGGACAGGCGACGCTCGTCACATTCACGTGCGGGGCGGCCGCGAAACCATCGGCGTACGCGCCGCTGCTGATCGTGGCCCGGGTGCCGATCACGCCGATCTGGCCGTTGCGGGTGGCCGCGACGGCACGACGTACGGCCGGCCGGATCACCTCGACGACCGGCACCGAATACCGCTCGCGGGCATCGTGGAGGCAGGCGGCCGACGCAGTGTTGCAAGCGATCACGAGCATCTTGACGCCCTCGTCGACCAACCGGTCGAGGCACCCGAGCGCGAGGCGGCGTACGTCGGCGATCGGCCTCGGCCCGTACGGCAGATGAGCCGTGTCCCCGAGGTAGCGCAGCTGCTCGTGCGGCAGCTGATCGAGGATTGCACGGGCCACCGTCAGGCCGCCGACTCCCGAGTCGAAGATGCCGATGGGCGCGTCGCTCACGCTGCGGAGCCTACGCTGTGCGGCATCACCACACGGGACACAACGGGCATGGCTGTCTGGAACGTGACAGGCATCATGCCGGCAAAACGTCCGAAACGTCCGGTCGGTTGGCGGCCACGTGTGGGCAGGATTCTCGGCAGCGAAAGCTGGGTAGGGTAGGGGTTTGATATGCCGCTTCTCCCGAAAGGCCCGATAGCTTGTGAGCAGCGACGCGACCCGTACGGCGATGGGCCAGGCCGCCACTGGCGGCGCGAAGGTCGGTAGCGCCAAGGTCGGTAGCGCCCATGTCGGCCGCATTCCGCCCGCGCGGACCAAGCCGGGGACGTACATCGCCGAGACCTACGCGGGCGACCTCGACGCGACCATCGGCGGCACGCCCGTCGTCGCCAACGACGGGGAGCCCGCGGGCCTCGCCCGGGTCACGCTCGCCATGCGCCCGGACACGAAGCAGCCGCCGGCACCCGGCCGCCTCGTCGGCCTGTGCGCCTGGGCCGCCGTCATCGGCATCATCGGTCTGGTGCTCGCGATCCGGTCCGCGTTCGCGATCATCTCCGGCGCACCCGGCTGGTTCGCACCGATCGCCGCGATCGTCGGCCTGATCGGCTTCAGTTCGACCCTGGGCGCGTTCGTCACCGCGCGCTGGCGCATCGCGCCATGGGCGTTGCTCGGGGTGGCGTCACTGACCATCATCGTGGCGCTGATCCTGGTGCTTGCCCTCTAGGTCGACCCGACGATCCGGAGGCCGGTCCCACCATCAGGCCCAGAGCTGGCCCTCCAGCGCCGCCTCCGCATCGGCCAGGGTGCCGCCGTACGCCCCGGTGGACAGGTATCGGTAACCCCCGTCGGCGACCAGGAACGCGATGTCCGCTTTGCGGCCCTCTCTGACGGCCTGGTGACCGACGGCCAGGGCCGCGTGCAAGACGGCTCCGGTGGAGAACCCGGCAAAGATCCCCTCAACCTCGACCAATTGCCGGGTACGGAGGACCGCATCGCGTGTGCCGACCGAGAAACGCCGGCTCAGCACCGTCGCGTCGTACAGCTCGGGGACGTAGCCCTCGTCGATGTTGCGCAGGCCGTAGACGACCTCGCCATAGCGGGGCTCGGCCGCGATGATCTCGACATCCGGTTGCTTCTCCCGCAGATAGCGCCCGGTGCCCATCAGCGTGCCGGTGGTGCCGAGGCCGGCCACGAAGTGGGTGATCGTCGGCAGGTCGCGTAGCAACTCCGGACCGGTCGTCTCGTAGTGGGCGCGGGCGTTGGCCTCGTTGCCGTACTGGAACAGCATCACCCAGTCCGGGTGGTCCTCGGCTATCTGCCGGGCCATCGCGACGGCCTGGTTCGAGCCGCCGGCCGCCGGCGAGAAGATGATCTCCGCGCCGTACATCCGGAGCAGCTGGGTGCGCTCCGTCGAGACGTTCTCCGGCATCACGCAGACCAGCCGATAGCCCCGGAGCTTCGCGACCATGGCCAGCGCTATACCGGTGTTGCCGCTGGTCGGCTCCAAGATCGTGTCACCGACCGTGAGCCGACCCTCGGCTTCGGCGGCACGCACCATCCACAGGGCGGCCCGGTCCTTCACGCTGCCGGTGGGGTTGCGGTCTTCGAGCTTCGCCCACAGGCGGACGTCGGCCGAGGGCGATAGCCGGGGCAGCCCGACGAGCGGCGTGCCTCCGCAGGCCTCGATGAGGCTGTCGAACCGGGCCATGACTAGCCCCTTGAGGCGGCCCGGCCACCCATCGCAGGCAGCGCGCCGCCGGCGACGGCCGGCAGGATCGTCACGTTGTCGCCGTCGGCGAGCTTCGCATCGAGCGAGCCGAGGAACCGCACGTCCTCGTCGTTGATGTAGATGTTGACGAAGCGATGGAGGGAGCCGTCCTTGATGAGCCGGTCACGCAGGCCGGGGTGACGGGCGTCAAGATCGGTGAGCAGATCGGCGAGCGTGTCGCCGGATCCGTCGACGGCTTTCGCGCCGCCGGTGTAGCTGCGCAGGATGGTCGGGATGCGAACCTCGATGGCCATGGTGGGCGTACTCCTTGAACGGTCTTGAACCTAGGAACGTTGGACGCAACGACAAACGGGGCCGGGATATTGCTCAGGCCGGACACTCGTAGTCGACGTTGTTCTGCGTCTGCCCGAACATGTACGTCGTGACGGCGTCTGGCGAGCCGGCCGGCCCGCCGTCCACGCTCGCACCGATGACACGCACCGGTTCCTCGGTTACCTCGCCGTCCACGATGCGAAACGATCGGATCTCGTCGACCGTGGGCTCCCGTGTGGAGACCAACACGTAATGCGCACCAGGCTCGCCGGCGAACGAGATATCGGTGCGCGACGGGTAGGGCTCGGTGGCGGTATGTGAGTGGTAAATCACCACCGGCTCCTCGTCGCGGTCGTCCATCTCCCGCCACACCCGCAGCTGCTCCATCGCGTCGAAGCGGTAGAACGTCATCGATCGCTCGGCGTTGTCCATCGGGATCAGCCGCTCCGGCCGGTCGCTGCCGATCGGGCCGGCCACCACGCCACACGCCTCTTCCGGGTGGTCACGGCGGGCATGCGCCATGATCCGGTCGACGATGCCGCGGTCGATAGTCAGCACCCGCATAGCCTATCCTGCTGCTCGGCCGCACTACGAAGCCGCAGGAGGCGCTCGTGCACGCTGATCTCATCCTCGCCGGCGGGGTGGTACGCGCGGTCGCCGGGCCGTACGCCAGCCCCGCCGCCCCGCCGCCCACCGCAATCGCGATCCACAGCGGTCGCATTCTGGCCGTCGGATCCGACGAGGAGATCCGCGAGTACATGCGGCCCGCGACCGACGTCGTCGACCTAGCCGGGCGGGCGGTCATGCCCGGCTTCCAGGACGCGCACGCGCATCCGGTCTCCGGCGGCCTGGAACGCTCCCGATGTGACCTCACCGGGCTGAAGACGGAGGCGGCGTATCTCGCGGCCATCCGCGCCTACGCTGAGGCGAACCCGGATCGGGACTGGATCGACGGCGGCGGCTGGTCGATGGAGTCCTTCCCGGGCGGCTGCCCGACCGCCGCCGCGCTCGACGCGATCGTCGCCGACCGGCCGGTGTTCCTGCCCAATCGCGACCATCACAGTGGCTGGGCCAACACCCGGGCGCTGGAGATCGCCGGCATCACCCGGGACACGTCCGACCCGGTCGACGGCCGCATCGAACGCGACGCCGCTGGTGACCCGACCGGAGCGCTACATGAGGGCGCGATGGATCTCGTCGAGAAGCACCTGCCGATGGCGACCCCGGATGATATGCGTCACGGTCTCCTCGTCGGCCAGGCCTACCTGCACTCGCTCGGCATTACCGCCTGGCAGGACGCATGGGTCGGCGACGGTCCGAGCATGAGCGACTCGTTGCAGACCTATCTCGACGCGGCGGCGTCCGGCGAACTGACGGCCCGGGTCGTCGGCGCGTTGTGGTGGGACCGGTCGGGCGGCCTCGACCAGGTCGATGAGATGGTCGACCGCCGGGCCCGCGGGCCACTCGGCCGATTCCGCCCGTCCGCTGTCAAGATCATGCTGGACGGGGTCTGCGAGACATTCACCGCCGCGATGCTCTCGCCCTACCTCGACGGCCACGGGCACGAGACGGCGAACAGCGGGCTGGACTTCATCGACCCACAGCTCCTGCCGCAGATCGTCACGGCCCTGGACGGAGCCGGCTTCCAGGTCCACATGCACGCGCTCGGCGACCGGGGCGTACGGACCGCGCTCGACGCGATCGAGGCCGCCCGGACGGCGAACGGTGCCCGCGACAATCGCCACCAGATCGCGCACCTGCAGGTCGTGCACCCCGATGACGTCCCGCGCTTCGGCGCGCTCGACGCCACCGCGAACATCCAGGCGCTGTGGGCCTGCGCCGAGCCGCAGATGACCGAGCTGACCATTCCGTACCTCGGCGATGAGCGGTCGACATGGCAGTACCCGTTCGCGTCGATCGCGCGCACCGGTGGCCGCCTCGCGCTGGGCAGCGATTGGCCGGTGTCGAGCCCCGATCCGCTCGAGATCATGCACGTCGCCGTCACCCGGACCGAGCCGGGCACCGGCCCCGACGAGCCGCCGTTCCTGCCGGCCGAGCGGCTGTCGTTCGCGGACGCCGCGTACGCGTACACGATGGGTTCGGCCCACACCAACCACCACGACGACATGACCGGATCGATCGAAGTCGGAAAGTACGCCGACCTTGTGGTGCTGGACCGCGATCCGTACGAGCCGGACGGCGGCGCGATCACCGACTCCACCGTCCGGCTCACGATCGTCGAGGGTGCCGTGGTCTACGAGGCGTCGTAGACCACGCCACCTAGCGATCGAGCAACAGGTTGATGTCGCCGAACTCGTGCCACAGATAGCCCCGACGCAGTGCTTCGGCGTAGCACGCGGCGACCAGGCGCTCCCCCGCGATCGCCTTGAGCATTTCCAGATGGGACGCCTGTGGCTCGTGGAAGCCGGTCACCAGGCCGTCGATTGCCCGTACCCCCCGATCGGGCGTGACCACCAGCGACGTCCAGCCGGCCGCGGCGCGCAACCGGCCGCGTTCGTCGGCGGCCGTTTCGATCGCGCGCACCGCCGTCGTGCCGACGCCGATGATGCGGCGCCCGGCCGCACGGGCCTCGTTCACTAGCCGCGCTGTCGTCTCCGGGACCGAAAACCGTTCCGGGTACGGCTTTTCGTGCGCCTCCGGCGACGCGACGCCGGTGTGCAGCAGGATCGGCGCGAACACGATGCCGCGCGAAACCAGTCGGGTCACGAGTTCGTCGGTGAACGGCCGGCTCGCGCTCGGCATCTCGGCGCTGCCCGGGGTGGCCGCGAACACCGACCGGTACGCCGACAACGGCCAGTCCCGGTCCACATACGAGTAGCGGATCGGCCGACCGTGGGCCATCAGGTAGCTCGGCACCGACGGCGCGTCGATCTCGGCCACCCACAGGCGATCCGGCGTGTACGGCCGGCACAGGTGCAGGTGCGCTCCGCCGGTGATCGTGAACCGGTCGTCGGCAATACCGTCGGCGTACGGCTCGGTCGCGCCGCCGGCCACCCGATGTCGCAGCTCGACGACCCAGGTCCGGTCCGGGAGTTCGGTCGACACATGCACGACGAGATCGGGCCGGCCGAGCACGTCGATCGCGGCCGGGATCGTCGCGGACGTGTTGACCACGAGCACATCGCCGGGCGTGAGCACGTCGGGCAGGTCGGCGAACCGGTGGTTGCTGAGCCGGCCGGTATCGCGCCGGCCGACGAGCATCCGAACCTGGTCGCGCGCGATGCCGTGCGCTTCCGGCGGTTCGTGGGCGGACAGCGCGGCTGGCAGATGGAAGTCGAGGGAAACGGGGGGCGTCCTGCTGGTCTTGGTGGCCAAGGTCACTTCTCACTCCAGAGGTAGAGCTCGGTGCCGCGGGGATCGTGGACGGTGAAGCCGGAGTGGCCGCGGTAATGGCGGAGCAGCGGGACGGCATCGGCACCCAGGTGCGCCGCGATCTGCTCGTGCGCGGCGGCCAGAGTGTCGAGGTCCGCGTACTCGATCGCGAGACGGGCTCCGGGGGTGGGCTTGGCCGGACGTTCGATTTCCACGCGCGCGGCCGGACCGACCGCGAATACCGCGCCGACCTCGCCGTCGCTGGCCCAGCCGTCGATTTCGGGTAGACCGATCACGTCGCGGTAGAAGGCGGCGGCCGGCGCGAAGTCGTCGACCTCGATCGTGAGCCACATCGCGATCGGGCCGGCGCCGACGCAGGTCGCTTCGGCGTTCGCTCCAGCCGCGTCGGCTGTCCGACCGGCGTCGGCCACCGCACTCGCGGCACCGTCGGCGGCGGCATCGCCAACGAGCGCGACGACCGCGATGTCAGCCGATGCGCGTGGCCCGTTCGGGCACTCGCCGTCGCGGCTCGCCGGCCGGATATCGTCCGGGCGCGCAATGAAGTCGGCCAGCCGGTAGCGACCGGACGCCGGTCCGGCGTCGAGCAGACCGACGAGGCCGGGCGCGACCGTCTCCGGCAGCGGCCGGTCGCTGATGTCCTCGCCCGGGAACGCGAGCTGGTGCATCTGGGTACGCAGGTCGCCCGGGTCGACGCGCCACACGGTCACGTCCGTTTCTTCGGCCGCGAGCACATTGCGCAGCTGTTCCGTGGCGGCCTTGGCGGCGCCGTACCCGCTCCAGCCCGGATACGCCTCGATGGCCGCGTCCGAGGTGATGTCCACGACGACGCCATGCGACGTGCGCAACAGCGGCAATGCCGCCTGGGTCAACGCATGCGGCGCGACGACGTTCGTCTCGACGATGTCCCGCAGGGCCGTGATATCAAGGTCGGCGCCGGCCGGCAGTGGGCTCGGCCCCAGCGTGCCGGCGTTGTTCACCAGGAGGTCGAGGTGGCCACGTGCGGCGCCGATCAGGGCGGCTCGGTGGGCCGGCGCGGTGATGTCGCCGGCGAGCGCCTCGATATCCGCGTCGGGCCACCGCTCGCGCAGTTCCGCCGTCGCCGTGGCCAGTGCGTCGCCGCCGCGTGCGTCGATGATGAGCGCCCATCCCTCGGCGGCGAGTGCATGGGCGAGAGCAAGCCCGAGGCCGCGGGAAGCGCCAGTGATGATGGCAGTAGGCATACTTCGACGCTAGGGCGGCCTGGCGCCGGCCGGATCGGGCCGGAGCCGGCCACAGCCTCGGTCTTTGGACCTAGGACCGCCGCCGCATGTGGCGACGGCGTCGGCCGGCTAGCGTCGTACCCGTGGATTCGCGCCGAACGCTCGACGAGCTCAGCGCCGCCGTGCTCGCGGTCGCGGAGCACCGATCGGTCCGCGATGTGCTCCAGACCATCGTCGGTACGGCCCGGAGCCTGCTCGACTGTGAGTACGCGGCCCTCGGCGTTCCGGACGACCAGGGCGGTTTCGCCGAATTCGTCGTCGACGGCATCAGTGACGAGCAGTGGGCCGCGATCGGCCCGCTCCCCCGCCAGCACGGCTTGCTCGGCGTGATGCTGTCCGACCCGACGCCGCAACGGCTCCGCGACCTGCACGCCGACCCACGATTTCGCTGGTGGCCGGCCGCTCACCCGAATCTCGGCGCGTTCCTCGGTGTGCCGATCATGGCGTCACTCACCGACGACGACGAGATTCTCGGCGCGATCTTTCTCGCCAACCCGACCGGTCGGCCAGAGTTCAGCGACGACGACGAGCGACTGCTCGGCGTGCTCGCGGCGCACGCGGCCATCGCACTGACCAACGCGCGGCTGTTCGAGCGGGGGCGCGAGTTGACGCTTGTCCAGGAGCGCCAGCGGATCGCCCGGGAGTTGCACGACGCCGTCGCGCAGACGCTGTTCAGCCTGCGGCTGACCGCTCAGGCCGCCGCTGCGCTCGTCCGCCGCGACCCGGATCGCGCCATCGCCGAACTCGAGACCGTGACGACGCTCGCGACCGAGGCCACCAACGAGCTGCGCCAGATCGTCGCGGAGTTGCGGCCGCCGGATCTGTCGCGGGAAGGGCTGGCCGCGACACTCCGCGCCCGCGTTGCGTTGCTCAATCGCGTACACGGCGCGTCGATCACGTACGCGGACGAGGGCTGCCCGAAGCTCGCGCCGAAGGTCGAGGAGGCGATGCTCCGGGTGGCCGAGGAAGCGCTGCACAACGCGTTACAGCACGCCCGGGCCGGGCATGTGACGGTGGCGTTGCGCGGTGACGACCGCCGGTCGATCCTCGAGGTCCACGACGACGGCCGCGGCTTCGATCCGGGCATTGCCAACGCATCGCACCGCCTCGGGCTCGCGTCAATGCGCGAGCGGTCGCATGCCGTGCACGGACGGATCAGCGTCGAATCGACTCCGGGTCAGGGCACGACCATCCGGATGGAGGTGCCGCATGAGTGATGCACCGATCCGTGTCCTCATCGCGGACGACCACGCCGTCGTACGCCGCGGTCTGCGTACGTTCCTCGAATTGCAGGACGACATCGATGTGGTCGGCGAGGCGGCCGACGGGCAGACGTGTGTCGCTGCCGCCGTTGAGCTTTCGCCGGACGTGATCCTGCTCGACCTCCTGATGCCCGGGGTCGGCGGTGTCGAGGCGTTGGGCCGGCTGCGCGACGCCGGCTCCACGGCCCGGGTGCTCGTTATCACCAGCTTCACCGACCCCGCCGTCTCGGTTCCGGCCGTACGGGCCGGTGCGGCCGGAGTGATCTTCAAGGACGTCGAACCACGCGATCTGGCGAGCGCGATCCGGTCCGTACACGCGGGTCACACGCTCTTGCAGCCCGACGTCGCGGCCGCGTTGATGGCGCCCGACCCGGCGGTCGCGTCGCCGCTGACCGCGCGCGAGCGTGACGTCCTCGCGGAGATCACTCAGGGACGGTCGAACCGGGAGATCGCCCGCGCACTGTCGCTGTCCGAGAAGACGGTCAAGACGCACGTCTCGAACGTGCTGATGAAACTCGGTGTGGCCGATCGTACGCAGGCCGCGCTGCTGGCCGTCCGCCGTGGACTCGTCGACCGGGAGAGGTGAGCCCGCGTCAACTCGTCAGCGCCTCCAGCAACGATTGCTGGAGCAGGCCGAGGTAGCCGTAGAGCTCGAGCTGGCCGACGCGCGGTGATGTCGGATCACGCAGCACCGCCTCGTCCAGCTCCTCCTCGATGTCCATGTCGTCGCGCACCTCGAGGCGGATGCCGAGGGCAAGCCGGACGTCGTTCAACGCGCGCAGCCATGCCTCGGCCGCCTCGTCGTCGAGCGAAACCTCCGTGCCACCGGCCGCCGGCAGCGCCGCAAGGATCGCCCCGGCCTGGTCGATCTTGGCCGTCTTGAGGTCGCCGTCGATGTACTGCCGCAGATCGGCCGTGCTCGCCGGATCTTCGGGGTAGACGTCGGGGAACAGGCGTTCGACCACCGGATCGGCCCGGTCGAAGCCATCGGTGAGCAGTGCGACCACTTCCGCCGCCACCTGTCGAAGCGCTCGAACCTCGTAGGGTTCGAGACGCGCGACGCAGCGGGAACCTTTGCGCCGAAACATTGTCAGGGCTGGTCCACCGTCGCCCACAGCCCGTACGCGTGCAGCCGCGACGCATCGTGCTCCATGCGTTCGCGGGCGCCCGACGACACGGTCGCCTTGCCCTTGTGGTGCACGTCGAGCATCAGCTTCTCGGCCTTCTCCTTGTTGTAGCCGAACAGCTTCTGGAACACCCACGTCACGTAGGACATCAGGTTGACCGGGTCGTTCCAGACGATGGTGACCCACGGCCGGTCCCGCTCCGGGACCTCTTCGATCTCGGGCTCCTCGACGGGGATCACTTGCGGTGCGGCCATGCCCTCCATCGTGCCACGAACCGCGACCGACTCTCGCCGACGACCGGTTGTTGACCTCACACCCGCAGGCCGACCCGATCGCTCTACGCTCAGGACTGTGAGCGATCTCAGTGCCGCCCTGCTGACCGACCAGTACGAGTTGACGATGGTCAACGCCGCCCTGCGCGACGGCACGGCGTCGCGGTCCTGCGTGTTCGAGGTGTTCGCGCGCCGGCTGCCGACCGGTCGCCGGTACGGCGTCGTGGCCGGCACCGGGCGGCTGATCGAGATGCTGGCGGAATACCGGTTCACCGATGGCGACATCGACTTCCTCCGGTCGTCCGGCGTCGTCGACAACGCGACCGCGGCCTGGCTGGCCGGTTACGAGTTCCGCGGCGACATCAGCGGCTATGCGGAGGGCGAGCTGTTCTTCCCCGGTTCGCCGATCCTGACCGTCTCCGGCACGTTCGCCGAATGCGTCGTCCTCGAAACGCTGGTGTTGTCGGTGCTCAACTTCGACAGCGCGATCGCCGCGGCCGCGGCCCGGATGGTCACGGCGGCCCGGGGCCGGCCGGTGATCGAGATGGGTTCCCGACGAGCCCACGAACGGGCCGCTGTCGCCTCGGCGCGCGCCGCCTACCTCGCGGGGTTCGCGTACACGTCGAATCTGGCCGCCGGGCGGGCGTACGGCATCCCGACCACCGGCACCGCGGCGCACGCTTTCACGCTTCTGCACGACGACGAACAGTCGGCGTTCGGATCGCAGGTGGCCGCGCTCGGCAAGAACACGACGCTGCTCGTCGACACGTACGACATCGCGCAGGGCATCCGCACCGCGATCGCGGTCGCCGGCCCCGACCTGAACGCGATCCGGATCGACTCGGGCGACCTCTCGGTCCTCGCCCGGCACTCGCGCGAGCTGCTCGACTCGCTCGGAGCGCCGGACACGAAGATCATCGTTTCGGGCGACCTCGACGAATTTTCGATCGCGGCACTGGCCGCCGAACCCGTCGACGTGTACGGCGCCGGCACGGCCGTGGTGACCGGCTCGGGGGCACCGACCGCCGGCCTGGTCTACAAGCTCGTCGAGGTGGACGGCCGCCCGGTCGTCAAGCGCAGCGAGCACAAGGCGACCGTGGGCGGGCGGAAGGTCGCCGTACGTCGACACAAGCCGACCGGCACTGCGACCGAGGAGATCGTCGTGTCCCGCGGTGTCCCGGATCCGCGCCCCGGTGACCAGCTCCTGCAGCGCTCGTACGTCGACGGCGGCGTGGCCGCCGCCGCGGTGCCCCTGGCCGAATCACGCGAGCATCTCCGGCAGGCCCTGATCTCGATCCCGTGGGAGGGTCTCCGGCTGGCCGCCGGTGACCCGGCCATCCCGGTGACCATGATCCCCGCGACCGAATCAACGACCTGGTAGGAGCCGACCGTGACCCGAGCACTCATCATCGTCGACGTCCAGAACGACTTCTGTGAGGGCGGTTCGCTGCCGGTCGCCGGTGGTGCCGCCGTTGCCGGCGGCGTGTCCGAGGCTCTGGCCGACCCCGCCCGCGACTGGAGGCACGTCGTGGCGACCAAGGATTTCCATGTCGATCCCGGCGCCCACTTCGGCGACCCGCCAGACTATGTCGACTCCTGGCCGGTGCACTGCGTCGCCGGCACCAGCGGGTCGGATTTCCACCCGGCCCTGGACACCGACCGGATCGAGGCGATCTTCGTCAAGGGAGAGCACGCGGCCGCGTATTCCGGCTTCGAGGGCCACGCCGGGAGCATCTCGCTCGCCGCATGGCTGCGCATGCACGACGTCACCGACGTCGATATCGTGGGCATCGCGACCGACCATTGCGTCCGCGCTACGGCGCTCGACGCCGTGGCCGAGGGTTTCGCGACGACCGTACTGCTCGATCTCACCGCGGGCGTTGCCCGGTCGACCACGGATGCCGCGCTGGCCGCGATGACCGACTCCGGAGCCGGCCTCGTCGGCGAGCCGGTCGTCCGCGCCTGACAGCTACCCGACCCGGCGCACGTGACGGGCGCCGGACTCATCCCGTACCGGGGAATGGTCCGACGCCCGTGGACGCGCGGAGTGCAGGCTAGTGCTCTGCGGAGCTCACCGGCATCTGTTGCAGCGGCGAACCGGCCGCGTGCTCGGGATAGTGCAGGTCGAAGGCCGGTCGTTCGGAGCGGATGCGCGGCATGCGATCGAAGTTCCGCAACGGCGGCGGGCAACTCGTGGCCCACTCCAGGGACATGCCGTAGCCCCACGGATCATCGACGTCGACGATCTTGCCGTACCTGTACGACTTCCAGACGTTGTAGAGGAACGGCAACGTGGACGCCCCGATGATGAAGGCGCCGATCGTCGAGACCGTGTTCAGAATTGTCCACCCGTCAGCCGCGGTGTAGTCGCCGTACCGACGTGGCATCCCTTCGGCGCCGAGCCAGTGCTGCACGAGGAACGTCATGTTGAAACCGATGATGGTGAGCCAGAAGTGCACCTTGCCGAGGCGCTCGTCCATCATGCGGCCGGTCATCTTCGGGAACCAGAAGTAGACGCCGCCGTAGACCGCGAACACGATCGTCCCGAACAGCACGTAGTGGAAGTGCGCGACCACGAAGTACGTGTCCGAGACGTGCCAGTCGATCGGTGGCGCGGCGAGCAGGACGCCGGACAGGCCACCGAACAGGAACGTCACGAGGAAGCCGAGCGCGAAGAGCATCGGCGTCTCGAACGTGAGCTGGCCCTTCCACATCGTGCCGATCCAGTTGAAGAACTTGATGCCGGTCGGCACGGCGATGAGGAAGCTCAGGAACGAGAAGAACGGGAGGAGCACCTGGCCGGTGGCGAACATGTGGTGCGCCCACACGCTCATCGACAGCGCGGCGATGCCGAGCGTCGCGGCGACCAGGCCCTTGTAGCCGAAGACCGGCTTGCGGCTGAACACCGGCAGAATCTCGGTGATGATGCCGAAGAACGGCAACGCGACGATGTAGACCTCGGGATGGCCGAAGAACCAGAAGAGGTGTTGCCAGAGCAGAGCTCCGCCGGTGTTGGAGTCGAACACGTGCGCGCCGAGTTGTCGATCGGCCTCGGCCGCGAGCAGCGCCGCCGCGAGGATCGGGAAGACCATCAGCACCAGCAGCGACGTCACCATGATGTTCCAGGTGAAGATCGGCATCCGGAACATCGTCATGCCGGGCGCCCGCAGCGTCAGGATCGTGGTGATCATGTTGACCGCGCCCAGGATCGTTCCCAGGCCGGAAAGCACGAGTCCCATGATCCACAAGTCGGCGCCGATACCGGGGGAATTCTGCTGGTTCGCGAGCGGCTGGTAGGCGAACCAGCCGAAGTCGGCGGCGCCGCCCGGAGTGGCGAAACCGGACACCACCAGCGTGCCGCCGAACGCGAAGAGCCAGTAGGCGATCGCGTTCAACCGCGGGAACGAGACGTCCGGAGCGCCGATCTGCAACGGGACGATGTAGTTCGCGAAAGCGAAGACGATCGGCGTCGCGAACAGCAGCAACATGATCGTGCCGTGCATGGTGAACAGCTGGTTGTATTGCTCCAGCGACAGGAATTGCAGGCCCGGACGGGCCAGCTCGGCCCGCATCAGCAGCGCCATCGCGCCGCCGACCAGGAAGAAGATGAACGACGTCGTCAGGTACAGCAGGCCGATCTGCTTGGCGTCGGTCGTCCGCAGCAGACGTGCGAACGCCGAACCCTTGACCGGCTGATGCACCGGGTAAGGCCGCGTCACGATCGGCCTCGGAACGAGTGTCGTCACATCTGTCGCCACGTCGCGCCCTCCTGTGGATGCCCAGCGGCCGTGCTCGTCTGGCCGCGTCGCGGCGGTTGATCGAAGCCGTGCCTCGCCAGAGAATAGTCCCCGCGACCATGACCGCGGGCCAGGGGTGCCAAGAACGCGCCCGAGCCCCGGGCGACCCCCTCGAGGTTGACCGGGCCGTCCGCGGCCGGGCCAGCCACCGAGCACGTGCAACCTGCGCCGGCAGCAGTGCGTCAGTCAATCGAAAGGCAAAGCCCGGCGGTACGCCCGCAAGGACGTGCGCCGGGGCTTGGTGTCCGTAGGTTGACGCGGGCGGACGAGCGGCGGCAGCCGATCGGGCGCGTCGGCATGCCTGCGGCACCGGCGATGGACGCGGTGGGCGGCCACTCGAGGAAGGACGACCGCGTGTTTCGAGTGTGGCGGATGGCGCCCTGGGTCCGAGCGCCGTTTCTGCTGCTGCGACGCGCCGGGGTGGCGACCGCCTTGATCGCAGCGTCCTTCGTGGCGGCGTTGCCCGCGGCGACCGCGGCGCCCTTCCTGTCGTCGTCGGCGAACGCGACGCTGCACACGCAGATCGGCCTGACTTGCCCGGCTTCGGTCGGTGATGTCATCAACTACGACATGGGCCTGTACGGGGCCAATGACTACGGCAACCCGTCGCCGGTCTACCCGGCGCCGTCGCCCGCCGCCGCGCTCAAGGCCGACGAGGCGCGCGAAGCCAAGATCGCGAAGGTCGCCGCGTCGACGGGTGGCTTGAGCGCACCGCAAACGGTCTGGCACGCGACGAATTCCAAGGTCCAGATCGGTCAGCAGTCCGTCGCGGTCACGTCGATGACGCTGCCGGACTTCGCCGATCACGTGCACCCCGTCGCTGGGCCTTCCGGGCCGGGTGTGTGGATCCCGGACGGTTTTGCCAACGCCTACCACGTCAAGGTCGGCGATCCGTTCGTCTATACATCGGTCTGGGGGCCGCGGACGAAGCTCCGCGTCGCGGCCATCTACACCGATCTGCGCGGCGATCCGAACAATCCGGCCTTCTGCAGCATGCACGACCTGATCTTCGGCCCACGCGGCGCCCAGCTGGCGAACTCGGCCGTCGCCCCGATCGTGCTGATGGACCGCGCGACGTTCCTCACCGGCGTCGTGCCCTACCACGGCAAGGCCACGATCAACTTCGCGCTGGCCGACGCCAAGTTACCGGCCGACCAGACGAGCCAGGTCATCGCGACGATCAAGACGGTCAACCGTACGTTTCCGACGCTGATGGGTCCGTGCCAGGGCTGCCAGTCGTCGGCGTCGCAACTGACCGCTTTCGCCACCCGGTCCCAGCTCGCCCGGGCCGGGATCAAGCCGACCGTGCTGCCGATCACCGCCGCCGGTGTGCTGGTCGGCCTCGTGGTGGTCGGCGCGGCGGCCGTCTTCTGGGTGCTTCGGCGGCGGCGCGAGTTGACGGTGCTGTCGGCGCACGGCATGGGGTCGGCCAGCATCGGCGTGAAGGCCGTGCTCGAGGCGCTGCCGGCGCTCGTGACCGGGGCCGCGCTCGCCTGGGTCGGCGGCTGGTGGCTGGTGCACACGGCCGGACCCGACCCGGAGATCGCTCGCAGCGCGATCATGGATTCGCTCCGGGCCACTGTCGTCGCGCTGGTCGCCGCGATCGTTGTGGTCGGCATTGCGGCGGCCCTGCGCGCCCGTACGCTCACCGACGAGCGTCGGATGCGGCACGGCTTCCACCTCGGCCGGTGGCCGTGGGAGCTGCTGATCATCGGCGGCGGAGTCTGGGCCGCGATCAGCTTCGGCTCGGCCACGGTCACCCGCGACACCCCGGGCGGTGACGGCGGCCTCGTCGTACAGGTGCCGCCGAAGCTGCTCATCGTGCCGTTGCTCATCACGGTCGGATGCCTCATGCTCATCGGCCGTCTCGTCACGCTCGCGCTGCGGGCCCGACGTACGGGCGGGGGTAGTGGTTCGGCCAACGCGGCGGCTCGGCTCTCGACCGAGGTCGCCAGCGGCGGCGCGATCAGCGACCCCCGGAGCGCCGCCGGCCGCCACCATGGTGGGGGCGACCGCGTCCGGCGAACCCGCTCGATGATCTGGTATCTCGGCTGGCACCGCGTGGCCCGCGAGGCCGCCGTGGTGGCGGTGCTGGCCGGTGCGACGGCGCTGCCGATCGCGCTGGCCACCTATGGCGATGCGGTGACGCGGTCCGTACAGGCCACCGTCGATGGCGAGGCCAAGCTCCTGGTCGGCGCCGACGTGGTCGTCGGGTTGAAGCAGACGATCCCGGTGCCGGCGGCGTTCGGCGACGACGCGACCGAGGTGCTGCGCCTGACCGGGGTATCGATCGCCGGAAACAATCTCAACCTGTACGCCGTCGATCCGGCCCAGTTCAGCAAGGTCGCATTCTGGAACGACCAGATCGACGGCAAGTCGCTGTCGTCGATCCTGGCTCCCCTATCGGAACCGCATCCGCCCGGCACACCGTTTCCCGCCGTGACCAGCGGGAACGTGCCGTCCGGCGTACAGGCGCCAACGTGGGGTTTCCCTACCGCGACGAAGTACGACCTCACCACGTACGAGACGCTGCCGGCCGAGCAGGGAGGCTACAAGTCGCTGATCGTGACGAAAGAGTCGCTCGGCTCCGAGGCGAGCCAGGCCCAGCCGCAGATGTGGATCCGCGGCGATCCGGTCACGATCCGGGAAAAGCTCGTCTCACTCAACCTGCCTGTCGCCAGTCTGTCGAGCGTCGATGACGTCTACTCCGGCACGGTGTTCCAGCCGCTGACGTACACCTTCCAGTACCTGACCGCGCTGTCGATCCTCACCGGCGTGGTCACGATCGTCGGACTGCTGCTCTACGTCGAGGCTCGCTCACCCGGTCACCGGCGGGGCTACGTCATCGCGCGACGGATGGGCCTGCGCGCGCGCACGCACCGCCGTGCGCTGCTGGTGGAACTCGCTGTCCCCCTGATCGCGGGGCTCGGTCTCGGTCTCGGGCTCGCGTTGTCCCTGACGTACGGGTTCTCGGCCGGTTTCGACGTCGATCCGACATTGCCACCGCACACTCTGATCACCCTGCCGGAGGTCGTGATCATCGGCATCGCCGTGGCGGTGGTGGTCGTCGCGGTGCTGGCTTCGAGCTTTGCCCAACTCCGGGTCGGTCGCGCCAATCCATCGGAGGTCCTCCGTGACACCGTCTGATCCCACGCCGCCGCCGGAGTCCGTACCGCCGAATGGTTCGGTGCCAACGCCCCGGTCCGAACGTTCGCCGTGGGCGCGCCCCGAACGCGGCGACGAACCACCCCGTGCACGCGGGCCACGCCACGCGAGGGAGTCCGAGAACGAGCGGCCACCGGACTATGCACGAGCGCCGGACCACTCGCGACCGCCGGATTACTCGCGACCATCGGTGCAGCCCCAACCCTTCGTCCGCTCTGAGCCGCAGGCGTGGTCGGGCACCTCGTCGTGGCCGGCGTCAGGATCCTGGCAGGTAACCCCACCGGATGCCCCCGAGCGGCCACGGCCGACTCCGCGGGGCTCGATGGTGCCGCTACGGCCGACCGCACCGACCGGCGAGCCCAACGTCGTATGTCGAGACGTGGTTCGCACGTATCGCGTTTCGGCGGATGACACCGTACACGCGCTCAAGGGTGTTGACCTGGCCCTTCATCCCGGAACCGTGACGGCGCTGATCGGGCCGTCCGGCTCGGGGAAGTCGACGTTGTTGCGCCTGCTCGCGTGCGTCGACCGACCGGATTCGGGGTCGATCCAGATCCAGGGCCGCGACACCGCTCGGCTGTCCCGGGCGCGTCGGGTGAAGCTGCGCCGGCGTCGCCTCGGCTACATGTTCCAGAACCCGGCCGACAACCTGCTTGACTACCTCACCGTCCGCCAGCACCTGCGGCTGGCAGCGCAGATGCGCGGCGTGTCGGTGCGCAATCGCGAGGCGGACGAACTACTCGAACGTTTGGGGCTCGGCGGCCGGGCGCACAACCTCCCACGCCAGCTCTCGGGCGGCGAGCAGCAGCGCGCCGCCATCGCGTTCGCGGCGATCGGACCGCCGGCGCTGTTGGTGGCCGACGAGCCGACCGGTCAGCTCGACCATGACACCGTCGGCGATGTCCTCGACGCGTTCACCGCACTCGCCCGGACCGGCGTCGCGATCGTCGCGGCCACGCACGATCCGATCGTCGCCCAGCACGCCGATCGCGTCGTCCACATGGTCGACGGCCGCATTGTCGAGCGCATCAGCGAGGAGGACCGATGACCGCACCGATCAGCGTGGCCGGCCTGACCCGCCGCTTCCGTCGCGGCCCGGAGACGATCGTCGCCGTCGACAACGTGTCGTTCGAGCTCAGCCCGGGTGAGCTCACGGTCGCGGCCGGGCCGTCCGGCTCCGGTAAGACCACGGTGCTGTCGATCCTGGCCGGGATGGAACGCTCGGACAGCGGATCTATCCGGACCGGCGATCCGCTCCCAACCGGCGTGCCCATCGCCAAACTGCCGTGGCGCGACCTCGCGTTCGTGCCGCAATCGTTGGCATTGCTTGACGAGTTGAGCGTTCGCGACAACATCGACCTACCGGCCCGCCTGGACCCATCGGTGCGCGGTCGGGACACCGACGCGCTCCTGGAGGATTTCGAGATCGCGCATCTCGCGCCGCGCTACCCGTCCCAGACGTCCGGTGGAGAGCAGCAACGGACCTCGATCGCTCGGGCCCTGCGACTCAACCCGTTCGTCCTCATCGGCGACGAGCCGACCGGCCATCAGGACCGGCGCCGCGTCGACATGGTGTTGGGACTGCTGCGCCAGCATGCGTACGTCGGGAACATCGTGTTGATCTCCAGCCATGACGGGGCGGTCATCGACGCTGCCGACCGCGTGATCACGCTCGCCGACGGGCGGTTGGTCGACGACACCCGGTCAACCCACCTCTACGCCTGACGGCGCCGACGACGTTCGGCGAAATCCGCCCCATACGGCGCGATCGGGCGGTCGATGGGATGCTGAGGCGGTGACTGAAGAAGCGGACATCGTGGTGGTGGGGCTCGGCGTCGGGGGCGAGGAGGTCGGCGGCAAGCTGGCCGAGGCAGGCCTCGCCGTCGTGGGCATCGAGCGGCGCCTGGTCGGCGGCGAATGCCCGTATTGGGGCTGCGTCCCGAGCAAGATGATGATCCGGGCGGCCAACCTCCTGGCCGAGACGCGACGGGTCGACGGAATGTCCGGCCACTCCACCGTCACGCCCGACTGGGCACCGGTCGCCAAGCGCATTCGCGAGGAGGCGACCGACAACTGGGACGACAAGGTCGCCGTCGACCGGTTCGTCGGCAAGGGCGGGACGTTCGTCCGCGGCAGCGCCACCCTCACCTCGCCCGACACCGTGGACGTCGACGGGACGACGTACCGGGCGCGGAAGGGCATCGTGATCGGCGTCGGAACGAGCGCATCGATCCCGCCGATCGACGGGCTCGCGGACACTCCGTACTGGACGAACAAGCAAGCGATCGAGACCGAGACGGTGCCGTCGTCACTCATCTGCCTCGGCGGTGGCGCGATCGGGCTCGAACTCGCGCAGGCGTTCGCGCGATTCGGTGCGAAGGTGACGATCGTCGAGGCGGCGGACCGACTGATCGCTATGGAGGAGCCGGAATCCTCGGCGCTCGCCGCGAAAACGCTCGCCGCCGACGGCGTCGCCATCCGTACGGGGGCGACGGCGCGACGCGTCTCACACGACGGCGCCGAATTCACCGTCCACGTCGAGGGCCGCGAGCCCGTGCGCGGGGAAAAGCTGCTCGTCGCGGTCGGGCGGCGCTCGAATTTCGCCGATCTCGGCCTCGCCGCGGCCGGTCTCGATGCCAGCGCACCGATCATCGACGTAGACGAGCGGATGCGGGCCGGCAACAAGCTCTGGGCGATCGGCGACATTACCGGTCACGGTGCGTTTACACACATGGCGATGTATCAGGCCGGCATCGCGATCCGCGACATCCTCGGCCAGGACGGTCCGCCGGCCGACTACCGGGCGGTTCCGCATGTGACGTTCACCGACCCGGAGATCGGCTCGGTCGGTCTGTCCGAGAAGCAGGCCCGAGACGCGGGTGTACGGGTGCGGACCGCGATCACTCAGATCCCGTCGAGCGCGCGGGGTTGGATCCACAAGGCCGGCAACGATGGCTTCATCAAACTCGTCGCGGATGCCGATCGCGGTGTGCTCGTCGGCGCCACGTCGGCCGGACCGGTCGGCGGTGAGGTGCTGAGCGCACTCGTGGTCGCCGTCAAGGCCGCGGTCCCGATCGGCACGCTGCGGTCGATGATTTATGCGTACCCGACGTTCCACCGTGCGATCGAGGACGCGCTGAGCCGGCTCTGACGACCGGCCGGCGCGGCCCGATTCAGCGGGCGATGTCCACCTCGTACCACTGGGGTGTCGCGGGTGTGGCGGTGAAGTCGTAGCGCACGCGGCCGTCGGCGGCCAGTCCGACGAGGGTCGCGGACGTCGAGCCGTAGTGGTGGGTGTTACCGGCCGCGTCCACGATCGGATGGTCGATGATCAGCCCACGTATGTCGTCCGGGGCCAGACCGTCACCACGCAGCAGGTCGATCCAGCCCGGCCACGCGTCCGCCGGCGCGAGACCCGGCGCCGGATCGGGGTCCGGCAGCGCCGCGAACAGCGGCGCGAAGTGCGGCACCAACGGATCGTCACGCCGATCGGGACCGAGGTTCACGACGATGTGGTCGCCACGTGGCAACGGCTCGTGCGACAACTCGACGCCGTCCCATGACCAGATCTCGACGCCGTCGAAGTCCGCGCGGATCAAATGGAAGCTGTCGTAACGGCTGAGTGCAGCCGCGTCCACGATCCCTGGAACGAGGTCGCTGGCGGACGCACGGAGCGCGGCGAGCGCGAGCGAGCCGCGCGTCGGGCGCGGCGCGCCGTCCGCCGGCGGATCCCGCCGTACGCCGTTGAGCAGCGCCGCCACGGCCGGCCGGTCCCGATCGACGGCGAGCCACGTGCCGCCGGCCACCCGGTCGCGGCCGCCCCAGACCGAAGGTTCGTCCGGCCAGTGTGCGGCCGGCGGATCCCACGCTCGGCCGGTGAACTCGTCCCGGACGGCGGCGAGGAGAATCGGCCAGCGGGTCCCCGGCGACACACGGAGCAGTACGGTGCACACGTCGATCACCGTATCCGTACGGCATGCCGATGCCCCGGCGAGCCCGCGTCGCCGACGCCGGCTCAGTTCGGGATCGCGGCCCGCAACTCAAGGATGAGCGACGGCGTCAGCCGGCTTCCGGCTCGTGTCGCGAACAACGTCATCTCGTACGCCGCGGTGGCGAGATCGGCCGAGCGCTCGGCCACGACGCCGAGCACGGATCCGCTGCCAAGGGCGCTGATCAGCAGGTAGCCGTCGGACATGTCCACGACGACCCGATTGAGCATGCCAAGGGCATAGCTGTGCGCGGCACCGGTCGCCAGACTCGTCATTCCGGACACCACCGCGGCGAGCCGGTCGGCGTTGGCCCGATCCTTGATCGACGATGCCGCGACGAGGAGGCCGTCCGACGACACCGCGACCGCTCCGACTACGCCGGCCGTCGTGGACGTGAACGTATCGAGTTGCCAGGTGAACGCTTCGGCGTCGGGGCTCAGCGCCGGCTCCGCGTGCCCGTTGCGACGGTCGACGGCGTGGTCGCCTTCGGCGTAGCCCACACCGCGGCGTCCGTCATCGGCGAAGTCACCCACCCCGTACGCGAATGGACCGGTCATCGGCTAAACCCCTCGTCGTCGACGCGGTCGGTGGCGGTCTCGCCGAGCGCGCGCGCCACCCCGATTTCGAACTGTTCGACGAGGCGGCGCGCCTCGTCCGGGTCCAGCGTACGGAACCGGGACGCGAGATCCAGCGAGGAGCCCGGCGACGAGGCGCCCGGCACGCGACGAGAAAGCGGCGCTTCGGTCCCCTCGGCCGACGCCGCATCGATCGGACCGGCGCCGTGACCGCCCGGCGCGTCGGCCGACTCCGGCTGCTCGTCCGGCGGCACGTAGCGCGCGATCCCGCCGGCCGGAATGGTCACCATATCGTCGTCGAACGGGCCGAAGCCGCCGGTCGGAGCGCCCGGGGCGGCCGGACGTAGCGGCCCGGCGAGCGGATCGTTGAACGCTCGGTTCATGCCGGCAAACGGTCGGCCGGGGGCAGCGAACGGACCACCGGCGTAGGGCCGGTCGGTATCGTGGCCGGCCAACGAGCCGCTCGACCGCGAACCGCGGCCACCGGGGCCGGCGTCCTGGGGTCCGCCACCGTTTGAGGCCGCGCCGTTGGCGAAGCCATCCGATTCGAGGCCGTTCGCGTCGCCGCTCACGTGGCCGCCGTTCGAGCCGCGACCGAAATAGGCCGTCGGGTCGGCCGGGGCGAACCCGCGCCCGGCGCGCGGCAGGTCGTCGCGGAAGTCCGGCAGAGCCCCCGGATGGTCAGCTCCTGGATAGGCAGCGGCCGCATATGTGCCCGGGAAGCCGTCCGGGCCACCCGGGGACACCCGGCGCACCCGGCGCACCCGGCGCACCAGAATAAGTCGCCGTCATGCCACGACCCGGCAGCTCGGGCTGGCTCGGGCCGGGCGGCAGCTCCGCGAAGCGGGGCGGCAGCACCTCGAACGCGTTCCACGTCGGTCCGGTGCCGAGCACCTCCGCCGCCCGCTCGAACGTCGCCAGGTCAAAGGGGCGGGAGTCGAGTTCCATCATCGGTTCCCACCGGCCGCGGCCGGCGCCGACAAACGGGCTCGCGTGCCCGTCGCGTGGCCGCGGGATGGACGCGTCGGCAGCAACTCGCGCCGTCGCCCGAGCGGTTTCGGCCGGCGCCATCGTCGTGACGTGGTGGCCCAGATCCACGATCGCCGTCACGCCGCCACCGGGCGTGTGTTCGAAGGTGATCCGCAGGTCGTGACGCCGCGCCAGACGGCCGACCAGAAACAGCCCGAGCGCTCCGGACGTAGCCAGATCGAGGCGTTCCGGGTGGGCGAGCCGGCCATTGACGGTCGTGAGCTGGTCCTCGGACATGCCGATTCCCTCGTCAATGATCGACACACCGCTGTCGAACGGCCTCGCGAACACCCGGACGCGCGTCGTCGTCCGCGAGAACGCTGCCGCGTTCGCGATCAGCTCGGCGAAGAGCAGCACCATGTCGTCGATGATCGCCGGCGCGACCATCGTTCCGGACGGCACCGACACGTCGACGCGCGTTTCGCTTTCGATCTCATCGAGGGCGAGCTTCACGACGTCGACCAGCGCCATCGGCGTCATGTAGCCGCTCTCGTCGGCGGCGTGGCGACCTCCGTCGCCGGAGACCGCCAGCGTCAGGAGGCTCGACGTGACGCGGCGCAACCTATTGGTGATGTGGTCAAGGCGGTGCAGGTCAGCAACGAGATCCGGATCGACCTTCGATCGTTCCAATCGATCGATGATGTTCGCCTGCCGGGCAACGAGCTGTGCGCTGCGCCGTCCGGCCGTTCCGGTCATCTGCGCGAGGTTGCGCCGCGCGGCCGCCTGGCCCTCCACGATCGTCGCCGCTGTACGCTGCGCCCGCACGAACGCTCGGGCGAAATCACCGACCTCGGTACGGTCGGCGACCGGCAGCGCTTCGAGCGTCGAATGCTCGAACGACTCGGTGTGATCGTCGGCGACCCGCCGCAGGTTCGTCTCGGAACGGTCGGCCACGCGGGCGGCCGCGGTGGCGACACCGCGAAGCGATCGGGACACCGATCGGATGCCGAGCCACGACAGCAGGATCGCCAGCAACAGGATCAGGAGCGCCGCGCCCGCGAGCACGTACGCGGCGATCCGGTTAGTGCGCTGGTGATCCTGGGCGGCGTCCGTCACGGCGCCGACGACCTTCGCCTCGACCAGGCCGCCGAGCTGAAGGTACGAGATGAGCTGCGGATACAGGGCGCTCGGAGTCAGATTCGCGAGGGCCGTACTCGGCGAACTCGCGAATGCCGATGCGAAACTGTCGCCCAGACGCTGCACGTACGCATTTCTGACGAGCCCGTACTCGTCCAGTTGCGCCGGCGAGGCGTACGTGGCGAATTCTGCCTCGAGCACGGTGGCCGACCGTTGGTCGGCGGCGTAGTCGACGATCGCCGCTTCGTTGCTCTGCGTTGCCGCGGCGAGAAGGTCGGCCGCTCCGGCGGCGTGCACCGCGTCGATACGCAACAGCGCGTCGAGAGCGAGCACCTGGCGACCGGTCGCGGTTGACGTATCCGCGTCGGTGGCCAATGACAACGATCTGATGATCGAGTCGATCGTCGCACTAAACGCGTTGACCACCTGCGCTGGCGTTTGGGTCCGGGACGACACGCCTTGACGCACCGGACTCAGTGCGCCCTGGGCGTCGACCGCGGCTCGTACGCGATCGGGCAGCCCACCACCGAGCCTTGCCTCGAGGTCGGCCACCCGGTCCGCCACCTGGTTCTTCTGCGCGTCGACGTCCGCTGCGGTCTGCGCGTTGACCAGGAAGCCGACCGAGGTGACCTCCTCGGTTTCGAGTTCGGCGAGCACGCCCCGTACCGCATTGGCGACGGTCATCGCGTGCACGACATCGCTGGCCGCGGCGGCGCGGTTCAGCCGATCGACGGCGACGGTCGCGGTGATAGCGAGCAACGCCGCGAGTGGCAGGGCGACGAGGACGACCATCCGACGCCGGACACTTGACCTACCGAGCGACACCGGACCGCCCCCAGTCGTCGGACGGGATAGCCACGTCAGTCCCGGCCGACCTTGTCGTCGGCGTACCCGTGGCGGAGCGCCGATGATGCATGACGCCCGCGGGCATGAGCTCACGCGCGGCGTCCGGCGCGCTGGTCGCCGCGGCGACGACCGCCGGCCGGCGTCGCGGCAACGCACCGCCGTCGGAGCTCGGCGGATCGAAGTCGCGCGGCGGCGATAGGCGCGCCAACGTCGGGGCCGGCACGTCCGGCTCCTCCTGGAGGAGCGGCTCGTCCTCGACCCGGCGGCGGCGCAACACGGCCGCGAGCAGCGGCGTCAACGCGATCACGACCGCCAGCACGCCGGCGCCGATCGTCAGCGACCGGACCAGCCGCGCATGGTCGATGCGCGAGGTCAACAGGCTATCGACGCTCTGCAGGATCGAAGCGGTCAAGGTGTTCGCCGCGGCTTGTGTCGTCGCCGCGTCGTCGGCCGCTTTGCGGACGGAGCCGCCGGCCGGCAGGTTGCTCCCCGAGGTGGAACTCGTGGTGCCGTCGGCGATGAGCGTGTCGACCTGGATCCGGAACTGGTCAAGCTTGGCCAACGTGGCTTGGCTGATCGCGGCATCGGGCGACGCGTCGGACGCGTTCTGCACGTCATCAACGAGATCGCTCGCATCCTGCTCGATGGATGCCCGCTGATCGGCCAGTTGCTCGGCGATACTGCCCGTCGGCGCGCCGGCGACCGCGTCCGGGCCGATCGCGATGCCACCCGATGCCTTCGGATCGGAGCCGCCGAGCGCCAACAGGTCCGCATACGCACCGGCAGCGACGACGACAGCCGGCAGCTGATGGGCCGCACCGTCCTGCAGCGCGGCCAGCTCGGGATGGGCGTTGTGGCTCAGCCCGGCGGTCGCGCTGACCTTGTCGGCCAGCTCCAGGAGCAGCCCGGTCACACCGCTGTAGGCCGCGAACGAGTCGGTCGGCGACGACGCGGAGCGGCTGTGCAGCTGCTGGATGCGGTTGTCGGCGTCGGCCCAGAGCACCTGCGACCGGAGGTCGGCGCCGTAGCGCTGATCGACGGCCGCGACCGCCAGCGCGGCGCGGTCGACCGGCTGGAGATTCACCCGGCCGCCGGCCACCGCGGTGGATTGCGCGGCAACGACCGCGCCGATCAGCGGTTGTAGCGTCCGCACGTACGCCACACCGTGCTGCTGTTGGGCCAACGCGCCGAGATCGTCGCGCTCGTTGTTCCACGCCTGGAGAAAGAGGACACAGCTCGGCACCAGCACTGCGACAGCAAGCAGCGCGCGGGTCGCGACCGCCCGGTGCCGGTCGCGCGCGCGGTCGAGCTGCGCAAATGTCGTCATCGCCGAACCTCTGACGTATTTATGGGCGGCCAGACGCGGCGACCGACCGTGGTGAAAGCGTGCCGCGATGCGCGGATTGGCCGACGCCGGAGTGTATCTAGCGGGGCGACGTCACGTCTATCAATCAAGACGCCCGAAACGGCCGGCGTATCCAGATTGGACCGGCGACCGGCACGCAGCGTTACGGAGGCAGCACGCAGCGGTTATCGAGCGGTGCGGTCGAACACGCCCGAGCCGCCGGAGCGCCTCAACGGCGGAGCCATACGGTCAGTGGCCCGATGGCGGTGAAGCCGACGCCCAGCGGTGCGGCCATCGCATCGCCCCGCTCGTAGCCGACGATCGGGAGGTCGGGCCATCGGCGGACGACCGCCGCGAGCGCGCCTAGCCAAGCTGCGTCCAGGTTCCGGTCGACCGCGAAGACGTTCGACAGGCCGGTCGCCGTACCGCTGACGTTGGCGATCGCACCGGCAACGAACCGCGCGCCGTCGCGGCGGCCGAGCACCACGACGTCGGGATCCGCGACCAACGACGGCCGGAACACGTCGGGGGGTGCGTCATTTCCGCACCACGCCGCGGCCCAGGCCGCCAGGTCGTCCGCGCCGACCGGAACCATCGGCGCCACCTCAGAGACGCCTTCGCCGGACGGCCGCCACAGCCACCAGGCGTCGAACAGACGCTCGAAGCCGTTGGTGGACAAGTCGAGCGCGGCGAAGCTGTCCTTGACGGAACAACCGCTGCGAGTGTCGATGCCGGCGAGAACCACGTCGGCCGCGGCGTCCGCGGCCAGCGTCACGGCATCGGGATACAACTCGGGCGTACGGCACGAACTGAGCCAAGCCTGCGGCGTGAAGGTGCCGGCGTGGCCGTGCGAGCGGCACATTGCGTCGCACCACGCGGCGTTGTTGGCCGCCGCAATCGTGATGCGGGCGTGCCGCCGTATGTTGCTCGCCACGCCCCTCCCTTGTCCGGCCGACCCTTGACACCGCAAACAACACCGACAAGTGTTACGGACAAGTGTCCGCCTGACGGCCGACGCGCGCCGCCCGTAACAGCCGGGCGGCGCCGCCTTTCAAGGAGCCTCGATGAGCACAGCCCGCAGCGCGGTGGAGACCGACGTCCTGGTGGTCGGATCCGGCCCGGCCGGCGCCTCCGCCGCGCTTTTCCTGGCCACCTACGGCACCCGTACGCTGCTCGTCACCAAGTACAGCCGACTATCCGATACTCCGCGAGCGCATATCACGAACCAGCGCACCATGGAGACGCTGCGCGACATGGGCATCGAGGATCGGCTCATGCGCGAGGCGACGCCGTGGGAGTGGATGGGCAACACCACGTTCTGCACCAGCCTGGCCGGCGATGAACTCGGTCGCATCCCGTCCTGGGGCACCGACACCGTTCGGCACGCCGACTACGAGCTGCAGAGCCCGTGCACCATGCTGGACGCGCCGCAGACGATCACCGAGCCGGTCATGGTGAAGGCGGCGCAGGAACGCGGCGCGAAGATCCGCTTCGACACCGAATACCTGTCGCACGTCCAGGACGAGTCCGGCGTCACGACCACGGTTCGCGACCGCCTCACCGGCATCGAGTACGACATCCGGTCGAAGTATCTCGTCGGCGCCGACGGTGCCCGCAGCAAGGTAGCCGAGGACCTGGATCTGCCGTTCGAGGGTCCGGGCGCGGTGGCCGGCTCGCTGTCGATCATCTTCGAGGCCGACCTGTCGCGCTTCGTCGCGCATCGCCCCTCGGTCCTCTACTGGATGGTGCAGCCGGGCGCCGAACGGGAAGGCGTCGGCCTCGGCGTGCTTCGCATGATCAAGCCCTGGCACGAGTGGATGCTGATGTGGGGCTACGAGGTGGCGGCCGGACCGCCCACGTTCAGCGACGAGTTCATCCGCGAGCTCGCGGTCAAGCTCGTCGGCACCGAGGACTTCGAGATGCACGTGACGTCGGCGTCGCCGTGGACGGTCAACCACCACTACGCGACGACGATCGCGCGAGGCCGCGTCTTCTGCGCCGGCGACGCCGTGCATCGGCATCCTCCGACGAACGGCCTCGGCTCCAACACGTCGATCCAGGACTCGTACAACCTCGCCTGGAAGCTTGCGCATGTGGTCGCCGGCACGGCCGGTCCGGAGCTGCTGGCGACGTACGACGCCGAGCGTGGTCCGATCGCCCGGCAGATCGTCGAGCGAGCCAACCAGTCCATCGCCGATACCGGCCGGATCCTGTCCGCGCTCGACCTGACCGATACGACTGACGTCGACAAACTCGACCAGCAACTCGCACTACGCAAGGCACCGGGACCCGAGGGCGAGAAGATCCGGGGCGCACTGCGTGAAGCCATCGCCTACAAGGCGTACGAGTTCGACGCGCACGGCGTGGAGCACAACCAGCGGTACCGCGTCAACGGCAGTGGTGCCGGACGGCACCCCGATGCCCGAATACCGCCGCGACCCGGAGCTGTACGCACAACCGACGACCTGGCCGGGCGCGAAGCTGCCGCATACCTGGGTGACCGAGAACGGTCGCCGGGTGTCCACCCTGGACCTCGGTGGACACGGCACGTTCAGTCTCGTCACGGGCATCGGCGGCCGGCCCTGGCTCGATGCGGCGGCGGCGTTGGCCGAGAGCACCGGCGTGCCCATCACTCCCGTGTCGATCGGCCCCGGCGAGCGGTACGAAGATCCGTACGGCACCTGGGCCGGCCTCCGGGAGATCGAGGACGGCGGTGCTCTACTGGTCCGGCCCGATCTCTACATCGCGGCGCGGCATCTCGGCAGCCCGGAGTCTCCCGAGCAGGCGCACGAATGGCTCGCCGGCGTCCTGCGAAGCGTGCTACGAACCGGCTGACCCGCCCGACGCGACCCGCACCAGGGCCGCCGACGTAGGTTGGGCCGGTGGCCGACATCGTTCTGATCCATGGCACCACCCAGTCGCCGGTCGGATGGCGGCGGCTGGTGGACGCGCTCGAGACCCGCGGCCATCGGGCCGTCACCGTCGATCTCGCGGCCGAGCCCGCCAGCTCCGTGGCGGAGTATGCCGACGTCATCGGTCGGCAGGTGCCCGGTGACCTCACGACGCCGCTCGTCGTGGCGCACTCGGGATCGTCCCCGCTGCTGCCCGCTGTCGCGCGGCGGCTCGGCGCGCGCCGGCAGGTCTGGCTGGCCGCGCTCGTGCCGGACGGGCGGCAGAGCTTCCTCGACGAAATCCGGGTCGCGCCGACCGACATCTTCCATCGCGACTGGCTCGGCCGGGATCCGACGACCGATCCTGTGCTCGCGACGTATTTCCTGTTCCATGACTGCGATTTCGAGACGTTGCAATGGGCGTTGACGACCGTACGGTTGTTTGCCCCCAACGTCGTCTACGCCGAGACCGTCACGCTCGCACCGGAGATCCCGTCGACGTACGTCGTGGCACTGCGCGACCGCGCGTTGCGGGCGGAGTGGTGTCGCCGCGAGGCAGTACGCCGACTCGGCGCGGACATCGTCGAACTCGACGCCGGCCACTGCCCGCATGTTTCGGCGGCCGAGCCGTTGGCGGCCGAGTTGGATCGGCTCGCGCGACAATAAGCCCACGACACGGGCCGCACCGATCAACGACGATGAACGAATGGTCGTCGACTACGCCACGGCTCAACATCGCCTGACGAAGGCGTACGAGGGCATCGACCGACTCGCGGCCACATTCACCCGCGACGACCTGCTGGAGTTCTCCCGCTGTCGGGGATGGGTGGTCGCCGACGTGCTGTTTCACGTGCTGTGCGACGCGCAACGGGCGTTGGTCGCGTTGGCCAGCCCGCATCCGGGACCGTCCGATCGCGACTTCGTGAGCTATTGGCGGGGATTCGCCGGCGACCGGGATCCGATCCCCGGCGCGTGGTCGATCAAACGGTCGGCGGCCGCATTCCGGGATGGGCTCGGATCGATCGCGCTCTGGCAGGAGACGGCACCGGCAGCCGTACGGGCGGCGAACGCCGCCGACCCGGACGGCTACGTCACGACGCAGGGCCATGTGCTCGCCGTACCCGATTTCCTGACAACGCTCGCGACCGAGGCGGCGATCCACCACCTTGATATGACGGTGCATCTTCCCGCCGCGCCCGCACCCGATCCGGATGCGCTCGCCGCCGCGGTCGACACGCTCGACGGCCTAGCTCGGATGGCCGACCTGGGCACAGCGAGTGTCGCACGACCCGGTCGACCAGCGAACTGGTCGGCGGAGCAGTACATCCTCAAGGCCACCGGCCGCATCCCTTTGACTCCGGGCGAGGTCGCGGCGACGAGCGGCTATCCGCTGCTGAGCTGAGCCGAGCGGCCGGCACCGCCGCCACGGCCGGCACGCGGCCTTCGCGGCCGGTGCGGCCGATCGGCCGGCGGGAATCGCTATCGGCCGACCGGCACCGGTTTGCGCTGCTCGGCCGGCAGAGGCGCGCCGCTTCCCTCGACGTCGATATGCGGCAGGATCTTGTCCAGCCACCGTGGCACCCACCAGGCATGGTCGCCCAGCAGAGACATGATCGCCGGCACCAGCACCATCCGGACCACGGACGCGTCGATCAGCACGGAGACGGCCATGCCGACCGCGAGCATCTTGATGATCGGATCGGAGTCGGCCACAAAGCTCGCGAAGACGACGACCATGACCGCCGCGGCCGTCGTGATGACGCGCGCGGTGCCGCCGATTCCGATCGCCACGCTGCGATGTGGGTCGTGGGTACGTACGTAGGCCTCGTGCACACGCGACAGCAGGAACACCTCGTAGTCCATGGACAACCCGAACACGATGGCGAACATCAGCATCGGCACGAACGCCGGGATCGGTACCTTCTGGTCCATGCCGATCAGCGACGAGCCCCATCCCCACTGGAACACGGCGACGACGACGCCATAGGCCGCGCCCACCGACAGCAGGTTCATCACCGCCGCCTTGATGCCGATCGCGAGCGAGCGGAACGCCGCCGTCAGCAGCAACAGCGACAGCAGAACGACGGCGGCGATAAGCCACGGCAGCCGCTGCACGGTTCGCTCCGTGAAGTCGACGTTGCCGACGGTCGTGCCGGTCAGATATGTCGGCGCGGACACCGCCGGCAGCACATCGTCTCGCAGGTTGTTGACCAGAGACGTGGTCGCCTCCGCCTGTGGGGTGCTCTTGGGGATCACGTTCATGATGGCAGCGGTGCCGCCCTGGTTAGCCGACGGCGGCCACACCGACGCCACGTCGGGCGTTTTCTGCAACGTCTGCTGGGTGTTGCCGAGCAGAGTCTGGAAGTCGGACGACGACTGGCCCGCCGGCTTGTTCACGATCACGGTGATGGGACCGTTCGCGCCGGCGCCGAACCCCTCGGTGATGAGGTCGTATGCACGCCGGTCGGTGTCCGAAGTCGGGTCCGTCCCGGCGTCAAGTTGGCCGAACGTGATGAAGAACAGCGGGATCGTGATGACCACGAGAAGGATCACCGCGCCAATTGCATAGGGCCAGGGCCGCCCGCTGACCCGCCGGCCCCACCGCGCGAATGCGCTGTTCTCATGCGCGTGGTCGTCGCGCACCGCGGTCGCTGGCGGCTTGTGCGCCGCGGCCCGGGCCTGGCGTTCGCGACGTTCGCGGCGACGATCGAAGAACGACCGGACGGTGCCGCGGGCCAACCCCATGAACGCCGGTACGAGCGTGAGCGCGGAGAGCATCGTCACGGCCACGACGACCGCCGCCGAGACGCCGAGCGCACTGATGAATGGCACGCCGGCGACGAACAGACCAAGGATCGCGATGATCACCGTCGTGCCGGCCACCACGATGGCGCCCCCGGACCGGGAGTTTGCCCTGCCGATGGACTCGATGACGTCGGCCCCGCCGTCGATCTGTTCGCGGTGCCGGGCGAGCTGGAACAGACCGTAGTCGATGGCGACGCCGAGACCGAGCAGGGTCGCGATCGTCGGCCCGGTTGTCGGGAAGGTGAACGCCGCCGCCAGTAGGCCCAGCGTCGACAGTCCGGCCACGACGCTAAAGCCGGCCGCGACCAGCGGGATGGCCGCGGCGACGAGCGATACGAACATGATCAGCAACAGGATCAACGCGCAGATCAGGCCGATGAGCTCGGACTTTGCGTCGTTGGTGTTGTTGGCGATCTGCCCGGCCGAGCCGCCATACTCCACCGTGAGACCGGCATCAGTGGCCGGTTTCACCGCGTTGTGCAACTGGTCGAGATACGCCTGGTCGAGATTGTTCGTCGCGGTGTCGAAGTTCACCTGGGCGTAGGCAATCGTGCCGCTCGACGAGACCGTCGGCGAGTTCGACGTGGCGAACGGACTGGTCGCGCTGAGCACATGGTCGAGGTGCGACACGTTGCTCACCGACTGGTTGACCTGATTCTCGCTGGAGCTGAGCTTGGCGCCGGCCGGCGCGGCGAACACGATCTGGCCGGCGTTGCCGCCCTGAGCCGGGAACTCGGCCTGGAGGACGGTCAGACCCTTGTCCGAGGCGCTGCCGGGCACCGTGTAGTCGTTGACGAACGACCCGCCGAACGCGCTGCGCAGCACCACGAGACCGACGACGATGACCAGCCATACGCCGATCACGTACCAGTGCCGGCGGGCGCAGAATCGGCCGAGACGTTCGAGGAACGTATGCATGGCATCCCTTCTCCGAGCACCGTGCCTTCGCCTCGCGACCCCGTTGCGCCGCGCTTGTTACTTTGTACGACCCGTATTGACCAGGTGATATGTCGAGCCTAGAGGGACCTGGCCAAGATCGACCCGAGAATGGTCCGGCCCGCAACGATGCACCGCACCAAGATCATCGAGCCGGGGGTCGCCGATCCAAGATCGCCCGGTGCGCGGTCACGGGGTCGCAAAGTGCCGCCAAGATCATTGCAGCGGGAACGGCGACTGCCACCAATCCGGGCCGGTGACGGTCTCGATCGACGCCACCCACTTCACCCACCAGAAACCGCGGCGGCCGGGCGCGACGAGGCGGGCCGGCGCACCGTGTCCCGGTGCCAGCGGTACGCCGGCCATGGCGGTCGCGAGCCACAGCCGCGACGCCTCCGCGGCCGGGAACCGCCGCGAGTAGCCGGTCGTCGAGGTCACGACGATCACGTGACCGTCCGGTACGTCGCCGAGCAACCGGTCGAGCCGTACGCCCCGCCATGTCTGCGCGGCGTACCACCCGCCGGTGCAGTCGAGGATCGCGCGGACCTCATCGGTTCCGGCGTTCAACTCGTCGTAGCCGACCGATCGTGACGCGCCACCGACTCGTACCGATATGGCATAGGTCGCGGGATCGATGTCCGGGATCTCGTCGAAGAGCCACGAGGTCAACGGCATCGCGTCCGGATTGTCGGTCCCGGTCTCGTAGGAACCGGTCGCCCGGCGCAACCGGCCGGGCAGCCGGGCGACGATCGCGAGACCTTCGGCGGCGGCGAGCACGGCGGCGCCGACACCGAGCAGCGCGCCCAGTCGCAGCGCGTTCCGTCGCGACAGATCGGTGGCCCGGATGCGCTGCGGCCGCGTGAACAGGTGCGCGACGAACAGCGGCGCCGCGGCAATCGCGGCCCCGACGTGCACCTGCATAGCGGTGACGCCAAGGTACGTACGCGCGCCGACGTACGAGTGGGCGAAGCCGGCCACCAACGACAGGAGTACGAGCACGGCCAGCGCGATGCTCGACACCTTGACGACCACACTCCCCGCGCCGGCCGGTCGAGCGAGACCGCGTCGCACGATCAATTGCTTCCACGGCACGAGTGCCAGCACGGCGATGCCGACCACGGCGTGGCCGATGGTGACGATCCGGGCCGGCCACAGCGTGCCGGTGCCGAACGCGAGCCAACCGGTGGCGAACGCGACGGGCAGCAGGATCACGAGCGCCAGATTCGTTCGCCGGCCGGCTCGCCGTCGCACCTTCGTCGTCACGACCACGCGTCCATCGTGCCTCGCATACCCAGGCGCACCGTCCTGCTCCGACCCGCGACAACGAGGCATCGGCCGTACCCCTTTAAGCGGTTGAAAAGCATCCGCGGACCGCGACCGGCACAGGGTTGACTACGCCGAACTTTCGGCATAGGCAGTGTAGAAACCGCGTCGCCACGAACGGCCCCAGAGAGGACCCGGATGGAAACGAACCTCGCGAGGCTGGCCGAGGCGGCGCTCGAACGATCCGGCGACTATCCGTCGCTGCACTACGGCGGCGAGTGGTTCTCCTCGGTCGACCTGCACGAACGAGCCACCCGCGTCGCGTCCGGCCTGCGGGCCGCCGGCGTCGCGCCGGGCGACCGCGTCGTGGTCATCATGGCGAACTGCCCCGAGGTCGTCGTCACCTATCACGCGTTGTGGCGGGCCGGAGCGGTCATCACGCCGGTCGTCTTCCTGGTGACCGCGCCCGAACTGCGTCACATCATCGCCGACTCTGGGGCGGTCGCCGTGGTCACGACGGCCGAACTCGCGCCGAAGGTCGCCGCGGCCCAGGACGGCGTCGACCGGCAGTTGCCGGTGTTCGTCGTCGGCGAGAACTTCGCCGAGTTGGAGGCGGCCGGACCCAGCCCGATCATTGACCGCGCCGACGACGACCTCGCGGCGCTGCTCTACACCGGCGGCACGACCGGCCGCAGCAAGGGCGTCGCGTTGAGCCATGCCAACCTGTCTCACGCCGGAGCGTCGTCACGCTCGGTCAGTCATGTCCCCGGGCTGGTGCGCGGGATCACCGCTTTGCCGTTGTCGCATTCGTTCGGTTTGCTGGTTACGGTCGGCGGCCTGCACACGCCGGAGCCGACCGTGTCGATCCTGCAGCGCTGGTTCGAGCCGACCGAATGGCTCTGCCTGGCGGCCGAGCATGGCGCGCAGACGACCGCGGTCGTGCCGTCGATGCTTGCGATCCTTCTCGGACAACCGCTCGAGGACTATGACCTGAGCGCGCTTCAGTTCGTGTTCTCCGGTGCGGCGCCCCTGTCCGCCGCGGTTGCGGCTGAGTTCGCGCGGCGCGTCCCGTCGGCCACGGTCCTGGAAGGCTACGGGTGTACGGAGACGGGCGGCATCATCTCGAGTTCGCCGCCGCTCGCACCACGCCGTGGCACGGTCGGCCGGCCGGTGCCGGGCGTCACCGTACGCATCGTCGGCCCGGACGGGCGCGACGTGGCCGCCGGCGAGGACGGCGAGATCGTCGTCCGCGGCGCGAACGTCATGCCGCACTACTGGGGCGGCGAACCACTGGCCGGCGGCTGGTTCGCCACCGGCGACGTCGGCCGCATGGACGACGACGGCTACCTGACGATCGTCGACCGCATCAAGGACGTGATCCTTCGGGGCGGGTTCAACGTCTATCCCCGCGACGTCGAAGACGTGCTGATGACGCATCCCGCCGTCGCGATGGCAGCCGTGGTCGGCCGGCCCGACGATCGGCTCGGCGAGGAGGTCGTCGCGTTCGTCTCGCTGGTCGACGGCGGCGCAGTGACCGCCGACGAACTGGTGGCGTACGCACGGGATCGGCTCGGCGCCCACAAATACCCGCGCGAGGTGCGCATCGTCGACGGGATCCCGTTGACGTCGGTCGGCAAGCTCGATCGCAAGCGTCTGCGGGCCACGGTGAGCGAGCGGACGGATCTTCCGGTCTGAGGCTTCCGTGAATACTCGATGGAGACTGTGGACAGTGCCCCCACAGGATCCGTCAAGCGAACTAACATCCTCGCCAACACCTCAGCGTGTCGAGGGTGATCGATATTGACGCTGGTCACCCTCCTTCTAAACCACGGGGGAGCAGCGAGAGAAATGCGTAGATCGTTCATCCGTCGTACGGGCATCGCGGCGTTAGCCGTTGTCCTGTCCCTTCTCGGCACAGCCGCTGCGGCTTCGGCCGCCGATGCCACCGGCTCGATCAGCGGTGTGTTCACTGACTCGCACGGCAATCCGATCGCCGGCGCGGATGTCGAGATCTGGTTGCCAGACCAGGAAGAGTTCGTCACCAACACCGCGACCGACGATTCCGGCGCATATACCGTCGACGTTCCAGCGGGCGACTACATCGTCGAGTTCGGCTCCGGATCATTCGTCCAGTGGGCCCATCAGCAGATCGATTCATTCAACGCCACCGTCTTCACCGTGCAGGCTGGCGCGGACACGACCGTCGACGAGGCGCAACTGGCCACGGGCACACTTAGTGGCACCCTGACGAACACGGACGGGAGTCCAGCGGCCGGAGTCGGTGTCCTCGCCTTCGGATCCTCCGGCTTCACCAACTTCGCCAATACTGACGACTCGGGCCAGTGGACGATGCAGGTTCCCGCCGGCGACTCGTACGAGGTGTCTTTCTCGGACCAGGGACTCACTCAATATGCTCCCGGCCAGACATCGGAGGACACCGCCGGGCAGTTTCCGGTCGACGCCGACCAGACCGTCACGGTGGACGACCAGTTCCTGCCGACCGGTGTGATCACCGGCCGGTACACCACCGCGGCCGGCCAACCGGATCCCAACGCCCAGGTGGTTGTCAGCATCCCCGACGGCCTGGGCATCGCCTTCGGGTTCACCGACGCCACGGGCACATACTCGATGCCGGTATTCGCCGGGTCGTACAACGTCAGCTTCTTCGGCTCGGACAACAAGTTTCAGTACGCATTTGGCCAGCTCACCTCGGCAACAGCGGCGAAGATCGACGTCAATGCGAATGAGACGACCGAGGTCGACGACGCCCAAATCGCGACCGGAACGGTCACGGTCACGGCAACCGACGGAACAACGGGCGCGGCCATCAGCAACTTCTGCGCCTTCATCGACAGCGAACGCGCGTGCGCCAAGGGCACCGGTGTGGCTGTCGTCAATAACGTACGCCAGGGCACCCAGGAACTCGACGTCTCGCCGAGTGTCAAATACCTGAGTGCGAACACCGCCATCAACGTCGACGTCACGGCCGGTCAGAACGTCGACGCCAACATCGTGTTCCAGCCAGCGGCGGTGATCCGTACGACGATCGTGGACGCACAGACTGGCGCACCAGTGCCGAACGCGTGCGTGCTGCCCTTCGTACCCGGATTCACGGTGTGGCCGGACAATTCCGGCTACTGCAGCAACGCGAACGGCGTCGTCAAGATCGCTCCGCTGTTCGGCAACTCGTACTCGCTCTTCGTCAACGCCCCCGAGGGGACCACGTACGGAGACCAGTGGGTCGGCAAGACCGGCGGCACCGGGCTGGAGCAGAACGCTCGGGTCATCACGGCGCCGGCCGGCGAGACCACGCGCATCCCGCCGATCAAGCTCGACCGGGCCGGGACGATCACCGGACTGGTCACGAACGGCTCTGGTGGCGCACCCATCTCCGCGGCGACGGTCGGACCGAATACGGTGACCCCCGGAGTCGGAGCGTTCGGCAACGACGTGTCGACGGATTCGTCCGGCCGGTACACCCTGAGCGGGCTCGGACCGTACCAGTGGCCGATCTTCGCCTCGGCCGGCGGCTTCGCTGGCCAGTGGACCGGTGGCGTCGGAAACCGTTACCAGGCGCAGACCGTACAGGTAACCGCCGGCGCTTCGGTGACCAACGACATAGCCATGGCGACCGGCGCGACGCTGCACGGCACCGCACTCAAGCCCGATGGCACGTCGTTTGCCGAGGGCGGCTACATCGTCGCCTACAACGTGAAGACGGGCGATGTGATGGGTTATGCCTACGCGAACGCGGACGGCACATACTCGATGCAGCTGACTCCGGGCCAGAGTGTCCGGATCGCCTACCTGTTCCAGGACGAGTCAACGCTGACGCCGTATGACGGGTTCTACGGGGGGACGAGCGCGGCAACGGCTCTATCCGTCAAGATTCCCGCCCGAGGTCGAACGATCGACATCGTCCTACTGCCGGGCGAGAACACCTGACGCCGTGATGGGAGGTGGCCGGTGGCGCTCCGCCGCCGGCCACCTGCGGCGCGACTTCACCACACTCGGTCCTACAATCGCGCGGAAGGCACGAGTGCGGTGCAGTTGCAGCGATCTTCGTGGCGCGCCCGACCCGATCAGCAGACGCAGAACTCGTTGCCCTCCGGGTCGCGCATGACCGTCGCCGAACCGCGAATGTCGTCGGCCTGCCAGGCGACCGTCGCGCCGAGTGCCTCGAGTTTGCGTACGTGCTCGGCGACCCGCGCCGTATATTCGTCGCCCTGCAACCCGCGACCGATCTGCACGTCGACGTGAACCCGATTTTTGGCGGTCTTGCCCTCCGGCACCTTCTGGAAGTAGAGCCGAGGCCGCACGCCGGCCGGATCCACCGCGGTGGCCTGATCGCCGAACTGTTCCTCGGGCATGCCGATGTGGTGCCCGAAATCGTCCCAGGTGTCGAATCCGCGCGGCGGTGGCTCGGGCACGTAATCCAGCGCCACCATCCAGAACTGCGCGAGTGCCGGCGGGTCGGCCGCGTCGAACACGATCTGTACGCCGATGTCCATGTCGCAACGGTAGCCCGACGATCCGAGGGGATCGGGATTACTCGCCCGTCGCTCCGTCGATGCGCTCCCGGAGAAGGTCGGCGTGGCCGTTGTGGCGGGCGTACTCCTGGATGATCTTGACCAGGTTCCAGCGTACCGAGAAACCATTGCCCGGCGCCCGCGCATCGAGTGCGTCGACGGTCGCGAGCCCGACATCGGCGTTGCGGCATTCGGCCTGCCATCGGTCCACGGACGCACGCGCCATATCGGCGGTGAGGCCAACGATGTCGCCGTCCTCGTCGTCGTCGGTGCAATAGATCGGCGTGGTGTCACCGCCCGCGATCGCGTGGACGAGGTAGTAATACTCCATCTCGGTCAGATGCCGGACGAGGCCGAGCAGCGACAGGTCCGACGGCTCGGCCGACATCGCCACGAGTTGCTCGTCGCTCAGGCCATCGCACTTCGCGGCCAGCGCGTTGCGGTGAAACGCCAGCCAGCCGAGCAGGAGTTCGCGCTCGTCGTTGGTCCGAGGTTCGGGTACGCGCTCCACCGTTACCAACCCTTCGTCCCATGCGCTACGCGCAAGACCGGCAACGGTACAAGTTCTACCCGGCCGGTGTGACGACCGAACCTCAGCGACCGACCCACCGCGACCGAACCTCCGCGACGTATCAGCCCTTGGATGATCCGAGCGACAGACCGGCGATGAACTGGCGCTGCAGGACGGCGTACACGAGAAGGGTGGGAATCGCGGCGATGAGCGCGGCCGCGGCGATCATGTTCTGATTCGACACGAATTGTCCCTGCAGGTCGGCGAGCGCCGACGTGATCGGCCGTTTATTGCCGGTTGAGATCAGCGTGATGGCCCAGAAGAAGTCGTTGTAGATCCACGTGGTGAGCAGGGTCGCCAGGGCGGCCAGCGCCGGCCGGCACAGCGGCAACGTCAAGCGCCAGTAACGCGTCCACAGCGAGGCGCCGTCGACGATCGCGGCCTCGTCCATGTCGGTCGGGATCGTCTTCATGTAGTTGCTCAGCACGAACACGCAGAAGCCCAATTGGAACGACGTGTTGATGACGATCAGGCCGAGGATCGAGTTGTAGAGCAGACCGCTGCCGGTCAACGCGGTCGGCAGGTGGATGGCCAGGTAGATCCGGTAGAGCGGGGTGATGATGACCTGCTGCGGTAGCAGATTGCCCGCGGTGAACAGGATCAGCAGCGGAATGTTGAAGCGGAAACTCAGCCGGGACACCACGTACGCGAACGACGAGGCCAGCAACAGGGTGACGACCACGGCCGGGACGGTGATGTAGACGGAGTTCAGGAAGAAGTGCCACATCTGGGACTGCTTCCACGCCTGGGTGAAGTTGGCCAGCGTCAGATGATGCGGCAGGGAGACGTACCCGAGTTTGTTTGTCTCGCTGATCGGGCGCAGAGCAACGTAGAGCGCGAAGACGATCGGCGTGATCCAGGCCACGGTCGCCACGATCATGAACACCTGGGTCGCGGCGCTACCGGCCCGGATGCTGCGTCGCCGGCGCGCCACCCGCGCGGGCGCTTCGGCCCGCGGCGCCGACGCTTCGGTTATCGCCGTCACGACTACCTCTCCTCCCGGCGGAACGCTTGGTACAGGAAGATCGAAATCGGTACGAGCGAGATCACCAGGAGTACGACGCCCAACGTCGAGCCGAAGCCGATGCGTTGCGTCTCACCGACGATGTTCTGGGTCACCGAGACCGACAGCAATTCCAGCCCGCGCAACGGATTGCCGTTGCTCGTGATGTAGACGAGGTCGAACGCGCGCAGGGACTCGATGACCGTCACCACGAGAATGACGATGTTGATCGGCCGCATCGCCGGGAAAACCACCCGCCAGAACGTCTGCCATGTCGTCGCGCCGTCGACCGTCGCCGCCTCCCGCAACGCCGGATCCACCGACTTCAACCCCGCGAGGTAGAGCACCATCACGTAGCCGGCCTGCCGCCAGGTCGCCTCGACCAGCAACGCCCACAGGTTCAGATGCGGATTGCCGAGCCAGGCGATGAGGTTGTCGTTGTGGTTCCGCCCGATGATCGTGTTGATGAGGCCGTAGTTCGGCGAGTAGATGAGCTCCCAGATGATGCCGATCAGGGCGAGCGACAGCATGACCGGCAGAAAGAGGATGCTCTGGTAGATCCGGCTGCCGCGGATGCCCCGGTCGATGATGACCGCGAACAGCATGCCGAGCGGTGTCGCAATCACGATGAAGACCAGCAGCCAGGTGGCGTTGTGACGGACGGCCGGCCAGAAGTCCGGGTAGTTGGTGAAGACCTGGTGATAGTTCTGCACGCCGAACAGACAGCCCGGTTGCGGAATCCCGGGTGCCGACGGCAACGAGGCGCATGACTTCATCTGGACGCCGCCGACGCCCGTCCACTTGGTGAACGACAGGGCGACGGTGGCCAGCGCCGGGAACCACACAAACGCGGCTTCCAGCAGGAGTGGGATGCCGAGCATGGCCGCGACGACGAACTTGTCGCGGCGCGTCAGCACGCGCAGACGCCCCCGACGGCGACGCGAGATCGCCATCGGGGACGCGGGTGTGCGTGTGGTGGTGTCGACCATCAGCTAGCGAAGATCGACTTCGCCTGGCTTTCGGCGCTTTGCTGGATCGAGGCGATGTTCGCCGCGGTCGGGTTGTCGATGAAGCTCTGGATGAGCTTGATCATCGCTGTTGCCATGTCTGGCACGGTGTCACGGTCCATGAACTGCGACACGTTCTTGCACTTGGCGATCTCGGCCACCGACTTCTTCTGGATCGCGTTGTACGACGGCGCGACCAGGCCGTTGGCCAAGTCCCACATCCCAGTGGTCGGTCTGTAGGAACGTCGTCTCGGCGTCGGGTGTGCCGATGTATTCGAGCACCTTCTTGGCGCTACCGGCGTTCTTGCCCTTCTTCGGCAGGATGAACCCGTCGGTCGGCGCGTCCATGTAGTCCGTGCCGTACGCCGGGTTGATCTCCGGGAAGACGAAGAAGTCGAGATCGTCGAGGTTGGACGCGGAGTAGTTCGCGGCTACCTGGTTCGAGCCCTGGAACATCATGCCGGCCTGCTTGTTCTCCAGCGTCTTCGCCGCGTCCTGCCAGATCCGGCCGTTCGCACCCTTTTGGCACAACGGCAGCAGCTCACGCCATTGGTTGAAGACCGCGGTGACGCTCGGATCCGTCCAGGGGATCTCGTGCTTCATCAACTTGATGTGATTGTCGTAGCCGTTGACCCGCAGGTTGATGATGTCGAACGTGCCGAGGGCCGGCCAGCCGTCCTTCTCGGCAAACGCGAGCGGCACCAGACCGTCGGTCTGCATCTTCTTCGCCAATGCGATGAAGTCGTCCCACGTCGTCGGGACGGTGTAGCCCTTGGATGAGAACGTGCTCTTGTTGTAGAACACGACCCACGGGTAGTTGTAGATCGGCACGAGGTAGTAGTGACCGTCCAGCCCCTTCGACAGGCTCTTGGCCGCGTCGTTGAAGTTGCCGCCGATCTTGTCCCAGACATCGTCGATCGGGCTCAGCAGATTCTGCGCGGCGAAGAACTGCAACCGGTAACCGGCGAACCATGTGGCCAGCGAGTCCGGCGTGCCCTGCAGGTAGTTGCTGATGTTGTTCTGGAATGTGTTGTGGTCCGCCGTGTTGATGGTGATCTGCTCGCTTGTCTTGCTCGTCGCCGCCGTGCAGAGCGCCGCGAAGGCGGCCTTCGGCTGCGGATCCGAGTAGTTCGAGCCGAACGTCACCGGTCCGGTGGCCGCGTTCGACGCCGTGCTGGTGCTGCTCTTGGTGTCGCTCCCGCAGGCGGAGAGCAGACCGGTCGCGCCGGCCGCCGCGGCCAACCCGGCCACTCCTTTGAGGGCCGTACGCCGGCTGACCGCCGGAATCGAAGTGGATTGTGCTGAATCGCCAGGCATCGGTGCCTCCTCGACACGTGGGCCGCTGACTTCTACCGACGTACGAATGTCACAGAAAATACGAACAAGTTCCAACGCCAACCATCACAACCAACCAAAGCAAAGCGTCGGCGGCATGACTTGTCAAGGCGCAAATTGGTCTCGCTCCCAGGAGCGTCCACTGCGGAGCCCGGTTACGCCGCCTCGTCCCGCGTTTCGATCAACTGCGGAACACGCTCGGACAGGATGCGGGCAGCCGTACGTGGCAGGCGATCGTCGGTGACCACCACGTGAGCCGCGGTCAACGGTGCGATGTCGGCCAACCCGACTACGCCCCACTTCGACGAGTCGGCTACCACGATCACCTCGCGTGCGCACCCGATCAGCGCACGGTTCGTGGCCGCCTCGGCCAGGTTCGGCGTCGTGAACCCGATCCGCTCGTCCATACCGTGTACGCCGAGGAACAGCTGGTCAACATGCATGGTGGCGATGGCGCGGTCGGCTACCGGCCCGACGAGAGCCGCGCTCGGCGTCCGTACGCCACCGGTCAGCACGACGCTGATCTGGTTCGTCGGGTCGAGTGTCGCGATCGCATCGGCGACCGTGGTCGAGTTCGTCACCACGGTCAGGCCGGGAATCGTCACGATCAGCGGGGCCATCGCCCAGGTCGTGGTGCCGGCGGAGAGCGCGATCGCCGCGCCCGGTTGGATCAACGACGCGGCCCGGGCGGCAATCGCGTGCTTCGCGGATTGTTCGAGCTGACTCTTGACCGCGAAGCCCGGCTCGTGGGCGACCTGACCGGCAAGCACAGCACCGCCGTGCACCTTGCGCGCGATCCCAGTGGCGACAAGGTTCTCCAGGTCGCGACGGATCGTCATATCCGAGACGTCGAGCATCTCGGTCAGATCGGACACCCGTACGGCTCCGGTGCGGCGCAGCTCGGCAAGGATGCGGACCTGGCGCTGGTGGGCAAGCATGTCGATCCCTCGTCACTGGTCGGGTCGGGTGCGGGCGGGTACGGCTGGTAAGGCGGTCTCCTCCGACGTTGGCAGCCAAGCGATCTGGCTGAGCGTACGCAGGTCGACCGACGTCGTCGGAGTCAAGCGAACCTGCCCAGAAGTAAACACGCAGTCGGTGGATCGGCCGTTACCCGCCTCCGGTCGGACCACCCTCGCCGTCACCCGGTCGGGCGACACCCACAGCGCGACACCCTCATACGGCGACCTCCCGTAACCGCTCGGCTGCCTGCTCCGGAACGACGTCGTTGGAGAACACCGCCATGCCGACCTCCGTACCGGCGAGATGTTTGAGCGTCGTGGACGTACGGCGGTTGGTGAACAGTTCGAGGTGCATGGCGAAGTCGCGCCCGGCCGGGCCGACCGGAGCCTGGTGCCACGCGGCGACGTAGGGCGCGGGCGTGTCGAAGAGCCGATCGAACCGTTGCAGCAGATCGAGGTAGATCGTCGCAAGCGAGTCGAGTTCGACCTCGTCGAGGGTGGTCAGATCCCGATGCCGACGGTTCGGGTAAAGATGCACCTCGTAAGGCCACTGCGCCGCGTACGGCACGAATGCCGTCCACGATTCGTCGGCCACGATGACACGGTCGGTGGCGGCCCGGTCGGCCGCCAGCGCGTCGTCGTACAGGTTGCGGCCGGTTCGACGCCGATAATCGGCCGCCTGCGCGAGCGTCGCCGCTGTCCGCGGAGTCACGAACGGAAACCCGTAGATCTGGCCGTGTGGATGGGGTTGCGTCACGCCAATCTCCGGTCCCCTGTTCTCGAAGCAGAAGACCTGCTCGATGCCGGCAGTGGCGTGCAGAATCTCGGTCCGATCGCGCCAGACGTCCAGGATGAGACGCGCTTGGTCCGGCTTCAGATCGGCGAACGAGACGTCGTGGTCGGCCGAGAAACAGACGATCTCGCACCGACCGTATGCCGGTGCCGCGGGCAACGGTGCGGTCGGATCCGCCAACGCGCCGAGATCGGGCGGATCGAGACCGGCCGTGGTTAACGCCGGAAACCGGTTGTCGAACACCACGACCTCGTAGTCCGCCGCGGGGATCTCGGTCGCGGCGGATCCGCGACTCGGGCACAGCGGACACTCCGCCGCGCCGGGCCGAAACGACCGGCCTTGGCGATGCCCGGCGATCACGACCCATCGGCCGGACCGCACGTCGAACCGGAGTTCCGCCGCGTGCGGTCGGGCCGGTAGCGATCGGCGGTCCGCCCGGATGTCGCGCTGCATCGGTCGCCGGTCGTAGAACGTACATTCTCGACCGTCGGCGAGCCATGCCTGTGTCTTGTGCATCAACGCGCTCCGCACCACCGGTCCGGCTTTGTGGTCTACGAAAAACGATCAAATTAAAACACAACCCATCGGGTACGACCATCAGCCGGAGTCCCGCGATGCACGGCCCAGCGTGCCCTTGACGCTCGGTGTCACGCGTGGATCGCGTTGTTGGCGAGGTCGTGACACCGCCGACATGAACCGCTCGGCGGCCGAGACGTGCCGTTTGATTCTGTGGATCTGCGTGACAGACTCGCGAAGACCCCGCTCCGGAGGCAATCGTCGTGACGTCCATCGAATTCGATCCGTCGACCCGCACGTTCGTGCTGTCGACACCGTCAACGAGCTACGCGGTACGGCTGATCGGCGGCAGCGTGCGCCAGGTGCACTGGGGCCGGCGCCTGTCGCTGTCCCAGGCGGCCGAGGTTCCGACGCGTCCGGCGGCGCCGGACGGCGCTCTCGTCGGCGAAGAACTGCCACCCGAGGGCGGTCTGCGGTTCGGGCCGGCCAGCCTCGTCGTCGAATTTCCAGGCGGTGTGCGCGCGGTCGAATTCGAGTACGCCGATCACGAGATCACCGCCGACGGCCTGCGCATCGGCCTCGTCGACGGCGCGTTTCCGCTGCGTCTCGACCTGCATTACCGCGGGTACGCAGACAGCGACGTGATCGCCCGGTGGGCCACGCTGTCGCACACCGGCAACCGCGACCCGATCGTGGTCGAGCGCCTCGACTCGGCGGCCTGGGCGCTTCCCCACCGGTCCGACTATCGGTTGACCCACGTGGCCGGAGAGTGGAGCGCCGAGTTCACGCTCGACCGTACGCGTCTGCCGTACGGCGAAACGACCGCGACGAGCCGCCGGGGCACGACGCGCCATCAGACGAATCCGTGGCTGGCCGTCGATCCCGGCGATGCGACCGAAGAGTCGGGCGAGGTCTGGTCGGTCGCGCTCGCCTGGAGCGGCGGGTTCCGCCTGACCGCGACGCGCGATCTGAGCGGCAATGTGGCGATTGCCGGTGGCGCCGGGCACGACCCGGCGCCGGCCCGGCATCTCATGCCCGGCGAGCGCTGGACGACGCCGGCGGCCCTCGGCGTCTACACGCGCGACGGCTTCGGCGGGCTGAGCCGAACCTTCCATCGGTACGCCCGCGACCACGTGATTCCGTACCCGGACGAGATCCGCCCGGTGCTCTACAACACGTGGGAGGCGACGTATTTCGACGTGAACGAGGCGGATCAACGCGAGCTGGCGCGCACGGTCGCTCCGCTCGGCATCGAGCTGTTCGTGGTCGACGACGGGTGGTTCGGCCGCCGCGTCGACGACCGGGCCGGACTCGGTGACTGGCAACCGAGCGCCGCCAAGTTCCCGAACGGCATCGCACCGCTCGCCGCCGAGGTACACGACCTCGGCATGCGGTTCGGGATCTGGGTCGAGCCGGAGATGGTGAACCCGGATTCCGACCTCTATCGCGCCCACCCGGATTGGGTGCTGCACATGCCACAGCGGGATCGGACCGAGATCCGCCACCAGCTCGTGCTGAACTTCGCGCGCCCGGACGTGGTTGCCTGGGCGTACGGCTGGCTCCATGACCTCGTGGTCGCCGGCAGCGTCGATTTTCTCAAGTGGGACATGAACCGACCGTTCACCGAGGCAGGTTGGCCAGGCGCGGCCGATCCGGGACGGCTGTGGTTCGACCACACGACCGGCGTGTACGACGTGATCGATCGCCTCCGCGCCGCGCATCCGAACCTGCGCATCGAGAGCTGCGCCAGTGGCGGCGGGCGGGCCGACTTCGCGATCATGTCGCGGACCGACCAGGTATGGACATCGGACAACACCGATCCCGTCGACCGGCTGCCGATTCAGGACGGATTCGGCCAGATCTATCCGGCCGTGGTGATGGGCGCCTGGGTGACCGACAGCCCGAATCCCGTCACCGGCCGGACGACACCGCTGCGCTTCCGCTTCCACTCGGCCATGGCCGGCGTCCTCGGTCTGTCCGGCGACGTCCGTGGGTGGTCCCCGGACGAGCGGGCCGAGACCGTCGAACTGATCGCGGCGTACAAGCGGATCCGGACCGTGGTGCAACAAGGCGATCTGCATCGGCTCGCGACCGGCCGGCTGACCGCCGTCGAGTACGTCGCCGCCGACCGGTCCGAATGTGTCGTGTTGGCGTGGCGACCGATGTCACGCCACGGCGCCACGGAGCAACCCGTACGGCTGCGGGCGCTCGACTCCGACGCCACGTACGTCGACGACGACGGCGCCACGTTCTCGGGCGCGGTGCTCATGGCGTACGGACTCGACGTGTCCGTACGGATGCCGGCCGGCGACTACGCGAGCACGGTCGTCCACCTTCGACGGACTAGCCGGACGGACGATGCGTAGATCATCCGGTCGACTAAATTTTCGACTCGAACAAGAGAATCGGCTCCCGAGCGCCGCGGCACGCCGTACCCGTCTTTGTGTCGATTTCGTCGTCGCCGCAACCCGGCCGAATCATCCGCGAGTTCGCCGATTTTCGCTGGCAGAGGTAGCCGTCTGAAACCGCGCCGGCGACCTTCCGGAATGTGTGATCCCCGAGCGGCCGTAGCTGCGCCGCGACGCAGTGTTGTTGTCCGCTTGCCGTCGGTGCGTGCGGTCGCGGAAAGCTGTGAAGCAGCCATGATCGGCCGGTCGGGGTGGGGTCGCAGGAACGAGGCTCGGTGCCCTAAAGTCAGCGCGCGCCACCCATGTCCGGACGTTCCGGCACCAACGGGGTTGTCGGCGCGTAGGTCAGGAGCTGCATTGTTCTCCGGTATGTCGTTGGGTCGCCGCCGCATTGGCTTGGCGGCTACGGCAGCGGTCGCCGTCGGAACCGCGATCACCATCGTCGCGATCAACGGTGCGTCCGCGAGCCACGCGGGAGATAACACGGTCGGGCTTAGTGCGACGAACGGCACGAAGACGATCAGTTGGCAGGGCGGTATCGCCGACGGCGTTGACGCTGACGAGCGATACGGTCACCGACGGTGCCTGGTCGCCGGACGGCAGCCGGCTGGCGTTTGTCAACCAGAACGGCGCCATCGAGACGGTGCGCTATAACAACGCCGACCGACACGGGCATCTTACGCGAACGCGGACGGCGATGCTCGGTCGCAGCCGACATGGACTGACGACGGCAGCTTCCTGCTGTGGTCGAGCAAACGTGACCGATAGCAGCGGCACCCACGATGTGATCGAGTTCGCGGACTCGGCAGCGGCCAGGACTGGAACACGATCAACCTGCGACTGCCGGCACGAACTGGACCCATCCCGGACGGCGGCTTCGGGTACCACGAGTCCTGGTCCAGGGCCAGGTCGGAAGCGGCACGCCGAACGTCTATTCGATCGACGAGTCGAACCTGTTCGACGCCACGGTCGACGCCGACAGCTCTTGGTCTCGAACGCGTCCAGCCCGGCCGCCGGGCCGAACGACAACTCGGTGGCGTTCCTTCGCAGACGACGCGAGCACCCACGCTCAGGTCTGGGTCCAGCCCGACGGCGGTGCTGCCGTGCAGCTGACCTCGGATCCGGTCGATCACTCGAACCCGACCTGGTCACCCGACGGCAACACGATCGCGTTCGACGAGGGCACCGCCGTCTTCACCGCTCCTGCCACCGGCTCGATGGTGGGATCGCCGACGTCGACCGGCCTGACCGGCGTCCCGGCCTACCAGTCCGAGCTTCGAGGACATCGACATCCGTTTCGCCGGCTCCAACCGGTATGAAACCGCCATCACGGTGTCCCAGCAGAACTGGGCCGACCGGCCGGCGACACGGGCGGCCCGCACCGCCGACGCCGTCGTGCTGAGCCGGGGCGATACGTTCGCCGACGCACTCGGTGGTGCGGCGCTCGCCGCCAACAAGAACGGTCCGCTGCTGTTGACGCCGCCGACCGTCGCTGTTACCCGCGATCGCAGACCGAGATCAAGCGCCTGCTCGGCAACGGATACCGACCAAGACCGTCTACCTCGTCGGCGGCACCGAGTGCGCTCTCGGCCGGTGTCGGAGACTGCCGTCAAGGCGCTCGGCTATCAGCACCGTCCGCGAGGCCGGCGCGAACCGTTATGAAACCGCCGTCGCGATCGCTAACGCGATCAACCCGCACCCCGACATCGTCCTTGTAGCGACCGGCCTCAACTTCCCGGATGCGCTCAGTGCCGGCGCGGCGGCCGGTGCGTTCGATGTGCCAGGAACGGGTGTGTCGGCCGTCGTCGTGCTGACCGCGGACGGCACCATGCCAACCGCGACCGCCATCTTACCTCAACGGCCTGAACGCCGGAGCCAACCCACCGAAGATCGCCGGGGTCGGCGGTTCCGCGGTTGCCGCTTTGAGTCGGCGTCGAATGTCCCGAGCTTCGGGATCGTCGGACGCGAACCGATACGCCACCGCGAAGCAGGTCGCCGACTTCTTCTTCGGTGGCGGCCAGATCTTCGGCGTCGCGACCGGGCTGGACTGGCCGGATGCGCTCGCCGGTGGAGCCTTGCTCGGTACGCTCGGCGGCCCGCTGCTCCTGACGCCGCCGACGACGGTAAACACCGACGTCTCGAGCTACCTCGAGTCTGAATTCGGCGTCGTTCTTCGCCGAAGCTGTCTTTGGCGGCACCGTGGTGGTGTCGGACAAGGTCATGACTGCGTACGCGACCGCCATGAGCGGGCCTGGCTCGTTCGTCGACGTGTCGAGCCTGCTGCACCCGATCACGGGTAGTAAGTCGGCGGCCGAGGCCCAGCACATCGACGCCGCGACGCCGCAGGCCCGTGCGCGAAGCGGACCCTCGAAGCAGTTGCCGGACTTCAATCACCTGCCGAGTTACGTACAGAAGATCAAGTAGTTCGTATGCACCACTGATCCCCACCCGAAGGGGCCCGGTCCGTACTGGACCGGGCCTCTTCGTTTGCCCAGACCGGCCTACCGGGCTCTGATGGCGCAGCGGGTGTCCACTACGGTCGGGATGCGGCGGGAGGGCGACGTCGTTGTCATGACGATCAGCAACTCGTCGGACCTCCATCCGATGCACCTGCACGGCCATCACGCGGTCGTCGTGGCGCGCAATCGCGTGCCGGCGAACGGGAGTCCGTGGCGGTTCGATTCGCTCGATGCTGGGTGACCGAGCCGTACGTGATCGGCGGCCCCGCGCACAACAACCCGGAGTGATCGGGGTTCTCGCAGTGGGCACCCGCGCTACGCGCAAGACCGAAAGCGCATCAGTCCGAGGCGCGTTAACATGCGGAAATGGGCAGCCGCCGTGGCGATGGTCAATTCGCGATATGTCGACGTGTGGCAGGACAGGCTGCCGTTTCGGGCCGACCGGTCGTGCGCCGTGGCTGACCGGGACGCATCGCCGCTCGGCGCGGCCGGCTTCGAGGCGGCCTACCGCGGGCGACCACCGTGGGAGATCGGCCGACCGCAGGCCGCCTTCGTCGGCGCGGTCGAGCAGATCCGCGGGCGGGTTCTCGACTCTGGCTGCGGCACCGGCGAACTCGCGCTCATGGCGGCCGCGCGAGGACTCGACGCGTCCGGGATCGACGCCTCACCGACCGCCATTGCCATCGCACGCAAGCGCTGCGCCGAACGTGGCCTCACCGCATGGTTCGTGGTGGGCGATGTGCTCCGGCTGGGCGAGTTCACGACGCCGCCGTACGACACGGTGCTTGATTCCGGTCTGCTGCACGTCTTCGACGCCGCCGATCGCCCCCGGTACGTCGCCCAACTCGCCGCCGCCATGGCGCCCGGAGCGCAGTACATGGCCCTGGTGTTCAGCGATCGTGAGCCTGGCACGTGGGGTCCGCATCGGCTGACGCGCGATCAGCTGGAGGCGACGTTCGTGGACGGCTGGCGTATCGAGGCGATCGAGCCCAGCCAGTTTGAGTTGGCCGATCCGCCGACGACGCTGCCGTTTGCCGAATCTTGGTTCATCCGCGCACGGCGGCTCTAGCGGCCCAGCGCCGCCAAGGCGGCCGCAAGTTTTGCGTTGCGCTCGGCAAAGTCCGTCCACTCGTGCGGGGTCCGCTCGACATAGGACTGAGCCCGAGCCGGACCACATGCGCGCTGTGTCCACGCCGACAGGCGACCGGCACGGATCTCGTACCGCACCAGAAGACCGTCACACCATCCGTACGCATCGGCGTGTGAGTCGGCCAGCGTAGTCACCCGCTGGGTGCTCGCGATCCAGGCGAACGCCTTCAGTTCCGCGTCGACGCGAGCAGCCAGTTCGAACGCGAGCTTGTCCGATGCCCGGTCACGCAACGTTTCTAGTTCGGCGCGAACCCATGCGACCGCTATCGGCTCACGTCGGAGCACATCGGTGAGGCGGGCAGCCAGACGTTCTCGGTCGGTCGCGTCGATGCCGCGTAGTCGAGCCATATCGACCTCGGCGCCGCGCAGACCAGTCCCCGCGTACGCCAGCGGCAGCACCCGATGCAGCGCCGCGACGGCGAGCCGTACCTGCCATCCGCCCAGGTACGGGCCGAATGTGTCGACGTCATCGGCGCAGCGGTCACTGTGGACGACTCGCAGACCGGGCGACCGCGGGCCTGCGTCCATCCGGATGCACACCGGAACCTCCTGGCCGCCGGCCGTACGGTTCCAGCGCGGCATCGACGCCTCCAGCACGTTGCGTTCCAGCCACGCGGCCTCGTGCACCGAATCACATACCAGCGCCTCGACCCGTTCGACGCTTGCCACCATCGGCGCGAGGTGTCGGCGCTCGCGGAGATCCGACCAGTAGGACGAGACACGGCTTCGCAAATGCGTGGCCCGACCGACATAGAGCGTACGGCCGCGGCCGTCGCGGAACCGGTAGACGCCGGGCTCGGCCGGCAGCGATGTGATAACCCGTCGCAGGTTCGCCCTCATCAACGACTCGCCGACGCGGCGCGGACCACGAACACCGCACCAGTATGGACGTTGTCTGTCCGGCGAACCGGCTCAGTTTTGGCGGATCGCCTCGCCGGCGAGTTCGATCCGTACGTTCTTGCCGACCAGGACGCCACCGCTTTCGAGGACCACGTTCCAGATCAGTCCGTAATCCTCGCGGTCGATTTCGGTCGTCGCGCTGAACCCGAAGATGTCCTGCCCGTACGGGTCACGCCGAGCGCCGCCGAACTCGACGGCGAGATCGACCTCGCGCGTGATGCCCTTGACGGTCAATTCCCCCGTGAGCACGAATTTCCCGGCCGACCGAGCGGTCTGTCGTGGGATGTTGGGCTCGCCCCGGCGGCCGAGTCGATGACCTCTCAACTGAGCCCAATAGAAGATCGGATCCTTGTTGCCCTCGTATTTGATGCCCGTACTGCGGTATTCGAGCCTGGGGTAACGCTCGACATCCAGGAAGTCGGGGCTGCTCAGGTGCTTATCGCGCTCGGGATTGCCGGTGGTGACGCTCGCCGCCTGGATGGTCGCGGTGACCAGAGATCGTAGTGGGTCGTCCGCCACGATGATCTGCGCCGTTCCGTCGGAAAATTCGCCACGAACCGGACTCACCATCATGTGGCGGGCCAGAAAGCCGATCCGCTTATGCGCTTGGTCGAGCAGGTACGAGCCGGCGGCCGGGATTGTCATCCCATCCCAGGACCGTGTAACCGAACCGGTCATCGTTGTGTTTCCCCCCGAATTGCTTACGAGCACATACCCGGCGTTCGCGGGTGTGGCCCGCTTTCGCGCGGATCTGTCAGATCGTCGTTCCCCGCCGTACAGCATAAAGAGCGTGTAGGCCGGTCTTCCGCAGCGCACCTGCATGACCAACGTCACGCCGGCGGACGCCGGCACAGACCAGCGGACCAAGTTTTCCCGACGAGATGTCGAAACGGATGCCGTGCCGCTCGACGCTTGGGTGTCGGCCGAGCATGAAGTCCGACCGAGCAGGTTCAGTTCATCGGCAACCACGAAGGGACCACGACAATGGGTAAGCTCGTCGTCACTGAGTTCATCACGCTCGACGGCGTCATCGAGGATCCGGGCGGCTCCGAAGGCGGCCCGAACGCCGGATGGACCGCCGGGTTTCCCACCGACCAGGGCATGCAGTTCAAGTTCGAGGAATTGCAGGCCGCCGACGTCCAGTTGCTCGGCCGCATCACCTACCAGGGCTTCGCTGCTGCCTGGCCAGCAATGGAGGCGGAGACCGGCGACTTCGGCAAGAAGATGAACGACATGCCGAAGGTCGTGGTGTCAACCACGCTGACCGAGGCGACCTGGCGCAATACGACGATCGTGTCCACCGACGTCGTGGCCGCGGTGCAAGACCTCAAGCAGCGGTACGCCGGCGATATCCTCGTCGCGGGCAGCGCGAAGCTGGCCGAGTTCCTGCGGGTGAACGATCTGGTCGACGAATACCGGCTCATGGTCCATCCGATCATTCTCGGACAGGGCAAACGGCTGTTCACTGACCCGAGCGCGGTGACGCGACTTCAGTTGGTTGAGTCGCGCGCGGCCGGACCCGACGTGCCATTGCTCATCTTCCGGCCGGTGCGCTGAGCGCATCGCGGTCGCGGCGAGAGCATTCGTCAGGTGGGGATATCGGCCGCGCATACCCGGTTCCGGCCACTGCGTTTGGCGCGGTACAACTCGCCGTCGGACAACTCGATGAGCCGTTCAGCGCTGTTGTGCGGTGCGGGCACGGTGGCCGCGACGCCAATGCTGACCGTAATCGTGGAATCGATATCGGCCTCGCCCCCGGCTGCCATGCGCATGACGGCGGTGCGCAGCCGTTCCGCCGTTTGTTTGGCCGCGGCGACATCGGTGGTGGGCATCACCACAGCGAATTCCTCGCCCCCGTAGCGAGCCAGCAGGTCACTGTCGCGGATGTTCTGTCGCAGCGTGGCGGCCACATGTTGCAGGCGTCGGTCCCCGGCCGGGTGTCCGTGCCGATCGTTGTAGCGCTTGAAGTGATCAATGTCGATCATCGCGAGGGCGACGGGTTTGCCGGAACGTTGCCCGCGCTCCCACTCGGCGCCCAGCACATCTTCGAAGCGGCGCCGGTTGGCCAGCCCGGTCAGCGGGTCGGTGATGCTCAGTAGTTGCAGCCGGTCATTGGCGTCGGCTAGTTCCTGGGTGCTCTGGGCTACCTTGCGTTCCAGCGATGCGTAGATCAACGCATTGTCCAGTGATACCGCCAACTGACCCGCGATGAGCATGATCCCGCCCAGTCGCTCACCGGAAAACGCCCCGCGCATGAGCCGGTTCTCCAGCAGCAGCAACGCCTTCAGCTCGCCGCGGTTGACGATCGGTACGGCCAGGAGCGAGCAGAGTTCGACCTCACCGAAGTACGGGTCGCGAGCGAAACGGTCATCATGGACCGCGTCGTTGACGACCAGAGGTTCCCGGATCCGTTGCGCGTAGCGCAGTACCGACGTAGGGACCAGCCGATTCTGCATGCCCTGGTCGACCGGTAGGACGCCGCCGGGACCGTCCGGAGTGGACAAGAACCATTCCCGCGGATTGTCGCCGCGCAACAGCAGGCTTACACCGGTCGCGCCGGTCATGGCGCCCAATACATCTGCGATCCGGGCCCGCAGACCATCAACGCTGGTTTCCGAGCTCAGGGCCTGGGATGCCGACAGCACCCCGAGCAGATTGATTGCTCCGGTCGTTATCGTCGACCGCCGCTGCCCGGGATGATCGGCCGGCGGCCCACCTTCCTGATCGCTGAGTTGCTCGGGTGCCGAGAGCAGTCCAGGGTAGGCCCAGTCGAGCTCGTCGACCTTGGCGGTGGCGCCCCACGCCTGGTATTCCGCGCGGGCTTCGGCCAACAAGGTGTATCCGGTGTGCTGCATGCCGTCGGCGAGGTAGAACTGTGCCGCGCGTTCGAAGATCACGCCCCGATGCCAGGGGCGCTGGCGGGCCGACGCTTCACGTTGGGCCGCATCGAAAGCGTGCAGGGCGGCTCGGAACTCGCCTACCGCCCACGCACGCTCGGCTTGAGCCAACAGCAACAGATGCAGAAAGTTTGTCGGCGCATCCGCCGCTCGCGCGGCCAGCCATTCGATGATTTCATCCAACTCATTCAGGAGCGCGCCGTGCTCCTCGCCCGGCGTTGCGTGGATCTGGTCGGTCAGCGCCAACACCCGCAACACGCGGGCCACCGCCGTCGAGTAGTTGCCGACGATGGCAGCGAGCATCGGCATCGCCGCCGTGGTGTGCGTGGCCAACTGTTCCTGGTCGCCAAAGACGGCGGCGGCGACGGCCCGACTGATGTGTGCGTGCGTCGTGGCGTGCTGGTTGTCGGCGTATCTCTCCAGGAATCCAGCCTCGTCGACGGCTGGATCTGCGACCTCGCTCCGGAGCCGGTCGACCAGTCTGCGATAACCCTCCATCACCTCGAAGGTGTGTTCGCTTCCGGTGCGCTTGGCGAACGCGAGGCCAGCGTCGATCATGGCCAGATAGGCGTCCAGCGACGGTGTGCAGTCGAGGAGCTCGGGCACGCTGACCTCGTCGGTGAGACTTCCGTACGCGAGGTCGCCGCTCCAGATGAGACCTTCCCGCGCCTGCCGGTTTTGCCGGATCGAGTCTTCGAGCGGTGTGAACCAATGACTGATCTGGGAGGCAACGAAGCGGGCGTGTGGGGTGTCCGTCGCGTACCCGTGCGCTTCGCCGAGCGCCAGTATCCGGCGGATGGCGCGGTAGCCGGTGCGGTAGTCCTCCCGTACGACCATGCTGGCCAGCGCGGTGAATCCCGCCGGTCCGATGAGCGCGGGGCCGGGACCGTGTTCGACCAGGATCTGCAACGCCTGAAGCGTCAACCAGCTCATCAGGAGCTGATCACGGCGGTACGCCGCCGGTATCATTCGGTTGATCATGACTGCTCGGGACAGAATGACCGGGTCAGTGATCTCTGGACGACGCAGGTCATCTGCCTGGTCCGTCTCATCCAGCCACCGATGCAACACCGCAAAACCGCGGTCGATCTCGGCCGGCATCTCCTCCGCCGAGGTCACCACCAGGCCGAGCTGTCCCAGCACCTCGCCACCGAGACCGAGCGCCTCCTCGTCGCGACCGCGATTGATCAAACTGCTGACCTGCACCAACGTCGCATCCACGCGCTCGAGGGGTGTTGTCGACAGACGGGCAATCGTCGCGTACAAATCGTCGGCTTCCGCCAACCGACCGAGCCCGAAAAGAGCGGCGTGGCGACCCGTCTGCATCTCGATCAGCGCGACCCGCTGCCGCGGGTCGGTCAGGCGTACCGCGGCCTCAAGAAGCTTGTCCACCACGGGGTAATGCGTCAACAGTTCGGCCTGCTCAGCCGCGCGGCGCAGTAACACGGCCACTCGTTGCCGCTCGCCAGCATCTCGCAGCAGGTCGAGCACCGGTAGGTACTGCTGCGCGGCATTGCCGGAAAACTCCGGTACGGTGGCCAACCGCCTCGCCATGCCCAAACGCAAGCGCTGCTGACGTACGGGCTCCAGCCGCCGCAGGATCACCCCTTGAACACGGTCATGGCGGAACCGCACCGCATCGGCGGTGCCGGACTCCATCACCAACAACCCATCATCCAGAGCGGGCGCCAAGCGCCGCTCGATCGTCGTCATCGGGCGGCCGGTCGCGGCCCGCAGCAGCGACAGTTCGACCCGGCCACCCAGGCACGCCATCGCCTCCAGCGTTGCTTGCGTCGCGCGCGGCATCGCCGCTATCCGCGCCGCGAGCACGTGCTCAACGTCGGCGGTGGCCAGATAGCGGTGCAACGCGGCCGGATCCCACCACCACCGGCCCGCCCTAGGTAGCAGGATGCCGTCGCGACGCAGGGCGTTGAGCAGTTCAACCGTGTCATATGGACTGCCTCTGGCGAGTGGCGCTATCGCCCGCGCCAACTCCGCCACGGCCGCGGCGTTCAGGCGGAGCATGTCCGCGACCATCGTGGTCTGATCCGCCGCCGGCAACGGCCCCAGACGCAACTCTTCCAAACCGCCATGCTGCCGCCACCGGCCCAGCGATCGGCTCAGGAGGTTGGTGGCGTCGACCGCATTCTCGCGATACCCCGCGACGACCAGCAACCCATCCACGCGATCGTCACCGAAAACAAGATCGAGAAAACTCAACGTCCGAGGGCTTGCCCATTGAAGATCGTCAAGGACGAGGACGAGCGGCCGCTTACGGGAAGCCGCCGCCCGCAGGATCGCTAGTCCGGCTTGCTGCGAACGTGTCGCAGCCGTCACCGGATCACCCACCTCCGGTACAACACCGAGCAGCGCCGCGAACTCGGGGCTCATCGCGGTGACCAGACCAGCGTTGGGGCCGAGCATATTCAGGAGCCAGTCACGCACGTCCGCCAGCTCTTCCTCCGGCTCGGCCAGCAACAGCTGGCCCACTGCGCGAAACGCCTGATACAGCCCGTAGCCGTGATCGTTGCGATACTGGTCGAACTTGCCCACCACGAGCCATCCGTCGGCCGCGGTGACGATCGGACGCAACTCGTCGATCAACGCGGTCTTGCCGACACCCTGCTCTCCACAGACCAGTACGCCGCGACACTGACCCGACGTCGCTCCGCTAAACGCCGCGCCCAGACGAGCGACCTCGACTTCGCGCCCCGCCAACCGCGACGGCGGGACCAAACGCAACGGAAAGTCGTGCTCTCCGACGCCCGGCGTTCCGATGCGCTCCCCACCCTCGATCAACTGCGCGAGATCATGGACCAATCCCTCGGCCGTCTGATACCGGCTGTCCGGTTCCTTCTCCAGCAGATGCATGACGATGTCAGACAAGAAACGAGGCACCGCCGGGTTGACGACTGCGGGTGCCACCGGCACCCGAGCGAGAACATCGTGGCTCAGGACCAACGCATCACCACGGCCGAAGGGTGGATCGCCGGTCGCCAGCTCGTAGAGCGTGGCCCCTACCGCATACAGATCGGCCCGTTGATCAATCGGACGACCCGTACGCCCAGTCTGCTCCGGTGCAAGATACGGCAGGGTTCCGACGATTTCGCTGTGGTGGGTGAACCTCGGCCGGATCTCCGCGACCGAAGTCGCCAACGCGAAATCCACCAGACAGACGGCGCCGCCTGACCCGGACAGCAGAATGTTCGCCGGCCCGATATCCCGGTGCATCACTCCCCGGTCATGCATGCCCGCGACCGCACGGGCCATAGCCATGGCCACCCGTACCAATTCGTCCGGATCCAGCGGCATCGGTACGGCGGACAGGGGTACCCCGCCGACGTCGTCGAGGAGGATCGAATCCGGCCACGGCGGCGCATCCGCCACCTGCGCCACACCGGCAACGCCGCGCAACCGCTCCAGGATGCCCAGCTCATGCCGCAGACGGTCCGGCCACCCCGGCCCCAGCGGTTCTTTGCGGATCACGGTTCGGCCAGCCAGTGACAACCGCGTCACCCGAGTCCGTTGCGTCTCGTGCAACACGTCCACTCGACTCGGCGGCTCTCTGCCGGCAGGCGTCTGGCCAGCGCCCATACTCCAACTCCACGCCGCGCGTTCGACCCTTGTTCGCTTCGCGTTCTGGCGTGCGGCGAGTAACCACCATGTTACGAGACATCGCCGGGTAACTTGGCAGGTCGCTCGCCGGGCCGGGTAACTGGCTCCGCGAGTATTGTCACCCGGTTAATGAGGAACTCGGGCTACGGGAGCAGCGATACCTGGTAGTGGCTGATGAACCAGGCGTCGCCGATGCGGCGCACGATGACGCTGAGGTAGACGGTCAGGACCGGCCGGTCGGAGAAGGCGAATTCGACGCTCATGTAGCCGAGCACCAGGTTGTCCGCGAGGCGCCGGGTTTCGCGGATGGTGTACGTCGGCGTCATGCCAATCGGCTGGGAGTCGAAATACTCGGCGACCCCGTCTGGGCCGACGCTGTACGGGTGCAGTCCCTGGAGGATTGCGTCCTCGGTGAACAGTGATGCGACGCGCTTTGGGTCGTGGGCGTCGACGGCGGACTTCCACTGGTCGAGGACGGGACGCAAGATTTCGGTCTCGGTAGTGGTCATGATGGTTCTCCTAGGTGGTTGGGCTGGTGGAGCGGACGGCGGCGGATCCGGCCGCCCGCCCCGGGTTCGATCGGGCTTAGTGGCCGGCGCTCTGACCGCCGTCGACATGCAGGATCTCGCCGGTGACGAACCCGGCGGTCTCGAGATACGTGATCGCCTCGACAATGTCGCTGACCTCACCCATCCGGCCGACCGGGTGCAGACCGGCGAGGAATTCGTGTGTCTCGGCCGGGTGCATCGGGGTACGGATGATGCCAGGTGAGACGGCGTTGACCCGCACGCCGCGGGTGGCGTACTCGATCGCCAAGGACTTGGTGACCGCGTTGAGTCCGCCCTTGGTGAGCGAGGCCAGCGCGGCGGTCACGCTGCTGCTGGCGTGGTCGGTAAGGCTTGTCGAGATGTTGACGACGTGTCCGCCGCCCTGGGCCAGCATTGCCGTGATGGCCCGCTTCGACACCTCGAAGAACCCGCGGAGATTGACGCCGGTGACCAGGTCGTAGTCCTCGTCGGTGTAGTCGGTGAACGGCTTGGCGACAAACACGCCGGCGTTGTTGACGAGCGTGTCGATGCGTCCGAACGCGGCGAGACCCTCTTCGATGACGCGGGCTGCGACGGCCGGGTCGGCAATGTCTCCCGCGACGCTCAGCACCAGCGGGTCATCCGACGGTGTCATCGTGCGGGAGTTGGCGACAACCGCATAGCCGAGCTTGCGATATGCGGTCACCAGTGCGGCGCCGATGCCCTGGGACGCGCCGGTGATGACGGCGACCTTCTGCGTACTCAATGTTTTCTCTCTTTCTTCTTGTTGGTTACGGGCGTGCGTAATCCGCACCGCCGTGATGCGGCGCCGCTCGTTGTGGCGTTGGTTAGAGCGCGGCCGTCTCTCCGGGCCTGAGGATCCGGAGACGGTCGATCGGACCGTGCCGGTCGAATGCGGCCCGCAGATCGCGGATGCCTTCGGCTAAGTGGGACGAGCCTTCGGCGTGCACCGGGACTACCGTGCCGGCGTCGACGATCTGCGCGGCCTGCGCCGCTTCGTCGCTGGTTAGCCTGGCGTATCCGTCCGGGTCGCTACTCCGGTGATCCGCATGCGACTGCCATCGCGGTGGTGCCGGCTGAGGTGGTTCCAGGCTGGCAGCGCCCCGGCGGCATCGCCGAGACCTGCGGCACCCGCGACGGTGGTCATGACCAGCGATGCCCGTGACAGCGTCACCCGATCCTCTCCGTCGTGGTGGTCATGCACAAATGGTGCGCGCGACCAGCGTCGTCTGCCACGACCGGCTTACTACCTGTTGGTAGGTGGCGCCTTCCACCGCACTACGCTGGGCCGGTGGAGCTACGCCAGCTGCGCTATTTCGTCGCGGTGGCCGAAGAGCTGAGCTTCGGCCGAGCGGCTGACCGCTTGCGCATCGCCGGCCCGTCACTCTCTCAGCAGATCAAGACCCTGGAACGGGACTTAGGGGTACGGCTATTCGACCGTGACCGCCGCTCGGTCACGCTCACCGCCTCCGGCGAGGCGATGCTCCCCCGGACCCGCGCGCTGCTCGACCAGGCCGACGTGCTGCGCCGGTTCGCGGCCGGCATGTCCGCGACCGAACCGGTCCGGCTCGGTTACGTCAGCTGGCGCCCGCCCGACCTGGCCACGCGCGCTTCAGGCGTCGCGCAGCTGCAGGTCGACGCATGGGTGATGCCCTCTCACACCCAGGCGAGCAGGGTCGCCGACCGCAGCATCGACCTGGCGATCTGCTGGGTCCAGGCCGACGACCTGGTCAACTACGACCTCGACGCACGGCTGATCGGTGCCGACCGGCTCTACGCCGTCTCCACCGGCACCGCCGCATCCGCGGTCAAAGCCAAGGACACCCTGGTGCTCCAGGATGCCGACTCAGCCCGATGGTCGTCATGGAACCTCTACGCCGAGGAGTTCGCCCGCGACACCGGAGCCCGCGTCGTACACATCGACGACGGTGGCATCACCGGCCCGGCCTTCTTCGACCACGTACGCCGGCTCGGCCGTCCGATCATCAACTCGCCGAAAGGCCAGACCGCACCGGTTCCGCCCGATCTCACACAGCGGCCGGTGGTGGATCCGGCGCCCTACTGGACGTGGGCCCTCGTGTCACGGCGGGACGAGACGCGCACCGCCGTACGGGCCACCATCGACGCACTGACCCGCGACATCGGCCCACTCGGCCTGGAAACGACGGCCTGGATCCCGGCAGGCGACCCGTTCCGAGCTACCGCGGCGTCGGACCCGGATCGCTCGGATGGGGCGACAACGGAGTGACGCCGTCATGGCGCCACACACGCAGTGGCATCGACGCCAGCACCGTTTCCAGTTGATCCCCATCATCCGCGCTGAACAGCCCCCACGTACGCCACTCGCCCGGCGCCAGCGGCGGCCGCCACAGCCGCAGAAGATTCCCCTGCGCGGCCAGCTCAGCCGCCCGGGCGGCCTCGCGCTTGCGCATGTCGGCGACCTCATCGTCCGACGTGCCGTCGGGCACCGTCGTCACCATGTCAACCAGAAACTCCACCGCTCCTCCTGCCTCTGCAGCGGGCTCCACACTAACTACACGCAAGCGACCGGATAGCGCGTATCGGCAGAGCTGATGTTGTCGATGCGGATGCCGAACCGGCGCCCGATGTCTATGCCCAGCTACCGACGGCGACCGCGGAGCAGGCCGCCCGCCGCGCAGGCGGCGGGCGGCCGTCTCGTCGCCGGCGCCGAAAGGCGCTTTGCGCCGGCTAGGGGTTGGGTGGCCCGACGTAGGGGAAATCGGCCAGCAGGTCGTCGTGCGGCTGCAGGCCGGTGGGAGGGACCTTGCCGTTGCTCAACCAGGCAAAGCGGTAGCTGTAGATGTCATCGGTGAGCGCGCGGCCATTGGGGTAGGCGGCGGGCTTGGTGCGGTCGTACTGGAGGATGTCGGGCAGCACCTGCAGGGCGGCCGTCTTGGCGTCCTCGGGCGAGTAACCGCCGGCTTCCAGAATCTTGGACCACGGCCCTAGGTAGTTGGCCACGTCGTCGACGGGCTGCCGTGAGTTGTAGAGGTCTTTCTCCCCGTCCGGGTTGATGAACGGGTTGATGGTCGGGTTCCCACCGCGGTCCATCTGCTCGAGCATGCCCCCGTCGCCGCGACGGCTGATCGAGGCCCAGACCCCGATCTTCGGACCGGTGCCGAGCATGTCGCTGGGCACTTCCAGCGCGATCGAGTCGACATTGTTGTCAGCGAAGTCGTCGTGCCCGGTCCAGACCAATCCGTGCAGGGCGCCCTCGACGTCGGCGAAGAACGGGTCGCTGCGCAGTCCGGTGAAGAACCGAATCCGGCCGGCCTGGACTGGCCGGACCATGCCGTCGAAGCTGACCGGGAACGACTCGGCGACTACCTCGCCGGCCGGCTCGGGCTGACGGGCTTCGGTGCCGGTGGCATACCAGGCGGTCCCGGTTTGCCTGCCGTTGGCGTACTCGGAGAACACGAACGTGAACGCGACGTCGGCCTGCGCGTCGCCATCGGTATCGATGTTGATCCGATAGACCGCGCCCGGGTAGAACGCCGGCCCCTTGTCCTGCGCGGGGATCGGGGGCGGTGCGCTGGTCGGGTTCGAGTCGATGATCAGCACGGTCTTGCTCGGGTCCTCGGGCGAGACGAACGCGAATACGTCGGTCAAATCGAGGCGCCTGTCATCGCCGGGGAACTTGAGGTTGTCGGCGCTGAAGTGATTAGACATGGGCACTCCCTCGGTGTATTTGCCTGGGTGGCGTTGCGGTCGGGTGTCAGTTGCGCAGGAAGCCCAGCAGCGCGCTGTTCACCTGGTCGGCGTGGGTCCACGGGATGGCGTGCGGACCGCCTTCGATCACCGCGAGCTTCACGTCCTTGATCAGACCCGGCAGCCGCTCGCCGGTCTTGTCCAGGGGCAGCACCTGGTCCGCGTCGCCATGCAGTACGAGCACGGGCACGTCGATCTTGCTCAGGTCGGCGCGGAAGTCGGTCGCCCAGGTCGGGATGCACGCCACCGCGGCCGTGGCCGACGCGGTGACGGCGAGGTTCCAGCTGGCCTGCCACGCTTGGTCGCTCACCAGGGTGCCGCGCAGCGTGTCGGCGTTGTAGAAATTGTCCAGGAAGCCCTTCATCCAGGCCGGGGTGTCGGCCTGGGCCGCCTGCACGAAACCGTCGAAGAGGCTTTGCGGCACCCCGTCCAGGTTGTCGGGCGTCTGCAGCAAGAACGGGGGGATCGGTGAGACCAGCACGCCCTTGGCCACCCGCGCCGACCCATACGTGCCCAGGTAGCGGGTGACCTCGCCAGTGCCCATCGAGTGCCCCACAAGGACCGCCTCGCGCAGGTTGAGGTGCTCCAGCAGGGTGTTGAGATCGGCGGCGAAGGTGTCGTAGTCGTAGCCGATGGAGGGCTGGCTGGACTGGCCGAACCCGCGGCGGTCGTACGTGATGACCCGGTACCCCGCGTCGAGCAGGGCCGGGACCTGCTTGTCCCAGGCGCGGCCGCTGAGCGGGTACCCATGGATCAGCACGACGGGCTGGCCGGCGCCATGGTCCTCATAGTGGATCTCGATGTCGGCGGAGTTCTCCCGGCCGACGGTCACTTTGGGCACAGAGCTTTTCCTTTCGGTGGCGGGCATGGCCAGCGCCCGCCCGTCGTCGACGTCATTGCGCAACCATGGGCCCACTCGGCGCCGCTCCGCCACGACCAGCATCCTCACTGCTGGTAGCCGCGACCTCCCACCACATCTACGCGAGCCGCAAGCCTCAACGGCCTCTGCACGATCCGTCGGGACTCGTTGGCGATAGCACCCAGACCGGGCGGCAATGATCTACCAGCACGCGGCGCGGGATCGGGATCACGCCATCGCTGCCGCGCTGGATGCTCTGTTTGGGGATGCCCGCAACAAGATCAAGACGTGATCCCAAGTACCGGCTGATGGTGGACGAGATGGGACAAGATCGCTCCGCCGTGAAACGGCGGCGGGTTACTGTTCCGCTGTGGAACAAGACACCGGATGGTCGTCGCGACTTGCCCACGGGATAGGCCAGCGCGTCGCTCAATACAGAGCGGCGCAGAAGATGACCGCACAGGCCCTCGCGGATCGATGCACCGACCTGGGACACCCGCTTGACCGATCCGTGGTCGCGAAGCTCGAGAAAGGGCATCGGCAGACCGTGACCGTGGCCGAGGTCATCGCCCTGGCCAGGGCGCTACGCGTGCCGCCGATCCTGTTGATCTATCCGGTGGGTGACGTCGCCGAGTTCGAGGCGCTCCCCGCGCAGATAGCCGACACCTGGGACGCGGCGAAATGGTTCACGGGTCGACGGTCGTACCCGGAGCGTCAAACCCCCGATCACCCACAGCCCGACGACTACGACGGTCTGACCGACATCTGGTCGAACGCTGCACAGACGTTGTCAGCGTTTATGCAGGACGACGACTATCGGCGCGAGCACATGAAGTTGCAGAGCGATGTAAGGGCGTTCGTCGCGGCCGCAGGGAGTGCGACGACGGATCAGGACCGACGCGAGTATGAGCAGCGCGCGGACGCCGCCCGGATTCGTCTTCGGGACGCGGAAGATCTTTGGCGCAATCTTCGCGGCGGCCTGCGTAAGCGTGGTGTCGAGCCGCCGGCGCTGCGGCCAGACCTCGCCCCGCTCATTGACCGGTCACCGAACAACGAAGAGGCGGCCCACTGATGCCGACTCGTGTTGATCTGATCAAGAAGGTCGTGCATAAGGACGGCTCGGTGCGGTACCGGTTTGCGATCGACGTCGGACCTAAGCCGAATGGCAAGCGTGATCAGCGTTTGATCCAGACCGATGTGAAGCGCGGTGAAATTCGGTACCGGTCAAGACATGGAAAACGGCCCAGCCGTTGATCTTGACTAGGCCGCTCACCTGCTGAAACTTCGGGTGGAGCCGAGGGGACTCGAACCCCTGACCCCCACACTGCCAGTGTGGTGCGCTACCAGCTGCGCCACGGCCCCAAATGCCCGGTGGCCGGGCACTGCGCAATAGTACACAGCCGCCTCAGCGCCGTCACTTCGGACCGCCGGACGGCGAGCGCCGCGAGCGCGGAAGATGCGCCAACGGGAGCTGCCGGCGCGGACCGCGCGGAGGCGGAAGAGCGGAAGATCAGTTCATCGTCGGGTCGGGCGGGAAGATCGCGACCGCGGCCATCAGCCCACCCTGACGGCGCAGCACCATGGGCCACAGATCGTCGGGCCGGGCGACGAACGGATCGCCGGGCAATGCGTCGAACACGAACCATGAGCCGCTCTCGATCTCGCGCTCGAGCTGCCCATCCTCCCAGCCGGCGTAGCCGGCAAAGACCCGTACCCCCAAGATCTTGTCTTTGATCGTCTGCGGATCCTGCGACAGATCCAGCGTGCCGACCGCGCCGGACACCCGGTTGAAGCCGGCCACGCGGCCGGTCGCCAAGCGAGTACGGGCGAGGCAGATCGCCGATTCCGGCTGCATCGGGCCACCCTCGAAAACGACCGACGGGTCGCCGGCCAGGCCGCCCCAGCCGTCGAGCACCTCGGCGACGGTCACTTCGGTGGCGCGGTTCAGGACGACGCCGAGCGTGCCGCCCGGTTCGTGCGCGACGAGCATCACCACGGTCCGCTCGAAATTCGGATCCTTGAGCGCAGGGGTCGCCACCAGAAGACGTCCGGCGAGGGATTCCATTCTCATCCCCCCGATCCGCCCCGACTCGCCGACCGCCGCCATGACCTGCTACTCCTCCGCTCCCACGCAGAACACATTGCCATCGGGGTCGGAGAGCACGGTCCAGGCGAACCCGGGGACCTGGTGTTCGTCGACGACATCGGCGCCGATCCCGCGCAGCCGTGCGACTTCGGCCGCCCGGTCCTTGGTGGACAAATCGAGGTGGACGCGATTCTTGCCGGCCGTTGGTACGGACACGCGCTGCAAGCCGACAATAAGATCCCCGGCCCCCTTCAACATCAGGTACTCACCGCCGTGATCGGCGACGACTTTCATGTCCAGTGCCACGGTCCAGAAATCGGCCAGGCTCCGGGGATCCACCGAGTCGATGGTGACCATCCCGACATGCAGCGCCATGCACGCACGATATCTTGCCAATGTGGCCCCCGATAAGGTCTGTACGTGAGCCATATCGCTGATGTCGCCGTCATTGGCGGGTCGGGCCTTTATGCCTTACTGACCGGCGCCGTGGAGCATCCGGTCGACACGCCGTACGGCGAGCCGTCCGACCCGATCACGGTGGCGGACGTGGCCGGACGGTCGGTTGCATTCCTGCCGCGTCACGGTAAGGATCACCGTTTCCCGCCCCACCGAATCCCGTACCGCGCGAATCTGTGGGCGCTCCGCAGCATCGGCGTACGCCAGATTCTCGCGCCGTGCGCGGTCGGTGGCCTCCGGCCGGACCTCGGGCCGGGATCGTTCGTCGTGCCCGACCAATTGATCGACCGCACTACCGCCCGCGTGCAGACGTATTACGACCAGGGCGCCGTGCACGTGAACTTCGCCGATCCGTACTGCCCGACCGGTCGGGTGGCCGCGCTCGACGCGACCGAACGGCACGGCATCACTGCGACCGACGGCGGTGCGATGGTGGTGATCGAGGGCCCGCGCTTCTCCACCCGCGCCGAATCCCGCTGGTATGCCTCGATCGGCGGCGCCGTGGTCAACATGACCGGTCATCCGGAGGCGGTTCTCGCACGCGAGCTGGGCCTCTGTTACGCCGCGATCGCGCTCGTCACCGATCTCGACGCCGGCGTGGACGGCGACCACGGCGTCACACACGAGGAGGTATTCCGCGTCTTCGCCGAGAACACCGACCGGGTCCGCGAGATCCTGCTCGACGCCGTAACGCGGCTGCCGGCCGCCGACGCCAGACCGTGCGCCTGTGGCCACGCGCTGGACGGTCTCAAGCTGCCGTTCGACCTGCCGTAGCAAGCACCGCGGCCTACGCCGGCCACGACGCGTGCTCAGATCGCGGGGAGCCGCACCATGAATCGGCAGCCATCGCCGACGTTGGTGACCGCGACTTCGCCGCGATGCGCCTCGACCAGACCACGGACGATGGCAAGGCCGAGCCCGCCGCCACCGCCATCGTGGTCATGGCCGGTGCGAGGGGTACGGGCGGCCTCGCCCCGGAATGCGACGTCGAACACACGCGGCAGGTCGGATTCGGGGATCCCACCGCATGCGTCGGTGACCGCGAGCCAGCCGCCCTCTTCGTCCCGCCCGCCGCTGACCGTGATCGATCCGTCGGCCGGCGTGTAGCGGATCGCGTTGCGCAGCAGATTGGCCACGATGCGCGCGATCTCCCGCTCGCTGCCCTGGACGACCGGCCACTCCCCCCGCTCGGCCTGCAGTTGGATCCGCTTCGCGGTGGCGATCGGTTCGGCCGACGCCACGGCGTCGGACACCACATCACCCAGCGGTACGTTGCCGAGCGACAACCGCAGCGCACCGGCATTGATGCGCGACAGCTCGAACAGGTCGTCGACGAGCTGGGTCATCCGGTCGGTCTCCATGCGGATGCGCCGGTGATAGTCGGCGACCGTCGCCTCGTCGGTCACCACGCCGTCCTCGAGGGCCTCAGCCATCGCGCGCATGCCGGCCAGCGGCGTACGCAGATCGTGGGACACCCACGCCACGAGCTCGCGCCGGCTCGCTTCCACACTGCGCTCGCGATCCCGTACCTCGTCGGCCCACATCGCGTCGCGGCCGAGCCGGCGACCGAGCCACAGCCCCATGGCGAGACTGAAAATGCCGGCGATCCCGAGCACCACGAGGAGAACGCGCAGGTCGTGGTCGGAGATGAACATCCCGCGGGCGACCGCGATGACGCCGGCCACCGCGGCCAGCACGGTTACGGCGAGCATCAGCACGATGTGGGCGGTGATGGAACGACCGCGGAGGTAGTAGTGGGCGACGGCGCCGGGGATCGCGACGATCAACACGCCGGCCAGGGCGGCCAGCACGAGGCCGACCAGGTCACGCACGGGAGCCCTCGTTGGTAGCCAGGCCGGCGGACCGGCCGGCCGACTCGAAGCGATATCCGACGCCCCACACCGTCACGATGCGGGTCGGGTTGGCCGGATCGTTCTCGATCTTCTCGCGCAGCCGCCGCACGTGCACGGTCACCGTCGACTGATCGCCGAACGTCCAACCCCAGACCGCCTCCAGCAACTCGGACCGCCGGAACGCTCGGCCCGGGTGCGACATCAGGTAGGCGAGAAGATCGAACTCTCGTACGGTCAGAGCCAACTCGGCGCCGCCGCGCATCGCGACCCGGCGTGCCGTGTCGATCGTCAGGTCACCGTCCGTCAGCACCTGTCCGGCCGTCTTCGTGTCGGCGCTGCCCGGGGCGCCCGACCGGCGCAGCACCGACTGCACGCGCAGCACGAGTTCGCGCGGTGAGAACGGCTTCGTCACATAGTCGTCGGCCCCGAGTTGCAGGCCGAGCACCCGGTCGGATTCCTCGCCGAGCGCGGTCAGCATGACGATCGGAACCTCGGTCGAGCTGTCCCGCAGCCGCCGGCAGACTTCCAGGCCGTCCATGCCGGGCAGCATCAGATCGAGCACGACGAGATCGGGCTCCTCGCGGGCGTACGCCCCGAGGGCGGCCGGTCCGTCGGCCGCGAGGACGACGTCGTAACCCGCTCGCTCGAGATAGCGGCGGACGACATCGCTCACGGTCGGGTCGTCGTCCACGACGAGAATGCGTTGGCCCACAACACGAGCGTACGGCCGGGATCGGCACACCGACCGACGGCGGGCAATGATGTTCCGCGATCCGTAAGGCGGCCCGCCGACCGTCAGCCTCGCGCTGTCAAACCAGAGAGGTCAGGCGTCGCAAGAGGTGCCGTTGAGGGTGAAATCGGGTGGCTCGAGAGCGTCGCCGCTGGTCAGCACGCCGATGAAACCGAGCGTGACCGCGCCACCGGGTGGCACCGCGTCGTTGAACCCGGCATTCCGTACGGACACCTCGGTGCCGTGCTGCTCCCATTCGCCGTTCCATCCGCCGCCGACCCGCTCACCGTCGGTGAGCTGGAACTGCAGCGTCCAGCCCGAGATCTCGGCCGGCCCGGCGTTCGTAACGCTCATCTGGGCGCTGAAGCCGACCGGCCATTGCGTCACGATCCGGTAGTCGACGTTGCAGGCCAGTGCGGCGGCCTCGGGCGCGGCGACCGTGCCGTTGTCAGCGTGCTTGCCGGTGTGCTTGCCAGCGTTCTTGCCGCCACCGTTGCCGTGGCCGGCGCCCTCGTCGTGGCCGCTCCCCTTGTGGTGGCCGCTGTGGCCGGCGCCGTTACTCGCGGAGGTCGGGCCTTTCGACGGCGTGGTGGACGGGGTCGCCGAGGGCGGCGCCGGGATGACGCCCGGTCGCGCCGGCTGGATGTTCGGTACCGGTCCGGCGGCCGCGCCGTCGCTCGCCCCCAGTTTGCTGAGGCCGAGGCAGACGACGAGCACGAGCAGCAACAGGGACGGCAGCGCGAAGAACGGCCGGCGTGATCGACGCCGCCAGGACCGTGGCGGTTCGTCGATCGGCTCCGTCGCCCGGCCCGGATCGGGCAACGCAGTCACCCCGTGCGGCATGATCCGCGTGCCGCTGCGCGATCGACCGGCCTGGGCCGAACCGAGGGCGGGAGGTTTGGCGGCCTTCGGGCTCAGAGCGATATCCGTCGCCCAGGCGCCGGGGTCGACCGGGGGCGCCATCGTGATGCCGACCGGCCTACCGGATCCGATCGGCGTACGGGATCCGATCGGCGCCCCAGAACCCATCGGCGCTCCGGATCCGATCGGTATTCCGGAACCCATCGGAGGCCCTGATGCGAAAGCGACGGCCGGTGCCAACGCGCCCGCGGAGCCGGGCAGCGCTGCCGCGGCTATCGGCGACCGGGCGGTCGCAGGGGACCCGATCTTGGCCGTGACCTCGCTCAGTATCCGGCGAGAACGTGGGTCGGCCGCGCGAACGACGCCGCTCAGACACAGCCACAGCTCGCGACTCATCGGGCGCCGGGCCGGGTCGACGTCGAGGCAGGCGGCGCAGAGCGCGGCCACATGATCGGGCAGTCCGGGCACGTCGGGCAGCGGAGCCGGCGGGATCGTCCGGTGGGCCGCGACCACCTCAGTCGCCGTGCCGTCCGGCCACGGCAGCCGGCCAGCCAGCATCTCGTAGAGGAGCAGGCCGATGCCGTAGACGTCGCTGGCCGGGATCGCCCGGCCGCCGTTGCGACGTTCCGGGGCGAGGTAGGCCGGCGTGCCGAACACGACGCCTTCGGCGACGTCGCCGGCGGTGGACGCGATGCCGAAGTCGATGATCTTCACACCGTCGGCGCACAACATCACGTTGCCCGGGGTCACGTCGCAGTGCACGACGCCGGCGGCGTGCGCGGCCGCCAGCGCGCCGGCGACCTGGGCCGCGATCCCGACCGCGGTCGGCCAGGTGATCGGGCCACGCCGGAGCATCGCACCGAGGCTCTCGCCGTCGACCAGCTCCATGACCAGGTACGGCGCCCGCACGCCGTTCAGGTCACTCTCGCCGTAGTCGTACACGTTGGCGATGTGCCGATGGCTCAGCCGGGCGAGCGCCGTGGCTTCCCGCCGTACCCGTTGGGCGAACTTTGTGCTCGGACCCGCCTCGGTCTTGATCACCTTGACCGCGACGGACCTGGCCAGGACCTCGTCGTGGCCGTGCCACACGACGGACATGCCGCCTTCGGCCAGCGGAGCGATCAAGCGGTAGCGATCATCAAGCAGTGACTCAGTCATCGGCTACACCGCAACTCGTGCCCCCCACCGACTCAGGTTGACATATCGGACTAAATCGGTCGGGTGGTTTCCGAAAGTTGCAGATCCGGATGGTTGCTGGGTCGGTTCCGGGGGTGCGAGCCGGCCATCGATGATCTCGATCGTGCCAAGGCGCGCCGGCTGGACCGGCCGGCGCCGCGACCTGCCTAGACTCTGGTGATGGCGGTTACGCCGGACCCGCGCGGCATCCGGATCGCGGAGCTGGTCGCGACACTCTCCTATGCGGCTGACCTCGGCCTCGGTCAGCCGATGGAGCACTGCATGCGACGGACGGTGATCGCGTTGCGGTTGGCCGACCTTGCCGGCGCGACCGACGACGACCGCGAAGCGACGTTCTATCTCGGCTTGATGATGAACGCGTACTGCCACGCCGACGCGACCGAGCAGGCGATGTGGTTCGGCGACGAGATCAGCTTCAAGAGCGACGGCTTTGAGATGCTCGACATGAACACGCCGCAGATGATTTCGTTCATGCTGCGCCGGATCGGTTCGCACGGCTCGGGCATCGCGCGGGCTCGGCGGCTCGCGTCGTTTCCCGTCGTCGGGCAACGACGGATGATTACGTTCTTGACGACGCACTCCACACTCGGAGCCCAGTTCGCCGACCGGATCGGCCTCGATGGGGCGGTCGCGACGGCGATGCGGCAGGCGTACGAGCAGTGGGACGGCAAAGGCCAGCCCGAGCATCTGCGCGGCGACGAGATCTGTCTGCCGGCGCGACTCGTCCAACTTTCCGGTCCGGTCGAGGTGTTCAGTCGCCGCCGCGGCCTCGATGGGGCGCGCGCCATGGCCAGGCGCAATCGCGGCACGCAGTTCGACGACGGTCTCGTCGACATGTTCCTGGCGAACGCACCGGCCACACTGGACGGTCTCGGCGACGCGTCCGACTGGAACGCGGTGCTTGACGCTGAGCCGCAGCTGTCCCGGCGCGTCGATGGCGCCGAACTTGACGGTGTGCTCGAGGCGATGGCCGACCTCGTCGATCTGAAGTCGCCATATCTCGCCGGCCACTCACGTGGCGTGGCCAACCTTGCCAGTGCCGCGGCGCGCGCGTCCGGGCTGTCGGCCGACGACGTGACCACTATCCGGCGCGCCGCCCTGATCCACGACCTCGGCCGACTCGGCGTCTCGAACACGATTTGGGACCGAGCCGGTCGGCTGACCCCGGCCGAGGTGGAACGCGTACGGCTTCATCCGTACCTCACCGACCGCATGCTGGCGCGGGTCGAGGCGCTCGAATCGAGTCGGGTGATCGCGTCGCGCCACCATGAGCGCCTCGACGGTTCGGGCTATCCGCGCGGGCTGAGCGCGGGCTCGCTGACGCCGTCGGATCGCTTGCTGGCCGCCGCCGACGTCTTCCACGCGATGACGGAGCCACGACCACACCGGCCGGCGCTCGATATCGAGCGGGCCACCGCGGAGCTGCAGTCGGACGTACGGGCCGGCCGCTTGGACGGCGACGCGGTACGCGCCGTACTGACCGCCGCCGGCCAGCGGGCCCCGGCCCGGCGCGACTGGCCCGGCGGCCTCACGGCGCGTGAGGTCGAGGTGCTCGCGCTGCTGGCCCGGGGCTGCTCGAACAAGGAGATCGGCCGCCGCCTGGTGGTATCGCCGAAAACAGCGTCGAACCACGTCGAGCACATCTACGCCAAGCTCGGCATATCCAGCCGGGCGGCGGCGACGCTCTTCGCCACCCAGCACGGACTGACCGGCCACTTCGAGTCCGCGTAGCGGCCGCGGCGGCCGGATTGCGGCGGCCGCGGTGGCCGGGGCTCGTGGCGACCCGCGCCGACAGGAGATGGGGAGAACGCCCCATGACGCGGGGGCAGCCGCGACCTAACGTCGTCCGTATGGCGGGTGCCAGCCGCGCGACATCGATACGAGGAGGCAGACGATGGGTTTCTACGCTGACCGGGTTGTCCCGCACGTGCTCAACATGGCCTGCGGCGCCAAGTCGATGGATCCGATGCGAGACCGCGTCTGCGCTGGTTTGTACGGCGATGTCGTCGAGATCGGCTTTGGCTCGGGTCACAACGTGCCGCACTACCCGCGCGACATCAAGCGCGTTGCCGCTGTCGAACCGGCCGATGTCGGCTGGAAGCTGGCGGACAAGCGGATCCGTCAATCGACGGTGCTGATCGAGCGATCCGGACTGGACGGGCAGTCGCTGCCATTCCCTGATGACAGCTACGACGCCGCGCTGTCGACCTGGACCCTGTGTACGGTGCCGGACGCCGCCGTCGCCCTCGCCGAGTTGCGACGGGTACTGAAGCCGGGCGGCGCGCTTCACTTCGCCGAACACGGCCTCGCGCCGGACGAGAACGTACGCCGCTGGCAGCGCCGCCTCGACCCGATCGAAGTCCGCGCGCTCGCCGGGTGCCACTTCACCCGCCCGATCGTCGACATGCTGGCCGCCGCCGGCTTCACGATCACCGAACTCGACGTCTTCTACCAGAAGGGCGCGCCGAAGTTCGCGGCGGCGGAGTCGCTCGGCATCGCCGTCTCGCCATGACAACGCGCGGGAGCCGCCTGGCTATGCACGACGGCCCGGACCATTGCTGGTCCGGGCCGTTGTCGCTGTGGAGCTGCCGGGAATCGAACCCGGGTCCTCCGCCGCCTTGACAGGACTTCTCCGAGCGCAGCTCACTGTGTCATTACTCGGCCCCACCGTTCACGTGAGCAAGACGGTGAGACGGGCCCAGTCGCGATTAGTCTCGCCGCGCAGACCCCGCGACAGGATCTGGTTGGCCAGCCCTCTAAATGACGCCGGTTACTGGGCCGAAGGCATGCTCAGACCGACGGAGCTACTACTCGCCTCAGGCGGCGAGAGCGAGCTCAGCGCGATTATTCTTGGCGCTTATAGTTTCCAACGTCGATTAACGAGACGGCGTTGGCTTCCTCGGCTCGCTTCCCCTGCCGCAACGTACAGAGTCGAAACCTGTCAGCCCCGAGACTGCGAGTTGTCGCAGGCGTCACCCTCGCGGGCGACTCCCCCATTCTAGCCGGCCGGAGCGGCCACCGTCATCCGAGATGATCGCGCCACTACGGCGCTGGTGCCGCGCGTCGTCCGCAGCCGCCGTCAGCGGCTGCGCGACGCACCCTTGAGGTGCCGCCCGAACTCGCGGGCGATCTCCCGCTTCGCGTCGCGTTCGGCCAGGTCCTGCCGCTTGTCGTAGGACCGCTTGCCCCGGGCCAGACCGAGCTCGACCTTCGCCCAACCGTCGGAGAAATAGAGCTGGAGCGGGACGAGGGTGAGACCGGAGTCCCCGACCTTGCGAAGAATCTTGTCGATCTCCGCGCGCTTCAAGAGCAATTTGCGGGTACGGCGAACCTCGTGGTTGGTCCAGGTGCCCTGGGTGTATTCGGGGATGTGGACACCGTGCAGAATGATCTCGCCATTGCGTTCCTGGGCGAAGCCGTCAACCAGCGATGCGCGGCCCATCCGGAGGGACTTGACCTCGGTGCCGGTCAGGGCGATCCCGGCCTCGTACGTCTCCAAGATCGAATAGTCGTGTCGCGCCTTCTTGTTGGACGCGATGACCTTGCGACCCTTTTCTCTGGGCATCACTGATCACCTCCCGGACATCGGCACGTTCATCACATGCTTCAGGGGCGGGATGAGTGCGACGTCCATGGTATCCGGCGCGGCCGGTCGGCGTCTTGTTCGTTAGTCCCGTCGATGATCGACGAGCTACAACGATCATCCCGACTATCTCGTTCGCGCCATCATCGGGGGCATACGCCAAAGGCGCCGGCCCCCGTACGGGATGCCGGCGCCCTTCGACGCGATCGCCTCTTGAGGCAGCTACTTCTTGATGTAGAACCGCAGGGTGATCCAGCCGGTGAGGCCGGACACCAGCGCTCCGGCGACCACCAGAAGCGGCAGCATGATGTTGATTGTCGACCACTTCACCTCACCGAGCAGCGCGGACAACGCCGACAGCGATCCGTCGATGAGGAAGAACTTCGCCGCGACCAAGCCGCCGTAGGCGATCAGCGCACCGATCGCGCCGGCGAACATAGCCTCCAGGACGAACGGCGACTGGATGAACCAGTTCGACGCGCCGACGAGTTTCATCACCGCGACTTCTCGCCGCTTGCTGTACGCGGCGACCTGGATCGTGTTGGCCACGAGCAGCAATGCCGCGAGTCCTTGGGCGATGGCGAGTGTCAGCGCCAGACCCTGCAATGCCCCGAGCACCTTGAAGACCCGGTTGAGCACCGACGCCTGATTGATGACCTCGTCGACGCCGGGCAGGCCCTTGTATGTGGCGGAGATCTGGTCGACCTGGTTGGGGTTCTTGAGCTTCAGCCGGAACGACTGTGGCACCTGATCGGGCGTGATCGACTGCAGCAGCGCCGGGTCGTTCGCCATCTGCTGCTGGAACTGCTTCCAGGACGCGTCCTTGTCCAGGAACTGGTCGCTCGAGATACGCGAGTCGCTCTTGATCTTGGCGTCCAGAGCCTGCGTCTGGTCGTCGGTCACGGCCGTGTCGAGGAAGATCGAAACCTGGACATTCGACAGGAACGTCTTCTTCATCTCCCCGACCTGGTGGTACATCACGAGGCTGGCGCCCAGCATGGTGAGCGACACCGCCATCGTGATGATCATCGCGATGGTCATCGTGACGTTGCGCCACAGCCCGACCATCACTTCGGACAGGACGTACTTCGCACGCATCGGAGTTCGGTGTTCCTTTCGGACGGGGTCGGCTGGCCGGCGGGGGGTTCCGTCAGCCGTACACGCCGCGGGGCTGGTCCCGGACGATCTTGCCGCCTTCGATCTCGACGACTCGGCGACGCATCTGGTTCACGATGTTCGAGTCGTGCGTCACCATCACGACCGTCGTGCCCGTGCGGTTGATCCGGTCGAGCAGACGCATGATCTCGATCGACGTATCGGGGTCGAGGTTTCCGGTCGGCTCATCGGCCAGGAGGATCAGCGGCCGGTTGACGAATGCCCGCGCCACGGCGACGCGCTGCTGCTCGCCACCGGAGAGCTCGTGGGGGTAGCGGTGCTCCTTGCCGCCGAGGCCGACCAGTTCGAGCACCTCGGGCACTACGCGCCGCGCCACGGCCTGCGACTTGCCGATCACCTCGAGGGCGAACGCGACATTCTCGTAGGCCGTACGCGTCGGCAGCAGGCGGAAGTCCTGGAACACGCAACCGATCGACCGGCGGAAGTGCGGGATCCGCCACGATCGCAGCGTCGAGACGTCCTTGTCGTTGACGACGACTCGTCCCCTTGTCGGAGCGACCTCGTGCAGCAGCAGCTTCACGATGGTCGACTTACCCGAGCCGGAGGGGCCGATGAAGAAGACGAAGTCGCCCTTGTCGATGGACACAGACACGCCGTCGAGGGAGGGACGGGCGGCCTTCGGATAGGTCTTCGTGACGTTTTCGAGCTGAATCACGGGTGGAGTTTACGCGGTGATGACTCTGAGCCAAGTCGGTGTCCCGTGCCGATTCGGAACAATCGGGTGCACAACTCGGGACAAAAACCCATGAATTCCCGCGAATTGCGTGTGAGCTGGGTCACTAAGGCCGGACAGCCATCTCTCTCTGTTTACGCCAGCGGATGCCCGCCTCGACAAAACCATCGAGATCGCCGTCGAATACCGGCGACGGATTGCCGACCTCGTACTCGGTGCGAAGATCCTTGACCATCTGGTACGGGTGCAACACGTACGACCGCATCTGATCGCCCCACGAACCGGCCACGTCACCCCGCAGCGCATCCATCGTGGCGGCTTCTTCGGCCTTCTTGAGCGCGAGCAGTTTCGCCTGCAGCACCACCATCGCGGTCGCCTTGTTTTGGATCTGCGACCGTTCGTTCTGGCACGAGACCACGATGCCGGTCGGGATATGGGTCAGCCGGACCGCCGAGTCCGTCGTGTTGACGCCCTGGCCGCCCGGGCCGGACGACCGGTAGACGTCGACACGGATCTCGTCGTCCGGGATGTCGATCGCGTCGGTCTGCTCGACGACCGGCACGACCTCAACCGCGGCGAAACTCGTCTGGCGCCGGCCCTGGTTGTCGAACGGGCTGATCCGCACGAGCCGGTGCGTGCCCTGCTCAACCGAGAGCGTGCCGTAGGCGTATGGCACCTTGACCGCGAACGTGGCCGACTTGATCCCGGCCTCTTCCGCATAGGAGGTGTCATAGACCTCGGTCGGATAGCCATGCCGCTCGGCCCAGCGCAGGTACATCCGCAGCAACATCTCGGCGAAATCGGCCGCATCCACGCCGCCCGCGCCCGACCGGATCGTCACGAGTGCCTCGCGGATGTCGTACTCGCCGGACAGCAGCGTCCGGATCTCCAGCTCGTCGATCGCCTTCCGGAGCGCGACGATCTCGGTGCCGACCTCGGCCAGTGACGCCGGATCGTCCTCACCCTGGGCCAACTCCAGCAGCACACCGGCGTCGTCCAGCCGGCCGCGGAGCTTCTCGACCCGGTTGATCTCGGCGCTGGCGTACGACAGCTTCGACGTGACCTGCTGCGCCCGCCCCGGATCGTCCCAGAGGCTCGGCTCGGACGCGGCCGCCTCCAGCTCAGCCTTCTCCTTGCGCATGCGCGGCAGGTCGAGCACGACCTCCACATTGCGGAGGACGGCATCGAGGCTCTTGAGCTGTTCGGCGTAATCGACTTCAGTCACAGCAATCAACAGTACTGACTACCCGGCCCAATCCGCGCCTCGCCCGCCGCGCCCAGGCCAACCCGTCCCGTCGCCCCCACTTGGATCTTGCCCGCCGCCACGGGACCGTCCCCCGATCCCACGTCCACCCCGAGAGCCCTAAACCCCTCGTCTACCGACGCAGCCCACACAGGTCCGGCGCCGGGGCGAGCTTGCCCACGAAGACCTAAAACGCTCTGCCGTCGAGCGGGCAAGCTCGCCCCGGCGCCGTTGATCTAGGGCTTACTTAGTAGGAGCCGTCTTGAGCCAAGCAAGCACTGCCTTGTGGTACCCGATCGCAAATTCCTGCGCCGCCGCCGTGAAGGTGTCCCCGTCACGCTTCATCGTCTTGACCGTCTCGCGAAGATCCGCGAGCGCCTGACTGTGGTAGTCAGCGGCCTCCGCGTACGCCGATGCGAGCGTGTTGGGCGTCTGCAAGTTGCCGAACGCGGCCCGCAGAACGACTGGATTGCGTACGGCTTCTCGGGCCGGCTCCTCGTTCAGCCAGCGCGAAAAGGCACGACGGCCGGACGGCGTGATCGAGTACGGCTGGCTGGACCGTGGCCCTGGCTTGCCCATCCGTACGTATCCCATGTCGGCGAGTGCGGGCAGCTCCCGGTAGACCTGGCTGCGCGTCATCGACCAATAAGCGCCGAGCCTGCGGTCGGCTTCGGCCATCAACTGGCCACCGGTCATCGGACCGTCATGTAGCAGCCCCAACAACGCGGCCGCGGTGGCATTTACTCCAGACTCTGGCATGAGTCCACGGTGCCACGATTTGACCGACCCGTCCAGGATATCGCTATTGCGTGTCCACATTAGAGGTCATCTATCTGTCCACACCGCTCCGTCGGGCGTGGAGCATGGGCGCCTCCGAGCGCTCCTGCGGCCGGCCGCATCCCCACTTTTCATGATCCACCAGGCCGTTTTTCATGATCCACAGACCGGGACGATTGCGGTCGAATATCGTCCTCAACCGTCCGTGCCGATGGATCATGGACTGCGAAAACACACCCATTGACACGACGGCGATGCGGTCGTACGTTCTCCCGCAATAGTTAGTCAGGTTGCCTAACTGATGATCGTCCCGACGATCGCGCGGATGGGGGCCCGATGGAACGGCCGTCCGGTTCAGCGAAACTGCTCCGCGCCATGAACACCAGCGCCGTCCTCGCCCACCTGCTGACTCGCGGCCCGCTGACCAGGGCGGATATCCGGGAGCTGACTGGCCTGTCCAAGCCGACGACGTCGGATGTGTTGCGCGCGCTCGTTCTCGCCGACCTCGCGCGCATCACTGGTCACACGAGTGGCGGCCCCGGCCCGAACGCCGAGATCTACGCGACGAACCCGGATGGGGCCTATACGGCCGCCCTGTCCGTACGAGAGACGGGCGGGCCGCCGGAGATCTCCCTGGCGGTCTGCGACCTCGCCGGCACGACGCGGGCGCGCGACGAGCGGATCGTGGCACTCGACGGGACCGACCCGGCCGACACGCTCATCCTCGAACTCCACTCGGTCTGCCTGGACGCCGGCCTCGATCCGAACCGGATCCGGCACACCCACCTCGGCGTGCCCGGGTCGTACGACCACACGACCGACACCATCCACCACGTCGACGTGCCGGGTCTCGGCCGCCCGGGGCTCGTGTCGACGCTGCGCCGCCGGCTCGCCGCCCCGGTCGAGGTGGACAACGACGTCAACCTCGCCGCGATCGCCGAGCGTCGGCACGGTGTCGGCGCCGGCACCGAGTCGTTCGCGCTGCTGTGGCTCGACAACGGCCTCGGGCTCGCCATCGATCTCGGGGGCACGCTGCTGCGCGGTTCGCGTGGCGGAGCCGGCGAGATCGGCTACATGCCGCTCGGGCTGGTTGGTGGCCGTACCGGCCTGAACGCCCCGAGCCAGCGCTCGGCGGCCCCGCGCGACAGTCCAGACCTGCACAGCGTCCTCTCCGGACCGGCGGTGCTGTGGCTCGCGGCCGAGCACGGCGTGCATGCCAAGACCCCGGCCGAGGCGGTCGCGACCGGCGGCGCGGCATTCATCGCGGCCCTGGCACAACGTGTCGCGCTGGCCGCCGCGACCGTCGTCGCCGTGCTCGATCCGTCGCTCATCGTCCTGGCCGGCGCGGTTGGCCGGGCCGGCGGCGCCCGCCTCCGCGACGCCGCCGCGGTCGTGATGCGCGCCAACGGCCCGCTCGAAGCCGCGATCGCCACCAGTGGCGTGAGCGACGATCCGGTCCTGCTCGGTGCGATCGACGCCGGCCTCGACCGGCTCCGCAACGACCTGATCCAGTCCGTTCACGACGCGCGCCCATAGACCGGCGGTAGACGCCGGCCATTCGAATCCCGCCCATAGACCCGCCACTTGACACCCACCCACCAGCACCGCCACCCCCTCGATTGGAGTACGGCCATGAAGGGTCACCTGCGCCAGTCACACCGAGATGGAGCGATAGCGGCACGGCGCCACCGGACTCGCCTCGTCGGCGTGGTCGCGATCGGCGCCGCGATAGTCACGGCGGCCGCCGCGTGCACGCCGAGCACCCACGCCAGCAAGCCGATCGCGTCGCCCGGCGTCACCGCCTCCGGCACGATCACGTTCTGGCATTTCTTCACCGACCGTGAGTCCGCGGCGATCCAGGGCGTGGTCGCCGACTTCGAGGCGTCCCACCCGAACATCAAGGTCATCGTCAAGGACGGCCAGGACGACGACAAAATGACCCAGGCGATCGCGGCCGGCGGCGGTCCCGATGTCGGCCTGTCCTACTCGACGGACATCGTCGGCAAATTCTGCCAGTCCGGTGCGTGGCAGGATCTGACGCCGTACATCAAGCGCGACAAGATCGACCTGTCCCAGATCCCGGGGCCTGTTCTCAACTACACGCAGTACAACAACAAGCGCTGCACGATGCCGTTCCTCAACGACGCGTACGGGATCTACTACAACAAGACCATGTTCGCCGCGGCCGGCATCACCGAGCCGCCGAAGACGCTGGACGAGCTGACCGCCGACGCGAAGAAGCTCACCAAGTTCAACCCGGACGGCTCGATCAAGGTCGCCGGCTTCGACCCATCGTTCGGTATCTACGAGAATTCGGCCGCGCACTTCGCGCCGATGACCGGGGCCAAGTGGCTCACCGACGACGGCAAGTCCGCGATCGGCACCGACCCGGCGTGGCAGGAGCTGCTCAACTGGCAGAAGAGCCTCGTCGACTGGTACGGCTACAACAAGCTCACGAAGTTCAACGCGACCTTCGGCGACGAATTCAGCGCACAGAACGCTTTCGAGGCCGGCAAGCTCGCGATCAACATGGACGGTGAGTGGCGCATCGCGTCGATCGCCGCGGACAAGTCCAAGGTCGACTACGGCGTCGCGCCGATCCCGGTCAGCGCCGCCCGAGCCAGCACGTACGGCTCCGGCTACATCACCGGCAACGTGATCGGCATCTCCCGCGGTTCGAAGAACCCCGAGGCGGCGTGGGTGTTCATCAAGTACCTCACGACGAACACCGACGCGATGGTCAAGCTCGCCAACGGCATCAAGAATGTCCCGACCCTCACATCCGCGCTGAACTCGCCGAACCTGTCCGCGGACGCGAACTTCAAGCTGTTCCTGCAGATCTCGGCGAACCCGGCCACGTCGACCACCCCGCCGAGCGGCGCCGGCACGACGTACCAGGACGACATGCAGGCGTTCGTGGACAAGTGGCAGGCGGGCAAGGTGTCTAACCTCGGCACCGGTCTGACACAGGTCGACAGCCAGATCAACCAAGCACTGTCGATTGCCGGATAGCCGTCATGTCGGCAACTGACGCGTCAGCGCGGCCGGGTCCGACCCGGCCGCGCCGGCGGGCCCGACAAAGGGAGGGGGACCCGCAAGGCCAGCGGTCCCCGCAAAACCAAGGGCCCCCATCCGCCCATGGCGCCGGACCGGTGTCCCCGACCGGCCGCGCGCTCCGGCGGCGTCCGAGCTGGCGGCGCACGCTACGCCGCTATCTCACGGTCGGCTCGTTCATCGGCCCGGCGTTGCTCGGCATCGGAATCTTCCTACTCTTCCCGCTGGGTACGGCACTCGAATCCTCGCTGCACAAGTTCGGCATCCTGGACGCGCCCGGCACGTGGTACGGCCTCGGCAACTACCGCTACCTGCTGCACGACCCGTTCGTGCACACCGCGGCGTGGAACACGCTCTGGTTCTGTCTGATCATGGTGCCGGCCCAGCTTGTCACCGGTCTCGGCAGTGCACTGCTCCTGACAAAGATGCGGTCCGCGTCCTCGCTCTACCGCACGATCTTCTTCCTGCCGGCACTCGTACCGACGGTGGCCGGAGTGTTGGCCTTCGTCTACCTGCTGAAGCCCGGCGTCGGGCCGGTGGACACGCTACTGGGCAAGGTCGGCATCGAAGGTCCGCTCTGGTTCAACTCGCCATCGTGGTCGAAGCCGTCGCTCGTGCTGCTGGCCATGTGGAGCATCGGCAACACGATGGTGATCTTCCTGGCCGCGCTTCTCGACGTGCCGTCGAGCCTGTACGAAGCGGCCTCGATCGACGGCGCGAGCCCGGTCCGGCAGTTCCGCCACGTCACGCTGCCGACGATCTCGCCGGTGCTGTTGTTCACGACGGTCATCAACATCATCGCCACGCTGTGCCTATTCACCGAGGCGGCCGTCGCGGCGGCGGCGGCGTCGGGAGCGGCGACAGTCGGCGGCGGTGCGGCGTCCAACTTCGGCTATCCCCAGGAGTCGACGCTGACCTATCCGCTGTACATCTACCAGACCGGGTTCCCGCAGAACCTGCTCGGCTACGCGAACGCGCTCGCGATCGTGCTGTTCGTCGTCACCTGCGCGGTGCTGGCCGTGTTGCTGCGCCGGTTCCGTTCGTTCACCGAGGGAGCGTCATGACCGCAGTCATCGTGCCGGCGGACACGACCCGGGAGACGGCGCCGGTCAAGCCCAGGCCGTCGGGTCCAGTCGGGCGCGAGGGCCTCTTGGTCTTCGTCGCGCGCCATGCCATCGCCATCGCCATCGCCGTGTGCGCCCTCGCGCCCGTCCTGTTCATCGTCCTGACGTCGTTCATGTCGCCGCAGCAATCGCTGTCCAGCGACTACTGGCCGACCACGTGGCACTTCGGCAACTACTTGGACGTCTTCCGCAAGCTGAACATGGGCCGTTACCTGCTCAACACCCTGCTGTACGCGATCCTGGCGACCGGCTTCATGTTGATCTCGAGCGTGCCGGCGGCGTACGCGCTGTCGAAGCTGAAGTGGCGCGGCCGCAACTTCGTGTTCCTCGTGGTGATCTGCATGATGCTGCTGCCGCCGCAGATCACCACCGTGCCGCTGTATCTCTGGTGGGCGAACTTCCACCTGACCGGCACGCTGTGGCCGCTGATCCTGCCGAACCTCCTGGGCGACGCGTTCTCCATCTTCCTGCTGCGGCAATTCATGGTGACGATTCCCGACGAATACCTGGACGCGGCGCGGGTTGACGGTGCCGGCGAGTGGCGGACGTTGCTCCGCGTGATCATCCCGATGGCCAGGCCTGGCATCGCCGCGACATCGATGTTCATGTTCTTCTACTGCTGGAACGACTACTACGGGCCGTATCTGTACACCAGCGAGAACCGGAGCAACTGGACGCTGTCGTTCGCGCTCGCGTCGTTCCATGGATTGCACAACGTCGAGTGGAACCTCGTCATGGCGGCCGCGGTGATCACCGTCGTACCGATTCTTGTCCTGTTCTTCTTCGCGCAGAAAGCCTTCGTCCAGGGCATCACCCTGACCGGGGTCAAGGGTTGACGCCACGTCACGGTCCGCGCCACACAACCTTTCCACGGGTACGGACAACCGCCCGCGTACGCATAGAGGGGCAACCACATGAAGTTCACCGTCATCGGCGGTGGCTCGACGTATACGCCAGAGCTGATCGACGGGTTCGCCCGCCTCGGTGACGCGCTCGCGGTCACCGAGCTGACCCTCGTTGACCCGGACGCCCACCGGCTGGAGATCGTCGGCGCGTTCGCCCGGCGGATCTTCGCGCACTACGGCCACCCGGGTCGGATCGCCTGGACGACGTCGACCGACGACGGTCTGCGCGATGCCGACGTGGTGTTGATCCAACTGCGAGTCGGCGGCCAGGCGGCTCGGATATCCGACGAGACGTTGCCGCTCAAGTACGAGCGCCTCGGCCAGGAGACGACCGGCGTGGGCGGGCTGGCCAAGGCTCTGCGTACGGTGCCAGTGGTGCTCGATGTCGCCGAGCGGGCACGGCGGCTGGCGGCGCCCGGGGCATGGATCGTCGACTTCACCAATCCGGTCGGGATCGTGACGCGCGCGCTGCTGGACGCCGGCCATCGCGCGGTCGGGCTGTGCAACGTCGCAATCGGATTTCAGCGGCGGTTCGCCGGTTGGCTCGGGGTCCAACCGCACGCCGTCACGCTCGACCACATCGGACTCAACCACCTGACGTGGGAACGGGCGGCGTACGTCGACGGCGTCGACCGGCTCCCCGAGCTGCTGGCGATCCACGGCGCCGATCTCGCCGCCCAGGTGGAGCTGCCGCCGGCCGTGCTCGACGCGCTCGGCTGCGTGCCGTCCTACTACCTCCGCTACTACTACGCGCACGACGAGGCGGTCCAGGAGCTGATTGGCGTGCCGACGCGCGGCGAGCAGGTCGCGAAGATCGAGGCCAAGCTGCTCGCGATGTATCAGGATCCGGCGCTCGACACGAAGCCGGACCTGCTCGGGCAGCGCGGCGGCGCGTTCTACTCGGAGGCCGCGATCGGCCTCGTCACGTCACTGTTGACCGAGGACGGAGCGGCCCACTCGGTGAACGTACGCAACCGAGGCACGCTGCCGTTCCTGGCCGACGATGCGGTGATCGAGGCGACCTGCGCGGTCGACGCCACCGGGGCGCGTCCCATTCCGGCCGGTCCGCTCGATCCGCTCATGTCTGGACTGGTCGCTCACGTCAGCGCGTACGAGGAGATCGCGGTCGACGCGGCGATCCGCGGCGGCCGCGACCGGGTCTACCGGTCGCTGCTCGCGCACCCGTTGATCGGCCAGCACGACCTCGCCGAGCGGCTCGCCGACGACATGATCTCGGCCGGGCGCGACCATCTCGCGTGGGCAGCGTGAGCGGCGAAATGCGGCACTACCTCGCCATCGACGGCGGCAACTCGAAGACGGACGTGCTGGTCGGCGCCGAGGACGGGCGAGTCCTGGCCGTCACCCGAGGACCGGGATCCTCGCCGGACTCGCTGGGCGTCGAGGGGTCGCTGGCCGTGCTCGAGGCGCTGATCCGCCCGGCGCTGGCGGAGGCGCGCCGCAGCGTAGCGGCAGCCGCAAGGCGCCATGACGACGGCCGCAGCGTAGCGGCAGCCGCAAGGCGCCATGACGACAGTCGCAGTGACGCGTCAGCCACCAGGCGCGATGAACCGGTCGTGACCATCGACCTTCTTGTCGCCTACCTCGCCGGCGTCGATCTGCCGATCGAGGTCGAGCACTATGCGAAAGCGGTCGGCGACATCGGCTGGGCGACCGAGAGCGTCGTCGACAACGACCTGTTCGCGCTGCTGCGGGCCGGCACCGCCGACCCGGACGCGATCGCGGTGATCTGTGGCGCCGGCATCAACTGCGTCGGCCGGCGCGCCGACGGCCGGACCGCTCGCTTCCCGGCCCTCGGGTCGTTGACCGGCGACTGGGGCGGCGGGCATCACCTGGCCGATCTGACGCTGTGGCACGCTGCCCGGGGCGAGGACGGCCGCGGCCCGGCGACCGCCCTCTCGCGAGCCGTCGCGGAGCATTTCGGCAGCGCCCGCGTCGAGGACGTCAGCGCCGCCATGCACCTGCGCGACATACCGCGGTCCCGGATCGAGGAACTGACGCCGGTGCTCTTCGACGTCGCCGAGGCCGGCGACGACGTCGCCCGAAGTGTGGTCGCCCGGCAGGCGAAGGAGATCGTGCTGCTGGCCCGGATCGCCGCGGAGCGCCTGGAACTCCTGGACGAGCCGCACACCATCGTGCTCGGTGGCGGGGTCCTCACCGCGCGACGTCCACTTTTGCACGGCCCGGTCGTGGCCGGGCTTGCGACGGCCGCGCCGCGAGCGACGATCGAGATCGTGCACGACCGTCCGGTCGCCGGCGCGGCCCTGCTCGCGCTCGACCAGTGGGGCACGGTCACGCCGCAAACCGATGCGACCGTACGGTCTGCCATTGCCGACCGGATCGCGGCGCTCGGCCGGTAGCCCGGTCGCGAGCGCCGCCCCGCGCTGGCGGCCGGTCACAGCTGGCTGCGCAACTCCCACAACTCCGGATAGAACCGCAGGTCGGTACGGGACCGCAGGTACGCGCCACCGGCCGACCCGCCGGTGCCGGGCTTGGTGCCGATCTGCCGCTCGGCCATCAGCACGTGCCGGGCGCGCCACAGCGACCACGCCTGATCGTGGTCGACAAGTGCCTCGGCCAGGTCCCACAGCGGTCCGTACGCGGCCCGGTCGTGGGCGATCGTCCGCAACGACGCGATCCGCTCCTCAGCGGTCTCGACGGCGAAGCCCGCCTGTCGGAGGACGTCGAGGTAGGCATCCCACAGCGAAGGCTCGTCCAGTCGCCGGGTCAGCTGATCGCGCTCGGCCGGTGTCAGGCCGCGGAAACGTTGCACATAGCCGGGATCCTTGAGCCCGGACAGGAACTCGATCTCCCGGAACTGGGCCGACTGGAAGCCGGACGCGGGTGCGAGCTTCGTACGGAAGGCCAGAAAGTCCTGCGGTGTCATTGTGTCGATCACGTCGACCTGGGCGATGAGGACGCGCTCGATGGCCAGGCACCGCTCCAACCGGACGCGCGGCAGATACGACTCGCCGGCCAGCATCCGGTCCCGTGCGTCGCCCAACTCGGCCAACAGCAACTGGAACCACAGCTCGTACACCTGGTGGATCGTGATGAAGAGCAGCTCGTCGTGGGCCGGTGGGTCGGACTCGGCCCGCTGCTGGTCGAGCAGCTCGGGAAGCCGCAGATAGGCGCCGTACGTGAGCAGGCCGCCCTGCTCCCCGAAGCGCGGGCCGTCCCAGGTCTCGCCACCGACGTTAGTCACCTGGTCACGCTAGCGCTGGTGGCGAGTTGACGCGGCCGGCGGGGTAAGGCACATTCAGGCAACGTGACCCCCACGCTCGCGCGTTGGCTGGCCGAGCGCAGCCGTGACGAACTCGCGGCGATCCTGGCCCGACGTCCCGAGACGCTCGGCGCCCGCCATCTCGGCGAAGTCGCGTCCCGCCTGTCGGTGCCGTACGGCATCGAGACCGTGCTGCGCGATCTGCCCAAGCCGTGCGTCGAGTTGCTGGAGACGATCGCGGTCTACGGTGCCGCCGGGATCGACGTGGACGATCTGGCCAGCGTGCTCGGGGTAGACGTCGACGACCGCCTGTTCAGTGCCGCGCTCGACGTTTGCCAGTGGTGGGCGGTCGCCTGGGTCGTCGACGGCGACGTACACGTGGCACCCGCGCTGACCGCGGCCCTCCCCCGGCCACTGCACCTGGGTCCACGGATCGCCGATCTGCTCGCTCCCCGGGCGGTCGACGATCTCCGTACCCGGGCCAGTGCTCTGGGCCTCAACCCGACGGCGCGCAAGCATGATCTGGTGGCCGCGATCGCCGGCTTCTACCGCGACGGCGACGCGGTGCGCGCGCTCTACGAGGCGGCGCCGTCGGCGCAGCGGGAGCGCCTCGCCGAGGCGGCCTGGCGGGGGCCGGCGCTCGACTACGGCGGCTCGTTCTTCTACACCGGCCGCCCCGATCCAGCGATCGCCTGGCTGCTCACCCACGGACTGGTCATCGCCGACTGGCAGCAGATCGTCGTGCCCCGCGAGGTCGCGCTCGCGATCCGCGGCGACGACTGGCACCCGACGCTCACGCCACGGCCGGACGTCGAGACGACCGTCGGCGTCAGCATCGATGTGGTCGACGAGGATGCCGCGGCCGCGGCGGCGCTGGCCACCGAGCACATGACATTGGTCGTCGACGCATGCGAGATGGCGCCGCCGACCCTCCTCAAGACCGGCGGCGTCGGCGTGCGCGATCTCCGCCGGATGGCCAAGGCCACCGCCCTGCCCGAACCGGCGGTACGGCTGTGGCTGACGCTGGCGATCGACGTCGGGTTGATCGACGTCGAGGACGACGGACTCGTGCCGACGCCCGGCTACGATGCGTGGCTGGCCGAGCCACCGGCCCAGCGCCTGGCCCTGCTCGTCGACGCCTGGTGGGATCTGCGCACGGTGCCGACGCTGGTGGACCGTCCGGACGACAGTCCACCTCGGCCGGTGCTGGCCGACGATGCGTACGCCAGCGTCGCCGCCGATCTGCGCGGGGACCTGCTGTCGGCCGCGACCGCGATCCCGGCCGGCCAGGCGGCCGCGGACGGTCTCGGCCTCGCCGACGCGGTCGAGTGGCGGCGACCGGCCATGGCCCTGCTCCTCACCGATGTGCGCTATGCCGTGGCCGCATTGTGGGTCGAAGCGCACCTGCTCGGTGTGGCCGCGCGCGGGACCCTCTCAACGCTGGGCCGAGCCGCACTCGGAGACGCGTCGGACGATGTCTCGATCGAACCGCTGCCGCCCGAGGCACCGCTGCGGCTCATCGACGCGGCCGAACGGTTAGCGCGGATCGCCGACGTCGCCACACAGATGATGCCGGAGCACACGCACGACGCGATCTTCCAGGCTGACCTGACGGTCGTCGTCACCGGCACGCCGGCCGCCGATCTCGCCGGCCTCCTCGACGGTTCGGCCGACCGGGAATCCCGCGGCGGCGCCGCGACCTGGCGGTTCTCGGCCGATTCCGTACGTCGGGCTCTCGATGCCGGCCACACCGGCGCGACGCTCACCGCGGCGCTGCGTGCGGTCGCCACGACCGGACAGTTGCCGCAGCCGCTCGAATATCTGATCGCCGACGCGGCCCGGCGCCACGGTGGGATCCGGGTCCGGGCGCTGGGCTGCGTGCTCCGGGCGGACGATCCGGCGCTGCTGGCCGAACTTGTCGCGGCACGAACGCTCCGCACCCTGCAACTGACCGAGCTCGCGCCGAACGTCCTCGGTAGCGCACTGGATGCCACCGAGACGCTGCGCACTCTCCGATCGGCCGGGTATGCCCCGATCGGCGAAGCTCCGGACGGTCAACCGCTGGTCGAACGGATCACGAAACGGCGGGCGGGCGCCCGGGCGACCGTGATCCCGATCCAGTCACGCCGGCGGACGCCGAGCGTTGCCGATCCGTACGACCGGGCCGACGTCCTGATGTCCGCGCCCGTGCCGGAGGCGCCCGCGCAGCCGACGCTACGCCTGGTGACCGCGCCGCCGACCGCGTCGACCTCGATGCTGGTCGGCCGCTACGCGAGCCGACTGACGGTCGCCCAGCGCGAGCTGTTGTGCGACGCCATCGACGCGGCGCGACCGATCACCATCGCTTACACGAACGGGTCCGGTGAGATCAGCGAGCGGGTGATAGAACCGATCGAGCTCAGCGGCGGGATGCTCGTGGCCTGGTGCCGGTTGCGCGACGACGAGCGGAAATTCGCACTGGCCCGCATCGACTCGGTGACCCGCGTGCCCTGACGCGGTCGCTCGATCGGGTGTGGTCGATGTCTATCGGGTGTGGTCGATGACGACCTTGCCGAACACGTCGCCCGATTCGAGATGCTCGAACGCGCCACGTACGTCGGAGAATCCGTACTGCGAGTCGATGATCGGCCGGATGCCCCGCGACACACACAACGTGGCCAGCGCGGCCAGTTCGTCGCGGGTGCCCATGGTCGAACCGATGATTTCGAGCTGCAGGAAATACACCCGGCGCAGGTCGACCTGGGCGAAGAAGCCGGATGTCGCACCGGTGACGACGATGCGGGCGCCCGGCTTCGCGCATTTCAGCGAATGGTCGAACGTGGCCTCACCCACCGTTTCGATGACGACGTCGACACGCTCGGGCAGCCGCGCGCCGGGCTCGACGGCGGTCGCGCCCAACTCGGCGATGCGCTCGCGTTTGCCGGCATCCCGGCTCGTCGCGTAGACGCGCGCGCCGAGTGCCTGCGCCAGGACGACTGCCGCCGTCGCGACACCCCCGCCCGCACCCTGGACGAGCACCGAACCGCCCTCGGGCAGCCGGCCGCGTACGCGCAGCATCCGGTACGCCGTGAGCCACGCGGTCGGCAGGCAGGCGGCCTCGGCGAAGCTCAGCTCGGGCGGTTTCGGGATGACGTTGCGCCGTGGCACGCGTACGGCTTCGGCGATCGTGCCCGGCCACTTCTCGGAGAGCAGTGTCCGCTTCGGATCCATCGTCTCGTCGCCGGCCGCCGAGTCGCCTATGACCGCATGGATCAGCACCTCGTTGCCGTCCGGATCGAGGCCCGCCGCGTCGCACCCGAGGACCATGGGCAGTTGCTCCGCGCTGAGGCCGACGCCGCGCAGCGACCACAGGTCGTGATGGTTCAGCGCACTCGCCTTGACCGCGACGGTCACCCAATCGTCGGGCGTTTCCGGTTCGGGCAGGTCGCCGACGGTGAGGCCGGCGAGCGGGTCGTTCGGACTGATCGCCGAGGCGTACGCGGCTCGCATGAGCGCCACGCTAACACTGGCTGCGGCGGGTCAGCGGGTGACGCCGTCCCGAACGGCGGCCTCCGACACCGCGGCGGCCACCGCGATCGCCACGCGCGGGTCCAGAGCGCTCGGCACGATGGTGTCCGTTGCGAGGTTGGCCTCGACGACTCCGGCGATGGCCTCGGCCGCCGCGAGCTTCATCCCCTCCGTGATCCGGCTCGCGCCGGCGTCCAGCGCGCCGCGGAATATGCCGGGGAACGCCAGCACATTGTTGATCTGGTTCGGGAAGTCGCTGCGGCCGGTGGCGACCACGGTCGCGTAGCGCGCGGCGACGTCGGGGTGCACCTCGGGCGTCGGGTTGGCCAGCGCGAAGACGATGCCGTGCCCGGCCATGCCGGCCAGGGCCGACTCGGGAATCTGCCCACCGGACACGCCGATCAGCACGTCCGCTCCGCGCAGCGCCGCGGCCACGTCGCCGTCGAGCCTGCTCGCGTTGGACAGCGCGGCCACCTCGGCCTTGGCACCCGACAGGTCTGGCCGCCCGTCGTAGAGGGCACCGCGCGAATCGCAGACGACGACGTCGCCGCCGTTCACACCGCCCGCGATCAGCATCTTCGTCACGGCTACGCCCGCGGCTCCGGCCCCGACCACCACCACACGCAGGTCGCCCAGCTTTCGGTCGAGCAGCCGCGCCGCGTTGCGCAGCGCCGCCAGCACCACCACGGCCGTGCCGTGTTGATCGTCGTGGAAGACCGGAATCGGCAGCGCGGCGTCCAGCCGGCGCTCGATCTCGAAGCAGCGCGGCGCGGAAATGTCCTCCAGGTTGATGCCGCCGAACGACGGCGCAAGCGCGGTGACCGTCGCGACGATCTCGTCCACGTCCTGCGTGTTCAGGCAGATCGGCACGGCGTCGACGCCGGCGAAAGCCTTGAAGAGCACGGCCTTGCCTTCCATGACCGGCATCGCCGCCCGGGGGCCGATGTTGCCGAGGCCGAGCACGGCCGAACCATCCGTCACCACGGCCACGGCGTGTGACACCCAGGTGTACGTGGCGGCCAGCGACGGATCGTCGGCGATAGCGAGACAGACATCGGCGACGCCCGGTGTGTACGCACGGGAGAGGTCGTCCCGGCTGGACAGGGCGACGGTCGGGGCGATCTCCATCTTGCCGCCGCGGTGGATGATGAAGGTCGGATCGTCCGGCGAGAACGAGAACGGCATGGTCAACTCCCAGGGCTGTCGATCGAGCGTATCCGGGATAGCCGCGGCCAATAGCGAATGAGCACGCGGCCGACCACTTCCGCCGGACCGTATTGACGCGAGTCTGTGGAGGCGTACGGGTTGTCGCCGATTGCCCACCAGCCACCGTCTACCTCATGGGACAGACGCTTGACGTAAAGGTGCTCGTCACCGTGGAAACGCACCACGGCGACTGCACCCGCCCGACCGCGCCGGGTTCGCCGGACCAGAAGGGCATCGCCATGTTGCAGCGTAGGTGCCATGGATGGTCCAGCAACAGAGACCCCGTACACAATCCGCTCCGCGTCACTCACCCTGTTCGCCAGGAGTAGGGTCGGGTACTGACAGGTGATCATCGCATCATCCAGGAGGACGAGGAATGCGTCTGCCACGCATGTTGACGCCGCGCACCATTGTGCGCGCCCACTGTGACCTGCCCTGCGGCGTTTACGACCCAGCGCAGGCGAGGATCGAAGCCGAATCGATCAAGGGAATTTGCGAGAAGTACCAGGCCAATTCCGACCCGGACTTCCGCACTCGCGCGATCGTCATCAAGGAGCAGCGGGCCGAGCTCGTCAAGCACCACCTGTGGGTGCTGTGGACGGACTACTTCAAGCCGCCGCACTTTGAGAAGTACCCGAACCTGCACCAGCTCTTCAACGAGGCGACCAAGCTGGCCGGTGCCTCTGGTGCCAAGGGCTCGGCCGATCCCGATGTCGCCGACCAGCTCCTCGGCAAGATCGAGGAGATCTCCAAGATCTTCTGGGAGACCAAGCAGGCGTGAGCAACGGTTTTGCGATCCAGCCGGTACGTCCCGAGGACGTACCGGCTGTGGTCTCTATGGTGCACGAACTGGCCGAGTACGAACGCGCGGCCGAACAATGCCACCTCACCGCCGACGATCTGCACGCGGCGCTCTTCGGCGCACGTCCGGCGTTGTTCGGGCACGTGGCCCACGATCCGGATGGCGCACCGGTCGGCATGATGCTGTGGTACCTGAACTTCTCGACGTGGACCGGCCGCCACGGCATCTACCTGGAGGACCTGTACGTACGGCCCGCCGCGCGCGGCCACGGGCTCGGCGCGGCGATGCTGGCCACGCTCGCCGACACGTGCGTCCACCGTGGCTACTCGCGGCTGGACTGGTGGGTGCTCGAGTGGAATCCGGCCCGCGAGTTCTACCACCGCCTGGGTGCCGTCGCGATGTCTGAGTGGGTGCCCTACCGGCTGACCGGCGCCGCACTGACCGAGGTCGCCGCCTCCGCTGGCGCTTGAGCGACCGCCCGCAAATCGCGGGCAGCCGGCGGGGACGCGAATGTCGGTCGGCCGGCATAGAGTTTCGGTCAGGAGCGGGGTGTAAGGGGGCTGCGGTGGGTGCCGTGGGCGCGGTGGTGCCGGATCCCTCGGTCGACGGCGACGTGGTCGTTCTCGTCGTGCCGGCCGACAACACCTATCTCGCGGTGCTACGCACGGCAACGGCCGGTCTCGCGGCCCGCCTCACGATGACGCTCGACCAGATCGAGGATCTTCGCATCGCGGTCGACGAGGCGTGCGCGATTCTCGTGCCGCTCGCCACCGCCAGCCGTCCCGATGCGGCCGGGCCCGAGGTGACCTGCCGCTTCACGGTGATGCCGGAGGCGCTGCGGATCGACGTGTCGGTCTGGACGCCATACGCTCACAAGCTTCCGGGAGCACAGTCCTTCTCCTGGCAGGTGCTGACCGCTCTCGCTGGAGAAGTCGCCGCCGACGCACGTAATGGCCGAGCGACCATCTCACTCACGAAGCGCCGCTCCGGCTGAGGGCCGGGACCGCGACCGTCGTCACGACGCCGGCCGGCTCACTGACTGCCGTAGCGATCGAGCCCGAGCGCCGTACGGGTTGCCGGGGCGAGCAACAGGCCGGCCCCGAGGACTCCGACGAGCATCACCGGGATGCCGACGTACGCGAGCCCGCCGCTGATCATCGTGTAGCCGATCGGCAGGAGCAGTAGCTCGAGCACGATGGCCGGGCCGCGGGCCCAGGTTTTGAGATTGGACAGCGCCCGCGACAATCCGCCGACGATCAACACGCCGATGATGATGAGCGCGAGGAGTGCTCCGGCGCCCTGCTTGCTCGTGGTCGACCGGGCCAGCGTGGCCCACGCCACGTAGATCGCCAACCCCGTGAGCGCCACGGCCTCGACCGCAAGAACACGCACCGCCCAGCGGAGCGTCGGCGCGTTCGTACGGGTCGGGGTGTCCGTCACGAGGCCCAGCGTAACCCGGGCGTGCACACGCTCTGTCACCTGCCGGTACAGTGCCAGCCATGCGCGCTCTGCTCGTGTGTAATCCGAAAGCGACCACGACCAGCGATCGGGTGCGCGACGTTCTGGTCCGGGCGTTGCGCAGCGAGACGCAACTCGACGTCGCCTACACCCGGCGGCGAGGCCATGCGGCGACACTGGCGAGGGATGCCCGCGCCGACGGCATGGATCTCGTGGTCGCGCTGGGCGGCGACGGGACGGTCAACGAGGTCGTCAACGGGCTGCTTTCCGACGGCGTCGGCGGGGATGTGCCGTCGGTCGCCGTCGTGCCTGGCGGCTCCACGAATGTTTTCGCCCGAGCGCTCGGCTTGCCGACGGACTGGGCCGAGGGCACCGCGGTCATCCTCGAGGCACTACGCGATGGCCGGACCCGCGCGGTCGGGCTGGGCCGCGCCGACGACCGCTACTTCACGTTCTGCGCCGGATTCGGCATGGATGCCGACGTCATTCACCGTGTCGAGCGATCCCGCCTGCGTGGCCGCAAGTCGACTCCGTTGCTCTATATGCAGTCCATTGCCGGCAATCTTCTGCTCGAGCGGCAGGCGCGCGAACAACGCATCACCATCGAACGCCCGGCCGAGGACCCGACCGATGAGCTGTCCACCGTCATCATCCAGAACACGGCGCCGTGGACGTTCATTGGCGAGCGACGCATCGATGCCGCTCCGGAGGCGTCGTTCGACCTTGGATTGGATGTCATGGCGATCCGCCATATGACGGTCACCGGGACCACTCGCACGATGACGCAACTGCTCATGGGCCGGCGCGACAAGCAAACGGCGTTGCCGGTCGGACCACATGGCAAGCAAGTTGTGCATTTCCACGATTTGTCGGAGTTCACGCTCAGTGCAAGCTCGCCGGTTGGCTTTCAGGTTGACGGCGACTTCATCGGGGAACGCAACAAAGTGCGTTTTACCTCGGTGCCAGCGGCGATTCGAGTAGTGTGCTAACGGGGTAGATATCGGACAGACGCGACACATGTCTGAAAACGCTGGTGCGAGCCAGCGCACGGTACTACCTTGACTACTGACAGTCGCCGACCTAAAGCTTGGAGCAAATGGGAATAGTTCCGATAAATCGGGCGTGAGTTGGCTCACCCGTGCGAGCTTTTTCCAGCGCTCCCCCTTGACATACGCCTAGTTCGTGAAAGTATTCACAAGCGAACAGAGTTGCCTTGTTCACGCGCTGTCACTTGTCGAGGCCGTCGCCGATGATTGCCCGCGAGCTGTCGAAGCCGTGCAAATAGGGGTCAATGCCACCTGAGTTTTGTCTCAAGCAAGGAGTGTTTTCGCCATGGACTGGCGTCACCGTGCTGTGTGCCGCGATGAGGATCCGGAACTGTTCTTCCCGATCGGAACATCCGGCCCGGCCCTACTGCAGGTCGAGCAGGCCAAGGCGGTGTGCCGGCGTTGTCCGGTTGTCGATTCGTGCCTCCAGTGGGCGCTTGAGTCCGGTCAGGATGCGGGCGTTTGGGGCGGCATGAGCGAGGACGAGCGACGTGCGGTCAAGCGTCGCGGCGGGATCCGCATCCGCGCTTCGCTCTAAGCCACCGCGCACTACGGCCACACCACCCATCGTCTTCACCACCGCGACACACCAGCCACCACCGAACCATCGGTTCTCGGTCGAGTTCAACCGAACATCCGATGTGAAGGTCACAGTACATACCCCCGACACCCGCGTGGTGCCGGGGGTATGTCGTTTCTGTTACGCCTTCGGTGACAGACCGCAACCGTCGGCCCGATCGGCAGGGCGCGTCGAATCGACGCCAGCGTCAGCTGTCGAAGCCGAGGCCGACCCGGTCGAGCGTACGAAGCCATAGGTTGCGCCGGCCGTCGCGCTCGTCGGCGCGGGCAATCGACCAGCGCGTGAGCTGGATGACCGCGGATCGCAGCGGCTCGGGCGGGAACGGCACCGGTTTAGTGCGGACCATCTCGAGCGACGTCCGTTCGGTCGACTCGCCGGCGAGCAGGTCGAGAATGACTTCGCCGCCGAACCGGCTGGCCCCGACGCCGAGACCGGTATAGCCCGCGGCGTACGCCAACCGGCCGCCGTACGCCGTGCCGAAGAACGCACAGAACCGCGCACACGTGTCGATCACGCCACCCCAGGTGTGGCTGAACCGGACGCCGTCGAGCTGGGGGAACGTCTCGAAGAAATGGGCGGCGAGCTTGCGGGACGTCGCTGGTCGCTGGTTGCGGGCGGTCGTGATCTGTCCGCCGTTGTAATAGACGGCGTCATACCCACCCCAGAGGATGCGGTTGTCCGCGGTGAGCCGGTAGTAGTGGAACTGGTTGGCGGTGTCCCCAACGCCCTGCTGGTTCCGCCAACCGATCGAGGCCAGTTGCTGTGCGTTCAGTGGTTCGGTCATCAGCACGTAGTCGTAGACCGGCACCACATAGGCGCGCAGCCGCCGCAACGGTGCCGGGAAGGCGCCGGTGCCCATCGCGACGTGGCGGGCCGTGACCGTGCCGGCCGGAGTCCGTAGCCGCAGAGCCGTGCCGACGCTGGCGATCGACTCGACCACGGTGCCTTCGAAGATCCGTACGCCCAGGCGGAGGCACGCCTCCCGCAAACCCCAGGCCAGCCGGGCCGGATCGACGATCGCGCAGCTGTCCCGGTTCCACAGGCCGCCAAGGTAGGTCGGCGACGCGACCTCGGCCCGCACCTCGTCACGGTCGAGCAGCATGGCGTCGCCGCCGAACCGCCGAGCCTCGTCATACCCCTCGCGCAACCCGTCGAGCTGCCATTCGGCCGTCGCGACGCTCAGCTCGCCGGTGCGCCGAAAATCGCAATCGATGGCGTAGCGGCCGATCGCCGCCTCGATCTCGTCGAGATTTCGCTGGCCCAACTTCTCTAGCGTGGCGATCTCATCGCCGAAACGCTCGATGCCGTTAGCCAGGCCGTGGGTGAGGCTGGCCGAGCAGAAGCCGCCGTTGCGTCCGCTCGCGGCCCAACCGGACCGGACCGCATCCAGCACGACGACATCCCGGCCCGGGTCGCGCTCCTTGGCCATGAGCGCGGTCCAGAGCCCGGTGAATCCGGCACCGACGACCGCGAGGTCCGCGGTCGTCGGCCCGTCGAGGGCGGCCAGACTCGCCGGAGCGTCCGGACGATCGAGCCAGTACGACTCCGGTACGGCATCGGCGAGCGCGCGCGCAACGCGGTCGCCGTCGGGCCGCACGCTATCGCGCCCGGCGCTTCGACACGATCCCGTTCGTCAGAGCGATCATGAGGCCGAGCACGAAGATGATCGTGCCCATCACGTCGGCCTGCGGCGGCAGCCCGAGCTTAGAGACGCCGTAGATCCACAGCGGGAACGTCACGATGTTGCCGCTCGTGAAGCTCGTGACGACGTAGTCGTCGATGGACAGCACGAAGGCGAGCAGCGCCCCGGACAGGATGCCCGGGAAGATCATTGGGAACGTCACGCGGCGGAAGGTGGTCCACGAACTCGCGCCGAGGTCGCGCGCGGCGTCCTCGATGGACGGGTCGAGGGTCAGCACGCGCGCGCGTACGACGATCGCCACGAAGGACAGCGAGAACATCACGTGCGCGATCAGGATCGTGATATAGCCGAGTCCGGTGTTGATCGTCGTGAACAGCGACAGCAGCGCGGCGCCCAAGACGATCTCGGGGGCGGAGATGACGGCAAACAGCAACAGGTTGAACGAACCCTGGCCACGGAACCGGTACTTGCCGAGCGCAATGCCGATCATCGTGCCCAGGATCGTGGTGATTATCGTGCTCACCACCGCGATCCACAGCGATGTCACCAATGCGTTCGTGAGGTCTTGGTAGGCGAACAGCTCGGTCGACCAGAACTTCGTCGTGAAGCCGACCCACGTGGTGTTGTAACGGCCACGCGGGTTGTTGAAGCTGAAGACGATCATCACCCAGATCGGCAGGCTCAGCCAAAGAATCACCAGCCACGTGTAGCCGTGCAGCAGCACGTCCCCGATCCGCCGCCGCGGTCGGGGGCCACGCGACGACCGGCGCGTGCGAGGCTTCGCGTTCTCCTCCAACTCGTCCAGGGCCGAGCCGCGCGGTTCCGCCACCGAGGTCATCGCGCCGCCACCTCCAACGCGTCCTCGGTGCCGAGCGCTTTCGCGTAGGCAAAGATAAGAATCAGCAGGAACGCCATCAGGACGAACGACAGCGCGGACGCGGTCGGATAGTCTTGCGTACCCAAATATTGGTTCTGGATGACGTTGCCGATCATGGTGCTGGTCGGGCCGCCCAGGATGTGCGCATTGACGTAGTCCGAGCTGACCGGCACGAACGTGATGACCACGCCCGCGAAGACGCCCGGAATGGACAGCGGCAGGATCACCTTGCGGAACGCACTGACCCTAGTCGCGTAAAGGTCATATGCGGCCTCGACCTGCCTCGGGTCGACCCGTTCCAGAGCGACGTAGATCGGCAAGATCATGAAAGGCAGGTAGTTATACGTCAGGCCGCCGACGACCGCCGTCCCGGTCGCGAGGATGTGGTAGCCCTGTGGCAGCAGGTGGATGTCCTTCAGCGGACCGAGCAGGATGCCGTTGTCGGCCAGGATGAAGTTCCACGAGATCGTCCGCAGCACGAACGACACGAAGA
>CAWIKW010000018.1:0-69226 GCA_963836785.1 uncultured Actinomycetota bacterium | reverse complement strand
GAGGCGCCCCGGTGACGCGGCCCGGAGCGTACGGATGAGCGACGTGACCTGGGCCGGCGAGCTGATGTTGCGGCGCGCGTTGGTGGTCTGGTCGCGGTCGAAGAGGATCACCCCGCCGAGCCCCTGCTCGCGGATGGCGCGCATGATCCAGTCGCTCGACGTGAGGTGTTCACCGCGGAATCCGACGACGAGCAGACTCGCGATCTTGTGCCGGAGCGCCGCGTCGGCCGACGCAGCGCCGGAACGGTTCGGCGTAGGAGTGGGCGTCGATGCGTTGGGCGATCCGGCTGCCGACGGCCGCGGGGCCGCCGTCGGAGGCGCGTCGGAGCCGCACGCGGCGAGTCCGGCCGCCGCGGCGGCGAGTCCGGCACCGGCCAAGAGGTGCCGGCGCGAGAGTCCGGTGTCGTCCATGCCATGGACGGTAGTGGCGGACCGGGCCGCCCGGGGTTGTATCGCCAGGCTCGTTGCCGCGGACGCCCAGCCACGAGCCGACCGGCCGGGTGATCCCGCCGCGGGTGAAGACGCCCGTGCTACGGCTGCGCGGTCAGGGGCTGGATGTCGCGGTCGTCGACGGCCCGCCAATTGGTCAGCCACGCCACGGTGCGGTCGGCCGGAATAGGTCGGCTGAACAAGTAGCCCTGACCACAGGTACAACCGATCTGCGCCGCGACCGCACGCTCCTGCTCCGTCTCGATGCCCTCCGCAACGACCTCCAGCCCGAGGATGTCAGCCAGGCCGACGATGCCCTGCACCAGCTCGCGCTGCTGGACCGACACCACCATCGACTGCGTGAACGAACGGTCGAGCTTGATCACGTCGAGCGGTACGTGCCGGAGATAGGTCAGCGCCGAGTACCCGGTGCCGAAGTCGTCGATGGCGATGCGGACGCCGGCTTGCCTCAGGTGCGCCAGATCTTGCCAGACCGTTTCATCGTCGCGCAGAAGAAGGCTCTCGGTGATCTCGAGCATCACGCGCGTCGGTGGAATATCGGTCTCTTCGAAGAGCCGGTCGACCGCCGCGATGAAGCCGGGCGAGCGAAACTGTCGCGCCGATACGTTGACGCTCACGTACGGTGGTTTGGCGGCCGAACCCGTCGTCCAGTTACCAGCGGTACGGGTGGCCGTCGCTAGCACCCACTCGCCGATCGCCGTGATGAGACCGGACTCCTCGGCCACATCGATGAACTCGTTCGGCGAGAGTCGACCGCGGGTCGGGTGGTCCCAGCGCAGCAGCGCCTCGAAGCCGACCGGCTCCGCATTCGCCAGCGCCACGATCGGCTGATATTCCAACAGCAGCGCGTCGTCGTCGATTGCCCGCTCCAAGGACGAGCGCACCTCGAGCCGCGCCATCACGGTGCTTCGCATCCATGGTTCGTAGTGGCGCCATTGGCTCTTGCCGCCACCTTTGGCCGCATAAAGGGCAAGGTCGGCGTTGCGCAGCAGATGCTGTCCAGTGCCCGCGTCCTCGGCGGTCGTCGCGACGCCGATGCTCACCCCGCAACTCACCTCATGACCGCTGACGTGAATCGGTTGGGACAGCAAACCTTGCAGCCGCGCGGCGGCTTGGTCGGCAGCCGCCGGGCTCGGCACTTCGGTCAGCAGCAAGGCAAATTCGTCACCGCCGAGACGGGCGGCAAGGTTCTGATCGGCGTTGTCGAGAGCGTCGACGTACCCGGCCAAGCGCGCTCCGATCGCGACCAGCATGGCGTCGCCGGCCTCGTGGCCGTACGCGTCGTTGACCATCTTCAGGTCGTCGAGATCGGCGTAGAGAACAGCGGTAACGCCGGGGCCAGGACGAGCGACGGCCGCCTCGAGCCGTTTGCTGAACGGCACGCGGTTGCTGAGCTTCGTCAGCGGATCGTGCAGTGCTTGCTGCACCAGTTCGTACTCGAGGAGCCGTTGTTTTGTCACGTTGCGCAGCGTTACCACCAGGCCGGCGATCGTCGCGTCGGCTCGCAGATCGCGGCACGATACCTCGACGCGCGCGGGATCCGCACCGCCGCCACGAACAACCCAGTCGTCGTGCGCGGCCGAGCCGGCTAGGTGTTCCCGGCCGGCCACGTCAATCCCGCCGCGACGGACCTGTCCGAGAAGTTTCTCGGCCCGGACGCGGTCACGCTCGCCGATCAGCATCGGCAGGCGTACACCGGCGATCGGAACGGGACCGAAGACCTCATCGGCGGACGGGCTGGCGTAGCGCACGCGGTCGTCGTCGTCCAGGATGAGAATGACATCCGCACTGTTCTGAACAAGCGTACGGAAGTACGACTCGCTCGTGTGTCGGACGTTGTCTTCGTTCAGCCGGATACGTTCCAACGTCGAACCGGCCTGCGTCGCCAACGTCTCCAGCCGGGGCCGAAGCAGGTTCAACATCGCTTTCGCGCTGCTCACGACGAGCATCGGCGCGGACGGCTGCGGCGCCGACCCGGACGGTTGGGCCGTTCCCGACGGCTGCGGCGCCGATCCGGCCGGCTGCGGCGGCCCGGACGGTTGCGCCGGGCCCGACGGCTGCGGCGCCGATCCGGACGGTTGCGATGGCGCGGACGGTTGCCGCGCCGACCCGGACGGTTGCGCCGGGCCCGACGGTTGCGGCGACGGCCCGGACGGTTGCGGCGGCGCGGACGGCTGTCGCGGCGGCGCCGGCGTGAGCGGGTCAGCGCCCGGGTCGCCGGCATCCTGTTGCCCGACGAGATCCGTGACTCGCGACTCGGCCAACGCTTTGTCCCGCAGCAGTGGGACAGCGAGCACCGCCCGTCCACCGGGCCATGCGTCGACATCCGGGCGGTCGGCTGACGTCTCGGACACAGTCTCGGACACAACGCCGGCGTCGGCGGCCGGCGGGGACCGGCCCGTCAGGTCGGCCATCGTGCCCAAGGTGATCTCCACACTGTGTCGTACCGATGCCGGAAAGAGCCGGCCTACGGCGCGCTCAAGGATCGGAGGAATCTCTGCCTCGGTTTGTGCATCGGCCAGCTCGATCACGGTCTCGCGCACGACCCGCTCGCCGTACACCTGGCGGCGCAGCTGCAACGCGACATCGATGATGCGTGCCAGCGCGAGCACGAGGACGAGCGTGGCGGCTGTGAAGATCAACGCCTCGTAGGGCGACGGTTCGCGGATCAGGCTGCGGAGATGGACCACCGATGGCATGAGGGCGAGTACGACGACGAGCCCGAGACGCACCGGTGAAGCATCGCGGGCGTCCCGCGACGCCGGCGTATCCAGCCGCTTCATCGAGGGCAGAAGAGCCGCCGCTCCGACCAACGCGAAGAATGCGATCAGACCGAGGTCAATGGTGTCTCCGCTGAGTCGCTCGCCCCGGGTTCGGGCCAACCGATACAACACGTCGTACGTGACGAAACCGAGCAGTCCACCGAGAAGCGCCGCGACAGACCATGTCCAGCGCAGAGCTGTCGCGAGATGGACCGCCAGCGCGAATATGACGACATCGCGCAGAACGTAGGACGCCCGGACCGCACCGACCACGCCGTCGGCAGCGCTCGCGTACGGCAATGCGACGACAATCCCGCCGATCAGTCCCGCGCCGAGAACGATGATGGCGAAGTCGATTGCCGCGGAAACACCCCGAAACGTCGAGCGCGCGAGTCCCACTATGGCCGTGACGAAGAGTACGAACATTAGGCCCTGACTGACCCACACCGTCCAGTTCCACGGTTTGGGCTGGCCGGCCACGCCGGGCAGGGCGTCATAGACGATGCTACCGGCGGCGTCGAGCACCAGGGATAGCGCGAGCGCCAGCCACCAGATCGACGCGGCCGGGCGATATCGTCGGACGCCCACGACGATCGCCGCGGCCGACACGACCGCCAACCCGGCCAGCGCGACCGGCCGCACGTCCTGACTGAGAAAGTAAACGCCCGAGATCACGACCATGACGCCGCTGTATAGCGAGATCAGCCGACGTAGGTCCATGATCCACTCCCGTGCGTGCCGGAACTCCATGCCCATGGGTATTTTTGGGTCCCGTCACGCTCTCGTGTAACGCATCTCCAAATTACCCGGGGACCCCGTCCCGTGAGACACCAACGGTGCAACGCCATCGGCGTCCAGTGCGCGACAACGCGCGACAAACAGCGCGCGGCAAACAACGCGCCACGCAGCAAACCGGCGACAAACACCGTGGACAACCAACGTGCGGCGATAACACGCGCCAACAGCCACCGCACCCGTGGCGTGTCAGCGATCTGTCAGCGGTGTCAGCGCGAGCACAGAGCCACGTCAGGCCGCCGGCGCACCGTGGTCGGCATGACACATTCGATTGTTGCCCACGGTCTCACCAAGACGTTCGGCGCGACGACGGCGCTTGCGGGCGTCGATCTCGCGGTACCGACCGGTTCGGTCTTCGGCCTCCTGGGCCCGAATGGCGCCGGAAAGACCACCACCGTACGGATTCTCGCCACGCTACTCCAGCCGGACGGCGGCCACGCCGAGGTCGGCGGCTATGACGTCGTACGCCAGGCCCACCAGGTCCGTCAGATCGTCGGCCTGACCGGCCAGTACGCCTCGGTGGACGAAACCCTGACCGGGATCGAGAATCTGTTGCTGATTGGGCGCCTCGTCGGCCAATCGCGGAGCACCGCCCGGCACGGCGCGACAGATCTGCTCCGGCGCTTTCGCCTCGACGACGCCGCCGACCGCGCCGTCAAGACGTACTCGGGTGGAATGCGACGCCGTCTCGACCTCGCGGCGAGCCTCGTGACGCGGCCGCAGATCCTGTTCCTCGACGAACCGACGACCGGTCTCGATCCGCGCAGCCGCAACGACATGTACGAGATCATTCGGGGTCTGGTCGCGGACGGGGTAACGGTGCTGTTGACGACGCAGTATCTGGACGAGGCCGACCAGCTGGCCGATGAGATCGCCGTCGTGGACCACGGCACGGTGATCGCGCACGGCACGTCGGCCGAACTCAAGGCCCGGGTGGGGGCGCTGACGGTTGCCGTACGGCCGGTTGACCCGACCGACCTGCCGCAGCTGACGGCGGACGTCGCGCGGCTCGCGCTCGGCGCGCCGGAGGTGCGAGGGACGCTGGTAACCGCACCGGTCGCCGACCCCGCAGTCCTCCCCCAGCTCGTTCGCCGCCTCGACGATCACCGGATCCTGGCCGCGGAGCTGACGTTGCGCGGATCCAGCCTGGACGAGGTATTCCTGTCGCTGACCGGCCACCGGGCCGAGGACGACGCGGACGAAAGCGCCACGGAAACCGCCGCCAACGACGGCATCGACACCAACGCAAACCGCGAACTCGAAAGGAGCCGGGCATGACTGCCACCATGACCGCCCCCGCGCCCGCGCCGACGAAGCGCAGCGACACCAGCGCTACCAAGCTGTCGGCCCGCGTCACACCGTTGCAGGGCCTGCGACAGACCATGTCGCTAGCCTGGCGGACGCTGGTGCAGATCAAGCACAACCCGTTCGAGCTGATTGATTTCAGTGTGCAGCCGGTCATGTTTTTGCTGCTGTTCACGTACGTCTTCGGCGGCGCGATCTCCGGGTCACCGCATGAGTACCTGACCTTCGCACTCGCCGGCATCATCGTGCAGAACTCGTTGTTCACCACGCTGAACACCGGCGTCGGGCTCTCGACCGACCTGGAAAAGGGATTCTTCGACCGGCTCCGGGCATTGCCGATCGCCCGTTTCTCGCCGCTGGCCGGCCGGATCGTCGCCGACCTCGTGAAGCAGGCGTGGTCGGTGGCGATGCTGCTCGGCGTCGGCGCCTTGCTCGGGTTCCGGGTCGGCACGAACGTGTTCGGCGTGCTCGGCGCGTTCGGTCTGGTCCTGGTCTCCACGCTCGCGATCTCGTGGTCGATCGTGCTGGTCAGCATGATCGTCGCGAGCCCGGAGAAGGTGCAGATCTTCGGATTCATCGTGCTGTTCCCGCTCACGTTCACGTCCAACGCCTTCGTGCCGACCGCGTCGATGCCGGGCTGGTTGCAGGCGTGGTCGAACGTGAATCCGGTGACCATCCTGTCGGACGCGATCCGCGGGCTGCTCGTGTCCGGACCCGTTGCCACACCGGCATTGCAGTCTCTGCTGTGGGCACTCGGCTTCACCGTCGTGTTCGCGCCACTTGCGGTCCGTGCGTTCAAACGCCGCGCCTGACGGCGTGCCCGCGAGGGGCCGGGTCCGTCGACGATCCGGTCCCTTTCGCTGGTACGTCGACGGGCCGGCCGCCCGATCGGTGTCAGGAGGTGTGCGGGGTTGCGGTCAGCTCCGGGAGGTCGATCCCGACGAGCGCGCCGATCTGCTTCGTCGTGGTCGCAAGACCCCGCTGGTACGCCGCGTCGAAGTTCTCGTCGCCGAGCGCCGCGCGCGCGGCCGAGGTCACCCGCCGGCCGTCCATCAGGGATAGGTCCTCCGTCCCGCGCACGGCGGCGCTGGCGCCGAGGATGGTCGCAGCGAATCCAGGCTTCCCTTCGAGGAGCGAGATCTCGGCCAGGCCGACCAGCACCTGAGCAATCACCGGCGCGTCGACCGGCGAGATCGAATAGTCGACGGCCGCCCGGTGCCACCGCCTCGCCTCGTCCACGTCGCCCTGCGCCGCCTCGAGGTAGCCGCGGGAACTCGCGACAATCGCCCGCAGTTGCGACGCAACGGTGTCATGCGCGGCAAAGCGTTCCGCGCGCCGCAGATGGTCGAGCGCGAGGAACAGATCTCCGTCGAGCCGAGCGAGGTCGCTGGCCGCGACCGACACGTTGGCCTGCGCCTCCGGCACGCCGAGCCGGTGGGCGTCGCGCTCGGCCGCAGCGAGCGACGCATACGCCCGGTCCCGGTCGCCGTCGGCCCACAGCAGCCGGGCCAGGAGGACCTGGAACGCGACCCGGTCCTCCCAGGCGCCCATTTCGGTCACGCAGCGCAGCGCTTCATCGAGATCGTCGATCGCCGCCCGGAAGTCGCCGCGCCACGCTGCGAGCCCACCGAGCGACACCAGGCTGAACGCGGTCCCCCACCGCTCGCCCAGCTCGCGGTAAACCGCGAGCGCGGCCCGGAAGTCGTCGTCCGCCCGCTCCACCGCCCGGCCGTAGTTCAGCAGGACGTGTGCCCGCATGATCCGTGCGGTCGCCGCGATCCACGGGAACGGATCGTCGATGGGCATGCCGACGTCGTCGTCGACCGGTGGCACGCCCGACTGGTACGTCTCGAAGACGCCCTTGCGTAGCGGCACGACCAGCCGCAACAACGGCGTCGACGGCCAACCGATGCGTTCCACGATTGCGGTGCCGGCGTCGAACCATTCGAGTGCGAGCGACATCTCCTTCGTGCCGTCGACCGTGAGCAAGGCGCCAATCGTGTACGCGATCGCCCGCTCCTCGAGTTCGGGATCGGACAGATCGGCGTCGTCGTAGTCGAGGGCGAGCGCGGCCTTCACGAGCTCCACGCCTTCGCTGCGGTGCCCGCGCAGCCACCAATACCAGCCGAGTGAGCCGACGAGTCGGGTCGCCCGACGCGCATCGCCGGCCGCGGTCGCATAGCGTACGGCCGTGTAGAGGTTGTCATGGTCGGCGGTCAGTGTCGCCAGCCACGGCAGCTGCTCGGCACCGAGCAGTTTGTCGGACGCGTCACTGGCGAGCCGCTCGAAATACGCGGCGTGCGCGGTACGCGCGGTCCCGCGCTCGCCTGCCTCGTCGAGTCGCAGATGGCCGTACGCGCGGATCGTTTCGAGCATCATGTAACGCGGTTCCGGGGCGTCGTCGCGCACGGCGAGGAGCGACTTGTCGACGAGCGATGTCAGCACGTCGAGCGTGGACGAATTGGCGGCGACGTCGCCGTCGCGGACCGCATCGGCGGCGGCGAGGGTGGCGCCGCCGGTGAACACCGAGAGCCGCCGCCACATCGCGCGCTCGGCGTCGCTCAGCAGATCCCAGCTCCAGTCGACGACCGCGCGGAGTGTCTGGTGACGCGGCAGGGCCGTACGGCTGCCGGCGGTCAGCAGTGCGAAGCGGTCGTCCAGCCGGTCGGCGAGCTGGGTCGCGGTCATCGACCGCAGCCGGGCGGCCGCCAGCTCGATCGCGAGCGGCATGCCGTCGAGGGCCCGGCAGATGCGCGCGATCACGCCGGCGTTCTCGTCGGTCACCGTGAACCCGGGCCGTACTGAGGCCGCGCGCTGGACGAGAAGCCGTACGGATGCGTAATCGAGGAGTCCCTCGGCCGGCGGTGCGGGATCGTCGGGGGGCAAGGCGAGTGGTTCGACCGGCCAGAGCGCCTCGCCGGTCACGCCGAGCGACTCGCGACTGGTCGCGATGACGCGGACATCGGGGCAGGCGCCGAGGATCGTGGTGGCGAGGTCGGCTACGCCGGCGATCAGATGCTCGCAGTTGTCCAGCACGAGCAGCGCCGACTTGTCGGCCAGCGCGGCCAGGAGTCGGGCGACCGGGTCGACGAGGCTGTCGAGCGCGGCCGCCCCGGACGCCCGCACCAGAGCGCGATCCCGGACGCCGAGCACGCCGAGCACCGTCTGCGCGAGGTCGGCGGGATCGGTGACCGGGGCAAGTTCGACGAGCCATACGCCGCCCGACACGTGATCGACGCGCCGGCGCGCAGCGTGCGCGGCGAGCCGCGTTTTGCCCGCACCGCCGGGACCGGTCAACGTGACCAGTCGGTGGCCGTCGGCGAGCTGGTCCAGCGCGGCGATGTCCCTCTCCCGGCCGACGAAGCTGCTGATCTCGGCGCGCAGGTTCGTCAGGCGGGGCGGCACGGCGTCGGCCGCGGGCGGCCCGGACCCGTTTCCCGCGGCCGCTCCGGCCGTCGCCCGGTTGCCGTCCGGCCGGTCGGGATCGGCGGCCCGATCGTCGGCACGAAGGATCCGGAGGTGCTCGGCGGCAAGGTCGGCGGAGGGTGCGACGCCAAGTTCGTCGGCGAGACGGACCCGGGCCGATTCGAACACCCCCAAGGCGCGACCCCGGTCGCCCGCCGCGTGCAACGCGCGCATGAGCAGCTTCACGAACGATTCGCGCAACGGGTACGCCGCCGCGAGGCCCTCCAGTTCGGCGATCAGCTCGGGCGCGTGGCCGGTGCGCAGATCCGCGTCGATCCGCTCCTGCAACGCATCGAGGCGCATCTCATCCAGGCGCACCCGGGCCGCTCGCGCGAACTCGGCATCGCCCGCGTCGACCAGCGCCGGACCGCGCCACAGGTCGAGTGCCTGGCGCAGCGTGGCCGCCGCCGATGCTGGATCGGCCCGTGACACCTGCCGGGCCTCACCGACGAGCCGCTCGAAGTCGCGGACATCGACCGCGTCCGGCACGACGTCGAGGACGTACCCCTGGGCCCGGCTGACGACATCGATGCCGGGCGCGGCCCGGCGTAGCCGCGACACCAGCGCCTGAATCGCGTTGCCGGGCTCGTCCGGCACGTCGTCGGCCCAGACGGCGTCCACGACCGAGCCGGTCGTCACCACCTGACCCGGATGCAGGGCAAGGACGATGAGCAGGCGAGCGAGGCGTGGTCCGGAGATCGCGCGGGGATCGCCGGCGTCCGGACGGACTTCCAGCGGGCCCAGCATCGCGATCTGCATACCGTCGATTCTGCCTGGTGCAGGCGACTGCTTTGCGCCCGCCGGTGGCGCGGGCGTTTCATCGCTTGTCGATGCCGTCCGAGGCGCCCGCGGTCGACCGTACCCACGGATCGTCGAATCGCCGCCGACCGGCGGCGGCCTACGCTATGTCGATGACCGCGACGACAGGCGGCGCTGCGCTGCGCACCACGGACCGCACCATCGACTGGGCCGACGGCATGATCGTCGCGATCGACCAGTGCGCGCTGCCTCGGAACTATCGCTTGCTGCGGATGCAGACCGTCGACGAGCTGATCGACGCGATCGTGCGGCTGGCCGTCCGGGGGGCGCCGGCCCTCGGTGCGGCCGGTGCGCTCGGCGTCGCACTGCTCGCGCGGCAGTATCCCGGCGACGGCGACACCGTGCGGTTCCACGCCGAACGCCTTGCGGCGGCGCGCCCGACGGCCGTCAACCTACGGTGGGGCGTCCGGCGAGCGTTGGCACTGCTCGGCGACGGTCCGCAGGCCGTCCTGGGCGAGGCGCTCGCGGTGCTGGACGAGGACGAGCGTGTCAACCGCGAGGCGTCACTGCGCGCCGCGGAGCTGATCCGATCGCTGTGCGCGCGTCGGCCGCTGCGGCTGCTCACGCACTGCAACGCGGGTCGCCTCGCGACAGTCGCCTGGGGCACGGCGCTCGGCGTGGTGTGGCATCTCGCCGCCGACGGCGACGTCGAGTACGTGCTGGCCGACGAGACGCGGCCGTTGCTGCAAGGCGCCAGGCTCACAGCGTACGAACTGGCCGAGGCCGGCGTGCCGTACCGGATCCTGCCCGACGCGGCCGCCGCGACCGCCATGTCACTGGGCCTGGTCGACTGCGTCGTGGTCGGCGCCGACCGCATCACCCGGTGCGGCGACGTGGCCAACAAGATCGGTACGTATCCGTTGGCGCTGGCCGCGGCGCGGCACGACGTGCCGTTCATTGTCGTGGCGCCCGAGTCGACGGTGGACAACGCGCTCACCCACGGCCGGGACATCGTGATCGAGCAACGAGACGATGCCGAGGTCACGACGTTCGGCGGAGTGCCGATCGCGCCGGACGGTGCACTGGCGTTCAATCCCGCATTCGACGTGACACCCGCCGACCTCGTGACCGCGATCGTCACGCAGGATCGGGTCTGGCGTCCGTGACGCGGTAGGGCCCGTACGTCGCGAGTTTCTCCGCGACCTTCTCGATCTCGGCGTCGTCGAGCAGCCGGGGATGACCGACCGACCGGGCGCGCAGCCACACGTCACAGAGCCATTCGAGATACTGCGCGCGCGAGTACGCGTGCCCGAGCGTGTCGCCGACGGTGATCGTGCCGTGATTGCCGAGCAGGCATCCGGTCCGGCCGTCGAGCGCATCGGCCATGCTGTCGGCCAGCTCCGGCGTGCCGTACGTCGCGTACGGCGCGACGCGGACCGGACCGCCGAACATGCCGACGAGGTAATGCACCGAGGGCAACTCGTCGACGAGCGTGGACACGGCGACCGCGGAGCTGGAATGGGTGTGCACCACGGCGCTGGCCCCGGTCACGCGGTACGCGGTCAGATGCATCGCCAGCTCCGATGTCGGCGGCCGGCGTCCGTCGACCCGGCCGCCGTCGAGCCCGAAGACGCCGACATGTTCGGCGGTGAGTTCGCGATAGTCGACACCGGTCGGCGTGACCGCGATCAGATCGCCCCGCCGGACGGAGAGGTTGCCGGACGTCCCGATGACCAGACCATCGTCGAGCATGCGTCGGGCGTACGCCACGATCTCGTGGCGTTCATCGGCCATCGGTGCGTCGGGAGGCAGAGAGTCCATGCGTGCCTACGTTACGGGCCAGCGGTCCGGTCATTGACGGCCCGGCCCGACCGGGAGCGCTCGCCGCGCGAGACCGTCACGAACCACCGAACCAGCCGGGAACGTCCAACGGGAACGTGTCCATCGGCACGAGCGTCCGCAGATCGTCCTCGAGTGAGCGCAGCCGTTGGGGACCGATCGTGGCCGCCCATCGCGACCGCAGATCGTCGAAGATCTCCGCGGACTGGCGCAGCGCGTCGAGGCCGCGACCCGTCAACCGGACGACCTTGCTGCGACGATCGGCCGGATCGGCGCCGCGCTGTACATACCCGAGCCGCTCCAGCGAATCGATCGTCTTCCCGGCGGCCTGTTTGGAGATCCCCAGACGCCGGCCGAGTTCAACCGCAGTCGTCCCGTCGACGCCGATGGCTTGAAAAACGAAACCATGCATCGGGCGGAGTTCGGCGTGCCCCCGGGTGGCCAGCTCGGCGTGCAACGCATCGATGATCGTACGGAATCCGAGCAGCAGGCGAAGCGGCAGCTCATATCCGGGCGGGTCCGGCCGGGGCTCAGTTGCCATGCTCGACAACCTGGTTTACTATTTCGACAACCACGTTGTCTAACGTAGGAGATGAATCCGATGTCTGCCACTCGCCACGCCGCTGCCGACGCCGCTGCCACTCGCGCAGCCGCCGCCACACGCGGCGCCACTGCCAGCGACGGCGCCGGCCGCCCGGCCGTGATCGGGCACGCTGACGCCCGACGTACGGTCACGCCCGCGGCGACCATGACCACTCTCGCCTCGCCGACGCAGGGCGGCGCGACTCAACCCGTCTGGCGCGTCGACATGGGCCCGACTGCCAGCGGGCCGACCCACGCGATCGACGCACAGCAGGTATGGACGGTGCTCGACGGCGGCGCCACGGTCGAGATCGACAGTGCCGTGGTCACGATCTCGGCCGGCGACACGCTGATCATCCCGGCCGACTCCCGTCGTCGGATCACGGCCCACGACGCCGGCATGTCCGCGATCGTCGTAGCGCCGGCCGGGATGCGGGCGTACGCCCCGGGTGTTGACGTGTCGCCCACGTGCGCCGTGCCGGACGGCGACAAACTCGTCCCGGCCTGGACGATCTAGCTCGGCGCGTGCGAGGCCGAGACGATCTGGGCCCAAACGATCTGGGCGTAGACGATCTGGGCCTAGGCGTCGCGGCGTGTGACAGCGATCGCTGTCACGGCAATGAGGGCGGCGGCGAGGAGCACGAAGATGCCGGTCTCGATGCCCTGGAATGCCCAGTACCGGCTGGCCGGCTGGTAGGCCATCAACCCGTGGTATCCGTGTGCAGCCAGGCAGGAAGCGGTCTGGCGCGGATCCTGGAAGACGAGTGCCCGGCACGCGGACGGCATGTTGTTGATGCTGATGGGCACGCCGTCGAGGGAAAGGTTGGGCCCGCCGTGGGCCGGGCCGCTCGGTACCTGTCCGCCTGGGCCGAGGATGCTCCCCGAGACCTGCCAATAGGACCCCGTTGGGGTGGGCGGCGGATGAAGGAAGCTGAAGGTGGTGGTGATCGCGGTCAGGTAGTGCGGGCGGAGGTCTTGGCCGATCACCAGGCGCAGGAAGGCGAAGACGCCGATGGTGATGGCCATCGCGGGCAGAGTGCGGCGGAGCAGCGTGCCTGCGGCGACGGCGAGGGCCACCGCGAACACGGCATAGCCGATGGGGACGATGCCCTGGATGTCGAACTGGCCGGGCTGGAAGTTCTGGTGGTTGAGGGCGTTCACCGGGCTGGACCACCAGGTGACGAGGGCCGAGACGGCGCCGCCCCAGGCGGCCGCGGCGAGCAGGGCCCAGCCGACCTTGACCGTGAGCCAGCGGCCGCGGGTGATGCTCTGGGTCCAGGCGAACTGGCTGGTGCCGGTTTCGAGTTCCCGGGCCACCAGCGGTCCGCCCCAGAACACTCCCAGCAGGCACGGCACCACCACGGTCAGCGTGATCAGCAAGGACAGCACAGGGGTACCCAGGATCAGCGTATTCGCGAGGTTGCCGCAGGTGTGGGCGGCGGCGCACGAGGTGAGGGCGGAGTGATACTGCGACGCCATCTGCCGGCCGGTGACCAGCAACAGGACCGCGAACAGCGCGAGGGCGGCGGCGGCGAAATACGCCTGGTTGCGGTGCTGCCGCCAGACAAGCCACGTCATTGATCTCCTCCGATCGTGGTCAGGTGCGCCGGCGCCGGCCCGGAGTGCTGGCCCATGTAGCCGAGCACCAGCTCCTCCAGACCGACGTCGGCGGCCTCGAAGGCCGGGTCGATGACAGGTCCGTTCCGGCGGATGAGCAGGGTGGTCTGGCGGGCGGTGCGCACGGCCCGCACGAGGGTGTGGTCCCGCTCGATAGCCGTGGTGTCCTTGCGGGGTCCGACCAGGACCTGATGCTCGGCGAGCAGAGCCTCGATGTCGCCGCACAGCTGGACCCGGGACGCGGCCAGCAGGATGAGGTGATCGCAGACTCGTTCCAGGTCGGCGAGCAAGTGTGACGACAGCACGACGGTCAGGCCGCCGCCGGCCACCGCCTCGGCCAGGTGTGCCAGGAACTCGCGCCGAGCTAGCGGGTCCAGCGCCGCGACAGGCTCGTCGAGCAGCAGCAGCCGAGGCCCCTTGGCCAGCGTCAGCGTCAGCGCCAGTTGGGCGCGCTGGCCCCCGGACAGTGTGCCGACCGTCTGGTCAAGCGGAATACCTAGACTCTCCAGCCGGTGCCGCACCGACACCCCGTCCCAGCGGGAGTTGAGGTGCGCGCCGATACCGATGTGGTCCTCGACGGTGAGGCGCCGGTACAGCGGGATCTCCTGAGCCAGGAAGCCGATGCCGGCAAGAAAGGCCGGGTCCGGGCGAGGCGGGCTGCCAAGCACCGCGACCTCGCCGCCGGTCGGCCTGGCCAGCCCGGCGAGCAGCCGCAGCAGCGTTGTCTTGCCGGCGCCGTTCGGGCCGATAAGCGCCGACACTCGGCCTTCGGGAACGGTGATGGTGGCCTCGCTGAGGGCGGTGGCCTTGCGGTAGCGCTTCGACAGCTCGCGGGTCTGGATCACGGCAGAGTTGCTGCTGGCCATCATGCGGTCTCCTCCTCGGCCGTCGCTCGCAGCGTGATGCGCAGCAGCGATTCGATCGACTCGTCATCCAGTCCGGCCTCGCGGGCGCCGCGCACCCAGTGCGCCAGGCTGCGCGCCAGCCGTGAGTGCGTGCCAGGAGGCGGACCGGCCGGGCGGCCCACCACGAACGTGCCGTGCCCGGCCCGCGGCTCGACCAGGCCGTCGCGCTCCAGGTCGCGGTAGGCCTTGAGCACGGTGTTGGGGTTGATCGCCGTGGCCGCGACGACTTCCCGCACCGTGGGGAGCTTGTCGCCCACGTCGAGCACGCCCATCCGCAGCGCCTGGCGTACCTGCTGGACGATCTGCAGGTACGGGGGCACGACCGAACGGCCGTCGAGTCGGAAGCTGATCACACCTTGTCCTCAAAGAACTAGGGCGCTAAGACTTTGAATGACGTTAGATCCATTCCGGACAGCTGTCAACGAGTAGCTCCGGCTCCGCAGATCAGCAGGCCACGCCATCGAGATCTAAGCCCGGACGGTCTAGTTCCCGACGGTCTAGGCGCTGTCGATGTCGTCGGTGTCGACGACGGCGGAAGCCCGGTCGAGCAGAAGCTCGCGTTCTCGGAGGTTCCTGGTCAGCGTGGCCGCGCGGGTGAATTCCACGCTCGCCTCGTCACCGCGACCGAGCCGCGCGAGCAGGTCACCCCGTACGCTCGGCAGCAGATGATAGCCGCGCATGCTGGGGTCGTCGGCGAGCGCGTCGACGATGGGCAACGCGGCCTCCGGCCCGTACGCCATGGCGACCGCGACCGCCCGGTTCAACTCGACGATCGGTGACGGCGTGACTCGCGCGAGCACGTCGTAGAGCGTCGCGATGCGCGGCCAGTCGGTCTCCTCGACCGAGCGCGCCCGGGCGTGGCATGCCGCGATCGCCGCCTGCAACGTGTACGGCCCCGGAGTGCCGTTGCTGCGCCGTTCGGCCTCGTCCAGCGCGGCGAGGCCACGGCGGATCTGCAGGTGGTCCCAGCGGCCGCGGTCCTGATCGACCAGCCGGATCGGTGAGCCGTCCGGCGCCGTACGCGCCCGCAGCCGCGAAGCCTGAATCTCCATCAGCGCCGCCAGACCGTGGACCTCGGCGTCCCGGGGCGTCAACGCGGCGAGGATCCGGCCGAGCCGCAGCGCTTCGACGCAGAGGTCCTTGCGGATCCACTGGTCACCGGCGGTGGCCGAATAGCCCTCGTTGAAGATGAGATAGACGACCTCGAGCACGGACGCCAAGCGTTGGGCCCGCTCGACTCCGTCGGGCACCTCGAAGACGACGTCGGCGTCGGCGAGCGCGCGCTTGGCCCGGGAGATGCGTTGCCCGATCGTGGGTTCCGGCACCAGGAACGCCCGCGCGATCTCCTCGGTCGTGAGGCCGCCCAGCAGCCGCAGCGTGAGTGCGACCCGCGCGTCGGCCGACAGCACCGGATGGCAGGCCACGAACATCAGGCGCAGCAGGTCGTCCTCGACCTCGTCCGGCTCCGGGTCGGTGGCACCCAGACGATGCTCGATCTCGACGGCGATCTCGCCGTACTTGCGGTCGAGGGCGACGCGTCGCCGGACCGCGTCGATCGCCTTGCGCTTGGCGATCGTCATCAGCCATGCGCCGGGATTTTCGGGTACGCCGGCCGCCGGCCACTGTTCGAGCGCGGCGACCAGGGCGTCGGCCGCGGCGTCCTCGGCCAGCCCGACATCGTGAACCATCCGGACGAGGCCGGCGATCAGGCGGGCGGACTCGATCCGCCAGACGGCGTCGATCGCGCCGTGTGCCGCCGACGTCGCCCCGTCCGGCCTCCGTTCACCCACCCTCCGACTACATCACACCCCGCCCCGCCCCGCTCCCCGGCGCCACCCGCACCCCAGCACGCACCGCAGCACCGTCAGCTCCCACGGGACCGTCCCCCGTACCACAGCACTCTGAAAGCTCTTGCCCTTCGGACGGCGACCGTCCGCACGGACCTCGGCCGGCGCGGAGCAGGGCGGGGGGCGCCTTACCCACGCCGGCCTAATACGCTCTGCCGCCAAGTGGGCAAGGCGCCCCCGCCGCTCTAAAGCGCAACCACTAGTGCCGATCGGCCACCTGAGAACGCAACCGCGCCTCCGCATCCCGTAGCTCCGGCGTGTAGGCCTCGCCGAAGTCGTCCGCCTCGAACACCTGACGGATCTCCAGCTCGGACTCCTCGCCCGTGGGGTTCGGGCAGCGCTTTGCCCACTCGATCGCTTCGTCGAGGGACTTGCACTCCCAGAGCCAGAAGCCGGCGATCAGCTCCTTAGCCTCGGTGAACGGGCCGTCGACGACGGTGCGTCGGGTGCCCGTCGCCTGGACCCGGGCGCCCTTGCTGCTCGGTTGCAGGCCTTCGCCGGCGAGCATGACGCCCGCCTTGGCCAGCTCTTCGTTGTATTTGCCCATCGCGGTGAGCATGTCCGTGCTCGGCAGTTCGCCGGCCTCGGTCGCCCCGTTCGCCCGCACCATCACCATGAACTTCATCTCGATGTCCTCCGTCGCCAGAATTTGCATCGGGTCGCTTGCCCGACCTTCACCCACGCGTCGAGCACGCGACACCGATTTTCGACATCCGGCGCAAAGAATCTTGAGCCGATCAACGGGCTAAGGTCGCGGGCTCACGACACCGCGCCTTCGCCCAGCACCGACGCGAAGCGCTCGGCTGCCAGGGCGACCAGGGCGGCCAGGGCCGCCCGAGCCTGCGTGGCCGCAAACGGGTCGTTCTGCGGAAGTCCGCTCGCGACGAACTCGTCTTCGTCGAGCTGTACGACCGTCGCGAGATCACCCGAGACCCATAGGTCCAGGTCGAGGTCGTCGGAGTAGACCGACGCGGCCTTCCGGACGACCGGTCGGGTGACGTCGCAATACCAGCCCTTGAGCGCACCGGCCGGATCGCGGATCTCCTTGACCGAATACCACCGATCGGTCCAATAGTGCTCGGTGAAGACGTCACCCGGGGCGAACGTGACCGGACCGACGTCGTGGGGCACGTCGCCCGCGAACGGCGCTTCGACGACAACGTGGACGCCGTCGTCGCTGCGGACCGTCGCGTCGTACGCGAGCTTCATGCGCCCGGCTTTCACCAGCCGTACGCCGATCGTCATGCCCTCGGCGAACGTCCGTGGCGTCGGCGTGGTCGCCGCCTCAGGGTCGATGGCGTTGATGTCCCGCGAGTCGAGGATGCGTTGGTTGCCGAGTTCCAGGCCCGGCCCGCCGTGCAGCGTGAGCCCGATCATCGCGCGTCCCACGTTGACCGTGGAGGTCACGGCGCCCGGGGCCAGCCGGCGGAGGGCCGGATAGAGCGGGGCGATCATCCGGTAGATCAGTCGATACCAACCGGTGCCGGAGCGCTCGCCGTGCACCGGGTTGATGAACCCGGGCCGCAGCATGTACGCATCGAGCGGCAGCGTGAGCAGATCCTGCTCGGTGCGGCCCTTGACGCGCGCCCACATGGCGCGACCGGTCGGGTTGGTGCCGGCACCGGACACGTAAACGAACGTGGCACCCGGGCTCCGGGCCGCGACCGCCCGCGCGATGGCGAGCGTCAGGTCGTACGTGATCCGCGTGTAGTCCGCCTCCGACTTGCCGGCCGAGCTCACGCCGACACAGAAGTAGCAGGCGTCGATCCCGTCGAACACGGGTTCGTACGCGTCCACCTCAGCGAGATCGGAGACCAGCACCTCGTGCACCTTTTCGTGGCTGATGTGTGCCGACGATCTCCCGATGAGCACGACGTGGTCGATTTCCGGCGAGGCGATGCACTCCCGGACGACTCCCTGGCCGACCATGCCGGTCGCCCCAAAAACGATCACGCTCGATCCCACGTACCCGATCCTAGGTGTCGAAGGCCACGATTCGAAGCCGGTAATGAGAGACAAACATAAATGCGTGGCCGGCACCGAGACTTCGGTGCCGGCCACGCAGGGGAAACGACGTCAGCTCGCGACGGCCGCGGGCTCGCGCTCGTCGGACGTCTCGTCCGCGTCCGACTTCACCTCGACTGGCCGGCGTATGAACGAGAACGCCAGCACCGCGGCGAGGGCGAGCAGGACCGCGCTCACCGTGAACGCCACGTTGTACCCGTGGATGGCCCCGGCGACCTGCTGCGCCGCCGATGTCCCGTGCGCGACCGCGAAGCTCGCGACGACGGTGGTGAAGATGGTGTTCAACAACGCGGTACCAAGCGATCCGCCGACCTGCTGCGTCGTGTTCACCATCGCGCTCGCGACGCCGGCATCGTGATTCGCGACCCCGGACAGTGCCGTTGCCGACAGCGGCACAAACAGCAGGCCCATGCCGAGGCTCATCGCGATGAACGCCGGCAGGATCCCGGTGACGTACGACGACGTCGCGTTGAGCTGCGTCAGCCACAGCATCGACGCTGTCGCGAGCACTCCACCGATCGTCAGCAGCACCCGTGGCCCCACTCGCGGCAACAGCTGTGCCGAGATGCCGGCGGCGACGATGATGCCGCCCGAGAACGGCAGGTAGGCGACGCCGGTCTTCAGCGGGCTGTAATGCTGCGTCTGCTGCAGGTAGAACGTCATGAACAGGAACATGCCGAGCAGCCCGGCGCCGACCAGGATCGACACCAGATACGACGTGCCGCGGTTTCGGTCGAGGATCACGCGCAACGGCAGCAGCGGGTTCTTCGTGCGGGACTCCCACCACATGAACCCGGCCAGCAGCAGCACCGCTGCGACGAGGAAGCCGATCGTGGTACCGGCCGACCAGCCGTTCGTCGAGCTGCCGTGCGGCTTGGCCGCCTCGGTGAAGCCGTACACCAACGCGCTCAGTCCGGCGGTGGCCAGGATCGCACCCGGGATGTCGTAGCGCGTGTTGCCCTGCGCCTTGCTCTCGTGGACCAGCGGTATGGCGGCGACAAGCGCGATGATCGCGATCGGGATGTTCACGAACAAGCACCAGCGCCACGACGCATACTGCGTCAGCACGCCGCCGGAGATGAGGCCGATCGCGGCGCCACCACCGGAGATCGCGCCGTAAACGCCGAACGCCTTCGCGCGTTCCCTGGTCTCGGTGAACGTGACCGTGAGCAGGGACAGCGCGGCCGGTGCGAGCAGCGCGCCGAACGCGCCCTGCAGCGCGCGGGCACCGAACAGCATGCCTTCGTTGACCGCGAACCCGCCGAGCGCAGACGCGCCGGCGAAGCCGACCAGCCCGATCATGAACGTACGCTTGCGGCCGAAGTAATCGGCAATGCGGCCACCGAGCAGAAGCAGGCCACCGAACGTGATCGTGTAGGCGGTGACGATCCACTGCCGGTCGGCGTTGCTGATGTCCAGCGCGGCCTGCGCGTGCGGCAGCGCCACATTGACCACGGTGGCGTCGAGGACAACCATCAACTGCGCCAGCATGATCACCACCAGGGCCCACCAGCGACGATCGGGAGGTGCGGTGGCGCGGACCCCGGCCGCCGGTGCCGCTGCCACGGCGTTATCTTGCGGCATTTTCTTCTCCTTCAAGGGCAAAAGTGACTGCCACGCACACGCTACGAGCGCGCGGTTATCCCACCGCGTCCGCGACGTTACGGACCGGCGATCTTTCCAAACCGGGGGGTTTAGGCGCCCTTCCTCAGGACGGGCAGGAGAACATCATCGACGACGTGTACGACAAAATCGTCGTCGAGACCGCTCTCCGCCCACAGCTTCCTGGTCAGGACCATGGAGTGAATGACCTCGTGCAATAGTTCGGCCGAGGTGCCGGCGGGGATCTCGCCCCGAGCGACGGCATTGCCGATGATGGTCAGGTACACCGGGTGCTTCATTTCATACACAAGCTGGTGCAAGGTGCGTGCTAGCTCAGCATTGCGGGTCGCCGCGGTGAGCAGCCCGGTAATGACGGCGCCGTCCGGACTGTTCGCGACCTGACACGCACCGGTCATGTGCGCGATCAAGTCACCACGGAGCGAGCCGGTGTCCGGGACTATCGGCGCATCGCCGAAGCGATACACCAACGCCTCCGTCACCAGGTCCGGCTTGTTCGGCCAGGCCCGGTAGATGGTCGCCTTGCTGGCGCGGGCCCGCGCCGCCACGGCATCCATCGACATCCGGTCGTATCCGACCTCGCACAACAGGTCAAAGACCGCGTCGCAGATGGCCTCGTGGCGGTCTGACCGAGCCGCCGCGACAACCATGTCCATGACACGCTCTCCTTCCAGTAGTGCTTCCGTTGCGACGCTACTCCAAATCCGAGGTGTACGGAACCGTTTCGTACACCTGAAGTCAGCGTGACCCTCGCCACAGCGGATCTGAGCCCATCGCCGACCCCTGACGAGCGCACCCGTCGGCGGTCCAGACCAACGAGTCTGGCACCGTCGCATGGCGGGCGTACACCGAATTAGGCCTGGTCCGGACGTCTTGTGACCGGCCTCACGACGCCGGCCGACCATCCCAAGTGGACGGCCGGCCGGTTGGTCAGCGGGATCGGGTCGAGTCGACGGCGGCTTCTACTGGTGGCCGCTGATCGGATGCGGCACGTACGGCTCCTCGAGCGACGCGATCTCGTCGTCGGTCAGCTCCAGATCGAGCGCGGCGACGGCGTCCTCGAGGTGGTTCGGCTTCGTCGCGCCGACGATCGGCGCTGTGACGCCGGGACGCCGGGCGACCCAGGCGAGCGCGACCTGCGCGCGCGGAACGCCGCGCTTCTCGGCGACCTCGGCGACGCGGTCGATGATCGGTCGGTCGAGTTCGATCGTCGTGGTCGCCAATGAACGACCGAACGGGTCGGTCTCCGAACGCGCGGTCTTCGTCTCCGGGTCACGGGTCAGCCGCCCCCGGGCCAGCGGGCTCCACGGGATGACGCCGATGCCCTGGTCGACGCACAGCGGGATCATCTCCCGCTCCTCCTCGCGGTAGAGCAGGTTGTAGTAGTCCTGCATCGATACGAAACGCGTCCAACCGTTGCGGTCGGCCAGATACAGCGCCTTGGCGAACTGCCAGGCGTACATCGACGACGCGCCGATATACCGGGCCTTGCCCGACTTGACTACGTCGTGCAGCGCTTCGAGTGTCTCCTCGATCGGCGTCTTCGGGTCCCATCGGTGGATCTGGTAGAGGTCCACGTAGTCCATGTTCAGCCGACGGAGGCTGTTGTCGATCTCGGACAGGATCGCCTTGCGCGAAAGGCCGCCGCCGTTGGGCGCCTGGCGCATCACGCCGTGCACCTTCGTCGCGATGACGACCTCATCGCGCGGCACGAAATCGGCCACCGCGCGGCCGACGATCTCCTCGCTGCTCCCGGCCGAGTAGACGTTCGCCGTGTCGATGAAGTTGATGCCGAGCTCCAGCGCCCGCTTCAGGAACGTTCGGGACTCGTCCTCCGGCAGCGACCACGGGTGGCCGCCGCGATCCGGTTCGCCGTAGCTCATCGCACCGAGACAGATCTTGGAGACTTCCAGGCCGGTCTTGCCAAGCTTCACGTACTCCATGCCTCCATCCTGGTACACCCGGCGGTGCGCGACGGCGACCCGAAACGCGGCGTGGCCCACATCACAGACTCATCTCCGCACGGTGCTCGTCCGTTGCGGCCATCGCCGTCCACAGTCGATCGACGCCGTACCCGTTCATGAAGCCGACCGTTCACGGCGGCGGAGCGGGCGTCCGCCGACCGTCGCCGCCGCCCATCTGCGAGAGTTGTTCCATGGCTACCGACCTCGTCCTGCCGGTCGCGCCGGCCAACGCGCTCACCGCTCGCTGGATTCACGCGATCGGCAACCATCCGACCGTGAGTTCGGGCGCGGCCGTGTGGCCATTGCTCGCGATCGTCGCCGGCGCCGCTACGGGCACGGCCCGCGAGGAACTCGCGGTCGCGGTCGGCGTCGACCCGGACACGGGTACGCAGGCCGGCCGCGCTCTGCTCGACGCGTTGACCGGGGCCGAGGGCGTCAGCGCGGCGCTCGGCTTATGGAGCCGGGCCGAGCTGCCGATCAGGCCGGAGTTCCTGGACGAACTCCCACCCGGCGTGCACGAGAAATTCACCGGCGACCTCGGCGCCGACCAGGCGACGCTCGACGCCTGGGCTCGGGACCGGACCGACGGCATGATCAAGCGCATGCCGGTGCGGATCGATACATCGACGTTGCTGCTGCTCGCGAGCGCGCTCACGGTGCGTACGACGTGGCGGCAGCCGTTCGGGAAGACCCGGTCTCCCGGCCCCTGGCCGTTGATGAGCCGCACCACCGATGACCCGTCGATCGTACGAGCCAACGCAATCGGTCGCCTGCGTACGCATCGAGGGTGACAACGGCATCGACGTCCAGCTCGTGATCGGTCCGGTTGGCGTACCGGCGAACGATACGCTCTCGGCCGGCCTGGCCGTGGTCACCGGCGCGGCCGAAGCCGCCGGTCCGGCGTCGAACTGCTGGACGGCGCGCCGGCACCCGGCATTGTCGTCGACCACACGGTCAGCACGACCAACGCACCGCAATGTGTGGTCGAGGCACCGAAGTTCACCGTACGGGCAAGCCACGATCTCACCGCGTTCCCCGACGTGTTCGGGCTCGAATCCGTGCTGGACCAAAGCGAGCAGCGCCTGCCCGGCATCAGCGAGCGACCGATCGCCGTGGGTAAGGCGGCGCAGGACGCGATGGCCGAATTCACCGACACGGGATTCCGAGCCGCCGTCGTGACCGCACTGACCATGCGGCCGGCCGGAATGGTGCGCCGAGTGCAGGAATACGAGGTCCGGCGTGTGACGGCGACGTTCGACCGGCCGTACGGGTTCCTGGCCGTACACCGGGCGACCGGGCTCGTCCTCGTCTCCGGCTGGGTCACCGCTCCCGACGCCGACTAGAGTTCCCGGCCGTGGACCTTCTCGATCCCGTACGTCTTGTCGACGGCGCCGCGCTCGCCGTCGCCGCCGACCGGCTCGCCGGCAAGGTCGTCCGGACGCCGCTTCTGCCCAGTGCCCGGCTGTCGGACGAATTCGGCGTGCCGGTGCTGCTCAAGGCCGAGAATCTGCAGCACACCGGCAGCTTCAAGGTGCGCGGCATGATGAACGCGATGCTCGCCCGCGCGGCCAGCGACGATCCGCCGGCCGGCGTCACCACGTTCTCCGCCGGCAACGCGGCCGCCGCGACGGCGTACGCCGCCCGGATCCTGGGCATCCCGGCCACGGTCTGCATGCCGCCGGGGGCCGTCGAGGCCAAGGTCGAGGCCGTGCAGCGGTACGGCGGCGAGATCGTGTTCACCGAGGATCTCGTCGGCACCTGCCACCGGCTCGCGGCCGATCGGAACTACCTGGCGCTGCACCCGTTCGACGACCCGGACGTGATCGCCGGCCAGGGCACGGTCGGCGTCGAACTGATGACCGATTGCCCGGAGCCCGGCCTCGTCCTGGTGCCGGTCGGTGGCGGCGGGCTGATCTCGGGTGTGTCGGCGGCGATACGGGCGGCGCAATCCGGCCGTACCGTCCGGATTGTCGGTGTGGAACCAGCTACGGCGAACGCCATGACCCACGCGCTCGCGACCGGCGCGGCGCAGGCACCGCCCACGAAGCCGTCGTCGATCGCGGACGGTCTCGCCGCGCCGTTCGCCGGGCCCAACACGCTCGCGCATGTCCAGGCGAACGTGGACTCGGTGATCACGGTCGAGGAGGCCGCGATCCGCGACGCCTGGTGGTCGTTCCTCGATGCCACGAAGCTGCTCGTGGAGCCGTCGTCGGTGGTTGGGCTCGCGGCGCTGCGATCAGGCGCCGTCGCGGCGCCGGCGACCGGGCCGATCGTGCTCGTCGTCTCGGGCGGCAACGCGGCCCGGTCCGGCATCGCGTCGGTCACCGCCTGACCCGTTTCGGCGGTACGGCGGACCGACACAGTCACGGCGTCGGCGCGGCGGTCAGGCCGGCGCACCCCCGCAGCGAGGCATAGCGCTTGGCGATCGCCGCACCCTTGGTACCGGTGGCGATCACCGGCTGGCCCGTGCCCGACACGATCGCCGGCGTGAACGCGGCCTTGTATGGCTCGTCGGCGCCCGGGTGGAGCGTCAGCTTGAGCACGCCCGTCTCGGTGCTCCACGAGTTGATGTACCACAGGAAGTTGCCCATTCCGTACGCCACGAACGTGTTGCCGAGCCACCCGCTGCCCTGCAGCGTATGCACGTGCGAGCCGATGATGATGTTCGCCCCGGCGTCGGCCATCTGTTTGGCCAGTTTCTTCTGCGAACCGTTCGGGCAGGAGTCGCCCTCGGTGCCCCAGTGCATGAAGACGACGACGATGTCGGCGCTGCGATGAGCGGCCTTGATCGCGGCCACCGTCCGGCTCAGGTTATTCGCGATCGCCTCGCCGGACCGGCTCGCCGTGGCGATCCATGAGCTCGACAGTTCCTGGACATCGGAGACGCCGAGGTACGCGATCCGGGTGCCGCGTACGGTCGTGATCCACGGCGCCCATGCGGCGTCGGCGTCCGGGCCGGCGCCGTACACCGGAAAGTCCTTGGCCTTGGCCGCGGCGAGCGTGTCGGCGAGGCCGATCCGGCCGTAGTCGAGGATGTGGTTGTTCGCGATCGTCACCGCGTCCACTCCGGACGCACGCACCGCGTCGAACGCCGACGGCGTCGTACGGAAGTGGAAAGTCTTCGGCTGGGGCGTGCCGCGGTCGGTCACCGCCGTCTCGAGGTTGAGTGTTGTCACGTCGGCCGCGGACAGCAGCGGCGTGATCGACGGCCCGAACGCCGTGCTCGGATCCTTCAGGAGCTTCGCGGTGCGCGCGACGAAATGTACGTCGCCGGCGAACTCCAGCGTGATGTCGGTCGCGGTCGCACTCGGTCCGCTCGACGAGCCGGCGTTTGGCGTCGCGCCGGTCGACGCCGCGCCGGATCCGGCCGGCCGCCCGCTCGCGAACGACGCGTGTGCATCGGGGTTGTCCGCACCGATCTGACACGCGGCGACCAGGGCAACGGTCGCGATGAGGGCCAGCGGCGCCGCTAGGCGGCTGATCCGGCGGTTGATCCGGCGGCGGACACGACGACGTGGGTGCGGTGGGGGAAGCGGCACGGCGTCAATTTACGACAAACCGCGCCCAACCGCCTCGCTCGTTCGGACGACCTCGGCGATGTGCCGTTCGCGCAACACGGATCGCCCGGTCGGCGGTGCGCTCGGCGGGGTGGTCGGGAGACGAACGTTACTGACTGATGAGTTAGTTAGTGGTTGCCGGTCGCGTGGCCGCGACCGTAGCGTGAGCGTCGGCTGTGGCTGCCCGGCGGGAGAAAACGATCATGACTGTGAGTGGCGCGACGTCCTTCGGCGCCGACTCGCGGCCGAAGGCCTGACCCGCATGCGCACCGCCGCCCGCCGCTATCGCGCGCTGTTCGTGGCCCCCGGCGTCCGGCCCGTCTTCATCGCCTCGTTGATCGGCCGGCTCCCGATCGGCATGGCCACGCTGCTGTTCGTGCTGGTCGTGCACGCGGGGATCGGCTCCTACGCAGTCGCCGGCCTCGCCGCCGCGGCCAACTCCGCTGCCACCGCGGCGTTCGGTCCGCCACTCGGCCGGCTCGCGGACCGGGGGCACGCCTCGATCGTCCTGGTCACAACCGGGCTCGCGCAGGGCGCTGCCCTGGTCGCGCTCGTGATCGTCCTGCACGCGCACGTACCGGCCGCGGTCGTCGTCGCGGTCGCGGCCGGGATCGGCGCGGTCAACCCACCGATCGCGGCCGTCACCCGCACCGTCCTACCCCGGCTCGCGCCCGACGAGGCAACCCGACGCACGGCGTTCGCGCTCGACGCTTTGCTCATCGAGATCACGTACGTTCTCGGTCCGGCGCTCGTCGGCGTGGTTTCGGCGATTCTCAACGGATATGCCGCCACGCTCCTCGCGGCCGCGCTCACCGTCGGCGGCGCACTCTGGCTCGCCGCCGCACGCTCGGTCCGCCACGGGTACGTCGTCGAGCGAGCGCCGCGTCTCGGCTCGTCACGCTGGCGGCGGATGATCGGCCCGCTCGGCAACGGCGGGCTGCGCATCGTCCTGGTGGTGTCGGCATTGCAGGCCGCCTCGTTCGGCGTGCTCGAAGTGGCGATTCCGGCGTATATGAACGCGCGTGGTCAGGCGGCGGTCGGCGGCCTGTTGTTCTCGGTGTGGAGCGCCGGATCGATCGTCGGCGGCCTGTGGTTCGGCGGGCACGACTTCCGTACGCCGCTGCACCGGCAGTACACGATCCTGATGAGCCTGAACATCGTCGGCTTCGCCGGCATGCTGCTGGCCAACGGTCCGGTCACACTGGCCGTGCTGCTGTTCGCGGCCGGGCTGGTGATATCGCCGACCACCGCCGTGGAGGGCGCCCTGGTCACCGATCTCGCCCCACGCCACCAGACCACCGAGGCGTTCACCTGGTCCGGCACCGCGATCTATCTCGGTTTCGCGCTCGGCTGCGGGCTCGCCGCCGTGGTGATGTCGAGCTCGCTCGGCAACGGCAGCGCGCTGACCATGGCGATCACCCTCGCGGTCGGCCTGTGCGCCCTCGGCACGGTGCTCGCCGTCGCCGGTCGTCGCGCCCTGGCCCGACGGCCGTACGGTGGCGGCGAAGCCACCGCGGCGTACGCGCACTGACCGGGCGGTTAACTGTCCGCTCAGTCAGCGTTGGGCGGCGGGCGGGCCGGCATCGTTTCGGCTACCGTATCTGCTCGTGACCCGACGATCGGCCGAGGTGAGACTCGACGCGCTGCTGCGCACAGCATGCGACGTCATTCTCGCGCGCGGCCTGCCGAACACGCGGACGGCCGATGTCGCGGCCGCCGCCGGCGTCAGTCAGGCGCTCGTGTTCTATCACTTCGAGACGAAGAACCGGCTGCTCGCGCAGGCCTTCGCGTACGCGGCCGAGCAGGATCTCGCCCGCCTCGACGACGTGCTGGGCTCCGCCTCGTCGCCGCTCGTGAAACTGCGCAAGATCCTCAAGATGTACGTGCCGACCGGCAGCTCGAAGGCTTGGGCGATGTGGATCGACGGCTGGGCCGAGTCGATGCGGGTGCCGGAGCTGGAGGCCGTGTCGCGCCGGCTCGATCTGCGCTGGAAGGAAGGCCTGACCGACGTCATCGGCGCCGGCGTGAAGGATGGCACGTTTACCTGCGACGACCCGGCGGGGGCGGCGTGGCGGCTGATCGCGCTGATCGACGGCCTCGCCGTGCAGGTCACCGTCCACGAGAAGGTCATTTCCCGGCGGCAGCTCACCGACTGGGTGCGCATCGCGGCCGCACGGGAGCTAGGCATCGCCGTCGCCGACCTCGCATAGCTCGTCAGTCGGCTCGCCGCACGCCGGACCGTACGCGTGCTGCCCTACCCCCGCATGCGCCGCCGAGTCCGCCCGCTAGCGTGAATGATGCGGCAACGCGAGCAGATGGACATCGCGTGGCCGGACGTCGATGACAGGAGCGCGCGAATGAGCCAGGCCCACGTGGGATACGCGACCATGCTCGAGCAATTCGATCCGGTCGAGGCGACGCAGTTGACCGCACTCGCCGAGCGGGCCGGATTCCGTGGCGCGATGGTCGCCGACCACTTCCAGCCGTGGGTGCCGGCGCAGGGCAATGCGTCGTTCGTCTGGAACGTACTGACCGCGATCGGCGAACGTACGACCGGCGATATGGGACCCGGCGTGACGTGCCCGTCCTTCCGCTTCCACCCGGCCATGGTGGCGCAGGCGTCGGCCACGCTCGCCGCCATGTACCCGGACCGGCACTGGCTCGGCCTCGGTTCCGGCGAGGCGCTCAACGAACACATCGTCGGCGGCTACTGGCCGGAAGCCCACGAGCGCCTGTCGCGCATGTGGGAGGCCATCGACATCATCCAGAAGCTCTTCACCGGCAAGGACGTCAAGCATCGGGGCCAGTTCTTCCATCTCGAGACGGCGCGCCTGTGGTCCATGCCAGCGTCGCCGCCGCCGATCTACATCGCGACCGCCGGGCCGATCACCGCGAAGCGGGCCGGCAAGCAGGTGGACGGCATCATCACGCCCGGCGCCACGCTCGACAAGATCGGAAACCTGTTCAACCGCTTCGACGCCGGCGCGAAAGAGGCCGGCCGCGAAGCTGGAAGCCAGGTCAAGATCCTGCAGCTGCACCTGTCGTGGGCGCCGACCGATGAAGAGGCACTCGCGAACGCGATGCACGAGTGGCCCAACGGCGGCATGAAGTTCCCTAAGGGGGACATCCGGTCACCGCACGAATTCGAGCAGATGGCCAAGCTCGTACGGCCGGAGGACTTCGAGGGCCGCATGCTCATCTCGTCCGACCCGGACGCGCACCGCGCGGAGATCCAGCGGTTCCTCGACACCGGCGTCGATCGCGTCTATCTCCACAACGTGGGCCGCAACCAGACCGAATGGATCGACGTGTTCGGCCGGGACGTGCTGCCCAAGCTCACCAGCTAAGCCGCGACCGATGCGCCCGGCCGGCGGATATTCGGCAGCGCGCGCGGTCGAGCCGGGACAGGATGGGGTCGTGACGACGGAAATCGAGACGCCGCGGCTGCGGCTGCGCCGGTTCACCGCCGACGACGAGGATCTTCTGGTCGACCTGGACGGCGATCCGGCGGTGATGGAATTTCTCACCGGCGGACGGCCGACGTCTCGGGAACGCATACGGGACGAAGTCCTGCCACGGCTGCTCGGCTACTACGAGCGCTGGCCACACTGGGGCTACTTCGCGGCCGAGGTGCTCGACACCGGCGCGTTCGTCGGCTGGTTCGCCATGCGGCCTAAGGACGGCTATCCGGATGACGTACCCGAGCTCGGCTACCGCTTGCGGCGGTCCTCGTGGGGGCACGGGTACGCGACCGAGGGCTCACTCGCGCTCATCGACAAGGCGTTCGGCGAGTGGGGTGCGACGACGGTCATCGCCGAGACGATGGCGGTCAACACGCGGTCGCGCAACGTGATGGAGAAATGCGGCCTGATCCATGTCGGCACGCGCCACGACGAATGGGACGACCCGATCCCGGGGACCGAACACGGCGAGGTGGAATACGCCGTCACGAAGGACGAGTGGCTCGCACGCAAGGCGCGTTTCCTCGGCTGAGGTCACCCGGCGCGGCCGGTGAGGCCGAGAAGCGTCGCAACCGTGAGGTCGCCGAGCGTCGCCAGGTGGTAACCCCCTTCGTGTACGGCGACGACGGGCACACCGAGGTCGGCGATCAGGGCACCGGAGCGCCGGTAGCCGTCCCGGGTGACCTGCAATGGGCTCTCCGGGTCGTCGGCGGCCGCGTCGACGCCGAGCGACACGACGATCGCCTCGGGCCGGAAGGCGGCCGCGGCGGCGCAGACCTCGCCAAGGCCGCCGAGCCACGCCTCGTCCGCCGATCCGGGCGCCAATGGCACATTGCGGTTCGCGCCCTCCCCCGCGTCGCGACCGGTCTCGTCGGCGTAGCCGGCGTAGTGCGGAAACCAACCGGCACCCGGATCCACATGTACGGACCCGTAGAACACGTCGCCGCGGCCGTAGAACACGGCCTGCGTTCCGTTGCCGTGGTGGGCATCGATGTCGACGACCGCGACGCGACCGATGCCGGCCGCCCGCAACGTCTCCACCGCCACGGCCGCGTTGTTGAGATAGCACGAGCCGCCGAACGCCGTACGGGTGGCGTGGTGTCCGGGCGGCCGACAGATCGCGTACGCCACCCGTTCCCCGCCCGCCACGAGGTCGGCCGCGGTCTGGGCGGCGTCGACCGCGGCTCGCGCCGCCCGCCAGGTCCCCTCGCCGACGAGCGTCATCGTGTCGTACATGTAGCGACCGGCCCGACCATGCGTGGCGTACGGCGATCGCGTCGGCAGCCCGTCGAGCATGCCGTCGGTCGGAAAGACGTACGGCACGACATTGTGCTGGTACTCCTGGTATCCGCGAGCGACCCACTCGTCGTAGACGGTTGCGAGATGGGTCAACAATCCGTCGTCGTGGACACGCCTGAGCATTGCGTCGTCATGTGACTCGGCGGGCACGATCCGCGCTCCGGCAGCCGACAGCGCCTCGCGGATCACCAGCGCGCGCTCCGGCAGTTCGGTGCCCGGCGTCGGGACACCGATCCAGATCTCGGCCCCCGGCACATGCGCCAGCGTGTCCTCGGCCCACACCACGGGCAGTTGCAGCATTGCGAACTCCTCAAATCCTTCGGCGGTCGGGGGCCGATGCGTAGCGCAGCCGCGAGGCCTCGGCGATTCTGATCGGCAACCCATCCGCGGCGAACCGTTACGCTGCCGCCATGCCACGCGCAGCGGACATCGGCCTCCGAGTCGGCCTTTTGCAACCAGGCCCGACGGCATCGATCGTGGACGTGCCCGGCGTCGGCGTCGGCCATGCCACGGTCTGGCGCGACGAACCGGCGCCGCCGGACGGACGCGGCGCGGCGCGGACCGGTGTCACGGTGATCGACCCGGGCGGCAACCTCTTCCGCACGCCGATCCCGGCCGGCGGCGCCGTGCTCAACGGCGCCGGCGAATGCACCGGATTCATCGCGATGCAGGAGTGGGGCGCGCTGGAAACGCCGATCTTCCTCACCTCGACGATGCAGGTCGGCCGGGTATACGACGCCGCCTGCGAGTTGCTCGCGGATGAGGAGCCCGGCATCGGCACCGACGACGTCATCATCCCGGTCGTCGCCGAATGCGACGACAGCTTCTTGAACGACGCCCGCCGGATGCAGGTCACCCGCGACGACGTCGTGGTTGCGCTGCGGGACGCACGCGCGTCGGCGGCGGCGTCCACGGCCGGTGCGGCGACCGCGCCCGGTGAAGGCGCGATCGGCAGCGGTACGGGCATGAGCTGCCTCGGTTTCAAGGGCGGCATCGGTACGTCCTCCCGCATCGTCCCACCGATCGACGGCACGGGTCCGTCGTACACGGTGGGTGTGCTCGTGATGACGAACTTTGGGGACCGGGAGCGGCTGACCGTCGACGGCGTACCGGTCGGGCGGCTGATGCCCGTGGCGCCGCGGCCCACGGCGCCACCGGCCGGCTCGTGCATCGTGGTCGTGCTGACCGACGCCCCGATCACCGCCGCCGACTGCCGGCGACTGGCCCGGCGCGCCGGGCTCGGGCTCGCGCGCACCGGCTCGTACGCCAGCAACGGCAGCGGTGAGATCTTCGTGGCCGCCGCCACCGGGCTACGGGCGCCGCGCGGCACCGCGGCAACCACGCCGGCGGTGGTGGCGGCCGGCCTCAACGACTTCTTCGCCGGCGTGGTCGAGGCGACCGAGGAAGCCGTGCTGAACAGCCTGCTCCAGGCGCCGACCGTGGTCGGACGGGACGGCAATACGTCGGAAGGTCTGCCCGCCGACGCGGTCGCGGAGCTGCTCCGGACGTACCGTCGCTGAGGGATCGTCACCCGCGGGCCGAGACGGCCCCGCGAACGTCCTCGTGCAGCAGGCAGGCGGCCAGATGCTGATCGGTAGCGGACGGCAGCAGCGGCAGCGAGACGGAGGTGCACGCGTCGGCGATCCCGGCCGCGGCAGCGCGCCCGTCGGCCAGCGCCGGGCAACGCGGATGGAAGCGGCAACCGGTCGGGATGCGCGTCGGGTCGGGCGGCTCGCCCTTGAGCAGCGTCGGCCGGTCGCGCCGCGTGTGGCTACCATCCCCGGCCACCGCGAGCAGCGCCTGGGTGTACGGGTGCCGCGGGTTCGCGAGCACCTCCTCGGTCGGCCCCACCTCGACGATGCGGCCGAGATACATCACGGCGATGCGGTCGGCGATGTTCCATGCCAACCCGAGATCGTGCGTGACCACGAGCACCGACAGGCCCATCTCTTCGCGCAGTCGCAGCAGCAACGCGAGGATCTCGCCGCGGACCGAGGCGTCGAGCGCCGACACCGGCTCGTCGGCGATGATGATCGACGGGTGCAGCGCCAACGCACCGGCGATGACGACGCGCTGCCGTTGGCCGCCGGACAGCTCGTGCGGATAGGACAGGAAGAACCGCTCCGGTGGCCGCAATCCGGCCCGGGACAACGCATCCGCGACAAGCTGTTCCTCGTTGCCCGGGATCTTGTGGATCCGGATGCCCTCGGCGACCGCCTCGTAGACCGACTGGCGCGGGTTCAGAGCACCCGTCGGATCCTGCAACACGAGTTGTACGTCTCGGCGGTAGGCGCGCAGTGACTTCATCGAGTAGCCGAGCGGCCGGCCCTGGTATTGGATACTGCCGCTCGTCGCCCTCTCCAGGCCCAGGATCGTGCGGGCCAGGGTCGTCTTGCCGCAGCCGGACTCGCCGGCGAGAGCGACGATCTCGCCCGGCCGGATCTGGAGATTCACGCCGTCGACGGCACGCGCGTCGAATCCGCGGCGCAGACCCCGACCGCTGAACGTCAGGTGGAGGTCGAGGGTTTCCAGCACCGGACCGGCGTCGGCCGGTTGACGCGGGGCGGGAGCCGGGTTCGTCATGGCCGTCATGCCGGCACTCCTTCACCACTGGCCATCTCGTCGGGCACGTCGTCCCGAACGAGCACGCAGGCCGCGCTGTGATCGACGCCGGCCGGCCACAGTGTCACGTCGACCGTACGGCACTCGTCGCGGGCCACCGGGCACCGCGGATGGAATGTGCAGCCGCTCGGCAGTTCGGCCGGGTGGGGCGGGTCGCCGCCGAGCCCCCGCGGCGCGTAGCGCGACGATTGGTCACCGATACGGGGGAACGCACCGGCGAGCGCCTGGGCGTACGGGTGCGACGGCGCGCCGAACACCTCGGCCGTCGGGCCGTTCTCGACGACCTTTCCGGCGTACATAATGGCGGCCCGATCACAGGTCTGCGCCAGCACCGACAGGTCGTGGGTGATGAGGACCATCCCGAGGCCCATGTCCCGGACCAGATCGGTGAGCAACGTCAGCACCTGCGCCTGCACCATCACGTCGAGCGCCGTGGTGGGCTCGTCGGCCAGGATCAACTTCGGCCGGCAGGCTAGCGCCATCGCGATCATGATGCGCTGCTTCTGGCCGCCGGAGAACTGGTGCGGATACTGGTCCATCCGCGAGGGGGCGATGCCGACCTGTTCGAGGAGTTCGCCGACGCGGGTCCGGGCGGCACGGTCCGAGACCTTCTCGTGCAACAGGATCGGCTCGGCGATCTGCTTGCTGACCTTCTGCACCGGGTTCAACGAACTCATCGCGCCCTGGAAGACGATCGACGCCTGCGCCCACCGTACGGCCCGGAGCTCGCCGAAATTCATCGTCAGCACGTCGCGACCGTCCAGCAGGACCTCGCCGGTTACCTTGGCGCTGCGCGGTAGAAGTCGAAGTGCCGCCGCCACAAGAGTCGACTTGCCGCAACCGGATTCGCCGGCGACGCCGAGCGTCTGTCCAGCGTCCACGGCAAGGTCGACGCCGCGTACGGCGGGAACCGGGCCTTGTTCCGTGGAGTACGTGACCGACAGGTCCTTGACCTCCAGCAATGTCATGTCCTCACCGGCCCGCGAGCCGGGGCGTGAGGACCTTCTCCAGCGCGTTGCCGACCCACGTGAAGGCGAGCACCACGAGCGCGATGGCTAGGCCCGGGGTGACGAGATAGGCCCAGGCACCGCCGGAGACCGCGCCGGACGTGAACGCTCCGTCGAGCATCGTGCCCCAGGACGTCGCGGTCAGGCTCGGACTGCCGAGACCGAGGAACGCGAGCGTCGACTCGCTCAGGATCGCGCCGGCGATCGTGATCGTGGTATTCGCTAGCACCAACGGCATGATGTTCGGCAGTGTGTGCTTGACCATCTGGTGCACGTTGCTGGCGCCCAACGCGCGGGCCCGATCCATGAACGGACGCGCCTTCACCGACAACACCTGCGCGCGCAGGATCCGCGCCGTGCCCGGCCATGACGTGATGCCGAGCACCAGGATCGTCTTGTCGGTCCCGCGGCCGAGCAGCACCTGCAGCACGATCACCAGTGGCAGGAACGGGATGTTCAACGCCCAGTCGTCGAAGCGCATGAGCAGCGTGTCGACCCAACCGCCGTAGTGACCGGAGACGACGCCGACGATCGTCCCGATCACCATCGCGATCGCCGCCGCTGAGATGCCGACGACCAGCGACGTCCGAGCGCCCAACGCGAGAAGCGAAAACACCGAGCGTCCGTACTCGTCAGTCCCGAGCGGATATGCACCGGACGGCGGCTGGAACGGTCGACCGGTCGCGGCGATGATGGACAGCGCGTCGCTTCCGATGACGATCGGAGCGATGATCGCGTCGAGTACCAGGACGGCGAGGACGATGATCCCGGCCTTGCCCTGCGGCTGCGCCCACACCTCGACCCAGGTCCGGTGCAGCGCCGCCCGGCGGCGACGCCAGACAACCGAGCCACGCAGTCGCAGGTACCGCGACCGGCTCGGCGGTCACAGCTCCCTCACCCGCGGATCAATGATGCCGAGCAGTACGTCGGCGATCAGATTGCACACGATGACACTCCCGGTGAAGAGCAGGAACAGTCCCCGCAGCAGCGGGAAGTCGGTGCCCGACACCGCGGTTTCGGTCAGCAACCCGAGCCCGGGCCAGGAGAAGACCGTCTCGACCAGTAGCGCACCCGAAATGACGAAGCCGAAGTACAGCAGGATTTGTGTCACCGCGGGCAGCAGCGCATTGGGCACCACGTGTTGGCGGCGTACGGCGAGGTCGCGCAATCCCTTGGCCCGCGCCGTCTGCACGTAGTCCTGGCCCATCTCATCGAGCATCGACGAGCGCATGACGAGCTGATACTGCGCGAGGTAGGCGAGGGTCAGAGTGAGCCCGGGCAGCACCAGGTGCCAGCCAATGTTGATCCAGCCGGCCACCGACGCCGGGTTGACGTCGTCGTCGTAGATGCCGCCGGTCGGGAACCAGCCGAGGCCGACCTGGTCGCCGGCGAGGAACAACAGCAGCATCAGGCCGAGCCAGAATTCTGGCACCGAATACAGCGTGACCGATACTCCGTTGGAGATCTTGTCGAACGCGCTTCCGCGCTCCCACGCCCCCTTGATGCCGATCCAGGTGCCGATCACCGATGACAGCACGGTCGAGACGCCGACCAGCAGCACGGTCGGCCAGATCCGCTCGGCGATGACGTTCCAGACCGGTTGGGTGTAGTACGTCGAAATGCCGAGGTTGTGATGCAGGAAGAGCTGATAGCAGTAGTCGATGAACTGCTGCCACTTGGACTGGTCATAGCCGAACTCGTGCCGCAGCTTGGCCTGGGCCGCCGCGTCGAGGTGCCGGTTGCGCACGAGCGCGCGAATCGGATTCGACGACAACACGTTGAAGAGAAAGAAGTTGAACAGGACGATGGCCGCGAGGCTGACCACGGCACCGATCAGCCGGCGGCCGATGAGCAGCGGCACCCGCCAGCGCATCGCCGCCGCACTCGGCGGTCGGCGGCCGCCGGAGGCCCGCGGTGGGGCCTCCGGCGGTGCGCTTTCGATCGGGAGCGTCGTCACGCGTCGTTACTCCCGCTCGTCCGCGGTCGAGCGGCGGCGGAGGAAGCCGAGCAACACGCCGGCCACAACCACCACGGCGACGATCGCGACGATGATCCATACGACCGCGCTGGTGCCGCCGCCGCTGGACGTCGACGCCGCTGCGGCGGTCTTGATGTCGACGGTCCGGTTCGTGTACGTGCCGAACTGGAAGAACGCCTGACCCTTGTTGGCCGGCTGCTGGACGATGCCGGTCCACTTCGCGGAGTTGTACGCCTCGAGGTCGTCCGGGTAGAAGAGCACGAGGTAGGGCACGTCCGTGTAGAGCATCTGCTGCATCTGCTGGATCATCGGCTTGCGCTGGGTTGGGTCGACGGTCGTGCTCTGCTTCGTGTAGAGCGCGTCGTAGGCGGGGTTGCAGTAGTACGAGTCGGACCAGCCGGCGACCGGCGACTTGGCCGTGCCGGTGTCGCGCTGGCCGCACGTCATCGTCGACATCTGGAACGTCGGGTCCGGCGAGACCGACCAGCCCCACACGTAGATGTCGTCCTCACCGTTGGCGATCAGGTCGGTCAGCTTGTCTTCGTCGACCAGCTGAGTCGTCGTCTTGATCCCAACGGCCTCCAGGTAGCCCTGGAGGAATGCGACCGCCTGCTTGACGACCGGGTCGTCGTTCGGCGCGTCGAACCGGAGGTTCATTTCCTTGTGGGTGACGGGGTCGATGCGGTTGCCGTCGGCCGCCTTCGTGTAGCCGGCGGCGTCGAGCATCTGCCCGGCCTTCGTCGGGTTGTACTGGTAGGCACCGTCACCCGGGGCGTACGCCCAGTCGCTGAACACCGGCGGCATGATCGATGCGCCGATCTGGCCGTGACCCTGCAAGACCTTGTTCGTGAGCCCCTTGAGGTCGATCGCGGCCGCGACCGCCTGGCGGAACTTCGGGTCCCGACCGGCCGGGTTGCCGTTGCCGACCGATGCGCCGTCGACCGTCGCCGTGCCCGTGTTGAAGCCGAGTTCGTCGAAGCTCACGCCTTGGGCACTGATCCGGCTGATGCCCTTCACGCCCGCGAGCTTGTCGTAGTTGCTCGGGGACAACGCATCCACCGCGTCGATCTCACCCTTGCGCAACGCCTGGATCTCCGCGTCCTCGTCGTCGAACACGCGATAGACGAGGTAGTCGATCTTCGGTGCGCCGCCCCAGTAGTTCTTGTTCGCCTTGAGCTTGATGAATTGGCCTTTTGCCCACTGCTGCATGGTGAACGGACCGGTGCCGATCATCTCGGTGTTGGCGAACGTGCCGGTGTCCTTCGACGACACGTTTGACCAGATGTGCTCGGGAATGATCGGCACAGCGCTGTTATCCATGACCGGGTCCGGGGCCTTCATGTGGAAGACGACGGTGTTCGGGTCCGGCGACTCGACGCTCTTGATGTTCTGCACCGAGCTCGAATACTGAGCGTTCGCGGTGTCGTCGGTCAGGGTCCGGTTGTACGTGTAGACGACGTCGTTAGCGGTGAACGGCTGACCGTCCGACCACTTCACACCCTGCCGGATCGTGAACGTCCAGGTGAGGCCGTCGTCGGAGTGCGTCCACTTCGTCGCGAGGCCCGGCGACGGGGTGAGGTCCTTCGCCGACAGCCCTTGCAGATTGTCGTACGTGTCGCCGTATATCTCGTACGACGTCACGAGGAAGCCCGAGAACGGGTTCAGCGAGTCGTCATCCTGAAGGATTCCGATCGTGAACGTCTTGCTGCCCGGGGGCACCGACGGCCCGGACGCGCTCGGGGACCCCGATCCGGCACCACCGCCCGACGGCGACGCGGACGGATCGGCCATTGCAGGGCTCGCAGCCAGCGCGAAGACGGCCACGGCCGCGGCACCAGCGAACACGGCTCGGCGCACGTTGCGCCGGCCGCGAAGGGATGTGTTCATCGGATCCTCCGTTGAATGGCCAAGTCCGGACCGCTAGCGTGCCTGCCATGCCTGACCACAGCGTCGAACCGCCGACCGCCCCGACCGAGCCGAGGACGCAGGATCTGCATGGGGTAAAGATCGTCGACGACTACGCCTGGATGCGGGACACCTCGGATCCCCGGTTCCTGCCGTACGTGCGCGCCGAACGCGCCCACTACGACCGGATGACCGGACACCTGACCAACCTCCGGGACGCGTTGTCTGTCGAGACGGCCCACCGCCTGGTACCGACTGATGACTCAGTCAGGTGGCGACGTGGTAGCCAGTTCTACTACATGAAATCGGTCACCGGAAGTGAGTACGAGCAGTTCGTGTCAAGCCGTAACGCAGCCGAAACCGGCCGCGTCGTGCTCGACGACGCTGACCTGGCCACCGAAACGGATGGATACGTCGCCGTGGAGGTGCGCGAGGTCAGCCCGGACAACCGGGTGCTCGCCTATGCGTACGACACTGACGGTGACGAGGTCTACACACTCCGATTTCGGGATATCGCCACCGGGTCAGATCTTCCGGACATAGTGGACCGAGCCTCGGAGACCGGTGCCTGGAGCAGCGACTCGTCCGTCTTCTTCTACACCGTCCACGACGACCTCTACCGGCCGTACCAGGTCTGGCGGCACGCGATCGGTACGGACAGTAGCGACGACGTGCTGGTCTACCAGGAGGACGACGCGCGGTTCGATCTCGGCGTGCGGACGACGACCTCGGGCGACTACATCGTGATCGAGATCGAGAGCCGCAACTCGTCCGAGATCCTATGCGATCCCGGCCGACCGGCCGGCAGCCACGCCGACGCTGGTTCGGCGTCGGGAGCCGGGCATCGAGTACCGCGTCGACCACGTACGTCCGGCCGACGGCGTACCCGCGTCGTTCGTGATCGCCACCAACCTGGGCGCGACCGAGTTCCGGCTGATGGTGGCGCCGGTCGAGGCGCCCGGGGATTGGCGCGAGCTGGCGGCCGGCCGCCCCGGCGAGCGGCTGGTCGCCGCGCACGCGTTCGCCGACCATGTTGTCCTCGAACTCCGGCGCGACGGCTTTCCGTTGTTACGCGTCGCGGACATTGCGCCCGGTCCGACGCTGGGCGCCGAGCGCGAAATCCGCGCGGACGTCGACGCCGGCCGCATCGGCCTCGCCGAGCACCAGGAGTACGACGCCGGCACGATCCTGATCGAGGTCGAGTCGATCATCGAGCCGCCGGCATGGTTCGACGTCGACCTGTCCACCGGCCAGCGTGTCCTGCGCAAGCGGACCGACGTGCCGGGATACGACCGGACCGCGTATCGAACCGAGCGCCGCCATGCGCCAGCCGCCGACGGCTCGCTCGTCCCGGTCACGATCGCGTCGCGGGCCGACACGCCGCTCGACGGCACCGCGCCGTGCCTGATGTGGGGGTACGGCGCCTACGAGTCGTGCGACGACCCGTGGTTCGACCCGAGCCTCGTGAGCCTGCTCGACCGCGGCGTCGTCTACGCCCTGATCAGCCCGCGCGGCGGCGGCGAAAACGGCCGGCACTGGTGGCTCGACGGACACCTCGCGGCCAAGTCGAACACGTTCACCGACCACGCCGCCGCGGCGAATTGGCTAGCCGGCGCCGCGCCCGACGCCGTCGGCGGGACCGGTTCGGCGGATCACGCGCCGCTCGTGGACCCCGCGCGGATCGTGACCCGTGGCCTGTCCGCGGGTGGGCTGCTGCAGGCAGCGGCGCTCAACGTGGCGCCGCGGCGGTGGTGCGCGGTCGTCGCCGAAGTGCCGTTCGTGGACGTGATCGGCTCGATGTCGGACCCGTCGATCCCGCTCACGATCAACGAATGGGAGGAATGGGGCGACCCCCACAAAGCTGACGAGTTCGCGTACCTCTATGCCTACTCGCCGTACGACAACATGCCACCGAGTCCGCGACCGCGGATGCTCGTCACCGCCGCGTTGCACGATCCCCGCGTGCTCGTGCACGAGCCGACCAAGTGGGTCGCGAAGCTCCGTGCTACCGGCAAACCTGGCGACGAGCTGCTGTTCCGGGTCGAGCTCGGGGCCGGCGCGCACACCGGACCGGCCGGCCGCTACGCCCATGTCCGCTATGAAGCCGAGGTCTACGCGTTCGTCCTTTCCGCGATGGGCCTGAGCGGTCTGCCCGCTTCCTGACACAGCCAACCGTACGGGCACCCGCCGGCGTGATAGGGGTAGCGCAGCGGACGCGAGGAGCCAGGCGTGCAGACACAGGACCGTGCGGACTATGTGGAGTTCGTCTCGTCGCGCCTGCCCGGCCTGCGGCGGCTCGCGTACGTCCTGTGCGGCGACTGGCACCACGCCGACGACATCATCCAGGCCAGCCTGACCAAGGCGTACCTGCGATGGTCGTCGGTCCGCACGAGCCGGGACGTCGATCAGTACGTCCGCGCGATCGTCGTCAACACGTTCCTGTCCGAACGAAGGCTGGCCTGGTCGCGAGTACGGCTCGGCGACCTACCGCCGGAGGCGGCCGCACCGCAGGAAGCCAGCGTCGAGGACCGTACGGTGCTGCGCCAGGCCCTCGCCCGACTGCCGAAGCGGCAGCGGGCCGTGCTCATCCTGCGGTTCGTCGATGACCTTGGCGTCACCGAAGTCGCCGAGATGATGCGCTGCTCGACCGGGACCGTCAAAAGCCAGACCGCGCACGGGTTGGCATCGCTACGCCGGCACCTCGACGACCTGGCGTACCCGATGCCGGGGAGGCAGTCATGAACACCAGCGACGACCGGGGCGATCTGCTCCGTCCGCTGCGCGACATCGACGGCGCTGACGGTCCCCCACCGCGTTACGACGTGGCGCTGGCGATGCGACAGGGCGACGCGATCCGGCGCCGCCGGATGTCGATCGGGCGCCCTCGCCGCGATTGTCGTGGTCGGCGCCGCGATCGGGATACCGCTCGGCTTGCCGTCGCCCCAGCACGCCGAGCCGACGCCGTCACCGTCCGTGCCGACGGCTTCGCCATCGCCGTTGCCGCGCAGTACGGAACCGGCGGATCTACCGGTGGCGAATTGCACAGTCCGTACGCTCACCGCACCCGCGGACGCCGGCGCGTTCACCAGCTGGATCAATCCCGCCATCGATCCGACCGGCCGCTACGTGGTCACCACGCTGATCAAGTCGTTCACGCTGCCATTCCCGAACGTCGTACCAACCAAGGCGATGCTGGTCGACCTGCGCACCGGAGCGACCACGCTCATCCCGGTGCCCAACGCCGGGGCGACCGCCGTCAACGCCAGCGGCGTGGTGATCGGCAGCGGATCCAACGGCGCCGGCTGGGTGTTCCGCAACGGAAAGGTCTCGCTGCTGCCGAAATTCCACGGCGTCGCGGCGACACCCCTTGACATCAACGCACGCGGCGACATCCTCGGGATGGTGGACAACAGGTCAGACCGAGACGTCGGTGATCTGGCCGGCGGCCAATCCGGGCACGGTCCGCGCGCTGCTGCCCGCGAACTTCCTCGCCAACACCATCTCCGACACCGGCCTGATCGCCGGTGCGATCGGCCCGTTTGACAAGGGCAAGCCATACGTCGGCGACGGGAAGGGCAACGGTCACACGCTCCCCACCGGCCTCGCGGATACGCAAGGCAACGTGTTCCAGATCCGTGGCGACTACGCCGTCGGTGAGGGACCCATCTTCGCGGGCCGGTTTCCCACGGTCTGGAACCTCACCACCGGCAGTCTCACGACATATCCCAACATAAGTCTGAGCGCGATCGCCGACGACGGCACGATCGTGGGCGAGGCCACCAGCAGCTCGGACGTCTACACCAGCATTCCACTGGTGGGCCGCGGTGGTCAGCTCCAACGGCTGCCGACCGGACACGGCGACAGCCCACAGGTGTACGTGGATGCGGCCGGCATCACCGACGACGGGCACACCATCGTCGGGACTGACCGCACGCCCATGACCACCGACGGTCCGTTCTCACAAGTCGCTCTGTTGTGGCACTGCTGACCCGGCACGACTGGCGCGCGGCGCGAGCCGTGTGATCGGACTCGCGTCGCTGGTCCGCCAAGATCCGCAAGGCGACTTGTAGGGTACGGACATGTCCGAGCTGACCGATCCGGATCTCGCGCGCGCCGTCGCCACCGTTGTTGACACCGGCGTCGGCCTGGACGAAACCGGTGTACTGGCCATCCTGCGCCTGCCCGACGATGAGGTTGCCGCCGCTCTCGACGCCGCCCACCAGGTACGCATGCGATGGTGCGGGCCGGAGGTCGAGGTCGAGGGCATCGTGTCGGTCAAGACCGGCGGATGTCCCGAGGACTGCCACTTCTGCTCGCAGTCCGGCCTGTTCACCTCGCCCGTACGCGCAGTCTGGCTCGACATCCCGGCGCTGGTAGAGGCGGCGAAGCAGACCGCCGCGACCGGTGCGACCGAGTTCTGCATCGTCGCCGCCGTCCGCGGCCCCGACGAGCGTCTGATGGCTCAGATGCGCGAGGGCGTGAAAGCGATCAAGGATGCCGTCGATATCCAGGTCGCGGCGTCGCTCGGCATGCTCAGCCAGACGCAGGTCGACGACCTGGTCGCGATGGGCGTGCACCGCTACAACCACAACCTCGAGACCGCCCGCTCGTTCTTCCCGAACGTGGTCACCACCCACACCTGGCAGGAACGCTTCGACACACTCCGCATGGTCCGCGACTCTGGCATGGAGGTCTGCTGCGGCGGGATCCTGGGCCTCGGCGAGACGCTTGAACAGCGGGCGGAGTTCGCCACCCAGCTGGCCGCTCTCGCTCCGGACGAGGTACCCCTCAATTTCCTGAACCCTCGACCGGGTACACCGCTCGCGGATTCGACCGTCGTGGACGCCCGCGACGCTCTCCGCGCGATCGCCGCGTTCCGGCTCGCGTTGCCGCGCACGATCCTCCGCTTCGCCGGCGGTCGCGAGATCACCCTCGGCGACCTCGGTACGCGCGACGGTCTGCTCGGCGGGGTGAACGCCGTCATCGTCGGCAACTACCTGACTACCCTGGGCCGCGCGGCCAACCAGGATCTCGCGCTCCTCGACGAGCTCAAGATGCCCGTGAAAGCACTGTCGTCCGCCCTGTAGAAAGGACGAATCCAGTGATCGACACAGTCGCGTGGTGTGACCGCTGCGGTGGCGCGGTCGGCGAGAATCGACACCTGGCCTGCATCGCGGCCCGGGCGCTCGAACCGCCTCGATTCTGCACGCAATGCCGGCGGCGTATGAAAGTACAGGTGTTGCCGGACGGCTGGCGCGCAACCTGCGTGGAGCACGGGGAACGCGTCGGCTGACGGGTACGCGGTAAAGCGCCACAATTTCGCCACAATCGAGTTAGCGGTACGGCGACGGCATTCGTACGCTGCCGACATGGACGTGGCTGGCACATCGGAACAGGTCCTGCGTCGTCGCATCTCGGCGTGGATCGTGGTGGTCATTGTCGGACTCGTCGTCGCAGGCCTAACGGCCTTTCCGCTGGCCCACGAGATCCGCTGGCTCGCCGACATCGTGAACAATCCGAGGCTGGCTCTCGCTCAGCACGCGCCCTGGTTCGTTGCGTGGATCGACCGGGTGGACGTCGGCATCACGCAGACCAGCCGTCATTACCCATTCATGGCGTATGGCACTGACTGGCTCGCTTACGCGCACCTGATGATCGCCGTCTTGTTCATCGGGCCGCTTCGCGACCCGATTCGCAACGTCTGGGTGATTCAGTTCGGCCTGATCGCGTGTGTCGCCATCATCCCGGTTGCCTTGATCGCGGGGCCGGTCCGTCACATACCGATGTGGTGGAGCGCGGTTGACATGTCGTTCGGCGTGTTCGGCATTGTGCCGCTCCTGTTCGCGTTGCATTACATCCGCCGGCTCGAAACGATCTCCACTGACGTCGCCGCCGCACCGATCCCAGCCGGCGCTGCCTGACCTGACCGGCTCCGTTGCTCACGGCCGCGCGATCTTCGCGCGTCAAGATTTCGTCAAGATCCGGTACGCCGGCATTAAGGCGCCGTCAGCGCCCGCGGAATCCGGTGCCGACCGCGCTTCGATCGAGACGTGTTCGACATTGCGAAACGCTGGCTCGTCGGCCGGCCGATGGGATCGGAACGGCTCGGCGAAACGCTTCTCCCCAAGCGCCTAGCGCTTCCGGTGTTCTGTTCCGATCCGTTGTCCTCGGTGGCGTACGCCACCCAGGAAATCGTCCTCGTGCTGGCACTCGGCGGCGTGGCACTCCTGCACCTCGCCTGGTGGGTCGCCGCCGCCGTCGCGCTGCTCCTCGTGATCGTCGTCGCCTCCTACCGCCAGACGTGTCACGCCTACCCGCAGGGCGGTGGTGCGTACGCGGTGAGCCGGGCGAATCTCGGTCGGGACGCGGCGCTCGTGGCGGCGAGCGCGCTGCTCGTCGACTACGTGCTGACGGTCGCCGTGTCGGTGGCGGCCGGCGTCGACAACATCGCGTCGGCGTTCCCGTCGCTGTCGCCGTACGAGGTGCCGATCAGCCTCGGACTCATCGCGCTGCTGGCCGTCATGAACCTCCGCGGCGTCCGGGAGTCGGGGCGGGCTTTCGCCGTACCCACGTATGGGTTTGTTCTGATCGTGATGTCGATGCTCGGCGTCGGTCTGGTCAAGATCCTCACTGGCCACCCGGTAGTGGCCGAAAGCGCGAAGTATCCGATCTCCCCCACCACGACGCACATCACCGGCATCGCCCTCGGTCTGTTGTTGTTGCGTGCGTTCGCATCCGGCTGTACGGCGTTGACCGGCGTCGAGGCGGTGAGCAACGGCGTGCCGAACTTCCGCAAACCGAAGAGCCACAACGCCGCCGGCACACTCATGATCATGGGAGTGCTCGCGATCGTCATGTTCGTCGGCATCACCGCGCTCGCGATCACGTCGCACGTGCACTTCACCGACACCGACAACGCCCACCTCATCGGCTTCCCGGCCGGTGGCACCCAACAGACGGTGATCGCGCAGCTCGGCTCGGCGGTTTTTGGCGGCGGCTCGATCGGCTTCTATCTGTTGCAGGGCCTCACGGCCGCGATTCTGGTGCTCGCCGCGAACACGGCGTTCAACGGTTTCCCGATCCTGGCCTCGATCCTGGGCCAGGACGGTTATCTGCCGCGGCAATTTTCGCGCCGCGGCGACCGGTTGGTGTTCTCCAACGGCGTCGTGTTGCTGTCGGTGCTGGCCGGCCTTCTCATCTGGTCGTTCGACGCGAGCACCACCCGGCTGATCCAGCTCTACATCATCGGTGTGTTCGTGTCGTTCACGCTGTCGCAGGCCGGCATGGTGGTGCATTGGCGGCGGGCGCTGGGAACCCAGCGCGACCCGGCCCAGCGCCGCGCGATCCATCGCCGCCGCCTGATCAATATGACGGGTACGGTCGCCACCGCGCTGGTCCTGGTGATCGTGCTCATCACGAAGTTCACCCACGGCGCGTGGATCGTCGTAATCGCGATGCCGTTGGTGTTCCTGCTAATGCGGGGCGTGCACCGGCACTACGACCGGGTCGCCCGGGAACTCGCGCCCGACCCGGCGGGCATGGTGTTGCCGAGCCGCATCCATGCCGTCGTGCTGGTGTCCAAGCTGCACAAGCCGACGCTGCGGGCACTGGCCTTCGCTCGGGCCACGCACCCGGACACGCTGACCGCGCTGACGGTCTCGACGAACGACGCCGAAGTGCGTGAGCTCCAACGCCAATGGGCCGATCGCGAGGTGCCGGTGCCGCTGACCGTGCTCGACTCGAAGTTCCGCGACATCACCGGACCCGTCCTGGACTATGTCGCGGCAGTCCGTGGGGCCAAACCGCGCGACCTCGTCGTCGTCTACCTCCCCGAGTACGTCGTCGGCCACTGGTGGGAGCACCTGCTGCACAACCAGAGTGCGCTGCGGCTGAAGGCGCGGTTGTTGTTCCAGCCCGGTGTGATGGTGACCAACGTGCCATGGCAGCTCGGCTCGGCCGCCAGCCAGGCGCCGGTCTCGCCGCCACCGGCCGGAGGGCGCCTGGGCGGCAGGCTTGAAGCCCCGGCCACTGACAACGGTGCGCCGCGCGCCGCGACGGCCGATCGCGGTCGGGTCGGGGCGGCGCGGCCGTAGATCCGTCCGGCCGCGAATTGTACGGAACTTGGCCGCTCCGGACCGTGGGTGCCGCCACCTTCCGTACAAGTGGCCGCCCGACCGCCCGACCGCCCGACCCCGAAGACAATCGTGCCGGGCGCCGCGCCGCCGCCGCCGCTGAGGCCGTATAACTGGGCACGTGAGCAGGTTGCCGACGGCGAAGCGATGGCGGGCCCGGCGCGTCTGGATCGGCCTCGCCATCGGCGTGGTCGGCCTGGCCGCGTTCACCGCCGCGCTGGTGCCGGCGCGCAGCGGCGCGTTGACGCTGACCAGCATCGCACTGCTCTACCTGGTACCGGTCGTGATCGCCGCCGGCGTCGGTGGCGTGTGGGTGGGACTCGCCGCGTCGATCGGGTCCGACGCGTTGCTGAATTGGTTCTTCGTGCCGCCGTACCACACGCTCGCGGTCGACCGCCGGGACAACCTGGTCGCGCTGCTCGTCTACGTCCTCGTCGCGGTCGCCGTCGCCGTGGCGGTCGATCTCGCGGCGCGGCAACGAGCCGCGGCCGCCCGCAGCGGCGTGGAGGCGCAACTGTTGGGCCGGATCACGGCGGAACCGCTGGAGGGTCAGGCACTCCCCCGGCTGCTCGGTCACGTCCGCGACACGTTCGCCATGACGAGCGTGGCACTGCTGGAATCGGTCGACGGCGGGCCGGAGCACGTCGTCGCGGCGGTCGGCCCGCCGGTCGACCCGGCCAACGCGCAACTCTCCGCCCCGGCCGGCAACGGCCTACGTCTGGTGGCCTCCGGACCCGAGCTGTTCGCCGAGGATCGCCGACTGCTCGGGCAACTCGCAGCGGCCGCGGCCCGTACGCTCGAGGCGACCCGGCAGGCGGACCAGGCGGCCGAACTGGCCGAGGTCGACCGCGTCCGTACGGCGATCCTGGCCGCCGTCGGCCACGACCTGCGGACGCCGTTGGCGAGCATCAAGGCGGCGGCGTCGAGCCTGCGCGCACCGGATGTGGCGTTCACCGATGAAGACCGGGCCGAGTTGTTAGCCACCGTCGAGGAGTCGACCGACCGCTTGGACGAACTGGTGGAGAACTTGCTCGCGATGAGCCGCCTGCAGGCCGGTGTGCTGTCGGTACACCCACGGCCGGTGGCGCTGGACGCCGTTGTCGCGCAGGCAATGCGTCACATCCCGCAGCGCGGCGACGTTCGGGTCGCGGTCGATGACAATCTGCCGTACGTACGGGCCGATCCGGGTCTGCTGGAACGTGTGGTGGCGAACCTGGTCAGCAACGCGGTCACGGCCGCGGCGGGCGGATCGGTTGCGGTCAGTGCGTATCGATCCGGCGCGGCCGTCGCACTGGCCGTGGTCGACCACGGTACGGGCATTCGCAAGGCCGACCGCGAGCGCGTATTCGCGCCGTTCCAGCGCCTCGACGACAAGCGGGCCGACGGCGGGCTCGGACTCGGGCTGGCCATCGCGCGCGGCTTCACCGAAGCGATGGGCGGCACCCTCATCCCGTCCGACACCAGCGGCGGCGGCCTCACCATGACCGTGACATTGCCGATCGTCGGCGCGGAGGAGGTGACGCGGTGACGCGGATCCTCGTGGTCGACGACGACCAGCCGCTGCTGCGGGCGCTGCGTATCAACCTCACGGCTCGGGGCTACACCGTCGACCTGGCCGCGACCGGTACGGACGCGCTGGCCGCGGCGACCAAGCATCCGCCGAATCTGGTGATCGTGGACCTGGGTCTGCCCGACATGGACGGCGTCGACGTCGTCGAGGGCATCCGGGGATGGCTCGCCGTCCCGGTCATCGTCCTGTCCGCCCGCCACCTCGAACCGGCCAAGGTGCGCGCGCTCGACGCCGGCGCCGACGACTACGTGACCAAGCCATTCGGCATGGACGAGTTGCTCGCTCGGATCCGAGCCGCTCTGCGGCGGGCGGCGCCACCGGCGGTGGCCGAGTCGCCGGTCACCGTCACCGACGCGTTCACCGTCGACCTGGCCGCTCGACGGGTGACCCGCGACGGTGCCGACGTACGACTGACACCGACGGAGTGGCATCTGCTGGAGGTGCTCGTACGCAACCCGGGCCGGCTCGTCGGCCAACGTCAGTTGCTGCAGGAGGTGTGGGGGCCCCGCTACGAGTCGGAGACGAACTACCTGCGGGTCTACATCGCCCAACTGCGCGCGAAACTCGAACCGGATCCGTCGAAGCCGCGCTATCTCATCACCGAGCCCGGGATGGGCTATCGGTTCGAGCCGTAGCCGGATCCGTCGTCGAGCGCGCCGCCGACGGGCGATGTGGATAACTCCGGTCCCGGCGGGCGTACGGCGTATCGTGAGGGCGTTCGGCGAAGGGAGGCGTGGGATGTCCGTAGCGATCGACTGGGACATGCCGGCGCCGGGTGAGTGGACGACCGATGATCTCGACGCATTACCGGACGATGGGCGTCGCTATGAGCTGATCGACGGAGTGCCGATCGTGTCGCCATCCCCCACCACCGGCCACCAGCGTCTGGCCGGCCGCCTTTTTGCGGCGTTGGACGCGCTGTGCCCACCCGAGCTCGCAGTCACCCAGGCCGTCGATGTGCGCATCAACCGTCGCCGATCGCTCACCCCGGACGTCCTTGTCGCGACCGCTGACGCTACGGATCGAAACGTGTCGCACTACCTGCCGACCGAGGTCGTGCTGGCGGTGGAGATCGTCTCGCCGGGATCGCTGGCGATGGATCGGATCATGAAGCCTGCGCTCTACGCGGAGGCCGGCATCCCGCATTTCTGGCGGGTGGAGACCGACGGCGGCGTCCGCGTCGCGACGTACCGGCTCGACGCGGGGACGGATATCTACACCGCGACCGGCGAGTTCGACGACGTGATCGACCTGACGCTGCCGTTCGCGATGTCGCTGCCGATCGCGACGTTCTCCGGTCGCCGTTAACCGCGGAGCCGCATCGGTGCACAAACCGCCGATCCTGAGCTGGATATTTGTGCCATTTGTCGCGCTCCGTACGCGCACCTGAGCGCACAGCAGCCCCCGACGGATCGATATGCCGCTTCGGCGAGGTCCGATACCCTTGCCCGGTGAGCACGAAGAAGCCGCTGCGCGCCAAACTCGCCACCTCGGTGTCGCTCGGCGCGGCCGCCCTGTCCCGCGTGACGGGTCGCGGCGACGGGTCGGTGATCGGCGGCCGGCTCGGCCTCATGATCGATCCGAACCTGCTGGCCAACCTGGCCGCCGGGCGGCAGATCGCGCTCGTGTCGGGCACGAACGGCAAGACGACCACGACGCGCCTGACCGCGGCGGCGATGGGCGTGCTCGGTGACGTGGCGACGAACTCGCTCGGCGCCAACATGCCGACCGGTCACACCTCCGCGCTGGCCCGCGCCGGCAGCACCGAATACGCGGTGCTCGAGGTCGACGAGCACTACCTGCCCGAGGTGCTCACGTCGACCCAGCCGAAGGTCGTCGCGCTGCTGAACCTGAGCCGCGACCAACTCGACCGGGCCAAAGAGGTGGCCATGCTGGCCGATCTCTGGCGCCGTACGCTCGCGCAGCATCCCGTCCACGTCGTCGCGAACGCGGACGACCCGATGATCACCTGGGCGGCTGCCGGCGCGACTGGTGCCGGTGCCGGTGTCACGTGGGTCGCCGCCGGCCAACGGTGGCACGACGACTCGTGGGTGTGCCCGGAGTGCGGGTCGCACATCGAGCGCGCCGTCGCCGGCGATGGAGCCTCCCCCGGTGACGCGTCCCGCGATGCGCTGATCGCGCCGGAGCCTGATTCAGTTTCGCTGCCGCCGATCGCCACGGCAGAACCGGTGGTTCCACCGCGATCGCCCGGTGCGGCGATGGCGACCGCGCCGGCCACGACGCCGAGTACGGTTGCCGACCCGCCGGCGACACCGGCCGGAGTCGAAGTCGTGGACGAGGTGACCGTTGTCGCCGCCGGTGGAGCACTCGACGGTGCGACCGAGTTGATCACCGCCGTGCCCGGCTCCGCCAACGGTGGACACGTCGGCCATCTGACCCGCGCCAACGCGGGCGATCGCGCCAACGCGGGCGATCGCGCCGGCTCCGTTGACGAGCGGACCATGCTGATGCCGACGGTGCCCGTACCGGAGGCGGCCTATCCGGCCGGCCGGCCGATCGGCAGCGCCGGGTCGAACCCGGCGACGCCGGTACTGGCACCGATCGCGACCCCGCAGACGGTGGCCGACACCATCCCCGGCCTGTCGACGGTCGGCATCCCGTCGTCCGTACCCACGGAACCGACCGCAACCGCCGCGGACGCCGCGGAGGGCGCGGACGGCGCGGATTGGTGGTGCACCGGATGCGCGCTGCGCCGGCCGGTCCCGCAATGGCGCGTCGAGGGCGACGCCGTGATCGACCCGAGCGGCCGCGCGCACGTGATCCAGCTTCAGTTGCCAGGTCGGGTGAACCGCGCCAACGCCGCTACCGCGCTCGCTGTGGCGGCCGAGTTCGGCGTCGATCCCGGGCTGGCCGCCCCCCGGCTGGCGCAGGTGGTGTCGATCGCCGGCCGGTATGCGCAGGTCCAACGCGACGGCCGCGACGTCCGGCTGCTTCTGGCGAAGAATCCGGCCGGCTGGCTCGAAGCGTTCGACATGGCCGAGGACGTGCCGACGTTGCTGTCCATCAACTCCCGCGACCCCGACGGCCTGGACACGTCGTGGCTTTTCGACGTCGATTTCTCGCCGTTGCAGGGCCGGCGCGTGCTGATCACCGGCGAACGCGCCTACGACCTCGCGGTGCGCCTCGACATCAACGACATCGCGTTCAGCCACGTCGATTCGTTCGGCGCGGCGCTGCGATCGCTGCCGGCCGGCCGCGTCGAGGTCATCGCGAACTACACCGCGTTCCAGGACATCCGAGCGGAGTTGGACCGTGTCAACTGACCGCGCCACCACGGCAAGCTCGGCCACCGAGAGTGCGCTACGCATCGTCTGGATCTATCCGGACCTGCTGTCCACCTATGGCGACCGGGGCAACATGCTGATCCTCGCCCGCCGGGCGGACCTGCGCGGGTTGCCGGCCGAGACGATCGAGGTGCGTTCGGACGAGCCGGTGCCCACGAAGGCCGACATCTATCTGCTGGGCGGCGGCGAGGACGGCCCGCAGGCCTTGGCCGCACAGCGGCTGAACGCCGACCGTGGTCTACACAAGGCGGTCGACCAGCGCGCCGTGGTGCTGTGCGTATGCGCCGGATACCAGTTGCTCGGCGCATCGTTTTCGGCCAAGGGCGCGAAGCACGCCGGCCTTGACCTACTCGACATCACGTCGGATCGAGGGCGGACCCGGGCCGTCGGGGAGCTCGCCGGCGACATCGACCCGGACCTCGGCCTGCCGCCGCTGACCGGGTTCGAAAACCACGGCGGGCGCACGCGACTCGGGCCCGACGCGAAACCGTTCGCCCGGGTCACCGCCGGCATCGGCAACGACGGCACCACCGAAGGCGCGTGGCAGGGCAGCGTCATCGGCACGTACTCGCACGGGCCGGCCCTATCGCGCAACCCGGCCCTCGCTGATCTGTTGATCGCCTGGGCCACCGGCCAGGACAAGCTCGATCCGATCGACGACACGTGGCCCGATCGGTTGCGCGCCGAGCGGCTCGGCGCAGTCCGGGCGACGGTGCCTCGCGCCGCGCGCGCACCGGCCGCCGCGTCGCGGTAGCGGGCCACAACCTCATGCGCTGGTACGGGAGGATGACGTCGACCCGTACCCGATTTGTCCTTTTAGTCATCCTGATCGCGGCACTGGCCGTGGCGGCCGCACTGCTTCCCCTGCGCCGGATCCCGGACGCGACGGCCGATCTCGGCGCCTGGGGGCCGCCGGCCGCGATCGCGCTCGGCGCGCTGCTCCTCGCGGCGCTCGTGCCGCGTACGGCGATCTCGCTTGCCTGCGGTGCACTGTTCGGCGCGATCGGTGGTGGATTCGTGGCGTTGGGTGCCGCCATCATCGCGTTCGTGCTGACCTTCGTGATCGGGCGCTGGCTCGGGCGCGATGCCGTCGCGGCCCGCACCGGCGGCCGGATCGCGAGCCTCGATGCCTGGCTGAATCGCACCGGCCTGCTGAGCGTCATCGTCGTACGGCTGATGCCGGTCGCGCCGTACGGTCTGGTCGGCTACGCGTACGGCACCACGTCCGTACGGGTGCGCAACTACCTTCTCGGTTCGCTGATAGGCGCGACTCCGTCCGCCTTCACGTACGCCGCGGTCGGAGCCGCCGTGGTGCAGCCGGGTGCGATCGGCCTCGTGACGTTCGCGCCCGCCGCCGTGGGGTTGGTCATCACCGCGGCCGCCGCCGTCTACTGGTACCGGACCAGAAGGCGGGCCGTGCCGCCCGGCGAGGACGACCGCGATCGGACGGAACCGCAGCAGCGGTCGCGCACGTCCTAGCTGGCAGACGACGGTGCTGCCGAGTGGCGATGCGCGCGGCGAACGCACCGCGGTGCCGGGGTGACGCGACGGGGGGCTCATATGATCGACAGCCGTGGAATCCATCCGCATCGAGCGACCGTCTGGTCTCGGCGGTCGCTCCTGCTCGCCGCCGGTGCGGCGCTCGCCGCGGCGCAGGTCGGCTGCGGCAGCGAACGGCGCGTGCGCGCGCTGCGTCGCGACGACATGCTGACCGCGGCCGACGTCTCCCGCGTCGAACCCTCGGCGCAGGCACCGATCGGGCCGGTCGTCGCCGGCATGACCGACGCCGCGCACCGGCTGCTGCGTGCTGACGCGACGGCGGCGAACTGGATCGCGTCGCCGCTCAGCCTGGCCTGCGCGTTCGCGATGGCGCGCGTCGGCGCGCGCGGGTCGACCGCCGAGCAACTCGACGAGTTCTTCGGCTTCCCGGCGCACGGGCGCGATGACGCGTTCAACGCGATCACCGCGCGACTCGTGACGGGTCGCGTACCGAGCCGGCCGATCGATTCCGCGACGGTCCGCTCCAAGAAGCCGGGCGACCCTCCGGCGTCGCCGACGGTCAGCCTGGGCAACGCGCTATTCCTGCAGGATGGATTCCAGGTCGGTGCGGCGTTTCTCGACGCGCTCGCGGCCGACTACGGCACCGGTGTGCACCCGGTCGATTTCACCACACCCGACGCCATCCACGCCCTCGACGCCTGGGTGTCCGCACAGACGGCGGGCCGGATCACGAAGCTGTTCGACTCCCTCGACCCGGAGACCAAGCTCGTGCTGGCGAACGCCGTGTTCTTCCACGGCGACTGGGTGCACGCGTTCGACCCGACGATGACGCAACCCGCCGCCTTCGCGCGCGCCGATCGATCGACCACGTCGGTGCCGATGATGCATCAGGCGAGCACGTTCCGCTACGGCACCGTACGCGGTGCGCAGGTTCTCGAATTGCCGTACGCCAAGGGCCCGTACGCCATGTGGGTCATGTTGCCGGCGCCAAGCACGTCACCCGACGACATGCTGACACCCGCCGCGACGGCGGCGTTCGCGGCCAGTCTCGAAACGACCCGCGTCGATGTCTACCTTCCGCGGTTCGACTTCGCGACCGACATCGACCTTGCCGCCCGGTTGCGTTCGCTCGGCGTCACCGCTCCGTTCGCCACGTCGGCGGACTTCAGCGGCATCGCCGGCGGTCTCTACATCGACCAGGCGATCCACCGCGCCAACGTCACCGTCGGCGAATTCGGCACCGTGGCCGCGGCGGCCACCGCGATCAGCATGATTACGTCGAGTGGAATGGCGCCCGGCGCGATGCCGGTGTTCCGGGCCGACCGGCCGTTCGCGTTCGCCATCGTCGGCGGCGATCATCACGTGCCGTTGTTCGTCGGCCGCGTGACGGCCCCGTCCGTCGCGTAGTCGCGCCGGCACGAACTCGTCACGAGGGGGGCGGCTCGGCCCGGAGCATGCGCGCGGCCGACTCGTCCCCGGCGGCGGCGCCGAGCCGGAACTGTTCGGTGGCGCCATCCTTGTCTCCGCGCGCGGCCAGCAGCAGTCCAAGGTTGAGGTGGCAGTGGGCGTCGCCGGCGGCGATACCGGTCCGGTAGGCCTGTTCGGCCGCGTCGACATCGCCGAGTTCGTCGACGTACAGGTTGCCCAACGGTAGCCAGATCTCGACCTCGCCGCGCTTCGCGCCGACTTCCAGCACGGCGCGGGCTTCCGCGGCCCGGTCGGTCGAGCGCAACAGCTCGGCGAGGTTGGCCCGAGCCGACGGATAGAGGTCGGCGCCGGCGCGTAGCGCGGCTTCCAGCGTCGGATCGAGCGTCTCGTCCCAGTCCCAACTCGCGACGACGGCCGCCGCCAGCGCATTGCCGCTGGCCGCCGCCGCTTTAGCCTGCTCGGACGCCGCCGCGTTGTCGCCCCGCTCGCGGAGCATGAACGCGAGCGACAACGCACCGTTGCTGTCGCCGCTTTTCGCCGCACCCGCGTACGCCCGCATCGCGGCGTCCTCGTCGGCCAGTTCCTCGAGCACCTGGCCCAGGTTCAGCCAGGCATCGGCTTCGCCGCCGGCGATCGCCCGCTCGTACGCGGCGGCCGCCTCGACCAGTCGCTGCTGGTCTTTGAGCGTGTTGCCGAGGTCGAACTCGGCGGTCGCGGAGCCGAGTGCCGCCGCACGCCGGAAGCAAAGCTCGGCGTCGCCGAGACGTCCGGCGTCCGCGAGATCGCAGCCGAGATCGATCAACTCGTCGGGGTCCTCGCATCCGTCCGCCCGGGCCAGCCGGTCGTCAAGCCACGCATCCACCTGACTATGGTGCCCGAAACCTCGCCCGGACCGCCGCACCGGCCACCGGTCACCGTGTCGCAGGGCCGGTTCGGCCGGGTGCGGCGCCACAGTGTTGCTGGTCAGCGCCGGCCGGTGGTCAGACGACGACGCTGACGATGCGCCCGGGCACCACGATGACCTTGCGCGGCTCCCGACCGCTCAGATCGTCGTCGACCGCGGCCAGCGCGGCCGTGCGTACCGCCGCTTCGTCGGTGTCGACCGGTACCTCGACGCGCGCGCGGACCTTCCCGTTGACCTGCACCGCTAGCGTGACCGTGGCCACGGCCAGCAGCTTCGGGTCGGCGACCGGGAACGGTTCGTACGCGAGCGTTGTGTCATGCCCCAGCCGCTCCCACAGCTCCTCCGCGATGTGCGGCGCCATCGGCGCCAGCATCAGCACCAGCGGCTCGATCACCGACCGGGGCGGAGGTTGGCCCGCGCTGACCGCGGTGATGTGGTTCGTGAGCTCGATCAGCTTCGCGACGGCTGTGTTGAAGCGCAGTTCCGCGTAGTCGGTGGTAACGCCGGCGATCGTCCGGTGTACCAACGCCATGGTCTCCACCCCGGCGTCCGCGTCGCTCACCCGGGCGGCGCCGGTGCGCTCATCGACCGCGATGCGCCACACCCGTTGCAGGAAACGGTACGGACCGACGACGGCGCGCGTCTCCCATGGTCGCGACACGTCCAGCGGACCCATCGACATCTCGTAGACGCGGAACGTGTCGGCCCCGTAGCGGTCGCAGATCTCGTCCGGCGTCACGACGTTGCGCAGCGACTTGCCCATCTTCCCGTAGTGCCGGGTGACCTCGACGTCGCCGTACCGGAAGTGGCCGTCGCGTTCGACCACCTCCTCGGCCGGCACCCAGGCACCGCGGGGATCGGCGTACGCATACGCCTGGATGTAGCCCTGGTTATACAGCCGCCGGAACGGTTCCCGGGACGACACGTGGCCCAGATCGAACAGCACCTTGTGCCAGAACCGGGCATACAGCAGGTGCAGCACGGCGTGCTCGACGCCGCCGACGTACAGGTCGACGCCGCCCGTGTCGGCGGCCGATCGCGGGCCCATCCAGTAGCGCTCGACGTCGGCGTCGACGAATGCCTTGTCGTTGGCCGGATCCAGGTAGCGCAGCTCATACCAGCACGATCCGGCCCACTGCGGCATCACGTTCGTCTCACGCCGGAATGGCCGCGGGCCACGACCGTCGCCCAGGTCCAGCTCGACGCTGACCCAGTCGGTCGCCCGGGACAGCGGCGTCTCCGGCTCCGAGGTGGCGTCGTCGACGGCGTACGTCTTCGGCGCGAAGTCGTCGACGTCGGGCAACTCGACCGGCAGCATCGACTCCGGTAGCCCGATCGGCAGACCGGTCTCGTCGTAGACGATCGGGAACGGCTCGGCCCAGTACCGCTGCCGGCTGAACAGCCAGTCCCGCAACCGATAGGTGGTGGTCGGTTCGCCGGATCCGTTGGCTACCAACCATTCGATGGTGCGCGCCTTCGCGTCGGCGACAGTCCGACCATTGAGATCGAGGTCGACGAACGGGTTGCTGGAGTTGATGGCCGGACCCTCCCCCAGATAGGCATCGCCATCGAATCCGTCCGGCGGCGCGACCGTGCGGACGATCGGCAACCCGTACGCCTCGGCGAACGCCCAGTCGCGCTCGTCCTGACCCGGGACCGCCATGATCGCGCCGGTGCCGTACCCGACCAGCACGTAGTCCGCGATGAAGATCGGAATCCGGGCGCCGCTCGCCGGGTTGGTGGCTGAGGCGCCGGTGAACACGCCGGTCTTCGCCTTCGCATCGGCCGACCGCTCCACGTCGGTCTTTCCGCTCGCGTACGTCCGGTAGGCCGCGACCGCCGCCGCCGGGTCGGGCTGCCCGTAGGTCCACGCCGGCGGCGTACCGTCCGGCCACGCCGCCGGCGTACCGTCCGGCCCCGCCTGGGCGACCAGCGCGTCGACCAGCGGATGCTCGGGCGCCACGACCATGTACGTCGCGCCGAATACCGTGTCCGGCCGGGTCGTGAACACCCGCAGTGTGCCGGCGTCGGTCGGGAAATCGATGTACGCACCGGTCGACCGGCCGATCCAGTTGCGTTGCATCACCTTGATCGGCTCCGGCCAGTCCACCTCGTCCAGGTCGTCGGCCAGCCGGTCGGCGTACGCGGTGATCCGCATCAGCCACTGGCGCATGGTGCGGTGGAACACCGGGAAGTTGCCCCGCTCCGAGCGCCCGTCCGCCGTCACCTCGGCGTCGGCCAGCACCGTACCCAGGCCCGGACACCAGTTGACGGGCGCCTCGGCGACGTACGCCAGCCGATGGTCGTCGATGATGCGCCGCCGGTCGATCTCGCTCAGGTCGGCCCAGCGACGGCCACCGGCCGGCACCTTCGTGCCGTCGGCGAACGCCGCGACCAGACTCTCGATCGGGCGGGCGCGATCGGCGTCCGGGTCGTACCAGGAGTTGAACAGCTGTAGGAAGATCCACTGGGTCCACCGGTAGAACGCGACGTCCGAGGTCGCCACCGAACGCCGCTCGTCGTAGCCCAGGCCGAGGCGGCGCAGCTGGCGCCGGAACTCCTCGATGTTCGCCTCGGTCGTCGTTCGCGGATGGGTGCCGGTCTGAATCGCGTACTGCTCGGCCGGCAGACCGAACGCGTCGAACCCCATGGTGTGCAAGACGTTGCGGCCACGCATGCGCTGGAACCGGCCGTACGAGTCGGTGCCGATGTAGCCCAGCGGGTGGCCGACGTGCAGGCCCGCTCCGGACGGGTAGGGGAACATGTCGAGCACGTACATCTTCTCGGCACCGGACCGCGGATGGTCCGGCTCGGCCAGCGCTCCGCTCGGGTTCGGCGCGTGGAAGGTGCCGGCGCGGCGCCATCGGTCCTGCCACTTCGCCTCGATGTCGTTGGCCAGCGCCGCCGTATAGCGGAACGCCGGCACCTCGGCGTCGTTCGTCATTGCTGCTCACCACCATTGCTATTTGAATTTTCGAAGCGCCTGGACCGACGGTCGGCGCACTCCCATCCGACCGTGATCTCGGATGGTTCAGACCCGTCGTGGGCACTGTCTAGATCAACTCGAGGGCATAAAAAAGCCCCTCGCGCAGGAGGGGTCGCCGTGCGTTCGCGCCGGGTCGGCGCGCCAGCACGGCTAGGTAAGCAGGAGGCGGAACGCGTGCGTCATGTCGTCATGGTAGCGCGGCGGAACCGGCGCGTCGCCACTGTTTGCCGCCCGCGGGTGCGACCGCGCGGCGCCGCCATACGGCGCCATACGGCGCCAACGTCAACTATTGACCGCGGAAATGCCGGCGGGATACGTTTCGCGCGGTCCTGCCCGGCCCCGCTCGATGTTGCGGTCGCGGCCGATCGGTTTCGCGCCAGGTCCCCTCCGGCAGAACGGATTCGCCATGAACATCGTTGCGTGGGTGCTGCAGATCGTGCTCGCGGTGCTGTTCCTCGGCGCCGGCGGCACGAAGCTCACCCAGCCGAAGGAGAAGCTGCAGCCGAAGATGGGCTGGGTCGAGCCGGTTCATCCGCGCAACGTGAAGTTGCTCGCCGGCACGGAGATCCTCGGTGCACTCGGTCTGGTCCTGCCTTGGGCGACCGGCATCGCGAAAGTCCTGACCCCGCTGGCCGCCGTCGGGCTTGCGATCGTCATGGCCGGCGCGATCATCGTCCACGTGCGCCGCAAGGAGCCGTGGTACGCCCAACTCGTGCTCCTCGTGCTGTGCCTGGTCGTGGCGGCCGTCCGGTTCTAAGCCGCGACCCGGGGCTTGCGGGACCTGTTAGTGCTACGCACGAACCGGGCGGACGGCTCATTGCCCAGCCGTAACATGCCGGATAGCGTGAAATTCAGTGTCCGGGCCCCGATGCCATGTCGTGGCGGCGCGCCCGCCGATTGGCCCGCTACGCCGGATTTGGACGGGCATTCGTCCAGTGCGTAAACGCATCCACTTGTACAGACCATTGCCGTCGAGTGCCGGTTGCACCGCGGTCAACACGTGACGATCTTGTTACCGCTACCCGCCCAAATGGCGGTAACACCGTTACCCGTGCGCCTCTCGGCGGCCCGCATAAAGCCGGCTAGCCTGAGAGAATGCACACAGCCGTGCGGGGAGGCATCGATGGTCCCTCCGCGGGCAGACCGGCACGCCCGTGAATGTCACTGGCAGCCAACGGCGTTCCTAGGAGACAGTCAGTGACCATTCAACGCAGCGCCGACGAGCGCAGCCAGCCGATGTCGACGGCCGAGTTCGGTGCCGCGGCCGCCGCGATCGTCCACAACATCGAGAAGGTCATCGAGGGCAAGACCGCGACCATCCGGCTCGCGCTCGCGGTCATGCTCGCCGAGGGCCATCTACTCATCGAGGACGTGCCGGGCGTCGGCAAGACCAAACTCGCCAAGGCGCTCGCCCGCTCGATCGACTGCTCGGTGCGACGGATCCAGTTCACCCCCGACCTGCTGCCGTCGGACGTGACCGGAGTCAGCGTCTACAACCAGGACGCGCGCGAGTTCGAGTTCAAGCCCGGCGCGATCTTCGCGAACATCGTCGTCGGTGACGAAATCAACCGGGCGTCTCCGAAAACCCAGTCGGCCATGCTCGAGTGCATGGAGGAGCGCCAGGTCACCGTCGATGGTCTGACGTACGAGCTGCAGATGCCGTTCATGGTGATCGCGACGCAGAACCCGATCGAGATGGAGGGCACCTACCCACTGCCCGAGGCGCAGCGCGACCGCTTCACCGCCCGCATCGCGATGGGTTACCCGGACACCGCTTCCGAGATCGCGATGCTCGATGCGCACGGCGCCGAAGACCCGGTGCTCGATCTCCTGCCGGTGGCCGACGCCGCCATCGCACGCCGGATGATCGAGACCGTCCGCGACGTACACGTCGCCGACGCGGTGAAGTATTACGCCGTCCAGTTGTGCCACGCGACACGCGAGTCGCAGGATCTCCGTCTCGGTGCGTCGCCCCGGGCCACCCTGCAGCTGCTGCGTACGGCGCGGGCGGTCGCCGCCCTCGAGGGCCGCGACTACGTCGTCCCGGACGACCTGCAGGCGCTGGCCGTTCCCGTGCTCGCCCACCGCATCATCCCGACGGCGGAGGCGCAGCTGTCCCGGCGTACGACCGATGCGATCGTGTCCGACATCGTGCATCGGCTGCCGCTGCCCACCGAACGGGCGCCCCGGACGGCCTTTCCGACGCGCGCCGCCGCTCCGCCGTCGCAGCCGAACACGCCGTATGACCCACGGAGGCGTTAGCCGTGCGTGAAGGCTTACGGGGGCTCACCGGTCGCGGACGCTGTTTTCTGTACGGCGCCGGTGCCGCGGCACTCGCCGCATTGATCCTCGGCGAGAAGGACTTCCTGCGGGTTGCGATCCTGCTCGCCGCGCTGCCGCTCCTCGCCGCCTGGCACGTCGGCCGCAGTCGATACCGGCTGTCGTGCCACCGGTCACTCGACCCGAACCGGGTCCAGGTCGGCATGACGGCCCGCGTCCTCCTGCGGCTGGAGAACCTGTCCAGTTTCACCACCGGCACGCTGCTGCTCGAAGACCGGTTGCCGTACTCGCTCGGCAGCCGTCCCCGGATCGTGCTCGAGCGCCTCAGTCGGCGGCACGCCAGCACGGTGGCGTACACGGTCCGCGCCGACGTACGCGGTCGGTTCGAGATCGGCCCGCTGGTCGTACGGCTGACCGACCCGTTCGGCCTGTGCGAGCTGACGCGGTCGTTCCCGAGTGTCGACCATCTGATCGTGATCCCGCAGGTGCATCAGCTGCCGATGGTGCGCCTCGCGGGTGAGTACGCCGGCGCCGGCGAGAGCCACGCCCGCACCGTCGCCGTACACGGTGAAGATGACGCGGCCACCCGCGAATACCGCCACGGCGACGACCTGCGCCGCGTGCATTGGCGGTCGACCGCACGTACGGGCGAGCTGATGGTCCGGCGCGAGGAGCAACCGTGGGAGTCGCGCGCGACGATCGTGCTCGACACGCGTGCCCGCGCCCATCGCGGCGAAGGGCCGACCGCCAGCTTCGAGTGGGCCGTCTCGGCCGCCGCGAGCATCGCCGAACACCTGCGCCACGCGGGATTCAAGGCCCGCCTGGTCACCGACGCGGGCACCGACGTCGACACGATCGGCTACGACGTCACGCTGCTCGACCACCTGGCCGAAGTGCAGCCATCCCAGCACGGTGATCTGGCCGTCGCCGTCGAGCAGGTCCGCCGTCGATCGGATGGCGGGCTGGTCATCGCGATTCTCGGGATGCTCGACCAGGCCGAGGCGGAGATGCTGGCGTCGCTGCGGCGCAGCGGAACGACCTGCGTGGCGTTTCTCATCAACAGCGCCACGTGGTTGAACCTGTCGACGACCGCACGGGACGCGGCCGACGAGGCGCACGCCGTCGCCGGCCTGGGTTTGCTGCGCAGCGGCTGGCGCGTCATCGACGTGCCGCACGGCTCGGACCTGTCGGCCATGTGGCCCCAGGTCGGTCGTGGCTCACAAGGCTTCGCGTGGCGCGCGACACTCGCCGAGACGGTATCGGGGGGTGTGCGATGAACCAGCGTCGGCACCTCTCACTGGTCGCCGCGGCCGCGACGCTGATGACCGCGGCCCCGCTGTCCGTCTTGTTCAGCGACTGGGCGTGGCTCATCGACAGCATCTTCGTGGTCGCGGTCGTCTGCGCGGTCTCGATCGGGGTGCGCGCCCTCCGGCTACCGATCTGGGCGCAGCCGGTCGCCGGCGTCATCGCTGTCGTCGTTGTCGTCACTCTGATCAGCGTTCGCGACCACGCGATCCTCGGGCTCATCCCGGGTCCGGCCGCCTGGCAACAGTATGGGCAGCTGCTCTCCGATGCCAGCGACGATATCCAGAACCTCGGCATTCCGGTGCGCAGCGATCCCGGGCTGTTGATGCTCACGACCGCCGGCGTCGGTCTCGTCGCCGTTCTCGTCGACCTGCTCGCCGTGGGACTTCGCCGACCGGCCGCAGCCGGCCTGCCGATGCTCGCGGTCTATGCGGTGCCGGTCGCGATCGACCTCAAGAGCGTGTCGTTCATCCCGTTCGCGATCGGCGCGGCCGGGTTCCTGTGGCTGCTGGTCACCGACAATGTTGATCGCGTACGCCTGTTCGGCCGCCGCTTCACCGGCGACGGCAAGGGCGTTGACATGTGGGAACCGTCGCCGCTCGCCGCGGTCGGGCGGCGCATCGCCGTCGGTTGCGTCGCGCTCGCCATCCTGCTGCCGATCGCGACACCCGGCTTCGGGAAGGGTCTCGTCGGCGTGCTCGGCACCGTCGGCGGCGACGGCAGCGGGTCCGGCAACTGCTCGACGTGCAAAGGCTCGAATACCGTGGATCTCCTGGCCTCCCTGGCCGGGCAGTTGACGAGCAACGGCAACCCCACCTTGGCCACGGTCACGACCGACGATCCGATTCCGGGCTACCTGCGGTTCGCCGTCGCGAGCGAGCTGACGACCAAAGGCTTCCTGACCGTGACGCCGTCCGGTCAGTCAGTGGGCAAGGGTCTGCCGAACTCGATCCTCGACAACTCGGACATCGGGTTCACCGACCATCAGGCCACCGTGAAGCTGGGTGACCTGAAGCTTAACTATCTGCCGGTTTATACGACGCCGACGAGCCTCAACGGAATCGGCAACGACTGGTTGTACAACCAGGACTCCAACGAGATCTTCAGCACGAGGTCGAGTACGTCGAATGGCATGACCTACTCCTTCGACTACAAGCGCCCCATCTACACGGCGGACCAGTTGCGTACGGCCAAGCAGTTGAAGCCGAGCGATCCGCTTCAGCGGGAGATGACGCAGATCCCGCAGCAGAACGTGCCCCAGGTCGACGCGGTCCTCAAAGACAAGTCCACTCAGGGCAACACGGAATACGATCGCGTGCTCGGCCTCTACAAATGGTTCAGCGGCGCGCACGGCTTCGCATACTCGCTGTCGACCAAGCCCGGCACGACCGGCACCGACATCGGCAACTTCCTCGTCAATAAGGTCGGCTACTGCGTGCAGTACGCGGCCGCGCTGGCCTGGCTCGTCCGAGCGGCCGGCTACCCGGCCCGCGTCGCGCTCGGCTTCAACCCGGGCAGCCCGGCCCCGGGCTCGACGGGCACGTGGACACTGACGAACAAGAACCTGCACGCCTGGACCGAGGTCTACTTCGACCAGTTCGGCTGGGTGCCGTTCGACGCCACGCCGGCGCTCGGCGGCACGGCATACTCGTCGTGGGCACCCGATCCGAACGCCACGGCGATCACGCCGGGTTCGTCGGGCAGCACCGGCCCCGATCAGAACATCACGACCGGGCCGACGGCTCACGCCGGTCCGGGTCAGACCGGCGGCCCGACCGGCTCGAGCGCCGGGTCTGGCCATCACGGCGGATCGCCGGTGCCGTGGTGGACGCTCGGCATCATCCTGGTCGTCCTCGCGTTGGCCGCCAGCCCGTTCCTCACCCGAGCGCGGCTTCGACGCGCGCGGACCGCGGGCCCGAGCGCGACCGCGGCGCACCGACTCGGCGAAACCGACGTCGGCGTGCTGACCGACGATGGCGTCATCGCCACGACCGAACGAAAACGGATCCATGCCGTCTGGGATGAGTTCACGGATACGTTGGTCGACTTCGGGTTCGGCGTCGACCCGTCGGAGACTCCGCGTACGGCCGCCGAGCGCATCGCGAGCACTCCGTACCTGCCCGACGATGTCGTGTCCGACGTACGCACCCTCGGACAGGCCGAGGAACGGGCCAGGTACGCCGCTCGGCCCGGCAGCCCGCCATCCTTTGCCGTGGCGATGCGTCGGATCCGTCGAGCATTCGCCGAACGGGCGCCGTGGCGGACCCGACTACGGGCGACACTGCTGCCGCCGTCGGTCATGTCGCGGTGGCGAACGGCAATCGTCGCTTCGGCCGCGTCGACCAGCGCAGCCATGCAGACCGTTCGCGACGGTGTCGTACGGGCGGTGAACGTACGCGGTCGGCTGGCCGGCAGCCGCCGCTGAGCCGGGCACGAACCACGTCACACCACGAGGACGACGGAACGGGGCGGTCGATGACCGCCCCGTTCGGGTCCGTACCGTGTCGAAGTCTCCGTGGCAAAGCGTCAGGTTGGATGCGTGCCGCCCGCGGAGCCCGATCTAGTTGAAGTTGTCGCGACCGCGCCAGCGGTCTTCGAGCTTGTCGAGTATGGAGGAGCGGCGCACGCGGGTCGTCCGAGCGGTCGTCCCACCGACGACTCGCATCTGGGCGCCCTGCCCGTGCCGTGCCGCCTGGTAGCCGAAGACGGCGGACCCCAGCATGACGACGAAGCCGGCGACACCGACGAGTGGGTTCTTGCTGGCCACACCCAGAACGACCACCGCGAGACCGACCACCGCGACGAACGCGGCGAGGATGATCCGCCGCTTCGCATGGAACCGCGGGTCACTGGCACGTACGGCCGAGGCGAACTTTGGGTCCTTCGCCAGCGACTGCTCGATCTGGTCGAACAGGCGTTGTTCGTGTTCCGAGAGTGGCACGGCACTCCTCCCCGGTCTTCGTGGCCGGTCTCATCGGCCGGCAGCGACCGCGACAGCCGGTCGGCTGCTTCTCGTAAGTCTACGAGCGCGAACCCCAAGCGGAAAGCGGGACGACTCGCAGTAAGCGACACGATTTTGCCACCGCAAGTAAACGAAAGCCCAGGTCCGAGACATATCATGCGCTATTTGCGATGGTTCGGGCGGCCTGTCCCCATCATTGGTCCGAGATGATTGATCCTGGAATCGTCATCATTGCCCGGGCGCGAGCCACCGGACCGGCAGGGTCCGTGGGTCCGTGGCTCGGTGGGTCGGCCGGCGGGTGGCACAGAGAGCGGTCCGGTGCATCGGTGCTTACCGGTCTTCCGGCGGCGTGTCTCGGTCCCCTGCATTCCACGGACCCGGCGTCTGCCACCAGTCCACGCGCTCGTCATCGCCCGGCTTGGCCATGTGCCCGACGGCATCCGCGCCGAGCAGACTCGCGGGCCGGACCGCCGCGTTGCCGAACCTTGCCGCGGCCGCGTCCGCCGCGCGCTCGACATGCGACCAACCGCGCTCGCGCTCGCCGAGGGCCGGCTGCCGGACGAGCCCCGCCCCGTCGACGAGCCCCTCCGCCCGTACGCCGAGAAGTCGGATCCGGTCTCCGGGCGCGAGGGAAGTGAACAGGGAGACGGCCACCTCGAAGATTTCCCGGGCGACGTCCGTCGGGCTGCCGAGCGTCCGCGAACGGTTGAGCGTACGGAAGTCGGACAGCCTGACCTTGATCGCGACCGTCCGACCGGCGACACCGGCCGACCGCAATCGCCCGGCGACCCGATTCGCGAGCGCGAGAAGCGTGCGCCGCAGGATCGTCGGGTCCTCGATGTCGACATCGAACGTCGTCTCGGCGCTGATCGACTTCTCGACATGCGTCGGAACCACGTTACGGTCGTCGCGCCCGGTCGCGAGCGCATGCAGGTGGGTGGCGGCCGCCTCACCGACCGCGGAACGGAGCATGCCGATCGGCGCCGCCGCCAGGTCGCCCACCGTACGCAGACCGAGGCGGCGCAGCTGCTCGGCGGTGCGCTCACCGACGCCCCACAGCGCAAAGACCGGCAGCGGGTGGAGGAAGTCGAGCACGCGGTCAGCCGGCACGACGGCGAGACCATTCGGCTTCGACCCGGTGGACGCGAGCTTCGCGATGAACTTGGTCGGCGCGACACCGACCGAACACGTCAACCGCTGCTCGTCCCAGACCCGGTCGCGGATGTGCTGACCGATCTCGGCCGGCCGGCCGAGCAGCCGCCGCGCGCCGGACACGTCCAGGAAGGCCTCGTCCACGGACAACGGCTCGACCAGCGGCGTGACGTCGCGAAAGATCTGCATGACCACCCGTGACGCGGCCGAGTATTCGCTGAAGTCGGGCGGGAGAAAGATCGCCGACGGGCACAACCGGCGCGCCTGTGCGCCCGGCATCGCACTGCGCACGCCGAACTCGCGCGCTTCGTAGCTCGCGGAGCTGACGACGCCGCGCGGACCGGCGCCGCCGACGACGACCGGCTTGCCGGCCAGCTCCGGGCGCCGACGGATCTCTACCGATGCGAAGAACGCATCCATGTCGACGTGCAGGATCGAGCAGCCGGAGTCGTCGGCGCCGGGTCCGAAATCGCCCGACCCGCTCGCCGGCCCCGAGCCGCTTCCGCGACGCGGCAACTGCGCACTGCGTCCCACGCACCGAGCGTAACGACCGGCTCCGACAAACGACGGCCGCCGGGCCGCCGGCGCCGGCCAGGACCCGCTGGCTGCGCCGGGCCCGGCTCGGCCGTCAGGCCGGCCGCGGCGTCGGCGACATCCTCAGCCGCGCAGCACGATCAACGGAATCTCCATCTCGGGCGGCGTCAGGGCGCCGTGATAGGCGCCGAGCCGCGCCTCCGAGGCGGCGGTGACCGACGCGACGACCACATAGTCCTGCCGGCAGATGACGACCACGTCGCCGATCCGGTCGAGATGGTTCGGGGCGACCGGGCCGTACAGCCCGGTCGCGACGGCCTCGTCGCGCGTGCCGACCCAGGCGGCGTCACCGAGCACGCCCCGCCAGCTGTCCACCACGTCGTCCGTGGCGCCCGGAGCGGTGTGCAGGTAACGCACGCGCGGCTCGCCGGCCATCACGTCCACACCTCGGCGCAGGCGGCGATCGGTGTCGACGTCGAAGCGCCGGTCGTCGGGCACGTCGAACTGTCCGTGATCGGCGGTGACGAGGATGGCCGTGTCCGCCGGCACGTCGGCCGCGAGCAGCGTCACGAGTCGGTCGACCTCGGTCGCCGCCTCTCGCCAGTCGGGCGACGCGATCGACGAGACGTGTCCGGCGTGGTCGAGGTCCGGGTGATAGCCGTACACCATGGTCGGGCCGCCTCCGGCCGCGAGTGCCGATCGGACCTCGATCGCCAGCGCGTCGACGTTGCCGGCACCGCGGTAGGCGGCGCCACGGTACGCGGCGGTGGTCAAGCCGCTGCCGGTGAACTCCTTGCGGGATATGACGGTCGCGGCGACGCCGGCCGACACCGCCCGGCCGAACATTGTCGGTACGGGTTGCCACGTGTCCGGATCCGGGTCGTCCCACCACTTGACGTGGTTCAGGACCCGATCGGTGCCCGGCACCCGTACGGAGAATCCAACGACCCCATGCTCGCCGGGGCGTACGCCGGTGCCGAGGCCGACCAGGCTAACCGGCGTCGTGGACGGGAAGCCGGCGGTGAGCTTTCCGAGCTCTCCGACCCGGCCGGCGAGGATGTCCGCGATCGCGCCGCCCCGGCCGCGCGACAGTGAGTGGGCGGCCGCCGCGGCCGTCCCGAGCAGGTGGTACCCGAGCCCATCGATGAGCACCACACCGATCCGGCGTACGCCGCCGAGCCGCGCGCCGAGCCCGAGATGATCGGTGAACCCGAGCGCCTCGGCGCGTGGACCGGTAAGCGTCGCCAGCACGCTCGGCAGGAGATCCGGCAGGCTGGCATCGCGATAGCGGGGACGGTCCAGTTGGCGTCCGGCGGCGGCACCGGTCAGCCCGTTCGCCGGGCGAGCAGATGCAGTTGGGTGGCGATGTCCCGAAACGGCGGATGGTCGGCGGCGATCAGTTCGAAGTTCAGCAACGCCTGGGCGTCGGAGTCGACGAGCGTACCCGGGACGATGTCGGCGATCACCCGTACGCCGTGCACGGACTCCACGTCGAAGCCGGCGGCCACGATCAGCGCGGTCGCCGACTCGGTGTCGAACCGGCGCTGGCTCTTGCCGCCAGCGCCGGAGACTCCGCCGCCGCCACCGCCACCGCCGGCGCTCCCGCCACTGCCGCCGGCCGCGCCCGCGGCTCCGCCGGATTCGTCGGCGAGCAGATCGGCCGCCGCCCCGATATGGCCGGCGAGTGCCTTGGCCAGGATCGCGCCGCGGCGGTTGGCGACCACGATGCTCGCCGCGCCGCCCGCCCGCAGGATGGCGGCGATCGATGCGAGGACCTGCGCCGGATCGTCGACCTCCTCGAGGACGCTGTGGCACAGCACGAGATCGGCGCTCTGGGGTGCGACGAGTGCCGCGAGCTGGTCGCCGTCGCCTTGTACGCCACTGACAAGATCGGCGACGCCGGCATCGACGGCACGACGGCGAAGACTTGCCAACGCATCGGGGCTGGCGTCGATGACCGTGACCCGATGTCCGGACTGCGCGAGCGGCACGGCGAAGCCGCCGGTGCCGCCACCGACGTCGATCACGCTGAGTGGCTCGCCCGGCCGTCGATCGAGTTCGGCTCGCAGCGCTGCCCAGATCACCGCGGTGCGCGGTCCGGGCGTGAGCCCGGCACGGGTCGTCTCCACGTCTGCAGAGCGTAGTGCCGGGCGCAGTTGCGTCCTAGCCGGTTCCGTCCCGCGGGTGTCGGCGGGCTCGACCGGATGCGGTCGCTGCCAGGGCACCCGCGGGTGCCATGCTCACCGGAGTCCCACAGCTACCGGAAATCGCGGGATGAGGTCCGCACCGGCATCCGCAGCGGGGCCAGATGCTCGGCGTTCAGGTTGACCACCCCGTCATAGCGCTCGATCCGACCGCGGATGAGCAGTGCCGGTGACGTCTGCGCCACCCGACGGAACCGCTGCCACAGACCCGGCGAACAGACGATGTTGAGCAGGCCGGTCTCATCCTCCAGGTTCATGAACGTTATCCCGCTCGCGGTCGCCGGCCGTTGCCGATGCGTGACGATGCCGCCGACGAACACCCGCTTACCGTGTTCGGCCCGCATCGTCGCTTCGATCGACAGCGCGCCGAGCTTGTCGAGGCCACCCCGGATGAATTGCACCGGATGGCGGTCGGGCGACAGGCCGGTGGCCCACACGTCGGCGACCAGCTCATCGACCGCGTCCATGCCGGGCAGCATCGGCGCGTCGAGCCCGGTGGTCGTGCCGGCCAGCCGGCCCGCCTTCTCCTGCGCCGCCGCGCCGGCCGCCCACAACGCCTCCCGCCGGCTGAGGCCGAACCCGGCGAACGCATCCGCGGTGGCCAGCGCCTCCAGGTGCGTCGTGGACAGCCGGGCGCGTCGCGCCAGGTCGGCCATGTCCCGATACGGGCCGCCGCGGTTACGCTCCGCTTCAATGCGGGTGGCGACGGACTGTGCCTCGCCGCCGCGCGAGCGCTCGATTCCGAGGGTACGGACGGAACTGAGCCCCAGCCGTACCCGTGGACCGTTGATGCCCCACGAAGCCGGCGGTTCGCCCGCGGCGCTGGCCTCCCGCGAGCCGGGCGACCGTTCCAGCGTGGCCTTCGCGTTGCTGGCGTTGATGTCCGGGCGCAACACCGTGACGCCGTGCCGGCGAGCGTCGTCGACCAGTGTCTGCACCGAGTAGAAACCCATCGGCTGCGCGTTGATCAGCGCGGCGCAGAATGCGGCCGGGTGGTAGCGCTTGAGCCAGGCGCTGGCATAGACGAGGTAGGCGAAGCTCATCGCGTGGCTCTCCGGAAAGCCGTAGTTCGCGAATGCGGCGAGCTTGACGAAGATGTCGTCGGCGAGATCACCGGTGATGCCGTTGCGGGCCATGCCGTCGTAGAGCCGGCTGCGGATGCGCTGCATGCGTTGCGTGGAGCGCTTCGAGCCCATCGCG
>CAWIKW010000017.1:0-122907 GCA_963836785.1 uncultured Actinomycetota bacterium | reverse complement strand
GATCGGCCCGATTGACGCCGGCCGCGACCACGTCGATCAATACCTCACCCGGCCCGGGCTCCGGATCGGGCACCTCGGCCCAGGTCATGACCTCGGGTCCGCCGTACGTTGGCAAAGTCACCGCGAACATGCCGGCCATTCTGCTAGATCTGGGGCCGCATGACACCCTGGCGTTTTGTCAGCTTGTGCGGTCGCGGTGTCGGCGCGTTGTGGGCCAAGGTCGCTAGCGGCGACCGCTATCCCGATCTGGCACACTGGTGCCGCTGGAACCGTGCCTTGCCCGGTCCAGCATGGGAGGGCTCGCCTAGTGGCCGATGGCGGCGGTCTTGAAAACCGCTAGGGGCAGGAATGCTCCTCCAGGGTTCGAATCCCTGGCCCTCCGCTTCCAGCACGGATTTATGCGCTCTGAGCTGCGATTTTGACCGTAGGTGGTCAAGAAGCTCGATTCTCGGTCTGTCCGACGCTGTCCCGCCGTCGCCCAGGATTTGGGGGCGTATCAGGGAAGATCATTTGGTCCCCCGCCACGCCGAGTTGAAGCGTGCGCGATGCCGAGGCTGCTTCGACCACGCCGAGTCCGTGGCTCCGCACGTGCGGGCCGGGTCAGAATGGCCCCTTGCTTGGCCGTCAGCATATGTTGACGATCCTTCGTCCGTCAGCTTATGCTGACGAGCATGAACAGCACACTGGCACTCACCGAGGGCGCGACGAGCGAGGACCCGGACGTCGGGTTGCGTGCGGTCGCGGCGCTTCGCGCGTTGACCGAGCAACTGGAGCTCCTCCAGGTTGAGCGGGCTCGCACGTTGGGCTGGTCGTGGCAGGACATCGCGGCGCGGCTGGGCGTCACCAAACAAACCGTGCACCGCAAGCACGGCCGTCGCATGGGCCGACCCTGATGCCGCCGCGCATCACAGGGGAAGGTCGCCTGGTGGTGGTGCTCGCCGGGGAGCAGGCACGTCGGCTGGGACATGGTTTCCTCGGCTGTGAGCATTTGCTGTACGGCCTTGCCAGCGTCGACAGCGAAGCCGGCACGGTCCTTCGTGCCAGGGGCATCACCCCGCAGCGATACGAGGAGGAGTTCGTCAACCTCGTCGGTCCACATCGCTCTTCGGCCGGCGGTCCTGGCACCGACCCGTTCGACCGTGAGGCGCTGGCGGCGATCGGTATCGACATGGATGCGGTACGCGAACGGATCGAGGCGGCATTCGGGCCTGGTGCCTTGACTCGTACGGACAACCATCGGGCCCGACGCCGATTTGGTCGGCCGCGGCGAGCTGGGATCCCGTCCGGTCATTTGCCGCTGACTCGCCGCGCCAAGAGGTGTCTGAGACGCGCGCTACGCCACGAACAGGTAGGCCATGGTCGGCACCTGGTGCCCGAAGAGATCGCGTTGGCCGTGCTCGCCACAAATCGCGGCGTCGTACCTCGAATCCTGTCTGGACTGGGCACTTCAGCCCCGGACCTCCGTAGCGAAATCATCCGCCGATACCAACCCGCGCGCTGACGCAATTGCGTCGCCGTTAGCCGCCCGGCCGTACGATCTCCGACACGCGGGCGTGACGTTGTGGCTCAACGGCGGCGTGCCCGCAGCAGAGGTCGCACGTCGAGCCGGGCATGGCGTCGGAGTGTTGCTCAAGGTCTACGCGGGGTGCATCGACGGCGAGGACGATGCGGTCAATACCCGGATTACAAAGGCGCTGCGTGCCAGTCGAAAGCGAGGGGGCACCGGGGGTTGAGCGATGGAATCGGGTTCGACGTCCTGGCATAGGGATGCGCTATGGAACGAGGGGGAACTCTTCTGCATCGCGTGCGGGGAACCGATTGTCCAGGCAACAACGAACGAAGTCCTGCACGACGGGGTTCGTATCATTGGCGGGTGACCACGCCACTCCTACCTGGCTCGGGCTCACACCCGTGACGGGTCGATACACGATGCCAGGGCGTGCGTAATAGCGAGCGGCGGACTCTGGAGCGAGGGCCACGCCGTAGCCGTTTGCGATCGCTGTCAGCCAGGCATCCGGTTGGTCGGTGACGAATCCAATTCGGATCGGATGGCCTTGTCGTTCGTCAGCGGCAAGCCAGTAGTCACGCCACCAACCGGTTTCTTCGGGCGACGCGATGAAGGGTTCATCCCAGAGCTGTTCGAAACAGATCCGGTCGCTCTTCGCGAGGCGGTGACCGGCGGGGAGTGCCACTCCGCGAGGCTCGGTCAATAGCACCTCGACCCTCACTTCGTCCTGGCCGGGGAAAGGTATCCTGAGCAGCGCGACATCAACTTCGCCGCCAGCGAGTCCGGCGGTGGCGTCAGACCACGCGGCCTGCCGAATATCCACCCGCCAGTCGGGGCGGCGACCAGCGAAGGCGGCGATGATGTCCTGAGTGGCTTCGTTGGCTGCGCTCGAGATGAATCCGAGCCGAAGGATCCGGGCCGCACGGCTGGACGCGGCCTTAGTCTCACGTAGCGCCTGGTCCCACTCGGCCAGCACTCCGACGGTTCGCTTGGCAAGAGCCTGGCCGGCCGGAGTCAGGGTCATTCCGTTGCGTGATCGGGTGAACAGCGCAACGTCCAACTGGCTCTCTAGTTGTTTGATCTGTTTGGTCAATGCTGGCTGCGACACGAATAAGCGTTTGGCCGCATGGGTGAGGTTGCCTTCTTCCGCGACGGCACCGAAGTAACGCAGCAGCCGCGTGTCGATATCCATGCCCATAGGTTATGGAGTCGTGTATTAGACGTCATGCGGGTGATCCATGAGGGTGGTCTATGCGCAGGCACAAACCCCAGTGCCATGCGCGACGCAGCGCAGTCGGCACGCGAGATCGTAGATGAGGAGAGCGCAGTGAGACGAGTGATCCTGCAGATGGGTGTCACGGTGGATGGCTACGTTGCTGGCGTCGGCGGCGAGGGCGATTGGAGGTTGGGACCCGAAGATCCCGGTGTTCGCGCCTGGAAGGTCGCGGCGCTCGAGCAGATCGGAACCCACGTTGTCGGACGCGTAACCTACGAGCAAATGTCGAGACACTGGCCGACTGCAGACGACGAGTACGCGCCATTCATGAATGATCTGCCTAAGGTGGTCTTCTCCAAGACCTTGCCATCCGCGGAGTGGGCAAACTCCAGGATCGCCCGTGGGGACCTGGGCGACGAGATCGCTGCGCTCAAGGACGAACCCGGCGGCGACATCATGGCTCACGGCGGGGCTACCTTTGTACAGGCGCTGTCCCGTAACGGCTTAATCGATCAATACCGTCTGGTGATTCTCCCAGTTGCACTAGGCAACGGACTGCCGCTGTTCAAGGACCTCCTCGGACCACTGCGCCTCGACCTGTCTGAGTCCAAGAGCTTTCCCGGCGGCACACTTGTCAATGTTTACGAGCCGGTCCGGTCGCCAAAGGACCCCAAGCAAGAGACGATCCCGCCTACGGCTGGAAGTACTCCGACATCAGGCGGCTGACCCATTCGGGCTGATTGATGTTCGCCGGGTGGAACTCCGCCATCGTCGGCTTCAGGTCAATGACCGGGGTGCCCGAAACCGCGTCGAGGCCCACCACCGTCAGTTCGCGGCCGTGAACGGATTCGATGGCGCAGCACGTTACCCCGATGCGGTTGGGTCTGCGCGGGCCGCGGCCGGCGAAGACGCCGACGGGTGGCAGGTCGGAGCGGCCGCGGTAGGGGCGGGGTTCGCGGTAGTCGTCGAGTTCCGGGAACTGGTCGAAGATGAAGAGGACCTCCACGTGGGAGAAACCCTCCAGACCCTGCAGGCACGCCTCGCCGAAGCGTTCGTCGATGGTGATCGTGCTGCGCACGGCACCCCAGTTGTCCGTGTGCTGGACGTCGGTCCGGTTGTTCCGGACCGTACCTATCGATGTGATCTCGAAGCTCGGCATGGCCAGAGGCTATCGCCACCGCGTCCATGCCGGCGTCGAGGTAACCGGCACCGCCGTGGACCAAAACCAGCTGCTCGGTCGACCGCCGGCCGGGCCCCGCAGTCACGCCCACCTTCTCGCGGGCGGCTCTGACACTCAGCCGGGCCACCCACAGCGCCAAAGGCGCCAACTGAAGCGCTCAGTCACATCACCCCAATGAAATGACTTCTAAATGCGCTTGATGTCAACGTCAATGGCGGAAAGCATTGCGTCGAACGCAAGTACCAGTTGGACGATGGGATCGCCGACACGGACGCCGATCGTTAATGCGGCTCGGCCGCTTGCTCACCCCGGGAGGTCCTCCGGGCGCTTTTTGGCAAGAACACCGTGCTGGATACCGGTGGCCTGGCCGACTTCGATCATGTAGCCGTCCGGGTCGCGCAGGTAGCAGCGGATCTCCGCTTCGCGGTCGATCGGCGGCGTGAGGAACTCCGCGCCCTTCGATTTCCATTCCTCATAGCGGGCCTGGATGTCAGCGACCCGCAGGTTCAGGAAGATCGAGGTCGTGTCGCCGGGCTCGTAGTTAGCCACCGTGACGCCTGGCTTGTCCGGCGTGGGTGGACCGCCGGGGTTCATGAGGATCCACGAGTTGGCCAGCTTGACCACGCACGGGTTCTCCTCCAGGACCACGGTGCCGCCAAGGACGCGCGAGTAGAAGTCCCGTGACCGCGCGACGCTGCGAACGGTGATGAACATGGTCACCACGAAGCCCTCGGTGGGATTCGGCAGGTTGGCGTAGTCAATGTAGGGCGCATGTTCTGTCATGAGCTAACCCTTCCCGCGGTCGGGACGGCGCACACTCTGCGCATCGAACCGTACGCTCGGCGGCTAGCCCGTACACGAGAACGGGGACATTGCGGACGTCCGCGACGTCAAGCTCGGAGCTCGAGAGCGCCGTGAACGAGTTGCCCTGAACCGACTCGTGAGAACGGCAGCTTGTCGAAGAATTCGATCCAGATCCTGCGCCGATGTCACGGGCGTAGCGTCGAAAAAGGTCGGCGCTTGTGCCCGGCCATCGTCGTGATTGGCCCAAGGAGCGCATTGACGGATAGGAGACTCAGATGTCTACCAACACCGAAGTGCGGCCGTTTACGATACAAACCTCCGACGCGGACCTTGAAGATCTACGCGCGCGAGTCGTGGCCACGCGCTGGCCTGACAAAGAGACGGTCACTGATCAGTCGCAGGGTGTACCTCTCAAGACGGCTCAGCAGCTCGCGAGTTACTGGGCTGACGGCTACGACTGGCGCAAGTGCGAGGCGAAGCTGAACTCGCTGCCGCAGTTCATCACCGAGATCGACGGACTGGACATCCACTTCATTCACGTCCGCTCTAAGCACGACAACGCGATGCCGCTCCTCGTCTCGCACGGATGGCCCGGCTCCGTTATCGAGCAGATGAAGCTCATCGGGCCGCTGACCGACCCGACGGCACACGGCGGAAGCGCGTCCGACGCCTTCGATTTGGTGATTCCATCGATGCCGGGTTACGGGTACTCCAGCAAGCCGACCGAGCCCGGATGGAGCCCGGACCGCATCGGACGCGCTTGGGTAGAGCTGATGAAGCGTCTGGGTTACTCGGAATTTGTCGCCCAAGGCGGCGACTGGGGTGCGATCATCGTCGACCTGATGGGTGTGTCCCAGCCACCAGAATTGCTGGGCATCCACACCAACATGGCGGGCACGGTTCCGCCCGAGATCGACAACCTCTTCCAGAAGAACGTCCTCGGAGCGGCCAACGCGCTCGAGAACCTGCCGGCTGATCTCTCCGACGAGGAGAGGCAGTCGTGCGAGCAGCTGGACTTCGCGTGGAAGCACGTCTTCGGTCAACTCGAGATGTCTCGCCCACAGACGCTCAACGGGTTGACCGACTCGCCGGTCTTCTTGGCGACCTGGATGCTCGACCACGACGCGACGAGTCTGGCGATGATCGCCCGGTCCTTCGACGGGGTGCCCGAAGGCGTCACGCCCGACGACGTCCTCGACAACGTCACACACTTCTGGCTGACAAACACCGGGGTCTCCGCGTCGCGGATCTACGCGGAGAACAAGTTCTCCTTCTGGGGTGTCAAGGGCAACCCGATCCCGGTGGCCGTGAGCGCCTTCCCGGACGAGATGTACGTGGCCCCGAAGAGCTGGGCCGAGCGGGCGTATCCGAAGCTCATCCACTACAACAAAGTGGCCAAAGGCGGGCACTTCGCGGCCTGGGAGCAACCGCAAATACTTACCGAAGAAGTGCGCGCCGGCTTCAGGTCGCTGCGGTAGATAGCCATGTCCGCACGTCTGCATATGCCGCCGCTCAGCGGGGCTTCTGCGTGGCTCAACTCCGAGCCGCTGAGCCCCGCCGGGCTGCGCGGTCACGTCGTCCTGGTCGATTTCTGGACGTTGACGTGCATCAACTGGCTGCGCACGGAGCCGTACGTTCGTGCCTGGTCGCGCGCCTATCGCGACGACGGGCTGGTCGTCATCGGAGTTCACACACCGGAGTTCTCCTTCGAGCACAACATCGACCTGGTGCGGCAGGCGGTCAAGGAGCGGGGCATCGACTACCCGGTCGCGCTCGACAACGACTACGCAATCTGGAGCGCCTTCGACAACCACTACTGGCCGGCGCTCTACTTCATCGACAGAGATGGCATCTTCCGCGACAGCCACTTCGGTGAGGGACGTTACGAGCAATCCGAGCGCGGCATTCAGCGATTGCTTGGCGTCGAGCGGGATCTCGTGTCCGTCGAAGGAGTCGGCGTGGAGAAGGCGGCCGACTGGGATCATCTGCGCACGCCCGAGACGTATCTCGGCTTCCAGCAGAGCGAGCGCTTCGCCTCACCGGAGGGCCTTGTGCCTGCCACACCGAGCGCCTTCGAGCTGCCGACAAGGTTGGGCTTCAACCAGTGGGCGCTTGCCGGGGAGTGGACGATCGGGCCGGAGAAGGTCGTGCTCGGCGACGCTGATGGGAGCATCGCGTTCCGGTTCGATGCGCGCGACGCCAATCTCGTACTGTCTGCCGAAGCGAAGGAGCCGATCCCGTTCCGCGTGCTCGTCGACGACGAGGCTCCGGGCCTCTCCCACGGCGTAGACGTCGACGTCGACGGAAACGGCTTGCTACGCGACGGCCGCATGTACCAGCTCGTGCGCGAGCACGACAGGGTCCGTGAACGCACGCTGAAAATCTCGTTCCTCGAGCCCGGTGCGGAGGCGTACGTCTTCACGTTCGGCTAGTCACACGAGGCGGTTGCCCCACTATTCAAGGAGACTCAGATGTCTGCCAAGACCGAAGAGATCCGCCCGTTTACGATCGAAACTCCTGAGGCGGATCTTGAAGAACTGCGAGACCGACTCGCGGCCACGCGCTGGCCCGAAAAGGAGACGGTCAAGGATCAGTCGCAGGGCGTCAGTCTCAAGACTGCCCAGCAGCTCGCCAGCTACTGGCAATCGGACTACGACTGGCGCAAGTGCGAGGCGAAGCTAAATGCCCTACCGCAGTTCAGCACCGACATCGACGGGCTGGACATCCACTTCATCCACGTCCGCTCCAAACACGACAACGCAATGCCGCTCATCGTCACGCACGGGTGGCCCGGCTCCGTTATCGAGCAGATGAAGATCATCGGGCCGCTGACCGACCCGACGGCGTATGGCGGGAGCGCATCGGACGCCTTCGATGTGGTGATTCCGTCGCTGCCGGGCTACGGCTACTCCGGCAAACCGACCGAGCCGGGATGGGGCCCGGAGCACATCGGGCGCGCCTGGGTGGAGCTGATGAAGCGTCTGGGTTACTCGCAGTTCGTGGCGCACGGCGGCGACTGGGGCGCAATGGTGACGGATGTGATGGGTACGCAGGCGTCCCCGGAATTGCTTGGCATTCACCTCACCTGGCCTTTCACTGTTCCACCAGACATCGATGCGGCGGTACAGACCGGCAGCCCGCTGCCCTCAGATCTCTCCTCCGACGAGCAACACGCGTGCGAGCAGCTGGACTTCTTTTACAAGCACGGAGTGGGCTACGCCCAGGAGATGACGAACCGCCCACAGACGATCTACGGGATCGGAGATTCGCCGGTCGGGCTGGCCACCTGGCTCCTCGACCACGACGCGCGCAGTTTAGAGCTCATCACGCGCGTCTTTGACGGTCAACGTGAGGGGCTCACGCGAGACGACATCATCGATAACATCACGCTCTACTGGTTGACGAACACTGCGGTCTCTTCGGCGCGCATCTATTGGGAGAATAAGTTCGCCTTCTTCGCCCCGAAACACGTCACCATCCCGGTCGCTGTCAGCGCCTTTCCCGACGAGGTCGTTCAAACGCCGCGGAGTTGGGCCGAGCAGGCGTATCCGGAGCTGATCCACTACAACAAGCCGCCTAAAGGCGGACACTTCGCGGCCTGGGAGCAACCACAACTACTCACCGAAGAAGTTCGCGCCAGCTTCCAATCGCTGCGATAGATAACCTGACCGACCGTCCGCGCAAGCCGTCGCTCCTGCGAGGCGGCTGCGCGGCGTCGTGCTGGTGGGCTTCTGGACGCAGTGGTCTCATCGTCGGGTTGCGAGCGGCCCGAATCGATTCGTGAGAGCTGTCACTGCGTCAGCGAGGGAACCATGTCGACAAGCGCGTGCAGAGTCACCTGGTGCATCTCTCGCACCCCGGCGCACGCGCTCGCTGTGAACGTCATGGTCCCTCAGAGTCCAGGTGTCGTAGCTGTGGTCGGGTTCGAGTTCGTCAAGGTCCGCAGCCCGAAAGCATTGCTAATTGGTCTTCGGTTTCTGTTTGAGACTGCGAGCCTGGTCCGTCACAACGCCCAGAAAGGCCGCGAGCGCGGGAGCTGAGGGGCCGTCTCGAAGGACAACGACCAGTCGACGTCCGAGCTTCGCCTCGGCGACGTCACGAATCGCGAGGGCTGGGTCTGCCGCGGGCAGCGTCAGCGCGGGCAGGAGCGCGACGGCTCCGGTGGTGCGTACGAGTTCGAGCTGGACGTCCGCGTCGCTGGACCGGTGCCGCACATCGGGCTCGTAGCCGCCGATGGATCGGCAGCTCCCCACGACCATGTCGTGATGGCCGGTTCCCACGGCGGAGGCCACCCAGATCTCCTCCCGCAGCATGGACAATGCGATGGGTCCGCCACGCTTGGTCAGCGGATGTTCGGGAGGCAGGACCAGTTTCAGTGGCTCCTCGTGCAGCAGCGCGAACCGCAGCCCTGCCGGTCGGGGGCGTGGGTGACCGTCGTACTCGTCGCTGATCACCAGGTCGACCGCTCCAAGCCGCAGTCCTGGCAGCGCCTGTTCGAGCTCGAGCTCGGAGACCTCGGTGCGTACCTGCGGGTGTTCGACCATCATGCGTGCGACTGCGGGAACCAGTAGGCGACGAGCCGCTGACTGCAGACCGCCGGCGCGTACGGTGCCCCGTACCTCACCGGCCAGTGCGGCCAGGTCGGCTGACGCCGCCTCGGCTGCTGTCAGCAGGACCCGGGCGTGCTGGGCGAGCAGCCGCCCGGCGTCGGTGAGCCGTACACCACGGCCGGCCTTCTCGAGCAGGCGTGCGCCGACCTCCCTCTCCAAGACGCTCAGCTGCTGGGACACCGCGGAAGGGCTGTAGTCGAGAGCCAAGGCCACCGCGCCCAGGGTCCCTCGTTCCTCGAGCTCGCGGAGCAGACGGAGCCGACGAAGATCCAGCGCGACCATGCAGGAAGACTAACGAATCAGATCCAGATATCGTCACTGGACCTGCAGTGTTTGAGTGCCGATGCTCTAGACATGGGTCCCGCGCTGTGCCTTCTGTCGGCCGCGTGCTTCGGCGCCATGGCGATCTTCGGGAAGCTCGCGTACGCCGCGGGCGTCTCGCCTGAAGCGCTGCTCGTGGTGCGCTTCGGCGTTGCCGCCGGCCTGCTGGCGATGCTGCTGCTCCTGCGACCGGCTCTGCGCCGCGACCCCGCCAGCCCCGGCCGAGGCGCGGGTCGCGCTCGAGTGACCCTCGGTTTGCTGGTGACGGCCCTCGGTCTTGGCGCCATCGGATACGCCACCCAGGCGTCCCTCTATTTCGCGGCGCTGGACCTGATGAACGCCTCGCTGCTGTCCCTGGTCTTCTACACGTACCCGCTGCTGGTTACCGTCACGGCCGTCCTCCTGGGCCGGGACCGCCTGACACCCGGCCGCTGCGCCGCGCTCGTGGCTGCCTCCGGCGGGACGCTGCTCGTCCTCCTCGGTACCGGCGGTGTGGACTTCCACCCGCTCGGGGCGACCCTGGCGTTCGGTGCCGCTGCCACCTACACCGTCTACATCCTCGTTGCTGACACCGTCGTGCAGCGGCTGCCACCGCTGATACTGTCCACGCTCGTGATGGCGGGAGCCGCCCTCACCCTGGCCATACGTGCCCTCGTGACGGGCGGGGTCGACCTCAGCTTCGAGTGGCGGGGATGGTTCTGGCTCGCGTGTATCGCAGTCGTCTCCACTGTCTTGGCGATGCTGACCTTCTTCGCCGGCCTCCGGCGGACGGGCCCTTCGACCGCCTCCATCCTGTCGACCTTCGAACCGGTCGTGACCACGGCGCTGGCGGCGTTCACACTCAACGAAACCCTCACCCCCGTGCAAGTAGCGGGCGGCCTGCTCGTCCTGTCGTCCGTGGCTGCCCTGCAGGTGCGACGGGCACACCCCGGACACCACGGCCGAGTGCCCCGCCGGTTGCCGAACCGACCCGACCTCGACGGCCCGAAGCAGCCGGCCTCGATCGGATGACAGCCGGTGTCGGCTCGACGATTTCGGAACCGACCTACATCACCTACCATCTGCACCCCTGCGAGGTACTGGAGGCCGAGATCCCGAAGCTGCGAGTACGGTCCAGCCTGGTGCTGAGCACGGCCGCGTTGGGTCTCGCGCCAACCGCTAAGCCCTAGGTAGGGCCATCCGCAGCGGTCGACGCCATCGACCAGCGGGATTAGGAGACCGTGATCGTCGTGCGCGTCGGCTGCCTCGACGGGCCTGGACGTACAGAGAGGAGAGGACGATGAGCAACGAAGAGGTGGCACCAGAGACGAGAGGTGTCGCGGTGAAGGTCCTTGCGACGGTTGACCTTACCGGTGAGATCGAGGGCATGGCAGGGCGCCAAATTCGAATGCGTATGGTGACCATCGAGCCTGGCGGCATCTTCGGCCCGATGCACGACCATGTAGGCAGACCGGGCACCGTCTACATCTTGCAGGGAACGATCACTGACCATCGAAACGGGGTCACTACGGACTATGGGCCCGGAGTGGGCTGGCCCGAGGATCGGAACACGACCCACTGGCTAGAGAACAGGGGAACGATTCCGGCCGTGGAGATCTCGGTCGATATCGTCCGACAAGAGTGAAGAGGTATTGCTGGCCGACGCCCACCCACCATCGGCCACCACCTTCCGTGGGCGCCGGGCGGTAACGCTGCGGCGGGGAGAACCCGGCAGAAGCGCCATCACGGGAGACGGGTCCAAACCCTGTAGCGACCTTCGCCAGCGACTGGGCGGCGCGTGCGCTCAGGCCCATGAAGCGGCAGTCGCGCTGCCTGTGCCGCGTCTGTCGACGGTCATCGACCGCGCAGTCCAGAGTGGTCGATTGTCGCCTCGACACGCAAAATTCGCTATCGCTGTTGCTGGAGGTTCGGTATGCAACAGCAATGAGCGAGCAGACCCTGCCGGGCGGCAACACCGACGGCGCCGTGCGCATCGGTGGCGTCGTTCACAAGCAGGCCGCACCGTGGACGCCGACGGTACACACCCTACTGCGGCACCTGGAAGATGCCGGGGTTGACGGTGTGCCCAGGGCGCTCGGCTTCGACGACCAAGGGCGTCAGATGCTCACGTACCTGCCCGGTGAGGTGATCGGCGACAGCGTTGACTGGCCCGCGTGGGTGTACGCGGACTCGACTCTGGTACAGGTCGGCCGATGGATGCGACGCATCCATGACGCGACAGCTGTTTTCGTTCCGCCGGAGGACGAGCGGTGGTTCACCGGTCGCACCATGCAGCCCGGGTGGATCGTTGGTCACCAGGACGCGGCCCCGTACAACGCGGTGATGGACGGCGACCGGCTGGTCGGCTTCTTCGACTGGGACACGGCCAGTCCGTCGCCACGAGACGACGATCTCGCGTTCTCGGCACTTGTGTGGGTGCCGCTGACCGCGCCGGATGCCGGCGAGCAGAAAGACTCGCACGATGTCACCGATCGGTCCCGCCGCCTTCATCTGCTGCTTGACGCGTACCGCTACGACAGCGATCGTCGGGCCTTTGGCGCGGTGATCGTAGTGCGTGCCCGCCGACAGGCAGGCGTCATCCGCAGCATGGCCGAGGCCGGCGATCCGGCCGCGATCGCCCTGCTGCCTATCGCGAGCCGCCTCGAGCAATCCGCGTCGTACGTCGAGGCGTTGCCGGGCGACTTCTGGACGCCTTAGCGCAGGCTCCGCAAGGGGACCCCGCCACGACTCGTGAACGACTGAGCACCCCACGATCGGGTCGGACCCCGAGAGAGTGCCCGGTGGCACAGGCAGGTATCTGCGCAGATCACGATGCTTCCGGCTCGACTTTTCGCGATGATGAGATTGGAGCCCGACCACCATCGATCTTGTCCGACTGTGAAAGTGCTGAGCGGATGATGCCGCCAACAAGGACCTCGACGCAGAGGTCTGCGGGATTTGCGGGTCAACCCGTGCCGAGCTGGACCGAAGCGGCGCTGGACCGTGCTAGCGCGGACGTCGTGCGTCGCGGCGTGAGCAGTCGGCCCACCGACGGCTGTCCAACGAAGTCCATCACCATGCGGGCGCGTCAACGATGACCCTGGCCGAATACCTCGGTTTGTTCGTCGTCGTCATCACCAAGGGCGGCGGCCTACCCGCCCTCGGCGATGCGGCGCTGATCGCAGCGGGCACGCTGGCGGGAGAAGGTCGACTCAATGTAGTGATCGTCATTGCAACGGGCATCATCGCCTGGATGCTCGGCTCTCTGGCCGGGTACTGGATCGGCATCCGCGGCGGGCGTCGACTACTCGAGCATCCGGGCCGACTCGAAAAGTCGCGTCTGAAAGTGCTGGCAAAGGGCGACCGCATCTTCGCTCGTCACAACTTCATCGCATCAGTGACGATGCCGGCTTACGTGTCCGGGATCTTCCGAGTGACTATCTGGGTGTTCGTGCTAGGGGCAGTCACCTCCGGAATCTTCCTCATCGCACTATACGTAGGCGTTTCGTACTTCCTGGGCGCAGACATCGCGGAGCGCATCGGAACCGCCGGCGCGAGGGCGCTGCTCGGCGTGCTCGTGGTCGTTGCCATCGGGCTAGGGATCAGAGCCGCGCTGGCGAAGTGGCACACCGCAAGGCGAGCCCGATCCATGCCACACCGTTAGCGCTGACGGAACCTGGCGCTATACCGGCGTTCATTACCCCCGGGAATCTCAGGCTTCGGCTCATGTGGCACCGCTGTCTGCCCGCGCCGCCCGCCGCGACGCTCCACTTGATATGCGAGCCTGGTGTGGGTGATGCCTGCCAGTTGTCGAGTATCAGTGTCGGCACAAGTGCCGGGCTTCATGTCGGGCTCGTGTCGGTCTTCAGTCCAAAACCGACGGACTGACTACAGACTGACGGACATGGTTGACGGACATCGTTGTCGTGTCTCAGGACGTCCGTGACAGATCGGTCTCGTGACGTGGGTGACACATCCGGCTAGACGATCATGGTTGGGTGTGAGTTTAGAGGTAGGAGAAGTAGCGGGTCCACCATGTGTCGGGTGCGCGTGAGATGGCTGGGTGGGAGGCACCGTCGTAGTCCTGCCAGAGGGGTTCTTCGGGGATCTGGGTGTAGCCGAGGTCGGCCAGGGCGGTGTGGATGCGGTGTCCGTCGTCGGGGTGCAGGAGCTGGTCGGCTTCGGCCTGGGTCCACACGCCGGGGTTGTCGATGGCGAGGACGGCCAGTTCGCCGAAGTTGCTGATGAGTACGACGAGGGGCCGGCCGGTGGCGGTGGTAGCTGCGGGGATGTCAATGGTGCCGTGCCGGCTGGCGTCCTGGACGTCGCGGTCGACCTGGCATTTGCAGGCAAAGTCGATGTCGAGTCGCTGCACTAGTTGCTCGAACCGTTCGCGGGTGCGTCGGTTGTTGTAGTCGGCGGGGAACTCGAGATGGTCGGGGTCGTCCAGGGCGTGGAGCATCTGCCACAGTTGGTGCTCGTCGAGGGGCATTGGCTCATTTTGCTTGGTGGAGGCGGCGTGCGGGTTCGGGCTTGCGGAGCGGTCCTTCACCACCCGTACATGCCGAGAGCGGTGCCACGGCATGCGTGGCACCGCTCTCGCTCGTACGGACGAGTGTGTTCGTCAGGAACGCGAGTCGGCGGTTGCCGCCGAGTGCTCGCCCGCGGCGGCGCCGGACAATGACGCGGCGCGGGCCCAGATCCCGAGGGTACGGGTGACGAGCATCGCGATCGCCATGAACACGAGCGCGTCGGTGAGCGCATCGGCGGTCACCTGGTGCGCAATGCCCCAGTGCACGAGCTGCGTGGGCCACCAGTGAACCGAGCCGTACGAGAACAGTGCGCGAGCACCGATGACGACGGTCCACAGTGTTGCGTAGCCCCATCCCGCGCGGCTGACCGGCTTTCCGGTCTCCGGACTGCGGTACACGCGCATCAGCGCAATCGCAGCCAGTCCGCATAGCGCGCCGGCGATGATGCCGGCTATCTCGAGCACCAGGCTCATGCCGTGCGTAGCGGGCTTCGCGACGAACAGCGGGACGATGACCGCGGCCACGACGAGCGGTCGGACGATGCGCATGACGCCGACCTTTCGGGCCGGGCCGAGATCGGTGGCCAGCACCGCGCCCCACACGGCACCGTTGACGATCATCGCCTGCGACAGTTCAGACAACATTTCCGGCTCCCTTTGGTCGGTCCTCTTGGTCGGTCCTCCGCGATGGCTTTTGCATCGCGGTGTCTTGCGGACACGACTCACTCTCGGCGCCGCGGCGGTTTGCCGAATCGGAGCACGAGCCGATCGTGGGTATGACCCGCGCGGTTGCCGGAGGCCTCGCGGTGTGAGGCGCGGTACTACGTGCGGTACCAGGCGCGGTACCAGACGCCCGCCGCGACATCAGCCCAGGCGGCGACGCGGTCGATGAGCGACCGCTCGTAAGGTCGTCGGAGACGACCGGGTCGGAGCCGTCGAGGACGATGGCGTGAAACCCTCGAGATCTGCGAGGTGGAAGGGATGGCGGCCATGTCGACCGGTGCCGAGCGCGACGCCACGGCGAGGAATGCCTCGCCGGCGCGTCGGATGGGGCGCTGGACGTTGCGCGATTCCGGGGCCACGCCGCGCTCGATCATCTGGGCCGCCCGCGCATTCGGCTTCATCTGGATCGGGTTGCTCACGTTCGTGGCCCAAGCGCAGGCGGACGACCGGAGCGATCTCGGCGTACAGATCGGCGGGTACGCGATCATCGGCGTCGCGATGCTCGTGTGGAGCCTGATGGACTGGCGGTCACCGGCTAACGTCCCGCGCGACTGGTGGCTGCCCGTGACGCTGGGCGTCATCGCCGCGGTGTCCGGGGTGCTCTCGATGTCGCACAACGGCGCGCTGCTCGTGCTGTTCGCTGCCATCGCCGCGCTGGTGGCCGGTGCCGACACCGCGCTCGGGTCGGCACTCGCTGTGGTCGGGCTCGGGATCCTGGGCGCGCTCGTCGGTGCGCTCGCGTTCGGCGCGAACGCCGCCGAGTTGATCGGGTACCCCGTCACGATGGCGAGCGGTCTGCTGATCGGACGGCAGCGGCGCACGTACCGCGTGCAGGCCGAGCAGGCCGCTGAATTGCTGGTACGGACAAGACAACTGCAGGTACAACAGCGGCGCGCGGATGTGCTCGACGAGCGCACCCGGATCGCGCGCGAAATCCACGACGTGCTCGCCCATTCGCTCGGCGCTCTCGGCATCCAGATCCAGGCCGCGCGCGCCGTACTGACCGACAGCGGCGACATCCACAAGGCACTCGACGTGCTCGCGACGGCGCAACGGATGGCCTCCGACGGCCTGGCCGAGACGCGGCGCGCGGTGCACGCGCTGCGCTCCGACACGCTGCCGCTCGACCAGGAACTGCGGAACATCGCCGGCTCGCATACCAGCCAGCACCGCTCGACCGTCGAGGTGACGGTGGACGGCACGCCTCGCGATCTGCCGCCGACCGCCACCATGGCGCTGCTGCGGGTCGCGCAGGAAGCATTGGTCAATGCCGCCAAGCACGCGCCGCGCCAACGCGTCGAGGTTCGCCTGGCGTACGAGCCGGATCGCGTACGCCTCACGGTCTCCAACCCGGTCGGCGACGGTACAGTGATCGACTCGGTGCTCGAGACGGCGGACAGCGGCTACGGGCTGACCGGCATGAAGGAACGCCTTCTGCTGATCGGCGGCACTCTCTCCGTTGGTCGTCGCAGCGACACGTGGACGGTCGATGCCGAGGTGCCGGACGAGCTGTCGCCGGTTGACGCAGCGCGAGTCGACGATCCGCCGGAGGAGGACTAGTTGAGCGGGGCCGATTCTGCCAGCGCGCGGCTGCGCATCGTCATCGCCGACGACCAGGCGAGCGTGCGGCAGGGGTTGGAGCTGTTGCTCGGTGGACTGCCCGACATCGAGGTACTCGGTACCGCCGCGAACGGACAAGAGGCACTCGACCTCGTGGCACACCGACGACCGGACGCGATTCTGCTCGACTTGCACATGCCCGTACTGGACGGGATCGAGACGACGCGTCGGCTCACCGCCGAACATCCCGAGGTCGCGATCGTCGTCCTGACCACGTACGTAGACGACCGATCGGTGCTCGACGCACTGCGCGCCGGCGCTCGCAGCTACCTGACGAAGGACGCCGACCGCTCCGATATCGCCGGCGCGCTGCACGCGGCCGCGCGCGGGCTGGCCGTACTCGATCCGGGCGTACAGGCGCGGCTGCTCGCCGCCACATCGGGCGCTGCCACGCCGGCCGATGATGGCGCCCAAGGCAACGCGGTACGGCGGGAATTGCCCGACGGACTCACCCAACGCGAGGCGGAGATCCTCGGCATGATCGCGCGCGGCATGACGAACTCCGAGATCGCCTCGGCGCTCTTCCTGAGCGGCCACACGGTCAAGACACATATCAACCGCATCTTCGCGAAGACCGGTTCGCGCGACCGCATGGCGGTCGCGCGGTACGCACGCGAGCACGATCTCGACTGACCGCGTCGCAGATCGTCACCATCAGCGATGGCTTCGTAACTACCGGACATGTCGGTACCCGAGGTCGCCGCGGCCGATCGACAGCTCAAAACAGCCGACAGGTCCACTCACAGTGACATCGGTATGGTGGACGCCATGACAACCCGACGCCCCCTCGTCGCGGCGCTCGTCACGCTCTGCGGCCTCGCAATAACGGCCGGCGCAGCGCTGCCCTGGATCGATGCCCGAGGCACCCGGCCGGCCTCCGGCATCACCCACACCTCGTTTTTCGGACTACGCCACCTTCACTACGCGCACTCGGCCACAACCACATCGTTCGCCGTCGTGGTCGCCGCCGCCGGCATCCTCGTCGTTGTCGGCGGACTCATCGCATCGCGCCTGCTCACTGGTGCGTTTTCGGTGATTGCACTGGCCTCCGCCGCGCTCTGGATCTGGCTCAACGCCCGCCACTACAACCCGACCGACCTGCGATACAACGACCTGCGCGCTGGAGCCTGGCTAACGGTCGCTGGCAGCCTCATCACCGTGCTTGCCATCATCCCGATCCGGCGGAAAGACGAATCCGCCGATACTGCCCCTTGGGCGTCCTTCGCCGCGCTCAGCAGAGATGGTCAGTAGCGGGTCCTGCGGCTCAAGGTGAAGCCGGCGCGAGAAGCGACGTTCATAGCGCGCGAGTGTCGTTCGGTGCATTGACCACTGTGGAGTCTTGGCCAATGTAGCCGTTCGGGTGAACACACAGCGTACCGGCCTGGTTGCCAAGCGATTTAGGGTCGGCGTCGCTTGCCCGCCGCGGGAACGGTTACCTAAGGTGAAGTCGGTCTGCGTCCGATGTTGGCAGCCATCAGGGTCGCCGCGGGCGCGACACCGCTTAATCGCATCGTGGCCAATTGCAACGTGCGAGCCGGGGAACCATGTTCCATCCGGGGTGAATCGGCGCCGAACCGCGGCGCGTAGGGCGCACTTCCCGCCCGAACCCGTCAGCTAACCCGGTCAGCGGAGCGGAAGAAGGAGCGGCAGCTCGTGGCCTTACCCCCGGTCAATGCTGAACTACGTCCACCATCGGATCCCCCAAACGGCAAGACCCGGCGCACCATGGCGCTCGGCTTAGCCCTCGCTATCGTCGCGGCCGGTCTCACCGTCCTAATGCCAGCCACCGCGGCGCAGGCGGCACCGACTATCGCGCAGCAGATCACCGATCTCAATAACCAGATCGAGACGGTCGTCGAACAGTACAACGGCATCACGACGAAACTCGCCGCCGACCAGAAGAAGTCGGCGCAGCTCGGCGCGGCGTTGGCGCCAGCACGGCTCGTGTCGGCGCTTGCCCAACAACGCGTCGCGTCTGTCGTCCGTGACCTCTATATTGCCGGCCCGGGCAGCGGTCTTGTCGCGCTGATGGACGCGCCGTCAACGTCCGATTTGGCCGACCAGCTGGGCATGCTGGCGGTGGTCGGAAAGAACCAGCGTGCGACCGTCTCAAACGCGAACGTGCTCGTCAACAAGTACCAGACCCAGAAGAAGGCCCTCGACGCGCTCATCAAAACAGAGGCAGCGCAAAAGGCTCAGCTTGCCGCGACGAAGAAGGACATCCTGGCAAAACTCGCCCATCTGCGCACCCTTCAAGCCGCCCAGGCGGCCGCGGCAAAAGCGGCCGCGGCCAAGGCAGCCGCTGCAAAGGCAGCGGCTGCGAAGGCGGCGGCAAGCAGCAGCAGTACGAGCAGCGGCAGTAGTGGGTGTAGCGGTAGTACCACCTCAAAGACGAGCGAGTGTTACGTGAAGCCGGTCGCCTGCCCGCAGGTCTCCAGCGGCGGCGCGGGCTACACGGCCGCAAAGAAGGCGTGTTCGCTGGTCTGGCCGATCCATTGGTACGGCTGGGCTCAGGCCGGACCCAGCGAGTACGACTGCTCCGGGCTCACGATGGTCGCCTGGAAGGCGGCCGGCGTCACCTTGGACCACTACACCGGGTCACAGTGGGACGAGTCGCATGCCATCAGCAAGAGCGACCTCCGGGTCGGTGACCTGGTCTTCTACAACAGCGGCCACCACGTGGCGATCTACATTGGCAACAATTGGATCGTGCAGGCCGAAGAAACCGGCGAGCCGTTGAAGGAGTCGCCGATTACCTTCATGGCGGTGGTCAGTAACGGTTATCGGCGCGTGAACGGCACCTGAGGTCAGTCGCGACGCGGGCGACATCCGGCGGCGATTCCGCGACGGATCGGCCAATCGCCGCACCACCGTCCACGCGCAACAACGCGTGACGCGATTCAATCGCGTGACGGTCATTGCGGTGTCGAGGTCACCCAACCCAGATGCCGCTGGGCGCGGCCCTCCAGGTAGCCCTGGAGGGCCGCTGCTCACGTACCTCAATGCTGTGCCTGCTCCCCCACGGTGATGCGAGGCGCGACCGCGGGGCAAGTACGCAGCAAGGTAAGTCGCGCAAGATCCGCACCGAGCAGCGGTGTCCGCCGGCGTCGCTTACGCAATCGATCCGAAGGGCGCCGGCGTTCTGCGGCCGGCCGGATGGCCGCACCGCTCAACGTCACCGCGCCGAGTACGCGCCGGCATCGAGGTCCTCGATGAGGGTTGGTCCGCCGGGCGTCCAGCCGAGGAGTTCCCGCGTCGCGGCGCTGGTCGCTGAGAGGTCCATCGCGAAGAAGGTGCCGATCCATCCGAAGTGGTCTTGGACATCCTCGGATGCGATGGAACTGACGGGCAGGTCGAACGCGCGGCCGATCGCCTCCGCGATCTCGCGGGTGGGGACGCCGTCTTCGGCAACGGCGTGCAGGCGCGCGCCCGCCGGCGCCTTCTCGAGGCCGAGGGCAACGAGACGCCCTGCGTCGAGCCGATGTACGGCGGCCCAACGGTTGGTCCCGTCACCGGGGTAGCCGGAGACGCCTTTCTGGCGAGCGATGGTGGCGATGGCTGCGATGAACCCGTGGTCGCCGGTGCCGTGCACGGTCGGCGCAAAGCGCAGGCTGACGGTATGCACCCCGCGGTCGACGAACTCGAGGGCGAGGTTTTCGCTACCGCCCCGCGGCGAGTCCGGACCGTGGAACGGGGACGCGTCGCCTTCGGTGGCAGGCCGGCCGTCGGCGAGCGCGGCGACACCGGACGCAAGTAGGAACGGACGGTTGGTTCCCGCGAGCGCGTCGCCGATCGTGTGGACGGCGGCTCGCTCGGCGGCGTTCGAGGCGGCCGGGTTGGACCAGTCGTGCTTGTTGGCGAGATGGATGACGGCGTCCGCGTCCTTGGCGCCGAGGCGGATGCTGTCGAGGTCGTCGAGGTCGCCGCGCCGGACGTGAGCACCCTTCGCGTCGAGGGCCCCGGCGGATCCGTCGGACCTGGCCAGTCCGGTGACCTCGTGGCCGGCGGCGAGCAGTTCGTCGACGACTGCGGAGCCAATCCATCCGGACGCTCCGGTGACAAATACGCGCATAACGTGATCTCCTTCGATCCTTCGCTCCGGCGGAGCGTTAGCTCGGTGCGTTTGATGTCTGTGACTGACGTCAGCCACAGACATCACCGTACACCTTCACGTCAGTCGCTGTCATCACTACACTCGACCGCATGGTGCGTTGGGAACCGGGAGCTCCGGAGCGGCTGCAGAAGGCCGCGCTCGAGCTGTTCGCCACCCGCGGATACGAGCAGACAACGGCCACGGAGATCGCGCAGTCCGTCGGGCTGACCGAACGCACGTTCTTCCGCCACTTCAGCGACAAGCGCGACGTGCTTTTCTACGGACAGAACGAGTTCGCCCAGGCATTCCTCACCGGTGTGAACGCCGCGCCACCAGACGCATCCCCGATCGAGATCGTCGCGTCGGCCCTGCAGTCCGCGGCGTCCTTCTTCCCGGACGAACGCCGGGCCTACTCCCGTACGCGTCAATCAGTGATCGACCAGAACCCCGCGCTGCAGGAACGCGAGCGGCACAAGCTCGCCAGCCTCGCCACAACGGTCGCCGACGCCCTCCGCGCGCGAGGCGTCGACGATCTCGCGGCCACCCTGGCCGCCGAGTCCGGCACGACCGTGTTCGGGATCGCGTTCACACAATGGATTCGCGAAGGCGAGGAGCGATCTCTGGCCGACATCGCGGCGGCCGTGCTCCACAAACTGCAGACCCTGACCGGAAAGGCGACGGCGTCACAAACGATCCGGTGATCACGCCGATCGGTGGGTGCGAATCTTGCGCCCGCATCGCGCCACGGATTGCCGGGTACGGACGGTGGAAGCCGGCGCAAGATCGAGATTGCGCTCGGAGACCCACCAAACGCTTGAGACGTCGATCGACTCCGGAGCCGAGCGCCGCGCCGCCGGCCAAGCCTGGCGCGGCTCGAGATTAATCGCCGCTTCATGCAGCTGGATTAGGCTCAAAAGGTGGCCGATGCCCAACGGGCGACGTCGGCGCGATCTTGGTGGTGTACCCATGCGGATTCTTGTCGTGGAGGACATCGAGAAGATGGCCGCGCTCTTGCAGCGAGGCCTCACCGAGCAGGGCTACGCCGTCGATGTTGCCAATACCGGCGAGGATGCGTTGTGGCTGGCATCCGAAACGACGTACGCCGCGATCGTGCTCGACATCGTGCTGGGCGCCGGTCCGGACGGCTTCGAGGTGTGTCGACGCCTTCGGGAGGCGGGCGACTGGACGCCGGTGCTGATGTTGACCGCTCGCGACGGCGTACCCGATCGGGTTCGAGGTCTTGACCTCGGCGCCGACGACTACCTGACCAAGCCATTCGCGTTCGCTGAGCTCATTGCGCGCGTACGCGCGGCGGTCCGCCGTGGCGCGCGACCGCGACCCACCGTGCTCACCGTGGGCGACCTACGGCTGGATCCCGCCACACACGAGGCATGGCGGGGCGCGACGAGCCTCGACCTGACGGCCAAGGAGTTTTCGCTGCTCGAATGCTTCATGCGAAACTCCGGCGAAGTGCTGAGCCGCGGCATGTTGATCGAACGTACGTGGGACTTCGCGTACGCGTCCGACACGAACGTTGTCGACGTGCATGTCTGCAACCTTCGGAACAAGATCGATCGGCCGTTCGGCACGGCATCACTAGAGACCGTGCGGGGCGTCGGCTACCGGCTTTGCGATGCGGTTACTGCACAACTGGCGTAACCGCCGAAGGTTGCGCCTGCGGCTCACGATCGGTTTCGCGATCGCGATGGGCGCCGTACTCGCTGCGGTAGGTGTGTTTGTTTATGCCCGAGCGGCGGCGGACCTCTTGGCCGTCAATGATGCGGGCCTGCGATCCCGGGCCGAGGTGATCGTCGCGGAGTTTCGCGCCGGCGGCACCGTCCCGCTCAACGTCGGCGCGACCCTCATCGAATCGGACGAGGCGTTCGCGCAGGTTGTCGACCCGGACGGGCACGTCCTCGAATCCAGCCCGAACGTGGCCTCGGCGCCACTCATTCCGGCGGCGGACGTGCGGGCCGTGACCGGCACGGGCTTCTACGATCGTCACGTCGCCGGCATCGACAACCTGAGTCGCGTCCTGGCCGTACCGGTCACTACCGCGGACGGAAACTATGTCGTCCTGGTCGGCTCGTCGTTACAGGATCGCGCGGATCAGCTAGCGGGACTGATGAAGTCGCTGGTCATCGGCATGCCGATCGCGCTCGCGCTCGCCTCGGCGGTGGCGTGGCTCTTCATTGGCGGTGCGCTCCGCCCGGTCGAGCGGATACGCCGCGAGGCGGCCGCGATCGCCGGATCGAACCTGACGTCGCGACTGTCGGCCGCCCACGCCGAAGACGAACTGGGCCGGCTCGCAACCACGCTCAACGCGATGCTGGACCGCATCGCCGCGGCGTTCGACACGGAGCGCAGCTTCGTCGACAACGCGAGCCATGAACTGCGTACGCCGCTCGCTATCTTGCGCGCCGAGATCGACCTGGCCTTGACCGGACGCCGGAGCGTCGACGAGCTGACCGCCACCGTCCGCAGCGCGTCGGAGGAGGTCGAACACCTGACGCGGCTCACCGAGGACCTGTTAGCGATATCGCGCGCGCACGGCGGGCGCATTTCCGTCGACGGCTCCCCGATCCGGCTCCGCGCGATGCTCGACGATCTCGCCCGCCGTCACCGGTACGTTGCCGACGCCGCCGGCGTGACCGTGACCGTTGACGCCCCGGACGACGAGGTGTGCATCGACGCGACCCGGATACGCGAGGCGCTCGACGATGTGGTCGACAACGCCGTTCGCCATTCACCGGCCGGTGGGGTGATCGTGTTGCACGCCCAGGTCGATCAGGGCGCCGTCACGTTCACCGTTTCCGACGACGGACCGGGCTTTCGCGCGGACATCTTGCCGCACGCGTTCGAGCCGTTCGTCTGCTCCGACACGAATTCGGGCGGCGGCGCGGGCCTGGGGCTCGCCATCGCCCGCTTTATCGCCGCCGCACACGGCGGCGACGCGACCGCCGTCAACCGCGCCGCCGGCGGTGCGAGCGTCGCCCTGCGGATCCGCACGCTCGACTGAGCGTTCATGTGCGCTTAATGCGGCCCAGCGCATGCTCGGTACGAGATCGTTCGGAGGTACGCATGTTCAGCAGAGCTTCCACCTCATTGCGTGTCGTCAGTGCGTTCGCGTTGGCCGGATCGCTCGTCTCGTGTACGAGCGGAAATGGCTCATCGGCCGCGACGGTCACGCGCTCGGATCGGGCATCGGTATCGACGGCATCGGTCGCCACCGGTGGCCCGCTAGACCCGTCGAACTTCGTCACCACAGTCGACAACCCGTACTATCCGTTGCCGGTCGGCCGGGTCATGGTCTACCAGGGCACGCGCGACGGCGTGGCGCAGACCGACACGGTGACCGTGACCAGCGCCTCCAAGATGATTGAGGGGGTCCGCGCCGTCGTGGTCCGGGACGTCGCGACCGACACTCACCATCGCACGCTCGAGGCGACGCTTGACTGGTTCGCCCAGGACAAGCAGGGCAACGTCTGGTACCTCGGCGAGGACACGAAGGCCTACAACCCGGATGGCTCCGTCGACACGTCCGGCTCGTGGTTGGCGGGCGTCAAGGGCGCGACACCCGGTCTCATCATGGAGGCCCACCCGAAGATCCCCGACGCCTACCGGCAGGAGTACCTCAAGGGTCAGGCCGAGGATGTCGCATGGATCGTGGGCACGGGTGGCTCCGCAACGGTTCCGTACGGCACTGTGCACAACACCGTGCGGTCGCTCGAGATGACCGTCCTAGAGCCGAACGTCGTCGACGAGAAGATCTACGCGCCGGGCCTCGGCATCGTGTCCGAACGGTCGCTCGCCGGATCCCAGGAGGTCGCAAAGCTCGTATCCGTGACGGGCTGACCAGGTGAGGGGCCTCACCAGGTGACGGGCATGTCAGCGTGCGGTGTCGCGGTTGTAGAGCCTCCTCGCCCACAGGTAGCTCACCGCGCTGATCCCGGCGCACCACATGACGGCCCAGATCGCGTTGTTGCCGATCGCAGTTCCGAGCAGGAGACCGCGCAGCGTTTCGATGACTGGCGTGAACGGCTGTACGTCGGCGAACCAGCGCATCGCGACCGGCATCGAGTCAGTCGGGACGAATCCGCTGCTCAGAAACGGCAGGAGCACCAGCGGCATGGGTAGGTTGCTCGCCGTCTCGACGCTCTTCGAGACGAGGCCACAGGCGACCGACAACCAGATCACGGCGAAGCTGATCATGAGGAGAACACCGATCGCCGCGATCCACTCGATCGGGTTAGCGTTCGGCCGGAACCCGACGAGCAAGGCCACGCCGGTAACGACCACGAGACCGATCAGTGTCTGGACGATGCTGCCGAGCACGTGCGCGGTCAGGACCGACGGGCGAAAGATCTTCATGGTACGGAACCGCGCGATGATGCCTTCGGTCATATCCATGGCGACCGAAATGGCGGTGCCCTGTGCGGCGCCGGCCACCGTGATGAGCAGGATCCCGGGAGCCACGTAGTTGGCGTACTGGGCGCGACCGCCCGCGGGACCGAGCCCGGCGCCGAGCGTTCCGCCGAAGACGTACACGAATAGCAGCAGGAAAATCACCGGAAGGCCGACGAGCATGAGCGTCATCGACGGATAGCGCCGCATGTGCAGGAGGTTGCGCCGCAGCATCGTGCTCGAATCGCGTACGGCGAGGCTGAGCGTGGTCATCGCGCGGAGGTCCTTTCGTAGTCAGGCTGGCCGGTGCGAAGGCCCGGTTGTCCGGCAGGAGTGCGGGGGTCGGGCTGCCCGGTCAGCGTGAGGAAGACGTCGTCGAGGTCGGGTGTGTGCACGGCGAGTCCGGCCACGTCGATCGACGCGCGGTCCAGCTGATCGAGCAGTGCCCGCAGCGACCGGACACCGCCGTCGCTCGGGACCTGGAGGGTGAGCGCGGCGTCGTCTCGCGACGATGTGCTGAACGCGCGGGCGGCCGAGTCGAGCTCGCCGGGGTCGGTGAACTGCAGCACGACGTGGCCGCCGGGGATCCGACGTTTGAGGTCGAGCGGGGTGCCCTGGGCGATGAGGCGGCCGTGGTCGAGGAAGGCCACCCAATCGGCGAGATGGTCGGCTTCATCCAGGTACTGCGTGGTGAGAAAGATCGTCACTCCGTCGGCCACCAGGTCCCGAATGGTCTGCCACATGCCGCGACGGCTGCGCGGATCGAGGCCGGTGGTCGGCTCGTCGAGGAAGATGACGCGGGGGTTGCCGACCAGCGTCATCGCCAGGTCGAGCCGCCGGCGCATGCCGCCGGAATAGGTGGACACCGGCTTGCGCGCCGCTTCGGCCAGGTCGAACAACTCAAGCAATTCGGCGGTACGGCGACGACCGGTCACCTTGTCGAGATGACGGAGGTCGGCCATCAGGTTCAGGTTTTCTTGGCCGGTGAGCAGGTTGTCGACGGCCGAGAACTGGCCGGTGACGCCGATGAGTTCGCGTACGGCGTCGGGTTCCTGCGTCAAGTCGTGGCCAAGGATGCGAGCGCTGCCACCGTCGGCGTTGATCAGTGTGGACAGGATCTGCACGGCGGTGGTCTTGCCGGCGCCGTTCGGGCCGAGCAACGCGAAGATCGTCCCTTCGGCGATGTCCAGATCGATGCTATCGAGCACGACCTTGTCGCCATAGGACTTCCGCAGGCCGGTGGCGCCGATTGCTGGTCGTGATGGGCTGATCATCGTGTTCCTCGTTTCGTGGGTCGTTCGCGTAAGGGGGCTATTGGGCGCGGCGAATCGTGATGTCGCCGTACGAAGTGGTCGCGCGGACCTCGACGGTTTCGTCGGTCTGCGCCGGCGCGTCGGTGGTCTCGAGCGCGTTGTGCACCCGGCCGATGCGTGAGCTGAGGTCGAGCCACGCGGCCGTACCGCGGCGGACTCCAACCTCGATGCCGCCGTACGAGGTCTGCAGATCAATCGATCCGCGTACGGCTTCGCCGATCCGGACGCTGCCGTGGGCGGTGCGTGCCGTAACCGAGCCGAGCGCACGATCGACCGTGATGTCGCCGTAGGCGGTGTTGACCCGGACGTCTCCAGTGCTTTGCCCGACCCAGCAGTCGCCCGACGAGTTCTTGATCTCGGTGGTGCCGTCGACCGCACCCAGGCGCACCTTGCCGGAGGAACTCGTGACTCGCGCCGAGCCGGCGACCCTCTCGACGACGACCTCACCGTGGCTGGTGTCGATCTCCAGCCCGGCAGTCTGGTCGAGCCGGATCGCGCCGCCCGTGTTGAACCGGCATTGACCGAACTGACCTTCGCAGTGGAACGCCGCCCAGGACGCCTCGGCCTCCACACTCGATCCGGTCGGCACTTCGATTAGGACGTCGACCGATGGCCCCGCGCTGAAGAAGCTGTACCGTCGCCAGCTCTTCGGGGCCCTGACTACCAACCGGCCCGCGACGAATTGGACGGTGGTCTGCTCGGCGGCGTTCACGTCAGGACGGTTGGAAGCGTTGCGTGGCCGCACTTCAACCACCGTGTCGACCCGGTCGCTGGCGGTGATCCAGGCGTCGCCGACCGGAAGATCGATCTGGACGGAAATCGGTTCTGGCGTATCGAAAGTGGGCATGGTGATCTCCCGAAATGTCGTCGATTGGCGTTGCTGCTGGTCAGATGTGAAGGGCGGCTGCCGCTGGTCGGCGTAGAGCGAGTTGTGTTCGGCTAGCGGGCCCAGCCGGTGAAGTGCTGGCCCGATCTCGATTCGACCCGCCGCGGCGGGCGGCGCTCGGGATCGCCCGCCTCGACGGCTCCGGCCGCGGCTCGGACAAGCCAGGCGTTGACCGACAAACCGGCGCGGCCGGCGGCCTCCTCGATGCTGGCCTTCAGATGGTCGGGGAGGCGGAGGTTGATCCGGGACGTGCCGCCCTCGTCGCCATCGGGGACCGCCACCGGAGCCGGCGGCGCGGGTGATTCAGCGGTCTCGTCCAGGTCCTCGCTCGGTGGGCTGGCCACCGTCACGACGAACGAGGGTTCGCGCCCACGCAGCCGTACGTGAACCGAGCCCGGGGCGAGCTCGCGGGTGATCTCGTCGGCCGCGTCGGAAAGCGCGTCAAGCAATGTGAGCCGAGTCGCGGCTTCGAGCTGAGTAAATAGCCGCTCAGCCAGCGCCCGGCCCTCGGGGTCGGCTCCTTCCGCTGCCACCGCGAACTCGTTGCGCAGGTTCTCGACGTACGGCCTCAGGTCCATGGCACCATGGTGGCACCACTTTGGCACCACTGCAAGTCAATCTGGCTCAGCCGTGCCGCCAACCTGCCGTTGTGGCAGCTAAGGGGCTGTGACGGACGGAGCCCGATGCGGTGTCAGTGGCCTCTGGCAGGCTCGGCGATATGGACACCAACGATGTGGCGCACTGGGTCGCCGGCTACGAGCGGGCCTGGCGATCCCCGGGCACCGAGGCACTAGCCGGGCTGTTCACGGCCGACGCGGTCTATTCGCCGAGCCCGTACGAGGAGCCGGTCGTCGGACTGCCCGCGATCGGCGTCATGTGGGAGCGCGAACGCTCGGGACCCGACGAGGATTTCACGATGACCAGCGAAGTGGTCGCCGTCGATGGGGATACGGCCGTCGTACGCGTCGAGGTCCACTATGGGCCGCCGACGAAGCAGGAGTTCCGTGATCTGTGGGTGATGCGATTCGCCGTCGATGGCCGGTGCCGGGCATTCGAGGAGTGGCCATTCGCACCGCGGTCGACCGCCGAGACGAGCGCGACGTGAAGCGATGATCATTCGCGAAGCGGTTCGAGCCGACCTCGACGCGATCGTGGCACTCCTCGTCGACGACGTGCTCGGCAAGAACCGCGACTACCCGGTCGTCGATGAGCGATACGAGGCAGCGTTCGCGGCCATCGACGGCGACCCCCGAAACCTGCTCGTCGTGGGCGACGAGGATGGCGAGGTGGTTGCCTGCATGCAGATCACCTACGTCACGGGTCTGGGGCGGCACGGTGGCGAGCGTTCCCACATCGAGGCGGTCCGGGTTCGCGGTGACCGGCGCGGGACGGGGCTCGGCGGCGAACTGATGCTGTGGGCGATCGGTCAGGCCCGCGAACGCGGCTGCAGCCTCGTGGAACTCACCTCGGACAAACGGCGGCCGGACGCCCACCGCTTCTATGCCCGGCTGGGCTTCACCGCGAGCCACGAGGGCATGAAACTCATGATCTGAGCGCGTCAGGAGCCGGCGGTAATTGCGGTCGCAGTGACGTTGCCGGACGAGTCGGTCGGGCCGGTCACCGTCACCGATTGGCCGGCCTTGAGCCCGCTGACCTTGCTGACCGAGCCGACCGAAACCTTGGTCGCCGATGTCGTCTTGACCGTCAACACATCGCCACTGGCCAGCGTCACGTAGATCGTGCTCCCGTCGACCAACGTGATTTTGCCGGTGTTCGTCTGCCCCGTCGTACCGCCGGATGCCGTCGACGGAGCGGCCGACGCGGTGCCGCCCGTACCCGTACCCCCGGTTGCGCCGCCGCGGCCGAATCCGCCGGTCGCACCGGCACCACCGCGGGCGTTGGCAAACTGCGAAAGGGCCGCGCGTGCATTCGCCGCCGTCGTGGTCTTTCCATAATGCTTTTCCACCTGTACGCCGCCGAGAAAACCGCCCACGATCAACACCAACGCGCCGAGCACTACGGTTGCCCGGTTGCGCCAGGGCTTCGGGGCCGCCGCTTCGAGTTCGGCGGTGAGGTCGTCGGCGAACGGGTCGGCGCTCAGGTCGACGGCCTCGCGCGCGTTGTTGCCGCTGGCGAATCCGTCGGCGAAGTCAATGTCGTCAACCGCGTGCGCGCCACGCGGTGCCGTCGTGACCGTGGTCGACGGAGCCTGGTTGGGGATCTCGCTCCGGGCCATCTCACTCATAACGAAGTGCCTCAATCGGACGCAGGGACGCGGCGCGGCTGGCCGGATAGCTGCCGAAGAACAGCCCGACGGCGACGGACACACCGATCGCGAGGAGCACCGAACTCGGAACGATGGACGGTGTGATGCCGGCGATCGTGAACTGGGCGCCGATCAGCGCGGCGATAACGCCGAGGCCGCCGCCGAGCACCGACAGTACGGTCGCCTCGACCAGGAACTGCGTGAGAATCGTGCGACGCCGGGCACCGAGCGCCTTACGGATGCCGATCTCGCGGGTCCGCTCGGTGACGGTCACCATCATGATGTTCGTGATGCCGATGCCGCCGACCAGCAGGCTGATGCCGGCCACCGCGGCGAGCAGCACGGTAAATGTCTTCAACGTGTCCGTACGGGTGGACAGCAGCTGCGCCTGATTCAGCACCCGGAACGGTTCGTTCGCGGTGTCGGTCACCTTGAGTTGGGTGTTGAGGATGCCGGTTACCTCGTTCTGCGCGGCGTCGACCCGATCGGCGTTGGCCGCCTCGACGAGGATCTGGCTCACCGAGCCGTAGCCGGTCAACGACGCGCGGACGGCACTGATCGGCGCGATCGCCACGTCGTTCGGGTCGGCGAAACCGGCCGATCCCTTGTCGGCCAACACACCCACGACGGTGAAGAGCGTTCCGTTGACGGTGATCTGCTTGCCGATCGCGCCGCCGTCCGGGAACAGATCCGTGTTCACGGTCTGTCCGATCAGCACGACCTTCCGGCCGGCGTCAACGTCCGAGGTCGTGAAGGGCGTCCCGGTCGACACCGAGTAGCTCTCGGCCGGCAGGTAGCCCGGCACCGTACCGATGAATTGGCTGATCGTCGTGTCGCTGCCGTTGTACGTCGCGTCCTCGGACGTGGTGACGACCGGCGACGCGCTCATCACGTCCGGCGCCAGGTTCTTGTCCACCAGCGACGTCGCGATCTCCGGCGTCAGCTCGGTGCTGCGGCTCGTCGCGCCGGACGCACGCCCGCCGCCGGACGAGATCGTGAGCGTATTCGTGCCGAGCGACTCGATGCTCTTCTGGATCGCGACCTGGGCACCGTTGCCGACCGCGACGAGGAGGATGACCGCGCCGACACCGATCAAGATGCCGAGCACGGTGAGGCTCGACCGCAGCTTGTTCGCCGTCACGCCGCGCAGCGCGAAGCGGACGGTCTCGTACGGGTTCACGACGCGGTCACCGACCGTTCGAGGTACGGCAGCGGCCGGTGCCGCTGATCGGTCACGATGTGGCCGTCCACCAACCGGATCAACCGGCGCGCGTGGTCGGCGACGTCGGGCTCGTGGGTGATGAGCACGATCGTGCGGCCGGATTGATTGAGGCGGTCCAGCACACCGAACACCTCGGCGGTCGAGTGGCTGTCCAGGTTGCCGGTCGGCTCATCGGCGAGCACCAGCGCCGGAGCGGTGACGAGCGCTCGGGCCACGGCCACCCGCTGCTGCTGGCCACCCGACAGCTGGCTCGGCTCGTGACCGCCCCTATCGCCGAGTCCGACCAGGTCGAGCGCCGCGCGGGCGCGGCGGTGCCGTTCGGCCGCCTTGATCCCGGCGTACGCCAGCGGCAGCTCCACGTTGGCCTGCGCGGTGGTGCGCGGAATGAGGTTGAACGACTGGAACACGAAGCCGATCCGCCGATTGCGGACGAGCGCGAGCCGCCGGTCGTCGAGGTTCGCCACGTCGACGCCATCGAGCAGGTAGCGGCCGGACGTCGGGATGTCGAGGCAGCCGAGGATGTTCATCAGCGTCGACTTGCCGGAGCCCGATGAGCCCATGATCGCGACATAGTCACCACGCTCGACCGACATCGACACCCCGCGCAGTGCGTGCACCGCTGTGTCGCCCATGCCGTACGTCTTGACGAGGTTTTCCACGTGGAGCACCGGACGGATCGCCCGTTGCACGGCGGTCGCCGCGGTCGCCGCGGTCACCCGCCGCCTCCGGTGCCCGTACCGCCGCCACGACCGGCGCCGCCGCCACCACCGCCGCCGCCACCCCGAGTGAAGGCGCCGCCACCGCCGAAGCCGCCGCCGCCGAGACCGCCGCCGAAGCCGCCACCGCCGAGGCCCCCGCCGAACGGGTTCGTCGTCGTGCCAGTGCTCGTAACGGTCGGCAGCACGACCTCGTCGCCGGCCTGGAGTCCCGACGTGATCTCGGTCAACGTGTCTCCGACGAGACCGATGCCGACCAGCTGACGGTGCGTCGTTCCGTTGGCGTACACGGTGACGACGCCGTTCGTGCCGGCCCCGGTCACCGCCGTCGACGGGACGGCCAGGACATTCGCCTTGGTGGCTGTGGTCACCACGACGTTCGTGGACTCACCGATCCGGATGCCCTTGGGCAACGTGGTGAGGTCGACGACGACGCCATAGCTGACAACGTTGTTGCTCGTCGTGGCGGTTGGGTCGATCGAGGTAACTTTGCCGGTCGCGGTCGCGCCGGTCAGCGCATTCCAGGTCACCCGGGCCGGCATGCCGGTCGCCAACTTCGTCGCGTCCGCCTCGGCGAAGTCGGCATCGACCTCCATCTTGCCGAGGTTCGCGATCTGCATGAAGCCGCTGCCCGACGATGTCGAGGAGCTCGACGAGGTGCCGGTGCCACCGGCAGAGCCACTGCCGGAGCCGCTGCCGGAGCCGCCGCTGGAACCGCCGGCGGCGGAACTCGATCCGCTCCCGCCGGAAGACCCAGAGCTGCCATTCGAGGCGCCGACGGTTCCGTTCTGGGCGATGATCGTGCCGCTGATCGGCGCCTTCAGCACGACTCCGTCGACCGCGGCCTGTGCCGACGTCACGGCATCCTGCGCGGAGTCGACCTGCAGCTGAGCCGAGTCGATCGCGGTCGTGTCGTTGCTATCCTGCGCGCGGGTCAGGCTGTCTTCGGCCGCGGTGAGATTGTCTTTCGCGGTGGTGAGCTGCTCGTCCGCGGCGGTTGCGTCGATCCGCGCGAGCTCTTGGCCCTTGGTCACCGCCTGCCCGAGCTTGGCGTAGATCGCGGTCACCGTGCCGCTGGTCGTGAAGTTCGCTGTCACCACGTCGGAACTCGCCACCGTCCCGGCCGCCGACGCCGTCTGCGTCACCGTCTGCGCCCGGACGGGAACGCGGATGCCGGAACCGGTGGTGTTGGCGGCGTTGGTCGTGCCGGTGTCGGCCACCGACGCGTAGGCAAATCCGCCACCGGCCAGGATGAGCACGCCGAGCACGAGATTGACCAGCAACACTGGTCGCCGCGCCTGCGTCCTGATTCGCTGGAGCACGCTCGGTTTCGACGCGTCGCGGTGGTCGATGACGTCGCCCGCTGCCGGCATCCCTTCGATCGAAGCCGTCGGCATGGCATCGCCGAAGAAGCCGGACCTCGGCTCGTCCCCACCGAAGATTCCCGGCTGTGGGTCGACGCCGTCGTACGTGACGCTGCCGGCACCCAGGTCCGCGGTCGAAGCATCGGCTAGCGGGGCCAATCCGCCGGCGGCCACCGGTGCACCATCGGAGGCACCGCGTCGGGCCCACGTGTCGACCGGCCAGGTGTGCTCGGCGTCCAGCGCGTGCGCGCCGCCACCCGACACATCCGCGCCGTCACCCGGCACATCCGCGCCGTCACCCGGCACATCCGCGCCGTCATCAGGCACATCCGGGTCGCCGGAGGGCACGGAGTCTTGCCTCGATTGCATGGCGGACATCCTTATCGGAACTGCTCGGCGCGAACCTAGGGATCGCTGGGAGCGAGCTGGGAATCCGCGTGGGTTGCGCGGGTGTCCCGCGTGTCGGCGTCATCGGCGCCGGCCGGGTCATCGGCGGCGCCGGCCTCGCCGACGTCGACAGCGTCGTCGGCCTCATCGAGATCGCCGGCCATGAGTTCGTCGCCCGGATCGGTCGCCTCCGCCGGCAGCAGCACCCGGAACCGGCTGCCGGCACCGGGTGCGGTGGTCAGCTCGACGCGGCCGCCGTGCGCCTGCACGATCGCGGCGACGATGGCGAGGCCGAGGCCGGCCCCACCGTGTCGCCGGTCGCGGCTGCGCTCCGTACGGAAAAGACGTTCGAAGACCCGCTCGGCGTCGGCCCGTTCCATCCCCGGCCCGGTGTCGGCGACCTCGAGCACCGCGACGGGCATGTCCGGCGGCAGCTCGCGACCCATGAACGCAGACGGTGCCGACGGGTTGCCGGCCACGGCATCGCCGGACATGGGTGCGGATCCGTTCGGTGCGGCCGCCCTCGGGCGCCCGACCCGTACCACGATCCGGGTGTTGTCGCCGGTGTGCTGCAGGGCATTGCTCACGAGATTCGTCGCGACCTGGCGAAGCCGGTCGGCGTCCCCGATCACGGTCACCGGTTCGAAGGTGTCCGATGCGTCGTCGAGCGCGGCCAGCTGCACGAACCTGGTCGGCACGCGGATGTGGGCATCCCGTACGGTCTCCGCTGCGACGCCGAGAAGGTCGACCGGATGCCGGGCCAACGGTCGCTCCTCGTCGAGCCGAGCCAGCAGGAGCAGGTCGTTGACGAGCAGTCGCATCCGGCCGACCTCGCTCTCGATACGCCCCATCGCCTCGTCCAGCTCCGGGCCCGGCGGCGTCCCGCCGCGCCGGTACAGCTCGGCGAACCCCTGTATCGACGTCAACGGCGTACGCAGTTCGTGGGACGCGTCCGCGAGGAACTGCCGCAGGCGCCGCTCCGATGCCGTACGGGCATGCACGGCGGCCTCGACCCGGCTCAGCATCGCGTTGAGGGCCGCACCGAGCCGGCCGGGCTCGGTGTGCGGGTCCACGTCGGTGACTCGGCGCGCCAGGTCGTCGGTGTCGACGATCTCGGCCGCGGTGTGTTCCATCCGGGTCAGCGGACGCAGACCGATGCGGACGACGCTCGACGCGGCGAGGCCCAGCATCAACAGCAGCAGTCCGGCGACCGCGCTGTCGATCGCGATCAGATTGGTCGACGTGCTCTCCACGTCGCGCAGCGATACGCCGGATACGCCGGTCAGACCGGTGTGGCCGAGCGAATAGGCCATCACCCGCCACGGCGTGCCGTCGTAGCCGGCCACGGTGTAGGCGCCGCGGTCACGGTGGCTGCGAAGGTCGTCCCAGCTACCGAGGTTCGGCCCGGTGGAGTCGGTGGTGTTGGGGGCCACGCGATTCCCGGTGTCCATCGCGAACTGCGTGCCGTCGGACGCGAACGCCAACACCCGAAAATCCTGGCCGAGGCCATTGCGCGGTCGCGGCAACTGATTGAACAAGAACGTGCCCGCCGCCACGCGGGCCTGGTCGGCCCGCGCCTGCAGCGAGATCTGGCGATCCACCCGATTTATCAGGTACGACCGGAGAAACAGCACGCCGACGGTGTTCGCCGCGACCAGCGCGACCGCGGTGAGTACGGCAATCGAGACGACGAGGCGGGTTCGTAGGGTCCATTCGCGCCACGGCCGCAGCCGACGCGCCGGCTGGAGTCCACGCTCGAGCGGCGGCCGGAGCCGGCTCGCGGCGGCTCGCAGCCGGGACATCACTCGTCGCCACCCCGCGGCAACCGCAGGGCATAGCCGACGCCCCGTACGGTGTGGATCAACGCGGGAGCATTCTTGTCGATCTTGCGACGGAGGTAGTAGACGTACGACTCGACGATCCGACCGTCGCCACCGAAGTCGTAGCTCCACACGCGGTCGAGAATCTGTGCCTTGCTGACGACGCGACCGGCATTCGTCATCAGGTAGCGGAGCAGATTGAACTCGGTCGGCGACAGGTCGATGAGCTTGCCGCCCCGGCGCACCTCGTGGGCGTCCTCGTCCATCTGCAGGTCGGCGTACGTGAGCACGGCCGCGTCGGGTACGTCCCGCTCGAACTGGCTGCGCCGCAGGATGGCCCGGATCCGCAGCACCACCTCTTCGAGACTGAACGGCTTGGTCACATAGTCGTCGGCGCCGACGGTGAGGCCGGAGATCCGGTCCTCCACGGCATCACGCGCGGTCAGGAACAGCACCGGGACCGGCCGGCTCGCACGCAGGCGGCGCGCCACCTGGAAACCATCGAGGTCCGGCAGCATCACGTCGAGAACCACGAGGTCGGGCTCGAACTCCTCGGCCGCGATCAGCGCATCGGTGCCGTTCACCGATGTACGTACGTCAAAGTCGGTCAACCGCAGCGTCGCCGACAGCAATGCGCAGATATTGGGCTCGTCATCGACGACGAGGACCCGTGTGAGTCGGGCCGCCTGTTCGTTCGGTCGCACACCGCACCCTTTCGCCCTGCCGTCGCCATCGCCGGTTCCATCCGCGCCACGAGCGGCAAACGATGCGTCGAACGACGCCGAGACCAATGGCCGGAACCCTCGAAAGTCATGCGGACATGTGACATAAACAGCAAAGGTGTATCACCGATGCCTGGACCGCATCTGGGGACAAGCTCGGAGTTCGCTGGGTATGATCGCGTGCCACCGAGGGGTTCGCTCGCGCCCCGACCAGGCAGAATTGCCGTCCGGACACGCCGATTGCCACCGCGGCGCCCCGCGGCGCGGTCGCGTCGGTTAGCGTGCATTCCATGGCGCCCCGCGACGACGTACGCCCCCGGCCGATCCGGGTCCGCCGCATGCGCGACGCCGCCGCCGTCGCATGGATCGGCCTCGTCGCGACAATCACGCTGGCCGGCTGCCTGCATTTCACGAAGGCGTCGGATGCCCACATCGTCAATGGGTCGGCCGGATCCGGCTCGGCTACCGACAGCAAGACCGCTTCGGCCGAGAGCATCGGGTTCGACGTGAATCGCGTCGTCAACGCCGCCCTTCCGGCCGAACTCACCACGTACATCAAGGGCAGGGGTGGAAACGCGGGCGTCGCCGTCGTGGACCGTACGACCGGGGCGACCATCTCGATCAACGGCAACCGCACGTTCCAGACCGCGAGCATCGTCAAGTTCGACATCCTTGCCACGCGGCTCTACCAGCACCAGCGCTCGAACACGTCGATGTCGTCGAGCGAAAAGAGCCTCGCTTTCAAGATGATCACGCAGAGTGACAACAATGCGGCCTCGGCGCTGTTCGCCATGGACGGTCGCGCGAGCGGCCTGACCGCCGCCAACCAGGTGTTCGGCCTCAAAGACACGCGTGTCGCGTCCGCGTGGGGGCTGACCCACACGACGCCGGCCGATCAGATCCGGCTGCTGACCTCGGTCATGGATCCGAAGGGCCCGATCACCGAGTCGAACCGCAACTACCTGCTGTCCCTTATGTCGCGGGTGGAGCCCGATCAAAGATGGGGCGTCCCCGCCGCGGCGACCTCGGCCGCGACCGGCGTCTACAACAAGAACGGCTGGGACACCATGACCGCGTACGGCGGTCAATGGGGCGACAACAGCATCGGCCGCATCATCGAGCCGGAGCATGACTGGCTCGTCGCCGTGATGTCGAACTACAACCGGACCGACAACGCCGGGCACGCGCTCGACGGGAAGATCGCGACGCTGGCGGTCGGCGGCCTGCGGTTCCAGACGGAACTCGCCGCCTCGCACTAGCGGCACGCAACGCCAGCCGTGCACGCTCAGCCCGCACAGTCAGCCCTGCAGCTCAACCCGTCGGCACCACGACAACGTCGCCGGCCACGAGCCCGGACTTGATCTCCGTACCCTGGTCACCGGCCAGGCCGATGGTGACCGTACGGGTCACGTCGCCGCCGACCGCGCGCACCTTGACGGTCGCGGTGTCGCCGGTCAGGTTCGACAACGCCGCGTTGGGCACGTAGATGACATTCGGCGCCGACGCCGTGACGACGGCGGCCACCGCGCTCTGGCCGAGCAGTAGATCCGACGGCGGCTTGGTGAACTCGAGCTGGACGCCGTACCGGACGAGCTGACCCGACGCCGTTCCGGCCGGGTCGACCTCGGTCACCTTCGCCTGGTACGTGACTCCCGGATGATCCGCGAGCGTCACCGTCGCCGACTGCCCCACCGCGACGGCCGCGACATCGGCCTCGGAGAACTGGGCCTCCACAGCGAGCGAGTCCGCGCCGGCCAGGACGATGAAGCCCGAGCCGCCGGCCGATGCGGTCTGCCCGACCGCGCCGGCGACCGACAGGACGCGGCCCGCGTTCGGCGCGACGATGGTTGTGCCGGCGAGCTTCGCCTCCGCCTGTTCCAGCGTCAGCTCCGCATTGTTGACTGCCTGCTGGGCCCGCAGGAGGGAGTCCGTACCCGTGCCTTGATTCGAACCACCCGCGGACCCGGAGCCGCCCGACCCGGAGCGACCGCTGCCGGAGCCGCAGCCGCCCGCTGTTCGTGGGCGACGCGGACGCGCTCGGCCGGTGCGACTGCGTCGGTTGCGGCGACGCGCTCGCGGACGGCCGTGGCGACGGGCTCGCCGACGGTGATGGGGTAGCCGCGGGGATCGTCAGCACGAACGCCGCGCCGGCGACACATCCGGTCTGACTCGGTGCGGTCGTGGCGGTTGCCTGCTCCTCGGCCAGCGACAGGTTGGTGTTGGCGGCATCGAGCGCCGACTGCGCCGACGACACCGCCGACTGCGCATCGGCCGGATCGAGGGTCGCCAGCGTCTCGCCCGTGGTGACCTGATCGCCGGCCTTGACCTTGAGCGTGCTGACCGTGCCGCTCGTGCCGAACGTCAACGCGCGCGAGTCGATCGGCTGCACGGTGCCCGACGCCGACGCGGTCACCGTGACCGTGCCGCTGCGCACCGAGAACGTGGTCGTCTTGGCCGCGACCGACTTTCCGCCGCCGGTCATCGCCGACGCGGCCACGGCGGCGCCGGCCACCACGACCGCGGCGACCGCCGCGACGATCGCCATCTGGCGACGGGAAAGCCTGCGTCTCATGGTGTGGCAGTGTGCGGGTCGCGGCTCCCCATTGGCTCGGTCCCACCTGGGAGGCAGCTTAAAGAACACGAGTCCCAGGTGATTCCGAGCTTCGCCTGACGTCGCATCCAGGTGCGTGCGGTCTGATCTCCCACGGCGTCATACGGCGCGCGCGCGAGGAGGAACCGTGAAACTGCCGCTGGCGACGCGCATCGCCGGCCTGGTACTGACCGGGTTGACGGCCGCCGCTGTGCTCGCCGCGTGTGGCGGCGGATCGTCCTCGACGGCGACCCCGAGCGGCGACGCGTCCGGAGGAGCGTCCGGCGGTGCCTCGGGCATCCAGGCCTATGTGTCCTGCCTTACCCAGCACGGTGTGACGCTCCCATCGCGGGCCCCGGGTGCACGGGGAACCCGCTCGCCCGGTGCGCGCCCATCGTTCAGCCGGGGTCCGCGCCCGTCCGGTTCGGCCGGCGCGGGACGCTTCGGCGGTGGGTTCGGTGGCGGCGGCTTCGGCGGCGGCCTGTTCAACAACCCGAGCAACCCACCGGCCGGAGTGTCCGCCTCGACCTGGTCGGCCGCGCTGACCGCCTGCAAGTCACTGCAGCCGACCGCGGCCGGTCGCGGTAACGGCGGCTTCAACAACAGTCAGTTCACCGCGTACGCCAATTGCCTGCGCTCGCACGGCGTGACGTTCTCGGCCGGCCCGAACGGACTGTCCACCAGCGACCCAAAGGTTGCCGCGGCGCTCAAGACGTGCGCCCCGTTGCGACCGACCGGCGGCGCGCGACCATCCGGCGCACCGACGCCGGCACCAAGCGCGACCGGCTGATCAGCACCACCCCTGATCACCGCTGGGGCGCCGCGCGGTCCACCCTGACCCACCGCGTGGCGCCCCGGCGGTCTGTCCTTCCCAGATCTTGGTACCGCCGATCTTGGTGCGAATGCGGTGCCCGAACACCGTCCTGGCACCATGATCCGGCGAGCGGCGGCCGTTTTCAGCGCGGCCTAGCGCAGACTGTCGATCGCGCCGGTGACCTGCGGCCACACCGACGACAGTGGATCGATGAGCGCATAGTGCTCGACGTCCGAGAGTCGCAACATGCGAGCGTCATCGCCGGCCGACCGGGACGCGACGGCGAAGTCGACGCCAATCTCGACCGGTACCTCGGCATCGAGGTCGCCGTGCACGATGACCGCTGGCACGGTGAGCGGAAGGTTCGCGGTCGGATCGGCCGCCGCGTACAACTCCGGCACATCCAACGGGCCACCGCCGAGCAGTTTCGCCACCGCCCCGTCGCCCAACCCCAACTCGTACGCGGTCGCGAGGTTCGCCACCGGTGCGAGCGCGACGACGCCACGCGTACCCGAGGGCCCGAGTCGACGCGCCACCCAGAGCGCGAGATGGCCGCCCGCCGAGTGCCCGACCAGGATCGGCCGCGTCGTGTCTGGCGCGACACCGCCGCGTTCGGCCACCGCGACCGCCACGAGTTCGGGCAGCTCGGCGACAGCGGTCGCGACGTCGTTGAACGTGCCGGGCCACCCGCCGCCGGGCTGGCCGACGCGGCGGAACTCGAGGCTCGCGACCGGGTAGCCGAGCGCAGCGAGCGCGGTCGCGAGCGGCGCGGCGTGCACGCGGTCCCACTCCGACATCCAGAACCCGCCGTGCACGTAGACGACCAACGGGCGCACTTCGACGCCGCGCGGCGGCATCCGTACGTCGACGACCTGCTCGGGATCGTCTCCGTACGCCACCGTGAAGTCGGGCGGCAACGAGGGTCGGCTCAACACCTCGCGCGGGTCAACGGCCACGTTCGCGACGTTACCGGGCCCAACGGTCGGATGACGGGCGCAGGCGTGGATAGGGTGACATCGCCGTCGCGGGCGACCGCCGGCGGCCAAGCCGAGCCAACCGAGCCGAACCGGGCCGAGAGGGCGGGACATGCGCATCGACGAGTTGACCGACGTCGGGTACGAGGTCGCCGACGGCGGAGTCGCGGTGATCACGATCAATCGACCGGACCGGATGAACTCGTTCCGTGGCCGTACCGTCGATGAATTGATCTTCGCGTTCAAGACCGCGTGGGCCAGCGCGGACGTCGCGGCCGTCGTCCTCACCGGCGCCGGCGACCGGGCGTTCTGCGCCGGCGGCGACGTCAAGGAGCGCGCCGCCACCGGCGGCTACGGCCAGACCGAGTGGGGCACGTTCGAGATCGAACGGCTGCACCGGATCATCCGGGACGTGCCGAAGCCGGTGATCGCGGCGGTCAACGGCATCGCCATCGGCGGCGGTCACGTGCTGCACGTGATCTGCGACCTGTCGATCGCCGCCGAGGGCGCGCGATTCGCGCAGGCCGGCCCGCGCGTCGGCTCTTTCGACGGCGGGTACGGCAGCGCCTACCTGGCCCGGGTGATCGGGGAGAAGCGGGCGCGGCAGATGTGGTTCCTGCTCGACCAGATCGACGCGGCGACGGCGGAGCGGTGGGGGCTGGTCAACGCGGTCGTTCCGGCCGACGAATTGCTGCCGACCGCGCTTGCCTGGGGTCGCAAGATCGCGAGCTACTCACCGACCGCACTGCGCTTCCTGAAGCACTCGTTCAACGCCGACACCGATCACATCGCCGGCATCTCCAGCCTCGCCTTCGACGGCCTGGAACTGTTCGTCGAGACGCCGGAGGCAGCCGAAGGAGCCGCCGCGTTCGCGGAGAAGCGGTCACCGGATTTCGATTCGTATCGCTGATCTCGATCGGGCCTCGACCGAACCACCAGACGCCGCAACGGGCGCGACGAGTGGCGGCTGCGCACAGAACGGGCCACCCCGCGACGAGCCGCTGTCGGCATGCGAGAGGATGGATCAATGGCTGAGGAACCGAACACGAAACCGGACACGGACTCCGACAGCGACGGCCGCACCGTGGTCGTGGTCGGCCCGGACGGCGCACCGATCGGCACCATGTCGGTGGGTTCGAACGGCGCCGGCGAGTCGAACGAGGACCCGTCGCAGCTCGTGGCGCAGCCGGCCAAGGTCATGCGCATCGGCAGCATGATCAAACAATTGCTCGAGGAGGTCCGCTCGTCGCCATTGGACGAGGCGGGGCGGCAGCGGCTGACCGAGATCCACCGCCGCTCGATCGTCGAACTGGAGGACGGGCTCGCGCCGGAACTGGTCGAAGAACTCGAACGCCTGTCGCTGCCGTTCGAGCCCGGCCACGTGCCGAGCGAGGCCGAGTTGCGCATCGCGCAGGCTCAGCTCGTCGGCTGGCTCGAGGGTCTGTTCCACGGCATCCAGGCGGCGTTGGTCGCACAGCAGATGGCCGCACGCGTACAGCTCGAACAGATGCGTGGCCGGCCGGCGCTGCCGATGGGCCCCGGCCGACCGGGCGCGCCCGACGGTGAGCAACAGATCCCGGTCACCGGGACCGGTCAGTACCTCTGAGCGGTCGGGCTGCGAAATAGCTCAGTCGCGAGGGCCGGTAGGACATTCGTCCCGTCGGAAGCGGTAGCGCCGAATCTGCCGGCGGACGCGCGCGTTTCCTACTGTCGGATACATGCCATCCGATGCCCTCGCGGTGTGTCTCACCGCGATTCACAAACGCTTCGGCGATCTCGTCGCCGTTCGCGACCTTGACCTGTCGATCGAGCCGGGCGAGACCGTCGCACTGCTCGGGCCGAACGGCGCCGGGAAGACCACGACCATCAACATGATGCTCGGGCTGGTCGCGCCCGACCGCGGGACGGCTCGCCTGTTCGGCGGGTCGCCGGCGCGCGCCATCGAAACGGGCCGGGTCGGCACGGTCCTCCAGGACGCGATGTTCCTGCCGAGCGCGACCGTACGCGAGTTCGTCGAACTGGCCCGGGCCCTCTACCCGAAGCGATCCACACTGGACGAGATCCTGACGCTCGCCGGCCTGACCGATCGCGCCGGCGCTCGGCTCGACAAGCTGTCCGGCGGGGAGGCAAAGCGCGCTCGATTCGCATTCGCGCTCGCTGGCGACCCGGAGCTGCTGGTGCTGGACGAGCCGACGGCCGCGATGGATGTCGCCGGACGGCAGGCGTTCTGGGCGGCGATGCACCGCCTGGCCGACCGTGGCCGTACGGTGCTTTTCGCGACGCATTACCTCGAAGAAGCGGATGACTTCGCCGATCGGGTCGTCGTCGTCGCGGGTGGCCGGATCGTCGCGGACGGTCCGACAGCGCAGATCCGTGCGCTGGCCAGCGGCCGTACCGTCGCCTTCGATCTGGTCGGCGAGACCGCCGACGGCCTTTCCCGCCTGCCCGGCGCACGCTCGACGGAGGTGCGGGGCGACCGGGTCCGTATCGAGTCGACCGACGCCGACGCCACAGTCATCGCGCTGGTGCGCAGCGGCCGACCGTTCGCGAACCTCGAAGTCAGCAGTGCCGGTCTGGAGGCCGCGTTCCTTGCCCTCACCACCGAGGTCGCATCGCCACCACGGGAACCGCAACCGCTGCTGGCCGCCGCACGATCGGAGCACTGACATGTGGGCCTATCTGAAATTCGAGCTACGGCGCATGCTCCGCGAACCGGGGATCCTCGTCTTCACGGTGCTGATGCCGGTCGCCTCCTACGTGGTGTTCACCGGCTTCGGCGACCTCAACTCGCAGGCCGAGGGGATCCCGGTCGCCGCGACGATCATGGTCGGCATCGCGGGCTACGGTGCGATCATCGGCGTGCTGTCGCTCGGCGGTTCCGTTGCGGTGGAACGCACCCAGGGCTGGCTCCGGCAACTGCGCGTGACGCCGCTGCGGCCGCGCGCGGTCGTCACGGTCAAGGCCTTCACCAGTACGTTGATCGCGATTCCGTCCATCATCTCGGTCGGCATCGCCGGTGCGATCGAACACCACATCCACCTACCGGTCTCGCACTGGCTGCTGATCCTCGGCGTGATGTGGCTCGGCACGGTGCCGTTCGCGCTACTCGGCCTCGCGCTCGGCTACGCGCTGTCGCCGAAGGTCGCCTCCACCGCGAGCTTCGTGCTGTTCTTCTCCCTGTCGGTGCTGGGTGGGCTGCTCGTGCCGACGGTCGCGTTCCCCAGTGGCCTGCAACACTTCGCCCGTACGTTGCCGAGCAACCGGTACGCCGAACTCGGCTGGCGGGCCGTCGCCGGACACGCCCCGACCGGGCTCGGACTGCTGGTGCTCGGCGCATGGGGGCTGCTGTTTGCGCTGCTCGCCGCGGTCGCTTACCGGCGGTCGGCGGCGACCAGATAGCCATACTGGTCGGGGCACGCTCTGGTCGGGCTCTCGGCGGATGAGTGAGGATGGGACCCATGGCAATCCCGCGGGCGGTGAAGGAGCGCGCCACCGGCGTGATCTGGGCCGGCGCCTGGATGTGGCCGCTGATCGCGCCGGTCATCGCGTGCCTGCGCGGCCAGGTGCCACACCCGGCGTGGGCCGGTGTCGGCATCGTCACATTCATGGTGCTCTACCTGATCGTCGTGACGCACGCCTTTGACGAGGATCGGCGCCAGCGGCTCGGAGGCCTGCCTCGGCTCGACGTGGCGCTGTTGTTCGTGCTGGCCGCACTCGGTCTCACTCTGTTCATCGCCTACCGCGACGACCCGTCCGGCTGGTGGAACCTCATGCTCTACGTGGCCGTGGTCGGCGCTGCGTTGTTGCCGCCGAAACTGGCCGGCAGCTGGACGCTCACGGTCATCGGCGTGACCATCGGCTGGGCGCTCGGCGCACGCGGCCCGGGCGCGCCCAGCGGAGGGGACCTGGCCGAGATCGTCTTCGGCACGCTGATGGCCAGCGCACTCGTGCTGGTCATCAAGCAGATGCAGCGATACATCCGGATCCTGCGGGACACCCGCGCCGAACTCGCGCAGAACGCGGTCGCGGAGGAACGGCTGCGGTTCGCCCGGGATCTGCACGATCTCCTCGGACACACGATGTCGCTCATCGTGGTGAAGGCCGAAGTGGTCCGGCGCCTGGTCGAGCGCGAGCCGGCGGTCGCCGCCGAGGCCGCCGCCGACATCGAGGAAATCGGGCGTCGAGCACTGACGGAAGTGCGGGAGGCGGTGAATGGGTATCGGGCACCGGAGTTCGCGGTCGAGCTGGACGGCGTACGGACAGCATTGGCCGACGCCGGCATCTCCGTACGCGTCCGCCACGACGGCCCGCCGGTGCCACCGGCCGCGTCCCAGGTGTTCGGCTGGGTGATCCGCGAGGCAGCGACAAACGTGATCCGGCACAGCGGAGCCAAGGTCTGCGAGGTCACCGTGACCGTCGATCGAGCGGCCGCGACGCTGGAGGTTCGCGATGCCGGATATGGGTACCGACGCGTCGCGCCCGGTTCGGGTGACGGGGCCGTACGCACCGGCGTCGGGCTGGTCGGTCTCCGCGAGCGAGTGACCGCCGCCGGCGGAACGCTCACGACCGGCAACGCATCACGTGGCGGCTTTCGGGTGTTGGTGACGATGCCGGCCACTCCCGTGCCGTCGTGCGTTGCCGGACCGGACCCGTCGATGTGGGCCGTGCTCGACCACGGGCAACGCGGTAACCGCGCGGACCTCCAGCCAGCGGTCCCGGGCATGGTCGGCCATGTCGGCCATCGATCAGCCACCTGACGCCGACGGCCCCGGCACACCGGTCGAGACTCGAACCGACCCGGCCGCGGTACACGTCGCCACGCCGAATGCGCCAGCGCAGCCGACACACGGTCGTACGGTCATGATCCGCGTACTGCTCGCCGAGGATCAGGGCATGATGCGCGGCGCACTCGCGCTCCTACTCGGCCTCGAACCCGACATCGAAGTCGTCGCCGAGGTCGGCACGGGTGACGCCGTTGCTCCGACGGCGATCGAGACGAAACCCGACGTCGCGTTGCTCGACATCGAGATGCCGGGCATGTCCGGACTGGACGCGGCGGCGGCTCTGCGCGACGCCGTACCCGATTGTCGAGTGTTGATCCTCACGACGTTCGGCCGACCGGGTTACCTGCGCCGGGCGATGGAAGCGGGCGCGCGGGGGTTCCTGGTCAAGGACGCGCCGGTCGAGGATCTGGCCGCCGCGATCCGTCGGGTGCTCGCGGGCGAGAGCGTCGTGGACCCGACGCTCGCCGCCGCGGCGCTATCCGCCGGCCCGAATCCGCTCACCGACCGGGAACGCGAGGTGCTCGCCGCGGCCGTCGACGGCTCCACCATCGCCGACATCGCCAGCCGCCTCTTCCTGTCGGAGAGCACGGTGCGCAATTACCTGTCCGCCGCAATCGGCAAGACCGGCACCCGCAACCGCATGGAAGCCGTCGCCGCCGCCCGCTCGCAAGGCTGGCTCTAGCGCCGCGCGCGCTCAGACGTCGAGAAGTCGCTCCAGGTAGGCCGCGACGCCGTCCTCGGTATTGGCCGCGGTCACGTCGCCCGCGGCCGCGAGGACGGCCGGATGCGCGTTGGCGACGGCCACCGCACGCCCATCGGCCCACGCGAACATCGGCAGGTCATTGGGCATGTCACCGAACACCAGCACATCCGCCCGGCCGAGACCGAGACCGGCCGCGTACGCCGCGAGTCCGGTCGCTTTCGTGACGCCGGCGGCCGACAACTCGACCAGGCCACTGCGTGACGAATGGGTCGCCTCCAGCCCGTCGCCGACGACACCGCGAACGGCCGCGGTGAACTCGTCCGGATCCCAACCGCTCGCGCGCACGAGAAGCTTCACCGCCGGTACGGAGCAGATCTCGTCCAGTGTCGCGGTCGCGATATCCGGGTCGTCCGGGTCGAAGAGGATCGGGTACGCCGCCTCGTGCAGCATCCGGCGTCCACCATCGGTTTCCGCCGCGAAGGTGATGTCGGGCAATTCGGCGCGCAGCGCTTCGGCCGACCGGCGGAGATCGTCGGCGGGAATGACGTGGGCCGACACGATCGCGTCGGCGACCGGATCGAAGAGAACGGCGCCGTTCGCACACACCGCCGGGTACGGCTGCGGCAGGTAGGCGTACACCCGCACGAGCCAGCGAACCGGACGGCCGGTGACCAGCAACACGTGCGAGCCGGCGGCGGACACCGCGGCGAGAGCCTGTACGGATCGGGGCGAGACCGAGCCGTCCGGTCGGGTCAGGGTTCCGTCCAGATCCGTCGCGATCAGTCGGGGCAACCCCGACACGCCGGGCCACCGGAGCGGCACGGAGAACTGGGCGGCCGGACGCAACGGTTGACTCACCGGTCCGACAGTAGTCGCTCCAGGTAGATGGCTACGCCGTCGTCGTCGTTCGACAACGTGATCTCGTCGGCGGCGGCCAGGACCTCGGTGTGCGCGTTCGCGACCGCGACGCGACTCCAGCCGGCCCAGCCGAAGGCCGGCAGATCGTTGGGCATGTCGCCGAACACGAGCACATCCTCGGCCGGGACGCCGAGATGATTCGCGACCACGGCGAGACCGGTCGCCTTCGTGACACCCCGCGGGCAGATCTCGATGTAGCCGAGGCCGGCCTGAGTGATCTCGACGATGTCCGGTCCGACGACGCTTCGCGCAAGGGCGAGCAACTCGTCGGTGTCGTACGTGTCCGAGTGGGCGAACGCTTTGACGGCCGGAGTCGACATGGCCTCGGCACGGGTGCACGGATGGATCGCGTCGGCGAACCGCCATGCGGGATGCCGCTCGCCCCACAGGAACGGATCGGGCGCGTCGACCGGCTCAACGAGCACGGACAGCGGCCCGACAAACGCTTCGATCCGGTCGATGACCTCGGCGACCGTGTCGCACGGCATGGAATCGGCGAACAACGTCACCGGGTTGGGTCCGGCGCTGAGGTCGACGACGTAGCCGCCCTGGGCCAGGACGAGATAGTCGGCCACCGGCAGGTCGCGACGAGTCAGGTCGAGCAGGCGTGGTCCGCGCCCGGTGACGCCGGCGATCGGAACTCCGGCCGCCTTCATCCGAGCGAACGCGGCAAACGTACGGCCGGAGACCGTGTCGTCGGAGCGTACGACGGTGCCGTCGAGGTCGGTGGCGACGAGTCCGGGCAGCCCGACCCGCCGACGATCGCCCGATTGGCGCGCCCGCGCAGCGCCGACCGGACCACGGTCGACAACGTCGCGCGCGAGTCGGTGGCCGGTTCGCGAGCGGCCCGGGATTGCCGGTGCGGTCGCGTGCCGATGGTTCGTGGACCGGGGAGCGGTTTGTCCCAGATCCGAGGGAACAGTTACGTCCGTCACCTCAGTACCTCCAAGGTCGGAGCGACAACGCTACTCCGAGCTGGGCAAACGCTGGGGGTTCTCGGGCAACGCACATACGAACACTCGCGGAAGCCAGCGTTATTCGGTGCGATTCGGTGACATTTGTCGGGCGCACCCAGCTCGACGTCCGGGTGCGCTACACGGGCTCCAGCACGTCCCGACCGCCCAGGAAAGGCTGCAGCGCCTTCGGCACGCGTACCGAACCATCGGGCTGTTGGTGGTTTTCCATGATCGCCACGAGCCAGCGCGTGGTCGCGAGCGTGCCGTTCAGCGTCGCCGCGATCTGCGGCCGACCGCCGGCATCCCGATACCGTATGTTCAACCGCCGCGCCTGGAACGTCGTGCAGTTCGACGTGGAGGTGAGCTCGCGGTATTGGCCCTGCGACGGCACCCACGCCTCGCAGTCGAACTTGCGCGCGGCCGACGTGCCGAGATCGCCGGCGGCGACGTCGATCACCCGGTACGGCACCTCAACCTTCGCGAGCATTTCCTCTTCCCAGGCGAGCAGACGCAGGTGCTCGTCGGCGGCATCTTCCGGCCGGCAGTACGAGAACATCTCGACCTTGTCGAACTGGTGCACACGGATGATGCCGCGAGTGTCCTTGCCGTAGCTGCCGGCTTCCCGGCGGAAGCAAGTCGACCAGCCGACGTAACGTCGCGGTGCGTCGAGGTCGATGATCTCGTTCGCGTGGTACGCCGCCATCGGCACTTCACTGGTGCCGACGAGATACAGATCGTCGGCCTCCAGACGATAGATCTCCGAGGCGTGCGCGCCGAGAAAGCCGGTGCCCTCCATCGACTCGGGCTTGACCAGGACCGGCACGATCATCGGCGTGAACCCGGCCTCCACCGCCTGTGCCAGGCCGAGCTGCAGCAGGGCCAGCTCGAGCAGTGCTCCGACGCCGGTCAGGAAGTAGAAGCGGCTGCCGGACACCTTCGCGCCGCGCTCCATGTCGATCGCGCCGAGCAGCTCGCCGAGCGCCAGGTGGTCGCGCGGGTCGTCCAGGGCGGGCCGATCGCCGACCTCGCGTAGCACGACGAAGTCGTCCTCGCCGCCGGGCGGCGCACCCTCCTGGATCACGTTCGGGATCGCATACTGCGCGGCCCGAAGCGCGGCCTCGGCGTCGGTCACGGCCGCTTCGGCCGTCTTGACCTGCGCCGACAGTTCTTTGGTCCGAACTAGCAGCGCTTCCCGCTCGGCGCCCTTGGCGGTGGGCATCTGCTTGCCCAGCTGCTTCTGCTCGGCCCGCAGCGACTCGAACGACGCGATCGTCGCGCGGCGGCTTTCATCGGCGGCCAGCAGCGTGTCGACGACCCCTTCGGACTCGCCCCGGGCGCGTTGGCTCGCACGGACCAGATCGGGGTCGTCTCGCAGCAGCCGCAGGTCAATCACGATTCGTGAGCGTACCGGTTGCGTGCGGGACGTTCACATCGATATCGCCCACCGGCCTTGCCCGGCCGCCGGGTGACACGCTCGCGGCTAGCGCCGGTACTTGTCGTTGCCGAGCGGTCGCGCATAGGCGCTGTGGTCGGTTACCGGCGGTGGTGGCACGTCCGGATGTTCCGGAAGACCCTCGACGGCTTCCACGGTGAACGCGACGACGTCCGGTTCGCCGTGCGGCTCGGGTGCGGTGTCGATGGCCGGCGGAGCCGAATGGCGTCCGTCCGAGTCCGGGGATTGCTCGGGCAGCACCTCGATGTCTACGTCGAGGTCTGCCTCCGGGAGGTCGGGCGCGAAATCGGGCGTACCAGCGAATGGAACGTCGGCTTCGTCGGCCGCGAGTGACGGCAGGACATTGCCCTGGACGGCGAAGACCATCGAACCGGTCAGCACGATGAGCGCCGCTACCGCGCAGAACATGCCCGCTCCCCTTGTCACGATCAACTCGGACGCGCCGCTGACGGAAGCGATGTCGGAGATCGCGTTGACGATGAGACCCTTCGGGTGCCGCAACAGTGGGACGATCGCGACGAATTGCACGACGATCGCGCCGATCGTGGCGCCGAACAACGGTTGGCGCGACCGGCGGGACGCGAACACGGTCGCACCGGCCAGCGCCAGCACGATGACCCACATCAGGTGGTACGTGAGGGTCATCGCCGTGTTGGCATCGTTGATACCGATGTCGTATGAGCCGCGAACGACGATCTCGCCGCTCTGGAAGGAACTGCTGTTGGAGTCGACGCCGTTGGTCGGGGTCGGTTGCGGCGTGACGTTAGCCCACGGCATCCACTGCGAGGCGAGCAGGAGCACGAACGTGATGCCGAGGCCGATCACGGCCCCGCGGCGACCGTGTCGAATGACGTAACTGCCCCAGTGGTGCCGGGCCAACGCCAGGCGCGACGGCCGAGGCTCGTCATCCTCGTCGATGTCGGTCACGGCTGCCAGTTCGTCAGACCGGCGCCACTCCCCAGTGTCCATGGCGGAATCATGGCATACGCAATAGTGGTACGTCAGGAATGCGTACGGTGATCGCCGCAGATCGTAGGGTCTCTCGTTACGCGATTTCGCCGGCCCGCACGCGCCCGAGCCAGGCTTCGGCGTCGGCGAAATCGGCCTCGGCGGTGCCCGGCGGCCGTACGGTCGGCGGCGCACCGTCAGCATCGGCCGGCACCCGCGGGTAGGAGCCGAGGAACCGTACGTCGGCACAGATGCGACGCAGTCCACGCAGCGCCTCGCCGAGCCGTACATCGGCGACGTGACCGGTGCAGTCGAGGAAGAACAGGTATCGGCCGAGTCGCTCACCGGTCGGGCGCGACTCGATACGGGTGAGGTTCACTCCGCGTACGGCCAACTCGGTCAGCACGGCGAGCAACGCACCGACCCGGTCGTGTGCGATGTAGACGGCGAGCGAAGTGATGTCGTCACCGGTCGGCACCGGTGGCGGGCCGGGCCGGCTGACCAGGGCGAACCGCGTGACGGCGTCCGGGTGGTCGCCGATCTGCTCGGCGAGCACGTGCAACCGGTGCCGCTGCGCACCGACCGGTGCGCACACGGCCGCCGGGAACTGCCCGTCCGCGACGGCCTGGGCCGCGGCCGCGTTGGACAACGCGTCGACCACCGTGGCATCCGGCAGGTTGCGCGCGAGCCAGCCGCGGCATTGCGTCGCGGCCTGTGGATGGGCAACGACGGCGGTGATGTCGTCGGTCTTCGTGCCCTCCCGGGTGGCCAGCACGAAATTCACCGGCAGCACGACCTCGCGCGTGATGACGAGCGGCTCACCCTCGGCGAGTTCGTCCAGCGTGACGCCGACCTGGCCGCCGATCGAGTTCTCCAGCGGCACCAGGGCCGCGTCGGCGTCGCCCGAGCGCACCGCCTCGAATGCCTCGGGCACACTGCGCATCGGCGTACGTATTCCACGCTCGGCCGCCGCGATGGTCCGCAGCGCCTGTTCGGCGAACGTACCCTCGGGTCCGAGGAAGACGAAGCGCGTCGGCGGCACACCTGGCATGCCCACAGCGTACGGCCGGCCGGCCGGCACGAGCCGCACAACCAGGAACGGTGTGGCGGGCCGAGCCCTCAGACGGTGCAGAAGAACGTCAGCGAGCCGACAGCGTGGCCGCCTTCGAGCAGCGGTGTGGCCACCGCGTCGATCGTGACGACGTCGCCGCCCAGGCGCACCCGCAGCAACCCGCGCGCGAGACGCTCGGACAACAGCGCCTGCACCGGCGGGATCTTGGCCAGCTCGGTATCCGGGAGCGGATTCGCCGTCGCCGCGAAGTCGATCAGCGGAAGTACGCCGTCGTGCAGGCAGGCTCCGACCGCGGCCGAGGGATCGGCGAATCCGAGCAGGCGGCAGGCCGCCGGCGAGGCCGCGGCGACAACGGCCTTAGCGTCGATCACGATGCACGGCTCGGTCGCGTGATCGACCGCGTCCGCCCAGTGGTCAACGGTGCTCGCGATGAGGTCCTCCGAGCCGTCGTCAGCCAGCTCGGACGCGGGGATGGCGAACGGCTCGGTCAGCGACATCTCGAGATGAGCCACGTGCACCTTCCTTCCGCCGCATGCTCGCGTCGCGGTCCCGTCACGGCGCTCGTTATCGGCTTCCCCGGGACGTTACCGAGAGCGGCCCAGCTTGTCAGCCGGTGCAACGCCCGACTCCCAGGTGTACGACGAGACGAGTTCGTTACCTCTTACGTCGATGGCGGTCGCTGGATGCCGCGCGATCGACGCGAGCTTGTCCACCGTACGCGGAGCTATCCGTTCTCCATACGCCCGCAGGAGGTTGTCGAGCTCCCGGTAGGGCATGACGACGCAACTGCGCGGCAGACCGTAGACACTGATCAGCCCGGATCCGGCCAGCGCGAGTACCGGCGTCACCGGAACCCGTACGCGGGCGGACCGGCTCAGCGCGGTAGACATCGCCGTGGCGAGCCGGCGGGCCTCACCGAGATAATCCGGCCGCCGACCAGCAATCTGGACGGTGTCGCCGGAGAGGAGAACCCGGTTGCGGCCCTGCGACTTGACGGTCACCGCGAAGACGCCACCCGGTCCGATCGCGAGGAACGACTCGTGCGAGGGCAGGCCCAGCGTCGCCGAGTCGATCAATACCCATTCGTCGCCGAGGCGGTTCAGCCGGCCCTTCGTACGTTCGCGGGCCGCGTCGACCCGGCGTCCCTGCTTCTCGATACGACGGCGCCGCGCCCACTCGCGAGGAGTCGAACGCGGCGCGCCGGGAGCTTCGAGGTCACCGGCCCGACCAACGGCCGGATCGGGCGGCCGCACCACGACATTCTGACTTTGGACAAAGCCGGTCACAGTACGCCTCCCCGGTCCCGTGGCTCAGGTACTTCTCACTACGTTACGTGTCGCCCTAGGTACGGATACAGGTCGAGTGGCGCGAATGACAGGGGATGAATGCCATATTCATCGACGTACCGGCGCGACCATCATTGCCTCCGCAAACTTTCCCAGGTCAGCGATCGGCTCGCGAATCGCTGCAGAACGGTCAGGAATTTCCGCTGCCCACCGCCCGCCACCGCACAGATCGGCCGGTGGTGGATACGCTGCCTCGTGTGACCCGATACGTCGACAGTGAGGTCGGCCGGCTCGACACCGTGCTGCTCCATCGCCCAGGACCCGAGCTCGCCCGCCTGACCCCCCGCAACAACGACTCGCTGCTGTTCGACGGCATCCCGTGGGTAGGCCGGGCCCAGGAAGAGCACGACATCTTCGCCGAGGCACTGCGCGCCCGTGGCACGACGGTTCTCTACCTCGGCGATCTGCTCGTCGATGTGCTCGCGATCGAGCCGGCTCGCAAGGAGCTGACCGAGGCGGTGCTCGCAGACGTACGCCTCGGAGACAGCCTGCGGCGACGCGTCGCGGACCACCTCGCCGGGCTCGACCCGGCCGACCTCGCGACCGCCCTGACCGCCGGCATCGCCCACGACGAGCTGCGATCCGGCGGCGGGCTCGTCTTCCGGATGATGGACCGGCACGATTTTGTCATCGATCCGCTGCCCAACCTCCTGTTCACCCGCGACTCCAGCCTGTGGATCCGTGACCAGGCCGCGGTCACGAGCCTGGCGATGCCGGCACGGGCTCGGGAGACCACGCTCACGCAGGCGATCTACCGTCACCATCCGAGATTCGCCGGCACGTCCCTGCTCTACCAGCCCGGCCTCGAACACGTCGAGGGCGGCGACGTGCTGCTGCTCGCGCCGGGCGTGATCGCGGTCGGCGTCGGCGAACGGACCACCCCGGCCGGCGCCGAGCGGTTGGCCCGGCGGGCGTTCGCGGCCAATCTGGCGCACACGGTGCTCGCGGTCCCGATCGCCCAGGAACGCGCGACGATGCATCTCGACACGGTCTGCACGATGGTCGACGTTGACGCCGTCGTGATGTATCCGAACGTCGCCGACTCCCTCGTGGCGTACACGATCACCGCCGGTCCGATGCCGGCGCCACGGGGCGAGGTCAACGAGGTGAGCGTGGCCGGGCCGGCACCGTTTTTGACCGCGGCCGCGGCGGCGATGGGGCTCGACACGCTGCGGGTCATCGACACCGGCCTCGACCCAGTCACGGCCGAACGCGAGCAGTGGGATGACGGGAACAACACGCTCGCGTTGGCGCCGCGCCTGTGCATCGCGTACGAGCGAAACGTAGAGACCAACGCACAACTGGAACGCGCCGGCATCGAGGTGATCCGGATCCCCGGCTCGGAACTCGGCTCCGGACGCGGTGGCCCGCGGTGCATGTCGTGCCCGGTCGCGCGCGATCCACTGCCGGTCGGCGGCGCGTGACCGACCCCTCTCGCGATCGGCCGCCGTGGCCCGAGGACAGCAAGGCCCGCGAGGCCCGCGAGGTCAGCGCAGCGTGACCTGCCGCCCGATCAGGCCCTGGCGAGCGCGACGTACGTCGGCGGTGAGGGCGGCCCCGTCGCCGTACGCCTCGGCGTAGCGCTTGGTGAACGCGGCGAAGGGTTCCTCCCACTGCTCGGCCGGCGGTGCCTCGGGCAGATCCCATACCGGCACGAGCCGACCGAAGGCGCGGAACATCCCGGCAAACTTCGTCTTGGCGCCCAGCGTCAACTCGCCGGCGGCCTGCAGCCGGGCCAACGCATTCAGTGCGGCGTCCTCGTCGTCGGGCAACACCCACCGCACGTGCGACCGGTCCGGCACCCGGCACCAGTAGGCGGCCGGAGCTGCGCTCATCCGTACGGTCGGGTAGACCGACGCGTTGGCGCGCTCGAGCGACGCGCGTACCTCCGGATCCTCGGTCGCCTCGTCGTCGAGCCAGAACTCAAAGCCATCGCGGACCGTGACCGAAAGCGGTGCATCGGTCAGGATGTCCTGCAACCGCTCGCCGGGCCCGGGGGTCGCCGGCATCGTCACGGCCTCGCCCGGCTCGCCTTCCAGCGCCATCAGGATCGCGAGGGCCACGTCGCGCGACGCGTCGCCGGACTGGGTGTTGCGCTGCAAACCGACGAGCACCCGACCGTCCGGCTTGGTGAGTGCCGGCCACGCCATCGGCAGCACCGTAGCCACCGTGACCGACCGGTCGCCGAACCGTTCGACCAATGCCGGGGCGAGCGACAGCGGTGCGGTCGCGGCCGGAACCAGCTCCCGCAGAGCGATCCACTCGACCTCGTCGGTCAAGCCTTCAAACGGGCGCGGCACGTACACATCGCGCACCTTCGCCGGCTTCGGTGTGGATCGGGGAGCCGCGCTCTTACGTCGCTTGGTCACGACGGATCACTCTAGCCGTCGCCGGCGCGGCATCCGCTCGAAGGGCGTGCGCCGGTCGGTCGCCGGCTGACGTGGCGGGTCAGTCGCCGGCCGATCTCGCGGGTCAGTTGCCGGCCAGGTTGCGGCTCAGCCGCCGGCCGACGTCGCGGGTCAGTCGCCAGCTGAGGTGGCGGTCGCGGTCGAGCGGATCGCGGCGGCGCGATCGCGGCTCGGATGAGTGATCCGCGCCCACACGCTCTGGCCGAGCCCGTCCCGCTCGAATCCCCAGTGCTCGGCGAGTGCCGCCACGATCGACAGGCCGCGGCCGTCGGTCGAATCGGAGTCGTACGGCCGCACGCGCGGCTCGGTGCCGGCACCACCGTCGGTCACCCGGATTACGACGGTCTGCGTATCGGCCGTCAGCCGCACCAGCCATGCCACGCGAATCACCCCACCGGGCAGCGGGGTCGCATGGCGCACGGCGTTGCCGACAAGTTCGGCCGCGACGCTCACCACGTCGGCCAGCAGCTCCGGACGAACGACGCGGCCGATTTCCGCCGCGAGGCGGCTGCGCGCGTGTCCGGCGCCTCGCGGGTGATGCGGCACCACCACGCACCACGCGCGCTCCGCAGCCGTCAGTGCCACCGGCTAAGCCTCCCCAGACTGTCGCAACGCCGCCCGCCCGAGATCGCCGCGCGGAAGACGCACTTCTGCGACGGTACCGCCGGAATCGCGGGGACGTAAGGAGACCCATCCGTTTTGCCGCTCTACGATTCTTCGGACCAGATACAGCCCGAGGCCGACGCCACCATATCGACGATGGTCACCGGTATCGGCCTGCCAGAATCGTTCGAACGCGCTCTCCACATGCTCCGGTCGTACGCCGATACCCCGGTCGGAAACCCGAATGCCGACCGTACGGGCATCGGAAACACCGTCGACCTCGATGTCGCCGGAGTCCGGCGGTGCATACTTGCCGGCGTTCGTCAGCAACTCCGACACGATGCTTGCGATGCTCGCCGGCTCGCCGAACACGATTGGCAGGTCGGTCGGTGTTCGATATCGGACACGAGCCCGCAACTCCGCCGGCATTTCGGCGATCGCCGCTCGGACCGCGTCGGCCAGGTTGAAGCGTTCGACGACCGGCGGCACGCCCGGCTCGCCGACCGCGGTCAACAGCCGGTCGAGGAGCCGTGCGAGTTCGGCCGCGCGCAGGCCGAGAACCCGGGCGGCGTCGCGCCGGCTCGCCTCGTCGAGCACGTCCCATCGCCCGATCAGGGTGTCCGCGTACCCCTTGATCACGGTGACCGGTGTCCGCAACTCGTGGCTGGTGAGAGCGACGAACAGCTCTCGACTCTGCTCCCAGCGCCGCGCCTCGGTGATGTCGCGAATCGTCAGCGACACGTCCGGCCGGTCCGGCCACGACTTGGCGGTGAGCGTGAAGGTGCCGCCGCCCGGCAGGCTGTGCTCGAGCACCTGGCCCGGCCCGGGCATCGGCAACGGGAGGGTCTCGCCGACCCGGACGCCGGTCGCCTCGACCAGGTGTCGGCTCGCCGGGTTTGTCCACCGTACGATGCCGGCCCGGTCCACGACGGCCGTCGTGTCCGGCCGGATCCGTAGCGTCGGGTCGGGGTGCAGCGGCAGGCCCGGACTCTCCCGATAGAGCCGGGCCGCCAGGGCAACCAGGTATCGCACCAGGCGAGCACGCATCGGGTCGGCCGCCTCGACGCCCGCCGGCAGCATCGCCACGAACGCGCCGACGGTCCCGGTTCCTCGGGTGATGCGTCCGATCACCGCACAGGCCGACCGGCGCGACATGTCGCGAAGATCCGGCGGCAGATCCTTGGCGGCGGCCACGACGTACGGTTCGCCGGCCATGAGCCGCCGCAGCGTGTCGTCGCCGGAGTCGACCCGCCGGCCGAGCACCGCCGCCGCCGCACCGCTGGCGGCCACGATGCGCCCACTGACCGGACCGAATTCGATGATCGCCACACCGTCGGCGTCGAGCGCCCAGGCGCCGATCGAGACCACGCGCCGCAGTCCCAGCAGACCGGACTCCCCCCGTGTCAGCTGGTTGATGAGATCGGTCGCCTCATCCAGGAGGCGACCGGTGTCAAACGCCTCGGCCATGCCGCGAGTCTGCCTCGTGACGGGCGGCCCGTCACGTCACCGGCCGATGCGTTCCAGCACCATACGCGGTCGGTCCGTGATGATTGCGTCGACGCCGAGCTCGATCATGAGGTCGACATCGCGCGGCTCGTTGACCGTCCAGACGAAGACGCGGTGGCCGCGGCGATGCCACGCGGCGACCAGACCCGGATTGGACTTGACCACGCGGATACCCGGACCGGCGACGTTCACGCCGATCGGCAGCCGTCCCTCGCGCCGATCCGGCCGTACGAATTCGGTCAGGAGCACCGTGTCGAGATCCGGCGCGAGCGGGCGGATGCGCCGCATGGCGAGCTCGGAGAAGGACATCAGGGTCACCCGAACGCCCGTGTCGTCGCTCGGCTTGTCGAGCCCGTACCACCGGAGCATGGCGACGAGCCGGTCCTCCACCTCGGCGCCGTAGCGCGTCGGGTGTTTGGTTTCGATCAAGAGCTGCAGCGGACGCCCGGCGCCGACCGCCGCGTCGAGAAGCCTTTCCAAGGTCAATACACGGGTACGGGGGTCATCCGGCGCACTGCCGGCGAGCTCCAGATCGACCAGCTCCACATCGGTCGGTCGCGGGTGCCATGAGCCGAAGTCCAGCTCGTCGAGTTGGGCCAGCACGTGCCGGCTGACCCGGCCGGTCCCGTTGCTCACGCGATTCAGCCGCCCGTCGTGGATGCAGACGAGATGGCCGTCGCGGGTGAGCCGGACGTCGCATTCAAGGCCGTCGGCGCCTTCGGCGATCGCGCGCATGTACGCACCGATGGTGTGTTCGGGCAACGCAGCCGAGGAGCCGCGATGGGCGACCACCATCGGACGTAGTCGGCGACCGTGCGCAACGCCGTTCACGGCGCCGCTGCCGCTCGTTCCGGCCGCGTTTGCTGTGGAGGCCCGCTCCGCGTCTTCGGCCCCGGTCGGTTCCGCCCCGGGCTCAGGCGATGTAGGGGTCACGTCCGTCATCGGTGACGATCGGCCGCCCGGCCGCGACCCATTCGACGATCCCGCCGTCGAGGTTCACCACGTTGTCCCGACCGCGGGTGGCGAGAAACCCGACCACCTGTGCCGAGCGGTGGCCGTGCCGGCACAGCACGACGACCTGCTCCTCGGCCGGGACATCGGCCAATCGGGCCGGGATCGCCATCATCGGCAGGTGATGGGCGCCCGGCGGGTGACCGGCGTCCCACTCGTCGTCCTCACGGACGTCGAGGATGTACGCACCCTCGGGTACGTCGGCGGCGTTGATGCTGGGTAGGGGCACGATTTGAGTCTAAAGCCACCGAGCCGCGCGACTCAGCTAGGCGCCGCCATCTTCGTGGCGGTTGCCGGCAAATCTTCGTCGCACACATCCACCGGCTACAGCGCGTTGACCCACGTCGGGTTCTGGCTGGCCCAATGCCCCAGCGTGTCGTCGTAGACCGAATCGAACAACGACTGGGCCTGATCTTGGGCGACCACATAGCTCACGCCGTCAATTGTCTGCGTGGCGGACGGCACGCGGACTCCGACGAGGGACGACGGGTTGATGTTGCGCAGCGTGAACACCAGCTGATCCAGCGGCACTCCGTTCGTATCAATGGTGAGCGACGAGCCGACGGCGCGGATGACCTGGTCAAGCTTGATGGGGTTCTGTGCGAGACCGTTCGCGAACGTCTTGGCGAAGATCGCCTTGAGGAACTGTTGCTGGTGGCGTTGGCGGTCGAAGTCGCCGTTCTTCAGCGTCTCGCGCTGGCGAAGGTAGTCGAGCGTCTCCTTCGGCGTCAGATCCTGACAACCGACCGTGAAGAGGTGGCCGGTGTGAATCGACCGGACCTGCTCGTCGATGCACATGTGCACGCCGCCGAGTTGCTGGACGACCTTGTCGAAGCCGCTGAAGTCGATCACGGCGGCACCGTCGAAGTGGATTCCGGTCAGGTTCGTCAGCGTCGACGACAAGAGCTGGACGCCGCCACTGCCCTCGCCGCCGTACTGGAACGAGGCGTTGATCTTGTTAAAGCCGCCACCGAAGTTGCGATCCGGATCGGGCGGGATATCGACCCGCAGGTCGCGCGGTATCGAGATCATGTACGCACGATCGAGCGTCGCCGGGATGTGGACGATGATGATCGTGTCGGACCGCGCACCCATGCCCGGATTCTTCGCACGGGCGTCCGATCCGATGAGCAGATAGTTGAGCGGACCGTGCAGCGATGTCAGCTGGGTGCCATCGGCCCCGCTGCGCGAATTCGGTGCCAAAAGGTCGCTCTTGTGCACGGCGCTCACATAGCGCGCCGTGAGGACCTTCTCCGCACCGATCAGAACGAGCGGCACCACGAACAGGACCGCTCCGATGATGACCAATAGCTTGGCCCACAACGGTGACCGCTTCCGGACGGTAGCCGTGGCGCACCTCCCGGACGCTCGCGATTTGCCCAAGTTTATGGCGATCATCGCGACGAGGAGGCACAAACGGCGGCTCCCACGCAACGGCCGCCCGGCTCTCTGAGCCGGGCGGCCGCAGTGGTTCAGCTCCGTCTGGAGATCAGCTCGTGGTCACCCAATCCGGGTGTACGGCGAGGAAGTTGTCCACGGTGTCGGTGCGGACATCGTTCAGCAGCTGGATGCTGTCGGTGGACATCTGCTGGGTGCTCATCTTGTTGACCATCACGGTGTTGTACGTGCCGTCGTTGATCTTGATCGTACGGATCGCGCCGGGGCTGATGCCCTTCAACGTGAAGATCCAGTCGCTCGTGTTGTGTCCGCCCCCATCGAACTGGAACGCCTTGCCCAGCGACTTCAGGAACGAGCTGATCTGCAACGGGTCGGAGATGCCCTTCGAGTACGCCTGCTGCAGCAATGCCTTGATGAACTGCTGCTGGTGGCGCTGCCGGTCGTAGTCCGAGTTCGGTAGGAAGTCACGGCACCGTACGTAGTCCAGCGCGTCGTACGCGTTGAAGACGTGCCAGCCCTTCTTGTAGATCACCGGCGTCGTACCCGGGATGCGGTGCCCCGGCGTGCCGTCGGTGTGGATCGTCCAGGCCGGCGTGTGCTCGTTCGGATGCCCGGTCACGTAGCCGTGGTGCAGCGACTCGGTCGTCTCGTCGACGTACATCTTGACGCCGCCGATCTTCTTCACGATGTCGGAGAAGCCGTCGAAGTTCACGATCAGCGCCGCCTGGAACGTGATGTGCCAGTTCTGCTCGATCGTCTTCTGGAGAAGTTGGACGCCGCCGGCGTTACCCACACCGTTCTGGCTGCCATCCTGGAACGCTGCGTTGATCTTGTCGCTCCAGCCGGCGAAGTGCGACGGCTTGTAGGCCGGAATTGGCACGTACGTGTCGCGAGGAATCGAGATCAGGTCGACCTGGTCGTGGGTGGCCGGGATGTGACCGATGATGATCGAGTCGGCGCGCGAACCCATCTTCGGATTGTTGTCGCGAGTGTCCAGACCGATCATCAGCAGGTTGATCGAGCCGTCGATCGATGTCGCCTTAGCGCCACCGCTACCGTCCGGGGCAAGCAGGGACACCTGGCTGATCGCGCCGTTGACCTGGCCGGTGACGAATTTGGTGAACGCCATCCCGGTCAGCGCACCGAGCATCACCACGATGCCGAGGATCAGTGAGGTCTTGGCCCACCAGGGACTGCGCCGCTTCGTGCCACGGGGACCGCCGGCCCCGGATCGACCCTTGGCAGGACCGCCCGGCCGGCCGCCGCGTCCACCACCTCGACCGCCGCCGGAACTCGCACCGCCCGGGTGCATGCCGTTGGGATGTGAACCGTTCGGGTAGCCCTCGGTGCTCGTACGCATGCGCGGGGGCCGTGCCGTGCCGCGATCCGACGCGGAACGCGCGCCAACGCTGGCGACGCCGGGACGGCCCGAACTCGGCGTGCCGTACGTGCCGGCGGCGCCTTGACCGCCCCCGTACACACCCGGGCCGGCGCTCGCGCCACCGTACACACCGGACGATCCAGCACCCCGGTACACGGTCGGCGGCTGGCCGGCTGGTCCCGCGGCGCGCCTCGGGTCGGGCTCGGGGCGCGGCGATCCGTAACTTGTCACACCAACTCCTGTCGGTCCTGCCTCAAGTCGACACGCCGACGTCGACTGCGCGGTTCGCAGGGCGGGACGAAGAGCCGCGACGTGTCCGGGTGGGGAAGCACTGGCTACTTCGCCAGAGCCACCGGTGCCACGCCGTCGCTCACCGGTTCCGTAGCTTACGGGATGTGCGCAACGCTCGTCACGACCGCGAGCGTCACTGCTCAGCGCGGACACAGCGTCCGCGGGTCGTGCCTGGTGCTTCTCACTGTGAGGAGGCCGCGGCGTTCCGACCACGGCTTCTGGACCGCCACTCTACGTAGCGAGAGGCCGGTCGACGAGCCTCACTTATCCGGAATATGCCAACGGATCGGACGGCCCGCCTAAGAAGTCTTGTTTCCCTTGATCCAGGCGCCGACTGTGTCGTTGCGTACGGCGGTGTAGAGCGTGGCCGCCTTCGCCTTGTCGACCACGACCGCGCTCTCGCCGTCCGATTCGGTGGCGAACCCACTCGTCGGCGACGTCAGGAACGTCATATCGGAGCTGCGCAGGCTGTGTAGCTGCCACGCCATCGAGCCGAGGTCGAAGCCCTTGTCCACCAGTACGGCCTTGGACAGCGCACCGAGGAACGAGTTCAACTTGCCGATGCTCGTGAGCGTGCCGGTGCTGGTCGCCTTGTCCATGATCGCCTTGAGGAACTCCTGCTGGTGCTTCACCCGGGTCAGGTCACCGTTACCGAATTGCTCCCGTTGCCGCACGTAGTCGAGCGCCTGCGCTCCGTTGAAGTGGTGCGTGCCCTTGGTGAACACGCGGTGCGGCTTATGGATCGACGTGATGGTCTGGTCGACGTACATGTCGACGCCACCCAGCGCATTCGTGACCTCTTTGAACCCGCCAAAGTTGATCAGCACGACGTGGTCGATGTAGACGTTGGTGAACTGCTCGATGGTCTCTACCGTCAGCGGCACACCGCCCCAGGAGAACGCCGCGTTGATCTTTGCGTTGGTGTTGCCGTGACTCGGCTGCGACATGCTCTGCGGGATGTGCAGCCACGAGTCGCGTGGAATCGAGATCACGTAGGCATGTTTGTGATCGGCGGTGACGTGCATGAGCATGATCGTGTCCGTGCGCCAACCGGACAGATCGGCACTCGCCGCGGTGTCCCGTGAATCGCTGCCGAGCAGCAGGATGTTCTGCGATCCGTCGTTCGTCTTCGCCGGTCGCTGTCCGGGGATCGTCGAGAACGCGTCGATGTGCTGGAACTTCGCGTCGAGGTGCTTGACGAACACGTACCCACTGAGGGCGAGCCCACCGGCAACCAGCGCCAGCACGACGCCCACGACGAGCGCGATGCGCCCCCATCGCGGCCGGATACGCCGGCGCGGGGATCCGCCGGGCCCACCAGGGCCGCCAGGGCCCTGCCCCGGGCCGCCCGGGCCGCGACCGCCGGGTCCGCCAGCGTCGCGTGCAAGCTCGCGGCCACCGCGCGACGGGCGGCCGTAGAGCCCGCCGGCCGCCGTGCCGGCGCCCACGCCGACGGCTGCTCGCCCCGCCACGCGAGGCGCGTCGAGGTCGTCGTCCGCCGGCCCAGCCGACGTCGATGCGGGCGGTCGTGCGCGTCCGGTCGAAGGTGAAGACATGCAACCAGGGTACGGATGGACGCACACCCTCCCCCGTTAGCGACGCGGCGGGTCGCTCTCAGTGTCGCGTCAGGAGCTGTCTGTGACGTATCCACGACGGATCGTGCGCCGTGGCGCGGGTCGGCGGCGACGTGGCGCGGGTCCGGTGGCAATGCTCACACGCGAGCCACGCCCCCACGCCCGACCGCGAGATGCTCCCCTAATCAAGCGGAATATCCCGATATCGCCCCCCGAGATGGCTCAACGCGTCGGCTGCGGGCGCAAATGTGACTGCCTCAATGCTCGCCTCGACCAACACACCCCAGCCGTACGCGCGGGCATCGTCGAAACGACAGCCCGCCCAGGTGCGCGCCACCGGAACCGGACCAAAGTCGGTCTGCTCCCACTCCCCGACACGAAACGGTCCACCCGGCGCCGGCAGCAGGCCGGCGAAACGGTCGGCGACCTGGCGATCCTCCGTTTCAAGCTGGATGAGCGCAAATCGGCGGGTCGCCTGTACGGTCGCCCACAGGTCGGCCTCGTCGCCGATGATGCCGAGCACGCGGCCGGGATCGCCGTCAACGATCAGCACGGACGACACGGTGAGCCCGGTCCGGTCCCGATCCGACCCGGCCGTCCACAGCGTCACCGGCGACGGCAGCCGCCCTCGCAGGCGACGCACCGAAGAGCGCTGATCATCCGGAGTCGCGAACGGGTCCGAGGCGTGAATCGTCACGTTGTATATCTAAGCGCCTCGACTCCGCCTTCGAAGCGCCTGGGCCGACGGTCGTCGCACTTGTACGGGACTTGGCCGCTCCCGGCCCAGACGGGCGCCCAACTCCCGTACAAACCGCGGAGAAACCCGTCTAGGTGCCCGGACCGACGGCCGGCGCACCGTCACCCTGGCGCCGCGACCGAACGACCCGGGCGGGCACCTGGAAGCGGATACGGCAGCCGGCACGGCCGGGCTCCGGATCGACGACCGCGATCGTGCCGCCGTGCAACTCGACGACCCACCGTGCGATGGCCAACCCAAGGCCGGTCCCGCCGTTGTCGGCGACGCCCCCTCGGGTGAATCGCTCGAATACCCGCGTACGTTCGGCCGGCGGAATCCCGGGTCCCTCGTCGGTGACCTCTACGACGAGCGTCCCAGCCTCGATCCGCGCCGACGCCGTGATCCGGCCGCCAGCCGGGCTGTGCCGGGCGGCATTGTCGAGGAGGTTCGCGACCACCTGATGCAGCCGATGCGGATCGGCGACGACCTCGGCCGGCGGCGCGTACGACGCGAAAATCACGTCCCGTCCGGCGGCCCGGGCAGTCACGTCGGCCTCACGTACGGCGGCCTCGAGAAAGCCGTCGATTGCGAACACGTCGGCGTCCAACGGCACGGCACCGGCTTCGAGCCGCGACACGTCGAGCAGATCCGTGACGAGCCGACCGAGCCGTTCGGTCTGCGCCAAGGCGGTCTGCAATGTCGCGGCATCCGGCACCTCGACGCCGTCCACGACGTTCTCCAGCACGGCCTGCAGCGCGAAGATCGGCGTACGCAACTCGTGCGACACATTGGCGATCAGCTCGCGCCGCTGCCGATCGGCCTGCGCGAGATCGGTTGCCATCTGGTTGAACGCGTCGGCGAGCTGGCCCACTTCATCGCGGGCGGTGGCCCGCACCCGCCGCGTGTAGTCGCCCCGGGCCATCGCCCGCGACGCCGCGGTCATCTCGCGTAGCGGCCGGGTCATACCGTGGGCCAGGATCTGCGACGTGACGAGCGCGACTGCGATCGCGGTGACCGACAGCGACACCGGCACCCAGCCAATGCCGATGTAGAACACAAACAGGCTGGCAAGGCCGCCGCCGACCAGCGCGAGTCCGAGCTTCAGCTTGATCCACGGCAGCACGTCGAGCGGTCGCGGCAGCGTGTCCATGATCCATGCACCGGCCATCCGCGCCCGCCGCACGCCCGGGGCGCTGTCGGCGGCCCGACCGACCGTACCGGCCAGATCACGGGTGGCGTCGGCGAGGTCGCCGGTCCAGCCGCTCACCGAGCCACGCCGAGGTCGGGCGCCGTGCCGATCTCCAGCGAATAACCAACGCCATGGACGGTACGGATCACGTCCGAGCCGAGCTTGCGGCGCAGGGCTTTGACGTGGCTGTCGACGGTACGGGTGCCGGACGCGTCCGACCAACCCCAGACCTGGGCCAGCAGGCGCTGTCGGGGAAGGACGGTCCGCGGGCGCCGGGCCAGGTGGCTCAACAGGTCGAACTCGATCGGTGTCAGATGGACCTCGACCCCGGCTCGCCGTACCCGTCGTTCGGCCGGATTTATTTCGAGATCGCCCACGACGATGGCCGCACCGGCCGGCGTGGCCTCGGCCGCGAGCTGGGCCGATCGCTCCTCACGGCGGAGCAGTGCATGCACGCGGGCGGCAAGTTCGCGCAACGAGAACGGCTTGGTGAGGTAATCGTCGGCGCCCATCGCGAGCCCGACGAGCAGGTCGTTCTCGTCGTCCCGAGCGGTCAGCATGATGACCGGCACCGGCCGTTCGGCCTGGATACGGCGGCAGACCTCGAGACCGTCGAAGCCCGGCAACATGATGTCCAGTACGACGAGATCCGGGCGCCACACCGCGGCTCGCGCGACGGCGTCCGGGCCATCGGCGGCCAGAGCGACGTCGAACTCTTCGGCCCGCAGTCGCGCCGCGATTGCATCCGCGATCGCTCGCTCGTCCTCGACGACCAGAACCTTGCGGTTGCTCATGGCCCCCAACGTACGGCCAGCCCACCACCCTGGGCGTACCCAAGATGTGCCGATCCTGTGCGCATCGGACCATCAAGTCGTCGGACCGGCCCGCCGCAGCGGGCTGGGCCATCGCAGCGGACCGGGCCATCGCAGCGGACCGGGCCTAGTAGGCGCCCTTCGTCCGCAATACCACGCCGACGGTCCGCCACAAGATGGTCAAGTCGAACGCCAGGGACCAATTGTCGACGTAGTACAGATCGAGCCGCACCGCGTCGTCCCAGGACAGCTCCGAGCGCCCGGACACCTGCCAGAGTCCCGTCATGCCGGGGCGGACGAGCAGCCGCCGGCGTACGTCGCCGAGGAAGTCGCCGTCCTCGGCCGGCAGCGGTCGTGGTCCGACGAGCGACATGTCGCCCCGCAGGACGTTGATGAGCTGTGGCAACTCGTCGAGCGAACTGGCCCGCAGCCAACGACCGACCTTGAAGACGCGCGGGTCCTTGCGCATCTTGAAGAGCATGCCGTCCTTCTCGTTCTGATCGACGAGCATGGCCCGGCGCTCTTCGGCATCGACGTACATGGTGCGGAATTTCCACACCGAGAAGATCTTGCCCTCGCGACCGGTCCGGCGCTGCCGGAAGAAGATCGGCCCATTGTCGGACACTTTGATGCTGATCGCGATCGCGACGAACAGCGGCGTCAGGAGCAGCAGGCCGACCGCCGCCGCCAGCCGGTCCAGGGCGTTTTTGACGAGCCACGAAATGCCGGCGAGTTTCGGCTCCTCGACGTAGAGCAGCGGAAGTCCCTCGACCGGCCGGATGTGTACGCGAGGGCCGGCGATGTCGGTCAACTGGGGCGCGACGACAAGTTCGACGCCGGTGCCTTCGAGTTGCCAGGCGAGCCGGCGGAGGTCGGCGCGGTCGCCGGACGCGGACCCGCACACGGCGACCGTGTCTGCGCCGATCTCGTTCACGAGCGCGACCAGATCGCGATTGACATGCACCGGGATCGGCGCCTTCCGGCGCGGCTGGGCCGCCCGCCCGTCGGTCAGCAGGATGGCGATCGGCAGCATCCCGGCGTGGCGAGTCCGAGTGACGGCGGTGTAGACCTCGACCGCCTCCGACAACGTGCCGACGAGGAGCAGGCGGTGACTGGCGCCGCCGCGACCGCGTACGAGGTGCAGGACGCGTCGAGCGACGAAGCGCAGCACGAAGACGTAGACCAAAGCGCCGACGAGGGCCACCGCCACCGACAGACGCGACAGCAAAACGGTCGTGGCGAACGCGACGAAGGAGACAGTGGCCGCGACCGTGATCGCGGCTCGCACGACCCGTTTGAACTCGTCGGTGCCGATGCCGAGATAGCGCCGGTCGTAGGCACCGTGCGCCCACAACACGATGATCCACGTCAGCGGCAGCAGCACGTACGCGATCACCCGGAAGAGGCCGGGCTGGTCGCGGAAACCACTCGTCGCCTTGCTCAGTTGCGAGGTGGCGGTCAGGCTCGCCAGACCAACGGCAACGAGGTCGCCAATCACGAGCACCGCTGCGTACGGCCGGTGCCACGTCGACAGCCGACGATGCCGGAGCCAGGAGGTCGCCCGGGTTACCCCGTTGCTCGGTGACGGCTCGTGCGGGTCATCAGGCACGCCGTTGCTCGACCTCCAACCGGACGGCGCTGCCGCCGGGGCGGACGGAGCCGTGGGATGGGCCGGGGGTGCCATGGGGGTGGTTGACGGCGACTGGAGACTCGACGTCGCCATCCGTGTGTCCTCCCGGGCCGTACGCACTGGGTCTGGATTCACGCCGCCGGGGTGCCCCGGTGGCGCGTAGACAAGCTCAGCCCGACCGGCGATGCTGATGCCGGTCGGTCCGTCCAATGGTGGTCTGCGCAAGCCGACGTCGGCGCGCGAGGACCTGCCCACACCAGGCGCCCTGTCTGTCACGGTGCCTTCAGTGTGCCATGTCACATCACGTGACGATGTCGACCGCCCGACCTTAGTTCGCCGGGATCGGCATGTCGAGACATGAACACCTTTGCGGAGTACCGATTTGGTCGACCCAAATGCCCGGCGCGCCGATTGTCGGCGGAGCGTGACCGACGCCTTCCGGAGAGCGTACGGACGGCCCGAATTCAACGCTCAGTGAGCACCGTCCGTGAGCAAAGTCATCTGCGGCTGTACGGATCTTGATCGGCCACGGCGCCACTTTCGTGCGGCGACGGCGCGGCGACCCGACTGCGGCGACGGTACGACGAGCCGGCGCGCCGACCCGGCGCGGCGACCGCAGGCGGCGAGGCCGGGGCAGAGGGCTTACCTGATCAGCCGCGACAACCGCCGGTCGGCCAGCGGCTTGCCACCGGTCTGGCAGCCCGGGCAGTACTGGAAGCTCGAATCGGCGTAGGACACCTCGCGGATCGTTTCGCCGCAGACCGGGCAGGGCAGACCGTTGCGCGCGTGCACGTTCAGGCCGGCCCGTTTCTCGCCCTTCAACTCGGCGGCGCGCTGCCCGACCGACCGCTCCACGGCCCGCGTCAAGACCTCTCGGGTCGCGGCATAGAGACGGTCCATGGCCTCGTCCGGGATCCGATCCGTGATCGCAAACGGCGATAGCTTCGCCGCGTGCAGGATCTCATCGGAGTACGCGTTGCCGATCCCGGCCAGCACCTCCTGTTCCTTGATCACGCCCTTCACCTGTCCTCGACGGCTCTTGAGGGCGGCCGCAAACTCGTCACGGGACACGTCGAGGGCATCCGGGCCGAGTCGGGATACACCCGGTACGGCCTTCGGATCGGTCACCAGATAGGCGGCGAGCTTCTTCTGCGTACCCGCCTCGGTCAGGTCGAAGCCGGAGCCGTCGTCCAGGCGCACCCGCAGCGCGATCGGGCCCTTGCCGGGTCGCAGCGGCGCCGGCGCGAGCGCGTCCCGGTAGTGCAGCCAGCCGGCTCGGGCCAGGTGCGTGACGAGATGCAGCTCACCACCGTCGAGCTCGATGTCCAGGAACTTGCCGTGCCGGTCGGCGCCGGTGATCGTCCGCCCATTGGCCGCCGACAGCGGCGGGTCGAACGTCTTCAGCGCGCTGATCGCCGCCAGGTCGATCCGCTCAATGCGGTGGCCGGCGGCCCGGTCGCGGAGGTAGGCGGCCAGCGCCTCGACTTCGGGCAACTCAGGCATAGGTCACCGAACCCTGACTCATGCGCCGCATGCCACGTCGCGGCGGACGTGGTCGACAGACGAACAACATGCGACTAGTGTGCCGCAACGCTCCCGTAGGGTGGTGGCGGTCATGAAGGTGGTCATCGCACACAATCGATACTCCTCGGCTCAGCCATCCGGTGAGAACGTCATGGTGGACGAGGAGATTTCCCAGCTGTCCGCGGCCGGGATCACCGTGCTCCCGTTCCTGCGAAGCTCGGACGAGATCGAGCACATGTCGCCGGCCGGGCAGGCCCTGCTGCCGCTGTCACCGATCTGGGCGCCGGGCACGCAACGGGAGCTCCGGGAAATGCTCGCCGCCGAGCGCCCGGACGTCTTCCATCTGCACAATCCGTACCCTTTGCTGTCGCCCTGGGTGGTTCGGACGGCCCACGACGCCGGCGTTCCGGTCGTGCAGACGATCCACAACTACCGCCACGTGTGCATCGCGGCGACGTTCCTGCGCGACGGCAAGATCTGCCGCGACTGTGTCGGCAAGCGTGTCGCGACCCCCGGCATCCGCTATGCCTGCTATCGCGGATCGAGGGCGCAGAGCGCGATCATGGCAACCACGTTGACCGTGCACCGCGGCACGTGGCATTCCGTCGACCGGTTCATCGCGCTCACCGACGGCATCGCCGATTACCTGCGCGAGTTTGGGATCTCCGACGAACGGATCACCATCAAGCCGAACGCAGTATCCGATCCCGGTCCGCCCCCGTCCGATCCCGGTTCGGGCGCACTGTTCATCGGCCGGCTGAGCCCGGAAAAAGGACTCGAACTGCTGTTGTCAGCGTGGCAGCGCCACCCGGATCAGTCGTTGGGCACGCTCCGGATCATCGGCGACGGTCCGCTCCGCGAGGCGGCCAGCGCCGCCGCCGCGTCACGCTCCGACGTCGAATACCTCGGGGGTACGGACAATGCCGGCGTCCAGCGAGCGATCCGGGCCGCGGCGCTCGTCATCGTTCCGTCGACGTGGGAGGAGGTCCTGCCCACAGTGATCATCGAGGCGCTCGCGAACGGGCGGCCGGTCCTCGGGTCTGCCGTCGGCGGAATCCCGTACCTCGTTGGTGCCCGTACCGACGAACCTGCGGGTTGGGTCGTGGACCCGACGGCGGACGCGTTCGCCACGGCCCTGCCCACCGCGTTGGCCGACGCGCCGGCCCGCGGCGCCGCCGCCCGCGCGCGCTACCTGTCGACGTTCTCGCCCGACGTCGTCCTCGGCCGGCTCATTGCCGTCTACTCCGACCTCGCCGCGGCACCGCGTCGGCGTTGACGTGTCACGATCACTCGCATAATTCTCGCCACCGACCGAAGGACCGTGACCAGTGACCGCGCCGACCGCCCCCACCGCCAGCACATTTCTCGCGACGAACCGCGGCGGCGGCCTGTTGTCGGAGGCGATCGATCAGCCGATCGGCGCACGGATCGCGTTCGCCGGTTATCGGCTCGGCCTTGCGCCGTCGCTGCTCACCATGGTCAACCTGGTCGTCGGCGTCGGAACGTCGGCCGCGGTGGTCGCGCTCGCCGGTCCGATGCGCCGGGGTGACGTCCCAGCCCTGGCCGTCGGTCTCGGCGCCCTTGTGCTGTGGCACATCGCGTACGAGTTCGACTGCGCGGACGGGCAATTGGCTCGGGTCGCGCGCAAGGCGAGCGCGGCCGGTGGGCGGCTCGACATCCTCTGCGACGTAGCGGTGCAGATCGCGCTCGTGTCGGCGGTCTCCGCCGTCGCGGTTCATTACCAACCGCGCACGCCGACCTGGCTGGTGGCCGCGTTCGCCGGCGGCTGGATGATCAACCTCGTCACGTCGGTCCTGGCGGGTGGCGCGCAGGCGCAGAGCCTCGTGACCTCTCGATCGCTGCCGGTACGCCTGGTCAAGCTGTCTCGGGACTACGGCGCGATGATCACCTTGATGGGTCTCGGCATCGCGTTGATTCCGCGCTACCTGGTCTGGATCATGGTCGCGTTCACCGTGGTCAATGCGGTCTTCCTGGCCGCGAGCATCGCTGCCGCGACGGCCAAGAGCCTCCAGCCCTCGGGCGAGTAACTCCGTCCGGGGCGGTTCCAGAGCCGGGCCCGTCGTACCAGTCCTGTCTGGGACGAAATGTCGTACCGATCCTGTCCAGGAGGAAGTGTGGCCGAGCCCGAGCCCGCGACGGGCAACTCGCAAGCCGAGAGCGTGGCGGCCGGAGCGGCGCACGACAGCGATTCGGTCGACCGCGTGCTGGTCGCCTTTGTGGCCGCCGCCGGCGCGGAGATCGACCGACTGTTCCGCGCGGCCATGGGTGCCTGCGCCCGATCGGGTGGCGCCGCCCTGCGCAGCCGGTACGGAGCGGGCTACGGCGAACTTCTTATCGACTTCCGGACCGTCCTCGCGGCGCCGGACGGCATCGTGACGACCGCCGCGTTCGCGGAGGTGATGCGCTATCACGACTCCGCCGACGTCGAGTCTTCGATCCGTCGGGCGCAGGATCGTGGTGCGTTGATCCGGGACGACGGCCAGATCCGGGCAACAGTGGCTGGTCACGCCTTTTTCGATGATCTGTACGCCGCGCAGGCCGACGCACTGGGTTCGTTGTGGGCCGACGCCGACGAGTCCCTTGCACGGCTGACGGCGATCACCGGCGACATTGTCGTAGCGGCCTCGCTCGACCCGCTCTTGCCCGTCGGCGCGTTCACGGCGATGACGCCGAACTATGAGCCGGTCGGCACGCCCGCCACGGTCCTGCTGCTGAATCGTTTGAGTGCCTTGCGATATCACCGATCGGACGCGCACGCGATCGCGTGGCGATCAGCGGGATTGAGCGCGACCGAGATGGTGGCGATCCAGGAATCGGGCGGCTCGCAACGGGACGCGATCGAAGCACGGACCAACGAAATCGCCGCCGCGCCGTTCCGGATTCTCGCGGAGGACCGTCGCCGGATCTTCCTCGCCGACCTGCGCTCGATGCCCGTACCCGGTTGAGCTGTGTTGGTCTGACCTTCAGGCCACCCGATGTTCCCGACCTAGGAACCAGCTGTGATATGTCGCGAATAGCGACAGACTGGGGTTAAGTAGGCGGCAAGTCTTGAGATGTGCTCGTGGACGGGCGACCATATCCGTACTCGGCCATAGATGCGCGAGGGGTGATGCGGCAATGCGTGTACGCGATGCGATGACCAAGCCCGTCCTCACGGTGGGCCCCGAGCACACGATCCGCCAGGTTGCCCAGCTCATGACGGCGCGCCGGATGGGTTCCGCCGTCGTTCACGATCCGGAGTCGGCGGGCGTCGGGATCATGACCGAGCGCGACGTCCTGTACGCGATCGGGCGCGGACTCGATCCCGACGTCGAGCGGGCCACCAACCATCTGACCCGCGATGTCGTCTACGCCGGACCGGAGTGGACACTCGAGGACGCCGCTTCCGCCATGATCCGCGGCGGATTCCGGCACCTCGTTGTCATGGAGGCCGACGACGTACTCGGTGTGATCTCCGTACGCGACATCATCCGGGTCTGGGCCGACCAGCGGGTCGCGGCCGGCACGGCATAACCGCGGTACGGGTCGTCGCTGCCCACGAATCGTTTGTGCCACAACGATTTTGGCTGTCGACCGTCACTGGTCTGCGGCCGAAAATTGTCGTACGTGTGTGCGATTCTCGTCGCATGGATGGGACGTTGGAGCGCGCGGCGGCGGAGGTCCGGTCATTCGTGGCCGCTCCCGCCTATGGCCGGTCCAACGCTGATCTGCGTGAGTCGGCAGTCGCCCTACACCGGATGACATCCCAGGCGACAGCCGCCTTGGCCACGCTGGTACGGGAGGCCCAGGGCCGTGATCTGCCGCGCGAGGACGGCGCGGCGTCGACAGTCTCGTGGCTCCGTGATCTGCTGCGCATGTCGGTGGCCGAAGCCAGGACGCTCGTCGCCCTCGCCGAGATCCTGGACGCTCGTGTCGCTCTAGCGGACGCGGTCGACGTCGGGGTCGCAAACGTTGGACAGGCGGTCGCCATCGGTCACGTGCTGCGGGATGTGCCAGCGGCCGACCCGGCGTTGGTCGACAAGGTCGAGGGCATCCTCATCGAGCACGCGCGGCAGTTCGAGCCGACCATCCTCCGGCGGCTCGGCGAGCGCGTTGTGGCGCACCTCGACCCGGATCTCGCCGAAGACCGGTTGCGCGGCCGACTGGAGCGCGAAGAACGGCGTGCGCAACAGCGCCGCGGTTTCACGATGTCGCCCGACGGCCTCGGCGGCGTGCGGTTGTCCGGGGTGGTCGACAGCGAAGGCGCAGCGATCATCGGTGCCGCCATCGACCCACTCGCCGCGCCGTTGCGCGACGTCACCGGACCCGACCTACGGACGCCGGCCGCACGACGCGCCGACGCGCTGGTCGAGGTGTGTCGCCTCGCGCTCCGAAGCGGCGAGCTGCCGGACAGCGGAGGTCAGCCGGCCCAGGTCGCCGTCACGATCGACTATGACGCGTTGCGCCGCGACCTTGCCGTCGGGCATCTGGACACCGGCCAGGTGTTGTCGCCCGCGGCGACACGGCGGTTAGCCTGCGACGCCGGGGTCCTGCCAGTTGTTCTCAACGGGTCGGGCGTGCCGATCGATGTCGGCCGGAGCCGCCGGCCTTACACGGGCGCTGCCCGCATCGCCGTTCTCCTCCGGGACGGCGGCTGTGCCTTCCCGGGGTGCGATCGTCCGCCGCGCTGGTGCGACGTCCACCACATCGTCTTCTGGGCTCAGGGCGGCTCGACCGACCGAGACAACGGCGTCGCGTTGTGTGGCTACCACCATCGGCTGATCCACCGCGAGACGTGGCGTGTCCGGATCGGCTCCGCGGGTCGACCCGAGTTCATCCCGCCGCGGCACGTCGATCCAGATCAACGGCCGCTGCGGAACGTCTACCACGACCGTGAGTAGCGGAAGTAGCTCGAGACCCGGCCGTGAAGCCCGAATGCTCCGCACTCGACCTGAGCGCCTGCCCGAATGGTGGACATTTCGCGCGGTCGGCGGGAACCGGCCGCGGTGACTTCCGTACCCTGGTCGCATGACCGCCGAGCAACTCATCTCGTTCGCCCGAGGGGCGCCGTCCATCGATATCGTCGACGTCGCCGGCCTCAAGGCCGCCGCCGCGCGCGCGTTCGACGCCGATCCGGCCGGCATCACGGCCTACGGCACGTCCGTTGGATACCTCCCGCTGCGCAAGTGGATCGCGGACAAGCACAACGTCGCGCCCGAGAACGTCATCGTGACGAACGGTTCGCTCGAGGCGGACGCGTTCGTGTTCGGTCATTTCGTCAAGCCCGGCGACGCGGTGATCGTGGAGAAGCCGACCTACGACCGGACGCTCGCGAACCTGCGCGCCCTCGGCGCCGAGGTGCACCAGGTCACGATCGACGCGGACGGAATCGACGTCGACGAACTCCGTGACCTCCTCGAGTCCGGCGTCCGCCCGACGCTGGCGCACATCATCCCGAACTTCCAGAACCCGGCCGGTGTCACGCTGTCGGCGGCCCGGCGCGCGACGCTGCTTGACCTCGCGGCCGAGTACGGTTTCACGATCTTCGAGGACGACCCGTACGCGGACGTCCGCTTCCGTGGCGAGCGGTTGCCGAGCCTGCTGAGTCGGGACACCCGCGATGTCGTCGTGCACGCGAGCTCGTTCACGAAGACCGTCTGCCCCGGTGTGCGAGTCGGCTACCTGGTCGGCCCGAAGGACTTCATCGCAACGATCGCCAAGCGCGCCACCAGCCAGTACATCTCGCCGGTCATGGTCACCGAGGCGATCGTCTACCAGTTCTGCGTGTCCGGCGACATCGATGCGTCGATCAAGACGGTGTGCGCGGCGCTCGGCGAACGGGCGGGCCTGCTGGCCGAGTCGCTGCGCGCACGCATCCCCGGCGTGCGGTTCACCGAACCGGACGGCGGCTACTTCCTGTGGATCGAGCTGCCCGAGGACGTCGACGTCGACAAGGTCCTCCCCGCGGCGGCCGAACGTGGTGTCGCCGTCGTCAAGGGCAGCGACTTCCTGCTGGAGGGCGGCCACCATGCACTGCGGCTCGCGTACTCGGGTGTGACGACGGATCGGATCGACGAAGGCGTGCGCCGACTCGCCGATGCCATCGACGCCGTCCGCTCACCGTCCTGAGCAGGATCCAACCCCAGGCCCTTCACCGGTACGCCGTCCCGACGCGGTTTGCATGACGCCGCATGGGCGACCGGGTTCACACGGCTGAGTCCAGATGGCCCACACGGCGCGCTACCCCGACCCACGTCCCATACCGGTAAATGCCCTGCGAGCGGGTAACCTCTGCCCCGGACGCCGACACCGCATGCGGCCGGCGGCGATCCACTGACCGGCCATCGTGCCGGCCGTACGTCACGGCGAACCTCCGCCCCGGTGCGCACTCCACACACGCCGATCCGGACGCGGAGGTTGAGGCGCGAGCGGAGGTGATGAGCATGACGCGCGAACGGGACCAGAGGGATCATCGGGGATTCACCCGGGCGCTCAGCGCGATGACGCGAATTCTCGGGACGACACCGACCCGCCATCCGAGCGACAGCAGCGGCTCGATGCACAGCTCGATCGTGGACTGCGCGATCTACGTACACGGTCGGCGAAAGCCCGGGACGTGGAACTACGCCGAGGCGCTCGACATGGTTCGCCACGATCCGGACGCGTTCATGTGGCTCGGCCTCCATCAGCCGAGCGCTGACGAGCTGGAGGCGATCGCCGAAACGTTCGGGCTGCACGAACTTCCGGTCGAGGACGCCTTGCAGGGTTACCAACGCCCGAAGATCGAGCGCTACCCGGCGATGACGTTCGCCGCCCTGCGCACAACGCGCTACGTCGAGCACGGCGAGCTGACCGAAACGTCCGAGATCGTGGAGACCGGGCACGTGATGCTCTTCCTCGGGCGTGACTTCGTGATCACCGTACGACACGGCGCGCCCAGCGAGCTCAAGTCGCTACGAGCCGATCTGGAGAGCAATCCGGAGCAGCTCGCCGAGGGGCCGTGGGCGGTGGCGCACCGCATCTACGACCGCATCGTCGACTCGTACGTCGCGACGGCGGCGCAGATTGAACTCGACATCGACCAGCTCGAGGACAGCGTGTTCGCCACCGACCGCCAGGGCTCGATCCAGCGCATCTACCAGTTCAAACGGGAGTTGGTGGAATTCAAGCGCGCCGTGTTGCCGCTGCAGCGACCGGTCGCCGATATCGCGGGTGGCCACATCGCCGACGTACCAGTGGAATTGAAGCTCTACTTCCGCGACGTGAACGACAACCTCAGCCGAACGGTCGACCAGGTGACGACCTTTGACGACCTGCTCAACTCGATCTTGCAAGCCCGCCTCGCCCAGGTCACCGTCGACCAGAACGACGACATGCGCAAGATCGCGGCGTGGGCCGGTATTGCAGCGGTCTGGACTGCGGTCGCCGGCATCTACGGCATGAACTTCGAGTTCATGCCGGAACTGCACTGGCGGTACGGCTATCCGGCGGTGCTGGCCGTCAGCCTGGTCGCATCGATCATTCTTTACCGCCAGTTCCGCAAGTCGGGCTGGCTCTAGCCACCGACCTGGCCGTCGAAGTCGCCGTGACAACAAGCCGTGACACTAAGCCGTGACAACAAGCCGTGACAACGAAACGGGCCGGAGCAGATGCTCCGGCCCGTTTCGCGGTTTCGAGCCGCCACTCATCGCGGCGATGACCTACTGCTGCTGACGACCGTTCTTGTTCGGCGGCATCGCATTCGGCGACTTGGTGTCGTCGGTGCCGTCCGTCGGGTCGCTCCCCTTGGCCGATGGCTTGCCGCCACGTCGCGAGGCGGCGTCGTTCATTTTCGCGTCCGACTTGTCGGTCATGTGATGGGCGCCGTCGCCTGTCCGTTCGGCCGCGTCGGATGCCTTGCCGGGCATCGGTTCGGCCATGTCGTCGCCCATCCCCGGCCGCGACGTCATCTCGTCCATGCGGCCGCCGGCGCTCGTCGTAGATGAGTCATGCATCTTCCCGCGTACGCCGTCCACCGCCGACCGGCTGTGCTCCTTGGCCCACCCGGCCATCTTCGATGCCGTACGGGGACCGTCGGAGGCGCCACGACCGGACGAGCGCGTCTGGTCCACGAACGCCTGCGCGTCGTCCTGCAACGCGGCCGGCTCATACTCCGCCCACTTCGAGCGATTGCGGCGCCGGGCCACGAGCGCGCCAGTCGCGCCGAGCGCGGCACCGGCCGCGACGATCGACACCACGGCTGTAGCCGTATGAGCGCTGGACGCGCTGGGCGGCGTCTTCTTCTTCATCGCCGGTACCCGCACGGCTTGCACCTTGATGGCCTGCATCTTCACGCCTGAGGGCAACTTGATCCCACTGGGCAGCGTCGCCGCCCGTGTCGAGCTCGCGCGGGCCGCCTCGGCCAGCGGCATGACAAAAGCGATCGTCGAATCCCATCCTCGGGACGCGGCGCGCGTCATCTTCGCTGTCCCCGGGACTACGTAGGCGCGTGCCGTGCCGACGTAGCCGCGCGCGGATCCCATCTTGTCGCGGGCGACGCCCATGCCGAGACCGACCTTCGGGCCGACCGTGGCGCCCAGGCCTCCCGCGGCGTGCGTGGCGGCCTGCCGGAAGTGATCCATACTTTCGACGAACTCGGCGCGTGCGAGGTCCTGCCGGGTCGTCTCCTGACCGCGTCCAAACACGTGCACCCCACCCCCTCCAGTGGTGCCCCACAGATCACGTGGCGCTCCTCGAACATCCTGCCTGTTCAGGACCCTCCGTAGGGGCAGAACGGACAGATGGCAGGATTGCAACCCGCGAGACACCTAACTGAGGAGTGATCGTGGCTGAGAAGACATTCGCCACCATTTACACCAACGCCGGCCCGATCCGGGCGGAGTTGTTCAGCAATCACGCGCCCAAGACCGTACGGAACTTCGTCGGTCTAGCCGAAGGCACGCAGGAGTACCGCGACCCGACCACGGGCGCCCCGGGCTCCGGACCGTACTACGACGGGACGATCTTCCACCGGGTCATCAGCGGCTTCATGATCCAGGGCGGCGACCCGACCGGCACGGGCCGGGGCGGGCCGGGCTATCAGTTCGGCGACGAGTTCCACTCGGAGCTGCGGTTTGACCGGCCGTATCTGCTGGCTATGGCGAACGCGGGCCCAGGTACGAACGGCTCGCAGTTCTTCATCACCGTCGGCCCGACGCCGCACCTGAACATGCGCCACACGATCTTCGGCGAGGTCGCGGACGCCGAGTCCCGCAAGATCGTCGACACGATCGCGACCACCCGTACGGGAGCCGGCGATCGCCCTGTTCAGGACGTCGTGATCGAGCGGATCGAAGTCGAACGGGTGGACGACTAAGAGCTACCCTTCCGAGCATGAGTCAGGCTCCGCCGCCCCCGGTGAGTGCCCCGGTCTGCTATCGGCACCCATCACGAGAGACCTATGTTCGGTGCACGAGGTGTGACCGACCGATCTGCCCCGATTGCATGAGGGAGGCATCGGTCGGGCACCAGTGTCCGGAGTGCGTCACCGAGGGTCGCCGGACGCAGCGCCCGGTTCGTACGGCGTTCGGAGCAACCCGCAGCGGCGTGCCCGGGTACGCCACGATCAGCCTCATCGCGCTGAACGTGATCCTGTTCATCGTCTCCATCATCTCGGCGAAGAACAAGGGCGCGGCGGTCGGCGGCAGCAGCATCGGCGGCCTGCTCGGATCGACCACGCCGTTGACCGACAGGCTCAGTGTCTTCGGCGAAGTCGGCTGCCAGCGATCACAGGGCGGCGTCGGGATCGGCCCGGTGATGCATTGCGTGGCCGGGGTGTCCGACGGCGAGTACTACCGCCTCTTCACCGCCATGTTCATGCACTACGGTCTGCTGCACATCGCACTGAACATGTGGGCGCTGTGGGTGCTCGGCCGGCCGCTAGAGGCCATGTTCGGCCCCTGGCGCTTCCTCGCCGTCTATCTCGTGTGCGGGCTCGGCGGCAACGTCGCGGTCTACGTCTTCTCACCGGGCGCACCGAGCGCCGGCGCGTCGACCGCGATATTCGGCCTGTTCGGCGTGTTCTTCTTCGTGCTGAGAAAGCTGAATCTGAGCGTCCGGTCGCTCGTACCGATATTGATCATCAATCTGGTGATCACCTTCGGCGGGTCGGCCTTCATCTCCGTCGCCGGGCACATCGGCGGTCTGATCACCGGCGGTCTGATCGGCTATGGCTTCGCCCACGTGCCACAGCAGCGGCGCAGTCAGTTCCAGGCCGCGATCCTGGTCGGTCTGGTCGTGATCCTCGGCGTCGCGACCGCGCTACAGACTTATCACCTGACGACGACGCTCGCCCGCCTGGGCGGTTGACGCGGCAGGCCCGTCCGCACGTGGACCCCCGGCCGCCCTCACGACCGTGCGCCACGCACCTCGAGCACAAGATCCAGCGCCTCGGTCGGCGGCATGCCGAGGTCGTAGCGGCTGAAGAAGTGGAGCGTCTCGCCCGCGTCGATTTCGAGGAGCGCTTGCCGGCCGCCGTAGCGGGAACGTTGGTCCAGACGTACCCGGTCAATGTCGCCCCACGCCAGCCGGCGCTGGCCGGCGAACCCGGTCACGACGGTGACCCCGTCGGCGTCGGCCGCGAGCCGCACGGGAGCGAGGACGTCGCGCAGCCCGTAGATGGCCAAGCCAACGGCGACGATCAGGCCGATCACGATGCCGGATGCCGACGAACCCGCCACCAGCGGCGTGGCCACAAAGATCGCGGCGACCACGAATTTCACCCACATGAAGCGCCGGTCGGCGTAGAAACGCACCTCGGTGACCGGCGTCCGCGGCATCTCGATCTCGCCGTCCCAGTCCGGCGACCACGGCTCGGCGCCGGCATCTTTGCGGTCACTGGCGCGATCGTCGCGGTCGTCGTTCCGGTCGTCGTCGCCTTCGGACGGTACGGACGGACGGATGGGCACAGCCCCTCCCGGTCGATCGCGGTGCACTGTCCGGACAACTGTAATCAAGATCTGTCGGCGGATGACCGGCCGGGTAGCATCGACGCAAGGACGAGCTACCCGGGAGTAACCATGCGTGACGCGGTGATTGTCGGAGCGGCACGAACCCCCGTCGGACGTCGCGGCGGCGGCCTGTCCGGAGTGCATCCCGTCGATCTGTCCGGCCAATTGCTCGCGGCCTTCGCCGAGCGCCTCGGATTCGATCCGGCCGATGTCGACGACGTGGTGTGGGGTTGCGTATCCCAGGTCGGCGAGCAGTCCTGGAACGTCGGCCGCAACGCGGCGCTCGCCGCCGGCTGGCCCGAGTCGGTGCCCGGCACGACGCTCGACCGCCAATGCGGATCGAGCCAGCAGGCGGTGCATTTCGCCGCGGCGGCGGTGATTTCGGGTCAGTGCGACTTCGTGATCGCCGGCGGTGTCGAGTCGATGTCCCGCGTCGCCATGGGATCAAGCGTGGTGAGCGGTCCCGGCCTGCCGTTCGGCGACGCGGTGCGCGAGCGCTACGCCGGTGTCGAAGGCTTCGCCGACACGAACGCGGCCGACGCCTCGCCGGCGCCGTTCAACCAGGGCGTCGGCGCCGAGATGATGGCGGCTCGCTGGGGCTTCTCCCGCCAGCAGCTCGACGAATTCGCGCTCGCCAGCCACGAGCGCGCGGCGGCGGCGCAGGACGCGGGTGAGTTCGACGATGAGATCGTGCCGATCGCCGGCGTCAAGGGCGACGAAGGCATACGCCGAGACACCACACTGGAGAAACTGGCGACGTTGAAAACGCCGTTCAAGCCCGACGGTGTAGTGACCGCGGGATCGGCGTCCCAGATTTCCGACGGTGCGGCCGCGCTCGCGATCACCACCTCGGAATGGGCCGCCGCCCACGGCATGACTCCCCTGGTCCGCATACATAGCGCGGTCGTGGCGGCGGACGATCCGGTCATCATGTTGACCGCTCCGATCCCCGCGACGGCGAAGGTACTTCGGCGCGCCGGCATCCCTATTGAGCAAATTGGGGTGTATGAAGTGAACGAGGCATTTGCGCCAGTACCTCTCGCTTGGCTGGCGGAAACCGGTGCCTCGCCGGAGCGCTTGAATGCCCGTGGGGGTGCGATCGCGCTCGGGCATCCGCTCGGTGGTTCCGGAGCCCGGATCATGACGACCATGGTGGCCCGGATGCGTGACACGAGGGAGCGCTATGGGCTGCAAACGATGTGCGAAGGCGGAGGGATGGCCAACGCGACGATCCTTGAGCTCCTGTAAGGGGCACGAGGACGATCCGGGCCACGACGACGCGCTGACGGTCGAGACCGACGACGGCGCATCGATGGTGAGCGACGCCGATGCGACCTTCGTCAAGCAAGTCGCACCCGCGAGACCGGTGCACGCCACGGGTCGCCATGACGCCCGTGTGCTCGGTGCCGGTGCCGGTGCCGGTGCCGGGAGCGTCACGGCGGTCGGCGTCGGAACAGCTCTCGACGCACACGGTACGGGCTCGACCGGACACCATCGTGCGGCCACTTCGGACTACACGCTCGGCGGCGCCGACGTGTTCGACCGTACGTTCCAGATCGCGTCCACCGAGGCCGGGCTGACCGTGGAGGCACTGGCGCGGCACCTGCCGATCTTCCGGCGGACCGTCGGCGCCGGCCAGACAGTGCTGCTTGTCGCCCGCTGCGGGCGGCTCGACCAGCCGAATTCCGCCGACCACCTGATCGTGATCACGCGCGACCGGGTCGTCATCACCTCGGAGTCGCGCTCCCTGCACCGGGCCCGCTTGCACCTGAACGCCGCTGTGGCCGCGCTGATGAACGTGCGCTGGCAACCGGACGCCGGCCTGACCGCGGTCGAGTTCGCGGCGACCGCTCTCGACGGCGTACGGGAACGGTTCCTGATCGAGGCACCCGATGCCGCCGGGGTCTCGCACGTCGACGCCGTCCTCGGCTACGTGTTCCGGCCGGCCGGGTCCCGCCGGTTGAACCCGGTCGACCCGGTGATGCCGTCCTGGATGAACCCGGCCGGAGCGTTCTGAGCCGACCGCGACCGACGCCTCGACCGACGCCCCGAACGTCGCCCGACCGTAGCGGCGGCGCGCTCACCAGCGATCCGTACACAATCCGAACGTCACCGATGACCGGCTCGTGGCCGCGATCGGCCATCATGAGCGGGTGACCGAACGCCCGGGCAAGGGTCTCGTGCTCGTCGTGGAGGACGAACGACCGATCGCCGACCTCGTACGGATGTATCTCGCGCGGGACAACTTCGGCGTGCACACCGAGGCCGACGGCGTCGCCGGTCTCGCCGCGGCCCGCCGATTGCGCCCGGTCGCCTGCGTGCTCGACATCGGCCTGCCCGGGATGGACGGTCTCGAGGTCTGCCGGCGGCTACGCGACGACGGCGATTGGACACCGGTCGTCTTCCTCACCGCACGCGACGACGAGGTCGACCGAATCCTCGGGCTGGAGCTGGGCGCCGACGACTATCTGACCAAGCCGTTCAGTCCGCGCGAGCTGGTCGCCCGGGTCAAGGCGGTCCTCCGGCGGACCGCCGGCACGCCGGACGGCGAGCGGGTGCGGCAGGTCGGCACGGTCATCATCGACCCCAACCGTCGGCTGGTCCTCGTCGACGGTGCGTCCGTACCGATGACACCGACCGAGTTCGACCTGCTGGGACACCTGATGAACCGACCCGGCCGAGTGTTCTCCCGCGAGGAGCTGCTCGCGTCGGTCTGGGGGTACGCCGCGCATGGCGGCACGCGGACGGTCGACGTACATGTGGCTCAGGTGCGCGCCAAGCTCGGCGTGGCCGGGTCGATCATCCGAACCATCCGCGGAGTCGGCTATGCCGCCGATGCCTGAGCGGGGCCGGCCCGAGCCGAGACCGCTCGATCCCGGCCAGCCCGATCCCAACCAGACCGAGTGGCCTCTGTCGGTGGAGTGGCAGACGGCCGGCGGCTCGCCGATCCCGCCGGCCAAGACCGTCGAACAGGCCGCTCCCGAGCGCACCCAGCAGGTTCCGGCGCCGCCAGGAGTGGCACCGGGACGCGGTCCCGGGTACGCCGGCCCGGCGGGCCAAACGCCGGTTCCGCCGCCGGGTCCGCCGCCGGCTGCGTCGTGGCCACCAGCTCCGCTCGGCGCCGGTTCCGCACCGTGGTTGGCTCGCCGCCCGCGATCTCGATTCACGCGTACGTTGACGGCCCGCGCCGTGCTGTCGACGTGTGTGGCCGCGCTCATCTCGGTCATGGTCACGGCGGCCGTGGCATTTCCGCTGGCGCTGCGGTCGGCCAACGACGCCGTCCGGGCCGGTCTCGCCGACAAGTCGTCTCTTGCGGCCTCGTTGATCAATCCTCCAACCGGTACGGGTGCGGGCGCACCGATCCGGGCCGCGGTCGTGGTGCGCCAACTTCGGCGGCAGGACGTCAACGCATACTTCGTGCACAACGGCCGGTCCGACCCGGCCGGCCTGCCGCCGCGAGTCATCAACCAGATCAGCGCCGGTCGGAACATCGTCGGCGGCAGCGCGCTGATCGGTGGCCGGCGCAACCTGGTGGAGGCCCGCTCGACCGGTGGCGGCGACGGCATCGTGCTCGTAGCGCCGGCCGTGCCGGTGACCGCACCGAACGTCGTCGCCCGCATCGGGATCGCGCTGCTCGCCGGACTTCTCGCCGGTCTCCTCGTTGGTGCGTTGTTGGCTCGACGTCTCGCCCGCCCCATCCGCAACGCGGCGACGGTCGCGACGCGGCTGTCGGCCGGCGACCGGTCCGTACGCCTGCGTCCGGAGCCACCGGCCGAAGCCGAGGATCTCGCGCATGCGATCAACGGCCTGGCCGCGGCGTTGAAGGCGAGCGAGGGACGGCAGCGGGACTTCCTGCTGTCCATTTCGCACGAACTGCGTACGCCGCTGACGTCGCTCAAGGGCTACGCCGAGGCACTGTCCGACGGAGTGATCGGCGCCGACGGCGCGCAGCGGGCCGGGCAGACGATGCTGGCCGAGGCCGGCAATCTGGAACGTCTTGTGACCGACCTGCTCGCCCTGGCCCGGCTCGAGGCGGCCGACTTTCCGGTGGAGAGCGTGCCGGTGGAACTGATCCAGTTGGTCCGCGGCACCGCCGAGGGCTGGGCCGCCCGGTTCACCGCCGATGGCATCGTCTTGCGTACGGAGCTGCCGCCCGTACCCGTGATCGTCTACACCGACCCCGGTCGGATCCGTCAGGTGATCGATGGCCTGTTGGAGAACGCGCTGCGGGTGCTGCCCACCGGCGCGCCGATCGTGCTGGCCGTGCGCGGACCGGCGGCGGCCGCACCCGGCTACGGCTTTGTCGAGGTCCGCGACGGCGGGCCGGGGTTCACCGACGCCGATCTCGCCGTGGTCTTCGAGCGTGGCGCGCTCTACGAGCGATACCGGGGCGTACGCAAGGTCGGATCCGGGCTCGGCCTGGCGCTCGCGGCCGGACTCGTACGGCGGCTCGGCGGCCACATCGAGGCCGGTCACGCACCCGAAGGCGGAGCACGGTTCACCGTCGCCCTGCCGACTCTCGCCGCCACCCGCGCTCGCTGACCGCCGCCACGACCGTGACCACTTTTACCAATCCCGTACATGGCATTGATGGGTCGGTTTCAAACGAAGCGCATCGTGGAGCATGTCGACGTGGCGCTCGGCGGCGTCCCGACCGTGCACCAACAACGCACGCACCAACAACGCACGCACCAACAACGAAAGCGGGTTTGGCCATGAAACTGCGTTCCCGGTTCGGCGTGACGATCGCGACCGCCACCATCGGCGCGCTCGGCATGCTGGGCGTCGCGGCATGCAGCGCGTCTCCGTCATCCCAGGCATCGCTCGCGACGATGACGCCCGAGGCGACCGCGCTGACCGCCCTCGGCTTCGCGGACTCCGATGTGGCGGGTGACGCCGGCACCGCAGCGGACGCGCCCGGCCAGGCCAACGCGCCGGCCGACGTCACCGCGACCGGGGGTGCGACGCCGGATGCCTCCGCCGCGCCGAACAAGGGAAACCGACGTCATCCGGGTCTGCGACGGCTGTTGATCCGTCGCGCGGCGATCGCGAAGCACCTGGAGCACGGTTCGGTGACCGTAGAGACTCGCAACGGCGAAGAGACGATCGACGTACAGCGCGGGACGATCACCGCGATCAGCTCGACGTCGATGACCGTGAAGTCAGCCGACGGTTTTACGTTGACCTGGACCTTCGGTGACAAGATGCGGGTGCTGGAAAACCGGTCGACGATTCAGCCGACCGACGTCAAGGTGGGCGAGACCGTCGGCGTCGCGGGCGAGAAGAGCGGCTCGACCGAGACCGCACGCCTGGTTGTCATCCCGAGGCAGGGCGCGTCCAAGTAGGCGCCGGGCAGCTCAAAGCGAGGGCATAGTGTGCGACACCGCTATGCCCTCGCAACGCGATGGCCCCGGCATTTGCGGTTGCCTACGCGTGGCCTAAGCGCGCAGCTCCGCCATGACGCACTTGATGCTGCCGCCGCCCTTCTTCAGCTCACCGAGGTCGACCAGGATCGGCCGGTAGCCGAGCGCCTCGAGCCGTCCGGCGAGCGCGGAGCATTCCGCATTCAGCAGGATGTTGTGGCCGTCGCTGACCAGGTTCAAACCGAACCCCACAGCGTCGGTCTCGGTCGCGATGATCGCGTTCGGGAACAGCTGCCGCAGGATCGCCTGGGACGCGGCCGAGAACGCGGCCGGGTAGTAGATGACATTTTCGTCATCGAGGGCGGCCAGTGCCGTGTCCAGGTGATAGAAGCGTGGATCCACCAGATGCAACGAGATCACCGGCCGGCTCAAGACCTCCTGGGCCTCGGTGTGCGCGGCCGGCTCCGTACGGAACCCGTGGCCGGCGAGAATCAGGCCGCTGTACGCACCGGGCACGTAGGCGAAGTCGCCCTCGCCCTCGTTGATCATGGTCGGTGGCACGAACCGCCACTCGCCCGGCCGGCTGTCGTAGAAGGCACGGTGGGCGGCCGCCTCGGCCGATCGCTGCGGATAGCGGAACCGCGCGCCGTAGACGACTCCGTCAACCGAGAACGCGCCGTTCGCGGCGAAGACCATGTCCGGCAGGCCGTCGAGTGGATCGAGGACGTGCACGTCGTGGCCGAGATCGGTGACGGTGTCGCGGAGCACGTGCCATTGCTTGACGGCCAATTCGGTGTCGACCGGGACGGTCGTGTCCATCCACGCGTTGATCGCGTACTCCACGACGAAATTTTTCGGTGGGCACATCAGATATGCCCGCCTACGCGGCGAGCGCACAAGTCCCGTCACGATCACTAACAGTAGGTAGGCTGCGAGGTGCATGACAGGCGGAATCCTTGCGTCCCAGGAGCGGAACGTTGCAGATCGACGATGTGGATCAGCAAATCGTTGCGTCATTGGTCGCCGACGCGCGCGCTTCGTACGCGGAGATCGGCCTCAAGGTCTCGCTGTCCGCGCCGGCCGTGAAACGACGCGTCGACCGGCTTCGATCGGCCGGCGTGATCAGGAACTTTACCGCCGTCATCGATCCGTCCGCGGTCGGCTGGACGACCGAGGCCTTCGTCGAGCTGTTCTGCACCGGGCGCACGACACCGGCCCAGATCGCCGTCGCGACGCGACGCCATCCCGAGGTGATCGGTGCCTACACCGTCTCCGGCGAGGCCGATGCACTCGTCCATCTGCGGGCCGCCGACATCGCCCACCTGGAGCGCGCGCTGGAACGCCTTCGGGCCGAGCCGTTCATCACATCGACCCGCAGCATGATCGTCCTGTCCCGGCTGGTCGACTCCCCGGGCACCGTCGTCAGCGTTACCGGATCGACGGCCGACCCGAACCCGGGCTCGGCCGTCGACTGACGCCGCCGCGCGAACTCGGACCGCCGCTCGATTCAAACTGCGGCGCCCGCAACTAGCTGCCCACTAGCCGCGACTAGCCGCGGCTAGAGATACATCCCCGTGTTGGCCTCGGGCGACTCCACCGGGGCATCGCCTTCGCCGAAGAACCGCTTGCCGCCGAACTCACCGTGCAGCCGGTCGTCGAGTTCGTCGGCCAGACCAGTCATGACCTGCACCGCAAGCATCAGGTGCGTTGGCTGGAAATCGCGACCGAACACCGGCACCGAGGCCCAGACCGTCTTGTTGGCCTGGTAAAGCCGGCCGATCGGCATCTTCGTGGTCAGCTCGGAGAGCTTCGCGTAGAGCTTCTCCGACGCCTCCACCTCGGTCAGGATCGGCGAGAACACGTCGATCAACGGCGGGTTGTCCCGGACCCGTACGAACACCATCGCCGACCCGGAGCGGATGCCGATGTCGCCGTCGCTGTCGACCTGCAACGCCTCCGGTTCGGTGCGCTGGAGACCGGCGACGACAATCTTGACCCGTTCAAGAAGAGTCATCGACGGGTCCTCGAGCGCCGCGAATCCCTCGGCGGAGAGCCGGAGGACGTCGAGCTTCTCGTCGCCGCTGGACACCCGGGCCGCGCCGAGCGGTTCGATCGTGATCGCCGCGCCGTTGGCATCGTGCGCCGCGTACGTGAGGAAGGCCGGATGCGGTGATCCGTACACGTCTCGCAAGGTCTTGGTGACGACGACCGCGACCCTCGCCACATCGGCCGCGCTGGCGATCAGGCCGAAGTCCTTGTCCGAACCGGCGACGACGCCGGGCGGCGACCAGCCGATGACGATCATCTGAGCGACGGCGTCGCGACTCAATCGTGAGCCCTCCGGCAGCGTCGCGTTGCCCACCGCGAGCCCGCCGAGCCGATCATCCGAGTGGTGTTGCACGCTGACTTCGTAGATGGCGGTGCCGGTGCCGGTCGCTGTCGGATCGAGCGTGATGTCGAGGTGAGCGGCGCGCGGCAGCGCTGAAATAGCCGTCGCCAGCGCACGCGCGAAGTCGTGCCAGGCTTCGCCGACCTTCGCCGGGAGGTCCGAGCCGTGCGTAACGTCGTCGACCAGCATGCTGTCGATCGCCGGGTGTGGATGGTCCGACGAGTCCGCCGCACCATCGTCGGTGGCCCCGTCGTCCGAGGCGTCCGTTGAGCTCTCCTCCGTGGCACGCGTATCGGCGGTGGTGGAGATCATCGGCGTCGATGTCGGAATCGGTGCCTGCGGCATCGACCCGGGCGACGCCGGTCCGTCCGTCCCGGGTTCGCGACGCGGCGACACGACGGGTCGGGTGGCCGCTCCGGTCTCGTCGCTGACGGCGGCCGAGCCGGCCACCGAAGCCGGCGGCGGAACCTCGCGCTGCTCTTCCGGTCGGTCCCGAGGAGTGCGGTCGTCGGGATTGTTGCCCTGGGATGCTGCGTCCGGCATTCGATGCTCCTCCCGTCGACTGCCCACCCTACCCGCGGGGCGCCGCTCGACATTTGGCGATCGGGGCGGCGGGCGCATGATCACGGTCTGCGGAGAGCGCGTCCGGCTCCGTCCCTGGTGCGCGTGGGGATGGCCGGGAAGGTGAGGCGTCGACGCCGAGCCCCGAACCGCAACCCCCGACCCACATCGTGGTACGTCCGGGGCGAGGATCAGCCGTCGAGCAGTGTCACGGCCCGGGCCAGCAGGTCCCGTTTCTGAACGTTCGTGAGGCCGGAGTGGTTGTCGAACGTGACCGCGACCGCGTGCACCTCGTCGATTTCCAGAAGCATGTCGATCACGCCACCGCTCGTGGTCGCGTACCCGCCGCCGAACGGTTTGGCGCCGCATTTGCGCGCCAACCGCACCACGTCCGAGCCGGCGTTGGCGCTCAGGTCGAGGACCGTCTCATGCATCGCGGAGATGACGACGCCATCGTCGCCGACCTTCAACTCCTGCGCGGTGTGGATGCCGACAACGTCGATGCGGGCGAGTTCGGTCACCTTCTCGCTGTCCGGGTAGTAGGGGAAGTTCAGGTCGCAGACGACCGGCTCCGGATTTGGCGTCGCGGCCAGGGTGGCGGTGCAGGCGGCCGGATCGAGCGTGTAATTGGCGAAGCCCTGTGCGACCGAAGCCACATCGGGCCAAATGTCGGTGCTCGTCAACATGAATCGGTCGGCCTTGCTTGAGCCGTCCGGGCCACAGACGGTGTGCGGATCGGCGGCCGAGGCGTCGACCGGCTGCGGGTGTGCGCCGGCCACCGGGACGACATCAGGGGTGCAGGCAGTAAGGCCACCAGCGGCCACCATGGCGGCCAGTGCGGCCGCGATGGCTGTCCGCCGCGTCGCACTCACTCCGACCTGTGGTGGCCGTACATTGCGCATCGCGATCGCCCAACCACTATGTGCTCCAGGTACATGCATCGTGGCACACGGATCGGTTTCGTCACGTCCACCGGACTGCGTCAACCGGCTCGGTCAAGGGGTCCCGGTCAGTCGTCTCGGTCAGCCGGTCTCGGTCAGCCGGTCTCGGTCATCCGGTCGGGCCCGTTCGCGATGCGAGTGCGGCCGCCTTGTCGAGCAACGCAAGCTTGGTCGCATCGTTGAGACCCGCCCCGGTGAACGTGAGCCCGACCGCGGTGCGGTAGCCGATGCGTACGGCAACGGTGATCCCGTTGAGGTTGTCACGGATCGTGTAGACCGGCGGCTGAGCGTGCGGCGCCTGTACGCCGTCGCAGGTGATCGCGGCCTGTTCGATGTACGCAGCCGCTGAGCCACTGAGGGTCAAGACGTATTCACTGACCTGTCCGGACACCGATCGATCCGCGCGCACGCGCAGAAATTCGGCTTCGCGGACCCGGGTGACACCGAGACTTGCCAGCGCGATCGGCAACGCGTCCGAGGCGTACCACGGGAAGCCGAGTTCGCAGCTGATCCGCGTCGGCTCCGGCGCCGCGGCGACCGCGGCGTTGCAGGCGGCGTCGTCCAGTGACATGTCGGAGGCGATCTTGCCGACGTCATCCACCGCCGGCCAGACATCGTGCGCGGTCAGCAACATGCCCGGCTCGGCGGCAGTCTGCTGATCCCCACAGATGCCGACCGCCCCGCGTCCGCTCGGCGCGACACGATCGGATGCGCTCGCGGCGTCCACCGAGACCACGTCGGGCGTGCATCCGGCTGCCACCGCGAGAGCGAGCAGGCCGCACGCGACCGCACGCGTCAACCGTCGCGCCCGCGGCATCGTCTGCGCCTCCCCCGGCGGCCATGTGCGCGGTATTTCCGCTGGTCCGACCGACCGCCGTGTCGGAATCCTGGCATGGCGACGTCGCCGATGTCAGCCCCCGGCTCGGCTTATCGGCACATCAGCTTGGTACCGCCACACAGCGACACCGGCCTTACGGCGACAAGGCGTTATCGGGCCCCAGCCTTGTCGAGACGCCGGCCTTACGGCGACACCGGCCGATGGGCGCGCAATGGCGACTTGTCGCCGACGAGCCACAAGTGACCGTACGGATCGACGAAGCTACCCTGACGGTGAATTCCCCACGGCATCTCGTGGTCCCGGATCTGGTCGAAAGTGCCGTCCGCCCCGGCGGCCACCGCACGCGCGATGAAACTGTCCGGGTCGGCAACGAACACCTCGATGCGTACGGTCCTCGTGCCGACCGTATGCGGTGTTTCCCAGCGATTGTTCGCCGGTTCGCCGAGAAAGAACGGCGCGCCCTCGACCGTGAGCCCGACGACGCTGCCGAGATTCCACAACTCGGTCGCTCCTAGCGCCCTCGCGTACCACGTCGCGGCCTCGCTGGCGTCGGACACGGCCAGCATCACCGAGATCTGCGGACCGTCCGTATCGGATGTCCCGTCTGGATCGGATGTCACAGTCTGTCTCCTTGCCGGGATCGGGTAGCGCGGTCGGCCGACTCTCAATCGTTGCTCGGGCCGCTGTCCGTTTCTGCGGACGGCGGGGTCCAGGTTGCGATCAGTTCCTGCACGGCAGCGACGGCCGCCCGCGGCTCGGCGCCGCGACCGACGGCGACGCCGACGAGGTAAGCGGTCAGCGGCGCCGCCGGGCGGAGCACGCCGTGCGCGACATCGCGAGCGAGGTCGAGCACCAGCTCTGGATCGATCGGATCGAGGCGCAACGCGACGCGTACGGCTTCGGTCCATTCGTCGAGCGCGTTCATCCCGTTAACCACTCCTCGGCCCGGCGGATGTCGTCTTGGGTATCGCAGTCGAACCACGGCGGCGGATCGCTCGCGCGGATGACTTCGGCCACCGCGAGCGCACCGAAGAGCTCACGGAGCGCCGCGCCCTCAAGGCTCCCACGGCTGTCGACCAGCGACGCGAGCCGACCGGCGACGGACGAACCCCGCCACGCCCCGCACAGCCACTGTTGCCGACCGCCGGTGTCGACATAGACCGCGCCGTCCACGCGACCGCGCGCGGCAACGGCACGCAACTCGGCGATCGCACCAGCGGTCAACAGCGGCAAGTCTCCGCCGAGGATCGCGACCACGTCGGCCAGCTCGGCTTCGACCGCCCCGAACGCCGCCCCGATGGCCGCGACCGGACCCCCGCCGGGCGGTGATTCCTGGATCGTGGGTACGCCGACCGGCCCGTTCTTGGGCCCGACGACGATGGTTCGGCCGGACTGTCCGGCGGCGGCCAGCACCCGTTCGATCATGGATACGCCGGCCACCCGAACCGATGGTTTGTCGATGCCGCCAAGGCGGCTGCCGGCGCCGCCCGCGAGGACGATCGACGTGAACGGGAGATCGGACATCGAGACCGAGCTTGCCACCGGTTTTCGCACTACGTCGCGCCGACGGAGCAAGATGGCAGGTATGGGACGGGTAACGGCACGGCGCGGCGTGGTGCGCATCGACGTCGGCGAATCGTCGACGACCCAGCGAACGGACACGTTGACGGCGGAGGAGCCGCTGGAAATCCGGGTCGGCCCGGCCGGGCAGCCGAGGCCGCCGCTCGCCGTGACCATGCGTACGCCCGGACACGACATCGACCTCGCGATCGGCTTCCTGCTCACTGAGGGGATCATCGCGCGTGACGAAGACGTCTTCACCGCACAACTGTGTGCCGGCGACAACGAGCCGAACACGTACAACGTCGTAGACGTCGCGTTGGGCGCGCACGTACCGGCGCCACAGGTCGACCCGACCCGGAACTTCTACACCACCAGTTCCTGCGGCGTGTGCGGCAAGGCCAGCATCGATGCCGTACGCACCAAGTCCGCGTACGACGTCGCCGCCGACCCGACGACCGTGGACGCGAAAACGCTGGCGCGACTGCCGGATGTGCTGCGCGATGCCCAACGTACGTTCGCAGCGACCGGCGGCCTGCACGCTGCCGGCCTGTTCACGCCCACTGGTGACCTCATCGTGGCGCGCGAGGACGTCGGCCGACACAACGCCGTCGACAAGGTGGTCGGCTGGGCGGTACGGGAGGGTCGTCTGCCCCTGGCCGGGCACATCCTGCTCGTGTCCGGTCGGGCAAGCTTCGAGCTGACACAGAAGGCGTCCATGGCGGGGATCCCGGTGCTCGCGGCCGTGTCGGCGCCGAGCACGCTCGCGGCCGATCTCGCCGACGAGGCCGGGCTGACACTCGTCGGCTTCCTGCGGGGCGCGACGATGAACGTCTACACCCGGCCGGATCGTGTCGTCGTCTAGCGCCCGTCGTCCGGACCAGATCATCGTCTGAGTCCGCCGGCCGAACCGGGGCGTCAGCGGATCGTCCGGCCTGGTGGGACGACGCGAGCGCGAGACGACCGTGGCCGGTGCCGTCCCTGCCGTCGCCGCCGGACGGGTCGCGGCGAACCCGGTGGCGGCACGTCGAGCCACGCGCTCGGCGCGAGGCCGTTGTCGATCGCGTCGAGGAGCAGGCGAGCCATCGGATAGGCCGGATCGGCGTCGAGTGCACGGTCCAGCGCGATCGACGCAATCGCGCCGCCGCCGTTGCGCCACGCCGCGAACGCGAGCAGCGTCGCCGGTGCGGCGACCAGGTCCGGTTCGACACGCCGGACAACATCCGTCCACAGGTCGACGCTGCCCTCGACGTCACGGTCGACCCGCTCCCAGGCATAGTCGCGCACCGGCACGTTGACCAGGAGAAGCGCTAGCCAGGCCAGGGCATCGTCATCGAGCGGCGCGATCGCACCGATGCACGCGTTCGCCTCGTCGACGGCTCGGACGCCGGCTTCGTACACCGCGGCACGGGCAAGGTTGGCGCACTCCATTTCTGTCGCGCCATCGCCGGCAGATTTCGGCCGGACGGTCCCGGGCGCCGGCCCACCGGCATCCTCGATCAGGGCACTCAGTCGACGTTCGGCCCGCTCGGACGCCGCCCGCATGGCGATCCTCGCCAGGCCGTCGACCGGTGCGAGACTTGCCTCCAGATCGCGCCGGGACGCGGCCGGGCTCAGCCCCGCGTACGTCGCCGCCGCGGCCAGCGTTGTGCTCGCGACGTCATACGGAGTGCCGGCCGGCGGACAGCAGTCGGGCCGCCGGCATACGTAGGACCAGTACCGGCCACCGTCGGCACGGAGCGCGTCGGACACCGTGATCCGCCGGTCCTCGAGCGACTCCCGGAGCACCTCGACGGTCGGTCGCACCTCGGCATCCGCGCCGTACGCCACGATCAGCGCCGAGTCGACCCGTTGCCGAGCCACGACCGTCGCGAGATGAGCAGCCACCGCAGCGATCTCATTGGTCGCCGGCAGGTCGGCCCGAGCCTGGAACACGACGCGGCGGTCACGCATCGCGATGACGACGATGCTCTGCTCGGGCGTGAACCCGAGGAGATACGGCACCACGGCGAGCACGTCGGTCGGCGTCTTCACGGCCGGCAGTGAGATATCCATGCCGGCCAGCGTGCAGCGACGAGCGCTCCGGCGGAATGGTCGGCACGACAGCCTGTGGACGACACGCCGCCATCCACCGGACCGGCGCCACCGAACGGCGGACTCAACCCAGGCCACGGCGATGCTGCGACTCCGTACGCCGGTCCACGTTCATCGCCGTCCGGATGCGGGTCCGCTCGGCGACGCGGCCCGGACGGACTAGCGTGCGCAGCGTGGACCTCGCCTACCTGCGCGCGCATCCGGAACACCTGCCGACGTTCCTGACGCATCAACGCATCCGCGAGACGCCCGTGCACGGCGGCTCGATCAGCAACGCCGCCCGGCTCACGCTCGACGATGGCGCATCCGTCTTCGCCAAGCGGTGGCCGGAGCCGGCCACGTCCGCCGATCGGACGAGCGCGAACGGCAACCACGCGTCGACCCGGCCCGACGGGTTCTTCGAGGCCGAGGCCGCCGGCATCGACTGGCTCCGGATCGACGACGGCGCGGCGCTGCCGGACGTCATCGCGGCGTTGCCCGACATGCTCGCGATGGAGTGGCTCGACGAGGGCAGCCCATCGGCATCGGCCGCCCGAGCCTTCGGCGCGTCGCTCGCCCGTACCCACCGCGCCGGTGCGCCGCACTTCGGAGCGGCGTGGCCCGGGTACATCGGCGCGCTGCCACTCGACAACACGCCGGACGCGGGGCCGTGGTCGCGGTGGTTCGGCGAGCGCCGGCTCATGCCGTACCTGCGCATGAGTGTGGACCGCGGTGCGTTGGGACCGGCGGACCTGGCCGCGATCGAAGCTCTGGTCAGGGACATCGGTGAGTACGCCGCGGAGGCCGACGACGAACCGCCCGCCCGGATCCACGGCGATTTGTGGCCCGGCAATCTGCTGTGGTCAACCGGGGGGCCGGTCTATCTGATCGACCCGGCCGCGCACGGCGGACACCGGGAAAGCGACCTCGCGCAGCTCAGCCTGTTCGGCGGCGCCGCCTACCTGAGCGACATCATCGCCGGCTATCAACGCGAATGGCCGCTATCGCCCGGATGGTCGTCTCGGATAGCGCTGCACCAGTTGCACCTCCTCCTCGTGCACACCGCTCTCTTCGGTTCGGGCTATCGGGATGTCGTGATGGCGGCCGTACGCGCTACCGTCGAACGATGAGCAGCGGCGCACTGATCGACTCGTACGGCCGGACCGCCGTCGACCTACGTGTTTCGCTGACCGACAAATGCAATCTGCGGTGCAGCTACTGCATGCCGGCCGAGGGGCTCGACTGGCTGCCGCGGGCCGACGTGCTCACCGACGACGAGGTGGTCCGGCTGGTCCGGCTCGCGGTGGAGCGTCTGGGCGTCCGGGAGGTCCGGTTCACCGGGGGCGAGCCGCTTCTACGCAAGGGCCTGGTCGATATCGTTGCCGCCACCGCCGCCCTCCGGCCGCGGCCGAGCATCTCGCTGACCACGAACGGCCTGGGGCTCACCCGACTCGCCGGCCCGTTGGCCGAGGCCGGCCTCGATCGCGTCAACGTCTCCGTCGACACGCTCGATCCGGTCCGGTTCGAGGCGCTGACCCGCCGCAACCGGCTGGCCGATGTGCTGGACGGGCTGACCGCGGCCGCCGACGCCGGACTCGTACCGGTGAAGATCAACTCCGTACTCATGCGGGACATCAACGCCGACGAGCCGGCCGATCTCCTACGGTTCGCGCTTAAGAACCGCTATGAGCTGCGCTTTATCGAGCAGATGCCGCTCGATGCCGGCCATGTCTGGGATCGTCACACCATGGTCACCGCCGAGGAGATCCTCGCCCAGCTGTCGGCCGAGTTCACGCTGCTGCCGGACCCGTCGCACCGCGGCGCCGCGCCGGCCGAAACGTGGCTCATCGACGGATACCCCGATGCGAAGGTCGGCATCATCGCGAGCGTGACGCGACCGTTCTGCGGTGATTGCGACCGGACCCGGTTGACCGCCGACGGCCAGGTGCGCAACTGCCTCTTCGGCCGCGACGAGTCCGATCTGCGGGCCGCGCTGCGGGACGGCCGTGACGACGACGAGATCGCCGAAATGTGGCGCCGGGCGATGTTCGGCAAACTGCCCGGGCATGCAATCGACGATCCGAGCTTCCTGCAACCGAGCCGGCCCATGTCCGCGATCGGCGGCTGAACCGTCGATGGCGGAAGATCCCATGATTCTGGTGCGCTACTTCGCGGGGGCTCGCGCCGCCGCCGGCTGCCCGGAGGAGAAGATCGCCGGGGCGACGCTGGAATCGGTCATCGCCACGATCTCGCAGCGCCACGGCGAGCGGCTCGCGACCGTGCTCGCCGCCTCGACCTTCCTCGTCGACGGCCTGACCAGCCATGACCGGTCGGCCACGCTTCCGGCCGGCACCACGGTCGACGTCCTGCCACCGTTCGCCGGCGGCTGACGCACCATCAAGCGACTGACCATCCCCGCGATCACGATCACGTTCGGCGTCACTCGATAACGAGAGATCTCTAAGTTCAACCGCCCGCACTGCGGGGGACCACCGCCGGGTTGGGGGCAGGCCGACCCGCGCAGACCTAAGACGCCCCACCAGTCAAGTGGGTCGGCCTGCCCCCAGCCCTTAGCGGAACCACAACGTAAGCAAGAGCGTGGTGCGGTGCGCTCGTGCCGTTTGGCATGCCAGGATGCGACGTGCCCTCAAGCGCCGACGGTGAACTGTCCCCCATCAGTCCCGCGGAATCATCGGCCGCCGGTCCGGCACCGACCCCGGCACCGGCGGCGTTGGCGCCGAACTGGATCGCCGACCTGCACATCCACTCGAAGTATTCGCGAGCGTGCAGCCGTGACCTGACCGTCGCGAGGCTCACCGCAGGCGCGATGACGAAGGGCATCACGCTGCTCGGCACCGGTGACTTCACGCACCCGGCCTGGTTCGAGCATCTACGAACTGATCTCGTGCCGGCCGAGCCCGGGCTCTACCGACCGGGCCCCGAGCTCACGGCACAGATCCGCACGACGGTGCCGCCGAGCGTGGCCAGCCGAGACGTACGGTTCATGTTCTCCGTGGAGATCTCGACGATCTACAAGCGTGACGACCGGACGCGCAAGGTCCACCACCTCGTCTACCTGCCCGACGTACCGGCCGTCGAACGCTTCAACACCAGGCTCGGACGGATCGGCAATCTGGGATCCGATGGCCGCCCGATCCTCGGCCTCGACTCGCGTGACCTGCTGGAGATCGTGCTCGAGTCGAGCGCCGACGGCTACCTGGTGCCGGCGCACATCTGGACGCCGTGGTTTTCGGCGCTGGGCTCTAAATCCGGATTCGACCGGATCGCCGACTGCTACGCCGATCTCGCCGACCACATCTTCGCGGTCGAGACCGGCCTGTCCAGCGACCCGGCAATGAACTGGCGTGTGTCTAGCCTCGACCGATACCAGTTGGTGTCCAATTCGGACGCCCACTCGCTGCCCGCGCTCGGCCGGGAGGCGACGGTCCTCGCCACCGGCCTCGACTATTTCAGCGTCCGCGAGGCCCTGCGCACCGGCATCGGACTCGCCGGGACGCTGGAGTTCTTCCCCGAAGAGGGCAAATACCATGCGGACGGTCACCGCACCTGCGGGGTGAGCTGGACCCCGGCAGAGACGGCGGAGCGCAACGGCGTGTGCGTCAAATGCGACAAGCCGGTGACGGTCGGCGTCCTCAGCCGGGTCGAGGATCTCGCCGATGAGCCGGACGGTCGACGGCCGGCGTCGGCCACCGACACGAACGTCGAACACTTGGTACAGCTGGCCGAGATCCTGAGCGAGATCCACGGCGTCGGTGCGCGCAGCCGGTCGGTCGGTGGACGGCTCGATGCGCTCGTCACCGCCCTCGGCCCCGAGCTGTACGTACTCCGCGAGGCCCCGCTCGACGACGTCAGGCGAGTCGGCGGCGAGTTGCTCGGTGAGGCGGTCCGGCGGCTGCGCGCCGGTGACGTTCGCCGCACGCCGGGCTTCGACGGCGAGTACGGCGTCATCCGGCTGTTCGACCCGGGCGAGATCGGCTCCGTTACCTCGGACGCGCTGTTCGACTTGCCGGCGGCGAGCCGACCCGACCCCAGACTGGCACGGCATACAGTCGCGCGGCACGACGACGCCAGCGTTGGCAACTCCGTACCGACGGAAAACCAGCCGCGAACGCCGAAGCAACGGGCGGCCCGGCGCCCGACGGACCCCCCGCTCGCGCCGGCGGCCTCGCCGCACGAGCCGTTCGAGCCGATGCTGGCCGGGATGGAGGAGGTTGGCACGGGCCTGCTCGACCGCCTCGACGCGATGCAACGCGTGGCCGCGTCCGCGCCGGGCGGGCCGATGCTGATTGTGGCCGGCCCGGGCACCGGCAAGACCCGCACGCTCACTCATCGCGTCGCCTATCTGTGCGCGGAGCTCGGCGTCCGTCCCGACCAATGCCTGGCGATCACGTTCACCCGACGTGCCGCCGAGGAGGTCGGCGACCGTCTGCGCTCGCTGCTCGGACCGGTGGCCAGCGACGTCACGGTTGCGACGTTCCACGCACTCGCACTCACGATCCTGCGCGAGCACCCGGGCCGAGCCGGTCTCGGCGACGGCTTCCGGGTCGCCGACGATGCGGACCGAGCGGCCGCCATCGACGAGGCAACAACGCGCGACGGCGTGGTCACGATGTCGGCGGCGCAGGCGCGACGGGCGCTCGCGGCGGCGACGGACGACGGACTGCGCGAGCGCTATCTGGCCGGGTTGCGACGAAACGACCTGGTCGATGTCGACGAGCTCGTGACGCTGGCCGTAGACCTGCTACGCGGTGCGCCGGACCTGGTCGCCGCCTACCGCCGCCGCTGGTCGTGGACGTTCGTCGACGAATACCAGGACGTCGACCCCTCGCAATTCGACCTGCTACGGCTGCTGTGCCCGGCCGACGGCAACCTCTGCGCGATCGGCGATCCGGACCAGGCGATCTATGCGTTCCGTGGCGCGGATGTGTCGCACTTCCAGCGCTTCGCGGCCGATTTCGTCGACGCGCGGGTCGTACGGCTCGCACGGAACTATCGTTCATCGGCACCGATCCTGGCCACGGCTGTGCAGGCGATCGCTCCGACCTCGCTCGTGCCCGGTCGCCGCATCGAACCGGCGCGGTCCGACCCGGAGGCACCCCAGGTTGGTCGGTATCCGGCGGCGAGTGCCGCCGATGAGGCCGATTTCGTGGTACGGACAATTGACGCGCTCGTCGGCGGCCTCTCCCATCGGTCGCTCGACTCGGGTCGAGTGGACGGTCGCGCCGCCGCGGCCGAAGGCCTGTCGTTCGCGGACATCGCCGTGCTCTATCGGACCGACGCGCAGGCCGGGCCGATCCTCGAAGCGCTATCGAGGTCCGGCATCCCGGTGCAGAAGCGATCGCACGACCGGCTGCGGGACCGGCCGGGTGTCGGGGCGATCGCGCGGGAGTTGCGTTTCGCCTCCCAGGCGTCCGACACGTCGGGAACGTCCGCGGCTGGTTCGGTTGTCGCGAGAATCCGGCAGGCTGGCGTCGCGGTCATCGACAGGCTGCGTACGCCCACGCTCGACACGGACTTCGACGTGTCGCACACGCTGACCGAGGCGGACGTACACCTGGCGGTCGAGGTGTTGACGCCTCTCGCGACGCGATGCGGCGACGACCTGGCTACATTCCTGACCGAGATCGCGACCGACGCCGACGTGGACGCGCTCGACCCGCGGGCGCAGGCGGTGACGCTGCTGACGTTGCACGCGGCCAAGGGACTCGAATTCCCGGTCGTGTTCATCGTCGGCTGCGAGGACGGCGTGCTGCCCCTGCGCATGCCGGGACGCGATGGCGGGCCGGCCGACGAGGCCGCGGAGGCGGCCGCTATCGCCGAGGAGCGCCGCCTGTTCTTCGTCGGGCTCACGCGCGCCCAGGATCGGTTGTACGTGAGCCACGTACAACGCCGGTTCTGGCGGGGGGCGGAGCGGGCGATGACGCCGTCACGGTTCTTCGACGCGATTGACCCACGACTCTTCGACAACCGTGGCGACCTCACCCCTCGACGACCGCGTGACCAGCAACTGCGGTTGCTGTAGCGCCGCGTCGCACCGGCGTCGGGAACCCGACAGTGCGCAGATCAGCCCATCCGACCGTTAGTCTTGTCGCCCTGCCTTCGTAGTCAGTCGTGACCGCTAGCGGTACGGTGACGGCACCCGCTGGCCCGGTCCTTGCTCGGAGGTAACAGATGTCAACGTATGGCCCCACCGGGCCGGTCGATCCGGAGCACGGTGGATCGACCCCGCCGGCGCCGGCGGACGCGGCACCGCCGAGTAACCCGAGCAATCCGGGCGACGACGACGCCGGCGCCTCGGCCAACTTCGTCCATCCGGCCAGCGCCGTCAATCCGTGGCAGGACGAGACCGTTCGCGTGTCCGACCCGCCGGGCTGGCCGGCGCCGCCGGCCCCGTCGGTGCCCCCAGTCTCGTCCGCGCCCCCGGTTTCGTCGGCACCTCCCTCGGGTCTGCCCTCCGGGACCGCGCCCGCCGAGTCGACCAGTCCGTGGCAAGACCAGACCGTTCGCGTGTCCAACCCGCCCGCATCCGCACCGCCGGTCTCGTCGGCGCCACCGGTTCCGTCCGGCCAACCGAGTTACGGCGCGGGCGATTACCCACCGCCGGCGTACGGTCAGCAGCCACCCGCGTACGCTCCGCCGGGCTACCAGCCACCCGCGTATCAGCAGCCGGGCGACCAACAACCGGGCTACCAGCCGGTGCAGCCGCAGGCGGGTCAGCCGCAACCGGCCGGGTTCAGCGCACCGACCTCTCCGTTCCCGCCGGTCGCGCCGACGTCCCAACCGCCGGAACACCAGCAACCTCAGCCGCCGTACGAGTACGGCAACCAGCAGACGTATTACCAGCCGGGTTCGGCCGCGCCGGTCAGTTACCAGCCAGGCTCCGCGCCACCGGCCGGCTACCAACCGGGTTCGGCGCCGCCGGCCGCCTATCAACCGGGATATCAACAACCGGGTTACCAACAGCCCGGATATCAGCCTGCCGGCTACGACCCGAACGCATACCAACCGACGGCCTATCCGCAACAGGGCTACCCCCAGGGCTATCCACAACAGGGTTATCCGCAGCAGGGGTATCCCCAGGGCTACCCACAGCAGGGATATCCCCAACAGGGCTACCCACAGCAGGGCTACCAGCAAGCCCACGGCGGCGGCCCGGGAGAGCCGAAGAAGCGGCCGAAGACCGCGGTGGTGCTCGCGCTCATCCTCGTCGCCGTCGTTCTCGCCGGTGTCAGCGTCTGGCTCGGAACGAAGAACAGTGCGACCGCCTCGGCGCCGAAGCCCCCGAGCGCCAACTCGTGCGTGAACAGCTCCGGTGGATCCCCGGTGACCATGGTCCGCGCCGACTGCTCGCAGGCTTCGTTCCAGGTGGTCAAGGTCGTGACCGGCACGAATAACACGTCGGCGTGCAACGGCGTCGCCGGTGTGACGAACTACTACACGTTCACCTGGCCGCCCGACGGCACCCAGGATTACGTGCTCTGCCTACGTAAGCAGCAGTAACGACGGCGGTGCGGCGCGGCCAACGCGTTTGTGCTCGTCAGTGTCGCCGGCGTCGGTGCGGTCGGCGCTGGCTACGCTGCCGTCAACGCCGTGTTGAGTTGACAGCCGACGCCGCGCGGCGTGTCACGCCTTTCGGGAAGTTGCGCGCCGCCCGGAGCTGGCCGCAACCGTACAGGTGTGCTAACGTGACCATCGCGCCGGTTGAGCCTCCGGAGCCCCCGCTTGGATGATCTAACGCTGTCTAGTGATCTTTCTAGATAGCGGTAGATCATTGTCGACATGCCGAGTCGTCGCGACACGACTGGGCTTTTCTATGCGGTTCTAGCAATTGCGCTAGACAGACCGATACGGTGCGAGACGTGGATCCCGTACGCAATCCGTACGCTCCCGGCGCTGGCCAACGCCCACCCGAGCTGGCCGGGCGCGATCGGGAGCTGGGCATCTTCGACGTCGTGCTGGAGCGCATCGCTCGCGGGCGGCCGGAGCGCAGCGTCATCCTGACCGGCCTGCGCGGCGTCGGGAAGACCGTGCTGTTGAATACGCTGCGATCGCAGGCCATCGGCCGGCTGTGGGGCACTGGGAAGATCGAGGCTCGGCCCGACCAGCCGCTCCGGCGGCCGTTGTCGGCCGCCCTGCACATGGCCGTACGCGAGATCGCTCCACACCACCGCGCGCCGGATCGGATCGACGACTTCCTGTCGGTGCTGAAGGCCTTCGCCGTGCGGAGCGAGATCGGCGAGCCGCCGGCGAAGATGCGCGACCGCTGGCAACCGGGCATCGACGTTGCCGCGTCCAGTGGGCGAGCCGACTCCGGCGACATCGAGATCGATCTCGTCGAGTTGCTGGCCGACGCGGCCAGCATCGCCACCGACGTCGGCACCGGGATCGCCCTTTTCATCGACGAGATGCAGGATCTGTCGCCCCGGGACGTGTCGGCGCTGTGTGCGGCCTGCCACGAGTTGTCGCAGACTGGCGCGCCTCTGATCGTTGTCGGTGCCGGCCTTCCGCATCTTCCGACGGTGCTGTCCGCGGCCAAGTCCTACTCGGAGCGTCTGTTCCGCTACCTGCGCATCGATCGACTCGACCGGCTGTCGGCGGACCAGGCGTTGTGCGCGCCGGCCGCCCGCGAGCAGGTCGATTTCGAGCCAAAGGCGCTGGACGTGCTGTACGACGCATCGGGTGGCTACCCCTATTTCGTCCAGGCGTACGGCAAGGCGACCTGGGACCACGCGCCGCAGACACCGATCACGGCCGACGACGTCCGGGTCGCCGCTCCGGACGCGGAGGCGGAACTGGCCGTGGGTTTCTTCGGGTCGCGGTTCGAGCGGGCGACGCCGGCCGAACGCGACTACATGCGCGCGATGGCAGCTCTCGCCGGCGTCGACTCCGACGCGGATGCGGCCGTGCCGACGGCCGAGATCGCCCGATCGCTCGTACGGAAGCCGGCCAGCCTCTCGCCCGCCCGCGACGCACTCATCAAGAAGGGCCTCATCTACTGCGGCGAGCGCGGCACCGTCGCGTTCACCGTCCCGCATTTCGCTCGCTATCTGCGGACACAGCCGACGCCCGAGGGGTGATCGGGCGGAGGAAATAATTTCGGATGTATCAGTCAACCGGGGAGATAGTCCGGCTCCCGGAGGGTATGAACAAGGCATGACCCCAATGCGTACGGCTGCGCGCGCCATGCTGGCCTCGGTGTTCGTGGTGAGCGGCGCCAACGCGGTGAAGAACCCCGCCAAGTTCGCCCTGCGCGCGAAGAAGGTGACCGACCAGGTCGGCCCCACGCTGCAGCAGATCCACCCGAAGATCCCGACCGACGCGGAGACCTTGGTCCGCTTCAATGGCGCGGTGCACGTCGTGGGCGGTTTGGCGATGCTGACGCCGGCTCGGCGACTCGGCGCGGCTGCCCTCGCGCTCTCACTCGTGCCGACCACGATCGCCGGGCATCCGTACTGGGATCTCGACGAGCCGGTCGAGCGGGGCCAGCACCGGACCCATTTCCTCAAGAACGTCGGCCTGATGGGTGGCCTGATCCTGGCCGTGCTCGACAACGACGGCAAGCCCGGCCTGCCGTGGCGCGCCCGGCACGCGGCCGATGTCGCCGAGCGATCCGTCCGCCGCGCCGCCTCCAACACGAAGTCGAAGGCAAGGGTCGCCCGCAAGTCCGCCGCGCTGGCCCGCCGCCTCCCGAACTAACCCGCTACGGACAGTTGACCCATTCCTCCGACCCGTCGTCGAACACTTGCCGCTTCCAGATCGGCAGCCGCGCCTTCGCCTCGTCGACGAGTCGGGCGCACGCCGCGAACGCGTCGCCCCGGTGTGCGGTCGACACGGCGGCCACGATCGCCACGTCGCCGACGGCCAGGCGGCCGACTCGATGCGAGACGGCGACCGCTATCACGCCGGGTTCGCGTTCGACGACTTCGTTCGCGACCTCGCGCAGCACGTCGACGGCGCTCGGATGCCCTTCGTAATCCAGTTCCGTGACACCGCGACCGTGATCGTGATCGCGGACGAGCCCCCGAAACATCACCACGGCTCCCGCCGCCGGATGGGCCACCGCACGTTCGTGGGCATCGGCGTCGAGTGGTTCGTCGCTGATCGCGACGATCGCGATGCGCGGCGTGGTTGGTGCCGTCACGATGTCTCCCCGGCAAGCAGCGGCAGTGGTACGAGTGGGACGACGTCTCCGGCGGCCGCGTCGGTCCCGGGCGAGATGACGGCGAATCCGACCGCTTGGGCGAGTCCGCGCAGCATCGAAGACGCCACGTGGCTGACCGGCTGCCCGTCGCCGACGCCATCCCGACGTACGAGGGCGAGATGTGTGTACTCACCACGGCCGCGGACCGGCGCACCGAGCCGGATCGTCGGCAGCGCCGGTTGTGGCCGGCCGGCCAATCCGGCCAGCGCGGGAACGACGAGGGACACGAGCGCGACGATGGCCGACTGCGGATTGCCGGGGAGCCCGGCGAAGAGGGTGCTCCCGCCGTTCGGATTCGGCAGCGTGGCCAGCAACATCGGAAAGCCGGGGCGCACCTCGACCGTGTTCACCGCATAGCGGGCGTCGAGAGCGGCCAGCGCCGGATGCAGGTGATCGACCGGGCCATGCATCGTGCCGCCGGTCGTCACGATCAAGTCGACACCGATCGCAAGCAGGTCGCGGATGGCGGCGATGTGCGCATCGAGGGTGTCTTCGATCGGCCCGGTGACGGCGGGATCCAGGCAGGTGACGCCGAGCCGTGCGAGCCAGCCGGGCACCTGCGGTCCGAGTGAGTCCCGGACCCGACCGTCGCCGGGCGCGCCGCTGGTGAGCAACTCGTCTCCGAACACCAGCATCCCCGCGGTCGGCCTCGGCCGTACCAGCAATTCGTCCAGGCCACTCGACGCGGCGAGACCGATGACGCCCGGCGTGACCGGTGTGCCGGCCGGCAGCAACACGTCGCCGCGATGGGCCTCGTCGCCGGGCTCGCGCCATTCCCGCTCCGGGCGCGGTTGACCGCGCACGAGGTCGCCGTCCACGGTGGAGTCTTCGATGCGGACGATCGCCTCGGTCCCGGCCGGCACCATCGCGCCGGTCGCGATGCTGACGCAGGTGCCGTCCGCGTCGAGCGGCGGCGCGGTCGCCCCGGCCAGCACCTGTCCCAGATTCCGCCAGGGCTCGGCGCCGCGGACGGCCCAGCCATCCACGGTCGAGGTGGGGAACGCAGGAAGGTCGGTGAGCGGGCTGAGGTCGGCGGCGAGCGTCGCGCCGTCACATGCGGCCAGCCGCGTCACGACCGGCGGCCGGGCCGCGTTCTGCCCGGTGCGATAACAGATCTCGCGCGCTCGCGCCCACGGCACGGCGACGGTCTCGATGGCTGTCTGCGGCTCCACTGCCGGCTGCGCGCTCACGCGGCCAGCCTATCGCGGGCGGAGCCGGCGCCGTTCCAGGTCGGGGCCCTACGGCGCTGGCCACGATCCGGTCAATGGTCCCCGCCGCGGAGTTGGTCCACCGCATGCGCCAAGATCGGTCCGAGGACGGCCAGGCCATCGCGCGCACCACCGGTGGAGCCAGGCAGGTTCACGATCAACGTACGGCCGGCCACCCCGGCCAGCCCGCGGGACAGTACGGACGTCGGAACCGCGTCCCGGGACACGGCACGCAGCGCCTCGGCGATTCCGGGCACTTCGTAATCGAGGAGCTCCCTGGTCACGTCCGGGGTTTGGTCGGTCGGCGTGACACCCGTACCGCCGCTCGTGAGGACGGCGTCGAAGCCGTCGTCGACCGCGGCGCGTAGGGCGTGCGCGACTGGCGGGCCATCGGGAACGACCACCGGGCCGTCTACCTCGCAGCCCAACGCACGCAGGCCGTCGACGAGGATCGGGCCGCTCCGGTCGGCGTACACGCCGGACGATGCCCGGTTCGAAGCGACGATGACGCGGGCACGGATCGGCCGCCGGGCCGGCGCTCCGGCAGGTGTGTCAGTCACGGTCGCGCTCCCACGTGCCCGTCTTCCCGCCGAGCTTGCGGATCACCCGTACCCGTTCGATCGAGGCCGACGGGTCGACGGCCTTGACCATGTCGACCAGCGCAAGCCCGGCCGCGGCCACCGCCGTCAACGCCTCCATCTCGACACCGGTTCGGTCGGCCGTCTTGGTGGCCACCGTGATCTCCACCGTGTCGACGCCAAGGGCGAGGTCGACGGTCACTGCATGCAGGGCGATGGGATGACACAGCGGCACGATGTCCGGCGTCCGCTTCGCGCCCATGATCGCGGCGACGCGGGCCACGGCGAGCGCGTCGCCCTTGGGCAGGGCGTCGCGGCGCAACAGGTCGACGACTTCGGCCGTGGTACGCACCTGGCCGGTGGCGACCGCCTCTCGCGTCGAGACGTCCTTGGCCGACACGTCGACCATGCGGGCGGCGCCGCTCGCGTCAACGTGGGTGAGATGTTCGGGCACGTGGCCGAGCGTAGTCGCCCCGCGGCGGCGCCGTGACGGGCGTCGCTGCCCGGTGGCGGCGCGCGGCCACACAATGTGGGCGTGCCCGCCACGCTGATCGCGACCTTCGGCATCGTCGCGATCGCCGCCGCCGCACAGGCGGTCACGGGATTCGGGTTCGCGCTCCTGGCCGTTCCATTGCTGGCCCTCGTTATGCCGGTCAACACCGCGGTCGTCGTGGGATCGATCGCGTCCCTGGCCATGTCGGTCGTCACCGCCATCCGTGACCGCACCCACGTGCAGTGGCGGACCGCCGCGGTCATCGTCGCGGTCGCCATCGTGGCCATGCCCCTCGGCCTCTACTTGCTGGTCGCCCTGCCGGCTTCCGCGCTGACCGCGCTCGTGGGTGTCGCGGTGCTGGTCAGCACATTCCTGGTCTGGCGTCGGCCGGCGCTGCCCGAAGGGCGAGGCACGTTGATCTGCATCGGATTGCTGGTCGGACTGCTCACCACCGCGACCGGAACGAACGGTCCGCCGTTGGTCGCCGCTTTTCAATCCCTCGGGTACGGCAAGCAGGCGTTTCGTGCCACCATCGCGGCTACCTTCGTCGGCTGCGGCATCGTCAGCATCGGGTTCTTCGCCTTTGGCAACGAGCTCACGACGCCGGCGGTGCAAGCCTGTCTCGTCGGCATCCCTGGCGGGTTCATCGGTTGGTGGGCCGGCGACCACGTCTTCCGTCGTCTCGACACACACGCCTTTCGGGTCGTCGTGCTGGTCGCGCTCGTGGCGGCGTCGGTAGTAACACTGGTCCGGGCCGTCGCGGGCTGACCGATCTGGACCGCGCGGGCTGCCCGGTCGGGGACCCTCACGGGCAGACCGGTCCGGACGATCACCGGCTGACCGGCCACCCCGCTCGGCACTGATCGACAATTTTCGACCAGCGACATAGCCGAAACCAGCCTCGATCGCGGAGAATAATGCGGCCGTCCTGGATTGGATCCCGCAGGGGATCGGAACCGCCAAGGACGGCGTCGTTGACGTCGTCGAAGGCGGTTCTTCCAGACGTCGGCGGCGACCTGCCGGCCCCGGCCGGCCGACCAAGGACATCGCGCTGATCCGACGCGTCACCGATTCAGCGAGTCGCCGTCTCACCGTTGTGTACGGCGTCGCGATCGTGGCTGCCCTGATGGCGATCGTCGGATCGATTCTGATGATCACGCTGGGCCGCATCGCTCGCGTCGATCCCGTACAGGTGATCGCGATCCTCGTCCTTGCTGTGTTCGCGGGCTGGTTCATGCCGCGCCTGCGCATCGGCGGGTCGCGGCACGGCCAGTCGCTCACCGACTTCACCATCATCTTCGGGCTCACCCTGCTGCCCGGGCCGTGGCTGATACTCACGATCGCGGTAGCGACGGTGATCGGCAAGAAGGCGGCGCGGTTCCCGGCCGGACGCATCGTGTTCAACACCGCGAAAGACGTCATCACGGTGTTCGTCGCGGCTACCGCGGGCTGGCTGTGCGAGCTCGGCTCGCCGTTCGAGACGACGGCCACAAACTTCGGCCGCATCGTCATCGTCGCGCTCATCGCTCTCGCCACCGACGAAGCGATCTCGGTGCCCGTTATCGCGCTCGCCAACGCACAGCGGGCTCGCGACGTGTGGGCCGCGTACGCACCGTTCCGCCTGGTCATGGCCATGATCCGGATGGGTTGCGGCATTGCTGCCGGCTACCTCGTGAACCCCGATCCGCGTATGGCGCTCGCGCTGCCCGTGCTCGCGATCGCGCTGCATCTTGCCTACGCCAACCGTTTGCAGCAGCGCGTCGACCGGCTCGCCTGGGCGCGTCTGTCGCAACTCGTCGACGCCGTCAGCACCGGGGAGCCGCAGACCGTACGCCTGGCCGCGGTGCACGGGACGGCTGAACTGTTCGCGTGTGCCGAGGTCGATCTCGTGCTGCGCACCCGGTCTAAGACCGACGTGATGCTGCGCGGCGATTCGCGCATCATCACGTACGTCGGGCCGGCGGCCTCGGCGCCCGAGCGAGGCGGGACGGTGATCGTTGCTCCGCTCGGGCCGACGGATCCCCGGACAATGCCACCGCCCGACGGTGACTCGGTCGGGGAGCTGCGACTGCGGTTCCTCGCGCCGGTCGAGTTCACCGAACAAGAGCGGCACACCCTGCAGGCATTGGCGGCCGCGCTGGCCACCGCCGTGCGCAAGTCGGTCGCCGTCTCGGCGGCCGAACGGATGGCAACAACCCAAGCCCGGGCCGCGACCCACGACCGGCTGACCGGTCTCGCCAATCGCAGCTACCTGCTCGCGCACGGCCTGGCCGAGGTCGGTCGGCAGGTCATTGCGGCGTCGGGTTCGGACGATACGACCGAGCCCGGCAATGCCCACACGGTGCCGACCCAGCGCGACGGCGTCGACCCGGTGGATCGGGCAGACGCGCACCAAGCCGCGTCGGACCCGGCCACACCGGACCCAGCAACCTCAGAGTCGGTCACCTCAGAGTCGGGCCGATCCGACTCGGGCACATCGGATCCGGCCACGTGGGACCCGGCCGACCCGATCGAGCCGTCCTCCCGGGTGCAAAGGGCCGGCCTTGCGGTCATCGACTTGATCGGCTTCAAGCAGATCAACGACGCGCTCGGGCAGATCGTCGGCGACCAGGTCCTGATCAGCGTCGGCGAACGCCTGGCCGACCTGGCCGGCCCGAGTGAACTCGTGGCCCGAGTGAGCGGCGGTGAGTTTGCCGTTCTCCTCACGTCGATCGACTCGACCGCAGATGCCATCGCCCGCACGCGCGACCTGCTGGCCGCGATCGCGAAACCGCTTACCGTCGACGGCGTACGCCTCGACATCGCGGCCACCGCCGGCGTCGCCGTAAACATCGTCGATGGCGACCTCGGCGAGCTGTTGCGGCGGGCGGACGTCGCCGCACAGCAGGCCAAACTCGACGGTCTCGCGGTCTCCGCCTATGCACCGACCCGGGACACCGCCGACGTCGGTCGGCTCGCGCTCGGCGCCGACCTCACCCGCGCGGTCGCTCACCGCGAATTCACCATCGCGTTCCAGCCGGTCGTCGACCTGGAAACCGGCATGATGCGTTCGGCCGAAGCGCTGGCGCGCTGGCCGCACCCGCGCCTCGGCCAGCTGTCGCCGCACCAGTTCCTCGACAGCATCGAGCGATCCGGTCTGCTCACCGGCTTCACCGAGCACATCCTCGATCAGGCCTTGGCCGGTGCCCGCACGTGGACGGACGCCGGTTTCGAGGTCCCGGTCGCGGTCAACATCTCGCCGCGCAGCCTGCTCGATGCCGGCTTCCCGCACCTCATCTCGGTCGCGCTCGACCGATACCACCTGCCGCCCAGCGCGCTGATCATCGAACTGACCGAAACGCTCACGCTCAGCAGCCTCGGCGTCGTCGACGAAGTGCTCCACACGCTGCGGGAACTCGGCGTGATGCTGGCGCTGGACGACTTCGGCACCGGGTATTCGTCGCTCGCGACCGTTGCCCGCGTGCCGATCGACGAACTCAAGATCGATCGATCGTTCGTGGCGGGCATCGCCGGCGCAACCGAGAACGCGATCGTCCGTACGACGATCGAGCTGGGCCGCAGCCTCGGCATCCTGGTGGTGGCCGAGGGCATCGAGAGTGCCGAACAGCGCGAGCGGCTGTGGAGCCTCGGGTGCGACGCCGGCCAGGGTCACCTTTTCTCACGCCCGGTGCCGGCGCAACGCCTGATCTCGCGTCTCCGTCGCGGTCACGAGGGCGTGCCCGGCCGCTTGGTCGCGCCGATGCACGGCGGTGACGTGATTCGCCTGCCGTCGAGCCGGCGGCCGGCCGACGTCTGGCGCAACGAACTCAACTAGCCGCCGGATCGGCCGCCACCACCCCGGCCGCCGTCGGGTGTCGGCTCGTCGCCGCAGTCACGGTCGGCCGTCGCAACGCCGGAACCCAGCAGGCGTACGCCACCGGATACAACAGGTAGCCGAAGCGGGTCGAGGGAATCAGGGCGATCGCGGCCACCATGCTCCAAGCGGCGATCGCGGCCGCCGCGCCGGCATCGGTGGGCGGCCGCCACACGAGCCAACCAGCGATCGCCAACCCAGCGAGCACGAGCAGCGCGGTCGCGATCGTGGCACCGCCCGCGACGTTGTCGGCGATCAGATGCCCGGGGAAGGGAGAGGCGGCCGGACTCTTCACGATGCCGTGTCCGAGCGGGAATCGGATCACGTTTTCGATCGCCGCGCCCCGGTTGACGATGAACGGCGGGATCAGGACGAGGATCGGGATGCCGACCGCGCCGGCCGCGCACCGCAGCGCCGTAGACCAGTCGGCCGCGCTGAACAACGATCGCGGTCGGTCGGTCGAGCCCGACTCCGGAGTACGCCGGCGCCATCCATCGGCCGCCGCCAGAACGATCAGGATTACCGCGACCGGCCAAGCGAAGAGTTTCAGCGCGCCGGCGACACCGACCGTCACGCCGGCGGCGGTGTGGCGGCCGCGCGCGGCGAACGCGAGAGCGAGCAGCGTCAGGCCGAGCACCGGCAGGTCGTCGCCGCCGGTTGCGATCGTCAATGCGCAGATCGGGAACACCGTCGCCGCCTGTACGGCCCGGACCAGCGCGGCGTCCCGTACGTCGTCGGCGCGGTCGTGGCGGGCGGCCGTCGATTTGGTGACCGATCCGAGTCCGCGGTCGCGTCTGAGTAGGTGGACGGCCCACGCGAGCGTGACGATCAGGGTGACCGTGAACCAAACCCGCGCATCGGTCCACCAGGCGGCATGACCGATCGCCCGAGGTAGCCCGAATACCGCCATGACCGGCTGGTACGGCAGGTAGGCGTCCAGCCGCAGACCCGGCGGCAGCGCCGCGATCGCGTCATGTGACAGGTACGGCGTGCCGGTGTGCCACAGCCGTACGCCACCGGACTCGACGACGCCGACCTCCTCCTGGGCCCGGTCGAGCCGGCCGCCCGCCCGCTGCACGGCCTCCACCAGCATCGGCAGCACCGCGGTCGCCGCGAACGTGACTGCGGTGACGAGCGCGCGGGTCGACGTACCGGCGATTCGACGACGGCGTACGGCGACGATCTGCACGACCGCGACCAGCGTGGCGGCCGCGTAGCCCCACACGGCGATGTGGCCCCACGCCCGATGTGGGGGGAGGCTCGCATTGGCCGCGGTAAGGCCCGCGAAGAGCGCTCCGGAGCCGTAGAGCACGACATCGAGGACAAGGCCGCCGCGAGCGTGGTTGATGCCGGCCACGACCCGACCGATTCGACCGGATGCCGCGCCCGCCACCGTCGACCCCGGGCCAATCATGCGGGCCAGTCTTGCAGCCAGTCGTCGGCGGCGTATCAAGGAGGGGTGCGATACATCGATCGGGCCGATGCTGGGGTGGCCGTAGCCCGGCTCCTCACCGCGTACCGGACCGGGCCGCCGGTCCGGGTGCTCGGCATCGCCCGTGGCGGCGTCGCAGTCGCGGCACCCATCGCGCGTGAGCTCCACCGCCCCCTCGATGTGCTCGTGATCCGCAAGCTCGGCCTGCCCTGGGCGCCCGAGGTGGCGTTCGGTGCGATCGGTCCGTACGGCGTCGACATCCGGGCCGTCGAGGCGGAGGCACACCTGAGCGTGGCCGAGGCCGACGGGATCGCGACACGAGCGCGCGTTGAGGTCGATCGGCAGGTCGAGGCGTACCGGCACGGCCGGTCACCGCTCGATCTCACCGGCGAAATCGCGATCTTGGTGGATGACGGCCTCGCCACCGGCGCCACGGCCCAGGCGGCGGTTGCCTTGGCGAGAGAACTGCGGGCGGCGCGGGCCGTGGTCGCAGTACCCGTCGGCGCCCAGCGGGCGGTCAGCGACCTTCGGCTCGTCGCCGATGAGGTGGTGTGCCCCATCGTGCCGCGCTTGTTCGACGCCGTGAGCCGCTACTACGACAGCTTCGGCCAGGTGGGCGACGATGAGGTGATCACGCTGCTGGCCGCGGCGTGGGACCGCGCCTGACGACCGGACTAGACGATCGCCATGTCGACGAACCGGGACAGGTGGAGCTGCGCTGCCACGGTCACCGTGTCGGTCGGGCCGTTGCGGTGCTTGGCGACGATGAAGTCCGCCTCGCCCGCACGCGGGGATTCCTTGTCGTAGTAGTCATCGCGGTGCAGCAGGATCACCACGTCCGCGTCCTGCTCGATCGAGCCGCTCTCGCGCAGATCGGATAGTTGGGGTCGCTTGTCCGTACGCTGCTCGGGACCCCGGTTCAGCTGGCTCACCGCGATAACCGGGCACTCGATCTCCTTGGCCAGCAGCTTCAGCCCGCGGGAGAGCTCGGCGACTTCCTGCTGGCGGCTCTCGACGCGCTTGGGTGATGTCATCAGCTGCAGGTAGTCGACGATGACCAGCTTGAGATCGTGTCGCTGTCGCAGGCGACGCGCCTTGGCCCGAATCTCCATCAGGTTCATGTTCGGCGTGTCGTCCACGTAGAGCGGCGCCTCGCTGATCTCACCCATCCGTCGGGCGAGCTTCGTCCAGTCGTCATCGGACAGCTGACCGGACCGCAGCGTGTGCAGCGGAACGCGCGCTTCGGCCGACAGCAGCCGCGTGACGATCTCGACCTTGCTCATTTCGAGCGAGAAGATCGCGCTGGCCAGGTTGTGCCGGACCGAGGCGTTGCGGGCGAAATCCATGGCCGCCGTCGACTTGCCGAGACCGGGTCGGCCGGCCACGATGATGAGCTGCCCCGAGTGCAGGCCGTTCAGCAAGCGATCGAGATCGGTGAAGCCGGTCGGCACACCGGTCATCGCGTCGCCCTGCGCGCCAACGGTTTCGATCTCGTCGAGCGTCGGCTGCAGCAGCTCGGAGAGGCGGGCGAAATCCTCGCTCACCCGCCGCTCGGTCACGTCGTAGACCGCCTGCTGGGCGAGGTCGACGATGTCGTCGGTGTCTCGCCCACCGCCGGCGGCGCTGCCGTAGCCCAGCTGCACGATGCGGGTGCCGGCCTCGATCAGACGGCGCAGCACCGCACGCTCGCTCACGATCCGCGCGTAGTAGGAGGCGTTGGCCGCCGTCGGCACGCTGGCGATCAGGGTGTGCAGATAGGCGACGCCGCCGATGCGTCCGATGTCGCCCGCGTCGACGAGCGCGGCCGCGACCGTGATGGAGTCGGCCGGCTCGCCGCGACCGTACAGGTCGAGGATGGTGTCGAAGATGCTTGCGTGCCGCGGCTGGTAGAAGTCGCCGGTGCGGAGGATCTCGACGACGTCGGCGATCGCGTCCTTGGACAACAACATCCCGCCGAGCACGCACTGCTCGGCCGCGACGTCCTGCGGTGGCGTCCGATCGAACTGGTTGTCGCCCGGCTGGCCACGGTTATCGGCTGGGCGCGCCTGGTCGCCGTATCGGCTCTGATCGGACGCGCGCGGCTGGTCCGGACCGCGTGGCGGGTCGGCAGGGCGCGACGGCTCGGCGAGACGAGACGGTTCTTGGGCGCGGGGCGGCTCATCGGGTCGCGCCGGCTCAGGCGGGCGCGGCGGCTCAGCGGAACGCACGGCGTCGGCGCCGTGTCCGTCCGCTGGTCGCACGCCATCCGTGATCGACACAGGATCCTCCGCCCCACCGCATGCATGGCTTACCGCGGAGGTACGACAACTTCCCCCACACGTCCTCCGCGGCAACAGCTTGATCAGGCTATGGACGTTGCGGCCGGAGGACAAACACCGCCGGTGGACGAGCCTGGGCACAACACTGTGGATAGTGGCGGAAGGCTTGTGCAGATGGTGTGCACAGCCTGTGGACGATCGCTGGGGATGGTGCGCCGGTACGGCGATGACCTCCAGGTTCGCCGCGCACAGGCTGTGGGGCGAAGAAATGTCGCGCCAACTTGTGCCACGTACGGCCGCGGTGTCATGCAACCGACACGCCGCCGTTGCGTGGATCCGAAACTGCGACGTCCGGCAGTTTTGCCGGTAGACCGTCTGGAGTGGCGGACATCGGTGCCGGCACCAGGCTGTGGCGGCGAGCCCGATGCACTCGGCCGGAAACCCCGGTTCGCCGGCCGGCCCAATGAGCCGCTGGCGTAGCGTGGGCGCGTTGACCCGGACCCGACGCGAGGAACGCTTCGATCATGACCATTGCCGTGTTCACTCTCGGCGGCACCATTGCCATGTATGAGCGCGACGGCGTAGTCACGCGCCTGACCGGAGCCGACCTCACCGGAGCTATTCCCGGACTCGCCGACATTGGCGCCGGCCTCGACGTACGCGACGTGGTCGCCGTGCCGAGCGCCGACCTCACGTTCGCCGGAATGCTCGAGGTCATTGCGGCGGGCGAACGGGCAGTCGCCGAGGGCGCCACCGGAGTGGTCGTCATCCAAGGCACAGACACGCTGGAGGAGACCGCATTCCTCGCCGATCTCGTCTGGCCGCACACGGAACCGTTCGTGGTCACCGGCGCCATGCGAAACCCGAAACTGGCCGGGCCCGACGGTGCGGCCAACGTGCTCGCGGCGGCTCGGGTCGCGGTCGCCGGTGCGGCTCGCGGTCATGGGGCGCTCGTGGTGTTCGCCGACCAGATCCACGCGGCCCGATGGGTACGCAAGACGCACAGCACCAGCGTCACGACGTTCGCGTCACCGGACGCCGGGCCGATCGGTCACGTGATCGAGGGCGACGTACGGATCCTTGCCACTCCGCTCGACCGGGCGCCACTCGGGCTGCCGGCGAGCCCCAACGACATCGACGAGACGCGCGTCGGCCTCTACACGATTTCGTTCGACGACGACGGTGCGCTGCTCGCGCACATTGCCGATGCGTATCAGGGGCTCGTCGTCGCTGGCTTCGGCGTCGGGCATGTCCCATCGTGGATCGCGCCCGTGCTGGGCGATCTCGCCGAACAGATGCCGGTCGTGCTGACCTCTCGGACCGGTGGCGGCTCCGTACTCGCCGGCACGTACCACGCGGTCGGGTCGGAGACGGATCTCGCGCGTCGCGGCCTGATCAACGGTGGCCTGCTACACCCGTACAAGGCGCGTGTCCTGTTGCGACTTCTCCTCGCCGGTGGCTTGCATCCGCACGAGATAGCGCACTCGTTCGGCCTCTACTCCTGAACACGCCCGAGCCGCGTAACCCGGTCGGTAAGACCGGCCGAAGTAGCCGCCATGATCCGCCACAGTGGACGTTTTCGGCGTCATAGCGACGCCGATCGTCCACACCAGTGGATCATGAGCATGCGTACTCCCGGCCCAGCGGCCGAGACGAGTGCCCGGGCACGACAACGGCGCGCCCGGCCGAAGCTGGACGCGCCGTTGACGTGTGCGAGCTACTTGGCTCCGACCACGTTCACGTCGAAGTTCGCCGTGACCTCCGGGTGCAGCTTGAGCTGAACCCGGTAGGTGCCGGTCGACTTGATGTGGCCGGGAAGCTCGAGGCGCCGGCGGTCGACCTCGGGTCCGCCCGCGGACTTCACGGCCGCCGCGACCTCGGTCGGCGTGATCGAGCCGAACAGACGGCCACCGGCGCCGGCGCGCGCCTTCAGCGTGATCTGCAGACCCTCGAGCTGGGCCTTGACCTCGGTCGCGTGCCCAAGGTCACGGATCTCACGGGCCGACCGGGCCCGCTTGATCACCGCGATCTGCTTCTCCGCACCCTTGGTCCACGCGATCGCGAAGCCCTCCGGGAGCAGATAGTTGCGGCCGTATCCGGGCTTGACGTCCACGACGTCGCCGGGCGTGCCGAGCTTCGACACTTCCTGAGTGAGGATGACCTTCACAGCGATCCCCTTCCTCAGCGTGCCGTCGTCGTATACGGCAGGAGCGCCATCTCGCGCGCGTTCTTCACGGCGCTGGCGATCTGCCGCTGCTGCTGCGAGCTCACTCCGGTGACCCGGCGGGCACGGATCTTGCCCCGGTCGGAGATGAACTTGCGCAGCAGCGCGACGTCCTTGTAGTCGATGTAGGCGATCCCCTCCTTGTCGAGAGGATTCACCTTCTTCTTCGGTTTGCGCAGGGCCGCAGCCTTCGCCATGTCTCTAACTCCAGATGTGCTTTAGAACGGTGGCTCGTCGTCGAAGTTGCCCCCACCGCTCGAGGACGCAGCGGCCGGCGCGGCGGTCGCCCACGGGTCGTCGGCGGCGAAGCCGCCACCGCCCGAGTTGTTCCCGCCGGACGCACCGTAACCACCGCCGCCGGACCTCGACATCCTCTGCACCTTCGCTGTCGCATAGCGCAGCGAAGGGCCGATCTCGTCGACTTCCAGCTCGATGACGGTGCGCTTCTCGCCTTCCTTCGTCTCGTACGACCGCATGCGCAGCCGTCCGGAGACGATGACCCGGGAGCCCCGTTGCAGCGATTCGGCCACGTTCTCCGCGACCTGACGCCACACGTTGCAGGAGAGGAAGAGCGGCTCGCCGTCCTTCCATTCGCCGGACGCCTTGTCCAAGAACCGCGGCGTCGATGCGATGCGGAACTTGGCCACGGCCGCACCCGACGGGGTGAAGCGCAGCTCAGGGTCGTCGGTCAGATTGCCGATGACCGTGATGGTGGTGTCCCCTGCCATGTCACTCCTCGACTGCTAACGCCGGAAACGGGTTAACCCCGCATTTCCCAGGTCACTCCTCGAACACTTCAGCTCTCAGGAACGCTGCCACAATGGTGCGACAGAACGCCGTCGGGCCGATGGGGAGCCGGTGGGCAGCCCTACGGCTACCCATATCCGCTGCTAGCGGACTTCCGGCCGGATGACCTTGGTGCGCAGCACGGACTCGTTGAGTCGTAGCTGCCGGTCAAGTTCGGCCACCGCCGCAGGCGTCGCCTGCAGGTCGATGACGGCGTAGATTCCCTCGGTGTTCTTCAAGATCTCGTACGCGAGGCGCCGGCGGCCCCACACGTCGAGCTTCTCGACCGAGCCACCCGCGGTGCGAATCACGTTCAGATACGTGTCGAGAGACGGGGCGACCGTGCGCTCCTCGAGACTGGGGTCGAGGATCACCATGATCTCGTAATGACGCAAGACTTGCTCACCTCCTCTGGGCTAAGCGGCCACGGTCGGTCCGTGGCAGGAGGTCTGGCGTCGCCTGTCCGCTCGGGCGCCGCACGAAACTCGGCGTCGGGAGGACAAGCCCAGCCAGGATACCGGTTTTTCACAGTCCGGCCCAATCGGTGGACGCCAGGTCGGCTCAGTGCGCTTTTTCCGGTACGGCCAACCGGACATCCGGGCGATCGGCCGGTGCCGGGCGAGGCGTACTAGCCCATCAATGATCTGGTGGCGCGGTGGGCGACGATCGCTCGAATGACCGCTGCCGTCACGCCACCGACCGAAACGGTCGCGATCAGCGTGAGCAGCCCACTGGCCCCGCGGGACGTCGGTGTCGCGCTGATCGGATCGCCGAAGAGCACGGTGCCGGGCAGCTCCGGCGGGGCCGACGGACCGGCCGGGTCCGCATCGGCGCCATTGCCGGCGCCGGAGACCAACGGCGACCGGCTCGCCGTAGCCCGATGTTTCGGCGTGTGTTTTGTCGGTCCGGGGTGCGTCGGCGATGTCGGTGTGTGGCTTCGACCCGGGCTCGCCGACGGCGCCGGCGGAGCCGAGACCGAGGCACTCGCGCTCGCGGATGTCGACGGATCGGCGGCCGGTGCCACCACGGTCACGATCAGCACTTCGTGTACGCCGACGTCCAGCGGGCAGTGCGGCAGCATCTCGATCGAGATGGGTGTGGATGCCGCCGCAAACGTGACCGGGACCATTTCTCCGTCGTCGAGCCTCTGATGACCGGTGCTCGACGTCAAGGTGGCGGCGACGCCGAGCTGGTTGACGAAATCGACCGTCTGGCCGGGGGTGACCGACAGCTTTGGCTGGTCCGGTGTGGATGGGCACGACACGGTCGACTCGGTGAAGTCCGGCGTGCCATTGAACGTCACTACCTGATCGGCGGCATGCGCGGCCACCGCGAGCCACAGCGGCGCAGTCGCGACGACACCCGCCAGCACGAGGGCCGACCTGCGTCGCAGCGACAACGTCATGTGATGGCCTCCGTTGCGGCCGCCCGCTCGCGGCGCGGGCGTCCAACCGGTCAACGACTCGGCCGCGACACGAGTGACGCGGTCGTACCGGATTGTGCATCGAGGCATTACACTGCGCGACCACTTCTCCGCCGGACCGGAGGTTGACCAGTGCGCATGGAGTAGCGGCACCGTCACTGAAAGTTTGATGTCACCCTCAGGGCGTACGGTCGACTCATGCGTATTGGTGCCCACGTCGACTCGGCCGACCCAATCGCCGAGGCGGCCGCCCGCGATGCCGAGGTCGTCCAGTTCTTCCTGACCGACCCGCAGGGTTACGACAATCCGGTGCCCCGCCCCGATGCCGACACACTGCGGGCCGCGGAGGTCGACATCTACATTCACGCGCCTTATCTGATCAACGTCGCCACGCTGAACAACCGCATTCGCATCCCGAGCCGAAAGCTGCTCGCGTCGCATGCTGACGGAGCCGCCGCGCTCGGCGCTAAGGGACTGATCGTGCACGGCGGGTTCGTCGGTAAGGGCAATGATCCGGCGGCCGGGTTCGCCAACTGGCGGAAGGTGTTCAGTACGGCGGCGGAGTCGGGCGGCTTCCCGCTGCCGATCCTGATCGAGAACACCGCGGGCGGCGACAACGCGTGCGCGCGCCACCTCGACGAGATCGCCAGATTGTGGGACGAGGTCGGCGAGTTCGGTGCCGGGTTCTGCCTCGACACCTGTCATGCCCACGCCGGCGGCGAGGAGTTGGTCGATCTGGTCGACCGGGTCAAGGCGATCACCGGCCGGATCGATCTCGTGCACGCGAACGACTCGAAGGACACCTTCGACTCCGGCCGCGACCGGCACGACAACTTCGGCCACGGCAAGATCGACCCGAAGCTGATCAGCGCGGTGGTCCGGGCGGCGAACGCTCCGGTCGTGGTCGAGACTCCAGGCGGTGCCGACGGTCAGCGCGCGGACATCGCCATGCTGCGCGAGCATCTGGGCTGACGAGCGCACGTACGCACCACAGGCAGCCGCACGACGGGCACCGCGCCATGTTTCGCTGCTGCCGCGGACCGGCGGCCGATCACCCCGTCGGATAGAACGTCAGCTCCCGCGCCGGCTCTCGATCCGGCGCGTCGTTGAACACCCCGCCGTCCGGATCGTCGTCGTAGGTCTGGCGGACGACATCGTGTTCGGGCCGCATGATGTCGCGCACGATGAAGCCACAGATCACGCACACGGCGGCCAGGCGCAGCAGCGCGGCGATGATGAACACGCCTTCCGGGAAGATCGGCTTTCCCGACGCGCGCATCAGCTCACCGTTGAACGCGAAGAAGTAACAGATCTCGGCGAGTTGCCAAGCGACGAACGCGCCCCAGCGCGGCCGGGCCAGCACCGCCAGCGGCAGCAGCCACAGCACGTACTGCTGGGACCACACCTTCGAGAAGATCAGGAAGGCCGCCACGGTCAGGAAGGCAAGTTGGCCGAGGCGTGGGCGACGGGGCGCGCGGTGCACCAGGAACGCGATCGCCACCACGGCCAGACCGAAGAGCAGGTAGCTGACGATGTCGACGGCGTTGATGTGTTCGCTCATCCAGCGGAAACCCGGAATGCCGACGCCGGTGCCGAACACGTGCGGCACGTTGGTGCCGATGTACCAGGAGGTGCCCCAGTCGACCGCGCGCGTGGCGTTGAGCCGGAAGAACTGGCTCCAGTTGTGCGGATACAGCAGGATAAACGGCAGGTTCACGACAACCCAGACAAGCAGGGCGACGCCGGCAGTGTAGATGGCATCCCCGAGTCGTCGAGCACGCCAGCCCAACAGCAACAACGGGATGAGCAGGAAGGCCGGCCAGAGTTTCGCCGCCGTACCGAGAGCTATCAGCGCGGCCGCGAGCGTCGGCCGTCGTCGCGACCACGCCAGCAGACCGAAGACCGCGAACGCCACCGCCAGGAGATCCCAGTTCACGGTCGCGGTCAGCAGCAAGGCGGGCGACGCCGCGAACATCGCGGCATCCCAGGGTCGTTTTCGCCGGAGTAAGAGCAGGGCGATCACGGACGCGACCGCACACGCGCCCAGAGCCAACGCGGTCAGGTTGTAATACCACTCGTACGGATTCGTGCCGGGATTCGCATCGGCATAGGCGTGTACGGGCAGGCCGATGAGTCCCATGAACGCGCCGGTCAGCACCGGATACTCGACCGGCGACTGGACGTACGGGATCTTGCCCTGGGACAGACCCTCGCTGTTGTAGAGCGCGACGACGTCGGTGTAGCAGGCGTGCCGATACTGACTGAGGTTGACCCAGTTCCCGTCACTGCAATCGGACTTTTCGGCCCAGTGCAGCATCAGCGTGAAGCACGTAAGCGCGATGATGATGCGTGCGACCATCCAAAAGCGGCGGCCGGGGCGGGTCGCGTGGACGCCGAGCGGGCCGCCGATCGACTCGGACACGCCGCGCACGAAGTTGTCGTCACGCGTCGGCACGTCTATCTGCACGACGCGACCGGCGCCACGGGAAGCGTCAGCGTGTCGCCCGCCGTCGGTGGCGTAATCGCCGGCCGGCGCAGGGTCGGAAGTCGTCACCGCTACATCCTGCCGCTACCGGCGGTTCCACCCAAGCCCGGTCGGCCGACCTGAACGGTGGTCGGCCGACCGGTAAGCGTGGTTCGTGGTGCCGGGCGCGGGATCAGCCACCCCCGCCGCCCTTCTGGCTCGGTGGCGGGCTTGGCGCAGCGCTGGGTGGTGGCGTCGTCGGTGGCTGGGTCCCGCCGCCACCGCCGCCACCTCCGCCGCCGCCGCCGCCGCCGCCACCTCCGCCGCCACCGCCGCCACCACCCGGCTGGCAGATCTGCGGGAAGTTGCACGGGTTCTGCGTTGGTGGAGGAGGCGGTGCCGGGGACGATGTCTCGCCGAGTTCCGGATCGCCGGTGTTCTGGAGACCCGCGAACTGCTGCATCGGGTACGGACGGCCGCCCGGGCCGTTGTTCAGGTACGCGTTCATGTATGAGGCCCAGACCGCGGCCGGCACGGTCGCGCCACCGATGTTGTGGCCACCTTGGTCGACAACGGCCATCGGCGCACCGGTGAAGCCGACCCACACGGAGGTCGCTATCGCGCCATCCTTCGCGTCGCCGGCCGTGTATCCGTTGAAGAACCCGCTCGAGTTCTGGCCCGACTTGGCGTTCGTGCCGTCGTACTCCCAGGTGCCGGTCTTGACCGCGGCCTGGCGCCCGTTGTCGAGCTTGTTGTCGTTCTCGTCGCTGTTCTTGTAGACCTGCTGCATCGCCCACTGCTCGTCGTTGGCCATCTCGTGCGTGTATCCGGGGACCGGCGTCACGTGCACGGCGGTCTGGTAGACCTTGTGCGCGTCGCTGCCGTAGCCCTGATTCACGTAGTTCACGAAATGCTCGTCGGCCCGCACGCCGTTGTTCGCGAACGTAGCCATGACGTTGGCCATGTCCTGCACGGTGACGTTGTAGGCGCCGAAGCTGAGGTCAGCGCCGAGGCAGTGCGGCCAGATCTGGTCACCGTTGGAACCGTTGAGCGGTAGGCGCTTGCCGCCACAGGGAGCGCCGGCCCAGATCTGCTTGACGCCGAGGTCGTACGCCATATCGAGCACCTTGTCCGGTGACATCCCGGCCTTCTTGTACTCGCCGACGGCGTAGTAGACGGTGTTGAGCGACTCTTGCAACGCTTTCCACAAGGTGCACACATGGGCCGCGCCTGGGCAGGCCTCGGTCGCGCCGGCATTCTTCACCGGCTTTTTCCGGTCCGCGAACGTACGCGTATGCGGGCCGTACCAGTAGGAGTTCAGCGAGATGCCCTGCCGAAGTGCGGTGGCCAGCGTGACGGTCTTGAACGACGAGCCGGGCGTGACCGACTCGTTGGTCAGCTTTCCGTCGCCGAAGACCGGATCGTTGTAGATGCCGGCGAAGTCGATGTTTGAGCCGTTCGCGCCGCCGTAGTAGGCGACCACAGCACCGGTGCCCGGTTGCACGGAGACGAGTGCGGCGCCTTCACCCTTCTTCATGCCGTACATCGGAGTGTCCTTGACCTTGCCGCTTGCGGCCTTCTCCGCGGCCGCCTGGGCACTCTTGCTGATGGTGGTGACGATCTGGTAGCCGCCGTTTTTGAGGCTGTTCGGTCCGGTGGTTGGGAAGTAGAGCGAGCCATCGGCCTTCTTGGCGTGACTCAGCTCGTCCATCACGTGATGGACGATGTAGCCCTCGGGCGACGCGAGAGCGTTGGTGGCGTGGTTGTCCTGCTCTTTGATGGAGTTCGTGGGGTAGGTGAGCTGCGCGATCGCCGCGGCGTCGGCGTAGCCCGGCCGGGCGGCGACCCGAGGCAACTGCGATTTGACGTAGTTCCACCGGTCGATCGCCTGCTGGCATGGTCCCTTGCCGCCGGCGCCACAGTTCGGGTCGTAGATGCCGCCGTTCGGGTTCTTGATCAGACCGGCGAGCACCATCGCCTGGTTCAGCTTGAGTTGCGACGCCGGGACGTTGAAGTACGCCTCCGCCGCGGCCTGGATGCCGTACGCGCCACGACCGAAGGGCACGATGTTCAGGTAGTTGTCGAGGATCTGGTCCTTCGACATCTGCTTCGTCATCTTCATCGCGATCGCGATCTCTTTGATCTTGCGCGAGTACGAAGCGGAATACGTGAGGCCGGCGACCGCGCGGGCGTACTGCTGGGTGATCGTCGAGGCGCCCTGCGTATCGCCACCGGTGACGTTGTTGAAGAACGCCCGGACGATGCCCTTGAAGTCGACGCCCTCGTTCGTGTAGAACGTCGCGTCCTCGGCCGCCGTGACGGCCTGCTTGACGATCGGTGGGATCTGATTGTCCTGCAGGATCTGGCGGTTCTGCTCGCCGAGCTGGGCCATCACGGTCTTGCCGTCGGAGTAGTAGATCGTGGTCGACTGCTGCAGCGGTACGTCCGCGGGCAGCGTGACCGACGCGGTGTAATACACGCCCGTGATGACGCCGATGCCGGTCAACATGATGAGGACCGCCAGCGACGCGATGATCCGGCGACGCCGGCGCTTCTTCTTGTTGATCGGCGCCTTGCCCGCCGGGCCGCCCGCACCGGTCCCGGCCGGGCCACCCGGACCGCCGGGTCCGCCCGGTGCGACCGGAGCGTCCGGGTCCGCGGGGGCCAGAACCGCGGCGCGCCCAACGGTCGCGCGCCCATTTGACGCCGGTACGGACGCTCGCCCGGCCGGCGACGCGTCGGGATTTCCGTCTGCGCCGAACGGGTCGAAGCCCTCGGACAGTCCAACCCCGGCGGCCTCGAAGTCCGCCGGCCGCACACTGGCGCGTCCGAGCGTCGCGCGACCGCCGGCGATCGGCGGACCGACCGACGCGGCCGGCACCGACGCGGAGCCAACCGAAGCCGAACCGACCGACGCCGAACCGACCGACGCGGAGCCCACGGATGCC
>CAWIKW010000016.1:0-38631 GCA_963836785.1 uncultured Actinomycetota bacterium | reverse complement strand
GAACCTGTCGGTGCTGTAGGTTCTCATTAGATCTTGCACTGTCTCACCGATTTGTCGCCGTACTTGTCGCTAGTGCCAACTCGCTGAGACGCCCGCACGGCGTGTCAGAGCGCAGGTGGAAGCTGACCTTCTCGCGCGCTCACCAGACCAGCCCCCCGGCGTCGGTCACCATCGAGCGCCTGATTCAACCGGATTCCGCGTACTCGGTAAGTACCTCGTCGATGAGGCGTTTCGCCTCCGCAGCCGCAGCATGGTCGCTGTGCAGCGCACCGGCGTAGATGATCAGCGCCTTCCACAGCGCCCACCCCCGTCCACGGGTCCACGTTCTGGGGTCCACGTCGAGCCTGGCACGGAACGCTTCGCGGCTCGCTCCCGACAGGAGTGTCCAGGCGATCACCAGGTCGCACGCGGGATCGCCGACACCGCAAGTGCCGAAGTCGATGACGCCAGCCAACGCTCCGTCACGGACCAAGAGGTTCCCCAGTGCCACGTCGCCGTGGAACCACACCGGCCGGCCATCCCACGGTGCCCGCAGCGCCGACTGCCAGACCGCCGTGACTGTATCCCGGGGTACCTGACCATCGAGCACCTCGACCGCCCGTCGCGTCTGAGAGTCGTAGACCTGCAGTGGCCCACCACGGAACCAGTTGTGCAGCCCCGGCTCGGGCCCTCCGGTCGGATCGGCGTGTCGCAGCGCGACGAGGAAGGCGGCCAGGCTGTCCGCGAACGCGGTCAGGTCGCCGATGGTGTCGATGCCGGCGGGGTCGCCGTCGATCCACTCATAGACCGACCAGTGGAAGGCAAACCCCTCGTCGGGCTCGCCCTTGGCCAACGGCACGGATATTGGCAGCGGCAGCTGTGGCGCAAGTATTGGCAGCCATCGGTGCTCCTTGTCGACCGCCAGCGCATACTCCCGAGCGGTGGGCAGCCGTATCGCCATGCGGTCACCGAGATGAAACGTCTGGTTGTCCCAACCGTTGGTCGCGACAGGCCGGACGGGCAGGTCGGCCCACTGCGGGAACTGTCGGGCAATCAGTCGTCGCACCACGCTCGAGTCGACCAGGCGGCGATCAGGTACCGGGACGGTGTCTGGATCAGAGGTCACGTTCACAACCTCACAAGGCAGACGCCCGATGGCAACCGATTTGGAGCCGATATCTGATCCGGGCCATCCCGCAGTCACGGCGCGGGACGACGATTCGCAGGTTAACGGTCAGCGTGAGATCGCGTCGATCGGTTCGCGGGCGCTGGTGGCAAGGACGCCGGCTGTCCCGAAGACGGCGACTGTGAGGACGCTTGCAGAACCTGGCTCCGGGGCAAGGGTCGTTCGACCGGTGGGGCGCTCAGGGGCAACGTCACATCGCTATCAACCTGCCCCGCCGACCAACCCCCCAAGAGTTATTTGACAGTCGCTGGACATCGTCGCCATACTCCCCAAGAAGTCTTGGAGAGTAGGAGCCGCCATGGACGACCCCGACGCCATCGCGAAGCTGCGCGCCGGCGCGCACCCCCTGCGGCTGCGCATCCTGTCGCTGCTCACCGGGGCAGCGATGAGCGCCGCCGAGGTCGCCCGCGAGCTCGACATCACCCACGCGAACGCGTCCTACCACCTGCGGGTCCTCGCCAGCGCGGGCCAGGTCGTCGAGGCTGGCGAGCAACGCATCCGCGGCGGCGTCGCGAAGCGCTACCGGTATCTCCCTCGCGCGAAGCGCGGCGACAAGCACATCACGGTGAAGACGCCCGAGGAGCGCGAAGCGATGGTGCGCGCGGCGGCCGATGAGCTGATCCGGCGCAGCGACTTGCGCCGGCCGCGGACCCGGGCCTCGCTCACCGACGCGGAGCTGTGGGTCTCGCCCGAGGTGTGGAAGCGGGTGTCGGCACTGGTCGACGAGGCGGCCGGGCTGCTCCACGCCGAGGCGAAGCCGCCCCGCACGCGCGGCACCCTGCACGTGAACATGACCGCCGTGCTGTTCCAGATGAAAGACGGTCACCGGTGAAGGCGCAGGAGGCCTTGGCCCCGCTCCGGGACTCCCGGTTCGGGTGGTTCTACGCCGCTCGTGTGGTGTCCACCGCCGGTTCCGCGATGGCCCCGATCGCCCTCGCATTCGCGGTGCTCGCGATCACCCACTCGGCCACCGCACTGGGGCTCGTGCTCGCCGCCCGCACCGTACCGATGGTGCTGTTCCTGCTGATCGGAGGCGTAGTCTCCGACAGGTTCTCGCGTACCACGGTCATCCGGGCCGCGAACCTGCTATCCGGGGCGACACAGACAGCGGTTGCCGTACTGGTAATCACCGGCACCGCGAACCTGTGGACACTGATCGCGCTCGAGGCCCTCAACGGCACCGTGGCCGCGTTCACCCTCCCGGCGATGCAGGGCGTTGTACCTCAGCTCGTCCGGCGCGAGCAGCTGCAACCGGCCAACGCGCTGCTCTCGTTCTCACGGTCCGGACTCACGATCATCGGGCCGACCGTGGCCGCGTTGCTCGTCGCGTCGGTCGGCCCCGGCTGGGCCCTCGCCGCCGACGCGCTGAGCTGGCTGGTCGCCGCGGTGCTCATCGGCCGGGTGAAACTGCCGCCGATGCTCCGGCGCGACGACGCGAACATGCTCCGCGAACTCCGCGAAGGCTGGACAGTCTTCACCGGCAACACCTGGCTCTGGGTAGTCGTCGCCGGCTTCGGCGTCATGAACGCCATTCACGCCGGCGCCTGGTTCACACTCGGCCCGAGCATCGCCGTCGACACATTCGGGGCCCGGGGCTGGGGCCTGGTGCTCTCGGCCGAGTCGGTGGGCCTGCTGGCGATGACGGTGGTGATGCTCCGCGTCCGGCTGCGGCGCCCGCTGCTCTCCGGAATGCTTGGCATGCTCTGCTTCGTCGGATCGCTCACCGTTCTCGGCACCGCCCCCCACGTGGTACCGCTGATGATCGCGGCGTTCGTCGCCGGCGCCGGCATGGAGGTCTTCGGCATCGGCTGGAGCGTGACCATGCAGGAGAACATCGACGGTTCGCTGCTGTCACGGGCATCCTCCTACGACGCGCTCGGCTCGTTCGTGGCCATCCCGCTCGGCCAGACGCTGTTCGGCCCGCTGGGCGAGGCGTTCGGCGCGCGGCCGGTGATCATCACCAGCGTTGTCGTGTACGCGCTCACGGTGCTGTTGGTGGTCAGCTCACGGTCGGTACGCGACATGCGCCGGACCGTCGAACCGGCCGTCGAGCCGGCCGTTGAGCCGGCCGCGGCGGCGGCCTGAGCACGGCACCCGCGGCGGATACGGCGGCCCTCCGATGGAAGCCATGCGCGCGCTGAAACGACGACTGTCCAGTGGACCCGGCAGTTCCACTACTCGTTGCGCGGCGGCGCGCCCTACCACCCGAATCTGCCCGGCATGCAAGCGGTGGCCGACCTGCTCGCCGCCGGGCTCTCGTCAATTGAGTATCGCCGTTGCTCGGCGGCCGCTATAAACCACCAATGAGCGAACAGACCCTCGCGGGTGGCAACACCGTCGGCGCCGTACGGATCGGCGACACCGTCCACAAGCAAGCCTCGCCGTGGACGCCGACCGTGCACGCGTTGCTGCGCCATCTGGAGGCGGCCGGCGTTGACGGCGTGCCTCGGGCGCTCGGCTTCGACGACCAGGGCCGCGAGATGCTCACCTACCTGCCCGGGGAGACGGCCGCCGGCCGGTTCCCGTGGCCGGCGTGGTCGTTCACCGACGTGCTGCTCACCCAGGTCGGCCAATGGTTGCGGCGCGTGCACGACGCGACCGCCGGCTTCGTGCCACCGGCCGACGCACGGTGGTTCACCGGGCGGACGATGGGACCCGGTCTGATCGTCGGCCACCAGGACATCGCGCCGTACAACGCGGCGGTCCTGGACGGCGACCGGCTCGTCGGCTTCTTCGACTGGGACAGCGCGTTCCCGTCCACCCGGGAGTACGACCTGGCGGTCGCGGCGCTCTGGTGGGTGCCGCTGTGCCCGCCGAGCGTGGCGGAGGGGCTGGGCTTCCACAACAGCGCCGACCGGTCCCGCCGCCTCCACCTCCTGCTCGACGCGTACGGGTACGACGGCGACCGCCAGGCCTTCGGCGCCACCGTCGTGCACCGCACTCGGCGGCAGGCCAACTTCTTCCGGGAGATGGCCGACGCCGGCGACAAGGCGATGATCGCCATGCTGCCGGTCGCGGGCTACATGGAACAGTCGGCGGCGGACGTCGAGGCGCAGCCGGACGACTTCTGGGTGCGCTGACGTTGAACTTCGCCGACTAGCGGAGCCTGCTGAGGATCTCATCGGTGGACAGCACGGATTCGGCGTCCGGCGGCCCGGTGTTTCGGGTCGGGCTGACCTCGAAGACCACGCTGCGCACCTTGAACCGGATGATCTGCGAGTTCTACGGCCACCCGGGCACCGACCGGGCGAACGCCGCCCGGCTGGCCAGCTACGCCGTCGACTGCGTCCTGTCCTGCGACACCCGGATCGGTGTCATCGACGACATCCACTTCATCAACCCGGCCCACAAGGACGGCCTGGACGTGTCCAACCACTTGAAGTGGCTGGCCACGCCGCAGCCGCCGCCAACGGGGCTGCCCGACCTGCTGCTGCGCGCTGTCCAAGGCCATTCCAGCGGCTGGACGCGGCTCGAGCGATTCGCGGTCACGATGACCCACCCCAGCATCGACGCCGCCGCGGCCACCATCGGCATCAGCCGGACCACGCTCATCCAGCAACTACACCGGCTCGAAACCGACCTCAGCCAGCAGCTCTACCACCGCGCGCCCGCCGCCGGAGTACCGCAACGCCCGACCACACCCGGCGCCACCCTGCTGAACATCCTCGACCAGCCGAACATCCAGCAGCTGCGCGCTACCCGCGCCAGACTCCCGCGAATCAACGCCTGACCAGCACCGCCACGCCACCCAGCAACCCAGGCAACGTCGACGCGGCGACCGTCGGGCCTGGAACTGGTGGACACCGCGCCGTCGTTCCACGCCGTCCTGATTGCTCTCGGCGGCGGGGCGCTGGCCACCGGTGTGAGTCATGTGGTGGAGGCCTGGGCGCCCGACGTCGAGGTGATCTGCATCCAGCCGCTGGGCGCACCCGCGATGACACGCTCGTGGCGGCCAACGGCGCGTCGTCGCCACCGACTCGACCAGCACCATCGCTGACGCCGCCGACGAGCCAGCGCGTAGCAGCAGCGCTGTTACCGCTGCCGCTGCTGGCCTGCTAGCAGCGGTAACGCCTACGCCGCCTGCTCATCGTGGTCTGCATGAACTGTTTGGACGCGAGCGCGCGCGGTGGAGGGGGCAGCGTGAAGCGGTCGTCATCAACTTTGCCGATATGGCTAAGTCGAGCGTGCTCGACGCCGTCCGGCGCCATCAACTCAGAGAAACAGCGACGTTGCCGCCAGCGTCCGGCGATGTGTTACCCGCCTTATCACCGACGACTCAACGCCACCCCAGCCAGGGTCACCTGAAGAAAACGACAGATCGATGAGACAAACGCACCGGCAAACCAGTGAGATAACCGGCCTCAACCGCAGGTCATGACGATCGATAACGACAAGACCGTTGAGAACCTACAGGTGCCTCACGAGCGTGTCGGAACCGACACGTTCGTGAGGCGGCCGCATGAGGGTGACGGCCACCCGTCGCCCAGGCATGCACGGCCTCGGGATCGAGTGTCATATTCGGTTCGGGGCAGTGACTCAACCCGGCGCAGACTCACCGATATGGCCTTCGCATCGCCTTCGCGTCGGCAGACGGGGTCGCGCCGATCTCACCGGCGCTCGCCATTAGCGCACGCCGTCGCGTATGAGGGCAGCGTCCAGGCGCACGTCGTGGCCGAGGAAGTCGCGGATCAGGTCGGCCGGGTCGCGTTCGGCGCCTGCGGATAGCACCTTCTCGGCGTAGTCGCGGCCGGTCGCCGGGTTGAGGACGCCTTCGGCGGCGAACCGGGCAAACAGGTTGGCGTCCAGCACGCCGGCCCATTGGTAGGCGTAGTGGCCGGCTCCGTAGTTGCTCGCGAAGACGTGGTGGAAATGCGCAGCCGTTGCGTCCGCCGGGTCGACCGGCACCGGCAGGTGGCGCCGCTTGACCGACAGGCCGTCCTCGCCGCGGTGCAGTGCAAGGTCGAGCGCCGGACGGACCATGTGGACCATCTTCCGGCTGGCGATGCGGAATTGGCCTTGGGCTCGCGCCGCCGCCGCGACTTCCTCGTCGACGCCCATGCGCCGTAGGATCACCGGCTCCAGTGGCCAGTTTTCCATGATCCGAGACGGTCCCTCGATGAAATCGAGCGGCCCGTCGTCGGGTGAGCGCAGCCGGTAGCGGGTCCGGGTGAAGGCAAAGTGCATTGCGTGTCCGAACTCGTGCCACATGATGCGCAGATCGCGGATGTCCGCGCCGGCACGTGGCATGTTCGTGACGACCGTCAGCAGGTGCGGCCCGCCGTCGGTGGCCAGCCAGGGCGTGGTCATCCAACCGCTGGGCCGCTTGCCGTCGCGCGGGTACCAGTCGCACCAGATCCGGGCGAGGTGTCGGCCGGACGCGTCATGCAGGTCGAACGCCTCCACGTCGGTGTGCCATCCTGGCGCAGCGGCCGGAGTGAACGTGACCGTGTATAGCTCGGCGAGCGCATCCAGCATGACGCTGCGGGCGGTCTCTACCGGCACCGACATCGCCTGCGCGGACGCGAGTGCCCGCGACTCGCGGAGCTTCGTGGTGTAGAAACCGTCCCGCTGGACATCAATGTCCGCCGCGGTCAGTTGCAGCGTTTCGTCGCCGGTATAGGCGCGGGCGAAGGCCAGCAGTTCGGCGTGTTCGTGGTCGGCCTGTGGTCGGTAGGCGTGGGCCAGCTCGTCCAGGAACGCCTGCGGATCGGTGAGCATCCGGCCGGCGCTCTGTAGCCGTACGAAGTCCGGGTAGCCGAGAAGCTCCGCGAGTTCCTGCCGGAGTTCGAGGATCTCGCTGACCACCGGGCCGTTCGACTCGGCCGCGCGGGCGACGGTCAGCCGGTACATCGCCTCACGCAGCTGGCGGTTTTCGGCCTGGCGCAGCACGATCGTGGCGTTGGCATCGGAGTACGGCACGTAATACCCGTCCAGGCCCAGAGTCGTCGCGGCCAGGCGTGCCGACTCGACCAGCGCGCCGGGCAGACCGGCCGGATCGTTTGTGGCGACCCCGGATGCGGCATCCGCGGCTCGCAGGTTTGTTATGAAGTCCGTGGCAAGCTCGGCCAGGCGGGCGTTGATCGCGGCGAGCCGCTCCCGCTCGGCCGGGTCGAGATGCGCACCACCGTGTTCGAACCGGCGCAGCAGGTCGGCCCGCAACCGCTGCGCAACCGGCCCGGCCGGCTCGACGGCGCGGATCGCCACATACAGGTCACGGCGCTGATATACCGCAGTCCGGAAGCGGGCGGCACGCTCGTTCGCAGTCCGCGACACCTCATGCCAGGCGCCGCCGAGCACCGCCGCGAGATCGTCCGTAACGGTAACGATGAAGTCGTACCCAGCGGTCGCGTCGCTGAACGCGACCAGTGGCGCGGGACTGCCCGAGACCAGATCCAGCCGGGCAACGGCAGCGAGCTCCGCCGTATCCATCGCCGGCCCCACGTCGTGCGGCACGTACGCCTCGTAGTGCGCCTCGCCCAGCGGATGGTCGAAAGAATTCACCGCAACACGATAGACGCCATCAGCCAGGGCACTGGGATGCAGCCGTTGCCCGAGGGCCCCGCCGCTTTGTTCGCCGCCCGAAATCGGTTACCGATCGCCGGTCGGCCAGGTCCGCCAGTTCTGGTAGGACCGGCTCGGTGTCGGCCCGCGCTGTCCCTGGTAGCGAGAGCCGTAGACGGCGGAGCCGTACGGGTGCTCGGCCGGCGAGGACAGCCGGAAGATGCACAGCTGCCCGATCTTCATGCCCGGCCACAGCTTGATCGGCAGATTCGCCACGTTGGACAGCTCCAGCGTGACGTGCCCGGAGAAGCCGGCATCGATCCAGCCCGCGGTCGAGTGGGTGAGCAGTCCGAGGCGGCCGAGGCTCGACTTGCCCTCCAGCCGACCGGCTAGCTGATCCCCAAGCGTGATGACCTCGAGCGTCGACGCGAGCACGAACTCGCCCGGGTGCAACACAAATGGTTCGCCGTCGGCGACCTCGACCGATGCGGTCAGCTCGTCCTGCTGAATGGCGGGATCTATGTGCGTGTAGAGGTGGTTGTTGAACACGCGGAACAGTCGGTCCAGGCGTACGTCGACGCTGGATGGTTGGACGAGCGCCGGCTCGAACGGTTCCAGGTGCAACGCGCCCGACTTGAGTTCGGCGATGAGGTCGCGGTCCGAGAGCAACACCCGGGCAGCCTACCGCCGCACCCGATCGGTCGCGAGAATCATCGGCGCCCGCGCCCGCGCCCGCGCCCGCGCCCGCGCCCGCGCCCGCGCCGCAAAATTGAGTCCTTCTGTTCCCATTCGAACGTACGTTCGATAAACTGGACACCATGGCCAGCTGGTCCGAATTCGCCCACGCCGCGCCGGCGCTCGCCGCCGGTGTCCGTGGCGTCTTCCACCAGTACGGTCCCGGCCTCGGCTATCTCGCCACCATCCGACCGGACGGCGGCCCGCGGCTGCATCCGGTTTCTCCGGTCGTCACCGACGACGGCCTATTTTGCTGTCTGCTGGACACTCCCAAGCGCCGCGATCTGGAGCGCGACGGGCGATACGCATTGCATGCCTATCCGCCGGACGACTCGGACGACGAGGCGTGCGTTCGCGGTCGAGCCTTGCGGATCACCGACGAGTCGATCGTGCGGCGCGTGGCCAGGCTGACTCGGGCGACACCGCAGGTTGCGTGGCAGTTGTTCGCCCTTGATGTCGATACGGCCTTCCTGGTGCGCCGGCCGGTCGGGCGCGGCGCGGCCATGGCCCAGGTGTGGCACGCTCCGCCCGCCGACGGGCACGAGTCGCGGCTCCAGTTCACCATTCGCCCGAGTTGAGCCCGGCCGGGGCGCCCAGCGCCGCAGGCCTCGGGGCGGGGCGGGGCGCCGACCGAGCGGCGGAGCGAAGTGGGCTTAAGGAGCGGCCGGAGCCGGCACGCGTGACCAGATGTCGTTGCACTCGGCGCAGACCTCTTCGGGGATCACGCCGATCCGCATGAGCACGGCGAAGACCTTGCAGCCGAGGCACAGTGCGAAGACCGATTCCAGCGTCGCCGCGACGATCAGCAGGCCGAGCAGCACGTACGCGATGGTGGTCTGACCGAATCCGAGAGCAAGGACGGCGGCGGTCACCGAGAACACAGCGCCGATGCCCTGAGCGAATCGTTTCGGTGGACCGGCGACGAGCTTCGGCGATACGGGTAGGCGTGGCGAGACCACCCGGGTGGCCAGCTGGCCCAGCGGGCTCGCAGTCGGACCGGTGAGCACGCGGGCGAGGAAGCCGTACGCGATGACCGCGGTGAGCCAGGGCTGATCGAACACGATCGTCGCCGCGGCCATCACGACGACGCCACCGGCGACGAGACGCGCCGAAATCTCGTTCACCGGATTCGGGAACGAGAAGAGTTGCCGCACGCCATGTCGCATTGTTCCGACCTCCGCACCGGGTAGCGACTCGTCGTCACGTCGCGCCGGACATCACTACCGCGGTCGCACATCACTACCGCGACTCTCCGCCACCACCAGCGCCAACCGGGTCGCGCGTGTCCGTATTCCCTAGCTGACCTCTAGACAATCCTGGCGGCAGACGCGCGAGCTGGGCAAACGTGTCCCACATGCTGAATGTGACGGAGCCGACGCGAACGGACGTCAGCTGTGGCGGCGGCCGCGGCTCGGACGGGTCGGTTCGGGCGGCGTGGCCCGCCGCCGTCGGCCGACGGAGATGAACGCGAATATCCCGGCAATGATCAACGAGAAGAACACGGCGATCGAGGTCGGCATGGTCGTCAGGAACAGCAAGCCGAAGAGGAGCACGCCAAACGCCAGGATCGGGGCGAATAGCGCCTGCTCGCGCGACCACCGCTGTAGCGCGGTTGGAAACACCGCGACCAGCACGCCGAGACCGCCCCAGAACAGCCCAAGCAGAGCGCCGACGACCACGCCACGCGGTCCGGCGAGGCTTCCGCCCATGACGAACGCCGGCACCGCGATGATCACCGCGGCCACGATCCGAGCCACGAGCGGCGCGTGTGCCCACGGCAGGTCCGCCTGCCTCCGATCGTCCATGACGCCCAGCATGGCACGCCATTCGCAAAAATCTGCATGCCGATCGGGTCGGGCGGCTCGGTCGATGCCGAGACGTAATCGGCGACACGATTCGGCGTCGCCGCGCTGTCACGACGGGCCCGGCGCGCGACGACATGAGTGGCACGCCGGGCCACCTGACGGCCGACCGACCCGCCGGTGAGGCAGACTGAGCGGCGTGAATCCGGTGCAGCTGACTCCGCTCCGGCTGGCCGGCCTCGCCGATGTCCCACACGCTTTGCCTTATCAGGGCAGCAAGCGGCGGCTTGCGCATGCAATCGTGCGCTTGTTGCCGGCCGACACCGACCGGCTGCTCGAGCCATTTGCCGGGTCCGCGGCGGTGTCACTCGCCGCGCGCCACCTCAAAATCGGCGGTACGGCGTGGTTCAGCGATATCAACGCACCGTTGATCGCGCTGTGGCAACGGATCCTCGACGATCCGTACGAGCTCGCGGACGCGTACGGGCGCATGTGGGTTGAGCAGCGAGCCGACCCGTCGGCCTACTTCCTTTCGGTCCGTACGGAACTTCAACGAGCGGCACGCGCCGCACCACCTTCTCTATCTACTCGCCCGCTGCGTCAAGGCGGCCGTCCGCTACAACAGCGATGGCGACTTCAACCAGGGTGTGGATCATCGGCGCCTCGGTGTCCGGCCCGATCTGATGCGCTCGCGGCTCGTACGAGCTTCGGCGACGCTCGCCGGCTCGCAGGCACGGGTGGCCGATTATCGCGATGTGCTCGCTCGGGCCACCGAGCGCGACGTCGCCTATCTCGACCCGCCGTACGAGGGCGTGAGTGCGGCCCGCGATCATCGCTACGTTGCTGGCCTACCCCGGTCTGAGTTCGTCACGGCGATGATCGCCGCGGTCGCGAGTGGCACGTCGTTCCTCGCCTCGTACGACGGCCGCAGTGGTGACCGTGTCTACGGCGAACCGCTCCCGGACGACCTCGGGCTCCTCCACCTGCATCTCGATGCCGGGGTCTCGGCCCAGGCCACGCTCAACGGATCGGCCGCCGCGACGGTCGAGTCGCTCTACGTGTCGCCGGCCCTCGTACGTCGCCTCGGTGGTGTCGATGAAGTCATCGGTCGGCTCGCGTCGCCGAGCGAAGGGTCGCGCAGCCTCGACCGGTCAGTCCCGCGGCCGCCGCTGTGTCGGGACGTCGAACACGCGGGCCCGGATGTCGCCGCCGCGCGCCGCGAGTTCGCCGATCTCCCATAGGAAGTCGAGAACCCGGCGATCGGGCGCGCCGAACTCGCTCGTCGCCCGGAAGCGGCCTTCGTGCGTCGCGGTGCCGAGGTCGAACAGTCGGGCCAGCAGATCGTTGCTCGCCTCCTGCATGGTCGCGCCGTTGCCGTACGTCACGCCGACCAGATGGAGCCGACAACGGTCGGCCTGGGCGTGAAGTCGCAGGTCAGGGGTCCATTCGGCGGTCACTGAGCCAGTCTGCGACGCACGCGTGGCCGCGGCAACAAATCGGGCGAGTGTTCGCGAAAGCGTTACGTTGCGTGACGCGACGGATATCGGGATGCTCGCCGGTCAGGTGATCGGCTACGGTCCGGGCCATGCCATTGATCCGAGCCGCCGGCCTGTCCGACGTCGCCGAATATGCGTACGCAGCAGCGGTCGACGTGCCATCCCGTGTGGTGTTCACCGCTGGCGCGTGCCCGCTCGACGCAGACGGCGCAACAGTCTGCCCGGGCGACTACGTCGGCCAGGCTCGCCAGGTGATGGCGAACCTGGCGGTTGCCCTCGACTCCGCGCACGCCACCCTGAGCGATGTGGTCAAGACGACGGTGTACGTGGCCAGTGGCGATCAGTTGGATCTCGGCGCCGTGTGGGCGGTCGTACGCGACGCGTTCGGCGACCATGATCCGCCGAGCACTCTCCTCGGCGTGACGGTGCTCGGATACGACGACCAGCTGGTCGAGGTCGAGGCCGTCGCAGCGGTACCGGCACGCCGGGACGATGACAGCGACGGTCAATCGCCGGATCGGGGCGGCGTCGATCGGTAGCGCAGACCGTCCATGATCAGGTCGAGCAGCCGGCCGGCCTGCGCGCGCTGCGCTGGTTCGCCGGCGGCCAGCGACACGCCGCTCAGGCTGGCGAGGACGTCGGCCGGCGCGATGTCGGACCGTACGGCTCCGGCTTTGGCTCCAGCGGTGAGCAACGTCGTGATCGCGGCGAGCAAGCGGTCGCGGCTCTGTGCGAACGGGTTGCCACCCGAGGCGATCACCGCGCGGAGCGCCTCGGCCATGCCTCGCTTGGTCGTCATGTAGTCGACGAACCGGTCCATCCAGCTGCGCAGCGCGTCCTCCGGCCGCTGGGTGTCGAGGAGTTCGCCAGCGGCGTCGCACAGTCGTGCCAGCTCATTTCGGTAGGTCGCCTCGACCAGCGCCTCGCGGGTGGGAAAGTGACGATAGAGCGTGCCGATGCCGACGCCGGCTTGTTTGGCGATCGCGTCCAGCGTGACGTCCGCGCCGCCCTCGGAGAAGGCACCGACGGCGACCTCGAGCAGCCGATCACGATTGCGCTGGGCGTCGGCGCGCAGCGGGCGGGCTCCGGTGGACATGTCGGATCCCTTCTTCGGAGTTCGGCCGTGCCGTGGTCAGCGAATGCCAATATGCACCCGATCGACGCCCTGTGTCGCGGCTAACTGTGCGACAAGCCGAGCAGCGCTTGCAACCGGAGGTCACTCCGCTTAGAGTCGTAAAACGTACTGGAGGTTCCTCCGGTTCTTATCGTACCGGGTTGGGCCGGCCCACGACATCCGACAAAGACGGGAAGATCATGTCCAGTCCTATCAGCACACCGTTCTCCGCCGAATCGACCGCCGCCGACGTCATCGCCGGAATCGACCTCACCGGGCGCCGCACGATCGTGACCGGCGGCGCGTCCGGCATCGGCGTCGAGACAGCTCGTGCGCTCGCGAGTGCCGGCGCCGAGGTGACGCTGGCTGTCCGCAACACCGCGGCCGGCGATGAGACGGCCGAGGACATCATCGCGACGACCGGCAACAAGCGGGTGCACGTCGCGCCGCTCGATCTCGCCGACCGGGCGTCGGTCGCGGCGTTCGTCGCGGGGTGGGACGGCCCGCTGCACATCCTGATCAACAACGCCGGTGTCATGGCGTCGCCGTTGATGCGCACACCGGAGCGCTGGGAGATGCAATTCGCGACGAACCACCTGGGCCACTTCGCCCTCGCCACCGGCCTGCACCGGGCACTCGCGGCCGCGGGCGGCGCCCGCGTCGTGTCGGTCAGTTCGAGTGCGCATCTACGCTCGCCGGTCGTGTTCGAAGACATCCATTTCCTAGAGCGCGAATACGAGCCGTGGGCGGCCTACGGGCAGTCCAAGACGGCCAACGTGCTGTTCGCGGTCGAGGCCTCAAAGCGCTGGGCCGCCGACGGAATCACCGCGAACGCGCTGCACCCCGGCGGGATCCGGACGAACTTGCAACGGTACGTGTCCGACGAAGAGCTCGACCGCATGCGCCGCGCCGCCGGCAGTAGCGGCGTCAACTGGAAGACACCCCAGCAGGGCGCCGCGACGTCGATCCTGGTCGCAACCTCGCCACTCCTGGACGACGTCGGCGGACGCTACTTCGAGGACTGCAACGAAGCGGCGCCGAACCAGCCCGGCACGCCGCGCGGAGTAGCGGCGTACGCGCTCGACCCGGCCGCCGCCTTGCGGCTCTGGGACGTGTCGGTCGAGACACTCGCGGCCTGAGCCGACCCGCTGCACCGGAGCGCATCGAGCACCACCTCGACGAGAAGGGAACGACCACCGTGGCGAAGACATGGCTCATCACCGGTAGCACACGCGGCTTCGGCTTCGAGCTGGCCAGGGCGGCACTCGATGGTGGTGACAATGTCGTCGCCACCGCGCGCCGGCCGGAGCAGCTTGCCGATCTGGCGGCCAAGTACGGCGACCGCGTCCGTACGGTTGCGCTCGACGTGACCGATCCGGCCGCCGCCCGGGCGGCGGTGCAAACAGCGGTGGACACCTTCGGCACCCTGGACGTCGTCGTCAACAACGCCGGCTATGCCAACAGCGCGCCGATCGAGGAGATGGCTGACGACGACTTCCGCGCACAGATAGAGACGAACCTGTTCGGCGTCGTCAACGTGACCAAGGCGGCCTTGCCGGTGTTGCACCGGCAGCGCTCCGGTCACTTCATCCAGTTCTCCTCGATCGGTGGGCGGGTCGGCGGCTCACCGGGTGTGGCCGCCTATGTGGCGGCGAAGTTCGCCGTCGAGGGCTTCTCCGAGGTCTTGAACAACGAAGTGAAACCGTTCGGCGTCAAGGTCACCATCATTGAGCCGGGTGCCTTCCGCACCGACTGGGGTGGCTCGTCCATGCAGATCGCTCCAGTCGGTCCGGACTACGAAGAGACGGTCGGCAAGATGAACCGCTTTCGGGAGTCGACCGTCGCCCGTTGGCCCGGTGACCCGGCGCGCGCGGCGAAGATCATCACGGACATCGTGCGCGTGGATGATCCGCCGCTGCGTCTGCTGTTGGGCGCCGGGGCAGTCGACTCGGCGGCGGCGTCGTCGGCGAACCGCGCGGCCGAGGCGGAGAAATGGGCCGACGTGAGCCGGTCGGCCGACTTCCCGCAAGGGCAGTAGCGACGCGGCTAAGCGCGGATCGTCATCCGCTCGACTCGGTCGCCGTCGACCTCGAACGTGAACGTGCTCGGGCCGTTGAACCCGTCGCCGCCCACGTCCGCGATGACCTCGGTGCGGGCGCCGTGGGTCGCCACGGAACGTACGGCCAGGCTGACACGCTTGCCGATAAACTCCCCGTCGCTCCACGACCGGATGCGCTCGGCCCCGCGGAACTCACGGCCCCAGTCGTCGACGACGCCGTCGGTCGCGAAGCCGGCCAGGAAGGCGTCGATGTCGCCGGCGTTCGCGGCGTCGATCAGCGTACGGACGGCCGGTTCCAGGTGATCCGCCATTCTTTGCCTCCCTCGGGTTCGTGCCACGATCGCCGTTCTCGCGTCGACCCATTCTCGTGGCCTGTCACTATGTCCACCGTTGCCGAGGCTGCGGCAGCCGGGCCTGAAACCCGTAAATTTCGACAAATCACCGTCATGATGAGCCCATGACGACGGACTCGATGACCATCGACGAGTTCGAGGCGTTCCGCACCTGGCTGTCCGAGCAGGCCCGATGGGGTGATGCGGACCGGCTCGGCGCGCTCAACCACATCACGCCAGATGGATGACGAAGGCCTGCACCGGTCAATCCGATCGCCATGCTGTAGCTGGCGGTCTCTCCTGACGTACCCGTCAACGGGTTTCGATCAGCGCGGCGCCGAGCCGCCGCGCGGCCTCTTCGAGTTCGGTCGTCGCCAGCAGGGAGAACGACAAGCGGATGTGGTCGTCGTCGGCACCGTCGACGTGGAACGTGGATCCCAGCATGAAGGACACGCCGTGCCGTTCGGCCGTGGCGAGCACGTCGGCCGCCGGTCGGCCCGCTGGCAGCGGAAGCCAGATGAACCAGCCACCGGCCGGCGACGCTACATCCAAGTGAACGGGTGACCGCCGCAACGCGGCGACGAGCGCGTCGCGCCGGTCCGCGTACTCACGCCGGACGATGGTCAGATGCTCGTCGTAGGCGCCGGAGGCGCCGAACGCTGCCATGGTGAGCGCGGACGTGTGGTTGACGCCGCCGCCGCTGTGCACGTAGCCCAGTCGCGCGAGCCGGTCGACCACGTCGGGTGCGGCCTGGATCCACCCGAGCCGAAGCCCTGGTGCAACGGTTTTCGCGAACGACCCGATGCGAACGACCGCATGCCCGTCGCTCAGGCGCCACAACGATGGCGGTGCGGCGCCTTCGTAGACCATGTCGCGATACGTGTCGTCCTCGACGATCGTCAGCCCCGCGCGACGCGCGACGGCCACCAGTTCGCGACGGCGATCGTCGGGCAGACTGTGCCCGGTCGGATTACCGAACGTCGCAACGATGTAGAGCAGCGGCACCCGCCGGCCCTGCCTTCGCAGAGCGGCGATCTGCTCATCGAGCGCGCGCGGGTCGAGGCCACCGTCGTCGACCGGCGCCGCGACAAGCTCAACGCCCTGATCGCGCAAGATCCCAAACGCCAGATGGTACGTCGGTGAATCGACCACCACGACGTCGCCGGGACGGGCGAGCGTGGCGCAGACAAGGGTGAGTGCGTGCGACGCGCCGGCGGTCACGAAGATCTCGTCCGGTTCGCCGCCGCCGTCGGTCGTGGCGAGGTGCCCGGCGATCCATTCGCGCAGTGGTCCGGGGCCGGGCTCGTAGCCGTACGCCAATGCCTCCCAGCCGTACGTGTCGAGCGCACTCGCCGTGGCGGCCGCCCAGGCATCCGTTGGCAGTAGCGACGGATGTGGGTGGCCCCAGCCGAGGTCGAGCACGCCGGGGCGGTCGACGTACTGGAGGATCGGCCGGCCCGGATGCATGCGACGACCATAACCGCTCACCGTCGCCCGCCCGTCGCCCGTCGCCCGTCGCCCGCCGCCCGCGCGCTCGCCACCCGGCGGCCCGGACGCTCGCACCGCCGCTTTACACCCGCCGGAGGACGTGCAGCAGATACTCCCGGCGATTCAACGGGTTGTGGTCGGTGCGCTGCCGGGTCGGCGCGTCACCGCGCACCGGTTGATAATGATCGAACTCGGCCTCGAACACCCCTTCGCCGCGGGTCAACGACGGAAGACGCTGTTGGACGTCGTGGACTCGGGCCGCCGCCAACTCACCCTCGACGACGCATGAGCCGCCCTTCGTTACCGAGCTCAATGGCAGTCCGCCGAGCCGGACGACCGCCGGCATCACCGATCCGACCAGGTCGGCCGGCACATCGAGACGGAAGCGATGCACCGGCTCGCACACGACGGTGCCCGCCCGGACCAGGGCATCCATCAACACCAGCGGAGTCAGGTTGCGGAAGTCGCCGGCGGTGCTGGACATGCTGGCGTCGAACGTGCCGTGCGCATGACTCTGCCGCGCCCAGTAGCCGGAGCGGGTCAGGGTGACCACGCAATCGACGACGGGCCACCCGCGGAGTCCCTGTCCGAGCGTGTCGTGCACGGCCTGCTCGATCGCATTGATGAACGCGAGCGGCAACGCCCCGAGTTCGACGCCCAGCCGGAACTCGACCCCGGTGCCGATCGGTCGTGGCTCGATCTGCAGGCCGACGGTGGCCAGGAAGGGGTTCGGTTCGGTGGCGATTGTCTCGACCGCCGAACCGACGCCGAGTGGGCGTTCGATGCAGATGGTGGTGGTCTCGCGGAATATCGCCTCGACGCCGAAGTCCTCCGCGAGCGTTGCCTGGATGACTTCTTTCTGCACCTCGCCGTAGAGCGACACGGAGATCTCGTGGCGCAGGTCGTCCTGACGGAGGTTGATCAGCGGATCCTGTTCGGCGAGTTGGCTCAGCGCGGCGTGCAGAGCTGCCCGATCATCCGGATCCCGGGCGGCGACGATGGTCTCCAGGGTTGGCGGCGAAAAGTGCTGATGTGACGCGTACGGTCGCGGCGCGCCGATCCAATCGCCGATGCGTACATCGCCCAGACCCCAGACCTTGCCGATCTGCCCGACCGTGAGCTGCACCCCGGGCACCGCGGAACCCTGATCGAAGACGCTGATCGCGGTGACCTTGTCACTGCGCGGCGGCTCGGCCGGCGTCTTCCGCTCGGCTGACGAAGCACCCGACGACACCCGATCGCGGACTCGGATCGTGCCGGAGAACATCCGGACGTACGCGATCTTCTCCCCGGCCGGCCCGCGTTCGACCTTGAAGACCGTGCCGGACACCGGATCGGCGCCGTCATCGCCGCCGGCGACCCGGCCGCCACGATCGTCGCCGACCGGGAGCAATTCGGTCAGACCATCGACCAGTGCATCGATTCCGGCCCCGGTGATGGCCGATCCGAAGAAGACGGGATGCAGGCACGCGCTCTGCGTCTGCGTCGCGAGTTCGGCCCGCAATCGTTCGTACGACATCGTCGACTCGTCGGCGACGTACGCACGCAGAAACGCGTCGTCGTCGGCGAGAAGATCGATCAGGGCGGCCCGGAACGACGGGTCGCCCGACCCGTACGGCACAAACCGTGCCCCGCGCTCGCCGGCGGCACGGACCGATCCCATCGCGACGTTCCGAGTGGACAACTTCTCGGCGATCGTTGCCAGCAGGCCCTCCCCGGCGGCACCACGGCGATCGATCTTGTTGACGAAGATGAGCGTCGGAAGGCGCAGCCGCTGCAGCGCCCGCATCAACACCCGCGTCTGTGGCTGCACGCCCTCTACGGCCGAGATGACCAGTACGGCACCGTCAAGCACGCTCAACACCCGCTCCACCTCGGCGATGAAGTCCGGGTGGCCGGGAGTGTCGATCAGGTTGACCGTGACGCCGTCGATCGTGAACGACACCACGGCCGACTTGATGGTGATGCCGCGTTGCCGTTCCAGTGCCATCGTGTCGGTCTGCGTGTTGCCATCGTCGACGTTGCCGATCTCGTCGATGACGCCGGCGGCGTAGAGCAGCCGCTCGGTCAGGCTGGTCTTACCGGCGTCGACGTGAGCCAGGATTCCCAAGTTCAAGGTTCGCACGAAGTGTCATGTCCTTTGCGTAGGCGGTGTTTACCGGCAGCGGGGACATGACCGTTCGACGCATCGCGCTCTCCTGACTCTGGGACTGCATGTGGTTGGCCGCACTACAACACGGTGCCGGCCAGCGGGCAACCGATTTGTCGCCGGCCTGGACTTTCCCGCCATGCCGAGGGATCGTGCCGTCTCAGAAAAGTTGGCTGGCTCGCGGCGCTCAGTCTGCATCCGTAGGCCGAAAGCTGCTCGCATCTCCAAACCGCTCGTGGGTCGGAGCCAGTCGTGACGCCGGGTCGGTCAAACCCGCCCGGCGTCACGAGGGCGTGCTCAGCCCGCTAGCGGGGCGCGTCCACCGGCTCGGCCTCGATGCGGTGTATCTGAGACTCAGTTACGTCCGGTGGCCCTGACTGCTTAAGCAGAGCGGGCGGCGGCGCGAGATCGGCCGACCACCGCTGCTCGATATTGCCGAACCGCCATATCGCGATCGCCGCGATCCACGAGACGAAGAACAACCCGACGATGCCGTAGCCGGCATAGTCCAGTGGGATGTTTCCGATGGCGGCGATCGGTCCGGTGGTGATGTTGGTTTCGTCGGCGAGTACGCCGACCAGCTCGATCGTGCCGATGATCAGGGCGACCGCCACTGAGATGGCAGTGATCGTGATGTTGTAGAAGACCTTGCGGACCGGCTTGGCGAACGCCCAGCCGTAGGCCGCGTTCATGAACACGCCGTCGACCGTGTCCATCAGGCACATGGCCCCGGCGAACAGGATCGGCAGGATCAGAATCGAATACCACGGCAGATTGAACGCCGCCGCGCCGCCGGCGAGGACGAGCAGACCGACCTCGGTCGCGGTGTCGAAGCCGAGGCCGAACAGCACCCCGATCGGGTAGATGTGCCAGGGCTTGCGGACCGACTTCGTCAGACCGTTGAGGAAGCGGTTCATGAACCCACGCTTGTTGAGCTGCTCTTCGAGCGCCTTCTCGTCGTAGATGCCGCGCCGCATCTCGCGGAACACCTTGATGATGCCGAGCAGCACCACGAAGTTGAGGATGCCGAGGATCCACAGGAAGACGCCGGACACCGAGGCACCGACGATGCCGGTGACCGAGTGCAGGCCGGAGTTGTCGTTCTCGACCTGACCGGCCAGCGCCTTCACGCCGATCGACAGCAGGAACGTCAGGAGGAAAACGATCGTGGAGTGCCCGAGCGAGAACCAGAAGCCGAGCGATAGTGGCTTGCGTGGGTTGGTCCTCGATGTGTTGTCGGCCAGCAGCTTTCGGGTCGCGTTGTCGATCGCGGCGATGTGGTCGGCGTCGAATGCGTGGCGCAGACCGAATGTGTAAGCGAGCACGCCGACACCGACGGTGAAGACCGGATGGTCGCCACCGAGATGCAGATGCTTCGGCACGACCACGCCGAACAGCACGCCGAACCCGATGACGTGCAGCAGGACGATGAAGCCGAACATGCCGCCGAGCGAGCGCCGGTCGCGTGCGGTCAGACTTCGCCGGAACTGGGTGAGCCGGGATCCATCGAGCGCGGTGGTCGTGTCGGTCACGTCTGTCCTCTTCCTGGTGAAAAAGAGTTCGCAGGCAACCGCAAATTACCCCGACCGGCAGCTTATCGCAACTAGGTTGCAACAGCGACGAAGTGGTTAGAGAGCCGCACTCAATCCCACCATCGGCGGACCGCAACCCAGCGGCGTCGGAGTCGAGTACTACCGCGATGTATACCTCGGGTGTATGGTCTCCGCCATGAGTGTTCCCCTCGCGTTTCTCGGGCTGCTCGAGCGCCAGCCGAGTCACGGATATGACCTCAAGCGCGACTACGACATGTTCTTCGGGCGCGGCCGACCACTGCCGTTCGGCCAGGTCTACGCGACGCTGAGCCGGCTCGCGCGGGACGGCAAGGTGGTGGCGGCCGAGGCCGAGCCGGGTGCGGGCCCCGACCGCAAGCGGTACGTGATTACCGAAGCCGGCGTCGACGAATTCGAGACGTGGCTGGCCGAGCCGGTCGAGGCGCAGCCACACCTTCAGACGGTGCTGTTCGTGAAGGTCGTGCTCGCGCTGATGTTGGGACGCTCGGCCGAGGCGTACCTCGACATCCAGCGCGCGGCCCATCTGCAGCGCATGCGTCAGTTGACCGAAATCAAGCGGAGCGGCGACACCGTCGACGCGTTGTTGGCCGACCACGGCCTGTTCCATCTGGAGGCGGACTTGCGCTGGATCGACCTGACCGCGGCTCGGCTCGGCCCGCTCGCCGAGGCGGTGCGGCATGACCACTGACATCGAACGCCGCCCGCCGGATCACGTGATCGAAGCCAGGGACGTTCGGCTGTCCTTTGGCGAGACGCCCGCCCTCCGCGGTGCGAGCGTCTCCGTGGCTGCCGGCGAGATGCTCGCCATCATGGGGCCGAGCGGCTCGGGCAAGTCGACGTTGCTGCACTGCCTGGCCGGAATTCTGGTGCCCGACGCCGGCGAGGTTCACTTCGCCGGCCGGCGGCTCGACACCATGTCGGAAGGCGGCCGCAGTGCGCTGCGGCGGGACCGCTTCGGATTCGTGTTCCAGTTCGGCCAACTCGTGCCCGAGCTGACCGCGGCGGAGAACGTCGCCCTGCCGCTGATGCTGGCCGGCGCCCGACGCGCGGCCGCCCTCGCGGCCGCCGCAACCTGGTTCGAACGGCTCGATCTACAGGGATTGGCCGGTCGGCGTTCGGGCGAGCTGTCCGGCGGCCAGGCGCAGCGGGTTGCGCTGGCCCGGGCACTCGTCACCGAGCCCGAGGTGCTTTTCGCGGATGAGCCGACCGGCGCGCTGGACTCCCTGGCCGGCGAGCATGTCATGAACCTCCTGACCGCCGCCGCGCGCGAGCAGGGCACGAGCGTCGTGCTGGTCACCCACGAAGCCCGCGTGGCCGCGTACGCCGACCGGGAAGTCATCGTGCGCGATGGCAAGGTCAATTCGCTGATGCCCGATCGAGCAATGACGTGATCAAACTTGGTCTGCGACTGACGTTCAATGGCGGCCGAGAGGCGGTCAGCCGTCTCGTTATCATCGCGCTCGCGGTGATGGTCGGCGTCGCCATGTTGCTGGCGACCGTGGCGGGCATCAACGCGGTCAACGCGCAAAACGCGCGGTACGCATGGCTCGCGACCGGTGCGGTCTCCAGCGGTGCGCAGGCATCGGCCGATCCGTTGTGGGGGATGCTCAGCTCGGACTACTTCGACGGGCAGATCATCACGCGCGCCGATCTCGCGCCGACCGGGCCGACGTCGCCCGTGCCGCCGGGCATCGGCCACCTGCCCGGTCCGGGCCAGTTCTACGCCTCCCCAGCGATGTCGCGGCTGCTCGCCGCGACTCCCGCCGCCGAACTTGGTGCGCGCTATCCGGGACAGCAGATCGGCACGATCGGCGCGACGGCGTTGCCGGCGCCGGATTCACTGATCATCATCGTCGGTCACGATCCGAGCCAGCTCTCGCACGTGCCCGGCGCGGTCGCGGTGCGCAGCATCAACACGAAACCGCCCAACGACTGCGGCGACTGCGCGATCGGGGTCGGTATCAACTCCAACGGTATCGATCTCATTCTCGGCGTGGTCGCCCTCGCGCTGCTGTTCCCCTTGCTCATCTTCGTGACCTCGGCGACGCGGCTGTCCGCCGCCCGCCGGGAGCAACGGTTCGCCGCCATGCGGTTGATCGGTGCGACGCCGCGGCAGATCGCGGTGATCGCCGCGGTCGAGGCCGGGGTCGCTGCCGTGTTCGGCATGGCTGCCGGTTTCGGCCTGTTCTATGCGCTGCGACCCGAGATCGCGAAGATCTCGTTCACTGGCGCGCCGTTCTTCCCCGGCGATCTGTCGCTCAATGTGGCCGACGTGCTACTAATCGCCATCGGTGTGCCGGTCGCGGCGATGCTGGCGGCGCGTCTGGCGTTGCGTCGCGTGCAGATCTCGCCGCTCGGCGTGAGTCGCCGGGTCACACCGAGAGCACCCCGGGCCTACCGGCTGATTCCGCTCGCGTTGGGCGTCGCCGAACTTGCGTACGTCGCACCGCGCGTGCTTCGCCTCGGCGCTCACCCGCGTACGGGCGTCGAGCAGGTGGCGGTGTATCTGCCGGGTTTCTTGGTGGTCATGGCCGGGCTCGTCATCGCCGGACCGTGGTTGACGATGGTCGGCTCGAAGGCCATTCTCCGGTGGACCCGCCGGCCCGCCATGCTGATCGCGGGGCGGCGACTGGCCGACAATCCGCAGACCAGCTTCCGGGCAATCAGCGGACTCGTGCTCGCGCTTTTCGTCACGAGCGTCGCGGTCGGGGTCATCACGACATTCGTCGCGAACCGCGGTGCGCCGGCGGTTGGTTCGGCCGCTTCCAGCACGTTGGTCAAGGACTTCAACAACGACCGTACGGCGTCGGGACGGATCGGGACAACATCGGTGCCTTCGATTCCAACCAGCGTCATGTCGGATCTGAACGCGGTCCTGGGCGTCGACGCCGTCGCCGTCGTACACACCGATCCCGACGTGCCGCAGCAGGACAGGTTCCCGCCAACGAGTCTGGTGTCATGTGCGCAGTGGGCCGGCATTTCCGGGCTCGGCCACTGCACGCCCGGGGCCGATGTCGCAACCGTCGAGGGCGGAATCGACAGCGGTTTCATTCCGGCCCAGACGGTCTGGCCGGCTGCGAACGTCCCCACCGACCGGCTGGATTCTCTTCCGGTCCAAGCCATCGTCGTCGCCACGAACGGTTCGACCGCGGCGATCGAACAGGCACGGACCATCCTCGAGGCGGCCGATCCCTATCAGTGGCCGCCGAACACGATCAACGAGTTCAACAACGACAACACGAAGCTGATCACCGAGTATCAGCAGTTGGCGAACGTGGTCATCCTCACCAGCCTGCCTATTGCCGGCTGCAGCCTCGCCGCGAGCATCGCCGCGGGACTGAGCGAACGCCGGCGGCCCTTCAGCCTGCTCCGGCTGACCGGTGTCCCGATCGCCGTTCTGCGGCGCGTGGTCGCGTTGGAGAGTGCCGTGCCGCTGTTGATTGCGGCGGTCGTGTCGATCGCGATGGGCTTCCTGGCCGCACAACTGTTCCTGAGGTCGCAGCTCGACTACACCTTGCGTCCGCCCGGACCCGCCTATTACCTGATCGTTGTGGCCGGCCTCGTCGTGTCGTTGGGCATCATCGCCTCGACCCTGCCGCTGCTGGCGCGAGTGACCGGACCGGAGGTCGTCCGCAACGAGTGACGTGGTAAGCGTGGGCTGTCGGCATGCCGTACCGACGAATGGTTTTGATCGTGAACGGAAGTCGGCGACCGGGGCGGCCGAGCGTGGCCGTCCCGGTCGGCCGTGTTACTTGGATTCGTCGTGCAGATGCGTGCGGCCGAACGCGGCCATGCCCGCGCCCGGCGACCGGGGCACCAACGGCTCGGCTGCGTATGGAAGCGGCTTGCCCCGGTGTGTCGGCTGCGGCGATACCGACTGGACGCTGTTGGCGTTGCAGATCGCCGCCGCGTCGTTGGCCGGACCGGGCACCTCGCTGCTGGTCGGGATCGTGCCGTGGCCGACCGGGCGACGCGGCTTGCGCTCGAGCACCTGACCGAGATTCTCCGCGTGGGCGTCGCGGGCGGTGAGCGGCGTGAGGCCGAACGTCGTCTCGATCAGCTTGAGCGTCGACGCGTGTTCGAACGGCCCGTGGTGGACGACCCGAGCGGGAGCCAGGTTGGACACGACGATGGTCGGCACCCGGAAGCCCAGTTGGCGGTAGTCCGGGATGAGCTGGCCATCGGTCGGCGTCGCGCCATCACCGGTGTGGTCGACCGTCGACGGGTCGGTGTTGTCGATGACGCGCGGCGGCGGAACGTGGTCGTAGAAGCCACCCCACTCGTCGTAGGTCACGATGAAGACAGTGTTGTCGAGATACCCGTTGTCGGCGAGGGCGTGGTAAGCATCGGCGATGAACCGCTGGCCGAGACGGACATCGGCCAACGGGTGATCGTCGGCCGAGGTTCCGTTGCCTTCGGTGTCGAACGCCGGATCGATGAAGCTCACGTTGGGCAGCAGGCCCTGGGCGCACGTGTCGACGAACGACAGCGTGTTGAGGGGAATCCCGACCGCGTCGGTGTCGCCGGCCTCGAAGGGATGCCAGAAGGGTAGGTACTTGGTGCCCCACAGTGCGAGGAACGGCAGGTCGCGGAAGAAGTAACCGCCGGTCGGGATGCCCTGGTCGTTCGGGATCGGGGACAGCTGGTCCCAGATCGTCGCGAGGGTCGAGATCGTGCCCGAGTTGTGGTCCCGGTCCGTACGGCCGGCGTGCTGGTAGAAGCGGTTCGGGAAGGTTTCTCCCGGCGAACGAGCAGAAGTAGCGGTCGAGCACCGTGTAGTTCTCCGCCAGCGCACCGGTGACCGGCAGATCTGGCGTGTCCTTGTCGCGACCGCCGAGGTGGCGGTTGGTGTAGTAGCCGATCGGGAACGTGTTGGCCGCGGCCAAGGTGACGCCCGGGTTGTTCGCCGGCGCCGTCGGCCGTTGCAGGAAGCCGTCCATCTTGCCGTCGTTGTGCTGGACGAGGAAGCCTTCCCAACTGTGGTCGGGGTCGCTGTAGCCGCAGCCCTGGAAGTCGGGGGCGAGCGGATAGTTCGGGTAGGTGTTGCCGTCGGGCGACCGGAACGTCAGGTCGGTTCGGCCGTCGGCCCCCGGCAACCAGCCGAGGAAATGATCGAACGACCGGTTCTCCATCATCAGGACCACGACGTGCTCGATTCCGTTCGAGCCGTGCGGTAGTAGGGCCGGGCTGGCGTTCGCCGCTGCTTGGGTCAGCAGCTCCGTTCCGGTGACTGCGACACCGGCGGAGGCGCCCATGAGCCGCAGAAGCATTCGACGTGTGAGCATGAACGCGAGTATTCGCAACGACTATGAACGTTGCCCCCGCTCTGTGTGGCGCCTTGCCGACATCGATGTGACCACAAAGGACTTGCCCGGCGAACGAGAAGTTACGGTGACCATGCGCGAGGCGGCTCTATGGCCCGACGATCACTTTTTTGGCCGGTACAACGCCACCGATGGCCGTACCGATGCCATTGAGGGCGGTGTCGGACACGACGTCACTCCCACCGAAAATGAGAGCCTCGCTGTCGGCGCCGGATTCGGCCGACAGCAACGCTGCGGTCTCGGGTATCACTCCCGCCGGTGGGGACAGCAGGAGCGGCCCGTCAAGGGTGCCCATCAGTGCACCGCCGGCGAGCGCGTCAGGCCAACGCTGCATGTCGCCCGCGGTAGATCGCCTGCGGTGCCGATGCAACAGATCGCGATCCATCGGCGTACGTGAGGGTGACACGGAAGGAGGCGCCGGTGATTGATAGCTCTTTCGACGAGTTCGTTCATGGTCATATCGCGTCGCTCGACCGATACGCATACGCGCTCACCAGCGATCGGCACGCCGCGGACGACCTCGTCCAGGAGACGCTGATCCGCGTCGCCGGCGCCTGGCGCCGGATCCACGAGGACGGGAACCCGGCCGGCTACGCCACCACCGTGATGTTTCGGACGTACGTCTCGTTCTGGCGAGCACGGCGGCGCCGCCCGCAGACGGTCGAGATGACCATCGAGCCGCGCTCCGGCGACGACGACTTCGCCACTGTCGACACCCGCCTGCAGCTTCGGCAGGTCCTGCGTACGTTGCCGAAAATGCAACGAGCGGTGCTGGTGGCGACGTACCTGCAGGACTTCACCGATGACGAGATCGCGCACATGCTCGGCCGGGCCGCTTCCACAGTGCGCTCGCTGCGCCATCGCGGACTCAAGACGTTATCGGCGGCACTCGGATATGACGAAGCATCCGCGCCGGCGCAAGCCGCGCGAGCGACCGGCAAGGAGGTGAGCCATGGAGAGTCTGGAATCTCTGCTGCGTGACGAGTTCCGCGGACCACTGCCGTACGTGCCGGCGCCGGTCTTGGACGTGCTCGACGCGACATTCCGCGCCCGCCGCCGCCGCGTCGTCGCGATCCGAGCAACCGGCTGTGCGGCGTTGGCCGCGATCGTCGGAGTCGGCATCACGATCGCTGGGGGCCCGTCGTCATCGGGCGACCAGGCAGCGGAATCCGCGGCGGTGCAGGCGATCGAGAAGAGGTTGGAGGGCTTCGGCCAGCCCGTCGGCGGCGGCTTTGTCGATCGTACCCACGGAGTGGTTGAACTGGAGCGCTGCGGGCCGGTTGACCCGAAGACGCAGCAGGAGACATGCCAGGACTACATCGAGGTGACCTCGGACGGCGGTGTCACGTTCCGCGAGCACATCCTTCCGTCAAAGCTGCCGAGCACGTCAACGCACTTGTACGTGTTCGACGCCAAGCACCTGGTGCTCGCCCAGTCCCTGGGCGGGAGCTTCTCGTCGGCGCCGCCGTTTCCGTCGAAGGTGCCGGGCATGGTCGAGCGAGCCCGATGGATCAGTTCGAACGGTGGCGTCACGTGGAAGTCGGTCAGCCTCGATCCCGGCAGCCCGGTCGCCGAAATCCCCAAGGGGGCGCAGATCCTGGTCGACGGTCAGGGCGCCCGCCCGACCGCCGTGGTGACCCCGGACGGCGTCTCGCATGTGCTGACGCCGGCGAGCGCGATGATGACGCCCGACTTCGACGTGTCAGCTGACTATGCGCCGATGGGCGACGTCAATGGCTCGTACTTCATCTACGACGCCACCGTCGACACGAACATCGTCGGGCCGGAGCCGCCGGACAACGGCCTGCGAGTCAGCCTCGACATGGGACGCACGTGGGGCCCGGTGCGCCTACCGAAAGGAGCCACCGGTCCCACGGTGGTGGGCTCGGACGGCAATTGGTGGTATGCGACCGCGCAGCCCGTCAAGTTCAGGGATCCGCAGATGGTGCTCGCGTCTAGCGACGGCGGCGTGACCTGGCGACAGCTGACCGAGCCGCCGTCACAGGCCGGCGATTTCGTAGGCGGCTACGCCGTGTTGGCCAGCGGCGGCATCCTGTACGGCGACGGAATCGATCTCTGGCGCGCCGTCGGGGTCGGGGCTTTCACCCGCATTCCCGACAAGGTCAAGACGCTGAACATGGTTGGCCTCGGCCCGGTCGTTGCGGCGCTGCGAATGACGCCGAACGGGACCATCACGCTAGCCACGACGACCGACGGGACGCACTGGCAAAACGGCATCATCAAGTAGACGGCCGGCCCGGCTGGATCCGCCGTCGGATCCACCGGGCACCCAAGCGAGAATCCTGCCATGACCTCTGGCACGACCTCATGGCAGGATCGGGCGAAATCGTTCGGCGGTGTGGCGGACGAATATGACCGGATGCGGCCGGGGTATCCGCCTGAGCTCGTCGACGACGTGGTTCGATTCGCATCGAACGGAGCGGCCGAAGCGCTGGACGTGGGCGCCGGGACCGGCAAAGCCACGCTTGCGTTCGCCGACCGAGGCATCGCGGTCACCGCGGTCGAGCCCGATGCTGCGATGGCTGCCATTCTCACGAGCCGCCTGGCCGCCCGGCCGAACGTGACCGTCGTCGTCTCGTCGTTCGAGGAGTACGTGCCGCGCGAGCAAGTCGACCTGCTGTTCAGCGCGCAGGCCTGGCACTGGACCGATCCCGCGTCTCGATGGCAGCGCGCCGCGGCCGCCGTGTCCGACGGCGGTGCGCTTGCTCTCTTCTGGAACAGGGACCACGTGGCCGATCCGTACGTCGCCGGACTCATCGGCTCGGCCCTTGCGACGTACGCGCCGCAGATCGGTGTCGACGAGTCAATCGACGACGCTTCCTTGACGATGTCGTGGCCGTGGGGCGACCTGGACTCTCGGCCCGAGTTCACCGATCTGAACGTTCTGACGTACCGTCGGGAGCGGTGTATTTCGTCTGCGGACTACGTGTCCAACCTGTCGACCCATTCCGCCTACCGCGTCCTCGATCCGGTCGTGCGTGAGCGGCTGTTCGGCGAATTCCGAGCGCAGCTCCCCGACCGCATCGACCTGCACGTCGCCACCGTGCTGTATCTGGCCCGTCGAACGTTCGGCCGTTCCCGCGCGACTATCAAGCGGCAGTGAGTGGCGAGCCTAGCGACGGCGTGCCGGCGCGTCTTGTGTCGCCATCACAAGTGCTGATCCATCCAGACCATGTCCCGCACCGGAATGCCGGCCTCCGCCAGCCCTTCGGGGTAGCCGCGGGCCGGTGTGAAGAAGTCGCGTTCGATCTTCCAGAGCCGAAATCCGCACTTCTGATAGAACGCGAGTTCACCAACGCCGGAATTGGCGGTCCCGACGACCACGTGGGTGACGCCGCGCGAGCCGAGGTCGGCCAGCACCGCGGCCAACATCCGTCGTCCGATGCCTTCACCGTGCCGATCCGCTTCGACAGCCACCGCCTTGAGCTCAATCGATCCGTCGAACTGCCGGATCGCCAGAGTCACGCCGAGCGGCCGGTGATCCCGATCGTCGAACGAATACAGGTCGCCCGTCTGGTAATAGTCGCGCACCTCCGACTCCGAGTCGTCGGCCAGCAAGAGCAACGGCAGGTACGCATCGCGCTGGCTGCCCGCCGGGACGATTCGCGTCGTCTCGCTCACCTGGGCTCCTTTGCTCCGCGTGGGCACAGCGGTGATGTGGCCCGCGTGGCAGACTCGCGAGGTGCTTTCGACCATCATGCAGGCGACGGCGTACATCCTCTCGCCCGACCGCGCTTCGGTGTTGTTGATCCACCGGAACAAATGCCGGGACGATGTGCATTTCGGTAAATATCTCGGGATCGGCGGCCACGTTGAGCCGGACGAGGATGTGGTTACGTGCATCCGTCGCGAGGTCGCGGAGGAAACCGGCCTGACGATCTCACGGGTGGCGTTGCGCGGCACGGTCACCTGGACGGGCTTCGGTGCGAAGCTTGCCAATAGCACGTGTTTCGTGTTTCGGGTGGACTCCTATGAAGGCGAGCCGCACGGCGGCAACGAGGAGGGGACGCTCGCGTGGGTGCCGCTCGCGGACCTGCGCGGCGTGCCGCTGTGGGATAGCGATCACGAGTGGTTACCGATGGTCTTCGACGACGACGTGCGCCAGTTCCACGGCATCATGCCGTACGAGAATGGCGCGATGAAGTCATGGAGCTACCAGCGCATCTGAGCGGCCAGCCGCCCGTGGGGTCCTGCGCACGGCAACCGGCCGGCGCGGGCCGTCCGTTAGACGGCCCACGTCGATCAATCAAGCGTCGGGATGAGCTTCCGCTTCAATCGACGCGCCATTCGTGCCACCGGTCGATGCTGCCGCAGGGCGATGCGTTCGCCGCGCTGAACCAGTGACGGGGCACGCGCCGGCCGGTCGAGGACACCGGAGATCGTGTTGGCCGAGTTGTCGGCGACCACCGCCTCGGGTGGAAACAGCACGATCGTCTGGCCGCATTCGTGCTCACCTTCGACGAGCAGATGGCAGGTCGGCGTGACGCGTGCGTTGACCTCGAGCAGTTGCGCCTCGCCGCTGTCGGTGACGATGAAGTCGAGGCCGCAGAATCCGCTCAACCCGAAACGGCCGACCAGGCGCCGCGCGGCTTCGGCCATCCCGGGATGGTCGATGATCCGTACGGTGGCGGCGTGTCCCTTCGGTTGCGAGGCCTGAACGACGTCGAGGCAGACGAGCGATTGGACCTTCCCGTCGGTGCACGTAACCGTGACGATTGCCTCGCGCCCGGCCACGAATTGCTGGGCATTCACCACCGGCCGTGTGCGCCGGATCCACGCTGCCAGCGACGCCGTCTCGCGATTGACGACAACGCGCTTGACGGCGCGTGGCAGCGCTGGTGGGTTCGAAATCCTTCGCCATGCGTCGCGAACATGCGACGGCTCGCGAATGATGGCGACTCCCTTGCCGCCCCAGCTTCCGTCGGTCTTCAAGACAACCGGGAGCCCGTGTTCGGCGACAAATTCGTTGAGCGCGTCGAGAGTTTCGATCACTTCGGTCGCCGGTGCCGGGATGTTCAGCGCCCGCGCCTCGGTCACCAACGCCGTTCGTGAGGTGATCGACGTCCAGTCCTCGACATTGCCGAGCGACCGGGCGATCAGTGCCGCGGTCACGGGATCGGCTGTCCGCGCGCGCTCGTGGAGGCGCCGCAACAGAGCGAGGGAACGTTCGTCATCGGGCAAGATGATGTCGGGTTCGCATTGCTGGATCGCCGCGATCAGCGATCGCATCCGCCGCAGTCGGGTGAGACGGCAATCGCTCGCCAGCCCGTCAACCACATCGAGAACGTGGTCCTTCGGGCGGCACGCCGAAACCGAAAAGCCGGCTTCGATCAATGCATGCGCCAGCCGCGCCACCGAGAACCACCGCATGGTCGTCAGGATCATCGGACGATCAAAGGCGGGCGTCGGTCGCAGTCCGGTCCAGTCGGTCCGCGCCGCGGCCAGCTGGTGATCAAGTGTTGGTCGACCGGGGCGACACACTGACCGGGTACCGCCAGTGGTCGACGACGTACGACGACGGGCGAAACAGCCTGTTCGACTATGACGAGCCGTTCGTGTACGACATTCTCGACGCACTACCGACAGGCACTGTCCTCGATGCGGCCTGCGGCACCGGCCGCTACGCCGAACACGCGGCGGGTCACGGGCACCAGATCATCGGCGTGGACAGCTCGCCCGAGATGCTCGACCTGGCGCGCAGCCGGGTCCCCTGAGCCGACTTCCGGCTCGGCGATCTACATCGGCTGCCGCTGCCGGACGACTCCGTTGACATCGTCGTGTCCGGCCTGGCCCTCGTACATGTGCCGAGACTGGAGCCCGTGATGGCCGAGTTCGCCCGGGTGTTGCGTCCAGGCGGACACCTGGTGACCGCCGACGTGCACCACGTGCTGGTGCTGGCCGGCTCGGTCCCGATTGCTCGCGGGCCGGCCGGCGAGCCGGGGCTGGCGCCCGCATACCGGCACACGGCCGGCGACTACATTCGGGCGGCGCTTCCCGTTGGCCTGCAGGTGCGCCGGTGCGAGGAACCCCGGCACGTGCCGCGAACATCGGCGCCGCCGGCCACACCGGACGCTCCGGTCGACAGTTGGGACAACTGGCCCTGGTCTCTCATGGGCATGGCGTCCGAGGCGACCTGGGCCGCGTTTGGCGGTCCCGACGGCATGCCGCAGACCATCATCTGCCACTTTCAGCTGGCCGACGCCTGACTCGCACGGGATCACCGCGCGGCGACGCGGAACGTTCGGCGGAGATCGTCGATCCATTCGTGCGGGATTTCCCACGGGATGAAGTGCCCGCCGTGGTCGTGCGCGGTGATGTTGACGTGGTTGTACCAGGCGGCGCGGTCGCTGTTGAGGAAGTGCTGGACGCGCTGCTCATTGGTAGTGACGCCGGGCGGGTTCTCGTACCCGACGAAGGTGATCCCGGTCGGTGCCTCGACGACCGGCCAGCGGTCGTGTGCGGGCTGCCACGGGTAGCGGTTGTTGTTGGCGTACGTGCGGATCGAGCTGGCGATTCCTTGCCCGGCCCAGAAGATCGTGGCGTGGGTCAACAGGTCGTCTCGGCTGAAGACGGTTTCGATGTCGCCGTGGTTGTCGGACCAACCGGCCCAGCGTTGAAGGATCCAGGCGAGCATGCCGACGGGTGAATCGCTTAGCCCGTAGGCCAGCGTGCCCGGGTCGAGCATGTGTGCGGCGAGGTGGACGGCGAACCGCTTCTCCAACGCCACCACCTGCTGATGAATCACCGGCGTGAGGCCGTCGGGGATGGGGCGGCCGCCGGAGAAATCCCAGGCACGGTCGCCGTTGAAGAACGTGAGCTTCAGGGCCGAACCGATGTGGATGGCGTAGACCTCGTCGGCGTATTTGTGGCCGAGTTGCCCGGTGACCAGTGCGCCGACGTCGCAGCCAGCGGCGGCGTATTTCGGGTAGCCGAGGACTTCCGTCATCAACTCATGCCAGACGTCGGCGATCTTCCAGAAGTTCATGTCGGGCCGGTCGGTCAAGGGAGTGGAGAACCCGAAGCCGGGCAAGGACGGCACGATGACGTCGAAAGCCTCGGCTGGGTCGGCGCCGAACGCGCCCGGATCGGCGAGCGGATCGATGACCTTGGACCAGTGCCAGAACGTCCACGGCCAACCGTGCGAGAGGATCAGCGGCATCGGGTGCGGGCCGGTTCCGGGTTTGCGCATGAAATGCACGGGCACGCCGGCGACCTCGACGTGGTAATGCTCGTACCCGTTGATCGCGGCTTCCGCCGCGCGCCAGTCGTAGTCGTTGATCCAGTACTCGACAAGCTCCTGCAGGTACGTGCGTCGTACGCCGTAGTAGCCGTCGTCGTTGCCCGTGTCCCGAGGCCATTTCGTCGCCTTGAGCCGGGCGGCGAGGTCGTCGAGTACCTCGTCCGAGACGTGGATCGGAGTCGGCCGCAACGGAAACGACGTGTCTGCCATGGTCTGATCCTCGCTTAGCTTCTCGCCGACATATCGCTCAGTAGCCGCGGCCCTGCCAGGTGGCCACATCGGCTTCGTTGCCTTCGGCGTCGGCCAGCGTCCACCACTGCGGTGCGTACTCGTCGCTCACGAGGTGGCCGCCAGCGGCGATCGCCGCTGCAATGCGCGCCTCGGCCTGGTCGTGTGGCACAGAGATATCGACGTGGATGCGATTGCGCTGCGGGCGCGGCTCGTCCATTGACTGGAACCAGAACGCCGGCCCGCTGCGGTGGGGGTCGACCAGGTCCGCCGGCCCCTTCTCCTGGTAGCCGAGCAGTGCCCGCCAGAACGGGATCACCTTGGCGGTGACGAGCGCGTCGATCGCGATGAAGACGTGCTGGACGCTGCCGGGATCGGCGGGTACGTCCAACTCGCGTGCCGCCGCCGAGATCTGCCTGGCCAGCGTGATGTCGAGATCGCTCAGGCCGCCGATGCTGTGCGTCCGCACGCGCACAGTGACGCCTTCGTACCGCAGGTCGACATCGGGGTGATGGTTCGCCGCGTCGGCCAACCCGCCGATTGCGTTCACGAGCGCAACACCCACAGCGAAGGACCCGGTGCGAAAGTGCGCGCAGGCGCCGGCGCCACCGGTCAGTACGCGCCAATCCTCAACCCCGGCGGATCCGTGGAATTGTGCCGGCGTGATCCGCTGCGTCATGCCGTCAACGTAACCCGGTTGGACGGCCGGCGCGCAACGCCGGAACCGTGCTGATTGTGTTTGGCTGCTTGGTCGTTTTGGTTAACAACGCTTGGGCGTACGCGATTGCGGGTGTGTTTGCGTTTGTGGGTGTCGGCCTACGGGTCGAAGCGGCGATCACCGACCTGGCACCCAGATCCGCCGATGATCGGACGGCAGGCGGCGCGGGACTCCCGCGCTAGACGCACCTGCCGCATGTGTGGTGTCGACCATCATCGATCGCGCGGTCTCAGGTCTTGTTGGTGCCGGCGCCGATCATGTTCAATCGCGCCATGTCGGCCACCACTGCCATTTCACGCGTTGTCGCAGCCGCCCAGGTCGCGGCCTTCACGGTGGCTATGACGTCGTTAGTGTTCTGGCTGATCGCCGTTGCGCAGATGAACCTCACCGCTGGCAGGACAAGTGGCTAGCGACCGCGTCGCCCGTTCTGGCCGTCGTGAGCGTCGTACGCTCGCGTTGGCAGCGATACATCGACGGCCGAAAGCTACGGTCCGAATTCATCGACCGCTGATCGATGCGCTGCATGGCACGCCGTGCCCGCGATGCCATGTCTGGTCCGAGCGCAGCGACGACACGGACCGGCAGGTCGTGCCGCCAGACGCGGGGTCGTGCCGCCGGGCGCGGGAGCGGCCGGAAATGCCATAGCCTGGCGAAGGTGACCGTTCACGAGCTTTCTCGCGCCGATGCGCGACGCATCGCGGTGCGGGCCCAGATGCTCGACCGGAATCGGCCCGCCGGGCTCCTCGATCTCGTTCGCCAGCTGACCCTGCTGCAGGTCGACCTCACCACAGCGGTCGCTCCGAGCGCCGATCTGATCGTGTGGAGCCGGCTCGGTTCGTCGTACTCGCCGACTGAGATGGAAGTCGCGCTGGCCAACCAGACGCTGATCGAACTGCGCGGGATGATTCGACCCGGCAAGGACCTGGCGCTCTATCGAGCGGAGATGGTCAACTGGTCGGGGCTTGGTGAGCTGCGGCCATGGGAGGAGAACCTGCGCGACTGGGTCGCGGCCAACGACGCCTGCCGACTGGACATCCTCGACCGACTGCGGGCCGATGGTCCGCTGCCGGCACGCGAGATCCCGGACACCTGCGACGTGCCGTGGCGATCAACGGGCTGGAACAACAATCGCAACGTGATCATGCTGCTGGAACTGATGGGCCAGCGCGGCGAGGTCGCCGTCGCCGGGCGGGATGGCCGTGATCGTCTATGGGACCTGGCGGAACGTCTGTTCCCGAACGCGCGGGCGGTTCCGATCGTCAAAGCCCGCCGCATCCGGGACGAGCGACGGCTGCAGTCGCTGGGCATCGCACGCGCGAGTGCCGTCGAAACCCAAATCGAACCGCTGGACGTCAACGAGGTCGGTGAGCCTGCCGTCATTGATGGAGTACGCGGCACCTGGCGTGTCGACCCGGCGCAGCTGGGTCAGCCATTTGCCGGCCGGGCCGCACTCCTGTCCCCGCTCGATCGCCTGATCTACGACCGCAAGCGAATGGCCGAGATCTTCGAGTACGACTACCAGCTTGAGATGTACAAGCCTGCGGCCAAGCGCCGGTGGGGTTACTGGGCGCTGCCCATTCTCTACGGCGACCAGCTGGTCGGAAAGCTCGACGCCACCGCCGATCGCAAGGCCGGAGTGCTCCGCGTCGACGCGATCCACCAGGACGTACCGTTCACCAAGGCCATGAACAGCGCGATCCGCCGCGAGATCGATGACCTCGCGAGCTGGCTCGACCTGGCGCTGGACCTCCCCCGGATGTAGCACCGCGCGCGACTGCGGAGCGATACCGACCGGCTTCGCCTCCACGACGAACACGAACCCGAACGTCACCAGCCGTCGATCACGAATACTTTGATCTTCTTCGACGTGCAGTCGATCGTGCCCTTGCCGAGCCCGTCCCGCAGCGACGCTGTTGCACTCGACCGGCCGCGCACCGTAAATGTGAACCATCCGCCCACGTCGTTGTTCGTCGGGCTGCCCCCGTACCCGGCATCGGTGAACTTGACGATTGTGGCGCTCACGTGCCGACGTACGAGGTCGTTGAGGTGCGACTGCAACGCGTCAAGCGTCACCGAGCCGTTGGCCGCCGGCAGGAAGGTGACGTACGCGCTGGGGTCGATCCACCGGACGAACTGGATCGGCGGGACGAAATACGTTGCGACGTCGACGTGCTTGCCGTGGCTCAGATCAGCGAGCATCGCCGTCAACGTGGCCCGACCGTCTGCCCCGGTGCATGGTGGAGTGCTCGCGGTCGCGGGCGAGACGTCAGGCGCGATCCTCGACGTGATCGGCTGGGGCGGCGTGGACACGCGATCGCCCGACGTACATCCGGCGAGCGTCGCAGCGGCCACGACGAGGCCGACGGCCGCGGCGCCGACTCGCGACGTTTGCGCGAAGCGCCGCGGCCCCCGTGAATTCGTGGCCATGTATCCATCGAAGCGTGGGGATATCTCGAACACGGCACCCCACTGACACGAATGCATTGCGTTCGCGCCTGCGCGACGCCTTCACGCAAGTCGCGAGCTTCGCCATTCGTGGATGACGACGACCGCGTACGGCGGGCGTTCGCGGCGCGGCAACGGAATATCGGGGGCGTGTGCTAAGCACGACCTATGCCGGAAAGTGACGTGTCCGTGGTCCCCGCCAACGAAGCGAGCTGGGACGACCTGCAGGCGGTGTTCGGGCGCGGTGCCGCGGCGAAGTGCCAGTGCCAGCGGATCAAGCTGGGCGACCGGGCATGGTTCGACATGCCGGTCGAAGAGCGGGCGCATCGACTGCGTGAGGAGACGGACTGCGGCCACCCGGACGCGGACGCCACCAGCGGCATGGTCGCCTACATGGACGGTGAGCCGGTTGGCTGGGTCGCGGTCGAGCCGCGGGCAAACTACCGGCGGCTGCGCGGGTCATCGGTGCCGTGGGCCGGGCGAAGCGAGGACCCAGACGACCCGGACGTTTGGGCGATCGTCTGCTTCGCGATCCGCCCCGGATACCGAGGCCAAGGCCTCACCCGGCCGCTGGCAACGGCAGCCGTGCGGTACGCACAAGCGCATGGCGCGAAGGCCGTCGAGGGCTACCCGATGCTCCCCAAGCCCGGGCAGACCGTGTCGTGGGGCGAGATGAACGTCGGTTCCCGCAACACGTTCGTGACGGCCGGATTCCGCGAGGTCAGTCACCCGACCACGCGCCGCGTCGTGATGCGACTCGACTTGGAGTGACGGGAGGGGCGCGCCAAGCCCGGTCAGCGGATCCCAGCACAACGCGACCGATGTGACGTTCCACGGCGCTAACTGAGCCGCAACTACACGGCGGCGACGAACGGGGCGTCGCCGCCGCCGCCGTGGGTCAGCGGCCGCTGAGCCAGCTGGTTGCCGCGAGGAACACTATCGCTGCCACGACGAGGCACAGCAGCACGATGCGTACGGTTCTGCGCCCGCGTCGTACGGGAACCGCTCGGCCGGTCTCGTCCGGTGTGGTCATCGGGGGTTACGCCTCCGGCTGGGTTTCGGGGTTCGGGCTGATCGGGCCGGGCACTGTCGGTGGGGGTGTGCGGCGAAGCAGGCGTCCGGCCGCTGCGGCGCCGCCCCAGCCGATGGTGGCGGTGACCATGATGGTCAAGAACAGAAGGATCAGGTTGTTGGCGAGCCGGTCGCTGATGGTGCCCCGCAAGGTGAAGCCACCATCTTCGTCGGGTGGGCCGCCGCCGCCGATCACGGCGACCGCGATGGTTTCGTACACGAACAGGCCGAGGCCGGCGGTGATGGCGGCGAGCCGGGCGATACGTCGCCCGACGATCGGGTCACGGGCCCACAGGGTGGCGGCGGCTCCCACGATGAACGGCACCACGATCACCTCAACCGGCGGGTGCCAGGGCACGATGTCCGGCAAGATCTGGTCGAGGAAGGTGAACCCGGACAAACTCAGCCAGACGAGGGCGACGATCAGGCCGCCGAGCAGGCCGGGAATGGCGACACCGGGGCGTCGTACCAGGGCGCTCGCGCCAAGGAGGACACCGATCACGAAGACGGTCAGGATCCCGGCCGCGATCCAGTCGCCACCGCCGAGCCGGTAATGGACCGCCAGCCCGCCGTACAGACCGACGGCGCCGGCCGCGAGCGCAACCATCGCCCATACTCCGGCCGCGGCCCGGCCCCACGGTGGCAGCACGAGTGCGGCACCGACGCAGCCGAGCGCGAAGCGCATCCGCCGGATCCGGCCGTCGAGGTGGTCCAACTCGCCGAGCATGGCCTGACCCCACTCGGCGCGCTGCGGGGACAGCAGGCCGACCGCCCAGCGCAGCAGCCGAAGCGGCGCGTCCTCGGTCGGGCCGTTCAGGAACCTCTGCGGATTACGCCGGTACAGCGCGATCAGAATGCCGAGCAGACCCAACATGGGGACGAAGAACAGGCCACCCATTACGCCTCACTCCAACGGTTGTGCGGATTCGGGACGGTCCGGTCGACGCGGGCGGCGGTCAACGCCGCCACGAACTCTCGGCCGGTCGGGGTCAGTCGGTACAGATGCCGGGGCGGACGGCTGTCCACGCCTGGCTCCACGAGGTCTCCAGCAGGCCACGGTCGGCGAGGCGGACCAGGATCGGGTAGAGCGAGCCCGATTTCAGGTGCACCTCGGTGGCCAGGTCGTAGCCGTAGCGCCACTGCGCCGGATCGGCCGCCAGCGCCCGCAAGAC
>CAWIKW010000015.1:0-20503 GCA_963836785.1 uncultured Actinomycetota bacterium | reverse complement strand
GGCCTGGGCGATGCGGGCGACCGCCAGTTCGGGGGCATGCCGAGGTTCTAGGGGCCTGCTAACATGCCGCGATCACCTGTCGCGCTGAGCTTCGACGCGGTCGGCAGGCTTCGGGCAGAGAGGCAGGCCGCGCAGCAGTGGGCGAGTCAATGCGAGTGCTCGTGACCGGTGGCGCCGGTTATGTCGGCTCGGTGACCACGGCGCGACTCGTTGCCGCCGGATACCAGGTCACGGTGCTCGACGATCTTTCGACTGGCTTCGCCGACGCCGTGCCGGACGGTGCCGATCTCGTCGTCGATGACATTGCCAACGCCGCCCGGGTTCTCGACTCGTCGTACGCGGCGGTGCTGCACTTCGCGGCCAAGGCGGAGGTCGCCGAGTCGGTCGTCGACCCGGATAAATACTGGCAGAACAATGTGCTCGGCTCGTTCGCGCTGCTGCGGGCGATGCGCGAGGCGGGCGTTCGGCGGCTCGTGTTCTCGTCGAGCTGCGCGGTCTACGGCCAGCCGCCGACCGGAGTCATCAGCGAGGCGACTCCGACCGTTCCGATCAACCCGTACGGCGCCTCGAAGTTGGCAGTCGACCACATCATCGCGAGCGAGTGCCGCGCGTACGGGCTCGGCGGCGTGTCGGTCCGCTACTTCAACGTCGCGGGCGCGGCCGGACCGTACGGCGAGCGCCATGATCCGGAGTCACACCTGATTCCGCTGATCTTCGAAGTCGCATTTGGACGGAGCGCGTCGGCCGCAATTAACGGAGACGACTATCCGACCCCGGACGGAACGTGTGTGCGCGATTACATTCACGTATCCGATCTCGCCGACGCTCATCTACTTGCGTTGGAAGCGGCTCGCGACGGCGAACACGTCATCTGCAATCTCGGCAATGGAAACGGCTTTTCGGTGCTGGAAGTAATCGATGCCGTACGCAAAGTAACGGGTCATCCGATTCCGACGACGATCTCGCCACGCCGACCCGGCGATCCCGCGATGCTCGTCGCCTCGGCGGATCGAGCCCGCGAGGTGCTCGGCTGGAAGCCGACGCGGACCGACCTCACCGGCATTGTCGCGGACGCGTGGGCGTTCGCGCAGGCCCTACAGTCAGCGAACGGTTCGTGATGGACGCCGGTCGGCCCGGGACGGCACTGTCGTTATTGGACACCGGGGAGCCGGCACCGTGCCGTACCCCCGACGCGATCCGGATCCGCATCGCCGCACTCCAACGACATCGCATTCGCGTCTGCGGCGGTTACGATACGTCCCGATAACGTGGATGTCGGCGAACCGCATCCCGGCCGTACACATCGGCCAAATGGGCAAAGTCATTGTGTCGACAGTGACGTTTGCACTCGGACCATTTAGTCTGCGTTGGCGTCTCACACGTCCCCGGTTTCTTGTTGCTTTTTTATTCTCCCTTGAGGGGGGCTCCGAACATGCGGAAGAGGGCGGCCAGCATCGGTCTGGCCCTGTTGACCGTCGCGGCTGTCACCACGACGATCAGCGTTGCCGCGGCATCCGGCACGAACCAGTCGACCCTGGTCAACGCCGCGCCGTCGAAGTTCACTCCGAACATCAACGACGGCACCGTCAACGCGATCACCGAAGTGGGGACGCAGATCGTCGCCGGTGGCACGTTCTCCAGCGTGAGCCCGCCCGGCAACCTCAACGGCACGAACGCCATCACGCGGAATTTCATTCTGTCGTTCGACGAGAACACCGGCGTGGTGTCTACGACGTTCGTCCCGACGCTCGACGGCGCGGTGGAGACGCTCAAGCCCGGTCCGTCGGCCGGCACGGTTTACGTCGGCGGCGACTTCAACAACGTCAATGGCGTCAAGGCCAAGGGTGTTGCCCTCCTGCAGATCGCGAATGGCCAGATGGTGTCGGGGTTCGTCCCGGCCCCGATGAACGGTGTCGTCTTCTCGATGGAGCAGTTCGGCAACCGGCTGCTGATCGGCGGCACGTTCACCTCGCTCAACGGTTCGACGCATGACGGTATCGGGACGCTGAACGCCACTACCGGAGCGCTCGACCCGTACGTCAATGTGCAGCTGACCGGCCACCACAACTTCAACGGCACCAGCGGCTCCAACGGTGGCGTCGGCCCGCGCGCGCTGGACATCAGCCCGGACGGCACGCTCGCCGTCGTCATCGGCAACTTCAAGATGGCCGCTGCCTCCCCGACCGACACGCCGGTCACGCACGACCAGATCATCGAGCTCAACCTCGGTGCCACCGCTGGCACGCTCAACACTTCCTGGAACACGTCCGGCTATACAGCCGCCTGTGTCTCGTCGGCGTACGACACGTACATGCGCGACGTCTCGTTCGCGCCGGATGGCAGCTACTTCGCGGTCGCCGCGACCGGTGGCGGCACGTTTAGCCAGAACACCGATGGCACGCGATCGCTGTGCGACACCGCGACCCGCTGGGAGACCAGCTCGAGCGGCAGCAACGTTCAGCCGACCTGGATCGACTACACCGGCAACGACACGTTCCTCTCGGTCGTCACCACCGGCACCGCGATCTACCTCGGCGGACACCAGCGCTGGGTAAACAACGACGCGAGTTCGGACGCGCCCGGACCGGGTGCCATCCCGCGCCCCGGCATCGTCGCTCTCGACCCGGTCAACGGCATGCCGTTCAGCTGGAACCCGGGCCGTAACCCGCGTGGCGTCGGCGCGGGCGCTTTGCTCGCCACCGCGAATGGCCTCTACATGGGCAGTGACACGGCGAGCATCGGCACCGGCAGCACCTTCGTCACCCGCGGCCGCGTCGCGTTCTTCCCGCTGACCGGCGGTGAGAGCGTGCCGCAATACACGCTGCCGGTGCTGCCGGCCACGATCTACTCCGCCGGCCAGTTGCCGGGCGGGGCCAACAGCAACGTCCTCTATCGCGTCGACGCCGGCGGCCCGCAGATCCCGGCGATCGACAACGGTCCGGACTGGGCCGCCGACACCAGCGACCCGAGCCCGTACCGCAACTCGGGCAGCAGCACGGCCGCGTACGGCCAGGTGGCGAACATCGCCAGCTCCGTCCCGGCGTCCACGCCGAGCGCCATCTTCAACTCGGAGCGCTGGGATCCGGGCACCAAGGGCGACGGCCAGGAGATGCAGTGGAGCTTCCCGGTCGCGAGCGGCACGCCGATCGAGGTCCGCCTCTACTTCGCGAACCGCTACACCGGCACCGACGCCGTCGGCCAGCGCGTCTTCGACGTGACGCTGGACGGCTCGACCGTGCTCAACAACTACGACATCGTGGCCGATGCCGGCACGCAGACCGGCGAGATGAAGAAGTTCGACATCACCGCGCCGGCGAGCGGCCAGGTCACCATCGGTTTCGGCCACGAGGTCGAGAACCCGCTGATCGACGGCATCGAGATCGTCCGTACGGACATCGCGCCGCCGCCGTCGAGTGCACTGGACACGTTGCAGTCCCGTTCCTTCGACGGCCACTCGGTCGGATCGGTCAGCACCGTGGACTCGGGCACGATCCCGTGGTCGCAGGTGCGCGGCGCCTTCATGGCCGGCAACACGCTGTTCTACGGCGACGCCGACGGTAACTTCTACCGGACCACGTTCGACGGATCGTCGATCGGCACGCCGAGCCTGGTCGATCCGTACGACGACCCGGTCTGGTCGGACGTGCAAACCGGTTCGGGCCAGACGTATCGCGGCGCGGTCCCGACGCTCTACGGCTCGGAGATGCAGAGCGTCACCGGAATGGTCATGTCCAACGGGCGGCTCTACTACTCGCTGGCCGGACAGACCGGACTCCGCTACCGCTACTTTGAGCCGGACGACGGCGCCCTCGGCGATGAGTTCACCGCCGGCGGCAACGTCAACTTCTCCAACATCGCCGGCATGTTCCTCGCCGGAAACACGCTCTACTACGCGGACAAGGCGACCGGCGACCTGCACGGCGTCGCGTGGAACTCGGGCGCCCCGGACGCGTCGACCGACACGGTCGTGTCGAGCGACACGGACTGGCGAGCCCGCGGCCTGTTCGCCCTCCAGGGGGTTGCGCCGACCGCCGCGTTCACCGAGAGCTGCACGGGCCTGACCTGCTCGTTCAACGGCGGTACGTCCTCGGCTCCGGGTGGCAAGATCACGTCGTACTCCTGGAACTTCGGCGACGGGCACACCGGCGCCGGTGTTTCGGTCGGTCACACGTTCGCCGCCGGAGCCAAGTACACGGTTACGTTGACGATCACGTCGTCGCTCGGTGGTTCGGCAGCGAGCAGCCAGCAGGTCACGGTGACGGCTCCGCCGCCTCCGCCGCCGGCCGGTGGCGTTTCCTTCGTCGGCACCGCGAGCGCCAACGGCAGCGCGTCGTCGCTGCACGTGGTCACGCCGAGCTCCGTAAAGGCCGGCGACGGACTACTGCTCGCCGTCACGGTGGCGAACAAGCCGACGATCGCGACACCGTCCGGCTGGACGCTCGTCGCCTCGTCGCCGAGTTCGACGACCACCATGGTGACCGACGTGTTCCGGCGGGTGGCGACGGCTTCGGACGCCGGCGCCGCGGTGACCGTGGCGTGGGGCGAGACGGATCACGCGACCGTACAGATGCTGGTCTATCGCGGTACGAACGCGTCGAACCCGGTGGTGTCGGCGACGGTCGCCATGGCCGGCAGCGGTACGTCTATCAAGACGCCAACCGTGTCCGACTCGATCACCGGCAGCTGGGTCGTCTCGTACTGGTCGGCCAAGTCGTCGGCGGTGAACGCGTGGACTGCGCCGTCCGGCCAGACTGTGCGCGATGCCGAGAACGGCAGCGGCAGCGGGCGGATCAATTCGCTGCTCACTGACGGCGGTAAGGCCGCGACACCGGGAACCGTCGGTGGCCTGACCAGCACGGCGGATGGTTTGTTCGGAGTCGGTGCGGCTTGGACGATCATCCTGACCCCGTGATCCGTCGGCGTTGACGGTTCGCCGGCCACCCACCGATGTGGGTGGCCGGCGAACCGTATTTGGCGGCCACCCGCTACCGTGGTGGCCGCCGCATCACAATCGCCGGACTCGTGGCCGCCCGGGCCCGGACAACCGCCTTCGCCAGGTGTGTAACAGGCAGCGTTTTCAGCCGGCCACAATCGCGTTTCGAATCCCTGACACCGCCTGGGTCGCGACTACCGGGGTGGTGCCGGCTGCCGTAAAGTACAGGCCCTCCGCTGGTGTCATTCTGATGACTCCCAGGGGAGTTTTGGTGAGACAGGGGTCTTCATGGAATTCAACGGGTCCGGTTCGACAGCCGGAGTCTCCGACCACCTCGGCTGGTTGCTGCGGCGCTGGTGGGTTGTCGTGCTCGCCGTCCTTCTCGGCGGCGCGCTCGGATTCGGATATGCACTCCTGCAGCCGAAGGCGTACGACTCGATGACCCCGGTGCTCGTGCTCGCGCCCGAGGGCGACGGCAGCAAGGTCGACCTCGACACCGAGGCGCAGATCGTCCCGACAGCTGCCGTGGCGACCGGCGCGCAGACCCTGCTCGGCACGTCCGAGGACCTCACGGATTTGATCAAACAGGTCAAGGTCTCCGTGCCGGCCAATACCGCCATTCTGGACATTACCTTCGAAGCGTCGACCCGATCCGAGGCCCAGCGCGGCTCGCAGGCGTTCGCTCAGGCGTATCTCGATCAGCGCAACGCCGCCGCCCAGAAGCAACTGCAACTGCAGATCGCCAACATCCAGGACAATATCGATACGCTGACGCGCGAGTTGAAGACGGTCAGCGGACAGATCGCCTCGGACGCGCCGAATTCCGTGTCACGGACGCAGGCGCAGCAGCAGGCCGAGATCCTGCAGAACCAGATCCAGCAGGCGAACCAACGCCTTCAGCCGCTCCAGGGCATTGTCATCAAGCCCGGCTCGATCCTGTCCCCGGCCAGTTTCCCGCTGCACCCGACCAAGCCCAATGTGGTCCTCTACGTGGTCAGCGGCCTCGCGCTCGGTCTGCTGCTCGGTCTGTCCGGTGCACTGCTCATCGGACGGTTGGATACCCGGATCTACGGGTCCAGCGACGTCCCCGAGCGGCCCGGCGTACCGGTCCTGATCGAGATCCGCCCGGGCGGTTCCCGACCACAGGTCGCCGACGCCGCATCGCCGCAGGGTCGCGACTTCAGCCTGCTTCGTAACGTGCTTCGCTTCGCCGCCGGCTCCAGCCGCGGCGGTCGGCCGGCGATGACGGACACACTGCTCATCTGCGGTGCGGTGCCCGGCCCGGCGGCAGGATTCGTCGCCGCGAACGTGGCCGCCGCGTTCACCCGGTCCGGCGAGCGGGTCACCATCGTCTGCACGGACCCGGCGTCCACGGTCCCCTCGATCCTCGGCGTCTCGGCACGGTACGGGCTGGGCGAGGTTCTCGCCGGCGAGATCGAGTTCGGCGAGGCGCTCCAGCCGGCTCGCGGCATGCCCGGCGTGGCCGTGATGACCTCCGGACAGATCGATCCGCGCCTCGAATTGCCGATCGTCGCCGTATCCGAGCTGTTGCAGCGCATCCAGGGCACGACCGATCGGGTGCTCATCGCGGCATCGGCCCCGAGCAGCGCGGTCGACGCACAGGCACTCAGTGAGATCGCGGCGGCGGTCGTCCTCGTCGTCGAAACGCGACAGTCGCACGTCGGGCAGGTGGACATCGCGCTCGACCAGTTCTCACAGGTCTTCGCGCCGGTTGCCGGCATGGTCGTTGTCGACGCCAAGTGGAAGGCCGGCGCGCCGCCGCCGGTCCCACTGCCGCCGGCCGTCGCTCGCCCGGCCCTCCGGCCGGCGACCGCTGACACGGAGACGACCACCATCATGAGCCGGCCGACGAGCAAGCCGCCGGCTCCGGCCGCGGATGGCGCCGCCCCACCGGCAGCGGTGCCGGGCCAGCCGGCGAATGCGTCGGAGCCGCGCGGTTGGCGGGGCCGCACCGGCGACGCGACCGTGGTGTTCCCCAAGGTGGTCGACGTCGCGGATCCGCCGGTCGAGGAATGGGCGGGCTCGCCCTCGCTCGACATGTACTCATTGCGGGACACGAAACGCTCCGATCAGCCATGACCCGGCGCCGCCCGCTGCGGGGGATCGCGTGGGTCGCGGCATTGCTCGTGGTGGGCGCGGTTGCCGGGTGTACGTCGACCGGTGAGCCGCCCGGATCGCTGCTTGGCCCGACGCCGACTCTGAACACTCCACCGCCGTCTCCGACTCCGGCCCCTTCGGCAACGCCGGCCGACGTCGCACTGCTCACCGGATTGCCCGGGGTCACGACCCGGTCGGCCGTCGTGGTGCCGATCCGGATCGCCGCCGGCACCCGGCCGGCGGTTGGACTCGGCGACGCGGACATCGTGTCGATGGAGTTCTCCGAGGCGGGGGCGCTGCGCCTCACCGGCGTTTTCGCATCGGCCGCGGCGGCGAAGGTCGGCCCGTTGACGATGGTCCGGCCGTCCGACGCCAAGATCTTCTCGCAGACGAATCCGGTGTTCACCGAGACCGGCAGTCCGGCCGGGTTCGTCACCACGGTCACGTCCGACCATCTTTCGTTGGTCTCGGCCAAGCGCGGGCGGACGGGCTTCACGGCGAGCGGAAGCGATTACTACGTCGACACCGCCCGGGTAGCCGCGTCGAATTCCAAGCTGCTGTCGACCTCGATGTTCCAGTACGCGGCCGGCGGCCAGTCGGTGGCGACGTCCGGTGTGACCACCGTGACCAAGCTGGCCGTACGGGTGCCGGGGCACACCGCCGTCACGTGGACGTACCAGGCCACCAGCCGCCTCTGGACCACGACGTTGTTCGGCACTTCGGTGAGCGCGACCAACGTGGTCGTGCTGACCGTTCCGTACACGACCAAGACGGTTTCCGCGCTGCACCGGACCGTGACGTTCGCCAACCCGCTCGGCGACGGCGCGACCCGCATCGTCGCGGACGACCAGAGCATTGCCGGTACGTGGTCGAAACGGAACTTCAACTCGGCCCTGAATCTGCTGTCCGCCGACGGGCACGTTCCGGCACTCGCGCCCGGGCGCACGTGGATCGTCATGGTGCCTTCGGGATCGACCGTAAGCGCGTCATAACGATCGGTCACGGCCGTCGCTCGATCGGCTCGGCGGTTGTCGCTACCCGGCGCTGTGGTTTGACACCGGCGGATGGTCAGGCGAGGCTATGAGTCCCGCCGATGCGTAGCGTCAGCCGCGAGGCGTCAGCTTTACTGCCGATGCCGCGGCGCACCGGCAGGCCCGTCCGAATCGACCTCTGGGGGACCGACGAACTCGCCAGGCCAGTCGCGTCCGCGGCCGGGTCCGCCGGCTCGTTCGGTGGCGACGCAGAATGCATCGCATCCCAGCGATTTCCGCCCGCAGATCGGGTCGACGACTGCCGACCGCGGGTCTGCGCTGTCGACGGCGGACCTGCCGCCGGTCACGCCGCCACCCGGGCCGACGTCGCGGCAGCGCCGCCGCGGTGGCTGGCCGGCGTTGGCGGGGATCGTCGTCTTGTGCGCCCTGCTGGCCGCCGCCGGCGCCGTCTACCTCACCCGGCCGACGACCGTACGGCAGACCGTGCAGGTGCCGGTCAGCGACGGCACGTACGTGGTCCAGGAAGCGCCGAACACGACCTACGCGAACGAGCAGACAGTGCAGGCGGCCGCGCTCGACAGTGAGCACGCCACGGTTTACCTCAAGTTCGTCGTGCCCCCGTTTGCCTCGCATGTCACGTCGGTCCGGCTGAACCTGCTCACGGCGGCCGCGTCCAGCGGCACCCTGGCGGTAAACCTGGTCACGAGTAATGCCTGGTCGGCCGCCACGACGTCGTACGCGAACCGACCGCAGCTGGGCCGCACCGTCACGACTACGCCGGGCCCATCGACGATCGGTCAGCGGGTCTCGTTCGATGTCACGCCGGCGATATCCGGACCGGGCACCTACTCGTTCGCGGTGACGAGTTCGAGCACCACGGCGGCGTTTGCGGCCTTCGGCCCGACGCAGGGCAGCAAGGGCCCGAGCTTGACGGTCGCGTACGACACCGTCGACGCCGCCGCCGCGCACACCTACGCTCAGGCGGTCCAATCGGCCCTGCCGGCGGCCTCCGCCACGCAGTCGCCGGGGCCGAGCGCGAGCCCGTCGGCCAGTGCCTCGACCGGTCCGCATCCGCGTGCCGGCGGCGGCAACCCGCCGGCCGTACCGGCTGGAGGTGCGCTCTGCGGGGCCTACTGGCCGCCGAACGGGCAGCCCTACCTCACCGACTTCGCGTCCGAGCAGGCACGGCTAGGACCGCTCGAATCGGTGCGGTACTTCAATCCGGGCGCGCCGGCCGCGTGGCCGGGCAACGCCGGAGCGGTCAACCGTACGGTGATCGTGTCGTTCAAGTTCAATCCGAGCCAGATCCTGTCCGGGTCCGAGGACTCGCTGATGAAGTCGTGGTTCGCCAATGCGCCCCGCAACCGCGACGTCTACTGGTCCTACTATCACGAACCCGAGGATCAGATCGCGGACGGTACGTTCAGCGCCGCCGACTATCGGGCCGCCTGGCGCCATCTGAAGTCGCTCGCCGACCAGGCCCACAACCCGCGGCTGTATTCGACGCTGATCCTCATGCAGTGGACGCTCAATCCTCAGGCCAACCGCAACTGGCGCGACTACTACCCCGGTGACGACGTCATCGATGTCATGGGCTGGGACGTCTACAGCCTGAGCGGTGTGAAGAAGTACGACGATCCAGCCGGCCTCATCGATCCGGTGATCGCCGTGTCGAAGCAGATCGGCAAGCCGTGGGGCATCGCCGAGTTGGGCGCCGTACGCACGACCGCCGACCCGGGCGGCACCGGTCGTGCACAGTGGATCGCCGGTGTCGCATCGGTGCTGCACAACTCGGACGCGCTGTGGGTCGAGTATTACGACGTCGGCGGCGACGCGAACAACAACTTCCTGCTCTCCGACGCGCCCAGCCAGGCCGCCTGGCGCGCCATGTGCAAGCACTGAGCTGCCTGCATCGCGAAAGCCTCGGTCGGCGACGCGACGCCGGCGATCGCCGTCCAGACGACGCCGGCGCCCGTCGCCTCGACGAGCCCTTCGCTCAGTCTCAGATGCCCCGGCCGAAGCGGTTCAGGCCGGTGTGCAACGCCGCCGGCGGCACGAGGCGGCTGGCGACGAGCATCGCAAGGTAGCCACGGGCTTCGACCGGGCTCAGCCGGATCGTCTGGCCGGCCCAGCGCAGCGCCGCACGACGTTCACCGAGCGCGGCGTGGGCGAACGCGATCTGGCCGGTGATGCGGGCCTTGCCGCGTGGGTCCTCGTCGAACTCGGGGAATTTCGCCAGGATCATCTGCGAATCCTGAATCTTCGACGACCACTTCGCGCTGAAGTACGAGCCCCGGTGGCGCAACGCGGAAACGTACACGGCCGGTACGTTCAGGATCGGCCCACGGCGGGCGACCCGCAGCAGCATGTCGTAGTCCTCGGACTCGCCGCACGAATCCTCGCTCACGAGTCCGATGCCGCCCACCAGCGCCTCGCGGCGGAAGAGGAACGACGACGGGTGCAACTCCTGCATGCGACTCCGCAGCAGGTTCGCCAGCACGACCCGGTCGCCGGGGAACACGCGATCGGTGGGGTGACCCTCGTAGACCAGCCGGACGCCGGTGCCGCACAGCTCGGCCTCGGGCGCCTCGTCGAATGCGGCGATCTGGGCTGCGAGCTTGCCCGGCAGCCACTGGTCGTCGTCGTCACAGTTACCGACGAAGTCGCTCGTCGACGCCAGGGAGCCGGAGTTGCGCGTGCCGGCGAGGCCCGGTGTGCGCGTGTTGCGGATGACGCGGACCGGTCGCATCGGGTCGTGCGACTCGAGCGTCATGTTCGGCTCGCTCTGGTCGTAGACGACGATGACCTCGACGACGCCGTCGTACTCCTGCGAGCGGATGGCGTCGATCGCGAGGCGCAGCAGTTCGGGCCGATCCCGGGTGGGAACGACCGCCGACACCGACGGCTTCATGTCCGGCTCCTTGAGGGGCGATCCAGGTAGCCGTGACGGGCGCGCCCCGGCCAGGTCAATAGCGTGACGAGACGGCGCCGTCCGGCGGGCATCGCGGTCCGCCAGGCGGAGTCGACACGAAGCCGGACAGCGCCGGATTGGAAGCGCATCGGATTGCCGGCGACCGAGTGGATCGGGCCGAGTTCGGCGACAGTGACATTTCCGTCCTGCCGGATGAAGTCCGGCCGGTCCGGCGGCAACCCCAGCCAGGCCCGTACGGTTGCGAGATGGCCGGCCGGGTCGGCGACGAAACGCTCGTACCGCAACCGCAGCCGGCGTGCTCCGGTGGCGGCGAGCAGGTCGAACAGGGCATTGTGTGCGGTCCACAACGCGCTCGACGTGACGACCGAGTATTGGGGCATGTACGAGTCCGACGACTTGATCCCGTCCGGTGAGCCGTACGACGACTCCTTGCTCCACGAGTACGCGACGCCACGACCGTCCCGGACGAGGTGCAGCACCCGCAGGTCGATACCCGGGTGATGCCGCAACGCGAAGGCCTGGGATGCGTGCTTGCCGGAGTCCACGATCACGCGGGCGCCGGTGACCTCGGCGATGCCGGCGTAGATGCGGCGGTAGAGCTCGCCGTACCGGAGCAGATCCTCGCGACGGCGCGTGAGGCGCGTCGGAAGCGCGAGGCGGGGGACGTAGCGCGTCCGGTCGACCCGCTGGGCCAGAGCAAGGACGTCGTCGGCGTCGACGTTGTCCCACCCGTCGAAAGCGGCCTTGCCGACCGAGATCCAGAACGGGCACGCGTCGAAGGCCGCGCCGCAGGCGCACGGTTGGTTGTCGGCGAGGGCACGCCGCCACAGGTGGGTCACCTCGCCGGCGCCGACCACATCAGGCATCTCGGCCAACAAGCGCTCGACCAACGTCGATCCGCTGCGCCCCCAGCCACCGATGAAGAGCACCCGCACGGGCGCCGCGTCGTCTGTCGACTTCTCGGCACGGCGCGCTCGTGACACGGTCACCTCATTTCCCTCGGGCACGATCGTCACGTGACCGACCAGGGGCGGATAAGTGGCTGCGGGGTGGTCGGTCACGAACTGCCCGACGCGCGAGTATAGCTAGGCGGTGTTCCGCCGTCATAGCGCCGCCGCGTAGCGGATGACGGCCGTCGGGTCGGTCGGGGTGGGCGGCCGTCGGGTCGGTCGAGGTGGGCTGCCGTCGGGCGTAGCGCGGTGAACGACAGGCGGCTAGAGTCTGCACGATCCTGTCGCATGTCCGTCGTGGCTGCGCCCACGGCACGGTCGCGGTCGGTAGTGTCCGTCAAACGTGCTCGTCGTCGCGGCTGCGCCATGCACCGGTGGGGAACAAGGCTGCGGGCCGAGAGGATGAGATGGCGTTCCAGCGATTCGAAATCGGGCACCCGAGGGTGTCGCGGTGACGGATCCCGCCACCCATTCCGGTCTGACCAGCGAGGCGCCGCCCCGGTGGCCGGACGCGCCGGGACAACGCGGCACCACCCGTCGGCCGCGCCGGTGGCCGGATCGGCGGGCCGGCGCAGCGACCGTACGAGCGGTTGCCCGTCCGCCCGAGTCCGCCGTCGCCGCCGTACCGATGGTCGGCCCGGTCTTTCACCACATCGATCCGCAGCAGCACCGCCCAGCGCGGGATTGGGCGTTGTTTGCGTTGTTGGTCGGCTATCCGGTGTGGCGCGTCCTCGGTGTGGTGTTGGTCATCGTGCCGCTGCTGGCCATTCCGATGGCGCTCGAGCTCTACCGTCGGCGACGGCTGCGTTTCCCGGCCGGCGCGAGCCTCTGGATTCTGCTGATCATTATCGGCCTGCTCAGCGTGATCATGATCAATGCGACGCCGCCCGGCGCCGTCACGCCGGACCCGAGTCTCAATCGATATCTGGCCTGGGGCCTGCGGATCGCCGACTACATCGCCGCCGGCATCATCCTGCTCTACGTCGGCAACCTGACCGAGCGTGAGCTGCCCACCTCGCGCGTCATCAAAATGCTCGGCGCCCTGTTTGTCACCTGCACTCTCGGCGGCGTGGCCGGCATGCTCTTCGGCGGCGTTGATGTGCTGACGCCGGTCGGTCACCTGTTGCCGGGGAGCCTGCGGTCGAACGGCTTCATCAGCAATCTCGTCACCCTGAACCTCGCCCAGAACCAGGACATCATCGGCGCGACGGCGCCGCGGCCGGAGTTCCCGTTGACGTACACGAACACGTGGGGCGAGTGCATGGTCCTGCTCGTTCCGTGGTTCGTCCTGGCGGTCATCCGTGGCAAACGCACACTGGGCTGGCGCGCAACCGGCATCGCGGTCCTGGTGATCGCGATCGTTCCGACCGTCTACTCGCTCAACCGCGGTATGTGGATCGGTCTGGGTGTGCTCCTCGTCCTGCTGCTGATCCGCCTGGCGCAGACCGGTCGTGGTCCCCAGGTGGCGGTCGTCGTCGGGGTCGGCGCGGTCGCTGCGATCATCTTCCTGACGACGCCACTGTCCACGGTCATCACCGACCGGATCAATAATCCGCACTCCAACGACGGCCGCGCCAACATCAATGTCGCGGCGGTGAACGCGGCGAAGGCGTCGCCGCTCATCGGGTTCGGTGGGCAGGCGGGTGTGATCGGAAGCCGGCGCTCGATCGCGATCGGCCCGACGCCGAATTGCCCGCAATGTGGCAACCTGACCATCGGCGGTGACGGCCAGATGTGGCTGCTGCTGATCACCGAGGGATTCGCCGGAGCGGGCCTGTACGTACTCTTCTTTACGCGCTTCGCCTGGCGATATAGACGCGACATCAGTCCGGTCGGCACGGCCGGGCTGATGATGGTGCCATCGGCGCTGTGGTTCATGACGGTCTATCCGGCCACCGATCTGCCGTTGGTGATCATGTTTGTCGGCATGGGGCTGTGGTGGCGTAACAGCCTCGAACAGCGGCCGTCGATCACGGACCTCGCCACGCTGCCACCGGGCGGTCTGGCCCGCCGTCCACCGGGTGCGCAGCCGGCCGGTCTCGGTTGGCGCGGCCCGGATCGCCCGCCGATGCGCCGACCCGGAGTGGAGCAGCGGCCCGTATGAGCCATCCCGACCTCGTCATGGCGGCTCGGGTGCTCGGCGGAACGGACGCACTGTCGACGACTCCGCCCTCGCACTCGGCTCCGGAGCACTACACGGTTGTCCCGTCGGTACGGTCACCACGCCTGCTCGTCCCGCGGGGTGACCGGCGGGTCGCGGCCGTCGCCGTACGACACGCGATCGTGGCCACGTCCCGGCGCGCGCGGCTGCGGCAGGCAGTGCTCGCGGGCCTGTTCTCGCTCGGCGTCGGCCGGCGCAGCGTCGGCGACCTGATCTTCCGCGACAAGGTCACAGTGGACGGCCCGGTGCGCCTGTCGGCTCGTTTGGCCGCTGTGCTGCACGCCGATGTCCGCGTGTCCATGCGGTTCGGTCCGGACCGGGCGAACCGCAAACCCGTGCTGCAACTGCTCGACGCCTCCGGGACGTGCGTCGCCTTCGCCAAGGTCGGAGTGAACGCGCTCACTCGGGAACTGGTCCGCCGCGAGGTCGCGGTACTGACCCGGTTGGAAGATCAAGACCTGAGGCCGGTACGGACACCGCGCGTACGGTATGCCGGCGAGTGGCACGCCGAGACGGAGTTGATGGTCGTCGACGCGCTGCCGGTGTGGCGACCCGAACCGGCGGCCGCCGGCGCGGTCGAGACGGCGCGGATCGCCGCCATGCGGGCCGTGGCCGGGTTCGGCGGCGTACGGACCGACACCGAGGCACTCGACGCCTACCTGACCGAGCTGGCCGGGCGCGTCCGGGCACTCGACCCGAGCCCGCACGTCGGGCCGCTGCTGGCCGCACTGGACCGCGTCCGCCACAGCGGCCTCGCGATCCCGATCGGTGCGTGGCACGGCGACTGGACCGACGGCAACATGGCCGTCCGCGACGACGAAGTGCTGTTGTGGGACTGGGAGCGGTTTGCCGACGGGGTACCGGTCGGCTTCGACGCGCTCCACTTTCACTTCAACCGAGCGATGGGTGCGCCGAACTGGAGCGCGGCCGCCGCGACCGCGACCGTCCGCGACCGGAGCGGCGAACTGCTCGCGCCCTTGGGTGTGCCGGCGGCGGCCGCGCCCGCGGTCTGGACGCTCTATGCGGCCGAGATCGCCACGCGCTTCCTGACCGACCGGCTCGACCGCACCACGTCTAAGCTCGGCCGGGTCTCCGAATGGCTGGATCCGGCCCTGGCGTGGGGCGTCGCCACCGGATCGACCGCAGACATCGCCATCGGCTCGGCCGCAGACATCACGATCGACTCGGCCGCGGGCGTCGCCAGCGGATCGGACGCTACAACGGTTACCGGCGAGCCAACGCCGCGAGAGAGGCAACGATGAGTCGTAGTGCGGTGCGGACGATGGTCTCCTACAACGCGGGCCGGGCGGCCCGGCTGGTCGGATCATTGACCGCCGATCAGCGCGCCATGCCGTCGTTCCTCATCGTCGGGGCGCAACGCGGCGGCACCACGTCGCTGTTCAAGGCGCTTCTCCAGCATCCGTCGTTCATGCCGCCCCGGATGCGCAAGGGCGTCCACTACTTCGATGTGGCGTACGACAACGGCCAGAACTGGTATCTCGGTCACTTTCCACGCCGTACACAGCTCGAAGCGCGGTCACGCCGGATCGGCGCGCCGGTCATCACCGGGGAGGCAAGCCCGTACTACATGTGGCATCCGGCCGTGCCCGGTCGGATCGCCGCCGACGTGCCCGGGGTCAAGCTCGTCGTCCTGCTACGCGATCCGGTCGAGCGCGCGTACTCCGGTTACGCACACGAATTCGCCCGCGGTTTCGAAACCGAGTCATTCGAGCGGGCTCTCGAACTCGAGCCGTCCCGGCTGGCCGGCGAGCGCGAGAAACTGCTGGCCGATCCGGCGTACGGCAGCCACGCGATGCAGCACCTCGCGCACGCGGGTCGGGGTGAGTACGTCGACCAGTTGCTCACACTCGAGGCCGCGGTCGGTCGGGACCGTTTGATGGTCCTCGACAGCTCCGACTACTTCGCCGATCCGAAGCCGGTGTTCGCGCAGCTGTGCGAGTTCCTCGGCATCCCGGACGCACCGGACGTGAAACACGACCGCCACAACGCCCGGCCGCGCTCGACGATGTCGCCCGAGCTCGAAGCGCGGTTGCGGGAGCGCTACGCGCCGTACGACCGGCGGCTCGTCGACTGGCTCGGCTGGACGCCGAGCTGGTGCCGCAACGGCTCGCGGCGTGGACCGCACGGCACGGCGCAGTCATCGGGCATGCCGTCGCCGCGACCGTCCAGCGACCAGCTGGCGGACGACCGACTGCCACCCGGCGGGCGCGCCTGACGTGTCACTCGACGCGCGCGACGCTCCCGACGCTGCTCCCATGGCACCGCACAACCCGGACGCCACGGGACGGCACGCGGCGGCAGCCACCGCACAGGAGGAACCGGCGGCAGCCACGCCACAGCAGGCAACGGCGGCAACCGGACGGCACGCCGCACCCGACGTTCGCGCGCCGTCGGACGGTGTCGCCGGCGTAGAGCCGGATGCCGGTTCGGGCGGGACGCCCGGATTGGCCGGGACGCTCGACGTTGGCAAGATCGCGCGCGCCGGTGCGCTGAACCTGGTCGGCGCGGCCGTCTCGGTGGTGACCACGGTCGGACTCACGATCGTCGTTACCCGTAACGCCGACAAGGACGTCGCAGGCGCGTACTTCACGCTGACGTCGATCTTCCTGATCTTGTGCGCGGCCGCCCGTCTCGGCGCCGACACGGGCGCTGTCTACACGATCGCCTCGCTTCGTGCCCGCCGTGAAACGAGCCGCGTCCGGGCGGCGATGCGCGTGGCGTACGCGCCGACGCTTGCCATCAGCGGACTGCTCCTGGTCGTCACGTGGTTCGCGGCGCCGTGGCTCGCGCGGGAACTGTTCGCGGCCGAGACGACGGCGACCGTCACTGCCATTCGCATATTCGGGCTGTGCCTGCCGTTCGCCGTCGTGACGACGGTGGCCGAGGCCGCCGCGCGGGGGCTCGGCCGGGCCCGGCCGTACATCCTTTTCGACCGGATGCTCCGCCCGCTGCTGCAGATGGTCGGCGCGGTCGCGGTCGTGCTGCTGCTCGGCGAGACCGCGTGGGTCGGGCTCGCGGCGACCTACGCGGCGCCGTTCGCGCTGACCGCGATCGTCATGGTCCCCTGGCTCGCGGAGATGCGCCGCCGGGCCGAACGGAGCGACGGGCAGGCGCCTCGGGCAACGTCGGCGGCCGATTGGTCCGGGTTCTGGCGCTTCAGCGCACCACGAGCCGGCACGACGCTCATCAGCCTGGCCCTGCAGCGGCTGGACGTGATCATCGTGGCTGCGATCCGCGGTGCGTCCGACGCCGCGCTTTACACGGCCGCCACCAGATTCCTGGTGGTCGGGCAGACCGCGGCCAATGCGCTGTCGGTCGCCGTCCAGCATCGGTTCGGGGCGTTGCTGTCGGTCGGTCGCACCGCCGACGCGAACCGCCTCTACCAGCTGACGACCACGTGGCTCATTCTGATGATCTGGCCGTTCTACCTGACCTGGGCGGTGTTCGCCGGAAGATTGATGGCGATCTTCGGCGGTGGGTACGCGAGCGCGAAGACGGTCGGTATCGTGCTGGCCCTCACCATGCTCGTCGCGACCGCGTGCGGCATGGTCTCGATGGTGCTAGAGATGGCGGGCAACACCGGCGTGACGTTGCTGCAGACCGGCGCCGCGCTCGTCATCGACATCGTCCTCGATCTGCTGTTGGTCCCGCACCTGGGGCCGCTCGGTGCCGCCATCGGTTGGGCCGGCGCACTCCTGTTCAATAACCTGGTGCCGCTGGCCACCCTGTACCGTCGCTATCGGCTCTATCCGATTTCGCGTGCCGGCGCGACGGCCATGGTCGTCGCCGCGGTCTGCTTTGCCGGGGTGCCGATGCTCGGTCGGGCGACGTTCGGCGACCGTCCGATCACCGACGCGATCGCGTTCGTGATCGGCCTCGCCGGATATGCGGTGGTCGTCTGGCAGCGACGCGAGGCGCTCGACCTGGCCGAGCTGCGCACGATTGTGCGGCGCGGGCGTCGAAAGTAACGGGGGGTACGGGTGGGAGCGCGCGACGGTGACAACCGGTCGACGCGATCGCCCGTAGCCGTACGGCGACCGCGACTCCGGCGCCGCGCTGTCGCGGTGGTGGCATTCGCGACCCTCGCGCTGGGGCTCGCCGCCTGCGGACCGCATTCGCTCCGGCTTCCGGGCGACGGTCCGGCCCGAACCCCGGCTCCCGCGCCGACCCTCACCGGCACGCTCGCGCCGGGTGCCGCCGGTCCATTTGAGACGACCGGCCGTGGTCCCGTGCCGCCGACAAGCGGGGCGTGGTTCGGCGTGTACGCGGACCCCGGCAACCACACCGCCGCCGAGAAAATCAAGGCGGTGAACGCGTTCCAGACGGTGATCGGGCGGAAGGTGGCGATCGTCCACTCGTTCCATCCATGGTCGGACGCGGTGCCCTCGGATATTGACTCGCAGATCATTCAGAACGGTCAGATCGATCTGCTGTCCTGGGCCGGCACCGACACGCTGTCGATCGCGTCCGGCGCGTACGACAACCTGATCGAGCACACCGCGATCGCCATCAAGAATCTTGGTGCCCCGATCCTGCTGCGCTTCCGCTGGGAGATGGATCGGCCGAATCTCGCCAGCACGGTGCACTCGCCGGCGGCGTACATCGCGGCGTGGAAGCACGTCCGTGCGATCTTCACGCAGGAGGGCGCGACCAACGCCGGGTTCGTCTGGTGCCCGCTCGCGACCGGGTTCGCGAAAGGGACGGCGCAGCAGTACTACCCGGGTGACGACCAGGTCGACTGGATATGTGCCGACGTCTATCCGGGGACACCGGCGCCCTCGTTCGCGTCGATGATGGCGCCGGTCATGCAGTTCGCGGCGAAACATCCTCGACCGGTCATCATCGGTGAATTCGGAATCGAACCGGCGCCCGGCGACGAGCAGGCGGACTGGTACGACGCGATGGCACAGGATCTCCAGGCGCAGCCGCAGATCAAAGCGGTTGTCTATTTCAGTTCCGGTGATCTGGTTTTCTCCGCCGATGATACATCGAAGGCTTTCTCTGCATTCCGGTCGCTGGCACAGAGCCGTTATCTGTCCGATGTGCCCGGTCCCTGACGGCGTGTCACATCGAGGCCGATATGTGGGACGGCCGGAAAGTGCCTGCGCACGACCCCGGCGTACACGGTCGCCCAGCCCCAAACAGCGACCGTCGGGAAGCGTGTAATTACCCGCTGTTTGCCTGGGCGTCGAATGTTGTTACGTCGGCCGTTTTCGGGACCGTGGCGCTTGAGGAACGCTCGCGCATGTGTGAAGGTGTGTTGTCTGTCGTCCCGCGATCGGGTGAACGGCCGGCAGAAACGCCGGCTCGGCGAGCGCCGGACGCGGATTGCGGGGACGGAGGTTGCGTTGGCCGATCGCGTCATGATCGGGCGGATCCCCGTCGATCTCGTCAGTCCCAACGAGTTTGTCGACATGGCCACCGAGTGGGCTACCCATGGCGAGCGCGCCTCGATCATCGGTGTCAACGCGTACGTAGTGAATCTCTGTGCCAAGGATCCGGCGATGGCCGCGGCCGTGGCCCGTGCGGACCTGTTGCTGCCTGACGGCCATTCGGTGGTGCTGGCGGCCGGGTTCAACCGATACCGGCACCAAGGTCGCGTCGCGATCACCCACATGCACGCCGACATGGCCGCGTCGTGGGTCGCCGCCGGTCTCCGCGTGTTCTTGTGGGGGAGCCGACCCGGCGTTGCGGCGCAAGCGGCGGATCGTCTGCGCACCGAGTTCGGCCTCGACGTCGTCGGTGTCCGCGACGGGTACACCGAGGGGACCGACCAGGACATCATCGCCGAGATCAATGCGAGCGGCGCGCATATCCTCTTCATCGGGCTCGGCAGCCCGAAGCAGGAAATCTGGCTCGATGCCCACCGCGACCAGCTGAAGCCCGTCGTGCTCACGTGCGGCGGTTGGCTCGACTGGACGGCCGGCGTGCGGAAGCCTTGTCCAGAGTGGATCTACCGATTCGGGCTCGAGTGGGCGTACCGGCTTGCGCAGGAGCCGCGACGCCTGTTCAAGCGATACGTCATCGGTAACCCGACATTCCTGCTGCGCGTGCTCATGTCGACCCGACACGACCGTCGCGAAACGGCCCGCATGCTGGCTCGCATTCCGTTGCCCAGGCTGGCCGAGCCGGTCGAGTCCTACGGACAGCATCCGTCGCTCGACCTGTCGCCCGTCGGTCGCGCACCCTATGCCGATGTCCGGCCTCGCCCGAGCGGGGGACCCGCGATGTGGTCGCCCAGCGAACCACTACACGACGAGGTCCGCGCGGTCGGCCGGGCCGCGGTGCCCCCGAGCTGCCGGTAGGCGGTGCCCTGACCGGCTCGTCGGTAAGCACCGGCCCCGGCCTTGCGCGTAGCGCAGGCCGGTCAGCGGCCGAGCGCGGCGGTGGTTTCCG
>CAWIKW010000014.1:0-18559 GCA_963836785.1 uncultured Actinomycetota bacterium | reverse complement strand
CGCCGCGGAGTGGTTGCGCGATCGAGGCTTCGCCGTACATCTCGCGACGACTGGTCCCGACGCACGTGACTACGGCAGCGTTGCGTTCCGCGGGCGTACGGCGGTCGTCGTCGGCAACGAGCGGTACGGCATCTCGCGACCCTGGTTCTCGTACGGCTTTGCCGAGGTCACCGTGCCCATGCTGGGTTCTGCCGACTCGTTGAACGTATCGGTCAGCGCGTCGATCCTGCTCTACGAGATCCGCCGTCGTCAGCGTGGCCGCCCGGCGTAGCGGATCGAGCATGCTCCGGCCGTCCGCGAACGCCTAGCGCATCGGTTGCCGGCCGCTCATTACGAGATGGGACGTAAACCTCACGATGATCCACTAGTAGAACATCACGACGCCGACGATCAGTCCGGCCGTCCAAGAATCGTCATACCCGGTGCGACGAGGTTCGGCGGCACCACGCTGATGAGCACGATCATCAGGCCAAGCGGCCGGTCTGCGTCTACATAGCTATGTGTCGAAAGAATGGCGGAAATCCGCCATTTGTCACTGCTCACGCGGTATTGTCCCCGTGCACGTTCGCCCCGCCCGGAAGGACGCCTGTGACGCACTCGACTGACCGCGCACGCGATGGCGTCGGCATACAGGCGAGTGCGGACGTCCACCCTGCGCCTACTTCGCCCTTGTTGCGCGGATTCCCACCCGACGGATCGGTGCCGGCCGGTATTCGCGTCGGGACGAAGGGCGACGTCCGCTTCGCCTACCCGCGGACCGGTGTTGAGTATGAAGAATCCGCCCATTGCTTGACGGAAGTGGAGAGCTAGCCCGATGGCGATCGCCGTCAAGCCCATCACGGGACCCGATTTGCCTGCCGTCGCTGAGTTTCTGCATACCCATCTGAACGGCCGGGTTTCGCCAGACGCTTGGGCCCGTGCGGTCGACGTCCCGTGGAAGGCGGACGCGCCGAACCACGGTTTCATGCTCCTGTCCGACGGCGTCGTCGTGGGCGCCCACCTCGCTTTCTACTCCGACCGCACGATTGCCGGGCGGCGAGAGCGGTTCTGCAACCTCGGGGCCTGGTGCGTGCTGCCCGAGCATCGTTTTCACAGCCTCCGGCTACTCAAGGCGCTGTTGGCTCAGGAGGGGTATACCTTCACTGACCTTTCGCCGAGCGGCAACGTCGTACCCGTGAATACCCGCCTGAAGTTCGACTTTCTGGATACAGCGACGGCGCTGGTGCCCGCGTTGCCGCGGCCGGCGTGGCTAGGACGGGGGGTCGTCAGCGCCGATCCCGCAGTCATCGAAGACACGATCACCGGCAAAGACCTGGAGCGTTATCGTGACCACGCCGGTGCGGCGGCCGCCCGGCACATCGTTCTCGTGCGCGGCGGCGATTGGTGCTATGTCGTCTTCCGCAAGGACCGCCGCAAGCGCCTACCGTTCTTCGCCTCGATCCTGTACGTCAACAACCCCGATCTGCTGCTGGCGATGGGCGGGCGGCTGAGCCGGCACCTGCTCATCCGCCACGGAGTCCTGGCCACCCTTGCCGAGCTTCGCGTGGTCAAGCAACGGCCGCGGCTGTCGCTGATGCTGGGATCGCCGCGGCGAAAGATGTTCAAGAGCGCCCACCTGACGCCGGACCAGATCGACTATCTCTACAGCGAGCTTGTCTGTGTCGCCTGGTGAGGCAGTGGTGGAGGAACAGGCACATGCACATGCACACGCGACTGCACGACATCCTCGCTGCGTCGGCCGCGCGGCACGGCGCGTCGCCCGCGCTTACGTACAAGGACGTGACACTGACGTACGCGCAGCTGTGGGAGCGGGCCACGCTCGTGGCGGGTGGCCTGCGCCGGCTCGGGCTCCGGCGGGACGAGCGGGTCGCGGTCTACTTGGAGAAGCGCGTCGAGACCGTGGCTGCGGTATTCGGCGTGTCGGCGGCCGGCGGCGTCTTCGTGCCGATCAACCCGCTGCTCCGGGCTCGCCAGGTCGCCTACATCCTGGCTGACTGCGACGTACGGGTGCTGGTCACCTCCGCCGAACGACACGCCCTGCTCCGCGATGATCTGGCGGAGTGCCCGTCGCTCGAACGGGTGGTGCTGGTCGGCGGCGATATCGGGGCGGACCAGCGGCGCGCGGTGGCTCGGTGGGACGACCTCGAAGGCGGCGAGCCGGCCAGCCAGGACAGCGAGGCGATCGACGTCGACATGGCGGCGATCCTCTACACCTCGGGCAGCACCGGAAGGCCCAAGGGCGTCGTGCTGTCGCACCGTAACCTCATCGCCGGCGCTGACAGCGTGAGCAGCTACCTGTGCAACACCGCCGATGATGTCATCCTGGCCGCGCTGCCGCTGAGCTTCGACGCCGGATTCAGTCAGCTGACCACGGCATTCACCGTGGGTGCGCACGTCGTGCTTGTCAACTACCTGCTGCCCCGCGACGTCGTCCGACTCTGCGCCAAGCACGGCGTCACCGGGCTTACCTGCGTGCCGCCGTTGTGGAACCAGCTCGCCGATCAGGAGTGGCCGCCGGAGGCCACTCGGCACCTGCGCTACTTCGCTAACACGGGCGGCCGGATGCCGAAGTCCACTCTGGACAAGCTACGGGCGGTTTTCCCGGCGGCGCAGCCGTATCTCATGTACGGGCTGACCGAGGCATTCCGGTCGACGTATCTGGACCCAGCCGAGGTGGACCGGCGGCCAGATTCGGTCGGCAAGGCGATCCCCAACGCGGAGATCCTCGTCGTACGCGAGGACGGCTCGATCACGGACGCCGGGGAGCAGGGTGAGCTGGTACATCGGGGGGCGCTGGTTGCGATGGGGTACTGGAACGACCCCGAGCGCACGGCGGAGCGCTTCCGGCCGGCACCCGGCCTGAAGGGTGGTCTGTGCGCCGAGATCGCGGTGTGGTCCGGCGACCTCGTCAGCCGGGACGAGGACGGCTTCCTGTACTTCGTCGGGCGCACGGACGAGATGATCAAGACGTCGGGCTACCGGGTGAGCCCGTCCGAGATCGAAGAGGTGGTTTATGGCACGGGTCTCGTTCGCGACGCGGTGGCAATGGGCGTCGACGATCCGGATCTCGGCCAGCACATCCTGATCGCGGTGAGCCCCGCCGAGGGAGTAAAGGAGGTGGACGAGGCCGCACTGCTCGCCGAGCTGAAGCGTCAGCTGCCGCTCTACATGCTGCCGAAGCAGGTCGTGGTGCGTCCGGACCTGCCCCGATCGCCGAACGGCAAATTCGACCGTAACCGGCTGCGTCAGGAGCTGTCGTGACAGTTCACCCCGCCATCGCCGCCTTCGCGCGGAACGCCGGCTGGCTCAGCGTCGGTGGGATCCCGATCGACCGTTTGGCGGAGCGGGTCGGCAGCACGCCCTTCTTCGCGTATGACCGTGCGCTGCTGACCAGGCGGATCGAGCTGCTGCGGGCGACGCTGCCGACCGGTATCGACCTCAGCTACGCGGTCAAGGCCAACCCGATGCCGGCCGTTGTGCAGCACCTGAGCGCGCTGGTGGACTCGTTCGACGTGGCCTCCGCGCTGGAGATGCGCACTACGCTGGACACTCCGATGCCGGCCACGCGGGTCAGCTTCGCTGGCCCCGGCAAGACCTCGGCGGAGCTGTCACAGGCCGTCGCCGCGGGAGTCACGATCGAGATGGAGTCGGAGAACGAGGCCGACCGGGTCGTTGCCATCGGCGAACGGCTCGGTATCCGGCCCCGCGTCGCGATCCGGATCAACCCGGACTTCCAAGTCAAGGGATCCGGCATGCGCCTCGGTGGCGGGCCGCAGCAGTTCGGCATCGACTGCGAGCGGGTGCCCGCCGTGCTGAAGGACCTGGCCGCCGCCGACCTGGAGGTACTCGGCTTCCACGTCTTCGCCGGGTCGCAAAACCTGCGGGCGGAGAGCATCTGTGAGGCCCAGCGCCAGACGGTCGCGTTGGCCCTGCGCCTCGCCGCCGACGCGCCAGATCCGGTGCGCTACATCAACCTCGGGGGCGGCTTCGGCATCCCATACCACGACAAGGACCAACCGCTCGATATCGGCGCGGTCGGGGCCAACCTGGCCGAGCTATTGGATGGCGCAATCCGGCCCGGCCTACCAGACGCGCGTGTGGTGATCGAGTTGGGTCGGTACATCGTCGGGGAGTCCGGCGTGTACGTCACCCGGGTCGTCGACCGCAAGCAGTCGCGCGGCAAGACATTTCTGGTCGTAGACGGCGGGCTGCACCACCAGCTCGCCGCGTCGGGCAACTTCGGCCAGGTCATCCGCCGCAACTACCCGCTCGCCGTCGCCAACCGGATCGACGAAGAAGCCGACGAGACGGCGACGGTTGTGGGGTGTCTGTGTACGCCGCTCGACCTCCTGGGCAGTGACGTCTTGCTGCCTCGCGCCGAGATCGGCGATCTGGTCGTCTTATTCCAGGCCGGTGCCTATGGCTTGACGGCCAGCCCGACCGCGTTCCTCAGCCATCCCGCACCCGCCGAGGTGCTCGTCTGACAAGGGGTCTTCATGGATCTGACCCGTACGACCACGCTCCAAGACGTCAAGGCGGTCCTCGTGGAAATCCTCGGGATCGAAGACCGCGCGGAAACCCTTGACGTGTCGACACCGTTGCTGGGAAGCCTGCCTGAGCTCGACTCGATGGCGGTGCTGGAGCTGGTGGTCGCGCTGGAGCAGCGATTCGGTATCACGATCGACGACGACGAGGTCACCGCCGAGGTTTTCGAGACCGTCGGCACGCTCGCGGCGTTCGTCAACGGGCAAGCTGAACCGACCCCGTGACGCACCGGAAGCGGCTGGCAATCGGCCCCGTCGCGGTGCCCGCCGTCGCCGGTGCCGTGACGAGATCCTGATCGGAGCCGGTGGCCTGCGTCCCGGCCGATCCGGATCTGGAAATGTACCGGTCGCGGACAGGTGTCAGCCGATCGCGGATGGCTTTCAGCCGGTCGCGGCGAGCTTCGCGTGCACGGCGTCTCCATGCCGCCGATCGAGCCGGTCGAAGATCTCGACAGCCTGCGTCCAGGCTTGGCGCGCCGTGTCCGCGTCGCCGGCGGCCCGAGCCGCGTCGCCGAGATGGTCGAGGATCAGCGCCGCGTTCAGCTTGTCGCCGACGGCTTCGAAGAGCTCGTGCGCTTGGCGGAAGTGCTCCGCTGCCGCGACGAAGTTGCCGGACTGATGCTGGATGAAACCGAGGCTGTCCAACGCATCGGCCTGCCCGTGCCGGTCGGTCGTGCCGGCCAGGATGTGGACCGCCTTCGTACATGCGACGAGCGCTTCGTCGTACTGGCCGAGTTGGGCGTGGAACCAGCCGATGCCGTTAAGCGCCCGTCCGGCGTTCGCGTCGTCGCCGCAACTGAGGAAGAGATCGTAAGCCGCCCGGACCCGCGTGAGCGCACTCGCGTTGTCACCCAGCGACGCGTGGAACATGGCGAGCTCCATCGCGACGCGAGCGGCGCTCGAGGGGTCACCCTGCTCTTCCGCTAGACGCAGACACGTACTGAGGTGCTCGATCGCCTCGGCCGACCGGCCCGTACGATTCGCCGCGCGGGCCAGGCTGTAGTGCGCGGAGATCTGCCAATCACGTCGGCCGAGCGCAATCGCTGCGCCCAGCGCGAGTCGATGCGTGCGAGCCAACTCGGCCCAATTTCCACTTCGATCGAGGAAGGTCGCGACCGCGAAGGCCAGACTGCAGACACGGGCATGGTCGTCGCGACCGGCCGACTCGTCGATCATCAGCAGCGGGCTGTCCTGAGCGTCGGCGAACCAGGCGAGGGCGTCACGTGAGTCGATGTGCCGACGGACGCTCACGTCCGGCCCGGGCGGATCGGTCGGTCGTTCGTCCCGGGTCGGTTCGATCAGGCGGTCGCCCGCGCGCGCGGTGTGCAGGTAGTGCTCGTAGAGACGAACCCAGCCGGCCTCACGTTCGGCCGGTCGCATTCGCCCGAGTTCGACGGCGTACGCCCGGACGAGGTCATGCACGGAAAACCGGTCGGGGGCGTACTCGGTGAGCAGGCTCGATCGAACCAGCTCTCGCAGCGCGGCCCGTGCCTCGGTCACGGATCGGCCGGCCGCGCTCGCCGCCGCGTGGATCTCGACCGAGGGGCCAGGATTGAGCCCGATCGCCTCGAACATGCGAGCGGCCGCCGGGGACAACGACTGATAGGACAGATGGAAGACACCGCGGGCATCGGCGCTCGGATCGGGCGTCGCCAAAGCGTTGAGCCGGCTGTCCGCGATCGACAACTCGCTGGCGAGCGCCGCCAGCGCGAGGTCGGGTTCGATGGCTGCGCGCGCGGCGATGATTGTCAACGCGATCGGCAGGCCGCCACAGCCGGCCAGGAGACCATCGACCGACGCCGGCTCGCGATCGAGGCGTGGCTCGCCGAGATGAGCGACGAGCACCTGGCGCGCGTCCCGGGCCGGCAGCCGGTCGAGGGTCAGAGCCCGGGCGCCGGCCGCGGCGACTAGGCCGTGCATGAGATTGCGGCTGGTCACCAGCGTCACGCAGCCCGACGACCCGGGAAGCAGCGCGAGGATCTGCGCCGTGTCCCGCGCATTGTCGAGAACCACGATCATCCGGCGGTCGGCGAGGAGGCTGCGATAGGTCGCGGCCACGGCGTCGGGATCGCTCGGTACCTGTGCCGGTGGCACACCCAACGTGGACAGGAAGCCCCGCAATGCGTCGACCGGATCGATCGGAGGCGAGTTCGGATCGAAGCCGCGCAGATTGACGTAGAGCTGTCCGTCCGGGTAGCGATCGCGGGCACGATGCGCCCAGTGCACCGCGAGCGCGGTCTTCCCGATCCCGCCGGCACCGAAGATGGCCGAGATCACGCTCGCGGTTGGCTGGGTTGGGTCCGCCGCGGTGGCGGCGTCGATCCAGGCCAACTCGGTGGTACGGCCAGAGAAAGCGCGCGTATCGGCCGGCAGCTGATTCGGTGTGCCCGGTTCGGCCGCCCACGCCGGAGCCACGGGTTGGCCGGGTATGTGCCGATCGTGGTCACGTGGCTCGACGTCCACGTGAGCGGACTCGCTCGGGCCGGCAACGGTCGGGTCGTCGTTGCGGTCGGCCTTGTCGTCACCGTCCGGCAGATCCCGGTCCAGTACCGCGATCGGCTCGCCGCGCCGGACGCCGTACGTCGAGAGCAGATCTCGGGTCAAACTGTGCGGCGGCACCTGACTCAACATGTCGCGGTGGGCTCGACGGAGATCGGCCGACGGATCCGTGCCGAGTTCGGCGGCGAGAAGCCGGCTCGTGTCCCGGAATGTCGTCAGAGCCCCGGCGATTTCCCCGCGCGCGTAGAGAGCCGTCATCAGAATCTGATAAGGACCCTCGCGCAACGGGTCGAGCCGGACCAGTTCCCGCGCAGTGTCGATCGCACTGATGAGCTGGCCGGTGTCTACATGCGCCACTGCCAGCTGCTCCATCGCGGTCAATCGTCGATCCCACAGTGCCTGGGCGTGCGAGGCCACGTACGGGCTGTGCGGTAGGTCTTCGACGAACCGACCGCGCCAGAGGCCCAGTGCCGCGGTGTAGTCGCGGACGGCCGCCGCCATGTCACCACCGCTGAGCGCCGTGTCGGCCCGGGCCACCCCGATGCCGAATCGGTCGATGTCCACTGCGCTCTCACTCACCGCGAGCCGGTAGCCGGAGGGCACCCGGGCCACGTCGACCGTAGGTTTCCGTGCACCAGGAACGGCCGCGCCGAAGGATCGGCGCAGGTTCGCGACGTACATGCGGAGGTTTGCGGTAGCCGACGATGGCGGTCGGTCCGGCCACAGCTCGTCGACGAGGTCGGATGTGGGGACAACCTGGTTGCGGCCCAGGAGCAACCGGACAAGGACCTGACGCTGCTTCGGCGGCCCCAGCGGTACGGGCCCCGTGGGGCTCCGGACCGCCAACGCGCCCAGCAGCGCAAATTCGATCATCGGACCTCCAGGGGACGACCGATGCACAGGCTATACAAGAAATGTCGCTCACATATCGGTCGAGGTCCTACGGTCATCGTCGGGCGGCAGTTGCACGGGGGAACTGCGGCCAGCGCGCAGGTGAGCCCGGCGCGGGTGAGCATCGCGGACATCGAGGTCCGCGATGCTTTTCGTTGCCCGTCGAAGGCGCGACTAGGAGCGGTTCCACTGTCTGTAGACAGCACCCAGGATTGCCGTGCGGGCCGCTGAGCGCTGAGGACATCCACGTCGCCCAGATGTCCTGGATTGCGGACGCTGAACGTCCGGAATGGGTCCTATGGTGGCACCATGACCAACACCATGCCCGTCCGCACCGTCATCGAACGCGGGCCCAAGGGGAAGCGGTCGGTGGCCTTCGGCACCGACTGGCCAGGGTGGAGTCGGGGCGCCAAGAGCGCCGATCTCGCCATGGAGACGCTCGAGTCCTATCGGGAGCGTTACCGGCCGGTCGCGGGTCTCGCCGGGATGGCGGACGAGTTCGACGCCGCCGGGTGCCTCGAGATCGTGGAGGACCGGGTCGGAACCGGTTCAACCGACTTCTGGGGCATCTCCTTCTCGCCCTGTGCGACCGAGCAGGGGTAGATGGGCGAGGCGGAGCTCGAGCGCGGGATCACGTTATTGCGGGCTTGCTGGGCGTTCTTTGATGGCGTCGCGGCGCGGGTCTCGCCGGAGATGCGCAAAGGCCCGCGCGGGGGAGGACGCGACCGCGACCGGATCATCCGCCACACCATCCGCACCGAAAGCGAGGACTTCGCGAAGCAGGTCGGCTTGCGGATACCGGAGGGTGCGGCGCTTTCCCCGGATGGGCTTCGGCAGCATCGGGAAACCTACGTCGCGGCGATGCGCGCCTACAACGCCGGGGAGGTCAAGCGGCGCATGCGGTCGTGGACACTACCGTTCCTCATCCGACACTCGGCCTACCACACACTCGACCATGCATGGGGAGATGGAGGACAAGGACCTCTCCGAGGAGGACGGGGCCTGACCCACCAAAGCGTCCAGCCGGTAGCCGGAAGGCGCGCGGGCGATGCTCGTCGAGCAACTTGTTCTTGCAGATAGCTTTGTAGTGTAAAGTACATGGTATGGAAGAGAGCGCATCGCCATCACCGGAGGCGGCACAACGGACAGTCGATGAGGTCACGGGGCTTCGTCGCCGGACCCGACGGGCTCGCCAGGCGTTCTGGTTCCCGTTGGTCGTGTTCGGCGCATTGATTCTCGGATCGGCGCCGCTCTATACGCTGTCGCCGCCCATCAATACGCCCGACGGCGTCGTCGTGGGCAGCGGGAATGCGTCGCTAGGCGCGCTGGCCCCTGATTTCGCGGCCAGCTTGTTCTGGCTCATCGGCGTCCCGATCGCATATGCGGTGACGACGATGTTCTATCTCTGGCGCGGACGTCGACGCGGAGTGCGAACGACCTGGCGGGCGTACGTTGTGGCCGGCATGGGGTTGTTCGCCGTCGTCGCGCTGCTGCTGGTCAACCTGCCGCGCAAGGTGCCAGGCCGCCGGCTTTTTCTGAACCTGTTCGATCACGTGCCCGGCGATCTGGTCATCCGCGGACTTATCCCGCTGCTGGCCATCGCGGTCGGATTCATGATCCTCGCGGTGGCCGAGCGGAGCTCGACTCTCGGCCTATTCGCTGTCGGGTTCTTCGCGATCGCCTTGACGGCCAATCTCTACGATATGTCCAACCTCGCCGACCGGTTGGCACTCAGCGGCGGTGGACCAGAGGTCAACAACATCGTCGTGGGTGCGCTCGCGCTGCTGGCCGGGATTGGCTTCGGTCTGGCCGCACTGCTTCGAGGCCGACGCCCGCGATTAGCCGCCGCCGTCGGCCCGGAGCGTACGACCGCATGAGCGACGCTCCCGCACATCCGACCCAGGCGCTGGACGACACCGTCCATCAGCGAACACGCCTCGGCATCCTGGCCGTGCTGGCCGAGGGCGGACGGGTCCAGTTCGGCTTCCTGTCCGAAGCGCTCGGCCTGACCGACGGCAACCTCTCGCGTCACCTGACGACGCTGGAGGACGCCGGCTACGCGACTGTCGAGAAGACGTACGAGGGCCGGCGGCCGCGGACCTGGATCCGCATAACCAAGGCCGGCCGACGCGCGCTGGCGCAGGAGATCGCGCTGCTCAAGAGCCTGATCGACCGCTTGGACGCCGGCGCTCCACCGGATTCTCGTGACGAATGACGGCGATATCCCTGAGGTTCGGTGGGGTGGTCGGGCGCCCGCGAGGTCAGGACCCGACGGTGCCGTCGATGCGCTCCCGGATCAGGTCGGCGTGGCCGCAGTGCCGGGCGTACTCCTCGATCATATGGACGTAAACCCATCGCAGACTCATCGTCGCCTGGCGCCGAGCGTGCCAGAACGTCTCCTCGACCGCGTGCCCCGCCGTCGCGGCGCGAGACGATTCGAGCTCGCGCAGGAACGCCGCGTAATCGGTCTCGGCGTGCTCGGCGGTCGCGTCCTCGAAGTCGGCATCGGGGCTCTCGTCGCTCACGTACACCCGCTCTATCGGCTCGCTCGCGAATCGCCGGCGGAACCAGGCACGTTCGACCTCCGTCATGTGGCGGAGCAAGCCCACGAGAGAAAGATTGGACGGCGGCGCCGTACGTTCGGCCAGTTGCTCGCCGGTCAAGCCGGCGCATTTGTGGGCAAGCGTGGCTCGATACCACTCCAGGAAGCCGGTGAGAGTGTCGCACTCGTCGCCGGCAAAGGGTTCATCGACGCGGATGATCGCCGGTGCGGTCCAGACCATCCCGCCATGATGTCAGCGGCGGGCGGCGTCGAACCACCACAACTACCCTCGGACAGCGATTACCGCTCGGACGTCGAGGCGCCTCAACGGCCGGCATCGATGACACAGAACAGGTTGCCCTCGGTGTCGGCGAGCACGATGAAATCGGCGTCGTCCGGGTAGACCCAGTCCTCCACCCGGCGGGCGCCGAGCGAGACGAGCCGCTCGACCTCGGCCTGCTGTTCCTGTGCGTCGGCCGCCCACAGATCCAGATGAGTGCGGTCCTCGGCATCGAGCAGAAGGAAGGGACCCTCGCCGTTCTCCGGGACGAGCATTGCGTCATTTCCGTGGCCCGGGACATACCCCAGCGCCGACCGCCAGAACGTCGACGCACGGTGGACGTCCCGTACGGTCAGCACGACCGATCCGATCTTCACCATGTCGACCAGCATCGCACCTCAACCGCGGTCTCACCGCCCACCAGATTGGCCTTGGTCCCCGTCCGCCACTGCCGTGTGAGGTAGCCGAGTATGCGTTCGACGTGCGCCGTCGGTTGGTCGTCAAGCCGGGGCTGACCCGGACTGTGGCAGGTTTCCGGGCGATCGGACCTGTCGTGGGAGGAGGCGATCCGGCTCGATCTGCGGTACGTCGAAAACTGGTCGCTGCCCATGGACCTGTTGATCCTCGCGCGGACGATCATCGCGGTCTTCCGCAGTTCGGGTGCGTACTGAATGGATCGGTCGGGAGTGGCGAGATCGACGTACGTCGGGACATCGAACATGGCCGGACCCGCTGGCCCGTATCTAGCGTGAAGGAGATTTCGCTTCCGGGTTCCCGTCAACGGGCTCGGCACGTCGTGACGGAGTCGCCGCGCCTCGATGCGTGCTGAGCGCCGGATCCCGGAGTTCATCGTCGTGGTAATGCGGGCCGAGTCCAAAATGATGCGACAATTCTCGGCCGTGATATGCCGGATTAAGCCGGGCATTCTGTCGGAGAGTGGCACAATACGACAGCGACTGCGCGTTTCGGGGTGCGCCCTCGGCTAACAAGGGAAACGACATTGGATTTTTGGGATCTCGGCAAGCTGCTGGGCAGACGCTGGCGCATGTCGGTGCCGATGTTGTTGCTGTCGATCGCGCTGACCGCGGTGATATTCACACATGTCAAGCCCGACTATGTGGCGACCGCGTACGTGCAACTGGTTCCCCCGGTCCCGGAACAGGTCAAGCCGGGCCAGCCCACGCGCACCCAACGCAACCCCTGGCTGAGCGAGGACCTCAAGACCTTAGCCAGCGCGGCGGTCGTGAGCGTGCAGGACGTCGGCTACATCGATTCGCTGAAGAAAGCCGGATACAGCGACTCGTTCACGGCGACGGTCGGCGATACCACCCCGCTCATGACGTTCGAAGTGACCGGGAAGTCGGCCGCCCAGGTGAGCAGGACAGCCGACCAGCTGGTCGGCCAATTCGACGAGAGTCTCAGCTCCCTGCAGACGTCCTACGACGTTGAGCCGGTCGACCTGATTACCGCCAAGCGACTCGACACCGGGACCAACGTCGTCGCGTCCAGCTCGAACGTCAAGCGCTCGGTCGCCGCGGTGGCGGTCGTCGGGCTGCTGCTCGCCGTCGCGGTCACGATCACCGCGGACGCATGGCTACGTCGGCGCGCTCGCGGCAAGGCGATGGCGTCGGATGCCAAGGCGCAAGCAGCACCGCCACCGCCACCATCACCATCGAGTCTCGTCGAGCCACCGGCCGCGGCCACGGAGACTATTCCGCTCGTCATGACGAGGCTGTTCCGGGCTGCCGCCTCCGACAACGGCAGTGACGGTCGCGCCGCGCCGGAGCGAGCCTCGTCCCGGCCCGGTTCGGCCGAGACGGTTGTCAACGGCAGCCGCGCGGTGCCTTACGACCCACCGGCGGACGCGACGGTGATCCTGCCTCGGGCGACCCCGGTGGTAGACGAATGACCCCATCCCGCCTAAATATCCGCGAAATGTGCCCGCTGGTTCGCGCATCGGCGCAACGTCGCACCCTACGATTTCCGGTGCTCGGGCTGGATCGCGGCTGAGGTCGCGGGAAACCAGCCGATCGGGTTGCCGCGAATCCTGGCCCGATCAAGCGTGAAATTCCTACGGATAGTCGATCCGAACGGTTGCCCGGTCGGGCGTGTGAGGAGTACTGACGGTGGCCACAACAACAGTCATGCCTAACACCGACGTCGTGTTTCGGGTCGGTCAGCTCGTCGAGGTTCGCAGCGCCGAGGAGATCCTGGCGACGCTCGACGAGAATGGCGAATTCGACTCGTTGCCGTTCATGCCGGAGATGCTGCGATATTGCGGCCGCCGACTCACCGTCGGCAAGGTCGCGAACAAGCTGTGCGACACGATGACCCGCAGCGGGATGCGGCGGATGGGCAATGCCGTGCACCTGACCGACGTGCGGTGCGACGGCGGCGGACACGGCGGTTGCGAGGCTGCCTGTCTGATGTATTGGAAGAACGTATGGCTGCGCCCGGTAGAGGAAAGTGCCCTAACCATCCCGACCACCCCGGCCGCCGCACCGACGACCGTGATGCTGAAGCTCACCGACGTCAGCCGCCGACCGGGCGACCCGGACGGCACGGAGCGCTACCGCTGCCAGGCAACTGAGCTGTTGCGGGCGGCGCCGGACTCGCTACCGTTCCGGAGCATCGGCCAGTACGCCGAGGACCTTCGCTTCGGTAACGTCGGTCCAGTATCGGTCGCTCGCGCGTTCCTGGTCGGCCTGTTCGATCGCTATCAGAACCATAGCCGGAAGGTGCTGCCGAAGGCTCTGTGGATTCGCGCCGGGCTGCCGTGGGGATTCCTGAAGGGCGCCGAGGCGAAGACACCGACCGGGCATCTCGATCTGCAGCCGGGCGAACTTGTCCGCGTCAAATCGAAGCAGGAGATCGAGAAGACGCTCAACGCTGATCTGCTGAACCGCGGCATGGGCTTCGACGCCGAGATGTCGCGCTTCTGTGGCCGGACGGCCCGAGTCGCCCGGCGCGTCAACCACATTATCGACGAACACACCGGTCGCATGATCTATATGAAGAACCCCTGCATTGTCTTGGATGGGATTGTCTGCGAGGGCGCATTCACCGCAAACTGTCCACGCAGCATCCCGGCGTACTGGCGGGAGATCTGGCTCGAGCGCGTGGGGGACCCCACGGGATGACGGTCGCGGCGGCGGATGAAGCGAGCGCCATCGGGAAGGCGGCCGGAAAGGGCCTGAAATGGAGCCTTCTCAGCACGGTTGGCGCTAAGCCGCTCACGTTCGCGGTCGGAATTGTTCTCGCACGCATCCTGACGCCGGCTGACTTCGGGGCGTTCGCCATCGCGTCGGCGGCGACGCTGTTCGTGATGCACATCAACGACGTGGGCCTGATCGCCGCCGTCGTTCAATGGCGCGGGCGCCTGTCCGAGGTCGCGCCGACTGCCACCATGATGGCTGCGCTGTTCAGTATCGCGATCTACGCGGTCTTTTGGACTATCGCGCCGCTCTTCGCGCGCGTGGCCGGCGACCCGAACGCCGCCGGGGTCGTTCGCCTGTTGACCCTCATCGTCGTGATCGACGGCCTCACCGCCGTGCGAAGTGCGGCCTTGATGCGACGGTTCCAACAGGACCGACTCGCGATTGCCACCCTGTCCGGCGTCGTGGTGTCGGCCGGGACGTCCGTCGGGCTCGCTCTGGCCGGCGCGGGTGCCTACTCGTTCGCCGGCGGTCAGGTGATCGGCAACGCGATCACCGGCGTACTCGTTCTGATCCTGGCCAAGGTGCCGTTTGGCGTCCGCGTGGATCGGGAGGTCGCCCGCAAGCTCATGCGGTTCGGCCTACCGCTGGCGGCGAGCCTCGGCGTCGAAGCCGTGCTCACGAACGCCGACTACGTGATCGTCGGGCGCGTGCTCGGCGTCGTGGCCCTCGGTTACTACCTGCTCGCTTTCAATGTGTCCGGCTGGACCCAAGGCATGATCGGTACGGCCATCCGATACGTGTCAGTCGCGGCGTTCTCGCGGTTGTCGGACCGCGATACCGAAGAGTTGTCCCGCGGCGTACAACGGTCGGTTCCCATGCTCGTGACGGTGTTGACGCCGATCGTCGTGCTGATGACGGTCCTGGCCCCGCAAGTGGTCGAGGTGCTCTACGGTGCCAAATGGGCCCCGGCCGCCACCGCGCTTCGCTTCCTCATGATCCTCGCGGCGGTCCGGCTCCTGACCGGCGTCGCACTCGACATCTTGACCGGTGCGGGAAAGACCCGGTCGTCGCTGTGGGTCAATGTCGGCTGGGCGATCGCCTTGATACCCGCGCTGATTGTCGGCGCGCGTCTCGACGGGATCCGCGGTACGGCTATCGCCCATGCGCTGATCGGCGTCCTTATCGCTCTGCCACTGGCAATCATTGCGCTTAGCCGCGCCGGTGTACGGATGAAACCAATTCCGTACACGCTCATCCGACCGCTCACCGGCGGCGCGATCACCGCCGTCCTGACGTTCGTTGTCGCTCAGGTGACCGGACCGCACGCGATCGTCCAGCTCATCGTGGCCGGCCTCGCGGGCCTCGCTTGCTACGCCGCTATCGCGCTGCGGCCGAACCAGTTCCGCCAGCAACCGGTTCATCGCGGTGGACGCCACCGCGCGTCTTCGCAACCGCCGATACCGATCGCGGCATACGCTTCGGTCGACCAGGAGGTAACTCGTGAGCTCCCTATCGTTGGTGTCCATCGGCCTGCCCGTACGTAACGCGGGTCCGGACGTCGCCGCCGTCGTCCGGTCGGTCCTGGCCCAGGACCACGAGCGCATCGAGCTGGTCATCTCGGATAACGCATCGACCGACGACACCGAGGACGTGTGCCGCGAACTTGCCCGTGCGGATGACCGGATCAGCTATCACCGGCAATCGGAGAACATCGGCCTGCTGAACAACTTCCGGGCGGCGCTGCGACTCGGCCGGGGCGAATTCTTCCGGTGGATCGGAGACGACGACGAACTCGATAGGACGTACGTATCGCGCTGCCTCGAGGTGTTAGCCGACCCGCGTCTGATCCTCGTCACGACCGGAATTGCCTATACGTCCCCGGGCCGCGCGACCGAAAGTGCGGTCTATCGCGGCACCGCCCTCGGCTCCGATGATGCCGTCGTGCGCCTCCGCGAGATGCTGCGTCTGCTCGGCAGCAGTCACCTGTTGATGGATCCGTTGTACGGCCTGATGCGTCGCGACCGTGTCATGCCGATTCCGCGCCGGAACATGCTTCGCGAGGACGAGACTTTCGCGACGAAGCTCGCCTTGACCGGGCCGTGGGGTCATATTCCGGAGGTGCTGGCACATCGCTACTGGCGTACCGATCGGGTCGGCCGCCTCGCCCGGCGACTGGATGTCCCGTCCTGGCACGCGCACTTCTCCAGCACACTGCAGTGCCGCGAAATGCTCAGCTATCTTGGACAGGCCGGCTTGACCGACGCGCAGCAATCCCAGGCTCGTCGAGCAGTGTACCGGATGTACGCCGCCCGTCAGCACCGGACGGTCTCGCACCGGAGTCGCAAGCTGCTGCGGCTCGCCACCGGCCGGCAGCTCGCGCCGTGATCCTCGGGAGAGGGCTGGGCGACGGGGGACGTGCGCCCGATCGCTGGGCCGCTGTCGATCGGCCGCTGGTCAGCGGTGGTCGGCGCTTTCGGGCGATGAACCGTCGACCGATTCGCGGCCCTCACCGCTGTGCTGGTCCTCCCGGCGGATAACCGGCACCGACGAGCGACCGGACGATTCCGCCTTGACGACCGCGGTCGCGCGGATGGTCTGTTCGTCCGGCGGTCTCGATCCGTCTGCGGATGACGGGTTCGGCCCGTCGGTCGCTGCGGGACTCGCCACGGATGCCGACGCCCGCACGTTCGACGGAATTCGGACGCTGGCGGTCCCGCGAATCAGAGCATCGGCCGCCCCGATCGTCGCTGGTCGCGCCCTCGCGGGATCGGTGACGGTGGCGCGGATCTTGGGCGTCGCCGCCGCGACGCTGGCCGTAGCGCCTACGGTCGGCGCACCTGCGATCAACGGAACGTCGGTCAATGACAGACTGGCCAACGGCGCGTCGGCCACCGCCGGTGAATCATCGACGCCGAGGTCTTCGGCCGGATCGGTTGACGGGGAATCGTGGCGTCGTCGAACCGGCCGCGTGAGCCAGGCCACTCCTCGGCGGGCCCCCGCCCCGAACCGATGCCCGGCCAGACATACCGCGTCCCAACGGTCGTGGGCGGCCTGTCGCAGCGCAGGCCAACTGCGATGCCGCTGGAACGGAAGCTCGAAGACCGCGGCGAACAGGCGCGCGCCGATCACCGAGATCGTGCCCGCGATCGCGACGGTCGCCAAGAACGTCGGCACCCCGGGGGCATACCGTGGCGCCACGATCTTGGCGTAGACGACGACCACGATCGGGGCATGGACCAGATACAGGCTGTACGAGAACGAGCCCAGGCTCCGGAGCGGCCGGGTGTTCAACAGCCCGAGCAACGGCGCGGGTCGACCGTTTCCGGCCGCGGCCAACAGCAGTGCGACGGCGGTCCCCAGCAGGATGTCGACCCAGAAGAAGTGAGCGACGGTCCAGACCGATCCCTCGCGGACTATCAACCACACGGTTGCCGCCGCCACGACTGCCGCGAGCCATGCCCACGGCACCCGCATCCGCCAGTCAGCGACCGCGAGTACACCGGCGGCCGCGGCGCCCATCGCGAACAGCACCGCGAACTGTGGAGTCAGCCGGAGCAGGTCGGCAACGGCGGGCGTACTCGGTGCCAAGATTCCGATCAACGCGACGACCGTGCCGACCACGGTCAGCATCACCGCCGTGCTGCCCCGCCGGAGCAGCAGAAGCATCAAAGGAAACACGATGTAGAGCTGAGCTTCGACCGCGATCGACCAGAACGCGCCGTTGGGCGTCGGAGCGCCGGTGACGTCCTGGAGCAGCAGGCCATTCATGACGACCGATTTCGCGGTCGGTGCTAGCTCGCCCGGCTGCGGTATGACGGCCCAGGCGATCGCGAGACTGAACGCGAGCGCGGCCCAGTACGGCGGCAGAATGCGCCAGGCCCGGCGGCGGGCGAACTTCGCCTTGCCGCCGAGTTGCCAGCCGGACCGGGCCGGCGACACCGCGAGCGAGAAACCCGACAGCACGATGAAGATGACGACCGCGAAATGCCCGTACGTCAGCCAGGCCGCCCACCATGGTCCGGCCATCTTCGGATAGCCCGGAAAGGCGAGGAGGTAGCAGTGGTGGAACACGACGGCGAGCGCGGCCAGGCCCCGCATGCCGTCGAGGCCGATCAGTCGGCGCCGCCGCTCCTGGGCGACCCGGGCGGCCGGCTCGGCCGGGCGCTCGACGGCCGCTGCGGCGGACGCGGACACGGCCCGATTGTGCCGTACGACGCCGTCGCGGCCGGCAATGACAGTTGGCTCAGTCATCGGACTCAGTCATCGACGAAGAGACTCCTGTCGGTCGATCGCCCGGTTACGCCCGTAGACGGATATCCTGTCGATCGGCACGCCGCCGGTGGTGTGCGTTGTTTCGGTGCGGAGGTCGTCATGGGCAAGGACGCATCCGTCGTCGAGCCCGATGGACCAGTCGTCAGTATCGTTGTGCCGGCCCACAACGAGGAAGCCGTGATCGCGGCGAATCTCGGATATCTGCTCGCGTCGGCCGGCAGCGGTGAGTTCGACGTCGTCGTCGTGCCCAATGCGTGCGCCGACCGGACGGCCGATATCGCGCGACAATTCCCGGTGCGGGTCGTCGAGACCGAAGTGCCGGGCAAGTCCCACGCGATCCGGCTCGGCGACGACGTCTGCCGTACGTTCCCCC
>CAWIKW010000013.1:0-38956 GCA_963836785.1 uncultured Actinomycetota bacterium | reverse complement strand
CGAGCCGGCGGGCCTGGGCGGCGGCCAGTCGAGCGCGGGCGGCCTGAGTCGCCTTCGTGATGATGATGCGGGCCTCGGCCGGATTGCGGTCGAACCAGTCGACGAGCCACTCGTTGCAGGCCTTCTGCACGAAGCCCTTCATGTCGGTGTTGCCGAGCTTCGTCTTCGTCTGGCCCTCGAACTGCGGGTTCGTCAGCTTCACCGAGATGATCGCGGCGAGACCTTCGCGGATGTCCTCGCCACTGAGCTTGTCGTCACCCTTGAGGAACTTCTTCTCCAGTCCGTACCGGTTGACGACGGTCGTCAAGGCGGCACGGAAGCCCTCTTCGTGGGTCCCGCCTTCGTGCGTGTTGATCGTGTTGGCGAATGTGTAGACGCTTTCGCCGTACGACTCATTCCACTGCATCGCGACCTCGGCCGCCATGCCGTCGCCCTCGGCGGTGAACTCGACGACCGACTTGTGGATCGGCGTCTTCGTCTGGTTGAGGTGGCGGACAAAATCGGCGATGCCGCCCTTGTACATGAACGTCACCGACCGCGGCTCGGTCTCCTCGGTGTCGCTCGGACGTTCATCGGTGAGCGTGATCGACAGCCCTCGGTTCAGGAACGCCATCTCCTGCAGACGCCGGTAAATCGTCTCGAAGCTGAACGTCGTGCTTTCGAAGATTCGCCCATCCGGCCAAAACGTCACGGTCGTGCCGGTGTCCTTGACCGGTGCGCCCTTGATGAGTGGGCTCGGCTTGCTGTTGTTGTATTGCTGCGTCCACACGTGGCCGTCCTTGCGGATTTCCACATCGACCCGCACCGACAGGGCGTTCACCACGGAGATGCCGACACCGTGTAGACCGCCGGAGACGGCATACGCTTTGCCGTCGAATTTGCCACCGGCGTGCAGCATGGTCAGCGCCATCTGGACGCCGGGCATCTTCGTCTTCGGATTGATGTCGACCGGAATACCACGGCCGTTGTCGACAACCCGCACGCCACCGTCGGCCAGCAATGTCACACGGATGGTGTCGCAGAATCCAGCCAGCGCCTCGTCGACCGAGTTATCCACAACCTCTTGCACGAGGTGGTGCAGGCCGCGCTCACCCGTGGAACCGATATACATACTGGGCCGCTTGCGGACGGCCTCTAGCCCTTCGAGAGCGGTGAGGGAACTTGCGTTGTAATCGTCGGGGCGCTTGGGCGATGCCACGCTTGGTCGCTTTCTCACATGGCGGCACGCCGGGGGCGTCCCCATGCGGGGTTAGCGCGGGCACGGCCGGCAACAGGGCCGGGCACCCGCGGTGATCATGTGCGGGTCGCTACAGTTGGGGGGTCGACGCCGAGCGTCCGTTTCCGGTCAGCGCCGGTCTCGGGGGGCTGCAGGTTCGACCTCCGGAAGCTTCCCCGTCAATCTTACTGTGTCCGGCCGTCAGAACACGCACACGCGGCCCTGTAGTTGCCGTAGCCGCACGAAATTCCCCGCCTGCACATCCCCCCATACGTGATGGGGGCAACTTCGGGCCTCGGGCGCAATGGCTTGGTCGTGGCCGTTTTCGCCCAAGATCAGGTCGGGTTCGCCCTAAACGTGTCGGATCAAGACCTAAATCCGCTGGTACGGGGCTTGCTGGCGACCGTACCGGCGGATGTGGACAACGCCGCCCGCGACGGAGCGCTCGTTAATGCGGACATTTCGCGCGTTGAGGTCGTGGATCTGACGTTTTGGGGGTCGCGTGGCGCGGCACAGGTGCCGTAATGTCCCTCGACGCCGATCTTGCCTCTCCACACGGAAAGGTTGAATCTGACATGGGGCTCGACAACGTCGCCGTGAAGTGGCCGCGCACCGGCCGTTTCTACGACCCGGTGGCGCCAGCTGAGTTCGTCGACTTCGCCGGCATCGGCGAGCGCGCGCCCGACGTGCCGCGACCGGCCGTCGCCCTCGCCGACCACATCGCCGAGACGGGCACCGCTCCGGTCAGCGCGTTCACCGAACTGGTGGACCTGCTGCTCGGACTCGCCGGCGTCCTCTATGCGACCGACGCGGCCGCCGAAGACGAAGATCCGGTGATCGACCCGGACGGCTGCGCCTGGATCGCCGGCGGGCTCGAACGGTTCGTCACCAACCACGAGCAGTTCGGCGAGGACGTGACGTTCGAATCGGTCGCCGATGTGATGCGCACCGCGATCGCCGGCGGACGCCTCGCCGAGCAGCAGATGCGATGGCTCGACGGACGCCTCGCCGCGCTCAAGGACGACAACGGTTCGGCACCGGCGTGGAACTTCTCCCGTATCGAGCTGATCGTCCTGGCGCGGTTCTATCGCCGGTGCGCGGATCGCGGGTTCGCCGTCTACGCCGACTTCTGACCCGTCGGGCTCGGCAGACGAGCCGGGACGGCACGGCATCGTCGTTGAGCGGCCGACCGCTCCCGAGCGCGCGGACCTGTGAATATGCGGACAAGCGATGGCCTGCGGCCCGAACGCACCGCACAATGTAGATCATGGCTGACGGTGTGCCGACCGACCCCGATCAGGCGCTGCGGTTGCTGCTCGCCGGCAACCGTCGCTTCGTCCTCGGCCGACGTGAGCACCCGAATCAAGACGCCGACCGGCGTACGGCCGTCGCCCCCGGGCAGCGTCCGTTCGCGGTGCTGTTCGGATGCTCGGATTCACGGCTGGCGGCCGAGATCATCTTTGACCGCGGTCTCGGTGATCTGTTCGTCGTGCGTACGGCCGGACACGTCGTCGGACCGGAGGTGCTCGGCAGCATCGAGTACGGCATCGCGGTTCTCGACGTGCCGCTGGTCGCGGTGCTCGGCCACGATTCATGCGGCGCCGTTGCGGCGGCGCTCCAGGTCGCCCGGGACGGGGAAATGCCGCCCGGCGCCATCGCGAGCGTTGTCGAACGTGTCTTGCCGAGCGTCATAGCCGCCGGTGGCAGCGAAACGGATCAAGACGTCGCCGGCGAGGAGCACGTCCGTTACACGGTCGAGTTGCTGGCCAACGAATCGGCGACGATCGCGCGGCGCGTGGCCGCTGGCCGATGTGCCGTCGTTGGACTGTCGTATCAGCTGGCCGACGGGAGCGTACGCGTGATCGCACAACGCGGACTGCCGCAGGCTGTCGTTCAACCGTGAGCGGGCATCAGCCGTAGGTATCGCGTGGCCCCCGACCGGGCACCCGCCGTAGACCGCGCGACCAGGTCGGCGCGGAGGGACCATGGATGTGCAGGCGGGTCACCACGTTCGGGCCGACCTGCTTCGCGATCTGCCCGAGCAGGCGGCCGGCGAGCAGGCGTAGCTGTGTCGCCCAGGCCGTCGACTCGGCCTCGACGGTGAGCTCCCCGTCGACCAGCTTGATCGGCCGGCAGTGCGCCGCCAGGTCGGGCCCGACCACGCGCTCCCACGCACCGAAGACCTGCCCCTCGGCCGCGGGTTGCTGCCACCCTCGCGTCTTGATCAATCGGGCCAGGACGGTGCCGAAGAGTTGCGGGTCACGCGCGTCCGGCCCGGGGCCGGAGTAGCCCCGCGCGCGCTTACCCGAGCCGCGCCGCGGGCCACCGGTACGTGTGCTCGATCGGCCCATCCCGGCGGCATCGCGGCGGACCTTGGCCGCGTCCAGCACCGCCCGGGCGAGCTCCGGTCCCCGGGGGCTGTCCGGTACCGCCGGTCCGTCTGGCCCGGTCGCATCCTCGCGGGGTCTTTCCCGCCCGTCATCCGGCACGCCGCACACCCCCTTCGACCACGTCGAACCGTACGCCGCGCAGCGTCGATGGCACGTCGGCCGCAACGGCACACGTGACGATGAGCTGGCTCGCGCCACCGACCAATTCGGCCAGGCGGTCGCGTCGACCCGCGTCGAGTTCGGCGAAGACGTCGTCGAGCGCGAGCACCGGCTCGATCCCGTCGGCCCGCAGCAGGTCATAGCCGGCCAGCCGCAGAGCGAGCGCGAACGACCAGGATTCGCCGTGACTCGCGTAACCCTTTGCCGGCAGGTCGCCCAGCGTCAGCACGACATCATCGCGGTGCGGTCCGACCAGCGTCGTACCACGGTCGATCTCGTCCTTCCGCGCGGTCAGCAACGCGTCGGTCAGCCGCTGGGCGAGTGCGGCGCGATCCGCCGTCAGCGCGCCGCCGTCCGCCAGTGTCGACCGGTACGCCATCGTCGCGGCGCCGACACCGGCGCTCACGGCCTCGTACGCCTTCGCGACGTACGGTGCGAGTTCGGCGCACAGTTCAACGCGCGCGCCGAGCAGTTCGGCGCCGTGCTCGGCCAGGTGCGTGTCCCACACCTCCAGCGTGGACAGATCGCGACTGCCGGCTCCCGTCTTGCGCGCCAGGTAGGCCGTCCTCAGCAGGGCATTGCGCTGCTTGAGCACGCGGTCGTAGTCGGCCCGGACGCCGGCGAAACGTGGTCGTCGCGCCACGAGGAGATCGTCAAGGTATCGGCGCCGTTCGGTCGGCTCGCCGCGCACCAGCGCAAGATCCTCCGGCGCGAACATCACCATGCGCAGCGCCCCGATGATGTCGCGGGCGCGACGCGTCGGTGAACCGCCGAGCCTCGCTCGGTTGGCTTTGCCCGGCTCGATCGAGACATCGACATTCAGCTCACGGGCGCCCTGCACGATCGACGCGCGGATGATCGCGGTCGACGCCCCGGCCCGTACGAGTGGTCCGTCGACGGCCACCCGATGCGAGGACAGAGTCGCGAGATAGGCCATGGCCTCGACGATGTTTGTCTTGCCGACACCGTTCGGACCGACCAGGACATTCGCCCCGGGCTCGAACTCGACGACCACCTGCGGATAGGAGCGGAAGTCGACGAGTTCGAGCCGGGCTACGTACATGGACTGCTTCGCCGTCAGCTGTGGACGGGGTGCCCGCCGAACTGATTGCGCAGCGCCGCCACCGCCTTCATCGCCGGCGAGTCATCCTGCCGGGACGTGAAGCGGGCAAACAGCGATGCGGCGATCACGTTCAACGGCACGGCCAGGCGGACGGCCTCGTCCACCGTCCAGCGGCCCTCACCGGTGTCGTCCGCGTATCCCTTGATCTTCGCGAGCTGTGGATCCTCATCGAGGGCACGGTCGAGCAGGTCGAGCAGCCACGACTTGACGACCGTGCCGTCCCGCCACGACTTGACCACGGCGGGCACGTCGGTTACGTACTCCGAAGCGCTGAGCAGCTCGAATCCCTCGGCGTAGGCCTGCATCAGGCCGTACTCGATGCCGTTGTGGACCATCTTCGCGTAGTGGCCGGCACCGACGCCGCCCGCGTGTGCGAACCCGAACTCACCGGCGGGCTTCAGCGCATCGAAGATCGGCTGAGCCTTGGCCACGTCGGCATCTGTGCCGCCGACCATCAGGCCATACCCGTTCTCGATGCCCCAGACGCCGCCCGAGACGCCGCAGTCGACATAGCCGATACCCAGCTTCGCGAGCCGCTCCGCCCGCGGCGCGTCGTCGGTGAATTTAGAGTTGCCACCGTCGATGATCAGGTCTCCGTCGCTCAGCAGGGCGGCCACGTCGTCGATCGTCTGCTCGGTGACCTCGGCCGGCACCATCGACCAGACCACCCGCGGCGCGGCCAGCTTGCTGATCATGTCGGCCAGATCGGTGGCGTCGCTGATTTCCGCGCGGTGGTCAAAACCCACAACGTCGTGGCCGGCGCGGCGCAGCCGCTCGCGCATGTTGCCGCCCATCCGGCCAAGGCCGATGATTCCCAGCTGCATGGTGTCTCCCTCATGGGGTTCGCTCGGGCCGACGGGGCCATCGGTCGCCGTCGCACCGCGCGCCGGCGGGCGACCATGCCCGGCCGGCGCACGACGACGGCGTTTCCGACTGTGTTGCCGCCGGTGGTCAGGATCCGATACGGATCGGCATCATCAGGTAGCGGTACCCCGAGATGATTTCACCCTCCGCGTCGCCGGGCACGATCAACGCCGGCTTCTTCGGATCCGTGAACGACAATACGGCGACCGGGCTGTCCAGAGCTCCGAGACCGTCGAGCAGATACTGCGGGTTGAACGCGACCTGCATCGGCTCACCCTCGTAGCGCGCGTCCATGGCTTCGCTGGCCCGCGCGTCGTCGGAGCCACCGGCCTCGACGATCAGACCGTCCTCGCTGAAGGCCAGGCGCACCGGCGTGTTCCGCTCGGCGACGAGCGACACGCGCTTGATCACTTCGGTCAGCGCGGCCACCGGGACGCGTGCCAGCGCCACATGATGATCGGGGAACAGCGAGCGCACCTTCGGATAGTCGCCGTCTAGCAGGCGGCTAGTGCTGCGACGAGTGCCACCGGCGAAGCCGATCATGCCCTCGCCGATGCCGCCGCGCGAGATCGCGACCGTCACGTCGCCGCCGAGCGCACCGAGCGTCTTCGCTGTGTCGGCCAGCGTCCGAGCCGGCACAAGGGCTTGCAGGTGGGCCGCTACGTCATCCGGGCGCCAGGAAATCTCACGCAACGCCAGGCGATACCGGTCGGTGGCAAGGAGCGCAAGAGTCTCGCCCTCGATCTCCATCCGTACGCCGGTCATCAGCGGAAGCGTCTCGTCGCGGCCGGCCGCGATTGCGACCTGGCTGACCGCGCTCGCGAACGTCGCGGCATCGACCGTGCCCGCGGTCTCCGGCATGTCCGGCAGCGTCGGATAGTCCTCAACCGGCATCGTCGGGAGGGTGAATCGGGCGCTGGCGCAGACGAGCTCGAGATGGCTGCCGACCGCCGCGATCTCCACCGGCTTGGGCGGCAGCGCCTTCGTGATCTCGGCCAGGAGCCGACCCGACACCAGCGCCGCCCCGTCAGCGTCACCGTGCACATCGACCGTCACCTGGCTCGACACCTCGTAGTCGAACCCGGACACCCGGAGCTGACCGGCGGTCACTCGCAGCATCACGCCGGCGAGCACCGGAACCGACGGTCGCGAGGGCAGCGCCTTCGCTGTCCACGCGACCGCATCGGCGAGCACGTCGCGCTCAACGCGGAACTTCATGGTGGCCTCCACGAGGTGTCAACGGGCGGCCCGCTCGATTCGGTGCGGGGCGCGCCCAACGAACTGTATGGCGCGAGCTGAGGTTGCGCGAGTGCGGCCCGGTCCGGTGACGTGCCTACACAAGTGGATCTTCAGCCGATGATTGCTTGTGGTGTTCTTTAGAAAACTTCTCTTCGTCTTAGTAGGCATTGTGTCTTCTGTGGACGACAGTTATCAGTGCAGTTCAGCCCGTCCGCGCTGAGTTCTGTCGTTGTGGATGGGCGTGGGACAACCGGCGTCGTCGTCCACAACGAGTGCGGCCCGGGCCCGTTGTCCCCGCCGAATCCACCGTGTGTCCACCAGTTACCCCCAGGTTTTCCCCCGCCGCGTACACCGGCGCGCGCTCCTGCCGCGCACTCGTGACGCAGTGATCGCCGTCGAGGTCCACATGTCGTCCACCGCTTTCCGCCGTCGTGCACAGGTTGTCCTCATGCGTCGTCCACAATCTGTGGACGAGTGCCACTAGTGAGTTTGTTTGATCCGGTTGGTGAGTTCGGCTATTTGGTTATAGAGCGACCGACGTTCGGCCATCTGCTGGCGTATTTTCCGGTCGGCATGCATGACCGTGGTGTGGTCCCGCCCACCGAAGGCCTGCCCGATCCGTGGCAGCGACAGGTCGGTCAGCTCCCGGCACAGGTACATGGCGACCTGGCGGGCGTTGACGAGCACACGCGACCGTGAATGACCCCGCAGATCGTCGAGGCTGACGCCGAAGTAGTCCGAGGTCGACGCCATGATCTGGTCGGCCGTGATGTCCGGACCGGATCCGTCCGGGATGAAGTCGCGGAGCACCTCCTCGGCCAGGGCGAGGGCGACGGGTGCGCGGGTCAGGCTGGCAAATGCCGTCACGCGAATGAGTGCGCCTTCGAGTTCGCGGATCGAGTTCGCGATCCGCGATGCGATGAACTCGAGGACGTCGGGCGGCGCGGACAGCCGCTCCTGCGCGGCCTTTTTCTGCAGGATCGCGATGCGCGTCTCCAGGTCCGGCGGCTGGATGTCGGCGAGGAGTCCCCACTCGAAGCGGGTACGCAGGCGGTCCTCGAGCGTCGAGAGCTGCTTGGGCGACCGGTCCGAGGTGATGACCAGCTGCTTGTTTGCGTTGTGCAGCGTGTTGAACGTGTGGAAGAACTCCTCCTGCGTGCGCTCGCGGCTTTCCAGGAACTGGATGTCGTCGATCAGGAGGATGTCCACATCGCGGTAGCGCCGCTGAAACGCTTGCGTCTTGTCGTCGCGGAGCGAGTTGATGAAGTCGTTGGTGAACTCCTCGGTCGATACGTAGCGCACCGACCGGGCGTTACCGAGACTCGTCGCGTAGTGACCGATCGCGTGCAGCAGGTGGGTCTTGCCGAGTCCCGATCCGCCGTAGATGAACAGTGGGTTGTAGGCCTTCGCCGGCGACTCCGCCACGGCGACCGCGGCGGCGTGCGCAAATCGATTCGACGATCCGATGACGAACGTCTCGAACATGTACTTCGGATTGAGCCGATTGCCCTCACTGTTCGGCTGTGGGCGCCGGTCGTCGCGGCCGGTGCCGGCGCCGGCTCGTTGAGGCGGCGCAATGCCGGCGCCGCCGACACTCCCAGGCCCGAGGTTCCCGGCGGGATATGCCGGGTAGGTCGGCGCGCGATACCCCGGGTCGGCGTCCGCGCGCCCGGCACGGTCGTGGTCCGTTTCCGCGCGTACGTGATGATCCGCGCCGCGGTGATGCGACGACATGCGATCGCTCGGATCGACCGGATGCTCGGCGACGGCGCTGCCGCTTCGCTCGAACAGCCAGCCGTTGTCCGGCCGGATCGGCGGGTTGGCCGGCGCGTTGAAGGTGGCCGCGTCGAACAGCGCGTCCGGTTGCTGCGATGCGCCGGAGTTGTCAACCGCGAGACCGGTCGCACCGGCCGGCGCCGGGGAACTCGGCGCGTTGCCGTCGTCCGGCGGCCGTACGGTGACGGCCACTTGCACCGGCCGGCCGAGCCGCCGAGACAGCGCCTCGGTGATCGCCGGACGCATGCGGGTCTCGATGACATCTCGGGTGAACGCGTCCGGCACCGACACGAGCGCGGTGTCTTCGACGAGCGCGAACAGCCGGGTGAGGCGCAGGTAGGCGCGCTGTTGTGCGGAGGCGATCCCCTCCGCCACCTCGTCGGTCGCGGAGTTCCAAATTGCCGGCAGGTCGATCATGTCTGTCATTTAGCGCCTCACGTCGTCTGCCGGTCGGTTGCTCACCCGTCGGGGTCCACCGATGTTTCTACTGCCTGGCCATGATCCGTCCACAAGTTATCCACAACCTGTGTATCGACGTGATCTCGGCATATGACCGTCCCTCGCCCCAACACCCGGCCCCGGCGCGCCGCGGCGTCGAGCGATCGCCCGGTCCGGTGGTGGGGTGATGATTCGTCCGGTTCCGGAACCTTATGGCGGCGCTGCCCAACGGAGGTCAGACGGGCACCGTAACAGCGTTGTCCACAGCGACTCAACCGTTGTCCACAAGTCGACTGACGTGGCCCGCCCGGGCCGTAGGCTCGACCGGTGTGGCCCTTTGCTGGCATTGCTGCAGGTCACGACCGTGCCATCAGAACAACGATCCAGTGCCGGTTTTGACGCTGCTCGTCCCGCCGCGTACGCTCGACCGGTTGCTCTATCCACGCTGGTAGAGTTGATGACGACTGGTGGCCGGCAGTTCCGCCAGCGGCGATCGTGGTAACTCCCCGCCCGCCTCGCGACCCAGGTCGTGGTGGCACCGGATCGCGATGTCGCAACGCCGGCCACGGATTCACCCAGATGAGCTGACACATCGTCGCAACGTGCGGCGAGCACGATGAAGACGGAGTGCCTGACGTGAGCAAGCGCACCTTCCAGCCGAATAACCGTCGGCGCTCGAAGACCCACGGCTTCCGGCTGCGCATGCGCACCCGTGCCGGTCGCGCGATCCTGTCGGCCCGTCGGGCCAAGGGTCGCGCTCGCCTATCAGCCTGAGCAGATTCGGGTAAGCATGCTGGCGGCGACCGACCGACTTCGGCGACGTGACGAGTTTTCGGCCACTGTCGCGGGTGGGCGTCGCGTCGCACGCGGGGCTGTGGTCGTTCACGCAGCGAGTCGGCCGCCGATGGCAGTCGAGCCGGTCGCCGCCGACGCTTCCGAAACTCCGGTCGAGCAGATCCCTCAGATAGTGCTAAACACGTCTAATCCGGCACGAAATCCGGCGAATCCGTCGGTACGTGCCGGATTCGTCGTATCCAAGGCGGTTGGCGGCGCGGTCGTTCGAAACCGCGTGCGTCGACGGTTGCGGCACCTCATGCGTTCGCGGCTGGACCGGCTGCCGGACCGTACGGACGTGGTGGTTCGCGCCCTGCCGGGCGCGGCGAACCGGACGTATGCGGCACTCGGTGCCGATCTGGACGGAGCGTTGTCCACGATTGTCAAGGAGCCCATCCGTCCGGCACGGCCTCGACGGCGGGGACGACCGTGATGACGCACATGTCACCGCCGCGAGCCCGAACGCCGAGCACGTCCACCCCCGGACCAGGCGTCGACGGCCCGGAAACCGATGTGCGTCCCGTCATGAGCGCCGCCGCCCGCATGCTGTTACTACCCATCATCGCGTACCGTCGTTGGATAAGCCCGGCGTTGCCGGCGCGTTGCCGGTTCTACCCGTCATGCAGTGCGTACGCCGTCGAGGCGATTTCCACGCACGGTGTGTTCCGGGGCATCGGGCTGGCGACCTGGCGGCTGCTGCGCTGCCAACCCTTTAACCGGGGCGGGTATGACCCCGTCCCACCGCCGCGACCGACGGAAAACGGAGTCAGATAGCGCCATGGGATGGATCTACACAGGGATCTCCTGGATCCTGCTGAAGTGGCACGCGTTCTGGCACTTCATCGGTGTCGGTGACTGGCTCGGCACGAACTGGGACTGGATCCTCGCCACCGTTTTCCTGGTCATCACCATCCGCGCGGTGCTGTTCCCGGTCTTTGTGAAGCAGATCAAGTCGCAGCGCGCGATGCAGGCTCTTCAGCCACAGATCGCAAAACTGCGCGAACAGTACAAGAACGACAAGCAGGGCCTACAAAAGGCACAGATGGAGCTGATGCGTTCGGAGAACGCCAATCCGCTCATGGGATGCCTGCCGCTTCTCGTTCAGATCCCGGTCTTCATCGGTCTCTTCCACGTGCTGCGGCATCTCAAGCCGACCATGCCCGACGCCGGCAAGCAGCTGTACGGCTGGTCGATCACGCAGTTCGACAGCGCATCGAGCGCGACGTTGTTCGGTGCCCCGATCTCCGCGGCGTTCAAGTCGTCGAGTGCGGACGTCAGCAGCCTTGGCGCAACCACGACGAACGTTCGAATCGTCGCCGGCGTGCTGATGGCGATCATGATCATCACGACGTTCCTCACGCAGTACCAGATGATCAAGAAGACCGGCTGGGCGACCGATCCGAACCAGAAGATGATCCAGCGGCTGATGCTGTTCGGCGTGCCGATCGGTCTGCTGTTCTCCGGGACCGTGTTCCCGATCGGTGTGGTCATCTACTGGGTCACGACAAACCTGTTCTCCCTGGGTCAGCAGTTCTACGTGCTACGCAAGTTCCCGCCGCCGGTCAACGTGGACACCGGACTCGGGCTGGGCGGCATGTTCGGTGGGTCGAAGACGCCGGCGCCTAGCAAGAATGGGCCGCCGACGAAGGCCGGGGCCCGTAATGTGAAGAACGGCAAGCCGATCACCAACGGTGCCCCGGTCGCCAAGCCGACCGTCGCCGCGCCGAAGGTCGGTGCCAAGCCGATCAACCCGAAGAAGGGCAACGCCGCCAAGCGGCTGTCGAGTTGACGCGACGCTCGCCCGTACGAAGCGCACCGGTCACCCACCGGTAGCGATTGGTACGGGCGGCGGCGCGCCTGGACAGCGCGGACGCGAAGCCACAGACCTCCCCGGTCGGATGGGTGCAAGGCCATCCGAGGACCCGGGGGTTACCGAAGTCTCAAGCACAACGGAGATGACATCGTGACGGAAACGAGTACGCCCCCAGTCGCGGAGGCCGACACCGACACCGAAGAACCCAAAGCGAGCACCGACAGCGATCTGTTCGCGCAGAGCGAGGTGGCCGCGGACTACGTCGAGGGACTCCTCGACATCCTCGACTACGACGGCGATATCGATGAGGTGGTCCAGGCCGGTCGGCCCGTCGTCGAGGTCGTCGGTGACCGCCTCGACAATCTGGTCGGCCAGCGTGGCGCGACCCTGGAGGCACTCCAGGAACTGACGCGCCTGGCGATCTATCGCCAGACCGGATCGCCGTCCCGGCTGCTGCTGGACGTCGGCGGTTATCGCGAAAGCCGCCGCAAGGAGCTCGTCGCGATCGCCAAGAACGCGGCCGAGCGGGTGAAGCAACACGGTGAACCGGTCCGACTCGAAGCGATGAACGCGTTCGAGCGGAAGTGTGTGCACGACGTCATCAACTCCACCACGGGCGTGGAGAGCGAGTCCGAAGGTGTCGAACCGCACCGCCGCATCGTCGTACACCCGGCGTGAGCCGTACCGACGAACGGAATTGCCCGCCGCGACCGCGAGTCGCGGCGGGCTTTTTCGCGCTGACGCCGCGGTGCTCAGGCGGCGATCATGGCCGGCGCTGACCGTACCCGTGACGTGAGCGAACCCCCACCCGAGCTGTTAGCCGCGGCCGAGGTGTACTTCGGTCCTCGACTGCCCCTCGCCCGGCGCTATGCGGAGTCGCTCGCGAGCGATGCGGTGATTCGTGGGCTGATGGGGCCACGTGAGGCCGAGCGAATGTGGGATCGGCACATCCTGAATTGTGCGGCGATCGCTCCGGCCATGTCGTCGGGGGCGCATGTCATCGACGTGGGTTCGGGAGCCGGACTACCCGGCGTGGTTCTCGCGATCGCCCGGTCGGATGTGCACGTGACGCTCGTGGAGTCGTTGGCGCGGCGCACGGCGTATCTCGACGAGATCGTCGAGTCGTTGGAGCTGACCGACCGAGTCACGGTGGTACGGGCACGCGCCGAGGAGGTCGCCGAAAACGCGTTGATGTTTCACGTGAAACCGGCCGACGTCGTGACGTCGCGGGCCGTGGCTCCGCTCGACCGTTTGGCCGGATGGTGTCTTCCACTGGCTCGCGTCGGTGGGCGGCTTGTAGCGGTGAAGGGTACGACCGCGAGCGAGGAGGTGGCCGCCCACGCGGATGCCGTCATGCGGCTCGGCGGTGGCGCTCCCGTCGTGCGGGAGTACGGAACCGGTCTGCTGCCCGATCCGACCACGGTCGTGGAGGTCGTACGGGAACGCGTCGTGGACCGGCGGACCACCGAAAGTTCGACTCGTCCTCGAGGCCGGTCCCGCCGTCGTTGATGGTCGGTCCCGCCGTCGTTGACAGCCGATCCCGCCGGCGGTGTGTGAACGATGGTTGGCCGGGCGTGGACGGGCCGAGCAGCCGCGGGTGGTGAATACGAACGCGTCGCGCATTCATAGGTGCGGGCCGACGACGCCGGTTCGACATCACGGGCGTGAGTGGCGATTCACTTCTGGATGGAATCTCGATCGATGTGAGATTTATCGGCGCGAGCGCACGACGTCCTCCCCGCGCCCTCGTCGTTGAACCATCGTCGACGACGGTGGACTAGTTAGGCCGAACGTCGGTATGCAGGAAAGCGGTTAATCGCGAGACTATAAACCCTGCGGTACGACCGTGAACCCGTTGGCAACGCTACGTTTGCTGGCGCAGCGCGGCCGGCGGCGACGAACGACTGGAACCGGCGACCGATGCGCACATTGAGCGACGTCTCCACATGTCCGGACGCCGCGACGTAGGACGGTGACCGATCCGGATGTGGCGGGATGACGGCGGTGTATGACGGAAGTGGCCACTGGGAGCCGATCGTTCCGGTAGGCCCGCCGGCGCACCTCGGGGCGATCCGATCCACGGGTGGGCACGGCGCGCCGCCTGCGCTGGCCGTAGTCCGTGGTTCGGCTAGAGCATCGAGCAACCTCGGCGTCGGCGCGAGTGGTGCGCAAACCGGCGGTGGTTCAGGTTCCCGGTCCGCGTCGCGAGCAACGGGCGTTGCGATGTCGCCGGCCCCGGTGGAGGCTTTGCGCCCGGCGGTGGCTTCGGGCCGAGCGGTGGCTTCGGCTGCGGCGGTGGGTTCGGGCCCGGCGGTTGCGGGCTCTCCCGCGGCGATCGCGAGCACGAAGCGGTTTGTGGGTGCGCGAGGATCCGATGGACCATCCGACGTCCTTCGGTCAGGGAACGGTGCACCGGCGCTAGCGTGGCCGGGCGACCCGGGCGACCCGGGCGACCCGGGCGACCCACGGCGGCCCCGCAGAGGCGACCGCGGTGCCGACGGGACGTCCAACGGAGACGGCGTGGGCTCCGGTCGGGATGACGCTGCCTCGTACGGACGTGACGGGCGTTCCCGTGCGCCGCACGGCGGTTCCCGTGGACGCGACGGCCGACACATGGCGGCGGATGATGTAGACCCGACCGGCGGCGTTGGCGGTCTGTTTTGGCGGGATGTGGTGGCGGTGGGTCGCGCTCCGGTAGTGAGCCGGCGCACGATGGCAGTCGCGACCGAGGTCGGCCCCGATCGACCGACGAGATCGTCGGCGGCGGACGCGGGGGGTACCGTCTCGACGGCGTCGGATGGGCGATCTGTGCCTGCCTCCGAACGCCTCGTTGAGTCGGTCGCGTTGTATGGTGACGATTCCGTGTTGTCGGGCGAGACACCCCCGAGTGTGCCGTCGCCACGGACGGGCGCGGTGTCGAGTTACGAGACAGGGGTCAGGATGACCGACGCTGATGTTTCACGTGAAACCGAAGATCCACCCCTGGCGCAGGAGGCGAGGCGGGCCGTGGAAATCCTCAATCCGAGCGGGGAGATCACGATGCCCCGTCCGGCGCGGCGTCGCGTCATCTGCGTGGCGAACCAGAAGGGTGGCGTCGGCAAGACGACCAGCGCCGTCAACATCGCGGTAGCACTCGCCCTACACGGCAATCGCGTCCTCGTCATCGATCTTGATCCGCAGGGCAATGCCTCGACCGGAATGAACGTGCCCCACCATGCCGGCGTCCCGGACGTCTACGACTGCCTGATCGAGGGCGCCGCCTTGGAGTCGGTGACTCAGTCGGTCGACGGGATTCCGAACCTCGCGTGCGTACCGGCGACGATCGATCTGGCCGGTGCGGAGATCGAGTTGGTTTCGGTGGTGGCCCGGGAATCCCGACTGTCGCGGGCGATCCAGGCCTCGAGCGCCGAGTTCGACTACATCTTCATCGACTGCCCGCCTTCGCTGGGACTGCTCACAGTGAACGCGCTTGTGGCCGCAGAGGAAGTGCTGATCCCGATCCAGTGCGAGTACTACGCGCTCGAAGGTGTGCAAGCACTCACGAGCAACATCGCGTTGGTCAAGTCGCACCTCAACCCGACGCTCGACATCTCGACCGTCCTGCTCACCATGTACGACCGCCGGACCCGACTCGCCGACCTGGTCGAGCAGGACGTGCGGGCGCACTTCGGCGACAAGGTTCTGCACGCCGTGATCCCCCGCAACGTGCGCGTGTCGGAGGCGCCGAGCTACAGCCAGTCCGTGATGACGTACGACCCGGGGTCCCGTGGCGCGGTGAGTTATTTCGAGGCGGCCCAGGAGATTGCCGTACGCGGTGCGCGAATGGAAGGCGTGGGCACATGAGCAAGCCACGGGGTGGCCTTGGCCGCGGCCTCGGCGCGCTGATCCCGACCGCACCGCCGGTGCCCGCAGAGGCGGCCGGGACCGGCGGGGCCGGAGCGAGTATTGGTGCGGCTGTTGCTGACGCGCACGCGGACCAGTTGGCGCCGGTGCCTGGTGCTCGCTTTGCCGAGATTCCGGTCGACTCGATCGTGCCCAACCCGAAGCAGCCACGTCAGATATTCGACGAAAGCGCGTTCGAGGAACTCAAGCAGTCGATCGAGGCGGTCGGGTTCCTGCAGCCGATCGTGGTGCGCGAGACCGGCATCGACAAGTTCGAGCTCGTCATGGGCGAGCGTCGCTGGCGTGCGGCGCAGGCGATCGGCCGTGAACTCATCCCTGCGATCGTCCGGGAGACGCGCGACGATGCGATGTTGCGCGACGCATTACTCGAGAACATCCACCGGGCGAACCTGAATGCACTCGAAGAAGCGGCCGCCTATCAGCAGCTGTTGACCGAGTTCGGTGCCACCCACGACGAGCTCGCCCGGCGGATTGGACGGAGTCGGCCGCAGATCTCCAACACGATCCGACTCTTGAACCTGCCGGCCCCGGTGCAACGCCGCGTCGCAGCCGGCGTGCTTTCGGCCGGCCACGCCCGAGCACTGCTGTCGCTCGATGACCCGGTCGAGCAGGAGGCGCTAGCGACTCGCATCGTGGCGGAGGGGCTGTCGGTCCGGGCGACCGAGGAATTGGTGCAACTCGCCGCGTCCGGCGATACGAGCCGCCCGGCCGCATCCCGGCGCCGGCAGACCGCGGTTCCCCGCGCGATGTCCGATCTTGCCGATCGCCTGTCCGATCGTTTCGATACGCGCGTGAAGATCGACGTTGGCCGCAGCAAAGGCAAGATCGTCATCGAGTTCGGCAGTGTCGACGACCTTGAACGCATCGTGGGCATCTTCGGCGTCGAAGGCGAATAGCCGCGACCGTCGTCGTGGGCCCGGCCGCGGCGCGGCTCGGGCCCGCCGTCCTTTCCGGACCCATTGATCGGTACGGTCGGTCGCCCGGAACCGTGAATCATGGCCGGGGCCGACCGCTCGCCTCGCTGTGCTGTTCAACGCGGCGTCGGCTGAACCGGTCGCGGATGCGCCGTCGGGACCTCGGTGTGATCGCCGTCGCGGCGGACGGCCCGAACATGAACGGCCGGCGGCTCCCGGTGGCGGCTTCGGTTAACTACGGGCCGGAAAATGGGTTACGGCCGGCCCGCGAGAATCCACAGAAGTTATCCACAGGGCATCGTCGGCCGAGCCTCCACACGCGGTCAGAGCCACTGCGGGCCTGTGGATGAGTGTGATGTTTATCGGGGTGTCAGCGACCGGTTCGAGCGCTCCACATCGTGGATCTTGCGTACTCGGGCGGTTCGTTCGCCACCACGGTCGTCCGGATTCGGGATCGACGTGGGCGTCGGGAGCCTCATCGGCTCGATCACGTACGGCGTCGCGTGCTCGTCCGAGCGCCGGTCAACCGGTCCAGTCCGGCGCTTCGTGTACCGGCCCGCGCCGTCTTCGCTTCGTTGCTCCCCGTGCTGCGTGGGTGCTGCGCGATCCACACTGCATCGTCGGTGTGCCACATGCGGAGTCGTGCGACGGGTGCGGCGCTGGGTCGTGCGGTCTGGGTGGCGAGGTCGTGCCGTCGCGCGGCTCCGGGGTCATGCGGTGTCGGGTCGTGGGGCGCCGGGCGCGTGACAGTTCGGATCCGCGTCGGGCCGCGCGGCTCGCATCCGTCGCAGAGCTCGCATCGCTCGCATCGGCCATGGTCTGCCGCGATCGGCGTCGCGTGCATCGATAGCGAGTCGCGGTCGTCATGACGGTCCCGCACCACTCGCGCGATCAACGTCATGCGCGGATCGCTGTCCGTCGGACACCGTCTTGACGGGATGCCGCGGCGGCCGGATCGGGCGTCACACGACCTGTCCCGGCCGCGGTCGGGTCGTGCGGACCGACTGTCGACTCTGGCTAACCGCAACGGGTTCGGTCGCCGAGGACGCACCGAGCAATCTCGGGTCGTGTGTCGTTTCACGTGAAACCGAAGGAGGGGCGACAGTCGCCCCAACCCGGACTATCGTCTCCTTGTGGTCGACACCCCCAGCTCACTTCCCTTATTTACACAATCGCCAAGCTTCCCGCTCGAGGGCCAGCTTCGGGTGAAGCGATTGGATCCGCCCGTCGCGTCCGAACCGCCACGGGACGGCGAGGATCCGTCCTCGTGCGTCGCGTGTTCTGCGACCGACGATGCGTACATCTGGGTCAGCGAACGATGGCGGGTGCGTGCGACAGACGGCCCGACCGGACTTCCAATGGTGCTCATCCTGGAGGCACGGTCGCATTTGGACCTGGGCGACCTGCCGAATCTGCTCGCGGCCGAGTTGGGGGTCATGACCGTACGGCTTGAACGTGCGATCCGGTCGCTGGACGAGGTCGCACAGGTGCACGTCAATCGTTGGGGCGATGGCGCGGCTCACCTGCATCTCTGGTTCCTCGGACGGCCGGCGGGGCAGTTGCAGCTTCGTGGTCCGTTCCTTGCCATGTGGGACGAGATCCTGGACCCGGTGCCGGAGGCGCAGTGGCGTAGCAATCTCGCCCATATCGCCGCCTGGCTCGAAGCGTTCGGCGGTACGGCCCAGGTCGCTCCGCCGCGGATCGAGTGGCACGCGCCGAGCACGTTCGCTGGGATAACCGCCATTGAGGATCCAGCCGTCGACGCAACCCTCGGCGCGGGGTTGGCGGTGGACGGTGCGTCTCCGGAGGCGGGCGACAGCGAAGCGAAAAGCGCATCGAACGCCGGTACGGCAACGCCACCGGCACCGGACGCCCCGAGCAGCGCCGACGCCAGCGCCGACGCCAGTGCCGGCGACGCGAGCGGTGACGGCCACATCAGTACGGCGAAGGAAGCCGGCAATCCCGATTGGACGACCGTCGATTACGACGCGTCCGAAGACACCAAGGCGTCAGCCGGGGTGACGGAGGGCGAACCGAACCCCGATCTCGCGTCGGACGACAGCGAAACCGTCTCGGTACGGATCCCGTCGCAGGCGAAGCGGCCCCGGGAGGAGCGCGTCGGGCGGTAGGCGCCCGCCGTGCTGTCGACCCCCCAGGTCGATCCGGACCCACGTCGCCGACAGTCACACCATCACAACGCCACCGACGGGCCGGGGTTGTGGCCAACAGCGAGTCGAAGATCAGTCAGTCGACGATCAGTCAGCCGCGCCGGACGGCCCGGTCGACGAGCGTGGCGAGCGTCTTGCCAAGGTCCAGCCCGGCCGCCGTCACCGACATCGGCAACAGTGACGTGTCGGTCATGCCCGGGGCCACGCTGGCCTCGATGACGTACGGAGTGCCCGCCTCATCGACGATGAGGTCGATGCGGGACAGATCACGGAGCCCGAGCGCGCGATGTGCGTGCAACGCGACCTCGCTCGCCCGGTGGGCGGCGGCCGGGTCAAGTCGGGCCGGAGTGTGCCATGTGGTCAGCCCGGCGGTGTAGCGGGCGGCGTAGTCGTACACACCGTCGCGCGCAACGATTTCCACGGCCGGCAACGCGACGGGTCCGTCACCGGTGTCGACCACGCTGATCGCGACGTCCATTCCGGACACGTACGGCTCGATCAGCGCGGTCGGGTGGTACGCGAAGCATCCGACCATCGCGGTCGCGAGGGCCGAGGCGTCCCGCACGACGGAGGTGCCGAGCCCGGAACCGCCCTGCGCGGGCTTCACCATTAGCGGCAGGCCGAAGCGGGACAGCAGCCGATCGAGCACCGCCCCGGCGCCGAGCTCGGTAAAGCGCTCTTGCGGCAGCGCGACCCAGTCCGGTGTTGCGATCCCGGCGTCGCGCAGTACCGACTTCGCGGTCGGCTTGTCCCAGGCCAGCCGGGCCGCCTGGGCGTCACCGCCCACGTACGGGACGCCGCACAGGTCCAGGATCGCCTGCAACGATCCGTCCTCGCCGGCGGCACCATGCAACGCGATCACGACCGCGTCCGGTGGATCGGCGGCAAGCGCCGGCAGAAGTGCCGCGTCGACGTCGCACACCGTGGCGTCGATGCCAGCGGCGCGCAGGGCGTCGAGGACGCGTCGGCCGGACCGGAGGGACACGTCCCGTTCGTAGGACAGACCACCCGCCAGCACCAGCACGCGCGGTTCGGTGGCCCCGCCCGTACCCGTGGTCATGTCGTCTCCGGACCGGGAGCGTCGGCGGTGCGCGACGACCGCTGACCCCCGGATGTGCTGGTCCAGGTGACCGCGGCCGGACCGGATGCACCGGCGCTGACGCCGAACGCCGATCGCAGTGCCGACTCATGCTCGACCACCGCGGCCAGTCGTCGCACACCCTCGCGGATGCGATCCGGCGGTGGGAACGAATAACACAGCCGCAGGTGCGCACCGCCGGTGCCGTCCGCGTAGAAGCCGGTTCCGGGGACGTAGGCCACACGTTCGGCGATCGCGCGCGGCAGCATGTCCTTGGAGTGCAGGCCATCGGGCAGCGTGAGCCAGATGTAGAAGCCGCCGGACGGGACCGTCCAGCGCGTACCCGCCGGCATGAGGTCATGGAGAGCGGCGAGAGCGACATCTCGTCGCTCCCGATACACCTCGCGGAACGTTTTGAGCTGCTGCTGCCACGGCATCGTCTCGAAATACGTCGCGACGGTCGCCTGGGCGAACGCACTCGGGCACAGGATTTGCGCCTCCGAGGCGATCACGAGCTTTTCCCGGACGGCGTGCGGCGCCAGAATCCACCCCACGCGCAGGCCCGGCGCGAACGTTTTGGAAAACGTGCTGACATAGATGACGCCGTCTCGCGTGCGGGACCGGAACGCCGGCACCGTCTCGCCGTCGAAGCCGAGCAGGCCGTACGGGTCGTCCTCGACGATCAACAGCCCGGCGGCCTGGCAGATCGCGAGGATCTCGTCGCGGCGGCCGTCCGGCAACGTCACGCCGGCCGGATTCTGGTGCGCCGGCACGGTGTAGAGGAACTTCGCGCGCTTACCGGCCTTCGTGACGGCCGCGATGGCCTCGGAGAGCGCGGCCGGAATCAAGCCCTCGTCGTCCATCGGCACGTGTACGACGTCGGCCTCGGCCGCCTGGAAGACGCCGAGCGCGCCGACGTAGCTCGGGCCTTCGGCGAGGACGACATCGCCCGGATCGAGAAATACGCGGCTGACTAGGTCAATGGCCTGCTGACCGCCCACGGTGACGACGACGTCGTCCGGCGATGCGCCGCTCGTTACATCGATGCCTGACAATGTCATGATGTCGCAGATGCGCTCGCGCAGCATCGGGTCGCCTTGGCCGATGCCGTACTGCAACGTGGTCGCGCCGTGGGTCGATCCGAGTTCGGCCAGCATCGCGCCGACCGCGTCGAGCGGCAGCGCGGCTACGTAGGGAGAACCACCGGCGAGCGAGACGACCTCGGGACGGTTGGCCACCGAGAACAGCGCCCGGATCTCCGAGGCGGTCATGCCGCGCATGCGCCGGGCATACCGGTCGGTGTAATCGTCGAGCGTTGTGCCGGTCGTCATCGCGCCGGTCCTCCTCGGTGCCCCTGTCTCGGCGTGTCTCGTCATGACGCGCCGCCATTACTCACGGCACGCTCGGGAGTCGTCGGGCTCCCGAGCGTCACGGTTCGCCGATCCTAGCTTGCGATCTCGACGACCATCGAGCCATTTGCCAGGTACGATCTTCCCTTGTTGAGGGGTGCGACCGAGATTCGCCCCCAAGCTGTCTCAGGAGTCGGTCACGTGTCTCGACGCCTTGTGAACCTCACGCTGGACACGCTGGAGGACATTCCCCGGCCGTGTCGGCAGTGCGTCTACTGGGAACTAGACCCGGTCGCCGCGCAACGCGCATGTGCCGCGGGCGCTCCCGACCTGGAAAAAGAGGCCTGGGTTTCGCAGACGCTGCTCGAATGGGGATCCTGCGGGAAGCTCGTCTACGTCGATGGATTGGTCGCCGGGTTCGCGATGTACGCGCCGCCGGCGTACGTCCCGAGGTCGATGGCGTTTCCGACGTCGCCGGTCTCGGCCGACGCCGCGTTGCTGATGACGGCGCATGTGGTGGGAGCGTTCGCCGGTGGCGGACTCGGCCGGATGCTGATCCAGGGCGTCGCGCGCGACCTGACCAAGCGCGGGATCCGCGCGATCGAGGCCTTCGGCGATGCGAAGCGCACCGAGCTAGACGAGGACGGTCAGCGCGACTCACCCGGGTCCCTCGGCGCGTCCGGACGCTGCCTGGCGCCGGCGGACTTCTTCCTCGCCGTCGGCTTCAAGACGATCCGGCCGCACCGGAGCTACCCCCGCCTACGCCTGGAGCTGCGCACCGCGTTGTCCTGGAAGTCGGACGTTGAGTACGCCCTGGAGAAGCTGCTCGGCTCGATGAGCCCGGAATCGATCCTGCGGCCGGTGCGGCCGGCGACGCGATCGACCGACGGCATCACGACCGGCTCAGCCTGAGCGAGTCGCGTTCGGGCTTGAGTGGATCGCGTTTCGGGCTTGAGTCGATCGCCTAGTGCACGGCCGTCGGCAGCGCCGCGCGAAGCGCCGACACGTCGATCGAGCCGGTCTTGACGTCCTGCTCGACCGGGAAGTACATGCGTTGCACCGCCGCGATCATTGCCTCCACGGTGCGATTGCGGAACGGCGCCTGGACGACGAGCTCACGATCGCTCGGCGACGTCAGGTAGGCCAGATCGACCCGCACGGCCGGCATGCGAGTCAACCGCAGCAGATCCCACGACTTCGGATGCGTACGGCAATCCTGAAGTCCCGTACGGGCGAGGATCTCGCGCTGTACGAGACCGGCCAGCCGCTCCCCGACGGTGGACACCTCGCCGTTCTCGGTGCCGTAGTGATACGTCGCGACGCCGTTGGCGTCCGGGCTCGAGTTTCCGTCCAAGTGGATCGAGAGCAGCAGGTCCGCGCCGAGGTCGTTGGCGAGATTCGCCCGCGTACGGTCGTCGATCGCGTCGACCGGCCGTGGCCCGCGGGTCAGGAACACCCGCATGCCGGCGGCCGCCAGCCGTCCCTCGAGCCGCGTGGCAATGTCGAACGCGAGGTCGGCCTCGGTCCATCGCAGCAGCCCGTCGGCGACGACCACACCGGGATCGGTGCCACCGTGGCCGGGATCGATCACGATCGTCTTGCCCACGAGGGTGGGGCCGGCGTGCCGGAATCGCTCGGCCTCACGCAGCGCCTGTGCGTGTCCGCCCACCACCTTGCGCCCGAGGCGGCGGAGCGCGGTCATCGTCTGCGGGCCGTAGGCCCCGTCCGGTGCCAGGCCGACCTCGCGCTGGAAGCGGGCGACGGCCTTCGCCGTACGCTGGCCGAACACGCCATCCGCGCGACCGACGTCGAAGCCCATCTCGAGCAGACGGTCCTGGAGTTGCCGGACGTCGTCGCCGATCATCGCGTCGGGCATCGCATGGAAGAGCATGCGGTCGCCTAGCGTCCACCGTGCGGCGTCGAGCGCCCGCCACGTCTCGTCGCCCACCTTTCCGTCGATATTCAGCCCACGGCTCTGCTGGAACGTCCGAACGGCGACATCAGTCGCGTAGTCGAACTCCGCATCGGCGCCACCGGACGCGCTCGCGTCGAGGAGGCCGAGATGCGCCAGGATGGCGCGGATCTCGACGATCGCCGGGCCACGTTCGCCCTGCCGATACGAGTGCATCTGGACTCCTAGAGCTGGTGCGGTGATGCAGTGTTCGTGACCGAGCCGCCGTGCGGGCCGACCACCAGGTGCGGAGTTCGGGGCGTGATCGCACGCCTCCTGCACCGTAGTGTCCCGCCTCCGGTCGTTCCGTGCGGTGCCCGCTGGCAGATCCGGTCAAACCGTTCGATCCATCTTCGGTGGAGGCGGACCGATCTCCGAGGCACACCGTATCGAGCTATGAGCGCACGCCGGAAAAGCCGCCCTGGTTGCGCTTCGAACCGCCGGCGCATGGTTGCCGACCCAACATCCTAAATGTCACTTTGAGTGGTACGCGTCGGGGGCGATGGCGTCCCACGAACTCGGTATCCCGGGCGCGAGGAGGGCCCGCCGGCGCGGGAGAAGGCCACCGGCCCACGACAAGGCCACTGAGTCACGACAAAGGCCACCGGCGTTGAATCCGGTGGCCTTTCGTCTATGTCGCCGATGCTCCGGGCGCGCCGACTACAGAACGCCTTCGATCAGCCGTACCAGCGTGCTCTTGGGGTGGGCACCGGCCACCGACGTCACCGGCTCGCCGCCCTTGAACACCGTGAGCGTCGGTACGGACATCACGCGGTAGTCGCGCGCGGTGTTCGGGTTCGAGTCGATGTCCATCTTGACGATCTTCACCTTGTCGCCCATCTCGCTGGCGATCTCCTTGAGGACGGGCTCGACCCGCAGACACGGCCCGCACCACTCGGCCCAGAAGTCGACGAGGACGGGCGTCTGTGACATCAGCACCTCGTCGACGAACGTTGCATCGGTGACTTCGTTCATGGTCAGCCTTTCCGGAAATCGAGTGCGTGCGGAGCGGGGTCGGCGAGCGGGACGCCGGGTCGTTCGGAGGTATAACGGCCGCGGGCGGCCGATCGACGCTACCCCTCCGGCGTCTCGAGCGAAGCGATGAAACGCTCCGCGTCGAGCGCCGCGGCGCAGCCGGTGCCGGCCGCGGTGACCGCCTGCCGATAGGTGTGATCAACGAGATCGCCGGCGGCGAAGACACCGTTGAGGTTCGTCTGGGTGCTCGGTGCGTCCACGATGACGTATCCGGACTCGTCCCGCGTCACCTCTTCGAACAGTTCGCTGCGCGGGTCGTGCCCGATCGCGACGAAAACGCCGGCGACGTCGAGCACACGCTCTTCACCGCTGACGACATCACGGACGCGGACGCCGGAGACCTGGCCGTTGTCGCCGAGAACCTCGGTGACAACGCTGTTCCACAGCACCTTGATCTTGTCGTTGGTCAGTGCGCGCTCCGCCATGATCTTGCTGGCGCGGAACTCGTCCCGGCGGTGGACGATCGTCACCGACGAGGCAAACCGGGTGAGGAACGTCGCCTCCTCCATCGCCGAGTCGCCGCCACCGACCACGACGATGTCCTTGCCACGGAAGAAGAAGCCGTCACAGGTCGCACAAGAGGAGACGCCGTGGCCGAGCAACTCCTGCTCGCCGGGCACACCGAGAGGGCGCCACGCCGAACCGGTCGAGAGGATCACGGCGCGCGCTCGATAGGCGGTCTCGCCGACGTACACGATCTTGATGCCGCCGTTGAGTTCCACCCGGGTGACGTCGTCGGTGATGAACTCCGCGCCGAAGTGTTCGGCCTGCTTACGCATGTTGTCCATCAACTCGGGGCCCATGACCCCGTCCGGGAAACCGGGGAAGTTCTCGACGTCGGTCGTGGTCATCAGCGCACCACCGGACGCCACACCCTCGATGATCAACGGGCGCAGATTCGCCCGCGCGGCGTAGACGGCCGCGGTGTAGCCGGCCGGGCCGGAACCGACGATGATCAGGTTGCGTACCTCGGACACTTTCCAGCGCTCCTCATGAGGTTCGTATCGACGCCCGGCGAACCGGACACCAATCGGCGGGTCGCGTGGCGGCCCGTCCACGCGATAGAACCCATTCTAGGGAGCCAGGATTCCCTTGCGGGTGCGCCGTGCCACACGTCACGGCTGCGGTGGTCCAGCTCCATACGACCGACCGGTCAAATCATTCGACGGTACGAGCTGGAATCACGACTAGTGACCGGTGGCAAGGACATCCGCGCCCTGGCCTGGCAGGCCGCACTCCGCGCCCACGGCCACCACCATCCCGCCGTTTAGCGTGAACACGACCGCTGGCGTGCCGGCGTAGAAGGCGAAATCCGCCTTCAGTGGCAACGCACCGAACTGATCTTGCACCTGGGTCAGGCACGCCGGAAGCCCTCCACCGGCCAGGCGTTGCAGTGCGCTGGGCGCGCCCGGCACCGACGCCGAATCAGAACCGGCCCCGCCAGCGCTGCCCGGTGTGGGGGCGGCCGGGCTGTTGACGTTCGGGCGCGGCACAGTCGGGGCTGCGGTGAGATCACCGCCGTAGTCGTGTCCGCTCGCGGTGACCTGAGCCAGGGCGCCACCGGAGGCGGCTCGTGGTGGCGCGCCTTCGGCGTTGCTGGCAACGCCGCTCGAACTCTTGGTCGCACTGGTGGTGGCATGAAGGCCGACACCGATGCCGGTACCAATCCCCGCGAGGACAATGAGCGCCGCGGCGACCTTGGCCAGGCCCGACCAGAGCGGTCGCCGGCGTCGATCGTCAAGTGAGATCACGCGCGCCGGCGGGGCGTCCTGAGCATCGCGTCTCGGTCGGTCGTCGCTGGCCGAGTCCGCCCGGGACGTGTCGCCGAGGCTGGCCGGGACCGGCATCCGCTCCGGCAATGCCGCCAGGAGCCGGTCGAGCAGGACGTCCGGCATCGGTTCGGTGGTCGTGGTGCGCAGCATGTCCGTGACGGCTGGCGTCGCGGCGCGAAGCCGCGCGGCCGCGCTCGCCCACCGGGCGTCCGATTCGATCCGATGGGCCACCATCGCGGCCGGCCCAGCCGGCAGCACGTTGTCCAGATAGTCGGCCAGCAGATCCAGGTCGACCGGGGGGACCGTACCGTCGTTCGATGTCACGGTCGGTCTCCCCTCTCGCTCGTGGTCGGCGGGTGTGGTGCGCCCTCCGATGAGATACCGCTTTGCGATGAGACTCCGCTCGGTGCGTCTGGGTTCCGCAGATAGCCGAGCATCACAGCCAAGCGTGCCCGACCTCGCGCGCATCGGCTCTTCACCGTGCCAATCGGGACGCCGAGCATGTCCGCGACGTCGGCGACGGCAAGCCCCTGCATATCGACCAACACCAGCGCGATCCGCTGGTCGGCCGGGAGGCGGCCGAGCGCCGCGGTGACGTCGAGGACGGTGTCCGTGTCGATCTCCGGTGCGGCGATGTCCACGTCCGGAAGCTCGGTCGTCGGTCGCGCCTGGGCCCGCCGTACGCGATCGAGGCATGCGTTGACGACGATCCGGTGCAGCCAGGTGGTGACGGCGGAATCGCCCCGGAATCGATCGGCGGCCCGGAACGCGGAGATCAGCGCATCCTGTACGGCGTCGGCCGCTTCCTCGCGATCGCCCAGCGTACGGAGCGCGACCGCCCACAGCCGATCGCGGTGCCGTCGGACGAGCGTGGCAAACGCGTCTGGATCGCCGGCGACGTGGGCGCGCAACAGCGCCACATCACTCGTCGATCCATCGTCGGCCACCGCCGTATTATGCGGCTAGATCGTCCCGCCGGCTCGCCCGCGGGCGCGTCGCCCACGAGTCCCGCCTCCGATCGATCAGGCTCCGTTGACCGTGATCTCGTCGACGGCGACCTGGTATTTTCCGTCCCCGACCGAGGGCAGCTTGGTGATCCACACCAGTACGTAGCGTGTGGTGACCCCGAGCGGAAGCACCTGTGACGGCCCGGCCTTGATCGGCCCGGCCACGGTCTTATACGTCTTGTTGATCTGATCGTCACCGCTGGACGTGTTGCCGGGATCGGTGTCGCCGACCCGGGCGGACACGGTTGCGCCCGGCGAGTCGAAGTCGACCTTCACGTTGGCGACGTCGACCGGCTTGCCGAGGTCGATGAGCACGCCCATGCCCGGCTTGAGGTTTCCGAACGCCGGGCTCCTATACCAGTTCGTCTGCCAACCGGTGTTGGCGTCGCCGTCAACGGCCTTGTCGGCGTCGGTCAGGTTGTCGCGGGTGCCGTTGGGTGGGTCGACGATGCGCACCTGGCTGGCCGAGACGGCGATCGGGCCGCCGGCGGCGGCGCTCGTGCTCGGGCGCGCGGACGGGCCGGGCGACTCGGTGTGCGACCCGGCGGCGGCCGGGCTCGAACCACCGGTGAGCCGCAGGGTGACAACGAGCGCGGCGGCCGAAATGATCAGCAGCGCGGCCACGCCGATGGCGAGCTTGCGGCCGCTGCGCCGGGGTACGTCGGGCTCGGACGGCCGCAGGGGCGTAACGAAGCCGAGCGGCCCGCCGTCGCCGAAGAACTCGTCGCCGTTGTCGGTGTCGAGCCGGCCGAGTTCGTTGGCGAGGTCCTCTCCGCTCGGCGCCACGATCGACGGGTTGAGCAGGTCCATGGACAGTTCGCTCAGGTATGCCGGCAGACCGCCGCGCACCTGCCGCGGGCTGGCGAGATAACCGGCAGCGTCGCGCATGCCGTCCGGGAGGCGATCCGGGCCTAGCTCGGCGTACGGCCAGTGGCCGGTCAACGCCGTGTAGAGGATGCCGCCGACGGAGCGGACGTCCTGCTCCATGGTGGCCAAGTCGTCGGCTCGTGCGTCGGCCAGCACGACACGGCCGTCGTCCGCGATCAGGACGGTCCCCGGGTGCACGTTGCCGTGTGCCATGTTGGTCGCGTGCGCGGCGGCGACAGCGCTGGCCACGGCGTGCGCGACCGCGGTCGCGCGACCCGAGTCCAGTGGACCGTCGGCGACAATCTCGCGCAGCGACGCACCGTCGACCCACTCCCGGACCACGTACGCCCGGGCCTCCTCGTCGATCGCGTCGTACACATCGACCAGGTGAGGATGGGTGATGCGGCTGGCGGCGACGGCGGCCGACATCATCTCGGACGCGGCTTGCCCGCCTGGATGCCGCAGGACGACCGCGATCGGCCGGCGCAGCACGACGTCGAGACCTCGCCACACCTGGCGGCCGTGCGAATCGTCGCTGATGTGCTCTTCCAGCCGGTAGCGCCCGGCTAGGATCTCGCCGGCGACGGAAGTGCCGACGGTCATAACGACGTGCGCTGCGGGCGAGTCCGGGCCGTGGCCGCTCTCGGTCACCCGTCCCTCCCCTCCCGTGCACGCCGTCACGGGGCGATGACGCGCCCCGAGCTAGTAAGAGCCTAGGCGTCGAATGCACGTGCCGGCGAGGGAACCCTACCCGGCTTAACTGAACGCTGACGTAGACGACTTCGTCACGATGCCTAACTCGTTGTCCGTTCGTGACAACCGCGGCCGAACAGATCAGATCAAATACGAACCAATCAGGACGAATAGGGCGCCCCTCCCGCCCAACCCAGGCGGCGTCCGTCGAACCACGTCCACTTTCCCGTACCACGTACCCACGAAAGCTCTCTAAGCCCGCGCGACGGCGCCACCGCACGCACCACCGGGCCTGGGGCACCCCGACCCCGCGAAGACCTAATGGCCCCACCCCAGTCGAGCGGGGTCGGGCTGCCCCAGGCCCTAAAGCGCAACCAGCGCCTACCTGCCGAAGCGAGCCCGCACCATGCCGGCGACATCAGTGATGTCCCGCGCCTTCAACATCAGGCCGGCCCCGACGTAGGCAGCACCCAACACGATCGCACCGACGATCAGCGCGGCGATAGCGCCGACCTTGCCGTTGCCCAACTCGTGCTGGATCAGCAGCGAGAGCAGCCACGCGGGGATCGCCGCGATAAGCGCCGCGACCGCGAGTTTGCCGAGCGCACGCATCGTGTCGCCGATCGCAAGCAACCCGATCCGGCGTCGCAGGAGTTGGTAGCCGATGACCGCGGCGAGCACGTACGAAATCGCGTTGCCGAGCATCAGGCCGGCGTCGACGAGCGCGAGCGGCAGCGCGAAGTAGAGGATCACGTCGAGTGCGATGCGTAAGCCGACGACCGGCATATTCACCAGCGCCGGCGTCTTCGTATCGGGCATGGCGTAGAACGCGAACAGCTGCATCTGGGTGATCGCGTACGGCACCAGGCCGATCGCCGCGACCGCGATCACGGTGCCGGTCTGCATCGCCTCGGCGTGGGTGTAGTTGCCCCATTGGAAGAGCGCGACCGCCAGCGGCCGGCCCAGCACGATATAGGCCGCCGTCACTGGGATCAGGATGACCGCCGACAATCGCGTACCCATGGTCAGGTTGTGGCCCATGTCTCTGAAGCGACCTTCGGCCGCGGCGCGCGCGAGCCGGGGCATCAGCGCGGTGAGGATCGACACCGCGACGATGCCATGCGCCATCATGAAGATCAGAAATGCGTTGTTGAAGATCGCCGGTCCGGGCGCGGGATGCGCAGCCGACGAACGGCTTGCCGCGCTTTGGGACAGCTTCAGGATGACCGTGAGCCCGATCTGGGTCATGATCACGTACGTCAGCATCCAGGCACTCGTCCGCCCGATCTGGCGCAGCCCGAGCTTGCCGAAGTCAAACCGCCACCGCCAGCGGAACTGCACGCGACGCAGCGCCGGGATGAGTCCGCTGGCCTGTACGACGATGCCGAGTGTCGTACCGATGCCGAGCACCAGCACCTGCGGCGTGGTGATGGTCGTCGCGTCCAGTTTCTTCGGGCCCGGCATCAGCCAGAACACCAGCGCGGTCGCGATCACCACGAGGTTGTTGAGGATCGGCGACCACATCGGCGCCATGAAGTGGCCGCGCGTGTTGAGCACGCCCGCGAGCAGCGCCGCGATGCCGTAGAAGAAGATCTCCGGCAGGATCAGGTAGGACAGCGTCGTGATCAGGTGCTTGTCGGCTGGATGCGAATGGCCGGCGACGAGTTGCGTGAGCAGCGGGGCGGCCAGGACCGCGAGCACGGTCGCGCCGGCCAGGAAGATCGTGGCCAGCGAAAGCAGCCGCTGGGTGTAGGCCTCGCCGCGATCGTTGTCCTGCGTCCGCGCCTTCATCAGCAACGGCACGACGACGCTGGACAGCACGCCACCGAGTAGCAGCTCGTAGACCATGTTGGGCAGCGTGTTGGAGAGGTTGTACGCGTTGCCGACCGTCGCCGCGCCGATGGCCGCGCCGAGAGCAACCGTACGGATCAGGCCAGTGACGCGACTCACCATGCTGCCGGCGGCCATGATCGCGCTGCTGCGGGCGATCGACGGCTGCTCGTCCGGCAGTGGGGCCGGTGCGCCTGGCGTGGTCGGCGGCCCAGGTGGCGCGCCCGGTGCGCCGGGAATGACGACCGGTGACGCCACGCCGATCGCGCGTGTCGGCCGCCCGGGCCAGCCGGACTGACCGTTGCCGAACGGCTGGTTCGGGTCGGTGGGCGGATAGACCGGCGGTAGCAGTTGCGTCCGGTCCTCGGTATAGAGCTGGTAGGTCAGATCTCCGCCGCGCCCGAACACCGGAATGACCATCGTGACATCGGCCCGACCGGGCCCATCGTGCGGCACGATCGGCAGCATCATGGTCGCGTCCGGGTCATACCGGTCGCGCTCCCCCCGCCGATCCGTCGATGCCATGCGCCGACCTTAACCGGTGCGGGCACGGTCAGGCATGGCACTGAGCAGGCCGTTGCGCTTGTCGACACACTTTCATATCGGGGGTACGTCATCCCGTGGTGACACGGCGCCCGGCCGCGACGCGCGCGTGGCGCCGTCACTGCGTGCGGACCATTGCGGCGGCGCGGCGTCCGCCGGGCGCATGTCCCCGCCGATGCGTAGCGCAGCCGCGAGGCGCATGTCCCCGCCGATGCGTAGCGCGGCCGCGAGGCGCATGTCATCGCGACCCCGATACGCTGGCCGACGCTATGTCCGAGACACCACGCGCCCAGCCGGCCGCATCCGCCCTGACCACCGCGCAGCGTCGCGCCGTCGCCGAACTCATCCGAGTCTGGCCGGTCGCCGACGAGATCGGCGCGCGCTTCGCCGCCGCCGGCTTCGAGTTGCACCTGGTCGGGGGTTCGGTGCGCGACGCCCTCCTGGGGCAGCTCGGCGACGATCTTGACTTCGCCACCGACGCGCGGCCCGAGCAGACGCTCGAGATCCTCTCCGGCTGGGCCGACAAGATCTGGACCACCGGGCAGGAGTTCGGCACGATCGGGGCCGCTCGGCGAGGGCTCCAACTGGAGATCACCACGTTCCGGGCCGAGTCGTACGACCGGGTCAGCCGAAACCCGATCGTCGCGTACGGCGACAACCTCATCGACGATCTGCGCCGCCGTGACTTCACCATCAACGCGATGGCCGTGTCGGTGCCGGGGCACGAGTTCAGTGATCCCTACGGTGGCCGGGACGATCTCGCCGCAAAAGTCATCCGTACGCCCGGCACGGCGGAGTCCAGCTTCGCCGACGATCCGCTGCGCATGCTCCGAGCCGCCCGGTTCGCTGCCCGGCTGCGTTTCTCCGTCGCGGACGACGTACGCGCCGCGATGACCGCGATGTCGGCCGACCTCGGACGGATCACGCCGGAGCGCATCCAGGACGAGTTCGCGAAGCTGATGGTGGCCGACGACCCGGTGACCGGGCTGCGGCTGCTCGTTGACACCGGGCTCGCCGAAACGTTCCTGCCCGAACTCTCCGGCCTCAAGCTGGAGATCGACGAGCATGCGCAACATAAGGACGTTTACGAGCACACGCTGACAGTCGTCCGCAACGCGATCAATCTCGAGGACAGCGGCCCGGATCTCGTACTGCGACTCGCCGCGCTCCTGCACGACATCGGCAAGCCAGCCACGAAGGCGGTCGGCCCGGACGGTCGCGTGTCGTTCCACCACCACGAGATCGTCGGCGCGCGGATGGCCAAGGCCCGGTTGCGGGCCCTGCGCTTTCCGAAGGACGTCGTGTCGGAGGTCGGTGCGCTCGTCGCGCTACACCTGCGCTTCTACGGGTACGGCCAGGGCGAGTGGACCGACTCGGCGGTGCGTCGCTACGTCACCGACGCCGGTGAACTCCTGCCCCGGTTGCACAAGCTGACGCGCTCCGACTGCACCACGCGCAACCGGCGCAAGGCCGAGAGGTTGGCGGACGACTACAGCGCACTCGAAGAGCGGATCGAGCGGATCGCCGCCGAGGAGGACCTCGCCCGCGTACGCCCGGACCTGGACGGCAACGCCATCATGCAGCTATTGGGGCTCAAGCCGGGCCCGCTGGTCGGCGAAGCGTGGCAGTTCCTCAAGGAGTTGCGGCTCGACCGAGGTCCGTTGTCCCGGGACGAGGCCGAGGCGGCGCTGTTCGCGTGGGCCGACGAGCGCGGGATTGATCGGCCCTCGCCGTCCTAGCTATACCTGCCTTGCCTGCTGACCCAGCGCATGATCCACCGCCGTGGACGATTGGTGCCGCTATCACGACATCAATCGTCCACCGCAGTGGATCACGGTCGCCAGCCGCCCGCGATCAACGCCGCCCGGACCTGCTCGAGCACACGTTCCGGATCAGTTGCGGAGGGCCCACGCCGGGAATCGGAGCACCCGGTCGCCGTTGATGCCCATCGCGTTCTGCCGTTGCATGTCGGCCCACCACTGCCGGACCTCGGTGTGCTGCCCGCCGTCGATCTCGACGTGAACGGCGAATTCCTCGAAATACGCCTCCGGTAGCGGCGTCGACCGGCCGCGTCCGTGGTCACGACCTGCCGCGTGGGCTCGGGCAGCCGTCCGCGACGGCAAAGGATGAGAAAGTCGTGCTCCGCGATCGACTCGGACCCGCCGGCCGCGTCGTGAATCGTCGAAGTGATCAACTCACGTCGGCCGAGGCGCGCGAACCGGCTCAGCGCCAGCATCATCGCCGCGTGGTCGACGAGTCGCTGTTGGAACGCCGCGGTGATGATCGCGCGGGCCCGGTCGTCGGACGTGGCCCACTCGGCGGCATCTATCACCGAGCGCGCTGGCATCGTCCGCGGTGGAAAGCCACGACTCAGATCCGCCCGGGGCATCATCGACCGATGGACGACGGACGAGTCGGAAGGCTCCGCGGTCGATATTACCTGGGCGGTACGCAACACCTCGTTGACCACGTCGACTCGTGGCCGCGCAGGCCATACGACATGCGTCGGCCGAGTTATCACGGCGAGCGGTGCGGCTCGGCCGCTTCCGGGGCGAATGGCTCCGACCCACTTTCGTTGGCCGGTGTCAGGCTGGCGTTGCTGCGCGACCCTACACGCCGCGAGTGAGGTCGCGACCAGCGACCGGCGGCCGGCGCGATCGCCGAAGGCGTGACACCTACTTGAATCCCAGCGCCTGCCGCCGGCTGATCGATGCTGTCCTGCCATACAGAGCTCAGTCAAGGTCGTCGGCGGTCATGCCGTCGGCAATCGCCTGAGACGTCAACAGTGTCCCGGCTCCTCGATTCGCCGCGACCGTTCGCCATGGCCCCGAGAGGGTGCATGCGCACGTTCACGCTGCGTCGATCGCGGCGGGCGGTCCACCGCATTGATCCACTTGCTGTGGACGTTGGGGCCGAAATGCGCGGCGCCGATCGTCCACGGGAGCGGATCAATAGCGGTGCCGACGGCGCGAGCGGCGGGCGGAAACGTCACGGGTTGGTAAGAGGCATCGCGGCCCGGTCCCAGGTTCGTGCGCGACAGTAGACACGTGAGCGCGCCGAGCAGCACGGCGTGGCCGGAACCGCCCGACCAGCCCGACCCACTCGGGCCGAGCCGACCGACCAACGCGCCGAGCCCCGCCAACCCAACCTATCCAGCCAACCCGGCGAACCCAGCCGTACGCCGTCGCGCGCTCGTAACGGTCATCTCAATCGGCTTGGTCGTCCTCATCGGGTTCTGGTGGCACCAGACGAGCACGTCCGAGGTCGGCGACACCGCCGGCGAGTTGACGGCTGGAGGACGCCTGGCCGGTCTGGTCGGCGGATATCTGCTGCTTGTCCAGGTGCTCCTGATGAGCCGCGTGCCGATCATCGACCGCGCGTCCAGCGGCGCCCGGCAGTCCCGCTGGCACCGGGACCTGGGGGCGTACGTCGTCATTGTCATCGCGACGCACGTCGTGCTCATCACCCTCGGCTACGCCGCGAGCTCGAAGGTCGGCGTCTGGCACGAGGCGTGGACGTTGCTGACGACGTATCAGGACCTGATCTCGGCCACGATCGCGTTCGGCATCCTGGTCACGATCAGCCTGCTCGCGATCCGGGCGATCCGTCGCCGGATGCCGTACGGCCTGTGGCATCTCATCCACGCAAGCGCGTACGTGATCCTGCTCCTCGCCTACGGGCACCAGTTCGCCGACGGTCAGGAGTTCGTGCTGAATCACGCGGCGCACACGTTCTGGGTGGCCGCCTACATCATCGTGATCGCCGCTGTCGCCTACGGCCGCATCGCCGTCCCGCTGTGGTTGAACGCACGTCACCAACTGCGCGTGAAATCGGTCGTGACCGAGGTCGCCGGCGTCGTGTCGGTCTACGTGACTGGCCGACACCTCGACCGACTCAAGGCGACCGCCGGCCAGTACACGCACTGGCGCTTCCTCACCCGCAACGGATGGTGGCGCTCGCACCCGTACTCGTTGTCGGCCGGGCCGAGCGTGGACGGGCTCCGGCTCACGGTGAAGGCGGTCGGCGACCAGTCCGCCGCGATGAATGACCTCACGCCCGGCACGCGAGTGTGGATCGACAACCCGACCGGAGAGTTCACCGCCGATCAGGCGTACCGGCCGGGGGCGCTGTTGATCGGCGCCGGAAGCGGCATCGCGCCGGTCCGGGCGTTGATGGAGACGTTCCCGCCGGGCACGGTCGTGCTGTGTCGAGCCCGTACCCTCGAAGATTTGATCTTCAAGAACGAGCTCGATCGGCTCGCGATCGAGCGCGGCATGCAGGTCTGGTACGTGCTCGGCCGGCGCGACGACCCCGATCCCGCGCACGTGTTCACCGCGGCCGGGCTACTCGAGTTGGTGCCGGACGTACGTGATCGCGATGTCTTCGTGTGCGGCCCGGAAGGTTTGGGCGATCTGGTCGTGCGCACACTCGCGGAGCTGGATGTGCCGGCACGCCAGGTTCACATGGATCAGTTCGAGCTGTGAACGCCACCGTCCGTCGCGTCACGTTCGCCGTCGCCGGCAGCGCCGTCGGCGCGCTGATGCTGATCGGTTTCAAGGGCACCCAGGGCACCGCGGGTACGCAGGCCGGCGGCACTACGGGCGATAACCCGGTCGGTGGCGAGGGCAGTGGCGGCATCCCGGTCAAGACGGGCCGAGCCACGTTGCCGAGCGGGACCTACACGGCGGACGGTTCGGTGGTCTCGACGCCGTTCGGACCGATCCAAGTGCGTCTGCACGCCGCGGGCACCCGGATCTCGGACGTGACGATCCTGCAGGTCCCGAACGATCGTGGCCGGTCCACCGAGATCAACGGCTACGCGACCCCGCTGCTGCACAAGGAGGTGCTGCAGGCCCAGAGCGCCGATGTCGACGTGGTGTCCGGCGCGACGTACACGAGTTATGCCTATGCGCAGTCGCTGCAGGCGGCGCTCGATGCCGCGGCCCAGCGATGACCGCCGATCACGCGGCGGACGACGCGACGGCCTGCGCGGTCGGCGCGACCTCCAGGGGTGGCTGGCGTCGGGTCAGCCACGCGTACGACAGGGCCAGCACCAGATAGCCGGCCGACACGGCGACAACGGCGCCGACCGAGTGGCCATCGGCCGGCAGCGTGAGCGCGCCGATGAACAGGCCGACGACGAACATGAAGTTGAACAGCGTGTCCTCCAGGCTGAACACGCGGCCGTGGAAGTCTTCGTCACAGTGCACCTGGACGTTCGTGTCCACGACGATCTTGATGCCTTGTGAGGAGATGTTCGCGAGAAACGTCGAGAGGACGAGCAGCACCGGCACGAACGGCAGGGCGAGCGGCGGCAGCGTGAAAGCGATCAGCAATGTCATCGCGAACACCCACAGCCGGCCGCCGAAGTGCCGCGTCGCGTACGGAGTGATGGCGGCGGCCGCGATCGCGCCGATGCTGCCGACCACAACGATCTGCCCGAGGCCACCGATGGCGGACGAGTAGTTCGAGTAGAAGTAGTGCGAGTAGAGCAGGAGGATCGCGAGCGTCAGGACGCCGAACAGGGTCCGGCACAGTGCCTGGACCGCCATCGCGTACGCGACCGGCGGCCGTGCGATCAGATGGCGGGCGCCGGCCACCATGCCTCGGGCCGCCGCCGCTATCTCCTGAGGGATCGACACCGTGCGAGGTACGGCCACGTCGGGGCCGAGTTCCTTCCGGCCGAATGACGTCCGCGCGAACATGGAGGCGGCCAGGTAGCAGACGGCCCCGGCGCCGGCGAGCGTGGCGTACCCGCGATCGTTGGTCTCCAGCGCCGTGTGCAGAACGACGGCCGTCGTGCCGAGCCCGAGCGAGTAGGCCACCGTCCCGAGCGTGGAGGCGACCGCGTTGTTCGTCACGAGCAGCGGTTCGGGCACAACGTGCGGCGCGGCGGCGGACAGGCCGGACAGAAAGAACCGGTTGATCGCCGTGATCAACAATGCGCAGACGAAGAACTCGAGGCTCAGGCCGCCGACTGCGATCAAGGCGGCCGCGACGACGGCCAGCGTTCCGCGAACGAGGTTGGCCAGGTAGATGATGTCCCGCCGGCTCCACCGGTCGAGGAAGACGCCGACGTACGGCCCGAGGATCGAATATGGGACAAGCAGCACCGCGAAGCCCACCGCGATCTTGACCGGGTTCGTCTCCTGGGCCGGATTGAACAGCACCGAACCGGCCAGGGCGGCCTGGAAGAGCCCGTCACCGTACTGGCTCGTCAGCCGTACGCTGAGTAGCCGGCGGAACCCACTCAGGCGGGCGAGCGCTAGGACGTGTCGGTGGAGGTCAACGGGTGGCACCCGGCCAGCGTACGGCGCAGCCAGGGCGGTTGTGCTGGGGCGCGGCGTTGTCCGGGTCACCGTTGGGTGTCACTGTCGCCGTTCGTGTCGCTCTTGGTCGTCGCTGTCGGGTATCCGGGCATCGTCGGTAGATTGACCCGGTGACGATCATTCCGGACTCCAAGGACTGGACGTGGGTGCTCGGCAAGCCGTGCCCCGAGTGTGGCTTCGACGCGCAGTCATTTCGACGTGAGGATGTCGGCGGGATGATCCGCGCTAACGCCGCCGCCTGGCAGGAACTACTCGTGGCCCGGCCGGACGTACGGGAGCGGCCGCGGCCGGACATCTGGTCGCCGCTCGAATACGGCTGCCACGTGCGGGACGTCTTCCGGGTATTCGCCGTACGGCTCGACCTGATGCTGACGCTCGACAACCCGCTCTACGAGAACTGGGACCAAGACGCGACCGCGGTCGAGGAGCGCTATGCGGAGCAGGATCCGGCAGTCGTTGCGGCCGAAGTCCACGAGGCCGCGGGCAAGCTCGCGAACGACTTCGATGCCGTACACGGTGATCGGTGGGAGCGGACCGGAAACCGTACCGACGGTGCCCGGTTCACCGTCGAGTCGTTCGCTCGCTACCTGATCCACGATCCGATCCACCACCTGTACGACGCCGGCGGGACGGCGCGCCGCGGCTAGACTGCCGACCATGATCGGACTGGTCGGCGCCGGTTACATGGGCTCGGGACTCGCGGTTTCCCTGATGCGTGGCGGTCACGAGGTCACCACGTCGCTCGCCGGGCGTTCGGAGCGGACGCGGGGGCTGGTGGAGCGTTTCGGCATCGGTGTCGTACCTGACCTCGCGACCCTGGTGAGCACCGCCGAGATCGTGCTCGTCGTCACGCCGCCGGGCGCAGCGATCGACGCGGCCGAGGACATCGCGGCCGCCGCCAAGGCGTCCGGCTCACGGCCGGTCGTGGTCGATCTGAACGCGATCGCGCCGTCGACCGTGGCGCGAGCGGCGGAGATCCTGGCCGGTGCCGACCTCGACCTCGTCGACGGCTCGATCTCCGGTGCCCCGCCGACGACGAGGCCGGGCACGCGGGTGTTCCTTTCCGGGCCGCGCGCGCGGGAGATCGCCGCGCTGCACTGGCAGGATGTCGTGCCGGTCGTCGTCGACGGCCCGATTGGCCAGGCCAGCGCGGTCAAGATGAGCACGGCATCGATCCACAAGGGCGTGGCCGCCATCGTGACTCAGGCGCTACGCGCGGCCGACCACTACGGCGTCCTCGACACCGTGGTGGCTGCGCTCGGCCCCACGTACGCCGATCCGGAGATAGTCCTCAGCGCAGCGGCCAAGTCGGATCGTTACGTCGGTGAGATGCACGAGATCGCGGCCGCGCAGCGGGCGGCCGGCCTGACCCCGGACCTGTTCGAGGCGTTCGCAACCGTCTACGCGGACATCGCCGGCACCGCACTCGCGTCGGGCCAGCCCGAAGACGTTGTCGACGATGCTCGGCCCATCGGCGACGTACTGGCCGAACTTCGACGCCCATAGCCCGCGCATCCGCACGCAAGATCCGCCAGCGAGGACGATTGGAGTCGTTGCAGCGACCGCGATCGTCCACGCTGGCGGATCATGTGCGCTTCCGCGGCCGGTGCGCGCCGCCGCGCTGCGCGCCTGGGCCGCCGCCGCCGCATCCGCGTGGCAGCTGAA
>CAWIKW010000012.1:0-118614 GCA_963836785.1 uncultured Actinomycetota bacterium | reverse complement strand
CGCTCGTCCAACCATCCAGCGTCGACGTACGCCTGGACCGACTGTTCCGCGTGTTCAACAACCACCTCTACACGCACATAGATCCCGCCATTCAGCAGGACGAGCTGACCGCATCGGTCGAGGTCGCCGACGGCGAACCATTTGTGTTGCACCCGGGCGAGTTCGTGCTCGCGTCGACGCTCGAGGTCATCACGCTTGGGGATCAGCTAGCCGGTCGGCTGGAGGGCAAGTCGAGCCTCGGCCGCCTCGGACTGCTCACCCACTCGACCGCGGGCTGGATCGATGCCGGCTTCTCCGGGCACGTCACGCTGGAGCTGTCCAACGTGGCGAATCTGCCGATCAAGCTGTGGCCGGGCATGAAGATCGGGCAGCTGTGCATCTTCCGGCTGTCCTCGCCGGCCGAGCACCCGTACGGCTCCGCCGTCTACGGCTCTCGCTACCAGGGACAGCGCGGGCCGACACCGAGCCGGTCCTACCAGAACTGGCGGACCTGGCCGACCGGCGATCGGTAACCGATTTCGGGCGGCGAACAAAGCGGCGGGGCCCTCGGGCAACGGCTGCATCCCAGTGCCCTGGCTGATGGCGTCTATCGTGTTGCGGTGAATTCTTTCGACCATCCGCTGGGCGAGGCGCACTACGAGGCGTACGTGCCGCACGACGTGGGGCCGGCGATGGATACGGCCGAGCTCGCTGCCGTTGCCCGGCTGGATCTGGTCTCGGGCAGTCCCGAGCCACTGGTCGCGTTCAGCGACGCGACCGCTGGGTACGACTTCATCGTTACCGTTACGGACGATCTCGCGGCGGTGCTCGGCGGCGCCTGGCATGAGATGTCGCGGACTGCGAACGAGCGTGCCGCCCGCTTCCGGACTGCGGTATATCAGCGCCGTGACCTGTATGTGGCGATCCGCGCCGTCGAGCCGGCCGAGCCGGTTGCGCAGCGGTTGCGGGCCGACCTGCTGCGCCGGTTCGAACACGGTGGTGCGCATCTCGACCCGGCCGAGCGGGAGCGGCTCGCCGCGATCAACGCCCGCCTGGCCGAGCTTGCCACGGACTTCATAACAAACCTGCGGGCCGCGGATGCCGCATCCGGGGTCGCCACAAACGATCCGGCCGGTCTGCCCGGCGCGCTGGTCGAGTCGGCACGCCTGGCCGCGACGGCCCGCGGGCTCGACGGATTCTATGTGCCGTACTCCGATGCCAACGCCACGATCGTGCTGCGCCAGGCCGAAAACCGCCAGCTGCGTGAGGCGATGTACCGGCTGACCGTCGCCCGCGCGGCCGAGTCGAACGGCCCGGTGGTCAGCGAGATCCTCGAACTCCGGCAGGAACTCGCGGAGCTTCTCGGCTACCCGGACTTCGTACGGCTACAGAGCGCCGGCCGGATGCTCACCGATCCGCAGGCGTTCCTGGACGAGCTGGCCCACGCCTACCGACCACAGGCCGACCACGAACACGCCGAACTGCTGGCCTTCGCCCGCGAATATACCGGCGACGAAACGCTGCAACTGACCGCGGCGGACATTGATGTCCAGCGGGACGGTTTCTACACCACGAAGCTCCGCGAGTCGCGGGCACTCGCGTCCGCGCAGGCGATGTCGGTGCCGGTAGAGACCGCCCGCAGCGTCATGCTGGATGCGCTCGCCGAGCTATACACGGTCACGTTCACTCCGGCCGCTGCGCCAGGATGGCACCCCGACGTGGAGGCGTTCGACCTGCATGACGCGTCCGGCCGACACCTCGCCCGGATCTGGTGCGACTGGTACCCGCGCGACGGCAAGCGGCCCAGCGGTTGGATGACCACGCCCTGGCTGGCCACCGACGGCGGGCCGCACCTGCTGACGGTCGTCACCAACATGCCACGTACCGGCGCGGACATCCGCGATCTGCGCATCATGTGGCACGAGTTCGGACACGCAATGCACTTTGCGTTCACCCGGACCCGCTACCGGCTGCGCTCACCCGACGACGGGCCGCTCGATTTCATCGAGGGACCGTCTCGGATCATGGAAAACTGGCCACTGGAGCCGGTGATCCTACGGCGCATGGGCGTCGACGAGGAAGTCGCGGCGGCGGCGCGAGCCCAAGGCCAATTCCGCATCGCCAGCCGGAAGATGGTCCACATGGTCCGTCCGGCGCTCGACCTTGCACTGCACCGCGGCGAGGACGGCCTGTCGGTCAAGCGGCGCCACCTGCCGGTGCCGGTCGACCCGGCGGACGCAACGGCTGCGCATTTCCACCACGTCTTCGCGAGCAACTACGGAGCCGGCCACTACGCCTACCAATGGGCCGGCGTGCTGGACGCCAACCTGTTTGCCCGGTTCGCCGCCGAAGGCGTCCTCAACCCGGCGACCGGCCGCGACTACGCCGAGAAGGTGCTATCCGCAGGCGCCGAACGCGACCCGGCCGACCTGATCCGCGACTTCCTCGGCCACGACGTGCGCCTGGACGCTGCCCTCATACGCGACGGCGTGCGCTAATGGCGAGCGCCGGTGAGATCGGCGCGACCCCGTCTGCCGACGCGAAGGCGATGCGAAGGCCATATCGGTGAGTCTGCGCCGGGTTGAGTCACTGCCCCGAACCGAATATGACACTCGATCCCGAGGCCGTGCATGCCTGGGCGACGGGTGGCCGTCACCCTCATGCGGCCGCCTCACGAACGTGTCGGTTCCGACACGCTCGTGAGGCACCTGTAGGTTCTCAACGGTCTTGTCGTTATCGATCGTCATGACCTGCGGTTGAGGCCGGTTATCTCACTGGTTTGCCGGTGCGTTTGTCTCATCGATCTGTCGTTTTCTTCAGGTGACCCTGGCTGGGGTGGCGTTGAGTCGTCGGTGATAAGGCGGGTAACACATCGCCGGACGCTGGCGGCAACGTCGCTGTTTCTCTGAGTTGATGGCGCCGGACGGCGTCGAGCACGCTCGACTTAGCCATATCGGCAAAGTTGATGACGACCGCTTCACGCTGCCCCCTCCACCGCGCGCGCTCGCGTCCAAACAGTTCATGCAGACCACGATGAGCAGGCGGCGTAGGCGTTACCGCTGCTAGCAGGCCAGCAGCGGCAGCGGTAACAGCGCTGCTGCTACGCGCTGGCTCGTCGGCGGCGTCAGCGATGGTGCTGGTCGAGTCGGTGGCGACGACGCGCCGTTGGCCGCCACGAGCGTGTCATCGCGGGTGCGCCCAGCGGCTGGATGCAGATCACCTCGACGTCGGGCGCCCAGGCCTCCACCACATGACTCACACCGGTGGCCAGCGCCCCGCCGCCGAGAGCAATCAGGACGGCGTGGAACGACGGCGCGGTGTCCACCAGTTCCAGGCCCGACGGTCGCCGCGTCGACGTTGCCTGGGTTGCTGGGTGGCGTGGCGGTGCTGGTCAGGCGTTGATTCGCGGGAGTCTGGCGCGGGTAGCGCGCAGCTGCTGGATGTTCGGCTGGTCGAGGATGTTCAGCAGGGTGGCGCCGGGTGTGGTCGGGCGTTGCGGTACTCCGGCGGCGGGCGCGCGGTGGTAGAGCTGCTGGCTGAGGTCGGTTTCGAGCCGGTGTAGTTGCTGGATGAGCGTGGTCCGGCTGATGCCGATGGTGGCCGCGGCGGCGTCGATGCTGGGGTGGGTCATCGTGACCGCGAATCGCTCGAGCCGCGTCCAGCCGCTGGAATGGCCTTGGACAGCGCGCAGCAGCAGGTCGGGCAGCCCCGTTGGCGGCGGCTGCGGCGTGGCCAGCCACTTCAAGTGGTTGGACACGTCCAGGCCGTCCTTGTGGGCCGGGTTGATGAAGTGGATGTCGTCGATGACACCGATCCGGGTGTCGCAGGACAGGACGCAGTCGACGGCGTAGCTGGCCAGCCGGGCGGCGTTCGCCCGGTCGGTGCCCGGGTGGCCGTAGAACTCGCAGATCATCCGGTTCAAGGTGCGCAGCGTGGTCTTCGAGGTCAGCCCGACCCGAAACACCGGGCCGCCGGACGCCGAATCCGTGCTGTCCACCGATGAGATCCTCAGCAGGCTCCGCTAGTCGGCGAAGTTCAACGTCAGCGCACCCAGAAGTCGTCCGGCTGCGCCTCGACGTCCGCCGCCGACTGTTCCATGTAGCCCGCGACCGGCAGCATGGCGATCATCGCCTTGTCGCCGGCGTCGGCCATCTCCCGGAAGAAGTTGGCCTGCCGCCGAGTGCGGTGCACGACGGTGGCGCCGAAGGCCTGGCGGTCGCCGTCGTACCCGTACGCGTCGAGCAGGAGGTGGAGGCGGCGGGACCGGTCGGCGCTGTTGTGGAAGCCCAGCCCCTCCGCCACGCTCGGCGGGCACAGCGGCACCCACCAGAGCGCCGCGACCGCCAGGTCGTACTCCCGGGTGGACGGGAACGCGCTGTCCCAGTCGAAGAAGCCGACGAGCCGGTCGCCGTCCAGGACCGCCGCGTTGTACGGCGCGATGTCCTGGTGGCCGACGATCAGACCGGGTCCCATCGTCCGCCCGGTGAACCACCGTGCGTCGGCCGGTGGCACGAAGCCGGCGGTCGCGTCGTGCACGCGCCGCAACCATTGGCCGACCTGGGTGAGCAGCACGTCGGTGAACGACCACGCCGGCCACGGGAACCGGCCGGCGGCCGTCTCCCCGGGCAGGTAGGTGAGCATCTCGCGGCCCTGGTCGTCGAAGCCGAGCGCCCGAGGCACGCCGTCAACGCCGGCCGCCTCCAGATGGCGCAGCAACGCGTGCACGGTCGGCGTCCACGGCGAGGCTTGCTTGTGGACGGTGTCGCCGATCCGTACGGCGCCGACGGTGTTGCCACCCGCGAGGGTCTGTTCGCTCATTGGTGGTTTATAGCGGCCGCCGAGCAACGGCGATACTCAATTGACGAGAGCCCGGCGGCGAGCAGGTCGGCCACCGCTTGCATGCCGGGCAGATTCGGGTGGTAGGGCGCGCCGCCGCGCAACGAGTAGTGGAACTGCCGGGTCCACTGGACAGTCGTCGTTTCAGCGCGCGCATGGCTTCCATCGGAGGGCCGCCGTATCCGCCGCGGGTGCCGTGCTCAGGCCGCCGCCGCGGCCGGCTCAACGGCCGGCTCGACGGCCGGTTCGACGGTCCGGCGCATGTCGCGTACCGACCGTGAGCTGACCACCAACAGCACCGTGAGCGCGTACACGACAACGCTGGTGATGATCACCGGCCGCGCGCCGAACGCCTCGCCCAGCGGGCCGAACAGCGTCTGGCCGAGCGGGATGGCCACGAACGAGCCGAGCGCGTCGTAGGAGGATGCCCGTGACAGCAGCGAACCGTCGATGTTCTCCTGCATGGTCACGCTCCAGCCGATGCCGAAGACCTCCATGCCGGCGCCGGCGACGAACGCCGCGATCATCAGCGGTACGACGTGGGGGGCGGTGCCGAGAACGGTGAGCGATCCGACGAAGCAGAGCATGCCAAGCATTCCGGAGAGCAGCGGGCGCCGCAGCCGGACGCGGAGCATCACCACCGTCATCGCCAGCAGGCCCACCGACTCGGCCGAGAGCACCAGGCCCCAGCCCCGGGCCCCGAATGTGTCGACGGCGATGCTCGGGCCGAGTGTGAACCAGGCGCCGGCGTGAATGGCGTTCATGACGCCGAAGCCGGCGACGACTACCCAGAGCCAGGTGTTGCCGGTGAAGACTGTCCAGCCTTCGCGGAGTTCGCGGAGCATGTTCGCGTCGTCGCGCCGGAGCATCGGCGGCAGTTTCACCCGGCCGATGAGCACCGCGGCGACCAGCCAGCTCAGCGCGTCGGCGGCGAGGGCCCAGCCGGGGCCGACCGACGCGACGAGCAACGCGGCCACGGTCGGCCCGATGATCGTGAGTCCGGACCGTGAGAACGAGAGCAGCGCGTTGGCCGGTTGCAGCTGCTCGCGCCGGACGAGCTGAGGTACAACGCCCTGCATCGCCGGGAGGGTGAACGCGGCCACGGTGCCGTTGAGGGCCTCGAGCGCGATCAGTGTCCACAGGTTCGCGGTGCCGGTGATTACCAGTACGGCAACCGCTGTCTGTGTCGCCCCGGATAGCAGGTTCGCGGCCCGGATGACCGTGGTACGCGAGAACCTGTCGGAGACTACGCCTCCGATCAGCAGGAACAGCACCATCGGTACGGTGCGGGCGGCGAGCACGAGCCCCAGTGCGGTGGCCGAGTGGGTGATCGCGAGCACCGCGAATGCGAGGGCGATCGGGGCCATCGCGGAACCGGCGGTGGACACCACACGAGCGGCGTAGAACCACCCGAACCGGGAGTCCCGGAGCGGGGCCAAGGCCTCCTGCGCCTTCACCGGTGACCGTCTTTCATCTGGAACAGCACGGCGGTCATGTTCACGTGCAGGGTGCCGCGCGTGCGGGGCGGCTTCGCCTCGGCGTGGAGCAGCCCGGCCGCCTCGTCGACCAGTGCCGACACCCGCTTCCACACCTCGGGCGAGACCCACAGCTCCGCGTCGGTGAGCGAGACCCGGGTCCGCGGCCGGCGCAAGTCGCTGCGCCGGATCAGCTCATCGGCCGCCGCGCGCACCATCGCTTCGCGCTCCTCGGGCGTCTTCACCGTGATGTGCTTGTCGCCGCGCTTCGCGCGAGGGAGATACCGGTAGCGCTTCGCGACGCCGCCGCGGATGCGTTGCTCGCCAGCCTCGACGACCTGGCCCGCGCTGGCGAGGACCCGCAGGTGGTAGGACGCGTTCGCGTGGGTGATGTCGAGCTCGCGGGCGACCTCGGCGGCGCTCATCGCTGCCCCGGTGAGCAGCGACAGGATGCGCAGCCGCAGGGGGTGCGCGCCGGCGCGCAGCTTCGCGATGGCGTCGGGGTCGTCCATGGCGGCTCCTACTCTCCAAGACTTCTTGGGGAGTATGGCGACGATGTCCAGCGACTGTCAAATAACTCTTGGGGGGTTGGTCGGCGGGGCAGGTTGATAGCGATGTGACGTTGCCCCTGAGCGCCCCACCGGTCGAACGACCCTTGCCCCGGAGCCAGGTTCTGCAAGCGTCCTCACAGTCGCCGTCTTCGGGACAGCCGGCGTCCTTGCCACCAGCGCCCGCGAACCGATCGACGCGATCTCACGCTGACCGTTAACCTGCGAATCGTCGTCCCGCGCCGTGACTGCGGGATGGCCCGGATCAGATATCGGCTCCAAATCGGTTGCCATCGGGCGTCTGCCTTGTGAGGTTGTGAACGTGACCTCTGATCCAGACACCGTCCCGGTACCTGATCGCCGCCTGGTCGACTCGAGCGTGGTGCGACGACTGATTGCCCGACAGTTCCCGCAGTGGGCCGACCTGCCCGTCCGGCCTGTCGCGACCAACGGTTGGGACAACCAGACGTTTCATCTCGGTGACCGCATGGCGATACGGCTGCCCACCGCTCGGGAGTATGCGCTGGCGGTCGACAAGGAGCACCGATGGCTGCCAATACTTGCGCCACAGCTGCCGCTGCCAATATCCGTGCCGTTGGCCAAGGGCGAGCCCGACGAGGGGTTTGCCTTCCACTGGTCGGTCTATGAGTGGATCGACGGCGACCCCGCCGGCATCGACACCATCGGCGACCTGACCGCGTTCGCGGACAGCCTGGCCGCCTTCCTCGTCGCGCTGCGACACGCCGATCCGACCGGAGGGCCCGAGCCGGGGCTGCACAACTGGTTCCGTGGTGGGCCACTGCAGGTCTACGACTCTCAGACGCGACGGGCGGTCGAGGTGCTCGATGGTCAGGTACCCCGGGATACAGTCACGGCGGTCTGGCAGTCGGCGCTGCGGGCACCGTGGGATGGCAGGCCGGTGTGGTTCCACGGCGACGTGGCACTGGGGAACCTCTTGGTCCGTGACGGAGCGTTGGCTGGCGTCATCGACTTCGGCACTTGCGGTGTCGGCGATCCCGCGTGCGACCTGGTGATCGCCTGGACACTCCTGTCGGGAGCGAGCCGCGAAGCGTTCCGTGCCAGGCTCGACGTGGACCCCAGAACGTGGACCCGTGGACGGGGGTGGGCGCTGTGGAAGGCGCTGATCATCTACGCCGGTGCGCTGCACAGCGACCATGCTGCGGCTGCGGAGGCGAAACGCCTCATCGACGAGGTACTTACCGAGTACGCGGAATCCGGTTGAATCAGGCGCTCGATGGTGACCGACGCCGGGGGGCTGGTCTGGTGAGCGCGCGAGAAGGTCAGCTTCCACCTGCGCTCTGACACGCCGTGCGGGCGTCTCAGCGAGTTGGCACTAGCGACAAGTACGGCGACAAATCGGTGAGACAGTGCAAGATCTAATGAGAACCTACAGCACCGACAGGTTCAGGGTCTGCCGTAGCCGACCGGCGTGATCTCGTTGTACCGCTTCATGCGTACGACATCGCCGGTCTGGGGCGCGCTCACGACATACCCCTTGCCGACGTAGATCGTCACGTGTGAGATGCCGGGGAAGTAGAAGACCAGGTCACCCGGCTTCAGGTTCTGGAAGCTGACGGCCGGGATCGAGTGCTTCTGCTGATATGCGTTGTGCGGCAGACTCACGCCGACTGAGTCCCAGGCCCGCATCGTGAGGCCGGAGCAGTCGAACGTGTTGGGACCGGCCGCGCCGAACACGTACCGCTTGCCGATCTGGTTGCACGCCCACTGGGCGGCGCGGCTGCCGGGGTCACCGGTGTAGACGGCGGGGCACGCGGCCAGGCGCAGCGGCCCGGGGGAAACCGTCTTGCCGTAGGCCTTCACCCGCAGCGCGTCCAGGGATTGAATACTGGCGTTGATCTTCGCCTTCTGCGCCGCGAGAGTCGTGCGCTGTTGGGCCAGCGATGCGACAAGCTCGTCGATCGGCTGCTTCTGGGCTTGGTACTTCTTTTCGAGCGCGACCGTGCCGGCGATCTGCTGCTGGCGGTGCGCAGCCATGCGGTCGACCGTGGCGACCATGTCCAGGGCGGCACCGGCCGACGACGAATTCAGCAGCACCGTCAACGTGCTGGTTGGGCCCGCCTCGTAGAGGCTCGCCGCCACCGGCGCGAGCAGCGACCGGGCGACCTGCACCTGTAGTTCGAGCGGCTGGATCGCGGCCTCGAGCTTGTTGGCCTTCGTCTGCTGCGCGGCGAGCTTGGCCGACACGGCGTCAAAGCTCTCAATGGTCGGCTCGAGCGAGTTCCACTGCTTGTTGATCTGGCTTTCGAGAGCGCTGACGCTCTGGTCCGACGGGTTGGGCGCGGGCGAGGCGTGAACCTCGGGCGCTTTCAGGCCGACGCCGACGACGACAGTGGCCGCGATGACGAGCACGCTGAGAGCCGTACGCAAGGGACGTGCCGTACGCAGTCGTACGGCACGCGGCGCATCCGGTACCACGGGTGGCGAACTCCTTCTTCCCCAACGCCTACCGGGTTAGCTGACGGGTTCGGGTCGGGAAGTACGCCCTACCACACGACTCCAATGTGCTGGGAGTCCTGCGGATTCACCCCAATGGTGCAGTGGTTCCCCGGTTCGAATTCACGATTCGGCGTGCCGTCCGTGTCTTTCCCTCATGGAAACACCAACGTCCAGACGGCGGATTGCTTGCTTACCGTATGGAGTCGCGCTTGTCATCGCAAGTCCGCCGCACCCTCTTGTACGTAAAGAGAATGACAGGTCACGGACCGTTACCAACGCGCCCGCCAGGCGTTGTATGTCTACAGTGCCCAGGCCGATCCTGCGGATCACAGCCATATCACGACGAGTCGCCTATCGATTACGCATTATGGTTGCGGCATCGATCACAACCCGTCGCGACGTACGCCATCGGCTGCCCGTACGTGCAAATGGCGGGGCCGATATCGGCCCCGCCATTGCTCGCGATAAATGGAGTCAGGTGCCGTTGACCCGCCGGTAGCCGTTGCTCACGACCGGTTCGAAATTGAGCACCGACTCCTTCAGCGGCTCCCCGGTGTGTTCGGCCTGCGCCACGAAGCCGTTGCCGATGTAGAGCGCCACGTGATTGCCGCCGTTGTAGAAGACGAGGTCACCGACGCGCAGCTCGCTCTTGCTGATCGCGTGCGACTCCTTCCACTGATCCCCGGTGAAGTGGGCCAGCGTGACCCCGGCGGCCTTCCAAGCCGTCATCGTGAGGCCGGAACAGTCATAGCGGCTCGGGCCGGCCTGGCCCCAGCCGTACCAGTGGATCGGCCAGATCAGCGAGCATGCCTTCTTCGCGGCCGTGAGTCCCTTGCCGCCCGTGCTCACCTGCGGGCACGCCACCGGCATCACGTAACTCTTGCTCGTCTTCGAGCCAGAGTTGATGTTGGTGCCGCCGGTCTGGTCGTCGGCCGCCTGTAGCGCCTTGAGGTTCGCAAGCTTGGCCAGGATGTCCTTCTTCTTCGCGGCGAGCTGGGCCTTCTGCTTCGTCTCGGTGGCGATCAGCGCGTCGAGCGACTTTTTCTGCGTCTGGTATTTGCCTACCAGCACGCTCGCGGTCGACACGGTCTCGTGCTGCGACTTCGCGACCATCGACAAGACGCCCATCGCATCGACCAGCTGCGTCGTGGACTGCATGTCCATCAGGGCAACGATGCTGCTGTTCGGCCCGGCGATGTAGAGGTCGCGGACGACGGCGGCGATCCGCTGCTGGGCAACCGCGGACTGCAGTTGCGCCGGAGCGAGTGCCTTGGAAACCTGAGCCGACGACTTCTGATCGGCCGCGAGCTTCGTGCTGATGCCGTTGTACTGCTCCACGATCGCTTCGATCTGATTGTTCAGATCGTCGATCTGCGCCGAAGTGCTGGGTGCCGCCTGCGCGACCGTGGCCGGCATCAACACCGTGAGACCGGCCGCGACGACGGCGAGCGCCGACGCCACCGCGGTGGCGCGAAGACGTACGCGTCGCAGCGAGAAGGAGCGTGAACGGGGTTTCTCCGGATCGACCGGGCGCCAGGCCACGAGCTACCGTCCTTCTTCCGCGCCGCCGACCGGGTTAGCTGACGGGTTCGGGCGGGAAGTTCGCCCTACGCGCCGTGCGGCGCGATGCACCCCGGGTATGCGTGGTTCCCCGGCTCGCAATGATGCGTTGACCACATGTGCGATCAACACGTGTGCGATTAAGCGGTGTCGCGCCCGTGGTCGCCTGGTTGGCAACCAACATCAGTCGCAGACCGATCTCACCTTAGGGATACCGTTTGGTGACAAGCAAGGAGTGAAACCCCTAAATCGTACGGCTATCAAATGCCTACGCTGCGTATTCACCAATTCAGGTGAACGGGAGACCGTCTACAGTGGCCGCGTCGCGCCGACGACCGCGGTGAGTACGTCGTCCAGTGTGAGTACACCGAACACGACTCGACCATCGCTGACCAGGACAATGTGCCGTCTACTCCGGCGCATGGCCAGCAACGCCTCGTCGAGCGCGCGGTCGGGGGCGAGCACGAGCAGCGGCCGTACCAGTGATCGGGCGATCGGCGCACGCCGCGCCGGACCGACCACCCCGAGCACGTCCTTCACGTGGACGAACCCCAGGATGCGACGGGTGCCACGCTCCACCATCGGGAACCGCGACCGGCCGGTCCGGCTGGCCAGCACCTCGAGCGCGGCCGGCGACACGTCATCACCAACGGTGGTGACATCGACCCACGGCACGACCGCGTCGGCCACCTTGCGATCGTGCAGGGCCAACGCCCCGGTGATGCGTGCGTGCTCCTCCGGATCGAGCAGGCCCTCGACGCGTGACTCGGCCACCAGCGTCGCGAGCTCCTCCGTCGTGTAGACGGTCTTCACCGAATCGGTCGCCTCGACCCGCCAGATGCGCAGCACCTGACGGGACAGCCACTTCATCGTCACGAGCAGTGGTTTGGTCGCGATGCAGAAGCCCAGCATCGGTGGCCCCAACCACACGACGGCGGTTTCCGGGCTGGCCAGGGTGAGGTTCTTAGGCACCATCTCGCCGATGACCGTGTGCCCGAACACGACAATGCCGAGACCGATGATGAACGCGACCGGGTGCACGGCGCCGCTCGGCAGCCCGACGGCGTCAAACGGCCCGACGAGCAGGTGAGCCAGTGCCGGCTCGGCGATCGCGCCCAGGCCGAGCGAGCAGATGGTCACGCCCAGCTGCGCACCCGCTATCGCCAGCGGGATCTCGCTCATCGCACGCAGCGCCAGCTGCGCCCGCCGGGATGTCGCCGCCATCGGCTCAAGGACGGTACGTCGAGCCGAGATCAGCGAGAACTCGGCAGCGACGAAGAACGCATTTCCGGCCAGCAGCAACAGCACGATCAGAACCTGGGTCATTCGACCGGCTCCGTTCGTGCGACCCGCACCTGCTCGATGCGGCGCCTGTCCACCTCGACCACCGTGAACTCCCAGCCCGGCACGGCCAATGTCTCGCCAGCCACGGGGATGTGGCCCAGCTCGGCCATCAAGAAGCCGGCCAGCGTCTCGTAGGGGCCGGGTGGCAGCGTGAAGCCGGTCTGCTCGGCCAGCTCGTCCTCGCGCAGGACGCCGTCGACCAGCATCGAACCGTGGTCGCCCGGCTCGGCGAGATGGTCGACCACTACCGCTTCATCGGCTGTCCGCGGGTCGTGCTCGTCGGCGATCTCGCCGACCAGCTCCTCAACCAGGTCTTCGACGGTGACGACGCCGTCCGTGCCGCCGTACTCGTCGACCACGATCGCAAGGGCGGCACCCGTTTGGGTCAGCGCTTCGAGCACGCCGTCGAGGTCGAGGCTTTCGGGCACCAGAACGGGTTCGGACGCGATCGCGGCGACCAACGTCGTAGCACGCCGAGCCGGTGGCACGCTCAGGGCATCGGTCACCGCAGCGACGCCGGTGACATGGTCCAGCGTGTCCTCGAAGACCGGGAAGCGGCTGTGGCCTGTGTCGCGCACGGCGGCCAGCAGATCAGCGACAGTGGCATCGACGCGTAGCGCCACGACGTCGACACGAGGCGTCATAGCCTCGGCGGCGCGCTTCTCGCCGAAACGGATCGTCCGCCGCAGCAGCACGGCGGTCTCGGCGGGGATCGCCCCGGCCCGCGCCGAGATCGCCGCGAGCAGCCCCAGCTCCTCGGGCGATCGGGCGCTCGCGAGCTCCTCCTGTGGCTCGACGCCGAGCCGACGCACCAGGAAGTTCGCCGAACCATTGAGCGCCCGGATCAGCCAGCTGAACATCGTGGCGAAGGTCCGCAGCGGCCCCGCGCTGGCCCGCACGAGCGGCATGGGCCGAGCGAGGGCCGCATTCTTGGGTACGAGCTCCCCGAACAGCATGGACAACAGCGTGGCCACGACGAGCGCGCCAACATGGGTGAAGCCCTCGACGTGCTCGCCGGTCCACGGACGGAACACGGGTCGCAGCAAGTGCGCGAATGCCGGTTCGGCCAAGTAGCCGCTCAACAACGCGGCCAGCGTGATGCCGAGCTGGGCGGCGGAGAGCTGGAACGACAGCTCGTGCAGGGATTTGGACACCGTACGAGCGATCCGGTCGCCGGCCTTCGCGTCACGATCGATGGTCGCCCGGTCGACCGTCACGAGCGAGAATTCGCCCACCACGAAGAACGCGTTGAGCAGGGTCAACAGCACGAACGCGAGCAGCGGCAGGAGCACGGTCACAAGCGCGGAGTCGATGTCAGCCCCCTTCGCGCATCATTCTGCCCGATCGATGGTCCCCTCACCCGGACACCGTCTGCGACACCGCCCCCGCGCAGCGGCGGCTTGTGGGCCGCGGCCGCCGCGGCCGTGGCTGCGGCTGCGGCTGGGGCTGCGGCGATCTAGGAATGCGGACCCGGCTATGGCCGGTCAAAGCCTCCTAGATCGCGACCAGCGCCGATCTTGGTGCGCTTCCGGCGCCCCAACCCCGAACCGCACCAAGATCCAGGAATCCCGACCGGCCCATGGCCGGTCAAAGTCTCCTAGATCGCGGGGGCACGGCCACGTCCGACCGCGGCAAGGCCGCGGCGACGAACCACGCAACCGCTCTCGGTATCACGGCCACCCCGAGAGCCCAACCCCCGCGGTGCCGGCACCGACAGTCGGATTTGGGTTTGGGGCGGGCTTGTCCACGACGACCTAAAACGCTCTGCCGTCGCCGTGGGCAAGTCCGCCCCAACCCCGACCGCAACCACCTCGACCGAAGGACCTCAACCTCACGACCGCGTGCCTAAGACGAAGGACGAACCGACCGCAGCAGCACCGTCGCCACGTCCACGACCTCGACATCCTCGTCCGCCGCCCCGCTGGACTTCTTCGACGTCACCCCGTCGCCGATCATCGTTGAGCAGAACGGGCAGCCGACCGCGATCGTCTTCGCGCCGGTCGCGATCGCTTCCTCGACGCGTTCGATGTTGATCCGCTTGCCGATCTTCTCTTCCATCCACATCCGGGCACCGCCGGCACCGCAGCAGAACGACCGCTCCGAGTTGCGCGGCATCTCGGTCAACGACGCGTCGCCGACCGAGGCCCCCAGCACCTCGCGCGGCGGGGTGAACACCCGATTGTGCCGGCCGAGATAGCACGGGTCGTGGTACGTGACGCCGCCGTCGACGGGTTGCACCGGAGTCAGCTTGCCCGACTTCACGAGATCGGCCAGCAGTTGCGTGTGGTGGACGACCTCGTACGCGCCGCCGAGTTGGCCGTACTCGTTGGCGAGCGTGTTGAAGCAGTGCGGGCAGCTCGCGACGATCTTCTTGACGCCGGCGCCGTTCAACGTCTCCACGTTCTGCTGGGCCATCATCTGGAAGACGAACTCGTTTCCGATGCGGCGGGCCGGGTCACCCGTACACGTCTCGCCGTTGCCGAGGATCGCGAAGCTGACGCCCGCGTCGTGGAGCAAGGTGGCCACGGCGCGGGTGGTCTTCTTGGCGCGATCCTCGAATGCGCCGGCGCAGCCGACCCAGAACAGGTATTCGAAGTCGCCACCCTCGCTCGCACGCGGGACCTCAAAATCGAGACCCTTGGTCCAGTCCTCACGCGTGTTCGGCGGTGCGCCCCACGGGTTGCCCTTCGACTCGAGGTTGCGCAGCATGACGCCGGCCTCGGACGGGAAGTTGGACTCGATCATCACCTGGTAGCGGCGCATGTCGACGATGTGGTCGACGTGTTCGATGTCGACCGGGCACTGTTCGACACAGGCGCCGCAGGTCGTGCACGACCACAGCACGTCGGGGTCGATCACGCCGCCGGCCGCCGCGTCGCCGATGAGCGGCCGCTGCGACTCGGCCATGGCCAGGACGTTCACGCCGGCGAGTTGCTCGGCGCTCGCCTTCTCCTCGCCGGTCATCGTCAGGCCGCCGCCGGCCAGGAGGTACGGCGCCTTGGCGTACGCATGATCGCGCAGCGACAGCACGAGCAGCTTCGGCGACAGTGGCTTGCCGGTGTTCCAGGCCGGGCACTGCGACTGGCAGCGGCCGCACTCGGTGCAGGTGGTGAAGTCGAGCAGGCCCTTCCACGTGAACTGCTCGACCGACGCGACACCGAACAGGTCCTTCTCCGGGTCGGCCTGCTCGAAGTCGAGCGGCGCGCCGTTGGACATCATCGGCCGCAGCGCGCCCAACGCCGGGCGGGGCCCGCCGGAACGCTTGAAGAAGATGTTCGGGAAGGCCAGGAACCGGTGCCACGCCACGCCCATCGTGATGTTCAGGGCGATCACGATCGCCCACGTCATCGAGATGATGATCTTTACCAGAGCGATCAACGACACCGCGACATCGCTTTTGGTCAGCCCGCTGCCGAGCGCGTGCGACACGGGCGCGGCCCAGGTCGGGAACGGGAAGTAGCCACCAGCCACGCTGAAGCCGCGGATGAACAGGCCGCAGATCAGCACGCTCAACACGACCCACTCGACGAAGTACCCCTGCCACATGGTCGAGCCGCTGAACCTCGATCGGGTGCCACGGTTAGGTCGCTTCGCCAACCGGATCGCGATCAGGATGAGGATCGCGACGATACCCAGGACGGACAGCCACTCGGTGACGAATCCGAACACGATCCAGTGGTCCAACCACGGGATGCCGGACGACGGCGAGAACGCTTCGAAGTAGGCCTGCAGCACCAGGGACGACAGCAGGATAAAGCTGATCATCACGAACCAGTGGGCGGCGCCGACCACGCCCCACGTGAGCATCTTCGTGTGGCCCAGCGTCTCGCGGAGCATGTTCGCCGTACGGGCACCGCGCCGGTCCGAGCGGCTCGTGTCCGGCTGCCCCAGGCGTACGACCGCGAACATCTGCCGGACGGCGCGCACCACGAGCACGACCGCTACGGCCGTGATCGCTAGAGACACCACACCGGCGATGATCTGCGCGACACCCATCCGTACTCCTCTTTACTGATGGCCGGGCTTCCGTCGCGCAGCCTAACCCACCGTAGTTACCCGCGAGTAACTGAGTTGGTTGCCTGTGACATAACCTGCGGTTCTCCACAGCTGTGGAAATCTTTGGGGAAAACTACATGGGTGTCATCTAAGCCCGCCAAAGCGGACGAAGCACGTCATGCCGCATCGACCGTCGCCGCGACGAAAGCCGGGATTCACCCGCCGGGAAATGCCGGGATTCACCCGCCGCGGATCAGCGCCAGCGAGATAGGACGATCAGCGATCCGACCAGGCTGGCGAAGCCGATGCCGAGGTTCCAGTAGCCCCAGCTCGCGACCGGGTAGCTCTGATCCGACAAGTAGAAGGTGACGAGCCACGCCAGCCCGAACAAGATCAGCAAGATTGCGGTGAGGCCGACCCAGGACGGGCTCGGTTGCCGGCTTGCCGCCGCCGACGATGGCCGCATGTCGGCCGGCGGGGTGTAGACCTTCTTCTTGCGTACGGAAGACTTAGGCATCGCTTTTCTCTTCTCAGGCCGGCATCCGGCCGCTCGAGGGCCACTCGCTCAAAGAGTGAGGGGGCGAGCGGGACGGTGTTCAATAGTGTTGCTCGCCATTAGCGTAGACAAGTCGCAGGCCGAGCGGGAGAACGGGGCGTGATGGAGGACACAGGTCGAGCGGCGCCGTGGAAGGCGGTGGCCGATCGGCTCGGTGTGGGACGGCGGAGCGGTCGACGTCGCGGATCGGTCTGGACGCTGCTGGTCCCCGTCGTCGCGCTGCTCGCCGGCCTGCTGTTCACGACGTCCGCCACGACCGCGAACGGCACGAACCTGCGGGAGGACCGCACCCCGCAACTCGTCAACCTCATCGGCGACCGGCAGCGCCAGATCAGCGCCGCGGTCGCGCAGCAGTCGGCGCTTCAGGCGAGCGTGCTGTCGCAGACGAATCAGATCGCCGGTTCGGACTCCGGTGTGGCCGCGCAACAACAGCGGGCCAACGCACTGCTCGGCTCGGCCGGGCTCGTCGCCGTACGCGGCCCGGCTCTGACGGTGACGCTGAACGATGCCCCGACCTCGGCCGACGGATCGTTGCCGAAGGGTGCGACCGCCGATGACATCGTGGTGCACCAACAAGACGTGCAAGCCGTGGTCAATGCTCTCTGGGCCGGCGGCGGCGAGGCGATGACGATCATGGGCATTCGGGTCGTTTCGACGAGTGCCGTCCGCTGTGTCGGAAACACGCTGCTGCTGCAGGGCATCCTGTACTCCCCGCCGTTTATCATCACCGCGATCGGCGACGTGCCCCGGATGATGGAGACGCTCGACTCGTCGCCACAAGTGACGGCGTACCGCCAGGCGGTCGCCGCGTGGGGCCTCGGCTACCAGGTACGCAACCAACCCAACGTCACGCTGCCCGCGTTCACCGGCTCGACCGACCTGCAATACGCCCAGGCCGCCAGGTAGCGCGATGAGCCGCGGCGGCGTGCGGCGCCAACGGGACACGACAATTCCCGGCCGGCGGATCATGCGGGTCAGCGGCGAGATCCTGATCACGTTCGGCCTCGTCATTGCGCTGTTCGCGGCGTACGAGGTTTATGGCAAGGCGTCCGCGATCGAGGCACACCAGACGGTGCTCTCGCACCAACTCGATCGGGCCTGGGCGCAACCCGTGGCGGGCGAGGCGGCGCCGGCCGACTCGCGCGTGCAGCCCGGTACCGCGATCGCCCGCCTCTACATCCCGGTCATGAAGCTGCACTGGGTCGTCGTGGAGGGCGTCGACGTCGGCGACATCCGATTCGCACCCGGCCACTACCCGGGCACCGCGATGCCCGGCCAGATCGGCAACTTCAGCGTCGCCGGGCACCGAGTCCCGCCGTTGTTCTGGAACCTCCAGGAGGTGCGGCCGGGCGATCAGGTCGTCGTACAGACCCGGGATTACTGGTACGTCTACCGCGTGACCGCCAACGAGGTCGTCACGCCCCACGCGATCGAGGTCGTCGCGCCGACGCCGGACCGGATCGGAGTCGCGCCGACCACCGCGATGTTGACGCTCACCACGTGCAACCCGAAATGGAACGACTACCAGCGGATGGTCGTCCACGCCGAGCTGGTGACGACGACGCCGTACGGCGACGGCCCGCCCGTGGCGTTGGGGGGCTGACGTGTATCGATTTGTCTGGGATCGGATACCGTTCGGGCGGCCGGGCAAGATCGTCGGCTTCGCCGTGCTGCTCGTCGGTGTCGTCGCGCTGCTGTGGTTCGTCGTGTTCCCGGCCGCCGACGCACTGCTACCGTTCAACAACGTCCAGGTGACCGCGCCGAACGGGAGCCCGACCGATTACGCCACCGTCGTCCCGACGCCGACCCAACGCCCAACCTTGCCGGCCGGCTCGTCGGGGCCGGATCGGTCACCGCTACCGACGGCCACGAGCCTGCCCTCATGACGGCGACGACCAGGAGCGACACATGCGCGTACTAGTGATCGACAACTACGACTCGTTCGTCTACAACCTGGTCCAGTACCTCGGTCAACTGGGCGCCGACAGCGTCGTACGCCGCAACGACGAGATCGCTGTCGACGACATCCCGGGCATCGGCGCCGACGCGATCCTGCTATCGCCCGGACCGGGCACTCCGCAGCGCGCCGGAATCTGTCTCGACGTGATCCGCCGGTGCGCCGACGACCTGCCGATCTTCGGTGTGTGCCTCGGTCACCAGGCGTTCGGCGCGGCGTACGGTGCGACCGTCCAACGCGCGCCGGAGCTGCTGCACGGGAAGGTGTCGGAAGTCCACCACACCGGCCTCGGGGTGCTCGCCGGTCAGCCCGATCCGTTCATCGCGACCCGATACCACTCGCTCGCGGTCGTCGAGTCGACATTGCCGCCCGAGATCGAGGTCACCGGCCGCACCGAGTCCGGCGTGGTGATGGCGATGCGACACCGTACGTTGCCGATCGAGGGCGTCCAGTTCCACCCGGAGTCGGTGCTGACACAGGGCGGCCACGTGATGCTCGCGAACTGGCTCGCCGCGTACGGATTCACCGAGGCCGCCGATCGTGCGCCGGCACTGGCGGCCGAGGTCGAGGCACGGCGACTCGGAGCGTTCGCCGCCTGACCAGGTCGCGGCGGTCGTCCGTACCAGATCACACCGGATCGACACCGTGCGGCGCACCGGGGACCGCGACCGGTGCGGCGCCAACCAAGCCCGACTCGAACCGGGCGTCAGTTCGAGGGGCTCGGCGACGGCGACGACGGGGGCGTAGACGGCGGCGCGCTCGGTGCCTGGCCGACGTAGATGATGATCTTTGTGTTCTTGAAGTACGTCTTGCCTGGGGTCTGTGCCTGGCCGGTGACGATGCCATCCTTGCTCGGGTCCGCGACCGTATTCGGGACGACCTGCACGTCGGTGAAGCCCAGGTCCTTGAGCTGGCTCTGGGCCGATGCCTCGGTCATACCGACGAGGTTTTTGAGCTTCGCCTGATTGCCCTTGGACACCTGCAACTGGACCTTGTCGCCGACATTCACCGGTGAGTGTTCATCCGGTTTGACGCCGACCACCGTGCCCTCGTCCGCGGTGCTGTCGACCTGCTGGACGGCCGCCACGAGCCCGACGCTCTTGAGCTGACTGACCGCCTGGTCCTCGGACAACCCTGTCACGACCGGCACGCCACCCTGGACCGAGCCCGGCCCCGCGCAGAACGACAGGGCGACCGTGCTGTTCTCGGGCACGGCACGCCCGGCACCAGGATCGGTGGAGATGACGTTGCCGAGCGTGCACGTGGTGTTGTGCACCTGTGTCTGGGTGCCGAGGGTGAGTTGCTTCTGCTGCAGCAGCGTGGCGGCGTCGGTGATGTTGTGCCCGACCAGGTTGGGCACCGTCGTGTTCTGGGTCCGGTTGGTGAGATACAGCCCGGTTCCGAGCGCGATGAGGGCGGCCAGACCGAGAACGGTCAGCGTCACCATCACCCATGTCGACGTACGGCGGCGCTGCGGGTTGCCGACCCGGGCCGGGGTGGTCGGGCGGGAGCCGTACGGACCGACGCGCGGCGGTGTGTTCACGATCGCGGTCGGAACGTCGCGCATGATCGGCGTGGCCATCACCGGCCGTCCGGCCGCCGCACGCAGCAGGTCGGCCCGCATCTCGGCCGCGCTCTGGTATCGGTTGAGCGGATTCTTCGCCAGTGCCTTCAAGACGATCGCGTCGACATCCGGCGTCACATCCCGGTTCACCGTCGATGGCGGCTTCGCGTCCTCCCGTACGTGCTGGTAGGCGACGCTGACCGGGTTGTCGCCGACGAACGGGGGCCGGCCGGTCAGCAACTCGTAGACGACGCAGCCAGTGGCGTACACATCGGATCGGGCGTCGACCTGCTCGCCGCGGGCCTGCTCCGGCGAAAGATACTGTGCCGTGCCGATCACCGCGCTGGTCTGCGTCATGGTGCTCGCGCCGCTGGCCAGCGCGCGCGCGATGCCGAAGTCCATGACCTTGACCTGGCCGGTGCGGGTCAGCATGACGTTGCCCGGCTTGATGTCCCGATGGATGATGCCGTGGCGGTGGCTGAACTCGAGTGCCCCGCAGATGTCGGCGCTGATCTCCAGCGCGCGTCGCGGCTGCAGCGGCCCCTCGGCGGTCAGCACCTCTTTGAGGGTCCGACCGTTGACGAACTCCATGACGATGTAGGGCAGCGCCTCGCCGAGTGCGCCCCGCTCTTCACCGGTGTCGTAGACGGCGACGATAGCCGGGTGGTTGAGCGCCGCCGCATTCTGCGCCTCGCGACTGAAGCGCATCTGGAACGTGGCGTCGCGGGCCAGGTCGGCGCGCAGCATCTTGATCGCCACCTCGCGCCCGAGCCGGGTGTCGAGGCCGTGGTGCACCTCGGCCATGCCGCCGTACCCGAGCACTTCGTCGACCTCGTACCTGGCCCCGAGCACACGGCCCGCGTTCATCTGGTCAGTCCCTCGGTCATCGCATGATCGTCGGAATTCGTCGACCTAACAGTAGCCGCCCATCCGACGCCAGACCTGCCCCCACCCGCCGGCACGCCCGACGATGTGACGACGGTCGCGGTCGCGACGGCCGGCATCGAGCGGTTGGCGTAGTGATGGCGCTTTACCGCTGATGCGATCAACGCCGATACCAGCATGACCAGCAGTCCGAGGACGATGGCGAGAACGATCACCGCCGCACGGTTGCGCTCGGGCGGCGGCGTTTGTCGCGACTGAGGGACCGGACGATATTGCTGGTACGGCTGCTGCTGCGTGCCTGTCTGCGGCGTCATGATCTGCGTACGTGACATGGGACGGGTGGCCGTGGCCGTCGGTCCGGGCGAGATCGGCTGCGTCGGTGGCGCGTGCCGGATCGGCTGCGTCGCGAGGGCCGGCCCACCGCCGGCGGCCCGCGCAGCGGACGCCAGCGCGGCGGCACTCGGGAAGCGGGCACCCGGAGCCTTGGCCAGGCAGCGCTCGACCAGCACCCGCACCGCCGGCGGGACATCGGGCGGCAACGGCGGCGGAATGGCCTCGACGTGCTGGACGGCGATCTCGATCGGGCTGCCGCCCTCGAACGGCCGCCGGCCGGCCAGGCACTGGTACGCGACGACGCCGAGCGCGTACACGTCGGACAGTGGCGACGCGCCGTGGCCGGAGGCCTGCTCCGGCGAAATGTAGGACGCGGTGCCGAGCACCGATCCGACCGCCGTGAGGTTGCTCGCGGCCGCTTCTCGCCGGGCGATGCCGAAGTCAGTGAGCACGAGCGTGCCGTTCGGGCGGACGAGCAAATTCGCCGGCTTCACGTCGCGGTGCACGATGCCCTTGTCGTGTGCGGCCTGTAGCGCGTCGGCGGCCTGGGCGATCAATGACATCGTGCGTTGTGGGGTCAGCCGGCCGACCTGGGACAGCGTCTTGGACAGCGCGTCGCCCTCGACGTACTCCATGACCAGGTACGTCACGCCGGCGTCCGCGCCGTAGTCGTAGACGTTGACGACACCGGGGTGATTGATCGTCGCCATCGTGCGCGCCTCGTCCCGGAAGCGCGCCGCGAACCCGGGCTCGGCGACCAGCGACGGGAGCAAGATCTTGACGGCGACCGTACGGGCGAGCACGTCGTCGACGCCACGCCAGACGTCGCCCATGCCGCCGCCGGCGATGTGCTCGGTCAGCCGATAGCGGCCGCCGAGCACGGTCCCCGGTCCAACCTCGCCCATCACTTACCCCCGAGAGCATCGACGGCGGCCTGTAGCACGTCGCCACCGATGGCCGGCGCGCTTCGCCGACCCTTGTCGCCCGCGTTCTTCAGGAACACGCAGACCGAGGCGATCGGCTTGCCGTCCTTCATGGCAAATCCGATGAACCATCGGTGGTCGAGCAGCGGCTGACCATTCGCGTCGCTTCCGTTCTGCGCGGTGCCGGTCTTGCCGCCGACCTGGAATCCGGAGATCTGCGCACTGGTCGCGGTGCCGCTCTGCACGACGCTGAACATCATCTGCTGCATCTGCGCGGCGACCTGCGGAGTCATCGGGTGCTTGTAGACCTGCGGCTCACCGATCTGGGTGACGCGAAGATCCGGCGACTGTACGTGATCCACGATGTACGGTCGCATCTCCGTCCCGCCGGTCGCGACCGAAGACGCGATCATCGCGCCCATCAACGGCGTCATGCGGTCGTCGAACTGCCCGATGCTCGACTGCGCCACGAGGTTCGGGTCGTCCTGACCGGCGTTGGTCATATCGCCGATCTCGCTCGAGGCGACCTTCAGCTGGCGGTCGCCGGTGCCGGCGATGGACAGCGAGTCGTCGCCGAAGCCGAACGCCTCGGCCTGTTGCGTGATCGCCTGCGAGCCGATCGCGACGCCGAGCTGACCGAACGCCGTATTGCAGGACACCGTCAATGCCCGGATCAGCGTGATCTGGCTTTGCGGGCAGGTGCTCGCCTCGGCGTTTTTCATGACGTACGAGCTGCCCTGGACCGGCTGGTACGAGGAGCCGGCGGGAATCACCGAGTCGGGCGTATAGCGGCCGCTCGCCAGCGCCGCCGCCGCGACGACGACCTTGAACGTCGATCCGGGCGGAGCCGTCGTGGACATGGCCCGGTTGAGCAGCGGTTGATCCGGATCGGTGTTGAGCCTCTTGTACGTCGCCGCGGCGGTGGACGTCTTGTGACTGGCGAGATTGGTGGCGGTGAAGCTCGGGCTGGACGCCATCGCGAGGATCTTGCCGGTGTTCGGGTCCATCGCGACCACGGCGCCCACGTCACCCGGCGACCCGTTGTTCGTCAGCGCGTCGTACGCCGTGGTCTGCACCTTTTTGTCGAGCGTGAGGAACACGTTGTCGCCGGGGTTGCGTCGATCGGAGAACAGATCGCTGATCCGCTCGTCCGAACTCGCGTTGCCGGCAAGGTAGACATCCATCGCGTCCTCGATGCCGGTGCTCCCGAGATTCACCGGCTTGTAGCCGAGGATCGGCTCGAAGGCCGGGCCGCCCGGATACGTCCGCAGGTATTTGAGCTGGTCGCTAGTCGCGACGCTGGTCGCGAGCGCGTGGCCGTTCGCGTCGTAGATGGTGCCACGCTGGCGCTCGTAGTCGGTGAGCTGAACCCGGCCGTTGTAGCGGCTCGTCCGGTAGTCGTTGGCCTTGTAACCCTGCACCCAGTTCAGGTTCACGAAGAGGAGCGCGAAAAGGACGAGCACGACGACGCCGACCCGACGCAGCGGAGCATTCACGTCAGATCACCTCCGTCGCAAGTCCGGCCAATTGTGGCGGTCCAGCCGTCGGTCCGCCCGGGTGTGCCGGCTGGAGAACCGGCCGGCGCGCGGCGTCGGAGATGCGCAGCAACATGGCGATCAATAGCCAGTTGGCCATCAGCGACGACCCACCGGCGGACATGAACGGCGTGGTCTGGCCGGTCAGCGGAATGAGTTTGGTGATGCCGCCGACGATAACGAAGACCTGCAACCCGAGCGTGAACGCGAGACCGCCGGCCAACAGCTTGCCGAACGAGTCGCGTACGGCGATCGCGGCCCCCAGACCGCGTTGGACGATGATCAGGTAGATGATCAGCAGCGCAGTCAGCCCGAACAGCCCGATCTCCTCGCCGATGCCGGCAAAGATGAAGTCGTTGCGGACCTCCGGCACGAGCGTCGGCTGGCCCGCGCCCGGTCCGGCGCCGAACAGACCGCCGGTGCCGAGCCCAAGCAGCGACTGGACCAGCTGGAACCCGGTGTTGTTGGCGTCGGCGAACGGATGCAACCAGACGCCCACGCGCTCGTGGAAGTTCGCGAACGGCCCGAGCACCGAACCCAGGAAGTAGGCCATCACCGCTCCGCCGAAGAACATCAGCAGACCGATGATGAGCCAACTGACCCGCTCGGTCGCGATGTAGAGCGTGACGATGAACATGCCGAAGTAGAGAAGCGACGTGCCAAGGTCCTTCTCGAAAACCAGCACCATGAGGCTGAGCAGCCAGACCAGGACGACCGGGCCAACGTCGCGGCCACGCGGGAAGTCGATGCCGAGGAACCGGCGGCTCGCGAGCGAGAGCACCTCCCGCTTGCGTACGAGGTAGTAGGCGAAGAAGACGAGCAGGCCGAGCTTCGCGAATTCACCCGGCTGGATCTGGAAGACACTGCCAAACTTGATCCACAACTTGGCCCCGTTGACCTGGGAAAATCGGGCCGGGAGGATGGCCGGGAGCAGGACCAGCCCGATCGAGATCAAGCACAACGTGTACGCATACCGGGATAGCGCCCGATGGTCGCGGATGATGAACAGCGCGATCGTCGCCACTACGAGCGCGGCCACGGTCCAGGCGAGTTGCCGGATGCTGTCGCCGGTGAACGGTGACGCGCTGGCGTTGCCGTCCTTGGCTGCGCCGAGATCGAGGCGGCGCAGGAACGCGACCCCGATGCCGTTCAGCGTGGCCACTGCCGGCAGGAACACCGGATCCGCGTACGGCGCGGTGATCCGGACGACGAAGTGGAACGCGACGAAAATCAGGGTGAGAAGCGCGGGCTGGACCCAGACATCGGGCCGGACGTGATTGTTCAGCCCGCCCTCGGCGGCCACCGCGTACGCCAACACCACCACCATGCCGAACAGCAGCAGGCCAAGCTCGGTCGTGCGCTTCGTGGGCACACGCCGCTCGACCGCCGGCATGGGACGCGGCGGTGTGACTGGTGCGGCGGGAGCGCTCACGACGGGAGACGGCTACCTAACAGCTTGGCGACGGGCTTGGCGCGGCGGGCAACGACGGAGACGGCGTCGCGGTGGTCGGCGCGGTCGTCGGCTTCGGAGTGACCGGCGTGCGGCCGGTGCCGCGCGGCGTCGGCACGACGGCGGCGGTGCCGGATGGCTTGCCGGTGGGGGTGGTCGGAGTCGCCGTCGTGGAGCCGGCCGACGGCAGCGGAGTGGGCGCACCGCTCGGGAGCGGGCCGACCGATGGGGTGGGCGACGGTTGGCAGCCGACCGGCGCACCGGGGCCGTTCACCTGGTCGATACGCAGTTTGTCCACCGCCTGATTCGCGTCACCGAGGGATCCCACCGGGATCGTCTGCTTCACCAACTCCTGGTCCGACGAGGTCAGCTCACCCAGGTGCAGGTCGGTCGTACGGTAGACGCTGCTCAGGTGCAGGCCCACGATCTTTCCTGGTACGCCCTGGTAGATGGCGACCTGATTCGCGTCGTCCAACCCAACGTAGTAGCGGGACTGCGTATACGACCACCCGTAGAAGAGCCCGCCGGCGAGCAGCACGACGAGGATCCCGAGCAGCAGGAGCGTCCGGCCGTGGTGCCGCTTCGGATCGTCGGACGCTTCGTCCTCATCGTCGGAATCGGCGGAGGCCGGGCGCGGCGTGAGCGCTGACGCGCGGGTCGCCGGGGTCGATTCGATCCGTTCCTTGATCGATCGGTCGTTGGACGCCGCGCCGCCAACCACGGGACGGCCCTCGATGATGTCCTGGTCGGTGATGTCGGCCACGATGACGGTGATGTTGTCCGGTCCGCCTCCGCGCAGGGCGAGCTGGAGAAGGCGCTCGGCGCACTCGTCCGGATTCGGATAATCGCGCAGTGTGGCCGCGATGCTGTCGTCGCTGACCGGACCGGACAGACCGTCGCTGCAGATCAGATAGCGGTCCCCCACCACCGCCGGGCGCACCGAATAGGTCGGGTCGACGTCGGATCCCTGCAACGCGCGGATCAGCAGCGAGCGCTGTGGATGAACGCTCGCCTCTTCTTCGGTGATGCGGCCCTCGTCGACGAGCATCTGCACGTACGTGTCGTCCTTGGTGACCTGGACGAACTCGTCGCCGCGCAGCAGATATGCCCGCGAGTCGCCGACATGCACCATCGCGAGCTTGGAACCGGAGAAGAGAATGCCGGTCAGCGTGGTGCCCATGCCTTCGAGCGCCGGGTTCGCGTCGACCGCGTCACGCAGATTCTGGTTTGCCGTGTCGACTGCGCCCCGCAACGCATCGACCAGGGCGTCGCCGGGAACGTCTTCGTCGAGCTGGGCCATCGCCGCGATGGCGAGGTTGCTGGCTACGTCGCCAGCGGCCATGCCACCCATGCCGTCGGCGACGGCGAGCAGCCGCGGACCCGCATAGACCGAGTCCTGGTTGCCTTCCCGGATCAGTCCGCGATCACTGCGGGCTGCATAACGCAAGGTAAGAGTCATGGCCGTAATTCGAGTGAGGTGCGCCCGATGCGGATCGGCACGCCGAGGGGGACGGGGGTGGGGCCACTGACGCGCGCACGGTCGAGATAGGTCCCGTTCGTAGAACCTAGATCCTCAATGAACCACTGACCGCCCCGGGCCACAAGTCGAGCATGGCGCGCCGACGAATAGTCATCGGTAATCACCAGGGTCGAGTCCTCAGCTCGACCGATCGTGATCGGCGCCTCGCCCAAGGTGATCTTCGTGCCGGCAAGTGCACCGGCAGTAACGATCAGTTGGTGCGCGGCGCGGCCCTTCCGGACCTTGGCTGGTCGACCAGCGACAGGCGATGTGGCGACTCCCCGCGGCATCGCCACCAGGCGGTTTGCCCGCCCGCCGCTGAACAGGTCGCGCCGGATCACGCCGACCACCGTGAATACGAAGATCCACAGCAGGACGAGCAGACCGATTCGCGCGACTGCGACGACCAGCTGTTCCGACAAAGTTTCAGCCGTCCACGCGGAACGTCAGCGTCGTCGTCCCGATCTGGATCATGTCGCCCGGGTTCAACGCCACAGCGGAGATCCGCTGCCCGTTGACCATGGAACCGTTCGTCGAGCCGAGGTCGGTCAGCACGACCTGGGCGCCGTCGTAGTCGAGACGGGCGTGCCGACGTGAGATGCCGACATCGGGCAGGCGGAGGTTGGCCTGGTCGCCGCGGCCGATGACGGTCGAGCCGATCGACAGCGGGTAGGTGCGGCCGTCGTTGGCGATCAGCCGCACGCCCCGGCCGGGCTGCTGCCCGTACGCCGGCTGCTGCTGGTAGCCCTGCGGCTGACCGTACCCCTGCGGCTGGTCGTAGCCCTGACCCATCGGCGGGCCCGGGTCGTACGGCGGCGGCGCGCTCTGCGGCGCGACGTCACCACCCGTGTAGACCTCGGCCGTGACCCGGAACATGCCGGTATCCAGCCCGTCCCCGCGCTCGATCTCCACGATCACGTCGCCGTAGACCGTCCAGCCCTGCTCACCGATGAACTCGGCCTGCGACTGGGCCAGCTCCTGCGCCAGCGCGGCCGCGTACGGCGCGAGGCGGGAGTGGTCGTACGGCGATAGATCGATGACATAGCGGTTCGGCACGAGGGTCCGTCCACCGGCCAAGATCGCCTTGTGGGCCTCCGCCTCACGCTGCATCGCGTTGAGGATCTCCACTGGGTGTACGACACCCTTGAATACCTTCGCGAAAGCGCCCTCGACCAGGCCTTCCAGCCGCTTCTCGAAGCGTTGCAGCACACTCACCGGTTTCCTCCTCGCACCAAGGGAGAGGATCTGATGGTATCGGGTGAACGCACTGGCGCGTATACACGGCGACGTCGCGGGCATGATACTCTTCGAGCCGTCGCCGGGACGGAGTTCGTTTGTCCGTCCAGGTCCGCAATCGTGGGATATGTCGAGTTAGCTATTTTCGGCTCCTGTGAAGGTGGACACCCCTGGGGGAGTGGCGGAATGGCAGACGCGCACGGTTCAGGTCCGTGTGCCCGAAAGGGCGTGAGGGTTCAACTCCCTCCTTCCCCACCAGCGCGGTCCATGAAGGCCTCGACGTCGAGTCGGGGCCTTCACTCGTTGGTGTAGGTGGCCGTGTCTGGTCGCCCACCGTGACTGATCGCCGGCCGCCGAGGTCACACGTACGGCGACTATGCTCCCCCGGGTCAACGGGTGGAAGAACCGGAGGTAACTGTGAGCGTTGCACTGGTAACCGGATCGGCTGGTCTGATCGGGTCGGAGGCGGTCCGCCACTTTGCCGGCCTCGGCCTCGACGTGGTCGGCATCGACAACGACATGCGCGCCCAGTTCTTCGGGCCGGAGGCCTCGACCGCCTGGAACGTGGTTCGCCTCACATCCGAGCTGTCGGACACGTACACCCACCACGACACGGACATCCGGGACCGCGACGCCCTTGCCAAGATCTTCCGCACGTACGGCAAGGACATCGCTGTCGTCGTACACACGGCCGCTCAGCCGTCGCACGACTGGGCCGTTCGGGATCCGTACACGGACTTCGACGTCAACGCCACCGGCACGCTCAACGTCCTACAGAACGTACGGGAGCACTGCATCGAGGCACCGGTGATCCACTGCTCGACCAACAAGGTCTACGGTGACCGGCCCAACACGCTGCCGCTGATGGAACTCGACACCCGGTGGGAGATCGACCCGTCGCACCCGTACGCCGACGGCATTCGCGAGGACATGTCCATCGACCAGTGCCTGCACTCCGTATTCGGTGCCTCAAAGGTGGCCGCGGACGTGATGGTCCAGGAGTACGGCCGCTACTTCGGCATGAAGACGGCGGTGTTCCGCGGCGGCACGCTCACCGGGCCGGCCCACTCGGCCACCGAACTGCACGGTTACCTCGGCTACGTCATGCGCTGCAACATGGAGCGCCGGACGTACAAGATTTTCGGTTACAAGGGCAAGATGGTCCGTGACGCGATCCACAGCCATGACGTGGTCAACGCGTTCGAGTCGTTCTTCCGCAATCCCCGCTCCGCCGCCGTCTACAACCTCGGTGGCGGCCGGCACTCCAACGCCTCGCACCTGGAGGCGTTCGCGCTCGCCCAGGAGATCAGCGGCAAGGAGATGGTCACCGAATACCATGAGGCGAACCGGGTCGGCGACCACCAGTGGTGGATCGGATCGAATGCGACGTTCGAGGCCGACTATCCGGACTGGAAGCAGGTGTACGACGTACCGATGATCCTGCGCGAGATCTATGAGGCCAACGTCGACAAGTGGCGTCCGGCGAGCTGAGGCCGGCGACCCGTAGATGATCGACAAAGGCAAGTTCAACGTCCTCGGCGTGATGGTCGACGCGATCGACTACGCGGCCGCCACGGACAAGGTGCTCCTCGCCGCGCGCGAGCAGCGACCGTTCGCGTTGACCGCGCTGGCCGTGCACGGTGTCATGACCGGCGTCGCCGATCCGGCGCACAATGCGCGGCTGAACAGCTTCGATCTCGTCACGCCGGACGGCCAGCCGGTGCGCTGGGGCCTCAAGGTGCTGCACGGCATCGCGCTGGCCGACCGCGTCTACGGCCCGACCCTCACGCTGCACGTACTCGAGCGATGCGCGGCCGAAGGCCTGCCGGTCTACCTCTACGGATCGACCGACGAAACACTGGGCAAGCTCGTCGCCGAACTGCAGGTCAAATTCCCAGCCCTCAAAATCGCGGGTACGGAACCCTCCAAGTTCCGAACGGCGGCGCCCGGTGAGGACCACGAGATCGCCGAACGCGTCCGCGCCTCCGGCGCCCGCGTTCTCCTCGTCGGCCTCGGCTGCCCCCGGCAGGAGGTCTTCGCGTACGCGATGCGACCGTTGCTCGACATGCCGATGCTCGCCGTCGGAGCGGCCTTCGACTATCACGCCGGCTTGCTGCGTAAACCGCCGGCGTGGATGCAGCGCTACGCGTTGGAATGGCTGTGGCGGCTCGGATTGGAGCCGGCGCGGCTGTGGCGCCGTTATCTGATCCTCAATCCGGCTTATCTCGCGCGGTTGTTCGCGCAGAAGGTTGGGTTGTGGCGTGCGGTCGCGCCGGCTCCGGCTACGGATCGGCCGTCGACGTTCGCCGTGTGAAGGCTCTGGGTTGGGGCGACCCTGCCCACTCTGGGCGGTCAGGCTTGATCCCGACGCCGCGATATCCCGTGATCCGCGATCTTGGAACGAAAGTGGCCTCATGGATCGCCGGAGAGGCCGTTTACGTTACAAGATCGCGAATCAAGGCAACCGTTAGCGCAAGCGGCGCGGCACGCCAGCCGAGCGCAACGGCGCGCTTGCTACGGAGCGAGGGCGGCGATGCGGGCTCGGGTGGACTCGTCGGCGAGCATGCCGGCCAGGCCCGCGGCGAACGCGTCCGACGCGGTGACCCCGAGCGATGCCGCGACCGCGTAATCCCGAGCGAGGTCCGTGTCGAACATCGCCGGGTCGTCCGTACTGATGCTGCAGATCGCCCCGGCGGCGCGTAGCCGTGGAAGCGGGTGCTCGTCGACGGTCGCGACGACCGCCGTACGCAGGTTGGACACCGGGGCCACGTCCAGCACGATGCCACGCTCGACGATCTCGGCTAGCAGTACGGGGTCGTCCACGGCGCGGATGCCGTGCCGGATCCGGCGCGGGCCGAGGTCGAGCGCCTCGCGAATCGAGTCCGGCCCGGCGGCCTCGCCGGCGTGCGGCACCAGTCCGAGACCACCGTCGCGCGCGATGTCGAACGCCTTGACGTACGGGGCAATCGGGTGGCCGGGCTCATAGCCGCCGATGCCGAACCCGACGACTCCACGGTCTCGGAACCGCACGCACATCCGCGCGGCCTCCTCCGACAGATCGATCGGGCCTTCGCGGTAGATGTCGGGCGTGAACCGGATCGTGACGCCGTACCGCTCGAAGGCTTCGACCGCACCATCGGCGTACCCGTGGAAAAGGTCCTCCCACCGCACACCGCGCGCGACGCGCTCGACCGGCGAAAAGATGCCTTCGATGTAGACCGCGCCAAGCGACGCCGCCTCGGCCGCGTAGTCGACCACCACCTGCCGGAAGTCGTCGGCGGTCCGCAAGCAGTTCGTGGTCAGGATCCACGTGTCGATGAAGTGCTTGAAGTCGGTGAATTCGTAAAGCGAGCGCAGCCCGTCGACCGTGTCGGCCGGCAGCGGGAGGTCATTGCGGCGGGCGATGTCGAGCAGCGTACCGGCGCGGATCGTTCCTTCCAGGTGGACGTGCAGTTCGATCTTCGCCGCGGGGTCGGTCATGGCCCCAGCGTACGGAGGTCGCTCAGCGTTGCTGCGACCGATTGGCGTGCTGGGCGTAGAGCAGGTCCAAGATGGACCGGGCCGCGTCGAACCAGCGGTCGAGCCACTGCTCGTCCGGCACCGAGCCCTTCGCCGGCAGTTCCATCAGGAGTCCGCGCAGCAACGGGTGATCGGCCATCGTGCCGGTCGGCGAGTCGTCGAGCCAGGAAGTCGATCCGAACACCGGTTCGGACAGCGAGTCGAGGTCGTTGATCGAGATGGTCGGGGCGGCGACGGGCGGCGGCTCCAGCATCGTCGGCATGCTCGCCATGTCGTCCAGCGGCGGTGGGTTCTTGCGGTCCGGCTCGCCGCCCTGCTCCGGCAACGCACGGCCGTCGCGGCGCTGGTTGCTGCGGTAGGTCGCGGACTGGCCGGCGAAGCGGTCATCGGGTCCGGATCCGTTGTTGCCGAGTGCTTCGGAGCTGTTCTTGATCATTTGTCGCCTGCCTACATCGATGAGCCGGACCGAGTGTCCAGCGAAACGGTTGTCCAGAAGCCGTTGTCCAGCACGAATAGCGGGAGGTGTCTGGCCCTCCCGGACGGCGGATCGGCGGCCCGGGACGGTACGTCTGATACAACGAGGCTCATCGCGGCAGGCGACGCACTTTACCTACATATCCAGACATGCCGAACTCTTCGGAAACGTCAGTGGGGCGCCGTAGACCACGGCGCCCCACTATGTACGTCCGATCCCGGATGAACGCCTCGCCTAGTCGAACTCGCCGTCCCGTACGCCGCCGACGAAGGCCTCCCACTCGGTCGGCGTGTAGATCAATGTGGGTCCACTGCGATCCTTCGAATCGCGAACGGCGATCGCACCGTCCACAAACGCCACTTCGACGCACCCGGATGCCTCAGAATGGCTGGACTTCTTCCAGGTCGCCTTGCTCAGGTCGACGCGGAGGCCCTTGGCTTCGACTATCACGTGAGCTCCCTTGCTCGGGCGGCGACGAACTCCACCGACTCGGCCGGCGGAAGTGCGGTCGCCTGCAAACGATCGAAGATGAACTTGTATCGCTGCAACTCGTCGTCCTTCTCCAGAAACAGTCCACCGGCGGCGTTCTCCGCGAAGACCACATCCGGGTCCGCGATCTCCTCGTATTCGAGGATCGCGAACGTGCCATCCATGCCGACGTGTGCCCCCACGCCAAACGGGAGCACCTGGATCGTGACGTTCGGCCGGTCGCTGATGGCAACCAGCTTCTCGAGTTGCGTACGCATGATCGGCGCGCTGCCCACCATACGGTGGAACACCGCCTCGTCGAGAACCGCCCAGAAGTCGATTGGTTCGTTCTGGTCGAGCAGCGACTGCCGCACCGTACGGACATAGATCCGGCGATCCAGCTCATCGTCGCTGATCGTCGGACGGGTCGCCCGGATGACGTTGCGGGCGTAGTCCTCCGTCTGCATGAGACCCGGCACCAACTGGGCCTCGTACGCACAGATGGACGTCGCTCCGGCCTCGAGCCCGACGTACGCACCGGTGAGGACGTGTCCGTAGCGCAGCCACCAGCCGCGCTGGCGTGCCTCTCGCGCCACTTGCACGAGATCGTCGGCCTGGGCCCCGCCGATGCCGTACAGCGTCAACATGCTCTGCACATCGGCCGCCGACGCGCCGGTCTGGCCGGTCTCGATCCGGGACACCTTCGATGCGGAGAACTCCAGCCGCTCGGCGACGCCGTCGATGGTCACGCCGGCCTGTTCGCGAAGCCGGCGAAGTTCCATGCCGAGACGCCGGCGGCGAACCGTCGGGCTCGTACGACCGGTCACGCGGCGCCTCCGGACCTGGTACACGGCGATGGCACGTCTTACTATCGAACACTCTGGCGCCGACCGCACAGCGGACGGCGCACAGCGCCGGTGCATCGCCACCGTCGCTTCGACGCGAATCGGTGAGAGTACACCGGCTTATAGAGATCTTGGCAGTTGCACCCCATCAACGCGTCACACGAATGGACGACGCGGATGCGGATGAAGGCCCGCAATTGGTGACAAAAAATGTGGGTGTGCCAAGTCCAAATCTGCAACTTGCATTGATCACATTCCTGATGCACGCTGTTGTCAGGCGTTTCAACCGACGTTGCGAGCCCGGCTCCGCTGGCGATCAATACCCCACGATCGCTCGCGTTCGACGGGTAAACGAAGCACCAGATGGTGCGGAACGGCCACCGCATCAGCTCGACCCATAAGGGCCCGGCAACCGCCCGAACGGCGGAGGCGGATGCCGGACGAACCGAGCCATGCCCACCGCGAGGGAGTTCAGGTTGATACCCCGGTCCGGCGAGGTCATCCGAGTGACCCGCGCAGCAAGTGTCCAGTTCGCGGCGACGCCGCTGTTGTTCCGAGTGATCCGCGTCCACGACTGGTCCACCTACGACGGATGGGCCTGGCTCGACGGATATGAGCTGAACGCCGTCGGTGAGGCGGTCGACCGTCGGTCGATCTTTGTCCAGGTTGGTGGCCTGCAGCCAGCTAACCCGGCCATCACATCACGATTCGTCGGCGCGCGTCGCGGTTCCAGTGGCGCCATCGGCGGCGTTGTTAACCAGGCGGCCGCGCTTCGGCCGTAGTCCGCCCGCACTTGTGCCGGCGCGTTTGTGCCGCCGCACCCTGCGCGTCAACGCCTTCTTCGCGCCGACTGTTATTCGATCTTCATGCGTATTCGCCAAGCGAAGCCCGCCGCCGGTTGGCACTTATACGATCGACTGACCCACTTGGTTTCACCCGCGTCACTCGGACCCGCGATCGTTCTGGGGGCCCGTCATGGCGCAAACAACACTCCGGCGCCGCGGCACCGGCTCGTGCCCAACAAGGCCCGAGCGGCCGGACGGCTCGCCGGCCGATGGCGGCCACCCTCGGACGACCGACGATCCCCGCGTCCATGCGGTTCGTCAGCAACGAGTGGCGGAATTGCTGATCTATGGCAGCGGCGCCGCATTCGTCATCGCCGCGTCCGGGCTGCTTCCCGTCGGTGTACGCCGCAGGCTGTGGTGACGCCGCCCCCATCGCCCGGCGATCGGCACCGGATCCGTGAGCTCGTCGGCACGCTGGTCGGCTTGGCCGTGCTCGTGGTCGCTGGTCTGGGCATCCTATGGGCGACGAACGGCCAGCTCGGTGGCGGGACATCGCGGCACACCACCGTCGTGCCTGGATCCGTGCCATCCCAGCGCTCGGTCACCCAGCGACCCGTCGGTGTCCCGGCGAACGCTCAAGCACTCACCGTCGTCGGCGCCAGCGACGGTGACTCCATTCGGGCCCAACCCACCACCGCTGGATCGCCGATAGCAACGACCGCGGCTGTTGCCGTACGGCTGATCGGAATCGCCGCGCCGTTACGGCAGGCGGCCGGCGGCAGGGCCGAATGCTTTGCCGACGACGCGTTCCGCGCGTTGACGCGCCTCATGCCGATCGGCAGTCGCGTGTGGGCGATCGCCGACGCCCAGCTTCGCGATCTTGATCACCGATACCTGCTATACGTCTGGAACAGCGCCGGCACCTTCGTCAATCTCGCCCTGGCCGACGGAGGCTACGTGCGGCTACACACCGTGAAACCGAATATCGCCCGCGCCGGCGCGATAAAGGAAGCCATCGACGGCGCGATCGCGGCCCGCCGCGGCCTATGGGGGCGTTGCGCACCGAGATAGCCGGTACGGCCGCGCCACGCACACCAAGTCAGGACGAACTCGGCGACGGGGCGGCCCCGGCGCTGGACGGTTCCGCGGACGGCGACGGTGAGGGCGCCACGCCGTAGGTCAACGTGACCGTCGATCCGGGAGCCACTTGCGCACCCGATGCCGGGTCGGTCGACAGCACCCGGCCGACCTGACCGGGATCGGTTGTGGTCTGCGGCACCGTGGTGAACTTCAAACCGGACTGCGTCAGCGCGTCCTCCGCTCCTTGAAGATCAAGAGTCGTGAGGCCGCTGGGTACGGTCGTCAGAGTGGCCGTCGACGGCGGCGTACTGGGCGGTGTCGACGGTGGTGTCGTCGATGGCGCTACCGACGTCGGCGCGGCCGTTGGCGTCGGTGCCGGGGTTGGCGTGGTGTCTTTGTGCCGCGTCGCGAGAACCAGGCCGTACGCGAGGCCCACAATCAGCAACAGGCCGATGACGCCGAGCAGAATCGGCAGCCACCAGGCTCGTCCTGACTGGCCGGGCTGACCGTCGTCCGGTGGGCGGGTGGGCGGCGGTCCACCGGGCCGTACGGTTGCCCGACCCTGCCAGCCTTCCGGGACCGTCGGGCCGACAGCGGTCTGGTCCGGAGCCGTGGGCGGCAACACCGCGGTCGAGTCGTCGACGGTCGGCACCTGGCGAGTCGCATCGGGATCGACGCGTGGTGCCTCTTGGGTCGCATCGAGGTCGAGCGGCGGGCCGACCTGCGTGGCGTCGAGGTCGAGCGGCGGTCCCGCCTGCGTCGCGTCAAGGTCGAGCGGCGGTCCCACCTGCGTGGCGTCAGGGTCGTTGCCGGACGTGGTTGCTCCGGGCCGGGTCGTGCCCTCGTCGTCGTGAGTATCGTCACCCCGACCCTGGCCTCCGCTGCCGTCGGATGTGTCGTCGCTTCCATCGGCATTTGCACTGTCGGCGGGCTCAGCCGCGGCGGCTGCGGCGTCGAAACCCTGCGTGGCGTCCGGGTCGGCACCGCCCGGCGTGCTGGGCGGCGTGCCTGGGTCCCGGTCGTCCGGATCACCGGGCGACCGTGGCTGATCTTCCACCCCTTGACGATAGTTGCCCGACTCCACCCGAACCGTACGGGGCATCGCACCGACCAGAGCGGGCCGCTCCGGCCGCGGTCCCAGCATCGGACCGACCGCCCGAGGCTGGACCGGTTCAGACCCGTACCGGCGAAAGATCTTGATCTAGCTACGGCCCCGGGCTGGGCGAAGGCGATCCGCCCGGCGGGTTCGTGTCCGGCGTCGACGGTGACGACGACGGCTGCGGCTTGTCATCGCCGCAGGTCAGCGTGATCTGCTGATTCCAGACCGTGTTGGGGTCGTTCTGGTCGGGCGACTCCGCGGTCACCGGATTCGACCTGCCGCCGTGGTAGCCCGCGATCAGGAAGCCGATACTCGCGAGCTGACGGCCCCAATCCGAGCATTTCGTGTTGTTCGGGATGGGTGGGACGCTGAGCGGCGGCGCGACGCCATTGACGTAGATCTTCACGGTCATGCCGCGCGACGCAGGCGAACCGGCGGCCGGATCCGTGCGATCGACCGTCTGTGCGCTGCCGCTGTCGGCAAACACGAGATCGACGGCCAGACCGTGCCCGCGCAGCTCGTCGCGGGCCGCCTTGAAGAGCGTGCCCGCGGCCGCGTAGTCGGGGATGACGAATTGGCCGTTGCCCGGCGTCGTCGTGGGCGTCGTCGGCGGGGCCTGCGTGGGCTGCGGCGCCGCTGATGTCGATGGGCCCGCGGATGCCGACGATGACGGTTGCACCGGCGGCGCAGCCACCGCTGGCGCCACGTCCGTCAACGTCCAACCGAGCGTCGCACCGACCGCGGCCAGCACCAGAAACGCCGCGATAGCGCCAAGGACCTTGCCGGCCGACGTCCCGGAATGGGGCGTTGGCGGGCCGGCGGACGGATGGTTGGCAGACGTCGGCGGTGGCGAACTCACCCCACGAGTGTGCCCCATCGCGGCCAATCCGTCGGCTCGCCTTCCCTCCCGCTTGCCAGTACGCTCCCCGGCATGGCCAAACTCGGCTGGACATCGTCCGTCGGGCTCGCTGTCGGCACGGCCGCCGGAGCGGCTGCGGCTCAGTTCGGGCTCGGGTACGGCCTGGGCATCATTTCGTGGATGCCGGGCCAGTCCGGGACCTCGGATGAGGTGTGGCTGGCGAGCCTCGCGTGGACCACGTTCATCGCGGCGACCTCCACCGTGACCGGCGCGGTCTGGGCCGACCGACGCAGCGCGGGCGAGATCGGCGCCCCGCCGCGGCGACCCGCCATCAGCGGTCGCTCGTTGCCGCCCGGAGCGATGGCGACCGCGACGTGGCGGACACTCATCGCCTTCTGTGCGGCGGTCGGAGGGCTGCTGTCGGTCGCTCTGGTCCTGGTGCCCGCGCGAGCTGCCATACGTTCCGAGACCTTGTCGCCGGAGTTGATCGCGGTCGGGTATGCGGTGGTCGGGGTCGTGATCGGCGTCCTGGTCGCGGTGTGCGCCCTCACGGTCCGAGCGATCACCCTCAACGTGCTGGCCAGCGCGGTCTGGCTGTGGCTGCTCGCCATTGCCGCCGCCATCGACGGGGCGGCCGCCGACGATGGCGTACGGGTCGCGCCGCTCGCCGTTTGGCCATTCGGTCCGGGCACCTATTTCCGTACCACCTGGTCGGTGGCCGGTATGGCGCTGATGTTCGGCGCGGCGCTCCTGATCGGCGCCGGCGTGGCCTGGATCGCGACCCGGCGCGGGGACAACGCGGTCGGCATCGCGCTGTCCGGCGCGGTCGGACCGCTCATGGTCGCGGCCGCCTATCTGCTCACGGCGCCCCGGCTCGTCGGAGTGCGGGCCAATGCCCAGATCTCGGCGTACCTCACGGCGCCGTACGCGGTGATCGCCGGCCTCGCTGGTTCGGTGTTGGTCGTCGTTCTGCACGCCAACCGGGACAATCGCCGCGCCCGACGCGCGGCCGACGAAGTCGAAGCCGCGTCATGGACATCGTCGATCGTCACAGCGCCAATGCAGCGCGCCGGCAGCGACGCCACTTCCGCCTCCGCTTCGTCCGGCAGCACTGAAGAGGAAACCGTGCAGCTCGGCGGCGTTGGCAAGGACGTGCCGGGCCGGCTGCCCGTGCCAGCTACGTCGGAAACGGACCCAGCGAAGACGTCCACCGACGGCGGTGCGGTCGCGACAGCCACCGGCTCCACCGGCTCAGATGCGACCACGGGTACGAGTTCGGGCAGTTCTTCCCGCCCGTCGCCCCGTCCGGGTCGCAAGCCGGGCCGGCGTTGACCCGCCCGCCGGATCGCTAGTCGTAGGACCAGGTGTGCACCGGTTCGTTCGCGGCCAGCCGGTCGGCGTATCGACGAAGCATTTCCCGCAGCGCCGACGACCGTGACACACCGGTCGTCGCCTCGATGTGCCGTACGGTCTCGACCTGCCAGGTCGCGCCGTTGCGTCGAGTGCGGCAGCGAGCCTCGATGATGCCGAGCAGGCGATCGCGGATGTCCGGACTCACGCCGAACCGATCCAAGCCGGCGTGTGCCATCGGCAGGAGTTCGGTCAGCACGAGTTCGGTGGCAGCGATCTCGCCGAGCCGTGGCCACAGTTGGGTCGCCGCGATGCCGTCTCGGGCGGCCAGATAGAAATTCGTTTCGGCCTGCGCGAAGGTCAACGTGTGCCAGAGCGGCGTTGCCGACTCGGCCAACTCGCGGACCAGCCCGAAGTAGAACGCCGCGTTGGCCAGCAGGTCGACCACGGTCGGGCCGGCCGGCAGCACCCGGTTCTCCACCCGCAAATGCGGCCGACCGTCCATGATGTCGTACACCGGCCGGTTCCATCGGTAGACCGTGCCGTTGTGCAGGCGCAACTCGGCCAGCCGCGGCACGCCGCCGCCGGAGAGGATCTCCACCGGATCCTCGCTGTCGCAGATCGGCAACAGCGCCGGAAAGTAACGGACGTTCTCTTCGAAGAGATCGAAGATGGACGTGATCCACCGCTCGCCGAACCACACGCGCGGACGTACGCCCTGTGCCTTCATCTCGTCCGGACGCGTCTCGGTCGCCTGCTCGAACAGCGCGATGCGGGTCTCCGCCCACAGGTGGCGGCCGTAGAGGAACGGCGAGTTGGCTCCGAGAGCAAGCTGGACGCCGGCGATGGCCTGGGACGCATTCCAGTAGCTGGCGAACGTGTCCGGCGCGACCTGGAGATGAAATTGCGTGCTGGTGCACGCCGCTTCCGGCGCGATGGAGTTGACCTCGATCTGCAGGCGCTCCACGCCACGGATGTCGATCGGCATGTCGCCGCCGCGCGATTCCATGATCTGCTCGTTCAACAACTGGTAGCGCGGATTGCCGGATAAGTTGTCCGGAATCGTGTGACGGAGGGTCAGCGTCGGGAGGATGCCGATCACGACGAGATTGGCGTCGAATTTGCGCGCCCGGTCATCGGCTTTCGACACGGCCGTACGCAGATCCTCCTCGTAGTCGTCGAACCCGCGTCCGGCGATCATCCGCGGTCGCGCGTTGAGTTCGAGGTTGAACAGGCCGAGCTCGGTCTGGAATGCGGGGTCGGCCAGCGAGCTCAGCACTTGCTGGTTGCGCATCGCGGGCTCGGCGGCCGCATCGATCAGATTGAGTTCGAGTTCGAGGCCGGTCATCGTGCGCTCGGCATCGAATGGAAACTCGTTCAGCATCAGCGAGAAGACGTCGAGGCAACGGCGGACCTTACGCCGGTACCGCGTGCGATCCTCACGCGTAAACGCCACCGACGTGACGTCCTGACCCATGCCGTGGCTCCCGAGTTTGACAGTGTGCGTCAACGTTACGAGCACGGTGGGTAATCGGTCGAGGGACGAATTGGACAGTTCTCACCTGTCAGTAAGACGGCGATTGCGTACGGCCATCATTTCGCCGTACGCAATCGCCGTCTTCTGTCCTTATTGGTCAGACCCGAAGGGACCGATTTGCGATGGTTAGTCGCGGATGGCCTCGCCCTCGATCTCGAGCTTGATCGTGTTGCTGATCATCACGCCGCCGGCCTCCAGCACCATGTTGTACGTGATGCCGAAGTCCTCGCGGTCGATCTCGCCGGTCGCCGAGAAGCCGAGGACCTCCTGACCGTATGGGCTTACCGTGACGCCCTCGAACTCGACGTCGAGCTCGACCGGGACGGTCGTGGTCTTGATCGTCAGGTCGCCACGCAGGGTGAACTTGTTGCCGCCCTTCGGCGTGAGGCTCGTGCTGGCGAACTCGATGGTCGGGTGCGCCTGCGCCTCGAAGAAGTCGGCGCTACGCAGGTGGTTGTCGCGGGCCTCGACACCGGTCGAGACGCTCTCTACGACGATGCTCGCCTCGACACGCGACTGGACCGGGTCGTCGGCTACGGTGATCTTGCCGCTGACTCCCTGGAAGGAGCCGCGCACCTTGCTCACCATCAAGTGGCGGGCCACGAAGCCCACGCGGGTGTGGGCGGGATCAAGTGAAAACGTGCCCGAAGTCGGGATCTTGAGACCCTGGTACTCGCGGGTGGAACTGTCAGCCATGGTGATTTCTCCTCTGGACGATATTCGTTGCGCCGGCAACTATATACCTGACATATGTTGCTCTGTCAACTATTGCTATACTGGCCGGTATGGCACACGCGATCATCGACGACCCCCGCATCACCGCGGTCGGTCTGCTCACCGAGGCCTATCTTGGCCTCACCGCAAAACTCGCGTGCCAGATCGCTCAAGTCGGACTGTCGCCCATCGAGTTCGAGGTGCTGCTCCGTCTCGGCCGTTCACCGAACGGCCAACTCCGGATGACCGATCTGGCCGCACAGACGTCACTGACCGCGAGCGGCGTGACGCGGGTTGTCGATCGGCTGGAGCGCGACTCATTAGTGAAACGTACGGCGTGTCCGTCCGACCGACGAAGCCTCTATACCGTGATCACCCAGTCGGGTCAGGAGAAGCTGAATGCGGCGCTGCCCGAGCATGTTCGGTTGATCGAGGAGTGGTTCACCGGGCGGCTGACGCCGGAGGCGCTGGACGATTTGCTGTCCGGCCTGCGTACGGTGCGTGACGCCGTCCGGCCCGGTGCCGAGGCTGGCGCTAAGTCGACCGTCCAGATCCACTGATCGGTCCCGGATCGGTCCCGGATCGGTCCCGGATGGCCGGCCTCGGCCGCGAGATCTTGGGCTTATCCACGCATCGCGGCGTGAAATAACGTGGACAACCCCAAGATCCGAGGCGGCGCACCGAGAGCGTGCTAGACGAGCCACTCGTCGGTAAACCGGCAGCGGCCCAGACCAAGGGCGTCGAACTCATCGTGGAAGCCAAGACGGTCGACGCCGAGGCGCGCGAGGGCTTGGGAGATAGGGGTCGCTAGCCCTGCCGCCCGAGGCTCGTTTTCGTCGTCGTACGAGACCGGGCCGAGCGACAACCTTCCGTCCGCCCATACGGCAGCTCGTTGACTTCCGATGCCGCCAAATAGTTCGGCCTCGACATACGCGATCGGTCCCTCGGTTGACCATTCGCTGAGCACCCGATCGAACCCGCCTGGAAGCTTGTCGAAGCCGAGCACGCCGTCGGACTCGTCGTGATTGAGAGCACCAAACAGGGCATCCGTCATCGGCAGAAGCCCGAGTCCTTGGCGCAGTTCGACGACGACTGCCGCATGCTGCCCATCGACGGCCCTGCCGAGCAGACGAGCAGACGCGATTACCGCCTCAAGTACGTAGGCCATGCCGGCAGCTACCGGACTACAGCCCCATGTCGCGGGCGATGATCAAGCGCTGGACCTCGGACGTACCCTCGCCGATCTCTAGCACCTTCGAATCCCGCCACATCCGCGCGACCGGCGTCTCGTTCATGAATCCGTAGCCGCCGTGCACCTGGGTCGCTTCGCGCGCGTTCGTGACAGCGATCTCACTCGCGTAGAGCTTGGCGATCGCGGCCTGCCGTTTGAAGTCCTTGCCGGCGAGCATCCGGGCGGCCGCGTCGTAATACGACAGCCGGGCCGTATGCGCCCGCATTTCCATGTCGGCAATCTTGAACTTGATCGCCTGGTAGTCGCCGATCGGATGGCCGAACGCGTGGCGCTGGTGCGCGTACGCCAGTGACTCGTCGACGCAGCCCTGCGCGAGTCCGACGGACAGTGCGGCAATCGCGACGCGACCCTCGTCGAGCGTACGGAGGAACTGCGCAAACCCTCGCCCCCGTTCGCCGAGCAGGTTGCCGGCTGGGACCCGGCAGTCGTCGAAGTGCAACTCGTGCGTGTCCGAGGCGCACCAGCCGACCTTCGAATAGCCCGGCGCAACGGTGAATCCCGGCGTACCGGACGGCACGATGATGGCCGATAGTTCCTTCGAGCCGTCCGGGTTCGTACCCGTGACCGCCGTGACAGTGACGAGCGAGGTGATGTCGGTGCCGGAGTTGGTGATGAACGCTTTGGCGCCGTTGATGACCCACTCGTTCGTCGCCTCGTCCAGCACCGCGCGGGTGGCGGTGCCACCGGCGTCCGACCCGAAGCCGGGCTCGGTCAGGCCGAATCCGGCCAGTGCCTCACCGGCGACGAGGCTCGGCAACCACGTCGCCTTCTGCTCCTCCGTGCCGAAGCGGTAGATCGGCATCGCGCCGAGCGAGATCGCGGCCTCGAGCGTGATCGCGACGCTGGAGTCGACGCGAGCCAACTCCTCGAGCGCGATGCACAGCGCGAAGTAGTCGCCGCCCATGCCGCCGACCGACTCCGGGAAGGGCAGGCCGAACAGGCCCATCTTGCCCATCTGCCGGACGATCTCGTACGGGAAGGTGTGGTTCTCGTAATGCTCCGCGATCACCGGCGCGATCACGTCCTGCGCGAATTCGCGGACGGTCGCCCGGAGGGCTTCGTGCTCGTCGTTGAGCTGGAAGTCGGGCATCGGTGCTCCTTGTTGATTTTGCGATGCAGGGCGGAGCCCTGGTCGGTGCTCGGGAATCAGACAGGCGTGACGCCGTGCCGGCGACGGGAGAAATGACGATCCTTGTGTCGGGCGGCGGCGAAGCGCGCGATCAATTCGTCGCGCAACTCGTGTGGTTCGACGATCGCGTCGACGACGAGCTCACTCGCCAACCGCACGATGTCGATGTCTTCCTCGTATTCGGCTCGCTTCGCCGCCACGAACTCGGCGCGCTCGCCCTCGTCCTCGATCGCCGCGATCTTGTTTGCGTAGACGGCGTTGACCGCGGCCTCCGCGCCCATTACAGCGATCTTGGCGGTCGGTAGGGCGATGGTCGCGTCCGGCGCAAACCCGGGGCCGGCCATCGCGTAGAGGCCGGCGCCGTAGGCCTTGCGCACGACCACACAGATCTTGGGTACGGTCGCCTCGCTGATCGCGGTGACCATCTTCGCGCCGTGGCGGATGATGCCCTGCTTCTCCACCGCCGTACCGACCATGAAGCCGGGCACGTCGGCCAGGAACAGCAGTGGCACGTTGAACGCGTCGCAGAGCTGCACGAAACGACTGGCCTTGTCGGCGGAGTCGACGAAAAGCACGCCACCCTTGAACATCGAGTTGTTGCCGACGATGCCGATGACTTCACCGTTGAGGCGAGCGAAGCCCACGGTCAACTCGCGCGCCCACAGCGCGTGAATCTCGAAGAAGCTGTCCGCGTCGACCAGGCCCTTGACGTAGCGGCGCATGTCGAACGCCTGCCGCTCGCTCGCCGGCACCAGGACGGCGAGGTCGGCGCCGGTCGAGGCAGCAGGCTCGGCCGACGGCGCCGTCTGCGTGTAATTCGACGGCAGGTACGACAGGTAGCGCTTCACAACGGCGAGCGCCTCCGGCTCGTCCTTGCACAGGAAGTGACCGACGCCCGATTCCGTGGTGTGGACCTTCGCGCCGCCCATGGCTTCCAGCGTTGTCTTCTCGCCGGTGACCATCTCGACCATGCGATCGCTGCCGAGATACATCGATGCGTTGCCGTCCACCATCGCGACGACGTCGCAGAACGCCGGAATGTACGCGCCGCCCGCGGCCGACGGCCCGAACAGCGCGCAGACCTGCGGGACGCTGCCGGACGCGCGCACCTGGTTGTAGAAGATGTTGCCGGCGCCGCGACGACCGGGAAACAGGTCGACCTGATCGGTGATCCGCGCGCCGGCGCTGTCCACGAGATAGATCATCGGAACCGACGTCGTGTACGCCCGCTCGATGATCCGTACGATCTTCTCCACCGTACGGGCGCCCCACGAACCGGCCTTCACGGTGGAGTCGTTGGCCATGAGACAGACCGGCCGGCCGTCGACGGTTGCGGTGCCCGTGATCACTCCATCGGCCGGCAGCCCGTCGGCGAGCACGTTGGCATACCGGCCGTCCTCGACGAAGGAGTCGGCGTCGACCAGCAGCGCGATGCGTTCGCGCGCGAAGAGCTTGCCCCGGCTGGCGTTGGCCGCGTGGTAGCGCTGCGCACCGCCGGCCTGGACCTGCTTGCTCAGCTGCTCCAACGCCTCGTCGTCGAGCGACACGTGCACCCCTGTCCCATCGCGATCGACCACGCCACCTGAACGATCGTTAGGTTAGCACGTAGGCGACGAAATCGACCCTAGGGCAGCCAGGATGTGTGCTTTCGGATGCGGAACTCAGTCCCGGAAGAGGACCTGCGACGCGTGCAACGAGTCGAGGTACTCCCGCACCGCCACGATCTCCCCGCCGCGGATGACGAACACGCCACAGTATTCGTTGTCGTAGGCGCGCCCGGTCGCTGTGCCGATGCCACGTACGCGCCATTCGAGCACGGCCCGGTCGCCCTCCGCGGTGATGTCGCCGAAGGTGAAGTTCTGCGTGCCCGGCCGGTAGAGCGACCCGGCACTGGCCAGAAAGTCGAGAATCGCGGCACGGCCGCGCTTGACGCCCGAAAGCGGCATCGTGCCGTGCACCGACCACGTCGCGTCCTCGGCGAAGCTCTTGCCGATCTCGTCGAGATCTCCGGAGACCAGCCGGTCGAGGTACTCCTGCAGCACCACCTTCGCCTCTAGACCCGACGCGGTCGGTGTGGTGGGAGACGCCATCGTGAAAACCTCCAGGAACTGCGTTGCCGCGCACGGCGTGCGCCGGCGTCATGTCATGACGAGTATTCGACCGCAGCGGTCGTTTGGTAAGTAGGCAGTAAATTGTGGTGTAGACACCTAGAAGTGACTATTGGAGGCTCGCCGCGATGACGACCACCTACACCGCATCTCCCGACGGACGGTTCGACGTCCTCGTCGCCGCGTGCCCGACCCGGCAAGTGATCAATAGCATCGGCGATCGCTGGAGCCTGCTCGTGCTCTACGCCCTGGAGGGCGGCACTCTGCGCTTTCAGCAACTTCGACGCGTGGTCGACGGCGTCAGCCAGAAAATGCTGACACAGACGCTACGTGGCCTGGAGCGTGACGGACTCGTACGCCGCGAGATATTCGCCAGCGTCCCGCCACGGGTCGAATACAGCCTGACCCCGCTGGGCACGAGCCTGTCGGGCATCATCGCAGCCGTCCGAGCCTGGGCGTACGACAACATGGACGAGATCGACGCGGCGCGCGTCAGCTTCGATACCCGCGACGCCTGACCGTCGGAGGGCTCGGCTAGGACTGTGCGACGAGCCTGGTCCGCGGACCCGCACGCAGGACGCCCGAGGGCAGCTCGCGCCCGACGATGCGCTGAGCGAGCTCGGCCACCTCGATCAGCTTGTCCAGGTCGATGCCGGTGTCGATGCCCATGTCGTGCAGCATGTGTACAACTTCCTCGGTCGCCACGTTGCCGGTCGCGCCCGGGGCGTACGGGCAGCCGCCCAGGCCGCCAACGCTCGCGTCGAAGTCGGTGACTCCGTATTCGAGCGCGGTCAAAATGTTGGCGAGTCCGGTGCCTCGGGTGTTGTGGAAATGCAGCAACACCGGCTGGTCCGGAGCCACGTGCCGGACGGCGTCCAACACATCGCGGACCCGTCGCGGCGTCGCCATCCCGGTCGTGTCGCCAAACGAAATCTTGTCCGCCCCGTCGGCGAGCGCCCGCGTCACGATCCCAGCGACGCGCCGCGGATCGATGTCGCCCTCGAACGGGCAACCGAACGACGTTGCGATGATCACCTCGGCGCTGGCGCCGGCGTCATGCAGTCTCTCGATCAACGCCGCGATGTCGTCGAGCGACTCCTCCGTCGAACGGTTGATGTTGCGCCGGTTGTGTGTGTCGCTGGCCGATACGACGACCTCGACTTCGGCGAATCCGGCCGCGAGGGCACGCTCGGCACCTCGAATGTTTGGCACCAGCGCGGAGTAGTGCACGCCGTCGACGGGACTCGCCTTGGCCCAGACCTCGTCGGCGTCGGCCATCTGCGGTATCGCCTTCGGATGGACGAACGACACCGCCTCGATGCGCCGCACTCCCGTGTGTGACAACGCGTCGAGCAACTCGACCTTCGCGGCGACCGGGACCGGATCTTCGTTCTGCAAACCGTCGCGCGGTCCGACCTCGCGGATCGACACGTGATCGGGCATCGTCGCCATCACGCTCTCCTCATCTGGCCTGGCCGGTCGCGGAAACCGCACCACTGCGCGGTCGCCGCGAACCGTCGCGGCTACTGCTGGTGGCTACTGCTTGACCTTCGCCGGCCGCATCCGACCGACGATCCCGGTGTCGTAGTCGCCGCCGATGAACTCGGGGTTGTCGAACAGTTCGGTGAAGAACGGCAGGTTCGACTTCGGGCCGGCAATGTCGAACGTGGCTGCCGCCTCACGAGCCCTCGCGATTGCCGTCGCGCGATCGTCGGCGAACACGATAAGTTTCGCCATCAGCGAGTCGTAGTTCGGCGTGACGGTCGTCCCGGCGGCATAGCCGGAGTCGACCCGTACGCCCTCGCCGGCCGGCTCGACCCACGTCGTCACGGCACCGGGACCCGGCAGGAATCGCTTCGGGTCCTCGGCATTCACGCGCATCTCGATCGCGTGGCCGCGCGGGAACACGGTGTCGATGTCGAATCCCGGTTCCATGCCGCTCGCGACGCGAAGCTGCTCCTCGACCAGGTCGACGCGGTAGACCGCCTCGGTGATCGGGTGCTCGACCTGCAAACGTGTGTTCATCTCGAGGAAGAAGAACTCGCCCGTCGTGGGGTCCAGGAGGCATTCGACCGTACCGGCGTTGGTGTAACCCACGGCCTGGCCGGCGCGGATCGCGGCGGCCTGCAATCGCTCACGCAGATCGCTGTCGACGGCGGGCGACGGCGTTTCCTCCAGGACCTTCTGGTTGCGGCGCTGCACCGAGCATTCACGCTCACCGAGCGCGATCACCCGACCGTCGGCCAGGCCGAGAATCTGCACTTCAATATGCCGTACGCGCGGGAAATAGCGCTCGATGAGCACCGAACCGTCGCCGAACATCCGCTCGGCGAACGCGCGGACCTTGTCGTATTCGGTGCGCAGCGTCACCTCGTCACCGGCGGCCGCCATGCCCATCCCGCCGCCGCCGGCCGCGGCCTTGACCATGACCGGATATCCGATGCGGTGCGCTTCGGCGATTGCATCCTCGACGGTCGCGGCCGGATCGGTGGTGCCCGGGGCGACCGGCACGCCGGCCGCCGCCATGAGATTGCGGGCATTGATCTTGTCGCCCATGGCGGTGATCGCGTCCGGGCTCGGGCCGACCCAGATCAGGCCGTGCTCGCCGACCGCGCGAGCGAAGTCGGCATTCTCCGACAGGAAGCCGTAGCCCGGGTGGATCGCCTCGGCACCGGTCGCCTTGGCCGCGGCCAGGATCGCCTCGGTGTTGCGATAGGACTGGGCCGGGTTCGCCGGGCCGATCAACACCGCCTCGTCGGCCTCCGTCACGAACGGCAGGCCGGCGTCGGCCTCGCTGTAGACGGCAATGGTACGGATGCCTAGCCGCTTCGCGGTCCGGATAATCCGCCGCGCTATTTCCCCCCGGTTCGCCACCAACAACGAGCCGATCATCCTCAACAAACCCTCTCCGCCATGGCCAACGACCTGAACGATCGTTAATCTATCGTCCCACGCGCCCTACCCGCGAGTCACGTGTCCCACGTAACCGCCACCGTGCCACGTAACCGTTCCCGGCATGACACCACGTAACCGTTCTCGGTTCCACGTACACCCGTATAGCTCTTAAGCCGTCGACGCGGCTGAGCCTACTAACGACCGGCCGTGCCCGCTCGCGGCGTAGATCAAGCCTGACCGCTGCGCCGCGAGTGGGCACGGCCGGTCCCCAAGGTCAACCAGTAAGAGCCGAAAGCGTGGCCGCCCGCAACAACTCCGCGCGCCGATCCCGATCGACGTCGGCCGCGATGAACGGCGTCGAGTTCATCAGACCGAACGCCGCGTGCGCGAGCACCCGGGCCTCCTCGTCGGCCAACTCCGGCCGCAGCAGGATCAGCGTCTGCACCCAGATCTCCACATACAGGCGCTGTAAGCGCCGGATCGCGCGGCGCGGTTCCTCCGGCAGGCGGTCGAGCTCGTGCAGGTGCAGCGCGATCGCGGCCGGATTCTCCAGCGCGAATGCGACGTGGAAGTCGAGCAGCGAATCGAGGAGCGCGCGCGGGTCGCCGGTGTGCTCGTCGGCGAGCGCCATGCCGCCGGACAGCAAGCCCTCGCTGACCGGGATGAGCGCGGCGACCACCATCGCCTCCTTGCCGGCGAAGTGGTGGTAGAGCGCCGGTCCGGTAACACCAGCGGCGGCGCCGATGTCATCCATCGACACACCGTGATATCCGCGGGCCGCGATGAGCCCGACCGCGATTTCCAAGATCTCGTCGCGGCGACTGCGCTTCGTATGGCCGCCGGTCTTGATCCGCTGGTCGGTGGGATTCACACCGCCAGAGTAGCGACGTGGCCTGTGGCCAGCCCAGACCGAAAGGCGATCCTCCCACGTGCCGAACATGCCGGCCGCGGACGGCGGTCGGTCGAGATCAGGCGCCGAGCTGGTACGCGTCCCGCACGGCGGCCGCGTCAGCATCCCGGTGTTGCGCCTCCAGCGCGCGGACGAGCATCGACGCGAGGTGCTGGCGCGTACTCTCGTCGCTGACATCGCACAATGCCGTATTTATCACCGGTTCGACCTCTTCCGGCCGGTCCGCTTTGAGGAGCAGATCGGCGTAGATGCCGGCGGCGAACGTGGCGGCACCGGTATCGCCCACCGAGCGCAGCACACCGATCGCCGGTCCCATCCGCAGGATCCCGCCGGACAGGTCTCCCTGGGCGGCAATCACCCGACCACCGTCGCAGGCCAGGATCGCGCGCTCCCACACGACGTCCGGGTCGTCGCCGGCGAGCGACAGGGCGGCCAGATCGGCTTCGGCGAGCGCCTCGACGGCCGCGTCGAACTGGTTCGCCCACATCAGCGACGTCGCGTTGCGCCGGCTCGCGCGTACGTGTTCGAGCGTGAGATCGGCCCGCCGGTACGCATCGGCGGCAACGGCGTAGCGCAACGCGGCCGCGGCATCCCGGTCGAGTGCATCGAGCAGATCGCCGATCTGTTCGTTCATTTCGCCCACGAGTTCCGGGCAGTCCCGGTGCGCCCCACTCGCCGCGACCAGTTCGAGTTGCTCGATGGCTTGATCCGGCTGGTCGAGGGCGCGGTACGCCTGGGCGAGCAGATGGCGAACGGCTTCGGCGTTCGGGTCGTACGGGTCGAACGCGGCGACGGCCTCCTCGGCGACATCGGCGCTGTCCAGCGGCCGGCCGCTGTTCAGGTACGCGGTCGCGAGTTGCTGGCGCAGCGTGGTGGCTGTCTCCCGGTCGCCGGCCGCCAACGCATCGCCGACGGAGGCCACCAGATCGTCGATCGCCTCGGCGGCGCGCGCCGTTCCGGCCAGCATGGCGCCGCGCTGACGGCGGAGCTGGCGCCGCATCTCCAGGTCGTCACAGACGCCGAGCGCCTCGTCGTAGGCGGCCAGCGCATCGGTCAGGCGGCCGCCGATCTCGTGTGCGCGTCCGCTGATCCAGCTGGCGGCGGCGAGACCGGTACGGAATCCGGCACTCCGACAGGCATCGCGCGCGTGCTCGGCGGCGGCGTGCGCCGCATCGATCTGGCCGGTCTCGCCGAGGATCCCGGCCCGATCGACGAGCAGCCACATCGGGGTACGGGTGTCGTCGCTCACCGCCGCGTACGGCTCGGCCTCGTCGAGCGTGTTCAGCGCGTCCTCGACGCGGCCACCGAGCATGTAACAGAACGCGAGCCGACGGTAGGCGCTGGCCCGGCGGCCGACCGGACCGTGCGTGATGACGTAGTCGGTCGCGTCTTCGGCGATCGGCAGCCCGAACCCGGCACGATCGGTGCGGCACATCAACTGCGCGATCCGCGACCGGGTGATCTGCCGGTTCACCTCGTCCCCGGCCGCGGCGAACAGATCAAGCGCCGACATCCAGGCCAGCTCGGCCGTCGCCAGCTCGCCGTTGTTGGCCGACGCGAGGCCGTAGAGCTCGGCCCGGCGGCCGCGCTGCCGTGGCGTCAACTCTGTCGTGCCATACCGCGCGTCGAACGCTTCGCACGCGGCCTCGGCGTTGGCGATGTGCTCCTCGCGATACCACGTCTCGGCCAGGTCGAGCAGAGCGTCGGGACCGAGGTCGTCCCCGATCGTGATGTCGCCCAACGGTGACGGTCGGACCGGGCCACCAGGGGTCACCCGAGCGACCCCGATGTGCGTACGCGCTCCCGCCGTCGGCGAGATTGGCAGGTAGTCGATGACCGGCTCGGCCGCAAGGATCGTCGCGAGTGCATCGGAGCGCGCGTCATTGCCGTTACGCACGTCGAACTGGGCGGCGATCGATGTCCCGAGCGCGACCAGTTCGTCGGCAAGCTCCTTGATCTCGACGTCGGCGGCCGGCCGGTCTCCGAACGCCGGCCGGTGCACCCGGCCGGTGCCGGCACCTTTGGTGGCCGCCCGCCGTAGGAGGTGTGCCGCGTGCCCGGCGAAGGTCATCGCCGCGTACGGCGACGGCGCCATGTCGAGCCATTCGAGGTGCCGTTCGACGATCTCCAGCCCGCGCGTTTCGTTGCCGGTGAGCGCGCAGAACGCGACGTGCTGACCGATCTCGGCCAGGTCGGCGACGATCGGCCGATGTGCCCGGTAGGCCCGGCGATGGGCGTCCCGCGCGTCGTCCAGCCTTCCGGTCCGCAGGAACGGCAGCATCAACGCGGTGAGGGCCGACCGAGGCTGCTCGGAGCAGTCGACGTCACCATCGAGCACCGGCTCCGCGACCGCGATCGCGTCGGCATCACGCCCGATCTCGGCGAGCCAGGTGGCCTTCTCGGTCGGGTCGCAGCCAACACAGTCGGACAGCTCGTCACGCGGTGCCGCGCACCATTTGTCGAACCATTCCGTCGCGGCCGCGTGGTCGCCGAGGTGTCGAGCGATCATGTGTCGCAGTTGGTAAACCGCGTGCGGGCTGTGGCCGCCCTGGCGCCAGCGGCGGTCCATGTCGTCCAGCACCTCGTAGGTCCGGTCGAGCGAGATGTCCGGAAACCGTACGAGCCCGGAGATGGTGGCCTTGAATTTCCACAGCAGCGTGTGCGTCGATGCCCGATAGGCACGGGGATCGCGATCGTATTCGGCGAGGCACCACGCGAACGTCACGAACGATTTCGCCGGCTGGCCGCCGTAGACGTACGCGTTCGTGGCCAGGAGACGGGACTTGAACCGGAGTTCGGTCGCCCGGAGCGCATCCGCGTGACGCATCACCTGCTCGGTGAGCGCGGTGCGGGCCGCGCCATACGGCATATCGGCCGATTCGCGCAACATGTCCCAGAGCTCATCCTCCGTGTAGGACATCCCGCACGCCTCCCGGACAACGCTCGTGGCTCACCGGCCGGCCCGAACCTTTGATCGCGGCCGATCATCTCGATAGAACTCGTCGCCGGACCCACCGTATCGGTGCATGCCCGGCAGAGTCAGCCCCGCATAACGGTGCAGATCAGACAGATACTGTCGCGTCCTGGTCCGATGAGCGTGCCGACTTCGCCGAGCCGCGCCCGCCTGTGACCGGCCGCCCCGAATCGGGTCCGATGCGGCGACGCCACCAGGGCCGGGACAGGAGTGCCGCGATCGTGGCCCCGGCGGCGTTGACCAACACGTCGTCGACCGACGAATAGCGACCGAGATCGAGGACCCACTGCAACGACTCGATCGCGGTTGACCCCAATGCGCCGACCAGGAGCGCCGCGAGTGGCCCGACCCGCCACCGCACCGGCATGCCGAACCCCAGCGCGGCGAACACCAGGAGATTCCCGCCGATCTGCACGATCGCATAGGCGTACCCGGTCTGCACCTGCTGCGCGAGGTCACGGAAAAGCACGAGGTTGGCGTCGCGTGGCTGGTCCGACGGCAGAAGCGTGAGGCAGAGCCACGGCAACGTACCCACGGTCATGAAAACCTCGGCCCAGGCGGACCGGGCGGCCCAGTCATGACCCCAGCCCGCGCGGCGGCGCCGTCGAGTGAGCCACGCGGCGAGCCCGACCGCCAGGGGGATCGCGATGAACACGGCGAGTACGACCGGTGCCCACGACGACCGCGCTCCGACAACCGGCGAGTCGGCCCAGTTCATGACCATCCGCGAACAGTAGCCTGGCCGGCTCGGTGGCAATGGGCGATCCGCGTCGCCGGGCCTATCGAGCGGCGAACGGGGCTATCGAGCGGCGAACGGGGCCAGCGTCGGGCGCTTGGGCATTACGTGGTCGCCGGACGAGCGCCCGGTCAGGCGCCGCTTCACCCAGGGCGCGAGGTGGTCCCTGGTCCAGCGTGCGTCGGCCGCCCGCGCCGCCGCCCAGGACAGCCGAGCCGGGTACGCCGGCACATCGAGCCACGTGGTGTCCGGATCGATTCCGAGCGCGGCGAGCACATGGGCGGCGACCCGACGGTGTCCGATCGCGTTCATGTGCAACCGATCCAGGCTCCAGAGCGCCGGATTGAGGAACTCGTCATCGCCCCACAGATCGACGACGAGCGCGCCGTGCCGGTCTCGGGCCTCGCTGACGGCGTCGTTCATCATGGTCACGCGCGGCAGGATCAAGCGCTGACCGGGCAGGCGCCGGGTCACGTCGGCGAACCGAAAGACGATCACCTCGGATCCGGCCGCGCGAAGCGTGCCGACGACGTGCTGGAAGCGCGGCAGCAGAAGATCGGGCTGGAATCCGCGCCGCAATGCGTCGTTGCCGCCGGCCGCGAAGCTCACCAAATCGGGCGCCATCCGCAGCGTCGGCGGCACTTGTTCGTCGACCACGCTGTCAAACAGGCGGCCGCGTACGGCGAGGTTGGCGTACTGGAAGTCGGGCGCCTCGACGGCCAGCCGGGTCGCGACGAGATCGGCCCAGCCCCGGAAGATTCCGGTTTCCGGATCGGGGTCGTCGAGCCCTTCGGTGAAACTGTCGCCGACCGCAACGAAACTCCGCCACGCCATCGCCGCCGCACTCCCCCTCGGCTGTCGTTACCCCGCCGCAAGTTACCTCGTGTTCCTGAGTTTGCCAGCGCCCGCCAGATGGGCGAACGGCTGGCCACCGTGACGTGGCGCACGCACGAAACCGGGCGGTCCGATCGACCCGGAAATACAGTGAGGCACCCCGGCACGGGCGCGTACGCTGCCGCCATGCCCGACCGGAAGGCCGCCCTGCGGATGTCGACCATGTTCCTCCGTACGCTGCGTGAGGATCCGGCCGAAGCCGAGGTGCCGAGCCACCGGTTGCTGGTGCGGGCCGGTTATATCCGTCGCGCGGCCAGCGGCGGCTACACGTTGATGCCGCTCGGCAAACTCGTCGTGGACCGCATTGCCGACGTGATTCACGACGAAATGCGGGCGATCGGCGGCCAGCAGGTCCAGTTCCCGTCGCTGCTGCCCCGGGAGCCGTACGAGGCGAGCGGTCGGTGGGCCGAATACGGCCAGGAGATCTTCCGGCTCAAGGACCGGCGAGGCGCCGACCATCTGCTCGCGCCGACGCATGAGGAGCTGTTCACCCTGCTGGTGAAGGACATCTGCGCCAGCTACCGGGACTATCCGGTGATCCTCTACCAGATGCAGACGAAGTTCCGGGACGAGCCGCGTCCGCGCGCCGGATTGTTGCGGACGCGTGAGTTCATGATGAAAGACGCCTACTCATTCGACCTCGATGACGACGGCCAGCGTGCCTCCTATCTAGCCCATCGCGAGGCGTACCAACGAATTTTCGACCGGCTCGGGCTGCGCTACACGATCGTGTCGGCCATGTCCGGCGCGATGGGTGGATCCGCCTCCGAGGAGTTCCTGGCCGACGCGGAGGTCGGCGAGGACACGTACGTCGCGTGCCCGGCGTGCGGCTACTCGGCGAACACCGAGGCGGTGACGACGCCCGCGCCGCCGGCATCGGATCCGTTGCGCCATGCCGAGCTCCAGGTGCTCGACACCCCCGATACGCCGACGATCGAGTCGCTCGTCTCCGTCGTCAACGCGCAGCGGGCCGGTGGCCGGGCCGACTGGCGGGCCGCCGACACACTCAAGAACGTCGTACTGCAGGTCACCGACCCGGACGGTACGGCCGACCTCCTGGTGATCGGCGTGCCGGGCAACCGCGAGGTCGATCTGAAGCGGGTCGGCGCGCTGCTCTATCCGGCGACCGTCGCCATGTTCGACGACTTCGCGACGCGTCCGGACCTCGTCCGCGGTTACATCGGCCCGCAGGGCCCGGCCAAGTTCCGCTACCTCGTCGATCCGCGCGTCGTCAGTGGCACGGCCTGGGTGACCGGTGCCAATGAGCCGGGCCGGCATGCGATCAATGTGGTGGCCGGCCGCGACTTCACGCCCGACGGCACCATCGAGGCCGTCGAGATCCGCGCCGGCGACGCGTGCCCGAGGTGTGGCGGGCCGTTGGAGATCCGTCGGGGTATCGAGATCGGTCACATCTTCGCGCTGGGCCGGCGGTACGCCGACGTGTTCGGCCTGGACGCCCTCGGCGCCGACGGCCAGCCGATCCGGATCACCATGGGCTCGTACGGCATCGGCATCACCCGGGCGATGGCGACGATCGTCGAACAGCATCACGACGAGCGTGGCCTGGTGTGGCCGCCATCCGTCGCACCGGCCGACGTGCAGGTGGTCGCGACCGGCAACGCCCAGATCGACGCGGCCCTCGGACTCGGAGACAACCTCGCCGCGGCCGGGCTGCGCGCGATCGTGGACGACCGGACCGGTGTCTCGGCCGGCGTGAAGTTCACCGACGCCGAACTCCTGGGCGTGCCCTGGTCGGTGGTCGTCGGGCGGCGACTCACCCACGGATACGTGGAATTGCGTGATCGGCGCAGCGGCGCGCGAGAGGACGTACCCGTGGAAGAGGTTGTGGATCGACTGGTTGCCGCGTTCGACGCGTGACCCGGACCACGACGGGGCCGATTCGAGGGTCCACCGTGAAATGCCGGGCCTGGTCCCGGAGTTGCACCCTGACGTGGACATCGACATTTACTCCGACGTCGTCTGCCCGTGGTGCTACATAGGCAAGCGCCGGCTCGAGGCCGCGCTCGCCGACTTCGACGGCGACGTGAACCTGACCTATAAGCCGTTCCAGCTCGATCCGTCGACGCCGAAGGACGCGCATCCGCTGCTCGACTGGCTCGCCCCCAAGTTCGGCGGCCCCGAACGGGCCCGCCAACTGACCAGCCACACCACCCAGGTCGCCGCGGCCGACGGCATCGAGATGCATTACGACACCGCGCTGATCGCCAACACCTTCACCGCGCACCGGCTCGCCTGGTATGCGACACGCGAGGGCGTCGGACCGGCGGTCGTCGAGGCCCTGCACCGCGCGCATTTCACCGAAGGCCGCAACATCGGCTCGATCGACGAGCTCACCGCCATCGCCGTCGAGGCCGGGCTCGATGAATCGGCGGTACGGGAATTCCTCCACTCGGACGCCGGCGTGGCCGAGGTCACCGCCGAGATCCAGGAGGCGTACGCGCTCGGGATCTCCAGCGTGCCGACGTTCGTGTTCGCGGGGAAGTACGCGGTCTCGGGCGCCCAGGACCCGGCGACGCTGCTGGCGACGCTCCGCGAGGTGCAGCGACGCGAAGGCGAGTCGGTCAAGCTTCAGCCGGTCGGCCCGGCCGGGCCGGCCTGCGACGACGACGTGTGCGAGGTCTGACTCTCGCTCGGCGCCTGGTGGCGGCCTCTCTCGTGGTGGGCGGCGTCCGGCGTGGCGGCTCGCTAGATCGGGTTGGCCAGACCGTCGACGACCTGAGCATTCGGCAGTTCGGCGAGGGTCCCGCCGGGTAGCACGATCTTGCTTCGGCGCACGCCGGAGCCGATGACGACCAGTGGCGTCGCTGCGACGGCGGCGTCGACGTAGATCGGCCACGCGGCCGGCAGCCCGATCGGCGTGATGCCGCCGTACTCCATGCCGGTCTCGCTGACCGCCGTGTCCATCGGGGCAAAGCTCAGCTTGCGTACGTCCAGCAGGCGGCGCACGACGTTGTTCACGTCGGCGCGGGTGGTCGCGAGCACCATGCAGGCGGCGAACCGCTGTACGCCTTCGCGCTTGCCGGCCACCACGACACAGTTCGCGCTCACGTCCAGCCCGACGTCGTACGCGGCGCAGAACGCGGCCGTGTCGGCGAGATCCGGATCGATCGCGGCGACCTCGATGTCGTCGACGTTCGTCGCGCCGCTCCAGGACGCCAGGGCGGCCGTGACGGGTGCGGCCAGGAGGTCGGTACGGGTGCGGGCCGGTGCGGTTTCGAGTTTTCCGATCACAGAAGTGCATCTTGCCGTATTGGCGTTGCCGGGCGGTTGAGGCGTCGGCCAAGGTGAAGCGATGCGACCCAATGCCGGCGAGTTGCTGCATTTCTCCGAAGACCCGACGATCCGGTCGTTCGAGCCGCACGTGGCGGCCACGGCTCGCCAGCCCGAGGCGTACGTCTGGGCCGTCGACGCGCAGCAGGCGCCTGCGTACTGGTTTCCGCGCCAGTGCCCGCGCGCGATGGCGTGGTCGGTCCCGTCGACGACCGCAGAGGACAAGCTGGCCGTACTCGGTCCGTCGGCGACTCGCGTCCACATGATCGAGTACGGCTGGCTGGGTTCGATACAGTCGGCGCGTGTGTACGCCTACCGGTTCGCCGCGGAGTCGTTTCGACGGTTCGGCGACGCGGCCTGGGTGACGTCGCAGACAGTGCAACCACTCGGACCGGCCGAGCCCGTCGGTGAACTATTCGCGTTGCACGAAGCGGCCGGCATCGAACTGCGACTCGTAGATGACCTGGCGCCGTGGTGGCGAGCGGTGATCGTGTCGACCGTAGCGTTCTCCGGGATTCGGCTGCGCAACGCACGTACGCCGCTCTGATCCCGCGCTTAGGCGCCGACTTGCGCTTCGTTATCGTGCAAGTCCGAGTCACCGCGCGAGCAGGAGTCATCGCGCGAGCCCGAGTCACCGCGCGAGTCCGGGCAGCCGGCCTTCCGAAGGATCTCGATGACGATGGCCGCCTTCTGATTGACGTACTCGACGATGTCCATCGGATGGGCCGCGGCGATCTGGCGCTTCTCGGCGGCGTACCGGTCGCGATCGTCCGGATGTTCCCGCAACCAATCACGGAACATCAGATGGCGCAGATGCTCGTCGCAGTCCGGCCCGAAGACGTGAAGATTGACGCCGTGATCATGCGTCCACAAGCAGCGATGCTCGTACCAATCGGGTTCGCGCGTCCGCAGCACGTAGCCGGCCGGCTCGAGGGCCGCAACGTAGGCGGATTCGTCCGCCGGATCGGCGACGATCAGGTCGATGTCGAGACGGTTCTTGGCCGCAAGGCCGGGCACTGCCGTCGATCCGACGTGGTCGATCGCGATCACGACTGGCCCGAGCGCCTGCCGGATGCGGATTTCCTCGCGAGCGAACATCGCCGGCCACGCCGGGTCGTACTCGTCGATCGTGATCGGCCGGGTTGCCTGCGTTGGTCGGCCGACGGCGCGAGATGCGAGCCGGTCGGCGGTTACCGGCGCCAGCGCGCCGGGAAGTGGCGGCGTACGCATTCGGCGACCGTACTCGATTACGAAGTCGGTGTCCGCCCTTCGTTGCTGCCGATGATCGTGCGGACTTCCCGGATCGCATAGAAGACAAGCACGTATCCGGCCACCGGGTCCGCCCACCACAATCCGTACGCCGCATTGAGAACCAGGCCGACCAGCACCGCGATGGCAAGCACACCGTCGACGACGGTAACCCGACCTTCGGCCGTCAGGACCGGATTGTGCAGAGCTCGTCCGGTGCTGGCCTTGCCCGCGGCCAACGCGAACATGACCGCGCCGGTCGCCGCGGTCCACACGATGCCGGTCGGGCTGTGCCGAGGCTGGTAGCCGACGATCAGTACGACACTCGACTGGACCGCCAGGTACGCGGCCAACAATGCGAACGCGACCGCGATCAACCGCAGCGCTCGCTGTTGACGTCGTTCGTCGGCGCCGGACAGCTCCCACACCACGACGATCGAGGCGCCGATCTCGATCAGTGAGTCCAACCCGAAACCGGCCAACGCCACCGATCGTGCGGTGATCGCGCTCCAGGCGAGGACCACGATGCCGACGACGTTCCAGCCCAAGGTCGTGTACTCGAGCAGAAGCCCTCGCCGGACCAACGAGGCATAGCCGTCATCGATTGCTGACTGCCCTTTGGTCACAGAGCCCTCGCTGTCGATGTTGCCCGATCGGTCATCCGGCGGCCGGCGGTGTTGGCCAGTCCGGCTGCGACATGCCCTGATCGAAGAACAGGTATTCGTGCATGGAGGAGCGGGCGAACATGGTCAACATCCGAGCGCGCGTGGTCGCGTCGGCGCCGTCAGCCGCGTGGTCGGCGAGGTCGCAGGCGGTCATGGCGGCTTCCTGGAACGCGACGTCGGCGTAGGTCGCAATCCACTGCCCGTACGGGTGGGCGCCCAAATCGCCGGCCTCCGCCAACACCACGGTGCCGATATGTGCGTACAGCCAATAGCACGGCAGTAGTGCGGCGACCAGTACGGCATATCCGTCCCGGGACCCGACCGCCAGGAGGTGGTCGGTGTAGGCCGCGGTCACCGGCGAGACCGGAACGTCCTGAGCCGCGCCGTGCCGGCTCAGCCAGTCGCGATGCAGCACCGACTCGACCTCTAACGCCTGATGTGCGGACCCGGCAAAGAACGTCTGCCCCGCCCGAGTCGGCGCCAACTGACTGGCGACCGACAGTGCACGGGCGAACTCCACGAGGTACGCGGCATCCTGGGCGAGGTAGAACCCGAACGCGTCCGCCGCTAGCGACCCGTCCGCCAACGCCCGGATGAACGGCATGCCGGCAACGGCGTCGCGCCACCCGGCGATTTCGCGCCAGGCCGACGCGGTGAACGACCCACTCGGTCGCGCGTCGCTCATCCGAACCTCCTTAACACGTATGGCGACCGCGATGCGATCACCGCCTCCGCGACCATACGACAACGCGTCGAAGCCGGTCCCGGGCACGGCACATCGCTCTGGACATTGTCATACGTCGTCGACAGACTGCAGACGTGCAATCTCGAACGAGCGGCATGTGGTGGGGAACGGCTATCGAAGCGCCCGACCCCGGCGCCTTGGCAAGGTTCTATTCCGAGCTGCTCGGCTGGCCCATCGGGCACGAGGAGCCGGGAACGGCCATCCTCGCCGCCCCTGAGGGATCCATCTACGTCGTGTTTCAGCAGGCAACGGACTACCAGGCCCCCGTCTGGCCGCCCGTGGACGGCAGACAGCGTCCCATGATGCATTTCGACTTCCAGGTCGGCGACCTCGATTCCGCCGTTGCTGAGGCGGTTGCGCTCGGAGCCACGCTGGCTGAGCACCAACCACAGGAGCACGTGCGGGTGCTCCTCGACCCGGTCGGCCACCCGTTCTGCCTCTGCCGCGACGACGGCTAATCGCGGGCGTAGCCGTTGCGCCCGGGTCGAGATTTCGTCGCGTGGCATCAGAGCACGCAGAACTCGTTTCCTTCCGGATCGGCCATCACCATGTGGTCGGGCGTGCCATCCGGCGGATCCACGCCGATCACCGTCGCACCCGCATCGGTGAGCCGGGTGACCGCGTCTGTCACCCGCGACCAGCGGGCGTCCTGCGGTTCCTGGCGGCCTCCACCGACGTTGACGTCGATGTGAATCCGGTTCTTTGCGACCTTGGATTCCGGCACTTTCAAGAAGGAGATGCCCGGTCGTACGCCGTCGGGATCGGCCAGGAAGGCGCCATCGTCCCACTCGTCTTCGGGGACCTCGAAGTGTCGGAACCAGTCCTGCCAACTCCCGAAGCCCTCTGGTGGTGGCGCGTCGACGTATCCCAGCGCCGCCTTCCAGAACGCTGCGAGCGTGGCCGGCCGCGCGCAATCGATTGTCAAAGTCCACTTCGTAGTCATCGACCCTCCAACATCAGACGTCCAATCGGCGTCAACCAAACCAGGAACCCCCGACGTCTTCCGGTCGTCCGCGTCGGGTCCGTGGAAGTGATCGCCGACCGGCCGCGGCAGGAGCACACAACTGCTCCTACTCTGGTCGAATGAATCTGGTGTTCACCGGCGAGATGTGGTTCTGGAAGGGCCCTGCGCCGTGGCACTTCGTCACCGTTCCTGACCAACAGTGCGGCGAACTGGAGGCCGTTTCGGCGTTCGTGACCTATGGCTGGGGCATGATTCCGGTCGGCGCGCGCGTCGGGGGGACCGAATGGAAGACATCGCTCTTCCCGAAGGACGGGCAGTACGTCGTACCGGTCAAGACGTCGGTCCGCAAAGCCGAGCGGCTTGCGGTCGGCGACATTCTGACGGTCCGATTGACCGTCGCCCTGTGATCGCTCCGCTACGAAGTGCGATACGTCGTCATCGTGCCGCGCTCAGCCAGCGTGCAGATTGACAACCAGTGGTTGACACTGACAACCACCGGTTGTCATAATCTCTTCATGATGAAGCGCATCGAGACCCAGGACCACGCCGAACTATTCGCACGACTGACCGAGGTCCGTTCGGCGGCGATCGAGCATTACAAGATCGCACAGTCGCTGGCCCGTGAGCGCCGGCTGATCATCGAGCAACTGTTGGCTGAGGGCTTCAACCAGTCTGACCTTGCCCGCGAACTCGGCGTGACCCGGCAGGCGATTCAAAAGATGGTGGCAGTCGGCCGGGCCGATCCGGCGGCCGGGGGACGCTGACGCGGCCGACTGCCTCGGCGTCCGATGCTGGCGGAAGCTCGCCCGCACGGCGCGGCTCAGCGCAGTTCCTGGACGCGGATCAGGTTGCCCGCGGGATCCCGGACGGCGCAGTCGCGGACGCCGTACGGCTGCTCGGTCGGCTCCTGTACGACGTCGGCGTCGCTGGCCTGCAGCCGCTCGAAGGTGCCGTCGAGGTCTTTGGCGGCCAGGAGGAGCGTGGCGTACGTGCCCTTGGCCATCATCTCGGCGACCGTGCGCCGCTCATCCTCGGTGATGCCGGGATTGGCGGCCGGCGGGTGCAGAACGATGGCTGTGTCGGGCTGGTTAGCCGGGCCGACCGTGATCCAGCGCATCTTGCCCTTACCGACGTCGTTGCGGACCTCGAAGCCGAGCGTGTCGCGATAGAAGGCCAGGGATGCGTCCGGGTCGTCAAGCGGAAGAAAGCTTGCGTGAATACTGATATCCATACCAGTCAGGCTAATTGCGGCTCCGTGACCCGCGCTTCTCGATTCCTGACCGGTCTGGTCACCTGCTTGGCCACACACGCCGGTATCCCCGCCGCCACGCTCGCGGCGCCGATCGCATCACGCCGGTACGTACTCGGCGGCACACCAACCAACTCGGTGAAACGAGTGCTGAACGTACCCAACGATGAGCAGCCGACCGCGAAACACACCTCGGTGACGCTCTGGTCGCCACGACGCAACAGCGCCATCGCGCGCTCGATGCGCCTCGTCATGAGATAGCTGTACGGCGACTCGCCGTAGGCGAGCCGGAACTGGCGGCTGAGATGCCCGGCCGACATGTTCACGCCACGGGCGAGCGCCTCGACATCCAGCGGCTGCGCGTACTCCCGATCGATCCGGTCGCGGACCCGGCGCAGCAGCGCAAGATCACGAAGGTGCTGCACGGCAGGGCTGCTCCTCACCTACGAAATCGTGCCACAGATAACTGCATGTAGAACAGCATGAACGTATACCCGAGCCGGTTGACCACGCCGTTTTACCGGTCGGACCGAGTTACCGAAATCTCACCGCGCACCCGGAAGGTCTCGGTCAGGTGCCGACGTAGGCCGCGAGGTGCTGGCCGGTGAGGGTGGAGCGGGCAGCGACGAGGTCGGCGGGTGTGCCCTCGAATACGACCCGGCCGCCATCGTGACCGGCGCCGGGGCCGAGGTCGATGATCCAGTCGGCGTGCGCCATGACCGCCTGGTGGTGCTCGATGACGATGACCGACTTGCCGGAGTCGACGAGCCGGTCCAGCAGAGCGAGCAGCTGCTCGACGTCGGCCAGATGGAGACCGGCGGTCGGCTCGTCGAGGACGTACACGCCGCCCTTCTCGCCGAGGTGGGTGGCCAGCTTGATCCGCTGGCGCTCACCGCCGGAGAGCGTGGTCAGCGGCTGGCCAACGGTGAGGTAGCCCAGGCCGACGTCGGCGAGCCGCTCGAGGATCTTGTGCGCCGCGGGCGTGCTCGCCGCGCCGTCGCCAAAGAACCCCAGGGCCTCCGCGACGGGCATCGCCAGCACCTCGCTGATGTCCTTGCCACCGAGTTTGTACTCCAGCACCTCGGCCTGGAACCGCTTTCCGTCGCACACCTCGCAGGGCGCGGCGACACCGGCCATCATCGCGAGATCGGTGTAGATGACGCCGGCGCCGTTGCAGTTCGGGCAGGCGCCCTCGGAGTTCGCGCTGAACAGCGCTGGCTTCACGCCGTTCTCTTTCGCGAACGCCTTGCGGATCGGATCGAGCAGGCCGGTGTACGTCGCCGGGTTGCTGCGCCGCGAACCCTTGATCGCGGCCTGGTCGACGGTCACTACCCCGTCCCGGCCCGAGACCGAGCCTTGGATCAGGGAGCTCTTCCCCGAGCCGGCCACGCCGGTGAGCACCACCAGCATGCCGAGCGGAATGTCGACGTCGACGTCGCGCAGGTTGTGCCGGTCCGCGCCACGGATCTCCAGGGCGCCAGTCGGCTTCCGGGTCTCGCTCTTGAGCTGTGCGCGGTCGTCGAGATGGCGGCCGGTGATGGTGTCGCTTGCTCGCAGCCCCTCCACGGTGCCCTCGAAGCAGATCGTGCCGCCGGCCGTACCGGCGCCGGGGCCGAGGTCGACGGTGTGGTCGGCGATGGCGATCGTTTCCGGCTTGTGTTCGACGACGAGCACCGTGTTGCCTTTGTCGCGCAACCGAAGCAGCAGACCGTTCATCCGCTGTATGTCGTGGGGGTGCAGCCCGATCGTCGGCTCGTCGAAGACGTAGGTGACGTCGGTGAGCGAGGAGCCGAGGTGACGGATCATCTTGGTGCGCTGGGCCTCGCCACCCGACAGTGTGCCTGACGGGCGTTCGAGGCTGAGATAGCCGAGCCCGATCTCCACAAACGAGTCGAGGGTCTGCCGCAGCGCCTCGAGCAGCGGCGCGACGGAGGGTTCGTGCACATCCCGTACCCACTCGGCCAGGTCGCTGATCTGCATTGCGCAAGCGTCGGCGATGTTGATCCCCTTGATCTTCGACGATCGAGCCGCCTCGCTGAGCCGGGTGCCACCGCACTCGGGGCAGGTGGTGAAGGTGACGGCTCGTTCCACAAATGCGCGGATGTGCGGCTGCAGCGAGTCGATGTCCTTGGAGAGCATCGACTTCTGGATCCTCGGGATCAGACCCTCGTACGTCAGGTTGATGTTGTCGACCTTGATCCTGGTCGGCTCCTTGTAGAGCAGGTCGTTGAGTTCCTTTTTGGTGAACTTCTTGATCGGCTTGTCCGGGTCGAAGAAGCCGCAGCCGGCGAAGATCCGGCCGTACCAGCCGTCCATGCTGTAGCCGGGGATCGTGAGCGCACCCTGATTGAGCGACTTGCTGTCGTCGTAAAGCTGGGTCAAGTCGATGTCGTTGACCAAGCCGCGCCCCTCGCAGCGCGGGCACATGCCGCCGAGAATGCTGAAGCTTCGCCTCTCCTTCGTCATGCGACCGCCGCGCTCCATCGTGACTGCCCCGGCGCCACTGATCGAGGCGACGTTGAACGAGAACGCTTGCGGCGAGCCGATGTGCGGCTGTCCGAGCCGGCTGAAGAGGATGCGCAACATCGCGTTGGCGTCGGTCGCGGTGCCGACGGTGGAGCGGGCGTCGCCACCCATCCGCTCCTGGTCGACGAGGATCGCGGTCGTCAGCCCGTCGAGCACGTCGACCTCCGGCCGCGCCAGCGTCGGCATGAAGCCCTGCACGAACGCGCTGTACGTCTCGTTGATGAGCCGCTGCGACTCAGCGGCGATCGTGCCGAACACCAGCGAGCTCTTGCCCGAGCCGGAGACACCGGTGAAGACCGTGAGCCGGCGCTTCGGAATCGCGATGCTGACGTCCTTGAGGTTGTTCACGCGCGCGCCGTGCACGCGGATCAGGTCGTGGCTGTCGGCAACGTCCAGGGCAGGCGACTGCGTCCTCGTGGCCATGCTCATCGTGTCTCCATCTGTTCGGCGGGCCGCAGTCGGTCTCGGACGGCGTCGCCTGGCTCGATCTGACCAGCCTCGCACTGTACATCTGGTGCTCCATCACTCCGGCCCGTAAAGCCGCAAGCGGGAATTACGCCCGGTCGCCCCGGACGGTGAATGCGTCGTAGTCCGCTCGTTAACTGAGACGAGCTCGCAAAAGAACGAGGACCACCGGGATTACTGCCGAGCGTTCGCGATCGATGGCCAGGGATGCGTCTGGGTCGTCAAAGGGATGCGTCCGGGTCGTCAAGCGGAGTAAAGCTCGATTGAATGGTGATCTCCATGCCAGTCACGCTAATTGCGGCTCCGTGACCCGCGCTTCTCGATTCCTGACCGGTCTCGTCACGTGCTTGGCCACACATGCCGGAATCCCGCCATGCCGATCACATCACCTCGGTACGTGCTCGGCTGCACCCCAACGGCCACGGCCGGAACAGGGCGGCTCGGCAAGCGTTGGCCGGGTGCTCGCCGAAGTCGGATCCGCGCGCTCGCGGTGCGCGTGATCGGCGCGTACGACCACCCACAGCCCGCCGTCCCGGCCGGCTAGCAGGTTGCCCGGCGATCCGGATACGTCGAGAGCCGCTGCATACTCCCGGTCCATAGATCACGGGCGCGGCCCAGGTGCTGGAGCTCCTCAGGCCTCATCCTCACCGGGCCGCTCTGAGCACCTCGTTCCCTCCGCCATCTCCAGTTTATCGGTCCGTCAACCCGGCCGAATCACCCTGGATACTGATTTTTTGCCCCTGACCGGCACATATTCTCGACCAGTCCAAGCAGCCGAGCGCGCTGCCGGCGTGCGGGGCCGCCGCGTTCGCATGCGCTCACACAAGCGGAGTCACCAAGCCACCAATCGGGGAGCGTCGTGTCCGAAGTGACAGCACAGCAGATTGCCATCGAACAGCAGGTCGTCGACAAGGTTTACGCCCGCTTGGACGTGATGCGCGAACAGGCCAGAGCATTGGAATCCGAGGGTCACAGCCGCGCCGCCTCAGGGCCGCTGACCGGCCTGGTCGAACGCGATGCCATGGTCCTGCGCGCTGCCGCCAAGATGTCCGATCTGGACCGTCAAGAGGAGGGCATCGTCTTCGGCCGGCTGGACTTCGACGATGGCGTGACCTATCGCATCGGTCGGTTAGGCGTACGAGACGAGGACCGGGAGCCGCTGGTCGTGGACTGGCGTGCGCCCGCTGCCGCGCCGTTCTACCGTGCCACCACCGGTGAGCCGCTCGGCGTCGACCGCCGTCGGATCATCACCTGCGAGGGTCCCAAGGTCGTCGGCCTAGACGACGACGTGTTGTCCACGACGGACGTCGATGGCGTGGTCGGTGAGGGTGCCCTGCTCAAGTCTTTGACCAGGGCACGCGGCGAGCACATGCGCGACATCGTCACCACCATCCAGCGCGAGCAGGACGAGGCGATCCGCGCGCCCGCCCATGGCGTCACCCTCATCACCGGCGGCCCCGGTACGGGCAAGACGCAAGTGGCCCTGCACCGCGCGGCGTACCTTCTCTACACCGACCGCGGCAAATTCTCCGACGGTCGTGTGCTGGTAATCGGGCCATCGACGGTGTTCACCGAATATATCGGTCGCGTGTTGCCCGGGCTCGGCGAGGACAGTGTCCACTTGCGAGCGGTCGGCGAGCTGTTCGAAGGTGTCACCGCGACCCGACGCGACCCCGCCAACGTGGCAAAGGTCAAGGGCGACCTGAAAATGGTGGGCGTGCTGACCGACCTGGCGTGGGACACCCCGCCGAACGCGCCGGACCGCTTGCGCATGCTCCAAGCCGACGACTTGACCAATGCCCGCCTCGACATCAGAAAACGCTGCCAGGCCAGGGGCATCAAACCCAACGGCGCCCGCGCTATCGCGGCGGAGGTGCTCTCCGAGATGCTGGACGGCAGGGACGTCCCGGACGGTTTCCTGAACTCATGGTGGCCGACGCTGACTCCGCAGGATGTCCTTCCCGCCCAGAACGGGGAATGGTCTGTCGACGACGTTCCGCTGCTCGACGAGCTCGCCGAGATCCTTGGCGAGCCGGAAAAGCCGAAGCGGGCGGTACCCGAATGGCAGCTGCGCGAGCTGAAAAGCGGCCCCCGCCTCGCCGAGACCTTCGTGCTGAGCTGGAGTCTCAACGATGGTTGGCAGCTGTTCGCGCCCGGACTTCCCACTCCGATCGCCCTGTCCGGCCAGTCGATCGACAACAATGGCTACTGGGCCGCGCAGCGCTGGGCGTCCGCGATCATCCTGCGCGAAGGTCACAAAGTAGTGAGCTGGATCGACGGCTTCGACCCGCACGGCGAGGAGGGCTACGTGCCGGTGCTGGCCGAGCCACTGCCGGTCGCCGAGACCGAAGAACAGGTCGAAGACGTATATCTGCACGTCATTCTCGACGAGGCGCAGGATCTATCGCCGATGGAATGCCGGATGATCGCGCGCCGCGCCGCCCACGCTTCGATGACCATCGTCGGCGACCTCGGGCAGGCAACCCATCCGTTGGCCGTCGAGTCCTGGCCGGACTTGGTGCAGCGGCTGGGCAAACGCGAGGTCAGGGTGCTCGACCTGCCCACCGGCTATCGGGTCGCGCAGGTCATCGCCGACTTCGCCGCTCGCGCCCTGGCACCGGGCCTCGAGCCCACCCGCTCCTTCCGACCCGGCGGAACCCTGGAGATTCGCCACGTGGACGACCTGGCCGCGGCGGTACGTGACATGGAAGGCACGGTCATCGCACCGGATCATCTGGCCGCGGAGCTCAACGCGATCCCGGTCAGCCAGATCAAGGGCCTGGAGTACGACCGGGTGGTCCTGGTGGAGCCGGCCGACATTGTCGCCGCCGAGCCTCGTGGCATGAACCGGCTCTATGTCGCCTTGACCCGTGCCGTCGCGGAGCTAGTCATCCTGCACAGCAAGCCGCTGCCGGAAAACCTCACGAATTAAACTCCGGCGGCCCGGTCGTACGTCCGTGTGCCGTCGATCTGCCGGTTGCGAAAGTCAGCCGATGGCAGATTTCGGCCGACCGGAGTTCGGGGTGGCGACGTTTGCCAGATCGGCCCTACTGTCTTGTCTGCGTCTCCGTGGCTGAGGACGTTGTGTGCCTCAGTAATATCTTGCGGCGCGATACCCCGGGAGCTCTCCTTGTCCAAGTCCCGCCTTCGTAAGAGTTTGGCCGCCGCGACCGTTGTGGCGATCGTCGCGATCGCGCAGGCCGCAACTCTGACGACCGCGCACGCAAGCCACGCCGGTACCGGTTCCATCCTCACTGCGAGCAACGGCGACAGCACGATCGCCGTCGCGGGTGGCGCGGCCATCCAGGTCGGCGAAACTGTCGAGCCTGGGGCCCAGTGGTCTCCGGACGGTAGCCGTGTCGTCGTCGTGCACAACGAGGAGATCGACACGATCCGGTACGTCGGCGGAAGCAACGAGATCGTGCCGATTACACAGCGCTCGCCAGCCTTCGTTCTCGACCATCCCACCTGGTCTGGTGATGGATCCACAATCTACTGGTCAGAGAAGGCCAGCCCGAGCGCGCCGTGGAGGCTGATGGCCAGCCCGAGTTCGCCGGGTGGGATGCCCATACCCGTGGCCGGCGATGACGGATTCGACTACATCAAACCGGACGCCGGACCGAACGGGCTGCTGGTGGCGCAGCGCGATCCGGATGTGAATGGAACAGCCGTGGAGCACGTCGGCCGACATCGTGACGTACAACCCCGCGACCCGCCACTTCACCTCGATCGCGCCGTTCGCCAGCATGCCGTCAATTTCGCCGGACGGCACCAAGGTTGCCTGGGTCAACAGTGTGCACGAAAACGACCAAATCTTCACCGCGAACCTGGACGGCTCGCGCGTCACGCAGATCACTCCTAACGACGGCAACAACCGCCTGACGCCGACATGGTCGCCCGACGGCAAGACGATCGCGTATGCCATCGTCAACCGCGTGTACACGATTCCGGCTGGTGGCGGTACGGAAACCGCGGCCGGCATCAGAGGGACTCCGGCGTACCAACCGCAGAACGTCAACCACGTCGTACCCCTGGCCGGCAGCAACCGGTTCGGCACCGCAGTGGCCATCTCCGAGTCGCACTGGGCGACCGCCGACTCTCCGGAGGCCGGTAAGAACGTTGCGCAGTCGGTGACGCTGTCCCGCTCGGACACCTTCGCCGACGCGGTCAGCGGCTCGGCGCTCGCGGCCGCCAAGCACGGCCCACTGCTGATGACGCCGCCCACCAGCCTCAACGCTGATACCTGGGCGGAGATCCAGCGGGTACTCGGCTCCACCAACAGATCCAGCAAGACCGTTTACCTGCTGGGCAGCACCGGCGCCATCAGCCAGGCGACCGAGGACACAATCCGGGCCGCCGGTTACCACGTAAGCCGCCTCGCCGGCGCCAACCGCTATGCCACCTCGGTTTCGATCGCCAACGAGATCTCCACGAACCCGCAGATCATCCTCGCGGCGACCGGACTAAATTTCCCGGACGCACTCAGTGCTGGCGCGGCTGCCGGTGCCTACGATGCGTTCTCCGCTGGTCCCCGGGCGGTCGTGGTGCTGACCGCAGACGCCAGCGTGCCCACCGACACGTTCGATTACGTGAAGCACTGGGTGGCGACCAATGCGGGCAACGATGACGCCGCGATGTTCAGCATCGGAGCTCAGGCAGGGAAAGCGCTAGCCACGAGGTTCCCGGGCGACTCCTCGCCTGTCACCGGCAGCAACCGGTACGAGACTGCGGCGATGGTCGCTCAGACGTTCTTCGGCGGCGCTCAGATCGCCGGTCTGACAATCGGTGAGAATTGGCCGGACGCTTTGGCCGGCGGTGCGTTCCTGGGCTCGGTGAACGGTCCGCTGTTGCTGACCCCGACCAGTGGCGGCCTCAATTCCGACTCGGCGTCCACACTGGACGTTGAGTCTGGCTCGATAAACACCGTGGTCACGTTCGGCAGCCTGGTGAACTCCGCGGCATCCGCCACCGCGGGCAAGTGGATCAGTGGCTCGGCCGGCTTCGACGATGTCCTGCCGTCGCTTGCGCCCACGCAGGTCGCGGCCGCCCAGACTCGGTCGGCTGCGGAGGCGGTCACCGCCACCGACAAGCCGACGGTCGCGGAGCTCAAACAGCGGGTGAACGAACTGAAGTGAGTACGTACGACGTGGCGGGCCTGCCAGCGTTATCGGTGGCCGCCCGGCGGCAGCCGGCCGGCGCGCGCGGCACGGCGAAGGTCGAGAGCGTGGCGCCGGGAGATGTGTAGCGGCGCGGTGGCGGTAGCGGCGGGACAAGATCGCGGCACGCTTCGACCGCGACGCTGAGGTACGGCCGTCGCAGCCAATGATGAACGCCACGCTGCAGGTCAGGGGAGGTACGGGCCCCACGCATCGAGCCGGTCGTTCAGACGCATTAGGTCGCTCGGCCATCCATCCGCCGGATGCTGCGGATCGTCTAGGTCATCGGCGACGGTTTGAGCCGCCGAGCGGGTGTCCTGCGTCAGCACGGCGATCTCAGCCGGCGGGCTGCCGACGTAGTTCAGCGACGTCTTCATTTCGAGGCCGTCGATCGTCGTCACGATCGCCTGCGCCTCGCTGCCCAACTCGAGCGGCATGATCTGGCAGTCGGGGCTGCTGTCATCGCTTGAGCAGCCGTGGTCGTTGGACTCGCTGTACGCCCTCTGCAGGTTGGCGATCGGGGCTTTGAGCGCGGACGCGTATTGCGTGACGGTCGCCGTCTGGACGGTCGCCGATGACGTCGGGGTCTCGACGTCTGAGTGCGGATTCGTTGCGCCGGCGGTCGAGCAGGCGGCGAGATCCACGAGCGCACCCGCCGCGAACAAGGCGACGATGATGACGTCGGCGCAGAGCACGAGCAGGCGGGCGTTACGGGTCATGCCGTGGATCTCCTCACGCGTGCGAAGGCATGTCAATGGACACGTCGGGTGTTGTCCGCCGTGCCATCCACCCAGCGCGGTGCGTTCGCGACGTTCCTGATCGATCAAGGGGAGGAGCGTCGCACGGTCATGGAGTTGTTGGGCCACTCCACGATTCGGCTCACAGCTGACACCTACGGTCAGTCCTGGCCGAGCGAGGCCGGAATGCCGCCTCTGTGATTGATCGGATCCTCGGCGAGGAGAGCGCATGAGCGTGTTGGCTGTACAAGTGGCTGCACCTCGGCCAAGGTCAAGCTGCAAATGTGCTGGTGGAGACGAGGGGAATCGAACCCCTAACCCCCGCCTTGCAAAGGCGGTGCTCTGCCAATTGAGCTACGTCCCCGCGGCGTCGCGAAGAGCCGCTATCGCAGGTCGGGTGACGTGGTGGCCTCGTGCCACAGAGCGCGCTCGTCCTTCGCGGTCTTTACTTTGCGCGCGACGAATGCCGCACCGCCGAGAATGCCGGCCACCACCAGCAGTTTCTTCAACACGACGCGGTCCTTTCGACTCGAACGATGCACCCGGGGCACGCCGTTGGCCGCCCGGATGGTTGTGGGGTGGGGCTAGATGGAATCGAACCATCGACCTCAGAGTTATCAGCTCTGCGCTCTAACCGACTGAGCTATAGCCCCGTGCGCGACGAGCAAGATTACCGTACGTCCGAGGCTAGGCCTAACCGGGGGTACGCGCCCCTCGATTACCAGTCGTCCGCCCGGCGCCGCTGCTCGCGACACCGGGCGGACGAGTGAAACCGCTGGTCACTCCTTCTCGGAGAGCGTGACCTCGACGCCACCGACGAGGTCAGCGCACACGTTGTAGACGAACGCGCCCAGGGTCGACAGCGCGGTGAACAGCACGACGCCGACGAGGCCGATGCCACCGGCGCCACCGATGATCACCGGTGCCGTGACTTTGATGTCCTTGCTGTTCGACGTGATCGTCGCCAGCGCGCTGTTGACGTGCGAGAACACGTCCATCTGGTCAAGCGCCAGGTAGAGCACGGCGGTCGCCACGATCAGCACGAAGAACATCACAAACGAGACGGCGAACGAGAACTTCATCACCGACCACGGATCGACGCGCTTGACGAACAGGCGGGCGCGGCGTGGGCCACGGGCCGCGGCGGCCGAGACGGTGGTCCGCGCCGACCGTACGGCTTCGGCGACCCGACCGGCACTCGAGGCCGGTACACCGTTGACCGGTGCGGCCGCGCCGCCGACCGTGGCCAGGCCGGCCGGACGCTGCGGCCGGTTCGGTGCTGTACTCGGCCGGGTCGACGTCGGCGCGGTCGTGCTTGAGCTAGGCGAGCCGGCAGAGCCGGGCGAACTCGGCGCACCCTGATTGGTCGAGCCGGGCGCTCCCGGTGCGGCCGGCGCCGGCGAGGTCAGAACCCCGGCCCGGCCCGAAGCACCGCCACCTACGCGGGCCGACGCAGTGACCGGCGGGCGATCGCCGCGACCGTTGTCCTTGGCGTCGGGCCCGTCACCGGCGGGCTTGCCCTTCTCGGCGGGAACAGTGGCTCGGCCAACGGCGGCGTGGTCGGCGGCGGCCTTCTCGGCCGCCTCGTCACGCTCCGCCCGGTCCATCGAAGTCCCCGCAGCCCCCGATGTCGCCTGTGTCTCCGTCATTAACTGTCCTGTTCGTCAGGCTCGTCGGCATTGCGCGCAATAGCGACGAGGGATACGCCCTCCGGAAGGTCCATGAGCTTGACCCCCATTGTGTTCCGGTCTCGTGTCCGCCGCACCGGCTTCACCGGAGTCCGGATCACACCGCCATTGGAAGTTATCGCGAAAAGCTCGTCATCCGGGTTGATAACAACGGCGCCGACCAATCCACCCCGACGCTCAGTGATCTTCGCCGTCAGGACGCCCTTGCCGCCGCGCCCCTGCACAGGGTACTCGTCAATGGGCGTCCGTTTGGCGTATCCGCCCCCAGTTGCAACGAGAACGTCCATGCCCTCCCGGACGACCTCCATGGCAAGCAGAACGTCCGCGCCGGTGAAGCGCATGCCGATGACTCCGGAGGTGGCCCGACCCATCGGCCGCAGCGCATCATCGGTGGCGTTGAAGCGGATTGCCTGAGCACTCTTTGAGACCAGCAACAGGTCGTCCTCAGCCGCGATCAATGCCGCGCCAACGAGTTCGTCCTCGCCACGGAGATTGATAGCGATGATTCCGCCGCTTCGATTGGAGTCGAATTCGACGAGACGGGTCTTCTTCACCAGGCCCTCCTTCGTCGCGAGGACGAGGTAGGGCGCCGCGTTGTAGTCCTTGATCTGGATGACCTGAGCGATCTGCTCATCCGGCTGGAACGCCAGCAGGTTCGCCACGTGCTGGCCGCGCGCGACCCGGCTCGCCTCCGGCAGTTCGTACGCCTTCGCGCGATACACCCGGCCCTTGTTCGTGAAGAACAGGATCCAGTCGTGGGTGGACGAGACGAAGAAATGGCTGACGATGTCGTCCTGCCGCAGCGTCGCACCGCTGATGCCCTTGCCGCCACGCTTCTGCGACCGGTAAAGATCGGCCTTGGTCCGCTTCGCGTAGCCGGTCCGCGTGATCGTGACGACGACGTCCTCACGGGCAATGAGGTCCTCCATCGAGACCTCGCCGTCGAACGGGATGATCTTGGTGCGTCGGTCGTCGCCGTACCGCTCGACCACCGCGGCCAGCTCGTCACCGACGATCTTGCGCTGGCGGTCGGGCTTGGCCAGGATGTCCTGGAACTCGGCGATCTCGATCTCGATCGAAGCGAGCTCATCGATGATCCGCTGACGCTCCAGTGCCGCGAGCCGGCGCAGCTGCATGTCGAGGATCGCCAGTGCCTGCGTGTCGTCGACGTCGAGCAGCGACATCAGGCCGGTCTTGGCCTCGTCCGCGTTGGGAGAGCGCCGGATCAACGAGATGACCTCGTCGAGCAGGTCGAGTGCCTTGACCAGGCCGCGCAGGATGTGCGCGCGCTCCTCGGCCTTCCGCAGCCGGTAGGCGGTCCGCCGCTGGATGACCTCGATCTGGTGCGCGACGTAGAGCCGAAGGAACTGCGCGAGGTTGAGCGTGCGGGGCACGCCGTCGACCAGCGCGAGCATGTTCGCGCCGAACGTCTCCTGCAGCTGCGTGTGCTTGTAGAGGTTGTTCAGCACGACCTTCGCGACCGCGTCGCGCTTCAAGACCAGAACCAAACGCATGCCGGTACGGCCGGAAGACTCGTCCCGGATGTCGGCGATGCCGGTCAGCTTGCCCTCCCGGACAAGCTCGGCGACCCGCTCGGCGAGGTTGTCGGGGTTCACCTGATACGGCAGCTCGGTGGCCACCAGGCACGGCCGGCCGCGCTTGTCCTCCTCGACCTCGATCACGGCGCGCATCCGGATCGAGCCGTGGCCGGTCCGGTACGCCTCCTTGATCGCCGTCGTGCCGACGATGAGGCCGGCGGTCGGGAAGTCCGGTCCCTTGACGATGTCGAGCAAGGCCTCGAGCGTCGTCTCCTCGTCCGCCTCCGGGTTGTCCAGACACCACTGCACGCCCTGGGCGATCTCGCGCAGGTTGTGCGGCGGGATGCGGGTGGCCATGCCGACCGCGATGCCCTCGGAGCCGTTGACGAGCAGGTTCGGGAACCGGGCCGGCAGGATGTCCGGCTCCTTCGACCGACCGTCGTAGTTCGGGTTGAAGTTGACGGTGTCCTCGTGGATGTCCCGCAGCATCTCCATCGCCAGCGGCGCGAGACGACACTCCGTGTACCTCATGGCGGCGGCGGGGTCGTTGCCGGGCGAGCCGAAGTTGCCGCTGCCGTCGATCACCGGATACCGCAGCGACCACGGCTGCGCCATCCGGACGAGCGTGTCGTAGATCGCGCTGTCGCCGTGCGGGTGGTAGTTGCTCATCACGTCGCCGACTACCCGGGCACACTTCACGTAGCCGCGGTCGGGACGGTAGCCGCCGTCGTACATCGCGTAGAGGATCTTCCGGTGTACGGGCTTGAGACCATCCCGTACGTCCGGCAGGGCACGGCCGACGATGACGCTCATCGCGTAGTCGAGGAACGACCGCTGCATCTCGACCTCGAGGCCGACCGGCTCGACGCCACCGCCGACGTGGCCGCCCTCTACCTGTGACGGGTCGATCGGCTCGCCAATGTCGTCGTCATCGTCGTCATCGGGATCGGACGACTCGCCGAGCGCGTCGCCGATGACGTCGTCGCCGGTCGGCTCGTCGTCCGGGAAGCCGTTGTCGCCCGGGTAGGTGTCGTCGTTGTCAGTCACGGTCTTCCTCTACTCACGTCGTCCAGCTGTAGACAGATTCGGGTATTTCCTGTGGGCGGGCCGCGTCAAACGCGCCCGGTCGGGCTCGGCCCGACGCACGGCCGGCGGTCGACGAGATGCCGACCGCCGAACCGTCCACCTCAGATGTCGAGGAACCGGACGTCCTTGGCGTTGCGCCGGATGAACGTGCGGCGGGCCTCGACGTCCTCACCCATGAGCACGCTGAACAACTCGTCGGCCGTGGCCGCGTCGTCGAGCGTGACCTGCAGGAGGGTACGAGTCGCCGGGTTCATCGTGGTCTCCCACAGCTCCGGGTAATTCATCTCGCCGAGACCCTTGTTGCGCTGGATATCGGGCACGGCTCGCGGGTTGCGTTCCTGCCGCAGTGCGATCAGGCCGTCGCGCTCCCGGTCGGAGTACGCATACTGCAGGTCGTCGCCCTTACGGTTCCATTTGATCTTGTACAGCGGCGGCTGCGCGAGGTAGACGTGGCCGAGCTCGACCAGCGGCCGCATGAAGCGGAACAGCAACGTCAGCAACAGCGTCGTGATGTGCTGCCCGTCGACGTCCGCGTCGGCCATCAGCACGATCTTGTGATAGCGCAACTTGTCGATGTCGAACTCGTCGTGGATGCCGGTGCCGAGCGCGGTGATGAGCGCCTGGACCTCGTTGTTCTTGAGAACTCTGTCGATGCGTGCCTTCTCGACGTTGAGGATCTTGCCGCGGATCGGCAGGATGGCCTGCACGCGGGGATCGCGGCCCTGCTTCGCCGACCCGCCGGCCGAGTCGCCCTCGACGATGAAGATCTCGCTCACCGTCGGATCGGTCGACTGGCAGTCGGCGAGCTTGCCGGGCATCGTCCCCGACTCCAGCAGCGACTTGCGCCGCGCGAGCCGGCGGGCCTGGGCGGCGGCCAGTCGAGCGCGGGCGGCCTGAGTCGCCTTCGTGATGATGATGCGGGCCTCGGCCGGATTGCGGTCGAACCAGTCGACGAGCCACTCGTTGCAGGCCTTCTGCACGAAGCCCTTCATGTCGGTGTTGCCGAGCTTCGTCTTCGTCTGGCCCTCGAACTGCGGGTTCGTCAGCTTCACCGAGATGATCGCGGCGAGACCTTCGCGGATGTCCTCGCCACTGAGCTTGTCGTCACCCTTGAGGAACTTCTTCTCCAGTCCGTACCGGTTGACGACGGTCGTCAAGGCGGCACGGAAGCCCTCTTCGTGGGTCCCGCCTTCGTGCGTGTTGATCGTGTTGGCGAATGTGTAGACGCTTTCGCCGTACGACTCATTCCACTGCATCGCGACCTCGGCCGCCATGCCGTCGCCCTCGGCGGTGAACTCGACGACCGACTTGTGGATCGGCGTCTTCGTCTGGTTGAGGTGGCGGACAAAATCGGCGATGCCGCCCTTGTACATGAACGTCACCGACCGCGGCTCGGTCTCCTCGGTGTCGCTCGGACGTTCATCGGTGAGCGTGATCGACAGCCCTCGGTTCAGGAACGCCATCTCCTGCAGACGCCGGTAAATCGTCTCGAAGCTGAACGTCGTGCTTTCGAAGATTCGCCCATCCGGCCAAAACGTCACGGTCGTGCCGGTGTCCTTGACCGGCGCGCCCTTGATGAGTGGGCTCGGCTTGCTGTTGTTGTATTGCTGCGTCCACACGTGGCCGTCCTTGCGGATTTCCACATCGACCCGCACCGACAGGGCGTTCACCACGGAGATGCCGACACCGTGTAGACCGCCGGAGACGGCATACGCTTTGCCGTCGAATTTGCCACCGGCGTGCAGCATGGTCAGCGCCATCTGGACGCCGGGCATCTTCGTCTTCGGATTGATGTCGACCGGAATACCACGGCCGTTGTCGACAACCCGCACGCCACCGTCGGCCAGCAATGTCACATGGATGGTGTCGCAGAATCCAGCCAGCGCCTCGTCGACCGAGTTATCCACAACCTCTTGCACGAGGTGGTGCAGGCCGCGCTCACCCGTGGAACCGATATACATACTGGGCCGCTTGCGGACGGCCTCTAGCCCTTCGAGAGCGGTGAGGGAACTTGCGTTGTAATCGTCGGGGCGCTTGGGCGATGCCACGCTTGGTCGCTTTCTCACATGGCGGCACGCCGGGGGCGTCCCCATGCGGGGTTAGCGCGGGCACGGCCGGCAACAGGGCCGGGCACCCGCGGTGATCATGTGCGGGTCGCTACAGTTGGGGCGTCGACGCCGAGCGTCCGTTTCCGGTCAGCGCCGGTCTCGGGGGGCTGCAGGTTCGACCTCCGGAAGCTTCCCCGTCAATCTTACTGTGTCCGGCCGTCAGAACACGCACACGCGGCCCTGTAGTTGCCGTAGCCGCACGAAATTCCCCGCCTGCACATCCCCCCATACGTGATGGGGGCAACTTCCGGCCTCGGGCGCGATGGCTTGGTCGTGGCCGTTTTCGCCCAAGATCGGGTCGGGTTCGCCCTAAACGTGTCGGATCAAGACCTAAATCCGCTGGTACGGGGCTTGCTGGCGACCGTACCGGCGGATGTGGACAACGCCGCCCGCGACGGAGCGCTCGTTAATGCGGACATTTCGCGCGTTGAGGTCGTGGATCTGACGTTTTGGGGGTCGCGTGGCGCGGCACAGGTGCCGTAATGTCCCTCGACGCCGATCTTGCCTCTCCACACGGAAAGGTTGAATCTGACATGGGGCTCGACAACGTCGCCGTGAAGTGGCCGCGCACCGGCCGTTTCTACGACCCGGTGGCGCCAGCTGAGTTCGTCGACTTCGCCGGCATCGGCGAGCGCGCGCCCGACGTGCCGCGACCGGCCGTCGCCCTCGCCGACCACATCGCCGAGACGGGCACCGCTCCGGTCAGCGCGTTCACCGAACTGGTGGACCTGCTGCTCGGACTCGACGGCGTCCTCTATGCGACCGACGCGGCCGCCGAAGACGAAGATCCGGTGATCGACCCGGACGGCTGCGCCTGGATCGCCGGCGGGCTCGAACGGTTCGTCACCAACCACGAGCAGTTCGGCGAGGACGTGACGTTCGAATCGGTCGCCGATGTGATGCGCACCGCGATCGCCGGCGGACGCCTCGCCGAGCAGCAGATGCGATGGCTCGACGGACGCCTCGCCGCGCTCAAGGACGACAACGGTTCGGCACCGGCGTGGAACTTCTCCCGTATCGAGCTGATCGTCCTGGCGCGGTTCTATCGCCGGTGCGCGGATCGCGGGTTCGCCGTCTACGCCGACTTCTGACCCGTCGGGCTCGGCAGCCGAGCCGGGACGGCACGGCATCGTCGTTGAGCCGGCCGACCGCTCCCGAGCGCGCGGACCTGTGAATATGCGGACAAGCGATGGCCTGCGGCCCGAACGCACCGCACAATGTAGATCATGGCTGACGGTGTGCCGACCGACCCTGATCAGGCGCTGCGGTTGCTGCTCGCCGGCAACCGTCGCTTCGTCCTCGGCCGACGTGAGCACCCGAATCAAGACGCCGACCGGCGTACGGCCGTCGCCCCCGGGCAGCGTCCGTTCGCGGTGCTGTTCGGATGCTCGGATTCACGACTGGCGGCCGAGATCATCTTTGACCGCGGTCTCGGTGATCTGTTCGTCGTGCGTACGGCCGGACACGTCGTCGGACCGGAGGTGCTCGGCAGCATCGAGTACGGCATCGCGGTTCTCGACGTGCCGCTGGTCGCGGTGCTCGGCCACGATTCATGCGGCGCCGTTGCGGCGGCGCTCCAGGTCGCCCGGGACGGGGAAATGCCTCCCGGCGCCATCGCGAGCGTTGTCGAACGTGTCTTGCCGAGCGTCTTAGCCGCCGGTGGCAGCGAAACGGATCCGGACGTCGCCGGCGAAGAGCATGTCCGCTACACGGTCGAGTTGCTGGCCAACGAATCGGCGACGATCGCGCGGCGGGTGGCCGCTGGCCGATGTGCCGTCGTTGGACTGTCGTATCAGCTGGCCGACGGGAGCGTACGCGTGATCGCACAACGCGGACTGCCGCAAGCGGTAGTCCAACCGTGAGCCGGCGTCAGCCGTAGGTATCGCGTGGCCCCCGACCGGGCACCCGCCGTGGACCGCGCGACCAGGTTGGCGCGGACGGACCATGGATGTGCAGGCGGGTCACCACGTTCGGGCCGACCTGCTTCGCGATCTGCCCGAGCAGGCGGCCGGCGAGCAGGCGTAGCTGTGTCGCCCAGGCCGTCGACTCCGCCTCGACGGTGAGCTCCCCGTCCACCAGCTTGATCGGCCGGCAGTGCGCCGCCAGGTCGGGCCCGACCACGCGCTCCCACGCGCCGAAGACCTGCCCCTCGGCGGCGGGTTGCTGCCAGCCTCGCGTCTTGATCAATCGGGCCAGGACGGTGCCGAAGAGTTGCGGGTCACGCGCGTCCGGCCCGGGGCCGGAGTAGCCCCGCGCGCGTTTACCCGAGCCGCGCCGCGTGCCACCGGTACGTGTGCTCGATCGGCCCGATCCCGGCGGCATCGCGGCGAACCTTGGCCGCGTCCAGCACCGCGCGGGCGAGCTCCGGTCCCCGGGGGCCGTCCGGTACCGCCGGTCCAGTCCGGCCCGGTCGCATCCTCGCGGGGTGTTTCCCGCCCGTCATCCGGCACGCCGCACACCCCCTTCGACCACGTCGAACCGTACGCCGCGCAGCGTCGATGGCACGTCGGCCGCAACGGCACACGTGACGATGAGCTGGCTCGCGCCACCGACCAATTCGGCCAACCGGTCGCGCCGACCCGCGTCGAGTTCGGCGAACACGTCGTCGAGCGCGAGCACCGGCTCGATCCCGTCGGCCCGCAGCAGGTCATAGCCGGCCAGCCGCAGAGCGAGCGCGAACGACCAGGATTCGCCGTGACTCGCGTACCCCTTGGCCGGCAGGTCGCCCAGCGTCAGCACGACATCATCGCGGTGCGGTCCGACCAGCGTCGTACCGCGGTCGATCTCGTCCTTCCGCGCGGTCAGCAACGCGTCGGTCAGCCGCTGGGCGAGTGCGGAGCGATCCGCCGTCAGCGCGCCACCGTCCGCCAGTGTCGACCGGTACGCCATCGTCGCGGCGCCGAGACCGGCGCTCACCGCCTCGTACGCCTTCGCGACGTACGGTGCGAGTTCGGCGCACAGTTCAACGCGCGCGCCGAGCAGTTCGGCGCCGTGCTCGGCCAGATGCGTGTCCCACACCTCCAGCGTGGACAGATCGCGACTGCCGGCTCCCGTCTTGCGCGCCAGGTAGGCCGTCCTCAGCAGGGCATTGCGCTGCTTGAGCACGCGGTCGTAGTCGGCCCGGACGCCGGCGAAACGCGGTCGCCGCGCGACGAGGAGATCGTCGAGATAGCGGCGCCGTTCGGTCGGCTCGCCGCGCACCAGCGCGAGATCCTCCGGCGCGAACATCACCATGCGCAGCGCCCCGATGATGTCGCGGGCGCGACGCGTCGGTGAACCGCCGAGCCTGGCTCGGTTGGCTTTGCCCGGCTCGATCGAGACATCGACGTTCAGCTCACGGGCGCCTTGCACGATCGACGCGCGGATGATCGCTGTCGACGCCCCGGCCCGTACGAGTGGCCCGTCGACGGCGACGCGATGCGAGGACAGAGTCGCGAGATAGGCCATGGCCTCGACGATGTTTGTCTTGCCGACACCGTTCGGACCGACCAGCACGTTCGCACCCGGCTCGAACTCGACGACCACCTGCGGATAGGAGCGGAAGTCGACGAGTTCGAGCCGGGCTACGTACATGGACTGCTTCGCCGTCAGCTGTGGACGGCGTGCCCGCCGAACTGATTGCGCAGCGCCGCCACCGCCTTCATCGCCGGCGAGTCATCCTGTCGCGAGTTGAAGCGGGCAAACAGCGAGGCGGCGATCGCATTCAACGGCACGGCCAGGCGGACGGCCTCGTCGACCGTCCATCGGCCCTCACCGGTGTCGTCCGCGTATCCCTTGATCTTCGCGAGCTCTGGATCCTCATCGAGGGCACGGTCGAGCAGGTCGAGCAGCCATGACTTGACGACCGTGCCGTCCCGCCACGACTTGATCACGGCCGGCACGTCGGTTACGTACTCCGAAGCGCTGAGCAGCTCGAATCCCTCGGCGTAGGCCTGCATCAGGCCGTACTCGATGCCGTTGTGGACCATCTTCGCGTAGTGGCCCGCACCGACGCCGCCCGCGTGTGCGAACCCGAACTCGCCGGCGGGCTTCAGCGCATCGAAGATCGGCTGAGCCTTGGCCACGTTGGCATCTGTGCCGCCGACCATCAAGCCATACCCGTTCTCGATGCCCCAGACGCCGCCCGACACGCCGCAGTCGACGTAGCCGATACCCAGCTTCGCGAGCCGCTCCGCCCGCGGCGCGTCATCGGTGAATTTAGAGTTGCCACCGTCGATGATCAGGTCCCCTTCGCTCAACAGGGCGGCCACGTCATCGATCGTCTGCTCGGTGACCTCGGCCGGCACCATCGACCACACCACCCGCGGCGCGGCCAGCTTGCTGATCATGTCGGCCAGATCGGTGGCGTCGCTGATTTCCGCGCGGTGGTCGAACCCGACGACGTCGTGGCCGGCGCGGCGCAGCCGCTCGCGCATGTTGCCACCCATCCGGCCAAGGCCGATGATTCCCAGCTGCATGGTGTCTCCCTCATGGGGTTCGCTCGGGCCGACGGGCCCATCGTCGCCGTCGCACCGCGCGCCGGCGGGCGACCATGCCCGGCCGGCGCACGACGACGGCATTTCCGACTGTGTATTCCGCCGGTGGTCAGGATCCGATACGGATCGGCATCATCAGGTAGCGGTACCCCGAGATGATTTCACCCTCCGCGTCGCCGGGCACGATCAACGCCGGCTTCTTCGGATCCGTGAACGACAATACGGCGACCGGGCTGTCCAGAGCTCCCAGACCGTCGAGCAGATACTGCGGGTTGAACGCGACCTGCATCGGCTCACCCTCGTAGCGCGCGTCCATGGCTTCGCTGGCCCGCGCGTCGTCGGAGCCACCGGCCTCGACGATCAGACCGTCCTCGCTGAAGGCCAGGCGCACCGGCGTGTTCCGCTCGGCGACGAGCGACACGCGCTTGATCACTTCGGTCAGCGCGGCCACCGGGACGCGTGCCAGCGCCACATGATGATCGGGGAACAGCGAGCGCACCTTCGGATAGTCGCCGTCGAGCAGGCGGCTAGTGCTGCGACGAGTGCCACCGGCGAAGCCGATCATGCCCTCGCCGATGCCGCCGCGCGAGATCGCGACCGTCACGTCGCCGCCGAGCGCACCGAGCGTCTTGGCTGTGTCGGCCAGCGTCCGAGCCGGCACAAGGGCTTGCAGGTGGGCCGCTACGTCATCCGGGCGCCAGGAAATCTCACGCAACGCCAGGCGATACCGGTCGGTGGCAAGGAGCGCAAGAGTTTCGCCCTCGATCTCCATCCGTACGCCGGTCATCAGCGGAAGCGTCTCGTCGCGGCCGGCCGCGATCGCGACCTGGCTGACCGCGCTCGCGAACGTCGCGGCATCGACCGTGCCCGCGGTCTCCGGCATGTCCGGCAGCGTCGGATAGTCCTCGACCGGCATCGTCGGGAGGGTGAATCGGGCGCTGGCGCAGACGAGCTCGAGATGGCTGCCGACCGCCGCGATCTCCACCGGCTTGGGCGGCAGCGCCTTCGTGATCTCGGCCAGGAGCCGACCCGACACCAGCGCCGCCCCGTCGGCGTCACCGTGCACATCGACCGTCACCTGGCTCGACACCTCGTAGTCGAACCCGGACACCCGGAGCTGACCGGCGGTCACTCGCAGCATCACGCCGGCGAGCACCGGAACCGACGGTCGCGACGGCAGCGCCTTCGCTGTCCACGCGACCGCATCGGCGAGCACGTCGCGCTCAACGCGGAACTTCATGGTGGCCTCCACGAGGTGTCAACGGGCGGCCCGCCCGATTCGGTGCGGGGCGCGCCCAACGAACTGTATGGCGCGAGCTGAGGTTGCGCGAGTGCGGCCCGGTCCGGTGACGTGACTACACAAGTGGATCTTCAGCCGATGATTGCTTGTTGTGTTCTTTAGAAAACTTCTCTTCGTCTTAGTAGGCATTGTGTCTTCTGTGGACGACAGTTATCAGTGCAGTTCAGCCCGTCCGCGCTGACTTCTCTCGTTGTGGATGGGCGTGGGACAACCGGCGTCGTCGTCCACAACGAGTACGGCCCGGCCCCGTTGTCCCCGCCGAATCCACCGTGTGTCCACCAGTTACCCCCAGGTTTTCCCCCGCGCGTGCACCGGGGCGCGAACCTGCCGCGGGCTCGTGACGCAATGATCGCCGTCGAGGTCCACATGTCGTCCACCGCTTTCCGCCGTCGTGCACAGGTTGTCCTCATGCGTCATCCACAATCTGTGGACGAGTGCCACTAGTGAGTTTGTTTGATCCGGTTGGTGAGTTCGGCTATTTGGTTATAGAGCGACCGACGTTCGGCCATCTGCTGGCGTATTTTCCGGTCGGCATGCATGACCGTGGTGTGGTCCCGCCCACCGAAGGCCTGCCCGATCCGTGGCAGCGACAGATCGGTCAGCTCCCGGCACAGGTACATCGCGACCTGGCGGGCGTTGACGAGCACGCGTGATCGTGAATGACCCCGCAGATCGTCGAGGCTGACGCCGAAGTAGTCCGAGGTCGACGCCATGATCTGGTCGGCCGTGATGTCCGGACCGGATCCGTCCGGGATGAAGTCGCGGAGCACCTCTTCGGCCAGGGCGAGGGCGACGGGTGCGCGGGTCAGGCTGGCAAATGCCGTCACGCGAATGAGTGCACCTTCGAGTTCGCGGATCGAGTTCGCGATCCGCGATGCGATGAACTCGAGGACGTCGGGCGGCGCGGACAGCCGCTCCTGCGCGGCCTTTTTCTGCAGGATCGCGATCCGCGTCTCCAGGTCCGGCGGCTGGATGTCGGCGAGAAGTCCCCACTCGAAGCGGGTACGCAGGCGGTCCTCGAGCGTCGACAGCTGCTTGGGCGACCGGTCCGAGGTGATGACCAGCTGCTTGTTTGCGTTGTGCAGCGTGTTGAACGTGTGGAAGAACTCCTCCTGCGTGCGCTCGCGGCTTTCCAGGAACTGAATGTCGTCGATCAGGAGGATGTCCACATCGCGGTAGCGTCGCTGAAACGCTTGCGTCTTGTCATCGCGGAGCGAGTTGATGAAGTCATTGGTGAATTCCTCGGTCGATACGTAGCGCACCGACCGCGCGTTGCCGAGACTCGTCGCGTAGTGACCGATCGCGTGCAGCAGGTGGGTCTTGCCAAGGCCTGATCCGCCATAGATAAACAGTGGGTTGTAGGCCTTCGCCGGCGACTCCGCGACGGCGACCGCGGCGGCGTGCGCAAATCGATTCGACGATCCGATGACAAATGTCTCGAACATGTACTTCGGATTGAGCCGATTGCCCTCGCTGTTCGGCTGTGGGCGCCGGTCGTCGCGGCCGGTGCCGGCGCCGGCGCGTTGCGGCGGCGCAATGCCGGCTGCCCCGACATTCCCAGCGCCGAGGGTCCCGGCGGGATATGCCGGTAGGCCGGCGGGCGATAGCCCGGGTCGGCGTCCGCGCGCCCGGCACGGTCGTGGTCCGTTTCCATGGGTACGTGGTGGTCGGCGCCACGGTGATGGGCCGACGCGCGATCGCTCGGATCGACCGGATGTTCGGCGACGGCGCTGCCGCTTCGCTCGAACCGCCACCCGTTGTCCGGCCGGCTCGGCGGATTGGCCGGCGCGTTGAAGGCGGCCGCGTCGAACAGTGCGTCCGGTTGCTGCGATGTGCCGGAGTTGTCGACCGCGAGACCGGTCGCGCCGGCCGGCGCCGGGGAACTCGGTGCGCTGCCGTCGTCCGGTGGTCGTACGGTGACGGCCACTTGCACCGGCCGTCCGAGCCGCCGGGACAGCGCCTCGGTGATCGCCGGACGCATGCGGGTCTCGATGACATCTCGAGTAAACGCATCCGGCACCGACACGAGCGCGGTGTCCTCGACGAGCGCGAAGAGCCGGGTGAGGCGAAGGTAGGCGCGCTGTTGCGCGGAGGCGATCCCCTCCGCCACCTCGTCGGTCGCGGAGATCCAAATTGCCGGCAGGTCGACCATGTCTGTCATCTAGCACGCCTCACGTCGTCTGCCGGTCGGTTGCTCACCCGTTGGGGGCGCACCGATGTTTCTACTGCCTGACCATGATCCGTCCACAAGTTATCCACAACCTGTGTATCGGCGTGATCTCGGCATATGACCGTCCCCCGCCCCAACGCTCGGCGCCCGGCGCGCCGCCGCGTCGAGCCATCGCCTGGTCCGGTGGTGGTGCGGTGATTCGTCCGGTTCCGAACCTTATGACGGCGCTGCCCGATGGAGGTCAGACGGGCACCGTAACAGCGTTGTCCACAGCGACTCAACCGTTGTCCACAAGTCGACTGTCGCAACCCGGCCGGTCTGTCGGCTCGACCGATAGGCCTCTCCGGCGGCATTGTTGCAGGTCACGACCGTGCCATCAGAACAACGACTCAATGCCGGTTTTGACGCTGCCCGTCCCGCCGCGTACGCTCGACCGGTTGCTCTATCCACGCTGGTAGAGTTGATGACGACTGGTGGCCGGCAGTTCCGTTAGCCGCGATCGTGGTAGTTCCCCGCCCGCCGAATCGTGGTGGCAACCGCGATCGCGGTGTCGCAATGCCGGCCCCGGATTCACCCAGATGAGCTGACACATCGTCGCAACGTGCGGCGAGCACGATGAAGACGGAGTGCCTGACGTGAGCAAGCGCACCTTCCAGCCGAACAACCGTCGGCGCTCGAAGACCCACGGTTTCCGGCTGCGTATGCGTACCCGTGCCGGTCGCGCGATCCTGTCGGCCCGTCGGGCCAAGGGTCGCGCTCACCTATCAGCTTGATCAGATTCGGGTAGGCATGCTGGCGGCGACCGACCGACTGCGGCGACGTGACGAGTTTTCGGCCACGGTCGCCGGTGGGCGTCGCGCCGCACGTGGAGCTGTGGTCGTCCACGCAGCGAGTCGGCCACCGATCGCGGTCGAGCCGATCGGCGCCGCGGCGTCCGAAGGCCGAGTCGAGCAAACTCCCCAGATGATGTCAAGCACGTCTAATCCGGCACGAACCTCGGCGAGGCCGTCGGTGCGTGCCGGATTCGTCGTGTCCAAGGCGGTTGGCGGCGCGGTTGTTCGAAACCGAGTGCGTCGACGCTTGCGGCACTTGATGCGCTCCCGGCTGGACCGATTGCCAGACCGCACCGACGTCGTGGTGCGCGCGTTGCCGGGCTCGGCGAACCGGACATACGCGGCACTCGCCGCCGATCTGGACGGAGCGTTGTCAACAATTACCAAGGACACCATCCGTCCGGCGCGGCCGCGGCGGCGTGGGTGATCGCGATGACGAAGACGACAAACGTGTCACCGCCGCGAGCAACGTCGCCGGGCACCTCCGGCCGCGGACCACACGCCGACGGCCCGGAAACAGATGTGCGTCCGGTCATGAGCGCCGCCGCCCGCATGCTGTTAGTACCCATCGTCGCGTACCGTCGTTGGGTAAGCCCGGCGTTGCCGGCGCGTTGCCGGTTCTACCCGTCATGCAGTGCGTACGCCGTCGAGGCGATTTCCACGCACGGTGTGTTCCGGGGCATCGGGCTGGCGACCTGGCGGCTGTTGCGCTGCCAACCCTTTAACCGGGGCGGGTATGACCCCGTCCCACCGCCGCGACCGACGGAAAACGGAGTCAGATAGCGCCATGGGATGGATCTACACAGGGATCTCCTGGATCCTGCTGAAATGGCACGCGTTCTGGCACTTCATCGGTGTCGGTGACTGGCTGGGCACGAACTGGGACTGGATCCTCGCCACCGTCTTCCTGGTCATTACCATCCGCGCCGTTCTGTTCCCGGTCTTTGTGAAGCAGATCAAGTCGCAGCGGGCGATGCAGGCCCTTCAGCCACAGATCGCGAAACTGCGCGAACAGTACAAGAACGACAAGCAGGGCCTGCAAAAGGCACAGATGGAGCTGATGCGTTCCGAGAACGCCAATCCGCTCATGGGGTGCCTGCCGCTTCTCGTTCAGATCCCGGTCTTCATCGGCCTCTTCCACGTCCTGCGTCACCTGAAGCCGAGCATGTCGGTCGCCGGTCAGCAGCTCTATGGCTGGTCGACGACGCAGTTCGAGAGCGCGTCCCACGCGACCTTGTTCGGCGCGCCGATCGCCTCCGCGTTCAAGTCGTCGAGTGCCGACGTCACCCTCCTCGGCTCGACCACAACGAACGTGCGAATCGTTGCGGGTGTGTTGATGGCGATCATGATCGCCACGACATTCCTCACGCAGTATCAGATGATCAAGAAGACCGGCTGGGCGACCGATCCGAACCAGAAGATGATCCAGCGGTTGATGCTCTTCGGTGTCCCGATCGGCCTGCTCTTCTCCGGCACGGTGTTCCCGATCGGTGTCGTCATCTACTGGGTCACGACGAACGTCTTCTCGCTTGGTCAGCAGTTCTACGTGCTGCGGAAGTTCCCGCCGCCGGTGAACGTGGATACCGGTCTGGGGCTCGGCGGCATGTTCGGTGGTGGGTCGAAGACGCCGGCACCTAGCAAGAATGGGCCGCCGACCAAGGCCGGTGCCCGTAATGTGAAGAACGGCAAGCCGATCACCAACGGTGCCCCGGTCGCCAAGCCGACCGTCGCTGCGCCGAAGGTCGGCGCCAAGCCGATCAACCCGAAGAAGGGCAACGCCGCCAAGCGGCTGTCGAGTTGACGCGACGCTCGCCCGTACGAAGCGCACCGGTGGCCGACCGGTAGCGATTGGTACGGGCGGCGGCGCGCCTGGGCAGCGCTCACGCGCGGGGCCACAGACCTCCCCGGTCGGATGGTGCAAGCCATCCGAGGACCCGGGGGTACCGAAGTCTCAAGCACAACGGAGATGACATCGTGACGGAAACGAGTACGCCCCCGGTCGCGGAGGCCGACACCGACACCGAAGAACCCAAAGCCAGCACCGACAGCGATCTGTTCGCGCAGAGCGAGGTTGCCGCGGACTACGTCGAGGGACTGCTCGACATCCTCGACTATGACGGCGACATCGACGAGGTAGTCCAGGCCGGTCGGCCGGTCGTCGAGATCGTTGGCGACCGCCTCGACAGTCTGGTCGGCCAGCGTGGTGCGACCTTGGAAGCGTTGCAGGAACTCACGCGCCTGGCGATCTATCGGCAGACCGGATCGCCGTCCCGCCTGTTGCTCGACGTCGGCGGCTATCGGGAGAGCCGCCGCAAGGAGCTGGTCGCGATCGCGAAGAACGCCGCCGAGCGGGTGAAGCAGCACGGCGAGCCGGTCCGCCTCGAGGCGATGAACGCATTCGAGCGGAAGTGTGTGCACGACGTCATCAACTCGACGACCGGCGTGGAGAGCGAGTCCGAAGGCGTCGAACCGCACCGGCGGATCGTCGTACACCCGGCGTGATCCGTACCGAGCAAGGGAATTGCCCGCCGCGACCGCAAGTCGCGGCGGGCTTTTTCACGCCATTCCCCCGATACTCAGGTGGAGATCATGGACGGCGCTGACCGCCCCCACAACGTGAGCGAACCGCCGTCCGAGCTAGTGGCCGCGGCCGAGGCGTACTTCGGTCCACGATTGCGCCTCGCAGGGCGTTACGCGCAGTCGCTAGCGACCGACGCCGTCGTGCGCGGCTTGATGGGCCCACGGGAAGCCGACCGATTGTGGGATCGGCACATCCTGAATTGTGCGGCGATCGCTCCGGCCGTGCCGTCTGGGGCGCGCGTCATTGACGTCGGTTCGGGCGCCGGACTGCCCGGTGTGGTTCTGGCGATCGCGCGGCCGGATCTGCACGTGACACTCGTCGAGTCGTTGGCGCGGCGTACGGCGTATCTCGATGAGATCGTTGCGTCGTTGGATCTGGCCGACAGAGTCACCGTCGTGCGGGCCCGCGCCGAGGAGGTCGCCGAAAACGCGTCGATGTTTCACGTGAAACCGGCTGACGTCGTGACGTCGCGCGCGGTAGCTCCACTCGACCGGCTCGCCGGATGGTGCCTACCGTTGGCGCGCGTCGGCGGGCGACTCATGGCGGTGAAGGGGACGACCGCGAGCGAGGAGGTGGCCGCCCATAGGGGTGCCGTCGCTCGGCTCGGCGGTAGCGCCCCGATCATTCGGGAGTACGGAACCGATCTGTTGCCGGAGCCGACCACGGTCGTAGAAGTCGTACGGGAACGGGCCGTGGACCGACGGCAGACCGGAACGTCGACCCGCGCTCGGGGCCACCCGCGCCGCTGACGGCCGGTCCGGCCGCCGTGTCCACCCGGCCGTGCCCACAGTCCGAAGTGGTGTCTCGGGCGTCGCCGTGGGTCGTGAATGCGAATAGGTCGCGACGTTCATGGGTGCCGTCTTGCGTGAGGCTCGACACCAACGGCGTGAGTGTCGGTTCACGCCGGGATCGAATTTCCGTCGATGTGAGAGTCGATGTGAGATTTGTCGGTGAGAGCGCCCGACGTCCTCCCCGTACCGCGCTCGTTGAACCATCGTCGACGACGGTGGACTAGTTAGGCCGAACGTCGGTATGCATGAAAGCGGTAAGTCGCGAGACTATTAACCCTGCGGTACGACCGTGAACCCGTTGGCAACGCTACGTTTGCCGGCGCAGAGCGCGGCCGGCGACGACGAATGGCTGGGACCGGCGACCCGATGCGCGCATTGAGCGACGTCTCCATGTGTCCGGGCGCCGCGACGTACGACGGTGACCGATCCGAATGTGGCGGAGATGACGGCGGTGCATGACGGAAGTGCCCACTGGGAGCCGATCGTTCCGGTAGGCCCGCCCGCGCGTCTCGGAGTGGTGCGATCGTCGAACTCGTCCGGCGACCAGCCCGCGCCGCCTGTGGTGCGTGGGCTAGGTGTTGCGTCGAGGAGTCCTGGGGCGTCGGCGAGTGGTTCGGCGACGGACCGGGATTCCGGCTCTGGGAAAACACCGCTAGTGATCGACGTGGCGGCGTCTCCGCCGGCGGTTGCCTCCGAGCCAGCCGTCCCTTCCGGCCCGACGCCAACCCCCGGGCCGGTGGTGGTCCCCGCGCCGGTGGTGGCCCCCCGCCGCGGCGGTCGCTGCCGCCCGGGCGCCAGCCTCCGAGCCGCTGATAGCGTCCGAGCCAACGCTGGCGTCCGGCCAGGCGTTCGCTCCGGGTACATCGGACCGGGGTGATCCGGCGGTGCTGAGCGATCCGCTGGTCGTCTCGAGCGCGAGGGTGTTTGGGGATGCGCGTGGATCCCGGAGATGGTCCGACGTGTTTCGGTCACGGGGCAGCGTGCCGGTGGATGGGCGGCAAGGCGACCCGAGACGCCGCGCGTACGACGGCGGCGTCAACGGGCGGTCCGGCGTAGACCGCGGGGTTGCTCGTGGCGACGAGTCGGCGCCCCGCCGACTTGGCGGGGATCTCCGTCGACGCAACGTGCGTGCGTTTGGACGCGGCGGATCTTCTGGCCGGCACATGACGGCGGATCATGGCGATCCGACCGGCGGAGTCGGGGGTCTGTTTTGGCGGGATGTGGTAGCGGTGGGTCGCGCTACGGTGGTCAGCCGGCGCACGATAGCAGTCGCGACCGAGGTGGGCTTCGATGCGCCGACGAGATCGTCGTCGACCGACGCGAAGAGCGCCATCTCGGCGGCGTCGGGTGGGCGATCTGTGCCCGCCTCCCACCGTCTCGACGAGTCGGTCGCGTTGTATGGTGACGATTCCGTGTTGTCGGGCGAGACACCCTCGAGTGTGCCGTCGCCACGGACGGGCGCGGTGTCGAGTTACGAGACAGGGGTCAGGATGACCGACGCTGATGTTTCACGTGAAACCGAAGATCCACCCCTGGCGCAGGAGGCGAGGCGGGCCGTGGAAATCCTCAATCCGAGCGGGGAGATCACGATGCCGCGTCCGACCCGACGCCGCGTCATCTGCGTCGCGAACCAGAAGGGTGGCGTCGGAAAGACCACCAGCGCCGTGAACATCGCCGTAGCCCTCGCCCTGCACGGCAATCGCGTCCTGGTCATCGACCTTGATCCGCAGGGCAATGCCTCGACCGGAATGAACGTGCCCCACCATGCCGGCGTTCCCGACGTCTACGACTGTCTGATCGAGGGCGCCGCCTTGGAGTCCGTGACTCAATCGGTCGATGGCATTCCGAACCTCGCGTGCGTGCCGGCGACAATCGATCTCGCTGGTGCGGAGATCGAACTCGTCTCTGTTGTCGCTCGGGAATCCCGACTGTCGCGGGCGATCCAGGCTTCGAGCGCCGAGTTCGACTACATCTTCATCGACTGCCCGCCGTCGCTCGGGCTTCTGACCGTGAACGCGCTCGTGGCCGCACAAGAAGTGCTTATCCCGATCCAGTGCGAGTACTACGCACTCGAAGGCGTGCAAGCGCTCACGAGCAACATCGCGTTGGTCAAGTCGCACCTCAATCCGACGCTCGACATCTCGACCGTCCTGCTGACCATGTACGACCGCCGGACCCGCCTGGCCGACTTGGTCGAACAGGACGTGCGGGCTCACTTCGGCGACAAGGTTCTGCACGCCGTGATCCCCCGCAACGTACGCGTGTCGGAGGCACCGAGTTATAGCCAGTCCGTGATGACGTACGACCCCGGGTCGCGTGGCGCGATGAGTTACTTCGAGGCGGCCCAGGAGATTGCCGTACGTGGCGCGCGAATGGAAGGCGTGGGCACATGAGCAAGCCACGGGGTGGCCTTGGCCGCGGCCTCGGCGCGCTGATCCCGACCGCACCGCCGCCGTCGGCCGCGACCGCCGAGACCGGTGGGGCCACCGCGAATATTGGTACGGCTGTTGCCGACGCGCACGCCGACCAGTTGGCACCGGTGCCCGGTGCTCGCTTCGCCGAGATCCCGGTCGACTCGATCGTGCCGAACCCGAAGCAGCCGCGTCAGATATTTGACGAGGGCGCGTTCGAGGAACTCAAGCAGTCGATCGACGCGGTCGGCTTTCTGCAGCCGATCGTGGTCCGCGAGACCGGCATCGACAAATTCGAGCTGGTAATGGGCGAGCGCCGATGGCGCGCCGCACAAGCGATCGGCCGTGAACTCATCCCAGCGATCGTCCGAGAGACGCGCGACGATGCGATGTTGCGCGACGCGTTGCTCGAGAACATCCATCGCGCAAACCTGAATCCACTCGAAGAAGCGGCCGCCTATCAGCAGCTGTTGACCGAGTTCGGTGCCACCCACGACGAGCTCGCACGGCGGATAGGTCGGAGCCGCCCGCAAATCTCGAACACCATCCGACTGTTGAACCTGCCCGCTGCGGTCCAACGCCGCGTCGCCGCTGGCGTGCTCTCGGCCGGTCACGCCCGAGCACTGCTGTCGCTCGATGACGCGATCGAGCAGGAGGCGCTCGCGACCCGCATCGTGGCGGAGGGGCTGTCGGTACGCGCGACTGAAGAACTGGTGCAACTCGCCGCGTCCGGCGATACGAGCCGCCCGGCCGCTGCCCGGCGGCGGCAGACCGCCGTTCCTCGCGCGATGTCCGATCTCGCCGATCGCCTGTCCGACCGCTTCGATACGCGCGTGAAGATCGATGTTGGCCGCAGCAAGGGGAAGATCGTCATCGAATTCGGCAGTGTCGACGACCTTGAACGGATCGTGGGCATCTTCGGCGTCGAGGGCGAGTAGTCGCGACCGTCGTCGTCGGCCCAGCCGCGTCGCGGCTCGGGCCGATGTTCCTTTCCGGACCCTTTGGTCGGTACGGGCGGGCGCCGGCGAACCGTGAATCACGCCCGGGCCGATAGTTAGTGCCGTGCGCGGTTCCGGCTCGGCGTTGGTTGGACCGGTCGCGACGCGTCGTCGGCACGTCCATGTGATCACTCTCGATGGCGAGACGCGCGAACATGAACGGCCGGCGGCGCACGGTGGCGGCTCCGGTTAACTACGGGCCGGAAAATGGGTTACGGGCGACCCGCGAGAATCCACAGAAGTTATCCACAGGGCCTCGCCGGCTGTGCCTCCACACGCGGTCAGAGCCATTGCCGCCCTGTGGATGACTGTGGTCATTGCCGGTCCGTCGGCGACCGGTGGGACCGGTCCAAACCGTGGATCTTGTACCGTCGACTGGCTTGGTTGTCGCCGCGCGGGTCCATTTCGGATCCGGATCGGCGAAGGCGACGCGCCGAACGGATCGCTCACCTCTCGCGCCGCGACACATCCGGTCCCAGTCAGCCAGTCCGGTCCGGCGTCTCACACAAAATAGGCCCGCCTCCCGACTCCGTTGTTCCTCGTGCGACGAGCTTGTGCCGAGCGGCGCGCACTGCATGGTGGCGTGCCCTACGTTCCGTCTCCGGCGACTCACGCCCGTTCGTTCACATCGAAGCTCACGGCGCCGCATTGACCGTGTCTCCACCGAGCGACAGTGGGTCGTGGGGTGGTAGGTCGCGCGCAGGGTCGGTTGTGTGCAGGGTCGGTTGCGCGAGCGGTGGGTCATGGGGCGCCGCATCGCGTGGCCGCATCGCGGCGGGGTTGTCCGAACGTGCGGTCGTGGAGCGCGCTGGGTCGGACGCGTCATCGCTCGTGTGGCTGTGCGGTCGTGGGCGCACAGTCTCTTGGTGATGCGGTCATGGCGGCGTGGGTGCGATGCGCTGGGTTGTCGGGCGCTGGCCATTCGGCCGTGCCCGGCGGCCGTGCGAGTGACCACGCGCGTTACGGGCAGGCTCGCGTGACAGGGACGAGCGGCGTCGAGCTGCGCGGGTTGGACGTGTTGTGCAGGACCGCAGCATGTTGCCGGCACGCGGGAGGGCGATCGACGTAGCGCGGATCGTTGCCCGCCGTACATCGTCATCAGGTGGTGCCGCGCACCGGCCTGACCGGCGTTGAGTGCGCGACTCGGGATGCGTAAGGCCCCGACGGTCGACCCGTCGACTCTGGTTAATCACAACGGTTTCGTCCGCCGGGGACGCATCGAGCAATGTCGGGTCGTGTGTCGTTTCACGTGAAACCGAAGGAGGGGCGACAGTCGCCGCAAGCGGGACTATCGTCTCCTTGTGGTCGACACCCCCAGCTCACTTCCATTGTTCACGCAGTCGCCGAGCTTCCCGCTCGAGGGCCAACTTCGGGTCAAGCGATTGGACCCGCCCGTCGCATCCGAACCGCCACGAGACGGCGAGGATCCGTCCTCATGTGTTGCGTGTTCCGCGACCGACGACGCGTACATCTGGGTCAGCGAACGATGGCGAGTGCGTGCCACAGACGGCCCGACCGGGCTCCCGATGGTGCTCATCCTTGAGGCACGGTCGCATTTGGACCTGGGCGACCTGCCGAATCTGCTCGCGGCCGAACTGGGGGTCATGACCGTACGGCTGGAACGGGCTATCCGGTCGCTGGACGAGGTCGCACAGGTGCACGTCAATCGCTGGGGTGATGGCGCGGCCCATCTGCATCTCTGGTTCCTCGGACGGCCCGCGGGTCAATTGCAGCTTCGTGGTCCGTTCCTTGCCATGTGGGACGAGATCCTGGACCCAGTGCCGGAGGCGCAGTGGCGTAGCAACCTCGCTCATATCGCCGCCTGGCTGGAGGCGTTCGGTGGGACGGCCCAGGTCGCTCCACCGCGGATCGAGTGGCACGCGCCGAGCACGTTCGCCGGAATAGCCGCCATCGAGGATCCGGCCGTCGACGCGACCCTCGGCGCGGGGTTGGCGGTGGACGGTGCATCCTCGGACGCGGCTGATACCGGAGCGACAGATACGGCGGTACCGTCGACACCCGCCGCGGCCGCGCCAGCAGGCGACACGAGCAGCGCCTCGGACGCCGGCACCGCCGACGCCAGCGTCGACGGCCACGTCAATACGGTGAACGAAGCCGAGGGTCCCGATTGGACGACGGTCGACTACGACGAGTCCGAAGACGCCAAAGCGTCAGCCGACGTGATCGAGCGCGAACCGAACCCCGATCTCGCATCGGATGACAGTGAAACCGTCTCGGTGCGGATCCCATCGCAGGCGAAGCGGCCCCGGGAGGAGCGCGTCGGGCGGTAGGCGCCGACGGTGCTGTCGACATCTCGGAAGGACCCGCGCCGCCGACAGTCACACCTTCACAACGCCGCTCGCGGGTCAGGGTTGTGGCCGGCCGCTCGCCGAACATGAGTAAGACGAAAAGGCGCGATGCTCAGCCCCGCCGGACCGCCCGGTCGACCAGGGTGGCGAGAGTCTTGCCAAGGTCCAGGCCGGCCGCTGTCACCGACATGGGCAGCAGTGATGTGTCAGTCATGCCGGGGGCCACGCTGGCCTCGATGACGTACGGAGTGCCGGACTCGTCGACGATGAGGTCGATCCGCGACAAATCACGAAGCCTGAGTGCGCGATGTGCGTCCAACGCGACCTCGCTGACCCGGCGGGCCACGGACGGGTCGAGCCGGGCCGGAGTGTGCCAGGTGGTCAGCCCGGCGGTGTAGCGGGCGGCGTAGTCGTACACACCGTCGCGGGCAACGATTTCCACGGCCGGCAACGCGACCGGTCCGTCACCGGTGTCCACCACGCTCACCGCGATGTCCATTCCAGACACGTACGGCTCGATCAGCGCGGTCGAGTAGTACGCGAAGCAGCCCACCATCGCGGTCGCGAGCGCCGTCGCGTCCCGGACAACGGAGGTGCCGAGCCCCGAACCGCCCTGCGCGGGCTTCACCATCAGCGGCAGACCAAAACGGGACAGCAGGAGATCGAGCACCGCGCCGGCGCCGAGCTCGGTGAAGCGCTCCTGCGGCAGCGCGACCCAGTCCGGCGTCGCTATCCCGGCGTCGCGCAGCACCGATTTCGCCGTCGGCTTGTCCCACGCCAGCCGGGCCGCTTGAGCGTCACCGCCGACGTACGGGATCCCGCACAAGTCGAGGATCGCCTGCAACGACCCGTCCTCACCGGCGGCGCCGTGCAGCGCGATGACGACGGCGTCGGGTGGATCGGCCGCGAGCGACGGCAGAAGTGCTGCGTCGACGTCGCACACGGTGGCGTCGACGCCGGCCGCATGAAGGGAGTCGAGGACACGCCGGCCGGATCGAAGGGACACGTCCCGCTCATAGGACAGGCCACCCGCGAGCACCAGCACGCGCGGTTCGTTGGTTCCGCCCGTACCCGTGGTCATGTCGTCTCCGGACCGGGAGCGTCGGCGGTGCGTGACGACCGCGGACCTCCGTTTGCACTGGTCCAGGTGACCGCGGCCGGACCGGATGCTCCGGCGCTGACGCCGAACGCGGATCGCAGGGCCGACTCCTGCTCGATCACCGCGGCGAGTCGTCGCACACCCTCGCGGATGCGATCGGGCGGTGGGAACGAGTAGCACAGCCGCAGATGCGCGCCGCCGGTGCCGTCCGCATAGAAGCCGGTCCCGGGGACATAGGCCACACGTTCGGCGATCGCCCGCGGCAGCATGTCCTTCGAATGCAGGCCGTCGGGCAGCGTGAGCCAGATGTAGAAGCCGCCGGACGGCACCGTCCAGCGCGTGCCGGCCGGCATCAGGTCATGCAGGGCGGTCAGAGCGACATCTCGTCGCTCTCGGTACACCTCGCGGAACGTTTTGAGCTGCTGCTGCCACGGCATCGTCTCGAAGTACGTCGCGACGGTCGCCTGCGCGAACGCGCTCGGGCACAGGATCTGCGCCTCCGAGGCGATCACGAGCTTCTCCCGGACCGCATGTGGTGCCAGAATCCACCCCACGCGCAGGCCGGGTGCGAACGTCTTGGAGAACGTGCTGACGTAGATGACGCCGTCGCGCGTGCGGGACCGGAACGCGGGCACCGTCTCGCCATCGAAGCCGAGCAGGCCGTACGGGTCGTCCTCGACGATCAGCAGCCCAGCCGCCTGGCAGATCGCGAGGATCTCGTCGCGGCGGCCATCCGGCAACGTCACGCCGGCCGGGTTCTGGTGCGCCGGCACGGTGTAGAGGAATTTCGCGCGCTTGCCGGCCTTCGTGACGGCCGTGATCGCCTCGTTGAGCGCGGCCGGGATCAGGCCGTCGTCGTCCATTGGCACGTGTACGACGTCGGCCTCGGCCGCCTGGAAGACGCCGAGCGCGCCGACGTAGCTCGGTCCCTCGGCCAGAACGACGTCGCCGGGATCGAGGAAGACGCGGCTGATCAGGTCGATAGCCTGCTGGCCGCCCACGGTGACCACGACGTCGTCCGGCGACGCGCCGTTCATAACATCGATGCCCGACAATGTCATGACGTCGCAGATGCGCTCGCGCAACATCGGGTCGCCTTGGCCAATGCCGTACTGCAGCGTGGTTGCGCCGTAGGTCGATCCGAGTTCGGCCAGCATCGCGCCGACCGCGTCGAGCGGCAGCGCGGCAACGTAGGGGGAGCCACCGGCAAGCGAGACGACCTCGGGACGGTTTGCCACCGAGAACAGCGCCCGGATCTCCGATGCGGTCATGCCGCGCATGCGCCGGGCGTACCGATCGGTGTAGTCGTCGAGCGTTGTGCCGGTCGTCATGCGCCGGTCCTCCTCGCGTGCCCTGCCTCGGCGCGTCGTCTCATGACGCGTCGCCTGTATTCACGCAACACTCGGGAGTCGCAGGGCTCCCGAGCGTCACGGTTCGCCGAGCTTAACCTGCTATCTCGACGACCATCGAGCCATTTGCCGGGTACGATCTTCCCTTGTTGAGGGGCGCGACCGAGATTCGCCCCCTACCTGTCCCAGGAGTCGGTCACGTGTCTCGGCGCCTTGTGAATCTCACGCTCGACACGCTGGAGGACATTCCCCAGCCGTGCCGGCAGTGCGTCTATTGGGAACTCGACCCGGTCGCGGCTCAACGCGCGTGCGCCGCGGGGGCCCCAGACCTGGAGAAAGAGGCCTGGGTTTCGCAGACGCTGCTCGAGTGGGGTTCCTGCGGAAAGCTCATCTACGTCGACGGGATGGCTGCTGGGTTCGCGATGTACGCGCCGCCGGCGTACGTCCCGAGGTCGATGGCGTTTCCGACATCGCCGGTCTCGGCCGATGCCGCGTTGCTGATGACGGCGCACGTGGTGGGAGCGTTCGCTGGCGGCGGGCTCGGCCGGATGCTGATCCAGGGAGTCGCGCGCGACCTGACTAAGCGCGGCATCCGCGCCATCGAGGCTTTCGGCGATGCGAAGCACAGCGAGCTCGACGAGGACGGCCGGCGCGACACTCCCGGTTCCCTCGGCGCGTCCGGACGCTGCCTGGCGCCGGCCGACTTTTTCCTCGCCGTCGGCTTCAAGACGATCCGACCGCACCGGAGCTATCCCCGGCTGCGCTTGGAGCTGCGCACCGCATTGTCGTGGAAGTCGGACGTGGAATACGCCCTGGAGAAGCTGCTGGGCTCGATGAGCCCGGAGTCGATCCTGCGACCGGTGCGGCCGGCGACGCGATCGACCGACGGGATCATGACCGGATCCGCTTGAGCGGATCGCTCAGTGCACGGCCGTCGGCAACGCCGCCCGCAGCGTCGACACGTCGATCGAGCCCGTCTTGACGTCCTGCTCGACCGGGAAGTACATGCGTTGCACCGCCGCGATCATCGCCTCGACGGTGCGATTGCGGAAGGGCGCCTGCACGACGAGTTCGCGATCGCTCGGCGACGTCAGGTAGGCCAGATCGACCCGTACGGCGGGCATGCGCGTCAACCGCAGCAGATCCCAGGACTTCGGATGCGTACGGCAATCCTGAAGTCCCGTACGGGCAAGGATTTCGCGTTGTACGAGACCGGCCAGCCGCTCTCCGACGGTGGAGACCTCGCCATTTTCGGTGCCGTAGTGATAGGTCGCGACACCGTTGGCCGCCGCGCTCGAGTTTCCGTCCAGATGGATCGAGAGCAGCAAGTCGGCGCCGAGATCGTTGGCGAGCTTCGCCCGCGTACGGTCGTCGATCGCATCGACCGGGCGTGGGCCGCGGGTCAGGAACACCCGCATGCCTGCGGCCGCCAACCGACCTTCGAGCCGCGTGGCGATGTCGAAGGCGAGGTCGGCCTCGGTCCATCGCAGCAGCCCATCGGCCACGACCACACCGGGATCGCGGCCACCGTGGCCGGGATCAATGACGATCGTCTTGCCCACGAGGGTCGGTCCGGCGTGCCGGAACCGCTCGGCTTCACGCAACGCCTGTGCGTGTCCGCCCACGACCTTGCGACCGAGACGGCGGAGTGCGGTCATCGTCTGCGGGCCGTACGCCCCGTCCGGCGCCAGGCCGACCTCGCGCTGGAAGCGGGCAACGGCCTTGGCCGTACGTTGGCCGAACACGCCATCCGCGCGGCCGACGTCGAAGCCCATCTCGAGCAGGCGCTCCTGGAGTTGCCGGACATCGTCGCCGATCATCGCGTCGGGCATGGCATGGAAGAGCATGCGGTCGCCTAGCGTCCACCGTGCCGCATCGAGCGCCCGCCACGTCTCGTCGCCCACCTTGCCGTCAATATTCAGCCCACGGCTCTGCTGGAACGTGCGGACGGCGACGTCAGTCGCGTAGTCGAACTCTGCGTCGGCGCCGCCGGACGCGCTCGCGTCGAGGAGGCCGAGATGCGCCAGGATGGCGCGGATCTCGACGATCGCGGGGCCACGTTCGCCCTGGCGATACGAGTGCATCTGGTCTCCTAGAGCTGGTGCGGTGGTGCCGTGTTTGTGGCCGAGACCCGATTAGGGCCAACCACCAGGCGCGGAGTTCGGGGCGCTTTTCGCACGCCTCCTGCACCGTAGTGTCCCGCCTCCGGTCGTCCCATGCGGTGCCCGCTCGCAGATCTGGTCAAACCGTTCGATCGATCTTCGGTGGCGCATCGGAACGATCTCCGAGGCCACCGTACCCAGATTGGCGGGACGCCAGAAAAGCCGCCCTGGTTCCGCTTCGACCGCCAGCGCATGGTTGCCGACACAACATCCTAAATATCACCTTGTGTGGTACGCGCCCGGGTCGATCCCATCCCAGACGCCGTGGGATCCTGCGCACGACAAGGGCCACCGGCGTTGATATCCGGTGGCCCTTCGTCCGTGTCGCCGATGCGCGGCAGCGCCGACTACAGCACGCCTTCGATCAGCCGTACCAGCGTGCTCTTGGGGTGGGCACCAGCGACCGACGTCACCGGCTCGCCGCCCTTGAACACCGTGAGCGTCGGTACGGACATCACGCGATAGTCGCGCGCGGTGTTCGGGTTCGAGTCGATGTCCATCTTGACGATCTTCACCTTGTCGCCCATCTCGCTGGCGATCTCCTTGAGGACCGGCTCGACTCGAAGACATGGCCCGCACCACTCGGCCCAGAAGTCGACGAGGACGGGCGTCTGTGACATCAGCACCTCGTCAACGAAGGTCGCGTCGGTGATCTCTTGCATTTCATTCTCTTTGGTCCTCTCCTTCCTCCCTCGGGTCAGCGGATCAGTATGCGTGCGGGTGGGTCCCAGATAATCACGGCCCCCTCCCCCAAAAAAAAAAAAAAAAAAAAAGCATGGCGATGTAGCGCTCGGCGTCCAGCGCAGCGGCACAACCGCTGCCGGCTGCTGTGATCGCCTGTCGATAGGTGTGATCGACGAGGTCGCCACACGCGAAGACCCCGGGAATGTTTGTCCGGGTGTGCGGTGAGTCAACAACGACGTAGCCCTCATCATCGAGCGTCACCTCGTCGCGGATCAGTTCATTGCGCGGATCGTGGCCGATCGCAACGAAAACGCCCCCGACGTCGAGCGTCCGCGCTCTCACCGGTCGCGACGTCCCCCAGCGCACCCGGTCACGTTGTCCTCGCCGACGATGTCGGTCACGACACTGTTCCAGGCGAACTTGATCTTGGGGTTGGAGCGCCCGCTCGGCCATGATCTTGGAGGCGCGTAGTTGGTCACGGCGGTGTACGAGTGTCACCGACGATCCGAAACGGGTCAGGAAGGTCGCTTCCTCGACCGCGGAGTCGCCGCCACCGACCACGGCGATGTCCTTGTCTCGGAAGAAGAACCCGTCGCACGTCGCACACCACGACACGCCGTGACCGGCAGCCGCTTCTCGTTAGGGAGGCCGAGCGCCGGTACGCCGACCCCATCGCCAGGATGACGAGCGTGCCCGATAGGTCTCGCCGACGTCACGGTCTTGATGGCGCCGCTCAGGTCGACCGCTCGCGTCGTCGCTGATGATCTCCGCGCCGAAACGTTCGGCCTGCTTGCGCATCATGTCCATGAGCTCTGGGCCGGTGATGCCATCCGGGAAGCCGGGGAAGTTTTCGACCTCTGTGGTGTTCATGAGCGCTCCGCCGTACTGCACGCCCTCGATCAGCAGCGGGTGCAGGTCGGCACGGGCGGTGTAAACGCCCGCGGTGTAGCCAGCCGGTCCTGAGCCGATGATGATCACGTTGCGTACCTCGGACACTTTCCAGCGCTCCTCATGAGGTTCGTGTCGACGTCCGGCGGACGGACGCCGATCGGCGGGTCGCATGGCGGCCCGTCCACGCGATAGAACCCATTCTAGGGAGCCAGGATTCCCGTGCGGGTGCGCCGTGCCACAGGTCACCACGCCGGATGGTCGAGGTCCGTCGATAGCCGCCCGGCCCAACCATTTCGACGGTACGGGTCAGGCAGCGCTAGTGACCGGTGGCGAGGACATCGGTGCCCCGGCCGGGCAGGCCACAGTCGGCGCCGACCGCCACGACGGTTGCGTTGGACAGCGTGATGACGACCGCGGGCGTGCCGGAGTAGAAGGCGAAATCCGCCTTGAGCGGTACCGCGCTGAACTGATCTTGCACCTGGTCCAGGCAAGCCGAGAGCCCACCGCTGGCCAGGCGTTGCAAAGCACTGGGCGCACCCGGAACGGACGCCGAATCCGAACCGGGCCCGCCACCACCACTGGCGGCATTCGGTGTCGGTGCGGCGGGGCTCTGAACGTGCGGTTGTTGTGGAGCCCGGGGGGCTGCCAAGAGTCCCGGGCCGTAGTCGTGTCCGCTCGCGGTGACCTGCGCAACCACGCCGCCGGCGGCACGTTTGGGCGCGCCCTCGGCGTTGCTGGCAGCGGTGCCTGAACTGCTGGTGGTGCCGGTGGTGGCATTCAGACCCAGACCGACGCCCGTGCCGACGCCGGCCAGCACGATGAGCGCCGCTGCGACCTTGGCCAGGCCGGACCAGCGCGGTCGCCGGCGTCGATCGTCAAGTGAGATCACTCGCGCCGGTGGGGCCTCCCGACTGTCGCTCGTCCGGCGGTCGGCGTCGGCGGTACGCGCGCCGGATGCATCGCTGAGGTTGGCCGCGACGGGCGTCGAGTCGGGCAATGCCGCCAGGAACCGATCGAGCATCGCCTCCGGCATCGCCTCGGTATTCGTCGTACGCAGCATGTCCGTGACGGCCGGCGTCGCGGTGCGAAGCCGAGCGGCCGCGTTCGCCCACCGCGCGTCGGCATCGATCCGGTGGGCCACCATCGCGGCCGGCCCGGCCGGCAGCACATCGTCGAGATAGTCGGCCAGCAAGTCCAGGTCGACCGGGGGGATCGCACCGTCGTTCGATGTCACGGCCGGTCTCCCCTCTCGTTCGCGGTCGGCGGGTTTGGTCCGCCCTCCGATGAGATACCGCTTTCCGATGAGACTCCACTCGGTGCGTCTGGGTTCCGCAGATAGCCGAGCATCACAGCCAAGCGTGCCCGACCCCGCGCGCAGCGGCTCTTCACGGTGCCAATAGGGACGCCGAGAATGTCGGCGGCATCGGCCACGGCAAGGCCCTGCATGTCGACCAACACCAGCGCGACACGTTGGTCGGCCGGGAGGCGGCCGAGTGCGGCGGTGACGTCGAGGGCCATGTCGGTGTCGATCTCCGGTGCGGCGATCTCCGCGTCCGGTAGCTCGGTGGTCGGTCGTGCCTGGGCCCGGCGTACGCGGTCAAGACAGGCGTTGACGACGATTCGGTGCAGCCACGTGGTGACGGCGGCGTCGCCCCGGAACCGGTCGGCGGCACGGTAGGCCGAGACGAACGCGTCCTGGAGGGCGTCGGCCGCCTCCTCGCGATCGCCGATCGTGCGCAGCGCGACCGCCCACAGCCGATCGCGGTGGCGGCAGACGACTTCGCCGAACCGCGTCGCGATCACCGGCGACGTGGGCGCGGAGCAGCCCGGCATCGCTCGGGGTGGTCGGTCGTCCACGCCCTTAAAGCAGCCAAAACAACCTACCGGCTGATCGAGCGACGCTTACGTGTCACGCTCAGGACCGAGCAGGCCAAGAGGACGCTGATTTCGTTCACGGTCAGCTGCGAACTTGCCGGTGCTGTTCGGGTGGCAGCTTGGTGATCCACAAGAGCAGGTACCGGCCGATGTGCTGGTCGAGAGGTTCACCACGAAGACCATCCACGGTGCCCTCATAGCTGGTCCAGCGGCGCGCCGACGCTGGTGTACGTCGAATTGATCTTCTTGTCGGCGTTGAGGGCCCCGGCCTTGTCCGCGACTGCAGTTGCGCGACCGGGGTCGTCGTCGCCCGTTTCGCGGGCGAGTCGATGCGGCCTTGAGGGGGGCGACATCGGTCGGCTTGCCGAGGTCGATCAGGACACCCATGCCCGGCTTGAGGTGGTCCGAAGGGGCCGGTTGTACCGGTGGGTCGGCCAGCCGGTCTTGAGGTCGCCGTCGGTGGCGTTGTCCGTCTCGGTCCCGTCGGCCCGTCACCGTTCGGCGGGTCCACAATGCGGACCTGGCCGGCCGAGGGGAGATCGGGAGGCGGGTGGGCTCGCGTTGATGTAGGCCGTGCGGGGGGGTCGGCGTCGGGCGGCGAGCCGGCGGGGCGGCTCGGGCCGCCGGCGAGCCGCCGGCGTTGACGGCGAGCGCCCCCGCGACAGCGACCACCAGGGGACGACGCCGACGGCGAGCTTCCCCCGCTGGGCCGGGGAGCGTCGGGCGCGGACGGCCGCTGCGGGCGCCGCGAAACCCAGCGGGCCGCCGTCGTCGTAGTAGTCGTCGTCGTTTACGCTGTCCAGCCGGCCGAGCTCGGCGGCCAGGGACGAGGCGGCCGGCGGGGGGATCGACGGGTCGAGCAGTCCTGGGCAGCTCGCTGAGGTATGCCGGGAGACCGCCGCGCACCTGCCGCGGGCTGGCGAGCCCGCCGGAGCGTCGCGCAGCCGTCCGGCAGCGTCCGGCCCATCGGCGTGCGGCCAGTGGCCGGTCAGCGCGGAGTAGAGGATGGCGCCGACGGCCGGATGTCGCCCTCGGCGGTCGCCAGGTCGTCGGCCCGTGCGTCGGCCAGCACCACCCGGCCGTCGTCGGCGATCAGGACGGTCCCCGGGTGCACGTTGCCGTGCGCCATGCCGGTCGCGTGCGCGGCGGCGACAGCGCTGGCCACGGCGTGCGCGACCGCGGTCGCCCGACCCGGGTCCAGCGGACCGTCGGCGACAAGCTCGCGCAGCGACGCACCGTCGACCCACTCCCGGACCACGTACGCCCGGGTCCCTCGTCGATCGCGTCGTAGACGTCGACCAGGTGAGGGTGGATGATCCGGCTGGCGGCGACGGCGGCCGGATCATCTCGGATGCGGCCTGCCCGCCCGGATGGCGGAGGACGACCGCGACCGGCCGGCGCAGCACCATGTCGATCCGCGCCACACCTGGCGGCCGTGCGAATCGTTGCTGATGTGCTCTTCCAGCCGGTAGCGCCCGGCAAGGATCTCGCCGGCGACGGAAGTGCCGACGGTCATAACGACGTGCGCCGCGGGCGAGTCCGGGCCGTGGCCGCTCTCGGTCACCCGTCCTCCCCTCCGATGCACGCCGTCACGGGGCGATGACGCGCCCCGAGCTAGTAAGAGCCTAGGCGTCGAATGCCGTGCCGGCGAGGGAACCCTACCCGGCTTAACTGAACGCTGACGTAGACGTCTTCGTCACGATGCCTCACTCGTTGTCCGTTCGTGACAACCACGGCCCGAACAGATCAGATGAAATACTCACCAATCAGGACGAATGGGGCGACCTTCCACGCCCAACACCGCCGTCCGCCGAAACCACGTCCACTTTCCCGTACCACGTACCCTCGAAAGCTCTCAAGCCCGTCGTGGCGGCGCCACCGCCCACCACCGGGCCTGGGGCAACCCGACCCCACGCAGACCTAGAAGCGCTCCACCCCAGTCAAGTGGGGTCGGGTTGCCCCAGGCCCTGAGCGTAACCTCGTCAGCGGCCGAAGCGAGCCCGAACCATGCCAGCGACGTCGGTGATGTCCGCGCCTTCAACAGCAGGCCGGCCCCGACGTAGGCAGCCCCAACACGATCGCACCGACGATCAGCGCGGCGATAGCACCGACCTTGCCGTTGCCCAACTCGTGCCGGATCAGCAGCGAGAGCAGCCACGCGGGGATCGCCGCGATAAGCGCCGCGACCGCGAGTTTGCCGAGCGCACGCATCGTGTCGCCGATCGCAAGCAGCCCGATCCGGCGTCGCAGGAGTTGGTAGCCGATGACCGCGGCGAGCACGTACGAGATCGCGTTGCCGAGCATCAGGCCGGCGTCGACGAGCGCGAGCGGCAGGGCGAAGTAGAGGATCACGTCGAGTGCGATGCGTAAGCCGACGACCGGCATGTTCACCAGCGCCGGCGTCTTCGTGTCGGGCATGGCGTAGAACGCGAACAGCTGCATCTGGGTGATCGCGTACGGCACCAGGCCGATCGCCGCGACCGCGATCACGGTGCCGGTCTGCATCGCCTCGGCGTGGGTGTAGTTGCCCCATTGGAACAGCGCGACCGCCAGCGGCCGGCCCAGCACGATATAGGCCGCCGTCACTGGGATCAGGATGACCGCCGACAATCGCGTACCCATGGTCAGGTTGTGGCCCATGTCTCTGAAGCGGCCTTCGGCCGCGGCGCGCGCGAGCCGGGGCATCAGCGCGGTGAGGATCGACACCGCGACGATGCCATGCGCCATCATGAAGATCAGAAATGCGTTGTTGAAGATCGCCGGTCCGGGCGCGGTATGCGCAGCCGACGAACGGCTTGCCGCGCTCTGGGACAGCTTCAGGATGACCGTGAGCCCGATCTGGGTCATGATCACGTACGTCAGCATCCAGGCACTCGTCCGCCCGATCTGGCGCAGCCCGAGCTTGCCGAAGTCAAACCGCCACTTCCAGCGGAACTGCACGCGACGCAGCGCCGGGATGAGTCCGCTGGCCTGTACGACGATGCCGAGTGTCGTACCGATGCCGAGCACCAGCACCTGCGGCGTGGTGATGGTCGTCGCGTCCAGTTTCTTCGGGCCGGGCATCAGCCAGAACACCAGCGCGGTCGCGATCACCACGAGGTTGTTGAGGATCGGCGACCACATCGGCGCCATGAAGTGGCCGCGCGTGTTGAGCACGCCCGCGAGCAGCGCCGCGATGCCGTAGAAGAAGATCTCCGGCAGGATCAGGTAGGACAGCGTCGTGATCAGGTGCTTGTCGGCTGGATGCGAATGGCCGGCGACGAGTTGCGTGAGCAGCGGGGCGGCCAGGACCGCGAGCACGGTCGCGCCGGCCAGGAAGATCGTGGCCAGCGAAAGCAGCCGCTGGGTGTAGGCCTCGCCGCGATCGTTGTCCTGCGTCCGCGCCTTCATCAGCAACGGCACGACGACGCTGGACAGCACGCCACCGAGCAGCAGCTCGTAGACCATGTTGGGCAGCGTGTTGGAGAGGTTGTACGCGTTGCCGACCGTCGCCGCGCCGATGGCCGCGCCGAGAGCAACCGTACGGATCAGGCCAGTGACGCGACTCACCATGCTGCCGGCGGCCATGATCGCGCTGCTGCGGGCGATCGACGGCTGCTCGTCCGGCAGTGGGGCCGGTGCGCCCGGCGTGGTCGGCGGCCCAGGTGGCGCGCCCGGAGCGCCGGGGATGACGACCGGTGACGCGACGCCGATCGCGCGCGTCGGCCGCCCGGGCCAGCCGGACTGACCGTTGCCGAACGGCTGGTTCGGGTCGGTGGGCGGATAGACCGGCGGTAGCAGTTGCGTCCGGTCCTCGGTATAGAGCTGGTAGGTCAGATCTCCGCCGCGCCCGAACACCGGAATGACCATCGTGACATCGGCCCGACCGGGCCCATCGTGCGGCACGATCGGCAGCATCATGGTCGCGTCCGGGTCATACCGGTCGCGCTCCCCCCGCCGATCCGTCGATGCCATGCGCCGACCTTAACCGGTGCGGGCACGGTCAGGCATGGCACTGAGCAGGCCGTTGCGCTTGTCGACACACTTTCATATCGGGGGTACGTCATCCCGTGGTGACACGGCGCCCGGCCGCGACGCGCGCGTGGCGCCGTCACTGCGTGCGGACCATTGCGGCGGCGCGGCGTCCGCCGGGCGCATGTCCCCGCCGATGCGTAGCGCGGCCGCGAGGCGCATGTCCCCGCCGATGCGTAGCGCGGCCGCGAGGCGCATGTCATCGCGACCCCGATACGCTGGCCGACGCTATGTCCGAGACACCACGCGCCCAGCCGGCCGCATCCGCCCTGACCACCGCGCAGCGTCGCGCCGTCGCCGAACTCATCCGAGTCTGGCCGGTCGCCGACGAGATCGGCGCGCGCTTCGCCGCCGCCGGCTTCGAGTTGCACCTGGTCGGGGGTTCGGTGCGCGACGCACTCCTGGGGCAGCTCGGCGACGATCTTGACTTCGCCACCGACGCGCGGCCCGAGCAGACGCTCGAGATCCTCTCCGGCTGGGCCGACAAGATCTGGACCACCGGGCAGGAGTTCGGCACGATCGGGGCCGCTCGGCGAGGGCTCCAACTGGAGATCACCACGTTCCGGGCCGAGTCGTACGACCGGGTCAGCCGCAACCCGATCGTCGCGTACGGCGACAACCTCATCGACGATCTGCGCCGCCGTGACTTCACCATCAACGCGATGGCCGTGTCGGTGCCGGGGCACGAGTTCAGTGATCCCTACGGTGGCCGGGACGATCTCGCCGCAAAAGTCATCCGTACGCCCGGCACGGCCGAGTCCAGCTTCGCCGACGATCCGCTGCGCATGCTCCGAGCCGCCCGGTTCGCTGCCCGGCTGCGTTTCTCCGTCGCGGACGACGTACGCGCCGCGATGACCGCGATGTCGGCCGACCTCGGACGGATCACGCCGGAGCGCATCCAGGACGAGTTCGCGAAGCTGATGGTGGCCGACGACCCGGTGACCGGGCTGCGGCTGCTCGTTGACACCGGGCTCGCCGAAACGTTCCTGCCCGAACTCTCCGGCCTCAAGCTGGAGATCGACGAGCATGCGCAACATAAGGACGTTTACGAGCACACGCTGACAGTCGTCCGCAACGCGATCAATCTCGAGGACAGCGGCCCGGATCTCGTACTGCGACTCGCCGCGCTCCTGCACGACATCGGCAAGCCAGCCACGAAGGCGGTCGGCCCGGACGGTCGCGTGTCGTTCCACCACCACGAGATCGTCGGCGCGCGGATGGCCAAGGCCCGGTTGCGGGCCCTGCGCTTTCCGAAGGACGTTGTGTCCGAGGTCGGTGCGCTCGTCGCGCTGCACCTGCGCTTCTACGGGTACGGCCAGGGCGAGTGGACCGACTCGGCGGTGCGTCGCTACGTCACCGACGCCGGTGAACTCCTGCCCCGGTTGCACAAGCTGACGCGCTCCGACTGCACCACGCGCAACCGGCGCAAGGCCGAGAGGCTGGCGGACGACTACAGCGCACTCGAAGAGCGGATCGAGCGGATCGCCGCCGAGGAGGACCTCGCCCGCGTACGCCCGGACCTGGACGGCAACGCCATCATGCAGCTATTGGGGCTCAAGCCGGGCCCGCTGGTCGGCGAAGCGTGGCAGTTCCTCAAGGAGTTGCGGCTCGACCGAGGTCCGTTGTCCCGGGACGAGGCCGAGGCGGCGCTGTTCGCGTGGGCCGACGAGCGCGGGATTGATCGGCCCTCGCCGTCCTAGCTCTACCTGCCTTGCCTGCTGACACAGCGCATGATCCACCGCCGTGGACGATTGGTGCCACTGTAACGACACAGATCGTCCACCGCGGTGGATCACGGTCGCCAGCCGCCCGCGATCAACGCCGCCCGGACCTGCTCGAGCACACGTTCCGGATCGTTGCGGAGGGCCCACGCCGGGAATCGGAGCACCCGGTCGCCGTTGATGCCCATCGCGTTCTGCCGTTGCATGTCGGCCCACCACTGCCGGACCTCGGTGTGCTGCCCGCCGTCGATCTCGACGTGAACGGCGAATTCCTCGAAATACGCGTCCCGGTAGCGGCGTCGACCGGCCGCGTCCGTGGTCACGACCTGCCGCGTGGGCTCGGGCAGCCGTCCGCGACGGCAAAGGATGAGAAAGTCGTGCTCCGCGATCGACTCGGACCCGCCGGCCGCGTCGTGAATCGTCGAAGTGATCAACTCACGTCGGCCGAGGCGCGCGAACCGGCTCAGCGCCAGCATCATCGCCGCGTGGTCGACGAGTCGCTGTTGGAACGCCGCGGTGATGATCGCGCGGGCCCGGTCGTCGGACGTGGCCCACTCGGCGGCATCTATCACCGAGCGCGCTGGCATCGTCCGCGGTGGAAAGCCACGACTCAGATCCGCCCGGGGCAGCATCGACCGATGGACGACGACGTAGTGCGGAAGGCTCCGCGGTCGAAACCTGGGCGGTACGTAAACGTGGACCACGTTCGACTCGTAGCCGCGCAGGCCATACGACGTGAGGGCCGAGGTACCGGCGAGCGGTGCGGCTCGGCCGCTTCCGGCGGCGAAGGCTCCGACCCACGTTCGTTGGCCGGCGCTCAGGCTGGCGTTGTGCGCGACGTACACGCCGCGATGAGGTAGCGACCAGCGACCGGAGGCCACGCGATGCCGAAGGCGTGACACCGACATGAATCCCAGCGCCTGCCGCCGGCTGATCACGCTGTCCTGCCGAAACAGCAGCCAGTCAAGGTCGTCGGCGTCATCCGTCGGCATCGTTGACACGTCAGCAGTGTCCCGGCTCGCTCGCTCGCCGCGACCGTTGCTGTGGGTCGAGAGGGTGCATGTGCACGAACACCGCGCGAGCGGCGGGCGCTCCACCGCATTGATCCACTGGCGTGGCCGATTGGGGCCGCTGCAGCGGCGCCGATCGTCCACGGGAGCGGATCAATAGCGGTGCCGACGGCGCGAGCGGCGGGCGGAAACGTCACGGGTTGGTAAGAGGCATCGCGGCCCGGTCCCAGGTTCGTGCGCGACAGTAGACACGTGAGCGCGCCGAGCAGCACGGCGTGGCCGGAACCGCCCGACCAGCCCGACCCACTCGGGCCGAGCCGACCGACCAACGCGCCGAGCCCCGCCAACCCAACCTATCCAGCCAACCCGGCGAACCCAGCCGTACGCCGTCGCGCGCTCGTAACGGTCATCTCAATCGGCTTGGTCGTCCTCATCGGGTTCTGGTGGCACCAGACGAGCACGTCCGAGGTCGGCGACACCGCCGGCGAGTTGACGGCTGGAGGACGCCTGGCCGGTCTGGTCGGCGGATATCTGCTGCTTGTCCAGGTGCTCCTGATGAGCCGCGTGCCGATCATCGACCGCGCGTCCAGCGGCGCCCGGCAGTCCCGCTGGCACCGGGACCTGGGGGCGTACGTCGTCATTGTCATCGCGACGCATGTCGTGCTCATCACCCTCGGCTACGCCGCGAGCTCGAAGGTCGGTGTCTGGCACGAGGCGTGGACGTTGCTGACGACGTATCAGGACCTGATCTCGGCCACGATCGCGTTCGGCATCCTGGTCACGATCAGCCTGCTCGCGATCCGGGCGATCCGTCGCCGGATGCCGTACGGCCTGTGGCATCTCATCCACGCAAGCGCGTACGTGATCCTGCTCCTCGCCTACGGGCACCAGTTCGCCGACGGTCAGGAGTTCGTGCTGAATCACGCGGCGCACACGTTCTGGGTGGCCGCCTACATCATCGTGATCGCCGCTGTCGCCTACGGCCGCATCGCCGTCCCGCTGTGGTTGAACGCACGTCACCAACTGCGCGTGAAATCGGTCGTGACCGAGGTCGCCGGCGTCGTGTCGGTCTACGTGACTGGCCGACACCTCGACCGACTCAAGGCGACCGCCGGCCAGTACACGCACTGGCGCTTCCTCACCCGCAACGGATGGTGGCGCTCGCACCCGTACTCGTTGTCGGCCGGGCCGAGCGTGGACGGGCTCCGGCTCACGGTGAAGGCGGTCGGCGACCAGTCCGCCGCGATGAATGACCTCACGCCCGGCACGCGAGTGTGGATCGACAACCCGACCGGAGAGTTCACCGCCGATCAGGCGTACCGGCCGGGGGCGCTGTTGATCGGCGCCGGAAGCGGCATCGCGCCGGTCCGGGCGTTGATGGAGACGTTCCCGCCGGGCACGGTCGTGCTGTGTCGAGCCCGTACCCTCGAAGATTTGATCTTCAAGAACGAGCTCGATCGGCTCGCGATCGAGCGCGGCATGCAGGTCTGGTACGTGCTCGGCCGGCGCGACGACCCCGATCCCGCGCACGTGTTCACCGCGGCCGGGCTACTCGAGTTGGTGCCGGACGTACGTGATCGCGATGTCTTCGTGTGCGGCCCGGAAGGTTTGGGCGATCTGGTCGTGCGCACACTCGCGGAGCTGGATGTGCCGGCACGCCAGGTTCACATGGATCAGTTCGAGCTGTGAACGCCACCGTCCGTCGCGTCACGTTCGCCGTCGCCGGCAGCGCCGTCGGCGCGCTGATGCTGATCGGTTTCAAGGGCACCCAGGGCACCGCGGGTACGCAGGCCGGCGGCACTACGGGCGATAACCCGGTCGGTGGCGAGGGCAGTGGCGGCATCCCGGTCAAGACGGGCCGAGCCACGTTGCCGAGCGGGACCTACACGGCGGACGGTTCGGTGGTCTCGACGCCGTTCGGACCGATCCAAGTGCGTCTGCACGCCGCGGGCACCCGGATCTCGGACGTGACGATCCTGCAGGTCCCGAACGATCGTGGCCGGTCCACCGAGATCAACGGCTACGCGACCCCGCTGCTGCACAAGGAGGTGCTGCAGGCCCAGAGCGCCGATGTCGACGTGGTGTCCGGCGCGACGTACACGAGTTATGCCTATGCGCAGTCGCTGCAGGCGGCGCTCGATGCCGCGGCCCAGCGATGACCGCCGATCACGCGGCGGACGACGCGACGGCCTGCGCGGTCGGCGCGACCTCCAGGGGTGGCTGGCGTCGGGTCAGCCACGCGTACGACAGGGCCAGCACCAGATAGCCGGCCGACACGGCGACAACGGCGCCGACCGAGTGGCCATCGGCCGGCAGCGTGAGCGCGCCGATGAACAGGCCGACGACGAACATGAAGTTGAACAGCGTGTCCTCCAGGCTGAACACGCGGCCGTGGAAGTCTTCGTCACAGTGCACCTGGACGTTCGTGTCCACGACGATCTTGATGCCTTGTGAGGAGATGTTCGCGAGAAACGTCGAGAGGACGAGCAGCACCGGCACGAACGGCAGGGCGAGCGGCGGCAGCGTGAAAGCGATCAGCAATGTCATCGCGAACACCCACAGCCGGCCGCCGAAGTGCCGCGTCGCGTACGGAGTGATGGCGGCGGCCGCGATCGCGCCGATGCTGCCGACCACAACGATCTGCCCGAGGCCACCGATGGCGGACGAGTAGTTCGAGTAGAAGTAGTGCGAGTAGAGCAGGAGGATCGCGAGCGTCAGGACGCCGAACAGGGTCCGGCACAGTGCCTGGACCGCCATCGCGTACGCGACCGGCGGCCGTGCGATCAGATGGCGGGCGCCGGCCACCATGCCTCGGGCCGCCGCCGCTATCTCCTGAGGGATCGACACCGTGCGAGGTACGGCCACGTCGGGGCCGAGTTCCTTCCGGCCGAATGACGTCCGCGCGAACATGGAGGCGGCCAGGTAGCAGACGGCCCCGGCGCCGGCGAGCGTGGCGTACCCGCGATCGTTGGTCTCCAGCGCCGTGTGCAGAACGACGGCCGTCGTGCCGAGCCCGAGCGAGTAGGCCACCGTCCCGAGCGTGGAGGCGACCGCGTTGTTCGTCACGAGCAGCGGTTCGGGCACAACGTGCGGCGCGGCGGCGGACAGGCCGGACAGAAAGAACCGGTTGATCGCCGTGATCAACAATGCGCAGACGAAGAACTCGAGGCTCAGGCCGCCGACTGCGATCAAGGCGGCCGCGACGACGGCCAGCGTTCCGCGAACGAGGTTGGCCAGGTAGATGATGTCCCGCCGGCTCCACCGGTCGAGGAAGACGCCGACGTACGGCCCGAGGATCGAATATGGGACAAGCAGCACCGCGAAGCCCACCGCGATCTTGACCGGGTTCGTCTCCTGGGCCGGATTGAACAGCACCGAACCGGCCAGGGCGGCCTGGAAGAGCCCGTCACCGTACTGGCTCGTCAGCCGTACGCTGAGTAGCCGGCGGAACCCGCTCAGGCGGGCGAGCGCTAGGACGTGTCGGTGGAGGTCAACGGGTGGCACCCGGCCAGCGTACGGCGCAGCCAGGGCGGTTGTGCTGGGGCGCGGCGTTGTCCGGGTCACCGTTGGGTGTCATCGTGTGTCTCTTGGTCGTGGCTGTCGGGTATCCGGGCATCGTCGGTAGATTGACCCGGTGACGATCATTCCGGACTCCAAGGACTGGACGTGGGTGCTCGGCAAGCCGTGCCCCGAGTGTGGCTTCGACGCGCAGTCGTTTCGCACGTGAGGATGTCGGCGGGATGATCCGCGCCAACGCCGTCCGCCTGGCAGGAGCTACTCGTGGCCCGGCCGGACGTACGGGAGCGGCCGCGGCCGGACATCTGGTCGCCGCTCGAATACGGCTGCCACGTGCGGGACGTCTTCCGGGTATTCGCCGTACGGCTCGACCTGATGCTGACGCTCGACAACCCGCTCTACGAGAACTGGGACCAGGACGCGACCGCGGTCGAGGAGCGCTATGCGGAGCAGGATCCGGCGGTCGTTGCGGCCGAAGTCCACGAGGCCGCGGGCAAGCTCGCGGACGACTTCGACGCCGTACACGGTGATCGGTGGGAGCGGACCGGAAACCGTACCGACGGTGCCCGGTTCACCGTCGAGTCGTTCGCTCGCTACCTGATCCACGATCCGATCCACCACCTGTACGACGCCGGCGGGACGGCGCGCCGCGGCTAGACTGCCGACCATGATCGGACTGGTCGGCGCCGGTTACATGGGCTCGGGACTCGCGGTTTCCCTGATGCGTGGCGGTCACGAGGTCACCACGTCGCTCGCCGGGCGTTCGGAGCGGACGCGGGGGCTGGTGGAGCGTTTCGGCATCGGTGTCGTACCTGACCTCGCGACCCTGGTGAGCACCGCCGAGATCGTGCTCGTCGTCACGCCGCCGGGCGCAGCGATCGACGCGGCCGAGGACATCGCGGCCGCCGCCAAGGCGTCCGGCTCACGGCCGGTCGTGGTCGATCTGAACGCGATCGCGCCGTCGACCGTGGCGCGAGCGGCGGAGATCCTGGCCGGTGCCGACCTCGACCTCGTCGACGGCTCGATCTCCGGTGCCCCGCCGACGACGAGGCCGGGCACGCGGGTGTTCCTTTCCGGGCCGCGCGCGCGGGAGATCGCCGCGCTGCACTGGCAGGATGTCGTGCCGGTCGTCGTCGACGGCCCGATTGGCCAGGCCAGCGCGGTCAAGATGAGCACGGCATCGATCCACAAGGGCGTGGCCGCCATCGTGACTCAGGCGCTGCGCGCGGCCGACCACTACGGCGTCCTCGACACCGTGGTGGCTGCGCTCGGCCCCACGTACGCCGATCCGGAGATAGTCCTCAGCGCAGCGGCCAAGTCGGATCGTTACGTCGGTGAGATGCACGAGATCGCGGCCGCGCAGCGGGCGGCCGGCCTGACCCCGGACCTGTTCGAGGCGTTCGCAACCGTCTACGCGGACATCGCCGGCACCGCACTCGCGTCGGGCCAGCCCGAAGACGTTGTCGACGATGCTCGGCCCATCGGCGACGTACTGGCCGAACTTCGACGCCCATAGCCCGCGCATCCGCACGCAAGATCCGCCAGCGAGGACGATTGGAGTCGTTGCAGCGACCGCGATCGTCCACGCTGGCGGATCATGTGCGTTTCGCGCGCCGTGGCCGGTGCGGCCGCCGCCGCGCTGCGCGCCTGGGCCGCCGCCGCCGCATCCGCGTGGCAGCTGAATGTCCGAAAGCCGCCAGCAGAGTGTCGGTGGCCGGCGGCAGACTTGTCGGCATGGAACGTCGCGCAGCTTGGATATCCGTACCGTCGCCGATCGGTGACCTTGGCGTTGCCGCCGACGCCGGTGAGATCACCGCGGTCCACTTCGGCGGTGTCGGGCGCCACCAGATAGCCGATGATCCGGCGCCCGTACTCAAGGCGGCCCGAGAGCAGTTCGAGGCGTACTTTGCCGGCGATCTGAGCGACTTCGACCTGCCGCTCGCCGTACCCGGCGGGTCTGATTTCGAGCAGGCGGTGTGGAAGGCGATCGCTGAGATCGGCTACGCGGACATGGCGACGTACGGCGACATCGCGAAGACGGTGGGCGACAAGGACGCGGCCCGCGCCGTCGGCGTGGCCTGCAACCGCAATCCGGTGCCGATCATCGTGCCGTGCCACCGCGTCGTCGGGGCGGGCGGCAAGCTCGTCGGCTTCGGCGGTGGCCTCGATCGCAAGCGCTTCCTGCTGCAGTTGGAGGCGCGGGTGCGCGTCGAGCGGGATTTCCAATAGCCAAGAATTTCCAGTAGCCAAGACATGACGAGGGGCACCCCCGCCCGGCCAGCGGTGGTGCCCCTCGCCTGTGTCACGCGAGGACGAACGCCTAGCGCTCGATCTCGCCCTTGATGAACGCCTCAACCGAGGCGTGCGCGTCGTGGTCGGCATACTGCACCGGCGGCGACTTCATGAAGTAGCTCGACGCGGACAGGATCGGTCCGGCGATCTTGCGGTCCATCGCGATCTTGCACGCGCGGAGCGCGTCGATGATGACCCCCGCCGAGTTCGGCGAGTCGTGCACCTCGAGCTTGAGTTCGGCATTCAGCGGTACGTCACCGAACGCGCGACCCTCCATGCGGATGTACGCCCACTTGCGGTCGTCGAGCCACGGCACGTGGTCCGACGGGCCGATGTGCACGTCGCTCTTGGCCATCTCGTGCGGGATCTGCGAGGTGACCGACTGGGTCTTCGAGATCTTCTTCGAGACGAGGCGGGTGCGCTCCAACATGTTCATGAAGTCCATGTTGCCGCCGAAGTTGAGCTGGTACGTGCGCAGCAGCTCGACGCCGCGGTCCTCGAAGAGCTTCGCGAGCGCCCGGTGGACGATCGTGGCACCGACCTGCGACTTGATGTCGTCACCGACGATCGGCAGGCCCGCGTCTTCGAACTTCTTGGCCCAGACCGGGTCGGAGGCGATGAAGACCGGCAGCGCGTTGACGAAGCCGCAGCCGGCGTCGATCGCGGCCTGCGCATAGAACTTGTCGGCCTGCTCGGAGCCGACCGGCAGGTACGACACGACCACGTCGACGTTGGCCTCGCGGAGCGCGCCGACCACGTCGACGACCATGTCATCGGACTCGTCGACCATTTCCTTGTAGTACTGACCCAGACCGTCGAGCGTCGGGCCGCGCTGGACATTTACCCCGGTCGGCGGGACGTCACAGAGCTTGATGGTGTTGTTCTCGCTGGCAAAGATCGCCTCGGACAGGTCATGCCCCACCTTCTTGGCGTCCACGTCGAACGCCGCGACGAACTCCACGTCGGAGACGTGGTAGCCGCCGAAGGTGACGTGCATGAGACCCGGTACGCGCGAGTTGGGATCGGCGTTGCGGTAGTACTCCACGCCCTGAATCAGGGACGAGGCGCAGTTACCGACACCGACGATGGCGACGCGAACGGAGCCCATCGCAGTGCCTCCTTCAATCATCACGGCCGCTCCGGCGTGTCCGGAAGCGGGATAGTGCGAATCACGTCGATCGGAGGTATGGGTGTCCGACCGGCGACCCGGATCAGCCGGGTTAATGCCCGGTATCGGCGGGCGATCGGCCCGGTTGGCCGGGCGGTTGCCCGTCGCCGGGCTGTCGGCCGGAGCGCTCGGTGGCGATGAGCTCCTCCAGCCAGCGGACCTCGCGCTCGCAGGCGTCCAGTCCATGTCTCTGCAATTCCAAGGTGTACGCATCCAGGCGTTCGGCGGCGCGACTGAGTGACTGCCGCATGCCTTCCCGTCGCTCCTCGATCCGGCGGCGGCGACCCTCCAGGATCCGCAGACGCGTGTCGGCGTCGGTGCGGGCGAAGAAGGCGAAATGCACGCCGAACCCGAGATCTTCGAACGTCTCTGGACCGAGCTCGGCCAGCAGCGTCTGGAAACGCTCCTTGCCCTCGGCGGTGATCTTGTAAACGACGCGACCACGGCGGGTGGTCAGCGGCGGGACACCCGGATCAGAACTCTCCGCCCCCGGCTCTTCGGTGATCCAGCCGTCGGTCTGCAACCGGCGCAGGGTCGGGTAGAGCGAGCCGTAGGAGATCGCCGCGCGGATCGCACCGAGCTTGGCGTTCAGCTGCTTACGCAGCTCATACCCGTGCATTGGGGATTCATGCAGGAGGCCGAGGATGGCAAGCTCGAGCATGCGGCACTCCTCCCCAAGCCGTTGGCCAACGTGGGCCACGTTGTTCAACTGCTGTTGTTCCGCCGATGTATCGCGGCGATACATCGCACGATAGAACGTAACGATACTCCAGCGCAATCCACAGTGCGGGAGACCTCGATCACCGAGGGTGACCGAAGTCGCCGTACGGGCGTTGACCGCGTACCCTCTTGCCCATGCGAACGCAGCGGCAGTCGGTCGACTACTCGCTCCAACGGCGGGCTCTGCTGCGTGAGGTGTACTCCAACCGGGTCGGTACGTATGAGGTGTGTGATGCCTCGCCGTACCTGAAGAGCGCAGCTCGTTTCCACGGCGACCAGACCGAGGATCGTTGCCCGATCTGTCGGCGGGAGAATCTCACCCACGTCAACTACATCTACGGCGACGAGCTCAAGACGTCGGCCGGACAAGCGCGTTCCCAAGCGGAGTTGCCGTCACTGGCGATGACGCTGCGTGAGTTCACCGTCTACGTTGTCGAGGTTTGCCGTGGCTGTGGGTGGAACCACCTCGTTGAGCAATACGTGCTGGGTCGGGATGGTTTAGCGGATGCCGATGAAGACGCGGCAGCCGCCGCGGCGTCCTCGGCTCCGGCAACGGCGTCACGCCGGGCGGCACCCCCGCCGACCGGTACGTCGTCTCGGGTCACGTCATCGGCGCCGTCCCCCGGCGCCGAGCCAACCGGGTCTCGCGACCGACGTCGCGGCGACCCGAGGTGACGTATCCCGGGGGCGGCAAGCGGCGTTTGACATAGGCAACCCCGGTGGCGACTGACTACAGCGCGGCCCCCAACCGGCAAGGTGACAAATGACTTCGTACGACGACGACGACCTCTACGCGCCGCCGCGGAGCGGGTACCCATCTGACGGTGGATATCCGCCAGGCGGCCCGCACGGATACGACGGTCGCGGCCGCCCAGGCTCAGTGAACCGGGGCCATGGCGGCCCGCCACCCCGGCGTCCGGCTGATGGACCGATCTCGGCGGCCGCGCCACGCGCCGGTGGTCGCGCGTCGGTCGGTTCG
>CAWIKW010000011.1:0-120961 GCA_963836785.1 uncultured Actinomycetota bacterium | reverse complement strand
GATGCGTCCGACCGCTATCACGCCGGCGACGCCGCCATTGCGCCGGCGATGGCCCAGACGAACAGGAGCGTTCGGGAGGTACGGATGCCGGACAGCTTTGCAGCGGTCATGCTGCCGCCGATCGCGTAGATGTCGCGCCCGAAGTACGTGCGGGTCTGGACGAACAGGAAGATGACGAATGTGATTAACATGATCCATATCGGCATCGGCACTCCGAGCAGCTTGCTGATAGCGAGCCGGTTGACATCCTCCGAGGAGACGTAGGTCGATTGTGTGCCGGACCAGAGGCTGACGGTGCCGGTGATCGCCGTCATCGACGCGAGGGTCACCACGAAGACGTTGAGACCGGGAACACGCCGACCAGGACTCCGTTGACGACACCTCCGATCGCCGCACCGAACAGCACAACCAGGATGACGACCACGGCGCCCGGCAGGTGCGTTGCGAGCAACTTAGCCAAGCAAATCCCGGCGATCGCCGCTATGGCTCCCGAGGACAGGTCGATGCCGCCGCTGAGCTGAACGAACGTTGCGCCCAAGGCCACGATCCAGAGAATCGACACCGACGTTGCGATGTTCTCCAGGTTGATCACCGTGAGAAATGGGTGCTCCCCGATGCTCAACACGGCGAACAGCGCCACCAGCAGCATGAGTACCGGCCGAAACGTCCGGGTCGCCCGCCACAGGCGCACGAACGAGGAAATGCTCTCGCTTGGCCAAGGTGTGTCCGCGTCCGTGGCCGTTCGCGGCTGGACCGGCTGAAGAAGCGTGTTCATAGCTGACCCCCTGCGGCGGCCATGGCGACGTCGGCCTCGCGTAGCTGCTCTCGGTTGAATCGGCGCGAGATCCTGCCGCGGTACATCACCAGCACCTCGTCGCACAGGTCGATGAGTTCCGGTAGCTCGGACGAGGTCACAAGTAGCGCGAGCCCATCGGCCGCGGCTTGCCGTAGTTGAGTGTGGATCTCTGCCTTGGCCGCGATGTCGACGCCACGGGTGGGGTCGTCGAGGAGGAGGATCCGCGGTTGCGATGCGATCCACTTACAGAAGACGACCTTCTGCTGGTTGCCGCCGCTCAGGGACCGTACGGCCAGCGACATGGAGGCGGTACGGAGCTTGACCCTCTCTGCGAGCCGCCGGGCCAATGTGCCGTCGCGTCGTCGACTCGGTGAGCGTAGGCGGTTCTTGGTGTGTGTGGCGACCATCGTTACGTTGTCGGCGACCGACATGGGCATGATCAGTCCCTGCGTTTTGCGGTCGGGTGGAACGTAGCCGATGCCGGCGGCGATGCTCGCGCGTGGCGAGATCCGTCGCATCGGGATGCCGTCGACGAGAACGCTTCCACCAGTGGTCGGCCGGGTGCCGAAGATGGTCGAGCAGTTCGCTGCGCCCCGAGCCGACCAGTCCGGCGATGCCGATCATCTTGCCGGGGCGAAGATCGAGGCTGATGCCGCTGACAGCGTCGGATGAACAGAGGTCGCGCAGTTCGAGAACGGAAGCAGCGCCGGCGCTCGGCGCAGCCTTGGTGCTGCATCCGATGGGCCCGCCGTGGAGGTCGACGCCGCCCACCATCGTGTCGACGAGCGATTGGGTGGTGAAGTTGCTGATCGGCCCCGAGTCGACGGTGAGCCCGTCACGCATGATCGTCACCTCCGTGCTGATCTCGAACACCTCGACCAGCCGATGCGATACGAACAAGATCGCTACGTCACGGTCTGCGAGCTCGCGGATCGCTGCGAAAAGCTCATGGACCTCGTCCTCGGTGAGGGAACTCGTTGGCTCGTCGAGGATGAGCACTTTGGTGTCGAGCGAGATCGCGCGGGCGATCTCGACCATCTGCTTCTGATCCGGGCGAAGCCGGCCGACGACCCAGTTGGGGTCGTAGTCGAGGCCCAGACGCGCAAGGATCTCCTTGGCCCGCCGCCGGCTGGCCGGCCAGCTGATTCCGCCGAGGCCGCGCACCATCCGCCCCATCAGGATGTTCTCTGCCACCGTGAGTTCTTCGGCAACGGCCGTCTCCTGCGACACCATCGCGATGCCGTGCCGGACCGCGCTCGCAGAGTCACCGAAGCGAACCAGCCGGCCGTCGATGCGGATCTCTCCACGGTCGGCCGGGATCTGGCCGGATAGCACACCGAGCATCGAGGACTTGCCACAGCCGTTCTGGCCGATCAGCGTGTGGATGGCGCCTGGAGCTTGAATGGACAGGGTCGCCCCGCGCAGGGCAGGTACCCCGGCATACGCCTTGTGGATGTCGGCCAGCTTGAGCAGCGGCTTGGCGGCGAGCTGGCGGCCGTCACCTGTCACTGGACCCACTGTGCTTCGGTGGCATCGCCCGGTGTCACGAGGTAGCCGGGGACGTTGATGAACGTCGGGAGCGGAAGGTTCTGCTTCGTCAATGTGTCATAGGCGGCGATGGCGCTCTGGACGCCCTGCTGCTCCCATGGCGTGCGATACACGAGCTCCAGCCGCCCCGCTTTCAGCGCATCGCGGGCGATCGATTGCGCGCTGTTCGGCGTACCAACCTTCACCTGCTTGCCGGATGCCGCGATCGTGGTGGCCGCTGCGACCGCGGACTGGTCGTTGAACGTGATGAGCAGGTCCACGTCCGGGTACTTCGTGAGGATGGTCGATGTTGCGGGCCCAAAGCCCGTCGGGTTGTCGTTCGGCGTGTCCACCTGGCCCATGAACTTCAGCCCGAAATGTTCTCCCCAGTACTGGATCCGCTTGAGCATGAAGATCAGCTGATCGACGGGGATCGACAGCCCCATCGTGGCGAACGTGGCTCCTGGGTTCTGGGCGGCGAGCGCCTTCATCGTTCGGTAGACCGAGTAGTCGAAGCCCTGCGAGATTGAGGTGGCAGCTCCAGGCAGCGGCGGCTGAGTCTCGTCGGCGGGCACGCCGATGGCGACGAAGGGGATTCCGGCGTTTTTGGCAGCGGTGATCCCGGGAGTCAACGCGGCAGCAACTACGGGGTCGCCGATGATGACGTTGACTTTTTCGGCGATGAGCTGGTTCATTTGGCTGGCCTGCTTCTGCGGATCCGAGGAGGCGTCCAGCGCGATGAATGTGCCGCCCAGCTTCCGGACCTCAGCCGCCGCCGCGTTCTGCATCGCGAGCAGGAACGGCTGTCCGCCGTTGGTGTTCAGAAAGCCCACCTTGAACGGTGTGCCGGGTTTGATCGCCGGTTCGGCCAGCGTATGGAAATTGCCTTTGTCTGTGCCGTCGTAGCTGTCGTCGATAGCGGTCGAGAGTGACGAGCTTGCCGCCGCGCTCGTCGGAGCGCTCGACGTGGAGTTCGAACTGGAGCTACACGCGGCCAACGTGCCGGCGAAGGTGATGGCGACCGCGAGGCTCAGGCCACGCCCACGCCATTGTCGGGCAACTGACATTGCAGGTCCTCCGAGGGTTCGGCCGTCCGCCCCGGGCCAGGTGGCGCCGGATGACGTCGGACTGTGCTATCGATAGCACGGGACGCTATGCCGCATCTCTCTCTGTGTCAACAGGCACAACTGCAGCCGTACCGTCAGTCTTGACGTTCGAGTCAGCACCTGATAGATCCCGTTCGTTCGCATGCCGTCCGTTCCCAGCCCGTGCTGCGACCTCTGTACATGCGTCCTCTAGCTTGGGATGCATCGCGGGATCAAGTGTTCGGCGTTCTCCGGAGCTGTTGCCGTCGACGCTTGCCGCCTTCAGATCGTGGCGGTTTTGCGCTATCGTTAGCACGTGCTCCAGTCGAAAATGCGCAGCCATGCGTCGATTCAGGCGACGTGTCGGCGGATCTTGCCATGACAACGACACGGGACATCGCGGTCCGTCTGAACCTGTCTGTGTCGACCGTCGGCCGGGCGCTCGCCGACGATCCACGCATCAGCGCTGAGACCAAATTCCGGGTGAGTCAGGTCGCGGACGAGCTCGGGTACGTCGCGAACCGAGCCGCACGAATGATGCGGGGCGCGCGAAGCACGTCGTCGGGCTCGTTGTTCCGGACATCCGCAACAGCTTTTACTCCACCGTCGCTCATGCGCTCAGTGAGACCATGAGCAGTCGCGACCACCAGGTGATGCTGAGTGAGACAGGCGACGATCGACAAAGCGAGTTGCGACAGATACGAGACCTTGCCGCTGCTCAGGTTGCCGGCTTGGTCATCGTCCCCACTCCCAGGCCGCATCCCGATGTGGCCCGCATGCCGCGATCGATCCCGCACGTGCAGCTTCTACGACGAGTCGCCTCGCTTGGCCCGCACTGGTTCGGCATAGACGACAAAACCGTGATCCAGACGGCCACGAAACACCTGTTGGACCTGGGACATCGCCGCCTCGGCTACATCGGAGGCACCACAGATATCCCCACTGCTGCCGCCCGATTGTCGGGGTTCCAGGAGGCTGTCGCCGCCAGCGGGCTCCCGGCTGAGAGCGGTGTCGCCGTTCTGGGGCCGCCATCGTCAGCTGAACACGGCGCGTCTGCGCTGACGGAGCTGCTGAAGGACGCGGATCCTCCGACCGGAATCGTCACTGGCTCCGTCCAGATCACCCGCGGTGTACTAGACGCAGCCCAGCAGCAGCGACTTGCCGTACCACGGGCCCTGTCAGTGATTGGCTTCGGCGACGAACCTGGATTCTCCTGGTGGGGGCCCGGCCTCACCACGATCTCGCTGCCGATGCACGACCTCGCCACCGCCTGCGGCGTTTGGCTACTGCACCGGCTTTTGACCAACGGCGATTCCAGCGCCACCACGCCGTACTCCTCGGTTTCGCCAGGAACCTTGGTCGAGCGAGGCAGTACGGCCGCTCCAAATAAGACCAGGCCACGCTGATATCGCCGGCGTTTGGTTGGCGCTTTGCACAATCCCGTATGCATCGGAGGGGCTGCGGTAAGCAGCCCTCCGCGCGTGATCAGTTCAACGTGACCGGAGCTTGAATAGCGCCGTGAGGCTCGATCTGCCCGGCGACCGACGGATTGCCGTGGCGTCCAAAGAATTGGCGCAACCGATCGGACCACGACTCTGAGCGAGGATCCGCCCCCGCTTGTCCCGCGGGGATGCAACAGCGTCTGCTGACGTGGACCAAGGTTCGGGTGAGATCGGCATGCGACCCTCTGCCGAGCACGCACAGAGCCTGTCGGAATCCTGCGGCGCCACCGATTCCGGCGAGGAGGTCCAGGTCGTCATCACTTCACCGACGATGGTCGGTGGCTTAGGTTTCGAATATCGACGCTCGGCCAGCGATTCGAGCTGTCGGACTGACATGGCCTACTCCGATGAGTCCGGACTCGACGGAACAACGATAGGCAACATCGGTCGTCGTTGTGGAGCAGTCGTCAAGAGTTGTGGGTTAGTGGATCTTCAGGGGGAGCGTCCAGATCCTCGGTGTAAGTGGTCAGAATAGGGTGAATCGGTTCTCATCACAGCGCGGCGGCCGGCCCGCGGGGCGTACCGATCTAGTGCCGGATCGGGATGCCGCCATCGAGCTGGCCGCCAATTTCTCATCCGGTGCGCTTCACCGAATAGACCGGCGGTGGCCTTCGGGACGACTCGCCTCGGAAATGCGTCGGCTGCCTGATCGGCACAGTCGCCCGTCACGGTCGGCCCGCCAAGATCGATGTGCATTGTGCCGCGCCGGTAGGAGGGGGCATGCCCTGGTTGCGGGAAGGTCGTCTGCGGTGGGTGATGGCCGGTGTGCTGGTGGTTGCCCTGGTTCCCGTGTCCATCGTGGCCCGGCCCTACGGTCAGCGCTATACGGGGGCAGCGCCGCCAGCCCAGTTCTACGAAGAGATCCAGCGAGAACCCGCACTCGCCCACGACTACCCGCGCGTTGTCGGGGTTGCGCACAACGCGGGCAACAACCTGGGGACGCTGAGCACTGCACTGCACTACGGAGCCGACGTTATCGAGATCGACGTGATCTCCGCACGTGGCCAGCTCATGGCAGGTCGCAACCAGCCCTGGCCTTGGCTGGTCCGGCAGCTGTTCCAAGGACCGACCCTGGCCGAGGCCTGGGACCACGCAGCCGCCGCCGTTAGCGTCAAGCTCGACTTGAAGCAGACGGACCACCGGTTCCTGGATGACGTGGTCGCCTTCCTGGCGCCTCGGACCGAGTCCCAACGGATGATGATCTCCAGCCGCGACCCTGGCGCATTGCTCTATCTGCGCAACCGCCTGCCCGATGTCACCCTGGTGTTCAGCGTGGCCGGCCCCGATGCCGTCCACCGGCTAATGTCGGACCAGCTGCTGCAGAAAACCATCGACGGTACATCGGTGTTCCAGGGCCTTGTGCACCCAAGCCTCGTCGCCTGGATGCGCGAACACAAATTGCCGATCCTGACGTGGACGGTCAACGACAGCCAACGTTTTAACCAGCTGGTCCGGCTCGGCGTCGATGGCATCACCACCGCGAACCTGGCCATCCTCCGGACTCTCGGGTGATACGCGCCGGTTCGAGCAGTCAACGTCCACGCCCGCATCCACCGGCTTAGCGGGGAGATCGAAAAGATCTCCGCGTGGGCGGCCATCCTGTTCGCGCCCACCCTCATCGGCACCATCTACGGGATGAACTTCGACCACGTGCCCGAACTACACGGGCTCGGCGGCTACCCGTTCGCGCTTGCGCTAATGGCCCCGGTCTGCGTCGGCCCGTACACGGTGTTCAACGGCGTGGCTGACTCTGACCGCCCGGGCAGCATCCTGCCGCTCCCCAGCGGATACCACCAGAACCGAACCCGGAACGCTGTCGACGTGCGAACCTGAAAAGAACGAAGCCAGGGCGTCCCCTGGTGCGGGAGCCGCCCTCGCGGTTGTGCGCAATGGGATCCGCCGGACGGTTCGTGGGTCACTTCAAGCCGGGCCGGAGCTGGTGGTGTGCGGGTGCAAACAAGATGCCGGATTTGATGCGGCCGCGGGTCGGACGGCTCACTGCCATACCGGCGTTGTGCTGGTCACCGCCGGTCCTTTCGGCGTTGGACGGGCGACCCGCGTGCTTGCCCTGCTGCGCGACGGCGACTACGTGCCCCCCCAGGATCTGCAGGACGTCGCGCCGTACACCCGCCGGCACCGACTCGTATTCGGCTAGAACGCGCTCGCCGCCGACGTCTGTGCCGATCGTGGTCGATCGAGTGCTCGCGACCGTGCGGGCGCCTACCGTGACGTATCGGCGGAACGCCGCGCCCGCGGTCAACGGACGCCAACCGGTGTCCTCGGGTGCGTGGCCGGGGGCGCGATGAGCCGACTGCCACGCATCGGGCGACGCCTCGGACCACGTGCCGGATCGCGGCGCGACGGCGACGCGGCGGACGGTGTTCGCGGCGGCACGACGTTTGGGCGCAGCGCCCGGCGGCGAGGGACGGGACATGCCGCGCTGGACGAGGCGCATCGTTCCGAGCCGGCGCTGTCGAAGCTCCAACTGCTCATCACGCGCAAGCTCGACGGCTTGCTGCAGGGCGACTACATCGGGCTGTTGCCGGGGCCGGGGTCCGAGGCTGGTGAGTCGCGCGAGTACCGGCCCGGTGACGACGTGCGACGGATGGACTGGCCGGTCACCGCGCGTACCACCGTTCCGCATGTGCGCCAGACCGTCGCAGACCGGGAGCTGGAGGCGTGGCTTGCCGTCGACCTGTCCGCGAGCCTGGATTTCGGTACGGCCCGGTGCACCAAGCGCGACCTCGTGATCGCGGCGGCCGCGGCGATGGCGCACCTGACCGCGCGCGGCGGCAACCGTGTCGGCGCCGTGATCGGGACCGGTACGCGGATCCGGCGCCTGCCGCCACGGCCGGGCCGCAGGGAGACCCAGGGCCTGTTGCGCGCGATCGCCGAGACCACGGTGCAGCCGGGTCGGGCCGACCTCGGCGCGCTGGTGGACTCGTTGAACCGGCCGCCGCGCCGCCGCGGGCTGGCGGTGGTCATCTCCGACTTCCTCGTCGACCCGGCCAGCTGGTCGCAGCCGCTGCGCAAGCTCGGCGTGCGCCATGACCTGCTCGCCATCGAAGTGCTCGATCCGCGTGAGATCGAACTGCCGGACGCCGGCGTGATCGAGTTCGTCGACGCGGAATCGGGTGCGCTGCACGAGGTCCAGACGGCCGACTCGAAGCTGCGCGCCCGGTATGCGGAGGCGGCCGCGAAGCAGCGCGCCGCGATCGCCGCCGCGATCCGCGGAGCCGGAGCCGCCCACCTGCGGCTGCGCACCGACTCTGACTGGCTGTTCGACTTCGTCCGGTTCGTCGCCGCACAGCGGCACGCCCGTACCAGGGGGACCACTCGATGATCCGCTTCGCGCAGCCGGTGTGGCTGCTGTCGGCCGTACCGGTGCTGCTGCTCGCCGGTGTGTACGTGTGGCGAACGCTGCACCGGCGGGCGTACGCGATGAAGTTCACGAATGTCGCCCTTCTCAAGTCGATCGCGCCGAGGGGGATCGGCTGGCGACGGCATTTCCCGGCGGTGGCGTTCGTTCTGGCGTTGCTCGTGCTATCCGCCGCGTTGGCGCGTCCGTCGGTGGACACGAAGCAGCCGCTGGAGCGCGCGACCGTGATGCTGGCCATCGACGTGTCGTTGTCGATGGAGTCGACCGACGTCGCACCGTCGCGCATCAAGGCGGCGCAGGCGGCGGCCAGGGACTTCGTGACGACGCTGCCGGCCGGCTACAACCTCGGCCTGGTCGCGTTCGCGAAGACCGCGGATGTCCTGGTGTCACCGACGAAGGACCACAAGGCGATCAGTCACGCCATCGGCGGGCTGCAACTGCGGGAGGCGACGGCGACCGGTGAGGCGGTGTTCACCTGCCTGTCGGCGATCCGATCCGTGCCGGCCGACGCCGCATCCGGGCCGCCGCCCGCGCGCATCATGCTGCTGTCCGACGGCTACCGCACCGCCGGCCGGCCGATCGAGCAGGCGGCACAGGCCGCCGCCGCGGCGCGGGTACCGGTGTCGACGATCGCGTTCGGCACCGACAACGGCACGGTGAACATCGAGGGCTTGACCCAACGGGTGCCGGTCGACCGGCCGGCCCTGCATGAGTTGGCACAACTGACCCACGGCCACTTCTACCAGGCCGCGAGCCTGACCGATCTGAAGCAGGTCTACCAGGATATGGGCAGCTCGATCGGGTTCAAGACGGTGCCGCGTGAGGTGACCTATTGGTACGTCGGCGTGGCGCTGCTGTTTGCGTTCGCCGCCGCCGGCATGAGCCTGCTCTGGACGTCACGCATGGTGTAGCGACCCGTGGCGCCCACACCGGCACCCGAGCCGTCGTGCCGTCGCCGGGCGCGACTCGTCACGTCCGCATCGGCGCTCGAGCGCGGCGGGCGCCAGGCCCGGTTCTCAGGGCCTGATCGCAAGATCGCTGCTAAACCTTCTGATCAAGCCGATCGGCGGCCACGGGCGGGCCCTCTTCGCGCGCGGTGGCAACGGCGGGCTGGGCGACGGCAGCGGTCGGCTCGTCGTGCAGCCCATGCGCAGGTGTTCGATGTGGTAGACGGCCCGATCGACAAGCTTAGCCACGTGATCGTCGTAAAGGCTGTACACGACGGTCTGCCCGCACGGCGGCCGGCGACGAGGCCCAGATTGCGTAGCAGCCGCAGTTGATGAGAGACCGCGGATTGCTCCATCCCGACCGCCTCCGCCAGCTCGGCCGCGAGGCCGGCCGGGCCCGCTGTAAGGTACGGCCGGCAGCCACCGCCGACTCGGTCGCCGCCGCCCGTGGCGAGGAATTTGACCGGCGGCCGAACGAATCACGATCAAGGGCTGCTGCGACCTCTGACAGAATCTTTGGGCTCCAACATTCGACGGTGCAAACTCGGCTCGACGGCTCGATGAACCGATCGCGACGACGCGCGGCGGCACTTTGCATCCACAGCGTTCAATTCGGGACGCCAGCGTCTCGACGCCGTCGGTCCGTGGATGGGGTATGGGTGAGGGCGTGCATGTGGTGGTAGCGGGCGGTCGGGGTCATGCCCATGAAGTGCAGTGCGTGCGGGTGGGTGACGGCGGGCCGGTCGGTGTATGAGTCGGCAGTTCCGTTATACAGGTCGGTTTCGTCGCGACGGTCGAGATACGGCTGGTTCCACGCGGGCGGTAGCCAGCTCGTTCCAGCCAGGAAGTGGTTACCTGGGCCGGGTTTGGCCCAGTGGTAGTTAGGGTCGCCGCGGTCCCAGCCCAGCGCAGTGAGTACCGCGCCTTGGTCGGCCCACGGACCTGGTTGTGGGCCGGCGGCCTCGACGTGGTCGAGGAACGCGACCGCGTTAGGGTGTGCACGCATCAGCCATACGCCGGTGTTGGGATTGATCCGATGTTCGTGGGGAACCTGTTCTAGGGCAAGGGCTTGGAAGGAATCCGGGTGCAGGTGGGTGGCGATGTCCTCGTCGTTGCGCAGCAGCAGGACGTCGGCGTCTAGCCACAACGCGAGCGAATAGGAATCCAGTGCCTCGCGTAGCAGCTGGATCTTGGTCCATTTCGCGCGCTGCGCGGCATCGTCGGCGCCGACGCCGTCCACTGCAAGGTCGACAGGGTGTACGTCGTAGCCCCACCGGGCGCCGTAGCGGTGAAATGACGGCAGCGCGAGGTCATGGAGCACGTCGTGCATATGCGGGCCGGCGGCAGTGAGCAGCACGCCACGCGGGTGCGGCTGGGCCACCATGGCATTACTATGCATGACCGGCTTGCGACGCGAGCCAACACCATCAGGCATCGAGGTGAACACACCGAAGTTGCACCCCGGCCAGCAACTTTGGCGCCGCCGCGAGCGTCAACTGCGTGGTCAGCGGTCGATGACGGCCATGTTCGCCTTCGTCGTGGCGTTCGCCGGCGGCCGGGGTGAGGTTGTTCAGCCGTTCGACCTGCTCGGCGCTGAGCTCGACCTGGTCGGCGGCGGTGTTCTCCTCGACGCGGGCGACCCGTTTGGTGCCGGGGATCGGGGCGATGTCGTCGCCCTGCGCGAGCAGCCAGGCCAGCGCGACCTGTGCCGGTGTGGCACTCGACCTCGGCGGCGACGGCCTCGACCTCGTCGACGATGCGCAGGTTGCGCTGGAAGTTCTCGCCGGTGAAGCGCGGGTTGGTCTTGCGCCAGTCGTCGTCGGCCCACTCGTCGGTGGAGCGGATCGTGCCGGTGAGGAAGCCGTGGCCGAGCGGCGAATAGGGCACGAAGCCGATGCCCAGCTCGCGCAGCAGCGGCAGCAGCTCGGCCTCCGGGTCACGGGTCCACAGGGAGTACTCGGTCTGCAGCGCGGCGACCGGGTGCACGGCGTGGGCGCGGCGGATCGTGTCCGGGCCGGCCTCGGACAGGCCGATGTGGCGGACCTTGCCTTCGGCGACCAGGTCGGCCAGCGCGCCGACGGTCTCCTCGATGGGGGTATTCGGGTCGACCCGGTGCTGGTAGTACAGGTCGATGTGGTCGATGCCCAGCCGCTTCAGCGAGCCCTCGACCGCGGCGCGGATGTTCGCCGGGCTGCTGTCCAGGACGCCGGGGCCGCCACCGGAGTGCGAGACGAGGCCGAACTTCGTCGCCACCACCACCTGGTCGCGGCGGTCCTTGATGGCCCGGCCGACCAGTTCCTCGTTGCGGTAGGGGCCGTAGATCTCGGCGGTGTCGAGGTGGGTGACGCCCAGGTCCAGCGCCCGGTGGATGGCGCGGATCGACTCGGCGTCGCTGCCCTCCCCGATGTTGTAGTAGCCGGACATCGACATGGCGCCCAGCCCGATCCGGGAGACGTCCAGCCCACCCAGAGATATGTGTTTCATCAGAAGATCCTTCCCTGGTTCTGCGCCTGCGTGGGCCGCAGTGGCGGTCCTGGTCAAGAACCATGTAACCCGCCTCGCGGCGGGCCGGGGAGTCACTGGTGAAAGGTGTACTGGCAGGGCACCCCACCAGCGCCGGTATCTGCCTAGTCTGGGAGTCGTGGACCACCGCAGCGAGATCCGCGATTTCCTGACCTCCCGCCGGGCCAAGATCACCCCCGGGCAGGCCGGTCTGACGTCCTACGGGACCCGGCGGGTGCCGGGACTGCGCCGTGCCGAGGTCGCGCAGCTCGCTGGCGTCAGTATCGAGTACTACTCGCGCCTGGAACGCGGCAACCTCACCGGGGTCTCCGACGGCGTGCTGGACGCGCTCGGCCGTGCGCTGCACTTCGACGAGGCCGAACGCGCCCACCTCTACGACCTCGCCCACAACGCCACCCCGACAGTGCGCGACCGTCAACGGTCCACGCCGCAGAGCGTACGTGCGAACGTGCAGCGGCTTCTCGACGCGATGACCGACGCACCGGCCGTCGTCGTGAACGGCCGCACCGATGTCCTCGCCGCCAACCAGCTTGGCCGAGCCCTGTTCGGAGTCGTCTTCGCCGGGCCGATGCGGCCGCCGAACTTCGCGCGGTTCAACTTCCTCGACCCTCGCGCCCGAGACTTCTGGGGTGACTGGGACCGCATCGCCGACGACACCGTCGAGCTGCTGCGTGCCCAGGCCGGCCGCGATCCCTACGACAAGGCGCTGACCGACCTCATCGGGGAACTCGCGACACGCAGCGACCGCTTCCGCACTCGGTGGGCCGCTCACGACGTGCGTCTGCACCGCACCGGAATCAAGGACTTCCGGCACCCGGTCATGGGCGAGCTGCAGCTGACCTTCGAAGTATTGGAACTGGTCGCTGACGACGGTCTGAGCCTGGTCGCCTACGGCACCGTACCGGGCACTGCCTCCGAAGACGGACTGCGCCTGCTGGCCAGCTGGTCAGCAACACACGACCAGGCCTCCAGCGCGGACGCCAACAACCGCGCCCAGTAAGAGCCACGGTCTCAATCGTGCTGGCGTAGCGGCTCCAGGTGATGTCGGCGTTGACGGCCTGGTGGGCGATGGCGGTCTCGTGGATGCCGAGGGTGTCGGCGATGACGGGTGCCGGGGCTTGGAGGACGAGCTGGCGACCGTCGTCTGTCGAGCACACACGGAGCCCATAGACCCAGTTTGCGCGGCCACTGTTTCCGGGAATCCGCTGGTCGTCTGGCTATGCAGCAACGATGGTCGATGGATTAGGAAACCGTTGCTCTATCCCTGAGCTACGAGGGCGGGACTCGGTCGAGGATACCGGTCTGGGCGTACCTAGCCGAACCTGGGCGAATGCGTTGATACCTGACCGTGTCGCCGCGTTCGGTGCAGCACCCGGCCTTTTTGGACAACTGGGTCCGACGTCGCCGGTGCCGCGTCGTGATGTTCCCGTCGCGGGTGCTCCGTGGGTGATCCGGAGCCAACGGACTGCGGCGGAGGCAGACGCACCTCATCGCGGCCACCACCACACCACTCCTACCAGCCGTGGCGATGACCTGGACTTTCTAATGTGGAGTGGGACGATCTAACACGGCCAAATAGAAACAGGAACGACCAAAGCTGACTCTTAATCCGCGGGTTCGGGGTTCGAGTCCCTGGCGGCGCACCAACAATGATCAGGCCGGCTAGCTGACAAGCTAACCGGCCATCGTCGTTTTTGATCTCCTTGACACCAACGCTGACAGCAACCGTGTCACTGCGGCTCATCCTCATGCTTGCCGTAGGGCCTCGTCCGGATTGCCGAGAGCGGCGTCGATCTGTCCCGCTGCCTCCTGCTGAGTCGCGGGCATCACGTGACCCCAAGGAGCTATGCCGCCGATGCGTGCCGCCTCGCACTCGAGGATTCTGCCGTGCAATGACCGGGTCATGTGATCTAAATGCGGGCGCTGCGGCGTTCGATGAGTATGACGTCACGCCAGGTGCCGTGGTGCTGGCCGATGCGTTGGCGGGTGCCGACGATGCGGAAGCCTGCGGCTCGGTGCAGCGCGAAGCTGGCGGTGTTCTCGGGGAAGATTCCGGATTGGAGGGTCCAGATGCCGGCCTCCTCCGTCGAGGTGATCAGAGTGTCGAGGAGTTGCCGACCGACGCCTTGGCCGCGGGCATCGGGATGGACGTAGACGGAGTGTTCAACGACGCCGGCGTAGACGCAGCGATCGGATACGGGCACGCACGCGGTCCAGCCGAGTGGTGTCAAGTCATCGTTGACTGCGACGAACCCGTGCTCAGGCAGGTGGCTGGCGGCGAAGCGTTCCCAAGTCGGTGGCTCGGTTTCGAAGGTGGCGTTGCCCTCCGCGATGCCAACACGGTAGATGTCGATCACGGCGTCGGCGTGGTTGGCCGTCATTGCTTCGATGTGGAGTTGGCTCCGGGACATGGTGATGCTGCCCTTCTGGCTCGTAGTGCCGAACCCGAACCCGGTGTGGTGCCTGTTACCGGATGCATGGGCTGGCACCAGGCATGTCATGTCACGCCGCTCCGGTCTTCGATGCGGTGACGTTGCTGTCCGTGCGCACGGCTGGTGCGGGTTTGCCCATGACGACATCGGCCGCGCTTGGGAAGCAGTCGATGCAGGCCAGGTTGATCCGGTAGTAGCGGGCGTTGCCGACCTGGTCGACGAGGACGAACCGTACTTCGGCAAGGATCTTGAGGTGATGTGAGACGGTCGACTGGGCTAGCCCCATCGCGGCGACGATCTGCCCAACGGTCAACGCCCGGCCGCTGCGTGCGAGGAGTTCGACAAGCTGAACCCGGCTCGGGTCTGCCAGTGCACGAAACCAGGAGGCGTACTCGACAGCGGTTGCCCGGTCCAGCAGAGCGGTCACTGCAAAAGCGTATCATCGTCAATCGCCGATTGACGATGGAGATGGCGCTACGGAATGAAACTTGCAGCTTGTTTTGACGTCTGTCAACCTAGAGGCATGTCGAAACTGCCTGTCGTTGCCGGCCCGGAATGCTGCACGCCGATTTCGCAGGCGCGGATCGAGCCGGCTGAGGCGGCGGATCTGGCCGGAGCGTTCAAGGCTCTGGGTGATCCAGTGCGACTGCAGCTCCTCTCGATGATCGCCTCGCATTCTGGTGGCGAGGTCTGTGTGTGTGATCTCACGCCGGCGTTCACGGTGTCCGGGCCGACGATCTCGCACCATCTGCGGGTGCTGCGCGAGGCCGGCCTGATCGACCATGAGCGGCGCGGAACGTGGGTGTACTACCGGCCGGTGCGGGAAAAGCTCGCTGCCCTGTCGCAGCTGCTCGCCGTGTCGACGGACGCCCTTGTCGCGGCCTGACGCCGGTTCACCGACTGTTCACGATCGCAGCCGTTGACGCGCTGACCAACGGCATTGTCTCATCATCACATGGTGATATCAGTGACCGGTGATGATGTCCTGACGGAGACGCTGCGGTTGCTTGCCGACCCAACCCGAGCCGCGATCATCGAGGCGTTGGCCGCCGGTCCGGCCTGCAACTGTCACCTGGTCGAGGACCTGGGACTGACACAGACCAATGTGTCCAATCATCTGCGTGCGCTGCGGCACGCTGGGATCGTGGCGACCGAACCACACGGTCGATACACCTATTACCGGTTACTGCCAGATGCGCTGGCGGCGGTTGCCACGCATCTGGGCGGCCTCGCTGAGCGGGCCCGCAGAACGGTCGACATCCGTCGGGAGTGCTCATGACCAGTCCGCTGTGGCGGCGCCTGGCGGCTGAATTCGTGGGTACCGCGCTGCTGGTGACCGCCGTCGTCGGCTCGGGCATCATGGCAAGCCGCCTGTCGCCCGGCGACGTCGGGCTGCAGCTGCTAGAAAACTCGATCGCCACAGCGTTCGCGTTGGCGGTGCTGATCCTGATGCTCGGGCCGATCTCGGGCGCACACTTTAACCCGGTGGTGTCCGCTGCCGACTGGTGGTTCGGCCGACACGGCAAGGACGGCCTGTCGGCCGCAGACCTCGGTGCCTACACGATCGCGCAGGTTACCGGTGCGATCGCCGGTGCGCTTCTGGCCAACGCGATGTTCTCGGTGCCGCTGGGCATGTCGACGAAACACCGCAGCGGTGGCCACCTGTGGCTCGGCGAGACCGTCGCCACGGCCGGTCTGCTGCTGCTGATCTTCGCATTGGTTCGTACCGGCCGTGCCGCACTCGCCGCGCCGGCGGTCGGTGCGTATATCGGCGCGGCGTACTGGTTTACCTCGTCCACATCATTTGCGAACCCGGCGGTAACGGTCGGTCGCGCCTTCACGGACACGTTTGCTGGCATTGCTCCAGGCTCGGTACCCGGGTTCATTGTGGCTCAGCTGGTCGGCCTGATCGTCGGCGTCGCGTTCATCGTCGCCCTGTACCCGGCTCCGCATCGCACAAGCGATGCCGTAATGCTCGCTGGCGTCAACGCCGAGCAGGCCGACGCCGACGCATCGACCAAGCAACATGCACGCAGCCGGCGATGATCCACGCTGCCGGTTGTTGATCACGGCTCGACCGGTACTCATCGTCTCCTGACTCGACGACCAACGGAGCAAACGAGTGACTAGCCCGAAGCCCAGCGTGCTGTTCGTGTGCGTACACAACGCCGGACGATCCCAGATGGCCGCCGGGTGGCTGCGGCATTTCGCCGGTGACCGAGTTGAGGTCCGCTCCGCCGGGTCCGATCCCGGTCAGCGGATCAACCCGATCGCGGTCGCGGCAATGGCCGAGGTAGGCATCGACATTTCCAATGGCACCCCGCGCAAGCTCGACTGGGACTTGGCCGAAGGTTCTGACGTCATCATCACGATGGGGTGCGGCGACGCCTGCCCGGTCTTTCCCGGAAAGCGGTACGAGGACTGGGAGTTGACGGATCCCGCCGGACAGCCGATCGAAGTCGTGCGCGTGGTGCGCGACGACATTCGGGGCCGGGTCAGCAGCCTCGTCGCCGAACTGTTGCCGGCAGACGCGGCGTGACGTCTCATCGTCAGCGTCGCCCGGAACGCGGTTCGGGCGACCAGCCATTACTGCGGTTTGTGATGCGCGGTTGTGTTGCACGACAGCCGGATCGCGGCCCGTCGAGGCAACCGACACGGCCCACAGAAATGCCGTGAATTTGCGTCGCTACTCGCCCGGCGCATCTGCGATGCGCCGGGCCGCAGATAGAAAAGTTCGGGAAAGGCATCGGCCACAATCAGCAGCGGCTCGACGCCAGGGTTAATGTCGCGGGCGCGCAGCCCGGCGCTGATTCCGGTGTCACTACCGCCAACGATCACCAGGCGACTCGCTGGCACTCCGACTGGTCAGACGCGACAAACGAATCGGTCATGTGCGGGCGGGAATGTCGAGCTCGTCGAGGAGGGTGCGAACCCGGCGCTCGATTTCGTCACGGATCGGACGCACGTGTTCGACGTCCTGGCCGGCCGGGTCGTCGAGGTCCCAGTTCAGATATCGCTTGCCGGGGAAGATTGGGCAGGCGTCGCCGCAGCCCATCGTGACCACCACGTCGGCGGCTCGGACCACTTCATCGGTCCATGGCTTGGGGAATTCACCGGTGATGTCGATCCCGCGCTCTGCCATCGTCGTCACGGCCGACGGGTTGATCGTGAGGCCGGGTTCTGAGCCGCCGGACCATGCGACCGCGCGGTCACCGGCGAGTTGCTGGAAGAAGCCCAGCGCCATTTGGCTGCGCCCGGCGTTGTGCACACACAGGAACAACACGATTGGCCGGCCGTCGTCGTGATGACCCTCAACCCTTGCCAAGGCGTACAGGCGTTGCCTGGCGAAGCGTTCCGCGATGAGCGGCAAGAACCTCGTGAGCCGGCCTTGGTCGGCGAACTGGTCGTAGCTCGAGTGCAGGAATCGTTCGATCGTTTCGGTGCCGTAGAACCGCGCGAATTGGCGTTCGAGGTTGGCCGCCGCTGTCCTTAGCGCCAACATCTGATCGATGCTGAGATCCGGTCGGTGGTGGCTGGTCGTGTCGGTCATGACGCGCTCCTCAGCGTGAAAGCAGGGGCAAGACGATCAATGCGTTCCGTGATGTCGGCGAACGCGGACTCGAACGCTTCGTCGGTGTCAACTGGTGCCGGGTCGGGTACCGACCAATGCAGCCGGTCGGTACTGGTTGGCAGACGCTCATGGGCGTTGTCGCACACCGCGATAACCAAGTCGTCAGCACGGACCACATCGCTGACGTGCGCGGTTTTGGGCCGCTGGAGACCCACGCCGTGTCGCTTCGCCGTCGCGAGGGCACGTGGGTGTACTCCGCCGGCGGGATCCGTGCCGGCCGAGGTGACCGGCACCTGGCTACGACGACTCCACAACGCCGCCGCCAGTTGGGAACGCGCCGAATTGTGCGTACAGACAAACACCACACGAGACGCCGGCATCAAAACGCCGCGAGCCAACCCCGCGACCACCTCGGGGCGCAGCCGTACATAGGTACGTCGGGCGTCGCCCTCGGACCGCGAACGCCGAATGAGGCCCGCGTCCTGCAACACGCCCAGGTGGTGAGCCACCAGATTCGTCGGCAATCGCAACCGTGCCCCGATCTCGCCGGGCGACGCATCGCCGAGGGCCAGCATGTCCACGATCGCAAGGCGTGCAGGCTCGCCGAGTGCCGCGTGCACTCGAGCCCGACCTTCCACGCCCGCAGTCCAGTCAGTGTTCATTGACTCAATGATTGTTGAGTGAAGGTCCGGTGTCAAGGCGTTCCGGACCACCGGCGCCGACAGCTACGCGTCAAACTAATTAGAAGTCGCTCTAGTTTGACAAACGTCAAGACAGCATTAAAGATGGTGTCTAGACGGTCATCTAAGCAGATGGTCATCGAATCAGGAGGTGTGTCATGTCCCGTGTACAACTCGCGCTGCGGGTTTCCGACCTGGATGGGTCGATTGCGTTCTACTCCAAGCTGTTCGGTGTCGAGCCGGCCAAGCTCCGACCCGGGTACGCCAACTTCGCCATCGACGAGCCGCCGCTCAAACTCGTGCTCATCGAGGGCGAAGCCGGCCAACCGACCGTGATGGACCACCTCGGCGTCGAGGTGTTCAGCACCGACGACGTCACCGCCGCCACCACCCGGCTGTCCGACGCCGGTCTGATCACTCGCACCGAGGAGGACACCTCCTGCTGCTACGCAGTGCAGGACAAGGTCTGGGTCCACGGCCCCGGTAACGAGCCGTGGGAGGTGTACGTCGTCAAGGGCGACGCGAATCAACTCGGCCAGGAAGCTGACAGCGCATGCTGCGCGACAACCGCGCCCGACGGCGAACTCGTCAGCGTCAGCACCGGCAACACCGGAGGGTGCGCCTGCGGATAACGGCGAAGGGCCTAGCCGCTATCCCAAGTACGGGTGACCCTCTGCCGCACGTCCAATCGCGGGAGTCGACGAGCGGTTGCTGCAGGGTCACCCGCACCCGGCGGGCCGTTCGATCGTCGGCTAGCAAGCCGCTTGGCTATCCCACGGCGGCTGTGACAGCAACCTCGCCAGCAACTGCGGCTCATGCCGTCGGACGCGTACCGCTGTCTGCGGCCGCCCGGCGTGGCTGTCAGCGCTGCGCACGCTGTGACGCTATTCGCACCTATGTCGGACCGTGGTCACGTCCTCGGGGTGCCCGGACTCTAGTGCATCTGTCAGTGGATTCTGAATCGCGGTGATGAAGGTCGACACGGCCGTCTAGCGTTCTCACGGTTGTCTGGCCGCGAACCACGCGGCGAGCGTGTCACGGTACGCACCGGCGATGTCCAATCGTTGCTGGCCGCCGTTGAAAGATGGAAAGTGGCCGCATCCGGCGATCATCGCCACGGTTAGGTCGGCGGGCGATGCACGTCTCCAGACCGCGATGCTCGTCGCGGCCGGTACGTTCTCCTCGTCCTCGCCGTACATGAGCAACGTCGGGCAGACGACCCGGGCGACCGTGGGCTCGGGGTCGAAATCCATGTCGGCCCACGCGCCAGACGCTGGAACCTTGTCGGGCAGCCAGGTCAGCGACCACCAAGGCTCGCCGGTCGCGGCGTCCAGCAACGCGGCCAGTTCGGAGCGGTCGCCGTCGCCGCGTAGCACGGCCTCGACGGCCAGCCGTACGTGGGCGGCGGCGGCGCGCGCGGCCTCATCGTGACCGGCTCGGCGCAGCGACTCGTCCATGAAGTAGCGCATCTGGGCCGCGGGGGAGACGCCGGAGCAGCCCAGCAGGGCGAGGAACGCGACGTCGGCCGAGCGGGCCGCAGCCACCGATGCGGCCCAGGCGCCCTGGCTGAAGCCGTAGAGGCCCACCGGTGTTCCGGTCAGGTCGCGTAGGTACGTCAGCCCGGCCAGCGCGTCGGTCGCCTGGTCGTCGAGCGGTACCCCACCGCCGTCGGACGGTCGCCGGTCGTAGCTGGCCACCGCGTACCCGAGCAGCGTCAGCGTCTCGGCCAGGTGCTCGAAGAGAGGCTGATCCCGTTGCGGCAACATGGCGCCGTGCAACGCGACGACGCCGCCGCGCATCTGGCCTTCCGGCCGCCGTACGGTCATCGGCCGGCGGAGCGCCGCCACGTACTCATCCGAGACGCGCATGACCCGACGCTGCCACGCCCGGCTGCCGTCGAACAACGCCTCCGCCCGCATTCGTAGCACTGCTACGCGTCCCGTCCACCGTTCACGGCCACGCGGGCGGTCGCGCCTTGCGGCGACCTTAAACCGGAGGCAGATCTTGCGAGGGTGTCGCAAGGGTGCCGTCGTCTGGCTGCTCATGGTCAAGCATCGACAAATGTGGTTGGGTGCTCCAAAGTGGATCCTCCCGGTTAGGAGCACACATGGCACTGCAATGGCGTCGACCCGCCGCAGTCGTGGTTGTGTCGACATTGTCCGGACTCGGCTTGATGGTGGCTTCTCAGCCCGCCAATGCCGCGCACGGCAGCAGCTCACCCGCTAGATCCGCCGGCGCACGACACCCAGCACCGTTGGACGTCCAATCGCGCACGACCGGCGTGGCGCGCACTACTCACGCCGCGGTCCCGGCAACGCACACCAATGTCCCCAACGAGCTGCTGGCCAAGACACTCGGCGAAGACGACGATCAGGCCCCAGAGCCGAATATCACGGCACAATGCGTCGACGAGCTCAGCTCGCCCAACCCTTACCCGAACCCGGCACCGAACGTCGACGCGATCAACGGCGACACCACGGTGCAGGCCGGGAGCCAGACCGGCTGCCAGTCCGCGCAGAACGAGACACCGATCGCGGTCAACCCGTTCAATCCGCTCAACGTGGTAGCCGGCGCGAACGACTATCGCGTCTTCAACACGCGAGAGGGACGCAACGACAGCTCCGGCTTTGCATATAGCAGTCACGACGGTGGCAAGACGTGGTCCGATGTCCAGCTGCCGCACTTGACGTTCCAGACCGGCGCGACCGGCGCGCTATCCGACATGGACTCCGCCGGCGACCCGTCGGTCGCGTTCGGCCCCCACAACACCGTCTACTACGCCAACCTCGTTTTCAGCCGGCTCAACGACGGCACCGGACTGACCATGTCCGTCTCCCACGACGGTGGCCGCACCTTCGGCGAGCCATCGATCATCGAGCTTGATGGCGTCAACCCGGACGGCACGCCGACCGACACCAACATCTCCAACGACAAGGAATGGGTCACTGCCGACCCGTTCTCCGGCACGGTGTACGTCACCTGGACAGCGTTCACGTTCGACGCGGACGGCAACTTCGTCGAGGCGCCAATCATGTTGCGTAAGTCCACCGATTTCGGGCAGACCTGGGGTGCCGCGGTGCGCGTGGCGCCAAAGCTAGACGGCTTCTCCGGTGGGATCACGCCATTCGACCAGGGCTCCAACCCGGTCATCGGCAACGACGGCACCCTCTACATCGCGTACGAGGCATCCGTTTGTCAGACGCTGGCCTGCGATCAACCGACCGACCACGACGCGGTTGTCGTGGCCACCTCCCACAACGCTGGCAAGTCGTTCAAGAACGTCGAGGTTTCCCTCGACTTCGACTTCCCGACCAACGAGGACGTCGGCACGGAAGCGCTGACCGGCCTGAACTTCCGGATCAACAGCTTCCCGCAGATGACGATCGACCGATTGACGGGCCGGCTCTGGCTGACCTGGGCGGACGACCGCAACGGCGCGTACAACGGCTTCGAATCAGTCAAGACCAACGGCGACAACTTCGTCACTAGCTCCGCTGACGGCAAGCACTGGTCGAACCCCGTAACCGTCGGTACGGCCGATGACGAGGTCTACGGCGCGATTGCCGCGCTCGGTGGCCGCGTCGTCGTCAGTTCGTACACCCGCCACTACGACCCGGCTGGATTCTTCCTCGACTTCGCCATGTGGAAGGGCCAGGGCGACCGCGTCGGCAGCGCGCACATCCAACGCATCACCACCGCATCCGAAGATCCGAACGTCCAGTTCGTCGGCATCGGCCTGATCACCGGTAACACGTTGCAAGGCGAGTTCATCGGTGACTACACCGCAATCGCCATCGGAACCGACTTCAAGGTCCACCCCGCGTGGACCGACTTCCGCGGCAACCCGGGCGTCAACACACCCAACCAAGACATGTACACACAGTCTCTATCGGCCTTCTAGCAAAGGAAGCTGTGAGCGCGTGGCCCGGTCGGCTATCGTGGCCGACCGGGCCACGCCGTCAACACGCGTCTCGCCAACGCATACGGCTCCGGTGCGGCTTCATCGTGGTCGACGTCATTCGAACTTTCACGCGTCAGTTGATTCCGGATGCCGATCGTCCGTTATGGACCGTACCGTGGCAGTCATGACCGATGCCGAGCAATCTGCGAGTGAAAACACGGGCGGCCGCCTGACGGCCGCGCAATTCTCAGCCTTTCCCGGCGTCAATGACTGGCGGGTGCTGTGGGGCGCCGGTTATGCCGCGGCCCGCTTCCTGACCGGCACTTTCGGCGCCGGGCTGGCCCTGGTCGCCGCCATCGGCGAGCTGGCGGCCGCTTCCGGCTACGAGCCGGACGTCGACGTGCGGCCCGAAAGCGTGACCGTCCGGCTGTCGACGGCCGAGGTTCATGGCCTCACTAGCCGGGACGCCGGCCTGGCCCGGGAGATCTCGGCCGCCGCGGCGCGGTTGCGGGCGCCGGCCGACCCGGCCGCCGTGCAGCACGTGCAGGTCGCGATCGACGCCCATAACATCGCCAACGTTCGGCCATTCTGGCAGGCGGTGCTCGGCTACCCGGTAATCGGCGACGAGGACCTGCTCGACGCGTACCGCCAGGGGCCGACGTTCTGGTTCCAGCAGATGGAGACGCCGAGGACCGGACGCAACCGCTTCCATATCGATATCTACGTGCCGCACGACCAGGTGCAGGCCCGAATTGACGCCGCGCTCGCGGTCGGCGGCCGGATCGTCAGCGACGCCCACGCACCCGGCTGGTGGACTCTCGCCGATCCCGAGGGCAATGAAGCTGACCTGGCGATCTGGGGATAGGCGATACGAGGTTGGCACCGGCCGATCGGTGCGCATGGGTCGCTTGTCGCGTGCGTCATTCCCGCATGAGCATCAGGGCGGCTTCGCGTTCGAGGTCCATGTACGGCTCGCCGCTGACGTCGATCGCGATCCGGTTGATCGTGCCGCCGGAGAACGCGTAAGGGGTCTGGCCCGGGTAGTCCTCGGTGATCGCCTCGCCGGGGTCTCGGCCCACGTACAGGCCCGCGCCCGCGATGGCGAACGCACCCAGCTGAGTCTTGATCCGCCCCTCTCCGACCTTGCGGTCGGCATGGTAGAGCGACAGGGTCCCGGTCGCGTGGTCGGGCTCCCGGCCGTCCTTGTCGAATGAGGCGGTAAGGAGCACGTTCTGACCGGTCGGGATGTCCTCGGAGCCGACGATCTTCTGCTCTTCGCTGCCGACGAAATTGTTCACGTAGTGCAGCCGGTTGTCCTTCACGTACAGGGTATGGCCGCCGAAACGCGAGCCCATGGCGAAGAGCACGCCTTCGGCGCCCGCCGCTGGGAGGTCGACCACCGCCCCGATCACGAACGAGCGGTTGCGAGTGTTGACGGACTGCCATTCGGATATCCCGGCGGCGCCGGGGTAGTACACGTACCGCGATCGAGGTGCGGTGAGCTGGGGGCGGGTGGTGGTGAGGATCTCCACCGCCGACCGGTCATCCAGCGGAAACGCCCCGTTTGCACCGGCCTCGGCGAACCAGATGTTGACTAGTTCGCGGAGCTTGTCCGGCTGCTGGGCGGCGAGGTCGTTCAGCTCGGCGCGGTCAGTATCGGTGTGGTAGAGCTCCCATTGATCCTCGTTGAAGTGGCCCCATCCGGCTAAAGTCGGATGTGTGGTGACGGCCTTCCAACCCTCATGCCAGATCGACCGGGAGCCGAGCATCGCGTAGAACTGGGTCTTCCGCGCCGATTGCACCGACGGATCGTCGACGCTGCCCCGCATACTGACGCCGTCGAACGGGCTCTGCACGTGGCCCTTGATCGTTTCGGGGGGATCGACACCGAGGAAGTCCAGGATGGTCGGCACGATGTCGATAGCGTGGTGGTACTGCTCGCGGATCTCGCCCCGTGCCTTCGTGCCGGCGGGCCAGGAGATAATGCACGGGTCGCAGGTGCCACCGTTGAACTCGTAGCGCTTCCACATCTTGAATGGTGTGTTGAACGCCATTGCCCAGCCGTTCGGGTAATGGTTATACGTCTTGGGTCCGCCGAGATCGTCGATCTTTGCGAGATTCTCGGCCAGGTCGTCGGCGATGCCGTTGGCGAATTTCATCTCGTTGACTGAGCCATTCGGACCGCCCTCGCCGCTCGCACCGTTGTCGGAGACCACGACCACGACCGTGTTCTCCCGCTGACCACTTTGCTCGAGGTAGTCGAGCAACCGGCCGATGTGGTGATCGGCGTGTGCGAGGAAGCCGGCATAGACCTCGGCCATGCGCGTAAAGAGGCGCTTCTCGTCGGCGTTGAGGGAGTCCCAGGGGCGGGTGTAGTCCAGCTCAGGGAACGGCAGGTCACCGGGTCCGGTTCGGGTTTGTGGCGTTCCGATCGGGTTGAGCGGTGGAAGTTCGGTACCCGCCGGGACGATGCCCAGCGTCTTCTGCCGGGCTAGCGTCTGCTCACGGATCGCTTCATAGCCCATGTCGAAGCGGCCCTTGTACTTGTCGATCCATTCCCGTGGAGCATGGTGCGGTGCGTGACACGCGCCGGGGGCGTAATAGAGGAAGAACGGTTTGTCGGGCGCGACCGCCTTCGCGTCCTTGACGAACTCGAGCGCCTTGTCGGTGATGTCGTCGGTGAGGTGGTAGCCCTGCTCCGGTGAGCGCGGCTGGTCGATCGGGTGGTTGTCGTAGACGAGATCCGGATACCACTGGTTCGTCTCCGCCCCGAGGAACCCGTACCAGCGTTCGAAGCCCCGGCCGCTCGGCCAGTTGCGGCGGGTCGACGCGAGATTCATCTCGTCGGTGGGGCACAGGTGCCACTTGCCGACCATGTACGTGTTCCAGCCCCGTTCGCCGAGGATCTCCGAGAGCATCCCGTTCTCGGCCGGGATCGTGCCGCTCGCGTTCGGGAAACCGATCGCCGCCTCGGTGATGCAAGCCATGCTGTTGCGCGTATGGTTGCGCCCCGTCAGCAGGCAGGAACGCGTCGGTGAGCACAACGCCGTCGTATGCCACTGTGTGTACCGCACGCCATCCGCGGCGATCCGGTCGATATTGGGCGTGTCAATCGGCCCGCCATAGCAGCTCATCGCTGAGAAGCCCACATCGTCCAGCACGACGTACACCACGTTGGGCGCACCGTCCGGCGCTCGGGGAGGTTCGAACGGCGCCCAGTCGGGCTCCGAGTCGCGGATATCGACGTTAATCGTCCCAGCGAACTGCTTTGCCATCATGGCTCCTCTGCTCGGGTCGCCTCCGACGATACGAGGGTTTACGCACGATCAGGCGGGTATTGAGCGATATCTGCAGTTCAGCCACTATGGCGCATAGACAACGCTGAATGACGTCCCTCGATCGGCGGCCAACCGCAGCTGAGGCACCCAACGTGCCTTCGATGCGCGGTGCCCGCGCGGCGGCGAACCGGGGCTCTCATTCCGATGGGCACCACCAATAGAGCTGTGCCATGAGGCCGCCATTGACGGTCTCCGACCGGCCGTGGATTTCTCTTATGACGCCGAGATCTTTAGACCCCCTTCAGGAAATCGAGGACCCGCTGCGTCAACAGCGCCGTGGCTTCCGCGTCGTACGACGACAGCGAATTGTCGGCGAACAGGTGGCGATCGCCGGGGTAGACGAACAGCTCCGCGTGGTCAGCCTCGTCGACGAGCGCGCGGGCGGCGTCGATGTCGCCTTCGCCGGCGAAGAACGGATCGGCATCCATTCCGTGGATCTGCGCAGGCACGCCCGCTGGCCAGGGCGACCCGAACTCCGACGTGGGAACACAGGACTCGAAGAACAGCGCGCCGCGGGCTCCGGGCCGGGTCTGCGCCAGCTTCTGTGCCGGCATCACTCCAAGCGAGAACCCTGCGTACGTAATGTCGGCGGGAAGTCCGTCCGCCGCACGTACTCCGCGCTCCAGCACGTTGCCGAAGCCTATTTCCTGCGCGTACCCGATTCCCTCGTCCAAGGTCTGAAAGGTGCGCCCGTCGTAGAGGTCGGGAGCGTGGACGGTGTGTCCGGCTTCCCGCAGTCGATCGGCGAAGGCGATGACCCCCTCGGTCAATCCCTGTGCGTGGTGGAACAACAAAACCTCAGCCATGGCTGCGGCTCTCCCTTCGGTAGCGAATGTTCGACGCTGAATGATCCCGAGATATGGCCCGCCGAGCTGCGCGCCCTCCCGGGATGCTAAGGCCATTTCCGGACAATCCCAGTCCGGAAATGTCATGAGGTCCGGAGGGTTCGGAGGCGCCGTCCGCCCGGCTGGGCTCGTAGGGAGGTGCCGGGCATTGGCCGCGACCTAATCCTCCGACAACGTCGTTCTGTGCGAGCGATACGCAGCGAACTCCGCCGTTGTCGGCATTGTATGACGGTCATATGATCGAGCCCGGTGGCGCAACCGATGCATCCGCCAGAGAGGAAACCGGGGTCCATGGATCTGACCGCGAGGCAGCAAGAGGTCAAGGACGAGTTCATTGCCGCACGCGGCAGTTGGGGCGAGCCATGGGAGACGGTGCTGCGCATCGACCCGGACTTCGTCGCGGCCTACCTCGGCATGTACATGGTTCCGTGGCGCAAGAGTCACCTCTCGGACCGGTTCAAGGAGCTCTGCTATATCTCCGTCAACGCCGCCGCCACCCACATGTACATTCCCGGGATCCTCCCGCATATCAAGGCGGCGCTCGATCACGGCGCGACGCCGGCGGAGATCATGGAGGTGCTCGAGCTCGCCGCGACGCTCGGCATCCACACGATGAACATTGGCGTACCGCTGCTCGTCGAGGTGCTCGAGGAACGCGGTCGCACTGGCCCGAGCCCACTGACCGACCGCCAGGAAGAGCTCAAGGCGGAGTTCACCAAGGTACGCGGCTACTGGCATGACTTCTGGAACGAAATGCTCGAGCTCGACCCCGAAATGTTCGCTGCGTATCTGGAGTTCTCGACAGTTCCATGGCGCACCGGGCCGTTGACGCCGGCGGAGAAGGAGCTCATCTATATCTCGTACGACATCGCGGCCACACACCTGTACGTGCCGGGGACGAAGCTGCACATCCGCAACGCCTTGAATCATGGTGCGACGCCGCAGCAGGTGCTGGAGGTCATGGAGATCGCCAGCATGATCGGCATTCACGCGGTGACGACGGCGGTGCCGATTCTCACCGAGGAACTCAAGGCACGTTCGATCGAACTCTGACGGTTGGACGGACCCTGCGTGATGCTTGTGTGGATCGTCCGAGCGTGACGCGGCGCCGATCGCAACGGCGATGCACCGGACCTATTCCGCGGCCGCGTCGACACTCACCGCCGCCGAGTTCGCCGCAGCGTTACCGAGCGCCGCCATCTCTTCGAGCATGATCGGCGCCGCCAGCGTCACGGATTGGATGCCGATGGAGCTGGCGATCTCCATGACTTCCAGGATCTCCTCGACGGTCGCGCCGTAGCCGAGCGCGTTTTCGATGTGGAGTTTCAGCCCGACCTTGTACAAATGCGTGGCCGACGTGTCGAATGCCATGTAGATGAACTCGCGCATCTTCGGACTGAGTGAGCCGTGCTTCCACGGATGTGACGAGAACTCGGTGTACGCGTCGAACAGCTCGGGATCGAGTTCGAGCATCTCGTCCCATGTGGAGTTCCAGTATCCGCGATTGGCGGTGAATTCAGCCTTGAGGCGGTCCTGGTAACCGTTGAGCGCGGCCGGCTCGGTGCGAACGCCGCGTTCCGCGAGGATCTCGGTCAAAACCGGAACGCCTACATTCATCGCGTGGATGCTGAGCGTCGCCGTGCACTCGAGTACTTCCATGATCTCCGATGGGGTCGCACCGTGCTTGAGCGCTGATCTGATGTGTTGCCGCACCGCGGGTGCGTTCAGATGTGTGACAGCCGCGTTGACGGTCAGCCCTACGAAATCTCTTGTCTTCGCATCAAGGTGGCCCTTGCGGGAGGGCACTGCGGAAAAGTCGACGTACGCCTGCAAGAACGCGGCGTCGAGTTCGAGGATGGCCTCCCACGCCTCGTCCCACGCGCCGTGTACGGCGATGAACGAATCTTTGATCTCCTGCTGACGCGCATTCAGTGCCATGTCTGTTCCTTCGTTGTCTGGATGGTGCCGGAGAACGAGGGAAAGACCGTATGACGACGGGGCGGGCTTCGACGTTAGGTGCCCGATTTCGACTCACGCAGGTTGTTCAGCGCCGTGATGGACGCTTTTCGAACGTGTTCCGCACAGAGTTCGGCTGCCCGTTGCGAGTCGCGTGCCGCGATCGCCTCCACCACCGCCCGCAACTCCTGCACGACCTCTAGCGGCCGCCCACTCTCCGAGAGCGAGGTGGCGCGCAACAGCTGGACGCGCGCCTTGATGCTCTCCAGAAGCTGCTGCAACGCTGAGCTTCGTGCGCCCGCGATCAGTACCGCGTAGAAGCGGTCCTTGGCGGCGAGGATCTCGCGGATGTCGCTTGTCGAGGCCGAGACGGCCGCGAACTCTTCTACAGTCCGGCGCAACCGGTCGACCTCAAGGTCGCTCGCCCGCTCGACGAAGTGCTGCACGACCAGAGACTCCAGCGCGGCGCGGACCTCGTAAAGGTCGACCGCCTCGTCGAGAGCCGGGGCGCTGACCATTGCCCCGCGCTGCGGCACCACGGTCACGAGACCTTCGGACGCCAGCTCCCGCAACGCTTCGCGGATCGTGGTACGCGAGACGCCGAGCTGTTCGATGAGCTCACGCTCGACGAGCCGTTGTCCCGGCTTCAGCTCGAAGCCCAGGATCGCCTGGCGCAACGCACTGATCACCTGCTCGCGCAACGGAGCCGCGACCCTCCCCATCGGCTGGGCCGTCCACGAGGCGGCGAGGGAGTTGGTGTGCGACATATCGTTCACTATAGGCAACCGTTCTGTTTTCTTGTCATACGGTCTTTCTGCCCGTCAAATCTCGTGCCTACGGATCTGGGCCGTCACCTCCTCTGGCGTTACGGTGCGGCGGCCGCTCCGGGGTCGTCGCCGGTACGGCTCAACCACCGGGCGATCTCGGTGTGGTCGGCGTTGGGCTCGAGACCCTCCGCGGCCTCCTCCCAGAGGGCAACGGTGTCGGCGCCGAGTCGGCTTGGCGCTCCGGCTTGTTCGGTGAGCTGTACGGCGACGCGAATGTCCTTCAGCATGAGCCGGAGTCCGAAGCCGGAGTTGTACGTCTCCGGAACGACGAAGTTGGGCCACTTGTTCTCGGTCGATCCGCTACGCCCACTCGACGTGTTGAATACCGAGAGCATCACCTCCGGGTCGAGGCCGAATCGTTGGCCGGCGACGATCGCCTCGGAAGTGATCCACAGATGCGTCGCCGACAATAGGTTGTTGAGTGCCTTGATCGCGTGGCCCGCTCCGATCGGTCCGGCGTGACGCACGCGGCCGAAGATTTCGAGGATCGGTTCGACCCGCGCGACGTCGTCGTCGGCCCCGCCCGTCATGACGGTGAGGCTGCCCGCCTCGGCGCCCTTCACGCCGCCCGACACGGGCGCATCGACCATACGAACGCCGGCGCCGGCGAGTTCGGCCGCGAGCTCGCGCGTGCGTACCGGTTCGGACGAACTCATGTCGACAACTGTTACGCCGGGCTTCAGCGCCGCGCGGAATGTGTTGTCATGCAGCACGGCCGCCACGACGTTGGAGTCCGGCAGCATCAGGATGACGACATCCGCATCCTCGGCCGCGCCCGGCAGATCGGGTACGCCATGGGCACCGACCGCGACCGCGCGCGCTCGGGCCTCCGGCGCGACGTCGTACGCGTTGACTCGGTAGCCGCCGTCTACCAGCCGTCGCGTCATCGGCAACCCCATGTTGCCAAGACCGACGAAGCCGATCGTGCTCATCACTGGTTCAGTCATGGTCGGAGATCTCCTTCAGCACCCTCTCGGCGACGCGAAAGGACTCGAGCGCCGCCGGCACGCCGACGTAGATCGCCGCCTGCATGAATACTTCCTGGATCTCTTCCTCAGTGGCGCCATTGTTGATCGCGCCGCGCACGTGCACGCCCAGTTCGTGTGATCTGTTCAGCGCGGTGAGCATCGCCAGGTTGAGGAGGCTGCGTGTCTTGCGCGGCAACCCATCCCGATTCCATATGACGCCCCAGCAATATTCGGTCACAAGCTCCTGCACCGGTCGGGAGAACTCGCTCACGCGGGCCAGCGAGTTGTCGACGTGCTCCTTGCCGAGGACTTCACGACGTACGCGCATCCCGTCCTCGAACGTCTGCTGGTGGGTCCGATCGTTCGGCATCTGTTTGGCCTACCTGTCGTTGCGGTATTCGGAGTCCGACACCGGGTCGGCCCAGGCGGTCACGCCGAGAGAAATCGCCGTGTGGATCATGTACGAATCGGGTGCGGCACCGTGCCAGTGCGATTCGCCGGGCGGTACCCATACGGTGTCGCCCGCTCGAATTACCTCGACTGGCCCGCCGGCGCTCTGGATGAGTCCTCGTCCGGCGAGTATCTGGAGGATCTGCCCGCGCTCGTGGCTGTGCCAGTACGTACGCGCCCCGGGCGTGAAGTTGACGGTGTTGATGGTGACGCCGTCGGTCATGGGCATCGTGACGTACGGGTACACCGGTCCGGTGAACTGAGATCCGGGCTTGCCGGCGGTGCCAGCCTGATCGGGCGGCGACGTGATGATCATGCTTGGTTCTCCTCGACCGTTCCGTCGTGCAGTCGCACGCCACCTGAGATGTCGCCGATCGCGTCGACCACGGTGTTGCTGATGTCGTCGGCGTACCCGAGTGCGCGTGCGAGGCCGAAGCTCGCGGTCGGGCCGGCTGCGTTGAGGCTCGCGACGCCGAGTCGAGCCAGAAGGTCCACGTAGAGCGTGACGTCCTTCAACATCAGCGTGTTGGTGAGTCCACCCTTGAGGTAGTCGCCGTGGATGATCTTCGGGAAGCGGTTCATCGTGGCGAAGTTGACGCCGGAGCTCTTGTTGAATACGTCAAGCACGGTTTCGAGATCCAGGCCGGCCTTCTTGGCGGCGACCATGACCTCGGACGTCGCGGACAGCGCGATCGCGTTCAGGAAATTGTTCAGCAGCTTGGTGGTGTGCCCGGCGCCGCTGTCGCCGACGTGGTAGATGTTCGACGCGAATGCGCCGAGCACGTCCCGGATCTGGTCGAGGGCGTTGGCACTGCCGCCGACCATGAGCGTCAGATCGCCCTTCTCCGCCGCCGCGGCGCCACCCGAGATGCCGGCGTCCAGGTATTCGGCGCCCTTGCCCGCGAACTGGGCGTAGATCGCCCGCGTCGAGTCGGGGCCGGCCGTGCTGAGGTCGACGATGATCTGGCCGCTGCGTGCGTGCGCGAGGAGACCGTCGGGACCGTAGACGACGGATTCCACGACGCGGCTGTCCGGCAGCGACAGGAAAACAATGTCGGAACGGTCGCTCACCGCACCCGGGGAGTCCGCCGCGACGGCGCCGGCGGCCGCCACGGTCTCGGTCCGCGGGTCGTAACCGGTCACGGCATGGCCGGATCTCACCAGGCACGCGGTCATCCGGCCGCCCATGTTGCCGAGTCCCACGAACCCGACGCGTGTGTCGCTCATGACTGCGTGCCTCCATTCCATTGCAATCCGTACATCGCCTCGTCGACTGGCCGAGGGTCCCACGCACCTGCGCCGCCGGCCGGGCGCACCGTATTGACGATCGTCGCGCCGCCGTCGGCCGAGACGATCTGTCCTGTCACGTACGCCGAGTCGTCGCTCAACAGGAAGCTCACGACCGCTGCGATCTCCTCCGCGCGGCCGGCCCGTCGCAGCGGCGTCGTCGATGCGCGCCGCTCCATGTCGTTCTTGCCGCCGCTATGCGTCGCGGCGACGGCGAACAGGTCGGTCGGGACGATCCCCGGCGCCACGGCGTTCACCCGGATGCCCAACGGGCCGCCGTAGACGGCCGCGCCGTGGACCAAGCCGTGCACGCCGTGCTTCGACACGTGGTACGGGAGAAGATCGGCGCTGCCGGTCAGCCCCGCGATCGAGCCGGTCACCACAATCGTCCCGCGGGTGCCTTGCGTTCGAAATTGGCGGAACGCGGCCCGCAATCCGAGGAACGTGCCCCGGACGTTCACGCTCATCACACGGTCGAACAACTCGACGCTGCTGTCGGGCAACGCCTCGAAGCCGCCGAATATCCCGGCGTTCAGGTGATGGAGGTCGACATGGTCGAAGCGTTCGACGGCGGCATCCATGTACGCGTCGACGTCGGCCTCCGCCGCGACGTCCGCCTCGACGCCGATCGAAGGCGTGGGCAGGGACTCGGCGACCTCGCGCGCGGACTTGCCGTCGATGTCGACGACGACGACGTTCGCGCCATCGGCCGCGAGCCGTTCCGCGGACGCGCGCCCGAGGCCGTTGCCGCCGCCCGTCACGATCGCCACCCGGCCGTCGAATCGGCCCGTCATGGCCGTGCTCCGGCCGGCGCGGTGCCGATCGTCGCGGCCACTCCCGCGAGGTCGCCTTCGGCCGGGGTGAACCGGCTAAGCGTCGAGGGATCGTGTCCCGCCACGAGATGCCGTACCTCGCCTGAATCGATCATGCGGCGAATGGTGTCGAACCCGGCGTACATGGCAACGAGGTCGGCGACGGAACTGAACGGCATCGAGGAGTCGTACTCCTCGTAGTAATGGACAGCGTCGCTGGCGAGAAGCACCGGACCCTCGCTGGTCGAGACCTTCACGACGCTCTGTCCCGGCGTGTGACCGCCGACCTCGATCACTTCAACCCCTGGGGCGACCTCTCTGCGGCCGGAGAAGAAGTCGATGCGCCCGTCCGCAGCGATTCGCGAGAGCTGTGCGAGTTCGTCGTCCTCGACCGAGTGATGGAACAACACGTGACCCGCGTGGTCACCGGTCCAGAAGTCGAATTCCCGTTTCGACAGGACGACCGGTGATTGGGTGAACAGCCCAAGGTTGCCGATGTGGTCATAGTGCGCGTGGGTGATGACGATGGTCGGCGCGGATGCCGGATCCGCGCCGAGCCGCATGAACAGATCGGGCACGTCGGCCAATACGCGACGCCCACGTACTTCGCCACCGTGCCGTGAGAAGCCCGTGTCGACGACGATCGTGCGTTCGGCGTTGCTCAGTACCCACACGAAGTAGTCCATGCCGATCGCGTCATCGGGCTGCTTGTACAGGTGGTAGTTGAGGTACACGTCGCTGCGTGTCGTCAAACGCGTGCCGTACTTGGCGATCGTGACGAGGTACTCGTCGCTCTCACCCATGGCTTCGTCCCTTTCCGATGGCGCCGGCCCACCAACTACTCGCGGGTTCGTCAAGCCAGAACCGTCGCGATGTCGCCGGCCGCGCCCGGCGCGGCCGGGAACCGGTCCCGCACGCGTGCGTCGTGTCCGGGGATGACTGTCGCTCCGGTCGTGCGCGCGAGATCGTTGATGAACCTCAGGCCGGCGCGCATCTCGTCGAGATCCGTGAACGCGAAGAACGGCCATTCGTTCTCGATCTGCTCGTAGAAATGTGCGGCGTCCACGGTCATGATGAGGCCGCCGCCGGCCGTCTCGATGTGGGTCAGCAACTCTCCGGGGCAGTGCCCGCCGATCGGGTAGACCGTGATGCCGGGGTACGCCTCCGTCGGCTCGGAGACGAGCCGCAGACGCCCATCGCGTTCCGCGTCGAGCACGGGACCGAGGTCTTCCTCGGTCGAGAACTCGCCGTCAAGGTCATTCGCCTTGAGCTTGCCGATCCAGTAGTCGTACTCCCTTTGCCCCGAGACGACCTGTGCATTGGTGAACAGCCGAAGGTAACCGATGTGGTCGTAGTGGAAGTGGCTGGTGATCACCATGTCGACCGTCGCCGGGTCGATGCCGAGAACGTCGAGGCCCTGCGGGGTCGGCGTCACGCTGATTTCGCCGAGCCAGTCGCGCTTGGGGATGTCATATCCGGTGTCGAGCAGCATGGTCGAGCCGGCCGATCGGATGACCCAGAAGTTGTAGTCCATGTCGAGGTCGCCGTCCGGCAGACCGTAGGACGCATAGTCGTAGAACACATCGTTCTTACGTACGACGCGTTCTCCGTACTTGACCGACCACACGGACAGCCCGTCCGCAGGATCTATTGCAGCCGCCATGGCAACTCCTTCGTCGTGCGGGGTCTGGTACTGCGATGTCTGGTACTGCGATGTCCGGTACTGCGGTGTCTGGTACTGCGGTGTCTGGTGCCTCGGGTGTCCAACGAACCACTCTCGGCCGGCCGAGCCGCTATGTCGGTCGAACGGCTCGACAGGGCGGACTCAGCTGAACACGCCGTCACAACGCCCGACTATATGATCGTCCGACAAAACTGCGCAAGTGCCGGCTTCGACGCCCCCACTAGCGCGACCGCGGGCGGCGATGGTTACATCGAAACTCCAGCCGGGCGGGCATCGTAACAAAATCGAGGCCGACTGAGTCCTTGACATGTCTGGCCCGACGATCCCTAAAATGACCGCGATTGTCCGACAGTCATATCGTCCGAACTTCGGCGCCAAAATTTGCTCGTGCTCCCGCATCTGGCGGCACCGTCGCGAGGCGGCGACGGACTGACGTTGACAGGCGAGTGCGCGGTCACCACTGCGCATGCCGCCGTCGCGCCGTTCGTTTCGGCGACGCGCGCCGGGGCACGCGGCACGCGCGCCGACCCGGTACGCCCGCGCACGCAGCACACAAACGAAAGGTGCATTCGCAATGAAGAGATTCGTCCTCGTAGGGATCGCGGTCACGGCGGCGTCCCTCGCACTTGCGGGATGTGGAAGTTCTGGGTCGAGCGGGGGCGGCGGCGGGACCATCCTCATCGGGGGCATCGCCGGCACCACCGGCGCGTACGGCACGACCGGGCAGGCCGTGTTCAACGGCACGCAGATGGCGGTCGACGAGATCAACGCGAGCGGTGGCGTACTCGGCAAGAAGCTCAAGTTCGAACCGCACAACGATGGCGCGGACGCGACCACCTCATCGCAGTTGTTCAACAAGCTCATCAGCGAGGGAGCGGTCGCGATTGTCGGCTCGCCGGACACCGGCCCGACGACGGTTGCGCTGTCGAGCCAGAAGAAGATCCCGATCATCGGGGCCGTGGACGACGGTGGGCTCACCGTGTACACGCAGGGCCCGGACAAGCCGCCGGCGCCGTACGCGTTCAGCACGAGTCTTAACACGTTCGCGTGGGGCGGGGCGATCGCCGACTACGCAATCGGTCACTGCCAGGGTCTCGCCGTTCTGCACGATCCGACGACGTACGGCCTCGGCGGCCTCGCGGGCATCCAGATGGCGTACGACAAGGCCGGCAAGAAGCTCGCGCTCACCGACTCGATCACCGAGAACTGGTCGACCGGTGCGACCGTCGGCTTGAAGTCCGAAATCAACAAGATCGAGGCGAGCGGCGCGGACTGTGTCGACGTCTGGCTCACGCCGCAGGACCAGGCCTCGTTCGTGCAAGAAGCGAAAACCGAGGGCGCGAAGTTCACCTTCTTCGGCAACGACGAGACGGACGCCGACGCGACCTTCTCCGGCCTCGCGAAGGACCAGGCCGACGGCATGATTTCGGCGCTGCTGTCCACCGAGGTCAACCCGACGTCGCAGCTGACCACGTTCCAGCAGAAGTACAAGGCGCGCTTCAACGTGGACTCCACGCCGTTCGCCGAGCTCAGCTACGACGCCGTTTTCATGCTCAAGCAGGCCATCGAGCAGGGCAAATCGACCAAGCCGCAGGCCCTTCAGAAGGCGCTGAACAGCGTCAGCAACTACCAGGGCCTCACCGGTAGCTTGACCTTCACGCCGCAGCAGCACACGACGATCACCGCCGACCAGCTGACCGTCGTGAAGTTCAGCTCCGCGTCGAACTCCTGGGTGCCGGCGCAGCAGTAGCGACACCGACGCCCGTGGCGGCGATATCCCCGGACTTGGGGCCGCCACGGGCGCCAGCGCGCTGACGCGCCCCGACCGTGGCGGCCCGCATTCTGGCCGTCGCCGAGGCCCGGCTCGACCATCAGAAGGGAACCATGCTCCAGGTATTGCTCAGCGGCATATCGTCCGGCGCCGTGTACGGCCTCATGGCGATGGCGTTCGCGGTCGTGTATTACGTGACTCGGGTCATCAACTTCGCGACGGGCCAGCTGCTCATGGTGTCGATCATGGCAACCGTCACATTGTCGTCGGCCGGCGTGCCGGTGGCGCTCGCGATGGTGATCGGGCTCGCGTTGTCGACCTGCGCCGGCGTGCTGATCTACTTCGTTGCGGTTCGCCCGGTGTTGCGCTTCAACCGGTTCAGCTTTGCGTGGCTGGTGAGCACGCTCGGCGTCGCGATCGCGCTCGAATCGAGCGCCGCCGCCATCTTCGGCCCGACGTCGCGTGGCTTTCCGGCGCTGCTCTATCGGAAGAACGTCCACATCGGCAACGCGTCAGTGACCTGGCAGGAGTTGCTCGCGGTCGGCGTGGCACTGGTCGTGGTGATCGGCTTCGAGGTCGTGCGCCGACGTACGTTGTTCGGAAAGCTCGGCATGGCGATCTCGAGCGATCCGGAGATGGCCGCCGCCGTCGGTGCGAACACGACGTGGTACGCGGTCGTCGCGTTCGGCCTCGGCGGATTGCTCGCCGGAGTTGCCGGTGTGCTGGTCGGCCCGATCACCTACGCGAACCCGTACCTCGGCGACACGTACGGCATCGTCGGGTTCGTCGCACTCATGATCGGCGGTGTCGAGAAGCCGGCGGCGGCGATGGGCGGCGGTCTGGTACTCGGCGTGCTGTCGGTCGCCGCGAACACGTACATCGGCTCGCAGGCATCGGACTGGTTCCCGTTCGTTGTCGTCATCGTCGTACTCCTGATTGCTCCGCATGGCCTGTTCGCATCCGGTAACCCGTTCCGGCGCTGGACCCGTCATAGCGGCGTACGGACCGCGACGACCTCAGCGGGGGTACGGCCATGAGGGCCATCGCTGTTGGTCGAGGCGTCACCGAGCGGCAGTGGGCGCGGCTCGTGCCGTTGGGCACCGTGGTGCTGGTCGTCGCTTACCTGGCCGCGACATTCCGGATCGCCGACGGCACGCTCTATATCCAGGGAGTCGTCACCACCGCGGCAGTGTTCGCGATTCTTGCCGTGAGCCTCGACCTGGTGGCCGGCGTGACCGGTCTCTACTCGCTCGGACACGCCGGTCTGTTCGCGCTCGGCGCCTACGCAACCACCCTGCTCAATCAGCACGGCTGGAACATCTTCCTGCTCCTGCCGGTGAGCCTCGCCGGGGTTGGACTCGTCGGGATCCTGCTCGGCACGGTGTCGCTGCGCGTCAGCGGGCTCTACTTCGCGATCACGACGTTCATCTTCACGCTCGTGGTGACGGTGCTGATCAGCGACCTGCAATTCACCGGGGGGCTGCAAGGGATCGGTGGCCCGGTGTTCCCAGACTTCCCGGCCGGGCTGTCCGGACTGGGTTCGTCGGTTGTCTGGTGTGTCAGCCTCTGCCTGCTCGTCACGCTCGTCGTGGTGTGGAGCATCCGCTCGTCCCCCCTGTACCCGGTGCTCCTGGCGATTCGCGACGCCGAACCGTTCGCCGCCGCCGCCGGCGTGCGCACGTCGGCGATGAAGGTCGGCATCTTCGGGTTGTCGGCCGCGCTCGCGGGCATGGCGGGGTGGGCGTTCTCGTTCCTCGGTTTCGTTTCACCGGGCCAGTTCAGCTGGACCGTGTCCGTCAACATCCTCGTGATGGTCATCCTCGGCGGCATGAACACCAAGCTCGGCCCGATCCTCGGCGCCGCGTTCATCAGTGCCTTTCCGGTTGTCGTGTCGATCGACCCGTTCATCCAGGAAGTCATCTTCGGCTGCATCTTCGTGATCGTGATCGTGTTCTTCCCGACCGGAATCATGGGTGTGGTGTCGGCCGTGGCGCGCCGGATTCGCCCGGCGGCTCCACCGATCGTGGTGGAGGTGGCCGACGTCGCGGACGACGCGCCGATCGCGTACGCGCCGCTCGCCGCGGAGGTGCCGCTCGCCGCCGACGTGCCGGCGCAGAATCGGAACGCCGACCGTGCGGACGAGGACGCTCTCGTCTGTCGCAACGTCGTGTTCAGCTACCTGAGCGGCACGAGGGCCGTCGATGGCGTCGACCTCACGGTGCGACGAGGCACCATCCACGGCCTCATCGGGCCGAATGGATCAGGAAAGAGCACGCTCGTCAACCTGATCTCGGGTCAACTCACGCCCGACGTCGGCACGATCGAGGTGAACGGACACGCCGTGCAGCACCTCGGCGCCGCATCACGATCTACGCGCGGGGTGATGCGCACGTTCCAGACTGCCGTACTGGTCAAGGACCTCCCGGCACGGGAGAACGTCACGATCGGTCTGTACGGACGGGTGAAGCACATCCCGAGCCGGGCACCGATCTGGCCGCTTATCCCGAGTGCGCGCCGCGACCATCGCGACATGCGCGAGCAGGCCGGAGCCGCATTGCAATCGGCCGGTTTGGACCGGCGGTGGGCGGGTGCGCTGGTCGGGGACGTGCCGCACGGCGTGGAGCAACTCACGCAGCTCGCCGCTGCCTGCGTCGGCGAACCGTCGATTCTCATCCTCGACGAGCCGCTTGCCGGGTTGTCCGCGACCGAGGTCGAACAGGTCTCGGAGATCCTCCGTCGACTGCAACGCGACGGAGTCACGGTAATCGTCATCGAGCACCAGACCCGCTTCATCTTCGAGATGTGCGACGACGTGACGGTGCTCGCGGCCGGTCAGCTCGTCACGACTGGCAGGGCAGCGGACGTCCGATCGAACGAACGCGTACGAGAGGTGTACCTCGGCCAATGAGCGAAGGACGAAACGACGCGTTGCGGGTGGTCGACCTGTCGGCCGGATATGGTCGGTACGACGTCGTGCACGACGTGACGCTCCGCGTCGCGAAGGGCGAATCGGTGGCACTGCTCGGTCCGAACGGCGCGGGCAAGACGACGATCCTGCGCGCGATCATGGGGATGATCCGTCACCGTCGTGGGCTGATCATGGTCGACGGGGTCGACCTGTCGCACACGCCCGTCCACCGCGTCGCACGCGGGCACGTCGCGATGGTGCCGGAGGGCCGGCGCCTATTCGTCAATCAGTCCGTGGAGGACAATCTGCGGCTCGGCGCGCTCCACCTCCGCCGGGACCGCGCGCGGGTCGAGGAGTTGCTGGCCTCGGTGTTCGAGCTCTTTCCGGTCGTGGAGCGCTACCGCGACCGACCGGCAACCGCTCTGAGCGGCGGCGAACAGCAGATGGTGGCCATTGGACGAATGATGATGAGCGATCCCGATCTGATGCTTCTCGACGAACCGTCGCTCGGGCTCGCCCCGTTGGCCATCAAGAGCATGGCGGGCGCGCTCGCGTCGCTGCGCGAGCGTGGCCGATCGATGCTCCTTGTCGAGCAGCGCGTCGATCTCGCGCTTGACGTCTGCGACCGCATCTATGTCCTCAGCGCCGGGCGCATTGTTCGAGAGGCCGACGCGGCCAGTATGGAAGCCAGCGGCCGCGAACTGATCGACGCCTACCTCGGCTGAGTTCCCGTACTCCGGGCCATCGCGGCCGGAGTTATATCAGTTGAATCTTCGCGCCGTTGCGACGGTGGCCGTGTTTCCGCGTCGCCGACGGGCCGCCGCGCCGACATAGGCGATATGTGCAATCCGCGGCGGGCGACTAGCGCCCGAACATCCCTCGTTCGAAAAACGGGCATTCCCATGAGTCTCCTGTGGACATACTGTGTGCTCGGGAACACATCGACGCGATTGGTACGCGCATCAGCCAGTCAAGAGGCCACTGGTGGTGGCGGCGCAATCCGGCGAAGAGTGCCCACGAACCCGGCACCTCAAGAGGGGACAGGGAATGAATCCGGATAGCCGTAAAAATCACGGTAAACGCAGGCGCATATGGATGCGATTCGCCGGCATCAGCGTATTGATCACGACTGTTGGCGTCGTTGCGAGCGCATCGCAGGCTGGAGCGGACCCGGTAACACCGAAGCACTTCCAGCCGGCGCCCGCCGGATCAACCGTTGAACATTTACCACTAGGCGTGAGCAACACGCCGGTCACGGTCATGGTGCAGATGGCCGGCGATCCGGTGACCGTCGCCGACGCAGACGCCGCTACGCCGCTTACCGGCACGCAGCGTTCCAGCCGCCGCGCGCAGCTACGCCAGCAGCAGACGTCGGCTACACCGACCATCCGCGCGCGCGGTGGCCAGGTGCTCGGCACATATCAACTGGCGTACAACGGAATAAAGGTACGCATCGCCGCGAACAAGGTTGACTCGCTACGGTCGATCCCGAACGTCGTCGGCGTGCACCGCGTGCAGCTCATGACGCCGGACAACATTCACGGCGTGCCGCTGATCGGCGCACCGGCCGTGTGGGACGGGCTCAACGGCTTCCACGGCGAGGGCGTGAAGATCGCCGTGATCGACACCGGCATCGACTGGACCCACGCCGACTTCGGTGGTGCCGGCACCGCACAGGCCTACACCGATGCGCACGCACACGAGACCGAGCCGGCGGACCCCGCGTTCTTCGGCCCGAACGCGCCAAAAGTGAAGGGCGGCACCGACCTTGTCGGTGACAGTTACAACGCCGACCCGGCGAGCCCGGACTTCCAGCCGGTGCCACATCCGGACCCGAACCCGCTGGACTGCTTCGGACACGGCACTCACGTCGCCGGCACGGCGACCGGCTTCGGCGTGCTGGCCAACGGCCACACGTACACCGGTCCGTACAACGACACGACGGTCAGCGGCAACTCCTGGCTTGTCGGCCCGGGCGTGGCTCCGAAGGCGGACCTCTACTCGGTGCGCGTCTTCGGCTGCGAGGGCTCCACGGACGTGACTGTCGACGCCATCGAGTGGGCGGTCGACCACGACATGGACGTCATCAACATGTCGCTTGGATCGCCGTTCGGCAGCCCTGATGAGCCGAGCGCGGTCGCCGCCTCGAACGCCGCCAAGGACGGCGTCATCGTGGTGGCTTCGGCCGGCAACAACGGCCAGAACCCGTACCTGAGCGGGTCGCCAGCCTCGGGCACCGGCGTCATCAGCGTCGCGGCGAGCGACCCGACGTCGGGCTTCCCCGGCGCGACCGTCGCGTTGTCCACCGGCACCAGCTCGACGGCGATCAACGCGAACGGCGGCTCGTTCACCGACGGCACCACGCTGCCGGTGAAGGTGTTGCGCAACCCGAACGGCTCGATCTCGCTCGGATGCGATCCGAATGAGTACACGAATGCGGGTGTGGCCGGCAAGATCGTCGTGACGGCGCGGGGCACCTGCGCCCGTGTCGCGCGTGCGATCTTCGGTCAGGAGGCCGGCGCGGCCGCGGTCGTGATGGTCAACAATGCGACGACGCTACCGCCGTTCGAGGGTCCGATTACCAACAACCCCGACACCGGCCAGCAGTTCACCGTCACGATTCCGTTCCTCGGCGTGACGTCGACCGACGGCGCCAAGTGGAGCGCCGCGGATGGCGGCACCGCCACACTGACCAACAAGGACATCGCCAACCCGGGCTTCCTGGCGCCGGCGTCGTTCACCTCAGGCGGCGCACGTACCGGTGACAGCTGGCTCAAGCCCGACGTCACCGCGCCGGGCGTCAGCATCTTCTCCGCCGGCAGCGGCACCGGGAACAACTTCGCGGTGATGTCCGGTACGTCGATGGCGTCCCCGCACACCGCCGGGATGGCAGCGTTGGTCCGCCAGGCCCACCCGACCTGGAAGAAGGTCAACTACTGGAAGGCCGCGATCGTCAACACGGCCGACCCGGCCCAGGTGACCGACTACACGACCCGCGTCGCGGGCTCCGGGCTCATCCAGGCGCCGGGCGCGACAGAGACGCAGGTCGTGGCACTAGGTGACACGGGTACGGCGACGCTCAACTACGGCTTTGCCGAGCTAGGTCAGGACCTCACCAAGACGAAGACCGTCAAGCTGCACAACTTCGGCACGACCGCGGTCACGTTCAACGTGTCCACCGGGCTCGACGCTGGTGACCCGCATTCGGTCACCTTGGGTCTGTCTCAGGTCACCGTGCCGGCCAAGAGTGAGGTCTCGGTAAACGTGACGCTCTCCGTTCCGTCCGCCACCGGCGGCAGCGCGGCAGAGTTCAGTGACGTATCCGGTCTGGTGACGTTCGCGCCGACCGGTGGCGCGAACCATGGCGTGACGCTGCGGGTGCCGTACTACCTGGTTCCGCAGGCAACGTCGAACGTTTCCACCAGCATCAACGCGTTGACGCTCGGCAAGACCGGTACGGCGACCGCCACGGTGACGAACACCAACGGCGCCACGACCGGCGCCGCCGACTGGTACGCCTGGGGCCTGTCCGATGGTACGGACAAGGGCCTCGACTCCGACGACGTACGTAACGTCGGCGTGCAGGCGTTCCCCGGCGTCCTCGCGTTCGCGATCTCGACCCAGCACCGGTGGTCCAACGCCGGCATGGACGAGTTCGACATCGACGTGGACGTCAACGGCGATGGGGTCGACGACTATGACGTCGTCGGAGCGGACCTCGGTGCGCTCACGGCCGGCACCTCGAGCGGCCAGATGGCCGTCGCGGTGTTCGACTTGCGTACCAACGCCGGCAGCATCCAGTTCCTCGCGGATGCGCCGACCGACAGCAGCACGATCGTGCTGCCGGTGAACATCTCGCAGCTATGTGCGGCCGGTTCGCCGTGCCTGTCGGCGAGCAACCCGCGGTTCACCTACCACGCGGTCGCGTTCGGGCTGACGGACAACACGATGGACACGGTAGACGGCACGGCGTCGTTCAACGCGTTCTCGCCGGCCATCAGCACGGGCATGTTCGACGTCGTCGCGCCGAACGCCTCGGCGACCGAGACGGTCTCGGTCAACAAGGCGGAATGGGCTACGACACCGGCTCGCGGCCTCATGGTTGTCAGCCACGACAACCGCAGCGCCAATGAGGCGCAAACCGTGAAGGTCTCGGTGACACTGCCCTGACCTGGCGTCGCGGTCCGCACCCGGCAAAAGTCGGCGGGTGCGGGCCGCGGTCACGTCCGTCGACCCACGTCGACCCACGTCGACCGGCTCCGACCGGGATCGGGATCGCGTGGCCGGAGTCATGACTGTGGTGGATCCTCTCCCACCAGACCGTCGACGGCCTCGCGCAGAAGGTCGGCATGACCCACGTGCCGCGCGTACTCGTCGTGCACGTCTACCAGGAAGCGACGGAGGTTGGGCGACTGGCCCGACCGCAAAATGAACTTCGACGGTTGGTCGAGCCCGCCATCGGCCAGCGCCCCGGCCCAGGCGGCGCGCGACCGCGTCACGGCGTCGTGCCACAGCCCGTAAAGATCCTCCGCGGAGTCCTCGTCCGCCGTACGCCAGGCCCACGCCCAGTTCTCTTCGGCATCGCGCGCGTCCCACGGCGCCCCGAGCGGCTGCCCGGTCACGAAGTTGGCGACGTACGAGTCCTCGACCAGGGCGAGGTGCTTGAGCAGGCCGCCCAGGGTCATCGTCGATGGCGGGTGCGGCTTGCGCAGCCCGTCCGCGTCCAATCCGCCGCACTTCCAGGCGAACTGCGCGCGGGATCGGTCCAACGCGAAGATCAGCATCTCTACCTCGCCGGCGGTCAGCGACGGTTCGTGAATCGTGGTGTCCAGAACGGTGTCTTCGGTCATGCCGCGCATGTTAGGTTCCGTTCCGGACGTTCTGCTTCCGGATCGCTTCCGGATCGCTTGGATGTGGATTACTCGAATGCTGATGGTTGGGACGTTGTGAAGCCCGATGCGAGCCCGACGGCACGGGCGCTGCTGGCACTTGAACTCGTCCAGGGCAGCCCGGGCATCAGCGCGGACCGACTCGCCGACAAGCTCGGCGTTTCGGAGCGGGCGGCCCGGCGGTATGTCGGCATCCTCCGCGAGGCCGGCATACCGATCGAGTCGACCCGTGGGCCGTACGGCGGCTACCGCTTAGGCCGCGGCCTTCGGCTTCCGCCCCTGATGTTCAGCGCCGCCGAAGCCCTCGGATTGGTCATGGCCGTGCTCGACGGCCACCATGACGTGAGCGATCCGACCGACCCGGTCGGCAACGCGCTCGGCAAGATCATGCGGGCACTCCCGGAGCCGGTGGCCGCCCAAGCCGAGGCCGTCCGTCGGACCACGGCGCCCGCGCCCGACCGCGGCGCCGCCCGGCCCGATCCCAGGACGACAACCGCGCTCGTGCACGCCTGCTCGAGCCACCGACGGGTGCGGCTCGACTACCGCTCGGAGGCCGGCTCGGAGTGGGTCATCGACGTCGACCCGTGGGCCGTCGTCGTACGCCACGGTCGGTGGTACCTGCTGTGCCAGACCCACCGGTCGGACACCACGGCCACGCGGGCCTACCGGATCGACCGGGTCCGCGCCGTGGAGATGCTGGACGACACCTTCATCCCGCCCACCGATCTCGACCCGGTCGCCATGCTCGAGGAGCATCTCGCCGTCGGATGGGAGTACGAGGTCGAGGTCCTCATCGACGCCCCGGTCGACACGGTTGTGCGTTGCCTCCCGCGCGCGCTCGGGCGGCTTGAGCCAGTTGATGTCGGGACAAGTCGGCTCACCGGCAGCACCGGCAACCCGGTGTGGTACGCGGAGCATCTCGTGATGATCCGGGCGCCGTACCGGATTGTGAAATGCCCGGAGCTTCAGGATGCCGCGCGAACCCTCGGGCGGCGGCTGCTCGGCGCGGGTGAAAACCCACGGCCCTAACGTCGTCCACGCGTTCGCCCTTGGGCGTACCGGCGACAATCGAACCGGCTGGTGCGCACTTACCCGGCCGACAGCCCTGAGCGATGGCTCAGTCCTTGTCTAATGGCCGCCACAAGGTGCGGGTGTGGACGATGCCGAAGCCGAGGCGTTCCAGGTTGGCTTGGCTCGGTGATCCGAACGCGGTCGTCACAACGACGCTGTTGGCGCTGGCCGCAGCATCGTGCATGCGCCGTTGAATCAGGGCACTCTGGCATCCCCGGCCGCGCACGGCCGGGATTGTCGCGGCCCCGGCAAAATACGCGTGCTGCTGGGTGGTGTAGAGGGCAGCGGCTGCTGCTGGTTGGCCATCCACGTAGGCGAGGTATCGGCGAAGGTGCGGCGAACGATGTTCGATCGCCATCATCGCCCGCTGCGGTGAGGCCGCCGCGGTGTTCAACCCATATCCATGGAACAGAGTCTCGAGGTAGACGGTGTCGTCGTCATCGGCCGTTATCTCGCGGATGGCAATGCCCGGATCCGGCGTCGTGGCGGCGTACGGTCCGGTCGGCGCCCGCAAGGTGACATTGACTTCCGCGGCGTAGAAGCCGGCTCGGGCTAGTCGCCGTCCGAGCGACGCCGACGCGTCGCCGGCCCAGACCTCGATGAGAGGTTGGAGCGCCGCGTCCATGAAAAAGGCGCGGATCGCGTCCAGATAATCGACGTCGTCGTCGTTGAACCCTCGCGCCTTGTTATAGGCGGGATGGCCGGGCAAGGCACCAAGACGCGTAGCGGTGGTACGACCGAAGCGGGCCCGTGCCGAAGCGAGGCTTGGGTTGGTTTCCGCGTGGGCAAAGTCCTCATCGATCTTGGCCGTGATCACCTTCTCGGCCTCGTCGGAGACCTGTCCCATACCGGCAATCCTCCGTTTCTCAGGTCTCTGGCTACCGAGACGGCAGCGCGCTCGCGCACCAGCCTCGCGTTAACCCGTACTCGCCTTGAATTGCGCTCGCAGGCCTGCGGTGGTCAGCGCGCTCGCGAGTTTCGGCGCCAGCGACTTCACGTACGTCGCCGTGAGATGCGAGCCCTGCCGGTAGACGAGCACATTGCCGATGACCGTTGGGCACGTCGGCGTCGCGCAGATCGAGCTGAAAAGGTCGACCATCTTCACCTTAGGCGCGGTGGATAACGCGAGCAGTTGCGTCAGGTACGCGGCATCGGTCAGGTGCACGTTGCTGCTGTACGTGCACGCCGACAAATGGGTGCGGTGCTGGTCGACGCACTGGTCAACGTTGAGGCCGGGGTGCGGGTTGTTGGCCAGCACGATGACCTTGGTTCCGATGCGATCGAGAGCGGCCCACGACGTACGCATTCCGGCGGCCATGGCATCGGCCGATGCGTGGCCGGATGAGTCCGCCGCCACGCCGTTGACCTGTGAGGTCACGACGTACGCCGGCCGTTCCGCGGCCAACTTCGCGAGCAGGTTCTTATTCCACTGCGTGCAGGACGTATAAGGCTTGCTCGCATCGAGGCCGACGATGCTGGTCGCGGACGTAAACGCGCAGGCGGCCTTGACCGCGATAGAGAGCTTCCAGTTGTTCTGCTCGGCCAGACTCTCGAACGCCGGGAACCACTGGTCCATCTTCGAGTCGCCGACGAGCACGACCTCCGTTGCCGATTTTGTATTGCCGTACGTGCACCAGAGCACCTCGGCGGAGATCTCGTTCTGGAAGCATCCGTCGGGCGTGGTGACCGGGATGTCCTTCGTCGCCTTCAGCGGATCGGGGGTGATGAAGTCGGCGCGATCGGGAATCGGGACGGCCGACGCGCCTCCGGACGAAGCGGCGAGGGCGGCGGCGCCCAGCGCCGGCCGCCCGGAGCCGGCCGTGCCGCTGGTCGAGAGGCTGACGATCAACACGAGGGCCAGGCCGGCGCAGACGCCGGCCAGGCTGAAGTTGCCGCCCAGACTCAGTGCGAACCGCGGCGACGTCGACAGACTCCGGGAATACCGCAACGGATTCTCGACCAAGTGGTACGTCAACCACGCCGGAATCGCCGACGCGACGACGATGGCCAGCCCGCGCTCGACCGACAGGCCGTTCCAGTGAGCCGTCGCGATCGCGATCATCGGCCAGTGCCAGAGATACAGCGAATACGAGAGGTCGCCGACGACCCGGAACGGACGTGTGCCCAGAATCGCGATCGGGCCGCGCGGACCGGCGGCGGCTCCGGCCGCGATCACCGACGCCGCTCCGAGGACCGGCATGGCGGCGGCGGACCCGGGCCAGGACGTCACCGAGGTGAACACGATCGCGGACACGACGATCGTAAGGAGCCCGGCCCAGCCGATGATCATGGCGATCGCCTTGGGTATGCGCGCAACCAGCGTCGCGGCCAGGGCGACGCCCGCCCCGACCGCTAGCTCCCACATGCGGGTGGTGGACACGAAGAAGGCCCGGCCCGGATCACTCGCGGTGTAGAGCACCGACCAGATGAACGACGGCACCGCGACGACGGCGAGCCCGATCCACAGCGTTGTCCGTACGCGCCGCCGCCACGCCTTCGCGACCAGAATCGCCAGCAGTATCAGCAACGGCCATACGAGGTAGAACTGCTCTTCAACGGCCAGTGACCAGAAATGCTGGACCGGCGACGGCGGCGTATCTTGCGCGAGATAGTCGACCGCTCGGTCGGCCAGTCGCCAGTTGATCACGTACGTGGCCGCGCTGACGATGTCCCCACCGATGTCCTGCCACCGCACCCGTGGCACGAACATCCAGACCGCAACCGCTGTCGCGATCAGTACGACCGCCGCGGCGGGCAGGATCCGTTTAGCGCGCCGGGCGTAGAAGGCCGTCAACGATATGCGCCCGGTACGGTCGATCTCGGATACCAGCTGTCCGGTGATCAGGTAACCCGAGATGACAAAGAAGACGTCGACCCCGAGGAAGCCGGCGGGCACGAATCGCACCCCGGCGTGATACAGCAGCACGAGTCCGACCGCGACGGCACGGAGACCGGCAACGTCGCCCCGGAAGCGGTCGGACGTCGCGCCTCCCCGCAGCCGTCGGTGGCGCGGCGCCGGGGCCGGTCCACGCGGCGCCGCGATCTCGCCGTCAAGCCCACGCCGTCCGTCGGTGGCGAGGCTTCCGTCAGTCCGACTCCATGTCGGCTGCGTCGGATTCAATCGGTGTCCTCCCGACAGGCTGCGGCCTGACGGACGCTAGCTTCTGCGTGACGCAGCCGCAATGAAGCTCACCACTACGGTACCGGCGCACCTCGTTAGATTCCGGCGATTACCGGTCGTAGCGGGCGGTGGTGCTGGCCACCCGCGGCGGGCCACCGCAATGCATTACTGGCGGGCGTCGGCCAGGAAGCCTCGGACGCGCTCCCGCGCCCGATCGGCGATATGTGGGCCGTGGGTGAAAGCGGCAACGCGGTAGTCGAGCTCGCCGAGGACGTGCGCCGTCCGCTGGTTGAGCTTCACGTCCTGGCAGAACGCTTTCACACCCCAGCCCATCTTCCGTACGTTCCAGATCGAGTCACCGGTGACCAACACCTGGGTCGCCTCGTGCAGGAGCGCGACGTGGCCCATGGTGTGGCCCGGCGTGTGGACGACCCGGAGCCCGCCGGCGATCGGCAGCATCTGACCATCAGTCAGTTCATCACCGATCGTGACGGCCGGGAATCCGTTGCCGCGCCGGCCCAACAGGTTCATCAGGCGGCCACCGGACGTGGTCCCGTCGCGCGGCGGCGCGACGCCATCGCGGGCGAAGGGTGCATCGATCTCGTGAATCGATACCGGTGCCCCGGTCAGTTCGGCCATCTTCGCCGCGTTTCCGGCGTGGTCACCATGCGCGTGAGTCAGCACGATGCGGGTCACGTCGTCGATCGATCGTCCCATCATGGCAAGGCCGGCGAGCGTCCGCTTCGACGCGCTCTTCAACCCGGTGTCCACGAGTGTGACCTGTCCATCGTCATCGACAAACGCGTAAATGTTCACGAAGTCGTACGGCGCCGCCGGAATGCGCCAGACGTTCGGCGCTACCTGGTATGCCGCGGATGCCGACATGTCTCCTCCTTGGCGAGATCGTTACCTGGCCGGACCGGTAATCGGTTAGGCAGCAACCGGTACGCGGTCCTCGGTCGGCGCCGTGTTCACGTCGCCAACCGGTGCGGCGGCCCGCCACAACCCGCCAGCGAGCAGCACCAGACTGACGAGCATCAGGGCGCCGTGTGCGATGCGTACCGAAGGAGACCCGTAGAACTGCGGCAGGAACAACACCATGGCGGCCGCAAACGGGATCCCGATCCACCGCGGCAGGATCGCGCTGCGCCACATCGCCACGGCGGCGAGGATAGCCCCGATCGCCAACACGACCAGGCCGATGCCGAACGTGCTCAACGCGACCGGCTGGTTGCGTACGGCGTCGACGAGCCCGACGACATTCGACTGGCTGCCGTGCGGGCCGGCGATCGCGTGCAGGCCGAAGTCCTCGGAACCGTAATACGGAAGGACCAGGCCGGCGCCGATCCACACCGCCACCGTCGCGGCGAGCGCGAGACCGGCCCCCCGCGTGCGCGCGACCACGCCGGTGATGGCGAGCAGCCCGAGCGGCAGCAGTACGAAGCCGACCATGGCGAAGAAGTGAGCGGCGACCCATGCGGTCGAGCTCATTGACGCGGTCGCACCGGCCGCCGTCGACTCGTCGTGGTACGGGCGCACGGCCGGATAGGCAAGGAACAGTGCACCGGCCGCGATGAGTGCGACGGCGCCGGCGCGCGTGCGAGCTGGTGAAACAGACATGGTGTCCTCCCGAGAAGTCAATACGTCAATGCAGGGATGTGAGGTACATATCGATGAGGTGCTCATACGTCTCCGCCGGGTCTTCCGCGAGGCCAAATCCGCCGGAGGACTCGATCGCGGCGAAGCCGTAAACGATCACGCGGAGACACCTCGTGGCGTGCACGGCGGCCGGTCCGCTCAGGTCGTACCCGCGTAGTACTGCGAGGAACACGCGCAGGAACTTTTCCGCTGGCTCGGCCAGCGCCGGGTCGTGCATCGGATCGGCTGGGACCGCCGCATACCGGTGCGGATTCGCGACCGCGTATTCACGCATGCGGCGCATCAAATTGGCGACCGCATCGTCGCCGCTCCGCCCGACGACAGCGTCCGTGGCGACCGTGGTCATTTCGGTGAGCACCCGCGCCGCCACCCGGGCCCGGAGATGAGCCAGCCCGGCAACGTGCTGATACAGCGACGGTGTCGCGACACCGACACGCGCCGCGACGGTCGCCAGGGTCAACGCCTGCGGACCGCTCTTGTCCACGACGGCGAGCGCCGCGTCGACGACGGCATCCTCGTTCAAGCCAACCCTAGGCATGGCTACTACGATCCATAGGCTAAAACCTAATGCCATTAGGGTACGGCGTCAACCGCGCTGCCCGGATGGCGTCGCAGCTCACATTTACCGCCGGCGAGGCACTTGTAGATCTTGGTAGGGTGACCTGGCGTAACCTCGCACGGCATGACACAACCACCAGCGAGCGGTCGGGCCGAGACCGCGCTGCGGCTGCGGCCGTTGGTCGAGGACGACCTCGCGATGTTTCGACGCTTCGCCACCGAGCCCGGTCTCATCGGACTCGATTGGGCCGGCTTCCGTGATGCGCAAGCGCCCGCGCGGCGATACGCGACCGACGGCTATCTCGGTCCTGACGACGGGCGACTCATGGTCGAGGTCGATCCGGACGCCGAAGCGGCCGGATTTGTGAGTTGGCACGCGGATTCCTATGGCGGCGCGGCGAAGCACTGGGTCATCGGGATCGCCCTGCTGCCACAATGGCGCGGACGCGGCATCGGTTGGCGCGCGCAGGCGATGTTGTGCGACTACTTGTTCGAACACACGCCCGCTCAACGCATCGAGGCCGGCACGCACCCGGAGAACATCGCCGAGCAGAAGGCGCTGGAGAAGGCCGGCTTTCGGCGCGAGGGCGTGATCCGCGCAGCCGAGTTCCGCGCCGGCCAGTGGCGCGACGGATATCTCTACGGCCGGCTTCGCAGCGACCCGGCCCCGGCCGTGACAGCCCCGACGCAGTCCACGTAAGCCGTCCGGGCCAACGGACGATTCGTTGACCGGTTCGTGGCGGTGACCGGAAACATTGCGTCACGTCGAGTCGGTCGGATCCTGACCGCGTGTGCCTGCGACTAAATCGGCGCCGGCCGATCTCGAGTCCGATGTACGACTCTCGGAGGCAATTGACGGACCTCGACGCATACCCTGCCGGGAAATTTCCCGAGGAGGGCGTCATGCGAAGTCACCGCCTTATGCTGGCCGTCGGTCTCACCATGTGCATGGCCGTGGCGGCGTGCGCCTCGTCCGCAAAATACTCCGGTGGTCTGCAAGCCGCGCCGCCCGATGCCGTTGGCGTGGGGACGTCCGGACCGATCGGGGATGAGTCGGCGCCCGCGTCGCAAGCCGGCTCCGATGCGGGCTCGGGTGGCGGGGCGACCGCCGGCGCCGGGAGCGGGTCGAATGGTGGTTCCAGTTCACTACAGGTGAGTGTGGACGTGGCACCCGTTGGCGACCTGGCGATCACAGAGTGCCCGCACATGTACACGATCAACGGCGTCGTCTCGGTGAACAAGGGCCCGGAGACGTTGACGTACGGGTGGAAGATCGACGGCGCCGCGCCTACGCATCAGCACACGGTCCAGTTCTCCGGCCGCGGGTCGCAGTCGCGCAACGTGAGCCTCGACTACTCGATCTCCGGTTACATGCGCACGACCACCATCGAGCTGGTCGTCATCGGGCACAACGCCAAACCGGCGCCGACGGCGTCGACGAAGTTCGAGCTCGTTTGCGGAGCGACGGTTCAGCCGGTTTCGGTCAGCCCGACGACCGGCACCTGTCCGTTCAATGCCGAGTATTCGACCAACATCTATGTTGCCGCGTCTCAGACCGTCTACTACCAGTGGGTCTTCAGTGACGGCACCACGTCCCAGACGCAGAACGTGCAACTGACTGATCCCACGAATCCGGTCGATGGCCCCGTACAGACATCGATCTTCACCTTCCATCAGGTGACGACCGGCGTCCCCGGCGGAGTCGCGGCCAAGGTCGAGATCACCAGCGCGGGCGGATTCAAGACCGCGTTCAGCACGCCAGCGACCTGCAGTTAACGCCCTGCGATCGACCCGGTCACGGCACCGTGCGTTCGATCGCGGCCGGGCCGTCCTCGGCCAACTCCCGCCGCGCTCGCTCGACGTTGGCGGGCGTTGGGTCGCGACCCTCGGCCACGGCGAGGTCTTCCGCATCCCAGGGCTGATCGGACCCGGTCCGTGCCTCGGCGTCCGCGGCGGCCGCGGCGGCGACTTCCGGACTCGGTCCAGCCAGTTCGGAGAACGTGTACGCGGCCTCTTCCGGCGAGTATTCGCCCTGTGGGAATAGGCGGAACTGGTCGATGACGTCTGGATCCGCCCCGGCGGCAGTCACCCGCCGAAAAATCTCGTCGCCGGTCAGGCGCGGCTGGCCGTCGAAAACCTGCGTCAGGATGTCATCCACGTTAGCCATATCTCGAACGTACTCGCTGGCTCGCGGTCGATCGCGAAAACGACGGCGGGCGACCGGCGAGGACACGGCGATCACTTCGACGTCGGGTTCACCCAGCTCAATCAAGAATTCTGGCGCGAGGCCCGTGAACTCGGCTACGACCGGAAAAGCGGCGAGGGCTACTACCGCAACGCGTACGACTTCATATCCGCTCGAACTCTCTTGCTGGAACCGGCCGGCCCGGATGGGTCGGGCAGAGTGGTGTTGTGCGCACGCGATCCGCTGTCGCGCTGTGACGTCGCGATCGACAACCCCGACCTCGCGCCGCCTCGCATCATCGATTGACCGTCCGTTACGCCGCCGCCGAAGCCGATCGCGTCGCCGGCTGCCGAAATCACGTCGCGTCGCGATATCCAGGCGTGTTTCACTCCGCCGATGATTGGCGTCGACGCCGTTGCGGCCGTGCTGGTACAGGAATGGGGCCTTGCCGACGTACGGATAACCGAACACAACGGCGGTATGAACTCGCTGACCTGGTGGATCGACGCGCCCGATCGGCGGTGGGTGGCGAAATCCGTACCGGCGTCGGCTGGTGTTGATTTTCTCGGCGGTCTTGCGGTGGCAGCGCGGTTGCAGGCGGCCGGTATTCCATCCGGCGCGGCCGTTCCTACCCGAACCGGCGCCCTGACCGCCACCGTCGCGGACACGGCCACGACGGACACGGCCACCACGGACGCGGCGACCGTCGCGGACACGGCTATCGCAAGCCGCCGGCCAATCGCGTTGTTGGACTACGTTCCCGGAGTTGAGCTGTCCGACAGCGACCCGGACGACGTTCGTCTGGTCGGGAAAACGCTCGGCCGCGTGCACGTTGCGCTGCGGGACACGCGCGTGGACGGGATCCGCGGGCTGCGCGGCATCGACCTCAACGCCAGCTACCTGGGCCTGCGTGATTGGATCCGGCCGGCCGTCGCGGCGGTCCTTCGCGAGTACGCCGAGCTCGATCCGGACAGCCTCACGTCCGGGTTGCTGCATTCCGACCCGGCGCCGGAGGCGTTCCGGATCGATCGGTGCACCGGCATCGTCGGCTTGATCGACTGGGGTGCGGCGCTGTCCGGCCCGCTGCTCTATGACCTGGCGTCCGCGGTGATGTACGTCGGCGGCATCGACCGCGCCGGCGTCTTGATCGAAGCGTATCTGGCCACCGGAGCACTGCCGAGTGCCGAGGTCGAGCGCGGCGTATCGACCATGCTGCGGTTCCGGTGGGCGATCCAGGCCATGTATTTCGCCTGGCGCACGGCGAATGACGATCTGACCGGCATCGACGATGGTGCCGGCAATGAGGAAGGCCTCGCCGACGCGAAGCGCATGTTGACGTAGGTCGCGTTCGTCTCGTCTGGTAGCGGCATGGGACGGTTGCGATCTGTCAGCAATGAGTCTCGGAAAGAGCGCAAGAATTCGACGAGAAGATGACAAAACTGTTTCATAGACCTTGTGCAATGACCGGCACGGGTCCTACTGTCACCTCGACTCTCTTGGCGCCCGCTCCGCCACGAGCCTCGGAAAGGCGTTGCCCATCCCGGAGAGAAACGAGTCGTGCGATGTCAGGAATCATCATCCGAAGTGCCGCGAGACGGGGTCGATCACGCTGGATCGTCGCGGGCGTCGCGGCCGCGACCGTTGCCACGGTGAGCCTCGGCGGCACGGCTTTTGCCGGCGTCAGCCCGCATTCCGTACCGGCACCGGCCACCACCCGCGCCGCGATCGACCCGTCGCTCGTCGCGGGTCGCGGTGCCACCGTCCCGTTCGTCGAGCAGGAGGCCGAGACGGCGACCACTAACGGGACGGTCATCGGGCCGAGCACGGCGGCGTATACATTGCCGGCCGAGGCTTCCGGCCGGTCCGCGGTCAGTCTGGCGCCGGGGCAGCATGTCGATTTCACGTTGCCCAAGGCGGCCAATGCCATCACGGTGCGCTATAGCATTCCGGACGCACCGACCGGTGGCGGTATCACCGCACCGCTCGACGTCGCGGTCAACGGCCACCACGCGAAGACCATGACGCTGACCTCGCAGTACGCCTGGCTCTATAACGCGTACCCGTTCTCCAACGACCCGACGTTGACGACCTCGATCGAGCCGGACTGGTGGACGACCGAGTGCGCGTGCGTTCCCGGCACCACGGTCACGTTCCCGGCACCGTTCCGCCCGAACCACTTCTACGACGAGCAACGGCTGCTGCTCGGCAAGGCGTACAAGGCCGGCGACACCGTACGGCTCACCGCGCCGGCCGGTAGCGACGCGTCCGCCACCGTCATCGACCTGATGGACTCGGAGTTGGCCGCGCCGCCGAAGGTCGACCTCACCGCCCTGAACGTGCTGGCCTTCGGGGCCGACCCGACCGGCCGCCGCGACTCGGCCAACGCCATCGACAAGGCGATCGCCGTCGCGCAGAAGTCCCACCGCAAGGTGTACGTCCCGCCGGGTACGTACCAGGTGAACCGCCACATCATCGTCGACAACGTGACGATCGAGGGCGCCGGCAGTTGGTACACGATCTTCCAGGGCCACCAGGTCACGCTGTCCACGCCGGCCGCGGATGGCTCGGTGCACACGGGCGTCGGCTTCTACGGCAAGTACGTCGCCGACGGCGGCAGCACGAACGTCCACCTCTCCGGCTTCTCCATCGAGGGTGACGTCCGCGAGCGCGTCGACACCGACCAGGTCAACGGCATCGGCGGCGCGCTGTCCGACTCGACGATCAGCGACCTCTATATCCAGCACACGAAGGTCGGGATCTGGCTCGATGGACCGATGACGAATCTGAAGATCACCAACAACGTGATCGTCGACCAGATCGCCGACGGGATCAACTTCCACACCGGCGTGACGAACTCGATCGCGTCGAACAACTTCATCCGCAACACCGGCGACGACGCGCTCGCGATGTGGTCGGAGAAGACCGAGGATGCCGGCGACACGTTCGACCACAACACGATCCAGACGCCCGTCCTCGCCAACGGCATCGCGCTCTACGGCGGCACCGACAACACGGTGTCGAACAACCTCATCGCCGACCCGATCCGGGAGGGCAGTGGCATCCAGCTCGGCTCCCGGTTCGGTTCCGAGGCGTTCACCGGCCACGCGTGGATCACGAACAACACCACGGTCCGCGCCGGCACGTTCGAATTGAACTGGAACATCGGTCTCGGTGCCATCTGGATCTACGCGTTGGAGAAGGACATCAATGCCGACATCGAAGTGGTCGGCGACAACTTCCTCGACAGCACGTACAACGCGATCATGTTGGTGTCCGACTTCCCGGTGAAGGATCTCTACTCGATTACGAACGTCCACTTCAAGGACATCAAGGTCGACGGGACCGGCACCTCGGTGCTCAGTGCCCGCGTCAAGGGTTCGGCGACGTTCGAGAACGTCGATGCGCGCAACGTCGGCGCGGTCGGCATTAACAACTGCGGCTCGTTCAACTTCACGCCGGCCGGCTCGGAATTCACGCCGGTCGACCTCGGCGGCAACGACGGCGGCGGAACCACCGGCCCGTGGATGGCCGCGTGGGAGCTGCCGAACACGATCACGTGTGACGACCGGCCACCCGTCGTGGTGCCGCCGCCGCCGTCTCCGTGGGTCCAGCCGTAGTTCGCCGGATCGGGCAATCCAGCGGGCGGCCGGTCGAGTGTCCACACTCGATCGGCCGCTCTGGCGTCTGATCCACGGCGCCGGCCGGCGAACCGGTCCGTTCAGATCGAGCGGTCCGTTCAGACCGCGTCCGTTCAGATCGAGCCGGCCGCGACGAGGCTCATCACTTGCTCGCAGTTGCGTTCGACGTCGTCCCATCGACCGACAAACGCCGTATACGCCAGCGCGTCGAGCCCGATGTGTAGTTGATAAACGCGCAACCGTCGGTCGGTGTCGAGCGGCGGATCGCCGGTCGTCCGCCAATGAGCATCGAGTTCGGCGCGAATGTCGATGCCGGCCCATTGCGCCAGCCACGGCCACCAGTAGAGCAGCCACGCCGTGTCGTAGAGATGGTCGCCATAGAGCGCGTTCCCCCAGTCGAGGACGGCACTGATCCGTACGTCATCCACGAGGACGTTTCGGTTCAATAGATCGCCGTGAACGACGTGGCGCTCATTGGGCAGGCGATCGACGAGTTCGGCCAGTTTCGCGTACCCGGCCCGGAAGGCGGCCTCGCCCGCGCGCGACGTGGCGAGCCGGTCACGCCATCCTGGCGTGCGGTCACGGTCATCGTCGATCGACAGCAGGGCCGACGCCCAGGTATCGGTCGGTCCCGGACCGCCGGCCGGCCACAGACCGTAGCCGCCATTCGTCGGTGGCGTGAGGTCGCGCATGGCGTCGAGGGCGGCGAACAAGGGCGGCAGCGCGGCGCGCATTGCGGGCTCGTCAAGGTCTTCGAGAGCAACCCCATTCGCCCGTACGGAGACGGCGAAATAGCCGCCCGGTGCCGGGCCCATGTCGATGAACTCCGGAATCGGCAACGCCGCCGACGAGGCGGCCGCCATGGTCGCGTCCTTCGCGAAATCCTCGCCATGCGCGCCGAATCGAATCACCGCGGGTCGGCCGTCCAACGCAAACGCGTAGGCCCGCGACCATTCGCCCGCGCCGAGGAGCGTCACGCGGCCGGCGCAGGCGCCATAGCGGTCGGCGACGAACCGTTGCGCCGCCGACGCGTCAGTCACGTCAGCCGCCGATGGGACCGACGGTCACGCGGTCGGTGCATCGGTCGGCGGCCAGAATCGGTGCTCGGCCACGCCCGGGCTCATGATGCCGATCTGGTAGCCGTCCGGATCGGCGATCACGGCGAAGCGCGACCCCCAGAACGCGTCATACGGCACCTGGCGTACGACATGGCCAGCGCCGGCCATCCGATCGACGAGCGCATCGACGTCGGTCCGCCCCGTGACCGTTACCGACAGCACCGCACCGCCGCCAGTCAGCGTCGGCGTGCCGCTGTTCCACTGCCGAGCGAAGTCGTATTGATCGAGCGCGACGGTGAGGCCCTCACCGAAGTCGATCGCCACGTGCGGGCCGGTGGGCTCGCCGACCGGCCAGCCGAGCAGCCGGTAGAACTCGATGCTCCGGGACAGATCGCTTACCACGAGATTGAGCTGACTCGGCGCTAACGAATTGCTCATGTTCAACATGCTATCGTCGACGGCCCACACGTTTCGGCTCCGTGACTCGGGTCGGTGGCTCACCGCCGACCGCCCGCCAGACGAGGGACGCCGTCCGAGCCGGCCAGTCCGGCGGTGGACGATCACCGGCCAGGGCACGCGCATACCAACTTCCGGTGCACAACGTCACCGCCACGGTCAGGTCCGCGTCCGGATCGATGAGGTGCAGCCGCTGCGCCTCGCGCAGGATCGCGGCGATCCGTTGCCGCCGCGGCGCGATCACCCGCGCGCGGTATCGCGCCACCACACCCGGGTCGGCGGTGTCCTGCATCATGGCGCCGACGAGCGACAGCCGGCCCGGCATGCTCACGCCGCGAGCGAAATCCGCGAGCTCGGCCACCAGGGCCGCAAACGGATCAAGGTGGGTCGCGGCGCGTTCGGCCGGATCCTCGATCGTGGCAACGACCGCGGCCGCAAGGTCGGCCTTCGTCGGCCACCGCCGGTAGAGCGCCTGGCGCGTCGTACCGGCGTCGTGAGCCACCGCGGCGAGTGACATGCCCTCAAAGCCATAGCGCGACAGGTGGTCCTTGGCCGCGGTCAGGATCCGGTCGTCGATGGTCGTGTCGCGAGTCCGGCCGGGCCGGTTCGGCGGATTCGCCAGCGCAGAGTCTTTCAAATGCACTACTGTATTGTATTGCAAAGATACCCGTTACGAAGGATGACTCTCATGATCGTCGAATACATCCGCTACCAGATATCGGACGACCGCCGGGACGAGTTCGAGGCCGCGTACGCGCGGGCGGCCGACGTGCTGCGTCAAGCACCGCAGTGCGTGGACTACGAACTGACTCGATGCACGGAGGAGCCGCAGAGCTACGTCCTGCGCATCGTGTGGACGTCGGAATCGGACCACCTGGAGGGCTTCCGCCGCAGTGCCCGGTTCGGCGACTTCCTTGCCGCCATCAAGGCGTACGTGCCCGACATCCAGGAGATGCGGCACTACCGCCGGACCGACGTCCACGGGGTCGGAGCGTCCGTGCCGAGCCTGTACGACTGGGCCGGCGGCGACGAGGCGTTAGGGCGGCTCACCGAGGCGTTCTACCGCCAGGTTGCCCGCGACGATCTCCTCCAACCCCTGTTCGCCCACATGGATCGCCACCATCCGGCGTTCGTGGCGATGTGGCTGGCCGAGGTCTTCGGCGGGCCGGCCCGCTATACGGCCGAGCGTGGCGGCTACCCGCACATGCTCGCTCAACATCTCGGCAAGGCGATCAGCGAGCCACAGCGTCGACGTTGGATAAACCTTCTCGCCGATGCCGCCGACGAGGTCGGGTTGCCGGCGGATCCCGAATTCCGGGCGGCCTTCATGGGATACATCGAGTGGGGAACGCGGTTGGCGGTCGCCAACTCGCAGCCCGGCGCCCGTCCGGTCGAACGCGCACCCGTCCCACACTGGGGCTGGGGCGTCGCGCCGCCGTACCAAGGTTGACGCGGGTTGCGACGGATTCGGTTGCGAGCATGGCCGCGCCGACGGTACCGTCGTGACATCGCGGCTCGTGCCGCGGTCAGGGTCGAGGGGCGCTGCGACGGACCAGGTCCGCCACGCTCGATTCCTGACTAACCCGTTAAGGGCGCCTCCTGTCTATTCGGAGGCGAGTTTCCTGACCATCGTTGTCGAGCGATCCTTCGCGCTTTCCGCATGTCGCCGTCGGCTGCCTTGCCGACCGCGCTGACTGCGTGAGCGCGCGATGAGTCGCGCCCGTACGACGGGTGTCAGTGGACCTCGCCGAACCCGATCCGGGAAGTGAGGAAGACACATGAACGCCAAGCTCCACAACGTCAACGGGGTCGAGTTCGCGGTCGCGGACCTGGCCCTCGCGGCGTACGGCCGGACCCAGATCCGTCTGGCCGAACACGAAATGCCCGGGCTCATGGCCACTCGGCGCGAATTCGCTGCCACGAAGCCACTTCGCGGCGCGCGGATCGCCGGGTCGCTGCACATGACCGTACAAACGGCGGTGTTGATTGAGACTCTGGTCGAACTCGGCGCCGACGTTCGGTGGGTGTCATGCAACATCTTTTCGACCCAGGACGAGGCCGCGGCGGCCGTTGTCGTCGGGCCGAACGGCACCGTCGACGCACCGGCCGGCACCCCGGTTTTCGCCTGGAAGGGCGAGTCGATCGAGGACTACTGGTGGTGCACCGATCAGCTGTTCCGATTCCCGGGCGGCCTCGGACCCAACATGATCGTCGACGACGGCGGTGACGCCACGCTGCTCGTGCACTACGGCGTGCAGTTCGAGGCGAAGGGCGAAGTGCCGCCGGCGGCGGCCGACGACTCTGAGGATTACCGCACCCTGCTGGCGACGCTGACCCGCAGCATCGCCGAGGACGGCCAGCGTTTTACCCGGATGGCGCCCGACATTCGGGGTGTCAGCGAGGAGACGACGACCGGCGTCGACCGGCTCTACCGGCTCGCCCGCGACGGTGAACTGCTGTTCCCGGCGATCAACGTGAACGACTCGGTGACGAAGTCGAAGTTCGATAACAAGTACGGCATCCGCCACTCGCTCGTCGACGGCATCAATCGGGCCACCGACGTCATGCTTGCCGGCAAGCTCGTCGTCGTGTGCGGCTACGGCGACGTCGGCAAGGGCAGCGCGGAGGCGTTGCGGGGCCAGGGCGCGCGCGTCGTGGTCACCGAGATCGACCCGATCTGCGCGCTGCAGGCGGCGATGGACGGCCTTGCGGTGGTACGGCTGGAGGATGTGATCGACGAGGCCGACGTGGTCATCACGACGACCGGAAACACCGGAATCGTGCTGGCGTCGCACATGCAACGCATGAAGCACAACGCCATCCTCGGCAACGTGGGCCACTTCGACGACGAGATCGACATGGCCGGTCTGGCCCGGGTGCCGGGCGTCCAGCGGACCCAGATCAAGCCGCAGGTCGACGCGTGGACGTTCCCGGACGGACACGCGATCATCGTCCTGTCCGAGGGTCGGCTGCTCAATCTCGGCAACGCGACCGGGCACCCGAGCTTCGTCATGTCGAACTCGTTCACGAACCAGACGATTGCTCAGATCGAGTTGTTCACGAGGCCGGAAGCGTTCGACCGCCAGGTGCACCGACTGCCGAAGCATCTCGATGAGAAGGTTGCGCGGTTGCATCTGGATGCCCTCGGCGTACGCCTGACCGAACTGCGCGCCGAACAGGCCGACTACATCGGCGTGGACATCGCAGGTCCGTACAAGCCCGACCACTACCGCTACTGAGCCGGATCGCCGGCCGCCGTACGCTTCGGTGTGCGACGGCCGGCACCGACCGCTAGCCTCGAACGATGACCCGGATATTCAACCGGGCCCGATCGATGCGGCGGGGGCGAGATGGCGGCGACCGGCGAGGAACGCGACGGGGTTGCGCTCACGAACCTCGATCAGCCGCTGTTCGACGACGCGGGCGCGACGAAGCGGGATCTCGTCGACTACCTCGACGCGGTTCGCGACCGGATCATCCCGGTGCTGCATGATCGTCCGCTGTCGGTGATGCGCGTGCGCCCGGGGCAGCCGTCGTTCATGCAGAAGAACGTGCCGAAGTACGCGCCGGACTGGCTGCAGACGGTCACGATGTGGGCCGAGAGCTCACACCGAGACGTTGCCTACGCGCTGTGCAACGATCGGCGGACGCTGCTGTGGTTCGCCAATCAACGCGCCGTCGAGTATCACCCGACGCTGGTGCGCGCCGGGCAGTGGCACAGCCCGACGCATCTCGTCCTGGATCTCGACCCGCCGACACCTGATTCCTTCGCGCTCGCCGTGCAGGCGGCCTATCTCATCCGCACGACGCTCACCGAACTCGGTTTGTCGGGCGCGGTCAAAACCAGCGGAGCCAAGGGCCTGCACGTGTTCGTACCCGTAGATGGCGAGACCTCAGCGGAACAGATGGCCGCCGCGACCCGGGCCATCGCGGCGCGGGCGGAACGGCTGGACCCAGCGCTCGCGACGACCGCGTTCATTCGCGACGACCGAGGCGGCAAGGTATTCCTCGACTCGACGCGCGCCGGCGGCGCGACCGTCGCGTCGGCGTACAGCCCGCGTGTGCGGCCCGGCGTGCCGGTGTCCTTCCCGGTGGCCTGGGACGACCTCGATCGGATAGCGCCATCCGACTTCACCGTTCACACCGCGCCCAGATTGCTGGGCGGTGCCGATCCGTGGGCGGACGCGATGCCGGCGCCGCAGCGGCTTGGCGCCGACCTCATCGAGGAAGGCAATGCGATCCCCATCGCGCGGGTCCAGGCGATGCACGAAGGCAAGCGCCGCGCCCGCGCGCGCCGCGCCGATTGACCAAACCCATTTGCCGGTACGGCAGCCGACCGCGCCCGGCCACCGCATGAGTCGGATTTACGACCATGCCAATTGCCCGCCGGGACTGTTCCGATCGACGGCGTGCCCCTGAGCATGGAAATGCGTTGCTGTGCACGCACTGTGCCGGCGCGCTGCGTGACCATTGGGGGGAACGCCCGTGCAGCCATCCGACGACCACCTCGATCCCGACGCCGTTGCCATGAGCGCCGAGGACGGCGATCCGTTGCAGTTCGCGAGCGACGATGACTCCGACCACGATCCGTTCACCGACTATCCACCCGGCGGGGGAGACGACTGATGGCCAAAATCGCGCACAACCTCGGCGTCCGCCGAGCGGCCTGCCTCGAGTCCTTTCCCCACATCGAAATCGGCTGGATCGGCAACGCGGCGCATCAGGCCGAGCAGTCCGACCACAATCCCGATGCCCGCGGCCTCGTGCATGCGATCGACGTGATGGTCATCAAGACTCGCGCCGAGGCCGTCGTCACGTGGGCGCTCGCCCACCCCGACGATCTCGAGTACGTCATCCACAACCGTACGATCTGGACGCGTCGACACGACTTCCGGCCGAAGAAGTACACCGGCAGGGATCCGCACACGAATCACGTGCACATCTCCGGACGGCACGGGCCGACCGGCGAGAACCATGCCACGGGCACGGGCTACAACACGGCGAGTGAACAGTCGACGCCGGCCGGGACGCCCACCAAAATCCCCGTCCCGGGTCCGAAGCCCGGCCCCGGCCCCGGCCCCGGCCCCGGACCCGGGCCCAAGAAGGCCTCGACCCTTCCCGTGCACAAGCCCGGCTCGCGCACGCTCCAACTCGCGTCGCCGCACATGTCCGGCACCGACATCCTGTTCGTGCAGCGGTTCATCGGCAAGGCCAAATGCGGCAAGGCCGACGGCTTCTATGGCAAGGACACGATCGCCGGTGTGCGGTGGTATCAGGACATGCGCGGGATCCCCGTCACCGGCGTCGTCGATGGGAGGACATGGCACAACATGGGTGCCTAAGCCGTGGTCCGCTCCCGTACCGCGGCTCCGATGATCTTGTTCGACTTCGCGTATCGGTGACTTGAAGGCTTTTTGGCGCCCTGGGCGTGACGATCTGTGGGAGTCCGTGCGCGCGACGCCGGCACTGATGGTTCGATGGGAGGCTGGGACGCGGGCGTGCGCCGCCTGCCGATGCCACGCACCGACCGGAGGAGCCGATGGACAGGGAAGAATACGACGCGGCAGATCGCGATCTCGATGATTGGGAGCAAATCGAGGACGAGGGGTCGCTCAGCACGTCCGACACGCTCGACGACGATGCCGTGGAGGACGCACTCGACGCCGGCATTGTTCCGGCCGACAAATGGGCCGGAGCGAACCGGTTCGGTACCACGCCGGAGGAGGAGCGCGAGGGCGAATCCCTCGATGCGCGCCTCGCCGAGGAGGAGCCCGACATCGCGCTCGATGACGGCGAGGGCGACGATGACGACGATGAAGACGAGCTGACGCGGCGGGGGTATGACATCGATCCCCGGGCTGGCCGGCTGTTCGCCGAGGACGAGGGGCTCGGCCCGGATGAGGAAACCGACGCGGTGGCGTTCGATGCGGGCATCGACGCCGGTGGCGCCAGCGCCGAGGAAGCCGCGATCCATCTGAGCGACGATCCGAACGGCGAGGGCGACGGTCCGCTGCGCTGAGCTGTGGTTGATCGCCGCCGCCGGCCAGACCGGTTTCTGCGAGCGAATGCCTACGTCTCTGCGCGCATCAACGCGTGCAGAGGCGTATGCGCCACTTCGGCGATGGCCGGCGCGTGGTGCCGCCGACATCGTCTGCGATCCTGAGGGCATGGGATCGGGTGAACCGGAGGTGCGTCGCGCAACGGCCGCCGACGCGGATGTCGTGGCCGACGTTTGGCTGCGTTCGTTTGGCCGCGCGCTGCCGACCGTACGCAGAGCGCACAGCGACAACGAGGTTCGGTCGTGGATCCGTGACGTCGTCGTGCCCGGCCGCGAGACCTGGGTGGCGAGCGTCGACGGTGCGGTCGCGGCCATGATGGTGCTCGATGCCGGCGGCAGTAGCGCGGATTCGGCTGGCGGCGGCGCAGCCGGCGTCGGCGAGATCGACCAGCTCTACGTCGATCCGCCAAGGCAGGGTCACGGTCTCGGCACCCGGCTTGTCGACGTTGCGAAGCACCGCTATCCGGTCGGACTCCAGCTATGGACGTTCCAGATCAACGCGACGGCGCAACGCTTCTATGAGCGGCATGGGTTCGTCGCCGTCGACCGTACCGACGGCAGCGGCAACGAGGAGCGCGAGCCGGACGTCCGCTACCGGTGGCGTGCCGACGACTAATGGAATGTCACCGGGCCGGCCGAGCTCGTCATTTGTAGGCCGACGCAGGCGCCGCCGGTCGAGAACGGATCGGCCGACGTGTACCAGCTGCGGACGACGGCGAGCTCGCACTGATTCGGGCCCGAGTCCAGTTGCTCGGCGAGGTCATCGGTGGCGTACGTCGACAATGACCAGCCGACCGGCGCGTACGGTCCGGGCCGCACGCTCGGCTCGACCAGCGCGACACGAGTGGCAACCGGCCGTGCCAGCGTCGATGCGGAGCCCCGACATACCACCGAGCCGAATGCGTGCTGGAACTCCAGCGCCGCCGCCTGTTCGGCGCGAGAGGTCTGCTGGTCGCGGACGGCCAACGCGCCATCGAGCGGCGCCACGAGTTCCTGTGGCTGGCTCGGCACCGACACCGGGCCCGGGTCGGCGTAGCCGTTGTCGATGATGAGCAGCCGCGGCTCGACACAGGTCGAACGGGACGGATCGTTGTCGTAGTCAGCGATCTGGCCGGCGGCGCTGGACCATATTTCGGACAGTGCACTCGTGCCGGAGTTGTCCAGCACCCCACCGTCCATCGCGAACGTACGGCGTTGCGGCGCCGCACAGCCGGTCAGCCCGCCGGTCGGCGAGATGTACGGAAATCGGGCCGACAGCAGAGCGGCCGTCGACAGTGCCATGTCATGCCGGTTCGGGACGCCGCCCGTGTCGCCGGTCCCGCCATCGTGGCCGCCCGATGTGCACACGTAGTCGTAGAGGTCCTTCGTCGCGGCGAACACCGGGTCGCCGTGGGCGACGACGCCCGGCTCCGTCGAGCCGACGTCAGCATCGGTGGTCGGCGCAAACGGTGCGAGCGTCGTGCAACCGGATGTCGTCGTCTGCTCGTCCGTCGTCGCCGCCTGCAGCACCGAGACATCCAGCCGGCAGCCGTCGTCGACCGTCGCGCTGTTGAACAGCATGAGCGGGAACCGCAGCGAGTCCGGCGTCTGCCACGCATCCGCGAACATACCCTTCGCGAGCGCACCGCCGGTGGCCCGTTCCCACGCCTCTTCCAGGACCGCGGCACGGTCATGGCCGGACGCCTTGAGCGGGGTCGGGATCCAGAACGCTTCCGCATCACGAAAGACCATCGCCGCGATGTCCGGCGAGACGAAGTCTCCACTCAGCGCCGAGGCGAACGGTTTCGAGCCCAGCGCGCGATGCACGGCGAGGCCGACCGAACCACCCGAGACGCCGCTCTCGGCGAACACGCTCGACTCGTCAAGCTGCGGCCCATTGCACGCACGGCCGACCCCGGCCGGTTCGGCCGCGTGGTCATAAAGGCAGTCGAGCACGAGATTGGTCCAGTAAGCGGCGCGGCCGCCACCGCCGAGCGTCGCGACAAACACCATCGGCACGGGCGTGCGCGTCTGAGCATCGATGGGAGTGGCCGCGCCGCGCGAGTCCAGCCATTGCGAGACGGCGGTTGCCACCGTGACCGGTCGCGGCGCAGCCGATGTCTCCGGGAGGAGCCGGGCGTCGTGGTAGTGATCGGTGCCCTGGACGGCGGACGTAACCACTAGCCACAGCACGAGAAAGCTCAACACCGGGATGCGCCGGATGCGTAGGAGCGCGATCGGCAGGCTCGGGCGGCGCCCCTTGACGACGTACACCACGAGCACCAGCACGGCCAGCAGGACGCCACTGAAGCCGTACAGGATCGCGAGTGCGCCGACGGACTGCCCGATGCGGATCGGATAGACGGCGCACAAAACGCCGAGTGCCAGGCACGCGAGGCCGCCGCCGACCGCCATGTACGCCAACGGTGCTCGCGCGGCATCCCGGGGCGGCACGATGACGATCAGCCACGACAGGGCCAGCGCAACCACGGCGCCGACGAGAAAGAGCGTGCCTACCGACGCAAACGTGGCCCGGAGAATGAGCACCTGCACGCCGGCGCGGATCGCGATGTAACCCAGCACGGCGAAGGGAACGCCGGCGCAGACGTGCGTTGCCTGCCGTGCTCGCCGTGTGTCGTCGATGCCGAGATCGATCGCGGCGGTCACATTGTCGCGTGCCTTCTCGATCACGCTGACCAGACCGATAGCAAGGAAGACGAGGCCCGGCCAGAGCAGCACGCTCCACGGTGCCGGCTGCGCGTACGAAGCGGCGTAGCCGGCGATGAGCACAATGCCGATGGCGAGTGGGATCCAGCCTGGGAGCTCCGTCGGCGTCCGTGCCGGGCGGACGTTATACCAGCTCCAACACAGGTATCCGGTGGCAAGGAGCAGCACGCTCAGGACGAACGCGGCAACCACGGCCGCGACGAGCGTCCACGGTGTTGCCGGCCATCGCAGCGCCAGGTCGTCGACCTGCTCGGTCAGGTCGCTGCCGAGCGCGAGAAAGACGGCCGGAAAGACCGCCGCGGCGAGGATCTGCATGCGTAGCGCGACGATGACGCGGCCGATCCGGCGCAAGGAATGCGACGCTGCGGCCGGATCGGCGGAGCGTTCACGAAGGCCGAGCTCGCCGACGACATGGACGTAGACAATAAGAAGCGCCGGCACCGCTATCGAGATATACGCGATGGCCGTCAATGCACCCGACGCTCGCAACAGCATCGATGCCGTACCACTGTCCACTTCCGACGCCCAGACCAGCAGCACCGATCGGACCAGAACCGCGCCGACGATCATCAGCGGCCATTGGATGCGCGCCGCCACCTTCGCGAGCGCGCCGAGGTCGGTGTGCGTCGACGAATCCGAGCCGCGCCGACTCGCCGGCTCGGTGTCCGGCTCGCCGGCGACAGCCGGGCGGTCGGTAGCCGGGTACCGAGCGGCGGTGACACGGGCAGCGATCCGAATCAGAAGCGCCAGCGGTACGGACAGCAGCAGCAGGTCGACGACGGCCGACGACACAAGCACAGGCATGACCCGAATCCCGTGCGCCAGGCCGATTTCCGCCTGCTCCCAGGCGCGCCAACCGGAGATGCTCTGGGCCGCCGGCAGGGGTGCCCACAATGGCGAAGGCCCGCTGATGGTGGCGTAGCTGCCCCAACCCTGGCCGGGCGGGTGCATGTCGGCGAGCGCGTCATCGAGCTTGGTGCGGGCCGCCAGCGCCGCGACAACGCTCAGCGCGTACGCCACAACCGCACGAAATCCCTGCCACCAACGGCTCGGCGCGCCATTCGCCTTTGTCATCCATGCTCCGTCGCGGCCGGGGACCTCGCTGACGGCAGTCTAGGCCGGATGCCGTTGATACGAACGCGCCGAGATCGTGGCCGCCCGCGTCGCCCCGATCCGCCTCTAGCCCGGTAGCCGTCGGAGTTGCGGTGGCATCTGGTACGCGCCCGGGCACCAACCGGTTGTCGATCGCCCGTACACGAAGCAGTGCCCGATCGTCATCCCCTTGAGCTGGGTAAGACGTGCCGTTGAACACGTCCTGGTCACCGGGGAGCGCACCGCTGGCCGCGTATTGCCACATCGTCCAGGACGACCAACTCGTCGGCAGAGTCGTCGGCGGTGTCGACGAGAATGATGCGACGTCCAGCAACTGATCGCTGAACGCGGTCGTGCCGCCCGTGCACTGGTTCCACCAGTTCGCCGCCGTGTAAATGAGCGTCGGAGATGCGGTGCGACGTTTGACCTCGTCGACGAACACCCGGATCCAGGCCACCATCGCCGTCGTGCTGAGGCCATAACACGGGTACGGAGCGACGTACGTTCCGCTCAGTTGGTACGGCCACTCGAGGTCCAGCATCAGTGGCAGCGTCTTGCCATCCCGGGCGACCTGGGCGTGGTCGATGAAGTAGTCCGCCTGGGCGAGCGCGGGTTTTTCCGGTCGTGCGAATGCGTACGCGCCGGTGTAGAGGCCGGCTGCCTTGGCGCCCGAGTATTGCGCGGCGAACGTCGCGCTCAGATAGGTCGTGCCTTCGGTCGCCTTCACGTAGGCGAACTTCGCGGTCTGTTGCGACCGTGGCCCAATCGACCGTGCCCTGCCAGGACGAAACGTCGATGCCGGTGATCGGGTAGCCGACCGGCGGCGTCGACGCCGGTGACACTGTGTTGCCGGTCGCTAGCGCGCCGTGCGGCCCGAAACCGGCGTTGGCCACCCCGCCGGGATTGGACGCCGGCGCTTTCGACGCCGTCGGGTTCCTCGGTTTCTTCGGCGCGGTGGCGTTTGCGCTGTTGATGAGCACAACCGACACAAGGACGGCGAGCACCCCGACCATGCCGACCGACGTGGCTCGGCCTATCGCGAATCTCGTCACTGCATGCCTTTCGATGGGCGACAAACCTCGTTACGTCGAGTCGCGTTTGCGGACGCCGGCGACATCGGTGCAACCGCCGAAATCTACGGCCTCGGGTCGCTTGCGCGCCACCCCGGTCGATCACGACCCGGTCACGAACGCCGGGCCGGCTCCAACTGTTCGTACGGAAAGTCGGCGCGGTGGTGCAATGCGCCGTATAAACGTCGTATGCCCGTCGTCATGTCCGTGGAGCGCTTCGAGGAACTGGTATCGGATGCCCTTGACACGGTGCCGGACGGGCTCATCCGGTTACTGGACAATGTGGTGATCCTGATCGCCGACGAGTCGCCGCCGGGCGAGCCCGAGTTGCTCGGCTTGTACGAGGGCTACGCGCTCACGTCACGCGGCAGCGACTACGGAGGCGTCCTCCCAGACCGGATCATGATTTATCGCAATCCGATACTGCGGATGTGTTCCTCTGAGGAGCAGGTCGTCCGCGAGGTCCGTGTGACCGTCGTACACGAGATAGCTCACCACTTCGGCATCGACGACGCTCGGCTCCACGAACTCGGTTGGGGTTGACTCGACGTACCAAGTAGACGCAGCGACCAAAATGGACGCCCGCCGTCTTGGAGCAATCGCGGACGCGCCTAGCCCCGACGGCACGCTGAGGACGGACGCGACGCTCGCGTCCGTCCTCAGACTGAATCAGCCTCGGCTAGACGACTCCCGGTGGTTCAGAATCCGATGGCTTCGCGGAGCAACAGAACGGTGCCGCGTCCAGGGTGGGGTTCCGCGTTGAGGATCAGAAGGCGGTTGATGGCGCTGGGCCATCCATAGGCTTCCTGGGTGCGGGCACTTTCCAGCGGGAGGCAGTGGTCTTCGACGCGACGCAGCGCGGTGTCCAAGTCGGGTACCACCTTCTGCGCACCGACGATCCAGATCGCGCGGGCGGCGCCGCCGGCGTAGCCGGGCAACTGGCTCCCGCTGCCCGAGGCGACCACGAGGGAGCCGGTTTCGGTGAGCGCGGCAACGCTGCCGACAATGACGTCGGGGCTGGCGAGCAGCCGCCGGAATTCGTCGGCGCCGGTGACGCGGTCCATGGCCAGGACGCGTGGTCTGATGGCCTGATACCGTCCGCTGGCGTTGATGTCCTCATCGATGCCAGACAGGCGGAGGGTCTCGCTGGCCCCGGTGAACACGCTCGCGCCCTCGGGTATCAGATCTTTGATGCGGGTACGCGCCGCGGCGGCGTCGTCGAGGATTTCCACGGCGAAACCGTGTGCGGTCAGCGCAGTGGCCGCCCGCTCCAGGCGCTGCGCGGGCGCCGGGTCGGCGAACGGTGTTGCCGGCATTGCTGTAGTCATGATGTCTCTGAGCTTCCTGTTCGCTGGATGTGTTCGTCTCAGCAGTTCGACAACACAGCCCCCCGGAATGTGAGGCGAACGGTCGACGTCACATTCCGGTGCGGTGTTTCGTCGAATTGGTGAGGGCAGTTGCGAATCGAGGGAGTCGTCAACACCATGACCAGCGAATCGGAGCCACGAGCCGGCCGTGCCGATCCGAGCCTGGACGCGATCATGAGCGAGCGGCGTCAGCTGATCAATCTCGCCTACCGGCTCCTGGGCTCCCTGGCCGACGCCGAGGATGTCGTCCAAGAGGCCTACGCCCGCTGGTACGGCCTGTCCGACGCGCAGCGGAAGGCCATCGAGGCCCCCGGCGCCTGGCTGACGACGGTCGCCAGCCGCATCTGCCTGGACCTGCTCGGCTCGGCCCGGGCCCGGCGCGAGCGCTACGTGGGTGAATGGATCCCCGAGCCGCTACCCGAACACAGCGAGTGGATCAGCGGCCGGCCGGGCGACATGTCGGCCGACCCGGCCGACCGGGTCACCCTCGACGAGTCGATCAACATGGCGTTCCTGGTTGTGCTCGAATCGATGACCCCGGCCGAACGCGTCGCGTTCATCCTCCACGACGTGTTCCGCTACCCGTTTGCCGACGTCGCCGACATCGTCGGCCGTAGCCCGGCGGCGTGTCGCCAGCTGGCCTCCTCGGCCCGCCGCCGCATCCGCGCCGCGCAGGCCCCCGCGACTCCGACCGCCGCGCACGCCGGCATCGTCCGGGACTTCAAACAGGCATGGGAAGCCCACGACATCGACGCCCTCATCGGCCTGCTCGACCCCGACGCCACCGCAACCGCCGACGGCGGCGGCCTCGCCACGACCTTCCTGCACCCCATCGAAGGCGGCGAGCAGATCGCGCACGCCTGGATCGAAATCGCCCGCCGGAGGCCCGGCAACATGACGTTCCTAGAGCGTACGGTCAACGGCCAGCCCGGCCTGATCGCTCAGCAAGACGGCATCACCGTGACCGTGTTCGCGTTCGACGTCGCAGACGCGCGGATCAAGCACATCTGGGTAGTACGCAACCCCGAGAAACTCCGTCACTGGACGACGGGCTGACGCGCGCCTCCATCCCACGGTCCAGACAGCCCGGCAAGACCGCTGCGAGCCCACCGCTCTATGGTCCGCTGGGCGGTGTTGCGGTCAGTCGTGCTTTCGGTGGGTGGTCCACGCGCCGGATGCGGCTACGGATAATGATTCGGTCTCGACTCTTTTACTCCGGAGAATGAAATCGAGATTCGTGCTCGCCAGGTTTCCAACGACATTCGATGGCCATCTGCTCTTTACCTCGGGTACGTGCAAATGGACACCTGCGAATCGCCAATGCCGCGATATTTCGCCGCACGCGACAAACGCTCTTTGTGCCGGCTTATGTATGCGCTGACCTCACGATAAGCTTGCCCGAAATGCGCCTGCAACTGTTTCTCGCCATACCAGAAGATCCGGAGGGCTGCCGGTGAATGGCTTTTCTTCGCGGCCTGACATCGTTGGCGAGGGTGCCACCCATCGGCGGATTCACGAGATCGTTTTATGGCGGATCGAGGAACAGATCGCGAGTGGCCGGCTAAAGGTCGGCGACCGATTGCCGTCCGAACGCGACTTGGCGGCGTCGCTCGGGGTTGGCCGGCCGGCCGTCCGCGAGGCGATCCGCGTGTTGGAAGCGATGGGTACGGTCGTGCCGGGCACCGCCGGATCGGACTCGGCCACATTGGTGGCGGCCGTGCCGGGCGACGCGCTCACCCATCTCGTCACACTGCACGTGATGCTCTCAAGTTTCGAGACCGCCGACGTGGTGCGCGCGCGCATTGCGCTCGAACGCGAGTCGGCCCGCCTCGCCGCGAAGCAGGCGACACTCGCCGACCATGCCGTGATGGCTGATGAGCTGGTGGCGATGGATCATCTCGACATCACGCCCGAGGAGTTCAACGATCGCGACACGGCATTCCATCTCGCGATCGCGCGCGCGAGCGGGAATGTGCTGCTCACCGAGCTGACCACCGCGTTGCGCGTCGCGATGCGACCGACTCAACTCCGAGCACTGCGCGCGGATCCGGACTTCCCAGCGATCGCCGCCCGGCTGGCCGTCGAGCACCACAGTATCCACGATGCGATCGGCGGCGGCGACGGTGATCTGGCCGCGAACCGGATCGAGGCCCACATCGATGGCTTCTACAACGTCTTCGGCGTTCCGTCGCCGATCGATGTGCCCGCGGCGGATTCGATCCGCGATGACATGGCGCGCGACGACGCCCTCAACGCCGAATCGGGCGACGGCGATTAGAGCGGCCGGACGCTGGCCGCTAACCCGAACGTGCCGGAACAGCGCATCTTATTTTCGTACGAACGCCAACGCCTCGGCGGCGACAGCCGACCAGTCGAGGCTCGATGTCGGCGCAAGACCGACCCACTCCTTCATCGGCCGGCCCTTGTTCGCGTCAAACGGCGTGCCGGTGCCATCGGCGATGAGCGCGTCTACGCGTGCCTTCGGCAGCTTGACGACCAGCTGCCCGCGCACCAGCATCGCGAATATCTTGCCGCGACACGTCAACGCACTGCCGCCGAATCCTCGCCCGCCGGTCGGCGGCGAAACGTCCGCCTGAGCCGACATCTCGTCCACCAACCGCTCGAATCGCTCGTCCGGCGTCGTCCGCGTCTTCCCGGTCATCGTCTCGTCGCCTCCCGGCGGCCGGATTGTCGGCCACTCCAAAGCGTAGGTCCGGCCACTGACGGTTCACCGCTGCGTGACGAAACGGGCCGGATGCTCGCGTACGGCATCGAGCGCGGCTTCGGCGGCGCCGCGGACGGCGGCCCGACCGCCGAGTGCGCTCGATCGCACGCGCGGTGCCGACCATCGCGAAGCCAGCACCCGACTGTCGAGCTCGGCCGCTACGGCCGGCGCGAGCCACGTCGCCAACGATGCGAAGACGCCGCCCAGTACGACATCGGCGACATCGAGGATGTTGACGGCACCCGCGAGAGCGACACCGAGCGCACCTCCGGCGACGTCGAGCGCGGCGGTCGCGCGCGCGTCGCCGCGTGCGGCTAGGGCGGCCACGTCGGCGATAGTGCCTCCGTGTGCAAGCGCGGCCCGCACGATGGCGTCCTGGCCCGCGTACTGCTCGAGGCAGCCGTACGCTCCGCAGCCGCAGAGCGGACCATCGGGGCGTACGCAGACGTGGCCGAGTTCGCCGGCAAAGCCATTCGTGCCGCGTACGAGCGTGCCGTCCATGACCAGCCCGGCGCCGATGCCGACTTCGCCGGACACATAGAGGAAGCTGTGCGACCGCTCGGTGGACGCGGCGCTCATGGCGGCCAGTTCACCCAGCGCGGCAAAGTTGGCTTCGTTGTCGACGCGCAGCGCGACGCCGTCGAGGGTGGCCGGCACCAACACGTCGTGCCACGCGAGGTTCGGAGCCACCCGTACCAAATGGTCCTGAACAAGACCGGCCACCGCGAGCGCCGCGCCGACCGCCGGCCGCCCGGCGGTCGACAGAGCGCGCTGGGCATCCGCGGCGAGCGTTGCCACGCGAGCCAGCGCCTCGGCTGCCGGCACGCCGCGCTGGTCGGCGGGGGCCACGACCTCATAGCAGACGCGACCGGTGAGGTCGACGGCGCTGACCGCGAGATGGTCCACGTTGATCTCGAGCCCGATGCCGACCGGTCCACGCGGGTCGGCGACGAGACCGGTCGCGGGGCGTCCGGCTGCGCCCGATCGCGACTGCCCGACCTCGGCCACCAGTTCCGCGCCGATCAGGTCGTCAACGAGGGCGGAGACCGTCGCGCGAGTGAGTCCGGTGGCGGTGGCGAGGCCGGCGCGGGAAATGGGCGATCCGGCCTGGAGCACCGCGTCGAGCACGACACTCAGGTTGTGCTCCCGGATGCTTGCCTGCCGAGCCGGTCCGGTCGCGCGCGGCAGCTTCATGGGTTGACATTCTTGCACCTTGATCTGAATAATTCATCCACTAAACAAATTGCCGTAACTCGGGATGGCCCTGCCGTCCAGCCGATCCGGGAGGTCACGATGGCGCCGACACCAACACCGGCTGACCGCTTCACATTCGGGCTGTGGACGGTCGGTTGGCCGGCCCGCGATCCCTTCGGCGATGCCACCCGGCCGCCACTCGATCCGGTGGAAGCGGTTCATCAATTGGCCGCGCTCGGCGCGTACGGGCTCACCTTCCACGACGACGATCTGATCCCGTTCGGCAGCGACGACGCCGAACGAGAGCGGCAGATCGACCGGTTCACCGACGCGCTCAAGGAGACCGGCCTCGTCGTGCCGATGGCGACCACGAATCTGTTCACCCATCCGGTGTTCAAGGATGGCGGGTTCACCAGCAACGACCGTCGGGTGCGTCGATTCGCGATGCGCAAAGTGATGCGCAACATCGACCTCGCCGCCCGGCTGGGCGCGCAGACGTACGTGATGTGGGGCGGCCGTGAGGGCAGCGAGTACGACTCGGCGAAGGACGTTCGCGCCGCACTCGACCGGTATCGCGAGGCGGTCGACACCCTCGCCGACTACGTGCTCGCGCGCGGCTATGGTCTGCGGTTCGCGTTGGAGCCAAAGCCGAACGAGCCACGCGGCGACATCCTGCTGCCGACCGTTGGGCACGCGCTCGCGTTCATCGCAAGCCTCGAGCATCACGAGATGGTCGGTCTCAATCCCGAGGTGGGCCACGAACAGATGGCCGGGCTCAACTACGCGCACGGCATCGCGCAGGCACTGTGGCACGGGAAGCTCTTCCACATCGACCTGAACGGTCAACGCGGCATCAAATTCGATCAGGACCTCGTTTTCGGTCACGGCGACCTCATGAATGCGTTTGCCCTCGTCAATCTCCTCGAATTCGGTGGCGTGGATGGTGGCCCGACGTATGAAGGACCGCGGCACTTCGACTACAAGCCGTCCCGTACCGAGGACATGACCGGTGTCTGGGCGTCGGCGGCCGCGAATATGCGGACGTACCTGCTGCTCAAAGAGCGCGCGGCGGCATTCCACGCGGATCCGGAAGTGGTCGCGGCCATGGCGGCCAGCCGGGTCGGTGAGTTGCGGGAGCCGACCCTCGCTCCGGGCGAGACGTACGACGACTTGCTGGCCGACCGCAGTGCCTTTGAGGACTTCGACGCCGACGCGGTCGGTGAAGCCGGCTACGGCTTCGTTCGGTTGAACCAGCTCGCGCTCGAACACCTCATGCACGCGCGATGAGTCAGCCAGCCGAGCGGCGGACGCTGGTCGCCGGCGTGGATTCATCGACGCAGGCGTGCAAGGTGGTGATCCGGGACGCCGAGACCGGTGAGCTGGTCCGCGCGGGTCGAGCGCCGCATCCCGACGGGACCGAGGTCGATCCGACCGCGTGGTCCCGGGCGCTCGACGCGGCCGTCGCGAGTGCCGGCGGGTTGGCCGACGTCGCCGCTCTATCCGTTGCCGCGCAACAGCATGGGATGGTGTGCCTGGACGACGACGGTGCCGTGGTCCGACCGGCGCTGTTGTGGAACGACACGCGTTCGGCCCCGGATGCCGCGGAACTGGTCAACGAACTCGGGTACGGCCGATCCGATCGCGGCGCACGGGCCTGGGCGGACGCGGTCGGCAGCGTGCCGGTGGCTTCGTTCACCGTCGCGAAGATACGGTGGCTCGCCAAGCACGAGCCCGCGTCCATCGAGCGGGCGGTCGCGGTCTGCCTGCCGCATGACTGGTTGACCTGGCAGATCGGGGGGACCAGAGACATCACCGCGTTGCGCACCGATCGGGGCGATGCCAGCGGCACCGGCTACTGGTCGCCGGCGACCGGCGCGTACCGGCTCGATCTGCTGAATCGCGCGGGCGGCAAGGACTTTGCGGTGCCGGCCGTGCTCGGTCCGGCCGACTCGGCCGGATCGTCGGGCACGTCGCCGGCGCGCACCGTGTCGCAACCACCAATCGGCCAACGGCACCGAGGCCTTCCCATCGGCGGCCATCCCGCCCGGGATCGTGCTCGGTGCGGGCACTGGGGATAACGCCGCGGCGGCCCTCGGCGTAGGGGCCGGCCCCGGCGATGTCGTGGTCTCGATCGGCACGTCGGGCACGGTGTTCGGCGTTGCCCGGAATCCAACCGCCGACCCGACCGGCATCATCGCCGGGTTCGCCGATGCCAGTGGACTGTTCCTGCCGCTGGTCTGCACGCTGAACGCGGCGCGGGTGCTGTCGGCGGCGGCGGCGATGCTGGGGGTGTCGGTCGATGCGTTGAACACGCTCGCGCTGTCGGCCGAACCAGGCGCCGGTGGCGTGACAATGGTGCCGTACCTCGACGGGGAGCGCACACCGAATCGGCCCGAGGCAACCGGTTCGCTGCATGGCCTCACGGTCGCGAATGCAACGCCGGGCAATCTGGCCCGGGCCGCCGTCGAGGGCATGCTGTGTGGGCTCGCGGACGGCTTGGATGCCTTGCGGGACACCGGGATCGCCGTACGACGCGTGCTGCTGATCGGCGGCGGCGCGCGATCCGAAGCGGTACGGGCGATCGCTCCGGCCATCTTCGGCGCGCCGGTGGCGGTGCCGGAACCGGGCGAGTACGTCGCCGACGGCGCCGCCCGACAGGCGGCCTGGATGCTCTCGGCTGCCGCCGAGCCGCCCCCGTGGACTTCGGCCGGCCTGGTGACCTACGACTCCGATCCGCGGCCGGACATCCGACTACGCTACGCCGCCGTACGCGACCTGACCGGCTGACGGCGTCACCGCGCCGGCGGGCCGGAGACGGGTGCGGCCAACCGAATGAGCACACGCGCGCCCCGATGCCGGCGCATCGGCCGTTGCCAGACCGTGCCACCGTCGGTCGCCACCAGCCGGGCCGCGACGGCGAGTCCGAGCGCTCGCGAGTCCACGGATTCCCGCCCGACAAGCGTCCAGCGCCCGGTCGAGGGCTGCAGCACGCGGGCGCGCATCCGCCGGGCGGCCAGCCGGCCGTGGTCGACGACCTCGATCCGTACACTGCCGGGCTCGGGCACGATCCGTACGCGAACCGGCGGAGCGCCGTACGTCAGTGCGTCGCCGATCACCGTCGCGAGTACGTGCTCCAGATGTCGACCGTTGATCAGAGCGGGTGCGGGCGGCCCGGAGACACCGACGCCGGCCGTAACCGGCAAGGTCGCCACGACCGCGTCCACGGAGCCGCGCACCGGCACGGCGTTGCCCGCACGCACCTGGCCAGCCAGCACGTCCATCACGACGATGACGTGACCGACGCGGGTCGCCAGACGACGGGCACCATCGTCGATGTGCCTGGCCAAGTCTCGCCGTATGTCGTCGGGCAGAGCCGTCCAATCCTGTGCGAGCAGATCGGCCAGACTAGTGACGGTCGAGAGCGGCAGAGAGACGTCGCGTCCGACCGCTGACGCGAGTTCGGCGGCGGCACGACCGGTCCGAAGCCGAACCCGGCGGGGCGAGTAGCGCACGCGGCCGGCGGCGCGGGTGCGTCGCGGCAGGAACCGCCGGCTCGGCCTCATCGGTAGCCCCATAACGGTGCGTACACGGCAAAATGGCACTATTAACTGAGCGTACGCACGATTGGGAGGTCACGCGCATGTCCGTCGAAGAACAGGCTGTCGGTCGACCTGAGCCTCCCGGGATGGTCCTCGTGCTCGACGATGACGATTTGATGCGTGAGGCGATGCGTCGGATCCTCGAGGCGCGCGGCCACACCGTCGCGACGACTCAGACGGCCGCCGATGCCATCGAGTTCTGCGAAGCGAGCAACGCGGCCGGCGTGGACGGCTGGATTTCCCTCGTGATCGCGGATGTCGGCGCTGCCGGGGCCGAGTTCGGCACGCGGGTTGCATCGGCCCGGCCCGGCCTCACCGTCGTGTACGTCAGCGGGATCAGTCGTCCGGTGGCCGAAAACCGCGGTCTCATCAGCGCGGGCGACATGTTCGTCGCGAAGCCGTTCAGTGCCGCCGCTCTCGACGCGGCGGTCCGCGCCGCGCTCAATCGGTAGGCGTCGCGCCGCCACGCTCAATCGGGCGGCTTCGCGCCGCCACGCTCAATCGGGCGGCTTCGCGCCGCTCAACCCGTAGGCGCGCGCTCGGCTGCCGTCACGCTCAACGTGCCGACCCGCGTGCTCAGCACCACTACGAGCGGCCACAACGCCTCCGCGGCGGCGCTGACGCGTTCCGAGACGCCCACCATCTCATGCGGCAGCAAGCTCAACCCGAACCAGCCGTTGATCAGCAGGAGCGTCACGGTGGCCGCGATGGCAACGGGTACGCGAAACGCCCACGGCGTGGTCTCGGTGGCCCCGCTCCAGCGGGCCGCGGCCAGCGGCCACAGCGCCATGGCCAGAAAGCCGACGAGAGCCACCAACCCGTGGGCCTGCGACGTGCCACTCGGCGGCAGGGGCAGCGCGCTCACCAGGATGGTTGTACCGCCGCCGATGAAGAGGACCACCCGGCCCAGCGGTGCCGCCGCACGCAATCCGAACGCGATCAGGAGATAGCACACCCCGAGCCCGGCGAATGCCGTGGTCATGAACCACCGCTCCGGTGCGCCTATTCTCGCTAACGCGCTGATGGTGTCCCGTGTCCAGAGGTAGGTCGGCGGCTGGAACGTGGTGGCTATGCTCCAACCGCCGATCAGGAGCACGGGCGCGAGCACCGCGGCGCATACGACCCACCACGGCGCGCGTAGGTCGGTCGTGCGGAGGATCGGCACCGGTCGTCGGGTGTCGGTCACCTGCATGGATATCCGCCTTCACGTCCTGGATTCCCGCCGGAATCTGGTCATCGGTTCAAGGCGCCAATGCCTTCGAGCACTGCACGACAAAGCCGGCGAAGCGCGACATGGTGTCGCGATAACCACGCGCCCGGGCGACGCGATCAGCCGTCGACCGACGGCGTCAACGCAGGTCAGGGCACTTCCCGCTCGATCCACCGTACGGCCGCCGTCGCGGCTCACGCGGGTGTTCCCGGCATCACTCGTCCATCACGTGGATCGGCGATCGCGCTAACTACGCCGCTCCTCAATGATCGAGGGCCGAGCCGTACAACCGGACACCCGCTCTCATTCGTCTTAGGGAGGCAACGGGGAGGTGGACATGGCGGATCGCGGGACAGACGACGATTACGTCGCATACGTCAGCGCACGGTTGCCGGCGCTCAAGCGCCTGGCCTATCTGCTCTGCGGCGACGAGCACCGCGCCGACGACCTGGTTCAGGAGTCGGTAACGAAGCTCTACCTGCGGTGGCGGAACGCGCGCGATGCGGACAACCTGGATCGCTACGTACGGGCGATCGTGGTGCGCACGCACATCGACGAGACACGACGGCCGTGGTTTCGAGTCCGCTTGTTCGGCACGATTCCGGACCAGCGTGCCGGCGAGGCGCCCGACACCGAATCGGCCGCCGCGCTGCGCGGTGCGTTGTCCCGGCTGCCGGCCGGCCAGCGCGCGGTGCTCGTGCTGCGCTTCCTGTGCGACGTACCCGTGAACGAGGTAGGCGAGCTGCTCGGCTGCTCGCCGGGCACCGTAAAGAGCCAGACCTCGCACGGCCTCGCGAAGTTGCGGCAGCTCCTGGAGACCCGCGACTTCGCATCGATCGCGAAGGGGTTCTGAGGAATGGATATCAACGAACGAAACGCCGCCGACATATTGGCGCCGCTTCTCGACGCAATACCGGCACCGCCACGCATCGACCTTAACGACGCGATCGGGGCAGCCCGTCGACGGCGCCGAGTGCACCGTGGGGCCGGAGCAGCCGGCGTGATCGCAACTGTGGCCGTCGTCGCCGTCGCCGTGCCGCTCGGCATCAACGCCATGCGCAGCGACGCGCCGCCGGTCGTGGCCCCCGCGACTAGCGCATCGGCCACGACGACTCCCCATCCGGCCGTCACAAACGCCGAGCCGACATCGCTCAGCTGCGTCGAGCATCTGCTACCGGTGCCCGACGGGGTGCGGATGGCACTGATCGGCGCGAACGGTGGCGATCCGACCGGCCGCTTTCTGATCGGCCGGTCGTATCCGGGCGGCGGCAACCATGAACAAACACTGATCTGGGACAACGGGGTGCCGCACAAGGTGCCGATCAAAGGCGACGACGCGAACCTCACCGCGATCTCGTCGAACGGCACGGCGGTTGGCGAGTCGTTCTCCGGCCAGACCCAATCGGCGTTCATTTATCGCGACGGTCGGGTCTCTAAGCTCGGCGGCCTCGCGAACGTTGGCCCGTCGGCGGTCAACAATGCCGGAGTGGTAGCCGGGACGAAAAACGACGACAACACCAATCGGCCCATCGTCTGGCGTACGCCGACGTCCTCGGCAACCTATCTTCCGCTGCCCGGTCCCAATTGGCGCGGCAGCCCGGACGCCGTTCTGGACGACGGCACGATCATCGGCACAGTGATGCCGACGTTCGACTCCATGACGTCGCGAACCATTATCTGGCACACCGACGGGACGTTCGAGTTCTTGCCTCAGCCGACGGTCCCCGGCGTCACCGGCATCAATGGATTCTGGATCGACGACGTGCGCGGCAACGTCGCGACCGGCCGGGCCGTGGTTGCCACCAAAGAGCAAACGGCGTTCTATTCGGTCGCCTACAACCTCGACACCGGCGTCGCCACGGCGCTCGGCAACCTGCAGTTCGCGTTGGCCGCCGGCAACGCCAACCATTGGCTCGTCGGCTGGACCGGCCATCTCACCTCGCCGACCCCGGCCGTGTGGACGCCGAGTACTGGGATAGTCAAGTTGCCGACGCTGGCCACAAAGACCGGTATGGGAGACGAGGCGGCCTACATCAGCGATGACGGTAAGGCCATCGCCGGCCAGAACATCGACAAGAACGGTGTGATCCGGGCCGTTGAGTGGCGCTGCCACTGACGAACGCAGCGGGCCTGCGGCGCGTATCGCGCCACAGGCCCGCCGGGCCGAACGGTGTTACTCGCCGAGCGTCATGTGCTCGGCGCCGAGGTACGTCTGAGCGGCCCACGACACCGGGTCGCTCGCGAAATCACGTTGCACCGCACGGTTGTGCAGCGCATTGTCCAGCGACGCCATGATCATGGACTGGTCGAGCACCAGGATCCGGTGGCCGACCGATCCGGTCGTCGGGTTCACCGCGTCGAAGAACCCATTGGCGCCGTACACACCGGGGAACTGCGTACGCAGTTTCTGGATGTTCGCGTACGCCTGCTGTGGTGCGACGTCGAGCGCGAGGAATGACGCATGTGGCGTCACGGTGTCCTCGGACGCGCACGCGTAGCACTGCGACAGCGCGAGGTTCGGGTCGTCCGCGGTCGCTCCGCCACCGTGGTACGGGAACTTCAACCCCTCGACGCCGAAGCCGCCGTAGTTGCCGGTGTCATCGGCGGTCGACGACGGCGACATCCCCCAGACCGAGTAGCCGAGTTCCTGCGTGGCGTACTTGATCTGGACTTGAGCGGTCCGCGCATCGGCCAGACCGAAACTGGACGGACCCCAGCTCGTCTCCGGTACGACCTCGTTCGCCATCAGGCCCTCGAACATCCCGCCGGCCCATGTCGGCATGTACGTCAGGTCCGAGTTCGGGTACGTGTAGTGCCCCTCCCAGACCGGGAACTTCTGGTGTGATACCGGGTCGGTGATGGTCTTCCACTGCCCGCCCATCGGCCATTGGCCCTGCCACGAGAAGTCCGGGTCCGTCGTGGCACAGTCCGCGAACGGTGCCGGCGGCGGCAACTCACGCCAGCTCCGCCACCACACGTTGCCGGGCATTTGATGCAGGCCCATGCCGATGTAGGCCGAGATCCGCGGATCGCTGTAGATCGCGCCGTTGTGGTAGTAGTGCGTCCAGTTGTCGCCGACATCCGGGGGAGACCCGACGTAGTAGCCGCCGTACATCTGGCCGGTCGGTTGGTTGCCCGGGATCGCGGGGTTGACGTTGCAGTGCGTCTCCGCCCGATCGTCGTAGAAGATGCCGAAGTTCATCTCGTTCAGCAACGCGTCGGCTTGCGGTGCCAACTCCGGCATCGCCTGCCGTACGACGATCAGACCCGATGCGTACCAACCATTGTCGACATTGGACAGGAACGAGCAGTTGTCGAACGTGTTGCCGACGCTCGGGCAGTCGCCCTGCCCGGGATTCAGCAGCACCTTGCCGTTCGTCTGTGTCGTACCACTGGTAGAGGAAACCGTTCGACCGGTCGAGGTGGCCGATTTCGGTGAGCGTCGCCGAGATCCGCGACTGTGCCTCCGACCGCGACACGAGGCCGAGGTCTTCGGCCGAGACGACCGACCATAGGTAGACGCCGATGTTGGAGGCACCGGTGTATTGACCGGTCGCCGTGGGCGTCGCCGAGCCGCCGGCGTAGGTGACGTTGTCCATCGGTAGGTGTGTCGTCGGGTCGACATCGTCGGCGAAGAACTTCCAGGTGTCCCGCGCGATGCCCATCAGGTTCGCCTGCTGCGCAGGGGTCAACCCGGCGTAGTTCTTCACGGAACTACCGGATGTCGCGTTGTTCGAGCCGGTGTCGGCCGTGGCGGGCTGGGTCGCCCCGAACACCACCAGCACGAGTGCGCCGGCGATCGCGCACACCCTGCGTGCGGTCGTCGACTGTCTTCTTGTCATCTTCACAAACCCTCCTTCGTGTCTTCGCTGACGACGAAGCTTCTTTCCGGCCGCGATGATGCGACCGGAACCCCCGCGACGGCAGCGGCGTCGGTTGACACCGCTCGAAAACGCGGCCCTCAGGCCACGGTCGTAACTGCCGATGCACCCACCGAACCGGCGGGTGGTTCCACGACGAACGGAGTCGCCACGGCATCGAGCAGCCGCTTGGTGTAGTCATCCTCGGGATGTTGGAGGACGTACTTCGTCTCGCCGCGCTCGACGACCCGACCGCGGTTGAGGACAAGAATGTGATCCGTCACCACACGTGCACTCAACAGGTCGTGCGTGATGTAGAGCAGGCTGAGTCCGCGCTCTTCGCGCAGCCGCCGCAGCAGCGACAGCACGCCGGCGCGGAGCGAGACGTCAAGCATCGACACCGGTTCATCGGCCACGATGACGTCGGGATCGCAGGCCAGTGCTCGCGCAATCACGACGCGTTGGCGCTGACCGCCGGACAGTTGGTGCGGCAGCTTCGTCGCGAACTGCGTCGCCGGCGTCAGGCCGACGATCTCCAACAACTCGTGCACTCGTCGCACCGCGTCCCGCGCAGACATGCCGAGGATGTTCTGACACGGCCGCATCACCGTGTACTCCACCGTGTGCAACGGATTCAGCGCACCGTACGGATCCTGGAACACCATCTGCACGCGGCGGTGATAGTCGCGAAGGCCGCCGGAGCGCAGCGTGTTGACCTCGATGTCGCCGAAGCGGATCGTCCCGCTCGTCGGCCGCTCCGATCCGGTGATGAGTTTGGCCAACGTACTCTTTCCGCTGCCGCTGGCGCCGACGAGCCCGATGGCCGCACCCGGTTCGATTACGAACGAGACGTCGTCGACCGCGGTGACCGTTGCGCCACGTCCCTGACCGCGCGCTTTGTAGATCTTCGTCGCGTGCGCGATCGTCAGCGCCGGCACGTTCGAGTGGCGGGTTGGCGGTGGGGCTGGCGTGGGCGACGCCGGTGCGGTCGCGTCAGTGGACATCGGGCACCTCCGTGCCATCCGTCGCGCTATCCGCAGTGCCGTCCGCCGGGCCGATTGCCTCAGCGTCCGCCGATGTCCGCGCCGTCGGTTGCCGTACCGTTGCTGGGACACCACCGCCGACGTGCGTGCCGGCTTCGCGAGCCCGCACGTGGCAGGCGGCCAAGCCATTGCCCAGGACCGTGAGTGGCGGGTCCTCGTCGCGGCAGATGTCTTCCGCCAGTGGGCAACGCGGCGTGAACGGGCAGCCGGCGAGCGACAGCGAGAGGTCGGGCGGGGTGCCGGGAATGCCACCGAGGTGGATCTCTTCGGCCCGCGGATCGGCATAACAACGCAGGAGCGCCTCGGTGTACGGATGGTGAGCGCCGGCGGCCAGCGAGCGCGACGGCTGATCCTCGACGATCTCGCCGGCATACATCACCATCACGCGGTCGGTCGCCTCGAGCACAACACCGAGATCGTGGCTGATCAGGATCGCGGTGAAGCCGTCTTCGCGCTGCAGATCCTTGATGGTCTGCATGACGGCCTTCTGCACGATGACGTCCAGCGCGGTCGTGGGTTCGTCGAAAATGATCATCCGTGGTTGGAGGGACAACGCGAGGGCGATCGACACTCGTTGCCGCATGCCGCCGGAGAGCTCGTGCGGAAAACGGTCGAGCACCGACGCGTCCAGTTGCACCTTGTCGAGCAACTCGCCGCCGCGGTGGCGGATCTCGGCGCGCCCCCAGTGTTCGCCCTCGACCTTGTGCGCCTTGAGAATGTCGCCGAAATGGTGGGCGACGGTCCGGACCGGATTGAGCGCGTTCATGCCGCTCTGCAGCACGAGCGCGAATCCGCCGCGTCGCTGTCGACGAAGGTCTTCGCCGTCGAGCAGCGAAATGTCCTTGCCGTCGAAGAAGATCTCGCCCGACTGCAGGCGGGCGGGTGGACGAAGCATCCGGGTGAGTGCAAAGCCGAGCGTCGACTTTCCGCACCCGGATTCGCCGACCAGACCGACGAATTCGCCCGGTCGCAGTGTCACGTTGACGTCGCGCACCGACCAGATGCGCACGCCGCGTGCCGGCTCGTAGACGACGTTGATGCCTTTCGCCGCGAGCAGCGGGGAGTCGTTCGCCTCGGGGTGCAGCGGTGGGTCGGTTGGCCCGTGAGAACGTTGCGGTGTCGCCATCACTTCTCCCTGAGCCTCGGGTTGGACAGCGCATCGATGCCGAAATTGACAAGCGTGAAGGCCGTGGCGAGCAACGCGATCGCGAGGCCGGGCGCGAACACCAGCAGCCACTGGCCGGTCAGCAACGAATTCTGCTGCTGGGCGTAGTAGAGGATGGTCCCCCAGCTCACCGTGTTCGGATCGCCGAGGCCGAGGAACTCGAGGCTCGCCTCGGCCATCACGGCGGCCGTGGCCGCGGCGAAGAAGCTCGCGGCGACGAGCGACGTCATGTTCGGCAGAATCTCCCGGAACACCACGCGATGGAGCCGCTCGCCGGAGAACTGCGCCGACGTGATGAAGTCGCGGGTTCGCAGGGTTGCGGCCTGGCTGCGGATCACCCGGGCGCCGGTGGCCCAACTCGTGAACGCGACGACGAGGATGATCGTCCAAAGCGAACGGCTCTGCAGGTACGCCGCCAGAATGATCATCAGCGGCAGGCCGGGGATGACGAGCACCAGGCTCGTGAGGAAGCTGATGCCTTCGTCGACCGGTCCGGGCCGGTAGCCCGCGATGAGTCCGAGCGTGACGGCGACAACTGTCGCGACGGCACCGGACACCAGACCGACCAGCAGCGAGATCCGGGCGCCGTACACCATCTGGGAGAACACGTCCTGGCCGTTGCCGGTCGTGCCGAACCAGTTCGACCCGCTCGGATTCTTGTACGGCTGGAACGTCGTGGCGGTCGGCGAGTGATTCGCTATCAGCGGAGCGAAGATGGCGATCAGGATCATCAACGCGATGATGGTCAGCCCGATTCGGGCCTTGCCGTTGCCCCAGAGGGTCCGAAACGCGCGCCCGATGAATCGCAGCGGGCCGGGTACGTGACTTTCGCCGCCAACCGTGAGTGCCGCGGCGGCGCCGGGCACCTCCGGTGGTGGGGTTGGGGTGGTGGTCAGGACGCTCATCGGCGCACCCTCGGGTCGAGTCGCACGTAGAGCAGGTCGACGATGAAGATCGCGACGAGCATGCTCACCGTGATGACGAGGAAGAGGGCCTGCATCAACGGGAAGTCGTGGTTGGACACCGCGATGTAGAGCAGGTTCCCGAGGCCCGGATAGCTGAAGACGCCCTCGACGAGGACCGAGCCGCCGACCACGGCGCCGAGCGAGAGCCCGAACGCGGTCACGTTAGGTAGCAACGCATTGCGGGCGGCGTAGAGCAACGCGACCGTACGCGAACGCAACCCGTTCGCCTCCGCGAACGTAACGTAGTCCTCGCCGAGTGTGTTGATCATGTTGTTTCGCATGCCGAACACCCAGCCCGACAGGGTCGTGATGGCCAGCGTCGCGGCCGGCAGGATGCTGTGGACGATCGCGTCCCGCAGAAACGGCCACGTAAACGACGGCGTTGCGCCCTCGTTGTAGCCGCCCTTGATCGGGAACACGCCGAACTTGAACGCCAGCAGATAAAGCAGCAACAGGCCGAGCCAGAACGGCGGGAACGCGGCGAAGAACGTCGCGCCGATCGTCACGGTCGAGTCGGCCGTCGTGCCGCGCCGCCAGCCGGCGTACACGCCGAGCAACGTACCGATGATGAACGCGATGATCGTTGTGCTGCCGACCAGCAGGACCGTCCACGGCAGCGCCTTGCCGATCGTGTGGCTGACGGTCTCGGTCGGGAACGAATAGGACCGGCCGAAGTTGAGCGTGAAGATGTTCCTCCAGTACTGCCCGTACTGGCTGAACACGTTCGAGTGCGGGAGGCCGAGTTGCACCTCGATCGCATGGCGCTGCGCGTTCGTGATGGCCTGCCCGGTCGACGCGATCTTGGCAAGAGCCGCGTCGACCGGGGAGCCGGGCATCAGCCTGGGTAGCGCGAAGTTCAGCGTGATCGCGGCCCAGAGCGTGACGACGAACAGCGCCACCTTCCGTAGGACGTAGCGCATGGCTGGACCTACGAGACTGACTTCAGGTGTGTCGCCACCACGAGCATGGCGTTGTTGTAGTTGGTCGGCAGCGTGTACGGATCCTGCGCGGACGGCCAGCCGGTGAAGTGGTTGTCGCGGAACAGGCCCCAGCTACCGCCGTAGTAGAGCAGCACGACCGGCACCTGGTTGTACATGACCTGCTCGAGGGTGTACGTCGCCTGCTGCTGAGCCGACGGATCAGTGGCGCCGGCCAGCGTGCCCAGTGCCTGGTCGACACTCGGGTCCTTGAAGCGCTCAAAGTTGTTGACGGTCGGCGTCTTCACCGGAGTCGCGAACGAACTGTTGAGCCCGTTGTTGAAGTCGGTGTACGGGTCGCCCGAGCCACCGAATCCGCCCATCGCGGCGTCGAACGTGCCGCCCTGCGTGGCGGTCGAATACGGCGCGTACTGGGGTAGGTCGAGCGAGACCTTGATGCCGGCCTGACCCAGCTCGGTGGCGACCTCTTTCGCCGCGGCGACCCAGTCACTGAAGTTGCCCGGCATCACGATCGTCATCGTCGCTTGCTTGCCGTTCGAGCCCATCAGCTTGCCGCCGGTGAGGTGATAGCCGGCCGCCGCGAAGTCCTGCTGTGCCTGCGAGGTGTTCTGTGTGATGTTGCCGCTGTTCGGAATGCTGGGATCGAGCCACTTTTGCAGGTTCGGCAGGATGAGACCGGACATGCTGGCCTGGTCGAGATAACCGTTGACGGCCTTCTGCGCGATCGTCGTGCGGTTCAGTGACTCGGAGACGCCCTTACGGAAGCTCGTGTTGTTGTACGGCGCCTTCGTGAGGTTGAGGAACAGCCCGATCGTGCCGCCCGGCGGGAACCAGTACGTGTTGTGGGCCGAGTCGCGGTTGACGTACGTGTTCTTCACATCGGGGATGAACGTGTACGCCCAGTCGAACTTGCCACTGGTCACGTCGAGCTGGTTGGTGGTCTGGTTGCTGGCCTGCGCGGGGAACGCGACCTCGGATGGCGCGATCTTGTTCGCCTGCCAGTAGCTCGGGTTCTTCTTCAGCTTGTACTGGGTCGGCGCGAACGTGTCGAGCACGTACGGACCGGTCACCACCGGCTTGGTGTCGGTGTACTTGACCGGATCGGCCACCGACGACCACACGTGCTCCGGCACGATCGGCACCTGCGCCACCTGCGAAGCAAATGGGACGTTGGGTTGCTTGAACGTCACGGTGAACGTGTTGCCGGCGCCGCTGACGCTCGCGACCTGCGCCCAAATGCCGCGCGTGTCGAGCGCGGGGAACTTCTTCAGCAGGTTGAACGTAAACGTGACGTCGTTGACCGAGAAGTCCTGGCCATCGCTCCACTTCACGTTCGGTCGCAACGTGTAGACGAGGGTCGTGGGATTCGTGAACTTGTAGCCGGTCGCGAGGAACGGGGTGTACGAGCCGTCGATCGGGCTCGGAATCTCGAGTGGCTCGTACATGAGGAACTGGCCGTGCAATGCCGTGCCGGCAAACGGGTTGAAATTCTCGACCAGGGTGGGGTTGCCGGCGTCGCCCTGGATCGTCAGCGTGCCGCCGGTGCCGGCGGACGAGCTGGACTTCACGTCCGAGCCACCGCAGGCGGCGGTCCCGAACAGTGCCACGGCTGTGGCCGCGGCGCACAACACCATCGGTGTGCGGCGTTTCATGATGTCTCCTCGAGTGTCAGTCCGGTAGATCCGACGACCGCTGCTGCGGCGTCCCGGGAGTCGACCGGACGGGGCGCAACCGGATACGCGCCACGCCGGGCATGGGGAGTGGATAGTCGAAACGGAGCGTGGTCGCGCTCGACCCGGGCTCGGTGGCCAGGATCGGTTCGGTCGCGAGCGCATCGGCCGCGCGCAAGCGCGACCAGAGCTCTTCGTCCGGCCAGACGGTGTCGGTCGGGCACGCGGCGGCGATATTGGAATGGTTGACGTCGATCCGGGAGATGGTGGCCTCGTAGGCGATACCCGAATCGACTCCGCCGACTTCCAGCCGGACATTGCGGTCCAGCCGTGCGTCGCCGGACATGACGGCCGCGTTGATCGTGCCGTTCCAAGTGAGGACGTCGATCGTGCCGTCGTCGTGGCGGGTGGCCGAGCACTGCACGAGAACTGCCGCGCCGTCGCCGTCCACCGTGTGAGCGAGCATGTGGTCGCCCTGGTGCGCGGCCAGATGCGCCGCCCAGTAGCGCGGTTTCGCGAGGTTGCCGACGGTCAGCAGTCCAAATCCGTTGTGGAACAGCCGATCCGCTCGGCCGAGCTCCTCGAAGTGATCGCTGGCGACCCAATACGCGAGCGCATCGAGATGATGTTGCGCCGAGGCGTACCCGGCCAGCACGAAGGGAGCGCCGAAGGCGGTGTCGTGAATCGGGCCGAAGTGGGTGGAGCCGACGCCCCATTCGGTCCACCACACGGGCGTCCCCTCGAAGCCGTGCCGGCCGAGTGCCGGCCGTACGTCGAGCGGAAGGTTGCCGTACGTGTGGCTGGTGACGAAGTCGAGCGGCACGCCGGCGTGCTCGGCGTGCTCGGCGAGGCGCTCGACCCATTCGGCCGCCGCCGTCGACGGGCCGCCGACTGCCAGTCGGGGATCGACTGCCTTCAGCGCGCGCGCCGATTCCTCGTACAGGCGGAGATACTCGTCGACCGTCCCGGTCCAGAACACGACGAGGTTCGGCTCGTTCCAGACCTCGAACGACCATTGCGCGACTTCGTCGATGCCGTACCGGTCAATGAGGTGTTCGGCGAACGCTGTGATCAGCGCACGCCACTGGGACCAGTCGGCCGGTGGCGAGATAATCCCGCGATAGGTGAAGACCGTCTGCTGCGAATCGCGTGCGAGCGCGGCCGGCATGAACGAAAGCTCGACGACCGGTCGGATCCCGATGTCGAGCAGCTGGTCGTAGATCGCGTCGACGCGGTCGAAGGAGTAGGTGACACTCCCATCGCCACCGGCCCGAACCACGTCGTTGTCGTCGTGCAGGATCGCGTGGGCGCGGACACGTCGCACCCCGAGGTCGTCGCGGACGCGCCGCAGCGCGGTCGCGAACTCGTCGGCGATCCATTTCTGGTCGCCGTCGAGGAGCAGCTGTGACAGCCGTTCCGTGCCGATCATTTCCCAGACCCGGCGGAGGTTGCCGACCACGTGCGCTGCGTCGACGCTGACCGCAACGACGGGTGTGGGGAGCGAGCCATGGGTACGGCCGTCCGACGTGTCGACGGACACGGGCTCCGACCACGTCCAGACCGGATAGTCGGCGCCGAGCACGGCCCCGACACGATAGGTGTACGTGGTCCCGTCGCGAAGACCGGTGTCGGCGAAGGCGAGTTGTGGAACGGCCGGGACGTCGGCGCCGCCGTGGTCGACGATGACGGGCGAATGGCCAGCCTCGGCGCGCTCGATCACGTAGCCGGCCGCACCGGCGACGGGCTCCCAGGAGAGCCGGACGTGTCCGGTGGCCGCCTCGGCGGTCAGATCCGTCGGTGCGGGTAGCCGGGTGCCTTCGTCGGCACCGACCGTGTCGGTCAACCGCTGGTAGATGCGGTTTTCGAAGTCGGTGCGCGCGTCGGGTGACGTCATCGAACCGGACCGACTTCCAGGTTCGTCGTCGCTTGACCGCGTCCCACCCGTGCCGACTCCGGCCAGGATGACGGCCGGAGGGCCGGTGGCGCTATGGTGCCTCGTTTCCTCATTTGTGACTCCTTGAGGATCCGGCCGGCGGTGGATGGAGCATCCGCCGGCGATTGGGTTGTCCTAACGAGACCGGACACCGCTAGAGGACAGCGGTGCAGCCACAGCTTTCGCGGATATCTACTTCGCACCGGCATCTCGACCAGCCGGGCCGGGAGCCCCGAATCGGCCAGGCGCTCCTCGAGCATGCTCACGGCTTTCTCGCCCAGCTGGCGCATCGGTTGCGCGACCGTGGTGAGGGCCGGCCGTACGTGCTGGCCCAGTTGGATACCGTCAAAGCCGGTCACCGCAACATCCTGCGGAACTCGCAACCCGGCCCCGGCCAACGCGGCCAACGCACCCAACGCGGTCTGGTCGTTGGCGCACACGAGCGCCCTGGGACGATGTCCGTCAGCCAGGAGTGCAGCGACTGCCCGCCGGCCGCCGGCGGTGGTGAAGTCGCTGGTTGCGTGGGGACGTTCCGCGACCGGGAGCCCCCGTTCGGCCAGGGCCGCCTGGAAACCTTCGAAGCGGGCCGTGGAGTCAGGTGAGTCTGGCCCGGCCACGAACCACACGTCGGTATAGCCGTGCACATCCACCAAATGCCCGGTCACCTCTCGGACACCCGCGCGGTTGGCGACCACGAGGTGGTCGACGACCCGCGCGACCTCATCCGACGTACGGGGCCCGGCCAGCATCACCACGGGGATCCGGCCGGCGATTCGCTCCAACTCCGGCGCCGGGACCGTCCGGGCCAGGACGACTAAGCCGTCGCACCGGCCGGCGACGGTCGTCACGAGATCGATGTCGTCGGTTTCGTGACTCGCCGCGATGAGTAGTGCATATCCGCGGCGTCGGGCCGCCCGTTCCATTCCGCGAATGATTTCGTCGTACCAGAACATCGCGTCCGATTCGGTGTCCTGATCCCCGACCAGATCCGGGAAGCACAACCCGAGCACTCCGGCGCGCCTGGCGGCCAGGTCTCGAGCGGCGCCGCTGGGCACGTAGCCCAACTCGGCCACGGCGGCGAACACCCGCTCCCGGTACTCCGGGCGGACTCGATCGTTGCCCGACAGCACCCGGGACACAGTCGCGGTGGAGACACGGGCGTGCCGGGCGACTTCGTACACCGTGGGCACGGTTCGCACAGCGGCTGCCTCCCCAGGTTGCGTGTATGCGCTTACTGTATGCGCGTACACGTCGCAGTATGGCGAAGGTGAACGGCGATGTAAAGACCCGTAAACGCCCTCCCGGGTCGGTCGAGTCTGTGGGCCGGAGGCACGCACTGGCTTCACGGTGTTGACAGAGACGGGCTGCGACCATGTCATCGAATCGGTCCGACGTCGGCGTGCGAGGCGATCGTGGCAGATCGGTCTCGGCTGGCAGCGATGCGGGACATGGCCTGCGGCCTACCCCCGACGACGTGGGAGTAAACCCGATGCTTCGCGCCAGGGGTCGCGCCGGAACTGGGCGCGCTGTAGCGAGATGACTACGGAATGTCGCAAGTGGTCGTAGGTCGTAGGCTCGGCGGCTATTGCGACGGCGACGACGACGGCGAGTTGCAGGGTCGGTCCGGCTGGGCGTTGGTCTGGGCCACGGTCCACTTGCCGGCCGTGTTTCGGTTCAGCAACATCAGGACGGTGTACGCACCGACCGCGTCGTCAGGATAGGCCGGGTGCGGTGGGTGGCTGGTCGCGTCGAGGCCCGGCGCGCTCGGCGACGGCGACGGGTCGGCCTCCGTCCCCGATATCACGGTCTTCCAGGTGTCCGGATCGAAGCAGAAAGTCACCGACGCGATCGTTTCGTTCGCGTCGACGAACTGCACGACCGGCTGCGACCATGTCGGCTGGCCGACGGCGATGATGTGGTCGGTGACGGAGCTCTGGATGACGGCCTGAAGGCCGGCGGCGTTGCCGCCGCCCAGACTGGTGAACTCCGGATTGTTGGGGTCGCCGGCGTTGTAGGCCTTTACGTACTCGGTCATGAATTTCTTATAGGTCGCGAGGATCTGTGTGGCGCCCTGGCTCGCCGCCACCGTTGGCGCTGCGACCGGTGTCTGGACGTCGGGCGCGCTGCTCGACGAGCAGCCGGCCACACCGGTGAGGCTGAGGGCAACCGATACTAAGATCACCCGGGTACGTCGGCGTACGTGGGGCCGCAACGCGCTCTCCTCCATGGCAATACTGGCAAGGCAAACTGCAATGCAAGCTAGCAGTGCAAGCTGGCGCAGCAGCTGGCAAGGCAACCGGCACGGCAAACGGGACGCCGAACAGTGGCGTGTCCATGACAGTCGGGCTTGGTGCGGCTGTCAACCCCCGCTTCCGCTCCGATCGATACGGACAGTGATGCGAACCACTCTCGACGACTACGAACGGCGCATGTGGCAGGGGCGTGCCCAAGCGTACGTCCTCAGCTTCGCGACGCTCTGTGCACATCCGGTCTACGCATTGCTCGATGCGGCCGGAGTTGGACCCGGCAGCGCCGTACTGGACGTCGGCACGGGTCCCGGCACCGTCGCGCGCGCCGCCGTCGCTCGCCGCGCGCGGGTGACCGCCGTCGACGCGGAGCCGAGCATGATCGAGGTCGCGTCGGCGGCCGTACCAACCGCCGACGTACGCCTCGCGGTCCTCCCCGAGCTGCCGTTCGCCGACGGCACGTTCGATGCGGTCGTCGCGAACTTTGTCGTCAACCACGTCGGTGACCCGGCCGCGGCGGTGGCGGAACTCCGTCGAGTGGTCCGGCCGGGCGGCCGCGTGGCCATGACTGTGTGGCCGCGGCCGTCGCCGCCGCTGCAATTGTTTTGGGCCGATGTCGCCGCCGAGGCCGGGCTCACGTCCGGTCCTAGCGCGGCCAGCGCGCCGCGATTGTCGCCGGAGGTCGACTTTGCCCGTACGCCGGCCGGGTTCGCCGACCTGTTGTCGGGCGCCGGCCTGCTCGACGTCGTGTGCGACACGATCGAGTGGCAACACCAGACAACGGTTGATGCGTGGTGGACCGCCCCCGCGAACGGTCTGGGCGCGCTCGGCGCGGCGCTTGCGGGCGCGCCGCCGGCGACGGTCGAACATGTGCGGCAGACATTCGAACGGCTCGCCACCCCGCACGTGGCCGACGGTGTGCTGACGATGCCGACGGCCGCACTCCTCGCGAGCGGGATGCGCTAGACACGAGAATGCGTACGTTGGGCATCGACCTCGCGGCGGCACCGGCTCGTACGGCCGGCTGCGCGATCTCGTGGCAGGACGGAGCCGCACAGGGCGAGGTGTACCCGCCGCCCCTGGACGACGACGCGCTACTGGGCCTCATGCGAGGTGCGGACCGGGTCGGCATCGACTGCCCACTCGGATGGCCGGTCGAGTTCGTCGACGCGGTGGCGGCGCACCGTGCTGGCGGCGCCTGGCCGGGTCGCGGTGCGACCGACCCGATCGCTTATCGTCGCCGTCTCGTCTACCGCCGGACCGATGAGATCATCGCGGCGTCGGGAACGCGACCGCTGAGTGTGTCGACGGACCGGATCGGCGTGGTCGCCCTGCGATGTGCGTTGCTGATCGACGCGTTCGAACCGCCGAGCCCGACGACCAGGCCCGACCGATCTGGTGCCGGAGTGGTCGCCGAGGTCTACCCGGCCGCGGCGATGCGCCGCTGGGGCCTCGCGACCGCTGGCTACAAGGCCGACCGGGCCCGGGCCACCGCGGCTCTGGCGGCGCTGGTGGACGCCCTTCAATCGGCGGCGCCTTGGTTGCAGCTGTCGACCGACGCGTGGGAGCAATGCCGCCGCAGCGATCACGTGTTCGATGCGGTCGTCGCGGCGCTCGTGACGCGCGCGGCGGCTCTGGGTCTGACCGCCGGACCGGGTGCGGGCGACCTTGCCGTCGCCGCTGTCGAAGGCTGGATCCACGTACCGACTCACGATCTTGAGCATTTGATCTGATCGGTGCGCCGCTCGGCGGTCAGCGCCCGGCAGGCGGACTCCCGGCGCTCGGATTTGTACGGAAGTTGGGCGCCCCGGGTCCGCTTCGGCGGCCAAGTTCCGTACAACTCGCCCGCCCGCCCGCCCGCCTCGCGCCCGCCCGCGCTGACGCGCCGCCGCGCTGACGCGCCCGCCGCGCTGACGCGTCCGCGGCGCGGACTCGGCGGCGGCAAACGTGCCATGGCGGCCGACACGCGGTGCGTCCGTGCGCATCGCTGTTCGGTTCGGCCGACAATGGCGAGACGGGCGCATTCCTATCGATTGAGGCAGACCACATGAGCACCTGGGACATGATCAAGTCGGAGCGCGCATCGTTTGCCGATGCATTGGCGAGCTTGCCCGCGAGCGCGTGGGACGGACGGTCGCTCGCAAGTAAGTGGGCCGTGCGCGACGTCGTGGCTCACATGATCGCGACAGCGCAGATGACGCCGCCGAAGTTCTTTGGCGCAATGATCGGCAGCGGTTTCAGCTTCCAGTCGATGACGGCCAAGAAGATCGCCGGCGTCGAGGCCGGCAAGTCGGACGCTGAGCTCACCGAGACCTATCGGTCGCTGATCGATTCACGCTCGGCACCACCCGGGCCGGCGCCGTCGTGGCTCGGCGAAACCGTCGTGCACGGTGAGGACATCTTCCGCTCGCTCGGCACCTACCGGCCGCATCCAGTCGAGCACGTCGTCACGGTGGCCGACTTCTACAGCGGCTCGAACCTGCTGATCGGCGCAAAGAAGCGGATCGAGGGCGTGACATTGCGGGCGACGGACACCGACTGGTCGCATGGCTCCGGCCCGGAGGCGAGCGGTCCGGCCATCGCGCTCGTGATGGCGATGACCGGTCGCAAGGCGGCGCTGGACGATCTCAGCGGGCCTGGCGTCGACGTGCTGCGGTCTCGCCCATAGCGGGTCAGCCGGCACGCCGCTGGCGGAGCGCCCTCACAAATGACCCGACCGAGCGAATGACCCGACCGAGCAAATGACCCGGCCGGACGGCTCAATGGCGCGAAGAAGTGGCGGTCGCAGAGCTCGACCTCGGTGACCGCCGTATCGGCCGCGTTCGATGGCCCGCCCCCTCGACCGAGACCGGTGTGGACGCGGCGCGACCATCGGAGTCACGACTAGGCTGGCGGAGCATGATCGGACACTCGCGTCCGGCAGGAGCGATGTGGACCAAGCATCACGTGTACGGGCAGGAGGGGCGATGGCGGACCTTGGTTGGCAGGTCGACGGCCCGGACGAGGGGCCGTTGCTCGTCATGGGCTCCTCGTTGGGCACGACGCGGGCGATGTGGCGAATCCAGGTCGAGCCGCTGAGTCAGCACCTTCGCGTGCTCCGCTACGACCACCGAGGCCACGGCGAGTCGGCTGTGCCGCCCGGGCCGTACGCACTGGATGACCTGGGTGCCGACCTGCTCGAACTGCTCGACGCGGTCGCGCCGGGCGAACGCGTGCACTATGCCGGCCTCTCGCTCGGCGGCATGCTCGGCATGTGGCTCGCGATCCATGCGCCCGAGCGCGTCGGCCGGCTCGCCCTTGTCTGTACGTCGGCCCACATGCCGCCGGCCGAACAATGGACGACGCGGGCCGAGACGGTGTTAACCGACGGCATGGATGCGATCGCCGACGTCGGGATCGGCCGCTGGTTTACCCCGACATTCGCCGAGCAGTCACCCGACGTTGTGGCCGAGGCTCGCGACATGCTCACGGGTACGCCACCGATCGGGTACGCCGGATGCTGCGCGGCCATCGGCGCGATGGATCAGCGGGCCGAATTGTCGAAGATCAGCGCAACGACGCTCGTGGTATCGGCCGTCGACGACCCTTCGACGCCGCCCGATCACGGGCGAGTCATCGCCGATGCCGTGCCGGGCAGCCGCTTCGAGGTGATCCCGGGTGCGCACATGTCGGCTCTCGAATCCGCTGACATCGTCACCGGGCTGCTCCTTGATCACTTCGCTGGGGCGACGATCTAGCGCCGGGCGAGGTCCTGGCGGGCGAAGCCCGCGCCGCCGAGGGGTTCGCACCATGGGGTGGCCCCGATCACGGCGTACGCGCGCGGAAATCCTGCGAACCAGCCGGTCAGGGTACGGTCAAGGCGACGGCTCCCGCGGGCGGAGGGGTTAGTGGAGACGGTCCAGCAGTGGTTGTCCAGCGTGCCCCCCGGTCTGATGTATGTGATCGTGGCATCGGTCATCGGCGTCGAGAGCATGGGCATCCCAGTTCCGGGAGAGATCGCGCTCGTCGCCGCGTCGCTGCTTGCCGTGTCGGGCTATGCCGACATCTGGTGGGTGGCGGTCGCCGCGTCGCTCGGTGCGATCATCGGCGACTCCGTTGGATACTGGATCGGCCACCGCGGCGGCCGACCGTTCCTCGAGCGTCTCGGCCGGCGCTTTCCGCGACACATGGGCCCCACGCAGCTGGCGAAGGCCGAGCAGACGTTCCAGCGGTGGGGTGTCGCGGCCATCTTCTTCGGCCGCTTCATCGCGTTGCTGCGCATCTTCGCCGGACCGCTCGCTGGAGCGCTGCGCGTGCCGTACTGGAAATTCCTCGCCGCGAACGCCTCTGGTGGAGTGATCTGGGCGAGCGGTACGGCGGTGCTGATCTACTACATCGGTACGGTCGCGGAGACGTGGCTGTCGCGTTTCAGCTGGATCGCGCTGGTGATGGCGATCGTCGCCGGCATCGCGACCACGTTGATCATTCGACGTCGAGCGCGTCGCGAGTTCGCCGACGCGATCGACGGCCAGGCCGAGACCGCGGCCACCGGGCGAGGCGGAGCGGTCACATGACCGATCCGGCATTCGACGGCCGCGATGTCTGGCGCTACCTCGACACCCTCGCGGTCGGCCCGCCGACTCCCCGCAAGCGGACGTTGGACCGCATGCGCGGGCTCGTCGAGGCGCTCGGCCAGCCCCAGCGGACGTTTCCGTCGATCCACATCACCGGGACGAACGGCAAGGGCTCGACCGTCGCGTACACAGCCGCGCTACTGGCCGCGACCGGTCTCCGCGTCGGCACATATACCAGCCCACACCTGCACAACATCACCGAGCGCGTTCGGATCGACGGCCGGGCCATCGACGACGACCGGATGGCGGACGCGGTTGCCCGCATCGTGAAAGCCGCGCCGGCGGGCGTTGATCACAGCTGGTTCGAGTTGGTGACGGCATCCGCGTATGTCCTGCTGGCCGAGGCGGACGTCGACGTGGCGGTCATCGAAGTCGGCGCGCTCGGGCGTTTCGACGCCACCAACGTGATCGATGCCGAGATCGCCGTCGTCACCAACATCGAGATCGAGCACGCCGAGCGGGCCGGCCCGACGCGCGCGCACATCGCGGCGGAGAAGTCGGGAATCGTACGGCCCGGGGCCACGCTTGTGCTGGGTGAGCCGGATCCCTCACTCGACGAGGCATGGGCGGCCGCCCGACCGGGCCGCGTGCTGCGCATCGGCGACGACTACGGATCCCGCAATCGGAGCCGGACACCGGCCGGCACGTACGCCGATCTGTGGACACCGTGGGGGACACGGCATGGGGTGCCGATCGGTGCGGCGGGGGCATATCAATGCTCGAATGCCGCAACCGCGCTGGCCGCTGTCGACGCCTACCTCGTTGCGCGTCACGGCACTCCGGTCGTGCGATCGGCGATCGACTCGGTGTTCGCTACCACGCGCGTCGGTGGCCGCTGGGACCTCGTCGGGCAGAACCCGACCGTCATCGTCGACGGCGCACACAATCCAGCCGGCGCGGCCGCGCTCGCCAGCACCGTCGACGAGGAGTTGGCCGACGCACGACCGAGGGTGCTGGTCGTGGGCGTGCGCGGCAGCCGAACGCCGGCCGCCCTGCTCGCGGCGCTGCGCCCCGAGCGCTTCGACCACATTGTGTGTACGCAGCCACCCTCCGGCGACGCCTGTCCGGCCGGGGATGTGGCGGCCGCTCTGCCCGACACCGCATCGGCGGTGCACATCGAGCCCGATTGGCTGCGCGCGGTCGCACGGGCTCGCGATCTCGCCGGACCGGCCGGTGCTGTCCTCGTCACCGGATCGCTCTACCTCGTCGGTGCCGTACACGGTGAGTTGGCCGCCGAAGGCTAGACCGGTCGTCGACCGGCGAACCCGCAATCCTCCCGGTGATACCAGCGGATGTCGTCGTCGCCTTCGAGCCAGCACCACAAGACGTGGACGTTGTCGCGCTCGCCCGGGAAGTCGAGGAGCAGCGGGGCGTAACCCTTGACCTGCGTACCCGACTCGGAGATCGCTTCCAGCTCGGCGTACAGCCGGGCCTCGAACGCCTTGACCTCGGCGATTCCGCCGCGCGCGCTGCGGCCGACCGCCTCCAGATCGGCACGGAGTTCGGCCAGGTCGGCCCGGACTTCGACGATCGCGTCGAGGCGGGGACGGAGCTTGCGTAGCCGGTCGCGCGCTTCGTCGAGATCCATCGACCCAGTATGCCCGCGAGTCGCCGACCTAGGCGGCCCGTCGCCGCTCGGCGGAGGCCGCCGGCGAGTTGGGTGTGTCCGCCCGTGACGGTGCATCGCGTTCCACCTCGTCGTGATCGCCGAGGCGCCAGGCCGACGCGCGGCTCCGCTGCCGCAGGCCGGGCGGCGCATCGAAGCTCAGCGACGGTCGCGACATCGCGATGACAACCACGTAGCCGGCGAGCAGCAGCGCGTGCGTGCCCAGTCGTCCGGCGCTCACGTCGCCGTGCACGATGTCGTCCACGCTCAACACCGTGAGAACACCGACAAATGCCGTGAGTAGCGGCAGCAGCGCCGCCGGTCGCGTACGTCGCCAGGCGATGAACAGGAAGCTCGCCCCGATCGCGGCGTTCCATGCGGTGAATTCGTGCGTCATGTGCATGAGCGCGGCACCGTCGGCGCCCATCGGGCCGGCCAGTTGCGCGATCGCAAGCAGGATCTGACCCGCCCCCAGCAGCGCGAGCACCACGCGCAGAACGTTGGCGAGCCGAGCCCGGGTGGGACGCGGGGTTGCTTCGAGCACGCTGTCCGGAATCCCGCCGATCGCACCGGAGCCGACGTCGACCCGGGCCAGACGGGTGATGAACGCGGCATCTTCGTACCACCGCTGGCACGCGTCGCAGGCATCCAGGTGCGCGTCGACGTCGGCGGCCCTGACTCCATGGGCGACGCCGGGTCCGATGCGATTGCCAGCCCGATGCGTGCGGCGCCGAGCCCGATGCGTCCGGCGCCGTCCCACTCGACGGAGAATTCCTCTCCATCGAGTCGGGCGGACAGCGCCTCCCGCCACATCGCACACGTCACACCACGGTTGTCGTCCGGTCGCGGCAAGAAGTTCCCGCCAGCGTGCTCGCTCGTTCGCGGTGTCCGGTGGCCGTGCCAGGTCGCGCCACCGCACTGCCGACCGGTTGTCCGGCCAGCTCGGAACCGCGGATCGGCCCACGTTACGCTCTAGCCTCATGAGCCAGTCCGGCTACGACGACGACGCGGTCAACCGGGCCGCGCTCGCGGCGAAGGCCGGCGATCGCGTCGCCGCGTCGGCGTTCGTCGAGATGACGCAGGGGTCGGTTCGCCGCTTCCTCGCCCACCTCTGCCAGCCGGCCGACGTGGACGATCTCGCGCAAGAGACCTATCTACGGGCACTGCCGGCGCTGACACGGTTTGCGGCCCGGTCGTCGGCTCGGACCTGGCTGCTGGCTATCGCCCGTAACGTCGCCGCCGATCACGTCCGGGCGGCCGTACGCCGGCCGCGCCCGACATCGCTGGACGCACGCGATCCGAACGCGGCCACGCCGCGCACGTTACGCACGGCCGGGGTCGATGACGGGGTCGCATTGCGGCATCTGCTCGACACGCTGGCTCCCGATCGGCGCGAGGCGTTCATCGCCACCCAGGTGCTCGGGCTGAGTTACGTCGAGGCGGCCGAGGTGTGCGGTTGTCCGGTCGGCACGATCAGATCCCGCGTCGCGCGGGCGCGGGAGGATCTCGTCACGGCGTACCGGCAAGATCAGCCCGTCCGGCGCGCGCAGGGCGCGCTCTGACCGCGGACCTCGACCAGGGCCTCACGACCACAGCTCGAATGGCTCGTCGATGTCGTCGCCGCGCAGGTGAGCGGCCAGATATTCGGGCAACCGGCCCGGGTAGAAACGCTCCCGGCTCGCGATAACCTCGGCCACCGGCCACCACAGGCTCGCCGAATAATCCTCGCGTTCGTAGTCCAGCTGTCCGGACACGTCGGGTTCGGTGCCGCGATGGTCCAGCCGCGCGGTCACGACCAGCTCATGTTGAAGCCGGCGGGCCCGGCGGTAACGAAACGTCGCCGTCCGTCGCCACGTGGGCTTCGACACCTGCGCCGGTACGACGACGATGCCGGTCTCCTCCTGCAGCTCGCGGATCGCGGTGTCGACATAGGTCTCGCCGGGCTCGCCACCGCCGCCGGGCAGCTCCCACCAATGGCCAGGATGACCGGTGTGCCACGTCCGGAACAGCAGTATCCGATCGTCCGTGTCGAGCACAACGACACGTACGGCCTCGCGCTCCTCGATCGGCCAGCCGTCGTCGGGAAGGAGAGCCGTCCAGCGGGGATCCGTCACCGGCTCATCCCACCACATCGGCCGAGATCGCCGTCTGGCCGTCCGTGTTCCGCTCGGCCCATATTCTGGCGATATGTCCGATCGGCCGGCGAGGACGTGGCGAGCCGTACTGGCGGTCTGGCTCGCGCGCGTGGCCGAGATCGCGCTCGCGCTCATCGGACTGGCCTACGTCTTCGGCGCCGAGGACACGACGTACAAGACCAACCTCCTCGGGCTGTTCGCTCTCGTCGCTCTGACCTACCTGTCGGTCGGTTTCTGGGTCGTCCGGCACGGACGCGACCAGCCGCGAGCCGAAGAGCGGCCGGAGGCGGTGTGGCGGCGCAAGCTCCGGCGGAAGTTCAGCTTTCTGCTCACCGTCGTTGCGAGCCTCACCGGGCTGGTCGCCGCGTCCGACGTGCTCGTGCACCCCGGCACCGACGAACGCGACACGACGGTCAAGACACTCGGCGTGCTCGTCGTCTTCTGCGCCTGGACGCTGCTGCACGTGGGCTACGCCGGTTTCTACCGCTCGCTGGACGACGACGAATCGAGCAGTGTCCAACCGGGCCGCAATCTGCGGTTCCCCGAGGAGGCACTGGGCACGACGGTCGACTATCTCTACTTCGCCATCACCCTCGGCGTCTCGTTCGCCTCGTCCGACGTCGAGGTCATCACCCGACGGATGCGATGGCACGTGCTCGTCCACGAGATGGTCAGCTTCTTCTACAACGCGGCCGTCCTGGCGATCGCGATCAGCGTGATCACTAGTCAATAGCGGCCCGGCGCCGCGATGACGGTCCGGTGCCGCCCGGCCGACGCTCTTAGCCGCCGGTGGGGTTCGGGACGTTCGCGAATCCCTTGGGCACGGACAGCCACGTGGCCCGGCCCGGCGGCCAGAACAGCACGAACGCGCGTCCGATCACCGACGATATCGGGATCGTCGCCTCGGTGATGTTGTGTTCGGCAGCATAGTGATAACGCGAGTCGGCCGACTCGACCCGGTTGTCGCCCATCACCCACAGCCGCCCGGCCGGCACCGTGATCTTGAACTTGTCCGGACTGGCCGGGGCATTGCTGCCGTAGTCCCGGTCGAGGTACGGCTCGTCGATCGACACTCCGTTCACGCTCAACCGACCGCGCGCGTCGCAGCAGACCACGTGGTCGCCCGGCACGCCGATCACGCGCTTGACGAAGTCCTTTTCATTTTCGGCCGTACGCCAATCCAGCGGTGACGTGAACACGATCACCTCACCGCGACTGGGATCGCGGAAGTCGTAGACGAGCTTGTTGACAAGGACCCGGTCGTTGATGTTGAGCGTGTGCTCCATCGACTCGGACGGCACGTAGAACGTCTGCAGGACGAACGTACGGACCAGCAGCGCGACGACGATGGCGGCGCCGAGAAGAATCGGCAGCTCCTTCCAGAAGCTGCTGCCCGAGCTCTTCTTGCGGCCGCGCCGGTGGCTCGGCGCCGAACCTGGTGCCGAGTTGGGCGACGGTTCCGGCGGCGGGTTCGTCGGCGTCGGAGGGTCCGTCTGTACGTCGGTCACGAGGCGAGCTTACGTGGCGTAGCTATGAGTTGGCTCCCCGAGAACCCGCGCGCACACGAACGGCCGGCGAACGGACTTCGAACGGTCGCTGAACCGGCGCCGGCCGTCGGCAGGCATTCGCCGCCGGATCACATTCATCCGACATGCACCAGGAAATCCCCATAGAAAAGGCCTAAACCGACCGCGACACCGATGGCGGCGATGATCCAGAAGCGGACCACAATGTTCACTTCGCTCCAGCCGGCCTGCTCGAAATGGTGGTGCAGCGGCGACATCAGGAAGACGCGCTTGCCGGTCGTCTTGAACGATGTGTACTGGATGATCCGGGACATCGTGATGATTACGTACAGCAGGGCGATGATCGGCAGCAGCAACACCGTACGTGTCGCGACGGCCTGGCCGGCGATGAGACCACCAAGCGCCATCGAGCCCGTGTCGCCCATGATTATCTTGGCCGGCGAAGTGCTCCACCAGAGGAAACCGGCGCACGCACCAGCCGCTGCCCCGGCGATCATCGTTGTCTCGAGTGGGTCCCGGGTCGTGTAGCAGTAGTTGAGGTGGGCCGCGGTGTCGGCGCACCAATGCCGGTACTGCCAGAACGAGATCATCATGTACGCGAACAACACGACGACCGTCGTGCCGGTGGCCAGGCCGTCCAACCCATCGGTCAAGTTGACCGCGTTCGTCGTGGCCATGACGACGGCGATGAACAACACGACGGCGCCGATCTGGCCGATATGCGCCCAACTGATGTCCCGGATATAGGACAGCGTGGTGCCGCTGACCGTGATTCCGGCGGTGCTTTTCGCGGTCAGGGCGAGGGCACCGAAGGAGCCGCCGACGACGATCTGCAGGAGGATCTTCCATCGACCGGCGAGACCGGCGCTGTTGCGGCGCGACACCTTGAGGTAGTCGTCGACGAATCCGATCGCACCGCAGCCCACCATCAGCCCGAGCAGCACAAGGCCGGTTACGGTCGGCCCCGGCGGAACGATCTGTTCGGCCGGCAGCGTCTTGAGCACCAGGTGCCCGGCGACGTAGGCGATCAACGTCGCCGCGATGAAGACGAGGCCACCCATCGTGGGCGTGCCGACCTTCTTCTGATGCCCTTCGGGAAGGATGTCCCGGATCGGCTGGCCGTATCGAAGGCTCCGCAGGATCCGGATGGCGATCGGGGTCCCGAAAAGCGTGAGCACGAACGCGACCGCCGCGGCGACGATCACCGCACGCATCGCACCACCGCCTCGCCGCCGTCCTCCGGATCGCGCGCTCCGGGCACCCGCTCAGCCGTGTTCACATCAGCGCTGCGAGAGCAGGTGCATTCGCAGCGCCCGGGTCAACCTACCCCGGAGCGCGTCTCTTCGGCGCCTCCGGCGTGCCCGACATCGTTCGTGAAACCGTGCCTGTGACGGCCCGTGACGTCGTTCCTGACATCGCGTGCGACGTCGCCAGAACTTTTTCAAAGTCATGGTGACGTCAGTATTGACATCATGCTGACGTCATGATGACAATAGTCCCATGATTAATGACGTCACGTACGCATCGGATGAATGCTCCGCCCACTCCACCCGCCCGCGTCAGGGCCTCAGCCGCTTCTTCTCCCGCCCGCGTGGTCGCGCCTGGAACGACCCGCACGTCCGCGACTCGTTCGCCGGTGACGTCGCGGTCAGCCTGGCGCGTCTGCCCCGATGATCGAGTCCGCCCGCGATTCACGACCGGCGTCGCCGGGGTTCCGCTGAGCGCAAACGCGCTCGCCCCGGTGACGTCGGCCCTGGTAGCTTGATCCGCCGTGACGGCTACGGGGCAGACCGGTAATCAAATCGGGCCGCCCGATCCGCCGGAGAGTTTGCTAGCGAGCCAGCCGATCGATCCCGCGAGCGATCGGTCGTCCAGCCCATCCGTCGCAAAGGTCCGACTCGGTGGCGGGTTTGCGAAGCTCTGGGCCGCGAGCACCACATCGGCCATCGGCACCGGACTCGCCAGCGTCGCGACACCACTGTTCGTGGCCTCCCGTACCAGCAATCCGCTCGTCGTCTCGATCGCCGCAACCGTCGCGTGGCTGCCCTGGCTGATCTTCGCGCTCCCCGGCGGCGTGCTCGTTGATCGACTGGACCGCCGCCGTGTCATGGTCACGATCGACTGGATCCGCGTTGCCGCCCTCGGTGTCCTCGGCGTCGCACTCCTCGCCGATCACGCCAGCATCGGCCTGCTCTACGGCGTTCTTTTCATCACCGCCGTCGGCGAGGTCACGTTCCGGTCCGCCAGTCAGGCATTCACGCCGGCACTGGTGCCGCCATCACTGCTCGAGCGGGCCAACGGCTGGCTCGCCGGTGGATCGATGCTCACCGCCGGCCTGTTCGCGGGACCGCTCGGCGGCTTCCTCTACGCGCTTACGCCAAGCTCGCCGTTCATTGTCAACGCCGGTACGTACGCGGCCAGCGCCATCCTCGTCGGCCTGATCGGCGGCTCGTTTCGCGCTCCGAGCGGGACCGGCCACGCAGCGACCGTCGCGCCGCCACGATCGAAGGTGTCCGTGTGGTCCGAGATGATCAGCGGGCTGCGATGGCTTGTCCGGCAACGGCTGCTGCGCACGATGGCGGTGCTGATCGGGCTTTTGAACGTCACCCTGACCGCAGCCCTCAGCGTGCTCGTATTGCTGGCCAAGGAACGGCTGCACCTGGGCTCGGTCGGCTACGGCGCGCTGTTCAGCTGCCTCGCCGTGGGTGGACTGCTCGGGTCCGCGTTCGGTGACCGACTTATCGGATGGGTCACTGCGACCTGGACGATCCGAGTCGGCCTGCTGGTTGAGGCGGCCACTCACCTGGTGCTCGCCACGTCCCACAATGCGTACGCGGTCGGGGCGATCTTCTTTGCGTTCGGCATCCACGGCGCGCTCTGGACGATCGCCTCGGTGTCGCTGCGCCAGCGGCTGACGCCGCCCGAGATGCTCGGTCGGGTCGGCAGCGCGAATCTCTTCGTGAGCGCCGGTGGCAACTGCGTTGGCGCGGTCCTCGGTGGCGCGCTCGCCACGGCCTTCGGGCTCTCGGCGCCGTATTGGGTCGGCTTCGTCGTGGCGATCCTCGTAGCCGCCGCGACGTGGCGAGTCTTCGATCGGTCGACGGTCGCCGCGGCCTACCAATACCGTGCAAACAGGGCGTCCATGCCGACGTCGACGACCGCCGCGCACTGCCGCGGACGCGTCGAACGGGCTTGGGGCGTAGCGGGTAACCTTCGCCCGTGCGTACCCATCGAAGCTTTTTTGCGGTCTTGCTTTCCGCGCTCGTCATGACCGGTTTGGCCGCATGCGGTTCGTCCTCGACGCCGGCGCCGGCGGCAAGCCATCGCCCGGCCAAGCACGCTGCGGTCGCCGTCGGCGGCTGCCTGATGTCGGTCACCACGGACCTGTCGGTCGAACCGACGGTGTCGGTGCCGGCATCGGCCGCCTGCACGACCCCGCCGACGAAGCTGCAGATCGCCGACGCGATCCCCGGTCACGGACCGGCGGCCAAAGCCGGCGACTCGCTCGACGTGAAGTACGTCGGCCTCCACTGGACGAATCGCCAGCCGTTCGACGCCTCGTGGAACAACGGGCCGACCAACACGTTCAACGTCTCGCCGCTCGGCACCGCCAGCGTGATCGACGGTTGGAACCAGGGCCTGATCGGTGCGCACGCCGGAGACCGGCGGGTTCTCGCGATCCCGTCGTCACTCGCCTACAAGGAAGCCGGCTCCGGCACGGCCATCGGGCCGAACGAGGCGTTGATTTTCGTCATCGACGTTGTCACCGTGACGCCGGGCGGAGGCGCGTCGCCGACTGGCTGACACGGCGGCCGTCCGGCCACTCGATCAGCCGGCGGCGGCGTCGGCGACACACATCGGACGACTGGTCCCACGAATGCGGGCCGATAACGCCGGAACCCAATGATCGCCGTAGCGCAGTCGGAGAGCGGGAATACGCCAGTCGTTGCCGGTGATCACGTGGCGGCACAGCGGCGAGCCGCACGAGCAGCCCATCGTGAACGCTTCGATGCCCGCGCTGGTCGCATAGTCGTTCGTGACCTCCTCGCCGGCCAGGATGTCGCGGCGCGCGGCGAGGGTATAGGCGTCGATCCACCACAGATTCGGGTCGCAGCTGTGGTTGCCGTACCCGTTATCGCGCCGGGGTGGCAGCACCAGGTGGACGTCCTCATCGACGACGATCGTGTCGACGTAGGGCCGGAGGGGATCGGCCGTGGCCGCGGCGAAGATCTCTTGCAGTTCGATCGTCGACACGAGTCGTCCGCCGATGCGGGACACGACAGTGTCGGCGGTGATCGGACGGCGGGCGAAAAGTCCCCGACCGGAGATCGGGGACCGGCGCACCTCGACGTCCGGATGCAGCCAACAGTCTGCTGCGGGTACGGCCACCATCGGGTCACTATGCAGCCCGAACGTAACTTTGCGCTAGAGCTAATGCGCCGATCGCGAGAACAGATCTTCGGCGGCGCGGTCGGGGCGCTCGACTACTCGATCGCGATGTCGATCGATGCGCCGTTGGCAAGGGTCTGCGCCACGACGCAGTAGCGCTCGGTCAGCTCGATCATCTTCTTGACCTTGTCGGTGGGTGCATCCGTGTCGATGCCGAACGTCAACTGGATGCGGGTGAATCCCACCGGCCCGTCCTTGGCAACGCCGAGCGTGCCGCGGAAGTCGATGTCGCCTTCCGCCGTCACGGTCGCACTTGCCAGCTGGATGCCCATCGCGGTCGCGACCGAGGCGAGCGTGACGCCGGCGCACGCCACGAGCGCCTCCAGCAGCATGTCGGCCGAGCACGCGGTCGAACCGTCGCCGCCGGTCGCCGGGTGCAGCCCGGCCGGGATGCCTGGCTTGCCGGTTTCGATAGCGACCGTGATCGAGTCCTGCGAGACGCGTCCCTTGGCACGGAGCGTATGTAGCGCCGAGGTGGGATCGACCTTGTACTTCGACTTGAGTGGAGCTTGCAGCTCCCGCAATTGCTCGGCGTCCATGCGTCAACGCTACGCTTCGACGCCGCAGAGCCTTTGTGCCGCGACGCCCGACGTGTAGAAGTGCGGTATGACTGTCGCTGGTGTTCGCTCGTCCATGCTGGAGGCCATCGGCGCGACGCCGCTGGTTCGGCTGAGCCAGATCGTTCCGGCCGGGTCGGCCGACGTGCTCGTCAAAATTGAAGGCGGCAATCCGACCGGAAGCTACAAGGACCGGATGGCCCTGGCGATCATCGAGGGCGCCGAACGGCGGGGCGCCCTGCAGCCCGGCCAACGCGTCGTCGAGTTCACCGGCGGGAGCACGGGATCGTCGCTCGCATTCGTCTGTGCCATCAAGGGTTATCCCGTCTCGCTCGTGTCGTCGGATGCGTTCTCCCCGGAGAAGCTCCGCACGATGAACGCATTCGGCGCCGATGTCGTCGTCGTGCCGAGTGACGGCGGGCGGATCACCCCGGAACTGTTCGACCGGATGCGGGAGCGCGTACGCGAGATCGTCGACCGCACCGGAGCATTCTGGACCGACCAGTTCCACAACGTCGATGCGCTCGACGGCTACGCCGCCATGGGCCGCGAGATGTCCGAGCAGAGCGCCGCCTCAGGAATCACGATCGACGTGCTCTGTGCCGGCGTCGGTACGGCCGGCATGTTGGTCGGGGTCGCCCGGGGGCTACGCGAGAGCGGCAACCCGCTGCGCGTCGTCGCATTGGAGCCGGCGACGGCTCCGATGCTGACCACGGGCGTGTCCGGACCGCATCGGGTCGAAGGCATCGCGACGGGCATTGTCCCGCCGTTGCTTGGCCCGGACACGTACGACGAGGCACGGGTCGTCGACGAGGCCGAGGCGCGGCGTCTGGCGATCCGACTGGCCCGGACGGACGGCGTGTTCGCTGGCACGTCGTCCGCCGTCAACGTGGCCGGTGCGATCGCACTCGCGCAGGAGATGGGTCCAGACAAGACGCTCGCGACCGTCGCCGTCGACACCGGTCTCAAGTATCTCGCGGGCGATCTGTTCGGAAGCCCGGGCGCCTGATCCGGTGCGCGGAGTCATCGGCTCGCGCGCGGCGAGTTCCCGCCCACGTCATGATCCACTAGTGGCGGAACCGGCGGTCACGAAGGCTGAAGATGGGTGCGCTGTCCGTCTCGATCCAAGATGCACAGCACCTCCGCTGGCCCGTCGTGAGCGCCGAAGGCGTGCGGGATCATGGTGGAGAACTCGGCCGCCTGACCGGCCTCGACCAGAATGGTCCGTTCGCCCAGCAATAGCACCACGGTTCCGGACAGGACGGTGAACCAGTCCCGACCCGGGTGGACCTTAAGATTGTCGGTGCCGCGTTTGGGCGCGGGCCTGGTGATGCGCATCTTGGCCACGGTCACGCCGTGCGGCCCGTTCTCGCCGTTCAACATCCATGTGGTGATCCCGCGAGCCGCATCGCGTTGCGGCCGGATGACCACGTCCTCGTCGTCGACCGACTCCACCAGCTGATCGAGCGTGGTCCCGAGGGATCGGGCGATCGGGGCCAGCTGGTCGAGGGCGATCCGTCGGTGGCCCGTCTCGATCCGGCTCAGGGTCGAGGGGCTGAGGTAACAGCGTGCCGCCAGGTCGTCGAGCGACCAGCCCCGGGCCGTACGCAGGCCCCGGATCCGCTGACGGACCAGATTGTCGAGCTCGCCGTCTTGCGTCATACGCAAGATACTATGCCGTACGCGCAAGGAATGCGTAAGGTCGGGGCATGGAAAGCCACCGACATGAAAGCCGCCACCGGCACGAGGCCGCCGGCGAGATCGACATTGCGGCCATGGCCGAGTTGCTGGATCTCGACGCCGAGGTCATGCATTCGTACCTGTCCGACGTGGTCGCTTGGGTCTCCGGCGCGGCGACCGATCGGCCATGCCGCCGGATCTTGGACCTCGGTTGCGGCACTGGCAGCGGCGCTCTCGCCCTGGCCCGTCGCTTCGAAGGGGCCGACGTCATCGCTGTGGACGTGTCCGCTCCGCTGCTGGCTCGGCTCATCGAGAAAGCGCGCGATCTAGGCGTCGTCAACCGGATCCGTACCGTGGAGGCCGATCTGGACCGGGTCTGGCCGACGATCGACCCCGTTGACCTGGCGTGGGCGTCCAATTCACTGCACCACGTGGGCGATCCCGACCGCGTCCTCGGTGACGTCTTCGCGACGATTCACCCCGGCGGGGTCCTGGCGGTGGCCGAGGTGGAGTCCTTCCCGCGCTTCCTGCCGGACGACATCGGCCTCGGGCGCCCGGGGCTCGAGGCGCGCTGTCACGCCGCCGCGGCCGAAGCGCGCGCCCACGACCTACCGCATCTTGGCGACGACTGGGGCACGCGTCTGCGCGGAGCCGGCTTCACGATTGAGGGCGAGCGGACATTCACCATCGATCTGCCCCGGCCGCTCCCCGCCGCAACCGGGCGCTATGCCCAGGCTTCCCTGCGACGTGTGCGCTCTGGTCTGGACGGCCGGCTGAGCGCCGACGACCTGGCGACGCTCGACACCCTCATCGATAGCGACAGCGCGCTCGGCGTACTGCGGCGCGATGACCTCACCGTCCGCGCCGCGCGTACCGTCTGGTTGGCCCGGCGGCCCTGATACGGGCTGGACGGCCGATGGTGATGCGCTCATGCCGCCTGAGAAGAGCCGGATTAGAAGGGGGCCAGGTCCTCTCCCAGGAGGGCGAGAACGGTGGACTTCGTTCCGCCTTTTTGACTCTGAACGAGGACTTTGGCCGATCTTCCGTCCGGCATTTCCAGCGTCAGGATCTTCCCGACCGGATTCTTGATGGTGTTGGCGTCGGCAGCGGGGCGGAAGTCGCCCGCCCACGGCGGAACGCCGCCTTTACGGGCAGGTTCGGTGAAGAGGGCAGCGGTGCCGGACATCGCGATGCCGTCTGCGGACCGCAGCACCGCCGGACTTCGGTAGGTAGCCATATTCCCTACACTGTATCCCGGGTGGCGGTCAATCCGACGAAACCATCGCAGCACGCGCTCGTCGACACCCGCGAAGAATTCGCTCTCCACGGTCGGCTTCTCCTGGACACGTAAGGCATTGCCTACCACCGCCGACCTGCCGTATCGCACCATCTCGGCAGAGGCGAGCGTCAGGTTTCGGATGCCATAAGGCCGGCGACGATGTATGCGCGGCCGTTGAAGCTCTTGCCGGCTCGTTCGTTGCACATGGCCGGCGCTACCCAAGCCGGTTTGCGACCTCGTGGTGGGTCACCGTCGTCTCTCGGCCGATCAAATACTCGTCGTCCTCTGGGTAGAACACGGCCCGTTCAATATCGTCGCCGGCGAACCCATGGACATCGTCAATCGATGCCCACCAGCTCAGCGTCGTCACCTCGGATCGGCCGTCACCTAAGTCCCGAGTCCACATCTCCGCGCCGAGATTCCCCGGCGTCTGGCGGTATTCGATCAAACCGGTACGGCTGATGTAGTCCACATACTCGCTCGCCCGATCGGTTCTGACCCAACCGCGCCACATCCGTGCGATCACCCGACGAGTGTACGGAGAGGGAGCGATCCTTTCGACCGGAAAGCGTCGAGCGCACGCGTGGTTCTCACACCACATCATCGAGAACGGCACGCCTCGGGACACAACGCCTAGCCCAGCGCGATCATCAACTGTTCACGCGTCGGCTGTGTGATCGGCGGGCCATCGCCTCGGGTACGGATGACGTCGTGCGTCCGCGCAACGATCGTCGGGTCCGTGTAGACAGTGTCGGGCAGGCAGACCATCCCCATGACCTTCCAGAATGCCCGGAACACCGTCGGGTCGAACGGGGCGGCATTGCGCAGCTGCGCGTACGTGACCCGATCCGTGGCGTCGGGCGTGCTCGGTGCCGGAGCGTCGAAGATCGTGTGCCGTAGTTGCGCGAGCCGAGCGGCATCGATGTTCGCTTGGTCGGCGTAGAACGGCGCCACATGGTTCTCGACGTCTTTGTCCAGCGCCATTGCTAGCTCGGTCGCGTCTTCGTACCCGTTGCCGATGGCGTCAACGAGGTCTACCGCTCCTTGCAACGCGAGGCTGAGGCCGCGGCCGAGCGTCGGGTTGGTCGTGGACACCGTGTCGCCGATCGCGTGAAGTCCGGTCGCGACCGGGGAACCGTCGACGACCAGCCGGCGGAGCGTGTTGTGCAGGCCGCCCATCGGGAAGATCGGTGTGATGGGTTCGAGTACGTCGAGCCATCCGGCGTACACCGGGACCGTGCGCAACACCGCGGTAAACACGTCCGGGTCGCGAAGGCCGCGGAAGCGTTTGTCCTCGGCAAGCGGCGCGACCAAGAGGATCATCGTGCCGTTGTCACCGCCCCAGATGCCGACAGTGCACTCGTCGAGCCCGGCGACGATCCGCGTGGTGCGCGGGCCTGGCAGGTCCACGCGTGTACGCAGCCGATAATGGCGGCTGTAGTAGGCGAGGCCACATTCCGCGGCCGAGTTGGCAGTTGGCCGAGCGTCGATCGCCGCGAGCCACCGGTCGATCACCGAACGACGACCGGTCGCATCGACCACCAGATCGGCACTCAGCTCGCCATCGTCGGTGCGCACGCCGGTCACGTGCGGAGGCCGTCCCGGCTCGGCAAGCAGGCCGATCACCTGCACGCCGCCGCGGACGGTCACACCGGTCTGCGCCGCGGCGGCACGGCGCAACACCCAGTCGAGCGTCGACCGGCGGGTCATCAACAGAGTCAGTTGTTCGTCGCCGGGCCAGGCGCTGCGGTCGGGAAGTGACGGTGGCATCTGAGTCGACAAAAGTGCCTCAGCCACACCCGCCACGATCAGGTTGTCGTACACATCGGGCAGCCGCCGCAGCAGAAGCTCCCGGCACAGCGAAAGCACCACGTGCGGTTGCACGATCTGCGGTGCGGTGGCACGAAACGCCGAGGCCGCGGCGGCCTCGACGTCTGTCGCTGGATCGACCGGATCGCGGTCCAGCACTACAACGTCGTGGCCATCGCGCGCGAGCAGCAGCGACGTGAACAAGCCAGCGGCACTGCCGCCAACGACCACAACGCGCATACGCTCTCCGTGTCAACCGATGATCAACAACGTTGGCCGTTTTGGGGTGCTCTGCGGCGTCGAGCCGATTGTCGCACGTGTCAATCTGCCGCATGACAGTTCCGATGTCAGCGTGACGCGCTGCGCCGGCTGGGCGAAAGCTTGGACCGGTAAAGGCTGCTGCATTCGATCCCATCCACGAGCGTTCGTACGCCAAGTCGGGCGTGTCGCTGCGCGCCCGTGTCCAGGAACGGGCGACGCTGACCGTGCCGACCGCTAGACGACGCACAGTGGGCTGCTCGCATGGCGAAAGCCCGCACCTGGTGAGGGCGCGGGCTTCGCGGTCGGGTGGGTCAGTTGAGCGCGTCGAGGGCGAGCGCGCTCAGATTCACGGAAGACACCGTCGCGTGGTTCGGCGTTTGGTCGCTGGTGTCACAGCGCACCGACAGCGTGTCCGGACTGGCGAGGATCACCGGGTAGGACAGGGATAGTGCGGCACCACTGCGCCGGTCCGAGAACGCAGTAAAGCCGAAGACGTCTACAGACTCCCCGGTCAGCTTGTTGCCGCCCTGGTCGAGCTCGCAGTATGTGGCACTGTCATCGCCAAGGTTTTGGGTCGAGCCGGTCAGGGACAGCAGGTATGTACCGGCAGGCACCTGTAACGAGGCCACGGTAGCCAGAGCCGAGCCGATGCCCTGCGACGCAGTGTAGTTCTGGTATAGGTGCACAGTGCCGTTGCCAGCCGGACCCTGCGGTCCCTGGGGACCGGCCGGCCCCTGCGTCCCCTGAGGACCGATGGCACCCGTAGCGCCCTGCGGACCGGCTGGGCCGGTTGCGCCCTGTGGACCTACCGGTCCCTGCGGGCCGGTGTTGCCCTGTTGGTTCCAGGTCAGCGAGGTCTCGCCAGACTTGCAGGTTGTGGAGGCCCCGTCGATGATCCGGATGCCGCCGGTGGACTTGGTGTAGCAGGCCGAGATGGTGCCGTCCTGGGCCGGAATCTGTGCGTTCGCGACACCGACGCCGACTGCGACGAGGGCGCCGACCAGCAGCGCGACAAGGCCGCCACGCGAAATGAGGCGACGAAGAGCCTCGGTTCGCCGGGCGCGGAAGCGGATCATCTTCAGGTTCCCTTCGGTCGCCCAGCACTGGTCGACGGCCGGGATAGCTGATAGTGACGACCCAGGCCGCCGCCACGAATCAGGGAAATCCCTATTCATCTGCGATCGGCCGCATGTCGGCGACTTAGCCAGCGAAACGGGCCCACCCGCCGCCGATATCGCACAGTCAGGTCTCGCCCTTCACGTTGTCCGAAGCCAGCACGTTCCTTCGCGCCGTGCAACGACGTCGGATGGACGATGAACACGTACGCGCACATTGCGCCGGAGGTCAGCCGGGCGGCCGTGAGCGGAGTCGACGGCGCACTGTGGGATTGCGAGTGAGGCTGGCGTGGGCGCTCCGGTGCTTCCGGATGTGACGAAGGCCCAGATCATGAGCCGCCGATGGGGTGATGATCTGGGCCTCCGGTGGAGCCGCCTCCGAGAATCGAACTCGGGACCTACGCATTACGAGGGCCGGTAGGTCGTGCACCTCGGTCCATGGCCGTCCCGCAATGGTGTCTAAGCTGGCATGGCGTTCGCCTCCGGACGGCGCCGAATGCGGGCGACTGAGACCATGACTGAGACCAGCCATCCGCATACCAGGCTGTGGGACGTGCTGCTGGAGCATCCGCCAAGTCACCGATCCATGTCAGGAGCTCCGCATGAGCGCTGGCAGGTACCCGGATAGTTGTTTTCGCGAATCAGACTGACTATCGGAGATCACGGTGCGATTCGTGATGGCGCACATGGTTGCCGCGGCTACCGGAAAGGATCAAGAGAGTGAAAAAGTACATACTCTTCGATCATGATGGTGTTTTGGTGGATACCGAATTCTGGTATTACAAAGCTGGAGAACGCGCACTGGCGGACATTGGTTTGACTTTGGACAAGGATCAATACCTCCGGGACATGAACCAGGGATCGGGCACTTGGGCCCAAGCCCGGGCGGCAGGTATTGATGAACAGACCATCAGCAGGCAGCGTGAGGTTCGTGACGATTATTATCAGGAGTATCTTAGAACAGAAGCCATTGAGATTGAAGGCGTCGTTGAAACTCTTGCTGAACTGTCAAAATACGTCCGCATGGCCATCGTGACGACTGCAAAACGTGTGGATTTTGAAATTATCCATGAAAAGCGCCAAGTTAGACAATTCATGGATTTCGTCCTTGTTCGCGAAGACTACAACCTCGCCAAGCCGCACCCGGAACCATACCTGACCGGCTTAAAGCGCTTCGGAGCCACCAAAGAAGAGACGCTGGTTGTAGAGGATTCATCCAGAGGGCTGAACTCAGCCGTGGCGGCCGGTATTGACTGTGTCATTGTCTATAACGACTTTACAAAAGCACATGACTTTTCAGAGGCAAGCTATCGAATCGAAACTCTGATTGAATTGAAGGATATCATCCTTAATGTAACCTGAAGTAGCATTTACCAGTGTGTCCCATACTCCTTTGAAAAGCGAAAGAGCATGGCTATCTCGGCCGCGAAACGTTCGTATATCTAGATCCATATGCATTGTGGCGGTAGGTTGTCATAGTAGTGCGGTACCTTGGTCGGAATGGCATCAATAGCTACCCGATCTGATTCCAGATGCGCGGTTCCCTCGGGTTGACTACGAAGCTTGGCGAGGCTCGTTAAGGCGGGAGTGCGCCCAGCCCGGCTGGACGATGCGCGACACACGGCGGCAACGATGCTGCTGGTACTCAAGGTGCCGACCCGCGCTGTTCTTGATGTCATGGGCTGGTCTCACAGCAACATGACGAACCGGTATCAGCATGTCCCGGCGGAGGTTCTTTCGGACATCGCGGGGCAGGTTGGCGGGCTCCTGTGGGAACCGACCACGACGCCTCGCGAAGGGCCGAATGAGACCGGTAATGAGACCGATCGGCCCGATTGATCTAAAGCGTCGTGGAAATGATCGAGACCCTGACCAATTGTGCTGGTCAGGGCCTCGATGGTGGAGCCGCCTCCGAGAATCGAACTCGGGACCTACGCATTACGAGTGCGTCGCTCTGGCCGACTGAGCTAAGGCGGCAACGAGGTGACAGCATACGCGATCGCCCGGGCGGCAGCGAACAGGGTTCGTCGAGCGTGGCCACTCGCTGGTTGCCACTCCGAGCCGACCCGGCTGCGCTCGGTGACGTGTCGCAGGTCTCACGAAACTGACTTGCCGCCCGGCTAGTAAATCGGAATGCTTGGTACCAGCAAGTTGTTGTAGCGGCTGTGACCAAGCACTGCCGACGGCGGTGACCAACGCTGTGACTACGAAGAAGGCGACCACCGTGGGACGTACGAGGACGGCCGGCGACGAAGCCGGCGCACGTGCGCGCGACCCCGAGATCAACGACGACGCGTACGCCGAGATCGGTCGCCAGTTCGGCGTCTTCCTCCGCCGGGCCGACCGTTTCTACGCCGACCTTCGACTCGGGCCGGACGGGCTCGATCTCGATCGGGCCGGCTATCTGCTACTCGGCCGCATTGTCGCGGCCGGACCGACCCGGCTGTCCGCGCTCGCCGATGGCTTGTGGCTCGACCTTTCCACGATCAGCCGCCAGGTCCACACACTGGAGGCGGCCGGTCTGGTTGGCCGTACCACGGAAACCACCGACCGCCGTGCGTCGCTGATCGCCGCGACCGACCGCGGACGCGAGATCTACTACCGCAACCGCGCGGTGCAGCAGGCCGCGCTGCGCGACCTGCTGTCCGACTGGACCGACGCCGAGCGGGACGAATTCGCCCGGCTTCTGACGAGATTCAACGACACGATCGCCTCGCGACACCCGGCGGCGCCGACCGCGTCCCGGGCCGCCGGCACCCGACAGGAGAACGCTGCATGACCACCTCGACTGCGGCGGCGGAGATCACCCGCCCGCGGCTGTCCCACCGCCAGATCCTGCTGCTCATGGGCGGCCTGATGACCGGCATGCTGCTGGCCGCGCTGGACCAGACCATTGTCGGCACCGCCCTGCCGACGATCGTCGGTGAACTCAAGGGCATCAACCACTACTCATGGGTGGTCACCGCATATCTGTTGGCATCGACCGCGTCGACGCCGCTCTACGGAAAGATCTCCGACCTCTACGGCCGGCGACCCGTGCTGCTCTTCGCGATCATGACCTTCATGGTCGGCTCACTGCTCGCTGGTGCGTCGCAGAGCATGACCGAGCTGATCGCGTTCCGCGGCATTCAGGGTCTCGGTGCCGGTGGCCTGATGACGCTCGCGTTCACCATCATCTCGGACGTCATCCCGCCGCGTGACCGTGGCCGATACATGGGTATGTTCGGCGCGGTGTTCGGTCTGTCCAGCGTGGCCGGTCCGCTCGTCGGCGGCTACTTCGCGCAGCTCGGCACTTCCGGGTGGCGCTGGATCTTCTACATCAACGTGCCGCTCGCGATCGTCGCCGTCATCGCCATCACCTGGGTGATGCGCCTGGTGCCGCACACGCGCCGCGACCACAAGATCGACTGGCTGGGTGCCGGGCTGATGGTCACCAGCGTCGTGTCCCTGCTGCTTGCGCTGTCCTTCGGCGGTACGAAGGGCTGGGAGTGGAGCTCAACACGAGTGATCGGTCTGCTCGTGGCGTTCGTGGTGCTCGCCGTCGGCTTCGTCGCCGCCGAGAATCGTGCCGCCGAGCCGATCCTGCCGCTGCACCTGTTCCGTGGGCGTACGTTCACCATCTCCAACGTGGCCACGTTCATCCTCGGCTTCGCGATGTTCGGCTCGATCATCTACGTGCCGCTCTACCTGCAGATCGTCAAGGGAGCGACGCCGACCCAGTCCGGTCTGCTGATGCTGCCGATGATGGTCGGTGTGATCGGCACGTCGATCGTGACCGGTCGGATGATCTCCCGGATCGGCCGCTACAAGTGGTTCCCGGTCGCGGGCACCGGGTTGATGGGTGCCGGACTGGTGCTGTTCACCCAGCTCCAGGTGACGACGCCGCTCTGGCAGTCGTTCATCTACATGCTGATCGTCGGCATCGGACTCGGCAGCGCCATGCAGCCGTTGGTCCTCGCCGTCCAGAATGACCTGGCTCTCAAAGACATGGGTGCCGGTACGGCCGCGTCGACATTCTTCCGCTCGCTCGGTGGTGCCGTCGGCGTGGCGGCGCTCGGCGCGGTGCTGTCGAACAAGCTCGCCGGCCTCGGCGGCGGTGGTGGTTCGGTGTCGGTCAACGACCCGGCCACGATCAACGCGCTGCCGGCGGCCGCGCGGGAAGCCATCCGCCAGCTGTTCGTCGGAGCGCTGCACCCGATCTTCCTGGTGGCCGGCGTGGTCGCGCTGCTCGCGGTCGCCATCACGCTTGCGTTGCCGGATCGTCCGCTCAAGGGCGGGGCGCCGGAACCGGTCGCGGACGGCAAGCCGCAACTCCGGGACGAAGACGACGAGTTGGCGGCGGCCGACATGGAGGCACAAGCCGCGACGATGATCTGATCGTCGTCGACTCCCGCCATGAGGGGCGCTCGCGCAGCGAGCGCCCCTCATGCCGTCTCCATGCGACCGCCCCTTCGAACCGGCAACGCGGGGCGCAAGCCGCTTCGACGAGCCGGCGTCTGCGCAAGATCCGCTAGCCTGGACGATTGGCGTTGCTATGCCACGGCAATCGTCCACAGCGACGGATCATCGCCACCGCACCCTGGCATATCGCGTCGGGTACCAACCGGTAACTGAAGCGAAACAGGGTCTAGGCGAACGTGATGAGCGCCACTAACGTTGCGATCATGCGAAGCACGATGATGGATCTGCCTCTGCAGATCTCGCGGCTGTTGGAGCACGGCGCGACCGTGCACGGTTCGTCGGAGGTCATCACCTGGACCGGCGACGGCGCCCGGCGCATGACGTTTGCCGAGCTCGGAGCGACCGCGGCGCAGCTCGCGCATGCGCTCCACGACGAGCTCGGAGTAACCGGCGACCAGCGGGTCGGCACATTCATGTGGAACAACGCCGAGCACATGGTGGCGTACGCGGCGGTGCCGAGCATGGGCGCCGTACTGCACACGCTGAACCTCCGGCTGTTCCCCGACCAGCTGACCTACATCGCGAACCACGCCGAGGACTCGGTCATCATCGTCGACTCGACGCTCATTCCGCTGCTCGCCCGCGTACTGCCGGATCTTCACACCGTCAAGCACGTGGTCGTCGTCGGTGGCGGTGACGCGTCCCCGTTCGCGGCCTCGTCGCACGTGCAGGTGCACGGCTGGGACGAGTTGCTCGCCGGCAAGCCGACCACGTACGAGTGGCCGGAGATCGACGAACGCGACGCGGCCGCGCTCTGCTACACGTCGGGGACGACTGGCAATCCGAAGGGCGTCGCCTACTCGCACCGTTCGATCTGGCTGCACTCGATGCAGGTGTCCATGACCGAGAGCTTCGGCCTCTCACCGCAGACGCGCGAACTCGTCATCGTCCCGATGTTCCACGCGATGGCGTGGGGCCTCCCGTACGCGTCGCTGATGTCCGGCGCGACGCTCGTCATGCCGGACCGGTTCCTGCAGGCGGCTCCGCTTGCCGCGATGATCGAGGCGGAACGGCCGACGCTGGCCGGTGCCGTACCCACAATTTGGACCGATCTGCTGTCGTACCTCGGCCAGCATCCGGCCGACATCTCCTCGCTCAAGGAGGCTGTGGTCGGCGGCTCGGCATGCCCGCCCGCGCTCATGCACGCGTTCCACGAGCGCGGTGTCGAGATCATCCACGCCTGGGGGATGACCGAGATGTCGCCGCTCGGCTCGGTGGCACGCCCGCCGGCCGGCGTCGACGCCGACGAGGCCTGGAAATACCGCTACACGCAAGGCCGGGTTCCGGCCGGCGTGGCCGCGCGGATCGTCGGCCCGAGCGGCGACGTGATGCCCAACGACAACGAGTCGGTTGGCGAACTCGAAGTGCGCGGGCCGTGGGTGACGCAGACCTACATCGGCGATGCCGAACCCGATCCGGAAAAGTTCCGCGACGGTTGGCTGCGCACCGGCGACGTGGGGATGCTGTCGTCGAACGGATTCCTGACACTGACCGACCGGGCCAAGGACGTCATCAAGTCCGGCGGCGAGTGGATCTCGTCCGTCGACCTGGAGAACCATCTGATGGCGCACCCCGCCGTACTCGAAGCGGCGGTCGTCGGCGTGCCGGACGACAAATGGACCGAGCGCCCGCTGGCGACCGTTGTCGTCAAGGCGGGCGCGACCGTGACGGCGGAGGAGTTGCGCGACTTCCTGGGCGACCGGATCGCGCGCTGGCAACTCCCCGAGCGCTGGGCGTTCATCGACGAGGTGCCCAAGACGTCGGTCGGGAAGTTCGACAAGAAGGTGATCCGGTCGCGGTATGCGGACGGGGATCTGTCCGTGAAGGTGCTCTGAGGTTTCGCTTTGGGGCCTCGGGGCAGCGTACCCACTCTGGGCGGTCAGGCTTGATCCCGGCGTGGGCACGCCGCCCCGAAGCCTTTGCCATGCCCCGGCATCCGGTCCGCGGTGGTTGAGCTTTCCAGGCTCAGTGGTACGGGGGACGGTGCAGTGGTAGCGGGGCAGCGGGTGGAGATTCGGGCCGGCCGGGTCGTGTTGCGGGAAGTGTTGCCGGGGGAGGCGGGCCGGCTGGTCGACGGCGGGCCACGCGACCGATCGTGGGCGGACGGCTATCCGTTGGCCGGGACGATCCCGCCGGCTCGGGCGATCATCGCTCAGGATCACGACGGCCAGTGGCGCCCGGGCTTCGGGATGTACCAGATCGTGTTGCCGGCGAGTGGCGACCACGGCCAGCCGGACACGGTGATCGGGGACATCGGCTTTCATACCGCGCCGTCGGCCGGATCGGTCGAGATCGGGTACGGCATCGTGCCGCCGCATCGCGGCCACGGGTACGTGACGGAAGCCGTGAACGCGCTGACCGCGTGGGCGCTGGCGCAGCCCGGCGTGACGGAAGTGCGCGCCGAAACCGAGCCGGACAACGTCGCGTCTCAGCGGGTTCTCGACCGCGCCGGCTTCACCCTCGTGGAAGTGACTGCTGAGGCGCGTCGATATCGCCGCACCGCCGCTTGACCCACAGCGATCCACGATGATCGCCGCGACTTCCAGGAAGTCGCCGGCGTTTCCCGACCGCCATCGGGCGACTTCCAGGAAGTCGCCGGCGTTTCCCGACCGCCACCGGGCGACTTCCAGGAAGTTGCGCGGATCTTGGGTGCGGTGACCGGACGATGGCCGCGCAGTGCAGTGACCGGCGGTGAGCTAGCCGGCCTTGCGGGCGGGCGCCTTCTTCGCCGTGCTCTTGGTCGAGGTGGTCTTCTTCGCCGCGGCCGTCTTCTTGGCCGGCGCGGCCTTCTTCGCCGCGGACTTG
>CAWIKW010000010.1:0-20805 GCA_963836785.1 uncultured Actinomycetota bacterium | reverse complement strand
GGAGCGAAGTTCCGGTCGGTGCGGTCGTCCTGGTGGACGCTGGCCGCGTCGGTCGTGCTCACCGTCGGGTTCGGGGTGATTATTACCGCCGCGGCGGCCGCCGAGCGGACTCGTCGGCGCTACCGGCCGACGTCGCCACCCGCAGCCTGATCGGCGCGATCCTGGCCCAGCTCGCTCTCGGCACGCTCGCGGTGCTGGTCATCTCCGGCGAGTACGGCACCGGGATGATCCGCTCGTCGATGGCGGTGGTGCCGCGGCGCCTGCCGGTGCTGTGGGCCAAACTCGCCGTCTACGTCGCCGTGGTGTTCCCTGTCTCGCTGCTGACTTCGCTGGCGTCGTTCCTGCTCGGGCCAGGTGGTGTGGCGGGCGCACGGGCGACCGGCGGTGTCGCTGACCGACCCCGGCGTGGCCCGGATCGTTTTCGGTGCGCCTTGTACCTGACCGTCGCCGGGATCTGCGCGATCGCGATCGGAACGCTGCTGCGCAGTACCGCGGCCGGATCACCGTGGTGGTCGGACTGTTCTTCGTGCTGCCGACGGTGATCGCAGGCGATGCCGGCCAGGATCGCCGAAGCTGTCGGGGTACCTGCCGTCCAATGCAGGCGGAGCGCTCGCCCGACTCGCGACCTCGTCGCACGCCTGGCGCCCTGGACCGGATTCGGGCTGTTCTGCGGCTACGCCACCGTCCTGGTCGCGGCTGCCGCGTGGCGCATTGCGCCGACGTGACGTGTAACCGATCGGAGCTGGGAGAATCGAGCCATGAGCATCTGGACGCCGGCCGAACTGCCGGGATCGCGCAAGCGCCGGTCCTGGCTCTTCGACGCGGCGGTGGCCCTGTTCGCGCTCCTGTGGCGAGCGCGTACGCAACGTCCGCGCCGGATCTGCCGACGCCGCTGCGTTCGCGATCATCGTGGCGCTGGCGCTGCCGCTCGTGGTCCGCCGGATCTGGCCGGTGCCGGTGTTCGCCTGCCCGTTCCTGGTCGCGGCCGCCACCGGCTGGTGGGCGATGCAGGTGGTGTGGTCGCCGGCGCTGGTCATTGGTCTGTACACCGTGGCGGTCGCCCGGCCGCTGCGCGACACGGTGATCGCGGCCGCGCTGCTGGCCGCCGGTGCAGTCGTCAGCGCGATCCACGTGTTCGGCCACCAGTGGTCTGCCGGCCGCGTCGCTGGTGCTCGTGGCGGTGGCCGCGACCGTGCTCGGCCTCTACATCCGGACCCGACGGGAGCTGCTCGTCCAGCTGCGCGAACGCGCCGAGCGGTTGGAGCGCGAACGCGATCAGCAGGCGGCCATCGCCGCCGCCGCGGAGCGGACCCGGATCGCCCGCGAGATGCACGACATCGTCGCCCATCACCTGACCGTGATGGTGGCGCTGTCCGACGGCGCCGCGGCGAGTGTGGCCAGCGCGCCGGAGCGGGCGGCGATGCGATGCGCACGGTGTCCGAGACCGGCCGGCAGGCGCTGGCCGACACCCGGCGGCTGCTCGGCGTGCTGCGCGATCGGGACGACGTCGCCGCCGGGGCTCCGCACCCGGACCTGCGCGCCTCGACGAGCTGGTCGACCGGGTCCGGGCCGCCGGGCTGCCGGTGCGCTACGAAGTCGAGGGCGCGCCGCCGGCCGGAGCCCGCGGCGTGCGGCTCGCGCGTCTACCGGATCGTGCAGGAGGCGCTGACCAACACGATGAAGCACGGCGGCGCGGGCGCCAACGCGAGGTCCGGGTGCGGTACCGGCTGGACGAGGTGCGATGTCGAGGTGACCGACGACGGTACGGCGGCGACGCAGCTCGGTTCGCCCACCGGGCCGGGGCCTGATCGGCATGCGCGAGCGGGTCGAGGCGCTGGGCGGCGAGGTCGCGTCCGGGCCGCGGAACCCGCGCGGCTGGCTGGTTTCGGCGCGCTGCGGGTCGCCGCGGGGCATCCTCATGATCGGCGTGCTGCTCGTCGACGACCAGGCGCTGCTGCGCGCCGGCTTCCGGATGATTCTCGAGGCCGAGCCGGACATCGCGGTCGTCGGCGAGGCCGGCGACGGCGCCGCCGCGGTCACGATGGTCGCGGTGTTCCGACCGGACGTCGTGCTGATGGACATCCGCATGCCCGGCACCGACGGGATCGAGGCCACCGCCCGGATCACCGCGCGACGCTGCCGGATACCCGCGTGCTGATCCTGACCACGTTCGACCTCGACGAGTACGTCTACGCCGGGCTGCGTGCCGGGCGCCAGCGGGTTCCTGCTCAAGGACGCGCCACCGGCCGAACTGCTCCACGCGATCCGCACGGTCGCGGCCGGCGAAGCGGTGCTCGCCCCGAGCGCCACCCGCCGTCTGATCGACCGGTTCGTGCCGTACTCGCCGCCGGACACCGCGGACGCCGGCCGGCGACGTCCTCGCGGACCTGACCGACCGGGAGCGCGACGTGTTCGCCCTGGTCGCCAGCGGCCGGTCGAACCGGGAGATCGCGGCCGCGCTGTTCGTGTCCGAGGGCACGGTGAAGGTGCACGTGAGCCGGGTCCTCACCAAGCTCGGGCTGCGCGACCGGGTGCAGGCCGTGGTGCTCGCCTACGAAGTGGCGTGTCACGCCGGGCCAGTCGGCCTCGCACGGCACGTCTGGCTCGCCCGATCCGGCTTAATCCGTTGCGCAATGTTACGAGCACGCCGACCAATCACTCATGGGTTCGCGACGGTCGCGCGTTCGGAATCCTCGGCCGGTCCGATCACCTTGCTCACGATCCATGCGTGCTTGCCGACCTGCCGGCTTCGGGAGAACCCGTGCTGCTCGAAGAGCTCGACGGTCGCACTGAACAGGAAACGACTCTGAGCCTCGCGGCCCGCGGTCACCTCGGAGATCGCCTCGACGAGGCCACCGCCGGCTTTCGGCGATCTGGCCGAGTGCGCCTTCCAGCGCGGCCCGGGCGATGCCCTGGCCGCGATACTTTTTGTCGACGTAGAAGCAGGTGATCCGCCAGTCCGGCCGCGGCGGCGCATCTTGTCGTATTCGCGCCTGTGCTTGATGTTCGGGAGTTCCCCGGGACTGCCGTACTGGCACCACCCTTGTGCCGCACCGTCGTCGTCCAAGACCAGCGCCGCGTGCGCGCGGCCGTCCCGGACCCTGGCCTCCTTCGCCGCCCGATAGTCGGTCCCCTTCTCGCCGCGCTCGAGGTGATAAGCGATGCACCACATCCTCCGAAGATCCCGTTGTTGCGTTCGACAAGCTCCGCGAAGGCATCCCACGTGGAGGCGTCGAAGGGACGGACCGGGTAAGACATCTGTTGAGTTCCTTCCCCGCAAGCCGCCCGGCGAGTTCGACCGGCGCGGTGACCACGGTCAATGGGAGGAGTCGAGGTCGACGAGCTCCTGCTAAAACGAATAATCGAATGCTATGGATTGTTTCAATATAGTCGAACGGTCGAAAGTTGTCGATCGTTGGTCGAGTGCCGGACGCCGACCTGGTCGAAGACATCGCGGTTTCGACGGCTGCTTAACGGCGGCCGCCGCGGCTACGGCGGTGACGTGTACGACGGATCATGGCGTACGCCGCATATCGGGAGGGTGCCGCGACGAGCCGGGCCGACGATTGGCAGACTGAGCGCGTGAGCACCGGTGGCTTCCCGTACGACGACCTGGGTGACTTTCTCGTGGCCCTGGAGCGCGCGGGTGAGTTGCACCGGATCCGGCACCGGTGGATCCGACGCTGGAGATGAGCGAGATCGTCACCCGGACCGTCCGGGATCACGGCCCAGCGCTGCTGTTCGAGACGCCGACCCGGGGCGACATGCCGGTGGCGATCAATATCTTTGGAACCGAACGCCGGATGGCGATGGCGCTCGGTGTGGACAACGTCGACGAGATCGGCGCCCGGATCGGCAACCTGGTCAAACCGGAACTCATTCCGGGTTGGGCCGGGATCCGCGACGGGCTGGGCAAGTTGATGCAGCTCAAGTCCGTACCGCCGAAGAAGACGAAGCACGCGCCGAGCCAAGCGCGGGTTTACCGCGGATCGGACGTGGATCTCAACGTGCTGCCCGGCCTGCAGGTCTGGCCGGACGACGGCGGGGTTTTCCACAACTTCGGCCTCACGCACACGAAGCATCCACAGACGGGCAAGCGCAACCTCGGCCTCTACCGGCTTCAGCAGCACGGTCGCAACACGCTCGGCATGCACTGGCAGATCCACAAGGACTCGACCGCGCACCATGCGGTCGCCGAGCGCCTCGGCCAGCGACTGCCGGTGGCCGTCGCGATCGGATGTGATCCGGTTGTCAGCTATGCCGCGACCGCCCCGCTGCCCGGCGACATCGACGAATACATGTTCGCCGGGTTCCTGCGCGGCGAACGCGTTGAAATGGTCGACTGCCTGACGGTGCCGCTGCAGGTGCCGGCGCACGCGCAGATCGTGCTGGAGGGGTACGTCGAACCGGGCGAGCGGCACGCGGAAGGCCCGTTCGGCGACCACACCGGTTTCTACACGCCGGTCGAAGACTTCCCGGTCCTGCACGTCGAGTGCATGACGACGCAGCGCGATCCGATCTACCACTCGATCATCACGTCGAAGCCGCCGCAGGAGGACGGCCCGATCGGTCATGCGACGGAGCGCATGTTCCTGCCGTTGATCAAGCTGCTGATTCCCGACATCGTCGACATGGCGATGCCGGAGCCCGGGGTTTTCCACAACTGTCTGATCGTGTCCATCAACAAGCGCTACCCGAAGCATGCACAAAAAGTGATGAACGCGGTCTGGGGAGCGCACCTGCTGAGCCTGACCAAGCTGATCGTCGTTGTGGATGACGACTGCGATCCACATGACTACGCCGAGGTCGCGTTCCGCGCGTTTGGCAATGTGGATTACTCGCACGACCTCGTGGTCACGACGGGTCCGGTCGACCATTTGGACCACGCGTCGTACCAGCAGTTCTGGGGTGGCAAGGCCGGCATCGACGCGACCCGCAAGACGCCGGCGGAGGGTTATCACCGCGGTTGGCCCGAGGCCACGGTCATGTCACCCGACGTCGTGGCCAAGGTCTCTTCGAGATGGCAGGAGTACGGGCTTTGACAGCCGCTGTCACAACGGTGCCGGATCGGCCCGTCCCGAACCCAGTCAAGGCGTTCCTCGGCCTGGTGAAGATCGAGCACAGCATCTTCGCGCTGCCGTTTGCCTACATGGCCGCGCTGACCGCGATGGTGCCGCGCGTCAACTGGGTGAAGTTGCTGCTCATCACGATCGCGATGGTCGGTGCGCGTACGTTCGCGATGGCGGCGAATCGCATCCTCGACCGGCACATCGATGCGCGGAATCCGCGTACGGCGTCGCGCGAGCTCGTTACCGGCGTGGTCTCACTGCGTACGGCCTGGGGCGGCGCGCTCGTCGCACTCGTTGTGTTCCTGGGCGCAGCGGCGCTGCTGAACCCGTTGTGCCTGATGCTCGCGCCACTCGCCGTGGTGCCATTGGTCGTCTACCCGTACGCGAAGCGGTTCACGAACTGGCCACATGCCGTGCTCGGATTGGCGCAGCTGATCGGGCCGGTCGGGGCGTGGCTCGCCGTCACCGGCACGTTCCGCGGCTCCGGGCCGGCCTGGGTGCTCGGTGTCGCGGTTGGCCTGTGGATCGGCGGTTTCGATCTCATCTACGCCTGCCAGGATGTGGATATCGATCGCGAGATCGGCGTACACAGTGTGCCGGCGCGGTATGGCGTGCCGTTCGCGTTGTGGGCGTCGACGATCGCGCACGTGATCACGTTCGCGCTGTTCGCGTGGTACGGCTATCTCGTCGGCTTCGGCTGGCCATGGTGGGTCGGGCTCGGCGTCACGGCGCTCGCCTTCGCGTACGAGCACGCGATCGTCAAGCCGTCCGACCTGTCGCGGGTGAATCGCGCATTTTTCACCGCGAACGGCGTGGTCGGCATCGTCCTGTTCGTGTTCGCGCTGGTCGACCTGGTGGTGCGTCTGGACCTGCGGAGCTGATGCCGGTGTCACTCAACGAGCAGCGGCGACCGTGGATCGTCGGAGTGTCCGGCGCGTCGGGCACCCCGTACGCCGCGGCCGTTCTCCGCGCCCTGATCGCCGCCGGAGAATCGGTTGACCTCGTCGTGTCTCGTGCCGCCCGCCTGACGATCCTCGACGAGACCGGCGCACCGTTCCGGGACGGGCATTGGCGCGACGACCTGGCCAAGTGGCTGGGCAGCGACGTGAGCGACGCGGACATCGTCCACTGGCCCGCCGGCGACTTCGCGGCCGGACCGAGCAGCGGCTCCTATCCGGCGCGCGGGATGATCGTGGTGCCGGCCAGTACGGCCGCGTGCGCCGGAATCGCGATCGGCCTGTCGAAGGATCTGTTGCAGCGTGCGGCCGAGGTGAACCTGAAGGAACGCCGGCCGGTCGTCGTCGTACCGCGTGAGACGCCCGTGTCGCGGGGCCATCTCCTGCATCTCGTCGAGTTGGTCGACGCGGGAGCGACGGTGCTGCCGGCCAGCCCCGGCTTTTACGCGGCCGGCGCGACCGCGACCGCGCAACAGCTCATCGACTTTGTCGCCGGCAAAGTGCTCGACGCCGTCGGCGTTCCGCACAGCTTGTTCACACGGTGGACCGGCGGCGTCTGACCGCCAACATCTGACCGTGAACATCTGACCGGAGGCGGTTCGGATAGCGGCCGATGATCGAGCCCCGGGCGACCGCTCGATGCGCGGTCGCCGGCGGCGAATGTCAAGCCGGCGGCCGAGCGGCGACAGAGTCAGTGGGGCCGGTGGCCATTCGCCTGATGGGACGACGAGGGAATGTCGTCCTCGAACGCGGCCAAGCCTTCGCCTTCCAGCAATGCGCGAACTTCGGACTCGCGGAAGCGACGGTGGCCGCCCGGCGTGCGGATGCTTCCGATGCGACCGGCGGCCGCCCATCGGGTCACCGTCTTGGGGTCGACACGGAACAGCGCGGCCACCTCGCCTGGCGTGAGCAGACGATCACCAGTGTCCACGACCCCTCCTTGCGTCTTCGAGACCAAATGATCAGTAGGCTGAGCTGGGACTTCGTCCTTAACTCGGACGTAGGACCATTAAACACCCGAGTAGGAGACGATTCCCAGAAACGGAAAAATCGTCCAAAATCCCACTCATCCTTATATCATTCCGAATGATTCTCATGGACGGGCCGAAATGCCGGAATCGGGCGCATAGGACACGCAACCGCCGACGCCGCCACGACCGAAACCGGACGCGGAACAGGATCTGAACGCAGGACAAGTCGCAGGCAGTGGACCGGGCAGCCGATCGGCGATCCGTCCGGAGGGGAGCTCGCGTGGACGCTATCGATCTTCGATTGCTGGATCTGCTGCGGCTCAACGCCCGGTTGTCGGTGGCCGAACTCGCCCGACAAGTCGGACTGTCGCCCCCCGCCGTACATGAACGAGTGGCCAAGCTTGAGCAGTCGAAGGTCATCCGTGGTTATCGGGCCGACATCTCGCCCGAGGCGGTCGGGCTCGGTGTCACCGCGCTCGTCGGTGTCGTCCAGTCCGGCCGTGCGGACGCCGCCGCGCTCGTGGCCGCGATGCATGAGATCGCCGAGGTCGATACGTGTCTGTTCGTGGCCGGGCCGGAGTCATACATGCTGAAGGTCCGGGTAGCGAGCATCGGCGACCTGGAACACCTCATCGTGCGTCTGGGCGACCTGCCCGGTGTCGAAAGCACGCGCACCACGATCGCGTTGTCGGTGAAGTGGGAGGACCGGCCGCCGCCGGCCCCCGCTCCGCGACGACGGGCAACGGATCGCCCCGACGGTGAGGAACGCCGCGCGACGGATCGGGCAGACGCCGAAGGACGGCGAGCTACGGACCCAGCCGACGGCGGCTGAGATCGATCCGGCCGAGGTCGGTCAGACCGAGGTCAGACCGACCTCTGTCGAAGCGAGGCCGATCAGGCCGAGCCAGGGCGACGCTCGAACCGTGGGCGGTGCCCGTGCGAACGGTCATCGCGCACCGGACGGTGCCGGTGCTCGTCGCGGACGGCGCCGTCCGGGCGGCGGCCGGCCGAATCGCGGGCCGGGAAGCGGTCGTCGTGGGTGCGGTGCGGCGCGCGATCATCGTGCGCACGGTGATTGGCCCGCTCGTCGCGCAGGCCACGGTACGGCCGGTCTCCGGTGAACGTACGCGGCGCGTCGCTGTGACCACGCCGCGGCCGATCATCCGATGCGGGCTCGCGCCGAGGCCGTGGCGGCCGCTCCGACCACGATGAACGCTCGCCGCGGTCGCGATACGGCCGGTCGCCGCCGCGGTTGCGGTCGCCGCGTCCGTCCCGGCCGTTGGGCGTGGGCTCGTCCCGGCGCACCGGTACGCCACTGGGCTGGCGTGCACCGGTCAACTCGCCGAGTTCTGGGCCGCCGATGCGCACCTCGGTCCGGCCGGGCGTGACACCGGCGCGTTCGAGCATCGAATAGGTGGACTTTCGCTGCCGTGGCAGAACCAGCGTGGCCACGGTGCCGGCCTCACCGGCCCGGGCCGTACGGCCGGCTCGGTGCAGATAGTCCTTGGCGTCCTTCGGCGGATCGATGTGTACGACGAGCGAGACGTCATCGACGTGGATACCACGCGCCGCGACATCCGTCGCGACCAGGACGTTGACGCGACCTTCGCGGAACTCCGCGAGCGTGCGCGTCCGTACCCGCTGGGTCTTGCCGCCGTGCAACGCACCGGCCCGCACGCCGACCGCCGCAAGCTGGTCGGCCAGGCGGTCGACGGCCATCTGCGTACGGACGAACATGATCGTGCGACCGTCCCGGGCACCGATCGCGGCGACAATGTCGTTCTTCTCGCGCGGCGGGATCAGCAGCAAATGGTGCTCCATGGTGGACACCGCCGCCGAGGACGGATCGACGGAGTGGGTCACCGCGTCGTGCAGGAAGCGTCGTACGAGCGTGTCGACGTCGCCGTCGAGTGTGGCGGAGAACAGCAGGCGCTGTCCGTGCGACGGCGTCTTCTCCATCAGGGCGGTGACGTCGGGCAGGAAGCCCATGTCGGCCATCTGGTCGGCCTCGTCGAGCACCGTCGTCGCGATGTCGTCGAGGGAGCACTCGCCCTTCTCGATCAGATCACCGAGGCGGCCGGGCGTGGCCACGAGGATGTCGACGCCGCGCCGGAGATCCCGGATCTGCTTGTCGTACGGGCTCCCGCCGAACGCGGTCCGACTGAACAACCCGGCGGTCCGGGCGAGGGGGGCGATGACGTCGTTGACCTGCATGGCGAGTTCGCGCGTCGGTACGAGGATCAGGGCCGCCGGATGCCCCGGACGTGCCTTGCCGGCGTTGCTCAACCGGATGATGATCGGCAGCCCGAACGCGAGCGTCTTGCCGGAGCCGGTCTGGCCGCGGCCAAGCACGTCGCGACCGGCGATCGCATCTGGGATCGTGGCGGCCTGGATCGGAAATGGCGAGGTGATGCCACCGCGCTGGAGCGTCTCGACGAGACGGCGCGGAACGCCGAGTTCGCCAAAGGTGATGGAGATCGTTTCGGCTCCGCCACCGGCGCAGCGGCTCGGCAACCGGCGCGGCGGGCTCGGCAACGGGTGCGGCTGCTTCCGCGCTGGGCGTGGCGGATTCAACCGCGCGGCTCGCGTCGGCCACGGCGGCGTCGGCCACGGTCGGGTCGGTCAACGTCGCCTCGGTCACGGTCGGGTCAGTCAACGTCGCATCGGTCACGGTCGCGTCGGTCAATGTGGGCTCGGCCGACGCGGGCTCGGTCAATGGCGGCTCGGCTGACATGGGCTCGCTCGCAACCGCGTCGGTCGCGGCCGGCTCGGCAGCTCCGTCGAAGAGCGAAGGAAACGATTGGGCGTCCGCGAACAGATCGCGGGCAGCGGTGAACGTCATGAAACTTTTTCTCGGCCTTCCAGCAACGAGGGCGCTTCTTGCCCGCATGGCTGGCCGGCAGCGATAGTCCGCTGCTCGATGCCTTCGTGAGACCAATGCCGCAGAATGCCCAAGCGCGCCGCTGTTGCCACATCGAGCGGGATTGCTCGCGGGCCGGCGCGCCGGTGAGTGATTCCGTGCAAGTGTAGACGAGGCGGCGCCGAAGGGTCGGTCGTGGTGATCGGCGGCACATTCGTGGCCCCGACCGGGACTCTCGGTGCTTCGTCAGGCGCGATGCCGGTCAAGCGACCACCAACGATATTGCCCGCCTCGGAGGTACCCGGGTCGGCGTCCCGACAGCGAAGATGGACCATGTGAACCCGCTGACCGAATTGACGCTCGACCAGCTGCGAACCCGGCGCAGCGTGAAGTGGCAGTCATTCCCACCGGACGTGTTGCCAATGTTCATCGCCGAGATGGATACGCCGCTGGCGCCGTCGATCGCGACCGCGCTCGCCGAGTCGATCTCGCTCGGCGACTCCGGATACGCGACCATCGGCCGGCTTGGCGCGGCGTACGCCGACTTCGCCGACCGGCGGTACGGCTGGTCGCCCGATCCGGCCGCGATGCGCCTCGTGCCGGATGTGAACACCGGGATCTACGAGGTCGTACGCGCCCTCACCGGTCCCGGCGACGGAGTCGTGATCGACACGCCGGCGTACCCGCCCTTCTTTGCGAAGCTGCACGCGGCGGAGCGCACGATCGTGGAAAACCCGATGCTGCCGACGGACACCGGTTTCCAGCCCGACCTCGACGGGCTCGAGCGCGCGTTTGCCGCCGGTGCACGGGCCTATCTGTTATGCAATCCGCACAACCCGACCGGCACGGTGTTGCCGGTGGAGACGCTGACGGCGATCGCGGAGCTGGCGGACGAGTATGGCGTGCGGATGCTTGCCGACGAGATTCATGGCCCGTTGACCTATCCCGGCGTCAAGCACGTGCCGTTTCAGACGCTGGCCGCCCCCGCGGCGCAGGCAGCGGTGACATTCGTGTCCGCGTCGAAGGCGTGGAACCTGCCGGGGCTCAAAGCCGCGCTGGCCGTGCCTGGCCCGGGCGCGGTCGAGGCCCTCGCCGCGATGCCGGACGAGGTTTCCTACTCGGCCGGTATCTTCGGCGTGCTCGCCAGTGAGATCGCCTTCACCGAGGGTCTGGTCTGGCTGGAGGAGCTGATGGCCGGGCTGGAGCACAACCGGATGCGGCTGGCCGCCCGTCTGGCCGAGGATCTGCCCGAGATCGGCTATCGGCCACCCGACGCGACCTATCTCACGTGGCTCGACATGCGTGCGCTCGACCTCGGCGACGATCCGGCGCAGGTCATCCTCGACCGCGGTCGCGTGGCGCTCAACTCCGGTCTCGCCTTTGGCGACCCCGGGCGCGGCTTCGCACGCATGAACATCGGCACCCATCCCGAGCTCATTGACGAGGGCGTACGGCGGATAGCCGAGGCCGTCCACGCCCGCTCATGATCGCGTCGTGACACAGCGCTTCCCGGTCGAGGCCGACCGGCCAGGCGTCAGAGCTTGCCCCACCACTGGCTGATCTTCGGTCCGAAGATGAACAACAGGACGAATATCGCGAGCAAACCGCCGAGCAGCCCGATCCGAGCGGCCCGGTCGAGCATCGAAACGGGCTTCGCCGCCTCGGCCGCCTGGGTGCGCTCCTTCGCCCTGCCGTGGCCGGGCGGCGCGGTGGTCCCGCGTTCGCCGTTGGCGACGGACGGCGTTGTCGCGTCGCCGGCTCGAGTGTCCGGGAGCGAAGAGGCGGCAGACGAGCTGGCTCCGGCGCCCAGCGATGTTGGACCGCCGAGCGCGCCGTAGACCTGGGCGTCGGCCCGTGCCGGTGCCCCCTTGATGTGTCCCCGCCAGTCATCGGCCGCGTACCTGACCGGCGCCGCCGCCGGCACGCCGTCGGGCCGCAGCAATTGCGCGTGGGCCGGAACGGTCGCCGCGGCGCGCACGCGCGCCCCGTCGCCGGCCGCGTTCGCGGTCCGAGGCGCGGCAAGGTTCGGCCGGTCGTCAGCGGCTCCGGCGGGGCTGGTGCCACGCTCCGGGCGGGTCAGGTCGGCGTCGGATCGGCCCGTACCACTCCCGCCCGCGCCGGTTTGGACGGCGTTGGCTCCGAGGGCGCTGGTTCCGAGGGCGCTGGTTCCGACCGCGCTGATTCCGACGGGTCGCACCCGGGCAGCGACTCGGTTGGCATCCGCACTGGCGTTGGTCCTGGTCCAGGACCCGGGTTCGGGTTCGCGTGGCGCGCGGCTGGCGAGAGCGTCGGCGTTCGCGCGCGCTATCGACGCGGGGGCGAGCGGCGTTTCACCAGCGAGCGACCCACGATCGGCATCGTCGGTGATCATGGAGTCGATCGCGGCGAGCCGCGCGGCGACGTCACCGCGATTGTCGAGCACAGGCAGCCGGAATGGCGGTGGCCGGTCGGTCGTGATGCCAACGGCCTGAACAGCCGGCATCGGACGATCGAGGTCTTCATCGTCGGCGATCCGTGTGATCGGCCGGGCGTAGCCGCGAATGGTCGGCGGCGGCGGCGGGAACGGCGGAGCCGGCACCGGACCGGGTGACGGCGGCGTCGGCGCCGGACCAGGCCATGGGCTTGGTGGCACTGGAATCGGCGACGGTTCGGGCGGCCGCGGGACCGGTGTCGGTTCGGGTGGCCGCGGGACCGGCGACGGCTCCGGTGGTTGCGGTGACGGCATCGGCCCGGGCATCGGCCCGGGTCCGGGGAACGGCTCCGGTCCCGGGAACGGCTCCGGGTTGGGAAGTGGTGGTGGCTCGGGTGACGGCCGCCGTTCGGGCTCGGGCCGCGTCGGCGGCTCCGGTGCCGGCGGCTCCGGTTTAGGTGTCGGCGGCTCCGGTGGTTGCGGAGACGGCGGCGGCTCGGGCGTTGGCGGTGCCGGGGGTTCCGGCCGGGTCGGTGGCGCCGGCGGCTCGGGCGGTCCCGGCGGTTCCGTCGCGGCCGGCATACGTACCCGTGCGACGGCCCGGAAACGTTGCGGCGCCGGTATGTCGGCTCGCGGCATCGGGGGTACCACGGGTTCGGCCAGGTCGGCCGACGTGGCCGGCCAGCTCAGGTCGAATTCCATCGCGGTGTCGTCGACGGTCGACCGGTGGGATCCGACGCGCGGTTGGGCGACTCCGGCGCCGCGATCCATCCAGACCGGAACCTGGGCAGCCGCCGCATCGGTGATGTCCGCAGCGTGCTTCGGACGCCCCACCGCCGCATCCGCAACGCGCTCGCTCACGGCCAGCCCCCAATAGCGCCGACACTCGCGTGACGGCCGAAGTAACTTGCCCCCGTTAACGGTGCCACAGAGTTGGCCCGCGGGGTAGCCGACCTTACATCGCCCCAGGTCAAGACGGGATGCCGCCGGTCGCCGACGAGGCGATCGCCGGTCACCGACGCACGCCTCAGCTGGTCGCCGACGCGGATGGGCCCGCCGGCGCCGCGGCGGTCGAGGTGGCGGACGCGGACGGCGACGGCGACGGCGACGTTGACGAGGTCGGCGCCGGATCGCCGCTCGGGGGCGGTGTCGTGCTCGGCGGCGGTGTCGTGGTCTGGGGCGGCGCCGTGCTTGACGGCGGCGTCGTCTTAGGGGGTGGCGCCGTTGGCGGCGCCGTCTTCGGCGGTGACGACGGGGATGGCGACGGCGACGGGGATCCCGGTGGCGGCGATGGCGAGCGCGAGGGCGACGGGGACGGCGACGGCGACGGCGTGGCCTGGACGGCCGGCACGACGCGCGTCGCACCGAAGAAGGCAGACCACCAGACCGGCGCGATCTTCACGTTCTGGCCGGTCATCGGCGCTTCGATCATCTTGCCGTTGCCGATGTACATGCCGACGTGGGTGATCTGCCGCCAGTCGGTGTTGCTCGTCGTACTGAAGAACACCAGGTCGCCGGGGAGCAACTCGTCGACGCCGATCGGCGTGGTCGCGTGCTCCTGATCGCGGGCGATGCGCGGCACCGTCACGCCGGCCGATCGGTAGGAGGCCCAGACCAATCCGGAACAGTCATAGCTGTTGGGCCCCTCGGCCCCGAACACGTACGGCTTGCCCAGCTGCCGCATCGCGAACGCGATCGCCGCAAGGGCCTTGGGGTTCGCGGTCTGCCCGTGGACGTTCACGCTGATCGGCAACTGTGTGCCGATGGTCGTGTCGATCTGGTTCTGCTCCGCGGCCGCCGCCGCCAGCGCTTCGGCGTTCTGCGCCTTCAGTTGGTTGAGGTCGGCGCTCTCCGTCTCGAACGTCAGCTGGAGCGACGTCTGCTCGGCCTGCAAGTTCTCTTGCTGGGTGAGGGCCGTCGTATAGGCGGTGTAGGCCGCTTGCTCGTTCTGCCGTGCGGTCGTGAGGTTGACTGCCTCGGGCACCGCATTCGTCGGGGCCGGGATGATCCCCGGAGCGAGGAGGTTCAGCTGTTGGATGTCGTGACGGTAGGGCGCGAGCGGACCGAGGCCGGCACTCTGCTCATACTCGGCCGCGGCGGCGTCAGCGGCTTGCTCGGCGGCCGAGTTCGACGCGCTCACCGCTGCCTGCCAGGTCGCGTAGGCGGTGTTGGTGGCGGCGACCTGCGTCGTCACCTGAACGCTGAGCCCGTCGATGCGTTGGCTCAGACCCTCGACCTGCGCCTCCCGCGAGAAGATCGAGGCGGCGAGCGGCCCGAGTGACGCCGGGAACGGGGCAAACGGCAGGTGCAGCGATGATCCGCTCGACGGGTCGGAGGAGGCGCCAGTTGACGCCTGGACGGGCGTCGCGCCGGCCGGGACGACCGGCCTCGACGTGGAGGTCGTCGAGCCGGCGGCCGACGTGGTTCGAACGCTGTGCGTTGTCGAGTGCGCGCTGGATGCGGTCGCCGCCTCGGCCGGCCGAGCGACAAAGACGCACAAAGCCGTACACGCAATTCCGACCGTGAGCGGACGAATCGCAATCCTCCGCCAAGACGACCGACGAATATCGTCGTGCGGATCAGGCCCGGGATTAGCCGGCCTGGATTCGCTCGTCACCCGCCATCGTCGTCGCGAAGCCATGATCTACGTCCGCCCCGTCCGTCGTCTTGCACCCCACCAAGTTTCCTACCTCACATCTGTCACAAGTGTCACTACTGATGCCAACAAGAGATTGAATAAGGCGTGAGAAATAGGGTGCCGGCCGGCGACTGGCAGGAGCGCGACTGATCGATTGACGCCGTCGGGCGGCCCGCCGACCCGGGTCGTGTCCGGCGTGAGCGCCGGCTGGACGTACCCTCGGTGATGCACGGCGCGCGGCTAGCGCGGCGACGGTGGCGAAGGAGCTAGGGCGGCGTGGACGCAGGACTGAAGCGTGACCTGGAGGCGAAGGTCTACGAGGGCGTACGCCTGACCAGGGCCGACGGCGAGGCGCTCTACGCGAGCGACGACCTCGCGTGGCTTGGCCGGCTGGCCCATCACCGCCGCACCGAACTCAACGGCGACCGGGTCATGTTCAACGTGAACCGGCACCTGAACCTGACCAACGTGTGCTCGGCCAGTTGCGCGTACTGCTCATTTCAGCGCAAGCCCGGTGAAAAGGCCGCGTACACGATGCGCATCGAAGAGGCCGTCAGCAAAGCCAAGGAAATGCAGGGCGAACAGCTCACCGAATTGCACATTGTCAATGGCCTGCATCCGACGTTGCCGTGGAAGTACTACCCGCGCGTGCTGCGCGAATTGAAGGCCGCGCTGCCCGAGGTCAACCTCAAGGCATTCACCGCCACCGAGGTGCACTGGTTCGAACGCATCAGTGGACTCGGGGCGAGCGAGATCCTGGACGAACTGATGGACGCGGGCCTGGAGTCGTTGACCGGCGGCGGGGCCGAGATCTTCGACTGGGAGATCCGCCAGCACATCGTCGACCACAACACGCATTGGGAAGACTGGTCGCGCATCCATCGGCTGGCCCATTCGAAGGGCCTCAAGACGCCGGCGACCATGCTCTACGGCCATATCGAAGAACCTCGGCACCGCGTTGACCACGTCTTGCGGTTGCGCGAGCTACAGGACGAGACCGGCGGCTTCCAGGTCTTCATCCCGCTGCGTTACCAGCACGACTTCGTCGACTCCGCGGATGGCAAGATCCGTAACCGGCTGCAGGAGCGGACCACGATGGCGAGCCCGGCCGATTCGCTCAAGACGTTCGCCGTGTCCCGGCTGCTGCTGGACAACTTCCCGCACATCAAGTGCTTCTGGGTCATGCACGGCGTGTCGCTCGCGCAGATGTCGCTGTCCTACGGCGTCGACGACCTGGACGGCTCGGTCGTCGAGTACAAGATCACGCATGACGCCGACTCGTACGGCACGCCGAACACGATGCACCGCGAGGACCTGCTCAACCTGATCTGGGACGCCGGTTTCCGCCCGGTCGAGCGCAACACGCGTTACGACACGGTCCGCGAGTATGACGCGCCGACGCCGCTGGCCGAGCGCCGCGCCGAACCTCAGCAGGTCTGGGCCTGATCCATGGCCGGTCGGGACCCTCGGAGCGCGGCGGCAGCGAGCCTGAGTCGCATGTCACCGAGCAGCAAGCACGACGCGGCGCAAAAGTTCCCGCGACGAGACGCCGACGGGCGGATCGTCAGCGCCCGTGAGCTCGTGCTCGGCACCGTCGTCTCGGTCGGGCTGGTCCTTATCCTGTTGATGGCTGTCGACGGCATCGCGTCGGTCGCGCGGCACACGTCGTTCGGGCGGGTCTCCGGCTGGCCGGCGGCGATCTTGGCCGTGTGGACGTTCATCGAAGACTTCCGCGCCTGGCGGATCGGTCCGGCCCGGGTCGGCGTGGCGCTCGTCGCGGCCGCGCTTGGCGCGCTCGCCGGCGGCTTGCTCGCCTCGGTGCTGGGGGCGCTCCCGCCGCTGTTCGCCGGCGCGCTCGGGGCACTCCTCGCGTGCCTGATCTACGCGGTGATCTGGTTCTTTGGCGTACGGTTGGTCGCCGGACGGACCACGGAAAGGTGATGCGGTGAGGATTCCACCCGCTACGAAATTCACACTCGGCCGGATCGGCCTGTTCGCGATCCTCTTCGTGATCCTGCTCGCGGTTCCCATGCCGATGTCCCGTGACGCCGGCCTGCTGGTGCGATTGATGATCGCCGCGGTGGTGTCCGCGATCGCGTCGTGGTTCCTGCTCGCCCGGTGGCGCAATGAGATGGCGAGCACGCTGGAAACGTCGATGTCGAAGCGCCGAGTCGAGAAGGAAAAGCTGCGCGCCGCGCTCGCCGGCGACGACGAAACCCGCAACCCGAAGCCATCCCGCCGCCGGTAACCCACGCGCGATTCCGCGCTGCGGCGTCCCGCCGACCGTGACGCGCGCCATGGTTGATCTTCACCATCATGTACCGTGGACAACATCACACTTTGCGTCGCACCAGACCGAATCCGTCCACTCCACCACGATCGTACCCCGTCCACGTAACCGTTCTCGGTACCACGTACCCCTGAAAGCTCTTGATCCAGACCGTGACGCACGGTTCGGCCGTGGGAAGTCCGGTCGTGGGGCCGGTGTGCCCACGACGTAGATCAAGCTTGACCGCTGCGGCGTGGCACGCCGGCCCCACGACCTAAAGCTGAACCAGGACGGACCGTGCGCTACAGTCCCGGTGATCGCTTCGCAGCGAAGCCGGTGCGACTCCGGCGCTGTCCCGCAACTGTGATGCCCCCGCACGCGAGCGTGCCACGGGGATAAGCCAGGTCGCCTGCCAGTGATCGCGACATGCGCTCTCGAGGAGGGGCGCCTCGCAGGCAGGGGACTTCCTCCCGGTCGGCGAAGCACCTTCAAGCCTCGACCGACAGGAGGAACTCATGAGAAGACCTGTGCCCACCATCGCTTCCGCGGCCGTCCTCGCCGCGCTGACCCTGGCCGGCGTCGGCCTCGCCGGCTGCGGCTCGAGCGGATCTACCAACGCCGCGCCGGCCGCGTCCGGCGTCGTCCACCGAGGCCGTCACGTACCCGGTCACCCAGGACGGAACGACGCTGTCGGCCAAGCCGACACACATCATCTCGATGTCGCCGACGGCGACCGACATGCTGTTCACCATCGGTGCCGGCAGTCAGGTGATCGCCGTCGACAAGAACTCCGACTTCTTCGGCGCCAACCCGCCGGCCACCACACCGCCGGCCGATATCGACGCGTTCCAGCCGAACGCGGAGACGATCGCGGCGAAGAGCCCGGATCTCGTGGTGCTGTCGGACGATACGAACAAGATCAAGGAGGCGCTGGTCAAGCTGAAGATCCCGGTCTACATGGCCCCGGCGGCGACGACGATCGACGACACGTATCACCAGATGACGGCACTCGGGGCGCTCACCGGTCACCCGACCGCGGCGGCGGCTGCGGTTGCGGCCGAGAAGAAGGCGATCAGTGACGATCTCGCCAAGCTGAAGCCGCGGACGGAGCCGCTGACGTTCTACTACGAGCTGGATCAGACGTTCTACTCGGTCACGTCGAAGACATTCATCGGCTCGCTGTTCGGCATGGCGAAGATGACCAACATTGCCGACACCGGGAACGCGAGCAACCCGTACCCGCAGCTGTCGGCCGAGGTCATCGTCAAGGCGAACCCCGACGTGATCTTCCTCGCCGATACGGACTGCTGTCGGCAGTCGGACGCCACGGTGGCCAAGCGGCCCGGCTGGTCGACCATCGGCGCGGTCAAGGACCAGCAGGTCGTGCCGATCCCGGACGACGTCGCGTCGCAATGGGGTTCGCGCGTGCCGAAGCTGCTCGACACCATCGTGACCGAGTCCAACGCGGCGCCGACGTCGTGATCAGGCGGTCGTGACCGGTCCCGGCCGCAAGGCGCCCCCCAAATCGGTCGCACCGATTCCCGCAACCGAGCCAATGCCCGCGACCGGGCCGATCGATGCGAGCGGGCCGATCGATGCGAGCGGGCCGGTCCATGCGCCGGTCGGTCCATGCGAGCGAGCCAGTCCATGCGACGGTCGGTGGCTGCGGTCGACCAGGTTGCGGCGGTCGAGCCGGCGCGCCTTCGGGTGCGCTGGCTCGCCGCTGGCGTCGGCGCGGTCGTGGTCGCAGTCATCGCCGGGCTAGCGCTCGGACCGGTCGGGCTGAATCCCGGCGGCGTGTTCATCGAGTTACTGGACTTACTGCCGGGCGTACACCTGCACAGTGGATTGTCCGCAAGTGAGCAGGCGATCGTCACGCAACTTCGACTGCCGCGTGTGTGTCTCGGTCTGCTCGTCGGCGCCACGTTGGCGGTGGCGGGCGGCACGTACCAGGGCGTGTTCCGCAACCCGTTGGCGGATCCCTACCTGTTGGGAATCGCGGCCGGAGCCGGGCTCGGTGCCACCATCGCGATCGTCGGCGGTCACGCGTTCGCGCAGCTACCCGGGGCCGGCGGCAGCGGCACACCGATCTACGTCCCTTTCGTGGCCTTCGTCGGCGCCCTGGTGGCGGTGACGATGACGTACGCCCTCGGTGCGGCCGGTGGGACGGCGCGAACGCCGGCGGTGTTGCTGCTGGCCGGAGTCGCCGTGACGGCATTCCTGACCGCCGGGCAGACGTACCTGCAGCAGCGCTACGTCGAGACGATCCGCGAGGTCTATTCGTGGATCATGGGCCGGCTGACCACGGCCGGCTGGCACGACGTACTGCTTCTACTGCCGTTCGCGATCATCACGCTCGCCGTGATGATCGGGTATCGCCCGCCAGCTCGACGTGATGTCGGTCGGCGACGCGGAGGCGGAGAGTCTGGGCGCCCATCCACGCCGTACCCGGCTGATCCTCGTGGTCGTGGCCTCGCTCGGCACCGCGGCCGCGGTCTCGGTGTCCGGGCTGATCGGGTTCGTCGGGATCATCGTGCCCCACACCGTACGGCTGATGGCCGGAACGAGTTACCGCGTGATCCTGCCGCTGTCGGCGCTGTTCGGCGGCGCCTTCCTCGCGCTTGCCGATCTCGGTGCCCGGACGCTCACGGCGCCGGATGAGATTCCGATCGGCGTGGTCACGGCGTTCTTCGGCGCGCCGTTCTTCATCGTCATCCTGCGTACGTCCCGGCGGCTGTGATGCTGCCCGTCGAACACCCCGAGCCCGGCATGCATCCGCTTCGCCGTACGAGACGTCGGCGTCGTCCTCGACGGCACAAAGATCATTACTGGCGTGGACCTCGATGTCGCGGCCGGCGAGTGGCTCACCATCATCGGGCCGAACGGCGCCGGCAAGTCGACACTGCTGCGTGCGGTCGGCGGTCTGCTCGACTTCACCGGCTCGATCGAGCTGTTCGGAACGGCGTTAGGCCGGATGCGCCGCCGCGACCGCGCCCGGCTGGTGGCGAGGTGGCGCAAGATCCGGTGGTCCCGCCCGGCATGGCGGTGATCGACTATGTGCTTTTAGGCCGTACCCCTTATATCCCCGCGCTGGCGAGCGAGTCGCGGGCCGACCTGAACGCGGTCGACGAGGTGTTGGCGCGGCTCGATCTGCAGCGGTTCGCCGGGCGGCGCCTGGAGTCGCTGTCCGGCGGTGAGCGGCAGCGGGTGTTCCTGGCGCGGGCGCTGGCCCAGGGGGCCAAGTTGCTGCTGCTGGACGAGCCGACCAGCGCCCTGGACATCGGCCATCAACAGGACGTGCTGGAACTGGTCGACAAACTGCGCCGCGACCGCGGCCTCACGGTGGTGGCGACGATGCACGACCTCTCGATCGCGGGCGAGTACGCCGAGCGGATGGTCCTGATGGCCGAGGGCACAGTAGTGGCCGCCGGCACGCCGCGCGACGTCCTGACCCAGGACCTGCTAGCCCGGCACTACCAGGCGCAGGTGCGCGTGATCGACGGCGAGCAGGGTCCGCTCGTCGTGCCGGTCCGTCGCTCGCGCTGAGGCTTAGCCGTTCATCTCGATGATCGAGAATGGCGCGCCCTGCGGGTCGATCAACGCCGCGAAGCGGCCGATCGGGATGTCAGTGG
>CAWIKW010000009.1:0-457832 GCA_963836785.1 uncultured Actinomycetota bacterium | reverse complement strand
GTCCACGAGACCGCCGAGCGTGCCTGCCTGTTCGTGGGTCACGTTGGCCACCCCGTCGGTGCCGTCGTCCAACAGTCCCAGCAGAGACTTGAGCCGAGCGCTGCTTGAGCCCGTTGTCGTGGTGCCGCCGACAAAGATGACGCTGTGCGAGTCGCCGGAGCCGTCCGAGTAGACCGCGCCGACCGAGGAATCCAGGTTCATCCCGGCGGCGATTGCACTACGGAGATATTCGGCGGTGGCAGAGGCGTTCGACTGCTGGTCGAGCGTAAGCCCGGCTACGTGGGTCGGAGCGCCGACCGTCCCCGGCTTTGGTTTCGCGAAATGCGCAATGACCAGTGCCGCGACCGCGATCACGACAACGAGCAGCCCGATGCTCAACCACAGTGCACGGCGCCCGTGCCGGCGATCGGCCGAGGTGTCGTCGGGCCCGTCAAAACCCAACAGCTCGGCTTCCGAGGTCAGATCGGCCGAACCGCGGTCCATAGGGTCTCCCAACGTACGGATGTCTCGCGGGCGACCGCGATCGACGGGCGGTCACGAGACTATCTCGCCGGTTCGGGCACCGAGGCGATAATCGTCGCGAAGATCCCCATCCGGGTACGGCCAGGGCCGTCCGGGCACGGTTCGGGCGCCCGGGTACCGGCCAGCGGCGTCCGTCCCGCCGGATCCCCTGACGAGCGCGGCGCCGCTGGCCGAGACGACTCAGCTGTGCTCGAACGACGGCCGCAGCTTGCGGGTCGCGCTCGCGGCCGATGACGCCGACCGTGAGGTGAAGATGGTCAGGATGAGACCATGGCTGTCGGCCACGGCGCAGACGCCAACCGGAATGCTCTGCCCCAATTCGGAAAGGCTCCCGCCGGCGCACTCCATCGCTCCGCCCAGCGAGCCGGCGTCGTACGACTTCGGGGACTTGAGCTTGATCGTCGGACTCTGCCCGATCCCGGCGAACGCACCGGCGACGGCGACGTTGGGGTTACCGAGTTTCGTCTGCGTACCTATCAAGATCAAGATCTTGCTCTGGTCGTTGGGGTCCGTATAGAGCCCGGTGGTGGTCGCGCCAGCGACGCCGTCCGGCAGGGACTTCGACATGATGTCGCCCAGGCCGGAGTTTGTGGAGAGCGTCAGGCCAGCGGCCGTCTTCGGCAGCGTGAAAATGCTGTTCGCTCCGCCCGCCGTGCTCGATGGCGGCGGAGTGCTCGGCGGAGCCGTGGTCGGACTACTCGAAGCCACCGGTGGTAGACCCGGCGTCGTCGGGCTTGCGTTCTGCTTCGACGTCGAAGAGCGCGTCGCAAAGACGACGCCAGCGGCACCGCCGATCACGACGACAACCGCCAGCACGATGAGCACGATCGCTGTGGTCGAAAGGCCACTCTTGGCCGGCGCCGTGTACGAATTCGGCGTGGTTCCGTAGCCCGACTGATACGGCGGCTGTCCGTACGGGCCGGGTTGACCGTAGCCCGCGTCCGGCCGGGCGTAACCCGAGGTCGGCTGCGCTTGACCCGGGGTCGGCTGCGCGTAACTGTCCGACGCTCCGTACGAAGGCGTGCCGTATTGCGGCGCCGCCTGGCCGGTTGCGTACGGCTGCGCGGGGTATTGCCGCGTCGGCTCGTACGTCGCGGCGGGCGGCCCGGAGTGCTGGGCCGGCGGGCCGGGGTAGGGCTCAGGCGGGGCGGAGTAGGGCTCAGGCGGCCCGTAGGGCTGCGCCGGCGGCTGTGGTGGTTCGGACGTCGGCTGGCCGCTGTAGTTGTCGGGGGCACCGGGGTATGGCTCGTTCATGAGATTCTCCTGTGAAGGCTCGCCCGAGCGTAGCGAATGCCGACACCCCCTGGCGCCCCCGTAGACTCGTGTTGTGAACCCGGACATAGCCCGCGTCGAGCGTGAGCTGGACGAACGCGGCATGGGGCGGCTCGTCGCCGATCGCAGCCGCATTGAGGCGCTGCTGGATCTGATGGGCAGCCCACAGCGGGCGTACCCATCGGTGCATCTGACCGGCACCAACGGCAAGACGTCGGTGGCCCGGATGATCGACTCGCTGCTGCGGGCGCATGCCCTGCGGAGCGGCCGGTATACGAGCCCACACCTGGAAACTGTGCGCGAACGCATCAGCATCGACGGCGAGCCGATCAGCGAGGAGCGTTTCGTCGAGGTCTATGACGAGATCGCGCCGCTGGCCGATCTCATCGATCAGAAGAGCGCGGCCGCCGCGGAGCTCGACGATCACGTCGACCGGGTCACGTACTTCGAGCTGACGACGGCACTAGCGTTCGCCGCGTTCGCCGACGCGCCGGTCGATGTCGCGACCGTCGAGGTCGGCCTCGGCGGAGCGTGGGATGCGACCAACGTCCTGCACGCCGGCACCTGTGTGATCACTCCGATCGGGCTCGACCACATGGAGCTTCTCGGTGACACGGTCGGCGAGATCGCCGTGGAGAAGGCCGGAATCATCCACAGCGGCGCAACGGTGATCGTTGCGCTCCAGGAGCCCGACGCGCTGGAAGTGATCGCGCAACGCTGTGCCGAAGTCGGCGCGACGATGCTGCGGGAGGGCGTCGACTTCGGAGTCGTAGATCGCTTCACCGCGGTCGGCGGTCAGGTGCTGACGCTCCGTGGCCTGGGCGGCGACTACACCGACATCTTTATTCCGCTGCACGGCGCTCATCAGGCCCAGAACGCCGCGGCCGCCCTGGCCGCGGTCGAGACGTTCCTCGGCGGCGTCGAGTACAAGCGTCTCGACATCGAGCTGGTCCGTGAAGGCTTCGCCGGCGCGACCTCGCCCGGCCGCCTGGAGCGCGTCCGCAGTTCTCCGACGATCCTGTTGGACGCCGCGCACAACCCGCACGGGATGGCGGCCACCGTTCGGGCGCTGGAGGAGGAATTCAGCTTCCGCCGCCTGGTCGGCGTGTTCGCGGTGCTCGCCGACAAGGATGCCGAGGGAGAGCTCGCACTGCTCGAACCCGTACTTTCGGACATCGTCATCACGCGAAACTCCTCGCCACGGGCCATGGCCGCACGTCGCCTGGCCGAGTTGGCGGAGGAGGTGTTCGGGCCCGACCGCGTGCATGTCGAACCGCAACTACCGGACGCCATCGAACGCGCGGTCACGCTGGCCGAGGAGGACCTCGACGGCGATCTGGGCGGAGTCGGCGTGTTGATCACCGGATCGGTGGTCACCGTCGCGGATGCGCGGTTGCTGCTCCGCCGATGACTTCCGCCGCAAACCCACCGGACCGGCCAACGGATTCAACCCACGCCGCCTCCGACAACACCGAGCCGACGCCGCCTCCGACGAAGCCGTCGGGATTGCGCAACCCCCAAGCGGCGGTACGGGGAGTCGGCGCGGGCGCGCTCTGCATCGAGGCACTCGTCCTGCTCCTCGCGATCGTCCCGCTGCACGTGCTCGGTGTTCGCCACGCCGGTCTCGCGATGGGCCTTGTCGCCGGCCTCGCCGCGCTGTGCGTCGTGCTGGCTGGTCTGCTCCGGTTCGCCTGGGCGTGGTGGGCCGGCATCGTCATCCAGGTCCTGCTGATCGCCTGCGGCTACTTCCACGTTGCGCTGACGGTGGCCGGCGTGCTCTTCCTGCTGCTGTGGTTCTACGTCATCTCCGTGCGACGTACGGTGCTGGGCAGCACGAAACAGTAGGTCGGCGTCGTCGGCGAGGTTATGAGGCGGAGTTCGGCGGACCGGGCTCGGCGTATCCCGCATCGGAGTTGTATCCGGCGTCCGGGTCGTACGAAGCATCGTCGGCGTACGCAGTGCCCGGACTGTAGCCGGGACCGTCGTCGGGCGCTTCCTGGTCGAACAGCTCGTCGGCCGGCGCCGGGCGGTTCCGTGGCACGCGTCGGGTGAAGTCGAGATCATCCTCGCCGCTCGAGTCCCCGGTCGTGTCGCCGCCGGTCGTATCGGCGGTCTCGGAGTTCGCCGACCCGGCGGGCCCGGGCTCGGCCGCCTCGTCGGCAATCCCTCGATCGTCAACGTCCTCGTCATGCCACTGATGTGGCAACGCCGCGGCCGCGGCCGCGGCAGCGGCCGATCGGGGCGGCCATTCGGGCGGCGCCGACCGGGATGTCCCACCGGCCGCCGGGCTCACCGCCGGCGGCTCGAACAGGTCGAAGGCAACGAGCTGACCGTTGTCGATCATCAGCCCGGTCTCTGTCGAAGTCGCCGCCGGCGGCGCCGGCGCCACGGCGGCGACGTCGTTGTCGTGGTTGTCGTGCGGTGCGGTGGCGGCCGTGTCGCCATCGACGGGCAAAATGGCGTCCCTGTCGGCCTCGGCCGGCAAGGCCGCGTCCCTGTCGGCCTCGGCGGGCAAGACGGCGGCCGTGTCGCCATCGACCGGCAAAACCGCGTCCCTGTCGGCCTCGGCGGGCAAGACGGCGCCTGGGACGGCCTCGGCGGGCACTGGCTCGGCGTCGGTTGGCGGTGGTGCGTCGATCGCATCGCGTAGCGGCTCATCGGGCGCCGGCTCGGCCGGGCCGCCCCGCTCGGGTCGGCGCCGCCGGAACGGCGATGGTCGTGATCCGTACGGGCGACCCGGCGGTGGACCGGTCCATCGCATGACCGACGGGTCCATCACGTCCATTTCGATCGTTCGAGTGCCACTCGTTGCCATCGCCGGCTCGCCTCCGGACCGGTAGACCTGGCCAGCTGACGATTCGCTTCCGAGTCGGTCGCCGACGGACGAGTCGGTCGGCGGTGGGCCATCGGCGCCGGCTTCCGCGAGCACTGGCCCGCCGGCGCCGGTCTCCGCGCCGCCGTCAATGTCCCTGTCGAGGTCGAGGTTGTCGAGAGCAGCGTCCAGGTTCGCGTACTCGTTGTCCTCCGCGGCCATCGCGACGGCCTGGTCCTCCGCCTCGCGAGCCCGAGCCCGCTCCTCGGCCGCTTCGCGGTGGGTGGCGACGTCGCCCCACAAGACACGGGTCCGCTGCGGCTTGTCGATCGAGATCATGACGGGCAATTCCGTGCCGGCATCCGGCCACTTCGCGACGGGGACCGCGGCATCGCGGATTTTGACGCCGACCCCATTGATGCCCTTGCCGTAGAGGACAAGGTTCAGCCGGCAACGGCCGTGGGTCACTCCGGACGGCGGCGCCGAAGCGCTCAGTACATGCGCCGTACCCTCGATCTCAGATGTGGCCCGGCTGTTCAACGCGGACAGCACCAAGACGCCGCCGCCGACCGCGATGACCGCGATGCCGATCGCCCCGACGAGCCAGGCGCCCATGCCGACACTGCCACAGACAAGGAAGATGCCGATGACGCCGAGCACGGCGGTCGCGGCGATCCGCTTGGGCGGCACCGACCAGCGCCGCGTACTGGGCATTTTCGACCTCCCGCGTGTTGTCGCCAGGCTAAGCTGCTTTGCGCTGATTGAAAAGCGCATCGCGCGCGGGTCGGCCGGCCCACATCTGATGCCGCCGTGGCACCCTCCCGGGTCGGCCAGCCTGGCGGTTGCCCGGCCGCAGGAGGGGACCGACGCATCGCTAGGCTGCCAACACCGACCCACGTACGCCGGTGGGAGCACCGCGAAGGAGACACCGTGGCCCAGCGCACGCTCGTTTTGATCAAACCGGACGCGGTCCGGCGCGGCATCGTCGGGCGCGTCCTCGACCGCTTCGAGGCCAAGGGTCTCGGCATCGTCGCGATGGAGATGCGGCTGATGGATGGCGCCCTCGCCGACGCGCACTACGCCGATCACCTGGACAAGCCGTTTTACCCGCCGCTGAAGACGTTCATGACCGGCGGCCCGCTCGTCGCGATGGTGCTCGAGGGCGACGAGGCGATCGAGGTCGTTCGCGCGCTCGTCGGCGCGACCGACGGCCGGAAGGCGCTCGCCGGCACGATCCGCGGGGATATGTCGTTGTCGAACCGCGAGAACCTGGTCCACGCGTCCGACTCCGAGGCCAGCGCCAAGCGCGAGATCGGTCTCTGGTTCCCCCACGTCGGCGCGTGACGCAGCCAGACGTCGGCGCGCATCCGGACGTCGGCGCGCATCCGGACGTCAGCGCCTGACTTGGCGGCGGCCGGTCAGTCCGTGTAGCGGCGAGCCGCCTCGACGAATCCGTCCGCGTACGAGTCGGGCGGAAAGTCGCCGAGGTAGTACGTCCGGACGCGTTGCCGGGTGCCCACGAGCGGATCGTCGCGCAGAAGATCGTCCAGGACCGGATCGATGTTGCTGGCGTCTCGATCGATGACGTACGCGGCCTTGGCCAGCGGAAACGACGTTTCGAATTCGTCCGCGGCACGTCCGGCCATATTGGTCAACGCGAACGGCTTCATCGAGTAGAGGAAATCGGACGCGACGCCGGAGACGTCGGAGATCATCGCGTCCGATCGGTTGATGCACTCGAACAGCGACATTTGCGTGGTGGCGGCCGCCCCGAACACGTGCTGCCGACCCGTACGGTCGCGATCGGTCGACAGGATCTGCTGGAGCCGGGCCAGCCGGCGGACGCTCGCCGTGTCCCGGTCCGCGTACGGGTGCGGGCGGAGGATGACCGTCGCGCCGCGCTCCAGCAGTTTGGTGACGATCTCCTCGCCGATCGGCAGCGAGCAATAGTTCGCGTCCGCGTAGTGGCTGGTCCACGTCGTCGCGTAGAGCACGACCGGCTCGGCGACGTCCCGGATGCCGGCGGTGCTCACTTTGATCGACTCGACCTGCGGCCGGCCGACGATGTCGAACTTCTCCCGCGGGATGAGCACGCCGTGCGCACCGTACCGGTCGATCGCGGCCTCGCCGGCGACGAAGACGCGGTCGAACATCGCGGTCACCGAGTTGTAGCTCGACGCCTTGTCCGAGTCGCCGTGCAGCAATTGGATGTGGGTCAGCCGGTGGAACCGGACCAGGTGACTGTTCTTCATGCCGTTGTTGACGTAGAACACCGCCCGGAGCCCCGGTGTCACGACCTCGTCGACGTGTTCGATCAGCGGGCAGAAAACGACCGGCACGCCCGGCGGCGCCGTGCGAGCCAGCACCTCGAACGGCCTACGTTCGCGGGCCACGATGATCCACCGCCGCCCGATCCGCTCCAGATAGGGCTGCCACATCGCGACGTGATACTCCGTGTTGTCCGGCGCGCTGAAATGCAACGCGAACGACGCGTCGAAGGCGGCCAGCGCCGAGTGGATCTCCCGGCCGGATTGCCGTACGCCGTGGATCCGTACCCGCAACGCCTGGGCACCGACCACGGCCGTGCCGGCGGTGACGACCGCGACGATTGCGGTGAGCGGCCAGATCGGCAGTTTCGCCACGGCGAAAACGCCAACGAGCAGGAGCAGCATCGGAGTGGCCACGTAGACGGCGGCCGGGGGCACAAGGAGCCGACGCTCGGGCCGGAATCCCGGCAGGCGCGCGGCGTCTGCCGTCGGCCGGTCGACGGTGTCGGCGAAGATCGGCTGGTTCGCGATCACGAGCACGACCAGGACACCCGTCAGCGCCAGGCCGGCCGTTGACACATCGACGGTGGATCGGTAGGCGGCTAACAGGCCGGCTCCGATCAACAGTTGCGGCGCGATCGTGCCGCGGGAACCGTGCCGGGTCTGCCAGGCGGTACCTGCGAGCGTGACACCGGCTAGGACGTACCCGATGACGTGGTGGGTAGTGAGCGCGAGGATGACGAACGCGACCGCCGCGACAAGGTTCAGCGCCGCCCGCGCGGCGTTGGCCACCAACCGATCCTTGACACCCACGTCGATGCCTCCCTTCGATCCAGAGTGTGCCCTGCCGATCGGTGGCGGCCCGACCCGGGTGGTGAGCCAGGTAACGGAGGTGAATTCCACGCCTAATGTCCGGTACGCTTGGTGCACAGGCTTTGACCCGGCTATCACCGGCGAGCCTCCGGAAGAACGGGCCGTTGGCCGCCGCGCCGACGACCTCAGTAGAACCGGACGGGTTGGCCCGTCATAGCCGATCGCCAATGAGCGGGCGCTCGACGAGAAATCGCCAATGAGCGCCAAGCGGGGTGGTACCGCGGGCAGCAATGCTCGTCCTCGCACGAACGATGGGCCAGACCGGCCCGTCACCGACGTGCCGACCGACGAGCAGCCCAGCGAGGAGACCCGCCCCGATGTACCCCAAGCACCAGCCCGACGCCGGTGTACCGGCCAGTCCGTCGCTGCCGTCGCTGGAACGTGACGTGCTCGACTACTGGGCCGGTGACAAGACGTTCCAGGCGAGCATCGACGGCCGCGACCCGGGACCAAAGGGCGCGAACGAGTTTGTCTTCTACGACGGGCCGCCGTTCGCCAACGGGTTGCCGCACTACGGCCACCTGCTCACCGGATATGTGAAGGATCTCGTCCCGAGGTATCAGACGATGCGGGTCGCCGTGTCGAGCGCCGATTCGGGTGGGACTGCCACGGTCTGCCGGCCGAGGTCGAGGCCGAGAAGCAGCTCGGCATCACGACGAAGGCGGAGATCCTCGAACTCGGCATGCAGAAGTTCAACGACGCCTGCCGGAGCTCGGTGCTGCAGTACACCAAGGACTGGGAGCGGTACGTCACCCGCCAGGCCCGGTGGGTCGACTTCGCCAACGACTACAAGACGCTCGACACGAACTACATGGAAAGTGTCATGTGGGCGTTCAAGTCGCTCTACGACAAGGGCCTCGTGTACGAGGGCTTCAGCGTGCTCGCCTACTGCTGGCGCTGCGAAACGCCACTGTCCAACACCGAGACCCGGATGGACGACGTCTACCAGGATCGGCAGGATCCGGCACTGACCGTCGGCTTCCAGCTGGACACCGGCGAGAAGCTGCTCGTGTGGACGACGACGCCGTGGACGCTCCCGTCCAACCTGGCCGTCGCCGTCGGCCCCGACATCGACTACACGGTCCTCGAACGCGCCGGTGAAAAGGTCATCGTCGGTGCGGCGCGCGTCGGCGCGTACGCCAAGGAACTCGCCGACTACGAGCCGGTCGGTACGGTCAAGGGCAGCGACCTGGTCGGCCGCTCGTACACGCCGCTGTTCGACTTCCTCGCCGACACCCCGCACGCGTTCCGGGTGCTCGGTGGGGATTTCGTGTCGACCGAGGACGGCACCGGCGCCGTACACATGGCGCCGGCGTTCGGCGAGGACGACCAGAATCTCTGTCTCGCGGCCGGCATACCGACCGTGGTGACGGTCGACGACCGCGCTCGCTTCACGTCGCTGGTCCCGCCGTACCAGGGGATGCAGGTCTTCGAGGCGAACAAGCCGATCATGCGCGACCTCAAGGACCGGGATGGCGTCGTGTTCCGGCACGAGGGCTACACGCACTCCTACCCGCATTGTTGGCGCTGTGACACGCCGCTGATCTACAAGGCCGTGTCGTCGTGGTTCGTCGCGGTCAGCCGGTTCAAGGGCCGGATGGTCGAGCTGAACCAGCAGATCGACTGGACGCCGAAGCACATCCGGGACGGCTCGTTCGGTAAGTGGCTGGCCAACGCCCGCGACTGGTCGATCAGCCGGAACCGCTTCTGGGGTTCGCCGATCCCGGTATGGAAGTCGGACGATCCGCAGTATCCGCGCGTCGATGTCTACGGATCCGTCGCCCAGCTTGAGGCCGATTTCGGGGTGAAGGTCGCTGACCTGCACCGGCCGGGCATCGACGATCTGACGCGGCCGAATCCGGACGACCCGACCGGCAAGTCGACCATGCGGCGCGTGCCGGAGGTGCTCGACTGCTGGTTCGAGTCCGGGTCGATGCCGTTTGCCCAGGTGCACTACCCGTTCGAGAACGCCGAGTGGTTCGAGAACCACTACCCGGGTGACTTCATCGTCGAATACATCGGCCAGGTCCGGGGCTGGTTCTACACCATGCACGTACTGGCCACGGCGCTATTCGACCGGCCGGCCTTCTCGAGCGCGATTGTGCACGGCGTCGTGCTCGGCGACGACGGTCGCAAGATGTCCAAGAGCCTGCGCAACTACCCCGACGTGTACGAAATGTTCGACCGCTACGGGTCGGATGCCATGCGGTGGACATTGATGTCGTCGCCGGTGTTGCGCGGTGGCGACATGGCCGTGACCGAGGTCGCGATCCGCGATTCGGTGCGACAGATCCTGCTGCCGCTGTGGAACGTCTACTACTTCTTCACGCTCTACGCCAACGCGGAGTCGTATTCGGCGACAACACGGGCGGACTCGACGCACGTCCTCGATCGGTACGTGCTCGCGAAGACCCGTGAGCTGGTGGAGGACACGACGACCCGGCTCGACGACAACGACATCTCGGGTGCGTGCGCGTCCGTCCGTACGTTCCTCGATGCGCTCACGAACTGGTACGTGCGGCGATCGCGCGACCGGTTCTGGGCCGGCGACCGGGATGCCGCCGACACGCTCTACACCGTGCTCGAAACGGTCGCGCGGGTGATGGCACCACTGGCCCCGATGACGGCCGAGGAGATCTGGCGCGGCCTGACCGGCGGGCGCTCGGTGCACCTCACCGAATGGCCGGCCGCCGATGCGTTCCCGGCCGACCACGCGCTGGTGGCCGCGATGGACGCGACGCGCGACATCTCCTCGGCCGCGCTGTCGCTGCGCAAGGCTCGCGGGCTGCGGGTGCGGTTGCCGCTGGCCAGCCTGACTGTGGCGACGGCCGACGCCGCCGCCCTCCGCGACTTCGCCGACCTCATCGCCGACGAGGTCAACGTGAAGGAGGTCGTACTTACCGACTCCGTCGCGAACTACTGCGAGCGGGTCCTCTCACTGGTGCCGCGGGCGCTCGGCCCGCGTCTCGGTGGCGCGGTGCAAGGCGTGATCAAGGCGGTCAAGGCCGGCGACTGGGCCGTCGCCGGCGGCGTCGTCGTGGCCGGCGGAGTCGAACTGCAGGACGGCGAGTACGAGTTGAAGCTCGTCGCCGCCGATCCGGAGCAGTCGGCATCGTTGCCCGGCGGAGAAGGCGTCGTCGTGCTCGACACGCACGTCACGCCGGAGTTGCGGACCGAAGGCTTGGCTCGTGATGTGGTCCGCGTAGTGCAGCAGGCCCGGCGCGAAGCGGATCTCAACGTGGCCGACCGGATCACGCTGACCGTGGACGCGCCGGAAACGGTCGCCGCCGCCATCGACACGTTCCGGGACTTCGTCGCGGGGGAGACCCTGGCAACGTCGGTCGAACTCGGGGTGGTCGACGATGGCTTCGCCGGAGAGGTTGGTGACGGCGAGACCGTACGGGTCCGGGTCGCGAAGGCCTGACGGCCTGGGAAGGCCTGACGACATTGCGAGTTGCGTGGGTCGGCCCGCAGAACGGCGGCCGACCCACGGGCCCGCGCTGCGGCAAGCGAATCGCAGGCCCGCCAACCGGCGGGCGACCCACGCGGCTCAGTCGCTCTCGGTCTTCGGACGCTGCGCGTATCGACCGGTGTACTCCTGGCCGGACAGCTTCTGGATCTCGATCACGATCTCGTCGGTGATCGCCCGCATGGTGGACATGTCGTCGACGCGGTGGGAAAAGTCGAGCGGCTCGCCGAACTTGATGATCACGCCGGAGCGGCCGAGCATGCCGAGCCGGGGGATCGAATGGCCCTTCGGCTGGATCTTCTCGGTGCCGAGGATGCCGACCGGCACGACCGGGACGCCGGCCTGCATCGCGAGGCGTGCGACGCCGGTGCGTCCGCGATAGAGGCGGCCGTCAGGTGAGCGCGTACCTTCCGGGAAGATGCCGACGAGTTCACCGGACTTCAACACCGGCACCGCATCGTCAAGGGCATTCAACGCGGCCCGGCCACCCTCTCGGTGCACGGGAATCGTGCCGAGGCCGTGCATGAGACCGGCCATCGCCTTGCCCTTGAGCCCGGGGAGGTGGAAATACTCCTCCTTGGCCCAGTAGTGGACCTGACGGTCGACAACGGATCCGAGAAACAGCTGGTCAGCGACCGACAGGTGATTCGCGGCCAGGATCGCGCCACCGGTCCGGGGGACGTTGGACAGCCCTTCGACGCGCGGCAGGTATCCGTATTTCATGAACGTGCCGACCGTCAGCTTGCCGACGATGTACACCGGTGTCACTCGAATCTCCTAGCTCCTGAGCCTTGTGGCTGCCGCTGCGCTTCGGCTCCTCTGCTGTTGCCTTGCGGCTGCCGCCACCCCCAGGCGCGGCTCCGGACCGCGCGACCGGGAGTCTCACACTAATAGCTGCTGGCCGTTGCTGGGCGGGGTGCGTAGCGGCCGATGTACTCCTGGCCGGACAGCTTCTGAATCTCAGTGAGTATTTCGCCGGTGATGGCGCGAAGCGTCGACATATCGTCGCCGCGGCCGGAGAAGTCCATCGGGACGCCGAACTTGATGATCACGCCGGAGCGGCCGAGATACCCGAGGCGCGGAATCGTGTTGCCCTTCGGCTGGATCTTCTCGGTGCCGAGGATCCCGATCGGCACGACGGGCACCCCGGCCCGGGTGGCCAGCCAGGCCACGCCGGTGCGTCCTCGGTAGAGCCGGCCGTCCGGCGAGCGGGTGCCTTCCGGGAAGATGCCGACGAGTTCACCGGACGTCAACACCGGTACGGCCTCATCGAGTGCGTTGAGCGCGGCGCGACCGCCTTCGCGGTGCACCGGGATGGTGCCGAGCCCGTGCATGAGCGCGGCCATTGCCTTGCCCTTGAGTCCGGGCAGGTGGAAGTACTCCTCCTTGGCCCAGTAGTGGACCTGGCGGTCGACAACGGATCCGAGGAACAGCTGGTCGGCGACCGACAGGTGATTCGCGGCGAGGATCGCGCCGCCGGTGCGCGGGACGTTGGACAGCCCCTCGACGTGGGGCAGGTATCCGTATTTCATGAACGTGCCGACCGTCAGCTTGCCGACCACGTACAGGGGCGTCACGCGACTCTCCTACCTCCCAGCGCCTTGCGGCTGCCGCTACGCTTCGGCTCTCTCCCTAGCGCCTCACGGCTGCCTCGGCGCGCCCCGGCGCACACGACCGGGGCCTCACCCTAATGTGTGGTCGCGAACAACGGAATGCCTGGTCAAGCACGGCTCGGCAGCCGAAGCCGGAACCGGTCGCGGTGGGGCATATCGGAACCAAGCGCTAGCGCCACCGCGTAGGCGCCGGTCGTGATCGTGAATTTGAAGCCGTGTCCCGAGCACGCCGACAGCAGGACGACACCGGGCCGCCCCGGACAGTCGTCGATGACGAAGTCCGTGGTCGGCGTGGACGTGTAGTGGCAGGCGCGCACGTCGACGACATCGAGCGGTCGATCGAGCCCGAACAATCCGGTCACGACGTCAGTGACCTCCGCGACCGATTCGGCGCGGATCGCCGCGTCGTCCGGCTCGGCCGGATCCAGCACCTGCTGCTCGCGATCGTGCTGATGAATGCCGGCGAGGTGCACGAATCCACCGTCGGCCCGGTCGACGTTCACCATGCCGTAGTACCCGGCGCCCGCGTAGTCCATCCACGGATGGGGATGCCCGTCGCCGAGCGGCGCGTCGGTGCGGAAGACGACCTGGAAGCGTCGGGTGATGACGAACGACGCGGCGGCCTGTGGCGCCAACCGGAACGCCCACGGTCCGCCGGCGACGATCGCGCGATCAAAATCATCGAACCCATCACGGGTACGGACTCGGATGCGCCCTGCCTCGCCGGTCGGTTCTATCGCGGTGACCTCCGTATGGTCGCGAAGGCGCGCGCCGGCCGCCGCTGCCGCCTCGGCCAATGCGGTGCGGACCTGGGTGGTGTCCATAACACCGGCACCCGGCTCATAGACGGCCGTAGCGCCGGCGGGCAACGCAATGCCGAATTCCGCCAGGCGCCGGTCGCCGGTCCGCACGATCTCGTACGGTTGCCCGGCGTCGCGGATCGCACCGGACACCGTCGCGACGTCGTCGGAGGTGCCGGTATGGAAGCCGCCATGAAGCCGCATGAGTGTGCGGCCGGTCTGCCGAGCGAGCGCGTCCCAGCGCGGCATCGTCTCGCGCATGAGGTCCGCATAAAACGGGTCGTCGTACCCGAACCGGATGATTTTGCCCCGGCCGCCGGAGCTTGCCGGCTGGTTGTCGAGATCCGACTGTTCGTAGCCGACCACATCGCAGCCATGGTCCGCCGCTGACCAGGCGGCGCCAAGTCCGGCGGCCCCCAACCCGATCACGGCGACCTTGGTCCGAGCCCCTTCCGTCATGCGTACATCATCCTCTAACGGCGGCCACTGTGGTCCGCTAGATCACCGACGACCGCAGAAGTCGTGGTGACGCTGCACAAATCATCGCGTCAGACCGCGTGGATGATGACGCCGACGAGCAGACCAAGCACGAGCAGTCCGCCGGCCCGCCGCATGTGTACGAACGCGACCGGTGCCCACCACAGCGGCCACACCACGTCCTCCGGTGGTGCCTCGGCCGGCTTGGGCCGGCTGAACGCCTTCAGCGTGCCCCACAGTGCGAGTGGGATCGCGGCCAACGTGAGCAGCGCCGGCCACGGCATCGCTCCCACGATCACGCTGATGACGACGCCGGCGTAGAAGAGGACGAGCATCGCCTGAGTGACAATCTTGGCCCGGTGCTCACCCAGGATCACCGGCAGCGTACGAGTTCCGATCGGCTCGTCGTACGGGATCTTGTCGATGTGCTTGCCCATCAGCACGGTCGTGGGCAGCAGTGCATACGTAATAGCGGCGAGGTTCACCTTCCAGTCGACCGTACCGAGCCCGGCGTAGTAGACGCCGCCGACCATGAGTGGTCCCCACGTGATGAAGACGTCAAGCTCGCCGAGGCCGTACTTCTTCAGGCGCAGCGGCGGCGCCGTGTACGCATAGGACAACAGCAGGCCGGCGAGCGCGTAGACGATGATCGGCCAGCCATGCCGTACGGTCAGCACGATCATGATCACGAGGTCGATGACGTTCGCCACGAGAATGGCGGCGACCAGCTGTTTCTTCGTGACGAGCCCGGTCAGGATCGGATGCGGCGCGTAGAGCGCGCGGGGATAGTCGGCCGTGTCGCTGCCGACCTCAGTATCGGCGAGGTCGTTCATCATGTTGTTCGCCACGTGCGCGACCAGGATGCCGACGATGGCGAGCGCCAGCCCGAGCCAGTCGACGCCGTGGATTGCCGCGTAGCTGCCGGCCGGTCGGTCGGCGACGGCCGCGAGCAGCAGCGCGATCAGGCCGGAGAACAACGTGAGCGGAAGGACTCCGGCCCGGGTGATGACGAGCCACCGGGTGACGCCGTCGACTACGCCGCGTTCCGGCGGATTAGTGGTGAGGAATGCATATCGCCAGGCCGCGAGACGCTCGGACAGGGGGAGTGGGCCCGGGGTCGCCCCGGCGTGCGTGGCTTCGCTCGTCACGCTTGTCAATGTTAGCCAACGATTGCCGTCCCGAACCGGGACGTCTCACTCTCGGTAGCAGACGTGGTAGCAGCAAATACCCTAGATCGGTAGCATTGGTGGTATGAAGATCAGTGTGAGCCTCCCACCGGCGGACGTCGAGTTTCTCGACGACTACGTGCACGGTCGCGGCGGCAAGTCTCGGTCGGCGGCGATGCATGAGGCGATCGCGCTGCTTCGACGCGAGGCGCTTGAGGGTGAATACGCCCAGGCGTGGGCCGAGTGGGATTCCTCTGGCGAGAACCAGGTGTGGGAATTGACCACCGCAGACGGTGTGAATAATGCGTCGCGGTGACGTGTATTTCGTGGACCTCGATCCACATGTCGGCACTGAGGCCAACAAGACGCGGCCGTCGGTCATCGTGAGCAACGACGCGGTTAACCGGACCGCGGAACGTACCGGTCGAGGGGTCGTCACCCTCGTGCCCGTCACCTCAAACGTCGATCGGATATTCCCCTTCCAGGTGTTGCTGCCGGCGGGGGTCGCCGGTCTTCGGATGCCATCGAAAGCGCAGGCGGAGCAGCTCAGGTCGGTCGATGTCGCGCGAATCGGCCGCCGGATCGGTGCGCTCGGACCCGACCTGCTCGCCCGGCTCGACGACGCGTTGCGCCTCCACCTGGATCTGTAGCGATCGGTGGCGCTGCGACGGTCCGGCGTACCCTGAGTGGTTGACCCGGGAAGGATCACCTCAATATGACCGTCACCACCGTTTTTCCGCAGCTCGAGCGGCTGCTGCCGCAGGTGAGCAAGCCCATCCAGTACGTGGGCGGCGAACTCGGCGCCGTGGTCAAGGACTGGGAATCCGTGTCCGTACGTTGGGCGCTCATGTACCCGGACGCGTACGAGGTCGGGCTGCCCAACCAGGGCGTCCAGATCCTCTACGAGGTGCTGAACGAGCAGCCCGACGTCCTGGCCGAGCGCACGTACGCGGTCTGGCCGGATCTCGAGAAGCTGATGCGCGAGCACCGCGTTTCCCAGTTCACCGTCGACGCCCACCACCCGGTCGGCGCGTTCGACCTGTTCGGCATCTCGTTCTCCACCGAACTCGGCTACACGAACATGCTGACCGCGCTCGACCTGGCGTTCATCCCGCTCGACGCCCGCGACCGCACCGATCGAGCATCCGATCGTCGTCGCCGGCGGCCACGCCGCGTTCAACCCCGAGCCGATCGCCGACTTCATCGACGCCGCCGTGCTCGGTGACGGCGAGGAGGCCGTCCTCGAAATCACCGGGATCGTCCGCGAGTGGAAGGCCGAGGGCAGCCCCGGCGGTCGCGACGAGATCCTGCTCCGGCTGGCCCGTACCGAAAGCGTCTACGTTCCGCGCTTCTACGACGTCGACTACCTGCCCGACGGCCGGATCCAGCGCGTCGTCCCGAACCGGCCGGACGTCCCGTTCCGCGTCCACAAGCGGACCACCATGGATCTCGACGCGTGGCCGTACCCGAAAAAGCCCCTGGTGCCATTGGCCGAGACGGTGCACGAACGCTACGCCGTGGAGATCTTCCGCGGCTGTACGCGTGGCTGCCGCTTCTGCCAGGCCGGCATGATCACGCGGCCGGTCCGCGAGCGGTCGATCACGACGGTCGGCCAGATGGTCCGCGACGGGCTGGAGTTCTCCGGTTTCTCCGAGGTCGGCCTGCTGTCGTTGTCGTCGGCCGACCACTCGGAGATCGGCGACATGTGCTCCGGGCTGGCCGAGCAGTACGCCGGCACGAACGTGTCGTTGTCGCTGCCCTCGACGCGCGTCGACGCGTTCAACATCGACCTGGCCAAGGAGCTGTCGCGTAACGGCCGGCGCACCGGCCTGACGTTCGCGCCGGAGGGCGGCTCGGAGCGGATCCGCAAGGTGATCAACAAGATGGTCACCGAGGAGGATCTGATCCGTACGGTCGTGACGGCGTACACCAACGGCTGGCGCCAGGTGAAGCTGTACTTCATGTGCGGGCTGCCGACCGAGACCGACGAGGATGTCGTCCAGATCGCCCGGATGGCGCACGAGGTCATCAAGGCCGGCCGGGCGGCGACCGGCTCGAAGGACATCCGCTGCACGGTATCGATCGGCGGGTTCGTGCCCAAGCCGCACACGCCGTTCCAGTGGGCGTCGATGGCCACGCCGGAGACCATCGACCGGCGGCTCAAGCTGCTCAAGGACGCGATCAACGCCGACCGTGGGCTCGGCCGCGCGATCGGCTACCGCTACCACGACGGCCAGCCGTCGCTGATCGAAGGACTGTTGTCGCGGGGTGACCGCCGCGTCGGTGCGGTCATCCGGCGCGTGTGGGCCGATGGCGGCCGGTTCGACGGCTGGTCCGAGCACTTCTCGTACCAGCGCTGGGTGGACGCGGCCGCGGCCGAGCTACCGCGGTTCGGCGTCGACCTCGACTGGTTCACCACGCGCGAGCGTTCCGAGCTCGAAGTGCTGCCGTGGGATCACCTCGACTCCGGTCTCGACAAGGACTGGCTGTGGAAGGACTGGCAGGACTCGGTCGACGAATTCGAGCAGGACGACTGCCGCTGGACACCCTGCTTCGACTGCGGCGTCTGCCCGAGCATGGACACCGAGATCCAGATCGGCCCGACCGGCCGCAAACTGCTGCCGCTTACGCCGATCGGCGGTCTGCGCGTCCCGGCCTGATCCGGTCCGGCCGTTCGCCGACGGCGTAGCCGGTTCGCGGGCAGCGAACCGGCCTTGTGCCTGGGTTGCGGCCCGTGGTCGGCTCGCGCTATGCGAATCACGATCATCGGGGGTACGGAGTTCATCGGTCGCCGTACGGTCGAGTTGCTGACCGCGCGCGGCGACGACGTGATGGTCGTACATCGGGGGCAGACGGAGCCGGCCGACCTGCCGGCGTGCGAGCACGTGCACGTTGAGCGGGCCGGCTTCGCGAGCGTCGCCGCCGACGTGACCGCTTTCCGCCCCGACACGGTCGTCGACACGATCGCGGGCAGCGCCGCCGACCGGGACGCAGTGCTATCACATCTGCCGGACGTACCGGTGGTCGTGCTGTCCAGCATGGACGTCTACCGTTTCTTCGAGCTTCTGCACGCCGACGACGACACGCCGCTGCCGGTGCCGTTCGACGAGTCCGGCGAATTGCGGCGCGGGCGGTATCCGTACGCCGGCCGGGGCATCGGCGAGGACGACTACGAGAAGCTCGACGTGGAGCCGGCCTATCTCGAACGAGGCGCGTCGGTACTCCGGCTCGGGATGGTCTACGGGCCACGCGACCCGCAGACGCGCGAGGAGTTCGTGCTACGGCGAGTCCGGGCCGGTCGGGACCGCATCCCGATCGGGCCGGCCGCGACGATCTTCACCCGGATCCATGTGGACGACGTCGCGGAGGCCATCCTCGCCGTGATCGACCGGCCCGATGTCGCGGCCGGTCAGGTGTTCAACATCGGTGAGTCCGGCTCATATTCGATACGCGGATGGATGCGACTCATTCTTGCGGCCGCCGAACACGACGCCGAACTTGTCCGGGTCACCGACGATGCCGTTCCGCCGGACATGCGATTGACGGGCGGCCTCTCGCAACATTTCATCACGTCCAGCGCCAAGGCGACGTCGCTTCTGAACTGGACCCCTCGGCCGACCGCGGCGGCCGTTGCTTCCTCCGTACGGTGGCATCTGGCACATCCGCCGGCGGACGGTGACGCGCCCGACTTCGCTGCGGATGACGCGGCGCTCGCGTCGGTCCGATAGCACGACGAGGGGCCCGCCGAAGCGGACCCCTCGAGTTCGGATGTATCGGTTACCAGCTACCTAGACGCGCCGGCGGCGATACCCGCCGCCCGAGACGAGGGCGACGCCGATCGCGGCCAAGATGACCTGGATAAGCAGCTGGATCCAGTCGATGCCGCTCGTGTGCCGGACGCCGAGCGCGCCGGCGATCAGCGTGCCGACGAAGGCGGCGACGATGCCGACGAGGATCGTCGCGAGCATGCCGATGTTCTGGCGGCCGGGCAGAACAAGGCGACCCAGGGCACCGATGACGGCGCCAATGATGATGCCGATGATGATGCCTGCAACGGTCAGATGCACGGTCGTCACCTTTCGCTTTTGGGGGGACGTCTATTCGTTGGGGTGGAACAACTTCGGTGAATAGATGCCCTCCGGCATGCATCGCTAAACCTTCGGCCGGTCACGCCACCAGGCGTCGGCGCGCCCGATCCATGTCGGCGTCGGTGAGACCGCCGCGGAGCAGCAACGACACCGGGTCGAGTGATCGGACGACTTCGGCGATCGCGTCGACGGACGTGGTCCCGGCCCGCTGGTAGATCGCCTCGATGCCGGTCGTGTCGTCGTGCATGCCGAGTGCCGCGCGCAATGCCACAATCCGGTCGCCGTCACTCGCGCGGTAGTCGTTGATGATGTCCGCGACCTCCACGCCGGCCAGCGACAACAAGACCATCGAGACCAGGCCGGTACGGTCGCGGCCGCGTCCGCAATGCAGCAACACGCCGCCGGACGGCGCGTCGGCGAACGCACGGACCACCGCGGCGATGCGATCCGGAAAGCGCTCCAGAAACGGGGCGTAGTAGAGCACGGTGCCCCAGTGCCCGTTGGCTCGCAGCGGTGCCCAGAATTCCTCGTCATCCGTACCGTCGATCGGCACGTGAATCTCGGTCAGGCCGGCCGGGCGAGCGGCCGCGTCGGGGCGGCGCTCATGGGTCTCCATCAAGTCGACGATCGTGGTCACGCCGTGGTCGCGTGCCGCGCGCCAACCGGAGTCGGTCAGACCGGACGGCGCGTCGGCGCGGACGACGGCACCCCATCGCGTCGTACGCCCGTCGATCGTCGGCAGACCGCCCAGGTCGCGGACGTTGTAACAGCCGTCCCAGTCGAGATGGCGCTCGTCTTGGCACCGGTTGGCCTCCCGCCGTGGGTCTCCTGTGGATCTTGGTGCGAATGACGGGTCGTCGCGCCGGTTTCGCACCAAGATCGGGCTGTCCGGACCCGAAGCCGGCCGGCCGTGCTGTCAGGGTGCCGGTACGGCCGCGACTAGCGCGGTCTCGGCCAGCCGAAGGGGCGGACCGAGTGCGGCGTGCGCCGACGCGAGAGTCGCCTTCTCGCCGAAGACCCGTACGGTCGCCAGGACATCCCGTCGACTGACCGCGGCCGTACAGATATAGGCGACCTGGCCCTTGTCGCGCGCGGGCGACAGCGTTGTCGACTTCTCGCAGAACGCGTAAGCGCCGTCGATTCCGGAGACCGGGGTGAACGCAAACGAGCCGGCGAACGTCACCCGGCCAGTTCCGGACGAATCCTTCTGGTCATAGGAACGACACGAGGACGCCCGGTTGCGGATCTGGGTCACGACGTCGGACGCGGCGCTCGGATAGCCGAAGACCGCGTGCTCGACGTACGGGATCCGCTTGCCCGTCCACCGCCAGTAATGCGCAAAGAGTTCGTCCTGGTCGGCGGCGATGCCGACGTTGCAGACCGCCAGCGTCGGCGCAATTCCCGGTATGTCGTTGACGGGCTTTGCCGCGCCGATCGCGGTCGCCGAGAGCTTCGCGGCATTGACCCAGGCGGTGACCTGGGCGAGGCTCGGCGGAGTCGCGGTCGGCGACGCGGCCGGGGACGATGGCTCGGGTGACGGCCCGACGGTCACCGACGATGCGGTCGGGCTCGGACCTTGCGCCGCGGAGTGTGCGGCCGACGAGCACGCCGTCAGCGCGAGCAAGCCTGCGGTGGCGGCTGCGATCTTGAGACGTCGCATGATGGGACCTTCTCGAATTCATTCGGCCAGGATGTCCGGCCCGGCGGGGGCCAAATCGTGCTTAGGGTAAGCGTCACGGCGAGCTGCGTGCTGCCCCGGCGACCCGACGACCGGCCGGCTCGCAGTGCGGGTCCGGCGACCGCCCGGATCGTGTTTGCCGGGTCCTGGGCAAACACACAGCGCCGAGGTGCGCGAGGATAAATAAACGACCGTAAGAACGTGCCGGACGGCAACCCAGGGGAGTGTGTCATTAGCAAGCGCAATCAGCCGGAGGGCGGTCAGGCGCCGATCGTTCAGCGGGTACGGATCCGCTACGCGAAGCGCGGACCGTTGCGATTCACGTCACATCGCGACTTCGCGCGCGCGTTCGAGCGGGCGATCCGCCGGGCCGGCGTGCCGATCGCGTACTCCCAGGGCTTCACGCCCCACCCCAAGATCTCGTACGCCAGCGCGGCACCGACCGGCGTCGCGAGCGAAGCGGAATACCTCGAGATCGGGTTGCAAGCGCCGGTCGACCCGGACGAGTTGCGGCGAGCCCTGGACGCCGCGCTGCCACCGGGGCTGGACATTCTCGACGCCGTGGAGGCCCATGGCGGCAACCTGGCCGAGCGGGTGGACGCCTCCCAGTGGCGGGTGGAGCTGCCCGGCCTGGACGCCGGGACGCTCCGCGACGCCGTCCAGCGGTTCCTCGACGCTCCGGAAGTGCCGGTTGAGCGGATGACGAAACAGGGCATGCGGGCCTTCGACGCCCGGGCCGCGGTGGTGTCGATGTCGGTCCGGCCCGACCCCGCCGACCCGGCGACACCCGGTTCGTCGGCGCCTTCCGAGGTCAGCCACGATGAGTGTGCGATACTTGAGCTAGTCGTACGGTTGGCGTCACCGACCGTACGGCCCGATGACGTTCTGTCCGGCCTGCGTGTGGTGGCCGCTCTGGAACCGCCGGCGCCCGCCCGGGCAGTCCGGCTGGCGCAGGGCTCGCTTACCGCAACGGGTGAGTTCGTCGATCCGCTCGCTGCGGATCGCGACGGATCACGTGCTGGAACGCTCACCGGAGCTCCGCCAAACGCGGCGGAGTAGGCAGACTTCGCCTGCCCGCAACCGTGGGCAAGCGGGATTTCATGGGACCGCCCGTGTGGCTTGCGTTCAATCGCGCCCGGGCGGCCAGAACTGGAGAACGTGCGAATGCTCGACAACGAGCCGCAGAACGGATCGGCCGAAGCGGCCACCAATTCCGGCACATCGTCCACGGGCGACGAGACCTCAACCCCCGCCCGCCGCACCACCCGCCGTCGATCGACGGCCAGCGCCCCGGCCAGCGCCACTTCGACGCCGCCGGAGACCGGCGCGCCAGACACGCCGGCCCAGGCCGCGTCCGACGAGACCGCCGCCCGGCCGGCCCGCTCCCGCGCGCGCAAGGCCACCAAAGCCGCCACGGGTACGGCACCCGACGCCGTCCCGCCGGCCGAGACCACCACGTCTCCGGCCGCGCGGACAACGCGTCGTCGTCGTTCCACCGTGACCGAAACCGAACAACCCGGGCGCGAAACCGAACAAACCGGGCGCGAAACCGGACAAACAGCGCTTGAGTTCGATGTGCCGACCGACACACCGGCTCCGGCCGCCACGCCGGACGCTGCCGACTCGACCGATGCGACTGAGCCGCCGGCCCGCACTCGACGCCGTCGGAGCACCGCGGCACCGTTTTCGGTGGACGAGCAGGCGTCCGGTCCCGCGACGCCGCCGGCCGAGCCCGAGGCGTCGCGTCGCGGTCGGGCGCCGGTCGCCGCGCTCTTTGTCGCCCCGGTTATCGACGAGCCGCCGATCCGGTCGGCCGCGCCGGCCGCCGAACCGCCCGCGAGCGGCGAAGGTGCTGCGCCGCGGTCGACGTCGTCGCGACGGCGCACCCGACGTACCCCCGAAGAACCGGCACCGGCGGCGACCGAGACGACCGACGAGGCCGATGCCGACGACGAAGACGATGAAGAATTCCCCGGCGAGTCCGCGGCGGCGCGCCGCCGCCGCCGTCGTGGTCGCCGTGGCCGTGGCCGGGGTAAGGGGCCCCACGACGACGTGGACGGCGATGACGAGGAGACGCCGTCCGACGCCGCCGCCGACGACGACGACGAAGACGTCACCGAAGAGGGCGGCGACGGTGTGACCCGCCGCCGGCGCAAGCGTCGTCGGCGCGGCGCCGGCAGTGGCGAGGAATCCGAGACGGATGACGGCGTCGTGACCGTCGTCAAGATCCGCGAGCCGCGCCCGCCGCGCGACGAGGTGCAGGGCGTAACCGGCTCGACCCGGCTGGAGGCCAAGCGCCAGCGGCGGCGCGATGGGCGTGACCAGCGGCGGACCCGCCCCGCGATCCTGTCGGAGTCGGAGTTCCTGGCCCGCCGTGAGGCGGTGGACCGCGTGATGACGATCCGCCAGAAGGGCGACCGGACGCAGATCGCTGTGCTCGAGGACGGCGTGCTCGTGGAGCACTACGTGACCAGGGCATCTAGCGGCACGATGGTCGGCAACGTCTACCTCGGCAAGGTCCAGAACGTGCTGCCCAGCATGGAGGCGGCGTTCGTGGACATCGGCCGCGGCCGCAACGCCGTGCTCTACGCCGGCGAGGTCAACTGGGACATGGCCGGCCTCGAGGGTCGGGCGCGTTCGATAGAGCAGGCGCTGAAGGCCGGCGACCCGGTGCTGGTCCAGGTCACCAAGGATCCGATCGGTCACAAGGGCGCGCGGCTCACCAGCCACGTCGCCCTCTCCGGGCGGCACCTTGTCTACGTGCCGAACGGGAACACGTCGGGAATCAGCCGCAAGCTCTCCGATGTCGAGCGCAAACGCCTCCGGGACGTTCTCAAGAAGCTCATTCCCGAGGGTGCCGGCGTCATCGTGCGTACGGCCGCCGAGGGAGCGAGCGAGGACGAGCTGTCCCGCGACGTCACGCGCCTGCAAGCGCAGTGGGCCGACATCGAGTCGAAGGTCGCGGCCGGCAACGCACCGGCCCAGCTCTACGAGGAGCCCGACCTCGTCATCCGGGTCGTTCGCGACCTATTCAACGAGGACTTCCGCGAACTCGTCGTCCAAGGCACCGATGCGTACGACATGGTGGACAGCTACCTGTCGCACGTGTCGCCCGATCTCGTCGAGCGACTCCGCCGGCACACCGGCACGCAGGACGTCTTCGCGACGTACCGGATCGACGAGCAGATCCTCAAGGGCCTCGATCGCAAGGTGTTCCTGCCGTCCGGTGGGTCGCTGGTGATCGACCGGACCGAGGCGATGACGGTCATCGACGTCAACACCGGCAAGTACACCGGTACGGGCGGCAACCTCGAAGAGACCGTCACCCGCAACAATCTGGAGGCGGCCGAGGAAATCGTCCGCCAGCTGCGCCTGCGCGACCTCGGCGGCATCATCGTGATCGACTTCATCGACATGGTGCTGGAAAGCAACCGTGAGCTCGTGTTGCGGCGGCTCACCGAGTGCCTGGGCCGGGACCGTACGAAGCACCAGGTCACCGAGATCACGTCGCTCGGCCTGGTCCAGATGACCCGCAAGCGCATCGGTCAGGGTCTGCTCGAAGCGTTCAGCGAGACCTGCGAGCACTGCAAGGGCCGGGGCGTCATCCTCCACCTCGATCCCGTACCGGAGCGCAAGCCCGCCGACCAGGGCGGCTACCGGGAGTCGCCGGCGCGCGAAACGGCGCCGCACCGCGAGCCGGCGGCAGCGGGCGAGTCGAACGGTCGTCGGCGGGGCCGCCGAGGACGCGGTGGAGGCGCCGACGAGCCGGCCGCGGAGGCGACCGATTCGACGGCGGGGGAGACGGCCGAAGCGCAGTCCGGTGCGGACGAGTCGTTTGACGGTGACACCGTGGCGGCGACCGTTCCACCGCCGGCCACCACGAACGGGTACGCGGCCGCCGTACCGCCGCCACCACCGTCCGGCTGGGTCAATCTCGCGGCCGCACCGCCACGCGGTTCCGACGCCGTCGTCGGTGCCGATCCGTCGCCGGAACCGGCCGCCGCCGCGCCGACGACCGGTACGGACCTCGAACCGGTCAGCGACTTCGCGCAGACGGCGTTGCCGGAGGTCGACGGGCTGGAGAGCGAATCGGCCGAGACTACTGGCCGGCGCCGCGGATCGCGGTGGCGGCTGCGACCCTGACCGGACCGCAATAGACCAATAGACGTAGCGCAGCCGCCTCGCGGCTGCGTTACGTGTCGGCGGTGATGTTGCCGCCTCGCGGCTGCGCTACGTGTCGGCGGTGATGTTGCCGCCTCGCGGCTGCGCTACGCGTCGGCGGTGCCGCCGTCAAGGTTGCTCGCCTACACTCGCTCTCGCGGTCACGCCCCGGTGGCCGTTGCGACGGGTGAGACGGGAGAAACGATGCGCCGAGTCGGCGGTACGGCCACCGCCAAGGGATCCGCAATCGGCGCCGTACTCCTGGCCCTCCTCGCTGGCTGTGTGACTCAGGCCGCGAATGCACCGTCTCCCGCGGCCACCGCGGTCTCACCCGCCGCCGACCCGAGTGGCGCGACGGCAACCGTCTGCAAGCAGATCCGATCCGATCTCGCCAACCGGATGAGTTCGCTGGGCGAGGCCCTGGGGGACTATCTCGGGTATCGGGCGGCAGACGACGACGATGCGGTCGAAGATGCCCGTGCGGCGGTCACCGCTCAGGTCAAGGAGCTCGGGGCAGACATATCCCGGGTCGGTCGTGCCGCCAACGACGCGGCGGTCCGAACGGCCGCGTCGAATGCCTCGGCCGCCCTCGATCGGCTCGCGGTCAGCAGTGGCTTTTTCACCGACATCGACGCGCTGTCCGACATTCCGGCGGCCATCGACAAGATCAGCGATGCTGCTCAACCCATCGCTGACGCCTGCAACTGATCCCGGCCGGGACTTGGCGTGAGCCCGCCCACGTTCGGCGCGCGCTGACTGGCCCGGTTTGAGGCTGGGCGGCCCGATGCCGTACTCTTGTTTGCGGCGCAGTTGATGCGCCATGTTCTTGCGTGCCCGCTGACCCTTCAGGGTTGGCGCGAGCGGCGTTCAAGCAGTCACGAACGACAGGGAGTCCGCGTCTCATGTACGCGATCGTCAAGACCGGCGGCAAGCAGTACAAGGTCGCCGAGGGCGACGTGATCGAGGTCGAGAAGCTCGCCGGCATCGCCGGTGACGAGGTGGCGCTGCAGGCAGTGCTGCTCGTGGACGGCGACGACCTGGTGACCGACGCGGCCAAGCTCGCCAACGTCGCGGTGACCGGCGAGGTCGTCGCGCACACCAAGGGCCCGAAGATCCGGATCCACAAGTTCAAGAACAAGACCGGCTACCACAAGCGCCAGGGTCACCGCCAACCGCTGACCCAGGTGAAGGTAACCGGCATTTCTAGCGGGAAGTAGGCGCCGAGATGGCACACAAAAAGGGTGCGTCCAGCTCGCGGAACGGTCGCGACTCCAACGCCCAGCGGCTTGGCGTCAAGCGGTTCGGCGGCCAGGTCGTCCAGGCCGGCGAGATCATCATTCGTCAGCGCGGCACCAAGTTCCACCCGGGCGATCTGGTCGGCCGGGGCGGCGACGACACGCTGTTCGCGATGGCCCCCGGCGCGGTGCTGTTCGGCACGAAGCGCGGCCGCAAGACGGTCAGCATCGTCCCGTCCAGCACGGAGGCCTAGCTTCCGAGCGGCGATAGGCCCGCTCGGCGTTGGACCAGGATCTTCGAAGCGGCCCGCCGGACCACGGTCCTGCGGGCCGCTTCGTGTGCTCGGCCAGCCTCTGGCGCCCGGCTACCGTGGCGGTGCCAAGATTTCCGCAGTACGCCCGAATAGGCCGCTTCCCGGTCAGGCCAGGGTGATGACGGGGATCATGCAAGGAATAGCCGGATAGTCGCGCCGCTTGACCCTCAGGTGCCCACGGCGTGGAGACGACCGACCTGATCTGAGACTGAGACCGAGACCGAGACCGCGACCCGAGACCGCGACCCGGGCCGGGACGTGAAACGAAACGCAAGATCGAAAGTTGGAGCTGGCTGTGACTGCCTTTGTTGACCGCGTCGTCCTGCATATCCAGGCCGGCAACGGTGGGCACGGCTGCGTTTCCATCCTGCGGGAGAAGTTCAAGCCATTTGGCGGTCCGGACGGCGGCAGCGGTGGCCACGGCGGAAACGTGCTGCTGGTCGTCGACCCGGCCGTACACACGTTGCTTGATTTTCATTTCCGCCCACGTCTGCGCGCGACGAACGGCACCGGCGGTGCCGGCGGCAACCGGCAGGGCGCGAACGGTGCGGACCTGGTCGTCAAGGTTCCAGACGGCACCGTGGTCCTGGGCGAGGACGGCGAGGTGCTGGCGGATCTTGTCGGCGCCGGTACGACGTTCGAGGCGGCCCGAGGCGGCCGGGGCGGCCGTGGCAACGCGTCGCTCGCGAACACCCGACGGCGCGCCCCCGGGTTCGCCGAGTTGGGTGAGCCGGGTGAAGCACTCGAGGTCGTGCTCGAACTCAAGAGTGTTGCCGACGTCGGTCTCGTCGGCTTTCCGTCGGCCGGCAAATCCTCCCTGATCGCGGCCATGTCGGCCGCCCGTCCGAAGATCGCCGACTATCCGTTCACGACCCTCGTACCGAATCTCGGCGTCGTGCAGACCGACGGCGGCTCGTTCGTGATCGCCGACGTCCCCGGCTTGATCCCAGGTGCGGCCACGGGCAAGGGCCTCGGCCTCGAGTTCCTCCGGCACATCGAACGCTGCTCGGTGCTCGTCCATGTGGTGGACACGGCCACGCTCGAACCCGACCGCGATCCGTCCGCGGACATCGCGGCGCTCGAGGCGGAGCTGTCGGCCTACGGCGGCCTCGGCGATCGGCCGCGACTCATCGTGCTGAACAAGGTCGACGTGCCGGACGGCCGGGCAATGGCGGAATTGGCGCGACCGGAGTTGGAAAAGCTCGGTTGGCCGATCTTCGAAACGAGCGCCGCGACCCGCGAAGGGCTGCGGGAGCTGACCTATGCGCTAGCAAACCTGCTGGACGAACTCGCGGCGGCACGGCCCGCGGCCGAACCGACCCGGCTGATCCTGCGGCCGGCGGCGGTCGACGACACCGGTTTCGAGATCGTGCCGGACGACGAGGGCGTCTACGTCGTGCACGGCTCCCGACCCGAGCGTTGGGTGCGCCAGACGAATTTCGAGAACGACGAGGCCGTTGGTTATCTCGCCGACCGCCTCGCGCGCATCGGCATCGAAGACCGGCTCCGCAAGCTCGGCGCGGAGCCGGGCGCGTTGGTACGGATCGGGACGTACGAATTCGACTGGCAGCCGTCGATCTATGCCGGCTCGGACTTCACGCCGGGCAACCGCGGCACCGACTACCGGCTCGACGAGCCGACCGGCCGGCCGACCGCGGCACAGCGACTCGCCGACCGGAAGGCGCGCCGGATCCCCTACGAGCAGCGGGTGGCCGCGGCGGCCGAGGCCCGGCGGGCGGCCGCCGAGCACGGTGTCGACGTCGACACCTCGCTCGACGACGACCTCGACTGACGGCTGCCGCCTGAAGCGGCGTCCGACCACCCCTGGCCGTCAACCGACCGGCGACTCCACACTCTCCGACGGCGCCGGCTCGGCCGTGGCCGGCGCGCTGCGCGGCTTGCGTCGAACCAGCAACACCGACACCGCCGCCAGGCCCATGACACCGATCGGCAGGATGAGCGAGAGGCGCATGCCGTTGGTGAAGCCGTTGTCGAAGATCACCTTTGATGCGGCGCCGATCTGGGCCTGCGCCTGGCCCGGCAGGTGCGTGATCCACTCGGGCACACTCGGCCGCCCGGTGACTTCGAGTCCGGCCGAGGCTGCGTCCTTGAAACCGTTGACGAACTGGCCGTGGAACGACGGCGGCACGACATCCTTGAGTGGCCCGTTGATCTGCGCCTGCGCGTCGGTGCCGAGCTTCGTCGACAGCTGCGATTGCAGCAGGGCGCCGACGGCGGCCGATCCGATGACGGCGCCGAGCTGGCGCGTCGTGTTGATGATGCCGGACGCGGCGCCGGCCATCCTCGGCTCAACGTCGCGCATGGCGATCGTCTGCAGCGGCGCGAATGTCATCCCGAGCCCGAATCCGGCGACGATCAGGCCGGGCAACAGGTGGAGCCGCGTCGAGTCGACATGGGCCGAATCGATCAGGATGCCCATGCCGCCGGCGAACAGCGCCACGCCCACGAACAGGATCCACTTGCCGCCGACGCGATCGGCGAAGCGTCCGGCGACTGGCGCCACAAACATCGAGATCACTGACATCGGCGCGGTGGTGAGACCGGCCTGTAGCGCGGTCAACCCGAGCACCGACTGCAGGTAAATCGTCAGCGGCAGGAACAGCCCGAGCATGCCGAAGCCGATCGACGCGACGACGAAGTTCATCGTCGAGAAGTTCCGGTCCGCGAACAGCTTGAACGGCACCAGCGGTTCGCCATCACGCTCCAGATACTGCAGGTACAGGAACAGCGCGAGCAGCACGACGCCAGCGCCGATCACCATTGGGATCGTGATCGGTCCCCACACCTTGCCCCAGTCGTGCGACTGGCCCTCGATCAGCCCGTACGTGATGAGGAACAACGACGCAGTGGACAGCGCGACGCCGCCGACGTCGAGCTTGTGCCGGCGGTTCAGCTTGATGTTGGGCATGACGACAGCGGCGAGGACCAACGTGACGATCCCGACCGGTACGTTCACGAAGAAGATCCACCGCCAGCTGTAGTCGGTGACGAGCCAGCCGCCGAGCGTCGGGCCGGCCACCGTGGAGACGCCGGCGACCGCGCCCCACAAGCCGAACGCTGCGCCACGCTTCGACGGTGGGAAGATCATCGTGATCGTGGACAGCGTCTGGGGAGTCAACAGCGCGCCGCCGAGACCCTGCACGATCCGGAAGATGATCATCTGGGTCGGGTTCTGCGCGAATCCGCAGGCGGCCGAGGCGGCGGTGAAGACGATCAGCCCGGCCAGGAAGAGTTGCTTCGGGCCGTACAGGTCGCCGAGGCGGCCGGCGGTGATCAGCAGTACGGCGTACACCAGGATGTACGCGTTCAAGATCCAGAGCACATCGGACAGGCCAGCGTTCAGATGCAAGCTCATTTGCGGGATGGCGACGTTCACGATCGTGGTGTCCAGCAGGATCATGAAGAAGCCGAGACACAACGCGGTCAGGATCAACCAGGGGTTGTACTTCGTGTGCAACGTGCTGCCGTAACTCGGTGCGCCGCCCTGGGTCGCGGGTGCGGTTCCGGACGGATCGACCGGCTGGGCACCGGGGGCCGGGGAGTTCGGCGGCTGGGCCGGAGGCAGCGCGTCCGGCGCGGATGAAGTCATGAAACGTGCTCCTTGGCTGTCGTACGTGGATCGTCGGGTGCTTCCGGTGTCTGGGTAATGGAGCTTCGGCGCACGCTCGGTGGCTCGGCGTGGTGTCGCGTCGGCGACCAGGCGATCGCGCCGGCGTCGATATCGTCGATCAGGTTGCGAACCCAGGTCAGCTCGGACCGCAGCATGTGCTGGGCGTATTCGGTCTCGATGATGTGGATGCGATCGAGGCCGGATTTCGCGAGCGCGCCGGCAACCTGCTCGGCCCCGGCGACCTGGGCCTCCAACGTGAACGTGCGCTGCATGAGCAGGCGCCGCGCCGCCGCCGGCTCGATGGTCGCGAGCATCTCGAGCGCGGCGGCGAACACGGGGAACTCCTCGGCCGGGGAACGCACGAGATCACGCAGGTTGTCCATGAACTCGTCGCGTCCCGCGTCGGTGATCGCATACACCGTCCGCTCCGGTCGTCGCCCCTCGCGTCCGGTCTCCACCGGGGCGATGAGTGCGAGCGCCGCCAACCGCTCGACCGCGTGATAGAGCGAGCCGGCCCGCACTTTGATGACGAAGTCGGTGCCGCGATCGCGGACGAGCTGATGCATCTCGTACGGATGCATCGGGCGCTCGTGCAGCAGTCGAAGGATCGCCAACGCGAGCGGCGTCAGGGTGCGGTGCGGTCTAGCCCTCATGGGTTACTCCAAATGGAGTATTGGTTCCTTGCCGGCGATCGTAGCGGCGCGCCGAACAAGCGGTCCAGGGAGTTTCCGGTCCGCTGCCGAGGCACCGCCGCCGTGAATGATGCTGCCACCGACCCCAGACAATCCGCCGCTGGCCGTGAGCGCTGCCTCGACCGGCCGAGCGGAACGACGTGCCGATGAGCGCCGTGCGCCGTGGGGTTACACCGGCTCAGTCAGTGCGGCCGGAAAGTCAGGCCGTGCTCGGAGCGCCACGCGGATCGTGGGATCGCGCCATGGAAGCACCACATCGGACCAGGCCGCACCGGCCTGCGACGCGAGCCACGCCAGTGCCGCCGCTGGCTCGGCCGGATCCTGAAGGCCAGGATCGTCGGCGGCCACGCTTCCGGCCCGTGCCCGGTCCATCTCCTCGCGGGTACGGGACGACGCGAACAACGCGGTGTCGACCGGCCCCGGGTGAAATGCGTGCACCCGGATCCCGTACCCGGCAACCTCTTGAGCTACCGCGATGGTCATGTGTTCGACCGCCGCCTTCTGGCTGCCGTACATGGCGCGGTTCCGTCGCGGACGCTCGGCTGCGCCCGACACCACGTTCACCACCACGCCACTGCGGCGCGCCACCATGCCGGGCAGGATCAACTTCATCAGATAGAACGGGCCGAACGTGTTGACCATCGAAGTCTTCTGGAAGAGCCCGACGTCGAGTTCCCACACCGGTGCGCGGAAGCCCGGCATTCCCGCGTTGTTGACGAGCACGTCGATCGTGGGGTGGTCGATGAATACCGACTCGATCGCGTGGCTCACCGAATCCCAGTCGCCGACGTCGGCGCTCACGCGGTGCACGTACGGGTCGGGGTCGGGTTGCTCCGCGAACGGATCGCGCGAGATGGCGACGACCTCGGCACCGGACGCGCGTGCCGCGCGGACGGTCGCCGCGCCGATCCCGCGACTCGCGCCGGTGATCAGTACGGTCTTGCCCGCCAGGTCAACCGTCATGGCTCGCCTTCCGCCAATCCGGCTACTGGCCTTCTTCGCCGAGGTAGCGGCGTCGATTGGGGATGCTGGTCACGGTGTCGGCGACGCGAACGTCGACGAGCGTCGGGGTCGGGTTGCTCGCGAACTCCAGCGCCGCTGCGCGGAGCTCCTCCGGTGTACGTACCAGCGCTCCACGACCGCCGAGCGCGCGTCCGACGGCACCGAGGTCCGGGGAGTGAATCGCGATCATGTCCATGTTGACGTCCGGCTTGCCGCGGTAGTGGTGGAGTTCGGCGCCGAAGCCCTGGTCGTTGAAGATGTTCACCATCACGGGCACCCGGTAGCGGACGGCCGTCTCGAACTCGGCCAGGTGCATCATGAAGCCGCCGTCACCCTCCATGAGGTAGCACGGCGTGCCCGTCGCGATCGACGCGCCCATGGCCGTCGTCAAGCCCTGACCGAGGCAGGCGAAATGCAGGTTGGGCAGCAGCCAGGACCGTTGCCGGTTCGCGAGCATGATGCCGAAGTGGTTCTGGTGACCGCCGCCGAGCACCATGCCGATCTCCGGGGAATCGTCTCGTCCAGCGTGCGCACGGCCTCGCGCGGATCGATCGTCCCCGTTGGGATGTCGTACACGCGAGGGTCGTCCCACGCGGTCGACAGCGCGTTGCGGGTGTCGGCGGTGTGATAGCCATCCGACTTCACCGACTGGTCGGCGAGCGCGGCATTGAGTGCCGTCAGGCCGAGCTTCGCATCGGCCTGGATATAACAGTCGGCCGTGCGCTGGCCGCCCATGAGAGCGTGCTGGCGCGGGTCGATCTGGATGAACGTTGCGTCGGGATACAGATAGCCGTGTTCGGTCGTGTACTGGTTCAGAGAGGCGCCGATCGCGATGACGCAGTCCGACTCGGCGAACAGTTCCATCGCCGTACGGGTGGCGAACAAGCCGGTGATGCCGACGTGGTACGGATAGTCGCCGAGCCAGTTCTTGCCCATCAACGTCGTTGCGATGAGTGCACCGGTGCGATCGGCCAGGTCCCGCACGTCGTCGCCCGCGCCCGCGCCGATCGCGCCGCGGCCGACGATGATGACCGGCCGCGAGCTGCGGCCGATGATGTCGACCGCTTCGGCGATCGCCGCCGGATTCGGCTGCACCGGCCGTCTCGTGGCGAGCAACTCGGTCGACGGCACGTAGACGTCGTCGTCGTCCACCTGCTGCCGACTGAGCTCCGACGGCACGTTCAGCATGACCGGACGAGATTCGGTACGAGCCAGATAGAACGCCTTCTGCGTCGCCGAGTAGGCCTCGGCGGCCGAGTGGACCCGGACGAAGCCGGCCTCGATGCCGTGTGCGAAGGCCTTCTGGTCGAGTGCCTGAGCGTTCTCGTCGTCGCCCGTCGGTGTGTCGCCGCAAAAAGCCACGAGTGGAGTGCGGGCGCGGCTCGCGACGACCATCGTGGTCGCGAGTTGCGCCGCGCCGGGGCCACCGGTCGACGTACACACGCCCGGGCGTCCGGTCATGCGCGCCCACCCGTCGGCCATCGCCAGACCGGCACCCTCGTGCCGGATCTGGTAGAACTGCGCACCCAGCTGCTCGAGAGCGGTCAGCCAATGGATGTTCGAATCGCCGGACATGCCGAACACGTTGGTGGTTTGCTCGGCGGCGAAGGCCTTTGCCATCGCGTCATAGAACTTCATGGCCGCGTCCTCCATTTGTTGCGGGCTTCGACCGCGCCCCGCCCGGGCGGCAACGGCGGTCCGGATGGTTGTGCGACCTTACGGATGTCGCCAGGCGTCGATCAGTTGCGCGGACGTCACTACATCCCAGCGCGCTCTCATCACGGTGAGAGCAGCCTCGTGGAGTGCCCTGTTCTTGCTGGTCACACAGTCGCTGACGATGACGGGGTAGTAGCCGTGATCCTGCAGGCTTCGTACGGTCGCCTCGACGCAGCCCTCGGTCGCCGTGCCAACCACGATGCCGGTCCTCGTTCCGCTGCCGCGCAACAGATGATCGACGGGCGTACCGACGAACGCGCTCGAATGGAACTTCACGATCTGACGTTCGTCGGAGCGTGGCGCCAGACCTTCGGCGACCGCGTTGCCCCATGTCCCTTCACGCTTGTAGTCCCACACGCCGACGTTGCGCTTGCGGGCGAGGAATCGCAGCGCCGGACCGGTCTCGAAGCGGGCATCCGACGACTTCGTGGAGACCGTATAGATGATCTGCACGCCGCGGTCACGCGCCGCGTCGAGGAGCGTGCGTAGCGGCGGGATGATCTGCGTCATGTACGTGATGTCGTTGCCATGCTTGGCCATGGCGCCATCCGCCGAGGCTTCGTCGTTCTGTACGTCGATGACGAGCAGCGCGGCGTGCTTCGGCGCGACCAGCTCGTCGATCGTCTCCAGGACTTCAATGCCGCGAACGATCCTCATGTCACTCACCTATCCAATGGCGTCGTGGGCATCCGCCTCGGGATCGATACGCGCGTCGACGATGAACAGACCCGGACCGGCTAGTTCGAGGTCGAGTAGTTCCTGTTTCGTACGCACGACAACGCCGCGGCCGCCGTACGCCCGCGCGAGCGGGTCGACGTCCGGGAAACCCATCCGCAACACGTCCGGTGGCAATCCGAACTTCGCGAGGTAGCGCACCTCCGCGCCGTACATCAGGTCGTTGAGGATGACGACCGTGATGTCGAAGCCGTATTCACGGATCGTGTCCAGCGCTTGCGAGCCCATCGTGAACCCGCCGTCGCCACAGAACAGCGCGATGCGCCGTCCGGGATGGGCCGCCGCCGCCCCGATCGCCGCGCCGAGCCCGAGGCCGACCGAGCCATGCCCGCGCGACAGCAGCCAGCTGCGAGCGTCGCGGGCCCCGACGAGGGTCGGCACACCGACGATGTGGCGACCGGAGTCCGTCACGACAACGCGATCGGCGGGCAGTTTGCGGTCAAACTCGGCGAGTACGTCGCGCACATCGAGGCCACGGTCCGGATCGTGCCCGATATCGATCTTCATCACGGAGGCGCGGATCTCGTCGGTGGTCGGTAGGCCGCCCTGCACCGGTCGAGCCGGCAGGCCGCGCCGGCGCCACTCGTCGATCAGCGCCGGTACGGTGGTGCCGGCATCACCCAGCAGAGCCAAATCGGGGCTGGACGCCATCATCGGCTGATCGAGGTCGATCTCGCAATGGATGATCTTCGCGCCGCCAAAGATCGTGCCCCGGGCCGTCGTATGCCGGTTCAGTGACGCGCCGACGCCGAGCACGACATCGGAGGCCGCCAGATACTCCTGAACGAGCCGCGGTGCCCAGGTGCCGCACAGACCGAGGTTGTTGGGATGGCCCGAGAAGATGCCGGTGCCCTGCAGCGAGTTGGCCAGGCGTGCACCGGTCAAATCGGCGAGTTGCGTGAGTTGAGACTGGACGTCGGCGTTGATCGCGCCACGACCCGCGACGATAAGCGGCCGCTCGGAGCGTTCGAGCGCGTCGACCGCGGCCCGTACGGCATCCGTGTCGACCGCGGTGTCGGTCGCGACGGCGGTCTCGAAATCGAGGGTCAGCTCGACGTCGCCGCCCAACACACCGTCGCCGATGCTCAGTACCTGAGGGCGGCCGTTCCATCTGGCGTCGCGGACCGCCTCGTAGTAGCGCGCCTCAATGTCGCTGCCATCGACCGCATGATGGAAGCCGATCCCAATGGATCCAACGATTTCCTTCTGATGGGCGCTCTTGGCCGTCACGTCCTTCGTCGCCGGCAACTCCGCGACCAGCACAACGACCGGCGCATGCACGCTCGATGCGACCATCAGCGCGTTGATCGCGTTTGCCAGCCCGGGACCGCGCTGCACGCTACTGATTCCGACGAGACCGGTAGCCCGGCTGTACGCCGCCGCGGCCGTAGTCGCTGTTTCTTCGTGGCGCGTCTTGACCAGCGGGAACGCGCCGGTGGCGGTGCCGTACGCGAGGTACGGCGCGTTCGTGGACGCCAGAACGGCGAACACCGTCGGAGAGCCACTGCGACGGATCAACTCGGCGATCGCCTCGAAGCCTTTCAACGGCCGACCTCCCAGCTGTCCGTCGTCGACCAGTCGAATACCGGGTGCTGACCTCGACGACTTACCACCAACCCGGATATCGGCTCCAGACGTCCCGCTTCCGGTCCGGATAGCATACTAAGCGCATACGATCGTGTCGACAGGCTAATCCGCGAGGTGTTCGCCGCCGTGCCGATCGACTACCGCTCTGACTTCGGCGGCCGCCCCGGCCAGGTACTCGAGGGTCTCGGACAGCGGAATGACGTGCGCATACTTGCGGTGCATGTCGTACAGGTTGATCGCGTGCGAGGCCTCGGTGCGGTCGAAGACGCACTCCTCCGGGACGACGACCGGATAGCGCAGGTCGCGCGCATCGACGACGGCGGCGCGCACGCAGCCACTCGTCGACTCGCCGGCAATGATGACCGTGTCGATCCGCAGTTGATTGAGGACAGACGCGATCGCCGTGCTACCGAACACACTCGCTGAGCGCTTGCGCATGACCGGTTCCCCGGGCTCGGGGGCCAGTTGGTCGAAGATTCCATACGAGTGTTCCCGCTGGGCCCGCTCCTCGGCGGACGGCGCCCGGTCGCTGCGGCCGACTTCCCGCCACTCCGAGATTTCGACCTCTCGGGTCACGTGTACGACCAGGATGCCGGCCTCGCGGGCCGCCGCGAGCAACCGCCGCAGGTGCGGCAACGCGTTCCAGCCGGCCAGGCCGAGGTGCGAACGATTGTGCCGAACTGCTTCCAGCAGCGGTTCGGGGCGGTCGCCGAACGCCAGCCGGTACAGGTCGATCAGCAGCAGAGCGGGCCTGCGGCCGAGCTCGCGCTTGTCGGAGAACGTCGGAAACTCGGCGTCGTAGGCCCGATCCGACTCGGACAAGAACGCGTCCCAGACCCGAGCCATCGCGACTCCTTCGGCGGCCATACAAGATGTCGTGCGTGGGCGGCGCTGCGTACCACGCGCATTACGTGCGCATACTACTGGCACAGTTTTTGTTCAAGGAGATCACAGATCGTCGAAAGCGCGGTCCCACACGCTTTTCGGGGCGCCCAGGTGGCACGACTGGTCACAAACTGGCTTGCCCTGTGTGACGAAGTCTTGACGGGCGTTCTGGCAGTGAGCTACTTTCCGGGTCACTCATAGCATACAACCAGTATCCGAATCGTCTCCGGGCGCCCCGCGCATTCACTTAGCTGCGTCGGTCGTGCCGACCATCCAAGACCGTTCGCACCGAACACCCGCCGTTCATGCGAGGAGAAGCGAATGAAGACCTCTGTCAGGTCACTGGCCGCAGTGGTGTGTGTTGCCCTGCTTGTGGCCGCGTGCAGCAGTAATGGTGGTGCCACGTCAGGCGGATCGACCAACGCGGCGTCGAGCAGCGGCTTGCCGGCCGATCTCATCGCGGCGGCGCAAAAAGAGGGTCAACTTGCGATGGCCACGTCGGACAACATCAACGCGGCCGACTCGAAGATCTTTGACGCGTTCTCCAAGGAGTTCGGCATCAAGGTCACGCAGACGTCCGGCAACACCTCCGAACTCAACAGCCGCATCCTCGCCGAACGGTCCCAGGGCATCCACAGTGTGGATATCGCGATCCTCGGCGACACCGGCCACACGAACTTCCTCAAGGCCAACGCGTACACCCCGATCCTCGACGACATCGTGATCCCGGACTTCAAGGACCGCTCGGACTGGTACACGCCGACGATTCCGTTTCTCGCGGCGGATACCGATCAGAAGTACGTGACCGACTACCTCGTTCGGGTGGACCCGAACCTGACGCGTACGTACTACAACACGGACAAGGTGCCAGACAGCGACCTTGCCCAGCTCAACTCGATGCAGGACTTCGCGACGAACCCGAAGTGGAAGGGCAAGATCGTCATCCCGGACGTCGGCGACGGCGCTGGCGACGGCGGTCTGACGGGTCTGCAGTACACATGGATGAACCTCGGAGCGACCTGGTTCAACGCCCTGTTCGCGAACAACACGCCGGTCGTGGTCGGACCCTCGCAAACGCGTCAGATTGTGGACGGCCTGTCGCAGGGCAAGTGGTGGGTGTGCCTGTTCTGTGACGAGATCTCGGCGGATGCGGCGACGGCCCAGAAGGACGGACTGCCGATCAGCGAGCTGAACAAGACGCTGAAGGAAGGGCCGGCCACCGACACGACGGGACACATGGCGGTCTTCGATGGGGCGCCGCACCCGAACGCGGCGAAGCTCTTCATCAACTGGATGCTGACGAAGGAGGGCCAGATCGCGGTCAACAAGTACATCGACCCGGCCGTTGCGTCCGGTGCCGCCGCGCTGCGCAAGAGTGCGCCGCAGGGTAACCAGCCCGACGACCTCTGGAACGACCTGCACAACTTCAAGCTCGAGTTCGCCACCCCGCAGGACCTGCAAAAGGCGAAGGACGAAGTGCAGCCGTTCGTCCACCAGCTGTTCGTGCAGTACGGCGTGAACACCTCCTCGTCGTAATTCGTCGACGGACACTCCGTAATGCCGAAGGGACCCTAGTGGTCGAGGGAGATCGTGGCCGAGCAACCCACCCGGTCACGATCTCCCTCGTGCAACCTCGACGCCCCGGCCGAGACCGGCACCATGCCGGACACCGGTCCGGCAAAACCACCGCTGACCGCCCGGGCAGCGCGCACCACACCCTCGTTGGACGGGGACGCTAATCGTGTCGGAGGTACTCAGCAATGGTGCTCACTACCCGGCCGAGCGACGAGTTGGCCGACAAGATTCCGCCGCCGCACGACAGCGATGTGCAGGTCAGCAGGTTCGGTAGGTTCAGCCTCGGTGGCGGTGTCATGGCCGCAACCATCGTGGTCCTCGGCGCCTATGTTCTCGTGCCGATCGGCATCCTGCTCGTCATCAGCTTCAACACCGCACCGAGCATCTTCATCGGCCCGGCCGAGTGGGGTTTCGGCAACTGGATACACGCCTGGAGCGGGAACGACGTCCTACCGTCGCTCTACCACTCGTTCACCATCTGGTTCTGGGTGGCGTTGATCAGCCTGCCGCTGGGCGTCGGAATCTCCCTGCTGTTGGCTCGTACGAATATGCCGTTCTCCCGCGGTCTGGAGTTCTGCTTCTGGATCGCGTACATCTTCCCGCCGCTGTCGTCGGCGTTCGGTTGGATCTACATGATGGATCCGGATAACGGCTTCCTCAACAAGCTCGTCGAGTATCTGCCGTTCGTCCACCATGGTCCGTTCAACGTGTTCAGCGTTCCCGGCATGGTTTTCGTCCGATTGATGTCCGACGGCATCGCTTACTTCGTCATCCTGCTGACGCCGGCATTTCGCAACATGGATGGGTCGCTGGAGGAGGCCGGCCGGGTCTCGGGCTACTCCGGCATCAAGACGATGTTCAAAGTCACCACGCCAATCCTCATCGCGCCGATCGTCTTGGTGAGCTCGCTACAGTTGATCAAGATCTTCCAGGGCTTCGAGGTCGAGTACATGATCGGCTCGCGGTTCCACTACTTCGTGTACTCGACGCTGATCTACAACCTGGTGCGCCTCGACGAGGTTCCGAACTACTCGGAGGCCGTCGTGTTGGCGAGCATCACGTTGCTGATACTCGCCATCATCATTCCGCTGCAGCACCGGGTGGTGAACCGGCGGCAATTCACGACGGTCCACAGCTCGTACAAGGCTGGTGTGCTTGACATCGGTCGGTGGCGCTTCGTGGCGTGCGCGTTGGTGTCGCTGCTCGTTCTGCTGGTGACGGTGGTGCCGACATTCGTCGTGGTGCTCGGCAGCTTCATGACCCGGGTCGGCTTCTTCGGCATCAGCCACGTCTGGACGCTCCGACATTGGCAGTACGTGTTCGACAGTCCGGACTTCTACAACGCGCTGCGCACCACGATCATCCTCGCCGTCACCGCCGCGGTCGTCAGCCCGTTCCTGTTCTCGTTGTTCGCGTACCTGATCGTGCGCACGAAGCTTCGGGGAAGGCTGGTGCTGGACACCATCATCTGGTCGTCGGCGGCAATGCCGGGCATCCTGCTCGGTCTCGGCCTGTTGCTGATGTTCCTGTTGGTGCCCGGCCTCAAGTGGATGTTCGGCACGATCTGGCCGCTGATGATCGTGCTCATCGTGCATGGCAAGAACACCGGAACGAATGTCATCAAGGGCGTGATGATCCAGCTCGGTGCGTCGCTGGAGGAAGCGGCGCGGGTGAGCGGCGCGGGTTGGCTACGCACCTACTTCCGGGTGGTGCTGCCGGTCATGCTGCCGACCATGGTGCTGGTCGGCATGCTGAGCTTCGTCGGCGCGGCCAACACGACCTCGTCGGTCATCCTGCTGGCTTCACAGAGCACCACCACGCTGTCCATACTCTCCCTTCAGATCGGCTCGGGCGACGTCGGTCAGGTCGAGGCGGGCGGCATCATCAGTCTCATCATCATGGCGATGTCGCTGGCGCTCGCGCTGCCGGCTCGGATGCTGGCGCAGCGGCTGAGTTTGAAGCAGGACACATATGTCTGACGCGGCGATCACCGAGACGTCGGCGCGTGGCCCGCACGACAACGTCGGTACACGAGAGGACCAGCCCATCATGCAGGAGGCTACGGCGGGCGTGACCGCATCGAGCACTGCTTGGCCGGTGCACCAGCGAAGCAACGTGGCGGTGCGGATCCAGTCGATCTCCAAGACGTACCGCGGCGCGGCATCGCCAGCGGTCAATGACGTCTCGCTCGACATCCCGGACGGTCAGTTCGTCACGTTGCTCGGCCCCAGCGGGTGCGGAAAGACCACGACCTTGCGCATCGTGGCCGGGCTGGAGAAGGCCGACCGCGGCAAGGTGTTCTTCGGCGACAAGGCGATCGTCGACACGAGCCGACAACTCAGCGTCTCGCCCGATAAACGCAACGTCGGAATGGTGTTTCAGGCGTACGCGATCTGGCCGCACATGACGGTCGCACAGAACGTGGCTTTCCCGTTGAAGGCACACAAACATCCGCGCAAAGAGATCAGGAAACGGGTCTCCGAGGTTCTCGAACTCGTCGGGCTCGGCGGTCTGGAAGATCGGCCGGCTCCGCAGTTGAGCGGCGGGCAGCAGCAGCGCGTGGCGCTTGCGCGAGCGATCGTGACCGAGCCGCACATCCTGTTGCTCGATGAACCGTTCAGCAACCTCGACGTCAAGCTGCGCGAGCAGATGCGCCTGGAGATGAAGTTGCTCCAGGAACGCGTCGAGGTGGCGGTGCTGTTCGTGACGCATGACCAGACCGAAGCGCTGGCGTTGTCCGACAAGATCGCGATCATGGAGTCCGGCGTCATCCAGCAGCAGGGCTCGCCGGCCGAGCTGTATCAGCAGCCATCGACGAAGTTCACCCGTGACTTCATCGGAAGCACGCTGCTGTTCACCGGCACGGTCACCGAGACGATCGCCGCCGGCGGCTTCAGGACATCCGTCTCGACGGCAGGTAAGTGCCACGTGCCCGGCCGGGCGTACGGCGACGCACACATCTCCGCGGGGGAGGACGTGCAGATCGCCGTACGCCCCGAGGACATCGACATCCTGCCCGCCGAGGCGGCCGCTCGTCCCGAGAACGCGCTCGAAGGCACTCTCGTGACCGCCTTTTCATGGGCGACCGGTTCGACTACCAGGTCGACATCGCCGGTCAGGGCCGGCGTGTGGTGCCCGGCCACCTGTCGGTGCCGTTCGAACGCGGCATGCGGGTCTTCCTCCGGATCAACGGCGAGGGCCACACGATCTGGCCGCGGTGATACCGCGGGATCGGCCCGACCCGGCGTGCGCGGATCACGGTTCCAACAATCCGATCGCACGCGCGGCCCGGGCAACCGTCGCCCGCGGCCGTACGCGGGCCCGAGCGGCACCATCGGCGAGCACGGCGCGGAGTCGCCGCGGGTCACCGGCCAGCTCGGCGTAGCGAACCTGCAGCGGCGCGAGCGTCGTGATCACCGCATCCGTGACGGCCGCTTTCAGCTCGGCGTACGTGTCGAAGCGCAGCTCAGCCGGATCGGGCGCACCGGTGCAGGCGGCCAGGATGGCGAGCAGATTCGCGACGCCGGGTTTCCCGGTCGGATCGAACCGGACCTCGCCGTCGGCGTCGGTGACCGCTCGCCGTACCTTCCGGGCGATCGTGTCCGGCGGATCGAGCAGGCGGATGACGCCGGCCTGTACGGCGGACGACTTGCCCATCTTCGTCAGTGGATCGGCGAGATCCATGATCCGCGCCGCGTACGCCGGATTGACCGCCCTCGGCACCACGAACGTATCGCCGTAGCGGGCGTTGAACCGTATCGCGACGTCCCGGGTCAGCTCGACGTGCTGCGACTGGTCCGAACCCACCGGTACGTCGTGCGTGTCGTGCTGCAGAATGTCGGCCGCCATCAGCACCGGGTACGTGAGCAGCGACAGACGTACGTGTGGCTGGCCGGCGCCCTTCTCCTTGAACTGGATCATCCGCTGCGCCTCGCCGAACGCCGTAGCGCACTCCAGGAGGTAGTGCAGTTCGGTCGTCTCGCGTACGTGCGACTGGACGTAGAGCGTTGCGCGATCCGGATCGACGCCGGCGGCCAACAGCAGGGTCGCGTTCTCGAGTGTCGCGGCGTGTACGTCGGCCGGCCGATGCTCGATGGTGAGCGCATGCAGGTCGGCAATGAAGATCAGAGAATCGCCGCGCGCCTGGTCGGCGATCATCGGACGGATCGCGCCGAGGTAGTTGCCCAGGTGCATCGACCCGGTCGGCTTGAAGCCGGAGATGCGCCGGGTCGGCCGAGCGTCGGCGAATGTTGCGCTGTCAGCGGCAGCGGCGATGGTCGTGGTGAGCGTGGTCATGGCGGACTCCTTGGGATTGGGGTTGGCGCCCACCCGATCCAGGCCGTCCGAACACGCGAAACGGCCGCCCGATCGGGCGGCCGCGTGGGATGTGGATACGCGAAACGATGGCCGCCGTCAGGCGCGCCACCAACCCTGGACAACAACGCAGGTGTTCCGCATGGCAGACAGTCTAGCGCAGCTTGGCGTTAGGGTGAGCCCTGTGCCGAGCCTCACCCGCGCCGCGGCGCACGAGCGAGCTGCGTCGATCCACGTCGATGCATATGACGTCGATCTCGATCTGACCGCGGGCGGCGAGCGATTCTCCTCGACCACGACGGTCAGCTTCGGCGCGACCAGTCCGGGTTTGTCGACGTTCGTCGACGTACGGCCGCACGCACTGCGATCGGCCACGCTGAACGGCATCCCGCTCGATCTGACGACATGGCGCGATGGGCGGCTCCCGCTGCCCGACCTCGCCAGTCGCAACGTGCTCGTGGTCGAGGCGGAAATGTCCTACACGAACACCGGACAGGGTCTGCATCGCTTCACCGATCCGGCCGACGGCCGTACGTATCTCTACGCGGCGAACTTCCTCGACCAGGCGCCGACGGTTTTCGCGTGCTTCGACCAGCCCGATCTCAAGGCGCCATTCACCGTGCACGTCACCGCCGATCCGCGGTGGATTGTCGCGGGCAACGGCAGTGCGACGGCGGTCGAGCCGGGACGCTGGGACCTCGCGACGACACCACCGCTCGCGACGTACTTCGTCACGTTGATCGCCGGGCCGTACCACGCCGTGCACGACGAGCACGACGGCATTCCGCTGGCGATCTACGCGCGTGCGTCCCTCGCCGCCGCGCTCGACGGCCAGGCCGCCGAACTGTTCGCGATCACTCGCGCCTGCTTCGACCGATATCACGACCTGTTCCGGGTACGGTATCCGTTCGGCCCCTACCAGCAGGCCTTCGTACCCGAGTTCACGATGGGCGCGATGGAGAACCCGGGCTGTGTCACATTCCGCGACGACTACGTCTTCACGTCCGCCGTCACCGACGCCGAACGCCAAGAGCGCGCGCTGGTGATCGCGCACGAGATGGCGCACATGTGGTTCGGCGACCTCGTGACGATGTCCTGGTGGGACGACCTGTGGCTGAACGAGTCGTTCGCCGAATACCTCGGCCACCGGGTGACGGCCGAGGTCACCGAATTCTCGAACGCTTGGACGACGTTCGCGCTCGGGACCAAGGCCTGGGGGTACGCGGCCGACCAGCGCCCGTCGACGCATCCCGTCTCGGCCGATGTCGTCGACACCGACGAGGCGCTGTTGAACTTCGACGGGATTTCGTACGCCAAGGGTGCGGCGGTGCTGAAGCAACTCGTGGCACTGCTGGGCGACGAGGTCTTCTTCGCCGGCCTTCGGGCGCACTTCGACGCGCACGCGTACGGTAATGCGTCCCTCGCCGACCTGCTCCGAGCGCTCGGCGACGCGAGTGGACGTGACCTCGCCGAATGGGCGCACGTCTGGCTGCGTACGGTCGGCGTCAGCACCCTCCGACTCACCACCGCGTACGACGAGACGGGCACCTACGCCGACGTGTGGCTGACGCAGGAGTCGCCGCACGCCATGCGGCCGCACCGGATCCGGCTCGGTGCCTACGTGACCTCCGGCGGCGCGACGACCCGACGCGAGGTGGTCGACCTCGACATCGATCCGGGCCGCGACAACGGTTCGGCCGAGGTTGGCGCACTGCGCGGGCGGCCGATCGCGGATCTTCTGTTGCCGAACGACGAGGACCTGACGTACGCGAAAATCCGACTGGCGAAGGCGGACCTTGGCCGCCTCGCGACCGTGCTGCCCACGGTGCGCGATTCACTGGCCCGTGCGCTGCTGTGGGGCAGCGCCTGGGATCTCACGCGCGACGCCGAGTACGCCGCCGACTGGTTCGTCGACCTGTGCCGGGCCGTACTGCCGGTCGAGCCGGACGTGGCGATCTTTACCGAGGTCGTCGGCTATGCGCGCGATTATGCCGTCGCGCGTTACCTGCCGCCGGAGGCGACCGCGGCCGCACGTCGGTCGCTGGCCGAAGCGAGCCGGGCGTCGTTTGATCTGGCCGATGGTGATCCGGGTCGCCGCCTGGCCGCCGCGCGCGCGATGATCACGTTGACCGGGCCGGACGATGTCGAGTGGCTGTGGGACTGGCTCGACCCGACCGGCGTCACCCGACCGGCCGACCTCGCGATCGACGCCGAGTTGCGGTGGCTCATCGTCGGCCAACTCGCGACGCTCGGCGCGGCAAGCGGGGCCGAGATAGACGCCGAGTTCGATCGTGACCGTACGGCCATCGCTGCCGAGCACGCGGCGACCGCGCACGCCGCCCGTCCGGACGCGGCGGCGAAGGCGACAGCGTGGACCGCGTTGATGGACGATGACACGCGATCGAATCGGCTGCTGTTCGCGATCGCCCGAGGGTTCTGGCGACCCGGTCCGGGCGGCCTGACGACGCCCTATGTAGATCGCTACATCGCCGAGGTTCCAGCCATGGCGACGCGGCGACCGGCCCAGGTCGCCGAACGCATTGCCACTCTGGCGTTTCCGTCCTACTCGATCGACGCCGGCACGCTCGCGGCGATGACGCGCATGCGCGACGATGAATCGCTGGTGCCGGGGCTGCGGCGAGCGTTGATCGACGAGACCGACGAACTCGCCCGATCCGTCGCCGCTCGCGATCTCGCGGCCCAGCTGCGGCGCGCCCGCGATGACGAGAGGAAGCAGCCATGATCTTCGACCCGGTCGAGTCGATCTCGGTCGACGAGCGTGCCGAGCTCCAGACACAGCGGCTGCGTGCTCTGGTGAACTCGCTCCTCACCGTGGACGGCGGGCTCCAAGGTGAGCGGCTGCGAGCGGCGGGCATCGACTCGGGGACCGAAATGACGCTGGCCGACCTCCCGCACCTGCCGACCGTCGACAAGCGGGACCTGTGGGACGCGTACCCCTTCGGGATGCTCGCCGTGCCGATCGAAGACTGCGCGTGCGTCCACGGCTCGTCGGGCACCAGTGGCCGACCGACTCTCGTCGCGTACACCGACGCTGACCTCGACCTGTGGGCGCATGTCGTGGCGCGTAGCCTCGTTGGCGCCGGTGCCACGCCGAAGTCGTTGATACACAACGCCTACGGCTACGGCCTCTTCACCGGCGGCCTCGGCATCCATCACGGTGCGCGGGCGCTCGGGGCGACCGTAGTGCCGATGTCCGGTGGGCAGACGGCACGCCAGCTCCGTCTGATGCAGGATCTCAAACCAGACGTCTTGACGTGTACGCCGTCCTACGCGGTCTACCTCGGCGAGGCGGCGCGGGCCGAGGGCATCGATCCGGCATCGCTGTCGCTGAAGGTCGGTGTCCACGGCGCCGAACCGTGGACGGACGCGATGCGGGCTCAGATCGAAGAACTGCTCGACATCCGGGCGCTCGACATCTACGGGCTATCCGAGATCATCGGGCCCGGTGTCGCGTGCGAGACGCTGCACTCGGGCGGGTGGCTGCACGTACAGGACGATCTGTTCCTGGTCGAGGCGCTCGATCCGGCGACCGGTCAGCCGGTGCCGGACGGCGAACTCGGCGAACTCACGTTCACCACGCTCACCAAGCAGGCGCTGCCGCTGCTCCGCTACCGTACCGGTGACCTGGCTCGACTCGACCACGCGCCGACGCCGGTCGACGACGGGGAGACCGCGTGGCGAACGTCGGTGAAGATGAGCAAGATCGTCGGGCGCGCCGATGACATGCTGATCGTCCGCGGCGTGAACGTCTACCCGAGCGAGGTCGAGGCGGTCGTGCTGGCCGAGTCCGGCGTCGGGCCGCAGTATCTGCTGGTGATCGACGAGCGGACGGCGCTGCCCCGGATGATCGTCTGCTGCGAGTCCGATCTCGACTCGTCCGTCGTGTCGGCGAGGCTCGTCGGCGCCTTGGCGAAACGACTCAGCGTGTCGTGCGACGTGCACGTCCTGCCGACCGGGTCGTTGCCCCGTACCGAGGTCGGAAAGGCCGTACGGGTGACCCGGTGGGCGTCGGGCGACGCGCCCGTGCCGGGACTCTGAGCCGGCCGGCTCTCGTCGGCCGCTCGCCGCATGGCTCGTCCAAGATCCCCGGGACTTCCAGGAAGTCGCCCGGGAGACCGCCGCGCACAGGGGCGACTTCATGGAAGTTGCGGCAGTTGGGCAGGCCGAACGCGGGCGCGGATACGATCTGGTCATGGACCCGGACGACGCCATCGCCGCCTCGATGCTGATGCGCGAGCGCAGGGTGGGCATCATGGGCGGGACGTTCGATCCGATCCACCACGGCCACCTCGTCGCGGCGAGTGAGGTCGCGGACCGGTTCAGCCTGGACGAGGTCGTGTTCGTGCCGACCGGCCGTCCGTGGCAGAAGGACGACAGCGTCAGCTCCGGCGAGGATCGCTACCTGATGACGGTGATCGCGACCGCGTCGAACCCGCGCTTTGCGGTGAGCCGGGTCGACATCGACCGCGACGGTCCGACCTACACCGTCGACACCGTACGGGATCTTCGCGAGGTGTACGGGGCCGCGACGCAACTGTTCTTCATCACTGGCGCCGACGCGCTCGGCAAGATCTTGTCATGGAAGGACGCCGACGAGATCTTCAAGCTGGCGCATCTGGTCGGTGTCACCCGACCCGGTTTCGAGCTGTCCGATGATCACCTGCCGGCCGACTCGGTGAGCCTCATCGAGGTGCCCGCGATGGCCATCTCATCGACGGCATGCCGTGAACGCGTCGCGGCCGGACATCCGGTGTGGTATCTCCTGCCGGACGGTGTCGTGCAGTACATCGCAAAGCGCCGTCTGTACCAAAAAGAGGACGTACCGGGTAGATGATCAAAACGGGCGAATGATCAACCACACGCTTGGACCGGCGGCGGCGCGGTTGTGAGACGCTTGAGTGACGCGGCGACGGCGGCAAGCCGCCCTCAAAGCCGGCCGAACGTGGAAAGGAACCAGGTGCCAGCATCTGAGCGCTCTATCGAGTTGGCCCTAGCCGCGGCACAGGCGGCGGCGGACAAGAAAGCCGACGACATAGTCCTCCTCGACGTGGCTGACCAGTTGGTGATCACCGATATCTTCGTAGTCGCATCGGCGCCCAACGAGCGCCAGGTGGGCTCGATCGTGGACGCCATTGAAGAAGCGCTCCTCGCGCTGCCGGAGAAGGCTAAACCCGTGCGCCGCGAAGGCGAGCGCGCCGGCCGTTGGGTCCTTCTGGACTACGTCGACATCGTGGTGCACGTGCAGCACGCCGAGGAACGCGAGTTCTACGCGCTCGACCGGCTCTGGAAGGACTGCGAGCGCATCCCGTTCGTCGATCGCGACCTGGCCAACTCCGTGCCGGGCCCGTCCGCCGAGACGGCGTGAGCCGGCTGATCATCTGGCGGCATGGCCAGACCGAGTGGAACGTGACCGACCGGATCCAGGGCCACGCCGACGTGGGTCTCGACGATATCGGGCGGGCGCAGGCGGTCGCGGCGGCAAAGCACATCGCGGCCGGTCATCCCGATGTGATCGTGTCCAGCGACCTGAAGCGCGCCGCCGACACGGCGGGCGCGCTGGCCGCGGTCACCGGGCTCACCGTCCGGCTCGATCCCCGGCTGCGTGAGCAGTTTTTCGGCGACTGGCAGGGCCTGACCAACGCCGAGGTGCGCGACGCCTACCCAGACACGTGGGCTCGGTGGCGACGCGGCGAGGCGCCCGAGACGGCCGGCATCGAGGAGATCAGCGCGCTGCGTGAACGTGCACTCGCGGCGATGACCGACGCCGCGGAGTTGGGCGGCACTGTGGTGGTCGTGACCCACGGCGGGACGGCGAAGCAGGCGATGGGTTCGCTACTCGGCTGGCCGCCGGACATGTCGAGTCGGGTCATGGGCCTGATGAATTGCCACTGGGCCGAGATTCAATGGCACATCCACCGCGGCGGCTGGGTCCTGCACACGTACAACGTCGGGGTCGGATCGGGGTTGTCGGTGGCATCGGAGCGGATAGCCGCGTCGCCGGGCGCGGCGCCAGCAAGTCGCGACCGGACCGATGACGTCTCGACGGTGGTGGCCGGCGGGCACGTCGTTGATTGAGCGCGGACGCGTCGCGTTGATCGCCCGCCGTGGTGTTGCGTTGACCCGCGACCGCGTCGCGTTGATCGCGCGCGACGGTGTCGCGTCGATCGCGCGCCGCGAGCGCCGATCGGATACGGTGCCGGCATGGCCCGTATCGCGGTAGTCACCGACTCGACGGCCTATCTCCCACCCGAACTCGCCGCCGCGCACGAACTGACGGTCGTTCCGCTCACCGTTGTCATCGGCGGCCGGGAAGGCCTTGAAGGCATCGACATCACTCCGACCGACGTTGCCCAGGCACTCGTCGCTCGGCGCGGCACCGTCACCACGTCCCGACCGGCGCCGGCCGAATTCGAGACGGTCTACCGCGCTCTAGAGGACGCTGGCGCCAGCGGCATCGTCTCGATACACCTGTCGTCTAAGCTCTCCGGGACGTACGAAGCCGCGATGCTCGCCGCGGCGAGCTGCGACGGTCCGGTCGAGGTCATCGACGGGCTATCGGCCGGCATGGGCTTCGGCTTCGCCGCGATCGCGGCGGCCGAGGTGGCCGCCCGTGGTGGAAGCATCGACGCCGTCTGCGCGGCGGCCAGGGTCGCCATCGACAACACGAGCGTGCTGTTCTACGTCGACAGCCTGGAGTACCTCCGTCGGGGTGGCCGCATCGGCGCGGCGTCCGCGCTGCTGGGTACGGCGTTGTCGGTCAAGCCGATTCTGCACGTCAGTGACGGCGCCATCGTGGTTCGGGACAAGGTGCGTACGGCCAGCCGAGCCATCGCCCGCATGGTCGATCTGGCCGTCGAGGCGGCCGGCGACGCCGATGTGGACATCGCCGTCCACCATCTCCTGGCCCCGGAGCGGGCGGCGCAGATCGAGGCCGCGGTCGCCGAACGGTTGGGCGACAAGGTCCGCCTGACGTACACCAGTGAGATCGGGGCGGTGGTCGCCGCCCACGTCGGCCCGGGCCTGGTGTCGATCGTGTTGCACCGCCGCTGACGGTTCGTTCGTCTGGGCTTGCTTCCCGCAGTTGTACGGAAGTTGGGCCGCGAACCGGCCACCGCGAGGCCAAGTTCCGTACAAGCGCGCGCACGCGCGCCGTGGGTGGGCTGTCCACATGCGCCCTCGGCATCCACAGCTGACGGCTGTGCCGGTAGTTAATGCCCGACCTCGCGCTTAGCGTGCCGGGGTGCGCAGAAACGATCAGCCCCCAGACCCGTTGGTAGCACGGCGATTCGAGCAGGTCTGGGCATCTCCGCCCGCGCCCGACGGCCGTGACTCCGATTTCGGCCCGCGATTTCGGCGAGACCGGGATCGGCGGCTCCGTCGACCGAGGGGTTGGCGCGGCGTCGTCGCCGGACGACGGCCCGCCTCCGGTCTGGTCGGCGGACCCGCTTGTCCGTCCCGCTCGGCCACGCCTTGCCGGCGGGCCACCGTCCGCATGTCGGCGAGCGAGCGCTGGCGGCGCTCAGCCCCCATCGTCGTGCGGTCAAAGCATTGGCGATCGTCGCCGCGTTCGTTGTCGTCATTTCCGCGTTCCTCGCCTGGCGCGCGCGACCGAGCACCGTCACCGTCGGGCCCGGAGCGACGACCGCGGCGACGGCCGGGCCGGTGGGTGGTCCGCCGACCAACGCCGGTCCGACGGTGCTACCCAGCGCGTCGACGACGAGTGCCGCGACGATGCTGGTCGTCGCCGTCGAGGGCAAGGTTCGCCACCCGGGTCTCGTACGGCTGCCGCCCGGTTCCCGCATCGCCGACGCGATCGAGGCGGCCGGCGGCGCCGAGCCGGGCACCGATCTGTCGTTCGTCAATCTCGCGCAGAAGGTCGTTGACGGCGAGCTCATCGTCATCGGCGTCACGCCGCCGCCGGGCGTTGCCGCGACGAGCGGGTCCGGCTCATCCGGCGCGGGCGGATCCGGTGCCGGCGGTTCGAGCGGCGCGGCCCAGCCGGGCGCACCGATCAATCTGAACACCGCGACCGAGGCCGACCTTGAGACGCTGCCGGGCATTGGTCCGGCGTTGGCCCAACGGATCATCGATTACCGCACCCAGCACGGGGCGTTCCGCAGCGTCGACGAGTTGCACAACGTGTCGGGCATCGGGGACGCGAAGTTCGCGGAAATCAAGGATCTGGTGACCGTGTGACCGCGGCGGGTTGGCCGGACGTACGCCTGGCCGGGGTGGCCGCGGGCGCGTGGCTGGCGGCTGTTGCGGCACTTCATTCCAGTACAGCGGGCGCGTTCTGGCTCGCCGCCGGCGCACTAGTGTGCGGCCTTGCCGTCTGGTTCGCCCCGATCGTCGTCGAACGGCTGCGGCGGTTGCCGGCGCGGGACGCGGAATCTTCGATGCCCGCACCGTGGTGGGCGGCGATGCGCTGGGCGGTCCTGGCGTTCCTGATCGGCGTGCTGTGTGGCGCCGGGGCCACGGCGGCCCAGCTGGTGACCGCACATGCGCAGCCGCTCGCCGGTCTGGCCCGGACACAGACCCGCGCGATGTTGTCGTTGACCGTGAATGGCGACCCGCATCCGGTCGGCCGCCCGGGCATCGGGCCGCCGACGTACGGATTCGATGCGCACTTGACCCGCATCGTGACGGCCGGCGCGACCACCCAACTCTCGGCTCGGGTGTTCGTGTTGGCCAGCAATGCTGCCTGGGCGGGACTGCTGCCCGGTCAACGTACGACCGTCGGCGGTCGCCTGGGCGTGTCGAACGGTGCCGATCTGGACGCGGCCGTCGTCTCGGTAACGGCGCCGCCGACGCTGGTCGGTCGCCCGCCGTGGACCCAACGGGTAGCCGGTTCGTTGCGGTCCGGACTGCAGCGCGCGTGTGCCGGCTTGCCGACCCAGGTTCGCGGTCTGCTCCCCGGACTGATCGACGGCGACACGACGCATCTGGATCCGGCGGTGGCGGCAGCGTTCCGGACGACGGGCATGACGCATCTCCTGGCCGTGAGCGGTAGCAATGTCGCCATGATCATCGGGTGCGTCCTGCTGATGTGCCGATGGTCCCGGGCCGGACCGACGATGTCCGCCATCGTCTGCGGCATCGCTCTCGTTGGGTTCGTGATTCTCGTCCGGCCGACACCGAGCGTTTTACGTGCCGCCGCGATGGGCTGCATCGGCCTTGTCGCGCTCGCGACCGGTCGGGTGCGTGCCGCCGTGCCCGCGCTGGCGGCAACCGTCACCGTTCTGATCGTGTACGACCCGGCCTTGGCGACCGACATCGGCTTCGGGCTGTCGACGTTCGCGACCGCCGGTCTTCTCCTCATCGCACCACATTGGCGCGATGCGCTGCTGCGACGGCGGGTGCCGCGCGGCGCCGCCGAGGCGCTCGCCATTCCGGCCGCCGCCCAGGTCGCGTGCTCACCGTTGATTGCCGGGTTCAGCGGGACGGTCAGCATCGTCGCCGTACCGGCGAATCTCGTTGCCATCCCGGCGGTGCCGGCCGCGACGATCCTCGGAGTGGCGGCCGCGGTCGTCTCACCGCTCTGGCCGTCCGGCGCCGCGTTCCTGGCATGGCTCGCGAGTTGGCCGGCCCGGTGGCTCCTCCTCGTCGCGGAGCGCGGCGCGGCCGCGCCGGATGCGGTCGCGGCCTGGCCCAGCGGCGTATGGGGTGCGCTGGCCCTGGCCGCGATCCTGGCTGCGGGCATCGTCGCCGTCCGACACCGACCGGTTCGCATCATCGCCGGGGTAGCGCTGATCGCGGGCGTGATCGGTGCGGTCCCGGTGCGGGTCGTCGCCGGCGGTTGGCCGCCGCGGGACGTGCTGTTCGTCATGTGTGACGTCGGTCAGGGCGACGGCTCGATCCTGCCACTCGGCGGTGGCGCGGCGATCGTCGTCGACACCGGGCCGGAGCCAACCGCCATCGATGGATGCCTGCGCCGGCTTCGCGTCGACTACGTGCCGCTCCTCGTCCTCACCCACTTCCACGAGGACCACGTCGGCGGTCTGGCCGGCGTGCTCGATGGCCGGCACGTCGGCGCGATGGTGGTGTCACCGTTCGATGAGCCGACCGCCGGTTACCGCGACGTGATCCGGACCGCCGCGGCCGACCGCATTCCGGTGAGTGTGCCGACGATCGGGCAAATCCTGACGTACGGTCCGGTGCGCCTCACCGTGCTCGGGCCGGTCGCTCGGGTCACCGGCACGCGCTCGGACCCGAACAACAACTCCCTCGTCATCCGGGCTGACGTCGCCGGTGAGCGGATACTGCTCACCGGCGACGCGGAGGTGGAGGAACAGACCGAGATACTGGCGGCGGTCGGCGCGGCGGCGCTCAAGACAGACTTACTCAAGATGCCGCATCACGGCTCGGCTTACCAAGACTGGCCATTCCTGGCGGCGGCCGATCCGGCGGCGGTATTCGTGTCGGTCGGGGTCGACAACGAGTACGGCCTGCCGAGCGTCGCGGCTCTCGACCGGCTCGCCGCCGCCGGCGCACGGGTCCTGCGTACGGACGAAAGCGGCGACCTCGCCGCCGTACGGACGGCGGCAGGGCTCGGCGTGTCGATGCGAGGCCGGCAACCTGGTCAGCGGCCGCCGTGATCCGTCGGGCAGCCCGGCAAGAAGCCGCGCGTGCGCACGTGGTCGGGGGTCAACGGTAGGTTCAGGTCGGGTTCTCGCGAGGCTCGGTCGCGTCGGGTGGCGACCGACGCAAACCGGCGGCGACCGACGCAGGTCGGCGGCGACAGACTCAAATGTCACCCGATCGACTACAGCGCTGAGTGATGTGAGGGATACCGTCCGTGGCATTGATCGTTCTAGGATGGGCGACGTGACGTTGGCGCCCTCCCCGATTTGTCTGATTACCGGCGACGAAGAGCTTCTTGTCGCGCGCGCCGTCGACGCCGCAGTAGCCGCCGCCCGCGCTCGTGACGACGCAGCTGAGCTGCGCGAACTCGACGCGGGTGGCGCCTCGCCCGGCGAGTTGGCCGAGCTGGTCAGCCCGTCGTTGTTCGGCGGCGGCCGCATCGTGCTGCTGCGCAACGGGCAGGACGCACGCAAAGAACTCGTGGCGGCGCTGCTCGACTACGCGGGCGACCCGGATCCCGAGGTGTTGCTGGTCGTCGTGCATCCCGGGGGAGCGAAGAACAAGGCATTCGCCGACGGCTTGCGAGCGGCCGGCGCCGAGGTCGTCACGGCCACGAAGATCACCCGTCATCGGGAGCGGGTCGACTTCGTCCGCGCCGAATTCCGCCGCCTCGGCGGCGCTTGCCCGGAAGACGCCGCCGAAGCACTGCTGGTCGCGGTCGGCAACGACCTTCGCGAACTCGCCGCGGCGGCGGCGCAACTTACCGCCGACACGGGCGGCCGCATGACGGCCGAATCTGTGTCGCGCTATTACCGCGGCCGGGCCGAAGTCAGCGGCTTCGCGGTGGCTGATGCCGCGATGGTCGGCGACGTGCCGGGCGCGCTCGAAGCGCTGCGGTGGGCGCTGCAGGTGGGCGTCGACCCGGTGCCGATAGCGGATGCGCTGGCCGACGGCGTGCGAACGGTTGCACGCGTCGCGTCGGCGGGTCGCGGAAACGCATATCAGCTGGCGTCCACATTGGGCATGCCGGCCTGGAAGATCGAGCGCGCGCAGCGTCAATCGCGCGGTTGGACGGCGGCCGGGCTGGTCGACGCGATGCACGCCACAGCCGTCTGCAACGCCGATGTCAAGGGCGGATCAGAAGATCGGGGGTACGCGTTGGAACGTGCAGTTTTCGCGATGAGCGCCGCCCGGAACCGGGAGGCATGAGATGACCTACCGTCGTCGACGGTCATCGGCCGAGAGTCATCCGACCTGGTATGCGCGGGTGTTGCGACTCAAGCACACCCATCCCGGCGGCATCGTCTGCTTCCTGCTGCTCGAAGGATCCTTCGCGATCGCCGGGCTGATGGCGCTGGCCGAGTTCGTCAACTGGTGGGGGGTGATCCTCCTGCCACTGACCGTCGCGGTCTTCGTCAAGATCAATGACTTGATCGCCGGCGTGTTTTCGCGTCCTGACCTTTACCGGCGTGGTCGGACGACCGTGCTTCGCCCGGTGATCTGGGCCCGTGGCGTCGCGTCCGTGCCGACCGCGGCCGGCGATCAGGCCAATGAGTTTGCGGCACCCGCGATGGCCGAGTGGGTCCCGCCCCGCGCACCCAGCGCGATGTACGGCGTATCACTCGCTCGCCGGAACGACGACGCGTCGGTGGGGGTTCCGGTGGTCACTCGTCCACCGAACCGTCGTCACGCGACGAACCAGCGCCGGTTCATCACGGCGACCGCGCTTCGCCAGCCGGGCGGCGTCACGCGCCGAGCCGGGACGGCAGCAAGCTGATCTGGGACGGCATCAAGCCGAGCCGTGCGGCCGCACCGGGACGGCATCAAGCTGAGCCGGGCGGCCATGAGGCTCAGCGGGACGGCACAAAACAGGGCGTCGGAGCTTGCGGCTCCGACGCCCTGTTTATACGCACAGGTTCGTCAGCGTGGCGCAGCGTGCGCCGGGGGTGATCAGGCGTCCGCGGTCAGCGCGAGCTGGCGCTTGGCGATCGCCGACTTCCGGTTCGCCGCCTGGTTGGCGTGAATGACGCCCTTGCTGACCGCCTTGTCGAGCTTGCGAGAGGCGTCGCGCATCAACACGGCCGCGGTCTCGGCGTCACCGGACTCGACCGCGGCGTGATACTTGCGGATCGCAGTCTTCAGCGACGACTTGACGGCCTTGTTGCGCAGGCGCGCCTTCTCGTTCTGCTTGTTGCGCTTGATCTGGGACTTGATGTTCGCCACGCGACAGCCGTCCTGGTAGTTCTGGGAATGGTCATTACCGATCAGTGCGAAGTCGATCGGCGCGAGCGCACGCCAAACGGCACGCCACACGCGAGAGATCAGAGTACCAGGCTCCCGCCGTACCGGCCAAAACGCCCGGTCGACCGCGTGACCGCGGCACGGCCCGCAAGTCACGCCAAGCCCGCGTCCGGCCGGCGAGTCTTGGATCCGGCTCAACGCATGGGACGATGGACGGGTACGAGCATCCGCACCGCGACTCTCGACCACGGAACGGACTACACCCCACTGTGCCAGCGACACCCGACTCGGCCGCGGCGACCCGGCTCCGTATCCACGCTGGGTCGACCGACCCGGCGCTCATCCGCAACTTCTGCATCATCGCGCACATCGACCACGGCAAGTCGACCCTGGCCGACCGGATGCTGCAGCTCACCGGCGTTGTCGACCCGCGCCAGATGCGTGCGCAGTACCTCGACCGGATGGACATCGAGCGCGAGCGCGGCATCACGATCAAGAGCCAGGCCGTACGTCTGCCATGGACCGTACGGGAGGGCGAACGCACCGGCGAGCACGCCGTTCTGAACATGATCGACACGCCCGGCCACGTGGACTTCACCTACGAGGTCAGCCGGAGCCTGGCCGCGTGTGAGGGCGCGGTGCTGCTGGTCGACGCGGCCCAGGGGATCGAGGCGCAGACGCTGGCGAACCTCTACCTCGCGATGGAGAACGACCTCACGATCATTCCGGTGCTGAACAAGATCGACCTGCCGGCGGCGCAGCCCGAGCGCTATGCCGAGGAGCTCGCGCACCTGATCGGCTGCGAGCCCGATGACTGCCTGCGGGTGTCCGGCAAGACCGGCGAGGGGGTGCCCTACCTGCTGGACGAGATCGTCCGCCAGATGCCGCCACCGGTCGGTGACCCGGCCGCGCCGGCCCGCGCGATGATCTTCGACTCGGTGTACGACGTCTACCGGGGCGTCGTCACCTACGTACGGGTGATCGACGGCCGCATCGAGGCGCGCGACCGGATCAAGATGATGTCGACGAATGCCACCCATGAGCTGCTCGAGATCGGGGTCATCTCGCCCGAGCCGATCAAGGGACCGGCACTCGGCGTCGGCGAGGTCGGTTACCTGATGACCGGCGTGAAGGATGTCCGCCAGTCGCGAGTCGGCGACACCGTGACGATCAACGGCCGGCCGGCAAAAGAGGCGCTGGGCGGCTACAAGGACCCGAAGCCAATGGTCTACTCGGGTCTCTATCCGATCGACGGCTCCGACTACCCGAACCTCCGCGACGCCCTCGACAAGCTGAAGCTCAACGACGCCGCGTTGCATTACGAGCCGGAGACCAGCGCCGCCCTCGGGTTCGGCTTCCGCTGTGGCTTCCTCGGCCTGCTGCACTTGGAGATCATCCGGGAACGGCTGGAGCGCGAGTTCAACCTGGACCTCATCTCGACGGCGCCGAACGTGGTCTACCGCGTCGTGCTCGACGACGGATCCGAGATGACCGTCACCAACCCCAGCGAGTACCCGGTCGGTCGCGTCGCCGAGGTGTACGAGCCGGTGGTGCGGGCCACCGTACTCACGCCGAACGACTACGTCGGCGCCGTGATGGAGCTGTGCCAGGGCCGGCGCGGGTCGCTGCTCGGTATGGATTACCTGTCGGCGTCCCGGGTCGAATTGCGCTATACCCTGCCGCTGGCCGAGATCATCTTCGACTTCTTCGATCAGTTGAAGAGCCGGACCAAGGGGTACGCGTCACTCGACTACGAGCCCTCGGACGAGCAGAACGCCGACCTCGTCAAGGTGGACATCCTCCTGCACGGCGAGCCGGTCGACGCGTTCTCCGCGATCGTGCACAAGGACAAGGCCTACAACTATGGCGTCACGATCGCGTCCAAGCTGCAGAAACTGATCCCCCGACAGCAGTTCGAGGTGCCGATCCAGGCGGCCATCGGCAGTCGCATCATCGCCCGCGAGACGATCCGCGCGATGCGCAAGGACGTGCTGGCCAAGTGCTACGGCGGTGACATCACGCGGAAGCGGAAGCTGCTGGAGAAGCAGAAGGAAGGCAAGAAGCGGATGAAGATGGTGGGCCGGGTGGAGGTGCCGCAGGAGGCGTTCATCGCGGCGCTGTCCACGTCGGACTCGCCGGCCGACATCCGCGGGGCGAGCAAGAAATAAGCCCCGCGGTGCGAGCACCCGCGCCGCCGGCGCCCACGACGCCTTCGTGATGTTGGGCATATGCACCTATCCGGTGCCGTCAATAGGTGCACTTGCCCAACATCAAAATGGCATCCGGATGGAATGGCATCCGGCGTCACCGCCGCCTCGGCTATTTCTGGGCGGCGTACACCTGAGCGATGACCGTGGACGCGGCCACCGACGAAAGCGTCGGCGCCTGCGAGCGCGGGATCGAGCCCCAGACGCCCTTGGCCGCCGTCCACGCGAGATTGCCGAACTGCACCCGCTCGACTCCGCTGTCGGACGCGTGCGCCACCAGCCAGTGCGCGTACTGCCAGCCGGCCTGTGCGCCGGACACGTCGAGCGTCAACGAGTCGGGCGTCTCGGTGTGGACCGACGCCTCGGTGCCCCAATCCTGCTTGAGGATGTTCGTCAGGTCGGACAATGCTCGCGGACCGCGCGTCGTCGGCGTCGTCGAGACGTTGCAGGCCACGGCCGCGGACTTGTCGCCCATCAACGCGCTCGCCAGGATCGTCGCGTCGCTGGCCCACTTGGCGTAACCCGTCGGGACGGCGCTGTGCTGTACGGCCTGGGCGGCGGCGGTGATGCTGAGCCGTTGCCAGTTGTGCACGCGCAGCAGCGCCGAGTAGAAGCGGCCGGCGGCGTACCGCGGGTCGGCGATCTGCGTCGGCGTACCCCAACCCTGCGACGGGCGCTGCTGGAAGAGCCCGACCGAGTCGCGGTCGCCGCCGTCGAGGTTGGTGAGCTTGGACTCCTGCAATGCGGTGGCGAGCGCGACCGTCACCGCCCGTTCGGGCACACCACGTCGGATGCCGACGGCACCGATGGTCGCCGCGTTGGCCATCTGGTCGAGGGTCAGTGTGACTTCGCCGGACGTCTTCGCGGTGCAGTATTCCGAGCGCAACGGCAGCGGCAACGACACGCCACCGGAGAATGCGAACTTCCAGACGATGACGCCGGCGGCAACGAGCACGGCGACGATCGCAAAGCATGCGATGATCGGCCGGGCTCGCACTGGCTCACGCTCCGCTGTCGGCAGGGGTGGGCCATCGCTCCGTGGCGGCGACCCCACACGAGACCGCCGCGGTCACCCGCAACGGTCAAGCAAGGGTAACGGCCGCATCAAGCGGTGCGGCGAAACTTGGCGCGTAACAACGGTCGGCGTCGATGACGTGGCCAAAGTCAAGGCCGCGGCACCCATGACGGATCGCGCTTGTCGCGGAAGGCAGCCATGCCCTCGCGCCCCTCGTCCGAGCCGAAGTAGCCGACCGACATCTCGGTCAGGACCTGGACGTCGTCGCGGAGCGTAGCGGGGCGGTCGCGGCGGAGCAGCGACTTGGCCCCGGCCAGCGCGCCGGGCGCTCCCCGTACAAGCGCCGCGGTGTAGTGCGCGACAGTCGCGTCCAGTTCGGTCGCATCGACGGCCGCGGTCACCAGTCCGATCTCGGCCGCTCGGTTCCCGTCGAACGACTCGCCGGTCAGGTAGAACTCGGCGGCGGCGCGGGGATCGAGTCGCGGCAGGACGGTCGCCGAGATGACCGCCGGGATTACCCCGATCCGGACCTCGGTGAACGCGAACGTTGCATCTCGCGCGCAGACCGCGATGTCGGCGGCGGCGATGAGTCCGAGGCCGCCGGCGCGAGCCGCGCCGCCGATCCGGGCCACCACCGGCTTCGTCGACTCCCAGATCGCGACCAGGACGTCGCCGAGCCGGCCGACGGGCACCCGGCCGGTCTCGAGCGCCGCCGCCGTCTCGGTCAGGTCGGCGCCGGACGAGAAGACGTGGCCGGTGTGAGTCAACTCGATCACCCGTACGGCCTCGTCGCGCTCGGCGTCGTCCAGCGCGGCGAGCAGCTGCTCGATCAGGGCGACGGAGAGGGCGTTGCGGTTCGGCGGGCTGTCCAGCGTGAGTGTCGCGACACCCCGGCGCACCTCATAGCGGATCAGATCGGTCATGCGGGCAGACTAGACGCCATGGCGAGCCAGCTGCCCGACGGCGAGCCCGTGCCACGCTCCGGCGAGTTGCCGGCGCCGGCCCGGGCCGATGTCGGTCGTCGTGGCTTCGGCGTTTACGTCCACGTGCCGTTCTGCGCTTCGCGCTGCGGGTACTGCGACTTCAACACGTACGCGCCGGGGGAGGGGGCCAGCCGGGACGGCTACGTCGACGCCGTACTCGCCGAGATCAAACTCGCGGCCCAGGTGCTTGACCCGGCGCCAACGCGGGTGGACACCGTCTTTGTCGGCGGTGGTACGCCCACCCTGCTGCCACCCGGCGACCTCGGTCGCATCCTCGACGCGGTCGAGGAGACTTGGGGCCTTGCGGCCGGCGCGGAGATCACCACCGAGGCGAATCCGGAGTCGGTCGACCGCGGCCGCCTCGCCGCCCTGCGAGCCAGCGGCTTTACCCGGATCTCGCTCGGCATGCAGTCGGCCGCGCCCGGCGTGTTGGCGCTCCTGGACCGCAAGCACACGCCCGGCCGGGCCGTCGAGGCCGCCCGGGAGGCTCGCGAGGCGGGATTTGAGCACATCAACCTCGACCTGATCTACGGAACACCGGGCGAGACCGCGGACGACTTCGCCGCCTCACTCGACGCCGCGATCGGTGCCGGTGTCGACCATGTCAGCGCGTACGCCCTGATCGTCGAGGACGGCACGCGCCTCGCGGCACGGATGCGGCGCGGTGAGCTGCCGTACCCGTCCGATGACGTTGCCGCCGACCGCTACGTGGCCGCGGACCGGGCACTCGCGGCGGCCGATTTCGAGTGGTACGAGGTGTCGAACTGGGCCACGTCACCGGCCGCCCAATGCCGCCACAACCTGCTCTATTGGCAAGGCGGCGACTGGTGGGGCTTCGGTCCCGGCGCCCACAGCCACGTCGGCGGCGTGCGGTGGTGGAACGTGAAGCACCCGACGACCTATGCGGCCCGGATGGCCAGCGGAGACTCCCCGGGGCAGGGCCGGGAGATCCTCACCGACGAACAGCGGCACACCGAGGACGTGATGCTGCGGTTGCGCCTGGCCACCGGCCTCCCGCTCGACGCGCTGGACGGGGCCGGACGTGCGGCGGCGGCCCGGGCCCTCGGAGCCGGGCTCCTGCAGTCGGGCGCGTTTGCCGGCCGTACCGCCGTCTTGACCCCACGCGGACGCTTGCTGGCCGACGCTGTCGTCCGCGACCTGCTGCCCTGACCAGGTCCGTGCGGCGGCGGCGCGTTACTTCACGATCTTGAACTTCAACGGGTACGCGTACAGCCCGCCCTCGTTGGCCTTGATGCCGGCGACAACGCCGAAGATCGTCCCGATCGCGGCCACCGCGAGCTGCAGCAGCCACAGCAGACCGCCGACGACGACTCCGGCGCCGAACGGCAGATTGCCGGCACCGGAATGCAGCACCCAGAGGATCGCGCCGGCGATCGAGATCGGGATCTGGAAGTTCAACGCGGCGCGGGCGTGCGCCTGCGCGACCGGCGACTCGTGGCGGGTGGCCAGATAGGCGATCAGCGGGACGATGAACGCGGCCGGACCGAGCGAGATCAACGCGAGCGCGGCGCCGCCGAAGTGCGCGATCAGCGCCCACGTGCGATCGTCGACGTTCGCGTATCCGTTCGGAGTGCGCTCGCCGGGCGGCGTGCCGGCGGAAGGGTTGCCGGCGCCGCGGTCGTCGGGTGGCGGTGTGGCGTCCGTCATGGCCGACAGGCTACGACTGCCGACCATCCGGCACCAGTCCTTGCGATCATCGCGCTCGGGCGGGCGCCGTCGTAGACTGGCACTCGCTACTCTGGAGTGCCAGTACCAATCCGCTACCGGCCGCGATTGACGGGCCGCCACCGATCGCCCGGTCACCCCAGACCGACGGAAACGGAGCGTGCGATGCCCCTCGACGAGCGCAAACTCGACGTGCTGCGCGCCATCGTCGAGGACTACGTGGCGACCCAGGAGCCGGTCGGCAGCCGTGCCCTGGTCGAGCGCCACCAACTCCGTGTGTCCGCCGCCACCGTACGTAACGACATGGCCGTTCTCGAGGACGAGGGATATCTGCGGCAGCCCCACACGAGCGCCGGCCGGGTGCCGACCGACCGCGGTTACCGTCTCTTCGTCGACAAGTTGTCGCGCATCAAGCCGCTGTCGCCGGCCGAGCGCCGCGCGATCGAGCGGTTCCTCATCGGCGCGGTCGACCTCGATGACGTGGTGCACCGTACGGTCCGGCTGCTCGCCCAGGTCACCGGCCAGGTCGCCGTCGTGCAGTATCCGAGCCTGAGCCGGTCATCCGTACGCCACCTCGAACTCGTTCCGGTGTCGACGACGCGGTTGATGCTGGTGATGATCACCGACACCGGCCGGGTCGAGCAGCGGTTGATCGAACTGCCGACGCCGACCGCCGAGAGTGAGGTCACGGCGATCCGGACACTGATCAACGACAAGCTGGTCGGCCTGCGGCTGTCCGAGACGCCGATGCATATCCAGGCGCTCGTCGACGACGTGGACCCCACCCGGCGCGGCAGCGTGTCGGCGATCGCGGCGGTGTTGCTCGAAACGCTGATCGAGCGGACCGACGAGCGCATCGCGCTGGCCGGGACGGCCAACCTGACCCGGGCCGGCGTGCTCGACTTCCAGGGTTCGATCCGCCCGATTCTCGAAGCCCTCGAGGAGGAGGTCATCCTGCTGAAGCTGATCGGATCGGCCGGTGAGGAGCCATTGCGGGTAAGGATCGGCGACGAGAACGAGTTCGAACATTTGCGGGGCACGTCGGTCGTGTCGACTGGGTACGGACCGAACGCCACGATCGTCGGCGGTATGGGCGTACTCGGACCGACGCGGATGGACTACCCGGCGACGATCTCCGCGGTCAGCGCCGTGGCCCGCTACGTCGGCGACCTGCTGGCCCAGAACTGAGCCGGCGGCCGACGTGACCCAGCGCACCACGGACCACCCCGACACATCTCGCGGTCGTCGGCGCCCGCGACTCTCGAAACATCTGGCGGGCGCCAGCGCCCGCTTGAGCATCACGGATTGAGGACGGCACATAGCAGTGGCGAACGACTACTACGGCACTCTCGGTGTGGCGCGCGACGCGTCCACCGACGAGATCAAGCGCGCCTACCGCAAGCTGGCCCGCCAATACCACCCGGACGTGAACCCGGATCCGGGCGCGCACGAGCGGTTCAAGGAGATCAGCAAGGCGTACGAGGTGCTCTCCGACGACCAGAAGCGGCAGATCGTCGACCTCGGCGGTGACCCGTACGCGAACGGCGGCGGTGCCAGCACGGCCGGTGCCGGCACGTTCGTCGGCTTCCAGGACATCATGGACGCGTTCTTCGGCGGCGGGGCAACCCGCGGGCCGCGGTCGCGGACCCGCGCCGGCTCCGACGCCATCCTCCCGCTCGAACTCGACCTCTTCGAGACGGCCTTCGGGGTCGACGCACCGATCACGGTGGATACCGCCGTCCTCTGCGAGACGTGTTCCGGCGCCGGCACCGCCGCCGGCACACATCCGCAGACCTGCGACACATGCAACGGCCGGGGTGAGGTGCAGAGCGTTCAGCGGACGTTCCTCGGTCAGGTCATGACGGCCCGCCCGTGTGCGGCCTGCGGCGGTTACGGGACGGTCATCCGCCACCCGTGCCCGACCTGCGGCGGGGACGGCCGCGTCCGGACGCGCCGGCAGCTCAACGTCAAGGTGCCGCCCGGCGTCGAGGACCAGATGCGGATCCGCCTCGCCGGTCAGGGCGAGGTCGGCCCGGGTGGCGGCCCGGCCGGTGACCTCTACGTGGAGATCCACGAGCGGACGCACGACGTCTTCTCGCGCAAGGGCGACGACCTGCACTGCCGCGTCACCGTGCCGATGGCGGCGGCCGCGCTCGGCACCCGCCTGACGATCAAGACGCTGGACAGCGAGGAATCGGTCGACGTTGCGCCGGGCACCCAACCCTCCTCGACGGTCAAACTGAAGGCGCGGGGGGTGCCGCATCTGCGCGGCACCGGCCGCGGCGATCTGTTCGTCCACCTCGACGTCCGGACCCCGACCAAGCTCGACGCCGATCAGGAACGCATGCTGCGCGAATTCGCGTCGGTCCGGGGCGAGGAGCTTGCGGAGCTCACCAAGCAGGGTGGCTTCTTCTCCCGGATGCGCGACGCGTTCAACGGTCACGCCTAGCCGTGTTGACGGCATGAGCGCGCCGCTCTTCCTGGTCGACGTGCTGCCGATGTCCGGCACCGTGACACTGGACGGCCCCGAGGGCCATCACGCGGCGGTCGTCCAACGGCTGCGCGTCGGCGAACGACTGCTTGTCGGCGACGGGCGCGGCAGCACGGCGTCCGCGCTGGTCAGCGCCGTCGGCAAGACCGGCCTGAGCGCCACGATCGAGAATCACTGGTACGTCGAACCGCCGGCGCCGCGACTCGTGGTCGCTCAGGGAATCCCCAAGGGCGAGCGCGGTGAGCTGGCGGTGCAGGCGATGACCGAGGTTGGCGTTGACGAGATCGTTCCGTGGGCCGCGTCGCGCTGCGTCACGGTGTGGCGTGGCGACCGAGGCGCGAAGGCGCGCGACAAGTGGGTCGCGACCGCACGGGAGGCGGCGAAGCAGGCGCGGCGTTCGTGGCTGCCGGTGATTGCCGAGGCGGTGTCGACGGCCGCTCTCGCCGACCGCGGGGCGGACGCGGTTCTCGTATTGCACGAGGGGGCCGACGCACCGTTGTCGAGCGTCGCGTTACCCGGCCACGGCGAGATCGTGGTAGTCATCGGCCCGGAAGGCGGCATCGCCGATGCCGAGGTCGATGCGTTGGCCGCCGCCGGAGCGGTGCCCGTACGCATGGGCGCGAATGTCCTGCGTACATCGACGGCGGGTGTCGCCGCCCTGGCCGTCCTGTCGACGCGGCTCGGTCGCTGGTAACGAGTGGGATTGCCGGCGCTGGTCGGCGGTCGATTGCAACCCGTGTCCGGGCTGGCGTACCTACGTCTCTGCTGGCATCAGTGCGTGCAGAGACGTAGGGCTACCGCGCCTCGCCGGAGTTCGTGCTCACCATCAAACCGGACTCGTCGACGGCTTCGAAATCCGTGCCCGTCAACGCGCCGAGAGCATGCAGCGCGTCGTTGTTGAAGTGTGAGTCGGGCGCGCCGGAGATGAACCATGGCGAGCCGTTGTCGGCCACGATGACGCCGTACTTCTTCATCGCGGTCGCGACGATCTTCGCTTGCGAGGGCAGGTGGGAGATGTCGACACTCGCCTTCAGGCGCAGTCGCAGGCCCATCGGCGGCAGTGACGTGTCGTGCGATGACGAAGCCTGGTGCCGGGCCGGCCAGAGGTAGCTCGCCTGGGTCGACGGCACGGTCACGCGGATCGCATGGTCGATGTGCCCGGACTTCATGTCGGCCCACGTCACGAGGCCCGGAAGGATTGGCAGGCCGGCCGCGTCGGCCGAGGTCCAGCCGGCCGGGCGGAGCTTGTTGCTCGCGAGGTCGAAGATCGCGCCGGAGCCGGCGGTCCAGCCGCCGGATTTCGGGTACGCGGCGAACAGCTCGTAGTCCATGCAGTGTGTGGGGTCGTAGAGGATGACGTGGCGGTCACCGGAACTGCCGGACCCGCCCTCGATCGCCGGATTCTTCGGGATCGGGTATGGGCCCTTGTCGCTCTCCGGCGCGTACTGGAAAGTGACCTTGACCTTGGCCTGTGTCGCCGAAACGGTGGTGATCGGAATGCCGATCGGAGCGCCCTGATAGAGGCCTGACCCGAAATCGGCGTGCACGCCGGCGGTCTTGCCGATACTCGCCACGTAGGTCGCCGATTTCGCGAGAACCGGCAGATGCGAGACGTCGGCCCGCCACACGTTGTCGGACGGCAGGATCGAGCAGCCATGAGCGGCCGGCGGCTTTGGTGTCGCCGACGGCGACGGGCTGGGCGATCGGGTCGGCGTCGGAGAAAGCGAACCGGTCGGCGTCGCGCCGACGAGGAGTGGCGCCTGCGTGGCAACGCGCGCTCCGTCGACCGTGTTGGAGCTGCTTGACGCACTGGAGCAGCCGGCCGCGAGCACGATCACGGCGGTTGCGATGATGGGAAGCCGAGATCGGGAGTGCACGCGGGCATTCTGCGCCGGTCGGCGCGCCGGCTCAACTGCGCGGCGGATTCCCGTCGTACGAAGATATGGGGTTAAATCCCGCGTATGACGCGGCGGCTATTTGTCATCTCCTACCGGTGGATCATCGCCGCGTTGGTTGTCGCCGCGATCGCGACGCAGCTCGTGCACACTCGCGGGCTGGAGCCACCGGGCAGCATCGTCAACTTCTTCAGCTTCTTCACGATCGAGGCGAACATCATCGCCGTCGTGGTGTTCGTGGTCGGCGCGATTCCTGGCCGCGAGCCGACGTCGCGCTGGTATGACCTGGTGCGCGGCGCCGCCGCGACGTACATGTCGGTGACCGGCGTCGTCTACGCCGTACTGCTCTCCGACCTGCCGGCCGGAGCGGACTCGACGATTCCGTGGGTCAACGAGGTGTTGCATTACCTGATGCCGCTCGTCGTCTTCCTCGACTGGCTGTTCGTCCCGCCCGGGCGGGCCATCCGCCTCCGGGAGTCGCTCACGTGGGCGGCGTTCCCGCTGGTGTACGCCATCTACAGCCTGATCCGCGGCCGGGCGACGAACTGGTATCCATATCCGTTCCTGAACGTCGACATGCACGGTCTGGGACGGGTGCTGGTCAACTGCGTCGGCATCGGCATCGGCACGATCGTGTTCGTGGCCGCGATCGGCTGGCTCGGCAACGCCATGCACAACGGCCGTACGGCCGGGCCGAAAGCCACCGGTGGCACGGCGCCAGGGGGCACGGCGTCGAGTTAGCCGACGCTGGCCGGACGCCGTGCTGGTTCGCTCAGCGCGAACGGCACTCGAAGGCATATTTGGGCCACAACCGGATACGCGAAGGCGTGCCGTCGGTCCTAGTGGATACCATGGATTCTTCAGGATCTACGGAGAAAGGCGGCCAGGCCAGCCGGCCCACCCATGACCACAAGCCCTCCACCTAGCACCGCGACATCGATGCCGGTCTCCGGTCAGCGTGGTGCCCGTGTTCAAACCAAGATCATTGTCAACGATCCGCGGCTGATGGTCAACCTGCTCGGGCCGGGCGACGAGATGCTCAAGCTCATCGAATCGTCGCTGGACAGCGACATTCTCGTGCGTGGCAATGAAATCACCGTGTCCGGCTCACCGGCCGACAACGCGTTGGCCGAGCGCGTCTTCGCCGAGTTGCTTGAGTTGATCGACAAGGGCGAGACGCTGAACCGGGATGCCGTGCGCCGCATCGTCGGCATGCTCAAGCAGGGCACCGAGGAGCGCCCGGCCGACGTGTTGACGCTCAACATCCTGTCCCGGCGCGGGCGTACGATCCGGCCGAAGACGCTGGGCCAGAAGCGCTACGTCGACGCGATCGATCAGCACACGGTGAACTTCGGCATCGGGCCGGCCGGCACCGGCAAGACCTATCTCGCGATGGCCAAGGCCGTGCAGGCGTTGCAGGCCAAGCAGGTGAATCGCATCATCCTGACCCGGCCGGCGGTCGAGGCGGGTGAGCGCCTCGGCTTCCTGCCCGGCACGCTCTACGACAAGATCGACCCCTACCTGCGGCCGCTCTATGACGCGCTGCACGACATGCTCGATCCCGAGTCGATCCCGCGGCTGATGCAGGCGGGCACGATCGAGGTCGCGCCGTTGGCATACATGCGCGGGCGGACCCTGAACGACGCGTTCATCATCCTCGACGAGGCGCAGAACACGACGCCCGAGCAGATGAAGATGTTCCTCACGCGACTGGGCTTCGGCTCCAAGATCGTGGTGACCGGCGACGTGACGCAGGTCGACCTGCCGTCGGGCACGCGGAGCGGGCTGCGGGTTGTACAGGAGATCCTGGGCGGCGTGGAGGACGTGCACTTTTCGCGGCTGACGAGCGCCGACGTCGTACGTCACCGGCTGGTGAGCGACATCGTCGACGCGTACGCGCGCTGGGACGAGGAGCAGGCCGACGGCGTCCACGCCCTGCCCGGGCGCGACGGCGGCCCGAGCGGCCACGACCGGGCCGCCGGCAACCGTACGAATCGACGTCGTTGAGTCGCGAACGCGGCCGCGATACCCGTCGACGGGTCTCACCGTCCACCTGACCGCTACAGTCGAGTGATCGATTACCCGAGATCACACCGAACTCTCGAGATCCACACCGAACTCGAGATACACACCGAATCAGCCGAGACCGCCAGGGAGCCTGGAGCGAAGTGTCCATCGAGATCGCCAACGAGTCCGGCGTCGCCGTCGAATCCGACCAGGTGCTCGCCGTTGCCCGCTACGTCCTCGACGAGATGGGCGTGAACCCGTTGGCCGAGCTGTCGGTGCTGCTCGTGGACATCGAGTACATGACCGAGCTGAACCACCGCTGGATGGGCGGCGACGGCCCGACCGACGTTCTCGCTTTTCCGATGGAGGAGTCCAGCGTCGATCACGGCCCGAGCGAATCGCCGGGCGAGCCGGCGCTGCTCGGCGACATCGTGCTGTGCCCGGAGGTCGCGGCCAAGCAGGCGGCCGCGGCCGGCCACGGCGCCGATGACGAGATGCACCTGCTGACCGTTCACGGCGTATTGCATCTTCTCGGCTATGACCACGCCGAGCCGGACGAGGAACGCGAGATGTTCACGCTGCAGGCGCGCCTGTTGGGCGGCTGGCAGACGAGCGTTGGCCGGACCGTTGTCGGTGCGCCGGCCGTGCCGGATCGTCCGCCGCCGCCGGACGCCCCGGGCACGGGGCATCGCGCCTAAGGGTTTCGAGATGGCCAATCAAGGACTGCCCGATACGCAGCTCGTCATCGTCGCGGTGCTGCTCTTGCTCCTCGGTGGTCTGTTCGCGATGACGGACTCGTCGCTGCAGCGGGTGTCCGCGGCACGGGTCGCCGAGATGGAGCGCAACGGCGTTCGCGGGGCGAAGGCGTTGCAGGCGATTCTTGGCGACCGCTTGGTCCGACACCTGAACCTGCTTCTGCTGTTGCGGGTGTTCTGCGAGCTGGGCGCGACGACCCTCATAGCACTAGTGGTGTTTGACAGCCTCGACACCCAGTGGCTGTCGGCTCTGATCGTCGCCGGCTCGATGACGATCCTGACCTTCGTCGTCGTTGGCGTCGCGCCGAGGACGATCGGTCGCCAGCACGCGTACGCGGTCGCCCGGTTCGCGGCGCCGATCGTGCGCTGGCTCGGCCGTGTCCTGAACCCGCTCGCGTCGCTGCTGATCCTGATCGGCAACGCGTTCACCCCGGGCAAGGGCTTTCGGGAGGGACCGTTCGCCTCGCAGGTCGAGCTGCGCGAGCTGGTCGACCTGGCCGAGCAGCGTGGTTTCGTCGAGCACGGCGAACGCGACATGATCCACTCTGTATTCGCTCTCGGCGACACGATCGCCCGTGAGGTCATGGTGCCCCGGACCGACATGGTCTACCTCGCCGAGAACGCGACGCTCCGCCAAGCTCGCGCTCTCGCGCTGCGATCCGGGTTCTCCCGCGTGCCGCTGATCGGGGAAAACATCGATGACGTGCTGGGCATCGTCTACTTGAAGGATGTCATCAAGTCGATTGACGCCGGGCGCTCGGAGAACGACCTCGCGCGCGACGTGATGCGCACGGCGACGTACGTGCCCGAGTCGAAACCGGTCGACGATCTGCTGTCCGAGATGCAGGCCGCCCGCACCCACATGGCGATCATCGTTGACGAGTACGGCGGCACGGCAGGTCTGGTGACGATCGAGGACATCCTCGAAGAGATCGTCGGCGAGATCACCGACGAGTACGACGTCGAACGGCCACCGGTCGAGCACCTCGGGGACGGATCGATCCGGGTCACGGCTCGGTTGCCGGTGGAAGACCTGGGCGAACTGTTCGACGTCGACCTTCCCGGCGACGAGGTGGAGACCGTCGGCGGTCTGCTGGCCCAGGCGCTCGGCCGCGTGCCCATCCCGGGTGCGAAGGCCACCGTCGACGGCCTCTCTGCTTACTGCCGAGGGCACCACCGGTCGGCGCAACCGCATCGACACCGTTCTCGTCCGGCGGGCCGAACCCGACGACAAAGAGCCGGCCCACCTGCGAGAAAGGCAATCCGCCGATGTCTGACGCGCCGACCGGCAACCCCACGACGCTGTCGGCCGAGGACGCGAAATTGGTCACCCTCGCGCGCGCCGCGCGGGCCCGGTCGGGCGCGGCCGAAGGCGCGGCGGTACGCGACGGTGACGGCCGGACCTACGCCGGCTCATCGGTCGCGCTGCCTTCGCTGTCGCTGACCGCCTTGCAGTTCGCCGTCGCGTCGGCGGTCAACGGCGGCACTGGCACGATCGAGGCGGCCGTGGTCGTGACCGGATCCGGGTCACTCGACGTCGCCGGCCGGTCTGCGGTGCGTGACGTGAGCCCGGACGCGCACATCCATCTCGCCTCGCCGTCCGGTGACGTCGTCGCGACGTACGCGGACTGACGGCGTGACCGATCCGTACCGGGCCGGGTTCGCGTGTTTCGTCGGCCGCCCCAACGCCGGCAAGTCGACGCTCACGAACGCGATCGTGGGCCAGAAGATCGCGATCACCTCGAGCAAGCCGCAGACCACGCGCCACGTGATCCGGGCCGTAGTGCACCGGCCGAACGCGCAGCTCGTGCTCGTCGACACCCCGGGTCTGCACCGGCCCCGGACGCTGCTCGGGGAGCGCCTGAACGACCTCGTACGCCAGACCTGGAGCGAGGTGGACGTGATCGGCCTGTGCATCCCGGCCAACGAGCCGATCGGTCGTGGTGACCGCTTCATCAGTTCCGAGATGGCCGAACTCAAGCCGACGATGGTCGCCGTCGTGACGAAGACCGACCTGGTCGACCGGAAGACCCTCACCGAGCAGCTCGTGGCCGTCAATCAGCTGGCCGACTTCGCCGACATCGTGCCGTGCAGCGCGGTCTCGGGCGAGCAGCTCGACGTGCTGGTCGACGTGCTGAGCCGGCACCTACCGTCCTCGCCGCAGCTCTACCCGGACGGGATGATCACCGACGAGCCGGAGCAGGTTCTGGTCGGTGAGCTGATCCGGGAGGCGGCACTGGAGGGCGTACGCGACGAGTTACCGCACTCGATCGCGGTGATCGTCGAGGAGATCCAGGTCGAGGGCCGACTGACCCGGATCTTCGCCGACCTGTACGTCGAGCGACCGTCGCAGAAGGCCATCGTGATCGGGCACCAGGGGTCGCGGTTGCGCGATGTCGGCACCCGGGCCCGCGCCGGCATCGAGGAGCTGCTCGGCACGAAGGTCTATCTCGATCTGCACGTACGCGTGGCCAAGGAGTGGCAGCGCGACCCGAAGCAGCTGCGACGCCTGGGTTTCTGACCGCTCCGGCTGGCCGACTAGGTCGGATAGCCCGTCGCGGCTCCGGGCGGGGGCGCGGTCGGCGTGTTCGAGCCCCGGCGCGGGAAGAGTTTGGCCGCCAGCGCGACGAAGACGACGCCGAAACCAAGCTGTAGCAGGTGCCGGATCCAGTCGATGCCTCTGGTCTCGCCGACGCCGATCCCGTGTGCGATGAAGCCGCCGATCAGCATGCCGAGGATGCCGGCGATGACGGTAACCGTCACCGAGATGTTCTGCTTGCCGGGCAGGATCAACCGCGCGAGGCCGCCGATGATGGCACCGCCGATGATCGCCCACAGGATGTCGAAGAACCACGACATGTTGCCCCCCGTTTGCTCACGTGGCGCCCCAACCGCGGGCCGAGGCTGTTTTCAGTATGGGTGGCCCCACTCCGGTTGTACGGAACACGGGCGGTTTCGGCGCCCGCGAGCGCCTAAGTCCCGTACAAGTCCGGCACCAACCCGACACACGATCCGTCGCACCGGCGGGCGAGAATGGCTGGCGTGGCCGCCGGATTCCGTACGAAGCTCTATCGCGATGACGCGGTCGTGCTGCGCTGGCAGAAGCTCGGCGAGTCGGACCGCATCGTCACGCTGTTCACCCGGCGGCACGGCATCGTGCGGGCGGTCGCCCGGGGCGTCCGACGGACCAAGTCCAAGTTCGGCGCGCGACTCGAACCGTTCGGTCACGTCGATGTCCAGATCGCCGAAGGCCGCAGCAGCCTCCACACCGTGGCCCAGGTCGAAGGCATCGATCTGTACGGTGGCCGGATCTCCGACGACTATCCGCGCTATACGGCGGCGAGCGCCATCGCCGAGACCGCCGAACGGCTCACCGCGATCGAGAACGAGCCGTCACTGCGACTGTTCCTGCTGACGCTCGGCGCCCTGCGGGTGCTCGCCTCCGCGGAGCACACCGCATCCCTGGTGCTCGATGCGTATCTGTTGCGCGCGATGGCCGCCGCCGGATGGGCACCGGCGCTGGACGCGTGCGCCGTCTGTGGTACGCCGGGCATGCACGCCGCTTTCTCCGTACCGGCGGGGGGTGCCGTGTGCCCGGACTGCCGACCACCCGGTGGTTCCCACCCGGCGCCGGCCACCCTCGACCTCATGGTGGCCCTGGCCGGCGGCGACTGGATCCGCGCGGACGCCGCCGACCCAGGTCCTCGGCGTGAGGCATCCGGCCTGGTGGCAGCGCACCTGCAATGGCATCTCGAGCGCGGGTTACGCTCGCTGCCGCTGGTGGATCGAGCAGACCGGGAGCGTACGTGATCAGGACCACAAGCCGCCGTCGGGAGTGGGTGGCGCCGTCGGCGCATCCGTCCGGTGCGCGGCCACCGGAGCTGCCGTCGGCGGCCGTGCCGGATCACGTCGCGATCATCATGGACGGCAACGGCCGGTGGGCGAAGCAGCGCGGGCTGCCGCGGACCGAGGGTCACGCCCGCGGCGAAGCCGCGCTCTTCGACGTGATCGAGGGCGCGATCGAGCTGGGCATCGGAAACCTTTCGGCCTACGCGTTTTCGACCGAGAACTGGCGGCGCTCACCGGAGGAGGTCCGGTGGCTGATGAACTTCAACCGCGACGTGATCCACCGGCGACGGGATCAGTTCGTCGAGATGGGCGTCCGGGTGCGCTGGGTCGGCCGTCGGCCGAAGCTGTGGCGCAGCGTGATCCACGAGCTGGAGATCGCGGAGGAGATGTCGCGGGACAACGACCTCATCAACTTGTTCTTCTGCGTCAATTACGGCGGGCGCGCGGAGATCGCGGATGCGGCCTCGGCGCTCGCCGCCGACGTGGCGGCCGGCCGGTTGCGGCCCGACCGCATCACCGAGAAGGTCTTTGCCCGCTATCTCGACGAGCCGGACATGCCGGACGTCGACCTCGTGCTTCGATCGTCCGGCGAGCAGCGGCTGTCGAACTTTCTCATCTGGCAGGCGGCGTACGCCGAATATGTATCGCTCGACACGTACTGGCCGGACTTCGACCGGCGCCATCTCTGGTATGCGTGCGAGCTCTACGCCCAGCGTGACCGTCGTTTCGGCGGAGCGCTGCCGAACCCGGTCGCACCGCCGCCGGCGACGGCCGGATAAGTTCAAGATCCACTATGTTTACGGACATCCGATAGTGTCCGAACGTATGAGGATCTCGGTGCGCGGTCTGACGCTCGACGTATCCGTCGACGGCCCTTCGGACGGCCCCGCCGTCCTCTTGTTGCACGGCTTCCCGCAGAACGCGACCGAATGGCAACGCATCATTCCGGCCCTGCATGCGGCCGGTCTGCGCACGATCGCGCCCGATCAGCGCGGTTACTCCCCGGGCGCCCGACCGGCCGAGGTCGACGCGTACGGGATGAAGGAGTGCGTCGCCGACGCGGTCGCGCTGCTCGACAGCCTCGGTGTCGATCGAACACACGTAGTCGGCCACGATTGGGGTGCGGTCGTCGCGTGGCGACTCGCGGCGGACTTCCCGGACCGGGTCCACACGCTGACCGCCGTGTCGGTACCGCATCCGACAGCCTTCAGCGACGCCATCGCCAACGATGCCGACCAGCAGCGGCGCTCGTCCTACTTCGGGTTGTTCCGCCAGGCCGGTCACGCTGAGGACGTGCTGCTCGATGACCACGGTGCCCGATTGCGCGCGATGTTTTCCGGCTGCCCGCCGGAGCTGATCGACGCCTACGTGACGCCGATGCTGGATCGGGCGACGTTGACCGGCGCGCTGAACTGGTATCGAGCGATGTCGAACGCATCGCTGGCCGCCGGTGACGTGACCGTCCCGACCACGTACGTGTGGGGCGACAGCGACCCGGCGGTCGGCGCCGTCGCCGCGCGCGCGTGCGGCCGGTACGTGACCGACGACTACCGTTTCGTGCCGCTCACCGGCGTGGGTCACTGGATCCCCGACGAGGTGCCCGGCGCGATGGCCGAAGCGATCTTGTCGCGCATCGAGGACTGAGCCCGCATCGAGGACTGAGCCCGCATCGAGCCCTGAGCCGGCATCGAGGACTGAGCCCGCCGGGCACGGCGCGCTGCTGCGCCGGCCGATCGGGCACGAACGAGCCAGTACCAGCGAATTAGTGTCACGGCCCGGCGCAAATCTGTTTGTCCGGGCCTACTGGCGGGTAACCTTGCCGATGTGTAGCGGTACCCTTCGATGCGCACCAGCGATGCAGGAGGTGGCCATGACGGCGACGGACGCCCGCCCGGACAGCATCACGCCCGACCCGGCCAAGGCTGGAGAATCCGCCAAGACCGGGGAAACCGGCAAGGCCGGCGAAACCGCCAAGACCGGCGAAACCGTCACGGCCGGCGCCAGCGCGACACGCGTTGACGAAAAGCAGGCGCGGCAGGTCGCGGAGGCCGCTCGGGAGGCCGACTGGCGCAAGCCGAGCTTCGGCAAGCAACTGTTCCTCGGTCGCCTCCGGATGGACCTCGTCGAGCCGTGGCCGACTCCCGACCCGGAGCAGCAAGCCGAGGGCGAGGCGTTCCTGGCCAAGCTGGGCGCGTTCACGAAGGACCACATCGACGGCGGCCAGATCGAGCGGGACGCCCACATCCCGGACGACGTGTTCCAGGGCCTGGCCGAACTGGGCGCGTTCGGTATGAAGATCGACAAGTCGTACGGCGGCCTCGGTCTGTCCAATCTCTACTACTGCCGGGCGCTGTCGATGGCGGGCTCCGGCAGCCCGTCACTCGGCGCGTTGCTATCGGCGCATCAGTCGATCGGCGTGCCCCAGCCGCTGAAGCTTTTCGGGTCGGACGAGCAGAAGAAGACGTTCCTACCTCGGCTCGCCGGCGGCGAGGTTTCGGCGTTCCTGCTCACCGAGGCCGACGTCGGATCGGACCCCGCGCGGCTGTCGACGACCGCGACGCCGGTCGAAGGGGGATACCGGCTCAACGGCGTCAAGCTGTGGGCCACCAACGGTACGGTCGCCACGCTGCTGGTCGTCATGGCGCAGGTGCCGAAAGGCCCGGGCGAGGACGGCGCCGACCACCGCGGCGGCATCACCGCGTTCGTCGTCGAGGGCGACTCGCCCGGCATCACGGTCGAACGGCGTAACGCGTTCATGGGCTTGCGCGGCCTGGAAAACAGCGTGACACGATTCCACGACGTGTTCATCCCGGCCGGGCACGTCATCGGCCGCGAGGGTCAGGGCCTCAAGATCGCACTGACGACGTTGAACACCGGACGCCTCTCGCTGCCGGCAATGTGCGTCGCGGCCGGCAAGTCGTGCTTGGCGATCGCGCGGGCGTGGTCGGCCGAGCGCGTGCAGTGGGGGCTACCGGTCGGCCGGCACGAGGCGGTCGCGAAGAAGATCGCATTCATCGCGGCGACGACGTACGGCCTCGAGTCCATGTTGGACCTCTGCTGCATGCTTGCCGACGACGACCGCAACGATATCCGCATCGAGGCCGCGCTCGTGAAGCTCTACGGCTCCGAGATGGCCTGGAAGATGGCCGACGAACTGCTGCAGATCCGGGGCGGCCGCGGCTACGAGACCGCCGATTCGCTCGCGGCCCGCGGCGAAAAGGCGATCGGTGTCGAGCAGATGCTCCGCGATCTGCGGATCAACCGGATCTTCGAGGGCTCGACCGAGATCATGCACCTGCTGATCGCGCGCGAAGCCGTCGACCAGCACCTGTCGGTGGCCGGCGACATCATCGACCCCGACGCCGACCTCGGTCGCAAGGCCAAGGCCGGCGCGGCCGCCGCCGGGTTCTACGGCCGCTGGCTGCCCACGCTCGCGGCCGGCAAAGGCCAGATCAAAGGTGGGTACGGCGAGTACGGGACGCTCGCGACACACGTACGGTTCGTCGAGCGGGCGTCGCGTCGACTGGCCCGGGAGACGTTCTACGGCATGGCCCGGTGGCGCGGGAAGATGGAGCGCAAGCAGGCGTTCCTCGGCCGGATTGTGGACATCGGCGCCGAGCTGTTCGCGATGACGGCGGCATGTGTCCGGGCGTCGGCCGAACGCCGGCCGGAGGGCACGGAACTCGCCGATCTCTTCTGCCGGCAGGCGCGGCTTCGCGTCCGTACCCTGTTTGACGATTTGTGGCGGAACACCGATGACCGGGACGTGGCATTCGCGCGCAAGGTGACCGAGGGTCGTTACGTCTTTGTCGAAGAAGGCGTCGTGCCACCGCCGACCGACGGCGAGTGGGTCGCGCCCTGGCAGCCGGGGGAGTCGACCGCCGAGGACGTCCGCCGACGGATCCCGCCTCGTTAGAACAAGCCCGCGGGCGGCGGTCGGGATGATCCCGGGACCGCCGCCCGTACTGGCTGCGCTCACTGGGCCGGCAGAGTCCTCGCGCGCCCGCCGTGGGAGCAGGTAGACGGCCAGGAACGCGACAGCGAGTAGGCCGATCTCGATCCACAGTGTCCAGAGCATGCCGTGCTCGACCGTGCGGTGTACCGGGCCGTGCGGGCCGACCCGCAGGATGTCGAAGAACACCGTGCCCAGGATCGCGATGCCGAGCGAGCCGCCGAGCTGCTGGACCGCGTTCAGTGTGCCGGCGGCCGATCCGGTCTCATGCGGTTCCACGCCGGACAGGATCAGGTCGAAGAACGGTGCCATCATGAGGCCCATCCCGAAGCCGACGACGGCCAGAGCCGGCGCAAGCTGCCACGGCGACGCGCCACCGGTTCCGACGACGAACAGGATCACCGCGAACAACCCGGTGCCGGCGGCCACCACGGCGAGGCCCAGATGGAGCAGGCCCCGACCAAGTTTCGCGCTGAGGCCCGCGCCCGCCACGATGAAGCCAATGATCATGGCGGCCGCCTGCGGAGCGCTCGCCAGGCCGGTCTTGAGCGGCGAGTAACCGAGCCCGATCTGCAGGTAAAGGCTGAAGACCAGCGAGAAGCCGAGCATGCCGGAGAAGAACGCGAGGCCGGCGACCAGCCCGCCGGTGAACGCGCGCTTCGTGAAAAGGCTGGGCGTCACGAGCGGATCGCCGCCACGGTCGGCGACGCGCCGGGTCCACCAACCGAAGCCGGCGAAGCCGATCACCGACAGGCCCATAGCCACGAACGTCCAGGCCGGCCAGCCGAGATCGCGCCCCTCGACGAGCGGGTAGATGATCAGGAATGCCGAGACGGACATGATGAGGATGCCGCGATAGTCCACGCGCGTCGCGTCCGTGCCCCGCGAACGCGGCAGGAACTTGATCGCGCCGAGCACGGCGGCCAGCCCGAGCGGCAGGTTGATCACGAAGATCATCCGCCAGCCCCAGCCGAAGTAGTCCGCGCTGACCAGCCAGCCGGCCAGGATCGGTCCGCCCACGGCCGACAGACCCATCACCGGGCCGAAGGCACCGAACGAGGCGGCCAGCTCCTCGTCGCGGAACATCTCCTTCATCATGCCGAGGCCCTGCGGCAGCATCACCGCACCGAACAGTCCCTGGACGATTCGAGCCGTGATCAACATTTCCGGATTCTGTGCCACAGCGCAGGCAAGAGATGCGACAACGAATCCGCCCGCGCCGATCATGAACATGCGTTTGCGGCCGTACAGGTCGCCGAGGCGCCCGCCGGTAATGAGACCGATTGCCATCGCGAGCGTGTACCCGGCTCCGAGCCACTGGATCATGCTCTCGCTGCCGTGCAACTCCGTGCGGATCGACGGACCAGCGATCGTCGTGACGAGCGCATCCAGGAGATCCATCACCTCCGCGGCGAGGATGACGGCCAGGGCCCACCAGCGCCAGCGGTACGGCGTGCCGGCGGCCGTGCCGTCGATGGTCGTGTTGTCACTGGTGGCGCTGGTGTGGGCTGCTTCGACCGATGCCGTCATCGGGACCCCCGAGTGTTGAGCCGGTTGGCGAACACTGTTCGCTTGACTCGAACACCGTACAGCGGACGAACGGCGTTCGTCTAGCAAACGGTGTTCGCTCGCGAGTATCATTTTCGACATGGCCCGGGACAACTCGATTCCCATCGCCGCCGACGATCTGCCGGTTCCGGCGTGGAAGCGCACGCGGCAGCCCAGCGCGCCGCGGGTGCAGCTGAGCCGCGAGGTGATCGTTGACACGGCGTTGAAGCTGCTCGACGCGGACGGTCTCGATGGCGTGAGCATGCGACGGGTGGCCGACGCCCTCGGCACGGGACCGGCCTCGCTCTATGCGCACGTGGCGAATAAGGACGAGCTGCTGGATCTGCTGCTGGACCGGATCGCGGCGGAGATCGAGGTGCCCGACCCCGACCCGGCGCACTGGCAGGACCAGCTGCGGTCGGTCGGCCGGCAGTCGTACGACGTGTTCCGGCGGCACCGCGATATCGCGGTGATCAGCCTCGCGAGCATTCCGACCAGCCAGAATGCGCTACGGATCGCCGATCGGATGCTCGCGATCATGCTGGCCGGTGGCGTACCGCCACAGGTCGCGGCGTGGGCACTCGACCGGCTCTCGCTCTACATCGCGGCCGATTCGTACGAGGGTTCGCTCTACCACAACCGCCGGGTCGCGAGCGGACTCAGTGAGAGCGAGTTCATGGCCAAGCACGTGTCGGACGTGCGCGACTTCTTCGAACATCTGCCCGCGGACAAGTTCCCGCACCTGGCGACGCACGTCGCGGAGATGATGACCGGCGACGGCGATCAGCGGTTCGACTTCGGTCTCGACATGCTGATCCGCAGCCTCGCGACCTACAGCTCGTCGGACGTGCCGCCACCCGGCGCCTGACCAGTTGCCAGCGCTCGGCGGGACTAGCCGGCTGGCGCAGGTCGGGCACGTCCCGAAGATCTCGACGGTATGGCTGATGTCGACGAATCCGTGTTCGCCGGCGATCCGATCGGCCCAGCTCTCCACGGTCGGGCCGGCGACCTCGACGGTCCGGGCACAGGAGCGGCACACCAGGTGATGGTGGTGCGTGCGGCTGCACCGCCGGAACAGTTGCTCGCCGCTGGGCAGCCGCATCACGTCGAGCTCGCCGGCGTCGGCCATCGTCTGCAGCGCGCGGTAAACGGTGGTGAGACCGACGCGTTCGCCGCGATCACGCAGCAGGCCGTGCAGCTCCTGCGCCGTACGGAAGTCGTCGACATCGGCCAGCAACGCGGCCACGGCGTGGCGTTGCTTGGTGTTGCGTTGGCGGGTGGCGCTGTCGTCGTACGGGCTCATTGTGGCGTTCCGGTCGCGCCGACGGTCTCGCGTGCGGTGCTCGGTGAACCCGGCTCGTTTGCGTGGGCGACCGCGTCAGCGACGATATGCGCGATGTGGTCGTCGGTGAGCGAATATTCGGTCTCCCGCCCGCGCCGCGAACCTTGCACGACGCCGGCCATCCGCAGCACCCGCAAATGCTGCGACACCAGGGGCTGTGGCGCGCCGAGGGCGTCGACGAGCTGATGCACGCAACGGACACCGCCACCGGCCAGTTCGGTGACGATCGCGATCCGCATCGGTGCCGCCAGCGCACGCAGCAGCTCGCCGGCGGCGGCGAGGCGCTTGTGTTCCGTGACGTCCATCGCGACCAACGGTAGCCGTCGGACGCCTAGATGACAATCATTGTCATCTAGGCCGGGCGTTACGACCCGATCTTGTAGATCCCGGCCCCGAGCAGGACGAGCAGCACGATCAGTCGCATCGCGCGGGTCTGCTGCGGCGTCACCGGCCAGGTGTGGGCGAGCAGCCATCCGAGCGCGGCGACGATCGCGAACAGCAAGATCCCCCCAAGCCATCCGGGGAGGAAGAACGCGAGCAGCACCAGCACGAGCGCGCCGAGGAACACCCCGGTGCGGCCGCCGTTGGTCAGCCGATCCATGATCCCGTTGGGCACGGTCGTTGGCCCCCATCCTCGCGCCACCGGTACGACCTGGTGATGTATACCGTAGGACCCGGGCCGCACGACGCGGTCACCGGCTACCCGGCCGGCACCTGCGAGACGTGAGATGGGGGCGCCACATGCTCGTCGTCAACCGGTTCATCGTGTCGACCGATGGGGCGGCGCAGACCGAATTCACCGATCGCGCCACGGCCGCGCTCGAGGTGCTGGCCGCCCAGCGCGGTTACGTTCGCGGCGACCTCGGCCGGGCGTACGACGACCCGTCGCACTGGAGCCTCGTCACGGTCTGGGAATCGGTCGGTGCCTATCGCCGGGCTCTCGGCACGTTCGACGTCAAGGTGCACGCGACCCCGCTGCTGGCCCAGAGCGTCGACGAACCGTCCGCGTACGAGGTGCTCGGCCGCGCCGAGCCGGGCGGACCGGTCGCCCGGTCGGAAAGCGATCGGTCGGCGGCCGGTGCCACTGGACCGGGAGCCGGCCCGGCGACGCCCGCGGACGGCGCGGTGAGCGCACTACGATCGCGTCCATGAACAATCCCGGCGAGCCGAGCGGCGGGCCTGGTTACTCGCCGGCCGGTTTGCCGCCGGCCGGTTTCTCGCCGGCCGGGCCGGGTCCCGTTCCGCCGGGCTACGGGCCGCCTTATGGTCCGCCGGCCGCGCCGACCGTGACCGTCTTGCCGGCGCCGCCGGCCGGCCCGGGTGTGCGGCCACCGTTCGTCGCGCCGCCCACCGACGGAAACCGCAAGCGACTCTGGACCGGCCTCATCACGGCCGGCGTCATCGCCGTCGTGCTGTGTGGTGGCGGCGTCGCCGGTTTCGCCGCACTCGTCACGAGCACGGTCGACGCGCGCCGGACCGCGGCTACCAAGGCGGTCACCGAGTTCCTGACCGATCTGCAGCACGACAACTACGCCGGCGCTTACGAGGCGCAGTGCGACGAACTCAAGCAACGCCTGACGTTCCGGGCGTTCATCAACACGTTCTCGGGCTCGCAGATCATCTCGTTCCGGCTGGAGGATCCGGAGATCGACACCGACTCGACGATCGTGCCGGTCCAGTTGACGTTCACCGACGGGACGCAGGATCACGAGCGCTTCGTGGTGGTCCAGGACGCCGACGCCGCCTACCGAGTATGTGGCGACGAATGACGGTGTGATCCGGCCGTACCCATGAATGATCTTGATCGTAAGTAATGCAGGGGCCGTCGCGATCGCATCACCGTAGCCTGGGAGGATAGCGGAGCTTTCGCCGACAGCCAGCCGGCGCTACACCTGGAGGATCCACATGCCCGTCGATCGCATCGATGCCGTCACCAGCCTCGCGAAGCACCGTGGCTTCGTCTTCCCGTCCAGCGAGATCTATGGCGGAAGCCGGTCGGCATGGGACTACGGCCCGCTCGGCGTGGAACTGAAGGAGAACATCCGCCGGCAGTGGTGGCGCTCGATGGTCCAGGAGCGCGACGACATTGTCGGTCTTGACTCCGCGGTGATCCTGGCCCGGCAGGTGTGGGAGGCCTCCGGCCACATTGCCGAGTTCGTCGACCCGCTCACCGAGTGCCAGTTCTGCCACAAGCGCTTCCGGGCTGACCAGCTGGAGGAGGCGTACGAGCACAAGCATGGCCACCCGGTCAACTCGCTCGCCGACCTCACCTGCCCGAACTGTGGCAACAAGGGCACGTTCACCGAGCCGCGGATGTTCAACGGCCTGATGAAGACCTACCTCGGCCCGGTCGAGAGCGACGAGGGCCTGCATTACCTGCGGCCGGAGACGGCACAGGGCATCTTCATCAACTACCGCAACGTCGAGCAGTCCGCGCGGATGAAGCCGCCGTTCGGCATCGCGCAGACCGGTAAGAGCTTCCGCAACGAGATCACGCCGGGCAACTTCATCTTCCGCACGCGCGAGTTCGAGCAGATGGAGATGGAGTTCTTTGTCGTACCCGGCACCGACGAGGAGTGGCACGAGTACTGGCTGCAGCAGCGCTGGGACTGGTATGTCGGCCTGGGCCTGTCGGCCGACAATCTGCGGCTGTACGAGCACCCGAAGGAGAAGCTGTCGCACTACTCGAAGCGGACGGTCGACATCGAATACCGCTTCCAGTTCGGCGGCACCGAGTTCGGCGAGCTCGAAGGCATCGCGAACCGTACGGACTTCGACCTGTCCACGCACGCGAAGCACTCCGGCGTCGATCTGTCGTACTTCGACCAGGAGAAAAAGGAACGCTGGATCCCGTACGTCATCGAGCCGGCCGCCGGCATCGGCCGCGCCATGCTCGCGTTCCTGCTCGACGCGTACGACGAGGACGAGGCACCGAACACGAAGGGCGGCGTCGATCGTCGTACGGTGATGCGGTTCGATCCGCGACTCGCGCCGGTCAAGGTGGCGGTGCTGCCGTTGTCCCGCAACGAGCGCCTGACGCCGGCGGCCAAGGATCTCGCGGCCACGCTGCGCAAGCGCTGGATCGTCGAGTTCGACGACGCCCAGGGCATCGGCAAGCGCTACCGCCGGCAGGACGAGATCGGCACGCCGTTCTGCGTCACGGTTGACTTCGATACGCTGGACGACAACGCGGTTACGGTGCGGGATCGGGACACGATGGCTCAGGATCGCGTTTCGTTGTCGCAGATCGAGTCGTACCTGATCGCGCGGTTGCCGGGCTGCTAGCGGAAAGAGCTTGCCTCACGCGAGGCGGAAGTCGGCGAAGTCGAAGCCCGGCGACACGACACAGCTGACCAGGGTCGGCGCGTCGGCGTGCGGCACTGCACTCTGCCACACGCCGCCCGGGACGAGCGCCTGCGGCCGCTGGTCGGCAGCAAGATCTGCGCCCAGGACCACCGTTTCGGCGGCCACCGGCACCTCGCCGTGGCCGCCGAGCCGAAGTTCGAGCGGACCGCCGCTGTGCCAGAGCCACAGCTCGTCCGAGCGAACGACGTGCCAGCGCGATTCCTCGCCGGGGTGCAGGACGAAATAGATGGCGGTCGCCGCGTGGCGCGGTCCTGGATATCCGTCCGGGACGAATGACGCCGGCGCCCGCCAGGTCTGCCGATACCAGCCGCCTTCCGGATGCGGCGAAAGATCGAGTTGCTCCGCGAGGATCGGCCGCGTGGTCACCGATCCAGGGTAAACGGCGGTCAGCTGGCGGCCGCGGGCTTCGGAAAGGCGAAGCCGCCGGGGCGGGCGTTCCGGTCGGCGATAAGCCCGGCCAGGGTCGAGATGGCGATTTCGGCCGGCGTCTTGGAGCCGATGTTCAATCCGATCGGCCGGTGCACAGTCGCGATCAGATCTTCCGGCACGCCTCTATCGCGCAGCATCTCGACGTGGGGGCCGGCGTCGCGCGCGTTGCCCATCACGCCGATCCAGCGCGCCGGGTATGCGAGCGCGTCGGTCATCACGTCGCCCAACTCCGGCCGATGGTGATCGCAGAACACGATGTCGGCGTGGTTGTCGGCGAAGCTCGGGTCGACGGTGGTCGCCACTCCGTCGGCGTTGGCGATGACCTCGTCGGTCACGTTCGCCGGATCCGGCTCGACGAGGACCGTACGGAATCCGGCGTCCCGCGCGAAATGCATGAGGTAGGACGAGACGGGATTGGCGAAGACCGCCACGAGCGTACGGGTGCCGACCTCGGCCGGCACGTCGCCGTGGGCCAGTGCGCAGGCCTCGTGGCCGCCCTCGTGCACCGAACCGTCGGCATGGGTGTGCGTGTGCTCCGTCACGTCTACGACTGTACGTCCGGGGCCGACACGTCGCGGGCTTAGGCCGGCGCCGAGGAGCGTCAGTCGTGCGCCGTGGATGGACGGGCGTGTTCGCCGAGCCACGTCACCAACGGCTTGATGGTGCGCCAATGACCGGCGATCGCCGTAGCAAAGTCCGCCGACACGCAGTCGGCCGGGTCCACTCGTCGCGCCACGGTCAGGCTTTCGTGCCGCATGAGGTCGAGCCGCGGGTGGTCGGCCGGCACGCCGCGCGGGCGGGTACGGACGGCGTCGCCGCCGATCGCGTACCCACCTTTGGTCAGCTTGCCCACGATGGTGGCGAGCCGGCGACCGGTTGTTTCGTCATCGATCGCCGCGCGGAAGCGTTGGGTTTGCGCCTTGTCATGGCTGTGGAATCCGCCGCCGACGCTGACGCCCTCGGCGTCGAGCTGCATCCAGTAGCCGACACCGTGGTCGAGTTCGAGAAACCCGCCCTGCGCCGTCTTATACGGCGACTTGTCCGCGCTGAACCGCACGTCCCGGTATGGCCGGAACATCGCCGGCGTGGCGTCGAAAACCGGCGCGAGTGAGTCGAGCAGCGCCTGCATCGGTGCGCGTACGTGCTGCTCATAGACGTGCTTGTGCTCGGTCCAGTAGGCCTTCGAGTTGTCGGCGACGAGACCCTCGTAGAACTCGAAGGCATCGTCGGAGAATCCGTCGAACGTCGTTGTCGCCGAGGCGCGAGCGGGCATGCCGACCATCATCCCACTGGTCCGATGGTCGAGGCAGCGGTGCCCGACCCGGGCTAACGCCGCCGGTGTTCCGGGTCCGACCCGCCATCGAGTCCGGCGCGCCGCAGGGCGTCGGCGAGTGCGGTGTTGGCCGGCCGCTCCGGCCGTTGCGATCGATCCGGCCGGGCCGGTCGCTCCGATCGCTCCGGCCGTGACGCCGGCGCACCGCCGCGTTTCGGTGCGGCGATCGACGCGGCATCGTCGTCGAGCCGCAGCGTGAGCGAGATCCGCTTGCGCGGTACGTCGATGTCGAGCACTTTGACGCGCACGATGTCGCCCGGCTTGACGACCTCCCGCGGATCCTTCACGTACGTCCGCGACAGAGCCGACACGTGCACGAGACCGTCCTGGTGCACGCCGACGTCGACGAAGGCGCCGAACGCGGCGACGTTGGTCACCTGGCCCTCGAGCACCATGCCGGGCACGAGGTCGCCGATCTTCTCGATGCCTTCGGTGAACGCCGCGGTGTGGAACGCCGGTCGCGGGTCACGCCCCGGCTTCTCCAGCTCCCGGATGATGTCCGTGACGGTCGGCAGACCGAACGTGTCGTCGACGAACTCGGTCGGTCTGATCGTCCGCAGGACCGTCCCGTTGCCGATCAACGTCGCGATGTTGCCCGTGGTCGCCTTGACCATCCGGCGTACGACCGGATAGGCCTCCGGGTGCACGGCACTCGCGTCGAGTGGATCGTCGCCGCCGGCGATACGCAGGAATCCGGCGCACTGCTCGAATGCCTTCGGCCCCAGCCGCGCCACGGCCAGCAGCGACCGCCGTGACCGGAACGGTCCGTTGGCGTCGCGATGCGCGACGATGTTCTCGGCCAGACCCGTAGTGACGCCCGAGACCCGGGTGAGCAGCGGCACCGAGGCGGTGTTGAGGTCGACGCCGACTCCGTTGACACAGTCTTCGACGACACCGTCGAGCGATCGGGACAGCTTGGCTTCGGCTAGATCGTGCTGATACTGGCCGACGCCGATGGACTTCGGGTCGATCTTCACGAGCTCGGCCAGCGGGTCCTGCAGCCGGCGTGCGATGGACACCGCGCCACGCAACGACACGTCGAGCCCGGGCAACTCTTGCGCGGCGTATGCCGATGCGGAATAGACCGAGGCGCCGGCCTCGGACACCGTCACCTTGGTCGCGTTCAGGGCCGGGAACCGCTTGAGAAGATCGGCCGCGAGCTTGTCGGTCTCCCGTGACGCCGTGCCGTTGCCGATCGCGATGAGTTCGACGCGGTGCCGCTCACACAACGCGGCAAGCTTCGCGATCGACTCGTCCCAGCGTTGCTGCGGCACATGCGGATAGATCGTGTCGGTCGCGGCGACCTTGCCGGTCGCGTCTACGACCGCGACCTTCACGCCGGTACGGAATCCCGGGTCCAGACCCATCGTCGCCCGAGTGCCGGCTGGCGCCGCGAGCAACAGATCGCGGAGATTCGCGGCGAACACTCGCACGGCTTCGTCCTCGGCCGCCTGGAACAGCCGGCCGCGCAGGTCGCCGGCGAGATACACCAGAATCCGGGTACGCCAGGCCCAGCGCACGGTATCGGCGAGCCACTTGTCGCCGGGGCGGCCGGCGGCCGAGATGCCGAACGTCGCCGAGATCCGCTGTTCGTAGCGCGACGGGACGGCCTGCGACGGCGGCAACGGTGCGGCGTCGGCCGGCTCCGGATCGAAGGTGAGGTCGAGCACCTCCTCCTTCTCGCCACGGAACATCGCGAGAATCCGGTGCGACGGCAGCTTCACGTACGGTTCGGCGAAGTCGAAGTAGTCGGCGAACTTTGCGCCGTCGTCCTGCTTGCCGTCCCGTACCCGGGACACGAGCCGGCCACGCGACCACATGGTCTCGCGCAGTTCGCCGATCAGGTCCGCGTTCTCCGCGAACCGTTCGACGAGGATCGAGCGCGCTCCGTCCAGCGCGGCCGCAACGTCGGCGACGCCACGATCCGCGTCAACGAACGCGGCCGCGGTTGTCGCCGGGTCGCCCGACGGATCGTCGAGCAGGGTGTCGGCCAGCGGCTCCAGGCCGGCCTCGCGCGCGATCTGGGCCTTCGTCCGCCGTTTCGGTTTGTACGGCAGATAGATGTCCTCCAGCCGCGCCTTCGAGTCGGCGGCCCAGATCGCGGCTTCGAGCGCGTCGTCGAGCTTGCCCTGCGCCCGGATCGACTCGATCACGGCAGCCCGACGTTCGGCCAGCTCTCGCAGGTACTGGAGGCGTTCGGCCAGCGTACGGAGCTGCGTGTCGTCGAGTGTGCCGGTGACTTCCTTCCGGTAGCGCGCGATGAACGGCACGGTCGCCCCGCCGTCGAGGAGATCCACGGCCGCGGCGACCTGGGTCGCACGGACGCCGAGTTCGGTGGCGATGCGTTGATTGATCGACGCCGCGGCGTCGATGGCGGCGCCGTTCGGGGAGGCGGCACGGTCGGCTGGGTTCGCGGCTGCTTGCGTCACCCGTGCATTCTGCCGGGCGCGGCGTCCGGACGCGCGCTGTGCCGGTCGTGACATGCGCCTCGCGGCCGCCCGCCGGCATTTGTACGGGAGTTGCCGGTCTTGCTGCGCCCTCGGCGGCCAAGTCCCGTACAAATGCGCTCTCGCGGTTGACCTCCGCATCCGTGGGCGGCCGGTAGTTTTCTCTCGTGCGACCCGATGAGGTGGACGACCGCGCCATCGCCGACTGGTGTGCGATGTGGCTTCGCGCGCGCCCGGTCGAGATCCTCGCCTCTCATGGTCACCTGTCCCGGGTGAGCGAACTCCTCCTGGCCAACGGCCGGCGGGTCGTCGTCAAGGTGCGACCAGCTCAGACGCGACTGGCCGGGTGTGCGTACGTGCAGCAGCATTTGTGGCGCACCGGCTTCCCGTGCCCGGAGCCGCTGGTCGGCCCGGTGCCGTTTGGCGCCGACGCCGCACTCGCGGCGAGCGCGGAGGCCTGGGTGCCGGGCGGCGAGATGTTGGGGCCACGCGAGCCGGGTGCGGTGGACGGGTACGCCACGCTGCTCGCGCGCATGATCCGGCTGGCGCCGCCGGCGGCTCGCCTGCCATCGCTCGATCCACCGCCGCCGTGGAATGCGTGGAATCACGGCGGCGTCGGGGTCTGGCCGGAAGCCGACGACCGACCCGACGACCTGAACGCGATACCGGCCACGGCATGGCTCGACGAGATCGGGCGGGCCGTACAGCGCCGGCTCCTGGCCTTCGGCGCTCAGAACGTTGTTGCCGGCCACGGCGACTTCGAGGCGCAGAACGTGCGCTGGCGGGCGTTGTCCGTTGCGGCCCCGGACGCGGCCCGGCTGCGTTCCACCCCGGTAGCGGTGCACGACTGGGACAGCGTCATCGTGGCGCCCGAGGCCACCATCGTCGGCTTCGCCGCCGCGGTGTGGCCGAGCGGCGCCGGGCCGGCGGCGACCATCGACCAGACCGCGAGCTTCATCGAGGCCTACCAACGGGCCGCCGGACGGACCTGGTTGCCCGATGAAATCGGTGCGGCGTGGGCGGCCGGACTCTGGGTGCGGGCGTTCAACGAGAAGAAATGGCGCATCGACGGTCAGGTCGCGCTCGAGCCCGACGAGGCGGCCGAGCGCCTCCGCCGGGCTGGGGCGACCGCCTGAGCGGGAGAATGAGTGAATGTCGGTGACAGCAGAGGCGGCCGAATCGTTCGTTCTCGGGCACACCGGTTTGGCGCCGGTGCCGCTCGTACCGGAAATCCGGACGTACCAGGCGGATGACGCGATCGCGTTGTGGGAGATCACCGAACAACTTCACGGCGGTCCGGGTCTGGCTCCGCCGTTCTGGGCGTTTCCGTGGGCCGGTGGGCAGGCGCTGGCCCGCTTCGTGCTCGACCATCCGGATGTCGTGGCGGGCCGGAGCGTGCTCGATCTCGCGGCCGGCTCGGGTCTGGTCGCGCTCGCCGCGTCGCTCGCCGGCGCCCGATCCGTTGTCGCGAACGAGATCGACCCGTACGCGATCGCGGCCATCCGGTTGAACGCGGCGGCCAACGCGCGCGAAATCCAGCCGTACCAAGGGAATCTGTTGGTCGAGACGGCGACCGACGCGGACGTGGTCCTGGCCGGGGATGTGTTCTACAACCGCGACATGGCCACGGCGATGCTGCGCTTCCTGCGCGCGGCGCGCGACCGGGGTGCGGTCGTGCTGGCCGGCGATCCGGGCCGTGCCTACGTGCCGGCCGACGATCTCGTCCGCGTCGCGTCGTTCGACGTGCCGGTGGTCCGCGACCTCGAGGACGTCGACGTCAAGGACACGATCGTGTGGCGACTACCGTGACGCGCTAGCCTGGCGCGATGAATTGGCGGCCAACGTGAATCGTGCGGTGAACCTGGGCCTGGCGTTCTTCCTTGAGCTCGCGGCGTTGGCCGCCTTGTGCTGGTGGGGTTTCCAGGTTTCGGGTGCGACGTGGGTCAAGGTTGTTCTCGGCATCGGCGCGCCGGTCGCTGCCGTGATCGTGTGGAGTCTGTTCGCCGCGCCGCGGGCGAGGTATCGACTGTCGACGCCGATGAAGCTCCTGGTGAAGACAATCGTGTTCGGCGCGGCCGCCGCTGCCCTCATAGCCGACAACGAACTTGTGCTCGGCATCGTGTTCGCGGTGCTGGTTGTGGCCAACACCGCGCTGATCCGCATCGGCAACCTGGACGAAGGCATTGTCGAGTGAGTGATCCGGTCGCGGCGACGCGAGCGACATACGACGAGATCGCGCCACGGTATGTCCGCGAGAGCAAACCGTTTCCCGAGCTGGCCGACGACATCGCATGGCTCATCGACGTGGTCGGTGCGGATGCCGCCGTCGCCGAAATCGGCTGCGGGCCGGGACGGGATCTCCGAGCGCTGCGCGCCGCCGGCCTACGGGTCGTCGGTTTCGACTTGTCCGCCGCGCAATTGCGCGCCGGCGGCCTGGACGGCGGTGCTGCGCCCGTGGTGGTGGCGGACATGCGGGCGCTCCCGCTTCGTACGGCCGCGGTGGACGCCCTGTGGTGCCAGGCGGCGCTGCTGCACATCCCGCATGCGTACGTTCCGGAAACGCTCGCCGGCTTCGCCCGCGTCGTTCGGCCGGGCGGTGCGATCTACCTGTCGGTCAACGAAGGCGACGGTGAGGGCTGGCAGTCCAGCGGATTCGACCGCGCACGCTGGTACACGGGCCACCGAGAGGACGGTCTGCGCACCATGTTGCCGGCGGCCGGTTTCGAGGTGACGTACGTGCGGCACACGACGACGAACCGCGACTGGCTGTCCGTACGGGCACGCCGTCGTTGAGCGTCGCGTTGACGAGCGCTCAGCCGCCGGAGTCGTCGTGCTCGGCATCCTCGGGAACGGTCACGTCATCGCGGTCGTCGAGCCAGCCGTACGGCAGGACGACCTTGGCCGGCGCGTTCGTCCGCCCACGCGGCTGGCCGAGGTTCGCGGCCGGGAACTCCACGTCGGCATCGAGCTTGCCAAGCAGGTCGTCGAGCTCCATCAGCGAGGACGTCATAGCCATCGCGCGCCGCAGTTCCGAGCCGACCGGGAATCCCTTGAGATACCAGGCCACGTGCTTGCGGAAGTCGGTGACGGCCTCCCGCTCGGCGCCCCACCAGTCGACCAGCAATTCGGCATGGCGGCGCATGACCGCGGCCACCTCGCCGAGTGTCGGCAGCACGCGGTCTCCTCGACCGGCGAAGGCGGCGGCGAGGTCGGCGAACAGCCACGGCCGGCCGAGGCAACCGCGGCCGACCACCACGCCGTCGCAGCCCGTCTCGGCGACCATACGCAGCGCGTCGTCGGCTTCCCAGATATCTCCGTTGCCGAGCACGGGCACATCCAGCGCCTGCTTCAGCGTGGCGATCGCATCCCAGTCGGCCGTGCCCGAGTAGCGCTGGCTCGCCGTACGCGCGTGCAACGCGACCCATTTCACACCGGCGTCCTGAGCGATGCGGCCGGCCTCGACGTAGGTCAGATTGTCGTCGTCGAGCCCCTTGCGCATCTTCACCGTCACCGGGATGCCGGCCGGGGTGGCCGCGTCCACGGCTGCCGCGACGATCGCGCCGAACAGCCGCCGCTTGTACGGGATCGCCGAGCCGCCGCCCTTGCTGGTGATCTTACGTACGCTGCAGCCGAAGTTCAGGTCGATGTGGTCGGCGAGGTCCTCGTCGACGATCCGGTGGACGGCCCGTGCGGTCATCTCCGGATCGACGCCGTAGAGCTGCATGCTGCGCGGGTGCTCGTCCGGGCCGAACTCGATCATCTTTTCGGTCTTCGGATTCCGGTACGCCAGCGCAACGGTGGTGATCATCTCGCATACGTAGATACCGGCGCCCTGCTCCCGGCACAGGCGACGGAACGCGACATTCGTGATCCCGGCCATCGGCGCCAACACCACGGGCGGATCGACGGGATACTGGCCGAGCGTCAACTGGCCGCCGACGCGAAGCGACGACAGCGGTGCGCCACCGCTGGGCAGCGCGTTCAGCGGTGCGCCGCCGCCCTGCGGCGACGGCCGCTGCACGGTCAGGGCCTGGGTCACGCGTACCAGGATCGCACGGGCGGCGGTCCCGCCCAAGCGGACGCCGAGCCGGCCACGCCCGATGTCAGCTGCTGGCCGGATCGATCAGTGGCTCGGTGACGCCCTGGGTGGGAACCACACCCGGAGCGGCGATCTCGACGAGCTCGCCGACGACCGCGTCGCCGTCGCCCTCGGACGGCGCCGGAGTCGTCGCCGCTGGATCCGGCGGAAGTGCGATCGCCGCGTAGACGCCGCCGAGCGTGATGAGCAGACCCGAGAGCGTGAAGATCGCGTCGATGCGCCCGATATGTAGGCCACCGATGTCCGCGTGAAAATGCAGCAACGCCGTACTGGCGAGCCAGCCGGCGACGACCACCGACAGCATCGACGCGGCCATGTTGATCGGGTTGAACACCGCCATCATGCGGCCCAGGTACTCGCGCGGTGTCGCGCTCAGCATGAGCGGGCTGATCGACGTGTTGAGCACAGTTACCGGGATGGCGACGAAGAAAAACGCGACGAGTCCGGCGATGAACACGGTCTGCCGCGCGAACACGAGCACGACGATGCCGGCAACGGTCAACGCCATCCAGGTCGTGCGCCGCGCACCGAACCATTTGACGATCCGACCGGCCGACAGTGCTCCAATGATCGCGCCGACGCCGAACACCATCGAGACGAAGCCGAGCAGATGTGCGTTCGCGTGCAGGTTGTCGGTGAGGAAGAACACGTCCAGGGTGTTCATCGCGCCGGTGCCCAGCTGTGCGATCACAGCGATGGTGAGAAGGGCCACGAGGAAGCGGTTACTGGCGAACATCTTCAGGCCGGCGACGAACTCGCTCCACAGGTTGCTGCCCGTCGCGCGCTCGGGGACGGCGCGCTCCAACCGGATCGAGCGGATCGCGACGAACGAAACCACGTACGACGCGACGTTGACGACCAGTGCCCACTGCAGGCCGACGGTGAACAGCAGCGGCGCGGCCAGCGGTGGGCCGACGATCGCGGCGACCGCCTGGGTGGCCTGCCCGATGCCGGCGGCCCGAGCGCGGTCGACGTCGCCCGACACGACGTCGCCGATGGTGGCGAAGCGGGACGGGTTGAAGAACTGCTCCGAGGCGTTGACCACGAAAACCACGACGTAAATGACCGTCAGCCATGCCCAGATCGGCAGCGCGCTGGTGGGCAGGAACGCCAGCGCGGCCAGCGCCGCAACCATGATCGCGCGCAACACCTCGGTGCGCAGCATGGTGAGGCCCCGGTTCCACCGGTCAACGAAGACACCAGCGGCTGGCCCGACAACCATGACGGCGATGCCGACGGAGAGCATGATGCCGCTGACGGCGGCCGGCGCCCAGGACTTGCCCTTGGCGAGTACGGTCGCCACCCACAAGACGAGTGTCGTGTCGAAAATCATGTCGCCGACCGTCGAGACGGCCTGCCCATACCAGAGCCGCGCGAATTCGCGGTTGATCAGATATCGCTGTACCCACGGCATGGCGTTCTACCTATCACAGGCCATGCCCGCTCGGCAGCCCTCGCTGAGGCCATCGATGATGACAAATTGACAACGTATTCCCGCGCCGGTCCAATATCGGCGATAAATCGCCGCGATTCTGCTCACCCGGCCGAATCGGGCCCGCGAAGATCCAGCCGTGTATGCTTGCGTTGCAGTTTCTGGTGTGTAGTTGCGTTTGTTTCCCGGTTTCGTCCGGGGTCGGCTTCCTCTCCTATGGTTGGCCGTAGATCTGCTGCTGCTCGAGACGGCCCATCCGGGCCCCGCAGCGTGCGGGCGCCTACCAAGCTGAGGAGCTTACGAAATATGTCCACTGGGACAGTTAAATGGTTCAACGCCGAAAAGGGTTTCGGCTTCATCAGCGTCGACGGCGACAGCCGTGACGTGTTCGTGCATCACTCGGCGATCCAGGCCGACGGATACCGCGAACTCCACGAGGATCAGCGCGTCGAATTCGACATCGTCCAGGGTGACCGCGGTCTCCAGGCCGATGGCGTCCGCGTCGTCTGATTTCCACGTACCGCTTGGTGCGGTTGAGCGTCGCGAATAGGCGCTCATGTCGGATCGTCACCCCCACACGTTCGCGTCATGAACGACGCGAACGTGTGGGGTACGCCGGTCTAATCGCACCGATCCTGCACCACCCCGAGGAGCGCATGAGCGCCCCCGGAATTCGGCTCGCATCGCCTGACATCCGCCGCCCTCGGGCCGGCGTCGGCCGCGCAGAGCCGCCCACGAAAGGCTCTGTATTGGTCACGCCCGCGCGTGCTCCCGGACGGCGGCGATCGTCGCAGTCCAGTTCTCAACCGCACCCGATCCAACCCCGCGCCGTTATGGCATCGCCGCACGCGGCTCCATCACATCTCGCGCGACCGCACGCTTCGTCACCGCACCCCGGTACGCATCGTTCGAATCGTCCCGCCGCCGCACCGGCGGCCGTGCCGGCGCCGTTTGTCGACCTGCCGCTCGATCCCGCGTTGTTTCGCGTACTGACCGACCAGGGACTGACGACGGCGACCGCCATCCAATCGGCGACGCTGCCGGACGCCATCGCCGGTCACGACGTTCTCGGCCGGGCCCGTACGGGTTCCGGCAAGACGCTCGCCTTCGGGCTCGCGATGCTGACCCGTCTCGCCGGTCGTCGCGCCGAGCCACGGCAACCGATCGGCCTCGTCCTCGTCCCGACCCGTGAACTGGCGGCCCAGGTCGCGGACGCGCTCGCTCCGTACGCGACGGCGGTCCGGCTCACCACCACGGTGGTCGTCGGCGGCTTGTCCCTGACCCGGCAGGCCGACGCATTGCGTCGCGGCGTCGACATTGTGATCGCGACGCCCGGTCGCCTGAATGATCTCGTGAACCGGGGCGACTGCCGTCTCGATCGAGTGGACGTGACTGTGCTCGACGAGGCCGACCAGATGGCCGACATGGGCTTCCTTCCCCAGGTCACCTCGCTGCTCACGCGTACGGACCCCAACGGCCAGCGGATGCTCTTCTCCGCGACACTCGACGGTGATGTGGACCGGCTCATTCGGCGGTTCCTCAACGAACCCGTACGCCATTCGGTCGACCCGCCATCGTCGGCGGTGACCACGCTCGACCACCACGTGCTGCACGTGGACACGGCCGACAAGAACGAGACCACGGCGCACATCGGCGCGCGTGATGGCCGCGTCATCATGTTTGTCGGCACGAAGCACCGAGCCGATCGGTTGGCGCGCCAGCTACAGGCCAGCGGAGTGAACGCCGCCGCCCTGCACGGCGGCAAGTCGCAACCACAGCGGACACGTACCCTCGACGGGTTCAAGACCGGGACGGTCACGGCGCTCGTCGCGACCTCCTTGGCCGCCCGCGGCATCCACGTCGACGATGTCGACCTCGTGGTGAACGTCGACCCGCCCGGCGATGCGAAGGACTACCTGCATCGCGGTGGGCGTACGGCGCGGGCCGGTCGGACCGGGACCGTAGTCACGCTGGTGCTCCCGGAGCAGGATCGGGAGACGAGTCGGCTGCTTGCCGCGGCTGGCGTCAAGGCGCGCTCGGTCCGAGTTCGTCCGGGCGACGCCGAACTCGTACGGATCACCGGCGCCCGTACCCCCTCAGGTGTTCCGGTGGCGCCGGCCGTAACGGGCGAAACCCAGCGACGCGCACCGCGGACGCCGGCCGCCCGTGCAACACAGGGCCGCTCGACCCAGGGCCGCTCGGCACAGGGTCGCACGACACAGGGCCGCTCGGCGCAGGGCCGGTCGACACAAGGGCGGTCGGCACAGGGTCGCGACCGCCGCTACTGATCGACGACCGCGACGATGCGGTCAGCACGGCCAAGCAAAGGCCGGTCCGGCCAGTCCGGGCCGGCCTTCTGCGCGTGCTGACCGCCCTGTGTCATGCGTGGGCTCGCGGTGCTCGAACATGCGCACGCATGCGCGAACCTGCTCGTGGGATCGCTCCCATGAAATGGTGTGTTCGGGCGCACCCGACCCTTTGGTGTGTCTAGTCACCACCCGCCCCACGATGCTCACCGAGCGCCTAACCTGCAGCTACGCCGGGACACAATCCAGGTGATGTCGTTCGTGCGGAGTTTGCCGTCGGTGAAGGCGGGGGTATCCACCGACCCGAACTCCCTGTGCGCTGGAGGCTGCCGTGGACACGACGAAATACGTGTACGACTTCGCCGAGGGCAACAAGGATCTACGTGATCTGCTCGGTGGCAAAGGCGCGAACCTGGCCGAGATGACGAACCTCGGGCTGCCCGTCCCGCCCGGCTTCACGATCACCACGGAGGCATGCCAGGCGTATCTCGCCGACGGCAGGGAGCCGGCGTCGCTCCGGTCCGAAGTGGACGAACATCTGGCGTTGTTAGAGGCCGCGATCGGTCGCAAGCTCGGCGATCCATCCGATCCATTGCTCGTGAGCGTACGGTCCGGGGCCGCATTCTCGATGCCGGGCATGATGGAGACGGTGCTCAATGTCGGGCTGACCGACGCGAGCGTCGGCGGCCTCGCGCAGCAGGCCGGTGGAGATGAACGATTCGCCTGGGACTCCTATCGGCGGCTCATCCAGATGTTCGGCAAGACGGTCTGTGACGTTCCGGGTGAGGCGTTCGAGCACGCGCTCGACGACGCGAAGTCGGCCAAGGGCGTACGCAACGATGTCGACCTCGAAGCCGATGACCTGCGCAAGCTCGTCGACGTGTACAAGAAGATCTTCGGCGACCACGCACGACGCGACTTTCCGCAGGATCCGCGCGAGCAGATGGACCTTGCGACCAAGGCGGTCTTCGACTCGTGGAACGCCGAACGCGCGGTGCTCTACCGTCGCCAGGAACGCATTCCGGCCGACCTCGGCACCGCGGTCAACATCGTCGCCATGGTGTTCGGCAATCTCGGCGCCGACTCCGGCACCGGCGTCGCATTCACCCGCGACCCGGCCACCGGCGAACAGGGCGTCTACGGCGACTATCTGCAGAACGCGCAGGGCGAGGACGTCGTCGCCGGCATCCGCAACACCGTGCCGCTCGACCACCTCGACGAGATCGACAAGAAGAGCTATGACCAGCTGATGGGCATCATGGCCACGCTCGAAGGCCACTATCGCGATCTCTGCGACATCGAGTTCACCATCGAGCGCGGCAAGCTGTGGATGCTGCAGACCCGGGTCGGCAAGCGCACCGCGGCCGCCGCGTTCGTCATCGCGACGCAACTCATCGACGAGGGCGTCATCGACCTGGACGAAGCGATGATGCGCGTGACCGGCGCGCAGCTCGCACAGTTGATGTTCCCGACCTTTGACACGTCCGGCCATCCGAAGCAGATGACGCGCGGCGTCGCCGCGTCGCCGGGCGCGGCGGTCGGCAAGGTCGTGTTCACCGCGAAGCGCGCTGTCGAAGAAGCGGACAAGGGCGAGCGGGTCATCCTGGTCCGGCGCGAGACGAACCCCGACGACCTGCACGGAATGATTGCGGCGCAAGGAATCCTGACCAGCCGCGGCGGCAAAACCAGCCACGCCGCGGTCGTTGCCCGCGGGATGGGCAAGACGTGCGTGTGCGGCGCCGACGAGATGCAGGTCGACCTGGCCGCCGGCAAATTCACCGTCGGCGGCACCACCATCGCCGAGGGCGATGTCATTTCCATCGACGGTACGTCCGGACGCGTGTACGCCGGCGAGGTGCCGGTCGAGCCGTCGCAGATCGTCAAGTACTTCGAGGGCTCGATCCGGGCCGACGCGGATCCATTGGTGGCGGCCGTAGACCGGGTGTTGCGGCATGCCGACACCCGACGCCGGCTCAAGGTGCGTACGAACGCCGACAACGGCGACGACTCCGGGCGCGCGCGCCGGTTCGGTGCCGAGGGCATCGGCCTGTGCCGGACCGAGCACATGTTCCTCGGCGACCGCCGCGCCCTCGTCGAGCGGTTGATCCTCGCGAACGAGGACGACGAGCGCCAGGCCGCGCTCGACGAACTGATGCCGTTGCAACGCAACGACTTCATCGACATCTTCCGGGCGATGTCGGGCCTGCCGGTGACGATCCGGCTGATCGACCCGCCGCTGCACGAGTTCCTGCCGCCGCTGGAGGACCTAGCGGTGGCGGTGGCCGTCGCCGAAGCGACCGGAAAGCCCGATCAGCACGACAAGGCGCTGCTGGCCGCCGTACGGCACATGCACGAAGAGAACCCGATGCTCGGCCTGCGAGGCGTACGTCTCGGCCTGGTGATCCCGGGCCTGTTCAGCATGCAGGTGCGCGCGATCGCCGAGGCCGCGGTGGCGGTGAGGAAGGAAGGCGGCGACCCGCACCCCGAGATCATGGTGCCGTTGGTCGGCGCGGTGCAGGAGTTGGAGACCGTGAAGCACGACGCGGACCAGGTGCTCCGCGACGTCGCGGCGGAGTCGGGCGTCGACGTGCACACGTTGATCGGCACGATGATCGAGGTGCCCCGGGCCGCACTGACCGCCGGGCAGATCGCCGAGGCGGCCGAGTTCTTCTCGTTCGGCACGAACGACCTCACCCAGATGGGTTGGGGCTTCTCTCGCGACGACGTGGAGAGTTCGTTCTTCACGCGATACCTCGATCTCGGCATCTTCGGCATCTCGCCGTTCGAGTCGATCGACCGCGACGGCATCGGGCGGCTCATCTCGATCGCCGTACAGGAGGGTCGGGCCACCCGCCCGGACCTGAAGATCGGCGTCTGCGGCGAGCACGGAGGCGATCCGGATTCGGTGCACTTCTTCGACGAGGTCGGCCTCGACTATGTGTCGTGCTCGCCGTTCCGCGTGCCGGTCGCGCGGTTGGAGGCCGGTCGCGCCGTCGTCGAGGCGTCCACGTCCGACAGCCGGTAGGCCCGCGCAACCGCGCAACCGCGCAACCCGGCGCAACCGGCGCAACCGGCGCAACCGCGCAACTGTACGGAAATTGGCCATCCGGAGCGCGTCCGAGCGGCCAGGTTCCGTACATTTCGCGGCGGTAAATCGCTTGCCCTCGGCCGTAGTTTCGAGGGGTGGAGGAGTTCCGGACCCGGCCGTTCGCCGATGATGACGCCGCAGCGGTCGCCGACCTGCTGAACGCGGCCGAGATCGCGCACGGCGGGGAGCCTGGATCCACTCCCGGGGAGATCAGGGGCTACGCCGGCATGCTGCTCGGCGACGGCAAGGGCGACTCCCGCCTCTACGTGACCGATGACGGCACGCTGGCTGCGGTGGCCTTCATCGGCCTGCCGCCGCCCGGTGGCTCCAGGGCCGACCTCATCGGAGGTGTAGCTCCGGCGTTCGAGGGTCGCGGGCTCGGCCGAAGCCTGCTGGCCTGGCAACTGGACCGGGTCGCCGGCCTCCGCGCCGCGCTGCGTGCGGATGCCGAGTGGCACGCCGAAACCGGGGTCGGATCCGAGAACGCCGCCGGGATCCACCTCATGGAGCGGGCCGGTGGCATCGCGGTCCGGTACGGCTTCCAGATGGAGGCGCCGGCCGGAGATGTTCCGGCGGTCGACGTTCCCGAGGGGTTCCGCATCGTGCCGTATTTGGACTCGCTCGGTCCGGCGCTGCACGCCGCCCATACTGAGGCGTTCGGCGACCATTGGGGTTACCAGGGTCGCCCGTTCGAGAATTGGGCGCCCGCCACGATCCACTCCGAAGTCTTCCGCGGCGACCTGTCCCGCATCGCGTTCGATGGCGATGAGATAGCCGCGTACGTCCTGGCCTACGACGGCGTCGAGGGCTCGGTCTATATCGGTCAGGTCGGCACCCGGCGTCCGTGGCGGAGGCGAGGCTTGGCCGGCGCCTTGCTGTCGGACTCGGTACGGACCGCTGCGACTACCGGGACACGCTCGGCGTCGCTCGGCGTCGACGCGGACAGTCCGACCGGCGCGGTCGGCGTCTACGAGCGGCTCGGGTTCGAAGTCCGGCACAAAGTCGTGGTCTTTCACTGGACGGTGGCATAACAGATGGTCGACGAGATGCAGGTTCGCCCGTACGTCGAATCTGACGCCGAGGCGATCGCGGACCTGATGAACGCGGTCGACGCCAAGCATGGCGCCGAAGCCGGCTGGACCGGCGGCGAGTTGCGCAGCTTCATCAAAGCCTGGGTTCGCGACCTGGCAACCGACTCTCGGCTGGTCGTGACGCCCGAAGGTGAGCTGGCCGCGGCCGGCTTCGTGTCGCCACCACCCGAGGGCGGCCTGCGGGCCGACATGCTCGGCGGCGTACACCCGGCCTACCAGGGTCGCGGTCTCGGCCGGGAGCTGCTGGCCTGGCAGTACGACCGGGCCCGGCAATTGCACTCCGACATCGCGCCGAGCGATCAATGGCACGTCGAGGCGGGCGCGAGTGTCGATGACACGGCGGCCATCCGCCTCTTCGAGCGGTTCGACTTCGGGCCGGTCCGCTACTTCTTCGAGATGGTCGCGCCACTCGCCGGTGCGCAGCCGAAGATTGCGTTGCCCGACGGTCTCGCCGCGATGCCGTACGTGCCGGAGCTCGCGAAGCCGTTGTACGAGGCACACATGGAAGCGTTCAGCGACCATTGGGGCTTTCAACGTCGACCGTTCGAGAAGTGGGTCATCCGCACGGTGGAATCCGAGGAATTCCGGCCGGACCTGACCCGGATCGCGTTCGACGGTGACCAGATTGCGGGCTATGTGCTGGCGTACAACAACGTCGAAGGGCGCGAATACATCGGGCAGGTCGGCACCCGGCGGCCCTGGCGCAAGCGCGGCCTCGCGAGTGCGCTGATCTCGGCGTCACTCGCGGCGGCCGTCGCGGACGGAAAGTCGAGTGCCTCGCTCGGCGTGGACGCGGACAGCCCGACCGGCGCGGTCGGCGTCTACGAGCGCCTTGGCTTCGAGGTAAAGCACAAGTTCGTCTCTTATCGGAGATCGGTGGAGTAGCGCGATGTCGGAGTTTCGTACGCGGCCGTACACGGACGCCGACGCGCCCGCGATCGCCGCATTGCAGAACCTGCGCGAGGTCGCCGTCGGCGGGGAGCCGGTCTACACCGCCGCCGAGATCCGCGACGTCACCGGTGCTTTGGTCCGGGACACCGGCACCGATACCCGGTTGGTTTACGCGGACGACGGCGCGGTTGCCGCGTTTGCGATGGTCGCGCCGCCGCCGGCCGGTGGCGTCATCGCCGAAACGTTCGCCGGCGTACATCCCGATTGGACGGACCGGGGCATAGGCCGCGAACTGCTCGGCTGGGAGATCGACCGGCTGCGCGAGCTGCGCGATGAACTCGCTCCCGGCGCTGCATGGTCGGTCGACGTTGGTTCGAGCGTCAAGGAAACGCAGGCCGCACACCTCTTCGAACGTTTCGGCATGCGGCCGGTGCGCTATTTCTTCGAGATGGTCGCGCCAATCGCAGACGTGGTGCCGACCGAGATGCCGACTGGATTCCGGGTAGTGGCGTACACGCCCGATCTGGCCCGGCCGCTGTACGAGGCGGTCGAAGAAGCGTTCCGCGATCACTGGGGTCACGAGGACCGTCCATTCGACCAGTGGAAGGCCTGGAGTGTCGATTCGGAACTGTTCCGGCCCGAGCATTCGCGAATCGCATTCGATGGCGACGACATCGCCGCAGCTGTCCTGTGTTACGACAACGCGGTCGGCCACCACTACATCGGCTCGGTGAGCACCCGGCGACCGTGGCGCAAGCGAGGTCTCGCCAGCGCGCTGATGTCGGAGACGATCGCGGTGGCGGCCGCCGCTGGCAAGACGGTCACGTCGCTCGGCGTCGACGCCGACAACCCGACCGGCGCGCTGGGCGTCTACGAACGGCTCGGGTTCGCCGTACGCCAGCGGTGGGTCGTCCACCGCCTGATCCTCGATTAGCTGTGGCGAACGAGCCGGTCGGTCAGCCGTCGAGGCCCTCGCCGTCGATGTCGATGCCGAGCGCCCGATACTGATCGAGGATCATCCGCCGCTGCGCCGGATCGGAGACGTAGCGCAGTGTTCGTCGCAGGTTATCGATCATCATCTCGCGCATCTGCGGTGCGAGCGCCGCGAGGCCCGCGCCCGCGGCGGGCACGGCTGCCGCGAACGCCGTCGGGCTGGCGGACCTCCCCGGATATGCCGCCGCGGCCGGCCCGGCCGGTGGATACGCCGGTTCGTCAGTTTCGCTGGCGGGCGACTTCGCGACAGTCGAGGGCGCTGGTGGTGAATCCATGCCGGGATCGGGCGCTTCGGCGCCCGACGTGGGGGACTGCGAGGCGCCGGGCGAGGACGGCGCCGCGGCCGGGTCGGTGCTGTGATACTGCTGCATCGCCGCCATGATCTGCGCGCCGATCGATTGTTGGCGTGCCATCCGATCCTGGGCCGCCGACATCGACGCCGACATCCGGTCGGCCAACTGCGCGGCGACCGATGGTACGTCGTCCCACAACACCTCGACGTCGTTCGGGTTCGTCGCGGAAACGAGGGCCGGCAGCCCGCCACCGGTGATGTCCGACTGGCGCCGGGGGAACTTGAAGTTTCGGACGAAGACCGCGTAGGGCGGCCGACCGGGGATGTTCACCGCGAGCACTGCTTCGCTGTTCCGGTGCACGGTGATTTCGGTCGTTGACGGACCTGGGTCGGAGCCACCGATCTCCATGCGTCCCCGAATGGTGGCGATGAGGACAACCGCCCGCAGTCTTCCGGCGACCGGCAGCGCCGCCGCGGCATCGGCCATCAGTTGGGCAAACCGATCCTGGCGTCGCGTGCCGGTTTCTTCGCGGGTGAGGCCGAGCGCCTGCGCGACCCGGCGGCCGGCGCCGAACGGGTCCGCCAGCGCCGGATGGTTCGCGGCGACACGATCGGACATGCTGGCCACCGACGTCCAGTCGACCTCGAATTCGGCCGGCCGGGCCGGGTCGACGTTTACGGTCACGTCCATTCCCCGTACCAGCCAATGATCGTCCGTGAACCGGAACGTACCCGCGATCTCGACCGGGCCGGAGCCGAGATCCACCATGACGCGGATGTTCCCGCGCGACAGCGCACCGTGGTGCGGGGCGCCCTGCGGCGGGGCTTCGACGTGGGTGACGAGGGCGGGCCGGCCAAGCGCGGTGTTCGAGGGTGCGGCGGATCGGTGGAACAGCTTCATAGCACCCTCCGATGCTTCACAAGTGCGCGCGATGTTACGGCTGCGTGGTGCCGTCTGGACGCGATCGATCGTGCATCCGACAGTGCGGCGCCGGTGATGGGTCGACGCGCCGCCGTGCGGCCGACCCGGATCGATGCCGCTAGGCTCGGCGCTGATGACCAGCGCAGGAGACATCGACGGGCCGCCGCGCGACGACGAGCGTTTCGTCGACGAGGCACCCAAAGACCCCACGACGCTGCCGATCGAGGCGCGTCGGTCGCCGTTTCAACGCGACCGTGCACGGGTGCTGCACTCGGCGGCGTTTCGCCGCCTGGCGGCCAAAACCCAAGTGCACATGGCTGGTACGGACGATTTCCTGCGTACCCGCCTGACCCACTCGCTTGAGGTCGCTCAGCTGGCGCGGGAGATGGGGTTACGTCTCGGCTGCGACCCGGATGTCGTCGACACCGCCGGTCTCGCGCATGATCTCGGGCATCCGCCGTTCGGCCACAACGGCGAAGATGCGCTGAACGAAGTGGCGCAGGCGTGCGGTGGCTTCGAGGGCAATGCACAGACGCTGCGGGTGCTCAGCCGGATCGAGGCGAAGGTGCTCGGCGCCGACGGCGAATCGGCCGGTCTGAACCTGACCCGGGCGACGCTCGATGCGTGCTGTAAGTATCCGTGGACGGTCGACGCCGGGCAGCGCAAGTTCGGCGTGTACGACGACGACCTGCCCGTGTTCACGTGGCTGCGGGCGCAGGCGACCTCGCCGTTGCGTACGTGTCTGGAGGCCCAGGTGATGGACTGGGCCGACGACGTGGCGTATTCGGTGCATGACGTCGAGGACGGCATCCATGGTGGCCATCTGCGACTCGCGCTGCTTCGCGACGACGAGTCGGAGCGGCAGGCGCTGTGCGTGGACGTCGCCTCGGCGTATTCGGCCGAGTCGGCCGGCGATCTCGCGGCCGTGCTCGATGAGGTGCTCGACGATCCGGCGCTCGCCCCGATGTACGCGTTCGACGGCAGCCATCGGGCGCTGGTGGGCCTGAAGCAGGCGACGAGCGTGCTCACCGGCCGCTTCGTCGCGGCCGCCTTGACGGCGACGTTCCGAGCCAGCGGCGAGCAGCCGTTGTGCCGCTATGACGCGAACCTGGTCGTGCCGCGGCGGACCCGGGCCGAGTGCGCCCTGCTCAAGGGGCTGGCGCTGCGTTACGTCATGCGCCGTCCCGGTGCCCGCGAGCGTTATGCCGAGCAGTTCGACACGCTGGTCGAACTCGTCGGCGCGCTGACCGTACGCGGTGCCGACGCGCTCGACCCGGTCTTCGCGCCGCTCTGGCGTACGGCTCCGGACGATGCGGCTCGCCTACGCGTCGTCATCGACCAGGTCGCGAGCCTCACCGATCCAGCCGCGATCGCGTGGCACCGGCGGCTGTGCTGACGCGGTGCCGGATTGCGCGGCGCCGGTTTGCGCGGTGCCGCTTCTCGCAGCGTGCTGGCGCAGCGCACGGCCCAGCTTGGCGGCGATACGCGGTGACCTGATCTCGTCGATCGGAGTCCACTGAAAGCCGCTCACCTCTTCCCACTGCAGCCTCACCTCGGCCGCCGCCGGCAGCCGGAATGCAAACCGGAGATCGAAGTGATAGTGCTTCGCCTCCCGCCTAAGCCGGTTCGCGGGGATCGCGTGCACGTCGATGTCGAGCGGGTCGGCCGTGCTCGGATCGGATCCGAGCAACGCGGTGATTTCGAGAACGATGCCCGTCTCCTCGGCGAGTTCGCGCAGCGCCGCGCCCAGGAGGCTGGTGTCCGCCGGCTCCAGGTGGCCGCCCGGCTGCAACCACTTGCCGAAGACGTTGTGCCAGATCCGCAGCATGCGGCCGTCGTCATCGACCACCAGCGCCGAACAGGTCAGATGCCCCGGGTACGCCGAGCGGTCGGTGATCGGCAGGACGGCGTCGAGCTGGTCCAGCAGCGGTCGAAGATGCTCGCGTTCGTCCGGATGCCGTTCGACGTACCCGTGCACGACGGCGACGATCTCGTCGCGTTCAATCATCCGGATCCAATCGCCGCGGTGTTCCGGGTCGGCTCAAAACGGGGGCAGCTCACGCGCCGGTTCGCCGGGCGGCGACGTGGATCGGGCCGGGCGCGGACATGCCCTCGAGTTCCGTCGGGTCAAGACTCCACGCGGCCGCGACTGTCATCACGTCATCCTCGTCGACCACGATATTCGGTTGGTCCTCGGGTTCGGCCTCGGTATCGAACGTCGGCGGAAGTCCGATCGCGAGTTCGGTCGCGTCCGGTTCGCCGTACCAGCGGGTGATTTCGCCGGTTTCGCCGACGTAGCGGAACGAGCGGACGAGCTTGCCCTCGACGGCTCGTTCCCAGAAGTGCGCCTCGACCACTCGGTGCGTGGCGAAGAATTGCACCTCGGTGCCGAGTCGGCCGGACAATTCCACGATGTCGGGCATGTCGGCATCGACGAAAAACAGCCGGCCGACGACGAGCGTCCACGAGACGCCGCCCGCACCAGGCAATGCGGGGGTGACCGCGATGCGGTTGTCGGTGAGGTACGCGAGGTCGATTCCGTGCTGCCAGTCGACCGTACCGAGGTCGTTCGCGCCGAGCGCGGCGCAGATCTCGGCGGCGTCGCCGACCGGCTCTCGGAGAGCGAGCCACGCCTGCTTGAACCCGAAGCCCACCATGTGCGCGACGCTCATGCCGCCGAATTTACGCTCGACACGGCACATACGCTGCGATCATGACCAAGGACACCGGCGCCGGCCGGCCGCCGGACGCCGCGCGGTTTCCGGCCCGGGGCACACCGGAACGGGCGGCCGTGCTTCGAGCGGCGATGGGCGTCGGCGTGGCCACCGGCGCGTACGGTGTCTCGTTCGGCGCGATCGGCGTCGCCTCGGGCCTGAACGTCGCGCAGACCTGCGTGCTGTCGCTGTTCATGTTCAGCGGCGGCTCGCAATTCGCCCTCGTCGGCATTCTCGCTTCCGGGGGAGGGGTCGCCGCGGCGGCCGGCACGGCGGCGTTGCTCGGGTCGCGCAACTCGTTCTACGGCCTGCGCCTAGCGAACCTGCTCGGCGTGCGCGGTTGGCGACGGGCGGCCGCGGCACATCTGGTCATCGACGAGAGCACGGCCGTGGCAACGACCCAAACTACCGAGCCGGTCGGCCGCCTCGGGTTCTGGGCGACCGGGATCGCCGTGTTCGTGCTGTGGAACATCGCGACACTGCTCGGCGCAATCGGTGCCGGACTCATCGCGGATCCCAAAGTGCTAGGCCTGGACGCCGCCGCTCCGGCCGCGTTTGCCGCCCTGCTCGCACCCCGGATGCGCGGCCGCGAACCGTGGGCCATCGCGCTCGGCGCCGCGGCCGTCGCGCTGATCGCCGCCCCGTACGTCCCGGCCGGCGTTCCGGTCCTGCTCGCCGCCGCCGTCGCCATGCTGGCCGGTCTCTGGCGTGGACCCGGCCCGGACCTCGCCGAACGAGCCGGCCAGCCGAGCGGTGAGCCGGCATGACGTGGATCGCGGTTCTGGCCGGATCGCTGGCCTGTTACCTGCTCAAGCTCGCGGGCCTGTCCGTGCCGCGCCGCGTGCTCGACGACCAACGGGTACGGCGGATCGCGGCGCTGCTGCCGGTCGCGATGTTGACGGCGCTGGTCGTGATCCAGACGTTCACCACGGGCCATCGCATCGTCTTGGATGCGCGCGCGGCTGGGCTCGGCGCGGCCGTCATAGCAATCGTGCTGCGGGCGCCCTTCCTCGTCGTCGTCACGCTCGCCTGTATCACGACGGCGCTCGCACGCCTGTGGACGTGACGACCGCTTTTACTCGCGTACGCCGAACAGGAGATCGACCTCGACCGTCTCCGGGAACGGTCCGTCGCCGACGGCATCCCGCAGGCCATCCCGGAAGTGTTGCCGTTCCTCGCCACACGGCAGCATCTGCACCGGGAATGCGGATAGCACACTACCGACCAGGTGATCGAAGTCGAGAGCGTCGTCGTAGGCGACCCGCGTCGCCGACACGCGCAGACCAGCCGCGCCGAGATGGTCTCGATAGCGCTGCTGGGCCTCGGAGTCCGTGCCGCAGGCCATCGTCGCCGGCCGCCCCGTCCAGCCCTCGAGAAAGCCACGCAGGGCTCGCGACCAGCCGATCTCAAGCTGCCACAACGGCTTGCCGTTGGTGACGACGGCGACGCCGCCACCCGGCCGGACCAGCTTGTGCGCCGTCTGGAAGACCGCCATATCGTCCATCCAGTGCAGGGCGGTCGCGACGGTGATCGCGCCGATCGGACGGTTACCCAGACTCGCGCCGATCGCCGGCAGTTCCTCGTCGGAGCCGAGCACCCAGGTGACGTTCGGCGCGTCCTCGTCGTGGCTGCGAGCGAGCCAGAGCATGTCCGGCTCCGGATCGACACCGACGACGGAGAGCACGCGAGCGGCCATCGGCACGCTGAGCTGGCCGGTCCCGCAGCCGAGATCGATCACGGTGTCGTTACGCGACAATCCGAACGCCTCGACGATCGCGTCGATCGCGGCCGGCGGATAACCCCGCCGATACCGCGCGTAGAGTCGCGCCGCCTCGCCGCCGAAGCCAAGTTTGCGGGGCCGGCGTGGGGTGACGGGCGCGTTTGGTGACGCGCCGGCTGGCCCGGTCGTTCCGGTTGGCCCGGTCGTTCCGGTTGGCCCGGTCGTCCCGGTTGGCCCAGTCGTTCCGATTGGCTCGCTCGTCATCATGCGACCGAGAGTGGCAGCGCGCGGCGCCGACGGGCTAGCCGTTTGCGCCGTGCGCTGATTCCGCTCTCGGCTCACCGCCGCGCCGCCCGGCGCCGCCCCCGCCGAGGCGCGGCGCCGCCCCGCCGAGCCGCGGCTCCGCCCTGCCCCGCCGAGCCGCGGCGCCGACACGACGCGAGCGAGCGACTATGCCGCGTCGGACGCCGCGGCGGACGGGCGCGGCAGGAGCTGGATCAGGATCGCGACCGCGAGCTCGACAATCGTCAGGAACACGAGGCCGCCCGCGAATGCGCTCGGGATGCCGCTGCCGCCGTCGACCCCGTGATAGAACACGATGCCGATGACGGCGATGCCGATTGCGCCACCGACCTGCATCGCGGTCGACAGCACGCCGGCACCCGCGCCCGCGTGGCGGGTGGGCGCGTACGACAGGGCGATCGAGGCCAGCGGTGACAGGGCGATGCCCATCCCGGCACCGTCCAGGACGAGCGATGGAACCAGCCACCCGATCGCTCCGGTGGTGCCGATGGCGTGCACGGTCACGATCATGCCGACGAGACCGATCGCCATCAGGAGCGTGCCGAGCGCGACCGACTGGCGTCCGAGTCGCGCCGCGAATCGGCCAGCGTTCATCGAGGTGAGGAGGTAGCCGGCACCGATCGCGGTGAACACGACACCAGAGGTAAGCGCCGACAGACCGCGTCCCTCCTGCAGATAGATCGCGAACACGAGGAAGAACGAGGCCTGGCCGGTCCAGAACACGATCTGGGTGCCGATCCCGACCGCGAAGCCGCGCGAACGGAACATCGACAGGTCGATGAGTGGCGCTCCGCCGCGCCTGGTCAGCGCTCGCTGGTAGAACCCGTACACCCCGGCGAGTACGGCGCCGGCGGCGAAACTTACGTATGTCCACCATGGCCAGCCGAGCGACTGGCCCTCGATCATCGGCAGCACGATCGCGACAAGGGCCAGCGTTACGGTGACCATCCCGACCAGGTCGAGGCGGGCCGTGTGGGTGCCGGCTGAGATCGGCACGGTTCGGCGGGTCAACGCGAGCGCGACGAACCCGATCGGCAGGTTGATGAGGAAGCACGTGCGCCAGCCGAGACCAAACAGGTCGGCCTGGATCAGCAGACCGCCGATGAGCTGACCGAACACGGCGGCGAGGCCCATCGTCAGGCCATACGCGGTGAAGGCCCGGGTCAGGGCGCGGCCGGTGAACGCGGTACTCGCGATCGCGAGCACCTGTGGGGTGAGCAAGGCAGCGGCGATGCCTTGGGCCACCCGGGCCGCGACGAGTTCCGGCGCCGTCGCCGCGAGCCCGCACGCGAGCGACGCGACCGTGAAAGCCGCGAGGCCGACCGCGTACATGCGTCGCTGGCCGTAGAGATCGCCGAGTCGGCCGGCGGTGATCACACCGGCCGCGATGGCCAGCCCGTAACCGGCGACGGTCCACTGGATGTCGCCGGCCGTCGCATGCAGGTCCTTCTGCATGGTCGGGATCGCCACGTTCACGATGAAGAAGTCGAGGGTGATCATGAAAGTGCCGGCCAGGATCACGAGCAGGGTGGCCCACTCGGGCGTGCGGTGTGCCACCGGCGTGGTCGCGACCGGGGCGGTGGTGATGTCAACTGTGTCGTTCGTGGTCATGGCGGAAGCATCGCCGCAGGTCAGCGCGCATGTCGATTACCAGCGAGGTAATGGAGACGTACTGAGCTGCACGAACAACTCGGTCGCCCAGTGCGACCGCCGAGGCTAAACCGGTGCGGAGGCCATGGATGTGAGGTAGCTCGCAGTCTCGGCGTCGGCCGGGAAGAACGTCTCGATGGACAGCTCCGCGACCGTCAGATCGGTCGCCGTGCCGAACGTCGCGATCGTGCTGAACATGTTGAGGATGCGCCCGTTCCGGCGTACCCGAAACGGCATCACAATGTCGGCGTCGGGCGGTGTGGCCGTCGGATCGTCGGCATCGCTCGGATGCGGATAAGCCTCGCATTCGTCGGCCAGCGCGGCGATCACCGGATCGCCGGTCGCCGCCGCCTGTCGTCGCACGCGACGCAGGAATCGCTGCCGTACGAGCGCGTGGTCGACCAGGTCGGGCGCGAGGCCGTCCGGATGCAGCGTGATGCGCATCGTGTTGGCCGTCGGACCGGTCAGATGCGGCGGAAGGCCGGCCGTGAAGACGGCGATGGCGTGATTGGCGCGCACCAGGTTCCAGCGACCGTCGAGCACCAGCGCCGGGTAGGGCAGGTGCCCGCGCAGGACCGTGTCGATCGCGTCGGACACTAGGGCCATCTCCGGTGCGTCGAGCGGCGTCTCCGAATACTCCGGCGCGAACCCGGCCGCCTGCAACAGCGCGTTGCGTTCCCGCAGCGGCACGTCCAGCTCGACCGCGAGGCGCAGCACCATCTCTCGACTGGGCTTGGCCCGACCGGTCTCGATGAAGCTCAGGTGCCGCGACGACACGCCGCTGACCGAGGACAGCTCGAGCTGGCTGACCCGGCGCGTCTGACGCCAGCTGCGCAACAAGCCGCCGATCGCGGCACGCGGTCGGGCTGCGGCGGGTTGGATCACGGTCGTCACACCAAAACCATACGTTGGTACGCCGACACTGCGCGCTCGTCCCGGCAGCCGCGGCGGCAACGGCGAGGGCTCGGGTACGGGCCATGTTCGTAGCGAGAGATCGATCAATGCGGTAGGACAGTCATATGCGCTACGCGCGGCTCGGCCGATCGGATCTCGAGGTGTCCGTCCTTGGGCTCGGCTGCGGAAATTTCGGCGGAATCGGGTCGACTCCGGAGCTCTTCGAGCGCGGCGACGACGAGCGAACCGCGTTCACGCTCATGGACGCCGCTCGGGACGCCGGTATCACGCTCTTCGACACCGCGAACTCCTATGGCGGTGGCCGTTCCGAGGAGTGGGTCGGTCGATGGTTGGCCAGCCGACCGGGGGCGCGCGACGACATCGTGTTGACCACGAAGGTACGCAACCGGGTCGGCACCGATCCCGGCGACGAGGGCCTGTCGAGGCGGCATATCCGGTCGCAAATCGAGGCGAGCCTTCGGCGACTGCACACCGATCGGGTCGACTTGTATCTAGCCCACGAGCCGGATCCCGACGTCCCGCTCGCCGAGTCCGTTGCGACGTTCGACGAGCTGATCCGGGCTGGCAAGATCCGCCACTACGGCCTGTCGAACTTCTCCGGTGCGCAGCTCCAGACCACGATCGCGGCCGCGACGGCCGGCGGACACGCCGAGCCGGTCAACCTTCAGTCCAGCTTCAGCCTGCTCGACCGCGCAGCGGCCGCGGACACGTTCGCGATCTGTGGGCGACACGGTGTCGCGTTCACCGCGTTCAGTCCGCTCGCCGGCGGCTGGCTGACCGGAAAGTACCAAGCCGGCTCGCCGTATCCGGCCGGCTCACGGATGACGCTGCGCCCGGAGCCGTACGCTTCGTTCACCACCGGTTCGACGTACCGGATGATCGATGAACTGGCCGGGACGGCCGTGGCTCGCGGTCTATCGTTGCCCACGATGGCGCTGGCGTGGGTGATCAACGACCCGGGCGTGACCGCGGCGATCATCGGCCCCCGTACGCCGGCCCAGATCGCCATTGCATGTGACGCGATCGATGTGACGATAGATCCGCGGGAGCACGCCGCGCTGGCGGACGTGGCCGACCGGCACGACATGAGCAGGCCAGTGTGAGCGATAGGAGCCCGGGATGAGCGACACATTCGTCATCGTCGGCGGTGGACTCGCCGGTGCGAAAGCGGCGGAGACGCTACGCGCCGAGGGATTCGCCGGCCGGGTCGTATTGATCGGCGACGAGACCGAACGGCCGTACGAGCGGCCGCCGCTGTCCAAGGAGTATCTGCTCGGCACCGGCGCTCGGGACAAGGCTTTCGTGCACGACGGAGGCTGGTACGCCGCGAACGACATCGACCTGCTGCTCGGCGTGCGCGTCACGGCGTTGGACGCGCACCGGCGCACGCTGACGCTCGACGGCTTCGAACCGCTTGTGTACGACAGGATGCTGCTGGCCACCGGCGCCCGGCCCCGCCGGCTCGGCATCCCCGGCACCGACCACACCGGCGTGCGATACCTGCGGACGTTGCCGGACTCGGACAACTTGCTGGCCTCGCTGACCGAAGGCGCGCGTGTTGTGGTGATCGGCGCCGGTTGGATCGGTCTGGAGACGGCCGCGGCCGCCCGCAAGCACGGTGCACACGCGACCGTGATCGAGACCGCGGCGCTGCCGCTGCAACGGGTGCTCGGCGACGAGGTCGCGACGGTTTACGCCAACTTGCACCGGGCGCACGACGTGGACCTGCGCCTGTCGTCCGGGATCGCCGAATTCCTCGGCGCCGGTGGCGCCCTGCGCGGCGTCCGGCTCACCGATGGCAGCGAGATCCCGGCCGACGTCGCGATCGTCGGCATCGGCGTGCAGCCGAACGTCGAACTTGCGTCGTCCGCTGGCCTGGACGTGGACAACGGCGTGCTGACCGACGCATCTCTGCGTACGTCGGATCCGGCGATCTTCGCCTGCGGTGACGTCGCGAACTCGCACAACCCGCTGATCGGCTCGCGGATACGCGTCGAGCACTGGGCCAACGCCCTCAACGGTGGCCCGGCGGCGGCGAAGGCGATGCTCGGCCAGGACATGACGTACGACCGGGTGCCGTACTTCTACTCCGACCAGTACGACCTCGGCATGGAGTATTCCGGCTATGTCGAGCCGGGTGGCTACGACCGGGTCGTGTTCCGCGGATCGACCGAGTTCGTCGACGGGAAGGCGCCGGAGTTCGTGGCGTTCTGGATCGCCGGCGGTCGGGTGCTCGCCGGCATGAACGCCAACGTCTGGGACGTACAGGACGACATCCAGAAACTCGTCCGCGCCGGGTACGCCGGCCAAACGGTCGATCTGGACCGTCTCGCGGACGCCAATGTCCCGCTCGGCGACTTGGTGAGCTAGCACGGGTCTCACGCCGGCCGCCTCCCGGTCACCAAGTCCCGCAGCCGTGCTTCACGCGACTTTCATCTGTTCATCGCCGAAGTCGGCGATGAGCTTGAGCGTGCCCCCGAGCGCCGCTATATATCGGGTGAGCACGTCCTGCGTGGACACGTCACCTGCCTCGATTTGAGATACGCGCGCCGTGGACACGCCCATGCGATCAGCGACCTGCTTCTGGGTAAGCCCGCGACGCGCCCGCATTTCGGCCAACCGCCAACCACGCGCCTCGTCGAGCATGCGCGCGATCGCGGAGTCGAACACTTCCCGACTGCCGGCAGAATCGATCGCCCGGTCGAGATGGCTCGTTTCGCGCCAGCGTCGTACGCCGCTCATTAATCGATCTCCCTTTCGCGCTCTTGCACATAAATCTCATAGAGTCGTTCCGCTTGCGGCACTGCCTTGCGATACCACTCGTTCCATCGTCCAGCCTTGTCCCCGGCGATCAGCAACACCGCAGATCGCCACGGGTCAAAGACGAACAAGATCCGGACTTCGGATCGGCGCGTAGAGGGTGGCCGTAGTTCCTTCATGTTCGGGATCTTTGACGCAGTGATCGTGTCGACGAGCGGACGACCCTGTGTCGGACCGGTCTGTTCGAGAACGAGAATTGCTTGGTTGACGAGTCGGTGACTCTCTCGGTCGCTGTCATAGAGATCATCAAGAAAGGCTTCCACCTGGGAGGTTAGGAGGATCTCCCAAACCATCGCGCATCTCCCGATATGAACTTAAGCATAAGCTTAACCTGGCAGCGGCGTCGAGTCGCCTCCGAAATCATGCGACATCCGTACGACGCGAATGTCGGAGCGCCGTGGCCCGGCCGGTCAGGACAGCGCGGAGCCAAACGTGTCGCAGGCCTTCGGGTCGCCGCTGGAGTAGCCGGTGGTGAGCCAGTGCTCGCGCTGGGCCGACGAGCCGTGGGTGAACGCCGACTCGTCGACCTGGCCGCCCATCTTCTTCTGGATCGCGTCGTCTCCGACGGCACCCGCGGCCGTCACCGCGTCCTGGATGTCCTGCGACGTGACGCTCGTGAAGATCGGCGTGCCGTGCGTGTCGGTCGTCGACTCGGCGTGCTTGGCCCAGACGCCGGCATAGCAGTCGGCCTGCAACTCCAGCATCACGGACAGCTTGTTGGCGTCGGCGGGGGTGCGTTGCTGCGCCCGGCGCATGGCGGCTTCGGTGCCGACGATGTCCTGGATGTGGTGGCCGTACTCGTGCGCCAACACGTACGGCTGCGCGAACTCGCCCTTCGCACCGAACTGGTTGGTCAGCTCGTCGTAGAACGTCAGGTCGATGTAGACCTTGTTGTCCGCCGGACAGTAGAACGGCCCGACGCCGGTGTCCGCCGGTCCGCAGCCGGTGTCGGTCGACCCGCTGAAGAACTCGGTCTGCGACCGGGTGTACTGCTCGCCGAACACCTTCGGAGTCTCCGTCTGCCAGAAGTTCTGGATCGACTCGACGAACAGTTCGTTACGGCAGTCGGTCTGCTGATCCCGGTTCGGGTTGGCGCTCGAACAGTCCGACACCGCGCTCGACGAGTCGCCCCCACCGCCGAGTGCGTTGACGCCGGCGAAGCCGCCGCCGGCCAGCGCGATCAAGATCGTAATGACCGTGACGATCAGGCCGCCCTTGCTGGTCGGGATCGGGATGCGACCGCCGCCCAGGCCACCGAGCCCGCCCAAGCCACCGCCGCCGCGCCGGTCATCGATCTGGGTCGGGTCGACCTGGGCATTCTCGTTAATCTCCACGGTGTCCTCGCGACGGGTGGGGGACGGGGCGTCCCGTCACTACCCGTCGCCGACGGCGACTAACCCTTGGTCGCGGCGGCCGAGATCCGGACGCAACAGGAACCGGGATCGGGCTGCAGGCGCGCGCACAACCCGTCCGCGCCGAGTCCGTCGAGCACGCCGGATATCAGCGCCTCGTTCAGGCCGCAGACCAGCTCCGGATGCCGCACGGCGAGGCCATGGAAAGGGCAGTTGCCGAGCGACAGCTCGCCGGTCGTTCCCCGGCGCGGTTCGAAGCCAAGATCGGTCAGCGTCGCGTACGCCGCCGCAATGTCGTCGGTCGACGCGGCCGCGACGTCGGACAGCGCGTGACCGCGATGGGCCGCGCCGATCTCTCGGCCGACGTCGGCGGCGTGCCGTTCGGCGGCCGCTCGGGCGTTGCCCGGATCGCCGGCCACGGCGTCGGCGAGGATCTCGCCGACGAGTTCGTACTGCCTCGGCGGCACGCTCATCGTCAGGGTGCCGTCGGCCGGTTCGTAGACCTTGGGTGCTCGCCCGCGCCCGCGAGGCTGGTCGGCCGGCGCTTCGTACCGAGCGCGCAGCAGGCCGGCATCCACGAGCTTGTCCAGGTGGAAGGCGCTCAAGGTTGCGCGAAATGGACACCGCCTCGGCCGCCTCCTCGCGGCTGACCGGATGGGCCTGCCGGCGGACGTGGTCGTAGAGCGCGCGCCGAACCGGGTCGACGAGCGCGGCAACGGCCTGCCAGCGTGTCCCTGCCACATACGAAGAATATCACCAACGCTTGCTATTGATAATAGGCGGTCCGCGGGGGAGGATCGGTAATTGCGGCAGCGAGCGTTGGTGAAAATGATCGCCAACGATGTAGAACCCCGGGAGGCGCCGTGCAGCCAGTGGCAGAGATCGGACGGGATACGGCGCCGGCTCCGGCCGTGAAGGTGGCGCCGCTCCGCGTCGTACCCGATATGCCGGATCGCGATCTTGCGGCCGCGGAGCGCGCGGCCGCCGATTTCCTGGAGGCCCTCGGCGTGGGCCTTTCCACCGAGAGCCTGCGCGACACACCGCGACGCATGGCCGAGGCCTATGCCGAGCTGCTCACACCGCGCGATTTCAACGTGACGACGTTCCCGAACGACGAGGGCTACGACGAGCTGGTGCTCGTCCGGGACATCCCGATCCGGTCGGTGTGCGAACACCATCTGCTGCCGTTCGTCGGCGTCGCGCACGTCGGCTACCTGCCCGGCGATCGCATTCTCGGACTGTCCAAGCTCGCGCGGGTGGTGGAACTCTTCGCGCACGGGCCGCAGGTGCAGGAGCGGCTGACGAAGCAGGTCGCCGATTGGCTCGATACACAGTTGCGACCCCGAGGCGTGGGCGTGGTCGTCGAGGCCGAGCACCTGTGCATGACGTTGCGCGGCGTGCAGGCGGCCGGCGCCCGGACGCTCACCTCGACACTGCTCGGCGCGCTGCGCGACAACGCCGGGTCACGTGCGGAATTTCTCGACCTCACCGGCGTCGGACGACGCTGACCAGAACCCGTTTGGGAGCGCATCATGACTGAGCAGTTCGTGATCGTCGGCGCCGGGCTCGCCGGCGCCAAGGCCGCCGAGACGCTGCGCGGCGAGGGCTTCGATGGCCGGATTGTGCTGATCGGCGAGGAATCGGTCCGTCCATACGAGCGGCCGCCGCTGTCCAAGGCCCATTTGCTGGGTACGGCCGGCCTCGACAGCGCCTTCGTGCACGACCCCGACTGGTACGCGGCACACGACGTGCAACTGCGGGCCGGCACCGCCGTCGAGGTGATCGATCGGCGCGACAGTGCCGTGGTGCTCGCCGACGGCGACCGTGTCGCGTACGACCGGCTGCTGTTGGCGACCGGCTCGTCGCCCCGCCGGCTCGACGTGCCCGGCGCCGATCTGGGCGGTGTGCTCTACCTGCGCACCATGGCCGACAGCGAAAACCTGGCGAAGCGTCTCGTCGACGGCGCGCATGTGGTTGTCATCGGTGGTGGCTGGATCGGACTGGAGGTCGCGGCGGCCGCTCGCACGCACGGTGCATCGGTCACCGTTGTCGAAATGACCGCGTTGCCCATGCAGCGGGTGCTCGGGGCCGAGGTGGCGCGCGTGTTCCTGGCGCTGCACGAGGCCCACGGTGTGACGGTCAAATGCGGCATCGGCGTGCGTGAGCTGCGCGGTAACGGCGACGTCCGCTCCGTCGTGCTGACCGACGGTACGGAGGTGCCGGCCGACGTCGTCGTCGCTGGCATCGGCATCTGGCCGAACGTGGAGTTGGCGGCGGCGGCCGGGCTCGATGTCGCCAACGGCATCGTCACCGACGCGGCACTGCGCACTTCGGATCCGCAGATCTTCGCGGCCGGCGACGTCGCGCTCTCGCACAACCCGCTCCTCGGCCGGGCGATCCGCGTCGAGCACTGGGCCAACGCGCTCAATGGCGGTCCGGCCGCAGCCCGATCGATGCTCGGCCAGGACGTGTCGTACGACCGGGTGCCGTACTTCTTCTCGGATCAGTACGACTTCGGTCTGGAGTATTCCGGGTACGTCGAGCCGGGCGGTTACGACCAGGTGGTGTTCCGCGGCGTCGACGGAGATCGTCGACGGGAAGGCACCGGAGTTCGTGGCGTTCTGGTTGTCCGGCGGCCGCGTACTTGCGGGCATGAACGCCAACGTCTGGGACGTACAGGACGACATCCAGCGGTTGGTGCGTGCGGGATATGCCGGTACGGCCGTCGACCCGACCGCCTTGGCCGATCCGAGCCGGCCACTGGCGGAGCTCGGCTAACTGGTGGACCTCTAACGGACGCCGGCGGCGTGACCGGCCCGACCGGCGCGATCGGCTCGTGGGCGGACGACGTTCCGGCGGATCGCGCCGGCGAGGTCCCGAGCGTGTTCGCGCGCGGTGTAGTCGGTACGCGCCGACTCGGCGGCGACGGCACGGTCGACGTCGTGCCCGCTCTGCGCGAGTACGGTGCTGAAGTCGCGGCGTACCGGTTCGCGCAGGTCGTAGCCGTACGAGCGGTGCAGGCGAGCGAACAACGGCTTGTACAGTCGGGCCCGCTCGTGCAGGCCGGAGGAGTGCGACATCGGATTCTTCGGCCGAGCGCGGATGTAGTCCGGCAACACGTCGGCGAACGCCTGCCGGACGATCCATTTTTCCTGCCCGTCGCGGAGCTTCAGGTGCAGCGGCAGGCGCATCGCCAACTCGACCATCGCAAGGTCGAGAAACGGCACCCGGGCCTCGACTCCGTACGCCATGCTGGCGCGGTCCACTCGCTGCAACTCCGTACGACACAGGTTGCGGATCTTGTGCAGGAACAGACGGCGTGCCGCGTCTCCGTCGGCGTGGTGATACATCGGGTAGCCGCCGAACAGTTCGTCGGAACCGTCGCCGGTCAACACCACTTTCACGCCGAGTTCCCGTACGCGGCGGAACAGCGGCACCGACACGACCGCGTTGATGATGTCGCCGTATTCGCTGAGCTCGGAAATCTGGATCGCTTCGCGAATGTCGGCCAGTCGCAGATCGCGCGGTCGCAGTTCGATGACCTCGTGCGGCACGCCGAGGTCGGTCGCGAGCCGGCGGGCGTATGCGAGATCTTCGCTACCGGGTGCGCCGATGGTGAACGCGACGCAGTCCGGGTGGAACTCCTTCACGTGCAACAGCGTGAGCGAGCTGTCGAGCCCACCGGAGAGGATCACGCCGACCGGGAGGTCGGTGTCGACGCGGACGGCGATGCTGCCCCGCAGGACGGTGCGGACGAGCTTCGCCGCCTCGTCGGGGTCGTCGAGCGTGAGTTGATCGTCCCCGAGCCGTTGCAGGTCGAGGTACGGCACCAGGGCCGGGTCGGTGTCGGATCCGCCCCAGCCGTGGTGGCCGGGTGGCACCTCGGCGATCGGCACACCGACCGGCACGAGTGCCTTGACCTCGGAGGCCACATGGAGTCGACCGGCATCCCGCGACCAGTAGAGCGGTTTGACGCCGAGCGGGTCGCGGGCAAGATACGTGCGGCCGGTCGGTCGGTGCACGATGGCGAACGCGTACTCGCCGCGCAGCCGATGCACGGCCGACTCGCCCCAGGCGAGGAACGCCTCGAGGACGACTTCCGTGTCGCTGTTGCTGCGCATCGGCCGTCCGAGCGCGATGAGGTCGGCCCGTACCTCCCGATGGTTGAAAACTTCGCCGTTGTAGCAGAGCAGCCAATCGGTGTCGGCGGACACCCACGGCTGGATCGCATGGTCCCGGTCCACGATGGGTAGTCGCCGCGTGCCGGCCAGGACGTTGTCGTCGGTCAGCGTCTCCGTGACGTCGCCCCGGGACTCCAACGCCGCCAACATGCCGCGGAACAGGTCCGGGTCGCTCGGGTGGGCCGGGTTGGCCGGGTGAGCGGTGTCTCCCACGATCAGCGCGATGCCGCACATGGTCAGCCGCCGATCCGCCGGGCGGAGTCGTGTTGCAGCGAGCCGATCACGGTCGGGCTCACGCAGATGTGCCACGCCTGCCCTTCGTCGATGACGTTCATGCGTCCGGCATCGCGGTGTCCGAGCAGCAGCCGTTGGAGCACACCGTGCGCTCCGTACCGCCGGTACCAGTTCATCTCGATGTCGACGCCGTAGCCGGTGCAGTGTGAGCTGGGCAGGATCGCGGCGTACCCGAGCGCCCGAAGCCGGTGTTGATGTCCGACGCTGCGCGTCATGCTGTTGACCCACAGCGGTGGGGTGCCGCGCGGCGCGAGCGAGCGGAATTCCACCGCCAGCTGGTTGATGAGCTCAATGACGGCCGGGCGCGCCTGCGTGAAGCGCAGGCCGGCGGTGCGTGGTCTGCGATCCGGCGCAACTCGCCGTCCGGCCGCACGCCAGGCCCGCACCGGCAATGTGTTGGCCTGGCGGCGGTAGCGGAACTCGACGGGCATCGCGTCGATCGCGATGAGGTCGGCAGCGGTCTCGACGTCCAGGTCCGTTGCGTACGGCCGGGCGTGGCCCCACCAAATGGCGTCGATCTGTGCCAGCAGATAAATCCGAATGAGCGCGGTGCGATCGGCGGCCGAGCTGCGGCCGTTGGCCCGGAACGCTTCGGCCTCGGCGACGACCATGCGCTGTGTTGCTTCGACGCCGTCGGGAGTGGCGGCGAACAGGTCGGCGAAGTCGCGCTCGACCAACCGTTCGGTGAGGATCGTGGTGACCTTGCGCGCGTCGCCGGGCGACCCGTGCGCCGCGAGCTCGATCATCAGATCGTCCACGGCATCCCGGTACGCGCCGATAGCGATCGACGGTGCTGTCATGGAACGTCACGTTAACAGCCGAAAATGACATCTAGTCCCATTTCGACGATTCTTCGGTGTTTACGCTGAATACGCCATGGTCAATGTGTCGCGTACCACCGTTGAGATCTGAAGTTTTCGCCGGTCATGATCGCGGACATCGCCGTGGCGCCCGATAACGTGCATACAACCGTCCGGCGCGACGCGCGACGGACCAGAGGGACGGGTGATGTCTGAGTTTCCGATCGGCATTTGGGCCGTCACGATCGTCGGGCTCGTCGGCATCGTGGTCCTCGACCTCACGGTCATCGCCCGACGAAACCGAACCGTCACCGTTCGCGACGCCGTTATCTGGGTGTCGGTCTACGTGTTGCTCGCCGCGGGGTTCGCCACCGCATTGTTCGCGTTCGGACCACCGGCGGCCGGGGGAGAGTTCGTCGCCGGCTACGTCACCGAATACAGCCTGAGTGTCGACAACCTCTTCGTCTTTATGATCATCATGGCCCGTTTCGCCGTTCCGCCGCTCGCACAGGACAAGGCGCTCTACATCGGAATCGTCGGGTCGATGGTGTTGCGGGCCGTCTTCATTGCCGCCGGCGCCGGCGCCGTGGCCGCGGCGAGCTGGGTGTTCTACCTGTTTGGAGCGCTGCTGTTCTATACCGCGGCGCGACTGGTCATCGGCGGCGAGGACGGCGAATTCAAGGAGAGCGCGCTCGTTTGGCGGCTGCGGCGGGTCCTGCCGATCGGCCACGACTACGAGGGCCCGAAGGTCGTGACGTCGGTGGACGGACGGCGAAAGTTCACGCCGTTGGTCCTGGTCATCGCCGCGATCTGCATCGCGAACGTGGTTTTCGCACTCGATTCGATCCCAGCCATCTTCGGCCTGACGAGTGATGCATACGTCATCTTCACCGCCAACGCGTTCGCGCTGATGGGCCTGCGTCAGCTGTTCTTTTTGGTCGGCGACCTGCTGAACCGCTTGACCTATCTGAATACCGGGCTGGCCGTCGTCCTAGGTTTCATCGGCGTCAAGCTGGTGGTCGAGGCACTCGCGGACTCTCACGTCCGGTCGATCGGCCCGATCGACCTCCCAGAGATCACCATCGCGTTCTCGCTCATCTTCATCGGTGCGACGCTCGGTGTCACCGCCGCGGTCAGCTTGTTCGCATCGTTTTGGCGGGAGCGCCGCAGCCATCGCAAGGACCGACGAAGCGCGACACATGCGACGGGATTGACCGTGCCGCCGCCGGCCCTGCCGCCGGCAACTGAGACCGACACCGCGCGCGAACGGGAGATCGGCCGGTCCGCGACCCCGTGACACATGTCGTCGGTGGAGTCGGGGAGTCGGGAATGGCTTCATCGCTCGTGGACGAGCGCTGCACGAATGGTGTGAATTGCCGCCACGCGTCGAATTCTGCGCACCGACCGGGGAAGATGGTCAACATCGGAGATTGACGGACGACGCAGATCGGAGGCGTAGATGGCCTGGTTTCTCGTGGTCGTCGCGGGCCTGCTCGAGACCGGGTTTGCGATCTTTTTGAAGCAGAGTCACGGGCTCACCCGCATCGCACCGACCGTACTGTTCGCGATCTTTGCACTCGGAAGCTTTGGTTTGCTGACGGTGGCCTTACGCCACCTCGAAGTCGGGCCCGCGTACGCGGTGTGGACGGGGATCGGTGCCGCGGGAACGGCCATCGCGGGCATGATCTGGCTCTCCGAGTCGGTATCGACGATGAAGGTCGTGTCGATCATCCTGGTGGTCGCCGGCGTGATCGGCCTACAGCTCAGCGGCACCGGGCACTGATCGCGCCGACGCACGGGCACGATGATCAGACCACGGCTGCGCACTGTACATCTAGGTATGCTCGTGTGTACCGTCGTTCGCGCCGTGCTCACCGCACTCACCGTGGTCACCGGCCGCGACGTCCGAGGAACGCAACGTCCGAGGAAAAGGTGAGGGGATTGGCTGTCCGGAAGGCGCGCTCGGGTACGGCGCCGTCGCAACCGGCGGCGCCCGTTTCGGCCGAGCCGCGCGTCCCGCCGTACGAGATGCTCAAGCGCGCGATCCTGACCGGTGAGCTGAGACCCGGTGCACAGCTCGTCGAGACGCCCCTGGCCGCGTGGTGCGGCGTCAGCCGGACACCGATCCGGGAGGCGCTCCGCCGGCTCGAGCAGGATGGTCTGGTCCACTACAGCGAGGGCGGCCTCGTCGTACGGGAACGGAGCCCGGCCGAGATTCTCGACATTTACGAGACCCGGACCGTACTCGAAGCGACCGCCGGCCGGATGGCGGCGGAACGCCGGACCGATCATGACGTACGGATGCTGCGTGCGACGCTGCGTCGCGGCGATGCGATTGGCGCCGGCGACACGCTCGCGATGGTCGAGGCGAATCGGCAATTCCACCGCATGGTGTGGCGGGCCAGCCACAACGAATCGCTGCTGGATCTGTTGGAGCGCCTGAATCTGCACCTGGCGCGCTATCCGGAGACGACCTTGGCGTCGCCGGGACGGTGGGACACCGCGCGCCGCGAGCACAAGCTGCTCGTGGACGCGATCGAGAGTCGGGACGCCACCGGTGCGCACGACATTGCCCTCCGACACTTCGTCGAGGCCCGCGACATCCGGCTCGCGTTGTTCGCCGACGACGCCGCGGCCATCTAGGCCCAACCCCAGCACCCAGCGCCTCACCCTCTTCAAACTCTGCGTACCGTTGTATACACTCGCATGGCGTGGCTCGCGAGAAGCGGCCGCGCACCGGGTAGCAGCGGGCGAGGAGGAGTCACGTGATCGAATGCGGTCAATGGGGCCACGATCGCGTGGATCGGGTCGGCCAGCTTTGGGTCGGCCAGCTTTGGGTCGGCCAGCTTTGGGTCGGCCGGCTTTGGGTCGGCCGGCGTTGCGCGGCCGCTCGATGACCGGCACCGTCGGCCGGGCCGCCGATCAGGACAAGACCGGCACCGTCGGCCGGGCTGCCGATCAGGACAAGACCGGTGCAGCCTCGTTGAGGGTTCCGGCCGCCCGCGACCGACGCGGCCAAGGATCGCCGGCCTGGACCGAGCCGGAGTGGGACGTTGTCGTGATCGGCGGCGGCAACGCGGCGCTGGTGGCCGCGATGGCCGCCGATGACAAGGGAGCGCGTGTTCTCGTGGTCGAGCGCGCGCCTAAGCACATGCGCGGCGGTAACACGCGGCATACCCGCAATATTCGCTGTACGCATGTGGGCGAGGACGAGTTCAGCAAGGGTTCGTATCTGTTCGACGAACTGTGGAAGGACCTTTGCAACGTCGGCGACGGCCCGAATAACGAAGAGCTTGCCCGCATCACCGTCGGCGACTCGGAGACGATGCCGGCGTGGATGGATGACCATGGCGCGCGTTGGCAGAAGCCGTTGCACGGCACGTTGCACCTCGACCGTACGAACCGGTTCTTCCTTGGCGGTGGCAAGGCGCTGCTGAACGCGTACTACCGCCAGGCGGCCGGTCGTTCACGGATCACTGTCGTCTATGACGCCATGGTCGAGGAGTTCGACTTTGTCGGCGCGCGGTGCACGTCGTTGGTCGTCGCGTACGGCGGAGCCCGGCACCGGGTACGGACGCGGGCGGTGATCTGTGCCAGCGGCGGCTTCGAGGCCAACCTGGATTGGCTCGGGCGCTACTGGGGCGACGCGGCGAAGAACTACATCATCCGGGGTACGCCGTACAACGACGGGCACGTTCTCGCCAAGCTGTATGAGGCGAACGCGGCCAGTGCGGGACAGGAACGCGGATTCCATGCGATCGCGGTCGATGCGCGGGCGCCGAAGTTCGATGGTGGGATCGCCACCCGGCTGGACACGATCCCGTTCGGCATCGCGGTCAACCAGTCCGGCCAACGGTTCTACGACGAGGGCGAGGACATCTGGCCGAAGCGATATGCGACGTGGGGGCGGCGCATCGCCGAGCAGCCGGGCCAGATCGCGACCGCGCTGTGGGACTCCAAGGTGAACAATCTCTTCCTGCCGCCCATGTACGGAGTCACGTCGGCGGACACGATCGCCGGCCTGGCATCGGCGCTCGATCTTGATCCGCACGCGGTCGTGGCGACGGTGGAGACGTACAACCGGGCCGTGGTCGACGGCGGCACCTTCGATCCGTCCCGTCTCGACGACTGCCATACGAGGTCGTTGACTCCCGAGAAGACGCATTGGGCCCAGCGACTCGATCGGCCGCCCTACTACGGGATCGCGATGCGGCCGGGCATCACGTTCACGTACATGGGCGTGGCCGTACGAAGTGACGCGCGGGTCGTACGGACCGACGGCACGACCTTCGACAACGTGTACGCGGCCGGCGAGATCATGTCGGGAAACATCCTCAGCACCGGGTACATGGCCGGTTTCGGAATGACGATCGGCAGCGTCTGGGGACGCCGGGCCGGTTGGGAGGCAGCCAAACATGGGCATTGACCGGTCCCCGGTCGCCGTACGGTCGATCGACATTGGCGCCCGGACGTCACTGCACATGCTTGTCGAGGAGGCCTCGCGGCAACTCGACATCTGCAACGCGTGCCGTTACTGCGAAGGCTTCTGCGCCGTCTTCCCGGCGCTCGAGCGCCGCACCGTGTTGAGCCAGGGCGACGTCAGCCAGATCGCCAACCTCTGCCACGACTGCCGCGCCTGCTACGACGCGTGCATGTACACCGAGCCACACGACTTCGACCTCAACGTGCCCAAGGTGCTCTCGGCCGTACGGGTCGCGGACTACCGGCGCTATGTGTGGCCACGGACGGTTCCTCGGCTGCTGTCGGGTTGGAGTGGCGTGTTCGCCGGTGCCGTTGTCGCGATCGCGGTCGTCCTGATCGTCGCGGTCATCAACGTCGGATTCTCCGGACTCCTCCAGGACCCGACCGGCTCGGCATCGCCGTACGCGCTGATTCCGTATCCGGTGCTGCTCGTGATGATGCTCGCTCCGGCCGTCTTCGCGGTCGTGGTCATGGCGGCCGCGGCCCGCGCCTACTGGCGGGAGATCGGCGGCGCCCCGCCCGGTCGCTCGGTGCCAGCGGCGGCCTGGCAGGCGGTCGGCTACGCGGCGAGTCTGCGCTACCTGCGCGGCGGCGGCGGCGACTGCTACTACCCCGAGGACGAATTGCCGTCGCCCGCGCGCCGGCACCTGCACGGCATGGTCGCCTACGGCTTCGGGCTGTGCCTGGTATCGACCGTCAGCGCCGGCATCGAGCAAGACTTTCTCGGCATCGATCCGCCCTATGCGATCGTCTCGGTGCCGGTGCTGAGCGGTCTCGTCGGTGGCATCGGGCTCGCGGTGGGCTGCCTCGGTCTGTTGGTGCTCAAGGCACGGTCATCGGACGTGACCAGCTTCGCCCAGATGACCATCAAGGACTACGGATTCCTCGTGTCGTTGCTGTTCCTCGCGTTGACGGGCCTGGCCACGCTGTTCACCCGGACGACGCCGGCCTACGGTCTCGTCCTCATCGTCCACCTCGCGGCTATCGGTCTGACCTTCGCTGCCGCGCCGTACAGCAAGTTCGTCCACCTCATCTACCGGTTTCTGGCGCTAGTGCGGGACAACCTGGAGCGGGCGGCCGGATGACCGACGAGGCCCCGATGACCTCCTCGACGACCGCGACCCGATCGGCCACCGAACCTGGCGCCACGTCGACAATGTCGTAGCCGAGGTCGCGATACACGTCGAGATGGATGCGTTCGAACGTCAGGGATTCCGCGTACGAGATCCGTCGCGCCACGGTCGGCTCCACGAAGCCGATGTTGCGCACGAAGAAGACACGCCGATCGTAGATGTTCTGGCCAGCGATGCGATCGAGTTCAGCGGTGAGGACGGCAGTGGCCGGGCGCTGCACGTAGCGGGCCAACGCGAGCGTGCACACCGGTGATCGGTCGAAGACCATGACACCCGTGGCCTCGCGGTCGGCGGAGAACTGACGCTGCCGTTGCAGCGCAACAATGCGGTCGATGAAGTCGGCCCGGCGCCACGGTTCCACGATGCCCTCGGCGGCCAGGTCGTTGATGATGTCGGTGGCCGCTTCCTCGATGACATGGTGTCCGCGGCCACGGAGCGCGGCCAGGATGGTGGTCTTTCCGGAACCGGGTGCTCCGGTCAGGACGTAGCGCAGTGGCACGGTTGTGGCCTCCTGGAGTGGGCGCCGCCGTCGGCGGCACCACCTCAACTCACGGCGGCGCCGTCCGGCGGCGGCAGATCTAGTAGGGCGGCCGCCCACGGCAGGGCGACCTCGAGTTGCCGGCGTTGGATGTCACGCACCAGCGGCGCCGTCGTGGGAGCGGGCAATCCGGCTCGGGCGGCAAAGTAGCCGGCGACGTGAGCGGCCAGGCCCGGGGTCACATGCGGCGCGACCTCGTGCGGTGGGGGACCACCTTCGAGGTGCAGGCTCGGCAGCAGGAACGCGACGTCGATCTCGGCGTTGCCGACCGACGTGTGGTTCCAGTCCACCAGAACCGTTGCGCCGTCACGGAAACACAGATTGTCGCTGCGGACATCGGTGTGCAGCAACGCCGTCCCGTCAAGCAACCGCGGATCGGCCGCGCCGATGAGGGTGGGCAACGCGCGGTCCAACCACGCACGCGTACAGAGACCCAACGACAGCAAGGGTACGACATCCTGCGCGACGAACGCCCACCCGGATTCCGGCGTGAGGATCGCGGCTGCCGCGTCCGGAGTGTGCGGCGGTACCTCGTGTACGGCAATCCGGCTGAGCACCTCCAGCACGGCGTCCACTCGCGCGCGCGTCCACGGCGGCGGCCACACGCACTCGCTGAGGTCGTCAAGGACGAGAACGGGAAGCTCGCCGTCGTCGAACCAGCCGAGCACATCGGGACGGAAATCGCCGCGCACGTGCTGGTAGACCTCGAACTCCCGGCGGAGCCAGGTCGCGGTTCTGGCATCGTCGGCGTGCTTGACGAATACCGTACAGCCATCGGTCAACGTCACGACCCAGCGCCGGTTGTTGGCGTACCCGCGATTGACTCGTCGAGCGGCGACGAAGCGCTCGCCCAGCGCGCATCGGATGCGCGCCGATTCCTGGGGATCCGGAGCGGCGCGCGACATCCCGGAAGCGTAAGTGCGGCACCGACCCGATCGCGACGCATTAACGCCGGCCGGAGCGCCGGCGACCGACAATACGAACTGTCTTGACAAGAAAAATTGTCGGTGGCAGAGTGGAACTCATGCACGACGTAGCAGTCATCGAAGATGCGGCCGCGGCCGAGGTCTCGCTCGATCCGACCCGGGCCCGCCTGTTGGCCGCTCTGGCCGAGCCGGGCTCGGCCACCACGCTCGCGGCCAAGGTCGGGTTGGCCCGGCAGAAGGTGAATTACCACCTTCGAGCGCTGGAGGAGCATGGTCTCGTCGAGCTCGTGGCCGAGCGCCGCAAGGGCAACATGACCGAGCGCGTGCTGCGAGCGACCGCCGCGTCCTACGTGATCTCGCCGATGGCACTGTCGCCGGTGGCGCCCGATCCGGCCCGTGCGCCGGACCGGTTGTCGGCGCGCTGGCTGCTCGCCGTCGCGGCGAAGCTCGTGCGCGACGTGGGCGCGTTGATCAGCGGTGCGGACAAGGCCGGCAAGCGGGTCGCGACGTTCGCGATCGACGGCGAAGTGCGGTTCGCGAGCGCTCGCGATCGGTCCGCGTTCGTCGAGGAGCTGACGACCGCGGTGACCGCTCTCGTCGCGAAGTACCACGACGACAGCGCCACGGGTGGACGCGATCACCGCATCGTGGTGGCCGTGCATCCGAGCGTCAAGAACATCGAACCCACTACCGAGACGGGACCTGAGCAGCCATGAGCATTGTGACTTCAGCCGACGGAACGTCGATCGGATATGACAAGACCGGATCGGGCCCGGCGCTCGTCCTGGTCGACGGAGCATTCTGCAGCCGCCAGTTCGGCCCGATGCCGGGCCTGGCGCCGCTGCTCGCCACCAGCTTCACGGTTTACACCTACGATCGCCGCGGTCGTGGCGAGAGTGGCGACACGAAGCCGTACGCGCCCGAGCGTGAGATCGAGGACATCGAAGCGTTGATCGACGCGGCCGGTGGATCCGCGTACGTCCACGGCACCTCGTCCGGCGCGGTGCTCGCGCTGCGGGCGGCGGCCGCGCTGCCGGGCAAGGTGACGAAGCTTGCCATCTATGAGGCGCCGATGCTCGTCGACGGCAGCCGTCCGGCCCCACCGGCCGACTATCTCCAGCAGATCAATGGCATGCTCGCGCGGGGTCGCAATGGCGACGCGGTCGCGTTCTTCATGACGAAGATGGTCGGGGCACCGGCGTTCGTGCCGTACATCATGCGGGTCCTGCCGGCCTGGAAGAAGCTCAAGGCGGTCGCGCCGACACTGCCGTACGACTTCGCGATCCTCGGCGACACGCAGACCGGCAAGGGCATTCCGGCCGAGTTGGCCAAGGCGATCGGATCAGTCGACGTGCCGGTCTGGTGCGGCGACGGCGGCAAGAGCCCCGCGTGGATGCACCACGCTCAGGATGCCGTGGCCGCGCTGCTGTCCGACTCGCAGCGGGAGACGCTGCCCGGCCAGACGCACCAGGTCAAGGCCGCGGCCATCGCGCCCGCGCTCACCGCGTTCTTCGCCGAGGGAGAGAGCTGACATGGGGTACGAATTCAGCCAGGAAGATCGGGCCGACGTCAACGCGACCATCGACGAAGTCTGGACCGCGATCGCCACCGGGCCCGGCATCGACTCTTGGTTCATGGGCCGCAACGAGGTGGCCGACGGCGTGGTCCGGCTGATTTTCGGCGACCAGCCGGTGACGGCGTCGGAGCCGGGACGTCGGTTTGCGTACGGCGGTGACCGCGACCCGGATGGCCGGTTCATCGCCTTCGACTTCATGATCGAGGGGCGTGCCGGCGGCGGGACGTCGCTGCGGATGGTAACCAGCGGCTTCCTGCCCGGGGACGACTGGGCCGACGAGTTCGACGCGATGACCAAGGGCGGCGCGTTGTACTTCCATACCCTCGTCGAGTATCTGAACCGCTTCGCCGGCCGGACGGCGACGCCGGTGACGGCGTCCAGCGGGCCGGTCACCGATTGGCCGGCGGTGTGGGCGGCGATCGGTCGCGCGCTCGGGTTGGCCGGGCGCCCTCAGACGGGCGACTCGGTGGCATTCTCGATCGACGGCCGGACCGTGGAGGGCACGGTCTTCTTCGCCAACGAACACACGGCCGGCATCCGCAGCGGTGACGCAATTTACCGGTTCATCATGGGGTTCCGTCCCGGCGGCGGTGGCCCGATGTTCGCGATGCACAACCTCTTTGCTCCCGGTGTCGACGCCGGTGCGGCCGAAAAACAGTGGTCCGACTGGCTCACCCGCGTCATCACCTGATCCACATAGTTCATCCAGCCGATGCGTGCTCAGCTGCGAGGCGCATTGTGTCATCCGACTCCACTGTGGGCGGACAGTAGTTATGAGGAGACTGTCATGCGCAAAATCACTGCAGGCCTGTTCATGTCGCTCGACGGCGTCGTCGAGGCGCCCCAGACGTGGCACTTCCCATATTTCAACGACGAGATGGGCGCAGTCGTCCAGGCCCAGATTGACGCGGCCGACACACTGTTGCTGGGCCGCGGGACGTACGACGAATTCGTGCAGTTCTGGCCGACCGCCGGCAGCGACGTCGAGTTGGCCGACTACATCAACGGCGTCGAGAAGATCGTCGTCTCGTCCACGTTGACCGGCTCGTCATGGAACAACACGACCGTGATCGGCGACGACGTGGCGAACCGGATCCGCGAACTCAAAAACCGGCCTGGGAAGAACATCGGCATGTCGGGCAGTCCCGGCCTCGTCCGGTGGCTCATCAACAACGATCTGCTCGACGAGCTGAATCTGTTGGTGCACCCCATCGTGGTCGGCTCCGGCAAGCGGCTGTTCACCGAAGACAGCCAGCGCAAGAACCTCGCACTGGCTAAGGCCGACACCCTCAAGACCGGCGTGCTGTCCCTGAAGTACACACCGGCCGCGGACTGACCGGCCTGCGGACTCACCGGGCCCGCGGCCCTTTTCCGAACCGCACCACCGATCCGCCGTCGTGACCGTTGCGTCCGGCGGCGGATCGGCCATTGTGGAGTTCGGCGTCGCGCCGGCCGGCCGGCTACGGCACAATCGACGGCGTGACCCAGTGGGAGTATGCGCGGCTCGAATACGCGGCGACCGGCTCGTTCGGCGCCGACCGGGCGATGGACTGGACGGCGACGTTTTACTTTCCCGGCGGCCACCAGCGTTGGGGCGTCGACGAGGCGTTCGATGACCTCCGCCATCTCAACCACGCCGGCGAGGCCGGCTGGCAGGCGTACGACCGGCAGGCGATGGTCATCGGCCAGCCGCAGCGGCTCAACGCGCTGACCTACTCGATGAAGCGGCCGATCGCTTAGCCGGGCGCGCTGGGCGCATCGCAGCTTTCTTCTCAAGCAGGCGCTCGACGCCGTCGAGGATGATCTCGAGGCCGGCTTCGAAGAGGACGTCGAGTTCGGAGTCGAAGTCTTCGTGTTCGGCGAAACTCGATAGATGCGGGTAGCGGCCGGTCGCGAATATCGCCCGGGCCTGCGCCTCCTGCCGATCCATCCACTCGTCGCTGGTGATGCCGGTGTCCCGCTGGGCCTGAAGCTCGTTGTCGAGCGCGAGTGCTGTGCCGATGCCGAAGCCGACCAACGTCAATGAAATGCGCAGCGCCTCACCGCCACTCAGGCCCAGACCGGACAGTGCCCGCATCGACCACTCGGTGTGCATCATCGCGTTCGGCGCGAGCTGTGGCCGCGTCATCGACAGGAGTTGCGCGAGCCAGGGATGCTGCCGGGTGATTTCCCACTGGGCGCGGGCGACCATCTCGAGTTGCGCCCGCCACCCCTTTGGCGGCTGCGGCCAGTCGATCCGGCCGAGTGTCGCGTCGAGCATGTGCAGCGTCAGGTCGTCCTTGCTCGGCATCCAGCGGTAGAGCGACATGGTCGGCACGCCCAGTTCGACGCCGATGCGCCGCATCGAGACGGCGGCGATCCCTTCGGTGTCGGCGAGGCGGATAGCCGTGTCGACGATGCGATCGCGCATGTCGTCACCAATCCGCCGGCCGTTGTGCGTCCGCAGCCCTCGCGGCGGGAGTCCGGCGGCCGTTTTGACGGGCGGTGCCGGACGCCGAGATGCACCGGGCTCGCGGCTGACCGGGGTCGCGGGCACCGGCGCCGGCGTTGCAGCCGGTTCGGCCACGACGGTGCCAACGCCGGCGACGGCTCGGACAAGACCGCGACGTTGCAACTCGGCGAGCGCTTTCGTCGCGGTCGCGATCGCGACGCCCCACTGCGCCGAGATCTGTCGAGTCGAGGGAACCCGGTCGCCGGGCTGCAGGTCGCCGGCGTCAATGCGATCGCTCAGATCGTTGGCGATGCCGAGGTAGGCGCTGACCATGACACCTCCTAGTGCGGTACCGATCCAGTGTACTAGTACGTAGAGCGAGCGCTTCAGCTGGCCTTGCGTGTGTTGCGTACTAGTGCGCCAAGGGAATTTGCCGCTCGTCATGGCGCACATTCGTACGGCGTATGTACGGTGTACCAGCAATCCCGTACAGCGTACACGTCTTCGAAAGAAAGGGGCGCTGGCATGACAAGCGAACCGGCCATCATGGTTGATGGTCTGCGTAAGTCGTTCGGCGAGCTGAACGTCTTGGCCGGCATCGACCTGCGGGTCGGGCGCGGCACGATCCATGCGTTGCTGGGCCCGAACGGAGCCGGCAAGACCACGCTCGTCCGGATCCTCGCGACTCTCACCCGCCCGGACGGGGGCACGGCCCGGGTTGCCGGCTTCGATGTCGCGACCGAGCGGCATCTGGTGCGGCGGAGCATCAGCCTCACCGGGCAGTACGCCGCCGTCGACGACCTGCAGACCGGTGCGGAGAACCTGCGGATGATGGCGCGTCTCGTCGGGCTGTCGGGGCGCGGGGCCAGGGCGCGGGTCGACGAACTCCTGGCGCGTTTTGATCTCGTCGCTGCCGCCGGCCGTCGCGTCGGCACCTACTCGGGTGGTATGCGGCGCCGGCTCGATCTCGCCGCGAGCCTGGTGGGCACGCCCGCCGTCATCTTCCTCGACGAGCCGACCACCGGTCTCGACCTGCCGAGCCGGCAGGCGATGCAGGAGGTCATCACCGGTCTCGCCGATTCCGGGGTCGCGGTGCTGCTGACGACGCAGTACCTCGACGAAGCCGACGTGCTGGCCGACCGCGTCGCGGTGTTGGACGGTGGTCGGATCGTCGCCGACGGCACCGCCGCCGAGTTGAAGACGCGTTTCGTCGAGCAACGGCTCGACATGGTTGTCGACGTAGGTGCCTACGGCGACATCGAGCGCTACCTCGGCCGACGTGTCGTGCACGCCGACCCGGCAAGACGCACGCTCGGCGTCGCGACCGACGGCAGCGCCGCGCACATCCGATCGGTGCTCGACGAGATCGACCCGCAACGCCGATCCGTTTCCCGCTTCGCCGTCCGTACGGCGACGCTCGACGACGTGTTCCTCGCGTTGACCGGGCACGGTGCCGCTGCGGCGGACGCGGATTCCGTTACCTCCCTCGACTCTTCGCCCGCAAAGGAGACCGCTCATGTCTGACATCGCTCTCGACCGGCTGGTGTCGCGCTCGTCGGTATCGCGGCCATCGGCCGGCTTCCGGGACACGGTGACGATGGTCGACCGGTGTGTCCGGCTGTCCCGTCGCAACATAGACGCGCTGATCACGGCGCTGATGTTGCCGATCATGTTGATGCTGATGTTCGTCTACCTCTTCGGTGGCGCGATCAACACCGGGACCGCCTACGTCACGTACGTCGTGCCCGGCGTGATCCTGCTCTGCGCCGGCTTCGGATCGGCGACGACCGCCGTCAGCGTCAGCCAGGACATGAAAAACGGAATCATCGACCGGTTCCGGTCCATGGACATCGGCCCGGCCGCTCTGCTGACCGGCCATGTCGTCGCGAGCGTCGTGCGCAACCTGGCGTCGAGCGTCCTCGTGTTCGGCGTGGCGCTCGCGATCGGCTTCCGGCCGCACGCGAGCGTCGCGCAATGGGCCGCCACGATCGGCGTGTTGGTGCTGTTCATGCTTGCGGTCTCGTGGTTCGCGGCCATGGTCGGCCTGTTCGCGTCGTCGCCGGAGGCGGCCAGCGGGTTCACGTTCTTTGTGATGTTCCTGCCCTACGCGTCGAGCGCGTTCGTTCCGATCGACACGATGCCGAGCTGGTTGCACGGGTTCTCCCGCCATCAGCCGTGCACGCCGGTGATCGAGTCCATCCGTGCGCTGCTCGCCGGACACGCACCCGGGTCGGACGCGTTGATCGCCGCCATCTGGTGCGTGGGCATCCTCGCGGTGTCGGTCGCCGGCTCCACGGTCGCGTTCCGCCGGCGTACGGCCGCCTGAGGTCTCGTGGCGGAGCCCGACCGGAAGATCTCGGGAAAATCGGTCGGGCTCCAACGACCACATTCGTAGTAAGTGCACCTCACGTGCCGAGTGAAATGTCCACTGTGGCAAGTGGCGGACAATAGGACAACCTGTTCGGTTCCGTCAGTCGGCCGGTTCGATGTACGGTAACACCGTCCAAGCCTGGCGCTTCCCCCGTGGCGTCAGGCTTGGCTATTTCTCGGCCCTGTCCCGCCCGCCTCCGGCCGCGTCCGGCCCGTCGTCGGCGATCGATCGTCGCCGCCCATCAGGTCGACGATCGCCGTACTGATGTCCACCGGGTACTCCTGTGGCAATGTGAAATGGGTCGCCCGGGGCAGCGTCACGACACGTACGTCGGGCAGCCTGCGCGCGAGCCGCTCCAGCCGTTTCGGGTTGTTCTGCCGCGATCGGCCGGCCACGACCACCAGGGTCGGCGTCCGGAAACCGGCAATCGCCGCCGCCGGCGGCCGCTTGGGCAGGGTCAGTTTCGCAGCCCTCTGCCACGTCACTGTCATCGACGAGGCCCACAAATCGAGGAACTCCGCGTCGACCGGATGCCCCTGCGCCTCCCAGAGAAAGAATCGCCGCCATCGATCGGGCGCCCGGCCGACGAACAGCGGGATCGCGCGCAGCTTGTAGCCCACCGGTGTGGGCGACAGGCAGTCGGTCGGGTCGAGCAGGGCGAGCCGGGTGATCCGACCGGGCGCGTGCAAGGCGTACTGCATGGATGTCCATGCGCCGAGCGAGTGTCCGACGATGGCGGTCGAGTCGACGCCGAGCAGGTCCAGCGTCTCGTCGAGCCAGTGCATCAGGCCAGCTCGACCGACGAGCGGCTCACCGTCGTCAACGCTTCGGCCGGCATCGCCGATCGCGTCGATCGCATAAACCCGGAACGCGCGCGCGAGAGCTCCGACGACGCCGTACCAGACGGTCGAGGTGGCCCGACCACCGTGCATGAGGACGATCGGGGGTGCGCCAGGCGGCCCGCACGCGTTGACGTGTGTCGTGCCGTACCGGCCGCGGAGATCCAGCGGCTCGACCTCGACCGGCCAGCGGCGTAGAACGGCGTCGTATTTCGCGAAGTAAGCGGCGTTCGGTGTTTCGTCGGCCATGATCCCTCCGCAGTATGCTGCTCCGTGCGCGATTGCCTTGGCGATAAAGTATCTCGATAGTCGAGATATTAGAACCCGTCGGCTAAGCCATCTGAAACGGGGGTCGGGCGTGATGCGGAGATCAGGGGCAGCGGGCCATTCCGGCGCGCCGCACCCCGGACGGTTCGATCCGATCTCCGATGATGACCCGGGGATGCAGATCATTCACGCGCTGCGCGCGGTCACCGTTGAGTTGAATCTGATCGGTGCCTCCTTCGCGGCGTCGCACGGCCTGCACGCGACGGATCTGCGCGCGATCATCGAGCTTCTGGATGCCGAGCGTGGCGGTAGCGTGGCGACGCCGGGCTGGCTCGGGGAGCGGCTCGGACTCAACTCGGCCTCGGTCACGGCGCTGGTCGACCGTCTTGAAGAACTCGGCCACGTGCGTCGACGGCGAGATCCCGCCGACCGTAGACGTGTCCTACTCGACGTCACACCGAGCGCCAAGGACCTTGGCTGGGCGTTCTTCGGGCCGCTCATGTCCGGCATTGTCGCGGCGACCTCGACGTTCGACCTGACTGAGATCGGGACCGTACGGCGGTTTCTGGAGACCGTACGAGACGCGGCCGCGAACTACCGGGCCGACCTGCCGGGCTGACTGCGGCCCTTGGCGACCGCGGCACCACCGCGGCGTCACGGCAGCGGCACGTCGGCGAGCGCCTCGACCGGCGCCGGTGGCGGCTCGGACAGCGGCGGCGCGACCGTCGGTTCTGCGGTGGTCGCAACGGCGCGGCGCGACCAACGCACGTAGGCGAGCGCGGCAGCGGCAATGGCCAGGGCCCACAGCATGAAGACGCCGGTCATGAACACGAGAGCCACGGCCGAAGCCAGTGCGACCACAGCGGCGCGGCGCGACCACGTTCCCCGGGGGAGCAGGCGCAGCGCCGCGGCGGTGCCGAGCACGTACACCAGGACGAACGAGCCGGTCGTGAGCAGCACCGACGGTCGAAGCCCGACGCCGGTCAGTGCGGTGAGGCCGAGTGCCAGTCCGGCCAGGCCCGCCGTGACCAGGAGGCTGCGACGCGGCACCTCGCCGACGCTGCTGCCGTGGGCGAACCATGCCGGCAATGCTCCGTCGCGGCCCAGCGCGGCGCCCAGCTTCGCCGCGCCGGCGAAGTATGCATTCATCGCGCCCATCGACATCACGACCGCCGCGACCGCCGTGATCGATTTGACCGGACCGCCGATGCCGATGCTCAGCAGATCCGACAGCGGAGCCGGGCTGGAGCCGGTGGCCGGCCCGAGCACCAGGATGCTCGCGCTGGCCACACCCAGGTACAGCACGGCGACGAAGACCAACGCCAGCGCGGTCGCGCGGGTGATGTCCCGCTCGGGCCGCCGGAAGTCGGCCGCCAGCGACGTCATCGCCTCCCACCCGGCGAATCCCCAGACGAGCACGCCGGCCGCGGACGCGATCGCCAGATAGCCGTGGGGCGCGAACGGGTGCAGGTTGGCCAGTCTCGCGTGCGGCAGGGAGGTCGCGGTCGCCGTGACGAGAAGCAGCACGAGCAGGGAAGCGAGGACGACCTGCAGCCGACCGGACACCTGGACGCCGCCCAGGTTGGCCGCCACCACGAGCGCGATCATCACGGCCGCCGAGATCAGTGTCGTTCGCAGGCCACCGCCGATGGCCGCGGCCACGTACGCCCCGCCGAACATGGCGGCCGCCGGTGCCCCGGTCGGCACGGCGAAGTAGAAGCACCAGCCGACGACGGCCGCCGTACGAGCACCGAACGCTCGTCGGACGTACGTCGACACGCCGCCGGAATCCGGGTGGCGGGCACCGAGCGCGGCAAACGTCGCGGCCAGCGGTATCGACAGCAGGATGAGGCCGGCCCAGGCCAGCAGGGACGCCGGTCCGGCGATGTCGGCACCGAGCGCTGGCAGCCCGATCACTCCCGTCCCGAGCACCGCGCCCAAACAGATAGCGGTGCCCTGCACCAAGGACAGCCGCCCATTCATGTCGATACCGTAGACGTCTGATCTGACAACCCGCGTCCGCCGATCCCGACAAAACGGCACCCTCCGGGCCGATGAGATGCGCGTCGCACCCACCCGCCAAGATTCTTTTGTCAGTTGTCGATTCGGCCGACGCCCGCCCGTCGTACGAGTGGAAGCATCGGAAGTCGATGCCCGACGACAAGGAGCCTGCGATGGCCGAGTACCTGATCCTCATCTACGAGAGCGAAGCCGACTGGGAGGCCGCGGCGGCGAAGTCACCCGAGGTGTATCAGCGGGTAATGGACGCGCACAATCGCTTCCCGGGGCAGGTCGAGGCGCTCGGCGCGAAGATCGTTTCCGGCCGCGCACTGCAGCCGACGACGACAGCGACGAGCGTACGGGGTGGCGACGCGGTCACCGACGGTCCGTTCGCCGAGACGAAGGAGGCCCTGGGCGGCTTCTACCTGATCGAGGCGAAGGATCTCGACCAGGCTCTAGCGGTCGGCAAGCTGTGCCCGGCGGAGTTCGGCGGCGTCGAGGTCCGTCCGATCATGGTGTTCGAGTGAGTCGACCGGTGGCTGGATGATCCCGCCGAGCGACGATCACGTCGCGAACGCGGTCGCCGACGCGCACCGTCGCGAGTGGGCCTTCGTGCTCGCCGCGACGGCGCGCGTTGCCTCCGATATCGATCTCGCCGAAGAGTGCGTGCAGGACGCGTACGTCTCGGCGTTGGAAGCGTGGAAACGCGTCGGCGTGCCGGACAATCCCGGCGCGTGGTTGACCACGGCGGCCCGGCGCAAAGCGATCGACGCGCTGCGCCGGGACCAGACTCTGCGGTCAAAACTCCCGCTCCTGGTGGAGCCGGTGGAGCCCGTGATCGGCAGCCCGGACGAAGCGATGACCGAGCACAATGGCATTCCGGACGACCGCCTCCGGCTCGTATTCACCTGCTGCCACCCGGCGCTCGCCCGGGAGGCGCAGGTCGCGTTGACGCTGCGTCTCGTGTGCGGCCTCACGACCACCGAGATTGCCCAAGCATTCATCGTGTCCGAGCCCACGATGGCGGCTCGCGTGACCCGGGCGAAGAAGAAGATCTCGGCCGCCCGGATCGCCTATCGCGTGCCCGATCAGCACGAACTGCCGGATCGGCTCGACGCCGTGCTTACCGTCGTTCATTTGCTCTACACAACCGGCCACACCGCGCCGTCGGGGGATATCCTCGTCCGCCCCGATCTGGTCGAGCGTGCGCTGGATCTCGCACGCATGCTGAAGGCCCTGATGCCCGACGAGGGTGAGATCCGTGGTCTTCTTGCGCTGCTCCTGCTCACGAACGCACGAGCGGCCACGCGTACGGCGCCGGACGGCCGCCTCCTGTTGCTGGAGGAGCAGGATCGCTCGCTGTGGGATCGCGATGCCATCGCGGCCGGCGTTCGACTCGTCCTCGATGCGTTACACGCAGGTCGACCCGGCCGGTTCACGCTGCAGGCGGCCATCGCCGCCCTGCACGCGGAGGCGCCGAGCTATGCCGAAACCGATTGGCGCCAATTGTTGGCGCTCTACGATGCGCTGTTGCGGGTCTGGCCGTCGCCGGTCGTCGCGCTGAATCGTGCCGTCCCGGTGGCGATGGTGCACGGACCCGAGCTCGCGCTCGCGCTGGTGGACGATCTCGCCACCGATCGCCGGCTGGACGGCTATCGCTATCTTCCGGCCACGCGGGCCGATCTGCTACGCCGGCTCGGCCGGTGGAACGAGGCGGCCAGCGCGTACGAGCAGGCCTTGTCCTGGGCGGAAAACGATGCCGAGCGCGCGTTTCTCGCCGGCCGCATCGCGGAATGCGCATCCGCTAGTCGCTGAGGCGGGAGCTATGCCGTCCGACGGCGATGCCGTCCGAACCGTGCACGCCGCGATCGTGGCGGACCGAATCCGTCCACGCCGGATGGTCGCGCATCAATTCCGAGAAGGCATCGAGCGTCCTGCCGAACGGCCTCGTCGATACCTGGCGTCACGAGTACCAGCGAAGCGACTGACAGCGCGATCGACACCGGCCGGCGGCGCATCGCCTTCCGTACGCCCGCGTAGCGCTGGCTGACCACGGCCGCGACGTCGCCGCGGGCGAGCGGATCCATCCAGGCCGCCGTCACCAAGGCGAACAGCGCAGCGTCGGTGGTCCAGTCCTCCACGCCGTTCGCGATGTCGATGAGCACCCGTCGGCGCGCCGACGCCGGCCACGGCTCCTCGCGACGGTAATGAAGAAGTCCAAGGCACACGCACGCCTGCGCGAACCGCGGCCAGTAGTACGGGTCGGTGCGGTCGAGCGCGCGCCAATTCTCGCCGGCCGGCGGTGGTACGTGCACGAGCAGCCCGAGCAGGTCCTCGAGCGGCAGACCGGCGAACCCGGCGGCACGGTTGTAGGCGCCGACCGGATGAGCCCAGGCAATGCTGGCGACATCGCGCAGGCTGGCGACCGCGGCCGCAGACGGCCGCGAGAGTGCCGGCAATGCCGTGGCGCCGTCGTAGCGCCATAGATCGAGCGAGCCGCTGGCAAACCGGCGTCGCGGGTCCGGCGACGGCACCCTCGTGGGATGCATGTCGGCCGCCGGGAACGCGGCCGCCTGTGCCGCACGGGCGCTCGGTGGCTCCCACTCCGCGTTCGGCCGCCGGGCGTGGCCACCGACGCGCGCCCGGTCGATTCGGCCGTCGGCCCGCCGGCGTTCAGCCTCCCGCGTGACGACGCACGACATCTCGGTCGGCGGTGGGACAAATCGCAGCCACAAGCTGCCGTCGCACGCCTTGGCCAGGCGATCGTCGGCGTACGCATGATCGGGGTGTACGCGCCAATGGTCCACCAGGCGGATCAGGTGGGCCACGTCCCGGTCGGTCCGGTAGCGCAACTCGCATGCCGACGGGAGTGCCTTATGGTGCGTCGGGTCGACCGAAACGGCGCGATCGAGACATTCGAGCGCTTCTTCCGAGCGGCCGGCCCGATCGAGATGCTCCGCGAGGTCGACCTGGATGTCCACATTGGTCGGCTCGCGGCGTACGGCGGCCCGCCAGATCGCGAACATGTCGTCGACACGCCCGGCCGCGCGGTAGGCGTACCCGAGCATGATGGCCGTACGCGCGGACGGTGACATGCGCTCGGCCCGTTCGCACCACTGCGTTGCTTCGCCCGTCGCGCCGAGCCGGCGGGCGAGGCCGGACAGTGGCGGCAGCACATCGAGGCGGTGGTCATGTGCCTCGATGAGGCGACGACCGAATTCCAGGTATGGCGCAAGCACCGGCAGCAGTGCCGGGTCGACCGGTTCATCGAGGTACAGCGCGAGCGAGAGCAGCGATTCCGCGGCCGCCGCCGGCTCGACCTGCTCCGCGATTCCGGGCAGATCCAGCCAACCGGCGGCGGTCCACGTCTTCGTCGGCGCCGCCGCGGCCACGATCGCGAGGAGGTCGAGCGCTTCGTTGAAGTGGCCGGCGCGAGCGGCCAGATAGGAGCGCGCCGCGACCGCTCCGGGTGCCACTCCGTCGTAGAGCGGGAAGTAGTCGCGCGCTCGGGGCGGTTCCGCGTCCAGGATGCGCAGCATCTCGTAGACGTCCGGGAGTGTCGGATCCTCGCCCAACGCCGCCGCCACGTGCGCCGCGGCGCAGGCCGGATCCGCTGCGTCGAGGGCCAGCCGGGCGAGCGCTATTTCGCCTTCGGCCTCCAGCCGGGCGACGCCGACGCCGTCGCCGGATGCACTGCGGCGTCCAAGCGGATTCACCGTCGTGAACGGACTCGCGGACAGGTCGCGAGGATGATCGTCGGCGCGTGCAGGCGCCCGCGCCGAACCCTCGCGTGGCTCCGCTCGGCGGTCGTACTGTCCGCCGGTGTCCATGCTTGCGCCCACGTTGTTGTTGTCGGACACCGCAGCCTCCCCATGCGCCGTGTCACACACCGTGCCGCCGCAGTTTAGACGCGTACCGATGCCTAGCGATAGCCGCGACGTGCCATTGGCAGTGCCGATGCGTAGCGGCAGCCGCGAGGCACAGTTGGCTAGCCGATGCGTAGCGGCAGCCGCGAGGCACAGTTGGCTAGCCGATGCGTAGTTAGCCGGCGCGTTATTTGATCGTGGAGTGGCTGAACGTCGGCGCGTGCGCACCCAGGAAAAAGATGCCCGGATAATTCTGGAACTTGCCGCTCTTGTTGTGAGTGAGCGTCGAGTTGGCGATCGACATCGTCCCGGTCCGGTCGTTGCTCACGTAGAAGATGGCACCGCCGCCCTCGTTGGCGTTGTTGTTCGTCATGACCGTGCCGGCGATCGTCAGGACGTACGTGTTGCCGTCGTTGTAGATCGCAGCGCCGCTGCCGCCGCCCGGTGTGCCACTCGCGGCCGGATTCGCGCCGCTGCCGATCGCCCGATTGCCGGTGAACAGGCAATTGAGGACGGTCCACGAAACCCCGATGCTGGACAGGCCGCCGCCGTTGGAACACACGCCGCCGGTGAACGTGCTGTTCACGACGTACACCGGCTCGTTGTTGTATTGGCTGAGCGCGCGGATCGCGGCGCCGCCGAGGTCGGGGCCGCTGGAGTCGCAGCGGTTGTCGGTGAACTTCGCATTGATGACGGCGAGCCGGCCACCCCGGTCGAAGATCGCGCCACCGCCACCGCCCTCGTACGTCTGGCCGGTCGAGTTCCCCTTGGTGAACGTGATGTTCTGCACGGTCAGCCGCGGTGTCGACTGGTTGTCGCAGTGCGATGTCGTCCACTTCTGGGCCGGGTCACACGTGTCCATGTAGAGGATGCGGCGTTTGCCGGCGCCGGACAGCGTGACGAGCCCGCCGCCGTCGATCACGACGCGCGAGCCGTGGTCGTTGCGCACCTTGGCCGTCGCCGTCATGCTGATCGTCACCGGCGCGGGACCGCACTTGAACGTGATCACGCCGCCGGCCGCGACGGCCTTCACGAGTGCGGCCGATGTGCAGCTGGCCGGCGTACCGGTGCCGATGACGTGATCCGGGTGCGAGGTGTTGACCGGTCGACCGGCGGCCGGGATCGACGCATGGCCGTTCGGATTGCCCGCGTGCAGGGTGGCGACCGGCTTCGGCGACGGCGTGGCGCTGGCGCTCGCGGACGGGCTTGCGCTCGCGCCGGGCGGCACCGACGCCGCCGGAATGCTTGGCGCCGTGGCCACCAGCGGTGTTCCCGACGAAAATGCGGTACGGGGGCTGCCGCTGCAGCCAGCTACGCCAAGTGCCGCCACCGTCGCGGCGACGAGCCAGATCCGGGGGGTGCGCACACGCGGCACTCTAGGACATGTCCGGCCGGCCCGCCCAGCGCGATGGAGTGCGGGCCGACCGGTCGGCGCACTACTTGACGCAGCGGTAATACCACTTGTGCCAGTCACGGGCGTCGGATCGATGACCGTTTCGTTCCATGGCCGCCATCATCGGTGCGTTCGTGACGTCAACATCCGAGAGCATGCCGGTCCAGCCCCGCTCGCGTACGGTCCGGTTGACGAGCCGCAACAGCTGGTCGACATAGCCGTGGCCACGGTGCCCGGCGACAACACCGATGTGCTGGATCGTGCCGGTGTCCGGCTCGTCGAACGCGCCCGGAGCGACGAACCCGACCGGGTCGGCGGTGGCGTCGGCGATCACGTACCAGTGCTGTTCGTCTCCGGGTTGGAGGCAGTCGTCGAACAGGCATCTCGCCCAGCGGTGCGCTCCCATCGATGCGATCGCGTCGGCGTCGACGCGATCGAGCGTGCCCGGCGTGCAGGCCGCGATGACGTCGATGAACGCATCCCGGCCCACCTCGGCCAGCGTGCGGACGCGGACGCCGTCCGGCGGCGGCAACTCCTGCCCGTGGTCGGCGAACCAGTAGCCTTCCTTCTCCTGCCAGAGGCTGAAGCCGAGCGACTCGAAGAGCGCGATTCGCTCCGGGATCCAGTCGTGGACCTCGGTGTTGGCGGTCAGATGTAGCTCTGTACCGGGTTTGGCCGCAGCAACGGCCGCTTCAACGATCGCCCGGGCAGCCTCGGCCCGGCCGGCCTCCCAGCGGACGGTGATCACTTGGCCGGTCTCGTCGCCGATCCAGGATGCGTTCAGAAGTTCGCCCGAGGCGAGGCACTCGCCGTCGATGTCGACGGCGAAGCCGATGAGGGGATGGATGGCCGTTTCGCTGCTCGCGGTGGGCACGGTGGTGACAGTGAACATGCGTGACTCCGGTTCGGGTGGTCATGCCCGACCGGAGTCAGCTCACCGTGCAGTGCGGTGGCGGCGGCGGTCGGCACACGAGGCGGATAAACGGAACACGTCGACCACCTCCCGTTGCGAACGACTGCGCGCGGCACTGGACTGCCGCCGAATCTAGCCGGCGTTGGATCATCTGCCTACCCCTTAAACGTTGGCTGGTTGGCGCCCCGCGCCAGCGGGCGTTTCGTAGGTCGGCAGCGTGCGCATCGACCGCAACGGCGAGAAGAACGCGGGAAGGAACGCGAGCATGCTGCCGACCGCGGCAATCCACAGCGTCGGCCTTACGCCGAACCACGTGCCGAACGCGCCGCCGAGCAGACCGCCGAGCGGCAACGCGCCGATCACCATGAATCGCATCGTCGCGTTGACCCGACCGAGCAGCCGTGGCGGCGCGAGCCGTTGCCGGAAGCTGACCGACGTCACATTGAAAGCGACGCTGCCGGCGACGGCGACGGTGAACGCAGCGGCGGCGACCCAGAGCGTGTAGTCATTGCGCATCAGCGGGACACCGACCATGAACGGCGACGTCACGCCGAGCGACAGCCACAGAACGCGGCCCTCGCCGACCCATCGGGCCAGTGCTGTCGCGCACACGGCTCCGATGAGGCCGCCTACGGACGCGATGGACAGCAATGCCCCAATCACCCCCGCACTCACGCCCAGGATGTGGGCCAGCAGGTAGATGAGCATCGCCGAGGACATCGCGCTGAAGAAGTTCGCGGAGCCGGCCTCGGCCGCGATCGCACGCAAGAGCGGGTTGCCAACCACGAACCGGAGTCCCTCGACGATGTCGCGGCCGAAGTGACTGTCGGCGCTGCGCTCGGGCCTTGATTCCCGCGTACGGATGCGGCTCAGGAACACCGCCGACGACACGTACGTGATCGCGTTCACGCCGACCGCCACCGGCGCCGTGAGCGCCCGGATCACAAAACCGGCGGCGGCCGGGCCGCCGATCTGGCTGACCGCGGCCACCCCTTGCAGCTTCGCGTTGCCCTCGACGAGCTTGTCCGGCGTGACGAGATGCGGCAGCACACTCTGGTACGCGACGTCGAACAGGGCGCTGAACGTGCCGAGGACGAACGCGACGACGACCACCTGCCAGATGGCGAGCACGCCGAGCCACCACGCCACCGGTATCGAGATCAGCGTGGCGGCCCGGGCCAGATCGCAGACGATCATGACCGGACGGCGGCGTACCCGGTCGACCAGTGCGCCGGCCGGCAGGCTCCCGAGCAGGAATGGCAGCGTGTCCGCGGCGCTCACCACGCCCATCTCGAACGCTGTGGCGTGCAGGGTGACCGCGGCAACAAGAGGAAGAGCGAGCATGCCGACCTGCGTGCCGAGCTGACTGCCGCTGTCGGCGATGAACAGCTGACGGAAGTCGTGCTCGCCGAGCAGACCCAGCCGCCGGCGGCCTGGCGAGATCGTCGGAGTGACGTCGTCGTGCCTTGCTGGCGGCGTGGTCGTGACGTCGACGATCGCACTCGTGACGTCGCCCGGATTTGTTGTGGCAGGCGCTGAGACCATCACGGATGACACCGGCATGGCCGAAACGGCAGCCATCTGTGCCGTCAAATCGACGTCATTGGTCATGCCGTGAATGGTGACAGTGACGTCATGATGACGTCAACCCCTCGCGTCGGATTGGCGTGTGCTTGACTGGTCGACATGCTGCCCTGGGACGCACCGCTGGCTGGTCGACTCGACCGGGACACGATCGATTCCGCGCTGCTCCGCGACAACGTGCTCGGCGATCCGTCCGTACGACCGATCTGGGTCTACACGCCGCCGGGCTACGACGACTCGACCGGTCGGTGGCCGACGGTCTACGTCATCCAGGGCTACACCGGTAACGTCGCGATGTGGGCGAACCGGATGCCCTACCGGCAACCGTTTATCGAGACGGCGGACGCCGTATTTGCCGCCGGTGAAGCCCCCGGTTGCATCGTCGTCTACGTCGATGCGTGGACCGCGTACGGCGGCTCGCAGTACGTGGACTCGCCCGGCACCGGCCGCTACCACTCTTACCTCTGCGACGAGGTGGTCGCCTGGGTGGATGCGCGCTACCGCACGATCGCCGACCGCGATTCCCGCGCGATCACCGGAAAGTCGTCCGGCGGCTTTGGTGCGATGATCACGCCGATGCTTCGCCCGGACCTGTTCGGCGCGCTCGCCACCCACGCCGGCGACACGCTCTACGAACTCTGCTACGTACATGACTTCGGGCCGGCCGCGCGGGCGTTGCGGGCGTACGACGGTGACGTCTTCGCGTGGTGGGACAACTTCCGCTCGCGGCCGTCATTCACGCAGGACGGCGACGACACGCTGCTGGGGCTGCTCGGTTGCTCGGCGGCGTTCTCGGCCGACCCGGACGGGACTCCGCGGCTGCCGTTCGATCCGCGGACCGGGCAGATCCAGGATGACGTGTGGCAACGCTGGCTGGACTGGGATCCGGTCCGGATGGCACCGAAGTTCGCAGACGCGTTGCGGTCAATGAATGCGATCTGGATCGACGCCGGTACGCGTGACGACTACTTCCTCGATCTCGGGGCCACGGCGTTCCGCGCCGAACTCGAACGGATCGGCGTGCCGGGCGAACGCATCCACTTCGAACTGTTCCCGGCGACGCACGCGGCGATCGACTACCGCTATCCGATGTCGCTTACGTGGCTCGCGCACCGGCTCGCCCGCTGACGCACCGGCTCGCGGCGGCGACCTTCGCCATTCGCGCGGTCCGGCGCCAAGCCGCGCCGCCGCGACCCTCTCCATTGGCGCTCTATCGGCACGCTATCGGCGCGGCGAGGTGCCGAGCCGGGCTGCCGCTACCTTCTTCGGCACGCACATCCGCCAGGCCTCGGTGACGAGTTCTTCCATCTGCGCGGCATCGATTTCGGCGAGTCGGACGCAAACCCAGTTGAAGCGCAGGTCGGACGTTGGCGGCAGGAAGAACTTCGCCGGCTCGGCGGCGATCAGTGCGTCGCGCTCGTCCTTCGGGAAGCCGAAGCCCATCGTCGTCTCGTCGCGCGAGAACGCCACGTAGACGATCGCGCCGACGCGGAACTTGATCCGATCCCGGATCACGTGCTCGGACGTGCGCGGCAGCGTCACGGCCAGGGCGCGGACCTCTTCGACGGTGACCATGGACGCCAGCCTAGAACCGGGCGCCGACACTTCTGGCCGGTCAGGCTATGTGCCGCGCGACCGCGGTGACCTCGGGCAGGAACCAGTCCGGCACCTCGCCGGTCGCCCGCAGTCGGTCGCGCTCGTCGTCGGATAGGCGGCGGCTGACCTCCTCGACCGCGAGTGAGGATCGGATCATGTACGTCGACGACGGCGCGACCTCCACATCTCCGAGGCCGGAACCGCCACGTTGACCGGGCCGGCCGCCGGCGATCCGCTCGCGCGCCGCTCGGCGGTTCCGCCGGTCGAGGAAAGCGCCGATCCGGGACGTGATCCGACGCCGATCGTGGCGCAGCAGCCCGTCTCGTACGGCGAGCCACGCGAGTTGTTCGTCACGGAGCCGTTCCGTCATGCGTACGCCTCCCGGAATCGGCGCAATTACGATGGTTTTTAGGCTAGTCCGCCCGGTGTGGCGAAGACGGCCCAATGCACCGGTGCCGGGTGTAGGCGCGGCGCGGCGCACAGGGCAGGATGGTGAGCGGGAGACGAGACGGGAGCGGCGGGCGTGGCGGGCAAGATCCGGGACGAGGACATCGCGCTGGTCCGCGAGCGTACGTCCATCGTCGACGTGATCAGTGAGCGCGTGACGCTGAAGTCCGCCGGCGGCGGCAACGTCAAGGGGCTGTGCCCGTTCCACGACGAGAAGACGCCGTCGTTCACGGTGTCGTCCGCGCGCAACGTCTACTTCTGCCACGGCTGCGGTGCCGGCGGCGATGCGATTCGGTTCGTGATGGACTGCGACCATCTGATGTTCGTCGAGGCCGTCGAGCGGCTGGCCGCCCGCGCCGGTGTCGAGCTGCGATACGAAGCGGGCGGTCCGGCTCCCGTACGCCAGAATCAGGGTCACAAACAGCGATTGATCGCGGCCAACAAGGTGGCCGGAGAATTCTTTGCCGCGCAGCTATCCGCGCCCGCGGCGCGGGCGGCGCGGGAGTTTCTGGCCCAGCGCGGATTCGACCGCGCCGCGGCGCAGACCTACGGCTGCGGATTCGCGCCGGATGGCTGGGACACGCTCGTCAAACACCTGCGCCAGGCCGGCTTCACGAGCGCCGAAATGGAGGCGGCCGGCCTCGCCAAGCCGGCTCGCTCCGGAAGCCTGATCGACCGGTTTCGCCGCCGTCTGATCTGGCCGATCCGCGACCTGGCCGGCGACATCATCGGCTTCGGTGCCCGGAAGCTGTTCGACGACGACGACGGCCCGAAGTACCTGAACACGCCGGAGACGTTGCTGTACAAGAAATCGCATGTGCTCTACGGCATTGAGCACGCGAAACGGGAGATCGCGCGGCAGGGGAGAGCGGTGATCGTCGAGGGCTACACCGACGTGATGGCATGCCACCTCGCCGGTGTGCCGACCGCGGTCGCGACCTGCGGAACGGCCTTCGGCACCGATCACATCGGCGTGCTGCGTCGGCTGTTGATGGACACCGACACGCTGGCCGGCGAGATCATCTTCACGTTCGACGGTGACGCGGCCGGGCAGAAGGCGGCGCTGCGGGCGTTCGCCGACGACCAGCGGTTCGTCGCCCAGACGTTCATCGCGGTCAGCCCGGACAACATGGATCCGTGCGAGCTGCGCCTGGGCAAGGGCGACGCCGCTGTGCGCGACCTGGTCGCACGCCGCGAGCCGATGATCGCGTTCGCGCTGCGGTCGGTGCTGTCGCACTACAACCTCGACAACGCCGAGGGCCGGGTCGGCGCGCTTCGCGAGGCGGCGCCATTGGTCGCAAAGATCAAGGATCGCGCGCTGCGGCCGGAGTACGCCCGCAAACTCGCCGGGGACCTCGGCATGGAGATCGAGCCCGTGAGCCAGGCAGTGGCCGCGGCCGGCGGTGGTCAGGTCGGGCCGCCCGTGCCTTCGGCGCGGCAACGTCCGGTCGCACCACCCCCGGATGCGCCGCTCACCATCGTCGAGCGCGAAGCGCTCAAGCTTGCACTTCAGTCGCCGGTGGTGGCCGGGCCGATGTTCGACGCGATCACCGCGGCCGACTACGCCCATCCCATACACGTCGTCGTACGACAGGCGATCACCGATGTCGGCGGTCTCGCCGGTGCGACGGCGGGTGCCGTCTGGGTAGAGAAGGTCCGCGAAGCGTGCACCGACCTGTCGGCGGCCGCCCTCGTGAGCGAGCTGGCCGTGGAGCCCCTTCGGCTGGACGGCGAGCTTGATCCGCGCTATGTCGCGGTGACGCTCGCCCGGCTGCAGCTCGCGAGCGTGACCCGGCGGCTCCAGGAGGTGAAGTCGCGGGTGCAGCGCCTTAACCCGGTGACTCACAAGGATGAATATCTGGCGCTCGCCGGGGAACTCTTCTCGCTCGAGCAGCATGCGCGTGCGCTGCGGGAGCAAGCGGTCGGAGGGCTGTAAACAGTGTGGTTCCGTAAGCCGAAGCTGCCCGTGTCGAAGACGCCGCAGCTGGAAAACGGTGAACGCGTCGTGGCGTGGACGCCGCAGGGTCCGGACGCCGTCGTGGTCACCAATCGTGGGCTTTTCATCCCGGGCCTAAACCGGCTGCGTTGGCATGAGATCCACAAGGCCATCTGGCGGGACGGGACGCTGACGTTGGTGCCGGCGGCGACGGCGGTCGCCGAGGGCGAGGGCTACAGCGTCGTCGAGGACCTGCCCGCGGTGTCCGTCGCCCTAGCGCTGCCTGGTGACGTGCCGAAACGGGTACGGGAACGGGTCACCGGCTCGGTGGCGTACACGTCGCACTACCCGCTGCCTACCGGGGGAGCGGCCCGAGTGGTCGCGCGACGGGTGTCCGGCCGGAACGGGCTTTCCTGGTCGGTCCGGTTCGAGGGTGGCGTGGATCACGACGATCCGGTCGTACGCGAGGTCACGGCCGATCTGGTCGCGGCGGCGAAGGCGTCGATCTCGCAGCCGGAGTGACGGCGGCCGGCTCGGCTTGGCGGCTCTGTTTGACGGACCGGCCGGTCGCGGGCGGGAGAAGCGTCACAAAAAACCGGTAGCGGTTGTGTCCCAGGTCCGCGTTAGGGTCGGCCGGTGCCCGTACAGTCCCCAGCGCCCAGCATCGCCGACCATCGCGCCGCCTCGGCCGACGCACCGCTGATTCACGCCCGGTCCCTGGTCAAGCGATTCGGCGATTTCACCGCCGTCAATGGCATCGATCTGGACGTGCGGGCCGGCGAGTCATTCGGGTTTCTCGGACCGAACGGTGCCGGCAAGTCCTCGACCATGCGGATGGTCGGCTGTGTCTCCAAGCCGACCGAGGGCACGCTGCGCATTCTCGGCCTCGACCCGGCGCAGCACGGTGTCGAGATCCGCGCCAAGCTCGGCGTGTGCCCGCAGCAGGACACCCTCGACACCGAGCTGACGGTCCGGCAGAACCTGACGACATATGCACGGTATTTCGGCATTCGGCGACGCGTGGCCCGGGCCAAAGTCGACGAGTTGCTCGACTTTGTTCAGCTGACCGAGCGGGCGGACGCGAAGGTCGACTCACTATCCGGCGGCATGAAGCGCCGTGTGACGATCGCGCGCGCTCTCATCAACGATCCCGAAATCGTCCTGCTCGATGAGCCGACGACCGGGCTCGACCCGCAGGCCCGCCACCTCGTGTGGGAGCGCCTGTTCCGGCTGAAGCAGCAGGGCGTCACGCTGGTGCTCACCACGCACTACATGGACGAGGCCGAGCAGCTCTGCGATCGCCTGGTGGTGATGGACGCCGGCAAGATCGTCGCCGAGGGTGCGCCGCGCGAGCTGATCGAGCGTTACTCGACCCGCGAGGTGCTGGAGGTCCGCTTCCCCGGTGACGATCAGGCGCCGTACGCCGAGAAGATCGCGAACATCGGCGAGCGTGTCGAGGTCCTCCCGGACCGGATCCTGCTCTACGCGGCCGACGGTGACGCCGCGCTCGTCGAGGTGACTGATCGCGGACTGCACCCGTCGAGCGTGCTCGTCCGGCGCAGTTCGCTCGAGGACGTCTTCCTGCACCTGACCGGCCGGACGTTGGTGGAGTGATGGCTGGCGCCCTCGCGGTCCTGAACTACGACCTGGTCGGTTACAAGCGCACGTGGCGTGGCTCGGCGATGAGTTCGTTCGTGCTGCCGGTGCTTTTCGTGCTCGGCTTCGGCATCAGCGTCGGCAGCCTGGTCAACACCAGTCAGCTCGACGGCGAGACCTACCTGTCATTCCTTGTGCCCGGCATGATCGCGTCGACGGCGTTGCAGGTCGCATTCGGTGAGTCGACCTGGCCGGTGCAGACGAAGTTCGCGTGGATCCGTACATATCACGCGCAGATCGCGGCTCCGCTCGCCATCCGCGATCTGGTCTTCGGGGACATGATCTTCCTCGTCCTGCGTGTGGTCACTACGTCGGCCGTGTTCCTCCTCGTGACGTCGCTGTTCGGGGCGGTGCATTCGTGGTGGGCGTTTGCCGTGCTGCCGGCCTGCGGGCTTCTCGGTGTGGCCGTCGCCGCGCCGGTGTTCGCGTTTGCGGCCACCGTCGAGGGCAGCACCAACTACTTCGCGTTCCTGCAGCGCTTCATCGTCATCCCGATGTCGCTATTCGCCGGCGTGTTTTACCCGGTGTCCTCGCTGCCGATCGGCGTCCGGCCGGTCGCCTGGATCTCGCCCCTGTGGCACGGCGTCGAAATCTGCCGGGCCGCCACGCACGCCGACCACGGCTCCCTGTGGGCGCTGCTCGGGCACGTTGCGTATCTCGCGGTGTGGGCGGTCGTCGGCTTGTGGCTGGCGCTGCGGCAATTCCGTCGTCGGCTCTCGGACTAGGGGACCGTCGTGGTCGTTACCGCATTTTCTCCCGGCGTGTACGTCCGGCTGGATGCCTCCATGCGGCGGTCAGGTGCCGTCACCGCGCGCAATGTGACCGCGCTGCGCTCGGCGTACTGGCTGCTGTTGCTTTCCGGGTTCTTCGAGCCGCTGCTTTACCTGCTGTCGATCGGCATAGGTCTCGGCCATCTCATTGGGCGCATCTCCTTGGGCGGCGGCGAGACGGTGAGCTATCGGGAGTTCGTGGCGCCGGCGATGCTCGCGTCGTCGGCGATGACCGGCGCGCTGGCCGAGTCGACGTTCAACTTCTTCGGCAAGATGAAGTATCAAAAGACGTTCGATGCGGTGCTCGCGACGCCGGTGCGCCCGATGGAAATCGCGTTCGGCGAGCTGTGGTGGGCCATGTTCCGTGGCGCGCTCTACTCCGGCGCATTCCTCGTGATCATGGTTTTCATGCACCTGACCAGCGCCGCGTGGGCGGCGCTAGCATTCCCGGCCACACTGCTCGTCGGGTTCGCGTTCGGCAGCATCGGCATGATGCTGTCCACCTATATGCGCAGCTGGCAGGACTTCGACGTGGTTGCGACCGTACAGATCGCGTTGTTCCTGTTCTCCAGCACCTTCACGCCGCTGTCCGTCTACCACCAGGCGTGGCTAAGGGCGCTGATCCAGGTCTCGCCGCTCTACCAATCGGTGGCGCTGTTGCGAGGCATCACACTCGGCCGTCTCGACCTCGGCATGCTGGCCCACGTGGCCTACCTGGCCGTCCTGGTCGCGGTCGGTCTCGTCATCGCGTCCCGACGGATGAGCAAGCAGCTGCTCAAGTAGCGCCTCGGCGGGACTCGTCGCACGGAAGGGCCACCGCGTCAACCGGCGCAGCAACGGCCGGCGTCCGGGCACGAGCCCGTACGCCGGCCGAGTCACCGCCGGTCAGCCGGCCGGCCGCTAGGCGGGAAGCGGCGGCCGCCAGTCGCTGCCCGGTGTGGCCACGATGCTCGCGGCCGACGTCGATCGTGGGTAGCGCACGCGGTCGAGCAGGGTCGGATCAGAAGCTGTTGGCCGACATCTTCTGGTCGTGCAGCTCATCGTCGAGCGCGACGTCGCCCTTGCCGTCGCGGTGGCGGACCTTGTCGGCGATCTTGCTGTGCGAGATCGTCTCCTTGCTCTGGTCCAACAGCTTGGTGGCCTGCGCCTGGATCTGACCCGTCGTCTCGTGCACGGTCGGGTTATCCATCGCCTTGCGGGCCGCCGTCATCATCTGGTCGTACTTCTCGCGGCCGGCTCGCGTTCCGAACACGAAGCCCGCCGCCGCACCGGCCAGAAACATCATCTTGCCGCGCATTTCGATCTCCTTTCGCGGTGACCGGTTATGTCCTGCGTTCACCATTAGTGGGGCCATTGGTGTCGTGCCGTGTCATACATCCTCCTCCGCTGCTGCCGGTGGCGCATCTCGACTACCCCATTTCGGGCACGATCGCTTCCGCTCATGTTGTTACCCGCATCGGCCGATTCCGAACCGGACGTCGCATTGTTCGACTCGAAGCCGCCCGCCCCGCCGCCCACCGTCGGAAGCGGATCTTGGCGGCTGCCGGGGTGCCCGTCGCCCAACAAGGACCGCTATCCGGTAGCGAACCGACCGGCGATGTCATGTACTCTTGTGCGGTCGCACCGTGCGGCCTGCTTCGGCACGGCCCGCGCCGGCACGATCCCCTGTAGCTCAATTGGCAGAGCAGCCGGCTGTTAACCGGCAGGTTCTTGGTTCGAGTCCAAGTGGGGGAGCTTCCTCCCTTTTGAGCCGATCCCACCGTGATGACGTCGACGGCTCACGCGGTGAAGTAGTCGAGCAGGCCCGGACGGCGGCCGCTGGATCCCGGCCGAAGCGCGGCCGTTCTTGGTGAACCCGGTCTTGTCGCACCTCAATACGGCGTCGGGTGGCGGTCAACCGTAACCGCGGCCCCGAAGTGCCGCACTAGGAAGCGCGCTCTGTCGGCGACTGGTACTACGGTGTGCGCAACATCGGCCTCGCCGATGGGCGCTCGACAAGGAGGAGTCCATGGCAACCTTCACCCGGTCCGACGAATTGCAGGGAGCGCAGTTCGTCCGCGCGGACCTGCGTGGCGCCCGGTTCGTCGGGGCCGACCTATCCGGCGTCGTGATGCGCGCCGTCGACGTGTCGGGGGCGGACATCGACGCACCGTGGCTCTTCGACGGCGACAGCTTCTTGCGCGTCAACGGCGTCGATGTGATCCCACTCGTCGATGCCGAACTCAACCGCCGCTTTCCCGGCCGCGGCGACCGGCGCGCCGGAGATCCGGATGGCCTGCGCGCGGCCTGGGCCACGCTCCAGGGCACGTGGGCGGCCACGCTCGAGCGCGTCGAGGCGATGCCGGCCGGCACGGTCGACGTGTCGGTGGGCGGCGAGTGGTCGTTCGCGCAGACGCTGCGGCACCTGGTCCTGGCCACGGACATGTGGCTGGGCCGGGCGATCCTGGAGATCGAACAGCCATTCCACCCGATCGGTCAACTGGACACCGGCACCGAGCGCGACGGCCACGACATGTCGAGGTTCACGACGGTCGCACCGTCGTATGCCGAGGTGCTCGAGGTCCGGGCGGGTCGCGTCGCGATGGTGCGCGACTTCCTCGCCGCAGTCACATCAGACGAGTTGGCCGCGACGCGCAGGAATCCCCACGCTCCCGATCATCCGGAGACCACACTCTCTTGCCTGCACGTGATCCTCGAGGAGGAGTGGGAGCACCACCGGTACGCCGTACGCGACCTCGACGCGATCGAGGTGAAGTCGGACGCATGAGCCGGCGCATCGGACGGACGCTCGCGCGCACTGTGTGAATCAACTAACCGCGCCTGGACCGTGTAAGCGCGATCGGTTGCCCGACCACAACCGGAATCCGGCTCGCCTTCTGTTGTGCGGGGGGAGCCGACAAATCATTCGATCGATCAGGTTCGGTGTGCGAGCCTGGCGATCGTGTCAGCCACGGCCCGATCACGGACCAATCCGTACCGGCTCTATGTGTTTGGTCTGGGCTTTGGCGGTTCGCTGCTGATGGCGATCGTCAACACCACCTCGGCCGTCTACTGGGTCACCTCGGGACATCTGAACGCGTTGGAACTTCTCCTGCTCGGCACGGCACTGGAGATCACTTACTTCACCTTCCAGCTCCCTACCGGCGTGCTGGCCGACCTCGTCAGCCGACGGCTCTGCGTCATCGTCGGATGGTTCACGACGGGAGCGGCGTTTGTGCTCCAGGGGCTGTCGCCGGCCTATCCCAACCTGCTGGCCGCCCAGGTGATTTTTGGCGTCGGCGTGGCGCTGACGATCGGTGCCGAGGAGGCCTGGATCGCCGACGAGCTCGGCGATGTCGAGATGACATCGGTCTACGTTCGCGCGACGCAGTTTGGCCTCGTCGCGGATCTCATCGGCGCGCTGGCCAGCGGCGGACTCGCCTACCTCGGGCTGAACGTTCCGATGCTCGTCGGCGGCGCCGGGATGATCGGGCTGGCCGCCTTCCTCCTGGCCGCCATGCCGGAGAACAACTTCCGGGCCGATACGCACGCGTCGATGCACACCATCGTGCGCGGTGCCCGTGGAACACTCGCCACCCAGACGCGGGCAGCGCGCCGCGCGATCCTCGCGGTCCCCGGCCTGGTTCTGTTGTTCGCCATGACCGCTTTCGTCGGTGCATGGAGCGAGAGCTTCGATCGGTTGTGGGGCGCGTTCCTGATCCGCGAGATCACGTTCCCCCATGTGTACGGACTGCGGCCGGCCCTGTGGTTCAGCCTGATCGCCTGCACGGTGGCCTTGATCAGCCTGGGATCCACCGAGCTCGCGCGTCGGCGTACGGAGCGGCTCGGACCGTCGTCGGTGGTCGGCACGCTGCTCGCCGTCACGGTGCTAATCGGCATCGGGTCGGTATTGTTCGCGTCCGCCCGTCTCTTCGTGATCGCGATCGCGGCGTACCTGCTGATCGAGATCCTGCGGCCGGTCTCCGGGCCGCTGCTCAACGGCTGGATGGTCGCGCGGGTCGCCCCGGGCGTACGGGCGACGGCTCTGTCGGCGCAGGAGCTGTTCGACGCGGGCGGCCAGATCGTCGGCGGTCCGAGCGTCGGCGTGATCGGTCGGCTGCTGTCGATCCGGGCCGCGCTCTACGCCGGCGCAGCCGCCCTCGTGCCCGCCATCGTGTTGCTCGTGGCGGCGACACGTCGCGTGCGCGCACATCCCGAATACGTGGCCGCCCCGCAGACCGCGGCCGAACTGCCGCCGTCGTTCGTGTCCGGGCCACCCAGCCCCGCGGCGGCGCCGGACACTGTCGGCTCGTAACACCGGGAATCGAGGCGCCATGCAAGCCGCCCACTCCCGAACCGCTGGCCCGGCGACACCTAGACGGCGTGCAGCGCGTCGGCGACGGCCGTGCGCGACGTCACATCGAGTTTGCGGAGGATGTTCGAGACGTGTACGGCCGCCGTCTTCGGCGAGATGTAGAGACGGCGCGCGAGTTCGGCATTCGTCAGACCGGCGGCGACGAGTTGGGCGACCTCGCGTTCGCGCGGGGTCAGCGCGGCCGGACCGGTTACAGCGTCCTCGTCCGGTGCGGGCAAGCCGGCTCTTTCCCGCAGCTCATTCAGTTGTGCGACGCGCCAACCGCCCCACTTCGCGAGCAACGGGCCGGCCGCGGACAGCGCCGCGGCGGCTTCGTCCGGCCGGTCGAGTGCGAGCAGGCAGGACGCTGCGCCCGCATACGCCGTGCCGCGGATCCAGCCCGGCAGCGCATCGTGAATGGCGGCGGCCCGATATCCGTCGAGCGCTTTCGAGTGCGCACCGGCCGCCTCGTCCAGCTGGGCGTATACGAGTTCGCGCCACTCCGGGTCGGGCGTCTCGCCGAGTCCGGCCGCGGCCAGAGCCCGTATGTCATCGAGGGGCAGGCCGCCGGCCAGGGCCGCCGACACCACGTCGTGCGTGTAGTCGCCGCCACCGGGGCCGCGCATGGCCATGCCGTCGAGCATGTCGCGGAGCGCCGCCGTCGCCCGTTCGCGATCGCCGCGACGGCAGGCGAGGTGGAAAACCAGGCCGGCGATCTGTGAATTGGACGGCAGCGGGATCCCGGACAGCAGCGTCACGATCTGCTCGGCCAGATCGAGGTCACCGTCCTCCAGCGCGAGGCCGGCCTGCAGCACGGTGTGGTAATCGGCCTGACGGCCGGCCTGCCGGAAGCGGTACTCGCGCTTGCGGCCTTCGGCGACCATCGCTCGGGCGGCGGCGAGATCACCCTCGCCGACGGCAACCACGGCGAGGCCCTGGTAATAGGCGGCCACCGCGAAATGGTGGAAGCCGGCCTGCTCGGCGTCGGCGCGCATGCGTTCTAGCAGTTGGGCCTGCTGCGTGATCGACGACGCGGGCAGGTTGAAGGCGATGTTGTGCACGGCCCGCGCGGCGAGCACCCAGGCGCCGGCCTTCTCCGCGCCTGTTGCCGCGCTCAGCAGCATCTCCTGGCCGTCGTCGCGACGGGACGTGTGCGAGACGAGAGCGGAGCCCATCTCGGTCAGCGCGGCGAGCCGGGTGAGCGGCAGGTCGTGCGCGGCGGCAAGATCGAGCGCACGGGCGGACCAGTCCAACGACTTGTCCACCTCGTCCGCGAGCATGTACGACTGCGCTACGGTCGCCATCGCCTGACCCATTTGCTCGCCGATCGGCAGCGTGTCGACCATCTGCTCGATCTCCGTGGTCGCGGCGCGCATGCCGGTCAGGTCGTCGAGCTCGTACGTCAGACGTACCAACAGGATGAGCGCATCGACCTCATCGCCCGGGCTCATCGACCGGTCTCGCCATCGCTGTGCGTAGCTCAGCGCGTCGCTCAGCAACCCGGCCAACCAAGCGGCTCGGGCGGCGGCGCTGAGCAGGACCGTATCGTGCGCAGACTGTTCGAGGCCGAGTTCGGCCAGCTGCAGCGCCTGATAGACCGACCCGATCTGAAGATAGGCGACGCTGCCCGCGCGCGCGGCCGCGACCATGTCGTCATAGCGACGGGCGCCGTTGGCGTGATAGGCCACGAGCGCCGGGTCGCCGCCCTCCACCGGGCCGGGGCGCCGGCCACCCCGCTGGGTGGTCCGTCCCGCCACCGCGTCCGCGGCCGCCAGGTCTTCGTACCCCTGGAAACCCCGCGCGAGCAGTGCGTCGAGCGCGGCCTCATGCAATCGTCGGCGCTCCCGCCCGAGCAGCGAGCCGGTGATCGCCTCACGGACCAATGCGTGCCGGAACACGAATTCGTCCTCGCCCGATTCCACGAGCACCCCACGGTCGACGAACTCGCGCAGGGCCCAGATGAGCTCCGACTCGCCCACTCCGGTCACCGTGGCCAACAGGTCGAATGGGATGCGCTGACCGAGCACGGCGGCGGCCTCGAGCAGACGCATTTGAGCCGGCTTGAGGTCGTCACTCTGCCGGCGCAGGACTTCGGCGAGGCTCCACGGCAGTGGCTGATCGCAGAGCTTCTCCAGGTCGTTCGAATCTTGTGCGCGCAGCAGCTCTTCCAGGTAAAACGGGTTGCCGCCGGTGCGCTGGTGCAGCGCCATGACCGTGCGGTACGGCGCCGGTCGACCAGTCGCCTGCGACAGCAGCTGGGACGTCTCGTCCGCGGTGAGTCGATCGAGCAAGAGATGGGTGACCTCGTGTCGTCGCTCCAGTCGAGCGAGCAGGGCATCGACGGGTTGCCGCCGGGTGACTTCGGCCGGTCGGTAAGTGCCGATGAGCAGGCGCGTGCCATTCAGATCGGCGAGGTGCTCGAACAACGCGGTGCTCTCCGCGTCGGCCCAGTGCAGATCCTCGAACACGATGACGGCCGGGCCGTCGCCGATCAGGCCGGCGACCAGTGTGAGCGCGGCCCGTTGGCGATCCGCCGGGCTGCGCGATGTGTCACACACTTCGTCGATGAGGGAGGCGTCGGCGGGCAGGTTAGCGATCGCGTCCAGCAACAACTCGTACGGCCGGCCGAGTGAGCCCGGTTGCGCGTCGCCCGCGATCACCAATGCCTGGTCGCCGACCGCTGCGACCAGCTCGGTGATGAGTCGCGTCTTGCCGATGCCCGGCTCGCCGGCCACGATCGCGACTTGCGGGCGCGACGACGACACGAGCCGCATCAATCGATGCAGCTCGTGGTCGCGCCCGATCATCACCGGGCTGGCTCCGCCGCGCGTGGCCCGCACGCAGCAAGGGTACCGGCGCCGTGAGACACCGGCCGACTGTCAGTGTCCGGCGAACGTGCGGCGCGGCGTGAACGCCGTCCCCGCCGGGCCTCCTGGAGGAGGCTCCACCGCTGCGCGTCCTGCATCAACTCGTCGCGGTGCTGGCGGCTGATGATGAGCATGCCTTCTGGGTACGCGAACATTTCTGTCTCCCGGTGCTATCGGTTTCTTGATGTCTCCATCTTTCGATTTCGGACGCCATGGCACATCGGCACCGATGACGTATTCCGGCGGGGCGCACATACCTAGGCGCGAGGCCACTAGGTATAGGTATGCCTACAGGGCGGCTGGCCTCGGACGATGGCTCGGACTGATCCGCTGGCGAGCGACCCCGATCGGCCTGAACGCAACCTGAAAGGGCATTATGTTCGGGCAGCGTGGCGCGGGGCATTCGTGGCACGCTTGACCGGTTTTGTACTTCTCCAGGTTGGGACTGTCCGGTGATTGAGGAACCGATCGGCTCGCCCTCGGGCGATACACCGAACGAGGCGGCGGAGCCGACCCGTCGGGTGACCGCGCCGGGCACCATGATCGCTCCGGACCACGACCCGGCCGGTGGCAGCGGCGCGACGGATCAGGCCGCGAGGGAACAAGCCACGACCGCCCAGACCCCGACTGAGCAAGTGGCGGCTGAGCGGGCTGCAGACCGGGTGGCGGGCGGCGGCACGGACGCCGACCCCTCGGGCACCGACCGCGCTCGCACCAACGCCGACCCCTCGGGCACCGACCGCGCTCGCACCAACGGCGGCGCTGAGCCGCCGGCCGCCGCAAATGGCACCGACCGCCGGGGCGAGCGTCTCGGCTACGCAAAAACGGTCGCCGGGGTGCTCATCGCCTATGCGGCGTTGCGCGGCCTCTGCATGGCATTCGTGTTGACGTGGGGATACCGCTCCGGCATCACGCCCGTCCATTTGTTCGACCGTTTCGACATGTCCGGTTACATCCATATCGCCATGTTCGGCTACGACAAGGCATTGACGTACGGCCCGGACGGCGTCCCGAAAACCACGAACCTCGCGTTCTTCCCGCTCTACCCGGGCATGATCCGGGCGGTCGTCGGTATATCGCCGCTGTCGTACGTTTCGGCCGGTCTCTTCGTGGCGTGGCTGTCATCGCTCGCGGCCGCATGGGGTCTGTTCGCGGTCGCTAGCCAGCTCTACAACCGGCGAGTCGGCGTACTGCTGGTCGTGCTGTGGGCGGTGCTGCCGTACGCCATCGACGAATCGCTCGGGCTGACCGAATCGCTATTCACGGCGCTCGCCGCGTGGTGCTTCTACGCTTTGCTGAAACGGCGCTGGCTCACCGCGGGTGTGCTGTGCATGATCTCCGGACTGAGCCGACCCACCGCGGTCGCTCTCATGGCCGCGGTCGGAGTGGCGGCTCTGATCGCGCTTTACCGTCGGGAAAAGCCGTGGTGGCGACCCGTGGTGGCGACCGCGATATCGCCACTCGGCTGGCTCGCCTACCTCGTGTGGGTGGCCCACCGGCTCCATCGCTCCGATGGCTGGTTTTACGTGCAGGACAAGGCATGGCGTTCATCGTTCGACGGCGGCCGGTATTCGTTCCACATGGCGGTCGAAACCCTGCGTGGACATGAGAAGACGATCGAGCCGTACGTCGTCACTCTCACACTCGTGGTCATCGTCGTGCTCTTTGTACTCAGCATTCTGGAGCGCCAACCAGCATCGATGATCGTCTACTCGGCCCTGCTCTTCATCACGACCGTCGGCGGCACGAACTATTACCACACCGATCCTCGCCACCTGCTTCCCGCGTTCCCGCTCCTACTGCCGCTCGCGGTCGGCGCCTCTCGAATGCGCGTCCGCAATGTCGCGGCTCTCGTGATCGTGATGACCGGCATCGCTGCGTGGTACGGCGGCTGGCTGGCAATAGTCTGGGGATTCTCGTACTGACGCGTCCGGCGTCTCGCGCGCTACCGGGCCCAATCGCGTCCTACCGGGCCTAATGTGGATAGCCGGTGTGTCCAGCGGACTCCGGTCGGCATCGCTTGCTAGCCTCCTCGCTAGCGTTTCGGCTAGCAGAGGTGGGATGGATGGCGGACACGACCGATCGGCTGCGCCCAAGCACGCCCGAAGCGGCGCTCGCGTCGACGGCGTTGGTGGCAGACGGTAAATTCGCGCTCGCGATGCCGGCGCGGCGTCCGCGGTGGGAACGCGTCCAGGTCAATGCCCGGGTACGGGTGGAGGTCGAGCACGTCCTGCAGCAGTTCGTCCGTGACCACGACACGACCGTGCAGAGCTGTGTCGATCTGGCTCTCGCGGAGTTTCTGACGGCGCGGGGTTACCCGCCCGGTGAGGCGCGGGATCACGACGGGGCCGGGAGCTATCCGGACGACGACGCCCCGGATCGGCGCGTGGACGACGTGCAGCGCTTCGTAGTTGGCACGCCGTGACCGCCGTCCGGGAGCCGATCACACCCATCGCACGACGGTCGGATCTGCCGATCGGCGAGATGGAGCTCGACGCACACCTCGCGCGGCTGGTCCGGCGGACGTCGATCGTGCGACAGGGCTTCTACGTCGTGGTGCTGCTCGTCGCGCTGGCCGGGCAGGTCTCCGGAGCGGTCGAGGCACTGCACATCCCGTTGGCCGCCGCGGTGCCGGCCGTCGCCGCGCTCGAACTCGGCGGCATCGTCGTGCTCGCGAACGCGGATGTCCGGCGTCGGCTCGGGGAGCGGGCGATCGCCTCACGCATTCTGTCCGTCGCGATCGCCGCGTCGGCCGTCGCGTTCAACTGGCTCGCGCACAAGAATCATCTGCTCGGCGCGTTCTTCGCCGGCATGTCGGCGCTCGGATATCTGGTGTGGTTGATGCACACCGAGAATCAACGGCGCGACCGGCTGCGGGTCAAGGGCGACCTGCCGCCGACCACGCCGGCGTACGAGATGATCGGCCACTGGCTCCGTCATCCCATGCTGACCGTACGGGCCCGGGCGATGGCCAAGGCCGACCCCCGGCTCGGGCTCTACGACTCGCTGGCCGAGGCGCGGGCGGAGATCCGGCGGGAACGTCGGCAGGCCGCGATCGCGAAGGTGCTGCACCGCAAGATCCGTGCCGCGGTCGATCCGAAGACGGCCGACATCGCGATCGCGGTGTACGACCTCGACGAAATCGCCGCGCGGCTGGCCGATCGGGCCGACTACGACGGCCTGACCACCCTGATAGCGGCCGACCTCGCGCCCGAACGGCTTGCGCCCGACGGGCTGCGCGACCAGGCCTGGTCCGAACGGATGGTCGACGCCGGCGCGGACGCGCGTGCGAGATCCGGCGCCGATCGATCGGGAACGCAACGGATCGCTGTGGCACGACAGGCAGCCGACCGGGCGGTGGTGACCGCCGCCGGCGAGATCGGCGATACGTTAGCCGCCGCCAGCACGTCCGAGCCGGCGCCCGATCACGTGAATGGCTCGCGCGTGTCCGGCGATGTCATCGGGACCGAGCGCGGCGACACGGTTCCGTCGCGTGAGAGAACCGATTCGCGCGGTATCCAGCCACGCGAGCCGGCCGACGATAGAGCGACGACACCGGTCGCCGGCGCAGCCTCGCCCCGGCCACCCGTCCGAGCCGCGCTGTCACCGGCGCTCCGACAGGACGTCGAACGTCGACTGAACCGGTCACGGACACCAGCGCGCCGCTCCGGCGCCGAGACACGGGCGTCATTCAGCGACGAGCCGCCACCGGAACCGGTCGCGACCGATGTCTCGCTGCGCCGACGGGTCCACGCGGCGCTCGACGCGAACGTCCTGCCGGGCGATCAGCGTGACGATTCGGAATTGATCGGGCTCGTGTTCGACGAACTCAAGCTGAATGACCACGAACGAATGATCGCGGCGGGCTATGTGCGCAGCTGGCGGCTGGAAAACGAGTCGGGGCAACGCATCCGGCTGTCCTGACCGACTGAGTGCGGCTCGGCCCTGCGCGGCCGGGTGCGGTTCGGCCCTACGCGGCCGGGTGCGGTTCGGCCCTACGCGGCCGGGTGCGGCTCGGCGGCTCGGCCCTGACCGGCCGGCCGCGGCTCGGCGGCGCGCTGGCTCGGTGGTATTGCGACGCGTCAGCGTTCGTCGACTGCCGGTGCCTTCGCGGTAGCGGCAGCCGCAGCCGCCGCGAGGGCCGTCTCGCCGCTGCCGGCGGCGCCGTTGGCGAGCCAGCGATCGGGCATCGTCGACACGCGACTGAGCACGCCGCGATGTTCCAACAGCACAAGGTGTGCCAGCGTCTCGCCGATCGCGGAGCGCCGCACGAAACCGCGGTTCTCCGACCAGTCCCGCGACCAGGTCAGCCGAGCCGCCGCGCCGAACGTGGTCAGACCCGGATCGCTCTGTACGACGTCGAGAACCTCGGCCAGCCGAGCGTCGTGGTGGCGCCGCAGGTCCTCGACGCGATCCGCGAGGCCACGGAAGCGATATTCATGTGCCGGCAGCACCTCGGCCGACGTGAATCCGGCCACCGCGGACAGCGAGTCGAGGAAGGCGGCCAGGGGATTGGCGAGGCCACTCACGAACGCGGAGATGTTCGGGCTGATCCGGGGCAGCACGTGATCGCCGGAGAAGAACACGTCGTGCGTCGTGTCGTGGAAGCAGAGGTGGCCGGGCGTGTGCCCGGGTGTCCACACCGGATTCAGGTCCCAGCCACGTACGTCGACCCGTTCGCCGTGATGCAGCAGTACGTCTGGATCCGGCAACGACAGCAACGTCTGGACCCGTTCCGATCCACCGGCGAGTTCGTCCACCTCACCCTCGGGCACGCCACAGGCGACGAGCCAACGCCGGATGCTGGCCACGATCGAATCGGCGTCGCCCCGCCGCCGTGGCAGATGAGCGGCCTCCTGCTCGTGCATGCCGATCCAGGCGCCGGACTCCTCCCGTACGCGTGCGGCCAACCCGTAATGGTCCATGTGGGCGTGGGTGATGAGGATCGCGCCGACGTCGCCGACCGAGTGGCCGGTCTGGGCGAGCCCGGCCTGGAACGCCTGCCACGCCTCGTCGGTGCCCCAACCGGCATCGATCACGGCGACGCCGTCGGGCGTTTCGAGGACGTACACCAGGACGTATCGCAGCACGCTCGGCAGTGGTACGGGCACCGACCACAAGCCGTCGCGCACCTTTTCCACTGGCGGCATGAGGTGTTGGCGCCACGCGTCGAGTTGTGCTCGACCGGTCACATCGATCATCGGCAAACCCTCGCTGTCCCCGGGCTGATCCGTCCCTGCATGCGCGGCACGGCCGCGCGATTGCTCTGCGCCGTGGCGATCCGCGTCATGCGCCTCGCGGCTGCGCTGCGCATCGGCGGTGTCGCCGGTGGCCGACTTCATGGTCTACCCGTGACCGGCCGCATACCTCCGGCGAGTGGTCAATCGCACAACCGCGCGGTCACCAACCGCGCGGTGACCCGAAGAAACCGCGAAAGAGCCGCGAAGGAACCGCGAAGGAACCGCGAAGGAACTCAGTCGAGCCAGGCACGGACACCGCGCCGCCGCGATCGGCGCCGCGCACGTTCCAGATCGTCGAGTTCACGAGCGGCGGCGGCGGTTTGCCGGGCGTAGAGCATCCCGTAGCTGAAAGCGTTCTCGCCGTCGAGGTGCGCGCGCATCCCGTAGTCGCGCAGGAGCTCAGCGGCAACGATGCAGTCCTGGCGTTCGCCGAGGATGTCCTGCAGGTTGCGTAGGCGTTTGGCCAGCCGGTCAGCCGACGGGCCCGCGTCCGGGGCGAGCGCTTCCGCGGCGTACCGCGCCCGCTTGTAGGCCTTGCGAGCGTCGTGGAGCGCGACATCGCGGCTCTGCGGCACCGACGACGGGAACTCGACGCCGGTCGTTCTATCCGGCATTTCGAGAGCGGCGTCCAGCCGTGCGTCCGCTCGCCGGACTGCCTTTCGTGCGGCCCCGCGTAGCCGGTTGCCCGTCGCGTTCGTGAGCTCGCTGTCGACGACCGCGTCCAGCTCATCGAGGATGTGCGCGTAGCGCGCGCTTGTCATGGCGGCGGCGAGCGCGTCGCGCGCTTGTCCGGTGGATGACCCGAGACGCTCATGGATGCGTGCCGCGACCGGACCGACGATCGTGTCGGGCGGCTCGGCCGCGAGTGCGTTGTCGAAGCGCTGCCGCATGACGTCGCCATCCCGTACGGCACCGAGCAGGCCGCCGAGCCACTGCAGTTCGGCGCGCAGCGGTTCGGTCCGGCTCCGGTCGAGCATCGATCGGAACGTACGCAGCGTCGCGCGCAGCCGCCGGATCGCGACGCGCATGTCGTGAACGCCGTCGGGATCTTCGGCGCGGACCTTCGGATCGTTGGTAACCAGCTCGTCGCGGTGTTGACTCAGGTAGGCCTGGATCGTCCGGCCGTTCCAACTGCTCGCCGGCTGGGCCGCCCCGGCCAGGCGCGTTTCACCGCCGGGGAGAACGCCATCCGTGACGGGATAGCGATCACCCAGCGCCTGCGCAAGTTTGGCCGGGCTCTCGGCCACCCGCGCGCCCGCCGCGATAAGGGCGTCGCTCAGTGTTGCGAGGAACTCGCGGTTGCCATCGACGAGCTCGGCCTCGAGCTCGTGCCATTGGCGGCTCGTCGGCTCGCCGCCGGCCGCCTCATACGACTCGCTGGCCACGGAGTCGTCCGACATGAGGGCGAGCACGGCCCCCCGGCTGTCGCGCACGGCGCGCTCCACCCGACGGTTGCGGATCCGGGCGATCGGCACGAACTCATCGCCCCGTGACACCGCCCAGACCTCGGCGACCAGCTCGTCCGGCACCTTCCGGCTCCGCGTGGTGGCGGGCAGCTGCAGTTCCGTACGGTCCCCGCCAGCTGGGCGCTTGAGGTGCCAGCCGGCATCGCGGCCGCCGCGCCGCCGGCGCAACGTCATTCGATGGCGTGCAAGTGCCAGGCTCGTCGTGTCGTAGTAGGTCGCGTCCAGATTCAGCACGACCGGATCGTCGACCGACGCCACGCCCGGGATCGCCGTGAGATCCGGCAGCGCGAATCCGTCGGGTGCGACGAACTTCCGTTCGATTTCGGTCGTTGTCGCCATCATGAGTGCCTACCCGTGGGTTGCCTGAATAAACGACGGACCAGGTCAGGTGATCAGCGGCGTCCGCGCGCGACGACGCCCGACGTGCACCCGCCGCGGTTGTGTAGTGGGGATGCGCGTCCATGTGACCTTCCTACCACCGGCCGGCGGTCCCCGGGACCGGTCACGACGCTCAGTGCGCGGCTTCGAACGCCTTTCCGGCGTCGGTGACCTTGGGGCCGCTGGTGAACAGACCGGTGCTCGGGCCATCGTCGTCGGCCGGCAGCGCAAACCACGCATAACGCTGCAGGTAGGACAGATTGTCGAGCATCTTGGTGGAGGCGGTCACGAATGCCGCTTGCTCGGATTCGCTCGGATAGTGCGTGCCATTCGAGAAGTTGATCAGGGCGTACTCGGTCAGCCAGATCGGCTTGTGGTAGCGGTTCCAGACCGCTTGAAGATATGACTTCAGCTGGCTGACCGCCGCACTTGTGGTGAAGTCGCTGCCGTACCAGTGCAGCGCGATGAAATCGACCCGATAGCCGCGCGACCTGGCGCCGCTCATGAACTGGTCGAGCCACCCACCCGGCGTCGCACCGCCGGCGGCCACCGCTGGGGAGCCCAGCGTCTGACCGGTCGCCTGGAGCTTCGGCCACAGATCGAGAGCCTGCGTGACGGACATGTTCGATTGGCTCGACAGGTCGGGCTCGTTGAACCCGAGCAGGTAGTGCCCGGCCGACTTGGCCTGTGCGATCGACTGGGCAGTGACGCTGCCGCTGCCCCAGATCATCGGCACGAAATCGACGCCGTGCGGAGTCGTGATCCCCGCGTGCCCGGCCGACCACGTGTAATACCACCCGGCGCCGGACTGGCTGAGTGCCGCGTCGACGCCGTTGAACGACCAGACCGACACACCCTTGCGTGAGCTCGCCGAGGGCGTGGTCGGATTCTGGGATGAACCGTGCGCTGCCGTCGATCGGCCCGAGCTGGGCTTTGCGGTGCCCGACGCGCGGGCGTGACCGCCGGTGGCGGTGGGTGAGGCGCGGTGCGCGCCGTCGCTTCTGGTCGACCCGGTCCGCGGGTACGGCGATGCCGACGCCGCGCTGGCGGCCAAGGACCCGCCGCCGTGACCGAACTGGACGATCAAGAAGGCGGCCCCGGCGACGGCGAGAATCGCGAGCGCCGCGAAGGCGCCGCGCCACCGTACGGAAGCCGGTCGCGCGACCCGGTGTGCGCCTGTCGATCTAGGCGGCTGCGGGTCGTCGTTCGAGCCGGTCCCGGGCGTCTCCATCCAGCGGGCATCCTTCCGTCAGCGCACGTACGCTACCGCGCGACGGCGACCAACGCGATGTGCGCCGACGCGTGATGGCCCCTTCAAACCGCCGGTGGCACGGTGAGGTCCGGTGCGGCCTCCGGCACGCCGCCGCCGACCTCGGTGAGCTCCGGCACGGACTTGTGCTGCGCGATCCAACCGTCGATGCGCGCCCACCAGGCATAGAGCCACTCGACCCGGCCATCGATATCGCTCGGGATGTCGGCCGGGTTTTCCAGCCACCACTGCATGACGATCGACTTGTCCATGGGCAGTTCGCGCCATACGTCGGCGACCGTACGCAAATGGTCGACGCCGGTGTGCCCGACCAGGACAACGGTGGCGCGCGGGCTTGCTTCCAGCGCCGCGAGTACGCCTCCGGGGCGGGGCGGAAGCACGTGGTGCATGCGCTCCGCCCGCCGAGCCATCGCCGGCAAGCCAAGGCGCCGGAGTCGCATGATGCCTCGCGTCCATCGTTCCGGGGTGAAGTTGCCACCCTCCGGGAAGATCAGCAACGCGTCGTCGTTGTCCAGGTCCTTGGCCAGATCGGCGACCTGCTGCTCGGCCCGTTCTCCACCGCCCGGCGCGATGAAGCGGTTCGGCAGCCGGTTGAGAAGTACGTCGATCACCGGATCCCATAGCAGGCTGTCCTTGAGAACGATGCGCGGCTCGCGGGCGTACCAGTTGATGAGGGCGTGGGCGAGCAGGAACGAGTCGCCCGGCCCGGCGTGCCGGGACAGGACGAGCAGCGGTCGCGGCCGCTGCAGCGAGTCCGGGGTCACCCCATCGATCTGTACGGTCAGCCGCAGAACCCACTTCGCCTGCCGGTAGAGGATCGCGAGTGCTCGTCCGCAAAGCCGGTAGTGCGCGCGCTGGAATGCGGGCGACCGTACGCGCCAGCCGAAACCGGACGCGACCCACATCGCGAACATCGCGATCAGCGCACCGGACTCGACGAGTGAGTACGTCGTCGCGAGCCACAGCACGCGAACCGGGCGGAGGCGGCCGGCGAAAAGCGGCGACACCGCCGCCGAGACCAACAGCCACAGGGGCGACGTGCCGAGAAGCGCCAGCGACAGCGCGACCGCGAGCGGTGCCAGCGCAAGCCGGCGCACCCAGCGTGGTGGTGGCCTCACGTGTGCTCCTTGAGGAACGCCGCCGACGCTTCATACGCCCGGTCGATGCGTCGCTGTGCGGCCCGCAGGTCACGGTACGCCAGTGGCGAGTCGTCCCGCTTCGATCCGGCGCCGGGCGGCAGCACGTGCACCGTGACGTCGGCCGGGACGGCGGCCATCTCGCGAGCGAATCGGTGACGTCGGGATATCTCGAAGGCCACCCGGGCGACGTCGACCACGTTGCGCGGCGCGATGAGCGGTCGGTCGATCCGACCGACCTGCAGGACGTACACCGTTCCGGCGCCCAACTCGACGGCCCGGCCGACCGGGATCGAGTTGACGACGCCGCCGTCGATGTAGTGCTGGCCGTCGATCGCGATCGGCGGAAGCAGCCCCGGCACGGCGGCCGAGGCAAGTACGGCGTCGACCAGGGGACCGCTGGTGAACCAGTGCTCGGCCGCGCGCTCGATGCTCGCGGCGCAGCATTCGAACCGTACCGGCAGGTCCTCGAAGCGATGTATGCCGCGCAACTCGCGGTCGAGCATCGCGCGCAGCGGTGCGGGCGAGTGCAGATGCGTGCCGGCCCGGGCGAGCCGCGCCAGTTGGCGGGGCGCGGAGTCGCCGAACACGTCGCGGGCCTGTTTGGATGCCCACAGCTCGACGAGACGACCGATGACGGCGATCGTCGGGTCGGCCGCGACGAGCGCACCGTTCATCGCGCCGATCGATGTCCCGACAATGATTTCCGGTCGGATCTCGGCCTCGATCAAGGCCCGGACCATGCCGACCTCGACGGCACCGAGCACACCGCCACCGCCGAGCACGAATGCGATCGGACCGTCCGTCACCGGATCATCCTTGCACCGGCACGAGGCGAGATCACGTCGAAGCCGGGGTGACGCCCGGCCGGGCGGATGTTCGCCGTCGGAGACCGCGAATCCAAGTAGCGCCGCGAATCCAGATGACGGCGCGATCCGAGCGATGGCGCGATGGCCCGGTGCGAGCGATGGCCCGGTGCGAGCGATGGCCCGGTCCCGAGCCGCTAGCTCAAGCCCGAGGTGGCAGTCGGCACCGCCGCTGGAAGCTGTTGCGCCGCGGCCAGCCGTACCATGCTTGCGTGTTCGTGGGCGAGCAAGCGCAACGCCGCGAGCAGCGCCTCGCCCAGGACGGTGCCGAGCACGACGAGTTCGAGCATGCGCACCGCTTCGCCGCGCGCGATCACGTTGTCGACCTCGACTTCGGCGAGGGACAGCGCGCTCGTGGCATAGGCGTCCAGATTGTCCAGGACCTCTGGGGCGTTGACCGTGCGCAGCGCGGCAATCACGTCGGCCAGCTGATCGCGGGCCGGCGCGTTCGGCTCGACAAACCAACCGCGCTCGGCCACGAATTGATCGGCGGCGGTGCGGGCATCCCGCCACGCGTCGGTGTCGCGATCGGGGTGCCGGGTCGGCGAGACGGCGTGGTGGGCGACACCGAGCAGGTCATGGGGTTGTAGATCGGTCCGGCCGAGAGCGGCGATGACATCACGGGCGGCCGAGATCGAAACGCCGCCGACATCCAGCAGCGCGCGGATGAGTCGCAGCCGCTGGAGGTGGGCGTCGCCGTAATCGGCCTGGTTCGCGGCCCGTGTCTCGCCCGGTTCGAGCAGGCCCTCGCGCAGGTAGTACTTGATCGTGGGTACGGCGACCCCGCTGCGCCTGCTCAGTTCGCCGATGCGCATCTTTGCCCTCCGTCGTCCCACCCATGTGCCGCCCCAGTCAGCGCGCCCGATTCGTCGAATCCGCTTGCGTCGGTTGCCGACACGATAGATAGTGTACCTATCCGTTTATAGATAGCGACGCTATCCAAACAATCGGACAACTGTGGAACCGATCGCGACGTGGGGAGGCCGAGATGGCCAAGGTGACGGCGGGGCGCATGACGGCGCAGGTGGACGGCGACTTCGTGGTGTTCCTGATCGGCATGCGGGTGAACAAGCCGTGGAAACTGCACAAGTGGATCCCGGTGGCGACCGCGATGGGGCCGATGCTCCGGTTGCTGTCCAAAGAGCGCGACCGTGGCCTGATGAGCTTCACGGCGTGGGTCGGCCCGAGCGGCCCGCTGATCGTCCAATATTGGCGCAGCGTCGAGCAGTTGGAGGCGTTCGCACGCGATCAGAGCCTGCCGCATCGCAAGGCGTGGCAACGGTTCAACAAGGCCGTCGGCGAAAGCGGCGACGTGGGGATCTGGCACGAGACGTTCGAGGTCCGCGACGGCAACTACGAAGTGTTGTACGGCAATATGCCGCGCGTCGGATTCGCTACGGCCGGCGACTACATCCCGGTCCGAAACTCGATGCGCTCCTCGACCCAGCGGCGGGCCCGGAATGCCGGCGCGGTCGAACCGGAGCTCGAGCGAAACGGCGTGACGCCGTAATCGTCCTGGCAGCTAGGCACGCTGGCACCTCGGCGCCGGTCGTGCGAGGGCGACCGACGGACTTTCCGGCCGTGGACGCCGTCGATCACGGGCAGGCCGGAAGATTCTCCGCCGCCCACGTCGTGAGCTCCTCGAGCGCCGGCAGCAAGGCCTTGCCGGCGGGCGTCAACGCATAGTCGACGGCCACCGGCGGACCGTCGTTGACCGTACGGCTGACCAGGCCAGCGCGGCTCAATTCGCCCAACCGGTCGGACAACATCGAGTCGCTGATGCCGTGCACCGAGCGGCGCAGCTCGGAAAACGTGGCCGGCCCGTTCAACAAGGTGCCGAGCAGAACGCCGTTCCAGCGCTTGCCGAGAAACTCGAATGCATGGGCGAGCGCCGCATCACATGCCCGCGGCTCGTGGTGCACCTCACTCGCTCCTGCCATTGCTCCATCATACCAACGTGCTAACGTCTGCCTCGTTACTAGTTTTTCCGAAGTAGCCAGGGAGATGAGAGCTTCATGACGCAGGTCGTCGACGAAGAGCGGACAATCGACGGGTCGACGGTGACCCTGAGCCGGCTCGATGATGAGGCGCGCGCACTTCTGTTCACCGAGGCACGTACGGCCAACAGCTTTGCGCCGACGCCGGTCACCGACGAGGAGCTGACGTCGATCTGGGAGCTCGCGAAGTGGGCGCCGACGGCGGCGAACGTCCAGCCGCTCCGGGTTCTCTACGTCCGCCCGGGCGAGGGTCGTGAACGCCTGGTCACCCACATGGCCGAGGGCAATCAGGCGAAGACCGCGACCGCGCCGGCCGTCGCCGTGCTCGCCATGGACACGTCGTTCCACGAACACATCCCCACGGTGTTTCCGTTCCGGCCCGAGCTCAAGGACTACTACGCCGCCGACGACGAGCTGCGCACCGGCTCCGCCCGGACCAACGCGACGCTGCAGGCGGCGTACTTCATCCTGGCCGTACGCGCCCACGGGCTGGCGGCCGGACCGATGGGCGGATTCGACCCGGCCGGCATTGACGCCGAATTCTTCCCGGGCGGACGGTTCCAGACGATCCTCGTGGTCAATATCGGGCACCCCGGCGAGAACCCGTGGTTCGACCGGCTGCCGCGGCTGCCGCACGATGAGGTCGTCTCCTGGGCGTAATGGCGCGGGCCGCCTCCCCGTAACGGCCACGCGACGCAACGGCCCGGTGAGCGAAATCTCACCGGGCCGCTGCCCTGCATGCCGTCGCCACCCCCGCCGGATTCGGCAGTTCCGGCCGTGCCGTCAGCCCGTCATCGCGGGTTCGGTCTCCTTCGTCACACCCTCGTCGGCCCCTTGCGCGACGCCAACCGCCGGTGCGTCCGGCCCCGCCGGGTCACGGGGAATGGCGAACGCGACCAGGGCGCCGATCCCGAGGACGATCGCACCGACCACCTGAGCCGCGCGCAGCCCATGCACGAACGACTGACCGCTCGAATATCCACCGACGGCCGAGAACACGGCGCCAAGGACGGCGACGCCGAGCACCGTACCGAGTTGGCGTAGTGCGTTCGACGTACCCGATGCCACGCCCTGAAGCGCAACCGGCACGAAGTCGATCGTCAGCCGGGCGATCGGTGCGAAGAAGAAGCCCATGCCGAGGCCGGCGAGTACGAAGGCCGGAACCAATTCGGCGTACGCCACGTCGACCTGCATGACGACGGCGAGCCAGGCCAACCCGGCCGTCTGCAACAGGAGACCGATCGCGACGATGCGCCGGGCTCCGATGCGGTCGCTCAACACGCCGGCGATCGGCGACGCGAGCACCGGCATCGCCGTCCACGGCAGCGTCCGCACGCCCGCCTCCAGCGGCGAGTAGCCCTGGACGGTCTGCAGGAACTGCGCGCTGAGGAACACCGCGCCGAACATGCCGAACGACATGACGAGCGAAACCACGTTCGTCAAGGCGAAGCCGCGGCTGCGGAACATCCGTAGCGGCACCATCGGCGCCCTCGCCCGGACCTCCCACGCGAGGAAGGCGACGACGAGCAGCCCGCCGGCGACGAGTGAGGACAGCACCTGGCCGCTGGCCCAGCCGTGTCCGTTGCCGCGCACCACGCCGAATACGACGCCGAACAGCCCGAGAGTGATGAGCACGGTGCCGATCGGGTCGAGTCGTCCGGCGCCGCCACGGCTCTCCCGCACCCCGAACAGCACCGGCAAGAGCAGCAGCCCGATCGGAACGTTGACCCAGAAGATCCACTGCCAGGACGCGTACTCGGTGATGGCGCCGCCGATCACCGGACCGAGCGCGACACCGAGGCCGCCCGTGGCGCCCCACACCCCGAACGCGACGCCACGCCGTGCGGCCGGCACGACACTCGACAGCAGGGTAAGTGTGAGTGGCATCGCAATGGCGCCACCGAATCCCTGGATCGCCCGTGCGGTGATGAGGGTGCCGATGTTCGGTGCCATAGCGGCACCGGCCGACGCGAGCGTGAAGATCGTCAGGCCGATCGCGAAGAGGCGGCGGCGTCCGAACCGGTCACCCAGCGCGGCGCCGCTCAGCAGGAAGACCGCGAAACTCAGCGTGTACGCGTTGACGGTCCATTCGAGCCCCTCCAGACCGGCATCGAGCTTCACCCGGATCACCGGAAGGGCGTTGGTGACGACAAGGTTGTCCATCGACACCATGAATGCGGCCACGCAGGCCGCGATCCAGGTCCAGATGACCCGCGGCTGGGTTCCGGCGGTGATCGGTCGCACCGCGGTGGTCGGTTGCATCGTGAGCCCCCAATAGTGATCAGTCACTAACTTTGACGGACAGAATGCGGCCGACGTCGTTGTCGGCGGTTGGTCAGCGCGAGTTCGCGCGTCGAGAGGTCTTTGCCACCGAGGTCGGCCCGGTGGGCACGGTAGGCATGGCGGGCGCTGCCGGCGTGGCCGGCGCTGCGGAGGTGATGTCCGGGGCGGCCGGCGCTGCGGAGGTGATGTCCGGGGCGGCCGGTGCTTCCTGCGCCAGCCCGGCCAGGATCGCACCGAGTTGGTCCTTGACCCGCTCGATGTCCATGGCGCCCATCACGTTGAGCAGCATTCCGTAGGCCATGAACTGCGTGAGTCGCTGCTCGTCCAGGCCACCGAGGCGCTCCACGGTGGCCAACAACCGGCCCATCCGGCGGCGGGTAGCGTCCCGGACCTCGTCGTCGTTGCAGGCCGTGGCCCACATCTGGAGCTGCATTTGAAGGATCTGTCGATCGTCCAGCAGACCGTTGTAGGCGGTGCCCATCGCCGACATGGCCGCGTCACCGGTGAGTCCCTCGGCTGCCGTCTCGAACAACGCCTGGATCCGATCGAAACAGCGTTCGACCGCGGCGAGGAAGATCGCCTTCTTGGATGGGAACAGCCGGAAAAGATAGGGCTGCGAGACGCCGACGCGCCGGGCGATCGACTCGGTCGACGTGCCGACATAGCCACCCAGCCCGAACTCGATCATGGCAGCGTCGAGGACCGCCTCGCGGCGCTCATCGGCGGACATGCGGGTCACCGGGCTCATGAGAGCAAAGTTAGTGGCCAATAACTAACTTGGTCAAGCCCATTCCGGAACATTGACATGTACGGGCGTGGACGCTGGCGCGCACAGCGTCCACGGCTTGGGCAGCTCTACGTCAGCAGCCGCAAGCGCAGGTGTCGCCGTCGCAGCATTCGTCGCAGCAGCATGCGGGCTGGCAGCGTGCGTTCGCGCTATCGGTCATGGTCTTCACCTCCTCTCGGTTCTCGGGCCCGGTCCCGGATCGCCGGATCCGGGTGCGGGCACTCGGTTTCGGCTTTCGAGTTCTCGGCTTTCGGGCTCGGCTGCCGCGTCAGTCGCCGGGAGGGCACCACCGGCCCGGCGCCGGCGGTGGACATTCGGCCGACGGCAGCTGCTCGGCCATCCGGAGCATGTCGGCCCGCAACGCGGTCAGTCGGGCGAGTTCCACGTCGAGTTCGTCGAGCCGCCGCCGGAGAAGTTGCTCGGCCGGCTCGCATGGGCAGGTGCCTGCGTCACGTACGGCCAGCAGATCCCGTACGTCACTGAGCGTCAGTCCGAGTCGCTGTGCCCCTTGGATGAACCGCATCCGGTCGATCGCCTCGACGCCGTACGCGCGGTAGCCCGACGACGTACGGCTCGGTGGCGGCAGGAGTCCGACCCGCTCGTAATAGCGAATGGTGTCCGGCGCCACGCCGACCTCGTGTGCGAGTTCGCCGACGCGAAGGGCCGGCCGACGGTGGACTTCTCTAACCGCGAGCGTCATACGGCTGACGCTAAACCTTGGACCCGACTCCATGGTCAAGCCCGTTGCCGGCGCGCATTTCAAGACATCGACGGTCATGTTTCAAACTGACCTATAGTGGCGACCGCGTAACGGTGCGCTGACGCTTGCTACGGATTGTACGGAACTTTGTCCCAACCCCTTTTCTGCCTGGTCCGATCCCGTTAGGTTGCACGTCATGCAGGTGATGAACGCCACTTTCATGCCTGTGGTCGTCTCCGTCCGCGACCCGGCATACGACGACCGTTACGTGTTCGATGTGCTCCTCGACGATCTCGTCGTCGGCTATTCGCTCGGCTATCCGTACGGCGACCGGCTGATGACATGGCCCGACTTTGGGCGGCTGCGGATGTCGCGCCGCGAGTTAAGGCATCGCGCCGCCGCCCACCTCGACGCGGCGATCGGCCAGATGGCGATCCATGGACAACCGCCCGCGTTGATGCTCTCGTTCGAAGGCATCGAGTCCAGCGTGTTGCTCTGCGACGAGTTCTGGGACGGGTTGGAGGGACGCGTTCCGGGGTCGATCGTCGTAGGCGTCCCCGCGCGCGACGTCGTCGTCATCACTGGATCGCGTTCTGTCGCGGGCGTGGCGAAGGCACGCCGAGCCGTCGACCGGATGTTCTACGCGGGCGCCCGGCATCCGTTACGGCAGGGCCTGCTCGTGCGCCAGCACGGCCGGTGGCAGCCGATGCGCTAGCCGGCGCTAACGCGGGAAGTACGCGCCGATCCACGCGGCGAGTTCGGTGAAAACCGTGTCACGGACCGGTTTGCGGGACAGTACGAGATCGTGGCGCGCACCGTCGAAGCGCACCAGCGTCACGTGCCGGCCGAGACCCGGTCCCCAGCGCCACATGTCCGCCGGATCCAGGACAGCATCGGCGCCGTGCGCCTCGTCGCTCCAGGCAGTCGACCGGTACGTGGCATTCGACGTCCCGATCAGCACCGGCACCTCGATGTCCAGCCCCCGGTGGAGTCGCGCCTGCGCCGAGCGGATGGCCGCGAGCCAACCAGCCCGAACGGCGAAGCCGCCGAGCGGTTTCCAGGCCAGATCGTACGTCCACTCGCCCTCGTGGTCGGCGTGCAGGCTGCGGCCGTACACCTGGTTGAGGCCGGCCGGAAGCAGCGCATAGGGCCGCGTGCGGGCGAGCGCCGAGAACGTCGGACCGATCGCCGCGCGGACCGCCGCGGACACGTTGAATTCGAAGAACGGGCTGTTGAGGAACAGCCCGTCGATGACGCCGTCGGTGCGGCGGCGATGCGCCCACAGCGATGCCGTGAGGCCTCCGGTGGAGTGGCCGCTCACCAGCACCCGGGTGTGCCCATCGACCTCGCGGATGATGCGCAGCGCTTCGTCCAGCTCGGTGAAGTATGACGCGACGTCGCGGGTGAAGTTGGCCGTCTGGTGGCCGGCCAGACTGCGCCCGTGCTTACGCAGATCGATCGCGTAGAAGTCGATGCCGGCGTCGACGAAGAAATCCGCCAGATGGGTCTGGAAGAAATAGTCGGTGTAGCCGTGGATGTAAAGCACGGCGCGCGTGGTCGGTGCCTCGCAGCGCCGGCGGACGAGCGTCGCCACGACCGCGCCCTCGTCGTCTTCGCCGAGGTCGATCGTCATCCGCTCGTACGGCGCGCCGAGCACGTCTTCATCCACGGCGGTAGGTTACCCCGCCCGTGGCCGGGACGGCGTGCATCGAGCGTCGCCATCCACAGGCACCCTCGCTGTCCACAGTTTCGCCGACAATCGTTCGCTTCAACGCGCCCGTACGACGAGTCTCGACCGGCATACACCGGCGCGCAGCGTTCCGCGCCGTCGATTCTCACGTAAGGGAGATGCCATGTTCGACACCGCGGTGACCTTGATTGGCAACGTGATGACGGCGCCCGAGTGGCGGCGTACGTCGCAGACCGGGACGTACGTCGTCACGTTCCGCTTCGCCTCCACATCCCGCCGATACGACCGGGCGACCAGTCGTTGGGTCGACGGCGACAGTCTGCGGATCAAGGTCGCGTGCTGGCGCAAGCTCGGCGAAAACGTCTTCGAGTCCGTCCAGCTCGGCGATCCGCTCGTGATCCACGGTCGGATGTACAGCCGGGACTGGACCGACACCGAGGAGCGCCGACACACGTCCTATGAGCTCGACGCCGTCGCCGTCGGCCACGACATGTCGCGGGGCGTGGCGAAGTTCGCCCGCCGGCGTGCCGTCGGTGCGACCGATGCGATCAACGATCCGGCGACCGAGGGCTCGATCGGCGGTGAGGCCGCCGAGGCGGTCGAGTCGCCCGGTCGCCCGGCCGACCTGCCGCCGGACAACGAACTGTTCGCCGATTTCGATCACGACCGCTTCGATACGTCACCGGTGCCGCCGCCGGCCGATCCGATCTTCGACGCAGGATCGCGGCGCTCCCGGAGCGACGACACCAACGACGACGACGCGAGCGACGACGATGCCGGCGACGACGACGCAAGTGACGTCGATGTTGACGACGTGCTGGATGAGGAGATGTCCGTCGCGGCGTGAACCACGCTTGGGGCGTGGGTCGGCGACGACGGAACGGGCCGGGCCGGATCGCTGAGGCGAGTCGTCAACGATCCGGCCCGAGTGCCGTGGGTTCGGAGCCGTCCGTAAGCCACCGGCGGGTTCACGTCGTCAGCTGGGTGCGACCGAGGTCATTGTCACCATGTGCCGGAACATGAGTCTCGATTACGCCGCCCGACCGGAAAACGACATTCGCCGGTCATCCGCCGTTCGTCTGTCGCGGCTTGGCTGCGGGAATGCGCCTCAACCTCCTTGGCCGCAAGCGGGCGGCAGTCATCGGCGGCACAGCGGCCGTCATCGTCCTGGCCTCCGCCGGCGTCGCCACGGCCGACCCGTTCGGGTGGTGGGCCACAGCGCCTCACCCCTTCGCGGTGAACGCCGACCACGGTGTCGCGAACCCGCGTAGCGGCGGCGTCGTGACAGGCAACCTCCTGGCGAACGACTTCGGCGCGACCGCGGTCGTGCGCCACAGCGGGCTCGACAACCCGGCCGCGGGCAGTCTGACGGTGAACGCCGACGGCTCCTATAGCTTCACGCCGGCCGTCACGGGCAGCCACGGCACGGTGCATTTCACCTACACCGCGACCGACGCCGTCACGCTCTACAAGGACGCTGTGCCCGGCGCGGACAAGATCCCGCCGCTCGGCGCGCTCGAGGGCCCGAACGGTACGACTGCGCTGATCTCCGGCGGCGGCTACGGCTCGTCCTTCGTTGCAGTGCCGGGCAAGGCGGGCTGGTTTTATGGCGTCACCGACCGCGGCCCGAACGCCGACGACGACGGACCGCTGGGCGAGAAGGTCTTCACCGACCCGACCTTCAACCCCCAGATCGGCCTGTTCCAGCTGGTCGGCGGTAAGGCGGTGCTGCGCAAGACGATCCTCCTCAAGGCGCCCGACGGCACGGCGTACAACGGCCTGCCGAACCCGGTGACCAAGAACGCGGCGAGTGCGGAGAAGACCGAGGACCTCTTCGGCACCCAGATCGATCCGACCCAGCTTTACACCGTGCCCGGCACCCAGCCGGCCATCAAGCTCAACCCCGACAACGGCTACGACTCCGAGGGCCTCGTCGCCCTGCCGGACGGGAGCTTCTGGATCTCCGATGAGTACGGCCCGTTCATCACGCATTTCGACAAGAACGGCAAGGAGATCGAACGGCTCTCGCCATGGGGCGCCGACACCGGGTTCGGCCTCGGCAACGGCCACAATGTCGACACCTTGCAGCCGCTGCCGATCGAGCTGACGCTGCGCACCAAGAACAAGGGTATGGAGGGCCTCACGGTCACGCCCGATGGCAGGACGCTCGTAGGCATCATGCAGTCGGCGCTCACGGTGCCCGACTACGGTCTGGGTTCCAACGGCAAGACCGTCAAGCCGGCCAACGTCGCCCCAGTGCGGATCGTGACCGTCGATCTCAAGACGAAAGCGATCCACGAGTACCTCTACCTGCTCACCAACCCGGCCACGACCGCGAGTGCCGTCAGCGAGATCACCGCGCTTTCCGACACGAAGTTCCTTGTCGACGAGCGCGACGGCAACCAGGGCGAGCCCGGCCAGGCGGCGTTCAAGGACCTCTACGAGATCGACCTGACCGGCGCGACCGACATCAAGGGCAACGGCGTGAACCCGCTGGGCTACACGGTCGCAACCGCCTCGGGTCCGAAGTCGATCGACGCGTACGTCGGCGACGCAGTCACCGCGAAGGCCGAGTTGCTGCTGGCGCAGGCGGGCATCACGCCGGTGAGCAAGACGCCGTACGTGGAGATCGGCACCGTGCTGAATCAGCTCGACCCGTCGGGCGCGTTCTTCAGCCACGACAAGATCGAAGGGGTCGCGACCGCGGACGGCGGCAGGACCCTCTACCTCGCCAACGACAGCGATTTCGGCATGGACCACCTGCTCGGGCAGGACGAGGCGGCGTGTGAGGCGTCGGGGCTCTCCGACACGACGGCGTGCGCACCCGTGAAGTCGGCGACGACGGGCAAGTACCTCGTCCACCAGAAGACGCTGGACGCCAGCGGCGTCGTGGACGACGGCGAGGTCCTCAAGGTCGACGTGTCGAAGCTCCCGCCGGTGCTTGGCACGGCGACGGTGACGATCAAATACTGACGGTCGGCATCGATACGCGGTGGCCGGCTCGAGGAATCGAGCCGGCCACCGCTGTCCGTATCGCGGCACGCGAGCCGAGCACGGCTCGAGATGTCAGCCGGTGATGCACCCGGGCAGTTTCTCGGCCTCGGCTGCCGTGACGAAAGCGCTGCAGTCGACGGCCGTGCCGCCGGCTACCGGTTTCCACGCTTTCGTCGACGCCGTGTACTTGAACAGGATCTCCGCGCGGTCCGAGTTCGTCGTCGAGGCTGTCGCGCGGGCCATGGCGTAACCCGGCACGCAGACCGGCGAACCGATACCGGGCGGTGCGCCGAGGGCCTGGTACATCGCTCCGTCGTCGGTGAGCGCGTGGAAGAGTTCCAGGCGAGAGACCGTACATTTCGTCGTGCCTTTGGTCGACGAACCGGATGACCCGGAGGCGCTCGACGGCTTGCTCGTCGAGCCGGCCCCGGTCTTCGGACCCGTCGCTTGAGTGCCGGGAGTCGAACCGGCGCCGGCCGATGCCGTCCCACCGGGGCTCGTCGCGGTCGACCCGGGGGATGCCGCCGCGGATGCTCCGGTCGAGCCGTGTGCCACAAACTTGGCACCGCCGCCGCATCCGCCGAGCGCGGCGGCCACCGCAAGCCCGAGGCCGGCGACGGAGGCGGCGACGATCTGGTGTTTGTGCGGCATGGGATGCGGTCCTGTCACGGTCTCGGGCCGCAATCCGGGTGAGGTCGCGGACAACACAACGAAGTCACGAGACCAGACGTGAGGTCGCGGACAACGTCACGGGCAACAACGAAGTCGCGAGACGGCCGGCGGCCCCGGACGACACAACGAAGAGGGAGCATACGGCCATCACGGGCGGCTCGCCACGCTGCGGCCGTGAGACGTTCGGCGGCATGGGCGGGCCGCCTGGTCACGCGTGTTGTGTCGAATCAGATCGGCGAGCCGCCGACCAGCCGGCGCGCCTCGTCCTTCTCCGCGTCGAACACGAGAACGCTCATCCGGCCGTCGCCGGAGGGCGCCACGGTGGCGCGGATGCCGGCGTCGCTCAGTCGGAGTTGCATCGCGCGGGCCTCGGGTGCCGTTTGGACGATCGCGACGACGCTCAACAGGCCATAATCGGCCGGGCCGGCGAAGATCTCGGCCTGCTTTCGCTTCAACTCCGGATCCGACGACCACCGCAAGATCGCCGCGAGCGCGCCGATCACCAGGAACGCCACGATCGGGCCCACGACGTAGACGGTGGATTCCGGCACACCCTCAGTCTGGCACCCCGCCGACCGTGATCGCACGCCAACCTGGCGCGTCGCGTCGGGCGCACGACCAGCGGCAGCGATCAACCCGCCTCACGAATCGGTACGGCTCCGCCAGCGGAACGTACGCAGTGCCACGAGCAGGGCACCGAGCGACCACAGGCCGAGAATGAGCGCGGTCCGACCCGGCTCCCACGAGTGCGCCGGTTCGAGCGACTGCAAGCGGTCGGGCAGCAGCACCGACCGGTAACCCTGGGCAATCCACTTGAGCGGGAACAGCGCACCGAGGTGCTGGATCGTCTGCGGAACCTGGGTGAACACGAAGTACACGCCGGAGAGGAACTGCAACACGAGCGCCACGCTGGTGACGACGGCGGGGGCCGCCTTGCCCGTACGAGGGACCGACGAGTACGCGATGCCGAACAGCGACCCGGCCGTGACGCCGAGCACGGTCACCCACACAAACGTGACCCACCGGTGCCAGTCGGTCGGCAGCGACACCTTGCCGAGCAGCTCGGCGATCACCAGCAGCAGGACGGATTCCAGGATCACCAACGCCAGCACCATGACGACCTTGCCGACGAAGTACGCCGCCGGCGGCATCGGTGTGCCCTGCAGCCGCTTGAGCACGCCCTTGTCGCGTTCGACCGCGATCTGGATCGCGAGCGTCTGGAACGCGACGCCGAACAGGCCGGTCGCGAGAATGCCGGGCACGAAATACCGGGCGAATGCGACCCCGCCCGATCCGTCGATCTTGTAGCTGAATATCGAGCCGAAGATCAGCAACAGCATCACCGGAAACGCGAGCGTGAAGAACACCTGCTCGCGCTGCCGGAAGAACTCTTTGAGCTCGAGCTGGCCGCGCAGCCAGCCGATGCGCAGCGTCGAGACGGCCGTACTCTCGAGGGCTGGAGCCGCGGGCGTGATCGTTTCGGCGGCCATCAGGCGGTGCCCTTTCCCTTGTCGATCATGGCGAGGTAGATGTCCTCCAGCGTCGGCCGCGCCACCGTGAGGCCGGGGATCTCGCCGCCGAGCTCGCCGGCCAGCTTCTGGACGAACGCGGTCGGCGTGTCGGTCTCCTTGGACTGCCGCCCGGTGACGCCGTCCCAGGTGACGATCGTGGCGGCGCGGTCGCGACCGCCCAGCACCGACGGCGGGTTCACTTCCAGCAACCGGCCGTCCGCAATCACGCCGACGCGGTCCGCGAGTTCCTCGGCCTCTTCGAGGTAGTGCGTGGTGAGCAGGATCGTGGCGCCCTCACCCCGGAGCGATTTGATCAACTCCCAGAACTCGATCCGGGCCTCCGGGTCGAAACCGGTCGTCGGCTCATCCAGGAAGAGCAGCTGGGGGCGTCCGATGACGCCGAGCGCCACGTCCAGCCGCCGCCGCTGACCGCCGGACAGGGTGTTCGACCGCGCGTTCGTCTTGTCACCGAGACCGACCGCGGTGATGACTTCGTCCGGATCCCGCGGCGCCGGGTAGTACGCCGCGAAGTGCCGGACGACCTCGCCGACGGTCAGCGCGTCGAATTCCGTGCTGGTGGACTGCAGCACGATTCCGACCTGGGCCCGCCAGGCGCGGGTCGGACGGGCCGGATCGGTGCCGAGGACGGACACCTCGCCGGCCGTACGGGGGCGGAAGCCTTCGAGGATCTCGACCGTCGACGTCTTGCCGGCGCCGTTCGGACCGAGGAGCGCGAAGCACTCGCCCCGGTGTACGTCCAGGTCGATCCCGGCCACCGCGACAGCCTCGCCGTACGTCTTGCGCAGCCCCCGTACCCGGATCGCTGTCTGCTCTTCCATGCCGACAAGAGTGCCTTACCTGTCCGAGGCGGCACGACGCAGGACGGGCGGAACGTGCCTGAGAGTAATTTCACCCGATACGGCAAGGCTACCCGCCAGTAGAATCCGACCATGTCGTACCGGCTGGATCGGCCCGACCGGCCCTGGGTGATGCGGACGTACGCCGGGCATTCGTCCGCCGCGGCGAGCAACGCGCTGTTCCGGCGCAACCTGGCCAAGGGCCAGACCGGGCTGTCCGTCGCGTTCGATCTGCCGACGCAGACCGGCTACGACCCGGACAGCGAGTTGGCCGCGGGCGAAGTCGGGCGGGTCGGTGTGCCGATCGCCCATCTGGGTGACATGCGAGCACTCTTCGACGGCATCCCGCTGGCCGACGCTAATACGTCGATGACGATCAACGCCCCGGCGATGTGGCTGCTCGCTCTCTACGTCACGGTGGCCGAGGAGCACGGAGCCGACCTGGCCACGCTCGCCGGGACTACGCAGAACGACATCATCAAGGAGTACCTGTCCCGCGGCACGCATATCTTCCCGCCGGCCGAGTCGCTGCGGCTCACGACCGACACGATCGCGTGGACGGTCGCCCACACGCCACTGTGGAACCCGGTCAACATCTGCTCGTACCACCTGCAGGAGGCGGGCGCCACGCCCGTGCAGGAGGTCGGATTCGCGCTCGCCACCGCCGTCGCGGTGCTCGATGCCGTACGCGACTCCGGTCAGGTGCCGCCCGAGCGGTTCGGCGCCGTGGTCGGCCGCATCTCCTTCTTTGTCAACGCCGGCGTGCGTTTCGTCGAGGAGATGGCGAAGATGCGCGCGCTGACCAGGCTCTGGGATGAGATCACGTTCGATCGGTACGGTGTGACCGATCCGAAGGCACGGCGCCTGCGCTACGGCGTACAGGTGAATTCGCTCGGCCTGACCGAGGCGCAACCGGAGAACAACATCCAGCGCATCGTCCTGGAGATGCTCGGTGTGACGCTGTCCCGCGACGCACGAGCCCGGGCGATCCAGCTGCCAGCCTGGAACGAGGCGTTGGGACTGCCCCGGCCGTGGGATCAGCAGTGGTCCCTGCGGATGCAACAGGTTCTCGCGTACGAGTCGGATCTGCTCGAATACCCGGACATCTTCGAGGGCTCGGTGGTCGTCGACGGCCTCGTCGATGCGATCGCGACCGGCGCGACGGCCGAGCTCACCACGATCCTCGACGCCGGTGGTGCGGTCGCGGCAGTGGAGAGCGGCTATCTGAAAGGCGCACTCGTCGGCTCGCTGGCCGCTCGGCGCGCGCGGATGGAGTCCGGCGCGGACACGGTCGTCGGCGTCAATCGGTTCGTGGAGACCGAGAGCTCGCCGTTGACCGAGTCGGGCGCGGATGCGATCGAACAGGTGAACCCGGGTGCCGAAGCGGCCGCGATCGAATCGCTGGAAGCTTGGCGCGCACATCGCGACACCACTGCCGTAGCCGCAGCGCTGGAGCGCTTGACGGCTGGCGCCCGTACCAGGGAAAACCTGATGGACGCGACCTTGGCGTGCGCGCGGGCCGGTGTCACGACGGGGGAGTGGGCCGGCGCGTTGCGCGCCGTTTTCGGCGAATACCGGGCACCGACGGGGCTGGCCGGCGCGTCCAGCGCCGACTCCGATGTGGCTCGGGCGCGTTCGCGGGTACGGTCGACCGCCGCCGACCTGGGCACGGGGCGGTTGCGGATGCTCGTCGGCAAGCCGGGGCTCGACGGTCACTCCAACGGCGCGGAACAGATCGCCGTACGGGCTCGCGACGCCGGGTTCGAGGTCGTCTACCAGGGCATCCGGCTCACGCCGGCCCAGATTGTGGCGGCCGCCGTCGAAGAGGACGTCGACCTCGTCGGCCTCTCGGTGCTGTCCGGATCGCATCTGAGCGCGGTCGCGGCTGTCCTCGACGGGCTGCGCGAGGCGGGCGTGAGCGTGCCGGTCGTGGTCGGCGGGATCATCCCGGCCGACGACGCCGAAACGCTGCGCAAGGCCGGCGTGGCGCGCGTCTTCACACCGAAGGACTTCGCGCTGACCGAGATCGTCGACGAACTCGTCACGGTGGTCCGCGAGGCGAACGGCCTCGACTAAGGACGCTGGGTTGGACCTGCGTCGCCCGCGTCTGCGTCGCTTGCGTCACGCATCGTTCGCCGCGGCCGGGCGGCGGTTACGGCCCGGCCGATGGTGGTGACGCGACGCGAGCGGCGGCCAATGCCCGTGCTTCGCGTCGGCGCTTGAGACGTACGCGCAGGCGCCACAAGCCGAAGACCACGACCGCGAGCGCGACGATCACCAGGATCGGCAGCACGATCGCGATCAAGGACATGCCGATGCTGGCGCCGTCCTCGATCGTGCTGACGACCGGCGCGCCGACTCCGAACGTCGCGACGTTGATGACCGGCCGCGCGCCGGCTTTCATCGTGTGCAGGATCAGTGCGATGACCGCGCCGCTGACGACCGCGAGCCACTGGTGGCCGTGGAAGAACGTGCCGGGGTCGCTGACCGTCACCGTCGACGATTGGGACGACGCGCCGAACGCCAGTCCGCCGGCGGTAGGCCGGATGCCGGTCTGCACCACGTCGTTCACGCTGTCCAGCGCCGGCACCTTGTCCGCGACGACCTCGACCGCGAGCAGCACGCCGAGCAGCGCCAGCATCCAGCCGTTGGACAGCCACTCCCACCCGCGCGGCAGCGTAATCAGGTTGGTGAAGCGGTTGAGCAGGCCGAGGATCAGCAACGGTATGTAGGCGTTGAGACCCGCGGACGCCGATAACCCGATCCCGGTCAGCGCCTCCATGGATCTCATTCAACCCTGTGCGCGCCACCGCCGCCCGGCGTAGCGCATCGGCCCGGACCACGGCGTCGCATAGGCTGTCGCGGTGCGTCTGGTCATAGCGCGGTGCTCGGTGGACTACATCGGTCGGCTGTCGGCCCACTTGCCGCCCGCGACACGGCTCGTGATGGTCAAGGCCGACGGTTCCGTCTCGATCCACGCGGACGATCGGGCCTATAAGCCGTTGAACTGGATGAGCCCGCCGTGCCGGATCGAGGAGGCGCCGGGCGTGTGGCGCGTGGTCAACAAGGCGGGCGAGGAGTTGCGGATCACGCTTGACGAGATCTTCCACGACACCGCACATGAGTTGGGTGTCGACCCGGGCCTGCGCAAAGACGGTGTCGAGGCCCACCTACAGGAGTTGCTGGCGGCGTCGCCCACCGCGTTGGGGGACGGCTTTACCTTGGTACGTCGAGAGTTCCCGACCGCGATTGGCCCGGTCGATCTGTTGTGCCGGGACGCGAGCGGTCGCACGGTCGCCGTCGAGGTGAAACGACGTGGCGAGATCGATGGCGTCGAGCAACTGACCCGGTATCTGGAGCTGCTGAACCGCGATCCGTTGCTGGCCCCGGTGTCCGGCGTGTTCGCAGCGCAGGAGATCAAACCGCAAGCGCGTGTTCTCGCCGCCGACCGCGGCATCCGTTGCGTTGTCGTGGACTACGACACGTTGCGTGGAATCGATACGAGCGCCGAGCGTCTCTTTTAGCTGTCGGATCTTCTAACTGTCGGACCGGATCCACCGGGCAAGACGCTGCTCGGTCGCCGGGCTCACGTCAGCGCGTTCGAGCCAGACGTTCGACAGTGCCTTCGCGAACGACGGGGATTGACGCGCGCACCGCTCGATCGTCTCGGCGAGGGAATCGCCATGCGTGCAGATCAGATCCTCCAGCGGACCTGCACCCACGGTGCCGCCCTGGTCCTCGGGCGGTCCCGCGTCGTTCAACGCGACCAATAGTTCGACGGTGTCCGGAGCGCCCGCTGCCACCAGCGCCTCGATCGTGTCGTACGCGGCCTGCACGTCCGCCGGTTCGCCGGCTTCGAGCGCTTTGCGTTCGGCTCGCGTGCCACGGGCACGGTGCTGGAAGTCCCACCAGCGGGCGAACAAGTCCTGCTCGTCGACGCCGATGCCCACCGCCACATGCTCGCACTGCGCGGGTCATGTTGCCGGTCAGATTCGCGGCGCGCCCGTGCGACACTCTGCGTGGCTTCGAGCGCGACCAGCCAACTGTGTTCTAAAGTCCGTTTCGAACGTGTATGCCCGCTAAGTGGCGCGGCAGCGGCGAAACGGGAGGTGGGCGTGGCCGCGGCGACGACGACCGAGATCGGGCTGGTCGTCGTCGGGCGCCCGTCCAGCCGGTGGTGGCAGCGGCCGATCCCGTGCCGGGTCGAACTCGATGGCGATCCGGTCGGGTCAGTGGCCCACCACGGCGAACTCGCGGTCATGGTGCGACCGGGACATCACATCGTCAGCGCCGGGATCTGGCGCGCCCGTACGACCGGCTACCCGTTCGAGGTCGGCCGGGACGCGACCGTATACGTCGACGTCGTGCCGAACCGGTATCCGGCAATCCGGCGCGGCGCCGAGCCGATCTGCCTGCGATTCGGGCTGTAACGGCGTGTCGGCAGCGCTACCGCCCCGAACGGCAGCGCTGCTCACGCGCGCGAATATGCCGGCGCGCGGGGGATCTGGCGGACGTCGTGGTAGCCGCGGACGAGCATGGTCACCCAGTCGTAGATCGCGCTCTCGTTCGGCGCCAACGGTCCGGGACGATGGTGGGGCGAGGCGAGGCCGCGCTGGACCGACTCGACCGCCGCCCAGTCCTGTTGGTTCGTCCGGTCCCAGAACTCGACGGCGTACGCCGGATCGACGTCGGGCGCCGCGAACAGCCACTGACACTCGACGAACGTACGTCCCGGGGCGAGCGGGACGAGGCGGTGCGTCATGACGTAGTCCGGATGCAAGGACAGCAGCAAGTGCGGGAACACCCCGATGTACGTGACTGTGCGCGGGTTCACGCCGGCCAGCGTGGCCGCGTGCGACGAGCCATCGAACGACATCGTCTGCGCATGGGGCAGGAGATCCATCGTGCCGCCGACCCAGGCACCTGGTCCGGTGCCGTTGTCCCCGGAGGCAGGCGCCGTCACGGTACACAGCTCGGGATGGATCATCGGGCAGTGATAGCACTCGTGGTAGTTCTCCACGATCAGCTTCCAGTTGGCCGCGACCTCGTAACGGTGGGTCGCCGCGACGTGCAGCCGCTCGGGAGCGTACGGCCCGACCCAGTCGTCCAACTCGCCGATGAAGTCCGCGAAGGGCGCCGCCCCACCGGCCGCGTTGACGAACACCCAACCGTGCCAGTCGACGGCCGGTAGCTCGACGAGGCCCCACGGCGTGCGGTCGAAGTCGGCCGGCATGTCCGGCGCGGCCTGCAGCGATCCGTCCAGCCGGTAGGCCCACCCGTGGTACGGGCAGACGATGGCTCGCTTGGCGGCGTCCGTACCGACGGGAAGCAGTTCATGACCGCGATGCCGGCACACGTTCGCGAAAGCCCGCACCGTGTCGTCGCTGGCCACCGTGACGAGCACGCCGAGATCGCCCACCGCGTAGGCCCGCTGACCGATGGCCGGACGGCGCCCGAGGCACGTCCAGGTGCCGGCGAAGAAGTGCGCACGCTCCCAGCCGAGCACGCCCGGCGACGTGTACGCCGCCGACGGCAACATGCGGGATTGGCCGAACGGGCGCGTGACGGCGGCGAGGTCGGCGGGATCGAGCAGGTCAGCGGGGATCACCGCGCCATCTTCACCCATCGGTGGCCGTTTGCCCAAGGCCGATCTTCGCGGGTGCCGGAGCCTTTACATCGACGTCCGTCGTCGGCATCGTTGAGCACGCGAAGGTTGGTACGCGCAGCCCGCCCCTCGCAGCCCACCCGCGGCTCACAAGGGAGATGTTGATGACACACGCGTATCCAGCCGTGCCATTGCCGGGCAGCCGCCGCGATCCGGTGCCCGGCGCTGTGCGAGTGGCCGACGCCGCGCCCGACGAACCGGTCTTCGCGACCCTCGTGTTGCGGCGGGGAGCAGATCAGCCGGGCGCGCCGGGGGACGCCGGTGCGCCCGCCGATCCGGATGACGTGCAGGACGTGCGTACCTTTGCCACGGCGGCCGGTCTTGACGTCGCTGCGGTGAATGTCGCCGCCCGTTCGATCCGGCTGCGCGGCACGGCGGCCGCCATGTCGGCGGCGTTCGGTGTGGACCTCGGGGCGTACGAGACGGTCGGTCTGCGCTACCGGGGGCGGGAGGGATCGATCTACCTACCGGAGGAACTCGACGGCGTGGTCGTCGCGGTGCTGGGCCTGGACAATCGGCCGGTGGCGCGGGCACATTTCCGGATCGCCGGCTCGGCCGGCCGCATGACTGCCGCCGCGCGTCCGGAGGCCACAGCGGCCGCACCAGCGTTGGTGCCGACGGGGTATTCGCCGCCGGCGATCGCGGCCGCGTACGGGTTTCCGACCGACGTCGACGGCAGCGGTCAGACCGTCGCGATCATCGAGCTCGGTGGCGGCTTCCGTACCACTGATCTCGACACGTACTTCAGCGGCCTCGGCCTGCGTACGCCCGCGGTTGAGGCGGTCGGGGTCGACGGTGCCACGAATTCGCCCGGAGCCGACGCCGACGGCGAGGTCATGCTCGACATCGAAGTCATCGGAGCGGTCGCGCCCGGCGTCACGATGGCCGTCTACTTCGGGCCGAACACCACCGACGGCTTTTATGACGCGATCGCCGCGGCGATCCACGACAACGCGCGCCGGCCGTCGGTCATCTCGATCAGCTGGGGTCAGGCGGAAGCCGGTTGGACCGCGTCTCAGCTCGACGCGTACGAGGCCTTGTTCGCCGACGCGGCCGCGGCCGGCATCAGCGTCTACGTCGCGGCCGGCGACAACGGCGCGACGGATGGCGACAACGACGGCGGGCTCCACGTCGACTTCCCGGCGTCGAGCCCGTCCGTCGTCGGCTGCGGTGGCACGACGCTGACGTTGAGCGGCACGACCATCACCGACGAAATCGTGTGGAACGAGCTCAGCTCGAACGACGGGGCGACCGGCGGAGGGATCTCGAGCCACTTCTCCACCCCGGCGTACCAGACCGGCGCCGGCCTCGCCGACGAAGGTCGCGGCGTGCCCGACATCGCCGGCAACGCCGACCCGTTCACCGGCTACATCGTGCGGGTCAACGGCCAGAACCAGGTCATCGGCGGTACGAGTGCGGTCGCACCACTCTGGGCGGCGCTGACCGCGCTCGCCAACCAACGCAATGGAGCCGCGGTCGGCGCGCCGCACGCTCGCCTCTATACGACGCCGACCGCGATGCGCGACATCACCGTCGGCGACAACGGCGGTTACGCCGCAGCGGCGGGCTGGGACGCCTGCACCGGGCTCGGGACGCCGCAGGGCGCGCTCGTGATCGCCGCCTTCGCGTCGGTGGCTCGGCCACCCGCGACGGCAGCCGATCCGGTCGCGTCTGGCACGGCGGTACCGGCGCCGGCTCAACCAACGCCCGTATCGCCCGACGGCCAGGACGGCGCCGACTCCGGTACGTCATCGAACGAGTTCTCCTGGTAGTCCGGTAACCCGACGACGTGTGCGACGGACCCCGGGGGTCGCGGCGGCCGGCCCCACGCGGCAGGATCGGACCATGCCTACGTCTGATCCCGCCCGGCCCACATATCCGCCGGCGACCCGTCTCGATCTCGTCGAACAGCTGCACGGCCAGGACGTCGCCGACCCGTACCGCTGGCTCGAAGACGTCGACGATCCGCAGACGAAGGCGTGGTCGGCGGCCGAGGACGACCTGTACGCGTCGGTTCGCGGGACGTGGCCCGGACGAGAGACGTTCCACGCCCGCCTGACCGAGCTGCACGCCGTCGGTGAGGTGCACGCACCGACGTGGCGGAAGGATCTCGCCTTCGGTCTGCACCGCGATCCGGACCAGGATCACGCCGTACTCACCGTCGTCGGTCCCGACGGAGCTGTCCGTACGCTCGTCGATCCGATCGCAATCGACCCGTCCGGCGCCACGACGCTGGACTTCTGGGTGCCCTCGCCGGACGGCTCGCGGCTCGCGTACGGCCTGTCGGAGGGCGGCACGGAGCAGGCGTTGGTCCGCGTCATGGACGTCAGCACCGGCATGGTGATCGACGGCCCGATCGACCGCATCCGGCACACCCCGATCGCGTGGCTGCCGGACGGCGACGCCTACTACTACGTGCGCAATCTGACCGACGAGGACGCGCCGGACGGCGACGGCTACCTGTTCCGCCGGGTCTACCTGCACGCGGTCGGCACCGACCCGGAGACCGACACGCTGGTGTTCGGCGCGGACGCACCGAAAACGGCGTTCTTCTGGGTCGACGTGTCCGACGACGGCCGGTGGGTGATCGTGAGTCAGCAGCGCGGCACGGACGCGCGCAACGACCTGTGGATAGCCAATCGCGACGGTGACGACGCGGGCGCCACTGCGTTCGTTCCGGTCCAGGTCGACATCGATGCGCTCACGTCGACACACTTCGGCCGCGACGGCTCGGTCTACCTGCTGACCAAGCAGGGCGCACCGCGGTGGCGGCTGTGCGTCGCCGAACCCGGCGACCTGTACGAAGCCGGTGTGAAGGCCGGCACCGCCGATCCGGGCACCGGGACGTGGCGCGAGCTGATCGCGGAAGACCCGACGGCGGTCATCTCCGACTACGCGGTCCTCGATGGTCCAGCACTGGCCGAGCCGCAGGTCGCCCTCGTCCGCACCCGGCACGCGATCGCCGAGGTCACCCTGCACGACCTGGCGACCGGTCGGCAGACGACATCGGTGCAACTGCCCGGTGTCGGTACGGTCGACGAGCTGACCGCGCGGCATGACGGCGGCCACGAGGCGTGGCTCACGTACACCGACTTCACCACGCCGGCCCAGGTGCTGCGGGTCGACGCGGTGACCGGGGAGTTGGACATCTGGGCGCAGCCGCCCGGTACCGCAACCGCGAACGTCGAGGTCGTGACGCGCCACGTACGGTATCCGTCCTACGACGGCACCGAGATCGGCATGTTCGTCGCCGGCTCGACGACGCCGGGCAGCGGTCCGGTGCCCACCATCCTGTACGGCTACGGCGGCTTCAACATTTCCCGCCCGCCGGCGTACGACCCGTGGATCCTGGCCTGGATCGAGGCCGGCGGCGTGTTCGCGCTCGCCAGTCTCCGCGGCGGCGGGGAAGAGGGCGAAGCCTGGCACCGTGACGGCATGCGGGACAAGAAGCAGAACGTGTTCGACGATTTCCACGCCGCCGGTGACTGGCTCGTCGCTCAGGGCATCACGACGCACGACAAGCTCGGCATCTTCGGCGGCTCGAACGGAGGCCTGCTGGTCGGAGCGGCGCTCACGCAGCACCCGGAGAAGTACGCCGCTGTCGTGTGTTCGGCGCCGCTGCTCGACATGGTCCGCTACGAGAACTTCGGGCTCGGCTCGTTGTGGCACGGTGAATATGGAACGGCCGCCGACCCGGAGCAGTTCGGCTGGCTGTACGCGTACTCGCCGTACCACCACGTGACCGACGGCGTCGAATATCCGGCCGTGGCGTTCACCGTGTTCGACGGCGACAGCCGGGTCGATCCGCTGCACGCCCGGAAGCTGTGCGCGGCACTGCAGTACGCGACGGCGAGCACCCGGCCGGTGGTTATCCGCCGCGAGCAAAACGTCGGCCACGCGAGCCGGGCCGTCTCCCGTACCGTCGATCTGGCCGCCGATCGGTTGGCGTTCTTCACCGCCCAGCTCTTCTGACGACTACCCTGATCTTGCTTGCCGCGGCGAGTGGCCCGCCGCGGCGCCGAGGTTCAGCGCTTGCGACCGTGCACGGTCTTGATGACCCGCTTGATCATCTCAACCTGCTTCGGCGTGCGCTCGAACGACGTGGCCGGCAACAGCGAGCGAGCGCGTCGCTTCGTGATGGCCTTCGGCCGGGCGAACTCGCGCAACCCGTCGGCACCGTGGATGCGGCCGAAACCGGAGTCGCCGACGCCGCCGAACGGAAGGCTCGGCATGCCGGCAAAGGTGAGCGACGAGTTGATCGACGTCATGCCGGAGCGGAGCCGGCGGGCGATGCGCATCGCGTCGCGCTTGCCGAAAACCGAACCGCCGAGGCCGTAGCGCAACCCGTTGGCCAGCCGGACGGCTTCGTCGGCGTCGGCGACCCGCTTGACGGTCAGGGTCGGCCCGAACGTCTCCTCACGCACCGCCGCCGAATCTTCCGGCACGTCGAGGAGAATGGTCGGGCGTACGTACGGCGCCGAGACCGCGTCGAGACCGCCCATCGCCGCCGAACCGCCGCGTTCCAGGGCGTCGCCGATGTGCCGCCGGATCGTGTCGACCTGGGCCGGCATGGTGATCGGACCGATGTCCGCGCCGTCGCCGGCGCCGAGTGTCAACGTGCCCGCCTTCGCCACGAGCTTGCCGACGAAGGCGTCGTGGACCGCGTCCACGACATAGATGCGCTCGATGCCGATGCAGGTCTGGCCGGCGTTGGTGAGCCCGCCCCACGCGGCCGCAGACGCAGCGGCGTCGAGGTCGGCATCCGCGTCAACGATCATCGCGTCCTTGCCGCCGCACTCCAGCAGCACCGGCGTCAACGACTCGGCGCACGCGGCCATGATCTTCCGGCCCGTCGCGGTCGACCCGGTGAACGCGATCTTGTCGGTTCCGGCTTGCGTCACCGCGGCACCGACGTCGCCCATTCCGTGGACGATCTGGAGTACGGCATGGTCCGGCACGATCTCGGCGAACGTATCGACGATGAGTTGGCCAACGGCCGGCGTGTATTCGCTCGGCTTGAACACGATGGCGTTGCCGGCCGCGAGCGCGTAGGCGATCGAGCCCATCGGCGTGAAGATCGGATAGTTCCACGGGCCGATGACGCCGATCACGCCGTACGGCTGGTATTCGAGGTAGGCCGAGTGCTCGACGAGCGTCAGCGAGCTACGCATCCGGCGCAGCTTTAGCACCCGCTCCGCGTGCTTGGCCGCCCAGGCCAGATGATCGAGGGCGGCGAAGCATTCCACGATCGCCTCCGCCTGCGGCTTGCCGCCCTCGCGGTTGATCAGCTCGGCGATGTCCTGGACCCGGTTGGCGAGCAGCGAGGTCCAGCGCAGCAGCGCCGTGCGGCGGCCGGCGAAGCCGAGACCGGCCCACCAGACGCCGGCATCGCGGCCACGCTCGACGGCGGCGCGTACGTCCTGCGGTGACGCGACCGGAAAGCGACCGACCTCGGCGCCGGAGGCGGGATTGGTAGAGATCAGCTCGCCGTCCTCGACGACGGGCACACCGGGCGTACGGGTGGCGGTCATGGCGCGAAGTCTAAACCGCTGGCCTACTCGTCAGTAGCCCTCGATGTCGCGATCGGACGGTCGATCGGAGCCGGCCACGTGATTGGCTCACTTCGATAGGGCGACCATTGCATGCACCGACGATGCAGATTCTCCATCGATCCCCCGAGGCGCCCGCTGCCCTAACGGTGCGGTCCGCGCGCTCGAACCAGCCTTGACGTCTGTGGATGACGGAAATATTGTGTGCACAGCACATACAATCGGCATCGGATCATCGAGAAGCGGTTGGTAGTCACGGACGGCCGGATCTCGACGTTGGATCACCCTCGGGCCTGTCGCGGCCGCGACGACCGCCGGTGCGCCGATCCGGCGCCAGACGAGCACCAACACCGCTCGGTCTCACTCATGGGTGGGGAGGGACATGAGCGAAGCACGGGACCGGCACGCGTGTCGCGCCGGTCCCGCGCCGCGTGCGAGTACGGCCACACCTGCCACCACGGCCCGCCACCACGGCCTGCCACCACCGAGTGCCGACATCGAATGCCGCCACCGAATGCCGCCACCGCCTGCGGAGCGAACCGGAGGAACCATGACGAACGACCAGCTGAGCGTCCAACCTGACGAGGCCGGCGCGGCCCAGATCATGTACGACATCTCCCGCGGCCATCTCGTGGATGGGCCGCTCCCGGAGGCACTGCGTTCCTACGAGGGCGCGCCCGTCGAGAGCGGATTGTCGCTGCAGTTGGCCGTGTTGGACCGGTGGATCGCGGCCGGCGAGACTATCGGCGGCTACAAGATCGGTTGGACGTCGCGCGGCGCGCGGGATCGGGGTGGCGTGGGGTTCCGCCCGTTCGGCTACATCCTCGCGAGCCGCATGCTGGCGTCGGGGTCGGTAGTCCATCGCGCCGACGTACCGAACTGCGTGATCGAGCCGGAGATCTGCGTGACGATGGGCCGGCGACTGGGCGCCGAGAAGGTGAGCGTCGAGGAGGCTCGGGACGCCGTCGCGAGCGTGTCCGCGTCGTTCGAGGTGATCTCGGCCCGCACGCCCGAGGGCGTCGCGATGCCGTGCCGGATCGGTAACGGCCTCAACAACTGGGGCCTCGTGTACGGGCCGGAGCACACGCCCGATGTCGCGCTGGATGCGATCACCGTCGACCTGCTACGGGACGGCGAGCCGGCCGGCTCCAGCGGCTCGGGGCCGGACGTGGTGGACGATCCCTACCTGTCGCTGGCCCGCGTCGCGGTGCTGCTGCACCGCTACGGGCGGGCGCTGGAGCCCGGGCAACGCATCCTCACCGGGTCGATCCTGCCCGGAGCCAAGACCGAGGGTGCCTCGCGCTACGAGGCCAGCTTCGGACCACTCGGCAGCGTCGCCGTCGAGTTCGACTAACCGCCCACCGTTCCTGACCGGGTCCGGCCGCCTGTGGGCAAGTCCACCAGGTGCGGCCGGACCCGCTTGTCGTCCCACATGGCAGACTCGCGCGGAGACGGGTTTCTCGGTGGGAGGGGTGCGCGGTGGCCAGAGATGTCCGCAGCGTCGGTGTGGTCGGGCTGGGCACGATGGGCGCCGGCATCGTCGAGGTGTTCGCGCGTAGCGGCGTAGACGTGGTCGCGGTCGAGGTCTCCGACGACGCCCTGGACCGGGGCCGTGAGCACGTGACCGGATCCACCGACCGGGCGATTGCCCGCGGCAAGCTCTCCGAGGCCGAACGCGACGCTTTGGTCGGTCGCATCCGCTTCGCCGTCGGCCTCGATGCGTTGAGCGACGTCGACTTCGTGGTCGAGGCCGTACCGGAGCACCTCGATCTGAAGCAGAAGATCTTCGCGGAGCTGGACCGGGTCTGCAAGCCGGGGGCGATCCTCGCGACGAACACGTCGTCGCTGTCGGTGACCGAAATCTCCGTGGCGACGAGCCGGCCGAATCAGGTCATCGGCACGCACTTCTTCAACCCGGCGCCCGTGATGAAGCTCGTGGAGGTCATCAAGACCGTCGTCACCGCGCCCGATGTCGTCGTCGACGTCGAGGCGCTCTGCGCGCGGGTGGGCAAGGTCGACGTCACGGTCAACGACCGGGCCGGTTTCATCGCGAACGCGCTGCTGTTCGGCTACCTGAACCACGCCGTCGCGATGTACGAGGGCCACTACGCCAGCCGGGAGGACATCGACGCGGCGATGAAGCTCGGCTGCGGCTTGCCGATGGGGCCGCTCGCGTTGATGGACCTCATCGGGCTCGACACCGCGTACGAGATCCTCGACACCATGTATCGCCGGGGCGGCCGTGATCGGCGGCACGCGCCGGCGCCCATGCTGAAGCAGATGGTGACCGCCGGCCTCCTCGGCCGCAAGAGCGGTCGTGGCTTCTACACGTACGAGAAGGCGGGCTCGCCGGTCGTCATCGCCGACGAGTGGACTCCGGTCGCGGCCGAGGACGCCGGCTCGACCGACGCCATCCGCCAGAAGATCCGCAAGGTCGGCGTGATCGGCTCGGGCACCATGGCCACCGGCATCATCGAAGTCTTCGCTCGCAACGGGTACGAGGTCGTGTCCGTGACCCGCGGCGCGGAGCGATCCGCCACACTGTCCGAGGCGTTCAAGAAATCGCTGACCAAGGGCGTCATCCGCGGCAAGTTGTCCGAAGAGGACCGGGATGCGGCGCTGGCCCGGGTGACCTGGTCGGCGACGCTCGATCACCTCGCCGACGTCGACCTCGTCGTCGAGGCGGTGGTCGAGGAGTTGTCGGTCAAGACCGCACTGTTCTCCTCGCTCGACGACATCTGCAAGCCGGGCACAATCCTCGCCACCACGACATCGAGCCTTCCGGTGATCGAATGCGCGATGGCCACGTCTCGGCCGGCCGAAGTCATCGGGCTGCACTTCTTCAACCCGGCGCCGGTCATGGGACTGATCGAGGTCGTGCACACGATCCGTACCGCACCGGAGACGGTCGAGACCACTCGCGCGCTGGTCGAAAGCCTCGGCAAACACCCGGTGGTCTGTGCCGACCGGGCCGGGTTCGTCGTCAACGCGCTCCTGTTCCCGTACCTGAACGATGCCGTACGGATGGTTGAGGCGAGCTACGCGACCGCCGACGACATCGACTACGCGATGAAGCTCGGCTGCGGCTATCCGATGGGCCCGTTCGAGCTGCTGGACGTGATCGGCCTCGATGTCTCGCTGGCCATCCAACGGGAGCTGTATCTCGAGATGCGAGAGCCGGGCTTCGCGCCGGCGCCGCTGCTCGAACAGCTCGTCACGGCCGGCTACCTGGGCAAGAAGGTGGGTCGGGGCTTCCGCGACTATCGCTGACCGGCCGTGCGGCGGATCACGCGGCCGAGCCCGGTTGAGCGCTCCGGCCGACCGTAGGCTTGCATCGTGAGCCCGCGCCGACACCACCGTGCGACCGCCGACGCGGCCCCGCTGGACGAGGGCCGCGCGCGCCGCGGTGTGGAGCGGGTCTACGCGGCACGCGACGGAGACTGGCTCGTGCGATCGATTCCCGGCGACGCGTCCACGAAGACCTACCGCTGCCCGGGCTGTGACCAGGAGATACCGCCCGGCATCGCGCACGTCGTAGCCTGGCCGGCCGATGGCCGGGGCGATCTGACCGATCGGCGGCATTGGCACACCGCGTGCTGGCGGGCGCGGGACAACCGTGCGCCGCGGATCATCCGGCGACGATGAACGCGCCCACCATGACTGGAGCTGACCACGTGACCGCCATCCGGGCGAATTCGATCCTGCCGGCCCGCCGCACCGACATCGAGTTGCACACCGCCGACGGTGTCGCGCTCGTCGGCGAGGTGGCTCTACCCGCGGATCGCGAACCGGTGGCCACCATCGTGTGCCTGCACCCGCTGCCCACACACGGCGGCATGATGGACAGCCACGTCTTTCGTAAGGCCGCGTGGCGGCTGCCGGCACTGGCCGGGGTCGCGGTGGTGCGGTTCAACAGCCGGGGTACGGCCAGTGTCCGCGGCACGAGCGGCGGTACGTTCGACGGTGGCGTGGCGGAGCGATTCGACGTGGCGGCCGCGATCGAGTACGCCGAGTTCGCCGGCCTGCCATCGATCTGGCTCGTGGGCTGGTCGTTCGGGACCGATCTCGCGCTCAAGTATGGGTGCGACCCGAGCATCGTCGGCGCGATCCTCTTGTCGCCACCGCTGCGTTTCTCGACACCGGACGACCTCGCCGTCTGGGACGCCGCCGGCAAGCCTCTGATCGCGCTCGTGCCGGAATTCGACGACTACCTCCGGCCGGCCGAGGCCCGCGAGAAGTTCGCCGCCGTCCGGCAGGCCGAGGTGATCGGCGTGCCGGGTGCGAAGCATCTGTGGGTCGGGCAGGCCGAGACCGCACTCGACGAGATCGTGCGTCGGGTCGCGCCGGCCGCCTACCCGCTGCCGACCGAGTGGAGCGGACCGATGGAGTTCGGCGACGCGAGCGCGTACGCCAACCGGACGACGGCCGCTTTCGCCGACGTACCGATGCCGGATTCGCCAATCCAGTAGGCGAGTTTCCGGCCGGCAGGTGCCTAGGACCCCCTGCTGGCGCAGGCGCCCAGCCGGGCCGTGTGCCGCGTTGGCAGCGACTACTTTCGGTCCCGACCGGCGCTGACCGGTTCGCCCTGCTTGATCGCGACGGTCGGAGCATCGACGCCGTCGGTGGCCTCGTGGTCGGCGTCGCCACCGGATTCCGCGTCAGCGCGGGCCGAAGCGCCCGCGTCGGCCGAAGCATCCGCGGCGGTCGATTTCGCGTCGGTAGCTGCGGCGTCGGTGGCCTTTGCCGCGTTGGCCTTTGCTCCGTTTGCCCCGTTTATCCCCTTGGCCGGAGCGCCTGCTGCCGTCTGGTCGTCGCCGGATCGTGCGTCGGCCGTCTTCGTGCCGGGGTTCTTGGTATCACCGGTCTTCGCATTCGCGACCTTCGCGTCGCCGGCCTTCACGTCGCCGTTGGCGTCGTCGGCCTTGGCCTCGACTGACTTCGCCGTAGCGTTCGCGCCGTCGGTCATTTTCGCCTTGCCGGAACCGCCACCGGACGGCTTCGTCAGCGTGACTGTCTTGTCGTCGCCATCGTCGACGGCCACCGTATCGACGCGGACGGTCGGCTCGTCGAGGTCCGGCTGCGCGCCGTGTGGGCCGACCGGGATCACCATCGTGGGTGAATCATCGGTCACCGCAGCCGTCTGCAGCGTGGTCGAATTTGCGCGCTCGGCCTCGGCGCGCACCGCGAGGGCCGCCTGTGCCGCGGAGGCCGCCTCCTGTCGTGCGGCGGCCGTCTGCTCCCGTGCCGCCTCGGCCTGCTGCTCCGCCGCGGTCTTGTCGGCCCGCGCGGCCTGGGCCCGCTTGAGCTCGCCGGCCGCCTCGTCCTTGGCCACCGTGAGATCGGCGCGGGCGGCTTCCAGCTGCCGCGCGGCTTCCTGAGCCTGCTCGTAACTGGCTGCGGCCTGCTCGCGATACGCGTGTGCTTTCTGCTCCGCCGCGCTCGACTGCTGTTGACTGGCCGCCGCTGCCCGGTTCGCCTCGGCGATGATCCGTTCCGCCTGGGCCCGGGCCGCCCCGAGTACGGCTTCACCCTCGGCGCGGACGGCGTCGCTGGCCTTGCGAGCGGCATCCTCGGCCTTTTCACGAGTGGTGACGGCATACCGCTCGGTTTCCGTACGCAACGTGGCGAGCTCGGCCTCGATCGCCGCCCGCCGCTCGGCCGACTCCTGGTCGACGGCCTGCCGCTGCCGCTGCACGTATGTGTCGGCCTCGGACCGTGCCGTCTGTGCGTACGTCGCCGCCTCGGTCTTCACCCGTTCCGCGAAGGCGTTGGTCTCGGCCGTGACCTGCTGCGCCTTGCGCTGCGCCTCGTCGAGCACGAGCGCACCGGCCGCGGCCGCCTCGGCCGTCGTTGCCGCGGCCTGTTGACGAGCGGCCTGCGCCTCGGTGTCGATCTCCTTGCGTAGTTGGGCTACGTGCGCCTCGGCCGCCGCGACCTCGGCCTGAAGCGCGTCCCGGCGGGCCGTCGCGGCTTCGTCCTCTTCGGCCCGTCGCGCGGCAAGGGCCACCTCGAAGTCGTGGACGGCGTTAGAGCGCTCGGCCTGTGCCTCGGCGAGAAGGCGCTCAGCCTCGACCCGGATGTCGCGGACACCCTGGTGCGCGCCGCGCACGATCGCGGCGGCCTGGTCTTCCGCGAGTCCCAGAATCTGCTCCACGCGATGGCCGAGATGGCGGAAGGAGGTCGCCTCGGTGACGGGACTGCGGCCACGAGCCTCGGCGGCCTCGGCCCGAAGAATTTCGGTCTCGCCGGCCAGCGCCTGCGCCTGGCGTAACGCTTCGTCCCGCTCGGCGGCGAGCGCGGTGATTTCCGCTTCCGCCTGCTCGACGTACGCACCGACCTGGCGCCTGTCGTAGCCGCGCATGACCAGCTCGAAACCGAGGTTCATCGGCGCAGCTTCCCCCATTGCGAACAAATCCCCGCCATGTGCCATGCGCTCCATCCTCACACGGTTTGTCCCGTCGCGCTGGGATACACACCGGCACAACGGGACAAACGCGACTGAGTCTTAGCTGGGAATATGGCTCTAGCGGCCGCGCCGGAGTGTGCTCCGGTCAGGCCTCCGCGGCGACCTTTTCGGACTCCTTCTTGTCGTCCTTCGGCGCCATCATCTGCTGCGGCACGATGCCGGCGAGACCGGAGAGCATCTGACCCAGTTGCGTCGTGACGGCGTCCTTCTGGCGGGTCAGCTCGTCGACCTCGCGGCGCGCGGTGGTGGTCGCAGCGTCGGCCTCGGCCTTGGCCTCCTTGACCATGCGTGCGGCTTCGCTACGGGCCTCGCCCACCGTCTTGTCGGCCAGCGCCTTCGCCTTGTCGATCGTCTCGGTGGCGCTGCGCTCGGATTCGACCCGACGCGCCTCGGCCCGCAACTCGATCTCCTTGGCTCGCTCCTCGGCCGTACGGGCCCGCAGGTCCGCCTCGCTGACGAGCTTCTGGGTCGCGGCCACGGCAGCCGTGTGACGCTGCGACTCCTCGCGCTCCGCCTTCTCCTGCCGCTCGGCGATTTCGAGTTGCAACGCCTGCAGGTCCTTGTCGCGCTTCTCCCGAGCGTCCGACAGCATCTTGGTCGCTTCGGCGCGCTTCTCCTCCGCCTCCCGGGCGGCCTTTGCGCGGAGTTGCGTGATTTCGCGCTCGGCGGTGGCTCGAAGCGTCGCGACCTCGCGCTCGGCCGTCGCCTTCTGCTCGGCGACCTCGTGCTGCGTCGCCGCCCGCAGCTGCTTGGTGTCCCGCTCCGCGTCCGAACGCAATGTGTCGGCCTCGCGACGGGCCTGCACCCGGGTCTCGGCGGCCTCCCGCTCGGCGATGTTGCGGGCGTTGCCCGCTTCGCGCTCGGCGGTCGCCTTCATGGCGGCGGCCTCGGCGCGAGCCTTATCGGTGATCTCGCGCGCCTCGAGCTTCGAGGCCGACACGATGCCTTCGGCTTCCCGCTTCGACTCGCCCCGGTGGTCGTTGGCCTGCTCCTCGGCGAGCCGCAGAATCTGCTCGACGCGGGTGCCCAGACCGGACAGCGTCGGTCGGCTGCTCTCTTCGAGCTGCTTGTTGCTGTCGGTGAGCTTCTGCTCGGTCGTGTTCAGCCGCTGCTCGGCCTGGCGGAGTCGGCGCTGCGCCTCGACGGCGCGCTGCTCGGCCTCGGTCCGGGCCTGCTCGGCTTGCGACAGTGCGGCGTTGACCCGCTGTACGTACGAATCAACCTGCGCCGGGTCATACCCACGAATCTTTACGCTGAACTCGCCCTCTTGGGCGTTGTCGAAGAAGGCTGTCGACGATTGCTGGGCCATGGAGGAATACTCGCAGACATTCGAGGGCGGATTGCAAGCCAGGGGCAGAGCAAGGCACAAGTTCCGGGGGCGAGCGTATCGCCAGCTTCAGGTGAGCGGAAGACCCGTCACCCCGCGATTGGCTCACTGTTGACCCGACCTGGTGATAGGTCGATGTGCCGGGGCGTCCCGTCGCGGAGCGTGCCGATTCGGCCGCCAAACACCGAGGAGCACGCTCAGCGGCGATCACCGACGGTGTCGGCGCGTGCCAGATCGGCCTCGGTCGGCAGCCCAGATCAACGGCCGCGGAATGTGTTGATCGCGTCGAGATGCTTGGCACGCAAGGCTTCGTCGCGTACGCCCAGCCCCTCCGAAGGGGCGAGGCACAGGACGCCCACCTTGCCCTGGTGCGCGTTGCGATGGACTTCGTACGCCGCCTGTCCGGTCTGCTCCAGTGGGTACGCCTTCGACAACGTCGGGTGGATGGCGCCCCGGGAGATCAGCCGATTTGCCTCCCACGCCTCCCGATAGTTCGCGAAATGCGAGCCGATGATCCGTTTGAGATTCATCCAGAGGTACCGGTTGTCGTACTGGTGGAGGAAGCCGGACGTCGACGCGCACGTCACGATCGTTCCGCCGCGCTTGGCGATGTAGACACTCACGCCGAACGTCTCGCGGCCGGGGTGTTCGAAGACGATGTCCGGGTCATCGCCTCCGGTCAGCTCGCGTACCCGTTCGCCGAACCGCCGCCACTCGTCGGTGTCCTGTGTGTTCTCGTCCTTCCAGAACGTGAAGCCCTCGGCGTTACGGTCGATGACGAGCGTTGCCCCCATCCGCCGGCACAGCTCGGCCTTCTCCGGACTGGACACGACGCAGACCGGCGTTGCCCCGCCGTTGAGCGCGAGTTGCGTGGCGTACGACCCGAGCCCGCCGGACGCGCCCCAGATGAGAACGGTGTCGCCCTGCTTCATCTGCGCACCGTGATGCGACACCAGTTGGCGATAGGCCGTCGAGTTCACCAGGCCCGGTACGGCCGCTTCTTCCCACGTCAGGTGGGCCGGCTTCGGCATCAGTTGATTCGACTTGACGATCGCCATCTCGGCCAGCCCGCCGAAGTTCGTCTCGAACCCCCAGATGCGCTGCTGGGGATCGAGCATGGTGTCGTCGTGCCCGGCGGCGTCTTCCAACTCCACCGACAGGCAGTGCGCCACGACCTGATCGCCGGGCCGCCATTTCGTGACACCGGGACCGGTGCGCAGCACGACACCGGCCGCGTCCGAGCCGACGACGTGATAGGGCAGGTCGTGCTTGCGGGCGAGATCGGAACTCTTCGCGTACTTCTTGAGGAACTTGAACGTGGAGACCGGCTCGAAGATCGACGTCCACACGGTGTTGTAGTTCACCGCGCTCGCCATCACGACGATGAGTGCCTCGCCCGGCCCGAGTGGCGGCGTCGGCACGTCCGCGACCTGCAGCGACTTGCGGGGGTCCTTGTCGCGGCTGTCCAGCCCGTCGAACATCGCCGCATCTTTGGCGCGAACGACGACGCCGCGGTAGGTCGATGGGATATCGACCTCGGCGAGAGCGCCGAGGATCTCGCGGGCATTGACCGCGTCCGTGCCCTCGGTCGCCAGAATGATGTTCAGGATCTCCTGCATGCCGGGCCGCCTTCGGAAGTTGCGGATACGCCAGATGACATGTCGGTCGTCAATCCCGAGCACGCGCCGCGCGCATAGCCCTGTGGCCGTGGAGGTTACTGGTTGGTAGCAACGGGCGGAACCGAAATGTGAGTAAGTCCATCGAGGTCGGCCCAATCACGCTCAAAGATGCATTCAACCCCGTGGGTACGAGCGTAAACGCGCGCCGCCGGCCGCTGTCGCGACAAGATGTCCCGCCGGTCCGGCAACCTCCACGCCACGCCCTGGCGTCTCGGATGACACAGGGGTAGGCACGGCCGACGTCCCGACGACGCCGGTGCCTGGAGGGAGACACAAATGGTCGCCTCAACCGCCCATCGCGGCGCCGTTCGTCGCGCCGCAATCGGGATCACCCTGGTCGCCGGCGGCGTCGGACTCGCCGCATGCGGCCCTACACCGGTCCACGCGGCCGCTGGCTCGCCGGCACCGACGACGTCGGTCTCGACCAGCTCGTCGCCGTCGTCGCTGCCGTCACCGGCGCCGTCGCCTGCACAACCGACGGCGACAGCGTCGACGCCGGCCGCACCACCGCACCCGAGCCGATCGCCGTCACCGTCGACCGCGTGCCGCCCGGCAAACTTCACGAGCGCTCCGGCGTTTGCGGAGGGCGCAATGGGAAGCCTCTACCTCACGGTGGTCGTCACGAACCACGGTCCGGCCTGCACGATCAACGCCCGCCCGACGCTCTACTACACGCGCTCCGGCGGCGCCGTCACGCGGCTGCCGATCGCTCGCGTGAATCCGGGTACGAAGTCCGGATCGCTCCGGGTGCCGCGCAACCGTGCCATCGACATGGTCGTACGCATCCCGAACGGGTACGGCGGGTATGCCCCGACCGCACCGCAATGTGCACACCCGGCGACGTACGACGGAATCTCGGTTTCCATCGGCTCCGGTCGGCTCGCTGTGCCGCACTTCCGGCTGGACGTGAAGTGCGAGGGCGTGACGCTCTGGCGGGGCTGGAAGGCGAAGTCGTAACCGGACTCACCGGCACCGTTCACCCGGCGGCCGGCTCGACCAGCTCGATCAGGACACCGCCGGCGTCTTTCGGGTGGACGAAATTCACCCGGGAGCCGGCGGTGCCAAGCCGCGGCTCGTCGTAGAGCAAGCGGACGCCGCGGGCGCGAAGCGCGTCCGATGTCGCGTCGATGTTCGCCACCGTGTACGCGAGCTGCTGCATTCCAGGTCCGTTGCGATCGAGGAACTTCGCGATCGTCGACGTGGGGGTGAGCGGGGCGAGGAGTTGGAGGCAACCGCCGTCGGTCGTCGGGCCAACGGCGAGCATCGCCTCCCGTACCCCCTGTTCCTGATTTTCTTCGACATGGACGCAGGCCATGCCGAAAACGCGACCGTAGAAGTCGATAGCCTCGTCGAGATCGGCAACGGCGATCCCGACATGATCGATGCGCTGGATCCCGATCGATTCGACCGGTTGCGCGGGTGATGAGGGTGACACGGGCTCGACGGATGCCATCGGGTTAGTCTGACGCACCATAGAGGTAAAGCATCGTTCAGGCGGTGCTCTTCGAGTCCGGCCGATCAACGATGACGGCCGGCGACCGGCGGAGGCGTACGCATGAGTTCCGTGATCGTCAGTGGCGCTCGCACCCCGATGGGCAAGCTGCTCGGCAACCTCAAGGACTTTCCCGCGACCAAGCTCGGCGGTGTGGCGATCAAGGCCGCTCTGGAGCGGGCCGGCGTCGCGCCGGACCAGGTCGAGTACGTGATCATGGGCCAGGTGTTGCAGGCCGGCGCCGGCCAGATCCCGGCCCGCCAGGCCGCCGTCAACGCCGGCATCCCGATGACCACGCCGGCCATCACGATCAACAAGGTCTGCCTGTCCGGCCTCGACGCGATCGCGCTGGCCGACCAGCTGATCCGCGCCGGCGAGTTCGACATCGTCATCGCCGGCGGCATGGAGTCGATGACGAATGCGCCGCACCTGCTGATGAACCAGCGGCAGGGCTACAAATACGGCGACGTGGTCATCAAGGACCACATGGCCCTCGACGGCCTCACCGACGTCTATGACGTGTGCTCGATGGGCGAATCCACCGAGCGCCACAACGGCCGCTACAACGTGACGCGGGCCGAGCAGGACGAGTTCGGCGCCGCGAGCCACCAGCGCGCCGCCATGGCGCAGAAGAACGGTGTCTTCGCCGAGGAGATCACGCCGATCGAGGTGCCGCAGCGCAAGGGCGACCCGATCCTGATCCTCGAGGATGAGGGCATCCGCCCGGAAACCACGGCCGAATCGCTCGGCAAGCTGCGACCGGCGTTCACCAAGGACGGCACGATCACGGCGGGCACGTCCTCGCCGATCTCCGATGGTGCGTGCGCGGTTGTCGTCATGAGCAAGGCGAAGGCCGAGGAGCTGGGCCTGGAATGGCTGGCCGAGATCGGCGCGCACGGCAACGTCGCCGGTCCGGACAACTCGTTGCACGCGCAGCCGGCCAACGCGATCGAGCAGGCGCTGCGCAAGGGTGGCCAGACGGTCGCCGATATCGACCTCATCGAGATCAACGAGGCGTTCGCGGCCGTCGGCATCGCGTCGACGCGCCAACTCGGCGTCGATCCGTCGATCGTGAACGTCAACGGCGGCGCGATCGCCCTCGGTCACCCGATCGGGATGTCCGGCGCTCGGCTCGTGCTGTCGCTGGCCATGGAGCTCAAGCGTCGGGGCGGTGGGACCGGTGTGGCCGCGCTGTGCGGCGGCGGCGGCCAGGGCGACGCGTTGATCTTGAGCGTGCCCAGCGTCTCCGCACCGAAGTCGTGAGCGGAGCCGCCATCTCGAGCGGTCCGGCGGCGGCCCAGCGAGCGAATCTCCGGCGCAGCAACGACGTGCCGGCGCTGATCGCGGGCGCGCGCGACGGTGATCACCGCGCCGTCGCGCGGCTCATCAGCCTGATCGAAAACGACGACCCGAAACTCCGCGAGGTCGCGGCGGCGCTGACGCCCTACACCGGGCAGGCTCGCGTCATCGGCCTGACCGGCGCCCCCGGGGTCGGCAAGTCGACCACCACGAACGAGCTGGTACGGGCGCTGCGAGCGGCCGGCAAACGGGTCGGCGTGCTCGCCGTTGACCCGTCCAGCCCGTTCACCGGCGGCGCGATCCTCGGCGACCGCGTACGCATGCAGGATCACGCGACCGACTCCGGCGTCTACATCCGGTCGATGTCGTCACGGGGCCACCTTGGCGGCCTGTCGGCGGCGGCACCACAGGCCGTACGTGTTCTGGACGGCGCCGGTTGCGACGTCGTCCTCGTTGAGACGGTCGGCGTCGGGCAGGCCGAGGTCGCCGTCGCCAGCCTCGCCGACACGGTGATGGTGCTGCTCGCACCGGGCATGGGCGATGCCATTCAGGCGGTCAAGGCCGGCATCCTGGAGATCGCCGACGTCTTCGTGGTGAACAAGGCCGACCGCGACGGCGCCGATGCGACCTACACCGACATTCAGGGCATGATCGCACTCGGCGATCGGGCGGCGGGCGAGTGGCGACCCCAGGTCGTCAAGGCGTCCGCGGCCCGTGGGCAGGGTATCGACGACGTGGTGACCGCGCTCGGCAAGCACGAGTCGTGGCTGGTCGAGCATGACCAATTGCGGACGCGTCGCGAGGCGCGGGCGGCCGCCGAGATCGAGGCGATCGCGCTTGGCGTCCTCCGCGGGCGGATCGGATCGCTGCGCGATGGCGAGGCACTGCCAGCGTTGGCCACCCGGGTCGCCGCCGGAGATGTCGATCCTTACGCCGCCGCGGACGATCTCCTGGCCGGCCTGAAACCGTAGGCGCGGGCGGGCCGAAACGGCCGGGTCGGGCCGCCGGGTTACCGCTTCGATGCCGTACCGCAAGGTACGTCACGCAACCGTGGGCGGCAGCTGAGGGTCGGACAGAATGTGACCATCGCTTATCGCGCCCGCCTCGGTTCCATTCCGCGGGCCACCATCTCCGACACCCGTGGCGGACGGGCGGTCCGGCCATGACGACCATGATGGCGAGCCTGCTCGTTGCCGATCGGGTTACCGTCACGTACGGACGGCAGCGACCCGTGCTGCAGGAGGTCTCGGCGGTCGCCGAACCGCGGCGGGTGCTCGCGGTCACCGGCCCGTCCGGCGCGGGTAAGACAACGTTGCTCGGTGCACTGGCCGGGTTGATCCGTCCGATCGGTGGCGCGGTGACCGTCGAAGGAGCGCCGCTGCGCGATCGCGACCATGCGGTGGCCCGTCGGATCGTGCTGATCCCGCAGGACAACGGGCTCGCGTCGATCCTGACGGCGGCCGAGAACATCACCGTCGCGCTGCTCGCGAGTGCAGTGGCGCCGGCGGACGCGCGCCGACGCACCGCCGCTGCGCTCGAACAACTGGGGCTGACCGGGCAGGCCGACCAACTCGTCGAGGAGCTCTCGGGTGGCCAGCAGCAGCGTACGGCGATCGCGCGTGGGCTCGCGTTGCGCGGCGACGTGCTGCTGGCCGATGAGATCACGAGCGAACTGGATGCGCAGAATCGGCAACTCGTGCTCGATCTCCTGCTCGCCGAGGCCGAGCGTGGCGCCGCGGTTATTTTCGCCACCCACGACCCGGAATCGGCGGCCGCCTGCCACGCCGAGCTGCACCTGATCGACGGCCGCGGCGAGGTAGTACGCCCGTGACGAGCGTTTGCGAGCTATTTTCTTCTTGCTCCCTTCGATAGCGCACTGCGTGGCATGTGTACTACGCTCCGACACGTTGTGCCGCGCATTCGCGGCCGCACCCGCAGTACGCGGGGTTTTTTGCAGAGGATTGGCAGACATGGCAGTAGGCACGGTTAAGTGGTTCAACGCTGAGAAGGGTTTCGGCTTCATCACGCCGGACGACGGCGGAGCCGACGTATTCGCACACTTCTCGGCGATCGCGACGAGCGGCTACCGCTCCCTCGACGAGAACCAGCGCGTGGAGTTCGAGATCGCGCAGGGACAGAAGGGACCGCAGGCGGCCAACATCCGTCCGGTCTGACACCACGATTACGAGCCATCAGGCGGCCCGCACCACTATTTGGTGCGGGCCGCGCTGTATCTCCGGGCTGCGCTGTATCTCCGGGCTGCGCTTCTCGATCTCCTCAAATATGCACAAACCTGACATGCCCGCGCCCGGGGTAATGCTGTCCGACTGCGTACGACTCTGCTGGCGTTGGTGCGCGCAGAGTCGTACGCAGTCGAACGACGGTCCAGTGCTCCAACCGGTTGTCCACAGGTCGCATAGTTATCCCCAGCTCGACGCGTGCGTCGTTGCCCTAATTCGATCGGCCGCGTTGGCTCGAGGCATGTCATCGACGCGCATGCCATCAACGACGGGGGCCTGGCCGCCCGAGCTCGTCGAGCGCCTGGCCGATTACGTCACCGCACTGCGGCGTCGGGCCGACCTCAGCCAAAGGGATCTGGCGGCTCGCGCAGGCGTACCGGCGACGACCGTGGCGCGGCTGGAGTCCGGATCGACCACCGATCCCCACTTGTCGACGATGGCCAAGTTGGCCGCGGCGACGGGCCACCGGCTGGTGATCGCCAACGACGACAATGAGCTGTTGACGCCCGAGCCCGAGCTGCGCGGCCGCTGTCGCGACCTCCGCGGCCGTCGCCTTCCAGCGCACCTCGATGTCGCGCCCGCGATGGAGGACTGGCTGCGGCCATGGTGGATGCCAAAGCGAGGGGAGTTCACGTTCATCCGTAACCGGAGCCGCCGCGACGAGGTGAGAGCGGAGCGGCGAGTCATCGTCGAGCGATATCTGGCCGACCGCGATCAAACAGATCGGGACTGAAGTGGTCTGTTTCGGCGAGCGCGGCTTGGATAGGCTGCGCCGAGATAGGTGGCGGACGTTGTGCACCCCCGAGGAGATTTCGATGAACGACTTTCCGGCGCAGACCGATCCGACGACGGCAGCCGACTCCGCCGAGGTGCAGCCAGTCGACGAGCACTCAATCGACGGCGACGCCCACGTTGATGCCGACGTCGATGCCCGTGCCGACGCCGACCCGATGGCTTCCGACTCGGTCGAGGCCACGGCGGTCGGGGCCACGGCGGTCGAGGCCACCGCGGCCGCGGACAACGTGAGCCACGTCGGCAACGGCGTCTACCAGTCGGCCGGCAGTGGCTTCAACGGCGCCGCCGATCGGGTGAACGAACGCTTCCACGAGATGGCCGGTCGCGCCGGCGAGGCGATCGCGCAGGCAACGGACGAGGCCGGCGAGCGCATCTCCGGCGCGACGCAGGCTGCGGTGACCCGGATCCGCAACAACGCCTCGCTGCCGGCCAGTCGCGGCACGACAACGATCGCGAACGAGGTGGTCGAGAAGATCGCCGGTATCGCCGCGCGTGATGTGCCCGGTGTCTACGACCTCGGCGGCGACACCGTCCGCCTGCTCTCGTCGGTTCGCGAGAAGCTGCATCTGGGCGAGGAGAGCAAGGCTCAGGGCATCGCCGTCAAGCTCAACGGCAAAGAGGCCGATCTGTCGATCACGATCGTGCTCGAGTACGGCTTCGTCGTGTCGTCGGTGACGGACACGGTGCGCGAGAAGACGATCAGTGCGGTCGAGACGCTGCTCGGCCTGGACGTCACCAACGTCGACATCCTGGTCGACGACATCCACGTCGACCACGACGGTCCGGTTGGCGACGATGCGACTCGTGCCGCCGGGTATTCGAGCGGTACGCAGGGGATCACGGTCGGCGGCTGAGCGATGGCGTTCACCGTCGCGATTACCGGGGGAGCGCGGGGCATCGGGCTCGCGACCGCCCGGGCGTTCGCCGGCGCCGGCGCGAAGGTGGCGATCGGCGACGTGGACGAGGAGGCGGCCGCCGCGGCGGCCGCGCAGACAGGTGCGACCGCGCACGTCCTCGATGTGCGCGACCCGGCGTCATTCGCGACGTTCTTCGGCACCATCGGCGTGCCCGACGTGCTGGTGAACAACGCCGGTGTCGCACACGGAGCGTCGTTTCTGGAGACCTCGGGCGAGCTTCGCGACCTGCAGATCGACGTGAACCTGCGCGGCGTCGTCAACGGTCTCGCGGCGGCTCTGCCGGGCATGGTGGCCCGCGGCCGCGGACACGTGATCAACGTCGCGTCGATCGCCGGCCGGATCGCGCTGCCCAACGCGGCGATGTACACGGCCACGAAGTTCGCGGTGGTCGGGCTCACCGAGGCGGTCGCGGCCGAGCTGCACGGTTCAGGGGTACGGATATCCGCCGTCCTGCCGACGTTCGTACACACGCAGATGACCGAAGGACTGCCGCTTCGCGGTGTGCCGACCGTCGACCCGCCCGACGTGGCGCGGGCCATCCTGCGCCTGGTCCGCCGGGGTGGGCCGGCCGTGGTCACGGTGCCCCGCTGGATGGGCGGTCTGCCACGCCTCGCCACCTTCACGCCGCAAATGGTCATCGACGCGATCCGGCACGGCTCCACCCGACCGTACGAGGATCGTGACCAGCGGCGGGCGGCGTACGAGGCCCGGGTTCGCGGTCTGCTGCCCCCGTCCGCACCGCCACCCGAGGCTGGGCCGGCATCCGAGGCTGGGCCGAGGCCAGGCGACGGGACGACGCCGGACGACGAGCCGACCGACCACTGAACTTTGGGTGACGTGTGCCGCGTGCCTTAGCGATCGTTCAGGACAGCCCATACACTCAACGGGTACGACAACGCTGTCGAATTGAGCTGTCCCGGAGGGCCGCATGGACGCACGCGATATCGCCGCCGGCCGCGAGCGCTGGCAGGCCCGCTATGACGCGGCCCGCAAACGGAACGCCGACTTCACCACGTTGTCCGGCATGGCGGTCGAGCCGGTCTACGGGCCGCCCGAGGGTGCGGTCGTGCCCGGCTTCGAGCGGATCGGTTGGCCGGGCGAGTTCCCGTACACGCGGGGGCTCTACCCGACCGGATACCGGGGCCGGACGTGGACGATCCGGCAGTTCGCCGGCTTCGGCAATGCACAACAGACCAACGAGCGCTACAAGATGATCCTCGGCGCCGGCGGCGGCGGTCTGTCCGTTGCGTTCGACATGCCGACGCTCATGGGTCGCGACTCGGACGAGCCGCAGTCGCTCGGCGAGGTCGGCCACTGCGGGGTCGCGATCGACTCGGCCGCGGACATGGACGTGCTGTTCGGCGGCATCGACCTCGGCGCCGTCACCACGAGCATGACGATCAGCGGCCCGGCCGTACCCGTGTTCTGCATGTATCTGGTGGCGGCGGAGCGTCAGGGTGCCGATCTGTCGGGGCTCGACGGCACGCTGCAGACGGACATCTTCAAGGAGTACATCGCGCAGAAGGAGTGGCTCTTCGCGCCCGAGCCGCATCTGCGTCTGATCGGCGATCTGATGGAGTATTGCGCGCATAACATTCCGCGCTACAAGCCGCTATCGGTCTCCGGCTACCACATCCGGGAAGCGGGCTCGACGGCCGCACAGGAACTCGCCTACACGCTCGCCGACGGGTTCGGCTACGTCGAGCTTGGTCTGTCCCGCGGTCTTGACGTGAACACGTTCGCACCCGGGCTGTCGTTTTTCTTCGATTCGCATGTCGACTTTTTCGAGGAGATCGCGAAGTTCCGGGCCGCCCGCCGCATCTGGGCCCGCTGGCTCCGCGACGTCTATGGCGCGACCGACGAGAAAGCGCTCTGGTTGCGGTTCCACACGCAGACCGCCGGCGTATCGCTCACCGCCCAGCAGCCGGTGAACAACGTCGTCCGTACGGCCGTCGAAGCCCTGGCGGCGGTGCTCGGCGGCACGAACTCCCTGCACACCAACGCCCTCGACGAGACGCTGGCGCTGCCGACCGACGAGACGGCCGAAATTGCGCTGCGTACGCAGTCGGTGTTGATGGAGGAGACCGGCGTCACGAACGTGGCCGATCCGCTCGGCGGCTCCTGGTACGTCGAGGCGCTGACCGACAAGATCGAGGCCGAGGCGGAGCGGATCTTCGCCCGCATCCGGGACATGGGCCGCCGTGCCGGTGCCGAGCCGGACGAGGACACCAAACAGTTCATGACGCCCGGGATCCTGCGCGGTATCGAGGACGGCTGGTTCATGGCGGAGATCGCCGACTCGGCGTTCACCTACCAGAAGGCGTTGGAGACCGGCGACAAGAAGATCGTCGGCGTGAACGTCCAGACCGGTACGGTCGCCAAGGATCTCGAGATCCTACGGATCTCGCACGAGGTCGAGACCGAGCAGAAGCGCGTCCTTGCCGCCCGTAAGGCCGGCCGTGACCAGGCGGCCGTCGACGCGGCGATCGCGCGCATGGTCGAAGCGGGCAAGACGGATCAGAACATGATCCCGGCGATGCTCGACGCGTGCCGAGTCGAGGCGACGCTCGGCGAGATCTGCGACGCGCTGCGCGCCGAATGGGGCGTCTACCGCGAGCCGGCACGGTTCTGACCCGCTCTGGCAAGGCGTTGGGCGCCCGGGTGGTCTAACGCGGCACGGACGCGACGCAACCCCGGCGCCGCACCGAGCGTCATCTCATACGTCGGGGCGCCGGACTCGTGGCCGCCCCGTCGGCGGAGGTAGCGTGCTCTCGATCGTCGTGGCGGCGCTGCGGTCGCGACGATCGTCGATGGTCGCGCCCCGCAGCGATCTGCGCGCGCGGCCCGTCCCACTGGTGCATGTCTGCGCGTCCGACGCCATCGCCGCACTGGCGGTCGGATTCGCCGCCGCCGGGCCCGCGTGGATGGCGGCGTTTGGACGAGGGCACGCCGCGTCGGAAACAGTGACTGTCGCGGCTGCGACGACCGCGGTAGTGGTGGTCTTCGCATCGCTGGCGATCTTTCTCGTCACCGGCATCCGCCGGTCGGTACCCGATGCGCCCGATGACAGGCCGCCACGCCGGCGTCGCGGAATCCCAGGTGGATTCGGTGCCGGCGCCGTTGGAGCAGTCGGTGGCCTCGCCATCGGCGGTGGTGTTGCCTCGACCGGACCGGTGGATCTTGTGCCGATAACGATCGGCGTCGGCATCGCGTCGGCCGCCGTTGCCGCGGCCGCATGTCAGGCCGGCGCCTGGCTTGGGCATCGCCGCGCCATCGGGCTCGGTACGGCGACCGGCTTCGGCGGCGTGACCGATCTCGGTTCGTCGTCCGATCTCCACCGTGCGGCCGGCCTCCTCGGCGCGACCGACCGGCGCCGTGCCCCCGGCTGGCTCATCGCCGCGGGAGCACTCATCGCGGTGGCTGTCGTCGCCCGTCATGTTGGCTCGGTCAGCGCCGATCTCGTGCCGTACATCGTCGCCGGGGCGGTCGCGTTAGGTGCGGGCGGGATGCTCCGACCGGTTGCCCGATGGATCGGCTTCCGGGCCGTACGTGTCACGGAGTCCGCCTTCGACGAGCGCTCACGTGTGACGGTCGACGGCGGGAGCACTGCCAGCGAAGCCGCGGCGCGCGAGAGTACGCGAGCGGATGAGACTGTCGACGAGCCGCCGGCCGCCGGCCGCGAGACTGGGCGGTTCGTCCGCGCAACGATCGCCGCGACCGGCTACCTCGCGCGGCGACCCCATCTTGATCATGTCGTAGCGCTGGCCGTGGCCGGGATCGTGATCGCCGGCGCATCGACGCTCGCGTGGACATCGGGCGTGATCGCGCGGCACGACCGGGCTGCCATCGAGCTTGGTGCCGACCGTGTTCTCACCGTGGCGCCCATCCCGCCGGAAGGCCTCGTGGCTGACGTACGAGCGGCCGACCCGACCGGGCAATACGCGATGGCCGCCATCGTCGCGCCGGCCACCGCGGCGGGTGGCGCGATCGTCGCCGTCGACGGTCAGCGGCTCGGCGCCGTCGTTGCGGGCGGCGTACGGTCCGGTCCGACCGGCAAGCAGCTCGCCGCACTGCTTCGACCGAGGAGCGTGCCGCCGACGGAGGTGACGGGCACAACCCTCCAACTCAACGTGATCACATCGAGCACGGTGGGTAGCGCGGCTCGCGTCGCAGTCCTGCTTGAGACGCCCGACGAGATTACGCATCGCGTCGAGTTCGGCCCCTTGCGGCCAGGTGAGCATGTCTACGCGGCCGCCGCGCCGTGCAAGATCGGCTGCACCGTCAATGCATTTACGGTTGCCGGAAGTCTCGCGCCGGCCCAGCCGGTCGTCTCCGTGATCCTGCGAGAGCTGCGCCAGCGGACGCCGGACCGGGCGGTGCTCGACGCGTCCGCGTTCGCCGACGCGAGTCGTTGGCGCCTCGGCCTGGCTGGGACGTCCGGCACGCAGAGACTCGCCGTGTCTGAGGCCGGGCTCGACATCGCCGTGGCCGGCGCCGCCGCTCCGAGCGGTGGAGCGCAGCCCGATCCCGGCACGGTCCACGCGATGATCTACCTGGACGCCGGGGTGCCGACGCCGGCGATCATGGGGCCGGAGATCGCGCCCGGGCAGTCGTACGATCTGCCGCTGGCAGAGGCCGGTGCCATCAAGGTCACCCGCCTTGGTACGCCGGTGCCGGGCGTGCCGGCCGGCGGCCTCCTCGTCGACCTCGGTAACGGCACGGTGGACCTCGGCAACGGCGCGTCGACGGAGGCTGCCGGTGCCACCAGCGAGGTATGGCTCGCGCGCCATGTGCCACCGGGGCTCGTCGACGACCTGTCGCGCCACGGTCTGCGAATCGTCGCGAGTACGTCGGTCGGCGCACGCGCAGCGGCCTACGCCGATGAGCCCGCGGTGGCCGTCGCCCAATTCCAACTGCTCGCCGGCGTCGTGCTGCTGTGCTGCGCGGCGCTGCTCATCGGCGCCGTCACGCGGGCACATCGAGGCACCCGTACCGTGCCTCGAGGGGTCGGGCTTGCTGTCGCAGCCTGGACCGCCGGAGTCATCGGTGCGCTCATCGCGCGGCACGCCGGGCCCGACTCTGCGACGGGTTTCGCCGATGGCTGGGCGCGCGTGCCCCCGCCGCCACTGGTCGGCAGCGCACCCTTCGCCGTGTTCGCGCTCGTGAGCGGCCTGGTCCTCGCGGCGGCGGTGGCTGCGGTCGGCGCGGGTCGCCGCCCTCGGCCGGCTGTCGTCAACCCGCCCGGACCGGCCCGTTCGCTCGACGGTCGGGTAGGTGCCGGCGGCCGCGACCGAACCGATCTCGCCGTCGGTGGACCACACGGAACGGTTTCGGCGGCATGACGAGTGAGGTCCCGCTCACGGGTCTCCTCGTCGCCCGTGCGGACGTGCCAAACTAGGTAACCATGAGCGACCCGCGTTCCACCCCGTCGATCTTCACCCGCGGCGCCGTCGATCTCGGCGCGCTGCGCGCGGCACCCCCGGCGACGGCGTCCAACGGCTCGGCCGCGGCCCCGTCATCGGGCGCCGGAGCGCCGGGCGAGCCGACCTTCCGCGATCAGTCGATGGTTATCGATGTTACGGAGGCAACGTTCGCCGACGACGTGGTGCAGCGGTCGATGACGACGCCGGTCGTGATCGACTTCTGGGCCGAGTGGTGCGAGCCGTGTAAGCAACTTTCGCCGGTGCTGGAACGGCTCGCCGCGGAGGGCGGCGGTGCCTGGGTGCTCGCGAAGATCGATGTGGACGCGAACCCGCGCATCGCGCAAATGTTCCGGGTGCAGAGCATCCCGACCGTGTACGCGGTCGTCGGCGGTCAGCCGGTCGACGCGTTCAACGGCGTGATCCCGGAGGCCCAGCTCCGGCAGTGGCTCGCCGCGGTGTTGCAGGCCGGCGGCGTCGCCGTCGAGCAGCCCGCCGATCCGCGCTTCGAGGCGGCCGACGACGCGCTGGTGAACGGCGATCTCGAGGCGGCCGAGGCGGCGTACAAGAAGATTCTCGCCGACGCGCCGGCCGATTCGGTCGCCGAGGCTGGCCTCGCCCAGGTCGAGTTGCTGCGGCGGGTCGAGGGTCAGGATCCGGCTGGCGTGCTCGCCGCCGCCGCCGCGGCGCCCGATGACGTCGAGGCGCAGGGTCTCGCGGCCGACATCGAGGTTCTCTCGGGCGACGCCGACAAGGCGTACTCGCGCCTGGTCGAACTCGTCCGGCGGACGTCGGGCGCCGAGCGCGACGCCGCGCGTTCGCATCTGGTCTCTCTGTTCACGGTGGCCGGCCCCGACGATCCGGCGGTGGTCTCGGCGCGCCGCGCCTTGGCCAGCGCGCTGTTCTGACGGGCGACGGCGATGCGCCGGATCGCTGTCCTCGACGCGCCGTCGAACCTCGGTCTGCGTCCACCTACCCCGACGTCGGTGCCGGGCTGTGCGAAGGCGCCCGGCGCGCTTCGTGACCAGGGTCTACTGACCCGCCTGCACGCCCGTGACGCTGGCTGCCTGACGCCGCCACGCTACGACCCAGGTGACTGGCGACCCGGCGACGGTGTCTGCCACGCCGCCGAGATCGCCGACTACGCGGTCCGGCTGGCCGACCGGATCGCCGCGATCGTCGATGCCGGCGAGTTTCCGGTCGTCCTCGGCGGCGATTGCTCGATCCTGGTCGGATCCGCCCTCGCCCTGCGGCGGCGGGCGGTCGCCGAAGAGCTGCCGTACGGGCTCGTATACATCGACGGCCACTCCGACTTCCGGCATCCGGGCAACGCGTCGTACGTCGGCGCGGCGGCCGGCGAGGACCTCGCGCTCGCGACCGGCCGCGGCCAGCCCGACCTCACGGATATCGACAATTTGCGGCCCTACGTGCGGGACACCGATGTCGTGCTGCTCGGTGTACGTCCGCAGGATGACTACCGGCTCGACCTGCAGGCGGCCGGGATCACCATGCGGGCCGTCCCGCAACTGAGGGCCGAAGGCGCCGGGCGTACGGCCGCCTGGGCGCGCGATCAGCTCGCCGACTGCCTCGGCTTCTGGGTCCACGTCGACGTCGACGTGCTCGACCCGGCCGTGATGCCGGCGGTCGACGCGCCGAGCCCCGGCGGGATCGCGTACGCCGAACTCGAGCTGCTCATCGCCGGCCTGGTCGCGTCGCCGTCGTGCGTCGGCATCGAGATCACCGTCTTCGATCCGGATTACGACTCGGACGGCGTGCATGCGCGTGACGTCGCGGACACGCTCGTCGCCGGGCTCGCTCCGCTCGTGCATGACGACGTGCCGGAGCCGGCGCCGGCGATCGTCATGCCGGCACAGCGCAGCGCGCCGGCGGATGCGGAGATCGGCGTGCGCGGAGACGTCTGATGTCGCCGTACGCATCGGCGTGCGGCTAGTGCAACGAGGTCAGGAACGTCTTCGCGATCGGTACGGCCGCGGTGGTGCTCAGACCGCCGTTCTCGACGAACACGGCGAACGCGATGTCGCCCTGGTAGCCGATGAACCATGAGTGCGAGTCGTGCGGGTCGTTGTTGTATTCGGCGGTGCCGGTCTTGCCGTAGACCGGGCCGCCCGCGATGCCGTTGCACGGAGTCGCTGTGCCGGACGTGACGACCGCCCGCATCATCGTCTTCATCGACGCGACCGTCGATGCTTTGAGCGGCCTGCCCGGGCTGGGGTTGCCGGTCACCGGCGGGTTCGTGACGACGGTCGGCGCGATCCAGTGGCCCCGCGCGACCGCACCGACGGCACTCATCAGGGCGACCGGGCTGACGAGTGTCTTGCCCTGCCCGAAGGCGGCCGCGGCCTGGTCGACTCGCGAACCGTCCGCGCCGACCGATCCGGTGAATGTGTCGACGCCGACCGACCATTTACCGCCGATCCCGAGCTGCGCCGCCGTCGTCTGCAAGCCGTTGGGACCGAGTTTTGGAGCGAGCGACGCGAACGCGGTGTTGCACGAGCGCGCGTAGTCGGTGAGCAACGTCACTTTGCCGAAGGCCTCGCCGCCGTCGTTCATGAACGTCCGGCCGTCGACGACGAGCTGCTTGGGGCAGTTCACCACCGACGCGGTGGACTCCTGGCCGGATTCGAGGACGTTCGTCGCCGTGACCGTCTTGAACGTCGAGCCGGGCGGCACCTGTGCCTGCAGCGCGAGATCGTATCCGGCCGCTCCCGGCCCGTTCGCGACCGCGAGGACGGCGCCGGTGCTGATCCGCATCGCGATGATCGCGGCCGGTTTGGTCTCCTTTGCCAGCGCGTGATCGGCGGCATTCTGGGTCGCCACGTCGATGCTCGTCTGCACCGGCTTGCCGGCGACCGGCGCGATCTTGAACAGGACGCGGTCCGGGTTCGTTGAACCGTCGGCCTGTTGACCGAGACCGGGAATCACCACATCCACGCCGGCCGTGCCCCGCAACTGGTCGTCGTACTGCTGCTGGATGCCGCCGAAGCCGACCTGATCGGTGGCCGCATACTTTCCCGGGCTCGCGTCCATCCGCTCTTTCGTGACCGGTCCCACGGTGCCGAGCAGGGCGCGGGCAAACGTCGATGTCGGCGCGAGCTGCTGCGTCTCGTCGGCGAAGACCGTGCCCGGCAGCTCGTGGATCTGCGACCTGATCTTCTCGTACACCTCTTTGCGCAGGGTAACGACGGTGACGAACGCGTCCGGCGAGGCGGCCTTCACCTGCGCCGGCAGATTGGCCAGGGAGATGTCGACGTTCACCGACTTGAACGCCTTGGTCAGCGCGGCGGCCAGGGTGGTGATGTTCTTGACCCGGTTCGGCTCGACACCGATGGCCACCACCGGATGGGCGGTCACCATGGCCTTGCCCGTGCGGTCGAGGATCTGGCCCCGGACGGGCGCGAGTGTGTGCACCCGCAGCGTGTTCTCGGCGGTCAGGTGTGGCTCGACCACCGCCGGCGACCAGACGATCTCCCACGACTTCGGGCTGTCCTTGACCCCGTCGTCGACGAGCTTCATCGTCATCGACGTCTGGTAGCTCCATCGAACCGTCGCGGTTATCGGCCACGACACGGCGATCGTGTCCGTAGCCGTTGTGCCGGTCACCCGCGGCTTCGCCGGTTTGAAAGTCGGAGTCGCGTGGGCCAGATCGCCGGTCAGCTTTGTGATCTGGGCCGCCACCGTCGTGTTGTCGATCGGCGTGCCCTTCGTATCCACGAATTGGACCGATGGGTCAAACGTGTGCGACGTCCAGCCATCGAGAAATGTCTCAACGGCGGCGGCCGCGTCGGGTGTTTTCGGTTTGCTCGAGCAGGCGGTCGCCATCCCGGCCGCGAGGAGGACGGCGAATCCCGCCGTCAGCCGCACCCCTACCCGCATCAATCGTGTCCTTCCCCGCCTGGTGGATCGGCAGTGTCCTGGGCCGGTCGGCACAGCGACCGGGCGCGGCCAGCCTGGCACGAGCGAGCCGGCCGGGTCGTCGTTACGACCGCGGAAAAGGGTAGCTGCCGGCCGCGACAGTTGTCCCTCCGGAGCGTCTGGAGCGTCCGGCCCGTCCGGTGTCCGACAGCTCGGGCGATAGGTGCACATCCGGTTCGTCGCGCGACGAGGCTAGTGTGAAGGTGAACGGGCCGAATGAGCCATGCAGCGTCACAGAGGCGGCTAAGACCAGCCCAAAGGTGCGCTGTTCGGCCGGGTGCGCGCCGTCGCGGCGAGGACCTAGGCTGACGGGTACGCGAGGCCGACAGCGCGGTTGGCCCGAGGGGAGTAGAAGCTCATGGAGCGGCGTCCGACGACCGGTGTGGACGTGACCGAGGACGGTGTTGATCCATCACTTACCCGTCCGGGGAGTAGCCCCGATGCGTTGAGTTCGGGACCGCCGAGCCCGGGTGTGTTCGACAAGACAGATGCCCCGGCTCGAAGCGCCGATGCCGTTGTCGCGACGGCCTCACTCGACGCCGGCGACGACAGCGTGATCGATACGCCGATGCCGGACGGAGCGAGTCTGACCGCCGAGGCCGTCCGTCTCGCCGGCGATGATCGCGACCTGGCGAGTCTCGTGGCGACGTACTGGCGGTTCGCCCCGGACGAGGAACTCGTCGACCTGAGTCCCGGAGCGATGTTGGCCGCCGTGCGGGCGCATCGCCGGCTTGCGGAGCAGCGCCTGCCGGGCGAGCTGAAGCTCGACATCAGTCCGGCCCCGGACGGCGAGACCACGATTATTCAGATCGTCGTCGACGACATGCCGTTCCTGGTGGACACCGTCAACGCTGCCCTCGGCGCGCGAGGGCTCGACGTTCATCTGCTCGTACACCCGCTGATCGTGGTCAGCCGGGAGCCGTTGGGCCGACTGGTCGAGGTGCACCCGGACGTCGAGTGCGATGACGCTCTGCCCGTCCAGCTCGTGGAGAGCTGGATGCACATCGAGATCGACCGCATCCGTGACCTGACGCTCGCCGGCGAGGTTCAGCGGGACCTGATCCGGGTGCTCACCGACGTGCGCGAGGCGGTCGAGGACTGGCCGAAGATGCGGGTCCGCGCGCTGGAGATCGCCGACGATCTGGCTAGTGCCGCGTTGCCCGTGCCCGACCGCGACATCGGCGACGGCGTCGAGTTGCTGCGGTGGCTCGCCGACGACCAGTTCACGTTCCTCGGCTACCGCGAATACACGCTGCAGACCAACGCGGCCGGAGAGCCGGTGCTCGCCGCCGCCATGGGCACCGGCCTCGGCATTCTGCGCCAGGACCAGCCCGCGCCGCGCTTGCTGTCGTCGCTGACGCCCGAGGCGTACGCGGCGGTCAAGGAAAAGCGGTTGCTCGTCATCACGAAGGCCAACGCGCGGTCGACCGTGCACCGCAACGCATATCTCGACTACATCGGCATCAAGACTTTCGACGCCGAGGGCAACGTCACCGGCGAGAAGCGTTTCCTCGGGCTGTTTGCCTCGGCGGCATACCTGCACTCCGTCCGCGAATTGCCGGTGGTCCGCCGCAAGGTCGCCGCGGTGATCGAGCGCTCCGGTCTGTCACTGCGCGGTCACTCGGGCAAGGATCTGATGACGATCCTGGAGAACTACCCGCGCGACGAGCTGTTCCAGATCCGCACCGATGAGCTCTACGAAATCGTGATGGGCGTGCTACGGCTGGCCGGTCGGCGGCAGTTGCGGCTGTTCCTGCGGCGCGACTCGTACGGGCGGTTCGTATCGTGCCTGGTCTACCTGCCGCGCGATCGGTTCACCACGTCCAACCGCCTGGCCATCCAGGCGATCCTGCTGCGCGAGCTCAACGGCGTCGGGCTCGACTTCACCACCCGCCTGGGCGAATCGTTGCTCGCGCGCATCTACTACATCGTCCGCATCGACCCGACGATGCCGCCGGCCGAGATCGACGTCGAGGCGATTCAGGCGCAGCTGGTGGCGGCCACCCGCAACTGGGACGACGATTTCCGGCTGCTCCTCGAACGCAAGCTCGGCGACGAACAGTCCAAGGACATCTACCAGCGTTACGTCGACGCGCTGCCGGAGTCCTACAAGGACGTCCACTCGCCCGGCGAGGCCTGGATGGACATCGCGAAGATGGAGCTGCTCGAAGAGCCGCGCCAGCTCGAGATGCATGTCTACCGTCGGCGTACCGCCGAGGCCAGCGTGCGTTTCAAGGTCTACCGGCACGGCGAGCCGATGATGCTGTCCACGGTGCTGCCGGTGCTGCACTCGCTGGGCGTACGGGTCGCCGACGAGCGGCCCTACGAGGTCGTCCGACCGGACGGCACCGTCCACATCTACGACTTCGGCCTCGTGCTGCCCGACGGTGCCCGGGCCCTCGACGAGGTGCGACCGCATCTGGAGAACGCGTTCGCGGCGACCTGGCGCGGCGAGGCGGAGACCGACGGCTTCAACGAACTCGTCGTGCGTGGCGGGCTGACGTGGCGACAGGCGGTGATCCTGCGGGCGTACGCGAAATATCTGCGCCAGGCCGGCACGGTGTTCGCGCAGGCGTCGATGGAGGCGGCCTTCATCGCATACCCGGAGATCGCCGAGCGGCTTGTCGCGCTGTTCGAGACGCGCTTCTCGCCGACCCTGGGCCTCAACGACGACGATCGCGCCAAGCAATGCGACGCACATATCGAGCACATTCATCGGCAGCTCGACGAGGTGGCGAGCCTCGATCAGGACCGGATCATGCGGAGCTACCTGACGCTGATTCAGGCCACCCTGCGCACGTCCTATTACCAACGGGGCTCGGAGGGTCGGCCGAAGGCGTACGTCGCCTTGAAGCTTGACCCGAAGTCCGTACCCGATCTGCCGGCACCGCGACCGCAGTACGAAATCTTCGTCTACTCAGCCCGGTTCGAGGGCGTGCACCTGCGCTTCGGACCGGTCGCACGCGGCGGGCTGCGCTGGTCAGACCGCCGGGACGACTTCCGTACCGAGATTCTCGGTCTCGTCAAGGCGCAGATGGTGAAGAACGCGGTGATCGTGCCGGTCGGCGCGAAGGGCGGCTTCGTCCTGAAGAACGCGCCGAGCGCAGCCGAGCGTGACGCGTTCCTGGCCGAGGGCGTGGCGTGCTACAAGCTGTTTATCACGGCGCTGCTCGACGTGACCGACAACTTGGTCGGCGGGGCGATCGTGCCACCGCTCGACGTGGTACGCCACGACGGCGACGATCCCTACCTGGTGGTCGCGGCGGACAAGGGCACGGCGACGTTCTCGGACATCGCCAACAGCATCTCGACCGCCTACGGCTTCTGGATGGGCGACGCGTTCGCGTCGGGCGGCTCGGCCGGCTACGACCACAAGAAGATGGGCATCACCGCCAAGGGCGCGTGGGAGTCGGTCAAGCGCCACTTCCGCGACCTCGACCACGACACGCAGGCCGAGGACTTCACCGTGGTCGGCGTCGGCGACATGTCGGGTGACGTGTTCGGCAACGGCATGCTGCTGTCGCGGCACATCCGGCTGGTCGCCGCCTTCGACCACCGGCACATCTTCATCGACCCGACGCCGGACGCGGCCGCGACCTTCGTCGAACGGGAGCGTCTGTTCGCGTTGCCGCGTTCGTCCTGGGGCGACTACGACAAGTCGTTGATCTCAACTGGCGGCGGCGTGTGGCCGCGCACGGCGAAGTCCATAAGGATCTCGCCCGAGGTCCGTAGCGCGCTCGGCATCACCAGCAGCGCCGCCGCCCTCTCGCCGGCCGAATTAATGAAGGCGATCCTGCTGGCGCCGGTCGATCTGCTGTGGAACGGCGGCATCGGTACGTATGTGAAGGCGGCCGACGAGTCGAACGCGGACGTCGGCGACAAGGCCAACGACGCGATCCGGGTCAACGGTCGCCAGTTGCGGGCGAAGGTGGTCGGCGAGGGCGGCAACCTCGGTCTGACCCAACGCGGGCGGATCGAGTATGCCCATGGCGGCGGCCGGATCTACACCGACTTCATCGACAACTCGGCCGGTGTGGACTGCTCCGACCACGAGGTGAACATCAAGATCCTGCTCGGTGACGCGGTCACCGACGGCACCTTGTCGATGCCGGACCGCGATGCGCTGCTGGCCGAAATGACCGACGAGGTCGGCGCGCTCGTGCTGCGCGACAACTACGAGCAGGCGGCCGCGCTCGGCAATGCCCGCGCCCAGACGCGCTCGCTGCTGCCCGTACACCGTCGGCTCATCAGCGAGCTGGAGCGCACCGGCCGCCTGGATCGCGCGCTCGAAGCCATGCCGAGCGACGAGGAACTCGCGGTCCGCGCCGACGCCGGCCGTGGCCTCACCGCACCGGAGTTCGCCGTCCTCCTCGCGTACGTGAAGATCGACCTCGAGTACGAGATCGTATCCTCGACGCTGCCCGACGACCCATGGACGGCGGAGGTCCTGAGCGACTACTTCCCGACGCCGTTGCGCGACAAGTACGGCGACCGGATGGCCGGTCACGCGCTGCGCCGGCAGATCATCACGACCCAACTCGTCAACGAAGTGGTCAACCGGGGCGGCACGACGTTCGTGTTCCGGGCGATCGAGGAGACCGGCGCGACGGCCGCCGACGTCATCCGGGCGTACGTGGTCGTGCGCGACGTGTTCGGCCTGGGCGAGCTGTGGCAGGCGGTCGAGGATCTCGACTCCGATCATGAGGTGCCGACCGCGGCCCAGGTTGCGGTCTACCTGGAAACGCGGCGGCTGATGGATCGCGCCGTACGGTGGCTGCTGTCGAGCCGGCGGGCGCCGCTCGATGTGCCGAACGAAATCCGTGCCATCCGACCGGGCGTCGCGCGGCTCGCGCCGATGCTCGACCGGCTGTTCTGCGGCGCCGAGGCCCAGGCGCTGGCCGAACACGTCACGCAGGTCGAGTCGCTCGGCATCCCGCCGGCGCTGGCGGCGTGGGCGACGAAGCTGTCCTACAGTTTCGGGCTGCTCGACATCGTCTCCGTCGCCTCTGCCACTGGCCACGGGCTGGCCGACGTGGCTGGCGTGTACTTCGGACTGTCCGAGCGGTTCCACGTCGATGCGTTGCTGTCGAAGATCTCCGAGCTGCCGCGCGAGGACCGGTGGCAGACGCTGGCCCGGATGGCGTTGCGTTACGACCTCTACTCCGCGCTGGCCGCGCTCACGCGCGAGGTGCTGGCGTCGGCACCCGACGTGGCCGAGTCGGCGGCCGATCAAGCCGCGCCGGCCGATCACGTTGCGTCGGACAATCACGAGGCGGACGTGTCGGCGGCCGACGCCGTGCCGGGCGCTGCCGTGCCGGGCGTACCGGACTCGGATCAGGCCCGCGCGCTGGCCAAGGTGCAGGCCTGGGAGGACGCGAACGCGGCCGCCATCGCGAGGGCACGGAACTCAATGATCGACTTCGAGGATTCGCGCTCGGATCTCGCGGTGCTGTCGGTGATGCTGCGCCAGATCCGTACGCTCGCGAACACGGCCGCGGCCTAGGCGCGATCGAACAGGCCGCGGCTAGGAGCGAGCGAACCCGGCCGCGGCCGACCAGGCTAGCGGCGGGGGGTCGCGGTCGCGGCGGTGCGGCGGCCACCGAAGGTGGCTGCCATCACGGCGATGAGGCCAGGTCGGCCGCACGGGACTCCAGGTAGCGCTGCTCCGGTGCGTTCAGCGTTCGGCGAGCCGCGATCCGGTACGACTCCAGAGCGGCGGCCCGGTCGCCCGCGAGGTCGAGCAGGTGTGCCCGCACGGCGTCGAGCCGGTGGTGTCCGGTGAGCGCCGGATCGGCTTCCGCCGCGGTCAGCTGATCGAGGCCGGCCTTCGGGCCGTACACCATGGCGACCGCGACAATCCGGCTGAGCGTGACCATCGGGCCGGGCGCGACGGTGTCGAGCAGTTCGTAGAGGCCGAGGATCTGCCGCCAGTCGGTGTCGGCCGCGTGCGCCGCCTCGTCGTGGACGGCCGCGATCGCGGCCTGCAACTGGTACGGACCGATCTCGGCGGTCTGCAGCGTCGCCGTGATGAGGTCGGTGCCCTCGGCGATCGCGCCGCCATCCCAGCGGCCTCGATCCTGCTCGGCCAGCGGGATGAGTGCGCCGTCCGCTCGGGTGCGTGCCGGCCGTCGCGCGTCGATCAGCAGCATCAACGCGAGCAGCCCGGCTACCTCACCGTCGGTTGGGCGCCGGGCCCGCAGTTGCCGGGTCAGGCGGATCGCCTCACCGGTCAGGTCGACGCGATGCAGCATCGGCCCGGAGCTCGCCGTATAGCCTTCGTTGAAGATCAGGTAAAGCACGTGCAACACCGCGGTGACCCGGTCAGCCAGCTCGTGAGCGGGCGGCAACCGGAACACCGCGCCGCTCGCCTTGATGCTCTGCTTGGCTCGACTGATCCGTTGCGCGACGGTGGCCTCCGGCACGAGCAGGGCGCGTGCGATCTCGGCCGTGGTGAGGCCGCCGACCGCGCGCAGCGTCAACGCCACCTGGGAGATCGGCGTGAGCGACGGGTGGCAGCACAGCAGAAACAACGTCAACGTGTCGTCAACCGCCGGCGCCGGATCGGGTGTGGACGGTTCGAGCAGCGCGACGGTCTCCTCGCGACGCCGGCGTGCCGTCTCGTTCCGCCAGATCTCCGTCCGGCGCCGGGACGCGACCCGGATCAACCACCCCTTCGGGTTTGTCGGTACGCCGTCGGCCGGCCACTGCGTGGCTGCCGCGACCAACGCCTCCTGGACGGCGTCTTCACACGCGTCGAATCCGCCGTAGTGACGCACGAGCGCGCCCAGCACCTGCGGTGCAAGATCTCGCAGGATGTCCTCGACGTGGTTTGTGCTCGGGCGGGTCACAGTTCCAATACGCGCCGGTCGTACACCGGGCGGACCTCGACGTCGCCGGTCAAGGCATCGGGCACCCGCGCGGCGAGCGCCACCGCCTCGTCGAGCGAGTCGCAATCGACGAGGTAGAAGCCGGCGAGGTATTCCTTGACCTCGGCGAAGGGCCCGTCACTCGCGATCGTACGGCCGTCCCGGACGGAGACGCGGGTGCCGTGCGACGGGTCGGGCAGGCCCTCCGACGCGACGAGGACGCCTGAGTCGGCGAGTTCGTCAGCGAGCGCGTAGTGGCCGCGCCCGAAGTCCATGCGCTGTGCGTCGGTCATTTCCTCCCAGACCGCCCGCGACTTCGGGTTGCTGTAGATCAGGATCAGATACTTCACGCCGCCTCCTCGGATCTTCCGTTCAGTCTTGCGCACACCGCTGTCGTGAAGGATGTCGAAACCGACTCGCCGGCTTCGACGTCGCAGACGAAACAGGTACCCGGATCACCGAATGCGGAGGACAAGTCATGATCGACACCCAGCCCGAAGCCGGCACGAACGCCACCCGGACCGAAGCACAGCTGCGGCAGCTCATGGATGAGCAGGCGGCGGCGATGCGATCCCGCGACGCGGACTATCTCGTGTCCCGGTACGCGGCTGACGCCGTGACGTTCGAGATGGCGCCGCCGCTGCAGAACGTCGGCGCGAGCGTGCATGACGCTGACGCCCAGCGCGCCTGGTTCGCCACCTTCGACGGCGCGATCGAGTACGACATCACCGACCTGTCGCTGCTCGGGGGCGACGATTTCGCGGTGTGCCGTAGCCTGAATCGCCTGGCTGCCACGCCAAAGGGCATGAGCGAGCGGTTCCAGCTCTGGTTCCGCGCCACCGTGTGCTGGCGCCGCTCGGAAGACGGGTGGCAGATCGTCCACGAACACAACTCGACGCCGTTCTACATGGACGGGTCGCTGCGGGCAGCGGTCGACCTCACGCCGTAGCCGGCAACGCGTACGCGAGTGGCGCGCGGAGCCGGCCGACAGACTAGGCGGCCAGCCCGAGAGCCTCGGCCGCGGCGCGGCCGTTGGCCCGGCTGGCTCCGTACGTCGTGAGAAACGCCGCGACGCCGGTCGGTCGCCACGCCGATGGCCAGCCCATTTCGACGACGACAACACGGTCCGTGGCGGCGAGCGCCTCGACGAGTTGGGCCGCTCCGGCGAGCCGATGCAGGTTGCGGCCGGCAATCACGATGGGCCGGCCGTCCGCCGCCGCGTGCAGGTCGGCGGCGGACGTCGCGGAAGCGGCCAGGCGCATGGTGCCGGCCGTCGCCGCGACGTGCGGATATACGCCCCAGGGGACGCGGCCCTCGGCGATCGTCGACGGCGACTCGAGTTGCACCACCAGGGCATCCGCGAGCGGCGGGACCTCGCCTTCGATGGCAATAGCTCGGCGGGCCGCCGCCAGGCCCAGGTTCGCCACGCCGTCGGGCTCGGTCTCGGTGGACGCGGCGGCGTCGTCGGCCGCACGATCCTCCGACGGTACGGACGCCAGCGGCGCCGTACCCGCGGGGTCGTCGGCCGGCAGTGCGGCCCAGGCGGCGAGTTCGGCCGTGCGAGCCGCGGCATCCTCCAGGCGGGACAACGGGAGCCGGCCGTCGTGCACCGCCGCGATCACATCGGCGACAATCTCCTCGACCAGCGCGTGATCGACGTCGGCACCGATGCACAGCAGGTCGGCACCGGCCGCGAGCGCGAGCGCCGCACCGTTCGCCGTGCCGCCGGCGATACGTGCGGCGCCCTGCATCTCCAGGGCATCGGTGACGATCGCGCCGGTGAAGCCCATCTCCTCGCGCAACAGCGTGACGAGGGCCTCGTGACTGAACGTGGCCGGTACGTCGCCGGTAAGCTCCGGCACCCGGATGTGTGCCGTCATGATCGACTTCGTGCCGGCCTTGATGGCCGCGGCGAACGGCGGAAGATCGCGCGCCCGCAATACATCGAGTGGTGCATCAACGACCGGCAGTTCCAGATGCGAATCCGCGACCGTCGCCCCGTGGCCGGGGAAGTGCTTCGCGCAGGCGGCGACGCCCGCGGCTTGGAGGCCGGCGACGGCGGCCGCGCTGTGTGCCGCCACGCGGGTCGGGTCGTCGCCGAAACTGCGCGTGCCGATGATCGGATTGTCGGACACCGTGTTGACGTCGACGCTCGGCGCGAGATTGAGGTTGATACCGACCGCGGCCAGGTCGCGGCCGATCGACCGGTAGATCCGTTCGGTCAGGCCGGGGTCGCCGGTGGCGCCGAGCGCACCGTTGCCGGGGTAGGGGCTGCCGTCACGGTGGCCGAGGCGGGTGACGTCGCCGCCCTCCTCGTCGATTCCGATCAGTACGTCGGGGCGCGCGGCCCGCAGCGTCGCGCTCAGTGCGGCGAGCTGATCGACGTCGACGACGTTGAATCCGAACAGCACATGGCCGGCGAGGCCCTCCGCGACCAGATCAACGGCCCATTCGGGCGGTGTGGGGCCGTCAAAGGCGGCGAGTAACGTGCCGAGCACGAGTCGTCGCAGATTCACTGTGCGTACCTCCACCGCGATCCGGTCAAGTTGGCTTCGCGTTTCCGGGGCCGCCGGCCCGCTCGAATCGCGGTCGCGCGGTGCTGGTAAATGACCGTAACGATGGTCAAGGTGATACGGGGTGGCTCTTGACCGTACGCTACCGGTGCTTTTACGCTCCGAAAACGTGTAACAAAGTTTACTATATCTCCTGACGAGGTGCGTACGCGATGACCCCGACGACCCCGCTGCCCGGCACCCCTCGGTTGCTGCGCGCGATCAACGACCGCGCCGCGCTCGAACTCCTGCTGTCCCGAGGCCCGCTGACCCGGTCGCAGATCGGCGAACTCACCGGGCTGTCCAAGGTCACCGCGTCGCAGCTGGTCGAGCGGCTGATCGAGCGTGGGCTCGTGACCGGCGTCGGCGAGCAGGCCGGTGGCCGTGGCCCGAACGCTCAGCTCTACGCGGTGCGGCCCAACAGTGCGTACGTGGTCGGGGTCGACGTCGGCCCGGAACACGTCGTCGCCGGGTGTGCCGACATCTCGGGCACCGTACACAGCCGGATCGAGCTGTCCACGAAGGACACCGATGATCCGGTCGGCGTGGTGCACAGCGCCGTCATGTCGGCGGCGGAGAAGGCCAACGCGCCGTTCACCGACGTACGCCGGGTCGTGCTCGGCACGCCGGGCCTGGTCGACCCGAAGACCGGCGATCTGGCCTTCGCGTTCGACCTGCCGCGGTGGCAGCGTGGCCTGCTCGCGGCGCTCCGCGACGACCTCGACCGGCCGGTGAGCTTCGAGAACGACGTGAACCTGGTCGCGGTGGCCGAGGCCCACTCGGGAGCGGCGCAGGGCGTCGACGACTTCGTGCTGTTGTGGATCGGCCGTGGTGTCGGTCTGGGCATCATGATTGGCGGAAAACTCCACCGCGGCCACAGCGGCGCGGCCGGCGAGGCGGGCTGGATCACGGTGCCCGGCAGCCAGGTGCACCGGGACCCGTCGCACCGGGCGCGCGGTGGCTTCCAACAGCTGGTCGGGGCCGAGGGCGTCCGGGTGATCGCGCGCGAGCACGGCTTCAAGGGCCAGACCGGCGCGGCCGCCGTGGCCGCCGCGGTCCAGGTCGGCAGCCCCGGCGGGCCACTGTTGGACGAGCTGGCGAGCCGGATCGCGCTCGGACTGGCATCGGTGTGCGTGGTGCTCGATCCGCCTCTGGTGGTGCTGGCCGGTGAGGTCAACGTGGCCGGCGGGCCGGCACTCGCCCAGCGGGTGGAGCACGAGGTGGCCGCGATTGCACCAATCGCGCCGCGGGTGGTCATGGCGTCCGGACCGGCCGAGCCGGTGGTGGACGGCGCCCTACGCACGGCCCTGGTCGAGGTGCGGAACGAGATCTTCGGCCACGCCGGCTGATCGTGCGGCGAGGTCGGTCGGATGCCGACCGCGCGGGGTCCCGACCGCGCGGGATTCCGAACGTTTGGGATCAGGTCACGTCCCGCCGGCGGAACGCTATGAACGCCCAGGCCAGGAGGATCGCGAGCAGCAGGCCGAGGACGACCGCGGCGTGTGACATGGAAATCGACCAGTCGGTGAAACCGCATGACTGGCCGCCGTCGGGTGTCACCGTGCAGACGCCGGATGCGCTGAACGAGACCTTCTTGGTCAACCACGCCGACGCGTAGCTGGACAAAAAGAACCGTTCCGGTTTGGCCAGGTGCAGCATGTTGGCCAGGACAAGGTGTCCGGCCGCTTCGACGACGATGACGTAGCCGATCGCGACCCCCAGCGCCGCGACGGTGCTCCGGCCCACCGTGGAGATCGCGAAACCGAGCGCCGCCGTGGCCAGGCCGAGGGCAATGCCACGGGCGCCGTACAGCGTCATCGACTCGACGACACCAGTCGTCAGGTGGCCGAATCGGCCGCGTGTGGCGGCGATCGCGCTCAACATGCCGGCCCACAGTACGAGCAGGCCGAGCCCCGAGACGGCCACGCCCACGAGGAGCGTGCCCAGCTTCGCGGCTAGCAGTGGAACGCGTCGCGGCCGCCACAGCAGCAGGTTCGTCATGCCGCCCGATGACCACTCGGCGCCGACGTACGACGCGCCGACCGCGAATCCGAACAACGCGAGCAGGCCGCCGAACACGGTCAGCATTGCCTTCCCCTGTTCGGTGAGCACCCACTGCTCGGGCAGGAACCAGTCGAGCTGCGGCGGTGTGAACATCTGCTCGCACGTCATGTCGGGTGGCAGCGGGTTGTACGGCCCGCCCGCCGTGGGATCGGACTGTTCGCGTTGGCATTCGGCCAGCTGCGTCGTCGCCTGCTCCTGGTCGGCGACCATCCGCTGCTGCGCGACCGTCCGGTCGGCCGCGGTGACCCGGTGGTAGTTCACCGCCACTCCGATGGCGACCGCGGCGAACAACGCGACGACGATCGCCAACATGATGCGCGTGAAGCGTCGGGCGAAGAGGCGACGCCATTCGGCGCGGACGACGCTCACGACGCCAACTCCGTCGCCTGACGGTGGCGGCCCTGGGTCGGCATCGTGCCGGTGAGTTCCAAAAAGACGCCCTCGAGATCGGGCGTGAGGGATGCGAGTTCGGTGAGGAAAAGCGACTCGCGCGCCAGCGTCGCGGTGACCCAGCCCGGGTCGGCGACGTCGGCGACGACCAGGTGATCGCTGCCCGTTCGCACGGTCGCGCCGGCCGCGGCGAGCACGGCGGCCGCTCGTGTGAGGTCCGGCACCCGTACCCGATATTCGCCCTTGTCCGAAGCGGCGAGCACGTCGGCGACCGGACCGTGGGCGACGCGGCGGCCATCGGAAATGATCGTGACCGAGTCGCAGATGAGCTGGATCTCGCCCAGGATGTGGCTCGACAACACGACGGTGGTGCCGCGCGCGGCGAGTGACCGCATCAGATCGCGCATCTCGCGGATGCCGCCCGGATCGAGCCCGTTCGCCGGCTCGTCGAGGATCAGCAGATCCGGCGACTTCAGCAGTGCGGACGCGACGGCGAGGCGTTGGCGCATGCCGAGCGAGTACGTTTTGACGCGATCGGCGGCCCGGTCGCTGAGGCCGACCGTCTCCAGCACTTCGTCGACGCGCACGCGGGGCACGTTGCCGGCGATGGCCAGTAGGTCGAGTGTGCGGCGCCCGGAAAAGTTCGGGAAGAACTGCGGGCTTTCCACGATCGCACCGATCCGCGGCATGACGCCGGCGAGCGTGCCGGGCACCGGCGCACCGAGCAGACGCATCGTGCCGGTGTTCGCCCGGACGAGACCGAGCAGCGTGCGGAGGGTGGTCGTCTTGCCCGAACCGTTCGGCCCGAGGAATCCGTGGACCTGACCGGAGTCCACGACCATGTCGAAGCCGTCCAGAGCACGGCGGGAGTCGCGCCCGAACCGCCGGTAGCTCTTTGTGAGGCCGTCGATCTCGATGACGGGGGACATCCGCTTCTCGCCTTCGCGCGCCGCCGGGCCGGCCGCACCCGCACGGTGAGCCGTTGACCGGTCACCCTATGACGAATGCCGCTCGCCGTGGGGCCCGTGCGGCCGGTGGCGTGCCACTTCGTGATTTGATGGCGACGTGCAATCCGCCTCGTCGCCGGCCCCGACCGCGTTGCCGCCGCCCGCGCCAGCGTTCCCGCCTGCGTCGGGAGTTGCCGTCGGCGCGGGAACTGACCCGAACGCGACGCATCCAGGTGCGGTCGATCCCGACGTGGTCATCGATGTCGTCGGTGCGAGCGTCGTACGTGGCGGAAAGTTCCTGGTCCGCGACATCTCCTGGCGGGTGGAACTGGACGAGCGTTGGGTCGTGCTCGGTCCCAACGGCGCCGGCAAGACCACGCTGCTCAACATCGCGTCCGCGCGGCTGCATCCAACGAGCGGCATCGTCCACATCCTCGGCGAGCGGCTCGGTCGGGTGGACGTCACGGAACTGCGGACGCGGATCGGCTTGTCGACTGTGAGCCTGCACGATCGGATACCGACCCACGAAACCGTGCTCGATGTCGTCGTCACGGCGTCGTACGCGGTGGTCGGTCGCTTCCGCGAACGGTACGAGTCGGCCGACGAACGTCGGGCCCGAGCGCTGCTCGCCCAGCTCGGCGCCGGGTCGCTGCTCGATCGTGCGTACGGGACGCTGTCCGAGGGTGAGCGCAAACGCGTACAGATCGCCCGGGCCCTGATGACCGACCCGGAGTTGCTGCTGCTCGACGAGCCGGCGGCCGGGCTGGACCTCGGCGGCCGGGAAGATCTCGTGCGCCGACTGGCCGGTCTCGCCGACGACCCGGATGCGCCGGCGATGGTGGTGGTTACCCACCACGTCGAGGAGATCCCGGCCGGGTTCACCCACGCGATGCTGCTGCGCGACGGCGCCATCGTGGCGCAGGGGCTGCTGCGGCAGACGATCACCAGCGAGAACCTGAGCGAGGCGTTCGGGCTGCCGCTGCGGGTGACCTATGCCGACGGCCGGTTCGCGGCCCGCGCCGCCTCTTGACCGACGCCGCCTGACCTGCGTTGCCTCCTGACCGGCGCTGCCGGCCGCATCGGTCACGGATTGTGCACCCTCGCGCACGAATGCGGCAGCAATCTCGGCGTTCCCTGATCGCGACCTGGACACTGTCGGCGACGATGGGGATATGCGGCTCATCCTGAACGTCATTTGGCTGGTCTTCGGCGGCTTAATCCTCGCACTCGGATACGTCATCGCCGGCATCATCTGCTGCATCCTGATCATCACGATCCCGTTCGGCATCGCGAGCTTCCGGATTGCCAACTACGCGCTGTGGCCATTCGGCCGGACGACCGTGCGCAACCCCACGGCCGGCGTCGCCTCGGTGATCGGCAACGTCATCTGGTTGATCTTGGCCGGATGGTGGCTGGCGCTCGGGCACCTGGTCTCCGGGATCGCGCAGTGCATCACGATCATCGGGATCCCACTAGGTCTCGCGAACTTCAAGCTCATTCCGGTATCGCTCTTCCCGCTCGGCGTACAGATCGTCGACGCCGACGACCCGATGGCCCGCGTCTGACGCGCCCGGCCGACCGGCGCGGTGTATCTGCCGGTGTGCTCCCCATGACCGCCAGTCGTAGGCTCGTGACGACCTTGGTTGGTGATGGAGCGGGAGGCACTGGTGGGCGAGTTCGTTGCACTGACGGTCGCGGACGGTATCGGCACGATCCGGCTGGACCGGCCACCGATGAACGCTTTGAATATCACGATCCAGGAGGAGTTGCGGTCCGCGGCGCTGTCCTGCACCACCGACGACGAGGTCCGCGCCGTTGTCGTGTACGGCGGGGAGAAGGTGTTCGCCGCCGGTGCCGACATCAGGGAGATGGCCGACATGTCCTATGTGGCTATGGCCGCTCGCGCCGGTCGGCTCACCTCGGCGTTCGACGCCGTCGCCCGGATCCCGAAACCGGTCGTCGCCGCGATCACCGGCTACGCCCTCGGCGGCGGCTGTGAACTCGCACTCGCTTGCGACTGGCGGGTCGTGGCCGCCGACGCGAAGCTCGGCCAGCCGGAGATCAATCTCGGTGTCATTCCGGGTGCCGGGGGCACGCAGCGGCTGCCGCGCCTGATCGGGCCGGCTCGGGCGAAGGAAATCGTGATGTCGGGCCGGTTCGTCGCGGCGGAGGAGGCGCTCGCGATCGGGCTCGTGGACAAGGTCGTGCCGACGGCGGCCGAGGTCTACGACGCGGCGGTGGCCCTCGTGAAGCCCTACACGACGGGTCCGGCGGCGGCACTGCGGGCGGCGAAGATGGCGATCGACGGCGGTCTCGATATGGATCTCGCATCCGGGCTGGGATGGGAGTCGCAGCTGTTCGCCGCGCTCTTCGCGACGGATGACAAGCGTGAGGGCATGGCCGCGTTCGTGGAGAAGCGCAAGCCGAAGTTCAGCGGGCAATGAACCACGCCGGCGGGAGTGGATCAGGGCCGCAGGTGCGCACCCTGACCCACCTCGTATGCCTCTCGCAGGTATCCGGCGAATTCATGGTCCAGGTCGTCCGGCGAGGTCAGGCTGAAGTGGTGGACGAACAGCCGCTTCGTGTAGGGCGTCGCGCTGCTCACCCGCCGATCCACCACCGGTCGGGTCAGGTCGAAGTAGCCGGTCAGCCCGCGCGGTGTGGGCTTGGCGCCGGCGAAGCCCCGACGGACGCCTTTGAACACGATCATGGTCTTTCCGACGACGGTCGTGGTCGGGCCGAGCGCGTCGATGATGTCGACGAACTCGTGATAGAGCGCTATCGAGGCCGGCGGCTTGCCGCGAAGATGGTCATCAACCGTCCAGGTATCGATGGTCATGCGGGTGACCTTAGGCGTGGGGTGTGACATGACCACCTGGGCTACCGGGCGGTAACGTACCGGCGACACGGACGACGAGACAGGGGCACGGATGACGGACACGATCGAGGGTCACGGCGGCGACCTCGCACTCGCCACACTCCGGGCGTACGGGGCGACGGCAATGTTCACGCTGTCCGGCGGCCACGTCTTCCCGCTCTTCGACGCGGCGCATAAGTCCGGGTTCCCGCTGTATGACGTCCGCCATGAGCAGTCGGCGGTGTTCGCCGCGGAGGCGGTGGCAAAGCTGACCCGCCGGCCGGGACTCGCCGTGCTGACCGCCGGACCCGGCGTGACCAACGGCGTCTCCGGAATCACGAGCGCGTTCTTCAACGCGGCGCCCGTGCTGGTTCTGGGCGGCCGGGCACCGCAGTTCCGCTGGGGCTCCGGCAGCCTGCAGGAGATGGACCACGTGCCGATCGTCGCGTCGATCACCAAGCACGCGTCAACGATCTTGGCTACCGACGACGTACCGTCGGCGGTCGGCGCGGCATTGACCGCAGCGTTGACGCCGCACCGCGGGCCCGCGTTCCTCGATCTGCCGCTCGAAGTGATCTACGGCTCGGGCGAGGCGGCGATACCGACCCCGGACATCCCGACGATCGAGCCCGACCCCGCCGATGTCGCGAAGGCCGCGGCACTGATCGCCGCGGCGCAACAGCCGGTCATCATCGCCGGATCCGATGTGTACGCGGGCGACGCGATCGCCGAGTTGCGCGAGGCGGCCGAGGCAATGGTCGTGCCGGTGTTCGCGAACGGCATGGGCCGTGGCGCGCTACCACCCGACCATCGGCTCGCGTTCGCCAAGGCGCGCCGGGCGGCGCTGGGCAGCGCCGACGTCGTCGTTGTTATCGGCACGCCGCTGGATTTCCGGCTCTCCTTCGGCGACTTCGGCGATGCGCAGGTCATCCACATCGTCGACGAGCCGTCGCAACGCGCGTCGCACCTCACGCCGGCGTGTTCGCCGGCGGGTGACCTGCGACTGACGCTGTCGCAGATCGCGTCGTACACCGGGGATCGAGTCGACCACTCGGCGTGGGTCGAGGAGTTGCGGGCGGCCGAGGACGCGGCGAAGACGCTCGACGCCGAGAACATGCTGGCCGACTCGGATCCGATCAAACCGGCCCGTGTCTACGGCGAGCTGCGCAACATCCTGGCGCCGGACGCGGTCACGATCGGCGACGGCGGTGACTTCGTCTCGTACGCGGGCAAGTACCTGGAGCCGGCCACGCCGGGCTCGTGGCTGGACCCGGGTCCGTACGGCTGCCTCGGCACCGGACTCGGCTACGCCATGGGCGCCCGGGTGACCTACCCCGACCGGCAGATCTGCGTGCTGATGGGCGACGGCGCGGCCGGGTTCTCGCTGATGGACGTCGAGTCGCTCGTACGGCAGAAGCTGCCGGTCGTGATCGTCGTCGGCAACAACGGGATCTGGGGCCTCGAGAAGCATCCGATGCGGGCGATGTACGGCTACGACGTCGCCGCCGACCTGCAGCCCCACCTCGCCTACGACGCGGTGGTCGGGGCCCTGGGCGGCGCGGGCGAGACCGTCAGCAAGCCCGGCGACCTGGCCGGTGCGCTGCGCCGGGCGTTCGACTCCGGGGTGCCCTACCTGGTCAACGTGCTGACGGATCCCGCCGACGCCTACCCGCGCTCGGCCAATCTCGCCTGACGATCGGCATTGGAACCCTCGGCGTCCGACCGGTCCGCGTTGGAACCCTCGGCATTGGACGGGTCGTCGTTGGACGGGTCGCCGTTGGATCCGTCGGCATTGGACGACGATCTTCGCGGCGCGCTGTGGTCCGGCTTCGGCATTCGGATCGACGCGGCAACGCCGATTCTCGGTGGCGACGAATGCCTGCTGTGGCATGTCACGGCGCCACGGTCACTGGTCGTACGAGCGGCGCCGGTGTGGCGGTCCGACGCCGAACTGCGCTGGGCGTACGGAGTCGCTGCCGCACTACGGGCGTACGTGCCGGAGGCGGTCACGCCCGAGTCGCCGGGAATCGTACGGTGGCGCGGTCGCGCGCTGACCATCTGGCCGTACGTCCAGGGGCGGCATCTCGATCGTGACCGACCGGACGATCGCGTCGCCGCGGCACGGCTGCTGGCGCGGCTGCACCGGGCGGCGCTGCTGGTCGCCGATCCTGGCGCGCGGCCGCCGTCTGATCCGGGCGGACCGGCCGATTGGCCGCGGATCGCGACGGCCGGCTGGCCAGCGGGTCGCGACGGCCGGCTGCCAGCGGGTCGCGACGGCCGGCTGGCAGCGGGTCGCGACCGCCGACGACATGGCGGATCCCGAGCTCGACGACACGTTGGCATCGTGGCGTGCCGGCGCGGGTGTCGTCGCGCCGCGCGGCCCGGTGCACGGCGACTTCTACCGGCGCAACATCCTGGATTGCGACGGTCGACTCGCGCTGCTCGACTGGGACGAGGCGCGCATCGACGCGGTGTCGGTCGAGCTGGCCTGGTCGGTGTGGGAGTTCGGCCACTCCGGATCGGCGCTTGACCCGGCCCGGGCCCGCGGATTTCTCGACGAGTACCGGCGTGCCGGCGGCCCGCCGTACGACACCGGGATGATCGTGCCCTTCATCCGTGACCGGCTCCGGTGGGAGGTCGCCCGGTCTCGATCCGCCGCCGCCGTGGGCGAATACCACGATCTCGCGTACGAAGCCGATGAGGTCCGCGCGTTCGCGATGCTGCGCGGCATGACGCTGATCGACCAGGAGCCCTGACTTTCAGCGCGTCAGGACCAGCACGACGGCCAACAGCGCGAACGCGATCGCCGTCAGCGACAACGCGGGCAGCGCGCGCATGACCTCGGTCGGTTCGTGGCGGTCGATCGCGTGGATCCGGCGCTGGGTGAGCCACATCTGCGCGAGCCACACCAGCAACGCGGCCGCGATCGCCAACGCGCCGAGCACCGTGAAGCGGTCGCGGGTGGCCAGCCGTACGGTCAGCAGCACGACGGCGGTGCTGGCCAGGGCCGTACGCCGCCAGGCCAACCGGGTCCGCTCCGCGCTCGCGCCGTCGGCGCCGCTCCACATCGGCCCACGTTGGCCGCCGGTGGGGGGATTCGTCATAGCCGGCCGGTCATTTCCAATGCCCGGGCAGAACGATCGCAACGAGGAGCGCGATCGACCCGAGCCCGACGGCGACGGCGAGGATCGCCGGGAAATGCGACGCGGGCAGCGGTTTGCCGAGCCGCATCGCCCGTTCGCAGCGCGCCCAGTGATCGATCGCTCGGATCGCGATGACCCCGCCGAGCGCCATCAAAATGATCGCGAGTATTTCGCGCAGGTGGGGCACGTGTAACGGCGGGAGGAAGCCGGCGATCGCCAACCCTCCGCCGAGCAGCGCGAGACCCGTCCGGATCCAGGCCAGGAACGTGCGCTCATTGGCGAGCGAGAACCGGTAGTCGGGCGTCGTGCCGACCTCGCGGACCTCGTCCGGATCGAACCATCGACGCACGTTCGTGAGCACAGCGCCATTATCGCCGTCGTGCGTGCGAACTCGGGCGGTGTGCTGATCTGGTCGACGAATATGGGCATATCTCCTGGTCGCAGCCCGTGTGCCGGTCAGGATGAAGCCATGACCGACTACACCGATTCCGAGAAGCAGTCACTGCGCAATGCCGCCTACGGGGCAGTCTTCCTGGTCTCCAACGCCGAGCCGGGCATGCTCGACATGGTCAAGGAGAGCTTCGCCGCGTCGAAGTCGTTCGCCAAGGCGAGTGGCGACATGCAAGGCGTGTTCCGAGGGATGAGCATGCCCAGCGTCCCGAAGGGCAACCCGTCCGACATCGAGGCCGGCGTGCTGAGCGAACTGTCGAACTCGGTGAAGGCGCTGCAGAGCAAGGCGCCGGCCGATGCCGACGCGTACCGCCACATTGTGATCGACGCCTGCACCAACGCCGCGCAGGCGGCCAAGGGCGTGAGCGCGCCGGAGACGTCGATGCTCGGCAAGGTTTCGGCGGCGCTCGGTTCTTGAGCTTTTGGCATTGGGCCTGGCCTGATCGACCCCGGCGCAGCGGTCAGGCTTGATCTACGCCGGGGTCGATCAGGCCAGGCAACCACACGCTCAGCGGCGTCGTGCGTGCGGTTAGGGCTTTACGGGTGTACGTGGGAACGCGGACGGTTACGTGGGGACAGGGCCGTTGTGCGGCCTTCGGCCGGGCGGTCGGCTAACTGCTCGGCTCTTCCTTGGCTATTTCGGGGGGCGGGCGGGGGACGGGTCGGAGATCAGGGCGAACAGCGCTCGGACCTCGTCGTGGACGCAGGCCTCGCGGATCTTCCCGCAGGTGCACAGGTGATCGTCCGGCGCTGGCTGGGCATGGTGCGCGACGGTGATCGTCGGCGGATCCGGGATCGAAGGTCCGTGCGGGCTATCGGCCGGAGCATCGTACGACCCCTGCCCGAAGAGCGGCACACCTTGTGGTGGCATATCCGACACCTCCCGGTACGGTGCCTACGCTAGCGCGATGCGCGATGTCGTCGCCGTGACTTCATTCACGGGGCGGCCTCCTCGCGGCGCCACGTTACTGGCTAGTAACATTCGGTTCAGTGGCCAGTCCCACACAGCCAGAAGTTGACCGATGCGTCGACGGGCAGAAAACTCGCGAGCAGCGTCGTTGAATTGGGAGGTCGTCGAGCCGGGATGAATATCGTCGTACTCGTCAAGCAGGTGCCCGACTCCGGGTCGGAACGCAATCTGCGCAGTGACGACAAGACCGTCGACCGCGCGTCGGCGAGCAACGTGATCAACGAGATGGACGAGTACGCCATCGAAGAGGCCCTCAAGATCAAGGAAGCGCACGGCGGCGAGGTCACCGTGCTGACCATGGGTCCGGCATCGGCGAGCGAGTCGATCCGCAAGGCCCTGTCGATGGGCCCGGACAAGGCGGTGCACGTCCAGGACGACGCGCTGCACGGCTCATGCACGCTCGCCACGTCGAAGGTGCTGGCCGCGGCCCTCGGCACGCTGGGCGCCGACATCATCATCTCGGGCGCCGAATCCACCGATGGGCGGGTTCAGGTCATGCCGCAGATGCTGGCCGAGCGCCTGGGCATCGCAGCGATCACCGGCGCGCGCAAGCTCACCATCGACGGCGACTCGCTGACCGCCGAACGGCAGACCGAAGAGGGTTTCGAGGTGGTCACGGCGACGACGCCGGCCGTCGTATCGGTCTGGGACACCATCAACGAACCGCGCTATCCGTCGTTCAAGGGCATCATGCAGGCCAAGTCGAAGCCGATGACCGTGTTGTCGCTGGCCGATCTCGGCATCGCCGCCGACGAGGTGGGTTTCGCCGGCGCGTCCAGCACGGTCGTCGATGCCGCCAAGCGGCCGCCGCGTCAGGCCGGCCAGCGCGTCGAGGATTCCGGCGACGGTGGCGTCGCGCTCGTCGAATTCCTGACCGCCGAGAAGTTTGTGTGAGTGGGGGCCGATCCGATGTCTGAAGTTCTGGTAGTCGTCGAGCACGCGGGCGGCGCGGTCAAGAAGGTCACGCTGGAGATGCTGACACTGGCCCGCGATCTCGGCACGCCGGCCGCCGTCGTCTTCGGCGCGCCCGGAACGGCCGCCGCGATCACCGAGAAGCTCGGCGAATTCGGTGCCGCCAAGGTGTACGTCGCCGAAAGCGACGACATCGACGGACACCTGGTGGCGCCTAAGGCGGCCATCCTGGCGAACCTCATCAAGGCCGCGCAGCCGGCCGCCGTCCTGCTCGGTTCGACGCAGGAGGGCAAGGAGATCGCCGCCCGCGTCGCCGTGAAACTCGACAACGGTCTGCTGACCGACGTGCTCTCGCTGGACGCGGACGGTACGGCGACGCAGTCCGTCTTCGCCGGCTCGACGATCGTCAAGTCGCAGGTCAGCCGGGGTCTGCCGCTGGTGACCGTACGCCCGAACTCACTCACGCCGACCCCCGCGCCGGCGGTGGCGGAGGTCGAGACGCTGGACACGACCGTCGACGATGCGGCCAAGCTCGTGAAGATCGTCGAGCGCAAGGCCGAGCAGAAGGGTTCGCGTCCGGAGCTCACCGAGGCATCGATCGTGGTGTCCGGCGGTCGTGGCGTCGGCAGCGCCGACAACTTCAAGCTGGTCGAGGAGTTCGCCGATCTACTCGGCGCGGCGGTGGGAGCATCGCGGGCCGCGACCGACTCGGGCTTCTACCCGCATCAGTTCCAGGTCGGACAGACCGGCAAGACCGTGTCGCCGCAGCTCTACATCGCGCTCGGCATCTCCGGCGCGATCCAGCACCGGGCCGGCATGCAGACGTCGAAGACGATCGTCGCGGTGAACAAGGATTCCGAGGCGCCGATCTTCGAACTTGCGGACTTTGGCGTCGTGGGGGACCTGTTTAAGGTCGTTCCGCAGGCGGAAGAGGAGATTCGTAAGCGTCGCTGACGCTCTTGAAGGCCGGCCCCCGGCTTACCCACTCGACTGTGAAGAGCCATTTAGGTCTTCGTGGGTAAGCCGGGGGCCGGCCTTTGTTGTGGGCGAGGTCCGTCGATCGCGTGGGGTTGGGGCTTTCGGGGGTACGTGGTACGGAAGGTCGGCGTGACATCGAGCTTGAAAGGTCCGGCCCCCGGCTTACCCACTCGACTGTGAAGAGCCATTAGGTCTTCGTGGATAAGCCGGGGGCCGGCCTTTGTTGTGGGCTAGGTCCGTCGATCGCGTGGGGTTGGGGCTTTCGGGGGTACGTGATACGGGACGGAGACCGTGACATCGGCGCGGGTCGGGGGTCGGATGCCGGTCGAATTGCTCCTTGATCCGTGATCTTGGAGCGACGTGGGCCGCTTGGGGCCAAGATCAGGTCAGTGGGAGGTCAAGATCTCGGAGCTTGGAGCGGGACTGAGCGTCGCCAGCACGGGCGGCGAGCACGGGCGCCGAGACGAGACGGCGCGAAATGTACGGGAGGTGCGGGCAAGGCGCACGTAGAGTGGCCGCGTGTCAGGGTCGGTCGGGCCGCCCAAGGGGCTGGAGATCAGGGTCGCGGACAAGGGCGACCTGGATGCGCTGGTGGCCGCGATGGGTCAGCCCGAGTTCTTCACTGACCGGATCGGGCGGACGCGGCAGGGCGTGGGCGAACTCCTCGTGGCATGGCTCGACGGCAACGTCGTCGGCGACGTTTACCTCTACCGCGAGGTCCATGAGGAGCCGGAGTTACGGCGCGAGTTCCCGGGCGTACCGCTGCTCAATCATTTGGAAGTGACCCCGGTCTTGCAGGGCCGGGGGATTGGGACGGCGCTGATCCACGCGTGTGAGGCCGCCGCCCGCGAGCGCGGTCACGACGTGCTCATCCTCGGCGTCGGGCTGGACAATCCCGACGCCAAGCGGCTCTACGAGCGTCTCGGCTACGTTGTGTGGCCGCGCGGTCCGATCGTCACCCGCTGGACCGAGCCGGACGGCGCGGGCGGCATCCGGTACGTGTCGCTAGACATTGACGTGATGGCGCGATCGATGGCGGCGCCGCCAATCGATGCTTGGGCACCGTGGCATCCGCGCGTGGTCGCCGACCGGTTGGCCGGGGTCGACCGACCGTGGCACGTAGCAGGTGGCTGGGCGCTCGAACTGTGGCGAACCGATCACGACCTCGGCCCGCTCCGCGATCATGAGGACCTGGAGATCGCGATCCCGCGCGCCGCCTATCCGACGTTTGCCGCCGCCTTCGGCGACCTCGACCTCTACGCCGTGCGCTCCGGCGCCGTCTGGCCGCTGCGCGGCGCGAAGCCGAAGGCGCATGTACGTCAGGTTTGGGCGGCCGAGGGCGGTCGTTACCGTACGGACCTGTTCCTCGAGGCTGGCGGCGACCGTACGTGGATCTTCCGGCGTGACGACCGGATCCGCCGGCCGATGGGCCGCATGGTCGCGCGTACCCGAGACGGCGTGCCTTACCTGCGCCCAGAGGGTGCCCTGCTCTACAAGGCGGCCGGCGTGCGGCCGAAGGACATTAGCGATTTCGAGGCCGTTGCGCCCGACCTCGAGGCCGAGTCGGCCCGCTGGCTGCTCGACGCCCTGTCGATCGCGTACCCCGGCCATCCGTGGATCGCAGCGCTGCGATCCGTCGCCATTTGGTAAGGGGCGTCGGGTCGGCGATGGACGCGCCGCGGCGGATAGGCTGTGTGGTGATGGCTTACTTTGATCACGCCGCGACGACGCCGATGCTCGACGAGGCGCTCGAGGCTTACGTTGCCGCGGCGCGCGAGGTCGGCAACGCCTCTTCCCTGCATGCACCGGGCCGCCTCGCTCGGCGCCGGGTCGAGGAGTCGCGCGAGTCCATTGCCGCCGCTCTCGGCGTCCGTCCGTCCGAGGTGATCTTCACCAGCGGCGGTACGGAAGCCGACAACCTTGCGGTGAAGGGCATCTTCTGGGCCCAGCGCGATGCGCACACCGGCCGCAATCGGATCGTGGCGAGCAGCATCGAGCACCACGCCGTGCTGGACTCGGTCGAATGGCTCGCGCGCCACGAGGGCGCGCAGGTCAGTTGGTTGCCGGTCGACGGCGTCGGGCGGGTGCAGCCCGACGCGCTGCGCGACGCCCTCGGCGAGGCCGACGATGTCGCGCTCGTCACCACGATGTGGGCCAACAATGAGATCGGCACCGTACAGCCGGTGCCCGCCCTGGCCACCGTCGCCGCCGAGGCGGGCGTGTTGATGCACACCGACGCCATCCAGGCGGTCGGCCAGGTGCCGGTGGACTTCGCCGCGTCCGGGGTGGCCGCGATGTCGGTGACCGGGCACAAACTCGGTGGCCCGGTCGGCGTCGGCGCGTTGCTGCTTGGCCGCGACGTCGCCTGCACCCCGCTGCTGCACGGCGGCGGGCAGGAGCGCGACGTCCGATCCGGCACGCTCGATGTCGCCGGGATCGTGGCGTTCGCCGTCGCGGTCGAGTCGAGCGTGAAGCGTCAGCAGGAATATGCCGCGACGGTGTCATCGCTCCGCGACCAGCTGGTGACCCGGGTCCGCGCGGCCGTTCCGGATGCGCTGTTCAACGGCGACCCGATCGATCGTCTGCCGGGCAATGCGCACTTCTCGTTCCCGGGCTGCGCCGGCGACGCGCTCCTATTGCTGCTCGACGCGGCCGGGATCGCGTGCTCGACCGGTTCGGCCTGCTCGGCCGGCGTCGCCCAGCCCTCGCACGTCCTGCTCGCGATGGGCGCCGACGATGATCGAGCGCGATCCTCGCTGCGGTTCACCGTCGGCCACACGTCGACCGCGGCCGACATCGACGAGCTACTCGCGGTGCTGCCCGGCGCGGTCGAGCGCGCCCGCCGGGCGAACCGGCCGTCGTCGGCACGCTGAGTCCGAGCCACGTCAACGAGCCCGGCCGGCCCGCCAAGCGACCGGCGCCGGCCAACCGTCGCCGGCGAACCGACGCCGGCGAACCGACGCCGTCGAATTGTCGCCGGCGAACCGAAGCGGGCTTGAAGATCGGCACGCTTGCGCCGCACGGCAGACGCTCCGGGACAGCGGCTACGCTTGGCGCCATGCGTGTACTGGCGGCAATGAGCGGCGGGGTGGACTCCGCCGTCGCCGCCGCCCGCGCGGCCGCGGCCGGTCACGACGTGACCGGCGTCCATTTGGCGCTGTCGCGTAATCCGCAGACCTATCGATCGGGCGCCCGTGGCTGCTGCACACTCGAAGACGCCCGCGACGCCCGGCGGGCGGCCGACGTCATCGGCATCCCGTTCTACGTCTGGGACATGGCCGAGCAGTTCCACGCGAACGTCGTGGACGACTTCGTGGCCGAGTACGCGGCGGGACGCACCCCGAATCCGTGCCTGCGCTGCAATGAGAAGATCAAGTTCGCCGCCGTGCTCGATCGCGCCGTCGCCCTCGGTTTTGACGCCGTAGTGACCGGGCACCACGCCCGACTCGGCGCCGACGGGCTGTTGCGACGCAGTGTCGACCTGGCCAAGGACCAGTCGTACGTGCTGGCGGTGCTGACCCGTGATCAGCTCGACCGGTCGATCTTCCCGCTCGGTGACTCGACGAAGGCGCAGGTCCGAGCCGAGGCCGCGGCGCGTGGTCTGGCCGTCGCGGACAAGCCGGACTCACATGACATCTGCTTCATCGCCGACGGGGATACGCAGGCGTTCCTCGATCGACGGCTCGGCGAGACACCGGGCAACATCGTCGACGGCGCGACCGGAGCCGTCCTTGGTCACCACGCCGGCGCGCACGGCTACACGATCGGGCAGCGCAAGGGTTTGCGACTCGACCGCCCGGCGGCGGACGGCCGCCCGCGTTATGTGCTGTCGATCACGCCGGTCACCAACACCGTCACGGTCGGGCCGGTCGAAGCGCTCGATGTCACGGTGATCACGGCCGAACGGCCGGTGTGGACGGGCATGCGCCCGCCGGACGACTCGGTCCGGGCCGAGGTGCAGATGCGTGCGCACGGCGACACGACCTCCGCGCAGGTCGCGGTCGCGCCGGACGGAACGCTGGTGGCCACGTTGGATTCGCCGGTACGGGGAATTGCCGCCGGCCAAGCCATCGTCGCCTATCGGCCCGACCCGGACGGCGATGTCGTGCTCGGGTCGGCCACGATCGCGCGGGCGGACCACCCGGCCGCGGTCGCGCCGTGACCGAGCGATTTGCCTGGTCGCCCGGGTCTGCGACCGGTATCGGCTCGCTGCCCGGGACGGACATCGCGGAGGCGGTCAAGACCGTGCTCGGCGAGTTGCCCGATCTGCCGTACCTTCCCGAGCTTCCCGCCCGCGGACCGGGCGCCGACATGATCGGCCGGGGCGCCGGACTGCTCGTCGAGATGCCGGTCGAGCTCTACGCATCCCGGTGGCGGATCGCGTCGCACGCCGGCGGCGACCTCCGGCGCACCCATGATCTGTGGGAGCGCGACCTCGATGCGCTGACCGAGGCGGCTACCGGCCTCGACGGTCCCGTCAAGCTGCAGGTCGCCGGTCCGTGGACGCTCGCCGCGTCGATCGACCTGCCGATCGGTGGTCGGCTGCTACGCGATCCGGGCGCCGTCCGGGATCTGACCGCCTCGCTCGCCGAAGGCCTCGCCGCGCACGTCGCCGACGTACGGGCCCGGTTGCCGTACGCCCGCGTGATCGTGCAGATCGACGAACCGTCGCTGCCGGCGGTGCTGGCCGGTCACGTACCCACCGAAAGCGGTTATGGCACGCTGCGCGCGGTCGACGCGAGCCTGGCGCGGTCGGCGCTGACCGATGTCGTGACCGCCGGCGGCGCCCCCGCGGTGCTGCACTGCTGCGCGGCCGACGCACCGCTCGGCCTGTTCCGCGACGCCGGCGCCGTCGCCCTGGCCATCGACCTTGATCTGATCGACGTGCGGCGGGCCGGGGCCCTCGACGCGCTCGGCGAGGCCCTGGATGCCGGCCTCGGCCTCTTCGCCGGAGCGGTGGCGGCCGGCGGCGACGGGCCAGTGCCCACGTCCGCGTCGGTTGCCGATCGTGTCAAGGACCTGTGGCGGACGCTCGGCTTCGCCACGAACGATCTTGCCGAGCAGGTCGTCGTCACCCCGGCCTGCGGGCTCGCGACCGTGTCCGACGAACGCGCCCGCGCCGTGACGACGGTGTGCCGTGAGGCGGCGAAACGACTCGCCGACTCGTAGGCGCCCTCGCCCGACACGTCGGCGCATAGCCGCCAACGATCTTCTCCGTACTGGCCTCGGATATCACAACCGGCTTCCCTCCGATGTCACAAACGGCCGGGCTATCTCGTCTTAGTTTTCAGAGATGGAAACAGCGACCTGACATCCGGAAGGTGATGATCATGCGCGTGTTCGTGGCAGGCGGGGCCGGGGCCGTGGGGCGGCAGCTGGTGCCGCAACTCGTGGCCCGGGGCCACGAGGTGACGGCTACCACGACGGGCCCGGGCAAGCTGGGCTTGCTGCAGCAGCTGGGCGCCGAGGCGGTCGTGATGGACGGGCTGGACGCGGCGTCTGTCGCTGCCGCGGTGGCGGCCGCCCGGCCGGACGCGATCGTGCACGAGATGACCGCGATCACCGGCAAGCCCGACATCAAGCACATGGACCGATGGTTCGCCACGACGAACCGGCTGCGCACCGAGGGGACCGATCACCTGCTGGCCGCCGCCGAGACGGCCGGCGTATCCAACGTCGTCGCGCAGAGTTATGCCAGTTGGAACGGCATCCGCTCGGGCGGATGGGTGAAGACCGAGGAGGACCCGCTTGACCCGCTGACGGGGACGACAGCGCAGCCGGTGATGGAGGCGGTCCAGCACCTCGAGGACGTGGTCGTCAAGGCCGGTGGCGCGGCCCTGCGATATGGCGGTCTGTACGGGCCGGGCGTCATCCACGACCAGGTCGAGCTCCTGCGTAAGCGGCAGTTCCCGCTCGTCGGGCGCGGTACCGGCTACAGCTCATTGGTGCATCTCGACGACGCGGCGAGCGCCACCGTCCTGGCCGTGGAGCAGCAGGCGAAGGGCGTATTCAACGTCGTCGACGACGAGCCTGCCCCGGCCCGCGAATGGCTGCCGTATCTGGCCGCGTGCGCGGGCGTGAAGCCACCGATGCGGGTGCCCAAGTGGCTGGCGCGCATGCTCGCCGGGGACGTGGCAGTCACGATGATGACCGAGGGCCGCGGCTTCTCCAACGCGAAGGCCAAGCGGGAGCTCGGCTGGGAGCTGCGCTACCCCTCGTGGCGGCAGGGCTTCAAGGCGGAGCTTGCGTGACCCGAGCCGACGATGCGGGCTCCACGTCGAATCGGGCGGCTGTGCCGAGATGTCAGTCCGGCGCGCTAGCCTGCGATCATGCGAGCGAAGGCCGACGTTCCCGAATCTGCTGATCTTCCCGCTGGCGCGCCCGACTCGGCCGCCGAGGTTGCCGACGCGGTCGGTGAGGTGACGGCCGCGCAAGAGGCGCGCGCCGGCAAAGATCCGACGCCCGAGGCCCGAGCCCGACACGCGGCTATTGCCGCCGAGTTGGACGAGCATCAATATCGCTACTACGTGCTCGATCAGCCGACGGCATCCGACGCCGAGTACGACACGCTGATGCGCGAGCTCACCCGACTCGAAGAGGAGTTTCCCGCCCTCCGCACCCCTGACTCTCCGACCCAGCGGGTCGGCGGCGGCGACTACTCCAACATGTTCGCCTCGATCTCGCACGCCGAGCCGATGCTGAGCCTGGGCAACGTGTTCAGCGAGGCAGACCTGGCCGCGTGGGCGGTGCGAGTGGAGCGCGACGCCGGCGGCCCGGTGCACTTCCTATGCGAGTTGAAGATCGATGGACTCGCGGTCAATCTGACCTACGAAAAGGGCCGGCTCGTGTCCGCGGCGACCCGTGGCGACGGGCGCACCGGCGAGGACGTCACGGCAAATGTCCGCACCATCCGGGACGTCCCGGATCGGCTCCGCGGCGACGACGTGCCGGAGTTCGTCGAGATCCGCGGCGAGATCTATTTCCCGCTGGCGGCGTTCGCCGACCTGAACGCGGCACTCGTCGAGGCCGGCGAGAAGCCGTACGTGAACCCGCGCAACTCCGCGTCCGGGAGCTTGCGGAACAAGGATCCGCGGGAGACCGCGAAGCGACCCCTGCACCTCATCGTGCACGGTGTCGGCGCCCGACGCGGCTTCGCCGTCACGTCGCAGTCGCAGGCGTACGAGGCGATCAAGCGCTGGGGTCTGCCGACCAGCGACCGGTGGCGCGTTGTCTCCGACATCGCCGACGTGCAGCGATACGTCGCGGAATACGCGACCAAACGGCACTCGCTCGAGCACGACATCGACGGCGTGGTCGTGAAGGTCGACGAGGTCTCGATCCAGCGCCGTCTCGGCTCGACCAGCAGCGCGCCGCGGTGGGCGATCGCATTCAAATACCCGCCCGAAGAGGTCAACAGCAAGCTGATCGCGATCCGGCTCGGTGTCGGCCGGACCGGTCGGATCACGCCGTTCGCCGAGATCGAGCCGGTGCACGTCGCCGGGTCCACGGTCACGTTCGCGACGCTGCACAACGCGAACGAGGTGCGGCGCAAGGGCGTCCGCATCGGCGACACGGTCGTCGTCCGCAAGGCCGGTGACGTGATCCCCGAGATCCTCGGCCCAGTGGCCGATCGCCGCGACGGCACGGAAACCGAGTTCGTGATGCCGACGCATTGCCCGTCCTGCGGCACGCTCCTGGCCCCGGCCAAGGAGGGCGACGTCGACATCCGCTGCCCGAACGCGCAGCACTGCCCGGCCCAGATCCGCGAGCGCATCTATTACTTGGCCGGGCGCAACGTGTTCGACATCGAGGCGCTCGGTTACAAGGCCGCGGCCGCGCTCGTCGACGACCACGTCGTCACGGATGAGGGAGACCTGTTCGCGCTCGACGCGGCCAGGCTCTCGCAGAGTGAGTTCTTCACCAACCAGGATGGCGCGTTGAGCGCCGGCTCGATGCGCTTGCTGTCACTGCTCGACGACGCGAAGCAGCGGCCGCTGGCCCGGGTGATCACCGCGCTGTCGATCCGGCATGTCGGGCCGACGGCGGCGGTGGCGCTCGCTCGGGAGTTCGGTTCGTTGGACGCCATCGCCGCCGCGCCGGCCGAGGAGCTCGTCAAGGCGAACGGGGTCGGCCCCACTATCGCCCAGGGCGTCGTCGAGTGGTTCGGCGTCGATTGGCACCGGGCGATCGTCGACAAGTGGCGCGCCGCCGGCGTACGCATGGCGGAGGAGCGCATCGATGCCGGGCCACGCCCGCTGGATGGCGTCACGGTCGTGGTCACCGGCTCCCTGGTCGACTTTTCCCGGGACGAGGCGAGCGAGGCGATCGCCAGCCGGGGCGGGAAGGTCTCGGGCAGTGTGTCCAAAAAGACGGGCTTTGTTGTGGTGGGCGACTCACCGGGTTCGAAATACGACAAGGCCGTTGAATTGAAGGTGCCTATTCTCGACGAGGACGGCTTCCGGGTGCTTTTGTCGGACGGACCGGATGCCGCTCGCGAACAGGCACGTCACGACTGACAAATCCGTAGGAGACCAGGCGATAGTCCCCAGACAAACGCGCTATGGTCGCCAACGGTGCCTGATTTATACCAGCTATCGGCCTTTGTATCGACTCCGTCACGACACCCGCCGATATACGCAAATCCGGTCTGATCGGCCTATCGTATTGATCCGGGCCGCGTACAGGCGGGCGTGCCGCAAGACGGACATTATGGAGCGAGCAATGGTCATGCGGCAGACCCCGGGCCGCGAGGCTCAACGCATGACGGGACAGCGAAGAACCTGACGTGACAGCGAAGACCGAGTGCCGGGCGGGAGGTGGCGATGTACTCGCCGGCGCTTCGTAACAGCGCCCCACCGGAGCGGGAAAAGGCGTTCTTCGGATACGTCGCTCTCGTCTGCGTCGTCGCGCTCGCGATCGTCATACCGGCGTTGCCGGAATTGCGCGGTGTGCCGGAGCATTCGCCGGCGACGTACTGGCTGCTGGCGGTGCTCGCGGTGGTGGCCGACCTGCGACCGTTCCCGCCGCCCGGTGGTCAGCGATCGGTCGTTTTCCCGTCCATCTGCTTCACATTCGCGATCTTGCTCATGTGGGGTTTCGAGGCGGCGGTGGTCGTCCAGACCGCCGCGGTCGTCGCGTCCGCGGTCCGGATGCAACACCGGCCGTGGCGGGCCGCCTTCAACGCCGCGCAGTATGCGATCGCGTTTGGGGCCGCTGCCTTGGTCCTGCTGGCCACGGAGGGCGAGCCGTTCGCACCCGGCGGCAAGCCAGGGTGGACCGACGTCGGTCTCGCGCTGACCGCGGCCGTCGTTTGGTTCGTCGTCAACAATGTGCTCGTGACGACCGCGGTCGCCCTGCGGTTCGGTGGATCCTGGTGGCGGGCGCTCGGTGAGAACCTCGCCGACGACGCGCTGACGACCGGTTCGCTGCTTCTGCTGGCGCCGGTCCTCGTGGGCACGACCCGTGCCAGCGCCGCCCTGATCCCGCTGGTGATCGTCCCGCTGCTCGCGGTGAACCGGATGGCGCGACTGTCGAGCGAGCAGAATCGGGCCGCGCGGACCGACCCCCTGACGCGGCTGGCGAACCGCAAGGCGCTACAGATCGAGGTCGGCGACCACATCTCCACGTGCGCGCGCCGGACGTCGGTGGACAACCGGGAGCACCGGTTCGCGCTCATGATCCTCGACATCGACCGCTTCAAGTACGTCAACGACGCGCTCGGTCACGCCGTCGGCGACCGGCTGCTGGTGGAGATCGCGCAGCGAATCGACCGAGCCGTGCCGGAGGGCCACCTGGTCGCCCGGCTGGGCGGGGATGAGTTCGCGATCGTGGCACCCGACGTCGACAACCTCGACGATGCGCGGGCGGCCGCTAGCGCGATCGCCGGGGTGCTATCCGTGCCGGTGGTCCTCGACGGGATGACGCTCGACGTCGGTGGCTCGATCGGCATCGCGCTCTTCCCGACCCACGGTGACGACTTCGAGACCATGCTGCGCCACGCCGACGTCGCGATGTACGACGCCAAGGCGCGCGGCGACGCGGTCGCCGTCTACGCGCCCGAGGTCGACCACAACTCGCCGGATCGATTGAGCCTGCTGGCGGACCTGCGGATCGCACTGGAGAACACCGACTCGAGCGAGGTCATGTTCTACTACCAGCCGCAGGTCGAGATGGCGACCGGCGCCGTGGTCGGGGTGGAGGCGCTCCTGCGCTGGCATCACCCGCACAAGGGGCTGATCGACCCGGAGGAGCTGATCCGGATCGCCGAACACAGCGGTGTCATGCGCCTTTTGACACTTCGCGTCGTCGACGACGTGATCGGTCAGCTGGCGAAGTGGCGCGCCAACGGTCTGACGCTGCGGGCCGCGATCAACGTGAGCGTCCGCGATCTGCATACCGGCGAGGTGGTCGATCGCCTCGTCGAGCAGCTCGCCCATCACGACATTTCGCCCGAGTACGTACAGATGGAAATCACCGAGGGTGCCCTGATGGCCGACCCGCGGCGCGTACTCGCCACGCTGCAGCGCCTGGACAAGCTCGGCGTCGCGCTGTCGCTGGACGACTTCGGCACCGGCTATTCGTCGATGCAGCACCTGCGCCGGCTGCCGCTGTCCGAGGTGAAGATCGACCGGTCCTTCGTGCTGGGGATGGCCGACGACCCGGATGACGACGCGATCGTCCGCTCGATGATCGACCTCGCCAGCGCTCTGAATCTGCGGGTGGTAGCCGAGGGCGTCGAGGACGACCGTACGCGCCGGCTGCTGGTCGGTGCCGGCTGCCACGTGGCGCAGGGCTGGTACTACGCGCGGCCGATGCCGGCCGACGAACTCGCGTCGTGGCTCGCGCGCTACCGGCCGCCGGAGCAGTTCGCGTGGCCGGCGACCGATCGTGCCCGCGACGACGACGTCGCCTAGCCGCCGCGGATCGGCCGCCGCCGCGTCGGACGGGCAGCCGCGCGAAATTCGCGAGCGCCAGCAAATAGACTCGACCTCGGTCAGCGCACACCAGCGCCACTCGCGTCCCGCGAGGCGCCCGAGCATCAGCGAGGTCACGGCATGTCGGCCATCTCCCGCGCGGAGGTCGCGCATCTGGCGCGGCTCGCCCGGCTCGACGTCACAGACGAGGAGCTGGACGTGTTCTCCGGCCAGCTCGACGTGATCCTGTCGTCGATCGCCCGCATCAGTGAGGTCGCGGCGGCCGACATCCCGCCGACATCGCACTCGGTGCCGCTGGAGAACGTGTTTCGCGATGACGTCGTCGTGCCCTGCCTCACCCGTGAGGAGGCGCTCGCCGGCGCCCCGGACACCGCCGAAGATCGCTTCCGTGTGCCGCGGATCCTGGACGAGGAGTAGCCGTGAGTGAGCTGACCAGGAAGACCGCCGCCGAGCTGGGCCGGCTGCTCGCCGCCGGCGAGACGAGCGCGGTCGAGGTCGCGCAGGCCCATCTCGACCGCATCGCGGCCGTCGACGATCGCGTCCACGCCTTCCTGCACGTTGACGCCCAGGGCGCGCTGGCCGCGGCGACCGCGATCGACACGCGTCGCGCCGCCGGTGAGACGTTGCCGCCGCTGGCCGGCGTGCCGGTTGCGCTCAAGGACGTGCTGACCACCAAGGGTGTGCCGACGACGGCCGGTTCCAAGATCCTGGAGGGTTGGCGACCGCCCTACGACGCGACGCTGGTCGAGCGGATGCGCGCGGCCGGCCTGGTGATCCTCGGCAAGACGAATATGGACGAGTTCGCGATGGGCTCGTCGACGGAGTATTCGGCGTACGGGCCGACGCACAACCCGTGGGATCTCGGACGGATTCCGGGTGGCTCCGGGGGTGGATCGGCGGCGTCCCTGGCCGCGTACGAGGCGCCGCTGGCGATCGGGTCGGACACGGGTGGATCGATCCGCCAGCCCGGCGCGGTCACCGGGACGGTGGGTGCCAAGCCGACGTACGGCGGCACGTCCCGATACGGGCTCATCGCCTTCTCGTCGAGTTTGGACACGCCGGGACCGTGTGCCCGGACCGTCGAGGACACAGCGCTGCTGCACGCGATCGTCGCCGGCCACGATCCCCGCGACTCAACGTCGATCCCGGCTCCGGTCCCGGACGTCGTCGCGGCCGCGCGTCAGGGTGCCTCGGGCGATCTGTCCGGCGTACGGATCGGCCTGGTCAAGGAGTTCGGCGGCGACGGCGCGGAGCCCGGAGTGACGGCCGCGTACCGCGATGCCGTCGACACCCTCGCGAAGCTCGGCGCCGAGATCGTCGAGGTGTCCTGCCCGCATTTCGAGTACGCGTTGCCGGCCTACTACCTGATCGCACCGAGCGAGTGCTCGTCCAACCTGGCCCGCTTCGACGGCGTACGGTTCGGGCTCCGCAAGGGCGACGACGGCGTGCGGTCGCTCGAAGAGGTCATGTCGATCACCCGGGACGCGGGCTTCGGTCCGGAGGTCAAGCGCCGGATCATCCTCGGCACGTACGCGCTGTCGTCCGGCTACTACGACGCCTACTACGGGCAGGCTCAGAAGGTCCGCACGCTCATCACCCGAGACTTCACCGCCGCCTTCGACAAGGCGGACGTGCTGGTATCGCCGACCACGCCGTTCGTCGCGTTCCCGTTCGGCTCGCGTACGAACGACCCGTACCAGATGTATCTCGCGGACCTTTTCACCATCCCCAGCAACCTGTACGGCGGGCCGGCGGTGTCGGTGCCGTGCGGGCTGTCCGAGGGGTTGCCGGTCGGCCTGCAGATCATGGCGCCCACGCTCGCGGACGATCGGATGTACCGGGTGGCCGCCGCGCTCGAAACGGTGATCGGCTCCCTGACTCCGCCGGCATTGGCCGCGGCGTGACCTCGCCGGCTCCGCTCGCCCGCAAGCTCGGTATCAAGCCGGGGCGGCCGGCGGTGGTGTTCAACGCACCGGACGGCGCCATCGAGGCGTTGGACCCGCTCCCGGACGGTGCGAGTGTGACGGCCGAGGCCGGCGGGACCCCGGCCGACGTGGTCGCGGTCTTCGTACGCGATGCCGCCGAGGTCGAGATGTGGGTGGCCAAGGCGGCCGCCGCCGTTGCGCCCAACGGGCGTCTCTGGATCGTCTACCCGAAGGGTCGACCGGCCGGTACGGACATCAACCGCGACATCCTCCGCGAGCGCCTCGAAGAGCGCGGGCTGACCTCGGTGGCGATGGTCTCCTACGACGGCCAGTGGTCGGCCATGCGGTTCCGTACCACCTGAAGTTCTTGAGCGCTCGTTACCGCGAGCGCCAACCGGGGTCGCGGCCGAATCCGCCGAGCAGCCGGTCCTGCGGATCGTCGCTGGACACGGCGACACGCGGCCCGATGGCTCCACCAGCGCGATAGCCGGCCTCGCGGTCGGCGAACCAGTCCGCGATGTCGGCCACCACGTCGGGATCGAGTTGCCGATCGCCGTCGGTTCCCGCGGCCAGATCCCACGCGTGGATCAAATGGTCGGCGGCGAGCTGGTAGAGATACTCGCGGGCCGGAAAATCGCCGAACGAGAGATGCACGATCTGGCTCGGGTCGGTCTGTGCCGCGGCGTCGGTGGCCTCGCGGCTCGCCATCGCGAACGCGCCGACCGGGTCGTCACCCAGCAGATCGCCCTCGAACCGGTCACCGATCTCGGCGACGGTCGCTCCGGCCAGCATTGGCGTCGTCCACTTGTCTTCGTAGGTCAGATGGTTCACGAGCGTTCGTACCGTCCACTCGGTGCACGGCGTCTGGGCCGACCAGACGCCCGATCCGGCCGAGTCGATGCCGTCAACGCGGGCGGCGAATTCGGCCACCGCCCGCCGGTGCAGTTCGGATGCGTCCATGCCCGACAGTGTGCTCCCCGGCGGCCGCCGGTGCACCGGATCTGGTGCGCTCCGCACCGCTCGATTTCGACTGCGCGGCCCATACCTGGTGGACACAGACCGGCCCCGTGGCGGGTGACCACGGGGCCGTGCGTTGACGCTGGGTTTCTCTGTCGGTTCGCGTGACGCCGTCAGTCGCGTGACGCCGACGATTTGCTCTTCCAGGACATCGGACCTGGGAGGTCGACGCGCTGAGCACGGGTACGGGAGTTCCACGACCACTTGCCGATCTTGATGCTCCACGAGGACATCCCGCGACGGCCGAAGTTCAAGTGCAACGGCCCCAGCCGGACGATCTTTCGAAACATCAACGGCATCGCAACCACTCTCCTTGTCCTGCCAGGTGTCCGCTCGGCGGATGTCGCGCGGCCGGGCGGCGCTCGCGTCACGAGGGCCACACGAGCACCGCGGGTATTCCCCGGACGCAGGCGTTCCGAAACCGATGCGTCGATCGGTCACGGCGCCGATTAGGCTGTGCCGGTGAGTACGACGAGCGCGCCGATCACGTACGAGGACGTCACCGACCGGTATGAGCCGGTCATCGGTCTCGAGACCCACGTGGAACTCGGCACCAACACGAAGATGTTCTGCGGCTGCCCGACGGATTTCGGTGCCGAGCCGAACACCCAGATCTGCCCGGTCTGCCTGGGTCTGCCCGGTTCCCTGCCGGTGGCCAACCGGGCCGCGATTGAGGCGACGATCCGGATCGGGCTCGCGCTGAACTGCTCCATCGCGCCCTGGGGACGGTTCGCGCGCAAGAACTACTTCTACCCCGACATGCCGAAGAACTTCCAGATCAGCCAGTACGACGAACCGCTGTGCATCGACGGATTCCTCGACGTGGACGTGGAGGGCCAGACCGTACGGGTCGGCATCGAACGCGTACATCTGGAGGAGGACACCGGTAAGACGCTGCACATCGGCGGCTCGACCGGCCGCATCCACGGCGCGACCGAATCGCTGGTCGACTACAACCGGGCCGGCATTCCGCTGGTCGAGGTCGTCACGAAGCCGGTCCCCGGCACGGGTGCACTCGCGCCGCTGGTCGCGCGGGCGTACGTGACCGAGCTACGGGACGTGATCCGTACGCTCGACGTCTCCGACGTACGGATGGAGCAGGGCTCCCTGCGGTGTGACGTGAACACGTCGCTGAACCGGCCGGGCGAACCGTGGGGCACCCGTACGGAGACGAAGAACGTCAACTCGCTCCGCAGCGTCGAGCGGGCCGTACGCAGCGAAATGATCCGGCAGGCCGGCGTGCTCGACGCGGGCAGCCGCGTGATCCAGGAGACGCGGCACTTCCACGAGGACACCGGGAAGACGACGTCGGGCCGGAGCAAGGAAGAGGCGACCGACTACCGCTACTTCCCGGAGCCCGACCTCGTTCCGATCGCGCCCGATCCGGCGTGGATCGCCGAGCTGAAGGCGTCGCTGCCGGAGCTGCCCCGAGACCGACGGCGGCGGCTACAGCGCGACTGGGGACTGTCCGACCTCGACATGCAGTCGGCCGCGAACGCCGGCGCGGTCGAGCTGATCGAGCAGACGGTCGCGGCCGGCGCCACGCCCGAGGCTGCCCGCAAGTGGTGGCTCGGCGAGCTGTCCCGCCACGCCAACGCGACCGAGACTGATCTCGCCGCGGTCGGCGTGACCCCGGCCGACGTCGCGGAGTTGCAGACGCTGGTCGACAGCGGAAAGTTGACCGACAAACTCGCGCGTACGGTGCTTGACGGCGTGATCGCCGGCGAAGGCACGCCGACCGACGTGATGAAGGCGCGTGGGATCGAGGTCGTGTCCGATACCGGCGCGCTCACCGCGGCGATCGATGCCGCGATCGAGGCCAACCCGGACGTGGTTGCGAAGGTGCGCGACGGCAACCTGAACGTAGCCGGCGTGCTGATCGGTGCGGTGATGAAGGCGACGAAGAACCAGGCGGACGCGAAGACGGTGCGTGCCATGATCATTGCTCGTCTGACGGGCTGAGGTCCTTCGGTCGGCATAGGTGGGGCCAGCTTCCACACGGCGCAGCGGTCAGGCTTGATCTACGCCGTGCGGAAGCTGGCCCCACTTTGCGTGTGACAGGCGCCGTCGTGATCGGGGTTTAGAGCTCTCGTGGTGGCCGTGATACGGGGAACGGTTACGTGGTGACGGTTACCTGGTGACGGTTTGGCGCGGGCAAGACCTGTCGGCCCTCCGGAGGGCGTCGCCTTACTGGCCGCTGGGGGAGGAGGTGCTTGGCGACGGGAGTGGCGGGGCGGTCGGGGGAGTGTCGGCCGAGATCAGGTGCCGGTCGAGCGTCACCTGCGACTCGCCCGTGCCGCCGAGGGTGATCTGGTCGTACGCCTGCAGTGCGTGCGACGTATCGAAGTAGAGCACGGACATCTCCAACGGCGTCGGTGTCTCGCCCTGGAGCCCGCGCAGGCCGGCGCCGCCGGTTGATCCCTCGACCATCATCAACGTTTTCTGCTCGCCGGCGACCGGCGGCAGATACTCGGTTTCCCGGTGATGGAGGTGGCCGGCGAGCACCAGTGGGACCGTCCCGGACAGCGGTGGCGCCGACGCCGGGTCGTGTACGAGCGCGATGTCGACCGGCGAACCATGTGCACGGATCGTGTCCGCAAGAACCTCGCCCGATGCGAACACCGGGTCGGTGACCGAGTTCGGTTGCTTCTCGTTCTCGGTCTCCTTGTCCGGAGTGAATCGCGGATCGCCGATTCCGGCGATGGTGAGACCCTTCACCTTCGTGATCGAGTTCTCCAGCACGATCGCGTTCTTCTGGCGGGCGACGGCCCGCGCGGTGACCTGTGAGTCGTGGTTGCCGCGGATGTAGACGTAGGGGACGCCGAGCTTGCCGATCGGATCGACGAATGACGACTCCATCGGCGTACCCCAGTCGTTGATGTCGCCGGTGTCGATCACGACGTCGATGTGGAACTGGGCTACCGCCGTCGAGATCACCGACCACGCGGCCGGGTTCAGGTGCAGGTCCGAAATGTGCAGCACTCGGATCGTGTCCGGACTCGGCTGAAAGACGGGCAGCGTGCTCACGGTCGCGTAGAGCCGGCTGACGTTCGTGACCAGGCCTTGCAACTCGACCCGGTAGGCATCGAATTGGTTGGCGATCGTACGCGCGTCGCCGACGACGGCCGGCGCGTTTGCGAGTAGGCCCTGGTAGCGCGGTTCCTCGATGGCTTGTGGTCGAAAGGACCCGATAGCGATCGCGCCGGTGCCGAGCACGAGCGCGAGCGACAGACCGCCACAGATCGCCACAGTCCGCATCCGACGGAAGACGAGGCCAGCGAGGAGCATCGAGCCGAGCATGGCAACCGCCGCGCTCTGGATCAGAAGCCGCGACACGCCGTCCTCGAGCTGTGGCAGCGCCGAGTCGCTGGCCTGCCGGACGCTCTGCGGATCCTGCAGGAATCGCTTCGCGCGCGCCTCGTCGAGGCTGTCCAGCCGGACGTTGAGCCGTCCGGGCCCGTTGTGCGTGGCGACCTGCAGCGAGCCGAGCGGCGGAATCTCCACCTTCGTGCCGCCGGACACCGATGGCTGCAGCGCGAACGTCGCGCTGAACGGGCCGACCTCCTGCTGCACATGGCCGACGAGGCGCAGCGCGACACCCGTACCGACCAAGGTCACCGCAAGGACGGCCAGAGTCAGGCCAAGCCTGCGCAATCCGACGTGTCCGCGCCGGCCGCCGGACTCGCCGGACTCGCGCTGCTGGCGTGCACGGGTACGAGTGACCGAACGCGCGCGTAGGCGATCGACCGCCGTACGCGCCCACCCGATCAGGCGTCCGTGCTCCCCAGCCATCCGACAATCATGCCCGCCATCACCTCAACTATTCGCCCATTACCGCCCGCCTCGGGGCGTCGCGATCGTTACGCGCGCCACACCCCACCACGGCGCTCGTGATGTCAGCTGACCGTTTCCCCGTACCACGGTTCTGTGAAAGCTCTAACCTCGCACCGGCGGCGCTACCGCAACCCCGTCAGGTTTGGCGGCTGCCCTAGCCACGTCGGGATCAAGCCTGACCGCCCAGAGTGGCTAGGGCAGCCGCCAAACCAAAGGCGTTACGACTTCCCAGCCCCAGCATCGGCAACAACCACCTGGATGATTTGATCGTCATCGGGCGATGGCTTCCCGTGCCCGTCGGTGTTCGACGTCATGATCCACAGGGATCCGTCCGGCGCGGCGACCACGGTCCGGAGCCGGCCGAAACTCTTCGCGAGGCTCGCCTGCGGCGCGCCGAAGACCGCGCCGTTCGCCGTCACCTGCATCAGCCACACGCGTTCACCGGTCAGGCACGCGGTGGCGAGAATGTTCTGCACCATGGCCACGCCGGCGCAACCGGCCTGCGCGGCCGGGAATGTCTGGATCGGCGGAGTGGCCGACTCACTCGCCGAGCCGCCACTCGCCGGCCATCCGTAGCTCGCGCCCGAGCGGATGGCGAGGACGCCGTCGGTCGCGGTCGCCGCGTCGACGGCATAGAGATGACCGGTCGGGTCCCAGTCGAAGCCCTGCACATCGTGCAGCCCGCTGGCGTAGACGAGTGACTTGCCACTGACCGGCTTCCCGGCCGCCGTCATGCGCAGAATCTTGCCGGCGAGGTTCTTGCGATCGGCGCTCGCGGCCGGTCGGCCGGCGTCGCCGGTCGATGCGTAGAGCGAACCGTCCGGGCCGAAGCCGAGCCACCCACCGTTGTCGGTCTCGCCACGCGGGATCCCGGTCACGATCGGGTGGGGCGTCACCGTCGGGCCGACCGAGGCCGACGGCGCGGACGACGGTGCGACCGAGGCACCGCTGGAGGGGGGTGCACTCAGCACGGCCGTGGGCAGCTGGATCGTCGCGACTCGATTGTCGGTGGCCGTGGAGTAGTAAACGAAGACCGTACGGTTCGTCGCGACCTTCGGCGATACAGCGATGCCGAGCAGGCCGCCGTCTCCGGTCGTACTGACGCCGGCAACCGTGGCGACCGGAGTCACGGTGAGCCCGGCTGCGGTCTGCGGCAGACCGACGCGAACAATGGTCGCGGTCTTGCGTTCGGTGACGAGCGCGCTACCGTCGGGCAGGAACGCCAGCCCCCATGGAGCCGACAAATGCTTGGCCACGACGTTCGCCGTCGCAGCCGAATTGTCGCCGCTGTCCGGGGACGACGCCGACGGCGATGGGCTCGGCAGGTTCGGCGGCGCGCCGCCCTCGTCGGGCGGCGGTGGACCGAAGGCGCAGCCCGCGACGAGTGCACACGTTGCTGCCACCGCGACGTACAAGGCGATCCGTCGGTCGCCCCAAGCCCGCCGTCGCGTGCTCGTCGCCGGCGCCGTAGCCACCGTGGCGCTTGCCAGATTGGCGTCACCGGCATCCGGACTGCGGGTCGAACGGGATCGGGGGGCGTTCACGCGGCCCAGCCTAACCGGCCGATTCCCGTGCTGCCCGTCCGCGACGACCGGCTATCGTCGGTAGCCGTGACGATCTGGTTGCCGTACCCGTACCCGCACGATCTGTTTGCCGGACTGCCGGTGACGGTCCAGATCTGCCCGAGCATCGACGAACTCCCGGGCGATCCGGCCGAGGTGGACTTCCTGGTGCCGCCGTTCCTGTCGTTCGGTCCGATCGTCGAGCTCACTGCCCGGATGTCGAGCCTGCGGGTGATCCAGCTACTGAGTGCGGGCGCCGACGCGTGGATCGGGCACGTGCCCGACGGCGTGACGTTGTGCGATGCCCGGGGCGTACACAACGCCTCGACCGCCGAGTGGGCGCTGACAGCGATGCTCACCTGGCTGCGTACGTTCCCGGCCTTCGTTCGCGCGCAGGCCGCCGGTCATTGGCTGTCCCGCGAGGAGATCGGGCTGGCGCCCGAGCTGACCGACAAGCGCGTACTGATCGTCGGCGCCGGCGCGATCGGTGATGCGCTCGAACGTCGACTCCTCGCCTGCGAGGCGAGTGTCGTCAAGGTCGCCCGGACCGCGCGGGATGGCGTACACGGGGTCGACGAACTGCCTGGACTGCTGCCCGAGGCGGACGTCGTCGTCCTTCTGCTGCCGCAGACGCGGGAAACGATCGGGCTCGTCGATGCCGACTTCCTGGCCCGGATGCGCGACGGCGCCTTGCTGGTCAACGCCGCCCGTGGACCGATCGTCGACACCGGCGCGCTCATGGACGCCCTCGCGACCGGTCGCATCTCGGCCGCGCTCGACGTCACCGATCCGGAACCGCTACCGGATGGGCACCCACTGTGGTCGATGCCCAATGTGCTCATCACCCCGCACGTCGGTGGCGCGGTCGCCGGGCTGATGGGCCGGGCGTACAAGCTGGTGCGGGCGCAGGTCGAGCGCTATGTGAACGGCGAGACGTTGGAGAACGTGGTCGTCGGCGACTACTGATCGTCGGCGGACACCGGCTCCGGGCGAGCCTGCGATTCGGTTAGATCTTCGGCCTGACTCGCCGACGCGCCTTCGGCCGGTCGAGCGGTCGTGTCCTCGGCCGGTGCAGCGGTCGTGTCGTCGGCCGGTACGGCATCGTCACGTACCGGCTCGGTGATCTTTTGACCGCTCGCGGCGACCAGCCGCGGCAGATCGGCGGGGCCGACCGCGGCCAGCTTGATCGCTCGACCGTCGGTGAGCTGGGCGTAGACGCGGCGCCGGCGTGGACCGAGGAGTGCCACATCGGTCCACGGGATGCGACGTGAACTGATCAACGCCCGGATCCGCAGGCCGTTTGCGTCGGCGTCGGTGCCGGCGCGCCAGCCCCACACCGCGACCGCCAGCGGGACGAGCAGGATCAACAGGAGCACGTAGGCGTACGCCGGCACATCGTCGTGGCCGAAACCGACCGTCGCCACCGGGATGGCGCCCAGGAAGGCGAGGATGCCGGCGAGACAGATCGACACGTTGTAACGAAATCGGGCGCGCTCCACCGGTGAATTGTTCCACCGTTCGGGCCTTCGGCCACCGCCGGGGGCCGGCGAATCGTGGGCCAGCCGGGAAGCGACGCCGGCCGGCGCCGTGCGCACCGCACGGGCCGGCCGCCCGTCAGCGGCCGGCCGCAGGCATCAGGCGGTGTAACCCGGCATCGGGAAGCCGGACAGCAGGTCGGCGATTGCGCCGGCGATGCTCGCGAGCGCGTCGGCGTCGTCCTTGACGCCCGCCGTGATCGCGTCATCCATCCACGCAGCGACCTGGGGCATGTGCTCCTCGGTCAGGCCTCGCGTCGTGAGCGCCGGTGTGCCGAGACGGATGCCGGACGGGCTCCACGGCTTGCGCGGATCGAACGGCACGGTGTTGAAGTTCAGCTCGATGCCGGCCGCGTCCAGTGCCTTCGCCGCCGGCTTTCCGTTGATCCCCTTGTTCGTCAGGTCGATCAGGATCAGGTGATTGTCCGTCCCGCCGGAGACCAGGTCGAAGCCGTGCTCGGTCAACGCGGCCGCCAGCGCCTTCGCGTTCGCGACGATCTGGTGGGCGTAGTCGCGGAAGGACGGCTGCGCCGCCTCGCGCAGCGCCACGGCGATGCCGGCCGTCGTGTGGTTGTGCGGACCACCCTGCAGGCCCGGGAAGACGGCCTTGTCGATCGCCGTGGCGTACTCCTCGTCGCACATGAGCATCGCGCCCCGGGGCCCGCGCAGGGTCTTGTGCGTCGTCGTCGAGATGACGTTGGCGTAGCCGACCGGTGACGGGTGGGCGCCGCCGACGATCAGGCCGGCGATGTGCGCGATGTCCGCGACCAGGAGCGCATCGACCTCACGCGCGATCTCCGCGAACGCCGGGAAATCGATGGTACGGGGGATCGCCGTACCGCCGCAGAAGATCATCTTCGGGCGCTCGGCCAGGGCGATCTCGCGGACCCGGTTCATGTCGATACGACCGGTCGCCTGGTCGACGCCGTAGTGGACCGGATGGAACCACTTGCCGGTGGCCGACACCGGCGAGCCGTGGGTGAGGTGTCCGCCGTGGGCAAGCTCCAGCGACAGGAACGTGTCGCCGGGCGTGGCGAAGGCGAGGTAGACGGCGAGGTTGGCCGGTGAGCCCGAGTACGGCTGGACATTCGCGTGGTCAACGCCGAACAGTTCGGTCGCGCGCGCGACGGCGAGTTGCTCGATCGGGTCCACGAACTGCTGGCCCTCGTAGTAGCGCTTGGTCGCGTACCCCTCGGAGTATTTGTTCGTGAGCACCGTGCCGGTCGCTTCGAGCACGGCCTCGGACACGTAGTTCTCCGATGGGATCATCCGCAGCTTGTCGTGCTGGCGTGCGGCCTCACCCTCGATCAGCATGGCGAGCTGCGGGTCTTGCGCAGTCAAGTGTGGAATTGGTGGTACGTGCACGGCGATCCCCTTTGCCACATGGCCGGCGCCCAGGCGCGCGGTGCGCGGTCTCTCGTCGCTGATGCTACCGGATCTGTTGATCATGATCAGCTTGCCACATGCCAACTCAGTGATCCGGTAGTGACTCGGCGTCGGCGGCGTACCCGAGCATCCAGGTCGGGTGGAGGCGGAAGAACACGATCTCGGGATCCCATGTCGTCGGCGACGAACCGTAGTAGCCGGTGAAGTACGCGTCGAGCGGCCCGAAGTCGGGCGAGGCTGCCGTGATGTAGTCGGCGTGGCCGTGGGTGAACACCGCGATCCGCTCTCCGTCGACGTACGTGGCGCTGACCGCCGGCCGCGCTTTGATGTGGCGGGCCTTGACGGCGCTCGCACTGGTGCTAAAGACCCATCGGCCGTGCAGGAAATGCCCGTCGAGGCAGCTCGTACGCGGTTCGCCCGCGGCCGTCACGGTCGCGACGACCAGCACTTGCATGCCCGTCAGCGCCGTGACGATCTGGCCGGCCGACAGTCGCCGCTGCGGCGTCATGATCGCGAGCAGGTGCGCGTTGCGCGTTGCCGCGGAGCGGTCCAGCAACTCCTGAAGGGCGGCGAGTTCGGCCGCGGTCTCTTGCATCTCTTCATGGTCGGTCGCGATCCGGCCAACGGCCGGGAGGCTCGCCCAAGTCGGATCAGTCGGAAAGCTGCTATTCCGGCACGCGACGGTACGCGCCGTCGGACGCGCTCGTTGTCATCGACGCGTACGCCCGCAACGCCGCCGACACCACGCGCTCCCGATCGACCGGCGTGTACGGCCGATCGCGCTTCTCCTGAGCGACCCGGCGGGCATCGAGCACGTCGTCGGCAACGGCGAGGCGAAGCGATCGGTTCGGGATGTCGATCTCGATGATGTCGCCGTCCTCGACGAGGGCGATCGTGCCACCGGACGCCGCTTCGGGGGAGATGTGGCCGATGGACAGCCCGGACGTGCCGCCGGAGAACCGGCCGTCGGTAACGAGTGCGCATGCCTTGCCGAGACCGCGTCCCTTGAGGAACGACGTCGGGTAGAGCATCTCCTGCATGCCGGGGCCGCCCTTCGGGCCCTCGTACCGGATCACCACCACGTCGCCGGCCTTGATCTGGTCGCCGAGGATGCCGGACGCGGCCGCCTCCTGGGACTCGTAGACCTTGGCCGGTCCGGAGAACTTCCAGATGTCTTCGCTGACGCCGGCGGTCTTGACGACGCACCCGTCGACGGCCAGGTTGCCGTGCAGAATCGCGAGGCCACCGTCGGCGGTGTAGGCATGGGCCAGATCGCGGATGCAACCGTCGGCAGCGTCGGTGTCCAATCGGTCCCAGCGGTTGGTCGTCGAGAACGGCTCGGTCGTCCGTACGCCGCCGGGCGCCGCGTGGAACAGCTCGAGCGCGTCCGGCGACGGAGCATCGCCGCGTACGTCCCACGTGGACAGCCACTCGTCGACGGTCGGCGAGTGCACAGTGGTCACGTTACGGTGCAGCAGCCCGGCCCGGTCGAGTTCGCCGAGGATGGCGGGGATGCCGCCGGCCCGGTGTACGTCCTCCATGTGGTACTTCGGCGTGTTCGGCGCGACCTTGGCCAGGCAGGGCACCCGGCGCGAGACGGCGTCGATGTCGGCGACATGGAAGTCCAGCTCGGCCTCGCGAGCGGCGGCGAGCAGGTGGAGCACCGTGTTCGTGGAGCCGCCCATGGCCACGTCGAGCGCGACCGCGTTCTCGAACGCTTCGCGACTCGCGATCGCGCGGGGCAGCACCGAGGCGTCGTCGCCCTCGTAATACCGCTTGGCCAGGTCGACGACGAGCGCACCGGCCCGCTCGAACAGCGCCTTGCGCGACGCGTGTGTGGCCAGCGTCGAGCCGTTGCCCGGCAGCGCCAGCCCGATCGCCTCGGTCAGGCAGTTCATCGAGTTCGCGGTGAACATGCCCGAGCACGAGCCGCAGGTCGGACACGCGGAGCGCTCGATCGCCGCGAGCTGGTCGTCGGTGACTGACTCGTTCGACGACGCGATCATCGCGTCGATGAGGTCGATCCGGGAGTGCACGACACCCTCGATGGCGATCGTCTTGCCGGCCTCCATCGGGCCGCCGGACACGAAAACCGTCGGGATGTTGAGCCGCAGCGCGGCCAGCAGCATGCCGGGCGTGATCTTGTCACAGTTCGAGATGCAGACGAGTGCGTCGGCGCAGTGCGCGTTGACCATGTATTCGACGGCGTCGGCGATCAGCTCACGGCTCGGCAGCGAGTAGAGCATGCCGCCGTGTCCCATGGCGATGCCGTCGTCGACCGCGATCGTGTTGAACTCGCGGCCGACCCCGCCGGCCTCGTACACCGAGTCGGCGACCAGGGCACCCATGTTGCGCAGGTGTACGTGGCCGGGGACGAACTGCGTGAAGCTGTTGGCGATGGCCACGATGGGCTTGCCGAAGTCGTCGTCGGTCATGCCGGTGGCCCGCCACAGCGCGCGGGCGCCGGCCATCATGCGGCCGTGCGTGGAGGTCTTAGAGCGCAACTCGGGCATGTGACCAGCATGCCATCGGTTAGCGCGTCGAGCGCGGTTGGCGTCACGCGTACCACCAGGTAGGAAGTGGACGTTGGGTCGGAAAGCCGACGATGGGAGCGATACCACCCCCGACTTGGTGGCAATCATCTTTGTCGATGGAATCGCCGGCCAAAGGTATTGATATCCCGTCGCATTCCGGCACAGTGGGTTCCGTGGCCCTCGATACGTACTGGACGATCGTCGCGTTGGTGGTGGGGGCCACCGCCGCAGCCATCGTGATCGCCGCCTGGCGGCGGCCCAGGACCGTGTCCGCCCGTCTGCTGGTGGCCGGTGTATTGGTCAGCGCGTTGGGCTGGTTGGCCTCGGCGGCGTGCGTACTCGCCGCACCGGCTCGTGATCATGAAGTCGTCGCCGTCGCCGTGATCGCGGCGGCGACCGTGGTGCTGAGTGCGTTCCTGCTGCTGTCGGCGGTCGAACAGCTACCCGGCGCCGCAAGTTCGGCCGCCGCCCGCCTGCGGCGTTCGGTTGACGGACTCCAGGTCACGTCGGCGCTGCTACTGAGCGGCTGGACCATCGCAGCGCTGGTGACCGCGAACGACGATCGCATCGCCGTACACCGCAGCCCGGCGTGGATCGCGTCCGCTGTCTCGGTCGTCGGTCTGGCCGCCGCGATCAGCTTCACCGTGGTCGAGGTGCGGCACGCCCCGCGCCCTCGAGGCGCGGTGGCGGTCCTGATGACCGGCATCGTCGCGGTTGCCGCCGGCGACGCCGGCATCGCCGCGGCGACGGTCAGGTGGCATACGGCCACGTCGATGATCGTCGCCGGCTCGCTTGCGGTCGTCGGCCTCGCGGCGATCGGCTGCGTCGGCACCTCGGGGCGTGCCCTGGCCGGACCGGCCGCCGAGCCGGTGCCGATCCGATGGGGCCTTCCGGTGGCGATCGTCAGCGTGGCCCTGGTCACGACCGTCGTTCACCTGCTCACCGGCGGCCGGCCGGACGTGGTGAGCGCCGTGCTCGGAGTGCTGACCGGATTCACGTTGGTAGTACGGCAGGCACTCGCCCTCACGGATGCGCGCCGCTATCTCGGCCGACTGCGCGAGGACGAAGTGCACCTGCGCGAGTTGGCCTACACCGATCCACTCACCGGTGTCGGCAACCGGCGGCACCTCATGGCGGCTCTCACCGACGGGCGGGTTCGCGATCAGGAATGTGCGCTCGTCGCACTCGACCTCGACGGTTTCACCGGCATCAACGATCTGCGCGGCCACGTCGCCGGTGACGAGGTTCTGGCCGGCGTGGGCGAACGGCTGCGCGCCAACCTCCGCCCCGGCGACATTGCCGCCCGTACGGGTGGCGACGAGTTCGCCGTACTGCTGATGGGGGCCGATGCCGACGTCGGCGCCGTGGCCGAGAGGTTGCTTCGGGGCGTGTCCGAGCCGTACGAGACGTCGGCCGGCACGGTGTTCCTGACCGCCAGCGTCGGGCACGCCGCCTCGGAGACCGCCGACGACGCGAAGACACTGCTGCGTAACGCCGATGTCGCCCTGCGGATGGCCAAGCGCGGGGGCACCGGCAACATCCAGCGGTACGACGCTGCCTACGACGACTTCGTGCACCGCCGTACGGCGATCGAGCAGGGTCTTCGAGGCGCCCTGGCGGGTGGCGAGTTCACCCTGGCGTACCAGCCGATCGTCACGCTTCCCGACGTGCGGCCCATCGCGGTCGAGGCGCTGCTGCGGTGGGACAGCTCTCGCCTCGGCCGGGTGCCGCCGGACGAGTTCATCCCGATCGCCGAAGAGATCGGACTCATCGCGCCCATTGACCGCTGGGTGATGCACGAGGCCTGCCGGCAGCTCAGTCGATGGATCGACGACGGTCACAACCTGTGGCTTTCGGTGAACGTGTCGGCGCGGGAGCTGCACCTGCCCTCCTACGTCGAAAAGGTCGCCGAGACGCTGCGCATCCATCACGTCAAGCCCGATCGTCTGGTGATCGAGATGACCGAGCATTCCGCCGCGCTCGACCTCGACTCCGTCGTCGGCCGTCTGTCCGAGCTGCGGGCGACCGGTGTCCGGATCGCCCTCGACGACTTCGGCGCCGGCTACTCCTCCCTCGGCCAGCTCCGCCAGCTGCCGGTCGACATCCTCAAGATCGACCGTTCACTCGTCGGTGATCCGTCCGGCGGCCCGCGGTCGCGGGCCGTGGCGCCACTCGTCGACGTCGTCGTCCAGCTTGGCGCTCGGCTCGACCTCGAAGTGATCGCGGAGGGCGTAGGAGACGCGGCGCAGCGGCAGGTGGTGGAAGCGTCGGGGTGCCGGCTCGCCCAGGGTGATCTCTTCGGCCCCGCGGTCCCCGCCGAACGGATCGAGGCGATGCTTCACGCCGAGGTTTCACTCATCGGCGGACCGCCATCGGCCGCGGATGGGCGGGTCCGCGACGTGCGGTTGGCGGTCGAAACGGAGCCCGACCCGGCGCGCGTCCCAGAGTCGAACCTTCCGCCCGATCAGGCACCGACGATCCCACCGCAGCGCCGTCAGCCACCGCCGGCCCGATGAGCCGATCTTCCGCCGGCCGATCAGCCGGTCTTCCGCCGGCCCGATGAGCCGGTCTTCCAAGATATGGGACGGCTTGACTCAGGGCTTGAGATGAGTCAGAGTTGTCGCATGTCCGGTCTCCGCAGCTTCGCCCGAGTACTTAGTTAGGCGCACCCTCTTCACCTGGAGAGTGTGCGCAAGCCCCGTGCCGTCCGGCATGTGGGCTTTTTTGTTGCCCGACGCACCGCTTTGTTGCCCGACGCACCGCCGAACCACGATCGGTCACCCTGAGCCGAAAGGCCAAGCAACGATGAACATCCCGACACCGGAGATCCTGGCGCAGCGCGCGCACGCGCCGGCCGCACCCGGTCACTCCGCACCCGCCCCGCAACCCAATCCGGTGAGCCCGCCGAGCGGACGCGCCGCCGCCGGTGAGGTCATGTCCGGAGCGAGCGCGCTCGTACGGTCGCTGGAGGCGCTCGGCGTCGAGGTGGTGTTCGGGATTCCGGGTGGTGCGATCCTGCCTGCCTACGACCCGTTGTTCGACTCATCCGTACGGCACGTGCTGGTCCGCCACGAGCAGGGTGCCGGCCACGCCGCGACCGGCTACGCACAGGCGACCGGGAAGGTCGGCGTGTGCATGGCGACGTCGGGGCCGGGGGCGACCAACCTCGTCACGCCGATCGCGGACGCGTACATGGACTCGGTGCCGATTGTCGCGATCACCGGCCAGGTCGCCAAGGCTCAGATCGGTACGGATGGATTCCAGGAAGCCGACATCTCGGGGATCACGCTGCCGATCACCAAGCACAACTACCTCGTGCAGAGCGGGGACGAGCTGCCGCAGGTGCTGGCCGAGGCATTTCACCTGGCAAGCACGGGCCGGCCCGGCCCGGTCCTCGTCGACATCCCGAAGGACGTCCTGCAGGCGCCCACGACGTTCTCGTGGCCGCCGACGCTGGATCTGCCCGGTTATCGCCCGACCGTGCATCCGCACACGAAGCAGATCCGCGAGGCCGCCCGGCTGATCCAGAACGCGAAGCGGCCCGTGCTCTACGTCGGTGGCGGCGTGCTGAAGGCCGGCGCGGCGCCACAGCTGAAGCGGTTGGCCGAGATGACCGGCATTCCGCTGGTCACCACGCTGATGGCGCGCGGCGCGTTCCCGGACTCGCATCCGCAACACCTTGGTATGCCGGGCATGCACGGCACCGTCGCCGCCGTGTACGCGTTGCAGAAGTCGGACCTGCTCGTCGCGCTCGGCGCGCGTTTCGACGACCGGGTGACCGGGAAGCTGTCGAGCTTCGCGCCCGGCGCACGCGTGGTCCACGCCGACATCGATCCGGCCGAGATCGGCAAGAATCGCGCGGTCGACGTGCCGATCGTCGGTGACGCGAAGTTCGTCATCGACGAGCTGTGCGCGGCGTTGGGCGGGGACGCGGCCCAGAAGCCGGCGGCCTCCGAGGCCGACGTGGAAACAGATCAGTCGCGCCTGGCCGAGTGGTGGCATGCGATCGACGAGCTGCGCGAACGGTGTCCGCTGGGCTGGGAGGAGCCGCCGGACGGCTCGCTCGCGCCGCAGTACGTCATCAAGCGCATCGGCGAGATCGCTGGACCCGACGCGATCTACGTGGCGGGCGTCGGTCAGCACCAGATGTGGGCGTCGCAGTTCATTTCGTACGAGAAGCCGGGCACCTGGCTCAACTCCGGCGGCCTCGGCACGATGGGCTACGCCGTACCGGCCGCGATGGGCGCCAAGGCCGGCATGCCGGACACCACGGTCTGGGCCATCGATGGCGACGGCTGCTTCCAGATGACCAATCAGGAGCTCGCCACGTGCGCGCTGGAAGGCATCCCGATCAAGGTGGCCATCATCAACAACGGCAACCTCGGCATGGTCCGCCAGTGGCAGACGCTGTTCTACAACGAGCGCTACTCGAACACCGATCTCGGCACGCACAAGCACCGCGTACCCGATTTCGTGAAGCTCGCCGAGGCGCTCGGCTGCATTGGCCTGCGCTGCGAAAGCGCCGCGGACGTCGACAAGACGATCGAGGCGGCGATGGCCGTCACCGATGCCCCGGTAGTGATCGACTTCGTCGTCGGCAAGGATGCGATGGTCTGGCCGATGGTCGCGGCCGGCACGAGCAATGACGAGATCATGTTCGCCCGCGGTGTCCGCCCGATCTTCGACGAGGACGATATCTGATGACCCTGCACACGCTGTCCGTCCTGGTGGAGAACAAGCCCGGTGTGCTCGCCCGGGTGTCGCAGCTGTTCAGCCGCCGCGGCTTCAACATCGATTCGCTCGCGGTGGGGGAGACCGAGCACGCCGAAGTCTCCCGCATCACGATCGTGGTCAACGCCGAGCAGTCGCCGCTCGAACAGGTCACCAAGCAGCTCAACAAGCTGGTGAACGTACTCAAGATCGTGGAGTTGGAGCCGGACGCGTCGATCCAGCGCGAGCTGCTCCTAGTGAAGGTGCGTGCCGATCGCACGCAACGAACGCAGGTCATGGAGACGGTCACGATGTTCCGCGCGCACATCGTGGACGTCGCGGCCGACACGCTCACGATCGAGGCCACCGGTACGGCATCGAAGCTCGACGCGCTGCTGCGCGATCTCGAGCCGTTCGGAATCAAGGAAATGGTGCAGTCCGGCGTCGTCGCGATCGGCCGGGGTTCCCGCTCGATCACCGCGCCGACACTGCGGGCCGCGTAGCCGGTCCGTAGCGACATCTCCGTCGGGCCGCGTAGCGGGTCGCACCGGATACATAGCGCGGGCCGCGTAGCCGGCCCGTATCAACCAAGGAGAGTTACGTTGCCCGCAGAAGTGTTCTACGACGACGACGCCGATCTGTCGATCATCGCCGGCCGCAAGGTCGCGGTCATCGGCTACGGCAGCCAGGGACATGCGCATGCGTTGTCACTGCGCGACTCGGGCGTGGACGTCCGCGTCGGCCTGCCGGCCACATCGCGCAGCCGCGCGAAGGCGGAGGAGCAGGGACTGCGCGTTGTCACGCCGGCCGAGGCAGCGGCGGAGTCGGACGTCATCATGATCCTCGCGCCGGACACGGCCCAGCGGAAGATCTATGCCGAGGACATCGCGCCGACGCTCACCGCCGGCAAGGCTCTCTTCTTCGGCCACGGCTTCAACATCCGGTACGGCCTGATCGAAGCACCGTCGGACGTGGATGTCGCGATGGTTGCGCCGAAGGGGCCGGGTCATCTCGTACGGCGGCAGTTCGTCGACGGCAAGGGCGTTCCAGTTCTCGTCGCCGTCGACCAGGACGCGACCGGTGGCGCCCTCGCCCTGGCGCTGTCCTACGCGAAGGCGATCGGTGGAACGCGAGCCGGCGCCATCCGTACCACGTTCACCGAAGAGACCGAGACCGATCTCTTCGGCGAGCAGGCCGTCCTGTGCGGTGGCACGACGGCGTTGGTGCAGGCCGGCTTCGAAGTGCTGACCGAGGCGGGCTACGCGCCCGAGGTCGCCTACTTCGAGTGCCTCCACGAGTTGAAGCTCATCGTTGATCTGATGTATGAGGGCGGGATCGCCCGTATGCGGTACAGCATCTCGGACACCGCCGAGTACGGCGACGTGACCCGCGGTCCGCGCATCATCGACGAACGCGTGAAGGGCGAGATGCGGCGGATCCTCGGCGAGATCCAGAACGGCGAGTTCGCCCGGGAGTGGGTGGCCGAGGACGACAACGGGCGGCCGAACTTCACGAAGCTCCGGGAGCAGGGCGCGGCGCATCCGATCGAGGAGACGGGGGCGAAGCTTCGGGGCATGATGTCCTGGGTCGATCGTCCGCTCAGCGATACTGCTTGAGTTGTTGCGGTTTCGGTTTTGGCGCCGGCTTACCCACTCGACTGATAGTGCGTTTTAGGTCTTCGTGGGCAAGCCGGCGCCAAAACCTTGTCCAGCGTGCGGTGGGCGAGGACGCTTGCGGGTCAAGGCTTTGCGCCTGTACGTGGTACGGAAACGGTTACGTGCCAAGCTGAGTGCTGCGGTTTTGGCGCCGGCTTACCCAATTGTGGCGGCCGGCTTACCCGCTCGACGACAGAGCGTTTAGGTCTTCGTGGGCAAGCCGGCCGCCACAATCTCTTGTGGGTCCGGCGGGCGAGGACGCCTCGGGTTAGGGCTTTGCGGGTGCACGTGGATCGGGAACGGTTGCGTGGCAGCGGTCTGTGCCGGTCTGATAGGGGGTCGCGGGGTGCCCTACGACTCTGCTGGCGTTGTTGCGTGCAGAGTCGTAGGGCGGTGGCGGGTTCCGGTTGGGTGTCCTACGTCTCTGCTGGCGTTGGTGCGTGCAGAGTCGTAGGGCGGCGGCGGGTTCCGGTTGGGTGTCCTACGTCTCTGCTGGCGTTGGTGCTTGCAGAGTCGTAGGCGGTCGGGGCAGGAACGTTGGCGACGGGGCTATGCGTGGGCGGTCGGGGTGTCGGTGGGTGGGCCGAAGGTCAGCGTGATGACGGCGCCGCCCAACGGGAACTCAACGGTGGTGTCCGAGTCCGGATCGCCGACCGGGCCGGGTGCGGCGCCGATCGGCAGCGCCACGGGGGTGCGCGGAGCATGTAGCGTCCGGCCGATCCGCATCGCGCCACCGGACGCCTCGGCGGTGCGCCGCGCGATATCCAGACCCAGGCCGGTCGATGTGTCGGACGCTCCACGCGCCAGACCACCCTCGGGCGAATCCGACTGAGGAAATCCCGGCCCGTCGTCGGCGACGACGAGCACACCGCCGCCGTCGGTCCGCGCGGTGACTTCGATCCGCATGCCGGTGGCGTCGGGCGTGTGCGCGAAGACGTTCTGAATCAACGCATCCACGGCGGCACCGACATCCGCTTCGCTGCCGCGGACGAGGACCGGACCGGTCGGCACGACCGATTCGACGGCACGTCCGTCGTCCTCGGCCAGCGGCGCCCAGAACGCAATCCGTTGCGCGACCACAGCTCCGAGGTCCGTATGCGCGCCGACGCCCTCACGCACCGGCCGCCGCGCGGTGCGGATCACTTCGTCGACGATGCGCGCGAGATGGTCGACGTCGCCGGCGAACCGTTGCCGGTCCTCGGGATCGTCCACGGCCTCGGCGTCGAGGCGCAGCGCCGTTACGGGTGTACGCAGCCGATGCGCCAGATCGGCGACCTCTTCGCGCTCGGCGACGAGCAGTTCGCTGATGCGCGACGCTAACCGGTTCAGCTCGGCGCCGACGCGCCGGAGTTCCCGAGGCCCGTCGAGCGAAGCGCGCGCCTCGAGATCGCCGTCCGCGAGCCGGTCGGCGGTCGCGGCGAGCCGGGTCACCGAGCCGACGAGGCGCTGCCCGAGCCGGTCGGCGAGAAGCAAGCCGAGTACGAGCAGCGCGAGGCCGAGGGCGACGAGTACGGCCCACGTACGCGCGACGCCGTCGTGCAACAAGGCCGGCGGAGCGTACGCGCGGACGACCGCCGCCCCGCCCGGCAGACCTTGCACCGGCACCAGTGCTTCGACACCGCCGTTGCTCGACGCCGTGAATGCCTGACCGCGGCTGGCCAGTTCGATCGACTGCGTACGCGGCGACGGCTCGCCGTTCACCGTGCCGTCCGGCATGAACACCGTCACCGCCAGGCCGGCCACGACGTGCTCGCCGTTGTAGACGTCGGCGGCGTCGGGATCGGCCGCGATCATCGCCGCCATCGACTGTGCCTCTTGCGTCGCCGCCGCGATCGCGCGATCGGCCGCCGCGCCGCGGAGCACGATGCCCAGTGGCACGAGGAATGCCAGAAGCACCAACGACATCGTCACCGCGACGAGGGTGGCCAGTTGGCGGCGCACACCGGGACCACGGTCGGCGGCCGCACCGACGGCGCTCACGGCCGGTCCACTGGTGCGGGCACGCCCGGCGCGGTCAGGCGTACGCCCACGGACCGTACGGTGTGCAGGTAGCGGGGCGATTGCGCGGTCTCGCCGAGCTTGCGTCGCAGCCACGACAGGTGTACGTCGACCGTCTTGTCGGCCCCGCCGTACGGCAGCCGCCACACCTCGGTCAACAGTTCCCGCTTGCTCACCACCTGATCGGCGCGCTCGGCGAGATACCGCAGCAGGTCGAACTCGCGCGCGCTGAGATCCAGCCGGATGCCGTCGAGCGTGACCGTCCGAGCGTTCGGCTCGATCACCAGGCCGCCGACCTCGATCGAAGCCGGTCGACCGTCCTCCGGCGAAATCGCGCGCCGCAGCACGGCCCGGATGCGTGCGTCGAGCTGAGCCGCACCGAACGGCTTGATGAGATAGTCGTCGGCGCCGGCGTCGAGCGCGCGCACGATCTGCTGTTCATCGTCGCGGGCCGTCGCCACGATCACCGGGACGGCGCTGACCGCGCGCAACATCCGCAACAGTTCGCCACCGTCGACGTCGGGCAGACCGAGATCGAGGACGACGAGGTCGGGCTGGCCATCGACCGCGGCCGCGAGCCCGGCCATGCCGGTCGAGGCCGAACTCGTCGCGTACCCCCGGTCGCCGAGCGCGCGGAGCAGCGCGGAGCGCACGGCGGCGTCGTCCTCGACCACCAAAATATGCGGCATGTCGGCGAACCTACCCGCGCGCGAGGCCGTACCACAGATCTAGAGGCAACGCTTGACACCCGCTTAGCCTGCTCTTAGCACGGCGCCCGGCACGGTGGTGGCCATGAGAAACCGATGGATCAGCTTGACGCTGGGAGGCGTCGCGGCGGTTGTCGCCGTTGGCGCCGGGACGGCGGCCGTGGCCGCCGCGTCGACCGGGAACGGTCACGATGTATTGAGTCAGCAGGACGTGGCGCGGCATCTGGCGGCTCTGCCGGCGCCCGTGGCGACAGCGAACACGACGCTGTCGGACGCCGCCCAGGCGGCTGACGGCTCGCAAGCCCTGAGCACGGCCGCCGGAACGGTCGTGGTCCGGTGCAGCGGGAACGTCACGACCCTGTTGCGGTGGAGCCCGAACACCGGGTTCCGCGCCGACGATCCGGTCTTCGGGCCGTCATCGGTGGTCAGCGTCCGCTTCGAGAGCGATGTGGCCGAGGACTTGACGGTATCGGTGCAGTGCGCGAACGGCGTCGCCAGCGCTACCACCGCGCCCGACGCCGACGACCGCGGCCGGGGCCGCGGCCCGGGTTCGCCGACCGCGACGCCCTCGCCGACGGCAACCGACGACCACGGTGACGGCCGGGGTGGTCACGATGACCCGCCCGGTGACGACCATGGCGGCGGAGGCGGCGCGGACGACGGACCCAACCACCACTAATCCACGACTCATTTCGACAACTCACCGAGACCCTGCGCCCCGCCCTGCCCCCGGGCGGGGCGCAGTCGTGTCCGGGCGCAGTCCTGTCCGGACGCGTCACGGTGATCCGGCGAAAATCGCGACCACCATATGAGACGTGAGTTCCGTCAGATAAGACGGTGCCTTAACGTTCGTTGGGTGGCCTCCGCCGGGGGTGACAATAGGGCGGAGCATGGCGGCGACGACGAGGAGCGTGATCGTGGCACACATCGCGGTGATCGGTGGCGATGGCATCGGACCCGAGGTCACGGCCGAGGCGACGAAGGTGCTGAGCGCGGTGCTCCCCGGGGTCGAACTCACCGACTACGACCTGGGTGCGGCGCGCTATCACCGCACCGGCGAAGTGTTGCCCTCCTCGGTGCAGGCCGAGCTGGCCGGCCACGACGCGATCCTGCTGGGCGCCGTCGGCGACCCGGCCGTGCCGCCGGGCATCCTGGAGCGCGGCCTGTTGCTGAAACTCCGGTTCGCCTTCGACCACTACGTCAACCTGCGGCCGTCCCGCCTGTGGCCCGGCACGGCCAGCCCTCTCGCGAACGTCAAGCCCGGCGAGATCGACATGCTCGTGGTCCGGGAAGGCACCGAGGGCCTCTATGCCGGTGCCGGCGGCCTCTTGCACAAGGACACGCCGGCCGAGATCGCGACCGAGGAGAGCCTCAACACGCGGTACGGCGTGGAGCGCGTGATCCGCGATGCGTTCCGCCGGGCGACGACGCGCGAACGGCGCAAGGTGACCATGGTCCACAAGTCGAACGTGCTGACGTACGCCGGCAACCTCTGGACCCGTACGTTTGCCCAGGTCGCCGCCGACTTCCCCGACGTAAAGACGGAGTATCAGCACGTTGACGCGGCCGCGATGTTCCTGGTGTCGGATCCGCAACGCTTCGACGTCGTGGTCACCGACAACCTGTTCGGCGACATCCTCACCGACGTCGCCGCCGCCGTCACCGGCGGGATCGGGCTGGCCGCGAGCGGCAACATCAATCCCGATCGCACCTTCCCGTCGATGTTCGAGCCGGTCCACGGTTCCGCGCCGGACATCGCCGGGCGCGGCGTCGCCGACCCGACCGCCGCCGTACTCTCGGTCGCTCTGCTGCTCGAGCACCTCGGACATCCCGCCGCGGCCGATCGAGTAACCGGGGCGGTCGCCGCGGATCTTGCCGCCCGTACGCCGGGCACGCCGCTGCGCACCGCCGAGGTCGGAGACCGCTTGGCCGCCGCCGCGAGCTGATCTCGCGCATCGTGGGCGCCGCCTGGCCGAGCGTGCTCGCATCGCGTAACGCGATGTGGACGGGGTAAGTTTCATCCACCAGGGTTTCCCACGATGTGACACGGAGGTCAAAAGCGATGAGTGGCGGTGACACCCTCGATTTCGAGATTCGTCCGAACCCGGCGCCCGTATCCGCCACTGAACGCGCTGGCATGCTGGCCAACCCGGGCTTTGGTCGCGTCTTCACCGACCATATGGTCACGATCCGCTACGCGGAGTCGAAGGGCTGGTACGACGCACACGTCGCGCCGCGCGGCCCGATCACGATCGATCCGGCCACCGCGGTGCTGCACTACGCGCAGGAGATTTTCGAAGGGCTGAAGGCCTACCACCAGGTCGACGGCGGGATCGCGATGTTCCGGCCGGCGGCCAACGCGCGGCGCTTCCAGCAATCGGCCGAGCGCATGGCGATGGCCGAGCTGCCCGAGCAGCTGTTCATCGACTCGCTGACCGAGCTGGTCACGATCGATCGCGACTGGATCCCGCCCGGCGAGGACGCGAGCCTCTACCTGCGGCCGTTCATGTTCGCCTCGGAGGTGTTCCTCGGCGTCAAGCCCTCGGCCGAATACACGTACATGGTCATCGCGTCACCCGCCGGCGCGTACTTCAAGGGTGGCGTCAAGCCCATCACGATCTGGGTCTCGGAGGAGTTCACCCGCGCGGCGCCCGGCGGCACGGGCGCGGCCAAGTGCGGCGGGAATTACGCGGCCGGGCTTTCGGCGCAGGCCGAGGCGATCCGGCACGGCTGCGACCAGGTGGTCTATCTGGACACGGTCGAGCGGCGCTATGTCGACGAACTCGGCGGCATGAACCTGTTCTTCGTGATGGACGACAACACGATGGTGACTCCGCCGTTGACCGGCACGATCCTGCCCGGCATCACACGCGACTCGATCATCACGCTCGCCGCCGAGCGCGGCATCACGACCGACGAGCGGCCGTACTCCATGGACGAGTGGCGCGCCGACGCGGCGACCGGGCGGCTCACCGAGGCGTTCGCGTGCGGGACGGCGGCGGTCATCACGCCGGTCGGCATCGTTCGTGGCCGGGACGGCGAGTTCGTGGTGCGGGGCGGGGATTTCGGCCAGAGTCTGCGCGACGAACTGCTCGACATCCAGCGTGGCAAGCGTGCCGACAAGTTCGGCTGGATGCACAAGATCGCCTAGGCTCCGTTGTCACTTCCGCGGCGTCGGCCATTTCGGCCGGCGCCGCGGTCGTATTCCCCGGTACGGTGCGATGCGCGCGCTAGATCAGCAGGTTGTCGCGCAGTGCGTCGAATTCCTTCGGGCCGACGCCCGCGGTGGCGAGGTAGCCCTCGACCGAGCCGTAGGCGTCGACGAGTTCGGCCAGGAACACGGTCATCGCCTCGCGCGGCGCGAAGATCCAGTGTCGAGCGAGATCGGCGTTCGTGTCGACGAACCGCTCGGCCCAGTCGTTGGACAGCGCATAGTCGTCGGCGATCGCGTCGACTCCGACGCCCACGATCGCGAGCGTCAGCGCGATGACTACGCCGGTGCGGTCCTTGCCGGCGAAGCAATGCACGAGGGTTGGCGCGGTCGTCGCCTCGGCGAGGGTGGCGATCACCTCGCCGATGTCGGTGGCACCCTCGTGGGTCAGTTCGTGATACCGATCGGCCAGAAACCGGTACGGGCCGGCAATTTCGTCGTACGGCGTCCCGTCCCACAGCCGGTGCTGCGGCGAGATGTTGATGTATCGGCGATCGACCGTGTCAGCGATCCGGCCGAACTCCTCGACCTCGGTCGGGCGGCGCAGGTCGATCACCGTACGGATGCCGAGCCGCTCGAACGCGTCCGCGTCGTCGGCGCTGAGCTTCGTCAGGGTGTCCGACCGGAAGAGCCGTCCGGTCCGTACGTGCCGCCCGTCAATGGCGGCCGCGCCGCCGACGTCGCGGAAGTTGTCGAGGGAGGAAAATGTCGTCGCTGCGGAGCGCTGCCATGCGGCGCTGTCGTTCGGGTCCCCGGCCACGCCGCCACTCTACCCAGGCTGGGTAGGACGCGATGAACGCCCGAGGTACGGTGCATGTCCGGCTGCCTAGGTCCAGTATGTGGACCCTCGCTTCCAGACAACGGACGTGTGTGCCAGACTACGGGGCGTGACATCGGTCCTCGCCGTACTCGCGATTATCGACTAGCGCGCGCAGCTGAACGACCTGCGCGCGCAGACCTCCCGCATCCGCGGGGGGTCTTTTTGTTTGCGGCCGCGCCGGTGGGCGGGGGCCGGGCGCGGTGAGGTCAGGCGGGGACCAACGACACTGGCGAAGGGAAACACCCGATGACGGTCAAGGTGTTCGATACCACGCTCCGCGACGGGGCACAGCGCGAAGGCCTCACATATTCGGTCGCGGACAAGCTCGCGATCGCGCGCCTGCTCGACGAATTCGGTGTCGCGTTCATCGAAGGTGGTTGGCCGGGCGCGATGCCGAAGGACACGGAGTTCTTCGCCCGTGCCCGCAAGGAGTTGAACCTGACCCACGCCGATCTTGTGGCATTCGGGTCGACCCGCAAGGCCGGCGTCGACGTCCGTACCGACGGTCAGGTCCGGGCGCTGCTCGCGGCCGAGACGCCCGTGGTGTGCCTCGTCGCCAAGTCCGACATCCGCCACGTCGAGCGTGCGCTGCGTACGTCGGCCGACGAGAACCTCGCCATGATCCACGACACGGTCACCTATCTGAGATCCGAGGGGCGCCGGGTGATGGTCGACTGCGAGCACTTCTTCGACGGCTTCCGGTTCGACCCGGACTACGGGGCGCAGGTCGTCGCGGCGGCGGCCCGCGCCGGCGCGGAGGTCGTCGTGCTGTGCGACACCAACGGCGGAATGGTGCCGTCCTGGATCGGCACCGCGATCGGTGCGCTGCGCGACCGGCTGCCGGCCGACGTCGCCAGCGTGGTCGACCTCGGCATCCACTGCCAGAACGACACATCGTGCGCGGTCGCCAACACCATCGCGGCCGTCGAGGCCGGCGTTGCGCAGGTGCAGTGCACCGCGAACGGCTACGGCGAGCGGCCCGGCAACGCCGACCTGTTCGCCGTCGTCGCGAATCTCGAATTGAAGCTCGGCATGCGTGTATTGCCGGACGGCTGCCTACCCCAGGCCGTACGCGTCTCCCACGCGATCGCCGAGATCGCGAACCTCGCCCCCGACACCCACCAGGCTTACGTCGGGGCCGCCGCCTTCGCTCACAAGGCCGGGCTGCACGCGAGCGCGATCAAGGTCGACCCGCTGCTCTACAACCACATCGAGCCCGCGGTCGTCGGCAACGACATGAAGATCCTTGTCACCGAGATGGCCGGCCGGGCGAGCATCGAGCTCAAGTCGCGGGAGCTCGGCCTCGACCTGTCGGACCAGCCGGACGCGCTGTCCAGCGTGACGAACTCGGTCAAGGACCTGGAGGCCGCCGGGTGGTCGTTCGAGGCGGCCGACGCGTCGTTCGAGTTGCTAGTGCGCTCGGCCCTGCCGGGCGGCGTCGTCGCGCCGTTCCAACTCGAGTCCTACCGCGTGATCGTCGAACACCGCGCCGACGGTGAGGTGGTCAGCGAGGCCACGGTCAAATTGCGGGTACGGGGTGAACGCGTGATCTCGACGGCCGAAGGCAACGGACCGGTCAACGCCCTCGACAATGCGCTGCGAACCGGACTGCGCGCCGGCTACCCGGACGTCGACACGTTCGAGCTGGCCGACTACAAGGTGCGCATCCTCGCCGGTTCGCACGGCACGGGAGCGGTCACGCGCGTGCTCGTCGACACCGTCGCCACGGACGGGGCGACGAGCGGGCGCGACTGGACGACGGTCGGTGTGCACGAGAACGTCGTCGAGGCGAGCTGGCATGCGCTGGTCGATGCGCTGACGTACGGCCTGGTGGCGCAGGGCGCCGGTGCTCAGCCGGCCGGCAGTGTGAGCGTCGCGTAGATCGCCTTGTGGTCGGAGCCGGGCATGAACGCGGTGCCGAACCACACGGCGCCGATCCGCTTGTCGGCCAACACGTGGTCGAGCATGACCGGTGGCTCCGGTCGGCCGTCGTACGGCCACGTGGTGTCGAGTCCGTCACCCATCTGCCGGGCGATGTCGCGGTAGCCGGTGCCGATCAGCGTCCGGAGCCGCTGGTGATCGAGCGTCGCGTTGAAGTCGCCGATCAGGAGCCGGACCGGCCCGTTCGGGGTGGCCGCCGGCTGCGCCGCGAGTCCGGCCGCCCAGATCGCGTTCGTGGACGGCACCGCCGGCGCCTCCGGGTGTACGGCCTCGACGATGAGCGGCAGCGCACCGGGCACGGTCACGGTCGCGTACTCCTGGCCGAATCCGCCGGCGAGCGGCCGGTATCCGGTGTCCTGCAGCGGATAGCGGGAGAAGATCGCCGAGCCGGTGGCGCCCGGGCGCGGCGTCTGGGCGCTATAGGCGAACAGCGAGTTGATGCCGGCCGCGGCGAGGCGCTGCTGGGCCTGTGGCGTGTATTCGTCCAGCGCCAACACGTCCGTACGGTGGAGCTTGGCGAGCGCCACGATGGTCGCCGGGTCGGCCGCGCCGATCTTCATGTTCGAGCTGAGCACGTGCAGGCGCGGCCCCGGCCCCGGATCCGGACCGCCGAACGCCCGCGGCACGAGCACGGCGAGCAACGCGATCGCGGTCGCCACGGCGATGCCGGTCGTCCACCATCGCCGGGCGAGAATCGTGGCCGGGATCAAGAGGAGCGACAGCAGCGCAACGTACGGCGTGAACGCGATGAGCGTGTCCAGATACCACGTCCGTTCGAGTCCGAACAAACGCATGATCGCAAAGGCCGCGAAGACGACGGCCAGAACCCAGCAGACGACGCCGGTGCCGATTCGCCATCCGCGGCGAAGTCGCGACTCGGTTGCCGCCGAGGCCTCCTCCGGCTCATCCGCGGTCGCCTCAGGCTCGTCCGCCCTCGCCTCCGGCTCGCGCGCCGGAGTCGGCTCGTCCGCGGCCGACTTGCGGGCCGCATGGCGTGGACCGCCACCATGTGCCTCACCCGGAGCTCCGCCATCCGCGTCACGTAGCACGGCGCTGCCTTCGGCCGGCCGGACCGGAAGGGCGTTGATCTCCATCGGCGTACCGTATCCGGTCGCACTGTGTGAACGCTGGGGCAGTCCCGAAAACGTACGGCTGCCCGCTCGTCGTCTCGGCCCGGGCTGGCATTCACAGAAATCATGCCGAGAATGTGGGGCGTGACTTCACCCCTGCACCCGCGCGACGGCACTGAGCCGCTACCCGCCGCCGATCTCGGCCGCGTTCCGACGGACCTGCCGCCGACGGCCGGCCCGGAATCGGCGGGCGCCCGGACGTTCAGCTACGACGACCTCGTCGGCGCGGACGGCACGATGGACCCGCGCGTCGTCCACGAGCGCCTCGCCCACATCGCCGCGCACGTTGAGCGGCTCGCGGCGGTGAGCGGGCAGTTGCATCAGCCCGCGTGGCTGCGTCGGACGGCCGAGGAGCCGCGCCTGCCGGTCGCGTGTGCCGTTCTTATCGCGATCGTGTTGCAGGGCTTCGTGCCGCATCAGTTTGCGTTCCATCCGTGGTGGTTGCTGCCCGCCCTGGAGCTGCTCCTGCTCGTGGTGATCATCCTGTTCCGGCAGACCAAGATCGATCGGCAGGCCACGATCCTCCGGGTGCTGAGCCTGTCACTCGCGGTCGCGGCCGGTCTCGCGACGGCGTGGTCGGCGGTCCAACTCATCGACGAGCTCGTCCGCAACACGGATCCGCACGGCCCGCTGAGCAACGCCAGCACACTTCTGCGCGTCGGCGGCAGCATCTGGCTCACGAACGTCATCGTCTTCGCGCTCTGGTATTGGGACCTGGATCGCGGCGGTCCGGCCGCGCGGGCGTGCGGCGATCGGAAGCACACCGACTTCCTCTTCGCCGAGATGACGGCACCGGAGTTCGCGGCGAAGGACTGGGAGCCGCGGTTCGTCGACTATCTCTACCTTTCGTTTACGAACTCGACGGCGTTCAGTCCGACCGACACGCTCCCGCTGACGCGGTGGGCGAAGTTGACGATGATGTTCCAGTCGGCGGTATCCCTGGCCACGGTCGCGCTGGTCGTCGCACGGGCGGTCAACATCCTGCGGTGAGTTCGGTACGGTGGCGTTGTCGAAGCGGATGGTGCGGATCGCCACGCTCGGGGGAGGTACGGGATGCTCGTCGCCCACCTGAGCGATCCGCATGTGACGACAGGTGCGCTCGGCGCGGAGCCGGTTGCCGGCCTGCACCGGGCTCTGGGTCGCGTGCTGGGGCTGCAGATCCGCCCGGACTGCGTGGTCATCACCGGCGATCTGACCGAGCACGGCACACCGGCCGAGTACGCCGTGCTGCATGACCTCCTGCAGCGGTTTCCGATTCCCGTACATCTGGCGGTCGGCAACCACGACAAGGTCGACGCATTCCTCGACACGTTCGCCGGCACACGTTTCGTCGGCGACGTTCGCGATGCCGGCGCCGGTCCGGAAGCGAGCTACGCCGTCGAATACCCGGGCGCGACCATGATTGTCCTGGACTCGAAGCAGCCCGGAACGCCCGGTGGCCACCTGGGCTCCGATCAGATCGCCTGGCTCGACCAGGTGCTCGCGGCTCGGCGCGACGTCCCGGCGATCGTGTGCCTGCACCATCCGCCCATGGCCTTGGGGATCGCGTTCCTCGATGGCATGCGTCTCGATGACGGCGAGGAACTGGCCACCGTGGTTGTCCGCCACCGGCACGTGGCGCGGGTACTCGCCGGGCATGATCACCGCGCGATCACGGCCGGTTTCGCCGGCACCGTGCTGGCGGTGGCGCCGAGTACGTACCGGCAGAGCGAACTGGCTCTGCGCGAAGACACGACGTGGGGTTATGTCGCCGAACCAACCGGCTTTCTCCTGCACTTGCTGGACGACCGGCACCTGTCGGACGACCTGTTGGACGACCGGCAGTGCGTCACCCATGTAGTAGCGGTCAGTCATGCCGGCGGGTTGCTGGGCGGCTACTGATCGCCCGCACGCATCGTGGCATCGATCGCGGCGACAAGCTGTACGCGGAGGACGGCGGCCCGATCGGCGAACTCCCGCTGGGCCGCCACGTACTCGGCCCGGCCCTCTGGGGTCTCCACCCGGATCGGCTGATACCCCAGCCCGGTCAGGTCGTACGGGCTCGCCTGCATGTCGACCGTACGGATCTCCCGGGCCAACGCGAAGCAGTCCGCGACGAGTTCACTGGAAATCAGCGGCGACAGCTTGTACGCCCACTTGTAGAGGTCCATGTTCGCGTGGAGACAACCGGGCTGTTCGAGTGCGGCTTGCGAAGCACGGGTCGGTTGCAGCACGTTCAGCGGGCGGGCCGCCGGCGTGAAGAACCGGAACGCGTCGAAATGGCTGCACCGCACGCGATTGGCGTCAACGACGGCCGCGGTCTCCGCCGCTGTCAATCGCAACGGCCACTCCGCGTGGCGGAACTGGTCCGCGGACTGCCGGTAGACCATCGCCCACTCGTGCATGCCGAAGCAGCCGAACTGGGGTGGCCGAGAGGCCGTGCCGCGCGAGCACCTCGCGCATCCACGCGATCGCTTCGCCGCGTCGCGCACGTACCCGTGCCGCATCGAGCGCGACCCCGGCGGACCGCAACGTGTAATCCGGGCCGAAGTCGGCCGGGTCGGCGTCGGCGAGCAGCACCCCCGCGCCGGGATGCCAGCGGCGAAGCCGGCGCGGACGCGACGAGTAGTACGTGAACAGGAAGTCCTCGACCGGATGCTTGCGGCCGACCCGCTGGCGGTCACGATGCGCGGCGATCCATTCGTCGACCCGGGATTCGTGGGCCGCCCGACGCGCACGCCACTGGGGGCCGGACAGGACCTCGGCGGCAATCGTGGCGGACACGACATCCAGCGTATCGACCACGCAGCCGGGCGGCCCGAACGCCGTGGCGACGTGATGCGAACACCGTGACGACGTGACGCGAACACCGTCCGGGCGCGATCCGACGCAGCGGCGATGCCGGCCCGAGCGCGGGGTGGAAATCGGGTGCGGGATAGATTTGACCGGCGGGGACGAGCCGGTGGCAAAGGGAGAATCTGATGCGGATTGCACGGTTTGTGCATAGTGGCGGCATGTCGTTCGGCGCGGTCGAGGGCGAGCCCGGCGCCGGCAACGCGGGCATGACCGTTGCCGAGATCGAGGGCCACCCCTTTGGCGATCTCACGTTCAGCGGTTCGCGATGGGCGCTCGACGACGTTCGGATGCTGTCGCCGATCCTGCCGAGCAAGGTCGTGTGCGTCGGGCGCAACTATGCTGATCATGCTTCGGAGCTCGGGAATGACGTGCCGAAGGAGCCGCTGCTGTTCCTCAAGCCGTCCACCTCGATCATCGGTGACAACGACGCGATCAAGCTGCCGGCGCAGTCGAAGCGGGTCGAGCACGAGGCGGAGCTGGCTGTGGTGATCGGTGCTGCCGGTGCCCGTCGGGTCGACCGTGCCGGCGCGAGCGCGGCGATCTTCGGATACACCGCCGCGAACGACGTGACCGCGCGCGACCTGCAACGCAGCGACGGGCAGTGGACGCGGGCCAAGGGCTTCGACTCGTTCTGCCCGCTCGGCCCGTGGATCGTGACCGGCATCGACGCGGGCGATCTTGAAGTCCGGTGCGAGGTCAACGACGAGGTCCGCCAACTCGGGCGTACAAAGGACATGGTGTTCGACGTGCCGACGCTGATCTCGTACGTGTCGCACATCATGACCTTGCTGCCCGGCGATGTGATCCTCACGGGCACGCCGGCGGGCGTCTCACCGATCGTCGACGGCGATACCTGCACCGTGTCGATCGAGGGAATAGGCACGCTCACGAACCGCGTTGTGACGCTCGACTGACAGTGATTTCGGGCACGGCCGGCGGCCGCCGGGCGCGCCGGTGTGGACGCGACTGGGCCGGCGAACCCGATTTTGCCGCCCTATCGGTGTCGGGTACAGTTCTCCTTCGGCGCCACCACGGGCCAATTGGGGTATGGGGTAATTGGCAGCCCAACTGATTCTGGTTCAGTTAGTCTAGGTTCGAGTCCTGGTACCCCAGCGACCGAAGCGTCGTGCCCGCCAGAAGGGCGTGACCCCCGGTTCAGCACAACCGCACGGCCCCGTCGTCTAGTGGCCTAGGACGCCGCCCTCTCAAGGCGGTAGCGCCGGTTCGAATCCGGTCGGGGCTACATCGCAAGGTCCGCCGCCCGTTCCGGGTGCGCGGGCCTTTTGCTTTTGGGCCCTTGCACGGGTACGGCTTCCCGACGATCTGCGGCTCGCCGCATCCGCAACGGTACGAGTGTCCTCAACGGAGTCCGCCCTCGACGCGACCACGATCACGTCGGCACCGTCCGTGGCGCGCAACCGGGCGCCGCACCGGCGGGCAGACGCTGGAGCCGACGAACGCGGCCCTGCGGCTGACGAACCTGCCCACAGCGGACGAACGGCCGCAGCCGACGAACGCGGCCCCGCAGCCGGCGTGGCTGCGGGGCCGCGTTGCGTTCGACCGAGCGCTACTTGACGACGACGCGGATGAGTATGTCCGACGCCGTCCCAGATGACGTGACCCCGAAGCCGATCGACTTGACCGGCGCCAGGTCCGCACGGGCCGTCGACGGCATGCCGCTGCCGGTCAACGCGATGAGCTTCTGGACGTCGACATAGCCGGCGCTGGATGCGTCCGACATGCCGGCCATTGTCGTCGTGAACAGATCCGAGGCGCCGAGCGACCCGCCCATGACCGGCGTGCCAACGGTCGCGTTGACCGACGACCCGCTGTGCGTGACTTTCAGCAGGTCGGCCGGCGCGCCGCTAGCGAGTTGGTTGATCGAGTCGGCCAGCGACGACGCGGCCGTGGCATCGCGTTCCTGGACATTTATCAGAAGGCCCGGGGTGTGGTCGCCGCCGAGCCCGGTGAAGGCCACGGTCAACTGTTTGGCCGTGAGCACGGGTGTGATCACGTTGGCGATGGCCGACCGCAATGTGCCGGTCAACGGATCGGTGCCGGGGTCGCCGAACGGATCCGTGCCGGGTTTACCGGCGAAGGGATCGGTGGGGTCGCCGGCGAACGGGTCGTCGGTCGACGCACCGGAACCGAGGGCCGCGCCGTTGGCCAACATGCCGAGCGTGCTCGACAGCTGCTTAGCCGCATCGCTGTTGGGGTCGAGGCCGGCTGTCGAGGCACCCACGATCGTGGCCGACGGCTCGGCCGAGAGCGTCGACATGACCTTCGTGCCAGCGGTGGCGGTGGCCTTCAGCCCGTCGACGTGAGCGCGCACCTCGATGCCGTCACCGGTCACCTTGCCACCGACGGCGGCGAATCCCGTCAACGCTGACGAACCAGCGCCGGCCGCGCCAAGACCGGGCATACCGAAGATGCCGAGCGGGGCGATGGCCAGCGGATCGGAGCCGGGCCCGACGTCGAATCCGCCGCCAGATTCGTCGAGCGCCGACGTGGATGCCGACTTGATGAGCGCGGACACCTTGCCGAGGTCGGCGTACCCCAGGAGAAGATTGCCGCCGCCGACGTGGGCGACGGTCGACTTGAATGTGGCGCTGTCGGCGAGCGTGGCCGTCTTGGTCTCAGCCGCTGCCGCCGCCGCGGCCGCCTGCATGTCGCCGTCCGAGCCAGCGATCAGCGCATAGCCCTTCTCCATGGCGAAGCCGAACGAGTCGGCGCCCTTGGTCTGCCGCAGTTTCGTCAGCGTCGCCTCCGCCTTCGCGTCGTCCGTGCTCGCGAGCGCGATCAGGGCGACCGGCTTGCCCTGCGCATCGGTCCAGGCGCCGACGCCGGCCCGCCCGGCGAACCAGGGCTTGACGTCGGTCGCGTAGTCGAGGCCGGCTTCCTTGGCGATCTTCATCTCGAGATTGGCGACGAGATCGGTGGCCGACTTGCCGTGGGTCGGGAACTTCTTGACCAGACCATTGACGGTGAGCTTGTCACCGTAGCCGGGGTTGAAATCGACGCGTACGAACGCACTGACCGAGGCGGGCATCGCCGACTCGGGCTCGACCGCACTGCCGGTCCAGGCCCGCACGCCGGCGTACGCGCCGACGCCGACCAGCAGCAGCAATGCCGTACTCGCCGACACCACGATCGCGCGGCGCCGTCCCGGACGGGGCGCGGGCGGCTCACCGCCGCCAAAGTCGACCAAGGTCTCACCGCCCGGCTGGTAGGCGGGCACTGTGGATGGGTCGGCAGTAGACACTGTCAGGTCGCCGACGGCTGGGTTGTACGTCGGGTCGTTCGCGCCGGGCGGCGGCGCGATCCACGGCGACGGGATGTAGTCCGGCGCGCGCGCCGGCTCGGGGGTGTCCGAGGCCGGCGGAGTGTGGTCACTCACGAGGGAGGTCCTTCCGGGGGTTTGTCGAGCATCGATCGTACCGAGTCGCGACAAACCGACGGCGCCCGAAACGCGGGGGCGCATCCACCGGGCGGCCGGTGTCCGGCAGCCGAATCGCCATGACCCGGCGCGCGGCGCCGCAAGGGCCGGCCGACACCCAACCGCTGGATTGACCTACAGGCCGGACAGACGCTGGCCGGCGCGGACGACGGCCATGGCGTGCCGGTCGCCGGGGCGGCGGCCGAGCCGCTCGATCGGGCCGGACACGCTGATGGCCGCGATGACCCGGCCGGTACGGTCCCGCACCGGCGCCGAGACGCTGGCCACCCCCGGCTCGCGCTCGGCGACGCTTGCGGCCCAGCCGCGCCGGCGGACCTCGGCCAGTGTGCGGCCGGTGAACTTGCACCGCGGCAGCAGCGGCATGACCGCCTCGGGTGGCTCCCAGGCCAGGAGCACCTGCGCGGCGGAGCCGGCGATCATCGGGAGCACGGCACCGATCGGGACGGTGTCGCGAAGGCCACTCGCGCGCTCGGCGGCGGCGACGCAAATGCGCTCATCGGCACGGCGAAGGTAGAGCTGCGAACTTTCGCCGGTCGCGTCCCGCAAAGCGGCGACCATGGGTTCGGCCGCGGTCAGCAGGACGTCCGGAGCGGCGTTGGCGAGCTCGCCCAGCCGGGGTCCCGGGCGCCACCGGCCTTGCGGGTCACGAACCAGCATCCGATGGATTTCCAACGCCTGAGCGAGCCGGTGGGCCGTCGCCCGCGGCAGCTTCGTCCGTTCCACGAGCTCGGCCAGGCTTGCACCATCGACGCACGCGCCGAGGATGACGATAGCCTTGTCAAGCACCCCGACCCCGCTGATACTGTGTCCCATAGGGCGAAACATACCTCCCAAACTTTAGGAAGTCCAGATGGTGGGAGAAGGAAACGTGAACGCACGTACGTTGTCGGAGAAGGTGTGGGATGCGCACGTCGTGCGCCCCGGCACGGAACCGGGGGAGCCCGATCTCCTCTACGTCGACCTGCACCTGGTCCACGAGGTGACCAGTCCACAGGCGTTTGACGGCCTGCGGGTCGCCGGCCGGCGGGTGCGGCGACCCGATCTCACGATCGCGACCGAGGACCACAACACACCGACGGACAGCCTGACCACGATCTCCGAGCCGGTGTCCCGCACGCAGATCGAGGCGCTGCGCCGCAACTGCGCGGACTTCGGGATCAGGTCACATCCGCTGGGCGACGCCGAACAGGGCATCGTCCACGTACTGGGACCACAGATCGGTCTGACCCAGCCGGGCATGACGATCGTGTGCGGCGACTCGCACACCGCGACGCACGGCGCATTCGGATCGTTGGCGTTCGGCATCGGTACGAGTGAGGTCGAGCACGTACTCGCCACGCAGACACTGCCCCAGGCGCGACCGAAGACGATGGCGGTGACCGTCGACGGCGAGCTCGGCCCGGGCGTGACCGCAAAGGATCTCGTGCTCTCGCTCATCTCTCAGGTTGGAACGGGCGCCGGCATAGGGCACGTCGTCGAGTATCGCGGCCCGGTCATCGAGGCTATGTCGATGGAAGGCCGCATGACGATCGCGAACATGTCGATCGAATGGGGCGCGAAGGCCGGGATGATCGCGCCGGACGACACCACGTTCTCCTATGTGGACGGCCGGCAGTACGCGCCGACCGGCAAAGACTGGGAAGCGGCGCTCGACTACTGGCGGTCGCTGCCGACCGACGCCGACGCGACGTTCGACGCCGAGGTGCACATCGACGCGCCGTCGTTGCGGCCGTTCGTCACGTGGGGCACGAACCCGGGTCAGGGCGTGAGCCTCGACGGTGTCGTGCCGGATCCGTCAAGCTTCGGCGACGTCGGCAGCCGTACGGCGGCAGAGCGCGCACTCGCTTACATGGCACTGGAACCCGGCACCCGGATGTATGACGTGCCGGTCGATGTCGTGTTCCTCGGCTCGTGCACCAATGGACGGCTCGAGGATCTGCGCGCCGCCGCGGATGTGTTGCGGGGACGGCGGGTCGCCCGGTCCGTACGGATGCTCGTCGTACCGGGCTCGGCCGCCGTACGTCTGCAGGCCGAGGCCGAAGGACTGCACAAGGTCTTCGAGGACGCCGGTGCGGAGTGGCGTTTCGCCGGATGCTCGATGTGCCTCGGGATGAACCCGGACACGCTCGAGCCGGGCCAGCGGTCCGCCTCCACGTCGAACCGCAACTTCGAGGGTCGGCAGGGCCGCGGCGGTCGTACGCATCTCGTGTCGCCGCCCGTCGCCGCCGCGACCGCGGTCGCCGGCCACTTCGCCGCCCCGGCCGACCTGAACTAAGGCCGATCGAGATCTAAGGGAGCTCAGCAATGGACAAGGTCACTGTGCACACCGGCACCGCATTGCCGCTGCGCCGCTCCGATGTGGATACCGACCAGATCATTCCGGCCGTCTATCTCAAGCGCATTACGAAGACCGGCTTCGACGACGGATTGTTTCGTGCGTGGCGGGACAACGACCCCAACTTCCCGTTGGAGAAGCCGGAGTTCACCGGTGCCTCGATTCTCATTGCGGGACGCCAATTCGGCACCGGCTCGTCGCGCGAACACGCGGTCTGGGCCTTGCGCGACTGGGGAATGCGCGCGGTCATCGCGCCCAGTTTCGGTGACATCTTCCGCGGCAACGCTCTCAAGGAGGGACTCGTCCCGGTCACTTTGCCGCCGGACGCCGTCGAGACACTGTGGTCGATCGTCGAGGCGAATCCGTCCACGAAAGTGACTGTCGACGTAACGACACGGGAAGTCCGTGTGGACGCGCAATCCTGGCCGTTTCCGCTCGACGATTTCGCCCGGACCCGTCTGCTCGAAGGACTCGACGACATTGCATTAACCCTGCGTGTGGACGGTGTGATCGCTGATTTCGAGGCCTCGCGGGCATCCTTTCTTCCCGTCGTACGTTGACTTTCGGCGGACCAGGTATCCTGTTCCCGTTGTGCCACAACAAGAAGAATTGCCCACGGAAGTTTGATTCCTTGGTGCAAAGGGCATAGCGTGCCGCAGAATGGCCAAGATGGTCATCGTTTGGTATGGAGGGAACTCGTGAACAAGGCCGAGCTGATCGATGCGCTCGCGGTTCGCCTGGGTGAGAAGAAAACGGCTACCGCCGCGCTCGACGCGGTGCTTGCCGAGGTCCAGGCCGCCGTCACCAAGGGCGACAAGGTTTCTATCACCGGATTCGGTGTCTTCGAGAAGCGCGTCCGGGCCGCCCGGATGGCGCGCAACCCGAGGACGGGCGAAGCCGTGAAGGTGAAGAAGACGGCTATCCCGGCGTTCCGTGCCGGTGCCGGCTTCAAGGACATGGTGGCAAGTGGCAAGGCGCCGGCCGCGGCTCGCAAGACCACGGCCAAGGTGGCGGCCAAGACCACGTCGCGGACGACGACCGCCAAGGCGACCACCGCCAAGGCAACCGCGGCCAAGGCAACGACGGCCCGCAAGACCACGGCGAAGGCGACCACCGCCAAGGCAACCACCGCCAAGGCAACGACCGCCAAGGCGACCACCGCCAAGGCGACCACCGCCAAGGCAACGCCGGCTAAGAAGACCGTGGCCCGCAAGACGACCCCCGCGACGACGGCGCGCAAGACTGCCGCGACGAAGGCAGTCGCCAAGAAGGCACCGGCCACGAAGACGGCCGCCAAGAAGGCGCCCGCCCGCAAGGCCCGCTGAACGGCACCACCGCACGACAAGCACGCGACCGGTGTCGGCCCGATGGGTCGGCACCGGTCGTCTGTCGGAGCTGGGTTGTCGGTCGCGTGATGTACGTGGAAATATGCCGGGCTGGCTGTCCGCGCCACCCGTCTCCGGAAACGCTACGGCACCAAGGGATCGGCCGCGACCAGATCGTCGCCGCTGAACGCGAGCACCCAACCCGATCCTTTCGGCGTCTTGTACGTCTGGCTCGCGATCGCGTTGGCCGGATGCAATTCGGCGATGAGGTCGGGGATCACACCGCCCTGGCTCGCGACCACGATCCGCCCGGATTCGGCTACGAGCGCGCGCAGTCGTCCGGCCACCGCCGTCGGCGTGGCAAGGGTCTCCTCGGCGAACACCGGGTCGGTCCGCACTGGCAAGCCAATCGGTGCAACCGTGTCCACGCACCGCACCAGGGGCGCCGAATAGACCCGGGCCGGCTTGAACAGTGACAGCAACGGCGTGAGCGCCGAGACCTGCTTGTGTCCAACCTCGTCCAGCGGCCGGTCGTCGTCGTGCCCGGTGTTCGGGTCGGCTGCCCATTCCAAACGGCTGCCGGAGTCGGCATGGCGTACGAGCACGGCGATTCCGGTCACCGGCGGCAGTCCGGCATAGGCGGCCACCACGCCACGATCGTGGGCATACGTCAGCAATCCCGTGGCGTCATGGGGTGCGAGCCAGCGCAATTCATCGACCTCGTCGTTGCCGACGAAGGTCGAGGGCGACAGCGCTTGCATAGACCAGAATTCGACGCTTTTTTCGGTGTCCGGCTCGCCGGTGAGGTAGCGCGTCGAGGGCAGCCGAACCTGGGGGATCGCCGTGACAGCGGTCTCTTCACGGACCTCACGGATGGCCGCGGCCAACTCATGTTCGCCGCGTTTGAGCTTGCCCTTCGGCAGCGACCAATCGTCGTACCGGTTGCGGTGAATGACCGCGACCTCAACGGCGCCGGCACGTGCGCCGGGCAGTCCCGCCACACCGGGGCCGACGGCTCCGTCCGGGGTCACGCCGGACAGGCGGTCAGGAATGGGCGCTGGGCGCCAGACAACGCCGCCGGCCGAGCGGATGAGCCTCACTTCAACCATGCGATCAACCGATCCTGGGTCGCGTCGGCCCATCGCCGTGGATAGTCGCGCCGGCTCGCGATGACCGCCGCGCGTTCCCGTTCGATGAGTCGGCCGGCGGTGATGGCGAGGCTGTGGTTGTCCGGCTCGGCGAGCGCGATGCCGAGCCAGGTGTCGGCCGCGACCGCGGCGTCCTGATGCGCCCCGAGCGCATCGGTTACGGCGGCCAGCGCCACGCCGAGGTCGGCCGCCGCCGATCCGATCGCTGGCGCCGCCGCGTCGGTCGCATACCGCGCTCGCTTGGCTCGCTTGCGAACCTCGTGCCATTCGTCGTCGGGTGCCGCCTGATCGAGCTCGCCGGCGCCCTGCACGCCCCGCCCGCCGTCGGCCAGCCGATGCCACTGGCGGGCTACGAGCCCCGGTAGGACGGCCACCGCCGGCTGCAGGGCGGCATCGGTGAGTGGCGGCGCCGCGGCGGTCAGCACGAGTGTGTTCACGAGCCGGCGATAGCGGTCGCTGTCCATTGCCAGATCGAGCCGGTCGAGCGCCTCCTCGTGACGTGCCACGAGTTCGGCGTCGATCCGCGCGACCGCGGCGGCATCGAGCTGGCTCACCGGATCGTGGGTGACCGTTCGCCGCAACCGGGCCCGCAGCACCTCGGCGTCCCGAGCGGCGCCCAGCATCATCCCGATCCAGGCCAACTCCGTACGCAGCGGCATCACCCAGGAGGCCACGAGAGGCTTGAACGTCCACAGATCGGCGCGCAGACGCCGGATGCCCACCCGCATCTGGTGCACGGCGGTGTCGCCGTTGCCGATCGACGCGCGGAGCCGGACGAGTGGATCGTGGGCGAGCATCCGGGAGATGTCCGACCGCAGTGCGTACGTCACGACATCGGCGGCGCTGGCGTTGTGGCCCGGCGATGCCCCGGGCGGGACGAGATCCGGCGGCCGGCTGGCCGCGTCGCCCAATGCTCGTACGTATTTGGCCGTGAATTCGCCCGACCGCGCGCCCGCGGCAAGTAGTTCCTTCGCGACGTGGCGGAGCAGCTTGCGCCGGCCGGCCTTGCGCTCGACCTCGATCTCGCGGAATGCCGACGTGATACGCGTGCCGTCGATCACCGCGACGCGATCGTCGGCAACCTCGGCCAGGATCCGATCGTCCGCGTCGATCAGGTCGTGGCGCACGCGCGTGGTGCGGATCGTGACGGCGGGCTGCAGGGGCGCGCCGCGGGCGTACACGGTCACGAGCGCGGCGAGGTCGGCCGGGATGCGTTCGGCGTCACCGCGCCGATCGATCTCGTGGCGGTTGCCCGGCACGTCGGTCGGCAGCTTCACGGTCCACGGAGCGCCGTCGTCTCCGCGCCGGTACCGCAGCGAGACACCGGCCCGCGCGAGCCGTAGATCATCGGTGTCGTAGTACATCGCGCGGAGCTTGACCGGTGGCCGGGTCACGATCCGCCCGCCGGCCGGGACGCAGGCGCTCAGGTCGGGCAGGCTGAAGCGCGCATCCACGTCGAACTTGCGCTCCTCCTCGACCATCTCCGTGAGCTTAGACGCAGGTCAGCTGGAGCGCTCGACGATCGTGGCGAGCAGAGCCTCTTGCAATTCGGTTGCGTCCGGCGGACTGTCGGGCAGGATCCAGGAGGCGTCCGGCTGCAGCTCGAAAGCGATCGTGTGCTCGCTCATCGCCCGCACCAGGAATCGGTCGAGGCTCGCCTGGGCGTCGGCGTCGGTGACCCGGACCAACGCCTCGACCCGCCGATCGAGGTTGCGGTGCATGATGTCGGCCGAGCCGATCCAGATCTCGGTGGATTCCTCGGTGCCGAAGCGATAGATCCGGGAGTGCTCGAGGAAACGGCCGAGGATCGATCGGACGCGGATGTTCTCCGACAGCCCGGGCACGCCCGGTCGCACGGCGCACATGCTGCGTACGAGCAATTCGACCCGGACACCTGCGATCGAAGCCCGGTACAGCGCGTCGATCGTCTCCTCATCCACGATCGCGTTGCACTTCATCTGCACCAGCGCCGGCTGACCGGCCCGGGCGAGCTCGGCCTGCTTCTCGATCCGCTCGATGATGCCGGAGCGGACACCGTACGGCGCGACGAGCAGTCGCCGGTAGGCGGTCTGCCGGCTGTAGCCGGTGAGCATGTTGAACAGATCGGTCAGGTCGGCGCCGATCTCCGGGTCGGCGGTGAGCAGGCCCAGATCCTCGTACGCCCGCGCCGTCTTCGGGTGGTAGTTGCCGGTGCCGACGTGTGCGTACCGCCGGATCTGGTTGCCCTCCTGCCGCACGACGAGCGCAACCTTGCAGTGCGTCTTCAGACCGACGAGGCCATAGACGACGTGGCAGCCGGCCTTTTCCAGCGTTCGCGCCCACCCGATGTTCGCCTGTTCGTCGAAGCGGGCCTTGACCTCGACGATGACCACGACCTGCTTGCCCGCCTCGGCCGCGTCGACAAGCGCGTCGATCACCGGCGAGTCACCGGACGTCCGATAGAGCGTCTGCTTGATGGCGAGCACATTCGGGTCGACGGCGGCCTGCTCGATGAAGCGCTGCACGCTGGTGGAGAACGAGTGGTACGGATGGTGCACCAGGACGTCGCCGTCGCGCAGCATCGCGAACACGCTGCGCCAGCCCGATGTCTCGCCCCCGCCGAGCAAGTGAGTCGGTTCGCTTTCCAGGAACCGCGGATGGGTGGCCGGCACGAAGGGTTTGTCCTTGAGTTCCGGACGGTCGATGTCGTCGTGCAGCCGCCACAACGTCGACAGGTCCAACACGCCGGGCACCCGCAACACGTCGCCCGGATCCATATCGAGCTCGCGGACCAGCAATTCCAGCACATGGTCGGACATCGTGGCCGCGACCTCGAGCCGTACCGGCGGCCCGAACCGACGCCGCGCGAGTTCGCGCTCCAGCGCCTGCAGCAGGTCTTCGTCGCGATCGTCGTCGACTTCGAGTTCGGCATTGCGGGTGACGCGGAACACGTGGTGCTCGACGATGCGCATGCCCGAGAAGAGTGCGCCGAGGTGGGCCGCGATCAGGTCTTCGAGCGGTAGGTACCGGACGCGGGCGCGGAGATCGCCGCTGACGAGAACCAGCCGCGGCACGTTGTTGGGCACCTTGACCCGGGCGAAGAACTCCGGCCCGCCATCGGGATCCCGCGCGACGACGGCGAGATTGAGCGCCAGTCCGGAGATGTAAGGGAACGGGTGCGCCGGGTCGACGGCGAGCGGCGTCAGCACCGGGAAGACCTGGCTGCGGAAGTAGTCACGCATGCGGTCGCGCTCGTTGTCATCAAGATCGGACCAGTGCACGATCTGGACCCCGGCCGCGGCCAACTCGGGCCCGACGGTCTGCTCGAAGCACTGCGCGTGCCGCGCGACCAGCTCGGCCGACCGCTCGGTGATCATCGTGAGCTGTTCGCGGATCGACATTCCGTCGGCGCTGCGTAGCGGCAGCCCGGTCTGAATGCGCCGCTTCAGCTCGGCCACGCGAACCATGTAGAACTCGTCGAGATTGCTCGCGAAGATCGCCAGAAACTTCGCGCGTTCCAGCAGCGGTCGCGCCTCGTCTTCGGCGAGCGACAACACTCGCGCGTTGAAGTCCAGCCAGGACAGCTCGCGATTGATGTAGCGGTCGTCGGGCAGCGGCTCTTCCTCCGGCGGCGGCGCGTCGGCGCCGGCCGGGACGTCGAATCCGATCACCGCCGCGGAACGGCTTGTCTCGTCGGTCGCGCCCAGGTCGGCCGATTCGAGGGTACGGCCAGAGCCGGGCACCGCGGTGGTCCGCTCGGTTCGGGCATCCGCCGAGACCGGACGCCCAGGGGTCTCGGACGCCGGTGGCTCGGCGGTCAGCCTCGCCGGTTGGGTGCCGCCGGCGTAGCCGTTGGCCGCGGCTGCCCGGACCGTCTGGGTGGTCGGCGCGCCAACGGTGGCGAACATCTGGTCGCCCCGCCGTACGTCGACCGAGCCGCCGGCCGGCGTCACGTTTGGGGTCGAGGCGGACTCGACAACGCCTCGGGGCGCCGCGGCGTCGTCGGGGCGCCCGGGGGTCGGTGCCTCAGGCTGACCGGCCGCAGACCGTACGGCGGCCGTGGCGGCACTCTCAGACGCCTTCGCGGCCCCGCCGTTCGCCGCGCCGCGGGCGGCCGGCCGAGACGCCTGTGCCGCGCTCCGCGCGGCCGGCTCGCCGACCGCCTCACGGCCGGACTGCGTCCGATCCGCCGCTGCCGCCGGCGGGTCCGCCGCCGCGGTCGACGGGTCCGGCGGAAGTGCGGCGGGCTCCGCTGGACGTGCGGTGAACCGGCCATCGGCGCCGCGCGATGGGGTGGCCTTCGGCGAGGGGGGTGTTGACGTGTTCGCCGAAACGGTCGGGGATGGAGTCGATGGGGTGCCGGACTTCGGTGGCGTGGCGCCGGGCAGCCCGGACCCACCGGGCGTCTCGGGCCCATCCGGCCGGATGTGACGCTGGCGCGGCGTGGCCGGCGATGGGACGGACGTCGGGGAGTCAGGCTGGGCGGGGTCAGGAGTCGGCGTCACGTATTCCATCATCACCTGACAGGCCTACTCGCCAAGCCCTGTCGTGGCAAATGTTTCCTGACATCTGGGGTTCAGCTCGTTCGCAGCTCGCGGCGGTGGCGAGCGGATGCGCCTCGGGGAGCGACTACATGGTGACGAGCGCGACCGCAACCACGCGGTGCTCCGCGTCGGTGCTCAGCCGCAGGCGTTGGCCCAGCCGCAGCAGGCGGAGTCCGGAGGCGGCGAACGCCGCCGGCGATACCTCGACCGCTGTGCCGTTGTCGAGCAACACCGTGGCGGCCCCGCTGGCCGGGTCGAACGTCGCGACGGTGCCCTGCATGGCCTCGACGCTACCCAATGATGTCGATCATGGCGATCGGTCGGCCGGCAAGCGCGGCGGCCTGGACCGCGCGCGACGTGCGTGCGCCCAGTCCGAGACGGGCCGCCGCCGCGAGATCGGCCGCGGTGTCCACGTCCAGACGCAGGCTCGGCCAGTCGCCGTCCAGCGCCGCGGCCCCGGAGGCAGCGTGGGCGGCGGCCGATCCGGGACCGAACCGCGGGTCAAGAGCCACACCGGGCGGCGTGGTCAGCAGTGTCGTTCCGGTGCCGGCGCGGTCGGCCACGTACGCCCGAGTGCCCGTACCGGCCGCTTTGTGCAGCGCGTCGGTGAGTTCCGCGCTCCGCAGTGCCGGCACGTCGGCGAGCAGGGCGGCTTGTGGCCCGGCGGTGCCGGCGTGGATCGAGCCGAGCGCGATCGCCGGGTTGAGACCGGCGTCCGGACGGTCGGCGACCGTCTCCGCACCGATGGAACGCGCCGCTGCCGCAACCGTCGGGTCGCTGGTTACGACGAGCACCCGGCCGACCGCCTCCGAGTCGTGTACGGCATCGATCGTGTCGAGGGCGACGGCCAGCACCAAGGCGTCGTCCGCGGGAGCGTCGCGGAGCCGCGATTTGCCGGCCGCGAGTCGTTTGACCGGGATGATGATCGTCCACCGTGCGTCGTGCATACCGGTCATCCTGTACGAAGACCGCCGCTGGCCGCACCCTGTCCTAGCCTGTGGCCGCCTTGCCGGGCATGATTTGCTGCAGAGCCGGCCGGATGCCCAGGAGGATGACGCGGTGGTACGAAAGATCGGGTTCTGGCCCCGTGCGACGGTGAGCCTGGTCAAACCGCTGTTGTACGTCGTCACCAAACGCGAGTGGCGAGGCATGGAGCGGGTGCCCGGCACCGGTGGCGTCATCCTGGCCGCGAATCACATGTCCGAGTTCGACCCGTTCGTCATTGCCCACTTCGTGTACGACTCCGGTCGGTGGCCGCAATACCTGGCCAAGTCGAGCCTGTTCAAGATCCCGGTGCTCGGCCCGATCGTGAAGGCCGTCCGACAGATCCCGGTCGAACGCGGCACGGTCGACGCGAGCAAGGCGCTCGATGCGGCGATCATGGCCGTGAAGCGCGGCGAGGGCGTGATCATCTATCCGGAGGGCACGACCCCGAAGTCGGGCGAGCTCTGGCCGCAGCGCGGCAAGACGGGCATCGCGCGGCTGTTCCTGGCCACGGGTGCTCCGGTCATCCCGATTGCGAGCTGGGGTGCGCAGCAGATCTTCGATCCGCGTACGCGCAAGCTCCGGCTGCGGCCGCGTACCCCGGTGACAGTGGTGGCCGGCGAGGAGATCGACCTGTCGAAGTGGCGCGGGGCCGAGCCAACGGCGGCGAACCTGTACGCGATCACCGACGAGATCATGTTGGTGCTGCGGGCGATGGTGGGCGAGATCCGGGGCGAGACGCCGCCGCCGGCGCCGAGTTCGGCCGGGCGGCGGACGTTCCCGTCCGGGCGCGCCGCATCGAACGCCACGGGCGATGCGGCGGACGATGACGCTGACGATGCCGTGCCGGACGATGCCGTGCCGGACGATGCGGCGCCGGATGGCGCGGAGCCGAAGGCGGGCGCATCGTGATCACGGTCCGACGGGCGACCGTGCTCGGCGCCGGATCGTGGGGGACCGCATTCGCGAAGGTGCTGGCCGATGCCGGCACCGACGTGGCCCTCTGGGCCCGCCGACCCGAGCAGGCGGAGCGGATCGAACGGACCCGCCGCAACGTCGAATACCACCCCGACCTGATCCTTCCGCCGTCGGTGCGGGCAACGGCGGACGCGGATGCGGCGATCGCCGACGCGGACCTCGTCTTCCTGGCCATCCCATCGCAGACGCTGCGCGGCAATCTGGCCCAGTGGTCGGCGAGCATCGGGGCCGACGCCACACTCGTCAGCCTTATCAAGGGCATCGAACTCGGCACCGGCAAGCGCATGACCGAGGTGATCAGCGAGGCGGCCGCGGTCGACCCGTCCCGGGTGGCGGCGGTGACCGGCCCCAACCTCGCGGTCGAAATCGCGGCCGGCCAGGTCGCGGCGACGGTGGTCGCGTGCTCCGACGAGAAGCGGGCGCAGGCGATTCAGGCGGCGATCGCGACGCGGTATCTGCGGCCGTACACGAATGACGACGTCGTCGGCTGCGAACTCGGCGGTGCGGTCAAGAACGCGATCGCACTGGCCTACGGCATGGTGCATGCGATGGGTTTCGGTGACAACACGAAGGCGACCCTGATCACTCGCGGTCTCGCCGAAACCGCTCGCCTCGGCATGCGCTTGGGCGCCGATCCGATGACGTTCGCCGGGTTGGCCGGTCTCGGCGACCTCGTCGCGACGTGTTCGTCGCCGCTGTCGCGCAACCGTACGTTCGGCGAGCGGCTCGGCCGGGGCGAGACACTGGAGCAGGCGCAGGCCGCGACGAAGCAGACGGCCGAGGGCGTGAAGAGCTGCCTCGCGATCCGTGATCTGGCCCAGTCACAAGGGGTGGAAACGCCGATCACCGAGCAGGTCGAGCGCGTGTGCCATGAGGGCGCCGATCCGCGTGTCGCGGTGGCCGCGTTGATGAGTCGCGAAACCAAGCCGGAATGACGACGTCAGAACCCCAAGACCCACAATCCGGGTACGGCGACGGGACGCGCGCGGCGCACGCGGGCGTTCCGGCGGCCGTACCGGGGCGTCCGTTCATGCCTGGGCCGATGTTGGCCGCGCCTTATCACCTGGATCCGGCGGCCGGCCCGCAACCGGGTGTCGATGGGTATGGCCGCACCGACAATCCGACTTGGCGGGGATTGGAATCGGCGATCGCGGAATTGGAGGCGCCCGGCGCGGATGTCGCCTGCGTCTCGTTCGCGTCCGGCATGGCAGCCATCTCCGCGGTGCTGTTTACCGTGCTGCGGCCGGGGGACACGGTCGTGCTGCCGTCCGACGGTTACTACAAGACGCGCGCATTCGCGGCCGCGCGATTGGCCCCGCTAGGCATCACGATCGTCGAGGCGCCGACGGCTGGTCCGTACCCGCCGTTTGACGGTGTTCGCCTGGTCTTGCTGGAGTCACCGGCGAACCCCGGCCTCGACGTGTGTGACATCGCCGCGCTCGCCGACGCCGCGCACGCTGCCGGCGCCCTCGTCGCAGTAGACAACACGACGCCAACGCCGCTCGGCCAGCGACCACTGGCGCTCGGCGCGGACGTGAGCGTCGCCTCTGGCACGAAGGCATTGACCGGGCACTCCGATCTGCTGCTCGGATACGTGTGCGCGGCCGATTCGGGTCTGGCCGACCGGGTCCGCGCGTGGCGTGGCGAGACGGGCGGGATCCCGGGCGGATTCGATGCCTGGCTCGCACACCGATCGCTGGCCACGCTCGACATCCGCCTCGCGCGCCAGACGGCCAACGCGGCCGCCGTCGCGGCCATGCTCGCCGAGCACCCGTTGGTGTCGTCGGTGCGTTTTCCTGGCCACGCTGGCGATCCGGCCTATCCACTCGCGATGCGTCAGATGCGACGGGTTCCGGGCATCGTCACGTTTACGCTGCCGTCGGCCGACTACGTCACCGCGTTCCTGACCACGTCGACACTCGTCGCCGCGTCGACATCGTTCGGCGGCGTGCACACGAGTGCCGATCGGCGCGAACAATGGGGTGATCCGGTCGCTCCCGGCCTGGTACGGCTGTCCTGCGGCATCGAGGACGCCACCGATCTCGTCGCCGACATCGAGCACGCCCTCGACACCGCAGCCGATCGGGCGGCCTGACGCATTCCCGCGTGGGGTCGTGATCAGTCGATGGGCGCGCGCGGCTTGACGACATGCGGTCGCCGATCCGGCCCGAACACGGCCGATCGGTAGCGACGCCGTTGCCGGTACTGATGCAGCCGGGGACCGAACCGCATGCGGAGCCGCCACGCCAGCACGGCTGCCCACAGCAGGAGCGGCGTCACGTACGCCTGGTCGGGGCGACGCCAAACCTTCGGTCGCGGCCGTCCAGACCAGAAATCCGAGCACCGCCACGAGCACCCCGATGTTCAGTCGGGTCAGCGCGGGATTACGGCCGTGGCGGGCGAGCCGGCGCATCGGCACGGGCAGGCGGCGATAGGCGATCGTGCTGCCCGTGACGAATGCCGCCAACGCACCGAGGGTCAGGAATGCGCTGAGCGGTGCGGCGACGGCCATCGCCACCAGCAATGCCACGACAACCGTCACAACGCCCGCGTCGAGGATGCCTTGCACCCATACGAACGCGCTGGCGCCGACGTTGCGTGCATACATGTCCTCGGTCGGATTGGCCGCGGCGACGGCGCCGAAGCCGCGTCCGGCCGCGACGACCTTGCCACTGCGCAGTTGCGTGACCGCGAGGTTGGTGTGCGCAGCGGCGTTTGTCGGGTCGAGAGCGAGTGCGTTGGTGAAGTATGCCTGGGCGTGCTGATGCTCGCCGATGTTCAACAGGACGCGACCCATGGTCACGTGCGCGTCGGCGGCCTGCGGTGCGATCTGGAGGGCGCGCAGCGCCGCCTCGTACGCGATCCGTTTGTCGGCCGAGTGTGGGCTCACCAGTACGGCATCGGCGAGAATCATGTGTGGCCGCCAAGCGTTGGGCGCCAACTCGATCGAGCGCCGTGCGGCGGCCACGGCCTCCGGATGCCGACCCAGATTGTGCAGCGCGAGCGAGCGGAGGCGGTGTGCCCATTCGGATTGCGGATTCGCGGCCGCCGCACGGTCGGCCGCGGTCAACATCTTGTAGTGGTCACGGGTCGCGTTGTAGCACTGGGCGAGCTGGCACAGTGCCTGCGCGTTGCCGGGTGACTCGGACACGACGCGGCTGAGAATCGCGATGGCGTCCGCGGCGCGACCGATCTCCCGCAGCGCTTCCGCGCGTTTCAGATCCGTCGCCACGTCGACGCCGGACACTAGGCGAACTTTCGCTTCTTGAGGTAGGCGGCCAGATCGTCGTACGTGCCGGATTCGTTGGCGAACATAGCGACGTTGCGGGCCGCGCTCATCCACGGTCCGGTGGACGGCCGCACTTCGCGCAACGCGCGGTCGAAATCGCGCTGCTCGATCATCCGTACGTCTCCGGTCATGATCGAGTCGTGCATCGCGTGCTCGGCGGCGCTGTCACAGAGGTGCGCGAGATCGGCGCCGGAGAAGTCGTCCGTGGCGCCGACGATCTTCTTCAGGTCGATGTTCGCCACCGGGCGTTCGCGCAGGTGATATTCGACGATCGGCCCGCGTGCCGCCCGATCCGGCGGCAGCACCAGGATCACCCGGTCGAAGCGGCCCGGGCGGCGCAGTGCCGGGTCGACATCCCACGGCGCGTTCGTCGCCGCGAGCACGAACACGCCGTCGTTGTTGCCGTCTACGCCGTCGAGTTCGGCCAGGAGTTGGTTGCCGAGCGTACGCATCGTCGAGGAGTTGACCGAGCTGCGCTTGTGGCCGAGCGCGTCGATCTCGTCGAGAAACAGCACACAGGGTGCGTTGCGGCGGGCGGTCTCGAAGATCTGGTGAAGATTCTGCTCGGAATTGCCGACGTACATGTTCAGCACGTCGACGATCGAGAGCGAGATGAACTTGGCGCCCATCTCGCCGGCGACCGCCTTCGCGATGAACGTCTTGCCACATCCGGGTGGCCCGTAGAGGAGCAGCCCGCCACGCAGGCTCTTTCCGTAGAGCCCACGGAGCTTGGGGTTGCGCAGCGGTCCGAGAAACGCGACCTCGAGGCGCTTCTTCACGTCGTCCATGCCGTGCACGTCGGTCAGGAAGATCGAGGACGTCTCGACATCGAACATCCGGTCGTCATCGCCCTCCACCGGCTCGGGTTCGTCGGCCGCCGGAGCGAACCGTGGCGGCACCACGCCGGAGAACTCGTCCTCGAACGCGCCCCAATCGATGTCGTCGGCCGGGCGGCGCGGCTCGGGGGCGTGATGCTGAGTTTCGGATGGTGGCGCTGGCTGGGTCGGCTCAGCGCGCGGCGGTTCCGCCTGGGCCTGCTCGGTGATCTCCTCGACCTCACCGTCCGGGGCGATTCGCGGCGCGCCCGGCTCGACCGGCGTGGGCGGCTGCACGTGCGGGGAACGCATTGACGTGCCCGACTCGTCGCCGGCGACTCCCGCCGACTGGCCCCGGGCCGCCAAGCCCCCGATCGCGCGCGACATGAGCGTCTGTGCCTGCTCATGGCCCGGGTCGCGCGCGAGCACCTGGGCCAGTTGCCCAATCGACTCAGCGCGCCGATCCGCCTGCAACAACAACTCCGCCAGATGCACGCGCAACGGTAAATCGTCCGGTGCCGCCTCGACGGCAGCGGTCAGTGACGCGATCAGGGGGGAGTTGGTCACGGCGCGAGAGTATCCAGCCGAACGGCTAGTCGACTAGCCCGCCGGAGGGCCAGAAGCCGGATAAAGCAGCCATTTGAGTCTCCAGGCGGGGGTGCTTTTCATACGGTAGCGTCACGCCGTACGCGCACTGCCTGTCACGGGAGTGGCCGGCACCACGGGCGGGAAAGGAGACGTCGTGTCCTCACCTCGAAAGACGCGAGTCGCGGTCGTGTTCGGCGGTCGTAGCACCGAGCACGCCATTTCCTGCCTGTCCGCCGGCGGCGTTCTCGGTGCGCTCGACCCGGACGAGTTCGAGATCGTGCCCGTCGGTATTACGCGGGAGGGTCGCTGGATCCTTACGGACGGTGATCCCCGCCAGCTCTCTCTCGATGTCCGACGCGCGCTTCCGGAAATTACGGCGGCGTCCGGATCGGCCGTCGTCCTACCGGGAGATCCCACGACGCACGGTCTCGTCGTGCTCGATCCGTCCGAGGGTGCCCGAGCGCTCGGCGACGTCGACGTGGTCTTCCCGGTGCTGCACGGCGCGTTCGGCGAGGACGGCACCATTCAGGGTCTGCTGGAGATGGCCGGCATCCCGTACGTCGGATCGAACGTGTTCGCCTCGGCGGCCGCGATGGACAAGGAGTTCACCAAGAAGCTCGCAACGGCCGAGGGGATCCCGGTCGTCGATTACGTCGTGCTCCGAGCCGGGCAGTCGCCTTCCGAAGCCGACCTGGACCGGCTCGGCCTGCCGCTGTTCGTGAAACCGGCGCGCGGCGGCTCGTCGTTCGGTGTAACCAAGGTCACCGACTGGACGCAACTGGACAAGGCGATCGCCGAAGCGCGGATGGTCGACCCGAAGATCCTCATCGAAGCGCACATGGTCGGCCGTGAGGTGGAGTGTGGCGTGCTCGAGGGTGAGGCCGGCGGAGCGCCGGAGGCGAGCGTTCTCGCCGAGATCCGGGTCGCGGGCGGTCACGACTTCTATGACTTCGAGGCAAAATACCTGGACGAGGCCGTCGAGTTCGACATACCGGCGCGACTGCCGGACCGGGTCACCGCCCAGGTCCAGGACTACGCGTGCAAGACCTTCACCGCGCTCGACTGCGCCGGGCTGGCCCGCGTCGACTTCTTCGTCAGCCCGGAGCTGGATGTCTACCTCAACGAGATCAACACGATGCCTGGCTTCACCGCCACGTCGATGTTTCCCCGGATGTGGGCGGCGACCGGACTGGACTATCCCAAGGTCGTCGCCCGGCTGATCCGTACCGCGACGCAGCGCGGCACCGGCCTGCATTAGATCGCGGCGGTTAGCAGCGGTAGGGCGTCTTGACGGAGGGCATGGCGCTCACCAGTGGAGCCGAGAATTCGGCGGCCCACTGAGCGGAACCCGAGCCTCCAGGGGCGTACGTGTTCGGGACGGTCACCGCGACCGGGACCTCGCGATCCAGCGTGGTCCAGACCGCGGCCGTGGTGCCGGTCGTCGGAAACCAGCACACGCCGGAAATCGGGTAAACCGTGTCCGTCGGAGCGGGACGGACGGCCGGCGCACCGCACTGCACGGTGATCGGCGGCTCGCCGAACGCGGCGTTCTGCTCCGGCCCGGCCGTCACGTGGCGCTCCGCGAGGTTGCGCAGTTGCGTCGGAAGCTGGGCGATGAAGGCAAGACAGGCTTGCGCGTGGGCGGGCGACAGCTTCGGCGCCGGCATCGCCACGGCGCTCGTCGGCACGATGGCGCTCGGGCTCGCGCTCGGCTTCGCATCGGACTTCGACGTCCGTGAGCCGATGTACGCGAACGCGATCACGCCGACGAGGATGGCGACCGGCACCGCGACCAGGGTGGCATAGAGCGCGGCACGGCGGCTAGCCGGATCTGCCATGACCTATCGCTTCATTCCTCACGTGTGCTTCAGGCGCCCCGCGGTCGCCAATCGGCGCACAGCCTACAGATTGACCACGGAGCAGGTGAGCGTGCGGGTGATGCCCGGCACCAGTTGGACCCGGCTGACGATCATCTTGCCGAGTTCGTCGACGGTTCCGGACTCCGCCAACACGAGCACGTCGTACGGGCCGGTGACGGCGTCGACACGGACGACGCCGGGCACACCCGCGATCGCTCCGGCGACCTCGCGTGCCTTGCCCACCTCGGTTTGGATGAGGATGTATGCCTGGACCACGACGCGCCTCCCATCGACAGAGCGCCATGCGCATCCGCAAGGCTGCGGCTGAAGTAATGGCGCCTTGCGCATCCGCAAGGCTGCGGTGCGGGTTGGACCGATCATGACAATGCGATGCGTGACAGCCCGGCCGACCCGGACCGGTGTGAAACTACCGTACGCGACGCGGATCTACCTCCCCGGAGTCTTTCGGGGTCCGGTCACTCACGTGGTCGGCGCCCTGGGTCGGTGCGAACGCACGCGGTAGCGTGCCCGCGGAGCCGATCGCGCGTTAACGAACGTAGGCGCGTGAGCGCGGAGGGAGTTTGCGTTGACTGTTGCGGAGATTGGCGAATTCGGTCTGATCGAACGCATCACCGCACGATTGGGCAACGGCGACGCCGTTCTGCTCGGGCCCGGCGACGATGGCGCAATCGTGGCCGCCTCCGACGGGCGCGTCGTCGCGTCCACGGACGTCCTCGTCGAAGGTCGACACTTCCGTCGCGACTGGTCGTCCGCCGTGGACGTCGGTCACCGGGCCGCCGCCGCCAATCTGGCCGACATCGCGGCGATGGGTGCCGCGCCCACCGCACTCCTGGTCGCGCTCTGCACGCCGCCCGACCTCGACGTCCGCTGGGCCGAGGAGCTGGCCGACGGGCTCGCGGCCGAGGCCGCGATCGCGGGCGCGTACGTCGTGGGTGGCGACATCTCGGCCAGCCAAACCCTGACCATCGCGGTCACCGCACTCGGGGATCTGCGAGGGGCCGATCCAGTGGTACGGTCCGGAGCCCGCCCCGGCGACATCGTCGCGGTCGCCGGTCGCCTCGGCTACGCCTCGGCCGGACTGACGGTCCTGACCCGAGGCTTCCGATCACCACGGGTTCTGGTCGACGCCTACCGACGGCCCGTCGTGCCGTATGGCGCGGGTCCGGCCGCCGGCCGGATGGGCGCGACCGCCATGATCGACGTATCCGACGGGCTCCTCGCCGATCTCGGGCACATCGCCGATGCGAGCGAGGTCGCCATCGACCTGTCGCGCGAGGCCTTCGAGGTCCCGCAGGCCCTGATCGACGTGGCCGCGGCGCTCGGCGTCGATCCGTACCCATGGATTTTGGCTGGTGGCGACGATCATGCGATGGCGGCGACATTCCCCGCGCTCACGACGTTGACCGACGAGTGGCGGCTGATCGGCACAGTCATCGAGCGCTCAGCGGCACCCGCGGTGACCGTCGACGGCGAGCCGTACCTGGATTCACCGCCGGGATGGGACCACTTCCGCTGATGTCCGCGGGCGCTTGCGTAGCGCGGCTGTGACACTCCGGAGCTGCGGTAGCCTATCCGCCCGTGACCGATATCGAGATCCGCCCGACGCGCTACCTCGCGCCCGTCGCACAGACCTTGGCCGCGGCGGCCATCGCCGAACTCGCGGCGCGCTACGGCGGGCCCGGGGACGATACGCCGATCGAGGCAATGGAGTTCGATCCGCCCGAGGGTGGCTTCTTCGTTGCGTGGCGAGCCGGCGAGCCCGTCGGTTGCGCGGGTTGGCGCAGCCACGTCGGTGACCGCGCGACGGCGGAGCTCAAGCGCATGTACGTCGCTCCGTCGGTCCGTGCAGCTGGCGTCGCGACGGCGCTGCTGGCCGCGGTAGAGGAATCGGCCGCCGGGCACCGACGTACGCGCCTGATCCTGGAGTGTGGCGAACGCCAACCAGAGGCCATCGCGCTGTACGAGAAACTCGGCTACGCCCGCATCCCGGACTTCGGGCATTACAAGGAGGCGCCCGGCGTCCGGTCGTACGGCCGGGATCTGGCCCCGCGGCCGGTCGGGTGAGCGTCGCCTGGGACGAGTCCTACCAAGGTCAGCTTCGTGCCCTCGCGGGCGACGACCGGCCGCTGCTCTTTATCGGTGCGCGATGTGTCGTGGTCGACGAGGACGACCGCGTCCTGCTCATCCGGCGCGCCGACAACGGCGAGTGGGCGCTGCCGGCCGGTGCCATGGAACTCGGCGAATCGATCGGGGAGTGCGCCGCCCGGGAACTGTTCGAGGAGACCGGACTCGCGGCGACGTCACTGGAGCCGTTCGCGTTCTACTCCGGTGCTCGGTTCACCGGGAAGAACATGTACGGCCACACGTACCAGGTATTTTCGACCGCCTTCTGGATCCGGTCCTGGACCGGGAAGGTTGCTCGCGTGACCGACGAGACCACGGACGCCACGTTCTATCCGCTCGACCGGCTGCCGGGCGGTCTGGCGCGATCGGTCGCCGAGACGGTCGACGATTTCGTGGGATTCCGCCGGACCGGGCGGTTCGTGGCGAAGTAGCGGTCACGCGGTGAGTGGCCCGCATCGGGTGCGAGACACGATGAGCCGCGGCCGCCCGAGATGGGCGCCGCGGCTCGATGGTGCTCGGCGTACGACCGGGAACTAGCCCCGGACGACCTTGCCGGCCTTGATGCATGACGTGCAGACCTGCATCTTGCGGGTCGTGCCGCCGCCGGCCGGCGTGCGCACGGTCTGGATGTTCGGGTCCCAGCGGCGGTTGGTCCGGCGGTGCGAGTGGGACACGTTGTGGCCGAAGCCAGGCTTCTTGTTGCAGATCTCGCACACGGCAGCCACGGGAATCTCCTGGTTGATCGTCGGTTCGCCGGTGTTGTACGGCGACCGGTCACGTTCATGCTCGCGCCCGACGGGCACGCAGAAATGCGCGACCCGATTGGGCAACCTCGCTAGATTACCCGACCGGCCACGGATCCGGCCAATCGGCCCGGTCCGACCGATCGATCGAGGACACGGCCGGGTCATGATCCACCGCCCTGGACGATTGACGCCACTCTAACGACCGCAATCGTCCACCGCAGTGGATCATGCCGAGGAGCGCCGGCAACCGAGCCGGCCAAACGTTGCGGGCCGAATGGTGCCGGTCAGGCGACGCGCGCGAGCTGGCGAAACTGCCCGCCGCTCGCGCTTTGTCGCGCCCCGCGATTACGCTTCGAATCCGTGCTGGACAGTCTGGATGGCGATGGCGTACGCCGCTGGTGCGCGGCCGGTCTCGCCGGACTGCGCCAGCACCAGCACGAGATCGACGAACTGAACGTTTATCCGGTCCCGGACGGCGACACCGGCACGAATCTCGTGTTGACGTTCGCGGCCGCGCACGATCACCTGTCGAGCGAGCCGCCGGCAGATCTCGCCACCACGATGTCAGGCTTCGCCCGCGGCGCACTGCTCGGCGCACGCGGGAATTCGGGCGTGATCATGTCGCAGCTGCTGGCCGGGTTCGCCCGCACGTGCGGACGTGCCGCCGCGGGCGGGCGTGACCTCGCGAACGGTCTACGGTCCGCGGCCGACTCGGCGTACGAAGCGGTAGCCGTGCCGGTCGAGGGCACGATCCTGTCCGTGGCCCGAGCCGCCGGCCTGGCCGCCGCCGCCGCCGACTCGGATGACCTGGAAGCGGTCGCTGTCGCGGCCGCGAGTGGCGCGGCTGGAGCGTTGGCCAAGACGCCGGACCAGCTGCCCGAGTTGGCGCGGGCCGGCGTGGTAGATGCCGGCGGCCGCGGCCTTCTCGTGCTGCTCGATGCGCTGGTCGAGGTCGTGACCGGACGACCGGCACCGCCGCGAGCCCGGTCGGACGTGGGCTCGGCCGGTGCCGCCGCCCGCATCAGTGGCCTGACCCGCGAGACGGGCTCGTCGGCGTACGCCTTCGAGGTGCAGTTCCTGCTCGACGCGCACGGCATCGCGGTCGACGAGCTGCGCACCGAGTTGGCCGGCCTCGGCGACTCGCTGGTGATTGTCGGCACCGGGTCACACGCCAATGTCGACTCGTTGCCGCCGACGTGGAACGTCCACGTGCACGTCAACGACGTCGGCGCCGCGATCGAGGCGGGTGTTCGGGCCGGCCGGCCGCACCGGATATCGGTCACGCATTTCGATGATCAGATCGCTGCGACGCGTGGGGCCCCGTCCCCATCGGACGCCGTCGTGGGGGCGCGCGGGTCGACCGTACCCACGAATGATCTTGAACCGGCGGACGCCTTCGAGCCGGCGGCGATTGCCTCGGACGAGCCGTCCGACCAGGCACGACCTCGGCGCGCGACGGTCGTCGTCGCGACCGGTGGTGGTCTCGCGGCGTTGTTCGACGGCGAGGGCGCCGCCGTCGTCCGGGGACCGAACCCGTCGACGGCGGAGATCCTCGCCGCGATTCGCGGCACTGGTGCCGCCCGGGTCGTGGTGCTGCCGGATATCGCGGCCACCCAGGGCCCGGCGTCGGCGGCCGCGCAGGAGGCACGCAAGGACCGCATACGCGTGGCCGTCGTGCCCATCCGATCGCCGATGCAGGCGCTGGCCGCACTCGCCGTCCGCGATGCCGGTCGGCGCTTCGACGATGATGTGATCGCGATGGCCGAGGCCGCCGGCGCGTGCCGCTACGCCGAGGTGACGTATGCGAGCCGCGAGGCGATCACGGTGGCCGGCCGCTGCCAGGCCGGCGACGTGCTCGCGCTCGTCGAGGGCGAGGTCAACCTGATCGGTACGGATCTCGGCCAGACCTGCCGAGACCTGCTGGATCGCCTCCTCACCGCCGGCGGGGAGCTGGTGACTCTGCTCACCGGCAAGCAGGCGCCAAGCGACCTCGCGCCGATGCTCGAAGAACATCTCGCCCACCATTGGCCGTTCGTCGAGGCGCAGGTCTACCACGGCGGCCAGCCGCATCATCCGCTGCTGGTAGGCATCGAGTGACCGCGCTAATGCCGGCAGGCATCGAGTGACCGCGGCGGCCGGCGTCACCGTGGACACCCCGCTCACCAAAGTGATCGGCGGCAAGACGGCGAAGGGTCTCGCCGACCACCTGGATCTGGCCACGGTCGGCGACCTGCTCTATCACTTCCCGCGCCGCTACGACGAGCGCGGCGAGCACACCGAGATCCGTACGCTGTCGGTGGGGGAGCAGGTCACGGTGCTGGCCCAGGTGCGGTCGACCAACCTGCGACCGTTGCGGCAGCGCAACAGCACGCTGCTCGAGGTGACCGTCGGGGACGGTTCCGGCGGCGTACTGACCCTGACGTTCTTCGGCCCCAAGCAGGCCTGGCGCGAGCGCGATCTTCGGCCCGGCCGGTGGGGGATGTTCGCCGGCAAGGTGAGCGAGTTCCGAGGCAAGCGGCAGCTCAACAGCCCGGAGTATGTCCTGCTGGGCGACGATCTCACCGGCGAGGCGGCGGGCGAGGTCGAGGAGTTCGCGGGCGCGCTGATCCCGGTCTACGCGGCGGCCGCCGCGGTGCCGACGTGGGTGATCGCGCGGTGCGTGCGCGTCGTCCTCGACGTTTTCACGCCACCGCCGGACCCGATGCCCGCGGCCCTGTTGGGCGAGCGCCGGTTGGTTGACCTCGGTACGGCGATCCGCGAGATCCACCGTCCGACGAGTCGCGAGTCGCTCGCGGCCGCTCGCAAGCGGCTGAAGTGGGACGAGGCGTTCGCCGTGCAGCTGACGTTGGTGCAGCGCAAGCATCGGGCGGCCGAGACACCGGCCACGCCTCGCCCGATGCGCTCCGACGGCGCGCTGGCCCGCTTCGACGCGGCCTTGCCGTACGAGTTGACCGGCGGCCAGCAGGCGGTCGGCGTACAGATCGCGCATGACCTCGCGTCGAAGCATCCGATGCACCGGCTGCTTCAAGGAGAAGTCGGGTCCGGCAAGACGCTCTGCGCGTTGCGCGCGATGCTCCAGGTCGTCGACGCGGGCGGGCAGGCGGCCCTGCTCGCGCCGACCGAGGTGCTCGCCACTCAGCATCTGCGCAGCGTGCGTGACTTGCTCGGGTCGCTCGGGCGGGCCGGCGAGCTGGACGGCGACCCGGACGGCACCCAGGTCACCCTCGTCACCGGATCGCTCGGTGCGGCCGGGCGGCGGGCCGCGCTCGGGGCTATCGCCTCCGGCGAGGCGGGCATCGTGCTCGGCACGCACGCCCTGCTCTACGAGGGCGTCGACTTCGCCGATCTCGGACTCGTCGTGGTCGACGAACAGCATCGCTTCGGCGTCGAACAACGCGACGCGCTACGGGCGAAGGCCGCCGTTCCGCCGCACGTACTCGTGATGACCGCTACGCCGATTCCCCGTACGGTCGCCATGACCGTGTACGGCGACCTCGACACGTCGACCCTGGCCGAGTTGCCGCTCGGCCGGTCGCCGATCGCCTCGCACGTCGTGCCGGCGGCCGAGAAGCCGGCGTACCTCGACCGGGCCTGGCGTCGGTTGCGCGAGGAGGTCGAGGCCGGCCATCAGGCGTACGTGGTCTGCCCGCGGATCGGCGACGGCGCCGGGGATGGACAAGACGACGACGTCGAGCCGGGAATCGACACGGACAGTGCGCGCCGGCCGCCGCTCGCGGTGACCGAGATCGCTCCGCTGCTCGAAGCGGGTCCGCTGGCCGGGCTGCGGCTCGGCGTGCTGCACGGCCGCCTGCCGTCCGACGAGAAGGACGCGGTCATGCGGGCGTTCGCCGGTGGCGAGATCGACGTGCTCGTGGCGACGACGGTGATCGAGGTCGGTGTCGATGTGCCGAACGCCACGGTGATGGTCGTGCTCGACGCCGATCGGTTCGGCGTGTCCCAACTCCACCAGCTACGTGGCCGCGTCGGGCGCGGCACCGCACCGGGCCTGTGCCTGCTGGTCACTGAGGCGAGCGAGGACACGCCGGCCCGGGAACGGTTGGACGCGGTCGCGGCGACGCTCGACGGATTCCGGCTGGCCGAGATCGACCTTGAGCAACGCCGGGAGGGCGACGTCCTCGGCCAGAGCCAGTCGGGCCGACGCTCGCACCTACGGCTGCTATCGCTGCTGCGCGACGCGGAGATGATCGGCGAGGCCCGTACGGCCGCGATCGAACTCGTCGAGGACGACCCGGAGCTCGACCGGCACCCGCTGCTGCGCGACTGGGTCGCGGACCTGGTCGACGAGGAGCGCGCCGAATATCTGGAGAAGGGCTAGCCGGCGGACGGTCCTGCCGCCAATTCAAGTCCTGACGCACGTCAGTCCTGCCGCGACTTCCCGGCCCGCGACTTCCTGGAAGTCGCCGTGTCGGGAGCGTCCGGGAGCGGGCGACTTCCTGGAAGTTGCAGTGATCATGCGGGGCGATGGGAGCGTGGGGCCGGGGTCAGCGTTGCTCGCAGGCGATCCCGTCGTGATCGGTGTCAAGCTTCTTGTTCGCGTTATAGAGGCCGATGCTCAGGTGGAACGTGGTCACCGGCTTGTCCGTCTTCTTGTTCGCGACATGATCGCTCGCGAACAGCTTGCCGACGCCATGCGGCCAGTCGGCGTGCATCGCCGCGCAGTTCTTGTAGCGCGTCGCCGTGTCCGCGCTGGGCGATGCCACGGCCAGCATCGATCCGGCCAGGACCGCGGTCACGACGAAGACCGCTGCGCCGGCCATTACCGACAAACCTCATTTGAGGGCATAAAGGAGATATAGCAGCGGCTTCGGCCGTGGCGCAGGCGAATGGGTACGGATGGCACGCGAGCGACAGCAACCGACAGCGACCGACACGAAACTGACCGACTGCGACCGACAGCAACCGACACCGCTGGACCGGCGCCGGACACGCGGGCCGTCCGGTGCACGGAGGGTAACGTCTGGACCCGTGACCAGGATCATCGCCGGCACGTACGGTGGCCGCCGGCTCGCGACACCGACCGGCCCGGACACACGCCCGACGGCCGACCGGGTACGGGAAGCGATGTTCAGCGGCTTGGATGCGACACATGTTCTCTACGGCCGGCGATTCCTCGATCTGTACGCGGGCAGCGGTGCGGTCGGGCTCGAGGCCGCTTCCCGTGGTGCCGAGCACGTGCTGCTCGTCGAGTCGGATCACAAGGCCGTCCGGGCGATCCGCGAGAACATCGCCGCCCTCGGTATCGGTCAGGTTGCGACCCTGGCCGCCCAGCGGGTGACGACCGCCCTGGCCGGCGCCCCCGGCAAGGGCTACGACATCGTGTTCGCCGATCCGCCGTACGACCTCGCCGAGCAGGACCTGACCGCGATGCTCGACGCACTCGTCGGGAACGGCTGGATCAACGCCGGCGGACTGGTCATCCTCGAGCGATCGAAGCGCTCGCCGGAGCCGACCTGGGTGCGGTCGGTCACCGCCGAGCGGTCTCGTCGCTACGGTGAGGCCATGCTTTGGTACGGTCGCCGCTCATGAGCACCCGCGAGCCAAGCCGGGCCGTGTGCCCCGGCTCGTTCGACCCCGTCACCAACGGGCATCTCGACATCATCGGCCGCGCCAGTCGGATCTACGACGATGTGATCGTGGCCGTGCTCGTGAACCAGTCGAAGAGCGGGCTATTCACCCACACCGAGCGCATGGAGATGCTGCGCGAGGTCACGAAAGGTCTGGAAAACGTACGGGTCGCGTCGTTCGAGGGGCTGCTCGTCGACTTCTGCCGCGCCGAGGACGTCAAGGTCGTCGTCAGGGGCCTCCGGGCCGTCACCGACTTCGACTACGAACTCAAGATGGCTCAGATGAACTACGGTCTGTCCGGCCTGGAGACGCTGTTCATGCCGACGAATCCGCTCTACTCGTTCCTGTCGTCGAGCCTCATCAAGGACGTCGCGAAGTGGGGCGGAGACGTGTCGCCACACGTACCCGAGATGGTGGCGGCCCGCCTGGTCGAGCGGCTCGCCGAGTTGTATCCCCGTACCCCCGGAACGGGAGCGGCCGGCGCATAGCCGCGACTCGCCTTCGCGGCGTCCGCGTTTGCGCAGGTCGCGGACGTTTCTGGGGTTGCCGCCGGACGGTCGGGTGTTGTGCATGTCACGCTGTGGCCGTGATCGGCTCAGCGGTTCGGTCAGTCGCCCCCGGCGCGCCGGGCCGTCATGATGGTTGAGCCGCGCATCATGGGTAGGTAACCATCGCGCTCGCGCCGCCTCACGGAGCCGCGAGCATGGCGTCGGGGGTGGGCGGCACGGTGAGCAATGTGACGGGAGTGTTCGTGGATCCGCTGGATCGCATCGACGAGATCATCGCGCTGGTGGAGGGTGCCCGCTCGATGCCGATGTCGCGCAACTGCATCCTCGACCGGGGCGAACTGGTCGCGATTCTCGATCAACTGCGCGTCGAGCTGCCGAGCGAAATGCGCCGGGCGTCGGCCCTGCTCGATGAGCGGGACAAGATCCTCGACGCCGGCAAGCGCGAGGCCGACCGGATCATCAGCGAGGCCGAGAGTGAGCACGCCCGGCTCGTGTCCGTGAACGAGATCACGGTGTCGGCGGAGCACGAGGGCGCCCGCCTTGTCTCCGACGCCCGAGCCGAGGCGCAGCGGCTGCGGGACGAGGTCGACGACTACGTCGACACGGCCCTGGCCAATTTCGAACAGTTCCTGACGCGGTCGTTGGCGTCGATCGAACGCGGCCGCGACAAGATGCACGCGCTGCGGGAGATCGGCTCGTTCGTCGGCGACGCCGACGAACGCCCCTTGCCGTTCTGATCGGCGCCGAAGTTCCGCGCTGGTTGATCTTGCGGATAACCGGCGCGATTCGACGCGTCCAACCAGGCTCGGGTACGCTTTTCGTCGGCTTGTGTGCCGACATTCCGTACCGAGATCGCTAGGACAATGCGTAACCATCCGACCCACCACCTCGACGCCCGGGCGCCGCTGGTCCTCGACACGAGGGACCTGCCGCGTAGCCCGGGTTCGATGCGTGAGGTGCGCCGGGTGGTGCCCGCTCCGAAGGATCTCGGCCTGGCCCTGATCGGCGTTCCGGCCGGCGCCGACCTGAGTCTCGATCTCACGATGCAGTCGGTGACCGAAGGGGTCTACGTCTCCGGTCACGTCAGCGGCCCGCTCACCGGCGAGTGCGGCCGGTGCCTGCGGCCGATCGAGGACACCGTCGATGTCGACGTCGCGGAGCTGTACGCCTACGCCGACAGCACCACGGACGAGACGGCCGAGGAAGACGAGGTCGGTCGGATCGAGGGCGACCTCATCGATCTGGAGCCCGTCGTCCGCGACGCGATCGTGCTGGCGCTCCCGGTCAATCCGGTCTGCGCCGAGGACTGCCGCGGGCTCTGCCCGGACTGCGGCGTACCGTGGGACGACTTGCCCGCCGACCATGGCCACACCGTGGCCGATCCGCGGTGGGCCGCATTGAGCAAGCTTGGCTCGGCAGACGCCGGCCAGGGCAACGACCGTTCGACGGGTACGCCGCCGAACGGTCACACCGTGACCGAGAATTAGGAGTACGAAGCCGTGGCCGTCCCCAAGCGCAAGATGTCGCGCAGCAACACCCGGTCCCGTCGGGCCAACTGGAAGGCCACGGCGGTCGTGACCGTCGCCTGTCCGCAGTGCAAGTCCCCCAAGCTGCCACACGCGGCGTGCTCGGTCTGCGGCACCTACAACGGCCGCCAGATCATCGAGGTCTGACGGCGATCGTCACATCGAGACCTCGCCGGGACGCATCGCGCGGCCGGCGAGGTCGTCGGTCTCATGTCGGCGGAGCCGTGAGCGGTGGTCCGCGTCGCGTGAGACCGGCTCCGCACGAGTCGGCGCATCGCATGTCGACGCCGCACCGGTCGGCGCACGGCGAGTCGGCGCCGCACTGGTCGGTGCACAGCGAGTCGGCGCCGCAAAGACCGGCGCATCAACAGGAGACGTCATGAAGTCCCGCCCACCGGCGACGCTGCTCGAAGCGGCCGTCGGCGTGCGGCTCGACCCCGAGCTGCTCGAACGGGCTTTGACGCACCGGTCGTACGCGTACGAGAACGGTGGCCTGCCGACCAACGAGCGCCTCGAGTTCCTCGGTGACGCCGTGCTGAGCGTGGTGATCACGACATCGCTCTACCTCGAGCATCCGACCCTGCCCGAGGGCAATCTGGCCAAGCTGCGGGCGAGCGTGGTGAACATGCGAGCGCTCGCCCAGGTCGCTCGCGGCCTCGGCCCGGCCGGGCTCGGCGCGCATCTGCGCCTCGGCAAGGGCGAGGAGTCGACCGGCGGCCGCGACAAGGCGAGCATCCTCGCCGACACGCTGGAAGCGCTGTTGGGCGCGATCTACCTGGAGCACGGTCTGCCCGTGGCGACGAAGGTCATCCACAAGCTCTTCGATCCGCTGATGGCCGAGGCGGCCGGGCGCGGCGCCGGGCTCGACTGGAAGACGAGCCTGCAGGAGCTGACCGCGTCGCTCGGCCTTGGCGTGCCCGAATACCGCATCGAGGATGCCGGCCCGGATCACGCAAAGACGTTCACGGCGTGGGCGGTCGTGTCCGGTCAGGCGTACGGCGGTGTCGAGGGCGGCAGCAAGAAGGAAGCCGAGCAGCGCGCCGCCGAGGCCGCCTGGCAGGAGTTGTACGACCCCGCAGCGCACTCGGACGCACCCGCATGACGCGTGCCGAGCGACACCGACGTGGCTGACATCCGCGAGACCCGCACGCCGCCGTCGGCGGCGTCCGGCGCGGACGCCCCGTCGGATGCCGAGACGGACGCCCCGCCGTCGGCCGTTGAGCCCCCGGTCGACTCGGCCAACGCAGTCGACGCGGGCAAGGCATCGGGGATCGGCCGGCGGCGAGCCGGCGTGGCGGCCATGCCCCGCTGGGACTGGACTCGGGACGCCGTTGTCCCCCTCGCCATTTTCGCGGTCACCCGCGCGCTGCAGATCGCGATCCTCGAATGGATGCTCCCGCCCGGCTCGACCCTGTCGGGACGGCTGCTGAGCTGGGACGCCGACTGGTTCATCCGAGTCGCCACGCACGGCTACCCGCACGCCTTCACCTACGACTCGGGCGGCAACCTCACCGGCAATGAGCTGGCGTTCTTTCCGCTCTATCCGTGGCTCATCCGGGCCGTTGACCATCTCGGCGTAGCGCCGGACCACAGCGCGCTCGCGGTCGCCTGGCTGGCCGCCGCCGTCGCGTCGGTCCTCGTCTACGCGCTCGTGCGCCGCGTAGCCATCGGCGCCGGCCAGTCCGCGACGGCGGCCCGACGGATCGGGTACGCCTTTGTCGTCCTCTGCTTCGCCCAGCCGTTGTCGGTCGTGCTCTCGATGGGCTACAGCGAGCCGGTGTTCCTTGCGCTCGTGGCCGGCATGTTCCTCGCGGCGTACCGGCGTTGGTGGTTGCTGGCCGGGCTGCTCGGAGCGGCAGCCGGCCTGACCAGGCCGACCGGTGCGGCGGCGGCGATCGGCCTGGCCGTCGCGGCCGTCATGTGCCTCGCGGACCGCACCCGCGGTGGGCGGGAGAAAGTCGCCGCCGTGGTCGGCTCGCTGATCGCGCTCGCCGGCGTTCCCGCCTACATCGGCTGGGTCGGCCTACGCGTCGGCGATCTCGATGCCTGGTTCAAGATCCAGACGGCCGGTTGGGGCACCACCTTCGACTACGGGCGATCGACCTGGGATTTCGTCACGACGACGGTGCACACCGGTGCCGACTGGGTGGCCATCAGCGTCGTGCTGATCCTGATCGCCGCGACGGTCGCATTGGTGATCGGCGTACGCCAGAACGCATGGCTGCCGCTCACGGTCTATGGCGTGCTCGCCTACGTGCTCGTGGTCGGACAGGCCGGCTTCTTCCACTCCAAGCCGCGGTTGATGCTGCCGGTGCTGTTGGTGCTGTTGCCGGCGGCGTGGGCGGCCGGACGAGCCAGGCCGACCCGGGCGGCGTGGTGGCTCGCCGGCTACGTGCTGTTCGGCCTGTGGTACGGCGCCTACATGATCACCGTTTGGCAGTACGCGATCTGACATGCCCGAGTTGCCGGAGGTCGAAACGGTCCGCGAGGGGCTCGCCGCCTGGGCGGTCGGTCGGCCGATAGACGCGGTGGAAGTGCTGCACCCGCGCGCGATCCGGCGGCATCTGCCGGGCGCACTCGACTTCGTTGACGCGCTCGCCGGCCGGACGATCGTCGACGTGCGGCGGCGCGGCAAGTACCTGTGGCTGCCGCTCGACGACGGCGCGGCGATCCTCGCGCACCTCGGCATGTCGGGCCAGTTCCGGCTGGGCGCCGCGAGTGCGCCGGACGAAACCCATCTGCGGGTACGGATCCGCTTCGCCGACGGCGACCCGGAGCTCCGCTTTGTGGACCAACGGACGTTCGGTGGCTTGTCCATCAGTCCGGGCGGTGCCGACCTGCCCGACGAGATCGCCCACATCGCGCGCGACCCGATCGATCCTCAATTCGACGACGCGGCGTTCGTGTCGGCGGTCCGGCGGCGGCACACCGAGATCAAGCGGGCGCTGCTCGACCAGTCGCTCATCTCGGGCGTCGGCAACATCTACGCCGACGAAGCGTTGTGGCGGGCGAAGTTGCACGGTGCCCGACCGACCGACGCGATGACCAAACCGGCCGATCGAACGGCTGCTCGGTCACGTTCGCGATGTGCTCGGCGAGGCGTTGAAGGCCGGCGGGACGAGCTTCGACGCGCTCTACGTCAACGTGAACGGCGAGAGCGGCTATTTCGATCGGTCGCTGCACGCGTACGGCCGCGAGGGCCTGCCGTGCGACCGATGCGGCGCACCGATCCGGCGTGAGTCGTTCATGAATCGATCGTCCTTTTCCTGCCCGACCTGCCAACCTCGGCCGCGCACGGCAAGCCGAGCCGCAATCCGCCGCTGAGCCGCAACTCGTCGCTGAGCCGCCGCACCGCCGAGTCGGGTCAGCACGGCTGGGACGTGGCCGCGTCCATCGGCGCCGGTAGCAGGCTCGCGATGATGCCGTACGAGCGGGCCAGCGGACACACGTCGCCCGACGCCGACCGCTCGACATCGAAGGCGGCTTTGCCCGCGGCGATATAACTCAGCAGGCTCGCGCAGTTCCCGACGCCGAAGCAGTCGGACGCGACCGCGAAGTCCACCGAGGGCTCCAGGCTCGCGGCGACCGGCGGAGTCGTTCGGACTCCCACGGCAAGACCGGCGTCGTGGGCTAGTGCCGCGACGCGGCGGTCATAGGTGAGCTGGTCGGTCTCGGTCAGCCGGAAACCGGTCGCGTGGGCGTAGCCGTCGCCGAAGTCCGCATCGACGGCCTGGAATCCCTTGGCCCGGCAGAGATCCAGCCGGTCGCTCAAGACTGGAGCGATCCGGTCCCACCGGCGGATGTCGAGCCACCAACCACGCACCGACCCGTCCGGATCCATGACCGGGGCGCCGAGCAACCGACCGCTCAACCGGGGGGCGTCGGGCAGCGCCGCGTCGGCGACGCCGACGTCGAGGTGGCACATTGTCTTGTTGCCGTGGGCGCGGAGATCGGCCACGGTCTGCGTCGCCGTGGCGTACGGATCGAGGTCGTAGACATTGGCGCCGAGGTTGTCCATCAGGGCGCCGGTGAGCTGTACCTGCCACCGCAGTCCGGCCCGCGGTGCCCAGCCGCTCCGGACCGGGTTGGACGTGCCGGACGGGGCAGCGCCGGCCGGTGGGCGTGAGACGTCGTCTGGTCCGGCCGCCGCCGACGCTCCTTGGACGGCCGGATGTCGGCTGGACGTCGACGGATCGATGAGCTGCGAGGCGCCAGAAAACGACGCGGCGTTGGGATGGCAACCGGTGACGATCGCGAGCGCAATCAGCGCCAGAGCACCGAGCCAGGCGAATGGTCGGAGCATGCGGACCGGCACCGACCGAGTGCTCATGAGGCCCGGTCGCCGATCAGGTCGCCGACGAACTCGTTGGCGATGTCCGCGTCCGTCAACGTGATGCGGCGGATCAGGTCGGCCGAATCGGTGGTCGCCTCGGCATAGACCGTACGGACGGCGTCGATCGTCGTACGGAGGGCAAAGAGGCTGCGGGCGCGCTGCGAGCCGGCGGTCGACTGGCTGCGGCGGCGGTCGGCCGAGCCGAGCAGCGCGAGGCACGCGTCGGCGAGCCGATCCTCGTCTCCGTACGGCACCATGGTGGCGGCCGTACCGGCCACGGAACTGAGCGCGCCGTCGTCGAGGCAGACCGTCGGGCGCCGGCACATCATCGCCTCGATCAATGCGTACGGTGCCGCTTCGTGCCGGCCGGACACGACGACGACCTGACCGGTCGCGTACGCCGACCGCCGGTGGTTGACGGGACCGAGGAAGAACACCGGGTCGCCCGGCTTGATCACGTCGGTCGTGACAGGCGGTGCGCCGACGATCAGTCGAATGTCGGGGTGGACGGCGCGAAGTCGAGGGAGCGTACGTAGCAACGTGACCGCGTCGCAGTCCGGGCCAAGAAACGTGAGCGTCGGCTCGGCCGGCTCGCCGCGCAGCGGTGGGCAGCTGTGTGGATCAACGCCGTAGCCGACGACCGTGACGAGCGTGGGATCGGCGCCGTGATCGACCGCCCAGCGCCGCAGCCGCTCGGTGGGGGCGGCGATCTGGGTCGCCTCTTGATACGCCAGCCGCGCGAGCGAACGGAGAAACCGGAGGAGGACGGCCCGGACACCCGGCCGGCCCGACGTCTCGGCCAGAATGTCTGCCGTTAAGTACGTGTCGTGTTCGGTCAGGACGAACGGTGTCCCGGCCCGCCACTTCGCTCCGATCGCGACGAGCGCGCTGAGGCCGGCGTCGGTCGCGTGATGGAGATCGGCCGTCTCGACCGGTGCGGAGAGGACCCGCATCGCGCGTTCGAGCACCTCGGCGGCCCTCTCAGCGTCGCCCGTCGTCGGTTGCGGCAGTGCCGGCTGGGGCAGGATCGCCTCGGCGCTCGGCCCGGCGGCCCGCCACGCGTCGAGTAGGACCGCGGCCAGTGGGACGCCGTGCAGAGGGTGGATTCCGGTCGCGCTGGCGGTCGCGAGCCGCCGCAGTGACGACCGGAACATCGCGAGGCTGTGCGGCGCATCCGACATCATGCCGCGGCAGAGCAGTACGGCGGCATGGGTGGCGAACCGGCGGTGGGCCAGGGCCGCGCGGCCGCGATTCGGCCCGATCGGCCGCCCGGCGGTCGGAATCGACGTGAGGCTCCTGGTGTTCGCGGGCGGCTGGTACGCCAGCATTGTGGTCGCATGATCGCCGATCGAGATGAGATCGAACTCGGCCTCCGGCAAGCCTCTGATCAGGCGGTGAGACCACGTCGCGGCCACGCCATGGCGGTGGGGGTAAGCCCCGTCATTGATCATTCCGACCCGCACCTTGAGTTCGCCTCTCAACGCCGCCACCTCCCCAGCCACGGATAACCGATCGCGCCACATCGGCTGAGCCCGAGCCGGTCATCCCGGGCTGGTCATGGCAAGTAGGGGCAAATTCCATCAAATGGGCAACGAGGCACGATAACTCAGCACTGTGCGTGAGAGGCCGAGAATGCGCCCCGACACCCCAAAAGCCGTTTTAGTGCGGCCGATTGGGTGACGCGTGCCAACTTGACAGCTACCTGGGGAGTCGCTCAGAATTCGTGATGAATGGGACAGATTCGACTTGACTGTCACGTCCGGACGGCGGACCATAGATGAGTCGCCAGTCGCGCTTGACTGTGCCCATTGCTCAGCGGAGCCACTGCTCTCAGCGAGCCACGCTTGATAACCGCAAACGTGCCTCGAAACTGACTGCGCCGTGCTCGCCGGTTGAGCGCGCGTGTTGCTGGCCCACCCGGCGACAACGCATTCAAAGGAGAAGATATGGCGAAGGCCCTCTTCGGCCACGTAGGTAGCGCGTCCGACCGGCGCCTACTCGACGAGGTCACCCTTTTGCGTGCCAAGGTACGCAATCTTGAGTTTGAGCTCACCCGGCTCCGGGCGGAAAACGATCGGCTCGCCGCCGCGTCGGCCGAAGCCGATGAGTTGTTCCGGCTCCCCGAGCCGGCGCTGACCTGATCCGTCGACCGATCGGCGGTCGATCGACCGCCATTCGGCGCACCACTAGCGGAACAGTCTCACACTTGAGGCATTGCCGGAAGGCATGCAGGGACGTTGAACCCGGTATCGGACGACGGAGTTGTTGCCCGAGATCTCGCGGCTGATGCACCGCATCGGCCCGGTACCGGCGAAAACGTTGGCCAGGCCCGTCATACCGAGGTTCTTCGCCGCAAGGCCCGCCGTCGTGGCGCCTCGGCGACCGCGAGCACATGATTCGGGTCCGGCAGCACCATCAACGCCGATGCGCTGCCGGCTTACCATCAATGCTCGCCTTGCCCCGCTCGTCGTCACGACCAGCGCGCCATGCGGGCATCGCTCTGCCAGCCGTAGGCGGAGCCGTCGCGTCCAGCATCGCGAACGAACGCCGACCGACCAGCGCGGATGGGCCCCGAAACAGCAGCGCGCCGACACTCCAGTGGTTCGGCGCGCGTCGTATGTGCTGGCAGTCATGCTTGTGGGCGGAGACAATAGGCGCGACGACCGGCGCGGGCTGATTCACTAGATGTACGCCTCGGTCGACGTCCGACGAGCGCGGCCGAGCCGACGACCCCACGAGCGGAGATTCGTGCATCTCAAGAGCCTGACGGTCAAGGGCTTCAAGTCCTTCGCGTCCGCGACGACGCTGAAGCTGGAACCGGGCATCACCTGCGTGGTGGGTCCGAACGGCTCCGGCAAGTCGAACGTGGTCGACGCAATCGCCTGGGTGCTCGGTGAGCAGGGCGCCAAGGCGCTGCGCGGCGGCAAGATGGAGGACGTCATCTTCGCCGGCACCACCGGTCGCGCGCCGCTCGGCCGGGCCGAGGTCACGCTCACCATCGACAACACCGACGCGGCGCTGCCGATCGAATACACCGAGGTCTCCATCACCCGGCGGATGTTCCGGTCCGGCGAGAGCGAGTACGAGATCAACGGCGACTCGTGCCGGCTGCTCGACATCCAGGATCTTCTCTCCGACTCCGGCATCGGCCGCGAGATGCATGTCATCGTCGGCCAGGGCCAGCTCGACGCCGTCCTGCACGCAAAGCCCGAGGACCGGCGCGCGTTCATCGAGGAGGCCGCTGGCGTCCTCAAACACCGCAAGCGCAAGGAGAAGGCGCTCCGCAAGCTCGAAGCGATGGAGACGAACCTCAACCGCCTCACCGATCTGACCGGCGAACTACGGCGCCAGCTCAAACCGTTGGGCCGCCAGGCCGAGGTGGCCCGGCGTGCGGCCGGCATCCAGGCCGATCTGCGCGATGCGCGACTACGTCTGCTCGCCGACGACTTCGCGACGCTGCGCGACACCCTCACCAAGGAGATCGCCGACGAAACCGCGTTGCGGATCCGCCGTGAGCAGGTCGAGGCCGACCTGGCCGCGGCGAACGGTCGGCTGGCCACACTGGAGTCGGCGCACGCGGCCGACCAGCCCGTACTCGCTCGGGCACAACAGACGTGGTACGAGTTGTCGTCGCTGCAGGAGCGGTTCCGCTCGACCGAACAGTTGGCGTCCGAGCGGCTGCGGCACCTCTCCGCGACAACCGACGACGAGCGGTCGGGCCGCGATCCGGATCAGCTCGACGCCGAGGCACACCGGATCCGCGAGCAGGAAGCCGCGCTCCGTGCTGCCCTTGCCGCCGACGAACAGCGGCTCAACGAGGCCGTGGACGGTCGGCAGAGGCTCGAAAGCGAGCTGGCGACCGCGGAGCGGGCGTTGGTCAACGCCGTCAAGGCGATCGCCGACCGGCGCGAGGGGCTAGCCAAGCTGACCGGCCAGGTCGACGCCGCTCGGACGCGGGCTCGCGCGGCCGAGGAGGAGATCGAGCGGCATCGCACGGCGCACGAGGAGGCCCGTGCCCGCGCCGAGGTGGCCGAGGAACAGTTCGAGATCGAACAAGCGGAGACGGAACTGGTCGAGGCCGGTGACGCCGCGGTGGACGCTCGCCACGCCGAAGCCCGGGAGACACTCGAGGTCGCGACGGCACGCGCGACCGAGTTGGACGAGGCGGAACGAGCGGTTGAGCGCGAGGCGTCGGAGTGGCGTGCTCGCGAGGAGGCCCTGGCTCTCGGCCTGCGGCGCAAGGACGGAGCCGGCGCGCTGCTGGCCGCCGGTGACGTCGTACCCGGTCTGCTGGGTTCGGTCTCGGCGCTGCTCGCCGTGGACCCGGGGTATGAAGCGGCACTGGCGGCGGCGCTCGGCGGTTTGGCCGATGCCGTCGCGGTGGCGAGCGTCGACGACGTCGCGGCCGCGATGCGTCTCCTCAAAGCCCAGGATGCCGGCCGCGCCGAGCTGCTCGTCGCGTCGCCGGACCATGCGCCGGGTGCGTCGGCGGCGATCGCCGCCGGCATCTCACTCCCGACCGGCGCGCGCTTCGCCCATGAGGTGGTACGCACGACCGACGCGCTCCGTCCCGCGTTGGAGCAGGCCCTTGCCGGCGTCGTCTTCTGTGGCGATCTGGACGCGGCGCGGGATCTCGTGCGCGCCCATCCGCAACTGCGCGCGGTGACGCCGGACGGCGATGTGCTCGGTGCCTTCGCGGCGGCCGGCGGTTCGGCCAAGGCGACCAGCTTCATCGAGGTACAGGCGGCCGTCGACGAGGCCCGGCAGCGGCGTTCCGTTGCGGAGTCGCGACTCGCGACGCTGCGGGCACAGCTCACCGGCGCGCGCGCCGACGTGGCGATGCGCGAGGAAGCGGTCGCCGCCGCCGTTGCCGCGCGACGGGAAGCGGACGGTGCCCGCAATGCGTTGGCGCGCAAGCTGGCCGAGTTGGGTGCGGCCGCTCGATCGGCCCGGGCCGAGGCGGATCGGCTGGCCGCGGCGCGTACGAAGGCGGAGTCAGCCCGAAAGGACGGCCTCACCGGACTGACCGATCTGGAGGAACGCCTCCGACTGGCCGAATCGATGCCGCTGGACGCCGATCCGTCCAGCGAGGAACGTGATCGGTTGGCGGCGTTGGTGCCGGGCGCCCGGCAGAACGAAATGGAGGTCCGGCTCGCGGTCCGTACGGCCGAGGAGCGGGTCGGGGCACTCACCGGTCGGGCCGATGGTCTGGCTCGGCAAGCCGCCGCCGAACGGGCCGCCCGCGAGCGGGCCGCGGCCCGCCGCGCCGCCCGCGCTCGCGGCGCCGCGATTGCGCGACTGGTGGCAGCCGGTGCCGCGACGGCGTTGACCCGCATCGCCGCCACTCTGGTTGCCGCGGCCGAGTATCGCGACGAGGTCGCGGCCACTCGCAGCGCGCGTGAAGCCGAGCTAGCCGAGATTCGCGGAACGGCCGGCCGACTCGCCGGCGATCTGGAACGGCTCACCTCGGCCGTGCACCGGGACGAGGTCGCCCGGGCCGAGCAGCGGCTGCGCCTCGAACAACTCGAAGGCAAGGCGGCCGAGGACTTCGGACTCGACGTGCACACGCTGCTCGAAGAGTACGGACCGGCGGCACCGGTGCCGCCGTCCGCCGCCGAGATGCTCGCCGCGGAGAACGCGAACGAGCCGGAACCCAAACCCCAGCCGTACGACCGACCGATCCAGGAGAAGCGCGCGGCGCGGGCCGAACGCGAGCTGACCTTGCTGGGCAAGGTGAACCCGCTCGCGCTGGAGGAGTTCGCCGCGCTGGAGGAGCGCTACAAGTTCCTCTCCGATCAGCTCGAGGATCTCAAGGCGACCCGACGTGACCTGCTGACCGTCGTCAAGGACGTCGACGAGCGGATCCTTTCGGTCTTCACGAGCGCGTTCGAGGACACCGCGCGCGAGTTCGAAGCGGTATTCAAGGTCCTGTTCCCGGGCGGCGAAGGTCGACTGACGCTGACCGATCCGGAGGACATGCTGGCCACCGGCATCGAGGTCGAAGCCCGGCCGCCCGGCAAGAAGATCAAGCGGCTGTCGCTGTTGTCCGGCGGCGAACGGTCGCTGACCGCGGTTGCCTTGCTCGTGGCGATTTTCCGGGCGCGACCCAGTCCCTTCTACATCATGGACGAGGTGGAGGCCGCACTCGACGACATCAACCTCGGCCGCCTGTTGATGCTCATGCGCCAACTTCGGGAGACGAGCCAGCTCATCATCGTCACGCACCAGAAGCGCACCATGGAGATCGCCGACGCCCTGTACGGCGTGACGATGCGCAGCGGCGTTACCGAGGTCATCAGCCAGCGACTCGACCAGGACGAGGACGCCGAATGAGGCGACGGCGTCCGACGGCCCTCCTCGTCGACTTCGACGGTGTGCTGCGCAGCTACGACATGCGCGTGCCCGGCCCACTCGAAACGGCCAACGGGCTCGACGAAGGCGAGATCCTCGCGGTCGCGTCCGATCCGGCGCTGCTGATTCCGGCGATCCTCGGTCGGGTCAGCCGGGCCGGTTGGCTCACCGACATCGCGGTGGCACTGTCCGATCGCGTGGGTGGCCTCGAAACGGCCGAGAAGCTCGTGGCCGACTGGGACACGTACCGGGGCGAGATCGTGCCCGAGGTGCTCGACACCATCGAGTTTCTGCGCGCCTCCGGCGTCCCGGTCGCCCTGTGTACGAACGCGACCGACGACCTGCGCGAGGACCTGGCCCGGTTCGGGCTGGCCGATGCATTCGACGCCGTGGTGAGCTCGGCCGAGATCGGTTACGTGAAGCCGATGCCGGAGTTCTACCGAGCCGCGTGCGAGGCGGTCGACACGGCTCCCGGCTTCTGCCTGCTGGTCGACGACACCGTACGCAACATTGCCGGGGCTCGGGCGGCCGGACTGCTCGGTTACCGCTTCACCGGCGTGGACGACCTGGCGTACGTACGGGCCGCGTTCGACGACTGACCGGCGCGCTCACGCCGCCGGCTGAGTGGCTCGCTGGCGACGCCGGCGGGCGTACGCGCGATCGAACATGCTCGACGGGAACAAGAGCAGCAACGACCACAGTCCGATCAGCGGGAACACGATCGCGATCACGAATGCGACGGCCATCGTGACTGTCGTGCTCACGCTGGGCTCGAGAGTGAGCCGATCGATCGCCGCTTCGTTCACGAGATTCGGTGTGTGTAGCAGGATCCACTGACCGGCGAGGCCGGCCGCGGACGCGACCAACATGGTGCCGATGTAGAGACCGTCGCCGACCGAACCCTGGCCCGCGGTATGGCCGATCAGTTCGGTCGGGAACGGTAGCGCAACGATGCAGAACAGCCAGATGCTGTTGGTGAGCAGTAGCCCGGGCGAATAGTCGATAACGTGCTCGTACATGCGGTGGTGGACGAGCCAGAAGCGGAGGATGACCGCGAAGCTCAGAGCGAACGCGAAGATCGCGTCGCTGTTGTCGGACAAGAGCCCGGCCACGCTGCGGTTGCCGATGCCCGCGGCCGCGTCGGCCAACGGCAGAACCAGAAGCGTGGCGGCGATCGCGACAATCGCATCGCTGAAGCTGATGAGCCGGCCGAGCCCCCGCTCGCGCTCCTGTCGCGCGTCCATATCAGCGGCACGCCCTTCCTGCGCGTCGGGCCGTTTCGATCGCAGCCGGCGGGCGGGGCGGTGGTGGCGGACACTCGAGATCGTCGGCCGGTCGAGCCTATCGGCCGGCTGGCGGTGACGTGACGCCAATGATCGCGACAAGACGGCGATCGTCGGCCGCGTATCGCGGTGAGTCCGCATTTTGGCTGGTCGCGATGCCCGCGACCATTAGTCTGGAAGCGTGACCACAAGCCGGATCGCCGCGGCCGTCCCGACGCCGGGTGAGCTGCAGACGGCCTACCGCGAGGAGCTTCGACCACTTGAGCGTTCGGCGCTGTGGGCCTGGCTCGGATTCACGGCGACGTTCGTGACCGTACGCGGGATCACGTACAGCATCCATGCCGGCGACGGACCGTTCCACAATGTCAGCGTGGGCGGCGAGCACCTGCACCACTACATGTGGGGCATCGGCATGGTCAGTGCGGTCGGCGCGGTCGCCGTCGCCGGCAGCGAGCGCGCCCGGCGGCATCCGCGAATCGCCCTGACGTACGGCGCCGGAATCGCCCTCATCGTCGACGAGTTCGCGCTCCTGCTCGACCTGAAGGACGTCTACTGGGCGAAGCAGGGCCGGCTGTCGGTCGACATCGGCATCGCGTTGACCGCGCTCGGCGGCACCGTGCTGAGTGCCGTACCGCTGATCGGTCGTTTGGTGCGGGACCGGCGCCGGCCACGGGTGGCGTCGGCGCCGGCGCGCTGACCGCCATTCAGAGCGTCGTGTGCTTCTTGTAGAACTGCATGACGTAGTTGCAGTGCGTGCAGATCATCATGGTCAGCCGGTGGTGCCCGATGCCGGCCGGGACGCGGCCTTCCTCCTCACGGAAGTCGCGATTCGAGCACACCGGACAGACGAGTTCCTGCTGCGGCATGGCGTCCAGTCTAAGAAGTCCGCGCCATCGATCATCGGGCGGTCGAGCGCCGGGAGCGGCGGACCGCCAGCTCCATGTCGGCGCACCTTAACGACGTTAATTCCCTAACGCCGTTCAGGCTGCTTGAACGATATTAAGCTGTCAAGCATGGCGCTGGACCGGGCCCAGGTCGTGAAGGCCGCCATCGAGCTGCTCGACGAGGTTGGCCTCGACGGGTTGACGCTGCGCCGGCTCGCGCAGGAACTCGGCGTGCAGGCGCCCGCTCTCTACTGGCATTTCAAGAACAAGCAGGAGCTGCTCGACCAGATGGTGGCCACCATCTCGGCCACCGAGGCGCCGGTCCGGATGCCGGACGACGGGCAGCCCTGGGACGAGTGGCTCGCCCAGCGCGCGCGTGACATCCGTCGATCGCTCAACAGCCATCGCGACGGGGCGATGCTCGCGGCGTCGACACATCCGCAGCCGAGCCAGTGGCAGGACATCGAGGCCCAGATCTCGGTGCTGGTCGAGGCCGGCATGCGGCCGGCCGACGCGATGCGCGCCATGCTCACGGTCCGCAACTACGTCTCCGGCTTCACGCTGGAGGAACAGGCCGACCGCATGCGCGGTTCGACGGCGAGCGACCTCGACCCGGACGAATTCGAGAAAGCGCTTCGAGCGTTCGCGGACTACCCGCGACTGTCCGAGGCGCTGCGCGAGGTTCGCGACCCGCAGAGCGACAGCGCGTTCGAATCCGGGCTAGAGGTCGTGCTCGACGGGCTTCGGGCGCGGGCGGGGCGCTCGGCTGAGTCGACGCCATAGCCCAGCCGGCTCGCCGAGAGCCGACTCGGTGAGGCTCGTCCGCGCGATCGACACGAGCGCGGCCTGCGCGTCCGTACGCTCGATCGTCACGTACGCCGACGGGCCGTCGAGGCACAACGTCGAGATCGCGTTGCCGAAGAACGGACCGGCGAGCTTGCGCCACGACACGAGCGGCCGCACCACGCCGGCCCGGCGCGCGAGTACCCGACCGATCCGCTTGCCCCGTCGATGCCACGCCGACCGCATCAGTGGCTTGATCGCGCCAGGCACCCGGTTGTGCACCGGGGAGCACGTCAGTTGATGCACCGGCGTACGGACATCGGGGCCGTACGCCGCCCGGGCCACGTACGTGTGGTGAACGTCGCCGGACAGCACGCTGATGCTGGCCGGTGCCGAGTCGCCGGTGCCGATCGCGGCCAGTGTCGCCGCCAGGTCGTCGAAGGATGCGCCGAACGCGGCCCAGTGTTCGAAGTCCAATGCCCGTCGGGTGCGCTCTCCGAAGCTCGCGACGACTCGGGTGTCCGACTCGGCCCAGCGCTCGCTGGCCGCCTCCAGATCGTGGATCGCGTACGGCATCAGCCACGGCAATGAACTTCCGATGACGAGGTGTTCGTAGTCGACGTCTTCGCCGGTCACGACGCTCGCGAACCACGCCCATTCCGTCGCCGACACCATGGCCCGACGCCCCGGTGTGAGCACCCTTGCGCAGCGATTGTCGAGCATCACAACCTTCGTACGCCCGAGGTCGAATTGGTAGCTCCATCGATAGGCGCCGCTGGCCGCGTGGTCGGCCACCGCGACCGCGCTGCCAGCGTCGGGCGGCGCGGTCGCGGCCTGGCCGATCGCGGCCATCGCCTCGGCAAGCGCGCCGGCGGCACTCACCGCACCGTCGGTCTCCGCCACCGTCGGCCTGTCGCCCGCGGCGGCATCACTGGCCGCGTCCGCCGCGAGTGCGAATTCCCGCAGCGCCGCCTTCGCATCTGCGCCGTTCAAAGCCATGATCCGCTGGTACGTGGTATCGCTGGCCAGTTGATTCGGGTCGATGTTGCCGGCGTGCTGGAACACCCAGTAGGAGCCGAGCCCGGCCGCGATCCGGTCCGACCACCAGTCCAGTTCGCGGACCTCGCGCCGCCACGACAACGACGTGTTCCAGTCGTCGATGATCTCGTGGTCGTCGAAGATCATGACGGTCGAGACGGTCGACAGCAGCCACCGTACGTCCGGATCGGACCACGATTCGCTATACAGCCGTGCGTACTCCGGGAACGTCACGACCTGCGTCGGCGGAGCGTCGGCGAGGTGGTGCTCGCGCCGATGCCGCCTCAGCCACGCCCGCGTCGACTTCGACGTCACGTCCGCGTAGACCTGGTCGCCGAGCAGCATCAACAGGTCAGGGAGGGCCGCGTCCGACCCGGCGAGTCGAGTGGCGAACGCGTCCAGTGCATCCGGCTCAAGGCCCTCGACCTGCATCGGGCTCGACTCGCGGCAGGAGCCGAACACGATCCGTACGGGCGCGTCGTCGTCGCCCCGCGTCCGGATCACCGGCGCCGGGTAGCCGTAGTCGGGCGGCGGCCACGCACGCTCGCCGTCGACCTCGACCTCGTACGGCGTCGCCTCGCCCAGCGGCAGGCCGTCGAGCACGACGAGCGCGAAGTGCAGGTCATGGGCGCGGAACGTACGCGTCTCGGCGCTCACGGCGCCGGCCGTGACCCGTACCGTGCCGGGGCTTGCGGTCTGTACCCAGATCGTGGCGGAACCGCCTTGCACGCGGCGCAACACGGGCCCAATGACCAACCGTTCAGTCCCGTCCGCCGGGGCTGTCCGTTGCCGCGGCGCACGGGATACGAAGTCAGGCACCCGCCCATCCTGCCGGGTCGGCGCCCCGGCCGCAGCGCTCAAGTCCCTACAACGTGTCAGGACCGGCGCACGGCGGCCGTTTGGTGGCTGATGACGGATTTGTGATGCTCGCCTCGGCCGCCGACGCACCGCCACCGCGCATATCTGTCAGGATTGCCGCCATGGAGTGGCAGGTCTATGTACCAATCATCGTCGGCATTTTCGTCCTTCTCGGCGTCATCCTGGCGGCGATCCCGCGCACCCGGCGGCGCCCGGCGCAGCGGCCGAGCGACACGACTCGGCCGCCGACCCGCGAGGACGCGGCCCGGCCGGGTGGCGTAGCCGCTCCGGAACGTCCGACCGAACGCGCCGGCGCACCGACCGCGCCACCGCCGGTCGAGGCGCCGACCTCGCCGCCGGTCGAGGCACCGGCCGCGCCGGAGATCGAACGGCCGGCACCGACCGCCGGACGACTGATTCGCCTTCGGTCACGCCTGTCGCGCTCGCAGGGCGTGTTCGGAAAGGGACTCCTCGCGCTGCTCTCCCGCGATCATCTCGATGACGAGGCCTGGGAAGATCTCGAAGACACGCTGATCAGCGCGGATGTCGGGGTCGACGCGACCCGCGACATCGTCGAGCAGATCCGGGAGCGTACGCGCGTGCTCGGGACCCGGTCGGGCACGGACATGCGCCAGCTCGTCGCCGACGAGTTGCTGACCGCGCTCGATCCGGAGATGGACCGGTCACTGCACGCCACACCGCACGACGGCAACCCCGCGGTCGTGCTCGTGGTCGGCGTCAACGGCTCCGGAAAGACGACGACGTGCGGAAAGATCGCCCGTGTCCTGATCGCGGACGGCCACAGCGTCGTGCTCGGCGCCGCCGACACGTTCCGGGCCGCCGCCGCCGACCAGTTGGCCACGTGGGCCGGCCGGGTCGGAGCCGAAGTCGTACGGGGCAAGGAAGGCGGCGACCCGGCAGCGGTGGCGTTCGACGCGGTCAAGCGCGGTATCGACACCGGCGTGGACGCCGTGTTGATCGACACGGCCGGTCGGTTGCAGAACAAGATCGGCCTGATGGACGAGCTGGGCAAGGTAAAGCGGGTGGTCGAGCGGCACGGCCCGGTCGACGAGACGCTCCTGGTGCTCGACGCGACGACCGGTCAGAACGGCCTGGAGCAGGCCCGCGTGTTCACCGAGGTGGTCGACGTGACCGGCGTGGTCCTGACCAAGCTAGACGGCACCGCGAAGGGCGGCATCGTCATCGCCGTACAGCGCAAGCTCGGGATTCCGGTCAAGCTCGTCGGTCTGGGGGAGGGCGCGGACGATCTCGCACCGTTCGAGCCGAAGGCGTTCGTCGACGCCCTCCTGGGCGGAGACGAACAATGAGGCAGAGCGTCGACGCCCTCCTGGGCGGAGACGAACAATGAGGCAGAGCGTCGACGCGCTGTGCGTTTGATGGATCTTGTGGGCGGAGACGAACAATGAGGCAGAGCGTCGACGCGCTGTGCGTTTGATGGATCTTGTGGGCGGAGACGAACAGTGACATACGGCCGTCGATGCGCTGTTCGGACGGAGGCAGGCCGGTGACATGTCGACACGCCGTCGCTGCCGCGATCAAGTAGCCTCGTTGCGGTGACCCTCCCCGAGATCCCGCTTCTCGGCGGCAGCACCAGCACGGTCGTCCGGGTCGGCGATACGGTGCGCCGCAATGCCGGGCCATGGACGCCGGCCGTCCACGGACTGCTGCGCCACCTGGAGGCGGTCGGCTTCACCGGTTCGCCACGCGCGCTCGGCATCGACGAGCAGGGTCGCGAGGTGCTGTCCTTCATCGCGGGCGACTGTGGCAGCTATCCGCTCGCTCCGCAATGGGTCACCGACAAGGCACTGACGGCGGTCGCGACGACGCTGCGGATGTTTCACGACGCGCAGTACGGCTACCGGCCGCCGGCCGGCGCGATCTGGCGGGCGTTCGGGCCGCCGCCACGGGACTCCGAGGTCGTCTGCCACCACGACGCGGCCCCGCACAACATGATCTGGCGGCCGGACGGAACGCTCGCACTGATCGACTTCGACTTGTCGTCGCCCGGTACCCGGCTTTATGACGTGGCGTACGCCGCGTGGACCTGGGTGCCGATCTTCTCCGATCGCGATACCGCCACGCTCGGCTGGGGTCGGGTGCACCGGCCGTACCGGTTGCGGCTGTTCGCCGACGCGTACGGACTGACGACGGCGGACCGTGCCCGCCTGGTTTCGACGATTCGCCAGCGCATCGTCGACCACATCGAAGGCATCCGCCGGATGGCGGCGGCCGGCGAGCCGGCATTCGTCCGCATCGTGCAGAAGGGCCATCTGCGCCGCCCCGAGCGAGACCTGCGACTCATCGACTTCGAACGGGCGTACCTGGAAGGCGCCCTTCGCTGACCGCGCTGCCGGACGATTGCGCGCATAGTCCGCGCGCGAAGGCTCGGTCAAGAGTGCGGCAAGGTAGGACCGAACGCCCAGATGTCACCGAGCCGGTGGGACAGCCAGCTGCCCAAGCACTGCTCGCCGCGGCATTGGACGCGCTCTGTTCACCGATCCGAAACAATCTGACATCGATATGAAACCGAGCAGAGACTTTGCGCGAAACAGGTGAGGACCACAGTCGCGGGCAACCGGCGCTAGAGCGAGGACGCTACTGCTGCCGGAGGGAGGTTTCGCTACCCAAGGAGGCAGCATGCTCACCGCGCTCGCTGACGGACCCGTGATCGATACCGGCAACACCGCTTGGTTGCTGGCATCGACTGCGTTGGTTCTGCTCATGACGCCGGGTTTAGCTCTGTTCTACGGCGGGCTGAACCGGTCGAAGAGCGTGCTCAACATGATGATGATGAGCTTCTCGTGCATCGGGCTCATCTCCGTTCTGTGGATCGCGTACGGTTTCAGCTTCGCATTCGGCACCAACTCCAGCTCCGGCGCAAACAACATCATCGGCAGCTGGACGCAGTATCTCGGCTCGAAGAACTTCGTGACCGAGATCTGGACGGTCGGCGGTCAGCCGATCGGCATCCCGACCTACGTGGTCCTTGCTTTCCAGATGATGTTCGCCATCATCACGGTCGCACTGATCAGCGGCTCGATCTCCGACCGGACCAAGTTCTCCGGCTGGCTTGTCTTCGCGTTCGGTTGGTTCACCCTCGTCTACGTACCGGTCGCGCACTGGATCTGGGGCGGCGGCTTCATCGGCGCCAAGCTGCACGCGCTCGACTTCGCCGGTGGCACGGCGGTGCACATCAACGCCGGCTCTGCGGCGCTCGCCTTGGCGATCGTTCTCGGACGTCGCGTGGGTTGGCCGCGAGACAGCATGAAGCCGCACAACGTGCCGATGGTCGCCCTCGGCGCCGGCCTGCTGTGGTTCGGCTGGTTCGGCTTCAACGCCGGCTCCGAACTGACGGCCGACGGCGTCACCGCGATCGCCTTCGTCAACACGCAGGACGCGACGGCCGCGGCCCTGCTCGGCTGGATCATCGTCGAGTGGATTCGCAACGGTAAGCCGACGATGGTCGGTGCCTCGTCCGGCGCGGTCGCCGGCCTGGTCGCGATCACCCCCTCCTGTGCCTACATCTCGCCGCTCGGCGCGGTCGGCCTGGGCCTCGTCGCCGGTGCGGTCTGCGCGCTCGCGGTGAGCCTCAAGTACCGGATGAACGTGGACGACTCGCTGGACGTCTTCGGTGTGCACTTCGTCGGTGGCTGGATCGGCTCGCTGTCCATCGGCCTGATCGGCACGACGGCGTACAACGCCGGCTCGGCCGAGGGACTGTTCACCGGCGGCGGCTGGCTGCAGCTCGGCCGGCAGGCCTTGTGTAGCGGCATCGTGACGGTCTACTCGTTCGGTGTCGCGTTCATCATCGGCTGGATCATCGAGAAGACGATGGGCTTCCGCGCCGCGACCGAGGTCGAGGTCGACGGCATCGACATTGCCGAGCACGCGGAGAGCGCGTACGAGCTGACATCCGGCACGGGCGGCAGCGGTGCCTTCGCGATGGCCGGAATCGGATCGTCGTCCGGTGCGGCCCCGGAGCCGTCCGCCGCCGAGACTCCGGTGCGCGAGACGGTTTCGAGCTAGCGACCGGCCTGGAATCCTGACCTGATGGAGGGACTGAGCATGAAGCTGGTCACCGCGGTGATCAAGCCGTACCAGCTCGACGCGGTCAAGGAAGGCCTGCACGCCCTCGGCGTGAACGGCCTGACCGTGAGCGAGGTGCAAGGGTACGGCCGACAAAAAGGCCACACTGAGGTATATCGCGGCGCGGAATATACGGTCGAGTTCGTACCGAAGATCCGGCTGGAGGTCGTCACGGACGAGGTCGACGTCGACAAGGTGGTCGACGCGATCGTGGAGAGCGCCAAGACCGGAAAGATCGGCGACGGCAAGGTCTGGGTGACCCCCGTCGAGGACGTGATCCGAGTCCGCACCGGCGAGCGCGGCATCGACGCGCTCTGACACCACATCGCCACATCATGGGGGTAGCAACGGTGGGCGCCGCCGCACGCGAGGAGCGTGCGGCGGCGCTCGACGGTTGGCTGACCGACTTGTTCGACGCCGCTGTCGCGGGGTCGCCGGCGCCGGCCGGGCTCATCGCGCCGTATCCGATCCCGACGCCGAACGGCACGGCGGCACCGGCCGCCGCTGGCTCCGGCGCCGTGGCGACGCTCGCGCCGCCACGGTCGGACCGACTCGGCGACTCGCGCGTCATGGGCGTCGCGCTCGTTGCCACCGGCGGGCTCGGGCGCCGGGAGTGCTCGCCGTACGGCGACCTGGACCTCCTACTGCTGCACCGCGGGGCGGCGGTGACCGCGATCGCCGACCGGATCTGGTATCCGATCTGGGACGCCCGCGTCGCGCTCGACCACTCCGTACGTACGGTTCCGGAGGCGCTGTCGGTCGCGATCGACGACGTACGCGTCGCGCTCGCGCTGCTCGACGCGCGCTACATCGCCGGCGATCCACGGCTCGCCGCCGAACTGCGGTCGGCCGCGTATGACCAATGGCGACGTACGGCCGGCCGCGCGCTCGTCCGGCTACGTACCGCCGTCGACGAGCGCGTCACCCGCCACGGCGACCTCGCGTATTTGCTGGAGGGCGACCTCAAGGAGTCGCGCGGCGGTCTTCGTGACATCCAACTGCTGCACGCGATCAGCGCGCTCGGCATCACCGACGCGTACCGCCCGCCCGTCCGCGCCGCGCACCGGCGGATGCTCGACGTACGCGACGTGTTGCACCTGACCATCGGCCGGCGGCTGGACCGGGTCCGCGCGCAGGAACGCGACGCGGTCGCGAGCCAACTGGAATTGCGCGACGGCGATGCCCTGCTGCGCCGGGTGTCCACCGATGCGCGGACGATCGCGTACGCCGTCGATGACGCGTGGCGGGCGGTCGACCGCTGGCGCGACGCACCGAAACGATCCAGCCGGCCGTCACGCACGCCGATCGCTCGCGACGTCGTCGCCTACGACGGCGAGGCCGTGCTCGCCCGGACCGCAGTCGGACCGAAGCCGGACCCGAGCCTGTCGCTGCGCGTGGCCGCGGCCTCGGCGACGTCCGGCCTACCGATCGCGCGCGGCACGCTGGAATGGCTCGCGCGGTTCGCGGAACCGATGCCGGCGCCGCCCGATCGCCAGTGGCCGTCCGACGCACGCCGGGCCTTCGTCACCCTGCTGGGCACCGGCGCCGACCTGCTGCCGGTGTGGGAGGCGTGCGACCGCTACGGTCTGGTTGGCGTCTGGCTGCCGGAGTGGAACCGGTTGCGCGGCCTGCCGCAGCACCATCCGATCCACGTCTTCACCGTGGACCGGCACGCCGTACAGGCGGTCGTGGAGGCGTGTGCCTACCTCCGTACGGTGTCGCGTCCGGATCTCCTGTTGGTCTCCGCTCTGCTGCACGACATGGGCAAGGGCCTCGCCACGGGCGAATCCGGCGATGATCACGCGGCCATCGGCGCGCCGATCGCCGCCGGCGTCGCCGCGCGGCTCGGCTTCGACGACGCGGACACCCAGACAATCGCCACCCTGGTACGGCTGCACCTGCTGCTGCCGAACGTCGCGACCCGGCGGGACATCACGGATGCGGTGACGGTGACCGGCGTCGCGGACGCGGTCGGTGACGCCGCGACACTCGACCTGCTGCACGCGCTGTGCCTGGCCGATGCGAAGGCGGCCGGCCCGAGCGCGACGTCGAGTTGGAAGACCCGCCTGATCGGCGAGCTGGCCGGTCACGTCAAGCGCCGGCTCGCCGACGGCACGCTGCCCGACGAACCGTACGAGGAGCGGGCGGTGCCCGACGGGCCGCTGCCGGCCGTACAGATCACCGACGACGAGGTGACCGTCGCGGCGCCCGATCGTCGCGGGCTCCTCGCGGCCGTCGCCGGCGTGCTCGCGCTGCATCGACTCGATGTGGTCGGCGCGGACACCTGGACGACGGGTCCGAAGGCCGTCGTACGCGTCGCCGTCGCACCGCGATTCGGCCAGGCTCCGGACCGTACCCGCCTAGCGGTTGATCTTCGAAAGGCCGCGACCGGTGAGTTGGGTGCGGACCGGTTGGCCCGCGTGGCCGCGAGTCGACCGTCGTCGGGCGACCGTGGCCGCCGCGCGACGCTGACCGAGCCCGTGGTCAGCTGGCACGCGGACGCGACCGACGCGGCCGTCGTCGAGCTGCGGGCATCGGACGCGCCCGGATTGCTATACAGGGTCACTCGGGCACTCGAGCGAGCGGGCGCGGACGTCCGCTCGGCGCGGGTCGCGACGCTCGGCGGCGATGTCGTCGACGCTTTTTACCTGGCCGGCGCGTGGCCGGATGACCAGCTCCGGACCCAGGTCGCCGCCGCGATCCTGGCCGCCGCGAGCTGAGTCGCCGCGAGTTGAGCCGCGGGCTGCCGAATGCCCGGCCGCCGGGCGAGGCGTCCCTGCGATCGGCGGCGTCGGGCGGCTACCCTCGTCAGGGGCGTGGGTACACGTTCCGTGGGCAAATAAGACTTTCAGGGATGAAGCGGCGTGTTTGACACACTGAGTGACCGGCTCAACGGCATCTTCACGAAGCTGCGAGGCAAGGGCCGGCTGTCCGAGGCGGACATCGACGCGACCGCTCGCGAAATCCGGCTCGCGCTGCTGGAAGCCGATGTCGCGCTGCCGGTCGTCAAGGCGTTCATCGCCGCGCTGCGCGAACGTGCCCGTGGTGTCGAGGTGTCGCAGGCGCTGAACCCGGCGCAGCAGGTTATCAAGATCGTTCACGAAGAGCTGGTCAACGTCCTCGGAGGCGAAACCCGCCGGCTGCGGTTCGCCAAGCAGCCGCCCACCGTGATCATGCTGGCGGGTCTTCAGGGGTCCGGTAAGACGACGCTCGCCGGCAAGCTCGCGCTTCATCTCAAGCGACTCGGGCACCAGCCGATCATGGTGGCGGCAGACCTCCAGCGCCCGAACGCGGTCACGCAGCTGCAGGTGCTCGGCGATCGGGCCGGCGTCGAGGTGTACGCCCCCGAGCCCGGCAACGTCGTCGACGCCAGTGGCGAACATCATCACGGCGGCGATCCGGTCCGCGTCGCGCGGGACGCGATCGACTACGCCAAGCGAGCGATGCGCGACATCGTCATCGTCGACACCGCCGGCCGCCTCGGCATCGACGCCGACATGATGGCGCAGGCCGCGAACATTCGCGATGCCGTCGAGCCGGACGAGATCATTTTCGTGATCGACGCCATGGTCGGCCAGGACGCGGTCGCGACCGCGGAGGCGTTCCGCGACGGAGTCGGCATCACCGGCGTCGTGCTGTCCAAGCTGGACGGTGACGCTCGCGGTGGCGCCGCGCTCTCGGTCCGGTACGTGACCGGTGAGCCGATCCTCTTCGCGTCCACCGGCGAAAAGCTCGAGGACTTCGACGTCTTCCACCCGGACCGGATGGCGAGCCGCATCCTCGGCATGGGCGACGTACTGACCCTGATCGAGCAGGCCGAGGCCGCGTTCGACGAGGATCAGAAGCAGAAGATGGCCGCCAAGGTACTGGGCGGCGACAACTTCACCCTCGACGACTTCTTGGAGCAGCTCGTCGCGATCCGCCGGATGGGTCCGATCGCCAACCTGCTCGGCATGATGCCCGGCATGGGCCAGATGAAGGACCAGCTGGCCGAGTTGGACGACAGCCATCTCGACCGGATCACGGCGATCATCCGGTCGATGACGCCGATCGAGCGTACGAACACGAAGATCATCAACGGCTCCCGGCGAGCCCGGATCGCGCGCGGCTCCGGTGTCACCGTCATGGACGTAAACCAGCTGCTCAACCGCTTTGCCGACGCGCAGAAGGCGATGAAGCAGATGGGCGGCATGATGGGGATGCCCGGGCGCCGCAAGGCGACGAAGTCGCCCAAGAACAAGCGCAAGGGCACGAAGACCGGCAGCAGCGGCCCGCGCAGCGGCGGGATGCCGGCCGGCCTGCCCGGTGGGTTCCCGGGCGGCGTTCCCCAGCTCCCGCCGGGCCTCGACCCGTCCGGCCTCGACGGCGGGTTCAAGGCGCCGAAACTCGACTTCTCCAAGTTCCCGAAGAAGGACGGCAAGTAGACCACCTCGACAGTGGTTGCGGCCGACGCCGACCGGCGTGCGAGGGTGTTGGCATGGCGTTACACGTACGCGGTGTGGTCCTGCCCGACGACGAGGTGCGCGATCTGTGGCTGGTCGGGGACCGCGTCACGACGACGCCGGTGCCCGATGCGCAGACCGTGAGCGACGGGGGCTTCATCCTGCCCGGGCTCGTCGACGCGCACTGCCACATCGGCATCGCCCCGGGTTCGACGCCGATCACCAGTCTCGACGAGGCTCGCACCCTTGCCTCTATGGACCGGGAGGCCGGTGTGCTCGCGATCCGGGACGCCGGTTCGCCGTACCCGTATCCGGAACTTGACGGCGACCCGGACGTGCCGCGACTGGCTCGCGCCGGCCAGCACGTTGCGCCCGTCCGCCGGTATCTACGCGGCGTCGGCGTCGAAGTAACGGCGCCGGACGTCGCCGGCGCGGTGACCGCACAAGCCAAGGCGGGCAACGGGTGGGTCAAGTTGGTCGGCGACTGGATCGACCGCGAGGTCGGCGACCTCGCGTTGGCCTGGGACCGCGACACACTCACCGCCGCGGTGCAGGCCGCGCGCGATGCCGGGGTACGGATGACGGCGCACTGCTTCGGCGAAGAGTCGGTCGCGACGCTCGTGGCCGCGGGAATCGACTGTGTCGAGCATGGCACGGGCCTGTCGACCGACGTGATCGACGCGATGGCGCGACAGGGCACCGCACTCGTGCCGACGATGATCAACATTGAGACGTTCGAGAACATCGCGGCCGGGGCGGAAGGTAAGTTTCCAACGTATGCGGCGCACATGCGGCACCTGCAGTCGGGCTTTCCGGCCGTGGTCGCCGCTGCCGTCGAGGCCGGCGTGCCGGTCTACGTGGGGTCGGACGCGGGCGGCGGGATCAGCCACGGGATGGCCGCCGCGGAGATGTTGCTGCTGCACGAGAAGGCCGGCATGCCGATCGAGGCCGTACTGGCTGCCGGCTCATGGGGCGCGCGAGCGTGGCTCGGCTTCCCGGGTCTGGTCGAGGGCGGGCTGGCCGATCTCGTTGTGTACGACTACGACCCGCGCACCGATCTGCGCGTACTCCAGGCGCCACGGCATGTCGTCCTGCGCGGGCGGGTCGTCCTGTGAGTGCGGCCCGCCGTCAAGATCCGAGTTGGTGCGCTCTCATTGTCCTGATCACGGTGGCGATAGAACCGATGAGCGTGCACCAATGCGGATCATGCGCAGCGCTGACGTAGAACCTCGGCAATGCGTTGCGTTAATTGGTGAGGGATTGCGGTAAATGTCGTCGGCGGTCACTCGTATGACGATCCAGCCGAGCGTGGTCAAGGCATTGACGCGTGCGATATCCCGCCGGAACGTCGCCCGTTCGCGGTGGTGATCGCCCTCGTACTCCAGCGCGACTCGCTCGACCGGATAGGCGAGGTCGACGCGGGCGATGAACCGACCTTCACTGTCGCGGATCACGTACTGCGCGACCGGTCGGGGCAGGCCCGAATCGACGATCACGAGGCGCGTCCGAGTCTCCATTGGTGACTCCGCGCGGGGTTCGGCCTGACGTAACGCAGCAGCGATCTTCGCCCCACCGCGACGGCCCGACCAGGCGACGCTCGCCGATTCGAGCATCGGCACTGTGACCATGCGGCGTTGAAGCATCGCGTCAAGGAGCACGACGCCATCGATCCGGGATGACCTGCGGAGCACATCGAGCACGGTCCGGTCCGGTGACGTCAACGCCACCGAGCCGACTCGTGCTGATCTCCGTCGTCGGAAGCCTGGACCGGATCACCCGAAGGTCCGGCGGTCGCGACGTACTCGCACGCCGGCATCGACCGTCAGTTCAACCGGTGAGCCGGGTGGCAGCAGGTCGACACCCCAGCAAGCAGCCGCGCTGAAGCCGCTGATGGCAACGCCCGGTCGCGGTGCCCCGGCGTAGACCAGCGCGGCACGACATCGCAGGCGATGATCGAGATCGACGTCGGCCGCCACGTAGACATCGGGCAGCAGCCGTCGCCAGCCGGAATGCCGCAGCTGACCCCACGTAAGCGTGCCATCTCGGACCGCTTCCGAGCCGCGGAACGGGAGCAGGCGAAGCTCTCGGGGGATTCGTACGATCGGCGGCACGGGTGCCATCGTGAGCCAATCGCGCCGTCGATGATCGCGCCGTCCACAGCGCCACCTCGGTCGGCTTCGCGGGCTCTCGGCACCAGGTCCGAGACGCACGCGTTCCGTCCACAGCGTCGATGGAAGGTATGGCATGCCGCGTCGGTAGGATGACGCCTCATGGCGCGTGTACTGACTCCGCAGGGCGAGGATTTCCCCCGCTGGTACCAGGATGTGATCACCAAGGCCGAGCTGGCCGACAACGGCCCGGTCCGCGGGACGATGGTGATCCGGCCGGTGGGCTATGCGATCTGGGAACGGATCATGAACGGCATGGACGCCCGCATCAAGGCGGCCGACGCGCAGAACGCGTACTTCCCGCTGTTCATCCCGGAGAGCTACCTGTCCCGGGAGGCGGCCCACGTCGAGGGCTTCAGCCCGGAGCTTGCGGTGGTCACCCATGGCGGCGGCAAGGAACTCGCCGAGCCGATCGTCGTACGGCCGACGTCGGAGACCGTCATCGGCGAGTTCATGGCGAAGTGGATCTCCAGCTATCGCGACCTGCCACTGCTGCTCAACCAGTGGGGCAACGTCGTTCGCTGGGAGATGCGGCCGCGGATTTTCCTGCGTACCACTGAATTTCTCTGGCAGGAAGGCCACACGGCGCACGCGGACTTCGCCGATGCGCGGGCCTACGCACGCCGGATCCTGCATGAGGTGTACGAGGACTTCATGGTCAACGTGCTCGCGATGCCGGTCGTGCCGGGCCGGAAGACGGTGCGTGAGCGTTTCGCCGGCGCGATCAGTACCTACACGGTCGAAGGCATGATGCGCGACGGCAAGGCGCTGCAGATGGGCACGTCCCATGAGCTCGGCCAGAACTTCGCCCGCGCCTTCAACATCACGTTCACCGACCAGTCCGGCCGGCAGGAGCTCTGCCACACCACGTCGTGGGGCAGCTCGACGCGGATGGTCGGCGGCCTCATCATGTGCCACGGCGACGACAACGGCCTGCGCGTGCCGCCGAAGCTCGCTCCGATCCAGGCTCACGTGATGGTCGTGAAGGACGGCGACGGAGTGCTGGGTGCCGCCACGAAGGTGAGGGACACGCTGCGCGACGCTGGCGTCCGCGTGGGTTTCGACGATCGGGTGGATACGCCGTTCGGTCGGCGTGCGGTCGACGCCGAGTTGAAGGGCTATCCGGTACGGATCGAGATCGGCCCCCGCGATCTCGCCGAAAACCGGGTCACCGTGGCTCGGCGGGTCAGCGGCGAGAAGACGCCGACCCAGCTGGATGACGTGACGGCCGCGGTGCTCGCCGCGCTGGACGAGGACCAGAAGGCGCTCTACGACGAGGCGCTGGCCTATCGAGAGGCCCACACCGTCGATGTCGCATCGGTCGATGAGGCGATCGAGGCATCGGCGACCGGCTGGGCCCGCGTGCCATGGGACAAGGTCGGGCTGGACGGCGAGGCGAAGGCGAATGCCGCGGCGGTGACCGTACGGTGTCTCGTCCGCCCCGACGGCGGGGTGCCCGATGCCGACGACGAGCCGGGAATGATCGCCATTCTGGGTCGCTCGTACTGACCGGCGTGGCGACCGACGTGCCGTTCCGGCCCGGCGAACTGGTGCTGCGCCGGCATTTCCAACGTGACCTCATGTCGCGCGTCTGGGTCGGTCGGGTGGCCGCCGATGACGAGCACGGCCTGTGGATCTGGGTCGCGACCGGCAGCGCGCATCGCGATCTTGGCACGGCCGACGGTCGCCACCTGCGCGACCTGACCGACCTCGCCGAGTGGTCGAGCGTGCCGAAGGCATTCGATCCGCGGCCGTGGGGCGGTGATGTGTTGATGCTGCACCCGCGCGACGGCGACTACTCGGTCTGGCTGTTCTTCGATCCCGCTGGCGCGCTGCAACAGTGGTACGTCAACCTCGAACGCCCGGCGACCCGCTGGCGGGACGAGACGCTCGCCGGCGTCGACACGGTCGACTACGACCTCGACGTGATCGTCGCGCCCGACCGGACGTGGCACTGGAAGGACGAGGACGAGTTCGCCGCGCGTCTGCGGGAACCGGCGCACTACTGGGTCGTCGACGAGGCCGCCGTACGGGCCGAGGGCGAGCGGCTGGTCAAACTGGCCGAGGCGGGGGAGTTTCCTTTCGACGGCACGATGACGGACTACCGGCCCGATCCGGCGTGGTCGGTGCCGGTCGATATGCCGGATCGGCTGGGATCGCACCGCGCGCGTGGTGACGGCGGGCGCGCGGCAGCCCGTACCGCTGCAAGAGCGGTAGGGCCGGGCGGGAGTGACGGTGATCGGCCACCGCGGGCAGGATGGTGGCATGACTGTGGAACTCGAGCCGACCGCGGCCCTGATCGTGATCGATGTGCAGAAGGCGTTCGACAATCCGGCGCTGGGCCGGCGGGACAATCCGGACGCGGAGGCGAACGTCGGTCGGCTCGTCGCGGCCTGGCAGGCGTCGGGCCGGCCGATCGTACGGGTCGCGCATACCGACCAGGATGGCGGACCGTTCGCGCCGGACGCGCCCGAGCACGCGTTCAAGGCTGTGGTGGCCGATCTGAGTCCGGATCTCGACGTGGAGAAGGAGGTGCACTCGGCGTTCCACGGCGCGCCGGATCTCAACGCCTGGCTCGCCGGTCAGGGGATTTCGCAGATTGTGGTGTGTGGCATCCAGACCAACCGGTGCTGCGAGTCGACCGCACGGGTCGGCGGTGATCTTGGCTATGACGTCGTTTTCGCTGCGGATGCCATGCACACGTTCGACAAGAAGGGACCGGACGGTACGACGTTCGCGGCGGAGCAACTGGCCGAAGCGACCGCCGCCACGCTGCACGACTACTTCGCGACGGTGGTGAAAACGTCGGATCTCGTGGGTGATTCGTGAAGTCCCGGCACGATCTGGCAGAATAGGCTGCTGGTATCCGGCACGTGACCGCGCCCTCTAACCGGGCACGTCGCCAATCCACGAGTTTCCCGGCCGCGTCATCCCCACGACGTGCACCGGTGCGCTCAACCGCGAACACCTACAGGAGCGACACACGTGGCCGTCAAAATCCGGCTTCTGCGGATGGGCAAGATCCGCAACCCGCAGTACCGCATCGTCGTGGCCAACTCGCGCACCAAGCGCGACGGCAAGGCGATTGAGTTCATCGGCATCTACCAGCCGAAGGAAGACCCGTCGATCATCGAGGTCAACTCCGAGCGCGTCCAGCACTGGCTCTCGGTCGGCGCGCAGCCGAGCGAGCCGGTCCAGCGACTGCTCGAGAAGACCGGCGACTGGCAGAAGTTCAAGGGCCTGCCCGCGCCCGAGCCGCTGAAGATGGCGCCGCAGCGCGCCGACCGCAAGGCCCTCTACGAGGCCGAGGCGCAGGCATCGGCCGGTCTGGCACCGGCACCGGAGGCCAAGCCGGCGAAGAAGGCTCCGGCGAAGGCGGCCAAGACAGCCGAGCCGAAGGCCGAGGCACCTGCCGCCGAGGCTCCCGCGGCCGAGGCACCGGCGGCTGAGGCACCCGCGGCCGAGACGCCGACGGCTGCCGCACCGGCAGATGGGGACGCGACCGATGCCAGCGCCACAGAGCAAGGCTGACAGCACGCTCCAGCCAGCGCTGGAGCACTTGGTCAAGGGGATCGTCGACCACCCGGATGACGTACGTGTCCGGATGGTCGACTCCCGGCGCGGCCAGCGTCTCGAGGTGCGGGTGCACCCCGAAGACCTCGGTACGGTGATCGGCCGCGGTGGCCGTACGGCCAAGGCGCTGCGTCAGGTGATCACGTCCATCGGCGGTCGGGCCGTGCGGGTCGACATCGTCGACTCGTACTGACCCGAACCATCTTGGCGCGGACACAACGCTGATGCAGCTCGTGATCGGCTCGGTCGTCCGGGCTCACGGCGTGCGGGGCGAGGTCGTGGTCGCGGTCACGACCGACGAACCGCAGGATCGGTACGTTGTCGGGTCGGTGCTCGAAACCGACCCGGCAACCGCCGGACCACTGACGATCGAAGGCCTCCGCGTGCATACGTCCAGCGGGGTCGATCGACTGCTCGTGGCATTCGAAGGCGTGGAAGATCGTGACGCCGCCGAGCGGCTTCGCGGCGTCAAGTTGCTGGTGGACGCGGCCGACATCGAGCCGTCCGACGATCCCGACGAGTTCCACGACTTCCAGCTCATCGGGTTGGCCGTGCACGTCGGTGAGGCTCCGCCCGTCGGCGACGTTGAGCCGTCGGTGAGGCTCCGGCCGCCGAGGAAGGCGAGCGGATCGGCGAGATCGTCCGGGTCGACCACGGGCCGGGCGCCGACATGCTCATCGTGGCCCGGCCGGACGGGCGTCAGACGCTGGTGCCATTCGTGACCGCGATCGTGCCGACGGTCGACGTCGCCGCCGGTCGAGTCGTGATCACGCCGCCCGACGGCCTGCTCGACCTCTAGCTGAGGTTGAGACCTCGAGGTGAGGTTGTCACCAGCATGAAGATCGACATCATCACGATCTTTCCGGAGTATTTCGCGCCGCTCGACCTGTCGCTGCTCGGCAAGGCGCGCGCGACCGGGTTGGTGGAGATCGGCGTACACGATCTGCGCCGCTGGACGTACGACGTGCACCGTACGGTCGACGATTCGCCCTACGGTGGCGGCGCCGGCATGGTGATGCGGCCCGAACCCTGGGGCGAGGCCCTCGACGCGATCGCGCCGGAGCAGTCGACGCCGGCCGGGGACCGCGGCACACCCGATGCTCCGGCTGGCGGTGCCCGCGTCATCGTTCCGAGTCCGGCCGGCGTGCCGCTGACACATGCGCTGGCCGCCGACCTTGCGACCGAGAGCCACCTCATCTTCGCCTGCGGCCGATACGAGGGCGTCGATCAGCGCGTCGTCGACGAGGCGTCGACCCGTCTGCGCGTGACCGAGGTCTCGATCGGCGACTACGTGCTGTTCGGCGGCGAGGTTGCCGTACTCGTGATGATCGAGGCGCTGACGCGGCTGATACCCGGCGTGCTCGGCAACGCCGCATCTCTGGAGGACGAGTCACACACCGACGGGCTGCTCGAGTCACCCGTCTACACGAAGCCACCGGAGTGGCGCGGCCGCCCGGTACCTGACGTGCTTCGATCGGGCGATCACGGTCGGATCGCGCGGTGGCGTCGCGACCAGGCGTTGCGGCGCACGGCCGAGCGCCGGCCCGATCTGCTCCGGGCGCTGCCGGCCGAGGCGCTCGACCGCCATGACCGGGCGGTGCTGGTCGATATCGGTTTTGATCTATCCGGCCGGCTCGATTAACGCTCGTTGATTCGTGCCGTCATCGGTGCCTGATTTCAGGTCCGGTCGCGTGATGTGGCACAGTAGTGGGGTTGTACCTGCCGGCCCGCGCGGCCGTCGGATGGTGCGCGCCCTCGCTGGCGTGTCCGCCGAAGCCCCGCGGCGCCGAGGATCTCCCGCTCCACGTCCGCCGCGTCCGCGGTGCGCGAGGCCGCGTGTGATCAGCTTCAGCCGCCCGCGCGCCGCTTGCCGTCGCGCCATATCTCAAGGGATACACGAGAGATGAAGACGCTGGACGCGCTTGACGCCCAGTCCATCCGCACGGACGTCGTGCCGTTTCGGGCCGGAGACACCCTCAAGGTGCACGCCCGGGTCGTCGAAGGCAACCGGTCCCGTGTGCAGATCTTCCAGGGCGTGGTGATCCGTCGCCAGGGCTCCGGCCTTCAGGAGACGTTCACCGTACGGAAGGTGAGCTTCGGTGTCGGCGTCGAGCGGACCTACCCGCTCAACAGCCCGGCCATCGACCGGGTCGAGGTCGTCATGCGTGGCGACGTCCGCCGGGCCAAGCTCTACTACCTGCGTGATCTTCGCGGCAAGAAGGCGAAGATCAAGGAGCTGCGCGAGAAGCCGTCGAACTGACGCGCACCCGCTCCGCTCGGCCGTCACCGCGGCCATGACGACAAGTGAAGCCCGCGACCGAACAGTCTCGAACTGTTGGTCGCGGGCTTTCGTCTGCGTTTCCACGGGCACGCCGCCGACCCCGACCGCGCGCAGCGCTGACCCGACCGCGCCCAGCGTCGACCCGACCGCGCCCAGCGTCGACCCGACCGCGCGCGGCGCCGACATATCCGTTGTCTAGGTATTTCCACGTTAATACGCGAAGTGTCGGTTATCGGCGCTCGCGCGACGTACGCTCCCTCCGTGACGAGCGTTGCCACCGTCGGCCGAGGCGGTTCGGGACCCAAACACGCAGCTCCGCGCCATCGTCGGCGGTATCTGCGTGAGCTCGCGATCTTGTTGGTCGTCGCCCTTCTCGCCGCGCTTGTCATCCGTACGTTCGTGCTGCAGACGTTCTACATCCCGTCCGGATCGATGGAGCACACGCTCAACATCAACGACCGGGTGCTGGTCAACAAACTCGTCTATGACTTCCGCCAGCCGAAGCGCGGAGAGGTCATCGTCTTCAGATCGCCCATGTCGTGGCGGATCACGCCGGACGAGACCGACTTCATCAAGCGGGTCATCGGCGTCGGTGGCGATCGGGTGGTCTGCTGCGACGTACAGGGCCGGCTCATGATCAATGGGGTGTCGCTGAACGAGCCCTACCTCAATGGCGACGGCGGTCACCTGCCGGCGAGTCCCGACCGCTTCGACATCGTCGTCCCGCCCAACCGGCTCTGGGTGATGGGGGACAACCGCTTCTTCTCCGGCGACTCGCGCGAGCAGTACGAGGAGACCGGCAGCATCGAGGCGGCGACCATTCCGGTGAGCTCGGTGATCGGCCGGGCCATCCTGCTCTTCTGGCCGGTGGGGCGGACGGCGCGCTTCTCCGTACCGTCGTCTGATAGTCGAATCCCGGCTACCGGCGGCGGGTGACGCGCGGTCGGTCCGCCGTAGGCTGTTGGGGTGCTGCCCCCGACGCGAACGATCCTCGCCAAGGATGCCGGCATGCTCGCCATGGAGCAGGCCCTACGGAGGCGTGGATTTGCCCACGTCGCCGGCGCCGACGAGGCCGGGCGCGGTGCCTGCGCCGGACCATTGGTGGCCGCGGCGGCAATCCTGCCAGCCGGTCGACGCGGTGAGGTGCCGGGCCTCAACGACTCGAAGCTGCTGACCCCGCTGGCGCGAGAGCGGGTCTATGCCGAGGTGATGGCGAGGGTGCTGGCCCATGCGGTGGTCGTCATCCCGCCCGGCGAGATCGACCAACGAGGCCTGCATGTGTGCAACGTCGCCGCCATGCGGCGGGCTCTGGCCAGCCTGGCGGTCCGGCCGGACTATGTCCTCACCGACGGCTTCCCGGTGCCGGGACTGGGCGCCCCGGGCCTCGCCGTGTGGAAGGGTGACCAGGTCGCGGCGTGTGTGGCCGCCGCCAGCGTGATCGCCAAGGTGACCCGGGACCGGATCATGTGTGAGCTGTCCGAGACCTGGCCGCAGTACGGGTTCGCCGAGCACAAGGGCTATGCGACGCCCGAGCACTCGGCTGCCCTCGCCGAGCACGGCGCGTGTCCTGATCATCGCTTCTCGTACGTGAATGTCGCGGCCGTTTCCGGCGGCCGGCGGCGACGGGGTACGGTCAGCGTGGCGTCCGGGTTCGAGGACGACATCGACGGCGTCATCGAGGGTGCCCCGGCCTCCCCCGAGGCGTTGGACGAGGCGTTCGACCGGTACGTCGAGCAGTACGTCGACCAGGCGTGATGTCGGCCACGGCGTGGCGTCCGGCCGGCACGACCCCCGACCGGTCAGGCGTGGGCGAGAATAGATGACGACAGGCTGAGCAGGGCAGCCCGACGCCCCGGTTCCCACCGGGTCGGCCCGCCCCAGATGTGGAGAACGATGAGCGCTGAGGATCTCGAAAAGTACGAGACCGAGATGGAGCTGCAGCTCTACCGCGAGTATCGGGACATCGTTCGCCAGTTCTCCTACGTGGTCGAGACCGAACGCCGGTTCTACCTCGCGAATCAGGTCGATCTCCACGTCCGCAACTCCGACGGTGAGGTCTACTTCGAGGTCGAGATGCATGACGCCTGGGTCTGGGACATGTACCGCCCTGCCCGTTTTGTAAAGAATGTTCGGGTGATCACGTTCAAGGACGTGAACGTCGAGGAACTCGAAAAGCCGGACATCTCGCTGCCCACCGATTCGGGGTTCGGCGCCTAGACGCCGCATGGTGTCAGGAAGCGGACAGATTGATGGCCGGCTCGGATATCGAGCCGGCCATTCATGTGCAGTGCAACGCCCGGACGCGCTGGGCGGCGATGCCGGAGGCGTGGTGGGTGATCGTCCGGGTGGCAGCCGGCGATCTGCGCGATCGGGCCCGGTGACTCCGTCGACTCCAGTCGCTGCTCGCCGCCCGAAGTCTGCGGAGCGCGGGCCGCGCCGGCTAACGACCGTCAACATCCGTGACCTTGGAGCATCAGGTGCCCGATCCGTTCAAGATCAGGTATTTCTCGCTCCAAGGTCACGGATCTTGGGACCGGATCGCGGCGCATGTGCTGGGTTTCTCGCGTGGACGGGCTCGATGCTCGCGCCGCGCCGAGGTGTCGGGCCCGGAGGGCTTAGCGCGGCGACGTAATCGCGCCGCGGTCCCGCATCGTCGCTCGTAGGTCGGGCCCCACCGGCGCGCGGCCGCGGCTTGCGACCAGCGCAGCTAGTGCGGCCCGTTTTACCGGCGGAGCCGGCCTGCTCCCGGCGCGGCTGGCGCGGCCCGTTTTACCCGCGGAGCTGAAGCGGCTGGCTACCGGCGGATCTGGCGCGGCATGCGGCCGCTCTGCAGCGACTTCTTGGCCCGGCCGTAGAGGTAGTAGCCGCCGCCGACAACCACAGCGCCGACGATGATGTAGAGCAGGATGCTGAACACGAAATGGATCAGCCACAGCGCCAGCCAGCCCGCGACGATCACGCCGCCGATAACCAAGATCGTGTTGCGGAAGAAGTGGTGGCTCTCGTTCATGGCTTTCGTCTCCTCCGGGGGGCCGGAAGATCCGTGCCGGATGGGCACGGCGTTCACCGGCGGTCCGTCATCAATGGTTGCACTCTGCGGCAAGCACAGACATCCGGATAACCCCCGAATTCTCTCAGATCCGGCCTCAGGGTCCCACCGAGTGCGTCGTCCACAGGCGCCCTCGCTGTCCCCAGATCGCCGCTGTCGCTGTCGCCGTCGGCGCCGTCGGGGGCAACGCTGAGACCGTGACTTCATGGGTACGTCGCCTGCCCGGCGCCGCCATCGCGATGGTTGTCGTCGCCGTCCTGTCGCTGGTGATCGGTGACGCGGTCGCGGCGGCCGGTGCGGTGTCGCGGCCGCACTCCCAGGTCGGTGGCGGTCCGACCCGTGCCCCGTCCGTCACAGCCGCGGCACGGCTGTTCGTGTGGCCGTTGGCCGGCGCGCCAGTCGTGGTCGGGGCATTCGACCCACCGGCCGAAGCGTGGCTCCCGGGGCATCGTGGCGTCGACCTCGCTGGAGCCCTCGGCCAGCCCGTCTACGCCGCCGGTGCGGGCACGGTCTCGTTCGCCGGTCGCGTCGCCGGCACCGGTGTCGTGAGCATCACACATCCCGACGGGCTCCGCACGACGTACGAACCGGTCGCCGCGAGCGTGCACGCCGGCGATCGGGTGGCGATCGGAACGCCGATCGGGACGATCGACGCGCGCCTGTCGCACTGTCCCGCCGGCCCGGCGCCCTGCCTGCACTGGGGACTCATCCGGGGTGGGGCCTATCTCGACCCGCTGATGCTGCTCGGGCTCGGCCAGGTGCGGCTGTATCCGTCGCCGTGATGGCCGATCGCGACCCGGCGGCGGAACGCGGCTAGCGGAGCGCGGCCAGCACGCGCGGCAGGCCGGCCGCGAGCCGGTCGTATTCGTCGGCGTGGTTGTAGACCTGCGCCGACAGTCGCAGCAGCCCGCGGCCGTGCCACGACATGATCGGCACGACCACACGAAGCTCCTCGGCGATGCGAACGCGCAGAGCGATGGCGTCGGCTTCGGTCCGACCCACGTGGCTCGGTAGCGGCAGCACCCGCATCGATGGTGTGACGCCGCCCGGATTCGGCAACTCCGACGGGCTGAGCAGCCCGAGTGCCGCCCCGACGACCCGTTGGCCGTAGGCGACGAGTGACGCGTTGTGTGACCGTACGCGGTCGATGCCGAGCGTACGGAACACGTACAGCCCGGTCGACGCGGTGAGCCACGCCGTGTAGTCGAGCGTTCCGCCCATTTCCAGGTTCGCCGGGAAGCCGTCCGCATCGGCCCACGACATGACCGGGGCTTCGATCCGGTCGCGCCACTTCTCCGCGACCGAAAAGATCGCCGTCGGCCTTGGCGCGTACATCCACTTGTGGAGGTTCCCGACCCAGAAGTCGGCGCCGATCGCGTCCACGCGCAGCGCGTGCGTGCCGGGCGCATGGGCGCCATCGACCAGTATCGGCACGTCGCGGGATCTGGCCGCGACGGCCAGCCGGGCGACCGGCATGACCCGCGCCGTCGCGGATGCGACCTGGTCAACGATGACCAGCTTGGTGCGGCCCGCTGTGATCGCGCCCGCGACCGCCGCGACGATGTCATCGTCGGACGCGTCCAGCCGCAGCGGGACCACCGTATGCGTCGCTCCCGTACGGGCGCAGACGTGGTCGACGGCGAGCGCGACCGAGCCGTACCCGTGGGTGGTTGTGATGATCTCGTCGCCGCGGGCGAACGCCAGCGTGCGCAGGACGATGCTCACCGCGGCCGTCGCGTTGGCGACAAACGCCGTGCTGGCCGGGTCGGCGCCGAGGAACTGCGACAGGTGGGTGCGAGCATGGCCGAGCCGGTCCCAGAGCCCGGCCGTGTAGAACTGCTGGGGGTTTGTCTCGACCTCGTCGCGCAGTCGCTGTTGGGCGCGTTGCACCGGGACCGGTACGGCGCCGAACGAGCCGTGGTTCAGATACGCCACCGCGGGATCGAGTGAAAAGAGCAGGCGTGCGCCGGGGAGCGGGGCGGGCGGCGGCGTCACGACCATGATCCTAATTCCTTCGGGCGCTTCGGCCGATGGTCGTCGCATGTTGAGCACGCGTGATCCGGCGACGGGCCGGCGGAAATGGTGCCGTTAGGCCCGTGGGTGCGCCTGGCGGTACGCGGCACGCAGGCGCTCGATCGAGACGTGGGTGTAGATCTGCGTCGTCGCAAGCGACGCATGGCCGAGGATCTCCTGGACCGTGCGAAGGTCGGCGCCGCCCTCGAGGAGATGCGTGGCGGCGCTGTGCCGCAGCCCGTGTGGCGACAGGTGTGGCAGGCCGGTGGCCTCGGCGTACGCCGCCACGAGCTGGCGTACGGTCGTCGGCTGCAGGCGGCCGCCACGGGCACCGAGGAGGAGAGCGGAGCCACTGCGGACGGTCGCCAGCTCCGGGCGGCCGTGACGCAACCACGCTCCGATCGCCCGGCCGGCCGGCACACCGTACGGCACGCCGCGCTCCTTCGACCCCTTCCCGAGTACGCGGACCACTCGGCGGCCGTGGTCGACGTCGGTCACATCCAGCCCGCACAGCTCGCTGACCCGGATGCCGGTCGCGTAGAGAAGCTCCAAGGCCGCCGCGTCCCGCAGTGTCACGGCGGCGGCCTGGGCGTCGGGAGTATGACCGACGGTGTTCGGCCGACGGCGATCCGGCGCGGTGACGAGCGCCGCCGCCTGGTCTTGGCGGAGCACGCCGGGGAGGTCGCGGCGCGACTTGGGGCTCGCGAGGCGCTGCCCGACGTCATGGGGGAGCAGTCCTTCCCGATGGGCCCAGGCCGTGAACGTGCGAGCGGCGGCGGCGCGACGTGCGAGCGACGTACGGGCGGACCCGGTCGTACGCAGCCGCGCCAGCCAACTCCGGAGCACGGCAAGATCGATGTCTTCGACGGCGGTGCAGCTCATCCGCGTCGCGTGGTCGAGAAGCGACACGGCGTCGCCGACGTAGGCCCGGACGGTGTGAGCCGAGCGTCCGCGTTCGCGTTCGAGATGACGTGTGAACGCCTGGACCGTTTGCCGCATCGGATCGGGCAGGGCGGCGAGGATCGTCTGGGTCTCGCCGCGGCCGGTCATACCTCGTGACGCTGCCGGTCGGGGGTTCGTGCGTCAACACCGCCGCGCCGGGCCGGTCACGCGGCGAGCCGCCCGGAGCGGCCGGTCGACGGGGAGAGCCGCCCGGAGCGCACACCGTCGGCTATCCGGAGCGCGCACCGATGGCAACAAGGCCGCAGCGGCGGCCGGTCGTGGCCGACGCACCGCTGACCGAGGTGGGCCTGGCCGCTGCCGGCGGAGGATGACACCCTGAGGGGGTGATTGATGCCATGGATGACAGCCGACCAGAGCCATCGGACCAACCCGCGGTCGGGGTCAGCCGGGTGGTTGCGGACGACGAACCCGCAGTGGGCGTGAGCCGGGTCGCCGTCGGACGACGAACCGGCGATTGGCGTCAGCAGCGTGCCGTCGAACGACGAACCCACGGCCGGCGCCAGCCCGGAAGCGGAAGCCGGCGCTCCGGCGGCGCGGCCGATGGGCGGCGTCACTCCCGATACCCCCGCCGACCAGCCAGGCGCGCTCCCGGCGGTCGTGCGTACGCTTGCCGCGAATTGCTCGCGCGCGCACGCTTATGCGACCTTCACCGCTCGGATAGGCGAGTGGTGGCCGGCGGCGTTCTCGGCCAGTGGCAACGATCTTGCCGATGTCGTGATCGAGCCGCACGTTGGCGGCCGTGTGTACGAGATCAGCAAGAGCGGTGACGAGTTCACCTGGGGAGCGGTCAAGGCGATCCAGGACGGGACCGCGATCACGATGGTGTGGACGCTCGGGGTCCGCGCACCGGATCCGACCGAGCTCGACGTCCGGTTCGCCGGCGACATCACCGGAGATGTCGCCGAGGGGAACCTCGTCGCCGACGTGACGCTGCGACACAGCGGATTCGTGTCCGACGATGATCACGGCCGCTTCGAATCCGAGGGTGGGTGGACAGAGGTCCTGGCCGCCTACAAGGCGTGCGCCGAAGCCTGACGTGCGCGGGTGCGATCCGATCGCGACGCCCGCTGTCCGCGTGATGGCGTGACGCGTTGTGATGGCGTGACGCGTTCAGGATGCTCGCCGCTTCGGCGCCAGTCGCCACCCGGATGTGTCTTCCAGGACGAAGCCGTCGTCGCGCAGCGCCGGGAGCGCGCGCAACACGACACGCAGAGGCAGTCCCGCGGTCGCCGCAATCTGCTGCGGTCCGACGGCTGGCCGCGCCGGGACACCGTCGAGCACCTGGCCGAGCGTCGCTCCGAGCCGGTCGCGATCTCGGTCCCGACCCCGAACGAGGGGCGCCAGGTCGTCCCCGATCCGCCCGACCTCCTCGATCACCTCGGCCGCGTTGGTGACCAGCCGCGCGTCGAGCGTACGCAGGATCTGATGCGTCCCGACCGACATGGCCGAGGTCACCGGCCCGGGGATGGCCATGGTGGACCGCCCGAGCAGTTGAGCCCGGCCGGCAGTCTGCCGTGCGCCACTGCGGGCCGACGCCTCCACGACCACGGTCCCGCGGGTGAGCGCCGCGATCACACGATTGCGAACGAGGAAGCGATGACGATGCGGGTCGGCTCCGGGCGGCCATTCCGAGAGCAGCAGACCGTCCTCACTCACACGCTCGAAGAGATTCGCGTGCGCCATGGGATAGGCCCGGTCGATGCCGCAGGCCAGGACGACGATCGTGCAGCCGCCGGCGGTGAGCGCGCCACGGTGGGCCTGGGCATCGATGCCGTACGCCCCGCCGGACACAACGCACCAGCCGCGCTCGGCCAGGGTGTACGACAACTCGGTCGCGACATGGTTGCCGTACGGGGTCGACGCTCGCGCGCCGACCACGGCCACCGATCGGTGGACGACGTCGGCCAGCGGCGGTGAACCCCGCAGCCACAGGCACACCGGCGGGAACACGTCCTGATCGACCCGTTGACCGGTGTCGCGGCTGATCCGCCGCAGATCGTCCAGTTGACGCGGCCACTCATCGTCGTCCGGCGTCACGACGCGCGCGCCGACCCGGACCGTACGCGCAAGCAGGTCAGCGGCGATGTCATACGGGTCGCGCCCATCCGCCCGCGCGCGCACGATGCCCTGCAGGGATTCCGTCACGTCGCCACGGACCGCCCGGTCGAGCGCGTCGACCGGACCGCATTCGTCGACGAGCAGCGCGAGATCGCGGTTGCCCGGCTCGACCAGGTAGGCAAGCGCAATACGGGACATCCGCACGCGGTCTGGTGTCATCGGGCACCGCCTCGGAGGTATAGCGCCTCGTCGATGTCGTCCTTGTCCGGCCGATCCCGACCGTCCAGGTCGCAGACTGTCCACGCGATGCGCAGGACACGATCGAATCCGCGCGCGGACAACAGGCCGCGGTCGATGTGGTCGGTGAGCCGGCGCGTGGTCGCCACGGGCAGACGGAATTCGCGGTCGCGCAACTGGGCGCCGGACACCTCGCCGTTCGTACGTCCGCCGAACCGCGCCCAGCGCGAGGCCGCCGTGTCGCGAGCGTCGATCACCCGCTGGAGGACGGGCTCTGACGCCTCGGCTGTTGCGTCCTCGCGGACCAGCTGCGCGGATGTCACCGGATCCAACTCGATGCGCAGGTCGACCCGATCCAGCAATGGCCCGGACAGGCGAGCGAGATAACGGCGACGGGTCAGCGGTGAGCACTCGCACGAGGAGTCGCCGGCCGGTTTCGCGCAGGGGCATGGGTTGGCCGCCAGGACGAGTTGGATGCGCGCCGGATACGTCGCGTAGCCGCGGGACCGGTGGATGGTGACCTGCCCTTCTTCGAGCGGTTGGCGGAGTGCCTCGAGCGCCGAGCCGGTGAACTCTGGTGCCTCGTCGAGGAAGAGGACGCCGCGATGGGACAGGGATATCGCGCCGGGCCGCGCCAGGCCGGCGCCGCCGCCGACCAGGGCGGTCGGTGTCGCGGTGTGATGCGGGGCCTGAAACGGCGCTCGCCGGATCATCGGTGCGCCGGGCGGCAACGTCCCCGCGATGGAGTGCACGGCCGTGACCTCCAGCGCGGAGGCGTCGTCCAGTGGCGGCAGGACCGACGGCAGACGCTGCGCCAGCATGGTCTTGCCGGCGCCCGGTGGCCCGACGAAGAAGACGTGGTGACCGCCGGCCGCAGCGACCTCGATGGCGCGCCGGCCCAGCTCCTGGCCGATGACGTCGGCCAGATCCGGGCCGTGGGGGACCGACACGGTCTCGTCCGGCGCGGGCGGATCGAGCAGCGGGCCGGCGCCCCGAACGAAGTCGATGAGGCGCCGCAGGCTGTCGGTCGCGCGGACGGTCACGCCTGGGACGAGGCTCGCCTCGTGGGCGTTCGCGTAGGGCACGACCGCCCGGGTGATGCCGGCCTGAGCCGCGGCGAGGATGCAGGGCAGAACGCCACGCACCGGTCGTACGCTGCCGTCGAGTCCGAGCTCGCCGATCAACACGACGCCGCCGAGCGGGGCGAGCGGCAGCAGCCCGGCACCGGCGAGGACAGTGACCGCCACGGCCAGATCGAAGGACGACCCGAATTTCGGTAGCGACGCCGGCAGTAGGTTGACCGTGATCCTGCGGTTCGGCCATGTTTCGCCGGAATTGACGAGCGCCGCCCGGACCCGGTCACGTGCCTCATGCAGCGCCGTGTCGGGCAGTCCGACGAGGCTGAGGCCGGGCAGCCCCGCGGCCAGGTCGGCCTCGACCTCGACAAGGTGACCTTCGAGGCCGAGCAGGCCGATGGCGAACACCTTCGCGTACGACATCAGCGGCCGCCGCCGTGGACACGGGCCGCCGGGATGTGACCGGGCATCAGAACGCGCCCTTGAGGTGCTCGACGTCGGCCGCGCCGACCGGTTGCGGGCGCACGCACACGAGATCGAAGCGGATCTCGGTCGCGCGCACGTCGGATTGTGCGAGCCAGATCGCGGCCAGTCGCCGCAACCGCGCCTGCTTCACGTAGCCGACCGCGTCGGCCGGTGTGCCATACCGGCTGCTGCGACGCGTCTTGACCTCTGCGAACACGACGGCGTCGCCATCGCGGAAGATTGCGTCGATCTCACCGGCGGAACAGCGCCAGTTGCGGTCGAGCAGTCGCATGCCCTGAGCGGTCAGATACTCGACGGCCACCCGTTCGCCGTACCTGCCGACTGCGTCTTTCGCTGCCATGCCCAGACACTCGCCGGTACGGCCGACTCGGCGCGACCGTACCGGCGGTCGACTGTGGACGGCGAGGGCGCATGTGGACGACGAACCGCGACGAACCCGCAACGCCGCCGACGCCGGCGACGCGACCGGGACCGCGGGACAGCGACGGGCGCCGCCGAGAAACCTCGACGGCGCCCGTGGTGTGGCCAGATCAGCCGGTTGGGATCACGGAACGATCGGACTCGGGAAGTTCAGCGTGAGCAACTCCGAGGGGTCGGCGATCGGCGTCTCCCAGACCGCACCGGGTCCGTCCGGGTCGATGATCGTCTTGCCGTTCGAGGCGAAGAACGTCACGACCTGGGTCTGGCCCGGCACGTTGCCCTGCACGAACGACGGGTCGAGCAGGAACCCGTGCGGGTTCTTGGCGGCCTGCGCCGTCTTGTCGTTGCGGTAGAGGCTCTCCCGGTCGAAGAGATGACCGGCGGCGAGCACCGTGTAGTTGGTCGGGTTCGGCACGGTCTGGTCGCCGAACGCGTTCTGGAACAGGACTCGCTTCGGCTCGCTGCCGCGGGGCGGATCGAGCCGGAGCAGCGGGGCGTACGTTTCCGGGTCGCCGGAACGGTCGAGCCACGTGCCCTGGGCGAGCGCGACCTGGATCGCCACCGCACCGGGGGCCGGGTTCAACTCCGGCGGGTCGCCGCGCAGTGGCTGCGACTCGGTGAAGTTGTCGAAGCCGCCGTTGAGCAGGCTCGGCGTCCGCAGCGCGAGGTCCTGTGTGATGAGCAGCCGGAAGCTCGGTGACAGACGCGCGATCTCGGTGATCGGCCCACCGGACACGTTGAGCGCGAGCACCTGGACCTTCGGGTCCACGCCGCCCAGCATGACACCGTAGATGCCGCCGAAGCTCTGGCCGTAGTAGCTCACGCCGGTCTCGCGCAGATCATTGTGGTGGTCACCGTCGACGTCGAGACCGTGGCCGATGGCGCGTACGAGCGACATGACGTCCGCGACCGTCTGCGACAGTCCGTCACGGTTGGCGACTTCGGCGTCGGGTGCGGGCTGGATCGGAGCGCCCACACCTTCGGTGCTGCCGATGACGCCGTCGCCATTCGTGTCGTGACCGCGACCGTGCGCGGACACCGAGATCGTCCCGCTCGCGGTGGTGATGTTCCACGTGCTGCGCGGGCCGAAGCCGTGCCCGACCACGTCGGTGCCGATGGTGGCGATGCCGTGGCTTGCATTGAGATCGGCGGCGAGGAACACGTCGGCGTCCGTCTCACCGAAGCCGTGGCCGAAGATGGCCACCGGCCAGCCACCCTTGGGTGCCGTTCCGGCCGGCACGATCAGCACGAACGGGAGGCGCGCCTGCCCGGTGACCCGTGGTCCGGGGCCGCCCGTCGGCGTCTGTGGGATGACGCTGTCGCCGTTGAGCCAGTTCGGCGCGAGATACGAGCCGAAGACGTAGCTGGCGGCGCCGGTGGCCGACGTGATCGGCACCGGTACGGTCGACAGACCGCCGACCGTCCCGAGATCGCGGGTGTAGGTGAGCGTCGTGCCCGCCGCGGGCACCTCGGCGTCGATCTGGAGGCCCCGCGCGTTCGGCGCGATGCCGGCGAGCGCGTACGCCACTCCGGAGTCGAGTTGCGCGCGCATGTCGAGCAGATCGGTGGTCGCGCTCTCGGTGGTGAACGTCGTCGACGCACCCGGGATGCCGGCACCGCTGTCCCCGCGTACCTGCAGCTCGTACGTGGTGTCGGGGGCGAGTTGGTCGATCGGGTGGGCATAGACGGTGTTCGTCGTCGCGTCCCAGACGACCCGGTCGACGCCGATCGGCGTGTTGTGGCCGCCGCCGACAGCGGTCACGGTCGTGTGCGCCGCGACGGCGGTCGCGTCCACCGCCTGCGCAAACGTCAGCGCCAACTGCGGATCGATGTCAAAGCCGTCCAATGTGTTGAGCTGGCGGATCGTGTTGCAGTCGGTGGGATGCGTCGTGCAGTCGGGCAACGGCAATGCGACGCGTCGCCCGGTGAGCTGCGTGTGATCGCGAACGGTGAGGGTGTCGCTCGGGAACAGGCTGACCTTGGCCGGCGAACCGCCTTGGTGGTCGGGGCCGCTGGCCGACGCGGCGGTCGGCACCGCGATAGCGGCGACGGCGATGCCGATCGCGGCCAGAGCCAGGCGGGGGTGTGTCGTCAAGAGACGACTCATGGCAACTCCTTCGTGCACAAACGATGGGCACGTGCTGAACGGCCCGTGGCCGGCGGGCGGCCCACGGGTGATCGATGTGACTGTAAGCCCGAGCCCCAGACGGGACGACCCTCGATTTTGCACCGTCGATGCAGGATCTCTCAGCAGGCCCGGAGCGGTCGGCCGTCGCAACAGCGCCGACCTGGCAGCAACGGCGTGGCACAAACGGCGTGGCAGCAACGATGTGGCGGGACCGGTGTGGCGTTAACCGATAGCGTGCGGGTATGCCCGACCACGGCCGACCGATCGCATTCGGTTACTTCCTCGTCCCCGAGGCCGACGCACCGCTGCTGGCCACGGCCGCCGAGGCCGAGGCTCGCGGCCTCGACTACGTCGGGGTCCAGGACCACCCCTACCAACGCCGGTACGTCGACGCGTTATCGCTGCTCGGCGTGATTGCCGGGCGTACGAGTCGGATCGGTTTGTTTCCCGGACGTCGCGAACCTTCCACTCCGGCCGCCCGCGGTGCTCGCCAAGACGGCAGCGAGCCTCGACGTGCTGTCCGGCGGCCGGTTCGAACTCGGTCTCGGCGCCGGCGGCTTCTGGGACGCGATCGAGGCGTACGGCGGACCGCGACGTACGCCGGCCGAGGCACTGGCCGCACTGGACGAGGGCATCCAGGTGATCCGGAAAGTCTGGAGCGGCGAGCGGAACCTGCGTTTCACCGGCACGCCACTATCAGCTCAGCGGTGCGCAGTCGGGTCCGGTGCCGGCGCACCCGATCGGAATCTGGCTCGGCGTGTACGGCCCGAAGGCAATTGCGCTGGCCGGTCGGGTCGCGGACGGCTGGGTACCGTCGCTGCGCGGCGATGCCGGCGACACGGCCCGGCTGCGTGACCTGACGGCACAACTCGATGCGGCCGCCGCCGCAGCCGGCCGCGCGCCGGGGGACATCCGGCGCGTGCTGAACGTCAACGGCGCGGTGACCGACGGTGAATCCACCGGCGTACTCCGCGGGCCGGTCACACAATGGGTCGACGAACTCTCACCCCTCGCGCTCGACCTGGGATTCGACACGTTCGTGTTCTGGGGCGACGGCCCCGGTCAGCTCGCGCGCTTTGCCGAGGAGGTCGTGCCGGCCGTACGCGACGCGATCGCGACCGCCCGCGGATGACCACCGCACCGCTTACCGGCGCTGCGCGTTGCGAGTGCCGCGTCACGACCGCGCCGGTTACCGGCCGAAATCGGTGCCGGCCCGCCGAGCGATGTGGTCGGGAACGGTGATTCCGCCGCGGAGAACCGGATCCGGCACCGGCTCGCCCCAGGTCGTACGCAGAGGCAGCTCGCCGGCCCACAATCCGAGCGCGGCATCGGGGCCGTCTCCGTCGTCCGGTGGGCCGGAGCTCACCTTCACCGAGACCTCGTCGAGTCGCATCGCGAGCAATGTCGTGGCCGCCAGTTCCTTGCGGCTCGGTTGGCGTGCATAGTCCCACTGACCCGGCGTCACGTGTTCGCTCAGATGCCGCAGTGCGACGAGCTTCTCGTCCGGATCGGCGATCACACGTGGCACGGCATAGACCATGACGCTTCGGTAGTTCACGCCGTGCTCGAACAATGATCGCGCGAGCACCAGTCCGTCGACGTGGGTGACCGTCACGCAGACGGTCTGCGCCCGGCCGCGAAGGCTCCGACTGGCCACGGATCCATGCAGGTAGAGCGTGTCGCCGGCCGGGTCGAGGCCGTACACGGTCGGGACGACCATCGGATAGTCGTCGACGATCACGCCGAGGTGGCAGATGAACCCGGCCCGGAGGATCGCGCGCATGACATCGCGGTCGTAGACGCCGTTGTCGGCAAATCGGTGATGCGTCGTCCGCTCCGTACGCACGAGGTCGTCAGACATCGCTCGCCCCGGACAGCGCCGGCGGAGCGTAGGCGTACCCCCTGGGCTCGTAGCGCAGCCAGCGACCGTGCGGGTCGCCCTCGGCCAGCACCTCGACGGTGGCCGTGCCGCCGCGCCAGGCCACGGCCGTGACATGCGTCGTGACGCCCGCGTCCGGCCGCGGTATCGGCGCGGTCCACATATGCAGTGCCGATGGCTCGTTCATGACCACGATCATGTCGCGTTCCGCGCCGAGCGATGCGAGTGCCCGCACCAACTCGCCACGTCCGGCGGCATCGAGGTAGACGATCGCGTGCGACGTCTGAACGCACGGCGTGACGTCGTGCGGGATCTCGGCCAGCGCCGCCCGCAGCCCGGTGCGCATGTCGGCCGCGATCATGGTCGGTGCGAGATCCGCGACCGCCGCGAGTGCCAGGTCCAACCGCGCGTCGCGCTCGGTGTGCTCCGGCCAGACGCATGCATGCAGCCAGGCCGCGCCGTCATGGTCGCCGGGCCCGATCGGTTCCAGATCGATGCCGGTACGGGACGCCACCGGCACCGCCGTCGCGGCGTGGTCGGGCCAGCCGCCACCACTGTCCCGAAGGTCGCTGTCGATCATGAGGCTGCCCTCGCCGTAGGTGCGCTCCGACCGGCCCTGGTGATAGCGGATCGCATAGCGGTCGGTCGCGAGGAGGAGCCCGGCGCTCGCACCGAGTTCGATGATCGCCAGCTCAGGGCGCCGCATCGCCGACGCGATCTGCGCCGCCCGACCCCAGGCCGGCCGGAGCAGCGCGGCCCGGTTGACTTCGTTCGTCTGAGTGATCTTGCGCGCGCACAGCGCGGCGATCTCGGCCCGGTGCGTGGCGACGAAATCGACTAGTGCCGCGACCGGGTCGCCGTCGCCGGCGGTACGCGTGCCGCCGAGCGTGGCGTACCAGCCGGAAAGCGGGTGATCTGGATCGACGGTGCGCAGGAGAAAGCCGATGGCGGCGAAGTAGAGCAGGGCCCGCCGCTGGGTCCGCGGCGCCGCAAGCAGCGGTTCGGACAGATCGGGCCGTTCCGCGACGGCGCGAGCGAGCCGATCGTAGAGCGGCGACTCGGCGGCGAACTCGGCATCGGCGGTGCGCAGAAAGCTTGCTGCGATCGCGTCGGTGGCCCGAGAGTCGGATGCCGCGGGTGGATACCGATCGGTCATGTGCGCGATCGTCCGCTGGTGGGACCCGGCGCACAGCGACGGCGATCACATCGGCGGCAGGTGTCACCGCACGCGCCGACCGGCCGGCCGGGTTCGGCCGACAAACCGCCACAACCCGGCCCTTGCGCTGGCGGCCGGGGTGCCGGGTCGCCTACGGTCAGAAATCGTGGACGCACAACGGCCGTACTCGACGGAACCTCCGCCCTGGTACAACGAACGCGACGAGATGCCGCGCGGGCAACGGGACCCGCGCTACGGCGACCGATACCCGGACGACGCCCGTTACGGTGAGGACGCCCGGCGCGACGACCAGCCGTACGCGGACGACGCCCGGTACGGCGACGATCAGCGCTACCGCGATGCGTACGTCGGCGGCTACCCCGGCGGTGACTCGGGTGAGCACTCCTTCGAGGTGCCGGATCAGCGCCACGACGGCGACGGTGGTCGGCCGGACCGAAACGGTGACGACGAACGCGCGACCCGGTCCGGCCGCCGGGGCATGCGCTCTGGCCTCGAACTTCCGGAAGATGAGGTCGACCAGACGCGCGAGGAGTCGCCGCGCTATCGCACCGAGATGCTCGACCGGGGCGCGTTGCGCCGCCCTGCCGACCCGGGTGACCTCGGCTCTCCGCCCGGTGGTCTCCCGTCCGCGTCGCTCGCCCCCGGCTCGGCCGCGCCTGGTCTCCTCGCGCCCGGCGTGCCCGGAAACGCGATGCCCACCGGCCCGAATCCGGCCGGGCCGGCGTCGGGCCCGCCGGTGTCGTCGCCGTCGGCACCGGGGTCACCGGCGTCGATAGCGCCCCTGCTTGGCTCGCCCTCGTCCACCGTCTACCAGGCCGGCTCTACCCCCACGCAGGCGATTCCGGCCTCTGCGATGCCGGGTTCAACGCTCGGCGGAGCGCCGAAGGAGGCCTACCGGGCCCGTCGGTCCGGGGTCGCCGGCCTTCTCGGCACCGTGGCGGTCGTGGTCGAGGTCCTGATACTGGTCAAGGTCCTGATCGACTCGGTCACCGCTCATCCGACCAACGTCGGCGGCGTTCTCGCTGGCGTGTTCGCGCTGTGTGGCGTGCCCATGATCGCGTTGGGGCTCTATGGCCTCGCGACGGGAGCGGCCATCGCGGGCGGTCCGAATGTGGGCCGGGCCTGGCTACGGACACCGCTGGCATACCTGCCGATCGGCCTCATCCTCATCGTCGCCGCCGGCCTGGCGGCCTGATCCGGGCGACGGATCATCGCCGCCGGCCCGGCGGCCTGACCCGGCTGACGTCCGGACCGATTCGGGCCCACCGGGCTTAACGCGTACACTTGGGTATCGCGGCCACCGTGAGGTGGTCGACTTCGCGCGCCCTCGACCCGACGACGTCCTCGAATGCGGACATCACGGATCACACGGCGGTCGTCCTGGTCTCGATCTTGTGTCGGGTCCTCGGCCGGCATCGGGCGCTAGGCGGCGGGCCGACCGGCCGGCCGGACAACCAGGACCAGGGAGTATCAGACAGACATGGCCGTCGTAACCATGCGGCAGCTGCTGGAGAGCGGTGTCCATTTCGGGCACCAGACCCGGCGCTGGAACCCCAAGATGAAGCGCTTCATCTTTGCCGAGCGCAACGGCATCTACATCATCGACCTGCGCCAGAGCCTCGACTACATCGAGAAGACGTACGAGTTCGTCAAGAACACCGTCGCCGCCGGCGGCAGCGTGCTGTTCGTCGGCACGAAGAAGCAGGCCCAAGAGGCGATCGCCGAACAGGCATCCCGCGTGGGCATGCCCTACGTCAACCACCGCTGGCTCGGCGGCATGTTGACCAACTTCCAGACCGTGCACAAGCGGCTGCAGCGCATGAAGGAGCTGGAGTCGCTCGAGCTGACCGGCACCGCACAGGGCTACACCAAGAAGGAAACCCTGCAGCTGTCGCGCGAGAAGATCAAGCTCACCCGTACGCTCGGCGGCCTGCGCGACATGCAGAAGACGCCGGCCGCGGTATGGATCGTCGACACCAAGAAGGAGCACATCGCCGTCGACGAGGCGCGCAAGCTCGGCATCCCGGTCATCGCGGTGCTGGACACGAACTGCGACCCGGACGAGGTCGATTTCCCGATCCCGGGCAACGACGACGCGATCCGCTCGGCCGCGCTGCTTACCCGGGTCATCGCCGACGCGGTGGCGGCCGGTCTGATCGCCCGTTCCGGCAAGAGCCGCGGCGACGACAAGCCCGAGCCGGGCACGGTCGGCACCGACGAGCCGCTGGCCGAGTGGGAGCAGGAGTTGCTCGCTCCCGCTGGTGCTGGCGAAGCTCCGGCTGCTTCCGAGTCCTGATTTAGGGTTCCGGCTGCCTCGACCACTCTGGGCGGTCAGGCTTGATCCCGACGTGGGCGGCCCGGCCGGAAACCTGGCTGGGTGACGGGTCCACGGTGCACGGCGAGCTGCGAGCCTTGTAGTTGGCTTGAGGTTCGTCGTGGGCGGGCTTTGGAATAGATAGACGGGTACGGCGGTTGGACAGCCGGCCGAATTATCACGACTTTCCATCGACATGATCGATCGAAATCACTAAGAGAGACGAGATGGCGAACTACACCGCTGCGGACGTCAAGAAGCTCCGGGAGCTCACCGGCTCCGGGATGATGGACTGCAAGAACGCGCTCGTGGAGGCGGACGGCGACTTCGACAAGGCCGTGGAGATCCTCCGCGTCAAGGGCGCCAAGGATGTCAACAAGCGAGCCGGGCGTACGGCCGCCAACGGTCTTGTCGCCCACTCCGGCAACGCGCTGCTCGAACTGAACTGCGAGACCGACTTCGTGGCGAAGAACGAGGACTTCATCGCGCTCGCCCAGCAGATCGTCGAGCACGTCGCGGCGACCAAGCCGACCGACGTAGACGCGCTGCTGGCCTCAACGCTCCCCGACGGCCGTACGGTGGCCGCCACGGTCGAGGAGCAGTCGGCGAAGATCGGCGAGAAGCTGGTCGTCAACCGGTTCGCCGTGCTGGACGGCCCGGTGGCCGTTTACCTGCACCGCAAGGCCGCGGACCTGCCGCCACAGGTGGGTGTCATGATCGCGTACGGCGGGAAGGAATCGGACGAGGCCTCGCTGGACGACGCCCGTAGCATCGCGATGCAGGTCGCCGCGATGCGACCGAAGTACGTCACGCGGGACGAGGTGCCGGCCGACGTGATCGAGACCGAGCGCCGGGTCGCCGAGGAGACCGCGAAGGCCGAGGGCAAGCCCGAAGCCGCGCTGTCCCGGATCGTCGACGGTCGCGTCAACGCCTACTTCAAGGACTTCGTCCTGCTGGAGCAGGCTTCGGTGCAGGATCAGAAGAAGTCGGTCAAGCAGGTGCTGACCGAGACCGGGCTGACGGTCAAGACGTTCGCCCGCTTCGAGGTCGGCCAGGCCTGACGGGCCACAGCAACGGAGCGAGGAGGTCGCTGGCGTACATCGCCGCGGCCTCCTCGTCTGCTGTCCGGGCCCTGCTCGTCTGCTGTCCGGGCCCTGCTCGTCTGCTTTCGGGGGCCGGTCGTTTGCTTTCGAGGCCCGGCCATCGTGCCCATTCCTGGTGACTTTGCGGTTGTTTCGACGGTTGTATCCCGCGGTGGCGGCCGCAACCGGGTGGGTGCCGCTGCGGGTGTGCGGCCGGCATGGCACATTTAGGTACCCGCCATCACACGGGTTCGCGATCATCACCGGGAGGTGCGATGAGCAGTACGGCAGCGCAGGCGGCACCGATAACAAGGTCGGGGGACCGGCCTCGCCGTGTCGTGCTCAAGCTGTCCGGTGAGGTCTTCGGTGGCGGTTCCATCGGCGTCGACCCCGATGTTGTCCAGCAGATCTCCCGGCAGATCGCGCGCGTCGTGCGCCAGGGCGTGCAGGTGGCCGTCGTCGTCGGTGGTGGCAACTTCTTCCGCGGTGCCGAATTGCAGCGCCGGGGGATGGACCGACCGCGCGCCGACTACATGGGCATGCTCGCAACCGTGATGAATTGCCTCGCGCTGCAGGACTTCCTGGAGAAGATCGGCATCGAGACGCGCGTACAGACCGCGATCAACATGGCGCAGGTCGCGGAGCCGTACATTCCCCGGCGGGCCATCCGGCACCTGGAAAAGGGCCGCGTGGTGATCTTCGGCGCCGGTGCCGGTATGCCGTACTTCTCGACCGACACCGTCGCCGCCCAGCGTGCACTAGAAATCCACGCCGACATCGTGCTGATGAGCAAGAACGGCGTCGATGGCGTATACACCGCCGATCCGCGTACCGACCCAACCGCCCGTAAGCTGGATACGGTGACGTTCGATGATGCCATCGGTGGTGACCTTCGGGTCATGGACACGGCAGCGCTCGCCCTCTGCCGCGACAACAAGCTGCCGATGCTCGTGTTCGGTTCGGATGGGCCGGACACCCTCGTCCGTGCCATCAGCGGCGAACAGATCGGCACCCTGATCACCGCGAACTGAACATCGGGCGACCGCCGGCACCGCCGGGCGACCCGCGCACCGCGGCGGCGGCCGTCGGAGCGCGACACAGCCGCCGTCTCTGGGCCGCGGGCGTCATGGCGCGAGCCCTCGCGATGCGGCGGGCGCCGCGGCGAACGAGAGGGTCGGACCGCCCGGCCGACAACGACGTGGGCACGGAGTGTGAAGGAGACAGCACGTGATCGACGACACCCTCCTCGAGGCCGAGGAGAAGATGGAGCGGGCGGTCGAGTTCGCGAAGGAAGACTTCGCGACGATCCGCACCGGTCGAGCTACCCCGGGCATGTTTGCCAAGATCATCATCGACTACTACGGATCGCCAACCCCCCTCACGCAGATGGCATCGATCGCGATCCCGGAGCCCCGGATGGCGATCATCAAGCCGTACGACACCGGGCAGATCGCCGCGATGGAAAAGGCCGTCCGCGATTCCGATCTCGGGGTGAACCCCAACAACGAAGGCACCCAACTGCGCATCAACCTTCCTCAGATGACCGAGGAACGGCGTCGGGACATGGTGAAGGTCGCTCGATCGAAGGGCGAAGATGCCAAAGTCGCCGTCCGCAACGTCCGCCGCAAGGCCAAGGAAGAGCTGGACCGGATCGTCAAGGACGGCGAGGCCGGCGAGGACGACGGCCGGCGGGCCGAGAAGGAACTCGACGAGCTGACGCACAAGTACGTGGCGCATCTCGACGAGATCATCAAGCACAAGGAAGCTGAGTTGCTCGAGGTCTGATGGCCTACGATCCCACCGCCGATCGCGACGTACGTCGGGGACGCCACCGGGCGCGGCATGCCGATGCCGCGCCCGACGCGTACGACGACGCTCGCGACGAGGACTCGTACGGGTTCACGTACGGCGATGGCGTGTCGGCTCAGCCGATGTACGGTCCCGAGCCGAACGGACAACCCCGTCGGCGTAGTCGCGGCGACGCCGGCCCGCCCACCGGCGAGATGCCGAGAGCCGGGCGCCCGAAGGCCGGTGCGACCGCTCCGGTCCCCGTCGATCCGTCGTGGCGGCTCGCGCCGCCGCCCGCCGCCGCGCCGCCGCCCGCTGCCGCGCCGCCGCCCGCTGCCGCGCCGCCGCCGGTGAACCGTCCCGGTCAGCGCGCGCTCGATGGACCGACCCGACCCGTGCCACAACTCGAAGGTCCCCGCCCGGGCAACGCGCGTCCGGACGACCCACGGCCGGGCCACGTACGTCGGGACGGCCCCCGACCGGACGGCCCACGACCGGATAGTCGGCAACCGGGCAGTCCATGGCCGGACCGCGCCCGACCAGCGGGCGACCGACCCGACGGATTACGACCGGGAACCGAGCCGAACGGCCCGCGGCAGTCCGACGCCGCCGACATCACATCGCTCGACCTGGGCCTGGGCCAGTCCCGTACCAACGGATCGCACGCAAACGGGCGACCGGCCGACGCAGCCGCACCGCCCTCGGCAGCTATGCCGGAGGCCGGGCCCGGCGGCGATCCTCCCAAGGTGGGCCGCGCGGGCCGGAACCTTCCGAAGGCGATCGGTGTCGGCGTGCTGCTGGCCGGGATCGTCCTCGGATCGCTGTTCTTGTGGCGCCCCGCGTTCGTCGCCGTGCTTGCGGTCGGGGCGTGCGTCGGCGTCTGGGAGATGGTGCACGCGTTCGCGCTCCCGGGCCGGAGGGCAACCGTTCCGCCGCCCGCGGCCGGCCAGACGACCGCTGCCGCGTCCGTTTCGCGCGCCGAACCACCGCTCGTGCCGCTCATCGGCGGATGCCTGGTGATGGCGCCACTGGCGTATTTCGGCGGGGTGGAGTCGCTGGTGCTCGGGCTGCTGGTGACGATCCTCGCGGTGATCGTGTGGCGACTGTCGAGTGGCCCGGCCGGCTTCGCCCGCGACATCTCGGCGGCCACCCTGATTGCCGCGTACGTCCCGTTCCTGCTGTTCTTCGGCATTCTCCTGGCTCGTCCGGACAACGGCGATCTTCGCGTGCTGTGCATCCTGGCCATGGTCGTGTTGTCCGATACGGGCGGATATGCGGCGGGCGTGTTCTTCGGCAAGCATCCGATGGCACCGTCGATAAGTCCGAAGAAATCATGGGAGGGCCTTGCCGGCTCGCTTGTCGCCACCGGCGTGGGTGGCGCCTTCCTCATCCACTACCTCCTGCATCAGCCGTACTGGCAGGGCGCGATCATCGGCGTGGCCGTGTCGGCGGCCGCGGTTCTCGGAGACCTGGCCGAATCGATGTTGAAGCGTGACCTCGGGATCAAGGACATGAGCAACCTGCTGCCGGGGCACGGTGGCCTGATGGACCGACTTGATTCCGTGGTGTTTGCCGCTCCAACGGCATTCGTGCTGCTCGCGGTGTTTGCGCCCGTCGCCACATGACGCCTCGCGCAGGTGGGTCGACCGGGGCTCCGACCGCGGCGGCGTGGGACACTGGGACCATCATGACCGCCCTACCGATGCTCCCGCCCCTGCCCTCGGCACCGCCGTCGACGATCGACGAGCCGGCCACTGCGACCCGCGGCGACGCCGGGCCGGTAGCACTTGTCCGCGGTGAGGCGGAGCCGAATGCGCGGGCTCGGCATCGCGCCGCGATGCCACCGCGCCACCTCGCCGATCTCGACTTGGCCGCGCGCCGGGCCGCCGTCGAGGCGCTCGGCGGCGCTGCCTTCCGGGCCAACCAGCTGTCGACCCATTACTTCGGGCGCCTCGTACGCGACCCGGACGCGATGACCGACATCCCGGCAACCGACCGGGCCCGGCTCACCGAGGCGCTGCTTCCGCGACTCCTCACACCGGTGCGTGAACTCGCGTGCGATGGCGGGGCGACTCGCAAGAACCTGTGGCGACTGCACGACGGATCGCTGGTCGAAAGCGTGCTGATGGGCTATCCGGACCGGGTCACGGTCTGCGTGTCGAGCCAGGCCGGCTGCGGCATGGCGTGCCCATTCTGCGCGACCGGCCAGGCCGGGCTCACCCGCAATCTGTCCACGGCCGAGATCGTCGATCAGGTCGCCTGGTTCGCTGAGGTCGCGGCGCGCGGCGCGCTGCCCGGCAGCCCACCGCGGCTATCGCACGTCGTTTTCATGGGGATGGGCGAGCCGCTCGCCAACTACGCGCGCGTGATCGATGCCGTACGCCGACTGACCGCGCCCGCGCCGGAGGGTCTTGGCCTCTCCCAGCGGCATATCACGGTCTCGACCGTCGGGCTCGTTCCGGCGATCGAGCGCATGATCGCCGAGGATCTCTCGGTCACCCTTGCGCTGTCGCTGCACGCACCCGATGATGATCTGCGCGACGAACTCGTTCCGGTCAACCAGCGCTGGAAAGTCGCCGAGGTGCTCGATGCGGTTTGGCGCTACGCCGCACATAGCGGGCGACGTATCTCCATCGAATACGCGATGATCAGAGACGTGAACGACCAGCCCTGGCGAGCGGATCTTCTGGGTGCGCTATTGTCCGGCCGGCTCGCGCATGTGAACCTGATCCCGCTCAATCCGACACCGGGCAGCCGCTGGGATGCGAGCCCGAAGCCGGTGGAGCGGGAGTTTGTTCGCCGGCTGCGCGCGGCTGGTGTGGCCACCACGGTCCGGGACACCCGTGGGCGCGAGATCGACGGTGCGTGTGGGCAGCTCGCTGCAGCGGAGGTGGAGTTGTGACGAGTCAAGGTCAGCGGTTCCGGCGTCGGTCGCTGCGGCGCGGATACAAGGTCGAAGAAGTCGACACGTTCCTCGACCGGGTCGAGGCCACACTCAACGGCGAACGCGTCGACCCGCCGGTGCGGGCCAACGAGGTGCACGACATCGTCTTCCGGGTGAAGTTCGGCGGCTACGACGAATGGCAGGTTGACCTGCATCTCGATCGTGTCGAACGCCAACTCGCCGAGCTGGAGCCGGACGGCCCCGGCCAACAGATGCCAGCGGACCGCATGTCCGATCGTGGCTTCGATCGCATGCCCGTTCCGGAGCGTGGACCGGGCGGCATGGCCGGGCGGGACGACCGGATGATGCCGCCGGATCGGCCCGGCTTCGATCGGCCCGGGTTCGACCGGCCGCCGGCGCCGGGCGGCCGCCCAGCGCCGGGTCCCATGGGTGCGCCCGGATCGCCTGGTTCGGGCATGCCGGTCGCCGGTATGCCGGCGCCAGGTTTGCCGCCGATGCCCAATCGGCCCGCGCCGGGCGCGAATGGGCCGACCACCAACTTCCCGCGGTACGACGATCGAGGCGACCGTGGTGATCGTGGTGATCAGCCCGAGGGCGGTTACGGCCCGCCACCCGGTTCGTACCCACCGCCGGGCTATCGCAACGCCGGGTACGGCGGCGGAGCTCCGCCCACCTTCGGCGGCGGTCCCGACCAGCCCCGGCCGGACCGGCCGGGACCGGATCAGCGCCCAGGCCGGCCCGGACCGGACCAGGGTCGGCCGGCGCCCGGCGGATACGGTCCCGATGAACGAGGCATCCACGCCGACCGTACGGCCGAGATGCGCGTGCCTCCGCCGCCCGGCGCCCACCCGCGCGACGGCGGCACCTATGGTTCGCCCGGTGGTCAGCCCGGCCCCGGCGGTCCACCCAACCGTCCGCCGGTGCCCGGCAGCTTCGGCGGTCCCGGCCCGGGCGGTCAGCCCGGCCCCGGTCAGGCCGGTCCCGGTGGTCCGGGTGGGCCGAATCAGCCGTCCGGTCCGCCGCTGCCGCCCGAGGCGCAGCACGTCGACCAACTGCGGCGGACCTTCCAGCCACGTCGATTCGGCAGCGGCTACGACCGGGCCGAGGTGGACAACCTCTTCGAGGGCATTCTCGCGACCTTCTCCGGCCGCGGGCGCCCCGTTGGCGACGCGGAGCTCGATCCGCACCGGTTCAACCTGGTGCCCGGCGGCTACTACGAGGACGAGGTCGACGAGGCGCTCCGGCAGGTCAGGGACATGCTGCGCCGGAGGTGAGCAAGCCGACGACAGAGCGCTCCGACACCGGGTGTCGGAGCGCTCTATGTCATCTCAGCTACTGCTTCGGCTTGAGCCCGTTTCGGCGCTGCGCCCAGTCGGTGACGATGATCGCGAGAATCGCCAGCGCGATCCCGATCAGCCAGATGTCCTCGATGTGGCCCTGGTGGTTGCCGATCAACATCAGCATCAGCACGACGATGGTGGCGAATCCGGCCGCGTAGGCCGCCTTCACCGGCGTTGGCTTGTGCTGATCCGGCGATGTCACTGGCTCTTCGTCCGACACGTCCAGGTCCTTCCGACACACGTGCGCTCTCCTGATCAGTGTGGCACGCCGCTGGTGCCGTCGAACGGAGGGTCGCCCGCTTGCGGGACGGGCCGGGACGCGACAGGTAGATTCGTCCGGTAAACCGGGCCTTCGCGAAGCGCGCGACGGGCGGCACAGCAACGAGGGGGAGCCACGTGCGGATCACCGGCACCGGGCACGCGAGCATGCGTATCGACACGCCCGCGGGCAGCATTCTGTGCGATCCGTGGGTGAACCCGGCGTATTTCGCGTCCTGGTTTCCGTTCCCGGACAACTCGCAGCTTGACTGGGAGTCGCTCGGCAACTGTGACTACCTGTACGTGTCCCACCTGCATCGCGACCACTTCGACGCGGCTCACCTGACGCGTTTTGTGAACAAGGACGCGACCGTTCTGCTGCCGGCCTTTCCGACCAGTGAGCTGGCCGACGAGCTGCGCGAGATCGGCTTCCGCCGGTTCCTCGAGACCACCTCGAACGAGGTGTACGAGCTGGACGGCGGCCTCAATGTCATGATCCAGGCGTTGACGTCGCCGACGGACGGGCCGATCGGTGACTCGTCGCTGTGGGTCGAGTACGACGGCGTACGGCTGCTGAACCAGAACGACGCCCGGCCGACCGACCTGATCCCGTTCGACGAACTGGGCCACGTGCACGCGCACATGCTCCAGTTCTCCGGCGCCATCTGGTATCCGATGGTGTACGAGTTGCCGCAGTCGGCCAAGACGGCGTTCGGCAAGCAGAAGCGCGACCGGCAGATGGACCGGACCGTCCGCTACATCGACGATCTGCGCGCGAGCTGGGTCTTCCCGATCGCCGGCCCGCCGTGCTTCCTCGACGAGGAGCTGTGGCACCTCAACGACATCTTCGGCGACGAGGGCAACATCTTCCCGGACCAGCAGGCGTTCATCGAGCACTACGAGAGCCTCGGCCGCACGAACGGCGTGATCCTGCTGCCCGGCTCGACCGCCACACTTACTGCCGACGACTGCACGACCACGCATCCGGTCGACAATGTCGCCGACTTCTTCGCGAAGAAGGCCGACCATCTCCAGTCGTACGCCGAGCGTCAGCGCCCAGTGATCGAGCTGGCGAAGCGTACGTGGCGCCACCCCGAAGTCGATGTGCTGCAGGGTATGAAACAGCGGATCGAGCCCCTGCTCAACGAATCGATCTACCTCGCCACCGGCGTCGGCGGCCCGGTCCGTTTCGACCTCGAGCGCGACGACGACACCGTCGAGTCGATCGTGGTCGACTTTCCGGGCAAGGAAGTCCGGCCGTACGCCGACGAGAAGGTGCGCTACCGCTTCCGTACGAAGCGGGCCCACATCGAGCACCTGCTCGCCACCGATCAGGTGGACTGGGTCAACTCGCTGTTCCTGAGCTGCCGTTTCTCGGCCGCCCGGATCGGCCAGTACAACGAGTTCGTGTACGCCTTCTTCAAGTGCCTGTCCGAGGAGCGGCTGCAGTACGCCGAGGGCTGGTACGCCGAGCAGAAGCCGGATGCCGAAGACGTACGGCTGGGCGACTGGATCGTGCAGCGGCGCTGCCCGCACCTGAAGGCGGACCTAACGCGGTTCGGTGTGATCGACGACCACACGCTGACCTGCCAGCTACACGGCTGGCAGTTCGATCTCGCCTCCGGCCGCTGCCTTACCAGCGCGGGCCACGAATTGCGGTCGAAGCCGGCCGATCGCGCCGAATCCGGGCCGGCCAACGAGAAACCGCTGGCCGGCACGCCCGTGCCCTGAGACGCCCGCGCTCGGACTGGTCGGTGGCTGAGACGCCGGCCGCCCGGACAGGCGCCCGTGCCATGATGTGAGCGTCAGTCGAGACCTCAGGGCGGGCGGTCGGCATGCGCGACGACGACTTCATCATCTTCGGCGGCTCCGCCAACCCGACGCTCACCAAACAGATCTGCGGTCACCTGGACGTCGAGCCGGGCATGGGCGAGGTGATCCAGTTTTCGGACGGCAATCTGTTCGTCCGCATTGGACAGAACGTCCGCGGCCGGCATGTCTACCTGGTCCAGTCGACCGTTTTCCCGACCAACGACAACTTCATGGAGTTGCTGTTCTGGCTGGACGCGTTTCGGCGCGCCAGTGCGGCGTCGGTGACCGCGATCGTCCCGTATTTCAGCTACGCCAAGGGCGACAAGAAGGACGAGCCGCGGGTGTCGATCCGGGCCCGGGTGTGCACGCAGTCGATGGAACTGGCCGGCGCGAACCGGGTCGTGATGATGGATCTGCACGCGCCACAGATCCAGGGGTTCTTCGGGATACCGGTCGATGATCTCTACGCGCTGCCGGTCCTCGTCGATGCCGTCCGCGACCTTGACCTGACCGATCTGGTCGTCGTGTCGCCGGACGCCGGCTTCGCGAAGAAGGCCCGTCTCTACGCCAAGCGCCTGTCCGCGCCGATGGCCATCGCCGACAAGGAACGCATCGATCACAGCGAGACCGCGCGGGTCGTGGACCTGATCGGCGACGTCAACGGCCGGCACGCCCTGATCGTCGACGACTTCACGATCACTGCCGGCACTCTCGTCGAGGTCGCCGAGTGCCTGATGTCGCGTGGTGCCCGGTCGGTGCATGCGGTGGTCACGCATGGCGTGTTCACCGGCGACGCCATGGAACGCCTCGAGAAGAGCCCGATCACGCGGCTGCTGTGCACCGACACCGTGGAAAACCAGCCGGTCGAGTTGTCGCCGAAGGTCCAGGTCGTTTCGGTCGCGCCACTGTTCGCCGAGGCCATTCGCCGTATTCACGAGCGGGAGAGCGTGAGCGTGCTGTTCGCGCCGTAACACGGTCAAGATCGACAGATGCGGTGGTACGGCTCACCCGCCGCTACGCTGTGCCGCCGCGACCTGCGTCAAGTGCGTACCATCGTGGGACGTCGGACCAATGGGGGTACGGGACGGATGTCCGCGCCATATTCATCGAGCACGGCACCATCCGCGGCGGCGCCGGAAAACCGGCCGGCCGCGCTCCCGGCGCTGCTCGACGACGTGACCTCGACAGCGGCTCATTACCGTCGCAACCACTTTGCCTACCCACGGGTGAGCCTCGACGGATGGCGGTTGCCGGTCAGCGGCGCTGTCCGGTCGCCGTACGAGCTGACGCTCGACGATCTTCGCGCGCTGCCGTCCGCCACGCACCGCGTGCTGCTGGAGTGTGCCGGCCATCGGCGCACCGAGTTCACCCCGCCGATCGGCGGCGTGCAATGGGGCCTCGGCGCGCTGAGTCAGGCCGACTGGTGTGGCCCGGCTCTTGGCGACGTCCTGGCCCGCGCCGGCGTCCGTGACGACGCGGTGGAGATCGTCCTGCACGGCGCCGATCGTGGGCCGTTCCCGGACGCGCCCGGCGTGCACACGTTCTCACGGTCGCTTCCGCTGGCCAAGGCGCTGGATCCGGACACGATCCTTGCGCTCGACATGAATGGTGCGCCGCTTACCCGCGAGCACGGCGCGCCCGTTCGCGCGGTCGTCCCGGGCTGGTACGCGATGGATTCGGTCAAGTGGCTGACCGGCATCGAGGTCGTAACCGAGCCGTTCCGTGGTGCGTTCCAGGAATTGGACTACCGCTTCCAACCCGTCGGGGAGACCGGCATCGGCACCCGGCTCGACCTGATGCCGCCGCATGCGTTGTTCGTGTCGGTGGTTGACGGCGACGCGGTCGCCGGTGGGCACCTCGAAATCACCGGCATCGCGTGGGCCGGAGCGGGCGTCGCGTCGGTGGAAATCCGAGTCGGCGCGGGCGCTTGGGAGCTGGCGAAGATCACGTCGAGTCGCGATCCCTACCAGCGGGTCGTCTGGCGGTCGGTCGTCGACCTCGCCCCCGGTCAGCCGATCACACTGGCCGTACGCGCTACCGACGAGGCGGGCACCACGCAGCCCGATGCACCGGTCTGGAACAAGCGCGGCTACGCCAACAACAGCGTCCAACGCATCGAGGTCAGCGTCGTCTAGTCGTTCGCCGCGGTACGACCCTGACGAGCTGCACGTCCGTCACGAGCCGCGGCGCCACGGGCGGTCGCCTGCGCCTCGTCGGCGGGCGCGTCGTGGCCCCGTACCCGCCACTGTTTCGGCAGCAACCGGCCGGCGACCGCGATCGCGAGTCCCAGGCCGACCGCGACGAACAGCGCGCCCCGAAGCGTCGTGGCGTCCGCGAGCAGGCCGATGACGACCGGTCCAAGCAACAGGCCGGTATAACCGAGCGTGCCCGCGAGCGCGATGGACGCGGCCGCACGGGTGGGATCGATGTCCCCGGCCAGCGAGAACGCGATCGGCGCGACCGCACATACGGCTATGCCGATGAGGAGGTAACCGACCAAGCCGACCCACGGGTTGTGTGCGGTTATCACGAGGGTGAAGGCCGCCGCCGTGGCCAGACCCGACACCGAAACGAGGGTACGGGTGCCGATCGCGGCCCGGACCCGGTCGCCGACCAACCGGCCGCCGAGCGCGCCGAGCTCGAAGGCAGGGTAGGCCAGTGCCGCGAGCGATTGGGAGGCGTGCAAGTCGTCGTTCATGTGGATACCGCTCCAGTCGGCCACCGACCCCTCGACCATGAACGCGGCGAACGCGATGCCACCGACGAAGTACGCGATGCCAGGCAGCCGGCCGCGGCGTATTGGTGTGTCCGCCGTTTCTTGGCCGGTAGCGAGGTAGGTCGGTCCGAGCGCGACTGCGAGCGGCGTCGCGACGACGGCGGCGCCGACGACACTCGCGCCGAACGACAGCCCGGCCGCCGCGGTGAGCGATCCGGCGATGCCGCCCAACACCGCACCCATGCTCCAACCGGCGTGCATGCCGTTCATGAGATGCCGGTCGTAGGCTCGCTCCAGCGCTGCCGCGTGCGTGTTCATCGAGATGTCGAGAATGCCGAACGCCATGCCGAACACCGCCGACGCCGCGAGCAGCCACGGGTAGGTGTTCGCCAGCCCGATCGGCGCCAGTGTCACGGTGCTGGCCGGTCCGGCGATGCGCAACGTCGTACGTGTCCCGACGCGCGCCACGATCCGTTGGGTGAACTGCATCGTGATCAGTGCGCCGCCGCCCCAGAACAACACGACGATGCCGACCTTCGTGGGATCGAGGTCGAGCTTGTCGACCAGCGCCGGCGTACGCACGATCCACACCGCGCTGATCGCGGCCGCGAGCGCGAACGTGAGGGCTGTGCCGATGCGAGCGCGGCGCAGCGTCGCTGGCGGATACGCCGTCGCGGCGCCGGTCGAGGTCATTTCTCGATCGTGTCGGAGCTGGATCATCGCCGGTGCGATACGCCGGAACGCGCTGCCGGGAAATCGCGCTACCAGGAAATACGCGCTCCCGGGCGCCCGGGCAAGGTTCCGGCTCCGAGCGCGTACGACTCTGCTAGCGCCAGTGCGCGCAGAGTCGTAGGACACGATCGGTCACTTCCGCGCCCTACGACTCTGCTAGCGCCAGTGCGTGCAGAGCCGTAGGCGTCGGAGTGGCAACCTCGGGCTGCCATCCGCGTCAAGTCGTCTTGACGAACGGCCTCGTGTCAATTAATGTTGACGCCATGAGTGAGGTCAACGAGCTTGCGGTCGCCGCTGGCGGCGCCGACGCACGAGCCGGCCTTCGGGCCGCCCTCGCGCTGCGACGGCTGGCCGAACGGCTCGAAGCGCTCCAGGTCAGCAACGCGCGCCGGCAGGGCTGGTCGTGGCAGGAGATCGCGGACGCGCTCGAGGTGAGCAAGCAGGCCGTGCACCAGAAGCACGCAGCGCATGCCGCGTCGCCGGAGACACCGGCGCGCCGGCGGCCGACACGGGAGGGTTGAGGATGTTCGAGCGATTCACAACGGCAGCGCGTGAGACGGTTCAGCGCGCACGGGGCGAGGCAATTGCGGCGCACCGCCGCTACATCGGCACCGAGCACATCCTGATCTCGCTGCTGGCGACGGATCACGGCGTGGCGTATGGCGTGCTGAGTTCCGCCGGCCTGACCGCCGAAGGAGTTCGCGCCGAGGCATTGCGCCTGGTGCCACCGTCGACGGAGCCGCTCGGGCCGGCCGACGCGGAGGCGTTGCGCGCGATCGGGATCGACCTCGACGCCGTGATCGCCAGCGTCGAGAGCACGTTCGGCGAGGGCGCGCTGCGGGCACCCGACGACGACGGACCACGCCGCCGACGTGGCCTCTTCCGGCGCGGCGGTGGCGTGCCGACCGGGTCACATGACAATCCACGATTCAGCCCTCGGGCCAAGAAGGTGCTCGAACTGTCGTTACGCGAAGCGCTCCGGCGCGGCGACGACTACATCGGTGCGGAGCACATTCTGCTCGGTCTGATTCGGGAGGGTGAGGGTCTGGCCGCGAAGATCCTGACCGACACCGGGCTCTCCCTGGATGCACTGCGTACGGCGGTCGACCGCGGCCTCGACGAGGCGGCATAGGGCGCCATCCGGAGTCCGTTTGCGAGCTGATCGGTGCGTGTAGCGGCGCTCCGGTCCGCCGGCACGAGCATAATCGGGCCATGACTGACGCGAAGCCGCAGGTGCGGCTGACGGACGACGTGTTCATGCCGATGGTCGGCTTCGGCACCTGGCAACTTGCCCCCGCGGTGGCATACGACTCGACGCGCGCCGCGATCGACGCCGGCTACCGGCTCATCGACACAGCCACCATGTACGGCAACGAGGCCGACGTCGGCCGCGCGATCAAGGACAGCGGCGTGCCGCGCGAGGATCTGTTCGTCACCACGAAGCTGCCGCCGGAGCGCGCGAACCGCGTCCGGGCCACGATCGAGGACAGCCTTCGCCTGCTCGGCCTCGACCACATCGATCTGTGGCTCATCCACTGGCCGCCGAGCGGGACGGCCGGGGTGGACACCTGGCGGGAGTTCCTCGACATCCGCGACGCCGGACTCACGACGACGGTCGGCGTCAGCAACTACGACCTCGATCAACTCGACGAGCTCGTCGAGGCGACCGGCGAGGGTCCGGTCGTGAACCAGATCTCCTGGAGTCCGAAGCGTTTCGACCGTACGGTGCTGGACGGGCACCGCGAGCGCGGCGTTGTCCTCGAGGGCTACAGCCCGCTGAAGAAGACGAACCTCGACGACCCGACACTGGTCGAGATCGCCGGCGCGCACGGTGTCACGCCGGCCCATGTCGTGTTGCGCTGGCACATCGAGCACGAGACGCCGGTCATCCCGCGCTCCTCCAAGCCGGAGCGGGTCGTGTCCAACTTCGACATCTTCGGCTTCAGCCTGACGCCGGATGAGGTCGCGCGCATCGACGCGATAGGCGGTTGACTGCGCCGGCAGGGGATTCGCGGTCGCCTCGGTCGGCTCCGACGGTCCGCGCGGCGCTGGTCAGGCCGACACTAGGTCGCCTGCGCCGGCCACCGCGTCTCAGCTCGTCGGCCCGGTCGGCGGGTACGCCGCGATCACCAGCGGCTGGCCGCCGATAACATCGAGGACGAGCCGGTCGCCCAGCGGCTCGGCAAGGTGCGCGACGACGGGTTTGACCAATCCGATCGCCGGGCAGGCCGTGACTCCCGAATCGGGGATGTCGGTCCCGCCGACTACGACGCTCGTGGCGGTCTCATACACGAGCGGCTCGAATCCGTGCTCACACGCGCCGACCATGATCCGGAACGTGACCGTGCGGCCGCTGACCGAGACGAGCGAGTCGGCACCGGCGATGCCCGGCAGCTGGACGTCAGGACCGGATGGTGTCGGTGGCAGCGTGATCGCCGACGGTGCCACGGCGACGCGGGCGATCGGTGCGCCGAGGCCGCTCACCGTGAACAGCCAGGCCGGGACGTGAGCGGTGCCCCGGCTGGTCAAGACCGTGACCGCGCCCAGTTCGACGTCCGTGATCCGCAGCCGCACGCAGCCCGACGGCGGCCCGGCGGTCCCGCCGACGCTGCCCGGCACCGTGGATGCGCCGGTCGCTCCCGCGCCGTCGGGTGGCGCCGGCGCGCTCGGCTCGATCGCCGGTGCGCATTCCGTCGGGTGTGCGGCCAAATCCGCGTACGCGTCCGCAGCGGACTGCAGCGGTACGGACATCGACCCGCCGCCGTCGAACGCGATCCGGCCGTGACTCGGTGCCGACGGCCAGGTTGACGCGGCGAAGGCGTACCGGCCCTCGAGGAACGCTTGCTTGGTGGCAACGGTGAACCCGACATCGGCGCCGACCGTGGTCAACGGCTCCAGTGGGACAAAGGCGCTGCGCCACGCGCGGGCCGCCCCGCTTGCGTCCCACGCCCGGGCGACCTGGGCCGCGCGATGCTCAAAGGCCGAGGCGGTCTGCGGGGCAGGCGTCGCCGACTGCGCCGTTTGCGCACACGCGCCGGTCGCCAGCGCGACCAGCAGCGCCGCGCCGATCGCGATCGAGCGGCGGCTGGAGCGACTGGCGGCACGATTGCCAACCGGGTGCATGTCCGTTCGACGTCCGTCGCGCCGGAGCGGTTCCCGTCGCGGGGCGACGTCGTGGTGGTGAAGATGACGACGGCGGAACGCACGGCCGGACGGTTGTGGGGGACAATGGCGCCGTGAGTCCACCGCGCGAGATCGTCCTCCTCGGTTCCACGGGTTCGATCGGCACCCAGGCGATCGAGATCGTTCGCGCCAATCCGGACCGGTTTCGTGTCGTGGCGCTCGGCGCCGGCGGTGGAAACGTCGAGCTACTCGCGACGCAGGCTCTCGAACTAGGTGTCGAGATCGTCGGGGTCGCCCGAGCTTCGGTGGCACAAGATCTCCAGCTCGCGTTCTATGCGGTGGCTCAGCAACGCGGCTGGGCGACCGGTGACTTCCGGCTGCCGAAGATCATCGCGGGGCCGGACGCGATGACCGAGCTCGCGAGCTTTCCGTGCGACACCGTGCTCAACGCCGTGGTCGGGTCGCGCGGTCTCGCGCCGACGTTGGCCGCGCTCCGGGCCGGCCGGACGCTGGCGTTGGCGAACAAGGAATCGCTGGTCGCCGGTGGACCACTTGTCCGGGCGGCGGCGAAGCCGGGCCAGATCGTGCCGGTCGATTCGGAGCACTCGGCACTCGCTCAATGCCTGCGTTCCGGCGCCCCCCGCGAGGTACGGCGGCTGGTGCTGACCGCGAGCGGCGGACCGTTCCGGGGACGTACCCGCGCCGAACTCGGCGACGTGACACCCGAGCAGGCGCTGCGTCATCCGACCTGGAACATGGGCCCGGTCGTCACGATCAACTCGGCGACCATGGTCAACAAGGCCCTGGAGGTGATCGAGGCGCACGAGCTGTTCGGCACCCCGTACGGTGATATCTCGGTCACAGTTCACCCGCAGTCGGTCATCCACTCGATGGTCGAGTTCCGGGACGGCTCGACCCTCGCCCAGTGCAGCCCGCCCGACATGCGCCTGCCGATCGCGCTTGCGCTGGGATGGCCCGATCGGGTCGACGCGGCCGCCCATCCGGTGGACTGGACAAAAGCCCACGAATGGCAATTCCTCCCGCTCGATGAGCAGGCGTTTCCGGCCGTACGGCTGGCCAAGGCGGCCGGCGTTACCGGGCATTGCCGGCCGGCCATCTACAACGCGGCGAACGAGGAGCTGGTGGCCGCTTTCGCCGGCGGTCGGTTGCCGTTCCTCGGCATCGTGGATTCCTTGGAGTCCGTGTTGGCCGATGCCCCGGACTTCGCGGAACCAGGTACCGTCGAAGACGTTCTCGCGGCCGAGTCCTGGGCGCGGGGCCATGCGCGGACCTGTGTGGCGGCCGTGACGGAAGGGTCGTAGATGTTGAAGATCATCGGCATCGTGCTGTTCGCGCTGCTGATCCTCCTTTCCGTGTGCCTGCATGAGGCCGGGCACATGGTCACGGCGAAGGCCTTCGGTATGAAGGTCACGCGCTATTTCGTCGGCTTCGGCACGACGTTGTTCTCCTTCCGCCGCGGCGAGACCGAATACGGCGTCAAGGCGCTCCCGTTGGGTGGCTTCGTCAAGATCGTCGGCATGACGCCGCAGGACGATGACGTCGCGCCCGAAGATGAGCCCCGCGCGATGTGGCGATTCCCGGTGTGGAAACGCACGATCGTGATGGCCGCCGGTTCGTTCACCCACTTCGTCCTCGGTTTCGTCCTGCTCTGGATCGTGGTGTCGTTCGTCGGCATCACGAACCCGAAGTGGGAGAAGTTCCTGTCCTCCGACGACTCGACGATCAACGCGTCGGCGCCGTATGTCGCGGTCGCGCCGTGCGTGCCGGCGGCGGCCGACGGGACCAACTGCAACACGGCGATCGCGCCGGCGAAACAGGCCGGCATCGCCAACGGCGACGAGATCACGGCGGTGAACGGGACCGCCGTCCACGACTACGGCGACCTGGTCGCGGCCGTACGCAACGCCAAGCAGTCGTCGGCCACGGTCACCTTCGTGCACGACGGTCAGACGCGGACCACGAATCTTCAGCTGGCGCCGGTCAAGCGAGCACCGCTCAACGACCCGAAAGGCACTCCGGTCGACACGTTCGCCATCGGAGTCAGTCCGAGCCTGCCGGCGAACGTGCCGCTGAACGTGACGTACGGCCCGGTTGACGGCGTCGCGCAGGCCGGAGTGCTGGCCGGAAACACGTTCACCGGCATCGGCTCGGCGCTGACGCATCTGCCGGGCAAGGTTCCCGGCCTGTGGCGCGCGCTGTCCGGCCAGCCGCGTGACCCGAACGGGCCGATCAGCGTCGTCGGGGCAAGCGAACTCGGCGGTCAGACGGTCGCATTGGGCCAGTGGGGCGTGTTCCTACTGCTCGCGGCCGCTCTGAACTTCTTCGTCGGCGTACTGAATCTCTTCCCGCTTTTGCCCCTGGACGGCGGACACATCGCGATCGCGTGGTACGAGAAGGTCCGATCGTGGCTTGCGCACAAGCGCCGGCGGCCCGAACCAGCGCGGGTCAACTACTACAAGCTGGTGCCGATCACGAACGCCGTTATTGTGGTCCTCGGAGCTTTCTCGCTGCTCACGATCCTGGCCGACATCATCAACCCGATCAACATCTTGCAGTGAGGGTGATCTCGTTTTGACAGCTATCAACCTCGGCATGCCGGCCTCCCCGCCGGCGCCCCTTGCCCCGCGCCGGCAGAGTCGCCAGATCATGGTGGGCTCGGTTCCGGTCGGCGGCGGTGCTCCGGTCTCCGTCCAGTCGATGACGACGACACTGACGTCGGACGTCAACGCGACTCTCCAGCAGATCGCCGAGCTGACCGCCTCCGGCTGCCAGATCGTCCGGGTCGCCGTGCCGTCCCAGGACGACGCGGACGCGTTGCCGGCGATCGCGCGCAAGTCGCAGATCCCGGTGATCGCCGACATCCATTTCCAGCCGAAGTACGTCTTCGCCGCGATCGACGCCGGCTGTGCGGCCGTCCGGGTGAACCCGGGCAACATCCGCCAGTTCGACGACAAGGTCGGCGAGATCGCACGCGCGGCCATGGACGCCGGCATCCCGATCCGGATCGGCGTCAACGCCGGTTCGCTGGACAAGCGACTGCTGGAGAAGTACGGCAAGGCGACGCCCGAGGCGCTGACCGAATCGGCGCTGTGGGAATGCTCGTTGTTCGAGGAGCACGGCTTCCGCGACATCAAGATCTCGGTCAAGCACAACGACCCGGTCGTGATGATCAAGGCGTACCGGCTCCTGGCCGAGCGCTGTGATTACCCGCTGCACCTCGGAGTCACCGAGGCCGGCCCGGCGTTCCAGGGCACCATCAAATCGTCCGTTGCTTTTGGCGCGCTGCTTGCCGAGGGCATTGGCGACACGATCCGGGTGTCGCTGTCCGCGCCGCCGGTCGAAGAGGTCAAGGTCGGCACGGCCATCCTCGAATCGCTCGGCCTCAAGGAGCGCGGTCTGGAGATCGTGTCGTGCCCGTCCTGCGGCCGCGCGCAGGTCGACGTCTACACCCTCGCCGACCAGGTGACGGCCGCGCTCGACGGCTTCCCGGCGCCGCTGCGCGTCGCCGTCATGGGCTGTGTCGTGAATGGACCGGGCGAGGCCCGCGAGGCCGACCTCGGTGTAGCGTCCGGCAACGGCAAGGGCCAGATCTTCGTCAAGGGCGAGGTCATCAAGACCGTGCCCGAGTCGCAGATCGTCGAGACCCTGGTCGAGGAGGCGCTGCGCCTCGCCGACGGCATGGGCATCGAGTTGCCCGAGGAGCTGCGCGGCCTGACCGGTCCGACCGTCACCGTCGGCTGATCCGTTCACCCTCCGTCGCTGTTTCAGCCCGGTTCCGCTGCGCGGAGCCGGGCTGAAGTTTGTCCTCAGACACCCTGCGGCTGCGGGCGTACGTACGACTCGCGCTGGACGATGACCGTCGTCGCGGCGGACACCGGGGCCGCGCGACCGATCTCGTACGTCGTCGACGGATTGGTCGCGATCCGGCTTCTCGGCTGGTCGCCCGCGGGCGAACCGGTCGTCGTTGCGTACCACCCGCTTGGGCCGTCCGACCTCGATCCCGGCACCCGTCCGGTTACGTTCCGAACGGCGGCGCCCGACGCGTCGGGCATCGACCAGAATGGTCTGGCCGTCGACGGCATCGAACTGCTCGACGACGTCGATACCGCTGACGTGGTTGCCCTGCGAGAGGGCCGCGCACCGCGGATCATGCTGACGTCGACCGCGAACGGAGCCGGGTCGCTCGATGTCGCCGACGGCGTGATCGCAGGCGGGCTGACCCGACCCGGCGATCCACCGCTGCTGACTGCCAACGCCGTCGACGGCGCAATCGCCGTCGCGATCATCGCCGCGATTGCCGGCTCTGTCCTGGTCGGTCTGGTGTTCCTGGTGCGCGCTCGGCGCTGGCGCTCCGCTGACTGGCACGCCAGCTACCGGCGTACCGTCGGCTAGCTCCGCCCGGTCGGCGCGACCATTGTGTGCGAACCGTCGACGGTTCCGACGAAGACGAATCCTTCGCTGGCATAGAGCGCCTTCGCACGGTTGCCGTCCTCGACGCTCAGCGAAACGCGGTCGATGCGCCGCTCGCGCGCCGTCGCGAGCACCGCCCGGATCAGCCGCCGTCCAATGCCGAGCCCGCGCCAGCCATCGACCACGCCGATGGTCATTTCCGGTACGTCATCGGCCACGTACCCGTAACCCGGGTCGGACGCGTCGAAAAGCCGCAGCCACGATGCGCCGACCGCGATTCCGGTGTGATCCTCGGCGACGACGCCGACATCGCCCGGCCGCGGCCAGTCGGCGACGTAGTGCGAGATCGTCGGATCGCCGACAATGCGCTCGCGCGGCAGGACGCGTCCGGGTAACCAGTTGAAGGCCGCGTCGAGCATGTCGGTGAGGAACTCGCGGTCGTCGGCGCCTGCGGGCCGGAGACGTACCAGATCAGTCACGTCCGTCAGCGTCGCACGGGCCGACACGTCGCGGTTCGCCGGCGCCGATCGGGGCCGACCATTCTTGGCGACGCCTGCTAGCCTTCGGCGCGAATCGCTCGCTCGTCGTGCGCCCGCGCGGCGGCGGGTACGGCGCCCGACAGGGGGACGTATGGGGCTGATGGACAAGATCCGCGGCGAGTTCATTGACATCGTCGAGTGGCTCGACGACAGCCGCGACACTTTGGTCTGGCGGTTTCCGCGCCACGACAACGAGATCAAGATGGGCGCGCGGCTCGTCGTTCGCGAGTCGCAGGTCGCCGTGTTCGTCAACGAGGGCCAACTCGCCGACGTCTTCACCCCGGGCACGTACGAGTTGGAGACGCAGAACCTGCCCATCCTGTCGACTCTCAAAGGCTGGAAGTACGGCTTCCACTCGCCCTTCAAGGCCGAGGTCTACTTCGTTTCCACGCGCCTGTTCACGGACATGAAGTGGGGCACCCAGAATCCCGTCATCGTGCGGGATCCCGAGTTCGGGATGGTCCGGCTGCGGGCCTTCGGTGCGTACGCGGCGCAGGTCGTCGATCCCCGTACGCTCGTGACGAAGGTCGCCGGCACCGATCCACAGTTCCGGACCGAGGAGATCGGCGAATATCTGCGCCAGACGATCGTCGGGCGTCTGGGATCCGTGCTCGGATCGTCCGGCATCTCGGTCGCCGACCTTGCCGCATCGCAGGTCTCGCTCGCGGTGACACTGGCGTCGGCGCTGACCGAGGAGTTCGCGGCGCTCGGCATCCAGATCCCGAAGTTCGTCATCGAGAACATCTCGCTGCCGCCGGAGGTCGAGGCGGCCGTCGACAAGCGCAGCCAGATCGCGATCGTCGGTGACCTGAGCGCCTACACCCAGCTGCAGACGGCCAACGCGATCGAAGACGCCGCCCGCAATCCGGGCGGCGGCGCCGGCGAGGGCATTGGACTCGGCCTGGGGATGGCTGTCGGCCAGCGGATGGCGGCCGGATTCGGCCAGCCGGGCGCACCGACGAACACCCCCGGCGCATCCGGACCGCCGCCGTTACCGTCGCAGGCACAGTGGTACATCGGCGTCAACGGCGAGCAGCAGGGCCCCTACGATCCGGCGGCGCTCACCCGGCATGCATCCGACGGCACGCTCACGCCCACGACCCTGGTCTGGCGGGCCGGAATGAACGCGTGGGCCGCCGCCGCCGACGTGCCCGAGGTCGCCGCGCTTCTCGGCGCCGTACCACCGCCGCTGCCGCGGTCATGACCGAGTCGCCCACGCCGCCCCCGATGCCGGGGTCGGCCTCGATTCCCGCGCCGCCGGCGCGAGTGCCGGCCCAAAATGCCTCGCTACCGGACGCGCGATCACGGCCGCTAACGTACGCGTGCGCCGGCTGCGGCGCCCGGGTGGAGTTCGCGCCGGGTACGGGTGCGCTGCGATGCCCGTACTGCCAGCACGAAGAGGCGGTCATCCCGGCCGCCCGCACGATCCGGGAGCACCCGTTCGACGAGCTGGCGCGCCGACCGCGTACGGCCTTGGCGTCGCACGTCTGGGCCTGCCAGAAGTGCGGCGCGACGACCGACAGCGACCTGCTGGCCAGCAAATGCCAGTTCTGTGGCGCGCCGCTGGTCGACGCGGGCGAGGCCAACGAGCAGATCGCACCGGAGGCGGTGCTGCCGTTCGAGGTGGACCGGGCCGGCGTCCGGTCCGCCTTGCGTGACTGGGTGGCGTCTCGCCGCTTCGCGCCGCGGAACTTCCGATCGGTGTCCGAGGCGGAGTCGCTGTCCGGCACGTACGTGCCACATTGGACGTTCGATGCCGATACGACATCGGATTACGTGGGTCAGCGCGGCGACCACTACTGGGAAACCGAGACGTACACGACGACGGTCGACGGCCAGACCCAGACGCAGACGCGCCAGGTCATGCGCACGAGGTGGACCCACGCGTCCGGCCGGGTCGCCCGAGCGTTCGACGACGTGATGGTCCGGGGCACGGCACGCCTCATCGAGGAGCACCAGGACAAACTGGAGCCATGGCCCCTCGCGTCCGCGGTGGCGTATCAGCCGGAATACCTGTCCGGCTACAGCGCGCTGCGGTATGACGTCGAGCCCGAGCGCGGCCTCGCCGTGGCCCAACAGGAGATGGCCGAGGTCATCGAACGCGACTGCCGCAACGACATCGGCGGTGACGAGCAGCGGCTGCACAACGTGTCGACGAGCTACGCCGACATCATGTACAAGCTGGTGCTGCTGCCCGTCTGGGTCGTCGCCTATCTGTACGGCGGCAAGACCTGGCAGGTGCTCGTCAACGGCCGCACCGGCGAAGTGATCGGATCGCGGCCGTACAGCAAGGTGAAGATCGCCGCAGCCGTGTTGGCCGCGCTCATCGTCATCGCCGCGGTGATCGTCGCGCTGGTCGTCGCCCACCGCGGCGGGTAACGACCGCCCTACTCGGCATCGGCCAGGATGGCGTACAGCTTGCGCTTGGTGTCATTGAGCACCTCGACCGCGCGGTTCCACCGCTCCTGGTCGCGCTCGTATCCGATCTGGCGCAGTGCCATCGCGATCCCGGCGATCGCCTCGCGGGTGTCGTGGCCGCTGGCCACTGTCTCCGCGCTGAAGTCGGCCCACGGCGCGTTCGCGGCCGCGGCCGTAGCTTCGGTCTGGCCGGCCTCGGTCAGTGTGTACGCCTTCCGGCCGGCGCCCTCGTCGCTCTTGATGAGCCCCTCGTCCTCGAGAAGCTGCAGCGTCGGGTAGACCGAACCGGGGCTCGGTCGCCAGACACCGCCGGTGCGCTGATCGAGCTCCTGGATCATTTCGTATCCGTGCATGGGTCGTTCGGTGAGCAGCGCGAGGATCGCGGCGCGGACGTTGCCCCGCCGACCGCCTCGACCGCCACGCCCGTGATGGCGCGGACCGAATGCGGGGCCGAAGCCCGGACCGCCAGGCCCAAAGCCGGGACCACCGGGACCGCCCGGACCGAAGCCGGGAAACGGTGGGCCGAAGCCGCCGCCGCGGCGCATGCGCCGACCGCGCTCGCGTGCCTCGTGGCCGTGCTCGTGTTCGTGGTGCTCGTGATGGTGGTAATTCATGATCATTCCTCCTACGGACTGTTCTTGGATGTGTCGACGATATATCGGTAAGCTATCGAGCACAAGCCGCCCTCAGAACGTGAGACGAGCGCCACACTGGATGCTGCGTCCGCGCTCCGGTTCTGGCACGCTTGACGTGTGTTGACGGCGGACGTACGGCTGCTCGGGGACGCCGAGCGTGCCGCGGTGGAACGCGTCCTCGATCGTGCGCCCTTTGCGGCGGCACCGGTGGCTGAACAGGTGGCCGCGCACGGCCTGGAGTGGTGGCGGGCCGAAGCTCGGGTCTTCGGCTACGGTCCGCGTCGGCAGCTGGAGTCCGTGTGCTGGCTGGGCGCGAACGTGATCCCGGTCGAGGCGACGCCGCCGGCCGTCATCGCATTCGCCGATCTCGCCGCCGTCAATCCGCGGCAATGTTCGTCCATCGTCGGACCGGCCGATGCTGTCCTCGGCTTCTGGGATCGCATCGCTCCGGTGTGGGGGAGTGCCCGCGAGGTGCGCCCATGCCAGCCACTGCTGGCCGTGGACGCACCGCCGGCGGTTCAGGCCGATCCGGCCGTACGACTGGTCCGGCCGGACGAAATCAACGCGCTCTTCCCGGCCGCGGTCGCGATGTATACCGAGGAGGTCGGCGTTTCGCCGTTGGCCGACCGGGGTGAACACCGTTACCGCCAACGGATCGCCGATCTCGTACATGCGCGGCGGGCGTACGCGCGCTTCATCGACGGCCGCGTCGTGTTCAAGGCCGAGCTCGCCGTCGTCACCAAGCACACCGCTCAGGTGCAGGGCGTCTGGGTCGATCCGGCCTACCGCGGGCGGGGCCTGGCGGTGACCGGCATGGCCGCCGTCGTCCGCGACGCGCTGCGCCGGGTGGCTCCCACGGTCAGCTTGTACGTCAACGACTTCAACGAACCGGCCCGCCGGGCGTACGCGCGGACCGGTTTCCGCGAGGTCGGCACGTTCGCGACCGTCCTGTTCTGACGCGCCCGTCCTGTTCTCCAGTCGCGGGCGCAACGTACGGACGCTGGCCCGTCCGCATATCAACTAATGGTCTATTTCTGAGGGATTTACGCCCACGGCTCATTGACAGGCATATCGCGCCGGTCGATCATCAGCCTCACAGGTGACATCGGTCACACGCGTACCAACTCCACGGGCACTTCATCTGCGAGCGCTATCTCTCCGCGGCACCTGTATCCCGACAGGTGCCGTGATCACTGGATTCGGCGTCTGGAGTCAACGATGAGCGATCCCACATTCGGAACGTCCGCTTCACCCGTCGCGTCGACGGCCCTTCTCAACGACGAGGCACGTCTGGCGGAACTCGGTTACAAGCAGGAGCTTCACCGCCGGCTGTCCGGCTTCTCGAACTTCGCGGTGTCCTTCTCGATCATCTCAATCCTGGCCGGCTGCATCACGTCGTACGGCATCGCGATGCACAACGGCGGTCCGTTCGCCATCACGATCGGCTGGTTGATCGTCGGTGGGCTCGTCACTCTGGTCGCGCTCGCGATGGGCGAGGTCTGCTCGGTCTACCCGACCGCTGGTGGCCTCTACTGGTGGGCGTACGCCGTCGCGACGAAGAACAAGGCGCGATGGGCTTGGTTCGCCGGCTGGTTCAACTTCCTCGGCCAGGTCGCGGTCACCGCTGCTATCGACTACGGCGCCGCCTGGACGACGACGACGTTCTTCGGGCTGGTTTTCGGCCTGAAGTACACCCTGCTGAACACATTCATCGTCTTCGTCTGCATCATCGCGCTGCACGGGTTGCTGAACACGTTCGGCGTGAACCTCGTGAAGCTCCTGTCCGACATCAGCGTGTGGTGGCACATCGCCGGTGTCGTCGTCATCCTCGCGATCCTCTGGATCGTCCCGGACCACCACTACCCGCTCGGTCAGGTGTTCACCGGCACGTTCAACAGCACCGGCCTGCACGGCGCCGGCGCCGCGATCTATGCATTCCTCATCGGACTCCTGATGGCGCAGTACACGTACACGGGGTACGACGCGAGTGCGCACCTGTCCGAGGAGACACACGACGCGGCTCGCAAGGCACCGCAGGGCATCGTGATGTCGGTGGTGGTGTCGGTCGTCGCCGGATTCTTCCTGCTCTTCGCCGTGACGTGGGCGATCCAGGATTACACGGGCGAGCTGAACGCCGCGTTCCCGCCGGCGCAGATCTTCATCGATGCGGCCGGCCGGCACACCGGCGAATTCTTGCTGTTCATCTGCGTGCTTGCGCAGTTCTTCTGCGGCATGGCATCGGTGACCGCGAACTCACGCATGGCGTTCGCGTTCAGCCGGGACGGCGCGCTGCCCGGCTCGCGCTGGTGGAGCCAGGTCAACCCGCGGACCGGTACGCCGACGAACTCGATCTGGCTCTGCGTGGTCTGCTCGACGATCCTCGTCCTGCCAGCGCTACACAGCATCGTGGCTTATCTGGCGACGACGGCGATCGCCGTCATCGGTCTGTACGTCGCCTACGTGATCCCGGTCTATCTCCGTTTGCGGGACAAGGAGTTCCGGGTCGGACCCTGGAACCTCGGCCGGTGGAGCAAGCCGATCGGCTGGACCGCGGTCGTCTGGGTCGGCATCATCTGCATCTTGTTCATCCTGCCGACGGCGTACCCGATCACGGGTTCGAACTTCAACTACACGATCGTGGCCGTGGCGGTCGTGCTCGGCGGAGCGTGGCTCTGGTGGGCGTTGTCGGCCAAGAACTGGTTCACCGGTCCACGCCAGAACATCGACGGTGGCGTGCTCGCCGATGCGACCGGCGTGCCGGTGCCACGCGAATCCGCTGCCCGTCCGGCCGACCTGGCCGCGGCCGGGACGACCACGGACGCGTCGGACGGCGACGACCCGACGATGTAACACCGACCGCACGAACGATGCCGGGCGGGCGCGGCTCTCGCGTCCGCCCGGCATAGGGTCGAGGTGACGGCCGAGGAGTGCGGGCATGGGTGAGCCAGCGACGGTGAGCGTCGAGCGAGCGGACAGCGAGGCGAGACCCAACGTCGCCATCGCCAGCCGACCGTACCGTCCGGCGCCGGGGCGGAGGCCGTCTGGCGTCCGGTGCGCGGTGGCAACGCGTTCGAGATCACGGTCGCTCGCCTCGCCCAGGCGATCCGGCTGGGCATGGTGGCGGCCGGCGATCAGCTCCCACCCGAACGCGAGTTGGCCGAGCGGCTTGCCGTCAGTCGGGTGACGTTGCGCGAAGCGATCGCGGCGCTGCGCGACGCCGGCTATCTCGAGACACGCCGGGGCCGGGCCGGTGGAACGTTCGTCGTCTATCGCGACGCGCTTCGACCAGCCGCCGGCCCGGACGAGGCCGCTGCGCTCGCTCGCGAAATGGGCGACCAGTTGCACGACGTCCTCGACTTCCGCCGTGTCGTCGAGCCGGGCGCCGCGGGGCTGGCGGCCACCCGTACCCTCGCCGCGGGCGAGCGCGCCCACCTGTCGGCGTGCCTGGCCGCGGCGGGTGACCACAACGCGGCCGACCGCCGCGTCGCCGACTCCCGGCTGCACCTAGCGATCGCGTCAGTCAGTGGGTCGCCATCGCTCGCGGCGGCGGTCGCGGACGTCCAGGTGACGATCGACCGGCTGCTTGCGCTTGATCCCGGTGATCGAACGGAACCTGGCCCACTCCGACGCCCAGCACCGTCGGATCGTGGAAGCCATCCTCGTGGGTGACTCCAGAGCGGCGCGAACGGCGATGGAGGAGCATTGCGACGGCACGGCTGAGCTGTTGCTCGGTCTGCTTGCGTGACCGTCCCATCGGACGGTGACGCGCGTCATCCCGGCGCGAGTTCAGCCGGTGATCGGATTGACGGCGTAATGGTTCGGTAGTAGACCTTAAGGCACGCCGGCGCGGCCGGCCCGCCAGGTGCGGAGGTGATCGATCCGATGGGTGCGACGGGCCAGCGTCGGGAGCCGAGCCTGAGCGTCGCCGACCTCCGCCTGCGGGTCGAGGACGGCACGATCGACACCGTCGTCGTTGCGATCACCGACATGCAGGGACGGCTACAGGGCAAGCGATTCCACGCGCCGTTCTTCCTCAACGAGGTGTTGGCTAACGGCACGGAGGGCTGCAACTACCTCCTCGCGGTCGACGTCGACATGAACACCGTGGACGGATATGCGATGTCGTCCTGGTCGTCGGGGTACGGGGACCTCGCGATGCGACCCGACCTCGCGACGTTGCATCTCGTGCCGTGGCAGCCGGGCACCGCGATGGTCCTCGCCGACGTGGCGTGGCTCGACGGCACCGACGTGGTGGCCTCGCCGCGGCAGATCCTGCGCCGGCAGCTGGACCGGCTGGCCGAGCACGGACTCGCGGCGTTCACCGGCACCGAGCTCGAATTCATCGTCTACCGCGACACGTACGAGGCGGCCTGGCAACGCGGCTACCGCGACCTCACACCGGCGAACCAGTACAACGTCGACTACTCGCTGCTCGGCACGGCGCGCGTAGAACCGTTGCTGCGCCGCATCCGCAACGGGATGGCCGGCGCCGGGCTCACCCCGGAGAGCGCAAAGGGCGAATGCAATCTCGGCCAACACGAGATCGCGTTCCGCTACGACGAGGCCCTCGCGTGCGCCGACCAACACGTCATCTACAAGAACGGCGCCAAGGAGATCGCCGCGCAAGAGGGCATGGCGTTGACCTTCATGGCCAAGCCGAACCAGCGCGAGGGCAACTCCTGCCACATCCACTTTTCGCTGCGCGATCGCGATGGCGGTCGGGCGATGGCCGGCGACGGGCCGGCGCACCTGTCGCGCCTCGGTGAGTCGGTGCTCGCCGGCATGCTCGCGAGCATGCGCGACTTCAGCCTGCTCTACGCGCCGAACGTGAACTCGTACAAGCGGTATCAACCCGGGTCGTTCGCACCGATCGCCCTGCGCTGGGGTCGCGACAACCGCACGTGTGCTCTCCGGATGGTCGGGCACTCGGCGGAATCCGTACGGGTGGAAAACCGTACGCCCGGCGGCGATGTGAACCCGTACCTGGCGATCGCCGGCATGGTGGCCGCGGCGCTCTACGGAATCGAACACGATCTGAGGCTGGAGCCGGAGTATCCCGGCAACGCGTACGGCGACACCGAGGGGCTCCGGATGCCGCCGACGCTGCGGGAGGCCCTCGGCGCGTGGGAGTCGTCCCCGATCGCGGTGGCCGCATTCGGGGACGAGGTCGTGGCGCACTATGCCAACAACGCGCGCGTCGAGTTGGCCGCGTTCGACGCCGCGGTCACGGACTGGGAGCTCATGCGTGGCTTCGAACGGCTGTGACCGCGGCGACGTGCAAGCGTTGCGCCGCGGATCGTACGGGGGCATAAGCGACCGGCCGCAGGTGGGGCGGCCGGGCGGTGGGGGGAACGGGTCCTGGGGAGGCATCGGGATGAGTGGTCACGACGAAGTGGTCGGTGGCGGACGACCGACCGGGCGGCCGGGATGCAGCTGATCAATCCGGCCACCGGAGCGGCACTCCGGATGGTCGAGCCGACCTCGCTGGACGAGACCGACGCGGCCATCGAGCGTTCGAGGGGGGCGTTCGATGGTTGGCGTCGGGTCTCGCCCGGTGATCGAGCGCGCCTCCTGCGTCGCTTCGCGGCTGTCGTGGACGCGCACATCGAGGAGCTCGCGGCACTCGAGGTCGCGAATTCCGGGCACACCATCGGCAACGCGCGATGGGAGGCGGGAAACGTACGCGACGTGCTCGACTTCTTCGCCGGTGCACCGGAACGCCTGCACGGCAAGCAGATCCCGGTGCCGGGCGGGATCGACATGACGTTCCACGAACCGCTCGGCGTCGTCGGCGTCATCGTGCCGTGGAACTTTCCGATGCCGATCGCCGGCTGGGGATTCGGACCCGCACTCGCGGCCGGCAACACCGTCGTGCTGAAGCCGGCCGAGGTGACTCCGCTGACCGCGATGCGCCTAGCCGAACTCGCGCTCGAGGCCGGGCTGCCCGAACACGTCTTCACCGTGTTGCCGGGGAAGGGATCGGTGGTCGGGCAACGGCTCGTCACGCACCCGGCCGTACGCAAGGTGTGCTTCACCGGCTCCACCGAGGTCGGCAAACAGATCATGGCCGGCTGCGCCGATCAGGTGAAGCGCGTGACGCTCGAACTCGGCGGCAAGTCGGCCAACATCGTGTTCGCCGACGCGGATCTGGAGAAGGCGGCCGCGGCCGCGCCTGGCGGCGTATTCGACAACGCCGGTCAGGATTGTTGCGCGCGTTCGCGGATTCTGGTCGAGGCGTCCGCGTACGAGAAGTTCATGGCGTTGCTCGAACCGGCGGTCGCGGCGTACCGATGTGAAGATCCGACGCTGGAGACGGCGCAGATGGGTCCGCTCATTACCGCGGCGCAGCGCGAGGTCGTCTCCGGCTACGTCGACGGCGCGCACGTGGCGTTTCGGGGCTCGTGCCCGGCGGGCGAGGGTTTCTGGTTCGCACCAACGGTTCTGGCCACCGAGTCGGCCGACGAACGCCACTGGCGGGAGGAGATCTTCGGCCCGGTGGTGTCGGTGCTTCCGTTCCGCGACGAGCAGGAGGCGATCCGGCTCGCCAACGACACGGAATACGGCCTGTCCGGCTCGTTGTGGACCCGCGACGTCGGGCGCGCCTTGCGCGTCGCGCGGGGCGTCGAGACGGGCACGTTGAGCGTCAACTCGCACTCGTCGGTGCGCTACTGGACGCCGTTCGGCGGCATGAAACAGTCCGGTCTCGGCCGGGAACTCGGTCCGGACGCGCTGCTCGCGTTCACCGACGTGAAAAATGTGTTCATCGCGACGGACTGAGGGTGTGGAGACAACGTGACGGAACGTCTGCAAGCTGTGCGTCTCGAGGGGCGTGTCGCGGTGATCACCGGCGGTGCGAGCGGGATCGGCCTGGCCACCGCACGACGGTTTCGCGACGAGGGTGCGACGGTCGTCGTGGTCGATGTGTCGGCGGAGGCGGGAGCGGCGGCGGCCGCCGAGGTCGGCGGCGAGTTCGTCGCGGTCGATGTCACCGACGAAGCGGCGGTACGTGATCTCTTCGCGCACGTTGTCGCGACGCACGGGCGGCTGGACATCGCCTTCAACAACGCCGGGATCTCGCCGCCGGATGACGACTCGATCCTCGACACGGGCCTCGATGCGTGGGAGCGCGTGCAGCGGGTAAATCTGACGAGCGTTTACCTGTGTTGCAAATATGCGATTCCGCACATGCGGGCCCAGGGCAAGGGTTCGATCATCAACACCGCGTCGTTCGTCGCGCTGATGGGTGCGGCCACCTCGCAGATCTCGTACACGGCCAGCAAGGGTGGCGTTCTCGCGCTGACGCGCGAACTCGGTGTCCAGTTCGCCCGCGAAGGCATCCGGGTCAACGCACTGTGCCCGGGACCGGTGAATACGCCACTGCTGCGCGAGCTGTTCGCGAAGGACCCGGAACGGGCCGCGCGGCGCCTCGTACACATCCCGATGGGCCGGTTCGCCGAGCCGGAGGAGATCGCGGCCGCGGTCGCGTTCCTGGCCAGTGACGACTCCTCGTTCATGACCGCGAACACGTTTGTCGTCGACGGCGGCCTCACCGGCGCGTACGTCACGCCGCTGTAGGGAGATCGGCAATGCGCCCACTGATCGGATTGACCACGTACGGCGAGGTCGTGAAGCTCGGCGCCGGTGACGTCTACGCAGCGGCGCTGCCGATGTCCTATGTCCGTGCGGTGCATGCCAGCGGCGGCCGCGCGGTCCTGATCACCGAGGACGATCCGGGTACGGATGTCCTCGACGCACTCGACGGCATGGTGTTCACCGGTGGCGCCGACGTCGCTCCAGACCTCTACGGGGAGGCGGCGCACGAGCGGACGTACACCCGACCGTCCCGCGACACCTCGGAGATGATGCTGCTGCGGGCCGCCCTGGAGCGGGACCTGCCGGTACTCGCGATCTGTCGCGGCATGCAACTGATGTCGGTGGCCTACGGCGGCCGGCTCTACCAACACCTGCCCGACGTGCTCGCGCACGAGAACCACCGGCCGGCCAGCGGGTACGGCTCCCACGACGTACGCCTCGCGCCCGGCTCGGCCGGCGCAGCCATCCTCGGCGACCGTACGGCGGTGAACTCGCTCCACCACCAGGGCGTGGCGTCCGTCGGCACTTTGGTCGCCACCGGCTGGGCCGTGGACGACGAGGTCGATGGCGTGGAGCTAGTGGAGGTGGTCGAGGATCCCTCGAAGCAGTTCGCCATCGGCGTCCAATGGCATCCCGAGGAGACGAGCGATTGGCGAGTATTCGCCGCGCTGGTCGACGCCGCTCGGTCGCGACGACCGGACTCGATGTCGATGGCCGAGTGACCGGCCGCGGCCAGTTGTCGGTGGGTAGTTCTACCGTGGCTGGACCGGAGCACAGTGACTGAGGAGCGACCATGACGACGCTCGAGAATCGGCCGAACAGCGCACTGCTCGTCATCGACGTGCAGAACGGCGTCGTTGCGGGGGCTTATGAGCGCGACGCCGTCGTGGCGAACGTAGACAGTCTGGTCGACAAGGCTCGGCGGGAGCAGGTCCCCGTTGTCTGGGTCCAGCACTCTGACGGCCACCTCGCCGAGGGGAGCGACGACTGGCGGATCGTCCCCGAGCTGACTCCTGGCGACGCCGAGCCGCTCGTCGCGAAGAGCTACGCCGACTCCTTCGAGGACACCACCCTGGAGTCCGTGCTCTCCGGGCTCGGAGTCGGGCGCCTCATCGTCGTTGGCGCACAGACCGATGAGTGCATCCGCTCGACGCTCCACGGCGCGATTGTCCGCGGCTACGACGCGACCCTCGTCAATGACGCGCACACGACGGAGGACCACACGGAGTGGGGCGCGCCGCCGCCGGACAAGGTCATCGCGCACACGAACCTGTACTGGACCTAACCACCAAGCGCCGGGCCGGACGGCCGGGACGGTCGAGACGAAGGAAGTCGAATTCGGCGCCAGGTCCTGAGGCCGGTCCGAAGCGACGGGGAACGCCGTCGCCAGTCAGGCCGTGACGCGGTAGTGCAGGTGCACGACGCCGTTGCCGAACCGGCGCTCGTCGAGCAGCTCGAGGTCGACGCGTACGTGGTCCGGAAGCGCTTGCGTGCCACCGCCGACGATGACCGGGGTGACGAACAGATGGCACTCGTCGACGAGACCAGCCCTGATCGCTTGAGCGGCGAGATGCGGGCCGCCCACCGATACGTCCCGGTCGGCGGACGCCTTGATCTGCCGTACGGCCTCGGGTTCGAATTGCCGTTCGATCCGCGTCCGGGCGCTTGACACGGACTGCAGGCTCGTCGAATAGACAATCTTGTCGGCCGACCGCCAGATCTCCGCGTAGTCGCGGACGACCGGTTGCTGATCGGGGCCGCTGGGCACGGTGTCCCAGACGACCATCGTGTCGTAGAGCCGGCGGCCGTAGAGATAGGTGCCGATCGATCGTTCGAGGTCGTTGACGAACGCGTGCACCTCTTCGTCGGGCGCCGCCCAGTCGAACTTGCCGTCCTCGTCGGCGACGTAACCGTCGAGCGACGTGATGGCCGTGTAGACCAGCTTTGCCATGGTGGTCCTCCCGCGTCTCGGCCGTACCGATTGCAATTCGCAATCAGTATCGAACCCTAAGGTAAACTGCTTCCGGAATGCAACCGGTCTGGTTGCCGCGTATCGACGCGCCACGCTGCCGGCGTCCCGGAGGTTTGGATGGTCAATACCCACCGCTCGGGGTGCCCGATCAACCTGTCGCTCGAAGTCTTCGGGGACAAGTGGAGCCTTCTTATCCTTCGGGACATGATCTTCGGCGGCCGCCGACACTTCCGCGAACTGCTGGCTGGCTCGCAGGAAGGCATCGCATCCAACATCCTCGCCAATCGCCTGAAACGGCTGGTCGATCTGGGCATGCTGACCAAGCGGAGCGACCCGACCCACAAGCAGAAGGCGATCTACAGCCTGACCGAAGCGTCGATCGAGCTGGTGCCGGTCATGGCGGCGTTGGGGAGCTGGGGTCGGCGGTGGCTGCCGGTCAGTGAAGAGCTGTCGATCCGGGCTGAGCTGCTGGAGGAGGGCGGCCCGGTGCTGTGGGATCGCTTCATGGCCGAACTCCGCGACGAGCATCTCGGCCTGCCGGCGGCACCGTCGGTCGATGGCCGTACGGTGCGCCAGCAACTCCAGGACGCCTACCTGGCGGTCGTCGCGCGCAACACCGCCGCGTAGCCGCTCATGGCGCCCCGGCGACGCGCAACACCGCCGCGTAGCCGCACGGCGCCGCGGCCGCGCGCAACACCGCCGCTTACGGCGCCCCGGCGACGCGCGACGCTGGGACGAGCGGGCGAACCTCGGCCGCCGCGAACTCGACAAAGGACTCGACATCGGACTCGTCGAGCGTCGGCTGCAGTACGACCGACGTGGCGCCGGCGTCGATCAACGCTGCCACGCCTTCCGCGACGGCGGCCGCGTCCCCGCTCGCGCCGAACAGATCGGACTCGCCGTAATGGGCGGCGTCGGCGCGAAGACGCTCGGCTCCGTTCGCACCGATCACCACCGGCAGGTAGACCGTGATCAAATGCGCACCGGTACGGCCGGCAGCGGCGCGACCCTCGGCCGCCAGGTCGAACGCCCGCCGTACGTCGGCCGGTGTCGAGCCGCCGGTCAGGATCGTGCCGTCGGCGACCTCACCGGCCAGTCGAAGCGATCGCGGGCCGGTGGCGGCCGCGTGGATCGCCGGCGGTGCCGGCTCGGCCGGCGGCGGCCAGTCCAACGCGACGTCGGCGAGCTGGACGTAGCGGCCATCGACGGTCACGCGGTCACCGGCGAGCAACGCGCGCAGCGTCGTCGCATACTCGCGGAAAAGCGTGATGGGCGAAGCCGGTTTCGCGCCCACCTGGGCCATCCAGTCCTGGACGCCGTGCCCGATGCCGACGATCGGCCGCCCGGGGAACATGCGGTGCAGCGACGACACCTCCATCGCGGCCAAGGCCACGTTCCGCAACGGCACGGGCAGGACACCGATCCCGACCCGTACGTGTTCGGTCCAGGCGAGCGCGGCGGCCATCGTGGCGATGCCGCCCTCCCGGAAGCAGTCTTCCCACAGCCAGAGTTCGTCGAGCCCGGCGGCATCGGCCGCGCGCGCGACGCTACGCAGCCGCTCGGGCGGCAGGGACGGGGGGAAGACGGCGCCGATGGTTGCCATGGCGCCATCATGCCGGCAGCGCCCGACAAACGGTCGGCCGGGCGGCCGGTCGGGCTCGAATTTGGGCGCGTGTCGCAGTGCGGTAATCGACTCGCCCAGAATGCGCCGGACCGAGGAATATGGAGGTCATGCAGCTGCATCCCGAGATCAGCGAGAGCGTTCGCGACTTCATCGCGGCCCAGCACATGTTCTTCGTTGCGACCGCACCACTCGATCCCAACGGTCACGTGAACCTGTCGCCGAAGGGTCTGGCCGGGTCGCTGGTCGTGCTCGATCCGCACCGGGTGGCGTATCTCGACTACGGGGGCTCGGGCGCCGAGACCATCGCGCACACGCAGGAGAATGGTCGGATCACGTTGATGTTCGCGGCCTTCGACGGCCCGCCGAACATCCTGCGCCTCTACGGCACTGGCCGCCCGGTGTTCGCCGGCGACCCCGACTTCGACGAGCTGCGGTCGGCCTTCCCGGTCGTACACAACCGGCTGCGCGCGATCATCGACGTCCAGGTCGAGCGCGTGCAAGATTCGTGCGGCTATGCCGTGCCGCAGATGTCGTTCGATAGCCACCGCGACCGGCTGACGGCGACGTGGGCCGACAAGGACGGTGCGGCAGCGCAACGCTACTGGGCGAAGAAGAATCCAGAGAGCATCGACGGTCTGCCGGCCATGCCGCCGGCCCGTGAGCCCGCCGGGCGTTGAGCAGCTCGACCCGTGCGGCGCGGTGTCGGGGCGACGTCAGGCTTCCGCGGCGGCGTGGCGGGCGGATGATGGCGCCGGCCCGGCCGGGGGCCTCGGCGCGGGACGGAACGCCGCGACGAGCATGGTGACCACGATGCCCACGAGGGCGTACGCCCCGAGCGTCCAGAGCGGCCGGCTGACACTCGCGGCCGGGAAGTACACGATCGTGCGTACGGCATCGGTCCCGGCTCCCGGTGGCAGCCACGGCCCGATGGCCGACCAGAACGGCGGCAACAGGACCGACGGGTAGGCGCCACCGGCGCTGGGATTCCCGAGCACGACGAATATCAGGATCGCGAGCCCGATGCCGACAATGTCGAAGAGCACCTGCATGGCCATCGTGAATGCACCGACGGCGAACACGAGCAGCGCACCAAGCCACCACAACGCCAGGAAATGGCCGGACAGCGCGGACAGGATCGTCTCGGCGATCAGCGCGCCGCCCAGGCCCGAGACGATCGCATACAGCGCGAGCGTCACGAGCCGAAGCACGCCACGAGTCAGGCTCGTCGGCCGGGATCCCTTCGCGATGCCGAGGATCGCGGCGACGAGATAGCCGCCGACCATCCAGCCGACGACGAGATAGAACGGGGACAGCCCGCGCGCGTCGCCACGTCCGGCCGGAATCACGTCGGTGGCCACGACCGTACGGACCTGGCTCTGCTCGATGCCGCCTACGACGCTGACGAGGGCTGCGCTGACCGTTGCTCCGGCGGCGCTGGCGACATCTAGGCGATCAGTGGTGCCCGGGCCGAGCAGCAGAACTCCGTATACCGTCCGGTCGTTGAGCAGCGCACGCGCGGCGGTGGGATCCGATGCGGCCCGTGCCTTGAGCGGATGGGTGGGTAGTTCGTTGAGGCGCGCGACGGCCCGATCCGCCGTACCGGCTGGCGCTCCCGCCGGCGCGACGACCGCGATCGGGATGTCGCGCGGCTTCGGGTCGTGAAAGGCGCCGAGGTAGCTCGCGATGAAGCCGAGTTGCAGCACCAGAACGCCGAGTACGAGCACGAACGAGCGCACCGTGACGGCATCGCGGAGTTCGGCGGCGAAGCCGCGTTTTCCATCCGGCTCGGCCGAGCCGGTCACGCCTGTCGCGCCGGTCTCGGTCGCGCCGGTCGCGCCCGTCTCGGTCGCGCTCGCGCCCGTCTCGCTCGCGCCGGCTCCGCCAACCGGCGGTCCGTCCTCTGTCCGATGCGTCACGCTTTGTCATTTAACTCGCGTCGCCACGGCGGCGGACCAGGATCGACACACCCGGCCCGCGCCGGCCGGCCGGATCTACCGGCGGTGTACGAGTTCGAGCCCGCTACCGATACGGCGCGCGCCGAGCCTCGCCATCACGGCATTCGAGGCCGTGTTCGTGACGTCGACCTCGCATACGACGTGACCGACGGACCGGTCGGTCAGCCCGGCCAATGACCGTGCCAGCAACGCCATCGCGAGACCGTGCCGCCGGTACTCCCGCCGTACCGCGATCAGCCCGAGTCGAGGACCGCTCGGTCGGATCCAGATGCGCACCAGGCCGGCGTACGCGCCCGACCCGTCGATGGCGATCAGGTAGGTGGCTGGGTCGAACTGTGGGTCGGCGAGCAACTGTTCGGCGAACGTGGCCGGATCGTTGCGCCAACCGTCGGAGCCGGGTACGTCCTGCCGCAGCGCGTCGTCCAGCTCGCGGATCCGATCGAGGTCGGCATCGGCGGCCGACACCACAGTGAATCCAGCCGGCAACGGCGCTCGGTCGACGTCGATCGCGTCGGTCGGGATCGCGTAGTGATGCTCGCGCCGCGTGATCTGGTATCCGAGGGCAACCAGCGCCGGGCTGGCGCCGTGCGCGTCGCCGAGCGGTTCGTCGATCTCGGTGAACACATTGCCGTCGAGCGCCGACAGCGCCGCCCGGTGCAGCGCGACCAGCGTGTCGATGTCGTCCGGCGCCACCTGCGCGTAGACGCTGCATCGGCCGTCCGGGCGTACGAGCGCGGCCAGCGTGCCCGCCGACTGCCCGGCCCGGGTCGCCGTCCACCGGCCGGGTCCGACGTTCGTCACATCGATCACCCGCCGCAGGCTAGTGCGGCCCGATCCATGCGTCGATCGAATTCGGCGCGCCGGGGGAGGGCGTGGGCGACGTCGACGGCGACGGGCATCCCGACCGACGGCCGCCGCGACTTCGTGGCACGATCGGGCGGTGACCGACAGCCCAAACGACACCCGCACACCCATGATCACGCCCTACGGCGCGTGGACCTCGCCCTTCACGTCGGACTTCCTGGTCGCTTCGGCGGTCCGGCTCGGCGGTCCGACCGCCATCGGCCCCGACCTCTACTGGACGGAGGGGCGTCCCACCGAGGGTGGCCGGCAGGTGATCGTGCGGCGGACCCCGGATGGGGTCACGGCGGATGTGACGCCATCGCCGTTCAACGCACGGACGCGCGTGCACGAGTATGGCGGCGGCGCGGCGGTCTTCGACATCGACGGCACGATCTACGCATCGAGATTCGAAGATCAAAAACTTTACCGGGTACGGCCGGGAGACGACCCGGAGCCGGTCACCCACAGCGACGGGATGCGCTACGCCGACGGGATCGTCGACGCGGCCCGGAACCGGCTGATCTGCGTACGGGAGGACCACACCGGCGACGGCGAAGCCGTCAACACGATCGCGGCGATCGACCTCACGACCGGCGATGAGACCGTCCTGGTCGCGGGTCACGACTTCTTCGCCTCGCCGCGCCTCGCGCCGGACGGCCGCCTCTGCTGGCTCGCCTGGGACCACCCGAACATGCCGTGGGACGGCTGCGAACTGTCCGTGGCGACGTTCGACGGCGGCGGCGCGGTCGCGGACGCGACCGTGATAGCCGGCGGTCGGGACGAGTCGATCGCACAACCGGTCTGGGGGCCGGATGGGACGCTCTACTTCGTCTCGGATCGATCCGGTTACTGGAACATCTATCGTTTCGCCGGCACCGATATCGCCGACACCGACGGCATCGTGAGCCCGGTCCTCGTGCGCCCCAACGATTTCGCGAAGCCGGCCTGGGTTTTCGGCATCACAACGTACGACGTTCTCGACTCCGGCCACCTCGCGGTCACGTACGCCGACCGCGGCGAGTGGCAGCTCGCGGTGCTCGACACCGAGACCGGTGAGCTGCGTGACGTCGCGACGCCGTACACCGAGTTCGACGATGTGTCGGTCGCCGGCGGACGGGTGTTCGCCGTGGTCGCCAGTCCCACCCGTACCGAGGAAATCGTGTCGATCGACCCGGCCTCCGGCGCGGTCGACGTGCTCAAGCGGGGCCGCGAGCTCGACCTCGACGAACGCTATGTGTCGATCGCGGAGCCGATCGAGTTTCCGACCTCGTCCCCGGATGGTGTCGCGCAAACGGCGCACGCGTTCTTCTACCCACCGCGCAACGCCGACCACGTCGCGCCCGAGGGTGAGAAGCCACCGCTGATCGTGATGAGCCATGGCGGTCCAACGTCGGCCGTCGATGGCACGCTGAAGACGGCCGTGCAGTTCTGGACGAGTCGCGGATTCGCGGTCGTCGACGTGAACTATGGCGGCAGCACCGGCTATGGCCGCGCCTACTGGCAGCGGCTGCGTGACAACTGGGGCGTCGTCGACGTTGACGACTGTGTGAACGCGGCGTTGTATCTCGCGCGCGAGGGACGGGCCGATGGCGAGCGCCTCGCGATCCGGGGCGGCAGCGCCGGCGGATACACGACGCTGGCCGCGCTGACATTCCGCGACGTGTTCGCGGCCGGCGCCAGCCACTTCGGTGTCGGCGACGCGATCGCTTTGGCGACCGAGACGCACAAGTTCGAGTCGCGCTACCTCGACTCGCTCATCGGGCCGTATCCGGCCGCGCGCGAGCGATACCTCGAGCGTTCACCGATCAACCACGTCGACCAGCTCAACACGCCGGCTATCTTCTTCCAGGGCCTCGACGACCGGGTCGTGCCGCCGAACCAGGCCGAGTCGATGGTGGCGGCGTTGACGGCCAAGGGCGTGCCGGTCGCGTACATAGCCTACGAGGGCGAGGGCCACGGTTTCCGCAAGGCCGAGAACATCAAGCGTACGGCCGATGCGGAGCTCTACTTCTACGGTCGGATCTTCGGCTTTACGCCGGCCGGCGAGATCGAGCCGGTCGAGATCGCGAACCTGCCGGCGTCGTGAGCCCGCTGGCGGCCGCGCTTTAGCTTGGGCGCTTCCGCCAGACGACGGCGTCGGTGCTCGGCTGCCGTTCGGAGAACCGGCCCGACGGGGAGGCGTCGGCCAAGATACGGCGCAGGTCGACCTCGAAGTCGTTGCGGCGCGCGCCGAACAGGTGCGGCGCCGAGTACGACATCGAGAACGTCCACGCTACGACGTCGTCCCAGGTGCGTACCAGCGCCTGCCCGCCGGCGACGATGTGGTGTTCCGGCCCGGCGAAGCCGGCCCGGCTGAGCACCGTCGCCTCGCCGCCCGGCGTTCCGTCCGGCAGCACGCCAAGGCCGGCTCGTCGGATCGGACCCAGATAGCTCCGGACCAGGTCGGCGATTGCCGGATAGGGCACGGCCGGATCCGGCAGGCCGGCAACATCCAGAGTTTCCGTCTTCAGATCGGCGATGTGCACCAGCGCCCCGCCCGGCTCGAGCATGTCCTTGATGGTCGCCGCGACCAGGTCGCGATCCATCCAGTGGAAGGACGAGCCGAGTGTGGCCACGGTGAACGTGCCGAGGTCGCCGGGCAGGTCCTCCGCCCGGGCCTGCACCCACCGCTGCGCCAGGTGGCTCACGCCGGCCGCGGCCGCCGCGTGCCGAGCCTCGGCGATCATCTCACCGTCCGGGTCAACCCCCACGATCTCGCCGAACAGGTGCGCCAGGCCGAGAGCGACGGTGCCCGGCCCACATCCCACGTCCAGCAGCCGCCCGCGCCCGTCGAGCTTCAGCGCGTCGGCGAGCTCGTCCGCCAGCCCGGGGGCGTACGGCAGCCGACCACGTTGGTAGTAGCCAGCCGTGCCGGCGAACAACGTGTCGTCCCACTCCCAACCGGCAATCATGTGTGCCCACCGCCCTTCGACGCGACACCCTAAGCGCATCGCGGCGGCGGGCGCCTCCGAAATAGCGCGGCGCCCGAGTACCAGCGGAACTGGCGGCCACCGGGCTGCGGACACAGCGGTGGCGGCCGTAATGGCGCCGGCTCAGCCGTCGAGCGCGTCGATCACCTGTCGGGCGACGCGCTCGACGTCGACCGGGCGTTCGGTGTTCACGTGCAGTGTCGGCACGATGCCGAGCGGCTCGCCGCGGGCCACCCAGTCGGTCCACGGGTCGGGCGCGTCGCCGCTGAGGTCCGATGCGCTGCCGTGGATCGCGGCGACACGCTCGCCGGCCTGTCGCCGCGCCTCATAGCGAGCCTGGGCGATACGCACCGGCACGTCGCACCACACCTCGATCACCGTCGGGTGGCCGGCTCGGCGGATGCCGGCCTCGGCATGACGCAGGTCGCGGGGCTTGAACCACCACGAATCAAACACGATCGTGCCGTCGATCGCGGCCGTCAGGGTCCAGGCGGCTTCCATCGCCGCGGCGCCCAACGCCTCCGGCGACGCGCCGTAGACCGCGGACGCCAGCGCTTCCTTGATGGCGTCCTTGCTAACGAGCGTCGCGGGCAGCGCGCCGGCGAGTGCCGTCGCGAGCGTCGTCTTGCCCGCGCCGGGCACGCCGTTGACGAGCACCAGGCGGCGGACCATGCGAAGGATATTCGCATGGCTGTCTATGGTCGATCGCTTGCGGTACAACACACAACCGTTGGTACACAAAGGATCTCACGGTGTGACAGCTACGGCGTCAGTTCGTAGAGCAACCGGTAGTAGTCGATGCGTTCGCTATCGGGCTCCACGCCGTACGTGTCGAAGAAGAGCCCCTGCCAGTCGGCTTCGTAATTCCAGGTCAGACTCCACGAGGCGACCGCGAGATCGGCCCAGCGGTCGGCGGTGCCCAGAGCGCCGAGATCGACGTGGCCCGACCACTGCCCGTCGTCGCCGATCAAGGTATTCGGCGCACACGGATCGCCGTGGCACACGACGACCGCGGGACGCAGAGGTTGACCGACCGCGATAGCAAGGACGCGGGTCGGGATCGGGTCGTTGACTTCCATCGGGGGCAGGATCACCGGGCCAGACTGGCATACGTAGGCTCAGGCGGCCGCTTGGTTTCCCCGACCTGCGCTGCGAGAGGACGGTTTGGCCATGTTGACCCGAGATGACGTCGACGCGGCGGCCAAGCGCATCGCGGATCGCATCCGCCGGACTCCCGTGCTCGCGCCGGATGCGCCCGACCCGGCCGGCGCACACGATTCGGCCAAGGGATCCGCGGCGCCGATCTGGCTCAAGTGCGAGTGGCTGCAACACACCGGTTCGTTCAAGGCGCGCGGCGCGTTCAATCGTGTGCTCGCAGCCGAGGAGGCCGGCGAACTCGATCGGCAGGTGGGCGTGATCGCCGCCTCCGGTGGCAACGCCGGCCTCGCGATCGCGTACGCGGCCGCCCATGTCGGCGTGCCGGCCGAGATCTGGGTGCCGACCACCGCACCGCCGGTCAAGGTCGCCCGACTCCGGTCGCTGGGCGCGACGGTGGTCGCCCACGGCTCCGAATACGCCGAGGCCTTCGACGGCGCGATCGAGCGAGCGGCAACGACCGGCGCGGTCTACTGCCACGCGTACGACCACGTGAACATGGCCGCCGGGGCCGGGACGATCGGGCTCGAACTTCTCGATCAGGTGCCGGGCGGCTTCGACACGGTGGTCGTCGCGGTCGGTGGCGGTGGGTTGATATCCGGGGTGGCGGCCGCCCTCGAACCGGTCGGCGTACGGGTCGTCGGCGCCGAGCCGAGCACGGCCAGCACGCTGCATTCGGCGCTCGCGGCCGGCGGTCCGGTCGATGTGACCGTGTCCGGGGTCGCGGCCGATTCGCTCGGTGCCCGCCGGGCCGGCGACATCGCGTACGCCGTGGCGACCCGGACCGGCGTGGTGAGCGTGCTCGTCGACGACGTGGACATCGTGGCCGCCCGCCGCGACCTGTGGGTCAGCCACCGCATCGTGGTCGAGCACGGCGCGGCCGCGGCGTGGGCGGCGCTCGCCGCCGGCGCGTACGTGCCCGAGGCGGACGAACGCGTCGTCGTCGTCCTGTGCGGAGCGAACACCAACCCGACCGACCTTGGTTGACCGGATCCAACGCCTCAGCCGACGAAGTAAATCTCGTTCGCTACCCGGCCGGACCGCTGCTAACGTCGAGCCTCAACAGCGATGACGGAGACGAGTAGCGACTCGCCCACCGGAGTCAGAGAGCCGCCGGCAGCTGCGAAGGCGGTCTCCGGCCGAGGCGTGAAGACCCTCCCGAGCTGCGGGGAAGAACGGCCGCGCCGATCCTGGCGAGCCCAGTAGAGCCCCGCCGACCCGCACGGCACGCCGTGCGGCGCCCACGTTACGGGCACGAGAGGCCGCCGAGCGGAATCGCCCGGCGGTGAAGGTGCGGTGGTACCGCGAGGATCCCGCTCGCCCGCACCTGTCGGGGACGCGTTGCGAAACCGTCAGGAGGTACCAAGCTATGCAACGCATCCTGTCCCACCAGCTCGCCGGCCATGTCGGCGAGACCGTTCACGTGGCCGGCTGGATACACCGGCGACGACTGCTGAAGTCGGTCGCGTTTTTGATCCTGCGCGACGCCGGCGGGCTCGCCCAGATCGTCGTCGACGACCCACCGACCCGGGCCCAGCTCGAGTCGCTGCCCGAGGAGACGACCGTCAGCGTCGTCGGGATCGTCACGGAGAACCCGGTCGCACCCGGCGGGATCGAGGTCACCGCACCGACGATCGCGCCGCTGACCGACCCGGCCGCGCCACCGCCGTTCGACCTCTTCCGACCGTCGGTGGCGGCGAGCCTGCCGACGATCCTCGACCACGCACCGGTCGCGCTCCGACATCCACGGCTCGCGGCCGTCCACCGGATCGGCGCGGCCGCGCTCGCCGGCTTTCGGCACGCGCTCGACGACCGGGCGTTCGTCGAAGTCGTCACCCCGAAGATCGTCGGCATGGCCACCGAAGGCGGCGCCAATGTATTCCATCTGGACTACTTCGGACGGACGGCCTACCTGGCGCAGTCGCCGCAGTTCTACAAACAGATCATGGTCGGCGTATTCGAGCGGGTGTACGAGGTCGGCAAGGTCTTTCGGGCCGAGCCGAGCGACACCGGCCGTCACCTCGCCGAGTACACGTCGCTCGATGTCGAGATGGGGTTCGTCACCGACCATCACGACGTCATGGCGGTGTGCCGGGACGCTGTCGCCGGGATGCTCGACGCGATCCGGGACCGAACGCCCCGAGAGTGCGAGTTGCTCGGCGTCGTGATGCCGGCGCTGCCGGCGGACGTACCCGTGGTGGACTTCACCGACGTCCTGGCGATGTTTTCCGCGGCGACCGGCCACGACGCGAGCGGGGAGACCGATTTCTCGCCGGTGCACGAGCGATTCATCGGCGACTGGGCGCTGGCCGAACATGGGTCGGACTTCGTCTTCGTCGACGGCTACCCGACCCGGTCACGGGCCTTCTACACACATCCCGACCCGGAGCGACCCGGCTTTTCGCGCGGATTCGACCTCGTCTTCCGGGGGCTGGAACTGGTGAGTGGGGCGCAACGGCTGCATCGGTACGCCGACTATGTGACCGCGCTGGCCGAGCGTGGCACGACGGACCTCGCGCCCTATGCCGGCTACCTCGACGCGATGCGCCACGGCATGCCGCCGCACGGCGGATTCGCCATCGGGCTCGAACGGTTCCTCGTCAAGTTGACCGGCGCCGCGAACGTACGTGAGGTGACGCTCTTTCCGCGCGACCTGCATCGCGTCGCGCCCTGACCGTCAATCGCGGCCGGTCGCGCCATCGCGTGCGGCCGGCCGTGAATCGGCGCCTCAGCGGGCGTCGCCAAAGCGGGGCTTGCGTCCGTCGAGGAACGCCGTGATCCCTTCGCGTACGTCATCGGTGGCCCGCTGCCACGCGGCGAGCTCCATGTTCGCGTCCCGTCTAGACCCGAGCGCGTTGATCACTGCCTTGGCGGCGCCAACAGACTGAGGCGAGCGCCCCGCGATCGTCCGGGCGAATTCGAGCGCGCGCGTCTCGAGACCGGCATCCGGCACGACCTCGTCGACCAGGCCGAAGGTGAGCGCCTGTCCCGCGCCGACGAGATCGGCCGAGTAGAGCAGGTACTTGGCGCGGGCCGGTCCGACCAGTCGCGTCAGGCGGGCGGTCGGCTCGACCGGGTAGACGATGCCGAACTTCGCCGGCGTCACGCCGAACTGCGCCGTGTCGGCCGCGAGTCGCACGTCGCAGGCGACCGCCAGCTGGCAGCCACCACCGATGCACGCGCCACGGATCGCGGCGACGGTCGGATAGGGAAATGACGCGAGCGCGGCCTCGGCCGCGACGTTGGTGTCCTGATAGGCCCGGGCCCGCGACGGCTCCGCGTAGATGTCGCGGAGCTCACGTACGTCGGCGCCGGCCGAGAACGACTCGCCTTCGCCGGTGATCAGCAAGACCCGCAGACCCTCGACCGACGTGAGATCGGTGAGCAGGCTCGGCAGCGCCTCCCACATGTCCAAGGTGATCGCGTTCCGCTTGGCGGCGCGGTCGATGCTGATCACGGCGACGCCGTCATCGTCGACGCCGACGCGAAAGCCCTCCCGCGACTTCCGGCCCGCCAGCCCGTCCGCCAAGCTCATCGGTCCACCTTAGCGATCACGCCGGCAACAACACCTGGGTACACCGGCTTCCGGCGAGTGTGGACCCATCGACGTCGAACAACTCGGCGGCGCAGAACACCACCCGGGATGTCTTACGTACGACCCGCCCGGCCGCCCGGAGGGTTCCGGGGCGGGTCGGTCGGAAGAACTCCACCCGCAGGTCGGCGGTCAGGAACACCTCGTGGTTGTCGAGAACCGTCCAGCACGCCCCGCCCATCGCCGAGTCGAGGACCGCGGTTACCAGACCGCCCTGGATCACCGGACCGGACGCGGTGTAGAAGCCGTAGTCGACCGTCGCATCCCACTCGACGACCGCGGTGCCCGGACCCCAGTCCGTACGGCGGAAGCCGAGCGTACGCCAGAGATTGGGACCCTCACCGCCGCGCTGCGAGAAGGAGCCGAGATCGGTGAAGCGTTCGCCGGCCCGGATCTGTTGCTCCGCCATCGATCTCCTCGCGCGTCGTCTGCGTGGGTTGCCCCGGAGGCGGCCAGTTCCGCCGGTGACTGCATCTGCAGTGTAGAAACCACGCCGGTCGACCAGCCATGCGGTGGCCGGATCAATGCGCGCGACGGGTCCGAGCGTCGACAATGAACCCGTGCCTGCCCATCGCGATGACCTCCCGCCGCTGACGTTCGGCCCGGTGCCGTACGTCCCCGAGGTGTCGATCTTCCAAGCACCGGCCGGCACCGGGCTCTGGGACGCCGCCGGCGGGGCGTACCACAGCGACCGACCGCCGCCGTTCTGGGCATTTCCATGGGCCGGCGGCCAGGCGCTGGCCCGGTACGTCCTCGATCATCCGGACATCGTCGCCGATCGGACGGTGCTCGACCTCGGCGCCGGCTCCGGGCTGGTCGCGATCGCGGCCGCGTACGGGGGTGCGGCCATGGTTCGGGCCGTCGAGGTCGATCCGGCCGCGATCGACGCCATCCGACGAAATGTCGCGGCCTCGGCCCGGTCCGGGGCGCCCGGTCCTCGCGTCGACACGGTCCTCGCCGATCTGCTGAGCGATCCGGCGGCGGACATCGATGCCGACGTCGACGTCCTGCTCGCCGGCGATGTGTTCTACACGCAACGCATGCGCGACCGATCGATGCGGTTCCTCCGCCGCGCCGAGCGCCTCGGCATCCGTGTTCTCGTCGGTGACGGCGGTCGCGGATTCCTGCCGGCTGACCGATTCGACCTGCTTGCGTCGTACGAGGTGCCGACCCCGCTCGCGATCGAGGATGCGGACCGGACGGTCGCGACGGTGTGGGAACTCCGCCGATCCGCTACGGTCGGCGGCACGCCGTCAGCCGATGCGTATCGCTGCCGCGAGGCGCGGGTTGCCGACGACGCCCGGCACGGGGAGATGATCCGCGAATGACCGAAGACGGGCCAAGCGGTGTGGTGTTTCCACGGGCTGGTGCGGCGCAGAGCACCGGCACACCCGACGTCGCCGCGCGCAGCACGTCCGCGCTCGGTCGGGCCGTCGTCGCCGATGCGCTGCGCGCCACCGATCCCATCGGCGCCCGGGCCGCCGAGGGTGAGACGAACTGGCGGCGTGGATACGTCACGCATTTCCGCCGGCTCGTAGAGGCCGGTCTGACATCGCCGGCGGCCGGTCGCTCTATTGCAGAGAACGGCCTGGCCGCCCTGCACACGCGCATGCGCTACATCGGGGACGACGGGATCGAGACCGGTCTCGACGGCGCGTTCGAGACGTCGGCCGGTGGATCCGCGGCGAAGGGCGCCGCTGGCATGCGGACCGTGACGGTCGTCGGCCAGGGTGAGGTGGATCGCGAGCTTTCCATTCCGTACCACGGGATGCGCCTGCGCGGCGCGGACCTGCAGCGGCAGATCGATGCCTGGACCGACCGCGGCGTCATGGAGCCGTCGGCGGCCGAGGCCGTGCGCGAAGTCGCGGCCAACCCGGATTGGCTGGATCTGGCCGACCAGCGCATTGTCGTGCTCGGTGCGGGGGCCGAGATGGGGCCGGTGCATTCGTTGCTGCGGTGGGGCGCCGGGGTGGTCGCGGTCGATCTCCCGCGCCCGGCCATCTGGTCGCGACTTCTGGAGATCAACCGACGGTACGGCGGAAGCCTGCACGTGCCGGTGCGCGGCGATGGCGATGACTCCGGACTGGCCGAGCGGGCCGGCGCCGATCTCCTGCATGACGTAGCGCATGTGGCAACCTGGCTCGGCGGCATCGACGGTCGGCTCGTCCTCGGCAACTACGTGTACGCCGACGGCGCGGTGAACGTCCGCGTGTCGACTGCGGTCGATGTATTGACCGCCCGGATCGTCGCCGAGCGCCCGGATACGGCCCTCGCCTTCCTGGCCACGCCCACGGATGTGTTCGCCGTGCCGGGCGAGGCGGTCGCGTTCTCGGTCGAGGCGTACGGCCGCCCGACATCGATCAAACGCGTACGGCAGCCGGTCCGTGTGCTGTCCGCCGGTCGGCTGTTGAAGCGCAACTACGCGCCCGGCGCCGACCCGGGCATCTGCGACAGTCTCGTCGCCCAGCAGGGTCCGAACTATGCGCTCGCGAAGCGGTTGCAGCGGTGGCGGGCGACGGTGGCCCGCGCGGCGGGCACGGCGGTCAGCTTGAAGGTCGCCCCGCCGACCCGGACGCGGTCGGTGGTGAAGAACCGCGCGTTGGCCGCGGCCTATGCGGGTGCGCACCTCTTCGACGTCGAGGTATTCGAACCGGCCACGAGCAACACCTTGATGGCCGCGCTGCTGGTGCACGACCTACGTGTGCCGCCGCCGACCGCGGAATACTCGTGGCAGGACGAGGCGCACGGCGCCGCGCATGGCGGGCTGTGGCGGGGACCGTACGCACCCCGCAGCGCGCTCGGGCTGGCCGCGATGATCGGCTTCGGCGGCGCCCGCGGATGACGCCGCGCACGGATCGCTGTCGGTGCACGGATCGCTGTCGGTGCGCGGTGTAACCATGGCGTCATGACGGATGACGACGTCGCCGGGCAGCCGGTGATCTCGTTCGCGACCGTGCCCGACTGCCAGGCATGGTTTGCGGAGAACCATCGGGATCATCGCGGGTTCTGGCTGAAGATCGGCAAAGCCGGTGGCCCGACAACGGTTACCTATGCCGAGGCGCTGGAGATTGCGCTGTGCCACGGATGGATCGACGGTCAGAAGCGCGGTCTCGACGACGCGTTCTGGCTCCAGCGGTTCACGCCGCGCGGTCCGCGCAGCAAGTGGTCGCAGATCAATCGCGACAAGGCCGAAGCGCTGATCGCCGCCGGTGCGATGCGGCCGGCCGGGCTGCGCGAAGTCGACCGGGCCCGGGCGGACGGTCGGTGGGATGCGGCGTACGCCGGGCAGAAGTCCGCGACCGTTCCGGACGATCTGGCCGCCGCGCTCGACGCGGATCCGGAGGCGGCCGCGTTCTTCGCGACGCTCAGCGGTGTCAACCGTTACGCGATCCTTTATCGCGTGCAGGACGCGAAGCGTCCCGAGACCCGGGCCCGGCGGATCGAGAAGTTCGTCGCCATGTGCCGCAACCACGAGACCGTGCACTGAGCATTCCGCAGCGCGCGGCCCGCAGCGCCCCGCCCGCCGCGTCGCCGAGGGGAGTGCTGGACAACGGTTAGAACGTGTGTTCGAATAGTGCAGATGCGGTGGGAGAACCTCAGAGATTCGGGTCAGGACAGCTTCGACGACCAGGACCAAACGGATGCGGGCCACGACGAGCAGGTGCGGGCGGCGCCACCCTTGCCGCTTGCACTCGCCGGCGGCGTCCGCCGCACGTTCGATACGCCCGGATTCGCGGGCATCACGTTCTACGAGATCCGCGCCAAATCGATCATCAACAAGGTGCCCGGCCAGTCTCGGGTCCCGTTCCAATGGACGTTGAACCCGTACCGCGGCTGCACGCATGCGTGCACCTACTGCCTGGCCGGCAACACGCCGATCCGGATGGCCGACGGCAGCACCAGGGCGCTCGCGCGGCTGCGCATCGGCGACGAGATCTGCGGCACCGAACGTCGTGGGCGGAGCCGCCGATACGTCACGACGACCGTGCTCGCGCATTGGAAGACTGTGAAGCCGGCATTTCGCGTCCGGCTCGCCAATGGCACCGACATCGTGGCGAGCGGCGACCACCGCTTCCTCACCGACCACGGCTGGAAGCACGTGGCCGGAGCGGCGAACGGTCTTGGCCACTGGCCGTATCTCGTCGAGGGTGACCGGCTGATGGGTGCGAGCGCGGAGCCCGCCGACCGGCGCACGCGCACCCGCATCGACGGCCATCCCGTGACAACGCATCCCGGTCTCGCCATCGTCTCGGTCGAGCCGCTCGGCGCCGAGATCACAATGTTCGACATCACGACCGGCACCGGTGACTTCCTCGCCGCCGGCGTCATCAGCCACAACTGCTTTGCCCGCAACACGCATACCTACCTCGACCTCGACGCCGGCCGCGATTTCGACACCCAGGTCGTGGTGAAGGTCAATGCGCCCGACCTGCTGCGCCGGGAGCTGGCGGCGCCGCGGTGGGCTGGCGGCCACATCGCGATGGGTACGAACGTGGACTGCTACCAGCGAGCGGAGGGCCGCTACCAGCTGATGCCGGGCATCATCCGTGCGCTGCGCGACTTCGGCAACCCGTTCTCGATCCTGACGAAGGGCACGCTGATCCTGCGGGATCTGCCGCTGCTGCGCGAGGCGGCCGAAGTCACGTCGGTCGGACTGTCGATGTCGATCGGCTTCGTCGACGAGGCCATGTGGCGATCGGTCGAGCGGGGTACGCCGTCGCCGCGGCGCCGCCTCGATGCGGTCCGCGCGATGGCCGACGCCGGCTTTGCCGTGAGCGTGTTGATGGCGCCGATCCTGCCCGGGCTCACCGACACCGACGAATCCATCGACGCCACCGTCAAGGCCATCGCGGAGTCCGGCGCGGCCAGCGTGACGCCGCTGCCGCTGCATCTGCGGCCGGGCGCACGGGAGTGGTATCTAGCGTGGCTGGCCGATGTGCATCCGGAGCTGGTGCCGCGATATCGGCGGCTGTTCGGATCCGGCTCGTACCAGGCCGACGCGGCGCAGCGCGACACGACCGCACGCGTGCGGATGGCGGCGCGTCGATATGGCATCTCGACCAGCGGCGCGAGCGAGGCGCGCGAGGTGCCGGAGGCGACCGAGGGGCGAACGCCGACCGAGGTGAGCCGGGCGCGATTGTTCGCACCCAACGGCCGCGACCGATCACGGCGCGGCCAGCCCGAGGTCGAGCAACCCGGGCTCTGGTGAGGCAGCGTCGCGATCGTGATGTTGGCACGCGTGGCACCAGAGAGATCGATAGATTCGATCAGTGACGATGGGCATCATCGCGGCGGTCATCTCTGCGCTCGGGTACGGCATCGGATCGGCGTTGCAAGCCGTCGCCGCCCGAGATGAACCGGATGTCGGCGGGGTCGACGCGCGGCTGCTCGTCCGGCTGGCCAAGCGATCGCGATTCGTCGTCGGGCTCGGCCTCGATTTCGTCGGCTTCATCGCGCAGTTCATCGCGCTGCGTACGCTCGCGGTGTTTGTGGTGCAGGCGGTGCAGGCCGGAAACCTCGCGGTCACGGCCGTCGCGGCGATCCCGCTGCTCGGTGTGCGCCTGAAGGGCCGCGAATGGGCAGCGGTCGCCGCCGTGTGCGTTGGCCTGACGCTGCTTGCGGCCGCGGCGGGGTCGGAGGGCGTCGATCCGGTCCGGCTCGCGGTGAAGTGGTGGTTCCTCGGCGCGGCGGTCGCGGTTGCGCTCGGCGGATACGCCGCCGGCCAGGTCAAGGGTCGCGCCGCACCGGCCGTGCTCGGGTTCTTCGCCGGGCTCGGTTTCGGCGTCGTGGCGCTGGCGGCCCGAGTGATCACCAATCTCTCGATCGGTGCCCTGCTGACGAACCCGGCCACGTACGCCTTGCTCATCGCCGGGTTCGTCTCGTTCCTCCTCTATGCGACAGGGCTGCAGCGGGGCAAGGTCACGACGGTCACCGCCGCGGTCGTTGTCGCCGAGACGCTATTGCCGTCCTTGGTCGGCGTGATCGTGCTCGGCGACGGAACCCGACCCGGGCTGGTGTGGCTGGCCGTGCTCGGCTTCGTCATCGCGATCGCCGGCGCGCTGATGCTCGCGCGATTCGGCGAGCTCGCGCCGGCGGACAAGGCGGACGGGCGCCCGGTCACGGTGCCCGAAGCGTCCAAGGCGACGTGAGCCGGGCGGCGGGGCATCCAATCGGCCCGCGCGATACTGGAGGGCATGAAGCTGAAGCTCGACCTGCACGAGATCTTCAACCGTGGCCGTGACATCGATCGCGCGTTGCGCGACATCATGGACGAGGCGGTGGCCAAGAAGGCGACGTTGGTCGAGATCATCCCCGGTAAGGGATCGGGTGCGCTGAAGAAGCACGTGTTGAAATTCCTCGACCAGAAGGACGTCAAGGCGATGTACCACCGGGTCGAGAAGGACTCGAAGAATTTCGGCCGGGTGTTCGTACATTTCCGGCACAAGTAGGTTCCACTCGTGATCAACAGGCCGTATCGCTACCCCGGTCTGTCGGTGGCGGCTGTGAGGGAGCACACTGAGCCATGGTCACCACCTGCGGAAGCACTGCCGGCCACCTTCGCCATCTGTGGCTCCAGGAGGAACCGTGTGAAGAGTGCGCGGCCGCGTGGCTGAAGTTCGCCGAAACCGCGCCGGTCGGTCGCCGCGGACACGCCACGCAAAGTGTCCGCTACCAGCCGCGCACGACGTATCTGCGTCGGCGGCCCTAGTCCACACCGATCGGGGACCGCAGCCGGGCCGCGTTGGCAACGGCGTACGGCCCTGACACAGTGAACGGCGTGCACATCATGGCGACGTACGTCGCGGACCGAGGACCGGGTCAGGTGCCGGGCGTCGTGCTCACCGGCGTCGTCGTCGGCGCTCTGTTGATGCTGGCCGCGATCAAGGGCATGTTCGGCAAACGCAAGTAACGACCGAGCAGAGCGGGGGAACCATGCGCGAGCAGACGATCGGCGATTGGCTGGACGCGCTCGGCTCGGCCGCGCCCGCCCCGGGCGGCGGCGCCGCGGCTGCGATGCTGGTCGCGACGTCGGCGGCGCTTGTCGAGATGGTCGCGAATCTCACGATCGGCCGACCGCGATACGCCGAACACGAGCCGACGATGATCGTCGCGCGTGATACGGCCGTCCAGATCCGTATGTCCGCGCTCGGTGCCGCCGCCGATGACGAGCGCGCGTTCGACTCCGTCGCGGCCGCGTACAAAATCCCGAAGGACGATCCCGGCCGGACTGCCGAGATTCAGCGCACGACGGCCGAGGCGGCGCGCCCGCCACTGCGGACGGCGGAGCTCGCGGCGCAGGTCATCGCCCTGGCCGAAGGCATTCACGAGGGCGCCAACGTCAACGTGCTCTCCGATGTCGCCGTCGCGGCGTCCTCGGCGCGGGCGGGGCTCGAATCGGCCGCCATCAACGTCGAGGTCAACCTGGCCGCGCTGCACGACCGCGAGCTCGTGGCCGGGCTGGCGGCCGAACTGGCGACCCATCTGTCGGCGGCCGATACGGCGACGGCAACGATCCGCCGCGTACGGGAGGGCTTCCGGCGCAAGGTCGGCCGCCGATGAGGATGATCGACGGTCGCGCGCACGCGGCCGCCATCAACGCGGCCGTAACGAGCGACGTCGAGCGCCTGCGTGGTCAAGGGATCAAGCCCCGTCTCGCGGTTGTCGTGCCGACCGACGACGAGGCGACAGCGTGGTACGTCCGCAATATCGTCCGCGCGGCGGCCAAGGTCGGAGTCGAATGCGCGGTCGAGAACCTCATTGGCGCCGGCGCCGCATCGCTCACGCGGCGACTGGCGGCGTTGAGCGTCGATCCGGCGGTGCACGGCATCATCTGCCAGACGCCACTGCCGGCCGGCCTCTCGCTCGCGGCGGCCGGAGCGTTCATCGATCCCGCCAAGGACGTCGACGGCGCGAATCCGCTGAGCCTGGGCCGGCTCGCGGCCGGGCTCGACGCCTATGCGCCGGCCACCGCCGCCGCCGTCATGGAAATCCTGCGCCGCGAGAACGTGCCGGTGCGTGGCGCGCGGGCGGTCGTGATCGGCCGTAGCGTGGTGGTCGGTAAACCCTTGGCGTTCCTTCTGATTGCCGCCGATGCGACGGTGACCGTGTGCCACTCGCGGACGGTCGACCTACCCGCGGTCGCGGCGACCGCCGACATCCTGGTTGCCGCGGTCGGTCGGCCGGCGCTGGTTACCGCGGACTACATCAAGCCCGGCGCGATCGTGGTCGACGTCGGCACGAACCCGACGGCCGACGGTGGTCTCGTCGGCGACGTCGACCCGGCCGGCGCCGCCAACGCGGCCGGGCTCACTCCCGTACCGGGGGGAGTTGGCCCGGTGACGACGGCGATGTTGTTGCGGGCCACGGTGACCGCCGCGGCGCTCAGGTCCTCGACCGATTGACCTCTTGGACGAGCCAGCCGACCGGCTGGCGCGTCAAGCACAGCGCGACTGGCCGCTGGCGGGTCACGGTCCAGGTTTCCCGGTGCTGACCCGCCCGGTGCGGTTAAGGTCGGGAATGGCCGCCGATCCGGGTGGGCGAGCCGACGGCGAAGCGGAGTGCGCGGGATGTGTCGGTTGTTTGGTCTCAGCAGTGCGCCACAGCGGACGCGGGCCACGTTCTGGCTGCTCGACGCGCCGGACAGTGTGAGCTGGCAGAGCCGGCACGATCCCGACGGCACTGGCCTCGGCGTCTTCGACGCCGACGGCATGGCGGAGGTCCACAAGGCACCGATCGCCGCGTACAAGGACGTCGCCTTCGCCCAGGAGGCGATGCACGTCGAATCGACCACCTTCATCGCCCATGTGCGCTTCGCGTCCACCGGCGCTCTCTCGGAGCGCAACACCCACCCGTTCCTTCAGGACGGAAGGCTGTTCGCCCACAACGGGGTGATCGAGGGGCTGGACCGCCTCGACGCAGTATTGGGCGACGATCGGTCGCTGGTCGGCGGCGACACCGACTCGGAGCGCTTCTTCGCGCTGATCACCCGGGAAACCCGAGCGAACGGTGGCGACGTCGGGCGCGGCATCGAGAGTGCCGCCCGGTGGGTCGCACACAACCTGCCCGTCTACTCGCTCAACCTCGTCCTCACCACCGCGCAGGAACTGTGGGCCCTGCGCTATCCAGACACCCACCATCTGTACGTTCTCCGGCGCGCCGCCGGTGGCCACCACGGCGTTCGGCACCTGGACCACAGCGGTACGGCCGGCCGCATGCGCGTCCACTCCGAGGATCTGGCGGCCGTACCGTCGGTCGTCGTGGCCAGTGAACGGATGGACGACAACCCGCATTGGCGGCCGATGGAGCCCGGCGAACTGTTGCGCGTCGACCCCGACGCGGACGTCACCAGCCGCATCGCGCTACCCGAGGCACCGGCGCATCTGCTGGACCTGGAGGCGCTGCACCCGCAGGCCACCGCGTCCCAACGTTTCGCGTGACCCACCCGTCCGACGGCTCCTCAGGACTTGCCTTGGAGCCACAAATCGTCGGTGGCGACCGTGGTCAGGCGTTGGGTCGCGCGAGAGAGGGCGACATAGAGCGTACGCACGCCCGACGCCGACTCGGCGACAATCGCGGCCGGATCCACGACGAGCACTCCGTCATATTCCATGCCCTTCGCTTCGAGGCTCGTCACCACCTGCACCCGTGCGTCGACATCCGGGCCGATCCAGGCCGCGACCGTGTCCCGGTCGGACTGGGCGGCGATGACGCCGACGGTCCCGGCGACGCCACCGAGCAGATCCGCCACCGCGTCGCGTACGGACGCCGGAAACCCGTCGCGGTCAACGACGACATGCCTCGGATCGACGCCACTGCGGCGCACCGCGGTCGGCAACTCGAGATCCGGCTCGGCGTGGCTCACGACGGTCGCCGCGACGTCGAATATCTCCACCGAGTTCCGATAGTTCGTATGCAGCACGAAATCGTTGCGCTTGCGCCCGCGCAGCGCGGCATCGCGCGCCTTGCGCGTCTCGGTCGGGTCGCCCTGCCAGGCCGACTGCGCCGGATCCCCGACGATCGTCCAGGAGGCGTACGCCGCCCGGCGGCCGATCATCCGCCACTGCATCGGCGACACGTCCTGTGCCTCGTCGACGACGATGTGGGCGTAGTCGCGGTAGTCGGTCGGTCGGTCGACGGCACGGCGGGCGGCCGCCTGGCGGTCGGCGTACGTAGTGACCTCCCGTACGCCACCGACCATGTACGGATCGCCCTGCTGCCGGGGTGGTCGTGGCGGCTGCCCGAGCAGGTCGTCCAACTCGTCGAGCAACGCGACATCCTCGACCGAGACGTCCGCCGGCTTCTCGTCGGCGGTCGGGAGAGCGCCGGCCAGCAACGCCATCTCACGCCGATCGAGCAGTCCGTTGGCGTAGTCGCGTAGCCGGCCCGGATCGGCGAGCCAGCCGAGCACATCGATCGGTCGCAGCACCGGCCAGAACCCGCGCATGAACACGATGAATTCGCGGCGTTCGGCGACCTGTTCGGCAAAGTCTTCCCGAGGTGTGGTCCAGCCGGGCCCGAGCAGGTCGCGAGCCTGTTGCCACAGGGCATCCAACACGTGGCCGGCGGCCTTGCGGCGCAGGCCATTGCGTGACGATCCGAGCCCGAAGACGGTGTCGCGCAACCGGTCCAGCTCGCGGCGGCCGAGGCGGAGCAGCGTGCCGCGATAGAGCAGGCGCAACTCGGTCGGCGCGTCCGGCGCCGTTCCACGTGCGGCCCGCGCCAGCAGGCGCGCCATCCGCGCCGAGCCCTTGACCGTGGCGACCGCGCTGTCGTCGTGGCGGCTCGCCACGATGCCGTCGACCATCGAGCCCAACGACGCCAGAGTCACTTCGTCCTCGCCCAACGAGGGCAGCACGCGGGAAATGTAGGTGACGAAGACGGGCGACGGCCCGACCACCAGGACGCCGCCACCGGCAAAGCGTTGCCGATCGGAGTAGAGCAGGTAGGCGGCACGGTGCAGCGCGACCGCGGTCTTGCCGGTGCCGGGGCCGCCACGGACGAACGTGGCCCCGGAGGCCGGGGATCGGATCGCTTCGTCCTGCTCGCGCTGGATGGTGGCGACGATGTCGCGCATCCCGGTGCCGGTCGTGCGAGCCAGCGACGCCACCAGCGCACCGTCGCCGATGATCCGCATGTCGGCCGGCGCGGCGTCCGGGTCGAGAAGATCGTCCTCGATGCTCGTTACCCGCTCGCCGTTGCTCGCTATCGTGCGGCGGCGGATCACCTCCATCGGATCGGTCGGCGTGGCGCGGTAGAACGGCGCGGCGGCCGGTGCCCGCCAGTCGATGACGAGCGCCCGAGCCTCGTCATCGCGCAGGCCCAGCCGGCCGATGTATCGGGTCTCCGGGCCGTGCAGATCGAGCCGGCCGAAGACGAGGCCCTCGTGCTCCGCGTCGAGCATCCGGCGCCGCCGAGCGGCATGGAAGACCATCGCGTCGCGCTCGACCAGCGCACCGAAGTTTCCGACGGTCGCGAGGCTGTAGCCGGCCGCCTCCGCCTCGGCCGCGTCCCTTTTCGCCCGTTCCAGGCGTGCGTAGACGCGATCGACGTACCGCTGTTCCGCGGCGATTTCGGCGGCCGCGTCGCCACCGGTGTCAGCGTCGACCGCTTCGCCGTCCGGCGCCGCTGCGGTGGCTCCGATCCCCGATGCTGGCGGCTGTTCTTGGCGCGTGGCGGTCACGAGTCTCCCCGGGCGTGGACAAGCGGGTGGCCCGCCCATTCGGCGGACGTTCAACAATACGCCGCCCGGCTGCGGGCCGGTCGCGGCGCGGTTCGCGGCCGCGAGCGCCGGCTCGAACTGGCCCTCGCCAACTGGCCCTAGCCCGAACCGGCACCTACGGTGTGCACATGCCGGAGTGGATGATTTACGGCGCCAATGGCTATACCGGTGAGCTTGTCGCCCGACGGGCGGTGCTCCTGGGCCTGCGCCCGGTATTGGCCGGCCGGAGCGCCGGCGCGATACGCGCGCTCGCCGATGAACTCGCTCTGGAGCACGTCGTGGTCGCCCTCGACGATCCGGCGGCGCTTCGGGCCGCCCTTTCGGGGGTACGGCTGGTGGCACACTGCGCGGGGCCGTTCGTCGCGACGTCGGCACCGATGGTCGACGCATGCCTTGCCACCGGCACTCACTATCTCGATGTGACCGGCGAGATCGAGGTCTTCGAGTCGATCTTTGCCCGCCACGAGGAGGCGGTCGCGGCCGGTGTCGTCCTGGTGCCGGGGGCCGGCTTCGATGTCGTACCGACGGATTGTCTGGCGGCGCGGCTCGCCGCCGCATTGCCCGGCGCGAGCAGTCTGGAGCTGGCGTTCCACGCCGGCGGCGGACTGAGCCGCGGCACGGCCCGCACGGCGCTTTCCGGGATGGCTGGCGGTGGCCGGGTGCGACGTAACGGCGTGTTGGTATCGACCCCGATCGGCTCGCCGCGCCGTCGAGCTCCGTTCCCGTCCGGCGAGCGGTCGGTCGCCAGTGTGCGGTGGGGCGATCTCGTCACCGCCTTTCGCAGCACCGGCATTCCGAACATCACGGTCTACACCGAGTTACCGATGAAGGGTCGCGGAGCCGCCCTGACCGGCGTGCTCCGGTCGGCTCCATTGCTCGGCCTCGCCCGACGCCTGGTGAGTGCCCGGGTCACCGGACCGGATGCCGACCGTCGGGCGCGCAGCCGATCCGAGGTCTGGGGCGAGGTCCGGGACGCTGACGGCCACACGCGCAGCGGCACGCTCACCGGCCCCAACGCATATGACCTGACCGCCGACGCCGTGGTCCGCGCCGTAGGCGAGTTGAACGACGATCGGACGTGTCCGGCGCCGGGGGCCCACACACCGTCGATGGCGTTCGGGAGCGACTTCGCGGCGAAGCTGGACGGCGTACGGGTCTCGGACGTGGCGTAGCGACGTGCGGAGATGACGAAGGCCGGCACCCGCTTGCGAGGTGCCGGTCTTCGTGGTGATTCTCGGGTCGTGCGGCGGGGTTCAGTCGCCGAAGACGCCGGCTTCCATGAGACGCTTCTCGGTCAGACCCCAGCCGTGCGTCGGCTGCGCGGCGTCGAGCGCGTCGAGCTCGGCCCGGACCTTGGCGCCGTGGCCGGCCGCGGCGAGCGCGCGGATTTCCTCGGCGAACGCATCCGAACTCGTCTTGAGTCGCGTCGTCTTGCCGGTGATGAGGTTCCGCACGTAGGCGCTCTTGCCACCGTCGAGCGGGATCACGTACTTGAACTCACCCAGCACGCTCAGCGCGGCACCAGAACTCTGGCCAGCGCGGACTGAGGCGCGCGCGGTCTTTGAAGTGTTGCTTGCCACGGGGGGACTCCTTGCGAAAACGTCGGTTGCGGTTCACGGGGGTGTGCCTGGCTACCGACGTCCGGTCTGGATACCCGGCCGGCCTTTGAAGCAACCCAGCACGATCAGCCGGGGCTGCCGGCCGCGACCAATGTTAGCCGAAACCAGGGCGAGCGTCGCCCTCCGGCCGATCGGGTTGCACGGCTCACAATGCCCGATATCTTTCGGCTCGCGGCTCGCGGCTCGCGGCTCGCGGCTCGCGGCTCGCGGCTCGCGGCTCGCGGCTCGCGGCGCGGCGCGGCCCGCCCGGAACTGTACGGAACTTGGCCGGCGCCGGCCGCCACCGTCGGCCAAGTTCCGTACAACTGCGACCGGACGCCCCCACCACGACGTGATCTTCGGCGCGTCGCGCGCGACACGCCGGCCCGATTGTGGCGGAAATCGGCGATTCACTGGCGCCACATGCGTCCCGCCGGCATCATGATGAGCACGCGAGGCATGCGTACGTCGCACGGACAGGTCGTTGGGGAAGACGCACCTGGACCCGTCGGGAGGTATCCGTGCCAACGCGTGGCGTCGTATTTGTCCACTCGACACCGCTGGCAGTGTGCCCGCACGTCGAGTGGGCGATCGCGCGCGTCCTCGATGCGCCGGTGAACCTGCATTGGACCGCGCAGCCCGTCGACCCGGTCGCCCGGCGTGCGGAGTGCACGTGGTCCGGCCGACCGGGCACCGGATCCGAGTTGGCCGCGTCACTGCGGCAATGGCCGATGCTGCGGTTCGAGGTCACCGAGGAGCCGAGCCCCGGCATCGATGGGCAGCGCTTCATGCACGTACCCGGCCGGGGGCTGTTCGGCGCGCCGACGAGCGCCAACGGTGACGTCATGCTCGGCGAGGACCGGCTGCGTACGTTGATGGCAAAGGCGCGCAATCCCGAGGCGCTCGCCCACGAGATCGACAAGGCCCTCGGCACGGCGTGGGACGACGAACTCGAGCCGTACCGCTACGCCGGCGATGGTGCGCCGGCCATGCTGCTGACACAGGTCGGCTGACCGCAGAACACACGGCAACGGCGCCGGCTCCGGGGGTGACCCGGGCCGGCGCCGTTGTTGGCCGTCTGATATGCCGCGACGGTGGATCGCGGGATGTTGCGACAGCGGGATGTTGCGACAGCGGGAAGTTGCGAGCAGCGGGATGTTGCGAGCAGCGGGGTGTTGCGTTACAGGGGGATGTTCCCGTGCGCGCCGCGGGCCGCCGGCGCTGCCGCGATCGCCTCCGCGATCCGCAGCCTCGTCTGCTTTGGTTCGATGACCTCGTCGACGACGCCGATCTCGAGCGCCCGGTTGACCCCGCCGGCGACCCGGGCCTGATCCTCGATGAGGTGCGCCCGCAGCGCCTCGCGCTCTTCCGGCTTTGCCGCGGCGAGTTTCTTGCGGTGCAGGATGTTCACGGCGGCGCTCGCACCCATCACCGCGATCTCCGCGTTCGGCCAGGCGTACACCGCGGTCGCACCGAGCGCCTTCGAGTTCATCGCGATGTACGCGCCGCCGTACGACTTCCGCGTCACGAGCGTGACTCGTGGCACCACCGCTTCGGCGAAGGCGTGCAGCAGCTTGGCACCGCGACGTACGACGCCGTCCCATTCCTGGCCGACACCGGGTAGGTATCCGGGGACGTCGACGAGGACGATCAGCGGCACACCGAGCGCATCACACATCCGTACGAACCGGGCGGCCTTTTCGGCGCTGGCCGAGTCCAGGCACCCACCGAGGCGAAGCGGGTTGTTGGCGATCACGCCGACCGTACGGCCGCCGAACCGGCCGAGCGTCGTGACGATGTTCGGCGCCCACTTCGCGTGGAGTTCGACCGGGCCGCCGAGTCCGGTGTCCTCGGCCGCCTCGTCGAGCAGTGCCTTCACCACCGGCTTCACGTCATAGGCCCGGTTGGTCTCGGCCGGCAGCAACGCACCGAGGTCGACGTCCTCGGCGAGGTCGGACACCGAGAGCCGGCCCTGATGGCCGAGCAGCGATGCGATCTGGCGCGCGCTGTCCAGCGCCGATGCGTCGTCCTTGGTGGTCACGTGTACGACGCCGGACCGGCGACCGTGCGGCTCCGGACCGCCGAGGCGCTCCATGTCGACGTTCTCGCCGGTGACGCTACGGACCACCTCCGGACCGGTGACGAAGATCCGACCGTCACCGCCCATGATCACCACATCGGTCAACGCCGGACCGTACGCCGCGCCACCGGCGGCCGGGCCGAGCACGACCGAGATCTGCGGCACCCGACCCGAGGCCCGCACCATCGCCGCGAATACGATTCCGACACCATCGAGCGCCAGCACGCCTTCCGGCAGCCGGGCGCCACCGGAATGCCACAGACCCAGGACCGGTACGCGTTCGCGCACGGCCATGTCGATCGCGTCGACGATGTGGCGGCAACCCTCGATGCCCATGGCACCGCCCATTTTCGTGCCGTCGGTGGCGTACGCGATCGCCGGCGTACCGTCGATTTCGCCCTTCGCGCACAGCACGCCCGAGCTGTCACGCTGCATCGTCAGACGCAGCGTGCCCCGGTCGAACAGGTTGCGCAGGCGAAGCTCGGGGTCGCGATAGTCGGTGGTGTCGTCGGCGGTTGGGGTAGGCGTCTCGGTGGTGGTCACGGCGATCCCTCCGGGGATGGTCAGGCGTGCGTGAAGATCAGGGCGGCGTTGTGACCGCCGAAGCCGAACGAGTTGTTCAGCGCCGCGGGCACCTCCATGTGTCGCGCTTTGTGCGCGGCGACATCGAGTAAGCCGTCCTCGGGGTCGTCGAGGTTGATCGTCGGTGGCACGACACCGTGGTAGATCGCCAGGATCGTGGCGATCGACTCGAGTGCACCGGCCGCGCCCAACAGGTGACCGTGCATGGATTTCGTCGACGTCAAGACCATGTGGTCGCCCAGCACCGCACGCAGGCCGATGATCTCGGCCATGTCGCCGCTCGGTGTCGACGTCGCGTGGGCGTTGACGTGGACGATGTCGGTCTTTGCCAGCCCGGAGTCGCGCAGCGCGAGCGCGATTGCCCGGGCACCGCCAGCACCCTGCGGGTCGGGCTGCACGATGTCGTAGCCGTCCGAGGTCATGCCGGCGCCGGCGAGCTTGGCGTAGACGTGGGCACCGCGGGCCGCGGCAGAGTCGGCGCGTTCGAGCACGATCACGCCGGAGCCCTCGCCCAGCACGAAGCCGTCGCGAGCCTTGTCCCATGGCCGCGATGCCCGCTCCGGGTCGTCGTTGCGCGTCGACATGGCACGCATCGAGGCGAACCCGGCGATCGGCAGCGGTGCGATGACCGCTTCCGTGCCGCCGGCCACGACGATGTCGGCGCGTCCGGACCGGATGATGTCCAACGCCCAGGCGATGGCCTCCGCGCCGGTCGCGCATGCGCTGGCCGGCGAATGCACGCCGGCCTTCGCGCCGAGCTCCAGGCCGACCCAGGCCGCCGGCCCGTTCGGCATCAACATGGGTACGGTGTGCGGGCTGACCCGCCGGGGGCCCGACTGCTCCAGGATGTCGTCCTGACTGAGCAGTGTCTGGGCCCCGCCAATGCCGCTGCCGACGACGACGGCGAGCCGCTCCGGATCGATTCCGGCCGCGACCGCCGCGCTGGCATCCGCGGTAGCGGGGGCCAGGCCGGCGTCCTTCCAAGCCTGATGCGCCGCGATCAGCGCGACCGCTTCGGAGCGGTCGAGCCGGCGCAACTTGACTCGGTCGATCATTTCGGACGGCTCGACGGCGAGTTGCGCCGCGATCCGTACAGGTAGCTGGGCGGCCCACTCCTGGGTCAGCGGCGTGACCCCGGAGCGACCGGCCAGCATGGCGTCCCAGGTGGACGTGACGTCCCCGCCGAGCGGGGTCGTCGCGCCGAGCCCGGTAACGACGACGTCCGTTGTCACAGTGTTACGCCTGCGCCTTCTCGATGAACGACACGGCGTCGCCGACGGTCTTCAGGTTCTGCACCTCGTCGTCGGGGATCTTGACGCCGAACTTCTCCTCGGCCGCGACGACGACCTCGACCATCGACAGCGAGTCGACGTCCAGATCATCGGTGAACGACTTCTCCTCGGCGACGTCGCTCGGGTTGACTCCAGCGACCTCTTCGAGGATCTCGGCGAGGCCCTCGGTGATCTCGGGACGACTGCTCATGGGTGGGGTTCCTTCCGTATCGATACCTGTCATGCCACGTTCGTGGCGGCAAACTTCTCCGACCAACCTAGACGATCATGCATTTCTTGGCCGGTGTTACGGGTCGGTGCTGGGGGCCTGCGCAGCGGCTCATTCCTACGGGCAGCGGACGACCTGACCGGCGTACGTGAGACCGCCGCCGAAGCCGAACAGCAGGATGGGACCGCCGGACGGGATCTCGCGCCGCTCGAGCAACTTCGACAGTGCGAGCGGGATGCTCGCCGCCGACGTGTTGCCCGACTCGACGATGTCGCGCGCGACGACCGCGTTCTCGACGCCGAGCTTGCGGGCGAGCGGTTCGATGATCCGCAGGTTCGCCTGGTGCGGCACGAACGCGGCCAGCTCGCTCGGGTCGACGCCGGCCTTCTCGCACACCTGCCGGGCCAGCGGCGGCAACGCGTACGTGGCCCAGCGGAAGACCGACTGGCCCGCCTGCTTGATGTACGGGCGCCAGCCCTCGATCTGGATCACGTCGTTCAACTCCGGCGCCGAGCCCCAGACCACCGGACTGATGCCGGCCGGCTCGTCCTCGGCGCACGCCGTGACGATCGCGGCACCGGCGCCGTCGCCGAACAGGACCGCCGTGGACCGGTCGCTCCAGTCGGTCACGTCGGAGAGCTTCTCCGCGCCGATCACGATGACGTTGCGGGCCGCGCCGGCCCGGATGGCGTGGTCGGCGCTGGCCAGCGCGTACGAGAAGCCCGAGCAGGCGGTGTTGAGGTCGTACGCACCCGGCGCGCTGACGCCGAGCTTCGAGGCGACGCGCGTGGCGACGTTCGGGCACCGGTCGACCGACGAACAGGTGGCCACGACGATGAGGTCGATGTCGGCGGCGGTGAGACCGGAGTTCGCTAGCGCCTTGCCGGCTGCCGCGGCGGACATGTCGGCGACCGTCTCGCCCTCGGCGATGCGCCGCTCGGCGATGCCGACGCGGTCACGGATCCATGCGTCGTTCGTGTCGACCATCTTCGCGAGCTCGGTTGTTGGTCAGCACTCGACTCGGTTGATAGTGCCCCATCGCCAGGATCTTGGACCCGGTCATACTGTGCTTCTCCCTGTGGGCAACTGCCCGGTAGGCAACGTTGCGGGACATGCTCGATGTGGTGTCACTGATGACCGCCGATGCGCGCGAGTGGGTGGCCGGGCGCTACCGGGTCGTCGTGATGGACGAGCCATTCGGTGAGGACGCCCGACGCGTGGGTGATCACCTCGACGGGACCCTGCCGGGTCGTGACGTGGCCGATGACCGTACCGGCGGTGATCTCCGCACCCTCGACGAGGTCGGTGGCGGGGATGAAGTTGCCGCTCGCCGCGGCGACGACGACGCGGAAGTGCGGCGTCGGCTCGTGGGTGGGCGACGGCGCATGGCGGGCGATCAGCTCGCGCGCGGCGGTGAGGTCGTCGGGCGTATTCACGGTCACGATCTCGACGCCCTTGAGGGCCCGCTTGGCCAAGCCGGCCAGCGTGCCGGCCGGCGGCAGCTCGATGATCGCGGTGACGCCGAGGTCGGCCATGGTCTGCATGCACAGATCCCAGCGCACCGGCGCGGTGACCTGTGCGACCAGTCGCCGCAGCATCGCCGCACCGCTGGGCACCGCCCGACCGTCGAGATTCGACAGCAGGATCCGATGCGGGTCGGCCGGAGCGATTCCGCTCGCCACCGCCGCGAGCGCGGCCTCGGCCGGAGCCATGTACGTCGTGTGGAAGGCGCCGGCCACTGACAGCGGGATGATGCGCGCCTTGGCCGGCGGGGCGGCCGCGAACTTCTCCAGCCCCTCGATCGACCCGGCCGCAACGATCTGGCCGGCGCCGTTGCGATTGGCGGGGTAAACCCCGGCGGCTTCGATCGCGGCCAGCACCTCGTCCTCGGCGCCACCGAGAACCGCCGACATGCTGGTTGGTTCGAGGGCGCAGGCGGCGGCCATTTCGCGACCGCGTACGGCCGCCAGGGTGACCGCGGCATCGGGCGTGAGTACGCCGGCGATGCCGGCCGCACCCAGTTCGCCGACGCTGTGGCCGGCGACGACCAGCGGCGTGCTATCGGTTAGCGGAAGGTGCTCGGCCGCAAGCAGCGCGGCCGCCACCAGCAGCGGCTGCGTCCGGGCGGTGTCCTTGATCTCATCCGCGTCCGCCGCCGTGCCGAGATGCAGAAGATCGAGGCCAGCGAGCGCGGACCACCAGCGCAGTCGAGCCTCGGTGGAGGATTCGGTGAGCCAGGGCGTCAGGAAGCCAGGTTTTTGTGAACCTTGGCCAGGTGCGAGGAGGGCAAGCACACATATGACTCTGCGGCATCGGCGGCGGCTGGGTCCCTGTCGCCAGATACCAAAGCCGCCGAGCTCTTTTGTAGGGATCCTCTAATGCTTTTGGTGGACTGTGACCTGCATCGCGGGGAGTTGATCCCGTCAGAAACTCGAACCGAGATCTCGGCGACTGCGTTATGGCAGGTCACGGCCGGGCGCGGCCGGTCAATCGCGCTCGGCGCCGCCACTCGCCGCGCCCAGGCGGCCGATTGCGAGCGCCACTCTGAGGGTAAACGCATCCCGTGGCACCAACGGTGCGAATCCGGTGATATCGGCAATCCGGCGCAGGCGATAGCGGACCGTGTTCGGGTGGACGAACAGCGACCGGGCGGCGCTTTCGAGCACACCGCCGGCGGCAAGGAACGCGTCGAGCGTTTCGAGCAGTTCGCCGCCGGACCGGGCGAGTGCGGCGAACACGTCATTGCGCAGCGTCCGCCGGGCGTCCACATCGCCGGCCAGGGCCCGCTCCGGCAGTAGATCGCCGGCCAGCACCGGTCGCGGGGCGGCGGGCCAGGCCGGCGCCGCCCGGAATCCGGCCAGCGCGGAGCGCGCGGCCTGGCTCGCTTCGTCCAGGCTCGGTGCTGGGGCGCTGACGACCACCGGGCCGTCGCCGTACGCCGCCAGCATCTTTTCCGTCGCGGCCAGCGGGTCGGTCGCGCCGCCGAGCATGACGACGAGCCGATCCCCGTGTACGCCGCCGATGACCTCGACCCCGATCCGGCGCGCGGCGCGGTAGACGTTGTGCACGATCGCGGCGACCTCGCCGCCGGGGGAGCGGCCGACCGCGATCGCGACCGGTGTCGGATCGGGCCACCCGAGCGCGGCCGCCCGGGACGCGATGACGTCCGGTTGCTCACCGCGCACCAGGGCGTCGACCAGTAGCGCCTGCAGTCGAGCGTCCCAGAGCCCGCGTGTCTCGGCCGCCCGGGCGTACACCCGCGCCGCGGCGAACGCGACCTCGCGGGAGAAACGCACCACCGCATCGCGCAGCGCCGCCTCCTGGCCGGGTTCGGCCAACCGCGGCACCTGCTGCTCGACCACGTCGATGGTGACCTTGATCAACTGTACGGTGTGCTCGAGGTTGATCGACCGAGCGAGCGCACGCGGGGCGGCGTCGAAGACTTCGTCCGAAACCTCTTGCGACGCCTGATCCGGGTCAAGGCTCTGCCGCCGGAGCCATTCGACCAGGGACCGCACGCCGGCCTGGGCAACGAGCGTGACCCAGGCCCGCTGGTCGGCCGGCACCTCGCGGAACCACGGCAGCACGTCGTCCATGCGCGCGACGCTGGCGGTCGATAACGCTCCGGCCGAACGTTCGATTCGCGCCAGCGTGCCGGCGAGCGGGCCGGTGCCGTACACGCTCGTCGCCTCGGCCGAGGCGGCGCGCGTCACCGGGGGCGGCGTAGCCTCCGGCGCTGCCGCCTCGCGGGCCGCCTTGTCGGATGCCCTGCCGCGCGACGCCGTCTCGCGGGATGTTTTTTCGCGCGGCGCCTTCGCCCCCGGCGTCTTCGCTCGCGGGGCCTTCGCGCGTGGTGGCGTGTCGCGCGGTGGCGTCGCACGCGCCGACGTGTCGTGCGCTGACGTGTCGCTCGGGTCGCTCACCCGAAGGTCACCTCGGCCACCCACCACTGCTGGTCGCGGAAGGTCAGCACCATTTCGAACGTCTTCAGCACCGGACGCAACGCCGGCACGTGCGACAGGGAAATGGACGCCTCCGGGTACGGGCCACCGGCCGAGCCGGAGACCGAACCACCGGCATAGCCGACGGCGGAGGTGACGTTCGCGTTCGTCATCGCGTCGAGCGTGTCCGAACCGAGGAGTGACTTCGCGTGCGCGAGCAGCGCGGCACAGCTGACGGGTGCCTGTCCCGCCCCGGTCGTGACGACGTTGCCACCGATCACCCCGGCACAGGCGAGGTCGCTGCGCACACCGACGTTGTGGAGGAACTGCTGGCCGGCCTGGCGTGCTCCGGCCAGCAACTGTGCCTGGGACAGCGTCGGTGTGGCGGTCGGCCGTGGCGACGTGGTCGCGGCCGGTTTCGGTGCTGCGATCGGAGCGGGCGGTGGCTTCTGCTGTGCCCAGGCGTACGCGCCGGTGCCGAGTAGAAGGGCGCTCGCCGTGGCGGCGATGGCGGCCGCCGCTGGCTTCGTGAGCACGGCGTGGATGAAACCGCTCGGTGGTTCGTCCGCGTCGTCATCGTCGGTCGCGACACCCGCTCCCGTTTTCGGCGTCCCCGGCCGCGTTGACCGTTGCGGGCGCGGCATTCGTACCTGGAGTCGGGCCGGCGGTAGCGGTCTCGCCGGTGGCGCGCGCACCCCGGGCGGGATCCGCGACGACGAGTGGCAGCAACGTCGTGGGCGCATCGGCCGGCGCGGGTGCGGTGATGCGGGAGAACATGGCCGTCGCGTCCGGGGGCAGGTCGATGACTCGACCGTCGGCTGACCGGCGCCGGGTCACGATGGGCGGTGGCGTTGCCCACGCGACAACGGTGCTGCCGTCATTCATCGCGTCCACGCTGTACGCCGCGAGTCGCCGTACTTCGCGGGGGATGAGCCCGCGCAGGTCGACGCGCGTCGCCCCGGTCGGTTCCTCGGCCGGGTCGGCTCCACTGCGCATGCCGGCGGCGAATTCTTCCGCCGTTGGTCGCTGATCCGGGTTCGCGTCCAGCGCGGCGCGAATGACCTCGACCCACCCGGGAATGCCGGCGCCGGACGGGAGGCCGGCCGCATCGGCCCAACTGACCGGGTCGCTCCACGGCAGCATCCCGGCTCGCGCGACACAGATCGTCGCCGCGAGGCTGAACACGTCGCTGGCCGTCGTACCGACAATGCCACCGGCGGCGGCCGCGTCACGGTGCTCCGGTGCCGTGAACGCCCAGACGCCGAGCGGCGCGTCGAGACCCGGGGCGGCAGCGCCGAATCCGCCCAGCCGCGTCTGGCCCGCGTCAATGAGAATCGTGGCCGGACTGACCGCCGCATGAACGATGCCGGTCGCGTGCGCGGCGGCGAGTACGTCGGCCACCGCGGTCGCGATGACCCGCACGGCGCGATGTGGCGGCGGACCGGTCAGCCGCATCCGGTCGGCGAGCGACGGCGTGACGTAGGCGGCGAAATAAGGCCGTCCCTCGGTGGTGTGACCGAAGCCGGCGATGCGCGAACTCGGCGCGACCCGTCCGACATCCGCGAGCGCCTGCGACCACGCGAGGAACTCGCGTCGACCGCCCGGCGCGGCGACGTCGGAGCCGACGAGCAACACGGCGCGGTCGCCGCGGTCGGAGAGCGCCAGGCCGGCGGTGACCAGCGCGTCCTGATCGAGCACGGCTCGAACGCTCAGGCCCGGCACCGGTGATGTGAGCGGCGGCGGGTTGTGGGTCATGACCGCTCACCCTGCGACTCGGTCGGGCCAGCGTCGGTCGCGGTTCCGTCGGGGTCGTTCTCCGAATCCACTGGTACGGCCACGGCCGGCGCGGCGACCCCGGAGTCCGGATCACCGGCGGCCGTCGAGCCGTCCGCGCCCGAGTCGGCCTCGGCCTCGGCCGTCGACGACGCGCCGTCGGTGTCGTCATCGGAGGCTGTCACCGGCACCTGACCGTCGGCCGGGTCCAGCCCGTCGTCGCCGCTGTTGTCCTCGCCAGGACGCGTAACGTGCGCCGCTTCGCCAACGGCGGCGTCCTCGTCCGCATCGGCGGCGTGCTCGTCCGCGTGCATCGCTGCGATCTGCGTCCGCAGTCGCCGCATCGCCATCAGCGTCCAGGTCATCAGCGGCATCCGCGTTGCCATCGGCGGCGTCCGCATCCGCGTCCGTCTCGGCGGCGTCTTCGTCCGCATCGCTATCTGCGTGCGCATCGGCGTCCGCAGTCGCATTCGCATCGCTGTCAGCGTCCGCGTCGCCATCGGCGGCGTCCGCATCCGCGTCCGTCTCGGCGGCGTCCACGTCATCAGCGGCATCCGCGTCGCCAACGGCGGCGTCCGCATCCGCGTCCGTCTCGGCGGCGTCCTCGTCCGGATCGCTATCTGCGTGCGCATCGGCGTCCGCAGTCGCATTCGCATCGCTGTCAGCGTCTACATCGCCGTCGGCGTCCGCGTCATGTGCGGCGGCCGTGTCCGCGTCGACGTTGGCGGTGTCCGGGTTATCAGCGGTGGCCGTATTCGTGTCGCCGTTGACGGCCTCCGCCTCATCAGCGGCGGCCGTATTCGCGTCGCCATTGGCGGCGTCCGCACCATCAGCGGCATCCGTATCCGCGTCCGTGTTGTCGGCGGCGTCGCCATCGGCACTGGCGACCTCGGTCGCGTCCGTGTCGCCGGTCGCGGCATCGTCGGGCTCAGACGGCGCGGTGGCTGTGGCCGGCGGCTCATGCGCTTGTGCCTGATCGGTCTCCGGTGGCCCGGCGGGTGATTGCTCGGCTGGTGCGGACTCAGCCGGTGCGGGCTCGGCGTTCGCCGTGTCACCCGCATCGGTCACGCCGGCCGTCGGCTCTGCGTCGGGGGTACCGGCTTCGGTTGGGGGAGTGACGGATGGCTGATCGGCGGCCGTGGTTGCTCGCGGCATCACGTAGGGACGGCCGAGTTGCGGCTCGACGACGTCGTCCGCGGGCGCTCGTGGCGCCGGCGCGACCCCAACCGCCCGGTCCTCGGCCGGGGTGACCTTAGCCGTACCGATCACGGACGCGTTCGACTCGGCCGTGGCCATCCCGGCGGTCGTGACGACATGCGCCGTCCCGACCGCGATCTCGGCCGCAGCTTCGACGGGCGTCTTAGCTTCCACGGGCGCCTTAGTCTCCACCGGCACCTCGACGGGCGGATCGACTGGAGCGTCGGCGGCCGCGCGCTGCGTCGGTGGTCGGCCGTCGCTGCCGGGCTTATCCACCTGCGCGGAGGCGCCGCCCGATTGGTCGGAACTCCGCGGTCCGGCGCCGGGACTTCCGAACCATGACCCAGCCGATCGGCCACCCGGCGGCTCGGCCGGCCCCGATCCCACGGGTGCCATTCCGGCCGCTGAGCCGGACGGACCAGATCGCGACTGACCAGCCGACTGGTCAGAGCTGGACTGACCATGAGACTGACCCGGCTGAGATTGCGGGGAGCCGACGTGGGGCGCGACCGGTGTGGACGCTCCGGTGACCGGCGCCGTGGATAGAGAGGCCGGCCCAGCGTTCGGCGCCGAACTCGTCGGCTGGCTCGGTGGCTTCACCCGGGCCGTACCCGTGGCTTTGGCTGGTCCGGCCTCGGCGCGGGCGGCCGGGACGGCCGGACGCAGCCCGGCGCCGCTCGTGGCCAGGGCCGCGCTGCCGAGACCGGTCCCGCGGGCCCGGCCGGCGACGGTCTCCAGCCGGGCCAGCGCCGCTGGCATCGCTCGACGGCGATCCAGCCGCCGACTGCGGCGGGCCGCAAGAGCGAGCATCACCAGTACGGCGGCGGCGGCCACGGCGGCGAGTCCGAGCGCGATCTTGCTCTGCGCCAAGATCTTGGAAAGGCTGGTCGACGGGGCCGAGGTTGCGATGGTTGGCGGCGCAGCCTCTCCGGATGCCGGTGACGTCGGGAACGTGACGCCGGCGGCCTCGAGGCCGCTGGCCATGGAGATCGGCGCAAAGAACCACGCCGCCTTCTGCGAACCGATCGCGGCACGATGCGCTCGCGGCCCCGTGGCCACCAACGGATAGAGGTCGTAGATGGCCGTCTTGACCGACCCGGTGGTCATGGTCACCCGGTAGTCCGGACCCAACTGCGTCGGCGTCGACGGCATCACATTGCCGGTGGCCGACTTCATCCACGAGACCTGGGCCTCAACCTGCGCGTAGAGCGTCGGGTCTTCGGTGGAACGGATGACGATCGGCGGGCTCACGTCGGGACCGGTGATCGTGATCGTCAAGACCGGCGGCTTTGTGACCTTGGGGCTGGGTTTTGCCGGCGCTTGTGCATTCGCGGCCATGGCGAACGACAGCGCCCCGATCACTGCGGCCGCGAAGATGGCCACAACGGTGCGCGCGATCCTGGCGATGGCTCGCGGCGTCACAAACAACTCCTCGCGGTGGCCGGCGGTGTGCGCCGTCGGCTGTCGGCCGGCGGACGAGCACCTGGTCAGGCGCGCCACCGGTGACAGGGATTCAACACCAATCCGCCCCGTGATGAGGGGACGCTCCGCATCACGCCGTGTCGGCCGCGCGCCGCACACGCTCCAGGGTACGGTCTCGACCCAACAGTTCAATGGACTCAAAGAGGGGCAATCCGACAGTACGGCCGGTGACCGCCACACGTACCGGTGCCTGTGCCTTGCCGAGCTTGAGGCCGCGCTCCGCACCGATCGCTTCGAGCGTCGCCTTCAACGTTTCCGCCTTCCAATCGCTCACGGCACTGAAACCCTTGTGCGCCGCCCACAGGAGTTCGGTCGCGCCGTCGCGCATGGTCTTCGTCCAGGACGCCTCGTCTACACGGGGTTCGTCCAGGAAGAAGTAATCCACATAGTCCACGATCTCCGATAAAACGCTGATACGGGTCTGGGCGAACGGTGCGGCGGCGGCGAATACGACCGGGTCGAAGTCGCCCGGCGCCCATGGCGGCGGCGGGATCGTAGCGGTGCCGGTCAGCCACGGCTGGCAGGCGTCGACGAACGCTTCCGCCTCCAGAGCGCGGATGTACTCGCCATTGAATGCTCGGAGCTTCTTCTCGTCGAAGAATGCCGACGAAGGGTTCACGTCCTCGATGCGGAACTCATCCTCGATGACCGACCACGGCACGATCTCCCGGTCGCCGGACGGTGCCCAGCCGAGGAGCATCAGATAGTTGCGCATGGCGTCGGCGAGGTAACCCTCGTCCCGGTACATCTCGAGCGCGACCTTGTCGCGTCGCTTCGACAGCTTCTGCCGCTTCTCGTTCACCACGACCGGCACATGGGCCCAGATCGGCGGCTCGTGTCCGAGCGCCTCCCACAACAGCTGCTGTTTCGGCGTGTTGGACAGGTGCTCCTCGGCGCGGAATACGTGGGTGATGCCCATGGTCATGTCGTCGACGACGTTGGCCAGCAGGAAGACCGGCGAGCCGTCGGAACGCGCGATCACGAAGTCCTCGATCTTGGCGTTCTCGAACGTCGGCTCGCCCCGGATCAGGTCCACCACGCGGGTGTGGCCCTCGTCCGGCGTACGGAACCGCAGCGCACGACCCTCGCCTGGGCCGAGACCCCGGTCGCGGCAAAACCCGTCGTAGCCGGTGTACTTGTTGCCCGTACGGGCCTCGATCTGCTCGCGGGTGCAGTCGCAGTAGTAGGCGCGGCCGGCCGCGTGGAGGTCGGCCGCGGCCGCCTTCTGCTTGTCGGCGTACGCCGACTGGAAGTACGGGCCCTCGTAGTTGCCTCGCTCGATGCCGATCCAGTCGAGCGCCGACAAGATGCCCTCGGTCCACTCCGGGCGATTCCGGGCCGCGTCGGTGTCTTCGATGCGCAGCACGAAGGCGCCGTTGTGCTGCTTGGCGTAGATCCAGTTCTGTAGCGCCGAACGGGCGCCGCCGACGTGGAACATACCGGTCGGAGATGGGGCAAATCTAACGCGAACCGTCACGTGATCAGACTAAGGGTTGGTCCCGGCAACCAATCCATGGGGTTTCAGCGTCTAGATATTGCTGAGTACCCTTCACTCGACCCAACGGCCCGGGCAAGCGAGGACCTAGATGACCATCCGCACGCGTACGTCGTCGCGACGCGTCGCCGCAGCACTGATAGCTAGCGGTGCACTGTTCCTCGCCGGGTGCACAGCGTCGTCGGGCGCGCATTTCCGGGACTCCGGCGACGGCGGTGGAACGAACGCCGGCGCCGCGGTCACGACCGATCCGTCGAGCGCTCCGGGCGCACTCACCGTGACTCCGGCGGCGAACAGCAAGAACGTCGCGCCGAACGCGTCGGTCAAGGTCGCCGCGACCGCCGGTGCCACTGTGACGTCGGTCACCGTCACCGCTGGGTCGTCGACGATCAAGGGAACGCTCGCCGACGACGGCAAGACGTGGACCTCGACCAGCGCGCTGAAGTTCAATACGAAATACACCGTCACCGTCAGCGGCAAGAACCTGGCCAACGGGCAGTCGCAGACGACCTCGACGTTCACCACGGTGAAGCCGACGAGGACCGTGTCGCCACATCTGATCGCGAACGCCCTCCAGGCACTCGACAGCGGCGCGACGTACGGCGTCGGCGAACCGATCATGGTGCACTTCGCCCACGCCATCCCGACGAGCCAACGGGCGGCGATCGTCGACGCCCTGACAGTGACGTCGACGCCGGAGGTCGACGGGCGGTGGCACTGGATCAACTCCCAGCAGGTCGACTACCGCGGCGAGGACTACTGGCCGGCTGGCGCGACGGTCAGCGTCAGCGCAAACCTGTACGGCGTCAGTCTCGGCAAGGGTGTCTACGGCGGCGCGAACGCGCACGCCACCATCCACATCGGTGACAAGCACTACGCGGTGGCCGACAACAAGACGCACATGATGAAGGTCTACATCAACGACAAGCTCGTGAAGACCGTGCCGGTGAGCATGGGCATGGGCGGCTCGACCCGTGGCTCGGAGGGTCAGTTCATCAACTACTGGACGCGCAGCGGTCCGCACGTCGTGATCGTGAAGTCCCCGACCGTCACGATGTCGTCGGCGTCGTACGGCATCACCGACCCGACGTCGCCGTTCTTCTATGCGCCGGAGACGGTGCATGACGCCGTCCGGATCTCCTACAGCGGCGAGTTCGTACACCTGCGTACGTGGACCGTCGGCGATATCGGCAAGCGGAACACGTCACACGGCTGCATCAACGTCGGCGCCGCGTACGCGTCGTACATGTACAAGCTGCTGCGTACGGGCGACATCGTGGACGTGGTCAACACGCCGGTGAAGGTCAGCTTCGACAACACGGTGGCCGACTGGGCCGTCCCGTGGTCGCAGTGGAAGTAACGGTCCCGCCCGCCCGACCGCGCTGACCAGCCTCAGCCGGAAGCGGCGGCCTTGATCGCCGCGTGGTACGGACAGAGCGCGATTTCCGGTGGCGCCCCGGTCAGCTCGGCCAACGCGCCGGCATCCGCGTCGGACATCGGCGTGTAGACGACGAGCCGCGTCTCCGGGCTGGCCGAGATCCCGAGACTCGTCGCCGTGGTGTTGACCCGAACCTCGCCGAGGTTCCGTACGAAGATCTTGACGCGCGCGCTCGGGCTGGCCACGTCGTGATCGGCCCACATCTCGGCGAACTTCGGACTCGCCGCGCTCAGTCGCTCCACGAATGACGTCCACGCCGGTTCGCCGAGGTGCCGCCCGAACGATGCGCGGAACGTCGCCACGAGCGTGCGCACCTCGGCTTCCCAGTTGCCGATGGCCGAGCAGCAGGGCGGCACCACGAACAGCTGCCACAACGCGTTGCGTTCGTCGACGGGTGCCGTCGTGAGGCCGGGGAACAGCGCGTGATAGGTCGCGTTCCAGGCGAGCACGTCGTAGCGGCCGTTATAGACGACGGCCGGCACCGGTACCAGCGCGTCGAGGATGGTCTGGATCTCGGCCGGCAGGCATACGGCCGGCGCGGCCGGCACGGCCGGTATGTCGGCCAGCCGGTAGAGGTGCTCGCGCTCGGCCTGATCGAGTCGCAGCGTACGAGCGATCGCGTCGAGCACCTGGGTGCTGGCGTGGATCGGTCGGCCCTGTTCGAGCCACGTGTACCAGGTGACGCCGACGCCGGCGAGCTGGGCCACCTCCTCGCGGCGCAGGCCCGGCGTACGCCGCCGCAGGCCGGCCGGGATGCCGACGTCGGCCGGCGTGATCCGCGCCCGGCGACTGCGAAGGAACTGCGCCAGGTCGTCTCGCCGGCGCGCCTGTGCCCCGCGGAGCGCACCCGCCGTGGTCGGGGTTGGTGCCACCGAGGGCGACCCGTTCGCGATGTCGTCGGTCGCGATGTCAGCATGGATCGAGTTGGCCATCGTCACGGCTCCATCCTCGCGAGCCCGCCCGCCCTTAGCCAGGTGGTGCCAGTACCAGGATAAGCAGGCACTCCCCACCAGTATCAGCATCGGCCCAATCTGGTGGGCATGACTACAGCGCCCTCACTCCGCCGGCCGGACAGCCATCCGATCGATGGCAGCGCGCCCGCGATTCGCGCTCGCGCGGCCCGACCCGGCCTGCTCCTCGCGATCGTGCTCGCCGCTCAGCTGATGGCGATCCTCGACGCGAACATCGTCAACGTCGCCGCCGCCACGATCCGGATCGACCTGCATGCCAGCGGCGCCGGGCTGCAGCTCGTGCTCGCCGGCTACACGATCGCGTATGCCGTGTTGCTCATCACGGGCTCCCGGACCGGTGCGATGATCGGTGCTCGCCGCGCATTCCTCGCCGGCCTGGCAATCTTCACCTTCGCATCGCTCGCCTGCGGACTGGCCGGAAACACGGCCGAGCTCGTCGCATTCCGGTTCGTACAGGGAGCCGGCGCGGCATTGTTGATTCCGCAGGTGTTCAGCCTGATCCAGCGCAACTTCGCGGGGGCCGCCCGAGCTAAGGCGCTCGGCCACTATGCGGCCGTGATCGCGGTCGGAGTCGTCGCGGGCCAGGTGCTCGGCGGCGTACTCGTCGACGCGAACCTCTGGGGCAGCGGCTGGCGGCCGGTCTTCATGATCAACGTACCGATCGGCCTGGCGCTGTTGATCCTGGGCGCTCGGTTGCTGCCGGCGGATGGCCGTGGCGAGACGCGCCGCCTCGACGTTCCCGGCCTGGTGACTCTCGGTGTGTCGATCCTGGCGCTCGTGGTGCCGTTGGTGTTCGGCCACGACGAGGGTTGGCCGGTGTGGGGTTGGGTGACGCTCGGCGGGTCTGCGGTCGCGCTCGGACTGTTCGCTGCCGCCCAGCGCCGGGTCGCGGCACCGCTCATGCCCGGGCGCCTGTTCCACGCACCGGGTCTGGTGCCGGCGCTGGCGGCGCTATTCCTGGTGCTCGGCGCCTACGGTGGCTATTTGTTCACCGTCGCGTTGCATCTGCAGTCCGGCCTCGGCTACTCGCCGTTGCGCGCCGGGTTGACGTTCGCTCCGATGGCAGTCTGCTTCGGCGCCGCCAGTCTCAACTGGCGCCGACTGCCAGAACGCTGGCACCACCGCGCGATGGTCGCGGGCATCCTGGTCGCCGCCGCGAGCATCGCCGGGGTCGCGTTCGCCCTGCGCGGTGGTGCACCGGGCGCGCTGTTCTTCGCGATCCAGGTGCCGTTCGGCTTGGGATCCGGGTTTGCTTTCTCACCGCTGATGGCCAGGGCGCTGGCGGGGGTACGGCCGGCCGACGCCGCCGACGCCAGCGGACTCGTCACGACGATCGTGCAACTGGCGCAGGTGGTCGGGCTGGCCGCGTTGGGCGCGGTCTACCTGTCGCTCGCACCGTCTCACGGTTCGCCGCACGCAATCGTGGTTGCGCTGCTGGTCGAGGCGCTCGCCACGGCTTTGGCGGCCGGGGCGGCGCTACGTCTGCCCCGTACCGGCCAATAGCCCGAACAAAGCGCTGCCCGCCCCATTGTGCGTGGGGCGGGCAGCGCTGGCGTGCCGAGTAGAGCCGTCAGCTGTCGCCGCCGGTCTCGCCGACGGGCGCGGCCGACACGTCGTCGATCGCGTACTTGACCGCTGCGTCGGCCGGCGCGGATGCCGGCACCTCACCGCGGCGGGCCAGCAACCGGAGCGTCGCGACCACGATCGACTCGGCGTCGATGTGGAAGTGGCGGCGCAGGGCGTGGCGCGTGTCCGACATCCCGTAGCCGTCGGTGCCGAGACTCGTGTAGTCGGTCGGCACCCATCGCGCGATCAGGTCCGGAACCGCCCGCATGTAGTCCGACACGGCGACCACCGGACCGCCGGTGCCGGCCAGCGCGGTCGTCACGTACGGGACCTTCGGCTCGTCGGCCGGGTGAAGGAGGTTGTGCTCCTCACAATCGACCGCGTCCCGCCGCAACTCCGTCCAGGACGTCGCCGACCACACGTCGGCCGCGACACCCCAGTCGTTCGCCAGCAGTTGCTGGGCCTTGAGCGCCCAGGGCAGCCCGACGCCGGACGCGAGCACCTGGGCCTTGGGCGCGTCGCCCTCGGCACCGTGCCGGTCGACGGTCGGTGCCGGCGAGTAGCGGTAGAGACCCTTGAGTAGCCCCGGTACGTCAATGCCGCCCTCCGGCTCGGCCGGCTGCACCATCGGCTCGTTGTAGAGCGTCAGGTAGTAGAAGACGTTCTCCGGGTCGTCGCCGTACATGCGACGCAGGCCGTCCTCGACGATGTACGCCGTCTCGAACGCGTACGCCGGGTCGTACGCGACGACGGCGGGGTTCGTGGCGGCGATCAGGTGCGAGTGACCGTCCTCGTGCTGCAGTCCTTCGCCGTTCAATGTTGTCCGGCCGGCCGTGGCCCCGAGCAGGAAGCCGCGCGCCATCTGGTCGGACGCGGCCCAGAGCCCGTCGGCCGTGCGCTGGAACCCGAACATCGAATAGAAGATGTAGAGCGGGATCATCGGTTCGCCGTGGGTGGCGTAGGACGAGCCGGCCGCCGTGAACGACGCGACCGAACCGACCTCGTTGATGCCCTCGTGCAGGATCTGGCCGGTCGTGGACTCGCGGTAGGACAGGAAGAGATCCTGGTCCACCGGCGTGTAGTTCTGCCCGTGCGGCGAATAGATCTTCGCCGTCGGGAAGAGCGAGTCCATGCCGAACGTCCGCGCCTCGTCGGGGATGATCGGCACCCACCGCGCCCCGAACGTCTTGTCGCGCATGAGGTCCTTCAGCAGCCGTACGAACGCCATCGTCGTGGCGATCTTCTGCTTGCCGGACCCCCGCTTCGCATCCTTGTACGCCTCGGTCTTCGGCAGGTCGAGCTTGCGTGGCGTGTTCCGACGCTCCGGCATGTACCCGCCGAGGGCCTGGCGGCGCTCGTGCATGTACGCCATCTCGTCGGAGTCCTTGCCGGGGTGGTAATACGGCGGCAGGTACGGGTCGGCCTCCAGCGCCGAATCCGGGATGTCGAGGTAGAGCCGGTCGCGGAAACCCTTGAGGTCGTCCAGCGTCAGCTTCTTCATCTGGTGCGTCGCGTTACGACCCTCGAAGTGCGAGCCCAGCGTCCAGCCCTTGACCGTCTTGGCGAGAATGACGGTCGGCTGGCCGGTGTGGTTCATCGCCGCCTGGTAGGCCGCGTAAAGCTTGCGATAGTCGTGGCCGCCGCGCTTCAGGTTCCAGATCTGCTCGTCGGTGAAGTTCTCCACCATCTTGCGGGTGCGCGGGTCGCGACCGAAGAAGTGCTCGCGGACGTACGCGCCGTCATTCGCCTTGTACGTCTGATAGTCGCCGTCCGGCGTCACGTTCATCAGGTTGACCAGTGCACCGTCGGTGTCGGCGGCGAGCAGCGGGTCCCACTCGCGACCCCAGATCACCTTGATGACGTTCCACCCGGCGCCGCGGAAGAACGCCTCGAGCTCCTGGATCACCTTGCCGTTGCCGCGCACCGGACCGTCGAGCCGCTGCAGGTTGCAGTTGATGACGAAGGTGAGGTTGTCGAGCTCCTCGCGAGCGGCGGCGCCGATCGCGCCGAGCGTCTCCGGCTCGTCCATCTCGCCATCGCCGAGGAACGACCACACGTGCTGCTGCGACGTGTCCTTGATGCCGCGGTGGTGCAGGTAGCGGTTGAACCTGGCCTGGTAGATCGCATTCAGGCCGCCGAGACCCATGGAGACGGTCGGGAACTCCCAGAAGTCGGGCATGAGCCGCGGGTGCGGGTAGGACGGCAGGCCACTGGCCGTCCCGTCCGGGTTCGTATGCGACAGTTCCTGCCGGAACCCGTCGAGCTGGTGCTCGGTGAGCCGGCCTTCGAGGTAGGCCCGGGCGTACATGCCGGGGGACGCGTGGCCCTGGTAGAAGATCTGGTCGCCGCCGCCCGGGTGGTTCCGGCCCCGGAAGAAGTGGTTGAAGCCGACCTCGTAGAGCGACGCGGAACTCGCGTACGTCGAGATGTGACCGCCGACTCCGACGCCCGGCCGCTGCGCCCGGTGCACGAGCATCGCCGCGTTCCACCGGATGTACGCCCGGATGCGCCGCTCGACGTGCTCGTCGCCCGGGAACCACGGCTCGGCCTCGGGCGTGATCGTGTTGATGTAGTCCGTCGTCGTCAGCGGCGGCACGCCCACCTGCCGCTCGCGCGCGCGTTCCAGGAGACGCAGCATGACGTACCGGGCGCGCTTCGCACCGCGTTCGTCGATCACGCCGTCGAGGGACTCGACCCACTCGTTGGTTTCCTCGGGATCGATGTCGGGGAGCTGACTCGGCAGGCCGTCACTGATCACCGGCCGTTTGCGCTCGGAAGTGGCCACAGTTAGTCCTCGTGGGTTAAGTGAGCACCGGTGCGGGTGGTACGGCGCTCGTCAGGTGTCGCGTTGCCTTCTATCCTGCCCTCCCGGCACGCCAGCGTCACGCGCACGGGCCGCCACAGCGACGCACGCCACCTACCAGGGGGTAACCAGCGCCGCGCGCGGCCTCAGTTGTCCGCCGTGACCGGCTCTGCGGCCGCTGGGTCCGGGGCATCGCCGAGATCGGCCGCGTCGCCGACGTCCGGCGGCTCCGCGCCGGCGAGGGGATCGGCCAGGATGCGCCCGAAGGCCAGCTCCGCGGCGCCGATCAGGGGGGCGTCGTCGCCCAATTCGGGGGTACGGAGGCGCAGGTGCTCGCGGCAGGCGGGCAGGGCATTGCGGTTGACGCGGCTGCGGACCTGCGCCGCGGCCGCCAGGTAGATCTCCCGCAGCGTGCCGCCGAACAGCACCGTCTCCGGGTTGAAGATGTTGACCAGGTTGGCGACGCCGAAGCCGAGCCATTCGCCCACCTGCCGGACGGCGGCCTGGGCGAGCGCGTCGCCGCGGGACGCCTCGTCGACGACGGTCAGGATGCCCTCGCGCCCGGTGCCGCTCCGATCGGCCGCCCGCAGCAGCGCGTGCTCACCGATCTCGGTCTCCCAGCACCCGCGCGAGCCGCAGCTACAGGCCAGGCCGTTCGGGTTGACGACGATGTGGCCAACCTCGCCGCCATAGCCGCCATGGCCGGCGACCGGCCGCCCGCCCGCGATGATGCCGCCGCCGATGCCGACGTCGCCATGCAGATAGATCAGGTTGTCGGAGTCGGCCGCCGCACCGCGCGTGTGCTCCGCCAGCGCGGCGAGGTCGGCGACGTTGCCGATGGCGATGCTCGATCCCTCGGCGACGATGCCGTCGAGCGCGGCACCGAGCGGCTCGTCGACCCAGCCGATGTGCGGTCCCAGGCGTACGACGCCGTCCTCCCGACGGACCATCGCGCTGACCGAAACACCGCTGCCGACGCAAACCGCGTCCGGAGGAGTGGCCCGCTGCATCTGCTGGACGAACTCCGCCAGCGGCGCCACAGCCTCGGCCGGCGACACGTCGCCCCGACCCCGTACGGTTTCCCGCCGGTCAAGGACCTTCCCGCCGAGCCCGACACGCGCCGCGGTGAGCCGATCGACGCCGATCGCGAACGCGTACACGTAGATCCGGGTGGACTCGGGCCGGACAACCAACGAAGGTCGTCCGGCCCGGCCGTGGTCGCTCGGTAGCCCCTCCCGCACCAAGCCAGCGGCGACCAGATCCGTGGTCAGCGCGCCGATCGTGGATCGATTGAGGCCCAGTTCCGTGGTCAGTTCCGCCCGGGACAGCGCGCCACGCACGTGAACCAGCCGCAACAGAGCACCTAGGTTCTGTCGACGGATTTCCTCCTGGCTCGGGCCTGCGCGCATGAACTTGGGACTTCCTTGAGGGTCGGGGGTGGACACGGACAGGTGCTACCTACCCGCGGCAGCCGCCCGTCGTCGGGATATCGCGTCGACGCCGGCCGCGATCAGCAGCACGATGCCGGTCACGATGTACTTGCGGCTCGCGTCGAAGCCGATGAGCCCCATCCCGTTGTCGATGACCGCGATCAGTGCGCCGCCGATGATGGCGTCCAGCACTCGGCCCTTGCCACCGAACAGGCTCGTGCCGCCGATAACGGCCGCGCCGACCGCGTAGAGCAGCGTGTTGCTGCCGCCGAGGTTGGAGTCGACGCCGGATTGGCGGGACGCCGCCACGATGCCGGCTATCGCGGCGAGCGTCGAGCAGAACACGAACGCCGAGATGCGCAGCCGGTCGACCCGGATACCGGCGCGCCGAGCCGCCTCGGCGTTGCCGCCGATCGCGTACATGTGCCGGCCGTACGCGGTACGCGACAGGATGAACGTCAGGATCACCAGCAGGATCAGGATGATCGGAACGATGATCGGTATGCCCTTGAGCGAGATGACCAGCGGGTTCGGGCTGCGCTCGGAGTTCAACGCGTAGGTGGCCAAGCCGCCGATCACGGCGAGGACCAGCACACGCGCCGCCGTCACGGTCCATGGTTCGGGAACGAGGCCGCGGCGACGACGGCCGACCGATCGCATCACGCGAAGACCGGCATAGACGACGACGCAGAAGGCGTAGAGCGTCCAGCCCAGCCAGGTGGCCATGCTGTTGTTGTTGATCGCGAGGATCGTGCTGTTGGTGATGGTGATCGCCGTGCCGCCGGACAGGAACAGCAACTGGACACCCTGCAGGCCGAGGAACGCCGCTAGCGTGACGATGAACGACGGGATGCCGAGCTTGGCGACGAGCGTCCCGAGGAACAGCCCGATGACCAGACCCACGCCGATCGCGGCGAGGACCGACCAGTACCACGGCCAGCCATGCTGGGTGAGCAGCACCGCCATGATGGTGGCGCAGACGCCGCTGGTGAAGCCGGCCGAGAGGTCGATCTCACCCAGCAGCAAAACAAAGACGAGGCCCATCGCGATGATGGTGACCTGCGCGCCCTGTTGGAACAGGTTGGCGAAGTTGCGGTCGCTGAAGAAGCTGTCGTTGGCGATGCCGAAGATGATGCAGGCGACGACGAGGCCGGCGACGGCCGGCAGGGCGCCGACGTCACCGCCGCGCACCTTCGCGAAGTATTCGCGGACGTACCCGCCAAGGTTGTTCTCTGCGACCGGCGCCGGCGTCGTCGCGATGGGCTGTTCTTCCACCGTGGTCATTCCTGCGCTCCGTTCATGTCGATCGTGGCGCCGTGATTGGCGGCCGCCCCGGCCGTGGCTGGCCGGAGTCCGAGCTCGCCGCTGCGACCGGCGGTGATCAACTCAACGACCTGGGAGAACGTCACATCGCTCGCCTTGACCTGTGCGGCCATCTGCCCGAGGTACAGCGTGGCGATGCTGTCGGCGACGGCGAAGACGTCGTTCATGTTGTGTGAGATCAAGACGACGGCGAGCCCGTTGTCGGCGAGCTGTCGGACGAGTTCGAGCACCTGGGCGGTCTGTGCGACGCCGAGCGCGGCGGTCGGTTCGTCGAGGATGACGAGCTTTCCGTTCCACAAGACGGCCTTGGCGATCGCGACGGTCTGGCGCTGGCCGCCGGAGAGGCTCGACACGAGCTGGCGCATCGACTTGACGGTGCGCACGGATAGGCCCTGCAGCGTGTCCGCCGCCATCTGCTCCATCGTTGGCTCGTCGAGGATGCCGTGGGAGAGCTTCTCCCGGCCGAGGAACATGTTCTGGACGATGTCGAGGTTGTCGCACAGCGCGAGGTCCTGATAGACGATCTCGATGCCGAGCTCGGACGCGTCACGGGGGGTGTGGATCGTGACCGGTTTGCCGTCGAAGCGATACTCGCCGGAGTCGGCGGTGTAGATGCCGCCGATGCATTTGATCAGGGTGGACTTGCCGGCGCCGTTGTCACCGACGAGCGCGGTGACCTCACCAGCATTCGCCGAAAAGTCGACGTCGCGCAGGACTTGGACGGCGCCGAAGCTCTTGTTCACTCCGCGTACGTCCAGCAGGGGTGTCGTTGCCACGCTCAAAGCTCCTCATCGCCGCCGGTGCAACGGGTGGGACGGCCGAACTCGATCGTTGCCTGCGCATTGGCGGCGTTGTTGGCCATGATCGTGCCGGCGGCTCCCGGTGCGACGTTAGCCGCACCGGGAGCCGATTGGTGATCGGTCGCTTGGCGGTTGTCCGACCGCCTAGTGGCCGTTCGTTACTGCACGCCCGCAGCGGCGCACTTGGCAACGTACGCGCCGGTGCACAGCGCGGCCTTGGTCGTGCCACCGGCGGCCACGACATCGTTGATGTTCTTGATGGTGATCATTTCCGGCGCGAGCAGGATCGACGGCACGTTCGCCTTCGTCGTCGGGTCCACCGTCACGTCGGTCGCGTTGGTCGGCGTCTGCCCCTTGGCGAGTGCGATCGCGAGCTGGGAGGCGGCGTCCGCCTCCTTCTTGGTGTCCTTGAAGACGGTCATGCACTGGTCGCCATCCATGATGTGCTGCAGGCCCTGGACGGTCGCGTCCTGGCCGGTCACCGGGATCTGCAGCTTGTTCTTCTTCAGGATGGAGATGACCGAGTTGGCCATGCCGTCATTCGCTACGAGGACGCCCTTGATCTTCGGGTTAGCCGTCAGCATCTGCTCGAAGATCGTGCCGGCCTGGGTGTTGTCCCAGTTCGGAACGGACTGGTTCGGGCCCTTGACGTACGTCCCGTTGGCGTAGAGCGGGTCGAGGACCGAGTTGTAGCCCTGCGCGAACTGCGTCGCGTTGTTGTCCGTCGGCGCGCCGTTGAGCTCGGCCACCATCGGCTTGGTCGCCTTGGCGTCGGTCAGGCACTGCTGGAGGCCCTGGCCCTGGAGCTTACCGACCGCGGCGTTGTTGAACGACACGTAGTACTTGGCGCCGCCGCCGGTGGTCAGACGGTCGTAGTCGATGACCGGCACGCCCTGCTGCTTCGCCTTGTTGATCACCGCGGTGCCGCTGGCGCTGTCCAGGCTGTCGATGATCAGCACGTTCACGCCCTGCGTCAGCATGCTGTCAGCGATGGTCTGGAACGTCGACGGGTCGCCCTGGGCGTTCTGGATGCTGTACTTGACGCCGGCCGCTTTGAACGCAGCGGTGAGGTTCGGTGTGTCCTGGGTCTCGTACCGAGCGGACGACTTCGTGTCCGGCAGGATCACACCGACGAAGGGCTGCTTGGCATTTGAGGTGGTGCTGCTGCCGCTTGGAGAGTTGTTGTTGGAACTTCCACAAGCGGCCATGCCACCCAGTGCTACCGCGCCGATGGCGGCAACAGCGAGTATCCCCTTGCGCATGGCATGGGTCCTTTCCTGGTTGGGAGCCGGCCGGTCCGGTGGATCCGGCCGAGGTGCGGGTGGGTGGGTGCGTGCGACTGGCGCGTCCATTGAGACGAAGGTGAAAACAGTTTGTTGTGTCCGGCAACGTATTACGGACAAACATCACTGGACAATAGATCTTCGCGCCAAGTTTGTTGACGCCAGTAACAATTTCGTAACGCGAACCACATCGACATGATATGCGTCACTCACTTTCTGTACCGGTCATCACTACCTTGCGTTGCGCATTTGTGAGTCATACTCGCATGACCTGGGCATATATGTACGCCAGATGCTGCCGTACCCGGGGAAAAGCCATCAAACTCCGCGATCGATGGCCGCCGATCAATTCAGGCGGGTGGGTCGGCGGATATGTTGTCAAGCGCAACAAGGTTGCCGCGGGCGCTGGCGGCTGGCTGAGGCGTCCGTGGCCCGTCGAATTTCGTATGAGAGTGTCTCCGGCATGACATTCGACGTAGCGACGATGCTGACGATACCGGTGTTCCGTGCGATGGATGTCGATTCGGACGGACGTGTCCTCGCCGGGACGGATGAGTCCGGATCGATGCAGATAATCGAGATCTCGGCCGATGGCGACATCACGGCGCTGACCGCCCTTCCGGGCGCCTGCAGCGGTCGATACCTGCCCGGAGCCCGCGCGGTCCTGGTCAGTCACGACGACGGCGGCAACGAGCGCGCGCAGATCTCGCGGCTGCCACTGGACGCACGATCGGCCGCCGATGCGCCCGTCGGACTCGACGATCTCGAACCGTTGGTGCATGATCCACGCTTCATCCACAACGTGGCCGACGTGAGCGCGGAGCGTCTGTGCTACCTGACGAACCGGCGGAACAGCGTCGACTTCGACGTGATCATCCGCGATCTGACGACCGGCGACGAGACGGTCGTGTTCGACGAAGGCGGTGCCGTCCGGGGCGCGGCGATGTCGCGTGACGGCCGGTCGGTGGCCGTCATGCTGAGTAGCCATCAGGCCAACTCCGACCAGATCTTGCTCGTCGATCTGACCAAGCCGGCCGGTGCCGACCGTGTCTCGGCGATCACCGGTGCCGACGAGCACGCCCAGTACGGCGAGATGCACTTCACGCCGAGCGGAGACGCCCTGCTCGTGACGACAGATCGAGACCGCGACCTGACCGGTCTCGCGCGGTACGACCTCGCCAGCGGCGTCTGGTCCTGGCTCGTCACCGACGAGGCGTACGACGTGACCGGCTGGCTCGCACCGGACGGCTCCGGCCTCATCGTCGTGACGAACGTCGACGGCGAGTCGCGCGTCGCGCTGCACGACGCGTCCGGCGTCCACCGTCGCGACGTCGCGTTGCCCACCGTCGGCTGTGTCGAGGGGCACCCGCTGCCGGCACCGCACTGGTCGCCCGACGGCCGTACGGTCGCGCTGTCGTTCTCCGGAGTCACCGTGCCGGGCGACGTGCTGTTCCTGGACGTCGCGAGCGGCGAGGTGACGGCGCTGACGCGGTCCGCCGCCCCGATCGCCGGATTCGCTCTCGCCGAGCCGCGCAGCATCCGGATCCCGACCCCCGACGGCGAGGAGATTCCGTGTTTCGTCTACGCGGCCGCAGGCAGCGAGAACGGGCTGGCCGGATCGTCGGTGCTGAACATCCACGGCGGTCCGGAGGGCCAATCCAAGCGGATCTTCAGCCCGATCATCAGCGGGCTCGCCCTCGCCGGCCACACGGTGCTGGTGCCGAACGTGCGTGGCTCCGTCGGCTACGGCAAGCGGTGGTATTCGCTCGACGACGTACGCCTGCGGCTCAACTCGGTCGCTGACCTGGCCGCGATCCACGCGTACCTGCCCGAGCTCGGGCTCGATCCGTCCCGCTCGGCGCTGTGGGGCGGCTCCTACGGCGGCTACATGGTTCTCGCCGGCCTCGCGTTCCAGCCCGAGCTGTGGGCGGCCGGCGTCGACATCGTCGGCATCTCCTCGCTCGTGACGTTCCTGGAGAACACGTCGCCCTATCGCCGCGCGCCGCGGGAACGCGAATACGGAAGCCTCGATCGCGACCGGGACTTCCTCACCTCGGCATCGCCGCTGACTCGAATCGACGACATGCGCGCGCCGTTGTTCGTCATCCACGGCGCCAATGACCCGCGCGTACCAGTCGGCGAGGCCAAGCAGCTGCACGCTGCCCTTACGGCCAAGGGCATACCGTGCGAGCTGCGGATCTACGGCGACGAGGGGCATGGGCTGGCGAAGCGAACCAATCGGCTCGACGCCTATCCGGCCGCGTTCGAATTCCTCGGCGAGCAGTTGGCGGCGGTGCCGGCGCATTGATCTACGACGGTCGCGGCCGGCTCGCGGCCGGTCGCGCCGTCGCGTCGTCCACATCGGTCCCTCGCCGCGCGCGTGTTCGGGTGCGGTGATTTCTCAGCGGCGCGTTCGCCGTGCCGCGGCGTCACGCCAGGTCGAGTCGTGTGCATCGGCTCGGCCGGTCGGCGCCGGTCGCTGTCCGCGTCGACTGCGTCACTCAACGCAAAACAATTCGCGGGTACGGCTGGCCGACGGCCGCCGAAGTGCGCAATGCTGTTTCGGTGACGACGCCTGGGGACCTGGACGAGCGGTTCCGGGGTGCGGTCGCGGAATTCACCGGGCCGGCCGCCGGATCGTGGCCAGTCGCCGAGCCGGCGCCGGTCGGCCACAACGCCGGCGCGGACGCTTGGCCCGCCGCGCCCGTTCGCGGTGCTGGCGAGCCACTCCGCGCCGGCGCACGGCTGACCTGCGGCGAGGCGCTGACTCTGTTCGAGGCGCAGATCGCGAGCCGGCATCTCGACCTCGCGGCCCGGTGGCTGCGCAGTTTCAATGAGGGCTACTACACGATCGGCTCGTCCGGGCACGAGGGCAACGCGGCGGTGGCCGGCGCGTTGCGGTCCACCGATCCCGCCTTGCTCCACTACCGCTCCGGCGCGTTCTACCTCGTACGGGCCGCGCAGTCCGGCCGGGACGCGGCCGACGCACTCCGGGACGTGTTGCGCGGACTTGTCGCCTCCGCCCGCGAGCCGATCGCCGGCGGCCGCCACAAGGTCTTCGGCCACGCCGACCTGGCCGTCATCCCGACGACATCGACGATCGCGTCGCATTTGCCGCGTGCGGTCGGTGTCGGCTTCGCGATCTCGCGCCGGGCAACCGAGGCGAACGCGCCACAGTACGGCGATGCGATCGAGGCCGAGTGGACGTCCGGTGGGTGGCCGGCCGACGCCGTGGCGATCTGCTCGTTCGGTGATGCGTCGGTGAACCAGGCCGCCGCCACCGCCGCGTTGAACGCCGCCGGTTGGGCCACCTATCGCGGGATCGACATGCCGGTGCTCTTCGTGTGCGAGGACAACGGGCTCGGCGTGAGCGTACGGTCGCCCGACGGTTGGGTCGCCGACGTCCTGCGGTCCCGGCCCGGTCTGCATTACCTCGCCGCCGACGGGTGCGACCTCGTGGAGACGTACGAGGCGGCAACGACGGCGGCCGGTTGGGTGCGGGAGAATCGGCGGCCGGCCGTACTGCACCTCGCGACCGTACGGCTGATGGGACACGCGGGTGCCGACGCCGAGGTGGCCTACCGGACCAGTGCCGAGATCGCCAAGGACGCGCAGCGCGATCCGTTGGTGCGCAGTGCTCAGCTGCTCGTCGAGGCGGGCGTGGTGGACGCGGCCGGGGTCCTGGCTCGGTATGACGAGATCGGCTGGCAGGTCCGTACGCTCGCGGAGGAAGTCCTTGGCGAGCCGAAGCTCGCGACCGCGGCCGAGGTGATCGCTCCGCTGGCGCCGCGGCGGTCGGCCCGGGTCGCCCAGACGATCGAGGCGGCCGCAGAAGCGGTAACGAGTGCGGCGGATGCGCGCGCGTCCGCGTTCGGTGGCCGCCTGCCCGAGCACGCCGGGCCGCTCACGCTCGCCCAGGCGATCAACGCGACGCTCACCGACGCGTTGTTGGCCTGGCCGCAAGCGATCCTGTTCGGTGAGGACGTCGCGGCGAAGGGCGGCGTATACGGCGTCACCAAGGGCCTCCGCGACCGTTTCGGCGATGATCGCGTCTTCGACACGCTGCTCGACGAGACCTCGATCCTCGGGCTCGCGCTCGGTGCCGGCCTGGCCGGCGTGCTGCCGATTCCCGAGATCCAATATCTGGCTTACCTGCACACGGCCGAGGATCAGTTGCGTGGCGAGGCGGCAACCATGCAGTACTTCTCCTCGGGCGCGTACCGGAATCCGCTTGTCGTCCGGGTGGCCGGGCTGGCTTACCAGCAGGGGTTCGGCGGCCATTTCCACAACGACAACGCGGTCGGCGTGCTGCGGGACGTACCCGGATTGGTTGTCGCCTGTCCCACCCGCCCGGACGACGCCGCGGCCCTGCTGCGCACGTGCCTCGCCGCGGCGATCACGGACGGCAGCGTCTGCGCGTACCTGGAGCCGATTGCGCTCTATCACACGCGTGACCTGCTCGCGGACGGCGACCGAGGATGGCTCGCGAACTACCCGGCGCCCGCGGACTGGGCGGCGGCGCACGCGCCGATCGGGCGCGCGCGGGTCGACGTGGTCGGCTCCGGTGAGGACCTGACGATCATCACGTTCGGCAACGGTGTACGGATGTCGCTGCGAGCCGCCGACGTACTGGCCGGCGAGGGGATCGGCAGCCGCGTTGTCGATCTTCGCTGGCTCGCGCCGCTGCCGGTCGCCGACATCATCGAAGAGGCCGCCGCGACCGGGCGGGTGCTGATCGCCGACGAGACGCGCCGGTCCGGGGGAGTGGGCGAGGGTGTGCTGTCCGCGCTCGTCGACGCGGGGTTCGTCGGCGTCGCGCGCCGGGTGGCCAGTATCGACACGTTCGTCCCGCTTGGTCCGGCTGCCCAGCACGTGCTGATCTCGCCGGAGACGATCATCGAGGGTGCTCGTGGGCTGCTCGGGAGGTGAGACGTACCGTTCTCTTTTAGGCTCGGTTACGGTGGGCCTCTTGCACACCGGACAGCAACTGTGTGGACTACCCGATATGGCGTCGCAGGGGCGCCGCAACCGAAGAGGAGGCATCAGACAGTGAGCGCGACCGCTGGTCAGGCCGCTGATGGCGTACGCAGCCTGGCGGACCGGTTCGGCATTGAACCGGGGATGGTCGTTATGGAGATGGGCTACGACGACGATGTCGACGAGGATCTCCGCGACGCCCTGATCGACCGGGTTGGGGAGCTGGTTGACGAGGACACCGACGAGGTCGTCGACGTGGTGCTGCTGTGGTGGCGCGACGAAGACGGCGACCTGGTGGACATGCTCGTCGACGCACTCGGCCCGCTGGCCGACAACGGAGTCATCTGGTTGCTGACGCCGAAGGCCGGCCGCGACGGACACGTCGAGCCGAGTGACATCACCGAATCAGCGCCGACCGCTGGGCTTGCCCAGACGTCAACGATCAGCGCCGGAGTCGACTGGAGCGCCGCCCGACTTGTGGCGCCGAAGGCGGCGCGCGGGAAGCGCTGAGTTCTCCTCTGCCGTCACGCCGGCCGCGAGTCGCGGTCGCGTTGGTTTTTGCCTGCCCAGCTCATGTTGCCGCTGCCTTGGCGCTGCCCGATCGATGGGCGCCTTGTTTGTAGCAGCCCTGTTCGTCGTGGGCCCTTCTTTGTCGGCTGCGCTGTTTGTCGGCTGCGCTGTTTGTCGCCTGCGCTGTTTGTCGCGTGCGCTGTTTGTCGCGTGCGCGCCCGACGTGGGCCGTTCGCCGCGGCCGTGGCATGCTGACATTGAATCGTCACCCCTGCGTTAGATGGAGCACTTGATGCCGATCGCGGTGGGCGCTGTGGCGCCCGATTTCACGCTCAAGGACGAGAACAACCAGGACGTCACCTTGTCCGACTTCCGTGGCGAGAAGAACGTGCTGCTCGTCTTCTATCCGTTCGCGTTCAGTGGCGTCTGCAACGGCGAACTGTGCGAGATCCGGGACAACATCGGCGACTTCGTCAACGACGACGCCGAGCTGCTCGCGATCAGCGTCGACGCGCCGTACGCGCACAAGGCGTGGGCGACCCAACAGGGCTACCAGTTCCGGCAGCTGTCCGACTTCTGGCCGCATGGCGAGGTCGCGCGGGCCTACGGCGTGTTCAACGAGGATCGCGGCTTCGCCCTTCGCGGCACCTTCTTGATCGACCGGGAGGGCATCGTACGGTTCGCCGAGATGAACCAGCCCGGTGAGGCGCGCGACCAGAACGGCTGGCGGAAGGCGCTCGCGGCGGTCTAGCCCCGCCGACGTCGCGGTCTAGCCCGCCGGTGTCACGGTATAGGCCCGCCGGCGTCTGGCGGCATTCTGCTTTCACGAGCCGATATTGGTACGGTTGCTGACGCCGCGACGGTTTGCTTCGTAGACGCGAGCGGCACCCATACCGAGTTCGGCGGCCCGATGTCGGGTCGCCGACCCGGGCGCGTAGCTCAGTGGGAGAGCACCCGCCTTACAAGCGGGGGGTCGCTGGTTCGAAACCAGCCGTGCCCACCAGGCACCACCAGGCGATAGGCTCCGGCCTGCTTGATCGAAAACAGGCCGGAGCGCGCCTGACATCCATTTCTGACATCAACCGGCTTGGCCGAATGCCTCGCCGAGCTTCTTGAGCGCTGCCGCCTGATCGTCCATCGCGGTGTGGGCGTAGATCGACATGGTGACATCAACGTGAGCATGGCCCGCGATTGCCTGGGCGATGTGCGGGGGAGTGCCGAGCGCTAGCAAGAGCGACAGGCACGTGTGCCGGAGATCATGAAAGCGCACGTGAGCGAGTCCGGCTTTGTCCCGGACGCTATAGAAGTGACGTGCGAGGTTGCGCGGCTCGAATCTTGCGCAGCTACTTCCAATTGAAGGCGAAACCGACTTGCAGTTCACTATGGGACTGCTGCGGGAACTACACCAACTCCAGGACGACGCCGTCTTCGGCCCCTGCCACCTGGGCCGTGTTCGCGGATGATTTCGACGATGTCGTCGATCAGGGTCGGACCCTCACCGCGCCGCGCGCTAATGATCCTGGCCTTGATGCTGGAACGGTTCGTCGGATGACAGGTGAGCAGAAGCCCCTCCAGTCGTCGAATCGTCACGGATTGATGTCGCATGAATCGCGGCAGCTCCGGCTAGACGATCATCGTTCTCCAAGTCCATGATTTCGCCGCCAGAGGATCAAGGAGAACCTCGGGCCGGCTACGATGCTGCGTCGGTCTCCAACCGGGCAGGCTGACTGCTCTGGAAGGGCGTGTGATTGACATGCGGGTGCTCGTCTCGGTCGACATGGAGGGCATCGCTGGGGTTGTCCACCCCGATGACATCCAGCCCGGCCACAGCGAATACGAGCGCAACCGCAAACTGCTCACGGCGGAGGCCAACGCAGCCGTCCGCGGCGTCCACGCCTATGACGCACACGCCGAGGTGCTGGTAACCGAGGCTCACGCGCAGTTCCGGAACCTTCTGCCCGAACTGCTGGACCGGGGTGCCGAGTTGTTGCGTGGCACACCCAAGCCCGACGGGATGATGGCGGGGCTCGCGGGCGACATCGACGCCGTGCTGTTCATCGGCTATCACGGCAAGGCCGGGACGCCACGATCGATCATGGCTCACACCATTTCCGGTCGTGTCATCGCCGACGTGCGCTGTAATGGCCGTTCCCTTGGCGAACTCGGCCTGAACGCGGCGCTCGCGGCACACCACGGCGTGCCGCCGGTGCTGGTCAGCGGCGATGACACCGTGGCTGCAGAGGCGGCCAGTGTGGCGCCGGGCATGCGGTGCGTGGTGGTCAAGCGTGCATTGGGTGCTCGTGCGGCCGCGTCGGTACATCCGGACGAGGCATGCGAGAGGATTGAGCGCGAAGTGCCAGAGGCGCTGGCCGGACGCGCGGCCGTCCAGCCGCTGCGCTTCGACGGCCCGGTGCAGCTAGAAGTGCAGGTCTTCCGGCCGCACATGACGGAACACGCGCTGCTGGTGCCGGGAATGGTACGTGAGGACGGGTGCACGTTGCTCTATGCGGCGCCGGACTTCCCGACAGCCTTCCAGGTCACCGAGCTCATCGCCACGCTCGGCGCAATCTGACTATGGGCGGCCCGAAGGCGCCTGTTCCTCCGCACGCGGGTTCGCTTGCCGATCTTGTCAAGCGTCAACTGAAGCCAGATCGTCACGGATCAAATGAAGTACGACGTCCGTCGGACTGTCTGGTCCCGGTCTGATCCCAAGTTCGCGCCTTCGTGTCGCTTTCTGTCGTGTCCCACCAGATGCTTGACCTTTCCGTCCCACCTGACGCTTAACAGTGGATCTAGTAGAAGCTGTCGCTGCGGTCGCGCAGGGTCATAGTCGACTGCTCGTCGACGCACTGTCAT
>CAWIKW010000008.1:0-49972 GCA_963836785.1 uncultured Actinomycetota bacterium | reverse complement strand
CGGCCTTCTTCGCGGGCGTCGCCCGCTTTGTCGCGGTCGTCGCCTTGGCCCGGGTCGATTTCGCCGGCGCCTCGTCGTCGCCACTCGCCGCGGCGGCCGCTTTCTTGGCCGACTTCGCGGACGTGATCGGGGTCGGCGCGCTCGGCTTGACCGGACCACCACGTTCACCCCGGGCCGCCTTTGCCCGGTCGACCGACGCCTTCAGTGCGGCCATCAGGTCGATCGCGGCGGTCGGCTTCACGTGCTCGGGCTCCGGCTCGGTGATCTCCTCGCCGCTCACCTTCGCGTCGATGACCCGCTGCAGCGCTTCGCGATAGTCATCGGTGAACTCGTCCGGGTCGAATTCGCCGGTCATCGACTCGATCAGCGACGACGCCATACTGAGCTCGGCCGGGCGGACCTTGATGTCGTCGTCCAGGAAATCGAACTCGGCCGCGCGCACCTCGTCCGGCCAGAGCATCGTGTTCATCACCATCACGCCGTCGCGGACGCGGAGCGTCGCGAGTTGCTCTCGTTGCCGCAGCGCCACCTTGACGATGGCGACCCGGTCGGACTCGACGAGCGCGTCGCGCAGCAGCACGTACGGCTTGGTCGCCTGACCCTCCGGCTCGAGGTAATAGGCCTTCGCGAACAGGATCGGGTCGACCTGGTCGGCCGGTACGAACTCCAGCACGTCAATCGCCCGCGACGACGACAACGGCAGGTCGGCGAAGTCCTCATCGGTAAGGATGACCATCTGGCCGCCGCCGAGGTCGTAGCCCTTGGCGATGTCGTCGTAGGCGACCTCTTCGCCGTCAATCGAGCAGACCCGCTGGTATTTGATGCGGCCGCCGTCCTCGCGGTGCACCTGGTTGAAGCGGATGTTCTTCTCTTCCGTCGCGGCGTAAAGCTTCACCGCGATGGACACGAGTCCGAAGGACACCGCGCCCTTCCAGATTGCCCGCATCGCGACCCCCCAACATCGTCAGCGGAAATAACCTTATCGTGGGTGTTGTGTCCGGGTCGCCCGTTGCGCCGATGCTTGCTACTCCCGGCACGTTGCCGCTTGGTCACGGCTGGGGCTACGAATTCAAATGGGACGGCGTGCGTGCTGTCGCGTCGGTCGACGGTGGCCGGCTCCGGCTTTACGCCCGCAGCGGCGCGGAGATCACCGCTGCGTACCCCGAGCTGGCCTCCCTCGCGTCCACGGTACCGAGTGCGGTGCTTGATGGCGAGATCGTTGTACTGGACGAGGCCGGCCGGCCGTCGTTCGGTGCGCTGGCGGAGCGGATCCATGTCCGTGAGCGGGGCCGGGCCGCGCTGCTCGCGGCGAGCCGGCCGGTGACGTACATGATCTTCGACGTGTTGTCGCTCGACGGCGTGGACCTGCTGCGCGAACCGTATGAACGCCGGCGCGAGCTTCTCGATGGCCTCGGTCTGGCCGGCGATCATTGGCTCTGCCCGCCGACATTCAGCGATGGCATGGCCACCAAGGAAGCGGCCGAGGAGAACGCGATCGAAGGAGTGATGGCCAAGCGCCTCACGTCGGTCTACCGGCCCGGCCAGCGCAGCGCCGACTGGGTCAAGGTGAAGCTCGACCAGACCGCGGAATTCGTCATCGGTGGCTGGCGCCCCGGCGCCCGGACTCTCGGTGCGCTGCTGGTCGGCGTACCGACGAAGGATGGTCTGGCCTACCGCGGACGCGTTGGTGGCGGCATTTCGGCCGCGTCCGAGCGGGCGCTGCTCGCGGCGCTGCGACCGATCGAAGCCGGGGCCTCGCCCTTCGCCTCGCCGATACCCCGACCGGACGCCAAAGACGCTCGGTGGGTACGGCCCGAGCTGGTCGTCGAGCTGCGTTACGGCCAGCAGACCGCGGACAACCGGCTGCGATTCCCGCGCTTCCTGCGGCTGCGTCCCGACCTCACCGCCGCCGAGGTCGGGCTTTCTCACGAACTCACGGGTACGGACGACGCGACGCTCGACGACGGCGGCGACGATGACGCCTGACGGGTGGCAGAACGCAATGGCAGGACGGGATGGCTGAACGGGATGGCTGACGCGAGCCGGATCGCCGTGCACGTGGACGGGCGCGACCTCGAACTGTCCAACCTGGACAAGGTGCTCTACCCGGCGACCGGGTTCACCAAGGGCGAGGTGATCCACTACTACACGCAGATCGCCGACACGATCATCCCGCATCTCGCCGACCGCGCACTTACCCGCATCCGCTACCCGAACGGCGTCGGGCGACAGGGCTTCTTCGAGAAGAACGCGCCGGCCGGGATGCCCGCCTGGGTACGGCACGAGACGCTGCCGGTGCCGGGCTCGACCATGCACCGCGACACGATCGACTTCGTTGTCGTCGACGGTCTGGCCTGCCTTGTCTGGCTGGCGAACCTCGCCGCGCTGGAGTTGCACGTGCCGCAGTGGAAGGTCGGTTCCGGTGGGCCTGACCTGCTTGTCGTCGATCTCGACCCGGGTGCACCGGCCGGGCTCGACCAATGTGCCGAAGTCGCCGTCCTGCTCCGCGAGCGCCTCGCCGCCGACGGGATCGATGCGCTGCCGAAGACCTCGGGCAAGAAAGGCATGCAGCTGATGGCGCCGATCAGCGGCACGCAGTCGTCCGACGTCGTGTCCGCGTACGCCAAGCGGGTCGCCGAGGATCTCGAGCGCAAGCACCCGAAACTGATCCTGTCCCGGATGGCCAAGGCACTGCGGCCGGGAAAGGTGTTCATCGACTGGAGCCAGAACGCGGCGGCGAAGACGACCGTCGCGCCGTACTCATTGCGAGCCGAACCGGCACCGACGGTGTCGACGCCGTTCACCTGGGATGAGGTCGAGTCCGGCGCCGTCACGCCGTACGAGTCGGACGATGTGTTGGCCCGCGTCGACGCGTACGGCGACCTGTTCGCCCCGCTGCTCGAGACGGGCCCGGCCGTACCGGAGAAGTGAAAGCGCGGTTGTCCACAGATGTGGACCCGGGTTTTCCACAGGCTGTGGATCCGGCGTCCATCATGTCTTCCGATGTGGCCGGATTGCCGAGCGTGGCCAAGCATCAGCTGTGCACAGCCTGTGTACGGGCCCTGACCAATCGCCGTCGCGCCACCGCCGCGGATGGCTACGCTGACGCGCATGCCCACCCCCCTTGATCACGCGCAGCGCGCCGTGGACGTGCTGACCGATCTTGGGCACAAGTCGGCCGTCCGCCTGAGCGACCGGATCGGTCGGGTCCGCGCGAGCCTCATCGTCGCGGTCCAGGCCGGCATCGCGGCCGGCATCGCCTGGTATCTCGCGCATGACGTGATCGGCCACGCGGCACCGTTCTTCGCCCCGATCTCGGCCGTGATCGTGCTCGGCGTCTCGATCGGCCAGCGACTCCGCCGGGCGGTGGAACTTGTCCTCGGCGTCGCGTTGGGCATCGGCGTCGGTGACATCCTCATCTACTTCATCGGCACCGGCGGCTGGCAGATCGCGCTCGTTGTCGTCCTGGCGATTCTCACCGCCGTGTTCGTCGGCGGCAGTGCGACGCTGATCGGCCAGTGCGCGTCGTCGTCCGTGCTCGTCGCCACGCTCGCGCCGCCGAGCCATGGGATCTACTACACGCGGTTCGTCGACGCCCTGATCGGCGGGCTCGTCGGGGTGGGTGTCATGGCGATTCTCCTGCCGGTCAACCCGCTCACGACCGTACAGAAGGCGGTCGTGCCGGCGCTGGAACTGCTCGCTGCCGAGCTGACCGGATGCGCCGACGCGCTTGCCGAGCGGGACGCTTCGCGGGCGCGGGCGGCGTTGGACCGGATGCGTTCGAGCGACGCTGCGCTGGGCAAATTTCGGGACGCGCTCAACGTGGCGACCGAGACGGTGTCCATCGCGCCGACCCGGTGGCGCAGCCGGGCGCCGCTGTCGCAATACCTGGACAGCGCCGTACACATCGATCGGGCGCTGCGGAATGCCCGCGTACTGGCCCGGCGTACGACCGCGGTCCTGGATGACAACGAGCCGTTCACCGACGATCTGCCGGTCGCCCTCCGTACGCTCGCCGACGCTGTCCGTACGCTGCATCGCGAGTTGGCCCACGGCACCGATCCGCGGCGGACCCGGCAACTGGCGCTGGCGGCGGTGGGACAGGCGGCCGACGCATACCGGGCCGGTCTCGGCTTCTCCGGCGATGTCGTCGTCGCCCAGGTGCGTTCGATCGCGACGGATCTGTTGCGCGCGACCGGCCTGGACGACTCGATGTCGATCCGGGCGGTCCGCCGCGCGGTAGGTAGGCTGGCCGCGTGAGCATGCAGCCGGCCGCCGCGCCCGTGGGCAGTGCCGACGGTGTGCCGGCGCCGCCACAACGCATCGATCGTCGTCGAGTGCTGGCGCTCGCCGGGGTCGCGCTGTTCTTCCTCGTCTGCGGCACCGCGCTTCTGTTGATCATCGGGTACGACATCGGCCCGCTCGCGCTCGGCATCGGCCTCGCCGCGGCCGCGATCCCGGTGCCGTTTCTGGTCGCCGCGTTCATGTGGCTGGACCGCTACGAACCCGAGCCGACCTGGGCCCTCGTCATCGTGTTCGCCTGGGGTGCGCTCGTCGCGGCACTGGCCGCGTTCGGCGCGAACACCGGCATCGCGTCGCTCTTCGCCCACCTCGGTTGGTCCCGCGACATCGTGGCGGTGGCCGTGGCGCCGGTCATCGAAGAATCCCTGAAAGCGCTCGGGCCGGTGCTGCTGCTCGTCATCACCGCTCGGCGGGGCCGCCCGCTGTTCAATGGCATCGTCGACGCGATCGTGTTCTTCGGCATTTCGGCCACCGGGTTTGCCATGTCGGAGAACATCCTCTACCTCGGCGGCTACGGCTACGCGATGGGCGCGGACAAGGCCGGCGTCGCCGGTGGGTTCACCGGCCTGATCCAGGTGTTCATCGGCCGGATCCCGTTGTCCGGCTTCGCCCACCCGCTGTTCACCTCGATGACGGCGGTCGGCGTCGGCCTGGCGATCCGGTCGACCCGGCGGCGCGTGCGCATCTTTGCGCCGATCGCCGGCCTCGTCACCGCGATAATCCTGCACGGCTCGTGGAATCTGATGGCCACGCTCGCCAACAACACCGGGCGTCCGGAGATCCTGCTCTACGGCTACTTCTCCGTGATGATGCCGATCTTCTTCGGCATGGTCGCACTGGCCATGTGGCTGCGCTCGAGTGAGGGTCGGGTGATCCAGAGCGCTCTGGTGCGCTACGTACAGGCCGGGTGGTTCAGCCCGCCCGAGGTGGCCTCGCTCGCCACCGTTGGCCGACGACGGTCCGCGCGAGCCTGGGCACGGCGCGTCGCCGGGCCGGCCGGTGGCGATGCGATGCGCGGATTCCAACTGGCCGCTACCCGGCTTGCCCTGTTGCGGGATCGGGCCGAACGGCGTGCCGTGGCCGGCAGCGACACGTGGTCCGCCGATCTCGCCGACGAAGGCAACCTGCTGTTCCTGGTGTCGGCCTACCGCAGTGGCTACGGGACGGCCGATCCGATGGCACCGCAAGCCTTCTGGGACGGGAGTCGATATCACGTACGGTTCCCGGACGGTGTGACGCGTATGGTCGACGCGCCGATCGAGCCGGTGGTGCCGATTCCGGTCGTCGCGCCGCCGCCACCGACGTTTGCTTACCCAGGTGGCCCGGGCTACCCGGGTAGCTACCCGGCACGCGGCTATCCACCGCCGGGTCAACCGCCGCGCGCATATCCCTAGCGGGCGCGACTATCCCTAGAGGTAGAGCCCCGTCGCGTTGTCCTCGACCCGCCGGGCGGCGACCGCGTGGACATCGCGCTCACGCAGCAAGACGTACGTCTGGCCCTGCAACTCGACCTCCGAGCGCTCCTCGGCGTCGAACAGCACGCGGTCACCGGCCACGATGGCGCGGACGTGCGGACCGACGCCGACCGTCTCGGCCCAGGTCAGGCGCCGGCCGACCGACGCGGTCGCCGGGATGAGGATGCCGGCCGACGATCGGCGCTCACCCTCGCCGACCTCGACCTTGACCAGCACACGGTCGTGCAGGAGCCGGATCGGGAGGTGCCCGACGTTGCTGGTTTCGGTGCTGCTCACGCTCGCAACCTACAGCGCCGTTGAGCACTGGCGTCGTTGGGCACCGGGGTCGGGCCAACGACCGGTTAACTGAACCGGCACGCCGCGATGAGAAGCTACCGGTCTGACATCGACTGGTAGCTTCAGATCTTGCCCACTGGGTACCGTAGGGCAGGTAGAGGCAAAGGATCTTGACGTGGGCAGAATGTCGCAGGCACGCTCCGCCGTCGCGCGGGCGTACGTGTCGGCGCGCGCGGTCACGCGCGAGTCGGCGCTGCGTGCGCGAGCCGACGATCAGAACGACTTGTACGAGCCCGACGACGACGAACCGTTCGAGGTCGACGTCGAGACGGATACGCCGACCGATGCCGCGCGGACCGAACGACCGATGACCGTTCGCGACCGCGACGACCTCGCGGTGCCGAGGCCGTTGCGGGTGGCGGCCGGCTGGAGTTGGCGACTGCTGCTGGTCGTCGCTGGATTCGCGGCGGTCCTGTGGGCACTCGCCCGGCTGCATTCGGTCGTCATCCCGGTTGCGATCGCCTTGCTTCTGACCGCGTTGCTGGAGCCGGCCGTCGGTTGGCTGCGTCGACACGGCGTGCACCGGACGCTCGCCGCGGTCACGGTGCTGATCGGTGGCCTGATCCTCGTCGCGGGCACGCTCACGCTCGTCGTCACGGAATTCATCAACAACTACTCCGACCTCGCCGATCGAGCGCAGGCCGGCCTGAACAGCATCCAGAACTGGCTCAAGAACGGCATCTTCCATCTGTCGGACGCACAACTCAACAACCTGTTCCAGGCCGGACAGAAATGGATCAGTGACCACCGGTCCACCCTGACCACCGGTGCGCTGTCCACCGCGACGACCGCGTTCGACATCCTCGCCTCGACGTTCCTCGTGCTGTTCACGCTGTTCTTCTTCCTGCGCGATGGCTCGAAGATCTGGCGTTTCCTCGTCAGTCTGCTGCCGCGGGCGGCACGTTCACCGATCGCGACCGCGGGCGAGCAGTCGTGGCGCACGCTGACGGCGTACGTGCGAGCGACCGTTCTCGTCGCCTTCATCGACGCGGTCGGCATCGGCATCTGGCTCACGGTGTGGCGCGTCGAACTCGCATTTGCGCTGGCCGCGTTTGTGTTCCTCGGCGCCTTCATCCCGATCATCGGGGCCACGCTGACCGGCGCCGTCGCCGTGCTCGTCGCACTCGTGACCAACGGGCCCGTCCTGGCGCTCATCGTGCTCGGCGGCGTGATCGGCGTACAGCAGTTGGAAGGCCACGTACTCCAGCCGCTCATCATGGGCCGGGCGGTGGCGATCCATCCCCTCGCCGTCATCTTGTCGATCGCGTCCGGCCTCGTCCTGGCCGGGATCGTCGGCGCCCTGGTCGCCGTACCCGTCGTGGCGGTCCTGAACACCGCGATTCGGCACCTGACCGCGCGACGCCGTCATGAACCGGACCCGCCGCCGCCCGAGGCGGTCGTCGTCGCCGACAAGTAGCGGCTAGGACTCGGCCGGGGGCGGTGTTCCGGCCAGCCGGTGCAGCGCGCCGAGCGCGACCTCGCGCTTCGTCGTGTACCAGAACGGTGGCAGCGAGGCGCGCATGAAGGCACCGTAGCCACGCGCGGTCTCGAGTCGTGGATCGAGCACCGCCACGACGCCGCGGTCGGCCGTCGAGCGGATCAACCGGCCGACGCCTTGCGCCAGCCGTACCGCCGCGATCGGGACACTGACCGACGCGAACCCGGAGCCGCCTGCGGCGTCAATCGCGGCGGACCTGGCCGCGGCCAAGGGCTCGTCCGGTCGCGGGAACGGCAGCCGGTCGATGACCACGAGCTGACACGAGTCGCCCGGGATGTCGACGCCCTGCCACAGCGACATGACGCCCATCAGGCAGGTCGCCGGGTTGTCGCGGAACGCGCGGATCAGCAGCGGCAACGACTGATCACCCTGCAGCAGGATGGTCAGGTCGGTCCGTTGGCGCAGGACCTCCGCGGCCCGCTCGGCGGCGCGCCGGGAAGAGAACAATCCGAGGGTACGGCCGCCCAGAGCACTCACCAGCGCGACGAGTTCCTCGGCCGCTGCGTCGGACAGGCCCGACTGTGTCGGCCGCGGCACGCGCGACGCCACGTAGAGGATGCCCTGCCTCGGATAGTCGAACGGCGATCCCACGTCGAGGCTCGTCCACGACGGTGCCGTGGTCGGGTCCTCGGTGGACGATGTCGCTGCGAGGCCGAGCGACCGGGCCACGGTGTCGAAGCGGCCGCCCAGTGCCAGCGTCGCCGACGTCGCGACGACCGTACGTTCGGTGAACAGATGCGTGGACAGCGTGCCCGCGACGCTGAGCGGGGCGACGACGACGGCGCGATGACGGTCGCTGATCTCGATCCACGCAACGTCGTGCGCTGACTCCTCCAGCAGCCGCTGAGACGTCTTCGACAGCTCGTCGAGCGTGGCGCGCGCCTGTTGTTTGCGAACCGGGTCCGGATCATCGATCTTGATTTCGCCGACCGCTTCGAGAGCCCGCCGGGTAGCCGCGTCGAGCAGTGTCAACGCCTCGCGCAACGACGCGGGCAGGCCGGTCGTCAGGCGTCCGGGCATCGCGTCGCCCAGGCCGATGGCCATGGCATCGCCGGCCTCGATGAGTTGCTCGTAGATGTCGGCACCGATCAGTGACCGGGAACGGCGGGCGCCGCGGTCGATCACGTCCGGGGAGACCTCGGCCTGCGACGCGCTCGACACGCGATCGGCCAGGTCGTGCGCTTCGTCGACGACGAGCAGTCGATGTGGCGGCACGATATGCCGGCCGGCGAGCATGTCGACCGCGAGCAGGCTGTGGTTCGTCACGACGATGTCGGCCTCGCGGGCCCGGGCGCGGGAGGCCTCGGCGAAGCATTCCGCTCCGTACGCGCACCGGGCGGCACCGACGCATTCGCGGGCAAACGTCGACACTTGCCGCCACGCGGTGTCGTCGACACCCGGATCGAGTTCGTCTCGGTCGCCCGTCTCGGTCTCCATGGCCCAGTCGCGTAGTCGCTGCATCTGCTTGCCGATGCGACCCGCCTCGCCGAGCCACACCGTCTTGGGCCGCGCGCCGCCGCCGGTATCGAAGAGGGCGTCATCAGGCTCCTCCTCGTTCGAGCTCTCCAACTTCGCGAGGCAGAGATAGTGGTGGCGCCCCTTGAGCACGGCGTGCAGCGGGCGGCGGCCGAGAATCGGCTCGACGGCGTCGGCCAATCGCGGCAGATCGTGGTCGACCAGTTGCGACTGAAGCGCCAGCGTGGCGGTAGAGATGACGACCGGCCCGTCCACGAGCAGCGCCGGCGTGAGATAGGCCAGCGACTTGCCGGTGCCGGTGCCGGCCTGGACGAGCAGGTGCTCCCCGTGGCGAGCCGCGTCGGCGACCGCGTGCGCCATCGCCTGCTGCCCGGGGCGTTCGGATCCGCCGGGGACGGCGCCGACGGCCGCTGCCAGCAGCTCGTCAACCTTCGAGCGGTGACGGGCCGACGCGTCGTTCGATGGGTCGCCGCGTCCCTGCGTGGGTGTGGCTGAGCTAGCGGGTTTGGCTGAGCTAGCGGGTTTGGCTGAGCTAGCGGATTTGGCTGAGCTAATCGGTGGCGTACCGGCCGGAGCTGAACGGGGTGCGATCCGGCTGCCAGTCACGGCCACCGACGTTACCGCCTTCCGCCGACAGATCCGCTCCGACCGGCCGGCCCACGGCGGCAAGCGGATGATTCCGATCGATCCCGGTGGCACGGCCGCTTCGGGTAGCGCACGATCTACAGAATGCAGGAGGGTCCGTCGGTCGTTCGAGTCCGCTACCGAAAGTTCGACGGCAGCCCGCACCGGTCCTACCCGGCGGTGAGCCTCGGATCCGACGAGTACGGCGACTGGTTGGGCGTGCCGAGCGGCGAGTTCATCGCAGCGGCCCTGGCCGACTTCAAGTACACCGATCCGTACGTCCTGCTGGTGCCGCGCGACGCGTGGTGGACGGCGATGTTCAACTCGCCACCGCGCCGGACCGAGGTCTACTGCGACATCACCACGCCGGCCCAGTGGACCGACGAGGGTGTCCTGCTCACGGATCTGGACCTGGACGTACGCCGCCGGCGCGAACACAATCTCGTCGAGCTGCTCGACGAGGACGAATTCGCCGACCACCGGGTGCGTTACGGCTACCCGTCCGACGTCGTCGCGGCCGCGTGGGAGGCCGCCGAGTGGCTGCTCAAGGCGCTCGATGATGGAACCGAACCGTTCCGTGGCGAGTTTCACCGCTGGCTCGACAAGGTCATCTGACTCCCGGAGATCACCGGCAGGAGATCGCCGAGCCCCGCGTGCCGCGGCATCGGGTCGAATGGATCAAACCGTACAATCGCCACATCCGGTAACGAACGGCGTCCGGACGAACAAGGGCGGTTCGATGGCTGCGGTGGTCAGCGGAGTGGTGGTTCTCGCCGGTGGCGTCGCCGCCGGCCTGGTCAGTGCGCGGGCTCGACGCGAGAACCCGTGCGCGGCCGGCTCCTACGCGCCGCGCGACGGCAGCGCCCGCGATCCGCTGACCCGCCGGCTCCGGCAGGGCTATGCGAGCGTGGAGATCGTCGTGTGGCTCGATGACACCGATCGGCTCCTGGTCGGCGGCATGCGCGACTACACCGATCCCGGTGCCGAGCTGGACCGCCTGATCCTCCGACCGCTGGTCGATCGGATCGAGACCTTCGCCGGCCGGGTCTACGCCGGCAGCGCCGCACCGTTTCGCCTCGTCATCGCGATCGACGAACCCGATCCCGAGCGGCTCGAACGCGCCTACGAACGCCTCGAATCGCAGCTCGCCGGCCACCCCGACGCTTTCACCCGACTCGTGGACGGCGTGGTACGGCCGGGGCCGGTGACCGTGCTGCTGACCGGCCGTCACATGCCCCGACTCGCACTCACCGGCGCCGCGCAGCGGCGGACGTTCGCCGACGGCACGTTCGCCGATCTCGGTCCGTGGGGCGCTCCGCCGACGGTTGCGCCGCTGCTGAGCGAGTCATGGTCGCAGCACTTCGACTGGGATGGCCGCGGGGAGATGCCGGCCGATGAGCGCAATGCGTTGCACCGACTGGTGGCGGCCGCTCATGCGGAGGGCCGGCAGGTCCACTTCGCCGGCCTACCCGAGCGCGGTTGGCGGGTCCGCGAAGCGTTCTGGTGCGAACTGGCCGCCGCCGGGGTCGATCTCATCACGACCGCTCGGCCGCGTGCCCTCGCCAACTTCCTTCGCGGGTACGGCACACCGGCGCCGGCCCTGGCGACCGTGGCGCATCCGCGACCCGTACGGCGGACCGTTGCCGTACCCGTGCCGGCGTCCGTGCACCGATCGCCGCGACGTAGCGCGAGCCGTCCGGTGACGGTGCCGGCGCAAGCGGGTACGCCCGCCCGCCACCGCGTCAGCCGGTCAGGCGGCGCCGCCCGTGTCGGTGCGCCATGATCGGAGCATGACTCTTCGTGACGTGCTGCGGGTGGCGCCGGGGACCGCGGTCAATCTCGAATCGATCGACCCGGGCGGCACCCCCGGCTTTCCCAAGCGCAAGAAGGGCCGCAAGAGCTGGGCCCGCGAGGAGTTGGTAGAACTCGGCGGCCGCCTGGAAACGCTGCAGGAGCAGCTGTTCGCGACGGCAAAGGTCGGCGAGACCCGCAAACGTGTGCTGATCGTGTTGCAGGCGATGGACTGCGGCGGGAAGGACGGCACCGTCCGCAAGGTGGCCGGCACGATGAACCCGCAAGGCCTCACGATCGTCGGCTTTGGCCCGCCGACGAAGGAAGAGTTGGCACACGACTTCCTGTGGCGGATCCGCAAGGCCGTACCGGTGCCCGGGCAGATCGGCGTGTTCAACCGGTCGCACTATGAGGACGTGTTGGTCGTACGCGTGCATGACCTGGTGCCGAAGCGGACATGGCAGGCTCGATACAAGAAGATCAACGATTTCGAGCGATCGCTGGTCGACGACGGCGTGACGATGATCAAGATCATGCTGCACATCTCCTACGCCGAGCAGGGCGAGCGACTTCGGCAACGGCTCCTCGACCCGACGAAGTACTGGAAATACAACCCGGCCGATATTGACGAGCGCGCGTACTGGGACGACTACCAGGCGGCGTACGCCCACGCGCTGACCCGTTGCTCGACCGAGGGTGCGCCCTGGTACGTCGTGCCGGCCAACCTGAAGTGGTACCGCGATTGGGCGGTCGCGAACATCCTCGTGGAGACGCTCGGCGATCTCGGGTTGAACTATCCGCCGCCGAGTTTCGATCTTGACGTGGAACAGGCACGGCTGGGGTAGGCGCTCGGCGGCACGTCGGCCGGACCCTGGCGGCACCTCGGCGCTGCGACACGTCGGCGGGACGCTGGCGGGCGATCGGATGGGTTCGTGACCGATTTGTCGGGGTCGTCGATTTTCGGGGGCGCCCCGCCGACTCGACGCCAGGCGATCCGGTTACCTTGACCAGTGCCGGTCAACTCCGGCCCGCCGCTGCTACCGGCTAGCATTCCTCCAACATCCCTGCCGTAGGCGTCCCCCCGTCGAGTCCAGGAGTTCTTGTGCGCATCAAGATCCGTCCGAGCGATGACTCGTTCTATGACTTCTTCAGCCGCGCCGCACAGAATCTCGTCAAGGGCACAGGCCTGTTGTCGGAGCTTGCCCTGCCGGGCGCGGACGTGATGGCAATCGGTGAGCGGCTGGTCGAGGTCGAGCACGACAGCGACAGCATCACCCACGAGCTGTACAACAAGATCAATTCGTCATTCATCACGCCGTTCGATCGCGAGGACATCTACCGCCTCGGATCGGGGCTCGACGACGTGATGGATCACCTGGAGGCCATCGGTACGTTCGTCTACCTATACGGCCTGTCCTCGCTGCCGGCACTGCCGCGGGAGATGGTGGAGATCATCGACGTGCTGGACCAGCAGGCCAAGGTGACCGCCGACGCGATGCCGAGGCTCAAGTCGATGCGTGAACTTCAGGAGTACTGGGTCGAGTGCAACCGGCTCGAGAACGAGGGCGACCGCGCCTACCGGATGCTCCTGGTGCGCTTGTTCTCCGGCGAGTACGACGCGCTGACGGTGCTCAAGATGAAGGAGGTGGCCGACGAATTGGAGGCCGCCTGCGATGCCTTCGAGCACGTGGCGAACACGGTCGAGACGATCGCGGTCAAGGAGTCCTGAGTGCGTTCCCCCGCGCCAACGGGCATCACCCTGCCCGCGATGCGACACCCGTCGTTCACCTATATGTCGCTTAACGGCTATCGGCCGGCTCGATGAGCGGACTGACCGCCACCATCGTCGTAATCATCGTGGCGATGGGGTTCAACTACACCAACGGATTCCACGACGCGGCCAACGCGATCGCGACCAGTGTGTCGACGCGCGCGCTGACGCCACGCTTCGCCCTGCTCATGGCCGCGGTCGGCAATCTCGTCGGCTCGCTGCCGTTCTTCGGGCTGGCCGGCAAGGTCGCGGCGACCGTCGGGACAGGCATCATCTCGCCGCCGTCGAACGTGAGCGGTCTGGGGGTGGTCATGGGCGGCCTGCTCGGCGCCATCACCTGGAATCTGATCACCTGGTATTTCGGCCTGCCGTCGTCGTCATCGCACGCCCTCATCGGCGGACTGGTCGGCGCCGCGCTCGCCTCCGGCACCACGCAGGTGTTCTGGCATGGCATCACCGACAAAGTGATCCTGCCGATGTTCATCTCCCCGTTCATCGGGTTCTTCCTGGGCTACGTCGTCATGCTGGCGATCCGTTGGATCTTCCGTAACGGCCAACCGGCCAAGCTGAACCGGGGTTTCCGCATCGCGCAGTCGTTCTCCGCGTTCACCATGTCGGTCGGCCACGGCCTGCAGGACGCGTCGAAGACGATCGGCATCGTCGCGCTCGCGCTCGTACTCGGTGGCCAGATGGAGCCGCATACGGCCACGCCGACCTGGGTCTACCTGTTGAGCGCGTTGGTGTTGTCGCTCGGGACGTACTCGGGCGGCTGGCGGATCATCCGTACGCTCGGCCGGCGGATCATCCACCTCGGGCCGCCGGAGGGTTTCGCCGCTGAAATCGTGGCCAGCTCGGTGCTGTGGACGACCGCGGAACTCGGCTATCCGATCTCCACCACCCACACGATCACGTCGGCGATCATGGGCGTGGGCGCGACGAAACGGCTGTCGGCCGTACGATGGGCGGTCGCCGGCAACATCGTGGTCGCCTGGTTCCTGACGCTGCCGGCCGCGGGCCTGGTTGGCGCGCTGGCCTGGTTCATCGTGCATCCGCTGTTCAACTAGGGCACACCGGCCACCTGGGCCTCGATCAAACATCGTCTGGGATCGGCGCCCGGGGTGTCAGGCGGCGTCGGCGGGGTAGCTCACCCCGATCTGGCCGCGGATCTCGTCCATCGTCGCGATGACCGCAAGCGTGGCCGCGTGCGGCAGCAGGGGACTCTCGATCAGCCCGGCGCGTAGGCAGCGCATCGCCTCGATGGCCGGGAAGCGAAGACCCTGCCCCTCGTACGGCACGTCGACCAGTTCGGCGGCATCGCCGCGATGCAGCGTGAACGATTGCGGGTGGTGAAAGCCGGCCGGCAATTCGATCCGGCCGAGCGTGCCCGCGATCGTTGCCGTCGTCGCGCCGCTCGAATCGAACGCGCAGGTCAGCGCCGCGTACGCCGACTCGGCACGCCACGGTGGGGCATCCGCTCGGCCCGGGCGGTACCCGAGGAGGATGCCGGTCCCGGCGTCGACGCCCTCGGGCGACAGCCGCGCCGACGCACTGACCGTGTCGGGCGACCCGAGGAACAGTTGCGCGAGTGCCAGCGGATATACACCGAGGTCGAGGAGCGCGCCCCCGCCGAGGGCCGGGTTGCGCAGCCGGTGCTCGGGCCCGACGGCGGCGGCGAAGCTGAAATCGGCCGACACCGCGGTCACCTCGCCGACCGCGCCATCGGCGACAAGATCGACTATTCGGCGCACCGCCGGGATCGTGCGCGTCCACATCGCTTCGGCGAGGAACACCCCGTGCTCGGCCGCGACGGCGACGAGGTCTTCGGCCTGCGGCGCGTTGAGTGTGATGGGTTTCTCACACAGCACCGCCTTGCCGGCCGCGAGCATCATGCGAGCGGCCGCGTGGTGGGCCGGGTGCGGACCGGCGACGTAGACGATGTCGACGTCCGGGTCGGCGGCGAGCGCGTCCCAGGTGCCGTACGGTCGGGGGATCTGATGCTCGGTGGCGAACCGGCCGGCCGAATCGTCGCTGCGTGAGGCCACTGCAACGACCTCAGCGTCTTCGACGATCCCGAGATCGTTGACGAACTGTGCCGCGATGCGGCCGGTTGCGACGATGCCCCAGCGGATCGGATCGGTCATGCACACATCGAACCAGTCGGCCGGCGCGAACGTACAGCGGACCGCTCAATCGGCACTCGACGGCCGCGCGCCGCCGATCCATCGCTCGCGTTCGCGGCGATCGCCGAGGTCGGTGCCCTCCGGCGGCCAGTAGGCTCGATGCCGTGGACGCCTACCTGATTGACGCGGTGCGCACGCCGTTCGGCAAGCACCGCGGTGGACTGGCCGGGATCCGTACCGACGACCTGGCCGCCCTGCCCATCATCGAGCTGATGAAGCGACACGCCGGCCTCGACGCCGGTCGCCTCGACGACGTGATCCTCGGCGACACCAACGGTGCCGGTGAAGACAATCGCGACGTTGCGCGGATGGCCGTGCTGTTGGCCGGGCTGCCGGACACGGTACCCGGCGTGACAGTCAACCGGCTGTGCGGTTCCGGTGGGGAAGCGATCATCCAAGCCGCGCGGGCCGTCCGAGCCGGCGACGCGTCACTGATGATCGCGGGCGGCGTGGAGAGCATGACCCGCGCGCCGTTCGTGATCCCGAAGCCCGACGTCGCTCAGCCGGCGACGATGCAGCTCTACCCGACGCAGGTCGGCTGGCGCATGGTGAACCCGAAATTCTCCGCACAGCAAACGGCGTCGCTCGGTGCCTGCGCCGAGGCGGTCGCGGCCGAACTCGGCATCTCGCGGGAGGCACAGGACGAGTGGGCGTTGCGGTCACATGAGCGGGCCGCGGCCGCGTTCGACAAGGGCCTGCACGACGGGTACGTGTTCCCGGTCGAGTCGGTGACCCGCGACGAGTCGATCCGCCCGGACACCACAGCGGCGAAACTGGCCGCGTTGAAGCCGGCGTTCACGAAGGACGGCACGGTCACGGCCGGCAACTCCTCGCCCATCAACGACGGAGCCATCGCAACGTTCGTCGGCACCCGCGAGATGGCCGCCGAGCTCGGCGTCGAGCCGATCGGCCGCATCATTGCCAGCGCAACCGTCGGCATCGCGCCGGAGCGGTTCACCCTGGCTCCCGTGGGTGCGATCGGGAAGGTGCTCGATCGGGCCGGACTGACCGTGGCGGACATCGCCGCGTGGGAAATCAACGAAGCGTTCGCGGCGATGGTCCTGTCGGTACTCGACGGTCTGCCCTCGCTCGACCTAGAACGGGTCAACCCGAACGGTGGCGCGATCGCGATGGGTCACCCGCTCGGAGCGTCCGCTCCCCGCGTCATCGTGGACGTCTGCCGCGAGGTGGCCCGGCGCGGCGGCGGTTACGGCATCGCGGCCGCCTGCATCGGGGTCGGCCAGGGTACCGCCGTGGTAGTCCAGGTTGACTGACGCGCCGCTGACCGATCCCGGGCCGGGGACGGACGACCGTGGCGGCTCGTCACCGGAGTTGCGGCCGACCGACCTGCCGCCGGCGTTGCTCGCGCGCGCACGCTCGTTCTATGAGTCCGGTGCCACGCCGCCCGTACCGCGGCTGGCCGCAACGGTCCTCCTGCTTCGTCCCGAACCGTCCGGCGCGCAGTCCGGCGGCTATGAGGTGTACGCGATCCGGCGCGTGCCGACGATGCCGTTCGCTCCCGGCATGTATGCCTTCCCCGGCGGCTCGGTCGATCCGCGCGATGCCGGCGCCGAAATCCGTTGGGCCGGACCGGATGCCCTGACCTGGGCGCGGCGCCTCGGCCAGACCCCGGACCAGGCGGAGGCCATCGTGTGCGCGGCCGTGCGCGAGGTGTTCGAAGAGTCGGGCATCCTTCTCGCCGGTCCGACGGGCTCGACGATTGTCGACGACGTCTCCGGTGACGATTGGGAGGGGCAGCGCGCCGCGCTGGTCGCGCGTCAGCTCGGCTTCGCCGACCTCCTGCGCGCCCGCGACCTCGCGCTGCGCGCCGACCTGCTCGCACCGTGGGCCCGGTGGATCACGCCGGAATTCGAGCCGCGGCGCTACGACACGTACTTCTTCCTGGCTCGGTTGCCCGACGGCCAGCTCACGCGCAACGTCGGCGGCGAGGCGGACGAGGTGCGGTGGGTGCGGCCGATCGATCGGCGCGGTCTGCCGATGCTGCCGCCGACGCGGGCGACGCTGAAGCAGGTCGACGCGTACGGCTCGATCGACGAGCTGATGGCCGCGGCCGCCACCCGCGATGCGGCGACGCCGGTGATGCCGCGTCTTGTGGAGGCCTGAGGTCGGGTTGGGCACCCAAGCGTGTGGCACCGTGCCGGATCCCGAACTCCGACACGGTGCCACGACTACCACGTACCCGTCACGCCGAAGCGCCCGGGCACGAGACCCTTATCCGCGTTGCCTCACCCGAAGCGTCCGGTGATGTAGTCCTCGGTCTTCTTCTCGTTCGGGTTGGTGAAGATGCGCGTGGTGTCATCGAACTCGATGAGGCGACCCGGGTCGCCGGTCTTGTCGATGGAGAAGAACGCCGTGCGATCCGATACGCGGGCCGCCTGCTGCATGTTGTGCGTGACGATCACGATCGTGTACTCGGACTTGAGCTCGGTGATCAGATCCTCGATCGCGAGTGTCGAGATCGGGTCGAGTGCCGAGCACGGTTCGTCCATCAGCACGACCTGCGGCTCGACGGCGATCGTACGGGCGATGCACAGGCGCTGTTGCTGGCCACCGGACAGGCCCGCCCCCGGACGGGACAGCCGCGTGTGCACCTCGTTCCAGAGGTTGGCTGAACGCAGCGCCTTCTCACACGCGTCGTCGAGAGCCGACTTGCGACGAAGGCCGCCGAGCCGCAGCCCGGCCACGACGTTGTCGTAGATCGACATGGTCGGGAACGGGTTCGGCCGCTGGAAGACCATGCCGATCATTCGGCGTACGGCGGTGACGTCGACGTCCCGGTCGTAGATGTTCTGGCCGTCGATGGTCATGTCGCCCTCGACGTGGGCACCGGGGAGCACTTCGTGCATGCGGTTGATCGATCGCAGGAACGTCGATTTGCCGCAGCCCGACGGTCCGATGAGGGCGGTGACCGACTTGGGCTCGATCGTCATCGAGATCGAGTCGATCGCCTTGAACGATCCGTAGTAGGCGGAGATGTTTCTGGCTTCGATGCGCTTTGCCATGGCGGTAGTCCTTCTCAGGTCTGTTCGGGCGGACCCGGTGCGGGCTGGTGCGGTATTGCTGTCCGGTGCGGTACTGCTATGTGGTGCGGTAATGCCTGATGCGGTGCTGCCTGGTGCGGCGGCGAGTGAGTTCGCCTGCGCCGGCGTCGGTGTGGGCATCTCGATCACCGCAACTTGCTGCGACGCGCGAGGAGCTTGGCCGCGATGGTCAGGGCGAGCACGATGAGCACGAGGGTGAGGGCGGCTGTCCACGCGCGGGGGGCACCGAACTTGGTCGCCAGCCGCGCCTGGTCGTAGATGTAGACCGCGAGCGACTCCTGGTTGCCATGGAATGGGTTGAAGTTGATCGAGTCCGTGCCGCCGGCCACCAGGAGAACCGGCGCGGTTTCGCCGGCGGCTCGGGCGACCGCCAGCATGATGCCGGTGACGATGCCGGCCGCGGCGGTGGGTAGGACGATCTTGACGATCGTCTTCCACTTCGCGATGCCGAGCGCGTACGCACCCTCGCGGAGCTCCGCCGGCACGAGCCGCAACATCTCCTCGGACGACCGGGTGATCGTCGGCAGCATGAGGACCGATAGCGCGAGAGCCGCGGCAAATCCGGAATATCCGGGTCGGCCGTTGTTGAAGGTCGGCGACACGATGATGACCCAGAACGAGAGGATGAACAGGCCGGCGACGATCGACGGAATGCCGGTCATGACGTCCACGAAGAACTGCACGATCTTCACGAGCCGGCCCTTGCCGTACTCGACTATGTAGATCGCACAGCCGACCCCGAGCGGCACCGTGATGATGGTTGCGATTACGGCCTGCTCGAGCGTGCCGATGATCGCGTGGTAGGCGCCGCCGCCGCCGTCGAACGGCGTGATGTCGCGCATCGAGTGGGTGAAGAAGTCCCCGTCGAAGCGATCCAGTCCGTTGTCGATCAGCGTCTTCACCAGATAGATCAGCGGCAGCGCGGCGAGTGCACACGCCATGTAGATCGCCGCGGTAAACACCCGGTTGCGGGCGACGCGGGAGCCCTCGACCGAGAACGCGGTGGCTCCCAGAATGACAAGGAAGAGCACGGCTGCGGTGATCACCGTCATGGTGACACCGCCGCGCAGTTGGCCGCCGACGTAGATGACGAGGTAGGCGATCACGGCGCTGACCACGCCGATCGCCCACGGCACCCATCTCGGCAGGCGGTGCGCCTTCAACGACGGGGCCGGGATCAGGGTTTCTGTGGTCATGCGATCGCTCCCGGGACGGCGGCGGGTCGGCCGACGACGAAGACGGTGAGAACGCGGGCGGTCATGCCGCACTCTCCCGGAACTCACGTCGGCGGTAGATGATCGCGCGAGCCACCACGTTGACGACCAGCGTGATCGCAAACAGCACGAGACCGGACGCGATCAGCGCGCCGCGCCCAATTTCGTCGGCCTCACCGAAGTTGTGCGCGATGTTCGCGGCGATCGTGTTGCCGCCGTTGCCGAGGATGTCGGCCGAAATCGTGAACGTCGATCCGAGCGTCAGAGCCAGTGCGATCGTTTCGCCGAGCGCGCGACCGAGGCCGAGGATGACCGCGGCGATGATTCCGGGCCGGCCGTACGGCAGGACAGCGGTGCGGATCATCTCCCACTTCGTCGCACCCAGTGCGAGCGCGGCCTCTTGGTTCATCGTCGGCGTCTGCGCGAACACCTCGCGCACGAGCGCGGTCACGATCGGCAGCACCATGATCGCCAAGACGATCGAACCGAGCAGGATCGACTTGCCGTACGGTCCGTCGCTGCCGAAGATCGGGATCCAGCCGAAATACGCGTGCAGCCACGCCGACAGGCCGGAGATCGGTGTGACCAGGTAGTCGCGGCCCCACAGGCCGTACACGATGCTCGGCACGGCGGCGAGCAGGTCGATCGCGAAACCGAGCACGGAGGCGACCCGGCGTGGTGCGTAGTGCGTGAGGACCAGCGCGATCGACAGCGCGACGGGCACGGCCATGATCAGAGCCAGGACCGACGTGAGGACCGTGCCGAAGGCGAGCGCGGCGATGCCGAACATCGGCGGGTTGTCGCTCGGGAACCAGTTCTTGTAGGTCAGGAAGTTCGCGTGGTTGGCCTGGAGGGCCGGCACGGCCTTGTCGATCAGAAATGCGCCGATCGCAACAATGATGACCAGAACGGTCATACCGGCGCCGGTGGTGATGCCGCGGAACCCGGCTTCCATACCCCATCGGCGCTTGCGGGGTAGCGCGCCGCCGCCGCCGAGTGGCGGTGGCGGAGTATTCGAGGCCCCGCCGGTCGGACCACCGGGCGCGGCGGCTTTGGTGGCTTCGCCGTCGCCGGACCCCGTCGAGGAAGTCGACGCGATGTCGGCGAAGCCACTGAACGAGGGTTCGCTCATTCGGGTGAGCTCTCCGTTCACTGTTGGTGGATCGGCTCTCGGGTCTAGGTCTGTGGAGCGGTGGAGCGGGACGTTGCGGATACCGAAGCGGATCGCCACTGGCGGCGGAAACACCCGCCTACCAGTGACGATCCGCTCATGAGCGGGCTAGGTCAGCTCATTGCGGTGACGGCCGCCGCGACCTTGGTGCGCACCGAGTCGGGCAGCGGAGCGCTGCCGACCGAGGTGAGCACCTGCTGGCCGGCCGTGCTCGACGTGTAGCCGAGGAACGACTTGAGCAGGTTGAGGCTGCCGGCCGGGTTGCCCTTGTCGCAGACGATCTCGTACGTGACCAGGACGATCGGGTAGGCGCCCGGCGTGTTCGTCGTGTAGTCGATCTTCATCTGCAAGTCGTTGCCGGTGCCCACGACCTGCGCGCCGGCGATGGTCTTGCCGGCCGAGTCGGCGGTCAGGGTCGACCACTCACCGGCACCGTTGAAGATCTTCGCCATGTTGAGGTTGTTCAGCGTGGCGAACGACCACTCGTCGTAGCCGATCGAGCCGTCGGTGCTCGAGATGAACTTCGAGACACCGTCCGAACCCTGCTCGGCGTCGCCGCCCGGTGCGTGCCACACCTTGTCGTGGTCAAACGTCCAGGCGCCCCCGGCGGTCTGGGTCAGGTAGTTGGTGAAGTTGTCGGTGGTACCCGAGCTGTCCGCGCGGTGCACCGGCGTGATCTTGGTGCTCGGCAGGCTCGCGCCCGGGTTGTCGGCGGCGATCGCCGGGTCATTCCAGGTCTTGATCTTGCCGGAGAAGATGCCGGCGATGGTGGCCGGCTTGAGCTGCAAATTGGTCACGCCACTGACGTTGTAGACGACGGCGATCGGGCCGACGACCATCGGCAGATGGATCGCGACGCCGCCGGCGGCGCCGGAGGCGCAGTGCGCGTTCGCCTTCGGCTGGTCGGCCGCCTTCAGGGCCGAGTCGGATCCGGCGAAGTCGGCCTGGCCGGCGATGAACGCCGTCTGGCCGGCGCCGGAGCCGGTGCGCCTGGTAGTTGATCGTCGCGCCGGAGCACTGCGCGTTGTAGTCCTTGATCCAGGTGGACATCGCATTCGCCTGCGCCGTCGAGCCCTGCGCGTTCAGCGTGCCGGTCGCGCAATTGGCGGAGCCGGATGCTTTCGCGCCACCCGAACTGCCACTGCTCGGCGTGTTGTTGTTGTCCGTGCCACACGCCGCGAGCGCGACTGTCGCGGTCAGCGCAATGCCGGCCAGGATGCCGAGCCGCTGAAGCTTCACGTGTTTTCGTCCCTTCGAGGGTGTTAGGGGCACAGGCGCCATGGCGCCGTGCACGGCACCGGCCTTCTCGGCCGGTCGAAAATCACGTTAGGAGCCGGAGGTTGACGGCCAACCGGGGAAAGGTGAACGAACGGTGAACACCGTAGGACCATCCGCGTGACGGTCGGCGGTGCGCACATTTCGGGCAGATTACGGCCATCGATACGACCGCGATCATGCGTCTGACCACCGTCGATCGCGTAGGATCTCAGGCCCGGCGGAACCCGGCCGATGACGCGTCAGGCGCGCTGGAAACAGACGTCGGTGGTCCACCGTACGAAGCCGAGGCGATGGTAAAGATCAACAGCGCGTGGATTGGACTCGTCGACGTAGAGCATCACCTGATCGAGCCCCCGCCCGCGTAGATAGAGCAGACCGGCGTCGGTCAGCGCCTCGCCGAGCCCGAGCCCGCGCGCGTCCGGGTCGACGCCGAGCACGTACACCTCACCGATCGGATCGTGGTCGTGCTCGGCCTCGTCGTCTGGCCGGTGGTCGCTGCGCAGCGAGCCGTGCACCTTCGTCCAGTGGAAGCCGAGCAGCTCCGTGCCCCGCATCGCCAGCAAGAATCCGTCCGGGTCGAACCACGGTTCGGTCATCCGCACGTGCAGGTCGTCGATCGTCCACTTGCCCTGGTCGGGGTGGCCGGCGAAGGCGCGCGCGTTCACCCGTACCCACGCTTCGTCATCGCGGCCCGGCTCGAACGCGCGAAGAGTGACCCCGTCGGGCAGGTGGGGCGGCGCGACCGGCGCGAACAGCGACCGTCGCAGCTGGAACAGCACCCGGTGACGGTCGAAGCCGAGGGACAGGGCGAGCGCCGTCGCGGATGGATGGTCGCCGTGCGCCCAGAGGCGCAGGCGTCCGTCGGGCTCAGCGGCGGCCGCCGCGTCGGTCAAGGCCGTGACGAGCGCACGGCCGAGGCCATGCCGCCGGAACATCGGGTGTACGACCAACTCCGCGCTCGGGCCTTCGACGACGTCGGTGGTGTCCAGGTGGGCGTAGCCGACCAGTTCGGCGCCGTGCCGGATGAGCAGGTGTACGGCTGGCGCGTCGCCGCCGAGCCGCAGATGCAGCATCACGTGCTCGGACAGCGGATACGCACCGTCGGCGTCGCCGGCCGCGGTGGCCAGGCGATGGACGTCGTCGACCTCGTCGTGGCTCAGGTGGTCGGCCTGGCGTACGACGGGAGACGTCCTCACGACTGCCACCGTATCGCCACCCGGCGCGTCCTGGATGGGCGGCTCGACCGTCGGTGCCCCGATGTCGGCGCTACGCGAGAAGCTGGTCTGCCGGGTGGCTTACGTCGGTGGGGTCGGCGACATCCAGATCCGGGTCGGCGCCGGGAGTCCGGTCGATGCCGCGCGCCGACGGTACGACGAACTTGTAGCCAACCTGCCGTACGGTGCCGATCATCGACTCGTACTCCGAGCCGAGCTTCGCGCGCAGCCGTCGGACATGGACGTCGACCGTCCGCGTGCCGCCGAAGTAGTCGTAGCCCCAGACCTCGCGGAGCATCTGGTCGCGGGTAAACACCCGGCCCGGGTGCTGGGCGAGGAACTTCAGCAGCTCGAACTCCTTGTACGTGAGGTCGAGCGGCCGACCCTTCAGCCGAGCCGCGTACGTGTCCTGGTCGATCGTCAGCTCGCCGACCCGGATCGTCGCGGAGTCGGCCGACACCGGTGCGCCGAGCTTGCCGACCGCGAGGCGCAGGCGAGCCTCGATTTCGGCCGGACCCGCCGTGGCCAGGACGAGGTCGTCAATGCCCCAGTCGGCCGCCAGCGCGATGAGGCCGGCATCGGTGACGACGGCGAGCATCGGGATGCCGGAGCCCGTAGCGTGCAGCATTCGGCAGGTCGCGCGGGCGTCGGCCAGGTCGGTCCGGGCGTCGATCATCACGACGTTCGGCGACGGGCCCGACATGAGCGTGCGGATGTCCCGAGCCGCCGTCCGGACGACGTGCGGGAGCAGATCGAGGGCGGGCAACACGGCCGCGGCGGAGCCGCCCGGTGTCGCCGTCAACATCAAGATTTCCACAGGATCTCCCGTCTGCGTGCAACCGACGTCGCTGGCGGGTGAACAGGACCTCAGAGTAGCGGAGGAGCTACGGATTGAGCCCGAACCGCTCACCAGGTGGGCGCGACGAAACACAAGATTGGCCGCCCAGTGGCGTTTTCGACGCCGGATGCCGTTGCTGAGCAGCGCGGACAGCGCCGATGTGAAAATCGTCGCAAAGTCGCCCGCGTGATCGTCCGGAAATACGGCCGTAACCTGCGACGACCTGCCGTGGGCGGTGCCGGCGGTCGCGATCGGCGGCCGGAGATGGCACCATCGGTGCGTGTCTTGGATGCCCGCTGGTGAGCCCCGCCGCGACGACGTCCGCCCGGACGGCGATCGCCGCGACGGCGAGCGCCCGGTCGCGTCCTCGATCTTCGACGTACCACTCGACGAGGCGGAGTCGATCGACGCGCTGGCCGGGGCCGGTCGTCGTCGCCGCGCCCGGGGCGAAAAGGGTTTCGAACGCGAGCTGGACGCCGACCTGCTGACCGATCGGGAAGACATCGTCCGGGTGCCGGTCGCGCCGACCCGTCGCCTCGTCAGTCTGGCCATCGCCGGCTTCGCCGGTCTACTCGGGCTCGCGCTCGTCTCCGGCGGCTACCTCGTCCCGAAGTCGTTCGCGCTCATCATCTTCGCCGTACAGGTGCTGTTCGTGGTCACGTGGACGGTGTCGACGCGCCCGGCCGGAGCCCGGATCGTGGCCGGCGTGGGGCTCGGCGCGGCCGTCGTAGCCGATCTGGCCGTGGCCTGGCCGACCCACGCGACGATCGCGCCACTCGGCTATGTCACCGCCGGAGCCTTCGTCGCCGGGATGATCGGCCAGCTCGCGCGGCGGGACGGCCGATCGCAGGTTGCCGAGAGCGTCGGTGCGACGCTCGTGATGGTGATCGGCGTGGTGGCGTACGCATCGCTGATTACGTTGTCGCGCAATCGACTCGGTCCAGAGTCGATCGCCGCCTGCCTGGTCGCGGCGACGGTCGCGCTGGTCGTCGCGCGTGGGCTCGATGCCATCGTCCCCTTCCCGCGCACGACGCCACAGGTCGCGCGCGGCACGATCGGCATCATCGTCGGCGCCATGGCCGGTACCATTTCGTCCGCTTTCGTGGCATCTGGCCTTGTTGGGTTGTCTCCCGGCCGTACCGTGTATGCGGGCCTCCTCACCGCGACCGCCGCGGTGCTCGCGGACCTCGGCGTCGGATATGCCGAGGCCAGCCGCGAGATCGACGGCGACGTGGGCTCGATGTGGCTGGTGCGACACATGCAGGGTCCGCTCGGCGCGTTTGCGCTGGCCGCTCCTGTGGCATATGCGATGAGCGTGATGGTGTTGCTGCCCGCACTGAGCTGAGCCGGCGAAATCCCGACTCATCCGGTCGGGCTCAAGCGGTGATCGGCCATGTGGCCGCGCCCCCGATGCGGAGGTTTCCCGTGGCACGAGTCGAGCAACCCAAGCGGCGCCACCGCGGCTTGCGAGTCTTGGCGATCGTCGTGCTCGTGCTGATTGTCCTGCTGATCGCGGCCGACCGGATCGGTGTTGTGGTGGCCGAGCGTACGGTCGCCGACAAGGCGCAGACGCAACTCGCCAGCGAGGGCGTCACGATCGACGGCAAGCCGAAGGTCGACATCCACGGCTTTCCGTTCCTCACCCAGGTTGCCGCCGGGCATTACGACCGGATCGACATCTCGGTTCCGGATCCGTCCACTCGCGGCGTGCGCCTCGACTCCCTCGCGGTGACCGCGACGAACGTGTCCGCCGACACGAAGGCCCTGATCAACGGCAATGGACGCATCGAGGCAAACAGGGTCGTCGGCACGGGAAACCTCGGCTGGGCCGCCCTCAATCAGCTCATCGACCTGTCCGGCGTGCGGCAGTACGGCATCGACCCGGCCAAGATCACCATTGGCAGCACGGATGCCGGACATCTGCGCATCTCCGCGCCGGTGAGCTTCCAGGGTCAGACGTTCACCATTCAGGCCAGTGGTGCGATCTCGGTGAAGAAGGACGTGCTGCACGTGGCCGTGTCCAACGTCACGGCGAGCGACACGCCGCTGCCGCAGGCCCTGCAGTCGACGCTTCGGGCGATCGCCGCTCAGCTGACCTTCGACGTACGTATCCCGCAGTTGCCGTACCGGCTGTCGCTGGACAGTGTCAAGGCGACCTCGGCCGGGATTGCGATCACCGCGAGCGCCGAGAACGTGGTGCTGGGCGGTTGATCTGCACCGGCCCGACGTCGCGATAGCGCCATGCGGTAACGGCCTCGTGTCGGACCCGCAGCCCCTCGTCGCTAGCTGAAGCGGGTGTGCCGCATCCCAGCTGTTGCGATCGTCGTCCTGACGAGTGGACATCGGACCGTTCGGTGGCCTGTCTGGCGCGACGGGCTGGTGTTAGGGTGGGTAACCGTGAGCCCGCTCGACACAACCCGTGGCGCAATTTCGCGCACCGACCTCGACGCACGAATGTGCGTCGGCGGTGAGGGCATGTCGGCGTTGGCCATGAGCGTGGTCCTACCCATGCTCACCAAGCGCCGCCCGGTCGACTTCTGCCTGGTCGCGGCGAGCCTCTGTCGCTGTTGCTGATCTTCGCCGGCCGCCCGACGCCACCGGTGTGTGGCTAACCGCGTGCCAGCGGGCCGCTTGACGCGGCCAGCCGCCAAGCACACATGGCCGTCCCGGCCGGGCACCCAATCCCGCGGCAGTGCGGCCGCTCGCAGGTTTTCACCAGCATTCCGTTCCCGCTTTCCGGCGGATCTTCGGCGCACCCGCCGCCGCCGCAACCACCGCATCGAGAGGCATCCATTATGGGTCGCGAATCCGTCCTGGTCTCCGCCGACTGGGCCGAAAAAAACCTGGATACACCGGGCATCGTCTTCGTCGAGGTCGACGAGGACACGTCCGCCTACGACACCGGGCACATCCCGGGCGCCGTCAAGCTCGACTGGCGCAAGGACCTGCAGGACCAGGTCCGGCGCGATTTCGTCAACCAGGAGCAGTTCTCGGCGCTGCTGTCCGCCCGGGGCATCGGCAACAACGACACGGTCGTCCTGTACGGCGGCAACAACAACTGGTTCGCCGCGTACGCGTACTGGTATTTCAAGCTCTACGGTCACGGCGACGTCAAGCTGATCGACGGCGGCCGCAAGCGCTGGGAGCTCGACGGCCGGCCGCTCACCACCGAGCTGCCCAACCGGGCGGCGACGCAGTATGTCGCGCAGGCGCAGGACACGGCGATCCGCGCGTTCCGCGACGATGTTGTCGCCGCTATCGGCAACAAGAACCTCGTCGACGTACGGTCACCGGACGAGTACGCCGGCCGCCTCAACGCGCCGGCGCATCTCCCGCAGGAGCAGGCACAGCGCTCGGGCCACGTGCCCACCGCGCTGTCCGTGCCGTGGAGCAAGGCGGCCAACGAGGATGGCACGTTCAAGTCCGACGACGAGTTGCGCGAGATCTACAAGGCGGCCGGGCTCGACGAGTCGCGGTCGACGATCGCCTACTGCCGCATCGGCGAGCGCTCCTCGCACACGTGGTTCGTCCTGCATGAGTTGCTCGGCCTCGGCGACGTCAAGAACTACGACGGGTCCTGGACCGAGTACGGCTCGCTCGTTGGCGTGCCGGTAGCGCTCGGCGACGAGCCCGGGAGTGCCTCATGAGCCAGTCTTCCGCCGTGGACATCGCTGGATGCGGTGCGCCCGAGCAGAGCGAACCGTTGCCGGCGAGCGTTGACATCGCCAAGGAGACGGTCATCAGCGGCATCGTCCGCAGTACCGACGGACCGGTCGGCGGTGCCTACGTCCGACTCCTCGACTCGTCGGGCGAGTTCACCGCCGAGGTGGTGTCGTCGGCGGTCGGCCAGTTCCGGTTCTTCGCGGCGCCGGGCACCTGGACGATTCGCGCACTGTCCCGCGCCGGCAACGGCGACCTGGTGGTGTCCGCGGACCGTGGACTCAACGACATCACGATCGAGGTCGCCGCGTAGGCGACGCTTTCGGTGAACGGGGCGCGGGCTCAAACGGCCCGCGCCCCGTTCATGTCTGAGCGCTCGCGGTGTCTGCGCTTGCCGTGTCTGCGCTCGTCGTGTCTGCGCTCGTGCTGTCGGCGGTGCGGTGGACCTCCGGCGGCCGTGCGGTGGTTTCATTGGCGGGTGACCAAGGAGCCGGCTTCATCGCCGGTATCGCCGCCCGCGGGCGATTCGCGGCCCGGCTCGCCGGCGGGCGATCCAGTGCCCGGCGGCGTTTCGCCCAACCCGGCACCACCGCCGGGCTACGTCTGGGTGCGTCCGACTCCGCCGCCAACGGGTCGGTCCTGGAAGGTTCCGTTGTGGCTCAAGGTCGTGACGGGCGTCTGGATTGTCGCGCTGTTGATCGGCGGCGGCTGGTACGCCCTGCACGGCGAGCCGTCGGTGCGCGAGCAGACGAGCATTGGCGATGCACGGCCGGTGGTCGACCGAGCCATCGTCGACGTGGTCGCGGCGGCCGGTGGTGGTCCGGTGGTCGCGGTGAGTGGATTCGATCGGGTCAAATCCTGCAAGATCACGCCGGTACGGTCGGGAGCCGAGTTCCGCCGCGTCGTCGACCTTTACACGTCACCGGGTAGCGAATCGGCGATCTTGCACATGATCGCGTCCGGTCTGCCGGCCCGATACCACGCACAGGCGGGCTCGTCCGCGAAACTCACGCTGGACGCCGATGCCGGCGATTTCGTGGCCGTCGACGGGACCGTACCGGCACCCGGCCGGATCCGGATCGAGGCTGATACCGGGTGCCGCCAGGACAGCGGCGCCACCATCGGTGAGCCGTCGCCACCGGCCGGATCTCCTTCGGCGGCCGCGCTGGCTCCCGTTCTCGGGGCGCTCGGCCGGCCGGCCGTCTCGTACGCGACCGTGGCCGACCTCGCCTGCCCATCGGGCGGCTCGCTGCACAGCGTGCAGGCCGCGCTCCCGCCGGGCTCCGCGCCGGCGTCGCTTGCCACCACGCTGCGCACCCTCGCCGCCACTCCGGCCGCGGCGAGCCGGACGACGTACGCGTTCCGATCGGGCGCCGTGGACGTCGTGACCGTCGCGAACCCGACGACCCACGCCGTGACCGTGACCGCGACGACGCGCTGTTCGGCCTAGTCGGCCGGGCCCTCGTCGCGCCGCGCATTTGTACGGAACTTGGGCGGTCAGGCGGCGTCCGCGAGCCCAACTTCCGTACAGTTCCGCGGGAGAAGGCGTCAGTAGACGAGCGCCTGTACGTCGTCGGCGACGGCTTCCTCGACGAAGGCGGCCGCACCGGCGATCCGTACCCCCGGAATGACCGCGTCCGGCGTGATACCGCGACGTGCGGCGCACTGCGTGCAGAGGGTGACCGTGCCGGCGGCGAGTACGGCATTCAACAGATCGGCGAGCGGCGCCGAATGCGGCAGCTCGAAGTCTTCGGCCCGGCCCGGCAGCGCGAACCACGCGGACTCACCGGTGAGCCAGAGCGACACGCCGACGCCGGCCGCCGCCGCGGTCGCCGCGACGGTAAAGCCCTGGGAACAGCGCTCCGGTGCGTCGGTTCCGGCGGTCATTTTGATGACAAGGCGGCGGCTCATGCGCCACAGCATAAGATCCTCCACGGCATAGGATCTCGGTTGTGGTGACCGAGATCGGATTCGTGAGCCTGCTCGTCGCCGGATTCGGCGCGCTCGCCGGCGGGCTGATCTTCGTTGCGGTTCGAGTCGCGAGGGGGCGTTGGTGACCGAGAACCCGCTGCAGGCACCGCCCTGGATGAACGCGCCGCCGGTCGGTCCGTCGCCGTACGAGGACACGCACGACCTGCGTACCGGGCCGGATCTGCACCCGGCGTTGCTGGGCCTCCTGCCGTACGTCGGCGTGTGGCGCGGCCGCGGCGTCGGCGGCTATCCGACGATCGAGGACTTCCATTACGCGCAGGAGATCCGGATCAGCCACGACGGGCGGCCATTCCTCGCGTACGAGTCGCATGCCTGGATCATCGAGGAGGACGGCACACCGATCCGGGTCGGTGCGCGGGAGGTCGGTTGGATCCGGCCGGTGATGGACGGCGACCGGGTGACCGACGAGGTCGAGGCGTTGTTCACGCTCCCGACCGGGATCATGGAGCTGCACGTCGGCACGGTTGACGGCCTCAAGCTGGAGCTTGCGACGGATGCGGTCGTACGTACGGCGACGGCCAAGAACGTGACGGCCGGCCATCGGCTGTACGGGATCGTCGAGGGCGCGCTGCTGTACGCCCAGGAGATGGCGGCGGTCGGGTATCCGCTCACGTCACATCTGAGCGCCCGGCTGTTGCGCGTCGCCGGCTGATCACACCGGCGTCGCCGGCTGGCCACCACCGGCGCGGACCGTGCCGTCCGGCCGAGGTCCGCCCAGGCGGGCCGAGGCGCGCTCAGACCTCGAAACCGAGCAGCTCGCGCATCCGTACGGTGTCCTTGGCCGGGGCCATCCCCACGCCATCGATGGCGCGGATCTCGACCACTCCGCGGACCGATGAGGTGAACCACACACCAGCGGTCTCCAGGAGTCCCGCCGGTGTGATCATCCGTTCGTCGGCGTCGTAGCCCACCACGTCCGCGCGTTCGAGCAGCCACCGGGCGGTCGTGCCGGCGAGGATTCCGGTGGTCTCGGCCGGGACCGTACACAGCGTGGTGCCGTCGAGCCAGATCAGCGTCGACGTCGGGCCCTCCAGCGCATATCCCTCGGCGGAGATCCACAGCACGTCATCGACGCCCTGCGCCTGGGCCCACCGCTGGGACGCCATGTTCACCGCGTACGAGATGGTCTTGGCGCCGCCGAGCAGCCAGGGTGCGCGCTCGCGGACGTCGGCGGCGAGGCCAAGCGACGCGGTGGCCACCGTGATGCCGTCCCGGCGTGCCCGTACGACCGATGGGCCGATCGCGGTGACCGTGGCGAACACGGTCACGTCGCTGCCCGCCTCGGCACCACGCGTGCACACGACGCGAGCGGCGCCCTCGACCTCGGCCGGCCAACCGGCGAGCAGCTGGTCGATCAACTCGGCAAGGGTGTCGGTCGGCGGCAACGCGAGATCGAGCCGGGCCGCCGAACCGGACATCCGACGCAGGTGCTCCTGGAGCATCCACGGCCGACCTCGGCGGATGTGCAGCGTCTCGAAAATGCCGTCGCCGCGCAGGGCGCCGAGGTCGTCCGCGCGCAGGATGGGTGTATCGGCCGGAACCCGGCCGCGACCGAGCACGGCGACCTGCCGCTCGGGCACGGCGATGTCGGTCGGGGATTCGGCGGCGTCAACGCGGTCGGACACCCGGCGAGCCTACCGCCCGGACGTAGGATCGAGCGGTGCCCGACTCATCCTTGGCCGACGTGCTGCGCAAGCGTGGGCTGCGACTGACGCCGCAACGTCAGCTCGTCCTGGAGGCCGTCTACGAGCTCGGCCACGCCACGCCGGACCAGGTGCACGCGAAGGTCGCGGCGACCGCGGCCGGGGTGAACATCACCACTGTCTACCGGACGCTGGAGCTGCTCGACGAGCTGGGTCTGGTCACGCACGCCCACCTCTCGCACGGTGCGACGACCTATCACGGAGTCGCCGGGGAACAACACGTCCACCTCGTGTGTCGTAGTTGTCATGCGATTGACGAGGTGCCTGCGGCCATGCTGAACCAACTCGCGGCGAAGATCGGTGACGCTCGGAACTTCCAGGTGGACGTCGGACACGTCGCGCTCTTCGGGCTGTGCGCCCACTGCGGCGGCCAAGCGATCGAGAACGAGGACGGTCGCGAGATCCAGGCCGGCCACGAGGCAGGTTGCGCATGAGTGCCGTACGCCTCGGCGATCTCGAACCGGAGTCGCGCGATGCCGATCTCGTCGCACACTACGGCGACCCGGTGCGCGAGCAGCGCGCGATGGAGTCCGACGTCGCCCTGGTCGACCGGAGTAACCGCGGCGTCATCGCGATTGGCGGTCCGGACCGTCTGACGTGGCTGCACAACCTGACGACGCAGCATCTGCTGGCCCTTGTCCCGGGCGAAGGGAGCGAGCTGCTCGTTCTGTCGCCGCACGGGCACGTGGAGCACGACGCGCTGCTCGTCGACGACGGCACGACCACGTGGCTGGATGTCGAGCCGGGCACCGCGGCCGATCTGGTCGATTTCCTGCTCAAGATGCGTTTCCTGACCCAGGCCGACCCGGTCGACGTGACCTCGGAGTGGGCGCTGCTGTCGCTGGTCGGTCCGAACGCCGCGACCGCGCTGGCCCGACTCGGCGTCACGGCGCCGGACGAGCCCCGGGTGCAGCCCGTACCGGGGCCGAAGTTCGCCAGCTCCGACGTTGCCGCTCGGCCGACCACGGTCTTCGCCACGGTGGCACTGCCGAGCGGCGGTTGGGCCCGGCGCCACGCCGACCGGATCGACCTGCTGGTTCCGCGAGCCTCGATCGCCGAGGTGACCGAGACGCTCGGCGTCACGCCGGCCGGCATCTGGGCGTACGAAGCACTGCGCGTAGCCAGCCGGCGACCACGGTTGGGTCTCGAGACGGATCACCGGACGATCCCGGCCGAAATCGAGCTGTTGGCTCCGGCCGTACACCTGGATAAGGGTTGTTATCGCGGCCAGGAGACGGTGGCCCGCGTGCACAACCTTGGCCGACCACCGCGGCGGCTGGTGCTGCTCCACCTCGACGGGGTCAGCACGGACGAGTTGCCGGCGCCGGGTTCGCCGGTCGTCGCGGCCGACGGGCGCGAGGTCGGATTCGTGGGTACGGCGGTCCGCCACCACGAGCTCGGCATGATCGCGTTGGCGGTCGTGAAACGGAACGTGGCCGACGACGCGGCGCTGATGGTCGGCCGGTCCGCCGCCGCCATCGACGCTTAGAAAAGCAAAGCAAAACAAAACATGCGACGATCGCGGGATGACGAACGGCACGTTGATCACCGTTGCTCCGACCGGCGCGGAAGTGGACAAGGCCGAGGTACCGGCGTTGCCGGTGACCCTTGACGAGCTGGTGGCGACCGCTCGCGAATGTGAGGCCCTCGGCGCCAGCGTGATCCACGTGCACATCCGCGACGACGCCGCCCAGCCGACTCTCGATCAGGGCCGGCTGAAGGAGACGGTGCAGGCACTGCGGGCCGAGACGGATCTGATCGTGCAGCTGTCGTCGGGTGGCGCGGTGACCGATCCGGAGGGCGCGCGACTCGCCGTGCTCGATGCGGAGCCCGACATGGCGTCCTGCACGATGGGCACGGTCAATTTCGGCGACGGTGTATTCATGAACCGTTGGGAGTTCATCGTCGACCTGCACACGCGGATGCAGGAGCGAGGCATCGTGCCGGAGTACGAGATTTTCGACCTCGGTCAACTCGCGTCGCTGCAGCGACTGCTCGGCCGGCACGGCCTGCCCGCCGGCGGCCACGTGCACGTCGACTTCGTGATGAACGTCCCCGGTGGCATGCCGGGCACCACCGACGCTCTGGTCGCGTGCAAGCAGGCCGTGCGTGACCTGCCCGAGGGGACGACGTTCGCCGCCACCGGCATCGGCCGCTCGACGATCGACGTCATGCTCGCCTCGCTCTCCGCCGGTGGTCACCTACGGGTCGGCATGGAGGACACGATCACGTACGCGAAGGGCCAGCCGGTCGAGTCGAACATGCAGCTGGTCGCGCGCGCGGTCGGTTTCGCGCGACTCGCGCAACGCCCGCCGATGACCACCGACGAGGCGCGCGTCCTGCTCGGCGTGGCCAAGCGGTGATGCCGACCGCATCCGGCGTCGACAGCTAGGCCACGATCGGGTGATGAGATAGCGTCGCCGCGTGGCTTACGCAGGTGGCGACGTCATCGCCGAGGTGATCCGATCCGGTTTCGTGGAAGGTTTCCACCGGGGCTCGGTGGCGGTGCTCGACGCCGACGGCGTCCTCGTCGCGTCGACCGGTGATGCAAACAGCCCGGTCTTCCCGCGCTCGTCGAACAAGCCCATGCAGGCGGTCGGCATGCTGCGCTCGGGTCTGTCGCTCGACGACCCCGCCGACCTTGCGCTCTGCGCCGCCAGTCACTCCGGCGAGCCGATGCACATTTCCCGGGTACGGTCGATGCTCGCGGCCGGCGGCCTGACCGAGTCGGACCTGCGTACGCCGCCGGACCTGCCGATCTCCGAGACCGCGCGAGCGGACATACTCCGATCCGGTGGCGGTCCGGCTCCCGTCTACATGAACTGTTCGGGCAAGCACACCGGCATGCTGCGTACGTGTGTCGCGGCCGGCTGGTCGACCGATGACTATCCGCTGCCCGATCACCCGCTGCAAAAGCAGATCCGCACTGCCGTCGAGGACCTCGCCGGCGAGCCGGTGACCGCGATCGGTGTTGACGGCTGTGGGGCGCCGGTCATGGCGATCTCGCTGCGCGGTCTGGCCGGCGCGTTCCTGCGATGTGCCACGGCCGCGCCGGGCAGCGACGAACGTCGGGTCGCCGACGCCATGCGGGCACACCCGACGCTCGTCTCGGGTACGGGCGCGGACGACGAGCGACTGATGACCGGTGTGCCCGGCCTGCTGTCGAAGGGCGGCGCCGAGGGCGTACTGGCCGTCGCCGTACCGGGCGCGGGTGCGGTTGCGATCAAGGTCGACGACGGCGCGATGCGGGCACGGGTGCCCGTGCTCGTCACGGCGCTGGCGATGATCGGAGTCGAGGCCGCCGCGCTTGAGGAGATGGCCGAGACACCGGTGCTCGGCGGTGGCCGACGGGTCGGTTCGGTGCGCTCGGTGGCCAGCTTCCGATGAGATCTTGGTGCGTTTGGGGTGCCGGCGCACCGGAAATGCACCATGATCGGGCCTGACTGGCCGCACCGCAGGCCAATCCATCGATGGTGACATGAGTAACGCCAGCTAGCATTTCGCTTGCAAAAGCTAGCACCCGCTCCTAGACTTGGCGACGTGGCAACGCCCAAAGTTCTCTCGCACGACATCGGCGATTTCATCCGTGACCTGCGGCAAAACGCGCGCATCTCGTTGCGGCAGCTCGCCGAGCAGGCTGGCGTGTCCAATCCGTACCTGAGCCAGATCGAGCGTGGCTTGCGTAAGCCGAGTGCTGAGGTGCTGCAGCAACTCGCGACGGCGCTGCGGGTGTCGACGCCGATGATGTACCTCCGGGCCGGTCTTCTTGACCTGAAGGACGGTCAGGGCGTGCTCGCTGCGATTGCCAACGACGCCGATCTCACCGAAGTCCAGAAGCAGACGCTGACGCAGATCTACGAGACGTTCCGGCGAGAAAACGCACGCGATGCCGACGCGCCACCGCCGGCCGCGACGGCGACGTCGCGACGCGCCAGCCGCTCGACGCGCGCCGATGCGGCGCCAACGAGCACGGCGCCAACGAGCACGGCGCCAACGAACGCGGCGGCGGCCAGGACGGCGCCAACGAACACGGGGCCGGCCAAAACCGCGCCGACCAAGACCGCGCCGACCAAGACGGCGCCGCAGAAGATCGATTCAACCAAAGACCAACAAGGTCGCGACCGCGACTGAGAAGGAGTAGCAATGCCGAAGACCGACACCACGAAGATTCCCGGCCCGCTGTATGCCGCCGCCGGCGCCGGCGACCTCGCCATTGAGCGCCTGCGCAAGGTGCCCGCGAAGGTAGCCGAGTTGCAGGAGCGCTTCCAGACCGAGTTCCCCGGCCGGGTGAACGTCCTCCAGGACAAGATCACGGCTCGGGTCGCCGAGTTGCCCGCGATCGTTGCCGAGTTCCGTCAGCGCGTCGTCGACACCGACGCCGATAAGCTCCGCGAATCGGCTCGGCGTAACGCCGGCGTCGTACGGACCAACGCGCAGGCCGCGCAGGAGCGGGCCACGGCGATCTACGCCGAGCTGGTCGCTCGCGGCACTCACGTCGTCGGTCGGACCATCCCGGGCCCGAACGACATCCTGGTCGCCGAGGTCTACGCGGCGCCCTCGGATTCGGTGGCGACGGATGAGGTTCTCGAGGGCGACGTCACGGGCACGCCGACCGCGAAGCCGGCGAAGAAGGCCGCCAAGAAGGCCACCAAGAAGGCGTGAGACGGTCAGCCAGGCCGTACGGACCGACACATAGCACGCAACGACGAAGCGTCCGCCCATCCGGGCGGGCGCTTCGCGATCGGCGGCTTAAGCTGGAGGCATGGCAAGTGCGCCCATCTTCTACACCACGGTCACCGGTTACGTCGCTCTCGTCCTGCTAGCAGTCGCGCTGGTCGTCGAGGTCTGGGCGTTCGTGCATGTGGTCACGCGCCGGTCGGCGGCGTTCGCCGCCGTCGGCTCCATCCCGAAGGGTGCGTGGGTGGCGCTGACCGCCGGCGCGCTCGTGCTCACTCTGTTGTTCGGCGTCGTCCGAAGTCCCCTCGGCGCGATCGCCGTCGCGATTGCCCTCGTCTACCTTTTGGACACCCGGCCGGCGTTGCGTGACGCGGTCGACGGTCGCGGTGGCTGGTGAGGGATTTCCGCTGGCCCCCGCCGCCCGGTTCGGGACCGAACACGTACGGACCCGGGCCGACCGGTCCCCACTCCGGCCGTCCGCTGCTACCGCAACCCGACACAGCGATGCTGGCGACCCCGCACGGCGTCGACCTGGAATACCTGGTCACCGGGGCCGGTGAACCGGTCACCGTATTCGCGCACGGTCTGGGCAACGGCATCGCCGAGACGCGGCCGCTCGGCAGTGCCGTCAACGGTCGGCGGGTCTTCTTCCAGTTTCGGGGGCACGGTCGCTCGAGCGCGCCGGAGGGCCGGTGGACGTACGCCGACCTAGCCCGCGACCTGCGCGCGGTCGCTGATCTGACCGGTGCGACCCGGGCTCTCGGCGTCAGCCTCGGCGCCGGCGCGCTGTGCCGGGCGCTGGCCGACGACCCGCGTCGTTTCGAACGTGTGGTGCTCTACCTGCCTTCCGCGCTGGATAAACCGCGGGAAAAGCTGGCGCGCGATCGGTTGACCGGCCTGCTCGCCGCGATCGACACCGGTGACGCCGGCGAGCTGGCATCGGCGCTGGCGTCGGAGATCCCAGCCAACCTCCGGAACACGCCGACCGGCTGGGCCTATCTCCGCCAGCGGGTCGAGCAGTTGATGAACGACGGGCTCGCGCCCGGCCTCGCGAGCTTGCCGGACGAGGTCCCGATCGAGGACCGGAAGGTGCTGGCCGATGTCACCGCCGACGCTCTAGTGATCGGCTGCCGCGGCGATGAGCTGCACCCGGCAGCAGTGGCCGAGGAGATCGCCGAGGCGCTGCCGAAATCGTCGCTGCACATCTACGACCGCCCGGGCGTGCTCTGGACGCAGCGTGGCGATCTACGTGACCGCATCGCGGGGTTCCTGAACGCGCGGTGACCCGGGGCCGCGGTGGTGGCGGCGGCCGTGGTGGTGCCGAGCGGGTTTACGCTCAGGCACCATGGGTGTGACACATCACGGACGGACTGAGCGTCTCGACCTCGCCGACCCTACGTTGCGTGAATGGTCGTGCACGGTTCTCGCCAGTGATCCCGAGGCCGGCATCGTCCTGGACCGATCGGCGTTCTACCCCGGTGGCGGTGGCCAGCCGCCGGACCATGGCGTCCTACTGTGGGGCGGTGTCGAGACGCACATCGCCGGCACACGCAAAGGTGACGACCTCTATCTGATCCCGGCCGACGGGGATCCGTTGCCACCGGTCGGCGCGGCCGTCACCGGCGCGGTCGAGGACGCCCGTCGGAGCATGTTGATGCGCACCCACTCCGGACTGCACGTCCTGTGTGGCGTGGTGTTTCGTGACTTCGGTGCGCTCGTCACCGGCGGCAACATGGAGCCGGGCGAGGCTCGTATGGATTTCAACCTTCCTGAGGTGCCGCCCGACTTCAAGGTGCGGCTCGAAGACCTGGTGAATGCCGAGGTCGCCGCCGATCGGCACGTCGCGGTGAAGGTGCTGCCCCGGGACGAGGCGCTCGCGTTGCCGGACATCATCCGTACGCAGAGCAACCTCATCCCGCCGGACGAGCAGGAGATCCGGATCGTCGACATCATCGGCCTCGACACCCAGGCCGACGGCGGGACGCATGTGGCCAGCACTGCCCAGATCGGCAAGATCTCGGTGGTCAAGGTCGAAAGCAAGGGCAAGGCCAACAGGCGGGTACGGGTCAAGCTCGGCTGATCTCCGCAGCGAGCAGAAGCGCCCGCCGGCTGAGGCGTTGCCGTGCTCGGGGATGCTGGTTAGAGCGACCGGTCATGGCTCGGCCACCTACGACTCTGCTGGCATTGGTGCGTGCAGAGACGTAGGTGCTCGACCCGGGTCTGGTCGCCAGGGCGCCGATCCAGATCGGCCGCAGCGTCGGCCAGGGCGCCGATCCAGATCGGCCGCTGCGTCGGTGGCGGAGTCGAGGTCGACAGCCGGTCTGGCCGAGTCCGGCTACGCTGACCGATCATGGCCAGACGCGTTCGCGAGGCACCGACGGGCCGCGAGACCGGGCGAGACCACGTGGACCGGCGCCGCGGCGGGTTCGTTCGTGAATTTGTCACCGGAGTAGGCCTGCTGGGCCGCGGTTTCGCGCGGTATCGGCGCGACCCGGGTCTGTTGATCGCGGGCCTCATCCCGGCACTCATCGCGGCGATCGTCGTACTCGGTGCGCTCGGCGTGCTGATCTACTTCGCGACGGACATCTCCAGCGCGATCACCCCGTTCGCGGATCACTGGTCGTCCGGACCGCGCGATCTGATCCGCATTGCGGCCGGGCTCAGCCTCGTCGGCGTCTGCGGGCTCGTCGCGTTCCTGATGTTCACGTCGATCACGCTGGCCATCGGCGATCCGTTCTACGAGCGGATCGCCGTACACGTCGAGGACGAGCTGGGCGGCGTGCGCAACGCGGTCGACATTCCGTGGTGGCGCTCGCTCGGCCAGAGTGCCCTCGAGTCGATCCGGCTCGTCGCCGTGTCTGCGGTGGTCGGCATCCCGCTGTTCGTCGCCGGGTTTCTTCCGGTCGTCGGCCAGACGGCGGTGCCGGTCATCGGCGCGCTCATCGGCGGCTGGTTCCTGGCGATCGAGCTTGTCGGGGCGCCGTTCGCCCGTCGTGGTCTCCGCCTAGCCGATCGCCGGCGCGTGCTGCGCCAAAACCGGCCGCTCGCGGTGGGTTTCGGCGCCGCCGTGTTCGTCTGCTTCCTCGTACCGCTGGGAGCGATCGTGACCATGCCCGCCGCGGTGGCCGGCGCCGCGCTGCTATCCCACCGTGTCCTCGGGCCCGGCGGGCGCGAGGACGCGCTAGCGACCGTGGACCGCCCTTTCTGATCTTGGCACGCGCGGCGGCAGGGCCGGTCGGGCGAGATCGACTGCATGAGTAACGGTCCGTCGCCGACACGGGCTAACCTGGCGAGAGTGCTCGATGCCCGAGCATCGACGGCGGGAAGGACGCGTCCGGCAATGACCCAAGGCACACCGCCCTCGTCGTATTTCGACCTGGAGATGCTCGCCGCGCAGCTCCGCAAGCACAGCGATGATCTGTCGATGTACGCCGGATTCCTGCTCAACGTGCTGTCGGCCGCCCTCCCCGGCGAGATCGTGGCGGTCGAGCGGGAGGGCAAGCTCAAGGCACGCCTCGCCGGCCGATCCGAGCCCGCGGTGCTATCCGTTGCGATACAGCTCGGTGATCGGCGCTATGACATCACGCGCAAGGAGTTCGGCAAGCCTCTGGTCGCGACGATCAAGCACGCGTCGGGTGGCGTGGTCATGTCGACCAAGACGGTGACGATCGAGGAGTGGTCCCACAGCATGGCCGCCGAACTGGCGACGGTCGCCAATTCCAACGCCGCGGCGGCCGCCGTCCTCCATCGGTTGACGAGCCTGTGAGCAGCGGACCGATGCGCCCGGCCGTTCCGACCGGGCCGCCGCCGGAGTGGACCGCCGATCAGATCGCCGCGGCCAGCGCCGAGCAGATCGCCAAGGGACACCTGCCCCTGCAGGCACAGTGGCGGATCAACGAGCAACGCCAACGCAGCGACGCCGGAGAGTCCGGCGCCTTCACGTCCGCGTTGTCGGTCGAGGAGTTCGCCGCGATCCGGTCGGTCGGCTTCTCACCCGTCGGTCAGGTGTTGGGCAGCGCGGTCTACAACGTCGGTTGGTCGTACTCGGGCTGCGGATACGTCGGCGCGTACGGCGGAATGCGCTACGGCGGGCTCAACCAGGGCGGCTTCTCGGGCCAGGGCATGGGCGGATACGGCGGATACGGCTCCCGCTGGCAGCCGGCGCCGGTGGTCGACGTACCGGCCGTTCGGAACCTGCTCGAACAGGCGCGTCATCGCGCGGTGGAACGGATGCGCGTCGAATGCGAGGGTCTCGGCGGCGACGGTGTCGTCGGCGTACGCCTGACCGTGGCGTCCTTCTATGGCAACGGTCTGGAGTTCATGGCCATCGGCACCGCCGTACGGGCCGACAGCGCGAAGCGGCCGCCGCAGCCGTTCACCTCGGACCTGTCCGGCCAGGACTTCGCGAAGCTGATCCGCTCGGGCTGGGTGCCGGTCGATCTCGTGCAGGGCGTGGGCGCGGTCATCCGCCATGACGACTGGGCTCAACGCATGCAGCAGAGTTCCTGGATGAATCAGGAAGTCGTCGGCTCGACCCAACTTGTGACGGCCGCTCGGGCCAGCGCGCGCGACTCGCTTGCGAAGGATGCCGCCAAGCGCGGCGGCCACACCGTCGTGCTACAGAAGATGCAACTGAACATGTTCGAAACCCGCTGTGCGTACGGGGGCGAGGACGCCCACGATCATCTCGCCGACGCATTCATCTGGGGGACGGCGATCGTGCCGATCGATCGTCGGGGCAAGGGGCATCCGATCGATGCGCCGGTGCCGATGTTGCGCCTCGACTACAAAGACTCGAAGGGACCACGATGACCGCCCAGACCGATCCGTCCGCGCTGGGGTTGCCGCAGGATGCGATGAACCGCCTCGCCGAGCTGCAACCCGGCCGGCCCGGCCACATCTTTACGTCCGACCTTTCAGTGAACGAGTTCCTGCTGGTCAAGCAGGCCGGCTTCACCCCACTCGGCCTCGTGCTCGGTTCGTCGGTCTACCACGTCGGCTTCCAGATGGGTCGGTGGAGCAAGAACCAGGAACTCAACGTCCTGTCCCAGGCGATGTATCACGCGCGGGAGCTCGCGATGTCCCGCATGCAGGCCGAGGCGGACGTGCTCGGCGCCGACGGCATCGTCGCCGTACGACTTGAGGTCGAGTTCAAGGAATGGGGCTCCGACGCGGCCGAGTTCCTGGCCGTCGGCACCGCGGTCAAGGCGGACGACGGCGGCAAGTGGCGCAACGACGCCGGTCACCCGTTCACGTCCGACCTATCCGGCCAGGACTTCTGGACGCTGCTCGCGGCGGGTTACGCACCGCTCGGCATGGTCATGGGTACGTGCGTCTACCACGTCGCCCACCGTACGTTCGGCAATATCCTGTCCAACATGGGGCAGAACACGGAGCTGCCGGTGTTCACGCAGGCGCTCTACGACGCTCGCGAGCTGGCCATGGCGCGGATGCAGAAGGAGGCCGAGTCGCTCAACGCGGAGGGCATCGTCGGTGTCGACCTGTCGCAGCGCAACCACACCTGGGGTTCGCACACCACAGAGTTCTTCGCGATCGGTACGGCCGTCCGCCCGTTGCGTCCGGATCACGTGATCCCGACGCCGCAGCTGACGCTCGGCCTGGACCGCTAGCCGAGCCTCGACCGGGCAGCGCAAACCACAGCGACGAACGGCGGGCGGATGGAGAACCATCCGCCCGCCGCTTCATTTCCCCCAACTGCTTACCCGGCCCGCACCCCCCAGCCGGGCCGGGTGTTCCGGAGCGCGGGGAGACGCTCCAGAGCTGGTCCGGGCCGCCGCTTAGGCGGCCCGGCGTCTCCTTCTGCTAGGCATCCCGACGTTTGATGAGGTATGCCCCGAGGATGAGCGGAACGACCCACCAAACGGTCATCGCGAGATAGCCCTCCCACGGCGTCAGCGAACGCGACTGCTGGATCGTTGTGGCGATCATCGATCCCGCGTTGGAGGTGAACACCTTGAAGATGTCGTGCCCCCACCCGCCCGGCAGCAGCTGCGTCAACGGTGGGACGACCAGGAGCAACGCCACCGCGGCGGTGATAGCGCCGGCAGTGTGCCGGATCACCATGCCGAGAGCGAAGCCGAACATGCCGCTGGCCAGGACGTAGAGGCCGCTGCCGATGACGGCGCGCAACACGTGCGGATCACCGATGTGAGCCGCGAGGTGCTGGTGCGCCCAGAATGGCTCGGCGGCATAGAAGGCCGCGAACGACGTGATGATGCCGACCACCGTCGCGATGACTGCGAAGACGATGCCCTTGGCCAACAGCACCCGCAACCGGTTGGGTACGGCAGTGAAGGTCGCCTTGACCCCTCCCGTGGAATATTCGGTGGTCACCACGAGAACGCCAAGCACGGCGATCGCGAGCTGGCCCAGCGTCAACCCAGACAGCGAGCTGAACGTCACGTCGAGCGTCGCGCGGTCGTGCGGAGACATATCGGCAAGGTGGGTGCTCTGGCCCCAGGACGCGAGCACGCTGATCCCGACCGTGGCGACAATCAGGATCAACAGTGTCCACGGCGTCGAACGGACCGACCAGATCTTGGTCCACTCCGACCGGATCACGTTGCCCAAACTGGCCCGTGCGTGGTCGAAACGGCGCGGCGCCGCCGGCGGCGCTGCGGTAATCGTGCTCACTTGGTGCCCCCCACCATGGCCGCCGGGTCGAGTGCCGGCTCGTCGCCCATCTGCGCGTGGAACTCGACCGAGTCCCGCGTCATCTCCATGAACGCCTCCTCCAACGAGGAGCGTTGCGCGAACAGTTCGTGGATCGTGATGTGGTTCGCCGCGGCGAGATCGCCGACCTCATCGGTCGTCACGCCCTCGACCTGCAGGTACTTGTCGACATCAATGACCTTGATGCCGGCCCGGTCGAACGCGTTGCGCAGCTCCTCGACCTGCGGCGTGCGAACGCGGACGCCGCCGGCCGAATTCTGGGCGATGAATTCGGTGACGCTGGTGTCGGCGAGCAACTTGCCCCGGCCGATAACGATGAGATGCTCGGCGGTCAGGGCCATCTCACTCATCAGGTGGCTCGACACGAAAACCGTGCGGCCGTTCGCCGCTTCCCGCTGCATGAACTGACGGATCCACAGGATGCCCTCGGGGTCGAGGCCGTTGACCGGCTCGTCGAACATCAGGATCTGTGGATCGCCCAGCATTGCGGCGGCGATGCCGAGGCGCTGTGACATACCGAGCGAGAAGCCTTTGATGCGCTTGCCGGCCACCTCACGCAAGCCGACGAGGTCAAGGACCTCGTCGACGCGCCGATTGGGCAGGCCGTTGGACTGTGCAAGCGACTTCAAATGTGCGCGCGCCGTTCGTCCGCCGTGCACATCCTTGGCGTCGAGCAGAGCGCCGACCTCACGCATGGGCGCCTTGGCCTGTCCGTACGGGTGCCCATTGACGAGTGCCCGTCCCCGCGTCGGGCGGTCGAGGCCGAGGATCATTCGCATGGTCGTCGACTTGCCAGCACCATTCGGGCCGAGGAAGCCGGTGACGATCCCGGGCTCCACGACAAAGCTCAGATCGTCAACGGCGACTTTGTCGCCGAATCTCTTGGTGAGGCCTCTGGCCTCGATCATGATGTCCCCCTGTGTCGAAAAGACTCTGTTGCGAGCAATGTTGGGCCGCGATCAATAGCAACAACCGTACGCGGTGGGTTCAATCGAATAAGAGGGGGCAAACGCCGGAACGGACCCTGAACACGCAGGTATGACGCCCCTTAGGGGTGATCGGAGTCACGTGCTGCGACCTGCGGAAATCCGTACCTGGTCCGATCAGGCGACGCGGACCGCCTGTATCAATTGTTCGTCGCCGGTCACGTCGAGCACATCGATGCCTATGCGGCCGTGGAGTGCCAACATGAGATCGCTGGCCGGTCCGACAGCCGCGGCACGTGCTCGTAGCTCGTCACCGTCGAGCAGAGTGTCCGTGTCGAGAAGCGCTACACCGTCACCCCGAAGACGTACGTGCCACGTGTGGTCGACGTCCGTGGCCCGCAGTGCGATGAGTCCGTTCGGCCGCGTGGTGACCGCGCGGTGACCGCCCGGCAGGAACGTGTCCAGCACCTCGGACACGCCGTCGGACGCGAGTTTTGCCTCGATCGGCTCGGCGACTCCCGTCGTCATCTGCGCGTCCCACCGGTTGACGGCGGTCTCCAACGCGAGCCGCCGGTGCCAGAACCCGGCCTTCTTCGCCTGCGGCGCCCAGTTCCAGGCCGGCGTATCCACGTCGAGCGCGTCCAGCGTGGCCATGATCGCGGCGAACTGCTCGTCCCACCAGGCGAGCACGTCGGCCGGCATCGGCTCGTCGAGGAATGCTGACAGCGGGCGCTCCGGCTGCGCCGTCACGCCGCGTACCACGTGCTCGCGCACCCATCCGTACGTGCTGCCGAGGTGATGTACCAGGTCGGTCACGGTCCACTGTGGGCGCGACGGGACGGCGGCGCCCGGCTCGAGCTCGGCCGCGGCGGTCCGCAGCGCCGGACCGTCCACGCGCATGGCGGCGAGCCACAGGTCCTTGTCACCGTGGAAACGGCTCATGGCGCCTCCTGACCTCGATCCAACCCCGCGCCGCCGGCCGCAGCTCGTCACGCCGGTCCTTGCTTTCGATGGTGCTTCGCTTTCGATCGTGCGGCGAATCGTGGCCGACGCGATGGGTGGCATCCCGAATCCGGTGGCACCACCCAGCCGGCCGGGTGGTGCCGACACGCGAACGACGAGATCCGCCGACCCACCTCCGATCGGCGAGGTGCTCAGCCTAGGGTGACTTCGTGCGCGATGGCAGACCCGGTTTGGCTGAATACACGACGCTGCGGCTGGGCGGGCCGGCGCGGCATGTCGTCGAGGCGACCACCGAACTGGAAATCGGGCAAATCATACGAGAAGTCGGCGCGGACCGGCGCGATCTTCTGATCCTCGCTGGTGGCAGCAACGTCGTCATCGGCGATGCCGGCTTCGACGGTACGGCGCTGCTCATCCGTACGACCGGGTTGGTGGCGCGGCAGGTCGGGGCCGAGGTCGACGTCACCGTGCAGGCGGGCGAGCCGTGGGACAACATCGTCGCGCGATCACTGGCCGAGGGTTGGTCTGGTCTCGAGTGCCTGTCCGGGATCCCCGGGTCGACCGGCGCGACCCCGATCCAGAACGTCGGTGCGTACGGCCAGGAGGTCGCGGAGCTGATCACGGCCGTACGCGTGTTCGACCGCGTCACCGGCGAGATCGGCAACCGTACGGTCGCGGAGTGCGGGCTCGGCTACCGGTCGAGCGCGTTCAAGGGCTCCGATCGGTGGATCGTCCTGGCCGTGACATTCCGGCTGGCGGTGTCCGCGTTGTCGGCGCCGATCCGGTACGCCGACCTGGCCCAGGCGCTCGACGTTCCGATCGGCGAGCGTGCCGAGGCGGCCGTCGTCCGGGACGCCGTGCTGCAGTTGCGCGCCGGTAAGGGCATGGTGCTCGACGAGCACGACCCGGACACGTACAGCGCCGGCTCGTTCTTCATGAACCCGGTACTCGACGGCGATGCGTTCGATGCGCTGAGCGCCCGCACGACGGCGGCCGGGGCGCCGCCCGTCTGGCCCGGCGCCGACGGCAGGGTCAAGACGAGTGCCGCGTGGCTGATCGAGCGGGCCGGCTTCGCCAAGGGGTACGGCAACTCTCACGTGTCAATCTCGACCAAGCACACGTTGGCCCTGACCAACCGAGGCGACGGCACCACGAAGGAGTTGCTGGATCTGGCGCGCGAGGTGCGCGACGGCGTCTTCGACCGGTTCGGAGTGGCGCTGCGCCCGGAACCCGTGCTGATCAACTGCGAGCTGTAGGACCGCTCTGTCGCGCTACCGGTCCGGTCGGTCGACCAACCGGCCCGGTCTGTCCATCAACCGGAGTAGACGAGCCAGGTCCGGCGTCGACGGCGGATCCGGGCGCAACGGCCGACCAGGCGACGGTGATCTCGCCCCGACGCCAGCGGCGTGGGCGGTCGAGGATTGGCCAGTCCGTGCGCAGCCGGCCGACGGCCTCGATCCACCGTTGCCGGGCGCCAAACGACGTGTACGCCGCCGCGGCCTGCCACGCGTCGTCGAGAGCGGTGATGAAAGCGTGCACGGGTTGGCCACCGACGTTGTGGTGAATTAAGGACTTCGGCAAGCGCTCTGCCAGTGTGGCCGGCCGATCGAGGTTCGCCAGCCGGGCCGCGAGCGTGAGCGATATCGGGCCGGACGAGTCGAGCAATACCCAGCTCGCGAGCCGGCCGCGCTCGTCACTCGTGCCTTCGACCAGGAGGCCGCCGGGCGCGAGCGCTTTCGTCATCGTCGTCCACGCGGCCCTCACCGCTGACTCGTCGTACTGCCGGAGCACGTTGAACGCTCGTACGACGATCGGGCGCAGGCCTCCGAGCTCGAAACCGCCTCGTCCAAACGTGAGGCCGGGCGGAGCGGCGGCCAACTGCGCGGCCGCCACCCGTACCGGATCGATCTCCAGACCGACGACCCGCACGTCCGGGCGGACCGCGACCAGCCGCGATCGCAACTCGATCGTCGTGATGGGCGTCGCGCCGAAGCCGACGTCGACCACGAGCGGATCCTCCGCGGCCGACAGCGCGGCGGCGCACCGGTCGGCGATCCACGAATCGACGCGGCGCAACCGGTTCGGATTCGTGGTGCCACGCGTGACCACGCCGACCGGCCGGTCGACGCCTCCACGCGCGGGCGGGCGGGTCACGTGGCGTCGAACACCCGATGGACCTTGTGCTGCGCGGCCTGCGCGAGTGGCCGGATCACCAGCTTGTCCACGTTGACGTGATGCGGGCGGGTGGCACACCAGGCCACGCAGTCGGCGATGTCGTCGGCGGTCAGTGGTTCGGCGACTCCGGCGTAGACGGCCGCCGCCTTCTCGGTGTCGCCGCCGAACCGGATGATCGCGAATTCGTCGGTCCGCACCATGCCGGGCGCGATCTCGATGACCCGCACCGGCTGGCCGCTCAACTCCAATCGCAGCGTGCCGACCAGCGCCGTTTCGGCGTGCTTGGCTGCTGTGTAGCCACCACCGTTTTCGTAGACGATGTCGCCGGCCGTCGAGCCCATCACGATGATCGTGCCGCGGCCACTGGCGACCAATGCAGGGAGCAATGCCTTGGTTACGCGGAGTGTGCCGAGCACGTTCACTTCGAACATCCGCTGCCAGTCATCGACCGACGACGACGCGACCGGGTCGGCCCCGAACGCGCCGCCGGCGATGTTCGCCAGCAGTTCAACCTCGCCGTCGAGGTCGGTCGCCGTCGAGACCAGCCGGGCCACGTCCGCGTCGGTGGTGACATCCACGGGTACGGCGGTGACGTGGCCGCCGGCGTCGCGGATCTCCTTCGACAGCGATTCCAGGCGGTCAGCGCGACGAGCCGCGATCACGACGTGGAAGCCCTCGGTCGCGAGCCGGCGGGCGGAGGCGGCGCCAATGCCGCTGGAGGCGCCGGTGACGACGGCGATTTTCGTGTGAGCCATTCGTGGAATGTAGCGGTGGCGGTCGTCTCGCGTTGGGGGTGGTTGCTGTCCTGCGGTCGGGCCGTTTGGAGTTGGGGCTGGGGCAGCTTGCCCACTCTGGGCGGTCAGGCTTGATCCCGACGTGGGCAAGCTGCCCCAGCCTGCGCCCGTCACCGTCACGGGTGGTCGAGCTTTCCGTGTGAACGTGCTCGCGAAAGTTCAGTGACCTTGAGGTGGTCCGGGGTGAACGTGGTGGCGGCGGGTTGCGTGACCTCGGGTCGGTTGGGGTGAACGCGACACCGGACAGTTACGTGATCTGCGGTTGGGGCGCTTTCACGAGGTTGCGGGGGAGATGTGGGTCACGTTGAGGGGTGGGGCGTAGGCGTAAATCGGTTGCGCGTCGGGAAGATCGGAGACCTAAGTGAGGTTAACTCGATTGGCGCCGGAAGCCGGACCGGACAGAGGAGCAAGCGTGGCAACCGCGGATAGCGAACGTCTGCCCCGACGCGTCGCCACATTGTCCGTACATACCTCACCTTTGGACCAACCGGGCACCGGTGACGCCGGTGGGATGAACGTCTACATCGTGGAGACGGCCAAGCGGCTCGCGGCGGCCGGAGTCGAGGTCGAGATCTTCACTCGTTCAACGTGCTCGGAGTTGCCGCCGTGCGTCGAAATGGCTCCGGGCGTGGTCGTCCGGCATGTCAACGCCGGGCCGTTCGAAGGGCTGGCGAAGGAAGATCTGCCGGCGCAGATGTGCGCCTTCACGACCGGAGTCCTGCGGGCCGAGGCCGCCCACGCGCCCGGCTACTACGACCTCGTGCACTCGCATTACTGGCTGTCCGGCCAGGTCGGTTGGCTCGCCAAGGAGCGCTGGGGTGTGCCGCTCGTACACACCGCGCACACGCTGGCCAAGGTCAAGAACCGGATGCTGGCCGCCGGTGACGCCGCCGAGCCGATGGCCCGGGTTATCGGCGAGGAGCAGGTGGTGGCGGCGAGCGACTACGTCATCGCGAACACGCCGACCGAGGCGGGGGAGCTGATCGACCTGTACGGCGCGACCCTCGACCAGGTCGCCGTCGTCGAACCGGGGGTGGACCTGGATCGCTTCCGGCCGGCGACTGGTCGCGAGGCCGAGGCGCGCGCGCTGGCTCGATGGCGGTTCGGGCTGCCCGTCGACGGACACATCGTGGCGTTCGTGGGACGGATCCAACCGTTGAAAGCGCCCGATGTGCTGTTGCAGGCCGCCGCTCGGCTCCGCGAACTCGACCCGATCACGGCCGAGCGCCTGACCGTCGTCATCGTCGGCGGCAACAGTGGATCGGGTCTCGATCTTGCCGCGCTGGCCGAGTCCCTCGGCGTCACCGACTGCGTACGGGTTCTGCCACCGCAGCGTGGCGAGGCCCTCGTCGACATCTACCGCGCCGCCGACGTGGTCGCGGTGCCGAGCTACAACGAATCCTTCGGCCTGGTGGCGCTCGAAGCTCAGGCCTGCGGCACCCCCGTCGTCGCGGCCGCGGTCGGCGGATTGGTCACGGCCGTCCGGGATGAGATCTCCGGTGTCCTGATCGACGGACATCGGTCCGACGACTGGGCGAAGGTGCTCGGCGACCTGATGGTCGAACCCGGCCGGCGTCGCAAACTCAGTGCCGGTGCGGTCGACCACGCCCGTGGCTACTCCTGGAGCCGTACGGCATCCGGGCTGCTCGCGGTCTACCGTGAAGCCATGTCCGACCAGCGTGCCCGCATCAATGCCGAGCTCGGTCGCGTGCTGCAACGCGATCCGGTCGGCGCGGTCGTATGACCGACGCCGGTGCCGCGGCCCGGTCGGTCATCGAGGCCGCCCTCACCGAGCGTGAGTTGGAGTGGGAGCGGACCGGCGACTCGTCGTACGTGGTGACGCTGCCCGGCACGCACAAGCTCAAGACGGCGGTGAACCTGATCGTGGGTGCGCATGCCCTGCGGATCGAGGCATTCGTCATGCGGCAGCCGGACGAACGGCGTGAGCAACTCTGGTCCTTCCTGCTCCAGCACAACGCCCGGATGTACGGCGTCGCGTTCTCTATCGACGCGGTCGGTGACGTGTATCTGACCGGCCGCACCCCGCTGCACGCCGTCACAGCGGATGAGGTGGACCGGTTGCTGGGCGCCGTGCTGACGTACGCCGACGAGAATTTCGACACGATGCTGGAGATCGGATTCGAGTCCTCGATCCGACG
>CAWIKW010000007.1:0-293322 GCA_963836785.1 uncultured Actinomycetota bacterium | reverse complement strand
CGACGCCGGCCGGCTCACTGACTGCCGTAGCGATCGAGCCCGAGCGCCGTACGGGTTGCCGGGGCGAGCAACAGGCCGGCCCCGAGGACTCCGACGAGCATCACCGGGATGCCGACGTACGCGAGCCCGCCGCTGATCATCGTGTAGCCGATCGGCAGGAGCAGTAGCTCGAGCACGATGGCCGGGCCGCGGGCCCAGGTTTTGAGATTGGACAGCGCCCGCGACAATCCGCCGACGATCAACACGCCGATGATGATGAGCGCGAGGAGTGCTCCGGCGCCCTGCTTGCTCGTGGTCGACCGGGCCAGCGTGGCCCACGCCACGTAGATCGCCAACCCCGTGAGCGCCACGGCCTCGACCGCAAGAACACGCACCGCCCAGCGGAGCGTCGGCGCGTTCGTACGGGTCGGGGTGTCCGTCACGAGGCCCAGCGTAACCCGGGCGTGCACACGCTCTGTCACCTGCCGGTACAGTGCCAGCCATGCGCGCTCTGCTCGTGTGTAATCCGAAAGCGACCACGACCAGCGATCGGGTGCGCGACGTTCTGGTCCGGGCGTTGCGCAGCGAGACGCAACTCGACGTCGCCTACACCCGGCGGCGAGGCCATGCGGCGACACTGGCGAGGGATGCCCGCGCCGACGGCATGGATCTCGTGGTCGCGCTGGGCGGCGACGGGACGGTCAACGAGGTCGTCAACGGGCTGCTTTCCGACGGCGTCGGCGGGGATGTGCCGTCGGTCGCCGTCGTGCCGGGCGGCTCCACGAATGTGTTCGCCCGAGCGCTCGGCTTGCCGACGGACTGGGCCGAGGGCACCGCGGTCATCCTCGAGGCACTACGCGATGGCCGGACCCGCGCGGTCGGGCTGGGCCGCGCCGACGACCGCTACTTCACGTTCTGCGCCGGATTCGGCATGGATGCCGACGTCATTCACCGTGTCGAGCGATCCCGCCTGCGTGGCCGCAAGTCGACTCCGTTGCTCTATATGCAGTCCATTGCCGGCAATCTTCTGCTCGAGCGGCAGGCGCGCGAACAACGCATCACCATCGAACGCCCGGCCGAGGACCCGACCGATGAGCTGTCCACCGTCATCATCCAGAACACGGCGCCGTGGACGTTCATTGGCGAGCGACGCATCGATGCCGCTCCGGAGGCGTCGTTCGACCTTGGATTGGATGTCATGGCGATCCGCCATATGACGGTCACCGGGACCACTCGCACGATGACGCAACTGCTCATGGGCCGGCGCGACAAGCAAACGGCGTTGCCGGTCGGACCACATGGCAAGCAAGTTGTGCATTTCCACGATTTGTCGGAGTTCACGCTCAGTGCAAGCTCGCCGGTTGGCTTTCAGGTTGACGGCGACTTCATCGGGGAACGCAACAAAGTGCGTTTTACCTCGGTGCCAGCGGCGATTCGAGTAGTGTGCTAACGGGGTAGATATCGGACAGACGCGACACATGTCTGAAAACGCTGGTGCGAGCCAGCGCACGGTACTACCTTGACTACTGACAGTCGCCGACCTAAAGCTTGGAGCAAATGGGAATAGTTCCGATAAATCGGGCGTGAGTTGGCTCACCCGTGCGAGCTTTTTCCAGCGCTCCCCCTTGACATACGCCTAGTTCGTGAAAGTATTCACAAGCGAACAGAGTTGCCTTGTTCACGCGCTGTCACTTGTCGAGGCCGTCGCCGATGATTGCCCGCGAGCTGTCGAAGCCGTGCAAATAGGGGTCAATGCCACCTGAGTTTTGTCTCAAGCAAGGAGTGTTTTCGCCATGGACTGGCGTCACCGTGCTGTGTGCCGCGATGAGGATCCGGAACTGTTCTTCCCGATCGGAACATCCGGCCCGGCCCTACTGCAGGTCGAGCAGGCCAAGGCGGTGTGCCGGCGTTGTCCGGTTGTCGATTCGTGCCTCCAGTGGGCGCTTGAGTCCGGTCAGGATGCGGGCGTTTGGGGCGGCATGAGCGAGGACGAGCGACGTGCGGTCAAGCGTCGCGGCGGGATCCGCATCCGCGCTTCGCTCTAAGCCACCGCGCACTACGGCCACACCACCCATCGTCTTCACCACCGCGACACACCAGCCACCACCGAACCATCGGTTCTCGGTCGAGTTCAACCGAACATCCGATGTGAAGGTCACAGTACATACCCCCGACACCCGCGTGGTGCCGGGGGTATGTCGTTTCTGTTACGCCTTCGGTGACAGACCGCAACCGTCGGCCCGATCGGCAGGGCGCGTCGAATCGACGCCAGCGTCAGCTGTCGAAGCCGAGGCCGACCCGGTCGAGCGTACGAAGCCATAGGTTGCGCCGGCCGTCGCGCTCGTCGGCGCGGGCAATCGACCAGCGCGTGAGCTGGATGACCGCGGATCGCAGCGGCTCGGGCGGGAACGGCACCGGTTTAGTGCGGACCATCTCGAGCGACGTCCGTTCGGTCGACTCGCCGGCGAGCAGGTCGAGAATGACTTCGCCGCCGAACCGGCTGGCCCCGACGCCGAGACCGGTATAGCCCGCGGCGTACGCCAACCGGCCGCCGTACGCCGTGCCGAAGAACGCACAGAACCGCGCACACGTGTCGATCACGCCACCCCAGGTGTGGCTGAACCGGACGCCGTCGAGCTGGGGGAACGTCTCGAAGAAATGGGCGGCGAGCTTGCGGGACGTCGCTGGTCGCTGGTTGCGGGCGGTCGTGATCTGTCCGCCGTTGTAATAGACGGCGTCATACCCACCCCAGAGGATGCGGTTGTCCGCGGTGAGCCGGTAGTAGTGGAACTGGTTGGCGGTGTCCCCAACGCCCTGCTGGTTCCGCCAACCGATCGAGGCCAGTTGCTGTGCGTTCAGTGGTTCGGTCATCAGCACGTAGTCGTAGACCGGCACCACATAGGCGCGCAGCCGCCGCAACGGTGCTGGGAAGGCGCCGGTGCCCATCGCGACGTGGCGGGCCGTGACCGTGCCGGCCGGAGTCCGTAGCCGCAGAGCCGTGCCGACGCTGGCGATCGACTCGACCACGGTGCCTTCGAAGATCCGTACGCCCAGGCGGAGGCACGCCTCCCGCAAACCCCAGGCCAGCCGGGCCGGATCGACGATCGCGCAGCTGTCCCGGTTCCACAGGCCGCCAAGGTAGGTCGGCGACGCGACCTCGGCCCGCACCTCGTCACGGTCGAGCAGCATGGCGTCGCCGCCGAACCGCCGAGCCTCGTCATACCCCTCGCGCAACCCGTCGAGCTGCCATTCGGCCGTCGCGACGCTCAGCTCGCCGGTGCGCCGAAAATCGCAATCGATGGCGTAGCGGCCGATCGCCGCCTCGATCTCGTCGAGATTTCGCTGGCCCAACTTCTCTAGCGTGGCGATCTCATCGCCGAAACGCTCGATGCCGTTAGCCAGGCCGTGGGTGAGGCTGGCCGAGCAGAAGCCGCCGTTGCGTCCGCTCGCGGCCCAACCGGACCGGACCGCATCCAGCACGACGACATCCCGGCCCGGGTCGCGCTCCTTGGCCATGAGCGCGGTCCAGAGCCCGGTGAATCCGGCACCGACGACCGCGAGGTCCGCGGTCGTCGGCCCGTCGAGGGCGGCCAGACTCGCCGGAGCGTCCGGACGATCGAGCCAGTACGACTCCGGTACGGCATCGGCGAGCGCGCGCGCAACGCGGTCGCCGTCGGGCCGCACGCTATCGCGCCCGGCGCTTCGACACGATCCCGTTCGTCAGAGCGATCATGAGGCCGAGCACGAAGATGATCGTGCCCATCACGTCGGCCTGCGGCGGCAGCCCGAGCTTAGAGACGCCGTAGATCCACAGCGGGAACGTCACGATGTTGCCGCTCGTGAAGCTCGTGACGACGTAGTCGTCGATGGACAGCACGAAGGCGAGCAGCGCCCCGGACAGGATGCCCGGGAAGATCATTGGGAACGTCACGCGGCGGAAGGTGGTCCACGAACTCGCGCCGAGGTCGCGCGCGGCGTCCTCGATGGACGGGTCGAGGGTCAGCACGCGCGCGCGTACGACGATCGCCACGAAGGACAGCGAGAACATCACGTGCGCGATCAGGATCGTGATATAGCCGAGTCCGGTGTTGATCGTCGTGAACAGCGACAGCAGCGCGGCGCCCAAGACGATCTCGGGGGCGGAGATGACGGCAAACAGCAACAGGTTGAACGAACCCTGGCCACGGAACCGGTACTTGCCGAGCGCAATGCCGATCATCGTGCCCAGGATCGTGGTGATTATCGTGCTCACCACCGCGATCCACAGCGATGTCACCAATGCGTTCGTGAGGTCTTGGTAGGCGAACAGCTCGGTCGACCAGAACTTCGTCGTGAAGCCGACCCACGTGGTGTTGTAACGGCCACGCGGGTTGTTGAAGCTGAAGACGATCATCACCCAGATCGGCAGGCTCAGCCAAAGAATCACCAGCCACGTGTAGCCGTGCAGCAGCACGTCCCCGATCCGCCGCCGCGGTCGGGGGCCACGCGACGACCGGCGCGTGCGAGGCTTCGCGTTCTCCTCCAACTCGTCCAGGGCCGAGCCGCGCGGTTCCGCCACCGAGGTCATCGCGCCGCCACCTCCAACGCGTCCTCGGTGCCGAGCGCTTTCGCGTAGGCAAAGATAAGAATCAGCAGGAACGCCATCAGGACGAACGACAGCGCGGACGCGGTCGGATAGTCTTGCGTACCCAAATATTGGTTCTGGATGACGTTGCCGATCATGGTGCTGGTCGGGCCGCCCAGGATGTGCGCATTGACGTAGTCCGAGCTGACCGGCACGAACGTGATGACCACGCCCGCGAAGACGCCCGGAATGGACAGCGGCAGGATCACCTTGCGGAACGCACTGACCCTAGTCGCGTAAAGGTCATATGCGGCCTCGACCTGCCTCGGGTCGACCCGTTCCAGAGCGACGTAGATCGGCAAGATCATGAAAGGCAGGTAGTTATACGTCAGGCCGCCGACGACCGCCGTCCCGGTCGCGAGGATGTGGTAGCCCTGTGGCAGCAGGTGGATGTCCTTCAGCGGACCGAGCAGGATGCCGTTGTCGGCCAGGATGAAGTTCCACGAGATCGTCCGCAGCACGAACGACACGAAGAACGGCAGCAATATGAGGAACAGGTAGAACGACTTGCGCGACCCCGCGCGGAAGGCGATCCAGTAGGCGATCGGGTACGCGATGATGATCTGCAGCACGGTCGAGATCAAGCCGTACTGGAAGGAGCGGATCAACTGGTCGCGATAGGCGGAGATGGCCGTCGTGTACGTCTGCCAGTGCCAGGTCTGCTGAAAGCCGTGCACCACGTCGCCCTGTTGCAGCGACAGCGAGAGCATGGCGACCATCGGTACGACGAAGAACACGACGAGCCATAGTCCACCCGGCAGGATCGTCAGGTACGGGATCAACCGCGCGCGGAGCCGCCCAGTCACGACGTCACGATCGGGTTGAACACGGCCTGGTACTGCGAGTGCTCGGCTGGCGTCTTGAAGTCGCGGTAGTAGTGCAACTTCGAGTAGTCGGACTCGGATGGGAAGACCAACGGGCTCTTCGCCACCTGCTCCAGCGCCGCCTTGTCCTCACCGCTCGCCGCGGCCGCGTCGGAGGTGATGATCGCCTGAGCCGCCGGCACCGGCGTGATGTAGTTGATGTATTCAGCGAGGCTGGCCGCGATCTTCGGGTCGTAGAAGAAGTTGATCAGCTGCATTGCCCCCACCGGGTTCGCCGCTGTGATCGGGATCGTCATGTTGTCGGTCCACAGCGTCCCGCCATCGGACGGGATCACGAACTGCAGGTTGGTTCCGGCCGACGCGTTCTGCTGGAAGATGTCGCCGGACCAGGCCATGCACATCCAAATGTCGCCGTTGGACAGGGCCGAGATGTAGTCCTGGTCGTAGTACTTGCGTACGACACCCGAATCGCGCTGCTTGGTCAGCCAGTCGGCGGCCTTCTTCCAGTCGGCCGGCGTGGACGTCTCCGGATTCGAGCCGGTGGCCATCATTCCGAAGTTGCCGATCTCCTGCGTATCGGAAAACATGCCGATCTTGCCCTTGTACGCGGTGTTCAGCATGTCCTCGATGCTCGTCGGCGGCGTCTTGATGTACTTCGGGTTGTAGCCGATCCCGGTGATCCCGGACGCCCACGGCACGCTGTAGACGTTGTTCTTGTCGAACGCCTCGTTCTTGTATTTCGGTGCGGCGTTCGCCGTGTAGTTCGGCATCTTCGAGTGATCGAGTGGCGCGTAGAAGCCCAACTCGACGCATTCCTCGAACTCGACGCCGTTGGTCATGACCATCAGGTCATAGCCGATCGACTTGTTGGCCGCGAGCTGCGGCTGGATCTTCGCGAACCACGTCGGGTCATCGTTGATGACCTCCTTGTACGTGACCGCCATGCCCGTCTGGGCGGTGAACTTCTTGAGTTCGGGATGGCTCGGGTCCATGTAGAGCGGCCAGTTCGCGAACGCGATAGTGGGACCCGCGGACTTACCGGCCCAGAACTTCTGGACCTGGTCGGGGGCCTGCGACGCAGATCCGGTCGCCTGGCCCTTGACACCGCAGGCCGCCGCAGCGGACACCGCCGCGCCCAACCCGGCGATCTTGAAGATGTCCCGGCGATCGATGCGTCGACCCGATAGGCCTCGAAGGAGTGCAGGATCAACACGTTGCTCGGTCATAGCGCACTGGCTCCAATCGCATATGAGTGCTGCGGTTCCCATGTCAGCCAAACGGTATGGCCACGAGCGACCAGATCTTCGGATGACGAGACGTTCTGTACGAAGACCACGACGTCGGACCCGTCCGCGGTCGTGATGTTGTAGTTGGTCGATGTCCCGAGGTAGACAACCTCGGTCACCGTGCCACTGAGGACGCTGCCCTCAGTGTCGGCCGGAGCTTGCGGGTGCAGCACGATCTTCTCGGGCCGTACCGTTAACTCGACCTTTGTTCCGACTGCGATTTGCACGTCCGGACGGAGCGGAATCACGATGCGCTCGCCGGCCTCGGTCCGCAGGACGGCAAGCTCGCCGTCGACGCTGGCGACGACACCGTCGAGCAGGTTCGAGGTGCCGATGAAGCCGGCCACGAACCGCGTGGCCGGATGCTCGTAGATATTCCTCGGCGTGCCAAGGTGCTCGACGCATCCTTCGTTCATCACCGCGATGCGGTCCGACATGGTCAGGGCCTCACCCTGGTCGTGCGTAACATAGACGAACGTGATTCCAACGTCGCGCTGGATGCGCTTCAGCTCGACCTGCATGGCCTGACGGAGCTTGAGATCGAGCGCACCGAGCGGTTCGTCCAGCAACAAGGCGCTCGGCCGATTCACCAGCGCTCGGGCGAGCGCGACACGCTGCTGCTGGCCGCCGGACAGCTCCTTCGGACGGCGTTTCTCCCGGCCGGCGAGTCCGACGATCTCCAGGATCTCGCCGACGCGATCACGGATTTCCGGCTTGGGCACCTTGCGCTGTTCCAGACCGAACGACACGTTTTCGGCCACCGACATGTGCGGGAAGAGCGCGTAGGACTGGAAGACCATGTTCACGTCGCGCTTGTTGGCCGGAACACCGGTTACGTTGCTGCCGTGCAACGACACCGTCCCGCGCGTCGGCTCCTCGAAGCCGGCGATCATCCGCATGGTGGTCGTCTTGCCGCAGCCCGACGGCCCGAGCAAGGAGAAGAACTCGCCCGGCGCAATGGCGAGATCGATCCCGTTCACGGCCGCGATCACCTCGCCGTGCGATACGAACTCCTTCACCACCCCAACGAGCTCGATCGCCGGAGCCGCTCGTCCCAGCGCGGCCGCCGATGCGTCCGAATCGGTCGCATACGTTGCCTTAGTCATCGTGTCCGCTCTTCCGTTGTGCCGTCTTTCGCCGGCTGTGCCCGTCTTCCTCCGCCGAGATGGTCCGATCCGAGACGGCGCCACACCCCAAGCCCCAGCGCCAAATCAGCCCCATCTATGCATCACATGTTTGACGCGGGTGTAGTCCTCGAACCCGTACATCGACAAGTCCTTGCCGTAACCAGAGTGCTTGAAGCCCCCATGGGGCATTTCGGAGACAAACGGAATGTGCGTATTCACCCAAACAGCCCCAAAATCCAAGGAGCGCGACATTTCCATTGCCAAGTCATGGTCGCGTGTCCAGACGCTGGCGGCAAGTCCGTAACGGACATTGTTTGCCCAGCTCAGACCCTGCTTCACGTCGCCGAACCGCTGGACGGTGATCACTGGCCCGAAAACCTCGTCCTGGATCATCTCGTCATCCTGACGCAGGTCGGCGACCACGGTGGGCTCATGGAAGAAGCCGCGGGAGCCGATTCGATCGCCACCGGTGACGATCTTGGCATGGTTGGGGGTACGCGCGAGGAAGCCCTGCACGCGCGCGAGCTGGTTCGCATTGTTGAGCGGCCCGAATGCCGCGTCCTCGACGGACAGGTCACCGACTGTGGTGCGTTTGGCCGCGTCCGCGAGCGCCGCGGTGAACTCGTCGGCGATCTTGGCCTCGACGAGCACCCGGCACGCGGCCGTGCAGTCCTGCCCGGCGTTGAAGTAGCCGGCCGCGGCGATGCCGCCCGCCGCCGCTTCGATGTCGACGTCGCCGAAGACGAGCACCGGCGCCTTACCGCCGAGTTCGAGATGCGTACGTTTGAGATCGAGAGCGCTCGTCGCCGCGACCTCAGCACCGGCCCGAGTGGATCCGGTGATCGACACCATCTGGGGAGTCGGGTGCGCCACCAGGGCACGTCCGGTGTCCCGGTCGCCGCAGACGACGTTAAGGACGCCCGGCGGCAGGAATTCGGCGGCGATCTCGGCCAGCAGGGCGGTCGATGCCGGCGTCGTGTCGCTCGGCTTCAAGACGACCGTGTTGCCGGCGGCAATTGCCGGCGCGAACTTCCAGACCGCCATCATCATCGGGTAGTTCCACGGTGTGACCTGGGCACATACGCCCACCGGCTCCCGCCGGACGTAGCTCGTGTGACCGGTCATGTATTCGCCCGCGGACCTGCCTTCGAGGGCGCGCGCGGCACCGGCAAAGAAGCGGAGCTCATCGATGAGCGGGGGCATCTCTTCGGTCATCGTGACGGCGATCGGTTTGCCGGTGTTGCGACACTCGACGTCGACGATCTCGCGGGCTCGGGATTCGACGGCGTCGGCAATCTTCAGCAATGCCCGCTGCCGCTCGGCCGGCGTAGCGTCGCGCCAGCTCTCGAACGCCGTCGCCGCGGCCGCCATCGCCGCATCGACATCGGCCGCCGTCGATAGAGTCGCTTGGCCGAAGGGCTCACCCGTACAGGGGTCGATGAGGTCGCTCGTCCGACCGTCGGCGCTGTCGACGCGCTGCCCATTGACGAAGTTACTTACCTTCACAAAGTCCCTCCGGCAGGGTCACTGTCAGCTTGCTGACCAACAGGCCGTGACGGCACACTGCCAGAGAAACTCACTCAGGACAAGTGATTCCTTCGTCTTGAAACATCCTTGCAACGGAATCCACGGGAAAACGCCGGGCTTGTTGCTACGAATCCCGATAATGGGAGGTGGCGTCGATGCGGATTCCGACGAGCTCGGCCAATTCCGGCGCATCGACGAGCGGCGTTGCCACGACGGCGGCGCCGGCGGCGCTTGCGGCTGCCGCGGCACGATCGGACAGCCGCCCGGCGGCCAGGAACATCGCAGCGTACGCGATCCGACCGGCCCCGCCGGCCGCCAGTCGCGCGATGGCAACGTCGACCGGCTCACCGACACCACTGGCATAGCCCGGCCGGCACGGCAGATCCAGGGCCGCGCCGAGGGCCCGGGCGACCCGATCGACGGTCCGGAGCGCACGCTCGTCCCGGCTGCCAGCCGCCCCGAGCACGATCCCGTCCCATCTGTCGCGTTCGTCGGGAGACTGGCCATGAGCCGGGGCCGCCTGCACCAGCCGGCGCACGAGCGCCCGCACCAGCAGATCGAGGCCCGGATCGTCGTCATCGACCGGCCCCAGCACCCGCGCGGTCGTCACCGACGCACCACGGTCACCCGCCGCCGCGACGACGGTCGGGACATCGACCCGGGCGTGGTAAGCCGGCGTCAGCAGCAACGGCACCACGATGGTCGGGCCGTTGCGACCGTCGAGGGCAGCACCGAGCGGGGGCGCGGTGAAATCCAGGTACGCCGCCCGTACGTGACGGTCCGGGCGCGCCGCCGCTACCGCGGCGACGAGCTTCGCGGTGTCGACGGCGGCGCGCGGGTCGCGACTGCCGTGCGCGGCGAGCACGACGTCAGTGACCGCCACCGGACGCGACCGGGGCTCGACCGCGATCGGGGCTGAGGTGAGAATCGTCATCGCGTCAGGCCGCGTGCAGTCCGCACTCGGTCTTGTCGAACATCGGCCAGCGGCCGGCCCGCGGATCCTCACCCGGCAACGTACGGCGCGTGCACGGCCAGCAACCGACGGAGCCGTACCCCTGCTCGATGAGTTTGTTCACCGGCACGTTGAACCGCTTGATATACGCGTCGACCTCGGCCTGCGTCCAGTACGCCAGCGGCGCGATCTTGACCTTGCCGCGACTCGCTTCGTAACCGACGACCGGGGTGTTCGCCCGGGTCGGACCCTCGTCCCGGCGCAGGCCCGCGGCCCAGGCGTCGTACGGCTCCAGCGCCCGCGACAGCGGCTCGACCTTCCGCATGGCGCAGCACTCATCGGGATTTCGCGCGAACAGGCGCGGACCGTGCTGGCCATCCTGTTGACCGACCGTCTGCCGCGGCGTCACGGAGATGACCTCGACCGGCAGCGTCCGGGCGACCAGGTCGCGGACTCGCAGCGTCTCGGCGAAGTGGAGTCCGGTGTCGAGGAAGACGACCCGGACGCCGGGTATCACGCGCGACACGACATGCGCGAGCATGGCGTCAGCCATCGAACTCGTCACGCAGAACCGCTCGCCGAACTCGTCGGCGGCCCATTCGACGATGCGCTCGGCGGGCGCACGGTCGAGTCGGGCGTTGGCATCGATCGCAAGCTCGCGCAACTCTTCCGCGCTACGCCTGCCCGGGATGACCGGAGAGAGAGTGATCATGATTTGGTCGCCGCCTTCCGGGGAACGAGGCCGACAAACTTCACGGTGAACGCCCGCGCGCACGACCGGCACTCCCACGTGCCATGGCCCTGCTCGCTGGGTCGGATGTCTTCTTCGCCGCAGTACGGGCAGTGATACGGAGCTATGCGGTCGCCACCGGCGGCGGTCATCGGAGTGCTCCTTCGTCGGCCCGGGCCACCCAGGATGCGAACGACTCGCCGTCGGCACGCTCGTCGGCGTAGGCGCGGGCAAGCCGTTCGACGTATGCCGGCAACTCAGCCGACGTCGTCTTGAGGCCGCGCAGCTTGCGACCGAAGCCGGGCTGATCCGCGGCGGACAGCCCGAGTCCGCCGCCCAGGTGCACCTGGAACCCTTCCACCATTTCGCCGCCCGGCCCGGGCACGAGCTGGCCCTTGAGTCCGATGTCGGCGATCTGGGTGCGGGCACAGGCGTTCGGACATCCGTTGATGTTGACCGTGATGTCGACGTCGATGTCGGCGAGCCGCTTCTCCAGAGTCTCGATGAGCGACGCGGCGCGCGCCTTCGTCTCCACGATCGCGAGCTTGCAGAACTCGATGCCGGTGCACGCCATGGTCGAGCGACGCCAGGTCGACGGGCGAGCCTCGAGCCCGATCTGGGCCAGCGCCGTGACCAGTGACTCGGCCCGCTCGGGCGCGACATCGAGCACGATCAGCTTCTGCTGAGCGGTGAGGCGGACGCGACCGGAGCCGTGCGCCTCGACGATGTCGGCGACCTTCGTCAGGGTCGAGCCGCTGATCCGGCCGGCCACCGGCGCGACGCCGACATACACGTTGCCGTCGCGCTGCGGGTGGACGCCGATGTGGTCGACCGGGCGCGCCGGCAACTCCGATGCCGGGCCGTCGATCAGCGTCCGATGCAGGTATTCGGTCTCCAGCACCTCGCGAAAACGCTCGATGCCCCAATCCGCCACGAGGAACTTCAGCCGGGCCCGACTGCGCAGTCGCCGATATCCGTAGTCCCGGAACACGCCGACGACGCCGGCCCAGACGTCCGGGACGTCGGCCAATGGCACCCACGCACCAAGCCGCTTCGCGAGCATCGGGTTGGTGGACAGGCCACCGCCGACCCACACGTCGAAGCCGGGGCCGTGCTCCGGGTGTACGACGCCGACGAAGCCGATGTCGTTGACTTCGTACGGCAGGTCGGGCAGCCATCCGATCGACGTCTTGAACTTGCGCGGGAGGTTGGAGAACTGAGAGTCGCCGACGTACCGCTGGGTGATTTCGTTGATCGCCGGCGTCGCGTCGATCACCTCGGCGGCCGCGATCCCGGCGACGGGACTGCCGAGCACGACGCGCGGGGTGTCGCCACAGGCTTCGGTGGTGCTGAGCCCGACGCCCTCGATTTCCCGCCAGATCGCCGGTACGTCTTCGATGCGGACCCAGTGCATCTGGACGTTCTGCCGGTCGGTCAGATCGGCGGTGTCGCGCGCGTAGCGCGTGGACACGTTGGCGACGGCACGCAGCTGGGCGACGTTGAGCTGGCCGCCGTCGATGCGGATGCGGAGCATGAAGTATTCGTCGTCGAGCTCATGCGGCTCGAGGATGGCGGTGCGGCCGCCATCGATGCCGGGCTTGCGCTGGGTGTAAAGACCGAGCCAGCGGAACCGACCACGAAGATCCTGCGGGTCGATGCTCGCGAATCCGCGGTGCGCGTAGACGTGCTCGATCCGCAGGCGCGCGTTCAGCCCGTCGTCGTCGCGCTTCATGCGCTCGTTGGGGTTGAGCGGCTCCCGGTGGCCGAGTGCCCACTGGCCCTCGCCGCGCCGGCGTTGGCCGGCCGCCTCGCCGCGGGCACGCGGCGTCGGGCGGGGTGGCGTGGCCGGCTTGTCGGCGATGATCGACATTGCGATCCTCCGTACGGTTTCTCCGAGGAGGACGCACGGACTACGACCGGCCCGAGCCGCCGCGATGGCGGGACGGTGACGTCAATGTCAGGAAGGTGCGCCGGCGTAATCGGGCGCCCGAGGACAGTCGGGGCTCAGTAAGCCGGACACATGGCGCTACGAACGCGCCCGTAGTCGACATGACGACGGGCCGTGAGCATGTTTGCCCCGGCCCGGACGCCCGGCATCGAGCCGAGCGTCGTGATGCTGTCGACTACCACGAATGTCACTCTGCCACACCGGTCCGACTGCTGACCACGTGGTCTCACGCCTCGGGCGAGTGCTTTACGACACGTCGTACCAGTCTCAACCAAGATCAGCGGCGCTCGAGCGGGAAGACCAACACCGCCTCGGTGCCGACGTCGTCACCACGACGGATGTCGATCGTGCCGCGGAGCTCACCCGCGACGAGCGTACGGACGATCTGCAGCCCCAGCCGGCGGCTGTTCTCCGGGTCGAAGTCGTCCGGAATGCCGCGCCCGTTATCCGTCAGCCGGACCTCGATCTGGCTGCGATCCCGCTCGACCGAGATCTCCACGGCGCCGTCCGATCCCGGCTCGAACGCGTGCTCGGCCGCGTTGAGCAGCAGTTCATTCAGCACCATGACCAGTGGCGTCGCGATCTCGGCCGGCAGCACGCCGAACGATCCGGTCCGTCGCATCATCAGTCGGGACTCGTCGCCGGCAACCTCCGCGGCCGCGGCCGCGACCCGGTCGACGATGTTGTCGAAGTCGACCGCTTCGTCCGACGACATCGATAGCGTCTCGTGCACGAGCGCGATCGACGCCACCCGGCGGACGGACTCCTCCAGCGCACCACGGGCGGCGGGGATGCCTACCCGTCGTGCTTGGAGCCGGAGCAGCGCCGCCACGGTCTGCAGATTGTTCTTCACCCGGTGGTGGATTTCCCGGATCGTCGCGTCCTTCGTGATGAGGGCGCGGTCGCGACGACGTACCTCGGTGATGTCTCGGACCAGGACCAGCGCGCCGATCGGCACACCGGCCGGCAGCAGCGGCAGTGCCCGCATCAACACAGCCGCGCCGCCGCGCGTCTCCAACTCCTTGCGGGGCGGCGCTTCCCCGCGCAACGCGGACAGGATCCGGTTGGTCGCCTCGGACGCGTCGAGCGAGTCGTCGATCAGGCGCTTGGTTTGCAGCGCCAGATCCTCACCCTCCAGGTTCGACTGCAGCCCGAGGCGACGGTAGGCGGACAACGCGTTCGGGCTGGCGTACGTCACCGTGCCCGCGGCGTCGAGCCGGATGAGCCCGTCGCCGACCCGGGGGGCGGTCGTCGTCTCGCCGAGGTGCAGCTGCGGCGGGAACGTGCCATCCGTGATCATCTGGGCCAGGTCATCCGCGGTGGTCAGGTAGTTGAGCTCGAGCTGACTCGGCGATCGGGCGGTGGACAGATTCGTGTCCCGCCCGATCAGCGCGATCACGGGCGGGCGGCCCGGCCGCCGTACCGGGATCGCCTCGTTGCGGGCCGGAACGTCGCCGTACCAGACCGGGTCGCCTTCGCGCCAGATCCGACCCTGTACCGCGGCGACCGTGAGGTGTGCGACGTCCGAACCGCTGGCCACGCGTCCGACCTGATCGTCCTCGTACGCCGTCGGACCGGTCGTCGGGCGCACCTGGGCGATGCAGACGAACGCGTCGTCGTCACTGAGCTTGACCCATAGCAGCAGGTCAGCGAAGGAGAGATCGCTGATGAGCTGCCACTCGCCGGCCAACCGGTGCAGGTGTTCGACATCGGCGGCGTCGAGCGTCGTGTACTCCTCCACGAGATCGCGCAGGGTCGACATGTCGACTCGCCTCCATCTCGTCCGTACCGACGGCTGTTTGATGCCGGCCGTCGTGGCCGGCGGGGTCCCGCGCACCGCACCCACGTGAAAGCCTGATCGTAAGCGACGATCGCGGCCCGGCTCCCCAGCGTGCCATGCCCACAGCCGGTCGGAGTAGCGTCGGCCCACGTGACTCGGATCCCGCGCCTGCTCGCCGCCGCCAGCGCCGCGGTCGCGCTCGCCGCGGTCTCTGGCTGTGGATTCATCGCCGCCGGGCAGAAAAGCGTCCAAAAGCCGGACTCGTTCGTGTTGATCGGCCACGCCGATGTCGCGTTGCCGGCGAGCGACGACGCGGCCGTCGGTACGACGTGCACCGCCCCGGCCTCAGTGCGCGGAATCGCGGCCAGTACGCCGGTCAAGGTGCTTGACGAGCAGGGCATCGCGATCGCGAACGGCTCGCTGGGCTCGGGCATCCTCGCCCGCAGCGGGACGACGACGACCTGCGCGTTCCCGTTCGAGATCCGCGCCGTTCCGGGCAGCTCGAACTCGTACGGCGTGCAGGTCGGCGACCGGCCCGCGCAGACGTTCGCCGCGTCGCAGGTGCGACAGAATGCGCCCGCCGTGATCACGATCACGAAATGACCGACCGCTCGTCGGCTTCGATGCCCGCCTCGGACTCGGAACCTGGCCCGGCCTCAGACCTCGGGCGCCGGACTCCGCCTGGGTCTCGGTCCTCGCGAACGACATGGCGGTCCCCGTTGGCCGGCCGCTCGAGGAGTCGGTGGCCGAACTGGTCGCGATGTTGAGCGATCCGGACCCGTCCATCCGGGACGAAACCGCCTACCCGATCGTCGCCACCTGGATCATCCGCGGTGACCTCGACGGCCGGCTCGGTGATCTCGGCGACGAGATGGCCGCCGCCCACGCGCGTCCGGAGATCCAGGCACGGACGTTCGCGACCTTGATCCTCGGCGCGGTGATCCGGCGCGATGCGGTCACCGGCGAACTGACGGATGAACGGGTACGGCAATGGCAGCGCGCGTTCGGTGCGTGGTTCCTCGACGAGATCGATCTGCGGGGCTGGGACGATCAACTCGGCTGGCTACACGCGATCGCACACGGCGCCGACACCGTGCGAGCACTCGCGATGTCGCCTCGCCTCGGCGCCGACGATCTCGCCGATCTTGCCCGGCTCTGGGCCGACCGGTTGCTGCGGCCGACGACTTACCGCTTTTCTCAGGCCGAGGACGCCCGGATGGCGTACGCCATGGCGACCCTGTTGTGTCGTCGCGACCTGGCCGACCCGGTCGGCTGGCTCGACCCGTTGCGCGCGGCCATCGACGCCGGCGAGCCGGGACCGATGCCGATCTGGGCCGCGAACACCATCGAGACGCTGACGTCGCTCTACGTCTACGTACAGCGCGGGTTCACTCGATACGACCCGGTGACGCAGGAGCCGACCTCGATCGGGTTACCCGATGCCCACGCCGAGATCGGCGACCGGATCGCTGGAATCCTGCGTCTGCCGGCGTACTGGCTCGGCTGACGCCGCGCTAACGGCTCGACGTACGTCCGGTTCGCGGTCAACCTTCGGCCCTCAGCGCGTGATCGTGACCTTGTTCAGCCCACGCGGCGCGTCCGGATCCTCACCACGGGCGAGCGCGAGATGCAACGCCAACCGTTGCAGCGGCAGGATGTCGAGCAGCGGCGCATAACGCTCATCCACCGACGGAGTTGCGATCCGCAGCCGTACGCCGTCGATTGCCGAGGGTCCGATCGCCACCACGTCCGCTCGCCGCTCGTCCAGTTTCGTCACGACCTCACGCATCGCCGCGCCGGCCGGGCCGTCGCCGACCACGGCCAGGACGGGTACGTCCGGCGCGGTCATCGCCAACGGTCCGTGCAGCAGATCGGCGCCGGAGAAAGCGAGCGCCGGCAGGTAGGACGTCTCCATCAACTTGAGCGCCGCCTCGCGGGCCGTCGGATAGGCGTACCCCCGTCCCGTGGTGACGACTCGCGCGGCGAACCGGTAGCGACCGGCGATGTCGGCCGGCGTCGGATCGCCCAGCAAGCCGGCGGCGAGATTCGGCAGCTCGGCCAGCGCGGACCGCTCGTCGCCCAGCAGCCGACCGCCGGAGCGCACCGACTCCACCAGTAGCAACAGCGCCAGAAGCTCCGCCGTGTAGGTCTTCGTCGCCGCAACCGCGCGCTCGTGCCCGGCCGCGATGTCGATGTGGAGCTCGGCCGCTTCGGCCAGGGCAGATTCGGGATTGTTGGTGATCGCGAGCGTGAGCGCCCCGGTGTCGCGGGCGGCCCGCACCACCTCGACGAGGTCGGCCGAGCCGCCGCTCTGGCTGACGCCGACCACGAGCGCGCCGGCAAGATCGGGCCGCGCACCGTAGACGGTGACCGCCGATGGCGACGCGAGCCCGGCGGGGATGCCGAGCCGGATCTCGGACAGGTAGGCGCCGTAGAGAGCGGCATGATCGGACGTTCCGCGGGCGGTGAACACTACGTGGCGCGGTTGTTTCTCGATGACCCTGGCGGCAATAGCGGCGATCGCATCGGCGTGTTCGCGTTCCAGCAGCCGTGCAAAGACCTCGGGCTGCTCGGCGATGTCCGCCGCCATGCCCTGCCCCAGCTGGCGCCCGGTCGGCTCTGCCAACGTTTCCGCCGCCTTCGTTTGTCCGTACCCGTGCGCAGGCTCCGCGCATGTCGTGCGCAATTCTGCACGCTATCGGCCCAAAGCGCAACGGTTCGCGCAAATGCTGCTTGTTTATGGGTACGTCGGGCGTCGGCTCGCACGAATCGCGCTCACGTTCTGGTTGGCTCGCGCTCGCAATTGTCGCGTGCCCGTTCGTCGGGTGCTCGCCGTCTGTCCGCTTCTGTAGTTGTACGGAACTTGGCCGGTCACCGCGAGGATCGCCGGTCAAGTTCCGTACAAGTGCAGCAACAGTCGCGAAAGGGGCGACTTCAGTGAAGTTGCGGCCGTCAAGCCGACGCCGCGGCCCGCTCCCGGTCGGTCGACGAAGACCCGTCGCTCGACGAAGATCCGACCGCGGAAACCCCGTCGGGCGACGGATCGTCCGCGGACCCGTCCGCGGAGGCGTCCGCCGGTGCCGCTCCGCTGCGCAGCGCCACGTGCTTGATGAAGATGGCTAGCACCGGTACGACGACCGCGAGGAACGTGGCCCAGAAGAACACGTTCGAGATCCCGTCCGCGATGCCACTCAGCACCGGCAACGGCAGCTTGACCCCGGCCGCACTGCTGAGACTGCTGGCCCCGCTCGCGGTCAGTTTGGTGGCGGCCGCGGCACCGACGCTCGCGGTCAATGAACTCGTCAGCGTGTGGTTGAAGATTGCACCGAACAGCGACACCCCGAACGAGCCACCGATCGACCGGAAGAACGTCGACGCGCTGCTCGCGACGCCGATGTCCCGCTGCTGCACGCTGTTCTGGGCGATCAACATCGTCGTCTGCATCAGGAAGCCCATGCCGAGGCCGAGCACGAGCATCGCGAGCGACGTCGAAAGCTTCGACGTGTGTACGCCCATCGTGGCGAGCAACACCATGCCGACCGTCATCAGGACGCCACCCATGACCGGGTACGCCTTGTACCGGCCGGTACGGGTGATCAACTGGCCCGCAATGAGCGACGTGACCAGGAGTCCGGCCATCATCGGCAGCAGGAGCAGGCCCGAGTTCGTGGCCGACGCTCCTTGTACGGTCTGCTGATAGAGCGGCAGATAGCTGATCGCTCCGAACATCGCGAAGCCGACCAGGAACCCGATTACGGAGGTCAGCGCGAAGTTGCGGTTCCGGAACAGAGCTAGGGACAGGATCGGTTCCGGTGCCCGCGGCTCGACGTACGCGAACAATGCCAACGCCACCACGGCCACGCCGACGAGACCGAGAATCATCGACGACCCCCACGCGTACTGGCTACCTCCCCACGTCGTGATCAGCACGAGGGCGGTGATGCCGACGGCGAGCAGCCCGGCGCCCGCCCAGTCGATGCGGTGTTGTGCCCGGTGCTTCGGCAGGTGCAGGCGGGTCACGACGAGCGCCAGCGCGACGATGCCGATCGGCACGTTGACGTAGAACGCCCATCGCCAGTCGAGGTTGTCGGTGATGTAGCCGCCGACGAGCGGCCCGGCCACCATCGCGACGGCCATCACGGCCGACATGATGCCCTGGTAGCGACCGCGCTCGCGGGGCGGGACAAGGTCGCCGATGATCGCCATCGCGCCGACCACCAACCCGCCGGCACCGAGACCTTGCAAGGCCCGGAAGCCGATGAGCTGGGTCATGCTCTGCGCCGCGCCGGATAGTGCCGAGCCGACCAGGAACGTCACGATCGACGTGATGAATACGCCCTTGCGGCCGTACATGTCGCCGATCTTGCCCCAGAGCGGGGTGGACACCGTCGTTCCGAGAACGTATGCCGTAACCACCCAGGACAGGTGCGAAAGGCCGCCGAGATCGCGGACAATCGTGGGCATCGCCGTCCCGACGATGAAGTTGTCGAGCATGGCGAGCATGAACGCGAGCATCAGCCCGGGCAGCACGACCATGACCTCGCGTCGACGCGCGGGCGCCGGATCCGCCGGCGCTTGGATAACAGCAGACATGGGTACGCTCCGTTTCGTTCACATCCGCCGCCGACCTTACTTGCCGGCCGGCTAGTGCCATCGTCATCCGTAAGGTAGACTCCTTACTTGCCGGCCGTCAAGTAGATTTGGACAGAACGATGAACAGGAACGACACTCGCAGCCGCATTCAGGACGTCGCGCTGCAGATGTTCATCGACAAGGGATACGAAGCGACATCGTTGCGGGAGATCGCCGAGGAACTCGGCGTGACGAAGGCCGCGCTCTACTACCACTTCGACACGAAGGAAAAGATCGTCACGAGCCTGATCGACGATCGTGTCGAGCGGCTCGAAGCGCTGATCGAGTGGGGTCGCACGCTGCCGAAGACGTCGGCGGGACGCTCGGAATTCATTCGCGGGTACGCGAAGGAGCTGCACGAGGGCCGGCACCACGACACGATGCGGTTCTTCGAGCGCAACCAGACGGCGCTACGTGACCATCCGTCGAGCGAACGGATGCGCGAGCTGATGATGACGTTGATCGGCCTGCTCAGCGACGATGACGCCGCGCTGGCCGAGCGGCTCAAGCGCGCGATGGCGATCTTCGCCGTCCACGCGACGTGGTTCATCCTCCGCGACGACAACGTGAGCGACGAGGATCGCCAGGCCGCGGGCCTAGCCGTCGCCCTCGAGCTGGTCAACTGAGCCGGGAAGCCGTCGGCTGAGCCAGGACAGCGGTCGGCTGACCGCGGAATCCGTCAGCCAAGCGTGCAAGCCGGCAGCGCCAGCCGCAGGGCGAGCAGTTTGATGTCCGGCTCGGGGGTCCAGTCGCGGTCCGGCTCGCGTACGAAGCCGAATCGCTCGTACATCCGGATCGCGCGGTCATTCGTGTCGCGCGTGCAGATCGCCACGGCGGTGCACCGTTGCACGCTCGCTCGTTCGAGGCAGGCGCGTACAAGAGCCGAGCCGACGCCTCGACCTTGTGCACCCGGCGCGACCGCGAGCATGCGGAACTCGCCTTCGCCGTCGGTCGCCACCTCGGCCCACGGCCGGCCGGCCAACACGAATGTGACACAGCCGAGGAGCTCGCCGGTGTCCGGATCGTCGGCGACGATGACCTCGGTGACCGGTGCGCGCGCGGCCACGTCGGCGAGCACCCGACCATAACCTCCGGCGCCGTCGAGCTGGCCGTCGGCGCGATAGGCCTCATAGCAAATGCTGCCGGCGACCGCGTAATCCGCTTCGGTCGCCGGCCTCGTCCGTACCGTCATGTTGCTCTGCTGCCTTTGCCTCTCAATCGACGACGGCAATCAGGTCGCCTTCCTGGACGACGTCGCCTTCGCTGACCGCGATCTGCTTGACCACACCATCGGACTCGGCGATGACCGGGATCTCCATCTTCATCGACTCGAGGATCACCAGCGTGTCGCCTTCTTCCACCGCGTCGCCGGCCTTCGCGACGACCTTCCACACATTCGCCACCATCTCGGCGTGAATCTCGTCGGCCATCATCTGCCCCTCTCGTCACTTTGGCAGCTCGCGAGAGGTATCCAATCATGGAAGTGTCACGCGGTGCTGGCCAATCGTTTCGCCGAGCCTGAGTGCCGGCTCATCCGCCCGGAGCGACCAGGCGCTGGCCAGCTACGATCGACTGTCGCAAACACCCAGAGGCCGGAGGCCGAGATGGCGAAGAAGTCGCGCAAGAAGAAGGCCCGCCGCAAGAACGCCGCCAACCACGGCAAGCGCCCCAACTCCTGACACCCAGCTCGTGAGATGGGTACGGCCCGGACAAGCGCTATCGCGCTGCCGGGCCGTCCTTGTGTCGGTCACCGTCGGCCATCGCGCCCTCGGCGCTGGCTCGGGTCGCCGTCGTTCGACGGTCGACCACCATGAACTAGCGCAGGCGCTCGACCTGCACGGTCAGCTCGGTGAGCTTCGCGCGGAGTCGCTCGCGCAAGGCTTCCGGCGCCTTCTCGCCGCCGCAGCACCGTGACACCAGAAGCTTGACTTCCTGCTCGATGCCGAACTCCCGTAGGCACGGCGAGCATTCGTCGAGGTGCGTACGGATGAGGTCGCGCCGCTGCTCGTCACATTCGAGATCGAGGTAGAGGTATACCTCGTCGAGGACTTCACCGCAGTCGGACTTGTGGGAGTTCTCGCTGCCCACGGTCATACCTCCTGGCCGGCCGGCGCGGCCGGGGTTTCGACGTCATCGTCTACTGCTGTGCCGTTGCGGTTGAAGCCACGCCGACCGGCGTACTCCTCCAAGCTGCGACGCAGGTTACGGCGGCCACGGTGCAGCCGCGACATCACGGTGCCGATCGGCGTATTCATGATGTCGGCAATCTCCTTGTACGAGAAGCCCTCGACGTCGGCCAGGTAGACCGCGAGCCGGAACTCCTCGGGAAGCGCCTGCAACGCGTCCTTCACGTCCGAGTCGGCGAGCTTGTCGAGCGCCTCGACCTCGGCCGACTTGAGGCCGGTCGACGCGTGCGAAGACGCCTCGGCCAGCTGCCAGTCGGTGATCTCGTCGGTCGGTGCCTGGATCGGCTGGCGCTGACGCTTCCGGTACGAGTTGATGTACGTGTTCGTCAAGATCCGGTAGAGCCAGGCCTTGAGATTCGTGCCCGGCTCGAATTGGTGGAAGGCCGCGAACGCCTTGAGGAACGTCTCCTGAACGAGATCCTCGGCGTCGGCCGGATTGCGGGTCATGCGGAGCGCGGCGCCGTAAAGCTGATCCACGAACGGCATCGCGTCGCGCTCGAACTGCTCCCGCTGCTGGGCCTGCTCCCCCTGCTGGGTCGGTTGCCCTGGTGTCACGCGAACGCCCTCCCTCGACCGTCTCGTCGAGGATACGCGGGAGGTCTCTCGCTCGGACGCGGTCGGACGGCTAGGTCCGGTGAGCGGTCCGTCGACGGAGGCTGGCCAGGTCGGAGCGTTCAACAATCCCGTGACGAACGCGTCGTCCCGGCGATCGGTGCGCTCTCGAGTGATGGCCACGCATTTCTCCTTCCGATCGGGTGGCACGCCGCGACCGCGAGCGTGCCTACGGGTGCTGTAACACCGACCGGGTGCGGGGCATTCCGTGCCTGACCAGGTATGCGATTGAACCGGCCGAACAAGGAAAGCCACCCCTGGCCCGTCGGCTGGGACCGGGGTACGACGCGACGCACGATGTGACGCCGCACACCCGCCGACGGGCCAGGAATGGCTTGTGGGAACTGTATTTCCGGCCGCGCACGCGCCCTTGCCGAAGCGTGCACCGGCAGCGCCGGCAGCGCCGTGCTCGGATGCCTGCGGGTGTCTAACGATCGGGGCCGGCGGGGGTCACGCACCGGCGCGTGGCGTCAGCGCTCGGGTTCCGTGACGGCCCAGCCGTACTGATCCATCCAGTCGGTGACGATGGCCGCCGTCCCGCGTACGTCAGTGCGAAGGTCATGGCGTTGTCCCGCTCGGATGGCGACGGTCACTCCCGGGCGCTCCTCCGGAACGCCAAATGGGTCGCGGTCGCCGTTAATGACCAAGGTCGGCACGCCGGTATCCAGTTCGCTATCACGGCTTTTGTCCGGCCTGCCCGGCGGGTGGAGCGGGAACGCCAGCGCGATGATGCCCGATGCGCCCACAACGGCCGCCGTACGGCATGCGACCCGAGCGCCGCTGGATCGGCCGCCGACGATGAGCGGCAGATCGCCGAGCGGCCCCGAGCGCAAGTCCGCGACCACGGCGGTCCACGCCTCGTCGAGATGCGCCGCTGGAGCCGGCGAGCGGCGTCCAGCGACTCGATACGGCTGCGTCACGAGCGCAACCGCGACACCACGGGCGGACGCGGCCTTGGCGACCGCGGCGAGATCGGGTGCGTCGACACCCCCGCCGGCACCGTGCCCGAGGACGAGGAGGCTCCGCGCGCCGCCGGCCGGCTCGGTCAGGGTGACCGAGGCCGGGCCACGCGGCGTCGCTATTTGTGTCACGTACCCCATATTCGACCGGTTGGATCAGGAAGCAACCCGAACGGCGTGATTGAGCACTTCCACGATCATCGGCTGCCGTTGGGACGCAAGAATGACGACTTCGCCGAGTGCGCTCGGCGTCACCTCGGCCGGAGCCGTTTCGTCCCGCCAGACCACCGACATAGCGCGACGCTCGCGCGGTGTGGTCGCGCCCCAGACACCGTGGCAGTCGCCGGCGTCCAGTGCCCAGGCAAGGCAAGCGCCCTGCACGTCACAGCCCCGGCAGAGCGAGAGCGCGGCTTCGGGCGTCTCACTCGGGGCCGGGAAGAACGTCTCTGGATCGTGCCGCCGACAGACTCCTCGCGATCGCCAGGATTCGTCGGTCCGGTGTTCGGACTCGCGACGTTCGGAAAACGCCCGAACCAGTCGCGGGTCGCGCCGTGCAGCCGCCACCTCATGTGGTCGTGGCGTGCGTGCTCGGGTCATAACCCACCTCCCCCGCGGGTACAACAACTGCGCGATCACCGTGCTTACTGCAATGAAAGTTCACGATGCCGGCGCTGTGTTCTACCGCACAAGACAGGCCGCGGACAAGGGCTTGGCCGCTGTTACCTCCAAGGCTGCTGAATGTTGACTGAACAAAAGCCTCAAAACAGGGTGAGATCGGCGCGATCCGGAACCGGGGCCAATCGCGCCGAGCCACCGTCCGGGTAACCGGGTACGGGTTCGATCAGCCCCGGACCGTCGTTGCGCACATCGCCCACCGCCGGCCCGACCGCCCGGATCTCCAGCGCGGCGACGTCATCCAGCGATGGCGGCGCGAGCAACGCGTTGAGGTCTCGCTGCGGCGGTAAGCCACGCGGGCCACCGGTCCGCCGACAGCACCAGCGGCATGCGGGAGTGCACGTCGGCCAGCTCGCCGACCGCTGCCGTGGTCACAATCGACGATGTCAGCAGCTTCGGTATCGATCCGTCCGGACTCGACCACACCGTCCACACCCCGCCGAACACGACCGGGCCGCCTTCACGCGACGTCATGAAGTACGGCTGTTTGCGGGCCGCCTTGCCGCCCGCGCCGCCGACCGGTCGCGGAGCGAACTCGTACCAGCCGGTGGCCGGGATCAGGCAGCGGCGGCGCGCGAACGGGATCGCGAACGCCTTCAACGACGCGATCGTCTCCGCCCTGGCATTGATCATGCGTGCGCCGACCTTCCGATCGGTGGCCCACGACGGGACCAGGCCCCAGCGCGCCACGTCGAGGACGCGGCCACCGCGACTGCCGGACATCCGGATCACCGGCACCGGGTCGGTCGGCGCCACGTTGTAGTCGACCGCGATCGAGCCGCCGCTCACGTCGAGCGCTTCGAAGAGCGCGGTGAGGTCGGCGGCCGAACGGGTGGTCGCGTAACGCCCACACATAGCGCCCAAGTTAGCGCATCGAGGGCGGTCGGCCGCCCACGTGGCGACCGGGCACGCGACAATGGACGCGTGACTAACGCTGCGAACACCTGGCTTGCCCCGATCGCGACCCGACCGGTGCACGCCGAGGTCCGGCTGCCCGGCTCGAAGTCGATGATGGCCCGCGCACTCGTGCTGGCGGCGCTGGCCGACGATCCGTCGACCCTGCGCCCTCCGCTGCGTTCGCGCGACTCCGAATTGATGGCCGGCGGACTCGCCGCCATGGGCGTGGATTTCGACATCGCGGATCCGCTCGCATGGGTGGTGCGCCCGCAGCCGCTCGTCGGCCCAGCGATGGTCGACGTCGGGCTCTCCGGCACGGTGATGCGCTTCCTGCCGCCGGCCGCCGCTCTTGCCGACGGTCGTGTCGCGTTCGACGGCGACGTCCGCGCCCGGGAGCGGCCGCTCGGCCCGCTGCTGGCCGGCCTGCGGAGCATCGGCGTCGACATCGACGCCCGACCGACCGCGGACGGCGGTGCCCTCCCGATGGCCGTGAACGGTCGCGGTTCCGTCGCCGGCGGCGAGATCGCGATCGACGCGTCGGCGTCGAGCCAATTCGTGTCCGGGCTGCTGCTCGCGGCCGCGCGTTTCGACCGCGGTCTTGTCATCCGCCATAACGGGCCGCCCGTGCCGAGCGCGCCGCATCTGCGGATGACCGCGGCGATGCTGCGGTCCGCCGGTGTCGACATCGACGACGCGACACCCGATGTGTGGTCGGTGGCACCGGGCAAGATCGCCGGCCGGGACTGGGTCATCGAACCGGATCTGTCCGGTGCGGCGCCGTTCCTCGCCGCCGCGCTCGTTACCGGCGGCGAGGTCGCCGTCCCGGGCTGGCCTAGGGAGACGACGCAGCCGGGCGACCAACTACGGGAACTGCTGACCATGATGGGTGGCGAGGTCACCCTCACCGAAGCCGGTCTCACGATCCGTGGCACCGGTGCCGTGCACGGCATCGACGCGAACCTGAGCGAGGTCAGCGAGCTGACCGTGGTGATCGCGGCACTGGCCGCGCTGGCCGATTCGCCGTCGCGGCTGACCGGTGTCGGCCACATCCGCGGCCACGAGACCGATCGGCTCGCCGCCCTCGCCCGCGAACTCGAGCATCTTGGGGCCCGGGTCACTGAGCTGCCGGACGGCGTGGCGATCGAGCCCCGCCCGCTGACCGGCGCGGTCTTCGAGACGTACGCCGACCATCGGATGGCCCATGCCGCCGCCGTCATCGGCCTCGCGGTGCCCGGTGTCGAGTTGTCCGACGTCGCGTGCACGTCGAAGACGATGCCGGAGTTCCCCGCGCTGTGGGCCGGAATGGTTTCCGGATGAGCGAAGCGGCCGCGTGACCGCGAAACGGCGGGAGTACGACGAGGACGACGTACGGGTGCGGCCCGGCCGGTCGTCCCGACCCCGTACCCGGATCCGGCCCCGGCACTCCGATGCGTCCGAGGGCATGGTCGTGGCCGTCGATCGCGGCCGCTACACCGTCGAGGTCGGGGACACGATGGTTACCGCGATGCGGGCCCGGGAGCTCGGCCGGCGCGGTGTTGTCGTGGGCGATCGGGTCGCCGTGGTCGGCGACGTGTCCGGCGGCGTCGACGCGTTGGCCCGGATCGTACGGATCGAAGAACGTACGTCGGTGCTCCGGCGTACGGCCGACGACGACGACACGACGCCGGAGGGCCGACTCGAACGCGTGATCGTGGCGAACGCCGACCAACTCGTCATCGTCAGCTCGCTGGCCGACCCGCCGGCCCGGACCGGTTTCATCGACCGGTGCCTCGTCGCGGCGTACGACGCCGAGATCGAGCCGCTGCTGTGCCTTACGAAGGCCGACCTGGCCAGCGCGAAGCCGGTGCTCGACTACTACGCCGAACTGCTGCTGCCGCACGTGTTGTGCCGCCCGGACGAGCCGCTCACCGACCTGGAGAACGCGCTGGCCGGTCAGGTATCGGTGATGGTCGGCCACTCCGGCGTCGGCAAGTCGACCTTGGTCAATCGCCTTGTCGCGGACGCGTTTCGTGCGGTCGGCGTGGTCAGCGCCGTCGGCAAGGGCCGCCACACGTCCACGAGTGCCGTCGCGTTGCGACTCGACGGCGTCGACGGATGGATCGTCGACACGCCCGGCGTACGGTCGTTCGGCCTGGCTCATGTCTCGGCCAACAGCGTGCTGCACGGCTTCCCCGACCTCGTCGAGGCCTCGGTGAACTGCCCACCGAACTGCGAGCACACCGCGACGAGCCCATCGTGCGGGCTCGACGCGCTCGTCGCCGCCGGCGGCGCCGACCCACGCCGTCTCGCCTCGTTCCGCCGACTGCTCGCCTCGCAGAGTGGCGAGGCCGAGCGGACCGAGGGCGGCGACGACGAGCTGCCTGCGCTCCCGCCGGACTATCCGTTCGACGTCGGCTAGTCCCTGCCTCCGTCCCGGCTCTGGCCCCTCGCTCGCCGGGCCCGTGTTGTCGATCCGACAGGTCCATTCACGACAGAAGACTGTCGGCGTGTCGGTCCGGACCACTAGCGTGTGCGTGACTTTTCGCGGGGCCGCCCGCACCCGTACACCGCCTGGGAGCGTCCGTGTCGAACCTTCAGTTGAGCTCCGCCTTCGTCGGTCTCATCGTGCCGCTGGTCGTGTCGTCGGTGAATCAGACCCACTGGAGGTCGCAGGTCAAGGGCGTCGTCGCGATCCTCGTGTCGCTCGTCGCCGCCGTCGTGACCAGCTGGGCCGCCGGTGATCTGCACGGAAAGTCGCTCGCCACGTCGTTCCTCATCGTGCTCGGCGCGACGTTGTCCACGTACCGCATTTTCTGGAAACCCACCGGCATCGCAGACAGCGTGGAGAGCGCAACCACCGTCCACAAGACACCGTCGACGACCGCCACCGCACCGACGACCGCCACCGGCTGAGCGCCCGATCAGAGCTTCGCCGATCAGGCGATGTCGACCGGGCCGCCGGTGCGCCAGTAGATGCCGTTCTCGCGGTCCATCAGCTCTTCGTCGACGAGATAGCGACGCAGGGAGGCGTAGTCGTCGTTCCAGGCCCGCAGCACGGCGTCGACGGCCCGCTCGGGGTATTTGATGCCGGGCTCGAAGCAAGCGGCGAGATGCTCGAGCACGATCCGGCGCTTCGCCCGGGCCGCCGGCATCGACAACAGGCGACCGTCGCGGACGAACGCGCGCAGCACCGCCGCCTTGGCTCGATCCGGATCGAGCGGCTCGTCCGGCACCGGCTCGGGTGCGTACTCACGGACCGCGTCCTTGAACACCGCGCGGTCCGCGATCAGCTTGCCCTCGGCGACGCTGATCATTCCGCCCTGCTCAAGGCGGCGGATGGCGCGCACGACGTCGCGCGCCGGCAGCCCGGTCGCCGCCGCGACGCTGGACGGCGAGGCCGCGCCCAGCACCACCGAGGCGAAGACCAACAGCCGCTCTTCCTCGGCCAGCAGGCCACACACCGCATCCGGTCGCACAATTGCGAATCTATCGCGTCGCAACTCGCGGTCGGTGTCGCATGTCCTGTCGCAGGCGTCGCCTAAACTCCGCCTATGCGGGCCTACCTCGATCTGCTCCAGCACGTGCTTGATCACGGGACGGACAAGGGCGATCGCACCGGCACCGGCACGCGATCGGTCTTCGGCTACCAGATGCGGTTCGATCTTGCCGCCGGCTTTCCGCTGGTCACCACGAAGCGGACGCACCTGCGGTCGATCGTGCATGAGTTGATCTGGTTTTTGCGCGGCGACACCAACGTCGACTATCTGCACGACAACAACGTGACCATCTGGGACGAGTGGGCCGACGAGCGCGGCGAACTCGGCCCGGTCTATGGCAAGCAGTGGCGGTCGTGGGCGTGTCCGGACGGGCGCACGGTCGACCAGATCTCCGGGGTGATCGACGAGATCCGCCGCAATCCCGACTCACGCCGGCTCGTCGTGAGCGCCTGGAACGTGGCCGATCTGCCCGATATGGCGCTGATGCCGTGTCACGCGCTATTCCAGTTCTACGTCGCCGGCGGCCGGCTGTCCTGCCAGCTCTACCAGCGGTCGGCGGACATCTTCCTCGGCGTGCCGTTCAATATCGCGAGTTATGCGCTGCTCACGCACATGATCGCGGACGTGACCGGCCTGCGGGTCGGCGACTTCGTGCACACGCTCGGCGACGCCCACCTCTACAACAACCACGTGGACCAGGCCCGCATTCAGTTGGAACGCACGCCCCGGCCATTGCCGCGACTCGCGCTCACGCCGGGCGTGCGGTCGATCTTCGACTACCGGTACGAGGATGTCGTGGTGACCGGCTATGACCCGTACCCGTCGATCAAGGCGCCGATCGCGGTCTGAGCGATGGACTCCCCGTTCGGCCGGCTGGTGCTCGTCGCGGCCCTTGATCGCGACAACGCGATCGGTCGGGCCAACGAGATGCTGCCGTGGCACCTGCCCGACGACCTTCGGCGGTTCAAGGCCATCACGCTCGGACGGCCGGTCGTGATGGGGCACCGTACGGCCGTGTCGATCGGCCGCGCGCTGCCGGGCCGGACGAATTACGTGCTGAGTCGCCGGCGACCGGCACCGTGGCCGGGACAGGTCGCCGTGCGGTCCCTCGAAGAGGCCGTCGGTCTCGCCGGCGAGTCGGGGCTGACCGTCGGCGGTGGCGGGGAGGTATATGCGCTGGCGTTGCCGTACGCGACCGGGATGCGCCTGACGTTGGTGGACGCCGTCGTCTCCGGCGCGGATACCTGGTTCCCCGGATTCGACCCTCGCTTGTGGACCGAGGTCGATCGGTCCCACCACGACGCCGACGACCGGCACGCGTACGCGTTCGACTGGGTCGACTACGTACGGGCGCGGCCGTCCGTACGGTGACCGTCGGCGTACGATCCGTCACTCGTCGGCTGCGCGCACGACTGTTGACACAACGACGCCCCGCACGGTGAACCCGCGAATCACCGCCGATCCGCTAGGTTTCGCGTGTGGCCGGATACGCGGATGATCTCGCTCTTGCGCACGTGCTCGCCGACACCGCCGACTCGATTTCGTTGAGCCGGTTTCGATCCCTGAATTTGCAGGTGACCGAGAAGCCCGACCTGACACCCGTGACCGACGCGGACACGGCCGTCGAGAAGGCGCTGCGCGCGACGCTCGCCCGCACGCGGCCGCGGGACGCGGTCTTCGGCGAGGAGTTCGGGGCGACCGAGGCGCCGGCCGGCCCGGGCCACCGGCGCTGGGTGATCGATCCGATCGACGGCACGAAGAATTACATCCGCGGCGTACCGATCTGGGCCACGCTCATCGCCCTGATGGACGGCGACCAGGTCGTCGTCGGTCTCGCATCGGCGCCCGCGTTGCAACGGCGGTGGTGGGCGGCGACCGGCCACGGCGCCTACGCCGGCCGGCACGCCTCCGCGGCGACGCCGATCCGGGTCTCCGGCGTCCGGCGGTTGGCCGACGCGTCGTTCTGCTACTCATCGCTGCCGTCGTGGGACGAGATCGGCCGGCTGCCGGCGATGTTGGAGATCATGAACCGGTGCTGGCGCAGCCGAGCGTATGGCGATTTTTACGGCTACATGCTCGTCGCTGAGGGCGCCGTCGACATCATGGTCGAACCCGAATTGTCGCTGTGGGATCTGGCCGCGCTCGTCCCGATCGTGACCGAGGCCGGCGGGACGTTCACCGATCTGAACGGCCGCCCGGGCCCTGGTCAGGGCAGCGCCGTGGCGACCAATGGCGCACTACACGGCGACGTGCTCGAACGCCTCGCTTACGGAGAGTAACAATATTTGCCGCGCGCGAAACGCGCGATATCCACTTTTGCCGTCTATCCTCGGCGGATGGTCTCGACCGGTTGGCTGTGCCTAGCAGCGATGATCTTCGCGTACGGCACGGCCAATCTGTTGCAGTCGATCGCAGCTACGCGTACACGACGCTGTCACTCTATGCAACCGACGCTGCTGTTGCGGCTCTGCAATCAACGCGTCTACCTGCTCGGGGTCGGCTGCCAATTGATCGGTTTCACGCTCGCCTTCTTCGCCCGTCGTGAGTTGCCTCTCTTCCTCGTACAGGCGAGTGTGGCCGCCGGTCTCGGCGTGATGGCGATCCTCGGCGTCGTGTTCCTGAAGTGGCGCCTCCCGCGGGCCGAGATCGGTCTGCTCGCGCTGCTCGGCATCGGCATCGGGGCGCTCGTGATCTCGGCCAAGCCCGGCGTCGCGCGTCACCTCACGCCGGCCGGATTCGCAATGCTGCTCGCCGTTCTCGTCGTCATCGGCGTGCTCGGATTCTTCGCGGCGCGACTCCGTGGCGCTGTCGGCTCGGCCGCGCTCGGCTCCCTGGCCGGCCTCGCCTTCGGCGCGGCCGCGGTCGACTCGCGCGCCCTCGCCGCCGCCCACCACTGGAACCTGGTGGTGACGCATCCGCTGCTGTACCTGTTGTTCGCGCATGCGCTCCTCGGCCAGCTGTTGCTCGGCATGGCCATGCAGCGCGGCCCGATCACGGTCGCGGTCGCCGCGATGGACGCCGCGGCCACGGCACCGGCCGCGATCATCGGGCTCGCTTTACTCGGCGACCAGATCTGGCCCGGACGGCAGTGGATCGCGGCGCTCGGGTTCGTGTGCACGCTCATCGCCGTACTCGGGATGGCTAGGTATGCCCAGCCGCAGCGGACCGCTCGCAAGGCGGCGGTGCGTGAGCAACATCCGGTCGCTGCTGCTGCGCGCCAACCTAGCCGGCTGACCGGAGCACGCGTGCCCGCTGGCGCCCGCCCCGCACCTGCGTCGCGCGCGATGCGGACCGGCGAGGTCTCCGTCGGTCGAACCTCCGGTACGGCCGCCTAGCCGCTCTCCGCCTCGGTCTCGGCGACATCGGTGCCCGGCGCCGGTTCGATGGCACGCCGGTTCGGTGGCCCGTCTGGCGGCGGCCGGTGCGTTGGTCGTGTGTTTCATGGCATCGGTGAGCGCTCTGTGTCGGTATGTTCGCTCTCCGATGATCTTCACGTACGCTCGCGGCCGAGGCGCCGCGGCAATTTGGCGGCTCCGCCGACGGTGCGCTAGTGTTACCGAGCCGACGCGGGGTGGAGCAGCTCGGTAGCTCGCTGGGCTCATAACCCAGAGGTCGCAGGTTCAAATCCTGTCCCCGCTACAAGAAAAAACGCCCTCTCAGAGATCATCTGAGAGGGCGTTTTGCTGCTTCCTGCTAACGGATTTGCTAACCGGCGGGTTTGCCGACCTCCCCCAACGAACAGCGCCGCGATCGTTCCGGCGGCTTCGCGGTCCATACCCGGCAACGCGTGCTGATAGATCCGAGCCGTGAAGGCCTCCGACGCGTGACCACGCCTCGCCGAAACGATCTTCAGGTGAACGCGGGCCTTGAGTGCGGCCGTCGCGTAGCTGTGTCGCATATCGTGCAACGCATCGGCGGCATACGCATGGGCATGAGCCGAGGATGCGGTTCGCGCGTTGACTTCCGACTGGGCGGTGACCTGGATCGCGACTCGGCGAGTTCATTGGCGATCGCGAATCCCGAGCCTGACCGTTTGTAACGAAACGGTAACGGCGCTGTGCGATCTGTCGGATGCGGGTCGCCGCCTTCGTGGCGCAACTGAGCGGTGGTCGACCGAACCACCCCGATGAGGAGTACCGAATGACTACCACCAGGACCGCCGAGCAGGGGAGCATCTGATGGCCACCCTGACGGTCGACTTCTTCAGCAGCGTCGACGGCAACGGCTCGGCGCGCGGCTGGCCCGGGTACTGGGGCAAGGAGGGCCCCGAGCTCCGGGACTACCTGGTACAGAAGTACGCACAGGACCAGGTGCTGGTCTACGGAGGAACGACATTCCGCGAGTTCCGCAAATTCGTCGTTGAGTACGACGAGCCCTACTACGACAGCCTCACGGCCCTGCCGAAGATCGTGTTCTCGAGCACGCTGAGCGCGCCGCTCGGATGGTCGAACTCGACCGTGATCTCGGAGGATGCCGTGACTGCGATGGAGCGGCTCAAGCGCGAGACCGACGTCCCGATGCGATCCCACGGCAGCATCTCGCTCAATCGCGCCCTGCTTGCGGCGGGACTCGTGGATTTCCTCGAGGTGATGGTCTTCCCGGCGATCACCGGAAAGGCCGGCTATGCGTCCCTGTTCCACGACGGCCCGGAGTTCGACCTCGATCTCGTCGAGTCGACCGTGCTCGACGGCCGCACGCAGAAGCTCGTGTACGTTCCGCACCCGCACACGGGCATTCCGGAGGGTGTCGGGCCGCAACGACGCGAGGCGTAGCCCGGATACCGCCGGATGTCGACGCGCCGACGGAGGCGGGTGACCCGACCGGACCCGAGGACGGGGCGGGTGCCGCGGAGGCGGAAGCTGGCCAGTTCGCTGTCAACGACGCGTTGACGCGCCGGCCAACGGTCACGCGGCTTGTGCCGGCTTCGACACGCTGTGCGTCAACCGCCGTGTCGGCGTCGAGCAGGCGCCCGACATCGCTACGCGGCTGACGCTGATCTACGAGGACGAAGGACCGATCGCTGTCCCCGAGTCTTCACGGACGAACGCGGATGATCGTCTTCCCCTGGCGTCGCTCAGTCGGGTTGAGGGCGGCGACGGCATCGTCGAGGATCGCGACGGTGCCGATGTTCGTCCGCAGCCGTCCGTCCCGCACGCGCTGGACGATCTCACCCAACTGGGCGCGATCGGACTCGACAACGAAGTCGATCGCCAGGCCAGCGGCGGGCCGCGCCTCGGGCGGCCCCACGACGGTCACCAGTGTTCCTCCGGCCCGGGTGAGGCCCGCGGACCGCTTCTGGATGTCTCCGCCGATGACATCAAATACCAGGTCGACGCCGCCGACGTCTTCCAGGGCATCGTTGTCCAGGTCGACGAACTCCTGCGCGCCGAAGTCGAGCACCTTCTGACGGTCGGCGGCGCGTCCGGTGCCGATGACGTACCCGCCGGCCTCACGTGCGAGTTGCGTCACCATCGACCCGACTGAGCCGGCCGCGCCGTGCACGAGGACGCTCTGCCCCGCCTGAAGTCGGCCATGCTGGAACAGCCCTTGCCACGCGGTCAGGCCCGAGATTGGCAGGCTCGCGCCCACCGTGAAGTCGACGTCGCCGGGCAGCGGCGCGAGGTTGCGTGCCTCGATCGCCACATACTCCGCTAGGGTGCCGTCGCGATGCCAATCCGCGAGGCCGAACACCCGCTGTCCCACCGACAGCCCCGTCGTGCCGTAGCCGAGAGCGGTGACCACTCCGGCCAGCTCGTGCCCGGGAATGGTCGGTGTCCGGTCACGGTCGCGGCGATCGGTCCAGGTCGAGGGCCACGCCATCTCAGTCGGGACGAATCCCGACGCGTGAATCTCAACGATCACGTCGTTTATCGCTGCCGGCGGCTCGGGCCGCTCCACCAGCGTCATCCCGGCCGTCCCCGCGGCCTGGTCCGTCACCACGATCGCTTTCATTTGGACACCTCTCTGTATCAGTCCTCGCCTGCACGGCGTTTGCGGTTCAGTGTTGGTGGCGCCAGACCTCGGCGTCTTACCCGCCGGCCGACGCTAACGACGGCGCTAACGGGACTGCACGGAATCGATGAAACGCGAACGAACATGGTTCCACAAAACGTCCACCGGCTATCGGCCTGACCAGGAACTCCGCGACTCGATGGGACTCCCGGAACGCCGCTTGACCATCTCATAACCCAGAGGTCGCAGGTTCAAAATCCTGTCCCCGCTACCACCAGAAACGGCGATGATCGCGCTAGCCGGAGCCGAACGCGCGCCTCTCGTCATCCAACCTGGCCAGATGTCTGCAGAGATGCTCGACGGTGATCGAATCGAGGGCGATCGTGTGATTGCTGCTGGCCTTGCCCTTCGCATTGATCTTGACGACGACCTGGTCCAGGATCGCGTCGCCGCCCCGCTCGATCCGCTGGTCCAGCGGCCTGCGGATCCTCGTGGCCGGCTTCGCTCCGGCAAAGCATGCGTCACGGATCGATGCACTGGCGGGGGAGACGGACGCTGCCATCCCGCATCGATTGGTTTCCGTGCCGGTCCGTAGTGGTAGGCGTGGGCCACCAGCGCCAAGCCGTGCGGAGGTCGCGTGGCCGGCGAGCCGGTCACGCCGTGGCCGACGGTGGTTGCTGCTGGTTCAACACGCGCTCATGAGCGAGGGGACGCGTCCCGACAGGCGCGCTCGGCGAAGCTGAACAGCCTCTGCGGGGTCACGCGCAGCCAGGCCGTTGCCCGGTCCAGACTGCCGCCGCGGTTGCGCAGCTCGGTGATGCTCCGGACGGGTACGCCTCGCGCATCACCGGACCGGCCCGACTGAACGACGCCTCCTGTAGCCGGTCTAGCCACGCCGCCAAGGCCCGATCGCCGGCACTCGCGAACGGAGCCGTCCTCGTGCGCCACCGCACCAAAGCTATCTGGGCCTCGGCCGCAGTCAAGCCCACTGTCGGATCGCGAACCGATCAGGAACCGAGAAGCGCCACCGTGTGCTGGGGCCTACCGTCGATGGAGGCGGGCCCGACGCCGAGCCCTACACGTCGAGAAGGGAATCCTGAGAGATGCCTGCGAAGAATGCCAAGACCGAGTCCGGCGGCTTCAGCACCGAGGAGCGGGCCGCGATGAAGGCGCGCGCCAACGAGTTGCGCGCCGAAGGCAAGAAGGGCGCCAAGAAGGCCGATGATCTGCAGGCGGCGCTCGACAGCATCGCGCAGATGGCACCGGACGACCGTGCGCTCGCCGAGCGCGTCCACGCGACGGTAAGCGCAAACGCCGCCGAATTGTCGCCGAAGACCTGGTACGGCATGCCCGCCTATGCGAACGCAGCTGGCAAGATCGTCGTCGCGCTCAAGAATTCGGGCAAGTTCAACACGCGGTACTCGACCCTGGAGTTCCAGGATGCGGCGAACCTCGACGACGGCGAGATGTGGCCGGTGTCGTACGCGCTGACAAAGTGGAACCCGGCGGTGGAGAAAAAGGTCGCCGAATTGGTGAGGGCCGCAATCTCTTAAACGATGCCATCGCCACAGGCGGCGCCTCGGCTTCGGCTCCGCTTCAACGATCGAGCGCATCGTCGACGTCATGGTCCGGGTTGACACTCGCCGCGCGAGGCTACAGGCTCCGCCTGCTGGCTGTATCGAGATGGCGGACCCCCGCTACCTGGCCCACAACGGGTGCGTCTGGCGGGCGCGGCCCGGCGACTTTCCGCCCCGGCAGACCGTCTGCGACTACCACACCCAGTGGACCGCCGACGGCACCGTCGCCCGCATCCACGACACCCTGCGCAACAGGTTCGCATCCGCGAAGGACGCACACCGCAACCCACCGCGGCGATCATCGACTCCCAGTCCGTGCGCGCCGCCGAGACCATCGCCGCCGCCTCGATACAGGACCGCCAGCCGGACACGCCCTCATCTGGGCGCTGCGCACCTGTTACCAGCGCATCAGTGACGTCTCGGCCGACGGGGCTACTCCGGCACCCTCGTCACCTGGGCCGCCACCCGCGCCATCACTCTGCAAGTCGCGGGCAAAATCGCCGGTCAGATCGGCTTCCACGTCCGACCGCCGCTGGGTCGTCGAGAGAACCCTGGCCTGGATCCTCAGCTTCCGATGCACCGTCCGCGACTACGAACGACGCCCGCAACACCACGCCGCCATCGTCCAGTGGTCAATGATCATCATCATGACCCGCCGTCTCGCGCCGCCCCGGCTAAACAGCCCAGACGGCTGCTCAGGCGATGCTCTGTCGGCGGGCCCGCCAGACGCCGAACGTGACCAGCGCGGCGAGCAGGCTGGCCAGCGCCAGCGCGCGCCAATAGTGCAGGCCCCACGGTCCGACGGTGGAGTCGAGGACGATCTCCAGCAGCCGGATCGCCAGGAGGAACGCGGCCGCCCCGGCGATGCTCGCCTCGATCGAGCCGGCCAGGGCGAGGATCATGAGCGCAGCCAGCTCGAAGAAGCTGATCGAGTAGGCGTGGGACTGGTCGAATAGGGGCCACCGCGTCGAAAGTCCGAAGGTCAGCGCCACTATCACCGTTCCGAGCAGGCCGAGCAACGCCCACGGCGGGCGGGCGTCGCGCCGGCGCACACAGATCGCGATCAGCGCGAACGGGGCGCCAGCAAAAAGCCACTCGGAGGCGACGTATCTGGCGAGCTGCTCTGGCGGCAGGCTGAGGTACCAGTGGAGCACCGGGCCGACCGGCGGCGGCAGAGTCACGACGAGGATCGTGGGCGGCAGCAGCACCGAGACGGCGGCGGCGATCATGCGGCGGCGCGTGTAGACGGCGACCACGGCGGCGGCCAGGGCGACCGCCCCGACAATGAGCGGCGCCAGGAAATCGTGCACGGCCAAGGGCTGGACGGGTGTGACGAGCCAGACGATCAGGAGCAGTGCGCCGAGGATGGCGCTGTAACGCAGGGTGGTCGGCAGCGGGCGAGGGAGATTCGTGCCGGCACGCACGCGGAAGCCGCCCAACAGCATCGCGGCCGCCTCGCCGAGGGTGGGCCGGGACCGGTCCGAATCGGCTGCCTCGAGCATGGTGTCGACGATCTCGCCGGCTCGTTGCCGGCGGTAGGCGGCCGGGTAAGCGCGCATCAGCAGTTCGTACCGGCGGGCCAGGACCTCGTTCGGTTCGGAGATCATGCGGTCGCCGCCGCGGTGCCCGGCGCGAACCCGTTCACCAGGCTGGCCGCGGCGGACAGGCGACGGGCCTCGGCGCGCAATGCGGACGCGCCATCCGGGGTGAGGGCGTAGTAGCGGCGTGCGCGCCCGTTGACGATCTCCTCGCGGTCAACCGTGACGTAGCCCTCGGCGGCCAGCCGGTCGAGCGTGGTGTAGAGCGTGGGCGCGGCCGGGGTGGCGCGGCCGATGGACGCGGCGGCAAGCCACTTGAGGATCGCGTAGCCGTGGAGCGGGCCGTCCTGAAGGGAGGCCAGCACGAGGTAGCTGACTTCGCGTAGCGGGACATGCGAAATAGTCACGGCGGAAAACTATGTCGACAAGCTACCTATGTCAACACTGGCCCGGCAACAACGAATCGTTGGCGGCAGACGCGGTCGCCGGCAGGTTCCAAGACAGGCCCTCTTAGAGCGTTATTCACTCGATAGAAGTCGATGTGCCTGCTTTTGATCGAGTTGCGACGTGTCCATGATGGACGCCGCAGCCGGGCGCACCATGCTCAGCGCGGTAGCCGACCGCACCAAGTAGCTAATCGCGGCTTCCGACTATCGGGCGTCGGCCGGAACCGGTCGAGAGCGCTGCGCGTCGTCTGCGGCGATGGCCTAACGGCCACTCCCCGACTGAACCCGGCCGAGAGTCGCCGGTCTATGGCAGCTGGTGCGAAGGGCAGCAGAATACGACCAGGCCATGCCGGTCATGGCGCCCGCGTCAGTCGGCCAATCAAGGGCGGCCACTTGCAGGCCGTACGTTTGCAGGTCGCCACATGGTGTTCACAACGGGTGCGCCCTCCGGCAGGCCCAGACTGCCGGTGACGTGGAAGCCGAAGTGCTGGTAGAGCGGCACGTTTTCCAGCTTCGAGGATTCGAGGTAGGCGGGCAGCCCCTCCTCATCGCACTGCCGCAGCCGCGAGCGCAGCAGGGCTGCGCCGACGCCGGATCGTTGCCGGACCGGGTCGACCCCGATGATTGCCAGATACCAATGCGGCTCTTCGTGCGGATGGGCGTGGACCGCCACGGACTGATACTGCGAGACGATGACGAGGCGACGGCCGAAGGCCCGCAGATAGCCGGGAAGGGCGGACACTTCGGTCCCGAGTGGGGTGCCGGGCGGGAACCACACGGCGGCTCCGGCTACGCGCCCATCGAACCAGGCCACTTCCACTGCGCTGTGGCGAAGCGACTCATGGTGCAGTTCGGTCACGAAATAACGTCGCAGTCGCCGATGCCGGGAGCCCTCAGCTGGCAACATCCAACCGAACACCGGATCGTCGTGGAAGGCGCGGGCGAGCATCTGAGCGGTCTCTGCCGTGTCTCGACGCCCGGCCACCCGGATCTCAAGACCAGCCACGCACACGAGCGTAGGCCGCTACCGGATTCCACGCCTCGCCTGCGAAACGAAGGACCGACTCCCGGGCGGCTGTGCGAGTTCCGAATCAACGGTCCGGCGCGGCCGGTCTTGATCGACTTGTGACGTGTCCATGATGGACGCGTGGCCGCTGGAAACTCCTCGCGACCAGCTATCGCGGCCTGCTCGACGGGTTCCCGATGTTCCTGGATGCCATCGTCAAGCTCGAGATCTACCGAACGTCATGATCATCGATTGAATAGCGCTCTTACACATGCAGTCCCGGCTACCACTAGAAACGCCCTCTCAGAAATCATCTGAGAGGGCGTTTGCTACCTTCCGGCAACGGATTTGTACATGCGCCGGAGGGTCGACGATCTGGCGGGTCAGGTGACTCCGATGTTTAGGTAGAAGTGGCCGAGCTTGATCGTGAGCGAGGCGCCGCCTAAGTGGTGAACGAGCAGCGCCAACAAGATGACCACCAAGATGCAGACGACGACCCAGATTAGGAACCACACAAATCCTGGGATCCCGTAGTGACCAACGCGAGCCATTAGACTCGCCTACTTGCGGTCGGCGCTGCGTCACGCACGGCCACGCATCGGCGTGGCGCCTGTCGGTAATTACGCCCGATGCTAGCGGACGTCTCCATACGGCCTCCTTCATGGAAGTGTCCGCAGAATTCCCCACCGAAGCGCGCGTCAAACCGATGCGCAGGAGCCCGATCATTGGCTGAAGATGACCCTACCGACCGGCACCGCCGCAAACGTTGGTCGCACGGCTCAGCTCACACGGGTGTTGCGGCGACGCCGGCCGGCGTGGTGGTGATGCTCGAACAACTGGATAGTGCTGCGGGTGTCGCTTGGACACCCGCGCTGCGGGTCCCGGCCTCGGCTCACTGCGCGGGCACCCGGTCGCCGACGACGCCGTCGCCATCGAGGACGGCGGGCCGAGTCTCTGGCCTGCGGCGTTCGTCGAGGCGGACAAGCGTCACTCCGGCCAGGATGAGCAGCCCGCCGACGAGTTGGTGGCTGCTCGGCAGCTGACCGAGCGCGAGCCAGGCGATCAGCACCGCGAACAGCACCTCGGTCAGGCCGACGAACGAGGACAGCCGTGCCCCGAGGATGCGGGCTGCCGCGATGCCTGCGACGTACGCGAAGCCGGCCGCTATCACGGACAGCCCGAGCACCGGTACGAGCCAGCTCACTCGGTGCCCGGCGAGCACCACTTGGTGGAACGTCATGTCGAGCGGGAAGGCGCCGAGCAGACCGAGCCCGCCCAGGGCGACGGCGCTGACCGCCATGCCGCCGCTGGCTAGCACGGTCGGCGGTAGGTCCGCGCCGCCGCGAGCGGAAAGCACGAAGTAGGCGGCGAGACCCACTGCCGCGCCAAGGCCCCAGAGCACGCCTACCGGGTCCGGGCGGCCGGCGTTCGTCACGTCGAGTACGAACCCAAGCCCGATCGCGGCGGCCACCGCACCGGCGACCGTCAGTCGGTGCGGCCGCTGCCGGTGCACCGCCCACATCCAGCCCACGACCAGCACGATGCCGAGGTATTCCAGCAGCAGGGCGACGCCGACAGGTAGGTAACGCACAGCGTTGAAGAAGCTCACCTGGGCGGCGCCGATGGCCAACAGCCCATAAGCCGCGATCGTCGGGGCGCCGCGGCGCAGTGCGGAACGGTTGCCGCGCAGTGCCAGCGCCGCGGGCACGGCCAGCACCAGTGCGCCGATCGCGACGCGGACGGCGACCGCGGCCTCGGCCGACCAGCCTGCGCCGATCAGCGACCGGGCGAACGTGCCGGACGAAGCGAACGTCATCGCCGACATCACGGCGAGGCTGAGCCCGGCCCCGGTTGACCGCTGCGACGGCACGACACACTCCTCGTTGTCATGGGCAAACATGCGTTATGCTGATGACGCTAGCGGGCGCTTTGACAGGAGTCAAGTTGCTTTTTGCCCATGACACAGAGGAGGCGCTGGTCTCCGCGACCGCGCTGGTAAACACGGACGACAGCGACGGAGACAAGCTGCCAAACATCGCCGCGCTCGACGCCTTCATAGCGCTGTACGGCTGGACGGGCCGCCGTGAGCGCACCGACGCCGAATTGGCTACCGTCCGCGAGCTGCGCCCCCGGCTGCGCCGGATCTGGGAGACCAACGAGGCCGGGGTCGTAGAGATCGTCAACAGGCTGCTCCGCGAGTCCCACGCTCTCCCCCAGCTGGTACGCCACGACGACGAGCCGTACCACGTGCACGCCACGTCGCCGGACGCGCCGCTCGCGGAACGGCTGGCGGTCGAGGCCGCGATCGCATTCGCCGACGTGGTCCGGGGCGGGGAACTCGCGCGGCTGCGCATCTGCGAGTACCCGGGGTGCGGCAACGTCATGATCGACCTGTCGAAGAACCGGTCCCGGCGCTTCTGCGACGCGGGGTGCGGCAACCGGGCCGCAGTGACCGCGTACCGCGCCCGCAAGAGCCAGGCGAGGTAGAACCGGATGTCCGGCGCGACGGGCCGGACCCGGCGCGCCGACCGGCCCGCTCCCGCAGGCGTGGTCGACGCTGGGCTGGCGGCATTGGAGGATACGGCCTTGCCCGTGCAGCAATGCGTCGCCTACAGCGGATTCGGCGTCACCGCGTTGCCGCCCGGCGGTTGGCATGTGTGATGACGGCGACCGCAAGCGCCAGCCAGCACAGGCCGACGATTCCCTCGAGGAGCGTTTGCGCCAGCCACGGCCCGCCCGCGAGGGCGGAGCGGATGGCCTGCACGCCGTGCCGCGCTGGCACAACGTCGCCGATGATGCCGAGCCACTGTGCTGACGCGGGAAGTGGCGCGACGATGGCGCCGGTGGCGAGGACTACGTACGCGGCGAGATTGCCGAGAAGCACGTCCTTACGTTTACCGACGGCGATGCCGGCGACCGCCAACCCACCCATCGCGGAGGTGATCGTCACCAGCAGATAGAGCGGAAGGTAGGGGGCCAATGACAGTGACAGGCGCCCGAGCCCGAGCAGGGGGCCGCATACCACGAGGACGAGTACCGACTCGGCGAATCCTTCGGCCACCATGGGGATGACCCGGCAGGCGTACACAAGGGCGGGCGGAATGACCCCGCGTTGCAGACGGAAGTAGGTCTCGTTCCACTGGTCTTCCATCGGCACATCGCAGATCGCGACGAGCGTTGAGGTCAGTGAGGCGAAAGCGACGCAGCCGATGAATGCGTACCGTTCGCCCGCCGGACCGCCCAGGAGCCGGCCGATCAGCGTAAAGAAGATGCACTGAAGCGCGATACGCGGAGCGGAAGTCATCGCGACGACTCGGGTCGGATTGTAAGCGCGGTAGCTGATCCAGCCGAGCCGCGCTGCCTCCCGACAGCGCCAGAACAACACAACTATTGGCGCTTCCCCGACGCCCGGTTCGTCCACGACCGTGCTGCGCCCGATCACTTCAGACAAGGTCGAGTGTTCCCTTCCGGCGGGCCTGGTCGATCAAGCGCATGAACACGATGCCGCCGGCGATGGCGTACACGGCGGTCAAGGCCAGCGCTGCCGCCAGCGAGCTGGCGTCGAAATCGCCGTCGGCCGCCGCGGCCAGGAACCGATGCGCCCAGTAGAGGCTGATCAGCCAGGACGGCCATCGCGCCACCGCGGGCAGCATGGCGACCGGGATCATGAGCCCGGCCAAGATGTAGACCGGATATGTCAACGCCGCCGTCCAGTGCTGCGCGTACCGCGTGACGACGAAAATACCGGAAAACAGGTAGCCCAAGGCGATGCCGGACACGGCCACCAGGACCAGCCCCACGAACACGTCGGCCAGATCACCTAACCCAATGCCCACGCGCAGCACCGCGGCCATCGCGACGGCAGTCACGAGCAGCAGACCAAAGGTCACGACGGTGGCGCCCGCGCATTTACCGATCACCACGAGGCGAGCGTCGCTGAGCGAGGTCATGCTGCGCGCCAGTGTCCCGTCGGCGATCTCGCGGCGCAGAATGCTGCCAGATGTCCACAACGACGCACCCCACAGTGAGGTAAGCACGACGGCGATCAAAATGCTCGTCGTCTGCGCGCGCGTAGCGGGATGATCTCGGGAAAGCACGATGAGGAGGAACGCGGCCGGCTGGATTACCGTGCCGACCGGCAAGATCGGGTGGTGTAAGACGAGCCGGGCTTGCATGCGTGCCGATTCGAACAGGATGCGGACGATGCGATTGACGGCGGCGGCGGCGGCAGCCGCCATCAGCCGGCCGCCGTCTGGAGGCGGACGAACGCGTCCTCAAGCCGTGCCGGACGCACTTCCACGTTGACCACGTCCACACCATCGAGCGCGGCGTTGAGCTCGGCGAAGACGTCCGGGGACCACCGTTTCACGAGCAGAGTCGCGGTCCACTCGGTGCCGTCGCGCGTTACCTCCATGGAGCCCGCGGAATCGAGAGAGTCCCCGGCCACTGTCATTCCGCCCAGCGCCGGCGGCGAACCGTGGCCCTGCACCACGACGCTGGCGGCGTAACCGGCGGCGCGGGTGAACGCCTCGACCGACATCTCGTGCGTGACCCGCCCTCCGTCCAGCATGACCACCCGATCCGCCAGCTGCTCGATATCGAGCAGGTAATGGCTTGTCAGCAGCACCGAGACGCCACGCGTGCGCAGGTCCGCGATGGCGCGGCGAAGGCGCTCGGCCTCAACCGGGTCGAGCCCCACCGTCGGCTCGTCCAGCAGGAGGAGCCGTGGACGCGAGATCATCCCGATCGCAATGTGCAGCCGCTGGCGCATGCCCTTGGAGAAAGTGTCCACGGCCCGGTCGGCGCTTTCGCTTAACCCCACCTCGTCCAGCGCGGTCGGTACGCGCTCGCGTAACTCGCGCCGTGTCAGGCCATCGAGCATGCCGAAGAAACGCAGGTTGTCGCGCGCGGTGAGGCGGTTGTATAGCCCTCGGTCCCCACCGAGGACCACCGACTGGTGACGCCGCGCCTCGCGTGGATTGCGTACGACATCGACGCCGAATACCTGGGCAGTGCCCGATGTCGGCAGAAGCAACGTGGACAGAATCTTGGTTAAGGTGGTCTTGCCGGCGCCGTTGCTGCCGAGCAACCCGACGACTTCGCCGATCCCAACGGAAAAACTCACATCATCGAGCGCCACCAGCGGCGTCGACCGGGCCGACTGCCGAAAGACGCGGCCCACACCAACAAGGTCGATCGCAAGGTCTGTCACGAACGCCCCCGAAACGTCGGCCAAAAGACGGCACGACAGCCTAGACCGCTGACGCCCAAAGGTGTCAACCCTTCGAAATGCCTCGATTCGAAGGCCGCGATCGCGCCCATTGAGAGAGGCCACGGCTGGCTGCCATCCCGCGGTCCAGATGAGGCGGTCTTGCGCGTGTGCGGACGCGGCGCCGTACTCAACCTTCCGGCGCTTCCGGCGATGCGGTAGCAGTTCCGCCAGCGCCATGCCCTCGCGGCGCATCCGCTCGACCCGATTCCAAGGCGAGCGAGGATCCGGCGATCTCAGTGACCCGGCGGGTGTCGTCGTTCACGCCGCCCCTAATCGCCCACTCTCCTCGCGCCGGCGCGAGGCCCGCGGGAACGGACTAACCTCCGCACGGCGTGAGCGTATTGCGGCGTACTGTCTGGTTTGCCCAAGTCAGCCCACTTACTGCAAATAGTGTGGTTAGCTCGTCGGTGGTCAGATCGGAGGCCACATCATGCAATCGAGGTCCAGACTCACGCTCGTCGTGGGCCTCGCCGTGCTCGGCGTGCTCTGTCTCACGGCGGCAGCCATCCTCAAATGGGTCGTGGTGCCGAGCGGGGCGAAGTTGCCCTCCGATGAGAACACCACGCGTCAGTACGACGGAAACGCGAAGATCCTGCTCAACCCGCAGGCCCTGAACACCGGCGACCTCAAGTCCGCGCTGCTCGTCAACACGCCGGTGAAGGCGACCCGCAACGTCAAAGCACTGGCTACCAGCGGCGACGTTGCCGAAGTGCAGGACACCCGCACGCTCACCACGGCAAACGGCCAGCCCGTCGGCAACACGCAGGCGACCTACGCGGTCGATCGCAAGACCTTGGCGGCCACGTCGGACCACCCATCCAATTGGCAGGTGACGCCCGCGAAGGGGCTCACGGTGAGCTGGCCGATCGGCGCAGAGAAGAAGGATTACACCGGCTGGGTACAGGAGACGCAGACCACCACGACGCTGAAGTACGTGCGGCAGGAAACGAAGCAGGGACTGACCACGTACGTCTACCAGACCAGTACGCAGCCCGCGCCGATCAAGGACCCGCAGGTGCTCAACGCCTTACCCAAGGCACTGCCGGTCAGCGTGCTGCAGGCGCTTTCGCCGGTACTGCCGCTGCCGCCGGACGTCAAGGCCCAGCTCTCCGCCATGCTGCCGCAGCTGACCCAGCCGGTGCCGCTGAGCTACACCTACCGGGTCAACTCGACCTATTGGGTGGAGCCGACGACCGGACTCGTGGTCGACACCCAACGCGAGGACATCCGCACGGCAGGCCTCTCCGTGGCCGGTCAGACCCTCGCCGCAGGTATTCCGGTATTCGACGTGACCACGGCGTTCACATCGACGAGTGTCGCCAACGCGGCTAGCGACGCGAAGGACAACAAGAACACGATCGACCTCTTCAGCACGACGTTGCCGCTGATCCTGCTCATCATCGGGATTCTGGCCCTGCTCGCCGCGCTGCTGGTATTCCTGCTGACCCGGCGCCGCCGGGCCGACACCGGGCAGGCGCCGGCCCGAGGCGACACGCCGCCCGGTGCCGCGGCCGGCTGAGCATGCGATGACTCGGACCGCGACCTGATGCGAGCCGAGCGCCTACGACCCCGCGCCGGGTCTAGCTGACTGCGCATCGGCCGCGTCCGCGCTCGCCGGACCCGGCGTACTGGTCCGGTTACGGGCGTCGGTAGGCGACGCGGCCGTCCCGTTCGGCGGTTGCCGCCGGCGCGATGTGCACTAATCTATGCACGTGCGGGCGTCCGTGCCGCTTGCGAGCAGGTACCTCTGGATTGCGGTGGTCGCGCTGTTCGCGCTGTGCGCCGGCTGTGCAACGACGCCCGTGTCGCCCGAGCGACGGCCAACAACGCTGGATCCAGCCGTGTCAACGATCGGCCCGCTCTTCGAACGCGGCCTGTCCGATCCACACAATTGCACGGCCAGCGTGCTGGACAGTCCGGCTGGAAACCTGATCCTGACGGCCGCGCATTGCGTGGCTGGCTCGGCCGCCGGCCTGTTGTTCGCGCCCGGCTATCACGACGGAGTCGCGCCGCACGGCGTTTGGACGGTCGAACGCGCATTCGCCGACCTGGACTGGATCAGCCACGAGGACGCCGACGACGACTACGCCATCTTGCAGGTCGCTGACCAGGGCCGTGCCGGACGGTTCGTCGGGGTTGAGGCGGTGACCGGCGGCAATCGGCTCGGCACCGCACCGGAGGCGGGTCAGGCCGTGACGGTCGTCGGGTACAACTCCGGCCTGAACGATGAGCCGGTCAGCTGCGTCGCGGTCGTTCGGGTCGAGGGCAACTATCCAGCATTCGACTGCGCGGGCTTTTCCGGTGGTACGAGCGGCGGTCCGTGGCTCGCGCCGTCGCCAAATTCGAGCGCCCTTGTCGTACGCGCGCTGATCGGCGGCCCGAACTACGGCGGATGCGTCGACACGACCTCGTACTCGTCGGCATTCGGCCCGGCGATTCTCGGCCTGTTGTCGCAGGCGATCGCCGACCAGGCGCCCAGCATCCTCCCGGAACCTTCCGGCGACGGCTGCTAGCGGCGCTGACAAGGTCAGGCATCCGGTTTCGGGTGCTTGGAGCGCTGTCCGCGTGGCCGAACAGGCGAGCGGCGGCCGATGTGGTTCAGCATGCGCCGGCCCTGCCCGGCAGGTACCCCGATTCGCACCGGGCGGCTCCAGCGCCGACGCGGCTGCGTGCCGACGACCTGCCGGCGGCGGGTCGCGACTTAGGGCTGGCTGAGAGATTCCCGATCCGCCGTCGCGGCAGCGGCGGGCTACGTAGCGTTGCCGATGCGGCATCCCCGCCGATTCATCGCTAGTCGAACAAGCGTTTCCGTGCGAGCAGCCTGGACACTGGAGGCCGACCATGAGCGTCATCGACGAGACCTTGAACGCCAACAAGACCATCGCGAACGACTACGACCCGCGACAGGTGAAGCCACCGGCGCCACGCCTCGCGATCGTCACGTGTATGGACCCGCGCCTGAACAACATCTTGCCGATGTTGGGGCTCGGCGTCGACGATGCCGACCTGATCAGAAACGCCGGAACAGTGATCGACGACGACTCCATCCGGTCGCTACTCGTGTCAACCAGACTGCTCGGCAGCGGCGAAATAATGATCATTAACCACACGGACTGCGGGATGTTGACGTTCACCGACAGCGCGCTGGAGGATCGGCTCCGCAAGGAGACCGGTCAAGTGCCGATCGCGCCGGCCAGGTTCTACAGCTTCAGCGACCTGGAAGACAACACCAGACAGCAGATGCAAAAAGCCAGGTCGCATCCGTGGATCTCGCCGACCGTTCCGGTCAGAGGGTTCATCTATGACCTTGAAACCGGAAGACTGCGTGAGGTTTCCCCGGCGCGGGAGACCGTCGCGGCATAAGCCGACAACGACGCTAGCCCCCTCCACGTCGGCAGGCGCTCGCGTTCCCGCCACCAGATCCGATGCAGGTCAGCGTTCTTTGGGGCAATAAAGCTGGTCCACTCAATGATCTGACCGAAGCCGTACCCACGTGCGCCGAGCCGACGATCTGTAGTGGAGCCGCTACTCCGCGCGAGCCGGCCACCAGCTACCCAGCTACGTCTTCCGACCCCGCGACCTCGGCCTCCGCTACCCACACAAAACGTCGGCCGTAAATCAATTCGAGCGCCGTGCCGGTTGCCTCTACCGTGACTTGGTGACAACGCAGGTGATCGTATTGAACGGCGGATCCAGCTCGGGCAAGTCCGGGATCGTCCGGTGCCTGCAGGCGGTACTGCCGGATGCGTGGCTTGCCGCAGCGATCGACTCGCTGATCGAGGCGATGCCAGCTTCCATGCAGACATCGGACGCAGGAATCGAATTCGCGGCGGATGGCGGTGTGAACGTCGGATCGGAGTTCCGGGCGCTGGAAGCGGCATGGATGGAGGGGATTGCCGCGATGGCCCGCGCCGGCGCCCGCGTCATCGTCGATGACGTCTTCCTCGGCGGAGTGACGTCCCAGCAGCGGTGGCAGAAGGCTTTTGATGGATTGGACGTGCTGTGGGTTGGCGTCAGGTGCGACGGTACGGTCGCCGCCGCACGCGAGGTCGCCCGAGGGGATCGGACCCAGGGAATGGCCGCATTGCAGGCGGACATGGTCCACCGGGACGTGGTCTACGACCTGGAGGTAGACACCACCCACACGGAGTCCCTGGACTGTGCGCGGGCTATCGCCGCCCACGTCAAGTGATCGAACCCGACTCTAGACCGGCCAAGCTAACGGTCCCAAGGTTCTTGACCGCACCTCGTCAATCGGCCCGACCGACGCACATGATCTGTCATGCCGAACTGCTAACGGATCGGCTACCGTAACGGATCTGGAGGGCGCGGCCTGGCACGCGATGCGCTTTCACGGCCTCAGTAGCCGACGACGCGGTGCAGGCGCAGGAACGTTGGTACGAACCCCAGCGCCGGCCACGTCCGCGACGACAGGAGGTTGGTTTCCCGCCAGTCGACCGCGACGCTGGCATAACCCGCCTTGGCGGCCCAGTCGAGCACCGCCTCGCCGAGCGCGCGTCCGGTGCCCCTGCCGCGGGCATGCGGAAAGACCGCGGCGAAGCTGAGATATCCGGCGCCGTCGGCCCGCAACAGACCGGAGTGCGCGCCGGATTTCGTCAATGCGCACCCCACAGCCGAGCCGACCACGGTGCCGTCGTTCTCGGCCACGAAGACGGCGTACTCGGGACTGTCCCAATCGGACTCCCAGTCGGCCACGCTCTCTTGCAGCGTCGGCGCCCTGGCTGCGGAGAACACGGGCGACAGACCCTGGTGCAGCGGAAGTTCCAGCTCGAGCCGGGCTAGCGCTGGGATGTCGGCGTGGACAGCTGGGCGGATCGTCAGCTTGGCGGGCGGCGGCGGCCGGTCCGGTACGTCCCGGATGGCATGCGTGTGCTGGTGGCCGAACCCAAGCCGGAACCAGCTCGCGATCAGCTGCGAGTCGGTCGCGGGAACGACGACGTAGTGTGCCGCACGGCCCTCAGCCATCCAGCGTGCGGCCGCGACACCGTAGAGGTCGCGGGCGATCTCCGGCTCGGCCACGGCGACACCGGCCGCCTCGACCCACACGTTGGGTCCCCACACGTCCGCGGGCTTGGGCGCGCCGAGCAGGTAACCGACAAGACGCCCGCCGTGCCGCGCTACCGCGCCTGACGCGTCCGGAGAATCGAAGGCGGCTCGGATCTCCTCGGCGGCGTCTTCGATCTGCTCGTAACGTTTCGCCAGGAGCGGTTGCGCGAGTCGGTGCCGGCGGTGTCGATCGGCGAGAAGGGCAGCAGCGTCGGGGATGTCGGAGACATCGAAAGCGCGCAACTCCAGACCGGACATGAAGGTCATGCTAGGAATCCCCTCGGGCGAGAGTGCCCCGGGTCCAACCGGCTCGGCTTTGATCGGTCCGCCGGCGTGCTCTGTCCACTCACCCATGCTGCACAGGCCGTGTGGGATCTGCCTATTCGGTCGCGCAACGGATCCGTTTGCGGCTGTTCGCGGGCCGTCGTCACGCGAGGATGGTGAGATGAACGAAGCGCTTCCCGTACTCGTCGTTGACGCGGCCAACGTCGTCGGCTCGCGACCGGACGGGTGGTGGCACGACCGGCACGGAGCGGCCGTACGCCTTCGCGACGCCCTTGAGCCCCTTGCCGACGACCATGATGTGATCCTGGTCGTCGAGGGTCGGGCGAGCCGTGTCGCTCCGAGCGACCGCGTCGACGTGGTTGCCGCTCCGGGCTCCGGCGACGACGAAATCGTGCGGATCGCCGCCGGCATGGGGGCGCGTGGACGCCGTGTGATCGTCGTGACCGCCGACCGTGAACTGCGGCGACGCCTTACAGCGATAGGTGCGGAACTGGCTGGACCGCGGACGCTGCCGTACACGGGACACTGAACAGGACCGCGACGCCGCACGCACGCGTGCGGGCCCGTCCCCGCCCGATGTCGCGGGCGCGGCTCGACCTAGGACGTCCAATCGGTGTACAAGAGATCCGAAAACCGTTCGACGGGGACGCTGCGATCGTGGTGGCATGTCTGCCGATCGAACCGATGTGTTGACGAAAGGCGCGGCCCGTGACGGTCGAAGTCGGCGCGGAGCTCGTGCGGCAACTGGTCGACGCACAGTTTCCCGGCTGGTCCTCGTGGCCGCTGCGGCGGTGGGAGCGGGCCGGATCGGACCATGTGATCTACCGTCTCGGCGACTGTCTCGCGGTCCGGCTGCCCCGCGGGGACTGGGCGGCCGGTCAGGCGCGGAAGGAGCACGCCTGGTTGCCCCGGCTGGCGCCGCACCTGCCGTTGGCCATACCGACGCCGGTGGGTTTGGGCGAGGCCGCGCTCGGCTATCCGTGGTCATGGTCGGTCGCGCGATGGCTGGATGGCGAGGCCGTCGCAGCGGAACGGCTGGCCGATTCCGAGGAGACGGCACGCGATCTGGCCGCCTTCCTGACCGCACTACAACACCTCCCGTCGCCGGATTCCTTCGCTCCCGGCACGCATCCGGAACTCCGCCGCCGCACACTCGCCGCAAAGGACGATCGTGTGCGGGCGTCGATCGCGGCGGTGGCATCCGTGTTCGACGCCGATGCGCTCACTCGGGTCTGGGAGCGAGCCCTGGCCGCACCGGTCTGGGCTGGCAAGCCGGTCTGGTGCCACGGCGACTTCCACGTCGGCAACCTGCTCATGCAACGCGGACGCGTCACGGCGGTGCTGGACTTCGGCGGTCTCGGGTACGGCGATCCGGCGTGCGACCTCGACATCGCCTTCACGCTGATGACGACAGATGCGCGCGCTGTTTTCCGCGCCGCGCTTGGGCTGGACGAAGCCGCGTGGGTCCGGGGGCGGGGGTGGGCGCTGGCGGGCGGCGTCACCGCGTACGCCGCCTACGCCGCGACCGAACCGCGGGTCGCCGCGCAGACCCGCCGCCAGATCACCGAAGTGATCGCGGAGGATGCCGCCTTGCACCTTCGGTGAACTTCGATGTCTGTCGGCTCACCCGATCGTCGCGTTCTTCCAATGAATGCCATCGGTCGACGTGGCGAGCGTGATGTCACTGCCGTGCGCGACCCGTATCGCCACCATCACCGGGCCGAGGCCGGCGAGGTTTCGTGTCATGACGGTGTCGGGAACGCGCGTGAACGCGCCGGAGCCGTTGGCGTGCCAGACGTGTGATCCGTCATCGACGACGAAGCCACCGGCCGCCGCTACACCCCAGCCGCCGCCGTCGGTGGACTGCATTTTCGGCAGCGTGAGGCGCTTCCAGGTGCGGCCGCCATCGTGCGAGGCAATGAAGGCCGTCGACTGGCTGGCCGATGCCGGATAGGCCAGGGCATAAATCGAACTACCGTCGGAGCCGATCACGTAGGGGTACACGGCCCCGGACGGTAGGCGCACCGTCTGCCACGTATGCCCCTTGTCGTGGCTGACCAACAGCCCGGCGTTCGGAGCAGGATGGTCATCGGTGCCGAACTGATAAAAGAAATACGAGCCACCGGCTTGAGTCAGTGCATACCACGGATACGACGGACCGGACTCCATCGACGCCGCCAACGGTCCCGTCGGCGTGAGCTGGTGAATGACACCGTCCGGGCGTCATGACGGCCGGCGGCCCTATCTGATTGTCCTGGTAGCTGAGGAGCTGTGCACCCGCTGGGACCTCCGATACCGGAACGCCCGGCTGCAGGCTGACCTTTGTCCACGTCGAGCCGGCGTCAGAGCTGATCCAGCGGCCCGCGGGTATGTTTACCGGCTTTCCCCCGATCGTGCCGCCGCCAGCTCCCTGCGTGACCGCAAGGTGGGTCGCGTCGAAAACGACGAGTCGCGCGTAGCTTTCGAAACCGACCGTGATCGGCAGCGTGCGACGCTGGAACGTCGCGCCGCCGTCGGATGTTGACAGGAGCACGTCTTGACACAGGTCCTGAAAGCGGGGATCGACGGATTCGGCTGGGCTGATCGTCGAGTACGTGCACCGCTGAAGCGCCAGGAAGCCGTGCTGTCGATCGACGAAACGTCCACCGATCGGAGTGCCGAAGCGACCGACCTTGTCGGTCAACGTCAGCACGTGCACGGGTGCCGAGGGCTTGGCCGGCGCCGTCGAGTGAACGCCGTTGACGACCAGGGTTGCGCCGACGGCGATCGCTACGACCGCCACTGCCGTACCGATCGCGGCGAATGACCTGACGTGGCTGCGATGCGGTTGCCCACTCAATCGATGCTGGATTTCGGCCAGCACCGATGCTGCGTCCGGCGCTAGATGCTCGTGGTCGGCGAAGGCATCGGTAAGGACTCGTTCGGCGTTCATGACGTCTCCATCGATAAGCGCGGTTCGCTGCCAATGCCGAGGCGCAGCGTGGCCAGGGCCCGGGAGGCGTAACCGCGAACGGTCCCGGCCGAGCAGCCGAGCACGGCCGCAATCTCGTCATCGGTCAGCCGCTCGTAATAGCGCAGTACGAGGACGGCCCGTTGCTGGCGCGGCAACGTCGCGAGTCTGCGCCAGGCGTCATCGCGATCAACCAGGGCGGATGCGTGATCGGCGACCGGCTCGCCGTCCGGAAGATCGGAACGAGAAAGCAACACATGCCGTACGGTCCACCGGCGCCGCCATGACAGGAATGCCCTGGTCACCATCGTCCGTACGTAGAGCCGTGGGTGGTCAGCGCTGGCCACCCTGGCCCATTGCGTATATGCCTTGAGCATCACGTCCTGCACCAGGTCGCGGGCAAGCTCGCGGTCGCCCGTCAACATCACTGCATAGCGCAGCAGCCCGCCGAGCTCGGCCAAGGCGAACTCTTCGAACCCGTTACCCGCCGCTAGCTCGTCCACATCCATATAAGACGCTCACGGTCGCCGATGCGTTGTGCGGCCATCGGCGAGATTGTTCGCCCGGAGGCCGAAACGCCACCATCACGCCCGACCAGGCTCGGGATCGAAAACAAGACCGTGATCGCGGCCGGTAGCTCGTGGGATTTCGACGGTCTACAACCGCGCCTGATGCGAATCACCGTTATTTACGGTCGTTTAGCCGGCGTCGTTCGGCATGACGCCGCCCACAGCCCTATCACGGTGGGCACGCGCACGCTTCGCTAGCGATGTGAGGGATGTCCCCCGGTCGCGGTGAGCGAGCTCTGCGGCGGGATCTCTGCGTCCAAAACGGGCATTGCGGATCCGAGCGCACGCAACTGACCCTGCATAAACGCCGCCAGTCGCGACCGGTAGTCACGGTCGAATTGTTGGAGCGCTTCGATCTGCTCCAAGAGAGCGACGCGCTTGCCTTCGAGACTCCCGACGACGTCGTCATATCGCTGCTGAGCTTCACGCTCAAGACCGGCCGCGTTGGCTTGGGCGTCCTTGACGATCTCGGCCGCTCCGGCGCGCGCATCGGACAGGACTTTGTCGGCGTCGCGTCTCGTACCATCGGCCTGCGCCTGGGCCTCGCGGACTATCTGCTCAGCCGTCGCGTGCGCATCGGCAAGCTTCTTGCCGGCGTCCTGGCGCGCACCGTCCGCGTGCGCCTGGGCATCGCGGACTATCTGCTCCGCGTTCGCCCGCGCGTCCGACCGGATATTGCCGGCTTGGTGCTGAGCACTGGCCACATGATCGTCGGCGGTCCGCTGGGCCAAAATCAGTACCTGAAGTGCTTGCCGCTGCGCATCCGGATCGAGGACGTCGTGCGTGTCATCCATTGGCATGTCATCGGCCGGAGCCCCCGCAAGCAGCCCTTTGACACGGCCCTTCATTCGACTATCAGCCACCAGACGACCTCCGTGCCTCAGCGATCATGGGCCGCGACCTGCGCCGGCACTGCACGTGTCGAGTGGATTCCGCCGAGATGCCGTGGTGGCGGCCGGGGCGGGATCGCAGGACGTGGGCTGCGGCATGATACCAAGCTTCACCCTGCCGGTACGAGTACGCGAGCCCAACTGGATCCGATGATGCGCGTCGACCACCACTCTCCTAGGCTCCGCTCGTGGACCCCAGTGACGGTGACACGAACGGCGAGCGCGACAAAAACGAGCTTCCTTTCGTCGACGAGCACGCGATCGGGATCGCCGCGTCGCGAGAAGCAGTATGGGACGCGCTGCAGCGTTATGTCGCTATGTCAATGCGCATCGGCGCTCCACTGGCGACGATCCTCGGAACTCGGCCGCCCGCCGGCTTCGAGGTCTCCGACCGTCGGCCGACCGAAAGCCTGACGCTGACCGGCCGTCACCGTTTCTCTCGGTACATGCTGATGCTCGACCTCGCCGACGCCGGTGACGGGATCACCCGGCTGAGTGCCAAGACATACGCGGCGTTCCCGGGCGCTCACGGTCGCGTCTACCGCGCCTTGGTGATCGGTACGGGCGCCCACGTCATCGCCACCCGCCGCATCATACGGTCGATCCGACGTCTCGCCGTGAACTCGACCGCTCGGTGAGCGCGGGTCGCAGAGCCGAAATTCGGCGAGCGTTGGGAGTTCGGCGGCCGCGTGTTGTCCAAGGAAAGCTGGTAGGACGTGAAGGATGCGACTGAAACGACGCGCGGAGATCGACGCCGCGACAGCGCTGCGTGACCGCCTCGATCACGTCTATTGGATCGGTGGCGGGACTGGTGCCGGCAAGTCGACCATCGCTCGTCGGATCGCGGCTCGGTACGGACTGCGTCTGTATGCGACCGACGACCTGATGTCGGACCACGCCAGCCGAAGCTCGGCCGAAGACAGCCCGCTCCTGAGCAAGTTCTTGGCGATGGACATGGACGAGCGATGGCTGAACCGATCGCCGGAAGTCATGCTCGAGACGTTCCACTGGTTTCGGGGCGAGGGCTTCGGCCTGATCGTCGAAGACCTCCTCCGCCTTCCGCGGGACCCGTCGGTGATCGTCGAGGGCTTTCGGTTACTGCCACGGCTCGTGAAGCCGCTCGTGGCCGCGCCGAGGAATGCTGTTTGGTTGCTCCCGACACCCGAGTTTCGTCTGGCCGCGATCGAGCAACGGGGATCGCTGTGGACGATCGCCGGGAAGACGAGCGATCCGGCGACGGCCCTGCGAAATCTGCTCGAACGGGATCGTATGTTCACCGAACGCCTCTACGAGGAGACGAGGCGCCTCGACGTGCGGGTCATCGAGGTTGACACGAATATGACCGAGGATGCGCTGGACCAGCGGGTGGCGAGCGCGTTCGGATTTTGAGCGATCCTGACCCACGACGGGCGCAACCCAGGGACAACGACTAGTACGGATGGCAACGACCGGAGAGGCTGGCGGCTCAGTGGTGAAGCAATCGGCAACTGATCATGTCGCAATCGTGACCGGGGCCAATCACGGAATCGGGGCGGCGACCGCACGAGCGCTGGCGGCTTAGGGCTGTGCCGTCATGTGCGCGTACCGGACGTTGCACGACGCGGCCGATCCCGCGGTGCCCGACACGTATCGGCGCAACCGCGCTGGGGACGCTGACCACGTCGTCGCCGACATCCGCGCTCGCGGCGGCACAGCGATCGCCATGGAGGCCGACCTGCAAGACGACGAGAGCCCGGCACGGCTGTTCGACGCCGCCGACGACCAACTCGGACCGGTCGACATCCTTATCAACAACGCCACCGGGTGGATCCAGGACTCGTTCGTACCGGACGACGCCGACGCGCACGGCCGATCCCTCCAAGCGGTCAGCGCGGCGACCGACGAGCGCCGCGGTCATTCTGCGGACGGCCGCGAGACGTGGCCGCTCAGGGACGCCAGGTACTCCTGGCGATGCAGCGGGTTGACCATCGTACGGCGGCGGGATGGCGGCCGGCCTCGCGCCGCTTGGTACCCGGCGAAGCTGGCCTCGACGACGCCCTCACCGCTGGTCAGCGCGGGGACTCTGCGATGCAGACTGGGTACGGAGGCGGCCGGCAGCACCGCCTCGATCGTGACGTCGTCGTCGCGAACAGTCTGCTCCTCGACGGTTGCCCCGAGCGCGGTGAGCTCGGCCAGGACGGGGCCCATGGTCGCGACGGGACTGTCGATGCTGACGCGCGACATCGGCTCGCAGATGGTTGTGCCACCGTGGTCGAGTGCCTGCATCACCACCAGCGGAGTGAGCTTGCGGAAGTCGGCGGCGGTGCTGAGCGGTCCGCGAGTGGCCGGTGAACCGTCCGGTGAGCTGTAGTTGCAACCCGTCATCGTCACCGTGCAGTCGTCGACCGGCCAGCCGTACAGCCCCTCTCGCAATGTGCGTCGCACGTACTGGTCCATGTTCGCCGCGAAATCGTCGGTATTGCGGTAGACGAACAAGGGGATGGAGCGGAAGTCCACCTGAAGGCGAAAGTCGATGCCGGACCCGGGCGGCGCCGGTTCGATACGCAGCCCGATCGTCGCGCGGAAGGGGTTGCCGGGCGCGTTGAGCACTTCGACCGCCTCGCCGGTGCCGGCCAGCCGTTCGATGTAGAGGGTGGTCGTCTCCCGAAATTCGACGTCGATGGCGAAGTCGGCGGCCAACGTTGCTTGGATCACTTCCTTTTGAACCTCGCCGTAAAGCGAAACGGCCAGATCCTGATCGGTGTCGTCGACGCGTACGTTGATCAACGGATCCTGTTCGGCAAGCTGGGTGAGCGCGGAACGCAATGCGACGTGGTCACCCCGCCGGACGGGGACAACGACCGCCTCCAGCGTCGGCGGGGCAAAGTGGTGCCGAGAGTCGTGGGCCGATCGACGACCGATCGCATCGCCGACCTTCATATGGCCTAATCCCCACAGCTTGCCGATCTCCCCGGCGGCCACCAGGTCACGCCGCACCCAGGCGCCATTGTCGAAGACGCTGATAGCGGTGACTTTGTCCCGGCCGTCGTTCAGCGGGTCACGGATGCGAATAGCGCCGGACGACACCCGTACGTAGGCGACCTTTTCGCCGGCCGTACCACGCTCGATCTTGAAGATGCTGCCGCTCGTTGGGCCGTCGCTGTTGCTGGCCGCGGCCGGAAGAAGATCAACGAGTCCGCGCATCAGGGCCGAGACGCCGACGCCGGTCACGGCCGAGCCAACGTACGCGGGATGCACCAGCGCCCGGCGAGTCTGGGCCGCCAACGCCGGCCACAGCATCGAGGACGTCACACCCGCTTCGTCATCGACGTAGGCGGCGAGCAAGGATTCGTCCTGATCCGCCAGTGCCTCGATGACCGTGGTCCGGAATCCCTCGTCGTCCATCGCGTACGGAAGGACCTCGGCTCCGCGAGTGCCAAGCCCATCGGCCCGGCACATTGGCACGACTGTGATCGCGAGTCGCCGCCGTACTTGCGCGAGCGTCCGCTCGACGTCGGCACCGAGGCGATCGATCTTGTTGATGAATAGCAGCGTCGGCACCCGCAGCCGCTTCAGGGCACGCATCAACACACGCGTCTGCGGCTGGACGCCCTCCACGGCCGAGATCACCAGGACGGCGCCGTCGAGCACCGCCAAGACCCGATCCACCTCGGCGATAAAGTCGGGGTGTCCGGGCGTGTCGATGAGATTGATCGACGTGCCACCGATCGCCAGCGACACGACCGCGGCCCGGATCGTGATGCCACGTTGGCGCTCCAACGCCAGCGAATCGGTCTGTGTCGTCCCATCGTCGACACGGCCGATTTCCCGGATGACTCCGGCCTCGTAGAGCAGCCGCTCCGACAGCGTTGTTTTACCCGCGTCGACGTGGGCCAAGATCCCGAGGTTGAGTGTCCTGCGCAGCAAACGTCTTGCCCTTCGAATCGACAGATAGGTCTTCTTCGATAGAGATCGACGTCGTGCGCATCGGTCCTCCTCGGTGCTCGGGGTCTCTTACGGCCGGTCTCGGGTCTCATGACCAGTCCCGGTGTCTCTCACGACCAGTTCAGCATGCGTCGGAGCAATCCGCGACAGACTTATGTTCGAGCGGCGTTACGACACGCGGAAGGCCCTCAACCCAACAGGTTGAGGGCCTTCGACGGACCGGCCGTGGCACTGGAACGGCCGTCGCCACGGGCGGTTGACCGTCCTACATGTCCTTCATGGCCTCCTCCATGGCCCGGTCGAGATCCTTCGGGTTTACGCCGAGTTCCTCGGCAGTCTCCTTCTCGGCCCTGGTCACGGATTTCTGAATGTCACCCATGATCTTGCTCTCACCGACTACGACAAGGCCGGCGTGGCCGGGGTCGATGAAGTCACCGAGTTCCTTGACATTGGACCGGGACATGCCCTTGGCGAGATGACCGCTGACGCCGCCGACAACCCCTCCGACGGCTGCCGTTGCAAGGATGGACGGCGGGAAGATTAGACCTAGAGCAGCGCCGGCCGCGATGCCGCCCCAGGCACCGTGGCGCGTCGCGGTCTCGTCCTTGTTCGCGTGCACCTTGCCGTTGATGTCCTTGGTGACGACGGCGGCGTCATAGGAGCCGACCATGCCCTCCTCGTGCAGCCCCTTGATGACCTGATAGTCGTCTTGAGCGGCAGCTTCGTTAGGGTATGTAGCGACATAGATGAATGTATCGTTCTTGGCCATTTCATCCTCCTGGTGGCGTTCGCTCCCCGGCGTGGAGCAAGGGTTGGTTGGCTCACGTCCGGAGCCCGCCGAGCGTCCGGAGCCCGCGGAGCGTCCGGAGCCCGCCGAGCGTCCGGGGCATCCGTTGCGTCCGCTGCCAACGCCGCGGGCGACGAGATGCCGTGACCCAGGAGCCGCCGGATCCGGAGATCATCAGGGCGGCGCCTAGGGATGACGCTACAGCGGCCCGACGATGCCCGTGACGACATTGGCAACCTTGAATTACGATCGTCAACGCAGCTCAGAGGCGATGTGCCATCGGTCGGCATGGATCACATGCGTCCTGGCCGGGCAAGCGTGCGGAGGCCGCTATTCGCCGACCCGCTCGGCCAGGAAGTCCTCCCAGGTTCGACGGCCGACGGCGTGATCGGGAGTGAGGTTGCCACCATTTCGGAACGCGCGAGCTGCCTGGCCCGGCTGGTGTATCGGCATGATCGGCCGACGCTTGTGGACGGCCTGCAGGTATCCGCGGAACGCGTCGGCCATTGGGTAGATCCGTGGTCCGCCCATCTCCGGTACGAGACCGGCCGGCTCGCCGAGCGTCAGCTCCACGAGGCGAGCGGCGACCTCGTCGGCGTCGATCGGCTGGACCCGTACGCCGGCAAAGCTCAGCATTACCGGCAACTTCACCAGCTGCCGCGCCACGGTCAGGAGCAATTCGTGGAACTGCGTGGCGCGCAGTGTCGTGTAGGGCACGCCCGAGCCGGCCACGATCCGCTCGGCCGCCAACTTCGAGCCGAAGTAGCCGAACATGGCGCGGTCGACCGCGCTGACGACGGGGATACGGTCAGCGCCGACGACCGAGATGTACACCAGATGCTTCGTCCCGGCCGGTGTGGCCGCCCGTACCAGATTGCGGGCCTTGTCCTCGTCGCCCTTGGCACTGCCGGCACAATGGACGATCGTGTCGACGCCCGCGACCGCGGCCGCCACGCCGTCGCCGGTGGCGAGGTCACCGGCGACGTACTCGACGCCGTCGGCGGCGGTATGGCCGTGCCGGCTGAGCACCCGTACGGCACAGCCGGCGGCACGCAGGCGCGGGACCACAAGCCGGCCGAGAGTGCCGGTGCCGCCGGTGACCAGGATGGGCGCCGTCATGACGCGTACCCGTGCTTCGTCTTTTGCATTGTTGCTCTCCTCTGGATTCGTGTTCAGCACCGAACCAGGCGCTGGCCCGAGGCACTCAGCCTCGGCCGCGTGGCGCGCCGGTTTCGATCGGATTCAGGTGCCGGCGGCGGGCCAGCATCGGCCCGGAGTGCCGGAACAGCAGCTTGGCTCCGTTGAGGGTCGCGTTCTTGTACATGATCGCCTTGCGCCCGGTCAGGATCTGGTCTTTCGGCGTCTCGTCCCGGTTGAGGAACTGGACGAGGCCGTGCCGTCGGCCGAGGCTGATGCACTCGTGGATATAGCGGTAGGCGAACGGTCGCGGATCGCGGCCGGTCAGGCGGGCGGCGATCATGTCGGCCACCTTCGGTCCGGTGAAACCGCCGGTGCGGCAGCCCATGGCCAGCTGCTCGCCCCAGGCGCCGGCGATGGCGGCGGCGTCACCGATGACGTACACGTCCGGGTCGCTCACCGAGCGAAACGTCTCATCGACCAGCGCTCGGTCGGACTGGTTGACCGCCAACCCAGCTTTGCGCGCAAGAGTCGGCACCGTGAACCCGCCGGCCCACACGCACAGGTCGAATGCCAGCCGCCGACCGCCGGCCAACACCAGACATCCCGGCTCCACGTGGCCGACCCGCGCGCCGTCGATGACTTCGACACCGAGTTCGGCCCACGTGTCGCGGAGGTAGCGGCGCGCCTTGCCCGATAGCCATCCGCCGGGCGTGCTCGCGCTGACCAGTCGCGTGCGTACGGTCGGAAACGCCGTCGCGATCTCGCCGGCGATCTCGATGCCGGTCAGCCCGCCCCCACAGACGGTGACCGTGGCGCCCACGGCCAGACTGGTCAGCCGGTCATGCAGCTCCCCAGCCGCGGACCGGCCGATCAAGGTGACGCAGTGTTCGGCCGCACCCGGAACCGAGGTGACGTCGATATTGCTGCCGAGCGCGTACACGAGCGTGTCGTAGCGCACGGCGCCCTGCCGTCCGCACTCGTCGACCGTACGCACCTCCCGCGTCTCGAGGTCGATGCCGATCACTGAAGCCGCAATCAGCCGTACGCCGGAGCCATGCAGGTAGCGGCTCAACGGCATCGGCTCGATGTGCTCGCCAACGGCCAACTGGTGCAGCCGCGGACGCTCGATGAAATCGCTGAACGCGCTGACGAGCGTCACCACGACCTCGTCCGGTCGCACCTGCCGGGCCAAGCGTTTGGCGGCCGGCAGTCCGGCGTAACCCGCGCCGATGATCACTACGTGATGGCTCATGCCGTAAGTCCTCCCATCGCGGCGACAACCCGTGTCAACCTCTAGGACGACGTAGGCTGTCCGGCTGTGACAGCCCGGCCCATCCGAGCCCGGGGTCCGCATCCGGAGCCCCCACCCGGAGTCCGCATCGGGTGTCCGTGAGGACGAGCAGCCGACCGGCCGGCACCGCGTCCGGTGGCTGTCACAGATCGCCGCGCTGTCTCGTCTCCAGTGGGAACGGCACGAGCGGAGATCCAGGACGAGCGGAGATCCAGGACGAGCGGAGGAACACTGAATGGCCGGGGACAGAGCCGTGGGCAGAGCCGAGGACATACCTGCGGGTACGGATGAATTCGTGGCCCTGCGTCCGCTGCTGTTCTCGCTCGCCTATCGGATGACGGGCAGTGTCGCCGATGCCGAGGACATCGTGTCGGAGTCCTATATCCGGCTGCGCCGCGCGCAATTGGGCGGTACGCGGATCGACTCGCTGAAGACGTACGCCTCGTCGGTGGTGACACGGTTGAGCATCGATCATCTTCGGTCGGCACGGATGCGGCGTGAAGCGTACTTCGGTCCGTGGCTTCCCGAACCGCTGGTCGAAACGGGCAGCCGACCGGAGTTCGAACGGGTCGAGTTGGCCGACACGCTGTCGATGGCGTTTCTCGTCCTGCTGGAAACGCTCAGCCCGACCGAGCGCGCAGTGTTCCTGCTTCGCGAGGTCTTCGAGTTCGACTATCCAGAGATCGCCGGGATCGTCGACAAGTCCCAGACGTACTGCCGCCAGTTGATGCGCCGAGCCCGGCAACACGTCGAGGCGCGCAAACCGCGCTTCGATGCCCGCGACCAGCAGCACGGCGAACTCGCGACCCGGTTCTTCGGCGCTCTCGAGGATGGCGATCTCGACCCACTCATCACGATGCTGGCCGCCGACGTGGTCGCATACGGCGATGGTGGCGGCAACGGCCCGTCGCTGCCCCGCCCGGTCAACGGTCGGGACAAGGTGTTGCGGTTGCTGGCGGCGATCAGCAACGCCGCCCGGGACTTCGATCTGCACTTCGAACAGGTACGGATCAACGGGCAGCCCGGCGCGCTGTTCGTCGACGCCGACCGACGGCTGTTGAATGTCGTGGTTCTCGACATCCTCGACGGCACGATCCAGGCCGTACGCTCGGTCGTCAACCCCGACAAACTTCACCATCTCGGACCGCTGATCTCCGCCGATCATCCGCTGCGCGGCGGCGCACGTGCTGACCGCACACACCGCAACGGAGAATGATTCAATCGCGCGGACAAGCCGTCAGCGATGCCTCGCGGCGCAAAATCTGGTGCGCCGACGCCGAGGTTGTGCCAGCGTGTCCGGGTGAACGATTGGGAAAAGCGCGTCGCGGACGCCTGGGCGTCAATCGACGACTACGAAGACCGCGAAGACGACTTCCGGGCCATGATCGACAAACTGGCGGCCGAGCTGCCCGACGGTGACCCCATCGGTCTGTTCGAGCGCGCTTGCGCATGGGATTCAACCGGACACTCGGACCGTGCCGTGCCGCTCTACCAGCGGGCAATCGACGGCGGGTTGACCGGATACCGCCGGCGTCGTGCGGTGATCCAGATGTCCAGCTCGCTGCGCAACACCGGCCGGGTCGAAACGGCGGTCACCTTGCTGGAGGCAGAGCGCGGCATAGACCCGGCGACACTCGATGACCAAACCCGGACGCTGGCCGACGCGATCAGTGCAACGCTGGCGCTCTGCCTGGTCGACACCGGCCGCGAGCGCGAGGCAGTGTCGATCGCCGTCGCGGCGCTAGCTCCCCATCTCCCCCGCTACCAGCGCTCGATGGGCAACTACGCGCGGCTGCTGGTCGAGCCGGAGGATGACAGCGAGTAGACGCGGGACGGCCTGGCACGCACTGCCGATCCGAAATGCCACGGCCGTGTCACATCTGGCGAGGCCATCCGGTCCTTGATACATGACCATCCGAACCAAGCAGGTGCTGGCGGCCGTGTTGGCGCTCACCGCGGCGTACGTCGGAGTGTGGGCGGCCGCGTTTCCGTTGTCGTTCTACCAGTCGTTCCCACTCCCCGGACGAGGGTGGGTCTCGATGCTCGGGCCGTACAACGAGCATCTGACGCGCGATGTCGGCGGACTATACCTGGCGCTGTTCGTGATGACCGCGTGGTCGGTGCTGCGCCCCAGCCGCCAGATCTTCCGTGTCGCGGGATGGTCGTGGCTCGTATTCAATCTCGAGCACCTGGGATTCCATCTGTCGCACCTGGGCATGTTCGGCACCGCCGACAAGATCGGCAATATCGTCGCGCTCGGCGGCTCGACGGTGCTGTCCGCGCTGCTCGTGTTGCCGGTCCGCGCGTCGGTGCCATCGGCACCACAACATCACAACCGGCTGACAGTCGAACACCTATAGGGGAAACAGCATGCGCATCGCAATCGCCGGCGGCACCGGAACCCTCGGCCGATACGTGGTCGACGCCGTACGTGCCGCCGGCCATCAGCCGACCGTGATCTCCCGGTCGCGCGGGATTGACGTGATCACCCGGACCGGGCTCGACGACGCGCTGCGGGACGCCTCGGTCGTCATCGATGTGACCAACATGACCACGGTGAGCGAGAAGAAGTCCACCGCGTTCTTCCAGACGGCGACGCACAACCTGATCGATGCCGGACAACGCGCGGGCGTGTCGCACCATCTCGTCTTGTCGATAGTCGGCATCGACCGGGTCGATCTCGGTTACTACAAGGGAAAGCTCGCGCAGGAACGGGTCGCGTTGGCCGGACCCGTGCCGGCGACGGTGCTGCGTGCGACGCAGTTCTACGAGTTTGCCGACCAGATGCTCGCCCGAGGCGGCCCATTCGCGATCGTGCCTCGCATGACCACCCAACCCATCGCGGCTCGGGAGGTCGCGGCCGCGCTCGTTGTGCTGGCGCTCGACGAGCCGGTCGGGCGGGCCCCCGACATCGCCGGCCCCGAACGGCGGGAGATGTCGGACATGGTCCGCGCCCTGGTCCACGCCCGCGGCGACCACCGCCTCATGGTGCCCATCCGCCTGCCGGGCGCGGTGGGCCGGGCGATGGCCGGCGGTGGACTGCTCCCGATCGGCGAGGGGCCACGCGGAACGCAGACCTTCGAGGAATGGCTCGTCACCGACGGCTCCCGGAACGCGAGCAAGTCGACCGACGCTCGGTGACGGCGATCGGCCCGGTCATCGCGGCCGGTCGACCCACCCAGGGACGACACCGTCACCAGAGGTTGCGCGCGATGCCCGCGAGCGTACGGCCGGTGAGCCGCCCGTCGCCGAGCCCGAGCTCGACGATCGAGTTGAAGACCCGCTGATCTCGCGCGGCCGCTCGCATGGTCGCGTCGACGACACGGGCGCTACCGGTGAGGCGAGCCGCCATCCGGCTGTGGCGCAGATGTCGGCCCAGGCGTCGGCGCAGCGAATCACCGTACCGTCGGGCCACGCCGTTGCCCGGCGCGGCGGCGGCGGCGCCAGCCAGCGAACCCGACACCACCGCGTAGAAGATGCCTTCGCCGGTGAACGGGTTGATCAGCGATTGCGCATCGCCGGCGAGCAGGAGTCGACCGCGGCCGTGCGTCGGGCGATGCGTCGACAGGGGGAGGTGATGCGCGCGCAGTCCCGTCGCCGCGGCCGTGTCCACTTCGGGCAGCAGTGACGCCATCCGATCGAGCAGGTGGTCCCGCGATAACGTGGCGCCGCGGAGGACTTCGCCGTACCCGATGTTCGCGCGTCCGTCACCGATCGGAAAATTCCACGCGTACGCCGGCCACTGCGTCGCCGGAGCGGTGATGATGTGCTGCTGTACGGGACCGACCGCGGTTGCGTACCCCCGGATCGCCAACGCCATGCAACCGTCCGGATTGGTCGGTTCACCGAGGGTGCGCCGTACGAGCGAGTAGGCGCCGTCGGCCCCGACCACCGTACGAGCGGAGATCACCCCATCCAGCACCACAGATTCCGGCCGCTCGTCGATCTTCCGTACGGTGTGCTGCACTAGCGTCGCTCCGGCCGCCACCGCCGCCTCGACCAGACGTGCGTCGAACACCTTGCGCGGAATCGTGTAGTCGGGCCGGGTGAGATTTCGGACGACGGCCGCCCCGCTCGGACCGACGAGATGCAACGCGGGAACCGGGGCGTACCCCTTCTCGACGCCCGTGACGCCCAGCTCGCGCAGCACCTCGAGCGCGTGCGGCGCAATGCCGTCGCCACAGGCTTTGTCGCGGGGAAAGGCCGCCTTGTCGAGCAGCAGCACGCTCGCGCCGAGGCGACGAGCGGCGAGCGCGGCGCTCGACCCGGCCGGTCCGGCGCCGACGATCGCTACGTCGTATTGATCCATGCGCCCAGCCTGTCAAGGCGTGTCCACCTTTGCCAAAACAACGACGGGGTTTCGACATCGTCACGTGGCTGCCTCACGTGGCCGCTTCATCTCGCCGCTTCATCTGGCCGTTTCAAATGGCCGCGCAGATCAACGCCGGGCGGGTGGGCGACCGCGCGGTGACTGCGGTCCCGGCGGCGGCCACGAATCAGGCGCTCATTCGTTCCCGCCGATTCGGCAACCCGACACCGCCCACTTAGAGATCATCTGAGGAGAGTTCGCAGGACACCGCGTCATTTGCTATCCGGAGGACGCTCCTCTTATAGTTTCGAGAGTAATCGGAGTGCCCTCCGATTCGCGCGATACCCGCCGACGGGCGCTTCACCTGCGATACCCGCCGACCGCGCTTCACGCGTGGTACTCGCCGACCGTGCTTCACGAGGAGACGACATGACCAATGCATCCATCTTCGACGAGCCTCGTACCGACGCGGCGGCCGCGACGCGTCCGCTGACGCGGCCACTGGCCGGCACGGTCGCGCTGGTGACCGGTGCCTCCAGCGGCATCGGAGCGGCGACCGCGGCGATGCTCGCCGCGCACGGCGCGGCGGTGGCCCTGGCCGCACGCCGTACGGACCGCCTGGCGGCACTCGCCACTGATATCCGAGAACAAGGCGGCACGGCGTTGGTGCTCGAATCCGACATCACCGACGAGCGCCAGGCGAACTCGACAGTCGAACGTACGGTCGGTGAACTGGGTCGTCTCGACACGCTGGTCAACAACGCCGGCGTCATGCTCCTAGGCCCGGTCGTCGACGCTCCGTTGTCCGAGTGGCAGCGCATGGTCGACATCAATGTCCTCGGCCTGCTCTACTGCGCGCACGCCGCGCTGCCACATCTGCTGCAGGCGGCCGAGTCCGGGCCACGGCGGGTCGCCGACATGGTGAACATCAGCTCGGTGGCCGGACGCGTCGCGCGCAGCGGCCGAGGCGTCTACAACCTGACCAAACACGGCATCGGCGCCTTCAGCGAGTCGCTGCGCCAGGAGGTCACCGGTCGGCACGTACGCGTGTCGCTCATCGAGCCGGGCGCGACCGCCACCGAACTGGCCGGACACAACCGCGCCGAGGTTCTCGAGACGATGCGGGCGCAGGTCACCGGCATCGAACCGATGCAGGCCGAGGACATCGCCGATGCGATCGCCTATGTCGTCACTCGACCACGTCACGTGGCGGTCAACGAGTTGCTGATCCGCCCGACCGAGCAGGAGTAGCTCAAGGCGCCACTAGGGCTCCGGGGAAATGCGCCGCTCGTCGGCGCCGGGGAAACGCGTCGCTCGGGCTCACAGTCCAAACAGCGGCGGCAGGGCAAACAGCATGATCATCGACCATGTCACGTGCGTGATGATCGGAGCGAGGATGCCGCCGGACGCTCGTCGCTGCAGGCCAAAGACAACGCCGAGCGTGAGCGCGGCGAACACGAGCATCGGGTTCGCGGTTGCGAGCGTGGCAATCGCGTACACGATCGTCGAAATGACAACCGCGTTCCGCCGGCCGATCGCGGCGAACAGGGCACCGCGAAAGAAGATCTCCTCACCGATCGCGTTCGCGAGCGTCACGACCACGATCAGCGCGGTCGAACCTTGTTGGGCGTGGGCCAGTACGTTTTCGACGTAGTCGCGCAGCGGTGGAATCTCCCGTACGGCCAAGGCCCCGGCAACGAAAACAGCGGCCGCGACGAGTCCGGTGACGAACGGCATCAGGACCGGGCGCCGCAGGCCGCCGCGGAACGAGATGTAGCCGAGGTGCAACGGGCCCGACGCGAGGCCTCCGGCTGTCCACACGACGGCGACCGCTCCGGTCAGCGCGTAGAACGTCGAGTCGCCGGGCCGGATGGCAAGGGAGAAGCCGAGCAGTACGGCCCCGGCCACGAGGGCGACCGCCACCACGACACGGCGACGCAGAAACTGGCGATCCGTCTCTTCGTGATCACGCGGAACGCGGTCGGTCAGTGATGGCGCGACGATGTCCTGGATACGCGTACGCCACGTCATCGGCGGGTGCGGCCGGATCCCGTTGACGTCGCCCTCGTACGGTCGGCCAACGCCACCCGGACGGACTCCTCGTAGCCGAGCGTCGCACCGGGCACGACGTCTTCGATCGATCTGTCGTGCACGATCACCTCGGTGGTCATCGAGTCGACCAGGTTGCGTGCGGTTCCCAGGTCGACGTCCGTGACAAGCGCCAACCAGACCGAGGACAGCCGGGGCGTCAACAGCGGAACGGTCACGTTCGGGAGTTTCTTGCCCCGCACCGCGGCCGCACGCTCCAGCATGTCGATGTAGCGCAGCACGTCGGGGCCGCCGATCTGATACACCTGCCCCCGAGCCGACTCCGGTTCGAGGACGCCGACCAGATACCGTACGACGTCGGCCAGCGCGATCGGTTGCACGCGTGTGTTGACCCACCGCGGCGTGACGAGCGCGGGCAGGTGGTCGACCAGCTGGCGGGTGATCTCCCACGAGATGCTGCCGTGGCCGACGACGACGGCGGCCCGCAACACGGTCACCGGCACCTCGCCGGCCCGCAGCAGCCGCTCCACCGAGCGACGCGACCGAAGATGAGCCGACAGATTGTCGTCGTCGGAACCGAGGCCGCCGAGATATACGATGCGTTCGAGACCGGCGTCGGCGCTGGCCGCGGCGAAGTTGTGGGCGCCGCGCGCATCCCGTTCCTCGAAGTCGTCCGAGTCGAGCGAGTGGACGAGGTAGTAGGCAGCGTCCACGCCGTCCAGCGCGGCGTCGAGTGCGGCCCGGTCACCCACGTCGCCGGCGACTGGCACGCCGGCCCCGCCGTACGTCTCCGGACGCCGCGTCATGGCCCGAACCCCGTAGCCGGCGTCCACCAGCGCCCGAGCGAGATGCGAACCGATGAAGCCGGACGCACCTGTGACCAGAATGACCTTTTCCATAGCCACGTCATACCCCGGATGCCGACGCCCGTTCGCCAGAACCGCAGTTAGGCCTGCCTCGACGGCACGCGTTCAGGCGCCAAGCGCCCGACCGATCTCGGATGACCGCCGCCGTTGATTGGTCACCTGGAGCTTGGCGACGCTGTCCGAGATGTGATGTTTCCCAATCGCCGAGTCACGATCGGTATCACGATCGCCGCCGCGATGACGTGGCCGCCACACAGCATGAGCTTGGTCGACAGTGCCGTGTCTCCGGCCGACATCGGGGCAGCGCACGAGACCGCGGCCAGCACGACTGTCGTACGCAGGTAGATGCCAGCCGGATTGCCGGCGTACCGGGCGACAATGGCCGCGAAGATCGTGGCGACAATCCCGATGAGAACGGTCGCCATCGCGAACATGCCCACGGTGATCGGCGTCGCGACGTCCCCGCCCGGATTGCCGGCGGCCATCGGGATCCCGGCACCGCGGGCCACGAGACCGTAGGCCTCCGTCGCGACTGCGGCTAGAAGAAAGGCCAGCGCGCTTGTCAGCCACACCGGCCGTGCGGTCACCCCGATGAGGGGGGCGGTCAAGCGGGCCATGTCTCGTCCTTCGGTCGTGAGTCAACCAGGTCCCTGGATTGGTCTCGACGCTACGGACGGACGGGTGACGGTGGCTTCTCTCAGCTTGCGGTCTTGCCGTCTGGCGATCTTGCGCATGGAGCTGTCTCCAGCGGCGATCGTGCCGGCGCTCTCGTCGGGCGGCCCGTCGTCAATCGGTGAAGCACAGCGCGCGGAAGCGGGCAACCAGGTCCGGTGCAACACCGCTCGTGTCGACCTCGACGCGGCCGTAGAGCCAGAGCAGAAGATCGGCCGCGGAGGCGGCGATCGTCGGCGTGCCCTCGTCGACGCCACGGGTCCACGCGATCGTGCCGGGAGCCCGACCGTCGGAAATGGTCCAACCGGCGCCAGCCTCGGCGCTCAACGCGAACCGCCCGTCGAGTGCCGGACGCGGCGGTTCGGCCGGATCGGCGTCCGACGAGACCGAAAACGTCAGGAACTCTTCGACCGCGTCGGCGGCGATCGACGCCTCAATGGCCACGGCATCACCGCGCGCGTGGGCCGCGTCCCAGTGATGCACAGCGGCCTCTTGGACCTGATGCCGCGTGACGAAGGCGACGTCCTGCTGGGCCGGCGCCCAGGTATAGACATGGTCATCCGCGGGTGCCTCGGCGAGCACGCGGACCAACCGCCTGGACTCTGACCGGAGCGACGAGATCAGCCGCTCGGGCTCAGCGCGGGCCGGCCGGAGCGCTGCCTCGGGCGGCGCGGTCAGCCGCTCCTCGACAATCGTCGCCCAGAACCACTGCACCTCGGTTAGGTGGTGGACGAGATCCGCGACTGTCCAGCCGGGACACCGCTCGACGTCGGCGGCGAGGTTTCCGTCGGCGGTGTCGGCGAGGCCTGCACTGTGGCGTGCGATCGCGGCGAGATATCCGGACGATAGATCGCTCATGTGCGGACCTCCCGGTCACATCGGCATCGCCACCGATCATCGCAGGCAGTTCCGACAACGTCAGATCAGCGCGTCGGGCTCGGCTGGACCGCCACGGCGGCTGACGGCACGGACAGCCCGGTCGGCGCGTGCACCAGCTTCGCCGGCAGCGACGCGGTCGCCACGGCCGCACGCAACGTCAGCGGCCGGCGGACCACCACGCCACATGGACGACCGATCGGACGCTGCACCAGCACCTGGACCACGGCGGGCCGGTCCTCGTCGGACAGCACCAACGGGTCGTACCCATCGCACGTCACCATATCCGCGGTGATCGTCGCCGAATGCCCGTCCGGATTGCGCGCCGTCATCGACCACGCAACCGACACCACATCCGCCGGTACGGACACCGACGGCGCCAGCCGCCCCGGACCGCCGCACGGGGCCGGCCGACCCTCGGTGTACGTGAGCGCGTCCGCGCCGCTGTGTGCATCCACCAAGAAGACCTGATAGTCGAAGTCGGTCGGCTGCCGAGATGCCAGGGGATCGGTCGCTTTCGGCGCCCCGCTGCCAGCCGGGATCATCGGGCACGGAACCGCCATCTCGTACACGACGACGACCACCCAGGCGAGCCGATCGTGATAGGCCGGCGCCGTACCGACCTTCGGCTGGACATCGCCATCACCGACCGTCACTCGGTCCGAGTTCGCCGCCACCGAATCAGCCACGGTGACCCGCGCCAGGCCGATCCGTACGCCGCCGGACAACGCCAGATCCCCGAATCGCACCCCGTCGGCACTGATCGACGCGAGCGCGACGCACGCGGCGGCGACGGCCGAGATCCCTGGGCCATCGCCCGGTTGCGGCACATCGACGCGGAGACGTCCACCGTCGATCCGGAACGGCTGGGTCACCGGGCCGCCGGTCAAGGCGGTCAACGCCGGACCGGTCAAGGTCGCTGCGGCACCGGCCGACGTGAACGCCTTCGGAAGCCGACACGGGGCGGGCGAGGCATTGCTCGCGGACGCGCGCGACGATGCGGTCCGGTCTCCGCGCTGGTCGACCGGTGTCTTGCCGTCGACGGATCCGGCCTGAGCACACGCCGACAGCAGGGCCGACATCAGGATTGCCAGGGCCATCGCGCCGACCACGCCACGCCAGGGCACCGTTCGCGAGTCCATACACATGGGACGGGACATACCGGCCACCGGTTCCGGAGGTCGACGACTCGTTGAGACGCGTTGGCGACACTGCGCCCGCCAAGTTCACCGAGACCAGCAAGCTGTATCAATCGTTTCCACCATGTCCACGCTCGTGGACGCCGGACGAGGGGGCCGATCGTGGGCGTACAGCTGGGAAGTATCGAGTTCTATGCCGGGCCACCGGTGCTCGGCGGGCCGGACGACCTCGACGCCGTGATCCGCGACTTCATCGCCGGCGCGAAGAAGCAATTGCTGATTGCCGTACAGGAGTTGGATTCCCGGGCCATCACCGACGCAATCCTCGCGGCCAAGAAAGCCAAGCTGCACATGCAGATCATCTTGGAAGGCGACTATCTGGTCGAGGCGCCGGCACTCGGCGATCCGTGGTCGGAAGGCGGCGATTACGAGGGCAATCGCACGATCCACTCGGCGCTCCTCCGCGCCGGCATCGACGTGATCACGGATCTGAACCCCGCGATCTTCCATCAGAAGTTCATCGTGCGCGATCCCGGGCAGGACTCGGCGGCGGTGCTCACGGGTTCGACGAACTTCACGCTGACCGACACCGGCACGAACCCGCCCGGCAACACTGCGAAGACCGGCAACAATCTCAACCATGTCGTCGTGCTCCACGGTGCCCGCGCCACCAACCTTTACCTGGCCGAGTTCCAGCGCCTGCGCAGCGGCACGTTCGGCGACCTGCACGAGCGCATCGAGCCCCGGCCGGCCGAGTTCCAATTGGCGCACATGCGAGTCAAACCGGTCTTCGCTCCGGAGCAAGGGCCGGAGATGGAGATCATGAAACAGATGCTGAAGGCCAAGACGAGCATCGACTTCGCGATGTTTACCTTTGCCCAGTCGTCCGGCATCGACGACACGATGACCCGGCTGGTCAATGACGTCCAGCGGATCCGTGGCGTGCTCGACCGGGGTCAGGGCGTGCAGAAGTGGGCCGCCACCAAGCCGCTTAAGGAGGCCGGCGTCCAACTCTTCGAAAACAAGCCCGGCACCGGTGTCCGGAAGGTCCACCACAAATTGATGGTGATCGACGAACGGCTGGTCATCGCGGGCAGCTTCAATTACACCGCGCCGGCAACCACACTCAACGATGAGAACATCATCGTGCTCGGCGACCTGGAAGAGACCGACCCGACCGCCGAGGCGGCCCAACGCCAGATCGCCACGTTCGCGCTCGCCGAGATCGATCGCATCATCACCACGCTGAGCGATCCGGTGTAGGCGTGGCGACGCGGTAGGGGCTGAGGCGCACCGGTCGGCGACCCGGCGAGATAACTTCCTCAATCACGAGGAATCGGCATGTGGGCGCACAGATCTTCCTACGCTTGGTGGCTACCGGCGTCGGCGGTCGACTTGGGGACCGCCCGCCCCGGAGCTTGTCCCAGGGAGGCACGTGCATGGACATGGACCGGGTCACTCGGTACGGAGCGGAATTCATCGGCACCGGATTTCTCGTCTTCCTCGCTGTCGGTAGCGCGGTCGCCGGCCTCCTGTCCGGTGGCGTGGTTGTCGTCGCCCTGACCTTCGGCTTCGTGTTGCTGGCGCTGGCGTACGCGATCGGCCCGGTCTCCGGGTGCCATGTGAACCCAGCCGTCACGCTCGGCGCCCTGATCGCCGGCCGGATCGACATCGAGGACGCCATCGGCTACTGGATCGCTCAGTTCGCCGGGGCCATAGCTGGGGCGTTCGTGCTGTTTGGACTGACCCGCTGGGGAGAGGTACGCGATCAAACCGGCGATTTGGGTGCAAACGGGTACGGCCGCAACATCAGCCTCGGTGGCACCGTGACCATCGAGATTCTGATGACGTTCGTGCTCGTGCTCGTCGTGCTGATCGTGACCGCTCGCACCGAGAACGCCGGCTTCGCCGGTCTGGCTATGGGAATCACGCTGGGCGCCCTGCACCTTTTCGCCGTGCCATTGGACGGCACGTCGGTCAACCCGGCGCGCTCGTTCGGACCGGCCATCTTCGCCGGCGGTACGGCACTGTCGCAGCTCTGGGTCTTCCTCGTGTTTCCGCTCATCGGCGGCGTATTGGCGGCCCTCGCCGTGCCGTACGTAACCGGGGACGGGTGGCGGTTCCGCTCTACGGTCGAGGCGCAACCCACGGGTGCGGCCGAGTCCGGTGCCGCCGCCGAGATCCCCGCCTCAGAGGCGGCCGCGGACCGTACACAGCGCGAGCAGACAGCGGCCGACGCGCCCGCGGATGACGTGATACCAACAGAGCGCGGCAACCCTCCGCCGCCGGCCTAGCTCGGGTCCAATCCGGACCGGTTCCGGGCGATCGCTGCGTCGATCAGCCCTTCCGCGACCGTACGGGCCGCGAGCGCCGTTGACGGATCGCGGTCGAGCCGGGCTCCCATCAACGCGCCGTCGTAGAGCAACAGCAGGTGCTGCGCCAACGCCTCGGGATCGGCCACACCGGCCTGGCGGGCCAGGTCGACCATCAACGAGCGCGTCCATGCGCGCGAGCCGTCGCAGACCCGCCGGATGCTGCCGCCGTCCGGGGCTTCGGCGCTGGCGCGCTGAAAAGCGCAACCGCGGAAGTCCGGATCGGCGATGACGTCCCCGAGCACTTCGAAGATCGCGAGTAGGCCGGCCTTCGGCGTGTCGACCCCGGCGAGCTTGCGTGCGATCCGGTCCTCCCGGGCGGCCTGCCGGCTCAGCAGGTAGGACCGGACGAGTTCGTCCTTGCTGCCGAACGTGTTGTAGAGCGACGCCTTGGCCACGCCGGCTCGCTCGATGACCCGGTCGATTCCGACGCTGTGAATGCCCTCTTCGTAGAACAGCTCATCCGCGGCGGCGAGGATCCGGTCGCGGGCCGACGGCCGGGCTGTGGTCTTGGTCGACATGACTTGACAGTACCAGACAGATCTGTCTACTGTCATCGGGCTAGACAGAACGGTCTACTCATTGCTGACTGCGGAGATCACGATGGCGGATTACCCGAGATTCGGACACAACGTCATAAACAACGCCGAGCGTCGACGAAGACCCGGCACCGCGCCAACTGCCACCCAGCCTCCGACCCACGAGATACCGAAGGCAAAGATCGTGAATTCTGTGTCCACCGCGAACATCCCCGCAGCCTTGCGGGCCGTACGCATACCGGCCGGCGCGGCGCTCTACCTCCAGGCGTCGATCATCCTGTTCTTCCTCGCCGGCTCCAGTGCGCCGACGCCGCTCTACGCGGTCTACCAGGCGAAGTGGGACTTCTCGCCGATCACGACCACGGTCGTCTTCGGCGTCTATGCGTTGGCCGTGCTCGCGTCGTTGCTCGTCGTCGGCCGGCTGTCCGACCACATCGGACGCCGTCCGGTGCTACTCGCCGCGATCGCCGTACAGGCGGCGACCATGATCGTGTTCGCGACGGCCGAGGGCGTACCCGAGTTGTTCGTGGCTCGCGTGATCCAGGGCCTGTCGACCGGCGCGGCCGCGGGCGCGGTCGGTGCCGGCATGCTTGACATCGATCGGGCCAAGGGCACCATCGCCAACGCCGTCGCTCCGATGACCGGCACCGCTACGGGCGCGCTCGCCTCCGGCCTCGCGGTGCAATTCCTCCCGGCTCCGACGCACCTCGTGTATCTCGCGCTGTTCGTGATCTTCTTGTTGCAGGGCGTCGGCGTTGCGCTGATGGACGAGACATCCACGCCGATTGCGGGTGCCGTGGCCTCGCTCCGCCCGCGCTTCGCCTTGCCGCCGGCCGTTCGCCGGCCCATGCTCGTCGCCGCGCCGGCGTTGGTGGCGGTGTGGGCGCTCGCCGGTCTGTACGGCTCACTCGGCCCGGCCATCGTACGACTCATCACCGGCTCGAGCTCGTTCGTGCTGGCCGGGCTCGGGTTGTTCACGCTCGCCGCCAGCGCCGTGGTCGCGGTGCTCCTGCTGCGCAACGCCGCACCGCGCGGCGTGATGGCGTTCGGCGGGATCGCTCTGGTGGTCGGCGTTGGCATGACGCTGCTCGCCATCGACTCGCGGTCGGCTGCGCTCTTCTTCGGCGGGGCGGTCATCGCCGGTGCCGGGTTCGGTGCGGGATTCCAGGGCGCGATCCGAACGATCGTCCCGTTGGCGGCACCACATGAGCGGGCCGGCGTGCTGTCCATCGTGTACGTCATCTCGTACCTCGCCATGGGCCTGCCGGCCGTCATCGCCGGCTTCCTGGTCGTGGACGGTGATGGGCTGCTGCCGACGGCGAGGGGCTACAGCATCGCGGTCATGGCACTTGCGGCGCTGGCGTTGCTCGGCCTGATCCGGCCGGCCCGGCGGACCTGGCCCGCTGAGGCGCCCGAGTTTGCGGCGCTGCGGCTCGGCGCCGCGAAGCATCGCGTGGACGCCACCCGCGAGGAGCCCGAACTCGTGGAAATGCGTTAATCCGGCGCCAGCCGGCTGCGGGCGCCAGCCGGCTACGGGCGCTAGCCGCCTACGGGCGCCGGCCGCGCCTAGGGGACGACGGTGACCGGCCATCGCGCAATGCGGACGAGATGCGTAGCGATCGATCCGATGAAGCGGTGGCCGGCCTGCGTCGAGGCGCCGACGACCACGGCATCGACGCGGAGCTCGTCGGCGACACGCGCAATCACCTGCACCGGACTGCCGCTCCGTTCGATGAAGCTGGCCTCGATGCCGATGCGCCCGGCGTTGGACCGGATCAGTTCGCGGATCTCCTCGGCGACGCTGTCCGCGGCCTGCTGCACCGGCCCGGCCAGACTCGGGTTGAACCCGGTCAGCGCGCTCGCCGTGCGGACGAACAGGCAGATGATGCGCGCGTTCTGACGTCGGGCCAGGCCGGCCGCGTACGCGCCGGCACGCATCGACGTCTCTGATCCGTCGATCGCGACCAAGATGGTCGCCGGTCCATCGCCGTGGTATCCCACGCCCCACAGTCTGCCGGCTCGGTGACGATCTCGCGAGATCGCATCTGCAGCCGTTCGGCCACGGTCGGTGCCAGCACCTTTGCCGGCACCGCCCGCGGCCGCCGCGCTAAGCCGGCGAACTCGCGCTCGGATCGGCCTCCGCGTTCGCCGCGCGTGCGGTGTGCCGACCCTCGCCACCGTCGTAGGACGTATACGTGTACGGGTTCGGGACGCGTTCCGCGTTCGGCAGCTCGGGATGCATGCTCTCGTGCCAGGCGTCCTCGCCCATGGTGGAGCGGGCGTAATCGACGGTGTTGGCGACCGCGGCCTTGGCGGCGGCCAGGTCCACGCCGATCAACTTGTGCGCGTGCTTGACGACCTTCCCGTTCACGAGCACGGTGTGGACGTCACCACGACCAGCCTGGTAGACGATGCTGCCGTACGGGTGCACGATCGGGCTCATCGCCGGCGAGTCGTCGTTCTTGATCAGGACGATGTCGGCCCGCTTACCCGGCGTGAGGCTGCCGATCACCGAGTCGAGTCCGAGGGCGCGCGCGCCGCCCATAGTCGCCCACTGCACGACATCCTCGGCCCGCAGCAGGTTGTGCACGACGGTCTCGCCACGCCCGTGAGCTTCGAGGTGTTCGCGCGATCGGTCCGCCGAGAGCGTCGCACGCATGGCGGAGAAGAGGTCCGCACTCCACCACACGCTGGTGTCCATCGACAGCGACACCGGGATGCCGTGTTTGCGCAGCGCCCAGGTGGGCGGGTAGCCCTGGCCGGCACTCTGCTCGCTCTCCGTCGACACGGAAGCGGTGCCACCTGTCGCCGCGATCCGCTGGTACGAGTCCTCGGTCAGCGTGGCCGCGTGAACGTACGTGACCTCCGGTGTCATGAACCCGTGTTCCCACATGAGACGGATGCTGTCGTCGTTCGTTGCACCCCACACGCCGGCGTGTGTCGTTACTCGCAGACCCAGCTCCCGGGCGGCTTCGAAGGCGCCCTTCTCGGGAAATGCCGGATCCGCGGTGACATCGAATGCCATCTGCAAGCCGAACATGTCGCTGGTCGCCGAGCGAGCGACGAAGTTGCGGAAATCGGCGCCGTTCGACCACTCCCACGGCGCGCCGAGCAGGTTGCCGTACGCCAGGACCGCACGGCCCGGGGTCGAGCGCAACGCGTCGGCGGCCGCCTCACCGTGCTCGATCGTCTGGAGGCCGTGCGACCAGTCGAGCGATGTCGTGACACCGGCGTCGAGCGCCTCCATCACGGACAGCACGTTTCCGGCGTGAATGTCCTCGGGTCGGAAGATCTTTCCCCAGGTCAAGTAGTAGAAGACGAAATACTGGGTCAGCGTCCAGTCGGCGCCGTACCCGCGCATCGCGGTCTGCCACATGTGCCGGTGCGTGTCGACCATGCCCGGCATGACGATGCCGCCGGACGCGTCGATCTCGACGGCGCCGTCGGGGACGACCAAGTCGACACCGACCTCAGCGATGCGGTCACCGACGACCAGCACGTCGCCGCCCTCGATGACGCCGGATCCGTCCATCGGCAGGACGATCCCGTTGCGAAACACGATCGGTCGCCCATCGCCGAAGACCTCGGACGCTGACTCTGATCCCATGCCGGTCACCTCTTCGTGAGACAGCGGCGCCTGCCGCGTAGTTCCTCGATACCAGTGTAATTTCACGTACTTTGCCGGCATCCGACGTCTGTCGGACAAACGTCCGCCACGCGGTCGCGGGCACGACACCACCATGGCAACCGGATCACGACTGTGTCAATGCGTCTTCCGGCCGAACGGGCGCCGTGCCACGATGACGGCTATGACTCACGGCCGGACCGAACTCACGATCGAGCTGCGGACGCCGAATGCGTTTGCGACCGTGTTCGCGGACAGAACGACATTTGACGGCGGGCAGCTCATCGCCTGGCAGGACGGAGCGGCGATCGCGAGCTATCCGGTCGACGCGATCGCCGGCCTGCGATTCGGGGGCTCATCATCGATCGCCAACGTGGATGCGGTGTCGGACGCCGGCACCCATCAGATCGCACCCACGGCTGTGCCCTCGACCGATATCGAGCCCGCAACGACGAGTCCCGCCGGTGCCGGTTGGACGCCGGGCGAGGACGCACTGCTACGCACGTTGAGCGACCAGGACGCCGGACTGACGATGATGATCCTCAAAACTCAACGCCCTATGGACGAGGTCATCGCGCGACTCACCGAGCTCGGGATCGCCGCGACCCGACGGTGACGGCCTGGCTCGACACAGCCGCCCACCACGATCGGTCCGATGCGGAGGAACGTCGACGTGAAGTTCAGTGAGGCGGAGGTCGCCTACCTGGCGTCGCAGACGCTGGGACGGCTCGCCACTATGCAGCGCAACGGCACGCTGCAGAACAGTCCGGTCGGGTTCACCTACAACGCCGACCTCGACACGGTGGACATCACCGGTCACGGAATGTCGGGCAGCCAGAAATATCGCAATGTCGGCGCCAATAGCCGGGTGGCGTTCGTCGTGGACGACATCGCATCCCGGCAGCCGTGGCGGATCCGGTGTCTGGAGATCCGCGGAACGGCCGAGGCGGTGCCGCCACCGGCCGGGGCCGGGGCCGACCCGCGAGGCTTCGACGGCGCGATCATTCGGATCACGCCAACACGGATCATCAGTTTCGGCCTGACCGACTCGGACGACCCCTTCCGCGACGGAGCGAACAAGCGCGACGTCTGATGCCGCGGCGCGGGCGAGCGCCGGGACCGAGCTCGGCCTACGGGGTGATCTGGCCGTGCAGGAACGCATTGACGGCGGTGGCGTCGCCATCGACCCGTACGCCCGAGGCACGCAGATCGGAACGCTGCCACAGCAACAGAAGCATGTCCTCGGCCCGACCAGTGACGGTGATCGCCACGGCGGCCCTCCGATCGGAAGCAATGGTGTCCGGACCCTCGACGGCGGGCACCGGCTCGCCGTCCGGCGTGAGCAGCCACGAGTGGCCGGTGTCGGTGAGTCGAATCAGCACCGGCCCGGGCAGTTGCGGCGGCATCCGGTCGCCCCATCGATGGGCCACCGGCAGCATTGTCCGCAACACCTCGTCGACACCGTCGGCGGCGAGGATCGGCTCGATCATCCGCGGCGCACCGAAGGCAAGGTCAGCGTCCCGTCCGTGGATGGTCGTCTCGTGTAGTTGGCGGCGTGTCCAGAATCCCTTCACCCGTGGCATCTTCGTGAAGTTCCAGCACGGCGCCGCGTAGTCGGCCGAGCCGAGCGTTTCGAGAAGGATGTCCGCACTCTCGCGATACCACCGGGCCGGATCGGCGCCGTCCGGCAACTTCGGGACCGGCGAGGAGCGCACACCGGTGCGGACGTTCTCCGCCGCCCAACGATGGATGCCCCCGAGATGGCTCACGAGTCCGCGAAGCTTCCAGGTGCGGCTCACCGGCACCGGCGTCTGCGGATCATGCGACGCGACGATCATCTCGAATGCCGCCATCTCGGCCGCGAGTGGCGCCAGATAGTCCGCCGGCGCCCACGGCAATCCGGCTGGAGCCGTGCGTGCGTCATCCGTCATGGGCGCATTCTGCCGGATTACCACGACACCCCACGGCCCGTAGCTGACGCTAGGGTCGACGCGGATCGTCGCCGCGCTGCAGCAGCTCGGCCAGCGGCAACGTCGCCGCGCCGAGGGCAACGGCATCGAGACCGAGTTCGCTCAACTCGATCCGCACCTGGTCGTACGGGTGAGCCAGCGCCTGCGTCTCGGCCGCGGCGCGGATTTGCGGCAACGCGACCGATCCGAGCGCGAGCCCGGCCCAGCCGCCAAGCACGACCCGCTCCGGGTTGAACAGGTTGATCAGGTTGCCGATGCCGGTCCCGAGGTACGCGGCGGTCTCGGCCAGCAGGTCGGCCGCGGCCGGATCGCTGCGCTCGCCCGTGGCCGACGCGACCAGCGCCGCGATCCCGGCCATCTCGTCGGCCGATCCGCCCTGCGAACCGTTGCTGGCGCTCGGGTCGCGGTGGTCCGGGCGCGCGGATGCCGCATAGCGGTCGAGGATGCCTTCGGCCCCGACGTACGCCTCCAGGCATCCGCGCGCACCGCAGCGGCACTGGCGCCCGCCGTACACGAGGGTGGTGTGGCCCCACTCCCCCGCGCTGCTGGTCGTGCCCTGATAGGGCACGCCGTCGGAGATGACAGCGGCGCCGACGCCCGAGCCGACCAGCGCCACGATCGCGTGCCGGGCGCCACGCGCGGCGCCGAACCACATCTCGGCCTGAGCCTGCGTCTTGGCACCGTTGCCGACGAAGATGGGCGCGGTCACCCCGGCGTCGGCGACCATGTCGGCGAGCGCGACGCCGTCCCAACCGATCGTGGGCGCGTGTACGAGCGACGTCCGACCGGCCGTCGCCCGCGACCCGGCCGCGGATCCCGAGGATACGTGGGCCGCAAGAACGCCTTCGGCCACAATGCCCGGCACGCCGACGCCAACGCCGACGATGTCCGCTGCCTCGACCGCGCGAGGACGGTACAGCCTGGACCCGTCGGAGTCATCGGCAAGGTCGGCGGTATTGGCGACCACCTCGGCGTGGCGCACGAGGACGTCAGCAATACCGGCGACGATCTCGGCGACCACAGTCTGCGGATCGGGTCGGTGCGACGCGACCGGACGCACCACGCTTGCGAGCCGTTCGAGTGCGATGTCGAAGAGTTCCACCGTGACGCCGGTCTCGCCGACATCGACACCGACGACATATCCGTACGCCGGATCGACCCGTAGCAATACCCGTGGCCGGCCGCCACCGGACTCCACCTGGCCGGCCTCGACGATGAGCCGATCGTCGATCAATTCCGCCGTGACGGTGCTTACCGTCGCGCTCGACAATCCGGTGAGCTGACTGAGTTCGAGCCGGCTCAGCGGGCCGTCGAAGAACAGCTTCGACAGCAGGATCGATCGGTTCTGCCGACGGATGTCGCGGGTGGTGGTTCGCGTCGAGTCCATGGGCGCACATTTCTCGGGTCAGTCATGGTCGGCCGACGTCGGAGGTGGCGTGACGAGCCGGGGAGATCCCGAGCGTACGCGTTCCGCGCGCACGCTAACTGCCTTGACGGCCCGTGAGCAATCTTGGTTAAATTCACGACATAACTCAACACTCAAGATAAGTCTCGCCAGAGCTTATACGGCTCGGAATCAGGGAGAGCTATGACGTACGACCGTGGCCTGGCGCCGGATTTCCGTTGGGGTGCGGCCACGGCGGCGTACCAGATCGAGGGGGCGGTCGCCGAGGACGGTCGTTCGCCCTCTATCTGGGACACTTTCTGCCGCGTTCCCGGCGCGATCGACAACGGGGATACCGGCGATGTCGCCTGTGATCATTACCACCGCTGGCCGGAAGATATCGGCCTCATGCGGCGGCTCGGTCTGGACTCCTACCGGTTCTCGATCGCGTGGCCACGGGTCCTGCCGGAGGGCACCGGGCGTGTCAACGCCGCCGGCATCGACTTCTACGACCGGTTGGTCGACAACTTGCTCGACGCGGGCGTTACGCCGTTTCCAACGCTCTATCACTGGGATCTCCCCCAGGTACTGCAGGACCGCGGTGGCTGGCCGGCCCGCGAGACGGCGTACGCCTTCGCCGAGTTCGCATCGGTCGTCGGCGAACGCCTGGGCGACCGGGTGACCGACTGGTTCACCATCAACGAGCCACTGTGTTCCGCCTGGATCGGCCACCTCGAAGGGACCATGGCGCCGGGCATCAAGGACCTGCGCCTCGCCATCCCGGCGTCCCATCATCTCCTGCTCGGCCACGGTCTGGCCACGGCGGCACTGCGGGCCGCGTCGCCCGGGCCGGTGCGCATCGGCGCGGTCCTGAATCTCAGCCCGTGCGACCCGGCGAGCGACAGCGACGTCGATGTCGCAGCCGCAGTGCGGGCCGACGGCCACACGAACCGGTGGTGGCTCGACCCGCTGTACGGACGGGGCTATCCGGCCGACATGATCGAGGTGTACGGGATCGAGCCACCGGTGCGCGACGGCGACCTCGAAACGATCGCGGCACCGATGGACCACTTCGGACTGAACTACTACTTCCGGCAGGTCGTCACCGACGACCCGACCGGTGACCCGCCCTTCGCCCGGATGGTGTCGGTGCCGGACTGGACGCTCACGGCGATGGGCTGGGAGGTCTACGCGGACGGTCTGGAGCAGTTGCTCGTACGGCTCTCCGACGAGTACGGCGTCCGCCGGATCTACGTCACCGAAAACGGTTCCGCGTGGCCGGACGAGATCGAGCCGGATGGCAACGTCGAGGACAAGGACCGCATCGCCTACCTCGAGCAGCATCTCGAGGCGTGCCTGCGGGCGGCCCGACACGGTGCCCCGGTCGCCGGATACTTCGCCTGGTCGCTGATGGACAACTTCGAGTGGGCGTACGGCTACGCGAAGCGCTTCGGACTTGTGCACGTCGACTACGAGACGCAGCGGCGGACCATCAAGGCGAGTGGATACCGCTATGCCGACATCATCCGTACGCATCGCGAGCGGCACACGAGCGTCGCCGTCGGCAAATAACCCGCCGGGTGGCGCTAGCTCTCGTTGACGGCACGCCACCGGCGGATGGCGTCCCGCCACCAGATGGCACTCTGCTTGGGCGTCCGCAGCAGCGAGTTGTAGTCGACCCGGACGATGCCGAACCGCTTGTCGTTGCCGAAACTCCATTCGAAGTTGTCCATCAGCGACCAGGCGAAGTATCCGCGCACGTCGACGCCCGCCTCCTGAGCGTCGGCGACCGCGCCGAGATGTGTCGCGAGATACTCCACGCGGTCGGCATCGTGGACAAAACCGGTCTCGTCGGCGACATCGTCGAACGCCGCGCCATTCTCGGTGATGACGAGTGACACGCCCGGGTAGTCGTTGTTCAGTCGTACCAATAGGTCTGTCAGTCCGGCCGGCCGGATCTCCCAACCCATCGCGGTGCGCGGGAGGCCGCGCGAGATCCGGCGTTCGATCGGCCGGCCCTCGTCGTCGCGGTCGCGGCCGTCCTCGTCCCGCCCGCTGAATACGGTGTCGCTGTAGTAGTTCACGCCGAGCACATCGGTCGGCGTAGCGATGACGTCCAGATCTCCGTCGCGGACCGGGATCTGCACACCGACTTCGGCGAGGTCGGCCACCACGTCGGCCGGATACTGCCGGCGCAGCAACGGGTCCAGATAGATGCGCGCACCGAGACCATCGGCGCGGCGGGCCGCATGGTAGTCGGCCGGGTCATCGGACGCCGGGATCGCGCTGCCGAGGTTGACCGTGATACCGAGCTCCACGTCACGACCGGCCGCGTTCGCGGCGGCCCGCATCCGCTGAGTAGCCAGGCCATGGCCGAGGAGCAGATGATGGGCGGCCGCGATAGCGTCCCCGAGATCGCGGCGGCCGGGCGCGTGCACGCCGTAGGCATAGCCCAGCATGGCCGAGCACCACGGTTCGTTGAGCGTCGTCCACACCCGTACCCGATCAGAAAGCGCATCGAAGACGAGCATCGAGTAATCGGCGAACCGCTCGGCGGTGTCGCGGGCCGGCCAACCGCCGGCGTCCTCCAGTTCCTGCGGGAGATCCCAGTGATACAGCGTGAGCCAGGGGTCGAGGCCCTTGCTGAGCAGCTCGTCGACGAGCCGGTCGTAGAACGCCATGCCGGCCGGGTTGACCGGGCCACGACCGCCCGGCTGTATGCGCGGCCACGACACCGAGAAGCGGTAGGTGTCGACGCCGAGTTCGGCGATCATCGCCACGTCGGCGGGCATCCGGTGGTAGTGGTCGCAGGCGATGTCGCCGTTGTCGCCGTTCGCCACGGCGCCGGGCACCCGGCAGTAGGTGTCCCAGATCGACGCGGTGCGGCCATCCTCGGCCGCGGCGCCCTCGATCTGGTAGGCGGACGTTGCGACGCCCCACCGGAACGGACCGGTCAACCGGTCGACGACCTCGAGGGCCGCGGCTGTCCCGCTGACACTTGCGCCGTGCGGCAGCGCAACGCCCCGGCCGTGCGTGCTGGTGGTCTGCATAGCTCCCCCTGTATCGGTCAGGTTCGTGGTGGTCGCGCTGGTCAACGACGCGTGGGTACGCCGAGAAGCAGCACCGTCATCGCGGCGGCGGAGCTTCTCGCTGTGGTGGATCGGGACTTGTTTCGTATGGGATTGTCGGGTGACGGAGGTGTGTCAGCGGCCGGGGCGGACCTCGTGCAACCAACAGGCTACGGAACGCGCCTCGGTGCTGGCGCCGCTCGCCGCAACGGGCTGACCGAGCACCGGCACGTCGGTCGCGCAGGGCTCGAACGCCTTGGGGCAGCGGGGATGGAACGAGCAGCCGCCCGGCATCGCGCGCAGATCGGGTGGCGACCCGGGTATGCCGGTGAGCTCTCGCCGCGCGCCACGCAGCGCCGGGAACGAGTGCAGGAGCCCCTCGCTGTACGGATGCAGCGCGTCCCGGTAGAGCGTGCCGGCCGGCGCCTCCTCGACGATGCGCCCGCCGTACATGATGGCGATCCGGTCGGAGAATTCCACCAGCAGCGACAGGTCGTGCGTGATGAACAGTACGGAGAAGTCGAGCCGTTGACGTAGCTCGACCAACTGCGCGAGGATCTGCCGCTGCATCACCACGTCGAGCGCGGTCGTCGGCTCGTCCATGATGACGACCTGCGGCTCCAACGCCAGCGCCATCGCGATCATCACGCGCTGCCGCATGCCGCCGGACAGCTGGTGTGGATAGCTGTCCAGGCGATCGGCCGCGATCCCGACGAGGCCCAACAGTTCCCGGGCCCGGTCGAGACGAGCCCGGCCGGACATCCTCGGATCGTGGGCCTTGAGCGCATCCATCATCTGGCTGGACACCTTGTGCACCGGGTTCAGCGAGTTCATCGCACCCTGGAACACGATCGACGTCTGCGCCCAGCGGAACGCCCGCAACTCGTTGTCGCTCAACGACAGCACGTCGTAGGCTTCGCCGTCGCTCGGATGATAGATCACCTCACCGCCCCGTACGATGCCCGGCGGTGGCAACAACCGGGTCAGGCCGTACGCGAGCGTGGACTTGCCGCTGCCACTTTCACCCGCGAGCCCCAGGACCTCGCCCCGGTGGAGCGTCAGCGTTACGTCGTTGACCGCCCGTACGGCACCGGGCCCGAAGCCGTAGTCGACGTTCAGATTCTTGATCTCGAGCACCGGACGCTGCGCGATAATCGTCCCGCTCACCGGTCACCTCCCCTGGTGCCGAAACTGACCGTGCTCGCGCCTTCGGCGATCGGAGCGGGAGCCTCGGCTCCTCGGCCGCGACGGGGACCGGTCAGATCCTCGTCGCGGACGACGGGCGTGAAGCCGACGCGCATCCACGCCGTGCCTCGCCGCGTACGGATCTTGTGGCCGCCGCTGTCCCGCAGCCGCGGATTGACGAACTCGTCGATGCCGAAGTTGACCAACGAGAGTGCGGTGCCGAGCACCGCGATCGCGAGGCCGGCCGGCACGAACCACCACCAGGCGCCCTGGTCGAGTGCCTGCTGACTCTGCGCCCAGAAGAGGATCGTGCCCCAGTTCCAGTTCGACTGGCCGGAGATGCCGATGAAGGCGAGCGTGATCTCGCTCATCACGGCGAAGAGCACCGTGCCGACGAAGTTGCTCGCGATGACCGCGGTCAGGTTCGGCAGGATCTCGAAGGCGACGACCCGCCACGTACGCTCACCCGTCGCCCGGGCCGCCTCGACGTAGTCGCGATGTCGGAGCGAGAGTGTCTGGGCTCTCAACACCCGCGCGCCCCAGGCCCACGACGTACAGCCGATGATCAGTGCGACCGTACCGTCGCCCGCGCTCTCCACCGTGGTGGTGATGATGATGATGAGCAGCAGCGCCGGAATGACCAGGAAGACGTTCGCGACGACCGAGAGCGTGTCCTCGACGACGCCGCCCAGGTATCCGGCGGTGACACCGATCGCGATCGACAACACGGTGGCCACGATCCCGGCGACGAAGCCGACGTAGACGACGCTCCGCGTGCCGACCAGCACCTGGCTGAAAATGTCCTGCCCGAGGTGGGTCGTGCCGAACCAGTGCTGCGCCGACGGCGCCTTCACCAGTTCGTTGCTCCGCGCGTTCGGGTCGTACGGCGCCACCCACGGTCCGATCACGGCGAAGATCACGTAGATCGCGATCACGGTGAGACCGATCGCGGCCTTCGGGTTCGCGATGAAGCGGAAGTGGCGCCGGCTCGGTGGCCGTGTCGGGTCGGCCGTGGTGTTGGTGGCGACGGCGGTCAGATCGGTGGTCGATATCGCCACGGCTCAGCCCTCCCTGCGCGTGCGCGGATCGATCAGCAGGTAGACGACATCGGCCAGCAGGTTCGCCACCAACACCGACAACGTGATCACCAAGAAGATCCCCTGCAGCAACGGATAGTCGTTGGAGCCGACCGCCTGCAGAAGCTCGTACCCGATGCCGGGGTAGGAGAACACGATCTCGACCAGGAACGCGCCACCGACGACCAGACCGAGCGCGAGCGCGAAGCCGGAGACGTTGGGCAGCAGGGCATTGCGGGCCGCGTAGCTCCACATCACGCGGCGCTCGGAGAGCCCCTTGGCATGCGCCACCGTGATGTAGTCCTCGGCCGCGACGGTCACCATCATGTTGCGCATCGACAGGATCCAGCCGCTCATCGACGTCAGCACGATCGTGATCGCCGGCAGCAGGCTGTGATAAATCGCGCTGCCGATGAATCCGGATGTCCAGCTGGGCACGACGCCCGGGTCGAACCCGCCCGACGAGGGGAAGAGTCCGCCGTTCCCGGCGAGCAGCGTGATCAGGATCAGGCCGACCCAGAAGTACGGCACCGAGGACAGGAATGTGGTGACCGGCAACACCGCGTCGACCCAGCTGCCTCGGCGCCAGCCGGCGAGGACGCCGAGGCTTGTGCCGAGGATGAAGCTGATCACGGTGGTGACGCCGATCAACATGATCGTCCAGGGCAGCGCCTGCCTGAGCACCTCGGAGACCGGCGTCGGGAAGAACGTGAACGACAGTCCGAGGTCACCGTGGAACAGCTGGCCCCAGTAGTCGAGGTATTGATGCCACAGGCTCTCCTTCTTGTCGAGCCCAAAGAGGATGTAGAGCGAGTGGATCGCCTGCGTGCTCATCTGACCCTGGAATCGGGCCACGAGTGACAGCACGGGATCGCCCGGGATCAAACGGGGGATAAAGAAGTTGAGCGTGATCGCGGCCCACGCGGTGAACACGTAGAACGCGAGGCGCTGCACCAGGAATCTCATCGGGTCACCGCCTCGGTACGTCGGTCGGGTCGCCGCCGGCGTCGTCGCCCGGAGCGGTCGGTTGCGGTATCACTCGCGATGCCGGCACGGGTGCGGGCGACGCCGGCGCGATGGCGCTCTTCGGCGCGGTCGCGGCCGAGCCGGGCGCGTCGGCGGCGACCGTGTCCGCGTCGAACAGCCAGCACGCTGCCCAATGGTCGGGTGCGTCGCCGATATCGATGCGTGGCGGCAATTCGGTAACGCACCGACGCATGGCGAACGGGCACCTGGGGTGGAATCGGCAACCCGTCGGTGGGTCGATCAGGCTCGGCGGTTCACCTCTGTCGGTGGTGGCGAATCGTTCCGCGGTGCCGGTGATCTGGTCGGGATCGGGCGCCGAGGCGATCAGGAGTCGCGTGTACGGGTGGCCCGGCGACTGCGTGACCGTCTCGCTGTCGCCGCCCTCGACCATCCGGCCGGCGTACATCACGAGCGTGTCGTCGGCGAAGTAGCGGGCCGAGGCGATGTCGTGGGTGATGTAGAGGATCGCGAGGTGCATCTGCTCCTTGAGATCACGCAGCAGGTTAAGCACCCCGAGCCGGATCGACACGTCGAGCATCGACACGGGCTCGTCGGCAAGAAGCGCTTCGGGGTGGGCGGCGAGCGCGCGGGCGATCGCGACACGTTGGCGCTGACCGCCGGAGAGCTCATGCGGGAACTTCGACAGGTAGCGTTCGGCCGGCGTCAGGCTCACCTGGCTCAGCAGCTCGGCGAGCGCAGTCTCGAGATCGGCCTTCGTACGGCCGGCATGGTGATGTACGCGAAGCGCCCGGGTGAGGTCATACCGGACGGTATGCACGGGGTTCAGCGAGGCGAACGGGTCCTGGAAGATCAGTTGGACGCGCTGGCAATACTCCCGGAACTTACGGCCGCCGCGGACCCGGGTGGACGTGCCGTGCAACTGAATGTCGCCCGCCGTCCTCGGATAGAGCTGGCCGAGTAGCCGGGCGACCGTTGACTTGCCCGAGCCCGACTCGCCGACGAGGGCGGTGACGCGTCCCCGGCGGAGCGCGATGTCGACGTCGTCGACCGCGTGCACGCGACGAGCTGGGCCTCGGGCCACATCCCGCCCGCGCCGGCGGATCGGGAAATGTTTAGTGAGGCCGGTCGCCTCGAGCACCACCTCATCGGTGGCCGGTGTCCCGCTGATCGTTGCCGTCATCGACGCGTCCGTTCTCCCCAAGCCTTACCGAATGCGCCTCGCGGCTGCGCTACGCATCGGCGGTGTCATGCGCCTCGCGGCTGCGCTACGCATCGGCGGTGTCATGCGCCTCGCGGCAGCGCTACGCATCGGCGGCCTACACGTTCGTCGGCCGCCGGGGTGCCCGGAGATCTCCGCCAGGCACCCACGACGGCCAGCTCATCTTGGTGGTCTTTGGCCGACCAGCCAAGGGCTGACCAGCACAAAAGCCGGCTGATTCCCGGTCCGGCCCCGTCCGGGCGGCGCAGGCCGCCCGGACGGGACCGAATTGTTTACTTAGCCGGGGTCAGGTGCAGGACGACATCGAGCGAGGTGGGCACGGTCGGCTGACCCGACGCGTACCCGTTGCTGTCGTCCGGCCAGCCCACCCAGTTCTTCGTGCTGTACTCGCCGCCGGAGTTCGCCGCCATGAGCGGGACCATCGGCATCTGGTTGACCATGATGTCCTGCAGCGTGTTGAGCGCGGCGGTGCGTGTCGCCTCGTCGCTCGCGTTCGCGTACTGCTGCAGGGCCGTGGTCGCCTGCGGGCTGGAGAAGCGGCCGTAGTTGCCGGCCACACCACCCGTGCCCACCGGCTTGAGGATGGCGCCGTCCATCACGTTCTCGTATAGGTCGTACGGCGTCGCACCACCGTTCGTCCAGTGCAGGACCGCGTCGAAGTTGCCGGTGTCGACGTTCTTCGTCCAGGCATCCTGGTTGGCCTTGTCGACCTTGGCCGTAATGCCGATCTGCTTCAGGTTGTCCTGGATGATCGACAGGTCGGTCTGGTAGTCCGACCAACCGGCCGGGTCGGACAGCGTGAACGTGACCGGCTTGCCGTTCTTGGTCAGCGTGCTGCCGTTGAGCGTGTACCCACCGGACTGCAGCAGCGTCTTCGCGCCGGCCACGTCGACCGACTGGTCCTTGCCCTGGTATTGCGGGGCGATGAACGAGTTGCCGGCCGGCGTCGGGATGCCGCTGACGTTGGTGACCTGCGGGTAGAAGTAGCCCGCCTCACCCTGGTTGAAGATGTCGGCCCGGTTGATCACCATGCCGATGGCCCGGCGCAGGATCGGGTCGTTGAGCGGTGCCTTGGTCGTGTTGAACCACAGGCCGTGGATGCCGAGGGTCGGCGGGAACCAGACCTTGTAGTGCTGCGGGTCCTTGTTGGTGAAGACGGCCTTGTAGTTCGGGATGAAGACGAAGCTCCATTCCGCGGCACCATTGGCGAGCGCGGTCGTCTGGGTGTCGTTGCCGCTGTAGGACGTGTAGCGCAGCTCCTTCACCTTGGGCAGCGCCTGCCAGTAGCCCGAGGTGCGCTCGGTGAGCGTGATGGTCTGCGCGGTGAATGTCTTCAGAACGTACGGACCGGTGCCGATCGGGTTCTGATCAGTGTCCGTGGCCGGGTCCTTCATCGCCGACCAGATGTGCTTCGGCACGATGAACTGGTTGAGGATCTTGGTCTGGTTGACGAACTGCGAGCCCTTGAACGTCAGGTTCACGGTGCTGCCGCTGGCCGACACGGTGTCGATCGCGATCGCGTTCGAGTTCAGTGCGGCGTTGGTCTTGAGCAGGTCGAACGTGTAGGCCACGTCGTCGCTCGTCATCGCCTGGCCGTCGGACCACTTGACGTTGTCCCGGATGGTGAGCGCGAGCGCCTGGTAATTGTTCGACCACGTCCACTTGGTGGCGAGCCACGGCTTGCCCGGATCGGCCGGCTTGACCGGGTTCGTCATGACCAACGGCTCGTAGATCATGAAGCGGTAGCCGAGTGAGGCACCCGCGGACGAGCTGACGAACGGGTTGCTGTTATTGGTTTGCGGCCCGTTCGGCATGCCGATGTTCAACACAGTCGTTCCAGAACCGGCCGCCGAATGGCTGCCGCCGCTGCTGCTGCCACAGGCAGCGAGAGCGACAGCCGCCAACGCGCCCGTGAGGGCGACGGCGGCGATGCGGGTGACACGCATGGATCCTCCTTGAACCCTTGCTGGTTTTTCCGGGTGGGGTTTTCCGGGTGGGGTCTTGTTTCCGGTTGGGTCTTCTGTTCTGGCGTGGTGCGCGGATTTTCTGGGTGTGGAGCGCGGACATTCGATCAATTCGGGCGTGTTCGATCGCCCGGCCACGGTCGCGGGTCGGTCGAGGCTTTTCGAGTCGTGTGGTTAACCGATCGTGGCGGTAGATCCTCGGATCACGAGCGTCGTGGGGATGACGTTGGGCTCTGGCGGGATAGGCGCGCCGTTCAGCTGCGAGAGCAGCATGCGGGCGGCCGCGGCGCCCATCTGCCGGAGAGGCTGGCGAACGGTGGTGAGCGGCGGATCGGTGTGCGCCGCCGCTGGGACATCGTCGAAGCCGACGACGGCGATGTCGTCGGGCACGCGGCGCCCGGACTCTCGCAGGGCCTGCATTGCGCCGGCCGCGGAGAGGTCGTTGTGAGCGAAGATGGCGTCGAATTCGACGCCGGACGCGATGGCCTGCTTCACCGAGAGTCGACCGCAGTCGAAGGTGAAGTCACCTTCGATGAAGCGGATCGGTTCGAGCCGGATGCCGGCCGCCTCGTAGGCCGCCCGGAACCCGTCCGAGCGCTCCTGCGTGCAGCCGAACGCTTCGATGCCGGTGATCACGAGTGGCCGCGTGCGACCGATGCTGATCAGATGCCGGGCCGCCGATTCGCCGCCGTCGCGGTTCGTCGTGGCGACCGACGGAAACAGCGGCTGGTGGCCACGATCGTCGATCAGGACTACCGGCAACCCCCGGTGGTGCAGCTCCGTGATGTAGTCGAGGGTGTTCTCCGGCTCGATCACAAGCAGTCCATCGAACGACTTCGCCGACACGTGCGTCGCGAACTGGCGCATCGACTCGTCGCCCCGGTTACAGGTGAACATCAGTAGGCCGTAGCTGTCACTCTCCAGCACGTCGACGGCGCCCTGCACGACGTCGCCGATCCACGGCCATGTCAACGACGGCACGAGCATGCCGACGATGCGCGTGCGGCCGCGGGCCAGACCCACGGCGCGCGCGCTCGGCACATATCCGAGCTCGTCGATGACCTTTCGGACCCGGGACGCGGTCGCGATGTCGAGTTCGCCCTTGCCGTTCAGCACTCGGGAGACCGTCGTCTTGCTGACGCCCGCGCGCGCTGCGACGTCGGCGATCGTGATCGGCATGCCTCCCCCTTACGCACCTTGACGGGACAAGTGAAACTCGCCGGAACCGGTTGCGGGAGCGGTTGCGGAAGCGGTTCCGTGGGCTGAGTCAACCGGAGAGACACATGTCACGTCAATAACGGTGAGGTAACGAATGCCACTAAATTTGAGAGTCGACCAAAGTGGGTGATCCACTGTGGAATCATCGACGTACCGAGCTCGACGACAGATATGCCCTCGTCAGGCGGCATGACAACGAAAAGTGCCATCCATCAACATAGATAGAGCTGGCTGCGAGCCAGGCCAGATGCGTTAACGTCCCCGCAACACACTCGGTTCACGGACGGTCTTCGCCGCCCCGGGTCGACGCCCCGATCGCCGGCGGGCGCCGCATGTGCGGCCATCCAGCCGCTACTCGCGCCCCGCCGACAGCTTCAGAGCCTGAAGCGTGAACGTCAGCGGCAAGCGCTCGGGACGATCGACGAGTCGCCACTCGCCGTCCTCACCCAGGCGCATCTGCTCCGGCAGCGCCATCCACGGCACGCTGTCGTGCTCGACGAGCATGGTCAGTCGCATGCCTACGTCCAGGAGCGCCGTCACAACCTCTCCGAGCCCGTGGTTCCACTCGTGCGTCGTCGTGTTCGTGATCAGATGCGTCGTCTCGACGTACGTCGTGTCCTGGTCGAAGACCAACGGCTCGACCATCTCGACGTACGGGTAGCGGACCACGAGGGCGTCGGTGACCGTCTCATCGATCGTGAAGAGCATCGGATGACCTTCCCGGACGAACAGCCGGCCGCCCGGTCGCAGGAGCGCCGCCACCGTCTCGGCCCACCCGCGGATATCGGGCAGCCAGTTCAGCGCCCCGATGCCCGTGTAGACAAGGTCGAATGCCTCGCGTCCGAGCACGTTCGGTGCGCCGTACACGTCGGATTCGACGAAGTCGACGTCGGCGCCGGCACTCGCGGCCAGGCGCCTGGCCTCGGCGAGCGCCGCGGGCGAGAAGTCGAGGCCGGTCATGCGCGCGCCGAGACGCGCGAGCGAGATCGTGTCCGTGCCGATGTGGCACTGCAGGTGGACGCCGCGGCGACCGGCAATGTCGCCGAGCCGGGGCCGATCGAACCGCACGACGTCGCTTAACGCGTCCGGGTCGTCGATGAAGCGCTGGACGCCGTAGTCGACCGACGCCGCATGCGCCGGCGCGCGTTCGTCCCAGTTGGCGCGGTTCACGGCAAACGAATCCACGTCGCGCACACTGTCACACCGGATTGCCCCGCTCAACTGCGTTGCCCGCTCACCTGCGTAGGCCGCTCAACTGCGTTGCGCAATCATCCGCGTTGCCCGCGGGCGGTTGGCCCGACGGATGCCGCGGCACGGCACGGCGCCCGAGTCATCGCCGACCATCCGAAAACGATCGGTTTGCGTGACGCTTTTGATCACGCTGTGTGCCTGCGAGTACTCAAGATTGAATTGGTTCTTGAGCACAGTGTCCAGACAGCGGTAACGTCCGATCAATGTGATCGTCATATCGGTGTACGCCGATGTGACAATCCGACGCTCGGCCGGCGACAGAGTCGGCCGTCTCCTCATCGGAGGGACCCTTCCATGTCCGAGCAACAAGATTCGGGCGGTCCCGGTCGATCCAATGGACGAAGCCCCTGGCATTGGCTGCTCATCGTCCCGGTGATCGTCCCGCTGCTGACCTTCCTCTACAACGGCAAGAACCCGTATTTCCTCGGCTTCCCCCGGTTCTACTGGCTACAGCTCGCGTTCATCATCCTCGGCGTCGGCACGACGACGCTCGTCTACCGGCTCACCAAGGACCGGGGTGACCGGTCGTGAGGGCGCATCTGAGCGAAATCATCATTTCGGCGATCATCTTCCTCGCGGTCGCGGTCATCGGCTTCCTCGCGGCCCGCTGGAAGCGGCCGGCGTCGATGGCGCACATCGACGAGTGGGGCCTCGGCGGACGCCAGTTCGGATCCTGGGTCACCTGGTTCCTGGTCGGCGGAGATCTCTACACCGCCTACACGTTCGTGGCCGTACCGGCGTTGCTCTTCGCGTCCGGAGCACTCGGGTTCTACGCGGTGCCGTACACGGTCGTGGTCTACCCACTGGTGTTCGTCGTGCTGGTCCGGCTGTGGTCGGTGTCCCGCCGCCATGGACTCGTCACGCCGGCCGACTTCGTACGCGCCCGGTCCGGCTCGTCCACAATGGCGCTGCTCGTCGCGATCACCGGCATCGTCGCCACGATGCCGTACATCGCGTTGCAGCTCGTCGGCATCGAGTCGGTCCTCAAGGCGATGCACGTCAACCCGACGTGGGCGCTGATCGTCGCGTTCGCGATTCTTGCGGCGTACACGTACAGCTCGGGGCTGCGGGCACCGGCACTGATCGCCTTCGTCAAGGACATGCTGATCTACATCGTGATCATCGTGGCGATCATCTACATCCCGTACAAGCTGGGCGGATACCACAAGATCTTCGACACCGCCCAGACGACGCTCGCGGCTAAGAAAACGCCGGGCAGCACGCTGCTCGGCCCGGCGAACCAGATCCAATACATCACGCTCGCCTTCGGATCGGCGCTCGCGCTGTTCCTGTACCCGCACAGTGTCACCGGAGTGCTGGCCAGCCGGTCGCGCAATGTCATCAAGCGCAACATGTCCGCGCTGCCGGCCTACAGCCTGCTGCTCGGTCTGATCGCGCTGCTCGGCTACATGGCGATCGCGGCCAAGGTCAAGCCGATCGTGACCGACGGCAAGGCGGACACGAACACCGTCGTACCCGTGCTGTTCGACCAGATGTTCCCGCACTGGTTCGCCGGCGTCGCGTTCGCGGCGGTGGCGATCGGCGCGTTGGTGCCGGCGGCCATCATGTCGATCGCGGCGGCCAACCTGTTCACCCGCAACATCTACCTCGAATACATCAAGCGGGATGCCACTCCGGCCCGGCAAGCCGCGGTCAGCAAGATCGCGTCGCTGATCGTGAAGATCGGCGCCGTAGCGGTGATCCTTCTCATCAGCCCGCAGTTCTCCATTGACCTGCAGCTGATCGGTGGCGTCATCATCCTGCAGACGCTGCCCGCCGTCGCGGTCGGCCTCTACACGCGGTGGTTGCACCGGTGGGGCCTCGTCGCCGGCTGGATCGTCGGCATGGGCCTCGGGATGTGGATGCTCGACCAGATCCCGAACCCGGCGACGAACCACAAGCACTTCGGCGGCTCGGCCTTCCCGATCGCCAAGTGGTTCGATCCGACGTCGATCGGCCTGAACGCGAAGGCGACGATCTACGTCGGCTTCGTCGCCGTGATCGCCAACCTCGTGGTCGCAGTCATCGTCACGCTCATCTGCAAGGCACTCAAGACGCCGGATGGTGTGGACGCCACGAGCCCGGACGACTACACGCACGACCCGGCCGAAGCTCGGCCGGAGCGGGCGTCCGTTCCTCGTCAACCGGGTCAGGGCACGCTGGCCGGCGACGAACTGCCGGAGCCCGCGCCGACAACCTGATCACCGTCGCGCGTGCGGGGCAGGCGGAGCGTCACGCTCCGCCTGCCCCTTCCTTTGTGGGTACGGCTATCAGGCGTCCAACCAGGCCTACGTCCAAGCGATCGTGCCGGGAACGGCCACGATGGCCGGAACGACGCGATGCTCGGATGCGAACGCGGCCGCCTCCTCCAGCTCCGCCGAGATCGGTCCGTCGAACGAGGCGATCGACGCAGCGGCCGGTGCCGCGCCGCCGTCGCGCCCGACCCAATCACCGTCGACGACGTAGGTTTCCACCGCCGGATCCGGCACCACGGCGGCGTCGTCCCACAAGGTCACCATCAACCCACGCGGCGGGCCGATCAGCGCGAGTGCGTAGCCGCCGACGAACCCCGGTCGTACGCGGGCGCCGTCGAGAGCCGCGACGGCGACCGAATCCGGTTCCGCCGCGAGCGTTGCGATCTGGGCGTACATGTCGAACACCTCCGTGATGTCGTGCTGTCACGGTCGATGTTCGGGGAAGCCGGGCGGCCCGCGCCTCCGTGGACCTACCGAGAATCGCTACGTAGATGTCGCTGGGCCACCCATCGGCGCCTAGCGCTGCGGTGAACGGATACCGGTGCGGGTCGCCCACGCTGCGAGCTGTGTCCGGTTTGTCGCGCCGATCTTCGCCAGCGCCGCCCGGACATGGGTTTCCACGGTTCGCTCGGAGACGACGAGGCGAGCTGCGATCTGCCGATTCGGCAGCCCCTCGGCGACCAGCGCGGCGATCTCGCGCTCGCGGCCGGTCAGGCTGGCCGCCCCGGCCCGCACGCCGGACAGCTCGTCGGCGAGACCATCCGCGGCCGCGGCGACGCGGTCCATACGAAGACGGCGTGCCGTGAAGACGGCCCGCTCGCAGAGGCCGGTCGCCCGCTCCCGGTCACCCGACGCACCACGTTGCGCGAGTACCCGCGCGTGCTCGTACGCCGTCAGCGCCTCGAACGGTAGCGAGCCGATCCGATGCTCCATCCGCGCCGCGTCACTGAGGAAACGGTCGGCGCCGTCGAGGTCACCGAGCGCGGCCGCCATCACGCCCAAGCTACGAGCAGCGGCGCCGCGCAGACCCGACGACGAATTCACAAATATCATCCCCACTGCATCCCATACGGTCCCCGTGGGCAACAAATCAGTTTCACTCAAGGAACCCAACGGATTCCAAATCGGCGGCCGGGCATCGGCGTGCCCACGTGAGCCGAGGCCGGATGCCCGGTACTTTGCTCGCACCAGTCCCCCCGCTGGTGCCGCCGAATCTGGCGGCCGGGCGCGTTTGCCGACAGGACACCGAATGCGACGCCTCAAGTTCGCTCTGACCACGGCCGCCGTGGTGCTCGTGTCGCTGGCGCTGGCCGGCTGCGAAGGTCTCACGGTGCCGTCGAGCGCCGATCCGGGCGCGACACCGACCGGTGCCAGTGCGAGCGCCGCGACCAAGGAGCTCAAGGACCTGACGATCGCTGGCGGTCTCTCGATGGCCGGCTACAGCCGCACACGCTTTCACATCTGGGCATCGCAGGGCAGCGGCTGCAACACCCGCGACGTCGTCCTGAAGCGCCAGGGCCACGGCGTCAAGACGTCGGCCGACTGCAAGATCTATCAGGGCTCGTGGACGAGTCCGTACAACGAGAAGACGTACAGCGATCCGCAGGACCTGCAGATCGATCACGTCGTGCCACTGGGCAACGCCTGGCTGTCGGGCGCCAAAAACTGGACCGACGATCAACGCAAGGCGTTCGCCAACGACTTGACCCGTCCGCAACTGCTCGCCGTCGACTCGAGGGACAACGAGGCCAAGGGCGACCAGGACCCGTCACAGTGGAAGCCGCCGAACCACGACTTCTGGTGCACGTACGCCACGGATTGGGTAACGGTGAAGGCGTACTGGAAATTGACCATCACCACGGCGGAGAAGGCTGCGTTGCTGGACATGCTCGCCACGTGCTCGTGACGACCGGCGCCGCCCGCGGTGGCCACCGGCGAAGGGACGAGTGACCGATGAGCAGCTCAGCCAGCCCCCGCACAACCGACGTGACCGCGCCGCCCGGCGGTGTGATGACCGACGACGTCGGGGTCATCACCGGACGGCTGACCCTACGGACCGATGTCGACGACGCCGGCGACGTGACGCTCCACGTGCAGTACAAGGACGCCGACGAGTGGTACACCGTCCGCAACGCTCGGGCACACGTACGCGACAAGGACGATGCCGATGCCGTCCACGCGATGGTGGTCGGTCTGCTCGATCGCCCGGACGGGTGAAACCGCCGGCGGACCGTACGCGCGTGCCGAGTCGATCGACGAACTTCCGGACGGACGGCCGTGCCTAACCCCCGGATCAGGCGATATGGTGCCGGCACCGCCGATGCGTAGCGCAGCCGCGAGGCGCGTTGGCACCGCCGATGCGTAGCGCAGCCGCGAGGCGCATGACGGGTCTGCGAGGGAGGTCGGATGGCAAACGACCAGAGCGTCGTGGACGCGTTCAAGTCCCGACCCCGCCCCCGCGCGCGGCGCGGCCGGCCCGACAGCTTCGGCAACGGCCTCCTCGTTGGTCTGATCGGCTACGTGCTCACCATTTGCGCGTACGCCTGGGCGGCCTTCTATCGGGGCGGCCATGATCCGCACGACACGCTCGCGGCCGCTCTCGGTCTTCTCGTCGGTGCTGGTTCCGCGGTGACTATGGCGGTCGTGATTGCCGCGATCGTCGGTTACCGGCGGCGGCCGACGCGCTCGGCCGGAATGCTCACCGGCATGGTCGTCGGTCTGGCGCTCGGCCTCGTGTTTTTCCTGCCGATCGCGGGGCAGGTCGGCGACCTGAACAGTCACTGTCCCTGCGATCCACTGATCAAGCAGCTTCCGGTCACGTCGAGCGGTTGACACCATCCTCGGCCGGCCCGGGCACGGCGTGACCATCATCCGTGTCCCGGCACCGGTCGACGTCGACGTGTGGAGCGTACGGATGTCGAGCTGATGCCGACCCGGCGGTCCGGCGCCCTATCTTGTCGGTGCGGGGGTCGGACTAGCCGGCGGCGCGCTGCCGCTGGAATTCAGGGCTTTCTCGTAGGCGGCCGTCGCATTGTTGAGCTCTTGAAGGGCCGCTCCGTAGGCGCTGAAGTCGCCCGCCTTCTGTGCCTTACTCAGATCGGCGAGTGCCTGGTTGATGTCATGGATAGCGGCGGCCAGCGCGGCGGAATTCGCCGTCCCGGGCGCCGTTGGGGTCGGCGACGGCGCTGTTGGTGGTGGTGTCGCTGACGGAGGCGGCGACGGATTGGTCGGCGCCGTGGGTGGAGTCGTGGACGGAGCCCCGTTCTTCGCCTGGCTCAGCAGGTCGGCGATGCCGCTGGCGGTATCGTCGGCAAACGCGACAAAGTCGCCGTAATTCAGCAGCACCTTCTTCATCAGCGGGTATGAGCCCGGGTTCGTCGATTTGATGTAGACCGGCTCCACGTACAAAATCCCGCGGTCGAGCGGCAGTGACAGTAGGTTGCCGTACTCGACTTGTGAGTTGGCCGAGGTGTAGAGCGACAATTGCGTTCGTACGTTCGGATCGTTCTGCATCTTCTGTTGGACCTGGGTCGGTCCGAGCACTTGGGTCGTTTGCAACACCTGCAACTGCGGAGCGCCGTCCGCGCCGTAGTAGCCGGTCACCAACGCCGAGAGGTTCGGCTGCGTACGCAGAGTCATGGCCGCCGTGAGCTGGAATGTTGGCGCGGCCTGGTTCGGGAACTGCGCGAGCAGGTAGTAGGGCGGCTGTAGACCGGTGTTCTCATTCGCCGGGTCGTTGGGCACCTGCCAGAAGTCCTGACCGGAGAAGAAGTCCTGCGGGTTGGTGACGTGGTAGCGCGTCAAAAGGTCGCGCTGCACCTTGAACTGGTCTTCCGGGTACCGGAAATGGGCGGCCAGAGCGGGCGGGATGTCCGACGCCGGCTTGACGAGGTGGCCGCCGAATGCCTTGTTCCACGCGTCGAGGATCGGGTCGTCCGCACCGAACTGGTAGAGCGTGACAGTCCCGTTGTACGCATCGACGGTCGCCTTGACCGAGTTGCGCATGTAGTTGATCGTCTGATCGGCTTGCCGCGCGACCCCGGTGCCGACCTGGGCGTCGCTGGTCGCGTTCCGCAGGTCGACCTGGTTGGAGTAGGGGTACGTGGACGCGGTCGTGTAGCCGTCGAGGATCCACGTGATCCGCCCATTGACCACGGCCGGGTACGGGTCGCCGTCGATCGTGAGGAACGGCGCGACCTTTTCGACGCGCTCGCGCGGATCTCGGTTGTAGAGAACCTTCGAGTCGGCGTTGAAGACCCCGGAGATCAGGAAGTTCGGCTCCTTGAACTTCCATCCGTAGAGCAACCGGCGCCAGTAGGAGGCCACCGACACGCCACCGCTACCGCTGTAAGTCACGTACTGGTCGGCGTTGTTGCCGGTCGGGCCGCCGTATTCACGTGGTTTCGAGCCGGCCGGCTGGCCGACGACCGCGTATGAGCCCATCCCTTCGCCGTAGTAGATGCCCTGCATCTCGGCCGGGAATTGGTTGGTGTCGGAGAAGCACTGCTGACCAGTCTGATCCGCCCCCGAGGAGCTCGTGTCGAGCACGCCGGCGACAAAGTACGGTGCGCCCTGGCATACCGTCTCGTTGGCCGGCGCGGCGACGAAGCCAGATCCGTGGGTGTAGATCGTGTGGGCGTTCTGCCAGTTCCAGGTCTGCCCGGCTGGGCTGCTGTAATCGATCTCTCGAATACCCACGACATAGTCCTGGGTCTTGCCGCCGGTCGTATAGCGGTCGATGTCGAGCTTCTGGCCGAAGTCGTAGAAGCCACGGGCCCGCTGCAGCTGGGTATAGGTGTCGGCGACGACAGCCGGGTCGAGCAGCCGGATGTTAGGAACGGTACCGGTGTCGGTCGCGAGCGACGGGAGCGGTGTCTGATTCGTGGCTGGATATTGCGTTGTCTTGATGTTGTTCAATCCGAACGCTGTTCGGGTCGCATCGATACTTCGCGAGATGTACGTGAGTTCCTTGCTCGGCAGGTTCGGGTTGACCACGAAGTGCTGCACAGCGAAGGGGTAGATGCCACCGATCGCGATCGCCGAGATGACCAGCAGGCCGATCGCCATCCCGGGCCAGACCAGGTTGCGAATGAACGCGTTGGAGAACACCAGCACGGCGACGGCGGCGATGACCGAGATCCAGGCCAGGATCGTCTTGGCCGGCACGAGCGCGTTGATGTCGGCGTATCCGGCGCCGGTCGAGTTGATGCTCGCGATGTGATCGAGGAGCAGACCGTGCTTGTCGAGCACGTACGCGATCGCCTTGAGCAGGATGAACACGGCCAGCAGCGTGGTGATCTGGGCCCGGGCGGCCGTGGTGATCCGCTCGCCGCGACCCTGCAGCCGCACGCCGCCGAAGATGTAGTGCATGGCGAGCGTGCCGATCAGCGACAGCGTCATGGCGGCGAACCCGATGCCGAGCAGGTATCGCCAGAACGGATAGTCGAAGACGTACCAGCCGATGTCCGTGCCGAACTGCGGATCCTTGATGCCGAACGACCCGCCGTTGACGAATAGCAGCCAGGTCTGCCAATGGCCCTGGCCGGAGATGCCGGAGAACAGCCCGATCAGGCCCGAAATGATCCCGATCCACCAGCCGATGTGGCCGGAAAGCAGCATGCGGTAGCGGTCGAGGGCGTGCTGCTCGGCCGAGGTCGGGCGCAGCAACGGCCGCAGCCGGTACGCCAAATACAGGTTGCCGCCGACGATGCCGCCGATCACGATGCCGACCACGAAGAACATCACGACGCGGGTCCACAGCATCGTGCTGAACACCTGCGAGTAGTGCACCTCGGCGAACCAGTAGCGATCGGTGAGGATGTTGACGAGGGAGCTCAACAGGATGAGCGCGACGATGATGGTCGCGACGACGATCAGGATCAGGCGGCCGCGGCGTCCCATCCTCGGTACGGGCGATCGAACTACCACAACTGCCGTCACCTCTCCGTCAACGTGCGCCGGTGCGCCCGTCTCACCGCGAGACCGCCCGCCGGGCCCGAGCCCGACGTACGGTGATCTCCGCGCGTCTTAGCCTACGAGGTCAGCGCCGCCCGAGCGTGACCCGGCCGGCGAGGTAGCCCGTACGCGTGGTCATTTCGTACACAACGGTGGCTGCCGACCGTCGCGCAGGTCGGCCAGGGCGGTCAACGCATCGTTCAGGCTCGTCACCTTGATGAGCTTCAGTCCGGCGACCGGGCTGCCGAGTGCCTCGGCACAGTTTTGGGCCGGGGCGAGGAAGTAGCGCGCGCCCGCTTGATACGCCGCGATCATCTTTTGCGGGATGCCGCCGATCGCTCCGACGTCGCCGTCGTTGTCCATCGTCCCGGTGCCCGCGATGATCTTTCCGCCGGTCAGGTCGGCCGGGTCGAGCTTGTCGATGATGCCGAGGGTGAACATCAGACCGGCGCTCGGGCCGCCAACATCCTGCAGCTTGATGGAGATCTTGATCGGCGACGGCTGGTTCTGCGTGACGGCGATACCGATCTGAGGCTTGCCGTCGCTGCCGGCAACGCTCTTGATCGAGGTCTGCGCGGCCGCGCCGGCCCGGGTATAGCCGATCTGCAGCGTCGAACCGACCGGTTGCGCCTGGATAAACGCGCTCAGATCGTCGTTGGACAGCACCTTCTTACCGTTCACCGACGTCACGACATCGCCGATGGCGAGATGCGCCTGGGCCGGCTTGCCGGCCTCGACCGAGGTAACCGTGACGAGCACTGGGTAGCCCTCGTGCCGGAGTGCGACCGTCACCGCCGACGTCTGAGACTCCTTGAACTGATCGGTCGACTCCTGGTTCAGCTGCTGCTGCGACTCTCCCGGCGGGATCAACACCTCGCGCGGCAACACCGCGGTCGAATGATTGAACCAGCCGCGGACCACGTTGTAGGCCGTCATGTTGTCGATCTCGCCGACCGTGAGCATGCGGAGCTGCCCGGCCGATGACGACGTGGGCGCACCACTGATCGTGATCACCGGAGTGCCGCCGGACGTGCCCAGCGTGTTGAACGTTGGCCCGGGCACCAACTCGACGTATCGCACCGGCGCCACAACGGCCAGCGTGATGAGGACCGCCAGCAGCACGACACCGGTGAACAACGTCCATAAGCGCCGAGTCATCACGCGAGACTATCCGCCCGGAGTAACCAGACGGCGCCGGGTGGCTGGGCGTCTGCTGGGAGCTTGCGGCCCGCTTGCGCGGATCTGCGGGTTGCCGTCGATCAATCTCGGGTACGCCCTGGGCGGAAGCGCTGCCCGCGGGTGGCCTCGGGGCTGGCCCGACCGCGTACCGTGGAAGGGTGCCCGACGTGCCCTTTGGATTTGATCTGCCGGCCGGCGCACCGGATCCCAACGATCCGGTGGCGATGCAGCAGTTCATGAGCCAGTTGCAGCAGATGTTCACGGCCACGTCGTCCGAGGGGCCGGTGAACTGGGAACTCGCGCGCCAGGTCGCGCTCGCGGCACTGACCGGCGGCGCCGGGTCGGCGCTGCCGTTCGGCTTCGGCGGAGTCGGTCCCGAGGCACCGGCCAACGCGCTGCCTGGCGAGGCCGAGGGCCCGGAGGGCCCGATCGGGAATCCGGGCGTGACCGCGGCCGACCGGACGGGAGTCACCGATACGCTGCGCCTGGCCGATCTGTGGCTAGAAAACACGTCCGCGCTGCCGTCCGGGATCGCGACGACGTCAGCATGGACGCGCGCCGAGTGGATCACGAACACGCTGCCGGTCTGGAAGAAGCTGTGCGACCCGGTCGCGGGTCGCATGGTCGCCGCGATGGGCGACATCGTGCCGGAAGAGATGCGCGACCAGCTCGGCCCGATGGCGTCGATGGTCGCCACGCTCGGCGGCGCACTGTTCGGCGGACAGCTCGGTCAGGCGCTCGGCTCGCTCGCCGGCGAGGTGCTCTCGGCCGGCGACATCGGTTTGCCGCTCGGACCGGCGGGCGAGGCCGCACTGGTGCCGGCGAACATCACGGCGTACGGCGAGGGCCTGACCCAGGACCCCGAGGAAGTACGCCTGTACGTTGCCCTGCGGGAAGCGGCCCACCAGCGCCTCTTCGGGCACGTGCCGTGGCTGCGGGGGCACGTCCTCGGCGCGGTCGAGGCCTACGCGGCCGGGATCCAGGTCAACCGCGAAGCGATCGAAGAGGCAATGGGACAGATCGATCCGGGCAATCCGGAGTCGATGCAGCAACTCGCGCTCGAAGGCATCTTCACGCCCGACGACACACCGGCGCAGCAGGCCGCGCTCACCCGCCTCGAGACGATCCTGGCGCTGGTCGAGGGCTGGGTGAACCATGTGGTCGACTCGGCTGCCGGTGACCGGCTGCCCAATGTCGTCGCGCTCGGCGAGGCGTTCCGGCGCCGCCGGGCGGCGGGCGGCCCGGCCGAGCAGACGTTCGCCGCGCTCGTCGGCCTCGAGTTGCGGCCGCGTCGGCTGCGCGAGGCCACGGCCCTATGGGCCGCGCTGACCGAGCACCGGGGCATCGCCGGTCGGGACGCACTGTGGGGGCACCCGGACCTGCTTCCGTCGGCCGACGACTTCGCCGACCCGAACGCGTACGCGCAGTCGCAGCTCGATCTCGGGTCGATGGCGGACTTCGACACAATCGCCGACCTGCCCGGCTTCGAGGACATCGCCGGCGACCTGTCGACGCCCGACGACTCCGAGTCGACGACCGACGACTCCGGCGCCGACCCTGGCACCGACCGGTCGGACGACGAGGGTGAGGCGCCCCCGGCCGGAGACGGACCCAAACCGACGGAGTAAGGCTCCGTCACGGCACAGCGGGTTACGACACAGCGGGCGACCCACCGCGGCTGAGGATCGCGCGCGTCGCCTCCCAGCCGTCCAATGCCGGGTCGAGCCGAGCGAGCGCGGTCGCCGTACGCAGACGGTGCCAGCCGGGCGTACCGATGACGTCGGTGGCGGCCGGAGCGGCACTCCGTACGGTCGCGACGGTCGCGCCATCCAGATCGATCTCGTGAAGCCATGCTGGCGCGGGCAGTCGACTGGCGATTCCCAGCAGCCCGGTCGCGGCCGTGGCGTCAGGTGCCGCCGCGGCCGGCCGGGTCGTCAACGGTCGGAGCAGCTTCGCGATCATCATTCCCGGCAGATCGGGTGCATCGCCGGCGAGAACGGCTGCCTGCTCGTACCCGTCGGAGGCGGCCGCGGCGAGGACGTTGCCGATGGTCAGCTCGCCCACGGCGTACACCCGCATCGAAGGCCAGGCCACGGCGGTGGCGAGCGGTCGGTCGGCCTCGGCCACGGCGAGCGCGGGTTCGACCTCGGCGAGCATCGCGAGAAGATCGACAGCGTCGTCAGCCAGGGCGCGACGCCATGTCGCCGTCTCGACGCCCGGCGGCGTCCAGACCGGCGGGGCGAGCATGACGACAACGGCGCGACGGGTCACCGGTCAATCGTCGTGCACGGGTGTGCCGTGCGCGGCGGCGACCCCTTCCAGGTAGCCGCGGGCTCGCTCGGCCTTGGGGTAGCGGTTCACCAGCGACCAGAACATCGCGTTGTGCACCGGCACCACGAGGTGCGCGATCTCGTGCAGAAGCACGTAGTCGACGACCCAGTCCGGCATGTGCATGATCCGGTCGGAGACGCGGATCGTCGCGTCGTCCGGTGTGCAGGACCCCCAGCGGCCGTTCTGGTTGGCGACCCAGCGCACGCTGGCCGGCTTGGTCACCGCGCCGTAGTCAGCGAAGTACCGGGCGGCCAGGCGAAGGGCACGGACGGTGAGCTCGGCATCCGTCCGCTTGGCCCGACCGTCGCGAGCCGCAAGACGATCAAGCATCTTGTCGACCCACTCGCGCTCCTGAGCGCGGGTGAACTGATCGGGGATGAGCACGATGACGCGGCCGCCGTCGCGATATGCGGACACCGTCGACAGGCGGCGCTGGCTGCGTCGCACTTCCACATTCGGCTTCCCAGCGGCGGGCACGGGTCCCCCGCGATCAGCCGGGGAGGCCCGGAACTGGAGTCACCCTGGCACGCTAGCGGCCGACAACCGGGGGTACGCAAGGCCCAACTCACCGTGGCCCGCCGGACTTGATCGGATTGGTGGCATGGTGCCCGAAAGATTCTTTGGATCATGAATAAGGCATCGGATGCGGTGGCCGTTTTCCACATAAACGCCGGTTTCGCACGCATTCTACCGGCGTGTCCCCGCAGAACATGTCACGCTCAGGCGAGCGGCGATGCACAGTAGATCAGTCGGCCGCACCGGCGGTCCCGGGCATCGAGCACAACACGCCCGCTGGAATTACGAGGAGGGCATTGTGGCCGGAAAGGGCCAGGCCGAGGAAAAGGTCGAGAAGTACAACGGATATTGCGTCAAGTGCAAGGAGAAGCGCGACTTCGACGGCACGGTGGCGATCACGAAGACCGGTATGCGCATGGCGAAGGGACCGTGCCCGGTCTGCGGCACCACGATGAACCGGATTCTCGGCAAGGCATAAGCGTCAGAACGGCAAGGCGTCAGCGCCTAAACGAGGATCGGCGACAGTCGCGGCACGGCACGCCTCCGGGCGGCCGTGCCGCGTCGCTGCCTGCTCTCGTAGCCCCAGGTTTCGTGACCACGGCGTGACCGGCCAAGATCGCCCGGCGAATGTACGGAACTTTGGCGCTCGATCGCGCCGCGACCGGCCAACTTCCGTACAAGTGCACCCGGGCGGGGCGGAGGCGGGCGGCGGGCGGCGGGCGGCGGGCGGCGGGCGGCGTCAACCAGTCCAAAAGGCAACGGCGAAGTCGAACTCGACGGGGAACGCAACTGACTGTCGGATAGGCGACAGACCGGCGCCGATTCTGTGGATAAGTAGTGGCCGTCCTCGGAATTTTCTGTGGCGGCGCGATTCCCGTTGTGGACAACGGCGCAGCGATGTCGGTTGATGTGTCAGCGTCACGGCATGACATCGCGAGTCTCGCCCGCCGGCACCGGACGTGGACGGTTGACGTTGCTGCCCGGGCTGTCCCGTCTGTGGCGCGACGAGACCGCCGTGCAACTCGGCACCGACCCGTCGCGGGCGATCGTCATCGAGCTGCCCGATGCCGGCGCGGCGCGGGTGCTGGACCTGTTGGACGGCTCCCGTACGGAGCGGGCGGTGCTGCGTGACGCCGGCGCGCTCGGGGTGCCCCGGCACGTGACCTCGGCAATGATCTCCGCTCTGCGCACCGCCAAGGTCCTCATCGGCGCAGAGAGCCTGGTGCCGTCGTCGATGCCCGAGACCGTACGGCGGCGGTTGCTGACCGAGGCGGCGGCGATCGCGATGGCGGGGCGGGCCGTCGAGATTCCGGGCGTCGAGGCGTACGACGACCCGGCAACCACAGATCCAACACCAGCGCAAAGCCCAGCGCCGGTGGACCAAGCGGCGCCGACCGACCGGACGACACCGACGGACGCGGCGCCGACCGACCGGACGATCGCAACCGCCCGGTCGGGCCGACGCGTGCCGCCGGCCGAAGCGATTCGACGGCGTGCGGCGGCTTCCGTGCAGGTCACCGGCGGGAGTCGCCTGGTCGTACCGATCGCCTCGACGCTCGCTCGTGCCGGCGTCGGACACGTCGATCCGGCGGTCAGCGGCCGCGTCGGAATCCACGACGATGCGATCGGCGGTCTCACGCCGGCGGATACCGACCGGCCGCGCGGCACCGCGGCCAGCGAGGCTGTCCTGCGAGCGGCGCCGTTCACCGATACCCGCGCGCTCCGGGTCGGCGGCGCCTCGTTCGTTGTGCAGGTGGGCCAGGGCGTGCCGGCGGAACTGGCCGCCTTCGCGTACGCCCGGAAGGCTCTCGCACACCTGCTGATCGAAGAACGCGACGACACCGTCCTGATCGGCCCGCTCGTGCCGCCCGGCGGCTCTCCGTGCCTGCGCTGCCTTGACCTGCACCGCCGCGATCGCGATCCGGCGTGGCCGACGCTGGTGGCCCAGCTCGCGACGTCGACCGAATCGGCGCCGACCATATCGACGGCCACGACCTTGATCGCGGTCGGTGTTGCGGTCGCCCAGGTCCTTGCCTATCTCGACGGCGACGACGCACCCACGATCGGAGCTAGCATCGAGGTCGGGCCGCCCAGCACGCTGCGCCGGCGGAGCTGGGGACCGCATCCGCGATGCGATTGCGCGTACCGTTCGCGTCACCGGCGGCGAGCCCGGGCCGGGTGACGCCGGCCAACCAAGGCCGGTCGACCAACGGCCCGGCGACCCCAGCCAACCAACGGCCGGCCAACCAACGGCCGGACGACCCCAGCCAACCAACGGCCGGACGACGCCGGCCAACTAACCGCTGGGCGAGCCGACAGCCTCAGCACCGGGCGTTCTGCCGGGGCTTGGGCGCGTTCGGATCCGAACCAGGCGCCGGGTTCGGCAACGGGATGGGGTTGAATGATCCAGTGACGGATATTCCCCGGCGCGCCGTGTCCCGTACCGCCCGGTTGGCCTCATTGCCACTGGGCTTTGCCGGCCGCGCCGCGCTCGGCCTCGGCAAGCGTGTCGGTGGCATCGCATCCGACGTCGTCACCGCCGAGATCCAGGAGCGGACGGCCGAGCATCTGTTCAGCGTCCTTGGGCAGCTCAAGGGCGGCGCCATGAAGTTCGGTCAGGCGCTGTCGGTGTTCGAGGCCGCGCTGCCCGAGGATCTAGCTGGGCCTTATCGCCAGGCGTTGACGAAGCTCCAAGAAGCCGCCCCACCGTTGCCCGCCGCCACCGTACACAAAGTCCTTGCGACCGAACTCGGGCCGCAGTGGCGAAGCAAGTTCCTGGAGTTCGAGGACGTTCCGGCGGCGGCGGCGAGCATCGGTCAGGTGCACCGGGCCGTGTGGAAGGGCCGGGGCAAGGCCGGCCGCCAGGTCGCCGTGAAGATCCAATATCCCGGCGCCGGCCCGGCATTGCTGGCCGACCTGTCCCAGTTGTCCCGGTTCGCCAGTCTCTTCAAGGTCCTGCAACCCGGTCTTGATGTGAAGCCGCTTCTGGCCGAGTTGCGGGCCCGGATCACCGAGGAACTCGACTACGAACTCGAAGCGAAGGCGCAGCGCGGATTTGCGAAGGCGTACAAGGGCGACGCCGAGATCTTCATCCCGGCCGTCGTCGGCTCGTCCAGCCGTGTCCTGGTCACGGAGTGGATCGACGGTACGCCGCTGTCGCAAGTCATCGCGAGCGGCAGCGAGGAGATGCGCAACCGAGCCGGCTATCTGATGGCGACGCTGCATTTCTCCGGCCCGACGCGGGCCGGACTGTTGCATGCCGACCCCCACCCGGGAAACTTCCGGATGCTGGACGACGGTCGCCTGGGCGTGCTGGACTTCGGTGCTGTTGCCCGGCTGCCGCACGGCCATCCGGAGCCGATCGGCCGCCTCACCCGGCTCGCGCTCGAGGGCAAGGCCGCCGACGTCCTAGAGGGGCTGCACGAAGAGGGCTTCATCAAGTCGACGGTCGACGTCGACGCGGACGCCGTTCTCGGATATCTGCGTCCGTTGATGGAGCCGATCGCGGAGCCGGAGTTCCAATTCACGCGGGCGTGGTTGCGCGCCGAAGCGGCCCGGATCGCCAATCCGCGCAGCCCCGCGTTCCAGCTCGGAAAGCAGCTCAATCTTCCGCCGTCGTACCTTCTCATTCACCGGGTCACGCTCGGTTCCATCGGTGTCCTGTGCCAACTCGAGGCACGAGCGCCGTACCGCTCGGTCGTGGAACGCTGGCTGCCGGGATTCGGCGACGAACTCGACTAGCACGCCGCCCGCGACAAGACGAAGTCCACCAGCCCCCACCTGGCGAAAGCGGACCGCCCGCCCGGCCTGAGGCCGGGCGGGCGGTGTGTTGTGACGAGTACCGAATCGGGTGTTACTGGTGGCCCCAGATGCGTCGCTGCATGCTGCGAGCACGCATGGCGATCTCACGGGCGGGTCGGGAAGCCTCAGAGGTGTAGTCCTGAGGCCCAAGCATTCGGGCCCGGCTCATGGCTTCGTGGATGATTAAGCGATCGATCGGGTTCATTTCGTTGCTCCTCGTTAAGGTCGTGCGCTTCGTTGCGTTGATCGACCGCGTCCGCGGTCGCGTGATAGCTGTCGTCTTCATGTCAGGCCACCGAACCGGCCAGTACCGCGAAGTCCTGGCTGCGCGCCAGCTCCGCGTCCCGAGCCAGATCGGCCTTGCGCGGCCGGCCACGGGGCCGCTTGCGGGCGATCACGACACCATGGTCGAAGATCTCCCCACCCCAGACACCCCAGGGCTCGGACCGGTCGAGTGCACCGGCAAGGCACTCCACCCGGACCGGGCAGTCGAGGCACATGGACTTCGCGAGTTCGAGTTCGGCCGGCGAGTCGGCGAACCAGAGGTCCGGGTCGAACCGGCGGCAGGGCACTTCGACGTCGACCTCGACCGAATGGTCGAGTGGTGCGAACGCCAGAGACATCGTCGTTTCACCTCTTTCCAACGAGTTGGGCGGTGCGGCACTAGCGGAGTTGCGCGGTGGTGCGCTTGCTTCGGACGTAGGTCGGACGGGACTCGTGGCATGGACCGGGTGCGGTCGGCACCGGCTTCGTACTGCGGTCATCTGACCTCGATCGGTAGTGGGGATCGGATTGTCGAACAGTCGGCGGACACTTTCTGACGTGACCGGCGTCGGCCTGGAGAGACGCACGGGACACCACCCTCCTGACAAACGCCGTTGGACAAACAGAGAGGCCGCGGAATCCCTTGGCGGGTTCCGCGGCCTCGAGGTGAGCCGACTGGTCGTGTTAGACCGGCCTACCTCGAGGTGGAACGCCACGTGCCTTCGTCTCCGCCGGAACGGCGACGTCGACCATCGGGGATCCCTGGGCAGCAGAGCCACTGATGCCGATGGCACCATTGCTCGGCTGGATCCGGACATCGAACGGGTTGGAACGCGACTCGAGAAGCGAGCCACCGATTGCGTCACCCTGGACAGCCAGGAAGCCCACCTTGGTCGGGTGGGCAAGCTTCGCGGCGGGCGTGCACACGCGCAGCACAGGCAGCACCGACGTCGGGTAGGTGTAGCTCTCCATGTCGGTCACCCCTCTCTGCGTGTGTGATCCCGATGCGAGATCAAATCTTGGCGCGGTCGACACCAGCCTCCCGCTAACAAAATGCAGGTTAGTTGCCAGTGCGGGAGCCCGGCAACCAATTAAACGTCCGTCGGCCGAACTTTTTTAAAATTTCCTTCCCGCGGTCTGCCTCCGGTGCCACTCGGCCCCTCCAATGGTGGACATTCGGCTTGATCATTCGGCTTCCTCGACCATCGCGACCGCGTTGTCCACAGCCGCGCCGCCGACCAGTGCGAGGACGGCGGGGCCGTAGCGCGCCAGCTTCCGGGGTCCGATGCCGGCGATGTCGACCAGGCCGGCGTCATTGGACGGTTGGCGCTCGGCTAGCGCCAGCAACGTCGCATCGGTGAACACGACGTAGGCCGGGACCTTCGCCGCCGACGCGGTGCGGGTCCGCCATTCACGCAATCGCTCCAACAGCACCTCGTCGAGATCGGATGGGCACGTCGCACACCGGCCAAGCTTTCGCTCCGGACCGGTGAGCAGTCCCGTACCGCACACGCGACACGACACCACGACGCTACGACGTTCGGCATTCTTACGACCCGATCGCCCGGTCGCCGCAGTCGGCTTGGATGCTGCGGGGTCACTGCCGGGCAGGAATCGACTCGCACGTCGCTGGCGCCCACCCGGCGCGCGCGAGCCCGCATACGACATCCACAGCCACTCACGGGCCCGGGTGACCCCGACGTAGAGCAGTCGTCGTTCCTCTTCAAGCTGGTCGGGCGTCTTCGCATAGGTGGTCGGCAACGTGCCCTCGGCCAGTCCGACCACGAAGACCGCATCCCATTCGAGACCCTTGGCCGCGTGCAGCGAGGCGAGGGTCACGCCTTCAACGGTCGGCGCGTGCTGGGCCGAGGCCCGACGAGCCAATTCCAGATCAAAATCTGCGAGCGTACGTCCAGACGACGGCCCCGCCTCCGCCGCCGGGACGACGTCCGGTGCCGGCGCGTTGAACTCCTCGGCGAGGCCGACGAGCGCGGCGATGGCCTCCCACCGTTCACGGACGGCGCCACCGGCAGGTTTCGCATCGGGCCGCCATCCGACCGCTTCGAGCGCCGCGACCACGGCCTCGACCAATGGCGTTTCCGGCGGCGTCGACCGCTCCGCCGCCCGGAGCGCGACCACGGCCTGGCGGATCTCGGCCCGCTCGAAGAAGCGCTCGGCACCGTGGACTACGTACGGCACGCCGGCCTCGGCCAACGCCGCCTCGTACGCCTCCGACTGAGCGTTCGTCCGGAACAGCACGGCCATCTCCCGCGCCGGAACACCGGACGAGACGAGTGCGGCACACCGGGCGGCGACCGCGGCGGCCTCGGCCGGTTCGTCGGCGAAGAATCGGATCTCCGGCTCGGCACCGGGCGGCCGCTGACCGACGAGCTCCAGCCTCAGCTTCGCCTCGAGACCGCGGGCCTGGCGGATGACCGCGTTGGCGACACCGACGATCTGCGGTGTCGAGCGGTAGTCACGCACCAGGCGAACCACCACCGCCTTCCGGTGGGCGCGGGCGAAGTCCACGAGGTAGGAACTGGACGCGCCGGTGAACGAATAGATCGTCTGGCTGGCGTCGCCGACCACGGTCAGGTCGCTGCGTCGGCCCAGCCATGCCTCTAGCAGTCGCTGCTGCAGAGGGTTGACGTCCTGATACTCGTCAACGACGAAATGCCGATACTGCGAGTGCACCTGATCGGCCACGTCCGGATGATCCTCGATCGCCCAGACCGCGGCCCGGAGAAGGTCCTCGAAATCGACCACGCCACTTGAGCGCTTGACCTGCTCGTACGCGCTGAAGACGGCGGCCACCTTAGCCGGGTCGTACGGTGGCTCGCGCATCGCCTTCGCGGCCGCGACCGCATATTCGTCCGGCTCGACAAGGCTCGACTTCGCCCACTCGATCTCGCCGGCAAGGTCACGCGCGGCCGCGCGATCCGCTCGTACCCCCGCTTTCGCGGCGGCGAGTGTGACGAGCCGCGCCTTGCTCTCCACCAGCTCCGGCATCGGCCGGCCTCGCAAGATCCGCGGTGCGAAGTATCGGACCTGACGCAGCGCGGCGGCATGGAACGTCCGGGCCGAAACGCCGGTCGCACCGAGCGCCGCAAGTCGGGCTCGCATCTCGGCCGCCGCCCGTGCGGTGAACGTGACGGCGAGAACGTGGCGTGGCTCGATCTCGTCGGTCACCGCGCGATAGGCGATCCGGTGGGTGATCGCTCGGGTCTTCCCGGTGCCGGCGCCGGCGAGGATGCACACCGGCCCGGCCGGTGCCGTCACCGCGGCGCGCTGCTCGTCGTCGAGACCGGCGAGAACCCGCCGCGCCGCTGTCGCGGGACCGATCGGGCCGCGCGATGAGTTTTCCACCACAGCTAGGCATCATCTCAGCTCACTCCGACGTTGCGCGCATAGGTTGGTTGCCGACGATCCCCCCGGAGGTACGAAACAATGCTGACCGTCTATTCGACGACGTGGTGCGGCTACTGTCACCGGCTCAAGACCCAGCTCGATCGTGAGGGCATCGCGTACGAGGTGGTCGATATCGAGCGGGACGCCGCGGCGGCCGAATTCGTGATGGGCGTCAACGGCGGCAACCAGACCGTGCCGACGGTGCGTTTCGACGACGGCTCGGCACTCACGAATCCCACGTTGGCCCAGGTCAAGGCGCAGCTCGCGGTCGTCGCCGCGAGCTGAACCCGGCAGGATCCGGGATCCCCGCCGCGAGCGACTCACTCGGAGGGCGCCGCGCCGACCGGCATCGCGGCGGTTACCACCGTTCCGGCCTGAACCGGTCCACGGCTCTCGATGGCTTCGGTAGCCACTGTTTCGACGGGCGCACCGGCTTCGCCGGCGGTCACCTCTACGGGCGCACCGGCATCGCCGGCGGTCACCTCTACGGGCCTCACGCCGCGTCGATGCCACAGCACGGCACCGTTGGTGAGCAGCGCGGCGGCGATGACGGCGAACATGATCTTGTAGTTGACGATGGCGATCAGGCTCGCCCCGGCCGCCATGGACAGCGTCTGGGCGGTGCCGATCACCATGTCCGTTGCCGCCGACACGCGTCCCATGATCGGCCCGGGGGTACGCCGCTGCAGCAGCGTGTTGTACGAGACGAAGGCCGCCGTATTGGCCAGCCCAGCGATCGGCATCGCTACGAGGGCCAGCACGGTCGACGGATAGATCAGCAACCCGATGCAGATCCCGAATGCCAGAATGCCGACCGCGACCACGGCGACTTCGCCGAGCCGTTGCATGATCCGTGGCGCTACGACGGCGCCGACGACCGCCCCGACGCCCTGCACGGTCAGCAGTACGCCGAGGAATGATGGCGGCCGATGTAGGCCTTGGTCGATGTACGCGAACACGATCGTGTCGACCGCTCCGAGCGCGAGCAGCCCGATCGCGACGGAGGCCGTCGTGTCCCGGATCACCTTCGTACGCCACAGATGCCGTACGCCCGCGCCGACCTCGCGCAGCCAGTGCTGTTCGACGTGCTCCGGCCGCGTCTCGACCACCCGGACGGCGGCTAGGGCGATCGCGGCGACCGCGAAGGATGCGATGTCCACGATCGCGACCAGGTGACCGCCGTACGCGGCGAACAGACCGGCGCCGGCCAGCGGACCGACCAGACGCATGGACTGCCGGACACTCGAAAACATCCCGTTGGCGGCACCGATCTTCTCGTCCGGGACGAGCTCCTTGATCAGCCCGGCGAACGCGCCGCCGGTGATGCTGAACGAAATGCCGTAGAGAACGCAGACGACAAAGATGATCCAGACGTCGCGCCGGCTGTTGACCAGTAGGAGAGACGAGATCGCGAGAGCCGAGAGAAGGTTGACCGCGATCAGGAACGGCTTGCGGCGGAACCGGTCGACGATCCAGCCGTAGAGCGGTGCGGCCAAGGTCGGTGCGGTCATCGCCAGCAGCACGAGGCCGGCCAGGCTGTTCGAGTTGGTCAGCGTCTTGACCCAGATCGCGAGCGCGAGCAGCAGAGCCCAGTCGCCCAACGTGCTGGTGGTTTCGCCGATGAGCAGCACGCGCGTGCCACGCAGTCGCAGGACGTCACGCATCGGGCGCCTCCGTTGTCTCCTCGGGGGTGGGTGGGTTGTCATGCACGTACGGCCGCGCCGGGATCGCCCAGCTCACGAACCGCACCAGGCGAGCGCCCTCCGGGCGCGACTGCGGGTTGGTGAGCCGCTGGAAGTACGGGTCGAGGAGTTCGAGGATCTTGTCATTCATCTCGCGGAGCTCGGCCGCGGTGCACCAACCGATGCCGGACGTCGACCCGGCCGCCGCGCGCCACTCCGGTGGCTCATTGGCGAGCCAGGCCCGCCGCTGGCGGAGCTGCTGAAACTCGTGGTCGATCACGATGTCCTGGGCAACGTCGGCGGCCGCCAGAAACTCGGGGTCGCGTGAATTCGCGGTGTCCCAGTCATGCATCTCGATCACCGCTCGCCATCGACGCTCGCGCCCGGTGCCACCGGGCGCCTCTTCGATGTAGCCGAACTTCGCCAGCTGCCGGAGGTGCCACGAACAGTTCGCCGGGCTTTCACCCACGCGTTCGGCCAGCTCGCTCGCCGTAGCGGTATCCGTCGCCGGGTCGTTGACAACCAGCTCCTCGAGCAGTCGCAGGCGTAACGGATGGGCCAGCGCGCGAAGCTCCTGCGCGCTGGTGACCTTGCGAGGTTTGCTCACGTCGTGTTGTGCCGGCGCGGCCGATCCGTCGTCCGGGCGACTCACATCATCTGTCACGTGTCGGAGGATATCTTTCGAAAGCACCCTTTCGAAAGACTCATTTTTAAAGAAGTCTTTCGACTGTCGAATACGCGACAGCGGGTGACGGTTCGGTCAATGGCAACTGGCCATTTGGGTGATTTGGCGGCAAGTCCATTGCACAGCGTCACGCTCGGGAGAAAAGTGCAAGTTGCACGACACGGTGTCTTGGCTTCTAACCGGCGAGTGGAGCCGCTCGATGCCCTACCTCATAGTTCGCACTGACGTTCGTCAGGTCTCCGCGGAGGCTGTTGACGCGCCCAAGTACGCGCGCGACGAACGCAGTGATCCCGAGCGCCGGCGGCAGACTGCGATGGCAGAGTCTCGCGACGCCGCCCTGCACATGGCGCGAGCCTTCGCCTCGTCCGGCACCGTTCGCTCAGGTCGGCAACGGGTGAAGGTCATCCGACTCGCGTAGACCTCGTATAGCGCGGCCGACGCGCCGTCTCGCGGGGCCAATCTATGACCCGACGGTCCGCCGGCCGCCGCGTCAGATCAGACCGGTCTCGTCCATCCAGCCCCGGACCAGTCGGAACGCGATCGATGACCCGCCGGGCAGCCCTGGCTCCCGTTCCGGCGCGGCCGGATCCGCCGCCGCCTTGACCGATGCGCGGATCTCACTTCGCGTGAACCATCGCGCCGCCGCGATCTCCCCCGGATCCAGGTGCAATTCGTCCTTCGGGTCCGCGGTGGCGTAGAAACCCAACATCAACGATCCCGGGTACGGCCACGGCTGGCTCGCCACGTAACGGATCGTCGCGACCCGTACGCCAACCTCTTCGAAGACCTCCCGGGCCACGGCGTCCTCCGCCGACTCCCCCGGCTCCACGAACCCGGCGAGGCACGAGTAGCGGCGGATCCGACCGGGACGCGGCGCCCACGCGGTATTGCTGCCCAGCAGGCATCGACCGTCATCACCGGCTACGCCATCGTGCACCAGCATGATCACGGCCGGGTCGGTGCGCGGCCAGTGCTGTGCCCCGGCGTCGTCGACCCGAGTCCAGCCGGCCTCGGCCGCGTTAGTCGCGGCACCGGTCCGGGGCGAGAAGCCGTAGCGCCCGTGGAAGTTCGCCAACGCCAGCCCGGTCGCCATGATCCCGGACGACCGTACGTCCATCAGGTGCCCGACTTCACGAAGCGTCGCCGCCTGCGCGCCGTCAACCTCCGGCAGCGGGGCGTTCACGGCGAAGTACGGCGTCTCGTCCTCGTCGACGCCGAGGAAGAATCGACTGTCCGGATCCGAGTCACGCACTTCGGGATCGCTCGCGTCGAACAACACGAGCTCGGTCACGCCGCGCGGCAGATCGAGCTGCGGCCGTCCGAACACCTGGACCGGCCCGCGTACGAGCGCATGACCGGTAATGAGATCGGGCGAGTCCACGACGATCACCCGTGCCCGCTGCCACGCATCGGCGAGCCACTGTGGATCCGTACGATGATGCGCAGCGCGGTCGAGCGGTTCGGTCACTCGACGGTGCCCCGTTCCACCGGGCCGAGCCGTTCGAGCGACGGTTCGACCTGCTCGGCGTCGCCGAGGATGACGGTGGCCGCCTTCGCCGGCGCGAGGTACTTCGCCGCCGCCGCGGCAACCTCGTCGCGGGTCGAGCGGGCCAGATCGGCCGCGTACGCGACGAGATAGTCCAGCCGCAGGCCGTAGCCAGCGTAGGTGCTGGCCAGGCTGGCCAGGCCGGCCTGCGTCGACATGCCGAGCAGCAGCGAGCCGATCACGTACTGCCGGGCCTGCTCCAGCTCGTCGTCCTTGGGCGCGACGGTCGCGAGCCGACCGAGCTCGTACCAGGTCTCCAGGAGCGCAGGCGCGGTGACGTCGGTCGCGACCTCGGCCGAGAGCACGAGCGCGGAGCCGGCGATGGAGTGTTCGACGCCCGAGTGTGGCCCGTACGTGTAGCCCTTGTCCTCGCGGATGTTCTCGGTCCAGCGGGACGAGAAGTATCCGCCGAAGATCAGATTGGCCAGCTGGAGCGCGGGGAAGTCCGGGTGCGTACGACCGACCGCCGGCAGGGCCACCCGCATCGACGACTGCACCGAGCCGGGCCGGTCGACCAGCTCGATCGGGCCCGACTTGAGCGCCGGGGTCGGCGGCAGCACGATCGGCTTGCCGCCGCCGGTCCAGCCGACGAGGGCGGCCTCGACCTGGTCGATCGTGCGGTCGGCATTGATGTCGCCGACAACCACCAGGGTCGCGCCGTTCGGGACGACCCGGTCGCCGTGCAGCTTGCGGAGGCCGCCCGGCCGAACGTCGCGCACCCCGTCCGGCGACGGCGTCTGCACCGCGTACGGGTGGTTGCCATACATGCGCCGGAGCAGCGCGACCCGGGCTAGGTGTCCGGGCTGGCTGCGCATCACCTGAATGCGATCGGCGATCCGCTCACGCTCGGTAGCGACCTCGCCCTTCGGGTAGTTCGCGTGTTCGAGCACGTCGGCCAGGATCTCGAGCAGCCGCGGTACGCCGCTGGCGAGCGTGTTGCCGGAGATCAGCAGCCGGTCGGGATCCGTCGACGCGCCGAGCGCTCCACCCACGGCCTGCAGTTCCGCCGCGATCTCGACGGTGTCGCGGCTGGGCGTGCCGGAGAACAGCGTCTGGCTCAACACATCGCCGCGAGCGAGATCGGTCTTGGCGAACGGCACCCGCAGGCGCACCTCGACAAGCGGGACGGCGGGCCGTCGAATCGCGATCACGGTCAACCCGTTCGCGAGTTTGCGCTCGCTCGACCGCGGCAGCGTGAGCTTGCGATTCGGCTCCAGGTCCGGCAGCCGCGTAAGGCCAACGGTCGGCTTGAGCGCCGGCCTCCGAGCGGTCGACGCCTGGACCGTCTTCGCCGGCACGGCCGCCTTGCGCGTCGCCTTCGCCGCCGTCCTCGTCGGCACGGCCGCCTTTCGCGTCGCCTTCACCGCCGTTTTCGTCGAGACGGCAGCCTTGCGTGCGGTCGTTTTGCGGTTCGATCCGGTCGGCGCGGTCACTTCGCCGCCACCTTGACCTCCACGGTGGCGCGACGATCGGCCGTGAGCCGGGCCGCGGCCGCGACGACCTCTTCGTCGGTCACCTGCCCGATCAACTTCGGCAGCTCGTTCATCACGCCGGCATCACCCCGTTGCAATTCGAGAACGGCCATTCGCAGCGCGCGACCCAGCACCGGATCGAGTTCTCGCAGCATGTGCGTCGCGATGCGCGCCTGCGTCCGAGCGAGTTCGCCGTCGTCGAGACCGTCGGTCGCGATCCGCTCGCATTCCTCGTCGATGATGCGCAGCACCTTGTCCACATCGCCGCCCGGTGGCAGATGAGTCTGCAGCAGCAATGCGGTGGGATCGCGGACCTCGAACGGCTCACCCATGAATCCGATGTAGCCGCCGACGCTGGTGGCGACCCGATCCCGCTGAATGAGGCGCCGTACGAGACGGGACGCGTCACCGTCGGTCAGGACCTCGGCCAGTACCACGTACGGCAGGTATCCGGTGAAGTCATCGACCGGATCCGGTACGCGCCACGCGCTGGCGAACGCCGGCAGCGGTGCGCGCGGGTCGACGTACGAGTCGCGACGCTCCGCGCTCAGATCGGGCTCGTCGAAATCCGGTCGCTTCGGCGCCGGTCGTTTCGGCACGTCACCGAAGTGCGCCTCGATGAGCTTCGTGGCCGTGGCGACGTCGAAGTCACCCGACACCGACAGTGTCGCGTTGCCGGCCGCGTAGTACTTAGTGAAGAAGTCCTGGGCGTCGGCGACGGTCGCGCTCTCCAGGTCGGCGAACGATCCGTAACCGTCGTGCGCGTTCGGATAAGTGTCGAACAAGACCGGCGGCAGCTTCAGCCAGGGAAATCCACCGTACGGGCGGTTCAGGACGTTGACCCGGATTTCTTCTTTGACGACGTCGCATTGGTTGCGCAGGTTCTCCTCGGTGAGTCGAGGTCCGCGCATGCGGTCGGCTTCGAGAAACAACGCCCGCTCCAGCGTATTGGCCGGCAGCGTCTCGAAGTAGTCGGTGTAGTCGAGGTGCGTCGATCCGTTGAACGTGCCGCCGGAGCCCTGCACATAGCGGAAGTGCGCGAGTTTCTCCAGATTCTGCGATCCCTGGAACATCAGATGCTCGAACAGGTGCGCGAACCCGGTGCGGCCTTCCGGCTCGGATCGGATGCCGACGTCATAGACGGCGGCGACACCGATCACCGGCGCCGACCGGTCCGGGTTCAGCACCACCCGCAGCCCATTGGGCAGGGTGAAGCGCTCGACGGGATACTTCGTGGCGGGGATGCGTACGCGACCAGGCACGTGATCGACACTAGCGCGCCACCCACCGTGCTGAACGGCAGAGTCCGCTAGTCGATCAATCGCGCCGACATTTCGGCGGCGGCCCGATCCAACGGGCCCAGCCGCAACAAGCACACCGAGCACGCCGAACGAGTCGAGCCCGCCAGGCCAGGCCAGGCCAACCGCGGTATCGGTCAGGACGTCGGGCGGACCGAGGCCAGCAATTGATCGATCACGTAATCGTATTGTGAGTGCGTCCCGGGGATCGAGACGTAGAGGATCGCCGCGTTCGGTCGGCCCACGTCGATCGTGGCCAGCAACACGAGTTCGCTCGTTGCCTTGAGACCGGTCTCGTGGAAATGCAGGCGGAACTCGCTCACCCACGCGGGCAGGCCGCCGAGGCTCATCTGCTCATCCCGGATCGAATCCATGGTGTTCGGCTGCGGATAGAACGCCGTACGAGCGTCGGCGGCCACCTGTTTGCCGGTGCACTTGAGGTCGATCGCGAGCGCGTCGTTGGTGGTCGCCGGCACCGATGCGGACAGGATCGTGGCGAGGTAGTCGCCCTGGGAATACTCCTCGGTGACGAAGTACTGGCCGACGCGGTAGTTGACCGCGAGATCGTCGCCGGCGTCCGACCAGTCCTGGTTCCAGGTATGCCACGGCGCTCCGAACGCGCGGTAGGAAATTCCCGAATCCGGATCGTTCGTCCGCGGACCGGACGGCGTCGGCGGCGCAGCCTGCCGTTTACTGGTGCCGCCCGACGGCGGTGGACAGAGCTTGGCCAACTGCGATCGGGTGTCCGGTGGTGGCGCGGCGGTGTCCTTACGCAACGGGCTGTTCCCGGTCAGCGTCAGCGCCAGGATCACCACAATGCCGACGATGACCACTGCACCGGCCGTGCCGGCGAAGTAACGCATTGTCCGCCGCCGGGCGAGCGCCGGATCCGCGACCGGCTCCGGTTCACGATCGAGGTTGATGACGATCGGCTCGCTGCCGGTCACCGCGCCCGCGCCGAATCGATCCCGGTCGGGCGAGCCGGCGCCGCGTGCCGTCAGCGGCTCCGAACCGCGCCGCGCCCCCGACCCGGATGACGCCGAATCGCGGTCGGCCGGGCCGAAGACAACCTCGTCGCGCGCGTCGCCAGCACTACCGCGCGCCCACGGGGACGGCGGCTGCGACGAGGGCGGTTGCTCGGACACAACAACCGAGGTTACCTTGCACCGCTCGGAGTCGGACGTCGTCGACGGCGATACGGGCGGCCGGCCCTACGACCGATCGTCGACGGTGGACGGCACGGCAACGATCAGCCGTTCCAGCCCGTCGGCGTCGAGCAGGTCGGCCGGTCGTACAGTCTCCTCGTCGCGTACGTAGTAGAACCCGGCCCGTACGTCGTCGACCGGCACGCTGGCGAGTTCGGCCCAGGCCAGGCGATACGCGGCGAGCTGGACGGCGACCGCCGACGCGTGGCGACCGCTCGGCCGGCGCCCGGTCTTCCAGTCGATCACGTCAAACTTGCCCTCCTCGCCGGCGAAAACAGCATCCATCCGCCCCCGGATCACGACGCCGGCGACCGTGGTCGCGAAGCCGACCTCGACCGCAATCGGGACGCGATCGGCCCAGGCACCGCGAAGGAATGCGGCCTGCAACTCGGCCAGCGCGGCGTCGTCGGCCGCCCCTTCGTCCCCGGCGCCCGGCAACTCATCCAGGTCGAGCAGCTGCTGGCTGCCGAACCGCTGCTCAAGCCATCGATGGAACGCCGTGCCGCGCCGCGACTGCGGGTCCGGCCGGACGGGCATCGGCCGCCGCAGCCGAGCGGCGAGCGCGCCTGGATCGTCGCTCAACTCGACGAGCTGCGACACGGACAACTGACCCGGCAGGGCCACCTCCATCGCGGCGCCGGGTGCCCGCTGGTTGCGAGCCCGCTCGGCCAGAAGGAGGTTGACCTCGTAGGACCAGCGCTCGGCTTCCGCTCGTACCACCGGATGTTCGATGTTCTCGACCGACCAGTCGGCCGGTGACGTGCGGACCTGAACCGCTGCGGCGGCGATGGCATCGCGGCGTCCGCCCAGCGGATCGAGCGGCCAGGCGACGCGGATCACCTCGGCATTTGTCGGATTCGCCGCGCCGTCGGCCGGCGGGGGCGCCCATTGCTCGACCACGCCGGCACCCGCGTCACATGCCGACCGGATCTCGGTCAGGAAGACCGACGGACCCTGCGCGTTGACGTTGCCCTCACTCCACCAGAAGCCGGAACACAGCAGGAGTTGCTTGGGGCGGGTCACCGCCACGTACGCGAGCCGCCGCTCCTCGCGCTCGCCGTGCGCCGCCCAGTCCGCGGTGAACGCGTCGAGCGCGTCCCGCACGTCCTTCTGGTCGGCCGCACTCGCATACGGGAACACCGGCAGCCCGACCTGATCGCCACGCAGCGGGAACGGCAATACGCCGAGCCCGCCGAGATAGTGGTCGGATCGGTTCGTCTTGCCCGGCAGGATGCCCTTCGTGAGGCCGGCGACCGAGACGATGTCCCACTCCAGTCCCTTCGCCGCGTGCGCGGTCAGGACCTGCACCGCGCCCTCGACCAGGTCCGTCTCCCCGCTATCGAGTCCCCGCTCCTCCGACTCGGCCGCCTCGAGGAACGCGAGGAAGGCCGAGAGTGTCGCACCCTGCGTCTCGGTGGCAAACCGCGCGGCCGTCTCGGCGAACGCATCGAGATGCGCACGCGCAAGGCCCGTGTCGCCGGCCCGGACGGCGACCTCGACGTCGAGACCCATCTCGCGCTCGATGTCGGCCACGAGATCGGGCAGCGGCTGGTCGAGGCGCTGCCGAAGCCCGCGCAGCTCGCTCGCGAACGCCGACATCCGCGCGTAACCCTCCGGCGAGAACCGATCGGTGTCGTTGTCGCCCAGGTCATCCAGCGCATCGATCAGCGCCGCCTCGTCCAGCCGGCCGGGCAGCAGCGGCTGCTGATCCGCATCGGCCCGGTCCCCGGTCGCCCGACGGCGCGCCTGGAGATCGCGCGCGCGCCGGTAGAGCGCGACCAGATCGCGCGGACCGATGCGCCACCGCGCGCCGGTCAGCAGCCGTAGCAGGGCCGCGCCGGCCAGCGGGTCGCCCAGCACATGCAACGTGCTGACGACGTCACGGACCTCGGGCGTATCGAGCAGGCCCCCGAGGCCAACCACCTCGACCGGCAGCCCGACCGCCCGCAACGCTTTCTCGATCGGGACGATCTGCTTACGGGTACGGACGAGAACCGCGCTCGGTGGGCGGTCGGCCACCGCGATCGACGCGAGGTCCGCGTCCGGTGCGAGCCCGGCGCGGTGGCGCCAGGCGGCCGCGATCTGGTCGGCGATCCAGGCCGCCTCGTCCTCGTACGTCTCCAGCAGTGCACAGCGGACGGTCGACGCCCCGTACGGATCGGGTGCCGTCGGTGACGCCACCAGTTCGGCGACCCGATGTCCGGCCGCCCGCAGCGGCTGGGAGAGATGGTTCGCGACCGTGAGGATCTCCGGTCGATTGCGCCAGCTCGTCGACAGGGTCAGCTGTTCGGCCGGGCGCCCGCGACGATCCAGGAACTCGTCCGGGAAGCGGTCGAGCGTGCCGGCGCTGGCGCCGCGCCAGCCGTAGATCGACTGGCACGGATCGCCGACGGCGGTCACCGGATGCCCGCCGCCGAACAGATAGCGCAGCAGCGTCACCTGGGCGTGACTGGTGTCCTGGTACTCGTCGAGCAGCACCACGCGGAAGCGGTCGCGTTCGATCGCGCCAACCTCGGCGTGCTGGACGGCGACCGTGGCAGCTCGGAACAACTGATCACCGAAGTCCATCGCCTCGGCGTCGCGCTTGCGGGCCGTGTACTGCCGCACCAGCGGAAGGATCGCCAGACGCGCCTGCTGGACGCTGCGCATCCGGGTCACGTCGGCGTACATCTTGCCGGCCGGCGCGTTGATGTCGGCGGTGAAGCGACCGGTCCACGCGGCGAGGTCGTCCGGTGTGCGCAGATGCTCGGACAACTCGGCCGCCAGATGCAGGACGGCGTCGATGACAGTCGCCGGCGCGTTCTCGACCGCCGACATGTCACCGGCGTACGCCCGGGTGACCGCGTCCGCGAGCTGCCAGCAGGATGCCTCGGTGAGCAGCCGCGTGGTCGGTTCGAATCCGGCCCGCACCCCGTGTTCGGTGACGATCCGCGCCGCGTACGAATGGTAGGTCGCGACGGTCGGCTCGCCACCAGCCATCGTGGCGGTCATGCTGGCGGCGGCGTCGGTCGGACCCAACCGGCGGGCGAGCTGACCGAGGCGCTGCCGGATGCGGCTGCCGAGCTCTCCGGCCGCCTTCCGGGTGAACGTGAGGCCGAGGATCTGCTCCGGACGCACGTACGCGTTTGCGACCAGCCAGACGACGCGGGCGGCCATTGTCTCGGTCTTGCCCGAGCCGGCGCCGGCCACGACGAGGATCGGCGCCACCGGTGCGGCGATGATGTCCTGCTGCTCGGCGGTCGGCCGGGTCGGCAGGCGGAGCAACTCGGCCAGCTCGTACGGCGTGTAGCGCGGACCGGCGGTGGCGAGCGTGGCCACGGTCATGACGTCTCACCATCGCCGGTGACCTGGCGACCTTTGCCGGTGATCGGGCACGCGTGCCGCACCGGACAGTTGCGGCAGCGCGAGTTCGCGATGGCGTGGAACGTCGAAGCGGCCATCGTCCGAGCCGTACGGCGGACCAGCTCGGCGGCCCACGTCGGATCGTCGGCCGTGGCGAGATCGGGCTGCCGCTGCTCCTTGGCCGTGGCCGCGGACGCGCCGAGTTGCACCAGCGCGGCGCCGCCGGAGACCGAGCCGACATCGTCGAACGCACCCGCCTCGACCGCCGCCTGATACGCGCCGAGCTGGCCGTTCTCCGCGATGTCGCCGTCGCGCGGCACCGTCTTGCCGGTCTTCAGGTCGATCACCACGAGTCGGCCGGAGTCGTCCACCTCCAGTCGATCGACGCGGCCTCGGATCTGGATGTCCGCGTCGAGCTGTGCGACGAAGTCGCGCTCGATCGCCGACAGCCGGCGCGGGTTCGAGCCGAGCCAACCGATCAGTTTGTCGATCATCTTCTCGGCCCGGTCGCGCTCCCGGTCGGCCAGCCAGCGGGCCGACAGCTCGATCTCGCCGAACCGTCCGACTACGTACGTCACCAAGTCGGCCCGGTCCACCGTGGCCGCGTCCTCCGCGCGCATCGCGGCGTCGTGCACGAGGTTGCCGACATTCTGCTCCGGTGACGGCGCGTCCCGACCGCCGTTGCGTTCGAGCAGCCACCGCAGGCTGCACCGATCCACGATCTCCACGGTGGACGGCGTCACCACGATCTGCTCGCCGTCGTCGACGAGCGGCCGGCTGTCGGAGAGATCGGCCAGGCCCCACCACTGCGACGGGTCCGCGCCCGGCACGCCGGCGTCGGCGAGCCGGCGCAGCGCGGCGGCCGCCGATGCCTGGCGAGCGGCGAGCGCATGGTGATCGGTCGCCGTCGCCGGATCCGCGCCGACGGCCGGATCGGTGAGCGCGAGGCGAAGCTCGGCGATCAGCGCGTCCAGGGTCAACGCACGCGGCAGCCGGGTCGCCTCCGGCTCACCGTCATCCTCGTCGGGCGGCGGCACGAGTTCACGCAGGAACCGGGACGGCTGCTCCTCGCCGTCGCCCGAGTGCACCGCCGTCACGATGAGCCGGCGGCGCGCCCGGGTGGCCGCGACGTAGAACAGGCGGCGCTCCTCGTCGAGCAGCGTCGCGGCCTGCCGGGCGATGCTGACCCGCGGACCTTCACCGGCTCCGGCCGGCTCGGTGGCGTCCGCGGGCGCCCCGACCCGACCCGACACCACGTCGACCAGTCGTTCGGCGCCGAGCACGCTGCCACGCGGTCGCAGATCGGGCCACAGCCCTTCCTGCACCCCGGCGACGATCACGACGTCCCACTCGAGCCCCTTGGCCGCGTGCGCGGTGAGTATCCGGACGGCCGCACCCCGGTCGGCGGTCGGCGCCAGTGAATCGCCCGGCAGTTCCTGACCCTGTACGTGATCGAGGAAAACCTCGGCTCGGGCGCCCGGCAGCCGGTCGACAAATCGGGACGCGGTCTCGAAGAGAGCGACGACGGCATCGAGGTCACGATCGGCGGCCGCGCCCCGGGGACCGCCCCGGGCGCTCTCGGCCGCCCACCGGTCGGCGAGCCCAGACGCCTGCCACAGCTCCCACAGGACGTCTTCGATCGTGGCATCGGGCCGCTCGCTCGCCGCCCGCGCCGCCGCGAGCACATTTGCCACCTCGTACGCCGGGGCGGCCCAGCGAGGGCGTACGGCGGCGAGCTCGGCCGGCTGTCGCAGTGCCTCCACGAGCAGATCGCCGGATGGCCGGCGGTCGCCACCGGCGGCCGCGAGCAACCGCAGCTCCTGGCGCAGCCGGCGCTCCGCGAGCGGATCGGCGCCACCGATCGGCGAGTGGAGCAAGGCGACGGCGGTCGTCTCATCGAGACGCTCCGGATGCACCGCACACGCGAGCACCTGCAGCAGCGGCACGATCGCCGGTTGAGCCGCGAGTGGCAGGTCGTCGGCCAGCGTCTGCGTCGGCACGCCGGCCTGGTGCAATGCCCGCCGTAAATTCGCCAGCCGCAACGCGGTCGACTTCACGAGGACGGCCATCCGGTCCCACGGCACGCCGTCGATGAGGTGCGCCTCACGCAGCCGATGGGCCACGTACGCCGCCTCGCTCGCAGTCGACCGGAACGTATCGACCGCCACGTCACCGTTAGCCACGCCGGCCCCGGCCTGCATCGTCCGATGTCGACCGGGACCGCGTAGCCGGCCGGCGATCCGCTGCGTTGCCTCCAAAAGTGGCCCGGCCGCCCGGTGCGTCCGGGTCAACGTGACGACCGGAGCCGGTGTGCCGTCGGCGCGTGCAAACCGGTCCGGGAACCCGGCGACGGCGTCGGGATCGGCGCCACGGAATCCGTAGATCGACGAATCCGGATCGCCGAACACCACCGCGTTCGCGCCGCCGCCAGCGATCAGCTCGAGCAACTCGACCTGGGCCGGGTCGGTGTCGGCGAACTCGTCGACATAGACGTGTGCCGCGCGACGCCGTTCGGCCGCCAGCAGATCCGGATCGGCCCGCAACAGGTCGGCCGCGGCGCGCACCAGTTCGGCGCTGTCGTAGCCGATGCCGGCTCGACCGGTCGCGTCGCGCAGCGCGAGCACCTGGTCGTATTCGGCCAGGAATCGGCCCGCCGAATGCCAGTCGGGCCGGGCATGGCCGTCCCCGAGTCGCGCCAGCTCGCGCGGGCCGATGCCGCGTTCGGCAGCACGCAGCACAAGATCTCGCAGCTGGCTCGCGAAGGCTCGGGTGCGCAGGGCCTGCCCGAGACCCGGCGGCCACATGGCGGGGTCGCTGGCGGCCAACAACTCGCGGATGACGAGATCCTGCTCGGGCCCGGACAGCAATCGCGGCGTCGGCTCGCCGAGCTCCGTCGCGGCCCGGCGGAGCAGGCCGAACGCGTACCCATGGAAGGTCCGCACGATGGGCTCGGCCGTGACGCGACCGCGACCGGCCACATCGGACCGGACGAGCGCGGCCTCGACACGTCCGCGCAATGCGGACGCACCGCGGCGGCCGAACGTCAGCACCACCACGCGCGATGGATCGATGCCAGACGCAACGCGCGCGGCGACCGACGCGACCAGCAGTGACGTCTTGCCGGTCCCCGGTCCGCCGCGCACGAGCAGCGGGCCGCCGTCGTGCGCGATCACCGATGCGGCGGCGTCATCCCAGCGCCGCTGTTCGGTCGCGGACTCTGCCGACGCCGGGAAGCTGTCCTGCTCCGCCGGGCGGACCAGCCGCCACGTCCGTGCCGGTGCGGGCGATGGCGCGGGCCGGGCGGCAGGACGTGTCACAGGCCCATCAGACCACGCCGGTACGACAGGTCGAACGCGACCCGCGCGGGCGGCTATTGCTCGGGGCCGATGCCTTCCGACAGCGCCGTGTCGGACTCCACGATGTGCCGAATCGCCTCGTCCACGTCGTCGGTCACACACAGCAGGTCGAGATCGGTCGGGTTGATTTTCCCGTCGGCGCCCATGCGGTCACGCATCCAGTCGATCAGCCCCTGCCAGTAGGCCGAGCCCATCAGAACGACCGGGAATCGGGTGACCTTGCCGGTCTGTACGAGCGTCAGCGCCTCGAACAACTCGTCCATCGTGCCGAACCCGCCCGGCAGCACCACGAACGCCTGGGCGTACTTCACGAACATCGTCTTGCGGGCGAAGAAGTAGCGGAAGTCGATGCCGATGTCGCACCAGCCGTTGAGGCCCTGCTCGAAGGGCAACTCGATGCCGAGACCGACGGACAGCCCACCGGCCTCCGTCGCGCCCTTGTTCGCCGCCTCCATCACGCCCGGACCGCCGCCCGTGATCACCGCATAGCCGGCCCGGGCCAGAGCGCCACCGAGCGACTCGGCCACCTGGCAGTCCGGCGAGCCGGCTTTCGCCCGCGCCGACCCGAACACGCTGACCGCGGGCGGCAAATCGGACAGGCTGTCGAAACCCTCGACGAACTCCGACAGGATGCGCAGCGCGCGCCAGGCATCACGCGTCTTCCAGTCCGCTCGCAGGCGCGAGTCGAGCAACCGTTGATCGGCCGTACCACTCCGGATCGCGTCCCGGCGCAGCGTCACCGGGCCGCGGCGCCGCTCCTCACCGTCGCGCCCGGGCGCGCCATCGTTCGTCATGGGTTCACGCTATCGGCCGCGGTGTGCGTTGCCGCGATTCACGCATGTCGTGGCGCTCGACGGCCTCGTGCCGGCCGACGTGGGCCGTGCCGGCGACGCCACCCGGCCCCCTCGCAGCACCGTCGAGTTGGTCGGCAGCGGGCGCCGGTCGACCGGTGAGCCACGCGTGCAGCGTCTGGGCGCCCGCGCGGATCTTGGTAATCTCGACGTGCTCGTCCGGCTTGTGCGCCAGGTTCGGATCGCCCGGGCCGAAGTTGATCGCCGGAATGCCGAGCGCGGCGAAGCGTGCCACGTCGGTCCAGCCGAGCTTGCCGATCGGCGGTTGGCCGACGAGTTCGACGAACTCCTTCGCGGCCGGGTGGTGCAGACCCGGCCGCGCGCCGGGCGCTGAATCGACGACCTCGACCACGAATCCGGCGAAGACCTCGCAGAGGTGTGCTTCGGCCGCCGCCTCGTCACGATCCGGTGCGAACCGGTAGTTGACGTCGATCACGCACTCGTCCGGCACGACATTCGATGCGACGCCGCCGTTGATCGCGACCGCGTTGAGTCCCTCGTGGTAGTCGCAGCCGTCGACGGTTACCTCGCGCCCCTCGTACGCGGTGAGCCGCTCCAACACCTCGCCCGCCGCGTGTATGGCGTTGACGCCGAGCCAGGAGCGGGCGGCGTGAGCGCGGACGCCGTGCGTGGCGACCCGGACCCGCATCGTGCCCTGGCAACCGCCCTCGACCAGTCCGTACGTCGGCTCGAGAAGCACCGCGAAGTCGGCCGCCAGCAACTCCGGCGCGACCTGCGACACGACGGTGAGCCCGTTGCGCTCGGCCTCGACCTCCTCGCATTCGTAGAAGAAGTAGGTCACGTCGTGCCGCGGTTCGGGGACATTCATGGCGAGCCACAAAGCGAGCGCGGTGCCGGATTTCATGTCCGAAGTCCCGCAGCCCCACATGAGGTCGCCGACCGTACGGCTCGGGAGGTTGTCGGCGATCGGGACCGTGTCGAGATGTCCGGCGAGCACCACCCGCTGGGGGCGTCCGAGCTGCGTACGTGCATAGACGGTATTGCCGATCCGGCCGACCGACAGGTGCTCGGCCTGACGCAGCGCGGCTTCCACGGCGTCGGCGATCTCCGCCTCCTCGCCGGATACGGATTCGATGTCGACGAGCGCGCGGGTCAGTTCGACGGGATCGGCGAGTGCGGCGTCATCCAGGTGTGCGGTCACGGCCACGAGACTAGCCACCAGCCCGCGAGCCTGCAGGCGTCTCGGTCGGACCGCCCGGATCGGCCGACCCGGCGATGTCGGACCGCCCGGATCGGGCGACGGTCGATTCGGTAGCGTGGCCAACTGTGACGGCACATGTGACAACCCCGGCATGGGGGCTCGGTCTGGCTACCGTGACCGCCGAGGGTCAGACGCTCGACGCCTGGTATCCGACCGACCACCTGGGACTCGGCAACCGGCCGGCGGACGCGACGATGGTCGAGCGACTCTTGCGCCTGACCGGGGATCGCCTCCTCCCGGGCCTGCGGGTGGTCGAGATCGCCACGATCATCGGGTCGCTCGCCGACCCCCCGGTCGACGCCGCCGATGCCTACCTGCGGCTGCACCTGCTGTCCAGTCGGGCCATCCGGCCGCACCAGGCCAACCTCGACGGCATCTTCGGGCTGCTGACCAACGTCGCGTGGACTTCGGCCGGCCCGTGCCCGCCGGATCGCGTCGACGAGTTACGCATGCTGGATCGCGCCGATGGCCGCTATCTCACCGTGTACGGCATCGACAAGTTCCCGCGGATGGTCGACTACGTGACCCCGAGCGGCGTACGCATCGCCGACGCCGACCGCGTACGCCTCGGCGCCCATCTCGCGCCGGGCACGACCGTCATGCACGAGGGCTTCGTGAACTACAACGCCGGCACGCTCGGCACATCCATGGTCGAGGGCCGCATCTCCGCCGGCGTCGTCGTCGGCGACGGCTCCGACGTGGGTGGCGGTGCTTCGATCATGGGTACGCTCTCCGGCGGCGGCAAGGAGGTCATCACGGTCGGCGAGCGCTGCCTCATCGGCGCGAACGCCGGCATCGCGATCTCGCTCGGTGACGACTGCGTCGTCGAGGCTGGCTGTTATGTCACGTCCGGGACAAAGGTCACGCTGCCGACTGGCGAGGTCGTCAAGGCGGTGACGCTGTCCGGAGCGTCCGGCATCCTCTTCCTCCGCAACTCCGTCACCGGCACGATCGAGGCCCGTTCACGCACCGGTCGCGGCATCGAGTTGAACGCCGCGCTGCACTCAAACTGAGTATGCGGCTGGCCTACGATCCGGCCCGCTACGCGACCGACCAGGCCGGCTATGCGACCGACAGTCGCTCGGCCGCCGCCTCGATGCGCTCATCCGTCGCGGTCAATGCGACCCGGACGTACGCGGCGCCGGCCGGCCCGTAGAAGTCACCCGGTGCCACGAGGATGCCGTGGCCAGCCAGCCAGTCCACGGTCGCCCAGCCGTCCTCCTCGCGCCGGCACCACAGGTAGAGGCCGGCGCGCGAGTCTTCGATCGTGAGGCCGGCCCGCTCCAACGCGACGCGCAGCACGTTGCGCCGATGGGCGTAGCGGTCGCGCTGTTCCCGGACGTGCACCTCGTCCGTCAATGCCGCCACCATCGCCGCCTGTACGGGGGCCGGCACGATCATTCCGATGTGTTTCCGCACGGCGAGGAGGTCGCCGACGATGGCCGGGTCACCGGCGATGAAGCCGGCGCGGTAGCCGGCCAGATTCGAGCGCTTCGAGAGCGAGTGCACGGCCAACACGCTGGCCATGTTGTCGCCGCAGACCTCCAAGATCGAGGTCGGCTGCTCCTCCCAACCGAGCGTCAGATAACACTCGTCGCTCGCGACGACAGCGCCGTTCTCGCGCGCCCACTCGACGGTCGACCGCAACTCCTCCGGCGCGAGGACGCGGCCATTCGGGTTGCCCGGCGAGTTGATCCACAGCAACTTGACGGGCGTTTTGCCGAGACTCGGCGGATCGTCCGTACGCACGATCGATGCGCCAACGAGACGCGCCCCGACCTCGTATGTCGGATAGCACACGTTCGGGATCGCGACGACGTCGCCGGGGCCGATGCCGAGCAGTGTCGGGAGCCAGGCAACGAACTCCTTCGAGCCGATCGTCGGCAGCACGCCGAATCCGGGCCGGGCGCGACACGTACGGGCGACCCACGACGTGATCGCGGCGCGCAATTCCATCGTACCGGCGGTCTGGGGGTAACCCGGCGCGTCGGATGCGGCAGCCAGCGCGGCCTGAACCCCGACGGGCACGGAGTCGATCGGCGTGCCGATGGAGAGGTCGACGATCCCGTCCGGGTGCGCGGCCGCCTTGGCCTTAGCCGGTTCCAGCAGGTCCCACGGAAAATCCGGCAGCCCCGCGGCGGGACTGCCGGATCGCGTCGCGGGCACGGTCAGTGCTCGACTTCCCGTGGCGGCTGAGCGGCGACGAACGTCGCGTCCTTGTCGATGTTGCCCATCTTCGACGCCCCACCGGGCGAGCCGAGGTCCTCGAAGAACTCGTAATTCGCGGCCGTGTAGTCCTTCCACTGCTGCGGAACGTCGTCCTCGTAAAAGATTGCCTCGACCGGGCAGACCGGCTCGCACGCGCCGCAGTCGACGCACTCGTCGGGGTGGATGTAAAGCATCCGGTTGCCCGTGTAGATGCAGTCCACTGGGCACTCTTCGATGCACGCCTTGTCGAGCAGATCGACGCACGGCTCGGCGATGATATAGGTCACAACCTCGTCCTCTCCACACCGCACCGCCGGGTCCAGCCGACACGACGGGCGCCTCGTTCTCCCGGCGTCTGTGCCGGGGCTCGCATCTATCGCGCGGATCGGGCCGGTTCGCGGCGTTTTCGCCGCCACAAAGGCCGTCTTACGCGTACCCCGCACAGCCTAGTATCCCCACCGTGGAGGGGCGAGAGTGCTAGGCCGTGGCGACGTGGGACAGCGGGTGGTAGTGCGGCGGTTCGTCGAGATCCGCGACGATCGTCCCCTCTTCACGGACGTAGTTGGCGATCTCGTCGCCTGGGACGACGAGTCGATCACGGTAGTCACGCGCCGCGGTCCCGTCACGGTGCCGATCGCGGCCATCGTCGCCGGCAAGCGCATCCCGCCACCTGCGCCGCGTCGTGCCGCATCGCCATGATCCGCTGAAGTGCCCCGTCATGGACCTATCCCGTCCAAGATCAGGACAATGGCGGCGCACTCTCGCAGATCTTGGCGTGGCGGAGCCGCGCGGGGCTATCGCCGGCCGGTGCCGGTCTTCGGCTTGCCGTTCGGGGAGCGGGCCGGAGACGGCTTCTGCTTCGGCTTCGCCGGCGCACTGGCCTTACCCGCGGCCACCCGGGCCGCCTTCAATCGCGCGGCCTCGACCCGCCGGAGCGCACCGGTGCGGTAATCCTTGCCGACGGCCACGACGGCGATATACCCGAGCAGCATGCCGACGATCGACGCCCCGAGGAAGATCCAGATCTTCAGGAAGAAATCGCCGGCGCCGCCCTTGAACGGGTACGAGCCGCCGGCGAACGGCGAGAGCAGCGCGGACGCCACGCAACCGATCGCGATCGCCACCACCAACCGCGGCATCGCCTCGATGAGCGGCCACCGCGCGGCCCACCGGAACATCGCGACGGCGACGATCAGCCCGATCAGCACGATCTCGGCAATGCCGACGGCCTCTTGCCGATGGTGGTGGTGCCGCAGCAGCCAATTGCCGAACCAGCCGAGCGTGTAGACGGCGAACAGCAGGCCGGCGACCATCGCGACCGGCTTGGAGCGCTCGTTCATCTCGGTGACCCCCGGGGGCGGATCCGACCGATCGGTTCGGCGGACTGTCACGCCTGCGTGGTAGCGGCGTAATCGAACCAGATATAACCGCAATCACTGCGTGCTCGCCAGCCCCGGGAGCTGGAAAGTTACTGGGAATCACGCTCGCGTGGCCGGCGCGTACCTTCCGACACGTCCGATCATCGAGTCCGTCCTAGCGCGCTCGCGGCCGCGAGCGTGTCGGCAGCGTTGGCGCCGGTGGGTCGGGAGCGTGCCGGCGGCCCCGGAACATGAACACGTAAACGCCGGCGGCCCACGCGACCGCTCCGAGCAGGATCGTCACGACGCCAACCCAGTTGTTCCCGGCGATGAGGATGTCGCCCTCGGACGTACGGTTGCCGGCCGCGAAGATCACGACGAACCACGCGATCGCGGGCAGCAACGCGAGTCCGGTGCGACCGGTCACGACCCGCCCGAACCAGAAGATGCCGATGTTGAGAATGATCGCGACCAATGGAGCGATCGGCAGCCGGACCACCGACCCGAAGATCGTCACGTGCAACGGAGTGAGCAGCGCCTCCCAGAATGCCGTCACCGCGGCCAGGCACACGCCGACGATGACGCCGGCGACCCGGACGACCAGGTCGGTCGTCGACGAACTTGTATCGGGCGCCGCGGGAGGCGGCGCGGCCAGCGGCGATCTCGCGGCCGCGGCTGGCGTCGGCTGCTTCGGCGAGGCTGAGCGGCCTGTGCCGCCCCGGCCGCCCGCATCGCGAGCACGGCCGCCCGCATCGCGAGCACGGCCGCGCGCATCGCGCGCCTGGCCGCCTGCGCCGCGAGCCCCGGGCGGGCTAGTCGAGGCCGGCAAAGAGATCACTTTCCCAGTCGTATGGACCGTCGCCCGGCCCCTTCTTGCCGCGTACGAGGATGTAGAACTCGATGCCGAGGAAATCCTCGCTGCCCTGGCTGCCGGAGACCGTACGCAGCCAAGAGTTGGTCGGGATCTGTGTGGCGTGTGCGTCGATCGCGGCCGACTTGCGGGCGCTCTGTGCACGCCCGTCGATGCGCGCCGTGATCTCGTCGTCGGGCGTACCGAACGGGATATCGTCGATGCTCTTAGCGTCGCCGAACGGGTTGTCGGCCGAGTTGCGGAACGCTTCGAAGCCACGCTCGATCGAGCTGCGCGACACCGCCATCCAATAGATCTTTTCCGGCCCGAATCCGGAATCGGTGGCCATCTCGGCGGCGCGCATCGCCACCCGGTGCGCCTGGATGTGATCCGGATGTCCGTAGAACCCGAACGTGTCGTACGTGACGAGGACCTGCGGCCGGACCTCATCGAACACCGGAAGCAACAGCTTCGCGGCTTCGTCGACGTCGGCCTGCCAGAAGCAGCGGGGGTGGTCGTTCTCCTTGAGCCCCATCATCCCGGAGTCCCGGTAGTGCCCGGCGCCGCCGAGGAAACGATGATCGGTGACCCCGAGCGCCTCGCACGCAAGATCCAGCTCGTGGATTCGCCAGCCGCCGAGCTGATCGGCTTCGGCCGCGGCAAGCTGCGACAGCGCCGGCACGTGGATCTCGCCTTCCTCACCGAGCGTGCATGTGACCAGGCTGACGTGCGCCCCTTGGGCCGCGTAATGGGCCATGGTCGCGCCGGTGCCGACGGTCTCGTCGTCGGGATGCGCGTGTACGAACATGATCCGGCGGGCCGAGTCGCGAGCGGCGGGGTTGGCGGTCACTCAGCAACTCTAGCCGTTGGCGGCGGCCCACCTGGGCTGGTGCTCCTTGATGATCGTCAGGTCGACCTTGGCTCGGGTCCGAGCCGGCTGAGCCGGGTTACGAGGGCCGCGGAGCCCGCGTACCGACACCGCGGAGCCGCCTAACAACATCGCTCAGGCGCGTGACGACGCCGCCGCGCTGCATTACAAAATCGCGAAGAATTCCCACACTCGGTAGCGGCCGGAACCCCCGTTGACCCGCCGGCAAGCGTCCCGAGCTGCGGCTTTCGACAAATCTGCGACTGGATCGCAACTCTGTGGAGTTTCCGCGAGAATCGCGCGGTGGCGGCATCATTGTCGCCATGGAGTACCCGGAACTCGCCGCCCGTACCCGTCGATTCTCCTATGGCGCTCCGCGCGCCGTGACCGTCGGATCCGACGGCGCGCGAGTCGCCTTCCTGCGCTCGCGTGGCCCCGAAGATCCGACCGACGGTCTCTACGTCTTCGACGTCGCCACCGGCGACGAGCAACTCGTCGCGGATCCCGTCGCGCTGCTCGGCGACGCGTCGGCCGAGCTCACACCGGCCGAGCGTGCCCTGCGCGAGCGGACGCGCCTGTCCGCCGCCGGCATCGGCACGTTCGCGACCGACCCGAAAGCCACCGTTGCCGCGTTCACGCTGGGCGGCACGCTTTACCGCGCCGACCTACTCACCGGCGAGGTTCAGCCGGCGGCGGCGCAGGGCGGCGCGATCGACCCGCGACCCGATCCGACCGGACAACGCATCGCGTACGTGTCGACGGACAGCGGCGACGCCGCACTCCGGGTGACGAGCGCGACCAGCAACGATCCGGCCTCCGACGTGCTCGTCGCCGGCGAGGAAGGCATCTCGTGGGGGCTGGCCGAATTCATCGCGGCCGAAGAGTTCTTCCGTTACCGCGGCTACTGGTGGTCGCCGGACGGGACGACGCTGCTCGCGGCGCGCGTGGACGAAGCGCGCGTCAATCGCTGGCACCTGTCCGACCCGACGGACCCGGGCGCGGAGCCGCGCACGATTGCCTATCCGCATGCCGGATCCGCGAATGCCGAGGTCAGCCTTCATCTGCTCGATCTCGACGGCGGATGGGTGGATGTGCACTGGGACCGGGAGACCTATCCCTACCTGGTAGCGGTGTCGTGGTCGGAGACCGGCGGGCCGCTGATCACCGTACTGCGACGGCTGCAGCAGCACGGACTCGTGCTCGCGGTCGATCCGCGCACCGGCGAGACCCAGGTGCATGCGGAGTTGGCCGATCCGCGGTGGGTCGAGCCGATCGACGGCACGCCGACGTACCTGCCCGACGGACGGGTGCTGGTCGGCGGCGAACTGGCCCACGACGGGTACGACGCGCGCTGCCTGTTCGCCGACGGCACGCTGGTCAGCCCGCCGGGACTCTACGTACGCCGGGTCTGCGGCCGCATCGACGGCGGCGACCTGATCGTCGAGGCATCCGACGGCGAGCCGAGCGAGCAGCACCTCTTCCGGGTCAGCGTCGGCGCGGGCATGTCCGGCGTGGACGTCGCGCGGCTGACGAGCGTCCCGGGCGTACACACCGGAGTAGTGGGCGGCGCGACGCTCGTGATCGGTGCCGCCTCGTTGGACCACGCGGGTACGCGGTGGACCGTGCACCGCATCGGCCGGCCATCCGAACGGCCCCCGATGCAGCCGGTCCACCCGTCCGATCCGCACGGCGGGCTCACCGAGCCGACCACTGAGCTGCCGCTCACGCCGGGTATGGGTCGCCCGTCGGCCATCGGCATCGGTCTCGCGGCATCCGGCGCGTTGCTGAGTCCGGTCGGCGAGCTGGCGAACCTCGCGGCCACACCGCCGTACGCGCCGCGGCCCGCACTGGAGCGCGTCACCGATCGCCGGATTCCCGCCAGCGTCGTCTATCCGCGCAGCCACGTCGGTGGTCGCCGGCTTCCGGTGCTGGTCGACATCTACGGCGGACCGGGCCACCAGGAAGTGGTCGCCGCGCGGGCGCGCTATCTCGAACGCCAATGGTGGGCCGATGCCGGCTTCGCCGTGGTCACGATCGACAACCGGGGTACGCCCGGAGTAGCGCCGAGCTTCGAGAAGGTCATCCATCGCCGGATGACCGACATCGTCCTGGGTGACCAGGTCGACGCGCTGCACGCGCTGGCCGACAAGCAGACCGATCTCGACCTCGGCCGGGTGGTGATCCGCGGATGGTCGTTCGGCGGCTGGCTGTCGGCACTCGCCGCGCTCAAACGGCCGGACATCTACCGGGCCGCGGTCGTCGGTGCTCCGGTCACGGACTGGGAGCTCTATGACACGGCGTACACCGAGCGGTACCTCGGCCTCCCGGGTGACGGCTCCGAGGTGTACGCCCACCACAGCCTGGTGGAACTCGCCCACGAACGGGTCATGCCCGGCGATCCGACCAGCCCGATGCTGCTCGTACACGGCTTCGCCGACGACAACGTGGTCGCGGCGAACACGCTGCGGCTATCGGCCGCGTTGCTGGCCACCGGTCGACCACACTCGATGATCCCGTTGCCCGGCGCCTCGCACATGGCGGCCGGTGGTCTGCGAGAGGCATTGATGCGCCTCGAGCTCCGGTTCTTGCGTGAGGCACTCGGGCTCGCCGACGAGTGACGTCGCGGTCCCGAAAACCGACGCAAGGGTAGGACCCGTCCCGTATCACTGCCATTCGTATCTGACTCGTTACCGTCTGATTGGTAAGGCCTGGTCAGACGGCTGTGCGTCCGGCGGTGTCGTCGCTATCAGGGTCGACGCATATGGTCGGCACATGACTCAATTCGACGCGGCGACAGCGGCGGTCGAGGCGGCCATCGCCGCCGGAGCCCGCTATGCCGACGCGCGCGTAATGCATCGACGCACCGAGTCGATGTCCGCGCGCAACGGTGACATCGAGGAACTCGAGCAGAACGAGAGCGCTGGCATCGGCGTTCGGGCGCTGGTGGGATCCGGGTGGGGTTTCTATGCCGTACCCGATGTCTCCGACGCCGCTGCACGCGCCGCGGGCGCGGAGGCCGCGGCGATCGCAGCCGCCAGCGCGACGGTCGCCGGCCGACCCGTGGAGCTCGTCGGCTCGACGCCGACGACCGACTCGTGGGAGTCGGCCTACGAGGTCGACCCGCTGTCTGTCGCGCTGTCGGACAAAGGCGACCTGCTGGTACGGGTGACCGGCGACATGCACCGGGCCGGCGGCGACCAATCGACCGGCCTGTACCAGATCTGGGACACCACCAAGTGGTTCGTCTCGTCCGAGGGACACCGCATCGACCAGCACTTCCGCGAGTGCGGCGGCGGCATCTCGACCACCGTCATCGGTGAGGGCGAGACTCAGCGGCGTTCGTATCCGTCGTACCGAGGTCAGTACGGCACCCGCGGCTGGGAGCTCATCACCGAGCTTGACCTGGCCGCACACGGCGAACGCATCGTCGATGAGGCGCGCGCGCTGCTGACCGCGCCGCTGTGTCCGGCCGGCGAGACGACACTCATCCTCGGCGGCGAGCAGATGGCGCTGCAGATTCACGAATCGGTCGGGCACGCGATCGAACTGGACCGGATCCTCGGCTGGGAAGCGGCCTACGCCGGCACGTCCTGGCTCGACCTCGCCCAGCTCGGCTCGCTGCGCTATGGCTCCGAGCTGATGAACATCGTGATCGATCCACGGATCCCGGGCGCGCTCGGCTCCTTCGGGTATGACGACGAGGGCACGGTCGCGGCGCCTCGGGACGCCGTACGCAACGGCATCTGGGTTGGCGTTCTGGCCGGCCGTGACTCGGCCAGCGTCGCCGGACTCGACTACGCCGGGTCCGTACGCTCCGACGGCTGGGCCCGGCTGCCGATGGTCCGCATGACCAACGTGGGTCTGGAACCCGGCCCGCACACGCTGGACGAGATGATCGCGGCCACCGACGACGGCATCATGATGGACTTCAACCGGTCCTGGTCGATCGACGACCGGCGACTCAACTTCCAATTCGGCTGCGAGATCGGCTGGGAGGTCAAGGGCGGCAAGCGTGGGCGAATGCTGCGCAACCCGACGTACACCGGTATCGGTCCGAAGTTCTGGCAGTCGATGGACATGCTGTCGTCGGAGAGCCTCCCGTGGGGCACCCCGAACTGCGGCAAGGGACAGCCGGGGCAGGTCGGGCACACCGGCCACCCGGCCGCGCCGGCCCGCTTTTCCAACGTACGAGTGGGGGTGCGCGGCTGATGGATGACGTCAATCAGGTCGATCTGGCTGGTCGGATCGTCGAAGCGGTCCGGGCCACGGCACCGAACGCAGAGGCCGAGGTGCTGGTCGACACCACGAGCCTCGCGCTGACCCGGTTCGCGAATTCGATGATCCACCAGAACGTCGCCGACGAGACCACGACCGTACGGCTGGTGACGCATGTGGACGGGCGAACGGTGACGGCCACGACGACCGTGACCGGCGATGACGCCCTCCGCGGATTCGTCGACCGCACGCTCGACGCGGCCCGCCTGGCGCCGCTCGATCCCGGCTGGCCGGGCCTGGCGCCCGCGACGAAGCTGGCCACCGCGGGCACCGTCGACGATGCGATCGCCGACGCTTCGCCCGCCGACCGGGCCGATCGCATCCGCGCGTTCGTCGACGCGGCCGGTGGCCTGACCACGGCGGGTTATTGCCGCACCCGGCACACGCGGGCGGCGTTTGCCAACTCGGCCGGCCAATCTGTTTCCGGCGCGACCGCCGAGATCGCGATGGACGGCATCGCCCGCACGGCGTCGAGCGACGGATCGGCTCGGCATGCGAGCGCCTATCTCTCCGACGTGGACGGCGCAAAACTTGGCTCACGCGCGGCCGCCAAGGCCCGGGCCGGCGACGGCGCGACCGAGCTGCCTCCGGGACGCTACGAGGTGGTGCTCGAACCGACCGCGGTGGCCGACGTTCTGCAGGCGCTGGCGATGTTCGGCTTCGACGGGAAGGGAGTCAACGAGCGTCGGTCATTCCTCGTCGCCGGTGAGCAGCAGATGGATCCGGCGATCACGTTCGTCGACGACGCGGTGAGCCCGGGCATGATCGGGCTGCCGTTCGACGACGAGGGGACGCCACGACAGGTCACGCCAATCGTCGAGAACGGTCGGACGGTCGGGCCGGTCCAAAGCCGCCGTACGGCGCGCGAGGCCGGCACGGAGTCGACCGGCAACGGCGGCGGCGGGTCGTTCGGTGCGTTTGCCCTCAACCTGATGCTGCGGCCCGACGGTGGCGATCACGAGGTCGCGGAGGTCGACGGGCCGGCGGCCGACTCGACGGTCGCCGCGCTGGTGGCGAATGTGTCGCGGGGCATTCTCGTGACGGATCACTGGTATACCCGGGTGCTCGACCCACGCACGCTGGTGATGACCGGTCTCACCCGCAACGGCGTGTGGCTGATCGAGAACGGCGAGATCACCCGGCCGCTGCGCAACTTCCGCTTCACGCAGTCGTACCCGCAAGCGCTTGGGCCGGGAGCCGTCCTTGGCGTAGGGACGCACGCCCGCGCCGTGCCGAACAACTACTCGGTCGCGTCGTTCCGCTGCCCGGCGCTGCACCTCGCGTCGTGGAACTTCACCGGCGGCGCGTCCGGCTGAGCGGTTACGGCTCGGTTAGTCGCGACTTCACCGCACTTGGGGCTTCATTTTGGTTGGTAGCCCCTAGTGCGGTGAAGTCATCACGAAGATCACGCCCGACGAGAGCGACGGCTGGGAAGTTGCGGTGACCTTGGGGGGAGCTGCGGTGATCTTGGGATCGCTCGGCGTGGGCGGAAGTTTCAGAGCGGGCGCAAGCGACGGCGGAAGTGAAGTTGTCCACAACATCCCCGAAATGTGAGGTGACGACTTTCCTTCCCACCGATCGAAGGATCAGACTGCCCCTCGATGCCATGTGCGCTCGAACCCCGGGCGTAACGTGTGCACCGACGCGGGGGCGGCGTGGCGCTCGCGATCTTCGGCCTGCCCTGTCGCGGACCAGGATCTCCGGACGCGCTCGCCGCACCCAAAAGCTGTAGCTGATCACGTGCGGCATGCCCGGAATTGATCCCGGGCTTAGCAGACCCGTCAGGGAGCGAAGACGAAGATGACCACGACGACGGCTCGACCACCGTCCGCCGGGGCGGCCGCGCCGCGGCCCCGCGCCGCGATCTCGGAAAAGACCTTCCGCAAGGACCGGTGGTGGCTAGCGCCGCTGCTGACCGTCATCGGCCTGGTGGCCTGGTTGGCGTACGCCACGGTCCGCGTTTTCATGCAGAGCGACTACTTTTCCGAGGGTCCGGGATACCACTACCTGACGCCGTTCTACTCGCCGTGCCTGTCCGACGGGTGCACGCCGGCCGCGGCCGAATGGGGCCGCTTCCTGCCGAACTGGCCGATCATTCCGTACGCCGCGATCACGCTGATCTTCCTGCTGCTGTTCCGGCTGACCTGCTACTACTACCGCAAGGCGTATTACCGCAGCTTCTGGGCGTCACCGCCGGCGTGTGCCGTGCCGGACGGCCACAAGACCTATAGCGGCGAGACGCGGTTCCCGCTGATCTTCCAGAACGCTCACCGGTACATGTTCTACGCCGCGTTCCTGATCTCGATCATCAACACCTGGGACGCGATCCGGGCGTTCTGGGGCACCGACGGCGGCGGTTTCGGTCTCGGCAACCTCGTCCTGCTGGCCAATGTCATCCTGCTGTGGGCCTACACGTTGTCCTGCCACTCGTGCCGGCACATCGTCGGTGGCCGGCTCAAACACTTCTCCAAGCACCCGGTGCGATACAGGGCGTGGGGCTTCGTCTCGAAGCTCAACGGCCACCACATGGGTCTCGCCTGGACGACCCTGGCGTCGCTCGCCATCACCGACTTCTACGTGATGGCCGTCTCCGCCGGTTGGTTCGCCGACCCGCGCTTCATCAACTAGCACCGAGCGGCCCGCCGCGCGCGGCCATCCAACGCAGCTCACGGAGCACCACCACGATGGGAAAGACATGACAGACATTCAGCGGGAGCCGTACGACGTCGTCGTCATCGGTGCCGGCGGCGCGGGCCTCCGAGCCGCCATCGAGGCGCGGCTCGCCGGCAAACGTACGGCGATCATCTCCAAGTCGCTGTTCGGCAAGGCGCACACGGTCATGGCCGAGGGCGGCGCCGCGGCCTCCATGGGCAACATGAACTCGAACGACAACTGGATGGTCCACTTCCGCGACACGATGCGCGGCGGCAAGTTTCTCAACAACTTCCGGATGGCCGAGCTGCACGCCAAAGAGGCGACGGCGCGGGTGTGGGAGCTGGAGACGTACGGTGCGCTGTTCGACCGTACGCCGGACGGCAAGATCAGCCAGCGTAACTTCGGCGGCCACGAGTACCCGCGGCTCGCGCACGTCGGCGACCGTACCGGGCTGGAGATGATCCGTACGCTCCAGCAGAAGATCGTCTCGCTGCAGCAGGACGACTTCGCCGAGACCGGTGACTACGAGGCAAACCTCAAGGTGTACGCCGAGTGCGCGATCACCGACCTGCTGCTCGACGGCGATCGGGTGGCCGGCGCGTTCGGCTACTTCCGCGAGAACGGCAACCTGATCCTGTTCGAGGCACCCGCGATCGTGCTGGCCACCGGCGGCGTGGGCAAGTCGTACAAGGTGACGTCGAATTCGTGGGAGTACACCGGCGACGGTCACGCGCTCGCGCTGCGCGCCGGCTCGACGCTCATCAACATGGAGTTCCTGCAGTTCCACCCGACCGGCATGGTCTCGCCGCCGTCGGTGAAGGGCATCCTCGTCACCGAGTCGGTCCGCGGTGACGGCGGCGTTCTCAAGAACTCCGACGGCAAGCGGTTCATGTTCGACTACGTGCCGGACGTGTTCCGCAAGCAGTACGCGGAGACCGAAGAGGAAGCCGACCGCTGGTACACCGACCCGGACCACAACCGGCGCCCGCCCGAGCTGCTCCCCCGCGACGAGGTCGCGCGCGCGATCAACTCCGAGGTCAAAGCCGGTCGCGGTACGGAGGCCGGCGGCGTCTACCTGGACATCGCGAGCCGGCGCCCGGCCGAATTCATCCTCAAGCGCCTGCCATCGATGTACCACCAGTTCAAAGAGCTGGCCGACGTCGACATCACGAAGCAGCCGATGGAGATCGGTCCGACCTGCCACTACGTGATGGGCGGCGTTGAGGTCGACCCGGACACCGCCGCGGCGGCCGGCCGGGTGCAGGGCCTGTTCGCGGCGGGCGAGGTGTCCGGCGGAATGCACGGCTCCAACCGGCTCGGCGGCAACTCGCTGTCCGATCTTCTCGTCTTCGGCAAGCGGGCCGGCGAGTTCGCGGCGGCGTACGCGTCAAGCCTGGGCGAACGCCCGACGGTGTCGGCGGAGGCGGTCGATGCGGCAGCGAAGATGGCGCTGGCGCCCCTGGAACGTGGCAAGGCGGGCGAGAACCCCTACGACGTATGGCACGACCTGCAGGACGTCATGCAGAGCCTGGTCGGCATCATCCGCCGCAAGGGTGAGCTGGAGGAGTCGATCAAGCTCCTCGGTGAATTGCGGGTGCGGGTCGACAACGTCGGCGCGATCGGCGGCCGCAAGTTCAACCCGGGCTGGCATCTGGCGCTTGACCTGCGCAACATGCTGATCGTCTCGGAGTGCACGGCGCGGGCGGCGTTGGAGCGCGAAGAGTCCCGCGGCGGTCACACCCGCGAGGACTTCCCGGAGATGAATCCCGAGTGGCGTGAGGTCAACCTGATCTGCTCGCTGAACGCGACCGGCGACGGTGTCGACCTGACCCGCAAGCCGCTGCCGACGCTGCGGCCCGAGTTGCTCGGTCTGTTCGACGAGTCGGAGCTGTCGAAATACATGACCAAACAAGAGTTGACCGACTACGAGGCGGCGGCGGCCGCGGCGAAGCAGGTCACGGTGAACGACACCGTCGACACGAAGATTGGTGGCTAGTCATGGGAAGCAATCGTCACTTCCGCGTCTGGCGCGGTGACGACACCGGCGGCCAGCTGGAGGACTTCGAGGTCGAGGTGAACGATGGCGAGGTCGTCCTCGACATCATCCACCGGCTGCAGGCCACCCAGGCCCCCGATCTCGCGGTGCGCTGGAACTGCAAGGCCGGCAAGTGCGGGTCGTGCTCCATGGAGATCAACGGCATGCCAAAGCTGGGCTGCATGACCCGCATGTCGACGTTCGAGGAGACCGAGACAGTTACGGTCACGCCCCTGCGTACGTTCCCGGTCATCCGCGACCTGGTCACCGACGTGTCGTTCAACTACCAGAAGGCCCGCGAGATGCCGGCGTTCGCACCGCCGAAGGGCGTTGAGCCCGGCGATTACCGCATGCAGCAGGTCGACGTCGAGCGCTCACAGGAATTCCGCAAGTGCATCGAGTGCTTCCTGTGCCAGAACACCTGCCACGTCGTACGCGACCACGACGAGAACAAGCCGGCGTTCGCCGGGCCGCGCTTCTTCATCCGGGCCGCCGAGCTGGACATGCATCCGCTCGACGCTCGCGATGACCGCAAGGAGTTCGCGCGGGAGGAGCAGGGCATCGGCTACTGCAACATCACCAAGTGCTGCACCGAGGTGTGCCCTGAGCACATCCACATCACCGACAACGCGATCATCCCGATGAAGGAGCGCGTCGTCGACCGGCGCTACGACCCGCTGGTGTGGCTCGGCAACAAGATCCTGCGTCGGGACCAGGTCAAATCCTGACGTCCGTCACGTCTCTTACAGCACCACCGCAAACTTCACCGCAGTCGGTCCTTCCGCGCGAAATGAAGCCCCGACTGCGGTGAAGTCAGCGCGATCTTGTGCCGGGCTGCCGGGCTGCCGGGCTGCCGGGGCGCCCGGCGCCCGCGCCGCGCGACGACAAGAGGTCAGGCAAGCAGAAAAGGGGGCAGCGCCGCGACGATCGGGGCATCGGCCGGCAGCCAGTCGATGCTGTCGAGTTCGTCGGCGGCGAGCCACCGCAACTCGAGATGTTCGAGCCGCTGCGGTCGGCCCCCGCCGATGAGCCGAGCGGCATAGACGCGCAACACCGCCCACCCATGCCCGAGCTGTACGTCCGCCCCAACGCGCGCGCCGATTTCGACCTTGACGTTCAGCTCCTCGACACACTCGCGCTGGAGCGCCTCGACCTCGGACTCGCCGATTTCGACCTTGCCGCCCGGGAACTCCCAGCGGCCCGCGAACTCGGGCGGCTCGGACCGCGCGCACGCGAGAACCCGTCCGTCTTCGATGATTGCCGCGCCGACAATGATCCGGGGCGTGGGCCATTCGGTCTGCACGAGCCATCAGACTGCCAGATCTTCGCTCGATCCGGCACCCTCGGTGTCCCCATCAGTGCCGTGGCGTCGGATTTGTGGCCATAGACAGAGCGTGTGCCGTTAGCAACACTGGGGGCACCGTTGACAACAAGCTAGCGACGACTCGGCCACAAGCCGGTAACGACGCCGGGGAGGTGTGCATGACCACACGACGGAGAACACGCGGAGAGGACTATTTGATCGATGCGTTTGCATTGCTCGACGGCTGGCATAACAACGGCGCGGAGATTTACCGTACCCTGCCAATCGACGACGCACAGCACGCCGCATTGACCGAGCGCATCAAGGTCTATTCCGACGCACTGCAACTCCGACCACGCATCCGCCGGCGCGATGGCGAAACCCACATCGGGTTGGAATCTTCGGAGGGCCAACTGTCCGCGAGCGAAGTAACGCTCGCCGCCCGCATCGAGGACGCCTACCGCACGATCGTCGGACGCTCCCTGGCTACCGATAGCTGACCAACGGGACTCACCGAAGCTACCTACTCCTCCAGAAGCCGACCGGCGTCGACCCACAGGTGGACGCCGGTCGGCATGTCCGCCGGGGCACGCCGCGTCGAGCCGGCACGGTCGTGGCGCGGCCGAGAACTTCGCCGGTACGCTCCGCGAATGTCTACGATCGCGGCGCGGCCGGCCGGGACGGCACGGCCGGAGCGAGCCGTGTGGCGGCGCTTCTGGTTGTTCGGCACGATCGGCCTGACCGTGGCCGCATTCGCCGTGACGATCGCGATGGCTCCCCCAGCCTCGGCGTCGCCCGCCGCGGCACTGCGGTTCCTGCTGTTCGTCGGCGCGTCGGTCCACGTCGCCGCGACCGGTTGGTTCTACGCGGTGCCGGAGGTCCGTACGCATCTGCGCGCGCATCCGACCCGGTACGTACGGGTGCCGATCGCGCTCATCGTCGGCACGGCGGCTCTCGCGGCCGTATTGAGCCCGAAACAGTTGACGTGGCTTCTTCTCGGCTACTTCGCGTGGCAGTTCTTCCATTTCCAGAAGCAGAACCTGGGGCTCGCCGCATTGGCGGGGATCGCGCACCGGGCGGGATCACTCGGCCTCTGGGAGCGGCGGTCATTGATCGCGGCCGGCATCAGCGGCATCGTCGGGCTGGTCGTACACCCGGCGTTGTTGCAGTTGGCCGTCGATCCACGGCTCGGCTTTGCGTTCCCGGCCGCGGGAGCTGCGTTCGTGGTAAGCGTCGGTGTCGGCGTGGCGTCTCTGCTGCGGCGACCGGCGGAGCGACGACCGGCGGCGTACGTCACGGTCTACCTGATCTCGTTGTGCTTCTTCGCGCCGGTGTTCCTGTTCCGCTCGCCGTACGCCGCCGTGGCCGGCCTGACGCTCGCCCACGGGTTGCAGTATCTGCTGATCGTCGGCATGATCGCGGCCCGCCGACCGGTCACCAGTGATCGCCTCGGCCTGTCGCGCCGAGCGTCTCGTACGGTCAGCCTGGCCGTTCTGCTCAACATCGGACTGCTCGGTGGCATCGCGCTGAACCTGATGTCGCATCTGCACGACATGGTCTGGGCGGTACGGCTGCTTTACGGCGCCTACCTCGGCGCGGTCATGGCGCATTTCGTCATCGACGCGGGGTTGTGGCGGCTACGCGACGAGTTTCCCCGGACGTTCCTGCGGGAGAGCCTGCCTTACCTGCTGGCCCGTCCACCAGATCAGAGTTCACCGGCTCGGGCAGTCGCACCGCCACCGGACCGACCGTTCGCGTCGCCCGCGACGTGAGCCGCGGCCAAGGTCAGCCGCCGCCGCAGCCGCCTGCGGCACCGGCGCCGAATACGGCTCCGGAGAAGAGCGTGACCACAAGTCCCACGACGACGAGCGCGGCCAGCACAACGATCGCAACGATGATGGCGTTGGCTCGACGTGAGTGGCGCGGAGACCGTCCGCCGTCGGGCGGCACGGGCGCAGTGACCGGGTAGGTGGCGTCAAACGGCGCGGCCGACGATGCCGGCGATCCGTCGATCATGCGGCTCTCCTCGCGTCGGCTGCTCGGAACTCACCACTGTAGAGATCTCGCCACTGTAGATGATCGACGCCAGGTAGCCGGGGTCGCGCGGCGGCTTCGAGAGTCGGCAACACGACAGCTGGTGACCCATCGGCAAGGCGGGCGTACGCGGTTGGGTTGTTCGCGGGGGAACCGATATCCCGCGTACACCCGCCTGCCGGGCCCGTTCGGGCAAGTCACGCCTGGCCGGAGGCGTGTTCCGCCGGCGGAGGCAGTGCCGGCGTCTCGCGTCGAGCGGGCGGGGCGGAGGCATTACGCGCCGCACTGGCGGGGTGCGGGCCGCCTCCGCTGGGAGGGTCGGAGTCAGTGGACCTGGCAAGGTCAACAGGAGCGATCGAAAGATGGCGGTCGACAACGTATGGGAGCACGGTCGACGGGAACTCGACCGGCGGTCGCGACCAAGTGCGAACGAGCGATGGAAGGTCGCGACGAGGTTGGTACGCGGCTGAGTGACGGACGGTGACGGACGTGTTGATCCGGTGTTTCTCCGTTGGCGCCGGTGGCCCATTCACCTTGTCCAGGTGACCTTCCTGGGGCCTTCACACGACTCAACGCCGGACCATTACCGTAGGCAACGGCTTGATTACACAATCGGACGGAATGTGCGATCGGTCGTCAGTCGGACGCCCGATCTGGCGGCGACCATGCGCGCGGCCCGGCTGGTCGAAAACCGGAGCAACGGCCAGTCGTTCGCGATTGGCGAAACGCGAGCGGGATCAGTCGATCCCCCGGCGACGTTTCAGCACGTATGAGTGAACTGAACGTCCCGGGAACCGATGACCCGCTGGATGCGTACAGCCAGGTCGTGACGGGGGTTGCCACGCGCCTGCGCCCATCGGTCGCCGCGCTGCGGGTGCGCGGTCCCCGGGGCGAAGGCGCCGGATCTGGCGTCGTCTTCACGTCCGACGGATTCCTCCTAACCAGCGCACACGTCGTGGCGCGGAGCGAGGAGGGTGAGGCCACGTTCGGCGACGGATCGTCGGCCGCGTTCGACGTCGTCGGTGCGGATCCGCTGGCCGATCTGGCCGTCCTGCGGGCGCGTTCGACGACCGCGCCGTCGGCCGACCTGGGCGACGCCGACACACTCAAGATCGGGCAGCTCGTGGTCGCGGTCGGGAACCCGATGGGGTTGGCCGGATCGGTCACCGCCGGTGTGGTGAGCGGGCTCGGCCGCTCGATCCCGGCGCGGGACGGTCGCTTCACGCGCCTGATCGACGACGTCATCCAGACCGACGCGGCGTTGAACCCCGGCAATTCCGGCGGTGCGCTGAGCGATGCGCGCGGCCGCGTGGTCGGCATCAATACCGCGGTCGCCGGGTACGGACTGGGCCTCGCCGTCCCGATCAACAGGACGACTCGGCAGATCATCTCCGAACTCACGTCGACCGGGAAGGTTCGCCGGGCCTGGCTCGGTGTGGCCGGCGTACCCATGCCACTGCCGCCGGCCACGGCCAAGCGGCTCGGGCAGCGCAACGGGCTCCGTGTGGTCGAAGTGATCCCGGGTAGCCCGGCAGGTATCGCGGGTATCTATCTCGACGACATCATCGTCTCGGCCGGCGGACAGCCGACCGAGACCGTACAAGCGTTGCAGCGGTTGATGCTCGGCCCGGCGATCGGTCGTCGGTTGCCGATCACCGTGCTGCGCCGGGACGCGTTCGTCGACGTGATCTCGGTGCCGACGGAGCTCGCGACGCGCCGGTAGCCGGCGCGTCCGGCCGTCAGCCGCCGAGGTGCGTGAGCAGATCCTGGCGGGTGAGCACGCCACGCGGCTTGCCGTCGACCAGCACCATGGCCGCGTCCGCGCTCTCCATCAAGGCAACGGCTTCGGACACGCCCTGCCCGCCGCCGATCATCGGCAACGGCGGCGCGACATGCTTGTCGAGGATGTCGTGCAGGTGCGCATGGCCGGTGAACAGCGCGTCGAGCAGCGCCTTTTCCGAGATCGAGCCGGCCACCTCGCCGGTCACGACCGGCGGCTCGGCCTTGAGTACGGGCAGCTGGGAGACGCCGTACTCGCGCATGATGTCGATCGCGTCGCGAACGGTCTCGGTCGGGTGGACGTGCACCATCTCGGGCATCGTGCCGGACTTGCCGGCCAGGACGTCGGCCACGGTCGCTTCGCCGCCGCCGAAGTGGGCCGACGACGTCATGAACCCGTAGCGCGCCATCCAGTCGTCGTTAAAGATCTTGGATAGGTAGCCGCGTCCGTTGTCCGGCAGCAGCACGACCACGACGTCGTCAGGACCCGCGATCCGGGCAACCGTGAGCGCGGCGACGACCGCCATGCCACAGGAGCCGCCGACCAGCAGGCCCTCCTCGCGCGCCAGCCGGCGGGTCAGGTCGAAGGAGTCCTTGTCCGAGACCTCCACGATCTCGTCACAGATCGTCCGGTCGTACGTCTGCGGCCAGAAGTCCTCGCCGACGCCCTCGACCAGGTACGGCCGGCCGGAACCGCCCGAGTAGACCGAACCCTCCGGATCGGCGCCGACGATCCGTACGCGGCCGCCGGAGGCCTCCTTGAGGTAACGGCCGACGCCGGTGATCGTGCCACCGGTTCCGACGCCCGCGACGAAGTGCGTGATCTTGCCGTCGGTCTGTTCCCAGATCTCCGGGCCGGTCGACTCGTAGTGCGAGATCGGGTTGTTCGGGTTGCTGTACTGGTCGGGTTTCCAGGCGCCCGGGATGTCGCGGGCGAGCTGGTTGGAGACGTTGTAGTAGGAGCGCGGATCCTCCGGCGCCACGGCGGTTGGACAGACGACGACCTCGGCGCCGTACGCCTTGAGGACGTTGCGCTTGTCCTCCGACACCTTGTCCGGGCAGACGAACACGCATTTGTAGCCGCGCAACTGGGCGACGAGCGCGAGGCCGACGCCGGTGTTGCCGCTGGTCGGCTCGACGATCGTGCCGCCGGCCTGCAGAGCGCCGGATTTCTCGGCCTCTTCCACCATCCGCAGCGCGATCCGGTCCTTGACGCTGCCGCCGGGATTGAGGTATTCGATCTTGGCGAGGACGGTCGCCGATATGCCGTGGGTCACGTTACGGAGACGGACCAGCGGAGTGTTTCCAATTAACTCGACGACGTTGTCGTAGTAGCGCACGCTGCGGCAACCCTTCTGACCCGGGCGTACCCGCGCCGGTGCGGGTCTCACCCATCAGCGTAACGGCGCGCAAGAACCTCCACGAAATCGTGGGACGGGCGCGTTAGCCTCGCGAGGGAGGGCGATGTCGATCGCCGCGCCGAGGTCGAGACCGGTGGCGCGCGCGACACTGGGCTCGGAGGGAGTGACTGGCGGAGGTGAGCGACGTCTTGACCCGCGGACTCGAGCTGCGCCGGATCCGGCCGGAGCTACGCCGGTTCGCCCGGGTGACCGCGTACGGTGGCGGTGGTCTCGGGCTGGCCGGAGTGCTCGCCGCCGGGCTGCTCTATGGGCAGGCCGAATTGGCGCGCCGGACGATTCCGCTGGCCGACTCGCCGCCCCCCCGCTGCGACGGGCGGTACGGCACCGAATATCCGGGACCGGACCTCCGCCTCGCGCTGCTCGGTGACTCGTCGGCGGCCGGCTACGGCGTCGACCGCGCTCGGGACACCACCGGCGCACTGCTCGCCGTCGGCATCGTCGAACAGCTGCACCGACCGGTCGACGTGCGGTCCCATGCCCTCGTCGGCGCGATCTCGGCCTCACTCGATCACCAGGTGACCCGGGCGCTCGTCGCCCAGCCGCAGCTCGCGGTCATCCTCATCGGAGTCAACGACGTCACGCACCGCGTACGGACGTCGGTCGCGGTCGGGCACCTGGCCGACGCCGTGCGCCGGTTGCGCGACGCCGGCTGCGACGTTGTCGTGTGTACGTGTCCGGACCTCGGCACCATCCGGCCGATCCTGCCGCCGCTGCGCTGGGTCGTACGCCGGTGGAGTCGGGAGATGGCGGCGGCCCAGACGGTCGCGGCCGTGGCCGCCGGCGCCCGTACGGTCTCGCTCGGCGACCTGCTCGGCCCGCAGTTCGCCTCGGCTCCGGACCGGATGTTTGCGGCCGATCGCTTCCACCCCTCGGCCATCGGCTACGCGGCGGCGGTCGCGGCGATTCTGCCGACGACGCTGTCCGCGCTGCGCGGCCCGACCGACGTACGGCCACACCTGACGCACGCCGAGGGGCTGCGCTCGCTGACCCAGGCGGCGGTCGAGGCGGCCGACCGGCCCGGCACCGAGGTCTCCGCCGCCCAGGTCAGCGGTCAGGATCGGGGACCGGCTGGCCGGTGGGCTCAGCTGCGCCAACGGGTCCGCCAGTTCACCGAGCGTCCGCACGGTCCCGTGATCGACGCTTCCGCCGTACCCTTGCCTGTGTCCGATGCGACCGACGCTGGACCGGAACAGCACGGCGAAGCGGTCACCGACTAAGGCGGCGATGGGAATGACTGTGGCGAGGCGAGTCGGGCGCGCGGCCGCAATCACCTTCGTCGCCGGCACGCTCGGCGGCGCGGTCGTGCTCGCGACCGAGGCCGCCGTCGCCCGCGGCCGCCGCTATGCCAAGCCGGACCCCCATCTCGCGATCCGCACCTCGCATGGTGACCGCACATTGCCGCCGACGCGGCTGGTGCTGTTGGGCGACTCGTCCGCGCTCGGCGTCGGCGTCGGTCGGGTCGTCGACACCGTCGGCGGTCGCGTCGCCGAGCTGCTCGTCGCGGACGGCTATCGCGTCGAGTTGTCGAGCGTCGCGGTCGTCGGTTCGCGCAGCTCCGACCTGGCGACGCAGGTCGCGCGCGCGTTACTCGGGCCCAAGCCGGACGCGGCGCTCATCCTCGTCGGCACCAACGACGCGACCGGCCTGCACCGACCGATCGACGCGGCGGAGGCGCTCGGTTCGGCGGTCGCCCGCATGCGAGCCGCGAATGTGCCGGTTGTCGTCGGAACCTGTCCCGATCTCGGCGCCTTGCGGGCCATCGCACCGCCGTTGCGGCAGCTGGTCGGTTTGCGTGGGCGCCGGGTGGCCCGAGCGCAGAGCTCGGCGGTACGCGCGGCCGGCGGCGTACCGGTCGATCTCGCCACGCTGACCGGCGCGGTGTTCCGGGCCGACGCCGGCACGCTGAGTGCGGACGGATATCACCCGTCGGCGGACGGATACCGGGTCTGGGCCCATGCGCTGATGCCGGCGGTCCGCGAGGCGATCGGAGTGACGCCCCGGCGATAGGACGGTGGGCGATTCGGTGCGGTGCGTGTCACATCGCACAAGTGACGCCGGAGGTACCGGGCGGTAACGTTCCAGTCATGCCTGACGCCGTCATCGTTGCCACCGCACGCTCGCCGATCGGCCGTGCCGCCAAGGGTTCTCTCGTGGATGTCCGCCCGGACGACCTCACCGCCACGATTGTCGAGGCGGCACTCGCGAAGGTGCCGGGGCTCGATCCGCACCTGGTGGAGGACCTGTATCTCGGGTGTGGTCTGCCCGGCGGCGAGCAGGGCTTCAACATGGCTCGCGTGGTCGCTGTGATGCTCGGACTGGACAAGCTGCCCGGAGCCACGATCACCCGCTACTGCTCGTCGTCGTTGCAGACCACGCGGATGGCCTTCCACGCCATCAAGGCCGGCGAGGGCGACGTGTTCATCTCTGCGGGCGTGGAGTGCGTCTCGCGCTTCGCGCGCGGCAGCTCCGACGGCCTCCCGCCGGCCGCGCAGGCCCAGGTCGGCGGCGGATGGCAGAACCCGCGCTTCGAGGAGGGCTGGGCCCGCACCGAGAAGCGGTCGCAGGGCGGCGCACCGGTCTGGACCGACCCGCGCGATGAGGATCAGCTCCCGTACGTGTACATGGCGATGGGCCAGACCGCGGAAAACGTCGCGCAGGCCTGGAACGTCACCCGCGAGGAGATGGACGAATTCGGCGTACGCAGCCAGAACAACGCCGAGAAGGCGATCAACGACGGATTCTGGGCACGCGAGATCACGCCGGTCACGACGCCCGGCGGCAAGGTCGTCAGCGGCGACGACGGCCCGCGGGCGGGTGTGACGCTGGACGCGGTCGCGGGCCTCAAACCGGTCTTCCGCCCGGACGGCCGCATCACGGCCGGCAACTGCTGCCCGCTCAACGACGGCGCGGCGGCGGTCGTCATCATGTCGGACACGAAGGCCCGTGAGCTGGGCATCACGCCGCTGGCGCGGATCGTCTCGACCGGCGTCACCGCCCTGTCCCCCGAGATCATGGGGCTCGGCCCGATCGAGGCATCGCGGATGGCGCTCGCTCGCGCCGGAATGACGATCGACGACGTCGATCTCGTCGAGATCAACGAGGCGTTCGCGGCTCAGGTCATCCCGTCCTACAAGGAACTCGGGATCCCGCTGGAGAAGCTCAACGTCAACGGTGGCGCGATCGCCGTCGGGCATCCGTTCGGCATGACCGGCGCGCGGATCACCGGCACGCTGATCAACTCGCTGAACTGGCACGACAAGTCGATTGGTCTGGAGACCATGTGCGTCGGCGGCGGTCAGGGCATGGCCATGGTGCTGGAGCGACTCGCCTAGAGGTTCACTTGCCGAGCAGCACGTCGGCCCGACTCGTACGCAGGTGCAGCGCCGTCCGGCCGTCCCGCGCCGTACGGACGAGTCCCGCGTCCCGCAGCACGCGGAGATGCTGCGACACCGCGCCGGGTGTGACGTCCAGGCGGCGGGCGAGCGTCGGCGTGTCGGCTGGGTTGGCGAGCGCGATCAGCAAACCGGCCCGGGTGGTTCCGAGCAGGTCGCACAGTGCCGAATCGGGTCGCTCGACCGGTAGCTCCCAGAGCGTGCCGATGCCGCGGGCCGGATAGCGTACGCACGCTGGTCCGGTCGGCCGCAACGCCGCCGTGGGGTTGGGCCAGCCGAAGACCATCGGGCACAACACGAGTCCGGCGCCGGTGGTCGCGACCACGCCGCCCGGTTTGTTCGGCTGGCTCGGCCAGAGTTGCACCTCGCCGTCGTCGGTCCACCGTACGTCGCGGTGCAGTTCGCGGATCACCCGCTCGACGCCGGCCGCGGCAAGCCGCCGGGCCCGAAAGTCGATGTCCGCTTCGAGAACGGCGCGCATCCGTGGCCAGTGCGGCGCGACGACGGCTTCGTAGCATCGGTCGATCGCGGTCGCGAGTCGCGCCAGCGTGGCCGGTGGGTCGTCGTAGAACTCGTCGAGCCACTTCGGCCGGCCGAAGATCGATTCAAGGCTCTCGATCGTACGGCTGATGCTCGCCTGCCGGACGCGGCGCAACTCGTGACGCAGATCGGGCAGGCGGGTGTCCGGCGTCGGCAGCAACGCGAGCGGAATGGCCCGGCCGGCCACCAGCCGCCGCAACAACGCGACCTCCGGGTCATCCGGCAACCGCGGCGCCGCCCAGCGCAGCCAGGGCAGATGGATCGCTGAGTCGCCGGGCTCGGCCACGATCCGCAGGGCCCGTACGGTCTCCGAGACGGCCGAGAACCCAAACCGTACGCGCGCCATATCGGCGCCGCTGAGCTGGATCCGGATAGTCATACGTTTAGCGTGCGCTAAATGGTAGGCAAAACTCAATGACTTACGCGAAGCTGCTCTGCGTGGGGCTGGGGGCAAATTGGCGGCGGCTGTGGGCGGCCGACGCGATCTCGTCATTGGGCGATGGCGCCTACGCCGCCGCCATCCCGCTGCTGGCCGTCTACTTCACCCACAGCCCGGCGCAGGTCGCCGGCGTCGCCACCGCGGCCAGCCTGCCGTGGTTGTTGTGCAGCCTGCACGCCGGGGTCCTGGCCGACCGGTACGACCGCCGGCGCCTCATGTCCATCGCCCAAATCGTCCAAGCATTGGCCGTGTCGATCGCCGCCGTGACCGCGATGGTGCCCGGCGGACGCATCTGGATGCTCTATCTGACGTCGTTCGCGCTCGGCGCGGCCGAGACCGTGTTCGCCAACTCGGCACAGTCCATGCTGCCGTCGGTGGTCGGTCCGGCGCAGCTCGAGGCCGCGAACGGGCGCCAGTACGCGACCGAGACGGTCACCCAGCAATTCATCGGTCCGCCGCTGGGCAGCCTGCTATTCGCGGCCGCGCTGCCGGCGACGCGGTCGCTGCCGTTCTGGCTGGACGCGCTGACCTTCGCGCTCTCGGCGTTCCTGATCGCGCGGATCTATCTGCCGCTACCAGCGGGGGCGGCCGCGATGGCCGGGCCGGGACCGGCCATCGCGGCCGACACGGCGGCCGCACTCGGCGGACCGACGCCGGCCCGCCGGCCGATGCGCCACGACATCGCCGAGGGCCTGCGCTGGCTCGCCGGCCACCGGCTGCTTCGTACGCTGGCGATCTTGCTGGCGGTCACGAACATGGCCGGCCAGATCGCAAACTCGACATTCGTGCTGTTTGCGACCGAACGCCTGCACGTCGGCTCCCGCGGTTATGGCATCCTGCTCGCCGCCAGCGCGATCGGTGGCGTGGCCGGCGGCCTCGCGAGCCGCCGCATCGTCGCGCGACTCGGCACCCGCCGGTCGATCATCCTCGGTGCGGCCATCGGCGCGGCCAGTGCCGGCGTGGTCGGAGTCCTGGCCCGGGACGCGTACGTGATGGTGGCCTGCATGGCAGCGAGTGCGTTTTCGGCGACCGTATGGAATGTCGCGACGGTATCGATGCGGCAACGAATCATTCCGGATCGCATTCGGGGGCGCGTTAATAGTGTCTACCGGTTGGCAGGATGGGGCTCCATGCCGGTCGGCGCCGCGATCGGTGGTGCGATCGCGACAACGTTCGGGCTCCGCGCGCCATGGTTCGTCGCCGCGGCCCTCCGGATCGGCGTCGTCACCGTCGCAGCGCTCGCGCTGCGTCCGGCGCTCTTCGCGGCGGCCGAGGCCGGTGCCCAAGCACCACGGGACTCGATGCCCGTGGCCACATAAGCGGGGCGGCAGGCTGCGTGCACCCAGCCTGCCGGCCACCAACCAGGCGGCGGATCACAAGTTCGCAGCCTGGCAACTCCGGCCGGCGGGCCGGTCCGACACCTGGAAAATGTCGAACCGGTCCGCCGGCCACACCAACCCGCCTCCAGGGGACGCCGCTCCCGGCTACCGCAGGCCCAGTTCGTCGAGCACCCACGGAATCCGCTCGTCCTTGGCGTTCTGATCGAGGAAGTGGCCGGCGTCGGGATAGAGCGACACCTTTGCCGTGGGGTCGGCCGCCTCGAACCTGGCGCGTACGTCCGGCGTCACGAACTGATCCCGGCCGGACCATTGGAAGTAGAGATGCGCGCGCATCCGCGACACGTTGTCCACCGGATCGAGTCCGGCGAATAGCGCGTTGTAGGCCGGCGGCACCGAATCCAAGCTGAGGAAGAAGATCGAGAACCAGTCGGCCCACGTTGCGTCGCCAGCCATGAACACCTCGGCCCGGATCGTCGGCTCACGCGCGGCCAGGATCGACCCGTACATCGCGCCGTAGTCATGACCGACCACCGCGGTTCGGTTCGGGTTCACGCCCGGCTGCGCCAAGAGCGCACGATAGATCGCGTCCACGGCGGCTTCCTGGGCTCGGACCGACGCGACGTCGCGCTCGTCCCCGAACACCTGACCCGTCCACGGGAAGGTGAGATCGGGCAGGATCGCGACCGCCCCGTGCTCGGCCACCGTCACGGCCTCGTCCAGAAATTCGGAGCGGTTCTGTGTCGAGGCTGGCGGTTCGAGCCAGTGCAGGTAGATCACGCCGGCCAGCGTCCGCGGCGCGGCATGTCCGGACGGCCGCACCAGCCAAGCGTGCACCGGCTTCTGCCCGGGTACGGGTACGGGACACGGACACGTCCGTCACGACCACCGGCTCCGGCCGTACCCGTGGGGTGGTCATGGGCTGAGTCCCAGCCGAGCCGGCGGCCGAGGCTGACGTGCCGACGGCAACGCCCGCGATCGTGATCGCGCCTAAGCAGAGCGCTGTCATTCTTCGTCCCAGACGCACGTGGCCTCCACTGGCATGTCAGCTATTATTGTCTGTTAGTAACTGATGACGCTAGGCCGGACGGAAAGTCGGGTCAAGCTAGAGGAAGATGACGATTCGGCCACGAACACCGGGAGGGCGCGGCGATGAGTACGGTGCCGGCCCACGATGCCGACCTCAAACTTGCGATCGCGTTTGTCAACACGTACGACCTGCTCGAGTCGCCGCCCGACATCCTCACGATGGAGCGCGTCGTGGCGATCGCCGGAGCGTACGGACGTCCGGACCTGGCCGACCGACTCGCCGCGATCCCGCCGGCGCGAGCCGGTGCGGCGCTCGATCGGATGCGAGCCGTCCGCGGCCAGCTCTACCAGGTCTTCGCGGCCGCCGAGGCCGACGCCGCCGTCGATGCGCTCAACGTGGCGCTCGATTCGCAGCCCGTACGTCCTCGGATCGCGGCCGGCCCGGACGGCTCGCTGCGGCTGACCGCCGCACTCGCCACCGACGACTTCGACCCGGTGACGGAACTGGCCGCGGTGGCGACCGACGCGTTCGCGCAGGCGATGGCGGTTGGTGGCCCGGGCCGGTTCGGCACATGTGCCGGGGATCCGTGCCGATGCGTCTACGTCGACCGCACCCGTGCCGGCCGCCAGCGCTTCTGTTGCCAGCTGTGCAACGACCGGATGGCGGCCGCGGCGTACCGGAGTCGGCGCTCCGCCTCGGCCTGAGTCAGCGCAGATCCAGAATGGACCAGTCCGCTGGCAGAAGCGCGGCGAAGACGTCCGGCCGCATTGTGGCGAGATGTGCACGGTGATCGATGGCCGCGTACGCCGCGTGGCCGATGCCGATGTCGCGATCGGCCGCACGAGCCAATTCGCCGACCCGCCAGATCGATTCCGCCCCGCCCGGCCCCGCGAACCCGAGCGGCTCGATCGTGATTGTCGGCGCAGACGTCAGCAACAGTAGGTGGGCGGCGGCCACATCATCGTCGAGGGCGGCGCGGGCCTGCGCAAAGCAGACCGCCGGCACCGCGACCAGTCGCTCCTCGTCGGCAACCTCGGCGATGAGCTCGCCGACCGCGACGTGGCCGTCTACATAGCCGAGCAACGCGGAGGTGTCGAGAACGACCGCGACGTCGGTCACCCGCCGGCCGAATCCGGCCGAGCACGGCCGATCATCTGCTGACCCGCCTCGACGGCGTGCGACGGTATCGGCCGAGCCAGCCGTTCGCGCCAATGCCGTTTGCCGTCCACCGACGGGTCGAAGCCGGCGCGAAGCAGCACATCGATGGTGCGTTGCGAAGCAAGGTGAGCGCGGATGACCTCGGTGATCGCGCTCGAGACATTCCCCTGCCGATCGAGCCATGCCGCGACGTCCTCCGGCACGCTGATGCTCAACTTTCTGGTCATACCGCGATCCTACCGCCGGGTCGGGGTGCAGCGACGCCTCGACCTGAGTCAGTGCAGATCGCACATGACCATCAAGATCCGCACAACTTCCTGGAAGTCGACCGCTAGGAGCGCTCTGCGACGGGCGACTTCCTGGAAGTCGCCCGGCGAACCAGCCTCGGAGCGGGCGACTTCAGTGAACTTGCGGTGATCATGGGCGTGCGGACCGGCAGGGGTTATCGGGCAAGCGCGCTCAGGGCGCCGGGGCGAGGATCGGCGAGGTCAGTCGAGAGCGCTTGAGGTTGCCCGTACCGCCAAAGCAAGATCCGCGAGCACGTCGGGGCGTGCCGCGCACGCGGTGAGCGCGTCGGCCGCGACAACGCGCAACTGGTCGGGCAGGGCGAGATCGTTCTCCAGCCGCGGCACCGCGTGGCGAGGCGTCCCCTCGGCGTCTGCGGCCGCGTCCGCCAGCCGCTGCACGAGGTCATGTACGCGTTCGCCGCGCGACGTGCCCGTGTCGGATGCCGGTTTCGTCCAGCGGACCGGTGTCCAATGTGCAACGCGGCCGACCAAGCGGTCGACCGCGCGCTGCAATTCGGCTGGCTCGGCGTGGGTCAATTGCGGATGTATCCGAGGAGTCGCAGGATCTGCCAGTAGAGGAAGATCAGGCCGACGACCAGGCCGAACGCGCAATACCAGGCGAACCGCTCGGGCAGGCCGTAGCGCACGGCCTGCTCGACCTGGTTGAAGTCGAGGATGAAGGTGAGCGCGGCAACGCCGACGAAGACGAGCGCGATGATGAACCCGATCGAGCTGTGCTGGCCGCCCGGTTCGATGCCCAGCCCGTGCCCGAACGCAGACATGATCCAGGTGATGAGGCTGAGCGCGATCACGCCGATCAGCGCGCCGATGACCCAGCGTGCGAAGCGCGGCGTCGCACGCAGCACGCGGAACCGGTAGAGCACGGCCATAGCGAGGAAAACGGCGAGCGTGCCGACCACGGCCTGCAGCACGACGCCCGGGTAGACCTGCTCGAACGCGCGACTCACGACGCCGAGCAGAATGCCCTGCAGAATCGCATACGTGATGATCAGCGGCGGGTTCGTGATGACCCGGAACGAGATCACCAGACCTACGACCAGGCCGGCGATGGCCGAGCCGACGACCGCGACTCCGACGATGCCGCCGGTGCGCAGGAAGACCCAGGAGAGCGCGGCGGCCGCAACGACCACGACGACCAGACCGAGGGTACGGGTGACAACATCGTCGAGCGCCATGGCCCGGCCCGGCTCGCGAACACCCATGACCGGTGGTTGACCATATCCGCCGTAGCCGGTCGGGCCGTACGCCACCGGCGGCGCACTCTGATACGGCGCGGCCTGATATCCGCCCGAGCCGGTGCCCGAGCCGTAGCCCGAACGACGCTCGGCCGCCGCCGTCTGATCCAAGTGGCCGAGTACCGGATTTGAACTCTTCACGCCGCGCTCCTCACGCTCCGCTGACCACCGCCGCGACATCGCGTAGCTGCGATTGGCTCGTCGATGGTGATTTCAGGGTAGCGTTCGCGCGCATGTTGCGGCGACGTCTGCTCGCCGCGGCCGCAGTGGCGTCACGCCCGCAGGGGGACCACCGTGCCAGGCGGCGTGGCCTTTCCGCCGTACGCGTCGACGACCTTGTTCAGCTCGACCTGGTAGTACAGCGTGTTCAGGCCGAACGCGAACGTCAGCAGCATGCCGATGATCGGCACGCACGTAGTCGGGATCCCGGCCGCTCGCTGTGACTCGACGATCTGTTCGCCGGTCCGGTAGTACGAGATCAGCGGCGCGATCACCGTCCAGCCCAACAGGATCAGCACGAGGACGGGTCCGACCGTCGGGACCCTGCGCCGACGGTCGAAGTCCTGCATCTCGGCGTGGATCTTGTAATACCAGACGAAGTGGTAGATGCCGAGCGTGATCAGCGGCAGCCCGATCCACACCGCGACCGGGTTGCGGCGCTTCATCTGCGCGCCCTGCGCGACTGCGCCCATCTGTCCCGGGTAGCCGGCCGGCTGCACGGCCGACGCATCGTAGGGCGCTGCCGCCGGCGGCTGTCCGTATGCAGGGGCGGTCCCGTCTGCAGGGGCGGTCGCGTCGCCGGGCGGATTCGGTAGATCCGGCTCGCCGTGCTCCGGAGTCCGGCCGTCGCCCGCGCTCGAAGGATTCTCGCTCACGTGAGTTCTCCCTGCTCGTCGGTCTTGCCGATATCTCGTCGGTCTTGCCGATAGGGAGAATTCTGCGCGCCCGATGCCCGGATATCACGCGCATCGCCGGACCGGCCGGCGGGAGGGTGTCGCGATGCCGTGCCCGGGACGGGACTCGAACCCGTACGCCTTTCGGCCGCCGCTTTTAAGGCGGCTGTGTCTGCCATTCCACCACCCGGACTGATGGCACCACCGTAGACGGTTACGCGCGCCGGGTCACGGACGGATCGGACGCCGCCGACGGAGACGATGTCGTGGTGCCCGGCGCCGCCGCTGGCCTGGTCTCCGGCGTCACCTCGGTAAACGGCTCGCGGGGCTCGTGCAACTCGCCCATCGAGACCACCTCGCGCTTGAGCACCAACGCGAGCGTCCAGTCCACCACCACCCGCAGGCGCCGGTTCCAGCTCGGGATGCGGCTCACGTGATAGGTCCGGTGCATGACCCAGGCCGGGAATCCCCGGAGTTTGACGCCGTACACCTGGGCGACGCCCTTGTGCAGGCCGAGGCTCGCGACGGAGCCGGCGTACTTGTGCCGGTACTGGTGTACCTGCCGTCCGAAGATCACCGCGACGACGTTGTCCGCCAGCACCTTCGCCTGCCGTACCGCATGCTGCGCGTTCGGCGCACACATGACGCCCGGCTCGGTTGCCGTCAGGTCCGGCACGGCAGCGCAGTCCCCAGCGCTCCACGCACCCGGCACGACGCGGCCCGCATCGTCGACGACCTGCAGCGTCGGCAGGCAGGTGAGGCGGCCTTTGCTGTCACGTGGAAGGTCGGTGTGAATCAGCAACGGGCTCGCCTTCACGCCGGCTGTCCAGACGATCGTGTCGGCGGCGAAGCTGTCACCGTCGGAGAGCCGGACGATGCCGTCCACGCACGAGTCGAGGGTCGTGCCGAGGCGTAGGTCCATGCCGCGCTTGGTGAGCTGGACCACCGTGTAGGCGCCCAGATCCGCTCCGACCTCCGGCAGGATCCGCTTCGACGCCTCGATCAGCACCCAATGCATGTCGGACGCGGAGAGTTCGGGGTAGTAGCGCAACGCGTCCCGTGCCATGTCCTCCATCTCGGCGAGCGCCTCGATGCCGGCGTACCCGCCGCCGACGAACACGAACGTGAGGGCACGGCGCCGAACCTCCGGGTCGGCCGTCGTCGCCGCGACGTCGAGCTGATCGAGCACCTTGTTGCGCAGGTAGATCGCTTCACCGATGGTCTTGAAGCCGACCGCGTTCTCGCGCAGTCCGGGGATCGGCAGGGTCCGGGAGACGCTGCCCGGCACGACAACGATGTGGTCGTAGTGGACATCTCGCGCCGGGCCGGTGATCGGCATGACCGTCGCCGTACGCGTGGCGTGGTTGATGTTGGTGACCTCGCCGGACAACACGTGACACTTCTTGAGCTCGCGTCGCAGCGGTACCACCGAGTGGCGCGGCGAAATGTTCCCGGCCGCCGCTTCCGGCAGGAAGGGCTGATAGGTCATGTGTGGTTGCGGGTCGACGATGGTGACCTCGGCGTCGTTTCGCCCGAGCTTGCGCGACAAGCGCAGCGCAGCGTAGAGGCCGACGTGACCGCCGCCGACTACCAGGATCCGTTGAGGGCTCACACAGCAATCATGGCGCGGTTCGCAGGCTCATCGTCGCCTACTACCGAGGTAAGCGACGTAACCTGCAACACCCACCATCGCCACCATGCCGACGACGGCCGCGCTGACCAGGCGATGGTCGCCGACGAGACGTGGTACGGCCAGGATGGCGAAGCCGATGACCACGGTGATCGCGATCACGGTCACCGTCCGTATCACGAACGGCAGGTACAGCCCGGGCGTGGCGACGGTGTTGAACGGCAGCACGGCCGCGAACGCCGCTCCGGTGTGCACGATGTAGATCAACCCGGCGGCGGTGATCGGACGCCAGGCATCGGGCGACCCGCCGCCGCCGATGTTGACCAGGTAGCCGAGCACCATGGCGATGATCGTCGCCGTGGGAGCAAAGCTGCGCGGCGCCATCCCGACGCCGAGCGCCAGCACGATCGGTAACACCAGCACGGTGGTGAGCAGGTCACGCGTGGGCCAGGTGACCGCGAACCCGGCCAGCGCGGCCACCACCAGCGCGGCGCGTAACACGATCGGCCCGGCGGTGGCTTGTTCGATGACCGTGGTCGCCCGCTCGACGCGGATATCGATGCCGCCGCGGAGGGCGCCGAGGAACGCGTTCATCGCGGCATCGTCATCGGTCCGGACGCCATCCGTGCCACCAGGCCGAGCACCTCGTCCAGGCTGCCGCCGCCGCCCCACTCCACCACCGGTACGCCGTGCTCCCGCAACTCCGCGATGATGTTGGAGCGCTCGAGCAGCCACAATCGGGCGGCCATCGCCGTGTACTGCCCGTCGCGCAGCCAGTCGCCCCGCCGTCCGCCGCGCGCGAGCGTCTCGAGTTGCTCCGGCGGCATGGTGTCGACGGCGACGACGAACCGGCCGCCCCGGGCCAGCCGGGCGAGCAGCCCCGCCGAGCGGGGATCGATCAGTGGCGTGAGCACGATCGTCAGCGCATTCGTCTTGATCTGCGCCGCGCCGAACGTGTACACAGTGGGCTCGCGCCCATCCGGGGACGGGCGCGTATCGAGCAGCCACTCCAGGACAGTGAGGTAGTGCCGCCGGCCGGACGACGCGCGCAGCTTGCGACCCGGCCAGCCGTATTCGACCAGTCCGACGCGGTCGCCGCGCGTGACGTAGTGCTCGGCGATACCGGCCGCCGCCCGTACGGTGAGGTCCAGAACCGACCGGCTGCCCCGTACGCCGCCGGACATCCCGGACTCGTGGAGCAGGTCGAGCAGGATGGTGACCTCCGCGTCCCGGTCCGACAACGTCGCCACGACGTGCAGCTCGCGCGTGCGCAGGGATACCCGCCAATCGATGCGGCGCAGCCGGTCACCCGGGCTGAACGGGCGTACCCCGGCGAGTTCCCCGCCCTCGCCGGGACGCCGGGACCGATGGAACCCGATCATGCCGGCGGCACGGGGCATCGAGTCGTTCGCCTGGAACGGGTCGGTGTTCGGAAACGCCCGGATGTCGGCGTACGGCGCCACACCGGCCGGACTGATCAACAGCCCGTCGCCGGCCACCGCGTACGCGACGGTCGGTCCGAGCGTGTGCCGGCCCCAGCGCAAGGCGTGGCCGTCGAGATCGATGCCGACCGTCTCGTCGGGCGCCAAGGCCGTGGCGTACGGCCGACCTGTGTGCTTGACCTCCAGCCAGCGGCTGTGCTGCAACCGGGCGACCACCAGGTCGTAGCGGATCGGATCGTGATTCGTGATCGTCATCGACGCGTTGAGATCGGCACCCTCGGACACCGCCGGCGTGGGTGTCGTCACCCGCACGTCCGGGGCCGCCTGCGGACGCCGCCACAGACCGAGGGCGGCGCCGATCGCGAGCGGCGCGGCCAGCACGACGAGATCGGGACGTCGCAGGAACACGGCCAGCACCAGGAGTAATCCGGTGAGCAACACCATGCGACCGAACGCCCGAGTTGGCACCCAGCCGGACGTGACTTCCACCTCGGGCGGTTGGTCGGCCCCCCGGTCCGGCAGATCGATCGCGAAGGGTCGCCGTGAACTCCGCGTCGGCAGCGACCCGCGCGCAATCGTGCCCGGCGGACCCGAATCGCTCGACCGCCGGACAAGGCCAGAACCGCCGAAATCCGCCACGCCGTCAGCCCTGCGGCGGGCGGTAGCGGTCATGATCGGCCGGCGCGGTCGACGATGGCCGTGGTCCGGTCGCTTGCGACGGCCCGGTCGCGTACGACGGCCCGGTTGCATAGGAAGGCCCGGTTGCATAGGAAGGCCCGGTTGCATAGGTAGGAAGAGCACCGCTGGTCGGGGTCGGCGTCTTGGAAACGATGTCGGCGACGACGGATGACGGGTCGACGCGGCGCAGCCATACCTCAGGCTTCAGGGTGATCCGATGCGCGAGGGCCGGCTTCGCCACCTGCTTGACGTCTTCGGGGATGACATAGTCGCGTCCGGCCAGCGCAGCCTTCGCCCGTGACAGCAGCATCAGCGCCAGTGAACCTCGCGGGGACGCACCGACGAGAACCTGCGAGTGTTCGCGGGTAGCGGCCGTGAGGTCGACCATGTATTGGCCGATCGAGTCCTCGACGGTGACGTCCTCCAGCGCCGCCTGCATGCCGAGCAGCATGCCGGCGTCGCCCAGCGGCGTCAGCTGCGCCTCCTCCCGCCTACGGCTGATCCGCCGCTGCAGCACCGTCCACTCGTCAGCATGGCTGGGATAACCGAACGAGACGCGCAGCAGGAACCGGTCCAGTTGCGCCTCCGGCAGCGGGTAGGTGCCCTCGTACTCGATCGGGTTCGCGGTGGCCAGGACGTGGAACGGCGGAGCGAGCACGTACGTGGTGCCCTCGACCGAGACCTGCTTTTCCTGCATCGCTTCCAGTAACGCGGACTGGGTCTTCGGTGGCGTGCGATTGATCTCGTCGGCCAGCAGCAGGTTGGTGAAGATCGGTCCAGGCCGGAACACGAAGTCGTGATTTCGTTGGTCGTACAGGAACGAGCCGGTGACGTCGGCCGGCAGCAGGTCCGGGGTGAACTGGACGCGCCGGAATCCGATGCCGAGGACCTGGGCAAACGAACGCGCGGTCAATGTCTTGCCGAGGCCCGGCAAGTCCTCCAGCAGCACGTTGCCACCGGCCAGGATCCCGGCGAGCACCAGCTCGAGCGCGCCCCGGTTGCCGACGACGACCGTGCCGACCGCGTCCAGAATCGCCTGGCCCAGCTGACCGACCTCCGGCGGCAGAATGATCGGTACGTCGAGCCCATCCAGCTCGGACCGGTCGGGAACGTCGGCCGTGTCGGTCACGCCGCTCACGTCGTTCACAAAGCCTCCAGTTGCGCGACAACCGTCGCCAATTCGTTCGGGCTGACCGGCCGGGTCGCCGGCACGGTGATGAAAGTCCACAACTCCCGACCGCACAACTCCTCGGCCCGGCCGGGATCCGTACTCCGGATGACCGCGTGCCGAAGCCTTAGGCGTTCGTCGACGATGCCGGCGACCGCCGGCTGCACGATGTGGGCGAACCGGCGGATGTCGTCGTCGCTCCACTCCAGCCGGGCCGCCCACCGCCGAACGGCCCGAAACGCGCCGTCCGAGTCGGGCAGCCGATCGGGCGGCCGGGGCATCTGGGTGTCCCGCAACGTCTCGGGAACCGGCGGCGGGGCCAGTCGCCGGGTCAGCTCGATCATCGCGCCGCCAGCGAGGAAGACGGTCAGCATCAGGACGTACGGCACCCCGACGCCCTTGGCTCGCAGCACGAGGTCGAGAAGGATCGAGGCCAGCACGGAGAAGATCAAGGTGCGGATCAACCGAGCCGATGGCCGACGCCGTGGCCGGTGACGCGGCTTGTCCTGGTAACTCAGCAGGTCGTCGAGGCGGGTCATCGGCGCCACCCGTCCTCGGCCCCACTGAAATAGGGGTCGCGGAGCGGGAATCCGGACGTCCCGATCGTCGGTCCGGAGACTTCGAGCTGGCCTCGGATCGTGCTGAGCGCCGAGAGGGCCCGCCCGCGCATCGAGTCGTCGATGACGGTGGTGCTGTAGCGAGCGGCGCGGTAGAGATCGGCCAGCGAGGTCAGGGCGGCCGTGCTCACCTGATGCGCCGCGAGCAGGCGCGAGACCAGGTCGGCCGGGGCATCGGAGGGTGCGCGCGGTGTACCGGCCGCCTGGGCCACCTCTTCCAGACGTACCCAGCAGGCAATGACCGCGGACCGTGCGTCGCCATCACCGGCCAGGCGGGCGATACCTTCGTCCAACGCCGCGATGACGTCTTCGCGCCGCGCGGACATGGCCTCGCCCGACCGGTCGGCGTCGCGCGCCACCTGACGGATATCGAGCCAGTGGTTGCGGATGAAGTGCCACACCAGTACGGCGACGACCGTGATCACGAACGCCGCCGCCGCCAGTCCACCGATCCAGCTGGCCCAGGCCGGGACGCTGAACACCTGACGCGAGCCACCGGATCCGCCATCGAGGCTGGGCAGGGCGGTGGCCGAGGGGCTTGCGCCGCCGGCGCCGTCGGCCGAGTCATGGGGAATCGGGACGCTGTGGACGCCGGGGGTCGCGACCGACGCGGCGATCGCGGCCACGCCGAGCAGACCGCCGACGATGACCAGCGGTACCCAGCGACGCGTGGCGTCGGCGTAGCTTCGCACGTCGGTCCCCGTTTGTTCAGCTCGGCCGTCAGCCGGCATTGACGAGCGCGACGGCCTGCGCTAGTACGTCGTCCAGCATGCTGTCGGTCAGTCGACCGGTAAAGGTGTTCTGCTGGCTCACGTGGTAACAACCTAGTAACACGGGCCGACCGGCCGACCCGTGCCACACGGCGCCGTGACCGAATCTTGGCCGCGGTCGCGGTGCCGGTTCACGATAAACCGCGGCGTACGCCGGCCACCACGCATTCCACGCGAATGCCCCCAACGCGACGACAACCCGCAGCGTCGGTGCGATCATTTCGACCTCTCGGTGCAGGAACGGTGCACAGGTGTCGCGTTCGGTCGGCGTCGGCTTGTTGTCCGGCGGTGCGCACCGGACCGCGGCCACGATCCGCGTGTCGTGCAGGACCAGCCCGTCATCCGCGGCGACGCTCGTCGGCTGATTGGCTAGCCCGGCTCGGTACAGGGCGGCGAACAGCACGTCGCCGGACCGGTCGCCGGTGAAGATGCGGCCGGTTCGATTGCCGCCATGCGCGGCCGGTGCGAGTCCGAGGATGGCGACCCGTGCGTCCGCCGGCCCGAAACCCGGCACCGGACGGCCCCAATAGGTCTGATCGGCAAACGCGGCGCGCTTCGTGGCCGCGACCTCCTCGCGCCACGACACAAGGCGTGGGCAGGCACGACAGCCGGCCACCGCATGGTCCAGATCGGTCAGTTCGTGACACTCGCCGGCGATCGTCGTGACCTCGGCCGCGGTGGTCGCCACGCGGCTCACGCCGGCACCGTCGCGCGTGCGGCCCGGCCGCGCGCTCACCCGAGCCGGTTCCGGAGGAATTCGAGGGTACGGGCCCACGCCGTAGCCGCGGCCGACCCGTCGTAGACCTCCGGCCGGTCGTCGTTGAAGAACGCGTGGTCGGTGCCCGGATAGTCGTACGTGATGCACTCGCCGCCGGCCTCGGTGATCGCCTCGACGGCGGTCTTGATGCCGGGCGCCGCGCTCGTCCCGTCGTGCTCCGAACAGTGGATGAGGGCGGCCTTGCCGGCGTAGTTGGACCAGGTCGGCGACATCCGCTCCCACGGTACGGGCGGATAGAAGCCAACCGTGGCCACGATCGTCGGCGAGAGTGTCGCCGACCACAGCGCAAGACTGCCGCCCATGCAGAACCCGACCGTGCCGACCTGGCCGGTCGTTCCGTCAACGCTGGTGAGATAGTCGGCCGCGCCGGCGATGTCCTTCGCGGCCTGGTCCATTGCGAGACCCATCATGAGCTTGCCCGCTTCGTCGGGCTCGCTGGCCTGCTCGCCGTGGTAGAGATCGGGCGCGAGCGCCACGAATCCGGCCTTCGCGAAGCGGTCGGCCAGGGACTTGATGTGCGGCACCAGGCCCCACCACTCCTGGATGACGACCACGCCGGGGCCGGCACCGGTGGCCGGGCGGGCCAGATAGCCCTCGCTCGAACCACCGTTGCTGCGATAACTGACGATCTCACCCATGACCGGCTCCTGGTTGTCAGACGTCGTCGGCTGGCTACCCCGCGCTTCGCGCACGACCTACCGGCGAAGCTTGTGACCGCGCCGTGGAGAGGTTGTGACGGGTAGCCAATCATGCGCACCGCCGCCAGGGATATACCCAATGTCGGTGTTGTACGTCGCAGCACGCATCGCCCCAGGTCAGGCCGTTGTGACACGATCGGCCGTGGCGCAACGGCAACCGTTGCCGGCCAGGATCGGTCCGGTGGCGCCGTCCTAGCCGAGCGACCAGGCGATGCCGTCGAGGATGTCGTGCTCACTCGGGACGACCGCGGTCGCACCGCTTTCCGTCATGACCGTACGGAGGATCAGCGCGCCGGCGGCGATGACGTCGGCACGTCCGGGGTGCATGACCGGAATCGCCAAGCGTTGCGCGCGCGTTGCGACGAGCAGATCGTCGGTAACGCGGGCGACATCGGCGGCACTGATCCGGGAATGGTGGGTTCGACCCGGGTCGTACGTTTCGAGGCCCAACGCGATCGCGGCCACCGTCGTGACCGAACCGGCCAGCCCGACCAGGGTCTTCGCGTCCCGACCGGGCACCACGTCGAGCGCAAGCCGAACGGCGGCCGTGATGTCGCGCTCGGCCGCCGCGATCTCGGTGCTGGTCGGTGGATCGGTGACGAGATGCCGCTCCGTCATCCGTACGCTGCCGATGTCCATACTGATCGCGTGGTCGACGGTCTGCGTTCCCGTGACGAACTCGGTCGAGCCGCCGCCGATGTCGACGACCAGGTACGGCGCGGGTTCGCTCGACGGGATGCCCCGTACGGCGCCGTCGAACGAGAGGCGTGCCTCCTCGTCGCCGGAGACGACCTCGGGGTCGACACCGAGGGTCGTGCGCACCATCGCCGTGAAGTCGGCGGCGTTGGCCGCGTCGCGGGACGCCGATGTCGCCACCATCCGTACCCGGTCGACACCCAAGCCGGAGATCTGCTCGGCGTAGTCGGCCAAGACCACGCGGGTGCGCTCGATCGCGTCCGCCGCCAGTCGACCGGTGCGATCCACACCGGCGCCGAGCCGCACGATCTCCATCCTCCGTACGACGTCGGTCAGCGGCGACGCGGGCCGCGATTCGGGCGCGGGCAGGTCGGCGACCAGCAACCGGATCGAGTTCGTACCGCAGTCGATCGCGCCGACCCGGTTCTTGCGGACGCTGGCCGTCACAGAGTGTCCGAGTGCAACCGGGCGTCCGAGTGCAACCGGGCATCCGAGTGCGATCGGGGATCCAGATGCAGCAGCATGCGCGTGTTGCCGAGCGTGTTCGGCTTGACCCGCTCCAGGTCGAGGAACTCGGCGACACCTTCGTCGTAGGAGCGCAGCAGCTCCTCGAAGACCTTGTGCGGCACCGGCGCACCGTCGATCGCGGTGAACCCGAACGAGCCGAAGAACTCGGTCTCGAAGGTGAGGCAGAAGACCCGCCGTACCCCCAATATCGCGGCGGTCGCGAGTAACTCGCTGACGATGCGATGGCCGATCTTGTGGCCGCGCATCGCCGGGTCGACCGCGACGGTACGGATCTCGGCGAGATCCTCCCACATCACGTGCAGCGCGCCGCACCCGACGATGGCACCGTCACCGGCTCGTACGGCCACCCAGAACTCCTGGACAGCCTCGTAGATCGCGACGGTCGCCTTGGACAGCAGCCGGCGCTCAACCGAGTACGTGTCGATCAAGGTCCGGATCGCGGTGACGTCGGCGGTGACCGCACGCCGAATCACCACATCCATGTCAGGCAGGGTATGCCTCGGCTTCGGGCGGCAATTGGCCGCCCGCCCTCGGCGATCACCCGATCACCCGATCACGCGGGATTTCGCCGGAGAAATTCCGCGAACACTGCCGCCGACACCAGCAGGAGCGCAAGCAGATGCGCGGCCAGACCACCGATGACCCCGATGACGTCGAGCGACACCGCCCCCGCGGCGGCAACGTGGCAGGCGACCGCGATCCTCGATCGCGGTTCGCGATCGGCGTCTCGCTCACCGCGCCCAAAGATCATGGAATCCGCCAATCCGGGTTTGCCGTCGTGCCCGCGCCCAGTGCGTACGTCTCTGCTAGCAATGGTGCCAGCAGAGACGTACGTGGTCTGCCTACGGTGAGTCGGTTGGCCGGCGAAAGTCCGAGCGTCACGGGTCAGACGTCGATGACGCAGGGACCGTCGCGCCACCACGGATCGATCATCGCGATGACCTCGTCGCCGAACGGATTCACGCCGGGTCCGGCGCCTAGTGCATGACCGAGCTGCACGTGCAGACACTTGACGCGACCGGGCATGCCGCCGGCCGACGTCCCGTCGATCTCGGGCACCTCGGCGATCGCCGTACGTCGAGCGAGATAGTCCTCGTGCGCGGCCAGGTACGCGGCGGCGAGATCCGGATCTTCGGCCAATCGGGCCGACATCTCTTTCATCACGCCGGCCGACTCGAGCGTGCTGCACGCGGTCACCGCCCGCGGACAGGTCAGGTAGAACAGCGTCGGGAACGGCGTGCCGTCGGCCAGGCGCGGCGTCGTCTCGACGACATCGGGTAGACCGCACGGGCACCGGTGCGCGATGGCCCGGGTGCCGCGCGGGAAGCGTCCAAGTTGCGCGGCAACGACGGCCCGGTCAGCGTCGGTGGCCGGTTCGTGCACTGGCGGCGGCACGTCCGCGCGCTCGGTCACTGTCCGTCCGGGTCGTCGGCCGTGCGCAGTGCCGACCAGAGGGCGCCGTACCACGTCGTCGGCGTCTCGGCCGAACCAGCCGGTGCTCCGGCCGATGCGGTCTGCGGCGCGGGCAGCACGAGATAGGCCTTCGTGCCGGGCTCGACCATCTGGAAGCGTGCCCGCGCCTGCGCCTTGATATAGGCCGGATCGCTCCACTTCGCCGACTCGGTGGTGAGCTGCCCGATGGTGGCGCGCTGCTGCGCCTGCGACAACTCGAGCTGCTGGATCTGGGCACGCTGATCGAGGTACAGGCGCACCGGATAGGCGTACGCGAGCATCAGCGCCAGCAACACCAGACCGAGCGCAATCGCACGACCGCTCAACCGTCGAGGTGCCGCCGCCGTCGTGCGCTTCGCGGTGTCGGCCGCGGCCGACCGTCGGGCCGTGGCCGGGCGCGACTGGGAACGACCGCTGTCCTTGCCGGTTCGCAGGACCACGGTCGGCTGCGTCGCGATCCGGTCGTCGCGACTGCCGCGCCCGGTCGTCGCCAGCCGTGATGGTCGGCCACGGCTCGGTCCTCGGTCACCCCGAGCACCCGTGGCTCCGCGGGCCGACGACCCGGGGCGTTGTCCGCTCGGCGTGCGGCGCTCCGGCATACGTACCCCCGAATTCTCTTGATCTGCGCGGCCCCGCTACGCGTCGGCCTCAACACAGCGCCTCGCGGCTGCCGCTACGCATCGGCCGCAACACAGCGCCTCGCGGCTGCCGCTACGCATCGGCTATGCCGAACGGTACCGCGGGAACGCGCCGGCCCCGGCGTAGCGCGCCGCGTCGTCGAGCTCCTCTTCGATGCGCAGCAGCTGGTTGTACTTCGCGACGCGTTCCGAGCGGGCCGGCGCGCCGGTCTTGATCTGACCGGTGCCGGCCGCGACCGCGAGATCGGCGATCGTGGTGTCCTCGGTTTCGCCCGAGCGGTGGCTCATCATCGTGCGGAAACCGGCCCGGTGCGCGAGGTCGATCGCGTCGAGTGTTTCGGTGAGCGTGCCGATCTGGTTCACCTTGATGAGCACCGCATTGGCCGCGCTCTCCGCGATGCCGCGAGCGATGCGCGTCGGGTTCGTCACGAAGAGATCGTCGCCGACGATCTGGATCCGGCCGCCGAGCTCGGACGTCATCGCCGACCAGCCGGCCCAGTCCTCTTCGGACAGCGGGTCCTCGATGGACACGATCGGGTACGAGTCGAGCAGGCCCGCGTAGTACTTGACCAGGTCGTCGCTCGACTTCGAGGCGCCCTCGAACGTATACGAACCGTCGCCGAAGAACTCGGTCGCCGCGACGTCGAGAGCCACCACGATGTCGGTGCCGAACGTGAAGCCGGCCTTTCCGACGGCCTCGCCGATCAGGTCGAGCGCCGCCGCGTTGGCCGGCAAGTCCGGAGCGAAGCCGCCCTCGTCGCCCAGACCGGTCGACAGGCCCTTCTTCTTCAGGACGGACTTGAGCGAGTGGTACGTCTCGGCGCCCCACCGCAGAGCCTCGCGGAACGTCGGCGCACCGATCGGCGCGATCATGAACTCCTGGATGTCGACGTTCGAGTCGGCGTGCGCGCCACCGTTGAGGATGTTGAACATCGGCACCGGCAGCAGATGGGCGTTCGGACCGCCGAGATAGCGGTAGAGGCTCAACTCGGCCGATCCGGCGGCGGCCTTGGCCACCGCGAGCGAGACGCCGAGGATCGCGTTGGCGCCGAGGCTGGACTTCTCCGGCGTACCGTCAATGTCGATCATCTTCTGGTCGATCGCTCGCTGATCGCTCGCCTCGTACCCGATGATCTCCGGGAGGATGCGGTCCTCGATGTTCGTGACGGCCTGCTCGACGCCCTTGCCGCCGTAGCGGGAACTGTCGCCGTCGCGCAATTCGTTGGCCTCGAACGCGCCGGTCGACGCGCCGGACGGCACGGCGGCCCGGGCGGTGGTGCCGTCGTCGAGGCCCACTTCGACCTCCACTGTCGGGTTGCCGCGCGAGTCGAGGATCTCGCGCGCGACAATTGCTTCGATGGTGGCCATGCGGGCTCCTCATGTCAGTGGCGTGCACCCTGTGGTGCCGACGATGCTGTGCTCCTGGATGGTCGCCACGTTGCAACCGACGCCCCGCCGTGCGTGGGCGATGGGGTGAGCGTATCGAGGTCAGATCGGGCCGATGGCACCGGCTCGGTCCCGGTGCGCGTACAAGAATCTCAGCAGAATCCAGATCGCATTACCGAGCAAACCCGACAATGAGCTTGCCAGTACAAAGGTGACGGGCCAGATTGGGTGCGTGCCCGCCGACCCCCGGCCGGATCGGTCCGTCCGAGCCCGCCGTACGCCGATCGGAGCCGGCTCGCGCCCGGTTCTCCTGATCGTGGTCGGGTTGGCCGCATTCGTGTCCATCGCCACGGCGACCTCCTGCGACACCGTCGCCGCGGCCAATGGCGCGACCAGCAACCAGGCGTTCGTCCAGGAGATCGCGACCCGGTTGACGGCGGCGTATTCCATGGCGTACACGGCGGTGTACGCATTGGGTGGGGGTGGCACGGGCACGGTCGCCCAGTTGCCCGCGACCGGTCAGGCCGCCTATACCTACCCGACCGGCGCGCTGCTCGTGACGTCGGGAAAGGCCACCCTGTGCACGAAGGCGGCCGACCGTCGAGCCACTTGCGGGTCCCGGCCGAGCGTCGTGGCGACCTCGACCGATCTCGCGCGCGGCGGCCTCGTCCGGACCGACTCGGTGATCTCGCTGCTCAAAGCGTCGGCACTCGACCACAATTCGGTGATATCCGAGCACGACACCACCATCGCCGGTACATCCGCGACGTGCGTGACGGTGGACAGCAGCGCGGACACGACCGATGAATACGAAGTTTGTGTGACCGCCGACGGATTGTTGGGCTCGTTCAGCGGCCCGATCAACGGTACGTCGGTCGACATCGTGATGATCAACTTTAGGAAATCCGTGTCGTCGGACGAGTTCGAGCTGCCAACGGCGAGCCAGCCGGCCGTGACCAATCGATAGCACTGGGCCGTCAGGCCGCCGCGGCGAGGCCGAGCAACGTCCGCAGATGGCGGGGCGGCGGTGACCCGTACGCCAACATCTGGTCGTGCCAGTCGCGCAGAGCGAAACCGTCCGGCCGGGCCCGACCGATCGCGCTGACCTCGGAGTAGCCGACGAAGTACGTCGACAGCTGGGTCGACGTGAGCAGGGCACGCCGCCATTTGCCGGCCGCCTCGCCCTCCTCTTGGAAGCCGCGGTGCCGCATCAGTGCCATCGCCTCGGCCTCGGACATGTCGTCGCAGTGCACTGACTGATCGAGCACCGCGTTGAGTGCCGTGCGCATGGCGGTCTTGAGCTGCTGAAGTTTGAGCGGAAGGCCGCCGTACCCGGCGTCGATCATGACCTCTTCCGCGTAACACGCCCAGCCCTCGACGAACGGGCCGGAGAAACCGAGCGCCCGTACCTTCGACGTGCCGCGGTAGCGCCGCGAGTGCGCGAGCTGCAGGAAGTGACCGGGCATCGCTTCGTGGATGGTGAGATCGCGCACGAGATCGTCGTTGTATTCGCGGTAGAACGACTCGACGCGTTCGGCCGACCAGTCCGCCGGCGTCGGCGAGATGCAGTACAGCGTCGGCACGTTCGCCGTCTCCAGCGGCCCGGGTGGATCGCAGTAGGCGACGGCGACGCCGCGGGCGTACTCCGGCATCTCCTTGACCGTGCACGGATCATCGACAAGCGAGACAAGCTCGAACTGGCGCACGAACTCGGTCGTGTCAGACAGTGCCTCGGTGGCCCGGCCGACGATCGTTGTGTTGTCCGGCCGCCGCTCGGCGCATTCGGCGAGCGCCCGCCGCACCGTGTCGTCGTCGTGCGGACCGCCGATCATCGCGACCGCACACTCGCGCATCCGCTCGCTCAGCTCGGTCACGCGGCGCTGGGCCGCCTCCATCACCTGTGTCGCCGACAGCTCGGTGTCCAGGGTGTGCCACAGCCTTGCCTCCCAGAGGCGTCGGCCGAGGCGCGGGCTCGGCCGGTCGACATCCTGGGCCGCCTGCGCACGCAACCAACTGCTGAACTCGTCGAGCGCCGCGATCGCCTCCTCCGCGACCGGCTTCACATCACCGCCCAGTGCCGGGGCCTCGGCCAACAGCCGCGGCACGCCATCGCGCACGAGTGCGGCCGTACCCGTGAACTGGCCGGCGCCCGTCTCGAGATGGATCTGCGGCACGTTGCGCAACATCGCACGGGCCGTGGCCAACGCGTCCGGGATTGACGCGAGCCGGGCGGCGAGGCTCGCGAGCCGCACCTCGGCCGGCGCCGTAGGCCGCTCGATCAAGGCGTCCAACAGCGCACCGGGATTGTGCGACAGCGGGTTCCACTCGTGCTCGCGCACCTCGGTGAGCTCGAAGAGCTCTTGATCGACGCGCGCTTGCAGGATCGCGTGGTCGATCTGCTCGCCGATAACGAGTTCGTCGATATCGGCGGCGGCGAGCGTGTCCGACGCCTGCCGGAGCATGGTCACGCGTTCGGCCACGCCATCCGCGGAGAAATCATCGAGTCGGTCATCGAACCGGTGGTCGCCGGCGAACGTCGCGGCGGACGGGTTCGCGGCCAACAGCGCGTCGACGATGCTGTCGGCGAGCGGGGCGAACTCAGGTGGCATGCCCGCCAACCTACCTCCGCGCCGAGACGACCGAGTGCGCCGCCACGGACCTGACAACAATCAAGATCAAGACCGCAGGACCGCACCGGTACGCGCGTTGGCCGGCGCGAGCGGCTACGACGGCCGTTCGGCGTCGCGAGCGCGGGCGAGGCGGTCCAGCGCGACCCGGCGAAGCTCGGCCTCGGCGTCGAGTCCACTATCGGTGGCCTCGACGACCAGGGCCCAGAGCCGTTCGCCCAGACTTCGTTCGACAGCGGCCGCTCGGACGTCGACCGCATCGACATCGATGCCGGCCCGACGAGCCCGCGATTGGATCTTGGCGGCGAGCGCGAGGGCCGGCTGGCCGAGTGCGATGCTGTCCATGACGCCGGTGCCGCTGCGTTCGGCCCGCTTGATCTGCTCCCACTGGTCGGTGATCGCCTCGACCGTCGTGACGTCGGCCGCGCCGAACACGTGCGGGTTGCGACGCACCATCTTGTCGACCAACCCCGCCGCGACGTCGTCGACCGACCAGGCTTCGCCGTCGGGAAGGTTCTCGGCCAGGCGGGCATGCAGGACAACCTGAAGCAACACATCGCCCAGCTCGTCACGCAGCGCGTCGAGGTCGTTCGCCTCGATCGCGTCGACCGTTTCGTACGCCTCCTCGATCATGTATTTCGCGAGGCTCCGATGGGTCTGCTGGCGCTTCCACGGATCGCCGCCCGGCGACGCCAGCCGATCCATGACGGCGACGGCGTCGAGGAGCCGGGCGCCCGGTGGATCCCACGAACCGTAGACCAGCTCCAGCTCGGCGAGCCGCGGTTCGCGAGCGAGGCGGCGGCCGAGCGTGCGAGCCAACGGCTCGTCGCCCGTGGGTCCAGCCAGCCATACCGCGGTTCCATCCGTCGCCACGGCCGCGATCAGGTCATCGATGCCCTGGTCGGTGATCGTGACGGTCACACCGGTCCGCCGCAGCGCCGCCGACTGCTCGCTGTCCGCGGCGGCAAACACCGGATGCGCCCGTACGAGATCCCACGCCGCCGCGGTCAACAGCCCAGCGGGCAACCGTGGCGACGTGACCAGCAGGACGATCCGCCCGGCCACGACGGCGTCCGCTAGGGAGTCGTGGCGTCGGTGGTGCCGCTGTCGGTCGCGTTCGGATTCGCGATCACCGCGGGACTCGCTCCCGGGCCGCCGAGCGGGATGCCGAGGACCGTCGTCGGTGCGCCGGTCTGCTGGTTCTGCAGCTGGAGGATCGGAAATTCGAGCCCGTTGTCGGACTGACCGACGACCGGTGTCGGCAGGTAACGCGGACTGATCTGCAGGTCGTACGTCGAAGTCGCCTTCGCCATCTCGTTCTGCACCGCGACCGCCTGACCGATGCCCTGGATCTGCGCGATGGTGGCCCGATCCTGGGCGTATGTGTCCGTCGTGAGACCGGCGGCCTTGGCCCGGTTGAAGATCTCCATGAGCTGCGCCTCGGTCGGCTTGGCCGGCGTCGCCTTGTCGAGCAGCGTGCTCAGGTCCTTGGCCGACTGCCCGAGCGCGCGCACCACGGGATTCGTCGTCGCCTGCGCGGCCGGGACTCCCACGCTCTGCGCTTCCTGAGCCAACTCGTCGTTCGTGACGGCGGGCAGGTCGATCTTGTGATCCTTGGCGTAGTGCTCGGCGAGTGCGATGAACGTGAGGTCGGCGACGTACGTCTGCCGGATCGGACCCGGACCGACATTCGGGATCGAGATCGTCTTCACACCGTCGTTGACCTGCTGATCGGTGATCCGAGTGCCGCCGACGAATGCCGCCGTACCCGTCTCGGACCGGCATCCGGCGAGCACTCCGACGCCGACCAGCCCAATGGCGGCCACGGCGATGAGTCGACGGCGTGGGCTCGCGCCCAGCACCCGAACGCGCTCGGTCACGTCTGATCCTCTCCCCCGCAGGGCACTACCCATATTCGCGCGCAGGTTCGCACGCGCCGCCACTCTCTCACGCCCGCGCCCCCACCCCGCCAACCGGGTCACTCGACCCGGACGCGCCCAAGATCTCCGGCGGCGCCAAGATCCCCAAACTTGCACCGCCCAGCAAGATCGCCGTCCCCCCGCCGCCCCAGCCGCCCGACCCGTAACCGTTCACCGTCCCCCGTACCACGTAACTCTGAAAGCTCTAAACCTTGACGGCCGGCGCCACCGCCCCCACGACTGGGCTTGGGGCAACCCGACCCCACGAAGACCTAAAGGCCCCTCCCAAGTCGAGTGGGGTCGGGTCGCCCCAAGCCAAGGACCTAAGCCGCAACCTGCGCCGGAGCCCCGAGGACGGTCGACAACAACTCCGCCGCCCACGACAACATCGCCGCATCCCGCAGCGGCTCCCCACCGACCCGGGCCGTCGTCGGCCGCGGCAACGACACCTGTTCGGACGTCGCCTTGTAAACCGCCTCCGGGTAGAAGCGCGACAGCCGCAGCTGCTTCGAATCCGCGAGCGGCATCGGCGAGAACCGGACGTGCCGACCCTGCAGCGACACGTCGCTGAGCCCGTAGGAGCGGGCGAGCAGCCGGAACCGCGCGACCGCGATCAGGTTCGCGACCGGCTCCGGCGGCGTGCCGTAGCGGTCGGTCATCTCGGCCACCACCTCGTCCAGTGTCGCCGCATCGCGGACCTCGGCCAGCTTGCGGTACATCTCGAGGCGTAGCCGTTCGACCGAGATGTAGTCGTACGGCAGGTGCGCGTCCACCGGCAGGTCGATCTTGACGTCAACCGTCTCCTCGGGCGCTTCACCCTTGAACTGCTGCACCGCCTCGCCGACCATCCGGACGTAGAGGTCGAAGCCGACGCCCTCGATGTGCCCGGACTGTTCGCCGCCGAGCAGGTTGCCGGCGCCGCGGATCTCCAGGTCCTTCATCGCGACGTACATGCCGGCACCGAGTTCGGTGTGCTGCGCAATCGTCGCAAGCCGCTCGTGGGCGTGCTCGGTCAGCGGCTTGTCCGGCGGGTAGAGGAAGTAGCTGTACGCCCGCTCGCGACCACGACCGACCCGGCCGCGGATCTGGTGCAACTGAGCCAGTCCGAGCAGGTCGGCGCGCTCGACGATGAGCGTGTTCGCGTTCGGGATGTCGATGCCGTTCTCGACGATCGTCGTGCAGACCAGGACGTCGTACTCCTTCTCCCAGAACCCGACCATGACCTTCTCCAGCGCGTCCTCGCCCATCTGGCCGTGGGCCACCCCGACGCGTGCCTCGGGCACCAGCTCGCGCAGGCGGCGGGCCGCCTTCTCGATCGACTCGACGCGGTTGTGCAGGTAGAACACCTGGCCGTCACGCAGGAGCTCACGATGGATCGCGGCCGCGACCTGCTTGTCCTCCTGCTTGCCGACGTACGTGAGCACCGGGTGCCGCTCCTCCGGCGGGGTGGCGATGGTCGACATCTCGCGAATGCCGGTGATCGCCATTTCGAGGGTGCGCGGGATCGGCGTGGCCGACATGGTCAAGACGTCGACGGCCGTACGCAACTGCTTCAGCGTCTCCTTGTGCTCGACCCCGAACCGCTGCTCCTCGTCGACGACGATGAGGCCCAACTGCTTGAACCGGGTCGCGCGCTGGAGCAGACGGTGGGTGCCGATGATGATGTCCGCCGTTCCATCGGCGGCCTTGTCCATCGCGACCTCGGCTTCCTTGGCCGTCTGGAAGCGCGAGAGCTGGCGAATGTCGATCGGGAACTGCGCCATCCGCTCGGAGAACGTGTTGAAGTGCTGCTGGGCCAGCAGCGTCGTCGGCACGAGCACGGCGACCTGCTTGCCGTCCTGTACGGCCTTGAACGCCGCCCGTACGGCGATCTCGGTCTTGCCGTAGCCGACGTCGCCACAGATCAGTCGGTCCATGGGCACCGGCAGCCGCATGTCGGCCTTGACGTCCTCGATCGCCGACAGCTGATCCGGCGTCTCGGTGTACGGGAACGCGTCCTCCAGCTCGCGTTGCCACGGTGTGTCCGGGCCGAACGCGTACCCCGGCGCGCTCTGCCGAGCCGCGTAGAGCTGGATGAGCTGGGCCGCGATCTCGCGTACGGCCCGGCGGGCCCGCGACTTCGCCTTGGCCCAGTCGGAGCCGCCGAGCTTGTGCAGAGTCGGTGTCTCGCCGCCGACGTAACGCGACAGCTGGTCGAGTTGGTCGGTCGGCACGAAGAGCCGGTCGGCCGGCTGGCCCCGTTTGGTCGCGGCGTACTCGAGGACGAGATATTCGCGCTCGGCGCCGTTGACCGTACGCTGCACCAACTCGACGTACCGGCCGATGCCGTGCTGTTCGTGCACGACGAAGTCGCCCGCGCGGAGTTCCAACGGGTCGATCGTGTTGCGCCGCCGGCTCGGCAACTTGCGCATGTCCTTGGTCGACGCGCCCCGGCCGCCGGAGATGTCCGTACCGGTGATGATCGCGAGCCGCGCCGCCTCATCGACGAAGCCGTTGCCGAGGTCGCCGCAGGTCACCAGCGGCGTGCCCGGCTGCGGCGCGGCAAAGATGTCATCGGTGAGAGCCACGCCGATGCCGGCGTCGCGCAGCACCTCGACGGCCCGATTGGCCGGCCCGTGACCCTCGAACACCAGCGCGACGCGCCAGCCATCGGCGGCCCAGCGCTTCACGTCGTCGACGACCCGACCGCCGTCGCCGTGGTAGAGCGGCACCGCCTGGGCCGAGAGCGAGAGCGCGCGACCCTCGTCCGGGGTGACGTCGGACAGTGCGTCCAGCTCGCCTTCGAGCCACGGAGCGTCTTCGAGTGCGGTCGGTCGCGACTCCTCGGCCACGCCGAACGGCGCCGTCGTCCACCAGGGCAGGCCGAGGTCCGTTGCGGTCGCGCGCACCTCGGCCAGGCTCGCGAACGCGACGGCACCGGTGTCCACGGGCGCCTGGCCACCGCCAGCGGCCGCGGCCCAGCTCGCTTCCAAGAACTCAGCACTGGTACGGACGAGGTCATGTGCCCGCGTCCGGATCCGTTCCGGGTCACACAGCAGCACGTGCGTGCCCACCGGCATGCAGTTGACCAGCAACTCGACGCTGTCGCTGCCGTTCAACAGGGCCGGGGCGAGGGACTCCATGCCCTCGACCGGAATGCCTTCGGCGAGCTGATCGAGGATCTCGACAAGTTCCGGATGCTTGGTGGCCAGTTCGGCCGCGCGCTTGCGCACGTCCGGTGTAAGGAGCAGTTCGCGACAAGCCGGCGCCCAGAGCCGCTCGACCTTGTCGATGGTGCGCTGGTCGGCGACCGCGAACGTACGGATGTCCTCGACCTCGTCGCCCCAGAACTCGACGCGCACCGGGTGCTCGTCGGTCGGCGCGAACACATCGAGCAGGCCACCGCGGACCGCGAACTCGCCGCGCTTCGTCACCAGGTCGACGCGGGCATACGCCAACTCGGCCAGCTTGCGGACCACGTCGTCGAGGTCGGCCGAGCCGCCCGTACGCAACTCGATCGGTTCGAGATCACCGAGCCCCTTGAGCTGCGGTTGGAGCACCGACCGCACGGGCGCGACCACGACCCGGATCGGTCCCCGGGCCGCGTCGTCGAGGTCGGGATGAGCGAGCCGGCGCAGGACGCCGAGCCGCCGACCGACCGTATCCGAGCGCGGTGACAGCCGCTCGTGCGGCAGCGTCTCCCACGACGGGTAGACGGCGATCTCATCGGCGGGCAACAGGTCGCCGAGGGACGCGGCCAGGTCCTCGGCCTCGCGCGTCGTCGCTGTCACCGCGAGGACCGGTCGCCCAGCACCGCTCAGGCCGGCCGTCTGCGCGCCGACGCGGGCACCGTCCGTGTCGACGCCCATGTGCGCCTGGTCACCTCGCTCGCCGGTCGCCTGGTCGCCGCGCTCGCCGGTCGCCTGGTCGCCGCGGGCGATCGCGGCGACCACGAACGGCCGCAGCGCTGGTGGTGCCGTGATGTCGACCTGCTCGGCCGCCGGGCCGCCGCCCTGGGCAAGGCCGGCCACGGTCGCGAGTGCCTGGTCATCGAGTGCCGCCGTCAGTAGCCCGGTAAGCCTCATTTGCGTCGTGTGCTCCGTCCCGGGCGGTCCGCCCGTCTGAACCGTCATGTCCGTCGTCGATGCGCGGCAGTTTTATGGCACGCGCCTTTTACCCCAGCGCCCAGATGGACGGGGGTTGCCGGACAAGCGTATGCCATCGCACGCGGTCTCACCCACGGCAATTACGGCCTGATAACCCAGGCCGTCCCGAGCGCCGCTCAGTAGCGCACCGAGATCTGGCGCCGCGGACCGTCGATCCGTACGAGACCGCCGTACGGCATGATCAACTGCGGATCGGTGTGACCGAAGTCGACGTTGAATACGACGGTCGCATCCGGGGCGTACGTGTCGAGGGCGCGCAGGATGGCGGCGCGTTGGTCGTCGACGTACCGCTGCTTCTCTTCGGGATTGGTCCGCCGCTGGATGTCCCAGGCCTTCGGGCGGCCGACCAGGACGGCCGGGGTGTCGGCGAGCAGGCCGCGCAGGCCCATGTGCCGCAGCATCCAATAGACCTCGGTGGCCGGTGGCATGTCTTCGCTGGTCTCGATCATGAGTATGTGGCCCGCGTACGCGTCGGCCGGTGCCACGTCGCGGCCGACCTGGAGGATCCAGGACATCACTTCGATGCAGCCGCCCCAGGTCGGCGCCTCGATGACGCGATCGGCGTGCCGCCACTCCCACGCCCGCGCGGCGAACATCGGCGGCTCATCGGCGAGGGCGGCCGGCCCGAGCGACCAGTCGATCGACTCGTCGGTGCTCGACGTCGGCTCGACGAGATCGGTCCAGCCGGAGTCGAACAGCGCCGCCCGAAACGACGCGGCCGAGTCCGGGTTCTCGCGCCCGGACCGGCCGAGGTTGACCATCACCGAGCCGCCGTAATAGCTGACCAGCCCGAGATTCCACAGGTAGTTGTGCAGGTTCGTGTTGTCCGAGTAGCCGAAGAATGGCTTCGGATTGGCGCGCAACAGATCGGGATCGAGGTGCGGGATCACGGTGATCTGATCCTCGCCACCGATGCTCGCGATCACCGCCGCGATCGACGGGTCGGCGAAGGCGGCGTGGATGTCCCGAGCGCGATCGGCCGCGCTCGCGTCCGGCTGGCGCGTCGTCGGGTACTCCACCGGGAGGACTCCGTACGCGTCGTGCAGGCGGCTCCGGCCGAGTTCGTACGGGTGCGGGAAAATGGCCGGCAGACCGGCGGCGGGTGACAGCACCGCTACACGGTCACCCGGTCGCGGCTTCGACGGATACTCGCGCGACGTGATCACCATCGCCGGAGACTAGCGCTCGGGCCGGGGCAGAGTCACCACAAATACCGAGCTAACATGCCTACCGAGCTAGCATGGCAGGAGCCGGACAGCGCTGTCCTTCTGTGACGTCCCCAATCGTCAGGAGCGCCCGGTGACATCCGATCTTCCGTTCCCTGATCGCTTTTCGGATCCGGCCGGCCGGTCTGTCGCGACCCGGCCGGCACCGCGCAACATCACGAGTCACGAGGCGCCTGGGATGCCGCCCGACGAGATGCCTCCGGTTGATACACCGTCGATCGCCGGAGCCGATCCGGCCCCGGGTTCCGGTCCGGGCGGCGTCGGCGCGCCGCTGGGAACGGACGCCGAGAGTGCCCTGCGAGCGGACATCCGGCGGCTCGGTGCGCTACTCGGCCAGACGCTGGTCCGGCAGGAGGGTCAGGCGCTGCTCGACCTGGTTGAGCAGGTGCGAGCACAGGTACGGACGGATCCGGCATCCGCCGCTCGCGCGCTCACCGCGATGGACGTGTCGACCGGTACGAAGCTCGCGCGCGCGTTCTCCACGTACTTCCAGCTCGCGAACATCACCGAACAGGCCCACCGGGCGCGTGACCTGTCCCGCCGGCGAGCGCAGTTCGGCGGTTGGTTGGACGCCGCCGCCGCGGAGATCAACGCAAAGGGCGTGCCGGCCGACGACGTCGCCGCGGCCGCCCGTCGCCTGGCGATCCGTCCCGTCTTCACCGCCCACCCGACCGAGGCCTCGCGCCGCTCGATCCTGTCGAAGCTGCGGGCGATCGCGGACGAGCTGGATGTCGAGGCCGGTCGGGCGGCACTCTACGGCGCCCCGGCCGGGTCGGGCGCCGAAGCCGACACCCGCCTGGCCGAGTTGATCGACCTGCTGTGGCAGACCGACGAGCTGCGGGTGGATCGACCTGACCCGGCCGACGAGGCCCGCAACGCCGTCTACTATCTGCGCGATCTGTACGCCGACGCGGCACCACAGGTGCTCTCGGATCTGGCCCAAACGCTGCTCAAGCTGGGCGTACAGACACCGCCGAACGGTCGACCGGTGACCTTCGGCAGCTGGATCGGCGGCGACCGGGACGGAAACCCGTACGTGACCGCGAAGGTCACCCGTGACGTGCTACGCATCCAGTACGAGCACGGGATCCAGGCCGCCGAGCAGGCGATGGACACGCTCATCAACGAGGTCTCGGTGTCCCGCCGGCTCCGGCCGGTGTCGCTTGACCTGTCCGCGTCGCTCGCGGCCGATCTCGACGCGCTGCCCGAGCTGTCCGGCCGCTATCGCCGGGTCAACGCCGAGGAGCCGTACCGGCTGAAGGTCCGCTGCATCAAGGCGAAGCTCGCCAATACCCGGGCCCGCCTCGCCTCGGGGGCACCCCGCGTGCCCGGACGCGACTATCGGGGCACCGCCGAGCTGATCGCTGACCTCGAACTCATGCGGGCGTCGTTGGCCCGCAACGCCGGCCAACTCACCGCGACCGGCACACTCGCGACCGTGATCCGGACGATCTCGGCCTTCGGGCTCCAACTCGCTACGCTCGACATCCGCGAACACGCCGACGCGCACCACGCCGTGCTCGCCCAGTTGTTCGCTCGCGCGGGCGTGCAGGCCAACTACGGCCGCCTGAGCCGGGCCGAACGCACCGAGCTGCTGGCCGAGGAGCTGTCCGGCCGCCGGCCGCTGTCCGGAGTGGACAATGGCCTGACCGACAGCGCGCGCAAGACGTTCGACGTGTTCAGCACGATCCGCGACATCCAGCACCACTTCGGTCACGAGGCGATCGAGTCGTACATCATCTCAATGACGCGTGGCGTCGACGACGTCCTGGCCGCCGTCGTCCTGGCGCGCGAGGCCGGCCTCGTCGACGTCACCGGCGCGAAGGCGCGCATCGGGTTCGTGCCGCTGCTGGAGACGCCGGCCGAGCTGGAGAACGGCGGCGAACTCCTGGACGAGTTGCTGTCGCTGCCGGCCTACCGGCGCATCGTGCACGCTCGCGGCGACGTCCAGGAAGTGATGCTCGGCTACTCCGACTCCAACAAGGAAGCCGGTATCACCACGTCACAGTGGACGATCCACAAGGCACAGCGGGCACTGCGCGATGCCGCCGCCAAGCACGGCGTACGGCTGCGACTGTTCCACGGCCGTGGTGGCACCGTGGGCCGTGGCGGTGGACCGACGCACGAGGCGATCCTGGCCCAGCCGTACGGCACGCTCGACGGCCCGATCAAGGTGACCGAGCAGGGCGAGGTGATCAGCGACAAGTACACGCTGCCGGCGCTGGCCCGGGAGAACTTGGAACTCACGGTCGCCGCCGTCCTGACGGCCACGCTGTTGCACACCGAACCACGCGCACCGCGCGAAGCACTGTCGCGTTGGGACTCGGCCATGGACGTCGTATCGGGAGCGGCATTTCGGGCCTACCGCGATCTGGTCGAGACGCCCGACCTGCCGGCCTACTTCTGGGCGGCCACGCCGTGCGAGCTGCTCGGTCAGTTGAACATCGGCTCGCGGCCGTCGCGCCGGCCGGACTCCGGCGCCGGGCTCAGCGGCCTGCGCGCGATCCCGTGGGTGTTTGGTTGGACGCAGTCGCGGCAGATCGTGCCGGGCTGGTTCGGCGTCGGCACGGGGCTCGCCGCCGCTCGCGCGGCCGGTCTCGGCGACGTGCTGGGCGAGATGTTCGACAAGTGGCAGTTCTTCCAGACGTTCGTGTCCAACGTAGAGATGATGCTCGCGAAGACGGATCTCGCGATCGCCGCGCGCTACGTCGCGACGCTGGTGCCGCCGGATCTCCAGCCCATCTTCGACGTCATCAAGGCCGAATACGAGCTGACTCGCGAGCAGATCCTGGCCATCAGCCACCAGACCGCTACGCTCGGCGGCCAGCCGTCGCTCGCCCGTACGCTCCAGGTGCGCGACACCTACCTGGAGCCGCTGCATCACCTGCAGGTCGCGCTGCTCGCCAAGTATCGGGCTTCGCTCGCCGAACCGGGCTCCGGCCGCGCCTCCACGATCGACCCCGCCCTCGAACGGGCGCTGCTCACCACGGTGAACGGGATCGCCGCCGGGATGCGCAACACCGGCTGATTTAGGCGGCTCGCGCTGATTTAGGCGGCTCGCGCTCGCACCCAGCGGGCGCCGAACGCGACGAGCAACGCCGTCACCGCAGCCGACGCGAGCAGGCCGCCGCGTGCGCCCGCGCCGGCGACGAGCGGTCCGCCGACGCCGAGGCCGAGCGGCAGGGCCACCGTCGTCGCCGCGGTCCAGATCGTGAGTACGGGTTGCTGCTCGTCGCTGTGCAACGCATCGAGCAGGATCGTGTACGAGACAGCCGTGTACGGACCGTAGATGAGCCCGCCGGCGGCGAGGGCGAGCGCGGCGACCAGCACGGTCGGCGCGACCGCCAGCGCAACCACGCTGGCGGCCCAGCCGGCCACGATGGTGAGCAGCAACGGGATCCGCGGCACACGCCGGAGCATGTTCGTCGCGGCCGCTCCGGCGAGAGCACCGACGCCGAATCCCGTCCAGAGCGCGCCGATCGCCGCGCTGTGTGCGTGCAGCGACACGGTCACGAGCAACGGAACCGCGATCTCGACCGGGCCGTAGAACATGTTGAACAGGAACGTGAGCACGAGCAGGCTGGCCACGGTCGGCGTACGGCGCAGGATCGCCCAGCCCGACGCGGTCGTGTTTCGTTGCGGGCCGGTCGTCGGCGCCGTGGCCGTCTTCGCGACCGTGGCCGTCGTCGGGACCGCGGCCGTCGTCGGTGCCGGGGCCGTCTTCGGGACCGTGGCCGCCGTGACGATCAGCAGGACCGCATAGGTCAGCCCATCGACGAGCAGGATCAGCGGCGCGTGGCCGAACGCCGTGAGCAGGCCGCCCAGCGCTGGCCCGACGACGTACGACGCGAGACTGTCACTCGTGCTGAGCAGACCGTTGACGGCGAGCCGCCCGTTCGCGTCGACCATGCCGGTCGCGGCGAGTCGGCGGCTGCTGATCGACAACGTACGCAGGATCGAGCCGACGAACAGAGCAGCGGCGAACTCGGGCAGCCGCAACGCACCGGCGAGCCCCGCGATCCCGAGAGCGGTAAACATCCCGCCACGAAGGACGCAGTCGGCGACAAGGATTCGGCGCGGCCGGAAACGGCGCCGGCCCAGCCCGTACGTGAAGCTCAGTAACACCGGCAGCAGGAACGGAGCGGACGTCACGAGAGCGACGGCGAGCGCCGGCGACACCGTGCCGTGGAGCTGGAGTGCGAGGACCGGCAACGCGACGAACGTCATGCCGTCACCAAGTTTTGAGACGCCGTCGCCGACCACGAACGCGGCCAGCCGCCGGTTGGCGAGCACGCTGCGATACGACACCGCAGCTGCCGTCGCGGCTGACGTTGCCTCGGCCGTCGCGGCTGAGGTTGCCTCGGCCGTCGCGGCTGAGGTTGCCTCGGCCGTTGTCTGGGCGCTCGGTTCGGCCGCGGTCACGCCTCGAAGCCTCTCAGCTCAAGTGCACTTGAGCGCAATGCCATTGTCGGGCAGGATTGCCCACATGTCCGAACGGCGGCCGTCGCAGCTCCTCATGATTAGCGAGGTCGCTCGACGGTCGGGCGCATCCGTTGCGGCACTTCGGTTCTACGAGTCCGTCGGGCTGGTCACCTCCGTACGCGGACCCAACAACCGCCGCTACTTCCCGCGTCATGTGCTGCGCCGGCTCGCCTTCATCGCGGCCGCGCAGCGCATCGGGCTGTCGCTCGGCGAGATTGCCACCGCGCTCGCCACGCTGCCGAGCGATCGGCCGCCAGGCCCGACGGAGTGGAGTCGGCTCTCCGAACCATGGGTCGAACGCGTTGACAAGGCGATCGTCGATCTGCAGGTACTGCGCCGATCGCTGGTCAACTGCATCGGCTGCGGGTGCCTTTCGATGAACGACTGTGCGCTCCTCAACCCCGATGACGAGGCCGCGACCGAAGGCGCCGGATCTCGTTGGCTTCGCGAGCCCCCGTCATGATCGCCGCCCGCGTCACCGGACCGCTGTCATCAGGCTTCGATTCCAGCCCTCTGACCACCAAGGTCATCTACCGACGGCAGAACGAGCCATCCACAAGCACCCTTTGAGTCCACAGCCGGAGCCGCGGAGGCGATCCTCAGCGCACCTATCTCTCAGACTCATCGCGTGTCTAGACCGCCTTACCGACCAGCGGCGTTGACACGTGGGCCCTTTCGAGGCGATGCCGCAGTCGCTGCGGGCCTGCTCACGCGCGGCCAGCTTCGAGGTTCTGCGTGGCGCCGGCTCTACCCATGCGTATACGCGGCCGCCAGTCTGACGATCACGCCGTCGATCCGGATTCGTGGCGCCGCGATGTGGATGCCGGACGACGCGGTCATCAGCGGTCGGTCGGCGGCTCAGATGTGGGGTGCGGAACTCGCGGACGGCAACGATCCGGTTGAGATCACCTGTCCGCGTCGCATCCGACCGACGCCCGGTGTTGTCATCCGTCGAGTGTCGGTCGCCGAGGACGAGACCGAGCATCGCCAAGGCGTCGTTTTGACGACACCCCTACACACGGCGTGGGAAATAGCTCGCACATTGGCCGCGACCGACGCCATCGGTTGGGTCGATGCACTCGCTCGTCGGCAACGTCTTTCGGTAGCCGAACTCCGGCGGGAGGCAACCCGACACCTCGGTGCAATGGGCAGTCGTCAGGCGACGTCGACGCTGGCCCGGGCCGATCCTCGCGCCGAGTCCCCGCCGGAGTCTCGGCTTCGCCTCGCGTTCCACGAGGCCGGGTTTGCCCTGCCAGTGCCTCAGTTCACGGTCATTGTTGGTGGCTACTTCGTCGCCCGCGTCGACTTGGCCTGGCCGCAGTGGCGCTTGGCTGTCGAGTACGACGGCCAGTGGCATGCCGATCGGCATCAGCTGCACCGGGACCGATCGCGACTGCGCGAACTCAACGCCGCGGGCTGGTACGTCTATCCGGTCACCCGCGAGGACATGTACGACATGCCGCGGCTCATCGCCCAAATCGGCGCGCTACTCGACCGTCGTCGTCGTGCGTTCGAGCGAAGATCCACGGCCTCGTCACGCCAGAGCTGTTAAGACGGGCAGACAACGACACTGATGTGACGAAAGTCGGAGGCCGCGGACACGCGGGCGCTAGCTCGTTTCGCCGGCGAGCGTGAACGACTTCAGCCGGTTGATGCCGAGCCACGCGCCACCGACCGCGAACACGATCGCCATGATGATGGCCGTACGCACCGAGACGGAAGCGTCCAGCAACGACCCGCCGCCGATCCGGTTGGCGATCGTCACCGCGTACGCCTCGATGGAAATCACGCCGCCGCTCGTCAGTACGTGCGTGAGCAGCCCCTCCCACAACAGGATGTAGACGAGACCCACCAGCACCGGGCGCCGGGACACGAGGCTGAGCGCCACGAATAGCGCGCAGTAGCAGCATGATGCGATCGCCGCGCCGACCGCGAGCCCGATGCCGAAGCGCAGATCGCTCGCGATGACGCCAGCCACGAACATCGTGACGCCGGTCGTGATCGCCGTGACGGCGGCCGCGACGGCGAGCTTGGCGATCAGGATCTCCCGTCGCGGCAACGGTTTGGTGAGGATGTGCACGATCGTGCCGTCGTCGATCTCGGACCCGATCACGCTCGCGCCGATGATCAGTGCCATCACCGGGACGACAACGCCGAAACCGAGACCCTGTTCGATCGGCTGGATCCAGTCGGTACTCACCGCGTCGTGCAGGTGGCCCAGCAGCGTCAGACCGATCAGCAACGCCGGCAGCGGCAGCAGCAGCCAGATCCGCTTGCGGCCGAGCAGGCTTCGCAGCGTAAGACTGGCAATCGTCATGTTCATCGCACTACCACGCTCCCGGCCAAATCGAGCCGAACCAAACCCGGAATCATGACGCCACCAGGTACGCGAACACGCTCTCCAGCGACTCGTCGGACGGCCGCAGCTGCGACACCCGTACGCCTTCACGGATCGCGATGCGAGGCAACGCTCGGGTGAACGCGCCGTAGTCGCTGGCCCGCACCTCGATCTCACCGGCGGCTACGTCGATGCCGGCGACCGACTCCTCACCGAGCAACGCGACCGCAAGCCGCCGATCGTCGGTGGATCGGATCGCGAACACGTGCGGTCGGTGCGTCATCAACCGCCGGATGGTACGGAAGTCGCCCGACGCCGCGAGTCGACCCGACACAATCACCTGTACGGTGCCCGAAACCTGCTCGACCTCCTCCAGGATGTGGGAGGAGAAGAGCACGGTGTTTCCGGAGGAACCCATGGCGTGCAACAGATCCATCATGTGCAGCCGCTGCCGCGGGTCCATGCCGTTGAACGGTTCGTCCAGCAGCAGTACGGGCGGCTCGTGGACGAGGGCGGCCGCGACCCGTACGCGCTGGCGCATGCCTTTCGAATACGTCTCCATGCGCCGGTCGGCCGCCTCGGTCATCTCGACCAACTCGATCGCGCGGCGGGCCGCGGTCTTCGGGGCGGCCAGTTTGTGTAGGCGCGCGCTCGCGAGCACGAACTCGTACCCGGTCAAGAAGCCGTGGACGGCCTCTCGCTCGACGACGAGCCCGATCTTGCGATAGATGTCCGGGTGGTGCCAGGTCGGTTCACCATCGATGGTGACCGTGCCCTGCGACGGTGGAAGGAAGCCGGCCATCATGTGCAGCACCGTCGTCTTGCCGGCGCCGTTCGGGCCGAGCAGTCCAGTCACGCCCGGCGCCAACGACATCGAGACGTCGTTGACCGCAACGACGTTGCCGTACCACCGAGAGACGGCGGTCAGATCAACGGTGCTCATGTGGTGCCTTCCTGTATGGCGACTGCGGGGCTCGCAAGCTCACTCCTCGCGCTCATACCGAGACCTTTCGGTAACGCAGGAACAGGAGCGCGATCGCCGCGGCCGTCATCGCCAACGTGATGGTGAGGTAGACCGGCCCGTAGCTGCCGAGATCGGTGCCCTGGATCCGGAAGATCCACTCTTTGAGGCCGTCGACGATGTCGGGCGGGCTGATCATGTGCCCGACGTTCTTGCCGGTGTCGCCGCCGACGATTCCCTCGATCGCACCACCGATGGCCGCCGTCAGCAGGAAGTATCCGGCGATGACCGCAGTTGCGACGGCCGAGCGGCGGAGCAGTGACGCGATCAGCAACGCCACCGCGGCGTCGACGATCGCGATGATCGCCGCGAGCACGAGGCCGCCGAGGAAGTCGGTGAACTCGTGCCAGACCGCGTGCCCGCCGTCCAGCGAGAACGCGCCGCCGATGAAGATCACCAGCATCGGCGCGGCGAGGATCGCAAAGACACCGGTCGCGAGCGCGCAGAGTTTCGCGACCGCGTAGTCGATCCGCTCGAGTGGTCGCGAGAAGTAAAGCGGCAACGTCTTGTTCCGCAGGTCGCGACTGACCAACTCGGGCGCGGCGGTCGCGATGAAGAGCAGGACCAGCAGCACGCCATCGTTGGCGAGATCGAGGTAGTGGATCGGCATCCTGCCGGTCTGCGATCGGACGGCGACGTCGACGACCGCGAACAACATCAGGCCAGCGACGGCGAACCAGGGAAAGATCTTCGATTTCGCGCCGCGACCCAACCCGAACACGGTACGGACGCCGTGCACGTACAGCGATCGGGTGGCGTAGGCGCGACCCAGCCGTACGCCGGTGTAGCGCTGATATCCGATGTCGTGGATGACACCGGCCGGCTGGCGGATCTGTTCACCGGTGGGCATGTTCGGCGACCTCCTCGGCGGAGCCGGAACGCTGGGCGAACAGCTCGGACACGTGGTGGCGCCGCTCGTCGAGCCGGTGCAACGGCAGGTCCAGATCGGCCACCGCCTGCATGATCGTGTCGTACGTCCCGCCCGACTCCAGTGGGACGAGCAGCAGCCGCTCCGCTTGTGCGTCCCGGGCGACCCGCAGACCCAACTCCGCCAGCCGGGCGGCGAGGATGTCCGTACCCTCGTCAACCTCGACGGCGAGCACGCCCTGGACGGTGGTCATCGCGTCGATGCGGTCGGCGCGCAACAACCGGCCGGCCTCGATCGCGACCAAGGTGTCGCAGATGCGTTCGACCTCGCCGAGCAGGTGGGAGCAGACCACGACCGCGATGCCGAAGTCCGCGCCGATCCGGGAGATCAGCGAGAGCATCCCGTCGCGACCGGCCGGGTCAAGACCGTTCGTCGGCTCGTCGAGGAGCAGTAGATCCGGATCGTGTACGAGTGACTGCGCGAGCTTGACGCGCTGCTTCATGCCGGTCGAGTAGCCGCCGATCTGGCGGTACCGCTCCTCATAGAGTCCGACGTGGCGCAGCGTTTCGGAGGCGCGTTCACGCGCGACCGCGGCCGGCAGGCCGCTCATCCGTCCCATGTGGGTGACGAACTCGGCGGCCGGCAGGTCGGGCGGCAAAGCGTCCGACTCCGGCATATAGCCGACCCGGGCCCGGATCGCTTCGCCGTCCCGCAGCGGATCGAGCCCGAAGACCCGCACGGCGCCGGACGTGGGCGTCAGAAGTCCCAGCATCAGCTTGATGAGCGTCGACTTTCCGGCGCCGTTCGCGCCGACGAGGCCGATCACGCCCGGTTCGACGGCAACGGTCAGCGCGTCGAGTGCAGTGACCCGACCGCCGTACCGCATCGTCAACGCTTGAGCTTCGATCATTGGCACACGGTGACCCTAAGGCCGCGGATGCGCAATGCGCCGTCCGCCGCGGCCCCAGAAGTCCCGGATCCACCACCCTTAGGGGTACTCCGCACTCCGCATTTCGGTCGACGTCGACGTCGGGTGTCGACGTCGACGTCGGCATTCGCGTTGGCGTTTGGCGTTACCGGGAAGCGTCGGCTTTGGCGTTGGCGGGAAGCATCGTGAGCGAAAGCGACGCGCGTGGCTCATAACGTGCCACGCGCGAATCTGTGCGCCCCATAGGCGGGTGCCATACGTTGGCTGAGCGGCGGCCGGCACCCGAGTAGACCGGCCGGGGGCCTCCTGGAAAACTATGAGGCTCAGGGATCACCGAGGCCACCTCAAAGGGGAGCGATGGACGGCTGGGCCGGGCCCGAGGAGCTGCTGCGCGACGCGCCGACCTGGGCGCCGAGCCCGGCCGAGCTGGCCGATCTTGAGCTGCTCCTGGCGGGTGCGTACGCGCCGCTGCGTGGCTTCCTCGGTGCGTCGGACGTCGCCTCCCTCCGCAACAGTGGCCATTTGACCGACGGTACGGACTGGCCAGTGCCCGTCACGCTGGAGATCTCGGTCCCGGTGGCCGCGATGATCGACCCCGGTGACCCGACTCGGCGGACCCTCGTGTTGACCGACGCGGAGGGTGCCCCGATCGCGGCGATGGAGGTCACCGAGGCAACCGCCTCTAACGGCGGCGTGCTTGTCGGTGGACCGGTGTCCGCGTACGGAGACGGCACGCACGGCGTGTTCCGGCGGCTGCGACACACGCCGGCCCACGTTCGTTCGGCGCTTGGCGACGGTCGCGTGCTTGGCGTGATCGTGGACCGTCCGTTGCACCGGCCGCAACTCGCCCAGATCGTGCACGCGGCCCGTACGATCGGCGCGAAACTCCTGCTCCTGGTGCCGGTGGCCGGACCCGGGCCGGATGGGTTGCCGCCCGAATCGCTGGTGCGAGCCGTCCTCGCCGCGGCCGATCGCCTCCCCGGCGTACAGGTTGTGGCGGTGCCGTTGGCCGCCGCGTCGGCCGGCCGCCGCGACGAGGTACGTGACGCGTTGCTCCGGGGCCGCGTGATGGAAAACTATGGCGCCACCCATGCCCTGTCCACGAGCGACGCAATGATCTCCGGCGGTGGATTGCGGGTCCTCGTCCCTCGCGAGTTTGCCTACGACACGCGGGACGGCCAATGGCGATCGGCCGAGGACGTGCCCAAGCGCTTCCGCCGGGTGGCGATGACGTCGGACGAGATCAACGAACTGCTCGACGACGGCAGCCAGCTGCCCGAATGGCACACACCGCCAGCGGTGGCCCGCGAACTGTCGCGTCAGCGGCCACCGCGCGACACGCGAGGATTTGTGCTGTTCTTCACCGGCCTGTCCGGCTCCGGCAAGTCGACGATCGCCCGCGGCGTGGCCGATGCGCTGCAGGAGACGGGCGAACGTACGGTCACGTTCCTCGACGGCGACGTCGTACGGCGCGAGTTGTCCGCCGGGCTGACGTTCTCCAAGGCGGACCGCGATCTCAATATCCGCCGGATCGGCTGGGTCGCCGCCGAAGTGGCACGCCACGGCGGGCTCGCCATCTGCTGCCCCATCGCGCCCTACGCCGCCGCCCGGGCGACCGCTCGCGCGCAGGCGTCGGCGGCCGGGGCGGGCTTCGTCCTGGTGTATGTGGCGACGCCGCTCGAGGTCTGCGAACAGCGGGATCGCAAAGGCTTGTACGCCAAGGCACGGGCCGGCCTGATCACCGGGATGACCGGCATCGACGACCCGTACGAAGAGCCGACCGACGCCGACATCGTGGTCGACACCAGCCGGGTGAGCGTCGACCAGGGCGTCCGCGCAGTACTGGAACGGCTCGCGGACGAGGGCTGGATCGCACCCCGTACCCGGGCCTGACCGGCTCCGCACCCGACGTCGGAGTTGCTGGGAAGGTTTTGGGAAGGTCTTGGGAGAGCACTCGCGCCAGGATGTCACCACCGACGCAGCGCGCCTTTCGAAGCGCGTTGCGTGTCGGCGCTCCGAACACCACGGGGGCGTTCGGAGCGCCGATCCCACGGTCACGACTTTCCAAGGTCGTTTCGAGGCCCGTCGACCGACGTTAGCGAGCTATCCGCACGCGCCGGCGGCCACCTCGTCGAGGTCCTGTAGGTCGCCGGACACCAGCCGCTCCATCAGCGTCGGCTTGGGCTGCCGGACGATCTTCAGGGCCTCGGTCAGCTTCGCCCGGGCTCCGTCGACGTCGCCTCGCGCGCGGTCCGCGGCGGCTAGTGCCCGTAGACACTGCGCCGTGCCCGCCAGATCACCGATCTCGCGAACGTAGGAGAGCGCCTGCTCGAATTGCTGCGTCGCCCGATCGAGCTCGCCTCTGGACACGAACATGAAGCCTTGGTGCACCAGGACCTGTGCTTCTCCCAGGCGTACGTCGACTGACCGATACGCGTCGAGAGCGGTTGCGAACCACTCTTCGGCGTCCATATCATGCCCGAACGCCAAATGAGCTTGCCCGAGATATCGCGCGGCGAGCCCGAATGCAGCAGGGTATCCCGCACTGGCTAGGTCAGAGACGGCACCCTCAAATTGCACCAACGCGGACGATGCGTTGTCTTCCAATCGATCGAACATTCCGAGGTGGGCGAGTACCGAGCCCAGTCCGGCCCGATCACCGAGGGTGTCAAAGATCGCTGCCGCATCGGCGAGGTCAACGCGGCCTTCCTCGTACCGTCGCGTTTCGGACAGCGCAACCGCACGTATGAGCTTCACCGAGGCTACCTCGATCGGGTTCTGCAAATGATCGGCCGCTGAGTAACTCGTCTCGACGATGGCGAGCCAATCTTCGAAGTACCGCCTCATCTCGAACAAGGTCCACGTGAGCCGGACCAGTGCGCAGCAGATCCTGTCATCACCATCGGCGGCGGCCCGCCGGACGAGCGTCAGAATATGGCGGCGTTCGGTCTCGAACCAACGCGACGGGTCACGGGCAAGCGCGGTTGCCACATTGCCGTCGGGGACCCATTTTCCAGAAGTCTCGAGCGGACCAACGTACATGCCCGACGTGACTCGCTTGTTGACCGACGCGGCGACGTACTGGTACACGCCGTAAAGCCGCTGCCGGGCGGCTACTAGGCGGCCGGCGATCTCTTCGGTCTCGGACTGTTCGTGAGCATAGGCACGAACGAGGTCGTGGATCTGGTGGTGCGGACCAACGGCGTCATGACCGACGATGTCGGCTAGATGGGCGTCGAAAATCTCGTCCAGAACCTGCTCGGCGTCGCTCAGTGTCGAGTCGAGAAGCGCGGCCGCGGCCCAGAGGGATAGGTGAACAAGATCGAGGTCGGCCATCGAACACAATAGGAGCTTCGCGTCGGTGCTCAGATCGCGATAGCTCAACCCAATGCTCACCCGAACGTCGAGTTGGCCGTGCGTGAACTGATCGAGCCGCGGCCGCTCATCCCGCAAGGTTCGCGCAAGCCACTCGATCGTCCAGTGCGGCCGCGCGCGAAGGCGTGCACCGACGATCCGCAACGCCAACGGGAGCTGGCCACACAGCTGAATGACATCCCGCGCGGCGAGAGGCTCATCGTCGATCCGTCGGCCACCGACCAGCAGCTTCAACAGGTCAACCGCGCCGTCCTCATCGAGCACGTGGAGGTCGATGGTGCGCGTCGCCGCCCCGCTGTGCATCCGACTGCGTCCGTTGACGATGACTCGATTACCGGGGCCGGGCGGAATCAGCGGCTCGATTTGGACGTCATCGCGGACGTTATCGAGAATCACCAGAACGTTCCGGTCGGCTAGCACCGTTCGATACATGTCGACCTGGTCTTCGAGCGTCGCCCCGGCGGCAGTCTGCACACCGAGCGCACGAAGAAAACGCGCGAGGATCTCGTGCGGCTCCGCGGCCGCGCGCTTATCGGCGCCGCGCAGATCCGCGAAAAGTTGTCCGTCGGGAAATTCACCCGCCAGATCGTGCGCGACCCGCAGCGACAACGCGGTCTTGCCGACGCCCGGCGGTCCGGTGATCGACACCACGGACTCGCCACCGGTACCGAGCATGTCAGCCAATGACGCGAGTTCTTGCTCTCGGCCGGCGAACGCGTGGACATCGGGCGGCAGGGTGCGCGGCACCGTTGGGATAAATGTTGCCCCCGAGTCGGCCCGGTCCGGAGCAGTCGATCCTGAACGCGGCTGGGCCCGCGCGGGCACCAAACCCGGGTCGACGTTGCGCAGGATCGCCCGATGAATCTCGGCACTCCGCGGCCCCGGCATCGCGCCCAGCTCGTCATCGAGCCAGCGCCGCCACCGGTCGAACGTCTGCAACGCTTCGGCGGCTCGACCACTACGAAACTGGGCGGTCATGGCGAGCTCTACGAGCCGCTCGCGTTTCTGGTCTTCGGCCGGCAGGCGCAGGATCTCGTCGGCCACCGCCACATGATTACCCAGGCCGAGATCGAGTTCGAACAGGTCCTCCAACGCTGTCAACCGGGCCGATTCCAGCGCCTGCCGCAGGGGTGGCGCGCCGGTGTGATCCGGATCGCCGAGAACCGGGCCGCGCCACAGATCCAGAGCGGCGCGCAATTGATCACGTCCCGCAGCGGGCGTGACGGCCGAACGCCAATCTCGAGCCCGCTGCAGAAACACGAAGGCATCGACGATCTGCTCCGGCGCCATCAAGACGTACGCCGACCGGCGCGACTCGATGGTCACGGCGACCTCGGCGACATCACCGAGAGCACCAACGCCAGCCGCGGGCTCCCGCAGCAACGAGGCCAACGCCGTCCGCAGCTCCGATACCCGCGTTTGGAGCACAGCCCGTGCGCTCCGCGGGGGTTCGTCGCCCCACAACAGGTCGATGAGGCGGTCGGTCGCGACCGGCCGCCCGACCTCCAACGCCAGCACGCCGAGGATGAAGCGCTCCTGCTGGCGGGAGAACACCAGGGCGCGAGCGCCGTGTCGGACCTCAACCGGTCCCAGCACGAGTATCTCCGCCACCGACGCCTCCTCCCCTTCAGCCGGAGCGCTCCAAAACCTACCGCCATCTCGTCGAGCAGCGAACGGTCGTCTCACGATCTCGCTCGGCGCAACGGCTTTCGTGACGGCGGACACAGTTCGGTCGATGGATAAGACCCCTTGACAGGTAGGGATACTGGGTAAATGAACTGGGCACTGACGGCGGCCGGATTCGGCGTCGGCATCATCGTCGGCCTGACCGGCATGGGTGGCGGCGCCTTGATGACACCCGTACTAGTGATCTTCTTTGGCATTCCGCCACTCGCCGCGGTCTCCAGCGACCTGGTCGCGAGCGCCGTGATGAAGCCCGTCGGCTCCCTCGTTCACATCCGTCACGGCCGCGTGAATTGGAGCCTGGTGCGCTGGCTCTGCCTGGGCAGCGTGCCAGCCGCATTCGCGGGCGTGCTCGTCAACAAGGCGCTCGGCAACGGCCAGTCGCTCCAGAACGCCGTGCAGATCGCGCTCGGCGTCGCGCTCCTGCTGGCCGTCGCCGGCCTGGTCATGCGCGCGTTCCTCCGCATGCGCGATCACGCCCGCCGTCGGGCCGCCGCGCGGGCCGGCATGACCGCCCCGATCGATGGCGGCCGGACCGCGCTGGCCCGAATCCAAGTGCGCCCGCTCGCCACCGTCCTGCTCGGCGCCATGGGTGGTCTGGTCGTCGGCATGACGAGCGTCGGTTCCGGCTCGCTGATCATTGTCGTTCTGCTGGCGCTTTACCCGACGCTGCGCGGCGGCGACCTCGTCGGCACCGACCTGGTACAGGCAGTCCCGTTGGTCGCCTCGGCCGCCCTCGGCCACCTGATCTTCGGCGACTTCCAGTTCAGCGTGACGACCGCGTTGTTGATCGGCTCGATCCCGGGAGTGTTCCTGGGCGCGCAGGTCTCGGCCCGGGCGCAGGGCGGCTTCATCCGACGCGCGCTCGCCGTGGTGCTGCTCGCGAGCGCGCTCAAGCTTCTCCACGCATCGAACACGGAACTGATCGCGGGTGTCGCGGCCGCCGCCGTGCTTGGGCCAGTGGCTTGGGCCTGGGTACGGCATCGCAACGGCCTGCCCGCACTCGCGAGTCAGGAGAATGTACCGGCGACCGATGCCAGCATCCCGAGGACGGCCTTGCGAACGGACGAACTGGCCAGCGAGCGAAGGTGATTCGCAACCGACGTTTTGCTCCGCTAATCGGCGGGTGTGCCCGGATTAGTGCCCGATCGGGCGATCGGGCAATTGGCGAGCAGACGGCAGCCAGCGTCACAGAGTCGCAAGCTCGATATGCAGGCACTTTGTGATTTCGCGCCACTCCCGATGGTGGCATTCATGTCGTTTTTTCTATACACATGAGCCTCCAACCCGTCTCATCAGTCGTTATCCGGACGACAGCGTTTGATCTGGACACGATGAATGATCGGACGGACGCATGATCGACACAGCCCAGCCGATGCGCAATGCCCGGCCGTATCGTTTCGGTCCCGGCCGTAACCGCGACTCGTCGGCCACAGCGAAGACGACACCGCACGGGGCGGCCAATCTCCCCAGCGTCGGTGTCGTCATCCCGACCCGCGACCGTCCCGAAGCCATGAGCCAAGCTCTGAAGGCCGTGCTGGCGCAGGACTATGCCGGTCCAATGCGGGTGATCGTGGTGTACGACGGGACACCGCCCGACTACCTGCTTGCACGCGCGCTGCCGCGGCCGGTCATGGTGCTGTCGAATTGGCGTACGCCGGGTCTCGCCGGCACCCGCAACACGGGCGTTCTGGGCCTCGACACCGATCTCGTCGCGTTCTGCGATGACGACACCGAGTGGGCCAGCGGAAAGCTCACGGCCCAGGTGCAGGCGCTGACGGCGCGTCCGGAGTCGGAGTTCGTCACCTGCGCGATAGAGGTCGAGCACGCGGGTCACCGGACTCCGCGACTGGCCGACCAGGACACCGTGCGCGTCGAGGATCTCGTCGCCGCGCGGATGGAGATGCTCCACTCGTCGACGTTCCTGATGCGTCGGGCCGCGCTCCTGGGCGGGCTCGGCCTGGTCGCCGAGGATGCGTCGGGTAGCGACAACGAAGACTGGGACCTGCTGCTCCGCGCGGCGAAACGCTCACCGGTCGTACACGTCGACGAAGCCCTCGTACGGGTCCGATGGCCACGACAGCCGCACTCGGCGTACGAGTATGCGACCCGTATCTCCTCGTTGCGCTGGATGATGACGCGGCATCCGGAGATCCGCGGTTGTCGGCCCGGTGCCGCTCGCGTCTATGGCGAACTCGCGTGCTGGTCCGCGGCATCGGGCAACCGGCGCGACGCGTGGTACTTCAGCGCCAAAGCGATCCGGAACAATTGGCGCGAACCCGGAACGGCCATGGCGATCGCGGCCGCGAGCGGTGTCGTACGGGTCGATCGGGTGCTCGGTGCGTTGGACCGGCGCGCCTGGGGTTCCTGACCGTCGCTCACCGCTTCACGCGCTGACGAATTCGTGTCGGTCGGCGCGGCTATCGTTGGCGCATGCCTTCCGGCGACCATCCATCCATCGATGATCCGTCCGCCTTGCGCGACGAGTGGGTCGCGGTCGCGCCGGGCGTGCGGCTGCATCTGCGGCGATGGTTTCCGCCGGCGGTCTCGCGACCCGGTGCTGTCGACCGGCCAGCCCCGAGAGACTTCGTTCTCGTGCACGGCCTGTCGTCGAATGCGCGGCTGTGGGACGAGGTCGCGGTCCGCCTCGCCGCGGCCGGCCACGAAACCATCGCCGTCGACCTGCGTTCGCACGGCGAGAGCGACGCGCCGGACGACGGGTACGACACGGCGACGGCCGCCGCCGACGTCGCGACGGTCGCGGCCCAGTTGGGCATCGTCGGCGCTGTCGTCGCCGGTCAGTCGTGGGGTGGCAATGTCGTCATCCGGCTCGCGGCCGAACACCCGGATGTGGTGGCGGCCCTGGCTCTCGTCGACGGCGGGTGGTTCAGTCCGGCCGATACGTTCGACTCCTGGGCTTCGGCGGAGCGACGGATGCGCCCGCCCGCTGTGGACGGTCAGCCGGCCAGTGCCATGCGGGCGCGGATGCGGGCCGGGCATCCACAATGGAGCGCCGCCGCCATCGAGGCGACGGTGGCCAATCTCCGGGAGGACGCGGACGGGACGATCCATCGCCGGCTGAGCATCGAGCATCACATGCAGATCGCGCGGAGCATGTGGGACGACCCGCCGGCGCCGTACTATCCGCAAGTTGCCGTGCCCGTGTTGCTCATGCCCGCGCTCCCGGACGATCCGGATGCGGCTGCGGTCCGTCGCGAACGGATCATGCGGGCTGCCGCCGCGCTGCCCGACGCTAGGATCAGCGAGTACCTGGGCGGCGATCATGACCTGCACGCCCAGCAGCCCGGCCGGGTCGCCGACGATCTGCTGGCGCTCGAGGCCCGGTTGGATCTGTTGGCACCGACCGCACAGCTGGACGACGTCAGCGCGCTCGATCCGGCGAGCGAGGGGTCGATTCGATGACGCGTTTGCTCGTCATGATGGGCTCCGGCGAGACGGCACCGACGATGATCAAGCCGCATCGCGAATTCTTCGCACGCCTCGGCGACGCACCAGCGGTCGTGCTCGACACTCCGTACGGCTTCCAGGAAAACGCCGACGACATCTCCGAGCGAGCGGTGGCGTATTTCGACGCGAGCGTCGGCCGCAAGGTCAACGTGGTGTCGTGGCGGAGTCGCGACCTCGCACCGGCCGCCCGCGCGCGGGCGCTCGCTGATCTTGGCGACGCCGGCTGGATCTTCGCCGGCCCGGGCAGCCCGACCTATGCGTTGCGCCAGTGGCGCGACACCGAGGTCCCGCAACTCATCACCGATCGGCTCAAGCGCGGCGGTGTGGTCATCTTCGCCAGCGCCGCCGCGCTCACCCTCGGGTCACACACAGTGCCGGTGTACGAGATCTACAAGGCGGGCGAGTCACCGGCCTGGGCCGAGGGGCTCGACATCGTCCGGCAGGTGACCGGCATGCCGGTCGTGGTGGTGCCGCACTACGACAACGCCGAAGGCGGCCACCACGACACCCGGTTCTGCTACCTGGGCGAACGTCGACTGTCGCAGATGGAGCAGATGCTGCCGGACGATACCTTCATCATCGGCGTCGACGAACACACCGCCGTCACGCTGGATCTCGACGCCACGACGGCGACGGTGTCGGGCAACGGAACGATGACGATCCGACGTCGCGGCGCGAGTACGGTCTTCCCGAGCGGGACGGTGCTCACGTTCGACGAACTCAACCGCGAGCACCCCGGCGCGGCGTCGGTGCGACGCTCGTCCGATTCGGCCGACCGGCCGGGCGGGGCGAGCGCAGCCGACGAGTCCGCGCCGGTGATCCTCGCGGCCGAGGCCGATCGGCTCAATGCGTCGTTCGCCGCCGCGGCGGCAGCGAACGACGCCGACGGCTGCGTCGCGGCGATGCTCGATCTCGATCAGTTGTTGACCGAGTGGGCGTCCGATCTCTCCGACGACGTCGGCTACGCGCGCACCGTCTTCCGGCAGATGATCGTGCGGCTCGGCGACCTCGCCGGCGCCGTCGATCCAAAGTCAGTCGCGCTGCCGGCCGTGCTGGATCTCGTGTGCCAGATCCGCGGTACGGCGCGGGCCAGCCGGGACTTCGCGACCGCGGACACCATTCGCGACAAGCTCGCGGCGGCCGGCATCGAGATCCGCGACACTCCCGACGGCGCCACCTGGCACCTCAGCTAGCACCGCCTGACCGGGAGTTCCGGGGTCGGCGACGAGTTCGTCACGTCAGGGTCGCCCTCGTGGCCCAGCACCTGGCGCTCGTCGACGCCACGGTCCTTCGCTGCCGCCCGCTCCTCACGGCGCGAGGTCCTCGGCCGGGGTCGCGCGCGTCACGGCAGGGTCGTTATCCGTCAGCCTTAACATCGCTGACGTTCCCGAGTCGCGGATCTCGCCGAAGAGCGCCTGGTGCATCACTGAGTCGCGGTCTCGCATCGACGAGCGATGGCGTACGCGATAGGGGGCGGGGGCCCGGGCTCGCCGGACCCCCGCTGAGGGACGCTGGGGATGATCCCCATGTTGGTGTTCACCCGGCCTGAGCAGAGCGCTGGCGGTGACCCGCCAGGTTGTCGGGAGACCCAGGCCGACGCGTGACCGCGCAAGCCGCGTTCACGTTGATACCAACGACAGATCCCGGCCGGCAGTGACGGACAAATCCCTATATCACCCGATGAGATGGCACAGCGCCGACACGCCGCTCGATGCGAGGGCCTGGACCGAGCCGGGAAGGCCCGCGTCGTTCGCACGGGCGGTCCTGGTCATTCGCACTCACCTGCCAAGATCCGTGACCTTGCAGCAAGAGTGACCTGATCATGGCCGCGAAGGGCCCGCCACGCTGCACGATCACGGATCTTGGGGCGTCGCGCACGTCCGACCCGCCAGCGCCGCGCGGCCCGGACGGGCGGGACGGGCGGGACGGCCCGGACGGGCGGGACGGGCCGGACGGGCGGGACGGCCCGGACCGAGCCGGGACTGCGCGCGCATCGGTTGGACGTACGCCTCAAACGACGGTCGGCCGGAGCGCAACGCCCCGGCCGACCTGAACCACGACGAACGTCAGGCGCCGAGCTTACGGGCCAGGTTGTCGTTCAGCGCGTTCATGAACTCGTCGGTGGACAACCACGGCGCGTCCGGCCCGATGAGCAGCGCGAGGTCCTTGGTCATCTGACCAGCCTCGACGGTCTCCACGCAGACGTGCTCCAACGTGTCGGCGAACGCGGTCACCTCGGGCGTGTGGTCGAGCTTCCCACGGAAGGCCAGGCCACGCGTCCAGGCGAAGATCGAGGCGATCGGGTTCGTCGAGGTCTTCTCGCCCCGCTGCCATTGGCGGTAGTGCCGGGTCACCGTGCCGTGCGCCGCCTCGGCCTCGCAGGTCTGGCCGTCCGGCGTCATGAGTACGGACGTCATCAGACCGAGCGAGCCATACCCCTGGGCCACGGTGTCGGACTGGACGTCACCGTCGTAGTTCTTGCAGGCCCAGACGTAGCCGCCCTCCCACTTGAGCGCGGCCGCGACCATGTCGTCGATCAGCCGGTGCTCGTACGTGAGGCCGGCCGCCTTGAAGTCGGCGGCGAATTCGGTCTCGAAGATCTCGGCAAACAGATCCTTGAACCGGCCGTCGTACGCCTTGAGGATCGTGTTCTTCGTCGACAGGTAGACCGGGTAGTTCCGGTCGAGCCCGTAGCGGAACGACGCGCGCGCGAAGTCGCGGATCGAGTTGTCGTAGTTGTACATGCCCATGGCGATACCGCCACCAGGGAAGTCGGCCACCTCGAACTCCATCGGTGCACCGCCATCGGCCGGCTGGTAGCTGATGGTGACCTTGCCTGGACCGGGCACCACAAAATCCGTCGCCTTGTACTGGTCGCCGTGCGCGTGACGGCCGATGATGATTGGCTTCTTCCAGTTCGGCACCAGGCGCGGGACATTGGAAACGACGATCGGCTCGCGGAAGACGACGCCGCCGAGGATGTTGCGGATCGTGCCGTTGGGCGACCGCCACATCTTCTTCAGGCCGAACTCTTCGACGCGGGCCTCATCCGGGGTGATGGTCGCGCACTTCACACCGACACCATGGCGCTTGATCGCGTTCGCCGAGTCGACCGTCACCTGATCATCGGTCGCATCGCGGTGCTCGATGCCGAGGTCGTAATAATCGAGATCGACGTCGACATACGGCAGGATCAGCTGCTCACGGATCTGCTTCCAGATGACCCTCGTCATCTCGTCGCCGTCGATCTCGACGACCGGCTTGGTTACCTTGATCTTCGCCATGGTCGGTGGCGCTCCTCTCGGATCTCATTAACAGTACGAGCGTACTGGAAGCCCGCCTGTCGGCACAGTCCGGGGCAGTGTCATCCATCGCAACGTAGTTGAGCTGCACAAACACTGGTGCGTACGGCGACGGCTCGGTACTGTCACCGCTTGTGTCCGCCTCGTCGCCCCCCGCGGCTCGCACAGCGACCCGACATCGAGTGCTACCCAACACGCATCGCCGCCGCCGCGTCCTCGTCGTCGGGACACTCCTCGGTCTGGCCGCGGTCGCGATCGCCGTCGAGTTTGCCCGCGATGCGGTCACGCCTCGACTGTTCCACCTGGCGCAGAGTCTCGCCGGCGGTGTGCCGGTCGGCATGGCCGCGGCCGGATGGTGCACGTACGGGCTGCTTCCGCTCGCGGCCATCCTCCTCGATCGCGACCATCGCCGCCGCTACGGCCGGGCCGACGTCCGCCCGCTCACGGACAGCACGTTGCTCATGCAGCGGATCAAGGCATCGGACGGGCATCGTCTCGCCCGTCGATCTTGGTACGTCTGGTGCTGGCGCCTGCCCATCGCCGCGCTGATCGCTCTCGCCGTCGTGTTCCTGCCCATTCCCGGCGACGGGCACGACGACCTCGTGGCCACCATGCAGACGACGCGCGGCGGAGCCGCGTTCCTCATCGGCTGGCAGTGGGCCTGCGTAGCGGGCTTGCTTGGCGTGATGTTCATCGTCATGGGCCCGGTCATCACGGCGTTGCGGCCGCGCGGTTCCGACGGGTCGGTCCGTCCGGAGTCACGGAGTCTGCCGGTCGGCGCGTACGTCACCGCGTCAGGGCTGTCGCTCGCCGCACTCGCGGTCGCCATCGCATCCGCCTAGGACCATGGCGCGCTGCGGGTGACCGGGTTGCTCGCGCAGTTGTACGGAAGCTGGGCGGTCGCGGGCCGGATGACCGGCCAACTCCCGTACAAATGCCAGAGGGCGTCGAGGCGCCGAGCGGCACCTACATGCTGGCGACGTCGGCCTGCTTCGCCCGAACGGCTTCCGCCGCCTCGCGCAGTGACGCGAGTTCGGTGTCCGTGAGATCGGTCTCGATGACCTTGCGTACGCCGGTGGCGTCGATCTCGGCCAACACACCGAGGTAGACGCCGGAGATGCCGAATTCACCATCGACCCACGCGCAGACCGGAATGACCTCGCCGGAGTCCTCGGCGACGGCCTTGGCCATCCGGGCGGCGGCGGCCGACGGTGCGTAGTAGGCCGAGCCGGTCTTCAAGAGTGCGACTACCTCGGCGCCGCCGTTGCGCGTACGCACGACCAGCTCCTCGATCTTGTCCGCGGACATCACGAGGTCCAGCGGCTTGCCATCCACGGTGCAGTGCGACGGCACCGGCACCATGGTGTCGCCGTGTGAGCCGAGCGTCAGCGTCTTCACCGACTTGACCGGAACACCGAGCTCCTCGGCGACGAAGTTGGTGAAGCGCGCGGTGTCCAGCACGCCGGCCTGCCCGAGCACGCGGTTGCGCGGGAATCCGGTCGCGATCTGGGCCAGCGCCGTCATCTCGTCGAGCGGGTTCGACACCACGATCACGACCGCGTTCGGCGCGTACTTGGCCACATTCTCGGCGACCTGACGGACGATCTTGGCGTTCGTCCCGAGCAGATCCATCCGGCTCATGCCGGGCTTGCGCGGCAGCCCAGCGGTGATCACGATGACGTCGGAGCCCTCGATAGCCTCGTAGCCTTCGCCGTTCGGGCCGGTCGTGACGCCGACGACCTTGGTCTCGAAGCCTTCGATCGGCCGCGACTGGTTGAGGTCGAGCGCCACGCCGGCGGGCTTGCCATCGACGATGTCGGTGAGCACGACGGTCTCGAACACGTCGAACTCAGCCAGCCGCTGCGCGGTCGTGGTGCCGTAGAAACCGGCGCCGACGACGGTTACCTTCTTGCCCATCGGACTACATCTCCCAAGGTCATCGATTGTGGTTCAACGTCCGCACGATATCGCCACCACGGTCGGTCCACCCGGCGCGGGCATGATGTTGTGGCCCATGAGACCGCCGGTCAGCGCGCCGCCCGGGCCTCGGCCAGCTCGACGACGTTGGTGAGCAACATCCCGCGGGTCATCAGACCGACCCCACCGGGCATCGGGGCGAGATACCCCGCGACCTCCCGTACGTCCGGCGCGACGTCGCCCACGAGCTTCGTCTTGCCGTCGACGAGTTCCACCCGCGAGATGCCGACGTCGAGCACGGCCGCACCGGGCTTCACCATCTCGGCGGTGATCAGCCCCGGTACGCCGGCGGCGGCGACCACAATGTCCGCCGACCGTACGTGCGCCGCGAGGTCACGCGTACCGGTGTGGCACAACGTCACCGTGGCATTCTCGCTGCGTCGGGTCAGTAGCAGTCCGAGCGGCCGGCCGACGGTCGTCCCGCGACCGACGACGACGACCTCGGCTCCGGCGATCGGCACGTCATAGCGCCGGAGCAGATCGACGATGCCTCGCGGCGTGCACGGCAGTGGAGCGGCCTTGCCCAGGACGAGCCGACCGAGGTTGACCGGATGCAGGCCGTCGGCGTCTTTGGCCGGGTCGACGGCTTCGAGAACGGCGAGTTCGTCCAGACCCTTCGGCAGCGGCAACTGGACGATGTAGCCGGCACACGTCGGATCCGCGTTCAGTTCCGCCACGGCGTCGAGAACCAGCGACTGCGTTGCCGTTGCCGGCAGATCCCGCCGTACGGACGCGATGCCGAGTTCGGCGCAGTCGCGATGCTTGCCGGCGACGTACGCGCGCGATCCGGGGTCGTCGCCGACGAGAACCGTTCCCAGGCCGGGTATCACGCCGCGATCGGCTAGGGCCTTGATCCGTACCCGGAGTTCGTCTTTGATGGTGGCGAGCGTGGTTTTGCCATCCAGAATCATCGCGGTCACGTGTGCCAATCTTTCCACATGGCGCATTCCGCGACCCGAGCCGCCAACAAATGGGGTGTCTGAGCCATGCGAACGCCCGCTAAAGTCGCACGTTCAGACATCGAAACGTGTCACACCGATGGATCCCGCGCTGGCTCATTCCACCAATGATGAGCGCAATCGCCAGACACCGATCGGACAGGGAACACTTCGCTAACGAGGAGAAGCATGAACTGGTATCTGGAGGTACTGAAGAAGTACGCCACATTCGGGGGCCGTGCGCGACGTACGGAGTTCTGGATGTTCGCGCTGATCAACTTCATCATCAGTGCGGTCCTCAACATCGTCCAGCGGTCGACCGGCAGCACGATCGTGCTGGTCATCTCGGTGCTCTACAGCCTGGCCGTGTTGATCCCCGGCATCGCTGTAACGGTGCGTCGACTCCACGACACGGGCCGGTCCGGTGGCTGGTGGTTCATCGTGCTGATCCCGATCGTCGGGGCGATCATCCTGATCGTGTTCTGCGCCCAGGACGGCCAGCCGGGACCGAACCAGTACGGCCCGAATCCCAAGCAGATCAACGCGGGCCCGGAGCCGGCATGGCCGGGCGCGCCGGTCGCCTGAGGACCCACGCCCAGACGTACGACCCGACTTGAGCCGCGGACACCGCCCGGTGTCCGCGGCTTGTTCGTGCGGCATACGACCAGGTAAGAGCGGTTTCCGAGCGATTTTCGCGATTCGGCGTCCCCGCGAACGGCCGTGGGGCGATGCTGACGTCCAGGAGTGCCCGCGGCAACGAGGAGGCCACGATGCACTGGTACGTCGATGTGCTGCGCCAATACGCCACCTTTGACGGGCGCGCGCGCCGCCAGGAATTCTGGATGTTCACGTTGATCAACTTCATCATCGCCGGCATCCTCGAAATCGTCCGCGCGGCAACGGACAGCTGGTTCCTGCACCTGATTGCTGGGCTCTACGGCCTGTTCGTCCTGATCCCGACGATCGCCGTGACCGTTCGCCGGCTCCACGACAGCAACCACCGGGGCTGGTGGTGGTGGATCGGATTCGTTCCCGTCATCGGATGGATCTGGCTGCTCGTCCTGCTGTGCCTCGACAGCACGCCGGGGCCGAACCGCTTCGGGCCGAATCCGAAGGGTATTGGTGGCTTCGGCGCCGAACAGGGCGCGGTTTACCGTCCCGCTTGACCACAAGGCGCCCGCGGGCGTCAGTGGAAGAAGTGCCGCGTACCGGTGAGATAGAGGGTGATGCCCGCGGCCTCGGCCGCCGCGATCACCTCAGGGTCGTGGATCGAGCCGCCCGGCTCGACCACCGCGCGGATGCCCGCGTCGGTCAGAATCTGGAGGCCGTCCGGGAACGGGAAGTACGCGTCGGACGCCGCCACGGCGCCGGCGAGCCGGTCCGCGCCGGCGCGCGCAACCGCGAGCCGGGCCGCGTCGACGCGGTTTACCTGACCCATCCCGACGCCAACAGTGCCTCCGTCATGGGCGAGCAGGATCGCGTTCGACTTCACCGACCGGATAGCTCGCCAGGCGAAGGCCAGATCGGCCAGCGTCGCCGCGTCCACGGCGCTGCCGGTGGCCAACGTCCACGTTGCCGGGTCGTCGCCGGGGGCGTCGATCCGATCGGCGGTCTGGGCCAGCAACCCGCCGGAGACCTGTCGGGTCTCGACGCGTTCGGCCGTCCACACCGGAGCAATGAGCACCCGAAGGTCTTTCTTCTTCGCGAGCAATTCCAGCGCGTCGTCGTCGTAGCCGGGCGCGATGATGACCTCGGTGAACACGCCCTTGAGTTGGGCTGCCATCTCGGCCGTCACGGTGCGGTTGACCGCGATCACGCCACCGTAGGCGGATTGTGGGTCGCACGCGTGGGCCTTGCGGTGGGCCTCGGCAACGTCGGCGCCAATCGCGATCCCGCACGGGTTCTGGTGCTTGATGATGGCGACGCACGGCTCGGCGAAGTCGTTCGCGCTGCGCCACGCGGCATCGCCGTCGATGTAGTTGTTGTAGGACATCTCTTTGCCCTGTAGCTGTGTAGCCTGGGCGATGCCGGCCGGCCGGGACGCGTCGATGTAGAGCGCCGCCTGCTGGTGCGGATTCTCGCCGTAGCGCAGGGTGGTTTCGAGTGTCGTCGCGATGCCACCGAACGCCGGCCACCACTCACCGGCCGCCATGGTCTCCTGCACGGCGAACCATTCGGCGATCGCCACGTCGTAGGCCGCGATGTCCGCGAATGCGCGCGCGGCCAGCGCCCGACGCTGCGCGAGGGTGAGGCCACCGCCTTCTACGGCCTTGATGACATCCGGGTACGCAACCGGTGACGTCACGACGGCGACGTTCGCGTGATTCTTCGCGGCCGACCGCACCATCGCCGGGCCGCCGATGTCGATCTGTTCAATGCAGCCGTCGAAGTCGGCACCGGACGCAACCGTCTCGGTGAACGGATAGAGGTTGCTGACCAACAGATCGAACGACTCGATGCCGAGCTCGGTCAACTGCTGAGCGTGTGTCTCCAGACGAAGGTCGGCGAGGAGGCCCGCGTGCACCTTGGGGTGCAGTGTTTTGACCCGTCCATCGAGGCACTCCGGGAAGCCGGTGAGCTGCTCGACCCGGACGACGGGCAAGCCGAGCGACTCGATGTGCGCCGCCGTGGTGCCGGTCGACACGATCTCGGCGCCTGCGCCGACCAGCGCGTGGGCCAACTCATCCAGCCCGGCCTTGTCGTACACGCTGATCAGCGCCCGCTTGATCGCTCGACGGCCGGTGTCGGCGGCACTCATCGCACCGTCGCTCATCGCAGCGTCACTCATGCCCGTCCTCGCTTCGCGTCGGACGCGCATGAGGCACGGCCACACTGAGCCTTCTGATTCGCTCGCTGACGCTCACTCATGGGATCGTGACCTTTCGTCCGTTGATGGTCCAGCCGCCGCGGACCATGCGGCCCACGACATCGACGAGTTGCCGGCGCTCGGCGTCCTTGATGCGCTCGGTCAGGGTTTCCTCGGTGTCGTCGTCCTCGACCGGCACCGCGACCTGCGCGATGATCGGGCCGGTATCGATGCCGCCGTCCACGAAGAACAGCGTGGCTCCGGCGATCTTGACGCCGTAGGTGAACGCGTCACGCGGGCCGTGCATGCCGGGAAAGCTCGGCAGCAGCGCGTTATGCGTGTTGATATAGCGGTCGCCGAACGCGCCGAGGAACTCGTCCCCGACGAGCTTCAAGAAGCCCGCAGAAATCACCAGATCGGGCTCGAACGCTTCGATCGCCGCAGTCAGGGAGGCATCCCACTCCGGCCGCGTGGTAAACGACTTCACCGACCGTACGAATGTCGGGATATCTGCCTTCTCGGCCCTGGTCAGCCCTTCGATACCGGGACGGTCGGCACCGACGGCGACGATCTGGGCACCATACGACGGTTCGGCACACGCGTCGAGGAGAGCCTGGAGGTTGGTGCCGATGCCGGAGACGAGCACAACGAGCCGTGCGGTCACCTGCGCAACCCTACAGGCGGGACTTCGGCCGACCGCCGTCGACCCGGCCCCGGGGCCTGGGACTACGTCGAGGACGAGCTGCTCGTCGCCGCGACCTGTGCACCGGCGAGGGCGCCGATGGCGATGCCGAGCCCGCCGATCAACCCGAACTCCCAGCCGACCTGACCGGTGTTCGCGAGCGCGCTGCCGCCTAACGCGCCGGCGCCGGCAAATCCGATGACGGCGAGCGCGATCGCCGCAACCGGAGCGGCGAGGAGTGTGGCGCCGACCAGGGCGCCCCGACTCACGGGCCGGTCGCCGTCGGCACGGGCCCGGCGCGCGAGCAGGACGCCAGCCACCAGCCCGGCGATCACCGGCGTCGCGAGGAGGATCTGTCCGACACCGGTGATCGCGCGGTCCGGGAGACCGGCGAATACCGGCAGCTCCGGGACTTGACCGAGCGTGAAACCCGGGCCGGCCAAGTAGGCGGATGCCCACACGGCGAGGTTGGGCGCGTACGCGAGACAGACGAGCACGATGCCGAGGTCGCCGGCGAAGCCCACGTCCATGTTGCGCAGGATCGACGTCGCCGTTGCTCCGGCCACCGCGATCTGCACGCCGACCGCGATCGCGCCCGCGGCGAGCAGGAAGGACACGGCCACGATTGCCGTCCGTACGCTGTCGCGGACGACGTACGGGATCCGGGCCCGGAGACGTCGGGCGAACCTGCTGTGCGGCCACGCGCCGAAGAACGCGGCGATCAGCGCGAGCCCGCCGGCGGTGAGCCCGGCCCGCAGGATCGGCACCTCGAGTCCTCGGCCCCGGGCGAGCGCCGCCGCTGCGGCACCGAGCAGCCCGTACGGGATCGCGACCGACGCCGCGACCACGACCGCCGGCCGGACCGACCGAGCGCGGCGTACGCCGAGTGCCCGCGTCGTGTTGCGCCCGGCTCGTACGCACCGCCAGATCGCCAGCGCCGTGACGGCCAGTGGCACGAGCGTGATCGGCTGCCCGTCGAGCCGCAGCGGCACGCCGTGTCCGAGCAGCCAGGCCGCCATCCCGTACCGGAGGGTCGTCGTCACCGGCGGCCGTGGCGAGCCGACCAGCGTGACCACCGCGACCGTGACCAGGATCGGTACGAATGACCACGCGGCCGCCCACAACGCGTTGACACCGGCCGCGACCGACAGCGGGGCGCGCCGGCCCGGGCCGGGCGGGGGCGTGGGCCGGCGTTGCGCGGGCAGCGCAACGGTCGGCCGCGTCGACACGTCATCGTCCGGAACGACCGACCGTCCGTCCGCGATAGCGGGCGATTCGTGGGCATCGGTGGGCGACATGGTGTCCGGCGCATCCGCGGGGTGGTCCGGGGTGGCAGCCATCGCCCTTGACTCTCTCAAACGACGGCCGGCCGGTCATGTATGACCGGCCGGCCGAACGCCCACAATGTGCGAGCTAGCGCGACTGCATGATCTCCCGCATCAGCTGGGCCGTCTCGCTCGGCGTCTTGCCGACCTTGACGCCGGCCGCCTCCAACGCTGTCTTCTTCGCGTCGGCGGTGCCGGCCGAGCCGGAGATGATCGCACCGGCGTGGCCCATCGTCTTGCCCTCGGGCGCGGTGAAGCCGGCGATGTAGCCGACCACCGGCTTCGTAACGTGTGCCTTGATGAACGCGGCCGCCCGCTCTTCGGCGTCGCCGCCGATCTCGCCGATCATCACGATCGCGTCGGTGTCCGGGTCGTTCTGGAACGCTTCGAGCGCGTCGATGTGCGTCGTCCCGATCACCGGGTCACCACCGATGCCGACCGAGGTGGAGAAGCCGAAGTCCCGCAACTCGTACATCAGTTGGTAGGTCAGCGTTCCGGACTTCGAGACGAGTCCGATCCGGCCGGCCGGCGTGATGTCGGCCGGAATGATGCCGGCGTTGCTCGCGCCCGGAGATGCGATGCCCGGACAGTTCGGCCCGACGACCCGCGTCTTGTTGCCGGACGCGACATTGTGCGCCCAGGCGGCGGTCGAGTCATGCACCGGAATGCCCTCGGTGATGACGATCGCGAGGGGAATGGCCGCGTCGATCGCTTCGACGATCGCCGCCTTCGCAAACTTCGGGGGTACGAAGATGACGGTCACGTCGGCGCCGGTCGAGGTCATCGCCTCATCGACCGAGTTGAACACCGGCAACGTCGTGCCGCCGAAGTCGACCGACTGGCCACCCTTGCCCGGCGTGACGCCGCCGACGACGTTCGTGCCGGCCGCCAGCATCCGGCGGGTGTGCTTCGAGCCCTCCGAGCCGGTCATGCCCTGCACGATGACCTTGGAGTCCTTCGTCAACCAGATTGCCATGTCATGCCCCCACGGCTGCGAGCTCGGCGGCGCGCTTCGCGGCACCGTCCATGGTGTCCACCCGTTCGACGAGCGGGTTCGCCGCCGCGTCAAGGATCTGACGCCCGGCTTCGGCGTTATTGCCATCGAGGCGTACGACGAGCGGCTTGGCGACCGCTTCGCCCCGGTCGGCGAGCATCGCGAGCGCCTGGACGATGCCGTTGGCGACGGCGTCACAAGACGTGATCCCGCCGAACACGTTGACGAACACGCTCTTGACCGACGGGTCGGACAGGACGATCTCCAGACCGTTGGCCATCACTGCCGCCGATGCGCCGCCGCCGATGTCGAGGAAGTTGGCCGGGCGCACCCCGCCGTACTCCTCACCGGCGTACGCGACGACGTCCAAAGTGGACATCACGAGACCCGCGCCGTTGCCGATGATGCCGACCGTGCCGTCGAGCTTGACGTAGTTGAGATCGCGCTCCTTGGCCCGCTGCTCGAGTGGATCGGCGGCCTCGACGTCCTCCAGCGCCTCGTGATCCGGGTGCCGGAACGTCGCGTTGCCGTCGAAGGTCACCTTTGCGTCGAGCAGCAGGACGCGGCCGTCGGCCACCTTTGCGAGCGGGTTCACCTCGATCAGCAGCGCGTCCTCGGCGACGAACGTCTGCCAGAGCTGCACCGCGATGGCAGCGATCTGATCGGCGACATCGGCCGGGAAGCCGGCGGTCGCCACGATCTCGCGCGCGGTCGCCTCGTCGACACCCTTGTTCGCGTCGATCGCGACCTGGGCCACCTTCTCCGGTGCCTCGTGCGCGACCTGTTCGATCTCCATGCCGCCGGCCGTGCTGGCGATGCACAGGAACGTACGGTTCGCGCGGTCCAGGAGATAGGAGAAGTAGTACTCCTCCACGATGTCGGCCGTCTCGGTGACCATCACCTTGTGGACCGTGTGGCCCTTGATGTCCATGCCGAGGATGTCCGTCGCCCGCGCCTGCGCTTCGGCGGCGTCGGCGGCGAGCTTGACGCCGCCGGCCTTGCCGCGGCCGCCGACCTTCACCTGTGCCTTGACGACCGAGCGGCCGCCGAGGCGTTCCGCGATCGCTCGAGCTTCCTGCGGCGTCGTGGCCACGCCACCGTCCAGCACCGGCAATCCATGCCGGGCGAACAGGTCGCGCCCCTGATATTCGTACAGGTCCATGTTCGCCTGTCCCGCTCCTCGATTAGCTCCGCCGGCGTCGTTACCGGCCGAGTGGCTCGCCGCCCGCTCCCGCGACCGGGAGCCAGGCCCATCGGGCGCAGCCTAGCCATCGCGGCCAGGCGACAAACGGCAAGGGTACGGGCTGTGCCCTACCGCACAGGCGGTCGTCCGGCAGCCACGCGCGCCGGCTGCCGCCGTACCGGCGGAATTGGCCCTGAGCCGGCGCGTAACCCGCGGCAGTGGCCATCGTTGTGTTCAACGTCGGACCGACACATCAAGACGGCCGATGCCCTGTCGGTCGAGGGGTGGCGGCGGGGCATCGTGCGTGAGAGACCGGACGTATGAGGGGTGCGTCCGGTCTCTCTTTGTCTTTGGCTCTTCTGGTGGTCGGGCTTTGGGGTTTCGGGGGCAGTCCGCCACTCCGGGCGGTCAGGCTTGATCCCTGCGTGGCGGACTGCCCCCGAAAACCTGCCCAGCGCAAGGATCGCCGGATGGCGTAAGAGCTATCGGGGTGGCCGTGATACGGGGGACGGTTCAGTGGACCGGGGTGGACGTGATACGGGGGACGGTTTGGTGGGGCGGGTTAGGAGACGGGGGTGGCGACGTGGGTGCGGACCCAGTCGACGATGGACTGTGTCGTCGCGCCCGGCGTAAAGATCTTCGAAACGCCGATGCGGGTGAGTTCGGGGATGTCCGCGTCCGGAATGATCCCGCCACCGAAGACGACCATGTCGGCGGCACCGCGCTCGGCCAGCAGCTCGACAACGCGCCGGAACAACGTCATGTGAGCGCCGGACAGCACCGACAGCCCGATCGCGTCGGCGTCCTCCTGGATTGCCGTCTCCACAATCTGTTCCGGCGTCTGGTGCAGACCGGTGTAGATGACTTCCATGCCGGCATCGCGCAGGGCACGGGCGACAACCTTGGCGCCGCGATCGTGGCCGTCGAGGCCGGGCTTCGCGACGACAACCCGGATACGAGAGCTCATCGGTGTGACCCTTCTCCATCAGCGAACCGGCCGCCCGGTGCGTCTCCTGAACGAACGGTAACCCGCCGCGGCCGGTCCAGCGAGATCGGGCGACACACCGGCGCGATGCGCACCAACGTATCGTGGCGGAATCGTGACAGTGCGAATTTGGCACTTAACGAGTGGGCCGGCAAAACGTAACGAAATGCGCAAGCGGCGACGCACAACCGCACCATTCCCCGAAACTGCCGGCGCTCCGGCTTGTGTTCCCGGTAACAGATTGGCTACGGTGTCCCGGTTGTCACCTGCTTGACACCTAGATGACAGCACGACGCCAAGCTCATCGACCCCCAAAACCGATGGGTACGGCGACGTTCGGCACCACACGGCGAAGGGTGTGCGAGTGAGTTCTCGGAAGGAGCGCGACCGGTATATCGGTCGTCGCCGGGTTCCGACCCCACCACGCAGCCGCTACACAGCGGTCGCGACGACCGCACTTCTCGGTGCGGGCGCCGTGGCTTTGGCTACCGCCGCCGCGATGCCCGACATGAAGGTCAGTGACCCGGGCAGCCTCGCCTCCATGGCCGGCAACAGCACGGCCCTCAACCGCAACGCCGTCCTCGACCGGGCAAACCGCTCGACCGACCGGACGTCCACATCGGCGACCGCGGACGCCGCAGCTGATGTCTGGCGTCTGCCGATGACGAGCTACTCGCTCGCGTCCGCGCCGTTCGGCGAGCGCGCCGGCACGCTCAACCGTGGCGTTGACCTGATGGCACCGGTCGGCACGGCGCTCTACGCCTCGCACGCCGGCACCGTCACGCTGGCACGGTGGTACGGCGGCTACGGATACACCGTCATCGTCGACATCGGCAACGGCGTCCAGCTCGTGTATGGACACGCGTCCGCGCTGACGGTGCAGGAAGGCCAACACGTCGCCTCCGGTCAGCTTGTCGCACTGTCCGGAAACAGCGGCTACTCGTTCGCCCCGCATGTGCACTTCGAGGTCCGCGTCAATGGCGTGTCCACCGACCCGTCGTCATACCTGCTGGACCACGGCGTCGACATCTTGAAGCACAGCGACTCGCTCAGCAGCTGAGCCGTCCCGCCGCACCCGATCGCCTCGCGACGCCGGTCGACCCGCCGACGTCACATCTTTTCGATCGGCGCGTGCCGGAGCACGATCCACATCGTCTGGTCGCCGAAGTCGATCTGCGCCTGCGCGCGGACCCCGGCGCCCTGGACGGCGACGACCCGACCGAGGCCCCACCGCTGATGGTTGACCCGGTCCCCCGGCACAAGGGTCGGCACGTCCGGCTTGGCCAGATCGCTCGCCGTGGCCAGATTGCTGGCCGAGATGCCGAGCCGTGACGCAATCTCGGCCGCCCGCGCCGTTCCGCCGGTGAACCGGCTCGTTCGCGCGCCGATGCCACCGGCCCGTCCCCCGACGCCGCCACCGGTCCCGGACCACGATGTGTACGCGCTCTCCGTCCGCTCCCACCGCACCAGCTGCTCGGGCAGCTCGTCGAGGAATCGCGACGCCGGGTTGAACTGTGGCTGTCCCCAGGCGCCACGGGTGACCGCTCGCGAGATGTAGAGCCGCTTGCGGGCTCGGGTGATGCCGACGTACGCCAGGCGCCGCTCTTCCTCCAACTCCTGGGCATTACCAAGCGAGCGGAGGTGCGGGAAGACCCCGTCCTCCATGCCGGTCAGGAACACGACCGGAAACTCCAGGCCCTTCGCCGTGTGCAACGTCATCAACGTGACCACACCCTGGTGGTCCGGATCGTCGCTGGGAATCTGATCCGCGTCCGCGACCAGCGACACCTGCTCCAGGAAGCCGGCCACGGTCGGCCGCTCGGCCGGCCCGTCGCCCGTGACCTCACCGGTGTCCGGGTCGACCGCCGGCGTTGCGTCGATCCGTTCGGTGTACTCGCGGGCGACGCTCACCAACTCCTGCAGGTTCTCCGATCGGCCGGCATCCTGCGGGTCGAGGCTCTCTTCGAGTTCGGCGAGCAGCCCGGACCGCGCGAGCACCGCCTCCAGAACATCCTCGGGCGGAGCCGTCTCCGACAACGTACGCAGATCGTCCATCATCGCGACCCACTCGGCGATGGCGTTGGCGGAACGCGGCGCGATGCCGGGCGCGTCGGCGGCGCGACGCAGCGCAGCACCGAACGAGATCCGGTCGCGGCCGGACAGCGCGACGACACAGGCTTCCGCCCGATCGCCGATGCCCCGGCGCGGCGTGTTCAGGATGCGGCGGACACTGACCGTGTCGTCCTCGTTCGCGATCGCCCGCAGATACGCCAGCGCGTCCCGCACTTCCTTGCGTTCGTAGAACCGGACGCCACCGACCACCTTGTACGGCAACCCGATGCGGATGAACACCTCTTCGAACACACGGGACTGCGCGTTGGTGCGGTAGAACACCGCGACGTCGGCCGGCCGGATCTCGCCGGCGTCGGTAAGCCGATCGATCTCGCGGGCGACCCAATCGGCCTCCGCGTGCTCGGTGTCGGCCACGTACCCGACGATCTGCTCGCCGTCGCCCTGGTCACTCCACAGTCGCTTCGGCTTGCGCTCGGTATTGCGATCGATGACCGCGTTCGCCGCGGACAGGATCGTCTGCGTCGACCGGTAATTCTGCTCCAGCAGGATCGTGCGGGCGTCCGGGTAGTCGCGCTCGAACTCCAGGATGTTGCGGATCGTCGCGCCCCGGAACGCATAGATGGACTGGTCGGCGTCGCCGACCACGCACAACTCCGCCGGCGGCACGAGCTCGTCGCCGCCGACCAACTCGTTGACCAATACGTACTGCGCGTGGTTGGTGTCCTGATACTCGTCCACCAGCACGTGCCGGAAACGCCGGTGATACTTCTCGGCCACCCCGGGGTGCGACTGGAGCAGGTGGACGGTCGTCATGATCAGGTCGTCGAAGTCGAGCGCGTGGGATTCGAGCAGCCGCCGCTGATACAGCCCGTACGCCTCGGCGACCGTACGCTCGATCGGCCCCTTCGCGTTCTGGGCCGCCGTCTCCGGATCGACCAGCTCGTTCTTCAAATTCGACACCGCCGCGGCCAGCGAACGGGCGCTGTACCGCTTGGGATCGAGGTCGAGCTCGCGCGCCACGAGTTGCATCAGCCGCCGTGAGTCGTCGGCATCGTAGATCGAGAACGTCGACTTGAGGCCGGCGTGCTCGTGCTCGGCACGCAGGATCCGGACGCAGGCCGAGTGGAATGTCGACACCCACATCAGCCGCGCCTTTGGACCGACCAGCGCGGCGACGCGGTCCTTCATCTCGCCGGCGGCCTTGTTCGTGAATGTGATCGCGATGATCTCGCCCGGATGCACGTTGCGAGCGGCGAGGAGATAGGCGATGCGGTGGGTCAGCACCCGGGTCTTGCCCGAGCCGGCGCCGGCCACGATGAGCAGCGGCGAGCCGCTGTGCGTCACCGCCGCCGCCTGCGGGTCATTGAGGCCTTCGAGCAGCATCTCCGGATCGGAGCGGCGCCGGCCGCCCCGGCCGTGGTGGTCGCCGTCGCGAGCGTGAGTAGCGCCGGGAACCGGACCGCCGCGGTCGCCGTCCGGCTGACCGACGGCAGACCGCACGACCAGAGGCCGATCGGAATCAGCCTGATCCGGCGAGTTTGGGGAGGTCTCAAAGAGCGCATGCATCGCGTTGTCGAGTCTATGCCGGCGGTCCGACACGCGACCGGCGACGTTCCGGAGGGACGTGACCGAAACGGCTCCGTCGTCCGGACAGCGCGGCCGGGGTCCAGCGGCGGCGCGACGCCGGACTCGCGTACCCGGTGACATAAGGTGTCGCCGTGCCGGAGTTTCTACGCATCGCGACCGCGGTCGTCGCTCTCGCGCTGGCCGCGTGGGCCGGGTACGCGGCATGGCGCGACCGCGCACCGGGTCGCGGCCAGCTGATCGGCACCGTTGTGCTGGAACTGTTCGCGCTGGCGCTCGGGGCCACGGCCGTCGCACGACTAAGCGACGGGCATCACAACCACGACCTCGCCACGTTCGTCGGGTATCTGATCGCGTTCGTGATCATCCCGCCGGCCGGCTTTCTGCTCGCCCGGCTGGAGCCGACACGATGGGGCTCGGTGATCATCGCCGTCGTCGGTCTCGTCGAGGCGATCCTGGTCGTACGCCTGCAGCAGGTCCTCACGGGAGTCGGGTGAGCAGAGGTGGACACTGAACGCGTGGAACCCGGTCCCGACACGCAGGCCCCCTCGACAAACCCGACCGAGAGTCGTCGCCGCAGCATCAACGTCGGCCTCGGCCGCTTGTTGATCTTCGTGTACGGCCTTTTCGCCCTGTCCGCGACCGGCCGGGCCGTCGTACAGATCGCGACGAAGTTTCACCACGCTCCGCTGGCGTACGTCCTATCGGCAGTGGCCGCGGTGATCTACATCGTCGCGACGGTCTGCCTGGCCCGATCCACCGTCAGATCACGCCGCCTCGGCATCGTCTGCGTCTCGATCGAACTGGTCGGCGTGCTCGTGGTCGGCACCTGGAGCCAGCTCGACACGGCCGCCTTCCCGGATGCCACGGTCTGGTCCGACTACGGCTCCGGGTACGGCTACGTCCCGCTCGTACTCCCGATTCTCGGGCTTTGGTGGTTGCTGCGCGGCGCGAAACCGGCGCCGGCCGAGGCGGTCTGAGCGCGGCGCGAAGCCGGCGCCGGCCGATGCGGCGTGAGTGCGACGAGCGCGGTCGCCATCCCACATGGCGGTCGCCGCTGGCCAATTCAGGTTTGCGTGGCATACTGGTCGGCGTGACGCAGACCGTCATCGCCACCGCGCGATTTTATGCCTATGAGTCCGGAAGTCCGGCACTCGTAGGTCGCGTCTGAGCGCACACCAAACCTGCGAACCGCCCCGGGCTCTCGAGCCCGGGGCGGTTTTTGCTCCGTGCGAGGGAACCTTGAGCGATCGTGACCCGGACCTACCGACCGCCGGCAGACCGATAACCCACGAAACGGAGCACCACGACATGACCGCCATGATCGATATCCCATCGTCGATCCTCTCCGCGCCGACCAATGCCTCGTCGAACGACAACGGGAGCGATGCCACCGACGCCGCCGGCCGGACACCGGCCGCCGCAACGACCGGCGCGTCCGGGCCGGCCGTGGAGAACATCACCGGCCTACGCGAACGCATAGACGAGATCGACAGCGCCATCATCCAGCTGTGGCAGGAGCGCGCGGCGATCTCGGCCGAGGTCGGTCGGGTCCGCATCGCCTCCGGCGGCACCCGGCTCGTGCTCTCGCGGGAGCGGGAGATCGTCGACCGCTTCCGCGATGCGCTCGGTGCCGACGGCGTACAGCTGGCGCTGCTGATCCTCCGGGCCGGGCGCGGACCACTGTAGGTCCGTCCGGGCCGGGCGCGGACCGCTGCTGATCCTCCGGGCCGGGCGCGGACCGCTGTAGGTCCGTCCGGGCCGGGCGCGGACCGCTGTGATCCTCCGGGCCGGGCGCGGACCGCTGTAGGTCCGTGCGGGCCGGGCGCGGACCGCTCTGGGTCGGCGGCGACCCGACCACGATGCACTAGGTTGCGGCCGTACGATCGGCGGTCATGGGCTTCCCTCCGTCTCCCGAACCGATCGACGACGCCAAGCGTGTGCTCTGTGTCGCGGCGCATCCCGACGACATCGATTTCGGTTTCGCCGGAACGGTCGCGGGTTTCGTCGAGGCCGGCTTGCACGTCACGTATCTCCTGGTCACGCGCGGTGACGCGGGTGGCTTCGATGACACGCCGCGCGAGCAGATGCCGTTGCTGCGGGAGGCCGAGCAGCGGGCCGCGGCCACCGCTGTCGGCGTCGAGGATCTGATTTTCCTCGATGGATACCGGGACGGCACGATCACGGTGACGCTCGAACTCCGGCGCGATATCTCGCGGGTCATCCGGCAGGTGCGTCCGGACCGGATCCTGACGAATTCGCCGATGCGCCGCTGGGATCGCATCGGCGCCGGCCACCCGGACCACCTGGCCGTTGCGGAGGCGACGACGTGCGCGGTCTACCCGGACGCGCGCAACGCGTTCGCGTTCCCGGAGTTGCTGGCCGATGAGGGGCTGGAGCCCTGGACGGTTCGGGAGATGTGGTTTGTGGCCAGCCCGAACCCGGATCACTTCGTCGACATCACCGACGTCTATCCGCGCAAGCTCGCGGCCCTGCAGGCGCACGCGACCCAGACGAGCCACATGGATCTCGACGCTCGGCTGCGCACGATGCTCGGCAACACGGCCAAGGAAGGCGGCCTGCCCGACGGCCGGCTGGCCGAGTCGTTCAGCATCATCCGCACCGGCTGACGCTCCTTCGGGCCGCAGGCAGCCGGGCTGTCCGCGGTCAGACGAGACGACGGTCGGCGGCCCACCGGGACAGCTCATAGCGGTTGGACATCTGGAGTTTGCGCAGCACGTTGGACACGTGCGTCTCGACTGTCTTGATCGAGATGTAGAGCTCCTTGGCGATCTCCTTATAGGCGTATCCGCGCGCGAGCAGGCGCAGAACTTCGCGCTCGCGGTTGGTGAGCTGGTCGAGCTCCGGATCGGCGACCGGGGTATCGGGGCGTGACGCGAACGCATCGAGCACGAACCCGGCCAACCGGGGGCTGAAGACCGCGTCGCCGTCCGCGACGCGACGGATCGCGGCGGTCAGGTCGTCGGGCGAAATCGTCTTGGTGACATAACCGCGAGCGCCGGCCCGGATCAGGCCGATGACGTCCTCGGCCGCGTCCGACACGGACAGAGCCAAAAATCTGACTTCCGGGTACGTGGTCCGGCACGCCTCCAGTACGGCGCGGCCGCCGCCGTCGGGCATGTGTACGTCGAGCAGCACGACATCGGGCAGCGTTACGCCGATCGACGTGACCGCCTGGGCCACCGTTGACGCCTCCCCCACCACGTCGACGTGGGCGCCGAGTTCGGACCGTACGCCGGCGCGGAACATGGCATGGTCGTCGACCAGGAAGACGCGCAGTCGACGCTCGACGGCGGGGCTGCCCGCGCCGTCGGTGTCGTCGAGCACTGGATCGCTACTCATCTTCTCCATCATCTCCCGTTCTCGATCGGCATCGTGAGGCGAACCTCGGTGCCTTCGCCCGGCTCCGTACGGATTTCCGCCCGGCCCCGGTGTCGTTCCATCCGGCCGATGATCGAGCCGCGGACACCATGGCGGTCCGACTCCACCGACGACATGTCAAAGCCGACGCCACGATCCCGAATGAACGCGCTGACCTGGTCCGGCTCCACCTCGGCGTACAGCGAAATGCTCTGGATCTTGGCATGTCGCGCGGCATTGACCATCGCCTCGCGCGACGCCGCCACCAGCGCGCGGACCGCATCCGTCATCGCCGCGTCGCCCACTACCACCGATTCGACCGTGATCGCGTAGGTGTCCTCGACCTCGGCCACCGCTTCCTCGATCGCGGCCGAGAACATCTCCGACGCCGAACCGGTCGGCTTATAGAGCCAGTTGCGGAGGCTGCGCTCCTGGCCACGGGCGAGCCGGACCACAACGGTCGGGTCGCCGGAGTTCCGCTGGATCAACGCGAGCGTGTGCAACACCTGGTCGTGCACCATGGCGGCGATCTCGGCGCGTTCGGCTTCGCGGATCCGGCCCTCGCGTTCCGCCCGCAGTTGGCTGATCATGCGCCAGAGCAGCGGCGCGAGCGCCAGTGCGACGCCGCACAGGGCCAAGATCGCAAACAGCGCACTACTCAGGATCGCGCTGAACCCGGCCCCGCTGACCGGCGCGAACACCGCGATCACACCGATGATGCCGACGATGACCAGTGCGCCGCCGCCGACCAGCCGTAGCACATATCCGCGCCGGTCGGATTCGTCGAAGAACGTGCCGAGCCACGGCGCCCACGGCACCGTACGCTTCCAGCGCCGCCGCCGGTCCGCGTCGGCCAGGTGCCAGATCAGGCCGGCCCCGGCGGCGATCAACGCGATCAGCCAGCCGAGCGCCGAGGAGAAACCACCCAGGCCGACCAGCGACTGCAGCAACAGGACACCGGCGGCGAGCGCCGCATACGGCAAGATCTCCCGCAGGCTGCGGCGCCGCGCCGGTTCTTTCACCGGTACGACCGGGATGACGGCCCATAGCGCGACGTAGAGCAGGGCGCCGACGCCGTTGAACGGCAGCAGGATGACGAGCGCCGCACGGACCACCGAGACCCGGACGCCGAGATGTTCGGCGAGGCCCGCGGCCACGCCGGAGATCATCTGGCGCTGTGGGATCCGGTAAAGGCGGCGGACGCCCGTTCCGGCCCGGCGGTCGGTGGTCGGATTCACGCTCGTGCGTTCTCCTGTTGCGGCTGGTGAGGTGCGCTGACGTACCGATCGTCACACGTACGAGAAGAGAGTGCACAGGGGGACGCCCCCGAGTCGAGTGCCGCGATAAGTCAGGGTTGCCTCAGGGTCGCTGCCGGAGGTCGGTCGGGCCAGGTTGGGGCAATGCTCGAAACCATGACGAGCACACCCGAGCCGGACGACCGCCGGGCCGAGCCGGATCAGACAGCGGACCCCGGGCCGGATCACGGCTCCGACACCGTCGCGGATCACGGCTCCGACGCCGCTGCGGCTCATGGCGCCGAAGACACCGTCGTCGGCGCGGCTGGCGATCAGTCCGACGACCGGCCGGACGACGCGGCGAACGTTGACGGCGACGGCGACGGCGACGGCGACGCGCGCGAACTATCGCCGACGCTAGCGCGCACGACGGCGCGACCCGCGCCATGGAGGCGCCGGGCGACGCGGCGAGTGACGAGGTGCGCGGGGCCGCCGCGGACGATTCCGCGGCCGAAGACCTCGGGGCGGCCCAGGACAGACCGGCGGACGCCGAGACAGCGCGGCACGCCGGCCCGGATCCGGTCGATGCAGGCAGTGCCCGCACGGAGGCGGCCGGCGACGCACCGACATTCGGCGCGGCCAGCGCCGCCGACGCACCGACATTCGGCGCGGCTAGCGGCGGCACCGCTGCCGGCGCCCCGACGGCCGGTGGACCGCCGCCGTGGACGTCGGCCGCATCGGGCGCGGGCACCGGGTTCGTCCCGCCGTGGGCAACCTATCGTCCGCCGCCACCTCCGCCGCCCGGCACCTCGGGCTTTGCCACCCGGTACGGCCTGGTCCGGCCGGTACACAATCGATACATCGCCGGCGTTTGCGGCGCATTCGCCCGCGCGACGAACACCGATCCGGTGCTGTGGCGCGTCGCACTTCCGGTGTTGTCCGTGCTCGGCGGCTTCGGCATCCTCGTCTACCTGCTGGGGTGGTTGCTGATCCCGGCGGAGGGCGACTCGGCATCGCCGGTCGAGGCACTGTTCCGGCACGGCCGGTCGAGCACCTCGAAGTTGGTCACGGTCGTGCTCGGGATCATCTCCGCGGCGTGGATCATCGGCACCTTCAGCACCGGCATCGGCTGGAAGATCGTGGTCGCCGCCGCGGTCGTCGGCGCGGTCGTGGTGATCGGCAGCTCGCGTGGCAACAACGGGCCACGGTGGTCGACACGGCCCGTCGAGCCGCAGCCCGGGACCGACCCGTACGGCTACGGCTGGTACGCCGCGTCCGGGCAGACGGCCACCCCCGCGGCCGGAGATCCGGCGGCGGGCGTTCCCGCTGCGGTATCTCCTACGGCGGGCGCCGCGACCATGGGCGGCGCGCCGGCCGACGCGGCGACCTCCGGGTGGTCGGTCGATCCGATCGCCACCGCGACCGGGACGGGCTGGCCCGAGTCGACGGGATGGTCTTCGGCGCCGGTCGCCGCGCCCGGCACTGATGCCGGAGCCGATCCGCTCACCAACGCCCCGCCGTACCCGACCGCGCCCGGCGAATCGACACTCGCCGACGAGGCTGGCTGGCAACCGTCGGCCTACCGCCCGCCATTCGCCCCGGGCGGCCCGTACGCACAGAGCGACCCGTACGCGCCGACGGCGGCATTCACGAACCTGTACGACGATCCGGCGTACCCGGTCGGGTTCCCCGGCCTGACACCGGGCACCCCAGGCGCACCGCCACCGCCGCCCCCCACGCCACCGGCCCAGCGCCGCCGATCGACGGTCGCCCGGCGGATCACGTTGTTCGCGACGGTCCTTGTCGTCGGGCTGCTCGGGATCCTCGACGCGACAAACGCCATGTCGGTGCCGGCTCCCGCCTACTTCGCGGCGGCCCTGGCGACGGTGGGACTCGGGCTGGTGATCGGGTCGATGTTCGGCCGCGTACGGGGGCCGATCTTCCTCGGCATCCTGCTCGCCGTCGGTCTGGTCGTGACGAGCCTCACGAGCGCGTACCACGGCGAGCAGAGGACGATCCGGCCGGCGAGCTTCGCCGAGCTGCCCACCTCCCTATATGACGGCGGCGTTGGACAGATCACCGTTGACCTGCGCAAACTCAATTTCACCGGCCAGGATCGGCGGATCGACCTGCAGTTGTCGGCCGGGCAGATCCTCGTCGAGCTGCCGCCGAACGTCGACGCTCACGTCATCGCGAAGGTCGGCGCTGGGGACACCATGATCTTCGGCGAGCACAACAACAGCGGCCTACGCGCCCACGCCGACGTCACCAACGACGGTGCGGATGGCCCGGGCGGCGGCGCGATCACCATCAACGCGCACATCGCGTTCGCTGGTCTTGTGGAGGTGAAGCGATGAGCCGACGCCGGCCCGACGTGGCCGCCCTCGCCTTCGGTCTGGTTTTCCTGGCGGCGGCTGTGTGGTGGGTGCTCAACCACAGCTTCGCGCTCGATCTCCCGAGCGTCGGCTGGATCATCGCACTCGTGCTGATCGCGGTCGGGGCCCTGGGCATCCTGAGTGTCGTACGCGGCGATCGTGGCCGGGACCGTGACCGGCGGCGCGACGACTCGGAGCACTGGCGACAGTAGCCCTGCCGGTCGACGTCGGCGGTCCACGTCGACACGGCAACCGAAACGCTCAATTAAACCGACATAAAGGCGGAAACGGTACCGCAGGACAGGCTCATCTCGCCCGCATATGCTGGCGCGATGAGCCTGTCCCCCGTTCCGGCCGAGGACACCGAGCGTGTCCGGACCGCCGTCCGGCTGAGCGACCGCGCCGTCGCGGCGCTCACCACGGAACTCGCCCGCCACGGCGGTCCCAAGACGGGTCTTGTGATCGGCGTCCGGCCCGAATCGCCGGTCCTCATCGCGGCGCTCGAGGCCATCCTGGCCGACGATCGCATCACGCTCGTTCCGGCGGACGGCACCGCCGACCAGGTCGGCGCGTTCGTCGCCGACCGTGGCGCATGGGTGGCCGAGCGGGTACGGGTCGTCGACACACTCGATGCCATCGATGCATCCGAGCGAGCCGACATAGTGATCTTCGCGGCACCGTTGACCGGCACCGCCGAGGCGACGCGTGTTGTGCTCGACAAGGTCAAGGCGCGGCTAACCGAGGGCGGTGTCGTGACGGTCGCGACGCTCGCGGCACCGGGGATGGCCGACGGCGCGAGCGCCGAGCTCGACCGGCAAACCTCGTTCTACGGCGTCGGCGACGACCTGTTGATCCGCAACCAGCCGCCGCTGCACATCCACCGACTGCGCTTCGCGGCCACGCCGGTCGCCGTCGCGGAACGGCTGCGGCCAGCGGTACGGCCGTCGAGTGTTCCGCTGACCCGGACGATGAACATCGACTCGAACGGCGTCGCCGCGGCCGGGATCGCGCATCGGCCTCGCGGTAGCGGCCAAGGCGTCCGGTCGCCGTACGGCCTGGTGGCTCGTGCCCGCTCTCGCGGCCGCGCCGGTGGCGACGTTCTTCCGTGACCCGGAGCGCGAGATTCCCGACGATGACACGGCGATCGTGGCCGCATCGGACGGCAAGGTCCTGTCGGTGGAGCGCATCAGCGACAAGCGCCTCGGCGACGACCAGTTCCTGCGCATCGCGGTGTTTCTTTCGGTGCTCGACGTCCACGTCAACCGGTCTCCGGTCGCTGGTCGGGTGGCCGACTATTTCGTCGAGGACGGCGGCTATGCCGCGGCCATGAGCCCGGCGGCCGAGCACAACGTGGCTGCGTACACGGTGCTGGACACGGTCCACGGCACGGTGGTGGTCGCGCAGCGTACCGGGCTCATCGCCCGGCGGATCGTGCAGCGCGCGCCGGTCGGATCGATGCTGGCGAAGGGCGAACGACTCGGTCTCATCCGCTTCGGGTCGCGCACCGACGTCTACCTGCCGGCGACCATGAGCGACGCGTCGGTCGTACCCGGAGACAAAGTCCGCGGCGGATCGACCGTCATCGCCCGCTGGCGCTGATCACTCGACCTAATCCCATAGACAAGATGAGCGCCCGGTCCGACCTCGGACCGGGCGTTCATCGACGGTGCTTCAACGACGGTGCTGCGTCAGGCGGTCACCGCATTGTGCTCGGTACGCTGGCGCGCCACCCACAGCAGTGGCCCGCTGATCACGTAGATCGCGACCAGCAGCGCAAACGTGAACCGGTAGTCGAAGTAGAAGCCGACAACCGGCGCCGCCCACAGCCACGGCGGCAGCTTCGCCACCCGGGCGAGCTTCGCGTACGGGAAGCCGGACACCATGGCGACCGCCAGCACGGCGACCGCGGCCACCGCTACCCCGCCCGGTAGGTGCAGACCGATCAACACGGCCATGCCCAGCACGGCGGCGGTCAACGTCGTCGGTACGCCGGTGAAGAACCGGCCGTCCTTCGGCGACACATTGAAGCGCGCGAGGCGGATCATCGCGCCGGCCGCGACCATCGCGCAGGCAACGGCGATCAAGGCCGTCGGCGCGCTACCCCGCAGCGACGCGTAGACCACCACGGGCGCGGCGATGCCGAACGAGCACATGTCGGCGAGTGAGTCCATCTGCGCCCCGAACGGGCTGGCGACGCCGAGCTTGCGGGCGACCGCTCCGTCCAGGCCGTCGAAGACCACGCAGCACATCAGCGCCACCGAGGCGAGCCGCACGTCGTGGTGCATGCTCAGGAAGATCGCCGACATGCCGAGCAACAGGCTCGCGATCGTGAACGAGTTGGCCAGCGCGAACTTGGCTCGGCGGGCCGGGGTGACCTCGCCCGGGATCAGCGGGATCGTACGGGGCACGTCCGCGTCGTCGGCCGCCGAGGCACGACGGCGAGCCGCCGCCTCGGCGACCGTGCGCCGGGCTTCCTCCTGCAACGCGCGGGCGGCCGCTTCGGCCAGCTCGCGGCGGGTCTCCTCAAGGACGGCGGCATCGGCGATCGCGGCGCCGGTCGGCGGGGGGCTGCCGGGCGCGATCATGTCGATCCGGCGCGTACGGCGCAGCGGCAACGTACGGCGGATCGCATAAGGCTGGCGGGGTTCACCGCCACGTCGGCGGACCACTCGGATCATCATGGACGGCGCTTGCCGGGCCAGCGATCCACTGCGACGCAGTCGGCCGGTCCAACGCCGTCCCGCGGGACGGGGGCTGTCATTCGAACGCCGGCGCCAGGGGGCTCTCGGCACGTTTCCTCCAGTGGGAACTCGGCACCCTGCCGGTTCCGGATCAATCCTCGTGTCCGCCTCGGGGGCATGGAGCCCGATGCGAGTCGCGGTCTACACGATCCCATAAGCGGCCGCCGGTTGGCGATGGCCGAACTGCGAACTGCTCGTCACCACACGTGGCGGCCGGCGCCGCGAACTGGGCGAACACGGTCCACCCCTAGTGTACGCAAACCCACCATTCGGCAACAGCGGTGTGTGATCCAGACATCACCTTGCGTAAGTCGCGAGCACCGTCTGAGCGAGGCGGTTGAGCTTGAGCTGCCCCACCTCGTCCGGTGTGAACCATGCCACCCGATCGGTCGAACCGCCCAAAAGGTCCACAAACGGGTCAGTAGGGCTCCGGCACCTCTGCCTCGAAGATCGCTCGTACGGTGTGCCAGTCCAGTGCGCGCTGCTCCGGCCCGTACGCCCGGGGGTTGTGCATGTCCACCACGGTGAGCAACTCCCCGAGGACGGCCTCCTGGCCGGTCTCTTCGCGGATCTCACGGAGCAGGCCGTCCCGGGCGGACTCACCGTAGTCGGTGCCACCGCCGGGCAGATGCCAGTGACCGGCGCCGGGATAGCCGGACGCGATCCGGGTCAACAGGATGCGCCCCGCCGGATCGCGCACCACGGCATACGCGCTGAAGCGTTGAAACCGGTCGTCGGCCGGATCACGCGGCACCAACCGCGCGGCCGCTACTGTCGCGGCGTCGACGGGCGGCCGCGTCGGGTAGTCGAGGAGTCGCGCCAACCACGGCAACAACGTGATCTCGGCCAACTCTTGCTTGGCGAACCAGCGCACGCCGTCCGTGCTGCCATCCGCCTCGTCCCGCAACGCGCCGCCGGTCACCCGGACGTCGTACACGATCCGATCGAAGTGGGTGAGGCGATCGCCGGCCGGCGACAAGGCGAGATCGGAGCGGACGTCGACCAGCGAACCGACCTCGACGGTGAGGCCGGTCTCCTCGACGAACTCGCGCGTCACGGCGTCGGTCGGCGATTCGCCGTGCTCGATACCACCACCGGGCAGGTTCCATGATCCCGGGAAGAACGACTGGTCCGAGCCGCGCACCAGCAGCAATCGACCGCTGTCGTCGTGGACGATGCCGTACGCACTGATTTTGCGACCCTGCTGCACCGCGCCGTCCCCCCGTACCCCCGAATGTTTCAAGGTCATCTGGGCGACTACCTTACATCGCGTCGCGGACGCGGTAGTGGTGCGCGAAGGCGGGGGTGAAGCCGGCGGACGCGTAGAGCGCGTGCGCGGCGGAGTTGTCCGCCAGCACCTGCAGCCACAGCCGCCGACCACCGGCTGCCGCGCCGAGCATCCGCAGCATCGCCGCGCCGAGGCCGCGTCGACGCGCATCCGGCCGGACCGCCATGCAGTAGATGCCAGCCCAACCATCGAAGATCGCGACGCGCCCTACCGCCGCCACGCCGTCGTGGTCCACTATCGACCCGTAGCGCGCCGGAACGCCGGTGAGGATCGTGCGCGCGACCGCTCGGGCCGCACTGTCGCCGCGACCGTCGACGAGCCACCACAGGTCCATCCACGCTTCGCTCGGATCGTCGGTCAGCGTGGCATCCGCCCCCAGTGGCGCCGGACCAAGCTGGCCCGGCGCGACCATCACCCGCGTTGGCCCGTCGACGCGATACCCGCGATCGGCCAGCCGGCTGTCCAGATCGGACGGTTGCGCCGCCGGCGTCACCTGGAATGTCGGCGGCAGACCACGCTCGGCATAGGCCCGTTCGACCGCGGAGATCGCGGCGTCTACATCGGCCGGTTCGGCGTCCGGCAACACGGAGTTGGCCCGGCGGGTGATGCCGTCGGCGAAGCGGGCCCGCCAGCCACCGATCGCCATGGTTTCCGGCGCCGGCCATGCCTGGTCCATCAGACGTTCGAGCCGGTCGGTCGTGGTCATCGCGGCGTCATCCGGTACGGACCGCCGCCGCGCGCTACCGGGCATGGTGCGTGCGCGCCGTACGTGGTCGGCGCGCGGTCCTCGTACGCTGCCTGGGTGCGGTGCCGTCGCCGGCGAGCGCCTCGGCCGTGACTTCGGTCAAGTCGGCGGCCGGATCGAGCGCACCGACCTCGGCCGGCGTGAACCATCGCGCCTCGCCGGTCGAACCGCCGACGTCGTGCACGGTCGGCTCGGACGCGGCCGCGATGTGAACGAGGTAGAACGCTCGCACGCCGTGCCAGTCGATCGGGTAGCCCTCCGGGCCGAGCGAGGCCGCGTCGCGGTGGCTGGCCACGCCGAGCAGCCGTACGAGCTCACCCTCTTGTCCCGTCTCTTCGATCAGCTCACGCAGCAAGGCCGGGCCCGGCGACTCACCGAAATCGGTGCCACCGCCGGGCAGATGCCAACGCCCGGCACCGGGATATCCGTCGGCGATCCTCGTCAACAACACCCGGTCACGCGCGTCACGGGCCACGGCGTAGGCGGCGAACCGCTGTGCGCGGTGCAGCCCGTCCGGCCCCGGCACGGCGTGGAAGGACGGAACGTCCGGCGCCTCATCGGGCTGCAGGTCAACCGCGGCCGGCGGCAACCCGAGCGCGATCGCCGTGAACGGGCGCAGCGGCATGGTCGCCGCGTCCACGAGGCTCATCCAGCGGCACAGATCCGTCGGCTGATCGATCCGATCGATCAATGCGCCGCCGCGCTCGCGTACGCGGTAGATGAGCCGGTCCGTGTGGATCGTCAGGCCGCGATCCGGCATTGCCCGGAGATCCGCGCTGACGTCCAGCAAACCTTCCACGGCGACCGACAGACCGGTCTCGGCCGCGGTCTCGCGAACCACTGTGTCCCGCGGGTCCTCGCCGTGCGCGACGGCACCGCCGGGTACCGACCAGGCGCCGGGCGTCCCGGTGCTCTGGCTCGCCCGTACGAGCAGGACGTTTCCGTCGGGGTCGTGGCAGACGCCGTAGGCGGCGATACGCCGGATCGGCTCCAGATCGGGCGGTGGGTCCGGCGGTTCAATCATGGACGCGGCTCACCTCGGCTGGGCTTTTGTCACCGTATAGGCCAAGGCGTCGGCATTCGTCACGCATGACCTAAGGAGGCGTACACGGGGATCGGAGGGCAGATCTCAGGGTACTCATCCGGGCGGTCACCGAGGCGCGGTGGCACCCCGATGCGAGACTGTAGAGACATGACACCAACGCCTTCGTACCGGCAACTGCGGCGCTCGCAAACCGATCGCAAGATCAGCGGCGTGTGCGGCGGTATCGCCGAATACCTCAACGTCGACCCGACTCTCGTCCGTCTCGCGGCGGTCGCGCTCGCCATCATCACCGGTGGCGCGTTCATCATCGCGTACATCGTGGCCATGATCGTGATGCCGCAGGAGGCCAAGCCGGCCCCGGTCTGGCAGCACGCCGGCGCGGACCACCACAACGGCTCGAACCAGTCGGGCCAGTTCGGACCGACCGGCACGTCGTTCCCGGGCTACCCCGGCGCGACGACCTCATCCGACCCGAAGTAGACCGGCGTCACTCCCACTCGATCGTTCCCGGCGGCTTGCTCGTCACGTCGAGCACCACTCGGTTGATTTCGGGCACCTCGTTCGTGATCCGCGTCGAGATCCGGGCGATCACGTCGTACGGCAGCCGCGACCAATCCGCCGTCATGGCGTCCTCGCTGGACACCGGCCGGAGAACGACCGGATGACCGTACGACCGGCCGTCGCCCTGGACCCCGACGCTACGTACGTCGGCCAGGAGGACGACCGGGAACTGCCACACATCGCGGTCAAGCCCGGCCGCGGTCAGCTCGTCGCGCGCGATCTGGTCGGCGAATCGAAGGATGTCGAGACGATCGCGCGTGACCGCGCCGATGATCCGGATCGCGAGGCCGGGACCGGGGAACGGATGCCGCCAGACCATCGCGTCGGGCAGCCCGAGTTCGGCGCCGATCGCTCGCACTTCGTCCTTGAACAGCGCGCGCAACGGCTCGACCAGGTCGAACGCAAGATCATCGGGCAGGCCGCCGACGTTGTGGTGTGACTTGATGTTCGCGGTCCCGGAGCCGCCGCCGGATTCGACAACATCCGGGTAGAGCGTCCCCTGTACGAGGAACTCGACGTCTCCGTGGGCCGCGACGTCGCGGGCCGCCTGCTCGAAGACGCGGATGAACTCGCGCCCGATGATCTTCCGCTTCTGCTCGGGGTCGGATATGCCGTCCAGCGCCTCCAGAAAGCGCGACGAGGCGTCGACGACCTTGAGCTTGATGCCCGTCGCGGCGACGTAGTCCTTCTCGACCTGCTCGGCCTCGCCGGCCCGCAACAGCCCGTGGTCGACGAACACACAGGTCAACTGATCGCCGACGGCGCGATGGACGAGTGCCGCGGCCACCGCCGAGTCGACGCCGCCGGACAGGCCACAGATGACCTCCTTGTCACCGACCTGGGCCCGGATCGCGGCGACCTGCTGCTCGACGATCGACTCCGGCGTCCACGTGGGCTCGATGCCGGCCACGTCGTACAGGAAATGTTCGAGTACGGCCTGGCCGTGCCGCGTATGCCCGACCTCGGGGTGGAACTGAACGCCAGCGCGGCGGGATACGACGTGTTCGAAGCCCGCGACCGGTGCACCGGCCGACGACGCGGTGACCGTGTAGCCGGCCGGCGCCGCGCTGACCGAGTCGCCATGACTCATCCACACGTCCTGCGATTCCGGCAGCCCGTCGAAGAGCGCGCCCGACCGGGTCACCGCGAGCGGAGTGCTGCCGAACTCGCGCAGGCCCGTCTTCGTGACCGTCCCGCCGAGTGCCTGAGCCATGAGCTGAAAGCCGTAGCAGATGCCGAAGATCGGTACGTCGAGGTCGTAGATCGAGCCGTCGACGCTCGGCGCGCCCGGCTCGTACACGCTGGACGGGCCGCCGGAGAGGATGATCGCGGCCGGGTCCTTTGCCAGCATGTCCGATACCGGCATGGTGTGCGGGACGACCTCGGAGTAGACCCGGGCCTCGCGGACCCGGCGCGCGATGAGTTGGGCGTACTGGGCGCCGAAGTCGATGACGAGAACCGGACGCGGCTGTGTCATTAGCCCAGCGTAGTCAAGCGTTTGATCTTGTCGGTGGTCGGGGGACAATGGTGGCATGGGCGACATCCTCGTCGGCACGGCCTCGTGGACCGATAAGACGCTGCTCGAGTCGGGGTGGTATCCGAAGACCGCCGACACTCCGGAGAAGCGGCTCGCCTACTACGCCAAGCAGTTCCCGCTCGTTGAGGTCGACGCGACGTACTATTCGCCGCCGGCCGAGGCAACCGCGGCGCGGTGGGCCGAGCGGACGCCGGAGGGATTCACCTTCAACATCAAGGCATTCAGCATGTTGACCGGGCATCCGACCAAACCGAGCGCGCTCTACAAGGACCTCCGGCCGGAGACCGACAAGGCGAACGTGTATCCGGACGACCTCACCCCGCAGGCGTACGAGGACGTTTGGACCCGATTCCTGTCGGCGCTCGATCCGCTCGTCGAGGCGGGCAAGCTCGGCGCGATCCTGTTCCAGTTCCCACCGTGGTTCGGCATCCGGCGGGACAACAAGGACTATCTCGTCGAGGTGGCCAAGCGTTGTTCGCCGCTGCGCGCGGTGATCGAGCTGCGCAACGCGAGCTGGTTCACCGGCGACAACCAGTCCGAGACCCTGGAGTTTCTGAAGCGCCATCACCTGCCGTTCGTCTGCGTCGACATGCCGCAGGGCCACAAGTCGTCCATCCCACCGGTGGTGACGGCGACGAGCGATCTGGCCGTGATGCGGTTCCATGGCCACAGTGACAAGTGGACGAGCCGGAACATCTACGAGAAGTTCGGCTATGAGTATTCCGAGAAGGAGCTCAAGGGCTGGGTGCCCAAGCTGGAGCGGCTGTCGCGCGAGGCGGCGAAGGTGCACGTGTTGATGAACAACTGCCGCGACGACTTCGCCCAGCGAAACGCGGCCGAGTTGCGCGCGATGCTCGACGTCTGACGCCGGTGTGGGAAGACTGACCGACGACCACCGCTACTTGTCGAGCACCAGGCCGACCTTCTGGAATTCCTTGAGGTCGCGGTAGCCGCACTTCGCCATCGCCCGGCGCAGGCCGCCGAACAGGTTCAGACTGCCCTCGGGATCGTCGGACGGCCCGAACAGCAGCCGTTCCATCGATCCCAGCGGTTCGCCGCCGTCGGCCACCGCGAACGCGCCGCGCGGCAGATTCGGGTGGCTGGCCGCGCTGTGCCACCAGGCGCCACCCGCTGGTGCCTCCGAGCAGACCGACAGCGGTTCGCCCAGCATCACCGCGTCCGCGCCGCAACCGAGTGCCTTCGCGATGTCGCCCGAGGTCCGCAGGTCGCCGTCCGCGATGAGGTGCACGTAGCGGCCGCCGGTCTCGTCCAGGTAGTCGCGCCGGGCCGCGGCCGCGTCGGCGATGGCGCTGGCCATCGGCACCCGGATGCCCAACACACGATCGGTCGTCGACCATTCGTCGGCGCCGACGCCGACGATGACGCCGGCCGCGCCGGTGCGCATGAGATGCAATGCGGTCTGGTAGTTCGTGCAACCGCCGACCACGCACGGCAGGTCGAGGTCGGCGATGAACTCCTTGAGGTTCAGCGGCTCGTCGGTCGTCGACACATGTTCGGCCGAGACGAGCGTGCCCTGGATGACGAGGATGTCGACCCCGGCGTCGAGGATCACCGGCGCGAGCGACAGCGTGTGCTGGGGGCTGACCCGTACGGCGACCGTGCCGCCGCCCTCGCGCATGACCCGTACGCGTTCGGCGATGAGTTCCGGCCGGATCGGCTCGGCGTAGGCCTCTTGGAGCTTGCGGGTGGCGTGCGCCTCCTCATCGAGCCCGGCCAGCTCTTCGAGCACCTTCGTCGGGTCTTCGTAGCGGGTCCACAGTCCCTCGACGTTCAGCACGCCGAGCCCGCCGAGCTCGCCCAGGGTCACCGCCGTGGTCGGGCTCATCGTCGCGTCGGATGGATGCGCGACGCACGGAATCTTGAACGGGTACGCATCGAGCTGCCAGGCCGTGGACACGTCGTCGACGTCGCGCGTGCGCCGACTCGGGACGATCGCGATCTCGTCCAGGTGGTAACCACGCTGGGCACTCTTGCCGAGCCCGATCTCGACGACGTCACGCATATGATCCCTGCCATTTCCTCGGTGTCGACGCGCCGATCCGTAGCGATGCCGCGAGGCGCCATTAGCGGTCCCGAAGCGTAGCGAAGCCGCGAGGCGCCAAACCGTGCGGCTCCATTGTCGAACAGCGCGGGACTCTGTGCAGCGTCGGGTCCGGATGCGGCGACCGACGCGGCAGAGCCACCGGCCGGTGGTCCCGCGAAGGACCGGCTATGGCGTCAGTGCGAGTGGTAATTCGGCGCTTCGACCGTCATCTGGATGTCGTGCGGGTGGCTCTCCTTGAGACCGGCCGACGTGATCCGGACCAGCTGACCGCGCCGCTGCAACTCCTCGATATTCGCCGCGCCGGTGTAGTACATGGCCTGCCGCAGTCCACCGACGAGCTGATGGGCGACGGCAGCGAGCGGTCCGCGGAACGGCACCTGGCCCTCGATGCCTTCCGGGATGAGCTTGTCCTCGGCCGTGACATCGGCCTGGAAGTAGCGGTCCTTCGAGTAGGACTGGCCGCGCTGCCCGTTGCGCAGACCGGAGAGCGCCGCGAGTGAACCCATCCCCCGGTACGACTTGAACTGCTTGCCGTTGATGAAGATCAGATCGCCGGGCGACTCCTCGCAGCCGGCGAGCAGCGAACCGAGCATGACGACGTCGGCGCCGGCGACGATCGCCTTCGCGATGTCGCCCGAATACTGCATTCCGCCGTCGCCGATCACCGGCACCCCGGCCGGCTTGGCCGCACGGGCGGCTTCCATGATCGCGGAGACCTGCGGCACGCCGACGCCGGCCACGACCCGGGTCGTACAGATCGAGCCGGGGCCGACACCGACCTTGATCGCGTCCGCGCCGGCCTCGACGAGTGCCTTGGCTCCCGCGTACGTCGCGATGTTCCCGCCGACGATGTCGACGTTGGTGTCGCGCTTGAGCCGGCCGATCATCTGAATGACGGCGCTGTTGTGCCCGTGGGCGAGGTCGACCATCAATACGTCGACTCCGGCCTCGACAAGCGCCCGGGCCCGCTTGTAGGCATCCTCGCCGACACCGATCGCCGCACCGACCCGCAGCCGGCCGGCCGGGTCCTTGGTCGCATGCGGGAACTGCTCGCTCTTGGCGAAGTCCTTGACCGTGATCAGACCGCGCAAGCGACCGCTGTCGTCCACCAGCGGAAGCTTCTCGATCTTGTGCTGCCGGAGGAGTTCGAGCGCGTCCTGCTTGCTCACCCCGACGCGCGCGGTGACGAGTGGCATCGGCGTCATCACGTCGCGGACCAGCGCCGACTTGTCCGCGACGAAGCGCATGTCCCGGTTGGTGACGATGCCGGTCAGCCGCCCGGACGCGTCGACGACCGGCACGCCGGAGATCCGGTAGCGGCCACACAGCGCGTCGACGTCCCGGATGGTGTCCTCCGGGGAGCAGACCACCGGGTTGGTGATCATCCCGGCCTCGGACCGCTTCACAAGGTCGACCTGCGACGCCTGCTCTTCGATCGACAAGTTGCGGTGCAACACGCCGAGACCACCGAGGCGGGCCATCGCGATGGCCATCCGGGATTCGGTGACCGTGTCCATGGCGCTCGACAGCAGCGGAATCGACAGCTCGATCGATCGGGTGAGCTGCGAGGTCGTGGACGCCTGGCTCGGGTCGAGGTCACACTGCGCCGGGAGGAGCAGCACGTCGTCGAACGTCAGCGCGAGCGGCAAGCCGTGGTCGGCCACGGCGGCGGTCACCATGGGCGCGCGCTCGACGAATTCCGGGCGATCGAGATCTTCGTCGCGATCGGGGTGATGGGGGTACGAAAGATCCACGGTGAGGTCCCCTCGGCTGCGGTGCAACCATCGTACCGACTCGACCCGGTACGATCGCGACACGGCACCTAGTGAGGCGAGCGCCACGTCGCGAGGCGCGCCCGGCGTGCCATCCCGCCGCCGTGCTGTTGCCAACCGCCCGAGCGGACTACCGTTGACCTGTGCAAGACGAGCCCATCGATCCCTTCGCCGGCGATCCCACGGATCCGGCCGCCGAACTCGCCGGACTGGACGATCCGGAGGAGAACGAGCCGGTCGACACCGACGCGCTCGCCGAGGCGGAGCGCGAGGACGTCCTCGAAGATCTCGCCGACCTGGAGATCTATCAGGCGCTCCTGGCGCCCGTCGGAGTGCGCGGGCTCGTCATCGAATGCGAGGACTGCCGCGAGCCGCACTACTTCGACTGGGATCTGCTCGGCAGCAATTTGCGGCACCTGCTCGACTCGGGCCGCCCCCGGGTGCACGAGCCGGCCTACGACCCCGACCCGGAGCACTACGTGACGTGGGAATACGCGCGGGGCTACGCCGACGGCGTACACGACACGCTGAGCGAACCGGAGTCCTGATCACGCGCGCCGCGGTTCGCGACGGCTAAAGATCAACCCACGAGGCCGGTACGGAATCCGGACGCCACCGCATGTGCGCGGTCGCGCGCGCCGAGCTTGCGGAACAGGCGACGGGCGTGGGTCTTGACCGTGTCCTCCGACACGAACAGCTCCCGGCCGATCTCTGCGTTGCTCTTGCCATCGGCCATGCCCCGCAGCACCTGCAGCTCACGCTCGGTCAGCGACGGTGGCCGAGGGGCGCCGGCGGCCGCGAGATCCATACGCTGCTGCGGCACGAGCGTCGGCAGCGCCGCTGCGCTTCCGCGGACGGTCGCGCCGACCGACGCGAGCGCGCCCCGAGCGCCGACCGGCGCCATCTCGACCGGGCCAGTGCCGGGCACCGTCCCGCGCGAACCGGCGAAGCCCGGGCCGCCGTTGCGGGTGTCCAGCGGGTGGGAGGTCCGGTCGGCCGCCGGACCGACGGCGATGTTCGGGCGATCACGACGGCCAGCAGCGGAGGCAACCGCAGGGGCGTGTACGCCACTAGCAGCGTGCCCGACGGCGTGACCGGCGAGCGCCGACTCCACGCGTACGGCCGCCCGGCCGGTCTCCTGGCCCCGGACCGCGCCCGCGGCGACCATGCCAGATTCGCCCAGCCCGAGGAGCAGCACGGTCTTCGTCACGGCGGTCACCAAGTCGGTATCGCCGCCGCGGATCACGCCGCGAGCCCCGGCCGAGATCAGTGCGCTCGCCACGGTCGGCTCCGGCAGGCCGTAGACGACGAGGGTGGCCCGCGGCGCGTACGCCATCGCGCGGCGTACGAAGCCGATCGGATCGGGCCGGGTCAGGGCACCGTCGACGAACACCAGATCGGCGGGGCGTTCGGCCAGGCGGGCCAGGGCTTCGACCGAGGTGACCGCGGTACGCACCGCGGCGCTGACGCCCAGTCGGTCGGCGCACACCGCTACCGCCCGAGCCGCATCTGGCGTCCGTACACAGGCAAGGACCGTCAGCACGCGCATCCCCTTTTCAGGCGGTTGGTGTGTTCTCTGAAGGAGAGGAGAACACGAATTGGACCGGTCTACGACCACTTTCTACGGATGTGGCGCCAAAAAGCGCACACCAGGTGCGAGTCCATCGGTCTGATCTGCGAGTGCATAGAACCGGCAAGCCTTGGGTACCCCCAGCCGTACCGCAGCTACGCCCCGACCCACGGCTCACGAGAGAGGTTCGCGATGAGCAACGTTCGGAGGTTGCCGGGCCCCAACGCCGATATCTGGGACTGGCAGCGCGAAGGCCTGTGCCGCGGCCGTGACAGCGCGCAGTTCTTCCACCCCGATGGCGAACGCGGCTCCGCGCGCACTCGCCGGGAGACGCAAGCCAAGGCTTTATGCCGATCGTGCCCGGTCCGTCCGGAATGTGCCGCCCAATCCCTTGCCGCCCGCGAACCGTACGGGGTCTGGGGCGGATTCACCGAGACCGAGCGGCTGCGCCTGCTCGCCATCGGCTGGCAGGACGCGTGGCAGCGTTACCGGCGGCGCGTCGACGTCGGCAAGCTCGAAGCGAAACTGAACCACGAGATCACGAAATCGTTCGGCCGGCGTCCCGCGCTGTCGCCCGCCGACCAAACGGCCCTCCCCCGCCAGCGGCAGGCGGTCGCAAGCTGACCGGGACGGCTGGACCGCGCCGCTAGCTAGCCGGTGATGACCACCTCTTTGAGCTTGCCAGTGGCGCAATCGATCATGCCGATGCCGCCTTCGTCGGCCTCCGGGTCGCCGCCGTGCCATCGGGCGCGCAGGTCGAATCGGAAGAGACCGCCGCCAATATTCCTGCCGTCGCCCTGTGGGTTGCTGTCGATGGCGAAATGCGTGATCGTTCCGGCGACGCCGGCCAGCGCGAGCTCGTCCAGGTGGGACTGCAAGGCATCGAGCGTGTACGTGGAGGTGTCCGCGCCGAACCCCGCGGTGATGTCCGTACCCGTCGTCGGATCCTCCCACCGGAGGAAGTTCTTCGGCGCGCTGAAGAATCGGCCGACCGGCGTCGGCTCGCCTTGAGCGAGATCCGCGAACAGTTCGGCCAGCAGTGGCTGGCCGGACGTCCCGTCGCAGTTCACCGGCCCGGCGGCGACCGTGGGTGTCGCGTGCGGCAGGGGTACGCGATCGGCCGCGCAACCGGCGGCGGCGCCGGCCATCAACACCATGACGAGGACGCTCACCCAGCGTCCGGTCGTCCGTCGGTCACCAGCCGTCGTCACCACTCGTCGATCACAACCGACTTCAATCGGCCGGTGACACAGTCGATCATGCCCTCTCCGCCGCCGTCGCGAAGCGCACCCCGACCAGTCGCGCGTGCGCGAAGGTGAAACGTGAATCCGCCGCCGGTCTCCGTCGACGAGACCGCGTCATACCCGGTCGGCGTGAACGCGCTCACGGTGCCCGTGACGCCCCGGTGCTGCAGCGCATCGAGATGCGACTGAAGCGTGTCGAGCGTGGCGGTCCCGCTTCCGTCGCCGGCCTCGAACGAGATGACCGCTCCGGACGGCAGGGTTGGATCCCACCAGCGGACGAAGTCGAGTGGATCGACGAAGTACGCCGCGATGTCCGGCGTCCGGCCCGCGCTGAGGTCGGCGAACAGGCCGCGCAGCATTGCCTCGCCGCCCGATCCGGAACACCGTACGGGCACGGCGACCGGCGGCAACGCTCGTACGGTCGGCGTCGACGAGCCGGTAAGCGTGACGCGATCAGCCGTGCAGCCGGCGGCGGCGATGAGCGCGACGAACGCGATCAACACGGGGATTGCCGATCGCTGGCCCGCCATGACTGCCCCTTCCGGGTTCCATGGTGGCGCCGGTCCCGGCCGATGTCGACATTTGTTACTGCACCGTCACGCTGATGGTGTGATAGCCACTCGCCCCGTTGGGTGCCGGGTCGGCTTGCTCGCTCGTCTGTGTCTGGCCCGCGTTGTCGGTTGCGCGTACCTGCAGCTGGTGCTGCCCCGGGGTGGCGTTCCACGTCAGGAACCACTGACGCCACGTGTCGATCGACGGCACCGCGTCGAGTTTGGCGGTCTGCCAGGCATCGTTGTCGACCCGGACCTCGACCTTGCTGATGCCCCGATGCTGCGCCCAGGCGACACCCGCGATCGTGACGCTGCCCGCGTTGACGGTCTTGCCGTCGGTCGGTGTGTCGATGCGCGACTCAGTCTTGATCGGACCCATCGCCGACCATCCGCGCGGCACCCAGTACGCGTCGAAGTCGGCGAAGCTCGTCAGCTCGAGTTCGGTGATCCACTTTGTCCCGGACACGTACCCGTAGAGACCGGGAACCACGGTGCGCACCGGGAATCCGTGCTCAACCGGCAGCGGGGTGCCGTTCATCCCGACCGCGAGCATGGCGTCGCGGCCGTCCATCACGACCGCGGTCGGCGAGCCGGCGGTGAACCCGTCGGCCGACCGGCCCACCAGCTGATCCGCGCCGGGCAGCGGGCCGACCTCCGCCAGCAGGTCTTTCAGGAGTACGCCCTGGAACAGCGCATTGCTGATCAGATTGCCGCCGACCTCGTTCGACACGCAGGCCATGGTGATGTATCGCTGGACCATTGGACGCGCCAAAAGTTGTTTGTACGTGAGCGTGATTTCGCGCTGCACCTTCCCGTGGATCCGCAGCGTCCACGTCGTCGGATCGACCTGCGGCACGACCAACGCCGTGTCGATCCGGTAGAACTGGTCATTCGGCGTCACGAACGGCGTCAGGCCGCTGATGCCCGATTCGGGAGCGAGCGACGGCGTGGGTGAATCGGTCGGTGTCGGCAACACGACCGCCTGCCGGGCGGCCGAAACGCTGCGGCGTTCGCCGAGCTGCCGTCCGATCACCTCGGCGATCAACGCGCCGACGAGTGCGACGCCGGAACCGATGAGCACCGTACGCCGGCCGGCTCGGGTGTCGAGATCCGGTCGCCGTACCCGTGGCCCGCGCAGGACGTAGTAGAGCGCCCCGGCGCCGGCGCAGGCACCGATCAGCGAGGGGAAGATCGCACCGAAGCCGGCGCCCGGCCGGGTGATGGCGGCGACCGCCCCGAGGATGCCGAACGCGGCGATTCCCGCGTAACCGATGCGGATGTCATGTACCGCCCAGGCGCCGATGACCGCGGCCACGACCGCGAGCAAGATGAACGTGCCGGCGATCAGCGCGGTCTTGTCGTGGGTGCCGAAGGTGGATGTCGCGAACGTCTTGACCGGCAGTGGTACGGAATCGACGACCACGTCGCCGACCGCGATGACCGGGGCGCTCTGCGGGCCCGCGAACGCCGCGATCAGCTCGGCGAGTCCGATGGAGACCGCGGCGGCCGCGATGCCGGCGAGCGACCCGAGCCAACGAGCCTGGTTGTTCACGACTGCCACGGTCACAAGTCTCATCGCTTAGCCGACAGTCACAAGCCTCGTAAGCGATCTTTAATAAACTTCCCGGACTCCCGTAAGAATCACGTCCGCCTGACCGCTCGGCATCACGTAACCGCTCTCGGTATCACGTACCCCCGAAAGCTCTTCCCGCCGTCCGTCGGCGCGCGCCCATGCAGAAGGCCAGGCGAGGCTTGCCCACGTCGGGATCAAGCCTGACCGCCCAGAGTGGGCAAGCCTCGCCTGGCCTATCTCATCAAACGCTTAGAACCCAGGCCCGTGCGAATGCCCGTGCCCGTGCCCGTTCGCCGCCGCCGGAGCCGGCGGCTCCTTCTTCTCGACGATGATGCTCTCGGTCGTGAGCAGCAGCCCGGCGATCGACGCCGCGTTGGCGACGGCGTTGCGGGTCACCTTGACCGGGTCGACGATGCCGGCCTTGACCAGGTCGACCCATTCGCCGGTCGCGGCGTCGAGGCCTTCACCCCACGCGCGGGTACGCACGTCGTTGACGACGACATATCCGTCCTTGCCGGCGTTCTGAGCGATCCACCGCAGGGGTTCGACCAGGGCCCCAGCGACGATCTTGACGCCGGTCGCCTCGTCGCCGGTCTTGTCGAGCGCGTCGAGCACGGACGCGATCTGGACCAGCGCCGCACCGCCGCCGGGCACGATGCCCTCCTCGACCGCCGCCTTCGTCGCTGCGATGGCGTCTTCGATGCGGTGCTTCTTCTCCTTGAGCTCGACCTCGGTGGCCGCGCCGACCTTGATGACGGCGATGCCGCCGGAGAGCTTCGCGAGTCGCTCGTTCAGCTTCTCCTTGTCCCAGTCGGAGTCGGACGCCTCGACCTCTTTGCGGATCTGCTCGGCCCGCGCCTGTACGTCAGCCGACTTGCCGCCGCCGTCGACGATGACGGTGTCGTCCTTCGTGACGACCACCCGGCGAGCCGTACCGAGCATGTCGATCGTGGCCGAGTCGAGCTTGTAGCCCAGCTCGGGGTTGATCAACTCAGCGCCGGTGAGCACCGCGATGTCCTGTAGCTGAGCCTTGCGGCGATCGCCGAACGCCGGAGCCTTCACCGCGGCGACCTTGAGCGTCTTTCGGATCGCGTTGACCGTGAGCGCGGCGAGCGCCTGACCGTCCACGTCCTCCGCAATGATCATCAGCGGCTTGGCGGTCTGCAGCACCTTCTCCAGCAGCGGCAGCAGCTCCTCGAAGGCGCTGATCTTCTGCGTGGTCACCAGGATGTACGGGTCGTCGAGCGCAGCCTCGCCGGCCTCCGGATCGGTCATGAAGTACGGCGAGATGAAGCCCTTGTCGAACTGCATGCCTTCGGTGATCTCGAGTTCGGTTGCCATCGTCGAACCGTCCTCGACGGTGATGACGCCCTCGCGACCGACCGCGTCCATCGCCTCGGCGATCAACTTGCCGATCTCCGGGTCCTGGGCCGAGATCGTCGCCACGTGGGCGACCTCCGCGCTGCCGGCGACCTCGATCGCCTTCTCGAGCAGCGCGTCGTTGACCGCCGCGACAGCGGCGTCCATGCCGCGCTTGAGACTGGTCGGGTTGGCGCCGGCCGCGACATTCCGCAGTCCGTCGCGGACCATCGCCTGGGCGAGCACGGTCGCCGTGGTGGTGCCGTCGCCCGCGATGTCGTTGGTCTTCGTCGCGACTTCCTTGACGAGCTGTGCACCGAGGTTCTGATACGCGTCGTCGAGTTCGATCTCCTTGGCGATCGTCACGCCGTCGTTGGTGATCGTCGGAGCGCCGAACTTCTTGTCCAGCACGACGTTGCGGCCCTTCGGGCCGAGCGTCACCTTGACCGCGTCGGCGAGCGCGTTGACGCCGTGCTCCAGCAGGTGCCGGGCGTCGTCGGAGAAGCTCAGAGTCTTCGCCATGAGTTCTTCTTGTCCCTTCTGGGTCTTGCGCATCTTGCAGGTCGGACCGGCCGCGGCGCCGACGGTGACGCGGGACGGGCTGCCCGCCACGTCATACCGTTGCGGCCGCCAGGCGGCCGTGCCGGGTCGAAAGCTCTGCCGAATCGCAGAGTGGCCCCGTCCGCCCGGCTGCGCCGGGCGGACGGGGCCGCTCTGTCTAGATCACTTCTCGATGACGGCAAGCACGTCACGAGCGGAGAGCACCAGGTACTCCTCGCCGTTGTACTTGACCTCGGTGCCGCCGTACTTGGAGTAGATGACTGTGTCGCCGACCTGGACGTCAACCGGGATCCGGTTGCCCTTGTCGTCGAAACGGCCGGCGCCCACAGCGAGGACGGTGCCCTCCTGCGGCTTCTCCTTGGCGGTGTCGGGAATGACGAGGCCCGACGCGGTGGTCGTTTCGGCCTCGTTTGCCTGGACCACGATGCGGTCCTCGAGCGGCTTGATCGCAACCTTCGTCGCGGTAGTCACGGTCATACCCTCCTGGGGTACTTGGAGTCTTCGATCTTCAACGACCGCGTGCAAGCACGCGACCAGACCGGGCGGCTCCGTCGTCGCGGGTGCCGGACCGCTCGGTACAACGCCTCGCCGGGTGGCGGGACGCTGGCACCCTCCAGGTGAGAGTGCTAATCGGACGTTAGTCCCGCGGCTGGCACTCCGTCAAGGAGAGTGCCAGCATCGCGCGGCATGGATCACGAGAATTCGCCAGCCGCCCGACTTTCGCGCCTCCAGTCAACCACTACCGGGACAGGCGGCGCCGGGCGACCGGCGAGCCGGGCCGGACACGAGCTCGGACCCACGTGACGTCGAGACGACAGATCGGCGCCACGTCGTCTGCGACAGATCTCGATCGACATCGACCCGACGCCGCTCGGCCAGCCACATGCGGTCACTCGCACCATGGACTAACCACGGTCGACGCAGCGGGTCGCACCTGGCTGACGTGACACCATGATCGGATGGATCCGGCGGCGCTCGCGGCACTGCGTACCCCGGAAGGGTCGAGCGCACTCTCGGCGGCGGCCGCGGTCGCCGGCGGTGATCCGCTGGCCGCGGTGAAGGCGCTGCGGTCCCGCGGCATCGCACCGGATCTCGCCGCTGCCGCACTTACCCAGGCCGAGCTGCGGGCCCGGGCGTCCGGGAAGTTCGGCCCGGACGCCGCGCGGATGTGGTTCACCCGCGACGGCCTGGAACAGGCAACACGCGGCGTGGTGGCGGACCGCCGGGCCCGGCGGTTGGTCGCCGCCGGCGTGACTCGGATTGCGGACCTGGGCTGCGGCATCGGATCGGACACCATCGCGTTCGCCCGAGCCGGCCTCCGCGTCACGGCCGTCGATGCCGACGTGACGACCGCGAGCGTGGCGGCGGCCAACGTCGACGCGCTCGGCCTCGGACATCTCGTCACCGTGCGGACGGCGACCGCGGACAGTGTCGATCTCGGCGCGGTTGACGCGGCGTTCTGCGATCCGGCCCGGCGGCGCGCGTCCGGCCGCGTCTTCGATCCCGATGCATATTCGCCGCCGTGGAGCTTCGTGACGTCGTTAGCGGCCGCGGTGCCGACGACCGTGGTGAAGGTCGCGCCCGGCATCGACCACGCGCTCGTGCCGGCCGGCGCCGAGGCCGAGTGGGTGTCGGTGGACGGTGACGTCGTGGAGGCCGCGCTGTGGTGCGGGCCGCTGGCGACGGTCGCCCGCCGCGCCACACTGTTGGCCGGGTCCGCCGAAGCGACGCTGGTCGGGTCAGGCACGGCCGCGGCACCAGTCGGCCCCATCGGCCGGTACGTCTACGACCCGGACGGCGCGGTGGTCCGCTCGCATCTGGTCGCCGAATTCGCCGCCACGGTGGCCGGACGACTGGGCGACGCCACGATCGCGTACGTCTACACCGACGCGCATGTCGCTTCGCCGTTCGGCCGGGCGTACGAAATCGACGACGTGATGCCGTTCTCGCTCAAGCGATTGCGGGCCACGTTGCGGGCGCGCGGAGTCGGTCGGCTCACCATCAAGAAGCGCGGCTCGGCTCTGGAGCCGTCGCAACTCCGGCGCGATCTCAAGCTGCGCGGTTCCGGCGAGCTGACGATCATCCTGACGCGTGTCGGCGGAGCGCCGACCGTGTTGTTGTGCTCGCCGCTGCCGTGATTCACCGCTGTCGTATTCACCGCGGCGGTTCTTGTATCGTCTCGCATCATGGCTGGGCAAGGCACGCCGGCGACCACCGTCCTCAAGCAGCGGAAGGTCGCGCATAGGCTGCACACGTACGAGCACGACGAGCGTGCGACGAGCTATGGCCTGGAGGCGGCCGCGGCGCTCGGAATCGATCCCGCGCTGTGCTTCAAGACGCTCGTAGCTGACGTGGACGGCACGCTGACCGTCGCGGTCGTGCCGGTGACGGGTTCGCTCGATCTCAAGGCGCTCGCCGCCGCGGTCGGTGGGAAGCGGGCCGCGATGGCCGATCCGGCCGCCGCCGAACGCAGCTCGGGCTACGTACGCGGCGGGATCAGCCCGCTCGGGCAGCGCAAACGTCTCCGTACCGTCATCGACGCCTCGGCCTCGGGCCTCGCCACGATGTACGTGTCCGCCGGCCGCCGTGGCCTCGAGATCGAGCTTGCGCCGGCCGACCTGGCGTCGTTGACCGGCGCCGTCGTTGCCCCGATCGCTGCACCCTGACCGCTTGCCAGCGCGCAACTGTACGGAACTTGGCCGGACACAGCCCTGCCCGGCGCGCAACTGTACGGAACTTGCCGCAGCCAATGGGCCGTCGGAGCAAGATTCGGCCGACCCAACAGGCCGGCCGGGACCGCACCGATCGGGCCGACTCACCGATCTCAGTGGATAACGCGGTTGTCGCGGCCGCGCGCGTGGGGCAGTCTGGAGCCAAGTCCTACAGCGTGTCGTAGGTCACAGTCGGATCGTGCGATCGGTCCGAGCCTGCGACGACCGCCAGGCCGGACCCCGAAGGAGCAACGTTTGCATAACCCGTGGCTCGCGTTGGAAGTCGGTGCGGATCCGATCGAACGCTGGACTGCGATTCGGCTCGCCCACCAGGCGTTCGTGACCTCCGGGATGGTGTCGGCACCGGTCCGCGATGTGGTGGCAGAGTCGTGGCGACGGTCCGCGCGGCTTGTCGGGCCGGAGACGATTGCGCCGGTCGGCCTGGCCGACGCCGAGATGGAGGCCTACCGCAACGACCACCCGTTGGCCCGTGTCATGCCGCTGATGCGTGACCTGCTCGGCACGATCGCCCACGACGGCGCCCATTTGCTCGCGGTCTGCGACGCCGACGGTCTGTTGCTCTGGGTCGAGGGCCATGCCGGCGTTCGACAGCGGATGGAGAGCATGAACTTCGTCGCCGGCGCACGCTGGGACGAACTGCACGTGGGCACGAGCGCACCCGGCGTGGCACTGGCCACCGACCATGCCGTCCAGATCTTCGGCGCCGAGCACTTCAGCCGGGCCGTCCAGCCCTGGACGGGCGCCGCCGCCCCGATCCACGACCCCGAGACCGGCGAAGTCCTCGGCGCCGTCGACATCACCGGCGGCTGTCACCTGGCCAGCCCGCAGAGTCTCGCCCTCGTCCAGGCCACGGCCCGCGCGGCCGAGGCCGAACTCGCGATGCTGCGCCCCGGACAGCCCGGCAATGGGGCACGGTTGCGGGCCCTCGGCCGCGACGAGGCGATCCTCGAGGTCGGCGGCGCCCGGCATCGGCTCGGCCGGCGGCACAGTGAAATCCTCGTGCTGCTCGCCGCGCACCCCGAAGGGCTGTCCAACGAGCGATTGGCCTGGGAACTCTACGGCGAACGCCTGATCAACCCGGTGACGCTGCGCGCCGAGTTGTCTCGCTTGCGGCAACTCCTCGGGCGCCTCTTCCAGTCGCGGCCGTATCGACTGACCGAGCCGATGGCCGCCGACTTCCGCTCGGTCATCGACCTCGTGCACGGCAGATCGATCGGTGCCGCGCTGCGGACCTACCCCGGTCCGCTGCTGCCGGGTTCCGAGTCGCCCGGCATCGTGCGTCTGCGCGGGCAGCTCGACGACCTGGTCCGGGACGCGGTGCTACACGCCGGCGACTACGCGATGCTGGAGCGGTGGGCGGCCAGTCCGTCCGGCGAAGACGATCTTGAGGCCTGGGAGTCGCTCCTGGCCGGCACGCCGGCCGGGTCGCGACGGCACGTACGCGTGGCGACCCGGGCCGCGAGCCTCCGGCGTGACTTCGACCGGGAGTTCGGCGGCGCCACCGGCACGACCGTATTCGAGGGCACGGCCGCGGACCATCGCCCCATCGATATACCGACCCAGCGGCAACAGGAATAGCACGGCCGGCGGCATTCACCGGAGGCTGCCGGCCCGACCACAGCGACCGGGCCGACAGCGTCGACCGGGCTGACCACAGCGACCGGGCGACCGGGCGACCGCGTCCACCGTGCCCGACCGCGTCTACCGGGCCGGCGGAAGCGGCTGCCGGGCCAGGCTGCGACGCGGCAAGATCACCGGTGCGTGCGCGGGCGTCTTCTCCAATGCCGCGAGAGCTTCCTCGATGCCTCGATCGAGCTGCTGGTCGACGCCCTTCACGTAATCCTGCGGCTTGTTCTCGACCTCGATGTCCGGGTCCGTGCCGTAGTTCTCGACACCCCAGCCGACGTTGTCGAAGGCGAACGCGAACTCCGGCTGGGTCGTGACCGTGCCGTCGGACAGCGGGTGCCGCGGCCAGATGCCGACCACGCCGCCCCACGTACGCCGGCCGATCAACGTTCCGAGACCGAGCTGTTTGAACGCGTGGCTCACGATGTCACCGTCGGAGCCGGCCGCCTCGTTCGTCAGCATGACCAACGGCCCGCGCGGCGCCTCGTCCGGGTACGGCTCCGGCTGGCCCCACCGCGCGAACCCGTAACCGATGCGACGGCGGGCGAGCCGCTGCAGCAGCAGGCCAGAGACGTGACCACCACGGTTGAACCGCACATCGACGACGAGGGCCTCGTGGTCGAATTCGGCGAGCAGACCGCGGTGGAACTCGGCGAACCCCCACGCCTGCATGTCCGGGACGTGCAGGTATCCGACCCGACCGTCGGAGCGTTCGTGGACGAGGGCTCGGTTCGCGTTCACCCACTCGCGATAGCGGGCGAGCTGTTCGCTGGCGAGTGGACGTACCCGCAGTGTCCGGACCGGGCCGTCCGCCCGGCGGACGCCGAGCTCGACCTCCTGCTCGGCCTGGTTGACCAGCAGCGCCGCCGGCGAGCGGAGCCGGTCCACGGCGATCCCGTTGACCGCCACGACCGCGTCGCCGGCCTGCACGTCGAGGCCGGGCCGCGCCAGCGGTGAGCTGTCCCGCGGCGACCACACATCACCGTCGATGATCCGAGCGATCCGGTACGTGCCGCTCGACGCGTCGACATCCCAGTCGACACCGAGGAATCCTTGCCGATACTGCGGGCTCTTACGGTAGGCGCCGCCCTGCTCGTACGCATGCGAGGTGCCGAGCTCGCCCTGCATCTCCCACAGCAGGTCGGACAGCTCGGCCCGGGTGCCCACGCGGTCGACGATCGGCCGATACAGCTCGTAGACGGAGTCCCAGTCGAGCGAGGACATGTCCGGGTCCCAGAACTGTTCGCGCTGCAGCCGCCAGGCTTCCCGGTACATCTGCTGCCACTCGGCGCCCGGCCGCACCGAGACCTTCACGCGCTCCAGATCGACCCAGCCACTCTCCCGGCCCGGGTCCGTTGCTTCGCTCGGTTTCTCTCCGGCCGCCAGCACGCGTAGCCGGTCCTTCGCGCGATACAGCAACGTGGTGTGATCGGCACCGAGGCGGAAGTCGCTGATGCCGTCGACGAGTTGCTCGCTCTTGCCGGTCGCGAGCGTCACCGCCTGCAGCGACCGATCATCGCCGTCGCCGTTCAGCGGACTGCCGCCCCGCACACCCTTGACCGGGTGCGATGTGACCAGCACCTTGTCCTTCGTGCCGGCGACTCGGTCGTAGCGGCCGTCCGGCAGGGGCAGCGGCACGACCCGCCGCTCGATGCCGGCGAGATCGATCCGCACCCGCGCGGGGCGGCCGTCGTCCGCTCCGGCGGCCACTGCGGCCGGACCGTCAGCCGTGGCCGCCGTCGCGGGCGCATCGGACGGCGTCGCGGCATCCGACGGCTTCGCAGCCGGCGCCGTGATCTCACCCAGGAATGGCGCCGGCTCATCGGCGCGCAGCGTCACCGCGTACGGCCGGCTGCCCAGCGGGAAGCCCATCTCGAACTGCAGCTCGTCGTAGACCGGGTCGAACTCCCGCTGTCCGATGAAGTACAGATACCGGCCGAGCGGGTCGAACGCCGGCCGCCGATCGCGGAGGACGGGGACAGTCGCTGCGTGTGTCGTCCGCTCGGCGGCATCGAGCAGCCGGATTGCCGTCGTCTTGGGCGACTCCGGTCGCGTGTACGCCAGCCACGCACCGTCCGGCGACCAGGTGAGGTCTTCGATACGACCGAACGGGCTCTCGTCGACCACGGCCGCGGTCGCCGTGACGCCGCGAACGTCGACCAGGATCAACTGGTTGCGATGGTTGGCGATGGCGACGAGGTCCTCGGTCGGCGACGGCGCCAACTCGGCCGCCCGCCCGGTGTCCACGTCGGACAGATAGGTCGCACCGTCGCCGTCGAACACCACGAGGCGTTCGCTCGGCGACTCGTCGCTCGCGGCGGCGACAAGTCGGTCACCGCCGTGCAGGTAGCTCAGCAGGCGGTAGCGGACGCCATCGGGTTCGCCGAATTGCCGCACGGGCCCGGCGAAATGCCCGAACGAGAATGCCTTGCCCCGAGCGCACAGCGCGAGTCGAGCGCCGTCCGGCGAAATCGTCACCGTGTCAAGGTGTTCGGCCGCCGGCACGAACTGCCGGTTGCGTTGGCTCGTGCCACTGGACGCGTCGACATCGAGCCTGCGCGGACCGCTCTCGGCCGGATCGAGCAGCCACAAACCGGCGCCGGCGTGGTAGACGAGACGCTCACCATCACCGCTGAGGCCGCGGGCGTAGTAGTCGTCATGATGCGTGTGTCGGCGCAGATCCTCGCCGTCCGGCGTACATGAGTAGACGTTTCCGACGCCCTCGTGGTCGGCCAGGAAGTAGACGCGGTCGCCGACGAAGCACGGCGACGCGAGATTGCCCTCGACCTTGATGAGCCGGCGGAATTCGCCCGAGCCGTCGCGGTCGATCCACAGATCGCCGACGCGGCCGCCGCGATAGCGCTTCCAGTGCGCCGGGTCGCTCGTGATGCGTCCGAGCACGACCGCACCGCCCCGGCCGTAGTCGATGACGCTGGCCGGACCGTACGGCAGCATCTCGCCCGCGCCGCCATCACTTCCGATGCGGTAGAGCCGCCGATCCCGATAGAACGGGCGCTCCGCGTCGGTGGCAAAGATGATGGAGCCGTCCGGATCGAAGCCGGCCACCGCCATGAGGCCACCGAGGTGCGTGAGCCGACGGGCGCTGCCTCCGGTCGATGCCATGACGTAGACGTCCGGCGCGCCCTCGTCCTTGCCGACGAACGCAAGTCGGGTCCCGTCGGGTGACACGCGAGGCCCGCTCGCCTCCGCGACACCGGACGTCAACCGATCGGCCCGGCCGCCGCCGGACGTGACATGCCACAGATCGTCGTCGCTCGCGAAGTAGACGTCGTCGCCGTGGATTGCGGGGCTTCGCAGATATCCGGTCATTGCGCGGGCTCCTCGGGTGTCAGGGGCGGTCCTATGCGCCCGGCGGAGCCACGCGGGGTCTCCGCGCGCCCGTCAGCCGAGCCTACGTACCGCCTCCGACACTGCCATTCGGGCGCCCGGGGCGGCACCCCATTTCCGCGATACCGCGCACCCACCCCGCCGTGAATTCCGCGATCCCGCCACCGACCCGCCGGCCGGAGTCGGTGTCATAGAGTGCGGACGTGACGCGGGCCATCTTGTTCGACCTGTTCAACACGCTCATTGCGAGCGGCGACCGGAGGCGTGCGATCGCCGTTCGCGAGATGGGCGCGACACTCGGCGTCGATCCGGACGCGTTCGGTCAGGGCTTCGTGCGCACCTGGCACGAGCGCATGGTGGGCACGCTCGGTGATCTCGCGGAGCAATGTCGCACGATCGCGCACAGCATCGGCGGCGATCCGACCGACGATCAGGTCGCCCGCGCCGTCGAGCTGCGACTCGCGTTCAACCGGCGGACGATCGTGGTGGCCGACGCCACGCTCGCCGCGCTGGCCGCCGCGCGCACCGCCGGGTTCCAGCTCGCGATCGTTTCCAACTGTACGGTCGACAGCGGCATCATCCTCGACGAGACGCCTTTGGCGGCGGCGGTCGACGCGATGGTGCTGTCGTACCGGGTCGGCATCGCCAAGCCGGATACCCGGATCTACGAGGCCGCATGCGCGGCCGTCGATACGCCGCCGGCCTCGTGCCTCTACGTCGGCGACGGTGCCGATCACGAGCTGTACGGCGCGAAGTCGCTCGGCATGCGGGTCTATCAGACGACGCAGTTCGCCGTGACGGATCGCGACTGGAATGGTCCGCGGATCGCAAACATCGCCGAGCTTCCCGGGATCATCGAGCAGCCCGCCTAGCGCGCGGTCAACGGTCGACCGGGCTGAAGTCCCAGGTGTGGCCGGCCCGCTCGATGAAGCGGCGCGGCGGCTCCGGCATGTCGACCGGCGTTCCCCGCCAGCGCGAGATCACCACGATCCGGTTGTCGGCCGAGCTGAAGACCTCGCTCTCGACGTGCTGCGGGTCCACCTCGATGATCGGCAGCGCGACGTCGCACACCCACGACAACGCATCCGTCATCGTTTCCGGTCGAGCCTTGGCCTCCCACATCCGTACGATCATCGGCTCACACCGCCACCTTCGTGAGGGGCATCGCCGAGTCGGCCGGCAGGTCCAGCGGACTCGCGGCCACGTTCGCCGCCACGAGATGCGAACCGAGCGCGGCGACCATCGCGCCGTTGTCCGTGCAGAGCTTCGGCCGCGGCACACGAACCGTGATGCCGTGTTCGGCCGCACGCGACTCCGCCATCGATCGGATGCGCGAGTTCGCCGCCACGCCGCCACCGATGACCAGCGTGTCGATCCCGTACGCCCGGCACGCAGCGACCGCCTTCGCGGTGAGGACGTCGCAGACCGCCTCCTGAAAGCTCGCCGCGACGTCGGCCACCGGGATCGCGTCACCGGCCCGCTGCCGCGCCTCAACCCATCGCGCGACCGCCGTCTTCAACCCGGAGAACGAGAAGTCGTAGCGGTGTTCGGCGAGATCTCGATGCGCGGTCAGCCCGCGTGGAAACGCGATCGCGGCAGCGTCGCCGTCCCGGGCCGCACGGTCGATCGGGGGGCCACCGGGGAAGCCGAGATCGAGGAGTCGGGCTACCTTGTCGAACGCCTCTCCGGCCGCGTCGTCGAGGGTGGCGCCCAAGGGTTCGACGCCGTGAGCGAGGTTGTCCACCCGCAGCAACGACGAATGCCCGCCGGAGACCAGCAACGCGATCGCCGGCTCCGGCAGCGGGCCATGTTCGAGCGTGTCGACCGCGACGTGCGCGGCGAGATGGTTCACACCGTAGATCGGCTTGCCGGCGGCCAGCGCGTACGCCTTCGCCGCGGCCACGCCGACGAGCAGCGCACTGGCGAGGCCCGGACCGGCGGTGACCGCGATCGCGTCCACGTCGGCCAGCGTTACGCCAGCGTCGGCGAGTGCCCGGTGCATGGTCGGCACCATCGCTTCGAGGTGCGCCCGGCTCGCGACTTCGGGCACCACGCCACCGAAGCGCGCGTGTTCGGCAACGCTCGACGCAATGGCGTCGGCGAGCAGCGTATGGCCTCGTACGATGCCGACTCCGGTCTCATCGCAGGACGTCTCGATGCCGAGCACGAGCGGCTCGTCGGTCATGGCCGCTCATCCCGTCTCATCACCAGCGCATCGGTGTTGCTCGGCTGGTAGTAGCCCTTGCGTACGCCGACGCCGACGAACCCGTACGCGTCGTAGAGACGCTGGGCCGGCTCGTTGTCCACGGCTACCTCCAACAGCACCGACCGCACGCCCTCGGCGTCCGCCTTGGCCAACAGAGCTTCCAGCACGGTACGGCCGATGCCGAGCCGCTGCCGGTCCCGGCGTACGGCGATGTTCTGGATCCACGCCTCGTCCGGCGGGGCGATCGCGAGGCCACCGTAGCCGGCCACCTGCCCGCCGCCGTCGAGCGCGACGACGTAGTGATGCCCGTTGGCCAGCTCGTTCCAGAACATCGGGGCCGACCACAGCTCCGCGCCGAAGAGGTCGGCCTCGATCGGCAGGATCTCGTTGATGTGCCACCACCGCATGCCGGTCACGGTGACGGTGGCTACTTCGTTCGGGGTGCGCGTCACGACACGGCCTTACGTCGACCCGGCTCGACCGCGTCCGGTCGGCGCAGGTACAGCGGCGTCAATGGTTCACTCGGCGCGCCGGCGAGGACGCGGGCGGCAGCGAGCGACGCGAGCGCGCCCGCGGGCGGGTAGGTGGGCTCGTCGCGGATCGGCAATCCGATCACCGGCGCGTAGAGCCGCGCGCCCGCACCGACGGCTGCCTCGACTCCGGCGGCCTGAAATTCCGGCGACGAAACGACATCGGCCGGCCGGTCCACCGACGGCTCGGTCATGCGTACGCCGTCGCGGTAGACGGCCCAATAGACCTCACGGCGCCGGGCATCGGTAGCGACGAGGACCGTACCGGGTCCGGCGGCCGCGCCGATCGCGTCGAGCGTTCCGACGCCGTACGCCGGGATGGCGAGCGTGTCGGCGAACGCGGCCGCGGTGACCAGGCCGACCCGCAAGCCGGTGAACGGCCCCGGCCCGACGCCAGCGATCACGGCCCCGAGGTCGGCGGCGACCTTGCCAACCTCCGCGAGCACACTCGCGATCTCGGGTGCGAGCAGCTCGCCGTGGGCTCGCCCGTCGACGTGGACGCGTTCGGCGAGCACGGTGACGTCGGGTCCGGCGTTCGGCCGGGCGGAATCGCTCGACGGAGCCGGGTCGATCGAGACGACCGCCGCGGTGATCGCCGGCGTAGCCGAATCGAGCACGACAACTAGCACGGTATGTACCCTATCTCCGCCGCTCGATGGGCCGGGGTCAGCGGTGGGCGGCGACGGCTCCGAGATCGAGGGCCGCGATCCGTTCGACCCAGTCCGGGCCGGATGGCTCGAGCGTCACCACGCGCGTCTCGTCGTCCCGCCGGTCGATCCGCAGGGTGAGATGCGTGTCGGCCAATTGCTCGACCATGCCTTCGCCCCACTCGACCAGCGTGACGGCGTCGTCCATGGATGCGTCCAGATCGAGGTCGTCGACCTCGGCCCGCGGGTCGGTCACCGCACCCAGCCGGTAGGCATCCACGTGGACGAGCGGCAGTCCCGCCGGATGCCTTGCGCGGTGGACGCGAGCGATGACAAATGTCGGCGACGTCACCGTGCCGGCAACACCGAGCCCGGCGCCGATCCCCTGCGCGAGCGCCGTTTTGCCGGCGCCGAGCGGGCCGCTCAGCACGATCAGATCGCCGGCGCGGAGGGTGGGCGCGAGCAATGCGCCGAACGCGCGCGTGTCGGCTACGGTCGGTAGTTCGACCGAGCGCAATGCCGTACCCATCAATCCATGACCTCGTCGAGGAAGGCGAAGATCGCGTCGTTGACGAGATCGGGGTATTCCATCAGCGCGACGTGCCCGGCCTCGGGCACCACAACGAGTCGAGCCTTCGGCAGCACCGCCACGATCTCCTCCGAGTGCGACAGCGGCGTGAGCTGGTCCTTGTCGCCACACACGGCGAGCACTCGCGTGTTGGCCAGCGCCTCCAGCGCCGGGTAACCCGCGTGGGCGGTCAGCGCCCGGACATAACGAGCGACGACATCGGTGCTGGTCCGGCCGTTCATCCGCTCGACGTAGGACACCAGGGCCGGATTCGCGCGCTTGCTGCCGAACCCGTAGCGCCGGGTCAACAGCCAGGCGAGGTCGCTCGATGCTCGGCGGGCCGCGTCGATCACGCCGGCACCGGTACGTCCGGTCGAGCTGATGAGCGGGATCAGTTGGCGGCTGAAGCGCGCGAGCACCGCCGGCATGCCGAAGTTGACCTCGTCGAGATGGCCGGCCGAGGTCGAGATGAAGACAATGCCGGTGATGCGCGATCCGAATAGTTCGGGATGCTCCTCGGCCAGCGCCATGATCGTCATGCCACCCATGGAGTGGCCGACCAGGACGATCGGCCCGGTCGGGACGGTCTCGTCGAGCACGCGCTTCAACGTGCGGCCGAGCATGTCCAGCGAGTATTCGCCTTCGTGGATCTTCGACGAGCGCCCATGTCCCGGCTGGTCGTAGAAGACCAAGCGGCATTGGCCCGAACGGGTCAGCTCGCGCCGCTGGAAGTGGAACGTGCCCATGTCCAGGCAGAAACCGTGCACGAAGACAAGGGTCGGGTTGGCCGTGTCGGTGGCGTCCGGGCCGGCCTCCGGCGTCGGCTCGACGATCTCGCAGTAGATGTCGACCCCGTCATCGGTGCGTACGGTCATCGATTCATCGAAAGGTAACCGGCCGAACGGTTCGCTGGCGAGATCGGTGTCCGACATCCTGGCCCGTCGAATGATCAGCCGCTGGGTGGCGACGCCGGCGGTCACACCCGCCACCGCAACACCGAACACGGCGCCGATGACACCGGCGCGCCGCCGGCGTGCTGTCTTGCTTCCCACGTCCGACGCCGGCAAACCTGGTTGGCTCACGGCGCCGCCTCGTCGTAGACACGCTGGATGCGCGTGCTGCCGATCCGCGCGACGATCTCGTAGTTGATCGTGCCGGCCGCGGCCGCCCAGTCGTCGGCCGTCGGCTCGCCATCGTCGCCCGGCCCGAACAGCGTTGCGACGTCGCCCGCCCGGACGTCGTCGTCGCCGCAGTCGAGGACGATCTGATCCATGCACACGCGGCCGGCGATGGTCCGGACCTGACCGGCGAGGTGCACCGGGCCGACGCCGGACGCGTGCCGCGGCACGCCGTCGGCGTACCCGATCGGGATCAGTGCCAGCGTCGTCTCCCGGTCGGTGGTGTACGTGTGCCCGTAGGAGACACCCTCACCGGCCGGTACGCGCTTGGCCAGCGCGACGGTTGCTCGGACCGTCATCGCGGGCCGCAGCCCGAAGTCGGCCGCGCGCTCCGGGATCGGCGCCAGGCCGTAGATCGCGAGACCGGTCCGGACGAGGTCGAAGTGGGTGTCCGGTCGGGTCAGCATCGCGGCCGAGTTCGCGAGGTGTCGCACCTGCGGAGCGAGACCGGCGTGCATCACCGCCTCGAGTCCCTCGTGAAATCGGGCCAGCTGCCGGTCGACCGAGGGATGCCCGGGCTCGTCGGCCGCCGCCAGGTGGCTCCATGCCCCGACGACATCGACATCGCCGTCCGCCTGTGCCTTCGCCGATGCATCGACGAGTGCCGACCACGTGGCCGGCGACGCCCCATTGCGGCTCAACCCAGAATCGATCTTCAGGTGTACGCGAGCGGTCCGATCCCAACGCCGAGCGGCCATCACCACGGCACCGAGCTGATCGAGGCTCGCCACGGACAGGTCGACATGCGCGCGCACCGCGTCCGCGACCGGCTCGCCCGGTGCCCACAGCCAGGCCAGCATCGGTACGTCGATGCCGGCGTCGCGGAGCGCCAGTGCCTCTCGAATGGTGCAGGCGCCGAGCCACCGTGCACCGCCGGCGAGCGCGGCGCGCGCGGCCGGCACCATGCCGTGGCCGTAGCCGTCCGCCTTGACGACGGCCATCACCTGCGCGGACGTACGGGCGCGCAGCGAGGCGACGTTGTTGCGGATCGCGCCGAGGTCGACCCGAATCTCCGCCTGCCACATGTGTCTCAGCCTACCGGCTAGTCACGTCGAGGCCGGCTGGTCCGTCAGCCGCCGCCGAGCAGATCCGCGATCGCCCCCGGCAGCGCCGCCGCCACATCGGTCGCCGTGACCGGACCACGTCGAGCGGCCGCACGGCCGGCGAGCCCGTGCACGTACGCCGCCGAGATCGCGGCCCGGTCGGCTGGCAGTCCGGCGGCGAGCAACGAGCCGAGAAGGCCGGCCAGCACGTCGCCGGTGCCACCGGTGGCAAGCGCCGGAGCGCCGGTCGGGTTGACCCACGTGGTGCCGTCCGGCGACGCCACGACCGTACGGTCGCCCTTGAGGAGCACGGTCGCGCGCATTTTCGCCGCGAGCCGCAGCGCCGCCTCAACGCGATCGGCACCGGGTGCGCCGCCGTTGATACGCGCGAACTCCCGGTCGTGCGGCGTGACGACCAGCGGCGCGTGGCGCGCGCGCAACAAATCGGCGAACTCCGAGGTGGACACGTCGCCGATCATCGTCAGCGCGTCCGCGTCGAGCACCAGCGACACCTTCGAGGCGAGGACACCCTTCAACTCCGACCGGGCGTGATCATCGGTGCCGAGGCCGCTGCCGCACACCCAGGCCTGCACCCGACCCGCGTCGGCGACCCGGTCCGACACCAGCACGGCGGGGTGCCAATCGCGGACATAGGGCGCGGCTTCGCCGGCGTACCGCACCATCCCGGCCGGGCCGGCCGACGCGCCCGACACACCGAGGATGGCGGCACCGGTGGTGGCGGCGGAGCCGGTCGCGATCCCCACCACGCCGCGGGTGTACTTGTCCGAGTCCGCGTCCGGCGCGGGCCACCACGCGGCGATGTCGGCCGCGGTCGGCACCCGGAGTGTCGGGCGCGGCGGCAGGAACGGGCCGAGCCCGATGTCGACGAGGTCCACGAAACCGGCCAGCCGGGTCGCGGCCCCAACCACGTGCGCCGGCTTGAGACAGCCGAACGTCACGGTGATGTCGGCGTGTACGGCCTTCGTCGCATCCTCCACCGCGCCGGTGTCGGCTTCGACGCCGGACGGCAGATCGACCGCGACGATCGTCGGTCGGTCTCCGTCGGCTGCCCGTACCCGCGAAAGAGCCTCCATGACCGCGGCGGCCGGCGGGCGCAGCGGACCGTGCCCACCGATCCCGACGATGCCGTCGAGCGCCATGTCCACCGCGGACGGTACGTCGGCCACGACGCGCCCGCCGGCGGCCCGCAGCGCGGCTAGCCCCCCGGCATGGGCGCGCTGGGGATCGAGCAGCAACGCTCGTACGGCGACGCCCCGTAGGGCCAGGAGCGCGCCGGCGTAGAGCGTGTCGCCGCCGTTGTCCCCGGCGCCGACCACGAGCAGGACGTGCCGACCGTAGACGCCACCGAAGCGATCCTGGAGGGCGAGCGCGCACCGCCGGCCCAGACCCGCGGCCGCCCGAGCCATTAACGTTCCGGGCGGCAACGTCGCCATCAGTGCCCGTTCGGCCGATCGGACCTCGGCGACGCGATAGACGGCGCCGGCCGTGGTCTGTCCGCTCATTGGTCGCCCTCCGCCACTACCATCGCCGACGCGATCCCGCCATCGTGCGACAGCGACAGATGCCATCGCGTCACACCGCACGTCTTGGCCGCGGCCGCGACCGTTCCGGACACGGTGAGCCACGGTCGGCCGTCCGGGTCCGAGACGACCTCGCAGTCGTGCCAGGACAGGCCGGCCGGCGCCCCGAGCGCTTTGGCCACGGCCTCCTTGGCCGCGAACCGGGCGGCGAGCGACTCGGGCGAGCGCGGATTGCCGGACGCGGTCATCCGCTCCTGTTCGGTGAACAGACGATCGGCCAGCAGCGGCGTACGGCTCACTGCGGCGGTGAATCGGTCGACGAGGACCACATCGATGCCAACCGCGACGATCACGACATCACCCTAGCCGCCGCCGCTTCGACCGGCGGACGCTATTCGACGGTGACCGACTTCGCGAGGTTGCGGGGCTGATCGATGTCGTGGCCACGGGCGGCGGCGATCTCGGCCGCCAGCACCTGCAACGGCACCGTCGTCACGAGCGGCGCGAGCAGCGTCGGCGTACGCGGCACCATGATGAGATGGTCGGCGTACGGCCGGACGGCATCGTCTCCCTCCTCGGCGATCACGATCGTGCGCGCGCCCCGTGCCCGCACCTCCTGGATGTTCGACACGATCTTGTCGTGCAGCATCCCGCGGCCGGCCGGCGAGGGCACGACGCACACGACCGGGGTGCCCTGCTCGATCAGCGCGATCGGCCCGTGCTTCAGCTCGCCAGCGGCGAACCCCTCGGCGTGCATGTAGGCGAGTTCCTTCAGCTTGAGCGCGCCTTCCAGGGCGACCGGGAAGCCGACATGCCGGCCGATGAACAGCACCGTACGGGCGTCGACCAGATCGCGGCCCAGCTCCCGTACGGGTTCCATCACGTCGAGCACGGCGTCCAGCTTGGCCGGCACGGCCTGCAACTCGGCCACCACGGCCGCGACCTCGTCGGCGTACTTGATGCCGCGGACCTGGGCCAGGTGCAGCCCGACCAGGTAGCAGGCAACGAGCTGAGTCAGGAATGCCTTGGTCGACGCGACCGCGATCTCCGGGCCGCCCCGCGTGTAGAGCACTGCATCCGACTCGCGCGGGATCGTCGAACCGTTGGTATTGCAGATCGCGAGGACCCGCGCCTTTTGGTCCTTCGCGTGCCGCAGCGCCATCAGCGTGTCCATCGTCTCGCCCGACTGCGAGATCGCCACCACCAGCGTCGACCGGTCGAGCACCGGGTCGCGGTAGCGGAATTCGCTGGCCAGCTCGACCTCGCACGGGATGCGGGTCCAGTGCTCGATCGCGTATTTCGCGACCATGCCGGCGTGATAGGCGGTGCCGCACGCCACGATGAAGATCTTGTCGACGTCGCGCAGGTCCTGGTCGGTCAACCGAACCTCGTCGAGGACGATCTCGCCGCTCTCGGTGAGCCGACCGAGCAACGTGTCGGCGACCGCGCGCGGCTGCTCCGCGATCTCCTTGACCATGAAGTACTCGTGGCCGTCCTTGGCCGCCGCACGGGCGTCCCAGTCGATGTGGAAATCCTTGCCGACGGCGGCATTGCCGTCGAAGTCGGTGATGTCGATGCCCTCCGCCGTGATCGTGACGACCTGGTCCTGGCCGAGTTCGACCGCGTCGCGGGTGTGCTCGATGAACGCCGAGACGTCACTGGCCAGGAAGTTCTCACCGTCGCCGCGCCCGACGACCAGGGGCGAGTTGCGCCGCGCGCCGACCACGACGCCCGGCGCCGCGGTGTCGACGGCAAGCAGGGTGAAGGCTCCATCGAGTCGGCGGCAGACCGTGCGCATCGCCGCGGCCAACGCGTCCGCGCCGTCGATAGCCGCGGCGTCGCCGCCGGTCGCGCTCACCGAGGTCGCGCTGGTACGCCGCAATTCCGCCGACAGCAGGTGCGCGACGCATTCGGTATCGGTGTCACTGGCGAACATCACGCCGTCGGCCTCGAGCTCCTGGCGCAGCTTCGCGAAGTTTTCGATGATCCCGTTATGGATGACGGCGACGCGACCGTCGGCCGAGCTGTGCGGATGTGCGTTGCGGTCGGTCGGGCCACCGTGCGTCGCCCACCGCGTGTGTCCGATGCCGGTCGTTCCGATGCCGATCCCGTCCTGGTCACCGTCGACATCGTCGCGTGACTCGGCCAGCGCCTTCTCCAGATTCGCGAGCTTGCCGGCCCGCCGTTCGGTGCGCAGCTGGCCGCCGGCGAGCACGGCCACACCGGCCGAGTCGTAGCCGCGATATTCGAGCCGGCGCAGCCCGTCGATCAAATTTCCGAGCGCCGGCCGGGCGCCCACATACCCCACGATTCCACACATGGCCGCCAGCGTAGCGGAAGAACGCTCATGGTCGGTGCGCAGAACCCCAATGTTCAATCATGTTCTTTGCTCATTCGGGCTACATACCGATGGACGTCGACCGGGACGGGCACGTGGCTTTGGCTTGGCTTTGGCTTGGCTTGTCTTGGCTGGATCAGACGGCGGCCGGGCTCGCCTCGCGAACGACGTCCGCGATCTGCTCCGCGATCGAGGTCGCGAGTTCGGGCGTACCGGCCTCGACCATCACCCGTACCAGCGGCTCGGTCCCGGACGGACGAAGCAGCACGCGCCCCTCACCGCCGAGTTGGGCGGAGGCCGCGTCGACCGCGGAGGCGACCGCCGTCGAACGGGATGCGGTCGTCTTGTCGCCGACGACGACGTTCATCAGAACCTGTGGCATCTGCGTCATGACGCTGGACAGCTCGGCGAGCGACGAGCCTGTCGCGGCCACCCGAGCCATCAGGTGTACGGCGGTCAGCACGCCGTCGCCGGTGGTGGCATATTTCGGCAGCACCACGTGGCCGCTCTGTTCACCGCCGATCGCAAAGCCCCCGGCCGCCAGGGCCTCGAGCACATAACGGTCGCCGACCTGTGTCTCGACGAGCTTGATGCCGTGCTCGGCCATCGCGATCTTCAGACCAAGGTTGCTCATCACCGTGGCCACCAGGGTGTGCTCGGTGAGCGTTCCGGCCTCGCGCATGGCCAGCGCCAGGATGGCCATGATGTGGTCGCCGTCGACGACCGTGCCGTCGGCGGTGACCGCGAGGCACCGATCGGCGTCACCGTCGTGGGCGATGCCGAGGTCGGCGCCGTGCTCCGCGACGGCGGCGATCAAGGAGTCGAGATGGGTAGAGCCACACCCGTCGTTGATGTTCAGCCCGTCCGGCTCGGCATGGATCGCGATGACTTCGGCTCCGGCCCGCTCGTACACGAGGGGAGCGACGTCGGACGCGGCGCCGTTGGCGCAGTCGACGACGACCTTCACGCCGGTCAGCGGGTTCGGAGCGGCCTCGACGAGATGCGTGACGTACGCGTCGACGCCATCGACGAGGTCGTGGACGCGGCCGACCATCGGCCCGGTCGGTCGGCCCGCGGACAGGCCGTCCGCGATGGCGTCCTCGATCGCGTTCTCGACGTCGTCCGGGAGCTTCAGACCGCCGGCCGCGAAAATCTTGATGCCGTTGTCCGGCATGGGATTGTGCGACGCGGACACCATCACGCCCAGGTCCGCCTTGACCGCGCCGACCAGGTACGCGAGGCCGGGAGTGGGCAGCACTCCCACGCGTACGACGATCGCGCCGGTGCTCGCCAAGCCCGCGACCACGGCCGCCTCGAGCATCTCGCCGCTCGCTCGCGGGTCACGTCCGACGACGGCGACCGGGGGATGGGTGCGATCGAGGTCGCCGAGCGTACGGGCAGCCGCGGCCGCCACCGCCATCGCAAGCTCCGGCGTGAGGTCGACGTTGGCCCGGCCACGTACGCCGTCGGTGCCGAACAGACGTCCCATGTGTACATCCTCCCGGTCGGCGCCGCTCCGCGCCGTGAAACTTCGCCCAAGCGCTCGCTGCGATCCACCCGAACCGTCGCCAGACATCCGGCGAGCGCGACGGAAAAGCACACGACCGGGCCGTCCCGAGGGACGACCCGGTCGCCTTAGCTTGCCAAGGTGGACAACACCGTACGCGGATGACTAGCGCTTCGAGTACTGCGGCGCCTTGCGGGCCTTCTTGAGGCCGTACTTCTTGGACTCGGTGACGCGGGCGTCACGGGTGAGGAACCCGGCCTTCTTCAGGGCCGGCCGGTCGTCCGGGTTGACCTCGATGAGCGCCCGGGCCACGGCGAGGCGCAGCGCGCCGGCCTGGCCGGTGATGCCGCCGCCACGCAGATTCGCGATGATGTCGAACGACTCGGCCTTCTCGGTGATCACCAGGGGCTCGCGGACGAGCTGCTGGTGCACCTTGTTCGGGAAGTACGACTCGAGCGGGCGCCCGTTGAGCGTGAACGTGCCCGTGCCAGCGACGACGCGGACGCGGACGATCGCTTCCTTACGCCGGCCGACGGTCTGCGCGAGGTGGCCGGCGCCCTTGGCGGACTTGGCCGCGCGCGAACGGGTGGCTGGGCCGGTCGGTGCCGGTGCGGCCGGAACGGCGACAACGGTCTCGACGACCGGTGCTTCGTCGGTGGCGACGGCGGTCTCGGCGGCCGGAGCCTCGGTCTCGGCCGGGGCCTGGGGCTCGTCTGTGTTGTCGGTCATCACATCTTCCTCGTTCGCGCTCACTGCGCGACCTGCTTGATCTCGAACGGCACCGGCTGCTGCGCGGCGTGTGGGTGCTCGGCACCCGGGTAGACCTTGAGCTTGCCGATCTGCTGCCGGCCGAGCCGGTTGTGCGGGAGCATGCCCTTGACGGCGAGCTCGACCGCCTTCTCCGGGTGCTTGTCCAGCAGTTCCTGGTAACCGGTGGCGCGCAGACCGCCCGGGAAGCCCGAGTGGTGGTAGGCGACCTTGTTCTGGCGCTTGTTGCCAGTCAGCGCGACCTTGCTCGCGTTGATGACGATCACGAAGTCGCCCGTGTCGACGTGCGGCGCGAAGGTCGGCTTGTGCTTGCCACGCAGCAGCGTGGCCGCGTGGGTCGCGAGGCGGCCCAGCACGACGTCAGACGCGTCGATGACGTGCCACTGACGCTCAATGTCTCCCGGCTTCGGGCTGTACGTACGCACAGGTCTACCTTGTCTCGTCGTCGGTTGCGGGGTCGCGGGCCTGACGCTCATCAAGTGAGAATGAACGGAGATCCTGGCACGCGAAACGTTGCATACAGTCTTGTTGTGCGGCCCGGTCACACTACTCGACCACTGGCCGCACAACAGCTATTAACAATACCTCCCCTTCAGGTCCGGCCAAAATCGGCCACCGAAGCTGACAACGAGACCGGACCACGCGAACGTGCGCCAGACCACGTCGAGGTCGGCCGCCGCGCGCGGCGACAGCCCGTGCTCCGATAACCACATGACCATAGGTACGTCGAGGATCTTGGCCGCGATCTCGGCTGCGGTCCAGGCCGGCCAAAACGCGGCCGGCTGACGGATACCCGTGCGCTTGGCGAGCACCCGCGGCACCGGTTGGTCCGCTATCTCGGCATCGACGGCCCAGCGCGTCCCGACGCAAGTCGGCGGCCGCCACTGCACCAGACGCCCGTCGGCCAGGTACGACCGCTCCCAGCCCGCACGCAGATCGGCCGGCGGCCCGACCACGAGATCGGTCGGCAGCAGGTCGAGGCCCAGCGCGGCCTCGACGTCAGATCGCCGCGCCACCGTCGATCATGTACGACTGGCCCTGCACGTTCGTTTCGTCGAGAAGCAACGTACGAACGAGCGGCAGGACGTCGGACGGCTCGCTCAGGCGGCCGGTCGGGGTACGCCGGACGATCGCGTCGAGTTCGGTCTGTCCGAGCACGGCCGACATCTCCGAAGCGAAGAACCCCGGTGCGACGCAGTTGATCAGTACCCGGTCGCGGAACTCGCGCGCCAGGGCCCGGGTCGCGGCTTCCATGCCACCCTTCGTCGCGGCGTACGCGGCCAGGCCCGGGAAGCCCCGCTGCGCGCAGATCGAGGTGATCGAGACCACCCGACCGCGGCCGCCGCGCGCCATGATCCGTCGGAGCACGGCCCGGGTCAGCAGCAGCGGTGCCGTCAGGTTGACATCGACGATAGTGGCGATCGCATCGGGCGATGTATGGATGTGCAGCGAGTCCTGACCGATCGCGGCATTGTTGACCAGGCCGTCGATCGGTCCCAGGCCGGCCTCAGTCCGCTTCACGAACGCGTCGACGGCCTTCCGGTCGGTCGTGTCTACCGACTCGGCCAGCGCCGCGCCGTCGTACTTGGCGACCAGGTCGGACAACTCCGGCGTCACCGTTCGGGCGAACGTGGCCACCTTCACCCCGCGGGACAGCAGATCCTCGACCATGGCGAGGCCGAGGCCGCGCGAGCCGCCGGACAGCAGGACCACCGAGACCGGCGGCACCGCATTCATGTCAGACATCGCTCTTCAACGTCTCCTTCATCGGGATCTCATCGAGCAGCCGGATCCGGCGCGGCAGGGCGTACTCGGAGAGGCGACCGGCCGCCCACCGTATGAGATCCGTCTCGGCGATCGGTCCATCGGTGACGATGTCTGCAGCCACGATCCGGCCCACCAGTGGTGCGTTGCGGCCGTACACGCGCACCCACCGAACGTTCGGATGGCTTAGCAGCACGTTGCGTACGGCGCCGGCGGATACCTTGGACCCACCGACGTTGATCTCGTCGCTGTCGCGCCGGCCGGTGATCAGCACCCGGCCGTCGGCGATCTCGACCCGGTCCCCGGTCCGGACCCAGCCGCCGAATCCGTCGCCGGCGTGCGGTGACACGATCACCAGCTCGCCGTCGTCAACCGACAACGTCGGCCGACCGGGCGTTTCCCGGTCCAGCCAGGCCACCGGGAATCCAGCGCGACCGTCGTGGACGGCAATCGCCGCACCGACCTCGCTGGATGCGTAGATCCAGCTGATCCGAGCGGTCGGCAGCGTCTCGGCCAACCGATCGAGGATCGCCTGGTCGACGGGTTCTCCGCCCAGCGTGACTTGGGCCAGCGGGAGATCCCGCAACCCGTCAGCCGAGCGGAAGAGAGTCTGCCGCCAGAAGGTCGGCGTGCCGGAGACGGCCGTGACGCCATGCTTCGCAGCGATCGTCGGCCACCTGTCCAATTCGGCTGGGGCGATCGTGACGACATCCTGCCCCGGGACGGCGAGCGACAACGTCATGACCTGCCACCAGGCGTACGTTCCGGGCGAGTACGGACAGAGCCAGACCCGGGGCGGTTGGTCACCACCGACCGTCGTGAGACTGGCCAGCGTATGCGGCACGCGTTTGGGCCGACCCGTACTCCCGCTGGTCAGGATCCATACCCGGCCCGACTCAGGCGCACGCGCCGCGGACCGTTCGACCAAGCCGGCCGGCGTCACTAGGTCGAAGCCGTCGAGCCGGAGGCTGTCGCGAAGCTCGGCGTCGACCCGACCGGCCGCGGCCACGAGCAGCTCGTCATGGTCGCGACAGTGCGCGGCGACGGCGCGGAGCGCGGTCAGGTGGCCATCGTCCAGCACGGCGCGGGGCGCGCTGCCGGCGACCCGCTCCGTGGCGAGTTCGGACCAAGCCATAACGCGATCACCGGCCACAACCCGGTTGTCCGGGACGCCGGTCACCAAGCTGTCGAGCAATGCCGCCACCGTCAGGAGCCGTCCTGCAGCCGCTCGATCAGATCCAGCACATCGCCTACGGTGACCACGCTGCGCAGGCCCGGCGCGTCGAAATTGAGCTCCCGGTCGATTTCGTCCTCGACCCGTAGGGCGAGCTCGGAGAAGTCCAGCGAGCGGAAGCCGATCTCACGCAGCTGCGTAGAGTCGTCGTCGGGCAGCGGCTTGTCACGCGTCGCCAGTACGAGCGCCATCAGCTCCCGTACCTCGGCGCGGTCCAGTCGCATCGTCGCCTCCGACTGCATGTCGTTCTTCCTCGTTCCTGTCTCGTGCCACATTTGCCGTTCGGTCGCCCACATCGCGGCGCCAAAGGTCTCAGTCCGAATAGCCGTGCGGACATCGCCTCGATGAACTGGGAACAAATTGTCGCTGCCTGCCATCCGGCCGACCCATCGACGCAATGTAGCCTAGCGAACTGACCCACCGTAGGAGGCATCGGAGGCGGAGTGCTACGCCCGGCAAGCGACCGCGACAGCGAGGACATCCGCCGCTGGCGTAACCATCCACAGGTGCGAGCTGCGAGCCTGACGACCCACGAAATTGGGCCGGCGGAGCACGCGACCTGGTTCGCTGCCGCGCGAGCCGATCCGACTCGGCGTGTGTTGATCTACGAGTTCGACGGCACCGGCAGCGGCGTGGTCAACTTTTTCGACATCGACGCCGCCGCGAAAGCCGCGAGGTGGGGGTTCTTCCTGGATCTCGATGGACTGGACAGTCACGGCGCGACGCTGCCAGCCTGGGTGGGCATCGAACGAGATGCTGTGGCGTACGCGTTCGATGCGCTGGGCGTCGATACGCTGCGCGGCGAGGTACGTGAGGACAACACTGTGGTGCGCCGAATGAACAAACGGTTCGGCTTCGTCGAGGGCGAACCGGAATCCCAAGCGGTCGACGGCGTCCCGCATCGAGTTGTGCCGATCTCGCTCAGCCGAAGCGCGCACGAGGCGCGCTTGGCCAAGGCCGCCCGCACGGCCTAAACCCGCGCCGCCGGGAACCGGCACATGTTCCGGGGACAAGGCAAATGCTAAGGAGTCCGCATGACGTCCACCATTCACATCGGTTCGGTGCCGGCCGGTCCGGAGCATCCGCCGGTGATCATCGCCGAGATGTCCGGCAACCACGACGGCAACCTCGGTAAGGCGTTGGACATCGTGCGGGCGGTGGCCGACTCCGACGCGCAGATCCTCAAGCTGCAGACGTACACGGCCGACACGATCACGATCGACGCCGACACCCCACCGTTCCGGATCTCGTCCACCCACGAGCTGTGGGGCGGCCGGCGCCTCTACGACCTGTATGTCCAGGCCTCGACGCCCTGGGAGTGGCACGAGCCGATCTTCACGCTGGCGCGTGAACTCGGGCTCGAGCCGTTCTCCAGCCCGTTCGACCCGACCGCCATCGAACTCTTGGAGAAGCTCGACGTGCCTGCGTACAAGGTGGCGTCCTCGGAGTTGACCGACCTGCCGCTGGTCCGGGCGATGGCCGAGACCGGCAAGCCCTTGGTGATCTCGACCGGGATGGCGACCCTCGGCGAAATCGACGCGGCCGTCCGGACGGCCCGCTCAACCGGCAACGAGAACCTGATCGTACTGGGCTGCACCGCTTCCTACCCGGCCCCGCCGGAAGAGACGAATCTCCGCCGGCTCCCGCTGCTCGCCACATCGCTCGGCCTGCAGGTCGGCTTGTCCGACCACACGCTCGGCATCGGTGCCGCGGTGGCCGCCGTCGCGCTCGGGGCAACCGTGATCGAGAAGCACATCACGCTGTCTCGAGAGGGTGGCGGCGTCGACTCGGCGTTCTCGCTAGAACCGGCCGAGTTCACCGCACTGCGTAGGGAGACCGAGGTCGCCTGGCGCGCGCTGGGCAACGGGCTGGTCGGACCGACCGAGCACGAGCAGGAGGGCCTCCGGTTCCGTCGTTCGCTGTTCGTGGTCGCCGACGTCAAGGCCGGCGACCCGGTCACCCGCGGCAACATCCGGTCCATCCGGCCGGCCGGTGGTCTGGCCCCAGTGGAGATCGACAAGGTCCTGGGCCGGTCGTTCCGCGCCGATGTCGTGCGCGGCACGCCATTGACCTGGGACCTGATCTAGCTGACCGCCCGACCGCGCGCGGCGATCAGCGCCTCCACAGCATCCGCCACCCGGCCGCGACCGCGCCCGTCAACCATCGCCCACCCGGCGGCCCGGAGCCGGTCACGCCGACCGGTGTCCTGAAGCAGCGCGCCAAGCGCCGCGGCGGCCACGGCCGGCTCCGCCCGTACGTCATCGAGGTGACCGAGCCCGGCGGCCGTACCAGCGGCGACAACCCGCGCGTAACCCAGCTGTTGGTTGTCGGCCACGCAGACCACGGCGGCGGCCGCGCCGATACACAGCAGCTCCCACAGCGACGAGCCGGCGGCGCTGATCACGAGGTCGGCGGCGGCGGCGAGCGACATCAAATCGCTCGTGGGATCGATGACGGTCAACCGCTGGCTATCGCCCAACGGCAAGCGGGCCAGCGCCGCACTTAGTTCGGGGCGGGGCGCGACGACGGTGGCATCGAACGGCTCCGACGACGCCGCGAGCGCGGCCAGTATCGCGGGCGAGGTGCCGTAGGCATCAGTGCCGCCGAAGTACGCGAGCACGCCTGGTGGCTTGCGCCGGGCGCCAGTGGGCGGAGCGGGCGGGCGCAGCCGGAGCACCTCGGTGCGAAGCAGCGCATAGTCGAGTCCGGCCAGACGCGGCGCATCGGTCGGGCCGGGCAGGTGCTCAGCGTCGAGGTTCTGATCGATGTAGAGATCGCCTGCCTGGCCCCGAGCCGAGCCATCCACGATCGCGATCACCGGGGCGGTCGCCCGCAGTTCCCGGCTGAACTCTGGCGGCGAGTGGTACGAGTCCAGCACCACCGCAGCTGGCCCAAGATCGGCAATGAGCGCGACGACGTCCGGCGCTCCGGCGACACGCTCGTGGATCGCAAACCGCCGGTTCGTGAGCTGGGATCGGGCCCAGGCCATGTCGGCGACGTCGGCGACGAAGACGCACTCGTTACCCCGGTCGGCCAACTCCTCGGCCAACGCCACGCACCGCATGAGATGCCCGACGCCCAACGCCGGGCCAGCGTCACAGCAGAAGACGACCCGGGTCATCCCGCTTCGAGGGGCTTCTGCTCGATGTTCGCGTTGAGCGCGACGACGTCCGGCCGGGCTCGCAACCAGGTCACGAGCGTCTCGAGGTCGGCCGGCCGATCACCCAACGCCGCCACGACGGTCTGGATCAACGCCCAGTCATCTGGAGTATCGAGGGTCACCCGGAGATCTGCCGCGCTTGGTTGGAAGGTCACGCCGAGCATCCGGTAGCTCGATGGGTTGGAGTAAACACCGGACGTCACGTGCACCCGATGGTGGTCCACCGCGGTCTTGCCCACCTCCCGCAGCGTTTCCGCCCGGATGATCTCGACATCCATCCCGCGGGGTACCGATCTTGGCAGGGCGGTCGAGACGTAGTCCAGCCAGGGCAAGGCCCGCCACGTCGACACGACCGCGTCGACGACCGCCGGATCCAGTAGCGGACAATCAGCCGTAAACCGGGCGATCGCTCCGACATCGCGGCCCTCGACGGCGCCCAGGAAACGGCTGAGTACGTCGTCAAGCGGACCGCGGTAAGCCTCGACACCGAGCCGCTCGCACTCCGCGGCCACCTCGTCGTCGCTCGTCTCAGTCGTCGTCGCGACGACAAGATCGTCTAAGGAGCCGGACTCACGGGCACCGCGCACAACCCAGCCGAGCACGGATCGACCGGCCAGCGGCAGCAGCACCTTGCCCGGCAGCCGAGTCGAACTCGCGCGGGCCTGAATCACACCAATGACGTTGTTCATCTACCGCTCGCCTAGCCTTCACGTCCGATTCCGATACAGCGATATATTGAACGCCGCCTCGACGAGCATCGCGGAGGCACCGCTTGTTGATGAGGCCACACCTGTTGTGACAACAAACCATAGTGTCGGTAGGCTCATCCAGCGTCCACGGCGCTGGAGAGGCTCGGTCCCCCTTACCGCTCGACCAAGCTTTGCAGTTCGGGCGGCGTCGCAGCATTTGAGCACCAGGACGCATATTTGTGTGTCTTGACTCGGCCGAATCGACTCAGAGATCGGGCACCGCCGATGCCTGGGCGACAGCCGGACGGTAGAAGGAGTGACGTAACTAACGTGTCAGTGTTTGCGGGAGCCGAAGTGCTCGTCACCGGCGGCACAGGATCGTTCGGCAAAACGTTTGTCCGGCATCTCCTGGATCAGCATGACCCCGCCCGAGTCGTCATCTTCTCGCGCGACGAGCTGAAGCAGTACGAGGCGCGGCAACTGTTCGCCGACGACCACCGGCTGCGGTGGTTCATCGGCGACGTTCGCGACCGCGACCGTCTGATGCGGGCTATGCACGGCATCCAGTTCGTCGTGCACGCGGCCGCGCTCAAGCAGGTCGACACAGCCGAATACAACCCGTTCGAGTTCGTCAAGACGAACATCCAGGGTTCGCAGAACGTGATCGATGCCTGCATCGACAGCGGCGTACAGCAGGTGGTCGCCCTGTCGACCGACAAGGCATCCAGCCCGATCAACCTGTACGGAGCGACCAAGCTCGTCGCCGACAAGCTGTTCATCTCGGCCAACCATTACGCCGCCAACCATCCGACCCGCTTCTCGGTGGTGCGCTACGGCAATGTCATGGGCAGCCGCGGCTCGGTCATCCCGTTCTTCCGGCGGCTCGCGCTCGAAGGTAAGTCGCTGCCGATCACGGACAAGCAGATGACCCGGTTCTGGATCAGCCTCGACCGCGCGGTGGATTTCGTTGTCGACTCGTTCGGGATGATGCAGGGTGGCGAGCTCTATGTCCCGCGCATCCCCAGCATGCGCATCGTCGATCTCGCCGAGGCCATCGCGCCGGACGCGCCGACGCACGAGACGGGAATCCGGCCCGGCGAGAAGCTTCACGAAGAAATGATCTCCGAGGAGGAGGGCAGTCGGGCGCTGCTGCTCGGCGACCGGTACGTCTTGCAGCCGACCATCGCCGGCTGGGGCTACTCGCCGCCGGAGCACGGGCTGCCGGTGCCGGATCGGTTCGCATATCGATCGAACACCAACGACCTCTGGATGACGGTCGACGACCTGCGGAAGATGCTGGGCGAGGTGGACTGAGCCATGCTGCCGTACGGACGACAGTCGATCTCCGAAGAAGACGTCGCGGCGGTCGCCGACGTGTTACGCGGCGACTGGCTCACCACCGGCCCGGCGGTCGCTCGCTTCGATGCCGATCTGGCCGACTGGTCCGGCGGTGCCGAGTGCGTGAGCGTCACATCTGGCACGGCCGCCTTGCATACGGCCTACGCGGCGTGCGGCCTCGGTCGGGGTGATCATGTCGTGACGACGCCGATGACGTTCGTGGCGACGGCGGCGACCGCGATTGCACTCGGTGCGACCGTCTCGTTCGCCGACGTCGACCCGGAGACGGCTCTGCTCGACCCGATCGCGGCTCGCTCCGCGGTGCGACCCGAGACCAAGGTCATCACAGCCGTCGACTTCGCCGGCCATCCCGCCGATCACGACGCGTTACGGACGGTCGCCCACAATGCCGGCGCCTACTTGCTGGTCGACGCCGCCCATGCGATCGGCTCACGCTACAAGGGGCGACTCGTCGGCTCCACGTCCGACGTGACCACCTACTCGTTCTTCCCGACGAAGAACATGACGACGGCCGAGGGCGGCGCGGTCGCGTCGCCACATGACGAGATCGTGCTCGCGGCGCGCCGGTTCCGCAGTCACGGGCTAATCCGCGACCCGGCCGAGCTGCGTTACCGCGATGAGGGGAACTGGCACCAAGAGGTGCACACGTTCGGGCTGAACTATCGCCTGCCCGACGTGTTATGCGCGCTGGGTAGCGCGCAACTGCGGCGCCTCGGGACGTTCGTTGCCCGGCGCGCGGAACTCGTCGCGCGCTATCACCAGCTGCTCGCCGATGTCGGCGGCCTTGCCCTTCCGGTGCAACATCCAGATGTCGAACCGGCGTGGCACCTGTTCGCCGTGCGGATCCTTGACGGCCGCCGACGTGAGGTGTACGAGAAGATGCATGCGGCCGGCATCGCAGTGCAGGTCAACTACATCCCGGCGTACTGGCACCCGGTCTTCGAGGACATGGGCTACCGGCGTGGCATGTGCCCCAACGCCGAGACGTACTACCAACAGGAGCTCTCGTTGCCACTCTTCCCGGATCTCACCGACGCCCAGCAGGAAATGGTCGTCGACGCGCTGCGGACCGCGTTGGGTTAGGCGACACCGTGCATCACCACAACGACTGGTACGGACAGGTACGGCTGCTGGCCCGATACGCTGGACACTGGAATGGTGGACCCTCGCCCCGGCTGTGGGGCTACCTCCAGCACGGTTGGAACGTGTACGACGGTTTCGGCGCCCGGACGCCGATCGCGGCCGGCATGCCAAGGTTCGTATGGTCTGATAGCCCTCGTCGGCGAGGTTGGGAAGTCGGCCGCATCCGGTACGAGATCATTGGCGCGCCGTGGCTCTACCTCCTGCGAATGGAGCCCGAACTCGGCGTGGTGCCAGACGACGAGCGCCGCGGCACGATCTTCTACCCGTTCCACTCGTGGGACAAGCAGGCAGTGATCGGCGATCACCGGGAACTCGCTGATGAAATCGCGGCCACCGAGGACGGGCCAATCACGGTATGCCTCTACTGGATCGAGTTTCGAGACGCGAAGATCCGGCGGTTCTACGCCGATCGCGGCTTTCGGGTGATCAGCCATGGCTACCGCGGCGATCGTACGAAGCGTGGATCCATGCAATTCCTCCGGAGGCAGCTGACCGAACTCCGCAAACACCGACGAGTGGCGTCGAACAGATTGTCGACCGCCGTGCTTTACGGCGCGGCGACGGGATGTGACGTCGGTATCTACGGCGACCCAATGTTCATCGAGAATGACCACCCCGTCTACGGCGGACTGCACCGAATCCGTGATCTCTGGCCCGAGATGCACGACGTTGCCGTGGCACGACCGGTCGCCGAGGCATTCGCGGCCGAAGAACTCGGTGCCCGGCACGTCGTCAGTCCGGCCGAAATGGCCGAGATGTGTGGCTGGGCCGGTCGGCCCTACGGTGTGAGCGAATGAGTCGCCCAATGTCGGATGCGCAGGCGTCTGCCGTCCGGCAGGCGGCCAGCCCGGAGCCATCGGTCGAGGAATGGGCCGATCGACTTGTCTACGTCGGCGCCGAGATGCGTGGCGGCTCAGACGGGCCGAGCCAGGTTGTACCGGTCGCGATGGAATTCGTCGGTCCGCTGCCGCCACCCGGTGCCCGCGTGCTCCTCGCCGGACCGCACGACGATGGGCTCGCCGAACGGCTGGCCGCCCACGGCTACCGCGTCGATGTCCAACTACGCGCTATCGACGACGCGCGATCGACGATGTCGCGGCTTCCGGCCTCGGTCACTGTGCTGTGTGGCTCGTTGACGCGGGTGCACGAAACCTACGACGTCGTCGTGGCGCTCGGCGGGGTGAATCACCTGGCGAGCGCTGATGCCCCGGTGGATGACTTGTCGGCCGCTCTGGACGCATTCACCGATCGACTTGCCCCGGGCGGCCTCGCGGCGATTATCGTCCGCAACGATCTGGGTATTGACCACCTCACCAGCAGCGGGCCGCCCGGCAACCGGGCGGATCCGTTCTCGGCTGGGCGATCGGCGCTAGCGGCCTCGTTGAGCGCCGCCGGTCTGGTCGTGGTCAACGAGGTCTGCCTGTACCCGGACGCCGTCGCGCCGTCGGTGTTCGTACGCGCTGACGCCTTCGCCGCCGCCGAGGCGATCGGGGACGATGATGACGCCGTCGCGACAGTCGTGGCGAGTGCCTACCGATCGACGGTGCTGGCCGCCGACACCCTCGTCGATCCACGCCGGTTGGCCCGTGAGTCCGTGTCGCACGGCCTTGGAGCGGCGCTAGCGCCGGCATGGCTCGTCGTCGTTCGTCATGCCGGCGGCATCGACGGGCCGGTGGCCCCCGGCGATGACAGCGGCTCGGGCATGCTCGGCAACGCCGACACCATAGTTCCCGGACGGGCCGACATGATCTTGGTCGACCGCCGACCCTCGCTTGCTGCTTCACAACGGATGCGGCTCCAGGCCGACGGCCGATGGCTGCGCGCGCAGCTCGCGAGCGGTGAGACTGAATCGACCGAGCCGAACGGGGCGGCGGTTGGTCCGACTCGACGGCCGGATCGGCTCGACGGCGTCGTGCCCGCCGGTCCGCTGCTGGAAGAGCAGATGCTCGGCTACGCCGGCAGTCACGACATGCTGTCGCTGAGGCGGCTTTTGGGGGCTTACGCACGGTGGCTGGGTGTCCGGACATCGTGGCTGGCCGAGACGGCCGCGACCGAAGTGCCGCAATCGATGTCCTCCGAACTGGCCAATGGCCCATCAATCGGCGTCGCTAGCGACGGAATTCCCGACATCGAGTGCCCACCGGATCGGGTCTTCGCCGTTGCCGACAATGTCGTGCACGGGGCGGCCGGATTCGAGCCACTCGATCCAAGTTGGTTCGCCAATGCCCCGGTCGATGCCCGTACGGTCTTCCTCGCCGCGCTCGTACGATTCGCCGAGCGGCTCCTCTCCAGCGCCCTCGCACATCCGTGGACCACGGCCCAACCACCGGAACGCCTGGCCGTACGGCTGGCGTCGATGGTCGGTTTGGAGGCGACCGGCGATCTCGTCGCGATGGCGACGGAGTTAGCGGCGGCGCACGCGACAGCGTTTGACCCTTCGGCCGAGCGTCCGGCGGCCAACCCGGAGAATCCACCGATGGCGTGGACGCCGGAATCAGCCCGACCGGCCGACTCGCTGCCCGCGCTCGTCGGTCCGGTGGCGCCCATCGGGCCGCTCGCCGAGCCACGCAGCCAGGCCGCCGCGGCGCGATCGATCAACGAACTCCAGTATGAACTCGCCGGCGCGCGCGAGCAGTTGAGTCTTCTCGCCGGGGCGTTGCGCGATCGGGACCAGCGCCTGGACCGAGCGAACCGCCAATTGGCGATGCTCAAAGGCTCGCGGGCGTTCCGCCTAGCCGCCATTGCGAGCAAACCAGCCAAGGCGGCCATCCAAGCCGTCCGGCGCTTCCCGGGTCGGCAACGCCGCATGTGATGGCGTCCGCCGCTAGCAGACACGCGACGAGAGCCCAGATGTATCGAAAATCAGGTTCATCAGCTTGCGATAAGGTTGCTCATCATGCATCACGCGAACCATTTCTACGGCCATGCGCATATCTTGGCGGCGTATAGCGGGTTGGACAGTCAGCATCCGCCGCGCATGGGCGGCTATCTCCAGCATGGGTGGAACATCGGTGACGGGCTTGCTCCCGGCACCCCGTACGTAGCCGGAAGTTCGATCTTCTTGTGGTCGGAAGAAGCGCGGCGGCGTTCGTGGTCGCTCGGTCGCCGGAGCACAGTCGTCATCGGTGCGCCGTGGATCTATCTCGCGGAGATGATGCCCGAGCCCGAGACCGAACGCGAGGGTACGATCTGGTACCCCTTCCATGGATGGGAGCAGCGGGAAGTCAGGGGCGACCACAAGCGCCTCATCGACACGATCAATGACGTGGAACCCGGACCGGTTACGGTCTGCTTGTACTTCAACGAATTCGAGACCAGGGCCGTACGGACACTGTACGAAAAGGCGGGCTTCCGGGTCATCTGCCACGGATACCGCGGGCACTGGTGGCGCAACACAGACCGCGAATTCCTCTATAAGCAGCTATCCGAGCTTCGTCGACACAAACGCGTCGCGTCCAACCGGCTAACCAGCGCGATCTTCTACGGTGCCGACGTCGGCTGCGAGGTCGGCGTGTATGGCGATCCGATGGTCCTCGATCAGGAAGACCTCACCTTCGGCGGTCAGGTGCGGATCCGGCGACAATGGCCGGAGATGCACGGCGAAGTAGTCGATCGCACCATCGCCAGCAAGGCAGCGCATAAGGAGTTGGGTCGCGACTTCATCTGCACGCCCACGGAACTCCGCAAGATCGTTGGCTGGCCCGACCCGAAAGAGGCTGAGCAGTGACCCCGGAACGGCTGCGCTTCATAGGCGGCGAGATGTACGGATGGTCTGATCTCGCATCGGCGGGCTCAGCCGGCGGAACCGCGCGCCACCTGGCCGAGGCGCATCTCACGACGCCTGGTTCGCGGGTTCTCGTCGCGGGCCCACACGAGCCGGCGTTCGTCCGGACGATCGCGGAATCCGGACATCACGTTAGCTGGCTGATGCGGTCCTATGTCGACGCGAACGCAACCAACGATGCACTGACGGCTCCGCCCGGCGTGCAGGTGCTTGGCGGAAGTCTGGCGAAGCTGCCCACGGACGAGCAGTACGATCTCGTCATTGCACTCGACGGACTGGGCCGGCTGTGTTCTACCGAGGGCGTCACGCTCAGCTGGGCGGAGAGCCTCGACGTGCTGATCCGCGCCACGGCCCCGGGCGGAACGATGCTGATATCGGTGGACAACCCGATCGGCGTCCACAGACTCGTGCAGCCGGATGCGTGGTATACCGACCGCAGCGACGCGGCCTGGCTGCTCGCGGAGCAGGTCGATTCGTCGAAGCCCACGAACCTGCCGGCGCTGATAGCCGCCCTCGCGGACAGCAACCTGACCTCCCGCGAAGTCTATGGTGCCTTCGCCGATCCACGCTGCCCGGCCGCGTTAATCACCTCCGACCTCCTCGATTCCGACGTCTCGACCGACCGCCGAGCTGCGATAGCCAACGTCGTGGTTGCGGTGAGCCGCCAGGGATGGCGGAGCCAGCCGTTGCTCGTGGAGCCGCAATGGCTGATCGCCAATGCGATTCGGAATGGGCTCGGCTCCGGCGTCGCGGCGTCCTGGGTCGTCGTGGCCGACCGGCCCAGGGCCGGGGATGGGCCGGCCCTCGATGGATTACCTGACCCAGCATCGTCACGCGTGATCATCACCGACCGGCCCGGGGCCGATGACTGGGCGGTGACGTACGAGCTGACCGAGGCCGACGAGGCCACGTGGATCCGACGGACGCTGTCATCCGACCGTCCGATGGCCGACGGCGTGCTGCGCCGCGATCCGGCCCGGCTAAACGGTCCGCTTCCTCGTGGCGAGACGCTGGAAGATACGCTCGTCGCGGTCTGCCTCCGCCACGATCATGTCGCGCTGCGCCGCATGCTGATCAGCTATGCCGGCTGGCTGCGCGAGCTCGTTGGCGCCGGCGACCCGAGGATGACGTTTGCCGTGCCGTCCAACGTCATCTGCACCGAAGAGTCGTTCGCGATCCGCGACGCAAGCTGGACGCTCGCCGAACCTGAGCCGTTCGACACCGTCCTCGCCGGCGCCCTGCGCGAGTTCGCCGTCGAGCTGCTCACCGGCGGGTATAACCATCCGTGGCCGTCGACCATGGATGCGGACCGGCTCACCATCATCCTCAGCGCGATCGCCGGCCGTGAAATGGACACCCCGACCATCGACCGCGCAGTCGCGCGTCAGGTAGCGATCCGCACGGTCATCGGTCGACTCGATGACGAAGCACGACGCGACATCGCCGACCGGCTCGCCGGCGCCGGTTCGACCAGCGGCGCAATCGACGTCCTTAGTTTCCAGCGCCTTCGTCAGGCCCATGCCCGCCAGGCCGACGAAATTGCCAGCCTCCGCGACAAACTCGAATGGCTCGATAGCCTCCTGGTATCTCGGGAGCACGCTCTGCGGCGCGCCCTGTCACAGGTCAACTCGCTGTCCAACTCGATCAGCTTCCGTGTCGGTCGGGCGGTGATCAGTCCCGCGATCTTTACCCGACGGCAGTGGCGCCGGACGATGAGGCGGTTGCGGCGTTCCGGCCAAGTCATAGACATCAACATTGACGACCACATCATCGCCTCGCCGGAGACGATCCCGGCCGATCCCACAACCGCGCCGGTCCCCACGACCAGCAGCGGCCAGCCAGCGAATGCTGACACCAATCGTCCTCCGGCCGGGACACGGTAACCCCCCGCGACGCCGACAGGAGCATGCCACTCCACAGCGACGTCCGAGAGATCCGGCCCAGAATGAACGCTTGTTGTCTATCCCACCGGCCGGTCTAGCGGCGCTCCAGGACAGCGATTTCGCCCGCGCTCTGTATCAGCGGATCGCGATACGTTCCGCGGAGTACGTATCCACGCGCCTCGAATAGCTCGATAATCATCGATGATTTCACCTGCCGGACGACGCCGCCCTCACTCATCGTCTCCGACGTAAGCTTGCCAAGGATCGAGTTGAGCGAGACCGCGTAACGGACGCCCTTCTTGGCAATGACGTCGACGTAGTGTTCGACGACGTCCGGCTCCATCTCCTGGAATGAGAATGAGTTCAGAAAGACATCAAAGTCGTCGCAGACATCCGCGATGCGCCAATTTGGCAGGCATCCAGTCGCGGACAAGGTGACCGGTCCGCTCTCGGGAACGTCGAGGGAAGTGCGCACGTTGTCGCGGCCGAAAAGAGTCGTGAGGTAATACGACGACCGGTCGGCAGTGGAGGGATGTCCAGGTTGACATACCGAGCGTTGGGATCTCGCTGCATGACGATCTCGCCGAGAACCCCGAACCCGCCGCCAATCTCGATGAAACTGCGGGGCGGCGCCTCCACGTGGGGGGATAAGGCGGCCAGACATAGAAGTAGTTCAAGTATGGCCGACCGAAACCGACCTCGTCGACGCCGGTGAGCCGGTATCGCTGCGGTGGCTTGCCCTCCTTGCTCTCGCCGAACCCAGTCAGGTCGAACGGCCACCGCTGCTGATCCCAGAACAGGCGCGCCGCGTCGAAGTCGCGGCGCGCCTCCAGACTTCCGTTGAGCGCTGCGGTCACGAATCCTTTGCGGGCGGACGGATTGACCGTCAAGGCGAATTCGTGAGTCGCGCCGATGGTCGCGTTGCTGAAGCCGCTTCCATAGATCGGATAGAACCAGCTATGGGCCGTCGGCCACGACTTGAAGACCTCGAGTCCCCGATCATTGAGATCGCCGAGCAGCCGGCGCACACCCGGGCTCCAAAAGTTGGTCGGCCGGTAGAGCGGGTCACAGTCATCCACGCCCTGGAGGTGAGACTCGGTGAGTCGATTCCACATCGCCATCGCCTCGGATCCCGGCGAACCGCAACGGATTGCGCCGGCACGGCCCGCGCATCGGCGACTGCGGTCTCTGCGGGCAGTGGTTCAGAGCGTCGACGCCAGATCACAATCTCACCTTTGGTATGGGGCGGTAGCCCGGTCGGTCAACGCCGACCCTAGCGGCACTCGTCGAGCCTGTCACCACCAGAAACGCAGAGAAATTGGTGCCCGCTATGACCGAGATGGAGAGTCGGCCCGAGGACATTCACCACGAGGTCGCACAAGGCATCACGTGCGTGCACGGATCCGCCGGACAGTGGCCCGCAGGCTTCGCCGCGCGAACCGCGCCCCTCCGATCAGGGCCTTGCCGGCCCGCGCCGGCCCCGACGCGCTCAGCAATTCGTTGATCCGCTGAGCGCGTTTGAGCGCGTTCTCCCGTGCTGTGAGCATCTGCTCGTACCAAGCAATTTTGCTCTGGCCTCGGCCAATTCGCCGGCTAGTCGATCCCGCGTTGCTGCCACCTCTCGAAAGGCTCGGGCGTCCGGCCGCGCCCGCGGACGATCCATGCCCGAGGCCGCGGCGACGATCACTTCGTCGTCATAGGCGCGGCCAGCCATCGCCGCCAGCATCACCGCGAGATCGACGTCGTCCGTCGGGCCCGGCCAGGGGTGAGCAAAGCCGCCGCCCACCAGTTCCTCGCGAACGATAGGAGCGCCACCGCTGGTTGCCCGGCGGACGCGAGACTGATGAGGGCACCGTCGGGTCCGACGATGACCTGGTCCGCGGCGACACCCGCGACTGCGCCGCTTTGCCATGCGCCGACCAACGCGGAATCGCCGGCAGGTCCCGCATGAGACAAGCGGAGATCAACAGATCTTCGAGTGTACGTCCGGATGGCACCGGCTCACTCTCACCGTCGTGGCTGCGGGTCCACCCCTGGGCGGTTCGGCGAGCCTCGATCCTCGCCTCTTCGCACGCGATTACCGCGTCGGGAAGGGCGTCGCCGGGCGGGCCGCCGATCGGCTCATCACCGGCCGCGACGTTGTGCGCCACCAGAATCCAGGCGGGTGCCAGCTCGGAGACGGTGCCGTGGCGGAGTGCACCGACGGCGAGTCTGGCCGGGTCGGCCAGGACTTCGTCCAGCGGCGCGACCGATCGCCCGAGCACCGAGGCGAGATAGCCCCACGGCGCTGCGTATCCGGGGTCTGCGGCGGCGGAGAGAATCTCCGTATCCAGGAGAATGGTCGGCGCGATCGGCCTCGGGTAGGCGGCATATGTCCGGGTTACTTCCAGTCCAGCTCCGGTCAGCCGGGCGGTGACGCGCGCGAGGCCGGCCGGGCGGCTCGAGTCGTACTCGTCGGCCACCACCCAGTCGGAGTCGGTAAGCTCCGGCCGCAGCGCGATCAACCGGTGGAGTCCAAAAAAGTTCTCCACCCCGAGCAGCAAACGGCCACCGGGGTGCAGCGCAGCGAGCAGCAATTCGAATGCGTGGCCCCAGGCCAATTCCATCGTCGACCGACACCAGGCGGCCAAGACCGTCGAGTGCGACAACCGTGTCGTACGGCGACTCGGCAGCGACCTCTTCCAGGCCACCGCACAACACCTCGAGACCGGACCGATGTGCATACCGATTGGCTAGCGCTTCCGCATCCGCAACGCCACGTACGAGGAGCGTAAGGTCGGCCGCCGGAACCGCGTCGATCAAGGCAGCATCATGCGGACCGATGATCAGGGTGCGGCCGGATACCGTGGCCAGTAAGGGTTCGAGGACCGACCCGCGCACCGGGCCCGGACCATGGCTGCCGTCGAGATCCGACCAGAGCGGCATTTCGCCGCCGATCATTCGCGGGTTCAACGGACAGCCGCCTCAAGCAGTGCCGCGTCGTCTACGTACAGTTCCTGGAACGGGTTGGGCCAGCCGAAGAGACCGCGGAGTTCCTCCGGTGTGGCCAAGCGATCGGCGCCCAACTCGGCGATGGCGATTTCCCGCGCCACAACTGGATCGATCTGCGCGCCATGGAGATCCGCCCACTGGCGGCGGATCCGGGATTGTCCGCCGAACGCGGACGTCTCCCGTTCAAGCTGCATCTGGTCGCCGTACACAGCCGGTTCGCAGCCGGCAAGCACACCGTAGAAAACCGCAGTGCTGAGACGGTTGGAGGCGACCCTACGGTGCCGCCGGTGCTCGTCCAGTTGCCGGTAGAGGAATCCTGGGTCGAACTGCTCCCACCAGCCTCCGCGGTAACCGTGGCAGATGACTCGGAACCCGGCTCGCTCATACCGCTCGCGAAGTCGTCGCGAAAGGAACTCCTGCCAGTAGAGACAGATCGTGACCGGCCCGGTCTCGGTTTCCCGGATCTCGGCGATGAGCCGATCGTGATCGCCGATCACGTGCTGGCCTTCCCAACCGTGGAATGGATACCAGATGGTGCCCTCACGGCGCCCGTCCACGGCAGGATCCGGCACCATCCGCAGCAGGTACGCCCACGGCGCCCCGACCGTGTACGTCGGCCGCCGACCGAGCGACCACGACCGGCGACGGGTGCGCTCCGACCACAGGTACAGCGGGATCCCCTCGACGAACTCGTGATCCGCCGCCAGGCCGTCGCCGATGTTCCACCCATGTTGCAGGTAGCCGTGGATACGCGGCGGATCTCTCTCATCGAGGCCGCAGTAACGAGCCAGGACGTGCGAATGTCCGTAGTAGTGGTTGGCGTGATGCACGATCGTTCCTCTTTGGCGGCGAATCCGACCATCGTGGCGCCGGCCTGGACCTCGCAGCATCCGCAAGCCGGAAAACGACGTGCAGAGTAGCGTTTCGAGGTTGCCAGACGGCGAATGCAGCGTTGCCAACCTTCATCGCGACGTTCCGTTAGGACAGTCTCGACATTCCGTTACGACAGTTTCGGACCGGGCAGATCAAGCCTGACACCACGATCCCCGCACGCTGCGCGGCCTGGCTTCGGTAGCTGGACCTATTCGTCCAAACGTGGTTCATCCGGCATCGAACACCGGCTCCAGCGTTGCGGCCGCCTCGGCGTCGCCCTGGAACACCAGTTAGTGGCCGAACGGGCGGGCGCAATCACCGTGCCTTCGAATTCGGCGAGTCCTGGTCACAGCGTTAACGACCAACACCGACGCGGATCCGGGGCCGCGCCGGACGCTGCGGGATCGGTTGCGATCGTCGGATTCGGCTGCGACGCACTCGCATCGACAGTACGAGCCCGATCATACGGAGACCGAGTCGAATCGTCTTGCGGACATCGCCAGTCACCGATGAGACCCCCACGCGTGGGTGGTAATTGACGGGCACCTGGACCAACCGGACCCGCATGATCACTGGCAACAGCAAGATTTCCAGCCCGCACGCGGACCCATCCAGCGACGACTTCTCGGCGATCATTTTGGCGTGATCGCGGGTCATGACGCGAAACGTGCAGCCGACATCGCTGAGGTAGGACGTGTTGTAGAGGACCTCGACCATCTTGGCCACTGCCCAGTTCCCCCATTGGAGGAACCAGCCCATGTTGGCGCCATCCCACACGAAATTGGACACCGTGCGGGATCCGATCACGTAGTCACACTCCGGCAGGAACGCCAGGAGCTTATGCAGGTCGGCGGGGTTGAACGTGCCGTCAGGCTCGCAGACCGCGACGAGATCGGTGTCGGCCTCGCGCAGGCCTCGTTTGATCGCCGCACCGTACCCTTGTCGTGTCTCGATCACCTCGCGGGCGACAGTCTTCGCGACCTCCTCGGACGTGCCCGCCGCGGCGTTGTTGTTGACCACGATGATCTCATCGACGACATCCAAGGCCGCGAATCCGTTGATCACGTCGGCAATGCTGTCCTTCTCGTTGTAGGTCGGAAGCACCACCGACAACGTCTTTCCGTTCCACATCGCGGCGCTACCCGACCCGTACTGGGCGGAATCGGCAGATGAAGCGGCGTGCAAACCTCACGACGAGCCTTTCGTTCGTTTGAGCCATCAACGTACTCGCCGCCTCAACCGACAGCCAGAGACGACCGAATATCGTTGGCGGAATGAATGCGAATATGAACGCCGCGCCAACGAGTCGCAACGATCCGACCAATACCCGAGTGCCGAGAAGCGAGTATTTGTCGGAAATGGGCGGCGACCCATCGAGTCGTTGAGGTCATCGCGATGCGACGACAAGCATCTGACCGGCGAGTGGCTTAACCGGTGACCGCAGGTACCAGGGGACGAGGAAGGTCAGCCTCGAACCGCGCGACTTCAACGTCAGCGGCAGGAAACGGGCCCGCACGTCGTCGATTGAGAACCCCGCGGAGACCAGATAGTCCGGCAGCGACTGGTCGGTGAAGACGGCCACGTGCGTGAAGTCGTCGAAATACCGACCAGGGTTGAGGCGGAAGTTCGGCTGCATCAGCAACAAGCGGCCGCCCGGGCGCAACACACGATGCACGCCCGCCAGTAGGCGGGACGAGTCCGCGCGCTCCAGGTGTTCCAACAGGTTCGAGGCGAAGACAACGTCGAAGCTGCCGTCGTCGAACGTACCGAGGTCGGTGCAGTCACCGACGACTGCCGTCACATGACTCGCCGCCGCACGTTGCACCGTGGAGTCGAGGTCCATCGCCACGACGCTCCGGGCCCGCACGTTGTTGGCGAAATCGCACCAGCCTGCGCCGAGTTCGAGAACGTCTGCGGTCGGCGCGATCCAGCGTCTCAGGTAAGCGCAGATATGCTTCCACACCGTGGCGCGGCTCGCCGTCGAGGCGAGCCTAGTCTCAAAGTACCCCGGAACGTAGACACCGGATTGCTCGACGGCGGCCTCGCCGGCTACCGATTGCTCATCTGGAGGTCCACCGAGTTCACCTGGCGACGGTAGTTTCTTCGCGTGCACGGGGAGGAACAGTAGCCGGGGAAGCCAGTGGCCGCCAGACCGCCTACACTCCGCGCGAGTGGCACCAGGCTCTCGACCGAGCGACCGAGAGCAACACCGTGAGAGGAAGACAGTGACTCAGGCGACGCGCGACGCTGATGAACTCGGTCATTCGTCGGCCGTGACGGCTCGAGCGGCACGTTCGGAGGACGTGCCGTCGGTGGAGCACGAGGGAGTTTCCGCGCAGCCGCCGTCCGGCCGCGCGGACACCCGACTCGCCGCGGCGAAGTGGCTGTGTGCATGGGCACCCGCGCTTGCTACGGCATTGCTGCTGGCCTACGCGGTTCGTGGTGGCATGCCGGCCGGGAACGTGATTGTGGTCACGCTCGTCGTGCTTGTGACCCAGGTTCTGCCCGGCGTGCTTGTGTGGCGGGCGGTCCGGCCGCACAACGGCTGGTGGGTCGAGGACATCGCGATGGGTTTCGCGATCGGCTCGGTACTCGCGATCGGTGCGCAGGTCATCGCCGGCCTATCCGAGCAGTACTGGATCGCGTGGAGCCCGGTGCTCCTCGGAGTCATCCTCGTCGCGGTGCCGGCAACCCGGGTTCGACTCCTGACCGTGGCCACGCGGTCGTTGCCCTGGTGGTGGGGGCCGTCTGTCGGCGCGATGTTCCTTCTCTTCATTCCCCAGCTGCGCGCCTACTTCCGTATGGTCCCGCTGAGCTGGGCGTCTGGCGCACGCACTCCACACATCGACGCATATCTGCATCTGGCGCTCGCTGCTCAGCTCGCGCGGCGCGGCCCCACCACCTTTCCGTGGGTCAAGAGCGAGTCGCTCGCTTACCACTGGTTCAGTCACGCATGGGTCGCGCAAATCTCGGTCGCCTCCGGCGTGGAGCTGGACCAGGTTCTGTTCCGGTTCATGGCGGTCCTCATGCCGCCGGTGGTGCTGCTGGCGATCGCGGTCGCCGCCGTGCGCCTGACCGGACGCTTCTGGACCGGACCGGTCGCGGTGGCCTTGACAGTTATCGGCGGCGACCTCAGCATCCTCGGAAAAGTAACCTCTGGTACGGCGATCACGCCGCTGTCGCCAAGCCTCGGGCTCTCTATCCCGATGCTGGTCGGCATAGTCGTCGTATTGGCTTTGTCATGGAATGGGCGACTGCGCTCGGGCGGCATCGTCCTGCTGCCGTTGCTATGTTTGGGCGCCGCCGGCACAAAGGGTTCAACGTTGCCGCTGATCGTCGCTGGACTGGGGCTCGCGGTCATTGCGATGTTGATCTTCCAGCGCGACCGGACGATCCGGGTCGTCGGCGACCTCGTGATCGTCGTCGTCTGCCTCGTCCTGGCGTTAGTGTTCGTTTTCCACGGCTCGGAGGCCGGCCTCCACTACAGTCCGGCCGATGCCGCCGACCAGGTGCCCGAGGCCAGGTGGCTGGGCTCTCCGCACAATGTCTGGCAGCGTGCCGTCGTCCTCGGCCTCGCCGCGGGCGGCGTGGTGGCACGCGGCGTCGGTGCGCTCGCGCTGCCGTTCGCCCGCACCGGCCGACGCAGCCCACTGACCTGGCTTCTCATCGGCGGCTCGATCGCGGGCGGTGGCGCAGTCGCGGTCTTTGCGCACCCAGGGCTCAGCCAGTGGTATTTCGCCCGGGACGCCGAGCCGCTCCTCGCACTTGGCTCGGTCATGGGCCTCGTTGCCTTGTTCAATGTGATTGATCCGGCTAGACGCGTGCGGCTCATCGGCTTAGGCCTCGTCGCCGGTGTCGTCATGGTGTTTGTCGGACCCGTATTGCTGGGACCTGCATCCACCGGACATTGGCTTCGAGCGGTGGCCACGATCGCGTTGGCCTGTCTCGTTGTTGTGGCCGCGGCCGCATTGGCCTGGTTCACTGGCTTCCATCGCACCGAGCGCGTACGGCTGGCCGGTGCGGCCGTCGTGCTCACCATTCTGTTCGGCGGCGTCGTCTCAACGTTGAGCTGGCTCTCGACGCCCCCGCCCGCGCCCCTGACAAATGTGTCGGTCGACCGGACCCTGGCCGTCTCACGTGGCGAGATCGATGCGGCCCGTTGGATCCGCGATCACTCGGACGTCAACGCTCTTGTCATGACGAACCGGCATTGCACAACGACAGTCGATCCGACCAACGGCTGCGACAGCCGCCGGTTCGTGGTGGCCGCCTTCAGCGAGCGCCAAGTGCTGGTCGAGGGTTGGACGGCTACGCCGGAGTCGGCGAAGCTCGGCCCGCACGGTACCGATTCGATTACGGTTGCTTACTGGCATCCAGACCTGTTGGCGCTAAACGACGGCTTCATTGCGCACCCGACCGCGGCCGCCGCGGCTAAGCTGCGGGCGATGGGCGTCAAATGGATCTATGTCGACCACACGCGACCGTACGCCGCAACTCTCGAACCGTACGCGACGCTGCGCTATCAGACGACCGGTGTCGACGTATACGAGTTCACGGCGACAGGGTGATCGCGTTGGTACACGAGTTGATCGGCAAGCTGCGCCGCCATCGTATCCGCATAACGAAGTTCGGTATCGTCGGGCTTGTCGGACTCGTCGCAGATGTGGGCACGTTCAACCTGCTGCGATATGCCGGCGGCAGGGGGGCGCTGTATGACCAGCCGCTGACGGCGAAGGTGATCTCCACGGCGCTCGGCATCGTCGTCGCCTGGTTAGGCCATCGCTTCTGGACATTCAGCGAGCAGCGTCGCGCAACGATACGGCGCGAGTTCGTATATTTCGTCGGTGTCTATCTGATCGGGCTCGGCATCACACTCGGGACTCTCGCCATCTCCCACTACGTGCTGGATCTGCGCACCGCGCTCGCGGACAACCTCGCGGGCAACGTCGTGGGGCTCGGTCTTGCCATGGTGTTCCGCTATTGGGCCATGCACAAGCACGTCTTTACCGGCGTTCGCCGTGGCTCCAAATCTGTCGCCGCGGTGCCGCCTGGAGCTAAAGCAGGGCACGCCCCGCTGCCACCCGCTCCGTCCCGCCCAAGTCGTGACCAGCTCAGTCATGATCGCAGCCAGATGAGTGAAGGCGTATGAGTCGGGCTATCGCGTGGCGACGGTGGGTGACGTTGAGAGACGCCGATGGCGGTCGCCGTTCACGGTCCGTCCGGACAGAATCGTGGTCTATCCGGCACCGAACTCCGGCTCTGGCGTCTCGGTCACCTCGCCGTCGCCCCCGAACAGCAGATAGCGGTCGAACGACCGGGTGAACCACCGGTCGTGGGTGACCGCGATCACCGTGCCTTCGAACTGCGCCAGCCCTTCTTCCAGGGCCTCGGCGCTGGCCAGGTCGAGGTTGTCGGTCGGCTCGTCGAGCAGCAGCAGCGTCGCGCCGCCGAGTTCGAGCAGCAGCACCAGGAAGCGCGCCTGCTGACCGCCGGAAAGCGTCTCGAACCGCTGGTCGCCCTGGCCGGCGAGCTCGTAGCGGCCGAGCGCGTGCATCGCGGCCGGTCGATCCCGGCCGGGACGGCGGTCGTCACCCCGCCAGAGGATCTCCACGAGCGTACGGCCGACCAGATCCGGCCGGTCATGCGTCTGCGAGAAGTGCCCGGGCACCACGCGTGCGCCGAGCCGGGCACTGCCGCCGGCCGCGACCGGGGACATTCGCGCCGACTCGGGCGACACGACGGCCGGGTCGGGATCGGTGCCGCCGCGAGCAAGCAGCCGCAGGAAGTGGGACTTGCCAGTGCCGTTCGCGCCGAGGACGGCCACCCGGTCGCCGTACCAGATCTCGGCGTCGAACGGGAACGTGAGGTTCTCCAATTCGAGCTGCTCGCACATCACCGCGCGCTTGCCCGTACGGCCGCCGGCGAGGTTCATCCGGATGTTCTGGTCCTTCGGCGGCAGCGGCGGTGGCCCGGCTTCCTCGAACTTCCGCAGCCGCGTCTGGGCCGCCTGGTAGCGCGACGCCATGGCGTCGTTGTACGCCGCCTTCTGCTTGTACATCAGCATCAGCTGGCGGATCTTCTCGTGCTCTTCGTCCCAGCGGCGGCGCCGCTCCTCCAGCTTCTCGTGGCGCGCCAGCCGCGCTTCGTGCCAACTTTCGAAGCCGGCCGGATGGGTCCACGCCGAGCCGCCTTCGACGGCGACGACCCGGTCCGCCGTCCGCGCCAGCAATTCCCGGTCGTGCGACACGTAGAGCACCGATTTCGGCGACTCGCGCAGGCGTTCCTCCAGCCACCGCTTCGCCGGTACGTCAAGAAAGTTGTCCGGCTCGTCGAGCAGCAGCACCTCGTCCGACCCGCGCAGCAGCAACTCCAGCGCAAACCGCTTCTGCTGGCCACCGGAGAGCGTGCCGACCAGCCGATTGCGCACCTCGTCCCACGGTTTGCCCATGACCGTCGTCGCGACCGTGTCGAACAGCACCTCGACGTCGTACCCGCCGGCTTCCCCCCAGGCGTGCAGGGCGTTCGCGTACGCGAGTTGAGCCTTCTCGACATGGGGCGCGGCGAGCATCGCGCGTTCGGCGGCGGCCAACCGCTCGCCGGCCGCCGACAGCGCCGCCGGGGCCAGGCTCAAGGCAAATTCAGCGAGGGTACGGTCGGCGGTCGCACTCGATCCCGACCCGAGGTCGTCGCCACCGAGATCCGAATGCTCCGGGACGGGGCGACCGATCATGCCGATGAACTGCCGCATCACACCGAGACCGCCGGCGCGCGCGATCGTGCCGAGCGGCGCTGGCGTGTCGCCCGCGACCATCCGGAGCAGTGTCGTCTTGCCCGCGCCGTTCGGCCCGACGAGCGCCACCTTCGCGCCCTCGCCCACCCGGAAGCTCACGTCGGCGAAGAGCACGCGGCCGTCCGGCAGCACCTGCGACACGCCGGCAACGTCCACGTACCCCATAAGCAGCAGATTCTGCCGGCTAGGCCGCGGGCGTGTCGCGCCGATTTTTCCCGGTGCCGTCGGCGTCGGTCGATGCGCTTACCCGGAACACGCGAAAGCCCTTCTGCGCAGCGAACCGCTCGACCGTCCAGCCGGACTTCTCCAGCCACGCCTGCAGGGAATCGGCACCGAGGTGGCGGGCCACGACGAGCCACGCCGCGCCGTCCGGCGCCAATCGCGGCAGCCAGCGCCCGAGCAGGGCGTGCAAACCGTCCTTGCCGATGCGGATCGGCGGGTTGCTCCAGATCTCATCGAACCGGATGCCGTCGGGCACCTCGTCCGCGGTGGCCGCGACGATCCGGTCACCGACGCCGACGGTTGCCGCGTTGCGCCGGACCAGGTCGAGCGCACGACGGTTCACGTCGACCGCGTAGACGGTGGCCGAGGGCGACATGTCGGCGAGCACGCAGGCAATCGGGCCGTAGCCGCAGCCCAGGTCGAGGTAGGTGCCGCCGCGCGGGCCGGGTAGCGGCGCCTTCCGCAGCAGCACGGCTGTCCCGGGGTCGAGCCGGTCGCCGGAGAACACACCGGCCGCCGCGCTCAAACGGTAGACCCGCCCGGCGACCATGAACGTCACCTCACGCGGGCGTTCCTCCCCGGCCGGCGCCTCGGTGAAATAGTGATCGCTCATCGCAGCATTGTCGCTGACCGGTTTGTCGGGTTGACCGGTCACCCTCCCCCGGAAATGGCCAGCCCAGGGACTCCCCCGATCGGCTACGCCGGCTGCCACGCGACTCGCCGTATCTGCGGTGCTTCGGTAACGTGTCGGCATGACTCACGGCGGCTATCGCGGTGACCGCGATGAATGGCCGCCACCGCGGCCGGCACAGCCCTCCCCCGACGATCGGTATGAATCCGATCCGGCCACCGGCGGCTGGTCACCGCAGCCAGGCAATCCACACGACGAGGCCGCCGAGCCGCGCACCGCGGTGCCATACCCGGGCGAGAGCCCGTGGTACGGGCAACAACCGGCCGCGCCGCCGTACGGTCGCCCCGAGCCGTCCTACGAGCGCTATCCGGATGCGTACGTCGTCGAGGCGGACGGCTTTGTCCCCGGGCGACGGGAACCGTCGACTCCGTACGGTCACGGCGATCCGCCGCCGACGTCCGTACCCCCTCGTCAGGACCCGCGGCGGGACGTGCCGCACGGCCGCCTTGCCGACCTCCGTCCGTTCACACCGGACGGCCGGCTGCGCCGGTTCGCGGAGGACGGCTCGCCGCTGCCCGGTCAACCGAGCGCTGGTCCGCCGGGTGCCGGTCTGGCCGGCGCCGGTCCGGACGTCCGCAGTACGGGACAGATGCCGATCTTCGGGCCCGGCGCACAAACGACCGGCGAGCAGCGCTGGTCGGACGTCGGCGCACGGCAAACGCCGCGGCCGACCGGCCAGCAGCCGCGAGCATTCGGGCCCGGGCCGCAGCCAACCGCACGGCCAGCGCCGCCATTTGATCCGTCGCAGCGAGACACCGGCAGCCACACGCGGTTCTACGACGCCGACCCCCGCACCACGGGCAGCCAACCGCGCTTCTACGACGCCGACCCGCGCACCACGGGCAGCCAACCGCGCTTCTACGACGCCGACCCGCACACGACTGGCGGCCTGTCGCCGGTCCCCGCGGATGAGCCACCGCGACGGCGGGGGCGCGTCGCCATCGCGGTGCTTGCCTCGCTGGTCGTGCTGGCCGCCCTCGGCTTCGCCGGGGTTACCCTGCTTCGCCACAACGGTTCCGGGTCGGCGAACGGCGCGGCGTCACCGAGGCCGAGCATCAACACCGCTGCGATCAACGACCGTACGGTCGACCCGGCGTTGCTCACGACGGCGGAGGTGTTCGGGGCCGGGACGATCCCGGCAACGTCGCCCACTGGCACCTACCGGATCATCCGGTCCGAGGCGGACGCGTCCTGTGGGACCGCGGCGACCGCCGCCATCAGCACGTTGCTCGCATCGGTCGGCTGCAACCAGGCGGTACGGGCCACGATGCTGTCGCCGGACCAGACGTACGTGATCACGGCCGGCGTGCTGAATCTGCCGAACACGGCGTCCGCGGCCAAGGTCGCGAGTTCCCTCCAGCCGGCGATCGCGAAGGGAACCGGCCGCCTGAACGGGCTCGACGCTGGCGGCACAACCACCGCCATCACGTCGGCGCAGTCGCAGGTCGCCTGGGACACCCGGGGCCACTACCTCGTGTACAGCATCATCGCGCTGGCCAGTGGAAAGGCGATCGCCGCATCGGACAAGCGGGTGCCGGCGATCATTACCGATGTCGTCGAGAACTACCTCGGTGACAAGGTGCTCGGCGCCCGGGCGAAGCGATCGGCCGCGCCGGCCCCGTCCTCGTCCTGAGCGCGACCGTCACGGTCTCCGTGAGGTCGCCGGCGGTCTATTCGAGATCGCGCCGGTTTCGCGTCTGCGCCGCCCGGTCGGCGTATCCGGTCGCGTCCGGATAGACGACCTCGACCAGGTTCAGCCCATGCGGCGGCGCCACCACGACATCGCTGGCGCGCTCCGTACGGCCGAGCAGCTCGACGGGCCACGTGACCGGACGCCGGCCCTCGCCGACGGCGATCAGCGCGCCGACAAGGCTGCGGACCATCGCCTGGCAGAACGCATCGGCCGCGACGGTGGCGACGAGCACACCATCGTCGTCCCGTCGCCAATCGAATCGACTCACCGCCCGGATCGTGGACGCGTGGTCCTTGCGCCGGCAGAACGCGACGAAGTCGTGCAACCCGACGAGTGCCACGGTGGCCTCGTTCATCAGGTCGACGTCGAGCGGCCGCAACCACGCCAGCGTGTCACGGGCGCGAAGCGGCTCGGCGCCCCACGGCGAGTCGGTGACCCGGTAGACGTACCGGCGGGACAGGGCCGAGAAACGGGCGTCGAACGAGGCCGGCGCGGGCGCGGCGGCAACGACGCGTACGTCCGGCGGTAGCAGCCCGGCCAGTCGCCGTACAAGTGAGTCGCCGACCCTCGCCCAGCCGTCTGAGGTCACGTCCACGTGTGCCACCTGACCGGACGCGTGGACACCGGCATCCGTACGGCCGGCCACGGTCAACCCGACCGCACCACCGGCACCGAACAGGCGCTCCAGTTCGGTGAGAAGCACCCCCGCGACCGTACGGCGACCGGGCTGTGCCGCCCAGCCCGAGAAGTCGGTGCCGTCGTAGCTCACGTCGAGGCGCAGACGTACCCCCGAGGGGTTCACCGCGACCGACGGATCGGGCCCGGCACCCTCCATCTG
>CAWIKW010000006.1:0-521179 GCA_963836785.1 uncultured Actinomycetota bacterium | reverse complement strand
GACGACAGTTGGGCTACGCCGAGTTGTCGCACCGGGCCACCGAATCGTCCAGCGCCCTGATCTGCATGCAACGAGCAGTTGCGCCATAGGTCCGTGTACAGGGGGTCAACTGCGGCGGCGCGACAGCCGCGCTGGTGCGCAAGCGCGCGCCAGCGTCGAACGTCCGTCCCCGTGTGCGGGCTTCTTCGTTTCCGCACGTGCGTCATGCGGGCATCGGCCCCATGACCGTCACGACCTTGGCCAGGCTGGGCAAGGTGCCGCGGTGTGGTGCTGTGTTCGGTGGCGGCGCGTTCGCCGCCGGTCGCCGGGCTTGGCGGGATCAGGGTCGTGGGTGGTAGGGGTTGCGGCGGGGGCGGCGTTGGGGGTCGAGGTGTGCGGGTGGGATGAATTCGGGTCGGTGGTCGGCGCCCATTCGGATATCCATTGGTTTTGGTGGATGAGTCGGTGGTGATAAGCTGCACAACGCGACGCCGTTGTCGCGGTCTGTTCGTCCGCCGTGAGCCCAGAACTGTGATGTGGTGGATGTGACACCAGCGGCTGGGTCGATCGCAGCCGGGGAAGGCGCAGCCGCCGTCGCGCAGGATGATCGCCGCGCGGGCGGCGCCGGTGAACGGTCGCCGGGTGCGTCCGATGTCGATCGGCACGCTGTGTCCGTCCAGCACTGCTGGGAGGATCTGCGCTTCGCATGCGAGGCGACGCGTCGCGGATGGGGAGAGCAACGCGCCGGTGTCGAGCTGGCCGACGGCAACCTCGCGTGTGAGTGCGTCGAAGTCGACGGTGACGTTGAGCTGGGGTGGTGTTCCGCCGGTGTCGGGTAGGCCACCGGCGGCCAACGCGATGCGGCATACCTCGACCAAGGCGTCGGCGCGGCGGGCCGGTGCGGTGCGTAGGTCGGGGCCGTTGTCGTCACGGACTGGTCGGGCCAGCGGTTCGATGGCGGCCGCGACGATGGCGGCGCCTTCGGTGTCGAGGATGCCGCTGATGCGGGTGCCGCCGAGTCCGTCCGGTGAGAGTGTGAAGCCTCGGCGTTGGCGGGCGTGTCGTTCTTCGCGGTCGAGCTTGTCGCGGAGACGCGCGTCGGCGCGGTCGGGGCTGATGTGGGCGAGTACGCGTTCGCCGAGGCGTCGCAGGATCGCCGGTTCGAACTGGGTGGCGTGGTCGATGAGGATCGCCTCGACTTTGTCGACGATGCGCTGGTTCTTCCGGCGCGATGTCGTCGAGTACGTGGCCGATCGTCAAGGCTTGGGCCGGGTTGACCGTGCCGGAGCTCGACCGCGGCGGCGATGGTCGGTCGCTGATCTATGAGTTGCCCGAGCGTGATCATCCGGCTGGCGTCGGTGGTCGGGATGCGAAGGATGTCGCGAAGCCAGGCCACCGTGGAGGCGGCGCCGTCGTCGTGGGGGAGGTCGCGTGCGGCTGGCCTCGTGCACGAGGGCGGCGGCCGCGCCGGCGACCAGTGTTGCGATGTGTTGCAGCCGTCCGAGTGAGGATCGTAGGTCGTTGGTGGACAGCGCATACGTTGGACGGGCCGCGAATGCGGCGACGGCCGAGGCCGCCGTCCGTAGCAGCTCGTCCTGCTGTTCCATGACCGAAATCTTCGCACGCATGTACGACTAAATCTGACCCGCTCAGACGCCCATTTGTCCCATCTCGCGGATGCCGACGCGACTGGCAACGGTCCTTGAAACGGCGCGTGTTGCCCGACTTGCAACGGCCTTGAAATGGCGCGTGCCGCCCGACTGGCAACGGCCATTAAGACGGCGCGTGTCGCCCGACTCGCAACGGCCTTCAAACGGCGGGTGCCGCCCGACTGACTGACCCGACCGGCCGCCTAAACGTCCCGAGTGAGGGCAGCGCCGGCAGAAGCCGGGATCTGCGGCCGAGGGCGATCCGGTTGTCGTCTGGACCTACGATTCCGGTTCCGTGAGTCGGCAGCGGCGGCGCGCAGCGCGTGCCACCCACGATGGCGTTGGAAGGGGATCTCGAACACGGCGGCGAACAGCCGGGCGAACACGACCGTCAGCGGCACGACGATCGCTACCAGGACGAGGAACGTCGGCACGCCGGTGCGCACGTGACCGAGGACGAACCCGTACGACACCGCGATCACGATCGGCGCGTGCGTGAGATAGAGGCTGTAGGAGAACGATCCCAGGCTGCGCAGCGGGCGCGTGTCCAGGACCCGTACCAATGGTCGGGGTCGATCCGTGGCCACCGCGGCGAGCAGGCAGCCGATGGCCGGTCCCCACGCGAGGTCGACCCAGAAGAAGTTATCGATCGTCCAGACCGAGCCTTTCCAAGCGATCAGCGCGACGACCGGCGCGGCGGCGCACAGCGCCAACCAGTGCCATGGCCAGGATTTACGTCGCTCGCTCGCGCCGACAACACCGGCGGCCATGACACCAATGGCGAACAGCACGGCGAGGTCGGGCGTGAAGCGGATGACTGCGGTGTTCATGATCGCCACGTGGGGTGCCAGTACGCCGACGGTAACCACGATCGCGGCGACCATCGCCACCATGGCCATCGCACTGATCCGCCGGACGAGGAGCAGCAGCAGCGGAAGCACGATGTACAGCTGAGCCTCGATGGCGATCGACCAGAACGCGCGGTTGGGGATCGGCGCGTCGACCGCATCCTGGATCAGCAGTCCGTAGACCACGACCGACTTCCCGTTCGGCACCGCCCAGCCCGGCTGCGAGAGCACGAACCAGGTCATCAGCAGACTGAAAACCAGCGCCGACCAGTACGGCGGAAGGATGCGCCACGCGCGCCGGTACGCGAACCGAGACGTCGGGCCGAGCCGCCAGCCGGATCGCACCGGCGACACGGTAAGTGAGAAGCCGGACAGCACGATGAACACGACGACCGCGAAGCGGCCGTAGATGAACCAGCCGGCCCAGAACGGCGCGTGATCAACCGGATAGCCGGGAAAGGCGCGCAGGAATATGTGGTTGAAGACCACGAACAAGGCGGCGAGGCCGCGGATGCCGTCCAGGCCGACCAACCGCGCCCGCGCGGTGGGCGCCGGTGCGGCGGCGGTGGCCGGCTGCCCGGCGGGCGGTGGCGAGGGGCCGGTGGCCGGCTGCCCGGCGCGGGCTGGCGAGGCGGCGGTGGCTGGCTGGGCGGCGGCGGTGGCCGGCTGCACGGCTCGGGCTGGCCCTGCCGCGACGGCCGGGCCTCCGGCGCGGGCTGGCGAGGTGGCGATGGCCGGACCCCCGGCGCGGGCTCGCGAGGCCGCAGTGACCGGCCTCCCGGCGCGGGCTGGCGCTGTCGCGTCAGCGCCAGCCCGCGTCGTCACCCCGCGAGGTGCCGGCTCGTCGGTGACGACGGAATGCGTCTCCGTGGTGAGGCGTGTGGCGGCGGACTCAGCGGCGGACTCAATAGCCGTGGCGGACGAAAGGCGCACGAACGGACGGCGTCGCAGCTGCGGGCCTCCGGTCGATGGACGTCCCGCGAAGTTGTCCTCGCCGATGACGGCTGGGCCTTCTCGTCGTCGCAGTGCCATTCGGTCCCTTCGGCGCTCGGTTTCGTGCGGCCGAGCGGTGCCTCTCCCGTCGTCGCGGATAGTCCCGGTCTCGATGGGCACGACGGCCCCTACCTAAAACGACGCGAGGGTCGGCCGAACAGTTCGAGGTGATCACGGGCGCCGCGGATTCGAAGGGTATTTAGCTTGACAGCTAATTAGCTCTGCGGTGAAATAGAGATATGCCGCTCACCGATGCTCAGCTCGACGCCGCGTTCATGGCGCTGGCCGATCCGACACGGCGGGCAATCGTCGCCCGGCTGACCCGAGGCGACGCGACGGTGACCGAGCTGGCCGAGCCGTCCGGACTCACCCTGCCCGGGTTCTCCAAGCACCTCAAAGTGCTGGAGCGGTCGGGGCTCATCTCACGCAGTCGGCGGGCCCAGTTCCGGCCATGCCATCTCGAGTGGGCGGCGCTGGACGAGGCGGTCGGCTGGATCGAAGCGAACCGGCGGCTGTGGTCGCAGCGTTTCGACAAACTCGACGTACACCTGCGTGAGGTCCAACGTTCCAGCGCGGCGAGCGCCGATGCGCCCCCGACCGGCTCAGCGTCGGTCGGCTCAGCGCCGGTCGGGCCAGCGACCCGCGGAGAGGGCCAGCGACCCGCGGAAAGGGCGAGCGATGACTGACATGAACGAACTCACCTACACGCGTGTGTTCGACGCACCGCGCGAACTCGTATTCCGCTGCCTGACCGAGCCCGAACATCTGACGCACTTCTGGGGACCCTCCGGTGTGTCGACGCCGTTGGCCACCATCACGATCGACGCCCGACCGGGCGGTGTGTTCGAGACCGTGATGGTCAACGACAGCGACGGCAGCCGGTACCCGACGCGGGCGGTCTTTACCGAGGTCGTGGCGCCGTCGCGACTGGTGTGGCGCGAGGCCGGCACGGGCGTGGTGACGACGTCGACCCTCATCGACCTGGGCGACGGGCGCACCGAGGTGCGCATCCATCAGGCCAACGTCCCCGAAGCGTTCCGGGCGCCGGAGGCACAGGCAGGCTTCCGCACGTCACTCGACAAATTCGCCGCGTACCTTGCGCGGCTCACCGATCGGAGTTCGACATGACAACCGTGGAATCGGCCGATGGCACGACAATCGTCTATGACCGCAGTGGCGACGGCCCGCCGCTGATCGTGGTCGACGGCGCGCTGACCACGCGGTGGTCCGGGTCCAAACCGCGCCTCGCGGAGCGTCTCGCCACAACCTTCAGCGTGTACGTGTACGACCGGCGCGGCCGCGGCGATAGCGGTGACACGCTTCCGTACGCGTTGGAGCGCGAAATCGACGACCTCGCGGCGATCATCGCGGTGGCCGGTGCGCCGGTCCGCCTCTACGGGCACTCGTCGGGTGCGTGCCTGGCACTCGAGGCCACCGCGCTGCTGGGCGACAAGGTCGCGGGACTGGCGCTCTACGAAGCGCCGTACAACGACGATCCGGCCGCTCAATCCCGGTGGGACGTATACCTGGCCGCACTCCGTGATGCGCTCGCGAACGACCGTCGGGGCGACGCGGTCGCGGCGTTCATGACGCTGGTCGGCACGCCACCCGAGCAGATCGAGGGCGCGCGACACTCGCCGTTCTGGCCGACTGCCGAGTCGATCGCTCCCACGTTGGCGTACGACCACATCGGAGCGATGAACGGCGTTAGTGCGGTGCCGATCGATCGGGCGGCCGCCATCCAAACGCCGACGCTTGTCGTCTACGGCGAGGCGAGCCTGCCGTTCATGGCCGACACGGCCCGAACCCTGGCCAAGACGATGCCGTCGGCGACTTTACGTGGCCTCGACGGCCAGACCCACGACGTCGATCCGGCCGCGCTGGCGCCCGTACTCGTCGAGTTCTTCGGCGGGGTGTAGGCCGCCACCAGGGTCAGGCCGACGGCTCGCTGACCAGTGGCACGTCGATCGTGTGAGCGCCACGCTTCGCTTTCGTAGCCAGGTAGGTGGCGTTCGACGGTGACAGGTGCACGTGCGTCGGGACCGTCGCGGTGACGGTTACGCCGAGCCGACTGAGCTGCGCGGCCTTGTCCGGGTTGTTGCTCAACAGTGTGACGCGGTTCAGTCCCAACGCGTGCAGCATCTGCGCCGCCACGGTGTAGTCCCGCTCGTCTTCGGCGTGGCCGAGCGCGAGATTGGCCTCGTACGTGTCCAGGCCGGCATCCTGCAGCGCGTACGCGTCGAGTTTCGCGTAGAGCCCGATGCCGCGGCCTTCCTGCCGCAGGTAAAGCAGGAAGCCGCCGGCGTCGGCGATGCGCTCGACCGCCTCGCGCATCTGCGGACCGCAGTCGCATCGTTGGCTGCCGAACACGTCACCGGTGAGGCACTCGCTGTGCGGCCGCACCAGGGGCACCTGGGCCCGAGGCTCGATCGCCGGCAACGGAGCGGCGCAGTCGCCCAGCCCGAGCGCGAGATGTTCGCGGTCGTCCACGAGGCCATTGAACGTAAAAACGCGTGCGGTCGCGGTGAATCCGTCGGCGAAGCGCAACGGCACCAGTACCTGCGTACGGATCGTCGCCACGGGCGGTGTTCCCGGCAATCTGGCCTCCTGGACTTCAGCCCGCGCAGAACCGCGACGAGAGGGCGTAACGCAGGAGCACCACGTCACCGATCTGGCGAACCTCGGCGAGCGTTGCCCGCCGGTCCGGGTTCCACGGAAAGCGGCCGTCGCTCACGAACCGTGGCGCCCGCGAGTCGCCGACGAAGAATGGCGCGACCACGAGGTGCAACTCGTCGGCGAGGTCGGCGGTCAGGAACTGCGTGTGTACGGTGCCGCCGCCCTCGACCATCAACTTGTGCACGCCGCGGTCGAACAGATCTTCACTGATGCGGCACATGTCCACCGGCTCGCCGCCGTCGACGACGGTCGCGACGCCACCCAGCCGGTCGCGGGCCTCGGGGACCGCATTGCTCGCGCAGTAGACGAGCTTCGCGCCGTCGCCGGTCGCGAAGAAGTTGGCGCACGCGTCCAGCCGGGCACGCCGGGTCACTGTCACCTTGATCGGTGACGGCGGGAGCCCGTGCGCGACACGGGCGTCCTGCCGGGCCTGGGAACGCACCAGCAGCCGCGGATTGTCGTTGCGCACCGTCGCGGCGCCGACCAAGATTGCGTCGCAATCCGCACGGACCGCGTCGACGCGATCGAAGTCGGCGTCGTTGGACAGTGCCAGGCGCTTTGTCGTCGCGCTGTCGAGGTAGCCGTCGATCGACATGCCGCAGCTCAACAATGTGTACGGACGGTCACCCACGCGTCGCGCCCTCCGGCTCGGCGGTGGCTGGCGTCCGCCACCGGGCTGGTTCCACCCACCCCGGACGCACCAGAGGACCGGCGTGCGTCGTCGGACTGGTGTGGGTCCTCGGACTGGTGTGGGTCCTCGGACTGGTGTGAGTCCTCGGACTGGTGTGCGTCCTCGGACCGGTGTGCGTCCTCGGACCCGACGGCTCGTCGTGGCTCGGGCGCCAGTTCGGCTCGGGCTGACGCGAATCGCTCGGCGCCCGTTCGCGTGCCCGGCGCGCCACGTAACGGTGAATCCATGCCACCACGAGCACCCCGGCACCGGGGAGGCTGGCCGCCAGCACCAGCACGCCGTACACGACGGCGGTGGTCAGACCTCGATCGGCGCCGAGGCCGGCCGCGCCGAACGCCCATGCCGCTACCCCCTCGCGTGGTCCCCAACCAGCGATATTCGTCGGTACCCCCGTTGCCAGCAGGACGATCAGCGCCAACGGCAGCAGGTGGATGACCGATGCGGACGATCCGGCGGTGCGCGCGGCGATGAGGAACGTCGCGGTGTGGCCGATCACCACGACGACCGAGGCAACCGCGATGCCCGGCCACGACCGGCGCGCCAGCACGCCCTCGCGAACGTCGGCGTTCGCGGTGCGCAGGATCCGGGCCCGTCGGGACGGTCCGTCGTCTTTCAGTCTGCGAGCCAGCAGTACGACGACGAGCGCGCCCGCCAGGACCGCTCCCGCGACGATCGGCATCGACGAGCGGACCGGCGACGACACCGTGAGCAGCACGACCAGGGCCAGGGCGAGCTGGACGATCTGACCGGCCGACCGTTCCCAGACGACGGCGCGCAGGCCCCGACCGAGGTCACCGGCGTCGCGGCCATGACGCACACCGCGGTGCACGTCGCCGAGCACCCCGCCGGGCAGTGTCGTGTTGAGGAACTGTGATCGGTAGTACGCGGCGATCGCCGTCGGCAATGGCATCGGCACATCGAGACCGCGCGCGACGATGCTCCACCGCCAGGCGCAGCACACCGTCGTCACGACAGCGATGCCGGCGGCGGCAACGACCGACCAACCACTGATCGTCCGCAGGCCGGCCAGGAAGGGTCCGGTGCCGAGTCGCCCCAGCAGGACCGCGAGGACCACGGCGCCGCCACATCAGACGCGCCCAAGCCCACCACGTTCGACTCATCCCGGCGCCCGACCTCCCCGAGGGTGCCGCCGAGGCGCTGTCCATCTGGGGCCCCTGGCCAAACCCGCTCCCCGAACAGACATACGCGAGCCGGGGTGCCCACGGTTCACCCGCTGCACAGGCTGTCATCGCGGTCGTACCAGAAGGTCGTCGTGACCGACCGTGATGCCAAGCCGGCCGGCATTGGCCGCCGCCCGGCGGCGGTCTCCGTACGTGGTGGTCGCCGCGCTCAGCTCGGGTTGCTGCTCGCACGCGGCGCCCAGCCAGCCGTCGAACCACTCGGCCGCGAGCGTGGCCTCGGCCGGGCCCAGCCGCCAAGGGCTCGGACGGACCATCACCTCCGCCCCCCGGCGGGTGAACTCCTCGGCCGCGAAACCGACCGCGTCCGGACCGAGCAGGCGGCGACCGCCGACGGTGCGGCGTTGATGTTCGTTGAAGGCGACCGCGACCTGGTGATCGAGCGGTTCGGCCGGAGCGAGTTCGACCCGGCCGACAACGGAGAGCGTGAGCAGCGCCGGGCAGGCTGCGCCGACACACGCGGTCACGACCCGGTCCACCTCGTCGGCCGTCAACATGTCCAGCAGCGCCGACGCGGTGATCAGAGAAGCCCCCGTCAGGTCGGCGGGGTCCAACCGGGTGATGTCGCGCGACCTGGTCTCAAACGTAACTTCGGCCCCATCGGCGGCCGCATGGGGCATGGCCGCGGCGGCGTGGCGGAGCAGGTTCGGATCCCAGTCGTAGAGGACCCAGTGCTGGCGGCCGGGGAGCCGGGGCGCGAGCCAGCGGGACATCGAACCGGTGCCGCAGGCAAGGTCGTGGACGATCGTGCGGCCGACCGCCGGAGCCGTCTGGACAACCATGTCAACCAGATCGGTGGACCGGGCCGCCGCGTCGGCCGGCTCGCGAAGAGCGAGCCACTCCGGGCTGACCCGGACGCTCGTATCGGTCATGCCGTCACCCCGGTCATGCCGCCACCCCGGTCATGCCACACGGCCCGGTCATGCCGCCACCCCGGACAGGATCATCGAGACGCGGTGCGCGGTCGCCGACCAATCGGTCAACGTGTCGCGTCGGTCGCGGGCCGCACGACGTAGCCGGTCCCTTAGGTCGGCGTCGCCCAGCCAGTCGCGTAACGCATCGGCCATCGCGCCGGCATCGCCCGGTGGCACCAGCAGACCCGGTTGCCGCCCCCCGGTTGCGTGGCCGAGCGCCTCGGGTAAACCGCCGACGGCGGTTGCCACGACCGGGATGCCGCGGGCGAGAGCCTCGACGACAACCATGCCGTACGTTTCGGCGTGCGACGCCAGGACCAGCAGATCCGCCGATGCGTATGCGGTGTCGAGATCACCGCCGGTACGTGGACCGGCAAAGTGCACGCGATGCTCGATCCCGTCCGCCCGGACCTGACGGCGGAGCAGCTCGACGAAGCCGGGATCGCGGTCGAGGGATCCGACACACGTACACCGCCAGGGAGCGTCGGCGATCTTCGCGAGTGCCGCGAGCAGCACGTCGTGGCCCTTGTTCGGTGCAACCGCCGCGACGCACAGGAGATCCCCGCCTGGTCCGGATCCCGATGCCAGGTCGGCAGGCCTCGACGCCCGGTCGCGCGGCGTGGACGCGATGGGGAGGCAGCTCGTACCGCTCGATCAGCCGTCGCCGGGTCCACTCACTCGTCGTGACGACCGCGGTCGCGGCCGACAGCACCGATCGTTCGCGCTCGTCGGCGTCGCTTGCGTCCTCGGCGAAACCAACATCGGGAGCCCGGATGTCACCGAGCGGCATGTGCACCAGAACGACCAACCGCAGCCGGCCCGCCGCCGGCACGAGCACCTCGGGCGCGGTCGAGGCAATCAGGCCATCGACCAGCGCGACAGTGCCGTCCGAGAGCCCCGCGATGACGCCGTCCAGCGCCGCGAGTGCCCGCGCGTCCGGCTCCGGCCAACTTCCGGCAACGCCGTGCTCGGTTACCTCCCAGCCGAGCGCGCGCAACCCGTCGCTGACCCGCCGGTCGTAAGCGTTACCGCCGCTCGGCCGCTCCGGATCGTCGATACCGTCGGGCACGACGAAATGGACAGTGGTCACAACGACCGCTCGTAGCTGGCCCAGGCGATGTGGGATTCGTGCAGCGTGACCACGATCCCCGCTAGTCCCCGGGCGCCTTCGCCGAGTGCGCCGGCATCGATCTGGGCCGCGAGCCGGTCGGCGATCACCTGAGCGAGCGCCTCGGTCGATGTGTTCATGCCGGCGAACGCGGGCACATCGTCCAGGTTTCGGTAGCTCAGCTCGCCGACGACGGTGTGCAGCACCTCGGCCGCACGGCCGATGTCCACCACGATGTTGTCGGCGTCAAGGGCCGGGCGCCGGAACGTCGCGTCGACGACGAACGTCGCGCCGTGCAGGCGTTGCGCCGGCCCGAACACTTCGCCGTGGAAACTGTGCGCGATCATCATGTGATCGCGGACGGTCACGCTGAACACAGACTCACCCTTCGTCGTACGTGATGGTGTGGCAGAGCGCCGGGAGTTGGCCGGCCGCCAGCCGGGCCATCACCTCGGGCAGATCGCGGAAGCTCGACTGGCCGGAGATGAGCGCGTCGAAGGCGGGATCCCGCAACAGGTCTAACGCCAGCGCCAAGCGGTCGGTCATGGACCGCCGCTCTCGGCGGGCGCGCGCGACCATACCGACCTGACTCGCGCGGATCGCGAGGCGTCCGGAATGGAACGCACCGCCGAGCGACAACGTGACGTCGGCATCGCCGTACCAGCTCAGCTCGATGACCTCGCCCTCGGTGGCGAGCAGGTCGAGCGCGAGTTGGAGGCCGGCGGACGTCGCGCTGGTGTGTAGTACGAGGTCGCGGCCGCCGGTGGCCTCGGCCGGCAGCGCGAAATCGACGCCGAGCGCGGCCGCTGTCTCGGCGCGGCTCGCGTCAACATCGACCAAGGTGACCTGGACGCCGGGAAACTGCGCCAGCAGGCGGGCGACGCAGCAGCCGACCATCCCCGCGCCGACGACGGCGACCCGGTCGCCGAGCAGGGGAGCGGCGTCCCACATCGCGTTGACGGCGGTCTCCACCGTCCCGGCCAGCACGGCGCGGGCCGCCGGCACGCCATCGGGCACCACGACGACGGACCGGGCTGGCACGACGTAGGCCGTCTGGTGCGGATACAGGCAGAACACGGTGCGGCCGAGCAGTGCGGCCGGCCCCTGTTCGACGACGCCAACGTTCAGGTAGCCGTACTTGACCGGGCCGGGAAAGTCGCCTTCCTGGAATGGGGCCCGCATGGCGGCGTACTGGCTCGCCGGCACGCCACCCCGGAACACGAGCGTCTCGGTGCCGCGGCTGACGCCCGTACGGACCGTACGGACCAGGACGTCATCCGGGCCGGGATCGGGCAGCTTGACTGGGCGGATCTCGCCGATCCCGGGCTCACACAGCCAGAACCCGAGCGCCTCGTGCCGCACCGGCCCACCCCCTTTTGCGCTCCGAAATGAACCGTACCGTCCTATTACCCGTGTTATTGCTGTACTCCCCAGACACACGGAGGTTCGGTGCGTACGGTTCGAACGGGCCCGGCGATCGGGCTGATTGCCCAGCTGGTGCTGCTTGGCGTGCTCGCCGGCAGCGTCGGGCTCGGCGCCGCCGGTTGGCTCGCCGGCGCCGCGTGGGGCGTGGCGACCTACATGATCCTGACCCGCGGCCTCGCCCGGTCCGGCGGCGACCGGCTCGGACCGGCCGACCGGGTCACCCTGACCCGGGCCACGCTTGTCGGCGGCGTGACGGCTCTGGTCGCGGACGCGTTCGGCCGATCGGTGTCGGTACCGACGCTGGTCGGACTGGCCGGTGTCGCGCTCATCCTCGACGCGGTCGACGGTTGGGTCGCCCGCCGTACGGATACCGTGTCCGGTCTCGGCGCGCTGTTCGACATGGAGGTCGACGCATTCCTGATCTTGGTGCTCAGCGTGTACGCCGCTCGTACCCTCGGTGGTTGGGTGATCGCCGTCGGAGCAGCGCGCTACGCGTTCGGCGTGGCCGGTCGGCTGTTGCCGTGGATGTACGCGTCGCTGCCGCCCCGCTACTGGCGCAAGGTGGTCGCGGCGACCCAGGGCATCGTTCTGGCCGTCGTGGCGTCGGGCGCCCTCCCGACGGCGGCGGCCGTGGTCGCGGTCGCCGCCGCGCTGGCGTTGCTCGCCGAGTCGTTCGGCCGCGACGTGGGGTGGTTGTGGCGCCGCCGGCCCGGGCAACGCATCCGTGGGCTCACCGGCCGAGCGCGGGTCGGCCAGGTCGAGCACGTCCGGCGGGGCATCGTCGAGCCGGCGCGAATCGCCGTCCCGGCGGCCGAAGTCGGTGCGTCCGGGCCGGATAGGGACTGATCTGGCATCGACGGCCGGGATCGATCGCGCATTGATCGCGGGTCCAGGCGAGGTCCGGATGGCCAGCGGCCGGTCAGAACGTCTGCGCGCTGGCGTGCTCGACGGCGACCAGGAACGCGACGCGGTCTTCGCGGAGCGGGTACGGCGCGCCGATGTACTTGTCGGCGATCCGGTCGATGATCTGCCAACCTTCGTCCGCCAGACACCGACTTAGACCGCAGCGGCTGACACGACAGCCCAGGCCACCTCGGGATGGCAGATGTCACAGTGTGCGCCGATGAACGGCGACTGGTTGCGGGCGATGACCTTGTTCGCGTCGAGAAGGTATATCCCGCTGGTCGCGAACCCGTACGCGGAGCCTTGCGGCTTCAACTCGATCCGGTTGGCCGCCGGCGACTGCTGGAAGCCGTCGTGGCCCATGCCGCCCCATTCGTAGGTAAGGTCCGCCATCGCCTCCGCGTTCTGATGGGCCAGCATGCTGGCGGCCGGATACCACCATCCCACCGCCCGGTCCGCGGCGCTGAAGGTCGACAGCAGCGGCCCGTCGACGCGATCGACCACACCGGACAGGGCGCCGGCCGCGACGGCCTTGCACGGGGTTGGCCGCGCGAAGGCGAAGTGCGAGAACGCACCCTGGATCAGCGTGAGGCTCTTGACCGGGCTGGCGCCGCCGGTCGCCGTCGCGGGCAGGCCGGTCAGGGCGTAGGACACCAGCCGGGCGCCGAAGCTGTGGCCCATGAGGTGGACGCGCAGACCCGGCGCGGAGGCGGCGAGCCGCGTCAGCATCGGACCGAGACCGTCGCGGCCGATGACGCCGGCCCGGTTCTTCATTTCGTAGTACGACATCCCGCGTAACACTTCGCGCGCTCCGGACCAAAGCGTCTTGAACGGGTTCGGCAGTCCTTGCGCGTTCCCGACCGGGCTCTTGGTCATCGCCGCTGCGTGCCCGAACACCGCACCGGTCTCCGCGGTGATGGCGGCCGCCGGCCCGGCGTCCTCGGGCGCCAGAACGGGCGTGGTGACAAGCCCGGACGCCAACTGATGGAACTGCTGGAGGCTGGCCGGATCGGCCGGTTGCTTGTCGAGCAAGGTGCCGAGCGTGGTGAGGTTGTCCTCGTTGCCGGGGAAAGCCGGCGCGAGTGCCGTCGCCAATTCGGCACCCGACGATGGCGCCGCCTGAGCGTGCGCCGGGTCATCGTCGGGGAACAGTAGCGACGGCCAGATGATCCCGACTGCGGCGCTCGTCGGCAACTTGTCGCCGAGCATCGGGGCCAGCAGCGAGAACATCGAGTCGTAGAAGAATCGCGCGCTGCCGACGCTGCTGTTCCAGCCGTGCGACAGAACGAACAGGTCGGTGACTCCGCCGGCGGCAACCGCGGCGGGCAGCCCGCCGCCCGAAGTCAGCGTCCCGTCGGCGCCGAATTCGACTTCGAAGTAGGTGAGTCCGGCGATGTCAGCCATGATGACCTCTCGATCTAGACGTTGGACAGCACGCGCATGAGGTCGAGCAGGCCCGCGCCCTGGAAGAACTCGTGGCGGGCCAGCGAGGTGGCGTTCTCGCAGAACAGTCGCTTGACCTTGTCGGGCTGACCGATGAATTCGGAACGTACGGACAAGAACGCGGCGATCGCGCCCGACACGTGCGGGGCGGCCATCGACGTGCCGCTGTCCTCGATGTACGTTGCCGCGTCCGGATTTCCGAGCAGCGGCTTGACCCCGTCGCGCATGGCGCCGGTGGCCGCCGACGTGATGCGTTCGCCCGGTGCGACCAGGTCGGGCTTCAGCCGCCCGTCCAGCGTCGGTCCCTTCGACGACGTGTAACTGACGCCGAACGTATGCGGCGAGACGCGATGGGTCGATCCCACCGTGATGGCTTCCGCCGCGTTGCCGGGGTCGGTGATGGTCGAGAGCTGACCGCTCACGTCGCCGCTGCCGCCGGTCAGGGTTCCGGCCGCACCGCTGTTGCCGGCCGAGACGACCACGACCACGCCGTTGCGTACGAGATCGTTGACCGACCGGCACAACGGGCTCTGGCCGGCCGCGTACTCGTCCGGATACCAGTCGCAGCCGAGCGACAGGTTGACGCCGTGGATCTGTAGCCGGCCGTCAGTATTCATCTGCTTGACGTAGTCAAGCGCCGCGATCACCGCGCTCGAACTCGTTTCGCCGTCACTGTCGAGAACCTTCAGGCTCACGATCCGCGTCCTCGGCGCGATCCCGGTCAGGGTATGGCCGGGCTGCAGCGTGCGCGCAACCCACGCGGGCAGATCGTCGGTCGTTGGTTGGTTCGTGGCGATCAATACCTCGGCCGGCGCGGGCGGCATGGCACCCGCGATGATGCCGGCGACGTGCGTTCCGTGCCCGAGATCGTCCTGCAGTGCGAGTGCGGGATCGTCGCTCGGTGTGCCGTCCGGGGTCATCAGGTACGTGAAGTCGCGGTGCAGTCGGGCGACCGGATCGTCGTGGAGCGTTGGTCCGATTCCCGGACACGAAAAGTGCGGGTGGCTCTCGGCAACGCCGGAGTCGATGACCGCCCAGACGATGCCCTCCCCGGAGGTGCCGTAGCTGCGGGCCGCGGCGTCCGCTTTCACCGTCGACACCGAGCGGTCGATGTGTGCGCGCATCTTGAAGTCCGGCCAAATGCGAAAGATCGATCGCGGTCCGGCGCGATCGGCGTCGGCGAGCGTGGAAAGCTGCTCCTGAGTCAGGAAGCAGCGCATGTATTGCCGCGCAATGACCAGCGGGCGGACGACCGCCGGATCGGGGAACGTCGCGTCGAACAACGCAACGAACTGTTCCCGGGCCGATGTGATTCCGCGCGAGACGTCCAGCTCGACGAGCACCGCGACACTGCCCGCGACGGTGTAGAGCAGATTGGCCCGATCGGTGGCCGACGCGCCATCACCGGTCATCAGCAACGGGCCGATCAGGCGCCGCTTGGACGGCGCTGCCATCGCTACCTCCATCCGGCGACGTCGGGTGCGATCCGAGCGCGCGCCAACCGGAGGTCGCCGTGGTCGCGGGAGCGACCGCGGCGGGCGCCGGTCGACCGCGCCGCTCTCCGAGTATCCGCCGATAATTCGTGCACTCCCGACATGTGTACAAAAGTTGTCAGTAAACACTCATCGAAGGCGCACCGGTGCGTTTCGACCGACGTGAGCCGCACAGACACGCGCGAAGGGGGCCAGTCGCGCGGCCACGTCCGGCCGCGATCGCGTGGGTCGATGCGATGACACCTTGCTTATCGCCGGCGGCGCTGTTGTTCTAAAGAGCACGATGGAGATGGTCGAACGCTCGGAGCAGCTCGCGCGTCTTCGCGACGCGCTGGCTCAAGCCGGTCGCGGCGTCGGAAACACCGTCCTGCTCTCCGGCGAGGCCGGCATTGGCAAGACGATGCTTCTGCGTGCCTTCGCCGAAGTGGCCACGGCAAACGCCCGGGTGTTCGAAGGGCGGTGCGACGAACTCATCACGCCGCGAACGTTGGGCCCGTTCCGCGACATGGCGAGGCACCATCGGCGCGTGTTCGGCGACGTCCTCGACGATCGGGACGCCTTCATCGACGTCCTGACCACGGAAATGGGCTTCCGGCAGCGGCCCGCGGTCGTGATCGTGGAGGATCTGCAGTGGGCCGACCATGCCTCATTGGACATCGTCGGCTTTCTTGGCCGACGCATCCACGCGCTGCCGGCCATGCTCGTTGTCAGTTATCGGGACGATCACGTGCCCGAAAACGAACCGTTGCAACGGTTGCTCGGTTCGTTGGCCGGTGCGTCGACGACCCGGATCCATCTTGACGGTCTGTCCGACGGCGCGGTCGGCCGGCTTGCGATCGCCGCCGGCATGGACCCGGTGCCCGTTGTCGCGGCCGTGGGCGGCAATCCCTTCTACCTGAGTGAGGTCATTCTCGAGGGGAATGCCGCGGTGCCACGGTCGGTACGCGACGCCGTCGCTGCCCGCGTCGCCGTACTGCCGGCGCCGTGCCAAGAGGCCCTGGGACAGATCGCGGTGCACCCGACCGAGGTCGACTCGCCACTACTGACGCGCATCGTTGACGACGTGGGCGATCTGGAGCCGGCCGAACGCCGCCGGATCCTCGAATTCACGTCGCGCGGGCTCCGATTCCGACACGAGATCGCGCGCCGGGTCGTGGAGTCGTCGTTGTCAGACGCACGACGCATGGCGTGCCATCGCCGCGCACTCGCTGCTCTGGTTGACCTGCGGGCGGAAAGATCTGTGCTGGTCCACCACGCGATCGGTGGGCGCGACTTCGAAGCGGCGGCCACGTTCGCGACCGGTGCCGCGTTCGAGGCGTCTCGGGCCGACAGCCACCTCGAGACCGCGGCGTACGCACGGATGGCGTTGAAGCACGGCCGGAGCCTCCCGGCCGCCGACCGTGCCCGTCTGCACGGGCTGGCCGCACGGGCGTTGTACGCCCTCAACCGATTCCGCGAGGCCGGCGACCACGCCGACGGAGCGGTCGATGCATGGGATGCCGACGGAGCATCGCCGGAGGAACTGGCGAATGCGCTGCTGCTCTCGGCGCGCATCAGTACGTTGCTCGGCCAGCCGGTCGCCGATCGGGAGAAAGCGCTACGTGCCGTCCGGATCCTCGAACCGCGCGGCGCGAGTCATGATCTGGCCCTGGGCTACAGCACGCTCGCCGCCCAGGATGCGCTGCGGGCCGACTTTGGCGGTGCCCGTACGTGGTCGGAACGTGCGTTGGACGCGGCCTACACCACCGCAAGCGACGACGTCGTCTCCCATGCGCTCGGCTACCGGGGCGTCGCGAAGTGTTCCGCCGGCGACGATTCGGGCCTGGCCGACCTGCGGTCCGCCGTCGAGATCGCGACGCGCATCGGCCATGCCGACTATCTCACCGTGGCCGCGCACAACATGGCCGTGATGTTGGTGCGCTCCGGGCAGGTGCTGGCGGCCAAGCCGTATCTGGATACCGCCGATCGGGTGGCGAGCGAACATCGGCTCGAGACGGCGCGCTTCCGGATTTCGGCCCAGCAGAGCTTCGTACTGATGTGGCAGGGTCGCTGGGACGAGGCCGAATCACGACTTCGAGAGCTGGTCGGATCGGGCACGGACGCCGGCGCGAACGCGGTGAATCCGTTGGCCTTTCTTGGTCGGCTCCTGGCCCGGCGCGGCGATCCGGCCGCCGCCGAGCTGATCGACCACGCCGGCGCGCTCGCCGCCGCGAGCGGCGAGGACCAGAAGAGCGCGGTTGCGGCAGCCGCGAAATTGGAGTGGCTGTGGCTCACCGGCGACGCGGCGGGGGTACGGGCGATCGGCACGGATCTGCTGTCCCGCTCCGGCCACACCGAGCGCCGCCTCCTGCACGCCGAGGTGCTGCGCTACCTGCGCCGAGTCGGCGACGAGGTGACGGCGTTTCCGGACTGCCCGGCCCCGTTCGCGGCCGGGATCGCCGGCGACTGGGAGCGGGCGGCGGTGCTGTGGGAGGAGGCCGGAAATCCGTACGAACAGGCCTGGGAGCTCACCGAGTCGCCCGATGTCACGGTCGTGCTGCGAGCGCTCGGCGTGTTCGATCGACTGGGCGCCAAGGCCGCCGCGTCGATGATCCGCCGACGGCTGCACGCGGCCGGAGTTCGGGGCGTGCCACGGGGGCCGCGAACGACGACGCAGGCCAACCCCGGCCGCCTGACGGATCGACAGCTCGAGATCCTCGCCCTGCTCGACGAGGGTGCAACCAACAGCGAGATCGCCGATCGCCTGTTCCTGTCCCGGCGTACGGTCGACAACCACGTATCGGCCTTGCTGCGCCGACTCGGGGTCGCGTCCCGCCGGGAGGCCGCCGGCGCCGCGGCGGGCATCCACCACGAGCGCACCAAACATAGGTAGCCCACGGCGCCAAATTGAGTATTAGCGCCTCAGGCAGACGCCGCTTCGCGGGCACAAAATGCTCGGCATGGGGCGTCTCATCGATCGCGCCGTCGCGGAGTTCACGGACGTAGACCGGTCGACCGGACGGTCACAACCACATGCCTTTGTCGGTACGGACATCGGATGGTCACGTGCCACCGCGGATCTCGTGTCCCGCATTCGCGAGAGCGTGATCGGTGAAGGCGACGTTCTCGATGGTCCGTACGGGCCGCGCCGGATCACGTACGCGGACTACACCGCGTCCGGGCGCGCCCTGACGTTTGTCGAGGACTACATCCGAGCGACCGTCCTACCGACGTACGCGAACACGCACACCGAGAGCTCGGCAACCGGGCTGCGTACGTCGTCACTGCGGGAAGACGCACGCCGGCAGATTCACCGGGCCGTCAACGGATCCCGCGACGACCTGGTGATCTTCTGCGGCTCGGGCGCGACGGCCGCCATCGACAAACTGACGCGCCTTCTCGGGTTGCCGGTCACCGGCGCGACCCGTGGGTGGCGGCGGCGCGACACGCCGGTGGTCCTGGTCGGACCGTTCGAGCACCACTCGAACGAATTGCCCTGGCGCGAGTCCGCCGCCGAGGTCGTCGCGATCGGCGAGGACGATCACGGACACATCGACCTTGCCGAATTGCGCGCGCGGCTGGTCCAGTTCGCGGATCGGCCGCGCGTGATCGGTGCGTTTTCGGCCGCCTCCAACGTGACCGGGATTCTGTCGGACACGGCGCAGATCTCGGCCGTACTACACGAGCACCGAGCGCTCGCGGTGTGGGACTACACGGCGGCCGCGCCGTACGTGCCGATCGACATGGCCCCGAGCCGGCCGGACGGGCGGGACTGGAAGGACGCCGTCGTCTTCTCGCCGCACAAGTTCGTTGGCGGGCCGCAGACGCCCGGCGTCCTCGTCGTACGCCGGAATCTGGTGACCGGCACGGTGCCGACGGTCCCGGGCGGGGGAACGATCGCGTTCGTCGACCCGGCCGGCGCCCTCTATATCGACGATCCGGTCGCACGCGAGGAGGGCGGCACGCCAGCGATCGTCGAGTCGATTCGCGCCGGGGTCGTGGTCGCGCTCAAAGACGCCGTCGGAGCGGATCTCATCGCCGAGCGAGAAGACTTCTGGTGGCGGCGCGCCCGACAACGGTGGAGCGGCAACCCGGCCATCGAGATCCTGGGCAGCCTCGACGCGGCCAGATTGCCGATCGTGTCGTTCCGAATCCACCGCGAGGGCCGGATCCTGCACCACAACTTCATCGTCAGCCTGCTCAGTGACCTGTTCGGCGTGCAGGCCCGTGGCGGCTGTTCCTGCGCCGGGCCGTACGGGCACCGCGTGTTGTCGATAACGCCACGGCGATCCGCGGCGCTGCGCGCCCAGGCAGCCCGCGGCTACCTCGGGATAAAACCCGGGTGGGTCCGGGTCAATTTCAACTACTTCATCTCCGACACCGTCGGAGACTTCATCATCGAGGCCGTCGATCTTGTCGCGCGCTTCGGCCATCGCCTCCTCACCGACTATTCGTTCGATCCCCAGAGCGGACACTGGCGGCACCGCGGCCATCGGTCCGCCGCGCGCATCGACCTCGCCGACGTGCTGACGTCTACGCGCATTCCGCCGCCGACGGCGGGCGAGGACGCGCTCGGTGGCTATCTCCGGGACGCTGAAAGCCGCTTCGCCGGCCGGTCCGACCTCGTCATCGACGGTCCGAGCGGGCTGCCGTCCGAGCTCGAAGACTTGCGCGAGTTTCATCTCCCGCCATCGTGTCTGGACGGCGTACAGACGTCCTAGCTCGGACTATCCGTCCGACCCAGCGTCGATATCAAATCGAGGCCTTCGCCGCGCAACAGTGACGACGCGTCGCGTGTCTTTCATCGTGTGAGCCTGCTGACCGGCGACCCGCACGTCCGAAGGTTGCCCCACGACGAGTCGCCCACCGGGCGCAGCTGGAGGCGTCGATGAGTGAGACCACGAGCCGACCGAGTGCAGACGAGTCGCCGGGTGTCGGCGGGGCCAGCTCCGCGGTCATCGTCGCACCGCCGCCGCCCGATGGCCGGATCGAACGCGAGTTCACGATCAAAGAGCGATCCCAGACGTCACAGGTGGTGTCGCGCTTTCTACGGCACCGTCTCGCGTTGGGCTCATTGGTCTTCTTTGCCCTGCTCGTATTGACGGTCTATCTCGCGCCGCCGCTCTTCGGGCTCGACTACCACGCGCTCAACCATCCGCCGAGGCTGTCACCGTCACTGCGTTACCCGATGGGTACGGACGAGATCGGGCATGATTATCTCGCCCTTGTCCTGCGGGGCGCGCATCAGTCATTGAACATCGCGTTCATCGTCGCGGCCATGTCGACGGCATTCGGCGCGCCCTACGGTGCGATCGCGGCGCACTTCGGCGGTAAGACGGACGCCATCATGATGCGCATCGTCGATGTCATCCTGACGCTTCCGTTGCTCGTCATCACCGGCGCGTTGGCCGAACACTACGGCGGCACCTGGTACACGGTGGCGATCCTGCTCGCGTTGGTCGGCTGGGTGATCAACGCACGCCTGACCCGAAGTGCCGTGCTGTCGGTGCGCAATCAGGACTTTGTCGAGGCCGCCCGGGCTCTCGGCGCATCCGACGCACGGATCGTGTTCCGCCATTTGATTCCGAACGTGACCGGCCCCCTCATCGTGCAGGCGACGCTCGACGTCGCGGCGGCGATCCTCGCCGAGGCCGGGCTGTCGTTCATCGGATTGGGCATCCAACCCCCGGACACCTCGCTCGGGCGCCTCGCCCAACTGGCGCAGGGCGCGATCGAGACGCGGCCGTGGCTGTTCTATTCTCCGTGCGTCATGATCCTGTTGATCTGCTTGTGCATCAACTTCATCGGCGACGGTCTGCGCGACGCACTCGACCCACGCCAGACAAGGCAACGTCGGTGACGTGGGCGCCGCGGCGGTGTCAATGAAGTGAATGCAGTCTCGCTGATGCGGGGCGGCGGCCGTATCGTTCGCCGCCGGTCGACACGAGCCCGTCGAAGGCGGCGGTCCGAGCGCCTCAGTCGGCGTCGCTCGGCAGGTCCGTGGTTTCGACTGTTTCGACGGCTCCGACGGCGAGCCGATCGAACTCGTCGAGTCCGCCGTTCCAGAGAAAGTCGGACGTCTGCGACAGTGCGATCGCGATCAGATCGCGGCTCGGATCGTTGAACCAGGTGGTGCCGTACCCACCGCTCCAGCCGTACTGGCCGGGCCTGAGACCGTTGTCCGTGGGCCGCGTGACGACGCCCAGGCCGTACCCCCAGCCCTGGTTTCCAAGCAGGAGCCCGGCCGAGCCGATCTGATCGGCGGTGAGGTGGTTGGTAGTCATGGCTTCCACGGACGCGGCGGAGAACACCTGCCGGCCCGCGTGCCGGCCGCCGTCGCGCAGCATGCGCGCGAACGCATAGAAGTCATCGATGGTCGAAAGCAACCCACCGGAGCCGGACGGGAACGCCGGCGACGATGTCCACGTCTCGGCGGCGGTCAACGGTTGCACCTCCAGTTGACCGGTGGCTTGGTTGGACATGTACTGGATCGGCATGCGCCGGACGTTGTCCGCGGTCGTCTCGAATCCGGTGTCCACCATGCCGAGCGGCCCGAACAGGCGCTCGCGAAGGACCTCACCGAGCGTGGCTCCGCCCGCGCGGGCGACAAGCACGCCGAGGACGAGCGTGCCGACGTTGTAACGCCAGCGTTCACCGGGCTGGTCCATCAGGGGCAGCGATCCGAACAGTCGCATCCATTCGTCCGGTGCGTGTGGGGTACGCGGGTCGGGCCCGCCCAACGTGAGGTCCAGGGAGGCGGCCGCGTGCACGATGGGGTACGGCGGGTCGAATTCGGGCTCGGTGATCTGCCCGAAGCCGAGCCGCAACGTCAACAGGTCTTCGACCGAGATCGGTCGGTTGGCCGGCACGGTGTCGTCGGTGGGTCCGTCGATCCGCCGTAGGACGCGCGGTTCGGCCAGTTCGGGCAACCACCGGTCGACCGGCTCGTCGACACGGAGCCGGCCCTCCTCCGCCAGCGCCATGGTGGCCGCGGCCAGGACCGGCTTGGTGAGCGACGCGATCCGGAACAGTGTGTCGCGTCGCATCGGTGCGTCAGTGTCGAACGCGAGGGTTCCGATCGGATCCACATGGACAGCGTCACCGCAGGCGATCATGGTGACCAGGCCCGGCATTTCGCCTCGCGCGACACGTGCCGCCATGGCGTCGTGCAGGAGAGCGACTCCGCTTTCCGTCAGCTGTGAGGACATGCCCCAAGCTTTTCACACGGCCGGCGGCGGTTCAGGACGCTTCGAGCTGGTCACGAAGAGTCTCCAGGTCGGCGCGTACGGCGGCAATGTCGCTCGCGAACTCGCTGTCGGTCATCCCCGCCCGTTGCCGGACGGTGAACACCACCTCGCTCCGATCACCGTCGGCGATGACCCGCATCGGGTTGTAGACCGTCTCGCCGGACGGCAGCGTGACGATGTGGTCGAGCACACCGAACGGGTTCGGAGAGGCGAAGTCGATCGTGATCTGACCCATCGGGGAGTCGGCGACCCAGCTGTCACCGTCCGGCTTCAACGGTGCGCTGGCCAGGCCGGCGGCCCATTCGGGCAGGCGAGCCGGGTCGGAGGCGTAGGCGTAGACGGCGTCGACCGGGCGGTCGATCACGACAGTGACGTGTTCGGTGGCCATACCCGATGGTCGCACGGCCGCGTCATCTGCTGACGGAAACCGCGGTGACCGCGAACTCGACCGGCAGGCTTCCGGCGTTCACCAGGTCGGCGAGGCGATGCGCGACCGCCTCGGTCACGAACGCGCCGGCGACGACGGCCGGACCGTTCACCGCTTGCTCGATGGTCGGCGCCGCCAGAACGGATGCATCGGCCAGGACGGCGATCTGATGATTAACGTTGGCCGCGGTCAATGCGGTCCAGTGTCGTTGGCCGGTCACCGTGAACGCGAACTCGATGGTCCAGCCACCGGTGGCCGCGTAGGAAACCGGGTCGTACTGCGCCGTCGCCCGGGCCAGGTCGGCGCGACTCAGCCCGGCCGGGTCGAGCAGGTATTTGACGTTCGGCTGGTCGCCGTCGCAGGCCGTCACGTCGCGCGTGAGGAATCGCGGATCGGTGAGGAAGAGCGGGTCACGCGCTCTCAGCTGCGCACACGTGACGGTGGGTACGTTGAACTGCATGCGCACCGGAAGCACGGCGACCTCGGTCGGGCTGAGCTGACCGAAGCGCGCCAGTCGACGGACGGTATCGGTGCCGGTCGCCGGCGCGGTCAGCGAGGCCGCCAACGCGTACGCCGCCGGGCCGACGTACGCCTTTGCCTTGGCGAGGTCGGACGCGAGATCACCGGGAGCGCTCGAATCGGCGGCCACCGGACCGACGGCCGCGTTGGCCGTCGTCGCGCCGAGCACGGTGCGAAACGCCACGGCGTCCCGAGCGACCAGTGCGGCGATGTCGCCCGCGGTCATCGTCGCCGGGATGCTGAACCCCAGGTCGCCGTCGCGAGTGACGGTGACGGTCGGCATTGGCTCGCCGGCGTCGACGAACCGTCGCGCCAGGACCTTCGCCGCGTCGGCGAGCTGGGCGCCGGTCGGGGACTTTCCATCGAGCGTGACCGGTCGAAGTACGGCGGTCGTGCGGACCGCCGCGATCTCGGCTTTCGCCGAGGCGATTGCGGTTGGCTCGGGCGACGTGCTCGGCCGGTTCGTCGCGTGCGTCCCGCCCGACGTGCAGCCGCTGAGCACAATGGCCATCGATAGAACGAGGACCGAGAAGGTCAGCCGGGGGTGGACACGATTCGGCACCGTACGGTCCTTTCTGGGCCGTGTGATGGCTCGGCCTCGGAGAGTGCTGGCCGCAGGTTACTCCGACGCGTATGCGGGCGAGGCCCGGAAACCGGTCGGAATTCGGTAGTCGGTTCGGTAGTCGGTTCGGCGGGTGCTCCGTACGTGCGCCGGTGGGTTGATTCCGCGAGGTTTCGGCGGGGCGCTTCGACCGGTCGCGAGCGGCGCTTCGACTACTCGTTGGGCACGGTCGAAAGACGGTCATCGCTTCGATGCAAGGCGGGCAGCGCCGAGGGATAACCGGGCAGAACCGGGCATTTTTGTTACCTGAACGAGATTTGGAGGCGTTGCGTAGGCCGTCAATGAGCACAAAACTCAGTCCACCGGGCACCAACGGACTCTGATCCACACGGGAACGGGCATCCGAGCGCAGGGGGTGAGCACACCGAATGTATGTGATCGAACGACGCCAGTGGCTCATCGAACACGCTCGCCGTACCGGGCGGGTCGACGTCGCGGAGATGTCGGCCGAACTCGGGCTCGCGCCGGAGACCATCCGCCGGGATCTGAAGGATCTGGAGCGCCAGGGCCTGGTGCGCCGCGTCTACGGCGGAGCGGTCCCGATCGAACGGCTCACGTTCGAGAGCGCGCTGTCGGTCCGGGCGACGCGACGGCAAGCGCAGAAGAACCGCATCGCCGGCGCGGCCGCCACCTACGTCAAGGCGGCCGAGTCGATCTACATCGACGAAGGCTTCCTCCCTAAGCTGATCGCCGATCATCTCGAGCCCGATCGCCCGATGACCGTCGTCACCTCGTCGCTCGCGATCGCGACGTCGCTCATCGACCGAACGCATGTGACCGTGCTGGTGATAGGCGGCCGGGTCCGCGCCCAGACGCTCGGCACCGTCGACCACTGGGCGCTGGCGATGCTCGAGACGCTCGTGCTCGATCTCGCGTTCATCGGCGGCAACGGATTGAGCCTCGAACACGGCGTCACCGTTCCGGACAGTGCCGTCGCGGCGGTGAAGACGATGGCGATGCGCGCCTCACGGCGGCGCATCCTCGTCGCCGACAGCTCCAAGTACGGCGTTGATTCGTTCGTACGGTTCGCGCACCTGCGCGACTTCGAACGGTTCATCACCGACGACGGGCTGCCGGTGGAACAGGCGGCGGAACTACACGACCACGGCGTCGACGTCGTACGGGTCTAGACAGACCCGCGGCCGTCTACACGCGAGCGGCGGCGTACCCGCCACCGTTACCTACCGAGCCGAACCGAGAGACAGCTTGCCGGTGTCGCGCCAACGTCGCGGCGACGCCGGACCAGGAAAGGAGATGACACGACGAGAGCGGCCGACCGCCGGCCAGCCGCTCTCCTATCCCGTCGGGCGCACCTTCCGCAAAAAAGCCTGCGCCCGCGTCTCCCCGCACCCAACGGCACGTCTGCGTCTGAGGACAACTCGTAGCAGGAGGAGCACATGATTCTAACAAGCGCACATCGGCGTCGTCGCCGGTGGCCGATCGTCATTACGGCCGCGGCCGCGGTGACGATGACGGTCGCGGCCTGTTCCAGCTCGTCTTCGTCGGAGAAGTCGGGCGAGGCGACGATCACCGTCGCGGTCACCGCCAACCCGCTGATGACGACCATCGAGAAACTGACGCCGGCCGGATTCGAAGCGACCCATCCGGGCATCAAAGTCAAGTTCGTGACGTACGACGAGAACACCGAACGCGCCAACGTGGAGAAGGACGTCGCCGCCCACGGCGGCCAGTACGACGTCGTCATGATCGGGCCGAACGACATCGCGTCGTGGGCCAAGAACGACTGGATCAGCGACCTGACCGCGGACGCCAACAATGACCCCAGCTACGACGTCAACGACCTGCTTCCGCCGATCCGGCAAGCGTTGTCGTCCAACGGAAAGCTCTACGCGGTCCCGTTCTACGGCGAGTCGTCGTTCCTCATGTACCGCAAGGACATGTTCGCGGCGGCCGGTGTCACCATGCCGGCCAACCCGACCTGGGATCAGGTGGCGGCCATCGCCGACAAGCTGAACGACCCGAGCAAGGGCGTGGCCGGCATCTGCCTGCGCGGCCTGACCGGTTGGGGCGACAACCTCGCCTCGTTCGACACGGTCGTGAATACGTTCGGTGGCCAATGGTTCGATACGAACTGGAACGCGCATCTGACCGATCCCGCGTTCGTGCAGGCCGCGAACTTCTACGTGAACCTCGTCCGCAAGGATGGCGAAAAGGGCGCCGGCAACGACAGCTTCAACGAGTGCCTGAACATCATGCAGCAGGGCAAGGCCGCCATGTGGTACGACGCGACGGTTGCCGCGTCCACCATCGACGCGGCGCCGAGCCCGATCGCCGGCAAGCTCGGGTTCGCCCCGGCACCGGTCGAGAAGACCAGCTCGTCCGGATGGCTGTGGAGTTGGGCGCTGGCGCAGGAGAGCGCATCGAAGCACAAGAGCGCGGCCTGGCAGTTCATGGACTGGGCGACGTCGAAGACGTACATCGCCTATGACGCCTCGAAGAACGGGTGGGCGGCGGTGCCTCCGGGCACGCGTACCTCGACGTACGAGAACGCGGACTACAAGGCGTCGGCGAAGGATTTCGCCGCGCTCACCCTGCAGCAGATCAACTCGGTCAACGTCAACCAGCCGGGCGTGAGCCCGCAGCCCGTGCCGGGCGTCCAGTACGTCGGCATTCCGGAGTTCGAGGACTTCGGACAGAAGGTGTCGGCCGAGTTGACGGCCGCCATCGACGGCCAGGAGTCGGTGTCGGAGTTCCTGCAGAAGAGTCAGACGATCGCGCAGAACGCGGTCAAGCAAGCCGGATACAAGCAGTAGCCGTTCGGGTGGCTCGCCCGCGCCGCCATGACCGCCGGCGCGGGCGACCACCAGCGTGTCGACCACCAGCGTGTCGACCACCAGGGTGTCGACCACCAGAGCGTCGACTACGAGCGCGTCGACCGCCGATCGTGTCGTCCGCGGCGGGCCGACCGCAGTGTGCGACTGGAGTGTGGCGACCACAGCGTGCCGACCGAAGGAAGGACAGGCCGTTGACAACCATCGTCGAACCGGCGCGGAAAGACATGGCGAAAGCACCGCCAGTCATCCGGCGCCCCCGGGGGACCGGATGGGTACGTCGAGCGCCGCTACTGCCCGCGCTCGTATTCACCATCGTCGTAACCCAGATCCCGTTTCTCCTGACTCTGTGGTACAGCCTGCAGAAGTACAACCTGAACCGGCCGACCGCGCCGCGTGACTTCCCGACGTTTGCCAACTACCGGGTGATCTTCGCCGATCCGACGTTCCGGGTCGCCGCGCTGAACACCGTCCTGTTGACGGTCGTCCCGGTTCTACTCTCGGTCGCGATCGGCGTCGGCATCGCCGTTCTCCTTGACCGCCACGTGTTCGGGCGCGGGTTCCTCCGTACGCTCATCATCAGCCCGTTCCTCGTGATGCCGGCCGCGGCCGCGTTGGTGTGGAAATTCACCATCCTCGACACGACGTTCGGCTTCTTGAACTACGTGCTCAAGCTGGTCGGCCTCAAGCCGGAAAACTGGCTCGGCGTGCACCCGCAGCTGACGATCATCTCGTTCCTGACGTGGCAGTGGACGCCGTTCATCGTGCTGCTGGCCCTGGCCGGACTGCAGAGCCAGAGCGACGACATGCTGGAGGCGGCGCGGGTCGACGGCGCCAACGCGTTGCGGATCTTCCGATCGTTCACGTTGCCGCACCTGCGTCCGTACATCGAGTTGGGCGTCCTGCTCGGCACGATCTACATCGTGCAGGCCTTCGACTCGATCTACATCATGACCTCGGGTGGCCCGTCGACCGACACCACGAATCTGCCGTACTACATCTACGAAGCGGCCTTCCAGGCCTACGACATTGGTCGCGCATCGGCGATGTCGGTCGTCGTGGTCATCGCCACCATCCTGGTCGCCACGTTCGCACTACGCATGATCTCGAGCCTGTTCAGCGACGAAGGGGTGCATGGATGATGAATGCTTCGTCGACGAGCCTGGCTCATCGCCAGTCCAATCCGATCGGTCGCCTGCTTCTGGCGATCCTGACCTGGCTTGTGGTTCTCGTGTTCTTCTTTCCGGTGTTGTGGATGGCATTGACCGGGCTCAAGACCGAGCAGGACGCGAACACGACCACACCACACTTCATCTTCAAGCCGACATTCAGCGAGTTTCAGGCCGTCTGGACTGGGGGCGGCGGACTCAACGGACTCCGGCCGTTCCTCGAGCACTCAATCCTGATCTCGGTGCTCTCCACGGCGATCGTGCTCGTGCTGGCGTTTCCGGCGGCGTACACGTTATCGCTTCGGCCTGTACCTAAATGGCGAGACGTGCTGTTCTTCTTCATATCCACCAAGATGCTGCCGATCGTCGGCGCGATCATCCCGCTGTTCGTCATCGCCCGCGAGTTGCACCTGTTGGACAGTCAACGCCTGCTGGTCGTGCTTTACACGGCGATGAATCTGCCGATCGCGGTCTGGATGTTGCGGTCGTTCCTGCTGGAGGTGCCGGTGCCGATCATCGAGGCCGCCCGGGTCGACGGCGCGAGCCTGATCCGGCAGATGCGATCGGTCATCGTGCCGATCGTGCGGCCCGGACTCGCCGCCACCGCGCTGATCTGTTTCATCTTCGCCTGGAACGAGTTCTTCCTCGCCGTCAACCTCACGACGATCAACGGGGCCACCGTCCCGATCTATCTCGTCGGTTTCGTCCAGCCGGAAGGCCCGTTCCTCGCCCACATCTCGGCCGCCGCGACCGTCGCGTGTCTGCCGGTGCTGATCGCCGGCTGGGCGGCGCAGGACAAGCTCGTGCGTGGATTGTCCATGGGCGCGGTGAAGTAGCCTCATGACCACCCTTGCAGCCGACCGGCTGAGCAGCCACCCGCCGGCGGTGAGCGTTCCGCGCTACGACCGCTCCGAGGTCCGCGTCGGCATCGTCCATTTCGGCGTCGGTGGTTTCCACCGGGCACACCAGGCGGCCTATCTTGACGAGTTGATGAACGACGGAGTCGGCCTCGACTGGGGAATCTGCGGCGTCGGCGTGATGCCGTCCGACAAGGCCATGGCTGATGCCCTGGCGCCGCAGGACGGGCTCTACACGATGGTCGTCAAACATCCCGATGGCCATCTCGAACCGCGCATCGTCGGGTCGATCGTGCGGTTCCTCTACGCCCCCGACGCGCCCGAGGCGGTGCTCGACATGCTCTGCGCCGAGCAGACCAGGATCGTCTCGTTGACGATCACCGAGGGCGGCTACAACGTCAACCAGGTCAGTCACGAGTTCATTCGCGACGATCCGGCGATCGTGGCCGATCTGGCCCCGGGTGCGGTCCCGAGCACCGTGTTCGGCTACGTCATCGAGGCGCTCGACCGCCGGCGACGGCTCGGCATCGCGCCCTTCACCGTGATGTCGTGCGACAACATCCAGTCCAACGGCCACGTTGCTCGCCGGTCGTTCACCGCGTTCGCCGAGCTGCGCGACCCGGCCCTGGCCGCGTGGATCGGCCAGCACGTCCACTTCCCGAACTCGATGGTCGACCGGATCACACCGGTGACCACGACCGCCGATCGGGAACAGCTGCACGATCGGTTCGGCATCGAGGACAACTGGCCGGTCGTGTGCGAACCGTTCACCCAATGGGTGCTCGAAGACAGCTTCAGTCTCGGTCGCCCGCCGCTACAGAACGTCGGCGTTCAGCTCGTACCCGACGTCGAACCGTACGAGCTGATGAAGCTGCGGCTACTGAACGCCGGCCATCAGGCGATCGCCTACTTCGGTTACCTCCTCGGCCACCGGTACGTTCACGAGGCGGCGACGGATCCGAGGCTCGTCGCCTACCTCCGTGCGTATATGGACCTGGAGGCCACCCCGACTCTGCTGCCGGTCCCGGGCGTGGATCTCGATGCGTACAAGCAGGAACTGATCGAGCGATTCGCGAACCCGGAGATCCGCGACACCGTGGCCCGGCTCTGCGCCGAGAGTACGGACCGCATCCCGAAATGGGTTGTCCCGGTTATCCGCCACAACCTCGCGACCGGCGGTCCGATCTCGTACGCCACCGCGATCGTCGCGAGCTGGGCCCGCTACGCCGAAGGCGTTGACGAGCAAGGAAATCCGATCGACATCGTCGATCGGCTCGCCGCTGGCGTCACCGCCGCTGCGCGCCGCCACGCGATCGATCCGATGGCGCTGGTTGAGATGACCGAACTGTTCGGCGATCTCGCCGGCGACGATCGCTTCCGCGACGAATACCTGCGGATATCCGCAAGCATCCATGACCTCGGCGTCGCGCAAACGCTCGACGATCTCAACGGGCGTCGCGATCGTTGACCGCGTCGCCGGGCCGGCCCGTCGCGAACAGGACAGCTGGGCCGGTCAGGCGGCGTCGGTGGCACCGCCGGTCACGGCGGTTGCCTTGGCTCCGGCGTAGAACTCGGCCGCACGCCAGCAGTACCACGCCACGATGCTCCGGTAGGGCCGGTACGGCTCGCCGAGCGCATCGAGCTGCTTCGGCGTCGGCATGGGTACGTCCCACGCCAGGCCGTACCCTCGCCGCACACCGAGATCGCCGGTCGGCCACACGTCCAAGCGGCGCAACTGGAAGAGCAGGAAGATCTCTGCCGTCCAGCCGCCGATCCCGCGAACCGACGTGAGTCGGGCGACGATGTCCTCGTCGCTCATGCGCGCGATGCGTCGTGGGTCCAGGATGACCGTGCCATCCACGACCTTGGTCGACAAGTCACGCAGCGATGCCATCTTGTTCGCCGAGAGACCGGCGTGACGAAGCTCCTCGGTGGACAGGGCGAGCAGGCGCTCCGGCGTGACCTCACCGCCCATGGCGCCGACCAGCCGCCCGTGAATCGCCCTCGCCGCGGGGCCAGCGAGCTGCTGGTAGGTGATGGCGCGTACGAGCGTCGCGAAGTGTGTGTCGGTCCGCGTCGGGAACGTGAACTCACCGGTCTCCGCGATCAGCCGGGCAATGACCGGATCGCGTCCGGCCAACACGTGGGCGGCTTGTCGTGCGGTCAGTTTGCCGGTGCCTGTGCTGGCCACGAGCCGCTCCCTTCCAGCGTTGCGGCAAGGCGATGGCCGCCCTGCCATTGTCGCCTGGAATCGTCGCGGGCCAGTGAGATTCATTCACGGCATTACGACGCGTCCGTGATCACCCCGACCAGAACCGAGGCGTGGCTCAGTGACACATCCTTGGTCGCGGTGAGCACCGTCAAATGCCCGCGTACCGCCGCTTCGCGCAGCGTCCGTAGCGGCTCGGCGTGTTCGTCGTCGGCGAGTTCGGCAAGGTATCGGCGCCGGAACTCGTCGAAGCGCGCCGGGTCGTGGCCGAACCAGCGACGCAGCGACGTCGACGGCGCGATGGCCGGGATCCACTCGTCGACACCGGCGGTCGCCGACGCCAGACCGCGCGGCCACAGCCGATCGACGAGCACACGCGACCCGTCGTCGGCCGCGGCCGGCTCGTACACACGTTTCACGGACACCACGGGCGCCCGCGGCTTGCCAGTCATAGACCAACGATAGTGCCGGATGGGCTTGCGTCGGCACGGGATCCGAACGCTATGCGCTGCCCAGCTCTGCGTGTGCGGGCTGGCTGTCCAGAAACCGGTCCAGCGACGCTCGGATCCCGGCGGGGTCGAGACCGTAGAGACGGCTGTGGTCGGCGGCCGTGCCGTACCGGCGTAGTTCCGTTCGTGCGACGCCGAGCCCGAGTGTCCGGTGGGGCCGATCGGCAAGTGCGTCGTCGATGAGGCGGATCGAGGTGCCGGCCAGGTACGGCTCGACGACGACCACGGTGTCGGCCACGGCGAGCGACCGAACACCCGCGGTGTCAAACGGCCGGACCGTCGTGGTGTAGGCAACGGTGACGTCCATGCCCTCGGTCGCGTCGAGCACCGGATCGAGCATCGGCCCGACCGCGATGACAAGCGCCGGGCCGCCGCCGCGGACGACGGTCAGCCGCGGCGAAACGGGCAGGCGAACGCTGTTGGTCGCTTCCGACAGCCGGATGTACGACGATCGCGGCCGACCGACCGCGTCGCGAAGGAGCGTCGGCACCTCGCTCGCGTGGCCGGGCACGTGCACCATGAAGCCGGGCACCGTGTCGATGAGCGCGACGTCGCCGGGACCATGGTGCGTGCGGCCGGCCTCCGGCACGTCATACGACGCGCCGATGCTCACGAGCACGGCGGCCGCGTCCTGGTGACCCAGGTCGAGTTTGATCTGCTCGAAGGCGCGTTCGATGAGGAACGGCGTGTACGAGTGCATGATCGGGTGCATCCCGGTCAACGCGAGACCACCGCCGACACTGATCATCAGCGACTCCCGGATGCCGACGTTGATGAGTCGATCGGGGAAGCGGACAAGCGCGTCTTCGAACAGGGACGTGGAGATGTCGGCGAGCACGACCGCGGCAAGCGGATCGGCGGCGACGATATCTTGGGCGGTTTCGGCAAATGCGGTGCGCATGTCGGTCATCAGGAATCCTTCGGCTCGACAACGGCGACGACGACGTGTGGGCGGTCCGCGGGTCGCCGCGTCAACGCATCGGCGATCTGGTCGTGGTCGCGACCGTCGACCGTCGATGTCGACCAGCCGTTCACCTCGAAGCGCGACGCGACCCCGCCGAGCCAGCCATGGCTGGACGACTGGTTGTCAACCACGATCGCGGTGAGAGTCGCGAGCCCGGTCGCACCGGCGTACGCGATCGCTTCGTGGTTGGTGCCCTCGTCGAGTTCGGCGTCGCCGATCAGGACGAAGACCCGTGATGACGTGAGCCCCTGAGCACGCAGCCCGTGCACCATGCCGACGCCCAGCGGGAGGCCGTGGCCGAGTGAACCACTAGAGATTTCAACTCCGGGAATCAGGTTGTGGTCAGGGTGGTAGCCCAACCGGGAAGAGATGCCGCCGAAATCGTCCAACCAGGCCTCCGGCAGGAAGCCCTTCGCGGCGAGGACCGCGTAGTAGGCCGCCGGCCCGTGCCCCTTCGAGAGGAGAAAACGGTCGCGTTCGGGATCATCCACGGTCGATGGCGTGACGTGCAGGATCCGGTCGTAGAGGACCCACAGCACGTCGAGGGTCGACGTCGCGCTCGGCGCGTGTTTCTCGTCGCCCGTCATCCGGGTCATGAGACCCGGCAGATCGTGATACATCAGCTCCATGACCTCATGATGTCCGTGCCCCCTTGGGTCGTCATCGGTCGAAGTCCGGCGGGGGAGTAGGTCCATCGACCTAGGCCGTGCGACCGTCCCGCACGCCCGACCGTTCGCTGCCGACCGAACCGCGCTGGTCGTAGGTCGACTCCGCGTTGGGCCGTGGGGGTGTCTACAGTCGGTTCCATGCCCAACATCGCCACCGCGGATCGCGTCGACCGGGACAGCCTTCTCGATTTCGTACGGCCGAGACATCGCATGACGCTGGTCACCACCCGAAGCGATGGCCGGCTTCAGGTCTCGCCCGTGACCGGCGGGGTGGACGACGAGGGGCGGATCGTCATCTCGACCTATCCCGACCGCGCCAAGGCGGTGAACCTCCGCCGCAACGCGGCGGCGTCCGTGCTTGTCCACTCCGACGACTGGGGCGGCGCGTACGTGCAGGTCGACGGCTCCGCCGAGGTGCTGGACATGCCGAGTGACGAGACGGAAGACGCGCTGGTGGAGTACTTCCGGTGCATCTCGGGCGAGCACCCGGACTGGGACGAGTATCGGGTCGCCATGCGCCGGCAGGGCAAGTCGCTCATCCGGATCACGATCGATGCCTGGGGTCCGGTCGCCACTGGGGGCTTTCCACCGGATCGGGTGCCGAACGGCTAACGGCGCCACGCACGATCGCCCCTCGCCGGTAGCGCCGGCCGGCCGTTGGGTCGGCCGCCCCGGTCTATCTGCGGACGAAGACACCGGTCTATCTGAGGACGAACCCGGTTCCGAGCGGGTCGGCGGGATCGAGAACGAACGTGCATTCGGCCGTCGCGAACGCCGTACCCTCGATCTCGGTTGCCACGAGGTCGCCAGCGGCGGTGCTGTCCGCGGGCAGCACCCGGCCCAGGAACGTCGTGCCGATGATCGACTCGTGGGTGAGCACCTGTCCCGGACCGATGCGTCCATCGGCGGCGAGGAGTGCCAACCGTGCCGAGGTGCCCGACCCGCATGGTGAACGATCCACCTCGCCGTCCGCAAAAACGGTGACGTTGCGTTGATGCGGACCGTTCGTCGCCGCGTCCGAGGTCGTCATAGAGGATCGTGCCGTAGACGCCGGCCAGTCGGTCGTCGACCGGGTGCCGGGCCCATTCGCTCGCGTTGAGCGCCCATTTGATTTCTCGACCGACCGATATGAGGGCCGCGTAGTGGTCGGCGTGCACCGTGAGGCCGACGTCGGCCGCCGGTAATGAGGCATAGATGGCGCCGCCGTAGCTGACATCGACGCGGACGTCGCCGCGGCTGGTCGCGACCAGGATGTCGCGGCCGACGACGTAGGAGCCCACGTTGCGGAACGCCACTCGTTGGACCACGCCGGCGGCGCGCGTGACACGCGCGGTCACCCGTCCGGACGGCACGTCCATGACGACGTCGGTGTCACCGTCGAGCGCGGCCTCGACCAGGCCCGTGTTGACCGCCCACGCTCCGAGTGCGATCGTCCCGTGCCCGCACGCCGTGGAGTAGCCGTCCTTGTGCCAGAACAGAACGCCGAATTCGGCGCCGTCGTCGTTGGCCGGAACGAGGAAACAGCCGTACATGTCGGCGTGGCCGCGGGGTTCGCGTACGAGCAATTGCCGGACGGCGTCGATGTCGGCATCGGTTTGTGCGGCGGCGCGTCGTTCGAGCACTGTCGTGCCCGGAATCGCCGGGGCGCCCGACGTCACGATCCGGAACGGTTCCCCCGCCGCGTGGTAATCCACCGTACGCACGGGACCGATCACACCGACTCCCTCGAACGCCCGCCGCTGTCATCCGTAACGTACCGGCCGATCTGGCGTGTCGGCCGGATGCATCGCGGCGTAGAGACGGAAACGGCGCAGGCATGCCCGCGACGGACGGCTGCCGCCGGCGTTTCACCGCCAGCGTTTTGAGTGCAGCGCGTCCGTCGGCGAGTAGGTACGAAAGTGGTGCGGCGGCCCCGATACGGGGTCAGGCCATCATTGACCCATGTCCGCGATGCTGAAGTGGACCTGTCCGGATCCGTCGGTGTTGGCGTCGAGTGCTTTGTCGTCAAGCAGCACGGCGGCCTGTGGTTCTAGGAAGACCCGTGCGCCGGCCTCGTCGAGGATCTTGTCGTCCTCGGCCGGGGTCGCGGCGAGGGCCAAGCTCAGGGCGCCGCTCGCCGGGTCGGTGGCGATCCGTACGCCGCAGCCTTCGGGTGCCCCGGGGCTGTCGATGATGTTGCGGATCTGCATGGTTGCGTCATCGGTCAGGGTCAGCACAGTCAGACTCCTCATCGTCTACTTGCCATCAGATTTGGCGCTGGTGGATGGATGCCCGCATGGACAAACCTCCCGTTGTGCATTGGCCACGCTTGTCCTCCGCCGGCGATGCGTCAAGCCGAACGGCAAAGAGAGAGATGCGTTACGTCGCCATATGTCTAGCGGTACGGGTGGGGCCGATGGGGCGGCTGATGACGATGTTGCTGGTCAGCGCCGAAATCTCGGCACGCTCGACGGGCACTCGTTCGGCTAGGCTCGGCCAATGGCTGATCCGACCGGATCGATGGCCGAGCGCTCGTGGCGAATTCCCCCGGGGCAAACGGCGATCCTCTTCCTCCTCGTCGCCGCCTGTGCCGCGCTGAATATCTACTGGCATCCGTCGGGTCCGGTCCGTGTCTTCACCATCCTGTTGGCGCTGGCCGCGCTCGCCTGGGCGATCGTCGGGATGCGTATGTATCTGTCGGTCGACGACGAAGGAGTCGCCGTTCGATTCGTCGGGCGCGAGTCGTGGCTGCCGTGGCCGGACATTAGTCAAATCGACGTGGTCGCCGGCGTACGCGGCGCGCACACAATTCGCTTCACGCGAATGGACGGCACGCATGTCGACGTCCCGCCGTCGCTACTCCAGCCGGCAAAGCCGACGAAGAAACCGGTGGCGGTCGCTCGTTTGAAGACGGTCGCCGCGGAGCTGCAGCAGCGTCGCACTCGCGCTTAGAAAATCGCTGCGGTCGATGCGGCGGGCTCATTCCGACGGCCACTAATCGTACGGCGAAATCGATTATCGCGCCGACCGCATCGGGGATGCATCGGCGACGTCGAAGAATCGCGCGACGGCCGGACATGTTGATCCACATTGGGTCGCCAGCGCGGGTCCCGCCCTCCGCTCGCTGATCGTTTGGCTCGCGGTGGTGCCCGGCGGCTTGCCCCGTCGCTCGGCCGCCGGACGCTCGAACGAGAAATCCATGCGCCTTCACCTGCGATAACTCGCAGCGACGTTGCCCGGTGGACATAGCAGGGTGCACTCTCTAGAGACCGCGGCCGCGGGCGAGTCGGCGTCGCGTCTTCCGCCGGCGTGGTTCAGGCGACCGTCGTCGTGGACACTATCGGCATCGATCCGGAGGGCACGCAATGGCAACCATTGCGGACGTGGCGCGATTAGCCGGCGTGTCGGTGAGCACCGTGTCGTATGCGCTGACCGGCGTGCGGCCGATTTCGCAGTCGACGAAGGAACGCATCGAAGATGCCATGGTGGAGTTGGGCTACACGCCCAATGCCGTCGCCCGAAGCCTGAAGATGAAGCGCAGCCGCATCATCGCTTTGTTGTTCCCGGTGCAGGGCGCGCAATTGGGTTTGAGTTCGGTGGAGTATGTCATCGGAGCATCGGATCACGCTCAGCGGCGCGGCTACCATTTGTTGCTGTGGACGAGCGACGCCAATACGCTCGACAACCTCAGCCAATTGGCGCGACAGGGACTCATCGACGGCGCACTTCTGATGGAAGTGCAGATGCGCGATCCGCGCCTGCGCATTCTGACCGACGCGGGCCTGCCGTTCACCATGATCGGTCGCACCGACGCACCCGGCGACGCTGATTTCACCGACACCGATTTCGACCAGTGCGCTCGTCTGGCGATCGAGTACCTGGGCCGGTTCGGTCACCGCCGTGTCGGTTTCGTGAACCTGGCCGAGGCGACCAGGTCCGGCCGCGGCAACGCCGTGCGTTTGCGGGACGGGCTCGTTCGGGCCGCGGCCGCGTACGGCATGGTGCTGACGACGGTCATGTGCGAGCGGTCGCACGCCGCCGGGCGGGCCGCCTTCGGTCAGCTCGTCCGCGGCGATCCGGCGTTGACCGCGGTCGTCGCGTTCAATGAGCAGGCGATTCCCGGAGTGATGGCCGCCGCGACCGAGCACGGCCTGCGCATCCCGACTGACTTTTCGGTGCTGTCCATCGACATGCCGCTGCAGTTGGCCGAGATGACAAATCCGCCCATGACGACCATCGGCCCGGTCGCGGCGGAGGTTGCACGGGTCGCGATCGACGTGTTGATCCGTCGATTGGAGGGCGAATCGGTCCAGCGGTGCCAATCCCTATTCAAAGGGCATCTTCGGGAGCGTGGCACGGTCGCGGCTGTACGGGCATCGGCGGTTGTCGATTGAGCGCCGCCGCCGCGGCAGCTCGGCCGCGTGGGCCGATCCCAGGTGGACACATCGACGCAGGTCGCGCCGGTCACGACTGTGTGACAGTCGATTGTGACCATTGACACACGCGCATCGTGTGCCTTTAACTTTCCTGAAATGTGGCGTCGAATCGAATCGATGACTCGTATTACCGGATTACCGGACTGAAAGGCGGGTTACATGCGATACAAGGGTGCCGCAGCCGCGGCATGCCTGTTCGTCGCAGCCATGTCCCTCGTGGCGTGTGGCGGCGGCAGTGGCGGCAGCAGTGGCGGATCCAGCTCCGGCGATAACGCCCGTGGTCCGATCACGTTTGTTACCGGAAAAGACAACAGCGGCATCATGCCGTTCATCGCGGCGCAGTGGAACGCCGCGCACCCCAACGAAAAGGTCACGATCAAGCAGCAGTCCGACCAGGCCGACCAGCAACTGTCTGACCTGGAGCAGCACTTCCAGGCCAAGGACCCGGGCTACGACGTGGTGACAGTTGACGTCGTATGGACCGCGGAGTTCGCGGCCAAGGGCTGGGTCGTCCCGCTGACCGGAAGCCGGGCGATCGACACGAGTGGTCTGTTGCCGGCCACGGTGAAGGCCGCGACCTATCACAACTCGCTCTACGCGGCTCCGTACGCGTCGGACGGCGGCCTGCTCTACTACCGCAAGGACCTGGTGTCCTCCCCGCCGACCACGTGGGACCAGCTGATCGCCGACTGCCAGGGCAAGACGACGCCCGGCACGATCACCGGTCCGAAGCCGGGCTGCTACGCCGGTCAGTTCGCCAAGTACGAGGGCCTCACGGTCAACGCGGCCGAGGCGATCAACGCCGCGGGCGGCGCCATCGTCGGCTCGGACGGCACGACGGCGACCGTCGATTCGACGCAGGCCGCGACCGGTCTGAACTTCCTGGTCAACGGGTTCAAGCAGGGCTACATCCCCAAGGAGGCGCTCGGCTTCCAGGAGACGCAGAGCCTGAACGCGTTCTCGGCCGGTCAGCTCATGTTCATGCGCAACTGGCCGTATGCGGACGCGATCCTTGGCGCCTCGGGCTCGAAGGTCATCGGCAAGTTCGGCATTGCGCCGCTGCCCGGACCGGATGGCCACGGCGCGTCGAGCCTCGGCGGCCACAGCGTTGCCATCAGCACGTACTCGAAGTACAAGGCGACCGACCTCGACTTCCTGAAGTTCCTCGAGTCGGACAAGATCCAGCGCAACGACCTCACCCAGGGCACGCTCGCGCCGGTTCTGACCTCGCTCTACTCCGACGCAGCGCTGGTCCAGAAGTTCCCGTACCTGCCGACGCTGCTGAAGAGCATCCAGACCGCGGTCCCGCGGCCGGTCACCCCGTACTACCCGGGCGTCACCGAGGCCATCGAGACCAACGCCTACGCCGCTCTACAGGGAACAGTCGATGTGCAGACCGCTCTGAAGAACATGCAGGCGGCAATTTCGTCCGCCACCGCTGGTGGGTGATCTCGAGAAACACTGACCGCTGTCGTGCGACCCGCCGGATGACTCCTCGAGGACTCCGGCGGGTCGGGCGACCCTCGCGAAGCTTTGCCCCGAAGATGCTGTCCTACCCAGTTGCTGTCCCCCAGGATGCGCAGGAGCAGCCATGAGCATTGTTGACCCGGTGCAAGCCGAGCCGGTCGCGACGGAAGCCGACGTCGCGAAGCGGGTGCGTCGCCCCGTGCGAAAGCCGGTCCCGGCCAACAAGGGCCAGGCTCGGCGGGCGTTCTACCTCATCGCGCCGACGATCGCGCTGCTGGCCCTCGTGGTCGGCTATCCGATCGTCAAGGCGATCTATCAGTCGTTCCTCACTGATCCCGGACTCAACAAGGCGACCGGGATCTTCGACCAGGGTGGCGCGTGGAACGGCATCACGAACTACAAGCACTGGCTGCTGGAGCAATGCCCGACGACCGGGGGCGTGGGGCACTGCCCGACCGGCACGCTCGGCTCGCAGTTCTACGGGTCCTTGCTGGTGACGGTCGGGTTCACTGTCGTAACGGTCGCATTCGAAACGGCGATCGGCATGGGCTTCGCCCTGATGATGAACCGCGCCTTCCGCGGCCGGGCCATCGTGCGGGCCGCCATCCTGATCCCCTGGGCGATCCCGACCGCCGTCACATCGAAGCTGTGGGTCGTCGTGTTCGATCCGCAGGGCATCCTGAATAAGGTGTTAGGCACGCACATCGCATGGACGTCATCGATGTGGCCCGCTCGGTCGGCGGTCGTGATCGCCGACGTCTGGAAGACGACGCCGTTCATCGCGCTGCTGATCCTCGCCGGCCTGCAGGGCATCAGCTCCGATGTGTACGAGGCGAGCCGCATCGACGGCACCAACAGCTGGCAACGCTTCTGGCGGATCACCCTGCCGCTGGTCAAGCCGGCCCTCGCGGTGGCGGTCATCTTCCGTACGCTTGACGTCCTGCGCATATACGACCTGCCAGTACATCCTCACCGGCGGGGCGAACGGCACCACGACACTGTCCATCCTCGTGGTCCACCAGCTGAACAGCGGGATCAATTCCGCGTCAGCGCTGTCGACGATCACGTTCATATTCATCTTTGCGATCGCGTTCGGCTTGGTGAAGCTCTTCAATGCCAACATCCTCGGCGCTCAGGCTGCGAAGGTGAAGTGACATGACCACGACGACTCTGACGCCGGCGACCACGAAGACCCCACCGACAAACCGGCCGCCGATGCGCGCGCGGATGCCGCGATTCAATCGAGGCAACATCGGCACGACCGCCGTCATCGCGCTGATCTTTGTCTGGTGCCTGGTCCCGTTCTACTGGATGCTCGTGTTGTCGTTCCGCGATCCGGCGTACACGTTCGATACGACGCCGTGGTTCTCACACGTCACGTGGTCCAACTTCCGGTACGCGTTCGATACGACGAACAACACGTTCGGCCGATCGTTGGTCAACAGCTTGCTCATCGGCGCCGTGGTGACGGGCATCGCGATGGTCGTCGGTGTGTTCGCCGGTTACGCGCTGGCGCGCCTCGTGTTTCGAGGTAAAGGGTTCGTCCTGGCCGCGATTCTGGGCGCATCGATGTTCCCGGGCGTCGCGATTCTGACTCCGCTGTTCCAGTTGTTCACGAACTTCCACTGGCTCGGCACCTACCAAGCGCTGATTCTGCCGGAAATCTCTTTCTCGCTCCCGCTCGCGGTCTACACGCTCACGAGCTTTTTCTCGGAGATGCCGTGGGATCTGGAGGAGGCCGCCCGGGTCGACGGCTGCACGCCCGGGCAGGCCTTCCGTCTGGTGATCCTGCCGCTCGCGGCGCCGGCCATCTTCACGACGTCGATCCTGTTGTTCCTGGCGTCCTGGAACGAATATCTGCTGTCGAGCGTCCTGTCCAACGGCAACAACAAGGTGGCACCGTCGACGGTGGCGATCGTGAACTTCACCGCCGGGCCGCACATCGTGCCGTACACCCAGACGATGGCCGCCGGTATCGTCGTCACGATCCCGCTCGTGATCGTCGTGCTCATCTTCCAGCGCCGTATCGTCGGCGGCCTCACCGCTGGTGGCGTGAAGGGTTGACCGACTCGATACCACCCGCAACGCCCGCGATCGTGCGGATCCCGTCGCCGTCGGCATCGTCCGACGGCGACGTGGTTCGGGACGACACATGGTGGCGAAGCGCGGTCATCTACCAGATCTATATCCGCAGCTTCGCCGACGGGAACGGCGACGGAGTCGGCGACATCGCCGGGATCCGGGCCAAGTTGCCGTACGTGGTCGGCCTCGGCGTCGACGCAATCTGGATCAATCCGTGGTATCCGTCGCCGATGGCCGATGCCGGCTACGACGTGGCCGATTATCGCGACATCGAACCGGTCTTCGGCACGCTGGCCGAGGCCGAGGCCCTCATCCGCGAGGCGCATGACGGCGGACTACGGGTATTGCTCGACATCGTGCCGAACCACACGTCCGATCGGCATCCGTGGTTCTGCGCGGCGTTGGCCGACGGCCCGGGCTCCCCGATGCGGGATCGGTACGTTTTCCGCGACGGTCGTGGCGTCAACGGCGATGAGCCACCCAACGACTGGCAGTCTCGCTTCGGCGGGCCGGCCTGGCGACGGGTCACGTCCGCCGACGGCACACCGGGGCAGTGGTACCTGCACCTGTTCGCACCGGAGCAGCCCGATCTCAACTGGGAGAACCCGGAGGTACGGGCCGACTTCGAACGTACGCTGCGGTTCTGGTTCGACCGCGGCGTGGACGGCTTCCGCATCGATGTCGCGCACTCGCTGATCAAAGAGGCCGGCCTGCCGGATGTGGGTGACGGACGATGGCCGGCGGCCCGGATTGAGGTCGACGGTCGACTGGTCCGGCCGCAGTGGCACCCGCACCCGCACTGGGACCGGGACGACGTCCACGACATCTACCGCGCCTGGCGCAAGATCGCCGATTCGTACCAGCCGCCCCGGGTGTTCGTGTCGGAGGCATGGGTCGACGAGCCCGCGCGACTTGTCCGATACGTACGGTCGGATGAGGTTCACACCACGTTCAATTTCAACTATCTGACGTCGCCGTGGACGGCCGCCGATCTGCGCGAGGCGATCGACGAAACGCTGCAGGAACACGCTTCGGTCGGTGCTCCGGCAACATGGGTGTTGGCCAACCACGACGTCGCCCGCGAGGTTTCGCGCTACGCCCGCGCCCAGCGACGCACGCTGGAGCCGTCGCTCAGCCTGTTGTTGTCGAGCGACGCCGACTTCGACCTCGGGCTCCGCCGCGCCCGAGCCGCCGCCTTGCTGACCCTTGCCCTGCCCGGGAGCGCGTACGTCTACCAGGGCCAGGAGCTGGGTCTGCCGGAGGTCGAGGACCTTCCCGAGGACGCACTCCGCGATCCGACCTGGGAACGATCCGGTCACACCGACCGCGGACGAGATGGATGTCGCGTGCCGATCCCGTGGTCCGGCGGCCGGCACGACTACGGGTTCGGTCCGGCGGGTTCGACGGCCCAGCCGTGGCTGCCGCAGCCGCTCGGGTGGGCGTCGCTCAGCGTCGCCGCCGAGACCGGTCAACCCGACTCCATGCTCGAGTTGTACCGAACCGCGCTGCGGATCCGTCGCCGCCACCCGGCGCTCGGCGACGGAGGCATGACGTGGCTCGACCTGCCACCATCCGTGCTGGGATTTCGCCGCGAGCCGGGGTTTGCCTGCGTCGTAAACTTCGGCCCCGACCCCATTGCACTTGCTGACGTGGCATCCGCGTGGCTCGGTCATCCCGCGCCGCGGATGCTGCTGTCCAGCGAGCCGCTGGCGGCCGAGGCTGTCGTCCCCAGCGACACGGCGGTCTGGTGGGACTCCTCGGTCCGATCCGATCCGGCCGGCCCGGAGTCGGACTCAGGGTAAATCCCGGGATCCTCCCGATAGTCAAACGCGGCTTTCCTGTCCAAGCTGAGGCCATGGGGACCATGCCTCCCGGGCCGCAATACCGATTGGCCCTGGCCAGGATCGCGTCATTCATCGGCGCCATGCAACAAGTTCGACGCGCCGAGGGGGCCCGCGCCGCCGACGACGTAGCGAGTCGCGACTCGCTGTCGGCGATGACGACGGCAACGCGCTGACGCATCGCTGCTTGCCTGCTGCCACAAACCTCCGGCGGTCCCGGGCGTGATCTGATCGCGGTGTCCCCGCCCGCCGGATATGTCCGTACATCGGTCGCTCCGGCGACGCGATGCGACGAGCGCATGTGGAATGCGGCGGCCACGGTGGACCCGTGGTGTTGTCGGCCGTACGGCAGGTTCGAGGCGCGGCTTCGACCGGCCTGGTTTGACGCGTCAACCCTGAGGTTCGCGGTGGGAATCTCAGGTGCCGATGGGTGGGAATCCGGAATGACGGCGTGGCGTGCCGTCGGTGACGATTGACGAATGCCCCCTGCGCCGCCGATGCCGACCGATCTCGCTGACGAGTGCCGCGAGCGTATTCGCGGGGGCCATCTCCTCGCCGATGACGCCGACGGGCCGGGCTCCGATGTGGTGGCGGCCGACATCGCAGGCGGTAGGCGTCGGCGACGCGGCCGGCTCGCGATGCGTGTCCTGGCCGCGGTCGTGCTGCTTTCGACGGCGTCAGTGCTGTTCGTCGAGTTGCGGCACACCGATCTGCGCGCGACATTCGCGCACATTCAATGGTTCTACGTCGGGCTGGCGGTCATATCGATCGCCGCTTCGGTCGTAGCCGCGGCGTACAACCTGCTGGGTTTCACGCCGCTCCGATTGCGCCTCCGACCGACACTGTCGGCTCAGCTCGCCGTCAGCGCGATCCGAGTCGTCACTCCGTCGGCGGTCAGCACGCCGGCCATCGCCACGCGCTACCTGACCCAGGCCGGCGCGAGCACGCCGGATGCGCTGGCGTCGGTCGGGGTCGCGCAGACCGTACAACTCGTAGTCACGACCGCACTGGTCGGCGGTTTCGGGGTCGTGTCGGGATGGGGCGACTTGCACGGCGTCGGGCGAGCGCAGCTCAGCCTGTGGCTGGCCGGGGGACTGCTCGTGTTTCTGTCGGGCTGGCTCGCTGTGCGATCGAGCACCCGTGCCGCCGGTCTCGCACGTCAGGCCGCGACGAGCCTGATGTCGGTGGTCGGGCACATCCGGTCCCACCCGCTGTCGGCCACGATCGGCATTCTCGCCGGCGCCACGTTGACCGTCACGCACGTCGCGGCGTTTGCGTTCTGCGTACGGGCGGCCGGCGGCAACGCCTCGATACTGACGCTCGCGACGGTGTACCTGGCCAGCGCCGCGGCCGGGTCGATATTCCCGACGCCCGGCGGGACCGGCGCGGTCGAGGCGACATTGATCGCCGGCCTCACCGTCGCCGGAGTGCCACTACCGACCGCCACCGCCGCGACGCTGTTGTCGAGGCTCGTCTCGGTGTGGTTGCTCGTACCGCCCGGCTGGGTTGCACTGGTCAGCCTTCGCCGGCGCGGCCTCCTGTGAAGCGACCCGTCGCGGTGGCCACGCTCGTCAATGCGACGGACGCGTGTGCGCAACCGAGAGTGGGTAGCGATAGCGGCGTAGCAGGGGCGCGGCGATGGCGGTGCTGACGAGCCGCCGTCGTCGCGGTTGTTCGGCCCGCCAGGCGTCGTCGGGCCGGATCGCGATCGAGCCGGTACGGAATCGGCCCGGATTGCCACCGACGGTGTGGTTGGCGGTGAGCCGGAGTTCGCGTCGATCCGTGAACGGAGAGCCGACCGACGGCACCCGAGGAAGTCCAGCAGGTCGGCTACGTTGCCACGCGGATCGGCGGCCTTGGCGACATCGGCCATCTGGTACGGGTTACTGACTGCACACATCACCATCGCGAGCCCGCCCTTGCCGGCGCCTGATCAAACGTCCGATTCCGCGCTGTACCAGAACTACCAGTGGTTCGTGACGACGCTCCCGCAGGAGCGCATCGACGCCGCGCTCGCGATTGCCGGAATGCTGTGCCTCGGCCTGGTGGGGATGAATCTCGCTCGTCGCTTCGGCCGTGGTTTGCCTGCCGCGACAGTCGGTGCGTACGCGATCGGCGTCGGTGGCGCGCTGTGGTCGGTCGGGAATCTCGTCCAGCTGGGCGGTCACCGGGCGGTCGGTCTCATGGCTACCCACGGCAATCCGATCGAGACGGTGAACGCCATCAATTTCACGGTGGACGTGATCGACGACGCCTTCGAACTGGCCGCGGTCATGCTGCTCGGCTTCGGCATGCTGGCGTTCGTGAGCGCTGCGATCGAAGACCGGCGATGCGGAGCGCGGCGATGCGGAGACCGGCGGTCGGCTCGGCCTGGACGACGTACACGTTCGCGGCCGGTCTCGCGATGCTCGCGCTCGCCGTCTCGTACGTGGTCGGCCCGGATGACGTCACCGCGTGGCTCCTGGTCGTTGTCGGCGCCGTCGTCCTGCCGGCGTGGATCGTATGGACGGCACGATTGAGCGCGTGGATGTCCGTACCACCGGTGGGAGCCGATGATGCGACGGCGACGCGCGGGCCCACCGCGCTGCGCGATCAGGTCGCGTGATGCCGGACGCTGGCGTCAGTTCGACTGACTCTGGTCGGTGGATTTCACGTTGTTCAGCACGGTCTGCGCCTGCCGGTCGATGAGTATCGTGAACGCCTGCTGCGACGCACCGAACAACAGCGCCCACGCGACGATCTCCGACGTGCTCGTCAGGGTGATGCCGGGCGCGAACTGACCGCGGATCAGCAACAAGCCGAACACGGCGGTGAGCGCACCGGTCGGCACCTTGAACAGCGCGACGACAACGGGCACGGCATAGGGCGTCGCCGTTCCGCGCACCCGGGCCAATGACATGGCGCTGACCAACAGCGCGGCGGCGGCACCGAGCAACTCGACCAGGATCACGTCGAAACTCGTGGGAACGTCATTGCCGGTCGGGCAACTGGTGCCGAAGCACAGGCTGAGGACCGTCGGTCGGGCCGCCGTCGCCGCCGCGATCGCCGCGACCGCGCCCATCATGACCGCACTCACCGCGAGCAACACGTTGCGAAAGCTCCGGACCCTCGATCGCTGATCGTCATATTCGCGAAGAGCGGCACGCATCGCTCGGGCCGCCGGCTCGCGATCTTTGTCGGTGAGCGTCTTGTCGGTCACGTATCGCCGGTGCAACTCGATTCGTCGACTGTCGGTGGCCGGCAGATACATCTCGACCGTGCTGTCGATGTCGCCGGACTGACCGGCGAGGTCGTGACCGGAACCGGTGTCGGTGGCGGGAATGATCCGCAGCAGCTCCGCTTCCGCGGCATGAATGTTGCGCCACACGGTCTCGACGTCGCGGCCGGTCAGCCCGACCGCGAACCGGGTCCGCCACTGCGTGCGAGTCGCGGCCGTCTCGGCGGCGGCCAACCGTTCGCCGATGAACGTGCGGCACAGTTCCGTCTGTGCCTCGATCGCCACCTTCGGCGGTTCATCGGCCGCGGGCGGCCTGTTGAGCCCGCCTCCGACAAGTTGCATCTCGTGCCGCAACTCGGCGATCCGTACGACGGCTTGTGCCCGCCACGCGGCAATTCGTCTGTCGTCGCCGGCCATTTGACGCCTCCCGTGCACAACGTGGTGGCGTTGCTAACTAGCAGCACACCATCGCGTCGAACGGGTGGCTGTCATCCAGCTGACCAACCCGGTCCATACTGGGCAGTATTAACGCACGGCGTTGACCTGCGACCAAGGCGCAAGCAGCCACAGCCGAGGCACAGATGATGCGAATAACCGCGGCACACATCGCAGCGACCGTGTCGATAGAGTCGGCTTATCGGTGTGGCGAAGGGTGGCAGTCGAGTGACGGACGAAGACGGTGCCGGCTGGGACCGTGCTGCCGTGCCCCGCGTCCGATCGGCGGCGCTCCGACTTGGTGCGCCCGACGCGAACGCGCGACGGCAGGCGGCGCTCGAATTCGTGAATCGCGACCACGCGCTAGCCGGCGTTGCACTCGACAGCGAGCTGAAGTCGGCTCTGCTTCGTGCGATTGGCGACGACGATCAGGTTGTCGGCTGGGCGGCCGGTCGGCTACTGCGACACAGCGGCGACCCGGCCGCACACGACGGTCTCGTCGGCGCCCTGGCCGATCCGCGTGCCACCGCGCGTCGAATCGCGGCACAGGCCTTGGCCGGACTTGCGAGTGAGGATGTGACGACCGGTCTCCGACAACTCCTGCGCGATCCCGAACCCGTCATTGTCAAGGCGGCAGCGAACTCGTTGCGGCCACCGTACGACGGTGCGACCGCCGTTGAGTTGGTAGCCGCGGCGGTCCGACTCCCGGCCGGCGACAAGCTGATCACTGACCTGTTCCGCAATCATCCGCGCGACTTTTCCGATGCCTTCGTGTCCGCTCTGCAATCCCACGACGCGGCCGCACGGAAGCTCGGGCCAGCTTCGTCGACGTGCATCGTCGCGATGTCGTTCCGGTGCTCGACCAGTTGCTCGACGACCCGGACGCTGACGTCCGGCTCGAAGCGGCCAGAGCGTTGGCGCGCAGCGGGACGGAGCACGCTGTCACCGCGTTGTTCCGTGCGCTCGCCGACGACGACGATCGCGTGCGAGACAGTGCCATCGGCACGCTGTCGCGTTCGTCCGATCGCCGCATCAGGCGGCGCGCCGTGGGTCTGCTCAACGACAGTCGGCCCGAGGTGCGACATTCGGGAATCCTGCTCGTGGCGGCATTCATCCGGGACAACCCGGATCTGGTGTCGCCTCTCGTCGGCGCGTTCGCGGACACCGACCCGACCGTACGGGCCGCGGCGGTCGTAGCGGTCGCGGCATCGTCGGCCAGCGACGTCGAGGATGCCTTGCTGGGCGTTGCCGAGGACCCGGACGCCACGGTCCGGGCGGCTGTCCTGCGAGCGCTCAATGCACCGGACCCTCGTCCATCGGGGCCCGTCGTGGCGGCCGGAATCCGGGCACTCGCCGACGGCTCGTGGACCGTCCGATCGCGGGCCGCCGAACTCCTCGGCGTGCCGTGGACAATGACGCAGCGGCACACGCGCTGATCGTCCTGGCGGCTGACCACATCCGGGATCGGCGCCTCGCCGTCGAGGCGCTGGCGGCCTTCGGCCAGCCGGCGGTCGTGGATTCGTTGGCGCGCGCCCTCGGCGATTCGTATGAAGATCTCGGCGCTATGGCGAGCGAATCACTGGCGGCGCTGCCGGGTGGCGTCGGCATCGACTCGCTCGTCAACGCCGTTGCGCATGTCGATCCGACGGTTCGGCGCAACGCGCTAATGGGGCTGCGGGATATCACACACGAGCAGGCGACCGACCATCTGGTGCCGGCATTGCGCAGCGCATCGGCCGAGACGCGATCGGCCATTGTCGGCGTGTTGCCATATGTCATGGACGCTGACGCGGCGGGTGCGCTCGTCGACGAGCTGACCGACGATCCTGTCGGACTGGTTCGCGCGGCGGCCGGCCGAGCCCAGGCGCTGATCCGCGATCGCCGGGATCGGCGTACGTCGTCCGCGGCGAGGTACGCGGGCGATCTATCAATCACGTATGACCTCCTCGAACAGGAGGTCGGAGAGGGTTACACCGCCCGTTACCAGGCTGACGAAGCCAACTACACCATTTACGACGGGCCTGTTGCGGCTGCGGAGGAACTGTCGCCCGGCGACGGCGAGCTAGAGTCAACCGGTCGACCTGCGGAGGCGCTACATCAACGCGTACCTCGTCGACGATGCCTCACCGTCGAGCGAGCCGGTCCCGAGGACGCGGACCATCGCGGCCGAGACGGATTACTATCTGCGTTTTGACATCGGGCCACTCTCGGCCGTGAGCGCGGTGCTCAACGCGGAGCAGAATCCGTTCCCCGACGAGGCGTTCGGCGCGTGGCCGGCGACGGTGGAAATCCACATCGTCAGCGAGACGCTGGACGTCGAACCGGGTCCACATGCACTCGATGTGCCCGCGACCGGCCGCAGCGCCAGCGTGTCCGTCAAGTGCCGGACGCCGGCGCTGCCGGGTCTGTGCACGGCTCGTGTTCTCGTGATGCATCGCGGCAACTGCCTGATGTCGATGATGTTCTACGTTACCGTCGGTGCTGCGGGCGGCGGGTATGCCTCGGTCATCGACTATGTCCTGACGGCGGACCTGTCGCAGCTGACCGCGCTGTCGCCGCAGGCACTGGCCATGCACACGAGCATCGACGAGGCGGGCGACTTCCGCATCGTCCTTCAGGCCGACGGTCGCGAGGCGGCGCCCGGCGTGCGTTATGCCGCCGTGGTGAATTCGCTCCAGGTTGGCGATCTGATCGATGTGGCCCGGAATCGACTCATCGACGTCCACTTCGGTCGCGACGCCCGGCGCAGCCAATACGGCAAGGCCAACAGCCGCTCCCGTAACGGCTGCTTCGACGATCTCGCCTGGCTCGCCGAACAGGGCTGGCGCCTTTATCAGATGGCGATCGGGGACCGCGAACGGCGAGGGGAGTTCCGCGAGTTGCTCCGCGAGACGACGCGATCGACCGGACGGGCCGCCGCCATCCAGATCGTCAACGCCGGCCCGGGAGCCACCCCCTTTCCATGGCAACTCGTCTATGACATCCCCAGCACCGGGCGGCCGCCGTCGTTCGTCGCGTGCCCGATGTTGGACGAATGGATGAGCGGTCGCCTCGCCGAGATCCCGGCGTACTGCCCGTACCCGCACGACAAGCGAAACACGTTGTGCCCGTTCGGCTTCTGGGGTTCGCGTACGCGGTGGCCTCGCCACCGACCACCCGGCGGGCACGGCGGGCGTTGCGGATCGGGCAACCCGACCGCCCGCCGGCCGTGGTGACCGCCCTCAGCCTCGAACTCGATGACGCGATGTCCGGGCGGCACCTGGCGGCACTCCGCACGCGGCTGGCTCTTCCGTCTATACCGACCAAGTCGCGTTGGAGCGTGCTCTCGCCGGGCGACCCGTCGACATCGTCTACTTCTACTGCCACGGCAAGCGCTACGAGGTCGAGGGTGCTCGGATTCCGCGACCGTTACTCGAGATCGGCAGAACCGATCGGATCGCGCCGGAGGATCTCCTGGCCTGGGCGGACGACTGGCGCAGCGACCATTGGGCGGCTTGCGGCCCCCTGGTCGTCTTGAACGGCTGTCACACCACCGAATTGACGCCGGCCATGGTGGTCGATTTCGTGACCACGTTCGACAGCCTCAACGCCGTCGGCACGATCGGCACCGAGGTCGCGGTGACGCAACCGGTCGCCAGCGAGGCCATCGAACTGTTCGTTGACGCGTTGACGGCTGGTCACGGAATCGGGTCGGCGATTCGCGAGATGCGTTGGCAATTATTGAAGAAGGGCAACGTCATGGGTCTGGCCTATTCGCCGTACGCCTACGGTGGGTCCGGAATCGCGACCCGGCCGGCGATCGGGGCGCAGTGATGCCGAACCACATCGTGATGAGCGTCGGCGCCGTGTGCTTCGGCGTTGTGGTCGGCTACGTCACCTACCGCACCCTCGCCCGGAGCACGCAATCAAGCGTGTCCGACCTCGCCGCGGTCGTGGCGGTCGTGGGTGGCGGGACGGTGACGACGCTCTTCGACCCGAAGAACTCCGATGCCTTTGGCTATTACGCGATCGGCCTGCTCGGCGGCGTGATGTTCTACGGCGCGCTCTACGCGATGCTCGGCGGAAGGAAGGCGTTCCTGGACGTCATGGGTGACCGAGACACAGACTGTGCGAAAAGCCGTCGGCGCTTACGGCCGGGCGCTCCTGCGTTCTGCGTGTCGGCGTCGCCGATATCGAGAGTCGCGAGCGCGTCGCGGACCCGTCCTCGGGCCGCCGCCAGCGCGTCGACGGCCTGTCGCGGTGTCACGGCACCGTCGCTCAGCAGGTGGACCAAGGCAACCTTCAGATCCCCGCCGCACAGGTCCAACGCAGTGGCGCAATCGTCTTCGTCGACGCCGGTTGCCTGGATCAGCAGCTCGATCATGCGGCCGCGAAGCTTCGCGTTGGTTGCGCGCATGTCCACCATCAAATTCTGGTACGTCCGGCCCAGGCGTACGGCCAGCGCGGTCGAGAACGTGTTCAGGACGAGTTTCTGTGCCGTGCCGGCCTTGAGCCGGGTGGATCCCGTGAGTGCTTCCGGTCCCGTCGCGACGACCAGCAGATAGTCGGCCAGTGGCGCGAGCGACGCATCCGGGTTGGCGGTGACCAAGGCAGTGGCGGCGCCGGCCTCACGGGCCGCGGTGAGCGCCGCGCCGACGTACGGGGTACGGCCGGACGCGGCCAGCCCGATCACCACGTCGGCCCCGGTGACATCGGCGGTATCGGCGCCACCCTCGTCGTCCTCGGCGTCTTCGACCGCATTCAGAAACGCGGCGGCGCCGCCGGCCTGGTGTGCCACCACAACATCGTCGGACCAGCCGAACGTGGGCAGGAGTTCCGCCGCGTCGAGAACGCCGAGGCGGCCCGAGGTGCCGGCGCCGAAGTAGTGCACGCGCCCACCGGCTCGCACCCGCGCGGCGGCGTCGTCGACCAGACGGGCCAGCGTCGGCAGCACGGCCGCGACCGCGTCGGCCACGATCCGGTCCTCGTTATTGATCATGCGTACGAGATCGAGGGTCGCCACGACGTCGATGTCGACGGTCCGGGCGTTGACGGACTCGGTCGGCGAGCTGACTCTGACTCCAGCGCGGTTCACAAGGCGCCTCCCGGTCGCGGGTCCGGTGAGCGCAACGGGGATTCCTCGCTCGGGTTGGCACGGCGACTCGCCACGGCGCGACGGGTCGCGTTCAGCGCCGAAATGGCCCGGTCATAACGCAATTGGGCGACGGCGACGAACAGTACGTCCACGACGCTCAACGCGGCGATGCGCGACGCGGTGGCGCCCGATCGGAACGTGGTTTCGCGGTCCGCGGTTACCAGCAGGACATCGACCGCCGCCGCCACCGGTGAATTCGGCACGCCGGTCAAGGCGATCGTTCGCGCGCCGTGGGTCGACGCTTCGCGGATCGCGTCGATGGTGTCCAGCGTCGCGCCGGTGTGCGAGATGCCGATGACGACGTCCTCGGGCCCGAGGATCGCCGCGGCGGTGAGCGCCGCATGCGTGTCGTGCCAGGCATAAGCGATGAGTCCGATCCGGTGCAGCTTCTGCTGAAGGTCGAGAGCGACGACCGCACTGGCGCCGACCCCGACGATGTCAACCCGGCGCGCGTTCGCGGTCAGCCGGATCGCCTCGGCCAGGGCCGTACGGTCAATGATCCGTGCCGTGTCCGCGATCGCTTGTTGGTCGGTGAACGTGACGGTCTCGATGATTGATTCGAGGTCGTCGTCCCGCCCGATGTCGCCGCCGATCTCGCGGTTGCCCGCCCGTTCCTGTTCGCGACCGGACTCGGCGGCCAGCGTGACGCGTAGCTCCCGATAGCCGCGTACGCCGAGCTCGTGGCACAGGCGCAGGACGGTCGTTTCGGAGGTCTGGGCCGCCTGCGCCATCTCCGAGATCGTTGCCGTCGACGCGAGGGCCGGGTCGCGCAGGATGTAGTCGGCGACGCGGCGCTTGGACGGCACCAACGTGGACTTCAGGCCGCGCAACGTCACCAGGATGTCGCGTCCGCCGTTCGGCGTGCCACCGTTGGAGTTCGCAGTCACTGGACATCACCGCCGGTCGGACCGCTCCCGCTCGTCGCGGCACCGCCACGCGTCGGCGCATCAACCGACACGGCCAACTCCCGTTGCATGACATGGCATGCGAGTCGGTAGCCGCCGGCTGCCGGCAGCAGTGCGGGCTCCTCGCGCCGGCAGATGTCCTCGGCGAGCGGGCATCGCGGGTGAAACCGGCAGCCGGTCGGTGGGTTCGCGGCATCGGGGACCTCGCCGGCGACCGTGTGCGTCCGGCGTACCCGATCGTGGCGCGGGTCCGCAATCGGTACGGCCGCCTGCAACGCCCGTGTGTACGGATGCCGTGGCGCGTCGGACACCTGTTGCCAGGGGCCGTACTCGACAATCTGTCCCAGGTACATCACGGCGATGTCGTCGGCGAGGTGTCGCACCATGCCGAGGTCGTGCGAGATGAAGACGAACGTCAACGCCAGTTCGCTGCGCAGGCTGCCGAGCAGATTGATGATCTCGGCGCGCACCGAAACGTCGAGCGCCGACACCGGTTCGTCGAGCACCAGCACCTTGGGCCGGACCGCAAGGGCGCGCGCAATGCCGACTCGCTGCCGTTGACCACCGGAGAGCTGATGCGGGTAGCGGCTGGCCGTCGCTGCCGGCAAACCGACCAGTTCGAGCAGATCGCCCGCGCGGTCCTCGATCCGATGCACCGCAAGCACCTCGGTGAGCGCGTCGCCGACCCGCTGCCGCGGATCGAGCGAGGCGTACGGGTCCTGAAAGACAAGTTGGATCGTGCGCCGCAACTCTCTCAGCGCGCCGCCTCGGGCCGTCGCTAGCGGTTGGCCAAGTACCTCGATGCGGCCGGCGTCCGGGCGTTCCAATCGGGTGAGTAGCCGGGCCAGTGTTGATTTGCCGCAACCGCTTTCGCCGACGACGCCGAGGACCCGACCCGGCTCGACCGCGACGCTGACGCCGTCCAGCGCGTGCACATCGCCACGGCCGGGTGTCCGGTAGTGCTTGACGACATCGCGCACATCGATGGCGAGATCAGGCATGCGCCGCCTCCGACGTCGGCGCGGTCGCCCAGCGCTGCGGCGGAACCCAGCACGCGGCGAGCGATCCGTCGCGGTCGGCGAGGTCGGGCTCGGCCGCCTCGCACCGTTCGATCCGTTGCGGGCAGCGCGGCGCGAACGGGCAGCCGGACGGCAACGCGGACAGGGAAACCGGCACGCCGCCGATCTGCGGCAGCGGAGCCTGATGCGGATCGTCGGGCGTGGGCAGAGAGCGCAACAACCCATCCGTGTACGGGTGGGTCGGGTGCTCGAACAGCGTGCCGGTGTCGGCGAGTTCGACGACCCGTCCGGCGTACATGACCGCGACGCGGTCGGCGATCCGTGCCACCACACCGAGATCGTGGGTGATCCAGATGACGGCGAGACCGTACTCGTCGCGCAGTCGGGCGACGAGATCGAGGATCTGTTGCTGGACGGTCACGTCGAGCGCGGTCGTCGGTTCGTCGGCGATCAGCGCCTTCGGGCGGGGCGCGATCGCGCACGCGATCAGCACCCGCTGGCGCATGCCACCGGAGAGTTGGTGGGGATAGAGCCGTACGAGTCGCTCCGGCGACGGCAGGCCGACCTCGCCGAGCACCTCGATGACACGGGCACGAGCCGCCTGCTTCGACCAACCGTGTGCGGTGAGGCCCTCGGCGACCTGTACGCCGATGCGCATCACCGGATTCAGCGACGTCATCGGGTCCTGATAGACCATGCCGATTTCGGCGCCACGGATCGTCCGCCGCTGTTTGGCCGGCATCGCCGCGAGATCGCGGTCCTCGAGAAGCACCTGTCCCGCGGTGATCGCCGCGTCCGGCGGCAACAGCCCAGTGATGCTGAGTGCGGTGAACGACTTGCCCGACCCCGATTCGCCGACCACGGCGAGCGTCTCACCACGGTCGACGGCGAGGTCCACGCCGCGCAGGATTTCGAGGTCGCCGGCCCGGGTCCGTACCGCCGTGTGCAATCCACGAACCTGCAGTAAGGGCGCGCTCACTGGCCCGACCGCCGCGGATCGAGCGCGCTGCGCAAGCCGTCGCCGAGCAGATTCAACGCGATGACGGCGATGATGATAGCGAGCGCCGGGAACGTGAGCGTCCACCAGGCCGTCGTGACGGTATCGCGCGCGTCCGCGACCATCAGGCCGAGGCTGGCCGTCGGCGGTTGCGTGCCGAGACCAAGGAACGACAACGACGACTCGGTCAGGATCGCCCACGACAGCGCCAGCGTTATCTGTACGACGATCGGTGCGCTGACGTTGGGCAGGACGTGCCGGAGGAGGATGCGCCAGGGCGGGATACCGAGCACCCGCTGCGCCTTGATGTATTCGGACGCTCCCACCGACAGCGTCGGTCCCCGCGAGACGCGGGCGAAGATCGGTGTGTAGACGACCGCGATGGCGATCGCGGTGTTCTGCCATCCGTTGCCGAGCGCCGTGACGACCGCCAGCGCCAACAGGATCGCCGGGAACGCGAAGAGGATGTCGACGAACCGGCTGACGACCTGGTCGAGCCAGCCGCGGAAGAAGCCGGCGCTGATGCCGAGGATCGAGCCGATGAGTGCGGCGATGGCCACTGATACGACGGCGACGCGAAGCGATGTCCACACGCCGACGGCCACTCGCGCGGCGATGTCGCGACCGAACTGGTCGGTGCCGAACCAGTACGTACCCGACGGCCCCTGCAGCCGGTCGGCCGGAACCTGTGCGATCGGGTCATGCGGCAGCAGACCGGCGACGCCGAGGAGCGCGACCACGATCAGCAGACCAGTGACGACCAAGCCGATGGCGCCGTTGCGGTCCCGCCAGATCCGACGTAGCAGGCCAGCGCCGCCAACCGCCGGTGGCGCTGCGGCGGCGGGCGCATCGGTGATGACCGGAAGGAGGCTCATGCACGTCCTCGCTTCGCTGCGGGCGCGCATGAGGCACGATCGCACTGAGTGATCTGATTCGCTCGCTGACGCTCGCTCATGCGGCCCGCGTCCTCGGGTCGATGACACGGTAGAGCAGGTCGACGGCCAGGTTGACCACGACGAACAACACGGCGATGACCAGCACGCAGGCCTGGACGACGGGGTAGTCGCGATTCGAGATGGACGTGAACAGCAGTCGGCCCAGGCCGGGCAGGGCGAAGATCTGCTCGACGATGACCGTCCCACCGAGCAGATACCCGAATTGGATGCCGGTCAACGTGACGATCGGGATCATCGCGTTGCGCAGAATGTGGGCCGTACGCACACGAAACGGCCGCAGCCCCTTGCCTTCCGCCGTACGTACATAATCGGCGCCGGCCATCTCGACGTACTCGGACCGGGTCGTACGCATGACGTTGGCCGCGAACGCGACGGCAAGCACCAGCGCCGGATAGAGGACCTGACTCAGATTCCCGGAGACCGACTGGGTGAGCGGGACGAAGGTGCCGGTGTCCGGGAAGTAGTGGAACGCCTGCGCGAGGATCGCGACCACCGCCGTGCCGAGTACGAACTCGGGGATCGCGAGGCCGAGCAGCGCGAATCCTTGGGTCGCCGAGTCGCCGACCTTGCCCGGCCGGCTACCGGCGAGCACACCGAGCAGCAGCCCGGCCGCGGTGCCGATCACCGCGGCCAGGACGGCCAGCTCGACGGTGACCGGCAACGCCGTACGCAACAGGCTGCTCACCGTCTTCCCGCTCGTGAGCGAGATGCCGAGATTGCCGTGCAGGATCCCGGTGATCCACGTCCACAGCTGCGCGATCCACGGCTTGTCGATGCCGTAGAAGTGCTCGAGCGACGCCTTTTGCGCCGGGGTCAACGTGCCGGATTCGATGCCGAGCGAGGCGGTGATCGCGTTGCCGGGGATCGTGCGGAGCACGATGAACACCACGACCGTCACGCCGAGGAGCGTGATGACCGCACCCCCGATCCGCGCCGCGAACCACCGCCAGCTCAGCATCGTCATCCGTTCGTTGAATCGTCGCGTTCCGTCAGGATGTGGTGGCGAGCGAGGTCAGCTGCTCGTCCGGGCGTGGCGTGAAGCCCTGGACGTTCGACCCGACGAGGTAGTAGTCGTCCGACCGGAACATCCAGACCCACGGCGACTCGGCCAGCAGTTGTTGCTGCAGGTTCTTGTAGATGGTCTGCCGCTCGCTGTCCACGCTCGTCGAGTTGCCCTGGGTGAGCAGATTCGACAGCGTCGTCGAGTCCAGTCCGGCCGGCTTGGACAGGCTGCCACCGGTCACGTAGTAGCGGCCGTACATGAGGTAGGGGTCGTAGCTGCCGCCGTTGAGAGCGACCGCCGCGTCGAAGTCGGCGGCCAACCACGCCGTGACGTACGGCGATGTCGACAGCTGCTGCAATTGCAGCTTCACCCCGATCTTCGACAACTGCGACTGGAGGTTCTGGCCTTCGGCGACCGACGTGGCGTATTCACCCGTCTCGACGATCGTCTTGAGGGTAAAGCCGTTGGCGTAGCCGGCCGCGGCAAGCATCGACTTCGCTTTCGCCGTGTCGCCCGGCGTGCACGGTAGACCGTCGGTGGGGGAGTAGGAGAACGCGGGGCTGGTAATCGGGCCGGTGACCGTACCGTCGCCGAACGCTGCGGTCTGCAGCACCTGGTTGCGGTCGATGGCGCAGGCGATCGCGTCGCGGACCGCCTGCTTGACCAGCGGTCCGCGCCGGCCGTTGAGCATCAGCGTGTGGTACGACAACGCGGGCTGCTTGACCAGCTGGAAACCGGTCCCCGTGGCCTGCTTGGCGATACCGGGGTCGGAGATCAGGCCGAGTTGGAACGCGCCGGCCTTCATGCCGGACAGGATCGACGACTCGTCCGGGATGACCCGGAACTCGAGCGTCCCGATCTTCGGCGCGCCACCGTAGTACTTCTTGTTCGCCGTCAGTACGACCTGCTGACCCTGGTCCCACTGCTTCCACGCGAACGGTCCGGTGCCGTCCGGCTTCTTACCGACCGTACCGGCGCTGATGTCCTTGGCCGACTCGATGGCGGAGTTCACCGACGCGAGCGAGTAGAGCAGCGAAGCGGACGGCTGCGACAGGTGCAGCACCACCGACGTGTCGCTGGGCGTGTCGACGCTGGCGATCGCGAGCAGGTTCGAACGTGCGACGGCGCCGGTCGACTGGTCGAGGATCCGGGCCAGCGTCGCCTTGACGTCGGCCGAGGTGAACGGCGAGCCGTCCTGCCACGTCACGCCGCTTCGCAGCTCGAACGTGACCGTCTTGCCGTCGGTGGATGTGTCCCACTTGGTCGCCAGATCGCCCTGGATCTGGCCGTTGGCGTCGGTCTTGACCAGCGTCGAGTAGATCAGGCCTAGTGTCTCCTCGGTCTGGAACGCGGTGGCGAGTTGCGGGTCGAGTTTGTCGATGTCGCCGGTGCGCGCAACGACAAAAGTGGAATTGGCCGAACCGTTGGCCGAGCCGGACTTGCTGCCCGAGGCCGACCCACTCGGCGAGCAGGCCGACAGCGCCACGGCCGCGGCGACTCCCGCGACAACGACCGCGGAACTGAGGCGTAGGGCGCGGGGTCGAACCGAGGGTATGCGTGCAGCCATGTGCTGACCTCCCAGCGAAGAATTTCCGTCAGGGTAGTGGTTCACCTAGATGACACGCAAGAGGTAAGCAACTAACATGCCTCGGGTGACCGATGCCGTCTGCCTGCGTACCGTCGAGTTCGACACCGGGCCATTGGCCGCGGCGGCCGCAAGTCTGGTCGGCGACGTTGGGCCGGACGGTAACCCACCGCCGGGCGCGATCATTGCCGTGTCGGTCGACGAGCGGGTGCACTTCGCGACGGCGGGAGTGGCACGACGCGCCGACACACCGGTCTTGATGACGTGGACGGCGCGCACCGATGCCGGGTCGATCACGAAGATCGTGGCGACGGTCGCATCGTTGATGGCGTTGGTGGACAGCGGACAACTCGACGTCGACGATCCGGTCGCGCGTTATCTGCCGGCATTCGGCGCTCGCGAGACGACGGTGCGAGACCTGCTCGAACACCGTGCCGGGCTCTGGGAGTGGTGGCCGCTCTACCTGACCGGCGCCCGCGGCGAGGACGCGATCGCGAAAGCCGTCGCGCTGCCGCGGCGCTATCCGCGCGGTGCCGGCCGGCACTACTCGGACCTCGGCTTTATTCTGCTGGGCGCGCTCGTCGCGCACGTCGCGGGTGAGCCGTTGGCCGACGCCGTACGGCATCTGGCGCTCGAACCTTTCGGGCTGCGCGAGACCCGCTACGCGACACCGGTGCCAGGCGGTCCGACCATCGCCAGTTCCGACGGGGACGCCATCGAGCGCGCGATGGTCGACTCCGGTGTGCCGTACCCGGTCAGCGGGTCGAGTCGCGACTTTCCCGGGTGGCGTACCCACGTCCTGGTCGGGGAGGTCAATGACGGCAACGCGTTTCACGCGTTCGACGGCGCCGCCGGCCACGCCGGGTTGTTTACCACCGCGGGCGATCTGCTGACGTTCGCGCGCGGCATGTTGGCTTCATGCCAGGGCGATGGACCGGTACGTCGGGAAACGGCGCGGCAATTCGTCGCCGCCGGTGCCGATCCCGGGCAGGCGCTGGGTTTCCGGATCTGGCGCGACGATCCGGTGCGAGTCGACCCGGCCGGTGGCACCGCGGACGGCGCCGTCGCGATCGGGCATACCGGGTTTCCCGGTGTGGCGTTCGCGATGCTGCCCGACCGGCGGGCCGCCGCTGTGATGGTCACGAACCGCCTGCACGTCGCCGGCCCGCCGCGCGCTACCGAGCCGATGTGGCGTCTCGCCCGCGACGCCGCGCGCACCCACCTTGACGAGCACGACACTCTCTAGTCCGATCGGCTCTGGAGGTCGACATGAAATACACCGTGATCGGCATGATCAGCGGTACGTCCTATGACGCGGTCGACGCCGCGGTGGCGGACTTCGAGCTGGACGGGGACGAGGTGCGCTGCTACCCGCGGGGGCTCTACAGCGAACCGGTTCCGGAGGACCTACGCGCCCGGATCGCGGCCGCGCTGCCGCCGCACGCGACGACGATGGAGGAGGTGTGCCGCCTCGACACCGAGATCGGCCAGCTGTTCGGCCGGATCGGCGCGACCGCGAACGAGCGCCTGGCCGGCGGGCGGGCCGACTTCGTCGTCTCGCATGGCCAGACCGTCTATCACTGGGTCGATGGAACGCACGCGCTCGGCACACTACAGCTTGGCGCAGCGGCGTGGGTCGCCGAGGCGACCGGCGTCGCGACGGTGTCCGACCTGCGGACGCGGGACATCACGCGCGGCGGGCACGCGGCACCGCTCGCGTCGACGCTCGACGCGTTGCTGGTGCTCGGGGATGACGTACGCCGTGGCTCGCTCAACCTCGGCGGAATCTCGAACATCACCGTACGCGACGATCGCGGCGACGTGATCGCCTACGACATCGGTCCGGCCAGCGCGTTGATGGACAGCGCCGTCACGGACGCCACCGGTGGTACGGAACGGATGGATACCGACGGCGCGCGCGCCGCGCGCGGCAGGGTCGACCGCGACCTGTTGCGGCATTTCCTGGACGAGCCGTACTACCGGCTGCCCGCCCCGAAGTCCACCGGCAAGGAACTGTTCCACGCGCGCTACGTGGCCGACACCGTCTCGTCATTTGGCCGCGCCGCACCGATCGACCTCGATGATCTGGTCGCCACGCTGACCGAGCTGACCGCGCATCTCGTGGCCGATGCGGCGAAGGCGTACGGGCTCGACGAGCTCGTCGTGGCCGGTGGCGGCGTACGGAATCCGACGCTGATGGGGCGCATCGCCGAACTGTCGGCGCCGGCCCGCGTACGGCTGATCGACGAGTTCGGCCTACCGGCGCAGGGCAAGGAGGCGTATCTCTTCGCGCTGCTCGGATATCTGTCCGTCCACGGGCTGCCGGGCACGATCCCGTCCGCGACCGGGGCGCGCGCCGGCTCGATCCTCGGCTCGATCGCGCCCGGCCGCACACCCCTGCGGCTTCCCGAGCCGGCGGAGCATCAGCCGCGCCGCATGCGCGTCGTCAGCGCGCAGCCATGAGCGATCGGCGCTCGTCCGCGCTCATCGTGCGCGCCGCCGATCGTGCCGACCTGCCGGCACTGGCCGAGGTGTTCGTCGCGGCGTGGCGAGGCGGATATCACGGTGTGATTCCGGAGGACGTCATCGACGCGATGGACACGACCACCGCGGCGACGGAGTTGGGGCCGAGCGTCGACGCTGCGGATCGGACCACCCTGGTCGCGCTGGACGCGAGCGGGAGCATCGTCGGTTTCACGATCTTCGGGCCCGACCGCGACCGTCACGCCGGCTACCTCGCGTCGCTGTACGTGAGCCCAGCGGCCGGTGGTCACGGCGTCGGCTCGTCGCTGCTGCGCGCGGCCATCGACGCCATGCCCGGGATGGACATCACGCTCTGGGTGTTCGCCGCCAACGTACGGGCTCGCCGCCTCTACGAACGGGCCGGCTTCCGTCCGGACGGCACCGAGCTGACCGATCCGCGCTGGCGCGCAGTCCAGGTTCGCTACCAGCGCGATGCCGATGCGAGCTAAACGGGCATTGGCCCGGAGTCCAAGTACGAATCACCCCGAGGACTCGACCACCGTCGAGAGTTGAGATGCGCGGGCGGTGGTGTCGCGGCTGGTTCGGTAGCGGCCCGGGGTCGTTCCGATGATGTTGGTGAACGCTGCGATGAAGCTGCTGGGGTTGGCCCATCCGCAGGCGTAGGCGGTTTGGGTGGTGTCGTGGCCGTCGGCGAGGAGCACGAGCGCGTGGTAGATGCGTAGCTGCGTGCGCCACTCATAGAAGGTCATGCCTAGTTCGTTGCGGAACAGTCGGCTGAGGGTGCGGGTGCTGGCTCCGATCGTCTTCCCGAGTTCGGCCAGCGTGGCGTTGTCGCCCGGCGTCTCGTACAGCATCCGGGCGATGGCTTGCAGTCGGTCGTCGCGTGGCTCTGGCAGGTGCAGTGGCTGTTCGTGTGTTTCGCGGAGTTCATCGACGAGGACTCGATGGAGGCGAGAGCGCGCGGAGCGGCTGTAGTCGGGCGCTGCGTCGTCGTAGTTGCGGGGGCCGGTCAGGGCGAGCAGGACCTCGCGGGCGAGATCGGAGGCCAGGAAAACGGCGGGATGGTCTGGCATGAGCCGGGCGAGGGCTGGCGCGAGAAAGACGATCCGCATATCGGTGTCGCCGTGGGCGCGGTGGTGGTGGGTGAACCCGGCCGGGGTCCAGGCGACCCGGTTGGCGGGAACGATCGACGTGCCGCGCTCGGTGTGAACTGCCAAGATGCCGCTGGCTGCGTATACCAGGTGTCCCTGTGCGTGCGACTGCACTGTGCTTGTTCCGCCGGATGACCAGAGGTGGCGCCCGCCAGACGGCCACACATGTGACGTCACAGCGGCGACCCGGCGAGGTTGGCGGCGAACAGGCATCAGTTGGCATCCTAGCGGTAGTAAGCCACACCGTGATCTGGTGACACTTGCCTCCGTGCGGTGGTCTTCAGTCGCGCACAGCGCCTGACCGAACCACATGTCATCGAGGCGGCGTGCCTCGATGCCGCGGCTTGAGAGAAGGAGAAACACATGGCGACGTTCGTCCTCGTACCCGGCGGTTGGAAAGGCTCCTGGGCGTATGAAGCGGTGGTTCCGCTGCTGGAGCGGGCCGGTCATACCGTTCACGCCCTGACCCTGACCGGTCTGCGGCCAGACGACGACAACTCGACGGTCGCGACCGCCAACCTCGACACGCACGCCGACGACGTATTGCGGCTCCTCGATCGCGCCCACATCACCAGCGCGACGCTGGTCGGCCACAGCTACGGCGGAATGGTGATCGCTGCCGCCGCCGACCGCGCCGGCGGCCGGATCTCACGACTGGTGCATCTCGACGCCTACGTACCGCGCGACGGCGCGTCGTGTTGGTCGTCAACGAACGAGCACTTCCGGGAAGTGTTCGCTGCCGGCGCTGCGTCCATCGGCTACGCCGTCCGACCGCCGGACGGCGGCAGCGACGATCCCCGCCGCCGTCCCCATCCCCTCGCCTCGTTCCTGCAAACGATCCGGCTCACAGGCGCAATCGCCCAGATCCCCCGTCGGGAGTTCATCTACTGCTCAGGATGGGAAGACCGGACGCCGTTCGCTGAACTCCGCACCCAGCTCCAAGCCGATCCCGAGTGGGAGGTCCACGACCTCCCAACCGCCCACGACGCAATGCATGAGGCCCCGGAGGCGGTCGCCGCGCTGCTGCTTGACGAGCGCCTCGCGGATGCCTCGGCCGGCCAACCGGCGAGACAGCCCGTGTAGTAGGGCCACCCGGTAGGGCTATCCCCCGGCCGGATTCGGTGGCTCGCCCGGTCGAAGGTCCGGTTCGGCCCACCTAACGTCGTTCTCGGCATCTCGAGCAATCGAGGAACGAGAGGGGCGCACAGTGAAAGCGCGAAGGACACCCCGCCCGTCGGGTGCAACGGCTCCGACCGCTCCGGCCGAGGGCGCGACCGTGGCGCTACGCGAGGTCCGGAAAGTCCACGGACGTAACGGTTCGGCGGTCCACGCGCTGGCCGGAGTCGATCTCGAGTTCCGTCGCGGCACGTTCACCGCCGTGATGGGACCGTCCGGATCGGGCAAGAGCACGCTGCTGCAGTGCGCGGCCGGTCTCGACCGGCCGAGCGCCGGCACCGTCTGGCTGGCCGGGACCGACCTCACCAAGCTGTCCGAGACGTCCCTGACGAAGCTGCGCCGGACCCGGATCGGCTTCGTTTTCCAGGCGTTCAACCTGGTGCCGGCGCTCACGGTACGCGAGAACATCCTGCTGCCATCGCGGCTCGCCCACGTCCGGCCGGACCGCCGGTACCTCGCCGACGTCGTGTCACGTGTCGGCCTGGACGGGCGACTGCGACACCGTCCGGCTCAACTGTCCGGGGGCGAACAACAGCGCGTCGCGATCGCTCGTGCCCTGTCCGTACGCCCGGATGTCATCTTCTGCGACGAGCCGACGGGTGCGCTCGACACCCGTACCGCCGCACAGGTTTTGACCTTGTTGCGGCAAGCGGTGGATGTCGACGGGCGGACGGTGGTCATGGTTACGCACGACCCGGTGGCCGCGTCCTACGCCGATCGGATCGTGCTGCTCGCCGACGGTCAGGTCGCCGACGACATGCCGGCCGCCGGCGTCGATGCCATCGCCGATCGGCTGGTGCACCTCGCGGACCGGCGTGTCGGCGGAGGTGCGCGGCCATGGTGAGGTTGGCCTGGCGGATGCTGCGGGCACATCCGGCGACGATCATCGCCACATTCGTCGCGCTGTGGTTCGCCGTCGTCATTGTCACGGCCTGTGGAGCGATGCTCGAGTCGGGCGTTCGCTATCACGGCCCGCTGCAACGGTACGCGGCCACGCCCGTGCTCGTCGCCACGACGAACATCACGACCACCGAAGGATCGGGCGACGACCAGGATTCGGAGGCGACGCCGCTGGCCGAACGTGGTTACGTGGACCCGTCGCTGGTTGCCCGGATCGCGGCGGCGCCGGGCGTCCGTGCGGCGATCAGTGACATTTCGGTGCCCGCGCAGATCATTGCGGCCACGGGAACGTCCGGCGCCGAACTGCATCCATGGTCGGCCGCGCAACTCGCGCCGTTCGCACTGCGGGCCGGCTCGGCACCCGTTCGCGACGGCGAAGCCGTGGTGGACGCCGGGCTGGCCGCGCGACTGGGCATCCGGGTCGGCCAATCCGTACGTCTGGATGTCGCATCCGGATTGCGGTCGTTCACGGTCGCCGGGCTTGCCGCACCGGTCGGGACGAGCCCGGATGAGCCGACGGTGTTTGTGACCGACGATGTCGACCGATCGCTGGCGTCGCAGCCGAATTCGGCCGGAGTCATCGGCATCCTCGCCGAGCCCGGCGTCGACGCGCACGCTCTCGCCGCGAACGTTCGCGGCGTCCTGCCGCCGCTGCCCGTACAACCGAATGGCGCCTACCCTCGCGTTTTCGTCGGCAGCGACCGAGGCAGCGTCGAGTCGCCCGCGGTCGACAACGCCCGCGGATTCGTCATCGCGGTGTCGAGCGTGTTCGGTGGCATGACGTTGCTGATCGCGATCCTGGTGATCGCCGGTACCGTGGGCCTCAGCGTCCGGCAGCGCCAGCGCGATATTGCGCTGCTCCGCGCGATCGCGGCGACGCCGCGCCAGGTCCGCCGGATGGTCGTACGTGAATCGACCGCGCTCGGGTTCGTCGCAGCGGCGGCCGGAGTCTGGCCGGGACTCGCCGCGGCCGGATGGCTCCGCGATCAATTCGTGACGCACGGCATGGTGCCCGATTCGTTGCACACCGCGATTTCGTGGCTGCCACCACTCGTCGCTGGGTCGTCGGCGGTGCTCGTCGCCGTGGTCGCCGCGTGGATCGCCAGCCTTCGCGCGAGCCGGGTCCGGCCGCATGAGGCGCTCGTCGAGACGTCCGTCGAGCGGAACGGACTCGGATTCCTTCGTCCCGTACTGGGACTCGTCGCGCTGGCCGGTGGAATCACGTTGTCGGTCGTGTCGGCGTCGGTCGGCGGCGACGCGGCCGCCGGCATCTCCGTTGCCACGGTCTTCACGCTCGTCGTCGCGGTGGCGTTGCTCGGACCGCTTCTCCTCCGCGCGGCGGCGGCGACCATCGGGCGACTCCTCGGCGCCACCGGTGTCACCGGCCGCCTCGCCGGCGCCAACGTCGGCGCGTCCAGCCGGCACCTGTCCGTCGTGTTGAGCTCCGTCGTCCTCGCAGTCGCGCTGGGCGGTTCCCTGTGGTTCGTCGAGTCCTCGCAGCAGCACGTCGCGGCCGAGCAGTCTCGGGACGGTGTATTGGCGGACTACGTGGTGACCCCGCCGCCCTCGGGCCTGTCAGCAACCGCCGTCGACAGCATCCGCAACACCGACGGTGTCGTCGCGGCGACCGGCGTCGTACACAGCACGATGTTCGCCGGCGGCAGCGGCATCAGCGACTACACCGCGCAGGGCATCGACGTCGACGGGCTGTCGCGCACGATCGACCTCGGTGTCACCAGCGGCGCACTGGCGGATCTGCGCGGCGAGACGGTGGCCGTGGACTCGCTGACCGCGCAGTCCCTACATCTCCATGTCGGTGGTCAATTCTCCGGCTGGTACGGCGACGGGGCGCCCGCGCGACTGCGGGTCGTGGCGATCTACCAGCGGGGTCTGGGCTTCGCATCTCTCACGTTGCCGCACGAGGCATTGGCACCGCACACCGACACCGGGCGCGATGACACGGTGTTCGTCGCTTCGGCACCCGGTCGAGCCGACACATTGCGGGCCGAACTCGCGCGGACCTCGCCGGGGTCATCGGTCGTCACGCGATCGGCGTACCAGGTTGGCCTGAGCGCCGAGCTGGACCAGAATGCCTGGACCAACAAGATGATTACCGCGGTTCTCGTCCTCTACGTGGTGATCGCGGGTGTGAACAGCCTCGTCATCTTCTCCCTCGGGCGACGGCGGCAGTTCGCCGTCCTCCGGCTGTCCGGCACCACGCCGGCGCAGGTTCTGCGCATGGTCCGCTGGGAGTTGGTCCTGCTGCTCGGTTTCGCCCTGACGATCGGCGCCGCGATCGCCGCGGCGACCCTGGTCCCGATGGTCAAGGCCACGACCGGCACATCGTCGCCGTACATTCCGCTCGCCGGTTGGGTCGCGGTCATCGGCGGTACGGTCCTGCTCGGTGGCCTGGCGACGGTCGTCCCGGTGCGACGCGTGCTGCGGATGCGACCGGTTGAGGCGATCGGTATCCGGGAGTGATCGCCATCGGTCGGCCGGGACCCGTGTCCTCAGCTCGCAGCCGGCGGATCGTCGGTCTGCACCGGTTCGTCGAGCGGGTTGTTCGCGATGCGATCGCTGCTGCCCGACTGCCACAACTGGCCGGCCCGGCTGTCCGGCTTTCGACGCGACTGTTCCGCGAGGCAGGCGGTGAATTCGGCGGCCAGGCTGAGGCGCGGATACCTCGCCAGCACCTGAGTGCGGAGAGCAGCCGGGAAGTCCCGCGCGTGTCGACCGGAGATGTCGACGCCGGTGGACATCTCGAGCAGAAAGCCGTCCGGGTCCTCGGCCGGATCGACCGTGTCCCACATGTGTCGCACCACCACTTGCGCGACCCGTTCGCGGCGAGCTGCCGGCCAGCCCGCGCCGGCGCCGAACAGCCAGGCGAGATGGCCACCGACGTCCTCGAACGCGACCGTATGACTGTCGAACTCGGCCACGAGCCCGAGGTCGTGCAGGAGCGCCGCGACGTACAGAAGCTCCGGGTCGTGGTCCATGCGGTTGGTCGACGCGTAGGCCGACGCCCAGATGTATGACCGGATGCAGTGGTTCAGCAGCGCGGGGGAGTAGAAGTGGGTCGCCGCCTCGAGCGCCGCCTGACATGCCGGCGTCTGCGGAAGGTCGATGTCGTTGATGTCCACGACACAGTCATATCAGCGCGAGTGTCGCGGCGCGCGTTGTTACGGCATCAGTGATCGGGCCTGCCGCCAAGCACCGGGGGACACGCCATGCGCGCGTTTGAAGGCACGGCTGAACGATGCCTCCGAGTCGTAACCGACGCGGCCGGCGATCGACGCGACCGACCCCTCGGTCGTCGCCAGGAGGTCCTCGGCGAGGTGCATACGCCAGTCGGTCAGGTAGCGGATCGGAGAACGCCCGAGGACTTGACGGAAGCGTTCGTCAAGAAGCGATCGGGACACCGCCACGCTGCTGGCAAGGCTTTCGACCGTCCAGTGACGGTCGGGCTCGGCGTGCATGTGCGCCATGGCCGGGGCGAGCACCGGATCGGCGAGCGCGGCGATCCAGCCGGATTCGATCGCGGGCGCGCTGGCCAGATGCAGCCGGAGCGTCTCGGTCAGGACGAGTTCGGGGAGCCGTGTCGCGGCCGGATCGGGTTCTCGCATGGGCGAGGTGGCGGCGAGTGCATAGTCGATGCTGGACCGGATCCACTGCGCGGCCGGGCCTTCCGGCGGGCGCACGACGAAGACCGGTGGCAACGCCCGCAGCGCGGGGTTGAACAGCGGGTGGTCCGAGTGCAAATAGCCGCAGACAATGTCGGTACGGAGACCGCCGGCGCCGTGTCGCAACACCGGAAGCGTCTGCCACGGCGGCGGATCGAACAGCGTCAGGATCGGCACCGTGACGGCCTCCTCGGCGCCGCCCACCGAGTGCTGGTCGCCGTACGGCAGCACGATGACGTCGCCCTTACTGGCCCAGAGCCGTACGCCGTCGTTGCGCGCGACCCAGCACGTGCCGTCGGCGACGATATGAAACATGATCAACCGCTTGGCGCTCGGCCGGAGGATCGAGGCAACCTGGTCGGACGAGGGCGACTGGTATGCCCAGTTCTCCGTGAACTCGGCCCGGAAGAAGATCGCGCCGTCGAGACGCAGTCGGTGCAGAGCGGCGCCGAGCGCGTCGCGCGCTGGATGTCTCGCCCGTGGTGTCGGCCGTGCGGCCAACTGTGGTGTTCCGGCCACGATCGGCGGTGCCGCGGCCATGGTGGTGCAGCTCCGTCGCCACGACTATCGAGTCTGACACACCACCACCGGAGATCACGAGGGAGAACATCATGTCGCTCTACATGGACGTACACACGATTGCCGGGGGAGTCAACGCGGCCGACGTGGCCCACGCGCACGAGGCCGACCTGCAGACGCAGGACCGTCACGGCGTGCAATACCTCCGCTACTGGGTGAGCGAGGACCAGGGCAAGGTCTTCTGTCTCGTCGAGGCCCCGTCCGCGGACGCAGCCACGGCGGTGCACAAGGAAGCCCATGGCCTCGTTGCCGACGATGTCTTCCTCGTTGCCGAGGGATCCTGACCAGCGGACGGCAACCGGACGATTCACTGTCGAGAGGCACCGAAGGCCCGGCTTGGCGCCGGGCCTTCGGCCGTACGTGTGCGGTCAATGCACCGCCACGGGTCGTGGTGTGCGGGTGACTCGGTGGCTCCGGGTCAGCCCGCCAAGAGTTAGCCCGCGAACTCTGGGATGACCTTCTTAGCGAACAGGTCGATACTGCCCTGGTCGTACGCGGCGTCGACAAAGTAGCCGATCGTGTACGTGAGTCCGAGGTCGCGCACCTTGGACAGCCGCTCGATGATCTGCTCCGGCGTGCCGACCAGCGGACCCGAGGCGAACTGGTTGTAGGAGCGTTCCAACGTCTCGGCCGGCAAGTGCGGTGTGTAGTGCGCGCGCACCCAGGACAGCTTGTCGGCGACGTCCTTCTCGGTCTCGCCGATGACAACGTTGAAGTTGCCGGACCGGACGATCGCGTCGAAATCGGTCCCCACGTCTTTGCAGTGTTGGGCGAGAATGTCGGACTTGCGTTGGAACACGTCGGGCGTCGCATCGAAATTCGTGTACTGCGCATACTTCGCGGCGATCAGCAGCGTCTTCTTCTCGCCACCACCGGCGATCCACAAGGGGATTCCGCCATCCTGCAACGGAAGCGGCCGACCGATCGCACCGTCGACCTGATAGTGCTTGCCGGCCAGCGTCGCCGTACCCGTCGTCCACAGCTGCCGCATGATCTGCACGCCCTCGTCGAGCATGCCGAGGCGCTCGCCGGCAGTCGGGAACCCGTAGCCGTACGCTCGCCACTCGTGCTCGTACCAGCCGCCGCCGATCCCCATCTCGACCCGACCGCCCGAGATCACGTCGATGGTGGCGGCGACCTTGGCGAGATAAGCCGGATTGCGGTAGCCCATGCACGTACACATTTGTCCGAGGCGTACGCGACTCGTCGACGCGGCGAACGCCGCCATCAACGACCACGCCTCATAAGTGACCTCGTCGGTCGGCATGGGGACCGTGTGGAAGTGGTCGTATACCCAGATCGACTCGTACGGGCCGGCGTCGGCGTGCTGGGCGAGGTCGCGCATCGCGGCCCACTGATCCTCGACGGGCACGCCAGCCAGGTCGAGGCGCCATCCTTGCGGTACGAACAGTCCAAATCTCATGCGACCCATCCTATTGTCGAACCGTGCGGATGGATGCCGGCGAGGCTCGGGCCCGATTCGCCGAGGCTCGCGTGGCCCGGCTGGCGACGGCGGACGCGAATGGACGGCCGCATCTGGTGCCGATCGTGTTCGCGCTGCTGGATGACGACCTGTACTCGGCGATCGATCTGAAGCCGAAGGCGCACGCCGGGCCGAACGCACGACTGCGTCGGCTCGACAATATTCGCGCGAATCCCGCGGTCAGCGTGCTGGTCGACGACTACGCCGAAGACTGGCGGCAGTTGTGGTGGGCGCGCGCCGACGGAACCGCTCGGGTCATCGCGGGGCCGGGGGCCGCGGCCGCCCGGGCGATCGTCGCGCTGTCCGACCGCTACCCGCAATACCGGGACGCGCCGCCGCCAGGTCCGGTCATTGCGATCGCCGTCGACCGCTGGTCCGGGTGGTTGGCCCGAGGCTACCCGGACACCGCGAACGGCTGATTCCGCCGCCGCGGCCGCTGCTGCTGCCGCCGTCGCCGCCCGCCGCCATTTGTACGGAAGTTGGTGACTCCTCCGCCGCGCGACCGCCCAAGTTCCGTGCAATTGCGGGCGCGCGGTGAGTCGCGGAGCACGCGCTCGTCCTGGCCGCTGCCGATCGCCGGCGTCACGGGAAAATCAGAGATGTCAATTCATCTCTTTGATTGTTGTCTATGACTCCGAGAGACGATGCAATACATGTCGATGGATCAAACGGTCCGGCGACCTTGAGGAGTCAGGGATGAAACAGGGCAAACGGATCAGAACGATCGCAGGCCTGATCGGCGTCGTGGTCGTCGCGGCCGTGACGGCGACATCGAGCCCGAGCGTCGCGGCAGCCGGGTCGCCGCACGTCACTTCCGTTCGCGTGCAACCAGCAGTCGCGGGCCACATCCAAGCGGCCAGTCTCGGTTCCCCGATCTCCACGTCGGACTGCCTGGCCATGTTCGGTATCCACTGCTACTCGCCACTACAGTTCCGCACGGCGTACGACTTGAACCCGCTCTACGCCCGAGGCATCACCGGGAAGGGTCGGACGATCATGATCGTCGACTCGTTCGGGTCGCCGACGCTTCAGCACGATCTCGACATGTTCGACTCCCAGTGGGGCCTGCCGAAAACGACGGTGCAGATCGTCCGGGCCGGCACGATTCCGCCGTTCGACCCGAACGACGAGCAGATGGTGATCTGGGCCGACGAGGCCAGCCTCGACGTGCAGTACGCGCACGCGGTGGCGCCGGCCGCGCACATCGTGCTCGTCGAGACCCCGGTCGCCACGATCGAAGGACTCTCCGGCCTTCCCGAGATGATGAACGCCGAGAAAGCGCTCATCGATCAGGGTGTCGGTGACGTGATCAACCAGAGCTTCGGCACCACCGAGAACACCTTCCCCGGCTTCGACCGTGGGGACTTCAGTAGCCTGCTCAATCTGCGGTACGCGTTCAAAGACGCCCTGCGGCACGGCGTGACGGTGCTCGGCAGCTCCGGCGATGAAGGTGTCACCAACTTCATGGAGAACGACGTCGACGTGTATCCGTTCCCGGTCAACTCGTGGCCATCGTCTGACCCGCTGGTCACCTCGGTCGGCGGGACGCAACTCGTCCTGGACGACGCCGGTCACCGTACCCAGGCCGACGTCGCGTGGAACGACCCGTTCGGCGCCACCGGCGGGGCCGACTCGGCCGTGTTCGGCCGGCCGCTGTTCCAGACCGGCGTACGGTCGGTCGTCGGCAACCACCGGGGCACGCCGGACATCTCGATGAGCGCCGCGGTCGACGGCGGTGCCTACGTCTACACGTCGTTCCTCGACCCGACGTCGCCCTGGAACCTGTTCGGCGGAACGAGCTTGTCGAGCCCGATGTTCTCCGGCATCGTCGCGCTGGCCGATCAGGTTGCCGGCCACCGACTCGGGGACATCAACCCGGCCCTGTATCTGCTCGGTGCCGAGAGTCGCCTGCCGCATTCGCCGTTCCACACCGGTCTGGTCGACGTGACTGCCGGCGACAACAGTTTCGGCGGCGTTACCGGCTTCCCAGCGGTGCCCGGATTCGACCTCAGCACCGGTTGGGGGACGCTCGACGCCAAGACGTTCGTGCCCGCATTGGCCCGCACGAGCCCGCCCATTCCGTGGACCGCGTCACTGCGGTCGCACTGATCATTTCGTCGGAACCCGGTGGGGATCGCGGCCGCGAATGCCGCGATCCCCACCGGATCACGCGGCCGGTGGACCTGTCGACCGTCCCCGTTGTCCGCGCGGTCGAGCGTCCGGTGAAGACCGGTCGCCTACGCTCGACGGGTCGAATCCATCGTCCAGTTCGTCTCCCAGGTCTCGCCGCCGTCGGTGGAAAACGCCTGATCCCAGTGGGCGCTCGTGGCGGTGATGTGCGACCAGCGGTAGCGAACCTTGATCGGCGTGCCCTCGTACGAGTCGTCGGCGTAGAAGAGGCCCTCGTCACCGTCGAAGCGACCGACCACCGGAGGGTCACGCAGCGTCGCGGGCTTGGCACTGTTGATCCAGTAGAGCGACCATTCGTCGGTCGCCTTGTCATAGGTCCGGACAGTCGCGCCCGAGAATCCCTTGGTCGGGAAGTCGATCTCGTCGAAGTTGCCGGCGCCGTCGAAGAACCGATGGGCCACCGAGACGGCCGGGAACTCTTCCCAGTCGTCCGACCCGACGAGGGGCTTGGACAGCCGCCGGTTGGCGACGTCCCAGGTGCCAACGTAGAAGTCGAAGTTGTTCTCCATGCCCCGGACGGTAACGGGCGCCCCCGACATTGAGCCGAGGCGTAGCGCAGCCGCGGTGTCCGCGTCTTTGCTAGCCTGCCGGTTCGTGAATCTCAACGTTACGGTCGTCCATGCCTGCCAGCGTGCGGGGCGGGGCGGGAGTCCGACCGCGGTGGTCGATGAGACGTTGTTGAGTGATGCGCAGCGTCGTGCGGTCCCGGTCGCGGCGGGCACATCCCACGTCGTGTTCATCTCGACCGAGGAACGCGGGTCCGGGCGTCCGTACGCGTCGCTTCGTTTCTTCACCGCCGCCGGAGAGCTGCCGGCCTGCGGACATGGCACGGTGGCCGCGCTGGCGATGCTCGCGAAACAGGCCCGGACGCCCGAGTACGAGGCTGTTCTGCGCTCCGGGGGCCGCACTTTCCGGGGCCGGGCCACCGGGCGCGGCGACCGCTACGAGGCTGCGTTCGATCCCGGACGCGTGGAGCTCGGCCCCGCCGTTGCGTCGGACAGCGAACCAGTCCTCTCCGCCTTGGGCATTGGTGCTGAGCACGCGCCCGCACCGTGCCATATAGCGTCGGTCGGACGTCCGCGGATGCTGGTGGAGGTGCGTGGTCGTGACGTCCTGGCGGATCTGGCCCCCGACATGACCCGACTTCGGGAGGCTTGCGATCGGCGGGGGTTGCTGGGCTGCTACGTCTACAGCACACCGTCGCCGGATGGACGCGCTGCGGCCCGGATGTTCGCCCCGTCGATCGGTGTCCCCGAAGACATCGCCAACGCCAACAGCACCGCCTGCCTGGCCGCACATGTCGCCGGGCGCGGCTTGTCCGCGCTGGATGTGGACATGGGCGACGCGCTCGGGCAACCCTCCACCATCGCCGCGACCGCCCGACCCGGTCCTGCCGGCCTGGGGATCAGTGTCGGCGGCACGGCGACGATCACCGCGACGATCATGGTGGACATCCCCGACCTCTGATCCACGAGTCCTGGGACGAGCCGTGCGTTCCGCGGCCGCCCCGTTCGCTCTGGCGAGGTCCGCGGCAGCCCCGTCACACAGGAGCCCCGAAATCATCGACCGGCGGTCGCTGCGCCCAGAAGAGCGTGTGTCCGCTGGAGCCCTCGGCGACGAAGTCCTCAGAGATGATCGTCAGGCCCGCCTGCCGCAGCCAGGACCGGTAGGTGGCGGCGTCAGCGTGGCTCCACCACATGGGGGCGGAGCCGCCGAGCCAATTGTCTTCGGTACCGGTCCAGGCATCGTGGCCGACGGTGGCGAGTAGCCAGCCACCGGGGCGTAGCCAGGTATCGATGCGGTCGATGAGATCCGGTTGGTCGGCCAGGGGCATGTGGATGAGGGCGTACAGGCAGACCACGGCGTCGAACGATGCCGGAGGCAGATTGAGTCGGGTGGCGTCGGCGCGGAGGAACGTGGCGGCGGGCGTCAGGCGGCGCGCCCGCTCGATCTGTACGTCACTGATGTCGACGCCGGTGACGTGGTGCCCGGCGTTGGCAAGGAAGCGGGCGACCGGCACGCCGCAGCATCGGTTTATCGGGACCGGCACCGGACCGCAAGTAGAACGGTGGCGTAGCACGGCCGTGACGCTGCGCTCCCATCTCGGCGCGTCGTTGCTGAGGCATCGCCGCGACCGCGCGTGTTGCCGCTCGACAGTGGCCAACGGCTCGTCGACACTGGGATCATGCACCGCATTCGCGTTTCGTTGGTCGTGGCCGGCACCGTGACGGCGGCGGTGGCATCGCTCGGGCTGAGCGGATGTCGGGCCGTAAATGCCAACGCGTCACCCTCGATCGGCCGAACCTCGGCGTCCGCCTCCACCACGCACAGCGGCGCGACCACCACCGACACGCCCAAGCCGTCGCCGTCCGAACCGCTCAAGTCTTCGACGCCGAAGCCCTCGCCCGCGGCGACGCCGTCGATCGCGCCGCCGACCACGCCCGCGATCCCCGCCAAACTCAAGATCGGTAGCTCCGGCGCCGCGGTCTCGTTGCTCCAGCACAAGCTGCTCGCGCTCGGTTACTGGTTGTCCAAGGCCGATGGCACGTTCGGCGCGACCACACAACAAGCGGTGTACGCGTTGCAGAAAGCGGCCGGACAGAATCCATCCGGTGTGGTCACCGCGAAAACGTGGAAGGCGCTGAACGACGGCGTACGGCCGACCGCGCGCAGCAAGTCCGGCACGGTGATCGAGGTGGACCTGAAACGTGATCTGGTCCTGTTCGTGACGAACGGTCAGGTGAAGTACATCCTCAATACGTCCACTGGCGGCGGCTACGTGTTCTACGAGAACGGACGGCGCGAGGTCGCCACCACGCCGAAGGGTCATTTCACCACGTACCGGGTGATCGACGGTCCCCATCGATCGCCGCTCGGGCTGCTCTACCGCCCGCGGTATTTCTTCGAGGGCGTCGCTATTCACGGGGACAGCTCGGTCCCCTCGCATCCGGTGTCGCACGGTTGCGTACGCGTGACCGACGCCGCCATCAACTGGATCTGGTCGGCGCACCTGGACCCGATCGGACGCGAGGTGTGGACGTACTGACGTCCGCCTACAGACGCCGTTCGGTCTCCGGATCCGACGTACCGCCGAAATAGCGGTCAAGCACCTGGCCAAACACGGCCTCGGTCGGGTCCGCCCGGCGGAAGAGCGTCATCGACGACCGTAGCTTCATGGCGTCGACGGGGCCGAAGATCACCTCGGCCGACTCGGCCGGAGACGTCGTGACGATACCGGCGCACTCCACCAGCCGCCGACCCAGCAGTGGGTGCGCGAGGTAGGCGCGAGCCTCCGCCAGCGAGGCGATGGCATACCGACGTGAGGTCGAACTCAGGCCCAGGCCGGCGATCTGCGGGAAGATGAACCACATCCAGTGCGTTTGTTTGCGGCCGGCGCGCAGCTCGCGTACGGCGCTGTCATATGTCCCGCCCGTATCCTGAGCGCTGACGAAACGGTCGAGATCGGGTTCCTCGTTCAAACTTGTCGCCCCCTACTGGTCCGGCCGAGGCCGACGATCGGTCAGCCCGCGAGCCTGGCGAGCAACCGGGCACGATCCATCAGCGGATCCGGCGCGGCGTCGTGTCGCGGAACTCCTCCATCTTTCGCCGCCACGTGCGGTCTCGCCACGACCACGCCGGGTTGGCTGCCGGTGCCGGCTCGAGGACCGGTCTAGCAGTCCGAGCCCGCGGAAGCGGCGCGACCGGGCGGTGCGACAGCGCTGGATGAGTCTGCAGCGTCGTTGCGGGGTAAGCGGGGCGGTGCATCATGCGGCCCGGACGCTGTCGGCTGACGCGGCGGGCTCAGCAGCGTCGGCGGGTCCCGGGGCCGGGTGCTGGTGGGCGGGTACAGATCGGCGGCCAGCGGGGTCGGACAGGTGTGTTCGTTTGGGCAGCAGGAGCGGGGTGGCGAGCAGGAGAACGCCGGAGACTGCAATCGCGGCGAGCGGGCTGGTGAGTGTGGCGAGGATGCCCCAGATCACCGTCAGGGCAGCTTGGAGGAGTTTGCTGCTGACACTCCATGTGCTGAGGACTTGGGCGGCATGATCTGCGGGAGCCCGTTGCAGGCGTTCGGTTGCGTAGATCGGGTTGAAGATGCCCATGCTGGTGATCAGGAGGCCCTCGACGATGATGACGGTGAGGAGTCCGGGGATGCCGGGGCGGATGAACGCGAGACCGAGTGGGAACAGCGATCGCAGCCAGCCGGAGACGGTCATGACCCGGTGCCGCCCGTAGCGGGTCACGAGGCGTGCGGAGAGGCGGGCGCCGACGAAGCCGCCGAGTGCCGGGATGCCGAAGGCGAGACCGTATTGCCAGGCCGGGAAGTGGTACTGGCCCAGCAGGAGTACGGACAGGAGCGGGACGGTGGCCATGATGAGGCCACCGACCAGGACTCCGTTGCCGAACAGGCGCCGTAATGCCCGGTCGGCAAGGATGAACCGCCAGCCATTGAGCAGGTCGGCGCCGCGCCACCTGGCAGCCGGATCGCGCGGTGTCGCAACGTCGCCGCCGCGGATGCGGCCGACCCCGAGCGCGGACAGCAGGTAGCTGGCGGCGTCGGCCACGACGGTGATGACCGGGCCGAGCAATCCGATCAGCGCGCCACCCAGCGGTGGACCGGCCGCGGTCGCCACCCAGCTCGTGCCCTCGAATCTGGCGCTGGCGACAAGGAGGTGATCGGCGCGGACGAGGTATTTCAGGTACGCGCCGGATGCGGCGGTGAACGCGATGCTCGCGGTCCCGGAGATGACCGACACGACCAGCAGTTGGCTGTAGGACAGCACGCCGAGGATGTACGCGATCGGGACACTGGTCATCGCGAGGAACCGGATCAGGTCCATCGCGATCATCACCGGACGCTTGGCCCGGTGCTCGACCCACGGCCCGAGCGGGAACGCAACGATCGCGGCGACGGCAAGCCCGGCCGCGTCCAGAAGCGACACCGCGAATGCCGGCGAGTGCAGCACGCGAATCGCGATGAGCGGGAACGCTCCGAAGGCGATCCACGTGCCGTAGGTGCTTACGGCGTAGGCCGACCACAGCCAGCCGAAACTGCGTCCCATGTGCACCCGCATGCGACTCCCTTGGCACAACCGATATTCGCCTCCCGCAATCACATCGGCTACACGCGAGCGGGATCAAACAACTCGTTGCCCGGCGAGTCACAACGTTTCGTTGGGCCTACCTATGCTGGGTCGATGGATACCGAGGCGGTGCGATCGTTCGTCCGCGCGGCCGAACTCGGAGCGCTGCAACACGCGGCCGACGACCTCGGCGTGACGCAACAGGCCATGTCGAAGCGGATCGCCACCCTCGAACGTGAGCTCGACGTCCGGTTGTTCACCCGGACCGCCCGCGGGGTCGAGCTCACGCTCGACGGCCAGGCGTTTCTTGCGCACGCGCGGGGCATTGTCGCCGGTGTCGATCGCGCCATCACCGCGATCAGACCGGGCTCACGCGCCCTGCGTATCGACGTGCTCGGCCTGCGATCCGCGCAGGCCGTCGTGCTGCACGACTATTGGCGCTCGCATCCCGACACCGACCTCGACGTGGTGACCCTTCGGGTCAACGACCCGCGCGTGGCCGTCGCCGCCGTCCAGAAAGGCGACATCGACGCCTCCTTCCGCACGATCACCGACCCGGCCACGCTGCCGCGCGACGTGCACATGATCCACGCGTTCGAATCCCCGCTGGAGCTCCTCGTCGGCCCCCGGCATCCGCTCGCCCCGGCACCGACATTGACACCAGCCCAGCTACGCCAGCACCGGATCTGGGTGCCCGGTATCGCACCACGAAGCGAATGGGCCGACTTCTACGAACAGCTCGCCACCGACTTCGACCTGCACATCGACGCTGCCGGCCCGAACTTCGGCAACGAGGTACTCCTCGACGCCATCGCCGACTCGGCAGATGTGGCCACCCTCGTCGGCGCGCGCGACCGTTACATTTGGCCTTCGAACTACGACCTACGCCGCATCCCGATCGTCAATCCGACGCTCGCCTACCCGCTCTCGCTCATCTACCCCAGCACGAATTCGCACCCAGGACTCCGGCCAATCATCAACCACCTCGCAAACCTGACACCGCTCCCCGAGACAGCCTGGCGCCCGACGTGGGCAACGGCCATACGGCGCAGCGACAGCGACAACTCGCACCGCCACTAAACACCCGGATGCCGAAGCGCGTCGCCACCATGACCCACTGAACCCGGTCGCCACCAAGTGGACTCGACTGCCCGCCGCCTACAACGTCGTGGCCGCAACCGCTGGGTGGCGAAATGATGGTTGGCCGACCCCCGACACGTCGCCGTAACCGCGGGCCGTCGGCCGGCACGTACCCGGATATGAGCCTGGGGGTTATCTCCGGCGCATCCCCGATTCGCGTCTTTCGACCGCGTGGTTGTCTGGGGTTCGGATCGCACCTTAGCCCGTGAACGGAGCCGCGACGTGACGACGACGGAGAGCGAAACGCCGCTCGGGAACCGACTCGGCGACGCCACGGCGGAACGACAGCACCGACGGAAACTCCTCGTCGCGAGTGTTCTGACGAGTGCGTGCGCGCTCGGGTACGCGGTCTACCGCGGCTACTACGCGGCCGGCGGAACAGCGGGAATGATCGGCGTGCCGAGGTCCGAATCGGAATTCCGACTGCTCAACCTCGCGGCCGTGGGGGTGCTGCTCGTGGCGGCCATACTTCCGATCGCCGCGCTGCCGCTGTGGCGCCGACCTCGCCCCCGGCGCATCCTGCTTGCGGTGTGCTGGGTGGTTGCGGTCGGGTGTGTCATGCACGCGCTGATCGATGATGTGCAGCGGGTGGTGAGCCTCGCGGGTGGCCGCGAAATCAGCTATCCGGCAGCACAGTGGGTTTCGGTCGACCGACGTGCCGCCGACGTCCAGGACCTGGCATTCAACGAGGTCTTTTTCCTCGGCGAGGGCTTGCTGTGGGCGGTGTTGGCCTGGGTCGGGCTGGACAGTGCGGCCGGACGCCGTCGATGGGTCGTGACGGCCGCCGTCGCGATCGCGGCGCTGACCGCTACCGGATTGCTCAGTGCGTTCGGTGTCATCGGACGATTCATCGTCGCCTGATCCGGTACGGCCGACGCGCGTCAACGACGGCGGTTACCAGCGACTAAACGTCGCCGGCACCCGGCACGTCGCCCCGCGCTGGCGCCCGTGCCCGGCGGGCAGGTAGGCACAGTTGCGCCGTGAGCACGGAGTCCGCGCAATGGAGCGGGTCGCCCGTAAACGTCGAGGGGTCGAATCGGTTGCGCGGCCGGCGGCGAGGATATAGACCCAGGGTGATTCTTCGCCAACACACCCCCCGGAGGTCGAAGATGCACCGTACCCGTCGGAGTCTGATCATCGCGGTGACCGCCGTGCTGGTCTTCCTCCCTGTTCTGGCCGGCTCCCCGTCGGCCGCGGCGCGACCGGCACCCACCGCCGCAACGCTGCACGGCATCAACCTCGATTCGTCCACTGTGCTTGATTTGCAGCGCGACATGAACTCGCATCGGCTGAACTCGGTTTCCCTGACCGCGTTCTATCTGGCGCGGATCCACCAGCTCAACCCGTCACTGCACGCCGTCATCGAGACGAACCCCGACGCGTTGCGCGAGGCGGTCGCAAGCGACGCGCATCGGCGGTCGCACGGCGCACGCAGCGCGCTCGAGGGAATTCCGGTTCTGCTCAAAGACAATGTCGGTACGGGCGATCGCGAGCACACGACCGCCGGATCGTTCGCCCTGATCGGCGACAACCCGTCGGATGCCTTCCTCGTCGGCAAACTGCGGGCCGCCGGCGCGATCGTGCTCGGCAAGGCGAATCTGTCCGAGTGGGCGAACTTCCGGTCCACCACATCGTCCAGCGGCTGGACCGCCCGGGGCGGCCAGACCAACAACCCGTACGTGTTGGACCGCAACCCGTGCGGCTCGTCCAGCGGATCGGCGGTCGCGGCCGCGGCCGATCTGGCTACGGTCACCATCGGCACCGAGACCGACGGGTCGATCGTGTGTCCGTCCGGCACGAACGACGACGTCGGCATCAAGCCGACGCTGGGACTGGTCAGCCGCACCGGCGTCGTTCCCATCTCGGCGGAGCAGGACACGGCCGGTCCGATCACGCGCAACATGACCGACGCGGCCGCTGTGCTCTCGGTGATCCAGGGCGTCGACCCGGCCGATGCGGCGACCACCGCGGCCGGCCCGTTCGTGCACCGCGATTACCTGAGCGATCTGAACTCGCAGGCGTTGCACGGCAAGCGAATCGGCGTGTGGCGCGGCGGCGGCGACGTCGCGGACGTCAACGCGGTCACCGACGCGACGATCGCAAAGCTTCGTTCGCTCGGTGCGACGGTCATCGACAACGTCGACCTGCCCGGTCTCGACGACGCCTTCAACAACGAGTTCCCGGCGTTGCTGGTCGAGTTCAAGCACGACATCAACGCGTATCTGGCGGCGACGCCCGGCCATCACCCGGCCGATCTCGCCGGACTGATCGACTTCGACAACGCCCACGCCAGCGTCGAGATGCCGTTCTTCAAGCAAGAGATCTTCGACATGGCTCAGGCGACGAACGGCGATCTCACCGATCCGACGTACGTGCAGGAGCGCGAGACGGCGACCGGCGCGGCCCGCAACTCGATCGACTCCGCGCTCGCGGCCAACCATCTCGACGCGATCGTGGCGCCGACCAACGGGCCGGCCTGGGTGACGAACCACGCGACCGGTGACGACTTCACGAACTTCGTGAGCGCGTCGGGCCCGGCCGCCATCGCCGGATATCCGGATCTCACCGTGCCGGCCGGCTACACCAACGGCGGCGTGCTGCCGATCGGGATGTCGTTCTTCGGCACGGCGTTCAGCGAACCGTCGCTGATCGCCATGGGGTACGCGTTCGAACAGGCAACGCACGCCCGGCACGCGCCGGCGTTCCTGCCGACGCTGCCGTAGGCACTTTTTGGCGCGGGCGCGACCCGAAGGTCGTGCCCGCGCCGTTGTACGCCACCGTGCCGGCCGCGAAAATCTCTTGCCAGGTGATGCCGGCGCCGCCACCCTGGCTGCGATGACCCCCGACGCGTCCCCGCCGCCCGAGCCGACTGTCGCTCGACCGCTCCCGACCGCGCCATCACGCCCGACGATCGACGTCGACCTCGTCCGACGACTGGTCGCGACACAGTTCCCGCACTGGGCCGACCTGCCGGTGCGGCCGGTCGACGTCGACGGATGGGACAACCGTACATTTCGCCTGGGTGGCGACATGTCGGTGCGGCTGCCGAGCGACGAGGGGTACGTCCCGCAGGTGGCGAAAGAACAACGGTGGTTACCGTTCCTCGCGCCGCAGCTACCGTTGCCGATTCCCGTCCCGCTGGCAATGGGCGCGCCCGGTTTCGGCTATCCGTTCGCCTGGTCGATCTACCGATGGATCGAGGGCGACCTTGCCCGGACCGAGCGGATCGACGACGAGGTCCGGTTTGCCAGTGATCTCGCCGAATTTCTCGTCACCCTGCAACGGATTCCGTCCGTTGACGGTCCCGCAGCGGGACAGCACAGCGAATTCCGGGGATGTCCGCTGGATCAGTTCGACGCCGAGACGCGACGCGCGATCGCGGCGCTGGACGGCCGCATCGACGGCCGGGCCGCCGCCGTGGTGTGGCGCGACGCGTTGAGCGCCACGTGGGATGGCGAACCGGTCTGGTTCCACGGCGATGTCGCGGTCGACAATCTTCTCATTCGTGACGGCCGACTGTCGGCCGTCATCGACTTCGGATGCTCCGGCGTCGGAGATCCCGCGTGTGACGTAACGATCGCCTGGACGCTGTTTGCCGGGGAAAGCCGAAAGGCGTTTCGGGACGTCTTGGGTGTCGACCCGGCGACGTGGGCCCGTGGCCGCGGCTGGACGATCTGGAAGGCACTGATCATGTTGGCCGGGCACGTCGATACCGAGCCGGCGCAAGCCGAGGCGCCTCGCCGCGTGATCGCCGAGGTTCTCCGCGAATTCGACGAGTCGCGCTAACGCCGATTGTTCCCGCTGTACGTCGCTGAAGGGCCCGGCAGCAAACCCGGTAGTTCTCCGGCATCGGTGTAGTCCGGCGGCCGTACGGAGCCTCGCCGCGCTCGACCGACCGTGACGGCCGCCAGGCCATTGTGGTTGCCGCCAGCCACTGACGGGGCTTGACTGGAGTCCATGCCGTCGTCCCGGTCCCGCCCGTCGCCCCGCGACCCGCTGGCGCCCTACCGAGGCAAGCGAGACTTCACCCGGACGCCGGAGCCGTCCGGTGCCGCTTCGCCGGGTTCGGCTGGCGACGCGCGCCGGTTCGTAGTCCAGCGGCATCGCGCCAGCCGTTTGCACTACGACTTTCGCCTCGAAATCGACGGCGTACTCGTGAGCTGGGCCGTCCCGAAAGGCCCGACGCTGGACCCGGGCGTACGGCGAGCCGCCTTCCACGTCGAGGATCACCCACTGGACTACTTCGACTTCGAGGGCGTCATCCCGGCCGGGGAGTACGGCGGCGGCGACGTGATCGTGTGGGATGCCGGGACATGGGAGCCGGACGAGGCCGGTGATCCGCCGGACCCGGGTCGCGCGGTGTCCGACGGCGAACTCCATCTGGACATGGTGGGCGAAAAGCTGCGTGGCCGATTCGTCCTGGTGCGTACGAGAACGGACGCGTCGGGCAAGGAGGAGTGGCTGCTCCTGCACAAACACGACGACTTCGCCAGCGCCGGGTGGACCGCCGAGGACCATCCGCGGTCGGTCCTCAGTGGCCGTACCAATGATGAGGTGAAGGCCGACCCCGACCGCATGTGGCGGTCGGACCTGCCGCCGGCGCGGGCCTCGATTGCGTTGAAACCGGCCAGTTTCGACCCTCCGACGTCGGACGAGATCGGTACCCTCGACGCCCTACGCTCGGCCGGCACATGGACCGTCTTCGGCCGAGACCTCCGGTTGACAAACCTGGACAAGGTCGTCTACCCGGCCCGACCCGACGGGGAGCCGGTCACCAAGCGTGACCTGATCCGGTACGCGGCGCAGATCGCGCCGGTCGCGATCCCGTATCTGACGCGGCGTCCCCTCAACATGCATCGCTTCCCCAACGGTGCACACGCGAAAGGCTTCTGGCAGAAGGAACTGCCGGACCATGCCCCGGAGTGGCTGGCCCGTTGGGACAATCCCGACGCCGGTCGGGGGGAGACCCGGACCTACCTTGTGGTGGACGAGCCCGCCGCGCTCGTCTGGGCGGCCAACTTCGGCGCGTTGGAATGGCACGCATGGACGTCGCAGGTCGACCAGCCGCGGCAGCCGACGTACGCGCTGATCGACCTCGATCCGGGCGAGCAGACGAGCTGGGCGGATCTCCTGGTGCTCGCCCGCCTGCATCGAACCGCGTTCGAACACATGGGCGTCGTCGCGCGCCCCAAGGTCACCGGGCAACGGGGAATCCAGATCTGGGTGCCGATCGCGCGTGGCCCCGACTTCGCCGCGACCCGGGCCTGGGTCGAGCGATTGTCCCAGACGGTCGGCGCGGTCGTCCCCGAGCTGGTCAGCTGGAAGTGGACCAAGACCGATCGCAGCGGCCTGGCACGCCTCGACTACACCCAGAATGCGATCAACAAGACGCTGGTCGCTCCGTACAGCCCGCGGGCCGCGGCGGGCGCCCCGGTATCGGCGCCGATCGACTGGGACGAACTCGACGATCCCGGCCTATCGCCGGACGGGTTCACGATCCGTACGATCCTGCCGCGTATCGCCGACCGGGGCGACCTGTTCGCCGACGTGCTCCGCCATCCGCAACAGCTGCCGCCGCTGGAGTGACCCGGATCAGGTGAAGTCGGGGACCGGGCCGCGGGACGTGTCGACGCGATCCTTGGGCTCCTCCCAATCCTCCTGGCGACCGAGCGCGGTCATGTCGAGGAAGCCGTATGCCCCACCGATTTGTTCGGTGCCCCGCGCAAACGTCGAGTAGGTGTGGAAGATGTCGTCGCCGTCGCGCAGGAAGCAGGTCATCCCGGGTTGCTCGGCCGGATGGTTCGCCGGATCGAGCATCCATTCCATGCCGGCCTCCCGCAGGTCGTCGGCGTCGCGGTAGTTGAACTCGATCGGGGCGACCGACGCATCGAGCGTGACGTGGAAGTCGTAGTTGAAGTCGGACCCGTACGACGAGTGGATCGGGATCGACCAACCGCGCTTGGCGCGATACTTCTCGACCTTCGCGAGCGGGGCCCGCGCGACGACCGCGTAGTTCGTGTCACGGGCACGGAGGTGGCGAAGCAGCCCGTCGGAGACCTCGTCCAGCGCGGCCGTGCAACTGCTACATCCGTCCTCCCACGACGGGTCGAACATGAAGTGCTGGAGCACCAGCTGACGGCGGCCATCGAACAGGTCGACTAGGCCGACCCGGCCGTCGGGACCGTCGAACTCGTAGTCCTTCTCGATCCGCACCATTGGCAGGTTGCGGCGTCGGGTGTTCATCTCGTCCTTGGCCCGGAGGGCGTCCTTCTCCCGCGAGAGCAACTCCGTGCGCGCGGCGTGCCACTCGTCGCGGGAAACGATCTTCGGCAAGCTCATCCCAAACCTCCTGTTCGGCCGACGTTCTCGTCGACATCGTCGTTGGCCACTTCCCCAGCGCCTCGTCGCTAATGTGCTGAGTTTCGGCAACGCAGTATCTCGGCAACGCAGTATTTCGGTAACGCAGTATCTCGGCCTCAGCGACGCAGGGCGGCAAGCCGCGATGTTAGGTGCGACCACCGACGGTATGCCACGAACCGGCCGTTCGCGGGGTCGTTCGAGCGGGGTCCGGTCAAACCGGGCCTGTTCGAGCGAGGCCCGTTCGAGCGAGGCCCGGTCGAACTAGGCCTGTTCGAGCGAGGCCCGTTCGAGCGAGGTCGGTTCGAGCGAGGCCTGTTCGAGCGAGGTCGGTTCGAGCGCGATCCGTTCGAGCAGCGGGGTGGCCGCCGCCAGGACGACGTCGCGGTCGCGGCTCACGACGAGCTCGTACGCCTGGCCGGGGCCGGCGGCGAGTCGGTCGCGCCGCCGGGCGAACGCCCCGCCGGCGAACCGGTTGCCGACCACGATCACCGTCCACTCGGCCGCGAGGGGATCGTCGCGGGAAACCGTGCAGCCGCGGACGTTCGGCGCCGGATCGGCTGGCATTCCAGGTCCGTACACGGCCGTCAGCATGCCCTGGTCGGCGAGCTTCGTGTAGCGCTCGCGGGTCGCCGCGTCGAAGAACCGTACGTCTTCGAACGTGGTGAGCAGGACCGTGGGCTCGGCGGCATAGATGCCGTGGTCTTCGATGGCCCGGCTGTGCATGAGCACGGTGTGGCGTCGGGCCTCGGTGACCGGCACGAGCGCGCTCGCGATGTCGAACGGTGTCGCACCCGACGGCAGCGACGACCGCAGCCGCGGCAGCGTGAGCGCGGGCGGCCGGATGCGTTTGGGCAATGCGTCGGGTCGGCCGAGCAGCCACCCCTGGCCCAATGTCGCGCCGAGCGCACTCGCGGCGGCCAGATGCTCGTCGGTCTCGATCCCCTCGGCCAGAATCAGTGCTCCCGTACGGCTGGCCTCGGCGCGCACCGCGTCGGCGACGGCGATCGCGGCCGGCGACGTCGGCTCCTGAACAACCGACCGGTCGAGCTTGATCACGTCCGGCCGCAGTAGCGGCATCATCGCCTGGCTGGCTACGTCGGCGCCGACGTCGTCGAGCGCGATCCGGTTGTTGTACCTGCGCAATTGTCCGACGGCGCGAAGGAGGCCGGACGGGTCGCCCGCCACCGACCGTTCGGTGATCTCGGCCACGAGCTGCAAGTTCTCCATGCCCCGGCGGATCACGTCCACCAGGTCGCGGGGGCACGGGACGCGCGAGCTCGCCGGTTCGACGTTGACGAAGATCGGCATGTCATCGTGCAGCTGCGCCTCGAGCGCACCACGACACGCGGCGGCCCGACAGATCCAGTCGAGTTCGGGCAGCCGACCGATCTCGGCCGCGTAACTCACCAACACGTCGGGCGTGGACCAGTTCGTGCTGGCCGGTCCGCGGGCCAGCGCCTCGTACGCGACCACCTCGTGGCCGTCCAGCGTGACAATCGGTTGGTAGACGCAGCTGATTGCGCGGGCGGCCAGCACCGTGTCGAACGCCGCGACCGCAACCGGCGACGACGGACCACGCCGATCCGTCACGACAACATCCGCCGCACCCTGACCGGCGTAGCGGTGGACCGCATCCGCATAACGTCGCACCCGTCTACCACGGCTCGACCTGCGCGGCCTGGACCTCATTGGCCATGGTGAGTAGGCGATCGCCCGGCACCCGCGCACGCAGCAACGGAAACTCGATCGCCTCCTCATGAGCCGCGTGCGCGCGCACCTGGTCGCGCAACTCGTCGAAGTCGGCCGTGAACCGAGAGTTGTGCACGCCCCGCCTGATCAGCGATGCGATGGACAGATCGTCCTTGCCTTCCTCGTCGAGCCGGTCGGCGACCACCCGCGCCGCCGCCGCGTCCACCGCGGCGAGGACAGGGTGCACGATCTCCTGTTCGGCGCGCTCATGCCGGTGGAGGAATTCGACGAGCGTGGCGAACGCTTCTTTGCGGGCCAGCCCCTCGGTCGACAGCACCCACGCGAACATGCCGTCGATCTGTCGGTGCTGGTCGCGGAGTACATCGACGACGTCACGTCCGGCCGGGTTCGGTGCGAGCGGACCGGGTCCGACGGACGGCGCGGACACGACGGGGAAGCTCAACTCGATGACCGGGCTGTGCTCGCCACGCTGAGGTTGCCGGTTCGGGCCGTGGCGGCGGTCGAGCGCGACATAGGTAAGGACGCTTACCGCGGTCGCGATGCCCCCCGCGGCCCAGCGGCGATGGCGCGTCGGCCGCAGGCCCAGAGGCGCCAGCCGGGCGAGGACTACCACCGACGCGGCGCCGGCGCCGGCGGCCCACGCCGGCCCGGTGCGCCGGCTCGCTGAGCGGATCTTGCGAAAGACCTGGCGCCGTACGGTGAACCGCGCGGCCAGGGCTTCGAGTGTGTCGGCCAGGTCCAATCTCGCGCGCGCCGCGTCCTGTCGGATCGACTCCACGTCGGTTTGCGGGAGCGGATACAGCACCGGATCGCTCGTCGTCATCGTGATCCTCTTTCGATACGCGTCCTTGCCAATAGCCGCCGCACACGAGTGGATTCCCATGTCAGCTGATTTCGAAGCCTGGTCGGCGGCATCAACATCGAGATCGTCGGAATGTCCGTACCCGGCACCGGCGAGGCGGCGGACCGCCGGCCGCGGCGAGGCACCGGCGCGGTATGGGTCCGGCCCACACGGTGGTAGCAAGATCACGGCCGGCGGCGCGACAAAGATCAACAATACCATGTGGGCTGCGGATATCGGCGCGGAGGCGTTGTTGATCACCGCTCGTGACCAGGTCTTTCGTGACGGCCGGGCCGGTGCGGTGCTTGGTTGGGTACGGTGGCGCCACCGGTCATGCGGGCAACCGCGCCAAGATCGAGGCCGTCGGCGGGCGACATCTACGTCTCGCCGCTGGCCCTCGCCGACAAGCGGCGACGACGTCGCTGACGGCAACGGATTTCGCCTGAGGCGGTACCCCTTCCGGCGCTGGGCTCATAGTCTGTACCGATCGGCACCGCCAGCGATGACGCCGGCAGCTTCGGGAAGAGGACCACGATGGCAGACGTGATTCGCGCCGCCCTGGTGCAGACCAGTTGGACCGGCGACAAGGAATCGATGATCAAAGCACATGAGGAGTACGCGCGCCAGGCGGCCGCCGATGGGGCGAAGGTGATCTGCTTCCAGGAGCTGTTCTACGGGCCGTACTTCTGCCAGGTGCAAGATCCGCAGTACTACGCCTACGCCGAGTCGATCCCCGGACCGACGGTCGAGCGGTTCAGCGCGCTCGCGGCCCAGCTCGGCATCGTCATGGTGCTGCCGATGTACGAGCAGGAGCAGCCGGGTGTCCTCTACAACACGGCGGCCGTCCTCGATGCGGACGGCACATACCTCGGCAAGTTCCGCAAGACGCATATACCCCAAGTGAAGGGATTCTGGGAGAAGTTCTACTTCCGGCCCGGGAACCTCGGCTATCCGGTGTTCGACACGGCGGTCGGAAAGGTCGGCGTCTACATCTGCTACGACCGGCACTTCCCGGAGGGCTGGCGGGCACTCGGTCTCGGCGGCGCCCAGATCGTGTTCAACCCGTCGGCGACCAGTCGCGGCCTGTCGTCCTACCTGTGGAAGCTCGAACAGCCGGCCGCCGCCGTGGCCAACGAATACTTCATCGGCGCGATCAACCGGGTCGGCATCGAAAGTGAGATCGGCGACGACGACTTCTACGGGACGTCGTACTTCGTCGACCCGGAGGGCAAATTCGTCGGCGAGGTGGGTGACGCCTACCAGCCCGAGCTGATCGTGCGCGATCTCGATCTGGACCTGCTGGCCGAGGTGCGCGATCGCTGGGCGTTCTACCGCGACCGCCGTCCCGACGCGTACGACAGCCTGGTGAAGCCGTGACGACGCTGATCTCCGGAGGCACGGTCGTCGGCCCGACCGGCCGGACGCCCGCGGATGTCGTCGTGGACGGCGAGACGATCGCCGCCGTCGTAGCGCCGGGGACCTGGACCGCACCGGTGGACTTGACCGTCGACGCAACGGGCAAGTACGTGATCCCCGGCGGGATCGACGTACACACGCACATGCAGTTGCCCTTCGGCGGGACGTTCGCGAGCGACACGTTCGAAACCGGCACGCGAGCGGCCGCGTTCGGCGGCACGACGACGATCATCGACTTCGCCGTGCAGCGGACCGGCGAAGTAGTCCAGGACGGGCTGGCGGCCTGGCACGCCAAGGCCGACGGCGAATGCTTCATCGACTACGCCTTCCACATGATCCTGGGCGGCGTCGACGAGGATGCGCTCAAGGCGATGGACCAGCTGGTCGCGAACGAGGGGATCACCAGCTTCAAGCTCTTCATGGCGTACCCGGGGGTGTTCTACAGCGACGACGGTCAGATCCTGCGGGCGATGCAGCGGGCCCGGGATAACGGCGCGCTCATCATGATGCACGCCGAGAACGGCATCGCGATCGACGTGCTGGTCCGGCAGGCGCTCGAGCGGGGTCAGACCGATCCGATCTACCACGGCGTGACCCGGCCGCCCGAGCTGGAGGCGGAGGCGACCCATCGCGCGATCGTGCTCGCGGACGTGGCTCAGGACTGCGCGCTCTATTTCGTCCACCTGTCGGCCAGCGGCGCGCTCGAGCACGTGGCGGCGGCGCGGGACGCCGGCCGCAACGTGTTCGCCGAGACCTGCCCGCAGTATCTCTACCTGACGCTGGAAGACCAGCTCGGCGCGCCCGGATTCGAGGGCGCGAAGTGGGTGGCGTCGCCGCCGCTGCGCAGCAAGCACGCTCACCACCGTGCCGACCTGTGGAAGGGCCTGCGGACGAACGATCTGGCCATCGTGTCCACCGACCACTGCCCGTTCTGTATGAAGGAGCAGAAGGAGCTGGGCATCGGCGACTTCTCCAAGATCCCCAACGGGATCGGCACGGTCGAGCACCGGGTCGACCTCGTCTATCAGGGCGTCGCCGATGGCAAGCTGTCGCTCGAACGCTGGGTCGAGACGATCGCCACCACACCGGCGCGGATGTTCGGGCTGTATCCGCGCAAGGGCGTCATCGCGCCCGGGTCCGACGCCGACATCGTGCTCTACGATCCGGCCGGTCGCACCACAATCAGCGCCTCGACCCACCACATGAACATGGACCACTCCGCGTGGGAGGGCTTCCAGATCTCCGGGCGCGTCGACACCGTACTGTCCCGGGGCGAAATCCTCGTACAGGACGGCGCCTTCCATGGACGCAAGGGGCGCGGCCAGTTCCTCCGCCGCGGCCTGTCCGGTTACTTGCGCTGAGGGAGGCGGCATGGATGTAGGCGTGGTGTTCCAGCTCGATCCGCCGGTGTCCGACGTGATCGGTCTGGCTCAGCGGGCCGAGGCGGCCGGTTTCTCGCACGTGTGGACGTTCGATTCGCACCTGCTCTGGCAGGAGCCGTTCGTGGTCTACAGCCAGATCCTCGCGAACACGTCGTCGGTGGTCGTCGGGCCGATGGTGACGAACCCGGGCACCCGCGACTGGACGGTCACGGCGTCCCTGTTTGCCACCCTGAACGACATGTTCGGCAACCGTACGATCTGCGGGATCGGCCGGGGCGACTCCGCCCTGCGTACGCTCGGCCTCCCGCCGAGGAGCCTCGCCGAGATGCGCGAGTGCATCGAGGTCATCCGGTCGCTCGCGAGCGGACGGTCGATCGAGCGCAACGGGCAGGAGCTGCGGTTTCCGTGGGTCACCGACGGTCGGCTCGATGTCTGGGTCGCCGCCTACGGACCCAAAGCGCTGGAAGTCGCGGGCGAGGTCGGGGACGGCTACATCCTGCAACTGGCCGACCCGGACATCGCGGCCTGGATGATCGGTGCCGTACGGTCGGCGGCGGAACGGGCCGGCCGCGATCCGGCGGCGCTGAAGTTCTGCGTCGCCGCCCCGGCGTACGTCGGCGACGACCTCGTGCACCAACGGGACCAGACGCGCTGGTTCGGTGGCATGGTCGGCAACCACATCGCCGACATCGTCCGGCGCTACGGCACCGGGGGAGCGGTGCCTCGGGTGCTCACCGACTACATCGCCGGCCGCCAGGGGTACGACTATGCGTCACACGGGCGGGCCGGCAATCCGCATGCGGATTTCGTCCCGGACGAGATCGTCGACCGGTTCTGTGTGCTCGGGCCGGTCGACGCCCACCTACGGCGGCTGCGCGAACTGCGGGAGCTCGGCGTCGACCAGTTCGCGATCTACCTGCAGCACGACGACAAGCAGCACACGCTCGACGCGTACGGCCAGCACGTCATCCCGGCACTCGCCGCCGAGTAAGCCAGCCTGAACGATCCGAAATTGCGGACGCGGGCGTTGCCTACTGGGCGCCGCTGGCCCGCCAGTTCATCTGGACGAGCATGTGCCTTGCCTCGTCGGCCCGTTCGGCGCCGACCGTCACCGCGTACTGCCGCGCCTGCAGTGTGCTGCGCGAGGTGAAGTCGCGTCGCCCGCCGGTCGCGGCGTGCGCGATCGCGCCGAAGATCGCGCCCCACGCGGCGCCGATGAGCACCGTCGTGATGATGACGCCGAACCAGTTCGAGTTGGTGAAGATGCCGATGATCAGGCCGAAGAACAGGCCGAACCACGCACCGCTCGCAACGCCGGCGAGGGCGGCGCGCCCTACGGTGAGCCGACCGGTCACGTTCTCCACCAGTCGCAGGTCAGTGCCGATGATGGCGGTGTACTCGACCGGAAATTTGTTGTCACTCAGATAGTCGACGGCACGTTGTGCCTCGGGGTAGGTGTCGTAGGTCGCGACCGTGACCGAGGGGCGACCCGGATCGGGCTGCGGACCGCCGGCCGACGGAAGGTTGACCGGCCCACCCGGTCCGCCCGGCAGCCCGGTGCCGCGGCCACCGCCGAGGCCGGCACCGGGATTGAGCCCGGTCGCCGGGTTGAAGCCGCCCGCTCCGGATTGCGGTGTGGCCCCTGGGCCGCTCGGTGCAGGTGGTGTGGACATGCTGACCTCCCGATGGGTGCGGACGCCAGACATGATCCCCCGGTACCCGATCAACATCAACCGGAACGCGGATATCCCAACCTAATTCCCGGACGGGCCGCGCGGTCGTGGCGCCGCACCCGGCAACGGCCATTGGTGCACCGGCTCATTCGTATGCATCAGTTCGCGGTACTCGCGCACCATGGCACGAAGGGCCTCGGCCGGCCGGCCGCCGGCGCCCTCCGAGGCGGCCAGGTGTGCGTGCCGCAGCGCGGCCACCTGCCAGCTGGCTCCGTTGCGGCCGGTGACGCAACGTCCCTCGATAATGCCGAGAAACCGGTCCCGGTCGGCCGCGGCGACGCCCCAGCGGTCGAGACCGGCCGCGGCCAGCGGCAACAGCCGGCGCAGGACCAGTTCCGTGACCGGTACGGTGCCGACGCCGGGCCAGAACAGCGACGCGTCGATGCCGTGCCGGGCGCCGCTGTGGAAGTTCTCCTCCGCCGCGCTGAATGACATCTGCGTCCAGATCGGGCGGTCCTGCTCGGCCAGCGTACGGACGAGACCGAAGTAGAACGCGGCATTGGCGAGGATGTCGGCGACCGTCGGTCCGGCCGGTAGCACCCGGTTCTCGACGCGCAGGTGCGGCTTGCCATCGACGACCGCGTAGATCGGCCGGTTCCACCGGTAGATCGTGCCGTTGTGCAGCGTGAGCTCGGGCAGCATCGGGGTCTGTCCCCGACCGAAGACGTCGACCGGATCCTCGTCGTCGCAGATCGGCAGCAATGCGGGGAAGTAGCTGACGTTCTCCTCGAAGAGGTCGAACATCGACGTGATCCAGCGCTCGCCGAACCATACGCGTGGGCGTACCCCCTGAGCCTTGAGCTCGTCGGCCCGTGTGTCGGTGGCCTGCTCGAACAGCGGCACGCGCGTCTCCCGCCAGAGTTCCCGGCCGAAGAGGTACGGCGCGTTCGCGGCCAACGCGACCTGGATGCCGGCGATCGCCTGCGACGCGTTCCAGTAGGCGGCGAAATTCTCCGGCGCGACCTGTACGTGCAGTTGGGCGCTCGTGCACGCGGCCTCCGGCGCGATGGAGTCGCAGTGCACCCGGAGCCGGTCGACGCCGGCGATCTCGATCGCGATGTCCTCGCCGCGCGCGGCGAAAATCTGGTCGTTGATCAGCGTGTAGCGGGGATCGGCGGACAGTGTCTCCTCGGTCAGATGGTCGCGGGTCAGCGTGGCGAGGATGCCGACCATCACGAGGTGGACGCCGATGGCCGCGGCCCGCTGCTCGGCCGCGTTCAGGCTGTCGCGGATCCGGTTCTCGAACGCGGTCAGGCCATCGCCGCCGAGCTCCCGCGGCGGCACGTTGATCTCGATGTTGAACTGGCCGAGCTCGGTCACGAAATCCGGGTCGGCGATCTCGCCCAGTACGGTGGCGTTGCGCATCACCGGATCACCGACCGAATCGACGAGGTTGAACTCGATCTCCAGGCCGGTCATCGGCGTCTCGGCCTCGAATGTCGCCTCGGCCAGCATGCGCGCGAGCACGTCGAGGTTGCTGCGGACCTTGTCCCGATAGCGGGTCCGGTCCGCCCGGCTGAACGTCTGGAGTGCCACGTGTCGACCCATGAGACCCTGCCCTCGCCGGTGGCGCCGGTACGCGGCCCGCCTCGGTACGCGTTCTATTTAGCGTATGCACAGGTGGGCTACGACGCACCCGCCCGCTCGGACACCCACATCCCGACGAGTCCGCGGAAATGGGCGACGAAGCGGTCGTGCTCAGCCGCCGGGTACGTCGCCCGGACGGTGTCGACCAGCAACGCGTCGAAATCGCCCGAGCCGACCCAGTCGTACACGAGGTCGTCCACGTGACCGAGCCGCGTGGCACAGAACTCCGCGTAGCGCTCGGTGTCGAAATGCTCGTCCGAAAGTCGCCGGTAGCCGGCGAGCTTCTCGTCGTAGGACAACTCGGCGCGATCGGCGATCTCGAAGTACCGAGCGGTGTCGGTGTCGACGCGCAGGGTACGGCCGGTGACGACGCAGTAGACGCTCCACCGCAGCAGTGCCGCCATCGCCCAGGGAAAGTAGTAGTGCAGGGACGTGATCGCCACGTCCGGACAGGCGTTCGCGTAGTCGATCGGGTAGACGACGCCGTCGCGGACCAGCATTTCGCAGGAGTTGAACTCCCAGCGGAAGAACGAGTTGACCACGCGCGAGATGGACAGCACCTCGTCACCGGTCGACGCGTCCAGGAAGCCGTGGTCGACGGCGTAGCGATCGTGCATCGGGAGGTCGGGCCGGAACTTCATGACCATCGTCTCCGGCCCGATCGACAGCGACCGGACGAACACGTCGTAGCCCTCGACCGACTGCTGCAGGTGCATCAGCCGCTCGCCCGACGCGTCGTACGCCTCGTGCAACTCGGCGCTGTCGCGGATGCGGGACACGCCGACCCAGCCACCGCCGTCGTACGGCTTCATGAACAGCGGATAGCCGAGCGGCCGCGCGACCTCGTCCAGGTCGAAGGGCTGGTTGTACCGCGCCGCGGTGTACGCGTACCGGGCGTTGTCCAGCGGGTGCTTGTACGGCACCAACACTGTCTCGGGGACGTGCAGCCCGAGCCGGATCATCGCGCAGTAGGCGGCGTGCTTCTCCATGGACTGGAACGTGAACGGGCTGTTCAGCAAGTAGACGCCGTCCATCAGCGCGACCTTCTTGAGCCACTCGCGCGGGTGGTAGTACCAGTACGCCAGCCGGTCGATGATCAGCGCGTGCCGAGGGCGATCACGCAGGTTGAACGGCTCGATGGTGACGCGGTTGCTGCGCAAACGATGGGTGGTGCCGGCGGCATCGGTGACCGGCCCGAGCCGGCCGAGCAGCGTCTCGAACGCGCGGGGCCAGTCTTCCTCGGTGCCGAGCAGCAACCCGATGATGTGTTCGACCTCGGACATTCTCCCTCCCAGGGGGTGAGCAGGAGCGGCGGCGACGGTACGAACTCGCGGCGTTACGTGATGATCGGACTCCGGTCCGCTTGCGGTCAACCGATGGGCGGCGCGCCGGGCCAAACGCGTCGCGCGCCATCGTGCGTCGTACGCTATCGGCCGAGAATCAGCAGAACCGCGGCAGGTGATGCGCGAGTTGTGCCCGCCAGGACGGCCAATCATGCGGGGTGTCGAAGCCCCACAGGTCCAGCTCGTGGCGGATGCCCTTGTCGGCCAGCATCGCCGCCATCCGGCGGGTCGAGTCCAGCGCGCCGGTGGTGTCCTCCCACTGTCCCTGCCCGCAGACCAGCAGCACGGACAGCCGGCCGCGCAGCCAGTCCAGGTGGTCGCCGCCGAGATGGTTCACGTAATCGGCCGGATTGTTGAAGTAGAGCGCGTCGCCGCGCTCGCCCCAGCCGTGCCAGCTCGTCGGGTCGTAGTTGCCGGACAGGCACATCGCCAGCGGGAACAAGTCGGCGCGACGGAGTGAGAAGTTCAGTGCATGAAACGCACCCAGCGACACGCCCAGTGTCGCGATCTGGGTTGCCGCGTCGAGTGCACCGCCGCAGTCGTCGATGATGAACGGCACGACCTGGTCGAGAATCCACGATTCGTAGAGGCCGTGGCGCCGTGCACGCTCCTCCAACGGCACATCCCGCGCCGACCACGACGCCGCGTCGTAGGAATCGACGCAGTAGAGCTTGACCCGCCCGTCGTCGATCAGCGACGCGACCGCGTCCACCATGCCGTTGCCGGCGAAGTCGCCGGCTCGGCCCTGCTCGGACGGGAAGACGAGCACCGGCCGCCCCCAGTGCCCGTAGCGGATCACCTCGCCGCTCGCGTCCATGGCGGGCGAGTGGAGCCGGGCCGCATGCTGATCCATCAGCCGCCGCCGGGTCGGAGTGACGCATTGTCGGCCGACCAAGCCTGGGCCGCGAGGTCGGCCAGATGCGGATGCCATGCGTCGCGCCACGCGACGAAGTTATGGGCATCCGGCACTTCGACGACACGTACCGGATAGTCGTGCTCGCGTAGGACGGCCGCCAGGTCCCGATTGTTGGCCAGGTTTTCCTCGGCGATGCCGCAGGTCAGCACGGTCGGGATCGGAGCGGCCGCACCGCGCCGAAGCTCGTCGACGAAGCGGACGATCCGGCCGTACCACGGAAAGTTCGACTCCTGCGCGTCGAATCGATCCTGGAAGAAACTGCCGGACTGCAGGAACAGAGCATCAAACGGGTACGGATACCGGCAGTGCGCGTGCAGCAGCGCAAGCGCACCGAGGCTGGCGCCAACGGCGACCACCGGCCCGCCGCCGTCGAGTTCGGTGCGGACGACCGGGAGCACGTCGTCGATGAGTGCTCGTGCGTAGGCCGGATTGGCCGCGTACCACTCGTTGCGCTCGACCGGACTGAGCAGCACCAGGTGATGTCGGGGCAGGCGGCCACTCTCGATCATCGCGGCGCTGTATTGCACGATCCCCGCGAGCCGGTCGTATTCGCCGCCGTCATGGGCGAGCAGGATGCCGTGCGGCGAGGAATTCGGGCCGGCGACGGCGGGCGACCAGATGCGCAGCGGCAGGTCGGCCCGGAGCGCCGTCGACGGTACGGTCAGCTCGCGCCACGTGCCGGCGGCGACGGCGTGCCGGTCGAGCCACGCCGGCCGCCGATATCCGGGCAACTCCAGCACCGATTTGTCGCCGAACGCGCCGGGGGCGCGCCGCGGGTTCGCCGGGTCGCAGATGACCTCCGTGCCACCGTCCGGATGGTGCAGCTCCAGCCGGTATTCCAGGCGCAGGACGGGAAGCGGTGGCAATCGCAGGTGCCATGCCGCGTCGCCGTCGTCGTAGGCAAAGTCCCGCCGATCGGCCGGCAGGTGGATGTCATCGACGAGCCGTACGCCGGTCAGCGCGTGCCGATCGTCGGCGTACCGGAGGGTGGCAGCCGTGTCCATGTCATCGGTCGCGGCGTGCCCCATGCCGGCACCCTAACCAATGTGTCGCTCGCGCGCGGCGCCGACCGTTGTCGGACCTACGACGACCGTCACCGGTCAGGCCGGCTCCATCCCGAACCGGGCCATGAGCGCCCGCTCCTCGTCCGGTGTCGGCGGGGCAGCGGCGTTCCACAGATCGTGCAGTTCGGCGAAGTACGCGTCGACCGCCGGCGCATGGATCACCAGGAGCCGCGCCTCCTCGTCGCCCCGGTTGCCGAATGTATGGGCGGTCCCGCGCGGAACGAGTACGAAGCCGTCGCGTCGGACGAGAAGTTCCTTGTCGTCGATCTGCACCGAGACCTCGCCGTCGAGGACGAAATACGCTTCCGAGCAGTTTGTGTGTCGATGCGCAGCCGAGGTCACGTCGATGGCCGCCGCATCACCATCACGATCGCCTCGCGCTGCCCGAGGCGCGCGCCGCCCTGTGTCGCCTCCCGCAGCAAGTTGTCCGCGACCGCGTCGCCGACGTCGGCCCGCAGCTCGTCCGCGTGGGACAACCATTGATCGTAGAGCCGTTGCCAGTGTTCGTCATGCTGGCGGTTGACGTGTGACGCCTCGACCTCGAGCCCGGCCGCCGATGCCATGGCCTCCCAGCTCGGCGCGTCCAGTCGCGCCGTACGGCCGCTGAACACCAGGCGACCGCCGGGTCGGAGGATCCGTGCCGCCTCGCGGAGCGCGACCGTCCGGTCGGGCGCGAACGGCAATGCGTCCACGCTCACGATCGCGTCGGCATTCTGATCGGCGATCGTGGTGTGCTCGAATGTCGCCTGCCGGAATTCGGCGCGGTCGGCGAGGCCGAACTCGATCGCGCGTGATGCCGCCAGCGCGACCGCGGTGGCGCTGAAGTCGACGCCGATCAGTCGCGCCGACAACGCCCGGGCCAACCACAGTCCCGGACCGCCCCGCCCACAGCCGAGATCGACGAGCAGGCCGCCGGGCCGCATACACAATCCGGCGACGGCGTGACCGAGCAGCCACCACGAACAGGAGCTGAACGGATCGACTTCGGCCGGATACTGGTCGCCCATCGCGCGTGACCACAGCTCACGCATCAAGTCGCTTTGATGGGCGGCCGCGTGCGCCCGGTCGTAGTCGGTTGAGCCGACGCCGACCGCCTCCGTCGTTGAGTCGGGCATGGCCCGATTCTCGCGGTCGGCGCGATGCGACGCGACCCCGCCTCGCGGCCGCGTCACGACGTGCGTAGGACGCCTCGGCGCTACGAGGTGCGGACGACCGCGATGCCGGCGAGCGTCGGCACGATGACGTCCGCTCCGTACAGCGCCGGGGTGGCGAACCGGTTGGCGACGCCGACGTCGACCTGACCGAGGCTCTCGCCGGTGGCCGGATCGAGCCCGTGCAGGATTCCGTTGTTCGTGTCGAGCACCCAGATGCGTCCGCCGCCGATGACCGGCGATCCGGTGATCGTGTCGGACGCGTGCCACAACACGTGGAGCTTGCCCGCATCGTCCACCCGGACCGCGCGTACGCCGTCGGTGCACGGCAGATAGACGACGTTGCCGTTCACGGCCGCGCCGCCGAACGACCGGCAGATGTCCTGTACGTCAACCTGGCCGCCGATGCCGCCGAGGTGACCCTGCCGCAGGACGTACACCGGGCCGGACTTTCCGCCGAGCACCGCCCACTTCGTGCCGATCAGTGCGACGCCCTGCGACCCGAGACCGACATCGCCCTGGTTGTTAGCGGCCCAGTCGGTCGGCGCGAACGAGTCGACGACCTTCGCGTTGGCGTCCAGTTCGAGCACGGTGTTCGTGTGGTCGTACGCGTCGCCCGGGAAAGCGGCGCCGTTCGCGGACACGACCAGAAGGTGCCCGGCGGCGTTGACGGTCGGCCCGTTCGGGTTCCAGATGCCGCCGCCGCGCTTCGTCGGCGGGCTGTAGAAGATGACGTCGTTGGCGCCGCTCAGCGGCACGCCGACGACCCGTCCCTTGTAATCGCCGCAGTCGCCGGCCTGCGCACCGTACGACACCCAGACCCGGTTGTTCGCGATCGCGAGCGCGCCGCGTTGCTGCATGTCACGCGCGCTCACGCCGGGCAGGTCGACGCTCTTGCTCCAGGCTACGGTGCCCGACGCGACATTCAGGGCGTACAGCTCGTGGCGCACCGTTCCACCGTGCTCGGCCACCACGTACACGCGGTTCGTCGTGGCGTCATAGACCGGTGTACCGGTGATGCCGAGCGGATCGATGTCGCCGCACTGCCGCTCCTCGGCCGGCGATGGCGATCCGAGGCTGCGCTTCCACACCTGCCGGTACGACTGGTCGAACGCGTACACGGTGTCCTGCTCGGTCGCGACGATCGTCAATCCGCGGACGACGAGCGGGGACGCGAACACCTCGCCGTCGAGCTTGAGCGACTCGACGAGCTTCGGCGCGCCGCTAGCCTTGGGCATCGTCGTCGACACACCCTGACGGCTCATCGTCCCGTGGTAGGTCGGCCAATCCCCGGCGGCGCCGGCCGATGATCTCGGCGCCGGCGAACCCGTTGTCGCCGCCGGCGCCGACCCGGGCGTCGTGGCGGCCGGCGATGCCGGGCCGTTACTGGTGCACGCGGACAGCGCCAGGATCGCGATCGTGGCTCCGGCCAACGCCGCATGTGGTGAGCGCATACCCGTCAGTGTGCCATCGCTTCGCCCAGGCGAGGCGGACCGCCGGTCAGTCGACCGCGACCGGCCGGATCGTGAACATGTAGCAGCCGTATGCGACGTTGCGGCTGTGGATCTGCTCGACCGCGGGATCGGCGAGCAGGTCGGCGATCGCGCTCTCCGGCTCATGGCCATCGTGCACCCGTGCGGCGTGGATCCAGCCACGGCGATCGTAGGCGCGCAGGACCTGCGGCCGGCCGTGCCAGGCGGCCGGATAGTCGGTCCGGCTGTCCGGCCCGGCGCACGCCGACGCGTGGGCATAGACCGCGCCAATTTCCCGGTACGGACTGGCCGGCAGCTTCGGCTCGTAGCCGAACAGGATCGCCGCCTCGCCCGGCTCGGCATCCCGAAGGCAGCAGCGAAGCGGCTCGCCGCCGGTCATCGTGACGTATGCGATCGGGTTGCCGGAGGCGTCGAGTCCGGTGCGCCGCGCGTGGTCGAGATCGCGGTCGGAAATAGTCTCGATCTCGAATGTCGCGGTGTTCGTTGCCCTCGTGGTGTTCGTCGTCATGGGTCAAGCGTGGCGAATGAGGCCGGGTGAGTCTGGCGGGATTCAGACATCGCGTTTCCCGATGTGACAAGCCTTGACTGGCAACGGAAGCGGAGCCGGCGGCCGATCACGAACGGCGTCGGTGGTTGGCGACCAACCACCGACGCCGGCGAGCGAGCTAGCGCAGGATGTCGGGTGTCTCCCACTTTCCGTCCAGCACCGTCGACGCGAGGAACGCGAACACGGTGTCGTACCAGACCTTGGCGTGTTGGGGCGACAGCACCCAGTGGTTCTCGTCCGGGAAATAGAGGAACTTGTGCGGCGTCGTGCCGTCCGCGCCCAGATGCCGTTCGGACAACTCGGCCCACAGCCGCAAACCTTCGCCGATCGGGACCCGGTAGTCACGGTCGCCGTGGATGACCAGCATCGGCGTACGGATCGCGTCGACGTGCAGATGTGGGCTGTTCTCCCGCATCCGCTCGGCCGTGAGTTCGCGGCGCCAATAGTGGTATGCGTCGGTGGTCGGGCCGAACTGGTCGAGTGCCCATAGGCTCGCATGCGTCACGATGCCCTTGAACCGTGCCGTATGCCCGGCGACCCAGTTGGCCATGTAGCCGCCGAACGAGCCGCCCATCGCACCCGTACGGCTGGCGTCGATGTCCGGCCGCGCCTCGGCCGCGTCCGTGATCGCCATCAGGTCGGTGTACGGCGCCGCACCCCACGCTCCCCAGCCGCGCTGGATGAAGTCCCAGCCGTAGCCGGTCGACAGCGCCGGGTCCGGTAGGAGGACCGCGTATCCCTGGGCAGCGGCGAGCCATGGGTTCCATCGCCACGCCCACGCGTTCCAGGAGCCCAACGGGCCGCCGTGGATCCACAGCAACAACGGCGCCGGCGATCCGGCCGATGCACCGTTCGGCAGCACCAGCCACGCGCGCAGCGGTGAACCGTCTTCGGCCGTGGCCGTCACCTCGGTGAGCGAACCCGGCAGTGCGACTTGCTCGGCCGGGCCACGCAGGAACTCCGGCTGCTGGTCCGCGCGCGCCGCGTCGATACGTACCGGCGCGGGTGCCGCGTCGATCGCGGACCGCAACGCGTAGACGTGGTTGCCATCCGGCGAGACCTGCGCATCCGTGTACGCGCCGCGATCGCCGGTCAGCCGCCGTACGGCGCCGGTGGCGACGTCGACGCGGAACAACGGCGACGAGCCTTCGTCATCGGCCGAGACGATCAGCGCGGAACCATCCGGCGTCCACACTGGACGCCCCGGCCACCGGTCCCAGTCCGCGGTCAACGACCGGACCTCGCCGGTGCCGAGATCGACCAGGGACAGCCATTGGTCGCCGGCCCTGTCGACAACTTCGCGGCGCGTCACGACGAGGGCAAGGGTGCGGCCGTCGGGTGAGATCCGCGGTCCGCCGTACTCGAAGTCCGGGTCGTTCAGGAGGGTTGTCCGCTCGCCGCTGGTCACGTCGATCGACATCAACGCCACTCGGCTGCCGCCCTGCTCCGGCACGGACCAGGTGCAGACGATCCGGCCGCCGTCGGGCGAGATGTCATAGACGGCGTCGCCGCCGGCAAGCGCTCGTCCGGCGTCCGGCGTCATGTCCCGCAGCGTGAGACGCTCGGGTTCCGCACCGGCGGCGTCGTCGCCGCGCTCGGCGTCCGGTGTGCCGGCGAACAACCGCGGCGCGTCCGGGCCGAGGTCGTGATCCCAGTACCGGACCGGATAGGTCTCGTGCAGGATCGCGGATATCTTGCGGTCCTTGCGTTCCTTGCGTCGACGCTCATCCTCGTCGCGGGTGTCGCCGCCGGGAAGCGTCGCGGACGCCACCACGATCGTGCCGCTGTCGCGCGCGACGACCACGCCGGACACGCCCCCGGGTCGCGTCGCGATGACCCGAGACTCGCCGCCGCCGGCGGGAAGTTGCCAGAGCGCGGCCTTATCGTCGTCGGAGTCCTTGACGTCCGGATCGGGACGCCCGCTGACGAAGGTCAGCGACCCGTCGGGGAGGAACGCCGCGCCGGACTCGCCCTTGGCGCTGCGCGTCAGGCGGCGGGGCGCCCGCTGGCCGGCCGGGTCCACCTCCCAGAGCGCGTTGACATAGCGGGTCTTCTTCGGGTCGAGAGTGGCGACCGAGGTGATCAGTCGGGTGCCGTCCGGGCTGAGAACGAGGCCTCCGAGGCGCGGTAGCGCTATGTAGGCCTCTAGATCATGGAACGGCGATGGGCCCTGTTGAGGTGTACCGGAATCCGTCACCCGTCTCTCCTATCACGGGGCGCCGTCCGCGTCCACGCCCGTCCGGCTCCCAGATCGGTAACGGCCGCAGACGGCCCACGCCCGTGACCGCGTGGTCCGCGACGGTTACCGCGGCGGTGCCGCGACCGCCGCGAGCAAACCGCTCGACGGTTACCGCGGCAGTGCCGCGACCGCCGCGAGCAACCGCTCGACGTCTGTCGAATCGGTGTAGAGGCCGATGCCGGCGCGGACGCCGCCGACTCCGGCGAGCCCCAGGACCCGCGCGCAGTCGAGCGCGTAGAAACTGCCGGCCGGGGCATTCACGCCGACGTCCGCGAGGGATCGGCTGACCTCCGCGGACGCGAGGTCCGCGACGGTGAAAAGGACCGTGGGTGTACGCCGGGCAGCGCGACTGTGGATGTCGACGCCGTCGATCTGCCGCAGCCCGGCCTCGAGTTTCGCCAGCAGTTCGTTCTCCTGCTTCTCGACCGCGGCCATGGACTGCTCCACGGACGTTCGGCGGTCGCCGGCGACGGGCACCAACCCGGCCAGGAAGTCGACGGCGGCCGTCGTGCCGGCGAGGAGCTCGTAGGGGAGGGTGCCGAACTCGAATCGCTCCGGGACGGAGTCCGACGACGGTGCCAGCTTGTCCGGATGAATGGTGTCGAGGAGGTCCGGCGCCGCCGCGAGCACGCCGAGGTGCGGACCGCAGAACTTGTACGGCGAGCACACGAACAGGTCCGCGCCGAGCGCGGCGACGTCAACCGGGACGTGTGGCGTGAAGTGCACCCCGTCCACGTAACAGAGTGCGCCGGCCGCGTGGGCCAGCTTCGAGATCGCGGCGATGTCCGGTCGTGTACCGATGAGGTTGGACGCCCCGGTGACCGCGACCAGGCGGGTGCGTTCGGACAGCGCCGCCGCGATCACGTCCGGCGACAGTTCACCGGTGACCGGGTCGAAATCCACCTGCCGTACGGTCACGCCGCGCGCCTCGGCCGCCTGGAACCACGGCCGGACGTTCGCGTCATGATCAAGAGACGTCACCACGATCTCGTCGCCCGCCCGCCAGTCCTTGGCGATCGCCCGCGAGAAGTCGTAAGTCAGCTGGGTCATGCTGCGGCCGAAGACGATGCCGCCGGTGTCGGCGCCGAGCAGATCCGCCATCGCCTGCCGCGCCTCGACGACAATCCGATCGGCGCGCCGTTCGGCCGCCGTCACCTGGCCGCGGTTCGCGATGGCCGACGACAATGTCGACGCCACCGCCTCGGCCACCTCGACCGGCACCTGTGAGCCGCCGGGTCCGTCGAAATGCGCCGCGCCCTCGCGCAGCGCGGGAAAGTGCGTCCGTATTGCGGCAACGTCGTACGACATCGGGCTCCTCTCGCGATGCCGACGACCGTACCGCGCCGTCCCGTCCGGTGCGGCACCATGCCGTTGCCGGGCCCCGCCTCCGTACGGATTGTCCTCGTCCGTGTGCTCTGAGCGGAACTGGGCAATTCGACCGATGCGGCCGGGCGGCGGTATGCCAACCGGCAGACTGAGCGGGATGGCTCGGGCGGCCGGTGGCGGTGAGGCGTGCAGTACAACGAGGTGATCGAGAACGTCGGCAAGGTGATCGACGCCATCGGTGTCGCCGTCATCGTGATCGGCATCATCGTCGCGGCCGCCGTCAGCTACCGGCAGGCGCTGACGCGTCGCGAACCGGCCTATAACGACTTTCGGCAGCGCCTCGGCCGTTCCATCCTGCTCGGGCTGGAGCTGCTCGTCGCCGGGGACATCATCCGGACCGTCGCCGCCACGCCGACGCTCGAAAGCGTTGGCATTCTGGCCGGCATCGTGGCGATCCGTACGTTCCTGAGCTTCTCGCTCGAGGTCGAGATCACCGGCCACTGGCCGTGGCAGAAGCCGACCGGACACGACTCCGAGGTCGGGTAACCCGGGGCGCGGGCGATACCATTCCGATCGCACCGGTGTAGATCGCCGGTCGACGCGAGTCCCCCGAGAGGAAGCTGTCATGCCGGAACTACCGCTGTTCCCGACCACTCTCGTCGGGAGCTTCGCGCAGCCCGACTGGTTGATCGACCGCGCGAAGCTCGCCGGTCGGTTCCCGCCGCGCGTACGGGCACGCGAACTGTGGCGGCCGGCGCCGGAGTTCCTGTCCGAAGCACAGGATGACGCGACCCTGGTCGCGATCCGCGCCCAGGAGCAGGCCGGACTCGACATCCTCACCGATGGCGAGATCCGCCGCGAGAGCTACTCGAACCACTTCGCGACGGCGCTGATCGGGCTCGACCTCGACAATCCCGGTGAGGCCCTGGATCGCAGCGGCCACCCGAACCCGGTGCCGCGGGTCGTCGGGCCGATCAATCGGCCGAAGCCGGTGCAGGTCGACGACGTACGGTTCCTCCGCGAGCACACCGACCGGACGATCAAGGTCACCGTTCCCGGTCCGTTCACCATGTCGCAGCAGGCGCAGAACGACTACTACGACAGCCCGGAGCAGCTCGCGGACGCGTACGCCGACGCCGTGAACGCCGAGGTACGGGACCTGTTCGCGGCCGGGGCCGACATCGTCCAGCTCGACGAGCCGTACCTGCAGGCCCGCCCGGAGCCGGCTCGCGCGTACGGCCTCCGGGCACTGAACCGGGCGCTGGACGGGGTGGTCGGCACGACGGCCGTACATCTGTGCTTCGGGTACGCCGCGATCATCCACGAGCGGCCGTCCGGCTATTCGTTCCTGCCCGAGCTGGCCGACTGCACCTGTGATCAGATCTCGATCGAGACGGCGCAGTCGAACCTCGACACGTCGGTGCTGTCCCACCTGGCCGGCAAGAAGATCATGCTGGGCGTGATCGACCTGTCGACACCGGTGGTCGAGTCGGTCGACACCGTCGCCGAGCGCGTACGGCGGGCGCTGCCGTACGTGGCGCCGGAAAATGTGATCATCGCGACCGACTGCGGCATGAAGTATCTGCCCCGGGACGCGGCGGAAGGCAAGATGCGCGCGATGGCCGGGGCGGCGGAGGTGCTGCGGACCGAGTTCGGTCGCTGACCTCGCGGCCGGAGGCGCAACGACGTTGATCGATCGGTCCGGTCGCACGTTCGTCGCTGCTGCGACCGCGGCGGTCCGCTGTATGCCAGGATGTTGATGCGTGAATCGACAGCTCGGCGCCGACGCCGGAGTCAGTGCGCACGGCTCGCCCGCGTCGGCCTGCTTTCGGGAGGCACTGGTGACGGCAGCGAACGCGGCAAGGAAGTCGGTGATCGGCGTCGACATCGGTGGCACCGGGATCAAGGGCGCGACGGTCGATCTCGACACCGGTGAGCTCACGGTCCAGCGGATCCGGTTGCTCACACCCGAGCCGTCAACGCCGGACGCGGTCGCTGGCATCGTCGCCGAGCTGCTCGATCAGGTCGGCGCGGACGGGCCGGTCGGCCTCACCCTGCCGTCCGTGGTCACCGACGGAGTCGTCCGCACCGCGGCCAACATCGATCCGGGCTGGATCGGCGTCAACGCCGTCGACCTGTTCGGAAAGGCGACCGGGCGGGCGGTCGGCGTCGTCAACGACGCGGACGCCGCGGGGACCGCGGAGGTGCGGTTCGGCGCCGGAGCCGGCCGGAGTGGCGTCATCATCGTCGTCACGCTCGGCACCGGCATCGGCAGCGGGCTGTTCGTCGACGGGAAGTTGGTCGCGAACACCGAACTCGGCCACCTCCACCTGCATCACGGCGACGCCGAGGACTTCGCCGCCGACTCGGTCCGCGAGCGCGAAGACCTGTCCTGGGAGGAGTACGCCCACCGCCTGCAGCAGTATCTCGAGCTGCTCCAGAGCCTGTTCTGGCCGAATCTGATCATCATCGGCGGTGGCATCAGCAAGAAGGCCGACAAATACCTGCCGCACATCACGCTCGATACCGAGGTCGTTCCGGCCAGCCTGCAGAACGACGCCGGGATCGTCGGCGCGGCGATGTTCGCCCCCGTCGGTTGAGGGCGATCGCTTCAGTTGAGCGCGATCGCGACGACGGCGATCGCGGCCAGGCCGAGGCCGGTGCGCTGCGCCCGGCTGAAGCGTTCGTGCAGGATCATCCGCGCCAGCACCACCGTCACACCTGGGTAGAGCGACGTCAGGATCGCGACCGTGGCCAGCGTGCCGGACTGCGTGGCGAAGAAAAACAGCAGCGTGGCGATCATGCCGCCGAGCCCGACCAGCACCGGCAGACCGGCGCTGCGCACGCCGACCCGCAGTGGCTCGCGGGACGCGATCGCCACACCGAGCACGATCACGGCCGAACTGACCTGCTCGGACGCGATCGGCCAGAGCCCGGCGTGTGGACCGGCCTGCGCGAGGCCGACGAAGAGCACACCGAATGCCGTACCGGCGGCAAGGCCGTCACCGAGTCCGGACCGCAGGCGTCCGGCGGGGCCGGCGCCCGCGACGAGCGCGATGGCCGGCAGCGCCAGCACGACTCCGGCGGCGGCGAGCGGCTGGAGGCGTTGGCCCATCGCCAGTCCGGCGATCGCCGGCAGCACCGCGGCGCCGACCGCTGACACCGGGCCGACGACGCTCATCGCTCCACGCGCGAGACCTCGATAGAGCATGAGCGTGCCGACGCCGCCACCGATCCCGCTCGCGAGACCCCAACCGATCGCTCGCGGCGTCGGCGGGCCGGATGGCGCGACCGCGAGGACGACCAGCGACAGGGCCGCGGCCGCGGTGCAGCCGACGACGTTGACGCGAACCGAGCCGAGGTGTCGGGACAACAGACCGCCGCCGAAGTCCGCGCCGCCGTAGAGCAGGGCCGCGGCCAGCCCGAGCAGGATCGCCATGACCGCCCGCTCAGCTTCGCGTCGGCAGGGTCATTGGCTGGTACGTCAGGATGACCGTTCCGGTGTTCAACGTCAGCGTGTCGGTCAGCTGCATTCCGGCCGTGGCACTGGGGCGGAACAGCAGATCGTCCGTGGTGGCGCGGCCGACGAACAGCGGGTGGATCCACAGCCGGAGTTCGTCGATCAGGCCGGCGTCGAGCAGCGCGTACGACACCGAGCCGAAGCCGTACTGCACGATGTCCTGGCCCGGCTCGTTCTTCAACCGGCGGATCTCCTCGATCGCGTTGTCCCGGATGACCGTCGTGTTGGTCCACTCGGGATCGCGGAGGGTCGACGACACGACGTACTTCGTCATGGCGTTGATGCGGTCGCTGTACGGATCCCCGGACCGGGCCATCCACGCCGACGCCATCGCCGGGTAGGTCGCGCCGCCCATGAGAACGGCGTCACACGCGAGGAGCAGATCCATCTGTACGGTGCCGCCGACGCCGTCCGGTTCGATGCCGTTGCTCGGCCAGTCCTGCGGATTGCGTACGACGCCGTCGAGCGAGAGATAGGTCGAGTTGATGATGCGTCGCATGTCGGGCTCCTTCGATCGGTTGATGTCTGTAGGTCAACCCTGACGGAAATCGGTACCCTTGATAAGGTCCAAAGTCGTGGTCAAATCCAGGACCAATTTCGCGCTTCCGATCGAGATCCATCGCGACGATCGGACGCCGATCCACCGCCAGATCGAGACCTCGATCCGGGCACTCATTCGCGCCGGCCAGTTGCGGCTCGGTGCACCGTTGCCGCCGACCCGGGTGCTCGCGGCCGATCTCGGCGTGTCGCGCGGGGTTGTCGTCGAGGCGTACCAGCAGCTGACCGCCGAGGGATATCTCGTCGGCCGCGTCGGTGGACAGACCGAGGTGGCGGCGGGCCAGGCAGCCCCGTCGACGCCGGTGCGCCTGGCGCGGTCGGCGCCGGCGCGGATCGATCTGAGCTACGGTCGCGCCGACGTGTCGAGCTTCCCGCGAGCGGCCTGGCTGCGCTCGATTCGGGGCGTCCTCGCGGGCGTACCGAATGAATTGTTCGGCTACCTGAGCGGCAGTGGGACGCCGCAGTTGCGGACGGCGATCGCCGACTACCTGAATCGAGTGCGCGGCACCGTCGCGCACCCGGACAACGTCGTCATCTGCACCGGCTACGCCCAGGGCATCGCACTGCTCATCAACGTGCTGGCCGCGAGCGGGGCTCGGCGTCTGGCGCTCGAAGATCCGTCGTCCGGCGACGACGCGCTGCCGATCGCGCGGGCGGCCGGGCTCGACGTTGTCGGCGTTCCGGTGGATCGGGACGGGATCCGGGTCGACCGGCTGGAACGCAGCGATGCCGACGCCGTGATCCTCACGCCCTCCCATCAGTGGCCGACCGGCGCCGTGCTGTCTGCGGAGAACCGCGCAGCGGTGCTCGGGTGGGCGGTGCGACGCGGTGCCGTGGTCATCGAGGACGACTACGACGCCGAATACCGGTACGACCGCATGCCGATCGGCGCCATGCAGGGGCTTGCGCCCGGTCACGTCGTCTACGCGGGGTCGGCGAGCAAGACGCTCGCACCGGGGCTCCGGCTCGGCTGGTTCGTCCTGCCGAGTCACCTGTGCGGGCCGATGGCCGAGGCGAAGATCGCCGCCGATCGGGGCTCGCCGGCGCTGGAACAACTGGCGCTGGCCGATTTCATCACCCGTGGTGAATTCGACCGGCATCTGCGCCGGATGCGGCCGGTCTACCGGCGGCGTCGGGACGCGTTGCTGGCCGCGTTAGCCCGTCGCCTGCCCGAATTGGAGCCCGTGGGCATCTCCGCCGGCCTGCATCTGGTGACCTGGTTGCCGCCGTACCTCGACGAACGGGCGGTGGTCGAGGCCGCGTACGCGGATGGCGTCGGTGTCGACGGCGTAGGTCCCTATCGGATCGAGCAACGAGGCGCGGGCGGTCTGATCTTCGGGTTCGCGACCGTCAAGGAGCCGGCCATCGTCGAGGGGGTCGACATCCTGGCGCGCGTCATCGAGCGGCTCAGGGTCGAGTGATCCGAGGGGTCGGTTCGGTGGGTGGGCGTCAATCTTGGAGTGATCGGCTTCCGCACCCGACCGCATCGGCGTACACATCGTCCGAGCGCTCGGTTACCGGTCCGGACGTGACTAGGTATGCCGGCGAGATCTGTTCCGCGGTCAGGTCGGCGAGAAACTCGTCAATCTGATCCCGACCGCGACCGGGCAGGCAAATGTAATGGCTCCAGCCGTCACGTACGGTGGCCAACTGCCATCTCGACGCCACGCGATGCGGCGGCGTCTTGAGGACGACGGTCGTGGCGTGCGGATGGCGCCAGGCCGGCCAGGCCATTTCGGTCAGCCGTTGCTCGAGATATGCGGCCGCCGTACGCGCGTGTTCGGCCCGGTCGCGCAGGCCGTCGACGCCGAGGGTGCGGACGGCGTACCAGGCCATCAATGCCATATGGCCACTGCGTGAGCAGGTGATGGTCGTGTCGGCCGCACCCGTGTACGGCACCCGCAACCGGATACCCGGCGCCGCGCTGTGGCGGGTGACGACGAGACCGCCGGGCATGCGGGTGGCGAGGAACTTATGCAATGAAAAGCCGACGCTGTCGGCGCCGGCGGTGAAGTCGAATGATGGTCGGTCGTCCACCGGCATCAGGGACAACGGAATCCCGGACAAGGCCGCATCCACATGAATGTATCGGTCGATAACGCCGAGGTCATCGAGTAGCTCGGTGATTGCTTCCACATCGTCGACTGCCTCGGTCATGGTCGTGCCGGCAGTCGCGACGACGATCGCCGGCTGGCCGGAATGTCGCGCAATGGCAGCGCGCAGGTCCGGATACGAGATCTCGCCGAGCGCCGTCGCCGGCACGGCGACGGCCCGAATGCGAAGGTCCTCGAGGATACGGGGAACCTTGTAGTGCGCGCTCGTGCTGAAGTACGCAAGTCCGTTCGGATAGAAGCGTCGGGCCCGCAGCAATCCGTACTGCAGGCACTCTGAGCTGCCGGTTGTGATGTAACCCCATCGGTCACCCACCGGGGCGTGCAGGAGGTCGGCGAAGAACTCGATCGCCTCACGCTCGAATGGCTTGGTGTGGTGGGAGAAGACCGGATCGTCGTACGGATCGCCGATGTTGTTGAGCTCGTAGCGGAAGAATCTCCACAGTGGGCTGTAGTCGATGTCGTCAGCGCCCGGAAAGCCGGCCTTGTGTCGAAGTCCGGCCGCCAGTGCCGCCTCGAGCGCGGCGAGGGACGACTCGACTGATCCGCCATTGTCCGTTTCATCATCGCCCACAGAAAGCTCCCCAGGTCGCGGTACCGGCTTGAGCTCCGCCTCCATAGACGATAGTGAAGTTCTTTCATCGACGTCCAGCAAAGTCCACAGGACAATTCCGTCGACGAGCAGCCGCTAAGTCAAATCTCAGCCGATGCGTAGCGCAGCGTTGGCCGCTGCTGTGTCGGGCTTCGCACAGTACGGAAAGAGCGGCGGACCGTAGCGGAGTCGTTCAATGTGTATGAGAATATGTCGGTTGTTCGATGAAGACGTCCATCAATGCACGGTCAAAAGGGAGGCCTCGGTGACGTACGGCGCAGGCGGTTGGACGGATGAGCGGCCCGGCCACCATCAGACGGCGCCGCAGCGTCGAAAGAGCGACTCCGAAGTCTGGGGCGATATCCGCGTCGAGACGGTCTACCGGATGCAAACGGTCAGCTCGAACCATGCGAGCGTCGCGACGAACACCCGCCCCGGCGGGCGTCGTATTGGTCCGCACGCGTTGGCCTTCCTCTATGCCTACGAGCGCCGCAACCAATTCAATGAGCTGACGGATATGTACACGGTCGAGCCTGCGTCGCGAATCTTCGCGTGGAGTGACGACGAGCGGCCGGACTACAACGTCAAGGACGCACATGTCCTCGTTCGGACGATGGCGATTATCGCGCGCCAAGAACACAATGCGGGCAACTTCGATCCCCTGAGTCTGACCGACCGAGCCGACGAGGCGTTGCCGCCGGGTGCTGCGTTCGTCGGTGTCGGGCTGTCGAGCCTCGGCGACATCAGCATGGACTGGGGTCAGTTGAAGGCCAGTGCGTTCGGACTGGAGTTGCCGGCCCGGGCCGTCGTCCGGCTCACCGACGGCTCGTGGATCGAAATGGCGCACGAGGGCCGCGGTACATGGCGCGTCGACAGCAACACGCCGGTTGGTTACCTGTCGTACTTCGACGTCCGTACGTCGATTCCGCCGGATTGGATGCCCCGGCCGGAGAGCGTGCACGCATGGGTCGACGATCTGATGACGGTGTGCGTGCGTGCATATCGCGAGGCCGCGATCGCCGCCGAGCGGGCCGCGCCGCGGCAACGCAGCCGTCACTGAATCTGCGCGGGCCGCTCGACGGCGGCGCAGCCGCCAGGCTGTGCCGTGAATCGGCCCTAGCTTGACCGAGCTACAGGCGGGTGCCTTGGAAGGCCGGCGTCGGTTCGCGAAGTGGCTGCTGTGCTCCCGAGCCAATCAGCCGGTAGACGACCGGGTTCCTCGTGCGCAGCATGAGTCCCCAGAGCAGGCCGCCGATCGCCGTCAGCGCAACTATGCCGGGTATGCCAACGATGAGCACGCTCGAGGAACTGTTGAGCACCGAACTGATGTTGGCGACGGTGATCACCAGGACGATGCTCAACGTGAGCGCGCCGAGCAACGGCGCGCCGACGCGCCGCCACGGCGTCTCGGACTGGGCGTCGCTCGGATTGCGCCGGAAATAGCCGACCACCGCTAGTGACGTGCAGATCATCAACAACAGGATGGCCAGCGCGGCGACGGCGCTGAGCCACGTGAATAGCGTGGCCAGCGGATCGGCACCGGCGATGGCGAAGACACCGAAGACGATCAGCGCGAGGACGGATTGGAGAATCGATCCACCGATCGGCGAACTTGCGGTTCGTCCGCTCTTGCCGGTGCTGGCAAACGCCCTCGGCAACACGTTCTCCCGGGCCAGGGCGTAGGTGTAGCGAGCGGCCGTGTTGTGGAACGACAACATCGCGCCCAGGATGCTCGTGATCAGGAGCAGATTGGCGAGCCACGCTAGCGGTGAGCCGTAAATGTTCGAAATGATCGAGAACGGGATGCCGGAGTTGGGGTCGCGTGCGGCGTCCACCACACCACTCGGCCCCTCGGTGACGCTCAGCGATAGCGACGAAACGGTGTACAGGGCCGCCAAGAAGAACAATGCGGTAAACGTCGCACGACTGACGGGGCGCGTCCCACTTGCCTCCTCGCCGTACGCGAGGCCCGACTCGTAGCCGACGAACGCGGCGATACCGAACGCGAACACGCCGCCGATGCCGGCGGTGAAGAGGCTGTGTGGTGCCAGGCCGGTGAACTGGACGTGGCCGCCCGATGGGTGATTCAGCGCGGCCAGGTCAAACAGGATGATGACCAGGATCTCGAGGCCCAATGTCACCGCGAGCACCTTGGCGTTCAGCTGAATGTGCAGCAGGCCGAACACGCCGATGACGACCCAGGCGATGATGGCCCAGCCCCACCAGGCCAAGGCGATGTTCGGCAGGAAGGTGGTCAAGCTGAAGCCGAGCAGACCGTAAAGGCAGATCTGGATGCTGTTGTACGCGAGCAACGCGAGCGCGCCGCCGGCCACGCCAGCAGTGCGGGACATCCCCCGCGCGAGATAGGCGTAGAACACGCCAGCGTGCGACACGTGGCGGCTGACGGCGGTGTAGCCGACGGTGAACGGCCACAGCGCGACCGCGAGCACCACAAAGGACAGTGGAACCCCGCGTGACCCTGTTACGGCGTACGTGGCGACTACGGAACCGGCGAGCACCGTCATCGGCGCCGATGCCGAAACCGTAAAGAAGCTCATTCCCCACGTTCCGACACTGCCACGATCGAGTTGGCCGGTCCTGCTGCTCATCGGTGCTTTCTCCTGTCTGCCCATGCGGCGAGCCCGAACGATCCTCGCATACGGCTATCAATATTCGCGAGCGTCGGTACGTCGATTCACGCCTCGGCGCGATGCGGATGGCGGCGCGAGGTTGCGGGAGAGGGATTCGACCTGCACAGTGCACCTGTGTCCCGGGCGTCGAGAGTTCTCTTCATTGCCGTGTCGATGTCGCTGGTAGCAGGTTGCACTAGTCCGCCCCGTACGTCGGTGACGTTTCACGGCCCGTCCACGGCGTCGGCGAGTGCACCAACGACCGCTCCGAGCACCGTCGCGGCGAAGGGGCCGCGGACACTGACGATCCTGGGCGCTGGCGATGAGCTCCTTCACCCGCAGGTGTGGGCGCAGGCGCGCAAGGACGCGAAGGCCGCCGGCCGGTCGGGGCTCGACTTCGATCCCATCTTCGCCGGCGTGAAACCCGAGATCAGCGGCGCCAGCTTGGCGATATGTCACCTGGAGACGCCGCTCGCCGCTCCTGCTGGGCCGTTCATCGGGTATCCGCGGTTCAGCGTTCCGCCGCAGATCGCCGGCACCCTGCACGACATCGGCTACGACACGTGCTCGACGGCGTCGAACCACACGCTCGATCAAGGGACGGCCGGCATCAAACGCACCCTGGACGCTCTCGACGCCGCCGGCGTGAAGCACGCCGGTAGCTACCGGACGAAGGCGGACTCCATCGCCCCGGACATCCTGGAGGTGTCGCCGACCGGCGGCGGCGCGCCGGTCAAGGTCGCCCAGTTATCGTTCACGTTCGGGTTCAACGGACTGCGACGCCCGGCCGGCGAGGACTGGGTGGCGAACGTGACCGATCCAAACGCGATTCTCGACGCCGCACGGCGTGCGAAACAGGCCGGTGCCGAGATCGTGGTGCTGTCGATCCACTGGGGTGTCGAGTATTCGCACACACCGAACGCCGCTCAGAAGGCGCTGGCGAAACAACTCCTGGCATCGCCGGATATCGACCTGATCCTGGGCTGCCATGAACACGTCGTCCAGCCGATCCAGCGCATCGACGACAAATGGGTCGTGTACGGCATGGGCAACCAGCTGGCGCGGCACGCCGATCCGATCAACGACAATCGCGAAGGGATCATGCCGATGTTCCGGTTCAGCGAGACGTCGCCGGGCCATTGGCGGGTCACCAAGACGATCGCCATCCCGACGTGGGTCGCCCTAACGCCCGCCATTCGGGTCGTTGATCTGCTGGATACGTCGGCCACGTCGGGAGCCGATCGAAACGTGTATCGCGCCGCGGTCGGTCGGATCACGAAATACGTCGATGCGCTCGGTGCATCTGCCGACGGGTTGTCGGTGGCCGCGAACCTCAGTCCGTAAAGGCTGGCCGATCCGTGGACCGACCATTCGACTCGGCCGAGATTCCACCGGTCGGGATATCAACCGACGACGATGTGGCCTTCCGGTGAATGAGTGCGCGCCGTAGCGTGTGGTTCGTCGGCCGCCGAGCGGCGCCGATGACGCTATGCCGCCAGAAGGGACGATATGCCGAGCACCGTTCGCGTTGGCCTAGTGGTGCTCAGCACCCTGTTCAGCGCGGCGAGCACGGTGCCGTACCTCGTTGCGACGGCCAAGCGGCAAACACAGCCCCGAGTGGTCACGTGGTTGACCTGGGCGCTGCTGACCGCGGTCGGCGGTGCCGCCTCGGCGAGCGTCGGCGACTATCCGAGTGCCGCGTTCAGCTTCATCGGCACCGTGGTGACATCGGCCGTCGTCATAGCCGGCCTGCGCTACGGCGACCGCACATTCGGCCGTCTCGATCTCGTGTGTTTCGTCCTCGTGATCGTCGGGTTCGGATTGTGGTTGCTGCTCGACGTGCCGGGGATCGCCGTCGGTGCCGCGTGCGTGATCGACTTCATCGGCCTGGTCCCGACCCTCGCCCACGCGTGGCGCAGCCCGCACGAGGAAACCGCCGTGACCTATGCGCTGATCGCGGTGGGCGGTGGCGCGGCAACCGCGGCGGCGTGGGGGACCTGGACGGTCACGGCCGTGGCGTACCCGCTGTACGTGCTGGTGAGCATGGCCGCGTGCTGGGCGATCGTCGTGCTCCGGAGCGCGCGGCTTGGAGTGACGGTGGAGCCGGAGATGGTCGGACCGGTACCGGAGACGGCCGATCGGTTGGAGTCGCCGGGCGCGGATGCCGACGACCCGGTGCCGGCTGAGCCGATGGCCGGTGGCGCCGGCGGGAACTTTCGCGCCGAGAACGACGACTAAGGCTGCGGTACGCAAGGTCCTCATCTCAAGGGAGCCGCAGTGCGAAACAAGTGGGTACGGCGTGGCACCGTCGTCGCCGGCGGAGCGTTGGTCGGTGCCCTGGCCTTCGCGGGCGCTGCCTGGGCGCACGTGACGGTGAGTCCGTCGTCGGCCCAGCAGGGTGCGTTCACGGCCATCGCGTTGCGGGTGCCCACGGAGAGTGACACGGCGTCGACGACCAAGGTCGACGTACATCTGGACATGAACAACCCGATCGCGACCGTGGACTACCAGGCCGTGCCCGGCTGGACGACGAAGGTAACGGTGTCGAAGCTGGCCAAGCCGATCACGGACGATGACGGCAATCAGGTCACGCAGGCCGTCAGCGAGATCGTCTGGACGGCGAACTCGGCCGCGACCGCGATCAAACCGGGCCAGTTCCAGGAATTCCCGATCGAACTAGGCCCGCTGCCGAAGACCGACTCGATCGCATTCAAGACGTTGCAGACATATTCGGATGGATCGGTGGTCCGGTGGATCGACCCGACGCCACCGGGTGGTCCCGAGCCGGAGAACCCGGCGCCTGTGCTCACGCTCACCGCGGCCGGCGCTGGATCGCCCGTCAGTCCAGGTGCGAGTGCCGCTCCCGGTGGCGCGACCGGTGCGGCGCCGACGGTTACCACCGCACCAGCCGCGTCCGGCGGTTCCTCCTCGGGCGCGATCACGATCGCGATCATCGGTGGCCTGCTCGGACTCGTCGGAGCCGTGCTCGGCGGCGCGGCGTACGCGCGGACACGCGGCGACGGCACGTCGCCGTGAGCCCGGTGTCCTAGCCCATAAACGCGGTGTCCTGCCGATAAACGCGGTGTCCTGCCGATAACGATGCCGGGAGATTTGCCCCGGATGTCACGCGTGTGACACGGGCGGCATTTCGCTTCTCCTGGCGAGATGGCATGCTGTCGCGAGACCCGACGGGGGTTCGGTGTGACCTGCATGGCGTCGGCGGGTGAACGGGGCGGAGGACGATCGCGTGGGGGGCCTGGGTGCATCGGCGGGCACCGCTCTACGCGCATCGGATCCGGTTCAGCTCGGCCCGTACAAGCTGCTCCGGCGCCTGGGCGAGGGCGGCATGGGCAGCGTCTACCTCGCCGAAGGGGCAGACCACGCGACCGTTGCCCTGAAAGTCATCCGAGCGGACCTCGCGGAGGAGCCGGAATTTCGCCGGCGCTTCCGCAGCGAAGTCACCCGGGCCCAGCAGGTACCGCCGTTCTGCACGGCCGAGGTTCTCGACGCCGATCCCGACCATGAGACGCCGTACCTGGTCGTCGAGTACGTCGACGGGCCGAGCCTGTCGGAGGTCGTGACCGATCGTGGGCCACTGACGCAAGCCAACCTGTACGGCCTCGCGATCGGCGTCGCGACCGCGCTTACCGCCATCCACGGAGCCGGTGTCATCCACCGCGATCTGAAACCGAGCAACGTGCTGCTCGCACCGGGGACGCCGAAGGTCATCGACTTCGGCATCGCGCGAGCGACCGAGGGGCCCGACGGGGAGACACGCACCGATCAGCTGATGGGCACCGTGGCGTACATGGCCCCGGAGCGGCTTGATCCGGCGGTCGACGGCACGCTGACGCCGGCCGCCGACATCTTTGCGTGGGGCGCGGTTGTGACGTACGCGGCGACGGGTCACGTGCCGTTCTCCGGTGATACGTCGCCGGCCACCGCCATTGCGATCCTGACCCAGAGGCCGAACCTCGATGGGGTCAGCGAGCCACTGCGCACGCTGGTGCGCCGGTCGCTCGCGAAGAAGCCGGCGTCGCGGCCGACCGCGCGGGAGTTGCTGGACGAGCTCCTGTCGAACGCCCCACGTCGGGCGCTCGCCGGCAGCCCCGGGCCGGTCGGGGCAGCGAGTGCCGCCAACAGCGCGGCCGTGACGGCAGTCGCCGCACAGGGCCCGCGACCGGCTCCGGAGCAGTCGGCACCGGCCCCGTCCGCCGCCGAGGCAGCGTTGGCGGCGGCCGAGACGAAGGAAGCGACCGACCCGGACGAGGCGACCGAGGCGGCCGCCGAAGACGTCGAAGGCGCGCTGACGTCGGGTCTCGCGCTCGCGTTCGTGGACGTGACCGAAGACGGCGTACGCCCGGCCGATATGACGCCGACCGCAGCGGTCACCGCGCCGGCCAATGCATCGCCAACGGCGCCGGTGAATCCGCCGGCCGCCAGTCAAGCGGACACCCGGACGGTTGCCCTGCGTCCGGCCGACGCGACCGAGCATGTCGCGCTTGCTGGTGCAGTTCCGGTCGGCGCCGGCAACACCCGCCGGCGATCGCGGTGGCGCGGGGCCGGGATTTTCATCCTCGTCATCTGCGTGCTGGCGTCGGCCGGTGCCGTGGCCGGCATCCTCACCGGCATGATCAAGTTGCCGACGAGCGGCCCGGCCGCCGCGTTGCCCATCGTCACGCCGTCGTCGCCGGCGTCCAGCTCGGCCTCGGTGCCACCCTCGCCGACCGTGTCGGCATCGCCGACTCCGTCGCCGTCGGCCAGCACGCCCGACCGGCAGACGCTGTTCTTGTTCAACGCCGTCTATGACCGGTTGATCCGCCCGGACTACTGGCAGACGGTTGAAAGCAATACGTACTCCGCCTCGTGCCTGTTCGGTTCGTCGGGAATGACGGTGTCATTGCAGGATGTGTCCAAGACACTGAGTTATCGGTGCTCCGGCCCAGACGACCTGATCGATAACATGCAGCTGTCGGTGAACATCACATTCGTGAACCCAAACAGCTGCGGCGCGATCTGGTTTCGGTTCGTCAACAACTTGCAGGGTTACGTGTTGCGAGTCTGCCAAGATGAAGTTGAGCTCGCGGCGCACAACGACTCGACGCTCACCCGGATCGAGAACCAGTCATTCACGCCAGCAAAGAAGCTTGGCACGACGACGCGCATCGAGATCATCGCCGACGGCAAGGCCTTTACGGTGAACCAGTGCGATGTCAGCGACCGCGGCTGCGCTAACCGGCACCTGCTGTTCGGGACGTCAGATGGGACGTACGCGGCCCGGGGCGTCGTCACCCTTGGCATTTTCGAGCCGCCGGACGCGTTCCGCGGTGAGACGTACAAAGTCCGATTCTCCGACATCGAGGTCCGGACGCCATCCAAGCCGCTGATCCCGACGCCGTCGCCGTCAGCGAGTACGGTGACGCCCCCGGCCGTCGACGTGTCGTCGCCGCCCGCCTCACCGCCGTCGGGTGCGCCGTAACCCAATGATCAGCGGCGCGAGCCGATGAACAGCGCCTGCGTCCCGCGCCCGATCGGGCCGAGCTCGTCGGAAAGCAAGGTATCCGCGAAGCCGATGCCGTCGGCGTCCGTCGTGGTCGCGGCGTCGAGGCACACGAACTCACCCTCCGGATACCGGTGCAGGTGGACGGTCAGTTCCGGGTTCACAAAGACGTGGGTACGGAAGTCGACGGCGTGACTGACGCCGTTGCCGGAGTCGGCGGCGATCAGCACCCGGGACAACGGTTGGACAGGTTCGCCGGCGACGAGCGGATGGCGCATCCGGAACCAGACGGTCGCCGGGCCCGGGGCCTCGAACGATCCGACGGCGTAACGCGTCTCCATCGCCGTGTGATAACCGACGTCGAACTGGAACGCGGTGAGTGTGTCGGGCACCTCGGCCGGCGCGATCGGGGGCGGCGGCCCTGGCGGACGTCGCTCCGGCATCGAGTCGGCCGAGACCCGGATGCGTATCGCGCTCGCCCGGGCCAGCATCCGGCCGTTGTCGTCGGTCAATGTCGCGTCGACCACTTCGATGCTGCGGCTGGCGTGGGCCGTGTGGGTCGCGATCGTCAGGGTGCCGATCGGCACCGGTCGCAGGATGTCGATGCTGATCCGGGCGACGCGCATGTCGTTTCGCGCACCGTCGCGGCGTTCGATCTCGTGACCGAGGAGTGCCGCCGGCGGACCACCGTGCTGTGCCCCGACGTCCCACGGACCGCGGGTCAGTTCGGTCGACGCGAAACGGGTCGTATCGGGCTCGCGCGGTTCGAGACGTTCGTAGAAGGCATCAGGCACCGGATCATTCTGCACGCAGCGACAACGGTCGGCGTCGGGCGAGGTACATAGCGGTGACGTACGGATCGTCGACAGCGCCGCCGAAGCGATCGACCACGGCGCCGACGCCGTCCAGAAATCCGGCCCGATCCGAGGGCGGAAGTTCGTTGACGTTCGGGAACGTGGCCCACAGTCGGCGCGCCCGGTCGCTGGTGAGCCGGTAGCTCCAGCGAATCATCTCCGCGTCGACGCGATCGAAGTAGCCTCCGCGACGTAGGCGCTCGGTCCACTCCGCGACCCGCATCGCCGCCGGTATATCGGTCGGGTCGTGCATCTCGTCCGGAAGGAATCGCCGGTAAACGTCGTCGAGCGCCACGCGGAAGGGTGTACGTTGCGCCGGGTCGCCGAAGACGTGCCACCACACCGCGAACCAACCACCCGGCCGCACGAGGCTGGCAACGCGGGGGAGCGCGCGGGCCGCGTCGACCCAGTGCCACGCCGTCGCGGCGACGGCGAGGTCGTACGGCCCAGTCGGTATCTTGGCCGTTTCGATCTCGCCCAGCACGACGTCAGCGCTCGGGCATCGCGCGCGGAGCGTCGCCGCCAGCGTTTCGCCCGGCTCAACCGCGACCACGTGCGCGCCGCGCGCGATGAGTTCGGTCGTCACGTGGCCTACTGCGGCGCCGACCTCGATCACCCGCGTACCGGCGGCCAGGCCGCACCGCTCGGCCAGCACGTCGTAGACGCGTGTCGGATAGCCTGGACGGCCGTCGCGGTAGTCGTCGGCGTGTGCGTTGAATGACCGGCGACGCAACTCGAACCGCCGGTCGGATGTGACTCGCCGGTCAGACGACGACATCGTCCATGGCCCGATAGATGCGCTTATCCGAGATCGGATACGGCGTTCCGAGCGCCTGCGCGAACAGGTTGACGCGCAGCTCCTCGATCATCCACCGGACGGCGCGGACCTCGGGCCACGACGCGGCGCCGGCCGGAAGCTCGGTCAACCACTGGGCGTACTCGTCCTGCACCGTTGCGACGATCGCCATCTGCGTCCGGTCACGGGACGGGTCGAGCGGCAACCGTTCCAGCCGCCGCTCGATCGCCCGAAGGTAGCGGACCAGGTCATTGAGCCGGTCCGTGCCTGTCACGGTGACGAAACCTGGGTAAACGAGCCCGGTCAATTGCGTACGCATGTCGGCGAGCGACGCCAACAGCGCCGGCTGGGCCGGCCGGGAGAGCGCCGACTCGACACCGTTCCACCCCGCGAGGACGGCGCGGACCTTCCCGATGGCGTCCGACGTCGCGTCGTAGAGATCGGCGCGTACCGCGTCCCGCAGCGCCGTGAACGCAGATTCGTCGCGAGCCGGCCCGCCCAGGTCGGCGACCAGCCCGTCGACGGCCGCGTCGAGACAGTCGGCCAGCAGCTCACCGACATTCCGGCTCGGGTTGCGCATCAACGTGAGTTTCGCGTCGTTGGACAGCGACGTCGAAATCTGTGGCACCGGCGACGCGATCGTGAGCAGCAACAGGCGCCGGATGCCGGCGGTCATGGCCAGCGATGCCGCGCGCTCGTTGTCGAACACCCGGATCGCCACGGAGTCGCGTTCGTCCACGAGGGCCGGATACGCCGTCACGACGTACCCGCCAGTAGTGCGCTCAAGCGCGACGGGCAGTGCGTTGCCCGGCTGGCCGGTCTGCGGCCAGGCGGTCAGGCCGCGTTGTTCGATGCCGGACGCGGCCGAAGCGACGACGGCGCGCGACTGCACGCGGAGCTCGGCCTTGAGCGCTTCCAGGTCTTTGCCTTCGGCGAGTGTCGCGCCGGTCTCGTCCTCGACGCGGAACGTCATCTTCAGGAAGTCCGGCACGCGGGCCAGATCCCAGTCGCCGCCGTCGATCAAAACGCCCGTCATGCGCCGGAACTCGCGGGCGAGCGAGGAACCGATCGGTTCCTCGGGCGCGGCGCGGCCATCCGGCGACAGTCGCGCGAGCACCGCGGTCGCCGTGTCCGGCGCTGGTACGAGCTGGACACGCTTGGCCTTCGGCAGCGACCGGATGAGCGCGGTGACGAGATCGCGCCGGAGTCCGGGGATCTGCCATTCGAACGGCTCACCGCGCAGCTGGCCGAGCGCCGGCAGCGGGATGTGGACAGTGACGCCGTCGGCGTCGGACCCGGGTCGGGCGGCGGCGCCGGGCTCGAACTGGTACGTCAACGGAAACGCGATGCCGTCGACGACGAACGAATCCGGGAAGTCGAGCGGATCGATGGTGGCCGTACCGGCGTTTACCAAGTTGGACCACTTGTAGGAAAGCAGGTCCGGCTGCTCTTGCCGGACAGAAACCCACCACGCGTCAAAGTGGCGGCCGGACACGATGTCGGCCGGGATACGGGCGTCGTAGAACGCGTAAAGGTCGTCGTCGCTCACCAGGATGTCGCGCCGCCGCGCCCGGTGCTCCAGCTCCTCGACCTCGTCGCGAAGCTCCTGGTTTTCGCGGAAGAACGCGTGGTGGGTCTCCCAATCGCCCTCGACGAGAGCATTGCGGATGAACAACTCACGGCACAGCGGCGGATCGATCCGCCCATAGTTCACCCGCCGCGCGGCAACCAGCGGCACGCCGTAGAGGAGCACCTTCTCCGATGCGATCACGGCCGCCTGCTTGCGCTCCCAGTGCGGCTCGCTGTACGTGCGCCGGACGAGATGGCCGGCCAGCGCCTCGGCCCACTCGGGCTCGATCTTCGCGACCACCCGACCCCACAACCGGGACGTCTCGACGAGTTCGGCCGCGAAGATCCAGCGCGGTTGCGACCGGAACAAGCCCGAGCCGGGCGCGATGGCGAAATGGGCGCCGCGGGCGCCGAGATAGTCGAAGTTCCGGCGATCCCGACCGGTCGGCTCGGCGTTTCGGGCTCGATTGTCGGCCGGGCGGAAGCCGCTGAGGTCCTTGAGCCCGATGTGCGACAACAGACCGGCCAGCAGCGACTGATGAATTTTCACCGTGTCCGGCTCGGCCGGCGCCTCGTCGGCACGGGGCACGGTGATGCCGAGCGCCGTGACGGTCTGGCGCAACTGGCCGTAGATGTCCTGCCACTCCCGCACGCGCAGGTAGTTCAGGAACTCCGCTCGGCACAGCTTGCGGAACTGGTTGCCGGACAACGTACGCTGCTGCTCGCGCAGGTACGTCCACAGGTTCAGGTAGGCCAGGAAGTCCGACTCGGGCGTGGCGAAGCGGGCGTGTTTTTCGGCCGCGGCCTGCTGCTTGTCGGTCGGCCGCTCCCGCGGGTCCACGATGGACAACGCGGCCGCGATCACCATGACCTCCCGTACGACGCCGTTGCGATCGGCCTCGATCACCATCCGGGCCAGGCGCGGGTCTACGGGTAGGGCGGCGATCCGCCGTCCGAGGTCGGTCAGCCGGGTCGCCGCCGCGCCCGATCCACCGTCGCTGAACGCACCGAGTTCGTGCAGCAGTGCGACGCCGTCGGCGATGTTGCGCCGGTCCGGGGGGTCGATGAACGGGAACGACGCGATGTCGCCGAGACCGTACGCGGTCATCTGCAGGATCACACCGGCGAGATTCGTGCGCAGGATCTCCGGATCGGTGAAATCGGGTCGGGCGTCGAAATCGCTCTCCGAGTAGAGCCGGATGCAGATGCCGTCGGACGTGCGACCGCACCGGCCCTTGCGCTGGTTGGCCGAGGCTTGGGAGATCGGTTCGATCGGCAACCGCTGCACCTTGAGCCGCTGGCTATAGCGCGATATCCGGGCCGTACCGGGGTCGATCACGTACTTGATGCCGGGCACGGTGAGGCTGGTCTCGGCGACGTTGGTCGCCAGCACGATCCGGCGGCCGGTGTGACCGGCGAACACGCGATGCTGTTCGGCCACCGACAGGCGCGCGTAGAGCGGCAGGATCTCGGTGTGTCGCAGGTCGAGCGCGGTCAACGCCTCGGCCGTGTCGCGAATTTCCCGCTCGCCGGAGAGGAACACGAGAATGTCGCCCGGCCCCTCGGCCTGTAGCTCGATCGCGGCCTCGCAGATGGCCTGAATCTGGTCGCGTGGTTCGGCGTCGTCGGGCGTCGTCGCGGGCGCGGTGGTGCCGCGCCGACCGGTCGCGGGTCGCGCCGGTGCGTCGTCGAGGTCGTCCGCCTCGGGCGGCTCCGGCAGCAGCGGTTGGTAGCGCACCTCAACCGGGTACGTCCGGCCGGACACCTCGATGATCGGCGCGTCCCGGAAGTGTCGCGAGAACCGCTCCGGATCGATCGTCGCGCTCGTGATGATGAGCTTCAGATCCGGTCGGCGGGGGAGGAGTTGTTTGAGGATGCCGAGGATGAAGTCAATGTTCAGGCTTCGTTCGTGGGCCTCGTCAACGATGATCGTGTCGTACTGCTCGAGCGACCGGTCGTTCTGCAGCTCGGCCAGCAGGATGCCGTCGGTCATCACCTTGACCAGGGTGTCGGCCGAAACCTGATCGCTGAATCGCACCTTGTAGCCGACGGTCGTGCCGAGTTCGGTGCCGACCTCCTCGGCGATGCGATCGGCCACCGTACGGGCGGCGATCCGGCGCGGCTGCGTGTGGCCGATCAGACCGTCGACGCCGCGACCGAGTTCGAGACAGATCTTCGGCAGCTGGGTCGTTTTGCCCGAGCCGGTCTCGCCGGCCACGATCACCACCTGGTGGTCGCGGATCGCGGCGGCGATGTCGTCCTTGCGCTGCGAGATCGGCAGTTCCGGCGGGTACGTGATGGCCGGTACGCCGGCGGCGCGGGCGGCCCGGCGCGCGACTGCCGTCTCGATGGCGGCCGCGATCGACTCGATGGTGCCCGGCCTGGCCGGACGGCGTCCGCGCTGTACGCCTTCGATGCGGCGACCGATGCGTCCACGATCGCGCAGCGTCAACTCGGGCAGTCGGGCGACGAGGCGCGCGATATCCGCCGAGGCGACCCGGTTCGGTGCCGCCGCTGGCGCGGCCGACGTCTCCTCGCTACCCATGACGCTGGACAGCATAGGCGCGCCGACCCGGGCACCGACCAGTGATTTACCGCGCTAGATCGTCCCGCCGGAGCCGGTCGGCGCAAGCCGCGACGCCAACTGCCGGGTGAGAGCTTCGAGCGCCGGCAGCGCCTGCGTCAGCGCGTCGGCTTCGGCCGGAGAGAGTCGCTCCGTGCACTCCGACACGATCGCGGTGCGTCGCTCGCGGAGGCGGTCGGCGACCCGTGCGCCTTCGGTCGTGGCTTCCAACGACGCGGTGCGCAGGTCGGTGGGATCCGGCACGCGCCGGAGGAGACCAGCCGTGTCTAGGTGTCCGATGACGCGGGACAGCATGGTCGGATTGATCTGTTCGAGATCGGCCAGGTGCGCGATCGAGACGGGTCCGCGTGAGGCGACCAGGCCGAGCACGGATGCCTGCGTCGGCGTCAAACCCTCGCCGGTCGCCGACGCATTGAGTTGGCGGGCGAGCCTTCCCACGACCCGGCGCAGCCTCGTCACCGTCTCCGCATCCACTGTTCACCACCCTTGCCGCCGTGCGTCCATCGTCGCGGTACGTCGATCGTGCCGCCACGTCCATGTCACGATAGGCGCCGTGCATCCGGTCACGATAGTAGTTGCTTGCCGGCAAGCAGTGTAACCTGCTCGATGTGGCACTGGACCGTTCGGCGACTCAGCAGTCGGAGGACGGCCGCCACGAACCCGCGGTCACGCTCGAACCGAGCCCGCACCGGCGGGTGATCTTCGCCATCGTCTCGGTCGGGATGCTGATGGCGTCGATCGACCAGACCATCGTCGCCACCGCGCTGCCGGCCCTGCAGCACGACCTGCACACGCAGATCAACTGGGCGTCATGGACCATCACCGTGTACGCACTCGGTCGAGTCCTCGTGCTCCCGCTGGCTGGCCGGTTGAGCGACCAGTACGGTCGCCGCCCCGTCTTTCTGCTGGCCATCGTGGTGTTCACGGCCGCCTCGCTGTGCTGCGGACTGGTCGACAACATCACCTGGCTGATCGTGCTGCGCGCGGTCCAGGCAATCGGCGGCGCGACCTTCATGCCGTCGGCGACCGGGATGGTCGCTGATTCCTTCGGGCCCGCCCGCGACCGGGCGGTCAGCATGTTCACGAGCTTCAATCCGATCGGCGGGATCATCGGACCGGTTCTCGGCGGCATCTTCGTCACGTACTGGTCGTGGCGCGGGATCTTTCTGGTCAACGTACCGATCGGGATCGTCCTGATCGGCTTCGCAATCAAGTACATCCCGCGCAACGAGACGTCGTCGGCTCGGGCCAAGCTGGACGTGACCGGGATGGTGACGCTCGGCGTCGCGATCCTCGCGAGCATGCTCGGCATCTCCTACCTCGGTGGTCGCGACGCGAGCCTCACCAGCGTCCGGTTGCTGGCGCCGATCGCCGTAGCGGTCGTAGCGTTCGTCGCATTCGCGTGGAACACCCGCCACAGCGAGACGCCATTCATTCCGCCGAAGCTGTTGCACGGCAGCGGTTTCGCGGTCATGAACATCATCAATTTCCTGTACGGCTCGGCCGCGTTCGGCTTCGCCGCCCTCGTGCCGCTGTACGCAACGCAACGTTTCGGCATCCGTACGCTCGAGTCGGGCACGCTGCTGAGCGCACGTGCGATCGGCATTATCGCCGCGTCCACGATCGCCACCATGATGCTGCGGCGCACCGGTTACCGATGGCCGATGGCCGTCGGGTTCAGCGTCACGGCCGGCGGCCTGCTCGCGATGGCCGCGAGCCCGATCGGCCTGTCGCCGTACACGTGGCTGGCGTTGGCGGCGGCGCTGACCGGCGTGGGCATGGGCGTTGCCTCCCCGGCCACGAACAACGCGTCGCTGCAGCTTGCGCCGGAGCACGTCGCCGCGATCGCCGGGCTGCGTGGCATGTTCCGGCAGGCTGGGTCGATCACCGCGGTGTCGGTGACCACGGCGATCCTCGCCCGCAGCGCGGATCCGGGTCTCACCCAGGGCCACATCTTCGCCGCCTTCGCCGTCGTCATGCTGTGCACGCTGCCGTTCATGCGCCTGGTCCCGGAGCATCGCGGCGGCTGGTAGCCCGCCAGTGTCGTACCGGTGCGGCACGCTGCGCGGGTGCCACTACAGAATCGAGTGCTGCCGACCGGCGAGATCGTCACGAGCCCGGCCCGTGGCGGCCTGATGGGCAATCGCGGTTGCCTGCACGGTCAGGGCCGCACGCTCGGCGTCACGCGCTGGCGGTCGACGTTGTGGATCTGCTGCACGCTCAATTGGCGCGATGTCCGCCGCGACGTGATGCCGCCCGGCCGGTGGACCGCACTGTTCTTTCTGGATGAGGCGACGTCACTGGCGGCCGGCCATCGTCCGTGCGCCTATTGCCGGCGCGCCGACTATCTCGAATACGCCCATGCCTGGTGGCGCGCCGAGGGTGGCCCGCGTCGACCCTGGGCCGCGGAGATGGACCATCGCCTACACCACGAACGGGTGCGGCGCACGCGCGAGCAGATCACTCGCCGCGTGCGCTTCGGCGACCTGCCGGCCGGCGCGATGATCGCGCGTGGCGGCGGATCGGCGCTCGTCGTGCCCGGCGCGGTCCGCACCTGGTCATTCAACGGGTACGGCGAACCGAAAGCGCTCGCCGCCAGCGAGGTTGTCGAGGTGCGTACGCCACCGGCCACGCTCGGTGCCCTGGCCGAGGGGTACCGGCCGTGGGTGCACCCGTCAGCCGTCGACCGATCCGAGGCGGGTCTGGTCCGCTGGTGACCGCGGCCGAGCGAGCCATCCGGCTGCGGTACTAGGGAAGCGTCTAGACGGTGCTGCCGGCGGCACGCATCGCGTGCCACCGCTCGACGATCTGCGGCATCTCGGCCAACATAAAGGCGAAGAACGACTTCGTTTCGCGGAGGCGCTCGCCGGCCGGCGTGTCCGGCCCGACGGCGACGATGCCGTCGGTCAGCGTCGCGATGAACTGATTCAGGAGCCGGTCGCGGCTCGCCGACACCCGATACCAGACATCGTTGTTCACGCGATAGACGTCGTGCCGTGTGCCCGGGTCCCGCTCCCGGCTGGCCAGGGTGACCTGTTCCAGGTAGCGGATCGCCCCGCTGATGGCGGCCGGGCTCGCCTGCAGCGCCGTGGCAAGCTCCGCGGCGGTCTGCCGTCCGGAGTCTGCGGCGAGCAATGCGGCGAACACCCGGGCGGCCATGCGTGGCATACCGCCGTCGACGAGCGCCGATGCGAAGCGCTCGACGAACGTCCGCGCCGCGGCGTCATCGCGCGATGTCTCGTTCGTCACGATAGCGAGTATACGACATTCTGAAGTTTCACACACTTATGAATGGAGTGTACGCTGACCGACATGACGACCTTCCACCCCGAACACGATGCCGGACCGGCCATCGTCGTCGAGGGGCTTACCAAGCGCTTCGGTCCGACAATCGCGCTGGACGGTCTTGACCTGCACGTGGCGACCGGTGAGGTGCACGGATTCCTCGGGCCGAACGGCGCCGGGAAGTCGACGACCCTGCGCATCCTGCTCGGTCTGATGCGCGCCGACCGAGGCGATGTGCGGCTCCTCGACGGCGACCCCTGGCGCGACGTCGCGACGCTGCACCGCCGGCTCGCGTACGTTCCGGGCGACGTCTCGCTCTGGCCGAACCTTTCCGGCGGCGAGGCGATCGACCTGCTCGGCCGCCTCCGCGGCGGCGTCGACACCAAGCGGCGCGATGCCCTCCTCGACCGGTTCGATCTCGACCCGCGCAAGAAGGCGCGGACGTATTCGAAGGGCAACCGGCAGAAGGTCGCGCTGGTCGCGGCGCTGGCATCCGATGTGGAGCTCCTTCTGCTCGACGAACCGACGTCCGGCCTCGACCCGCTGATGGAGGAGGTCTTCCGGGAGTGCATCGAGGATGAGAAGCGTCGCGGCCGTACGGTGCTGCTGTCGAGTCACATCCTGGCCGAGGTCGAGGCGCTGTGTGACCGCGTGTCGATCATCCGCGCCGGCCGTACGGTCGAAACCGGTACGCTCACCGAGCTCCGGCACCTGACTCGTACGTCCGTCCACGCCGACCTCGCCGCGGCGGTGCCGCCCGAGCTGTCGGCGATGCCGGGCGTGCACGACGCCGTCGTCGACGGGACCCAAGTGACCTGCGAGGTGGACACCGAGCGTCTCGACGCGGTGCTGCGGTTGATCACCGCCGTCGGGGTACGGAGCCTCACGTGCCAGCCGCCGACGCTCGAACAGCTCTTCCTCCGGCACTACGGCCGCACAGCGATGGACGCGTCGGACTCCACCGATACAGTCACGTCCGGATCGGTTGCTCGATGACGGCGTACGCGGGCGTGCCGACGCTCGTCAAGCTGATCGGTCGGCGCGACCGGATCCGCCTTGCCGTCTGGGTGTACGCCATCGCCGCATTGATTGCTGCGACCGCGTACTCGTTCCGCGGGCTCTACCACACGGTCGCGGCTCGGGAGGCGTTCGGCGCGACGATCCGCGCCAACGCGACCCTGCTGGCCCTGGACGGGCCGCTGTTCGACTCGTCGTCCACCGGCGGCCTGACCGCGTGGCGGTTCGCGGGCATCGCCGCGGTCATCGCGGCGATGGCGAGCGTCTTCACGGTCATCCGACACACACGCGCCGAAGAGGAGTCCGGTCGGCTCGAACTCGTCGGGGCCGGTGTGGTCGGCCGGTTCGCACCGATCACCGCGGCGCTGTACGTCGCGGTCGGCCTGAACGTCGTCGCCGGCACGCTGGTCGCCGTACTCATGATCGTCCTTGGCACCCCGGCGGCCGGGTCCATCGCGCTGGGTGCCGGCATCGCCGGGGCGGGCATCGCGTTCGCCGGCATCGCCGCGGTCTGCGCTCAGTTCACCGAGGGCTCGCGACCGGCGATCGGCGCCGCGTTGTCCATCCTCGCGGTCACGTTCGTCCTCCGGGCGGCCGGCGACTCGTCCACCCGGGCCGGCACGTCGTGGTTGTCGTGGCTCTCGCCGATCGGGTGGGCCCAACAGATCCGGCCCTACGCCCACGAGCGGTGGTGGGTTCTGGCGCTGGGCCCGGTCCTCGGAGTCGTGACCGCGATATGTGCGTACGCGCTGGTCGGCCGGCGCGATGTCGGCGCGGGGCTGCGACCGCCGCGACTCGGTCCGGCCGCTGCCGCGCCGCGCCTGCGCTCGCCGTACGCGCTGGCCTGGCGCCAGCAGCGCGGGTCTCTGATCGGCTGGTCGGTCGGCATGGTGCTGCTCGGCCTGGTGTTCGGCAGCAGTGCGACGAGCGTCGGTTCCCTGGTCGATACGAGTTCGCAGCTGCGCGACATCATCGACCGGATGGGTGGAACGCACAATCTGACCAATGCCTACTTCGGCGCCACCTTCGGCATCTGTGGGCTGATCGCGGCGGCGTACGCCATCCAGGCGACATTGCGCGCCCGATCCGAGGAAACGGCGCTGCGGGCCGAAGTGCTGCTATCCACGCCCGTACGCCGGCTCGGGTTCGCCGGTAGTCATCTTCTGTTCGCGGCCGTCGGCGCGGCAGTGCTCCTCGCGGGCACCGGGCTCGGCGCCGGCCTGGCGTACGGTGTTGCCCGCCACGACATCGGCGGTCAACTCGTCGCACTACTCGGTGCCGCGCTCGCCCAGTGGCCGGCGGCGGTGGTGCCGGCGGCGATCGCCGCGTTGTTGTTCGGTGTCGCGCCACGCGCCACGACGGCGGCGTGGGGCATCCTCGCCGGGTTCGTGCTGCTCGGACAGATCGGTCCAGTGCTGCGGCTCGGTCAGCCGGTGATGGACATTTCACCGTTCACTCACACGCCGAAGCTGCCCGGCTCGACCGTCGACGCGCTACCCCTGGTGATCCTGTCGGCCGTCGCCATCGCATTGACGGTCGCCGGTCTGGCTGGTTTCCGCCGGCGCGACATCGGCTGAGGCCCCGAGCGTCCGCGCGCCGGGATGCCGGCTGCGGTGCGGGCAAAGTCGCGAAGCCGACCCTGCGTCGGTCGGGTAGTCGACTCCGGCGATGCTCTGTCACCACTAGCGTGGCCTCGAACCCGGTAGACCGGGCGGCGTCGGTGGTGGCGCGGGAGGGCGGCGTGCAAGCGCCGGCGCCACCACCGCAAGTCGTCGCCCGCGCGTCCCATGGCGGACGGCCGGTTTGGCAGGGGGAGCGATGACGGCTTGGTCGCGCGCTCGGCTGCGTCGGATCCGTGCGGTGGTCGGTGTGTTCGCCGGCGCGGCGATGGTACGTCTGGCCGAGGTCGACGTCTCCGACGCTCACACATCGCGACGCACGTACTTGTTCGTGGCCGGTGCCGCGACCGCGGTGCTGGCCGCCGCGACGTTGGTCGACGATGTGCGCCGAGCCCGGAGATCGATCCGGGCGGCGCAGCACGGCGGCCGATGCTGGCCTGGTTACTGGCTATCCCGTTCGGCGTACGCCGCTCGCGACCGCGTCCGACCGCTCCGATTGCTCCGACCGCTCCGATCGCTCGGGTCGAGCCAAGTCCGCCGCCGGCCGGCCTTGCCCCGGACAATCCGAGCCGCCTGCGGCCGATGATGTATCCGCGGTTGCCCGACGGCGACCCGGTGCGGATGTCGGTCGCCGACTTCGTCACCCGGGTGCGGTCCGACGTCGGCGGATCGCTCGTCGGGCGCCAGGTGCAGCTGACCGGTTATCTCGGATCCGGCATCGGACGGCAGCATGGATCTTGCGCCGTACGGTGATCAGCTGTTGTTCAAAGCGACCCGAGACCTTTGCCGTGCACCTCGTCGGCACGCTCCCGAGAAGCTGCCGGCCCGGGCACCTCGCTTCGGGTGACCGGAGGGCTGCCGGCTCGCGGCGCTGCGGCCGCCCAGGCCCGGATCGCGTACCTCTCGGTTACCGCAGCGACCGTCGTCACGGAGGCCACCGGCCCGGAATTCGGCTGATCGCGGGCCGGGCTGACAAGCGCTCCCATACGCACGCCAATCTCGCACAACGAACATTCGTGATTTGCCGGCGCCGAACGGCGCATCGGTGGACGCTATGCCCATGAACTGGGCTTTGGTCAGCCATGCGCCGGCACGCCTGCCGTCTGCGCCGCGCGCGGGTACGCCCGCACGTGAGAGCCAAGCGCCGCCGGTCGGGCGGCCCAATCCCGGAGATTCGCGCGTCCGCCCGCCGGGCGGACCGGCTCCGGACGTCGAGGGAGGAGAAGCACGGTGCCTGATCTGGGGTTCGTGCTATTGACGGTGCTGATGTTCGGCGCCCTGCTGCTCGCGATCAAGGGGGCGGAGAGGCTGTGAACGGTTTCGCTGCCGCCCTCATCCCGTCGTCGCCGTGCCCGCTCGGCACCGGCCCGGCCAATCACGGCTGGACGGTAGCCCGGTGAGCGCGACAAATCTCGTCGGGCTGATTCTCGCGGTCGCCCTTTCGATCTTCTTGATCGTCGCGCTGATGTTCCCGGAGCGTTTCTGATGACTCCTCGCGGCTCCGCTGCACATCGGAGGTTCTGATGAATCCGACGACCGCCGGGATCCTGTTCATCGTCGCTCTCGCCATCGCGCTTGCGCTTGGTATACAAGCCATTCGGCGACTACATGCATCGCGTGGTCACCGGGCGCAAACACATGCCCGCGTCGAGCGCGTGATCTACAAAGCGATCGGCGTAAACCCCGAAGGCGAGCAGCCGTGGGGCGTGTACGCGCGATCCGTGCTCGCTTTCTCCGCGGTGTCGGTCCTCGTCCTCTACCTGATCCAGCGGATCCAGGCCCATCTGCCCGATCCGGGTGGCACCAAGTTCACCGGCGTCGCCCCGGCGCTGTCCTGGAACACCGCGGTCAGCTTCGTCACGAACACGAACTGGCAGGCGTACTCGGGCGAGTCCACGATGACGTACGTCACGCAGATGTCCGGTCTCGCGGTGCAGAACTTCCTGTCCGCGGCCGTCGGCATTTCCGTCGCCGTCGCGCTCGTCCGCGGGTTTCGCCCACCGGATGTCGGGAGACCGGGACGGCGGCAGCGCGACCGCCACGATCGGCAATTTCTGGGTCGACCTGACCCGGATCACCCTGCGTATCCTGCTGCCGATCGCGGTGGTCGGCGCGATCGTGCTCGTCGCGGCCGGCGCGATCCAGAACTTCCACGCCACCGATGTGACCACGCTGGCCGGCGGTACGCAGCACATCACCGGCGGCCCGGTGGCGAGCCAGGAAGTCATCAAGGAACTCGGCACCAACGGCGGCGGCTTCTACAACGCCAACAGTGCCCACCCGTTCGAGAACCCGAGCGACCTGGACGAACTGGATCGAGGTGTTCTTGTTGCTGATGATCTCGTTCAGCCTGCCGCGCACGTTCGGCAAGATGGTCGGCTCGAACAAGCAGGGCTACGCGATCCTCTCCGCGATGGCCTTCATCGCGATCGGCAGCATCGTTGTCATCAACCTCCTGCAGGGCTTCCACGGCGGTACCGTCCCCCAGGCGGTCGGCGCCGCGACCGAGGGCACCGAGACACGATTCGGCGTCCTGCAATCGTCGACGTTCGCCAGCGCCACCACGTTGACATCGACGGGCGCGGTCGACTCATTCCACGACTCGTATACGCCGCTCGGCGGCGGCGTGACGATCCTGAACATGATGTTCGGTGAGGTCGCGCCCGGCGGTACGGGATCCGGCCTGTACGGCATTCTCGTCCTCGCCGTCGATCACCGTGTTCGTGGCCGGGTTGATGGTCGGGCGGACACCCGAGTATCTCGGCAAGAAGCTCGGCGCGCGCGAGATGAAGTTCGCGTCGCTCTACCTCCTTGACCACGCCGACTCTCGTCCTGCTGGGCACGGGCATCGCCATGTCCTCGGCGGTCGCACGTTCGTCGATGCTGAACACCGGTCCGCACGGTCTGTCCGAGGTGCTCTACGCCTTTACGTCGGCGGCCAACAACAACGGCTCGGCCTTTGCCGGCTCTCAGCGTCAACACCACGTTCTACAACACGGCACTCGGCGCTGGCCATGGGGATCGGACGTTTCCTGCCGATCGTGTTCGTCCTCGGGCTCGCGGGCTCTCTCGCCCGGCAGAGGCCGGTGCCGGAGTCGTCCGGGACGCTGCCCACCTACCGACCGTTGTTCGTGGGCATGCTCGTCGGCGTCACGTTGATCGTGGTTGCGCTGACGTACTTCCCGGCGCTCGCGCTGGGTCCGCTCGCCGAAGGGCTGCACTGACATGACAGACCTCGTCGAGATCGGGCCCGTACCGCCGAAACCCGGATTAGCGAAGGACGTTTCATGACTGCCACGACAGTCGCACAGTCGGCGAGGCCGCTGGCGGCGCCGCGCAGGTTGTCCGGCGGCCTACTGGATCCGAAACAACTGTGGAAGTCCACTCCGGATGCGTTGCGTAAGCTGAATCCGGCGACGCTGTGGCGTAACCCGGTGATGTTCATCGTGGAGATCGGTTCGGTCTTCACCACCGTGCTGGCCATCGCCACGCCGACCGTGTTCGCCTGGGTGACCACCGTGTGGTTGTGGCTGACCGTGGTGTTCGCCAACCTGGCCGAGGCGGTGGCCGAAGGCCGGGGCAAGGCGCAGGCGGCGGCGTTGCGGGCGGCGAAGAAGGACACCGTCGCTCGACGGCTCGTCGACTGGAAGGCCGGCGCGAAAGCTCCCCGCGAGGAGAGCGTCGCCGCTCCGCTCCTGCGCCAGGGCGACGTTGTCGTCTGCGAGGCGGGCGACACGATCCCCGGTGATGGCGACGTGGTCGAGGGCATCGCGAGTGTCGACGAGTCGGCGATCACGGGTGAGTCGGCGCCGGTGATCCGCGAGTCCGGCGGTGACCGCAACGCGGTGACTGGCGGCACGAAGGTGCTCTCGGACCGGATCGTCGTGAAGATCACCCAGAAGCCGGGGGAGAGCTTCATCGACCGGATGATCGCCCTGGTGGAGGGGGCGAACCGGCAGAAGACGCCGAACGAGATCGCGTTGAACATCCTGCTCGCGGCGCTGACGGTCATCTTCCTGCTCGCGGTCGCGACACTGCAGCCGCTGGCGATCTTCTCCAAGGGTGTCAACGCATTCACCCCGGACAACCAGGCGCTCAACAACCACGGCGTGACCGGCATCGTGCTGGTGTCGCTGCTGGTGTGCCTGATCCCGACGACGATCGGTGCGTTGCTGTCGGCGATCGGGATCGCCGGCATGGACCGCCTCGTGCAGCGCAACGTGCTCGCGCTGTCCGGCCGCGCGGTCGAGGCGGCCGGTGACGTGAACACGCTGCTGCTGGACAAGACCGGCACGATCACGCTGGGCAACCGCCAGGCCAGCGAATTTATCCCGGTCGCCGACGTGACGCCCGAGGCACTGGCCGACGCGGCCCAGATGTCCAGCCTCGCCGACGAAACCCCCGAGGGCCGCTCCATCGTGGTCTACGCCAAGACCACGTACGGCCTGCGGGAACGTCTCGCCGGGTGAACTCGGCCAGGCGGTATGGGTGCCGTTCACCGCGCAGACCCGTATGTCCGGCGTCGACCTGGCCAATCAGGGCTCCCAGCCGGCCCGGGAGTTGCGCAAGGGTGCCGCGTCCGCGGTGGCCGAGTGGGTCCGTGAGCACGGCGGTGTGGTCCCGGCCGGAGACGGGTCAGATCGTCGATGGGATCTCCGCCTCCGGTGGTACGCCGCTGGTGGTCGGGCGAGCGGATCGGGTCGACGGCCCGGGTGTTGGGGGTGATCCATCTCAAGGATGTCGTCAAGGCCGGTATGCGGGAGCGGTTCGACGAGATGCGCCGGATGGGCATCCGCACCGTGATGATCACCGGTGACAACCCGTTGACCGCCCGCGCCATCGCCGACGAAGCCGGTGTCGACGACTTTTTGGCCGAGGCCAAGCCGGAAGACAAGATGGCGCTGATCCGCCGGGAACAAGAAGGCGGCAAGCTCGTCGCGATGACCGGCGACGGCACCAACGACGCGCCCGCGCTGGCGCAGGCCGACGTCGGCGTGGCCATGAACACCGGCACGTCGGCGGCGAAAGAGGCCGGCAACATGGTCGACCTCGACTCCGACCCGACGAAACTGATCGAGATCGTGGAGATCGGCAAACAACTGCTGATCACCCGCGGCGCCCTGACCACGTTCTCCATCGCCAACGACATCGCCAAATACTTCGCGATCATCCCGGCCATGTTCGCCGCGATCTACCCCGGCCTGGACCAGCTGAACATCATGCGGCTGCACAGCCCGACCTCGGCCATCCTGTCCGCGGTCATCTTCAACGCCCTGATCATCATCGCGTTGATCCCGCTCGCCCTACGCGGCGTGCGCTACACACCCTCCAGCGCCGCGGCGATGCTGCGCCGCAACCTGTGGATCTACGGCATCGGCGGCATCATCCTGCCCTTCGCCGGCATCAAACTCATCGACCTCATCATCCAATTCATTCCCGGGATCAAGTGATGCGCCTTCCTACCTGGATCTCCCAGCACCTTGCCGCGCTGCGGGTGCTGATCGTCGCCACCGTGGTGCTGGGCATCGCCTACCCGCTGCTCATCACCGGCATCGCGCAGATCCCTGGGCTGCAACATCGGGCCGACGGCTCGATGGTCAAGCTCGGCAACAAGACGGTGGGCAGCGCGCTCATCGGACAGTTGTTCACCGACAAGGACGGCAACCCGCTCCCGCAGTACTTCCAGTCGCGACCGTCGGCCGCCGGCGACGGATACGACCCGACCTCTACGAGCGCGTCCAACCTGGGGCCCGAGAGCGTCGTGGACACGTTGCCCGACCCGTCGAACAAGTCCGACGAAGGCGAGCAGAGTCTGCTTACCGAGGTGTGCTCGCGGAGTCTCGCGGTCGGCAAACTCGAAGGCGTTGACGGGTCACGACCGTACTGCACCAGCGACGGCATCGGCGCCGTCCTCGTCGTCGTCCATGCCGGCGGGCGACCGCACGGAAAGGTGCTCGCCGCCTACGCGGTCAACCAGGAGTGCCCGGCAACGCCCTTCGTCGCCACGTACGCCGGGGTAGCCGTACAGTGCGCGCGCTTCGGCACCGACTACACGAAACTGGGCGTGATCACGCCGATTCGGGGCAACGCGCCGGCTCATCCGCCGGTGCCACCGGACGCGGTCACCGCGAGCGGAAGTGGACTCGATCCCGAGATCAGCACCACGTACGCGGACCTGCAGGCCAAGCGGGTCGCGCAGGCGCGCGGAGTGGACGCGACCGCGATCGATCAGTTGATCAAGAAGTACACCACGCGCCGCGCGCTCGGGTTCCTCGGTGAGCCGGGGGTCAACGTCCTCGATCTCAACCTGGCACTTGACCGGCAGTATCCGTTCCACGGCTGAGGCGGGCACAGCAGCGGTACCGGGCGGCTCGGGCATCCGCTACCGGGCAAAACCGCCTCGCGGCTACGCTTCGCCTCGGCGGCAACCTGCCCCTCGCGGCTACGCCACGCATCGGCGGGTCATGATGGAAGGGGGTGACCGCCATGCCGAACGCCGCGCTGCGGGTATACCTGGGCGCCGCGCCCGGCGTGGGCAAGACCTACCGGATGCTCGAGGAGGGGCACCGGCGCAAGGAACGCGGCACCGACGTCGTCGTCGGCTTCGTGGAAACGCACGGCCGGGCGCACACCGAGGCGTTGATCGGTGATCTCGAGGTCGTGCCCCGGCATGACGTGACCTATCGCGGAGCAACGTTCACCGAGATGGACGTGGACGCGATCCTCCGGCGGCGGCCGGACGTCGCGCTCGTCGATGAACTGGCACATACCAACGTGCCCGGCTCCCGCAATGCCAAGCGCTGGCAGGACATCGAGGAGTTACTGGCCGCTGGGATCACGGTCATCACGAACCTGAACATCCAGCACCTCGAGTCCATCAACGACGTCGTCCAACAGATCACCGGCGTACCGCAGCGAGAGACGGTCCCGGACGCCGTCGTACGCCGGGCCGAACAGGTCGAACTCGTCGACATGGCGCCGGAGGCGCTGCGCCGGCGAATGGCCCACGGCAACGTCTACCAGCCGGAGAAGGTCGACGCCGCACTCGGCAACTACTTCCGCGTCGGCAACCTCACGGCGCTGCGCGAACTCGCCCTGCTGTGGGTCGCCGACAAGGTTGACGAGCAGCTCGACCGCTACCGGGCGGAGCATGGCATCTCGGCGACGTGGGAGGCGCGCGAACGGGTCGTCGTCGCGCTGACCGGCGGCCCGGAGGGCGACACGCTGATCCGCCGGGCGGCCCGCATCGCGGCACGGACGAAGGGCGCCGACCTTCTCGCCGTACACGTGACGCGCAACGACGGGCTGTCCTCGTCGAACCCGGCGTTCCTGGCCCGGCAGCGCACGCTGGTGGAGAGCATCGGCGGCACGTACCACCAGGTCGTCGGCTCAGACGTCCCCGATGCGCTGCTCGACTTCGCGCGTGGAGTCAACGCCAGCCAACTAGTGCTCGGAGCGAGCCGCCGCGGCCGGCTCGCGCATGTGCTCTCACCGGGCGTCGGCCTCACTACGGCCGCGATTTCCGGGGCGATCGACGTCCACCTCGTCACCCACGAGGAGGTCGGCCGCGGCCGCCGCGTCGGCTCGCCGCGCAGCGCGCTCACGGCGCGACGCCAAACGATCGGTTTTATCCTCGCGATCGTCGGCCTGCCACTGCTAACCCTGCTGTTGACGGCCCTGCGCGGCGAACTCACTCTGCCCAGCGACATTCTCGGCTATCTCGCGTGGGTGATCGTCACCGCACTTGTCGGCGGGCTCTGGCCGGCGTTACTCGCCGTCGCGATCGGAAGCTTGCTTCTGAACTACTACTTCACGCCACCCATCCACATGTTCACGATCGCCGAGCACGAGAACGTGCTCGCGCTCATCGTGTTTCTCGCTGTGGCGGTCGCCGTCAGTATCACGGTTGACATCGCCGCCCGCCGTACCCGCGAGGCGGCCGTGGCCCGAGCCGAAGCTGAGACACTCTCCACCCTGGCCGGCTCCGTCGTCCGGGGCAGCCGAGTGCTGCCGGCGCTGCTCGACCAACTCCGCGAGGCGTACGGATTCAGCGGCGTCACGCTCTTGGAGCGCCGTCCCGAGGAGCCGGGCGGCCCGGACGTCCAACACGACCCGGACGCCTGGCGGGTAGCGGCCGCCGCGGGCGACCAACCGAGCCTCTTCCCCGGCCAGGGCGACGCGGACGTCGGGGTGGACGATCAGTTCACCCTCGTGCTGCGCGGGCACCCGCTGGCTGCGGCCGACCGGCGGGTCGTCGAAGCGTTCGCCGCGCAGGCCGCCGTAGCACTCCGGGCCGAACGCCTGGCCGAGCAGGCGGCGACCGTCGGATCGCTGTCCGAGGTCGACAAGATGCGTACGGCTCTGCTCTCCGCGGTGAGCCACGATCTCCGTACGCCGCTCGCCTCGGCGCGCGCGGCGGTGGATGGCCTGCGCAGTCAGGACGTGGCCTTCAGCGCCGCTGACCGGGAAGAACTGCTGTCGACCGTCGACGAGTCGTTGGATCGCCTGACCCGGCTCGTCGACAATCTGCTGGACATGAGCCGGCTGCAGGCCGGTGCACTCGGCTTCGCCCCGCAGCCGATGAGCATGGCCGACGCCGTGGCGCGAGCGCTTGACGATCTTGGACCGGCCGGTAGCGCCGTCGCGCTGCACATACCGGACGAGCCGCCGGAGGTCAACGCCGATCCGGCACTGATCGAACGCGTTCTGGCCAACCTGCTGGCCAACGCCCAGCGCTACAGTCCGACCGGCCGGCCCCCGATGGTTTCCATCAGTGACCACGCCGGCTATGTCGAGACGCGCGTCGTCGATCATGGTCCAGGCATTCCGGCGACCGAATGGGACACGGTGTTCCTGCCGTTCCAGCGGCTCGGCGATCGCGACAACGAGACGGGGGTCGGCCTCGGCCTCGCCCTGTCACGCGGGTTGGTGGAGGCCATGGGCGGCACGCTCACACCGGACACGACGCCCGGTGGTGGACTCACCATGACGCTGCGACTGCCGACGGCCGAGGCGCCGAACGGAGGCCCGGCGTCGCCGGCGCTCCTCGATCGCATCGCGCACTGGCACACCGACGAGACGCTTCCGCAGGACGCGGGCGTGGAGGATCAGCGTCCGCAGGACGCCGGCGTGGAGGATCTGCGTCCGCAGGACGCGGGCGTGGAGGATCTGCGTCCGCGGGACGCGGGTACCGAGGATCGGCGATGACCCGGGTACTGATCGTGGACGACGAGCCGCAGATCTTGCGCGCGTTGCGGATCAACCTGCAAGCCCGGATATACGAGGTGTACACCGCGGCCAACGGCGCCGACGCGCTGCACGCGGCGGCGAAGGAGCGGCCCGATCTGGTGATCCTCGATCTCGGTCTGCCCGACATGGACGGCGTCGAGGTGATCCGCAAGCTGCGTAGCTGGACGCCGGTGCCGATCGTCGTGCTGTCCGGCCGCGCCGACAGCCGCGACAAGGTCGATGCGCTCGACGCCGGCGCGGACGACTACGTCACCAAGCCGTTCAGCATCGACGAGTTGCTGGCCCGGGTGCGCGCCGTGACGCGTCGGCTCACGTCACCCGAACCGCCCACGTCGGCGCGCATCGGCCGCTTCGACATCGATCTCGCCAACCACCGGGTCACCGGCGACGACGGAGCCGTCATCCACCTGACGCCGACCGAATGGCAACTGGTCGAGGCGCTCGTGGCGGAGCCCGGCAAGCTGATCGGCCAACGCCAGCTCCTTCAGCAGGTGTGGGGCCCGACGTACGAGAGCGAGACCCAGTATCTCCGGCAGTACATCGCGCAGCTGCGGCGCAAGCTCGAGGACGACCCGGCCCGGCCGCGACACCTGATCACGGAGCCGGGGATGGGCTACCGCTTCCAGCCGTAGCCCATCGCGCGGTCGACGTCAGAACGCGGCTCGGGACCGCTTCAACTCGCTGAATCCGGGTACGGCGGAGAGCAGTCGTATGGCGTCATAGAGCTTCTCGGCCGCCTCACCCTCCGGTACGGGGACGACGACCGGACCGAAGAACCCGGGACCGTCGCCGATCGCGGTGATCGGGCTGCCCGACTCCTGACCGACACGTGCCTGTCCCTCGTCGTGGCTCTTGCGAATAGCCGGGTCGAGGCTGTCGTCGCCGGCCGCCCCGATCAGGTCGGTCGGGAGACCGGCCGCCGCGATCGCGGCGGCCAGGGTCTCGTCGTTCAGGGCGTTGCCGTCGTAGTGCACGCGCGTCCCGAATTCGGTATAGAGGCGATCGAGCGCGGCCGAGCCGTGCCGGTCGAGCGTCGCTTGTAGCACGCGGACCGGCCGGATCGAGTAGGCAACCGCGTCGCGATACGCCTCCGGCAGCTCGCGACCCTCGTTGAGGACCTTCAAACTCATGAGTCGCCAACCGATCGTGTGACCCCGAGGCTCGGTCACCTCCCGAATCCAGCGGGAGGTCCGCCAGGTGAACGGGCATGTCGGGTCGAAGTAGAACGTCACGTCGTCAGCCATGCCGCAACGTTATCGACGGCACGGCGCCCCGGCCAGATCGCGCGGTGACGTGGTCGATGTGCCGAATCTCGCCATTGGATGAACCTGCTACGCGAGCTGTGCGTCAGGTGTATCTGGGTTGCTATATGTTCGCTGCTCGAAACGCCTCCACCCGTCTAGTAAGGACAGAGATGGCCAAGCCTCCCGAGGTCGGCACCGCCGCGCCCGATTTCACGTTGCCGTCGGTGTCGGTTATCGCCGGGATTGCTCGGCGCGACGACCAGCGCCTCTCGGCCCAGCGCGGGCACCCGGTGGTGCTCGCGTTCTACCCGGGAGACGACACTCCGGTCTGTACGAAACAGATGTGCGCCTATACGTCCGAGCTGACGCAGTTCACCGACCTCGACGCCGTCGTGTGGGGGATCAGCTCGCAGGATCTGGCCAGCCACGAGGAATTCGCGCGGCGCAACGCGCTCGGCTTTCCGCTTCTCGCCGACACCGACAGAGAGGTCATCAACACGTACGGTGTCGGCATGATCGGCATCGGCCTCCGGCGGTCAGTGTTCGTGATCGATGCGTCCGGCATCGTACGGTGGCGCTTCATCGGCCTGCTCGGCCTGCGCTACCCCGACGCGACGACGATCGCCAACCAGGTCCTGGCCGCGCGCGTCGCGGTTTAGTCGCCGACGGCCGCCCGGTGGCCGGCGCGGCGCCGCGCACTCGGGCCCGGACGGGGGACGACCTCACGCGGTGATGCAAGGTCGTGGCCATCGGCGCAGGTAAGGCGCACGGAGACCGACGCGCCGCAGTCGCGATGGACGGTCAGCAGCGGCGGTCCCGCGGGATCGGCGGCATAACGATCGCCCCATTCGCGTAGCGCGACCAGGATTGGGTAGACGTCAATGCCCTTATCGGTCAGGCGATACTCGTGGCGGGCCCGCTCGCCCGGCTCCTGATAGGCCTCCCGGCGGAGCAGCCCGGCATCGACCAGAGCAGTCAGGCGATTCGCCAGCACCTGGCGGCCGATGCCGGTGTGCTCGATGAAATCGTCGAATCGCCGGATTCCGAGAAACACGTCCCGGAGCACGATGAACGTCCACTTCTCGCCGAGGACACCGAGCGTCCGGGAGATCGTGCAATTCTCGACGGACCAATCGAGCGCCGACGGGGTTTCCACCGTCGCCGTCGTGCGGCTGTCCGTCGTTGCGCTCGTCACCATCCGTTCATGCTAAGTCTCGTTGACATACCCAGCAAGGCTCTGACACGCTGCATCCATGACCGAGACTCAGGCCGTACCGTCGTATCGGACCGCGACGGACCCGGACCATGGTGCGGCGCCGGACCGCACGCGGACCTACTCCTGGCATGACCCGCTGGCGTTGGCCGGGCAGGTCGCGCGGCTCGGGGGCATGGAGCTCTTCGCCACGCTCGGACGACACGAGTTGCCACCGCCGCCGATCATGGAGACGCTCGGCGTGGACCGGGTGGAGGCGACCGGCGAGGGACAGATCAGCGTCTTCATGCGGCCGCGCGAGTTTCACTACAACCCGATCGGCTCGGTCCACGGCGGCGTCATCTCCATGTTGCTCGATACGGCCGCCGCGTGTGCCGTCCACACCACGCTGCCGGCCGGCCTTGGCTACACGTCGCTTGATCTCAACGCGCGCTTTCTGCGGCCGGTGACCGAGGCGTCCGGGATGCTGCGCTGCGACGGTCGGGTCATCTCCAAGGGGCGCCAGACCGCGCTGGGCGAAGCGCATCTCTTCGACGCCGCCGGCAAGCTCGTCGCGCACGCGACGTCGACCTGCCTGATCTTCCCGATCCCGGCCGAACGCTGACGGTCCCGGCCGAACCCCGACGGTCCCGCGCCGAACGCTCGGCCGCGCTGATCCCGCTACGCCCGGCCGATCAGCCGTCGGGCCGGGTCCGCGCCCACTCATCCAGCCAGTCGCGTTGTACCTGCGTTTCCGGCACTGGCATGCCGCGGGCGTCGCTGATCGTCGCGCAAGCATCTGACGGCGTTGCCCCGAGTTCGATCAACACCGCGGCGGCGATGGTCGACGACCGACCGATGCCGGCCCAGCAATGGATGACGACATGCCGGCCCTCGGCCACGTCGGCGCCGATCGCCGCGATGGCCGGCGCCACGGCGGCCGGGTCCGGCACGCCCATGTCCGGGATCGGCAGGTGGCGGAACTCGAGTCCGACCTGTGCGGCGGCGTCGGCTTCGCCGGTCAGCCCGATCTCGGCCTGCTCGTCCGCCGTTTGCAGGCTCACCAGGACGTCGACCCCAGCGTCACGCAAAGCCGCCAGGTCCGCGACCAGGTGCCGCCCACCGGCGGGATGAGCCATGGTGGCGAGCCGGCCGGACACCGGCCGGGACGCCGATGCGACCGCGATGTCGAAGCGTCGCGTGGTGGGCCCGCGAGAATCGTGCACTACGACACGGTAAACGACCCGGGTCGAACACGTTCGATGGAGCTCAATCGTCGCCTGGGTCGTTGCGGTCAAAGTCGGCGTCCGCCACCCGCCGGCGGTGATGCAGCGCCAGACCGATGACGAACCAGATCGCGGCCGCACCCAGGACGATGAACGTCCACCGCATGACGTGCGAGCTGTAGTCGGCGACCTTGGCCGCGGTGTTCGTGAACTTCGCCAGTTTGCCGCTCGGGTTGATCGACGGCGACGGTGCCAGGACGGGCGCGGCGACGCGGGGGACGCCGAGGCGGTAGTTGTCCGTCGCCTTGTCGTTGCCGGTGTTCACCCGCTTCGTACGGCTGTCGACGGTGACGGAGTTGGTGACGGCGGTGCCTTTGGCCATCTTCTTCGGCATCACACCGCTGATGGAGACGGTGAACGACTTCCCGTTCGCCAGCGACGCGTACCGATGGCAGTGGACCTTCTTCGGGCTGAGGAAGCACTGCCCGTTGCTGATCTTGTATTTCACCGAGCCGAGTTTCGCCGACGTCACGAAGGTGATCATGAGGCCCTTCGCCTTGGACGGCCCTCCGTTCGTCACCACGACGCGGTAGGTGACGCGCTTGCCGGCGACCGCGTCGACGCTGTTCGTGAGCTTCACCGTCAGGTCAGTGGTGGACGCCGCGTATGCCGGCGCCGCCGCGAGCAGCGAACCGGCGAGGATGGCGCCGAGCGTGACGAGTGAAGCGACGAGCCGCCGGCGCGTGCGCACCGTACGTCCCGGAGTAACGGCGAGACTCATGTCCGTTATTGAACGACAAATCCCCCCACGATGTGGCCGAGGTCGCTCAATTGGTCGCAACCGACCCGCGTCTCGCTCGGCATGGGCCGGCCGCGCCAGCGGCGTCGGGGTCGACGACTAACGCATCTGTCCGATGACGATGCTGCCCTGCATGTTGTCGTAGACCGAGGTGTCCGAATCGGCGGACCCCGCCGAGGTTGTCCACGAGATCAGGTAGGCAGTCTTGTCGATGAGATAGACCCGGGCGAACGTGTGCAGCGGGCCGGTCGCGCCGACCCAGGTGTACTCCCAAGTGGCGCTCGACGCCGCCGGGCCTGGCCCGTCGACCGCCGATACGGGCATCGCCTGGTGGAAGCCTTCGAGCTTTTTCGCTCGCGCCTGATAGGACTGCATGGCGACCCGGGCATCGGTGGCGGCCGTCCCCGACGGAGTCCATTTGTCGATCCCAATCATCCGAGCCGGCGACGTCGGGTCGTAAAGGCAGGCGGTCGTCAGGCTGTACGCGATCTGGAAGCCGCCCGGCAGTGCGATGGGAAAGTCCTTGCTGAACATGAACCAGGTGAACGACGGGGAGGCTGCGTAGCCGTGGTACTTCGGCTGAGTGATCGGCAGCGCGACCGAGTCCGCCGGCCGTTGCTGGTCGCACAGCCAGCTCACGGTGGCCAGCCGCTGAACGCCGGACGAGCTCTCCGACCCCGACGGCGCGACCGAACCGGGCGGGTGTGTCGGGCCGGGCGTAGTGATGGCGTGCTGGCCGGTCGGCGTCGAGTGGCCGAGTTGGCGTACGGCGAGGATCGTTGCACCGGCCAGGAGCACGACGAGGACGGCGATCGGTACGGCCCACCGGCGCGCCCGCCGGGCCCGCGGAGGGTCGAGTTCTTCCTTCGTGCCCGAGGTCGACCGGACGATGCCACCGTTCGCATTGCGCCACTCGATCGGTCGCCCATCGCGGCGGTGATTCTCGGCCGCGGCCGCCGCATCGCCGGCGACGTCACCGGCGATCGGGTCACCATCCGGGTCACCGTTCGCGCCCGGCGTGGCGGCGCGGTTCCACGCGTACGCCCGGTCATCATGGTGGCGTCCGTTGCGTTCCGGTGAGCCGACCGGCGGTGGCGTTCCGGTGCCGCCCCCGCTGCCCGCCCGGTCGGTCTCGGCAAGGGCGCCGGCGCCGGGCGCGCTCGATGGCGCCGGCGCTCCGGGATTCGTGGTGGTTGCTGCGTTGGTGGTCCCGGCGGCTGTAATTGCCTCGCCCGCCGACAGCGGGACGACGAGGTCACCCGATGGGCCGCCGGTCGCAGTCGGTCCCGCTTGGCGTTGGCGGGGGAAGCGCCCTCGGCCGGACTCGCCGTTGGCCACGCGCTGCAGCCGGCTGCGGATCTCGTCCGGCTTCATCCGGCTCGACGGCTTGCGGCGCAACAGACCGGCCAGCACCGGCTTCAGTGCACCGGCCCGCTTCGGCGCATCGGGTGGCGCGGTCGCGAGCGCGGCCAGCGTCTGATACGACGTCGACCGGGCGTACGGCGACTGGCCCTCGACGGCTGCGAACAACGTCGCCCCGAGCGACCACATGTCGGCCTCGACCGTGGACGTGCCGTCCAACGCCCGTTCCGGCGCGATGAACTGCGGCGAGCCGTGCACGATGCCGGATTGGGTGAGCGCGGTCCCGATCTCGTCGAAGGTGGCGAGGCCGAAGTCGGTCAGCACGACGCGGCCGTCGTCGGCCAGCAGGACGTTGCCGGGCTTGACGTCCCGATGCAGGACGCCGGCGGCGTGCGCGGCACACAGCGCGTCGAGTACGGCGATCCCGACGACCGCGGCGTCCTCCGGCCGCATCGGGCCGTCCGACTTGAGCACCTGGGCCAGTGATCGCGACGGCACGTACTCCATGACGATCCACGGTCGGTCGTCGGCGTACATGACGTCGTAGACCCGTACGACGTTCGGGTGCGCCAACCGGGCCGCGGCGCGAGCCTCGCGCAGCGTACGTTGGCGCAACTCGTGCGCCTCGTCCTCGCTGGGCGTCTCGGGCAGTAGCACCTCTTTGACCGCGACCTCGCGGCGCAGCACCTCATCGCGGGCGAGCCAGACCCGACCCATGCCGCCGACACCGATCCGTTTACCGAGCCGGTATCGACCGCCGATGAGTGGCGTGTCCTCGGTCATTTCGTCGCCACCGCGTAGACGACGATGTTGTCGTCGTACGAGCCGACACGGCCGTTGAACGTGCCGCCGCAGGTAATCAGGCGCAATTCCGAGTCGGGCGTCGGCCCGTAGACCTTCTCCGTCGGAAAGTCCTGCTTGGAGTATTCACCCCAGTACACAACGGTGAAGTCTAGCCACTTCCCGCCGCGCCGTACCTGTACGAGATCGCCGGCCCTGAGCAGTCTGAGCTGGTAGAACACCGTGCCGCGGATCGCGTTGTCGTAGTGCCCGGCGAGGATCGCCGGACCGATGTCACCCGGCGCCGTGCCTTGCGCGTACCAGCCGACCTGGGTGAAGCTGGTCGGCGCTTCGAGCGCGCCGGTCCCGTCGAGCGTGAGTGGGATGATCGAGGTATTGACCTTGATCTTCGGAATGCGCACGTTCGTCGGTGGCGTGACCTTCTTGGTCGGCGCCGATTTCGCGGTGTTCGCCGTGGGCGCCGACGGCGCTGGCACGGCCCAGATCGCGCCGTGGTCCGCGCGCGGGATGATGGCGCGCGCCCCGAATGCGTTGGTGGCCAACCCGATGGCACCGAGAAGCACCACTGCGCTGAGCGTCGCGGCCACGACGCTCAGCGCATTTCCCGCCGGGGCGGGGCGGTGCCTCGGTACGGACCAGGTGGGTCGCGCCACTACGCCTGGTCGGACGTCCGGCCGCCGGGCGCGCGGGCCGCGACCAGTCGCCGGCCCGAGCGACGCCGGCTGGCGATGGCGATGCCGCCGAACGCAACGCCCGCGAGCGCCAGCACGGAAACCGCGACGGTCGGCATCGTGCGCGGTGCACTGCCGCCAAGGCCCGTTTGCACGGCGCCGCTCGGTGCTGTGCCGCTCGCAGCGTCCAGCCTGAGACTCGCGGTGAGGGTCACTCCGTCGGCCCCGGGTCCCCCTGGGATTGCGGCGTCCAGGATCAACAGCGAGTAGACGCTGTTCGGTTTCAAGTCGACGTGCAGCTTAATCGACCCGCCTTGGCCGTTCGACGGCGCGACAACGAGCGTCCATTTGCCGGCCGCGACCTGCCGATACGACGTAGTCGTCGCGAACGCGACCTTCGAGGCGATCTTGGTCCCGTTCGACAGCGACACGTTCAGCTGCGGCTCCTCGATCGATGCTTGAATGATGCGGACCTTGGCCTTGCCAGGGGCCGGACTGCTCAGATCATCGTGGAACACCTTGAGACCGAGGTCGGCGTGGCGACCGACGCCGGCAACCGTGTACGCCTGGCCGGCGGCGACGATGACGTCGGTCGTGAGCACCGGCGGCGACTTCGGATCCGCGCCGGCGACCCGCATCGAAACGGCGTATTCGCCGACGGCGAGGCTCAGGTACGGCGACATGACACCGTAGCCGACGCCCTTGAACACCTGCTCCTTCGCCGACGACGACACCGAATCGAGGTAGACGTCGACGTCGGGGGTGTCCGGCGACAGGTGAGCGAGGCGGACGTAGCCGACCTTTGCGGTGGCCGCGGACGCGGCAGTCGGCGCGAGCGCCGCCAGGGCGAGTGCCAACATGGATGCGGCGAGCAGCGCTACAAGGAACGCCGGGCGCGCCATGCGCCACCGACGCGGAAGAACCGTCACGGAAGCCTCCGACCGTGGGTATGGATAGTGCATCGGGGGATCGACGATGCACCTATTGCGCCCGATTCGCCCGCCAAGCGATTTGGGAACGGTCCGACCCTGCCGGATAGTTCCGAAGGAATCAAGTCTACGAATGGGCGAATCACCCATGAGTAACCTTTCTGAGCACCCGAAATCGGGCATCGAGCCAAGCCAGTGACAATTGCCGTAGCGGGCGCGAATCGGTAATTGCGCCACGGCAAAGATGCCCGCGAGTATCAAATCCCGATCGCATTGCTGGCCGTTTCCCCCGGACGGACGGCATTCAAACCGGACGATTCGAAACCGAGCGGCAGCGCGAACCTGTCGGCGTGGCACGCTCGCACCGCACGCCTTGGCCGAATGCGCCTCGGCTAAAGTTGACGTGCCGGGCGCATCGGGGCGCCCAGCGTTGCCGAAATCATGCGGGCGCGGCATGTCCCGGTCGGTCCCACGTGACCGATCGCTGGCGGAGCGCTCGCACCATGCGCGGCCAACCGGCCCGGACACCCCGGAAGCCGGTCACGCCGTAGGTTTCCCCGAAGAAGACCGGCGTTCGCCGGCGGAAATGGACGGCTATGACCGACGGGAAGATCCGGGCGCTCCTGCTGGAGAACATCCATCCCGAGGCGGTGACCCGGCTCGAGTCCGAGGGCTACTTCGTCGAAACGGTGTCCGGCGCGCTCGACGAAGACGAGCTGATCGAGCGCATCGAGGACGTGAGCCTTCTCGGCATCCGGTCGAAGACGCAGGTCACGGCGCGGGTGCTGCGCTCGGCTGAGCGACTGGCCGTGGTCGGCGCATTCTGCATCGGCACCGACCAGATCGATCTGGCGGCCGCCGCCGGCTCCGGCATCGCCGTCTTCAATGCGCCGTTCTCCAATACCCGCAGCGTCGTCGAACTCGCCCTGGCCGAGATCATCGCGCTCACCCGGCGGCTCACCGAGAAAAACGAAAAGATGCACGCCGGCGTATGGGACAAAGATGCCAACGGCAGCCATGAGGTTCGCGGCCGTACGCTCGGCATCGTCGGGTACGGCAACATCGGCACGCAACTGTCGGTGCTGGCCGAGAACCTCGGCATGACCGTCTACTTCTACGACACCGCCGACAAGCTCGCGCTCGGTAATGCCCGGCGCTGCGAGACGCTCGATGACCTGCTCGAAGTGGCCGACGTGGTCACGCTGCACGTCGACGGCCGCCCCGGCAACAGCGGGTTTTTCGGCGACGAACAGTTCGCCCGGATGCGGTCGCGGAGCCTGTTCCTCAACCTTTCCCGGGGTTTCGTCATCGATCACGCAGCGCTGGGGCGGCACTTGACCAGCGGGCACATCGCGGGCGCCGCGGTGGACGTGTTCTTGTCCGAGCCGAAGCGGCGCGGCGACGAATTCATCTCGGAACTTCGCGGCATCCCGAACGTGATCTTGACCCCGCACATCGGCGGTTCGACCGAGGAGGCGCAGGCCGACATTGGCCGGTTCGTCGCCAACAAGCTGGTCACGTTCGTCTCGGACGGGAACACGACGCTCAGCGTCAACCTTCCGCCCGTTTCGCTGGTCGCCCAGGAGGCCACTCACCGCGTCGCGCACATACACCACAACACGCCCGGCGTTCTGGCCCAGGTGAACAGCATCCTCGCGCGGCATTCGGTCAACGTTGAAGGCCAGCTCCTGGCCACCCGGGGCGAGTACGGCTACCTACTCACCGATATTGGCCGTGACTTCTCCGAAGATGTCCTGACCGAACTGCGGGCCATGCCGGAGACGATCGGGCTGCGGGTCCTGTCGTAGACATGGCCGCGACCGACATCGTGTCGACGTCGACCCTTGCCGCCGAGTTGCGCCGGGCCGGTCTGGCCGAGGTGGACGAATCGACCCGTCGGCGCGCGGAGTATTCGACCGACGCCTCGCTCTACCGCGTCGTGCCGCGGGTGGTCGCGTTTCCCCGGGCGGTCGACGAGGTCGTCGCGGCGCTCGACGTGTGCCGGTCGATGGGTGTCCCATTGACATCTCGCGGTGCCGGCACTTCGATCGCGGGCAACGCGGTCGGCGCCGGCCTCGTCCTGGACTTCTCCCGCCACCTCGCCCGCGTCCACGAGATCGATCGGGAGGCGGGCATCGCCCGGATCGAGCCGGGCATCGTCCTGGCCGACCTGCAGCGCGCGGCCCGGCCGTACGGACTGCGTTTCGGACCCGACCCGTCAACCCACAATCGCTGCACGCTCGGCGGCATGATCGGCAACAACGCGTGCGGTTCGCGTGCACTGGGCTACGGCCGTACGTCGGACAACGTGACCGCCCTCGACGTGATCACCGGCACCGGCGAGCGGCTGGCGCTCAACGGTTCGGCGACCCCGGATTCGTCGCCGACGTTGACCGCGCTGCGGGACGTGGTGGCAGGCAACCTCGCGACGATCCGTACGGAGTTCGGCCGCTTCGGGCGGCAGGTGTCCGGCTACTCGCTGGAGCATCTGCTACCCGAGCGTGGCTTCGATGTGACCAAGGCGTTCGTGGGCACCGAAGGAACCCTCGGCGTTGTGCTCGGCGCGACGGTCCGCCTCGTCCGTACGCCACCGGCGACGGTGCTCGTCGCTCTCGGCTACGCCGACATGGCGAGCGCGGCCGACGCCGTACCGGCGCTGTTGCCGTTCTCGCCGATCGCGGTCGAGGGCCTCGATCGCCGGATCGTCGACGTCGTGGTCGCCAGCCGTGGACCGGCGGCGGTGCCGGCACTGCCGCGTGGCAACGGATGGCTGTTCGTGGAGCTCGCCGGTGACTCCGGCGCGGCACTCGGCGCGGCCGCCGACCGGGTTATCGCCGCCGCGGGTGCGCTGGACTCGCGGGTGGTCAGCGATGCAGCAGAAACCGCGGCGCTGTGGCGGATCCGCGAAGATGGCGCGGGTCTCGCATCCCGGCCGCTGGGTGGCAAGCGTTCCTACTCGGGTTGGGAGGACGCGGCGGTTCCGGCCGACAAGCTCGGGGCCTACCTGCGCGACTTCGAGGCGCTGATGGCGGCGCACGGCGTGTCCGGCGTGCCGTACGGGCACTTCGGCGACGGATGCGTGCACGTCCGGATCGACTTCCCGCTCGATCGACCCGACGGCGCCCACGTGTTCCGCGCGTTCCTGGTCGACGCGGCGAAACTCGTCGCGTCGTACGGCGGCTCGATGTCCGGCGAGCACGGCGACGGACGGGCGCGGGGTGAGCTGCTGCCGCTGATGTATTCGGCCGCGGCCCTGGAGGCGTTCGCCGCGACGAAGGCCGTGTTCGATCCCGACGATCTGCTGAACCCGGGTGTCATCGTGCGGCCGCGGCCGCTCGACGCGGATCTCCGCTTGCCGGCGCCATCGCTGCGCCGCGGGCTGGCGTTCGCCTATGCCGACGACACCGGCGACTTCTCGGCCGCCGTACACCGGTGCACCGGGGTCGGCAAGTGTCGCGCCGACACGACCGGGGCCGGCGGCGTCATGTGCCCGTCCTACCTCGCGACGCGCGATGAGAAGGACAGCACGCGCGGACGCGCCCGCGTGCTGCAGGAAATGGCCAACGGCACCCTGGTCAGCGGCGGGTGGCGGGCGCCCGAGGTGCGCGAATCTCTCGACCTCTGCCTCGCCTGCAAGGGCTGCGCTTCGGACTGCCCGACCGGCGTCGACATGGCGACCTATAAGGCCGAGGTGCTGCACCAGTCGTACAAGGGCCGGCTCCGCCCGGTCACCCATTACAGCCTCGGCTGGCTACCCCGGTGGGCGCGGCTCGCGGCGAAGGCACCGCGTCTGGTCAACGCCGTGCTCGGTGGCCCCGGCGCTGGCATCGGCAAACGCCTCGCCGGCATCGATCCGCGCCGCGACCCGCCGCGCTTTGCCACCCGTACGTTCCGGCAATGGTTCGCCGACCACCCGAGCGCGACCGGCGATCCGGTGCTCCTCTGGGTGGACACGTTCACCGACCACTTCACGCCGGACGTGGGCATCGCCGCCGTCGCCGTGCTCGAGCGTGCCGGCTGTTCCGTACGCATCCCGGCCGGCCCGTTGTGCTGCGGCCTCACCTGGATCAGCACCGGGCAGCTCGACAGTGGCCGAAAGATTCTCCGCCGCAGCGTGACCGCGCTTGCGCCGTCGGCGGCGGCCGGCATCCCGATCGTCGGGCTGGAGCCGTCCTGCACAGCCGTGTTCCGCGGTGACGCCCTCGATCTGTTCTCCGACAACGCCGATCGGGAGCGGGCGTCCACGGTCGCGCGGGCCACCCGTACGCTCGCGGAGTTCCTCACCGAGCGGAACGCGGACCTGCCCGACCTCACCGGTGTCCGAGCGGTGGCTCAACCGCACTGTCACCACCACGCCGTGATGGGTTGGTCGGCCGACGAGGCGTTGCTGCGGCGGGCGGGTGCGACGGTCGAACCGGTCGGTGGCTGCTGCGGCCTGGCCGGCAACTTCGGCGTCGAGCGCGGGCATCACGACGTATCGGTCGCGGTCGCCGAGACGTCACTCCTGCCGGCCGTACGCGCGGCCGCCGACGACACGGTCGTGCTCGCGGACGGGTTCTCCTGCCGTACCCAGCTCGATCAGTTGGCCGGGCGTGCGGGCATCCACCTGGCCCAACTTCTCGCCGCCGGCGGCACCGCGGGGCAGCGGCGGCGCTGGCGGGAGCGGCGGTGCTGGCGGCGCTGGCGGGAGCGGCGGTACCGCCGGGCATCACCCGAGCAGCGCCGCACCCCAGTAGTCGCCCGCCGCGCGGACTCCGGGCGGACACGCGAACAGCCCCGAGCCGACGTGCTGGATGTACTCGTTCAACGCGTCGGACTGACCGAGCTTGCGTTGCAGCACGACGAACTGCGCGCGCGGATCCTTCTGGAAGGCCATGAAGAAGAGCCCGGCGTCGAGCTCGCCGCTGTCGGCGAGCATGCCGTCGGTGAACGAGTAGCCGCGGCGCAGGATCCGGATGCCGCCGGTGTTCTCGTGCGCGGCCAACCGGATGTGCGCGTCCATTCCGATAACCGGTTCGCCGTCGGCGCCCTTGGCGGCGAAGTCGGGCGTGTCGTGTTCCTTCGTGCCGGTCAACGGTGCTCCGGTGTACTTGCTGCGCCCGAAGATGTTCTCCTGGTCGGCGAGAAAGTCTCGATCCCAGCCCTCGATGTGCATGCGGATCCGGCGCACGACGAGATAGCTGCCGTCGCGCATCCACGGCTGGTCGGTCTCGCCGCCGACCCAGACGTGCGCGTTCATCAGCGCCCGATCGGAGCCGTCGATGTTGCGGGTCCCGTCCTTGAACCCCATCAGGTTGCGCGGCGTCTCCTGGTCGGCGCCGTTCGACGTCGCCTTGCCGAAGCCCAGTTGCGACCAGCGCATCACGACCGTCCCGCGGCCGAGACGGGCCAGATTCCGGATCGCGTGGAATGCCGCGATCGGGTCGTCCGAGCATGCCTGCACGCACAGGTCCCCGCCGGTACGCGCCGGGTCGAGGTTCTCCGGCGGCAGGTGGGGCAGGTCGGCGAGGGCGGCCGGACGCTTGTCGGCCAGGCCGAACCGATCGTCGAACAGCGACGGCCCGAAGCCGACCGTGATCGTGAGGTTGGCCGGCGACGTGCCGTACGCCTCGCCGGTGTCGGCCGGCGGCGCCGCCATGTTCGTGCTGTCACCGGGGACCATCCGCCCAGCGGTCATCGCCGCGGCGGCCTCTGCCCACACCTGCAGAAGATCCTTCAACGCGGCCTGCCGCTGAGCGAGCGTCCCGTCGACTGTCAGGTCGTACGTGGCGAACGCCAGCCGGGCCGGCGCCGGCGTGGCGATGCCGGCCTGAGTCGCGCCGTAGAACGGCACTGTCTGCGGCGTCGATCCGACGGCAGATGGATCACCGCGATCGGCGGCGACCGTCACTCCGGCGCCGATCGCCGCACCGGCGATCGCGGCGCCGCCGAGCCCGAACAGCGCCCGCCGCGATGCGCGCGGGCCGCCGGCACCCGATCTGCCGCCGGAGTCTGAAGATCGGCCCACGACTGGCGCGACGGGCTCGCCGCCGACGGCTGAGACGTCGGCGGCTGAGACGTCGGCGGCGAGCGTCGCGTCCGGACGCTCGGCGGGGCGGCCGCTGCGATCCGACATCAGCCGGTGACCTGCGCGGCAACCTGGGACAGCGGTTCCGCCAGCGCGTCGACCTTCTGCGTCAACTCCTTGCGCTGGTCGTCGGTGACCGTCGAGTAGTTGACGTACCCGGAGTCGACGTAGTCGGCCTGGTACGGCTTCAACGAGTCCTCGACGTCGGCGAAGCGCTGCGTCACCGTCGCGTACAGCTGTGGATTGATCGTTTGAAGCGCGGGCCCGAGCAGGGTGAACGCCTCCTTCGCACCGTCGATGTTCGCCCGGAAGTCGGACAGATCGGTATGCGAGTAGCGGTCCTCCTCGCCGGTGATCTTGCTCGACGCCACCTCGTTCAACAGGTCGGTGGCGCCGTTGGCCAACTGCGCGGGTTGGTATTTCGCGGTCTTCACGAGCGCGGCCAGCTTGGCTATGTCGGCGTCGAGCTTGTCAGCGATCGGCTTCATGGTGGCCAGCGACTTGTCCGCCCAGAGCGCCTTCTCGATCCGGTGGAAGCCGGTCCAGGTCGACGGATCGTCCACGTCGTTCACGCGCGCGTCGATCTGCGGGTCGAGGTCGCCGAAGCTCTCGGCGACCGGCTCGATGCGCTCGTAGTAGGCCCGGGCCGCGGCGAAGAGGTTCTTCGCCTTCGCGATGTCACCGGACCGCACCGCGTTCGTGAACGCCGTGGTCGCCGGAATGAGCTTGTCCACCTGATCGAGCACGTACGTCCGGTAGCCACCGACCGCGGTGTCCAGCTTGGCCGAAACGGCCGGGTCGAGCACAGTCTTGGTGGCCGCGCCGGTCACCTTGAACGGGTAACTGTCCGTCTTCGCGTCCGGGCACGAGATCGTGTAATCGCCGGCATCGATCTTGAGGGAGAAGGTGCCGGACAGACCGGGCGTCAGGTTTTCCTTCTCGCCCATGATCGTCTCGCCGCGCAGCAACTCGGCTTCGGACACCTTGTCGCCGGTGGTGTTGTTGACGGTGAACGTCACCGATCCGGCGGCGACCGTGCCCGGCGACGGTTGGCAACCGTCGTTGGTCAGCGTGATCGTGACGGGCGTCGCGCCCGGCGCTGCCTTCGTCCCACTCGAGTTGCTGCTGCTGCACGCCGCGGTGAAGCCGGCGATCGCGGCGATGCCGGCAACTCCGGCGACTCCACGGGACCAGCGGGATCGATGCATAGTGGTCGGCTCCTTCGATGCGCTTTAAGAGAAGATGTCCGGCGGTTGGGCACCGCACATCAGCGCCGGGCCCGTCGCCCGTCGCGGTCGGTTCATGTCTTGGTCGGTACGGGTGGAACTCGGTCGCCGATCGGGCCGCTAAGTCCCGGACCTCGTCGGATCGGCAGCGCGGCTCGGATGTTGCGCGACGTCAGGCGCGGCCGGGGGAGTCGGCCGGGAGCGCTTCGGTCCGGCGACCAGAATGATCATCGGGACGGCGTACAGCACCCAGGCGATCATCTCGATCACGGCCGGGTGGGCGGACAGACCGAGCACGCCGGTCAGCAACGACGCCTGTACGGTTCCGGGCGCCACCAGCCAGCTCAGGTTCAGCGGCGTGGCCTGCCCGACGTTGAGCCAGCCCGCCTCGTGCGCCGTATGAAGAACTGTCATGGTGAGGCCGGCGGCGACAATCACCAGCACGACGCCGGTGACCTTGAAGAATCGGGCCAGATTCAGTCGGACGCCACCGCGGTAGATGCCATATCCGATCGCGATCGCGATGACGATGCCGATAACCGCCCCGGCCGTCGCCGACGCCACGTTGTTGCTGTTCTCCAGCACGGACACCAGGAAGACGGCGGTCTCGAAGCCCTCCCGCAGCACCGCCAGGAACGCCATCGCCACGAGCGCGCCGGCCGATCCGCTGGCCAGCGCCTGTGCGGCGGCGCCTTCCAACTCGCGTTTCATCGAGCGCGCGTGCTTGTTCATCCAGATGATCATCGAGGTCACCATGATGACCGCGAGTGCGCCGATCACGGTCTCCAGGCCCTCTTGCGCCTGCTGCGGCAGATCCTTTGACAGTTGGACCAGAGCGACCCCGACTCCGATACACAAGATCGTCGCGGTGATGACGCCGATCCAGGTGGCGCGAAGCGCGTCTCGCCGGCCGTTGCGAGCCAGGAACGACGCGATGATGCCGACGATGAGGCTGGCTTCCAGGCCTTCGCGCAGGCCGATCACGAGCGTGGGGATCACGCGGGACTCCTTGGGTCGCGGGACGTTCCCTGTGAAGCGCGGTAAGGCTAACCTAAGTTGCCGTACGAAGGCAAGGCGACCCTAACCTACGCGCGCGTCGCTGCGCCCGGATTCGGCGAAGAATGCGGCTAACCACCCACGACCGTACGAAGTCTCGCGTTGTCCGTCGTCGCCCGAACCGATCACGGCAATCCGCGCCGCAGCAACGTGTTCTCAGCGAGAGACCATGCTGTGGTCGTCACGAGATAGATGCCGGCGGCCAACGGCAGGATGATGCCCGAGACGAGCAAAAGGTAGGGCGCGATCCGGCTCAGCGCACCGATCGCGCCGGCGGCTACCGGCACGGCGGCGACCCGCGCGATCATCGCGCTGCGGCGCGCGTTGCCCCACGCGATGACGGCGAGCACGGCGAGGACGACGCCGAAAACGGCAAGAGCGCCGCCGCTGCCGAGTGACGCGAGAAGGTGGGCGTGGAGCGAGACGCCGAACAGGTGCGCCGAGGCAAGCGGTCCGTCGCCGTGCGAGAAGACGCGGTAGAGGACGAAGATCATCGGTAGCTGGACGAGCAGCGGTAGCACGCCGGCGAACGGCGAGATCTGTTCGGAACGGTAGAGCGACTGCGTCTCCTGGCTCAACCGAACGAAGTCCGAGCCGTGCCGTTGCCGTAGCTCGGTCAACCGTGGCGCGAGTCGGGACCGCACACGTTCGCCCCGGACGGCCGCCCGGGTGAGCGGATGCAGGGCCAGTCGTACGGCGAGCGTCAGCACGACGATCGCGGCGACCGCACCACCGACCGGGGACAGTGCGCTGGCGAGGTGCGAGAGTGCGGTGGACATAGCAGCCACCGGGTTGAGCGTGCCGGCGGCGCTCGACTGCCCGGCGAGTGAGCTGATGAGGGCATGGCTTGGTGACATGACGGAACCCCTTGGCCTGAAACGACTGGATGTCCAGGTCGGGCCGGCTCACCGCGTACCCGTGCCACATCGCGCGCGCAACCCGCACGCGTCGTGCCGCGCGGAGGCTGCGAGTTATCGGGCTGCGGGTTATCGGGCTGCGTCAGCGCCGGCGGTCGAAGACGTCGGCGGACGGACCGGCGGGCAGCCGCCACTGCGGCCGCGCCAACCTGGGATGGCAGACCTGTGGACGAATCCGTCGCGGCGGAACGCGGAACGTTCGCGCGCGATCAGTCGTCCGAGGGGAACCGGCCGGGCGCTCGGGGTCGGGCACGGCCCGGCGCGTCGGGGTCGCTGGCCCGCGTCGTACGGCGGCGCGACTGCTCGCGCAGAGTTTCCCGGATCGGGATCCGCACCGGGGTGCGGGAGTTGGCGGCGTGGTGGCGGGCCGCGGCGAGCACGGCGATCGCGAGCACGGCGACGGCGGCGCTCGCGATGGCACCCGAAGGCCCCGCCAGAGCGGCCGCGGCCCAGAGCACCGCAAGCCCCACGATCGCTGCTCTCAGGTACGCGTTGGTGCCCGACATGTATTAACAGTAGCTCTCGGGCGCTCGGATCGCCCGCGTCTGGTGGCATGTCCGAATCGCCCCGGTGACCACCGATCGGGCGGTAACGCGTACGCTCACGCGATGCACCGTGAATCCTTCTCGGCATCGGAACCGCCGGGCCAGTCGCCGAAGTATCGGTCCGGCCAGCCTCCGGCTCAGCCCCGCGTGCAACCGGGCGCCGGGCGGCCGACCGGTGACGGCGTGGTGGAGGTGCCCATCGAGGCGACCGCGACCATGCCGCACGTGCCCGTACAGTCCGACGCGGCGATGGGATCGGGCCGCTCCGACGCGATGTCGCTGCCACGCGGGATGGCCCTGCTCGTGGTGAGCCACGGTCCCAATATGGGCGCGCGATTCCTCCTCGACCGGGACCTGATCGTCGCCGGTCGCCACCCGGACTCCGACATCTTCCTCGACGACGTCACGGTGTCCCGTTCGCACGCGGAGTTCCGCCGCACCGGCGCCACGTTTGCGTTGGTCGACACCGGCAGCCTCAACGGCACGTACGTCAATCGCGAGCGAGTGCCGGCCGCCGATCTGCGCAACGGCGACGAGGTGCAGATCGGCAAGTTCCGCCTCACGTTCGTCATCTCGGAACCGCCCCGCTGACGGGCGATCGGCGAGACGGAGCACCGCGAGCGACGCGTTCCAGCGTCGCGATGGAGCGTCGCGATCGGCCTGAGTGCCGTTCGCGAACGACGCGATAGACGCTCGCGATCGGCCGGCAAGGCATCCGACAGCGTGGTTCCCACATAACGATATGGCCTCGCCTGGTCCCGGCGGCGGCCGTCGTTGCCGGCGTTCGAACGCTGCCGCGACGACCAACTGCCCCGAAATCGACCACCACGCGTCCGCGGGATGACGCCCGTCGACGCCGCCTTTCGACCCCGTGTGACAGGCGCGGACCAATAGCTGTCCGTCTCGGTTTCATTTGTAGCCGTATCGTGGCCATATTGTGCCCACGCAGGGCAAACCGGTGCCGCGGCGGTGCTTTTGTGCCCGCGTCCGTCGACACTGACCAGCGGAAACCGTCCTTTTCGGATGGATCGGCCGGCCGGAACGCACGTCCGAAATACGCTCGCAACGGTGGTGACACGGTGCCGGAAAAGGGGCGCGATACGGCGCTCATCAGGGACGATGACGAACTTTTGTGTCCCTTGACACTGGTGGGGCGGCAGCCTATTTTCGGCAACACAGCGCGGCAAGGGGGTCTCGGTGGCGGGCCGTCCTGCACCAAGGATGTCGATCGACCGTAGCCGATATTGCCGGCTCGAACGACGCGAATCTGGGTGCGGACCGGTGCGGCATTGGCCACCCGAACCGTGCTCCGGGCGGGATCGCGGCGTCAACTCTTTCGTGCGTGACTCGCGAGTCTGATCCGGTCCGTGGCTTGATGAATGAAAGGACCAGGATGACGAGGCGCATCACGGCCGTCGCCCTCATCGCCGTTACGGCGTTGGCGGTAGCAGCCTGCGGCAAAGCCAACAACAACAGCAGTGGAGGGGCATCGGCCAAGACGCTAACCGTCGGCGTCGACCTGCCGTTCCAGGGCGCATCTTCAGATACCTCCAACGCGACGTTCAACGCGATGCAGCTCTACTTGGACTCGGTCAGCGACAAGGCCGGCAACTTCAAGATCCAGCTCAAGAAGTACGACGACTCGACGGCCGCGGCCGGCAAGTGGGACCCGGCGACGTGCACCGCGAACGCCAACGCGCACGCGAGCAACGCCGACGAGGTTGCGGTCATGGGCACGTACAACTCGGGTTGCGCACTTCTCGAGGTGCCGGTGCTGAACCAGGCGCCGAACGGACCGCTGCTGATGGTTTCGCACGCGAACACGAACCCCGGCCTGACGAAGGCGTGGGACCCGGGCACCCCCGGCAAGTACTACCCGAGCGGCAAGCGCAACTACGCCCGCGTCATCACCACCGATGACTACCAGGGCACGGCGGCGGCCCGGTTCGCCGCGCAGAACCTCAAGGTGAAGAACTGCTTCGTCCTGAACGACAACGAGATCTACGGTCAGGGCATCGCGCAGGCGTTCGCCACCGAGGCGGCCAAGCAGGGCATCAAGGTTGTCGGCACGCAGGCGTGGGACGGCAAGCAGCCGAACTACACCGCGCTCTTCGAGGGCATCAAGGCCAAGAACCCGGACTGCATCTACCTGGGCGGCATCTACGACAACAACGGTGGTCAGCTGATCAAGGACAAGGTCGCCGTTCTCGGCGACAACACCAAGGTCAAGCTGATGGCTCCGGACGGCTTCACCGGTTACCCGGACGAGGACAAGCTCGCGCAGGCACAGGGCGAGTACATGACGTTCGCCGGTCTTGACCAGTCGCAGCTCTCCGGCGGCACCGGTCCGGCGGCGACGGTCCTCAACGCGTACAAGGCGAAGTACGGCAAGGCGCCGGACTCGAGCTACGCGCTCTATGGCGTGCAGGCGTTGCAGGTCATCCTCGCGGCGATCGCGAAGTCGGACGGCACCCGGTCGAGCGTCAACAGCCAGGTGTTCAGCGGTTCGGGCATCGACATTCCGGCCAGCCAGTCGATCCTCGGCAAGGAAATCAAGATCGACCCGCAGACGGGTGACGTCAACACGATCGATATTTCGATCCTGGTGATGAAGGGCAACGCGGAAACGTTCCTCCAGCCCTTCCCGGTCAGCTGATCTAAGTCCGCATGGCTCCGGTGCGGCGCGGCAACGTGCCGCACCGGAGCTGTTTTCGCCGGACATCCCGGCAGATGCCGGTCTTCCGGCCAGCCCCCGTCCGGCCGGCCCCACGAGGAGCTTCTACGTGACAACCACCACCTTGGCGACCAGGCCCGCCGCGCCACAACAGGCGAGGAGCACCCGCGAGCTCGTCCTGATCGTCACCGGCGCTGCGCTGTTGTTCGGTCTCGTCCTCTGGATCATCTGGAACCTCGTTGCCTCAGTGACGCAGACCGTTCAAGCCGGCGTCTACGGACTGTCCAACGGTGTTCTGTACGCGCTGATCGCACTCGGGTACACGCTCGTGTACGGCATCATTGAGCTGATCAACTTCGCGCACGGCGACCTGTTCATGCTCGGTACGTTGTTCAGTGCGTTCGTTATGGCCGGTTTCGGCTTCACCCACGCGAACGTCAGCGGCATCTTCGGCCTGATCCTCGTGCTGATGCTCGCAATGGTGTTCTGTGCATCGATCAACGTGGCGATCGAGTTCTTCGCGTACCGCCGTCTGCGACATGCGCCGAAGCTGGCGCCGCTGATCACCGCGGTCGGCATGAGCTTCATCCTGCAGAACGTCGGCTTGCAGTGGAACGGTTCCCAGCAGCGGCAATGGAGCCCGGCGATGCCCGGTGGCCACGTCAGCATCGGCGGCGTGACGGTCGGCTACGACGTCATCATCGACACGATCGTGACGGCGATCCTCCTCCTGATCATGACGTGGGTGGTCACGAAGACCCGGGCTGGCAAGGCGATGCGAGCCACCGCACAGGACCAGGACGCGGCCCGGTTGATGGGCATCAACGTCAACCGGATCATCTCGTTCACGTTCGCGATGGGTGGCGCACTGGCCGGCGCGGCCGGCCTGCTCTACCAGCAGACGATCGGCACGACGTCATACAACATCGGTTTCCAACTCGGCCTGATCGCGTTCACGTCGGCGGTGTTGGGCGGCATCGGCAACTTGACCGGCGCGGTGCTCGGCGGTCTGCTCATCGGCTTGATCCAGGGTCTCAACGACGGCGGACCGCATGGCCTCGGCCAACAGTGGTCGCAGTCCGTGGTTTTCGTGATCCTGATCCTCGTCATGGTGTTCAAGCCGACCGGACTGCTCGGCAAGAATGTGGGAGAAAAAGTATGAGCGCGAGGAACGAGCTTGCGAGTCCCGCAATCGCGATTGAGCGGGTGACCATATGAGCGCTCCAGCCGCTACCATGCCTACATCGGCGCCGGCGCCCGCGCCGACGCCGGCGCGTCGATTCCGGATTCCGGGACACCTGGCCTGGCCGATCGGCTACCTGGCCGTGGCCATCGCCATCTTTGTCTTCTACTACCTCATCTCCATGGGTTATCTCACCTCGGTGCAGGGGTGGGCCGGCCGATGGATCCCGATCACCACCGTGAACCAGTCGCTGGTCTGGGCGATGTGTGCGCTTGGCCTGAACATCGTCGTCGGCTACGCCGGCCTGCTCGACCTCGGCTACGTGGCCTTCTGGGCGATCGGGTCGTACGTCGCCGGCTGGCTCATGTCCAGCTTCTTCTTCCACCTGAAGATCAACTGGTTCGGTAACGCGCCGGCCTTCTCGCCGCAGGGCATCCACATCAACTTCTGGGTAGTGCTCATCGCGGCGGCCGTTGTTGCCGCGGTGGCCGGCATCATCATTGGTGCACCGACGCTGCGTCTTCGCAGCGACTATCTCGCGCTGGTGACGCTCGGCTTCGGCGAGATCATTCCGCAGTTCTTCCACAACGCTGACAAGCAGCACATCGGCGTCAACATCTCGAACGGCACCCAGGGCATCAGCCCGGTGGACAAGATCTCCGGACCGACGTTCAACCCGAGTGGCGGCATCGGCTGGGGACCGCTCGGCCCATTCGATGGATTGTCCCGCTACATCTTCCTGATTGTGTTGACCGTGCTCATCGTGTTCGTCTCGTTGCGCTTGCGCGTCGGGCGGCTCGGCCGGGCGTGGCTCGCGATCCGCGAGGACGAGCTCGCGGCGGGTGCGATGGGCGTGCCGTTGATGCGGACGAAACTCGCGGCGTACGCGGTCGGCGCGGTCGCCGGTGGCATCGCGGGCGTGGCCTACTCGGTCGAGATCGCCGGCGTCAGTCCGGACAGCTTCGACTTCAGTAAGTCGATCATCTTGCTCGCTATGGTCGTGCTCGGCGGCATGGGCAACGTGTGGGGTGTCATCCTCGGTGCGATCGTGATCTTCTGGTTCAACCAGACCGGGTTGCCCCAGGGCGGCAACGCGATCAACTCGGTCTTGCACACAAATATCAACTTCCCGTCGTACAACTTCCTGATCTTCGGTGTACTCCTCGTCCTCATGATGCTGTTCAAGCGCGAGGGCTTCGTGCCCGAGGCCCGAACCAAGCTGCTTCTGCGCGAGCCCGGCCGCACCGAGGTCGAATCGCTCGGCGGCGACCTCGAACAGCTGTCGCCGGAGCTGGAGGAGGTCACCGCCCATACCGGTGACGATGCCGCCGGCACGCCGGACTCGGCCGAGAGGAGTTCCCCATGACCGCGGTGGGCACGGAACAGGCGTTGGCCCTCGAGGCGGACCGGATCACGGTGCGCTTCGGCGGCCTGACCGCGGTCGACGACGTCAGCTTCACGGTGCCGCTGGGCGGGATCGTGAGCCTGATCGGACCGAACGGTGCCGGGAAGACGACGTTCTTCAACGCGCTGACCGGTCTCTACAAGGTGACCGCCGGCCAGGTGACTGCTCGGCGGCGCGAACGTGACCGGGCTGTCGCCGAGCAAGATCGCATCGCTCGGCATCGCGCGGACGTTCCAGAACATCCGCCTCTTCGGCCTCATGACGGCCGAGGAGAACGTGAAAGTGGCGATGCACTCGCACCTCAAGTCGGGGATCGCGCGCACGATCCTGCGCACGCCGCGCCAGCACCGGGAAGAACGCAACGCCCACGACCAGGCACATGACCTGCTCGAATTCGTCGGCATCCGCAACAAGGACGACGAGTACGCCCGCAACCTGTCCTACGGCGACCAGCGCCGGCTCGAAGTCGCGCGCGCGCTCGCGCTCCGGCCGCAGGTGCTACTGCTCGACGAGCCCACCGCTGGCATGAACCCGCGCGAGTCGGCGGAGTTCGTGGAGTTCGTCCGCAGGGTCCGGGACGAGAAGCAGGTCTCGGTGTTGCTCATCGAGCACGACATGAGCGTCGTCATGCGCGTGTCCGAGCGGATCACGGTCCTCGACCGCGGCCGCAAGATCGCCGAGGGTAGTCCGGATCAGATCAAGGCGGATCCGCGCGTCATCGAGGCGTATCTGGGCAAGGCACCAGAGGAGGAGAGCGCGTGAGCGAGGACGGGTCGTCGCGGGGCACCGTCCCGGCGCAGCCGACGCCGACGTCGGGACTGCCGTCGGGGACGTCGACCACACCGATGCTCGAGATCGACGACATCTCGGTCTACTACGGCAACATCGCCGCGGTGAAGGGCGTGACCCTCTCGGTGATGCCAGGCGAGATCGTGACCTTGATCGGATCGAACGGCGCCGGCAAGTCGACGACGCTGCGAACGATCTCCGGGCTGTTGCGCCCCCGACACGGCACAATCCGGTTCAACGGCAAGGCGATCGACCGTACGCCGCCGGACCAGATCGTGCGCCTCGGCATCGCGCAGTCGCCGGAAGGTCGGCGGATCTTTCCCGCGCATGACGGTCGCGGAGAACCTCGACCTCGGCGCGTTCCTCCGCAAGGACAAACAGGGGATCGCCGACGATCAAGAGCGGATGCTCGAGCTGTTTCCCGCGGCTGCGGGAGCGGATCGGGCAGAAGGCCGGCACGATGTCCGGCGGCGAGCAACAGATGCTGGCCGTCGCGCGGGCGCTGATGGCCCGACCAAAGCTGCTGTTGCTCGACGAACCGTCGATGGGTCTCGCGCCGGTGCTCGTCGACCTCATCTTCGCGACCATCACGCAGATTCGCGAGCAGGGCATCACGGTGCTCGTCGTGGAGCAGAACGCGTTGGCCGCGCTGAAGGTCGCCGACCGGGCGTACGTGCTCGAGTCCGGTTCGATGCACCTGCAGGGAACGGCGGCCGAAATGGCCGACAACCCAGAAATCGCCCGGGCCTACCTCGGCGGCTGAATCCGCCGGTGTCGGCGAAGCATCGGCCGTGCCCGCGTTCGGCGGGCACGGCCGAGCCGCGTCCGAACCAACGTCCGGACCGGTCAGTGGTGCCGCGTGGCCGGGGTGGCGCTGTCGTCCCGGCGTTGCCGTTGGGCGTGCCGCCGAACCTTGGCGCGGTTGCCGCACCAGGCCATCGAGCACCATCGCCGGCGGCCGGCCGGGTCGAGGAACAGCCATCCGCAGGCCGCACCCGGACAGGCCCGTACGTCGCCGGAACGGGCCGTCGTGAGCAGGCCGGCGGCCGCCCAGACCACCGCCGCGAGCGGCGCGTCGAGTGGCTCGGCGGAAAGCGACCACGCCCCGATCGGTGCGCGATCCGGTGCGGCACCGGGTGCCAGGCGCAGCGCCGGTACGTTCGCCGCGAGCTCCCCGTCGATCGTCCGCCAGTCAGCTCCGGCCGCCGATCCGATGAGGACGCGGTGCAGGGCGCCGCGGAAGTCGAGCGCACGGGCCAGGATCGCGTCGGCGCCGGCCCGCTGGCGGGACGATGCGGCGAGCGATCGCGCGGTCGTGTCCGCATCGAGCAGTCCGACCTCACGCGACCACACAACGAAGTGCGGGAAGGACTCGAGATATTCGTGTGGCGTGGCGCCGGTCCAATCGGTTTCGGTGTTGCACAGGTCGACAGCCGGATGGTTGCCGACCGCGATCGGCAACGTCAGTCCGTCGACCACGTAGCGCGCCACGCCACCCCCCGTTTCCGAACTCCGACTGCTAACCTGTCACGAACACTTTACCGGTTAGGGAGGGTGCATTGACAGCGATCGCGGCACTCGCCCGAGCCCGGTTGCGCTACCGGCCATTGCGCTGGTTGCTCGTTGCCGTCGGCGTCGCATTGGCCACCGCTCTTCCCGTCCTGGCGCAGGCGAGCGCGCACACGGTCGCCGCCCGTGCCGTGGCGTACGGCGTGTCGCAGCTCGATCCCGGCGACCGCAGCCTGCTCGCGACCATCTCCGGCATCGCGATCCCGCCGGCGCAGCTCGCCGCGATGGACAACACCGCCCGCCAGCAGCTGGCGACGCTGACCGCCACTCCGCCGCGGGCCGAGATGCTCTTCCACCGGCTCGCCGATCGATCCGGAGCCGACTACCTTCTCGGCGCGGCCGACAACCTCGCCTCCGGCGTGCGGATCACCTCCGGTCGCCTCCCGCAGACCTGCACGCCGACCCACTGTGAGGTCGTCGTCGTCGGCAACGGCACGCCGGCTCTGCAGCCGGCCCTCGGTCTCGTGATCGTCGGCCGGGCAGTAGTCACCGATCCGCTGTTGTTCGGCGGCCCGTTCGACCCCGGACACGACTCGCCGCTCCTCGTCGCCAACGGCACGTCGGCCGCCGCCCAACTCGAAGCGTTGTCGGAGTTCCAGCGCCAGTACGCGTGGGTCGCGCCGGTCGATCTCGACCGCGTACGCGATCTCGGCGTCGATCGGTACCTGTCGCGCAGCGCCAAGGCCGACGACAACCTCGCGCGCCGGTGGAACGGGATGCAGCTCACCGCGCCGGACAGCGTCCTTAGCGACCAGCAGGCCCGCGCGGAGTTGTCGACGCGTCGCTTCGCGCTGCTGTCGGGATCGGCCATCGCGTTGTTGCTCGGCTTCGCCGCGGTTGGTGCGATCGGGCTCCGGCGCGACGACGCGGCCGTCGCGACGCTGCTCCGGCGCCGGGGTGTCGGTCGCGGTCGCGTGGTCGCGCTCACCATGCTCGAGTCGGCGGTCCCGGTCGTGGTCGGGACGGTCGTCGGCGTGCTGGCCGGTGCCATGGTCAGCGCGATCGGCGCCCTCGGCGACGCGACGTCGGCCGCGGGGGCGGCGGTCCGGTCGGGCCTGCCGCTCGTCATCGTCGGGGCGGTCGTCTCGTGGCTGTTGATCGTCGCGGTCAGATCGTGGCCGGACACCGCCCGGACCTCCGTGGCCTGGCGCGTCGTGGAGGCGGTCGTCGTGGCCGGGATCGCGGTCGCCGGCCTTTCGCTGGCTCGCGGCGCCGTGTCCGCCACCGCGCTGAACGGCGGCACCGACCCGTTGCTCGCATCGCTGCCCATCATCGCGGTGGTATGCGGCGGACTCCTCGTCGGTCGGGCCTGGCCGGCGCTCGCCGTCGTCGGCACCCGCATCCTGCCGCGGTCCTTCCTCGCCGGTCGCATCGGCGTCGGCGGCGCCGTACGCCGTCCGCTGCGACCGGTCGCCACCGCCGCGTTCCTCGCCGCGGCCACCGGATGCGCCGTCTTCGCCGCGGCCTACCAGGCGACACTGCACCAGGGCGCGGCCGAGCAAGCCGCGTTCACGGTGCCGCTCGATGCGACCGTGAAGGTGGGCACCACGCTGGTCAATCCGCTCTCGGTCGGCACGACGGCCGATTTCGCGGCACTCGCGCCCGGCACGACCGTCCACCCGGTGTTGCGCGCGAGTTCGTCGGTGCGGCGCAACGCGGCCGAGTCGAGCGCGGCGCAGGTGTTGGGCGTCGATCCGGCCGCGCTGACATCGATCCCGTCGTGGAATGACGAAGTCGGCGCCGGCAAGCCGACCGCGGTGGCGGCGGCACTGCGATCGACCGGGGCCGGAACATTGCCCGGCATGCGCGTGCCGACCGGCACGACCTCGTTGTCCCTGCCGGTCAGCGGCGACCATAGCGAGATCATCGTGACGGCCTGGTTGCGTACGCCGGACGGCCGCGACATTCCCGTACCGCTGTCGGACAACGGCACCCACCTGACCGGGGCGGTCCCGGCCGCGGGCATCGGCGCGACGCTGTTCGCGCTCGACGTCGACGAGACCGGGCATCTCAACACCATCCAGCAGCACCACTTCGGTGAGGGCGCGTCGAGCCAGGCCGTGCTGGCCGGTACGGTCCACATCGGTATGCCGACACTGGCCGGCGCGTCGTGGCAGGACTGGGGCTCCAGCGGTGCCCGGGTGACGGTCGCCGGCAGCGCCCTCACGGTGGCGTACCAGTTCACCGGGCAGTCGATCGTCGTCCGTGCCGGTGCGTCGACCGAAGCGCAGCCGATTCCGGTGATGGTCGATCCGTCCACGGCCGCCGCGGCGAGTGGTGGCCTGTTGTCGCTCGTCGTCGACGCAAACGCACCGATCCCCGCGCGGGTGGTGGCCGTCGCGCCACGATTCCCCACCGCTGGCGCCCATTTCGTCGTCGCCGACGCGGGTGCGCTCGCCGATGTGCTGGACGCGCGCGAGCCGGGCTCCGGCGGCGTGAGTGAGCTCTGGCTGTCCGGGCCGCCCGGCCAGCTGGCCGCGAGCCTCGCCCGGTCGCCGTACGACCAGCTGGCCGTCGAGTTCCGGCAGGACCGGCAGCGTGCACTGGCCACCGATCCGCTCGCGGTCGGCGCCGCTCGTCTGTTGACCACGGATGCTGTGATCGGTGTTCTGGTCGCGGTCCTCGCGGTGTTGCTGCTCGTGGTGGCCGAACGCCGCGACGAGGCCGCCGAGCAGTACGCCTGGGAGAGCGACGGCGTACGCCCGGCGACGCTGCGGCGCTCGATGTTCGCGCGGGCGGCGGCGGTCGTCGTCGTCGCCGTACCCGGGGGATTGTTGGTGGGGTTGGCTCTCAGCGCGATCACCACCCGATTCGTCGCGGTGACGGCGGTGGGCAGCGTTCCGGAGCCGCCATTGACGCTGGCCGTCGGCGCGCCGTGGGCGTTGGCGGTCATCGGCGGGGGAGTGGTGCTGGGACTCCTCGCGGCCCTGGCGATCTCCGGTTCATCGCTGCGCGAACCGCTTCCGCGGCGGCCGGAAGAGGTGCTGCTGTGACCGTTCGCGCCCACGACGTCTTCTGTCTCTATCCGACACCGCACGGCCACGTGGCCGCGTTACGCGGCCTCACGCTCGACATCCAACCCGGGGAACGTGTGCTCGTCCACGGCCCCAATGGGTCGGGCAAGACGACGCTGCTCAAGGTCCTGGCCGGACAGCAATCGGCCAGTGCCGGAACCGTGTCGGTCTGCGGCGTCGACCTGATCGGCGCGCCGGAACGTGACCGGGCCGCGCTCCGTGCGCGTTACCTCGGACTCATCGAGCAGTCGCACCTGCGGTCGCTGCGGCCGGAGCTGACCGTACGCGACAACATCGCGCTCCAGCTCGCCCTCGGCGGGATGCGGCGTGATCGGGCCCGGCGGGCGGCCGACGAGGTTTTGGGCGATCTGGGCCTCGCCGCGCTGGCGCCGCGCCGGCCGCAGACGCTCTCCGGCGGTGAAGCGCAACGGGTCGCGGTGTGCGCGGCCGTCGCTCACCGCCCGACGCTGGTGCTCGCGGACGAGCCGACGGGTGACCTCGACCGGGAGAACGCCGAGGCGGTGCACGATCTGCTGGTCACGGTGACCGGTGCGGTCGGTGCCGCGTTGCTGCTGGTCAGCCACGACACCCAAGCGGTACGGATCGCGCACCGTATCGTGCGCATCCGGGACGGTCGCTGTAGCGAGGAGTGGCGGCCGGACGACGCCGGTCGGGAATCGCTCGTCGTCGACGACCGCGGGTGGGTACGACTTCCGGAGGCCGTACGCCGCGAGACCGGTATGCGCGAACGGCTCTACGCCTCCGTGGTCGACGGCTCGATCTCTCTGAGCAACGCGGACGACGCCACCGACTCCGCGGGCGACACGTCGACCGAGGTGGTCCGTACGACCCCCTGGGCGGCACCGGACCAACCGGATGTCAGGGCGGCGGCCGGTCAGCCCATCGCCACGCTGACCGACGTAACCGTGGATCGCGGCGGTCGCCGGGTCCTGGACAAGCGAAGCCTGCGGATCTGCCCGGGCGCACTCACGGTCGTACGTGGCCGGTCCGGATCGGGCAAGACGACGCTGCTGCGCCTGCTGGCCGGGCTCGACCGCCCGGACACCGGCGAGGTCGTCGTGACCGGCACTGACCTCGCGACGCTCGACCGGGCCGGTCTGGCCGATCTCCGGCGGGCGCACATGGCCGTCGCCGGACAGGGTGCGGCGCTGCTCGAATCCCTGGACGTCACGGCCAACCTGGAGATGGCGAGGCAAGTACGCGGCCTTGCCCCCGAGTCACCGGACGTGGCCGCCTGGATCGACGCGCTCGGCCTCGGCCCGCTGCGCGACCGAGCGGTCCGGGTGCTCTCCGGCGGCGAACGTCAGCGGGTCGGTCTCGGCCGCGTGCTCGCGGTGGCACCGACGATCGCGATCGTCGACGAGCCGACGTCGCAACAGGACGAGGCGAACGCCGAGCGTCTCGTCGCCGTGCTCAGCGCGGCGGCCGCGCGCGGCATCGCCGTCGTCGCCGCGACGCATGACCCGGTCCTCGTCGCCGCGGCCGATCACGTGCTCGATCTGTCCTGACCGCTCGCCACGGCGAGCGAACGGCGGCCCGTCCGAGCGGGCGTCAGCTGTGGCGGAATGTGCGGCGATAGGCCTGCGGCGTGGCGCCGACGCGCTGCGTGAAGTGGTGCCGGAGATTGGCCGCGTCACCGAATCCGGATCGGCTCGCCACCGAGTCGACCGACAGGTCGGACTCTTCGAGCAGGTGTCGCGCCAGCAGCACCCGTTGGGCGGTCACCCAGACGTGCGGCGTCTCGCCGGTCTCGGCCTTGAACCGCCGCGCGAACGTACGCGGAGCCATGTGCGCCCGGGCCGACAGATCCTCGACGGTGATCTGCTGGTCGAGATGTTCGACGAGCCACGCCAGCAACGGTTCGAGGCTGTCGCAGGAGCCGAGGTCGGGCAGTGGAGTCTCCACGTATTGCGACTGACCGCCGTCGCGATGCGGTGGCACGACCATCCGGCGGGCGAGCTTGGTGGCGATCGCCGATCCGTGCACCTCGCGGACGAAGTGAAGGCACGCGTCGATGCCGGCCGCCGTCCCGGCACTGGTCAGCAGGTTGCCGTCGGCGACGTACAGGACCGAGGGGTCGACCAGAGCGGCCGGGAATCGCTCGCTCAACTCGGCCGCGTGCCGCCAGTGCGTGGTGCAGTGCCGACCGTCGAGCAGCCCGGCCTGACCGAGCACAAACGCACCCGAGCAGACGCTGAGCAGCCGCGCACCGCGATTGTTGGCGGCTCGCAGCGCCTCCAGCGCGGCTTCGGGCGCGACGTTGTCGATCGGATGTGCCGGCACGACGACGAGGTCGGCCCAGCCGAGCGGCGTGAGGTCGGACTGCGGCGTGATGTCGAAGCCGGACTGGGTCCGGATCGGTTTGCCGTCCACTGAGCACAGCATGAACTCGTACCCGGGGAAGCCGTCGGCGGTCCGGTCGGTCCCGAACACCTCACATACGACGCCCAACTCGAACGCGGCAATGCCGTCGAACGCCAGCACAGCGACTGATCGCACCATGCCGGAAAGCATACCGCAGAGTTGGCAGTATTTCACCGTAGTATGGCATCTCTGCCACTGACGATTGTGGATCCCCGAGCGCATCCTTGTAGATGAAACCGCTGGCGCCGGCGGCCACAGATCTTCTCTCACACCGGAAAGGTGTCGTCGTCATGGGTGCCTTGATCTTCCTCGCCGTGTTCTTCCTCGTCGTTTCGGTCGCCGGCCTCGCCGGTTGGACCGCCGACAGCCGGACCTATCCACGGTGGCGCAAGTCCACCGACCCGTATTACGTGCCGCCGCGGGTGCAGTAACCGCCGGATCCCGGCGGCTGCCCGCCACGATCACCGGAACACGACCACCAACGAGCACGATCACCACGAAGCACGATCGCCAGCGAATCAGTCAAACGGAACGCGATACGCCCGAACAGACCGCAGTGCGGGACCTGTCTCGGGCACATCGCGCATATGTGCTGGAACCCGGCCGTATCGTCAGAACTAGGACCACGTCGGTGGTCGTGTGACGAACGCCCTGCACGGCGTCGCGTCAGCCGCCAGCACTCTGATCCGAAGGACTGATTCCAGATGAAGATCACCAGGAGCCGTACGCTGCTCGGCGTGGTCGGCGCTGTCGCGCTGTCCGTTTCGCTCACCGCGTGCGGAAGCAGTAGTAACAACAGCAGCAGCACCACACCGGCTGCGGGCGCCGCGGCCAGTGCGGCGCCGACGGTCGACCCGTCGCTCGCGGCCAAGGTCCCGGCCGACATCAAGTCCGCGGGCACGATCTCGGTTGGTGCGGACGCGTCGTACGCGCCGAACGAGTACCTCGCCCCGGACGGCAAGACGGTGATCGGCTGGGACGTCGATCTGTTCAACGCGGTCGCGGCGAAGCTCGGCCTCAAGACGCAGTGGCAGAATGCGAAGTTCACCACCATTATCCCGGCCGTCCAGTCGGGCAAGTACAACTTTGGCGTCTCGTCGTTCAGCATCAACGCCCAGCGTGAGGCGCAGGTGACCATGGTTTCCTACTACAACGCCGGCACGCAGTGGGCGCAGAAGACGGGCGGCTCGGTCGACCCGAACAACGCCTGCGGCAAGAAGGTCGCGGTGCAGACCGGCACCGTGCAGGTCGACGACGTGACGGCACGGTCCAAGAAGTGCACGTCGGCCGGCAAGTCGGCCATCACGATCGACCAGTATCAGCTGCAGAGCGATGCGACCTCGGCCGTGGTGAGCGGCAAGGACGATGCCATGCTCGCGGATTCGCCGATCGGCGCGTACGCCGTGAAGCAGACCAACGGCCAGCTCGCGCTGCTCGGTTCGCATCTATGACGCCGCGCTGTATGGCTTCGTCCTGCCGAAGGACCAGACCGACTTCGCCGGCGCGGTCGCCAGCGCGGTCAAAGAGTTGATCGCCGACGGTACGTATAACCAGATCCTCACCAAGTGGGGCGTGCAAGTTGGTGCCATCACCAATCCGACCGTGAATCCGACCCCCTGATCAGGTCGGTCCGATTCACATGAATGACCCAGCGAGTCGCACATGACGGACTCGACACCCGAACGGGCACGGTCTGAGCCGATCAAGGCCGTGCCCGTACGGCACCCGTGGCGCTGGGTCGGCGCGGTGGTGATCATCGTGCTGGCCGCGATGTTCATCCACATGCTCATCACGAACGACCATTTCCAGTGGAAGTTCATCTTCGTGAGTTCCGGCCCCGGCCAGCGTGGCGCGATGTTCACGCCGCCGGTGCTGGCCGGGCCTGCGCGGCACGCTGCTGCTGACGGTGCTCTCCATGCTGATCGGTGTCGCGCTCGGCATCGTGCTCGCCGTCATGCGGCTGTCGCCCAGCCCGATCCTGCGGTGGGCGGCCTTCGGCTACGTCTGGTTCTTCCGGGCCGTCCCGCGTCTCGTGCTCGCCGTGCTCTTCGGCAACCTCGGCATTCTCTGGCCACGCATCGGCGTCGGCCTGCCGTTCGACGCACAGATCGGTGGTCTGTTCGGCGTCCACGATCTAAGCGCGAAGATCTACGGCGTCAAGGCTGTTGATCTGCTGAGCGGGTTCGTCGCCGGAATGCTCGCCCTCGCGCTGTCCGAGGCGGCCTACATGGCCGAGATCGTGCGCGCCGGCATCCAGTCGATCGACCCCGGCCAGGCCGAGGCCGCATCCGCGCTGGGCCTGTCCCGCGATCAGACGCTCCGCCGGATCGTCCTGCCGCAGGCCATGCGCGTCATCGTGCCGCCAACCGGCAACGAGACGATCGCCATGGTCAAGGACACGTCACTCGTAGCGTTCACGCCCGTGAGCATGGAGCTGTTCTTCCAGTTGCAGGCGATCGGCTCCCGGACGTTCCAGGTGTTCCCGGTGCTGGTCGCGGCCGTACTGTGGTACTTGATTATCTGTACCGTGCTCATGGTCGTCCAGTTCTACGTCGAGCGCCACTACTCCCGTGGGTACGGCCAGGCCGCGTCGCGTGCGCACTCGGATGCGCGAGATCGAGGCAGACCACGGTGGCGACATTACGGTCGCGCCGGCCACCGACGAGGGACCCAGGGGTGCGACATGATCGAGTCGGACACGGCGGCGCACGGGACGTCGCCCGATGAGCTGATGGTGCGCGCGGAGGACGTGCACAAGGCATTCGGCCACCTCGAGGTGCTCAAGGGCATCGACTTCGACGTGCGTCCGGGCGAGGTTTCGGTCGTCATCGGCCCGTCCGGTTCGGGCAAGTCGACGTTCCTGCGCTGCATCAACCACCTGGAAAAGATCAACGCTGGCCGGATCTGGGTGGAGGGCGATCTCGTCGGCTACCACGAACGCGGTGGCCGGCTCCACGAGATGCGCGACCGGGACGTCGCCAGCCAGCGCCAATCGATCGGCATGGTGTTCCAGCGCTTCAACCTCTTCCCGCACATGACCGCGCTCGGGAACGTCGTCGAGGGCCCGCAGCGCGTCAAGCGGATGTCCCGATCGAAGGCGCGCCTGCACGGGTCGGCACACCTGGACCGCGTGGGTCTGGCCGACAAGCTAGACAACTATCCCGGTCAGCTCTCCGGCGGGCAGCAGCAGCGCGTCGCGATCGCCCGTGCGCTCGCCATGGAGCCAAAATTGATGCTCTTCGACGAGCCCACCTCGGCGCTCGACCCCGAGCTCGTGGGCGAGGTTCTCGACGTGATGAAGGACCTCGCCCGGGAAGGGATCACGATGATCGTCGTCACGCACGAGATCGGCTTCGCCCGGGAGGTCGGCGACAAGCTCACGTTCATGGACGACGGCGTCGTCGTTGAGTCCGGACCGCCGCGCGACGTGATCGCACATCCGCAGCACGACCGGACCAAGGCGTTCCTGTCGAAGGTGTTGTAGCTCTCACCGCCGCCGGCCGGGTCTCCCGGGGATGATCCGATAGAGTTTTCGTGATCGGCGGTGGGGCCCGCCGAGTCCGGTCCGCGCCACTCGTGCGGCGGGACGAACCGCGACGATATCGCCAACGGTCCCTACCGATTCCTGGTAGGAGACCGCCTTGGACGAGCCGCGTGCCCACCATCTGCCCATCGACTCCGACGTCGATCTGCACGTCGAACGGCAGCGCACCGAGATTTTCCGTACCCACGGGGCGGTCCTGGCCGCGATCAGCGTCGGCGGCGCGATCGGCGCCCTGGCCCGCTACGGGCTCGGCGTCGCCTTTCCGCCCGGACCGACCGGCTTCCCGTGGGCGACGTTCGGGATCAACGCTGTCGGCAGCCTGCTCATCGGTGTCCTCATGGTCCTCGTCGTCGAGGTGTGGGAGGCTCATCCGCTGATCCGTCCGTTTCTCGGCGTCGGGATTCTCGGCGGCTTCACCACGTTCTCCACCTATGTCGTCGACGTGCAACGCCTGGTCAACGCGGGTGCCGCCGGGACGGCCCTGGCCTACCTGGCTGGGACCCTAGCGGCCGCGCTCGCCGCGGTCTTTGTCGGGTTGACCGTCACGCGGACAGCCGTCGGCCGGTGGGCCAAACGTCCGGCCGCCGAGCGCGAGCGAGTCAACGCATGACCATATTCTTCGTGGTCATCGGGGCGATGATCGGCGCTCCGTTGCGCTATCTGACCGACCGGGCGGTCCAGGCCCGTCACGATTCGGCGTTCCCGTGGGGGACGCTCGCGGTGAACGTCGCCGGGTCGTTCGTCCTGGGCCTGCTCATCGAAGGTGCGGCCACGCAGGGCCTGTCGCCCCACGTCGTCGCCTTCGTGGGTACGGGATTCTGCGGCGCTCTGACGACGTACTCGACGTTCAGCTACGAAACGGTACGGCTCGCGCAGGACAACGCCCGGTTCTATGCCGTTGCCAATGTGGTGGCGAGCGTGGTCGCCGGCCTCGGAGCGGCGTTCTGCGGTGCCGCGGTCGCCCAGGCGATCTCGGGGTGAGATGGGGTGGCAGGATGCCGGTAAGCGTTCGATCTTTGCAGGGAGTGGCCCGATGACCGAGTCCGTACCCACGCCGAGTGGCGGCGCCGATGTGACGACGGTCGACTTCCTGACCCGTGTGCCCGAGGCCCGGCTATTGCGGCTGCGCGTCGTCGGCCTCGACGACATCGGCACGACCACCCGCGCCGTACGTCTGGCGAGCGACGATCTGGCCGGCTTCGCGTACGCGCCCGGGCAGGATCTGATGCTCCTGGTCGACACGTCCGGCGGCCGGATCATCCGCCGTCGCTACACGATCCGCCGTTTCGACGCGTCCGCGAACGTCGTCGAGCTCGACGTGATCACCGACAGCGACGGGCCGGGCGGCCGTTGGCTGCGTGGCCTGGCGGTGGGGGACGAGGTCGAGGGCATCGGGCCGCGCGGGAAGATCACTCTGGCCGAGGGCGTGGACTGGCACCTGTTCGTCGGCGACGACGTCGCGCTGCCGGCGTTCGCGTCGATGATCGAGGCGCTTCCGGCCGGTGGTCGGGCGATCGTCATCGGTGACGTCGTGGCCGTGGCCGATGAGACGATCATCGACCCGGCCGTACCGGCGGAGCTGGATCTGATCTGGCGCCACCGCGACGACGCCCCGGCCGGCGAAGCGGATGCACTGATAGAGGCGGTCAAGGAGGTCGCACTGCCGGACGGGGTCGGCCACGCGTACGTATTCGGTGAGGCGTCCGCGGTCAACGCCGTCCGGGACGCGCTGATCGCGCGGGGCCTGCCGGTCGAGCGGATGTCGGTCAAGGCCTACTGGGGCCTCGGGCGCGCCAACGCAAGTCATGGTGAGCCACTGCGGAGCAGCTAAGACTGGGCGGAGCAGCTGAGACTGGGCGGAGCAGCTGAGACTGGGCGGAGCAGCTGAGACTGGGCGGAGCAGCTGAGACTGGGCGCAGCAGGTGGGGCCGCGCGGTGTTGATCCGGTGGAATTGCCGCGGCATCGACGCGGTTACGGTGACGATCTAATAGGTTGCCATATGGAGGTTGCCATGCAGGACCGGTCGATTCAGGAGCACATTTCCGAGCTCGTCGCTGAAGAGCATCAACTGCGGCGCGGGGTCCAGGACGGCACCGTGAGCGCCGACGCGGAGCACGCGCGGCTGCGTCAGCTCGAGGTCGAGCTGGACCAGGCGTGGGACCTGCTGCGCCGGCGGCGTGCAGCCCGGGACAACCGCGAGAACCCGGACGGAGTCGCCGTTCGTCCGGCCAGTGAGGTCGAGGGTTACCGGCAGTAGGTCGGTCGCGTCCTAGACGACTGGTGGTCATTCGTCACCCAGCGTGGCGGATTCCCAGGCGCGATTTGGCCGTGCGGGCGGGGCTTCAGCTGAGCACCCGCGTCCCGCCACGCGTCTGTCGCCAACTCCGGTTGGTATCACCCTGTGTCACCGTCACGGTCCGCAGTCGGCCGCCGTGACGAGACACGACAATCGGCGAACGTGACGCACCCAGCATGGGCGAAATCAGGCGGCGACCGGACACGATCATGGTGTGGGACCGCTCACGCTCTGAGCGAACAACGCCGGGGAACAATGTGGGGCCGTAAGGACTTGAGCGTGAATGACTCAAGTTCTAACGATCCCCCTGAGGTGTTAAATGGCTACTCTTCCCGTTCTGCCGCTCACCGATCACGTCCTGCTCCCCGGCATGGTCGTCCCGGTGACGCTTGATGGCAGTACGCAGGCCGCAGTGGACGTGGCCCGGGCGAGCGCTGAGAACATGCTGCTCGCCGTGCCGCGCCTCGACGGCGAATATGGCTCCGTCGGCACGATTGCGAAGATCGAGCAGGTCGGTCGGCTGTCCAGTGGTGAGGCCGCCGCGGTGATCCGTGGCGTCGCTCGGGCGCGGATCGGATCGGGTGTGCCCGGTGCCGGTGCCGCTCTTTGGGTCGAGGCGACCGAGATCGAGGACCCGGCCCCGACCGGCCGCGCGCGCGAGTTGGCGCGCGAATACAAGGCTCTCGTCACCTCCGTTCTGCAAAAGCGCGAAGCGTGGCAGGTCATCGACGCGGTCGAGCGGATGACCGACCTTTCCGAGCTGGCGAATTCGGCCGGCTACACGCCGTGGCTCTCATTGGAGCAGAAGGCGCGTTTGCTGGGCACGGACGACCTGACCGAGCGCTTCGAGCTGCTGGTCGGCTGGGTGCGCGAGCACGTCGCCGAGCAGGAGGTCTCCGAGAAGATCACCGAGGATGTGCGCGACGGCATCGAGAAGGGCCAGCGGGACTTCCTGCTGCGCCAGCAGCTCGCCGCGATCCGCAAGGAGCTGGGCGAGGACGAGCCGGACGGCGCAGGCGACTACCGCACGCGCGTCGAGTCGGCCGATCTGCCGGACAACGTCCGCGAGGCCGCCCTCCGCGAGGTCGGCCGCCTGGAGCGGGCCAGTGACGCCTCCCCGGAGTCGGGCTGGATCCGTACCTGGCTGGACACCGTCCTGGAGATGCCGTGGACAACGCGGACCGAGGACAACACGGACCTCGGCGCGGCCCGGTCGGTGCTCGACGCCGACCACGCCGGCCTGGCCGACGTGAAGGACCGCATCCTGGAGTACTTGGCCGTACGCAACCGACGGGCCAACCGCGGTTTGCACGCGGTCGGCGGTCGTGGTTCGGGTGCCGTGCTGGCCCTGGCCGGCCCGCCCGGCGTCGGAAAGACGAGCCTCGGCGAGTCCGTGGCGCGGTCGCTCGGGCGGAAGTTCGTCCGGGTCTCGCTCGGCGGCATCCGCGACGAGGCGGAGATCCGTGGACACCGGCGCACGTACGTTGGTGCGCTGCCCGGCCGCATCGTGCGCGCGATCCGGGAGGCCGGTTCGATGAACCCGGTCGTGCTGCTGGACGAGATCGACAAGGTCTCGGCCGGGTACGCCGGCGACCCGGCGGCGGCCCTGCTCGAGGTGCTGGACCCGGCGCAGAACCACACGTTCCGGGATCACTACCTGGAGGTCGACCTGGACCTGTCGGACGTGCTGTTCTTGGCGACGGCGAACGTCGTGGAGAACATCCCCGGCCCGCTGCTGGACCGCATGGAGCTGGTCGCGCTCGACGGATACACCGAGGACGAGAAGGTCGCCATCGCGCGTGACCACCTATGGCCACGGCAACTCGACCGGGCCGGCCTCGGCCACACGCCGATCGACGCGGCCGAGGTCGCTCAGGCGGACGCGACGGTCAGCATCGACTCGCAGATCATCAGCGATGTCGACGTGACGATCGACGAGGCGGCGCTGCGCAAGGTTGCCGGCGAGTACACCCGCGAGGCGGGCGTACGGCAGTTGGAACGGGCGCTCGCGCGCATCCTGCGCAAGGTCGCTGTCAAGATCGCGGAGGATCCGTCAGCCGTGCACATCGGCGCCGACGACCTGGTGCCCTACCTCGGCCGGCCGCGCTTCGAGTTCGAGTCGGCGGAGCGCACGGCGGTGCCCGGCGTGGCCACCGGCCTCGCGGTCACGGGCGCGGGCGGCGATGTCCTGTTCATCGAGGCGACGGCGATGGAAGGCGAGGGCGGACTGACCCTCACCGGCCAGCTCGGCGACGTGATGAAGGAGTCGGCCCAGATCGCGCTGTCCTACCTGCGGTCGCACGGTGCCGAGCAGGGCATCGACGTCGGCACGCTGAGCGGACGACGGTTGCACGTGCACGTGCCGGCGGGCGCGGTGCCGAAGGACGGTCCGAGTGCCGGCATCACGATGGTGACCGCGCTCGCGTCGCTCGCCTCCGGGCGTCCGGTGCGGCCGGAGTTCGGTATGACCGGCGAGGTGACGCTGTCCGGGCGGGTGCTGCCGATCGGTGGCGTCAAGCAGAAGCTGCTCGCGGCGCACCGGGCCGGCCTCACTGAGGTCATCATCCCGGCTCGCAACGAGCCGGATCTGGATGACCTGCCCGAGGAGATCCGCTCCGAGTTGACCGTCCACCCGGTCCGCGACGTCGCCGACGTGCTCGCGCTTGCGCTGCGCTCGGCCGAGGTCGAGATTCCGGCCGACGACAGCCGGCCGGCGGGTCGCCTGGCCGCAGCCGCCTAACAGCACAGCACGAAAGCACGACAGCACTACCGGTACGGTCTGCCGTACCGTTCACATAGAACGAACGCCGCGCTACCCACCCGGGTGGCGCGGCGTTCGCGCGTCCGGGATGGGGTTGACAGCGGCTCGGGCCGACCGATAAGCCTTTCGGGGCGGCCTCTGATGCGTGGCATGGCCGCGACATCGTTGGTGTCGCCGGGTCCATCGTGGACGGTCGCACCGCAACCCTGGGGAGGTCGGCGTGACGCGTACTGGTCGTTGGCTGGGCGTGGTGGCGATGGCATCGGCGGCGTTGACCGCGGCCGCGTGCACGTCGGCGAAGGACACGTCGAAGCCGGTTGCTCCGGTCACCACGCCGGCGACCACCGCGGCGCCGAGCCCGGAACAGGCCAAGATCCTGGCCGCGTACGACGGCTTCATGAACGCGTACGTCGCCACCTTCGACGGCAAGAACCCGGCGGTCGTCGGTGGCGACCTCACGTTGTACGGCGGATCCGGGCACGGTGGTCTCGACACCGACCTCGCCAGCGCCGAGGCGGCGCGTGTGAACGCGACCGGCAAGCCGTCCTGGACGACGCCGACGGTCACCGTCGACGCCGAGCATGGCCAGGCGATCGGCACGAACTGCTTCGATCCCGGCACGTGGAAGACGGTCAGCATGTCGTCGCACCAGCCGACCAAGCCGCCGGCCGGATCCGCGGTCGACAAGCCGCGCCCGGCCTATCCCGCGGATGCCGCCGGGAAGTATCAGACCGTGACCACGTTCGACCAGGACGGCACCGGCAAGTGGGTCGTTTTTGCGATCGTCGCGCATCGCTCGCAGTCGTGCTGAGCTCCACTCTGGACAGCGTACGCATTGAAGGTTGACAATGAGCCAGGCACGTTACTGACTCGTCAGTAACAACGCCGCTCCACCCGGCGGCGTGCCGACCCCCAACGCCGCCGCGCCACCACCCCGGGCACGGCGGTCGGCCTACCCAGCCCCCGGGAGGACCAGGTGCGCAGACTGCGTTCCGTCACGCTCATTGTCGGTTTCGTTGCGGCCATCGGCGCCGCCCTGTTCGTGGCCACGCCGGCCGACGCCGCGAGCAGCGTCCACTATGTCGCGCTCGGCGACTCGTACGCGTCCGGTCTCGGCGCCGGCAGCCTGATCAGTTCCAGCGGGTCGTGCGATCGCAGCACGAACGCGGCGTCCGCGCTGTGGGCGGCGGCCCACGCGCCGGCCAGCTACACCTCGGTCGCCTGCGCCGGTGCGACCACGACGAGTCTCAACTCCAGCCAGCTGTCCGCACTGTCGGCGTCGACAACGTTGGTCACCGTCACCATCGGCGGCAACGACGTCGGCTTCGCGAACATCATGGAGACGTGTGCGCTGGACGGCACCACCCAGTGTGTCGCGGCCGTGCAGTCGGCCGAGAACTTCGCGCAGACCACGCTGCCGGGCCGGCTCGACACGACGTACAACGGGATCCGCTCGCACGCGCCGAATGCGCACGTGGTGGTGCTCGACTACCCGGTCTTCTACCAGCTCGGCACGTTCTGCGTCGGGCTGTCGGCCACGTCGCACTCGAAGATCGACGAAGGCATCAACCTTCTGGACGGCGTGATCAGCTCGGCCGCGAGCCGGCACGGCTTCACGTTCGGCGACGTACGCTCGGCCTTCGTCGGGCATCAGCTCTGCAGCGGCGGAACGAAGTGGCTGCACGCGCTGAACTTCACTGACCTCGACGAGTCCTACCACCCGACCGCGGCCGGACAGTCCGGCGGCTATCTGCCCGTACTCACCACCGACGCCGCATGACCTGCTGATGAACTGACCGCCCGTGGCTCCGGCCACGGGCGGTCAACGTAGGTAGATGCGGGCAGGTCGCGGTCAGGCGCGGGGCAGCGGCTGGTTGGCGGCGAGGCCGAAGCGGACCGCGTTGGCGCCGGCCTGGAAGCGGCTGACCGCGTCCAGACGCTGCATGATGTCGGCGATGTGGCGGCGGCAGGTGCGCACGGACATGCCGAGCGCTCGGGCGATCGTCTCGTCCTTGGCCCCGTCGGCCAGCAGAGCGACGATGCGCTGCTGCAGCGTACGGTGCACGGCATCGTCGGCGGGTGCCGCGGACGGGGCGGCGGCCGCGTGCGACCAGGCGATATCGGCAAAGCCGCACAGCGTCCGGACGACTCCGGGCTGCGTGATGACGGCGACCGTACGGCTGCCCGACGGCAGCAGCGCGGTAACACCGTCGACGGCCAGCATGGCCTGGTCGGGTGCGCTACCGGTTCGGATCTCGGTGCCCGCCTCCGCGGCGAGCCGGGCGAACTGGCGGGGCCGCGCCGCCGACGGCCACCGACCGAACAGAACGCGCGTCCGGCAGCCACGAGCGGCGGCGGCGGTCATCCGCTCGGCCAACTCCTCCGGCCACAGCCAGCCGGTGCCGTCGGCCGGGTCCACCAGGGTGATCTCCGACCCGGCGCGAGCCAGCACGGCGTCGACCGCGTCCCGTGTCGGAGTTGTCGTCGGACTTGCCGCCGCGTCCGCTATCGCGCGTGTCGCCGCCGTGAATCCGCCCATCGTGCCCACCTCGTCCGTTTGCCGATGACTCCAGTATCCCAGCCGTCGGCCGCCTGTCACCCACCGGGAATGTGCGGTCGGCCACCAGAAGCCCGGCGGTCAGTCCCGGCGCAGATAGAGATCGCGCATGAGACCGATCTCGGCGCCGTGGTGGGTCTGCTCGTCGATGAGTGTCGTCATGATCTCGCGCGCGTTTCGGCGGCGGCCGAGATGGCTCGGACGAAGCCCATCCAGGTCGGCGTCGTCGGCTGCCTCGATCCAGTCCGTGATCGGTGCCCGGCTGTCGTGCCAGTAATGCAGGGCGCCCTCCGCGCTCGTGGGCAGTATGAGATCGGTGAAGTTTCGCTTGCCGGGACCGAACGCGTGTTCCCAGTAGATCCAGTTTCCGTTCGCGATATGGACCAGGCGCCACGCGATCGTGGTCACCGGCGCCGGATCCGGCGCCGGTACGTGATAGTCGATGGTCGCACCGCCGTCCGCCCACGGATGAACCGTCCACATGTCGACGACGGGAGCCCAGAAGAATTCGGGATCGGTGATGCCGTCGAGGCGCTTGTCGAGCCGGTCGGCCGAGATTCGCCATTGGTCGGCGAGGATGTCACAGGCGCTGCGCATAACGCACGCTAACGCAGCATCGAGTCCAGGCGCGACCGGTTCGCGACCACCCAGTCGTACGCGTCGCGAACTTCGCGTACGGCGCCGGCCCGTTGGAGCGCGCGGGCGCTCGGAGCACCGGCGCGGGCCTCCGCCTCGATACCGCGCCAGCACCGGTCCTGCCACCACGCGATCGTGTCGACCAGCTCCGACCGGTCCGCCAGGCCGTAGGCGTCGGCCATCAGCCGTACGCGTCGGGCCGCGCCTGCGGCGTCGGCCAGGTCGGGTCCGAGGCCGACGTACTGCCAGCACATATGTGCGATGTCGTGGATGCGGCGGCCGGGTGCGGCGATGTCCCAGTCGATGAACGCGACCGGCTCATGGTGAGCGCCGATCCGGCGGTAGACGGTGTTCTTCGGCGAAAGGTCGTTGTGGCAGACAACCTCGGCGCCGTCGACACCCTCGCCACCGTCCGCGCCAGCCAACAACGGCGACCCGACCGTAAGGTCATGGAACGTCCGGACGAGTTCCGCCACGCGAATAAGGCTCGCATCGGACTGGAACGACGGATCGGTTGCCGCCGCCGGCACGTCGCCGTCGATGAACTCGACGATCTCGCGACCCGTGTCGTCGTAGCCGAGAAATCTCGGTGCTCCGGGCCACTCGGCGGCGGCGAAGTGGTCGAGCAGCGCACGCACGTACGCCGACCGAGGCGAGGCGGCACGCCGTACGGTGTCGCCGATGCGCACGGCACCGGAGACGTACCCGCCGGCCAGCGGAATCTCGGACACTGGTTGCGCTCAGTCGAGCATCGCCGCGGGACTCATACCGGGCAGCATGACAGGGCAGCGCGACACGGTCGACCGCGACGGCCTACGGGACGGCGTGCGCGGCGTCCGACTCGAGCGTCGCCCCGCCCTCCGCCGACGCATCGGTCGTTGCGCCCGACACCGGGCGGGATGCGGATGGCTCGTTATGCATGTAGCGCTTGCCGCGCAGAGCCGACGCGGCACAGGCGATCAGGGCCATTGCCGCCGCCGCGCTGAACACGATGACGAGGCCGTGGTGGAACGGACCGGAGATCAGATTCGGGAAGTACTCGTGGCCGGTCAACGTCGCGGCGTTGTGGGCCGGCAGGGCGTTCAACACGTTCGCGCCGAGCAGGTGCTGCATGGGGTTTGTGCCGAGGAACGCGGCGAACAGCGTGCTGACCGGGGGGAGCGTGGCGACCTGAGACGCGGTCGCGGCCGGAACGCCCTGCGCCGTCAGTCCGGTGGTGAGGGTGTGTGGCAGGGCGCTCGCGAGGCCGGCGATCATCAGCGAGAAGAAGATGCCGATCGACAGCGACGTGCCGGCGTTCTGGCAGGTCGCGCGCATGCCGGACGCGACGCCGCGATCCGCGGACGGGACGCTGCTCATCACCGATGACGTGTTCGGCGCCGAGAACATGCCCTGGCCCAGACCGCAGATCAGAATGAGTGCCGCGAACTCCGGATATTTGAAGTTCACTGGGATCAGCATCAACCCGATGAACGCACCCGCGACGATCAACAGGCCGCCGGTCGCGAACAGCCGTGAGCCGAACCGGTCCGAAAGAAACCCGGAGACCGGCCCGGCGATCAGGAAGCCGGCGGTCAGCGGCAGCAGATAGATGCCGGCCCACAGCGGCGTCTGCTCGAAGCTGTACCCGTGCAGCGGCAGCCAGATGCCCTGCAACCAGATGATCAGCATGAACTGCAGGCCGCCGCGGGCGGTCGCGGTCAACAAGGTCGCGATGTTGCCGGCCGCGAACGCACGGATCTTGAACAGGGCGAGATTGAACATCGGCTGGGCGACCCGCGTCTCGACCAGCACGAACACGGCCAGCAGAATGACGCCACCGATCAGGCCACCCAGCACGATCGGGTTGGTCCAGCCGGTCGGGTGCCCGCCGTACGGCTGGATGCCGTACGTCATCGCGGCCAGGACGAATGCGGCTCCCAGCGCAAACGTGAGGTTGCCGGCCCAGTCGACGCGAGCCTTGGTCCGCGTGCTCGTCTCACGCAGGCTCCGATACGACCAGATCGTGCCGACGAGACCGAACGGCACGCTGATCCAGAAGACCGCGCGCCAGTCGATCGCGGCGAGCAGACCGCCGGCGACGAGGCCGAGGAACTGACCGGCCAGCGCCGTGATCTGGTTGACGCCCAGAGCCATGCCGCGCTGGTTCGCCGGGAACGCGTCGGTGAGGATCGCGGCCGAGTTCGCCATCAACATCGCGCCGCCGGTCGCCTGGACGACGCGCCACAGGATGAGCCACAACGCGCCCGCCCGGGCATGGAACGGGTCAAGCGACAGCGCCACCGACGCGACGCTGAACACGGCAAAGCCGAGGTTGTACATCCGGACGCGGCCGAACATGTCGCCCAGACGACCGAGCGATACGACGAGTACGGCCGTGACCAGCAAGTAGCCGAGGATCATCCACAGCAGGTAGCCGATGTTGGCCGGGGCCAGCGGATCCAGACCTATGCCGCGGAAGATGGCCGGCATGGCAATGATCACGACCGAGATGTCGAGTGTCGCGATCAGCACGCCGAGCGTCGTGTTCGACAACGCCACCCACTTGTACCGGTCGGGCCGCGCGGCGACCGCACTCACAGCATCACCGCGAGACGTTCGAGCAGCGGGATCACGTCGGCGAGCTGCTGCTGCTCGGCCGGCGTGAAGCCGGTCGCGAGCGCGTGCGCCATCCGGGCGGCCTTGACGCCGCGCCGGTCGACGAGCAGCTGCCGTCCGGCGTCGGTCGCCGACATCAGGACGCGGCGGCCATCGGCCGGATCACCGGCCCGTACGACCAGGCCGCGTGCCTCCAACCCGGCGAGCGTCGTGGACAGGGCCTGCGGTCGAACGCGCTCTTCCGACGCGAGTTCGCTCGGGGTAGCCGGTCCGCGGGTGTCCAGCCGGGAGAGCACGGAGGCCTCGGACAAGGTCAGATCACCGGGTACGTGACCTTGACGCAGCCGGCGGACGAGCCGCCCGATGGAGACGTGCAGATCCGATGCGACGCGTGAGGCGTCGACCGCGAGTTCGGCCATATCTTCAACCTAGGTTTATCAACCTGGGTTAACAAGTTTTCTCGGACCTGGGTGGCGCATCCCACAACGACGCGGGCGCGCCGAGGCCGAAGCCTCGACGCGCCCGCATGGTGCTCTCGGCGGGCGTACGCCTACCAGCGGCGCAGCCAGTGCATGTGGTCGTTGAGCCAGTTGTGGACGGACGTGATCTCATCGGTCTTGCTCGACAGCCAGGACACGGAGTCGTTCATGGCCAAGACGGATAGGACGATCGCGACGAGCCCGAACAGAACCCCTAGGCCGACGAGCGTGTGGCCGGTGACGCCGGGGCGCCGCACGGCGTAAAGCGCGACGATCCCGATCAGGATGGCGAGCACGCCGGCGGCGAAGCCGATCGGAGCGAGCAGTCCGGTCAGCGTCGCCGCCACCGCCAGGGTGCCGACGATCAGCGACAGGGTCGCCACGCCACTGACGTGGGCCCAGCGCTTCGAGTCCGCGACCCGCTCGCCGACCGGTTCGGTATCGGGCTCGGCGACCGGCTCGCCGGCCGGCAACATCCCGGTCCGGTCGTTGGCCGCCTGCTCCGCGGCCGCCTCTTGGGCCGCGTTCGCTTCACGCTGCTCCGCGGCGCCTTCGGTGACGGCCGGCTTGCGGTTCCATCGCCCGGTACCGCGCAATCGGCCCGGCACGGTGTCGGCCCGCGTGCCGTCGGGCGAGCTCACGTACCGTTCGCCACGCTCGTCGACCACGGTGCCGTCCGGGTCGGTGGTGGTCGTGGTATGTCTGCCGAACATGGGGGTCGCCTCCTGACGACTCATGGAACGCGATGACAACGCGTGACTACCCCGATCCGCCGCGTTTTAATCGTGCGATGTTTGTCGTTCGGCGTTTGGCATGCGCCGCGATGTGGAATTACCCAGCGTGGTTGGATCGCTCGACGCTGCCGCGTCCCCGCGCACGACGCCCGACGGCTGGCTTCTTGACGCCGACGGACGCGGCAACGCGTTCACCACGGTCGACCGGCGGCGGGGCGATGGCCGGGCGTACACGATCGGCAACGACGTACGACCGCTCGTGCACGGCTCGGTGTACTTCGCCGAACTGCTCGAGACGCTGCAGGCTACCGTCGCCGGCGACCTCGTCATGTTCACCGACTGGCGCGGCGACCCGAGTGAGCGGCTCGACGGGTACGGCACCGAGGTGTCGCGGGTGCTGTGCGCGGCGGCGTCGCGCGGCGTCATCGTCAAGGGACTCGTCTGGCGGTCGCACTGGGACAAGCTCGCCTTCAGCGCGCAGGAGAACGACCATCTCGGCGACGAGATCGAGGCCGCCGGCGGCGAGTGCCTGCGCGACATGCGGGTGCGTACGGGTGGCTCGCACCACCAGAAGATCGTCGTCGTACGCCATCCCGGCCGGCCGGAACTCGACGTCGCGTACGTCGGCGGCATCGACCTATGCCACAGCCGGGCCGACGACGAACGCCACCACGGCGACGCCCAGCCGCTGCGCATCTCCGAGCGCTACGGCGACCGGCCACCGTGGCACGACGTTCAACTGGCGATTCGCGGTCCGGCCGTCGGCGACGTCGAAGCGTCGTTCCGCGAGCGCTGGACCGACCCGAGCCCGTTGACCCGCAGCCCGCTCCGGCGCCTGCACGACCTCGTGGCTCGCGAGGACACGAAGGCCGACCCGATGCCGGCGCAGACACCCGATCCGGGTCGGGCCGGCGGTCGCGTTGTACAGGTGCTGCGCACATATCCGTACCGGCGGATGGGTTTTCCGTTCGCGCCGGACGGTGAGCGCAGCATCGCGCGGGCCTACCTGCGGGCGCTCGATCGCGTCGAGTCGCTCATCTACCTGGAGGATCAGTACCTCTGGTCGGTCGAGATCGCGACCCGGTTCGCGGACGTGCTGGCGCGGCGGCCGAAGCTGCACATGATCGGTGTGGTCCCGATGCACCCGGATCAGACCGGCCTGTCCGGCGCGGCGCAGGACATCGGGCGCGCTAAGGCCCTGCGGATCCTGCACCGTGCCGCGCCCGAGCGAGTCGCCGTGTACGGCATCGAGAACGCGCTCGGCACGCCGATCTACGTCCACGCCAAAGCGTGCGTAATGGACGACGTCTGGACGTGCGTCGGCTCGGACAACGTCAACCTGCGGTCGTGGACGCACGATTCGGAGTTGTCGTGCGCGGTCATGGACGAAGACGGCGGTACGGACTTCGGTCGCGCGCTGCGGCTCGGGCTCCATCGCGAGCACCTGGAGCGTGGCGCGGGCGACGATGCCGATCTGGTGTCCGCGGCCGGGGCGTTCGCGGCGTACGCGCAGGCAGCGGCACGGCTCGACACGTGGTACGCCGCCGGCCGCATGGGTCCGCGGCCGCCGGGTCGGCTGCGCCGATACAGCGTGCCGCACATCGGCGCCGCGACCGCCGCACTGGCGACTCCGATTTATCATCTGATCGCCGATCCGGATGGCCGGCCGCGCCGGCTGCGGCGGGCGCGGCAATTCTGAACCCGCCACGCTTGCATCGGTCCCGGACTGCTCGCGTCGGCCCCGAGCCGCTGTGGACCGGCCGGTACGGCGCAATTGTCGACTCCGGCGGGCGAAACGCCGGGGCGAGGTGACCGGTCGCGTGCATGGATTGGAGACACTAGACGGATGACCGCCCCCGGCCCGCCGGCCGAGCAGGAGACCGGCCACGTCGCCGCCGTCCGTGCGGCGAGCGTCTGGGCCGACACGCTCATCGACAAGACCGGCCGTAACGAGCTGCTCTACTGCAAGGACCGCGGAAAGATCCTTCTGGGCTCGACCGCCGACGCCGACGGCGATCGGACCACCGACGGCGACCCGACCGCCGACGGAGCCGACGACCCAGCCGGCACCACGGACGGTCACGCAGACCCGATCGCGCTCGCTCGGCTGCTGCGCGGCGAGACCGTACGGCTGCGGCAGTTGTTCCGGGACGAGGCGGCCTACCAGGCAGCGGCCAAGACGGCCGAGTCGATCCGACGGCGCATCAAGGAATACGACGAGGAGCGCGGCGTACGGATCGGCCGGCTGGCGTACGGGTTCGCGACCTGGACCGACTTCCGCTCGACCGGCGACGTGCCGCGGCGCGGCCGCTGGCGCGGGCGACCCGCCAGCGATCCGCCCACCGACGCTGCCAGCGCACCTGAGGCGGGCACCACGACCGAGGCGGTCATTGACGGTGCCAGCGACACCGACCACATCGGTCGACGCGAGATCCGTGCGCCGGTGCTGCTTCGCGACGTCGCGGTCACGCGCCGACCCGGCCGCGACGACTTCGACCTGACCGCGGATCGGGACGTGGAGATCAGCCCGGTGCTGCTCCACTATCTACGCTCGACATTCCGGGTCGACATCGACCCCGAGCTGATCGCCGATCTCAACGACATCGTGGACGATCCGGATCGCGTCGACGAGGCGTTGGCCAAGCTCAGCGGCGCGCTCGCCGACGTACCCGATTTCCGCATCGTCGCCGGCGCGCTCGTCGGCACGTTCCACTACGCAAAGCTCGCCATGCACCAGGATCTGCTCGACAACGCGGATGCGTTCGCGGACAACGATCTGGTCGCGGCGATGGCCGGCGACCTCGGCGCGATCGAACGCATCCGGCGGCCGGTCGGCGAGGTCACCATGGACCAGCCGGATCGCACGCCGGCGGCCGACGAGTTTCTCGTGCTCGACGCCGACCCGTCGCAGAATTACGTGATCAACGCGGCGCTGGCCGGGCGCAACCTGGTCGTGCAGGGTCCACCGGGCACCGGAAAGTCGCAGACGATCAGCAACATCATTGCCACGTTCGCGGCCCGCGGCCGGACGGTGCTGTTCGTCGCCGAGAAGCGGGCCGCCATCGATGCCGTGCTGGGCCGCCTTGCCGACGCCGGCCTCGACGAACTCACCCTCGATCTGCACGTCACCGCCGCGAACCGTACGAAGGTCTACGAACAGTTCCGCGACGCGATCGAAAGCGCCCGGACCATCGAGGCCGTCGACTACACCCGGCTACACACACGTTTCGAACGCGACCGGGCGGCACTGATTGAGCACGACGCAGCGATGCACCGGCCACGGCCGCCATGGGACATGTCGGTTCACGCGGCGCAGACCGCCCTGCTCGGCGTGGCGCCGGAGGCACGATCGGACGTACGGCTGGGGCGGGACGCCGTCGACGGCCTCGATGTTGATCGCGCCGACCGGATCCGGGGTGCGCTCGGCGAGCTCGTAGTGATCGGCGGCCTGGACCCGGGGCGGCGCGGACCATGGTCGGTCGCGCAGTTCCAGTCGGACACGGCGGCGGCGCGCGCCCGTGAAGCCGTCGACCAGGTCCGAGGCTGGCTCGCGGAGCTGCACCAGCAGGCAGGCGGAGTCGCAGCGGCGCTCGGCTTCGCCGACCCGCGAACGCCGGCCGAGGCCGCCGCGATGGTCGCGATTTGCGCGCGCACCGCCGCGGTCGCGGCCCGATGGCGTCCGGACATCTATGACCAGGATCTACCTCGGCTGATCGCCGCGGCCTCCCGCCACTCGGACGGCAAACTCGCCGGCGGCGACTCGCTCGGCTGGTGGCAGCGACGGCGCCTGCGCCGGCAGGCCGCCGCGCTGCGGTTCGGGGGTCGCGGTGGCGATCTCGCCACCGAGTTGCGAGAGGTTGCGGCGGTTGCGGCCGAGTGGTGGCGCATTTCGCGGGTACGACCGCCCGCTCAGCCCGATCTCGGCGGCGTGATCGCAGCCAACGACACCGCGCAGGCACTGCTGGTGGAACTCGGTGGCCTGCTGGCCGCCGGTGATCTCGCATCGCGCGACTGGGCCGCTCTGGCGCAGATGATGGGCGAGTTGTCGAGCGACCCAAGCGGTGCGCACGTCGTGGCCCGGATGAATCGTCTCGACGCCGAACTTCGCGCCGTCGGGCTCGGCGACCTGCTCGGCTGGCTCGCGCGGGTCGCGCCGACCTGGCCGGCCGACCGTCGTGCACGCCTCGTCGTCGAGGCGTTCGACGCCGTGTGGCTTCAGGCGATCCACGATCGGATGGTGTTGGCCGACCCGCATCTGGCGTCGTTCGACGGCGCGGCCCACGGCGCCGTGGCGGACGATTTCATCGCCACCGACCACGCGCACGCCGCGGCGAACCGGCAGCGCGCTCGCCGCCGCGTGGCCGAGCGCCTGACCGACGTCCGTACCCGTCATATGGAGCAGGACCTCTATCTCAGCCGCGAGTTGTCCAAGAAGCGCCGGTTGAAACCACTCCGCGACCTGGTGCGGTCCGCGCCGGACGTGTTGCTCGCGGCGAAGCCGTGTTGGGCGATGTCACCGCTGCTCGTGTCGCAGTTGCTGCCGGCCGAGCAGCTCTTCGACGTTGTCATCTTTGACGAAGCGAGCCAGGTGCAGCCGGCCGAGGCGATTCCGTCGGTCGCCCGCGCCCGCGCGGCGGTGATCGCGGGCGATTCGAAGCAGTTGCCGCCGACGGCGTTCTTCGAAGCCGCGGTGGACACCGAGGAGGACGTGGAGCGGGACCTGCTGACGCAGGACGCCGAGTCGGTGTTGGAGGCGTTCAACCGCGCGCTCGGCCGGACCCTGGCCCACGAGTACTACCTCGGCTGGCACTACCGCAGCCAGGACGCGCGGCTGATCGCGCCGTCGAATGCGTTCTTCTACGACAACCGGATGGTCACGTTCCCCGGCACGGCCGTGACGTCGCCGATCGAGTTCGTACTCGTCGACGGGGCCGAGTCGAAAGACGGCTCGTCGCCGCAGGAAGTGCGCCGGGTGGTCGATCTGATGATCGGTCACGCCCGGCGACGGCCGAGCGAATCGCTCGGAGTGATCACGATGGGGATCACGCACGCGAACCGCATCGAAGAGGCACTGAACGTCCGGCTGCGCAACGAGCCGGACGCGCGGGATTGGTTCGACCGCGCCGGGCCGGAGCCCTATTTCATCAAGAACCTCGAACGTGTGCAGGGCGACGAGCGGGACGCGATCATCCTTGCGATCGGGTACGGCAAGAGCCGTGGTCGGATGATGCACCGGTTCGGGCCGCTGAACGTTGCCGGCGGCGAGCGTCGGCTGAACGTCGCGATCACTCGCGCCAAGCGGCATATGACCGTGGTCGCCGGCTTCCATCCGGACGATCTCGATTCATCGAAGCTCGCGGCCGACGGCGCGCGGCGGCTGGGCGACTTCCTGCGCTACGCGGCCGGCGACGCGGTGCTGCCGGCCGCGGCCGTTCGAGACAACCTGGCCCTGAACCCGTTGGAGATCCAGGTACGTGACCGCCTGCGCGCGGTCGGTATCGACGTGGAGTGTCAGCTCGGTGTGGCGGGCTACTTCATCGATTTCGCCGCGAAGCACCCGACGAAGCCCGGCCGCATGGTGCTCGCGATCGAGACGGACGGCGCCACGTACCACGCGGCGCCGACCACCCGGTCGCGGGACCGGCTTCGTCAGGAACAGCTGGAGCGGCTGGGCTGGCGCTTCCACCGGACGTGGTCGACCGACTGGTTCCGCAACCCCGACCGGGAGATCGCCCGGATCCGGGCCGCGTACGAAGCGGCCGTCTACGCCGCCGATCGTGCCGACGCCCGGCCGGTTGAGTCGACCGGAGACGGCACCCCGGCCGCCGCCAGCGCCGAAGCGGCGACCGTCGCCGGGCGGCCGGCGACCGCGCGCGGCGCAGCGGCGGCGATGGACGGTTCGGAGGCTCCGGTCGATATCGCGATCGGCGATCATGTCCCCGGCCACCGCCGTGGACCACGACCGGCGGCCAGCTTCGGCGCGCCGATCGGGGACTACAGCGACGAGGAGTTGCTCGCGATCATCGAGTGGATCACCTCGGACGGCCTACTCCGCACCGATCTGGAGCTGAAGCAGGAGGCCCGCGACGAACTCGGCTTCCGCCGCAACGGTGCCCGGATCGAGCAGCGACTGTCCGACGCCATCGACCAGGCCCGCGCGCGCCGCACCGCCTCGTAACGGGTGTCCGGTCAGAACTCGAACTTGGCGAGTTCGGCCGGATCGAATTCGCGCGGCTCCACCAGGACGAGCCAGTTACCGGAGTTGTCGCGCATGACCGCTTCGACACCGTACGGGCGGTCCGACGGCGGCTGCAGGAACGTGACGCCCTTCGCGGTCAGCTCGTCGTACGTCTTGTGGCAGTCGTCGACCTTCAGTCCGAGGCCGCCCATCTGCCCCTTTTCGAGCTGCTCGCGGATCTGGCCCGCGAACTCCGGGTCGAGCGGCGGCCCGGGTGTCATGAGAGTGACCTGCAGCTCCGGCTGGTTGGGATGGTTGATGCTGACCCAGCGGAAGTCCTCGCCCATGGTGGCGTCGGTATTCGGCACGAAGCCGAGTGTGTTCACGTAGAAGTCGCGAGCCTCGTCTTGATCGAGGCAGTAAACCGTGACGAGCGAAACGTTGGTAATCATGCCTCTCACGGTAGGCGTACGACCGGCCGCCGGGCTTCTTTCAGATTGCTGACTCCCGTGGCGCGCTCACTCGCTCGTGGCATGATCGGCGACGTCGCGAGTGCGCGCGCGCCGGCCGGTCGTGCCGTCGTGATCCCACACGCCGCGCATGAACAGGTAGCAGCCGGGCACGTGCGGTCCACCTCGTGCGGCCCAGCGATCGCGATACGCCGTCGGCGTCTCACCGACGAGCTTCGTGAACCGTGTCGAGAACGATCCGAGGCTCGAAAAACCGACGAGCATGCAGACCTCGGTCACGGTCAGGTTCGCCACCCGCAGAAGGTCCTGCGCGCGTTCGATACGGCGACGGGTCAGGTAGCGCATCGGCGTCTCGCCGTACGTCGCCTCGAAAGACCGGGCGAAGTGATACTTCGAGACGCCGGCGACGCGGGCCACCTGGTCGAGGTCGAGCTCGGCCTGGTACTGGCGGTCCATGTGGTCGCGCGCCCGACGCAGGTGGGCGAGCAACCCGACCGGCACCGTACCGGAAACTGCCCGGGTCATTGCCCGACGATACGCCCGCGAGGCGCCGGCGGACGCGGGCAAGCCGACCGGATGGCGTCGTGACCGTGCGCGCACGTACCGGACGTCGTAGGTTTTAGACGCCATGGCGACCTGGGATGACGTACGGACGATCGCGCTCGGCCTGCCGGAGACGTTCGAGCGGCAGGGCCGCGACGGGCTGCGTGACTGGCGCGTGAAGGACAAAGGCTTCGTGTGGGAGCGGCCGCTACGCAAAAGCGACCTGGACGCACTCGGCGACTCGGCGCCCGACGGCCCGATCCTCGGTGCACGCGTGCCCGATATCGGAGCGAAGGAAGCGTTGATCGCCGACGATCCGGACGTCTATTTCACGACTCCGCACTTCGACGGTTATCCGGCGATCCTCGTGCGACTCGATCGCATCGGGGTGCCCGAGCTGGAAGAACTGATCGTCGAGGCGTGGATCAAGCAGGCGCCCAAGCGCGTCTCGAAGGCGTATCTCGACGCGCAGGGATGAATCGACCCCGGAGTGCTAGGTCGGCGGCGCGTACTTGACCGTGGCGGCGTTCATCGCCGGGCAGCGCCCGGACGACCGCTCGCATCCGGTGAGATCACAGTGGCGGCAGATCCACGCCCCGCCGTCCTTGCGGTCGACGACGGCGGCCATCACCCGACCGAGCAGATGATCGAGTGTCTCGCGCTCGGCCGCGGTCAGCGTCGCGAGGCTGTCGCGCAGGTAGGTCAGGCGCGCGGCCGCGCCGGCTTCGGCCGAGCGTCGCCCGGCGTCGGTCAGGATCACGGAGCGGGTACGGCCATCCGCGCCCGGTCCCCGCGTCACCAGCCCGGCCTCGGCGAGCCGATCGATCAGCCGTACGGCACCCGACGGTGTGAGGCCGAGGACGCGGCGGATCTGGTCCAGCGTCGGCCGGTCGAGGAATTCGTGCAGCGCCGACAGGGCCGCGGCCGCGGTGGCGGACTGCCCGGTCGCCGTGACCACGGCCTGCGCCGTTTGGTCGGCAACGGCCAACGCCAATGCGCCGAGTACGTTGGCCTGGTGCGCGCTCGCATCGTCGCCCGACGGGCGCGACGGGCGCGGAGCATTAGCCAAGTGAGTACGTGATCTCGAGCGGCATGTGCGGGTAGTCGTCGTGGGTCGACACGCTGGTGGCCGTACCGGTGATGCCGGCGAGCCCGCCCGTACCGGAACCGGGCACGATCTCCATCTGGCCACGCGCCGATGTGCCGTCGAATGAGCCGTTGCCCCGCAGCACGAAGTCGCCGGACTTGCCGTCGACCGATCCGGACAGCTGCATCACGGTGACGTACTCGGCCGTGCCATCGGTGCGGTAGAACATGATCGACTCGGACGAGCCGGCCTCGAATCCGTCGCCCGTCCCGAGCAGCGCGACGTCGGCCTTCGTGAACTTGCGACCGTCGTCGAACTCTCGATAGGGCTGTTCGTCCCAGGACTTGATCTCGAGTTTCGTCGTCAGCTTCGTCATGTCTTCAACGTATGTGTGACGCAGTCATATGTCAACCGACGGCAGCTCCGCTCCGCCGGACGACGAGGGATCAGGCTGGCTTGGTCGCCTCGTCCGGGGTGCCCTTCGGGAACCACGGGATAACGGCCGACGTGGTGTCCTGGTAGTCGGCGTACTCCGGATAGCGCGACAGCGAAATGCTTTCGGTGAAGCGCGTCGAACCAACGAAGAGCAGAGTGAGAAGGGCCGCACCGGCGACAGTCCACTGTGCGACTGAGCCGGCGGCGATCGCGCCGAACGCGAAGATCACCCACCACTGGGCCTGCTCGAAAAAGAAGTTCGGGTGTCGGGAGTATTGGAACAGGCCCGTTTGGACGAAGCGCGGCCGCGGATCCCGGCCGGCGGCGATCTCGTCGCGCTTCCACGACTGGAACGCCCACTGCTCTTGGTCGGCCACGGTTTCGCCGATCAGGCAGCCGAGGAAGACGGCGGCGACGACGATGTCGAGCACGCCGAAGTCACCACGGTGTCGCAGCGCCGTGTACGCCGGCAACGTGATGAGCAGCAGCAGGACATTCTGGTAGATCGTGATGAAGAACAGGTTGAACAGGTGAAACTGCCAGCGCGGCATCCGGCCGCGGAGCACCGCCCACCGATAGTCCTCGCCACCGGGCGCGTAGCCGCCCTTGCGCGCGAAGTTGTACGTCAGCCGGGCGCCCCATGCCACGACCAGACCGAGCATCAGGTCCAGCCGTACGTCATCGAAGCCGGCTTTCGCCGCGAAGATCGCAACGTACGCGATCGGGACGATCGACCAGATCCGGTCCACCCACGAGTGTTCGCGCGTCACGAGCGATGTCACCCAGACGGCCAGGCAGACCCCGGCCAGGACCCACACGCACAGCACCAGGGCGCTCATGAGCGCACTCTAGCCGCGCACCGGCGCCGACAGCGATCCGCGATCCGCGATCCGCGATCCGCGATCCGCGATCCGCGATCTAGTGTCGCGGGCCAGACCGAGTGCGTACCGGCCCCGGCGATTTTCTTCCCCCGTCCCCGGGCGCCTATGATTATTTGCCTTGAGGCACGGGTTTGACGGGCCGGCACAGCGATTCGGCTGCTTCTCGATGTCCCGCAACGCTCGACTGAGCTGGAAGGAGCCCCGTGCCCGACGTGCCCACGATCGGTCCACTCCTTCGCCGGGCCAAGCCCGATCAGGTCGCTGACGTCGCCGAGCGGTACGTGACGGAGCACTTCGCGGCCCAGCGCGCGGAGGTGCTACTAGCGGACTATCGCGTCTACGGTCTGTGGCCGGTGCTGCGATCGGCCCACTCCACGGCCGGCTCGCTGCATGAACGTACGACCGCGGGCCGGGCCTTCGGCAGCCAACGCACCGTGCTCGAGGCAATCGACGACGCGAACGGGACCCGGGTGCTGATCCCGCTGACTATCTGGTCGGACCGCCTCGGCGTCCTCGTGGTCGAGTTGGCCGACGGCGTCGACGAACGGCAGCTCGAGGCGCTGCGTACGGTCGCCGACGAGCTGGCCTTGGCGTTGGCCGTCGCCGATCGCAGCACCGACCGTTACCGCCTGGCCCGGCGCCGACAGCGACTCACCATGGCCGCCGAAATGCAGTGGGACATGCTGCCGGGGCGTGCCCTCGGCGGTGATAATTTCCTGCTCGCCGGCCAGCTCGAACCGGCCTATTCGGTGTCCGGCGACCACTTCGACTGGTCACTGGACGGCACCCGCCTCACGGTCACGATTCTGAATGGTGATGGCAACGGCATCGATGCCACCATGCTCACCGTCCTCGCGGTGACCGCGATGCGCAATGCGCGACGATCCGGCGGCAACCTCGTCGAGCAGGCCGAACTCGCCTCGGACACGGTGTACGGAGTGCACGGCGGCGAACACAGCGTGGCCACGCTGCTGCTGGAACTGGACCTGAACACGGGGCACGTAACGGCGATCGATGCCGGCTCGCCGCAGGCATTCCGTATGCGCGGCGGCCAGACGACGCCGGTCAAGCTCGACCACCAGCTGCCGCTGGGCATGTTCGTCGACACGCGTTATGAAGTGCAGACGTTCGACCTTGACCCGGGCGAGCGGCTGTTCGTCGTCAGCGACGGCGTGCATGCCGCGGCACCGGGCGGCCGCGATGCCTTCGGCGTCCACGGGCTCCTGTCGGCGTTGCGAGGCACTCGTCTCCAGCCCGCGACCGAAGCGGTTGGTAGCGTCATGCGCGGACTGCACGAATACCACGACGACGAAGATCTGGCCGACGACGCGGTGATCGTGTGTCTCGACTGGCAGGGCGCGATCGAGGACGTCGCGGCGCGACGCGCGTGAAGGGACGACGCATGCAGCGGTCAGCCAACGCAGCGGAGTCGATCGAGGCCGCTGCCGAGTCACTGGCCACTGTCTTGGACCCGGCGCGGGGCGACCACGCGTTACGCGTCTCGCCGACGCAGCTTCGTGTCCTGACGTGGCTGCGGTCGCACCCGCAAACGAACGTGAACGGTCTGGCCGAATCGCTCGGCGTCGGCCCGTCGTCGGCCAGTCGGCTGTGCGATCGGCTCGAGGCGCTCGGATTGCTGCGCCGGGTGGCCGATCCGCGGGACCGACGCGAGGTGCAGGTGCAGGTGACAACCGAGGCCGAACAGCTGTTGGCGCAGATCAGTCGCAACCGGCGACGTGCGCTCGAGGAAGTATTGGTACGCATGCCGGAAGCCGCACGCCAGGAACTGGCGCGATCTCTGACCGCATTCCGCGTGGCGGCCGACGCACTCAGCCAGGCGGCGGTCGAGCGAGCCGAGAACGACGAGCGGCGCAGCGCCTGAGGTCGACCGACGCAGGTCGGCACGCGATCGCCACCACTCGACGGTTCCCAGCGTCATCCGCGGCGACCTGCCTCGTGGCTGGCGCCGGCCCGGCGCCCGTACTCGCTGGGCAATCTTTGCTACGCTGCAAATAATCTGGGTGCACCGCGGGCTGCGGTCGTTTCCTTGCCCCCGAGGAGTCCACCGATGCCGCTGCTCATCTCTCCGAACATCGACGGAGCGACGATCACGCTCGGGCTAGCCGGAGACATCGACCTGGCAACCGAGCCTGCGCTCTGGGACGCAATCGAGAAGGCGGTGACGGCCGACGGCATCGGACTCGTCGTGGTCGACCTCGCCGAGACGACGTTCATGGACTGCTTCGGCATGAGCGCATTGGTTCGAGGCGCGCGGCTTGCCGCCGGCAACGGCCGACGGCTCCGGGTGGTCAACCCGACCGGCATCCCGCTGATCGTGTTGCAGCTCACCGGCGTGCTCCGGCTTCTCGCCGACTGATCGGCGCCGGCCCTCGACCGCCCGGGTGGCTGCCGGAGCCACGATGAGGACGCGGCGGCGACGCGCGATGATGGGATCGGCAATGATCGCGACGAGCGGAGATTTCCATGCACGAGCGTGACGTACTGATCGATGGGTTCGGGCGCCTGCCGGAGTTGGTGCGGTCGGTGGTCGACGGGCTGCCGCCGGAATTGCTGCGTTGGGCGCCCGTCGCGGATGCGAACACCATCGGCTGGATCGTCTGGCATCTGGCCCGCGTTCAGGATGACCACGTCGCCGAGATACTGGATGACGAACAGGAGTGGTCCGCGGGCGGCTGGGCGCAGCGATTCGGCCTGCCCGCCGACACGATGGACACCGGGTACGGTCATGTCGCCGCCGACGTGGCCCGGGTTCGACCGTCCGGGCCAGACGTGCTCGTCGACTACTACGACGCGGTCGCGAGCCGGACTCGCCGCCTGCTCGACACGCTCACCGCCGACGCGCTCGACCGGATCGTCGACGAGCGCTGGGATCCGCCGGTCACGTTGGGCGTGCGGCTGGTGAGCGTGCTCGCCGACGACTTGCAGCACATCGGCCAGGCCGCGTACGTGCGGGGGCTGCTGCCGGGCTGACCCAGGCGGCGTGACGACGAGCCCGCCCTGCTCGGGACCGATTGCTCACGTGTCTAGCCACCACCGATTGTTAGCCGTCCGGCGCCGAAATCCGCTCCGGACCGTCACGATCGGAACTGACGTCGAGCGGGGGAGCAGGCATGGTGCAAGCGGTGATCTTCGATCTCGATGGCGTACTGATCGACTCCGAGCCGGTGTGGGAACGGGTCCGGCGTGCGTACGTCGACGAGGCCGGCGGTCGGTGGCTCCCGGACAGCCAGCGGCGGCTGATGGGCATGAGTACGGCCGAGTGGTCGGACTACCTGGCCAGAGATCTCGGCGTCGGTCGGCCGGCGGCCACGGTCGCTCGGGAGGTCATCGACCGGATGACCGAGGCGTACGCCGCAGACCTGCCGTTGTTGCCGGGCGCCGTCGATGTAGTACGGCGGCTCGCCGATCAATGGCCACTCGGGCTGGCCAGTTCGTCACCGCGCTCGCTCGTCGACGAGGTTCTCCGTGAGGCCGGCCTGACCGCTGCCTTCCGTGCGACCCGGTCGACGGAAGAGGAGCGACGCGGCAAGCCGGCACCCGACGTGTATCGCAGCGTTGCGACCGCGTTGGGTGCCGACCCGCGTCGGTGTGTCGCGGTTGAGGATTCGAGTAACGGACTCCGGTCGGCCGGCGCGGCCGGGATGATCGTGATCGCGGTGCCGCGACCGGCCTATCCGCCCGATCCGGACGCGCTCGCGCTTGCGGCCTTGACCCTGAGCGGCCTGGCGGAATTGCCGGCGGCCGTCGACCGCCTGGCCGACGTCGGGGGATAGGGACGATCAACAGCTGTGTGTCAGGCCGCCTGCCGGTCGGGGCCGGCCGCCCGACGATCGTGGTCCGCGCGACGATCGTGGTCCGCGCGACGATCGTGGTCCGCGCGACGATCGTGGTCATAGTCGGCGGCGAGCTCGCGGGCGACGTGTTCGCGGCCGGCCGCAAGAGCGGCGTTGACCGATTGCACGTACGCGTCGTGGAGATCATTGCCCGTGGCGGCGCTGCCCGAAGCGGTTCGATGGGACTGGGGGATCAACCGGGTTGAGCGTCTCATGCCGGCAACGGTGCCTCGGGTGGGTTGCGAGGAGGTTACACCCGCGGTGATCAACCGTGTGTGTTCGGTCACGGCGGCATGGCACGTCTGGCCATGGGTACGGTACGAGCATGATCCTCGTCGGCACCTCGGGCTGGCAGTACAAGGATTGGCGTGGGCCGTTCTACCCGACCGACGTCCCGCAGCGGCAGTGGCTCGAGTACTACGCCGAGCGATTCGCGACCGTCGAGATCAACAACGCGTTCTACCGACTCCCCGAACGCGACACGTTCGCCGGATGGCGAGCCCGGACCGCCCGCGACACGTTCTGTTTCGCGGTGAAGATGAGCCGGTACCTGACGCACATCAAGCGCCTCCGCGAGGCGGCCGAGCCGGTGGCCCGGTTCCTCGGCCGGGCCGATGCGCTCGGCGACCGGCTCGGGCCGGTCCTCCTTCAACTGCCGCCGAACCTTCCCGCCGACGCGGATCTTCTGGACGACACTCTCCGACGATTCCCGACCTCCGTCCAGGTCGCGGTCGAGCCGCGGCACGCGTCATGGTGGTCAACCGCCGTCCGCGAGGTGTTGGAGCGCCGGCACGCCGCCTTGTCCTGGGCCGACCGGCGCGGACGGCCGGTGACTCCGCTCTGGCGTACCACGGATTGGGGTTATTTGCGGATGCACGAAGGCGCCGCCCACCCGCGGCCCGGCTACGGGCGCGCGGCGCTCGCGTCCTGGATGGACCGCGCGGCGGAGGCGTTCGATCCGGTGAGCGACCACGACGTGTACGTGTTCTTCAACAACGACCACGGCGGGGCGGCCGTGCGGGACGCGACGACATTCGGCACGCTGGCGACGCGCCGCGGGATCGCGGTCAGCCGCCACCCGACGGATGCTGCGGGCCGGTCGCGGCCTCGGGTGGCAGCGGTGTGAGCCGGATCGTGAGGACATGCGCGATGACGACGGCGACGATCACCAGGGGCATCACCGTGATGCCGTCGCTGCCGAGGAAGAGAGTCGTCAGGAGTACGGCGGTGAACGGCAGCCGCAGCATCCCCACCGTCATGGCGCCCAGTCCCATCGCCACCGCAGGGATGAGCGCCAGACCGGGTAGGTGCGACATGCGCCGCCGCGCCGGCGGTCGAAGACGGCGACGCCACTGTCGTCCTCGGCCCGGCACTGCGGACGCGCGACGAGCCGTCGGCCGCGGCGGGCGAGTCCTAGCTGCGACCGTTTAGCCGCAGCGAGACGAAACCGCTTTCTGCAAGTCCGTATATGCCGCCACGACCGCCGCCGCACCCGTGCCGATCGCCGTCACCGACGACGAGCTCGGGCTCGCGCTAGCGGCGCGGATCGCGGCCTGTACGTTGCTGAGCGCAGTGCGCATCTGCTGTATTTGCGGGCCGAATTGCGACTGTGCCGCCGATTGGAACTCCGTCAAGCTGGTCTGGATATTGTCGATCGCGGTCTGTACGCCGGTCAGACCACTGCTGACGCTGAGCGATCCGAGCGCGCCGACCGAGGCCTTCAGCTTGTTGGCCGCGTCGCAGAGCGCCGGCGAGCCGCTGCTGGCACCGCCACTGGCGCCGCCGCCCGGACTCGCCGGGGCGGTGCTCGCGCCGGGCGTAGGCGTCGGAGCCGGTGTCGGGCTGCTCGAGCAGCCGGCGACGAGCGCCACGGCGAGAGCCAGCGCGACCAGTAGCGGCCGGGCCGACGTCCACCCAGCCACCGATCGCGTCCGTCGGGCGCGAGCTACAGTGCCGGCTCGCTGATCACCGCTCACTGGCTATTCATACCGTCGCCCGACCTTCGGTGGCGCGGAATGGCGAAACGCCCCGTTCCCGTACCGGATGCGCAGTAGCGTCGCCAACGGCCGCTGGTAGCCGGGCCGAGATCGGACTCCCACCATGCGACGCACGCGACCCATCCGTCGGCACGTTTCCCATCCGTCACGGGCGTTGGCACGATGAACGACCACAATGGATCGACCGAGCCGGCGGATCCGTCCGGCCCGCGACCGCCCGCACGGCGCGTGCGACGCTTCGCCCGTTGCTGTGGCTCATCAGCCGGACCGTCGCACCTTTCGGGCGCGGAAGCGAAGCGCATTCTCAGCCCGGACTACCTCGTGCTGCCGGCCCGGCGGCTTAAGGCCGCGACCGTGGCGATCATGTTCTTGATCGGCGTGACAGGTTTCGTGGTCGGACAGTTCAACTACGAGTTCACGACCTGCCACGAATACGCCATTGCCGGCGACGACGAGCCGAGCAACTGCCGCAACGTGCCGGCCCCCACTCCGATCCGGTCGACGTCACCGATGCCCGCACCGACCCGCTAATGCCCTCATGCCTCCGGTTCGGGCGGAAAAGCCATCATTTCGGAAATCTCCCTCATGTTCTCGGTAGTGTCAAGAAATGTCCGGGCGTCATGAGACCGGAAACCGTTGCCGCTGCGCCTTTTCGGGCCGATCGCGGCCAATCGGAATCGGGGAGCACACGGCAATGACCGACCGAAGCACGACCGATGTCGTGAACGTCGGGGGCGGTTTCGCCGGGGTTGCCTGCGCGAGGCGGCTCGCCGGCCAGGACGGCGTCCGCGCCATGATCTTCGACAAGAACGGCTATCAGCCGCCGGGCCGCCGTCGCCGAGGTCGGCGAACACCGCCGCGAACTACACGGCCGCGTCGCGTTCGCCGCGTGGCTGGGTGTACACGCCGCGCTGCTGTCGAACATCGGTGTCGAAATGCGTGCGTTCCACCTCTGGGCCGAGGACTTCTACATCCGCCCGAGCCACCGCTGGGCCGCCCTCTTGAATCCGTCGCGATCGACACTCCCCGTATCCACTGGCGCGGGACTCAACCAAAGGACTGACATGGTAGACACCACACGACCGGCGCCGGCCGACGTCTTCGTGATCTTCGGGATCACCGGCGACCTGGCCAAGGTCATGACCTTCCATTCGCTGTACCGGTTGGAGAAGCGCGGCCTGCTCGACTGCCCGATCGTCGGTGTCGCATCGCAGAACTGGACCGTGCAACAGCTTCGCGAGCACGCGCGGGACTCGATCGAGAAGTGCGGCGAGAGCATCGACGACGAGGTCTTCCAACGGTTCGCCGACCGGATGTCGTACGTCTCCGGCGACTTCACCGATGCCGGCACCTACCACGACGTCGCATCGGCCATGCGCGGGGCGACGATGCCGGTGTTCTATCTCGAGATCCCGCCGTTCCTGTTCGGCAAGGTCATCGCCAATCTGACGCAGGCCGGCTTGACGAAAACCGGCCGCGTCGTGGTGGAAAAGCCGTTCGGCCACGACGCCGCATCGGCGTCGGCCCTGGCCGACGAGATACACCAGTACATCGACGAGGCGCAGCTGTACCGGATCGACCACTTCCTCGGCAAGATGGGCACCGAGGAGCTGCTCTACTTCCGGTTCGCGAACACGATGCTGGAGCCGATCTGGAACCGGAATTACGTCGACTGTGTCGAGATCACGATGGCGGAGAATTTCGGGGTCGAGGATCGCGGACACTTCTACGACCCGGTCGGTGCGCTGCGCGACGTCGTTGTCAACCATCTGATGCAGCTTGTCGCCGTCGGCGGGATGGAACCGCCGGCCGGCCGCGATCCGAACACGCTCAACAACGCGAAGGACGCCCTCTGGCAGGCGGTCGTCGCGGCCGATCCGGCGAACTACGTCCGCGGACAGTACGACGGTTATCGCGCGATCGACGGCGTGGCCGCCGACTCGACGACGGAGACGTACGCGGCGCTCCGGCTGGACATCGACAACTGGCGCTGGTCCGGGGTGCCGTTCTTCATCCGTACCGGCAAGAAGCTCCCCGCGCTGCAGACCGAGTTCCGGCTGATCCTGAAGGAGCCGCCCCGGCTGGGTCTACGCGCGCGAGGGGAGCGCCACCCGGAGGCCAACCAGATCACGATCAAGCTCGATCCGGCCACCGGCATCCGCTTCGATCTGGAGGCCAAGCGGGCCGGGAACAACTCGCCGGAGCCGATCGACATGGAGATGGAGTTCGCCCAGGAAGGCGGCGAAGGTCCGACGCCGTACGAGGTGCTGCTGCGGGCCGCGATGGTCGGCAACAACATGCGCTTCACCCGGCAGGACGGCGTCGAGGAGACCTGGCGGATCATGCAGCCGCTGCTCGACGCGCCGCCGCCGGTACATCCGTACAAACCGGCGTCGTGGGGGCCGGCCGAGGCGGACCGACTCGTCGACGACTTCGGCGGTTGGCGCCAACCGTGGATCGCGTCATGACGACGACTCTCGCGCGCGACAGGCTGGATGAGCGCGGCCTCAAAATGACCTCGCCCTTCACTCGCATCGCCGACTATGCGTTCCTGTCCGACTGTCACACCGGTGCGCTCGTCGCGCCGGACGGCTCGGTCGACTGGCTGTGCGTCCCGGCCGTCGATTCGCCGAGCATCTTCGGCAGTCTCCTGGACCGGGAGGGCGGCGCCTTCCGCTTCGCGCCGTACGGGATCGTCCACCCCGTCTCGCGCCACTACGTGCCCGGCACGAACGTGCTGGAAACGACGTGGCGCAGCCGGACCGGCTGGATGGTCGTGCGGGACGCGTTGACGATGGGGCCGTACCGCGAGGCCGCCTGCGTCACCGAGCACACGCGACCGCCGGCCGACGCCGATGCCGAGCACATGCTGGTTCGTACCGTGGAGTGCCTGTCCGGCACGGTGGAGCTGGAGCTGACGTGCGAGCCGGCGTTCGACTACGGACGGTCCCCGGCCACCTGGACAGTGATCGACGATGACAAGCACACGGCAGAGGCATCCGGTGCCGGTCAAACCGTGCGGCTTCGTACGGATCTCTTGGTCGGCGTCGAGGGCAACCGACTGCGGGCACGCCATGTGTTGTCGGACGGCGATCGTGCGTACTGCGCGCTGTCCTGGGCCGACCAACTCGTTGTGCCGCCGAATATCGACGCGGCGTTCCATCAGATGGCGGGAACCATCGCGTTCTGGCGCGACTGGATCGCCAACTCCCGGATGCCCGATCACCGGTGGCGCGAGGCACTGCAGCGTTCGGCACTGACCATCAAGGGACTGACGTACATGCCGACCGGGGCCACAGTCGCCGCGCTGACCACCTCGCTGCCGGAGACGCCGGGCGGCGAGCGCAACTGGGATTACCGATACGCGTGGATGCGCGACTCCACGTTCACGCTGCGAGCGCTGCACTACCTCCTGCTGGACTGGGAGGCCGATGAGTTCATGCAGTTCGTCGCCGACCTCGAACCGACCGAAGACGGATCGCTGCAGATCATGTACGGCGTCGACGGCCGGCGCGACCTCACCGAGTCGAGCCGCGACGACCTCTCCGGATACGAGGGCGCCGCTCCGGTCCGGGTCGGCAACGGCGCGTTCAATCAGAAGCAGAACGACGTGTTCGGCGCCGTGCTGGACTCGATTCTGCTGCACACGCGGCACAGCAACCGCCTGCCGCGACGGCTGTGGCCGATTGTCGAGTCGCAGGCCGAGGGCGCGACGCGCGTCTGGCAACACCCCGACCAGGGGATCTGGGAGGCGCGGGGCAAACCGCGGCATTACGTGTCGTCGAAGTTGATGTGCTGGGTGGCGCTCGACCGCGCCGCGAAACTGGCCGAGATCCGCGGCGATCCGCAGAAGGCCGCCGACTGGCAGCAGACGGCCGATGAGATCAAGGCCGACATCCTGGCTCGTGGCGTCAGCGACAAGGGCGTGCTGCGGCAGCATTACGACACCGATGCGCTCGACGCGTCGACACTCCTCGCCGCGATCCTCGGGTTCCTGCCTCCCGAGGACGAGCGGCTGCGCAACACCGTCCATGCCATCGCCAACGATCTGACCGAGCACGGATTCGTCCTGCGCTACCGCACCGACGAGACCGACGACGGCATGAGCGGCAAGGAAGGCTCGTTCATCATCTGTTCCTTCTGGCTGGTCTCGGCACTCGCCGTGATCGGTGAGATCGACAAGGCCCGCGACATGATGGAACGCCTACTGCGCGTGGCGTCACCACTGGGTCTCTACGCCGAGGAGTTCGAGACGGAAACGGCTCGGCACCTGGGCAACTTTCCGCAAGCCTTCTCCCATCTGGCCCTCATCGAGGCAGCTGGGCGGATCATCCTCGTTGAAATGTTGGAGGGCATGTAATGGACAGCGCCGCGCACAACCCGGGTCAGATGGGCATGGGATACGACGTCATCATCGTCGGAAGCGGGGCCGGCGGTGGCACGCTGGCCCGCCATCTCGCACCGTCGGGCAAGCGGATCCTGATCCTCGAGCGCGGCGGCTGGCTGCCCCGGGAACCGCAGAACTGGCAGACGAGCGAAGTGTTCGTGGACAACCGCTACATCTCGCCGGACACCTGGTTCGACGGCAAGGGGCGCTCGTTCCAGCCACAGATCCACTACTTCGTCGGCGGCGCCACCAAGCTGTACGGTGCCGCGCTCTACCGACTCCGGGCGGAGGACTTCGGCGAGCTACGCCACCATGACGGGATCTCGCCGGAGTGGCCGGTCTCGTACGACGACATGGAGCCGTACTACACGGCGGCCGAGCAGATGTACCAGGTGCATGGATCGCACGGTGAAGACCCGACCGAGCCGCGGGCGAGCGCACCGTACCCGTTCCCGGCGGTCTCCCACGAGCCGCGGATCCAGCAGCTCTCCGATGACATGGCCGCGCACGGGCTCCATCCGTTCCACGCGCCGTGCGGCGTTCTCCTGACAGAGTCGAACATGCCGTACAGCACGTGCGTACGGTGCCCGACGTGCGACGGATTCCCGTGCCCGTTGCACGCCAAGGCGGACGCGGAAGTCATGGGTGTACGGCCCGCGCTCGAATACCCGAACGTCAACCTGCTAACCGATGCGATGGCCGTACGCCTGGACACGAATCCGGCCGGCACCGAGGTGACCGCGGTGGTCGTCGAGCACGAGGGACACTTCGAGCGGTACGCCGCCAACATCATCGTGGTCTCGGCCGGGGCGGCCAACACGGCCAAACTGTTGCTGCGATCGGCCAGCGACAAGCACCCGAACGGTCTCGCCAACGGTTCCGACCAGGTCGGCCGCAACTACATGTTCCACGACAGCCAGGCGGTCCTCGCCCTGTCCAAGGAGCCGAACCCGACCGTCTTCCAGAAGACGCTCGGCGTCAACGACTTCTACTTCGAAGGCCCGGACTTCCCCTACCCGATGGGCAACATCCAGATGATCGGCAAATCGCAGGCCGAGATGTACCGCGGTGAAAAGCCGATCGCGACGAAGCTGGCCCCCGATTGGGCCCTCGACGACGTGGCCGACCACGCGGTGGACTTCTGGCTGTCGACCGAGGATCTGCCGATGCCGGACAACCGCGTGACGCTGGATCGGGATGCGAATGTACGGCTCGCGTACAAGGGGAGCAATCCGACCGCCTCCAAGCGCCTCTACCACCAGCTCAAGTCGATGCTGGGGAATCTGGGCATGCACCCGGATCACCTGCTGCCACGGTTCGCGTACATGAAGAGCGACATCCCGGTCGCCGGCGTCGCCCATCAGGCCGGCACCTGCCGGATGGGCAACGACCCGATGACATCGGTGGTCAACGCGGATTGCCGGGCGCACGAGGTGGACAACCTCTACCTCGTGGACACGAGCGTGTTCCCGAGCATAGGCGCCGTCAATCCGGCGTTGACCGCGATGGCAAACGCCCTGCGCGTCGGCGATCACCTGCTCGGCCGTATAGGAGCCACGGCAACGACCGGCGGCGCGCTGCCGACCGCGTCCAGCGGGTGAGGACGGCGCCGTGACCGCACAGTGGATGCTGTTCGCGAGCCAACCGCGCGACTCGCCCGGCCACCGACGGCGAGCCGCCCGGCCGGGTGCCCATCGGCCATCGCGCCGCCGCTGAGATCGCGGTGTCGAAGGTGATCGCCGCACGGCCGCGCCGACGTATGGTCTAGCGATGGCTGACGGCACCGGCACCGGCACCACGCCACGTCCACGCGACGTTGCGTTGACGCACGTGCTGGTGGCGGCGGTTCCGGGCATCGTCGCGGTCGTTCTTATCGGCCTGCTCGGTCCGGTTGCCGTGGCGCCGCTGATCGGCTGGGACATCAGCGCCGCGACGTTCCTGGCCTGGACCTGGCTGACCCTGCATGGACTGGACGGTCCGGCGACCAAGCAGCACGCGGTGCGCGACGACCCGACGCGGACGAGCGCGGACCTGACCGTCCTGATCGCCTCCGCCGCGAGCCTTGTCGCGGTCGGCTTCCTCATCGGTCGCGCAAGCCACGCGCACGGGTCGGCTCAGGTGCTGCAGGCCGCGTTGGCGGTGGGCAGCGTCGTCATGTCCTGGCTCGTCGTCCACACGACCTACATGCTGCGGTACGCCGTCATCTACCACGCCGACGGCAAGGGCGTCGACTTCAACCAGGACGTCGTCGCGCCGCGCTACACCGACTTCGCGTATCTCGCGTTCACGATCGGCATGACGTTCCAGGTGTCCGACACGCCCCTGACGTCATCGGCGATGCGGATGAACGCGCTGCGCCACGCGCTCTTGTCCTATCTCTACGGCACGTTCATCATCGCCGCGACGATCAATCTGATCGCCGGGCTGAACCGCTGAACCACGGCAGCCTCGCGGCTGCGGCTGCCCCGCCGGCGTCGACTATGGGGTGGCACCGGGATGGCGGCCACCGTAACGTCGGGCCGGACGGAGCTGTCGAGACCCGACGGGGGATGTACGTGACCACAGTGGATGAGTTGGCCGATGAGTTGCTGGACGCGTTGTTCGACGCCTACCCGGCGATCGCGACGGTGTTCGGCTTTGCCGGGCCACGCGACCGGCTTCTCACTGACTTTCGCGAATCGGGTGAGCGGGCGATGGGCGAGCGGATCGCCGCGATCGCCGAGCGAGCCGCCGCGATCGACCCGGATTCAGTCACACCGGAGGAGCGTGTGACCCGTGCAGTGATCATCAGCCAAGCCGAGGACATGCGGACCCGGTGGACGACGCGGCTCGCCGAATACACGATCTGTGACTCGTTCACCGCACCCGCGGCCGAGTTGCTGTTCATGCTGCCGATGGTGACGATCTCGACCGGCGAACAGGCCGACGCGTACGTCGACCGGTTGGGCGTGATCCCGTCGGTGCTGCAGGCGCTGGCCGATCGGCACCGCACCGGAGTGACGGCGGGTCGGGTGCCGGTGCGCCACTTGGTCGAAGCAGCGGTTGCGCACCTGGACCGGTATCTCGCCAACACCGAGGATCCACTGAGCAAACCGACGCCGACCGATGGAGCTGTGGTCGACGTCGCCGCCTTCGCCGAACGGCGGGACGCCGTCATCCGCGACACCGTACGACCGGCCTTCGCGGCGTACCGCGACGTGCTTCGGGATGAGATCGCGCCGCACGGTCGCGACCGGGACCATCCGGGATTGTGTTGGCTGCCCGGCGGTGACGACATCTACGCACAGCTCATCGCGATGCACACAACGACGCGGCGGAGCGCCGACGAGTTGCACCAGACCGGGCTCGACATGATCGCGCGCTTGGCCGACGAGTACCGGGAGATCGGCGCGCGCGTGTTCGGCACATCGGAACTCTCGGAGATTTTCGAGCGTCTGCGCACCGACCACGCCCTGCGCTGGCGCGACGGCGACGAATTGCTGGACGCCGCACGGGCGGCCATTCGCCGGGCGGAGGCCGCGTCGCCGGAGTGGTTCGGCCGCTTGCCGAGCCAGAACTGCGAGGTCCGGGCCGTGCCAGCCGACGAGGCCCCCGGCGCAGCGGCCGCCTACTACATGCAGCCGTCGATGGACGGCTCCCGGCCCGGGATCTATTTTGCCAACACGTACAAGGCCGAGGAGCGGGACCGGCACGTCTGCGAGTCGACAGCCTTCCACGAGGCGGTGCCCGGCCACCATTTCCAGTTGACGATCGCCCAGGAGTTGACCGATCTGCCGATGCTTCGGCGGCTGGCACCATTCACCGCGTACTCGGAAGGGTGGGGGCTCTACTCGGAGCGCCTCGCCGTCGAGATGGGGCTCTACTCCGACGACATCGCTCTGCTCGGGATGCTGAGTACGGACTCGCTCCGCGCGGCGCGTCTCGTCGTCGACACCGGCCTGCACGCGAAGGGGTGGAGCCGGGCGCAGGCGGTCCAGTACATGCTCGACCAGACGCCGATGATGCCCGTCGAGATCGAAAGCGAGACCGACCGGTATATCGCCGACCCGGGACAAGCGCTCGCATACATGGTCGGCCGTCTGGAGATCCAGCGCATCCGCGCTGCCGCGGAGGCGACACTCGGACGCGACTTCGACGTCCGCGGATTCCACGACACCGTCCTGGGCAGCGGCGCGCTGCCGCTCAGCGTGCTGGCGGAGGTCGTCGACGGCTGGGTCGCCGGGATCTCCGCGAGCGTGCCACAGGCCTGATCGCGAGCTGCCTGATCGCGAGCTGCCGCTCACGACGAAGAGCGGCGGCTCGCCGCGTCAGCCGGCTCGGTGGACGGCGAGTTCGCCGAGTTCGGACCAGTCGTCCTGCGGCACCGTCATGTTCACGATCCGGGGTGTCTCGGCGAGGTAGGGCGGCAGCGTCTGCTGCGCGGTCTTGAAATGGGCCGATCCGACGTGCGCGGCGCCGGCGTCGCCGTCCCGGAACGCTTCGACCAGCACGTACTCGTTCGGGTCGTCGAGGCTGCGCGACCAGTCGAACCACAGGCAACCGGCCTCACCGCGGGTGGCCTGAGTGAAGTCTTTGGCGATATCCGGCCACTGGTCGGCATGCTCGGGCAGCACCCGGAACTTCGCGGCGATAAAGATCATGGCGGGTCCTTTCGGATCAGGCGGCCTGCGGCACCACGCTAACGGTTGCCGCGCCGACCGGCAGTCGCAGATTGGTGCAGGCCGGCAGCGCGTGCACCGCCGGTGTTATTGCCGACGGTCACGATGTTCCGATCACGACGGTGCTCGCCGCCTCTTCCGATGTCGCGATCCGAGCGGCCAGCCCGTGGCCGGACATGACCTCGGCCGCCTCCGCCGCCTGGCGTTCGCTCGTCTCGACCAGGAGATGACCGCCCGGCGCAAGCCATTGGGGTGCCATCGCGGCGACCCGTCGGAGCACCGCCAGCCCGTCGGATCCGCCGTCCAGAGTCACGCGTGCCTCGTGGTCTCGTGCCTCCGGCGGCATCAGCGCGATCGCCGCCGTCGGAACGTAGGGCACATTTGCCGTCAAGATCCGCACGTGGGAGCGAAGCGTGACCGGCAGTGGTTCGAACAGGTCGCCGTGGAAGACATGCCCGCCCGCATCGGCGAGATTGCGGCGGGCGCAGCGGACCGCGGCCGGCTCGATGTCGGTCGCATAGAGGTCGACGTCGGTGCCGTCACCGGACAGCGCAGCGGTCACGGCGGCGCCGATCGCTCCCGATCCACAGCACAGATCAACAACGACCATCGACGGTACGGATGGCATGCCGGCCCAGCCGCGGGCAAATTTCCGGGCGAGCGCGACGGCCTGCTCGACGAGGAATTCGGTGCGGTGTCGGGGAACGAACACACCTGGCTCGATAGCGAAGCGGCGGCCGGCGAACTCCGCCCATCCGAGCACGTACTCCAGCGGTTCACCAGCGACCCGTCGGGCCACCGTCGTGTCGAGATCGGCGGCCGTGTCCGCATTGGACAGGAGCAACTCGGCCTCGTCCTCGGCGAAGACACAGCCGGCGGCCCGTAGCCGCCGGACCACGCCGTCGCGATCCACCGGAGTCGCACCCCTTCCGGTCGTCGCGATTTCCGGACCGACCCTATCGAAGGTCATCGCGTCAGCGGCGCGTGGTGGTCGCGAGATCGCGCTGGGCGAGGAATCGCGTGTACTCCACCCGGTCGAACGGATTGCCATCGGTACGGTCCCGGCGCGGCGGCGGTCCGGCAACGGGCCGATCGCCGTACGGAACCGACGACCACAGTCCCTCGCCGTTGGACAAGCCGGGCAGCTGCTGCTGGAACACGTACGCCACGCGGGCCGGAAGGTCGCCGGTCACCCGCCAGTAGGCGCCCCGGTCGGCGATGGCGTCGACCTTCGCACCGACGTGCGCCAGCTGCGCCACCACCGGGCCGAGACGATCAGGCGGCACATCCAGCTCGAACTGGTGGCACGGCTCGTAGATGCGCGTTCCCGCCGCCGCCAGCGCCTGCATGAGTACGAGCGGCGTGACTTCACGGAAGTGGCCCGGCGTGGTCTCCGGGGTAAAGCCGTTGCGCGTGAGCGTGATCCGGATGTCGGTCACCGGCCAGCCGTAGATGCCCTGATCCAACGCCCGCCGTACGGTCTGCTCGACGGCCCGGTGAAACGACAGCGGCATCGAACCGAGTTCGACCTCGAGCCGGTATTCGACACCGTGTCCTGGTTCGACACGCAGCCCGACGGTCGCGAGGAAACCGTGACCCAGCAGCTCCAGCCCGGTGCCGGTGCCGATCGGCCGCTCCAGATGCATGACGCGACTTGGCTCGAACGTGACCGCGATGCCGTAGACGTCGGCCAGTGTCGCGCCGATGACCTCCTTCTGCACCTCGCCGTAGAGTGCGACGGCCGTCTCGCCGGCCGGAGTGACGTGCGTACGGATGAGCGGGTCTTCGTCGGCCAGCTGCAAGAGCGCGGCGTGCAGCTCCGCGGGACGGGCCGAACCGGCCGGTCGTACGGTCGTCTCCAGCGCCGGCGGTGCGAAGCGGGCGCGAACGTCGAGCGCGTCGGGCGAGCCGATCTGGTCCCCGATGCGGGCACCGGCCATACCTCGGACCTTCGCGATGAAGCCGGCGGTGAGATGCCCGGACGACCCGGTCGGGAGGCCGACTACGGACACGCCGGTGACGTGGGCGTGATAGGTGCCGATCCCGCCGTCGCCGTCGCGGCGGTAGACCGTGACGTGTTGGCGGGCTCCCAGATCGCCGCCGTACGACCGGACGTAGGCCACCTTCTCGCCGGCTACGCCCCGCTCGATAGCGAAGATCCGGGCGCGCAGCCCCGGTTCGGCCGGCGGCGACGGCGGCAGCAAGGTGCGGATCGCGTCCAGCAACGCGGGTACGCCGGCGCCGGAGAGTGCCGAACCGAACAGCAACGGATAGACGGCGCCGGTCGCGGTGTGCGATCGAAGTGCGGCCGACAGCCGCGCCGGATCGGGCGCCTCGTTGTCGACGAATGCCGACAGCAACGCGTCCTCGTGTTCGGCCAGCACCGGCACCCAAGCGGCCGACGCGGTCACGTCGGCCGGTCCGTACCCGTCGAAGGTGGCCCTGGGCGTGCCGATGTCACGGACCGTGCCCATCGGCACGACCGCGGGCGTGAGCAGCCGGGCTATGTCGGCGAGCAGACTGTCCGACCGGGCGCCGACCCGGTCGATCTTGTTGATGAAGATCAGCGTCGGCAGCCTCAGTGCCCGCAGCGTCTTCATCAGCGCACGCGTGTGTGGCTGTACGCCTTCCACCGCGGACATCACGAGTACGGCACCGTCGAGCACGGCGAGCGCGCGCTCGACCTCGGCGACGAAGTCGCTGTGCCCAGGCGTGTCGATGAGATTGACCTGGCGGTCCCCGACCGGGAACGCCGCGACGGCCGAGCGGATGGTGATCCCACGGCGGCGCTCGATGTCGCCGGTGTCGGTCTGCGTGGTTCCGGAATCGACGCTGCCGAGGCGGTCGATGACGCCGGTGTCGAACAGCAGGCGTTCGGTCAGGCTGGTTTTACCCGCGTCGACGTGCGCGAGAATCCCGATGTTGACGGTGTGCATAGGCTGGCGTGTCCTCGAAAGCTCGCATCCACAGGGGCAGAGAGTTTTCGAGTGCTCGCATTGCCGTTCTCCCGTCGTCGGTCGCCGTCGTCACCAGGTTGGCAGGGTGTCGGCGGACAGTCGAGCGATTTACCGGGCTCCGCGGCCGACACTCAGCGCAACCGTCCGATCGCGTGGATCAGTCGGCGACGACGTCAATCAGCACCTTGCCGACCGCGCTCTGCTGCACCGCGGCGTGCGCGTCGCCCGCCCGGTCGAGCGGAAAGTGGTGCAGTGGCAGGCCGGCGTCGCCGCCGACGCGAATTGCTCCGTCGATGATCGCCGCGGCTATGTCGTCGATGGCGATCCCTTTGGCCTCCGCCGGTGCGGTGTAGACCAGCACGAACTGCCACCGGGCGTTCGGGGCCATGAGGGCACGTACGGGCAGCGTGACCTCGTCGCCGCCGTTGTTCGAGTAGATCGCCACCGAGCCGAGGCGAGCGACCACGGCCGCGTCGATCGCCGCATTCGCGGCCGAGGCGACCTCGACGATCGTGTCCACGCCGCGTCGACTGATCTTGCGAACCTCGCTGACGACGTCCTGCTGCCGATAGTTGATCACGTGGTCGGCACCGGCCACCGCCGCGAGCTGCGCCTTGCGCGGCCCGCTGACGGTGGCAATGACCGTCGCGTCGGACCACCGGGCGAGCTGGATGGCAGCGTTTCCGACCGCTCCAGCGCCGCCAGCGACAAGGACAACGCGCCCGTCGAGGGTGCCCGGACCCAGCCGGACCGGACCGTCTTCGGTGACGGTGAGGCAGCGGTGCGCGGTGATGAAGGGTATGCCGAGCGAGGCGCCCAGATCGAACGAGGCGAGGTCGGGCAGGGTGACGACCTGACGCGCCGGCACGATCGCGTACTCCTGGGCGGTCCCGTCGCTGCGGCCGTACGCGGCCTCCCAGATCCATACTCGAAGTCCCTGCAACGCGGCCTCGACACCGGAGCCGACCGCGTCGACCACGCCGGCGCCGTCCTGGCCCGGCACCTGTGCGGGTTCGACCGGGCGGCCGGGGCGCTCGCCCTGACGCGACTTCCAGTCGGTCGGATTTACGCCGGCACGATGCATCCGAACCCGCACCTCGCCGGGCCCGGGCGGCCGGATCGGCGACTGGACGACGCGCAGAACCTCAGGCCCGCCCGTCTCCGTGTACACGACCGCGCGGGCGTTCGCGACGCCCGGGGGCGAGTCGGCCTGATCGTTGTTGTCGGGCACGGCGGCTCCTTCCCTCACGGGTCCAGCATTGCGTACTTGTGGCGGATCGGCCGGCCGCCGGCCGATGTCACGACGGAACCCGTGCGGTTGGACCGAGGGTTGGCCGGCGGAGCCGGGCGCCCGCGATCGGTGATCCATTGCCGTGGACGATCCGTGCCGGATTGCGGCGGCGATCGTCCACGCTGAGGGATCATGGCCGGCAACTGGATCATTGCCGGCAACTGAATCATGGCCGACAGCTGGATCATGGGCCGGCAGCAGCCCGAGCCCGACGGACCTGTGAATTGATGACTGGTTTGTGCCCCCGGTGGGAGTCGAACCCACACTGGCGGAGGTTTGAGCTCCGTGCCTCTGCCGATTGGGCTACGGGGACGTCGGCTCGGATAGCCTACCCATTACGCTGTGCGACGCGACACCCGCAGGCCGGTGTCGCGAACAACCGCGGTTAGGGGAGTTGGGTCACGTGGCCGACAATCGTGCGCCGGAGCAGCGACCGCGCGTGTTGATCGCCGAGGACGAGGCGCTCATCCGGCTCGATCTCGCCGAAATGCTCGTCGAGGAGGGCTACGACGTCGTCGGCGAGGCCGGTGACGGCGAGACCGCCGTACGGCTGGCCGAGGAACAGCACCCGGACCTGATCATCCTCGACATCAAGATGCCGATCATGGACGGTCTCGAAGCGGCCGAACGCATCGCGGCCGCGCGGATCGCGCCGATCATCATCCTCACGGCGTTCAGCCAGCGTGATCTCGTCGAGCGCGCGCGGGAAGCCGGCGCTATGGCGTATCTGGTCAAGCCGTTCCAGAAGAGCGACCTGGTCCCGGCGATCGAGATCGCGTTGTCGCGGTTCGCCGAGCTGTCGGCGCTGGAGGCCGAAGTCGCGACATTGACCGACCGTCTCGAGACCCGCAAGGCGGTCGAGCGGGCCAAGGGTGCGCTGATGGCCAAGTACCAGATGACCGAACCGCAGGCGTTCAAGTGGATCCAGCGGACCGCGATGGACCACCGGATGACGATGCGTGACGTCGCCGACCGCATCCTGGCCGAGGCGGCCGCCTCCGACCTCCCGTAGGTCGCCGCCCGCCGAGGTCGGCCACCCGATCATTTGACGGGTACGTCCGAAGCTGGGCCACCGGACGGCGGAGGCGATTGTCGGAGGCGGCGACTAGGCTCGCCAGACGTGAGCACAACAACGGCTGCCGCTGAGTCAGTTCCAAGCGAGCAGGAGCCAACGATGCCGGAGCCAACACCCGCGTCGAGGCCGGCCGCCACGCCGACCGCGTCGGGCAAGTTGCTCCTGCTGGACGGACATTCGCTGGCGTACCGGGCGTTCTTCGCGCTGCCGGTGGAGAATTTCTCGACGTCGACGGGGCAGCCGACCAACGCCGTCTACGGCTTCACATCGATGCTCATCAACGTCCTCCGGGACGAAAAGCCGTCGCACATCGTCGTAGCGTTCGACGTGTCCCGGCAGTCGTTCCGGACCGAGCGATACGCGGAATACAAGGCCGGCCGAGCCACCACACCGACCGACTTCACCGGTCAGGTCGCGCTCGTCAAGGAGGTGCTCGCCGCGCTGCGGATCCCGGTTGTCGAGGCACCGGGCTATGAGGCCGACGACGCGATCGCCACACTGACGCGCGAAGCGCGTGAGGCCGGCCTCGAGGTGTTGATCTGCTCCGGCGACCGCGACGCGTTCCAGCTCGTGGGCGATCGCACCACCGTGCTCTACCCGATTCGTGGCGTGTCGGAGCTGTCGCGGATGACGCCCGACGCGGTCGAGGCCCGGTATGGCGTGGGTCCGGAGCAGTATCGAGATCTTGCCGCGCTCGTTGGCGAGTCCAGCGACAACCTGCCCGGCATCGCCGGCGTCGGCCCGAAGACGGCCGCTAAGTGGATCACGACGTACGGCGGGCTCGACGGCGTCGTCGCGCACGTCGACGAGATCAAGGGCAAGGCCGGCGACGGGCTGCGGGCGGGCCTGGCCGACGTGCTGCGCAACTACGAACTGAACCGGCTCGTTGACGACCTCGACCTGTCGGTCAAGCCGGCCGACGCCGTGTGGCACGGCTGGGATCGCGAGCAGGTGCATCAGGTCTTCGACACGCTGCAGTTCCGAGTGCTTCGCGAGCGGCTGTATCAGTATCTCGAGGCGGTCGAACCGGAGGCCGAGGGCGGCTTCGACCTCGATACCGCGATCCTGCGCACCGGCGAGGTGGCCGCATGGCTCGACGAATTCGTCGGTGCCGACCCGGTCGGCGTGGCCGTGACCGGCACATTCGGCCGAGGTGCCGGCGCGCTCACCGGGGTCGCGATCGCGACGGTGGGCGGCCACGCCGGTTGGTTCGATCCGGCAACGCTCGACCCGGCCGATGACGCGGCCGTCGCGGCCTGGTTCGGCGATCCCCTGCGGCTGAAGGTGATCCACGACGCGAAGCCGATGGGGCTGGCCGCGGCCGGACACGGTTGGACGCTCGCCGGTCTCTATCGCGATACGGCGCTGGCCGCCTACTTGGCCCGCCCGGACCAGAGGTCGTACGACCTGACCGATCTCGCGCTGCGCTATCTCCACCGCGAGTTGAGGGTCGACGCACCCGAGGACGGCCAGTTGACCTTGGACGGGCTCGGGGACGTGAGCGAAGAGCTGGAGCGCAACCTCATGCTCCGGGCGGCGGCCACACTCGATCTGGCCACGGCGCTCGACGCCGAGCTGGCGAGAGGCGGCGACACCTCGGCGCAGCTGCTACTCGACGTCGAGCAACCGCTGTTGGTCGTGCTGGCCGGCATGGAGTCGATCGGCATCACCGCCGACACCGACTATCTGTCCGATCTGGAGTCACATTTCGCGGCTGAAGTGAAGGCGGCGGCGCAGGCGGCGTACGCGGTCGTCGGCCGCGAGTTCAATCTCGGCTCACCGAAGCAGCTGCAAGAGATCCTGTTCACCGAGCTGAATCTGCCGAAGACGAAGCGGATCAAGAGCGGTTACACGACCGACGCCGACGCGCTCACGGGTCTGTACGCGCAAACCGGGCACGCCGTGCTCGAACATCTGCTCCGGCACCGCGATGTCGCCAAGCTCAAGTCGACGGTCGACGGGCTGCTCAAGTCGGTGTCCGCGGACGGACGCATCCACACGACGTTCTTCCAGACCGTCGCCGCGACGGGCCGGCTGTCGTCGGCCGATCCGAACCTGCAGAACATCCCGATCCGCACCGAGGAGGGTCGGCGGATCCGGCGCGCGTTCGTTGCCAGTGCGGGTCACGAAAGCCTGATGACGGCCGACTACAGCCAGATCGAGATGCGGATCATGGCGCATCTGTCCGAAGACGCCGCACTGGTCGAGGCGTTCAACTCCGGCTTCGACTTCCACGCCGCGACCGCGTCGAGTGTCTTCGGCGTGCCACTGGAAGACGTCAACCACGAGCAGCGCCGACGCATCAAGGCGATGAACTACGGCCTGGCCTATGGGCTGTCGGCGTACGGCCTCGCCCAGCAACTGGGCATCACGCCGGCCGACGCGAGCGTGCTGATGCAGGAGTATTTCTCCCGCTTCGGCGGCGTACGCGACTACCTCCGCGAGGTCGTCGCACAGGCGAGCCTGGACGGCTACACGTCGACTCTGCTCGGCCGCCGCCGTTACCTGCCCGATCTCGCGAGCGACAACCGCCAGCGGCGGGAGATCGCCGAACGGATGGCGTTGAACGCGCCGATCCAGGGCTCGGCGGCCGACATCATGAAGATCGCCATGCTGCGCGTCGACGAGGGCCTCCGGGACGCCGGCCTGACATCGCGGATGCTTCTCCAGGTCCACGACGAGCTGGTCTTCGACGTCGCGGCCGGGGAGCGCGAGGCCTTGGAGGCACTGGTACGGGAGAAGATGGGCGGGGCATATCCGCTGTCCGTCCCACTGTCCGTTTCGGTCGGCGCGGGCCGGGATTGGGACGCCGCCGACCACTGACGCGACGTGTGTCCGTACCGCCGAACGCGATGATCAGGCACTCTAGTCATTTCGGCACGAAGCGGACGCAGGGCGTGGCACGATGCCGCAATGGAGGCGGTATATGCCGGCGGCGGTCGGCCCGGTGAGGGCGGCGGCTTGGCGGCGACGTACGAGGTGGCGGCCCAGTTCGACCGTGCGCTGGAGCGCGTGCGTCGGGCCGCCCGGGAACGTGACGTGGATGCCGTGTGGGATCTGTTGCACGAGACGGCGTACCGCGCCGACGCCGCGTTCGACCTCGCGACCGTACGCCTGAGCAGTCCCGATCCGGTCGTCCGGATGTTGGCCGTTGACCTGCTCGGCGTCATCGGCGATGCCCGTACGGACCTGCGACCGGCCGTCGCCCGTGCGCTGTGCGACGCCGCCGCCGGCGAAACTGATGCGGACGTACATCTGGCACTGGCCCGTTCGTGTGGTGCGACCAAGGATCCAGGTTGTCTGCCGGCATTGTTCGGCCTCGCCGGTCATGCCGCGCCCGAGGTCCGGCGGACGGTCGCGGAAGCGATGGCGTGGGCGTTACTCGAGGATCCGGCCGGTCCGGGCATCGATCTGCTGGCCGATATGACGCGCGACGATGATCCCGAGGTCCGCAACTGGGCCACGTTCAGTCTCGGTTGGCAACTCGCCGTCGACAGCGACACGGTGCGCGCGGCGCTGTGGGAGCGGATCGACGATCCGTACCCGGAGGTTCGTGAAGAGGCAGCGCGCTGCCTGGCGCGGCGCCGCGATCGCCGCGCCGCTCCCTACATCGCGGAACTTCTCGCCCGCGACGACGCGCACGTGCACACGTTCGACGCGGCGGCGTTTCTGCACGAGCCGGCGTTGCTGCCGCTGCTGGCGAAATTCAATGCGCTCGACCACGGTGTCGGCGAGGCGCTGCTGGAGTGCGACCCGATGGCGCGCGTCAAACGCGACGACCTTGCCTGGCAGTTGTTCACGACGCTGATGCGCCGCTGGCCCGAGTTGCCGGTCGCGCTCTACAACGACCGGTTCGAGCTTGGCACCTACCTGGACATCGCGCCGCTGCCCGACGCGTCGTCACCGTGGGCACCGCCGGAGACGGCCGGGTATCTCGTCGAGGCAGTGCTTGCCCGGGCCGGCGGCGACGTGGAACGGGCGGCCGACATCGTGGTCGAGGACCTGCTGGCGGACATCGGCGCGCTGAACGAGGACTAGGCCGCCCGGCGCCGGAGACGACCAGGCCAGGCCAGGCCATGCACGGACACGACAATGCCCGGACCCTGACGGGTCCGGGCATATTCGGCAGGTGGCGGACCGGCGCGTTACCGGATGTCGACGTAGTAGCCAAACGCACCGGTACGTGCGCGGTCGTGGCGCGCCTTGGCGCGGGTCGCGTACGTGGAGACGGTGCCGGTCTTCTCGTTGAGTCGGACACCGTCACCGATGTTGCGGTGGGCGCGACGGACGTTCACTGTTCCTCCAGAGTCTGGTGTTGCGGGTGTGTATCCGAAGGAACTGTTTCACGTCTCGGATCATTCCCGTACGTTGGCGTCCGTCGATGTGCTCCCGGTCACGCGGCGCTCGTGGTTCGAGTCCGGCCGGCCCCGGGCCGCAGAATCCAAGGTCAGGCCGGCTTCGTGCTGCAGAAGATGGACGTGCCGGGGAAGATTTGGCCGCGCAGCGGACTCCATTGCCCCCACACCTGGCGGTTCTCCTCCGGCCACTCGGGTTCGACGACGTCGGTGAGCACGAACCCGGCCGCCACGAGTTCGCGTACCCGATCGCCGACCGTACGGTGATGCTCCACGTACGTCGCCGTGCCTGAGTCGTCGTACTCGACGTACGGCCGGCGGTCGAAGTACGAGTGGATCGCGACCAGGCCGCCCTCGCCCGGATCGTCGAGGAAGATCCACCGCATCGGGTGGGTCACCGCGAAAACCCAGCGACCACCCGGCCGCAGGACCCGGAACACCTCGCGCATCACCGCGGCCGAATCGTCGACGAACGGGACCGCACCGAACGCCGTACACGCGATGTCGAAGCTCTCATCGGCGAACGGCAGGTGCGTTGCGTCCGCCTGAACCAGCGGAACCCGTACCCCGGAATGATCTGCGGCGTCGGCCGCGTGCCGGAGCATGCCGGCGGACAGATCAAGCGCGACCACCTCGGCGCCCTGGGTCGCGAGCCACCGGGCCGCCGCCGCGGCGCCGCAGCCAACCTCGACGACGCGCCGACCGTCGACGTCGCCCAGCAGGCGGGCATCGGCCTCGCGCAAACCCTCCGGGCACCATCGGAACTCGACCTCGCCGAGAAAATCGCCGTGCTCGGCCTGGTACGCGTCGGCGTCGGCGTCCCACCATCCGCGGCTGGCCCGCACGTTCTCGGCCGCCGTCACGGCGCGACGTGTCACTCCGGGTCCGCCGGATTCGGTCATCTCCACGTGCCATAAGGTACGGCGACGCGGTCGGCCGGCGCCCCGGGTGGTACTTTCGCCGTGTCCCGAGCAAATGCCGCAAGGCGGTCCGCTATGGCCTCTTTACGGCCAATTGCGGAGAACCATCCCATGTGTCACTGATGCCGAAGAGCGGCGCATCATGCGCAGGGTGGTTGCACCTTGCGGCGATGCGGACGGTAAGCTAGACGATGCGCTCGTGGTCTGCGCGCCTCAGTAGGGAGCAGGTCCGCGGTCGGCGTCACACATCAACCGGTCATCGTCCGATCGGGTGACTCGTGCCCGTCGACAGACTATGGGCGCGACCCGGTCCCGCCGACCGGATCCCAACGACGATATCCGACCGGAGCAACCGCCCACATGACGAGCAGCATCGAGGCCACCTCGAGCGCAAACCAGATCGCTGTCGACGACCTCGGTTCTGAGGAAGACTTCCTCGCCGCGATCGACGCGACAATCAAGTATTTCAACGATGGTGACATTGTCGAAGGCACCATCGTGAAGGTCGATCGGGACGAGGTCCTGCTCGACATCGGCTACAAGACCGAGGGCGTCATCCCCTCGCGCGAGCTGTCGATCAAGCACGACGTCGACCCGTCCGAGGTTGTCAAGGTCGGCGACCACGTCGAGGCCCTGGTTCTCCAGAAGGAGGACAAGGAAGGCCGCCTCATCCTGTCCAAGAAGCGCGCGCAGTACGAGCGGGCGTGGGGCACGATCGAAAAGATCAAGGAAGACGACGGCGTGGTCCGCGGCTCGGTCATCGAAGTCGTCAAGGGTGGTCTCATCATCGACATCGGGCTGCGCGGCTTCCTGCCGGCGTCCCTGGTGGAGATGCGTCGGGTACGTGACCTGCAGCCGTACGTCGGCCGTGAGCTCGAGGCGAAGATCATCGAGCTCGACAAGAACCGCAACAACGTGGTCTTGTCGCGTCGCGCCTACCTCGAGCAGACACAGTCCGAGGTGCGAACCGAGTTCCTCAACAAGCTTGCCAAGGGCCAGGTCCGCAAGGGTGTCGTGTCGAGCATCGTGAACTTCGGCGCGTTCGTCGACCTCGGCGGCGTGGACGGTCTCGTCCACGTGTCCGAGCTGTCCTGGAAGCACATCGACCATCCGTCCGAGGTGGTCGAGGTCGGCATGGAGGTCGAGGTCGAGGTACTCGACGTTGATCTCGATCGCGAGCGCGTGTCGCTCTCACTCAAGGCGACCCAGGAAGACCCGTGGCGCCAGTTCGCCCGTACGCATGCGATCCAGCAGATCGTGCCGGGCAAGGTCACCAAGCTCGTGCCGTTCGGTGCGTTCGTCCGCGTCGACGACGGCATCGAGGGTCTGGTGCACATCTCCGAGCTGGCCGAGCGCCACGTGGAGATCCCGGAGCAGGTCGTGCAGGTCGGCTCGGACGTCATGGTCAAGGTCATCGACATCGACCTCGAGCGCCGGCGCATCTCGCTGTCGCTGAAGCAGGCGAACGAGGGCTTCGTCGAGGGCGAGGAGCACTTCGACCCGACGCTGTACGGCATGGCGGCGACGTACGACGCCGAGGGCAACTACGTCTACCCGGACGGCTTCGACCCGGAGACCGGCGAGTGGCTCGAGGGCTACGAGAAGCAGCGCGAACTGTGGGAGAAGCAGTACGCGGATGCCCGGGTTCGCTGGGAGGCGCACCAGAAGCAGGTCCAGTCCGCTCGCGCGGCCGAGGCGACCGCCGAAGCCGCACCGACCTCGGGCGGCGGTGCCTCGACCTCGACGCCGGCCGTGACGAAGGCTCCCGAGGAGCCGAGCGGCACGCTGGCAACGGACGAGGCGCTCGCCGCGCTTCGCGAGAAGCTCGCGGGTGGCGGCAAGAGCTGACGCTCTGATTGCGGTACGTGGCCCCACAGGGTGATCCTGTGGGGCCGCGACTGTGTCTGCGGCCGGGTTGGCTCGGCTTGTCTGCGCTCGGCTCGGCTCGGCTCGGACTTGTACGGGACTTGGCCGCCGAGAGCGCCGGTCACCGGCCAACTTCCGTACAACTGCGGCGGGGCTCACGCGGACGGGCTCAGGGCGGGCCAGCGGGGCCGGCAGCTCAGAGCGCTGTGCGCCCGACGCCCCGGTCCGGGCGACCGCCGATCGTCCTTCGCCAAGCCAGGCGGTCGGCGCCCCGATCGATGGGTACGGCGCGATGGCGCCCGGTACGCGGCGGGTCGCGGTGCGCGCCTCCGATGAGCGCGCGCTCGCGCACGCCGTGATCGAGCGTGACCGTGGATCCGATCAGTTCCGCGACGCTGGGCCCGATCCGGTGCCGCGGCTCGGTGGGCCGCGACCGTGGATCGGCCATCGGCGCGGCGGAAGTCGTCGGCGCTGGCGACATCCGCGGTGCGTTCGGGGACTGGTGCGGGACCGTTGATTCGTGGTGGGGCGTCCGCACTCGTACGGGTTCCGTGGGTACGGGCGGGACGTTGTCCATGATCCTCCGCTCCTCAGCCGTTGGCACGATAAGCCGCAAACCGCACCAATAGCGTCAGGCGCGCCGCATGATCGCACCGGACGTCATCGCGACCGGAACGGGTATGGTTCGCGGGTGCGGATGGTGGGTCTGACCGGCGGTATCGGTGCCGGCAAGAGCGCGGTCGCGCAGCGTCTCGTGGAGCTAGGCGCCGTGATCATCGATGCCGACACGCTGGCTCGCGAGGTCGTCGAACCCGGCACCGATGGACTGGCGGAGGTCGTCGCAGCGTTCGGCCAGACCGTCCTTCGACCGGATGGTTCGATTGACCGTCCGGCTCTAGGTCGCATCGTCTTCGATGATCCGCAGGCGCGGGAGCGTCTCGAACGCATCGTCCATCCGCGCGTTCGCGCCCGTACGGCCGAGATCGTCGCGGCCGCGGATCCGGATGCCGTCGTCGTCAACGACGTACCGCTGCTGGTGGAGGCGGGTCTCCACCGCGCGTACGACGTGGTGATCGTGGTTGAGGCGGCCGAAAGCGTACGGGTGGCCCGCCTTGTCGCGGACCGCGGAATGACCGAGTCGGATGCGCGAGCGCGCATCGCGGCTCAAGCAACTGACGACCAGCGGCGTGCCGTCGCCGACGTCGTGATCGTCAACAACGGCCGCCGCGACGAGCTGAACGACCAGGTGGACGCCGTCTGGCGGGAGCGCCTGCAATCCCGGTGATGTCGCGGGCCGACCGGATGACAGATGTCATGGCCGCGACGTGCCGGCGCACACTGGTCAAGCAACCGCCGGCGGGACATCCTGGTGCCATGGTCTCCGCGTCCCTACCGTCGACGGACGTTTCCGGCGGCAGTGCCGCGTCGACAGCCCCGGCGGCGCCGACAAACCCGGCCGTCCCGACAGCGCCGACGACCTCCGCAGCGCCGACAAAACCCGCGGCGCCGGCTTCCCGCGTCCGGGCGATCTGGGACGACGTGCGCACGGCCTACACCGACATCTTCGTCGACGACTGGGGACCACGCCGCTGGATGCGTGCCCGCATCTTCAGCCTGTTGTTCCTGCTGTTCCTCATCGGCCCGATCAGGTCCGTCCTCGCGTCGGACTGGTCGTTGCCGCATCGCATCGTGGTGATCACCGGCATCGGTGCGTTCGCGGTGTGCTTCGCATCGGTCGTGTGGCGCAACGCGCCCGCGCTGCACCGCAACCGGACGCCGTACACATTGGCTTTGGCGATCGCACTCGGCATCGGTTTGGTGGCCGGCGGCGTCGACTGGCTGACCGGCCTGTCCATCTACACGATCGCCATGTTGTTGTTCAACTGCGGGCACCGTGCGTGGCTGCCGATCGTGGCTACGGTGCCGGTGGCCGCGGTCATCGTAGACGTGGTCATCGTCGGGGATCCGTTTCGCGACGCGGTGGAGGCCGCGGTGCCGATCCTGCTGATCGGGGTCGTGCAAGCCGCGTTCTACCAGCAGATCAAGGCGAAGGTCGAGCTGACGCGGGCGCGCACCGACCTCGCCCGGTTGGCGGTCAGCGAGGAGCGCCTGCGGATCGCACGCGATCTGCATGACATTCTGGGCCAGCGGCTGTCGGCCGTATCGCTGAAGGCGGAGCTCGCCGCCCGGCTGGTCGAGCGCGACCCGACTCGCGCCGCGGCCGAAATGGGCGAGGTGGCCGCCGTCGCCCGCGGGGCGCTGAGCGACGTCCGGGAGACCGTGTCCGGCTACCGCGCCCTCACGTTGGCCACCGAGATCGAGACCGCCCGAGCGTTGCTGATCGCGGCCGGTGTGTCGGTCGAGGTCGCGTGCGGCGGGGATCCGCTGCCGGAGCCGCTCGACGAGTGTGCCGGCGCGCTGGTACGCGAGGCGGTCACCAACGTCATCCGGCACGCCGGCGCCGGCCGCTGCGCGATTCAGATCGGCCGCGAGGCCGGCGCCGTCGTGGTCGAGGTTCGCGACACCGGCACGGGTACGGCGGGACCGATCGCCGCCGGCGTCGCGTACGGCAACGGCCTGACAGGGCTGGCGGAACGCGTCGAACGGGTCGGCGGGATGCTCTGGATCGGCCGCGAGCGCGATCAGTTCGTCGTACGTGCGACGATGCCGTCCGGCGCTATCGCGTGATCCGGATCCTGCTGGCCGACGACCAGCATCTCGTTCGTGGTGCGCTCGCCGCGCTGCTGGCGCTGGAGGACGACTTCGAGGTCGTCGCGTCGGTCGCGGACGGTTCGGCCGCCGTACGCGCGGCCGTAGAACACCAGCCGGATATCGCGCTATTGGACGTCGAGATGCCCGGCCTCGACGGCGTGTCGGCGACGCGCGAGATCCGATCACAGGCGCCGGGCGTACGGGTGATGATCCTGACGACGTTCGGCCGCCCCGGTTATCTGCGACGCGCCATGGACGCGGGTGCACGCGGGTTCATGGTCAAGGACGCGCCGCCGGATCGGCTGGCCGATGCCGTACGGCAGGTGCACGGCGGCCGGACTGTGGTCGACCCGGCACTCGCAGTGGCTTCGCTATCGTCGGGAGCGAATCCGCTGACCGATCGCGAGGTGGACGCGTTGCGGGCGGCCGAGGACGGCGGCACGGTCGCCGACATCGCGCGCGTGCTGATCCTGTCCGAGGGCACGGTCCGCAATTACCTGTCGGCGGCGATCGGCAAGACCGGCGCCCGTACGCGGGCGGAGGCGGCACGCGTGGCGCGCGACAACGGCTGGCTCTAGCGCGTCCGGTGGGGCGTTGGATGGACCCGATGCGCAGGAGGCGGACGGGACACGGTCCCGCGTCGGCGATCCGGGCCCGGCATCGGCCGCCCGCACCAAACGTCGCCCGGACGCTGAAAGGACGCTCGCGGCGGCCGGTCTGCGCTCATCGCGCGACCGCGGTCGGGCTGCGCTCTCCGGTAGACCCGAGGCTGCACACCCCCGCGCCAAGCGGACCGGCCGGTGTGGAGGTCCGGTCCTCGTGGTCGGCCGCCGCGAGCGGCCTACGTTATGACGGTAGCGCCGGTGTGGCCTACGGCACAATGGGATTCATCGACTCCGGTGACGGTACCTGTGCCACGGTTTGCCGTACCGCCGAAACCGGACCGCACCCGCCCGCGGTGGGTGCGGTGCGCGATGTGCCTTCGCGCCGCCTGCGGCCAGGAAATGTCTGACCCCACGGGTACGTTGAAAGCATGGTGCTCGACATTCCCCGCCTGGATAACCGCTTCGAAGTCATCAGCGATTACCGTCCGTCCGGCGACCAACCGACGGCGATCGACGACCTCGAACGGCGGGTTCGTCGTGGCGACCGGCACACGGTGCTCCTCGGTGCGACCGGCACGGGCAAGAGCGCGACGACCGCGTGGCTGATCGAGCGGATGCAGCGCCCGACCCTCGTGATGGCACCGAACAAGACGCTCGCGGCGCAGCTGGCGAAGGAGTTCCGCGAGTTGTTGCCGAACAACGCGGTCGAATACTTCGTGAGCTACTACGACTACTACCAGCCCGAGGCTTACATCCCGCAGACCGATACCTATATCGAGAAGGATTCGTCGATCAACGACGAGGTCGAGCGGCTGCGGCACTCGACGACGATGTCGCTGCTCACCCGCCGCGACGTGGTCGTGGTCGCGACGGTGAGCGCGATCTACGGTCTTGGCACGCCGCAGGAGTATGTCGACCAGGCGGTCCGGCTCAAAGTCGGTCAGGAGATCGAGCGCGACCAACTGCTTCGCCGGCTGGTCGACATCCAGTACGCACGCAACGATCTCGCGTTCCAGCGCGGGACGTTCCGCGTCCGGGGCGACACGATGGAGATCATCCCGGCCTACGAGGAGCTGGCGATCCGGGTCGAGTTCTTCGGCGACGAAGTCGAGAAGCTCTACTACCTGCATCCGCTGACCGGCGACGTCATTCGCGAGGCCGACGAGCTGATGATCTTCCCGGCGTCGCACTACGCGGCTGGGCCGGAGCGGATGGAACGCACCATCCGCGACATCGAGGCCGAGCTGGTGGAGCGCCTCGACGAGCTGGAGAAGCAGAACAAGCTGCTCGAGGCACAGCGGTTGCGGATGCGCACGACCTACGACATCGAGATGATGCGGCAGGTCGGCTTCTGTTCCGGGATCGAGAACTACTCGATGCACATCGACGGCCGGACCTACGGCGAGCCGCCGAACTGCCTGCTCGACTATTTCCCGGACGACTTCCTGACCGTCATCGATGAGTCGCACGTGACCGTCCCGCAGATCGGCGGGATGTATGAGGGCGACGCATCGCGCAAGCGGATGCTGGTCGACCACGGGTTCCGGCTTCCCTCGGCGAAGGACAACCGGCCGCTGCGCTTCGACGAGTTCATCGAGCGCGTCGGCCAGATGGTGTTCCTGTCCGCGACGCCGGGCCCCTGGGAGCTGACGCAGTCACAGGGCGAGTTCGTTGAGCAGGTGATCCGGCCGACCGGCCTGGTCGACCCGCAGGTGGTCGTCAAGCCGACGAAGGGCCAGATCGACGACCTGATGGGCGAGATCCGCGACCGCACCGACCGGGACGAACGCGTGCTCGTCACGACGCTCACCAAGAAGATGGCCGAGGATCTGACCGACTATCTCCTCGAACACGGCATCCGCGTGCGCTACCTGCATTCCGAGGTGGACACGCTGCGGCGCGTGGAGCTGCTGTCGGAGTTGCGCAAGGGTGAGTTCGATGTGCTCGTCGGCATCAACCTGCTTCGTGAGGGCCTCGACCTGCCCGAGGTGTCGCTGGTCGCGATCCTCGACGCGGACAAGGAGGGCTTCCTGCGCAGCGGCACGTCGTTGATCCAGACGATCGGCCGCGCCGCCCGCAACGTGTCCGGCGAGGTCCATATGTATGCCGACAAGATGACGCCGTCGATGGCGAACGCGATCGACGAGACGAATCGACGCCGGGCCAAGCAGGTGGCGTACAACGAGGAGCGTGGCGTTTCACCGGAGCCGTTGCGCAAGCGGATCCACGACCTGCTCGACGACATCTACCGCGACGCCGAGGACACCGAGGCGGCCATCGGCCACGGCCCCGGTGGCGCGATCGTCGGCGGCAGCGGTCGCCAGATGTCGCGGGGCAAGGCGCCGGTGCCGGAGACGCGCAGTCGTGGCCGAAGCCGGGCGGCGACGCCGTCGGCGGCCGGCATGGCCCGCTCCGATCTCGCACAACTGATCCAGGACCTCAACGATCAGATGCTCGGCGCGGCCCGGGAGCTGCAGTTCGAGTTGGCGGCGCGGATCCGCGACGAGATCGGGACGCTGAAGAAAGAGCTACGCGATATGGACGTTGCTGGGGTTCGTTGAGGTCAGTCTTAGTGCGGGTTCGGCCCCGCATCCCGGCTAGTGCGGTTCGGGGGCCTGCGTCCCCATGTCGACGGCAGAGCGTTTTAGGTCGACGTGGGAACGCAGGCCCCCGAACTGTCGGTGGCTCAGCAGCGTCCGGAGGCTGAGGCTTTCGGGGTTACGTGATACGGGGGACGGTCACGTGATGTGCAGACCGGGCGTCCTGCGTCAGTCGGGCAGGTCAGTGAAGTGCTCGACGACTGGGGGAGTGGCGAAATAGGGGCCGATGAGTCCGCGCCACGTCTGGAAGCGATCGGTTGCACGGAAATTCTGCTCGTGATCCTCGACGGTGTTCCATTCGACGAGTAGCACGAAGCGGGACGGCGATTCGACGCCTTGTGTCATACGCGCCGACCGGCAGCCGGGCGTTGTCACCAGCGTTTCGCGCGCCTTCGCGTACGCGGCGGTGAAGTCCGCCTCCTGACCGGGCGTCACGTTGATCAGAGCAACCTCGAGCACCATGCTCCGCAGCCTGCCATGACTCGTGGCTGTCGCCGCGAGCGGGTCGCCACGCCTTCGGGTTAAGTGCCTCCCGGAGGTTCCGATTCTCGCCGTAACTTCACCGCACTCGGGGCTTCCACGCGATGTGTAGGCCCGAGTGCGGTGAAGTCATCGAGATCGAATCATCGTGTGACCGGTGCAATATGCCAGGTGATTACCCAAATCGGGCTACGTAGGGGAGAATGGAGATCCAGGAGGGGAGTATCCCCTAAGCGACGGCGTCGTCAGCACGGTGCCGATCGAGTGCGTCAACCACGTTCGCGTGGCGGCGCATCGGTCGCCCCGGCCCCGTCGGCCGATGAGCTGGTCACCACAGCCATCGGTGAGAGAGACCTCCGGTGTGACGCGACGTCAACCGGAGGCCTGAATGCACGTATCTCTGCTCGTCTGGGCGATTACCCTCGTCGCGCTGGTCGCGCTCCTTGCTGTCGACCTCGCGATCATCGGCCGGCGTCCGCATGAGCCGTCGATGAAAGAGGCATCGATCTGGGTCGGCGTGTACGTCGCACTCGCCATTGCCTTCGGCCTGATCCTCCTGGTCAGCTACGGACCCCGGTACGGGGGCGAATTCTTTGCCGGCTGGCTCACCGAATACAGCCTGTCGATCGACAACCTGTTCGTGTTCGTGATCATCATGGCCGGTTTCGCGGTGCCCCGGGTCTATCAGCAGAAGGTGCTGCTTGTCGGCATCATCCTGGCGCTGGTCATGCGGGCCGGGTTCATCTTCGCCGGCGCGGCGCTGATCAACCGTTTCGTCTGGGTCTTCTACATCTTCGGCGCGTTCCTGATCGTGACGGCCGTACGGTTGGCCCGCCACAACGACGACGAGAACACCGAGTTCAAGGAGAACCGGCTCGTCCGATGGAGTCGGCGGATCCTGCCCATTTCCGGCGCGTACGACGGTGCAAGGTTGACCACGCATCAACCGCTGACCAGCCAAGAACGTGCGAAGGGCGGTTTACGGACACGGCTGCGGGACAAGCGCGGCCACTTCCTGTTCACGCCGATGCTGATCGTCATGATCGCAATCGGGACGACCGACCTGGTCTTCGCGCTCGACTCGATCCCGGCGATCTTCGGGTTGACCAAGGAGGCGTACATCGTCTTCACCGCGAATGTGTTCGCCCTGATGGGCCTGCGCCAACTCTTCTTCCTGCTCGGTGGCCTGCTCGACCGGCTCGTCTACCTGTCGTACGGCCTCGCCGCCGTACTCGGCTTCATCGGCGTGAAGCTGGTGCTGGAAGCCTTGCACGGCAACAACCTCCCGTTCCTCAACGGTGGTGAGCCGATCGGCTGGGCACCGCACATCCCGATCTGGTTGTCGCTCACGGTCATCGTGGTCGCGCTGGCCGCCGCCACCATCGCGAGCCTCGTCAAATCGAGTCGGGACGCTAAGCGGCCACCGACCGCCCTGACCGGGTCGGCCGAGACCGACGAGTCGATGCGGGTGAAGGACTCCGCGCGAGCCTGACCGCGGCGGTTCCCCCGACGACCGGCGGCCGGCGATTACGGGAGATCGTGCTCGATCTGTCGTGCCGTCTCCAGCAGCGGTGGCAACAGGTCGGTCACGAGTGCCTCGGGAGTGCGCAGGCTTGCGTGCGCCGATACGTTCACCGCCGCGATCACCCGGCCCTCCGAGTCGCGGATCGGCGCGGCCAGAGACCGCAGGCCCTCCTCCAGCTCCTGGTCGTTGAGCGCCCAGCCCTGTTCCCGGATGCGGGACAGCTCGCGTCGCAGCTGGCTCGGTTCGGTGATCGTACGGCTCGTCAACGCCCGCAGCTCGGTCGACGCGAAGAAGCCGTCCAGCCACTGATCGGACTGCCCGGCCAGCATCACCCGGCCCATGGAGGTCGCGTAGGCCGGAAACCGGGTGCCGACACTGATCGCGACGGTCATGATGCGCTTGGTCGGCACGCGGGCGACGTACACGACCTCGTCGCCGTCGAGCACGGAGACCGATGACGACTCGCGCACCTTTTCCACCAGTAGTTCGAGGTGCGGCATCGCGATCTCGGGCAACGTCATGCTCGACAGGTAGGCGTACCCGAGCTCCAGGATCTTCGGCCGCAACGCGAAGCGGCGGCCGTCGGTGCGCATGTAGCCGAGCTCGACCAGCGTGTGGAGAAAGCGGCGGGCGACAGCTCGGGGCAGCCCGGTGATCCGAGCAACCTCGCTCAGCGTGAGATCGGTATGGTCGCCGTCGAACGCACGGATGATCGACAGCCCCCGGGCCAGGGACTGCACGAACTCCACCTCGGCCGAGTGTGCCTGTGTCATGCGCGACCTCGTTCCCCGTCGCGCCGTCAGCCGTCGCGGCCGTCGGGCCGGGCGGACGGGCGGTGGCGCTCGCTGGCCGCGGCGGATGAGCCATGGGGCCGGGCTGCCGACGCCGAGGCGTCCGTCGCGGGCAGCGCGCCCTCTTCCCGCAACACCCGCGCGGCCACAGCGAACGCCGAGTTCGCCGCCGGCACGCCAGCGTAGACGGCGACGTGCATGAGCACCTCTTTGAGCTCATCCGGGGTCACACCGTTGCGGAGGGCCGCCCGCAGGTGCATCTCGAGCTCACCCTCGGCGCGGAGCGCGGTCAGCACCGAGACGGTGATGACGCTGCGCAGGTGCCGATCGATGCCCGGACGGCCCCACACGGCGCCCCACGCGTAGCGCGTGATGAACTGCTGGAAATCGAGCGTGAACTCATCGGCAGCCGCGGTCGCGCGGTCGACGTGCGCGTCGCCGAGCACGGCGCGCCGCACCCGCATGCCGTCGGCGTCCCAATCGGTCATCGCGACATCCCCTCCTACGTCCGGCCCGATCCCAGCTTGTCGTGCGCCGCGATCGCGCGGTCGATCCAGATTCCGGCCGCACCGAGACAGTCGTCCGGCGTCGGGAACGTGATCGACGCCGCTTCCGGCGCGAGATCGACAAGCGCGGCGCGCATGGTGGTTCCGGCCCGCGCGGCACGTGCAGCCGCCTCGGCCACGACCGAAGCAGCGCGGGTCCGCCCAAGCACGGGCGCCAACTGCACGACCACGGCCTCGGCGAGCACCACATCACCGGCGGCATCCAGGTTCGCCCGCATCCGGCGAGCGTCGACCCGCAGATCCGCGACCATCGAGCGGGTATGGGTCGCGGCAGCCCCGACGAGCCGTAGCAGCGAGGTCATCGTCGGCCACTCCGCCTGCCACCGGCCGGCGGCGCGCTGATGCTCCTGTGCCGCCGCCGCCAGCATCGTCGCAACCAGCGCGGGCACCTGATGCGTACATGCGGTGACCAGCACGGCGCGGCTCGGATTCCGCTTGTACGGCATCGCCGACGAACCACCGGGCGCGCCCTCGGCCACTTCGCCGACCTCCGAGGCGGCCAGCAGAGTGATGTCGACCGCCAGCCCGGCCAACGCTCCGGCGGCGACGCCGAGGGCCGAGGCCGCCTCGTCGACCCGTACGCGCGTGGTGTGCCACGGCATCGTGGGTACGGCGAGGTCCAGCTCTTCGGCGACCAGCGCCGCCACGTGGGCGCCCTGGTCCCCGTACGCGGCCAGGGTCCCGACGGCACCACCGAATTGCACAGCGAGCCGGTCCCGCCGCACCCGGCCAAGCTGCGCCAGCGCCTCGTCGACACCGGTCAGCCATCCGGCACACACCAGTCCGAACGTCGTGGGGACGGCGTGCTGCAGCAGCGTACGGCCGATCTGCAGAGTGTCCCGATGAGCGCGGGCGAGGTCAGCGAGCGAAGCCGCGACGTCGATCAGCGCCGGCGTGATGACGTCGATCGTGCGGGCGATGACGAGGGTCATCGCGGTGTCGACGATGTCCTGACTGGTCGCACCGAGGTGGACGAACCCGCGGGCCGAGCCCGGCACCCGGGCCCGCAAGTCGGCGACGAGAGGCACGATCCAGCTGGCCGACGCCACTGCCCGCCGGCCGATGTCCGCGGCGTCGAAGTCGTCGGCCACGCATCGTTCCGCGATTGCGTCGGCCGAATCCGGCGGGATGAACCCGGCCGCGCCGCCCGCACGCGCGATCGCCGCCTCAACATCGAGCATCGCCTGCAGCCAAGCGGTGTCGTCGGTGCAGGCAATTACCGGATCGGTCGCGAAGAGCGCGTCGAACAGACCGCCGGCGCCGGGCATCAGCGGCCTCGGACCGGGACGTTGTCGGCGCGAACTCGATCACACATCGAAGAACACGGTCTCGTGATCGCCCTGCAGATGGATGTCGAACCGGTAGCCGCCGGGCTCGGCGGCGGCCACGAGGGTGCGACGCCGATCGGCGCCGGGCAGCGCGGTGAGCACCGGGTCGACCGCGTTCGCGGCCACCTCGTCGTCGAAGTAGATGCGGGTCACCACTCGATCGAGCAGGCCACGGGCGAACACCGACACATCCAGATGTGGCGCCTCCATGCCGCCGTCGCCGGTCGGCAATCGGCCCGGCTTGACCGTCGCGATCGCGTATCCGCCGTCCGGTCCGGTCGCGGACCGGCCGAAGCCGCGGAAACCGGCCACCCCGGACGTCGTCGCTCCGCGCGGATCGTCCGGGTGGGCAAAGCGACCGTCCGGGTCGGCCTGCCACGTCTCGACGAGCGCATCGGCCAGGCCGTTGCCGTCGCCGTCGAGCACGCGCCCGGAGATCACGATGCGGCCGGCGGCGTCCGGCGGCACCACGTCCGGGCCGTCGGGCCACGGCAGGATCAGGTGCAGGAACGGACCGACCGTCTGTGACGGTGTCAGTGCCGGCGTCGGGTCAGTCATCGTGCGGCTCCTCCATCGGCGTGGCCGCCCGGCCGCGCAGCACGATGTCGAACGCGAAGCCCAGCGCCCAGTCCGGCCGTGTCGCATCCCAGTCGAAACGCGAAATCAGCCGCTCGCGCGCCGCGGGCGGCGTCGATTGGTAGATGGGGTCGTAGGGCAGCAGCGGGTCGCCGGGGAAATACATCTGCGTCACGAGCCGCTGCGTGAACGCCCGACCGAACAGCGAGAAATGGATGTGTGCCGGTCGCCACGCGTTGGGATGGTTGCCCCACGGGTAGGCGCCGGGCTGGATCGTGGTGAACTCGTACGTCCCGTCGGCACCGGTCACGACGCGGCCGCCACCGGAGAAGTTCGGGTCGATCGGTGCCGGCCAGTTGTCCATCGCGTGGCGGTAACGGCCGGACGCGTTCGCCTGCCAGATCTCGACCAGCGTGTGCGGCACCGGTCGACCGTCGCCGTCGAGCACGCGGCCGTGCACGATGATCCGCTGGCCGAGCGGCTCGCCGTCGTGCTGGCGGGTCAGGTCGGCGTCGGAGTCGGTCACCCGATCCGTGCCGAACAACGGGCCGGTGATCTCGGTCAGGCGTTGGGGTAGTGGAACGAGCGGCTGCCCGGGCGCACGCAACCGGGTCGACCGGTAGTCGGGCGAGGCCAGCCGCGGATGTACGCCGCGAGGCCGGACGTAACGATCGGCGTCGTTGTCGGGCGACGCGACTCGGTGAGTCACCTGTTGGCCGGTCATTGTTCCTGATGCCCTGTCATCGCACCTGCCCCTTCGTCGCCTCCAGCTCACGCAGCACGGCGAGCTCTCCGTCGGTGGGCGGCTCGGTCGTGCCGAGGTCACCGGCGATCGCGAGGTCCCAGCCGGTCGCGTCGCGCGCCTGGTCGATGGTGACTCCCGGATGCAGGCTCGACATCGTGAGCGCGCAGCTGTCCGGATCGGGTGTGAGGATGCCGAGATCGGTGATCACCATGGTCGGGCCGGCGCCGCGGAGCCCGAGCCGGGCCCGGTCGCCCGGACCGGTGCCGTACCCGACGCTCGTCACGAAATCGACCCGCTCGACGAACGTACGTCTGGATTGCCGTACGACGACGATGACCTCCGGGCAGTTCGCGGCGATCTCCGGCGCGCCGCCGGCGCCGGGCAGCCGGATCTTCGGGTGCCGGTAGTCCTCGCCGATCACCGTGGTATTGATGTTCGCGAACCGGTCGATCTGCGCGGCACCGAGGAAGCCGATGTCCACCCGGCCCGGCTGCAGCCAGTAATTGAACACCTCGGGCACGCTCACCACCGCGTCGGCCGTTTCGGCGAGCTGACCGTCGCCGATCGACAGCGGTAGCGCGGCCGGCTTGGCGCCGAGCGTGCCCGACTCGTACACGAGGACCAAGCCGGGCGCGTGCGTCCGGCGCGCAAGGTTGGCCGCCGTGCTCGGGATGCCGATGCCGACGAAGCACGCGACGCCGTCCCGCAAAGCCCGCGACGCGGCCACGGTCATCATCTCGTCCGCCGACCAGGCCGCGGTCGAGGAGACCGTCGAGGACGAACTGGCGGTCACGCGCCCACCTCCGATGTCGCCGCGTCGGCCGCGTCCGATCCCGGTTCGCCCGAGTCGAACACCTCGCTGTCGAGCCACCGGCGGAAGGTGTCGCGGTCCCGACTGATCGCATCCCACGCTACGTAGTAGTCGTTGTCGCGGACAGAGAATCCGTGGCTGTACGACGGATGTGATCCGCCCGGAGCCGGCGCCACGAGCGTGACCGCCCAACTCGGCAACACGATCGCCCCCGGCTGGGTCGGCAGCTCGTCGACGATCTCCTCGACCGTCACGAGCGATCGGGCCGACGCGAGCACCGCCTCCTTCTGTACCCCGACGATGCCCCACAGCTGCACGTTGCCGGCCCGGTCGGCCCGCTGCGCATGAACAATCGCGACGTCCGGCCGTAGCGCCGGCACCGCGGTCAGCACCTCACCGGTGAACGGGCAGGTGATCGGGCGGATGTTGGCTGTCGCCGACACGAGATCCGTCCCTACGTAGCCGCGTAGCACCGCGAACGGCAGGCCGGAGGCGCCCGCTACGTACCGGTTCGCCATACCGGCGTGGCTGTGCTCCTCGATCTCCAGTGGTGCCGGCCAACCGTTGGTCACCGCGTCCCGGAACCGGTGCAGCGAGCCGACACCCGGATTGCCGCCCCACGAGAACACGAGCTTGCTCGCGCAGCCGGCGCCGATCAGCTGGTCGTAGATCACATCGGGGGTCATTCGGACCAGGGTGAGTCCGCGCTTGCGTTGGCGGATCACCTCGCGGCCGGCGGCGAACGGGATGAGATGCGTGAAGCCCTCCATCGCGACCGTGTCGCCGTCGTGGACGAGCTCCGCGACGCCTTGCGCGAGCGAGACGATCTTGGCCATACGCGTACCCCTGTTCCCGGTTCGACGACCCCGGTCCTGCGTCAAAATGGTATTACCATAATGCATCTGGCTCGGCCTGGGATCGCGGCCCGACGTCGTCGCGCCGACCGCGGGACTCGGAAGCGCATCGGTTCTTGCCGACACATTGTTCGCTGAACGAACGTGCGTTGCCCCTCCGAACGTAAGCGTCCGGCGGTGCTGTGGTCAACACCCCAACGCCCGCGACGAAGAGAAAAAACGCCCGAGAGGAACCAATTAAACGCGAGGGTCCAGCGACCATTGACGATTGCGTGACTCAGGTCATAAGTTCGGCCAAGGAACGCTCGTTCGGTGACCGGACAGATGCCCCCACCCATCTGACATCCGACCGAACGAGCGAGCCGCCAAACTGGCGGGTCACGCTGTTGTCGCAGCGACGGCGGCGTTGCATCGACGTGGCCCGCGGGGCCTCGATGAGGAGTGGTCGTGACACTGCTGGACGACTCGACCTGGCACGGAAAGCTCTACCTCGACGGTTGGACGCGCGGCAGCGGCGGCGACGCCGCCGTGCGGGAGCCGGCCACTGGGGCGGAAATCGGGCGCATCGGCATCGCTACGGGCGATGACGTCGCGCGGGCGGCTGCGGTCGCCGCCGCGGCACAGGCCGACTGGGCCGCTCGTCCACACACCGAGCGAGCCGCGATTCTTCGCCGCGCCGGCGACCAGATCCTCGCCAATGCCGCCGACATCCATTCCTGGATCATCCGGGAGACCGGTTCGGTGCCACCGAAGGCGGAACTCGAAACCAGTCTCGGCTCGCAGGAGTGCTACGACGCGGCGACACTGCCCGGTCGGCCGTACGGCGAGCTGTTGCCGAGCGAAGCGCCGCGGATGAGCTGGGCGCAGCACTCGCCGGTCGGGGTCGTCGGCGTGATCGCGCCGTTCAACGTCCCGCTGATCCTCGCGATCCGCTCGGTCGCGCCCGCGCTCGCGCTCGGCAACGCGGTCATCCTCAAGCCCGACCCGCGGACGGCGGTCGCCGGCGGCGTGTCGATCGTGCGCGCATTCGAAGAGGCCGGCCTGCCCGAGGGCCTGCTGCACATGCTTCCGGGCGGAGCCGACGTCGGCGAGGCACTGGTGACGCACCCGCTCGTCCGGGTGATCTCGTTCACCGGTTCCACCAGCGTCGGCCGTCGCGTCGGCGCCCTCGCCGGTCAGCACCTCAAGCGCGTGCATCTCGAACTCGGCGGCAACTCAGCGCTGATCGTTCTGGACGACGCGGACCTCGATCGAGCGGTGTCCGCCGGTGCCTGGGGCTCATTCCTGCACCAGGGCCAGATCTGCATGACGACCGGTCGGCACCTGGTGCACGCATCGATCCACGACGAGTACGTGAGCCGGTTGGCCGAGACGGCGTCGCACCTGCCGGTCGGCAATCCGGCGACCGATCAGGTGGCCCTCGGACCGATCATCGACGACCGGCAACGCGACAAGATCCACGAACTCGTCACGTCGAGTGTTTCGGCCGGTGCCCGGCTGGCCGCCGGCGGCACGTACGAGGGGCTGTTCTACCGCCCGACCGTGCTCGCCGACGTCGCGCCGACAATGCCGGCGTACGCGAACGAGGTGTTCGGCCCGGTCGCGCCGGTCGTGCCGTTCACCAGCCTTGACGAGGCCGCGAAGCTTGCCGCCGACACCGAATACGGCTTGTCGCTCGGCATTCTGACCGGCGACGCGATGCGTGGCCTCGCGTTGGCCCAACGCATCCCGACCGGCATCGTCCACATCAACGATCAGACCGTCAACGACGAGTCCAACGCGCCCTTCGGCGGCATCCTCGCCTCCGGCACCGGTGCGCGCTTCGGCGGCGCGGCCGCCAACATCGACGCGTTCACCGACACCCGCTGGATCACCATGCGCGCGGACATCGCACCGTACCCGTTCTAGATCTTCACCCACCCACCCCGTGGAGACCCCGATGACCCACCTCGACGAACCTGGCGGGTTGAACCGCCGCACCCTGTTCAAGGCGGCCGGCCTCGGCGTTACCGGCGCCGCCGCCACCAGCGCGCTCGCCGCCTGCAGCTCCGGCTTGAAGGGTTCCGGAACCAGCACCAGCAGCACACTGAAGATCGGCTACGTCAGTCCACAGACCGGTCCGCTGGCGAGTTTCGCAACCGCGGACAACTACATCATCGGCCAGATTCGCAAAGCGCTGAGCAAGGGAATCACCGCTGGCGGCAAGAAGCGCAGCATCGAAATCGTGGTCAAGGACAGCCAGTCCACGACCACTCGGGCCACCCAGGTGACCCGCGATCTCATCCTGACCGACAAGGTCGACATCGTCGTGGCGTCGAGCACGCCGGAGGTGGTGAACCCGGTCGCGGACACGTGTGAGGCGAACCAGATGCCGAACGTCGGCGCGATCGACCCGTGGGAGTCGTGGTATTTCGGCCGCGGCGCGAAGGCCGGCGATGCTTTCAAGTACACGACGCTGTTCTTCTTCGGCCTCAAGCAGTTCACCGACCTGTTCTCGCATCTGTGGGACCGCAGCGGCATCAAGGCCGACGACGTGGCGTGCCTGTTCCCGAACGACACCGACGGCAACGCATTCCGCGCCGGCTTCCCGCCGGCCATGAAGTCGACCCGCTACAAGCCGATCGACCCGGGCGGTTACCAGGACGGGATCACCGACTTCAGCGCACAGATCGCGCGATTCAAGGCCACCGATTCCGAGTTCTTCACCTGCGCGCCGCTGCCGCCCGACTTCCAGACGTTCTGGAAGCAGGCCGCGCAACAGGGCTACCGGCCGAAGCTCGCGACCGTCGCCAAGGTGATGCTGTTCCCCAGCGAGGCGGTGGCGCTCGGCCAACTGTCCAACAACATCGCCACCGACTGCTGGTGGAGCCCCTACCACCCGTACAAGTCGTCGCTCGACGGCACGACGACCAAGCAGCTGGCCGACGGGTTCGCCGCGGCCACCGGGAACCAGTGGCACCAGGCGCTCGGTTCGATCTATTCGCTGTTTGAAATCGCCGTACAGGCGTTCACCTCGGCGAGCGACCCGAAGGACCACGACGATGTCGCGCACCAGCTGACCACGATGAAGATCACCGGCATGAGCGGCGCGCTCGACTTCACCGCAGGGCCCGGTGCCGGGGGTTGCGCTCATCCCGATCACCGGTGCGCAGTGGCGGCCGGGAACCACCTTCCCGTGGGAGATGTACATCATCGACAACTCGCAGATCCCGATCGTTCCGCTGAACGGGGATTTGCAACTCACCACCCAGACGTGACGATGCTCGCGCTTGATGCGGTCAGCAAGGCATTCGGCCGTGTCCGCGTCGCCGACCGGCTCTCGTTGTCGGTCGGCGACGGGGAGGCGGTCGGCATCGTCGGGCCGAACGGCGCGGGCAAGTCCAGCCTGTTCTCCATCATCTCGGGCGACCTCGCGCCCGATTCCGGCGATGTGCGCCTGGGCGGCGAACGGGTCACCGGCCTTGATGCGGCGGCGCGCTGTCGCCTCGGCGTCGGCCGCACCTACCAGGTACCGCGGCCCTTCGAGCACATGAGCGTGTACGAGAACGTCCTGGTCGCCGCCGAACAGGGCGGCCGCACCCGGTTCACGGTCGGGGAGAGATCGGACGCGTCATCGACGGGGGCGGCCCGCCGGGCCGGCAAGACCGACACGCGCGATCGTGCGATGGCCGTTCTCGACGAGACCGGCCTGCTCACGGCCGCGAACAAAGCCGCCGGCCGTTTGACACTGCTCGACCGCAAGCGGCTCGAACTCGCGCGAGCCTTAGCCACGGCACCCCGACTGCTGCTGCTGGACGAGGTCGCCGGTGGCTTGTCCGATCCGGAGGTGGACGAACTGGTCGCGATCGTGACCGCGCGCCGAGCCAGTGGCATCACGATCGTCTGGGTCGAGCACGTCGTGCACGCCCTCACCCGTAGCGTCGATCGGTTGCTCTGCCTCGCCGGCGGCGCATTCATCGCCGACGGAGCGCCGGGCGAGGTGCTGGCGAGCGCGGCCGTACGCGAGGTCTATCTCGGCGTCGGGCCGGAGCTGGCCGCGAACGACGAGCCCCGGGACGGGGCGACCGGCGCGCCGACGAGCGAGGCGGCGTCGTGACCCTGCTGGAGATCGACGGCCTGACTGTGCACCACGGACAGTTGGCCGCGGTGACCGACGTCTCGCTGGCCGTCGGCGAGGGTGCGACGCTCGCGATCATCGGGGCGAACGGCGCGGGCAAAACCACGCTGTTGCGGACGATCGCCGGCGTGTTGCGGCCGTCGAGCGGGCTGATCCGGTACGACGGCGAGGACGTGACCCGAATGCCGACGCATCGTCGCGTGGCCGCCGGGATCGCACTCGTGCCCGAGGGTCGCCGGCTGTTTTCGTCGCTCAGCGTGGCGGAGAACCTCGCCACCGGCACGTATCGCAAGCGTCCCGGGCCGTGGTCGATCGGTCGGATCATCGACCTGTTCCCGTGGATGGCCGACCGCGGCAAGCAGGCGGCGGCGTCGCTGTCCGGCGGCGAACAACAAGCGGTCGCGATCGGTCGCGCCCTCGCCAGCAATCCGCGCCTGCTGCTACTGGACGAGCTGTCTCTGGGTCTCGCGCCGATCGTCGTGCGCGGCCTCTACGAGACCCTCCCGCAGATTCTGGCCGAAGGGACCACGGTGTTACTCGTCGAACAGGACGTGTCGCAAGCACTGCACGTGGCCGATCAGGTGTGTTGTCTGCGCGGCGGGCGTGCGGTGCTGGCCGGCCGCCCGGCCGATCTGGCCGCGGACGAGATCCAGGCGGCCTACTTCGGCGCCGTCACGGCGGCCGCGCCCGGCGCCGATCGGGAGGGCGCGCGATGACCTGGGTCAACGCGGTCGTGCAGGGCATCCTGCTCGGCGGCCTGTACGCGCTGTTCGCGTGCGGCCTCTCGTTGATGTTCGGCGTGATGCGCATCGTCAACCTGGCCCACGGCGACCTCGCCGTGCTCGCCGCGTTCCTCGCGTACTCGGTGATGAGCGCGACCCCGCTCGGTGCGTTCTGGGCGGTCGTGGTCGTGGTGCCAGTGTTCGCCGCCTTCGGGTACGGCCTCCAGCGCGGACTGCTCCAACGCAGCCTCGCGATCAGCCCACTGTCGACGCTGCTGGTCACGTTCGGCCTGTCGGTCGTGATCCAGAACCTGCTGCTGCAGATCTACTCGGCCGACACGCGGGCGCTCGACATCGGGTCGCTGGTCACCGAAGGGCTCCGTATCAACGCGAACATTTCGTTGTCGTACCTCGCGCTCATCACGTTCGGACTGGCCGTTGTCGTCATCGTCGCGCTGCAACTGTTCCTGTCCCGCAGCCGTACGGGCCGGATCATGCGGGCCGCGTCGGACGACCGCGAGGCGGCCACCCTCGTCGGGGCGGACAGCCGGCACATTTACGCGGTAGCGACGGCGATCGCGTTCGCCACCGTGGCCTTGGCCGGCCTGATGTTCGCGATGCGGTCGTCGTTCGACCCGAGCATGGGTCCCAGCCGGCTGATCTTCGCGTTCGAGGCGGTCGTCATCGGCGGGCTCGGGTCGCTGTGGGGGACCCTGCTCGGTGGCATGGTGCTCGGTCTCGCCCAGACGCTCGGGGCCCAGCTCGACCCGACACTGCTGTTGCTGGGCGGGCACGTCATCTTCCTGGCCGTGCTCGCCTTCCGGCCGCAGGGCCTCATCCCGGCGCGGAGGCTGGCATGACCTCGCCGGTGCCCGTTCCCGCCGCCGGACCGGGATCGGTTGCGCCACCGCGCATTCCGGTCCAGCGGGACGGCAGCGCAGCCGGGCTGCGCGTACGTCGAGGTCGGCGCGCGAACCTCTGGACGACGGTCGTGCTCGGTATTGTCGTCGTGGTGCTCGCGTACGCGCCATTCGCGGTGTACACGTCGATCACCGACGATCTCGTCACGCTATTCATCTTGGTGACGATGGCGAGCATGTGGAACCTGCTGGCCGGCTACGCCGGGCTCGTGTCGATCGGGCAGCAGGCCTACATCGGGCTCGGTGCGTACGCCGTCCTGCAGTTCAGCGACTGGGGTGTGCAGCCGTACGTTGGCGTGATCGCGGCCGCGGCGGCCTGCGCGGTGATCGCGGTGCCGACCTCATTGCTCGCATTCCGGCTACGCGGCGACTATTTCGCAGTCGGGACGTGGGTCATCGCCGAGGTCTACCACCTACTGGTCGAGCGCGACGGGTCGCTCGGCGGCGGCAGCGGCCGTTCACTCACCACACTGTCCTCGATCGACTCGAGCGTCCGGGAGGCGCTGACCTATTGGGTCGCGCTCGGCGTCACCGTGCTGACCGTGGCCGGATGCTACGTGCTTCTGCGCAGCCGACTCGGGCTCGCCCTGACCGCGATTCGCGACGACGAGACCGCGGCGCGCAGCGTCGGCGTCACGGTGTCACTGGCGAAGCGGCTCGTCTATCTCGTGTCCGCGGCCGGCTGCGGTGCGGCCGGTGGGCTGCTCATCGTCAGCTCGCTCAATGTTCAGCCGGACGCGATCTTCAGCGTGCAATGGTCGGCGTACATGATCTTCATCGTGATCATCGGCGGCCTGGGCTACATGGAGGGCCCGATCCTCGGTGCGATCGTGTTCTTCGCCCTGCAGCAGTCGTTGTCGTCGTACGGTGTGTGGTATCTCGTCCTGATCGGCGTGATCGCGATGGCCTCGGTGCTGTGGTTGCCGCGCGGTCTGTGGGGCGCGGTCGCCGCCCGAACGGACGTGCGGTTGTTCCCGGTCGGATATGTGGTGCACACGCCGTCGCTGCGGGCAGCGCCTCGGCCGGCGCGTCACGCGAGAATCCGCGTCGATCGGCGCACCGCCGGCCGATCAGCCGGCCGAGCCGCCCGCGGAGCCGCACGACACCGATCGGAGCACAGCGTGAGCGTTCCCGACCGTACCCAGGTGGGGATCGTGGGCGGCGGACCCGCCGGCCTGCTGCTGTCGCATCTGCTCGCGCGGGCCGGCGTCGAATCCGTCGTCCTGGAGAGCCGCGACCGCGCCTACGTCGAAGCACGGCAGCGCGCGGGCGTCGTCGAGGCCGGTACGGCACAGCTGCTGCGCGAGGTCGGCCTCGGCGCCCGGATGGACACCGACGGTCTCGAGCACGGCGGCATCTATCTCCAGTTCGCCGGCGAACGCCATCACGTCGACTTCGTCGAACTCACCGGCGGCGGCACCGTGACCGTATGGGCGCAAACCGAGATCGTGAAGGACCTGGTCGCCGCGTGCCTCGATCGGGGCGGGTCGATCGAGTTCGACGCGGAGGTGCTTGGCGTCCATGACGTGACGAGCGACCGGCCGCTCATCCGCTACCGGGATGCCGGTGGCGTCGAACGCGAGCTGCGGTGCGACGCGATCGCCGGCTGCGACGGCTTCCACGGTGTGTGCCGGGCCGCGGTGCCGAACCTCGTTGTCGCCGAGCGTTCGTACCCGTACGCCTGGCTCGGCATCCTCGCCGACGTCGCGCCGTCGACCGACGAACTCATCTACGCACACCACACGCGGGGGTTCGCCCTGCACAGCATGCGATCCCCGGATGTGAGCCGGCTGTATCTGCAGGTCGACCCGGACGAGCAAATCGACGACTGGCCCGACGATCGCATCTGGTCGGAGCTGGACACGCGACTCGGGCTGCCCGGTTGGACGCTGCACACCGGCCCAGTCCGCGACAAGGGGATCACCCCGATGCGCAGCTTCGTCAGCGCGCCGATGCGACATGGTCGGTTGTTTCTCGCCGGCGACGCGGCCCACATCGTGCCGCCCACCGGCGCCAAGGGCCTCAATTTGGCGATGGCGGACGCGACCGTGCTCGCCGCCGCGCTCGTCGCGCTTCTCGATGGGACCACCGAGCTGGCCGACACCTATTCGGACCGATGCCAGCGCCGGGTCTGGCGGGCCACACACTTCTCGTGGTGGATGACGTCGATGCTGCACCGGGCGCCGGGCGATGACGCCTTCGACGAGGCACTGCAGCTGTCGCAGCTCCGCTACGTGACGTCGTCGCGCGCGGCGGGGGAGTCACTGGCCGAAAACTATGTCGGCCGCGCGATGCGGGCAAATTGACCGGCCGGAGTCGGTCATGGCGTCGTCGTCGCCTAGCTCACGGGCGTAACGCCGGCCGGCGAGGTCGTCGGCTGGCTCCGGCGGCGTCGTGGCACCAGGTCAACCGCGGCCGTGTGCCAATCCGGGCAGCCGAATGTGAACCCCGCGTCGACGAGCCGTCCGGGAACCACGCGCCGGCTCTTGAGAAGCAGTTCCGTGTCGGAGCGCATCGCGAGTGCACCGATCTCGGCCATCCATCTCGTGGCGGGCAGGCCGACCGGCATCCGCCAGGCCGACCGCAACTCCCGCATAAACTCCGCTTGCGGCAACGGTTGTGGCGCGGCAAGGTTCACGGCGCCGGCGAGGTCGTCCCGTTCGATCAAGAACTGGACCGCCCGTACGAAGTCGCGGTCGTGGATCCACGACACGTACTGGCCGCCGCCCGCGACCGATCCACCGAGTCCGAATCGTGCGAGCCAGCTCAGCACGTCGAACACGCCACCGCGGTCCGGACTCATTACCATGGCCGACCGCATCGTCACCTTGCGCGTCTCGGGCGTCGCGGCCCGCTCCTGCGCCGCCTCCCAGTTCCGGGCGATCTTGACGCTGTAGGCCCAGTACGCCGGCACGCCCTCCTCATCACCGCCGATCACACCGTCGCGCTCGGTATTGGCGGCATCAAAACGGTGTGCGTAAATCGTCGCGGTGCTCATCTGTAGCCACACCTTCGGCGGTCGCTTCGCGCGGGCGATGGCTTCGCCGACAACCTCGGTCGACTGCACGCGCGAGTTCATCATCGCCGCGAGGTTCTCGTCGGTGTAGCGACAGCTCACACTGCGTCCGGCCAGATTGATGACAACGTCGCTGCCGTCGACATGTCTCGCCCAACCGCCCAGCGTCAAGCCGTCCCACTCAACCTGACCGGCGGTTCGGGGCGATCGCGTCAGCACGACGACGTCGTGACCCTGCGCAGCCAGTGTCCGAGCCAGGATCCTGCCCACCTGCCCGGTCCCGCCGGGAATAACGACCCTCACGAGCACTCCTCGTTGCGACGAAACGTGAACTGGATCCCGACGCTGATCGGTGGTCCGGCACAGACTCCACTGTCCACCGACGCACGCGACGCGCAGCGCCGGGGGCCACACCGTCATGTGTCGACCTCACATGTCGACGCCTTGGTACGACGCCTTGGATCGACGCCTTGGTCCGACGTCTTGGATCCACGTCGTGGATCGGGCGAAGCCGGACGAGTCGAGCCAGTGAACCAGATGCGTGAGGCATCCGTATGACCAACAAGACCGGGGGAGCCCGCCACGCGTCTGCGGTGGTTCGGGCCGACCCGCGGTCAACGGAGCGCACCGGCGGCGGGCGGGACTGGGCCTTCGGGCTCACCCGCCGCCGGTGTTCCGAGGTCGGCCGGCGCACGATCCAAACGCGCTCCCGGTTGCGGGTCGAACCGGCATCACGCGTGCTCAGCCGACGTAACCTGGTGCCGGTCGTCCCAGCTCGCGGCCGCGATCCGGGCGATCAGTCGCCGCGCGTTCCGGTCGTAGTCCCCTCGGGCGTGCCCTCCGGTCGTACAGACCGCAAGCACGTACGGCGGGGTGTCGTCCGGAAACACGACACCGGCCGAATGACGTACGTCGGTGACCCAGCCGTTCTTGTGCGCCACGCGGGTTCCGGGCGGGAGCCCGGCCGCCAGGTCTTCGCGGTGCTGTTGGGCGCACAGCACATCGATCATCTCCCGGCACGATGGCGGGGTCGCGACCGGCAGATATGCGTGGTCGGAACTGTTCGTGCCGCCCGCGATCGCCGCGAACAGTGCGGCCAGGTCCCGGGCGCTCGTGAGGTTGTCGAAACCCGCCATGCGGCCGGCGGTGTCGGTGATTCCACGCTCGACCCGGCTGTCGTCCATACCGACGTCGCGCAACACCTCACCCACCGCGCTGATGCCGACCCGCTCGAGGATGAGGTTGGTCGCCAGGTTGGAGGACCGGACGATCATCCGCCGACCGAGCCACCGCGGCGTCGCGTCGCCGTCCAGACGTGCCCAAACCTCGTCATCCTGGTCGTAGGCCGGATCCACGGCGAAATTCGGCGCACCAGCATGTGCCGACGGGAACTCGTTCACGACGGCGATCGGCTCATCGAGGTCGAGCGCGCCCGCGTCGGCCAGGCGGTACATCGCGGCCAGGATCGGGACCTTCATCATGCTGGCCGCGTAGTGACGGGCGTCGGCGAGCCGGGTGAACGCGGGCCGCCGCGCCGCCGGTTGAGCCGGGTCGGCGAAGACCGGTCCGCACCAGACCGACACCAGCGCCGGGAAAGTGGCGAGTTCGTCGGCCAGCCCGGTCAGGGCTGGTGCGGTCAGGACCTCCGGGTCGGCGGGCACAGTGCCGAGCTCACGACCGCTGGGCTCGGCGGAATGCGCGGTAGCGCTCGGTCTGGTCGAGGACCACCTTGCGCAGCCGTACGGTCTGCGGCGTGACCTCGACGCACTCGTCCTCGCGGCAGAACTCGAGCGACTGTTCCAGCGACAACTTCCGCGGCGGGATCAGCTTCTCCGTCTCCTCGGACGTCGACTGTCGCATGTTCGTGAGCTTCTTCTCCTTGGTGATGTTCACGTCCATGTCGTCCGCGCGCGAGTTCTCGCCGACGATCATGCCCTCGTACACCTCCGTGGTCGGCTCGACAAACAGCGTGCCGCGCTCCTGGAGGTTCATCATCGCGAACGGCGTCACCACGCCGGCCCGGTCGGCCACCAACGATCCGGTCGCACGCGTACGCAACTCGCCGAACCACGGCTCGTACGAGTCGAACACGTGGTGCAGGATGCCGGTGCCCCGCGTGTCGGTGAGGAACTCGGTCCGGAACCCGATCAGCGCACGGGCCGGCACGAGCCATTCCAAACGGATCCAGCCCGTACCGTGGTTCACCATCTGTTCCATCCGGCCCTTGCGGATCGCCAGCAGCTGGGTGATCGCACCGAGATACTCCTCCGGCGCGTCAATCGTCATCCGCTCCACCGGTTCGCACGTCTTGCCGTCGATCTCCCGCGTGACCACCTGCGGCTTGCCGACCGTGAGTTCGTAACCCTCGCGGCGCATCTGCTCGACCAGGATCGCGAGCGCGAGCTCACCTCGGCCCTGCACCTCCCAGGTGTCCGGCCGTTCGGTCGGCAGCACCCGCAACGAAACATTGCCGACGAGCTCGCGATCGAGCCGGTCTTTCACGAGCCGCGCGGTGACCTTGGAACCCTTGACCTTGCCGGCGAGCGGCGACTGGTTCGTGCCGATCGTCATCGAGATGGCCGGTTCGTCGACGGTGATCAACGGCAGGGGCGCCGGGTTGTCCGCATCGGCCAGCGTCTCGCCGATCATGATGTTTGCGATGCCGGCGACCGCGATGATGTCGCCCGGGCCGGCCTGCTCGGCCGACTTGCGCTCCAGACCGTCGGTCATGAGAAGTTCGGAGATGCGGACCTTGGCCGTGCTGCCGTCGGTCTTGCACCACGCCACGGTCTGGCCCTTGCGGATCACGCCCTCCCGGACCCGGCACAGCGCAAGGCGGCCGAGGAACGGTGACGCGTCGAGGTTGGTCACATGCGCCTGCAGCGGCGCGCCGTCGGTGAAAACCGGGGCCGGCATGGTGTCGAGGATCGTCTGGAACAGCGGCTCGAGCGACGTCGAATCGGCCGGTACGGTGCCGTCGGCCGGTTGCGTCAGCGTGGCGATGCCGTCGCGGGCGCAGGCGTAGACGATCGGAAAGTCGATCTGGTGCTCGTCGGCGTCGAGGTCGAGGAACAGCTCGTACGTGTCGTCAACGACCTCCTTGATGCGGGCGTCGGCGCGGTCGACCTTATTGATCACCAGGATGATCGGCATCCTGGCTTCCAGTGCCTTGCGCAGCACGAACCGGGTCTGCGGGAGCGGACCCTCGGACGCGTCGACCAGCAGGACCACACCGTCGGCCATGGTCAGGCCACGCTCGACCTCGCCGCCGAAGTCGGCGTGGCCGGGCGTATCGATGATGTTGATCGTGACCGGCTCGGAGCCGTCCGTCGGGTGATACGCCACCGACGTGTTCTTCGCGAGGATCGTGATGCCCTTCTCGCGTTCGAGATCCATCGAGTCCATCACCCGGTCGGCCATCTCGGCGCGGGCGTGCCAGCCGCCGGACTGCTTGAGCATGGCGTCGACCAGGGTGGTCTTCCCATGGTCGACATGGGCGACGATGGCGACGTTACGAAGGTCGGAGCGCGTGGGCATGGTGTCTATCTTTCCGCTTGGTGGTGCGTTGGGTCGTGGCGCCCCTGCGCGGCGCGCGCTGCGTCACGTCGGACACGCTCAACGGCGGTGTCCGGGTGGCGCTCTGAGCGGCGCGGAACAGGGCATTAGGGATCTTGATGCCGACCACCGCTGCCACCAGGCTGCGGTCCGCCGGACTCGACGTCGTTGTGCTCGAAGCTCGCGACCGTGTGGGCGGCCGCACCGTCAACCGGGAGATCTCGGGCACCGGTGGCGAGGTCATCGAGACGGGCGACCAGTGGATCGGACCGACGCGGCATCGGGCGGTCAGCCCCGTCGCCGAGCTCGGTTTCGATCTATGTGGCACGTATAACGAAGGCAAGCATACCGTCGAGTTCAACGGAAAGCTGAATCGCTCGACCCCGGCGCATTCGGTGGCTGGGAGCGCTGATGCTGGCCGATATCGCGCTGACCCGGCTCAGACTCGACGACGCCGCCAACGAGCTGTCCGCGATGCCGCCGCGGCCCGCCGCGTGGACACCGATGCGCCATGGGAGACGAGAACCGCCACTCGGCTCGATCGGGAAACATTCGCCCATTAGCTGGCACATTATGCAAAACCATCGCCGGCCGGATCACGACGAAAACCGCGATGCCACTGGTACGGAAACGCCATGGTCGAGGGCATGCCGACGGGTTCGGCCGTCGGCCGAACGTCGCTATCTCGTGCCGGACGATTTCGCACCGTATTTCGGCCCAACGAGCTCGCTGTCGGCGTTCGCCGGAGCATCCGGGCTGATCTGGGCATAGGCCACCGTGGACGGTGAAGCGCTATCCGCGTGGATGCATGTCGATATTGCGGCCAGACGATCAACGCGCTACGTTTTTGCTAATCAATGTTTCGTGAGGTAGCGATGCAGATGGTTGCCACCCCTGGTTGCCGCTTCGCCACTCACGAGGGACCGAGTTCCCTCGCGGGGCACTTCACTGTTACCACCCTCCCTTCGCCATTGGTCTGTCGCCGCCGTCAGGCGCGCGAGCCTTGGCTTGCGCCTGCCCGGCGAGGGGTCAATAGCGTCACCGCTACCGTAGAAAGAGGCCACCACCATGGCTGAACCGGAAGCACCCGCAGCGCCGAGCGGCATCGCCAGCATTGCCGACCCCGCACCGCTGGGACTCGCGGCGTTCGCGCTGACCACATTCCTTCTGTCCGCGTCGAACGCGGGCCTGACCCGAGGCAACGGAGCCGCGTGGCTCGGTTACGCGCTCGCCTACGGCGGCCTCGTGCAGTTGTTGGCTGGCATGTGGGAGTTCCGTCGGGGCAACGTCTTCGGCGCGACGGCGTTCTCGACGTACGGCGGATTCTGGATTGGACTGTTCCTCTACCAGGTTTTCGTCAAGTCGAACAACGCGACCAACGATCTGGGCTGGATCCTGCTGGCGTTCGCCATCTTCAACCTCTACATGCTGGCGGCGTCGAGTCAGATCAACGCGGCGGTCTTCGCCGTGTTCCTGACGCTGCAGCTCACCGAGATCGTGCTGTTCATCGGGTTCTTCGCCAACAACGAGAACATCATCAAGACCGGTGGCTACATCGGGATCCTGACAGCCGTGGCGGCGTGGTACGCGTCCTTCGCCGGGGTGTTCAACTCGTTCGGCGGCAGCGTGTCGCTGCCCGTCGGCAAGCCGCTGATGCGCACCGCGTCCACGACCGCGTAACTCGGCCCTGCCTGGCAATTCCCCGCTGCGGCGGGCACCGATCCGGTGCCCGCCGCAGCGCTGTCTGTTTCAGGTAGCTTCGGGTGAACCGCCACCGTCAGGCCGAGCGAGGCTCGCGCGTCGCCCGGTGGGCTCGGATGTCGGAGATCGCCCGGTCGGCGACATCGCGCTCGTCGCCTGGTTCGCGCATACCCGAATCGCGTCGGCCAACCGAGTCGTGCCCGTTCACCGTGTCGTGCCGAATCACCGGATCCCGCTGGCGCGCGCTGGCCACGATGTCGTCGGCGAGGCGTTCGTAGCGGTCGGCCTCGGCCGGATGATTGTCGCCGATCGCGCCGGCCAGCACGCGGAGCGCCCGCGCCTCGGCCAATCGGTACCCGCTGTGTCGCAACAGGATCAGCGCGTGTTCGGCGTCCTCGATGGCGCCGTCGAGGTCGTTCATCTGGGTCCGCGCGGCGGCCGCGACCGTCAGGGCTTCGCCGGCGAGCGTACGGTATCCGGCCCGCTCCGCATTCGACAGCGCGGATCGGGCGTGCGCGAGAGCGACGCCGTGACGGCCGGTGAACCGGGTCGCGTTGGCCAGACCGACCATCGCGACCGTCTCCACGTAGAGTGCGCGGGCCTGCCGGGCGGCGTCGAACGCGGCGAGATGGTCGGCGATCGCGTCGTCCACCTGCCCGAGCGCCAGACGGACCCGCCCCCGGGTCGACAGGACGTACGACTGCGTCTGCAGGTCGGACCGCTCGCGGCACAGGGCGAGCGAGCGCTCCACGAACGACTCCGCGTCGACGAGTCGTTCTTCGTCGAGATAGACCGCGGCGAGGTCCATCAGCGTCTGCGCTTCCTGATGCCGGTTGCCGGTGCGGCGGTGGACCCACAGCGCCATCGTCAGGTGATCGAGCGCGCGGGGCAGGTCGCCGAGCGCATGCTCGCTATACCCGAGGTACTGCAGCGCACTGGCCTCACCGCCGGCGAAGTTCGCGTGCCGGGCCAGGTCGAGCGCGGCGGCATGCTGGCGTACGGCATCGTGCAGGCGACCCATCTGATGCAGCGTGCTGCCGAGGTTGACGAGGGTGATCGCCTGACGTCGGCGGCTGCGCGCGAGTGACAGGGCGAGCCGGTACGAGTCGACGGCCGCCCCGAGGTCGCCGCCATCGGCGTAGGCGATGCCGAGATTGGTGAGGATCGCTTCTTCCGCTTCGATCCAGCCGACCCGTCGTGCGATCGCCTTCGCCGTTGTGTACTGCTCGATCGCGGCCGGCCGCCGCGCGAGGCAATGGTTGGCCGCGGCCAGATTCAGCCGCATCGCGGTCTCGGCCCGTTCGTCGTGGCCCCGGATCGCCGCGGCCAGACCGGTTTCCGCCATCGGCAGCCATTCTGCGCCGTGCCGGTTGTACCAGAAGTAGCCGCGCAACGCGTCCGCGAGAAGCCACGACATCCGATCGCGACCACTCTGCGCGGCGAATTCCGCGACCGCGACGAGATTCGACCGTTCCGCGTCGAGCCACGTCGCGGCGTGCAGGTCGGTTGGGTACGTGACCTCTACGGCCGGCAACGGAACGGCCGCGTCGTGCCCTTCGAGCCGCACGATGTGCGGGTAGACCAGCCGGCCGGCCGTACGCGCGCTGTGCACGTACCAGGTGATCAGGCGGTCGAGCGCGCTCGCGGTGTCGTCCTCGACCTCGGCCCGCTCGGCCGCATAGAGCCGCAGCAGATCGTGCAACGCGAACCGGTCGGGCGCGACCTCGTCCACGAGATGCGCCGTGACCAGCCGCCGGAGCAACGACTCGGCGGTCTCGGGCGGGCAGTCGGCGAGCGCCGCCGCGGCCGGCGTCGTCACGTCCGCACCGGGTGCCACGCCGAGGAGCCGGAACATCTGGCGGGCGGGCGCATCGAGTTCGGCGTACGACAGGTCGAACGCGGACCGTACGGCGCTGCGCGGGTCACCGTCGATGGCCAGCGTCGCGAGCCGATCGCCGCCGCGGAGCGTATCCACGTAGTCGGCGATCGACCGCCGCGGAGTGCCGGCCAATGTCGCGGACGCCACCCGCAGAGCGAGCGGCAGGTATGCGCAGAGTTCGGCGAGCTGGGTGGCCGCGTGCGGCTCGGCCGCCACCCGATCGGCGCCGAGCGCCCGATCGAGCAGCACGCGCGCCTCGGTGCCGGAGAGCACCGAGAGGCCGAGGTGGCGGGCGCCATCGTGGGCGACCATGCCATCGAGTCGCTGACGGCTCGTGACGACCACCGCACAGCCCGGCCCGCCCGGCAACAGCGGCCGGACCTGGCCCGCATCGGCCACGTTGTCCAGCACGATCAGGGCGCGTCGGTCGGCGAGCAGGCTGCGATAGGCGGCCGCCGCGTCATCGATGTCGCTCGGCACGCGCTCACCGGGCACACCGAGCGCCCGCAGGAACCGGGCCAGCGCGTCGGCCGACCTCGTGGGCGTGCCGGCTGCGTACCCGCGCATGTCCGCGAAAAGCTGGCCGTCCGGGAATCGCTCGCGGACGTCGTGTGCCCACCGCACCGCGAGCGCGGTCTTGCCCACACCGGCAGTGCCGGTGATCACCGCGATCCGGGCGTTGGCCTGATCCAGCCGACCGTCCGGCACAAGCATGCGATCGAGCGCGTCGAGCTCGGCCCGGCGTCCGATGAACGCGGCGGCGTCGAGCGGCAGTTGAGCCGGCGCCACGATCGGCGCGACCTCGATCCGGGGCGACGGCACATCCAGCTCTGGTGCCTGTCGCAGGATGGCGACCTCCATGCCCCGCACCTCGGGCCCGGCGTCGATGCCAAGCTCCTCGGCCAATGCGGCCTTGGCGAATGCGCCGACCTCTAACGCCTTCGCCGCCTGCCCGTCGCGGTAGAGCGCGAGCATGAGCTGCGCCACCAACCGTTCCCGGGTCGGCATCGCCGCGACCAGATCCGTGAGCTCGCCGACGAGCTCGCGATGGTGGCCGAGGTCGAGCTCGACCGCGATGCGTTCTTCGATCGCCGCGATGCGCTCCTCGTCCAGCCCGGCACACAGCCACTGCCGTGCCCCGTCCGGAAGCTCGGCCGCGAGGACCGGACCGCGCCAGAGCCGCTCGGCGTCGCGCAACGCCCGAGCCCGCGCCCGTCCGGATCGGTCACGCGCGGCAGCGACGTGGGTACGGAACCGGAACACGTCCACGCGATCGCGTGGCACGTCCAGCCGGTACGCGTCACCGACGGTAGTGATTCGGGCCACAGTGCCGAGCGCGGTCCGCAAGCGGCTGATCCCAACCTGGATGCCATTGCGGGCACTGGGTGGCGGGTCGGCACCGAACCAGGCGATTTCGGTCAGTCTGCCTAGCCGTACGGGCTGGCCGGCCCACAGGGCAAGCACGCCGAGCATCAGGCGTTGGCGGCGTTGGCCCAGCTCAAGTGGCTGGCCGTCCCGCCGGACATCGAGCGGGCCGAGGATGCGGATCGTCGGTTCGTCCACGCGCAGCCGCCACCCCGATTCGGCCTCAGGTGACCGACGCTAACATGCGGCGGCGGTACTGCTCAGAGGGTGTTGCCGAGTCCATATCCGACTGTGGCGCATTCGTTAGCGACCGGGCGCCGCGAGGGGTCCGCGGTGATCGCTCGGTGCTCGCGCGGTGGCAGATTTCCGGTGACGGCCGTCTCTCTCGGGCGGCGGCGTAAGCGGACCGTAAGCGCCGCGCCGCAGCATGGAGATGCGCAGGTCCGGCCGCGGTCGTCGCGATGCTCTCTGGTGCACGAGCGGAGCGAGGTCGAGGTCGGGCACCGCTCGTCCTCGCACCGCCGCGTTCTCGGCCACCGCCGGGGACAGGCGGGCGCGAGGAGGGTCCGCGTCGCTCCATGCCGGTCAGCATCGGGGGCCCGGCACTTGGGGGATCGGGCTCCCGGGCGGCCGGCATGGGGCGCTGCACGTCGCCTGGGCGTCATCGTCATGGTCAGGCGTGATCGTCCGGCGTCATCGTCAGGGAGGCGTCATGCGGCCGAGGTTGAAGGACGTGTTCTGGGAGCGCTGCGGTGCCGAGCTGAGGCTCGTCCGGGATGCTCAGGAGCAGTTGCGTCTCGACGATCCCGACGGGATGGTGGAGTTGCTCCTGGACCTGCTGTGTAAGGGCAGCCGTACGCCGCCGGAGCTGGCCGAGGTGGTCGGAGTGCCGGTGGCCGCCGTGGACCGGGTCGTCGACATTCTCGATCGGCACCGCCTGCTCGTCGACGACGAACGCGCCGGACGAATCGGTGCCGACACCCGCGACCGGTACGCCGACAACCTGGCGTTCTTCGAGCCGTACGCGACGCTCGCACTCGGTCGCGAGGACATGCTGGAGCGTCTGCGGACGGCCCACGTGCTGCTGCTCGGTCTCGGCGGCGTGAACATGACCGCCGCTGCTCAGCTCTGCGGGCTTGGCGTCGACCGGCTCACGGTCGTCGACGCCGGCACGATCGGCGCCCGAGACCTTGGCTGGCAGCCGTTCGCGCGCAGCCGAGACGTCGGCACGCGTACGGTCCGTCGGGCGGCGGCGTGGCTGCGCGAGGCCGAGCCGTCGCTGCACGTCGACGCGGTCGATTCCGCGGTCACCGGCGCCTCGGAGCTTGCCGCGATGCTCGACCGCTACTGCCCCGATCTGGTCATCGTCGATGCCGTCGGCCCGGTCACCGGCACGCAAAGCGGCGGTCCGGCCGGCCGGACCGTGCTGGCCGGCCCGAGCGGGGGTTCGGCGGTGCACGGCTCGGCCGCGGTTCGGCGGTGCCCGGCTCGGCGCGCATGGTTCGGCGGTGCACGGCTCGGCGGTGCACAGGTCGGCGGTGCACAGTGCGGCCGTCGGCGGTCCGGCCGGCGGTGGCTCGGCGCTCGGCGACATGGTTGGCGGCGACGGAGTCGACCTGTGGGTGAACGCGGCGTGCGTCGCGGCCGGTTTGCCGTTCGTACGGGCGATCATCCGCGCGGCGAGTGCGGCCGTCTACTCGGTCGATCCCGGTCGCAGCGGCTGCGTCGCCTGCATGGGGTCCGGATCCGCGAGCGGGCAGGCGCCCGCGGTGATGCGGCTGTTGAACGAGCGACCGGGCGGAGGACTGCACATCGGTCCGGTCGCCGGCCTGCTCGGCTCATTGGCGGCGATCGAGGCGATGCGCTACCTCACCGGTTTTGAGCCGCCGGCCTACGCCGGCCAGCCGGTACACGTGGAAGTCAACTCGGGCGGCGGGCTGCGCCGGCTCGGGTGGGAGCGCAGTCCGTCCTGTCCGGTGTGCCGGCGCGCGGATCCGCGCTGACGGCGTTCGCGCGCCGCCGCACCGCTCAGCATCCCAGTGCCCGTGCCGATGTCAGGCCGGGGCCGGATCGGTGACGTCGGCGATGGCGGCGTCGAGGACCCGTACGGCATCGTCCGCGGCGAGGACGACGGCGGTGTCGTGGGCCCCGGCCCCGAGCCGGATGGTCCGTCCGGCGATGCGCCCGTCCGCGACCACCGGCCACGCGGTCGTCGCCCCGAACGGCGTGATCGTGCCGCGTTCGTACCCGGTGGCGTTCTTCGCCGTCGCGGCGTCCGGCATCGACAGCCGATTGACCCCCAACACCGCCCGCAGCTTGGGCCAGGAGATCGCGCGGTCACCCGGGACGAGCACGAACACGTAGTCGTCGTCGGCGCGGCGTACCACGATTGTCTTGATCACGTCGGCGGTGTCGACGCCGGCCTGCGCGGCCGCCTCGGCGAGGCTCGTCACGTGCTCGTGACGCACGACACGGTGGGCGATCCCGGCCGTGGTGAGCGCTTCGAGCGCGGCGTTCGCCATGTCTGGAACATTACGTGACCGGCCGAGCCGTAGGCCCCGTCCACGCACCGAGCAGGGTCAGCTCTCCGGCGACCAGTGCGGATCGAGGCTGGTGGAATGCCCTCGCGGGCAGGTGCCGAAGCCGCTCGGGGTGATGTTCCAATGCCACCCGCAGTACGCGGCGTCGCAGCGTTCGCAGAAGCCGGCGTTGTCGTAGAGCCCGGCGGTCGCGATGGTGACGAAGTGGAACGGCTCGACGAACGCCTCGGTCAGCCGCTCGGCCCGCTCTTCGGTGATGACGTCCCCGCTGCCATTGCTTCCGCCCGGCCCGGAGTAGACGAACCGCCAGGACGGTGTGTCGCGTGCGACCGGGCCAACGAGTTCGACATGGCTCGCGGCTTGGCCGCATTCGGCACACGTAGGTGCGGCGACGAATGGCGTGGGCATGTCAGCAGTATGCCGAAAGCAGAGCGCTCGTACCATCGAGTCCCACCTCGGGCGACATGTCACGACACATTACGGCTGCTCAGCGGCCCGACATATCGTCGCGCCGGCCGGCCGCGCCGCCCACCGCCGATACTGGTCACATGGCTTCGAGGTCGGCGCTCGTCGTGCGGGGCGGTTGGGACGGGCATGTCCCGGTCGCGGCCACCGATCTGTTCATCCCGTCGTTGATCGCGGACGGGTTCGACGTCACGGTCTGCGAGGATCTCGACGGGTACGCCGACCTCGACGCCCTCCTGCGGCACGATCTGATCGTGCAGTGCTGGTCGATGGGTACGTTGACCGAGCAGCAGTCGGCCGGGCTGCGCGCGGCGGTGCGGGCCGGAGTCGGCTTCGCCGGCTGGCACGGTGGTGTGGTCGCGACGTTCACCGGCGACCTCGCGTACACCCGGATGGTCGGTGGCGAGTTCCTGTTCCACCACCCGTCGTTCGTCGACTACCGGGTCCACGTCGTCCCATCCCGTGCCGAGCATCCGATCGTGGCTGGCATCGAACCCTTCGACGTACACACCGAGCAGTACTGGGTGATGGTCGACGCGTACAACGACGTGCTGGCGACGACGGTGTTCGAGCCGTACCCGGGCGGCGAATTCGATCGCCCCGTGACGATGCCGGTGGTGTGGACACGGCACTGGGGTCGCGGTCGCGTGTTCGTGTCGACGATCGGCCATCGGGTCGCCGATCTCGAGGTTCCCGAGGTGCGCGCGGTCACCGGGCGCGGCTTGCGGTGGGCGAGCCGCGCCCGGTAACGCCACTCGGTCAGCTCCCGAAGACCTGGAACTCCCAGAGCGAATAGCCGTACGGTGTCGCGCGTTGGGTGCCGAGCATCCGGACGTACCGTCCGGAACCGCTGACCGCAAGGTCCTGCACGCCGCCGGCGCCGGTGGTGGTCGAGAAGATCGTGGTCCAGGTGGCGGCGTCGTTCGACGTCTGGATCTGGAATGCCGTGGCGAATGCGGCCTCCCAGTTCAGGACGACGCGGCTGATCGAATGGGTCGCGCCGAGGTCAACCTGCAACCATTGCGGGTCGGAGAATCCGCTGGACCACCGCGTGCCGGTGTTGCCGTCGACCGCGTTGGATGCCGGGAAGACCGCCTGCTCCAGGGAGGACGCCGTCGCCGGGTGGCCCTGCGACAGGAGCGTCGCCGTACCGCCGCCGCCGGGTGTGCCCTGGACGGCGAACTCGAACAGCGAATAGCCGTACGGTGTGGCGCGGGCCGTACCGTTCATCCGGATATATCGGCCGGTGCCGGTGACCGCGAGATCATCCGTACCGCCGTCACCGGTTGTCGTGGAGAAGATGTTCGTCCAGGTCGTGCCGTTCGGCGACGTCTGTATCTGGTAGGACCGTGCGTATGCGGCCTCCCACGTCAACGTCACATGGCTGATGTTGTACGACTGACCGAGGTCGACCTGGATCCATTGCGGATCGCTGAACGCGCTCGACCACCGCGTACCGAGGTTGCCATCGGTCGCGTTCGACGCCGGGAACGTCGCGTTCTCCACCGAGGAGGCTGTGGTCGTCTTGCCCTGCGCGATGTTCGTTCCGCCGCCACCGCCGCCGGAGCCCGGACCCTTGTTGTAGACGGCGACGTAGTCGATGTTCATCTGGCCGCCGGATACGGTCGCGGTGTTGGGTCCGCCGCCGAACGCGGCCGGGAACCCGCCGCCCATCGCCAGGTCGAAGATGATGAAGAACGGATGGTCCACGGCGTTTGCCCATGTCGTCGCGTCCACCTGTGTGGCGTTGACGGTGAAGTAGTTCGCGCCGTCCAGGTACCACCGGATCTGCTCCGGCGACACCGACCGGTCGATCTGCACCGCGTACGTGTGGAATGCCGTCTGGCAACCGGCACACGCGCGCTCGCCGCTGCCGATGCCGGTCGACTCGTTGCACGGACCGCCCGGGTTGACGCCGCAGTGCAGCGTGCCGAACACTGAGCTGCGGCTGTTGATGTCTTCGAGGATGTCGACCTCGCCGCTCGTCGGCCACGGCGTGCCCGTACGCAGCGTGGAGCCGAGCATCCAGAACGCCGGCCAGTAGCCGGCGCCGTTGGTCGTGGTCAGGTTGGGCTGCTGGATCGACGCCTGCATCTCGACGACGCCGCCGGCCGGTGCACCGAACGTCGCCGCCTGCGTCTCCACCCGGCCGGACGTCCAGCCCGAGTTCGGGTCGGTGCCGGAGTGCAGCGCCTTCAACACGAGATGCCCCGAGCCGTCCTGGAAGACGTTCGCGGTGCTGTTCGTCATCGTCTCGATCTCGCCGGTGCCGAAGCTCGAACCCGGGCCGGTGTCGTACTTCCACGTTCCCGTGTTCAGACCGGTCCCGGCCGCGCCGGTGAAATCGTCGCTCCACGTCGTGGTGAAGCCGGCCGGCGGTCCCGGAACGGCGCTCGGGCTCACCGCGGCAGCGAGAGCCGCCGGCGCCGCCGCCGCGCGTGTCGCTTGCTTCGTGACCGCCGTGGCGGTCGGCGCCGCTGCGGCCGCGGCCGGCACGAGGGCGAGCGTCGCTGCCGCGATCGCCAGCGTGTAGAGGCCGGCGGTGATCCGCCGGTCCAGACGGCGAGTCGCCGCTTCGTGGTGTCTGCGCCTGATCACATGCGTTCTCCTTGTCCGAGGTGGTCGGACCGCCGTGGCGACCGGGAGCGGTAGCGCTGGTCCGGGCGGGCAGGCGACCGACCAGGCAACCAGGCGCCGTTGACCGTGGGATTGGGGGTGGCACCACGCGGCACGGCGATCGATCGGACCCGGCAGCCGTGACGGGTCGGCGGTCGTCGGCGCGAAGTCGGTGCGCCCACGGTCGGGGTTGATGGCGACGAGGTGGCCGATGTGTGTCGGGAGAGCGCTCTGTGGCGAACCTCTCGCGAGACAGTTACCTCTGTCAATAGAATAGTTAAGTTCCGCAACTAATTCCGTGCCAACGTCAAGGATCCGAGGCAGCCGGCAGCGCGCCGATGACGCGGTCGAAGGTGACGCCGCTGAGCCGGGCGCCGGCGAATGCGGCGCCGGTTAGGTCGGTCAAACCGTTGTCGGATCCGGTGTTCACGAACCCGAATCGAGTGCCGGTCAAATCGGCATCGCGGAGGTCAACGTTTCGGAGGTCGCAACCCGACAACGACGAGAATCGCAGCGATGCGCCGCGCAGGTTCGCCCGTCGAAGATCGCAGAACCGAAAGTCGCAGTGGTCGAGTGTGGCATGGCGGAGGTCGACTCCGACCAACCGGCATCGGTCGAGCCGCAGGTGGTCAAGGCGAACCGAAATGAGGTCGGCGCCATCGAACGTCTCGCCCACGAGCCGAGCGAAATATCCAGCGGCCGCGAGTCTTCGGCGCGGCTCGACATCTGACACGTGGTGATTGTGGATGGTCGATCGGCCCGGCACACATCGTTTTCGTCGGGCGCCGCGAGTGCGCCGATCGGTCACGCCGCGAAGCGCTACGACTCTGCGCGCATCAACGCCAGCAGAGACGTAGGACACAACGCAGGCAAAGCAGAAACCGGCGGTGAGGCAGCGACGGTTGATCCGGGTAACAACAGAACCTCCCAGACGCGGTGTCGTGGACGTAGCGTCGAGGACGTGGACAGCCGCACCGAGGTCCGGGACTTCCTGACCACCCGCCGCGCCAAGATCACGCTGGAGCGGGCGGGTCTGCCCGACTACGGCGGCCACCGGCGGGTGGCCGGGCTGCGCCGCGAGGAGGTGGCGCTGCTGGCTGGGGTGAGCGTGGACTACTACACGCGCCTGGAGCGGGGCAACCTGTCGGGCGTGTCCGACAGTGTCCTCGACGCGCTGGTACGGGCGTTACAGCTCGACGAGGCGGAGCGAACCCACCTGTTCGACCTGGCCCGGGCCGCGAACACGTCCATGGCCACCGCGACAGCCCGTAGCCGGCGACGTCCGGTGCCGCAGCTGCGTACGAGCGTGCAAGGACTCCTGGATGCGATGACCATGGCCCCCGCGTACGTCCGCAACGGCCGGATGGACGTGCTCGGCGCCAACCAGCTGGGCCGGGCGGTGTTCGCTCCGCTGTTCGAGACCGCGGCGGCGACACCTAACATCGCGCGGTTCATCTTCCTCGACGCGAACGCGCAGAGCTTCTACCGGGATTGGGAGAGCCTGGCCGCCGACACCGTGGCGTTGCTGCGGGCCGAGGCCGGCCGCGACCCGTACGACCGCGCCCTCACCGAGCTGATCGGTGAGCTGTCGACCCGTAGCGAGGTGTTCCGCACCTGGTGGGCGGCGCACAACGTGCGGCTGCACCGCACCGGGGTCAAACACCTACATCACCCGGTGGTCGGCGACCTGACCCTGGCGTACGAGTCGATGGAGCTGACCGCCGATCCGGGGCTGCGGCTCAACGCGTACTCCGCCGAGCCTGGCAGCCGCTCCCAGGAGGGGCTCGACCTGCTGGCCAGCTGGACAACCACCCCGATCGAGCGGCCGGTTATCGGCCGCGCGGACTGAGGGGTTCTGGCGGTACCTGGTACAGCACGCACTCCCACGCCGGCGCCGGACCGGATTGGATGGAACGAGCCGGATACGCATATCGGCACTTACCTGGTGTTTGTACGCCTCCAGGGCGACGTTTTGTACTGGATTGTGGGGAAGGGAAGCTATGCGAGCAACGCTGATCTACGGAGCTGGCGACATTCGGGTCGAAGACGTGCCGGACCCGGTGCTGCGGGAGCGGACCGACGCGCTGGTGCGGGTGGTGCGCGCGTGCATCTGCGGCAGCGACCTGTGGCCCTATGGCTCCAAGCCGGCGACCGGGCAGGGGGACCGGATCGGCCATGAGTTCCTCGGCCGGGTCGAGGACACCGGCTCCGCCGTATCCGGCCTGAAGCGCGGCGACCTGGTGGTTGCCCCATTCGTGTGGGCCGACAACACCTGCGACTTCTGCCGCGAGGGACTGCAAACCTCGTGCCGGCACGGCGGGATGTGGGCTCGCAACGGCATCGACGGTGGCCAGGGCGAAGCCGTCCGGGTACCGCAGGCGCAGGGCACTCTGGTCAAGCTGCCGGCCGGCGAGGACTCGGCGCTGCTGCCGTCACTGCTGGCCCTGTCGGACGTGTTCCCGACCGGGCACCACTGTGCCGTGACGGCCGGGGTTGGACCGCGCACCACGGTGACCGTGATCGGCGACGGCGCGGTCGGCCTGTCCGCGGTCCTGGCCGCCCAGCGCCTCGGCGCCGAGCGGATCATCCTGATGGGCCGGCACAAGGACCGCACCGACCTCGGCCGCGAATTCGGCGCCACCGACGTCGTCGCCGAGCGCGGCGCCGAGGGCGTCGAGAAAGTCCGGGAGCTGACCGGCGGCGATGGCACCCATACGGTGTTGGAGTGCGTCGGCCTGCTCCCGGCTATCGAGACGGCATTCGGGGTCGTGCGCGACGGCGGCACGGTCAGCCGGGTCGGTGCTCCGCAGTATTCGGAAGTGCCGGCCGATTTCGGGGTGTTCCTTCGCAACATCACCCTGACCGGTGGTGTCGCTCCGGCCCGCGCGTACATCGACGAGCTGTTGCCCGACGTACTCGAGGGCCGGGTCCAGCCGGGCAAAGTGTTCGACCGCACGGTCGGCCTCGACGAGGTCCCCGGCGGCTACCGCGCGATGGCCGACCGGCAGGCGCTCAAGGTGCTGATCCAGCCGTGACCACGTGGACCGGCGGCGAACTCGACCGGATCGGGCGCTCGGAAGAGCTGCAACTGGCCTCCCGGCGAAGCGACGGGACGCTGCGCCGCTGGACACCCGTACGCGTCTCGTCGTCCAGCTCGGCGCGCTGATCGCGTGTCAGGCGGTGAGCGAGTACCGGATCATGCTCGGAGCGGCGCTCACCGCCGGCGTGACCCCGGTCGAGGCCAAGGAGATCGTGTACCAGGCGGTGCCGTACGTGGGCATGGGCAAGGTGTTCGATTTCCTGCACGCCACCAACGACGTGCTCACCGCCCGCGGGGTCGCGCTGCCGCTGGCGGGCCAGTCGACCACCACCCCGGAGACCCGGGCCGCGAAGGGCCTGGCGGTCCAGAAGGAGATCGTCAGGACCGACTCGGTCGACGCGATGTACGCCGGCGCACCGGACGACACGCTGCACCTGCAGCGCTACCTGTCGGCGAACTGCTTCGGCGACCACTACACCCGTACCGGTCTCGACCTTCGCACCCGGGAGCTGCTCACCTTCGCGATCTTGATCAGCCTCGGCGGCTGCGAACCGCAGGCGAAGGGCCACGTCGCCGCGAACCGCAACGTCGGCAACGACCGGACGATCCTGCTCAGCGTGGCGACCCAACTGCTGCCGTCCATCGGTTACCCACGCACACTTACCGCGGTCCGGCTCATCGACGAGGTCATGCCGGCTGCCGACCAATCACGGAGGTAGATCCATGGAATACCGGCCGCTCGGACGCACCGGCGTCTCGGTCAGCCCGCTGTGTCTCGGCACCATGATGTTCGGTGACTGGGGTACCAAGGAGCACGACGAGAGCATCCGGATCATCCACCGGGCCCTCGACGCCGGGATCAACTTCGTCGACACCGCTGACGTGTACTCGCAGGGCGAGTCCGAGACCATCGTCGGCAAGGCGTTGAAGGGGCGTCGCGACGACATCGTGCTCGCGACGAAGTTCTTCATGCCCTTCGACGACGACCCGAACCACCGTGGCGGCTCCCGCCGCTGGATCATGACGGAGGTCGACAACTCGCTGCGCCGGCTCGGCACCGACCACATCGACCTGTACCAGATGCACCGCTACGACCCGGCCGTCGACCTCGACGAGACGCTCGGCGCGCTGACCGATCTGGTCCGCGCCGGTAAGGTCCGCTACCTCGGCCACTCCACATTCCCGGCCTCGGCCATCGTCGACGCGCAGTACATCGCCCGCGACCGGGGCCGCGAGCGATTCGTCACCGAACAGCCGACCTACTCGATCCTCACCCGGGGCATCGAGAACGAGGTCCTGCCCGTCTGCCAGCGCTACGGCATGGGCGTCCTGTCCTACAGCCCGCTCGCCGGCGGCTGGCTGTCCGGCCGCTACCGCAAGGACAGCGACCAGACCGGACCCGAGTCCATCGCCCGGAAGCGCCTGGCCAACCGGTTCGACCTGTCGCTGCCCGAGAACCAGCGCAAACTCGACGCCGCCGACCAGCTCGCCACGCTCGCCGACGACGCCGGCCTCGACCTGATCGAAATGGCCATCGCATTCGTGCTGAGCCATCCGGCGATCACCTCGGCGATCATCGGGCCGCGGACCATGCAACACCTCGAATCGCAGCTCGCCGCGGCCGACGTAGTCCTCACCAACGACGTGCTCGACCGCATCGACGAGATCGTTGCCCCCGGCGTCACACTCAACCTGGCCGACAACGGCTGGGTCAGCCCGTCACTACAGGCCACCGCCCGGCGCCGCTGAATCGCGATGCCTCACCGGTGGAACCGAGCCGGTCTACCAGCCGCGATCGCGCCACTCGCCGAGATGGGGTCGCTCGGCGCCGAGCGTCGAATCCTTGCCGTGGCCGGGATAGAACCAGGTGTCGTCGGGGAGCACGTCGAAGATCTTGGTCGATACGTCATGGAAAAGTGAGGCGAACGCGGCCGGGTCACCCCAGGTGTTGCCGACGCCACCCGGGAACAGCGAGTCGCCCGTCCACAGGTGCGGATGACCGGTCGGATCCCGGTAGAGAAGCGCTATCGATCCGGGCGTGTGGCCCACGAGGTGAATCACCTCCAGCGACACGTCGCCGACCCGTACCGTCTCGCCCTCGTCGACCGTACGGGTGACGACCGGCAACGACGGCGCGTCGGCCGGATGGGCCAGCGACTCCGCCCCGGTGGCCGCGACCACGGGCGCCAAGGCCTGCCAGTGATCGGCGTGCCGGTGCGTCGTGACGACGGTGACCAGACCGCCGTCGCCGATGAGGTCGCGCAGCCGGTCGGGCTCGTTCGCCGCGTCGATCATCAGCTGCTCGCCGGTTGACCGGCACCGCAGCAGGTACGCGTTGTTGTCGGTCGGCCCGACCGAGAGCTTCGTGATCGTGAGATCCGCAAGCTCGCGGGTGTCGGGCGTGATGTCGCCTGTGTACGCCATGCCGCTCACATCCACTCTGGCAGTGCGGGAAGGTCGCCGGCCGGCTCGACCGTCAGGCCGACGCCGTTGCTCCGCCCGGCGAGCCACGCCGCGAGATCGGCCGCGCGGCCGCTCACCGTCACCTCGGGTGATCCGTTGCCGAGTTGCAGTGGGTGGCTCAGGTCGTCGGCCTTGACCCAGAGCGACGGCGGCTCGCCACCACGCCGTACGCCGATCAGCTCATGCAGCAGCCGATGTGAGAAAGCCTCCGGCCAGTCGCGCCACGTATAGCCGGCGGCAAGGTCGACATGGTGCACCTCGACTTCGCGGAGCCGGCGCCAGACGACCTTCACGGCCGGGCCGGCGTCGTCGAGCACTACCGTCCATGCCTCCGCCGGCAGATCGGCGCAGGCGCGGGCGAAGCGCTCGGATGCCTCGCGCACGTCGGTGCGCAGCTCGGTGACCGGGAGCTTCGCACCGGCCTGGATCCCCGCCTCGCGTTCGTCCGGGTTCGCGTACTGGCGGGTCTCCACACCCGTACGGGCCCAGGTCAACAAGTTGATCAATGAGTCGGCGTTGCGCGCGACATGGGCCATCACATGGGCGCGGGTCCAACCCGGCAACAGGCTTGGCTCGAGGAGGTTGGCGTCGGTCAGATCGGCGGCGGAGTCAAGGAAGCGCTGCGTAGCCCGGTCCACTTCGTGGGCGAGCGCCAACGGATCGGTGGTCACGGAGATGAACTTACCGCTCGCGCGCGCCCGGGAGGGCCACCGTTTCACCGCCGCCAAGGCCCGTGCGGGACTGCGGGCGCACGCTGGCCTGCGGCGACTACGGGGCGTGTCGTCTTCGTACCAGTTAATGGGTTTCGCTTTTGGTTTTTCGCCCCTACCGTTGCGATCAGACGCATCGACCGGTCGGGGGAGGAGGTGGGACCGCCCATGAGGCGTCCTGCCTGCCGCGGGGGCCGGTGATCTCACGCGATCGCCGCGTTCTGTCCGCCCTCAATCACACGACAAAGGGATTTGATGACGCTAGACCTCGCGTCCCTCGGGTGGGATGCGGATTTCGCTGCCGCGTACGCGAAATATGACGTGCGTGGCCAGCGTCCGGCGCGAGTCACGCGCATGGACCGCGGCATCGCGACGGTGCAGACCGCGCGTGGCGCCGACCGGGCCAGCCTCGGCGGCGGCCACCTGCTGCGGGTGAGCCGCGATCCGCTCGCGCTGCCCTGTGCCGGCGACTGGGTCGTCGTGCGCACATGGCCGGACAAGCGGGTCACGGTCGAAGCGGTGCTGCCGCGACGGACGCAGATCGTACGGGCCAACGCCAACGAAGAGTCGCGCGGTCAGGTGCTGGCCGCGAACGTGGATGTCGCCGCCGTCATCGAACCGATGGATCCGGCGCCCGACTTCGGGCGCGTCGAGCGGCTGCTCTCGCTCGTGTGGGACTCCGGCGCGCGACCGGTGCTGCTGCTGACGAAGGCCGACCTGGTCGGTGACCCGGTCGCGGTGGCCGAACAGGTCGCCGAAAGCGCGCCCGGCGTCGAGGTTTACCCGGTGTCCGCTCAGACCGGTCAGAATGTCGACATCGTGCGATCGTTCGTGGCACCGGGTCGCACGCTCGGGCTTCTCGGCGCCTCCGGTGCCGGCAAGTCGACGCTGGTCAACGCGCTAGCCGGCGCAACCGTCATGGCCACGCAGCAGATCCGTCGCGCCGACGGCCGTGGCCGGCACACCACGACGTTCCGGTCACTGATCCCGCTGCCCGGGCTCGGCGCCGTACTGGACACCCCCGGCATACGTGCCGTCGGCGTCTTCGCCGGCGGTGTCGACGAGGCGTTCTCAGACATCGAATCGTTCGCGGTCGCCTGCCGATTCGCGAACTGTGAGCACGCCGGGGAGCCCGACTGCGCGGTCTGGGCGGCGGTCGAAAACGGCGACCTACCGCTGCGACGGCTGGAGAGTTGGCGCAAGCTCCACCGCGAGTTGGCCTGGCAGGCCCGCCGCCGGGAGGCTCGCGCGACGCAGTCCGGCGCGCCGTGGAAATACCGGTCCGGCGCGGACATGCGAGTCATCCGACGGGTCCGCGAGACCTAAACCCGACTTCGTGGGTACGTCTCCGAACCGCGGCTCGCGGTGTTGCCGATAGGGCAGCGTCCTGCATGATCCCCGCAACTTCCGTGAAGTTGCCCGCCGCGAGGGCCGACCACCGGGCGACTTCCGTGAAGTTGCCCGCCGCCAGGGCGGATTGCCGGGCGACTTCCGGGACGTCGCGCGGATCTTGGCGGGAGCGGAGTCACGCCTGTCAGCCGACGGCGAAATCACTGGATGAGTGAGTGCTCGCTCATTTAAGCTCCCATCGTGCAAAGCAAACGAAGCCCGGAAGCGTCAACGTTCCTTGACGACGCCAGACCGCGTCAACTAAGGTTGACGCTATGATGCCAGCCCGCGAAACCCAGAGGCTCCCGAGCGGTTCGATCGATGTACCCATGGTCGGCGGCCATGCCGAGGCGGCACCCGTGCGCGAGATCGCCGAGCGATCGTCGATGCACTCGAACGAGCCGACGCGGCGGCGGGTCGCGCCGCTGGCCCCGGACGACCGTCGGGCGGCGCTCGTCGAGGCGACGGTCCCGCTCCTGATCGAGAACGGGTCGGCGATCAGTACCCGGCAGATCGCGCAGGCCGCCGGCGTCGCGGAGGGCACCATCTTCCGCGTCTTCCCGGACAAGAACTCCCTCATCCTGGCCGCGATCCGCAGCGCGCTCGATGCGGAGAAGGGGGAGCGCGCACTCCGGGCCATCCCCGCCGACCTCGAATTGCGCGAGCGTGTGACGCGGGCGGCGGCCATCATGCTCGCGGGCCTCAGCCGCTTCGGCCGGCTGCACATGATTGCGCGCGAACTCATCATCGATCTCGGTCCGGCCAGCGACTTCGGCGCCGAGATGCAGAAAAACAACCTGCGGATCCAGGACGCAATGGCTAGCGTGTTCGAGCCGGATGCCGACCGCCTCCGCGTGAGCCCGAGCAACGCCGCCCGACTTCTCATGCTGAACATCGTCGGCATGAGCGGCTTCGCCTTCGGCGAGGTCCAACAGATCGATCCCGCTGCCATTGTGGCCATCCTGTTCGACGGCCTCGTGCTCCCGTCGCCGAGCGCCAACAGTTCGACGGCCAACCCCGAGGCGGCGCCCAACGCCGAGCCGACGGCCAACGCCGAGCCGACGGCCAACGCCGAGCCGATGGCCAACGCCGAGCCGATGGCCGACCCCGAGCCGGCGACCTCCGACTCCACCCCCGAATCCTCCCGTCCCGGACATTCGAAAGAGTCAGCATGCTGATCAAGGTTCTCCGAAGCTATTTGAAACCGTACAAAGTGCCGATCGCCATCGTGGTCCTGCTTCAGCTCGTATCCACGATCGCGACGCTCTACCTGCCGACGCTGAACGCCGACATCATCGACAAGGGCGTCGTCACCGGGGATACCGGCTACATCATGCGGATCGGCGGCGTGATGCTGGTCATCACGCTCGGCCAGATCATCGCGTCGATCGTCGCCGTCTACTTCGGAGCCCGTACGGCGATGGCGGCCGGCCGGGACATCCGCGGGGCCATCTTCCGGCGCGTGCAGTCGTTCTCCGCCCGCGAGGTCGGCCGGTTCGGTGCACCGTCGCTCATTACGCGTACGACCAACGACGTCCAGCAGGTGCAGATGCTGGCGCTGATGACGTTCACGCTGATGGTGGCCGCACCGATCATGTGCGTCGGTGGGGTGATCCTCGCGCTCCGGCAGGACGTGCCGCTGTCGTCCCTGCTGCTCATCATCGTGCCGGTGCTGGTGATCGCGGTCTCGCTCATCATCCGCAAGATGCGGCCGCTGTTCCGTTCGATGCAGGTGCGGATCGACAAGATCAACCGAATCATGCGGGAACAGATCACCGGCATCCGGGTCATCCGCGCGTTCGTACGCGACCAGCCCGAGCGCGAACGGTTCGGCGCCGCCAACGACGAACTGATGACCGTTGGCCTCGGCGCCGGCCGCCTCATGTCACTGATGTTCCCGACCGTCATGATCGTCATCAACGTGTCGAGCGTCGCCGTGCTGTGGTTCGGCGGACACCGGATCGACTCGGGCCAGATGCAGATCGGTGCGTTGACGGCGTTCCTGTCCTACCTTTTGCAGATCCTCATGGCGGTCATGATGGCGACGTTCATGTTCGTCATGGTGCCGCGGGCCGAGGTGTGCGCCGAGCGCATCCAAGAGGTGCTCGACACCGACTCGAGCGTCGTGCCGCCGGTGAACGCGGTCACGAGCGTGACCCGGCACGGCGAACTCGATGTCCGCGGCGCGAGCTTCCAATACCCCGGCGCACAGGAGCCGGTGTTGCGCGGCGTCGACCTGGTGGCCCGGCCGGGACAGATCACCGCCGTCATCGGATCGACCGGCGCCGGCAAGACGACACTGCTGAACCTGATACCGCGGCTGTTCGACACAACCGGCGGGGCGGTGCTGGTCGACGGCGTCGACGTACGCGAACTCGATCCGGGTCTGCTCGCGCGGACGGTCGGGTTGGTGCCGCAGCGGCCATACCTGTTCACCGGCACCGTGGCGTCCAACCTGCGCTACGGCAACCCGGACGCGACCGACGAGCAACTGTGGCGAGCGCTCGACGTCGCCCAGGCCCGCGACTTCGTGTCGGCGATGGACGAGGGCCTGAACGCGCCGATCGCGCAGGGCGGCACAAACGTCTCCGGTGGCCAGCGCCAACGTCTCGCGATCGCCCGGATGCTCGTGGCGAAGCCGGAGATCTATCTCTTCGACGACTCGTTCTCGGCCCTCGACTACGCGACGGATGCCGCGCTGCGCGCCGCCCTCGCGCACGAGACGGCCGACGCGACCGTTGTCATCGTCGCCCAGCGCGTCTCGACGATCCGGGACGCCGACCGCATCATCGTGCTCAACGAAGGCGAGGTCGTCGGCACCGGCACGCACGCGGATCTCATGGACGGCAATGAGACGTACCGCGAAATTGTCCTGTCGCAGTTGACCGAGAAGGAGGCGGCGGCGGCATGAGCGCGCCCGGATCGAACGGCCAGACCCCCAACGGCCAGACCCCCAACGGCCAGACCCCCAAGAACACCAACGGGTACGGCGGACCGAACGGCGCCGCATCGGGCCGCGGATCGCAGCCGAACGGAAAGCCGGGCGCGCCCGCGATCCTGAACTCGCAGGCGAATGCCGCGTCCCGGCCGACCGGCGCGCGATTCGGTCCGGCCGCGATGTTCGCCGGTCCGGCCGCGAAGGCGATGGACTTCAAAGGCTCGAGCAAGCGGCTGCTGCGCATGCTCGCGCCGCAGAAGGCCATCGTCGCGACGCTGCTGGTGCTGGGTGTCATCGGCGTCACGCTGTCGGTGCTCGGGCCGCGCATCCTGGGCCACGCCACCGACCTGATCTTCGCCGGCGTCTTCGGCAAGATCCTTGCCGGTCAGTTCCCGGCCGGTACGACGAAAGAACAGGCGGTCGCGATCCTGCGCGAACGCCACGAGGCCAGGCTCGCCGACATGCTGAGCGCGATGCACGTGACGCCCGGTCAGGGCATCGATTTCGACGCGGTCGGTCGTGTGCTGCTGCTCGTCCTCGTCCTCTACCTGCTCGCGTCGATCTTCATGTACCTGCAGGGCCGACTCACGACCGTGGTCGTCCAACGCACCGTCCACACGCTGCGCCAGCAGGTCGAAGTGAAGCTGTCCCGGCTGCCGCTGCGCTATTTCGACCGGCAGTCGCGCGGCGAGATCCTGAGCCGCGTCACGAACGACATCGACAACATCGCCCAGACGTTGCAGCAGACGATGAGCCAGATCGTCACGTCGTTGCTGACGATCGTCGGGGTGCTCGCGATGATGTTCTGGATCTCCTGGATCCTCGCGCTGATCGCGCTCGTCACGATCCCGGTGTCGGTGTTCGCCGCGGCGCGCATCGGCAAACGGGCGCAGCCGCAGTTCATCCAGCAGTGGTCGACGACCGGCAAGCTCAACGGACACATCGAGGAGATGTTCACCGGACACTCGCTGGTCAAGGTGTTCGGCCGGCAGCAGGAAGCAATGGACGTGTTCGCCGAGCACAACGACAAGCTCTACAACGCGTCGTTCCGGGCGCAGTTCGTGTCCGGACTCATCCAGCCGACGATGATGTTCATCGGCAACCTCAACTACGTGCTGGTCGCCGTGATCGGTGGTTTGCGGGTGGCGTCCGGCGATCTGTCCATCGGCAGCGTGCAGGCGTTCATCCAGTACTCCCGCCAGTTCAGCCAGCCGATGACACAGGTTGCGTCGATGGCGAACCTCCTACAGTCCGGGGTCGCTTCGGCCGAGCGGGTTTTCGAACTGCTCGACGCCGAAGAGCAGTCGCCCGATCCGGCCACGCCGGCCCGGCCGCGCGTCATCGAGGGTCGCGTCGCGTTCGACAATGTCTCGTTCCGCTACGACCCGGACGTACCGCTGATCGACGATCTGTCGCTCGCGGCCGCGCCCGGGCAGACGGTGGCGATCGTCGGCCCGACCGGAGCCGGCAAGACGACGCTGGTCAACCTCATCATGCGGTTCTACGAGGTAGACGGAGGCCGCATCCTGCTCGACGGCGTCGACATCGCGACGATGAGCCGCGACGAGCTGCGCGAGGCGATGGGCATGGTGCTGCAGGACACCTGGCTGTTCGGCGGCACGATCGCCGACAACATCGCGTACGGGGCGGACAACCCGACCCGGGAACAGATCATCGAAGCGGCGACGGCGACTCACGTCGACCACTTCGTCCGTACGCTGCCGGACGGTTACGACACGGTGATCGACGAGGAGGGCTCGAACCTGTCCGCGGGCGAGAAGCAGCTCATCACGATCGCGCGGGCGTTCCTGTCCGAGCCGGTGATCCTGATCCTCGACGAGGCCACGAGTTCGGTCGACACCCGGACCGAGGTGTTGATCCAGCGCGCGATGTCCTCGCTGCGGCAGGGCCGTACGAGCTTCGTGATCGCCCACCGGCTCTCGACCATTCGCGATGCCGACCTGATCCTCGTCATGGAGCACGGTCAGATCGTCGAACAGGGCAACCACGACGAGCTGTTGGCGGCCGGCGGCGCGTACGCGCGGCTCTACGCGGCGCAGTTCGCGTCGGCGGCGACCGACCTCGATTGAGCCGGCACGGCCGACTATCCGGCGTTGACCGGGGTGCGGGTCGCCCCGGTCAACGGGCGCCGCTGGCGCGGACGATCGCGTCGACCTGCCGTTCGATCGTGTCTATCGGTCCGCGGTTGTGGATCGCGAGGTGGGCGACGGCCGGCGGACTACCGGGCCGCATCCGGGCGACGTACGCGTCGAAGTCGGCGAGTTTGGCGGCATCGTTGCGGGAGGCGCGGGCGACGATCCGCGCGTAGAGGGTCGCCGGGTCGCAGTCGAGCCAGATGAGCCGGACCGGATCGCCGCCAAGGTCCGCGACCAATCCGCCCAGCGCGTGGCGTCGTGGATCTCGTTCGTGTACGGCGCCACGACGACAACCGGGCACCCGGCCGCACGGATGTCGGCGGCCGTGGCGGCGAGCCCGGCATATTCGTACGCCTTGACGTGCGTGTCGTACCACGGCCCCTCGCGGCGTCCGTCCGGCTCGCCCGCGGCCGCGATCACGGCGCCGGCGAACCCTCCGTACACGATGTCCTTGTCCAGAACGGCCGCGGGCGGTGACAGGCGTGCGGCCAGCAGCCGCGCGGCCGTGGTCTTGCCCGAGCCGGGCGGGCCGGCCACTACCCACACGGTTGCGCGCACGAGGTCGAGCGTAGACACCGGCGCGCAACCACGGATCAGTGCAGCAGCATCCGCGTCATCCGGCGGGCCGCGATCGCGAGCGCGACCGTACCGAAGGAGACCAGGTACGCCACCGGGACGAGCGCGCCCGGCGTGAACGCGCCCAAAGCCGGCTCGCGGACAAGCTGGATGCTCTGGTAGAGCGGCAGGATCTCGATCAGCGGCCGCAGCCAGCCCGGGTAGACCGACAGCGGGTAGAACGTGGTGGCGAACAGGTACATCGGCAGCATCACGAGTTGGATCAGCTGGAAGTCGGAGAAGTCCCGCAGGTACGTGGTTACGGCCAGGCCGCCGGCGGCGAACGCGTATCCGATGAGCACGGCCGCCGGCAGGGCGACCAGGATGCCGGGCGAGACGATGAGTCCGAGCACGGCTCAGCACGATGAGGAATCCGATCGAGGTCAGCACGGCGTTCAGCACCGCGCTGATGACCTCGCCGAGCGCGATGTCGGTGACCGACAGCGGCGTCGGCACGATCGCCTCGTACGTCCGCTCGAGCCGGATACGAATGAACACCCCGAAACTCGTCTGGTTGAACGCCGTGTTCATCGCGGTCGTGGCGAGGATCGCCGGAGCGACGTAGGACGCGTAGCGGACGTGCACCCCGGGCACCGTGCCGACCAGGACGCCGACGCCGATGCCGACGGACAGCAGGTACATGATCGGCTCGACCAGCATGGCCAGCAGCGGCGTGATCGATCGGCGGTAGGTCATGAGGTTGCGCTCGACGAGCGCAAACGTCCGGCGCGGCGCCCAGCCCGGCACCTTCGTCGCCGCTCGACTGTCCTGGCAGCGGGCCCTCGGTGCCGCTGGCGGCACGGACAGTCCAGTGGCGCTCATGCGTGCAACCTCCGCCGGTAGGTGATGCGGGCGACGACGATGCCGGCGACGGCGAGGATCGCAAGGTACGCGACGTGGACGGCTGTCCCGCCCGCGGTCGCGGTGCCCAGCGCGAGCGTGCGGCACAGCTCGACGCCCTGCCACAGCGGCGTCACGTAGGCGACGTCGCGCAGCCAGTGCGGCAGTTGGGTGACCGCGAAGAACGTGCCGGAGAACATGTAGAGCGGCATGATGACGAAGCGGAAGACCGTGTTGACGTCGCGTTGCTGGCGCACCGTGACGCCCCACGCGGCGGCCGGCGCACCGAAGGCGACACCGGTCAGGACGGCGGCGACCAGGACCGCAATCGCGGACCATCCCGAGCACAATCCGAACGCGGCCATGACGGCCACGAACGCGAGGCTGGATGACGCGACACGGAACGTGATGAACAACAGATGGCCGGCGTAGAGCTGCGCCGGCTCGAGCGGTGTCGGTGTCGCGTCGCGGTAGGAGCCCTGCCGGGCCGCATTCGAGGCGCGGCCGGCCGATTCGAGGAACGCGGTCTGCATGGCCGCGGCGGCGAGCATGCCGGGCGCGAAGAACGCTGCGTACGCAACGCCGGCGATCTGCGTCGGCGCGTTGCGGTCGACCAGATGGCCGAGGCCGGCACCGACGCCGACGAGGAACAGCAACGGGTTGGCCACGCTGACCACGATCGTGCCCCGCCAGGTTCGCCGGTACGCAAGCATCCAGTAACTGAAGGCGCGCAACACGTTCCGCCTCCTAGTCGATGAGCGAGCGGCCGGTGAGCTTGAGGAACACGTCCTCGAGCGTCGCCCGGCGTACGAGTGCGGTCAGCGGCGTGATCGACATGGCGTGTACGGCCGACAGCGCGGCTTCGCCGTCGTCGGCGTAGACGAGGATCCGATCGGGCAGCGCGTCGATGCGCCCCCCGCTACCGGCGAGGGCGGACGCGGTCAGCTTCTCGACGACCGCGTCCTGCTCGCCGATGGCGAACCGGATTTCCAGCACGTCCCGGGTCGCGTGTGTCGCGATGAGCTCACGCGGCGACCCCTCGGCGACGATCCGGCCACGGTCCATGACCACGAGGCGATCGCACAACTGCTCCGCTTCGTCCATGTAGTGCGTGGTGAGGATGAGCGTCACGCCCTCCTGCTTCAACCGGTAGAGCCGGTCCCAAAGAACGTGTCGCGCCTGCGGATCGAGGCCGGTGGTGGGCTCGTCGAGCAACAGCAGGTCAGGTTCGTTGATGAGCGATCGCGCGATCGTCAGACGCCGACGCATACCGCCGGACAGCACGTCGACCTGATCGTCGGCCTTGTCGGCCAGCTGGGCGAAGTCGAGCAGCCGGGCGGTGCGCTCGCGGATCACGGCTCGCTTCAACCCGAAGTAACGGCCGTAGATGTGCAGGTTTTCGCGGACCGTGAGCTCGCGGTCCAGACAGTCATCCTGCGGTACGACGCCCAGCCGCGCGCGGATCCGCGGACCCTCGGTTGCCGGGTCCATGCCGAGAACGCGCAGTGTGCCGCCGCTCACCGGAGAAATCGCGCTGATCATCCGCATGGTCGACGACTTGCCGGCGCCGTTCGGCCCGAGGAAGCCGAACGCCTCCCCCCGGCACAGCTCGAAGTCGATGCCGTCGACCGCTCGAAATGCGGCCGATGACCCGCGCGGGGGGTATGTCTTGGCGAGGGCGACTGCCTGCACGAGGGCTTGTCCGGTCACGCGACGAAGCGTAGAAAATGCGTACGACGTTTCGCAATACCTTTAAAGTGCACGTGCAAATCCTTGCACCAGTGGATCTCGGACCGCTGGATCTTGGCGCGCTGGTGGTGCCGAGTGCTCGTGTTACACCGAGATCGTGATGATGCGAGTCGCGGATCACTTCGGCGGTCGCCGGGGCGGGCGATGCCAGGCCGGCGCGAGAGGATGTATGAATGCCGGAGTTGACCCGCCGTCGTCGCCTGCTCGTGCTCGCGATCTGTTGCATGAGCCTGCTGATCGTCGGACTGGACAACACGATCGTGAATGTCGCGCTGCCAGCCATCCAGCGCGACCTCCACGCGTCGGTCTCCGGTCTGCAGTGGACGATCAGCGCCTACACGTTGGTGCTCGCGAGCCTGTTGCTGCTGTCCGGTTCGACCGGTGACCGGATCGGCCGGCGGCGTACATTCCAGACCGGCCTCGTGGTCTTTACGCTCGGGTCGTTGCTGTGCAGCCTCGCCCCCGGACTCGGCTGGCTGATCGCGTTCCGGATGGTCCAGGCGGTCGGCGGCAGCATGCTCAATCCGGTCGCCATGTCGATCATCACGAACGTCTTTACCGAGCCGCGCGAGCGCGCCCAGGCCATCGGCATCTGGGGTGGCGTCGTCGGCATCAGCCTCGCACTCGGACCGGTGGTCGGCGGTGCGCTCATCGACTCGATCGGCTGGCGCGCGATCTTCTGGATCAACATTCCGGTCGGCGTGGCGGCGTTCGTGCTGACGGCGCTGTTCGTCCCGGAGTCGCGGGCGGCCTCGCCACGCCGTATCGACGTCGTTGGCCAAGTGCTCGTGTTCGCGTTCCTGGCCACGCTGACGTACGGCATCATCGAGGGACCGGCCATCGGGTGGGCGTCACCGGTCATCGTCGGCGCGTTCGTGGCGGCGGGGGTCGCCGCGGCCGCGCTCATCGGGTACGAACGCCGCCGCTATCAGCCGCTGATCGACCTGCGATTCTTCTCGAGCGTGCCGTTCTCGTCGGCGACGGTGATGGCGGTGTGCGGCTTCGCCGCGTTGGCCGGTTTCCTGTTCCTCAACACGCTCTACCTGCAGAACGTCCGGGAGTTCACGCCGCTGCACGCGGGTATCGCGACGTTGCCACTCGCGGTGATGTCGGTGCTGTTCGCACCGGTGTCCGGGCGGTGGGTCGGTGCCCGTGGTCCCCGGGTTCCACTCGTCATCGCCGGCGTCGGGATCGCCGCCGCGGGGCTGATGCTGACCGGTCTCGACAACCACACGCCGATCGCGTACATCCTCGTCACGTACGCGATCTTCGGTTTCGGGTTCGGCTGGCTGAACGCTCCGATCACGAACACCGCAGTCTCCGGTATGCCCCGGGAACAGGCCGGGGTCGCGGCGGCGATCGCCTCGACCAGCCGGCAGGTCGGTCAGTCGCTCGGCGTCGCCGTGATCGGCGCGGCGGTGGCGTCGGTGATGGCGAGCATGTTCGGCTCGTCGTTCGCCGCCGCGAGCCATGTCGGTTGGTGGATCATCGCCGGGTGTGGCCTCGCGGTCCTCGTGCTCGGTGTCGTGTCGACCTCCGCGTGGGCGCAGGACACCGCGACCGAGGTCGTCGCGCGTACGGCGGACCCCGAACCGGCCCCGGTGGGCTGACCGGCCGGCCAGGCGCGCGCCCGAAATGCCTGGTCGGGTGGGTGATCTACGCCACGCTCCTCGACTTCCACAGCCTCCGCACAGGAGAGTCTCAGAATCGTCTCAGTGGTATCGGCCAGGATGAGAGTATGTCGATCGCGAACAGCGGCTACCGCCCCATGCCCGAGCAGACCACCCTGTCCCGTTCCATGCTGCGCCGGGCCGACGGCAGTGCGGTGCGCGTCCTCGTCGTCGACGATGAGTCGACGCTGACCGAACTGCTGTCCATGGCCCTGCGATACGAGGGTTGGGACGTCCGGGGGGCCGGCGACGGGCATGCCGCGGTCACGACGGCGATCTCGTTCCAACCCGACGTCGTGGTGCTCGACATCATGCTGCCGGACATGGACGGTCTCGCCGTGCTGCGCAAGTTGCGCAGCCAAGTCTCCGACGTCCCGGTGCTCTTCCTCACGGCCAAGGACGCGGTCGAGGACCGGATCGCTGGACTGACGGCCGGCGGCGACGACTACGTGACCAAACCGTTCAGCCTCGAGGAGCTGGTCGCGCGCCTCCGCGCACTGCTGCGCCGGACTGGCATGACGTCGGTCCGCGACGACGCGACGATCACGGTCGGCGACCTGACGATGGACGAGGACAGCCACGAGGTCCGGCGCGGCGGCCAGATCCTCGAGTTGACCGCGACCGAATACGAGCTGCTGCGCTATCTGATGCGCAACGCGAAGCGGGTGCTGTCCAAGGCGCAAATTCTCGACCGCGTCTGGCGGTACGACTTCGGCGGGCAGGCCAACGTCGTCGAGCTCTACATCTCGTATCTGCGCAAGAAGGTGGACGCCGGCCGTCAGCCGATGATCCACACGATGCGCGGCGTCGGGTACGTGCTGAAGCCCGCGAACTGAGCGCGGCCGGTCGACGTCGATCCGCGCGACCGGGGCAACCGGCGGCACCCACCGGCGCCGCGCACAGCGTCAACACAGCCTCGACACACCGACCGGACAGGCGAGTCCGGCACACTGTTTGTCGTGACCACGTCCGCCCGCGAGGCACCGGTCGCGCGGGGTGCCGCGGCTCCCGGCGCGTCCTGGCGACTGCGCTCGCAACGCTGGCTCGCCGGCTGGCCGCTGCGACGACGCCTGCTGGCGGCGCTGATCGCGTTGCTCGCACTGATCTGCCTCATTCTTGGCATCGTCACCAACGTCGTGCTGCGGCAGTACCTCGTGGCGCAGGTCGACGACCGCCTGCGGGGCAGCGCTCAGCACGCGGTCGAGCAGGCCGGCGGACGCCCCGGCGGCCCGCCCGGCCCGGGCGCTCAGCCCGGCGAGCAGCCCGGCGAGGGCGGTTTCCTCGGACCCGGGGACGCCGACGGCACGCTCTACGCGACGATCACCAACGGCCAGGTGGCCGAGGCGCACTACGTGTCCGGCCGGAATCCCGAGATCACGACCGCAGAGCAGAATGCGCGACTTCTCACCGTGCCGGCCTCCGGTCGACCGGTTACCCGCGACCTGTCCGGCGATCTTGGCGACTATCGGCTGGTCGCTCAGCCCACGCCGTCCGGCGAAACCATCGTCACCGGCGTTCCGCTGGCCGACGTCAATGACACGTTGCTGCGCCTCGCCCTGACCGAGACGTTCGTCGCGCTCGCTGGACTGATCTGCGTCGGGCTGGTCGGCGAGACGATCATCCGTCGGACGCTGCGACCGCTGAATCGGGTCGCGTCAACGGCCGCACGGGTGTCGGAACTTCGGCTCGACCGCGGCGAGGTGGCGTTGTCGGAGCGCGTACCGGATCGGGACACCGATGCTCGGACCGAGGTCGGCCAGGTCGGCGCCGCGTTGAACCGGCTGCTCGGGCACGTCGGCACGGCGCTCGCCGCGCGCCATGCGAGCGAGACACGCGTGCGACAGTTCGTCGCCGACGCGAGCCACGAATTGCGTACGCCATTGGCCGCGATCCGTGGCTACGCCGAGCTGACGCGGCGAGTGGACGATCTCGTGCCCGACGACGTGGCCTACGCGATGCGGCGCGTCGAGTCGGAGTCCGCCCGGATGACCACGCTCGTCGAGGATCTGCTGCTGCTCGCCCGACTCGACTCCGGCCGACCGATCGAACGCGAGCCCGTCGACCTGTCGATGCTCGTCGTCGACGCGGTCTCGGACGCGCACGTCGCGGGACCCGACCACACGTGGCGCTTGGAATTGCCGGACGAGCCGGTGACGGTGGCCGGCGACGGGCCGCGTCTCCATCAGGTCCTCACAAACCTGCTGGCGAACGCGCGGACGCACACCCCGCCCGGCACGACGGTCACGGTCACGCTGGTCCCGTCGGCCGCCCCGGACGGCTCCGACCGTCGCGGCTCGGCCGGCGCCGTACAGCTCATCGTCGCCGACAACGGCCCGGGGATTCCCGCGGCGCTGATGCCCGACGTGTTCGAACGTTTCGCCCGCGGCGACACCTCGCGATCTCGCGCGGCCGGCAGCACCGGCCTCGGACTCGCGATCGTCGCCGCCGTCGTCGAAGTGCACGACGGGACGGTGACCGTCGATTCTCGACCTGGCCGGACCGCCTTCACCGTCACGCTGCCCGCCTGATCGCGGCGGGCCGTAAGCCGGCCACACTCATGGCGCACATGGGCGGCCCGCATTCATAGGCAACGCATAGGGTCGTCACACGGCCGTCGTAAGGGCGACCGACAAGCTCGCGGCATGACGATCACGCAGCCCTTCCTCGCGACCGGGCGACCCGGCGCGCTCGACTCGCCCGCCGCCGAGGCCGCGCCGGCCGCGCACCCGCGGTGGATCCGCCCGGCCGTCGCCGTTCTGCTCATCGGCACGGCGATCCTCTACCTGTGGGACCTGTCCGCCTCGGGCTGGGCCAACGCGTTCTACAGCGCGGCCGTCCAGGCCGGCACGAAGAGCTGGAAGGCGTTCTTCTTCGGCTCGTCGGACGCGTCGAACTTCATCACCGTCGACAAGCCGCCGGCGTCGCTGTGGGTCATGGAGATCTCCGCGCGAATCTTCGGCGTCAATTCGTGGAGCATCCTCGTGCCGCAGGCACTCGAGGGCGTCGCGGCCGTGGGCCTGCTCTATGCGACGGTACGGCGCTGGGCCGGTCCCGTCGCCGGCCTGATCGCGGGGGTCGTGTTCGCGCTGACCCCGGTCGCGGTGCTGATGTTCCGGTTCAACAACCCGGACGCGCTGCTGGTCCTGCTGCTGGTCGGCGCGGCCTACGCGACCACGCGTGCGGTGGAAACGGCGTCGACGAAGTGGCTGCTTGTCGTCGGCACGCTGATCGGCTTCGGATTCCTGACGAAGATGCTGCAGGCGCTGCTCGTCGTGCCCGCCTTCGCTTTGGTCTACCTCGTCGCCGCACCGACATCTGTGCGGCGGCGCATCGTCCAGCTCCTGGCCGGGGGCGCCGCGCTCGTGGTTGCGGCCGGCTGGTGGGTAGCGATCGTGTCGCTCGTACCAGCGGCCGACCGGCCGTACATCGGCGGATCGCAGGACAACAGCGTGCTCGGGCTCGCGTTCGGCTACAACGGACTGGGCCGGTTGAGCGGCAACGAGACCGGCAGCGTCGGCGGTGGCGGCGGGGGTGCCGGCGGCGGCTCGATGTGGGGCGCGACCGGTTGGACGCGCCTGTTCTCCAGCGACATCGGCGGACAGACGGCCTGGCTCCTCCCGGCCGCGCTGCTGCTGTTCGTCGTCGGGGGATGGGTGACCCGCCGGGCGCCGCGCACCGACCCGCTCCGGGCCGGATACCTGCTCTGGGGCGGCTGGCTGCTGGTCACCGCGGCTGTGTTCAGCTTCATGGCCGGCATCTTCCACCCGTACTACACAGTCGCGCTGGCCCCGGCGATCGGCGCGCTCGTCGGCACGGGCACGGTCACACTCTTCCGGCTCCGGCGGCGGATGCTCGCCGCGCTGATGCTTGCGGTCGCCCTCGGGCTTACCGCCATCACCGCGTATGTCCTGCTCGGCCGCTCGTCGAGTTGGCACCCGTGGCTCGCGGCGGTCGTCATCGGTGGCGGGCTCGCGGTCGCGGCGGCCATGCTCGGCATCGGATTCGTACGTCGGCGGATCGCGCTGGTCGTGGCGACCGTTGCGCTCATCATCGGCCTCGCCGGTCCGGCGGCGTACGCGGTGGACACGGCGACGACGGCTCACACGGGGTCGATCCCGTCGGCCGGACCGGCCGTCACCGGTGGGGTCGGCGGTCCCGGCGGTGGACCGGGCGGCCGGGGTGGGTTCGGTGGGGGTAACGGCGCTCCAGGTGGTACGGGTGGTCCCGGGAATGCTGGCGGCTTCGGTGGCGGCAATGGCGCGCCGAATGGCGGCAACGGCGCGCCGACTGGCGGTCCCGGCGGTGACGGTGGCTTTGGTGGCCCCGGCACAGGCGGTGGCGGCGGTGGCGGTGGTGGCGCCGGCGGCCTCCTCGACGCGAGCACACCGAGCAGCGCGCTCGTCACGGCCCTGACCGCGAACGCGTCGTCCTACCGCTGGGTGGCGGCGGCGATCGGATCGAACAACGCGGCCGGTCTCCAGCTCGCGACCGGCGAGCCGGTGATGGCGATCGGCGGCTTCAACGGAAGCGACCCGGCGCCGACGCTCGCGCAGTTCGAGGCGTGGGTCGCGGCCGGGCAGGTCCACTACTTCATCGGTGGCTCCGGCTTCGGTGGCCAGTCGGGCGGCAGCGCCGACGCCAGCGCGATCGCATCCTGGGTGCAGTCGCACTACACCGCGCAGACGATCGGCGGCCAGACCGTCTACGACCTGACGTCGGCGGCCGGGCAATGAGGCCCGTGACGGAGATCGACGCGGCGGCCGCCCTGACGTCCGCGAGCGATCCCTACCGTCCGGTGCTCGACGTCGTCGTGCCGGTCTACAACGAGGAGATCGACCTCGGGCCGTGCGTACGGCGGCTGCACGCATATCTCACGGCGACCTTCCCGTACGCGTTCCGGATCACGATCGCCGACAACGCGAGCACGGATGCGACACCGTACGTCGCGGAACACCTCGCTCTCGGGTTGCCGTACGTGGCCGTCGTCCGCATTCCGGCGAAGGGACGCGGTCGCGCACTCCGTACGGTGTGGTCCGGATCGCCGGCGCCGGTGCTCGCCTACATGGACGTCGACCTGTCCACCGACCTGGCCGCGCTGCTGCCACTGGTGGCGCCGCTGATCTCCGGCCACTCCGACGTCGCGATCGGCACCCGGTTGGCGCGCGGTTCCCGGGTCGTACGCGGCCCGAAACGGGAGATCATCTCCCGTTGTTACAACCTCGTACTGCGCGGCACCCTGGCCGTACGGTTCTCCGACGCGCAATGTGGCTTCAAGGCGATCCGGTCCGACGTCGCGGCCCGGCTCTTGCCGTTGGTCGAGGACGGTGGTTGGTTCTTCGATACCGAGTTGCTCGTCCTCGCCCAGCGGGCCGGCCTGCGCATCCACGAAGTGCCGGTGGACTGGGTCGACGACGCCGACTCCCGGGTGGACGTGGTGGCGACGGCGATCGCGGACCTCAAGGGCGTGTGGCGCGTGGGACGCGCGCTCGCGACCGGGCGGCTGCCGGTCCGCGAACTGCGGGCCGACCTCGGCCGGCCGGTTCCGCGCCGTGAGGTCACGAGCGTCGCCGGTCACCGCCTGAGCCGTCAGGTGACCAGTTTCGCGGCGATCGGTGTCGCGTCGACGCTCGCCTACCTGGTGTTGTTCCTGCTGTTGCGTACCGGGGCGCCGGCCCAGGTCGCGAACGTTGCCGCGCTGTTGATCACCGCGGTCGCGAACACGGCCGCGAACCGGCGTCTCACGTTCGGCGTGCGCGGCCCGGCCGACGCCGGTCGCCACCACGCACAGGGCCTCGTGCTGTTCGCGGTCGGCGTCGGCGTGAGCGGCGGTGGGCTTGCGCTCATGCATGCGCTCGACCCAGCCGCGGGCCGGATCACCGAACTCGGCGTGCTGCTCGTCGCGAACGTGATCGCGACGGTGGTGCGCTTCGCGGCACTACGGTTCTGGGTGTTCGGTGATCCGGAATCCCTCAGCGTCCCGGAGCCGGTGGGTGCGCCGGATCCGGCCGTCGCATCGCGCCGGCGTTGAGTACGGCTCCGGCGTGGCGTACCGGTGGATCTGGCTCAGCCGCTGCGGCGGTTGGCGTACGACCGGGGCCCGTGGCTCTGGTTCGTCCGCCCGGGCAGGATCTTCCCGACCGGCCGTGGCTGCATGGCGGCCTTGCCCTTGGCCCGGCGGGCGGCCCGGTTCATCGGCACGTCCTCGGCGGCGACGTCGTCCGCGGCGTCGGTGGAGTCGGTCGCCGTCTCGTCGGTGGTCGACTCCGGGGCCGGCTTCGAATCGGCGTCCTGCCGGGCGGCACGGTCATGTGATGGGGAGCGATGGGCAGGCATTTATGTCTCCTATGTGTGCGATGGCGAATGGAACGGCTCGACAGGCGTGTATCGATCGATTGATCCACGTGGTCGGCTGGGTCCGGGGCGCGGCACGGGCTTCGACGGACGTCGCCCGCCGGCATGTCTATCGCGCCGCGCGGCGAACGCTACGCATCGGGGGTGGAGTACATGCTGGCCACGGTACCGGCGCCGGGCGGTCGACGCCAGCGCATAACCTGTGGCGCGGCCCTCGGCCCGGGTGTGGGCGTTTCCGCGAACAGCCTCCGCGCGTTGGTCCGGTAGCGGAGCATTCGGACGAGGAACTTTCGGCTGCGTCGTGCGCGTCGTAGCTGTGTCGCTGGTCTCCGCGGGTGACTATGGTGACCGGCCGGTAATACCGCCGATGCGTAGCGTCAGCCGCGAGGCGTTCGGCAACACGCGAGACCTTCGCCCGGAAAGGCATGTTGACGTGCGCGTTTGTGTGGTCGGCGCGGGTTTTGCTGGCCTGGCCGCGGCAGCCGATCTGGCCGCCGCCGGCGTCGACGTCCGCGTGTTCGAGGCTCGCGACCGGGTCGGCGGCCGCGTGTGGTCGGTGCCGTTCGACCCGGCCGATCCCGCATCGCCGGTCATCGAGCGTGGGGCGGAGTTCGTGCTCGCCGGCTACGACACGATGGCCGCGTACGCCTCGGCGTACGGCCTCCACCTCGCCGATACCGGCATGAGCTACTACGTGCGAACGCCGCTCGGCGTGCCGGGCGTCGACGCCGCCGCGGTCGAAGCGGCCGCCCAGCGGCTGATGGCGGCGCTGGACGCGGCCGGCGCGACGGCGGGATCCGTGGCCGACTTCGTCCGGTCGGTCGGTCTGCCGCCCGAGCTGGTCGAGGTGGTCCTGGCGCGGGTCGAGGTGTCCTGCGCGCAACAGGCCGAGTTGGTCGGCCCGTCGGTGCTGCGCCACATCGCGTCGATGGAGCCGCTGCCCAGCTTCCGGATCGCCGGCGGAAACCAGCAGATCGCCCTGGGGCTTGCCGCCGACCTGGGGGATCGTGTCCGGCTCAGGACACCGGTGCGGGCGATCGACTGGTCCGACGGTCGCGCGCGCATCGCCCTCGACGACGGTGTGGTCGTCGCCGATCGCGTGATCGTGACGGTGCCGTTGCCGCTGCTGCGCGATCTTCCGATAGAACCCGCGCTTCCGGCCTGGAAGCACCGCATCTGGGCGTCGGCCGTGGTCGGTATGGCCGCCAAGCTGCACGTCGGACTGGCCTCGCCGGTTGCGACGAGCGCTGTCCTGTCCGTACCCGATCGGTTCTGGTCGTGGACGGCCCGCGACGGCAGTGGCGCGGTGCAGCCGGTCGTGCCGTGCTTTTGCCGGGTCGCCGGACGCGCTCGACCGGCTGCAGCTCGGCGGCGGTCCATGGCATTGGCTTCGACGCCTGGCCGAGACGCGGCCGGACCTGTCGCTGGACGCCGCCCGGGTGTTGCTCACGGCCTGGCCCGACGATCCGTGGACGCGCTGCGCTTACCTTTCCGAGGGCGTGGCCCACAACGAGGAGATGGTGCGGCCGATCGGCCCGATTCATTTCGGCGGTGAGCACACCGCCGGTGAATGGGCCGGCCTCATGGAGGGCGCGTTACGCAGTGGTCGACGCGCGGCCGCCGAGGTCCTCGCGTCCGCCGTCGGCTAGCGCCGTGAGCGGTACTTCCGTGCTCGGCACAGGGTGCTCAGTCGTGCTCGGCACAGGCTGCTCAGCCGCCAGCGGAGGCAGTGTCGATGTCAGGTCGCTGGGGATGAAGATCAAGCGGTCACGGATCATCTCGAGACGGGCCGGGTTGAGGCAGTCGACCGAGATGAACAGGTCGTCAGCCGACGTGAATCCGTCCCGGATGGCTCGCGTACGGACGATCTCGGTGGCAACCTCCGGCGCCATGTCGAGGTACGCGACGAGGGTGTCGGCCGGCACGTGGTTAACGTCGACGAGACCGCCGTCGTCATAGGTCCGATCGAGATCGGGTCGACCGATGCGCAGTTCCGCTGCTAGTGGAAGGTCCTCGACCACGATGCGGTGTGCGTCGCCGCGTCGCTGGATCCGGGCAAGGGCATCCTCGATCGCCGGGTCGGGCCAAGGCAAAGCCGGTGAGTCGACGCCACCCACACCGGCCGCGACCGACCACGCCATGTCGGCGAGGGTGTTTTGTTCGCGCAGCTGGTTGCTGAATCGCTCCGAGAGCACCAACGCGTGCACCGTCCCGCCCAGCCAGCAGATCGCCATGAACGCGACCGCGATCGGTTTGACGGCCGGAGTGAGGGAGAAAGCGATGAAGAGGAGCTCCAGGGCGAAATACAGCCCAGCGGCCGCGACGACCCGGCTATGACGTAGGCGGAGCCCGGCGTACCCGATGATCGCGAACGTGGCGAAGCCCGCCGACGCGATCGGCACGAGAAACCACCACCAGAGGTGGTAGCGGTGACGCGGGCGCCGCTCCCGACGCGGGAGAATCATGCCCGTCACGATAGCGATGACGCGCCGCATCCGGGCACCGCCGCGCGGCCTGATCTAGGCTTCGGGAATGCATGAGGCTGGCGCGCGTCGCCACACTGACGGCGCCGGGCCCGCCGACCGGCCCGAAGGCAGCGGTCCGGAAATCTGGGATGTAGTGGTTGTCGGCGGCGGGCCGGCCGGCCTCGCCGCGGCCCGCGTCGCCGCGGCGGCGGGCGCCCGTACGGTCGTCCTCGAGCGGGCCGAACACCCGCGCTACAAAACGTGTGGCGGGGGCCTGATCGGCGCGTCGCTGGCAGCGCTGGCCGGGCACGTCAAGGTGCCGGCGCGCGAGTACATCGATTCGGTCACGTTCACCTATCACGGTCGGTGGGGCCTGACCCGCCGGGTGGCCGGAGCGCCGGCGCTGGCGATGGTGTGCCGGGACGAGTTCGATGCGGCACTCCGGTCGGCGGCGGTCGATGCGGGTGCCGTCATCCGGGAACGGGTGACCGTGCGCGGTCTGTCCGCCGACGGCGAGCACCCGACCGTACGGTTGGCCGACGGCTCGACCGTCACGGCGCGGATCGTGATCGGTGCGGACGGCTCGTCCGGTGTCTGCGCCCCGTACGTCGGCGTGACGTACGACCAGGTCGACCTCGGACTGGAGTTGGAGCTGCCGGTCGAGGGCCCGACCGCCCGGCGCTGGCGCGGCCGCGTGCTACTGGACTGGGGCCACATCCCCGGCTCGTACGCCTGGGTGTTCCCGAAGGGCGACAAGCTCACGGTCGGCGTCATCGCGTCCCGCGGGACCGGACCGGCCACGCGCGCTTATCTCGCCGGCTTCCGCCACCGCCTCGGCCTGGATGGCGTCGCCGCCGAACGCGACTCCGGGCACCTGACCCGCTGCCGATCGGTGGACTCGCCACTGCGCCGGGGCAACGTCCTCGTCGCGGGCGACGCCGCCGGCCTGCTGGAGCCGTGGACCCGGGAGGGCATCAGCTTCGCGCTGCGATCGGGTGCGCTCGCCGGAGCCGCGGCGGCCGCGGGCGATCCGGACGCGTACGTCGCGGCCGTACAGCGAGATCTCATCCCCGAGATGGCGGCCGGCCGCCGGCTGCTGGCCGGCTTCACCCAGCGCCCCGCCGCCTACCACGCCGCCGTCGCAACCCCACCGGGCTGGTACGCCTTCAAGGCCCTGTGCCGCGGCGACATGACCTGGGCCGGTCTGGCCGGCCATCCGGCCGCGCGCACGATCCTCGCCGCGATCGGTCGACAGGGCGCGATCGGCGCACACCCCGCGAGCAACCGGCAGCCCGTGATTGGCGGACAACTGTGATCGGCCGGTAGCTGGTGTCGAATCGGGAACTCATCGTGCTCGGCACGGCCAGCGCGACGCCGACGCGCGAACGTAATCAGAACGGTTACCTGCTGCGCTGGGACGGTGAGGGGTTTCTCTTCGACCCGGGCGAAGGCGCGCAGCGGCAGATGATCCTGGCCAAGCTGGCCGGCGCCGACATCACCCGGATCTGCATCACCCACTTTCACGGCGATCATTGCTTCGGTCTGCCCGGCATCGTTGCGAAACTGTCCGGCGAGCGGGTGGCCCATCCGGTCATCGCCCACTATCCGGCGTCCGGCGCCGTCTATTTCCGGCGGATGCGGCACGCGGCCGCGTTCGACAACCGGGCCGACATCCGGGAGCAGCCGGCCAGCGCCGGGCTGATCGCGACAACGCCGGTCGGTGACCTCTACGCCGCGCGGCTGTCGCACGGCATCGACGCGTACGGCTACCGTCTGGTCGAGCCGGACGGCCGGCGCATGGTCCCCGAGCGACTGGCCGCGCTCGGCGTCGCCGGTCCGGACATCGCCCGGCTGCAGCGCGACGGAGTAGTAGACGTCGATGGTCGTCGGGTCGTGCTGGACCAGGTCAGCGACGCTAGGCCGGGTCAGCGGTTCGCGTTTGTGATGGACACCCGACTGTGCGACTCCGTCTATGCGCTCGCCGAGGGCGTCGACATGCTCGTCATCGAGTCGACCTATCTCGACGAGGAGGCCGTGAAGGCGCGCGAATTCGGTCACCTGACCGCTGCGCAGGCCGCCGACGTCGCCCGGCGCTGCGGCGTACGCACGTTGGTACTCACCCATTTCTCCCAGCGGTACCCGGACGCGAGTGTGTTCGGCGACGAGGCCGCCAAGCATTTCGGCGGCGAGATCGTGGTGGCGACCGACCTCATGCGCATTCCGCTGCCCAAACGCTCCGCGCAGTTGTCCAGCACGTAGGACGACTATCCAAGATCGGCGGGTACGCCGTAGCCTCCGTATTCGATGCGCCTCGCGGCTGCGCTACGCATCGGCGGTCTCATGCGCCTCGCGGCTGCGCTACGCATCGGCGGTGATATGCGCACCGGCGGTGAGACGGGTCACCGGCCCGATCGGCGGCGCCGCATATGCTTCCGCTGAGTGCCCGCATCGGTGCGTGGCGTCGTCCACGACAGCGGAGGAGAGGTTCGCACCAGATGGCGTTGAAGGTTGCGGCGATCAAGGAGTCCACCGCTGGCGAACGGCGGGTCGCGCTGGCCCCCGAGGCGGTCGCCCGATTGCGGTCGCTCGACATCGACATCCTTGTCGAGCGTGGTGCGGGCGCGGCGGCGTGGTTCCCCGACGAGGCGTACGAGCAGGCCGGCGCGACTGTGCTGGACGCCGATGAGCTGCGCAAGACCGCGGACGTGTTGGTGTCGATCGGCCAACCGGACGCGGCCACGGTTGCCGCGCTGCGACCCGGGCAGACGGTTATCGGGATGCTGCGGCCGCTCACCGACCCCGCTTACGCCGCCGGGCTGGCCAGCGCCGGCGTGACGGCGATCAGTCTCGACGGCCTGCCTCGCACGGTGAGCCGCGCGCAGTCGATGGACGTGCTGAGCTCGCAGGCGAGCGTGGCCGGTTACCGCGCGGCGCTCACGGCGGCGTACGTCTACGACCGGTACTTCCCGCTGCTGGTGACGGCGGCCGGCACCGCGCGGCCGGCCGAGGTCCTGGTGCTCGGGGCCGGCGTCGCCGGGCTCCAGGCGATCGCGACCGCTCGGCGGCTCGGCGCGGTCGTCCGGGCGTACGACGTCCGACCGGCTTCCGCCTCCGAGGTCGAGTCGCTCGGCGCGCAGTTCCTCAAGCTCACGTCCGTGGCCGGTGCGGCCGGCGAGGGTGGCTACGCTCGCGCGTTGACGCCGGAGGAGCAGCAGGCACAGCAGGACGAGCTGACGGCGCACATCGCCAAGCACAATGTTGTCATCACGACCGCGCAGGTGCCCGGTCGGCGACCGCCGCTGCTCGTCACCGAGGCCGCGGTGTCGGCGATGTCGCCCGGATCGGTCGTCGTCGACCTCGGCGCGAGCGAACTCGGCGGCAACGTCGCCGGTTCCCGGCCGGACGAGACGATCGTGACCGCGGGTGGGGTGACGATCGTCGGCGCCGGCAACCTCGCGTCCGATGCGCCGGCCGCCGCGTCCGCCGCGTACAGCCGCAATGTTTGTGCTCTGCTCACCCACCTGGTGCACGACGGTGCGTTGGCGATCGATCTGGCCGACGAGATCCAGGCCGGCATCGTGATCGCGCACGACGGAGCGATCGTCCACGCACCGACGAACGCCCTGCTCAATCCGCCGGCTGACGCCGCGAGCACCGATGGAGGAACCGCGTCATGACACTGCTCGCCGCGCTGAGCATCTTCGTGCTCAGCCTGCTCGTCGGGTTCGAGGTGATCAGCAAGGTGCCGGCGACGTTGCACACACCGCTGATGTCGGCTGCGAACTCGATCCACGGTGTCGTTCTGGTCGGTGCGATGTTGATCGCGGTCAGCGCGGACAACGCCGTCGGTTACATCCTCGGCTTCATCGCCGCGGCGTTCGCCGGTATGAACGTGGTCGGCGGGTACGTGGTGACCGACCGCATGCTCGGCATGTTCCGCAAGCGGCCGACCCCGCCGCCCGCGGTGGAGTCCGCGCCGGTCGACGCGGCGTCGGTGACCGAGGGCAGCCGGGACGCGTCGGGGGTGGCGCGATGAGCGGTGTCGAGACCGGCGTCGAGCTCGTCTATCTCGTCGCGGCCGTGTGCTTCGTGCTGGGACTGCACCTGATGAACTCGCCGGCCACCGCCCGGCGCGGCAACCAGCTTTCGGCGGTCGGAATGATCGCCGCGATCGTCGCGACGCTCGTGCTGATCATCCACGCCGGCACGGTCAAGCCGGTCGGTTGGGTCGTGCTGATCGTCGGTGCGGCCATCGGCGCGGTCGCCGGCCTGATCGGCGCGCGGCGGGTGGCCATGACGGCCATCCCGCAACTGGTCAGCCTGTTCAACGCCGTCGGTGGCGGCGCGGCCGCGATCGTCGCGATCTACGACTTCGTCACGCTCGCGTCCGGCGACGGCACCCGCATCGCCGGTGAACGGTTCCTGATCGCTACCGTGCTCGACGTCATTATCGGCGCGGTCACGTTCGCCGGATCGCTCATCGCATCGGGCAAGCTGCAGGGCACGATCTCGTCGAGCCCGATCGTGTTCGCCGGCGTACGCATCCTGAACGTGCTGCTCACGATCGTGATGCTCGGCGGCGGGCTGTGGCTGATCGTGGCGCCGCCATCGTCGTCGGCTGCGGCGATCGGCCTGCTGTGCGCGGTCCTCGTCGCGTCGCTCGCGTTCGGCGTCACGATGGTGCTGCCGATCGGCGGCGCCGACATGCCCGTCGTCATCTCGCTGCTCAACGCGTTCACCGGTACGGCGGTCGCGATGGCCGGCTTCGTGGTCGACAACTCCGTGCTGATCATCGCGGGCGCCCTTGTCGGCGCGTCCGGTGGCATCCTCACCAAGCTGATGGCCGACGCGATGAACCGCTCGATCCCGGCGATCATCGTCGGCGGATTCGGCACCGGTGACTCGGGCGGTGACGCCGGCGGCCCGACCGGCGGCAGCACTCGCGAAGTGAAGGCCGACGATGCCGCGATCCAGTTGGCGTACGCGTCGAAGGTCATCATCGTCCCCGGGTACGGCCTGGCCGCCGCCCAGGCGCAGCACGAGGTGCGCGAACTGGCCGACCTGCTGGAGAGCCGGGGCGTCGACGTGTCGTACGCGATCCACCCGGTCGCCGGGCGTATGCCGGGCCACATGAACGTGCTGTTGGCCGAGGCGAACGTGCCGTACGCGCTGCTGCGCGAAATGGAGGAGATCAACCCCGACTTCGCACGGACCGACGTCGCGTTGGTGATCGGGGCGAACGACGTCATCAATCCGGCCGCGCGGCGCTCCGGCAACCCGGTGTCGGGCATGCCGATCCTCGACGTGGACCACGCGAAGAGCGTGATCGTGATCAAGCGGTCGATGGGTCACGGGTACGCCGGCATCGACAACGAGCTCTACAGCGATCCGAAGACCGGGATGTACTTCGCCGACGCGAAGAAGGGACTGGCCGAGTTGACGGCGGCGGTCAAGACGCTCGTCGGCTAACCACTCGCGTGCCGTACGTGATCGTCGTGGTTGACGTGCGCGAACCGGCGGCGGTGGCAAGATTACGGACATGACCACGTCCGCGTTCGACGCCTCGGCGATACCAACATCGGAGCCCGAGCCGGTGAGCGCGCCGGCGCCGGCGGGAGACCGTGAGCCCGTCAACGATCCGGCGCCGATCGCGGGCTCGGGCACGACAGGCGGTTTGATCGCGGTGACCGGCGCGACCGGTGCACTCGGCGACCGCGTCGCGCGGCGCCTGGCCGACGCCGGTGTCGCGCAACGCCTGCTGGTCCGGGATCCGAGCCGTAGATCGGATCTGTCCGGCGCCGAGGTGGTCCGGATCGGTGCCGGTTACACCGACGGCGACGCCATGCGGGCCGCGCTCGGTGGCGTACACACGCTGTTGCTGGTCTCGGCGTCGGAGTCGAAAGACCGGCGGGATGTGCACGCCGCCGCGGTCGACGCGGCGGTGGATGCCGGCGTGGCCCACATCGTGTACGTGTCGTTCGTTGGCGCCGGACCGCACGCGACGTTCACCCTTGCGCGGGACCACGGGCACACCGAGGAACACATCAAGGCACGCGGCGTGGGGTACACCATTCTGCGCGACAATATGTACCTCGATTTCGTACCGAACTTCGTGGGCGCGGACGGAGTGCTGCGCGGCCCGGCCGGCAACGGACGGTTCGGTGGCGTCACGCGCGACGATGTCGCCGATGTCGCGGTGGCCGTGTTGACCTCGGTCGCCAGCGGCGAGGAGGCGCACGTCGGCCAGGTCTACGACGTGACCGGTCGCGAGACGATCTCGATGGCTGAGGTCGCCGCGCAGCTCACCCGGGCCAGTGGCCGGCTCATCACGTACGACGCCGAGACACTCGACCAGGCGTACGCGTCGCGGTCGGTGTACGGCGCCCCGGACTGGGAAGTCGCCGGCTGGGTCACGTCGTATTCGGCGATCGCGGCGGGGGATCTCGACGTCGTCACGTCGACCGTCGCCGACCTGACCGGCCACGAACCGATGACGTTTGCCGAGTATCTGGCCCGCAACCCCGCCGATATCGACCGTCTGCGCGGCGCCTGACCGCCTTCGCCAGCGGCGGCATCGGCCAGCCGGGACCGTCTTCGCCAGCGGCGGCGCCGGCCAGCCGGGACCGTCTTCGCCAGCGGCGGCGCCGGCCAGCCGCGGGACGCACAGTAGGATCACCGCGTTATGACCGCCACACTCGTCGCCAAGGGTCTCGCGGCCGCGCACGGTGACCGTACCCTCTTCAGCGATCTTGATCTGGTGGTCGCACCGGGCGACGTGATCGGTCTGGTCGGGGCGAATGGCGCCGGCAAATCCACCCTCCTTCGCATTCTCGCCGGGCTGACCGCGCCGGAGGCCGGCGGCATGTCACTCAGCCCACCGACGGCGACGATCGGTCACCTGCCGCAAGAACCCGAGCGCCGGCAAGGCGAGACAGTCCGGGGACTCCTCGGGCGGCGCACGGGTGTCACCGCGGCCCACCGGGCGATGGACGCGGCGGCGGACCGGCTGGCGGCGGGCGAGCCGGGCGCCGACGACGTTTACACCGATGCTCTGGAACGATGGCTCGCGCTGGGCGGCGCCGATCTCGATGAGCGCGCCGCCGCGGTCGCGGCCGACCTCGGGCTCGCGATCGACCTCGAACAACCGATGACGTCGCTCTCCGGTGGGCAAGCCGCGCGCGCCGGGCTCGCGTCACTGCTGCTCAGCCGGTACGACATCTTCCTGCTCGACGAACCGACGAACGATCTCGACCTGGACGGGCTGGCTCGGCTCGAGGCATTCGTCGCCGGTCTGCGGGCCGGTGCCGTGGTCGTGAGCCACGATCGTGAGTTTCTCGCCCGTACGGTGACCCGCGTCGTCGAACTCGACCTCGCACAGCAGCAGGTCAACACGTACGGCGGTGGCTACGCGGCGTACCTCGAGGAGCGCGAGGTGGCTCGCCGGCATGCGCGCGAGGAGTACGAGGAGTACGCCGACACTGTCGCCGACCTCGAGGCGCGCGCCCGGATGCAGCGCAACTGGATGGAGACCGGCGTGCGCAACGCGCGCCGGAAGTCCAAGGACAACGACAAGATCGGCCGGAAGTTCCGGGCCGAGGCGACCGAGAAACAGGCGGCCAAGGCCCGGCAGACCGAGCGGCTGATCGAACGGCTGGACGTCGTCGACGAACCCCGCAAGGAGTGGGAGTTGCGGATGACGATCGCGGCGGCCCCGCGATCGGGCACCGTCGTCGCCTCGCTTCGGCATGCGGTTGTCCGCCGCGGCGGGTTCACCCTCGGACCGGTCGACCTCCAGATCGCCTGGGCCGACCGCGTGGCGATCACCGGCGCCAACGGGTCCGGCAAGACGACGCTACTGTCCGCGCTGCTGGGCCGTACGCCGTTGGACGCGGGCGAGCAGGCGCTCGGTTCCGGTGTCGTGGTCGGCGAGGTGGATCAGGCGCGCGGGTTGTTCCTCGGTCCGGAGACGTTGGCGCGCGCGTTCGGCGCCGCGGTACCGGCGATGAACGACGCCGACGTCCGTACGCTGCTGGCCAAGTTCGGACTCCGCGGCGCGCACGTGTTGCGTCCGGCCGTGACGCTGTCGCCGGGGGAGCGCACGCGGGCCGCACTCGCGTTGCTGCAGGCCCGGGGCGTCAATCTGCTGGTGCTCGACGAGCCGACGAACCATCTCGACCTGCCGGCGATCGAGCAGCTCGAGGCCGCGCTGGCCGACTATCCGGGCACGCTGTTGCTGGTCACGCACGATCGGCGGATGCTCGACGCGGTCGCGACCAACCGGCGGCTCAGCATCGCGCACGGCAGCGTGACCGAGGCCAGGTGACGGTGTCGGCGTCAGCCGGGGACGCCGGCCACTCGCGCGTCCGCTGACGGCGCGGCCTCGGTTGACGCTTCGGCCCCGGTTGACGCTTCGGCCCCAGTCCGCGGACCGCTACGCGCCGCGACCAACGCCACCGTGGCCAGGACGAGGAACACGGGTACGAGCAGGAACGCGTACCGCACGGTGATCGTGTCCGACAGGAATCCGAGGAAGAACGGCGCGACCCCGATCGCGATGCCGGTGCCGAGCGTCGCGATCGAGCTTGCCCGGTCCGCCTGGCCGGCCGCTGCCCCGATCGTGCGCGAGAGGCTCAGTGGGTAGTGCACGGCCATACCGAGACCGGTGATCGCCAGGCCGGCGAACGCGACCAGCGGCGTCGTCGCGACCCAGAACAGCGCGAAGCCGACCGCGGTCAGCGCGAACGCGGCAAAGAGCAGGCCGTCGAGACTGTAGCGGCGGGCCAGCCGCGACCCCAGCACGCGCCCGATACACATGCCGCCGACGATCGCGGTCACCCCGGTCGCGGCCAGCGCCTTCCCGGCGTCGCTGCGGTCCCGCAACAGCTGCGCCGCCCACAGCGTCATGCTGAATTCGATGCCGCCGCAGAGCACGATGACCGACCAGCCGAGCCAGAACTGGCGCCCCAACGGTCGGCGCGCGACGCGATCGGACGGCGTCACGCCCCGGTCGTTTCGTTGTGCCGGCACCGGCTGGGTCGCCCGCACTCTTCGCGGCCCCGCGTCCGCGTGGCTGGTTCGGGCGGCAGCGGCGCCGAACAGGCGGCGCAGCAGGAACAGCGCGATAATCAGCGCGATCACCAGCACCACGGCCGGGCGCCAGCCGTAGCCGAGGTGCACGGATGCGCCGACCAGTAGGGGCCCGAGGAGGCCGGTCGCGGCGGCGAGCGCGTTGGCCTCCGTGACTGCGGCCGGTCCGGCCGGACCGTGGCGCTCAACGAGTGCGGCCCCAACGGTGATCGTGAGACCGGAACCCGAGGCGCCGCAGAGCAGCGCGCCGACGAGCGTGACCGGCAGCACGGGCACGCTCGCGTAGATCGCGATCGAGACGCACAGCGCACCGAGGAACAGCCACAACGCCCGGCCGCGGCCCACCGCGTCGAGGATCCGGGCACCGAGCAAGCCGACAACGATCACGCCGACCGCGTACGCCGTGCCGTGCAGACCGGCCACGGTGTCGCGGACGTGCTCCTCGTCGCGCAGCAGCGTCACGCTCGGCGCGAACGCGTACAGGAAGTACGCATAGAGGCTCAGCTGGACGTAGATCAGCGAGGTCGGACCGTCGCGGCGCAGGGTCACCGATCGGTCGGGGGTACGGGGCACGTCTGTTGGATCTCCGATCGTCGGCCGGTTCGCGCGACTCGTCCGGGCCGCCGGCCACCTCCATTGTGCCTGGCCCGTTTCACAGTCTCGACGATTTATCCGCGAGTCGAGATAAGTGGCGTGCGGACGGGCCGGGTCGCTCTCGGCGACCCGGCTATGACGTCTTCGGTCGACAGCGCTGTCCCGCCCGGAACTGAATCCGGAGGTGGCCGAGCGCCGCTAGAAGCTGGCGGCCTCCGGAATGACTTCCTGGCCGATCAGCTCGATGGGCTTGAGTGTCCAGACGTTTCGAACCCCACCGATCGCGGCCTGGAATCCCATGTCGGCGAGTCGGCGCAGGTCGCTCAGGATCTTGGGCGTTCCGGCCGCGACATCGAACAGGTAATAGGCAGTCTTGGTGATGTCGTCGTAGTTGCGACCGACGTCGTCGCAGTGGCGTTTGAGCACGTCGAGTTTGTGGGCAACGTCCGCGGTCGCGAAGAGGTTGCACGCGTCGGCGTACTTAGCGACCATCCGCAACGTCTTCCGCTCGCCGCTGCCACCGATCATGATCGGCGGATGCGGCTTCTGGAGGGCCTGCGGCGAGTTGAGCGGCCGGTGCAGCTGATAGTGCCGCCCTTCGTACGGCGTCTCGTCACCGCGCCACATCTGCAGGCAGATCTGCAACGTCTCCTCGAGCATCTGGAACCGTTCCGCGACGGGCGGGAAGCCGAGTCCGAGCCCCAGGGACTCTTCCTCGTTCCATCCGGCGCCGATGCCGAGCCAGGCACGGCCGCCGGATAGCACGTCGAGCGTGGTGATGGTTTTGGCCAGCAGGCCGGCCGGTCGGTAGTGGACCCCGGTCACGATCGTCAGCAGCTTCGCGCGCGACGTGTTCGCGGCCAGGAATCCCAGCGTGGTGTACGCCTCGAGCATGTCGTTCTCGGCCGGACCGACGGAGGCGATCTGGAAGAAGTGGTCCATCACGCCAACGAAGTCGAAGCCCTGGTCGTCGGCGGTGCGCGCGAGCCGGCCGAGTGCCGGGCCGAGTGGGGCGGCGCCCTCGGGTCGGGTGAAGTCGGGGATCTGGAGTCCGATCTGCATGAGTACGTCTCCCAGCGATGGCGGTTTGGTCGCTCCATGATTCTTTCACCCGCGCGTCCGGGTCGCGACGTTTGTGATCCACCGCTGTGGACGATCGGCGTTGCCGCAGCGACACAAATCGTCCAGCGCAGTGGATCTTGAGCGCCGCGGGCGCCGGCTGAGCGCAACGTCGCGTGGCTCGGCGTGGCGCTGGCGCTCGTGCGCGTGCTCGAAGTGAATGCGGGGAGGATATCGGCCATCCCCAACGTCCGGTTATGGTGGACTCGTGATCGACACCCGCCAGCTGGAGATGTTTGCGCAGGTCGTCGACGCCGGGTCCTTCTCCGGAGCGGCGCGGGCGCTGCACTGCTCGCAGCCCGCGATCAGCCAGCAGATGCGGGCGTTGGAGCGGGTCATGGGCGGCCCGCTGTTCCTCCGGGTCGGCCGGACGCTTCAGCTCACCGACGCCGGCAAGGTGCTCGCCCGCCATGCGGAAGGCATCCTCGGCGATCTGGCCGTGGCGCACCGCCAGGTGCAAGCCGTTTCCGCGCTGGACCTCGGGACCGTCCGGGTGTGCGCGTTTCCGAGCGCGAACGCCACGCTCGTGCCGCGGGCAGCGGCGATGCTGCGGGCGGCATCTCCGCGTATGCGCCTCGAACTCGGCGAGGCCGAGCCGCCGGATTCGTTCGCCCTGCTCCGGCGGGCCGAATGCGACATCGTGATCGCGTTCCACTACGACCGCCCGGAGCAGCCGGCCCAGGCCCGAGCCGGCGGCGCCTCCGTAAACACCGCACTGGCCGCGGACCTCGACCGGCTCGACGACGAAACGCTGACCAGCGGCATGGTCGCCACGCCGCTGTTGCACGAGCAATGGGAACTGTTGGTGCCGATCTCGCATCGCCTCGTCGATCACGGTCGACTCGACGCGGGCGACCCGCAGGCACCGGCCGAACTCGCGACGCTACGCGACGAGACCTGGATCGCCGGCTGCCCGACGTGTCGCGTGACGTTCACGGCCGCCTGCGAGCGCGCCGGATTCGCGCCGGACATCGTGTGCTCGACCGACGACAATCTGGCGCTGCAGAGCCTGGTCGCGGCCGGCCTGGGCGTCACGCTCGTGCCGCGGTTGGTGTCGTCGTTCGTACGTCATCCGCGCGTGGTCGCGATGCCGGTGACGCCGGCGATGTGGCGACACGTGGCCGCCTATACCTGGCCGGATCTGGCAAAAGTCGCCGCGATCCGGGACACGATCGCCGCGCTCCGGTCGGTTGCGGCCACGCCGAACAACCGCTGAGGGGCTTCGGACCGCCGCGGACGTGGACGATGGCGGCCGCCCGGTCGGCGGATCAGGCGGAGTCGCGTTCCATCAGCGCGAGCACCTTCTGGCAGGTGTTCCAGTTACGAACCGTTGCGACGACACCGAGCTTCTTCTCGAAATTCGGCGCGGTGAGCTTGGTGTCGCGCAGGCCGCCCGGACACCAGATGTACGCCTCCCGACCGATGATCCGAAACTCGTCGGGTTCGAAGCGCGCCGGGTCGATCGAGGCGATGTTCGCCCTCGTCGGCGCCCTGTCCATGAACGCCACGACGTACTTCGCCGGGTCGTCGGCCCGACCCTCGTACGGATCGCGGGCCAGCGCGGATTTCAGTTCGGCCGTGGTGCGCACAACGCATTTGACGTTGAGACCGGTGTCGGCGTGTAGCCGCTTCTCGATCGCGGCCGCGACCTCGTCCGGTTGAGCGGTCGTCGTCAGCACGGCGTTGCCGCTCTGCAACAGCGTCGCGACGTCGGTATAACCGAGGTCGGCGAGCATCGCCCGGAGATCGGCCATACCGACCTTCACCCGGCCGCCGACGTTGATCCCGCGCAGGAACGCGACGTAGCGGGTCGCCGCCGAAGAGGCCGTCATGGGTGATCACCCTGCCACAGCCAGCCGGAGCGTGCAGCCGTGGTTGGCCCGGCCCGTGACGCGGCCGTACCCATAACTGCTCCTTATGGTTGTGCACCGAATTGCCGGCTGGTGCCCGCGATGCCCGGCTGCCACCGTAAAGGTATGGCGACCAGGACTCTGACTCCGCAGATCGCGGCGCTCGCCGCGGACATCTCCACCGTGATGCGCACGGACGTGCCGGCGATCGAGGTCGCGCGTGGCGTCGCCGGAGCCATGGCGCCCGCCCTCGCCGTGCCTGGCCTGCTCGCGCCTGAGCACACCACCGGGCGGGACGAGTGCTACACCCAGCACGTCCTGTACGTGGATCCCGGACCGCCAGTTCTCGATCGTGTCGCTGGTGTGGATGCCGGGCCAACGTACGGTCATCCACGACCACATCTCATGGTGTGTCGTCGGCGTCCACCAGGGTGTCGAGGAAGAGACGCTCTACCGCCTCGTCGACAACGGTCTCGAGCCGGCGCATCTCGTGCAGACCGGGCACGCGGCCAACGTCGAGGGTTCGACGAGCTACTTCGCGCCGCCCGGCGACATCCACGCCGTCCGCAACTCGAGCGCCGGCAAGGTCATCTCTATCCACGTGTACGGCGCCGACGTGTCCACGCTCGGATCGAGCATCCGACGCACCTACGACCTTCCGGTGCGTTAGCCGGTCGCATCCACGACGGCCAGCAGGTCGTCGACCCGCGCGACAACCTCGTCCGGGATCTCGATCATCGGTACGTGACCCACGTCGGCGTACTCGTGGTACGTCCACGCGGGCAGAGCCGCCGCAACGGCGCGCGCCGCCGCGACCGGAACGAGTCGATCCTTCTCGCCGTGCAACAGGACGACCGGCGCGGTGACCCGGCGCATCATCTCGGCGTACGTGTCGCGCCGCGCGCCCGCCCGCACCAACGAACGGGCCGCCTGGAGGAACGCCCGGTCGAGTTGTGCGGGGGTGAATCCGTCGCCGGCGACATGCCGCCGCTCGGCCTGGGTGACCGCCGCGTCGATGAACTCCACCGGCACCGCCGCCGGGTCCACGCAGCACAACGCGAGCGTGTCGAGCACCGACTGTCGCGGCGACAGCTGCGCGCGGCGGCTCGCGAGGAACTTCGAGCCCACCCACGGCGTGAGATAGAGCAGGAACATGGCCGCCACCTGCCGATCCAGTTTTCCGCCGCGGGGCCGGGGTAGGACCGGATCGAGCAGGGCGAGTCCGGCGACGGTCTCCGGATGCCGACTGGCCTGACGCATGGAGATGAGACCGCCCATCGAGTTCGCGACCAGCACGGCGCGGCCTCCGGCCACGGTCGCGATGAACGCGTCGAGCACATCGGCGTTCGAGGCGACCGAACCGGACCGCCCGCGCGGAAAGCTCAGGCCGAAGCCGGGCAGGTCAAGAGCGATGACCCGGGTACGTTCCGCCAGCGCCGGCCCGACGCGCAGCCAGTTCAACGCCGAACCGCCGAGACCGTGGACCGCGATGATCGGCGGTCGGCCGGTATGGTCGGCGTCGCGGACCGCAGCGTTGTGGCCCCCGGCCGGGCCGCCGAAGTCGAGATAGTGCACCTGGCCGGCGCGGCCGAGATCGACGTGGTGGCTCGACGCCGGTGGTCGGACAGCGGTCACGGATGCACTCCTCGGTTGTCGCACGCCAAGGCGACGCCCGCCCGGTCGCGGCGCCGGCCGAATTACCGTCACGTCGCGGACGTGTGACAGTGAGATTACGAGGGATTGACGAGCAGGGCGAGATAAGTACACTCCCGATGTAATTAGTTCGTGGCCGTTGCCGGTCGCGCGATCGCACCGTCCGTTCTCCCGTTGTGTTAGCCGATGGTTCGAGTCCCCGATGGCTTGACGAAGACGAGGCCCCGCCGATGAGCGCGACGACGACGTCCCTGGGTCAAGGCCTCCGCCTGGCCGGCATCGGGGTCCGGTTCGGCGGGTTGGTCGCTCTGGACGACGTGTCGCTCGAGGTCGCCCCCGGCCGGATTCTCGGCGTCATCGGACCCAACGGCGCCGGCAAGACAACGCTGTTCAACGTCGTGTGTGGTTTCATCCGGCCGTCCACCGGCTCGATGACATGGCGCGGCGCGCGGCTCGCGGCCAAGCCGCACTCGCTCGCGAGCCTCGGCATCGGACGGACCTTGCAATCGGTCGGGCTGTTCGCCGGATTGTCGGTGGCCGAAAACGTGATGGCCGGTGCGACCCACGCGGCGCGGACCGGCTTCGCCAGCAGTCTTTTCGCGCTGCCGAGAGCCGATCGTGAGGAGCGCCGGCTCTACGCCGCCGCGCTCGACCACCTCGACCGGCTCGGCATCGCCGACTACGCCGGAGCGCTGCCCGGATCGCTGCCGTTCGCCGTACAGAAGCGTGTGGCGCTGGCTCGTGCCCTGATCGCCGAGCCGGCGCTGCTGCTACTCGACGAACCGGCCGCCGGTCTCGGCGCCGACGAAGTGGCCGAGTTCGCGGCCGTCATCCGCGGTCTGCCGGAACACTCCGACGGCGGATGCTCGGTCATGCTCGTCGAACACCACGTCGACCTGGTGATGCGCGTGTGCGACACGGTTGTGGTGCTCGACTTCGGTCGGGTCATCGCATCCGGCGACCCGGCGACGGTACGCGCGTCGGCCGCTGTCACGAAGGCGTACCTCGGGAGCATGACCGCCACGGCCGCCGACGCTGAACAGGGCACACTCGAAGTCGACGTCGGTGCGCTCGACGCCGACGCCGGCGGCGCGGCCGATCCCGGTGCTGAATCGGCCGGATCGGCCGGATCCGCCGGATCGGCAGTGGAGGTCGACCGATGAGCGACGTGCTGCTGCAAGTCGACGACCTGGTCGCCGGGTACGGCGGTGCGCCGGTGCTGCACGGCATCGACCTGCGAGTGCCGGCCGGCACGATCACGGCCGTCCTCGGCGCGAACGGAGCCGGCAAGACGACCCTGCTGCGCACGCTGTCCGGCTTGTTGCGGCCGCGTACGGGCCGGATCGTCTACGACGGAGCGGACATCGGCGGCTCCCGCGTCGAGCGGATCGCCCGGGCCGGTCTCGCGCACGTACCCGAGAACGGCGGTGTCATCACCGAGCTGACGGTGCACGAGAACCTGCGCCTCGGCGGCCTGTGGCGCGAGGACCGGCGGGACACGGCGGCGGCGATCGACGAGGTCTACGAGCTCTTCCCGGCGATCGACGCGCGCCGCAAGGCGCTCGGCGAGGCGCTGTCCGGCGGTGAGCGGCAGATGCTCGCGATCGGTCGGGCTCTGGTGGCCCGACCCCGCATGGTGCTGCTGGACGAGCCCTCGCTCGGTCTCGCCCCCCGCGTCACCACGCAGATCATGACGATGTTGCGGCACCTGTGCGACACGCGCGGGCTGACCGTCCTCATCGTCGAACAGAACACGCGCGCCGCGCTGTCGGTCGCCGACGTTGGCGTCGTCATCTCCCTCGGCCGCGTCGTGCAACGCGCCGACGCGGCGTCACTGGCGAGCGACGAGTCCTTGCGTCACGCGTACCTGGGTTTCTGACGTCGATGGCACCGCGACCGCAGCGGACACAACTGACCGGCCGGAAGGAGCGAGGGTGGAGCGGTTCGTCTTCCTGACCGTCGACGGGCTCGCCCATGGGGCGATCTACGCGGCGTTCGCGCTCGCGCTCGTCCTGATCTGGCGCGGCACCCGCGTCGTGAACTTCGCGCAGGGTGCGATGGCGGTCGCGGCGGCGTACATCGCCTATTCCGTGGTGCAGGCGACCGGGAACTACTGGGTCGGCGCGCTTGCCGCGATCGGCGCCGGCCTCGTGCTCGGCGTCGCCGTCGAGCGGGGGGTCATGCGGTTCGTGGCGCACACCGCACCGCTGTCGGCGATCGTCGTGGCGCTCGGATTGAGCCTGCTGATCGCCGCGATCCTCGGCATCGTGTACGGAGTCGACCAGCGGCCGTTCCCGGTGCCGTTCAGCCAGACCCCGTTCACGATCGGCGACTACTCGGTGTTCTCGCCGTTCACGCTGTTCACCTTCGCCGTGGTGGCCGCCATCGTGGTCGGCATCGCCGTGCTGTTCACCCGCACGTCGATCGGTCTTCGGATGCGCGCGGCGGCGTTTGCGCCGGAGACGTCCCGGCTGCTCGGCGTGAACGTGTCGCGGGTGCTCACCCTCGGCTGGGCGCTGGCATCGGTGGTCGGCGCGATCGCGAGCCTGCTCATCATCCCGACCGCGTTCCTGCAACCGAACGCGATGGATCTGGTGTTCGTGACCGCGTTCACGGCGGCCGTCATCGGCGGGCTCGACAGCCCGGTCGGAGCCGTCGTCGGTGGCTTGGTGCTCGGCCTGGTGCTCTCCTATACCAGCGGCTACCTGGGTAGCAACGTGACCTCACTGGCGGTGCTCGTGCTGCTCGTGATCGTCCTGCTGCTGCGCCCGGGCGGCCTGTTCACGATGCGGCAGGCGAGGCGCGTATGACCGGGTCCGAGAACGCCTCGACGTCACGGCACCGCGGGGCATCCTGTCCCGCCTCGCTGGTCCGCCCGTGCCGGGCCGACCCGTACGCGGCCCGATGCTGCTGCGGCACCTCGCCGTCGCGATCGTCGTGCTCGCGGTGATGTGGTACCTGACCGATCACATCGAGGCGTTCTACGACTTCCAGATCGCGACGATCGCCGCGTACCTGTGTGTGGTCGCCGGTCTGACCGTGCTGACCGGCGTCAACGGGCAGGTGTCACTCGGACACAGTGCGCTGATGGCCGTCGGGGCGTACACGACCGCGCTCATGCTGGGCACGTTCAGCGACCACTCGGTCACCAGCCAATGGACCGTCGTGGTCGCGCTCGTCGTCGCCGTCGTCGCGACGTCGATAGTCGGCGTCATCATCGGCCTCGCCGCCGCCCGGCTGCGCGGCCCGTACCTGGCCGGTCTGACCCTCGCGATCGTCGTCGCGGTGCCGTCGATCACCACGCAGTTCAGCTCGGTCTTCCACGGCGACCAGGGCGTGTCGGCGCCGGCGCCACCGGCACCGGCGTCCCTGGGCCAGTTCTTCCCGCAGGAGGAATGGCAGGCGTGGATCGCCCTCATCTGCGCCGGTATCACGCTGTTCTTCCTGGCCAACCTCGTGCACGGACGAGTCGGACGCAACCTGCGGGCGGTGCGCGACAGCGAGGTCGCCGCGCAACTCGCCGGCATCAACGTCGCGCGCACGCAGGTCACGGCATTCGTCGTCAGCGCGGTCTGCGCCGGGCTCGGCGGCGGCGTGATCGCGCTGATCAACCAGAACGTGTCGCCGGACAGCTACGCATTGACCCTGTCGCTGTATCTGCTGCTCGCGATCGTGCTCGGCGGTCTCGGCAGCCTGTTCGGCGCGATCTGGGGATCGATCGCGATCGTCCTGCTGCCGTACTACACCACGAAGCTCATGGATCACCTCAACGTGTCGGCGGTCGAGGCATCGAAGTTGCGCGGCAACGTGCCGCTGGCGATCTTCGGACTGGCGTTGATCGTGATCGCCATCGCCGCCCCCGGCGGTATACAGGGCCTGCTGCGACGGGCAGGCCGATGGATGCGTGCGCGGCTCGTCAGGACCCCGCACACAACCGCGTCACCGCCGTCGGTCGGGCCGCGTCTCGCGACCGAATCCGATGGCAACATCACATCCACCCCCACACCCACCCACGAAGTCACGACCTGAAAGGTCGGTGTCGCATGGCACGTCACACCCGACGAGGGATCGCCCTCGTCGCCACCATCGGAATCGTCACCGCTTTGTCCGCATGCACCAGCGGCAACAGCGGTAGTGGGAGCAGCGGTGGCAGCACCGCGGCGGCCAACGTCCCGGGTGTCACGGCAACGACCGTGACCGTCGGCTCACACCAGCCGTTGACCGGGCCGGCGGCCCCCGGCTACTCGGAGATCTCGCCGGCGACGAATGCGTACTTCCAGTACGTCAACGCGCACGGCGGCGTCAACGGTCGCAAGATCGTCTACAAGGTCATGGACGATGGGTACAACCCGGCGACCACGATCACCGACGTGCACCAACTCGTACAGCAGGACAAGGTCTTTGCGATCCTGAACGGCCTGGGCACGCCGACGCACACCGGCGTTCTTCCGTTCCTCAACGACAACAAGGTGCCGGATCTGTTCGTGGCGTCCGGCAGCACGACGTGGAACCAGCCGACGAAATTCCCGTACACGTTCGCCTACCAGACGGACTACACGGTCGAAGGGAAGATCCTCGGCTCGTACATCAAGCAGAACTTCGCGGGCAAGAAGGTCTGCTTCTTCGGGCAAGGCGATGACTTCGGTGCCGACGAGCTCGCCGGTGTCAAGATCACGCTCGGCGACAGCGGCGTGGCCAACGCACAGACGTACGTCGTGACGAACCAGAACGTCGCCCCGCAGATCGGCGCGCTAAAGGGCGCCGGATGCCAGGTCGTCGTCGCGGCGACGATCCCGGGCTTCACCGCGCTGTCGCTCGGCACCGCGGCTCAGCTCGGCTTCCACCCGCAGTGGATCGTGTCGAACGTCGGCGCCGACTACGCCACCGTCGAGGGGCTGCTCAAGGGCGCGCCGCTGCTGGAGGGCGTCATCACCGACGGTTACCTCCCGGCCGCCTCGGACACGAGCAACCCATGGATCCAGCTCTTCCAGCAGATCAACCAGCAGTACAACCCCAACGCGCCGTGGGACGGCAACACCGAGTACGGCATGAGCGTCGGCTACCTGTTCGTCCAGGCGCTCCAGGCGGCCGGCAAGAACCCGACCCGCCAGTCGATCCTCGACGCGATCCAGAAGAACGGCTTCACCGGACCGGGCATCGTTCCGCTCGGCTTCTCGGCCACGAGCCACACCGGCTACACCGGCGTACAGATCGCGAAGATCACCGGCAAGACGACGACCCTGATCGGCACGCCGTACACGACCGACGACAGCACGGGTCCGGTCACGCCGTACAACGGGACGTCCGGGGCGGTGCCACCGAACGGCATTCCGGCGAACGGCTGATCCTCGCTCCAGCCGGGCGACGGGTGCGGCGGTCGTCGATCCACAGCGGATCGACGACCGCCCACCCCTCGGTGGGGCGTCCCGCCGTCCGCCACCGACCGAGGAGGCCGGATGTCCGAACGCGTACGAGTCGACGGCCGTACGGCGCGTGCCCAGCGCACCCGGGCCGCGATCGTCGACGCCCACCTCGGACTACTGGCCAGCGGTGACCTCAAGCCGACGGGGGAGCGCATCGCCGACGCGGCCGGAGTGTCGCTGCGCACGTTGTGGACGAGCTTCAAAGACATGGAGACGCTGTTCAGCGCGGCCGGCCAACGGCTCATCGAGCGGCAGCTGGACGTGTTCGAGCCGATCGACGCGGCGCTGCCGTTGCCGGATCGCGTCGACGCGTTCTGCCGGCAGCGCGCGCGAATGTTGGAGATCCTGGCACCGGCGGCGCGGGCGGCCGTGCTCTACGAACCGTTCTCGGCGGCGCTGCGGCGCAATCGGACGATCGAGCTCGGCCGCGTCCGTGATGAGCTCGTGCAACTCTTCGGGGTCGAGTTGGCCGATGCCGGCGACGGCGGCGAGGAGCTGCTGCGCGCACTGCACGTGACGTCGACGTTCGCATCCTGGAATGTGCTGCGGGACAACCTCGGTTTGAGCGTCGACGCCGCCCGCGGTGTCATGCGGCGTACGGTCGGCGCGCTGCTCGGCGTGCCACAGCTCGGAGTCTCGTAACTCGCCGCCTCGGAGTCTCGTAACTCGGAGTCTTGTAGCCCGGCGGGGCCGGGTCGCTCACTCGAACTCGATCAGCGACCGCGCGCCCACGCCGGCCGACATTCGCTCCAACGCGGCCGGTACGTCGTCGAGCCCGATCCGGTCGGTGACGAGCGCGGACACGTCGAGCCGCCCGGAGCGTACGAGTTCAGCCAGTACGGGCAGGTCGGCGGCCGGGTTGCCGTTGCCGTACACGCAGCCGCGCAGGGTCCGGGCGAAGTGGAACAGTTCCAGTGCGGAGAACTCCACCTTGTCGTCCGCGCGGCCGATGCCGACGACCGTGGTCGAGCCGCCGCGCCGGGTGGACGACCACGCCGAGCGGATCGTCGCGCCCCGGCCGACGCACTCGATTGCGTGATCGGCGCCGCCGTCGGTGAGCTCCCGCACCTTCCCTGGGACGGCCGGTTTCGCGTGGGCCACGTTGCCATCGGTGGGTGGCGGTGGATCGGCGACCAGGAAGTCCGTCGCCCCGAGCTGGCGGGCGAGCTTCTCCTTTTCCGGCCGTACGTCGACCGCGATGATCGGTCCGGCTCCGGCGATGCGGGCCGACTGCAGGACGGCCAGACCGACGCCGCCGAGGCCGAACACGACCACGGATTCTCCGGGTTGCACGCCAGCGGCGTGGTTCACCGCACCGTACGCCGTCAGTACGGCGCAGCCGAGCAGCGCGGCGTCCTGGAACGGCACGCCGTCCGGCAGTGGCAGGACGCCGCCGGCCGGAACGACGGTCTCCGTCGCGAACGCGGCGGTGCCGAGCCCGGCGAACAGCGGCGTCTGCGAACCGGCGAGACTCGCGTAGTGCGTGCCGGCGGCGTCCGCGCCGTGGATGCACAGGTAAACCTCGCCGCGACGGCAGAACTGGCACTCGCCGCAGGCCGGCGACCAGTTCAGAACGACCCGGTCGCCGGGTGAGACGCCGGTGACGTCGGGACCGGTCGCGACGACCGTGCCGGCACCCTCGTGACCGAGTACGGCCGGGACCGGCTGCCGCAGCGTCCCGTTCGATAGCGACAGGTCCGAGTGACACACGCCGGCCGCGGCCAGGCGTACGCGGACCTGCCCCGGTCCGGGGTCGGGCAGCTCGATCTCCGCGACGCGCATCGGCGCGCCGATCTCGGTCAACACGACGGCACGCGGCACGACCGCACCTCCTGCTTGGCGAGGGATGGGCTGGGTGAGCGATGGGCTCGGTGGAAGATCGGTAAGACGCTAGAACTGCTGCGACTGATACTGCAGGAACTCGGCGAGCCCGTGTCGGCCGAGTTCGCGGCCGAGGCCGGAGGCCTTGAAGCCGCCGAACGGGGCGATCGGATTGAATGCGCCGCCGTTGATGTCGACCTGGCCGGTGCGCATCCGCGCGGCAAAGGCCGATGCCGCGTCGGCGTCCGCGGCCCAGACGCCGCCGGCCAAGCCGTATTTCGTGGCGTTCGCGATCTCGAGCGCTTCGTCCTCGTCGCGGTAGCGCAGGATCGACAGCACCGGTCCGAAGATCTCCTCCTGCGCGATGCGCATGTCCGGTGTGACGTCGGCGAACACCGTCGGCCGGACGAAATAGCCGACGTCGCGTCCCTCGGGCGGCTGCGCGCCGCCGGTCACCAGACGCGCACCCTCGGCGACGCCGATGTCGATGTAGTCGCGCACGCGGGTCCGCTGGCGGTCGGCGACGAGTGGGCCGATGCGAGTGCCGGCGTCGAACGGGTCACCGGTCGGGTATTTCGCCGCCGCTTCGCCGGCCATCGCGACCGCCTCGTCATAGACCGACGCATGCACGAGCATCCGCGTCCACGCGCTGCAGGTCTGACCGCCGTTGAGGAACGCGTTGCCGACCCCGACCTTCACCGCCTTCGCCAGATCGGCGCCCGGGAGGATGACGTTCGCCGACTTGCCGCCGAGTTCCAGCGCCACGCGCTTGAGTGCGCCGCCCGCGATCGCGCCGATCCGTTGGCCGATCGCGGTCGAGCCGGTGAACGAGATCATGTCGATGCCGGGGTGCTCGACGAGCGCCTGGCCGGCGACCGGTCCGGTGCCGGACACCACGTTCAGCACACCGTCGGGCAGCCCGGCCGTCTGGAACACGTGCGCGAGCAGGTACGCGATCAACGGCGTGTCCTCGGCCGGCTTGAGCACGACCGGGCAGCCGGCGGCGAGCGCGGCCGCGACCTTCGCGACGACCTGGTGCAGCGGGTAGTTCCACGGCGTGATCGCGCCGACGACTCCCACCGGCTCACCACGGACGACCGAGTTGCCGATCTTCTCGGTGAATTCGAACTCGGCCGCCAGCGTGGCAAACGAATCCAGCACCGTCAGTGGCAAGTCCGACGTGCAGTCGCCGCGCGAGCTGGATCGGCGCGCCCAGCTCGGTGGCGATCAGTTCGGCGGCTTCGTCCGCGCGGGCCTTGAGCTCGTCGCGGGCCGCGGCCAGGATGGCGGCGCGCTGCTTCGGGTCGGTCGCGGCCCAGTCGGTGGCGGCGGTCCGCGCGGCGCCGACGGCCGCGTCGATGTCGGCCGCGTTGCCCGCCGGTACGGTCGCGATGACCTGCTCGGTCGCCGGATTGACGTCGTCGATCGAGTCGGTCGTCGCCGGCTCGCGCCACGTACCACCGACGAAGATCTGGGTTCGGCTCGCGATATGCATCCTCCGATCATCCACCGGTCGGATGCGGGACGCCGATCGGGTTGGCGATCGGAATGGCGGTGTAGGCCGAGACGGCCAGCGGCGTCAACAGGTCACGCAACGTCGCGGTGCGGTCGGTACCGAGGGCGTTCCACACCCGCGCCGCCGCGCGGTCGGTCGCCTGCTCGACAGCGGCGTACGCGTCGGAGCCGTCCGGGGTGTGGGTGCCGTCCGGACGTAGCCAGCCACGATCACGCAGCCGATCCGTCGCCGCGTCCCATTCGACATCGGTCCAGCCGCGGAACTGCTGCATGGGCTCGCGATACCGGATGCCGGCCCGCCAGACGACCGACTCGCAGCCGTCGAAGCCGTACGACACGAGTGCGGCGACATGCCCATCCCCGCGGTGTTCGCGCAACGTGGTGGCGGCCTGCCACAGCCGGGCCAGGGCCGACGCGTCCGGGTCGCGGGGCAGGCCGAGGTTCGCCGCCCCGATCGTGTGTCCGGCCGGATCGAGCAACTCGACCGCCGCCTCGGCGAGCTCGGCCGCCGCGGCGAGTTCAGACGGCTCCACGTCGACGGCCAGCCGGAGCAGGGCCGCCTCCGCGCCGATCCGGCGGGCTGCGAGCGTCGCTTCCGGCGTGGCCCGCGTCCAGACGTCCGGCATTGCGCGACGAACCATGCCGGGGGCGAAACCGTGGAACGTAGCGATCACCGGCATCGCGTCCACAGCGCCGAGCGGCGCACTACGGCCGGCGAAGTAACCGCGCCAGTAGCCGCGCAGGCCGACGGCGTCGTACGCGTCGCGAGCCTCCGGGGTGAAATAGGTGACCGTGTGGATCGGCTCGAACCGGGTCCACATCTGCCGTGCGGTCGAAAGCGAACTCGCGGTGTCGATCATGCGTACCCTCTCGTACGGGAAAGCGCGTGCGCGCTATTCCACCAGCCGCCGCATGGCGGTGAGGTAGCGGCGCGACGCCGCGTCCGTCGCGACGTGCAGCAACGGGCCGGCGGCGCGGGTGAACCAGCGGGCCGGCGCACTGAAGGACCGCACATGAAACCGTACGACGTCGTCGGCGTCGTGGTTCACCAGGAATGCCTCTTCACCGCGTTCGGGATGGCCGGGCAGCGTGCCGTAACCGAAACCGGCGCGACGGGGCTCGTCCGCGGCCCACACCACGCTGCACGGGATCGACAGGGAAAGCGGTCCGAAACCGGCCCGACCGATCACGAGCACGTCGACGGCGGCGCGCGGTGCACTGGTGACCGGCCGGATTCCGGCGCCACGCTGTACGCCGAACGTCATGACCGCTTCGGCCGCCCGGGCCATCAGCGCATCGCCGCGGCCGAGATCGATGGACATGCGGAAGTGGTGGTAGCCGGGCGGCAGCTCATCGTGCTCGGTCGCGCCGGCTTCGGGGTACGTCAGATCGGACACATCGGACCTCTTCCCGGTTCGGTCCACCACCAACCAGGGACCAGACCCACGAACATAGCCTGCTCCCTCGACGACAGCGGCGCCAGCGGCTCGTCCGGCGGGCCCGACCGTCACTGTCATGAACGGGAGTCTGGGCGATTTGTTGGCGCTGCCAACGTTGCCTATCATTGGCTATGCCAACATTGGTCCACCCAACGGAAGGACTTGGCCATGGGGATGGGTCCGACACTCAGTCCGCAGATCATCGGAGCGACCGAGCGCGCGCTCGGCGCGCTCATGAACAGGGTGCTCGCGACGACCGGCGGGACGTTTCCGCAATGGGTCGCTCTTACCATGATCGCCAACGCGGAGGACTGGATCGATCGCGAGCGCCTGACCGGGCAACTGGCGGATGCGCTCGCGGTCGACGCCTGGGAGACATCCGCGGTGGTGACCGAGCTGATCGAGTCGGATCTGCTGCGGACACCGCTCGGGTCGGCGCAGCGCCTGGAGCTGAGCGAACGCGGTCGCGACCGTCATGCGCGGACCCGCGCCGCGATCGACGACGTAATCGGCCGGTTGTTCGGTGGGGCGGCGGATGAGGATCTCCAGACCGCGGGTCGCCTGCTCAGCCTGATCACCGCCCGTGCACGCGCCGAACTCGCCGAGGTCTAGAGCCGAGGTCTAGACACGATGGTGGCCGCCCGAGCTCCGGCCGGGCGGCCACCCGCCGAAAACGATCAGGCCGTCGGCTCGGTCGGGTCCGGCGACGGAGCGACCGGGCCGGGCTGGGCCGCCGGGTAGCCCGGTGCGGCGTTCGGGTAACCGGTGGCCGGGCCCGCGTACGGCGTGCCGATCGCGCTCGCCTGCGCGGCCGCCGCTTGCTGCTTGGCCGCCGTACGGTTGCGGAACGCCTGGACGATCAGCAGGATCGGGACGACGAAGACGTAGTACGAGATGAACACCGTGCCGCTGGTGAAGATGAACTGCAGATAGACCGCATAGGCGAGGAACGCAACCGCGAAGATCGCGTTCAGCACGCGCGCGCCGACGCTGCGTCCGCCGAAGCCGGTCGCGGCGGTGACGGCCAGTAGGATTCCGCTGATCGCGAGCAGCGCCGAGTACAGATTGAACGTGGTGTCGTTCAACTCCGTGACCGCGTAGTTCATGATTCGATTACTCCGTTGCGCTAGAACGACGCCTCCGGGGCACCGGCCACGGCGTTGTGACCGGCGGGCGACGAGCGACGCTCATTATGGGTTGCGGCGTCGGTCCGCGCTGCCCCGTACACGGCAGGCCCGCGCCGCGTGAAGCGCTGGGATTCCGACCAGGGAGGTCACCACAATGGACGCTGCCACGCTGGCCGATTACCGCGAGCGGGTCGCGCGGATGTATCTCGCCGACACCGACCTGGTCACCTTCCGACGGCACCGCGACGAGCTGTTCGGGACGCATCCGCAGTCGGCGATCCCGGCCGATGAGCGCGCGAGTTTCACCGGTCTCCGCTACTTTCCCGAGTCGGATGACGGCCGGGCGACGGTCGCGATGCATCCGGTCGACACCGGGACCACCGACGGCGACGAGTTGGAGATCGACAGCGGCGGCGAGGACGGCGTGCTGCGCTACCGTCGCGTGGGCATCCTGGATACCCCGTGGGGCGAGCTCACCCTGTTCTGGCTGAAGGCGTACGGCGGCGGCCTGTTCCTGCCAGTCCGCGACGGTACGGCCGCGAAGACCTTCGACGGCCCGAAGACGTACGGAGCGGGCCGGTACCTGACCGACACGGTCAAGGGCACGTTCGGCCGGGGTGTGGTGATCGAGGCGCCGGACCGCGTACGACTCGACTTCAACTACGCGTACAACCCGTCGTGCGCGTACGACGACCGGTGGGCCTGCCCCCTCGCTCCGCTGGAAAACCGGCTGGCCGAGCCGATCCGGGCCGGGGAGGTCGCCTACCACCCGTGGTAGCCCGTGAGCTGTCCGAGCGACCTGGTAGACATGGACACCATGACTGAGACCGCGACCGACCCCACCGCCGAGGTCATCGACATCTGCCGCGACCTGCTGCGCATCGACACCACGAACACCGGCGACACGACCACCAGCAAGGGCGAACGCCACGCGGCCGAGTACGTCGCGGCCAAGCTGTCGGAGGTGGGACTCGATCCGACGGTCGTCGAGTCGGCTCCCGGCCGTACCAGCGTGGTCGCGCGGTTCGCCGGCGCCGATCCGCAGCGGGGCGCGTTGCTGGTCCACGGACACACCGACGTGGTGCCGGCGGACGCGAGCGAGTGGTCGGTCGACCCGTTTGCCGGGGAGATCAAGGCGGACGCGAACGGCGACGAGTACCTGTGGGGTCGCGGCGCGATCGACATGAAGGACTTCGACGCGATGCTGCTCGCCGTGGTCCGCGACTGGCGCCGGCGCGGCGTGACGCCACCGCGCGACCTGGTGCTCGCGTTCACCGCCGACGAAGAGGCGGGCGGCGAATACGGCGCGCACTACGTCGTGGACAACCATCCCGAGCTATTCGAGGGCTGCACCGAGGCGGTCGGCGAGGTCGGCGGCTTCTCGGTGTCGGTCACGGCCGATCTGCGGCTCTACCTGATCCAGACGGCCGAGAAGGGCATCGACTGGCTACGCCTTCAGGCGAAGGGCCGCCCCGGGCACGGCTCGATGCTGGCCGACGACAACGCGGTCACCGCGCTGGCCGAGGCGGTCGCGCGCGTCGGGCGCCATCGGTTCCCGATCCAGATCACCCCGGCGGTACGGGACTTCCTCCGCGAGATTTCTGACGTGCTCGGCATCGACCTCGATCCCGACGATCCGGAGCTCGCGATCGCGAAGCTCGGCCCGATCGCGAACCTGATCGGTGCGACGATCCGCGACACGGCCAACCCGACCGGCCTGACCGCCGGATACAAGCACAACGTCATCCCCGGTACGGCCTCGGCCACGGTCGACTGCCGTACGCTGCCCGGCCGCTCGGAGGCGTTCCTGGCCGAGCTCCGCGACCTGGTCGGACCGGACATCGAGATGACCTACGTGCAGCACCACCCGGCGGTCGAGACCACGTTCGATGGTCCGCTCGTCGACGCGATGGCCGCGGCATTGCGGGCGGAGGATTCCGGCGCCCGGCCGGTGCCGTACATGCTGTCCGGCGGCACCGACGCGAAGGCGTTCATGAGGCTCGGCATGCGCTGCTTCGGCTTCTCGCCGCTGCGTCTGCCGCCCGATCTGAACTTCGCCTCCCTGTTCCACGGGGTCGACGAGCGGGTGCCCGTGGAAGGTCTAAAGTTCGGCGTGCGGGTGCTCGATCGTTTCCTCAGCCAGGCGTGAGACGCCGGTTGGGGCCGGCCGATCGGGGCCGAACAGGTGCCGGCCGGCACGGTCCGGCGTGGGTGTTGCATACGGGACGATTGGGACGGTAGGGCCGACATGACTGACGACCACGCACACCTCGACGCGGCGCTGGAGAGCGTGATCACTGCCGCGCGTGCCCATCTGGCCGCGGTAAAGACCGCCGACGGCCGCGTCGACGACGACGGCGTCTGGAAGGCGTACGTCGACCTCAACAACGCCTCGTACGCGTACGACGATGCGCTCCTCGAGGCGTTCGGCGAGGTCACGCCGTGGGACGTCGACGCCATCGACCCGGATCTCGCGGACGAGAAGATCGGCGAGATGGCCGATCTTGTTGCCGCCGAGGACCCGTACCCCCAGGTGATCTCCGTACGGCAGCGGCGCGACTATCGCGTGCCGAGCGTCTCGGCATTGTTGAAGGCGGCGCAGTCGGCCCGCTTCGACGCGATGAACGGGGACGAGGGCGCCGACGAACCGGTCGAGTCCGTCGGTGAGGCGGTGCTGGAGTTGCTCCAGTCCGGCGACGGTTCACTGGCCGCGCTCGATCTGCCCGAACTCGAGCCACTGGACGGGTTGGTCGCCGTGGTCGAGGCCGACGCACCGTTGGATCTCGGTGCCTTTGCCGACACCGACGGCGCCGGCCCCTTCGCCCTCGGTTCGCCCGATCGGCTGATCGGTCGCCTCGATGAGCAGCCGTTCGTCGACCTCGACGACGACGAGGACGAGTAGTTCCGCCGCCGCTGGCGGCTCTAGCGTTGGCGGGTGGAGGTTACTTCGGTCGGCGAGGGCGAAGCGTTCAGGCGGCTCTAGCGTTGCCGGGTGGAGGTTACTTCGGTCGGCGAATGCGAAGCGTTCAGGCGGCTCTAGCGTTGCGGGGTCGAGGTCACCCCGACGATCGGCGAACGTGGAGCGTCCCGGCGACGAATTTCTGGCGGCGAACTCGTGGCGGCTTTGGATGGAATAAGCGTCGGCCGTGGCGCACCATAGCGTGATGGACTACGAATACGCGCCGCTGCGGATACCCAGCAACATCGATCGGGCCGCCGCGGCGGCGCAGCTCACCATCGCCGCCGAGTTCTCCGACTGGGAGCTGGCCAAGGTCAAACTCCTTCGTGACGGCACACGCCAGGTTCTGCTCCGGCGGCGGCAGTCCAGCCGGCCGCTGCCCGGCGTGGCCTGGTAGCAGCACTTTTCCGACTTCCATGATCCACTGGCCGTCGACGGCGGGTCCGGCCAGCGCCCCGACGCGTGTCCCGTGCCGCGTCATTATTCAGCCGTGTGACCGTTGTGTCGGCCTCAGGCCTTGACCGTCATCCTTGGCGTTCGGGGTAGCCCACGCCGATCGACGAGACGTCGTCCAGAGCCCGACTGATCTCCGCCGGCAACGCGATGTCCTCCGTCTGCAGGGCCGCGAGCAGTTGGCCCACGGTACGGGCGCCGAGCACCGGCGCCACGACCCCGGGCCGGTCCCGTACCCAGGCCAGCGCCACCTCGACCGGCGACACGCCGAGTCCGGCCGCAGCCGTGACCACCGACTCGACGATCGCCGAGCAGCGTGGATCCAGGTAGGGCGCGACGAACCGTTCGAAGTGTGGCGAGGCGCCACGCGAGTCGGCCGGCCGCCCGTTGCGGTATTTGCCGGTGAGCACGCCGCGGCCGAGCGGCGACCACGGCAGCACGCCCAGCCCGAACGCCGCGCAGGCCGGGATCACCTCCCGCTCGATTCCGCGCTCGACCAGCGAATACTCCACCTGTACGGAGACGATGGGCGCGCGTCCCGGCCACGCGGTCTGCCAGGTCGCGGCCTGTGCCGTCTGCCAGCCGGAGAAGTTCGACACGCCGACGTATCGGACCCGGCCGGACGTGACCGCGTAGTCCAGCGCGGACAGTGTCTCGTCGAGTGGGGTGTCGGTGTCGAATCCGTGCACCTGCCAGACGTCGACGTGATCGGTGCCGAGCCGGCGCAGGCTCGCGTCGAGCGCCCGGAGGATGTGACCGCGCGACGTGTCGTGGCGCCGTTCCATGCCCGGACGTAGGCCGGCCTTCGTCGCGATCAGTACGTCGTCGCGCGGCACGAGGTTGTCCAACAGCCCGCCGATCACCTCCTCGGCCAGGCCGTCGCCGTAGACGTCGGCGGTGTCGATGAGGTTCCCGCCGACCTCGACGTACGTCTTGAGCTGCGCGGCAGCGTCCTCCGGGTCGGTGTCCGCCCCCCAGGTCATGGTGCCCAGCGCGAATCGCGAGACGAGAAGTCCGGCGCGGCCGAGCGGACGCTGCTGCATGGCCCATGAAATTACCCGTGCATTCGGCTCGGCCGGGGGAGGCGTGCCGCGATTCGGCCGCTACCCTGATGCGACCGCCGCGCGCCGGGCTCACATGGCGACGCGTAGCGCAGCCGCGAGGCTCCGACGGCATGCGCCTGGGTATGCGGCTGTGCGCCGCACAAGGAAGGGCAGGATGCGACGATGCGTCTCGGACTGAACCTCGGCTATCAGGCCGCGTGGACGACGCCAGCCGACCATCTCGCACTCGCCCAGGAAGCCGACCGGCTGGGCTTCGCGGTGGTGTGGACGGCCGAGGCGTACGGTTCGGACTCACCGTCGATGCTCGCGTGGATCGCCGGGCAGACGCAGCGCATCGACGTCGGCGCGGCCGTGATGCAGATCCCGGCCCGTACGCCGGCGATGACCGCGATGACGGCCGCCACCATCGACGCGTTCAGTGGTGGCCGGTTCCGGCTCGGCCTCGGCGTCTCGGGTCCCCAGGTCTCCGAGGGCTGGCACGGCGTACGGTTCGCCCAGCCGCTCGCGCGTACCCGCGAATACGTCGACATCGTACGGATGGCACTCGCGCGCGAACCGGTGTCGTACGACGGGAAGCACTATCGGCTCCCATTGCCGGACGGCCCCGGCAAGGCGCTGCGGCTCACGCTGCACCCGGTGCGCGACCACATCCCGATCTATCTGGCCGCGGTCGGTCCCCGCAATCTCGAGCTGGCTGGCGAGATCGCCGACGGGTGGCTCGCCATCTTCTTCGCCCCCGAGTTCGCCGGCGAGCTGCTCGGTTCGATCGCGGCCGGCCGCGCCCGCGCCGGCAAGACGCTCGACGGCTTCGACGTCGTGCCGACCGCGCCGCTGGTCATCGGCGACGACGTCGACACGTGCGCCGCGCTCGTGCGCTGGTATGCCGCGCTCTACATCGGCGGCATGGGCAGCCGGGACAAGAACTTCTACCATGCGCTCGCGACCCGCATGGGCTACGGCGAAGCCGCGAACGAGATCCAGGACCACTACCTCGCCAAGCGGCGCGAGGAGGCGGCCGCGGCCGTACCCATGGAATTCATCGACCGCACGAGCCTGCTCGGCTCGGTCGACCGGATCGCCGATCGCCTGCGCGACTACGCCGCCGCGGGCGTCACCACCCTGAACGTGTCGCTGTTCGTCGGCGACGTCGATGACGGCATCCGTACGCTGCGGGCCGCAGCCGTTGCACTCGACAAGTCCGGAATTGGGGAGTAGTTAGTGCCACTCGAACTGTGGAAGGCGATCGTTCTCGGCGTCGTCGAGGGGCTCACCGAGTTCCTGCCGGTGAGCTCGACGGGTCACCTGACGATCGCCGAGAAGCTGTTGCACATGGACATCTCCGGTCCGGGGCCGACCGCGTTCACGGCAATCATCCAGGTCGGCGCGATCATCGCGGCGATCATCTACTTCTGGCGGGATATCTGGCGCATCATCCGTGGCTTCCTGCTCGGGCTGTTCAGCGCGGAGGCCCGGCAGGAACCGGACTGGCGGCTCGCGATGTTCGTCATCATCGGCACGATCCCGATCGCCGTCGTCGGCCTCGCGCTGAAACACTTCATCGAAAACGACCTGCGTAGCCTCTGGGTGGTGGCGTTCGGCCTGATCGGGTGGAGCGCGGTGATGGTCTTTGCCGAGCACGCCGCGACCCAGACGCGCCATGAGAATTCGCTGCGCAACGGCGACGCCGTGTTCCTGGGTATCTTCCAGGTGTTCTCGCTGATCCCCGGCGTATCGCGGTCGGGCGCCACGATCAGTGGCGGCCTGCTCCGCGACATCGACCGGGTCACGGCCACCCGTATGTCGTTCCTGCTCGGCATCCCGGCGCTCGCCGCCGCGGGCGGTCTCGAAGCGATCAGCGAGAGCCACCAGATCTCCGACACGGTCGGTTGGTCGGCGACGATCGTCGGGCTGATCGTGAGCTTCGTCGTCGGGTACATCTCGATCGCATGGCTCCTGCGGTTCGTCGCGCACCATTCGATCGTCTGGTTCGTGCCGTACCGCATCACGTTGGGCATCGTCATCATCGCCGCCCTCGTGGTCGGCGGGACGTCCCTGTCGTCGTAGGCGGCGACCGCCGAGTCCGTGACCGCTGGGTTCGGCGCAATTTATGACCGCGCTGTGGCCGGCGCGATCATCGAAGTAACGTAGGCACCCGTGGCCACCGTCCTTCTGCTCCGGCACGGCCGTACCACGTCCAACGCGGGCGGCACACTCGCCGGGCACCTTCCGACCGAGCTGGACGACGTCGGTCGGGCCCAGGCGGCCGCCGTCGGCGTCCGGTTGAGCGCGGCCGGCCTCGTGCCGAATCTGGCGGTCACCAGCCCGCTCATCCGCTGCCGGCAGACGATCGCCGCGGCGCTGCCGGGCGTCACCCCGGTCGACGAGCCGAGACTGGTCGAGTGCGACTACGGCGACTGGTCCGGTCAACCGTTGAAGACGCTGGCCAAGCAACCGTTGTGGCAGGTCGTTCAGGCGCATCCATCGGCGGCGACGTTCCCCGGCGGGGAGTCGATGGCGTCGATGTCGGCCCGGGCGATCGCCGCCGTCCGGGAGGCCGACGCGCGTGCCACCGAGGCGTACGGCCCTGAGGCGATCGTCCTGGCGTGCAGCCACGGCGATGTGATCAAGGCCATTGTCGCCGACGCCATGGGCCTGCACCTCGACCTCTTCCAGCGGCTGTCGGTCGACCCGGCGTCGCTCACCGCGATCCGCTACACCCCGCTTCGGCCCTTTCTCCTGCGGCTCAACGATGTCGGCGGCGACCTGGCCGGGTTGAAACCGCCCAAACGGCGTGGCCGGCGCAGCCGCAAGACGGCCTCGGATGCCGAGGTCGGTGGCGGTGCCGGCGCCGACGGTCCGGCCGCGGCAGACGGTGCCGCGGTCCGCGGAGGCGACACGCCGGTCGACCGGATAGTGTCGAAGGCATGACCCATCAGGTGTACGAGTTCGAGCCGCCGGAGCGGTTCGTGGTCGGAACGGTGGGTGCGCCCGGAGAGCGGACGTTCTACCTGCAGGCCCGGGGCGCCGGCCGGCTGGTCAGTGTTGCCTTGGAGAAGGTCCAGGTCAGCCTGTTGGCCGAAAAGCTCGACGAGCTGCTGATCGAAGCGAACCGCCGGTTCGGCCTCGAGCTGCCCGATATCGAGGGATCGACGCTGTCCGACAACGAGCCGCTCGACAGCCCCGTGGACGAGGAGTTCCGGGTCGGGACGCTCGGTCTGGCGTACGACGTCGACACCGCGACGGTGGTGATCGAGGCGATCGCGGTGGGCGAGGCGGACGAAGAGACCGACGACCTCAGCGACGACGATGACGAGATTGAGGCCGAGGAGTTCGAGGCGGCCACGTCGGACCTCGACCGCATGCGCGTGCGACTGACCCCGGCTGAGACACGCGCGTTCATCGAACGGGCCAAGCGAGTCGTGTCGGCCGGCCGTCCGCCGTGCCCGCTGTGCGGCCAACCACTCGATCCGGCCGGCCACCGCTGCCCGCGACTCAACGGCTACCACCGGTAGCCGATGGCGCAGCTCGCCTCCGCCGACGCGCTGGAACTTCTCCGCCACGGCACCATGGACATCGAAGGCAGGCTCGCGGACGCTTCCAACACCACACTGCGCGCGGTCATCACGCTGGACGACGTGACCGCGCGCTGCGTGTACAAGCCGGTTCGCGGCGAACGGCCACTGTGGGACTTCCCGGACGGCACGCTCGCCGGCCGTGAGGTGAGCGCGTATCTGGTCGGCGCCGCGACCGGCTGGGAACCGGTGCCGCCGACCGTGCTCCGCGACGGACCGCTCGGCCCGGGCGCGTGTCAACTGTGGATCGAGACGGATGACGCGATCGACCCGGCGTTCGCCGGCGAGCTTGACATCGACGGCGTCGCCGCTCCGCTGCTCGGCTTCGTACCGTCGCGTCGGGTGCCGAAGGGCTGGCGTCGCATCGCGTCGGCGCGAGACGACGACGGCCGGCCATACGTGCTCGCGCATGCCGACGATCCCCGGTTGGCCCGCCTGGCCGCGTTCGACGCGGTCATCAACAACGCGGACCGCAAGGGCGGCCACGTGCTGCAGACGGGCGACCACGTGTACGGCGTCGACCACGGCGTCTGCTTCCATGTCGAGCCGAAGTTGCGCACGATCCTGTGGGGCTTCGTCGACGAGCCGCTGCCCGATGACGTCGCCGAGGTTCTGCGTAAGCTGCGCGTCGACCTCGATGGCGCGCTCGGCGAGGCGCTCTTCGAGCACCTGATGGTGGCCGAGGTCGTGGAGGTCGCGACCCGGCTCGACGCGCTGCTGGCGACCGGGTGCTATCCGGCACCGTCGGGCGAGTGGCCGTCGGTGCCATGGCCGCCGATCTAGCCGATGCGTAGCAAAGCCGCGAGGCGAATGTCGCGGACATCTTCAGCGACAAGATCGGCATTCTCGAGGCCGCCGGCGCCGTGCCCCGGTGCCGGTGGCACACCGTACCGGCGGATCTGTCCGGCGACTGGTTGGCGCCGCTGCGCGCAGCTGGCTTCGTCGCGGGCCGGCGGACGATCTGGGTCGCCGAGGGTCCCATGTTCTACCTGGCGCCCGAGGCGGTGGTCGCGTTGTTGCGGGCCACCGCGGACGCGAGCGCGGCCGGCAGCGTGCTGGTCCTTGACGTGATGAGCAAGGCCGGCCTCGGGCGGCCGGCAATGGATGCCTACCGCCGGTACGCGGCGGCGAACGGCCAGCCGCCGCCGTTCGGCCACGACGACCCGACCGCACTCCTCTCCGGGGCCGGCTGGCGGATCGACCGACTGACGTGGGCCGGTGCGCCCGACGCGAATTACGGCCGGTTCACGCGCCCAGCCGGAAACGAGTCGGCCCGGCCGTCCCCGCGTGAGCGCGCTCACCTGGTGGTGGGCCGGCGATAGCCGACGACCCGCGCGCGGGTGGCCAGGCGTGTGCGCCGCGCGGTCGATCGTTAGGCTCTGTCGTATGGATTCGTGGTCATCCCCGAACGTGCCGGCGCTGCCCGGCACCGGCGTTCCCCTGCGGCTCTACGACTCGGCCCGGCAGGACCGGCACGTGTCGAGCGGCGACGCCGGCGGCGCCTCGATGTACGTGTGCGGGATCACACCGTACGACGCGACGCACCTCGGGCACGCGGCCACGATGATCACCTTCGACGTGATCAACCGGGTCTGGCGGGACAACGGCCTTTCCGTCACGTACGTCCAGAACGTCACCGACATCGACGATCCACTGCTGGAGCGGGCCAACCGCGACGGCGAAGACTGGATCGTGCTCGCGATGCGTGAGACCGCGCTGTTCCGCGAGGACATGGAGGCGCTGCGGATCCTGCCGCCGGCGCACTACGTCGGGGCCGTCGAGTCGATCCCCGCGATCGGCGACGAGGTGGTGAACCTCCTCGACGCCGGCATCGCGTACCGGCTCGACGACGGCACCGGCGACGTCTACTTCGATGTCTCGAAGGATGCGACCTTCGGGTACGAGTCGAATCTCACCCGGCCGGAGATGCTCGCGTTCTTCGCCGAGCGTGGTGGCGACCCGGACCGGGCCGGCAAACGCGATGCGCTCGATCCGTTGCTGTGGCGGGGTGCCCGTGACGGCGAACCGGCTTGGGAAGGCGGCATCCTCGGGCCTGGACGGCCGGGCTGGCACATCGAGTGTGCCGTGATCGCCCTCGGTCTGCTCGGCCCGCGCATCGACGTCCAGGGCGGCGGCAACGACCTGCTCTTCCCGCACCACGAGATGTCCGCCGCGCATGCCGAGGCGCTGACCGGCGAGGCTCCGTTCGCGAGGCACTACGTGCACGCCGGCATGATCGGGCTGCACGGCGAGAAGATGAGCAAGAGCCGCGGCAACCTAGTGTTCGTGTCGCGGCTGCGCGCCGACCACGTCGACTCCATGGCCGTACGCCTGGCCTTGCTGGCCGACCACTATCGCGACGATCGGCAGTGGACGGACGATCTGCTGAAGACGGCGCAGCAACGGCTGTCCCGCTGGCGGGAGGCGGTCGCGCTGCCGGCCGGTCCGTCCGGAGCCGAGACGCTGGCCGCCGTCCGGGAACGGCTCGCCGACGATCTCGACACCGTCGGCGCGCTGGCCGCCGTCGACGACTGGGTCGACGCGACGCTTGCCGGCGACCGTACCGATGCAGGCGCGCCGGCGCTGGTGGCGGCGACCGTGGACGCCCTGCTCGGCGTCGCGCTCTAGCCGGCCGCGCGACCCGCCCGCAGATGGTCGCGCCGGAACCCGAGGCGACCGCGGTCTCGCTCGGGGTCATCGCCCGCGAGTGGGGCCGCATCGGTGTGACCGGTTTCGGTGGCCCGCCGGCGCACATCGCCCTGCTGCGCGACCTGTGCGTACGCCGCCGGGGTTGGCTGCCGGAATCGGAGTTCGAAGACGGCGTCGCGGCGACGAACCTACTGCCCGGGCCGGCATCTACCCAGCTCGCGATCTTCTGCGCCTGGCGGCTGCGGGGCTGGCGCGGCGCGATCATCGGCGGCCTGTGCTTCATCGTCCCCGGTCTGATCGCGATCATCGCCCTGTCCGTACTCTTCCTGGCCGCGCACCCGCCACGGTGGGTGGTCGGAGCCGCGGCGGGTGCCGGAGCGGCCGTGCCGGCGGTCGCGATCCACGCCGCCATCGGCCTGCTGCCAGCGAGTTGGCGGCGGGCCGGATCGCCTGGTGCGCGCGTGCGATGGCTGGTCTATGCGGCCGCCGGCTGCGCGGCCGGCGCGCTCGTCGGGCCGTGGCTCGTGCTCGTGCTGGTCGGCTGCGGGCTCGCCGAGGCAATCGTGCGTACGTCCACCGACGGCGGCCGGATGAGCCGGGTCGTGGTGGTGTTTGGGACGGCGACGGCCGGAGCGACGTGGGCTTCGCTGGCCTGGGTCGCGCTGAAGGTCGGCGCGCTGTCCTACGGCGGCGGCTTCGTCATCATCCCGTTGATGCAACACGACGCGGTGCACACGTACGGCTGGATGACCGACTCGCAGTTCCTGACCGCGGTCGCGCTCGGTCAGATCACGCCGGGACCGGTCGTGCAGACCGTGGCGGTCGTCGGTTACGCGGCCGCGGGCGTGCTCGGCGGGGTGTACGCCGCGTTCATCGCGTTCACGCCGTCGTTCGTATTCGTGCTCGCCGGCGCCGGCCGGTTCGACGCTATCCGGCGAAACGTTCGCGTGCAGGCATTCATGGGCGGCGCCGGTCCGGCGGCGATCGGCGCGATCGCCGGCGCGGCGGTGCCACTCGCCCTGGCCCTCGGCCACGTCTGGCAGTACGGGCTCCTCGTGGCGGCCGCGGTTTGGTTGCTCGGGGTCCGTCGAGGCGTCGTGTCGACGATCGTCGGCGCCGCCGTGATCGGGTCATTCGCGGTGCTGGCCGGGGCGGCCGTTGGCTGAGCCGGTCGTCGGGTGGGGTCGATCGTCGGGGCTGGAACTTTCGTCGGGCAGGATCTTTCGTCGGCGCAGCCGCGCCCGGTCAGCCGGAAGCGGCCCGCCAGGGTTGGATCCACGGGCTCGGCGGCCATCCCTCGGCCGCGGCCATCAGCGGCATCGCGGTCGCGCCGTCGACGTGCTCACGCACGATGTCGGCGTGTCCGGCGTGTCGAGCCGTCTCCTCGATCACGTGCATCAGCACCCAACGCGCCGACCACGCGTCGACGTCCTTGGGAAACCACGGCACGTCGGGCGGGACCGGCACCGGCTGGTCGAGGTCGACCTCGGCCGCCAGGGCATCGGTCGCCGTGGCCACCTCGTCGTAGCGGCCGAGGATGTCACCGAGCGTCTCGTGGTCATGCATGGTGAACGCGTCGACGTAGTCGTCCACGCTGCCGGACTCCGGTAGACCACGGATGCGGTCGACCCAGCCCTGCTCGGTGCTCGCGACATGTTTGATCAGGCCGCCGATGGACAACGAACTGCGGCTCGGCCGCTCGCGGGCCTGCGCATCGGTCAGGCCGAACGCGGCGAGCCGCAACACGTACCGCTGCTGGCCAAGGAAGCTGATGAGGCTGTCACGCTCGTCGACGACGGGTCGGGTATCTCCGGGCACAGCGTCCTCCGCGGTCGCTCGGGTCGGCGTACGTTCGCCGGTGGAGCGCCCAGACTAAGCCGCGCCACCGACGGTTTCGCGCGGTTCCGGATCGCTACGGACACGTGGCGGTGACCGTACCGGTGACGAACCGGACCGGTGTGTCGAGTACGAGCGTGGCCGTCACCGTGCTGCCGTGGCTGAGCACCGTTGTGTGACTCATGACCTTGTGCGTTCCGCCGCCCCGGGGGAACGACCACGTGCCGGATTCCTTACCGGGGCCGGGACCGGTGAAATTCCAGTGGTAATTGACGGTCATCGGTCCCACACCGGCGTGGATCGTGGATACGAACGTCACCGAACACAGCAAGGTCGACGGCGCCCGAGTGATCTTGGATGCGCTCGCCCCGCACTTCTGCGTGTACGTCATCGAGGCGCGCCGCGAGACCGGAGTCACGACCACGAACGCGGCCGTCACCTGGCCGTTGGGTGTCGCGATCTTCGTGAACGCGTGGCTGAACTGATGTGACCCGGCGGCGCCGAACTTGAACGACTGCGTGCCCGAGGTCGGCGAAGCGATCGAGTTGCTGACCCACCGATACGTGATCGTGACCGGGCCGGTGGCGGTGACGGTGGCGACGCCGGTGGTCGACCCGGGGCAGTCCGGCCCGGCGTACGCCGGTGGCTTCATCGCCGCGTTCGTGATCGACACCGCTGCCAGCGGCAGCGTTGTCGGAGTGAGCGTCGGTGCCTGCGCGACCTGTGTCGTCGCCGGCGCAACGGCCGACGGCGAGGGCGTGTCCGGCGGGGGAGTGGGGGTGTCGGGCGCCGAGGATATCGCCGGCAACAGGCCCGGCGAGTGGACACCGCTACCGCCGTCGCCCAGGCCGCCGAAGGCGAGGAAGCCGACACCGATGAGCACCCCGATCGCCACCACCGCCGCCGACACGATGAGGGCGACGGGCCGGTGCGGCGGAACCGCCGCGAACTCGACCGTGTCGTCGGGTCGCGGTGGGAACTGTTCCAACATGCCGTGCTCCGAGCTGGCAGGGACGCGGGCGCGGCTCACATTGCCGGTCCGGCGTCCAGCGCGCAAGTCAATGGCGTGCACCTTTACGTTCCGCAAACGTGGCGGTGTCCGTCCGTCACCCCGCCGGTCCGGCGGGCGCGGACGGCTCGCGCGTCAACGGCTCGCGCGTGTGGGCGCGGAACTCAAGTGAGGATGGCCCGAGCCGACCCGCCGACATCCGGTCCGGCCCCGGCAACCACCGCGCCACCCGGAGCCCAGATCGCCGAACGGCCGGCGGTGTCGACGTACCCACCGCCGGTCGATCCGGCGAAGCTCGCGACGACGACCCAGATGTTGTGGTCTATCGCGATCCGGCGCGCCCGGTCATGCTGAAGCGTGGCCTCGTCCGCACCCTTGACGGTGCCGGCGACGTAGACGTCGATGCCCAGCGCGACGGTGTCGGTCGCGTGCTGGGTCACTCCGGTGTCCTTGCAGATCGCGAGCCCTAGCCGCCAACCGTCGATGTCGAGCGCCGCCGGCGCCGGCCCCGGGTCGAACCGTTGCGCTTCGGCCGTGCCCAGCCACATCTTCCGGTACGCCACCCGGGCGTGCTTGCCATCGATGGCGAGCATCGCGATGTGTTCGGTGCGCGGCCGCGGCCCGGCCGGAGTGTCCCGCACCGGAGCACCCACGAGCGCGACGGAACCCTGGGCCGCGCAGGCCGCGACGATCGGCCCCAGCCGTGGGTCGTCGGGATCGACGGCGGGCGCGTCGAGTTCGTATCCCGTCAACGACAGCTCGGGAAAGACAACGACCCGCGCGGCGGCCGCGCGAACCGCTTCCGCGTGCGCGTATGCGTTCGCCTCGACGTCGTACGCACTGCACGATGGCTGGGCGACCGCGATCACCAGGGGCGGACGGCTGGTCATCTAGTGGCGTGCCTGGCGGTTGCGAAGGGCTTCGACCGACTTCGCGACCCGGTCGGCTCGCGTCTGTGGTCTCTTCGCGTCCGTCACCCAGGTCGCGTACGTGTTCTGATTCGTGTACGACAGCGTTTCGTAGAACGCGCGTGCGGCCGGATCGGCGCCGAGGGCGGTGGCGAGGTCGTCCGGCAGCGTCACGGTTCGTGGCGCGTCGTCGACCTCGACCGTCACGTCCAGCATGTCGCCGGCGGCGACACCGGAACCGGCGCGATGCTCGGCGCTGACTCCGATCCAGTAGGAGCCGCCCATCGGCGCGATCGTCGTGCGGTACGTGTAGCCGCCCAATGTCACCCGTACGGCCGGGCGTTTGCCGGCGCCGAGCCCGGTGACGATCTCTTCCGGCACCTCGATGCCGGTGGCCGTCTTCCCGTTCAGCTGAAGTTCGCCGCGGAAATTCATCCGCGCTCGTTCCGCAACGTCATACGCCACAGTGTGCCAGGCGCCAGGCCTCGACCTATGTCGTCGAGGTCCGGAGTCATCGCGGCAGTCTCGCCCACGATCCGTGTCGCGCGGGGGCCGGACCGTTGCGCCTCAGGCGAAGAACGCGTCCGGATCCGTGTCGATTGGGGCCGGCCGTTCGGCTGGAATCGCGTACTGCTCGGTCAACACGGTCATCGGTCCGGGCCATGTCGCGACGGCCACCTCGATCGGCCGGTGTTCGGCGTCGTACGCCGTGTGCAGCAGATGCAACACCGGTGTGTCCGGGCGGATGGCGAGGATCTCGCATTCCTCGCGGGTCGGCAGGCGCGCCGAGACCTGGTCGGTCGCGATCGCGTACCCACGACCGGTGACGTCCTCAACCTCCTGGTAGAGCGGCCGACCGAACGCTTCACGACGGGCGAGCGACGTGCCGTCCGCGTCGGCCGGCCGCAGCCACGACGCGCCGACCTCGACGGTGGCGTCCTGCGTGCGGACGACGTGCCGTCGGAACACCAGATCGGTGCCGACCGGCACTCCGAAGGCGTCGGCGACCTCGCCCGGCGCCGGCGCGCGGCCGACATCGACGAGCTCCTGGCGATAGCGCGCGGCAAGGTCGGCGTGGTACCCGCGCTGGGGGCCGTATCGACCGCGCGACAGTCGGTTGAGCCGCCGACGGGTGCCCCGGACGTACGTTCCCGAACCGGGCTTAGTGATGAGGACGCCCTCGATGCGGAGCTGGTCGATCGTGCGTTGGACGGTCTGCTTCGCGACGCCGAACATCTCGGCGATCGCGGGGATGGACGGCAAGCGCTCGCCCGGTGCCCAGTCGCCGCGCCGGATCCGGGCCCGGAGTTGGGCCGCGATCTGCCGGTGCGGATGTTCGGTCATGCCGGGGTTGACCGCGGGGTCGATCGTCACCGAAGTTCCGTCCTCGCTCAGAGGTCGATGGGTCAATGTCGGGATTGGGCCATGATGAGCCGCCTGTCCGACATAACCTAGCTTCCTAGGATGCGTTACGCGGTGTGACACGCCGCGAAAACGAAAGATGCGTACGACAAAACTCACGCAACCGACAAACGGCCGCGCCGAGTCTCCCGTAGAGCTTGACGGTTCCGGCGGGGGACTACTTCGCGGTCGGGCCGCCGCGGCGACGGAGATACTTCTCGAACTCCGACGCGATCTCGTCGCCGGACGCCGCTCGCATGCTGCCGTCGACCGCGCGTTCTTCGAGTTCGCGTACGTAGTCGGCCAACTCGGAATCCTGCTCGGCGGCGACGCGCAGTTTGCGTTCCCAGGACGCCGACTCCTCGGCCAGATCCATCATCGGGATCGGCAGGTCGAGCACGTCCTCCACGCGATGCAGCAGCGCCAGCGTCGCCTTCGGGCAGGGCGGGTTGTTTGCGTAGTGCGGCACGTGCACCCAGAACGACAACGAGTCCAGTTCGGCGCGTGTGCATGCTTCATGAAGAACGCCGACGATCCCGGTCGCACCCTCGTACCGGGTGGGCGTCAGGTCGAACTTCTCGGCCGAGTCCTTGGCTCCGGCATTGCCGCTGATCGGCAGGGGCCGGGTGTAGGGGACGTCGGCCAGCAGCGCGCCGAGGACGACGATGCGCTCGACCTCCAGGCTGTGGCAGATCTCCAGGATCTCGTCGCAGAACGTACGCCAGCGCATGCTCGGCTCGATCCCGCGGATCAACAGCACATCCCGCTCGGCGTCGGGCGGGCTGGCGACGGAAAAGTGCGTCGTCGGCCACTCAATACGCCGGGTCTCGCCGTCGACCAGCGTCACCGTCGGCCGGTTGACCTGGAAGTCGTAGAACTCTTCCGGGTCGATCGCGGCCACCTCGCGGGCCGACCACACCTGCTCCAGGTGCTCGACCGCCGCGGTCGAAGCGTCGGCCGCATCGTTCCAGCCCTCGAACGCCGCGATCGCCACCGGGTTGCGCAGCACAGGTAGCCCGTCGAACTCGCTCACCCGTCCAGCCTACTGGCAACGACTCCGGTCACCCGTGCTCGACACCGTCACGCGGGCGGACGTACGCCCCACGCCCGGTGGACATGAGACGGGTTAGCAGTGCCCGAGCCCAATTGCGTAGGCTCTTGACGTGGTTACGGGTGAGTCATTCGATCTCGGCGGTTTGCTGGCACAGCGCGGCGCGGAGCGGTACGAACTCCAGGCGCGCTACGTGAACCCACAACTGTCGAAGATGCTGCACGCGATCGGCTTCGACAAGATCTACACGCGGGCCCAGGGCGCCTATCTCTATGACGACGAGGGCAACGAGTACCTCGACATGCTGGCCGGGTTCGGCGTGTTCGCGCTCGGCCGGCACCACCCCGTAGTCCAGCAAGCGATGCACGACGTGATCGACGCCCAGCTCGCCGACCTCACCCAGTTCGACGCGCCGCCGCTGGCCGGCATCCTGGCCGAGCGGTTGCTAGCCAAGGCGCCGCACCTCGACCGGGTCTACTTCGGTAACAGTGGCGCCGAGGCGGTCGAGACCGCGCTCAAGTTCGCGCGCTTCGCGACCGGGCGCAGCCGCATCGTCTACTGCACGTACGCGTTCCACGGCCTGACCACCGGCGCGTTGTCGGTCAACGGCGCCGAGGAGTTCCGGAAGGGCTTCGGCACGCTGCTGCCCGACACGCCCATCCCGTTCGGCGACCTCGACGCACTGGAGCATGAGCTGCGGCAGGGCGACGTGGCCGGCTTCCTGGTCGAACCGATCCAGGGCAAGGGCGTGGCCGTCGCGCCGCCCGGGTTCCTGAAGGCCGCCCACGATCTGCTGCGGCAGCACAAGGCGTTGCTCATCGTCGACGAGGTCCAGTGTGGCATGGGCCGTACCGGCGACTTTTTCGCCTACGAGCACGACGGCGTCGAGCCAGACATCGTGGCGGTAGCCAAGGCTCTGTCCGGTGGATACGTGCCGGTCGGCGCGACGATGGCCAAGGACGAGGTGTTCGCGAAGGTCTTCTCCACGATCGACCGGGTGTTGGTGCACGACTCGACGTTCGGCTCGAACGCGCAGGCGATGGCGGCCGGCCTCGCAACACTGCACGTGTTCGAGACCGACAACATCGTGGGCAACGCCCAGCGGATCGGCGACCTGCTGCAATCCCGTCTCGCGGCACTGACCGAAAAATACGAGATGCTGGTCGACGTACGCGGCCGCGGCCTGATGATCGGCCTGGAGTTCGGCCGGCCGTCGTCGTGGAAGCTCCGTCCGGCGTGGACGGCGCTGCAGTCCGCGCGCAAGGGTCTGTTTGCTCAGACCGTCGTGCACGGGCTGTTCCACAAGCACCGCATCCTGACCCAGGTTTCGGGTGACCACACCGAAGTGATCAAGCTCATTCCACCGCTGATCATCGGGGAGCGCGAGGTCGATCGCTTCGTTGACGCGTTCATCGACGTCATGGACGAGGCGCACAGCGGCGGTGGCTTGATCTGGGATTTCGGCCGCAGCCTCATCAAGCAGGCGGTCGTCCGCTGATCGGCGCACGCGCTCTGCGGTAGCCGAGGCGCTGATTTCCGACGACGCGCTAACACGCCGACATGCTGGCGCACGCGGCCGTCGCCGGGGTCGGGCCGATCAGCGGTAGCGGAACCCGTCGAACATGCGACGGAAGAAGCCGCCTTCGACCGGTAGCGCCGGCTCCGGCGGCGGTGCTTCGCGACGCAGCCGGCCCACCGGCTGGTCGTAGTCGGCGCGCGCGATGGCGTCGACAACCTGGTCTTCGGTGAAGTTCTCCGAGCCGTCGACGTCCTCGACGAGCCCGACCAGCATGCCGTCGCGCATGATCTGGGCGTCCAGCGCCTTCGCGCCGTCCGCGTCCCAGACCGCCTCCCGGCCGTCGGGCAGGCTCACCCGTACGCCGAACCGGGAGGCCGGCGCGATGTGCAGGTGGGCGGGGACGCCGCGTTCGCGGAGACGGTCCACGACGCGGCGGGCTCGCAGCTCTTCCATCGCCCCAAGCTAGCAAACCGATCCTGCCGAATCCCTGACCATGAGCTGGATGTTCGCTGTGAGCTAACGGTCCGTCGTCAGCCCGGCCAGGCGGAGCCGGACGCTTCCCACACCGCGTTGTCGTGGGCGAACACGACCCGGCGCGGATCCATGTGCTGCAGTCGGTCGATCCAGGCGGGCGGGACCGGCAACGTCGATGACGGATCTTGACGGTGGTCGTACGAATTCAGCACGTCGGCGCCGTACGCCATCGCGGTGTCGTGGCTCTGGCCCGCGACGATGATCGTGCCGTCGGTGCGCCGGACGACAAGCGACTGGTGACCGTCGGTATGTCCGGGCGTCGGCACGATGAGCACACCCGGCAGCACCTCGACGTCGCCGTCGATCTCCTCGTACACGACGGCTACGGGGTCGACCAGCTCGGGGATCGTGTAGCCGCGTGTCCGACGAGCCGCCGCCAGCTCCGTCCGCTGCGTGAAGATCGGTCGGCCGGTGAACGCGGCATTGCCGCCGCAGTGGTCGTAATGCAGATGGCAGTTCGCGACGTGCGTGACGTCGTCGACCGTGGTCCCGGCGCCGGCCAGCGCAGCGCCCAACGCGCGGCGCCGTGGCCGGTAGCGGGCATCGACCGCCGCGTTCACGCCAATCCCGGTATCGAACAGCAGCACGCCGTTGGGATGGACGACGAGGTAGCCGAGACACGGCAAAGCGTGCGGTGCCTCGCCCGTATCCGGCGCACCCGGCACGACGACATATCCGAAGTCGATGCGTCGCACGGCGATCTCGGTCATCGTCACCGGAACAACTCCAACTCATTGCCCCACGCGTCGACGACGGCGCCGTGACCGCGGTCACGGGCCACCGCCTCGATGTCGGCGAACAGGCCGATCGGATCGGCCGCGACCCGATCGGGCAGCGTCTGGGCGTCCCACGGTGTTCCGAGCGGGTACGTCGCCAACTCCCACCGCAGGTACTTGTTGTACGGCCGAAGCCGGCCGTAGAGCGGGAACAGTGTCGCGAGGAACCAACCGGCGGTCTCCATCTCGTCGAGCCGTGCTTCCACGGTGCGCCCGTCCCGACGACTCTTCAACGCGCGGTAGGCCTGGTTGATGTACGCGTCGAGATATTCCGCGGCCCAGGTCGTGGCCTCCTGCTCGGTCGGCGTCGCCTGCGACCGGGCGAGGTCGGCGATGCCTCCGTCGAGGCGGTCGAGTAACACCTGGGCACCGCGAAACGCATACCGCTGCCACGTTGGCGATGTGTCAGCGAGCTCGGCAACCGTGTAGACGATCTCGTCGATCGCGGCGGTTCGGATCGTTTCGCGCCACGCATCCGTGGGGGAGTCGACGACGACGATCACGTCATAGTCGGAATGGGCGGTCGCCATGCCCCGGGCGTGCGATCCGATCAGAATGACGCCGCGGACATCCGCGTCGGCCTCCGCGCGCTCCATGAGTTGGTCAAGGGCCGTCACAGGGTCAGTCTCGCCGGTCCGGCAACTGGATTTCGGCGCTCGGCTCGGCCGGCCGGGGGAGTGGACGGGCGTCACATGTTCACCGTTGCGTGCCGGAGGCGTCATCGTACGTGGATAGGCTCGTTCCCGTGACCGACCAACGCCGTCTCGCCGCCGTGCTGTTCGACATGGACGGCACGCTCGTCGACAGCGAGAAGATCTGGCAGCAGGCGCTGGAGGAGCTGGCCGACCGCATCGGCGGCGACCTGGCGCCGGCCGTACGGGCATCGATGGTCGGCACGACAACGCCGGAGGCGATCGCCATGCTCTTTGCGGCGATCGGACCGGCGGTGACCGCGGCGTCCGCGCTCGACCCGGAGGCGGCCGGGCGATGGCTGGAGGACCGGGTCGCGGTGTTGTTCGCCGACGGCCTCACATGGCGGCCGGGCGCACGTGAACTGCTCGCCGGCGTACGGGCCGCCGGTCTGCCGACGGCACTGGTCACCGCGACGGCGAAGGATCTCGTCGACATCATGCTGGGCACGATCGGCCGGGACAATTTCGATGCGATCGTCACCGATGACGACGTGGTCGACGGCAAGCCGCATGCGGAACCGTACGAGTCGGCGGCCGCCGCGCTCGGTGTGTCGCCCGGAAACTGCGTGGCGATCGAGGACTCGCCGACCGGCATCGCCAGCGCACTGGCCGCCGGCTGCGTGGTCGTCGCCGTACCGGCGGAAGTGGAGCTCTCCCACATCGACGGCGTTACGCAGGTGCGTAGCCTGACCGACGTCGATGTTGGGTTCCTCGCCGCGACCGTGGCGGCGCAACCGGTCTAGCCGTCGGCGTCGAGTGTGGTCGGGTCGGCCGGAACGATCGCGAGCTCCAGCTCGACCGGATAGGGCGGCGGCGTGCCGTCGAACGCCGGGCACAGCGCGTGATGCGAACACCAGGCACACAGCCGGCTCGGCGTCGGCCGGAACTCCCGCGCCTCGCGCGCCTTCGCGATGGCCGCCCACAACGCAACCAGCGTGCGCTCGAAGCGGACTAGCTCGTCGGCGTCGGGGGCAAAGTCGCAGATCTCGCGATCCTTGAGATAGACCAGCCGCAGCACGGCCGGGACCGTCCCCCGGGTGCGCCACAACACGAGCGCGTAGAACTTCAGCTGGAACAGCGCGCGCGCCTCGAACGCTTCACGCGGCGCCCCGCCGGTCTTGTAGTCGACGACCCGGATCGCGCCGTCGGGCGCGACGTCGAGCCGGTCGACGTAGCCTCGCAGTTGCAGGCGCCCGTCGTCGATCTCGGTCGAGACCAGATATTCACGCTCGGCCGGAGCGAGCCTTGTCGGGTCCTCCATCGCGAAGTAGCCCGCGAGCAGACCACCCGCGGATTCGAGGAACGCGGCGAGGTCGTCGTCGGGCACGACGCCGGCCAGCTCCGGCGTCTGGTCGAGCAGACGCTGCCACTGCGGCTCGACGAGCGCCGCCGCGGCCGGCGGAGTGCGGTCGCCGGCCGGCAGGTCGAAGAGTCCTTCCAGGACGGCGTGCACCAGAGTGCCGCGAAGCTGGTCCTGGGTCGGCGCTTCGGGAATGCGGTCGATGCTGCGCAAGCGGTAGAGCAGCGGGCAGGTCTTGAAGTCAGCCGCTCGCGACGGCGACAACGACGCGCGCAGTCGGGAGTCGGACAGCGCCGCGTCGGCCGGAGAGAGCCGTCCCCCGGGCAGCGCCGCCGGCGACGTTGGTGCGACGGGCGGCGGCGTTGCTGCGACGGGCGGTGGCGTTGTTGCGACGGGCGATTGCCCGGGGACGCGCGGCTCGACCATCATGCCGACAGCGTAAGCGAGCGGTCCGACAGCCGACGGTGCGTAGCATTGACGGCAATGGCACAGCCAACCTCGCAGCCGCAGCCGCAAACCCCGCCGCCGCCGGCCGCCGCGGGCCCGACGCGCCCCGGTCTGGTGCGGGTCGCGCGGATCGCTGGCGTGCCGGTTTACCTGACGTTCTCGTGGTTGCTGCTCGCTGTGCTCATCACGATCGGCTACGGCAGCTACGTCGGCGGCGGCAACCGTAGCGTGCCGGTCACCTATCTGCTCGGCTTCGGCATCGTGGTGTGCCTCGTGGTGTCGGTGTTGTTGCATGAGCTGGGTCACGCGTTCGTGGCGCGGCGATATGGCGTCGGTGTCCGCGGGATCACCCTGGAGCTGCTCGGCGGCTTCACCGAAATGGATCGTGATGCGCCGTCGCCGCGATCGGAGGCCGCGATTGCGCTGGCCGGACCGGGCGTGTCGCTCGTGCTCGCGGTGGTTGGTGGCCTGACGCTGCCCATCACCGAGCGCGGCACCGTCCTCGGTGACCTCGCGTTCCAGTTCGCAGCCAGCAACGCGATCGTCGCGGTGTTCAACGGCCTGCCCGGTCTGCCGCTGGACGGCGGACGGGCATTGCGGGCCGGAGTGTGGGCCGCGACCCGGAGCCCGTACAAGGCCGACGTCGCCGCCGGGTGGTCCGGTCGGGTGATCGCAATCGCAACGCTGGGCCTGTCGATCTTGCTGTTCATCCGTGGCGGGTATCTGACGTACGTCAGCGTGCTGCTTCTCGGCCTCGTCGCGATGACCATGTGGAGCGGCGCATCGTCGGCGATCCAGTCGGCCCGGATCAAGGCCCGGCTTCCGGAACTCAGTGCCGGGCGGCTGGCCCGGCCGCTCTACACGGTGGCCAGCGGGACGCCGCTGTCCGAGGCGCTGCGCCAGCGGGACGAGGCGCCGGGCGGTCTCACCGAGCCGCATCGCGCCATGCTCGGCATCGCCGACGGCCTGGGCCGAGTCGTTGGTCTGGTCGACAACCACGAGGTCGCACGCGTACCGGTCGAGCGGCGGCCCTGGGTCGCCGTGGACACCGTTGCCCATACGGTCGGGCCGGGTGGCCGTATATCCGCCGATGCCTCGGGTGCCGCCGTCCTGGCCGCGATCCAGGCCAACCCGGGCGAAGACCTCTTGGTGACCATGGGCGAGGATGTCATCGGTGTCCTTCGGGTCACCGACTTCATCTCGGAGCTCGGGACCCGCGCCGGCGGGTGAGCGGCGGGCGGGCAGCCCGCGAAGCGAAAGGTGCGACGGTGAGTCACGCCGCAACAGCCGCGCAGGTCGACCCGATCGTGGGCCGAGCACCCAGCGGGCCGTTCCAGATCGGCGACCGGGTCCAGCTCACCGATCCCAAGGGTCGCATGCACACGATTGTGCTGGAGCCCGGCGGCGTCTATCACACCCATCGGGGCGGCGTCGCGCATGACGATCTGATCGGGCAACCCGACGGAAGCGTCGTCTCGTCGTCCGGCGGCACCGTCTATCTGGCGCTGCGGCCCCTGCTGGCCGATTACGTCCTGTCCATGCCACGTGGCGCCCAGGTGATCTATCCGAAGGACGCGGCGCAGATCGTCGCGATGGGGGACATCTTCCCGGGCGCGCGCGTTCTCGAGGCTGGCGCAGGCTCGGGCGCGTTGTCCTGCTCCCTGCTGCGCGCGGTCGGTGCGTCCGGTGCCGTCCACAGCTGGGAGTTGCGAGAAGACTTCGCGGCGGTGGCCCGGCGCAACGTCGAGGCGTTCTTCGGCGGCCCGCATCCGGCCTGGACGCTGCGCGTCGGTGACGTCGCTGACACCATCGAGGGCGGGTACGACCGGATCATCCTCGACATGCTCGCGCCGTGGGAAATGATCGACATGTTGGAGCGGTCGCTCGAGCCCGGCGGCGTCTTCGTCGGCTATGTTGCCACCACGCCCCAGTTGTCCGAGTTGGTGGAGGCTCTGCGGGCCAATGGCGGCTTCACCGAACCCCGGGCGTGGGAATCCCTGGTCCGGGACTGGCATGCGGACGGTCTCGCGGTACGGCCGGACCACCGCATGATCGCGCATACCGCGTTCCTGATCACGTCGCGTAAGCTCGCCCCCGGTGTCACCGCGCCGCCCCGGCGGCGCAAGCCCAGCAAGGGCGCGGAGGCGTACTCGGCCCGTCGGGCCGCCGCGGCGGCGCGGTCGGACGCGTCCGGAGCACCCGGCGCGGATACGCCGAATGACGAGGCGAACGCCGCTGGTCGGCGCGAAACGAGCGCCGAGCCGGCGGAATCACCCGGTTTGCCGGGCAACCCGGGCGGTGAGGTGTCACTCGCGGGTGGCGGATCACCCGACCGGGCAGTGGCGCCGGCGACCGCCACGCCCGAGGATCAGGCCACCGGAGACAGGTAGGTCGAGGAGATGGTCTCGTACGGCAGCAGCGATCTGCCCGCGGTGTTCCCGGACTGGTCGCCGTACCCGGATCTGGATTCGGCGGCACGCGCATACCTGCGGGATCCGGACATCGCCATCGACGCGCTGGCGAGCATGCTCGGCGGGGCGCCGGTCCTCGGGTTCACGCTCGAACGCTTCGTCAACGAGGTCAACGGCGTCTGGCAGGAAGTCGTGATCTGCGACGGCCGGCGGCTGATCCTGTGGCACGGCGAGGACGTACCGCCGGGTGATGGTCCGGCCGGGTCGATGACGTCATCTCTGCGGGTGGTGCCGCTGTCGGCGGTGACGGAGGTCGGCTGCCGCCGCCGTCTCAGCCGGACCAGCGGTGGGTCGACGCGGGTCGACAGCGCGGACGTCTATCTGTTGCTGAGCTCGCTCGACGAGGCCGGCTTCGGGCAGATGGAGGAGACCCAGACGGTGATCCGGCACGATGCGCTTCGCTTCGGCAAGACACTCGACGACGGCGGTCCCGGTCAGATCGCGCGGCTGGAGGAGTTCGCCCAGCTCGTCGCCTCCCTCGTCGGGCAGCCGTTGCGCTAGGGCTTCGTGGCCGACGACTCCGTGATCTTGGGGAAATCGACGTATCCGAGGCGCTCGATAGGTGGTTATCCCCATGATCACCGGGAAGCCGGGATCCGTACAAGTGCGGTGCACATATAAAGGGCTATTCGGCTCATCACGCGACAAAACTGGCAAACATGCCGATAGCTCGGCTTAGTCCTCGGCGTCCGGACCCGCGATCTCGACGTCGTCGGTGCTGCGCAGGACGTGAATGCAGTCGCCGGGGCATTCCTTGGCCGCGTCGATCACTTCGAGACGCAGGTGGGCCGGGACGTCTGCCCGCGTACCCGGTGCGAGCTGCATCTCGCCGGCGGCATCTTTAACGTACGCGAGGCCGTCGACGTCGAATTCGAAGACCTCCGGCGCATATTGCACGCAGAGCCCGTCGCCGGTGCACAGATCCTGGTCGACCCAGACCCGCAACGCATCGGTCGTCATCGCGTCGCCATCTCCCGCCTTCTCCGTCCGGGCACCTGTCCGCATCCGTACCCCGGGCTCTGCCCGCAAGCCCGCCGCAGCCGGCCGAACTCGCCCGAAATCCGTGGGTTGACCACCATCCGGGAACACCGTTGTCCCGAATTCCTGACGGTACCCGACGCTATCGTGGCCGAGGATGGCACCCGATGCCTTCGAAGTATCGGACCGAGCCGGTGTGTCAGGCATATACAAAGTGTCTCGGGCATACAACAGGCGAATCGCCCGACACCCTTGCTGACACCGGATAACGTCGCTCGAGATGGTGTCCCGGGCCGCCGCCGCGGTCCTCGCGCCACGGTTGTCCGAGCGGCATTCTCCAGCCGTGCAAGGATTGCCGCGCTGTCAAGGTCAGCGAGTGATTTTGCAAACAGCCGGCTACGGCAGTGTCGGGAGGAGCCAGCAGGGGCTCCCAGCGGTTAGTGTGGAGGCAAGACCTTTGCCCCCGGGGAGGTGGGACGTGGCACGCAGCGACGACGCGGAGACGCGCGCCGCACGGTGGGAGAAGGAATCGCATGATCTCTCCACCCAGGTCGCGTTCCTTCAGGAGGAACTCGCCCTAGTCCGGCGCAAGTTGACCGAAAGCCCTCGACATGTGCGTCAGCTCGAAGAGCGACTTGCGGCAACGCAGGCGCAGCTCGCTCGGCTGACCGAGAACAACGATCGCCTGGTGGCCACGCTCAAGGAAGCGCGGGGCCAGATCGTGACGCTCAAGGAAGAGATCGACCGGCTCGCCCAGCCGCCGAGCGGTTACGGCGTGTTCCTGTCGCGTCATGACGACGGAACGGTCGATATCTTCACCGGTGGCCGCAAGTTGCGCGTTGCCGTTTCACCCTCGATCGAGATCGACGAGCTGCGCCGTGGGCAGGAAGTCCTGCTCAACGACGCGCTCAATATCGTCGACGCGTTCGGATTCGAACGGGTCGGCGAGGTTGTCACCTACAAAGAGGTCCTCGACGGCGGCGATCGCGCACTGGTGATCTCCCACGCCGATGAGGAGCGCATCGTGTTCCTCGCCGAGACGCTGATCGACTCACCGCTGCGCGCCGGCGACTCGCTCATGATCGAGCCCCGGTCGGGGTACGCCTACGAACGGATCCCGAAGAGCGAAGTCGAGGAACTGGTGCTGGAGGAGGTGCCGGACGTCGACTACATCGACATCGGTGGCCTCGACCGCCAGATCGAGCAGATCCGCGACGCTGTGGAGCTGCCGTTCCTGCACGCGGAGCTGTTCCGCGAGCACCAACTGCGGCCACCGAAGGGCATCCTGCTCTACGGTCCGCCCGGCTGTGGCAAGACGCTCATCGCCAAGGCGGTGGCGAACTCGCTGGCCAAGAAGATCGCCGAGCGCCGTGGCCAGGAGAAGCACACCAGCTACTTCCTCAACATCAAGGGCCCGGAACTGCTCAACAAGTACGTCGGCGAGACCGAGCGACACATCCGGCTGATCTTCCAGCGGGCCCGCGAAAAGGCCAGTGAAGGCACGCCGGTGATCGTTTTCTTCGACGAGATGGACTCGGTGTTCCGCACCCGCGGCTCCGGGGTCTCATCGGACGTGGAGAACACGATCGTGCCGCAGCTGCTCTCGGAGATCGACGGCGTGGAGGGCCTGGAAAATGTCATCGTGATTGGCGCGTCCAACCGCGAGGACATGATCGATCCGGCGATCCTGCGTCCTGGTCGACTGGACGTCAAGATCAAGATTGAGCGCCCGGACGCCGAGGCGGCCAAGGACATCTTCTCGAAGTACATCCTGTCCGGTCTCCCGCTGCACCCGGATGACCTGGCCGAGCACGGCGGAGACGCGGATTCCTGCGTCGCGGCCATGATCCAGGCCACGGTTCTGCGGATGTACTCGGAGACGGACGAGAACCGCTTCCTCGAGGTGACCTACGCCAACGGTGACAAGGAAGTCCTGTACTTCAAGGACTTCAACTCCGGTGCGATGATCCAGAACATCGTGGATCGTGGCAAGAAGATGGCGATCAAGGAGTTCCTGTCGTCCGGACGCAAGGGCATGCGACTGCAGCATCTGCTCGACGCGTGCGTCGACGAATTCCGCGAGAATGAGGATCTGCCGAATACGACGAACCCGGACGACTGGGCTCGCATCTCCGGCAAGAAGGGCGAGCGGATCGTCTACATCCGTACGCTCATCTCCGGTGGCAAGGGCGCCGAGGCCGGACGGTCGATCGATACGGTCAACAACACCGGTCAGTATCTGTAACCGGTGTTGCTGGTTTCGACGGGCGCTGCCGCCGTGGCAGCGCCCGTCGCGCTTTTCCGTGGCGAGTCGTGCGCGGCGCCCGAGGGGGGCGGGAAATGTGGATCCATGCGTGGCTGGTTCCGGCGGACGGGTGTCGGCGTGGCACTCTAGGCTCGACGGGTCGAGTGGCTCGCACGAGACGGCGTAGCGGCCGCCAAAGGATGGTGTACCGGTGAGCGTACGGCGGATTATGGGCACCGAGATCGAATACGGCATCTCCGTGCCCGGCCAGCCCGCGGCCAACCCGATGGTGACCTCGTCGCAGATCGTCAACGCGTACGCGGCCCGGCCGGAGCTCGCCCGTGGTGGTCGTGCCCGATGGGACTACGAGGAAGAGTCGCCGCTGCGCGATGCCCGCGGCTTCAGCTACTCCGGCGCGCTCTACGACCCGGCGGAGGCGCTCGCCGACGAGGACATCGGTCTGGCCAATGTGATCCTGACCAACGGTGCCCGGCTGTACGTCGACCACGCGCACCCGGAGTTCTCCACGCCGGAGTGCACGAACCCCCGCGACATCGTGCTGTGGGACAAGGCCGGCGAACGCGTCATGGCCGAGGCGGCGCGCCGGGCGGCGACGGTGCCCGGCACCGGTGTCATCAACCTTTACAAGAACAACACCGACAACAAGGGCGCGTCCTACGGCGCCCACGAGAACTATCTGATGTCGCGGCAGACGCCGTTCGCCGACATCGTGGCCTATCTGACGCCGTTCTTCGTGACCCGGCAGATCGTGTGTGGCGCCGGCCGCGTCGGCATCGGCCAGGACGGCGCGACCGCCGGCTTCCAGATTTCGCAGCGCGCCGACTTCTTCGAGGTCGAGGTCGGTCTCGAGACGACGTTGAAGCGGCCGATCATCAACACGCGAGACGAGCCGCACGCCGACGCGGACAAGTATCGCCGGCTGCACGTCATCATCGGCGACGCCAACCTGTCCGAGGTTTCCACGCTGCTGAAGGTCGGCACGACCTCACTCATCCTTGCGATGATCGAGGCGAAGGAATGCTCCGGCGATCTGTCGATCGCGGATCCGGTCACCGAGCTCAAGAACGTGAGCCACGATCCGAGCCTGTCCCACCTCGTACGCCTGCGCGACGGCCGCCGCCTGACCGCGCTGGACCTCCAGTGGGCGTTCTTCGAGCGGGCATCGTCGTTTGTGGAGTCGCACGGCACCGACGAGGCGACCGATGAGGTGATGCAACGCTGGGAGGCGGTCCTTGACCAGCTCGGCCGCGATCCGATGGACTGTGCCGACCAGCTCGACTGGGTGGCCAAGCTCCGACTGTTGGAGGGCTACCGGGAGCGTGAGGAGCTCGGCTGGGCCTCCCCGAAACTGGCGCTCGTCGACCTGCAGTATGCCGACGTACGTCCGGAGAAGGGTCTTTACCACCGACTGGTCAGTCGGGGCTCGATGCAGACGCTGTTCGAGCCGGAGCAGGTGCGCCGCGCCATGGCCGAGCCGCCGGAGGACACCCGCGCCTATTTCCGGGGCCGCTGCCTGGCCCAGTACGGCTCCGAGGTGGTGGCCGCCAGCTGGGATTCGGTGATCTTCGACGTCGGGCGGGACTCGCTCGTCCGGGTGCCGATGATGGAGCCCGAGCGCGGCACGAAGGCGCACGTCGGTCCGCTCTTCGACCGCTGCCCGAGCGCCAAGGATCTGCTGGAAGCGATCACCACTACGTGATGGGCTCAACATCGCCCGTGACGATGTAGGTTTTGACCTAAGCACCATCTCGTAAGGAGGCACCATGGCTACTCGCGACACTGGCGGCCAGTCGCAGTCCGGCCGGTCTCGCCGCGACGACGAGGTTGACGACGCGGCGGCGCCCGCGGTCGACCCCGAGGTCGCCGAGCGGCAGGAAAAGCTCACCGAAGACGTCGACGACCTGCTGGACGAGATCGATTCGGTGCTCGAAGAGAACGCCGAGGAGTTCGTGCGCGGGTATGTGCAGAAGGGTGGTCAGTGACGTTGCCAGCCGACCGAAACCCGGCCGACCTGCTCCCCGGCTACTTGCCCGCGTCGTACCGCGTCGCGGGTGAGTCGTCTTTCACGGAGTTCCTCAGCCGCTCCGCGCCGCACATGCTCCCGGGCAGCCGTCCGCTGCCGCCGGGTGGCGTTGTCGGCAGCGTCCCGGACTCGCCGCCCCACGCCACGACGATCATCGCGATCGGCTGCGTCGACGGGATCGTGATGGCGGGCGACCGTCGGGCGACGATGGGCAACCTGATAGCCAGTCGGGACATCGAGAAGGTGCACTCGGCCGATGCGTATTCATGCATTGGCATCGCGGGCACCGCCGGTGTCGGCATCGAGCTGATCCGGCTGTTCCAGGTCGAGCTCGAGCACTACGAGAAGATCGAGGGCACCGTGCTGTCCCTCGACGGTAAGGCGAACCGTCTCGCGACGATGGTGCGCAACAACCTCGGCGCGGCGATGCAGGGCCTCGCGGTCATCCCGCTGTTCGCCGGCTTCGACCTGGACGCGACCGACCCGAGCCGGGTCGGCCGGATCTTCAGCTTCGATGTGGCCGGCGGGGTTTACGAGGAGACCGGGTACGACGCAATCGGCTCGGGATCGCTGTTCGCCAAGTCGGCGCTCAAGAAGACGTACCGGTCGGGCGTGACGACCGAAGAGGCGGCCCGACTTGCGATCGAAGCGCTCTATGACGCCGCTGACGACGACACCGCCACGGGCGGACCGGACCTGATCCGCAAGATCTTCCCCGTGGTGATGACCGCCACCGCACAAGGCACGCACCGGCTCTCCGACGGGGAGACCGGCGCGCTGGCGGAGGCGATTATCGGCGCGCGAGCCGCCGACCCGACTCCGTAACCGCTTCGCCGCCGTCTCACCACGGCGACACCGCTCAAGGACACCCCGGCGGCGACGCCGACGCACGCACCGATAACCGACCGAGCGAGGAGACCGCACACCGTGGCCATGCAGTTCTACGCCTCACCCGAGCAGATCATGCGGGACCGCTCGGAGTTCGCGCGCAAGATGATCGCGCGCGGACGCAACGTCGTGGTGATGAGCTACTCGGGCGGCGTGCTGTTCGTGACGGAGAACCCGTCCAAGGCGCTGCACAAGGTCAGCGAAATCTACGACCGGATCGGGTTCGCCGCGGTCGGCCGCTATAACGAGTTCGAGAATCTCCGCGCCGCCGGTGTCCGGATGGCCGATCTGCGGGGTTACTCCTACGACCGGCGCGATGTGACCGGCCGAGCCATCGCGACCGCGTTCGCCCAGACGCTCGGCTCGATCTTCACCGTCGAGACGAAGCCGTACGAGGTCGAGATCTGCATCGCCGAGGTCACCGCCGCGCCGGCCACCGATGAGCTCTACCGGATCACCTACGACGGGCAGGCCCAGGAGGAGCAGGGCTTCCTCGCTATGGGCGGCCAGACCGACGTTTTGTCGAAGCTGCTCCGCGAGAAGCACACCGCGGACATGTCGCTGACCGACGCCGTACAACTCGCGGTGGAAGCGGTCGCGTCGGTCGGCGGCGAGGGCGGTAAGCCGCGCACGATCGATCCGAACCAGCTCGAGGTCGCGGTCCTCGACCGCGTGCGGCCCGGTCGCAAGTTCCGCCGCATCACCGGGGCCGCGCTGACGCCGCTGCTGGAATCGGCGAGCAAGGCGACCGAGACGCCCGCCGTGGGAACGGCCACGGCTCCGCCTGCGGGTGAGCCGCCGGCGACCGAACCGACAGACACCGCGAGCACGGACACGAAGTCGGCCACCGGGTTGGCCACAAATGGCGAGGCGACGGCGGCTGCGCAGAAGACCGCCGACGAGGCTTCCACACGCGAGGCGGCCGCGGGCGAGACCCGTGCCGCGCAACCCGACGTCGCCGGCGAACCCTCGACCGAGGAAACGGAGGACGATACGGCGGCGGAGACTCCGGTCGATGATACGGCGGCCGACGGCGACGCGGGGTCCTGATCCGGCAAGTCCTGATCCGCCGGCGGACCGTCGGGGTGCAAGCCCGGCGGCGTAAGGGATGACGCACGTCACGCCCCTATCCGACACGGGCGACCGGTAATCTCGGATGATCTTCCAGTTGGCTGTTTCTGCGGCTACTGTCGTGTCATGGACCGGCGCATCTTCGGACTCGAAACGGAGTACGGCGTAACGTGCACGTACCGAGGCCAGCGGCGACTGTCGCCGGACGAGGTCGCGCGTTACCTGTTCCGGCGCGTCGTGTCGTGGGGGCGGTCCAGTAACGTCTTCCTGCGCAACGGCGCACGCCTCTATCTCGACGTCGGCTCGCACCCGGAATACGCGACACCCGAGTGTGACTCGCTCGACGACCTCGTGGCCCACGACCGCGCGGGCGAGCGGATTCTCGAGGGCCTGCTGGTTGATGCGGAGAAGCGCCTGCACGACGAGGGAATCGCGGGCGAGATCTATCTGTTCAAGAACAACACCGACTCGGCCGGCAACTCGTACGGCTGCCACGAGAACTTCCTCGTCTCGCGCCACGGCGAGTTCGGCCGGCTCGCCGATATCCTCATCCCGTTCCTGGTCACCCGCCAGTTGATCTGCGGTGCCGGCAAGGTGCTGCAGACGCCGCGCGGCGCCGTGTTCTGCCTGTCACAGCGCGCGGAGCACATCTGGGAGGGCGTGTCGAGCGCAACGACCCGATCACGGCCCATCATCAACACCCGTGACGAGCCGCACGCCGACGCCGAGCGCTACCGCCGGCTGCACGTCATCGTCGGCGACTCGAACATGAACGAGGTCACCACGCTGCTCAAGGTCGGCAGTGCCGATCTCGTGCTGCGGATGATCGAAGCCGGTGTGATGATGCGGGACCTGTCGCTGGAGAATCCGATCCGGGCGATCCGCGAGGTGTCGCACGACGTCACCGGCCGGCGCAAGGTTCGTCTGGCCAATGGCAAGGAAGCCAGCGCACTCGAGATCCAGCAGGAGTATTTCGCGAAGGCGAGCGAGTTCGTCGAGCGCCGTGGCGGCGACCAGACCGCCAAGCGCGTCGTCGAACTGTGGGGCCGGGTGCTCGGGGCGGTCGAGACCGGTGACCTCGAACCGGTGGCGCGCGAGATCGACTGGGTCACCAAGCTCAAGCTGATCGAGCGGTACGCGAAGCGGCACGACCTCACGATGGCGCACCCACGGGTGGCACAGATGGATCTCGCCTACCACGACCTGCGACGCGGCCGCGGGCTGTACCAGGTGATGGAGAAGCGCGGCCAGGTCGACCGCGTCACCGGCGACCTCGAAATCTTCGAAGCCAAGGAAACACCGCCGCAGACGACGCGTGCCCGGCTGCGCGGCGAGTTTATCCGCCACGCCCAGGAGCGCCGCCGCGACTTCACCGTCGACTGGGTCCACCTGAAGCTCAACGACCAGGCCCAGCGCACCGTGCTCTGCAAGGACCCGTTCCGGGCGTACGACGACCGCGTCGAGCGGCTCATCGCGAGCATGTGATGCCGGCGTCGGGCGACGAGGCCAGACCAGGCGCGGGCGACGACGTACGGGCGGCATTGGACAGTTATGCGTCGGCGCGGGAGCAGACCCGCCGTCCCGCCTCGCGCTGGCTCGCGCGGCCGGAGGATGTGCGGGGCCGGGTGGATCGGCGACGCGACAACATCGTCGCCGAGATCGAGCGGAACCGGCGCGGCGAACACCTGCTACCGACCTGGGCGCTCGCGCTCGTGCTGGTCGTGATGGTGGCCGCGATCGTGGCGTTCGTCCTTTTCGGCTAGCTCGCCCCGTCCGGTTCGCGTCGCCTTTCGTTCACCGCGTGGCCGCGGCTCATCGCAGCGTCATCGGCAGGCCGAACGTCGGGAACAATGCCTCGTCCTGGAACACGTGGATGTGTGCGATGCGGCCATGGACCACCGAGCAGACCTGGATCGAGTGCGCGTGGAACCGGCCGTCGGCGTCGCCGAGGTACGCGGCGACAGCCTCGCCGCCGTTCGCCCGGGTGCGCAGCATCCGCCAGCGGTACGGCGCGATCGCCCGCGATCGGAGGAACGTTCCGACGGCGTCGCGGCCGCGGAACCAGGTGGCTGCCGGCGGCATCTCCAGCTCGACGTCGTCGCGCAGGAGGCGCTCGATCTCAGCCACGTCCGCGTTCTCGAACGCCGCGACGTACCGGTCGATGAGCTCCCGGTCGTCGGCCGCGGTCGGCTCGACCACCTGGTCCGCAACCGGCGCGGCGACCACGAGTTGCGACCGGGCACGCTGCAGGGCGCTGTTCACGGCCGCTGTTGTGGTGCCAAGCAGCGCGGCGACCTCCGCCGCGGGCCAACCCAGCACGTCCCGGAGGAGCAGCACGGCCCGCTGGCGCGCTGGAAGGTGCTGGAGTGCGGCGACGAACGCGAGTCGAACGCTCTCGCGGGACACGACCACGGACGCCGGGTCGACGGCACCCCGCTGCGCGCTGGCCGCGCCGTCTCCGAGCAGCGCCTCCGGGATCGGTTGCACCCACGCCACGCCCGCAAGGCGGTCGAGCGGAGCGGCCGGATCGGTTTCCGGTGCGCCGAGTCCGGATGGAAGCGGTCGGCGGCCCCGTTGTTCGAGTGCGGTGAGGCACGCGTTGTGCGCGATGCGATAGAGCCACGTACGCATCGAGGCTTTCCGGTCGTCGAACGTGCCGAACGAGCGCCACGCCCGCAGATACGTCTCCTGGACGAGATCCTCCGCGTCGTGTACCGACGCGGTCATCCGGTAGCAGTGCGCGAGTAGCTCCCGCCGGTAGCGGTCGGTCCGGTCGGTGAAGTCTGTCGCCGTCGTCATCGGCGCCCCTCTCCCTGTCGCCTCATCAGTACATACCGGCGGCCGGACGGAATTTCATCGGTCATCGATCATCGGTCGGCCGCGCGAACGTTGAACGGCGCGATGAGTCCGCGCGAGTCCGGCGGTATGTACCGGTGACATGTTCAGCCAACGGCACCGGAGGCACGATGATCGACCCAACGACCCAGACCGGGGCACGCCGCGATCCCCGCGATGCGATGACGACTGCTCGCGATGCGATGACCACACGACAGAGATGGATACTCGCTATCGCATCGCTGGCGTCCGTGATGGTCGCGATCGACGGGACTGTCGTGACGACCGCGCTCAGCACGATCCACCGTGATCTGCGGGCGTCTCTGACCTCCCTCGAATGGACGGTCAACGCATACGTGTTGACCTTCGCTGTCCTGCTGCTGACGGGTTCGGCGCTCGGCGAGCGGTTCGGGCGTCGGCGGATGTTCGTGACCGGACTCGCGATCTTCACGCTCTCGTCAGCGGCCTGTGCAATGTCGACGAATGTCGCCGCGCTGATCACGGCTCGGACGGTGCAGGGCGCCGGCGCGGCGATGATCCTCCCGCTGGCAATGACCCAACTGACCGCGGCCTTTCCGGCCGACCGCCGAGGGCGGGCGCTCGGTATCTTCGGCGGCCTCACCGGCGTCGCCGTATGCGCTGGGCCGTTCGTCGGTGGCGCCGTCGCGCAGGGCCTCGCCTGGCAGTGGATCTTCTGGATCAACGTTCCGATCGGTGCCGCCGCGATCTGCCTCGCGCTATGGCAGATCGTCGAGGGCCGAGGGCGCGACGCCCGTCTCGACCTCCCCGGGGTCGCGCTCGTCACCGCCGGCTGCTTCGGCCTTGTCTGGGCCCTGGTCCGCGGTAACGACGCTGGCTGGCACAGCCCAGAGATCGTGGGTACGGCAGTGGGCGGCATCATCCTTCTGACCGGGTTTGTGGCCTGGGAGCAGCGGGTCGAGGCACCGATGCTGCCGATCCGGTTCTTCCGGGTACGAGCCTTCGCCGCCGCGAATGTCGCGAACGTCGGCCTCTACGCGTCCCTCTACGGCACGTTGTTCGTGCTGTCCCAATACCTCCAGGACGGACTCGGCAACGGACCGGTCGCCGCTGGCCTGCGCCTCATGCCGTGGACGGGCACGCTCATGATCTGCGGCCCGGTCGCCGGCCGGCTCGTCGATCGGTTCGGCGAGCGCCGAATCATGATGATCGGGCTGTCGGCGAACACGATCGGCATGGGCTGGATCGCCGTGATCGTGTCGCCGCATCTGCCGTACGCGGCCATGGTCGTTCCGCTCGTGGTCAGCGGCTGCGGTCTGTCCATGACGATGCCAGCGTTGCAAAAGGCGGTCATCGGTGCGGTCGCGCCAGCGGAGATCGGCAAGGCCTCGGGGGCGTTGAATGCGCTGCGCATGCTCGGCGGCGCATTCGGCATCGCAATCGTGTCGGCGGCGTTCGCCGGCGCCGGTAGCTTCGCGTCCCCCGACGCGGTCGCCACGGGGTGCGCGCTCGCGATGGTCGTCGCGAGCTGCGCCTCGTTGATCGGCACGCTCGGCGCCCTCGCCATGCCTCGTCGTGCGGCGGCGGCGGACCGACACGCCGACACGGCGGCCGAGTTCGTCGGTGCGCCGCACTGACCCGTTAGCTGTCCCGCCGCTCAGGGCAGCGGTGGCCCGGTGCCGACCAAGGTTGCGGCGTGCCGGCCGGCGGCGGCCGCGCTCAGGAAGTACGCATGGTCGCTGCCGAGATCCCGGCCCATCGTGGACAGCCGGACCGGCAGGTCACGCAGCGCCGCGTCGAGACCGTCGATCGCGACTTCGACGATGGTGTGCCGGGCGCCGAGCGGGGCGAGCGCCGTCGCGACGTCGCTGGCGAGCGGCTCGGGGAGACCGGCGGGCACGACGATGTCGGCGCGGGCCAGGGCGACCCGGCCGTACGCGGTGAGGCTGTGATGGGAGACGCCATGGTGCCGATCGCGGGCGTCCGCGGACGACATGCGTAACGACCCGACCGCACGGCCACCGAGCACCGCTGCCGCGTTGATGGCTTCGCCGGCGGCCGTACCGGAGAAACCCCACTCCGTCCCGGTGCCGAGATTGCCGGGCCCCTGCGCGACCACGGTCACGTCGGCGCCGAGCACGTGCCGCGCGGCGAGCAGCCCGGAGTGGACGTTCGTGGCCTCCAGGTCGCCGCCGTAGGCCTGACCGACGGTGACGGTGCCGGCCAGGAGCGTACTGAGGCCGTGGAGCGTACGGGAGAACCAAGCCGGAAGCGCAGCGCCGTCGGTCATGACGTACGCGATCCGCGTGCCGGGGCGGGTCGCCGTGACTCCGGCAATGATCGCCGGCAGCGCCGAGTGGAGGTCGGCCACCACGACCGGCATGCCGCCGAGGTCGGTGGCCGCCGCCATCGCGGTACGGTGCGGCGACGCGTCCTCGTCGACACCCAGGACGATCGCTTGCTGTGGCGTGTAGCGGGCCTTGACCATGTGACCGTCGGCGCGATCGGCGGGCGACAGGTCGTCGGCCGGCAGCCGGTCCGGCAGCGCCACGACGAGCGCGTATCCGCCCGTACCGAGGCCCAGCGCCAGCGCCGACACGTTCAGCAATACCCGGTCGCCGACGACGGGATCGCCGACCAGGCGCGGGTAGGCGAGCGCCCGTACCGTCGCGGCATCATCGGCGGTGCGCGACGTGACCGCGACGTCGATCTCGACGGCGCCGTTCCACCGCCGGACCACGGCGGTCACCGTGCCTTCCCGCCAGCGGATCATGGATTCAACCTATATGTTGAGCACCGGACCGATGTCGGCGCCTCGGCGTCTAGCGCCTGGACCGATGGTCGGCGCACTCCCAACGTCACATGATCGTGTGACGCGCCGGCGGCGGCTGGGCCCGAGTTAGGCGGTGTGACGGATCGTGCGAAGCTCACGGCGAACAACCGACGACGCGCGCGTGGCCGGGCGGGCATTCGGACGGGTGTGCTGCTAGCGTCGCAGGGGTGTCGCGCATCCGGACCGAACGGCTGGTCAATCTCGTGATCTGCCTGCTGTCCACGCGTCGGTTTCTGACCGCCGCGCAGATCGCCGCGACCGTGCCGGGCTACGAGCACGACCCGAATGATCCCAAGGACCACGAAGCGTTCCAACGCAAGTTCGAACGCGACAAGGCCGAGCTGCGCGATCTGGGCATCCCGTTGGAGACCGGGGCGTCGAGCGCGTTCGAGGCCGAGCCCGGCTACCGGATCACCCGGCGCGACTATGCGCTGCCGGAGATCCCGCTCGCGCCGGATGAGGCAGCGGCGGTCGGCATCGCGGCCCGGTTGTGGCGCCACGCCGGCCTGGCCGAGGCGGCGTCGTCCGGCCTCGCCAAGCTGCGCGCCGCCGGCATCGACGTCGACCCACAGGCCACGCTCGGCGTCGAACCGGTGGTCACCGTCGACGCGGCGTTCGCCCCGCTGACCGCGGCGACGCGCAACCGGCAGGCGGTCACGTTCGACTATCGGGTGCCGGAGGCCGACCGCGCTACGCGCCGCCGGCTGCAGCCATGGGGCGTGGTGTGCTGGCGTGGCCGGTGGTACGTGGTCGGCTACGACCTCGACCGCCAGGCGGAGCGATGCTTCCGCATGTCCCGGATGGTCAGCGCCGTGCGGCCGGACGGACCGACCGGCGCGTACGAGCTGCCGGAGAAGCTCGACCTGATCAGCTACGTCGCGCATTCCTACAGCCACCCGGAGCACACGAAGCGGGCGACGCTGCTGGTCGCGCCCGGGCGGGCCGCCGGCGTCCGTCGCTGGGCCGAGTCGGTCACGCCGTCGGACGCACCCGCCGCCGACGGGGGTGCTGCCTCCGGCGCACCGGCCGGGTCCGGGCCGGACGCGACGTCCCGCCGCGGTGATGTGGTCGTCATCGGTTACTCGGATCCGTACGGGTTCGCGTCCTGGATTGTGGGCTACGGGGCCGACGTCGAGGTTGTCGAGCCGGCCGAGGTGCGCGACGCGGTGATCGATCACCTCCGGGAGATGATCGCGACCATGGACGAAGGCCGTCCGCACGACGCGGGCCGAAACGCGCAACGCGACCCGGCGCCGGTGGCGGCGGAGGTCGGCTGATGCCCGCGAACACCGCCGGCGATCGCGTCGCCCGGTTGCTGAATCTCGTGCCGTATCTGCTGGCGCGGCCGGGCATCGGGATCGCGCAGGCGGCCACCGAGCTCGACATCAGCGAGCGCCAGCTCCGCGAGGACCTGGAGCTGCTGTGGGTGTGCGGTCTGCCCGGCTACGGTCCGGGCGACCTGATCGACATGGCGTTCGACGGCGACAACGTGACGATCACCTACGACGCCGGCATCGACCGCCCCCTGCGCCTGACGCCCGACGAGGCGCTGGCTCTGGTTGTCGCTCTTCGCATGCTGGCCGAGATGCCGGGCATCGACGGTCGGAGCGCGATCGAGCGGGCGCTCGCGAAGATCGAGGCCGCGACCGGTGACCTCGCGGAGGCGCCGGTGGCCGTACGGATACCGGGCGACGCCGACCGTCTCGCGACGATCCGCGGCGCCGTCGACCGACAGCGGGCGTTGCGGATTACGTACTACACCGCCACCCGCGATCAGACGAGCGACCGGATCATCGACCCGATGCGGGTGCTGGTCGTCGAGGGTCGGGCCTACGTCGAGGCGTGGTGCCGGCAGGCCGAGGCGGTCCGCATGTTCCGCGTCGACCGGATCGACGGCTTCACCGAATTGGACGAGCCGGCCCGTCCGCCGCGCGAGGCCCGGTCGAACGACTTCCGCGACGGCGTGTTCCGGTCCAGCCCCGAGCAGCCGCTCGTGACTCTTCGCGTGAGCCGGAGCGCACGGTGGATCACCGAGTACTACCCGTGCGAGTCGGTCACCGACACCGACGGCGAGCTGTGGCGCGTGACTCTGCGCGTCAGCGACCTCGCGTGGGCGCGGCGGCTCGTGCTCGGGCTCGGCTCGACCGTCGTCGTACTCGATCCGCCCGAGTTAGTCGAAGCCGTACGGGAAGAGACAAACCGGGCACTCGACGCGTACGGCGTGACCGTGTCCTAGGCTGATCGACATGCTCGTGCTCTGGATCGTCATCGGTGTCGTCGTCGGTAGCCTGCTGGTGTTTGCGCTCGTCGCGTCGCGGACCGTCGGTCGCCTCGCCGAGTTGCGGCGCGCGCTGCGCCGCGTGCAACGACTGCGTGCGGATGCCGACAAGCTCCGGCCGAAGATCGAGGACATGCAGGCGACTCTGGGGCTGCTCCAGGCCCGCAGCACGCGTACGACGGAGCAGATCGCGGCGCTGAAGGCCCAGCCGGTCCGGCGTGCCCGATAGCGGACATTCCTCGCGATTGGCCGCGAACAACCCGACCGCGAAGCGATCGGCCGACCCTGAGCGTTCACCGGGGCTTTGACCGCAGCCGGGTTGACCGGCCGGGCCATCCTCGGCAATCCTTACGGTGCAAAAAGATCGCAGCGCCGCACCGGTGGAAGCCCACGGCGCTGGACGTAGGATAGGGCGTCGGTCCAGGTTCGGTCGACATGAGGCTTGAGGGGTGGCGGCATGGGCAGCTTGAGGCCATGGCACATCGCGGTATTGGTCGTGGTGCTGATCCTGCTGTTCGGCGCGAAGCGCCTGCCGGACGCGGCGCGCTCGCTCGGTCGCTCGATGCGCATCCTGAAGACCGAGGTCAAGGGCATGTCGGACGACGACGTCGAGAGCAAGGCCGAGGCGCAGCACGGCCGGGCACCACTGGACAGCCGGCCCCAGCTGGACCGGCAGTCGGACGGGACGCCCGCCCACGGTCCGGCCCATGAACAGACGCACGACCCGATCCAGCGCGTGCGCGACAACTAGCGCCGGCGTGATCGGATAGCCCGTGTCCGCCGAGGGTAAGCGCGTCACGCAGTTCCAGCGTGCGTCGGACGGCTCGATGACGCTGTTCGAGCACCTGCGGGAGTTGCGCGGCCGCCTGTTCAAAGCTTCCCTCGGGGTCGCGGTCGGCACGATCATCGGGTTCGTCGTCGCCCACCGCGTGATCAACTTTCTGATCGCGCCGTACTGCGACTTCCAGGCCAGCAAGACGCCCGGTGTGGCGTGTACGTTCTCCGCCACCGGGCCGCTCGACACGTTCCTGCTCACCCTGAAGGTCTCGCTCTACGTCGGTCTGCTCGTCGGTGCCCCGATCTGGCTCTACCAGCTGTGGGCGTTCATCGCGCCCGGGCTGCACCGCCAGGAGCGCCGGTACACGTACGTCTTTGCGGCGATCGCCGCGCCGCTCTTCGGTGCCGGCATGCTGCTGGCCCACCTGATCGTTTCGAAGAGCCTGCATTTCTTCCTCAACAGCGGCAATTTCAACGTCGTCGTCGGGATCAGCGGCTACTTCAGTTTTGTCACGAAGATGATGCTGTTGTTCGGCGCCGGGTTCGAGTTCCCGCTGCTGATCGTGATGCTGAATCTCGCCGGCCTGGCCAGTGGAAAACGACTGCTCGGTTGGTGGCGGCAGGCGATCTTCCTGATGTTCCTGTTCGGTGCCGTGGTGACGCCGTCGCCGGACCCATTCGGCATGAGCATTCTCGCCGGTTGCATGGCGATCCTCTACTTCGGCGCGGTCGGGTTCGCATTGCTCAACGACCGCCGGCGCGCCCGCAAGGCGGCCGCGTTCGCCGGCGTGGGCGACGACGAGTTGTCCCCGATCGATGACCTGGATGAGATCGGTGCTGGTGATCCGATCGCGCCGCCGGAGCCGGTCGCACCGGCCCAGCCGATCGAGCGGCGGTACGACGACTTCACCTGATCCGGCTCTCGGCCGCACGCCGGATCCGATGTGCGGGAGCGCTGCGCGGGCCACCGTATGTGAGGGCATCGCGTCGAGCGCGTAAACCGTACATTGATCTGGTGGAACCCAATGAGGTCCCGGATCCGGAGCGGCAACCATCGGATCCGATCGCATGGCAGCCGCCGAGGGACGCCTTATTCGGCTTCGACGGCACCGGCGCAGCGCCGCCCGTCTCGTCGCCGTTTCCGGCCCCTTACCCGCCGCCCTATCCCGAGCCCGTCGAGCCCACGCCGAGCGCATCCGGGCCGGTAAGCGTCCCTGGCAGCCTGTACGCGGCCAGCGACGCCTACCGCGACAACACCACCTACGGCGGCAACACCACCTACCGGCCGGGTGACACCGACCGCTCTGGGGTGCCGCGCGCGGCCGCCGGGCCGCCGGCCTGGGCGCCGCCCCTGCGCCGGGATCGAATGTCGCGACGATCGAGAGCGCGGCGCGTCGTGCCGTTCATCATCGCCGCCGTCTTTCTGGGCCGGCTCGGGATAGCGCTCGTCGGCACGGAGTTCGACGGCCACGGCCGGCCGACGCTGGCACCGATGATCGTCGACCAGTCGCCGGCCATCAACGACATGCTGGCCGACCAGTCGGTTGCGTTGGTCAGCGGTGACCGGGACGGCTTCCTGGCGCCGGTCGACGCGTCCGTGCCGGGGGTGCGCCAGCAATACGAGATGCTCTACGCGAACCTACGGGCGCTGCACGTCACCGCGTTCTCGCAGACCGCGCAGCCCATCCTGGACGACTCCGCGCCGCCGGACGTCTACGACGTGGCGGTGTCGTATTGCGCCGGCGGCGAATTCTGTCCGCAGGAGGAGACGGCGTTCCGGTTGACCGTCCACGGCAGCGGGAACACGTTCCGGATCGAGGCGTACGCACCAGAGGCCTCCGACCTCACCGAGACCAGCCCGCTGCCGTGGGAGGTCTCGACGCTGCATTTCCGTACCGGTAAACGGGTGACCCTGATGGCGTCGGCCGCCGAGGCGTCGCAGTTGGCCGCCGTTCTACCCGTTGCCGACGCGGTGGCCGCGACCGCCGATCGGTTCACGGTGCTGAGTACGCCGCCCGACCACTACGACATCTACCTCGCGAGTGCCGCGGAGTCGCGTACGTGGTTCGGTGGCGCGGCCGCCGGTGCGACCAGTTCCCCGGTGTGGACCGACATCGGCGAGCGGCAGGCGGTCGTGGTGTTACCGGACGCGACGCGAACCGGTCCGCGTGGTGGCGACGGTTTGGCCGCGGATCTCGGTCGCGTCCTCGGTCTGCTCGCCTCGCAACAGGACATGTTCGCCGAAGAGGTGCACGCCGACGCGTTGACGGCCGGCCTCGGCGACTATGTCGCCTACCTCGGTCATCCGGGCGCCGATGCCGACCGGCTGGCCGCAGTCGGCACGTACGTACGCTCGGGACGCTGGCCCGGCACGTGTGACCCGGCGTGGACGGCGTCGGCGTCACCGGCCACGATCAGCGCGGACACCGGGATCGGCTATCTCGCGCTGCGCCGGCTCGTCCAGCGCTTCGGGCTGAAACAAACGCTGCAATTCTGGGGCGACGTCGAGCGGAGCGACAATCCGATCGACGGGTCGTCGCAGGTCGAGTTCGGGCAGCCGTGGGCGGCGGTCGACGCCGATTGTGTGAAGTATGTGCGCCACACCGTGGGTGCGTAACGCCCGCCACCTGCCCGCAGTGAGCCGGGCCCGGCTATCCTCGACCGACCCGGTCGCCGGCCGGGGCATCCGCGCAAGCCGCCGTAAAGGCCTGACGTGACTTCGACAACGCCCGACGCCGCCATCCCGCCCGTCGCGGGTGCGCCCATCGCCGTCCTGCTCAATCCGACCGCCGGTCGCGGCCGGCACCGGTCGTCCGTACCGGCGGTACTCGAGGCCCTGCGCAGCCGCGGGGGGCGCGGTCGAGGTCCTGACCGCGGCGTCGGCCGATGCCGCGCTGTCCGCGGCGCGTGCGGCCGTCGCGGCCGGTGCGGGTGCGCTGATCGTTGCCGGCGGCGACGGTACGGTCAACCTCGGGCTGCAGGTGGTCGCCGGCACGGGCGTCGCATTCGGAGCGATCCCGATGGGCACCGGTAACGACGTCGTCCGCGAGGTCGGCCTGCCGACCGATCCGGTAGCGGCGGCCCGGGCGGTCGCCGACGCGCTGCGGACCGGGCGCCGCCGCCACGTCGATCTTGCCCGGATGGTCCCGGCGGTCGGACCGACCCGATGGTTTGCCGGGGTGCTGGGCGCCGGATTCGATGCGATGGTCAACGAACGGGCCAACCGCATGCGGTTCCCGCGCGGCCCGCGACGTTACGACGTCGCGATTGTCGCCGAACTCGTGCGGCTGAAGCCGCGGCCCTACACGCTGCGCCTCGACGGTGTCGAGCACCGCCTGGACGCGGTCCTCGTCGCGGTCGGCAACACGCCGGCGTACGGCGGCGGCATGCGCATCTGTCCGGCCGCCGACGCCAGCGACGGGCTGCTCGACGTCGTGATCGCCGGCCCGATCAGCCGGACCACGCTGATCCGGATCAAGCCACGCGTGTACGCCGGCACCCACGTGTCCCATCCGATGGTCACGGCCTACCGGGCGCGCGAAGTTGAGCTCGACGCCGACGGGATCACCGCATACGTGGACGGCGAACGCACCTCGCCGCTGCCGGTGACGGTGACCGCGGTGCCCGGCGCGTTGACCCTGCTCGCGTAGCGGCGACAGCGCGGATCTGGCGCGCGCCGGTGCACGGTCAGTCGAGTGGTGGGTGGCCGGCGAGCGCGCACACCGCGGACAGGCCGTTCGCCTCGCCGGGCCCAGCCGCCGGGACGACGTACGCGGTGCAGCCGATCGCGACCGCGGCCGCGTCACCGGGCGTGTCGCCGACCATGAGCGCGTGCTCGGGGGCGACCTGGAGCTTGGCGCACGCGTACTCGAAGATCGCCGGATCCGGCTTGAGGCGGCCGATCTCGTACGAGAGGACATAGGCGTCGACGTAGTCGGCCAGACCGTACGCCTCGAACATCGGCCGGATGTCGAAGCCGATGTTGCTGACGATGCCGATGCGTTTGCCGGCCGCCTTGAGCCCGGCCATCGTCACCGCGGCATCCGCGTACGCCCGCCAGCCCCGCGGCGAGAGTAGGCGTTCGTAGAGCGCTTCGGGCAGCCCTTCGATGGTGGTGTCGACCGTCTCGGCCAGTCCGGTGAAAGCGGCACGGTGTGCGTATTCGTACAGGTCGCGGGCCGCCCAGACCTCGATCAAATGCGGTGGTACCCGGGCCGGCAGCGGGCCTCCGGCCCGGCCCGCGGTCACCAGGCGGTCGGCCAGGACCGTCGCCGGCGCGATGTCGAGCGCCGTGCCGCATTCGGCCGCCGCCGCCCGCACCCAGGTCACGGCGTCCTCGACCTGGGCGAGCGTGCCGTGGAAGTCGAAGAGGACCGCCTCCGTACGCCGGAGACCGCCGCCAGTGCCGGTCGATCCGGGCTCGGTCGAGGTGCCGGGAATCGGCGGTTCGGCTTGCTCCGGCACGAACGCACCATACGCCCAGCCGGTCGGCGCCTCGCACGACCCGCCCGAACCACCCGGAACGTGACCAACCGCACGGCCGGCGCGACGCCGCGTACGCGTGGGCGCACGACCGGTCGCTGCGCCCATCCACTAGCCTGAAGGTGTGACCAGCCCCGCCGAGCGGTATGCCGCGTCCCGTCGGCGGGCCGCGGCGGCGGCACGCCATCCAGCGCTCACCGAGTTCGTCGCCGATCTTCCCTTTGAGCTGGATCCGTTCCAACGTGAGGCCTGCGCCGCGCTCGAGGCCGGCGGCGGCGTGCTTGTCTGCGCGCCGACGGGCGCCGGCAAGACGGTGGTCGGCGAGTTCGCGGTGCATCTTGCGCTGCGCGGCGGCGACGGCCAGCCCCCTGGTACGCCGAGACGCAAGTGCTTCTATACGACGCCGATCAAGGCGCTGTCGAACCAGAAGTTCCACGACCTCGTCGAGCGCTACGGCGCGGCCAACGTCGGCCTCCTGACGGGCGACAACGCGATCAACGGCGATGCGCCCGTCGTCGTCATGACGACCGAAGTGCTGCGCAACATGCTCTATGCCGGATCGGCGACGCTCGACGGCCTCGGCTACGTCGTCATGGACGAGGTGCACTACCTGGCCGACCGTTTCCGCGGCGCGGTCTGGGAAGAGGTCATCATCCATCTCCCGGCGAGCGTGACGCTCGTGTCGCTGTCGGCCACGGTCTCCAACGCGGAAGAGTTCGCCGACTGGCTCACGACCGTACGGGGTGAGACCGCGGTCGTGGTCACCGAGCACCGCCCGGTGCCGCTGTGGCAGCACATGCTCGTCGGCAAGCGAATGTTCGACCTGTTCCACGACGCGAGCGCCGCCGCCAAGCACGATGTACACCCGGAGTTGCTGCGCTACACCCGCGAGACCGGGCGTCGGTTGGACGCCGACGACTTCCGCCGACGCGGACGGTCGCGTCGCTGGCCACCGCCGGCGCGCCCGGACATCATCGAGCGGCTCGACCGCGACGGGCTGCTCCCGGCGATCGACTTCATCTTCAGCCGGGCCGGTTGCGACGCGGCGGTTCGCCAGTGCCTCGACGCGGGTCTGCGGCTCACGACACCCGACGAGCGCACCGAGATCCGTGAGATCGTGCAGGCGCGTACGGCCGCCATCCCGTCCGAGGATCTCAACGTGCTCGGCTACTGGGAGTGGCTCGACGGTTTGGAACGCGGGCTCGCGGCCCACCACGCCGGGCTCCTGCCGACGTTCAAGGAAGTCGTGGAGGAGCTGTTCGTCCGAGGGCTCGTCAAAGCCGTGTTCGCGACCGAAACGCTGTCGCTCGGGATCAACATGCCGGCACGCTGCGTCGTGCTCGAACGGTTGGTGAAGTTCAACGGCGAGCAGCACGTCGACCTGACGGCGGGGGAGTACACGCAGCTCACCGGTCGGGCCGGCCGCCGTGGCATCGACATCGAGGGGCACGCGGTGGTGGTGTGGTCGCCCGAGGTCGATCCGCGGCACGTCGCCGGGCTCGCCTCGACCCGTACGTACCCGCTGCGGTCGAGTTTCCGCCCGTCGTACAACATGGCGGTCAACCTGGTCGGCTCGGTCGGCGTCGGGCCGGCCCGCGACCTGCTCGAGTCGTCGTTCGCCCAGTTCCAGGCCGACCGTTCGGTGGTCGGCCTGGCCAAACAGGTGCAGGCGAACGGCGAGACCGCCGCGGTGTACGAGATCGAGATGGCGTGCGACCGCGGCGACTTCGCGGAGTATTTCGACATCCGGATGAAGATCGCCGAACGCGAGCGGGCGTTGGCACGCCAGGGCGTCTCGGCCCGCCGCAATGCGGCCTTGACCGCCCTCGAGAAGCTCAAGATCGGCGACGTTATCCGGGTGCCGTCGGGCAAACGCGCCGGCCTCGCGATCATCATTGACCCCGGCGTGGGCGGTTTTCACGAGCCACGCCCGCTCGTGCTGACCGAGAGCCGGTGGGCCGGGCGCATCTCGGTCACCGATTTCTCGGCACCGGTGGAGGCGCTGGCCCGGGTGCGCGTACCCAAGGGGTTCAACCCGCGCTCGCCGGCCGAGCGCCGCGATCTGGCGGCAAGCCTGCGCGCGGCGCAGGTCGGGCGCGATCTACGGCGGCCGCCGCGACCCCGGCGGGCCGCCGCTGACGACCGTCAACTCGACCAGCTCCGCCACGAGTTGCGCAAGCACCCGTGCCACTCCTGCCCGGATCGGGAAGACCACGCCCGCTGGGCCGAGCGGCGCTGGCGGCTGAACCGGGATACGGCGTCGTTGCGGGACAAGGTGGCGAGCCGTACGGGGTCGTTGTCCCGCATGTTCGACGCGGTGTGCTCGGTCCTGACCAAGCGCGGCTACCTCGGCCCGGCCGGCGTGACCGAGCCCGGCCGGATGCTGGCGCGGGTCTGGACCGAGGCCGATCTGCTCGTGGCCGAATGCATCCGTCGCGACGTCTGGACCGGCCTGTCGCCGGCCGAGCTGGCCGCCGCCGTCTCGGTCGTCGTCTACGAGGCTCGCCGAGACGTCGACGAGCACGCGTCGGTGCCGAATGGACCGGTCGGCGACGCGATCGACGCCGCCGAGGATCTCTGGACCGATCTCTCGGCCGACGAGCACGCGGCCGGTGTCGAACTGACCCGCGAACCGGATCTCGGTTTCGTCTGGCCGATCTTCCGGTGGGCGCGCGGCGAGCCGCTGTCCAAGGTTCTGGCGAGCGGACATACCGTCGATGGCGACATGCCGGCCGGCGACTTCGTCCGGTGGGCGCGTCAGGTCGTCGACCTGCTCGGACAGATCGCCGAGGCCGTGCCGAGCGGGCACCCGTTGCGTGGTTCCGCCCGCGACGCCGCACGTCTGGTGAACCGCGGCATCCTGGACTACTCCGCAGTGACCTGAGCGGCGGCGATTACTCACAGTCATCGTTTCGTGCCGCCGAGTCGTGCCGCGAGCGCTTTTTCCCGGCACGATGTCAGATCGTGACACGTACAGTCACTTGTCCTGGTGGCCATGGATCCGCGAGGATGGCTCGGGGCGCGATCGTTGGGGTCCGGCGCACGAATGTCGGCCGTCGGTCTGAATCCGGACGCTAACAACGCGTCCGTCATCACGCGGGTGCCGTCCAACCGGATCGGCACCCCGTCGTTGTCGGGGAAGGTTAGACGTGGCACACGTCACCGAGACGCAGTACGGGTGGCTCACCCCTACGCTCGCGTACCTGTTTTCGTTTCTCGGCTGTCTGCTGGGGCTGAATGCGACGGCACGGGCTCGGCTGATCCCGGTCGGGGGCCGGCGCGCCCGGTGGCTCATTCTCGCCGCGTGGGCCATCGGCGGGACGGGCATCTGGGTCATGCACTTCGTCGCGATGGTGGGCTTCTCGATCACCGGTTCGCAGGTGCGCTTCGATCTGACCATCACGCTTGCGAGCTGGATCGCCGCGATCATCGTGGTCGGCTTCGGCCTGTTCATCGTCGGTTACACGACCCGGCCGACGCTTCCGAAGATCTTCGTCGCTGGCCTGTTCATGGGGGTCGGTGTGGCCGCGATGCACTACACCGGCATGGCCGCCATGCGCATGGACGGCACCGCCATATGGGACATGCGTCTGATCATCGCCTCGGTCGTGATCGCCGTCGTGGCGTCGACCGTCGCGCTCTGGTTCACCGTCTCGGTCCGCAAGACCGGTGCTGTCGTCGGCGCCGCGGCCATCATGGGCGTCGCGGTCTGCGCGATGCACTACACCGGCATGGCCGCGATGCAGGTGCACCTGAACACGGTCCCGCGCGACGTGACCGGGTTCCAGGCCGTCGCGTTCCTCGTGCCGATCTTCGTGTTCATGCTGATCGTGGTCGTGGTGCTCGGCTACGCGATGCTGAACTCGGTGTCCGAGGACGAGACGGCGGCGCTGGACGATCTCGAGCAGCGCCTGGCCGGCTCCGCCGGCGCGCCGCTGACCCGGCGGTCATCCTTCGGTTATCGCATCGACGACGATCGATTCTAGGCGGTCCGTTCCCGGGCGCTGCAACGCTTTCACGTCGACTCGCGGTCGGGCGGTCGCGATCAGCCGGCCGCTTGGTGGAGCGCGTCGACCAGGCGCCGCGCCGATCCGGCGAGGTTGTAGTGCTCGGCCAGGGCCAGCAGCCGATCGCCATCCATGGGAGCGTCGGGCAGCGTCGGATCGAGTTTGGGCAGCTTGACGTCGCGCGCCACGGCGACGACCTCCGGCGCGACCGTGAGGTAGTCGCGGGCGGCGAGGAGTTTCGTCCGGACGCCCGGGGCGAAGCCCGCGTCCGGATCGTCGAGTGCGGCGACCATGGCGGCAAGCGTGCCGTGGCGGGCGATCAGGCGCGCCGCGGTCTTCTCGCCCACGCCGGACACGCCGGGCAGTCCGTCGCTCGGGTCGCCGCGCAGCGCCGCAAAATCGGCATAGCCCGCCGCCGGCACGCCGTAGCGGCGGTCGACGTACGCGTTGTCGCAGACCTCGAGGTTGGCGACGCCGCGGCCCACATACAACAGCCGCACCGGCTTCGCGTCGTCGACGAGCTGGAAGAGGTCACGATCGCCGGACACCACCTCGACCGGCCCCGGCTGGGTGGTCGCGAGCGTGCCGAGCACGTCGTCGGCCTCGTAACCGTCGGCGCCAATGGCCGGGATGCCGACCGCGGCAAGTACGTCGAGGATGGTCGGGATCTGCGGCGTGAGGTTGTCCGGAACCTCTTCGCCGCCGCTCGGAGTCAGCCGGTGCTTCTTGTACGAGTCGATCAGCTTGACCCGCCACGCCGGCCGCCAGTCGTTGTCCAGCGCGCACACCATCCGGTCCGGTCGCCGGGTGCGGATCAATGTCGCCAACATGTCGATAAAGCCGCGGATCGCGTTGACCGGTCGGCCGTCCACATCGGTGGCGGCCGACTCCGGAACACCGAAGTACGCGCGGAAATAGAGGCTCGGGGCGTCGATGAGCAGAATCGGCGGAGTCGTCACGATCGTTGAGCTTGCCACGTGGTGCCGACAGACGCCGCACGACAGCGCAACGACGCCGTACGGCACCGCAAGAACACCGGAAGACACCGTACGACACCGGGTAATGGGCTCGTGACCCAAGCCGAACGAGCGTTAAGCTAACGGCCGTGGGACTCGACGCGTCAGTGGACGATCTCTATACGGCGGAGCGGCTCGCCACGGCGCAACGCGCGGTCGCGTCGGCCGGCCTGGCGGGGTTGCTGATCGCGCCGAGCGCCGACCTCCGATATCTGACCGGCTACCAGGCTCACCAGCTCGAGCGCTTGACGTGCCTGGTCGTGCCGGCCGACGGTCCCGTGACGCTGGTCGTTCCGACCCTGGAACGTCCGGCCGCCGAGGCGTCACCGGCCCCGGGCACCGGCGTCGTCATCGTCGACCACGCCGACGGCTCCGATCCGTACCCGCTGGTTCGCACGGCGCTCGGCGCTGCCGTGCGTCCGGGTGCGAAGGTCGGCGTCGGCAATCGCATGTTCGCCGAGCACGTGCTCGGTCTGCGGGATGCGCTACCCGAGTTGGAGCAGCGGCTGGCCGGTCCGGTGATGCGCGAGTTGCGCATGCGCAAGACGCCGGCGGAGATCGCGGCGCTCGCCGCGGCCGGAGCCGCCATCGACAGCGTGCACGCGCGGATGGGCGACTGGCTCCGGCCGGGTCGGACCGAGAACGAGGTCGCGGCCGACATCCTCGACGCGATCCGGGCCAGTGGCCACGCCGTCGCGGATTTCGCGATTGTCGCGAGCGGTCCCAACGGCGCGAGTCCGCATCACGGCACGTCCGATCGGGTCATCGCCGAAGGCGATCCGGTCGTGGTCGACATCGGCGGCACGATGCCGTCGGGATACTGCTCCGACTCGACCCGGACGTACGTCGCTGGCGGCGAGCCACCGGCCGAGTTCGCGGCGTACTACGCCGTCCTCTTCGAGGCACAGAACGCGGCCGTGGCCGCCGTGCGGCCGGGAGTGACGTGCGAGGCGATCGACGCGGCGGCGCGCGATGTGATCGCCGACGGCGGGTACGGCGAAGCGTTCCTGCATCGCACCGGCCACGGCATCGGCATGGACGGCCATGAGGACCCGTACATCGTGGCCGGCAACGCACTGCCCGTCGAGCCGGGCATGTCTTTTTCGATCGAGCCCGGGATCTACCTCGCCGGACATCACGGTGCCCGCATCGAGGACATCGTCGTGTGCACTCCCGACGGGGTGCGCCGGCTCAACAATCGACTCACTGATCTTGTCTACCTCTGATGGCACGAACGCTATCGGCACGACCAACAACGGCGACACACGAGGGACTGCACCAGTGACCATCGAACGCATCCTGCCGACCGAGGACGCCGTGGCTCTGCTCGAGCTCACGACCGACCTCGCCGACCGTGAGCTGGCGCCGCGGGTCAACGACTTCGAAGCGCGCGGCGAGTTCCCGCGCGAGGTGATCCGGACGCTCGGCCGGTCGGGACTGCTCGGGCTGCCGTACGCGGAGGCCTACGGTGGCGCGGCGCAGCCCTACGAGGTGTACGTACAGGTGCTCGAGGTGCTGGCGAGCCGCTGGTTGGCGGTTGCCGAGGCGGTCTCCGTGCACACGCTCGCGTGCTATCCGGTGGCGGCGTACGGTTCCGATGCGATTCGCGACGAGCTGCTGCCAGCCATGCTCGGTGGCGAACTGCTCGGCGCGTACTGCCTCTCCGAACCGCAGGGTGGCTCGGACGCCGCCGCGCTCGCGACGAGAGCGGTTCGTGACGGCGGCGACTACGTACTCAACGGCACGAAGGCGTGGATCACGCACGCCGGCGTCGCCGACTTCTACAACGTGTTCTGCCGGACGGGCGGTCCGGGTGCGGCCGGCATCTCCTGCATCCTGGCCGACGCGTCGATACCCGGCATCAACCCGCTGCCCCGGGAGAAGACGATGGGCCTGCGGTCCTCGCCCATCGCGCAGATCGCGTTCGAGGATGCCCGCGTGCCCGCCGACCGCCTCGTCGGCGAGGAGGGCATCGGCTTCCGTATCGCGATGAGCGCGCTGGACGCGGGCCGCCTCGGCATCGCCGCCTGCGCGGTCGGGCTCGCTCAGGCCGCGCTCGACTACGCGGTTGCCTACGCGGGGGAGCGCGAACAGTTCGGCCAGCCGATCGCGACGTTCGAGGGCATCGGCTTCATGCTTGCCGACATGGCGACACAGGTGGCCGCCGCGCGGGCATTGCTGCTCGCCACGGCTCGCCTGCGCGACGCCGGTCGTCCCTACTCGGCCGAGGCGGCGAAGACGAAGCTGTTCGCGACCGACATGGCGATGGCGGTCACTACCGACGCTGTCCAGGTCCTGGGCGGCTACGGCTACGTGTCCGATCACCCGGTCGAGCGCTACATGCGCGAGGCCAAGGTGCTCCAGATCGTCGAGGGCACGAACCAGATTCAGCGTCTGGTCATCTCGCGATCGTTGGGCAAGAGCTGACATCTCGGGTACGTCGACGGCCGGCACCGCCGGCAGCGGCTCGGCGACGTTGTCGCGCTGAGCACCGGCGGCATCGGGCATCGGCGGCGTCGTGGCCCGACCGCGGTCGCCTGTCAGACGTCGGTCATAGCATCGGGGGATGGCTGACGTCCGTCCCTTGACCGGAGCCGTAGCGCTCGTGACCGGCGGCACCCGCGGCGCTGGCCGGGGCATCAGCGTCGCGCTCGGCGCGGCCGGCGCTCGGGTCTATGTCACCGGCCGGTCGACGCGGGGCGCACGATCCGACATGGACCGGCCGGAGACGATCGAGGAGACCGCCGAGCTCGTGACGAGGGCCGGCGGCGAGGGCGTGGCGTTGCGCTGCGACCACACCGACCCGGCGCAGGTCGCGGCCGTCGTCGATCGGATCCGTACCGATGGCGACGGACGGCTCGACATTCTCGTCAACGACGTGTGGGGCGGCGACCACCTGACGCAGTGGGTGCCGATGTGGGAGCACGATCTCGCCGGGGGCCTCCGGCTGCTGCACACGGCGGTCGATTCGCATATCGTGACCAGTCACGCCGTCCTTCCACTCATGGTGGCGCGGAGACGGGGACTCGTGGTCGAGGTCACCGACGGCGACGAGGCATCGGTCGCCCAGATGCCGGGCGGTTACCGGGGCAGCTTCTTCTACGATCTCGCGAAGCACTCGGTGATCCGGCTCGCCCGCGCCCAGGCGGCCGAGCTGAAGCCACACGGCGTCGCGGCGGTCGCGTTGACGCCCGGCTTTCTGCGGTCGGAGGCCATGCTCGACGGATTCGGCGTCACCGAGGAGACCTGGCGCGACGGGATCGCGAAAGACGAGCATTTCGCGTTCTCCGAGACGCCGACGTTCATCGGTCGCGCCGTCGTGGCGCTCGCCACCGATCCGGACGTCATGGCGCGCAGTGGCCAGTCGCTGGCCACCTGGACGCTCGCGCGAGAATTTGGCTTCGTCGACGCCGACGGGACCCGACCCGATTGGGGCGCCCACTTTGCGGCCGATGTGTTGCCGCGCATCGACGAGATCCTCAACGATGTGCGCTCCTCGCCCGACCGCTGATCATGATGGCGATCGATGACCGTCGGGGCCGCAGCGTCGACTAGAGGTTGTGTGCGATCTCGTGCCGCGGCTCGTAGAGCTGGATCGTGCCACCGCCGGGCAGCGTCACGTCGACCGCGATGCCGTAGCCCCGGTTGTCGGCGTCGGTCATCGGCACGCCGTGCGCGGCGAGCGTGGCGACGGTCGCGTCGATGTCGTCGCACATGAGGCTGACTTCGGCGGCGGGCGTTCCATCGGTCGGGTGGATGCCGAGCTCGGTCGGTGGCGTCTTGAAGATCAGCCAGCCCGGATCGGAGCCCACATCCTCGACGTACGGCCACCCGAGGACGTCGCGGAAGAACGCGCGGTCGGCGGCGGGGTCGCGGCTGTAGAGCAGGACGTGCATCGCATTGATCATCGACGGATGATATCGCCGTTCCGTACGGCCTGGCAGCCCTTGCGACAGCCGGGCAGCCAGGCGGTCAGAGCCGCGGAAACGTGGTCGCGCCGCGCGGTGACTCGATGACGAGCGACGCCGGGCCGACGATCAGCGGATCAGGCTTGCCGACCACCTCGTTGTCCCGATCGCTGTAGTCGAATCGGGACAGGACGTGGCGCATCGCCTCCACCCGCGCGCGCTTCTTGTCGTTGCTCTTGACGACCGTCCATGGCGCGTCCGCGGTGTCGGTGTAGAAGAACATCGCCTCCTTGGCTTCGGTGTATTCGTGCCACTTGTCGAGCGACGCGAGATCCATCGGGGACAGTTTCCACTGCCGTACGGGATCGACCTGGCGGATGATGAACCGCGTGCGCTGCTCGTCCTGGGACACCGAGAACCAGAACTTGACCAGGTGGATCCCGGAGCGTACGAGCATCCGTTCCAGCTCCGGCGCCTGGCGCATGAATTCGAGGTATTCGGCGCGGTCGCAGAATCCCATAACGCGCTCGACGCCCGCGCGGTTGTACCACGACCGGTCGAACAACACGATCTCGCCCGCCGCCGGCAGATGGTGCACGTACCGCTGGAAGTACCACTGCGTGCTCTCCCGCTCGCTCGGCTTCTCCAGCGCCACCACGCTGGCGCCGCGCGGGTTCAAGTGCTCCATGAAGCGTTTGATCGTGCCGCCCTTGCCGGCCGCGTCCCGACCCTCGAAAAGGATGACGATCCGCTCGCCGGTCTCCTTCACCCAGTTCTGCAGCTTGAGCAGCTCGATCTGCAACAGACGCTTCATCCGGTCGTACTCGGGCCGCGCGATCCGTTCGTCGTACGGATAGTCCTCGCGCCACGTGTCGACCGGTTTGCCGTCGGTGTCGAGCAGCACGGGGTCGTCGTCATCGTCGTCGAGCACCTGGTAGCCCGTGAGCATCTCGTCGTTCATCCGTGCCTCCGCCCACCCGATCGCGCCGCCACGCTCGCCGCCGCGCTCACAGCCGCGCGCTGCCGTCAGCGTAGGCAGGACCGGGAAACCGTGGATGGCCGGCGAGTGAACGACGGCTCGCGTCCGGGTGGGCGGACCGGTCGCCTGGCTCCACTCCTGCTCGACTCCGTTGATCAACATCGCGTAGCGCGTGGATCTCTCCTTTGCGTGCCCGGGCTGAACGGTTGGTGTGTGCGGGATCTCGTCAGATCGGCGGAGATACGACGGTCGGATGACGCCGGAATCGGCCAGTCTGACGGTAGTTTCACCGGTGTGGAAGACATCGATCGGCAGATCGTGACGGCGCTCGCGACCGACGGCCGGATCTCGTACACCGACCTTGCCGAGCAGGTTGGGCTGTCGGTGTCGGCCGTCCATCAACGCGTACGCCGACTCGAACAGCGCGGTGTCATCAAGGGGTACGGTGCGCGGCTCGACCACGATGCCCTTGACTCGTCGTTGACGGCGTTCATCGCGATCCGCCCGATCGACGCGTCCGCCCCGGACGACGCGCCCGAGCGCCTCGGACATCTCGCCGCGATCGAATCGTGCTACTCCGTCGCCGGCGAGGACTTCTATCTGCTGCTCGTACGCGTCGCGACGCCGGCCGCGTTGGAACGTCTACTGCAGGACATCCGTACGGCGGCCAACGTCACGACGCGTACCACGGTCGTGCTGTCCACGCCGTTCGAGGGCCGGCCGCCCCGCGTGACCGGGTGACCCGCCCGTCCATTTCTCGGCACCCACTCGCGTGTGCGGCCCAACGGCTCAACGTCGGTCGGCCGGCCGTTCGTTCCACCGGTGCAGCACCGGAACGTCGTGCTCGAAGTCGAGGGCCGAGATCGTCGCTGTGTCGAGTAGGTAGAGCGCGCCGGCAGCGACCGGCTGTCCGAGCCAGCGAGCGGTCGCGACGCGCAATGAGTGGCCGTGTGCGACGAGGACAACGTCGCCCTGGGGGAGCAGACGGCGGGCCTTCGCAAGCACTCGGTCAAGGCGTGCGCCGACCTCGTCGGGGCGCTCGCCACCGGGGCATCCGTCGCGCCACAGGTCCCAATCCGGGTCCGACTGTCGAATCTCGTCGCTGGTGATGCCTTCGTAGTCGCCGTACCGCCATTCGGCGAGGTCGTCATCGATGTCGGTGACCGTCAGGCCGGCGATTTCGGCCGTGCGGGTCGCGCGGATCCGCGGGCTGGAAATGACCGCGGCGAATGTCCGGCCGGCGAGCGCCGGCTTCAGCTGGGCCGCCTGCTCCTCGCCCTCGGCCGTGAGTGGCAGGTCGGTGACGGAGGTGTGCCGACCGTTGGCGCTCCACTCGGTCTGGCCGTGCCGGATCACCACGATCTCCGCCATGCTCGCTATTCTGCCGTGCGCACGGCGACGGCGTTGACAGACCGCCGGGTCCACGGTCCGCGTTTAGCCACCGACCACTCGGGTACCACCCGTCGTACGCCACGGAAGACAGGAGGTCCGACCATGTCGAACAAGATGTCGAACAAGGCGCAGGAGTACACGGGCAAGGCGAAGGAATTCGTCGGCGAAAAGATGGACAACCCCCGCCTGGCGAATGAGGGTCGACGCGACCAGGTCGAGGCGCACGCGAAGCAGGCCGGCAACGACCTGAAGAAAGCGGCGGATCGCGGTCGCGACGTGATCCAGCGCTAGTCCCCAGGCTCCACGTTCCGTGGCGGGCCACCTTGCCGGGTGGCCCGCCACGGTCACGCCCGCCCGCGGTCGCGTCCGCCTCGGTCGCGCCGGAACCGGTGCCGCGCGTGGGTGCCGCCAGTGGCGACCGGTGCACCCACATCCCCGTTCGCGTCACCGACTCCGGCGAGTGTCGGCTCAGACGTGTCCTTACGTCGCGGATTAGGCCAGCCGTGGCGTTGGCTCGCCCGGCAGCGGATCCGGACCGGTCTCGCTCGACGGAGCCGGCGGAGCGAACCACGGCGCCAAGCCCAGTGCCAGACGCGAGCCCGATAGCGATCTGAGCCCAGATCAACCCGCCGCCCGCCAAGCCCGATGGCTCGCTCCGGACAGCGATCCGGCCGAATGGTCCACTGAGCACGGCCCCGAGGCCGAGCATCGGCTCCTGCAAAGCGACCGTCGCGGCCGTCGCGACGCCGCCGACAGCGCACCATCCGATTCCCCGACGTACGCCGTGGCCCGGGCGCCAACGGATCAACGCGACCAGCACCACAACCAGAGCCGGTTGGACGAAGAACGACGTGAACGGCCAGTAGAGCGTGCGTCGGACGGCGTTGCCATCGAGGATGCCGATGAGAAACAGTGCCATGTAGATGGCGAGGAAGATCCCGAGCGCTCGACGGCTGATCGCCACCGGTCGGCTGGCTCGGGCGGCGACGAATGCGGTGGCGACCAGTAGTGCGGCCACTCCGACGCTGGCGAGCGACAACAGGGCCGGCGGAGATGTCGGCCCGATGGCGCCGTACGCGGTCGGGGTCCACGCGTGGTTGGCGAAGATGTCGCTGACCGACACGGTGGTCGGTGCGGCCAGTGCGCCGACCACAGCGACGCCGCCGAGGACGCGACGGTCGGATGTCTGTGATCTCGGGGGTCCGGGGAGGCGTCCGCTCACCCACCACGCGGCCGCCGCGGCCATCGCACCGCCAGCCGCCATCGCGGTCGCGGCGGCGGCACCGGTCCACGCGGTGCGGATCGCGAACGCGTCGATGGCGAGCAACGTCGCTGCCAGGCCGATTGTAGGCAGCACGATGGGCCCACGACCGACCGAGCCCATCGCGACTCCGATCACGACCAGCAGAATCGCGGCGAACTGCACATTTAACCTGTCGGAGAGGAAGTCGTCCGGCGCGGCGACGCCAAGCGTCGCGGCGCCCGCCCAAGGGCAAGACCCAGGACGGTGACCGCTGCAGCAAACGGGCGCAGTCCCCGCGGGAGCCAGCCGGCGATCGTATCCCGATCAGCCATCGAGGTCGGCGCGGCCGGGTCAGCCGCGGTCACCGCTTGGGGTCGCTCGCGTAGCGCGGCCACGATGACAAACGCCGAGACCATCAACAGCGGTACGGCGACCTCGGCGCCCACTGGCAACAGCAAATTGAGCGCGGGGAACGCCTGATCGCTGCCGATCGACCCACTGCCGATCCGTGTCGTCCCGGCCGGGATCAGTGGTCCGATGGCGGAGAACCCTTCCGGCAGGTACGACAAGGGGAACCACAGCAGCCCCGAGCCGCGGCCGATGTGCAGCGTCGCCGGCGGCGCGTACGGACGCGACAAACGCGGCGACGTCGGTCGCGAGGACCGCACCGAGCCCGGTCACCACCCACGCGGTCGTACGCCGTCCGGCGGCCGCTATCCGGCGTCCGGCGGCAACGGCGACGATCATCACGATCGCCCACGCACCGATGGCGGCGGCTCCTTCGACCGGGATGAGTTCCAGCGTCGACCGGGCGCCGTCGTCGCGGGCGAGAAAGACGAGATAGCTCGCGAGCGCCAGCGGGACGACCAGCAAAGTCGAGCTTTGGATCACGCCAGCTCCGCCCGGTTGCGCAGGTCCGACGGCCCCGCCGAATCGCCGTACCGACGAACACAGCGACCAGGCTCACGAGCGCGAGCCCGACGACGGTCGTACCGACGTGGGCCGTGATGTACCACCACGAAGCCGGCTCGATGTCGTAACGATTGTGGTTGACAAGCTGATCCGCCAGGTCGCCCATGCCGCCGGCGACGAACGTCGCCAGCAGCGCGACGCCGAATGATCCGACGAGGCGGCGGCCGACCCACCCGACCGTCGATCCCACTCGCGCCCACCCACGACCCATCGACGTCCGCGGTTCGGTGGTCGGCGAGCAGGCGAGGCTCACCGCGAACGCGATCTGTCGCCAGATCCGATGAACGGCGCTGGTCTGCGGCCGCGCCTGGAGCGAGGCGAGTTCCGCGCGCCATTCGCGCAGCAACGACTCGGCCATGTCAGGCGGCCAACGGAGCGCGGCCCGGCGTACCAGCGCATCGGTGACACGGTCGAGTGCGTTCACGCCTCACGCACCTTGCCCACGACGCCGGTCGCGCGGGACAGATGTTGGTGCAGGGCGGCGAGCTCTCGGCGCGCGGCGATGACGCCGTCCGGGGTGAGGCGGTAGTAGCGACGGTTGGGGCGGCCCTCGGCAACAGGGTCGATGTCTTCCCAGTCCGCGCGCACCCAACCAGCGCGCTCTAGGCGTATGAGCATCGGATAGAGGGTTCCGCTGGCCAGCGAGGTGTCCCGCATGAGATCGAGGCCGTAGCGCTCGGCCTCCGGGTCGGTGAGGAAGGCGGCGACCACCTTTGCGAGCGCGGTCGTCATGCGAAGATCCTGGACCATAGTCGCTAACCTACATAGGGTCGGACGTCATGTCCATGCCCGCCGAAAATCCTGGAATCAGGCCCAGCCCACCGGACTGCGGACGTGAGTCGCTATCCGCTGAGGGTTGGCGATGAGACGTCGCGGACCGTCGTTAAGCCGTGCCCGGAGCGAGGATCCGCCCGAATACGTTCGCCGTCGCCTTCTGGACGCGGTGGTCGGTGTGGTGGAGCTTGCCGACTGCCGCGGTCCAGTTCATGGTGGCCGCCACGAACACCGTGGCGCCACTCGCCATTTCGCACACGCTGGTGTTCTGGATCTGCAGAGAGTTGTTGGTTTCGTACGTGAATGGGGAGGCGGATAGCAACGTCTGGGTCGCGCCGGCCGGGGTTGGCGCGCCGTCTGTGAAACCGTCGGCCTCGCCTCCGACGAGAACGGGGATCCGCTCGCCTTCCCGCACACCGGTGCCCTTCCACATCCAGTGGTCGGCGCGCTGGACGATCAGCGGGCACGGTGTCTTGACGATCCCGTTGTACTGCACGCCGAGCAGACCTTGTTCGGCGCGCGCCGATCCGGGTCCGATCAGTCGCCACTGCGTGGTCGCGCCGCTGGCGTCCTGCGTCGGATCGGGATCGGTCTTGTAGCAATACATCGACCGCACCTCGCCCACGGCGGTCGGCTTGTCGCAGCGTATGTGCCAGTACACGTTGTTCGCCGACATGTACGCGAGGCTGGTTCCGCCGGCCACGGCGGTCGTGACCTGGCGGCGCATCTCCTCGGACCAGTACTCGTCGTGACCGCTGAAGACGATGCCGGTGTACTGCGACAAGTCCAGCCGGCCACTGTGGAGATCGAGACTGGTCGCGTACGTCATGTCATAGCCCTGGTGCTCTGCCCAGAACACGAAACTCTGGTCCTCGTCGGCCCGGTGTGGCCACCCGTCGGTGTCGTACGGGCGGTCGAACGACACGTGGACCGCCCGCTGCGACGCGTCCAGCACGGCCGCGGAATCCTCGGCCGCCGGCGCATATCCGTAATACAGCGACTTGCCGAGCCGGCGATCACGCGGGAACTGGTTGTACGCCTGGTAGGTAGTGAACGGCACCACGACCAACAGGGCGGCGAGGCGGTCGTCGCGGACGACGAACGGCACGTAGTTGCGGTATCCGGCGGCGGACGTCATGACCCCGAGGTACAGGCCGGACGTCCAACTCGCCTGGGCCCGAACCGTCCAGGACTTCGTCCATGGGCACGTGATCGTGCCGACGTCGGGGTCGAGACGCGGCGGCGGTTGACGTTTGCCGCGCAGGCGTGGGCTCGACATGACGAGCCGGGCGCCTGCGCCCGAATACCACCCGAAGCGGTAGATGTCGATCGTGAACGGTTGTTCCTGATCGACCGACACATGAAAGTCGATCGACTCGCCGACACGCACGCTCGTCTTCGACGTGAAGCCCTTGATCTGTGCGACGTCGTCGGTTGACGAACGCGTGCCGGACGACCCGATCTGCCATGCGTTTGACCCTCGTCGCACGTTCTCCTTGGGGATGACATCGGAGAAGCGCACCTCGCGGCGACGGGTCGCCGCGCCCTTGCCCGCCACCCGATGTTGTCCTGATTCCAGCAACTCGTAACCGCCGAACGCGGCGGCGGCCGCAGCGCCGACACCGAGCGTGCGCAGCAGAACACGACGAGTCACATCGGCCATGGATAGCTCCAGCCATCGCCTGCCTCCGCGCCGGCGGCGCGATCACTACGGCAGTGTCAACCAGGGTTGCTGGCGGTCAAGCGCTCCACATGGTACAGGCGCGGATGACTGTTCGCTGTCCGCCCGATGCCGTGTCGGGACGAGCGAGGAGCACTGCCGGCGGCGTCGCCACTTGCGGCCTTGCGGCCATGACTTCGGCCACGTCGTGTTACCTCGGTCGGTTTAGGTTCGTCATTGCTGTGACGGATGCGGACGGAGGAATGCGACCGTGGACGAGCACGATGTTCTGGCCGAACGGTTCGAGACGAACCGCGGGCATCTTCGCGGGGTGGCGTACCGAATGCTCGGTTCGTTGAGCGAGGCCGATGACGCCGTCCAGGAGGCATGGCTGCGGCTGAGCCGCACCGACACGAGCGATGTGGCCAATCTGCGTGGTTGGCTCACCACCGTCGTGGGGCGGGTGTGCCTGGACATGCTGCGCTCGCGTACGTCGCGGCGGGAGGAGCCGCTGGAGGCGTACGTCCCGGATCCGATCATCGGCCCGGTGACCGGTAGCGACCCGGAACACCAGGCGGTCATGGCCGACTCGGTCGGTCTCGCGCTGCTGGTGGTGCTGGAGACGCTAGCGCCGGCCGAGCGTCTGGCGTTCGTCCTGCACGACATGTTCGCGATCCCGTTCGACCAGATCGGCCCGATCGTGGACCGCTCGCCGGACGCCGCGAAAATGCTCGCTAGTCGGGCGCGGCAGCGCATCCGTGGGGCGCCCACGACGCCGGAGAGCGACATTTCCCGTCAGCGTGCGGTCGTCGACGCGTTCCTCACGGCATCCCGGCACGGCGACTTCACCGCCCTGGTCGCCGTTCTTGATCCGGACGTCACACTGCGGGCAGACCTCGGCGTGCTGCCGAGCACGGCGCCGCGGATCGTTCGTGGCGCGGCGGCGGTGGCCAAGCAAGCCCTGACGTTCGCGCGCCTCTCGCGCGACGGCGACTCGCGGCCGGCCCTGGTCAACGGCAACGTTGGCTTGGTCACGGCGCCCGGCGGGGTCCTGACGGCGGTGATGGGCATCACGATCGTGCAGGACCGGATCGTGGAGATCGACATCCTCGCGGACCCGGAGCGGCTCCGTCACCTCGATCTCGCCGCGCTCGACCGCTGACCGTCGTCAAACGCGTTCGTTACGCACGCATTTCATCCTAGGATGCTCTACAGAATGTGACCCACCAAAACAACAACGAGCCGCTACGCGGCCCACCTCACCAAAAGAAAGCGGCCGCCCGAGATGTCTCGGGCGGTCGCTACGGGTGGATCACCGGTTCAGCGCTGTCAACCGGCGGAGGACTCAGTCGGTGGCCGATTCCGCGGCCTCGGCCGCGAGCTTCTTGCGCCACCAGTCCTGGCCAGAGACGTCCAGCGTGTCGATCGGGTCGTAGTACTCATACCGCCGGGCGAGGGCCTCGGGGTCGTCCGCCTCGATCGATGTGCGGTAGTTCTTCGTCCAGTACGAGATGCCGCGCTCGCGGTCATATTCGGCGAGCATGTGCACCCAGCGCTTGCCGACGAACGGAACGTCGCAGATGATCCGCGGCGTCGCGTACCCCGGCAGGTAGCCCATCATGTCGTGCTGCAGTTGCTGGGCGTCGGCGACCGACACCCGCCAATGCTCGGCGTTGGGGATCATGTCGCACATGTAGAAGTAGTACGGCAGGATCGACGCCTCACCCTGCAACGCAAAGCACAGGTCGAGCAGCGCCGGTGTGGTCGCGTTCACGCCGCGCATCAGCACGCCCTGGTTTCGTACGTCCCGGACGCCGACGTCGAGCGCGGTCCGGGCCGCCTTGGCGACGAGGGGCGTCACCGAATTAGCGTGGTTGATGTGCGTGTGGATCGCCAGGTTCACGCCCTGCGAGTGCGCGCGGGCGGCGACGCGACCGAGACCTTCGACGATCTCCGGTTGCAGCCAATGTTGCGGAATGGCGGCCAGAGCCTTCGTCGCGAGCCGGATGTCGCGGATGTTCTCGATCTCCAACAGCCGCGTCAGGAACGATTCGAGCTGCTTCCACGGCACGTTGGCGACGTCACCGCCGGACACGACCACGTCGCGTACGCCGGGGGAGCGGCGCAGGTAGGCGATCATCGCGTCGTAGCGGTCGACCGGCTTGAGAGTGAGCTTGAGCTTGTCCACCTGCGGAGTCGAGTTGCCGACCAGGTCCATCCGCGTGCAGTGGCCGCAGTATTGCGGGCACGTCGAGATGAGTTCGGCCAGCACCTTCGTCGGGTAGCGGTGGGTGAGGCCCTCGGCCACCCACATGTCGTGCTCGTGCAGTGAGTCGCGTGTCGCGTACGGGTGGCTGGGCCAGTCCGTGCGGCGGTCGGACGCAACCGGGATCATGTAGCGCCGGACCGGATCGGCGTAGAACGACGCGGTGTCCGGCACTTTGTGCGGAACCATGGTGTTGAGCATCTGCGGCGGAAGGAGCATCGACATGGTCGCGAACTGCTGCTGGTCGACGTCGAGGTCGGCGTAGAACTCCTCGCCGACGGTGTCACCGAGCACGGCACGGAGTTGCTTGATGTTCTTCACGCAGTTCACGCGCTGCCACTGCGCGGATTCCCACTGCTCGCGGGTGACGTCGCGCCACCCGGGCAACCGGGTCCAGTCCGGCTCGACCAGCTCACGCCGGCGGTATTCGTGCGGCTGTCCCGCTGCGACGACGGCCGAATCGACGATCGACGCGTCCGCGGGTCCCTCGGCGGGAGCGGGGATGAACAGTGCGTCAGTCACTCGCCCTCCTTCGGATATTGTTGTCTCCCGGCGGAAGGTTGCTGGAAGATTTCCTGCCCGGGAACTAGTATGCCGTAAGTTTTCCCGATTCTCTAGGCGATCGATGTGTTAGCTCGCTCGCCGTGCTGGAGGTGCACATGACGTCGCCGGTCGGTCTACACCGCGTGATCGAACCCGCCGGCGTTTTGCCGCAAGCCGCGCTTCGCCTCGACAGCAGCGCGGAAATCGGGGCAAATGAGGTACGTGTCGCGATCGAACGGCTGAATCTCGACGCGGCGAGTTTCCGACAACTCGCCACGAAGCACGCGAACGACGGCGCGGCCGTGCGGGCCGAGGTGCTGGACATCATCCGTAGCCGGGGGAAGATGCAGAACCCGGTGACCGGGTCGGGCGGCATGCTGATCGGCACCGTCGACGCGGTCGGACCGCGCTCGCCGCTCGGACTCAAACCCGGCGATCACGTCGCGACGCTGGTCTCCCTGACCCTGACACCGCTGGCCATCACCGACGAGCTGGCGCGCTGGGACGGCATGAGCGAGCAGGTGCCGGCGGCCGGCCACGCGATACTCTTCGCCCGCTCGATCGCCGCGGTGCTGCCCGACGATCTGGACCCGGAGCTGTCGCTCGCGGTGCTCGACGTCTGTGGGGCACCGGCGCTGACTGCGCGGGTGATCGGCCGGTACGCCGACGCGAAGGTCGCGGTGATCGGCGGCGCCGGCAAGAGCGGCTCACTGTCGCTTGTCGCGGCCCGACGTGCCGGCGCCGCGCGGACCGTTGGCGTGGTGCCGATCCCGGCCGAGGCCGAGCGGCTCCGATCGGTCGGCATCGCCGACGAGGTGGCGTTGGCCGACGCACGCGACCCGGTCGCGCTCGCCGCCGCGGTAACCGGCGCGTTGGGCGGACCAGCCGATGTGACCGTGGTCTGCGTCGACGTGCCCGGCTGCGAACACGGCGCGATCCTCGCGACGGCTGACGGCGGCACGGTGATCTTCTTCTCGATGGCAACATCGTTCGCCGCCGCTGCGCTTGGAGCCGAGGGACTCGCCGCCGACGTGACGATGCTCGTGGGCAACGGCTATGTGCCCGGACATGCCGAGTACGCCCTGTCGCTCCTGCGCTCGGACGCCGGCGTACGGGCGCTGTTCGACGCCCGGATCGCCGCCGAGGCTAGGGGCCCGGCCCCGGCCAGGGCAGACTGATCCCATGGCCCAGAACACCACCCTCTACCGCGGTGGGCACGTGTACAGCCCGGCCGATCCGACCGCCACCGCCATGATGGTGGCCGACAACGCCATCGTGTGGCTCGGTCGCGACACCGACGCGCCGGGCGCGGATGTCACCGTCGATCTCGACGGCGCACTCGTCACGCCCGCGTTTGTCGACGCCCATGTGCACGCGACCGACACCGGCATCGTCGCGCTCGGGCTCGACCTGTCCGGCACGATCTCGGCCGCGGACGTTCTGGATCGCGTCGCTGCCCACGCCGCCACGTTGCCGGGCGATGCGATCGTCGTCGGCCACGGCTGGGACGAATCGAGCTGGTCGATCCAGACGCCGCCGTCGGCGGCCGAACTCGACCGCGCCGGCGGTGGCCGACCGACCTACCTGTCACAGGTCAGCGTGCACTCGGCCGTCGTGTCAAGCGACCTGCTGGCGCGGACGCCGATCCACACTCCCGGGTACGACTCGATTGGCTGGCTGCGGCGGGACGCGCACCATGTCGTCCGCGGGATGACGATGGGTGCGATGTCAAACGCCCAACGGGATCGTGCGCAACGGGCCGCCCTGCAGCGGGCCGCCTCGCTCGGCATCGCCGCCGTCCACGAGTGCGGTGGCCCGGGTACGTCGTCGGAATATGACTTCCAGAATGTCCTCGCGCTCGGCCGGGAGCCGGACCTGCCCGACGTGTACGGCTACTGGGGCGAGCTGGGTGGGGCCAAACGGGCCCGTGAGCTTGGCGCTATCGGGGCGGCCGGCGATCTCTACGCCGATGGGGCGCTCGGCTCGCAGACGGCGCATCTGCGCGAGCCGTACCTCGACGCCGCCGACCCGACCCATCGGGGGCACGCGTACGTCAGCGCCGAGCAGGCCGGTGCGCACCTGATCGAGTGCACCGAGGCCGGCGTGCAGGGTGGCTTCCACGCCATCGGCGATGCCGCGATCGCCACCGTCATCGCCGGCTTCGCCATCGCCGCCGCGAAGCTTGGCGTGGATCGTGTCCGGTTGGCGCGCCACCGGATCGAGCACGCCGAGATCATCGATAAGGCCCTGATCGCCGCGTTCGTCGAGTACGGCATCGTGGCGAGTGTCCAGCCCGCATTCGACCGGCTGTGGGGTGGTGACCACGCGATGTACGCCCAGCGCCTCGGAATCGAGCGGTCGCGCGCGTCGAACCCGTTCGGCTCGCTCGCCGGGGTCGGGGTAGCGCTCGCCTTCGGGTCCGACTCACCGGTCACCCCGATCGACCCGTGGGGCACCGTACGGGCCGCGATCGCCCACCACAATCCGGCGCAGCGCGTCGGCGTACGGACCGCGTTCGCGGCGCATACCCGGGGCGGCTGGCGGGCCGTACACGCGGATGCCGAAGGCACGCTCGCCCCCGGCGCGACCGCGACGTTCGCGATCTGGGCGACGCCCGCCGGTCGCACGAACGGTCTGCCCACACTGGTCTCCGCCGGCCCGGGCGAGCCGGCGCCGCCGCTGCCGACCTGCCTGCGCACGGTCGTCCGCGGCACCACGATCTTCGACAACGACGTCACGACCGTGCCCAAGCAGCACAGCTAGGAGAGCACCATGCCGCCCCGCGCTCGCCAGCCGAACCCGAAGGCGAAGTTGAATCTGGATCCGGCCGTCGTCCGCCATGCCCGAGTGCTGGCCCGCCGGGCCGGCAAGCCGGTCGTCGACATGGCCCGCACGCACACGACCGTCTCGGTCGAGCGGGCCGTGCTGCGGCTGGCCGGCATCACCGGCGCGGATGCGGACGGCATCCCGTGGGTCAACCGACTCGTCGACGCCGTACGTGACGACGTCGGCCTCGGCGCCGGAGTGGCGTTGCCGGTGTTCGACGCGATGGCGCGCGAGGGTGCCCACGACCTGACCGAGCTGGCGCAGAAGGCGGCGGCCGGATCGGTCCGGTTCGAGATTCCGTCCGGCCGGGCCGAGACCGCCGCGCGACGCTCCGCGCGCCGAGGTGTGGCCGCCGGCATCAAGCGGATCGACCAGCGTCGGGTCGAGCGCGAACGGCTCGTCAAGCGGCACGGTGACCCGAAGCAGCGTCCGTGGATCTATCTGATCGTCGCGACCGGCGACATCTACGAGGACATCCCGCAGGCGCAAGCGGCGGCCCGGGCCGGCGCCGACGTCATCGCGGTGATCCGGTCGACCGGGCAGTCGCTACTGGATTACGTGCCCGAGGGCGCCACCCGGGAAGGTTTCGCCGGGACGTACGCCACGCAGGCGAACTTCCGCCTGATGCGGGCGGCGCTGGACGAGTCGTCGAGGGAGCTGGGCCGCTACGTCCGGCTGACGAACTACGCGTCCGGCCTGTGCATGCCGGAGATCGCGACGCTGGCTGGTCTGGAACGGCTCGACATGATGCTCAACGACTCCATGTACGGCATCCTGTTCCGCGACATCAACCCGATCCGTACGTTCGTCGACCAGCGCTTCTCGCGGCAGATCCATGCCCGGGCCGGGATCATCATCAACACCGGCGAGGACAACTACCTGACGACGGCCGACGCGGTCGAGGCGGCCCACACGGTGACCGTGTCGCAGCTGCTCAACGAATACTTCGCCCACGAGGCCGGTCTGGCCGACTGGCAGCTCGGCATCGGCCACGCGTTCGAGATCAATCCCGATCTGCCCGAGTCGTTCCGGATGGAGTTGGCGCACGCGCTGCTCGCCCGCGAACTGTTCCCGGACGCGCCGCTCAAGTGGATGCCGCCGACGAAGCACATGACCGGAGACGTGTTCCGCGGCAACCTGCTCGACGGCTTCTTCAACCTCGTCGGCACGCTGACCGGCCAGGGCATCCTCCTGGTCGGCATGATGACCGAGGCGGTCGTGACGCCGTGGCTGTCCGACCGCGATGTCGCGCTGCAGAACGTGCGCTACGTGCTGAGCGCCGCCGGCGGCCTGCACGAGGACTTCGTCCCGGCGCCCGGCGGGTTCATCCAGCAGCGCGCACACCAGGTGCTCGACGAGGCGATCGATCTCCTGCAAAACATCGTCGACGACACCGGGTCGTCGCCCGGCCGGACCACCGGCGGCCCGCTGCTGAACGCGATCGCGGACGGCACGTTCGGCATCATGAAGCGGCCGGCCGACCGGGGCAAGGGACTCGACGGAGTGGCCAAGCAGGAGGCGGGCTACTTCAACCCGGCCACCGAGATCCTGGCCGAGTCGCCCCGGGAGCGTGCGGCGTGAGCGACGCGGCGCCTGAGAACACGGGCAAGATCAAGAATATCATCCGCCCGTACGGCGACATCACCGGCGACGGCATGGTGCAGCTGAGTTTCACGCTGCCGATCCCCACCGACAAACGGGCCGAGGGCGCCGCTCTGCAACTCGCGGCGAAGATGGGCCTCGACCCGGCGATGGTTGTGCACGCGAAGCCGATGGGCGACGACTTCACGTTCTTCGTCGTGTACGGCTCGGTGAACCACCTCGTCGACCTGTCGAAGGTGCAGGTCGTCGAGCGCGACTTCCCGTTGCTCGGCGCGAAAGAGATCAACACGCTGGTCCGGCAGAGGCTGCGCCGCAAACTCGTCGTGGTCGGCGCGTGCATCGGCACGGACGCCCACACGGTCGGCATCGACGCGATCCTCAACGTCAAGGGCATCGCCGGCGAGAAGGGCCTCGAGTATTACCGTGAGTTGCGCGTGGTCAACATGGGCGCGCAAGTCGGCGTACCGGAGCTGGTCGAGACCGCACGACACGAGAGGGCCGACGCCGTGCTGGTGAGCCAGGTCGTCACCCAGCGCGACGCCCATTTGCACAACACCCGGGAGATGTCGGCGGCGTTCCGGGAGGCGCTTCCGGCCGAGCGCCGACCGCTGCTGGTCGTCGGCGGTCCCCGCTTCGACGAGATGATGACGACCGAACTCGGCGTCGACCGCATCTTCGGCCGCGGCACGACGCCGCGCGAGGTCGCGTCGTACCTGGTGGACGCATTGGTGACGAATAAGCAGAAGGCGGCCTGACGTGACCGATCCCCGCGAGGGCCTGGTGGTGACACACCGCCGCTACGTGCCCTACTCGCACGCGCACTACGCCGGCAACCTCGTCGACGGAGCCTACGCACTCGGTCTGTTCGGGGACGTGGCAACCGAGGCATCCATCCGCACCGACGGCGACGAGGGGCTGTTCGCGTCCTATTCGGACGTGCAGTTCCGGGCGCCGATGCGGGCCGGCGATGTCCTGGAGATCACCGCGACTGTGACCCGGGTCGGCACGCGCAGCCGCACCATCGATTTCTCCTGTGTGGTCGTCTGCCGCGGCCGGCCGGACCGTGGCGAGTCGGCCGCCGAGGTTCTCGATCCGCCGATCGTCGCGGTCACCGCGACCGGCACGGTCGTGGTGCCGCCACGGTCCGCGTGACGCCAACACCTTCGGGGGTACGGACAGCCGACGGTCTCGTCGTCGCGGTGTCGGTTGACGTCGCCGCGGCGCCCGGAGCGTCGCTCGTCGTGTGTGGGGACGTCGGGTCGACGTACACGAAGGTTGCCGTGGTCGACGTGGCCACGGGCCGGTTGGTGGCGACGGCCGCGCACCCGACGACGATTGCTACCGACGTGCTCGACGGGCTGGCGGCGGCGCTGGATGCGGTGGCGGCGGCAGTGCCCGGCGCGGACCTGAGCGATGTCCGGCTGTGTTCGAGCGCGGGTGGGGGTCTGCGGCTGGCCGTCGTCGGCTACGAGCCGCTCGTGACCGCGGAGGCCGGTCACCGTGTCGGGTTGTCCGCCGGCGCCCGCGTGGTCCACGTCGCGACCGGCAAACTGACGACGGACGCGATACGCGAGCTGCGCGCGGCGCGACCGGACGTGATCCTGCTCGTCGGCGGCACCGACGGCGGCGACGCCGAGGTGTTGCTGCACAACGCCGGCCGGCTCGCGAGCGCGCGCGTCCGCGTCCCGATCGTGGTGGCGGGCAACAGCGAGGCCCGCGACGAGGTGTGCGCACGGCTGGACGCGCGGGGCGCCCGGTTCGTGGCGACCGACAACGTATTGCCGCGGATCGGTGTGCTGAATCCGGTGCCGGCACGCGCCGCGATCCGGTCGGTCTTTCTCACCCACGTGATCGGCGGCAAGAGGCTGTCGCGGGGTCGGCTGGGCGGCCGGCGCTTCGTCGACCTGGTCCGCGGGGCCACGCCGGACCTGGTGCTGACCGGCGTCGAGGCACTGGCCGACGATCTCGGCACGGATCTCGTCGTGGTGGACATCGGCGGGGCGACGACCGACGTGTATTCGGTGCTCACACCGGACCCCGAGCAGTTCACCGGCCCCCGGGCCGAGGTCGCTGGGACGCTGTGGCGCAGCCGTACGGTCGAGGGCGACCTCGGTATGCGCTGGTCGGCCGCCGGGGTCGTGGCGGCCGCCAAGATCGAGCGGGTGCCGGTGTCGCGGTTGCCGATCGATGATGGCCTGGCGGCCGCCGCCGACCGTCGGGCGGCCGATCCGGCCTTCCTGCCGGCGTCCGACATCGAGCGCGCCGAGGATGTGCGTATTGCGGAGTTGGCGGCGATCGTCGCGCTCCGGCGGCATGCGCGCGGCGAGCCCGGGGGAGCACCCCGCAAGGATCTCCGGGACGTACGTCTCGTGATCGGGTCCGGCGGTGTTTTGCGGCACGCGGAACCGGCCGGCGCGGCGTCCGTGCTGGCCGGCCCGTTGCACGATCTCGCCGGCGGCTGGCCGCTGCCACGGCACGCGGACACGGTCGTCGATGTCGCGTACGTGCTGGCGGCGGCGGGATTGCTGGCCGGGGACTTTCCGGACGCATCTCGACAACTCCTCCACAATGAACTACTCACCGTGGCGAACCGAGTGCGATGAGCCGATGCCGGAGACACGCCGACGCGACACGCCGTACGGCGGAGATCGACATCCGCACAGACATTGACAGCGCTCGGGGGCGGGCACGTACCGTTGTCGGGTCCAACTTCATTGGCGACCGATTCGCTCGCCTCTTCGCCCGCGGCCGCGCGACGATCAACCTGACGTCGCATCGGCCAGGCCCAGCGGGTGGGGGTCGGCAGGGGTGATGCGCACCGGTCGCGGGGCATGGTTTCGGCACAGCGTGGGGCGGCCAGTAGACAACGGCCAGGGATGGGCAGCCAGCTCACCTCTCGTCGGTCCGAAGGTCGCAGAGCACGGGGTGACGTGCCGTGGGGGAAGTGGGTCCTGGAGCTCGGGGTGCGGCCGCGACGGTCGCACCCCGATTCCAATTCTGGCCGCCCACGGTCATCGATCCGACCGGTCGTGGCGGCCGACCCAGCCAGTTGTGGCGATCGTACCCAGGAAACGGACAAAACGCTGTTCGTGGACCTTGGTGCGCCACACTCAGCCTCGATAAGGCACAGTTGAGCGGTGACGAACAGCTCCACCACCGGCACGGCCGCGCGCGATCGCGACGCGGACGGCGGGACCGGCGTGGTGGCGGCCGGACCGGAGCCGTTGTCGGCGCCCGCGACCCGTGCGCGCCCCCGCGGAGTACCGACTGTTATCGCTGTCCTGCTGGCCGTCGCCGCGGGTGGCGGCCTGCTCGTCTCCTTTCCGCTGGCGAATCTGTGGTGGCTCGCGCCGTTCGCGGTCGCGGCGATCACCGTCGCTGTCCACCGGCGGACGTTCTGGGGCGGTTTCCGGCTCGCCGGTCTGACCGGGCTGCTGTTCTTCGTGCCGCTGATCCAGTGGACACACATCGTCGGCGGCACCGGCCCCTGGCTCATTCTCGCGACCGCGGAGGCGGCCTTCGTCGCGCTCACCGGGGCGCTGGCGGCGTACGCCAGCCCGCTGATCGACCGCCGGCGCTGGATGTGGCCGATCGCGACCGGCGTGCTCTGGGTGGGTCAGGAGGCCCTGCGCGACCGGGTTCCGTTCGGCGGCTTCCCGTGGGGACGGCTCGCATTCAGCCAGGGAGACTCACCCGCGCTGCGGTTCGCGGCACTGGGTGGGGCGCCGCTCGTAACGTTCGCGGTGGCACTGTGCGGCGGAATGCTCGCCCTGTCCGCGTGGCGCATCGTCGAGGCGCGCCGGCTCCGCCGGATCGGGGAAGCGGACCGTCCCAGCCACGCCGAGATGATCCGGCGGCGTACCGCCGCGACCGTCGGCATCGCGGTCGCCGGGCTCGCGGTCGTCCCGCTCGGCTTCGCCGTGCCGCTGCAGGCACCGGACGGACGGCCGGTCCAGGTCGCGATCGTGCAGGGCAACGTGCCGCGGCTCGGTCTCGAATTCAATGCGCAGCGCCGCGCCGTCCTCGACAACCATGTGCGGGCCACGCTCGCCCTCGCCGCCCAGGTCGCGGCCGGTCGGGCCCCGAAACCGGACATCGTCATCTGGCCGGAGAATTCCAGCGACATCGATCCGCTCGTCGCCGACGATCCCGGCAACGCGGACGCGGCGACGGAGATCACCGACGCGGCGAACACCATCGGTGCACCGATCCTCGTCGGCGCGGTGCTCGAGGGTCCCGGGACCAATGACCGCAACGCATCCATCGTCTGGCTGCCCGGCCCGTCCGGCGGCCCGCAGTCCGGCCCGCACGGCACCTATGTCAAGCAGCACCCCGTGCCGTTCGCCGAGTACATCCCGCTGCGCGGCGTGGCCCGGCTGGTGTCCAAGAAGGTCGACCTGGTCACGCATGACTTTGTCGCCGGTACGACGCACGGCATCTTGAACCTGGGCGGCGTAACCGTCGGAGACGCGATCTGCTTTGAAGTCGCCTACGACAACATCGTTCGGGACACCGTCACCGGCGGGGCGCAGCTGCTGGCCGTGCAGACGAACAATGCCGACTTCGACCGGGCCGAGGCAAGCCAGCAGCTCGCCATGGTCCGGCTGCGGGCGGTTGAGCACGGCCGGGACGCGCTCATGGTGTCCACGGTCGGAATTTCCGGCTTCGTGGACGCCAGCGGCGGCGTACACAACGCCACCGGGTTCAATGTGCCGGCGACGGAGCTGCGTCAGCTGAGGTTGGGCGAGCACCGTACGCTGGCCACCGAGTTGGGCCCGATCCCCGAGTTCATCTTGGGCGGGCTGGCGCTTGCATTCCTGCTCGGCGCCGTGTGGACGCGCCGCGCCCGCCGTCCCGACGCCCGCCGGGCCGCTGCCGCACCGACCACCGGACACGGGGTGACCACCGCATGAGCGAACGCACGACACCCGGCTCCGAGCCCCGGCCGCCGGCGGGGGTTCCCACGCCGGCTCCGGGCGCCGACGGCTATCCGGGCGTCGGCCGCGTGCTTGTGATCATCCCGACGTACAACGAGATCGACAATCTCGACATGATCGTCGGGCGCGTCCGCTCGGCCGTCCCGTCGGTCGAGATACTCGTCGCCGACGACAACAGCCCGGACGGCACCGGCCAGCGGGCCGATACTCTCGCTGCCGACGACCCGGTGGTGCACGTGCTGCACCGGCCGGGCAAGGAGGGCCTCGGGGCGGCGTACGTCGCCGGATTCGGCTGGGCGGCCGAGCACGGGTATGACGCCGTGGTCGAGATGGACGCGGACGGCTCACACGCGCCCGAGGAACTTCCGAAGCTCCTCGATGCCCTGCGTACGGCCGACATGGTGCTCGGCTCCCGCTGGGTACGCGGCGGCACCGTGGTGAACTGGCCGGCACATCGGTTCCTGCTCTCCCGGGGCGCGAACCTCTATACCCGCCTCGCGCTCGGCATGCCGATCAAGGACGCGACCGGTGGCTATCGGGCCTATCGGATGCCGGTGCTGGAGAAGATCGACGTCGCCGCGGTCGCGTCGCAGGGTTACTGCTTCCAGGTCGACCTTGCCTGGCGGGCGTACCGTGATGGTTTCCGGCTGGTCGAGGTGCCGATCCGGTTCGCCGACCGCGAGCACGGCACGAGCAAGATGAGTTCGTCCGTGGTCCGGGAGGCGCTGTGGCGGGTCACGGTCTGGGGAACGAGATCGCGCCTGCGGGCGTTGAGTAAGGCGGCGGGCGGGACCCGCCGATAGTCGATCAACAGGAGGTCGCGATGGGCGCACGCATCCGCTGGCCCGCGCTTGCGCTCGTGGTGACGCTCGCCGCGGAAGTCGTCGTCTTCATCATCGTCGGCAAGCTCATCGGCTTCGGCTTCGCCGTGCTGATCCTGCTCGCTCTCATGGCACTCGGCGCCGTACTGCTGCGGCAGGAGGGTCTGCGGGCCTGGCGGCGATTCCAGTCGGTGGCGGCGGCGGGCGAACGTCCCGGACCGCATCTGACCCGCTCGCTGGTCGGGCTGCTTGGGGCGGTATTCCTCCTGGTGCCCGGTTTCATCACCGATGTCCTCGGTCTTGCTCTGTTCGTCCCGCCCATCCGCACGCTCGCCAGCCGGGGACTGACCGTCCTGGCCGGCCGGCAACTCGCGTCGGCCGCGATGGGTGACCTGTTCGGCCCGCGCATGGTGAAGGTTCGCGCCGGTCGGCCCACCCGTACCAACACGAACCGGACCGGTGCCGGTGCCGGTGTGGCGACGGACACCGAAACGATCGAGGGCGAGATCGTCGACCCGCGATAAGCGCGCTCGGCGGCGATCCGCGACCGGCCGCGGCCGACGTCCGTGGCAGCGTGAGCCAGAGACGTTGGTCACTGGAGCGCTCGGCGGGCTACCCTTAGCAAGCGATTGCCGGCACGCGCCGGCATCGAGGATCGTGCCGTGGGAATCCAACGGCGGTCACTCTCGTTAGGACAAGCGTGGTCACATGACCACGGATATCGACTCGTCGACCCGAAGGGGATAGCCGATCATGGGCGAGCGCATGCTGCGCGGAAGCCGCCTCGGAGCCGTGAGCTACGAGTCCGACCGCAATACCGAGCTGGCACCGCGCCAGACCCGGGAGTACCTGTGCGCCAAGGGCCACCAGTTCGAGGTGCCGTTCGCGGTGGACGCCGAGGTGCCGATCACTTGGGAATGCAAGTTCGACGGCAGCATCGCGCGGCTGGTCGACGGCAGTGAGCCGGAGCAGAAGAAGGCCAAGCCGCCGCGCACGCACTGGGACATGCTCCTGGAGCGTCGCAGCATGGCCGAGCTCGACGACATCCTCGCCGAGCGCTTGCAGGAGGTCCGCACGCTGCGGGGCCGCGCCTGACGCGTCGCACTCCGACGGCGTGACACCAGCACGCCGGGAATTCATCGATCCGCCCTCACGGTCCGCCGTGAGGGCGTTTTCGTGCCCCCGTCGACCTGGTACGTCACGTCACCCGGCCAGCTCACGAAGCGGCCCGGCAAGTCGCTCGGCCAGCGCACCGTCGGCGTACCCGATCTCGGTCCGGAGCGCGACCGTCGCAGCCCGAAACGCGCGCCGCAGTTCCGTGGGCTCGGGCGTGCGGACGAGCGTGGCCTCGAAGGCGTCGGTCACCGCCGTTGGCAGCCGGTCCACGCCGCGGCCCTGGGTAGCCGGCAGTCCGTGGCGTACGCACGCCAATGCCAGCGCGTGTTCACGGATTCCGCTGATCATGTATTCGGCCTGCCACACCCGACCGCGCTCGATGCTCGACCGGGCATGCAGCGCATAGAGCCAGCCCATTCCGATGAGGTCGGCGGCCGCGGGGTCCGGCGCCGGTCGCGGAGGGTTGGCGGCGCCGAACAACAACTGGAACGTGGGGCCGATCGCGCCGAACTCGGCCGCCGGACTGAACGCGATGTCGACCTGCAGCGTGCTGACGAGCAGGAACACGCGGTAGACGGTCGCCCCACGCCGAAGGTCCAGGTGCGCGACGGCGTCGTGGTCGGCGTACAGGCGGGCCGTCCAGTCGGACATCACCTCCGCCAGGTCCACGCCCGGTGCGACGGACACCGCGAGATCGATGTCCGACCACCGGTCATCGCGGCCGACGGACGTCGACCCGGTCAGTGCGGCACCGGTGATGCGATCGTCCGCGCGGGCATCGGACACGAGCCGGTCCCGGAGCCGCTCACGATCCGTCGGAGTGAACACGCCGTCAGGTTAATCCGGCGGCGGGTCAGTCCAAACCACACACCAACGGGTACGCCTCGGCGGCAGCCGAGCCGACGTCCACGCGGGCGATCCGTCCCCGTACCCACAGGTCGGCCGCCGTGGCCGCCCGTTCGTCGCTGCCCGCGACCGCCTGCTCGATGAGCAACGCCGCGATGAGCACGTCGGCGGCGAGCAGCGCGAGGTCCCGCGCTCCGGCGATCACCGCGGGGGCCGATGGCTCGGCAGCGGCCGCGGTGAACGCGACGGTCAGGCGGCCACGGGCATCGGCTAACGCGGCGGCGGTCTCGCCGGTGGCCGCGTCGAGCGCGGCGTCGACACGGGCGAGGAGCGACTTGGCCGGCCCGTCGGCGCCGAGCGACCGCAACACGTCGACCGAGAGCACGTTGCTCGTGCCCTCCCAGATCGGCAGGACCTGCGCATCGCGGAGCAGGCGCGGGATGCCGGTCTCCTCGACGTAGCCGGCGCCACCGAAGCATTCGAGATATTCGCTGGCCGACGCGACCGCCAGCTTTCCGGTGACGATCTTCGCCAGCGGCGCGACGAGACGCAGCTCGGCCGCGGCCAGCTCGTCGGCGTCGCACTCGACGCGACCGAGCAGGGCGAACGCATGCGCGGTGAGGGCGAACGCCGCCTCCGCGTCGACGGCGAGTTTCGCCAGCGTGGCCCGGTGCAACGGGTTGCCGATGAGCGGACCGCCGGCGACGGTGCGTACGGCCGCGTAGGCCCGGGCATAGTCGAGGCCACGGCGCATCCCGCCGGCCGCCGCCGCCGCGTTGTGCAGTCGCGTGATGACGACCAGCGTCATCATCCGGGCCAGGCCGCCGCGGCGTGGATCGCCGACGGGATATCCGGCCGCGCCGTCGAGGCCGATCTCGGCCGTCGGCACCGACCGCGTGCCGAGCTTGTCCTTCAAGCGGTGCAGCCGCAGCCCCGACGCGGGCGCAACGCCGTCGTCGGCGTAGCGCGGGACGACGAACGGGGCCAACGTACGGCTGCCGGGTCCGGCGCCGTCCGGGCGGGCCAACGCGACGGCCATGGCCGCGTCGGCCGCCGAACAGAACCACTTTTCGCCGGTCAGCCGCCACGGTTTCTCGCCGACGTCGGTGGTGGCCTCGACGCTGGGTGGTCGCGCCGTCGTGGTCGAGCGGGAGATGTCGGAGCCGCCCTGCGACTCGGTCATCCACTGGCCGCTGGTGATCGCACGGTCGGGGTCGGTCGACAGCAACCGGGGGAGCCAGGCATCCCGCACGGCCGGGTCGACCTCGTCGCGCGACAGCAGCGCGGCCGCCCCGTCGCTCATGGCGACCGGGCAGGAGAACACCGCGGACTCCGGCCCGAACAGGTGCAGCAACGCGTGGTGCACGACGCGTGCGGTCGACCCGAACGTCGCCCGCACCTCCGGCTGGTAGGGGAGTGCCACGACGGCGTGCTCCGCGGCCGCCGCCCGCAACGTCTGCCAGCCCGCGCTCGTCTCGACCCGGTCAATGCGACCACCCCATGGATCGAACTGGCGCAGCGTCGGCGGATTCGCCTCCGCGTCCAGATGCGCATCGCGCAACGTGGCGGTCACCGCCGCACCGAGCGCGGCCAGCCGAGGCTCGGCCGCCGCCATCCGGTCGGCGCCGAGATGGCGACGCAGATAGGACCGCAACACCGGATCTGACGTGTACGGGTCCGGGAGCCGCGGAGGGGCCTGTACGTAGCGCGTCATACGCCTCAGTTTGCCACCTCAAGTTACCGGACAGTAGCGCCGGATTCCGTCTCGTCCAGATCGAGCGTGACGAGCCGTCGTCGCCACGCGACCCGGTAGCCGACGCGCTCGCTGGCCAGGCGCATCGGCGCGTTGCGCTCATTGATCGTCGAGATGATCCGGTCAAGTGGCGGGTCGTCGCCGGTCGTCCGCTCGTGACGCAGCCGGTCGACCATCGTCGCCTTGAGCCATGTGCCGAGGCCACGGCCGCGCCATGCCCGGTCGACGGCGGTGTCGATCTGGTCGACGGTGCCGGCATCGGACGCGACGACCTCGGTGAACCCGCGCAGTACGCCGGCCGCCTCGTCGGTCGCGCCGCAGACGAGGAGATCGCGGCCGTATCGGAGCTCCCACGCCCGTACATCCGCCGGCGTCCACTCCGGACGATCGAGCTGCAGATGCGCGTCGGGCGCGTCGGCGACCCGGCTCTTGAGGTCGGCGTAGGAGGGCAGCAACGCATCCGGGCAATGGGCCGTCCACGACACGGGACGCAGGCCCGACGGCAACGGCACGCGTGGCGCCGGCACATCGAGGGTGCGCTCGAGTGTCACGAGCCGGACCACCGTACGCGCGCCGACGGTCGCCGCGAACGCATCACCGGGACCGCCGGCGACCACCGTCGCGGTCAAGCGCGTGGCGCCCGCGGCCCGGGACCACGCCACCGAGGCGTCGAGAAGTTCCGCCCGAGACCGGCACGTCGGTGCGGCTCGGTCACGTACACCCGCAGGAACGCGCCACCCGGCTGCACGCGGCAGTCGGCCACGCCCACCACGAGCCCGCCGCGTCGCGCGGAGAGGCGCAAGACGTCCTCGGTCGACGTGTCGCCATCGACCATGGCGGCAGCAAGAGCACTGGGGTCGACGGTCGATCCCGACTCCCGTGATCTGCCGTCGGCCATGATCGCGCACCACGCGTCGATGTCGTCGGTGGCCAACAGATCGATATCCACGGACATGCGGGCGACCTTAACTCCAGGCCGGTGATGCGCGCCGCCGGTTATCCACAAGGGACGGACACGGGGCAGACAGCGGCGAAGCCGGTGCCGTAGGTTGGCCGGGTTCTGCTCGCCGCTGGAAAGGACTTCATCGATGTCGCCGAACCTGGATGAGCACCGCCGCGGCCGACGCGGAACCATGCGGCGGGTCCTTGCCGCCGGTGTGCTCGCCACGATCGGCTGGTTCTCCATCGGAGGGTTCATGCCCGCGCCGGTGGCCGCGGCGCCGAGCACTCCCGCGCCGACCGGACCGGCGTCGACCGGGCCGGCGTCGACCAACGCGACATGTGCGGTCACCGGATACTCCGCGCGGGACGATGTCTCGCTCGACAAGCTCGTGGCACAGCTCGGGAAGCAGACCGCGTTCCAGATCGATGGCACGGCATTGGCTCCGGGCGGCGTGTGGACGGTCCCGGCCGGTCGGGTCGCGGTCCTCGTCATCGACCACGAGCAGCCGTCGACGACATACCGGGAACAGCTCACGGTCGCCGGCGTCCACACCTGGTCGTCGGCCGGCGCGGCGACCGGGCACCGGTGGGTCAGCGGCAAACTGCCGTCCGCACAGAGTTGGACGCGAAATATCGGCATCGGTGCCGACGTAGCCAATTGCCGAGTCGCGATCACCATGACGACCGGGCACGGCCCGCTTGGCACCCAGGTCGGCCGCATCGGCGCGGCGCTGCTCGTCATCTGCGGATTCCTGCTGCTGTTCGTCGGTCGGGGTCGGTCGCGTGTCGCGTCGACCTTCGCGGCCATTCCGTTCGGCGTGCTCGCCGGTGCGGGCCTGTCCGCCGTGCTGTACGAGTCGGGCCGGCTCGACCCGTACGGGCATGGCGTACTCGTCGCGCCGGTGGTCGGACTCGTGGTTGCGCTAGCGCTGCCGTGGACCCGTCGTGCGCAGCCCAGCGACCCGGCCGGCGTCCGGACGATGGCCGCTTCGGCGGGCGTAGACCTCGATGACGCGATAGGCGTGCCGCCACAGATGCATGTCCCGGTCGGGGCGTCGCCCGCGTCCCCCGCGTCCCCTGCGTCGCCAGCCTCGCCCGTGTCGCCGGTGTCGACGCTGGAGCCCGGCGACGCCACGACGCTCGCTGGCACATCGACTTCGGCTGGACCCGCGCCCGGCGGCGGAACCGCCACCGAACCGGCCTCCGTGCCGCCATCGGCCGACGACGCTCCGGCCGCGGTTCCGTCGCGATCTCGGTCGGGCCGAGCGACTCGGGTGCTCGCCGCGGTCGCGGCCGCCGCCATCTGTGCCGGCGTCGCCGGCGCGATCGTGGCCAGCCGTCCGCGGCCCATCTCGACCGACGTTGCGATCAACCCGGCGGCGGCCGCCGTCATCGTCGCGGAAACCTGGGACGCGCTGTTGGCCGGCGACACCACCCACATCGATCAGCCGGCCCAGCCGATGGCGCAGGGTCTCGCCACGACGCCGAAGTTGGCCAAGGGGCCACTGCGTCACGTCACGGTCGGCGTGCCGGTCGCGGCCGGCGCCTCGATGTTCGTCGCGACCGCGCAGGCGTCCGTCACCGGCGGCGGCACGGAGTACGTCTACCTGCGCTATCGCCGCGCCACTACGGCGGCCGGCTGGACGGTCGCGGATCTGCGCTACGACAGCTTGGCCACCGGCGTCCCGCATCCGGCGTTCGGCCCGGACGGTTCGCTGCCGGCGCTCACTGGGCCGACCGCAACCACCTACGCCGCGGACTACATCGCCTATCTGCAGCAGGTGAACAAGGCGGGCAAGCTCGTGCCGAACAGCACGTTTGCCACGCCGCCCGCAACGTCGAAGGATTCGTTCCTGGTAACGAACGCACCCAACAGCGGCACCAACTTTGGCGACCCCCGCATCTTCGCTACCTGGAACTTCACCGATGCGGGCGGCGCGACCGAGGGTGCTGTGCCGCTCGCTGGGGGCGGCGCGCTCGTCACGTTCACCGTCAACGTACGGCTGAACATCTACAACCAGACCAAACCGGCCCCGACCGCGTGCACCAAGATCTCGATCACCCGCGGCACCGACGCTACGCGCTACCGGGAACTTATCGAGAGCTCGTCATTGCCGGTCGTTGTGACCACCCATCGATCTGGCAAGGCCACCGTGGACGACACGAAGGTTCTCGACGCCGGGTTCAAGGGCGTGCAGTGCTGACGTCGCCGACGGTCTGCCGGCGCCGCCACCACACCGCGCCGCCGCCACCACACCGCGCCGCCGCCAGACCCGCGCCGGCGACTCGACTAACCTGAGATACGGACTCGTCGTGACAGACAACGGGTCAGGACACACAGCGGGCACATAGGACCAGGCAACGTCGCCGGGCAGCACCGATCGGCGGAGGCATGGACGCCATGACACCAGACCGCACGCACGGCGGGACCGATGGACCTGACGATGCTGTCGTGGTCGCCGTCGCGAGCGACTCGGCCCATCGCTTCTCGAAGCCCGTACAGCCATCGATCATGCTGGTCGCCGGGCTCGGCATCGTGGGTGATGCGCACGCCGGCGTGACCGTCCAGCACCTGTCCCGGGTCCGGCGCGATCCGACCCAGCCGAACCTGCGCCAGGTTCATTTGGTCGCCAGCGAGCTGTTCGCCGAACTGGACCGGGTCGGGTTCGCGGTCCGCGCCGGCGATCTCGGCGAGAACGTCACCACCGCCGGCATCGACCTGCTCGGCCTGCCGACCGGCACGCGTCTGTCGATCGGAGCGTCGGCGGTTGTCGAGGTGACCGGCCTACGCAATCCGTGTCGCCAGATCGACGGCTTCGCCGATGGTCTGCTGAAACAGGTGCTGGCCCGCGACTCCGACGGCACCCTCATTCGGCGCGCCGGGGTCATGGCTGTGGTGCTGGCCGGCGGCGCCGTACAGACCGGTGACCGGATCCACACACAGCTGCCGCCCGGCGACCGTCGCCCGCTGGACGTGGTGTGACCGCATAGGCTGTTCGGTATGGCGTTGACCCGCTGTTACCGCAACGGCGACCTGATCGACGAGGGTTTCCCGGTCGAGAAGGTGTCGGACCACCTGGCCGAAGAGGACACCGTCGTCTGGTTCGATCTGTGCGAGCCGAGCGAAGAGGATCTTGCGGCGATCAGCGAGGAGCTCGGCCTGCACCCGCTCGCCGTGGAGGACGCCACCCACCCACACGAGCGTCCGAAGCTCGACCACTACGCGACGCACCTGTTCCTGACGGCGTACTCGACGTCACTCGACGACGCCACCGGCGCGTTGCAGACCGATGAGGTGGCGGCTTTCATCCTGCCCCGGGCTCTCGTCACGGTACGGAAAACGGACGGTTTCGATATCAAGGAAGTGATGTCCCGCTGGGACAACGCCGATGCCGCGCTGTCCAAGAGCGGGGTCGCATTCCTGCTGCACGGCTTGTTGGACCACATCGTCGACACGCAGTTCACCACGATCCAGCGCCTCGACTCGGACATGGAAGCACTCGAGGAAACGCTGTTCTCGGACGTCATCAAGGACTCGACTATGCAGCGTCGCACGTACGAGCTGCGCAAGTCGCTGGTGATGCTGCGTCGCGTCGTGACCCCGATGCGCGAAGTCGTGAACACCCTCATGCGGCGCGACCTGCACGTGATCGACCCGGACACGATGCCCTATTTCCAGGACGTCTATGACCACGTCCTGCGCGCCGGTGAGTGGACCGATTCGCTGCGCGACCTCATCGGCAATATCTACGAGACGCATCTGACGGTGCGCGGCAATCGCCTCAACGTCGTGATGAAGCAGGTCACCAGCTGGGCCGCGATCATCGCCGTACCGACCGCGATCACCGGCTTCTACGGTCAGAACGTGCCGTATCCGGGATTCGGCCAGCCCTGGGGATTCTGGGCGTCGTCCGCCGTCACGGTCGGTATCGCCGTGATGCTTTACATCGTCTTCCGCCGCAAGGGCTGGCTCTGACCGGTCACCCGGCCGCGCGAGGATCGAAAACCTTTACGGGTACGGGCAACCGCGCGCCCGCGCAGGCGGTAACGATCCGGGCGGCCGCGTCCGGCAGAAACGGGGTCAGTTCGCGGCCGAGAACCCGGCACGCGCTGTAGCAGCACGCCGAGCACGGCATCGAGTCGATCCGATGCTTCGCGGTCACCGTTTCGCGCTGCCGCGGCGAGCGCCCACGGCGTGGTGGCCTCGATGCACCGGTTGGCGGCGCCGACGATGTCGGTCAGTGCGCCGGCGGCGGTACGGAAGTCGGCGTCGGCGAGCGCCGCGTCGATCGTGCCGGGCGCGCGCTCGTAGGCGGCCACGAGATCCTTGACCTCATCCGGGATCGGGGACGGCGCGGCGGCCGAAACGCTCGGTGCGATGCCGTCGCGGAACCGGTGGATCATCGTGACCACGCGGTTGACGACGTTACCGAAGCCGCCGGTGAGATCCTCGCGGGCGCGTGCCTCGAGCCGCTCGACCGTGAAGTCGGCGTCACCGACGCGTGGCACCTCGCGGACGAGCCACCAGCGCACCGCGTCCGCGCCGTACCTGTCGGCCACGGCCACCGGGTCGACGCCCGTACCCGCGGATTTGCTGATCTTCCGGCCATCTACCGTGAGGTAGTCGTGGACGTGGATGTCGGTCGGCAGGGCTAATCCGGCCGACAGCAACAGCGCCGGCCAGTAGACGGCGTGGAACCTGAGGACGCCCTTGCCCACCACGTGGATCCGCCGGTCGGCGTGCGTCCACCAGCGGTCGAACGCGGACGAATCTCGTGCACCGAAGCCGAGACTCGTGACGTAGTTGCCCAGCGCGTCCCACCAGACGTAGATCACCTGATCCGGATCGCCGGGCACCGGAATGCCCCAGCCGCGCGCCCGCGCCTGGGATCGCGAAATGGAGAAGTCGCGCAGCCCGCCCCGGATGAAAGCGAGCACCTCGTTGCGGCGCGCCGGCGGGGTGATGCGCAATTCGCCGGACTCGATCGCGGCTTCGATCCGGTCGGCATACCGGGCCAGGCGGAAGAACCAGTTGCGTTCGGCGATGTGCTGCGGCGGCACGCCGTGGTCCGGGCAGTCGCCGGCCGGATCGAGTTCGTCCGGCGTGAGGTAATGCTCGCAGCCGACGCAGTAGAGGCCGTCGTACGTCGCTTGATACAGGTCGCCCGCGGTCGCGCAGGCACGCCAGAGCGCCTCGACGCCGATGCGATGGCGCGGGTCGCGGCTGGTCCGGATGAAGTCGTCGTACGTGAGCGACAGCGGACCGGCCAGGGCGGCGAATCGGCCGGCGTTCGCGTCGACGAAGGCGCCCACGTCGACGCCGGCGGCCTCGGCGGCCAGCACGTTCTTGAGCGAGTTGTCGTCGGTGCCGGACAGCAGTCGTACGGGTTCGCCGCGCTGCCGCCGGTGGCGGGCCAGGACATCCGCCTGTACGGCTTCCAGCGCGAAACCGATATGCGGCGCCGCGTTGACGTACGGGATCGTGGTGGACAGGAACGTGGTCATCGGTGCCTCCGGACACTTCGGAAGGCCGGGGCCGTTGCCACGCTCGATGCCGCGCAACAAAAAACGAGCCCCGGAACTGGCGGGACTCGTTCGCGATCTACGCGCGCGTCAGCGGCCCCGGACCCGGGGCATCATCTGGCCGCGGTGGGCGGCGAACGCGGGCGTCATGACGGCGAGCCTAACGCAGAGCCGCGTCCCACGCATCGACGTTCGCGTCGAGGTAGTCGGCGGTCGCCAGCCAGTACGACCCGTCGGTGCGATATATCCGAGCCCACGGATCTCGACCGGTGTCGGCCGCGTCGCGCAGCATGCCGTACATCGCCCGGGCCCGCCGACCGAGCATCGGTGCGAGTGCCGGCCGCTCGCCGGCGGGAAGTTCGTACGCGTCGACGAACGCGCGCAGCCGCTGGGCCGATTCGTGCACCGGGCGAGTGGCGTTCAGCCCGGCCATCGCCTGCGCGGCGTACGCGAAATCCCACAGCCGCGAACCCGGGCCGCAGGCGTCCCAGTCGATGAGGACCCAGCCGCGGGCGGAGCGGACGAGATTCCACGGCGCGACGTCATGGTGCCAGATGCCCTCCACGCGATCGGCCGGGATCAGCACGTTCCACGTGGCATCGGGCGGCGGGTCGAAGGATGCCATTGCGTCATGCAACCGGCGGACGAATGCGCCGATCGACGCGACGTCACCGATCTCGTACGTGCCCGCCTCGGGTCCGACCTCGCCCGGCACGTATTCGAGGACCTGGCGGCCACGCGCATCGCGGCCGAGAGGCAGTGGTGCGCCGGTGAACCCGACGTCGCGCAGATGCCGCAACAGCGTCTCGACGCTGTCGGTCCACGGACCGACCGGTCGCCGTACGGTGTCGCCGACCCGGACGATGCCGGCGGTGACGTTGCCGACCAGCGGCGTCTCACCGTCGCCCGGTGGCTGGTCGGTCATGGATGGCCTGCCAATTCGGTCATGATGGCCTGCCAATTCGGTCCGACGCCGCGGCGCCATTCGACGTCGAGTTTGAACGATGGTGCGAAATCCATCGCTGGCAAATGGCGCGGAGACCTATAGGCAAAGAAATAGCGACCAGGTAACCTGGTCGCTCGTGACGTGCCCGCAGGGAAATGGAAGTAACCATCGTTCCGCAAGTGAATATTAACGCACGAGGAGCATGCGTGTCAAACGACCTCGCCGATGAACAAGTCTACGTGTCTCTCCTCTATCGCCGCCTCGATGACCTGCGCAAACTGGCGGCCGAGCGCCTACGGGCCACGCTCGGCGAGCGCAGCACGAATCACCAGCAGCTGAGCCAACGCGATGCCACCAGTGCCATGTACGTCGACCAGATCGCGCAATACAACGCGGTCGAGAATGGCCTTTGCTTCGGCCGGCTCGATTTCACCGACGGATCGTCGCGTCACATCGGCCGCATTGGCATTCATGACACTATCGATACCGTCGATCGAGCCGACGCCGACGCGTTGACCGAGTCGGACACGCCACTGGCCGCGGAGGAGCCGCTGCTGGTCGACTGGCGTGCGCCGGCCGCCCGTCCCTTCTACCTCGCCACCGTCGCGCATCCCGATGGCGCCCGGCTCCGGCGGCACATCACGACTCAATGGCGTGAGGTCGTCGGCCTCACCGACGAGACACTCGATCTCGCCGTGGTCGGTGGCACCCTCGACGGCTCGTCCGCGGTCACCGGCTGGGCCGACGCGACCGGACGGGCCGACGCGACCGGCCCGGCAGCCGTGCACGACGGCAACCTCGCGAGCGAGACCGCTCTGCTGTCTGCCCTGTCGGCGAGCCGGACCGGCCGGATGCGCGACATCGTCGAGACGATCCAGGCCGAGCAGGATGAGATCATCCGCGCCGAGCAGGCCGGAATCCTCGTCGTCGAGGGCGGTCCCGGCTCGGGCAAGACCGCGGTCGCGCTGCACCGGGCCGCGTACCTGCTCTACCACCACCGCGACACGCTGGCAAAGCGGGCGGTGCTGATCGTCGGTCCGAACGCGACATTTCTGCGGTACATCGGCCAGGTGCTGCCCGGGCTGGGCGAGACGGCGGTTGTGCTCGCCACCACCGGTGGCCTCGTGCCCGGCGTGGCCGCGACGGCGGGGGAACCGGACGCGACGGCAGAGATCAAGGGGCGTGCGGAGATGGCGGCGGTCATGGCCCGGGCCGTGGCGGACCGCGAGCGGGTGCCGGACGAGCCATGGGAGATCGGCTTCGAGCGAGACACGCTCATGCTCGATCCTGACGTCGTCGAGCATGCTCGCGACCTCGCCCGGGCGAGCCGGCTGCCGCACAATCCGGCCCGGCGCATCTTCGTTCGCCAGATGATCGACGCGTTGGCCAACCAGGTGGCCGATCGGGTCGGCGCAAACGTCATCGGCGGCCCGAACCTGTTGACGAGCGGCGACATCGTGCTCGTCCGCGATGACCTGACCGCCAGTTCGTCGGTGCAGGTCGCGCTGGCCGAGCTCTGGCCGGAACTCACGCCCGAACAACTGCTGTCCGACCTTTACGCCGATCCAATCGCGCTCGAGATCGCGGCGCCGCAACTGTCCCGGGCCGAGCGGGCTCTACTTCGTCGCGAACCGGGCCACGGCTGGACGGTGGCCGACATCGCCCTGCTCGATGAGGCAGCCGAATATCTCGGCGTGGATGACGCCGAGGAGCGGGCGATCGACGAGGCCGAAGCGGCGCGGGCGAGGGCGTATGCCGAGGGCGTACTGGAAATTCTGTCGCGCGACATCGACGACGATCCCGACGTGCTGATGGCCTTCGACCTCATCGACCCATCGCGGCTGGCCGAACGCCAGGTCGACGGCGATGGCCTGAGCGTCGCCGAGCGCGCGGCGGCCGACCCGCGATGGGCGTACGGCCATGTGATCGTCGACGAGGCGCAGGAGCTGTCGGCGATGGCTTGGCGCGCGTTGATGCGCCGCTGCCCAAGCCGCTCGATGACGCTCGTCGGTGACGTCGCACAGACCAGTGCCCCGGCCGGTACGACGTCGTGGGACGCGGCCCTGCGTCCGTACGTGGCCGACCGGTGGCGGCGCACCGAGCTGACGGTCAACTACCGCACCCCGGCGGAGATCATGGCGGTCGCCGCCGACGTGCTACGCGACATCGACCCGACCCTGGCCGTGCCGACGTCGATCCGGGCGGTCGGTGAGGCCCCGTGGCGCCGATCGGTCGCCGACATCTCGGCCGGTGTCCGCGACGCGGTCGACGCGGAGATCGGGCATCTCGGTGACGGTCGTCTGGCGGTGATCGTGCCCGAGGCGTGCCTCGACGAGGTACGCGCCGCGCTGCCGGAGGCGGCCACCGGCGACGACACCGACCTCACCGCGAGCGTGGTCGTGCTGACCGTACGGCAGGCCAAGGGTCTCGAATTCGACTCGGTCATCGTCGTCGAGCCCGCGGCAATCGCCGGCGGGTCGGCGCGCGGCCGCAATGACCTCTACGTCGCGATCACGCGCGCGACCCGGCGGCTCGGCGTCGTGCACACCGCTGCCGTGCCGGCCGCACTGGCGACTATTGAGACGGTGCCGTAACAGCGGCGGCAGCCTCGGCCACGGTTTCCAGGGCCGCGACTAATTGGTCCCGGGTCGGACGGTCGGTGACGCGACCGTCCGGCCCCACCGCATCGCGGTCCACGAACACGCGGGCACATGCGTCCTCGATCAGGGTCGCCCCGACGTAGCCGAGCACGGTGCGCAGATTCGCCTCGGCGCCCGCTCCGCGCCCCGGTGCCGCGACCGAGACGTACGCGACCGGTTTGCCGTAGAGGTTGCCGCCACGCACCGTCCAGTCCAGGAGGTTCTTGAAGCTGCCCGGCAGCGAGCCCGCGTATTCGGGCGTGCAGAACAGGACGGCGTCGGCCGCGTCGATCGCGGCGCGCAGGATGGCGACCGCCGGCGGCAGGTCGTCCTCGTCGTCCGGGTTGAACGCGGGCAGGCCGGCCAGGCCGGCTACCTCCTCGTACCAGACGGTGTCGATGCCGGCCGGCCGGTGCTCGTGCATCGCGCGCAGCGCGGCCGAGTTCGTCGACGCGGACCGGGTGCTGCCGGAGATCAACAGGATGCGCATTCCTCGACCGTAGCCCGCTCGATCCTGTCGGTCGTGTGCGTGAAGATGAGGCGGTGACCACATCCCGTAGCACCGGCGTCTATCTCGAGGTCGGCAAGAAGAAGGTCTTCGCGGCCGCCCTCGACTGGCCCGGCTGGTCGCGGTCGGGCAAGGACGAGGAGCAGGCGCTGGATGCGCTCGCGAGTTACCTGCCGCGATACGCGCCGGTGGTCAAGCGGGCCGGTCTGGCCATCCCGACCGACGTGTTCACCGTGATCGAGCGCATCCAAGGCAACACCTCGACCGACTTCGGCGTGCTTGACCACGCGGCCGATGCCGACCGGGCCGCACTGACGGCGGCGCACGCCCGGCGGCTCGCCGCGCTCGTGTCGGCGGCCTGGGACGAGTTCGCCGCCATCGTCGCGGCCACGCCGACGGAGCTCACCAAGGGACCGCGGGGTGGCGGGCGCGATCGGGACAAGATGGCCGATCACGTCGTCGGCGCCGAGGCGTCGTACGCGCGGAAGGTCGGGGTCAAACACAAGCGGCCCGACCTCGCCGACACCGCCGCGATCGCGGCGCTGCGGACCGACATCATCGCTGCGCTCAGCCGACCCTGGGCCGGCGGCGACGTGCCGCACGGGAGCTGGCCACCGGCGTACGCGGCCCGGCGGATCGCGTGGCACGTGCTCGACCACGCGTGGGAGATGCAAGATCGCACGCCGACGTGAGCGGTCAGGTCGACGTTGCGGCCGCCGACATGATCAGGTACATCGCATGTGACCACAGCAGCGGCGTGGCGACCGGACCCCACCGGTTCACCCATGACTCGACCATGGCCGGGTCCTGTGCACCGTCGGTCGTCTGCTCGGGCAGGTCGAGCTCCATCGTCGCGGTGCGCCGGATCCACTCCCGGGCCGCCCGTACGCCGTCGCCGTTGCCGGTGACCGCGTCATACCAACCGAGCCACGCGGTCAGCAGGATCCATTCGCCGCCGCCGTAGTAGCTGTCGCCGACGTACCGGTAGATGCCGCCGGTGTGGCCACGCAGATCGGCGCGGACGGCGTCCGCGGTCGCCCGCATCACCGGCTCGTCCACGGTGAACAGGCCGAACGGCAACGCGCACCACAACAGGCTCGCGTCGATCCGGTCATCCTTGTCGCCCTTGCGGAGCCGGCCGTCCCGGATGAAGGTGTCGCCGAGCGCTGTACGCACCTCGTGGGCGACGTTCGCATAGTGCGGTTCGTCCAACAGCTCGGCGGCGGCCGCGAGACCGGCGGCGACGGCGGCGTACGTGCCGGCGTGCTGGCCGTCACCGAACTCCTCCCAGCAGTCGTAGCAGTCGGTCCGCCACGCCGCGGACAAATAGTCAGCCACGAGCGCGATGGCGGTCCGATCGAATACGGCTGAGCCAGAATCGCGCGACGCTGCCGCCATCCGTTCATGGCTGGCCACCTCGTGCAGCCACGTGCCATAGCCGTCGAGCTGGTAGTTCGGCCACACTTCGCCGAGCACCTCGCCGGGCACCTCCCGGCGGCCGTCGACGACGAATCGCGCCGGCAGGATGTCCTCCGGGGCCGGCATCCGGCCCGCCGTCAGCTCGGTGATCGCCGCTTCGGCCCGCCCGCGATGCGCGACGACCGTCCGCTCCACCCAGCGGTGGAACAACGCGGCGCGGTCGGATCGCCCGACGGCGTCGAGAGCTCGCGCGCAGAACGATCCGTCGCGCAGCCACGCGAAGCGGTAGATCGGGAACGTCGGGCTGGCCAGAAACGCGCCCGAACCGTCCTGACCGGCGAGCAGCACGTCGACGCTCCGGGCGCCGAGGCCGCCGTCGTCGAGCGCAACCGGATCGAGAAATGTCGTCATGTCGGTGCGCTCAGAGCCCCTCACTGTCGCGGATGCGGTCGGCGCGGTCGCGGTGCCAGCGGTGGCCGTCGCCAGGACCCACCTTGCCAGGCTGTCCATCTCCGCGCGCGCCGGGTCGGACCGGCGAACGCACCGATCCGACCCGACGCATCGGTCACGGCCGGACCGTGCCGCGCACCGACTTCGTGATCGCCTTCCACTTGCGCGTCTCTTCGGCCCGGATCCGGGCATCGGTGCGCGACGCCATCCATCGCGCCTCCCGCTGCAGCTTGCGCCAGGACGCCAGCCGCCGCGGGGTGAGAGCGCCGTCGTCGACCGCGGCCAACACGGCACAGTCAGGTTCGGTTTCGTGTACGCAGTCGACGAAGCGGCACTGCGTGGCCAGCTCCTCGATCTCGGCGAACACCTGGGCCAGACCGTCGTCGGCGTCGTACACGCCGATGCTGCGCAGACCCGGTGTGTCGATGATCATCCCGCCGTTCGGCAGCACGAGCAGCTCGCGGTGGACCGTCGTGTGCCGGCCCCGGCCATCGGCGGCGCGGATGTCCTGGGTGTCCATGACGTCGGCGCCGGCCAGCGCGTTGACGAGGGTCGACTTGCCGGCCCCGGATCGGCCGAGTACGACCGCGGTCTGGCCGGCGCGTGGGGCCACCCCCGCGACACCTTGGCCGGTCACCGATGAGATGGCCGACACCGTGGCGCCGGGCGCTGCCGCCTCGACCGCGGCGATGTCGACCGGCGTGAGATCGGCCTTCGTGATGAGGACGACCGGCCGCGCGCCGCTCTCCCAGGCGAGCGCGAGCAGTCGCTCGACCCGGCCGAGATCGACGTCGGGCACCGCCGGTTCGGCGATGTAGACGATGTCGACGTTCGCGGCAAGGACCTGACCGCGCGACACGCCGGGCGAGGCACCGGTTCGGACGATCGCCGTACGGCGGGGCAGGACGGCTTTGACCTCGCCGTCGATCGCGACCCAATCGCCGACGCACGGCAACGCGACGGGATCCTCTACGGCGGCACGTTTGATGGCACCGCTGTAGACGACGCGCTGCTCACCGGCGGCGCCGACGACATCGCACGCGCCGCGATCGACCCGGACAACCCGGGACGCGAGATGGTGAGGTGGCAGGTCGGCGGCGAAGCCCGCGTCCCAGCCGAGTGTTTCGAGTTCGATGGACATGATTGATGGCGCCCTTCAGATAAAGGGGGCGCCCGGGGCGGCGCAGGCGAGACTCGAACGTCTCAGGCAAGCACGGCGCAGGCGGACGCCCAGGAAGACCGGACCGGGCACAGCTCAACCACAACGACCGTCGACATGGGCCCTCCCTCCGGCTCGTCCCGCGTCACGCGCTATCGCGACGCCGTCCACCGTACCGGAGGGGTCAGCGACCGGGCCAGACCCAGTCCCGGACCTCGGGCAGGTCCTCGCCGGACTCACGCACGTACGCATGATGGTCGGCGAGCTTGTCGACCATGCGTTGCCGCAGCAGAGCCGCTTTGCGGGCGAGGCCCGGCACGCGGTCGATGACATCGACTACGAGATGGAAGCGGTCCATGTTGTTGCGGACGAGCATGTCGAACGGTGTGGTCGTGCTGCCCTCCTCGTTGTACCCACGGACGTGGAAATTGTCGTGGCCGGCGCGGCGGTACGTGAGCCGATGGATCAACGACGGGTAACCGTGATAGGCGAAAATGACCGGCCGGTCGGTCGTGAAGATCGCATCGAACTCGGGGTCGGGCAGGCCGTGAGGGTGTTCACCCGCCGGTTCCAGGCGCATCAGATCGACCACATTCACGACGCGGACGCGAAGATCGGGCAGTTCATGGCGGAGCAGATCGGTGGCGGCGAGAACCTCCATCGTGGGTACGTCGCCGGCGCCCGCCAACACGACGTCCGGCTCGCCGCCGTCGTTGCCGGCCCAGTCCCAGATGCCGAGGCCGCGGGCGCAATGCCGGTCGGCCTCCTCGATGCCGAGCCACGTCGGCGCGTCGTTCTTGCCGGCGACCACCACGTTCACGTAATCGCGACTGCGCAGGCAGTGATCCATGGTGGACAGCAGGGTGTTGGCGTCCGGCGGCAGGTAAACGCGGACGACCTCGGCTTTCTTCGTCACAACGTGGTCGATGAAGCCGGGGTCCTGATGCGAGAACCCGTTGTGGTCCTGCCGCCACACATGCGAGGACAGCAGATAGTTGAGTGACGGGATCGGCCGCCGCCAGTCCAGATGCCGGGTGACCTTCAACCACTTCGCGTGCTGGTTGAACATCGAATCGACGATGTGGACGAACGCCTCGTAGCAGTTGAACAGGCCGTGCCGGCCGGTCAGCAAGTAGCCCTCGAGAAGCCCCTGGCAGATGTGCTCGGACAGGATCTCCATCACCCGACCGTGCCGGTCGAGGTGCTCGTCGACCGGCAGCACCTCGGCCATCCACGATTTGCCGGTGACCGCGTAGACGTCGTCGAGGCGGTTCGACGCGGTCTCGTCCGGGCCGAGTATGCGGAAGTTACGGTGTGTCGCGTTCGCCGCCATGACGTCCCGCAGCCAGCCGCCGAGTACGCGTGTCGCCTCGGCGTTCGTACCGGCCGGGACCGCGTGCGTACGGAAGTCCGGCAGCTCCAGCTCGTACGGATGCCGGCCGCCGTTCGTGTTCGGGTTCGCGCTCATCCGCAGATCGCCCGTTGGTAGCCAGCCGGTGACCTCGACGCGCGGGGCACCGTTCGGGTCGAACAACTCGTCGGGCCGATACGAACGCATCCACTCGGCTAGCTGGGCCAGGTGTTTGGCGTCGTCGCGGGCGGCGGTGAGCGGCACCTGATGGGCCCGCCACGTGCCCTCGACCGGCTTCCCGTCGACGATCTTGGGGCCGGTCCAGCCCTTCGGAGTGCGGAGCACGATCATCGGCCAACGGGGACGATCGGTCACACCGTCCACGCGAGCCCGTCGCTGGATCTCCGCGATCTGGTCGAACACGGTGTCCAATGTCGCGGCGAGCCGCTGATGTACGGCCTCCGGTGCGTCGCCCTCCACCAGATACGGGTCGTAGCCGTACCCGTACAGCAGCGCGGCCAGCTCGTCGTCGCCGATGCGCGCGAGCACCGTCGGGTTGGCGATCTTGTAGCCGTTCAGGTGCAGGATCGGCAGCACAGCGCCGTCGCCGACCGGGTCGAGCAGCTTGTTGATGTGCCACGACGTGGCCAGCGGCCCGGTTTCGGCCTCGCCGTCACCGATCACGCAGGCCGCAACGAGGTCGGGGTTGTCCAGCACGGCGCCGTACGCGTGCGCGAGCGAATACCCGAGTTCGCCGCCTTCATGGATCGAGCCGGGCGTCTCCGGCGCGACATGGGACGGTATGCCGCCAGGGAACGAGAACTGCATGAAGAGGCGTTGCATGCCCCGCTCGTCACGGGAGATCCGCGGATAGATCTCGCTGTACGTCCCGTCGAGCCACGCGTTGGCCACCAGGCCGGGCCCGCCGTGACCGGGACCGGCGAGGTAGATGACCTGCCGGCCACGGTTGGCGATGACGCGCGACAGATGCGTGTAGACGATGTTCAGGCCGGGTGTGGTGCCCCAATGCCCCAGTAGCCGCGGCTTGACGTCGGCGGGACTGAGATCGTCATGCAGCAACGGGTTGCCCATGAGGTAGATCTGTCCGACCGACAGATAGTTCGCCGCCCGCCAGTGCGCGTCCATCCGGGCCAGCTCTTCGGCGGTGAGCGGCTCGCCCTCCACCGACCACATCGCGTACGCATCCGACATCGTCGAGGTCATGCCGCCGTCACCTCCGGCTCGTCGTGGCCGTGCCGTCGCCACGGACCAGTCAAGCAGCTACCCGTGAGGCCGGCACGTGAACCAGGCAACGCGCGTCGGCGGGCCGTAGCGTGAAGAGCATGGTTGAAGCGTCGCCGATCCTGGTGTTCAACGCGGGCTCGTCCACTCTCAAGTACCGGCTGATCGCGGGCGACCACGATATCCGGGCCGGCATTGTCGAGCACATCGGTGAGCGCGGCGGTCCCGAGGACTATGGCGCCGCGGTCACGTCGGCGCTGGCCGACCTTCGCTCGGGCACCGCCGGACGCGCCGGCGAACCGTCGGCGGTCGGCGAACCGTCGGCGGTCGGCGAACCGTGGGCGGTCGGCCACCGCGTCGTTCACGGCGGCACGGAGCTGCGATCGCCGACGGTGATCGACGATGACGTGCTGGCCACGATCGACCGATGGACGCCGCTGGCGCCGGCGCACAACCCGGCGGCGCTCGCGGTCATCCGTGCCGCTCGAGCCGCGTTCGCCGACGTTCCGCACGTCGCGGTGTTCGACACCGCGTTTCACGCCACGCTGCCCGAGGCCGCGTCCACCTACGCGATCGACCGGGCCGTCGCGGCCGCGCATGGCATTCGACGGTACGGATTCCACGGCATCTCCGTCCGGTACGTACGCGACCGCGCGGCCGAGCTGCTCGGACGACCGGCGGACGGACTCAACATGATCGTCCTCCATCTGGGCAACGGCGCCAGTGCCACCGCGCTTGCGGACGGAGTGAGCGTCGACACGTCGATGGGCATGACCCCGCTGGCTGGTCTGGTCATGGGCGCTCGGAGCGGCGATCTCGACCCGGCGATCACGTTCCACCTCGTACGCGCCGGCTGGGCCACCGACGAGATCGACGCGGTGTACGAGAAGCGGTCCGGGCTCGTCGGGCTGTCCGGCCACAACGACGTACGCACCGTGCAACAACGAGCGGCCGATGGCGACTCCGATGCGGAGCTGGCGCTCAATGTCTACTGCCGACGGATCCGAAGCTACATCGGCGCGTACCACGCCGTGCTCGGCCGGCTCGACGCGATCGTGTTCACCGCCGGAGTGGGGGAGCACAGCGCGGTCGTACGCGGTCGTGCGCTGGACGGACTCGCGCCGCTCGGCATCGAGGTCGACGACACCGCCAACGCCGGTGCGCTGGCACCGTGCGTGATCTCGGCGGCGACGAGTCGCGTCGCCGTCTGCGTCGTCGCGACCGACGAGGAACAGGCCATCGCCGACGAGATCGTGACGTTACTCCGTCCCCGCGGTTAGCCTCCGCGCGTCGCTTCAGAGCTTTCCGGCCAGCCGATCGCGTCGAAGAACTCATCCATCGCGGTGACCACGCGGCCGAGTACAGCGATCGAGTTCGTCAGCGGACCCGGGACGTACATGCCGTGGTCGGCGCCCTCGACCTCCAGCACGTACGGTGACAGGCGACGGGCCACGGCGCCGTCCCACATCGTGTCGGCGGTGCCGCCTACGAGCAGGAATGGGGCGGTCGCGCGACTCAAGGCGGCGGCGATCCAGGGCACGGTCAGAATCGGCGTGAGCCACACCGCCGGCAGGCGGCGCTCGGCCGCGAGCGTCGCCGCATGCGACCCGAGCGACTTCGCGATCACCAGTGGCGTGCCGCCGACGGCGTCGAGCACCGGCCGGATCTCGTTGCACACCCAGGCCTCGATGTCCGGCTCGAACGGCCTGGTCGGCTGCTCGGACCACGAATGCCGATGCACTGTTGCCCCGCGCCGCTCTGCGACCGCGGCAGCGTACATGAGCAACCCGGCCGCCGGTCCGAACATCCCGCCCGGAACGACGACAGCGTCAGCCATGTCGCCGACCATACGTGAGGTACGTGGTCAGGGAATGAGGACGGCCGCACCCTCCACCCGGTCGCCGGCGAGATCGTCAAGTGCCTCGTCGGCTCGCGACAGTGGATAGGGCGTCGTCGTGACGTCGAGGTGGTGCTCGGCGGCGAAGGCGAGAAACTCCCGGCCGTCGGTGCGGGTATTGGCCGTCACGCTGCGCAGCGTACGTTCCTGGAAGAGGTGCCGCTCATAGTCGAGCGACGGGATGTCCGTGAGATGGATACCGGCGATCGCCAGCGTGCCGCCTCGGTCCAGGGCTTCGAGCGCGACTGGCACCAGGTCGCCGACCGGTGCGAAGAGGATGGCCGCGTCGAGCGGCTCGGGCGGCTTGGCATAGGCGTCGCCGGCCGACGCCGCGCCGAGGTCTAGCGCCAACTGTCGGGCCGGCTCGGCCCGGGTCAGCACGTGCACGCGCGCACCCTCGGCCAGGGCGACCTGTGCGGCGAGGTGTGCGGATGCGCCGAATCCGTACAGGCCGAGGCGGCCGCCGCGAGGTAGCTCGGAGCGGCGCAGCGCTCGGTAGCCGATGATGCCGGCGCAGAGCAGCGGAGCCGTCTGCGCGTCCGAGTAGCCGCCGGGGAGCCGGTAGACATAGTCGGCCGGTGCCGTCGTGAACTCGGCGTAACCACCGTCGGCGTCCCAACCCGTGTAACGCGAATCCGGGCACAGGTTCTCCGCACCGCGTTGGCAGTAGACGCACGTGTCATCCGTGTGCCTCAGCCAGGCGACACCGACTCGATCACCGTCGGTGAACCCGGTGACGCCGGGACCTACCCGATCGACGTAGCCGACGATCTCGTGGCCCGGGATCACCGGCGACCGGTGCACCGGAAGGTCACCCTCCGTGACGTGCAGATCGGTCCGGCACACCGCGCACGCCGAGATCCGGACCCGAAGCTCGCCGGGGCCTGGTTCGGGTACGTCGCGTTCGACCCGGGTCAGCGGTCGGGTCGTCAACGGACCCGGGTGGCTCACCTGCCAGGCCAACATTTGATGCACCTCCTTCACGTCGCTGCCCCATAGTCGAGCACTCGCCGGCATCCAGCCGCGATCGGGGCCATTGTGTGCACACCCGCGTTCGACGAGGGTCGATACGGCCAGCGCGAACGCGTTATTCGCGCGACACTGATGGGGTGCCGGGGGTGGCACAGCATCTGTGTGGGCCGGTCCGCCGTCGGCGTGCCGGATCCGCATTCCACCCCGTCCGCGAAGCCGGGGGACTTCGATGAGCACTCAGATCAAGCGCGTCGTCGTCGGCGTCAGCGAATCGCTCGCCGGCCTTGAGGCGCTGCGGGTCGCCGTGGCCGAGGCTCGGACCCGCGAGGTTCCACTGGTCGGCGTCCGCGCGTGGGCCTATCGGGCCAGTGCACGGGAGCCGGGCGTGGCACGGTGGCGACGGGAGATCTCCAGCCAGGCCGTGCGGACGCTCACGCGGGCGTTCGTCACCGCGATGGGCGGACCGCCAGCCGATGTGCCGACCGAATTGGTCGTCGTCGAGGGGATGCCCGAGAAGGTGCTGGTCGCACAGGCCGATCGGCCGGACGACCTGCTCGTCATCGGCGGACCGGCCGACGGTTTCTGGTGGCCGACCCGGACGTTGGTCGTCCGGCGCTGTGTGCGTCGGGCTCACTGCCGGGTGCTTGTCGTGCCGCCGCCGGAACTGGCGCGTCTAGGGAAGACCGGTGCCATGGCACGGATCCTGCGCCGCGAAACCGAAGGATTTACCCGTACCATGGCTCGCCATTGATCTTCGGACGCGTCGCGTCCGGCCTAATGGTGGTGGTCGCAGGCGACCGCCGACGTCGTGCCGTATGTGTCGTGATGGGGAAAGTCAGAGACGTGGATCTGGCGTCCGAGCGGCGTCAGGTCGAGGTAGTTGTACGTGCCGAGCAGCAGGTCGCCGCCGCGGGCATACGACGAGTAGGTGTGGAACACGTCGTCACCGTCGCGGAGGAAAACGCTCGTGCCCGGCTGCTCGCCCTCGAGAAACCACGTCTCGCCGCGCTGGCGAAGCTCGTCGGCCGAGCGGTAGTTGTATTCCACCGGCGCGACGTCGGCGTCGAGCGTGACGTGGAAGTCGTAGTTGAAGTCGCTGCCGTACGACGAGTAGAACGGTGCCCGCCAGCCCATCCGCGTACGGAACTTGTCGAGATCCGGCCACGGTCCACGCGACACCACGGCCAGCGTCGTGTTGGCCGCGTGCAGATGCGACAGCTCACCGATGCTGTCGATGAGGAACGAGCAGCTGGGGCACCCGGCGTCGAGATCCCATCGCCACATCATGTGATAGACGATGAGCTGCCGGCGCCCGTCGAACAGGTCCGCCAGAGTGGCTCGGCCGCCGTCGCCCTCGAAGACGTACTCCTTGTCGAGCCGGACCATCGGCAGCCGCCGCCGAGCCGCGTTGCACTCGTCCCGGAGCCGGGTCAACTCCTTCTCCTTCGTCAGCAGCGCCAGGCGCGCGTCGAGCCATTCGTCCCGCCACACGACCGCTGGTTCGTCCGTCACGGTGCCTCCTCATCTCGTTATGTCCTCTCGCCTGAGCCGTCTTGGACCGGCTCTGGGCCGGCTATCGACCGGCTCTGGCCCGGCTTTGGGCCGATTTTGGGCCGGTTTTGGGCCGCGGGTGCGAATCGCGGCTGCTATATAGACGTCGAAGCGCCGGCCGACGAATCGACAGATCGGCGGCGCGAATTCACGATCGGCCGGGCTGGCACAATGCCGGGATGACCGATGATCCGGCCGCTGGCGCGGTCGACCCGGATCGGCGCGATGAGGCGCTGGCCCAGGCCGTACGGCTTCGCGAGGACGGCCAGCTCGAACCGGCCCGCACCCGGTTGCTCGCACTCGGCCACCAGTGGCCCGACGACGCCGAGATCGCCTACCAGACCGCGTGGGTACACGATCGCCTCGGTCTCGAGGCCGAGGCGGTTCCGTTCTACGAGCACGCCCTGACGTCGGGTCTCGCGACCGAACACCGGATCGGGGCCTATGTCGGCCTGGGCAGTACGTACCGCGTGCTCGGTCGTTACGAGGAGGCGCGGTCGACGCTGCAGCGCGGGCTGACCGAGTTTCCGGGCAACGCCGCCCTGCGTACGTTCCTCGCGATGACGCTCTACAACCTCGGAGCGGCGCACGACGGGCTCGGCCTCGCGCTGACCGTGCTCGCCCAGACGAGCAGCGATCCGGACGTGCAGCGGTATCGCCCGGCCATCGAGTATTACGCCGGCGATCTGGACGCCGTCGACGGAGGGTGATCAGCCTCCCCTGACGCCAGGCATCACGCGAGCCGAGCCGCGTCGAGCGCAGCCTGGAACACAGGTGCGTTCTCGGCGACAAAGCGCTGTTCGGACCGCGTCCACGCGACAACCTCGTCCGCCCGCCGCCGAGCGTCCGGATGCTGCGCGACCGGGTGTTGCGCGGCCGAATCCGCCGTGCCGGTGCCGACGGTCCGCCAGAGCGCGACGTTGCCCTCGAGCCGCTCGTCGATGGCGCGTACGAGCCGCCGCCGGCGGTGGACATCGAGACCGTACGCATCGGCGAGCAGTCGAACCTGTCGCGCCTGCTCGGCTGCCGGCCCACGATCCGGTCGGCCCGAAATGCACCACGACCACGCCAGGTAGGCCACGTCCTCGATCGGGTCGCCAGGCGCCGCGAAGTCGAAGTCGATCCAGGCGACCGGCCGGCCGGCCACGAACACGGCATTGTTCGGGCCCGGGTCGTGATGGCAGACGATGCCACCGCCCCGGAATCCGCGGGTGGCGTCATGCCACTGCCGTAACAGTCGAGCGGCCGCCGCCACCTCGGCATCGTCGAGGCGGCGCCAGCGCGCCACCACGTCGCCCGGGATGTAGGAGAAGACGTCGCGGTCGAGATCGTCGCGCCCGAGATACCGCGGGCAGCCGTGGAAGCCCGCACCGTGCACATGGCCGAGGAGGTCGGCGACGAATCCCGACGCCGCCGATGGCCGGCGGCGCACGGTGTCGCCGACCCGCACCACGCCGGTCGACCACCGGCCTCCGGCAAGCGGTGTCTCGGCACCCGGCGGGTCGACCACGGTCACGTCGGTCACCGTACCGATGGAGGGTCGTCGCGCGCGTGCGCCGAGCCGACCCACCCACGCCGCCGCTCCTGGAATGACGGCGGCGTGAGTGGGGCGCCGACTCGATTCCGCTAGCACCGTGCCCGCGCTAGCGCCCCCCTCGGACGAGATCGGCTCGGGATTGGCTCAGGAACCCTCTTGGACCTGGAAGACGCTGTCGGCGACCAGGCCGTGCGCTTCGCGATGCACGGTCGACGCGGCCTCGGCCGAGGGAGCCTCGACCAGGCAGAACACCTTTCCCTCCGGCTCGGCGACCCAGTAGCGCAGGTAGCGGACGTCGTGCTTCGGCTGGGTCTGCAGGTCAGCCATGTGAGCCTGCGCGACATCGTCGGCGGAGACCCCGCCGGCGATCGTGTGTACGTCCATGTAGAGCGGCATGGTGCCTCCTCGGTCGCGGTTGCTGTCGAGTCGACGTTATGGCCGCCGGGCCGAACCGAGATCGGGACCGATTCCCCAGATTCGGCGGAGCATTACCCAGTTTTCCGCCATGCGGCTCCGAACCGCCGCCGCCCGCCGGCGAGCTAGGCCCGCAGGAGGGTCACGCACCTCCGGCGAGCTTCGCGCGCAGGACGTTCACGCGGTCGCGGCGGCCGCCTTGACCAGCCCGAGGCGGACGGCCTCGGCCGCGGCCGCACCCCGCGATGGTGCGCCCAGCTTCGCGAGAACCGCGGAGACGTGGTGATCCACCGTTTTCGCCGAGACGAACAGGTCTGCGGCAATCTCCGCGTTCGTGTGGCCGACGCACATCAGCTCGAGCACCTCCCGCTCGCGGCGGGTCAGATTGAACGGGTGCGCGCGCGTCGCGGACCGTGGGCCGGCCGGAATCGAGCGGATCCCGAGCCCGCGCATCCGCTGCCGGGTGATGCGGGCGGCGGCGGCCGCGCCGAGGTCGGAGAAGACCGCGAGGGCCCGTCGAAGCGCGTGTTCATCGGTGGAGCCGAGCCACGCCATCCCCGCCTCGAACGGGCAACCGAGAGCCATCCAGGCATCGCCGGCACGGTCCAGGTCGCCCTCGACCTCGAAGCTGTACGGCTCCGGCAGGTCTGCGGCGCCGGTTGGCGCGGTCTGCGGCGAGCCGGCAACGTCGCCACCCGCGGCGACGGTCCCGGCCGGCCGACGCGCCGCCTGCGGCACCGATGCGCCGTCGCCACACGGCGATGGCGCCGCGCAGCCATCGGTCGCACCCGGCCGCCAGCTCATCGGCTCGGCCGATCTCCCGCCGGGCCGCGGCTCCATCACCCTCGAGAAACGCCGCCTCGGCCCGCGCGAGCCGGGCGTGCGCGACCCAGTTCGGCTCGCCGGATCCGTCGGCGGCCGTCGCCACCTCGTCGAGGCATTCCCATGCGCGTGGCTCGCCGCGGCGGGCCCGGATCCGGCCGAGGCTGAGCAACGGGTTGATCCGGTTGATCGGAGACGCGACCTGGTCGAGCAGCTGGGCGCTGAGCGCCGCGGACTCGGGCCATTGTCCGGTCCGTTCCAGGGTGACGGTGCGCTCGCCCCGCAAGCAGGTCGCGAACGTGCCGATGTCGTGCTCGGTGCAGTAGGCCAGCCCGTCGACGAAGTAGCGGTCAGCCTCGGGAAACCGTCGCTCGTCGCAGAACAGCATGTAGAGGTTCGCGTACGCCCGGCCCGCCTGCTCCTCGACGCCGCGCGAGACGGCGATCTCGAGCGAACGGTGCAGGAGCGGTGCCCAGTCGCCGTCGCTCGACGCCGTGGCGCATGCCTGGGTGTTCAGGGCGTCGCTCAGCACCTCGAACATCTCTATCGGTTCGGCGATCGCCAGCGCCCGCCGGGCAAGGTCGATCGCGGCCGTGTGTTCGGCGTACAGCATCTGTTGGTTGGCCAGATTCGCGTACGCCCAGGCCAGCTCGCCAGTGGAACCGAGCGGCTCGAGAATCGCCACGGCGTTCTCCGCCGCTGCCAACGCGTCTTCCCCGCGACACAGGCGCCACATGGTGCGCGAGAGCCGCCGCATCGTGTCGCCTTCGCGCAGCTCATTGCCGGCCCGACGCCACAGCTCCAGTGCCTGGATCCGTGCGTCCGCGGCATCCTGGAATCGATCGATCAGCGACGCCTCGAACGCCAGCCCGTCGTGGAGTTCCGCCGCGACCGCCGGCTCGGTGCCGGCCGAGTAACGCAATGCACGTTCGTACTGTTTCGCGGCCTCGCGATGCGATGCCAAACCGGCGGCGTGGCGCGCGGCCCGCGGCGCGTGACGTAACACGCCGGTCGCGTCGCCGGCGCCCTCGGCGTGGAACGCCAATTGCGCATCGTCGTCGCAGCCCTGCCGAGACAGGGCGTCGAAGATCCGGGCGTGAAGTGCACGCTGGCGGTGGGCCGCGAGCGATTGCTCGACCGCCAGACGGGCTATCTCGTGGCGAAAACGGACCCAGTCGCCATCAACGACGAAGAAGCCGGAGTCGAGGATCTCGTCGAGGACGCCCGGAGCACCTGGGGTGACCGCGGCCAGCAGCGCGGGCTCCAAACGCGTGCCGATGAGCGCTCCGGCATCGACGACGCGGCGCGCCGCGACGCTCAGATTGCCCAGCCGTGCGAGCACCGCGTCGCGCGCTGACGGTGAGACCGTGCCCGGGCCGGCCTGGATCACCTCGGTCAGAAAGAACGGGTTGCCGCTGGTCAGGCGGTACAAGTCGGTCGCGTCGAACCCGCTGCCGTCGGCCAGGATCGCCACGGCGTCGACCGACAACGGTGCCGGACTGATCCGCCGGGTCGACCGCTGCGTCGCGAGTTCGCCCAGCGCCAGCCGAAGCGGATCGCTCGCCGTCAGCTGGTCATCGCGATACGTCGCGATGAGGAGGACGGACGAGTCGCGGATGCGGCGGCCGAGGAACCGCAGCAGGTCCAGCGTCGCCTCGTCGGCCCAGTGCACGTCCTCGATGACGACCACGTCGAACGTGTGCGGATCGGCCAGGCGGCGCAGCACCGCGCCGAACAATTCTTCGCGGGGCGCCCCGCGACGGCACAGCTCCAGCAGTTCGCCGCCGAGCCGCGCCGCGATGTCGAACAGCGGGCCGAGCGGACGCGGGGTGAACAGACCGTCGCACGCACCCCAGGACCAGACCGCATCGGGTACGTCGGACTGCAACTGCTCTACCAACGCCGACTTGCCGACACCGGCCTCGCCGGAGATCAGCACGAGTCGACCGTTGCCGAGTCGCGCCTGCTGGGCGTACTCGGCCAGGGAGGCCAGACACGCCTCGCGTTCGAGCAGCATGGCGACCAGTCTCCGGCACCGACCCGGTCATCGCTATCGCGCGGACGACCGTAGAGATCGGGTCGTACGTCCATGGTCTTGTCGGCTACTCGAAACGGTGTAATGCTGTAATCGTGTAATCGGCCGGACGATCATCGGATGGCCACGAGAGAACTCAGCACGAGGAAAGGACCGATCATGATGCTCAAACATGCGGGCCGGAGCGAATCGGTGCCGGTCGACGATGCGCCGGCCTGGATTGTCGGTCTCCTGCCGGACGACCTGTTCAACGGGCCTGTGGAGGTCGTGATCGACCGCGACGAGATCCTCGTCGTCGGCCCGTTGACGGCCCCGACCCTCGCCGATGACGCGTCGGCGGCGGATGTTGCGACAGCCGAGGCCGGTCGGATCAGCGGCTTTCGCGAGCGCACCCGGGACGAGCGGATCCACCTGGCACGCCAGATCGAGCATCGCTACCAGCGGAAAATGGCCTGGGGAGCCACCTGCGGCGGCACCCGAGCGCTGTTCACCACGATTTCGGCTCCGGTGATGACGCGGCTGCGGCAGCCGGAGCGACAGGTGCTCGACACCCTGGTCGACGCCGGGGTCGCCCGCTCCCGGTCGGAAGCGCTCGCGTGGTGCGTACGGCTCGTCAGCGAGCACGCCGATGCGTGGCTCACCGAGTTGCGGACGGCGATGGAGACGGTCGGGGAGCTGCGGCAGCGCGGCCCGGAGATCTCCTGACGCAACCGCGGACGGCGTTGGTGACCGATGGGACGGGCTATCCGGCGCCGGCGTTGGTGACCGATCGCGCCACCGCTTCGGCTCGTACGCTCACGGCCATGAACCTGACCCAGCTGAGTGACGCAGTCGAAGCGGTGTCCGCCGCGTACGCCGCCCGATGGGGCATCCGACGGGACGACGCCTGGTTCCTGTTCAAGCCGTCGCACCTGCCGCCGATGGCGACCGCCGAGCCGGGGGATTCTGCCGGGTTTGCTCCGCGGAGCTGACGTTCCGCGACACAATCGCCCTACCCAGGAGTTTCCCCGAGGGAGGCAACGCGGAATGGCGACGTCGACGGCGGGCGGGCGCGAGCTGCCGCGGATGCCCGGCACCGTCGCGGATCTTGGTGTGAGTGTGGCCGCCTACCCGCGGTACACGCAGGCGCAACGAGCCCTCGCCTACCTGTCGGACAACCGGTTCCCGGTCGAGCACGCCTCAATCGTCGGCAGCGATCTCAGCATGGTGGAGACGACCGCCGGCCGGATGACGATGGGTCGCGCCGCGCGGCGGGGCGCGGCCGTCGGCGCCTGGCTCGGATTGTTCATCGCGGTGATGTTCGGCCTGTTCGGTCGCCATTCGTGGTGGGGCGTGTTGGCGGCCGGTGTCGCTATCGGCGGTGTGTGGGGAGCCATCCTCGGCGCCGTCGTCCGAGCGGGTGCGAGCGGCCGGCGCGGGCTCATTCCCCGCGGCGCTCTGGCCGCCGGCAGCTATGAGATTCTCGTCGAGGCCGGCCACGCTGAGCAGGCCCGTTCGATGCTCGGTCACCTACCGGTCGACAAGTGACCGGTGGTTGACCGGCATCCATCCGCGGCCGGCGTGGGCCTGGCATAAGGTGGGGCGTATGACTCAGAGCAAGCCAAACGTCGAGGTGCCCGCCGGAGACCCGCCGACCGAACTGGTCGTCGACGACCTGATCGTCGGAGAGGGTCCCGAGGCAACCCCGGGTCAGCAGGTCAGCGTTCACTACGTCGGCGTAGCGCACTCCAACGGCAAGGAGTTCGACTCGTCATACAGCCGCAACACGCCGTTCAGCTTCGGCCTCGGGGCCGGCCAGGTGATCCAGGGCTGGGACAAGGGCGTCGCGGGCATGCGTGTCGGCGGCCGCCGGCAACTCACGATCCCGGCCAACCTGGCCTACGGCGACCGTGGCGCGGGCGGTGTCATCAAACCCGGCGAAACGCTGGTCTTCGTGGTGGATCTGCTCGGCGTCCGCTGATCGGAGGCCACCTTCCGGGCCGACAACGACCCTTCCGGACCGACAACGACCCGTTCGGGACCGACAACAACCCGTTCGAACCAGACGACAATGCGAAGCCCGTCGCCGATCACCGGTGGCGGGCTTTGTGCCGTGTGCTGGCCTCGCCCGTTTCGTGATCCAAAACGCTGGGTACCCCTGCTAGCGTGGGCGGTCACGACCGCCGCCGCGTGAGTTTGCGAGGTCCCCATGCCGGCCACCAAGGACTCGACCACCCCTACCGAGCCGAAGGCATCGTTCACCCGCTTCCGCCGCACGGCGATCTGGGTCGGGGCGGTGTGTATCGTCGGCGCGATCATCGCGATCTACTTCGGTGTCCGGAGCCCGAGCGTGCCAGTCGGGCCGGCGCGGGTCGCCGCTCAGAATTTCTTCAACGACCTCAAAACCAAGAACTTCCATGACGCGTACGGGTCGCTGTGCTCGATCACCAAACAGTCGTTCACCGAGGATCAGTTCGTCTCCGGGCAGCAGAGCCTGTCCACCGTCGACTCATACACGATCACGAAGGTCGAAACGCAGCGGGTCAACGGATCGCCGGCGGCTACGGTCATCGTCGATTTCACCCGGGCCGGTGGCACCATCGAGCACCACAACGTGCCGATGGTGCAGGACGGCAGCCAGTGGTTGATCTGCGGCGAGCCCTACTGACGGCCGCGTCCGCATGCGCGGTGCCCGACGGCGGGCGGGTCAGACGACCTCGGGCGCGGCGTTTCCGGCCGCCTCGATCGCGCGGCGCATCGGGACGGCGGCCAGGGCGAGGAACCCGACGACAAAGAACACCAGCAGCGACACGATCGCAATCCGGTAGTCACCGGTGATCTGGTAGGCCAGGCCGAACAGCAGCGGGCCGAGCCACGTGGTGCCGTCCCCGGCGATCTCGTAGATGCCGAAGTACTCGGCCTCCATCCCGTGCGGGATGAGCTGGCTGAACATCGACCGGGACAGCGCCTGGCTGCCACCGAGCACGATGCCGATCAGCAGGCCCAGTGCCATGAACAGCATCGGTTTGTGCGCCGGCAGCAGGAACGCGAGGACGAGCGCGATCGTCCAGAAGACCAGGCTGCCGAGGACCGTACGCTGCCCGCCGTAGCGCCGCGCTAGCCGACCGAGCCACAACGCACCACCGAACGCGAGGAACTGCACCAGCAGGATCGTCTCGACCTGGTTGTCCTGGGTCAGGCCGAGCTGCTTGTCGGCGTACACGCTGGCCTGCGTGATGACGGTCTGGATGCCCTCGTTGTAGATGAGATAGGCGCCCAGGAAGCCGAGTGTGAGGGGAAACGCCCGCATGTGCCGCAGAGTCGTGCCGAGCTGGCGGAAACCGTCGGTCAGCACCGAACCGACCGCTTCGCCGGCGACCGCCGGCCGGTTGTGCAGCCGCAGCAGCGGCAGCGTCGTGAACGCGGCCCACCACAGGCCGGCCGACACGATGCTCAAGCGGGCGACGTCGCCCTTGGACAGGCCGAGCGTGTCGTCGAGTTTGAGCGCGATGAGGTTCAGCGCGAGCAGCAGGCCACCGCCGATGTAGCCGACGGCCCAGCCGATGCTCGACACGCGGTCGCGGTCGTCCGGGCCGGCGAGCTGCGGGAGGAACGAGTTGTAGACCACCGAACTCGCGCCCAGGGCGACGTTCGCGACGATGAACAGCACCGAGCCGAGCGCCCACCGGCCGCCGGTGAGGAACACCATCGCGATGGTCGCGCCGGCCCCGACGTAGGCGAACAGCGCCAGTAGTTCGCGCTTGTGCGAGGACCGGTCGGCGATCGCCCCGACGACCGGCAGCGCGAACACCTGCAGGAGGACCGAGACCGACACCGTGTACGCGAACAGCGAACCGGCCGCGATCGGGATGCCGGCGACGTGCACGTCGCCGTGCTCGCCGACCGCGTTCTCGGCGATCGACGTGAGGTACGGACCGAGAAATACCGACACGACGGTCGTGGCGAATGCGGAGTTCGCCCAGTCGTAGAAGTACCAGCCGACCCGCTCACGTTTGGTGCTGCCCGGCACGATCGGTGCGGCCGGGGCCACGTCGGTCGCCGGCGGCTCAACGGTCATCGCGTCATCGTTCCTTCTCGTTGTCGCGGGCGGCCGTGCGGCCGGATGGTCACGCCGGCCACAGCCCCCGCTCGGCGTAGACGTCGCGCAGCACTCCCAGGTGATCGGTCATGATGCCATCCACACCGGCGTCGAGTAAGTCCCGCATGTCGTCGGCTCGGTTGACCGTCCACGCGTGTACGACGACGCCGAGGCGGTGGGCGTATCGCACGAACCGACGGTCGACCGCGCGCCACGGCATCTGTATCGCAGCCGCGCCGGCCGCGACCGCTCGTCCGCCCGTACCAAGCCGGGATGATGCCCATACGCGCGCACAGCCGCGCCAGCCCACCGACGTCGGTACGCGGTCACCGGTGAGCCGCCGTACCCGCGCGAGGCGGTCGTCGCTGAACGACGCGATCAACACGCGGTCGAGTGCGCCCGCGGCCCGCAACGCCGCCAGCGCCGGCTCCACAACGCCGTCGGCCTTGACGTCGATGTTCACGTACGCCTCCGGCCATGCCGCGAGCACCTCGTCGAGGCGGGGCACCACGGCCGCGCCGTCAACCCGTACCGACGCAAGGTCGTTCCAGCTCAACTGCGCGACGCGCCCGCGTTGCCCGAGCACGCGTTCGGTGGTTGCGTCGTGAAACACCACCGCGACGCCATCCGACGTCGCGTGCACGTCCGTCTCCAGATGCCGGTAGCCGAGCGCGACGGCGCGCGCGAATGCCGCGAGCGTGTTCTCGTCGCCATCGGCGGCGCCGCCACGATGCGCGAACGCGAGCGGCCGACCAGGAGCGATCGGGGTCAGGAACGGATGCGTCGACTCCACGCGGGCGAGTATGCCCCGTCCGGGTGAATCTTGAGCCGTACGCCCGCGGCGCGGCGGCTGGCCACATTCATCGACCGGCCGGCGGATATCGAAAACATCCACGCCGCCGCTTTACATCGTCAATCCGAGGAGAGACCGTGGACACCACAGGTTTGTGCCACCGTCAGTGATCACTACACGACCCGCCCGAGGGCCGGAGCGAGGCCACGGAGGTGCACGGATGACGATCCCGCGATACGTGGTCGGGACCGCCGCCGAGGCGACCCAGATATTGCACCGGCTTGCGCGTAGCGGCTGGCACCCTCGCCCTGGATTCACCGTCCCACCGAGCGCTGGGCCGACCGCCCGCATCGTGTGTTATGGACGCATCCCGACACAATCGGCCGCGCAGGCCGCGGCATCGGCCGCGATCCGCGGTGCCGGCGTCGTCGCGATCGCCGACTTCGCGTCACAGCCCGGGCGTCAGCTCATCGCCGCGCTCGAGGCGCACGGCCCGGTGTTGCAGTCGGTCGACGCGGTGCCCGACCACGCGACCGTGGTGAGGGTACCCGCCATGTCGCCGGACGTGCCGGCGGTCAACGGACTGGCGTCGCTGCTGCCCGAGCAGCGCGCGTTGCTCGGGCGCCTCGCGAACGGCGAGACGATCGCCACCGCCGCCGCGGCGGAATATCTGTCGCTGCGCACCGCCAACCGTCGCATCGCGCAGGCACGAACGTCGCTCGGCGTGCGTACGACGCGAGAGGCGGTCCTCGTCTTCCTACACCAGCGCCGACCGGACTGACCTGCACCAGCGCCCACCGGACTGACCTGCACCACCGCCGACCGGACTAGAACCGGTCGTCAGTCTTCGGGGCGGTTCCGGATCGCCTGGATGCCGATCGTCACGGCCAGCAAGGCGGCGCCCGTCGGTCCGGCGACCCAGATCGGCCACGGGTAGAGGCCGTGCCCGGTGGTGACGATCACGATCAGCCAGACGGCGACGTTGATCGCGACGACGCCGGCCCAGATCGTCCACAAGATCGATAGTGCGAGCGGGATCCGGCGGTTCTTCGGTGCCGGCCGCGGCACCCGCGCCGGCCCGGCGGTCTGCGGCGGACCGGCCGGCATCCGCCGTCCGGACGGCGGCCTGATCTCCAACACGCCGGTCTGCGTCGGGATGTCGCGGAGCAACGCGTTGAGGTCGTCGTACGTGGTCGCCGCGTAGGCCACCTTCACCCGGTCGTCGTACTCGTCGAGGGTGAGCCGACCCTCGTCCAGCGCCTCGCGCAGTCGGTCCGCGACGAGTTGGCGATCACCGTGGGACGCCCGGAACTGCGAGATCGGTGTCGGCTGCCCGCCGGGGTCGGGCCGGGGCGGCCCGCCCGCCCCTTCGGTCGGGTACGCCTGCGCCGGGGGGTCACCCGGGCTCTGTTCCGCCATGCCGTTCCACCCCCGTTTGACGGTTACCCGCCGTGTCAGCTCGATGTGCCGCTCCACCTTAAGTGGCCCGAGCGCCGCCCGGCCATCCGGACGAACCCCGATATCGATGCGTCCGCCCGTTACTGATCGGTCGCTGCGGATCGATCCAGCGCGGCAGCCGCCGCTCATCGGGGCGCAGCGGCCGGAGCTCGTCGATGATCGCGTCGATGATCCGATCCGTGCCGATCCGGACGTCGCGCGCGGTTGCGTCGAGGTCGTCGAGGGGGACCGGCGCCCCGAAATGCACGCGCACGACCGGACGACGGACGACCGACCAGGCCAGCCGGCGAATCATGCCGTGCGGCGTGCCCCACGGCAGCACCAGGTGACCGCCCCACTGGGCGACCGGAACAACCGGCACCCGGGTCGTGATCGCGAGCCGGGCCAGGCCCGTCTTGCCACGCTCCGGCCACATGCCCGGATCCAGCGTGATGCGACCCTCGGGGTAGGCCAGCACGACAGCGCCGTGGTCGAGTGCCTCGCGTGCGATCGGGAGCGCGTCGGCGACGGTGGGGCGACGACGGTCGACCCGCAGGTGTCCGAACCCCCGCATTGCCGCGCCGACCAGCGGCGCACGGAAGAGACCGCCGGTGGCGAGGATCCGTGGCGCGAGCCGGCGCCGCGCGCATGCGGCCGTCAGGACGAGCGGATCGAACGCGCCGATGTGGTTCACCGCGAGGATCAGCGGTCCATCCCGCCGGTCGTCGGGCACGTCTCCGGTGACCCGCAGTCGGCACACCGTGCCGACGACCGGACCCGATATGGCCAGCGTGGCACGCCACAGCGGCGGCGTCCGCCAGCGACCCGGCTCGTCCATGCCACGCTCCGCTGTCAGGTCAGCTTCGGCAGGTCGGCCAGGCGCGCCTCGATCTCGGCGAGCTCGGTGCGCAGCCGCTCGGCGTGCGCGTTGGCCTCGGCCCGCTCGGCCGCGATGATCTGCTCCACCGCCTCATGCACGCCCGGCACGTCGAGCAGACCGACCATGCGCAGCGCCTCGCCGGCCTTGATGACATATGGCTTGGCCAGTGATTTGGAGCCCTGCTGGGCGCCGACGAACCAGTCGCCGTCGGTGTAGCTCAACGTCACGGTCAACGACGGCGGCGCCTTGACCTTCGGCTGCCGGGGTGCGCTGGCCTTGCGGGCCGGACGCTCCCGGTCGCTCGCAGGCGCCCCTGCCGGCGCGGCCGGCCTGCTGGTGTGGTCGACGCTGCCGTGTCCACGGTGGACGACTGGGTGCTGGGCATCGGTTTCTCCTGGCGCTGGGGCGGGATCGCGGCCGGTGGCGGCGCGCTCGTGGTCGAGTCGGCTGAGGGTCGGGCGGCCGGTGGGGGATCGGACGTGGGTCGCGGCTCGGCCGGCGTCGGGCGCCGGGCCGGGGCACGCTTGGCCGAGCCACGCGGCGGCACCGCGAGATCAACCGGCGAGAACGGCAGCTCGTCGCGGCCGAAGCGGACCACGACCCACTCGTCGTCGGCCGGATCGCGTAACGCGACGACCTGGCCCGCCTGCCCGGCGATCTGACCGGCCGCTTCGGTGAACACGACCTTGGGTTTGCGACCCGATGCCAGCGTCGTGCGAATCCCGTTGAGGTCTTGTGTGGTCAATCCGGTCGACGATCCGCGCGCAGCCATCGCGATCCTCCGAACACTCGTCTGATAGCAGCCTTCCTACCAGGCCCGACCGACACTTCGCGGCGACACTCCGAACCCCGTGGCAATTCACACCCGGCGTGGCACCGCACGCGGGGCGGCCCCGATCACACGAGCCACCCGCCGTCGCGCATGAGCAGTCGGCCGGTCAGCTCGTTGACCTCCCGCCAGGCCTGGATCCGTTGCGGCGTGATGCGGAAGTACACCGGCGGCTTCGGGTCCCGCCGGGCGTCCCAGAGCTTGGCCGCGAAGGCGTCAGCCAGATCGGTCGGGACCGTCGCCAGGGTGAACGTTTCCACCGTGCCCTCGACGATGATGACGTCGCGGGTCTCGCCGATGGCGAACCGGACCCGGTCGCGGGCGGCGAGGTTGCGCCCGGTCAGGCCCGACTCGACGGTCGCCATGACGAACGTCGCCCCGTCCCACACGTACGACAGCGGCGTGATGTACGCCTCGCCGTCCGCGTCGGCACTGGCGACCCACGCGTCCTCACCCTGCTCGAACCGGGCGAGAGTGTCGGCTTTGCGCTGTTCACGGCTACGCGGCGGTGCGGTCTCCACGTTCGAACTCCTGACGTCATCCAGTGGTGGCGGGCGCTGCAATCGAGCTTAGGGTCACGCCGACCGACCGGGCTATGCCGACCGGGCTACGACCGGCGGCGGGTCGGTTACCAGTCGCGCGTGCAGGTGTTCGTCGTAGCGCTGGCCGTCGCCGTACACGAAGGACTGCCGCAACAAACCCTCGAGCGGATAGCCGGCGCGGAGCGCAACCGCGCACGAGGCCGGGTTGGCCACCGCGTGCGCAAGCTCGATGCGTACCAGCGAAAGGTTGTCGAAGGCCCAGGCGCTCGCGGCGACGACCGCCTCGGTGGCGACGCCCCGACCGCGTGCGGGTGCGCTCACCCGATAGCCGATCTCGGCGTCGGCCTGGGCCGGGTTGATGCTGTGCACGGACACCAAGCCCAGGAATGCCTCGCTCTGCCGATCCAGAACAGACCAGCTCGCATGGTCGCCCGCGGACCAATCGGCGAGTTCCACGCACCACCGGGCCGCGCTATCCAGATCGATCACCGAGCGCGCCGGATTCCACGTGCGAGTGTCCGCATCGGACAGCATCGCCAGGGCATCCGTCGCGTCGGTCGCCATCGGCGGTCGCAGCAACAGGCGGGCCGTCACGATCATCCGGACAGATTGCCATACCGGGCTGGATAACCCCTTCCCAATGCCTTGATCGACACATATCGTTCAAACGTGGGTCCGGGGGCACTACTGCTCGTAGCCGTCGGCATCGTGGTCGCATTCTGGGCGGGCATGCGGTGGCGGCATAACACGCTGGCCTGGCAGACACATCGCGTGCAGGCCGGGCGGGAGCGTGATGCCCGCAAGACGAAATGGGTCACGTTCTGGGCCGCGGTCATCTCCAGCGCCGTTCTGGTGCTCTACGCATTCGTGGCATCCGGCACCGCACTCGGCGCCGACCGCTCCGATCATTCGCCGGCGCCGCACGCCACCAGATCGGCCTCCGTCGGTCACTCACCGACGCACCGCTAGGGCGCGCGTCGCGGACTTTCCCGGGTACGGCCCGATATCGCGCGTCCGTCGTCGGCCGGCGAGCACGGACCTCGGGTGCCGCCTAACGCGATGAATTTTCGGACATGGAGTCGCATTTCGCCTAGTCGGTTGCCTGTCGCGAACGGCGCCATAGGGTTGGTACTTCGAGGCGTAACGCACAGCCGTCCCGGAGGGAGATCGCGTGGCGGTAGCGACCAATCCCGCTAACCCGACCGCACCAACCCGACCGTCGATCCTGACCGTCGATGATGACCCGGGAGTGTCCCGCGCGGTGGCGCGCGACCTGCGCCGGCATTATGGAGATCACTACCGCATCGTCCGGGCCGAGTCGGGCGAGCAGGCGCTCGACGCGCTGCGCGAGATGAAACTGCGTGGCGACACGGTCGCGGTGCTGCTCGCCGACTACCGGATGCCCCAGATGAGTGGCCTCCAGTTCCTCGAGGCCGCCATGGATCTGTATCCGCAGGCTCGGCGCATCTTGCTCACCGCGTACGCGGACACCGGTGCCGCGATCGAGGCGATCAACGTCGTCGACCTCGACTACTACCTGCTCAAGCCGTGGGACCCCCCGGAGGAGAAGCTCTATCCGGTGATCGACGCCCAGCTCGAATCGTGGCGCGCGGTCGACTTCCGGCCGGTCCAGGAGACGAAGGTCGTCGGCCACCGGTGGTCGGCGCGGTCCTCGGCGGTCCGCGAATTCTTGGCCCGCAACCAGGTGCCGTACCGGTGGTACTCGTCGGACACGCCGGAGGGAACCCGCTTGCTGGACGCGGCCGGCGTCGACGCCCGGACCCTGCCGCTCATCGTGACGCCCGACGGTGACGCACTGGTCGCGCCGACCGACGCCGAACTGGCCGAACGCGTCGGCCTGTCCACTCAGCCGAGTTCCGACTTCTACGATCTGATCGTGGTCGGCGGCGGCCCGGCCGGACTCGGCGCGGCCGTGTACGGAGCGTCGGAAGGCTTGCGTACGGTGCTGGTGGAGGCGATCGCCACGGGCGGCCAGGCCGGCCAGAGCTCCCGGATCGAGAACTATCTCGGATTCCCCGACGGTGTGTCAGGCTCGCAGCTCACCGAGCGGGCGCGCCGGCAGGCGGTGAAGTTCGGGGCGGAATTGATCACGACCCGTGACGTGGTGGCGTTGGAAGCCAACGGTGCAGCCCGGACCGTACGCTTCGCCGACGGCGCCTGGATCGACGGCCACACGGTGATCCTCGCCACCGGCGTTTCCTACCGCCAGCTCGGCGCGACCGGTCTGGACCGCCTGACCGGGCGGGGCGTCTACTACGGCTCGGCGCTCACCGAGGCGGCCAACTGCGCCGAGCAGGACATCTACATCGTCGGCGGCGCGAACTCGGCCGGGCAGGCCGCCGTCTACCTGGCCCGCGGCGCCCGGACGGTGACCATTCTCGTGCGCGGCAAGTCACTGCAGGAGTCGATGTCCTACTACCTGATCCAGCAGATCGGCGAGATCGAGAACATCAAGGTCCGTACGTGCACCGAGGTGATCGAGGCGCACGGCGACGATCATCTCGAACGCCTGACGCTGCGGGACAGTACGACCGGCGAGATCGAGCACGTCGACGCCGGCTGGTTGTTCGTGTTCATCGGCGCGCTGCCCCGCACGGACTGGCTCGACGGCATGCTGATCCGCGACCGGCGCGGCTTCGTCGTTTCCGGTCCGGACCTGACCGTGGATGGGCAGCCCGTACCGGGATGGGATTTGGACCGCCAACCGTTCCATCTGGAGACGAGCGTGCCCGGAGTCTTCGTCGCCGGGGATGCTCGGGCCGAGTCGGCCAAGCGCGTCGCCTCCGCGGTGGGGGAGGGCGCGATGGCCGTCATGCTGGTGCACCGGTATCTCGAGGGTCTGTAACGGCCATCGACGAACCGTGATCACATCGACGCGTGTTCACCTCGACCGTGATCACCATGACGGAGCGTTACGGAAGGATCATGACGTGGCCGACGAACTGAACGCCGCCAACCCGGCGGCGACCCCGGCTGACCGGCGCAGCGGCGCAGCGACGCTGGACAGCGCGATCAACGACGCGGCGACGGACGCCGCGACCGACGCCGCCGCGGCGACGGATGCATCGTGCGCCGCCGGTCCGTCCGACGAGCGGGTGCCGTGCGACGTCGACGAATTGCGGTCGTTGTTCCTGTTCGAGAAGCTCGACGATGACCAGCTGCAGTGGCTGTGCGAGCACGGTTCCGCGGTCCGTAGCCAGCCCGGCTACATCTACCGGGAGGGGGAGCCGGCCACCTGCTTCTATGTGATGCTCGACGGCGAGATCGCGCTGTCGCGCCGGGTCGGCCCGGACGAGGTCGAGATCAACCGGACGTCGCAGCGCGGCGTCTACGCCGGTGCGTGGTCGTCCTACCTGGGCGACCGGGTGCAGCAGGTCTACAACCAGTCACTGCGGGCGATCGAGCCGACCCGAATGTTCGTTCTCGCCGCCGACGACTTCGCCTGGCTGATGCGCGAATGGTTCCCGATGGCACTCCACTTGCTCGAGGGTCTGTTCTTCGGCAACCAGAATGCCCAGCGTACGGTCGGCCAGCGGGAGCGCCTGCTCGCGCTCGGTTCATTGTCGGCGGGCCTGACCCACGAGCTGAACAACCCGGCCGCCGCCGCCGTACGGGCCACCTCGTCGCTACGTGACCGCGTCGCGGGCATGCGGCACAAGCTCATGGTGGTCGCCGACGGCAAGTTCGACCGGTCCCAGCTCAAGGACCTGATGCATCTGCAGGAACACGCGGTCGATCTGGTGGCCAAGGCCCCCGAACTGAGCCCGCTCGACACGTCCGACCGGGAGGACGCGCTGACCGACTGGTTCGACGACCACGGGATCTCTGGTGGCTACGAGATCGCCTCGACGTTCGTGGCCGCCGGCGTCGACGTGCCGTGGCTCGACCAGGTCGCCGCGACGGTCGACGAGAGCGTGCTCGAGGGTGCCCTGCGCTGGCTCAACTACACGCTCGAGACCGAGCTGTTGATGAACGAGATCGAGGACTCGACGAACCGGATCTCGAACCTTGTCGCCGCCGCGAAGCAGTATTCGCAGATGGACCGCGCGCCGTTCCAGCTGGTCGACGTGCACGAGTTGCTCGACAGCACGCTCATCATGCTGAGCGGCAAGATCGGCAAGGACATCCAGGTCGTCAGGGACTACGACCGTGGCCTGCCGCACATCGCCGTGTACGCCGCCGAGCTCAACCAGGTGTGGACGAACCTGATCGACAACGCCGTACAGGCGATGGATGGCGAGGGCACGCTCACGATCCGGACCGGTCGCATCGACGACAGCATCGAGGTCGTCATCGCCGATTCCGGTCCGGGCATCCCCGACGACATCGTCGGGCGCGTCTTCGAGCCGTTCTTCACCACCAAGCCGGTCGGCCAGGGCACCGGTCTGGGCCTCGACATCTCGTGGCGGATTGTCGTCGACAAGCACCACGGCGACCTGTCCGTCGAGTCGGTGCCCGGCGACACGAAGTTCCACGTACGCATCCCGATCCGCTCGACCGAGGAGCGCTCGTCATGACCGATATTCCAGGCATCGACCCGACGGCGACACCCAGCGGGCCCGGCTGCGTCGAGTGCGAGGCGGCGGGTGGCTGGTGGCTGCACCTACGGCGGTGCGCCGAATGCGGACACATCGGCTGCTGTGACTCGTCGCCGAACCAGCACGCGAGCGCGCACGCCGGCTCGACCGGGCACCGCATCGTGCAGAGCTACGAACCGGGCGAGAACTGGTTCTGGGACTACGTGGCCGAGGACTACTACGACGGGCCCATGCTCGCCGACCCGCAGAGCCACCCGATCGAGCAGACGACACCGGGGCCGCGCGACCGCGTACCGGCCGACTGGCGCCAACGCGTCCACTAGATGAGCCGGATCTTCGACTGGCTGCGGTCACGAGATCCGAACGGTCGCCTGCTGCGGCGGGCGGTGCGTGCGGCCGTCGTCATCCCGGCTAACTTCGCGATCGGTTCCGAGCTCGTTGGCAACGCGCAGACGGCGACGTTTGCCGCGTTCGGCTCGTTCGCGCTTCTGCTGTTCGTCGAATTCCGCGGCAGCCGGTCGGCTCGCCTCGGCTCGTACGGCCTGCTCGGTGTCGTCGGCGTGGCGTTCATCGCGCTGGGCACGCTCGTGTTGAATCCGGACTGGCTTGCCGTCGTGTCGATGGCGGTCGTGAGCTTCCTGGTCCTCTACGCGGGCGTCGTCAGCTCCGTGATCGCGGCCGGCGGCCGTGCGGCCCTGCTGACGTTCATCCTGCCCGTGATGCTGCCCGGTACGGCTGCGGATCTGCCCGACCGGCTCCTCGGCTGGGCCATCGCGGTGGCCATCTCCGTACCCGTGGCGGTGTTTGTCTGGCCGCCCGACGACCAGAACGTGCTCCGCAAGCGTGCCGCCGAGTTGTGCGATGCCCTGGGAACGATGCTCGACCTGCGCCGGCCGGCGCCGGGGGAGCCGGACCCGTTGGTGGCGATGACACAGGCGAACGCCACGCTGCGCACCGCGTTCCGGGCCACCGCGTCGCGCCCGGTTGCGTTGTCCACCGGGAGCCGCCTGCTGGTCCAGCTCGTCGACGAACTCGAATGGCTCACCACGACGGTGGCCACCGCCTGCGCCGAGGCACCCGAGCAGTGGCCGGAACAGGGCCGGCGACTGCGCAAAGCGGCGGCGGCGGTCATGCATGCGTGCGCGCAGGTTCTCGATCACCGCGGCGCCGGGCCGACGCCGGCCGGATGTGCCCAATTGAACGACTGCGTCGCGCGGCTGGACGAGACCCGCCTCGCGGTCGCCGACCAGGCACTCGTCGCGCTGCGCGAAGCCTCGCAGGTCGGCGCCGTCGCCGACGCCGGCGTCACACTGGCCGCGCCGAGCGACCGGACGGCCGGAGAGTTCGAACGCCCGCTCTACGCCGCTCACGAACTCGGCTACACCGTCGGCCTGACCGGCCGCACGGTACAAGTGATCGCCGCCGCCGACTCGCGCAGCTGGCTCGACCGGCTCATGGGTCGCCGCCCGACCGTCGATGCCGTCGGTGAGGTGCAGGCGGCGGAGAACATCGCGGTCAGCCACTTCGATCGACACTCGGTGTGGTTCCAGAGCAGCATCCGTGGTGCCGCCGGGCTGGCGATCGCGGTCCTGATCGCTCGCCTCTCCGGCCAGCAGGAGGGCTTCTGGATCGTTCTGGGCGCGCTATCGGTGCTGCGATCCAACGCCCTGACGATCGGTGCGACCGTGACGCGCGCCCTGATCGGCACACTCATCGGCTTCGCGATCGGCGGTCTGCTGGTGGCGGCCATCGGCACCAGCACCTCCGTCCTGTGGACACTGCTACCTATCGCCGTGTTCGTCGCCGCGTTCGCCCCCGATGCGATCTCGTTCGCCGCCGGGCAGGCCGCGTTCACGGTTGTCGTGATCATCCTGTTCAACATCATCGCGCCGCAAGGTTGGCGGATCGGCGTCCTGCGCATCGAGGACGTCGCGCTCGGGTGCGGCGCGGCACTCGTGGCCGGTGCACTGTTCTGGCCCAGGGGAGCGGGCGCGGCGCTCGGCTCCGCACTGGCCGAGTCCTATCGACGCTCGGGCGAGTATCTGCGTGATTCGGTCGACTTCGTCGCCGGGCGGCTCCGATCGGCGCCGGAGATGCACGGCGGGGCGCAGGCCGCGAGCCTTCGGCTCGACGACGCGCTTCGTCAATACCTGGCCGAGCGGGGTGCGAAGCACGTACAGCTCGAAGGCATCACCGCGCTCGCGAACGGCGCCACCCGGCTGCGCCTCGCCGGCTCCGCGGTCATCGGCCTGGGCGTCGCCTACCCGGACACCGCGCCCGCGGTGGCCGATCCGGCGCTGGACGGGCCGATCGACGCGCTGCGGGATCGGACCGACGAGATCACGTCGTGGTACGCGGATCTGGCCGACGTGCTCGACGGCGTGCGTGACTCGGCGCCGCCCGTGACCGCCGATTCGCCGGATGAGTCGTTCCTGGACATCGTGCTGCCGGCGGTCGACCGGTGCGGGGATCCGGACCGGGCCGCTCGGGCCGAACGCCTGCTGTGGTCAGGCCAGTACGTCGGCGATGTCAGCCAGGTGCGGCCGGGGCTGATCGCGCCGGCGAACGAGATCGGCGTTCGCCGCAAGGTGCCGTGGTGGCACCTGTAGGCCCGACGCCGCTGGTCGACCCGGCGGGCGGCGCGTTGCTGCCCGAGGCGCGCACGGCCGGCTAGACGAACGCCCGCAGGAGCCGTTCGCAGCGCAGCGGGTCCTCGGTGAGTCCGGCCGAGAGGCACCAGAACCAATAGTCGACCGTACGGAACACGACCGCGTCGCGCGCCCGGTCGCGGTCCACTCCGGACGCCCGTACGGCGATGTCGAAACACGCCACGATCGCCGATGCGTCGCCCATCTCGTCGAGTCGGGTCCAGATCGCCCGCGCGAGGTCATAGGCGATATCGCCACGCAGCAGTACCGGATCGACAACGAGCCACGGTTCGCGGTGCCCGCGTAGCACTTGGGCCGAGTGAAGGTCAGCGTTGACTGCGGTCTCCGCGTTGACTGCTGCCTCCGCGTTGCCGCGCGAAGCGGCCAGACGCTCGGCGGCGTCCGTCGCCGCGGCCAGGAACCTCCGGTCGACCGGTGGCGCCAGCTGCTTCCAGTCGCGTGACAACTCGACGGTGCGGTCGGCGACCAGCGCCGTCGTCGACCGTACGTCCGCGGGCGCCGGCACCGCGAGGCGACGCATCATCCGGCCGATGACCTCCATCGCCTCATCGACGGGCACGGTCGCCAGTGACGTGGCGGACAGGCGCTCCAACACCATCGCACCAGCGTCGAGGTCGTCGAGAATGAGCCGAACGGTTCCACGACCGTCCCAGAACCGGAGTGCGCGTACGAGTTCGGCGACGTCGGGTCCGGGCGGCGTCATCCGGAGCACGAGCGGCTCGCCGCCCCGATCCACCGGCATCACGATCGCGTTGGATCCGTGCGCCGGCGGGCCGACGATGCGTAGCCCCCATCGATCGCACTGCATGTCGATCTTGCGGGGGAGGGCGGTGAGCCAGTGGCTACCCTCGGCTCGCCATCGCGGCATCGCAGCGAACGACGGCGGCACTGTCACCCCGGCCGAGCGCCGATCGTCGTCACGCACGTCGACCAAGGTAGCCCGGCACATCGTCGACCGAGAAACCGCCGAATACGTTCGTAGTTTCGAGCATCGATATTTTGAACATCGATGCTCGTGGACACCTCATGACTGCACGATCGTGAGCCGTGCGTGTCTGTGACGTCGACTTCGTCGCCATGTTCGACATCCGGTACTGGCGCGCGTGCGCCGCCACCGATAAGGCCAACATTCGATAATGCACATTATGTCAAGCTGCCGATGAAGATGCGCATACCGTGCCTCGCGCACACGATCGCAACCCTTACTGAATTTACCCGGCTGGTATCAGTGTATCTCCGAAGTCGGCGCGTGGATTCCTGGCTGTCGCGTTGATACGAGCACACGCAACGCCGCAGCACCAGGTACCCGGCCGAGATCAGCTGCGTGATCGCAGTAGCCGGGCCACTAACCGGTGCCGCCGGGCCGATCCCAGCTGCTGCTGCCGTGCGACTCGGGACCCCATTCCGGCTGGACAATCTTGGCATCCGGACCGGTCGCACTGATCGACAGGCCACCACTGCCGGTCATCCGCCAAACCACCTTGATTTCCTGACCGGCGACCACCTCGTCGCCAAAGAACAGAGCCCACAACGTCGCGCCGACGCCGACACCCTGCTGCTCGGGGAAGCCGCTGCTGCTGCCACGGCCGAGCCGGGCCGTACGCGGGCACGGGCCGTGCGTGGCCGCAATCGCTGGAGTGGTCGCCGGCGCAGGCGGCGAGGCGATGGCCGGCGCAGATGACTTGGATGCCGCAGCAGCAGCCGGCGATGCGTGTGGCGGTGGCGGAGATGCGGTGTGGGGTGCGGCGCTACAAGCGGTTAGCACCAGCACGGACAGAAGCGTGAGCCACCGGCTGAGACTCGCGTTTTTGGCGCGCATAGCCGGCATAGCCGAACATTAGCGCGGCACAAGTCGAGCCGTGCGCCTCGGCGGCCGGTGCCAGCGTGCCGACATTCGCGACGCGGTCACCCTTCGCACGCGCGATCAGGGTGCCGACGGTCGCACCCGGCGTTCAGCCGGAGATCGACGGCAGGTTGCAGGGCCTGCTGTGCGGCGCCTGGTACCGCCAATTCGGACAGCACGTGTCGACCAAGCATCAAACCTCGGCCGATGCCTACCGCGAACAGTTCGGGGCTACCCGCGTCTCGGGGCCTCCACAGTGGGCCGCGGAACGATGGGCTCAGACCCGAGCGAGCGTCTTCGCGATCAGTGTCACGACCCGGTCCGGCACGCGAAGCGGCGGCAGATGGTCGAGCCCGCTGATCTGAACCAACTCGCAACCGGGGATCCGTTCGGCGGCGCGCAGGTTGCAGTCGATGAGCGCCGGCCGATCCAGATCGCCGACCATGATGGACGTCGGCACCGTGACCTCGCCGAGCCGGTCGAAGACCGGTGGGTTCGGGCGCTCGAACTCATCGGTGGACAGCCACGCTCGGGCGGCCGACCGAAGCTGCTCGACGACCTCGGGTGTCGGACCGGCGGCGGCCGTCGATCTGCGGCGCTGACCGGCATGCCGGATCGTGTCAGGCCCGGGGAGCGTCCCGCCTCGAAGATTTCCGCGCTCCATGGCGCGGCCGGCGTGGTCGACAGGCGGCGATCAAGCCGATGTGTGCGCCGGCGATGTGTCCTCAGTCGCGTCAAGGAGGCGGGACAGCAGGCGGTCGTAGCGGTCCTGGAGCGTGCGTGTCTCCGCTTCGGCGCGATCGAGCAGTTCGTTGGCCACCGCGCCTTTCGTCGCCGCCGCATCCGCGTCGGCTCGGGCGACCGCTGCCTCGTCACGAAGCTGTCGGTTGATCTGCTCGAGATCGCGAATTCGAGATTGGGCTTGTCGGTTTTCCTCAATGAGCTGGTTGACGCGGGTTTCGTCCGCCGCCCGCGCCGCGGTCACGGTGTGGAGCAGTTCGCGTACGTGCGCGGTCGCGGCATCGGCCAGGTCGGCGCGTTGGGTGAGTTCATCGATCGTCCGCAGCGCCATTGCGTTGTGTTCGCGTGCCTCCTGCAGGGCGCCGGTCACCACCTGCACTTCGGTGAGTGCGACGGCTCGGCGATCGTCCGCCTCGGCGGCGGCTCGGGCCGCCGCCGAGGCGTTGGCTTCCGCGATGCCGCGGGCGTGCTGTGCATCGGCGACGTCGGCCAGGGCCGTCTTGACCTGTGCATCGGCGGCGGCGCGAGCCTCGCGGGCAGCGTTCGTAGCGTTGGTCGCGTCGGAAATAGCGTGGTCCCGGGCGGCGATGGCGGCGGTCTCGGCACGCCGGGCCCGTACGGCGTCGGCGTCAGCCGTGGTGGCCCGCTCGATGGCGTTGGCCGCGGCGGCCTCCGCGGTGGCGACCGCAGCAAGGGCCCCCTCCCCCAGATTCGCCGTCTTCGTCAGGAGGTGGGTCAGTCGTTCGAGCAGTGTCTCGGCGACCGGAACGACGGTCGCGGCGCTGGCGTGGTAGCTGGCCAGCAACAGGTCGAGGCCGACCGCGCGTTGTGCGGAGCGTTCCTGCGCCGCCATCTGCTTACAGGTCTTGCCTGCCGGGTCGTCAGCCGGCCAGCGACGGTCCGTGCAGTATTCCGGCGGCCGTCCGATCCCGTGATAGTTCAGCGGTTGGGAGCAATCGGAGTAGCCGCATGTCCGCTCCGCGTCGATCGTCTCGACCGTCACCGTCATCGACCACATCGCAGTGCGTGAGCCATGTGTTTTGTCATATGTCAAAACGATATTCGAGTTTCGATTTATCGAAAGGAGGCGCGCCGAGCGGACGGCGAAGACGTGCATCTGACTAGCGATAAGAGAGTGTTACCGCTAGTCAGGCGACACGCCGTCGGGAATCCTTCATCACCGTCGCCGAGCGTCCACGATGGTGCCGTGACCGAGACGCTGATCCGAGACCCACCCTCGACGCGCTATTAGCCCGCGCCATTGGTCGACGATCCCGACGAACAGATGGTCACCGATGCCGTGCTGAGCCGGGTCGATGTCACCGCGCGCCTCGAACAACTCGTCGACGGGCTCGCCGCGCTGCTGGAGGCGGCGACATCACCTCAAACCCGGCGCGCCTACGAATCGGACTTCGCTCATTTCGCCGCCTGGACGACCGCGCACGGGTTCGCAAGCCTTCCGGCGGCCCCGCAAACCGTTGCCTCTACATCGCGGCCCAACAGAATCACCTATGACCGGCGTCGGTCATACGCCGACTGTCCGTGATCGCGGTCCGACATCGAGAGACCGGCTCCCCCACCGACCGCCCACGAGCTCGTCCGCCGAGCTGTTGCCGGCCTCCGCCGACGGCGCAACGCACGCCCGGCGACGAAAGCCGCCCTCATGACCGCGCAGTTGTCGATCATCTGCACCGAACTCCACAAGCAGACACAGCCGCCGGCCGCCGACTGGCTAACCTCCCGCCAGGCGCTCCGCAATCCCAGAGTCGCTGCCGCCCGGAAGTTGCGCGCCCGACGTGACCCGGGCCGTGTTGCTCGTCGGCTACGCCGCAGCGAACTGGTCGCACTCAACGTCGGCGACATCATCGGCATCGCCCACGGCCACCCACCCCACACGTGTGCGGTGACCTGCCCCATCCGGCCGACGGCATCACGGCCATGGAGCCGGTGCGGTGGCTGCCGCCGCGGCCCTGTTAGCCGGGCATCAGTACGCTCAGGCACGTCACGCAGCCCTCAAGCTTCTCGAACTCGCCGATGTCGACCACGACGGGATGGAAGCCGAGGTCGGCGATCATGGCCGTGGTTCGCGGCGCGGATGCGGCGATGAGGACGTCGGCGTCGCCGAGCACCACGACGTGCGCGCCGGGCTCTTCGCGCGCTAGGCGTACGGCCGGAAACAGCCGCGTATCCACGAGGTCCGGCCACGTGACGAACGTGTCGTCCGGCAGCGCCGTGATCGCGGACTTCAGGTGGAGCACGCGCTCGACCGGCACGGCGACGACGGTGCGCCCATGCCGCCGCGCGATATCGCGTAGCTGACTGACTCCCGCGGCGTTGGTACGGCCGCCGCGGCCGACGTACACGGTCGAGCCGACCACGATGACGTCGCCGCCATCGAGCGTTGCGGGTTCTTCGATCCGCTCGATCGGTGCACCGAGCTCTCGCAGGGCGGCCTCCGTACCGGCTATCTCCGGCCGACGCTGCGGCGCGCCCGGCAGCGTCAACACGGCGGTCGGCCCGAGCATCACGACTGTGTCCTCGATGAACACCGCGTCCGGACAGTCGTCAACCGGTGCGACTTCCCGGACGTCGAAGCCGGCGCGATCGAGCGCGTCGACGTACCCGGCGTGCTGGCGGCGGGCGAGATCGATGTCGACGGTAACCCGCTCGATGTGCGTGACGATGCCGTCGGCCAGGCGCGGGCCGGGCTGTCGAACGAGGGCGATGCGTCCGTTGCTCACGCCCGATATCGTTGCACGCTCACGCCGGCCCGGACGGGCCGCTGGCTGCCCGTACCGGCTGGTTCGTCGAACCTACGACCGGTCGGCGGCGCGCCGCGGCAGCAGGACCGCGACGGCGATCGCGGCAAGCACCGCGGTGGCCGCACCGACCAACAACGCGACGTGCAGCCCGTCGACGAACGCGTTGCCGCCCTGGCTCGCGGCCGGGCCGCCGAGATGCGCCGCGACCGCGAAGCTGCTACGGGCCTTGTCGACCACCGCCGCCGGCATCCCGGGCAGGCTCAGTCGATCGCGATACGTCGCGGCCAGCACGCTGCCGATCACCGCGATGCCGAGCGCGCCGCCGAGCTCTCGTGCCAGGTCGTTCATCGCCGAGCCGACGCCTTGACGGGACCGTGGCAGTGCCGCCGTGATGGCGCTGGTGGCCGGCGTCATGGCTGCACCCATGCCGGCACCGAGCGGGACCAGGCCGGCGAGCATGAGCCAGTACGAACTGGCCGAGCCGAGCTGGGCGAGCACCACGAGACCGATGCCGACCAGGGCGAGGCCGGTGACGCAGACGATGCGGGCGCCGAATCGGGCGACCAGCCGTGGCGACAGCCGGGAGGCGGACATGATCCCGGCCGCCATCGGCAGCATGGCCAGTGCCGAGACGATCGCCGAGTAGCCGCGGACCAGCTGCAGATATTGCAGCACCACGAAGATAAAGCCGAAGAACGCGAAGAACTGTACGAAGATCGACAGGCTCCCAGCGGTGAGCCCACGGTGGCGGAAAATTCGCGGATCGAGCATCGGGGCGTGCCGACGGAGCTCCCAGAACACGAAACCGGCCAGGATGGCGAGCCCGACGGCGATGCCGATCACTGTGCGCGCGCTGCCCCAACCGTAGGTCGGCGCCTCGACGATCGAGAACACGACGGCGAGAAGCCCGGCGACGGCGAGGATCGCGCCGCCCGGGTCGAGCCGGGGCGCGTCGTCGGCGGCGGACTCGGGCACCACGCGGATCGTGCCGCCGATCGCAACCACGGCGAGCACGACGTTAAGCGCGAACACCGACCGCCAGGACCAGAACTCCAGCAGCACGCCGGAGCACAACAGACCGAGCACGGCACTTCCGCCGGCCACCCCTGCCCAGACGCTCACCGCTCGGGTGCGTTGCGCCACCGGGAACGTGCCGGTGATCGTGGACAGGGTGGCCGGCATCACCAGCGCGGCGCCGAGACCCAACACGGCACGCAGGCCGATCAGCTCGTTCGCCGAGCCAGCCGCCATCGCCACCGCCGAGGCGGCGCCGAAGACGGTGAGACCGACGATCAAGGTCAGGCGGCGTCCGTATCGGTCGCCGATCGCGCCGGCCGGCAGCAAGAGCGCGGCGAACACCAACGAATACGCGTCGATCACCCACTCCAGCTGAGTCTGGCTCGCGTGCGTGCTGCGCGCTATGTCGGGCAGCGCCACGTTCAGCGACGACGTCGCCGAGACGACCGTGGCGAGCGCGATGCAGACCACGGCGGTGATCGCTCGGTGGTTGATGGGTGTCGCGCCGGTCGACGCCGGCTCGGCGCGCGTCAAGGTGGCCATCGGACAGCTCCTTCGCTTAGCTATTGAGCGGCACTCTAAAGCATTTGACTGCCACTCTAAACCATGTCAGGCTGATTGGCCATGGGGGTCGAAGAAGAACCCGGCGGTGAAGGCCCGGGGACCAAGGGGCGTCGGGTCGGCGCAGCCGGGCCGCAGGGGCCTGGTGCCGCCGGATCGCGGGGGTCTGGCGCCGCACGAGCGCGCGGCGCTCGCGCCGCCGATCCGCCGGCCGACGCGGGCCGGGTCAGCCGGCAGCGGGAGGCGGGCGAGGTCACCCGGCGAGAAACCCGCCGGAGGCTGCTCGCCGCGGCCCGGTCGGAGTTTGCCGAGCGCGGCTACGCCGCGGCGACGGTGAACCGCATCGCGCAGCGCGCCGGAGTGTCGCTCCAGACGCTGTATTCGGCGTGGGGCAGCAAGCGCGACCTGCTTCGGGCGGTGATGGAGACTGCGGTGACCGGCGAGCCCGACCCGGACCCGCGCCTGGTGGCCGGACAGCCGCCGTTGTCGCTGCTCGCAGAGATGTCCGGCGTCGATGCCAGCGACGCGCCGGCATATCTCGGCCGCCTCGCCAGGCTGTTCCGGCACATCGCGGAGCGCTCAGCGGTCGGCTGGCGTACGTATCGGGACGCCGCCGCCGTCGAAGCGGACATCGCGGCGGACTGGCAGGCGCTGATGGACATCCGCCGGGCCAACGTCACCGCGGCGGTGGCGCGCATTCCAGCCGAGCTCCTACGGGACGGGTTGACGCCAACGACGGCCGGGGACACCGCATGGGTGATCGCCAGTCCCGACTCGCACGACATGCTCGTCCGGCAGGCGGGCTACAGCCACGATGCGTACGAGGAATGGGTGCGGCGCACGCTGAGGGCGGCGTTGCTGCGGAGCTGATCCGGTCGTCGCACCGCCGAGCGTCGAGACGCGGCGCGACGACTGGATGACGACACAACGGATCGGTCACAGCGTCGTGTGCCCGGCCGCCCAGCAGGCCGCACCGCCGTGGCACCTCTCGAGCTGGACCAGTGCCGCGTGCAGGGCGCTCAGCCGCTCGGTGGTCAGCGTGGCGACCACGTTGTGCAGTTGATTCGGGTCCGTCGCGCGGTCGTAGTACTCCTTCTCCCCGTCGGTGTACTCGACGTATGTGTACGCGACCGTACGCATCGCCTCATATGTGGTCGGGGCGCCGTTTCGCATCGGCTGCGCGTCCGGGTCGTCGGGGGCGTCGTTCGGGCCGTGGTGCTCGATCAATGCCGCGGTACGCCAATCCGCGACCGGGCCCGGCCGTAGCAGCGCAACGAGGCTGTGTCCGTCCACGGTCGGCGCCACCGGGACGCCGGCGAGCTCCTCGAACGTCGGAGCGAGGTCGGTGTTCTGGACAATCTGGTTGCGCATTACGCCGGCCGGCACTCCGGGGCCGACCACGACGAGCGGAACCCGCACGTCCGTGTCGAAAGCGGTCTGCTTGCCCGGCAGGAGCCGGTACTCACCGATGTGGTAGCCGTTGTCGGAGCTGAACACGATGTACGTGTCGTTCGCAACGCCGGCCGCGGTGAGCGTGGCGCGCACCTTGGCGATCATCCTGTCTACCGCCTGGACCGCCTGTACCCGCTCGCGGAACACGAAGTCGGCATTGCGCTGCTGCACCGCGGCCAGCGGCGGCTCGTTCTTGAGCCAGGATGGCGCCGCGGTGGGCAGAGTGTCATAGGCGGGGGTGCGCGGCGCCACCACGTGCGCGAACCTGCTCGTATCGGCCGGCGCTGGCGTGTACGGCTCATGCGGCGCAAATGTGGCGATCTCCAGCGCGAACGGCGTGTGCGTGGCGGCCTGCCGCTTGATGAATGCGGTACCGGCGCCGGACAGCACATCGGTGAGGTAATCGGTGGCGGCGTGTCCGTGGTGGACGACCGTGTGGTTCGCGTTCAGGTCGTAGTTGAACTCGCCGTAGGCGTTGCCCGCCACGTCCCACTGCGTCCAGCCCGGCGGCACGTACGGCTGCGAGCCGCCCTCGGTGGCCGTCGGCTGATACCCGTTGAGGTACTTGCCCATCAGCCCGGTCGCGTAGCCGTCGGCCTGCAGCGCGCTCGCGTACGTGTGCGCCTCCTCGCCGCGGGCATGAAACACGCCGAACCCGCCGTCCGGCGCATTGTTCGTGAACACGCCGGTGTCGTGCGGAAAGTTACCGGTGAAGATCGACGACCGGGACGGGCAGCAGAGCGAGTCGGTCACGACGTACTGCGTGAACGTCGTCCCGTCCGTCTCCATCCGCTCGACCTGGGGCATGTACTGGACGAGGTTCCAAGAAAGGTCGTCGGTGAGGATGAACACGACATTCGGTCGAGTGGTCGGCGTGGACGTCATGGCCGGCATGGTCGCCGTGAACGCCGCGGAGGGCGTGGACGGCGTGGCCGACGGGTTGCTCGACCCCCGACAGGCCGCGGCTGACGCCGCCATGATGAGGATCAGGACGCCGGCGAGCCATCGGTAGCGAGCACGGTTTGACACGGCGCCAGCCTGCCATCTAAACGCCACGGGCAGGAAACCGCGTCACCACGCCCGGTTAGCCCACCGGTGGTGCGGCCGGTCCGAGGAGACGAGCTAAGCGCAAAAGACGCGGAGCACCACGCCCATGCCCCTTGGGTGGCACCTCGTCACGGATGGAGGCTTGTGAGTTTCGTGGGTCTCGACGTTCGCGCCTCCCGCGCCGACCCTCGCGACCTAATCTGCAGGTATGAGGTTTCCTCGGAGTCTCGCTGTCGCGGGGGCGTTGATCGCGGCGTACGCCGTAGCCGTGCGGCCCCGCATGCTCCGCGCCGGCGCCACCGATGCGGAGGTGAATGGGCCCTATCCCGGCGCGGATCTGGTGCCCGGCAGCAGACGCGGTGCAACGATGTCCGCGACGATCGACGCCCCACCCGACCGAGTCTGGCCGTGGCTGATCCAGATGGGACACGATCGCGCCGGCTGGTACAGCTGGGATCGGTTGGACAACTTCGGCGCGGCGAGCGCGGACCGGATCCACCCGGAGTGGCAGGCCACCGCGATCGGTGATCTCTTCGAAACGACGCCGGGCGGCAACCAGTGGTTCGAGGTCGCCGCGTTTGAGCCACCGCGCTTCCTGGCTCTTCGCGCGTCCTTCGACCTCCGTGGCCGCCCGCTCACGCAGACGCCGGTACGCCCGCGGGCGTACACCGACTCGGTGTGGTGCTTCCTGCTAAATGAGCTTCCCGGCGGCCGTACCCGGCTCGTCGTGAGCGGGTACGGTATCGAGCGCCCGAGACCGCTGGGCGCGATCATCGACTTCTTCGTCTGGGAGCCGGCGCACTGGATCATGCAAAAGCGCCAGTTCACTAACCTCAAGCGGCGTACGGAAGACGAGTCGGCCGAACTGGCAGCCGAGCCGCGGACCACACGCTCATCTCCCACGTACTGACGCGCCCTCGGACGCCCGGATGTTTCTGACCATTGAGGAAGCGCACCGGTCGAGCGGACCCGACTGCTCTCCCCCGCGACAAGGTCGGCCGGTGGCGGTTGGACACCGTGCGGCCGCTCGACGTCAGCATTCGCCGGGTCGTGTTTGCGGTTGCGTGTGGTTATGGGCGCTGTGCGTGTCGGTAGCGGACATGCGTGGCGTGGGGCGAGTGTGCGACCTCGACCGGCTGCACGGTGCTGGCGCCGCCGGCGATGTCGACGTCGCGGCCCGGCTGGTCGGCCTCTTGGTGCCACTGGTGCAGGGCCATCCCACCTCGGCCGACCGGGTCGTCCCGGGTCTGGTCGGGTCCGGCAACAAATCCGTCAAGGGACACGGACATGTGGCAGGTCACTCGTGGCATGACAACTCCTTCGCTGCCCCGGTTTTGGGTGGTTCACGTTGGCTCACCTCGGCTGGACGGACGCCAACAGCACAGCAGTGGGTAGATCGCTCCACCTGCCGGTGAGGATGCCCCCGGCGTGAGCGCTGTTTCCGTCCACCGTGCGGACCACAGTCAGCTCCACCGAGTCAGTCACAATGACCGTCGGATCCTCATCCACGACGCGTCGAACGACCTGAACCACGGGCACTTCAACACCGTGCAGGCCGCTGCCGGTGACCACCATGGCGGCCTCCCGACGTTCCAGTCGGCCGTCAACCTCCATAAACTCTTCCGCTTGGCCGCCGCCGGCGACGATAGCCCTCGCCAGCGCCGCCACGTAGACCGGATCGCCGCACGCGTCGTACACCCAGCGCCGGCCAAGAACAGAGTGCTCGCACGTGCCGACCAGCCAGCCGTCGCCGCCATCCAGCGGCGCGCCCCGGTAGGTCAGCGGGGCATGATGCACCGGTCCTCCGTCGGCCCGCACGAGGATCGTCTCGATCCCGACCTCACCCGCCGGATCGTCGAAGCGGCAGGCCGCCACGCGCTCGACCGCAGCACCGGCCGGCCCTCGGTACCAGCTACGGCTGGGCAACCACGCCGCCAGAAGCTCGAGCTTGGTCGGGTGGAGTTCCGCGCGGTGCAGCAGTGCCATGCCCGGAATCGTAACGACGCAGTCGGAGGGCACACTCGCCACCGAGCGAATGTCGGTCGACGAACGTGAGGCGACCGGCTCATCCGGCGTGCCGGTGCAGCAGCCGGAACAGCGTCAGCCATTGCTCCGGCCACACTTCGCCGACGGTCCGGTCCGGCGGGATGCGGGCCGCCCGGCAGGCGGCCGCGGCTCGACCGTACCGGCGGGAAAGCGACGCCGGCAGCGACCCGCCGACGCCGGAGAAACCAAGATCGACCATTCTCCGGTACGCCGGGAGCGCGTCCGCCGGCACGAGCGGCACCGGCCGGCGGACCAGGTGCAGGATTCCGCCGTCTACCCGGGGCACCGGGCGGAACGCGGTCCGCGGCACCCGGCCGGCCAGGTGCCAGCCGACCACCGGCCAGGTAGCGATGGTCAGCCGTGACCACCGGCCGTAGTCGCCGGTGCGCTTGCGGGCGTACTCCAGTTGGGTGAGCAGCGTGGCCGTGGTCAGGGCCGGCGCGGCCAGGCACCAGTCCACGACCGCGGCGGTCAGCGCGTACGGAATGTTGCCGACCACCGCGAACGGCTGGCGCGGCGGCCGGGCCGCCAGGAAGTCGGCCGGCCGGACCGCGAGCCGGGGATGCCGGGGTAGGGCCGCGGCCATCGCCGGATCGACCTCGTAGGCGACGACCTGCGCGCCGGCGGCCAGCATCGCCGAGGTGAGCCGGCCGAGGCCGGCGCCGGCTTCGTACACGAGCGCATCGGGTTTGATCTCGGCCGCCGCGACGATCGCGCGGACCGCGCGGGGATCGGTGAGGAAGTTCTGCCCGTACGCCCGGCGGGCTCGGGCGTGTTCGGGGCGTGGCGCCATGACCAGAGTCCTGTCTGCCGCGGGCGCGGCGAACACGGACGGGCGGCATCGCGGCCCGTCCGTACCGAAAGGGACGGTCGGGCCCTGGGGCGCTCAGCGGTGCGAGAACTCGGAACGGGCTAGCCGGCGCACTCCAGGGCGAGGCGCCGGATGCGCAGCCGGATCGCTTGCAGCGGACCCCGCGCGATCGGCGCCTGCGCCGTCGTGATCAGGGCGTGCGTCATAGCCATTCACGCACCGTAGCGGCCGGCGCGCGCTGGGCGCATCCGAATAATCGCAGGCATCAGGCCTGCTCGAAGGTGTGGTTGGCTGCCTACGCAGGTGCGCGCCCCACGCGATGACATTTTCGGCACCGTCCCGACCTGGGCGCGCACCATGGCGGTGCGCTGCCGGCAGGACCCGCGACGCGCCGAGCGGTGGGCGCTGGCCTGGACCCCCTGGATACCGCTTCGGCCTGGCGCGACGACCAGGCGGAACCCGAACAGTTCCTGGTCGGCCCGGACGCCGAACGGCTCCTGCTCGGGTGAGGACCGGCGCTACGGACATCAACGTGGCTTCTGCCGCGTCGGACGATCTTTCATGGCAACCGGTTTGCCACTCCCCCGCGAGCGTCGGTCGGAACGTTCGACCGACTCGTCAGCCGCATCGCGGGAGGCAGGTGCACGTTCTGCCGCGTCCACACACGGGCGGTCGACGGCACCACGACCGGACCGCATCTAACTGCGCTCGCGCAAGACCCGCGTCGACCGTCGGGAGCTCAGAATTTGCACAACGCTGGGGTTGCTGCCGCGGAGGGCTTGCGACGATCATAGATGCAAATCGATCCCAGCGAGGTGATCCGATGTACCGTCAAGTCCTTGACCCGGTAGCCCACTCATTGGCCTGGAGCGCGCTCATCGCGGCGTTGCCCCTGCTCATCCTCGTCGTGATGCTCGGCGTGCTCCGCATCACCGCATGGCTCTCGTCGCTTGTGGCGCTGGCCGCCGCTCTGATCGTGGCGACCGTCGTATACCCCATGCCCGTAGCCCAAGCCCTGCTGGCTGCATCACTCGGCGCCACCACAGGGTTCTTCCCGATCCTCTGGATCGTGATCAATGCTATCTGGATCTATAACATGACCGTCCACACCGGACACTTCGACGTGCTGCGTCGTTCGTTCGGTGGGGTAAGCGACGACCAGCGGATTCAGGCCATCATCATCGCGTTCTGCTTCGGGGCGCTGATGGAGGCGCTTGCCGGCTTCGGCACTCCGGTCGCGATCACGTCGGTCATGCTGATCGCCCTCGGTTTTGCGCCGATGCGCGCGGCCATCCTGGCCCTCGTCGCCAACACCGCTCCTGTCGCCTTTGGCGCGCTGGCCACCCCGATCGTCACGCTGTCGACGGTTACCGGTCTGAGCGTCCATACCGTCGGCTCCATGGTCGGGCGGCAGACCCCCATCCTGGCGGTGTTCGTACCGCTGGTGCTTGTCGGCCTTGTCGACGGGCGACGCGGCATGCGCCAGACGTGGCCCGCGGCCATCCTGTGCGGGCTGAGCTTCGGCATCGTTCAGTACGTGACGTCGAACTTCATCTCGGTCCAGCTAGCCGACATCGTCGCGGCGCTCGTGGCCGCCGGTGCAGTCGTCGCGTTGCTGCGGGTATGGCAACCCGGAACTGCCCTGGTGTCGACCGGACGCCCCCCGCTGCCGAAGATCGCAGGCGGCAGCACCGACGTCCCGGACGAGGGCTTCGAGCGGCGGGTCGAGCGACGCGACTCGCCCGGGCAGATCGCGTTGGCGTACGCGCCGTACCTGATTATCGTGGCGATCTTCTGCATCGCTCAGCTGCCACCAATCCTGGACCAGCTCAACACGGTGACTCACTCGTACAACTGGCCTGGGCTGCACATCGAAAGCGCCGCCGGCAAGGTCTCCACCCTGCCGCTGTTCAAACTCAACTGGCTCACCGCCGCCGGCACGCTGATGCTGATTTCTGGCGTCATTACGATGGCGGTGCTTCGCGTCTCGCCGGGGCGCGCATTGCGCATCTACGGTCAGACCCTCAATCAGCTCAAATGGGCAATCCTCACTGTCATGGCGGTGCTCGCCCTCGCGTTCGTGATGAACGGCAGCGGGCAGACCGCGACGCTCGGCAACTGGCTGGCACAGGCCGGCAAGGCGTTTGCGTTCCTGTCGCCCATCCTTGGCTGGCTCGGCGTGGCAGTGACCGGCTCCGATACATCATCGAACTCATTGTTCGGCGCGTTGCAGGTGAGTGCGGCACACCAGGCAGGGCTCAATCCGACCCTCATGGCCGCCGCGAACTCGTCCGGCGGCGTCCTCGGCAAGATGATCTCGCCGCAGAACCTCGCCATCGCGGCGAGCGCGGTCGGCATCACCGGCAAGGAGGGTGACCTGTTCCGCCGGGTCGTGCTCTGGAGCATCGTGTTTCTCGTGGGCATGTGCCTTCTCGTGTACCTGCAGTCCACGGCCCTGTTGAGCTGGATGGTCGTCTGACGCCGTCTGCTTGCTGAGCGACCATCGATCGTGGCGAACGTCGGCCTTCTCCGGCCGGCGTTCGCCAACTCCCGCATGACAGTCCACTGCGACGTTGCCCCGCAAATATGACGGTGACCTTCCGCGCGCTCCTCGACGGTGCAACGAGTCGACGACTGCATCCCCTTGTATCAGTCCATGTTCCGGCTTGTCCAACCGGCCCATTGGTGGGAGCCTATGGCAGCGGCGAGCCAGACCCCCGGCTGCCGTGTCACAACCCTTGTCTCGTCCCCACGAGGAGTTGCTTCATGCGTAGACGTACCATGCTCGCCATCGGCGTGACAGTCGGCTTGGCGGCAGCCATCGTTCCGGCACTCGCCGCGCAGGCGGCACCGCAGCGAACCCTGCCCGGCAGCGTGCCGAGCTGGGCCAAGGCATCCGCACTGCACGGCGCAGCGGCCGGTAGCGACCACGTCGGCTTCCGTGTCTACCTCGGTTGGCGTAACGAGAGCGCGGTCAGCCAGCTGGCGACCGCCGTGTCGACCCCGGGCAACCCGAGCTACGGCCAGTACCTGACGCCGCAACAATTCCGCAACCAGTTCGCGCCGAGCCAGTCAGATGTATCGGCCGTGCAAAAGTGGCTACGCGACTCCGGCTTCACCGTCGACTACACGCCGGCAAACGGGCACTACGTCGCGGCCGAGGGTTCGGTCTCGCAGGCGGAGGCTGCCTTCGGAGCCAAGATCGGTCTCTACACCAAGGGCGACCTGACGTTGCACTCGCCTGAGTCCGCGCTCTCGGTCCCGTCCGATCTGTCGGCGGTCACCGCCGTCGTGGGCCTCGACGACTCGGCCGCTCTGGTGACCCACAGCGCACCACCGTCGCCCGGGTTCGTGAACGGACAACCGTGCTCCGACTACTGGGGCCAGAAGACGACGACGAACACCGCGACGCTCGATGGCACGACAGTGCCCGGCAACTACCCGTACGCGCCGTGCGGTTACACGCCGAGCCAGCTCGAAGGCGCGTACGGCCTGTCCAGCGCGATTGCCGGCGGCAATGACGGCCGCGGGCAGACCGTGGCGATCATCGACGCGTACGCGTCGCCGACGATCGCGGACGACGTCAACACGTACTCGGCGAAGCACGGCCTGCCGACGATGAACGGCGGCCAGTTCAGCCAGGTCGTCGCGCCCGGCATCTACAAGCACCCGGAGTCGGGTGCGCGGGGTGCTCGAGGAGCGGTCCAGGACCCGCAGGGCTGGTACGGCGAGGAGACGCTCGACGTGGAGGCCGTCCACTCGATGGCACCCGGCGCGAACATCGTCTACGTCGGTGCTCCGAACAACTATCAGGACCTCGACGCGGCGCTCAACAACGTCGTGGACAACCGGCTCGCGACGATCGTGACGAACTCGTACGGGTTCTCGAGCGAGGCGGTTCCCCCGGGCTACATGAACTCGCAGCTCGACACGATGCTCCAGGCCGCGGTCACTGGCATCGGCATCTACTTCTCGTCTGGTGACAACGGCGACGAGACCGGGGGCAACCCGGCGAACGCCGCCGCCGCGACGCCGGACTGGCCCGCGTCGAGCCCGTGGGTGACCGCGGTCGGTGGCACGTCGCTCGGTGTCGGCGCGAACAACAACTATGTGTTCGAGACCGGTTGGGAGACCGGCAAGTCGACGCTGACCGGCGGCGCGTTCCAGCCGACGCCTCCGGGCGCGTACCTGTACGGTGCCGGCGGCGGTACGAGCCACCTCTTCGCCCAGCCGTCGTACCAGGCGGGCGTCGTACCGGCCTCGATCGCGAACAAGAACGGCGCGCCGGCCCGCGCGGTTCCGGACATCGCTGCGCTGGCCGACCCGACGACGGGCATGCTCGTCGGTCAGACGCAGACGTTCCCGGATGGCGCCAAGTACGGCGAGTATCGCATCGGTGGGACGAGCCTCGCGTCTCCGTTGATGGCCGGCATGATGGCGCTCGTACAGCAGAAGGCCGGCCACGTCATCGGCTTCGCGAACCCGCTCATCTACGCCCACAACGGCACCAGCGCGTACCACGACGTCGTGCAGCCGAGCTCGCCGATGGGCGCGGTCCGGTCCGACTACGTCAACGGCATCGACGCGACGAACGGCTATGTCTACTCGCTGCGGTCGATGAGCTTCGACTCCGGTCTGACCATCCACACGGCGCCCGGATACGACGGCGTGACGGGGGTCGGTACGCCGAACGGCGCCGCGTTCCTCACGGCGCTCGGGTCCTAGCGATCGAAAATCGGAAAGGGTGCGACGTCCTCGGGCGTCGCACCCTTTCGTTCATCGCCGCCGGTTAAGCACGTCCGGCACGGCGAGATTGTCGAGCGTCTAGCGTTGCCTTGTGATGTTCAGTCCCGACCTGCGCGAGGGTGTGGCGAGCGGCGAGATCACTGTGTCGATCCGGCTCTGGGCCCGCCCGAAGGTGAAGTCCAGCGGTCGTTACGCAACCGCCGGTGTCGTCATCGAGATCGACTCGATCGAGCTCCTACCCTTCTCGGCGGTGACCACAGCAGACATTCGCCGTTCGGGTGAGCGTGATCGAGAGTCGCTTCGGTCTCGGGCCGCTCATGCCGGTCCGATCAACGACGACACGCTGGTATATCGGATCGAGTTCCACGTCGTGTAGCAACTCGGTGGCGCAATCGGGTCGTATCGGGCGTAGCCGCCTTCCGGCCGGAGGACGACACGGGGTCGTTCGGCCGCAGCAGCACGCTGGGCACGTCCAGTTCCTCGCTGATGTCCACGTGGTCGACCCGATCCCCCATCCGGCAATCGAAAGCCGGCCGGTCTGATCGACGGGCACTACCCGCCGACGTCGTCACCGGCTGCCGGCGACGCGGGCGAGGGGAAGGTGGCGGGTCAACTCGGCGCGGGCCGCGTCGTCGAGCCGGACGTCGGCGGCGCCGAGGTTCTCGGCGAGGTGGGTGCGGGTGCGGGTACCGGGGATGAGCAGGATGTTCGGGGCGAGGTCGAGTAGCCAAGCGAGTGCGACCTGCGCCGGCGTCGCACCCAACCGTGCGGCCACCGCGGCGAGCAGGGGGTCGGTGAGCAGCCGGTGCCGCTGCTCACCGGGCCAACCGAGAGGACAGAACGGTACGAACGCGATGTCTCGGGCCTGGCACTCGCTGAGGACGTCGAGGGACTGCTGGTCCGCCAGGTTAAAGAAGTTCTGGACGCAGACGATCTCTGTCTGGTCGACCGCCCGCAGCAGGTGCAGCGCAGAGACGTTGCTGAGCCCGATGCCGTCGATCAGCCCTTCGTCGCGAGCCTGCATCAGCGCCGCGAGCTGGGCGTCGAACCGCCTCCCCGGGGTCTCGGACGGGTCCATCATGCGCAGGTTTACCGCCGCCAGCCTTGCCGATGCCGAGCGTGGCAAGGTTGTCCTCGATGCCCTGGCGCAGCTCGTACGGCTCGTCGAACCGCAGCAGCGTGCCACCCGTGTCGAGGCGGGCGGCGACCTTGCTCACGATGGCGAGGCCCTCGGGATACGGGTATAACGCTTCGCGGATGAGCTCGTTGACCGTGCCCGGCCCGTAGTACTGCGCGGTGTCGATGTGGTTCACGCCGGCGGCGACGGCCGCTCGTAGCACCTGCAGTGCCTCGTCATGGTCCCGCGGCGGTCCGAAGACCCCGTCGCCGGCGAGTTGCATCGCGCCGTACCCGGTCCGATGTACGTGCCACGGGCCGAGCGCGACGGACCCGCCCAGGTGCTGTCCGTTCGTACTCACGTCGCCTCCTGTTGGTTGGGGCGCGAGCGGGCCCGGGCGCGGGCCCGCTCGCGGCTCCCCCATCACGACGGCTTCAGGCGCCGTAGGCCGGAACGACCGCGCCACTGACTGGTGTGGCGGTGTCGCTGGCGAGGTAGACGATGATGTCGGCAATCGCCTCGGGCGAGACCGCGTGCGCCAGCATGTCGGGCAGGCAGATACGGCCGGTTCTTAGCCGTGTCGATGATTTCCGGTGCGACGGCGTTGACCCGGATCCCGACCGGGCGTAGCTCCAGGTCGAGCACGCGCGTGAGGTGGACCAGCGCCGCCTTGCTGACGCTGTAGGTGACCATGCCGGCGGTCGGCTCCAGTCCGGGGCGGGCGGCCACGTGGACGATCGCGCCCGAACCACGTTCCCGCATGTACGGCGCCACGGCCTGGGTCAGCCACAGCGCTGTGCCCGCGTTGACGTCGAACATGAGCCGCAGGTCCTCGGGCGTGGCGTCGAGCGCGTCGCCCAGGTGATACGTGCCGATGGTGTTGACCAGCACCGCGGGCGGACCGACTTCGGCCGCGATCCGGTCGACGAGGCGCTTAGCGACGGCCGGGTCGGTCGCGTCGCCCACGTCGTACCGCATGCCCTCGGGCAGTTCCTTGAGCCCTTCCTCGTTGCGGTCGATGCCGACCACCGTGAACCCGGCGGTGGCCAGCCGCTGCGCGGTCACCCGGCCGAGCTCGCCGGCCGCGCCGACAACGATCGCCACTTGCTCGCTCATACCGGCACCTCCGTGCGAGGGATGGATTCGTGTGCCATGTCGTTAAACCCTTTCGTCATGGGTGGACCTGTGATCCGGTGCCGAGGTCGAGGCGGATCGACTGGAGGATGGTGAACGTCGTGCTGGTGGTGAAGGCGGGCACGTCGGCGGCCCCCAGGACGCCGGTGTACTTGGCGATGACCGGCGCGGCGGCTTGCTCGGTGACGGCGTCGAGGTATCCGCCCACCGCGGCCCAGACGTTCGCGCCGTACTTGACGAAATACGGGGTCGGGTCGACCGAGGCGAGCGCAGCGTGCGCGCTGTCGACGATGTCGGCGATGTACTGCTGGTGCAGGACGAGATCGTCGCGGGTGCCAAGCCGGCCGAGATGACCGCCGATGTAGTGCTTCCACGGATAGGCCAAGGCCCGATCCGGGGCGTCGATGTATCCGGGCGCGTCCTCGCTGAGGTTGAGGTTGTAGATGGGCACCCAGCCGGAGTTGACAACATCGACAAGCATGAGCGCATCGTGGTCCGGGAAATGGATGAAGATGTTGTCCGGCGAGTGGTTAGGGCCGTGATAAGCCAGTTCGACCCGTTCGCCGCCGACCTGGAGCGTGTAGCGGTCCTCGAAGGTGACCTCCGGCGCGGGCCGCGTCGCGTCGTTGTCCCGCAGTAGCAACCGCCGGGTCTCCGCGTGCCCGATGCGTACGATGTCGTCGCCGAACAGGTTCGCCGCGCCGGCGTGGTCGGCGTGGTGGTGGGAGTAGACCAGATGGGTCACGGTGTTACCGATGCCCTCGGCCGCCGCCACCTCGTCCACGGCCCGCCGCAGGTTGTGACCGATGGTCGGCGGGGCGTCGAACAGAACCACCCCTTCGGGCGTCGCGAGGAACGCCGACTGGTAGGTGCCGTCGGTGACCCAGAACAGGTTGCGCTCGACGCGGCCGACGAAGTAGCCCTGCTCGCCCAGGGCCGGGCCGAAGGCGGCCTCGGGTATCGGGACGTAGTCCGGCAGTTCTGGTGTGCTGCCCGCGGATGAGCTCGACGAAGCCATGCTCCACTTCCGTTTCCGTTGTGCGTACCGATCAGGACGTGTCCAGATTTGCCGCCGGGACGGTGACAGGTCGTCACCGGATTCCGGTGATTTGCTGGGGATCGACCGGGGTTACGCTCTCGGGGTGCCCGCACGAGATGGCGCGACTCCCGATGCGACGGCCGGTGTGGGCTGGGCGGCGGGCGCGGTCCGATCGGGGCTGATCGACCGCCGCGACCTCCTCGCCGCGCTGGACCGCGCAGTCGCGAAGCAGGTAACCGTCATCTCGGCGCCCGCTGGTAGCGGGAAGACGTCGCTGCTGCGCGCGTGGGCCGACCGACGGCGTCCGGACCGCCGGATCGCGTTCATGTCCGTAAAGCCGGGCCAGCACGACGCGCAGCTGTTCTGGCTCGCCCTGCTGGGCGCGGTCCGCGCCGCCACCGGCGGCACCGAGCCACCGCCTCCGGCGCCGGGGTTCAACGGTCAGGCCATGGTCGACAAGGTGCGCTCCGAACTGGCGGCGTCGGGCGACCCCGTCGTACTGATCGTCGACGACCTGCACGAGCTCAGCTCGGCGGAGGCTAACGAACAGCTCGCGGCCCTGTTGACGAGTCTGCCGGCGAATGCCCACGCGGTCGTGGCGACCCGCCGCGACCCGCCGCTGCGCCTGCACCAGCTGCGGCTGAGCGGGGAGCTGGCCGAGATTCGCGCCGGTCAGCTGCGCTTCACCCAGGACGAGACCCGTCGGCTTCTCACGGCCGCCGGGATCACGCTGCCGGACCCGGTCGTAGCAACGCTGCACCAGCGGACCGAAGGGTGGGCGGCCGGGCTGCGGCTGGCCGCTCTGTCCCTGTCCGGCAACCCCCACCCGGAACGGTTCGTGGCCGAGTTCTCCGGCAGCGACCGGACGGTCGCCGAGTACCTGATGGCCGAGATGCTGGATCGGCAGCCAGCAGAGGTACAGCGCCTGCTACTGCGCACCTCCCTGCTGGACCGGGTCAACGGCGAGCTGGCCGATCTGCTCACCGGCGCCACCGGCTCGGAACGGATCCTGCTGGACCTGGAGGATGCCAACGCGTTCGTCGTGTCGCTTGACCCCGCTCGCTCGTGGTTCCGCTACCACCACATGTTCCGGGGGCTGCTGCGGTTGGAGTTGCGTCGTACCGCGCCCGGAGACGTACCGGAACTGCATCGCCGTGCGGCGCGGTGGTACGCCGAGCACGCCGACACTGCCGACGCCATTCGCCATCTGCAGGCCGCTGGGGAGTGGACCGAGGCGGCCGGGCTGCTCACCGACCACGCCGTGAGCCTCACCCTCGACGGCCAGGCCGGGACCGTGGCAGAGCTGCTGCGTTCCTTCCCGGCCGGGATCACCGAGGACTCCCCCGGACTGTCCCTCGTGCACGCGATCGCCGACCTCGACCAGTTCCATCTCGACCAGGCTGAGGCGCACCTGGACATCGCGAAGGCGTACGTCGCGACGGCGCCGCCCGACCGGCAGTATCGGCTGCAGATGGCCATCGCGTCTCTGGATCTCTTGTCGGCGCGCCTGCGCGGGAACTTCAACGGCGTGTTCGAGCAGGTCGGCGCGCTGGCGTCGCCGGCCGGCCAATCCAACGCCGACGTGGCCCTTGGCGGCGACCTACGCGCTGTCGCGTTCCTCAACCTCGGCGTCACCGAGGCATGGTCGCTGCGGCTGGCCGACAGCCAACGTCACCTGCGGGACGGCGCCGCCCTCGCCCGCGAGATAGATCGCCCGTACCTGGAGGTGGCTTGCCTTGCCCACCTCGGGTTTGCGGCCACTGGCGACTCTTTAGCCCTGGCCCGGCGGCACTGCCAGGACGCCATAGCGCTCGCGGCCCGGCACGGCTGGGACACCGAGCCAGTGATCGCTCCAGCGCACGCGACGCTCGCCGGGATCCTCATCTTGACCGGCGAGTTCGACCACGGCGAGCAGTGGCTGGAGCGCGCCCGGCGCGCCACGCCGTCCGCGGGCGAGCCGGGCATCCAGTTACTAGTCCACCTAATCTCTGCGATCCTCCCGGCGGCACGCGGCCAGTACCACGAGGCCTTGAATGAATTACGGGCCGCCGGGCAGGTGCAGTCGCTCATGGTCGGGCAACACGCGCTGAGCTCCCGAGTCATGGCGTGGACGATCGCCACCCAGGCCCGCCTCGGCCACGTCGAACAGGCGCGGGCCACCCTCGCCGCCGTCGACGACCAGCTGGCGGCTACGGGCGAGATGCGTAACGCCGCAGCGATGGTCCGCCTCGCCGAGCAGGACCCGGTAGGGGCCCGCCACGAGCTTGAGTCGGTCCTCGACGGCAGCGCGGCGGTCAACTCCTACCTCACGGTGATCGAGGCCCACCTGCTGGCGGCGCTCGCCTGCCGAGACCTGGGCGACGAGCGCGGAGTTCGGGCTGGGGTCGAGCAGGCGCTGCACCTGGCCGAGCCGGACCGGCTTATCCTGCCGTTCGCGATGACCGGCGCGTGGGAGCTGCTGGCGGGCCTGCCGTCGCAGGGGACGGCTCACGCCGCGCTCGTCACCGACATCCTCGACGCCGTCCACGCCGGCACGCCCGGCCACGTCACCGCCCCCGAACCGGCCGATCAACTCAGCCCCAGCGAGTTGCGCGTGCTGCGCTATCTGCCGACCAACCTCACCCGTCCCGAGATCGCTGGGCAACTCTCGGTCTCGCTGAACACCGTTAACACCCACATCCGCCGGATCTACAGCAAGCTCGGTGCCACCGATCGATCGTCGGCCGTACAGCGCGGGCGCGAGCTGCGCCTACTGTCATCCCGTCGCGCCTGAGCCTGCCGTCGAGTTCGGGCGGCGCCGCCGGGCGATCGGTCGGAGACCGGCGCCGATTGCACGGCTCCGCCTGGACCGACCTGCACGCGGCTGCCGTCAGGTGTCAGTGTTCTCGTTGTCGTCATCGTCGATATCCGGCTGGTCGGTCGCGTCGATGGACCATACGGTGCCGGCCGGAAGTTCGACGAGGTGTACGCCGTCGACCGTGCGGTACAGGCGGGCCGTCATGGTCAGATCCTCGTCGAACAGTGCGGCGGCGCGGAACGCCGAGGCAAACGACGCGGCATCGGTGGCCGCCACGACACCAATCGGACGCGCGCCCAGGTGGACTCGAACAGCGTCGTCCGGCGAGTCCGGTGTGCTGAGCCAGACTGGAACCTGCGCCAACGAGCCCAGGCGGCGGCCTTCGGCGAGGGCACGATCGAGATATTGGCGCACGCCGTCGTCGATTCGTACGGCGACAGCGTGATCGTCCGATGCCTCGACCTCGTACGCGGCCCGCTCGGGCGGCAACATCCAGTCCGGATACGCCATCGAGCCGGGTCGGGTGAAGACCTGGACCATTTGGACTACGCCGCTCGTCACCGCGGCCGCTATGTCGAGACCGCGCGCGACGCGGCCGAGTGGTGTCCGGCCAGCGGCGATATGGTCGGCCGTGATAGCGACGCCGATCGCCGACACCGCCACGGCACGTGTCGCGTACTCCGTCGCCAGCATCTCGCGGAGCTCGCTGACTGATCGGCCGCCGGCGCGAGCCTCGACGGCTTTCGTGGCGGCCTGGTGCGCTCGAGAGCGCTGCCAAGTGTCGCGCAGACCTGGCTTGGGCACGTTGCGCAACCGTCGCGGCGGAGGCAGCACAGCCAACGTGTCTTCCACCGGCGGAATGCGCGCGGGCGATTCCGTGGTCCGCCGCCGCACCTGCCGGGCGAAACGGCGGGCGCGGGCGGCGTCCGGCTCGCCAGCGAATCGCTGTTCGTACGTGACGAGCGCGTCGTGCATTTCGTCGCGGCGACCCAACGCGATCAACATCGCGAGGTATCGCTTGTGCCACCACTCACCGCCGTCGGTATCGACGCCGCGACGCAGTACGGCCAGAATCTCGGCCGCATCGAAGCCACCGGCGAACGCAACGGCTTGGGTCGCGTACACGGTGACGATCTCGCGGACCGCCTCCGCCCGCTGATCGGCTCGACCGCCGGCGATCGTGACCTCGCCGTGGTGTCGGCCGTCCGGTGTCGGAGCGCGGACAAGCATCGGCATCACGGGCAGCGTCAGCAGCGGCGCGAGGTCAAGCGCCGGCTCGAAGTCGACGCCGACATCGACCGATAACTGTTGCGGCCACTCCGTACCGATCGATATCCACGGCGAAGTGAGGTTCATCGTCGCGAGAACACCGGTCCCGAGATCGCGCGTGAACGTCTCTACGCCGAACGGTCGGCCAAGAGCGCGACGCCGCCAGCCGGTCGGCGCGAGTTCGATGGCGACCGCGTCAGAGATCGCATCCAGCGTCCGGCTGACGCTCGACGTATTCAGCATGGCAGTGAGTATGACCAGGAACGTGCCGGCCGTCCGCCCGCAATCTTGTCGACTTCGAACGATGGCAACCCACCCACGACCGGCGGGTTGCCATCGCGACGGCGGCACGCAGACCGTTCACCACTAAAACTCGCTGGCGACCGACCGACCATTGCCAAGGACCGCCAATTTCGGGAGCTGACGCCTACCCGGTCGACGGATCGCGGGACACAACGGATCGGCCGTTCTCGCTCGCGCCGAAACGGGCGTGTGGGACGGGCGGAGTAGCCAGCGGCAGTGCCGCCAGCTGGAGCAGAAGCAGCACATTGTCGTCGGCGGCCGTGCGATTCAGCCGCAACCGGCCGCAGCGCGTGCAGCGGTGGATCAGCATCCAGCGACGCTCGCCTCGGACGGTAACCGCGATCGGCTCCATGCCGCCCGGACAGTCGGCCTTGCGGTCGCCGGGCACGTTGCGATCGAGGTGCCTGGACCAAAGACAAGTGGGACAGTGATTGCGATGCGAGGTACCCGGCGCGTCGAGTGAGACGTCTACGCCGCAGTGCCCACATTGGAACGAACGAGGAAACGACAAGTCTGACGACCTTTCAGATCAGAGCTTCGAATTCGGACAGACATTTCGCCTCCTCTCGTCGTCACTGCCTCCGGGCGGGCCGATGCAGACCCGGGACGAACGCCATGTTCGGTGCCGATGACGCTGTCGTCAACCGAGTTACGCCACGCTCGAAAGCCGACACGCTGCGACAGCGAGCGACCGATCGTGTATCAGCTTCCATGCGGCGGACAACACGAATCAGATCAAAGGCTGCCCTGCGTGCCGGTCAGTCGCCGGACGTCCCAGATCCACACGCCTTGCACGAATCGGCCGGGACCGAACAGCTCGGTCGCCGCGGCCTTGAAGAGGCCGACATGTGATCCGGGCGCCACGACGACCAGCGCCGCGTGCCAGTACTGAAGATCGGCTACGACCGCTGCGCGCTGCGCGCTGGAGAACCTGGGTACGCGTCGGGTGGTGGCAATCGAGTTGATCATTGCGACCGTCGGTCGCGTCCGCGGACCCAATGACGGAGCCGCACTGCCCGGTGCGGCCGGTCCCACGAAGTAGCCGTTCGCGATGCGCAAATCGTCGGCGGTGGCCGTCGACCATGAAATGAGCGTCGGCGCGCGCCGCGTCGTGACCGGGAACGCCACGACTGATTGTTTCTGGTTTACGTAATGCCGCCAGGTTCCGCTGGTGATGAACGCGGGTACCACCGGCCCGGGCGCGGTCGGCACCGGCGTCGGGAAGAGCGGCAACAGCGCGGCGGCGACCACGATGCGTCCCAGGACGTGCGGCCATCTCCACGGCCCTCGGGCGAGCGACAGCCGATCGATCGCCGCGGCGATCAACACCGCCGCGACCGGCAACAGGGCGAGACCTAATCGCGCCGGCGTGAGTGAGGCAAAGATGGGAAGCGAGCTGAGCAACCGATACGGCCCAACCACATGCGATCCGCCGACGTCTACACGAGAGCCGAGCGACAAGACGAGAAGCACCAGACCGGCGATCGAGGACGCCAGCACGACGCGGTTGCGATGCAGCCACAGGGCGATACAACCGAGAAGGACGAGTGCCGGTCCGAGCGCGACGTTCTGTTCGTTGCCGATGCCGCCGGCACCGGTCAGCCCGATGCTGGCACCCCATGACGTTCGCGGCAGGTGCCAGAGCCCCGGCAGGGTCGTGCCGGTGTGAACGGCGCTGGAGACCAGTCCGTTGACATGCTGCGGGCCGAAGAATTCGAACCAGAGCGGGTACGCCAGCAGCACGAACGCGACGCCACCGGCGATTCCGAGGTTAACGAGGAACGGGCGCGCCCGCTCTCGTGCCTCTTGCGAGGTGGCCGCGAGCACGATCGCGACGACGGCCGCACCGACGGCCGTGACGAGCAGCGTCTCCTGGTTGAGGAACATCTGATACGCGATCAACAAGCCGAGCGCGATGCCCCGCCACCATCGTCGCCGGCCGGTGGCGACGTCGAAGGTCAGCCACAGAATGAACGGGATCAAGAAGTTGATCACGAGGTCGGCCTGACCGGCGACGTGCGCGATCATGCCGGGCCCGAACCCGGCCACCGCGCCGCCGAGGGCCGCGCCGAACCGCGACCGGACGAGCTTGCGAGACAGTAGCCAGTACCAGGCGGTGGCGGTGCCGGCCAGGCCGAGCAAGGTCATGACGACATAGCTCGTGTACGCACCGGCAGCCGCCGTTAGCGGGGCGAACGGAATCGCAATGCCCAGCATCGATGTGTTGCCGAGCAGGTTCACGCCGAGGGGCGCGCCCATTTGCCGGGTGAAGAAGGGATTCTGCGGGTGCGATACAAGATGGAGCCCGTTGGCCAGGAACCACTCCAGGTCCAGCTGATCCGAGGAGTTGCCCGGGGGAAGTCGATGCTGCCCGAGCGGAAAGTCGGCGAGAACACGCCACGCGAGCAGGACGTATGCGATGACAACGAGCGCGTCGACGAGCGCACGGCCCGCACGCCGTGACCGTCTGGGCGACACCGTCTCGACGGGTCGGTCCGGAGTCGCTTCGGGAGCGGTCTCCGACTGTTGCTGCGTGTCGGACGCCGCCGGCCGATCGTCCGGCGCTTCGATGTCCGGATCGGAGGACGCCTCGGATGAATCCGGCATGACATCGGCCCTGGTCAGCTCGCGGTTGACAGCATCATCGGCCAATGTACCTCGATCAACTATTCGGCCCGTCAGATCGGGTGCTCGCCGACCATTGCGTCGTCGACCCCCGCCCCACGCCCCGATAACTACCCCACCGGCCACGCCGAGCAAACCGCCAGGCAGCGCGGGTGGCCGGCGTGCGTCGGGTTGAGGCACCAGCGATGTCGCGATCAGCGGCCCGGAACCCGAGCGCCGGTACGACGTCGACCAGCAGCGTGTCGCCCTCAAGATCCGTGATCTTGCAGCGCCAGGGGCCTGATCTTGGAGGCGACAGACACCTCCCGCTGCAAGATCACGGATCAAGGAAGGTTCGACACCGCCGACCGCCTTGAGCTTCGCGAGGCGGAAGCACGGCGGCACACGAATGAGCCGTGACCGGGTCGCAACCCGATCACGGCTCACGTGTATGCCGGCTCGTCCTGACGTCTAGCGACGACGAGACACGCGCCGGGCCGTACGTCGACCGGTCCGCCGAGCGACCCTTCGAGATCCGAACATGTCATCCTCCAGGTAGTGATCTCGGCCCGTCAGCGCACGGCCGAGGCGGTCTCCAGATCGTGGAGTTGCTTTGCCTCCTCATTCGAGACCAACCCGATCTCGACAAGGTCCAGCGGGCTGATGAATCCGTCGCTGACACGGAAGCCGCCGGCCCGCGCGATCGCGTCGCGCAGTGGAACGGCCCAGTGGTGCTCGAGCAGTAGCAGCGCTGCGGCGGAGTCATTGGGAATGTCCTTGAGAACGTCCCACTCGTCGGGGTCGGACAGCGCCGACGCGCCCGAAGCGGCTGCCTCGGCGCCCGCCTCGGCACCAGCCACGAATCCCTCTTCGCCGTCGATGCCCAAACCAATCAACGCGCCGACCTTGGTGCCGAGCTCGATGGCCTCGTCTTCGGTCAGATTGCTGAGGTGTTCCACCTCGATGTTCCCGGTCCGGTCCTTATAGACGGCGAGCGAATCGATCACCCGAACGGCATCGCTTTCGCGCAGCCTCTCCAACTCCTCGATGATCTCACCGTGGAAGTTGGGTCGTTCGAAACCGAGTACCAGCAGTTGAACTGGTCCAATCGCCATGTGCAGCTCCTCGCGGTCGGTGGCGGAACCATGGGCGCCGACCGCCGGAATCAAGCGGCGCAGAAAGTTCGGCGACCTCGCGCATGGCCAGTCATATCAACAATTAGGTCACGCGACGCTGATGCCTCGCGCTGAGTAAAAGTGTAGACGGCCAAGCCCTGTGACCTGCCCAAATGCACGAACACGCTAACGGACCGCGCGCGGTCTTACCGTCCTGTTCGATTTGGCGTTGCCAATCTGTCATCGCGCTGCCGGCCGCGACGAAGCATGATGGGAAACCGTGGAGTACGGACCGGACGAATCCAACGTTGGCCCGAACAAGAACGTCCGCCTCGACAGCGGCGGCATCGACAGCGACGTCCTGGATGGCGAGCGCTTCGACAACGACGGCCTCGACAGCGACGGACCGGATGCGATGCGGTCGGTCCCGGCCGGTGTTCTGGTCTGGATCGTGGCCGTGTTGGCCGTCATTGTTGCCATCGGCTGGACCCTGAAGATCAGGGCCGCCGGCTCCGGCGACACGGCCGGGATCACCGCGGTGCCCGAAGCGATCACGCCGGCGACCGGGGATGACTCCCCCACATTTCCGGGCGCGTCGGCCAGCCCGACCGCCGGCGGGAGCCAACCGGCCAGCCCACCACCGCCCACCACCGCGGGCGGGCAACCGGGTGCTCCGGCGCCGGTTCAACCGGCGGTGACCGTTTCGGCGGCATGGGTCGACAATGTCGCCACCCGGACCGGCATACCGGCGCGGGCGTTGACCGCGTACGCGGATGCGCAACTGGCGACAAACGCCACCGAGTCGGCCTGTCACCTGTCGTGGGTGATGCTGGCCGGCATCGGCTCGATCGAGTCCGGACACGGCAGCCACGGCGGCGCGGTCCTTCGTCCGGACGGTACGAGTAGCGTGCCCATCCTCGGCCCGGCGCTGGACGGAACACACGGCAACATCGCGGTCCACGCCACGCCGGCCGGCATCCGGCTCGACGGCGACGCGCGGTGGGACCACGCCGTCGGTCCGATGCAGTTCCTGCCCTCGACCTGGACACATTGGGGCGTGTCGGCGACCGGCGGCGTACCGGATCCCAATGACATCGACGACGCCGCACTCACCGCGGCGCGCTACCTGTGCGGCGATCATCGCGACCTCGCCACGGTCGATGGGTGGCGGGCGGCGCTGGCCGCCTACAACGCGCCCGACGCGTACGCCGTCAAGGTCACCGACACGGCCGAGAAGTACGCGCGGGCCAGCCTGGACTGACTCGCCGCCACGGCGGCGGACCACTCCCCTGGTTCGGCCCATACCTCAGGTCAGCCGGGCGTGTTCTCATGGAGCCGTGAAAGTCGATCTCGTCGCGACGGGCCGGGAGGCCTACCAGCAGCAGGACTGGCCGGGCTGCTGGGCGGCGCTCACCGAGGCCGACCGGGCCGCCCCGCTCGCGGCGGCCGATCTTCAACTCCTCGCGATCAGCGGTTACCTCACCGGACGCGACGAGCCGGCCTACGACGCCCTCGCGCGGGCCTACAACGCCTACGTCGCCGCCGGCGACCCACGGTCGGCGGCGCGATCCGCCTTCTACCTGGCCTCTCTCCTGCAGGACACCGGCGAGCCGGGGCGGGCCGGCGGTTGGATAGCACGGGCCCGGGCGCTCGTCGATCAGCACGACCTCGGTGGCGCGGAGGCCGGTCTGCTCGGCGCCCACCAGGCCCACGAACTGCTCGAGTCCGGTGCGGTCGCGGACGCGCTGGCCCTCGCGGAGCGAAGCGTCGCGGCCGGCCGCGCCTGCGGCGATCCGGACGTCGTCACGCTCGCACTGCTCACAGTCGGGCACGCCCACGTGTCGCGCGGCGACGTCGCCCGCGCCGTCGCCTGCCTCGACGAGGTCATGCTCGCCGTCTCGGGCGACGAGCTCATCCCGCCGGTCGCCGGGCTGGCCTACTGCGCCGTGATCGCTGCGTGCATGCGCCTGCACGATCTCCGCCGGGCTCGCGAATGGACGGCGGCACTGACCGGCTGGTGCGACGCGCAGCCCGGGCTCGTGCCGTACCGGGGGATCTGTCTCGTCCATCGGGCCGAACTCATGACGCTGTCCGGCAACTGGGCCGACGCGCTCGTCGAGGCGACCCGGGCGAGCGAGTTCCTGCGCGCGTCGGCGGCCGCCGAAGCGTTCTATCGGCTCGGCGAACTGCAGCGGTTACGCGGCGACTTCGCCGCGGCCGAGACGGCATATCGCCGGGCGAACACGGGCGGTCGGCTACCCGAGCCGGGCCTGCTCCGGTTGCGGCTGGCTCAGGGCCGCACGGACGTGGCGGCGGCGACGGCGCGTCACCTCCTGTCGCAGGTCGGCGAGGGCATGGTCCGGCTCGAAGTCCTCGCCGCGTGCATCGACGCCGCGAGCCAGGCCCATGATCTCGACCTCGCGCGCACCGCTACCGACGAGTTGAAAGGGCTCGCCGACGGATCCGACGAGCCGCTGCTCGGGGCGTTCGCGAGCCGGGCGACCGGCCAGATGCTGCTCGCCGAGTGCCGGCCGGCGGATGCGCTGCCCGCCCTGCGTCGCGGGTGGCGGGCATTTCAAGAGCTTGACCTGCCGTACGAGGCGGCGCAGGTACGCACGCTCATCGGTGAGTGCTGCCGGGCACTGGGCGAGGAAGACTCGGCCCAGATGGAGTTCGACGCGGCGCGGTGGTGGTTCGATCAGCTCGGCGCGGTCCCCGACCGGGACCGGGTGGCGGTGCTGGCCACGGCGGCCACTCGACCCGCCGACGGTGGGCTGACCGCCCGTGAGCTGCAGGTGCTGCGCCTGGTCGCCGCCGGTCGGACCAACCGGGCCGTCGCCGATGAGCTGTTCCTCAGCGAGAAGACGGTCGCGCGTCACGTCAGCAACATCTTCACCAAACTTGACGTACCGTCGCGGAGCGCGGCGACGGCCTACGCCTACGAGCACGGTCTCGTCTGACCGGCCCGGTTTGAATTATTGGCGCGGTTCGCAAGCGACCGCCATACACAGAATTACCCATGCCCCGACTTGCGCGAACGCGTGATTCGCCCGATGCCGGGCACCGGCCGCGATTCGTAGCGTCGACGCCATGGATATGACGACCAAAACATCGACGAACAAAATGACGGTACGGGTCGACACGGTGATCGTGGGCGCCGGCCAGACCGGTCTCGCCACCGCGTACCACCTCAAGCGGCACGGTGTCTCCGCGATCGTGCTCGACGAGCAGCCGCGCATTGGCGACCAGTGGCGGGTGCGCTACGACTCGTTGCGGCTCAACACGCCCGCGAAGTACGACTCGCTGCCCGGCATGAAATTCCCGGCCGACGACGACGCCTACCCGAGCGGCCGCGAGATGGCCGACTACCTGGCCGCCTATGTCGAGCGGTTCGGGCTCGACGTACGGCACGGCTGCCACGTCACCTCGGTCCGGCGCGACGACGACGGAGAGTTCACGGTCACAGCGGACACGACGACGTACCGGGCGCGCAACGTCGTGATCGCCACCGGCTGCGAGCACCACCCGTCCACGCCGGATCTGGCCGGCGAACTCGACCCGGACATCCGGCAGCTGCACTCCAGCGCGTACCACGGGCCGAAGCAGTTGTTGCCCGGTCCGGTTCTGGTGGTCGGCGCCGGTCAGTCGGGAGCGGATCTGGCGCTCGAGACCGCGAACGCGGGCCATGACACGTGGCTGTCCGGCAAGCCGAGCGCCGAGGTGCCGTTCGAGATCGGTAGCCGGCGGGCGAAGATCGCCCTGCCGGTGCTGTGGTTCGTGGCCAACCATGTGTTGACGCTGCGTACGCCGATCGGCCGGCGGCTGCAGCCGAAGATCCGCACGATGGCCGCGCCGCTGATCCGCACGAAGCTCGCGCACCTGATCGCGGCCGGCGTGCACCTCTCGCCGGAGCGCACCGTGGGCAGCCGCGATGGTCGACCGATGCTGGCCGACGGCCGGGTGCTCGACGTGGCGAACGTGATCTGGTGCACCGGCTTCCGCCAGGACTGGTCGATGATCGACCCGCCGATCGTCGCAGCGGACGGCTGGCCGCGCGGCGAGGGTGGCGTTGTCCACGACACTCCCGGTCTCTACTTCGTGGGACTGCTGTTCCAGCGCGGCTTCTACTCGATGCTGATCGGTGGGGCCGGGCGTGACGGGCGGTTCATCGCCGGCCAGATCGCCGCGCGGCGCCGCGCCGAAGCGGCGGCGGAGACGGAGACACCGGTCGCCATCGCGGCGTGAGATCGACGTCGAGCCGTACGGCGGTCGCCAGGATGGAGTCGGCGACCGCCGTACCGTCGCGACCGTTACGCCTTGACCACCGCGATCTGCAGCTCGGTGACGCCGTTCGCGGTGTCGCACGGGTCGTAGTCGACATAGACCTCGCGGTGATATCCGACCGGCCGGTATCCGTTCTCCTCGATCCACGTCGCGAGCCCGTTCAGGCTCTGCATCACGTCGTCCATCGGACCGCGGTGAACGAGCGTGGCCGCGGCCGGGATCGCCGGCAGGTCGACGACGTGGAACGGCGTGTCGCCACCGGGATCGATCGCGACCGGCATCGCGGCGTGTACGACGACGGCGTCGCTGGTTTCTTCGGCCTCCGGCTCGTAGTACGCCATCGGGACACCGGTCGGCGTCACGCCCGACTCTCCGAGCCGCCGCATGAGCTGGTCGTAGAGCGGGCCGATGGTGGGCGTGATGTGCTCGGGACCGTAGCCGGCCGCGACGGCGGACAGTTCGGCGATCCGGATCGGGGCAACTTCCTTGAGTACGACATCGGCGGTGGGCATGTGACCCTCCCTCTCGATCAATCGGAGCCTCGCCTCGACCGAGACCAGCCGGGCCCCGTCCGCGCTCAGCTGCGCTTCGAGCTGGGCTCGGCGCAGGCGCAGCATGCCGGTCAACTCGGCCGCGCTGACCTTGTCGTCGAGGATCGACCGGATCTGCACGAGCGTGAGCCCGAGGTCCTTGAGCGCGATGACACGGTTCAGCCGGAATAGCTGCTCGGCCTGGTAGAAGCGGTAGCCGCTGGCCTCGTCGACCGCGGCCGGCATGAGGACGCCGACCGCGTCGTAGTGGCGCAACATCCGCACCGACACCCGGCCGAGCTTGGCGAATTCTCCGATGGTGAACATGGCACGACCCACTTTCGGACCTGACACGGTGTCAGGGTCAAGGCCTGACTCCGGCACGTTACCGTCGCGGATCGACCGGCTTGGCCTCCGCTGGCTGCAATGTATGCGTCGAACAGCCCGCAGTTGTACGGAAGTTCGCCGGTGTCCGGGTCTCGGAGCGCCCAAGTTCCGTACATTTCGCGGCCGGACAATCCTGTGGCAGGACGCGGGTCCTTTGACCGTCTCCGGCGGTTAGACATCTCGGGTGCGCCGGGCGCGCGGCCCGAGAAGCGTCGCTCAAGGGGATGACGGGATGGCCCTGCCGCAGTTCTTCATCGCCGGCGTGCCGAAGGCCGGCACGACCGGTCTGTACGCGGCGCTGATCCGGCACCCGCGGCTGTACCTACCGTCGGTGAAGGAGCCGAAGTTCTTCCTGTCCGACGGGCGGCCGCCACGCCACGGCGGCCCGGGCGACGTGCAGACCTATCAGGAGCACATCTGGCGCCGCGCGGACTACGAGGCCTTGTTCGATGCCGCGCCGGCGACCGCGGTGCGGGGCGAGGCGACACCGTTCTATCTGTACAACCGCGATGCGCACCAGCGCATCCGCCGGCTGGTCCCGGACGCGAAGTTCATCCTGGTCCTGCGCGATCCGGTCGACCGGGCCTACTCGAACTGGTCGCATCTGTGGTCGGCCGGGCTGGAGAAGGAGTCGGACTTCCTCGCCGCCTGCGGGCGGGAGCAGCGGCGCCGGGCCGCCGGCTGGGCCGACTTCTGGCACTACCTCGGCCTCGGCATGTACGGCGCCCAGGTGCGCGACCTGCAGAAGATATTCGGGCGCGATCAGCTGCTCGTCATGCGCTATCGCGATCTGCGCGACGAACCGGTCGCGACACTCGACCGGGTCTGCCGATTCCTCGGTGTCGCGACCGGCGTGGTCAGCGAGGTGCCACCGGAGAACGTACGGGCCTACGTCGCCGACTCGCCATTGAACGCGGTAGTGCGGTTCGCGCTGCGCAACGGCGGACGGGTCGGGCAGCACTTTCCGGTGCCCGTACGGAGGGCCGCGAGCGCACCACTCTTGGCGCTGCTGCACCGCAGCCGGCAGGGCTATCGCAACGACAGTGGTCGGCGTCGACCGCGGTTGACCCCCGACCAGCGGGCGCGGCTCCTGCCGTACTTCGCCGATGACATCCGGATGCTCGAGTCGGTGACCGGAAACTCGTACGCCGACTGGCTCACCGATCGTCACCTCACCACACTCGACGCGAGCACCTCAACCAACCCGAGTGGCGCCGCTGCGACCGACGACGAACCCGACCACGCCGGTATCGCCGTGGCGACGCGTAGCGTGCTCGGCCAGCGAACCGGACGGGAGAATGCATCGTGACGATCGAGAAGCTCCTTCTCCCCCGCTGGACCAATTCGGCGACGGTGGTCGAGCCGCCCGAGCCGACGCCGGGTTCATGGGCCGGTGCACCGAGCGCCGTATACGCCGACGGGCATCTCTATCTCGCCTACCGGCTGCGGCGCCCGGTCGGCCAGGGCCGTGGGTTCGCCAACGTCGTCGCGTCGAGCGCCGACGGGCTGCACTTCCGTACGCTGTGCCGGCTCGACCGGGTCGACTTCGGCGGCGACTCGCTGGAACGGCCGGCACTCGTGCGAACGCCGGACGGCCGCTGGCGCCTGTACGTGAGCGTGGCGACGCCGAACTCGAAGCATTGGCGCGTCGACGTGGTGGAGTCCGATGATCCGGCCGGGCTGGCCACGGCGACGCCTCAGACGGTCTTTCCCGGCGACGCGACCGTCGGGGTCAAGGACCCGGTCGTGCACCACGACGGCGCGCGGTGGCACGCGTGGGTGTCGTGCCACCCGCTCGACGTCGTCGGCCAGGAGGACCGGATGGACACTCGTTACGCGCGCAGCGACGACGGGATCCGGTGGGTGTGGTCGGGTGTCGCCCTCGCGCCGCGCGCCGACCGGTGGGACGCACGCGGCGTACGGCTGACGTCGGTCCTCGCGTCCGACGGCGCCATGGTGGCCAGTTATGACGGACGCGCCACGGCGGCGGAGAACTGGGAGGAGCGTACGGGTGTTGCGCGTGGCACCCGTACGGCCGACGGGTCGTACGGATCGCTCGTCGCCGACGACCGCGAGCCGTTGTCCTCGCCGTACGCTCCCAGTGGTCTTCGCTACCTGAGCGTGGTCGCGTTGCCCGACGGCCGGCACCGCCTCTACTACGAGGCGACGCGCGCGGACGGGGCGCACGAGCTGCGTACGGAGCTCGTCGGCTGACGCATCGGGGAAATTCGGGGAACGCCGCACGGGATTCCCCCGATGTCCCACCGGCGCGGGCGCCTTAGCGTCGGGACATGCGCAAGCTTCTGCTGGGTCTCGGCCTCATCGTCGGCATCTACCTCGTCGGTCGGGCCATCGTGGAACCGTTCGTCATCAACGCCGGCGACCCGTCGACGTACCAGAACGACTGGGGCGGCCCGAGCCTCGCCGGCGTCGTGGCGGTGCATTGTGGGCCCGGTGTGATCGTCGCGGCCGGCGCCGTGTGGTCACTCGTCCGTACGCTGAGCCGGCGCCGCCAGGCGTCCGTGTCGAACCGGGATCGCCCGCTCAGGCAGCTGATGATGTGACCGCCGGCAGTGGCCCGACGGTGACATCGGGACCCCAACGGCGGGCACAGGCCCGGCGATACCGCCCGGCGAACCCCTTGATGACAACGAACCGCACCGGCGCGGGTACGAGGTGGACAAGCGTCTGGTAGCGCTGCGGGTCCAGGCCGTCCATCAACCAATGGCCCTCGGCGGCGAGGCGTGGCAATGACTTGCCGCGGACGTTGTACTTCTGGTCCCAGGCCCGCCAGTCGCGGTCGCTGATGCTGGCCGACACGACCGGCATGGCGTCGTCCTCTTCCCGCCGGAGGTGGGTCAGCAGCGGCGCGTTCAACGCGGCCAGTGACGCGACGAGGTCATCTTGCGCACGAGGGTCGGTACGGTATTTCGTCGCGGCGGCCTCGACCATCGGGATGGCCGGAGCGATCGTCGCGTGATCGGCGTCCATCCGGTCGAGCAGTTCGCAAGCGGCCGGGTTGTTCGTCCGTACGAGCGGCCACAGCCCGCGATCCTCGCCGCTGTGGTGGTGGTGCAGAAAGTCCATCATCCAGCCGATGTGGTCGGCCAACGCGACCCGCTGCGTGTCGGTGACCGATCCGGCCGCGAACGTGCCGTCCAGGCGACCGATGTCGCGCCGAAGCGCGTCGTGGACGACGCCCATCATGGTGGTGTCGGCCGGTCCATCCAGGTCGTTGGTCATGAAATCCCCCCGCCGTGGGCTCCTGCCATCGGCGGCGCGACAACTCGTCGCCGTTTCTGTGTGATTCCTGTGCTCTCCCGCCAGCGTACGGCCGGCCGGTTGCCGACCCAACCGCTTATCGGTCAGCACCCTCGCGTCAGCGGGTGCGATTCCCACAGTTCAAGACCACCGCGGGGTCGCCCACCCTTGACCGGGTCCGGTCGGCCCGGTCCCGGCGCAGCAACTAATTCGGGTCGGACCCGGAACCGACCGTCGCGTAGGTCCGGATGCCGTCGATCTCCTGTACGGTCGCGTGTCCCTGTGCGACCAGCAATTCGAGGTGGAGCACGGTCTCGAACACCGCGAGCATCTGGTTGAACGGGTCGAGATCGGCGAACTTCCGCAACCGCCGCGTCCAGCCGATCTGGTTGGCCACGTCGAAGCCGGTCGACGCACCGGCCGCGAGCGCATCGGCCATATCGACAAGGCGCCGGTCATGGTGCGCGAGTAACGCATCCACGCGAGCGTGCACCCGGGTGCCGGTCGGCCCGTGGGCTGGCAGCAGTTCCATGTCCGGCAGAGCCCGAACGAGCCGCAACGAGCCGAGATAGTCGCGCAGACCGAGCCGCGACGGATCGACCTCGAACGCGACCGACGGCGTGATGTGTGGCAACACATGGTCGCCGGCGAACAGGATGCCGGCGGCACGGTCGGCGAACACGACGTGGCCGCGGGTGTGCCCGGGTGTCGCGATGGCCTCCAGCGTACGGTCGCCGACCTGGAAGACCGCGCCGTCGGCGATCCATTCATCCGGCGGCTCGAATCCCTGCGCGCCACCGCCGTCGCCGGACCCGAGCTCCGTCAACGCCTCGACCACCGACGCGGCGCCGTTGCGGGTCAGGCTGACCAGCTGGTCGCTGAACTTGGCCGGAATCGGCCCGGTCAGTCGATCTATGGTGGGCCGCTCGCCCGCGCCGAGCAGGACCGGCGTACCGAACTCCCGCCGCACCGCGATCGCGTTCGTGTAGTGGTCGCGATGGGCGTGGGTGACGAGGAAGCGTTTGATGTCACCGAGTCCGGCGCCGATCTGCGCCAGGCCATCGACAAGCGCCTGGCGCGCCGCGTCCAGCGCCCAGCCGCCGTCGATCAGCGTCAGGCCGCCGTTGTCGGTCAGCACGTAGATGTTGACCGCGCGCAGACCGTCGAGTGGCAACACGGCCGGGATCCGCCATACGTCCGGAGCGACGAGATACGCACCCGGTTCGGTCCATTCCTGCCCCGCACCAGACGGCTGCGACACCCCACACCCCGTCTCCCGATCGGCGACACCCGATGCGTCTGCGACCCCAGCGAATCTATCCCGGCCCCGGCGACGACAGACGAAGCTGTGGGCATGGTCACGCGACCTCTGATGGCGTGTGTCAGGCGAACTGACCGGGCTGCCGGCCAGGTCCGGGCGGGCCGGCGAACGCCTGCGCAATCGACATCCATTCGATCGCGGATGGACCCTTGATCCGTAGGGCGGTGTCGTCGAGGTGCCGACGCTGCGTCACGACGAGACAGAAGTCCAGCGCCGGCCCGCTGACCTGGTCGTCGGCGCCCGCCGGCCCCCAGGCCCACGTCTCGCCGTTCGGCGCCGCGAGTTCCACCCGGACCGGCGCGTCGGGCGCGGACCGGCCGTGGGCGGCGAAGCTGAACGCGCGCGCACCGACACCGATATGCGCGACGTGCTTCAACCGGTCGGTCGGCTGCCGTACGACACCGAGCGCGTCGGCGATGTCCTGGCCGTGCGCCCACGTCTCCATGAGACGTGCGGTGAGCGCCGACGCCGCGCTCATCGGCGGGCCGAACCATGGCAATCGGACCGACGGGTCGAGCGAGCGGAACACGTCGAGCAGGTGCGCGCGAGACTCGTCGAACCACACCAGCAGCTCCGCCGGCGGCAGCACGCGGTAGCGGTCGACGATCGCGTCCGCGCTGGTGGCGCCGTCGGCCACCGCGCGCTCCAGATCGGCCGCGAACTCGTCGGGGTCGGTGGCCGACGTGACGGCGGCATCGTCGAAGTAGGCCAGGTGTCCGACCTGGTCGGCAACGGTCCAACCGGCGGCCGGCGTGTCCTGCCGCCAGCCCGACTCATCGAGGCCGGCGATCATCAGCCGGAGCGCGGTCGTCTCGGCCGCGAGGTCGTCGGCCAGCGAATTCATGTCCACGGGCATGGACACCATCCGACCACGGCGGCTCCGCGGCGACCAGGGGTGGGCGGCTACGCGTTCAGATGGCAGTCAGCGCGACGCCGGCCTCGCTGGTCTGCACGAAGAACGTCAGCGACTCCTGGAAGTAGAGCTCGATCGAGGCCGCGTCGTGCGACAGGTAGCCGATCGACAGGTCCTGACCGAGGTAGAGCTCGTAGTCGCCGCCGCGCGTGGTGAGCAGGAACGCGCCGGAGATCGCCGGTGCCCAGATGATGTCACCCTCCGAGCCGATGACCCGCGCGATGTGCTCGCGGATCGGATAGCCGTGGTCGGTCGTCTCGGCCACCGCCGTGTACGCATCGGCGCTGAGCAGCAAGCTGTACGGCCCGTCGACACCGGCCAGACGCAACGACGTCAGAGCCTGGGCCACAGCGTTCGGATAGTCGCGAACGTCGGCCGGCAGCGCGATCGCCGGGTTCGACGACCCGGCGCGGATGCCACCGATGCCGGCCGCGGTGAAGCCGTCGAAGATCGCGCGGTCTTCCGCGAAGGCGATCCGCTTCGCGGCGTCCTTGACCGGCTGCCAGTCCGCGTCCTTCGCGCCCCGGGCCACGTCGTCCACCGATTGCCGGTCGACGACGAACGGGATCCGGAATTCGACGATCGGCTGTGCCTGGCGGCGACGCGCCTGCACTCCGGTTGCCGGGGCGTCGAGAGCCTGAAGGTGGCCCGTACCCACGGCGGAAAGGGTGAGGCCCGACGGACCGATCACGTCGACGACGCGCCGCGCCGCGACGTGCCGGGTGAACGTCCGGCGGGCCTCGGCCTCGAGGTCGGCCCAGGCGTCGTCCGAGATCGGCGCGAGTTCGCGATGCAGGTTGTTCATGATGTCGGGCTCCTCCTGAGACTGCCGATCTTCAACGAGTAGTCGATGACGGGTCGAGCATCGGTCTGGTCGTCATCGGCGGCTGGTCCGGGCGGCTCGGTGCCGGTCGACACCCCGGGCCCGGCGACGGTGTCGGCGAGTGCGGACGGTGCGTCCGGCGGGTCATCGAGCATGTCCGCCGACGGCACGAAGAACAGGCTGCCGGTGATGGCGGTCGAGAAGTCGAGGATGCGGTCGGAGTTGCCGGGGGGTTTGCCGACGAACATGTTCTGCAGCATCTCCTCGGTCACGCTCGGGGTGGCGGCGTAGCCGATGAAGTACGTCCCGAACTCGCCCTTGCCGATCGTGCCGAATGGCATGTTGTCCCGGAGGATCTGGCGCTCCTCGCCCTCGTCGTCGACGATCGTGTTCAGCGCGACGTGCGAGTTGCTCGGCTTCACGTCGTCGGGCATCTCGATATCGGCCAACTTTGTGCGGCCGATGACCCGCTCCTGCTCCTCGACCGAGATGGCGTTCCAGGTCGCGAGGTCATGCAGGTATTTCTGCACGATGACGTAGCTGCCGCCGACGAAGTCAGCATCTTCGTCACCGATGGTCGCCGCCTCGTACGCCGCCAAGCCGGTCGGATTCTCGGTGCCGTCGACGAAGCCGAGCAGGTCGCGCTCGTCGAAGTACTTGAAGCCGTGGGTCTCGTCGACGACGTCGGCTCGGCCGGCCAGCCGGTTCATCAGCTGCCCGGCCAGCTCGAAGCACAGATCCATCCGTCGAGCCCGGATGTGGAAAAGGAGGTCGCCCGGCGTGGCGACGGCCGTGTGCCGGGCCCCGACGATCTCCCGGAACGGGTGCAGCTCGGCCGGCCGCGGGCCGCCGAAGAGTCGATCCCACATCAGCGAACCGATCCCGACGACGCAGCGCAGTTCGCCGTCCGGGTCCCGGAACCCGACCGATCGCCCGAGCCCGGACACGTCGGCGAGCAGATCCCGTACGTCGTCCTCGGCACCGTCGCGCACCGTCACGACAAGAAAGATCGCCGCCTGGGTGAGCGGCGTCAGGACCGGCTGCGACTCGATCGGTTTCGCCACGTGCCCGGCCTCCCGTTGGCTGTCTCGCGGCCGCTCGGAAGATCACCCGAGCGCGTCCATCGTGATGCTATCGCCCGCGCTTCGCGACGATACGGGGTTCCGCCGACCCGCCCGCCGTACGCCCGGGCCCGGGGCGCTGGTCAATTCGCAGCCGGGGTATCGGCCGGGTCGCTCGCGTGATGCCACGGCAGCACGACCGGTTCGGCTGGGCGTCGGCCGCCCAGCAGCTCGGTCAGCAACGGCACGAGTCCGTACGGGTAGACGAGCTCGTCCGTGGTGGCGAGCTCGTCGACCGACCACCACCGCTCCCCCGCGTGTACGGACATCTCCAGGTCTTCCATGCGGCTCGTGTCGACGTCATGCCGGTCGACGCGCAGGTAGAAGAAGTCGTCTCGGAACACTCCGGCGGCCCAGCCGAGATCGGCGTACCCGGTGGTGTACGCGACCGGGTCGCCGAGGTCGTCGGCCGAGACGTCGAGGCCGACCTCTTCGTCGAGTTCCCGAACGGCCGCACCGGCGAGCGTCTCCCCATCCTGGACGCCGCCGCCCGGCGTGAGCCACCCGTACGGCCGGGGCATCGTCCCGGGCTCGAAGCGGAAACGCATCAGAAGCAACCGATCGGTGCCGTCGACAAGGAGGACACGGGCGGTGCGGCGTACGTACGACACACGGTGACGCTAGCCGAGGGCGTCAGACGCTGGTGAATCCACCATCGACCGAGAGGGTGGAGCCGTGGATGTTCGCCGCGTCGTCACTCGCGAGGAATACCGCGGCCGCCGCGACCTCGGCCGGCGTCGACATGCGACCGGACGGGATGGCGCCGAGGACCGGGTGGTCGGTCAGCGTCTTGACATTGCGTTCGGTGCTCGTCGGCCCGGGCGCGAGGGTGTTCACCCGTACCCCCGACGGCGCGAACTCGGCCGCCCACGACTTCGTCAACGAATGCAGCGCGGCCTTCGAGGCTCCGTAGAGGGCGGCGCCCTGCATGCCGACCAGGCCGTTGATCGACCCGATGTTGATGATCACCCCGGCGCCGCGGTCCAGCATGGCCGGCGCCAGTGTCGCGGTGAGCAGGAACGGCGCCTTGACGCTGACCGCGAACGTCCGGTCGATGAGGTCGGCGTCGGTGGCCACCGTCGGCGTCGAGTCGATCAGCTGCGCGGCGTTGTTCACCAGAACGTCAAGCCGGCCACCGGCCACTCGGACAGCCTCATCGGCGAGCGCGGTCACGGCCGACGCCCCGTCGCCGAGGTCTGCGGCCACGAAGTCGGCCCGCCCCCCATCGCCGACGATCTCGTCCACGACGGCCGCGCCGCGGGCCGCGTCGCGGCCACTCACGACCACGTGTGCTCCTTCGGCGCCGAACGCGATGGCGATTGCCCGGCCGATCCCGCTCGTCGCGCCGGTGACCAGGGCGGTCCGGCCGGTCAAACGATGACCCATTGTTCGAACTCCTTCGCTCATTGGACTGTCTGGTCCACAAGCTTCCACGGTAGGATTGGACCGGCAAGTTCAATCTGGGTGGAGTGATGGAACGCACACTGACAAGAAAGGGCCTCGCGACCAGGCTACGGATCGTCGACGGGGCGGCCGGCGCGATCCGCGAAGCCGGCGTCACGAACATCTCGCTCGACGACGTGTGCCAGCTCACACGGACCAGTAAGAGCCAGCTCTTCCACTATTTCCCGGACGGCCGTTCGCAGCTTCTCTCGGCTGTCGCCCGGCACGAGGCCGATCGCGTGCTGGCCGATCAGGAGCCGTACCTGTCCCATCTCACGTCCTGGCGAGCATGGACGGCGTGGCGGGACGCGGTCGTCGAGCGTTACCGGGCGCAGGGCCGGCATTGCCCGCTGAGCGTGCTCGTCGGGGAACTCGGTCGCGACACCGATGACGGCCGCGACATTGTCATCGACCTGCTCGGCCGCTGGCAGCGTGCGCTGGCCGAAGGCGTACGCCATATGCAACAGCACGGCAAGATGGACCCGCGACTGGATGCGGACCGCGCGGCGGCGGCGCTGGTCGCGGGCATTCAGGGCGGCGTTGTCGCGCTTCTGGCGACTGGCGACATCGGGGGCCTGACCGCGGCCCTCGACCTGATGCTGTCGCGCCTGAGGTCCGCGCCGACCGCCTGAAGGCCGACGGACGGACGCAGAAACGGCCGGCGGCAGCTACCACCGGCCGTTGCGCATTGTTGGGGTCCGACCCGTCAGCCGCCCATCTCGAACGGGTTGGCCGACACTCCGACGTGGACTGAGGCGGGATGCGCGATGGCTGTCCGCGGTTGAACACTCGCCGCCAGCACCCACGTCGTCACGAAAATGAGCGCGACCATCAGCGCGACCACAGGTATTTTGCGCACCTGACCTACCTCCCGGGGCTTGAGATGTCTTGACGTTACGCCGGCCGCCGACCCACCTGAACCGCCCATCGTGCCTAATCGGAGCGACCGAACGTCGCCGGCGGCCGGCCCAAGGATCAACGCGGGTTACCGATGGTCCGGCCATTCGGCGGCGAGCATGGCATAGACGTACGTGTCGCCCCATTCCCCTTTGAAGACTTCGTCATGCACGAAGTGCGCCTCCCGACGCATACCGAGCCTCTCCATCACCCGTACGGATGGCTCATTGCGCGCGTCGCAGCGGCCGAACATGCGGTGCAGACCGAGCACGTCGAAGCCGAGCCGCAACATCTCCCGGGCCGCCTCGGTCGCGAAGCCGTGACCGTGGAACTCGGGGTTGAACACGTATCCGATCTCGCCCTGGCGATGCTCCCGGCTGCGCCACATGAGATTGACTTCGCCGATGACCCGCCCGACCTCCGGCCATTCGACCGCGATCGTGAGCCGGTCGCCTTCGCGGGCGAGCGTCGTCTGACCCATCTTCTGGGCGAGCGCTTCGCTCGACCCGGCCCGGTCCTGCGGCATCCAGTAGAGATAGCGGACCACCTCGTCGAGCGAGTGGTAGGCGTGCACATCGTCGAGATCGGCGTGGGTGAACGGGCGCAATGCCAGCCGCTCGGTGGAGATGGGATACGTCGGATGCAGCATCATCGCGCACCCGCGCAGCTCAGACCGTGCACCCGGGTAGCGTACGCGGTCTGCGGTGACGGTGCCTCAACCGATGGGTTTGGGGTACGGCGGCTTGCCGGGCTCGTCGAGCCACGCTTTCAGCAACGAGTCCAACGATTTGCCGGAGACCTGATCGGCGTACCGGATGAATTCCGCCGTGGTGGCGTTGCCGCCGGCGTACTTCTGCGCCCAGCCGCGCACGATCTTCCAGAAGGTGATATCGCCGACGGCGATCCGCAGTGCCTCCAGCGTCGCGGCGCCACGCTGGTAGGACGCCGGCCCGAACAGCGTTTCCGCCGTCGCGGTGGTCGGCGCGACGAGCGGCAGCGCGCCGTTGTACAACCTGTCGAAGATCTCCTTGGGCGTATCCCGACCCTCGTGCTCGGACCACAACCACTCCGCGTACGTGGCGAAGCCCTCGTTCAGCCAGACGTCCGACCAGTCACCGACGGACACACTGTCGCCGAACCACTGGTGGGTCAGCTCGTGCGCGATCGTGCTCGATGGATCCATGATCGAGCTGAAGAACTCCGGTGCGTACGTCGGCCGGGTCTGATTCTCCAGCGCGAAGTTGAGGCGCGTGTCGTTGTGTACGACGCCGCCGACCGCGGCAAACGGGTACGGCCCGAATTGACTGACCAGGAAGTCGAGGATCTGCGGTGTCTTCGCGAGGGACGCATCGACGGTCCGCGGCAACGTGGAAGCGACGGCGAGCACGACCGGAAGGCCGTTGTGGGTGGACATCGCGACGCGGTAGCGGCCGATCGCGACCAACGCCAGATAGCTCGCCATCGGCGCCGACTCGACCCAGTGCCATGTCGTACCGGCACCGATCGTGCGCTTGCTCGCGAGGACACCGTTGGAGATCGCCGCGAGGTCGCTCGGTGCCGTGATCGAGATGTCGTAGCTCGCCTTGTCCGTGGGCCGATCGTTGACCGGGAACCATCCGGCCGCGACCTGCGGCTCGCCCTGGGCCAGGGCACCGTCCGTCTGCGGGATGAAGCCCTCGAACCCGAGAATCGGGTCGCCGTACGGCTTCGGGCTGCCGCTGTAACGGATGACCGTAGTGAAGCTCGCGTGCAGGGCAACCGGCTGCGCCGGCGTGATCACGAGCTTGTCCGCCGAGCGGCCGAACCTCGCCCGGGTGCCGTTGACCGTCACCGACCGTACGGTCAGGGCGTGCAGGTCGAGGTCGAAGCGGGACAGCGCCTGCGTTGCGGTCGCCGTGATCGTCTCGGTCCCGGTCAACGTCTTGGTCGTCGGTGCGTACCCGATCGCGATGGCATAGTGCCCGACGTCGTACCCGCCGTTGCCGTCGGCCGGAAACAACGAGTCGCCCGAGGTGGCCGCGCCGGGTGACGGGACGGTCGACGTCGCCGTGGCGGAGGGGCCGGTCGCGTCGGGCCCGGTGGCCGGTGGGCTGACCAACCCGGGTGTCTGGGTGACGGAGGGTAGCGGCGGTCCGGCCGGGTGACCGGTCGAGGTGCAGCCGGCCGCGCCAGCGACAGCGACAGCCATCGCGGCCGCGACCGCGGTGGCGAGCGATCGCCGCATCGGATTCCCCCCGTACGTATCCGTCGCGGTCCGCGCCGGCTAGCGGCGGTAGACCTTCACGCTGCCGACCACGGTGTCGATGCGCAGCCGCAGCAACGGTGCACCGGGGACCGCGGCGCTGTCGGCGATCGTACGGCTGCCGAGCACCGATGCGCCGTCCACCTCAACCGCGATGCCCTGCGGAATCCAGATCTTCACGCTCCCGAGCGTGGCCCGCACGTGCATGTCGACGACCGGCGCGGCGATCTCGGCCTGTCGAAGATCCAACTTGACGCTGCCGACGACCGTACCGATCTCCATATCGCGATCGAGCCGCCAGTGCCCACTGCGCTTGACCGAACCGACCGGCGTGATCTGCGAGACCCGCGGGCCCGACGCCGGCGCCGGGTAGCTCGCGGCCCGCGCGACCGGGATAGACGTGTGTGCCGGCAGATCGGTCACCAGAAGATCAAGATCGCCCTGGGTACGCGCCGCCAACGCCGCGCTGACCCGCTCGCTGAACTCCTCCAGCGTGAGCCGTCCCTCGCTGGTCGCGGTGTTCAGGCGCGTCACGACCGCGTCACGTTCCGCGTCGGAGACACGCACCTGCGGCAGGTTCGTGGGCGTACCAGAGGTGTCGGAGGTCATAGCTTGCGAGAATAGTCGGCGTCGCGCTGCCTCGGACGATGCGGCGCAGAGCCTCTAGTACTATCGCGGCCGTGATCAACCGGGCCGACCTCGTCATCTTCGACTGCGACGGCGTCCTGGTCGACAGCGAGCCGATCGCGCTTCGAATCAACCAGGAGATGCTCGCGAACATCGGCTGGCATCTGACCACCGAGGAAATCGTCGACCGGTTCGTGGGCAAGTCGATCACCGCGAACCGGGAAACGGTTGAGGCCCATCTCGGCGGCCCGCTGCCGGAGGGCTGGCTCGACGAGTTCGTGACCCGCATCCGCACTGCCCACGCCGACGAACTCGAACGCGTTGACGGCGTCACGGAGGCCCTGGCCGGCATCGACGCTCTCGGTATCCCCACGTGCGTGGCGTCCAGCGGCACGCACGGGAAGATCGAGCACAGCCTGCGGCTCGTCGGTCTGTATGAGCGCTTCGTCGGCCGGATCTTCAGCGCCACCGACGTCGCCGCGGGCAAGCCCGCGCCGGACTTGTTCCTGCACGCCGCGGCCGCACTCGGCGCGGACCCCGCGGCGTGCGTGGTGGTCGAAGACAGTCGGTACGGCGTGCTGGCCGCGCGCGCCGCCGGCATGCGCGCTATCGGGTACGCCGGCGGAGTCACGCCGGCCGAGTGGCTGGCTGGTCCGGACACCACCGTCATCAAGGACCTTCGTGTCGTACCGGCGTACCTGACGTCGACAACCGTCTAGACCATTCCGCGGCGGTCCGGTATCAGTCCCACCTGGTCCCGGCGGGCACCCGGAACGTGGTGTTGATGCGGTTGAAGAAGTTGGTGATCGCCACCATCAGCACCAGGGACCCGAGTTGCCGCTCGTCGTAGTGCCTCGCCGCCTCGGCCCAGATCTCGTCGGTGACCGCGCCGGGCCGGTCGGCGAGACGGGTCGCGGCCTCGCCGAGCGCCAACGCGGCCCGCTCGGCGTCGTCGAAGAGCGGGTTCTCGTACCAAGCGGCCAGGGTGAGTAGCTTCTCGGGGCTGACGCCGGCCTTCGTCGCGGTCGTGGCACCGGCGTCGACACAGGCGCTGCAGCCGTTGATCTGGCTCACGCGCAGATGCACCAGCTCAAGCGTTTGACGCGGCACGCCGCCCGCGTACACCCCCTTGAAAAGCTGCTGGACGCCCGCCGTGATGTCGGGTTGGCTGGTCGCGTTCTGGATGCGTGCTGTCATCTCTCCTCCAGGGAAGGGGTTGTTGGATCGGTGGACGGCACTACGACGTCCGGCGGCGGCGAGAGGTAACGCCGGTCCGTGCAGTTACCTCACCGGCGCACGATGCGTCCTGTTAGTGACACCGCCGTACGCCAAGGAGAACCGTGACCGAAGAGGAAGAACTCGCCGCGCAGTTCGAGACCCAGCGCCCCTATCTCCACGCGATTGCGCACCGCATGCTTGGTTCGCACGCCGACGCCGATGACGCCGTCCAGGAGGCGTGGCTGCGGCTTGCGCGGACCGGTGGCGGTGGCATCGACGACCTGCGCGGCTGGCTCACCACGGTGACCGGCCGGATCTGCCTGGACGCGCTGCGCAGGCGCGGCGTGCGGGGCGAGCAGCCGCTTGAGCTCGACGTCGGCATGGTTGGGCGCGAGTCGGTCGGCGTCTCCCGGATCGATGTCTCCCGGATCGATCCCGAGGAGGAGGTCCTGCTCGCCGAGTCCGTCGGCCTCGCGCTGTACGTCGTCATGGACTCCCTCACCCCGGCGGAACGGGTGTCGTTCGTGCTCCACGACGTCTTCGAAGTTCCATTCGACGCGATCGCGGCCATCCTCGGCCGGAGCACCGCGGCCACCAAGATGCTCGCCAGCCGAGCCCGAGGGCGGGTGCGGCTCGGCGCTCCCACGGCCGACACCCATGCCGCGGCCCGGAACGTCATCGACGCGTTCTTCGCGGCCGCCGGCCGGGGCGACGTCGCCGGACTGCTGAATGTGCTTGCCCCCGACGTCGAGATGCGGGCACAGAGTCCCTCGGGCACCGTCATCGTCCGCGGCGCGGGGCAGGTTGCGGCCCAAGCAACGACGTACGCCCGCCCGGACGCACTGGTGCATCCGGCGCTCGTGGACGGCGTCCCCGGCGTTCTCGTCACCCTGGGCGGGCGCCCGGTCACGGTCATGGCCTTTACGGTCGCGGACGGTGCCGTCACCGCGATCCGTGGGCTGACCGCCCCGGGCCGGCTGGGCCAGGTCGTCCCTTCGTGGGTCGCGTGACTGCCCGTAGGCGTTGACCGGCCGGGGAATGTCGAGACGTGTGGTTGCGCGGTGCCGGCGGCCGCTGTCAGGTCGTTTGGCTGACGTCACATCGCGTACGGCATCCTAGGAAGCTAGTACGTACCTTTATGTCCGAGCCGCGAACGTATGCCGTCCCCCACGGTCCGTGCCTCGGCGTCGTACCGCCGGTTATCGGATCGGCGCCGCCCACGGTGCTGAGCGGACCGCGCGCAGGGCCTGCCGGCGGGCGTCGCCGGTCAGATTGTCCACATAGAGCCGGCCGTGCAGGTGATCGGTCTCGTGCTGGAGAGCCCGGGCGAGAAAGCCGGTCGCCTCGATGGTGACCGGCTCACCGTCCCAGTTCTGCCCGCGCGCGGTCACCCGCTCCGCTCGCGGGGTCGGGAAGTACAGGCCGGGCAAGGACAGGCAGCCCTCGTCCCCGCCCTGTCGCTCCTCCCCCACGACGAGCGAGGGATTGACGAGGTGTCCGACCTGGCCACCGGCGTTGTACGCGAACACCCGCACACTGATGCCGATCTGTGGGGCGGCCACACCGGCCCGACCCGGGGCGCCGAACAACGTGTCCATCAGATCAGTGACCAGGGCACGGAGTTCCGCGTCGAACGTCGTCACAGCATCGCACTCGGTGCGCAGGATCGGGTCACCGAGGATCCGGATCGGTCGCACCGTCATGCCACCACGGTAGGCGACAACCCTGTCGCCCGTAGTCCGCCGCGTGCGGACTTCGCGTGCCTGACAACGCCACCGCGCACCTGACAACGGCGTCCCGGACGTGACGGGAGCATCGCGGGAGTGACAAGGCTTCTGGCCGTGTCGTGCAGCGCCTAAACTGTCCCGGTCTTGCCCGGGCGGCCGCGCAGATCCATAATGCCGTGCGGTCTCTCGCGTCACCATCGGCACGGAGGCGCCACCATGGCGAACGGCCTACCCGTTCGGGTCCGCTCGCACCGGCTCGGTGGGCCGCCGCGCCGTCGGCCGTGGCGCGCGATCGTCATCGTCGCCGTACTGGTTGCCGGGTCGCTTACGGTCGGTGTCGCGTTCGCCATCAGAGACGATTGTTCCGGCCGCGACAACGCTGTCGTCGCGGCGTCACCCGACATCGCGCCGTTGCTCAGCCAACTCGACGCCGCCTGGGCCAAGACGAAACCGGCCGTCGACGGCGTGTGCGTGTCGGTGACGGTGGTGGCGCGCGACTCTGCCCTCATGGCGACCGAGCTTGCGAGTCCGTGGGACTCGGCCGACAACGGGCCCGCCCCCGACGTGTGGGTGCCCGCGTCGAACGTGTGGGCGCGCAACGCGGCCAATAGCGCAGTCGTCGCGCGGATGCTGCCCGAGCAGGCTCCGAGCCTGGCCCGGTCGCCATCGGTGATCGCGATGCCCCGTGATCTCGCGACCGCGCTCGGCTCAACGGCGTTTGACTGGCCGACGATCGCCGCGGCCCATGCCGACCCGACATGGTGGACCAAGCGTGGCCAGCCGGTCGGACGCTTCACCTTCGCCATGACCGATCCGCAGGTCTCGACCGCCGGGCTCCTCGCGCTGATGTCCGTCGCCGACACTAACAACGACGGCACGGTCGACGCGGCTGAGCGCGCCGCCGTGGTCAAGCTCAAGGAGGCCACCCAGCGGTACGTGGCGGACACCTCCGACGTCGTCACGCAGATCGCGCGCGCGGACGCCACGTCGACGGCGGCGGTCCTCGCGTACGGGTCCGGCTTCCCCGCCCTCGAACGCGACGTCATCGCGTACAACGAGACGAAACCCAAGGAGCCGCTCGTCGCGATCTACCCATCCAGCGGCGGCTACGACGCCGATTACCCGTACCTCGTCCTCAACGATCCACCATGGGGAACGACGGCGGGACCGGTCGCGGCGGCCGCGTTCCTGGCGTACGCGCGTGGCGGCGCCGGCCGCTCGCTGTTCCTGGCGCACGGCTATCGCGACGCCAACCGGGTCGGGGGGACCTCGGTGACCGAGGCCAACGGTGTACGACCCACGCCGGCCGATCGACCGCGCGCCGTCCTGGCGCCCACCTCGGTCGCGGCGACCCTGACCACATGGACTGCCATCACCCGCACGACGAACGTGTTGCTGGTGCTCGACATATCCGGATCCATGAAGGACATCGTCACCGGTACGAAGACCCGGATGGACCTGGCCAAGTCCGCGGCGGTGGCGGCCGTGCGCGAGTTCGACAACACGTCGAGCGTCGGTCTGTGGGTGTTCTCGTCCGGTCTCGACGGCTCCCGCGATTACAAGTCACTCGTGTCGCTGGGCACGTTGAGCGACCCGATGCCGGACGGCCACACCCGGCGGCAGGACATGATCGACGCGATCGGACACATCGTCCCGACGGGAGACACCGGCCTCTACGACACCGTCTCCGCCGCGCAGCAAGAAGTCATGGCCCACTATCAACAGTTCGCCACGAATCTCGTCGTCTTGCTGACCGATGGCCGCAACGACGATCCGACCGGCGGCCTCGACCTGGCTCAGCTGCGCACCCGGCTCGACGCGGCCCGGGCCGGCCGCACGAACGTTCCGGTCGTGACGATCGGGTTCGGCGCGGATGCCGATTTCGCCACTCTTGCCACCATCTCGCATGACTCCGGCACGGTCACGCTCAGTTCGCAGGACGGCGTCGACATCGACAAGGTGCTCCTCGCCGGCATCTTCGGTGCGCCGTCCGGCGGTGCCTGACCGAGTCAAACCCACGAACTCGACATGAGAGGTGGCGCGGCAGGCGTTGAATGAGGGTGTGACCAGTGCAGAGTCCGTTTCGGCAGGCCCGGCGGCGGGCGGCGGAATGCCCCGTTTCGCGGACCCAGGCGAGCCCCGAAGGTGGTTACGCTCAGTAATGGTACGACTACCTACGAATCCCCCGAAACGGGATGCCTCAGACAGTACGGGCGATCGAGACTCACTGACCGGCGGAATGCGGATCATCCGAACGGACGGATCCATGTGCTTGTCTGCGTAACCTGCTCGAAAGTGTCCCATTCCGCGGAGTACCGTGCGTGATTGGTCATGTGAGTAACCACACACGGCCGCAGCTACGCCAGTTACATCCCCCTTTTACGGAGATCCCCGATGTGCCAGCACCAACCGCAATGTCCGAACGCCGACGCGCTCGATCACGACGCCGCCAAGGTCGTAGCGACCTTCCCTGAGCAGGGGTGGAGCCTGCTCTGTAATGGCGTGATCATCTTCGAGGACACCGGCGAGATCATGCCGGATGGCAGCTCCGTCGGTCCGCACCGCGGCCCGGCGCCGCACGTCTGCGCCGCGTAACACCCCGTGCGCGTTATGCGCACGATCTGCACACCGCCGTTCTTCCGCGCGGCCCTTCAGCGACGGCACGCACGCTTCGTCCCGAACGAGCACGCTGCGTAGTGGCCGACCCGCAGCGCCGCCGGCCACCGGCGCCGAACTCTCAGTCGATGAACGCCTCCGGCGGCGGGCACGAACACACCAGATTGCGATCGCCGTAGGCGCCGTCGATCCGCCGTACGGGCGACCAGTACTTGTCCGCGTGACGGCCGGTCGGGTAGGCCGCGACCGAGCGCGGATACGCGTGAGTCCACTCATCCGCCGTGACCATCGCCGCGGTATGCGGCGCATTCGCCAGCGGGTTGTCCGTCTTCGGCCACTCGCCCGCGGCCACCTTGTCGATCTCCGCGCGGATGGCGATCATCGCGTCGCAGAACCGGTCCAGCTCGGCTAGATCCTCCGACTCGGTCGGCTCGACCATGAGAGTCCCGGCGACCGGAAACGACATCGTCGGCGCATGGAACCCGTAGTCGATGAGCCGTTTGGCCACGTCGTCGACGGTGACGCCGGTCGCCTTCGTCAGCGGGCGCAGGTCAAGGATGCATTCGTGCGCGACGAGGCCCTTGTTGCCGGCGTAGAGCACCGGGAAATGATCGGCCAGGCGCGCCGCCACATAGTTGGCGGCCAGCACCGCGACGCCGGTCGCCCGGGCCAGACCGTCCGGTCCCATCATCCGCAGGTACGCCCACGGGATCGGCAGGATGCCGGCGGAGCCGTACGGCGCGCTCGCCACCGGCCCGACCGAGTCTCCGGCGCCCGCCATCGGGTTGCCCGGCAGGTACGGCGCGAGATGCGACCGTACGGCGACCGGACCGACCCCCGGGCCACCGCCACCGTGCGGGATACAGAACGTCTTGTGCAGGTTCAGATGCGACACGTCGGCGCCGAAGCGGCCCGGCTTCGCGAAGCCGAGCAGCGCGTTGAGGTTCGCGCCGTCTACGTACACCTGGCCGCCGGCGTCGTGAACCTGCGCGCACAACTCAGCGATCGACGTCTCGTAGACGCCGTGCGTCGACGGATAGGTGACCATGATCGCGGCGAGCTGGTCGCGGTGCTGCTCGATCTTGCGAGCCAGATCGCTCAGGTCGATGTTGCCGTCCGTATCGCACGCGACGACGACCACGCGCATGCCGGCCATCACGGCGCTCGCGGCATTCGTGCCGTGCGCACTGGACGGGATCAGACACACGTCGCGCCCGACCTGACCGTTGTGCCGGTGGTACGCCCGGATCGCGAGCAGCCCCGCCAGCTCGCCCTGGGAGCCGGCGTTCGGCTGAACGCTGACCGCGTCGTACCCGGTGATCTCGGCCAGCCAGCCTTCCAGCTGAGCGACCAGCGCGGCGTAACCGGCGGTCTGGCCGGCCGGCGCGTACGGGTGGATGTTGGCGAACTCCGGCCAGGAGATCGGCTCCATCTCGGTCGTCGCGTTGAGCTTCATCGTGCACGACCCGAGCGGGATCATGCCGCGGTCGAGTGCGTAGTCCTTGTCGGCCAGGCTCCGCAGATACCGCAGCATTGCCGTCTCCGAATGGTGGGCGGAGAAGACCGGATGCGTGCAGAAGTCGGTCGTCCGGGCGAGCGCGTCCGGAATGGCCGGCAGTGGTGCGCTCAGCTCGGCGTCGGCCGGCGCCACACCGAACGCGGCGAGCACGGTCGAGATGTGTTCGGCCGTCGTCGTCTCGTCGCACGAGATCTGGACGTGGTCGACGTCGGGCGAGTAGAGGTTGATGCCGGCGCGTGCGGCCGCGGCCACGATGTCGGCGGCTCGACCGGGCACGACGGCGGCCACGGTGTCGAAGAACGCCCGGTGAGCCACCTCGATGCCACCGGCACGCAGCCCGGCGGCGAGCGACGTGGCGTGTTCGTGGGTGCGCCGGGCGATGCCGGCGAGACCGGCGGGCCCGTGGTAGACGGCATACATGCTGGCGATGACCGCGAGCAGGACCTGCGCCGTACAAATGTTGCTGGTCGCCTTCTCCCGACGGATGTGCTGCTCGCGTGTCTGCAGAGCAAGCCGGTAGGCGGACGAGCCGTCGGCGTCCCGGCTGACGCCGACGAGCCGGCCGGGCAGACCGCGCTCGAGCCCCGCGCGCACGGCCAGGTATCCGGCATGAGGGCCGCCGAATCCCATGGGTACGCCGAACCGCTGCGCTGAGCCGCACGCGATGTCGGCGCCGGCGGCGCCGGGGGCACGTAGCACCGTCAGGGCGAGCAGGTCGGCGGCGACCGTGACCAGAGCGCCGGCCGCGTGGGCGGCTTCGATGATCGTCGCGTGATCGCGGATCTTGCCGCTGGCGCCGGGGAACTGCAGGTGGATGCCGAAGTATTCGGCCGGCAGATCGTCGTTTTCCAGATCGACGACCCGCACCTCGATGCCGAGCGGGATCGCGCGCGTGGTGATCACGCCGATCGACTGGGGCAGCGTGTCGGCATCCACGACGTACACGTTGCTCACCGACTTGGTCGATCGCCGCGCGAGCGTCATCGCCTCGGCCGCGGCCGTGCCCTCGTCGAGCATCGATGCGTTCGCCGTCGCCAGACCGGTGAGGTCCGTCACGACCGTCTGGAAGTTGAGGAGTGCTTCGAGCCGGCCCTGACTGATCTCCGGCTGATACGGCGTGTACGCCGTGTACCAGGACGGGTCTTCGAGGACGTTGCGACGGATCACCGGCGGCGTGTGCGTGCCGTAGTAGCCGAGGCCGATCATGGAAACCAGAGGCTTGTTCCGTACCGCGATCGCGCGCAACTCGGCGATCACTTCGGCTTCCGTCGCCGCGTCGGGCAGCGCCAGGCGGCCGTGGAAGCGAATGGGTTCGGGAATCGCCACGTCCATCATCTCGTCGACCGAGCCATAGCCGACGGTCGCGAGCATCTTGGCGACATTGTCGGGCGACGGACCAATATGACGAGCAGCGAACGGTGCATCCAGATACGTCATGGTCGGGCTCCCAAGGCGCTGTACAGACGGATGGAGGCCCTCCCCCTCTGTCGTCCACCTGGCCGGGTCACCGGCCGGGCGTTGCCCGCTCCAGAGCTGCCTGCCCGCGGACGGTCCGTTTGCCTGAGAGGTTCCGGGGAGGATTTGCCCCTTCGGCGCCATGCCGTGGCATGGACTCTCCCGTGCGGGTGATCGGCATGCACAGGCTACCGCAGCGCGACGCCACCTTCGAAACGCGGACGCGTGTGTCGCGGACCGCACCATCAGTTGGAGCGAACACGCCGCGCGGCGCGGCCGGGTAACTGCTCGAACATCCGTGACCTTGCAACGTCAGGAGCCCGTCGCGTTCAAGATCAGGCACCTACGCTATCAAGGTCACGGATCTTGACGCGGCGACGGCGTCGAGACGCCGACACACGGCCTTCACAGATCGGCGTGGGCCCGGGCGTGGGCGCGGCGAATCCGCCCAGAGCGAGGTCAGCCGGCGCGGCGGCGGGCGCGCCGCGCGGCGAGTTCGTCGCCGGCAATCCCGGGTACGTCAGCGTCATCGGGCGCGGCCTCGGCGATCGGCTCGGCCGGCAGTTCGGCCAGCGAGCCCTGGATCTCCCTGAACGCGCCACTGATCGCAATGCCGAACACGCCCTGCCCACCCTGCAGAAGGTCGACGACCTCTTCCGGTGATCGGCATTCGTAGACCGTCGTGCCATCCGAGATCAACGTGATCTCGGCCAGATCGTCCGCGCCACGCGACCGCAGCACCTCGATCGCCTTGCGGATGTTCTGCAACGACACGCCGGCGTCGAGCAGCCGCTTGACGACCTTGAGCACGACCATGTCGCGGAACGAGTAGAGGCGTTGAGTGCCGGAGCCGGATGCGTCACGGATGCTCGGGACGACGAGGCCGGTGCGCGCCCAGTAGTCGAGCTGCCGATAGCTGATCGTGACCGCGTGGCACGCGGTGACGCCGCGGTAGCCCAGGCCTTCGGAGTCGAACGGCGACCTGGCGTCGGTGGCGCCGGGCGAGTCGGTCGGTCGGCCGTCCGCAGTCGCGTCGTCGGCCAGAGTTCGCGGATCCTGCACGGCGCTGGCCCTCCACTTCGACACCGGTTGGAGCCCGTACGACCCGGTGATATCAACGCGATGAAATCGATCGACGTGGCATCAGTCGCGAGGTCGGCTCGGGAATCCCCGTTGCGCTCACCTTAGCGCTCGCCCGTCGGCCAACGCCGCCAGCGCGAGGCGACACGCCGTTGACCTTGCTCGTGGATCAATGCTTGCGCATCCGCCGCACGACGGACGACGCCGCGAACTGCCGGATCAACCGGCGAAGTCCTCCGGCGTCACCTGTTCAAGGAACTCGCGGAACTTCTCGACCTCGTCCTCTTGCTCGTCCGGGATCACGATGCCGACGTCGGTCAGGATCTGCTCGGCGCACCGGATCGGCGCGCCGACGCGCAGCGCAAGGGCGATCGAGTCGCTCGGCCGGGCGGAGACCCGGACACCGTCACCCAACAGGAGATCGGCGAAGTAGACGTTGTCCTTCAACTCCATGATCTCGACCGCCCGCAGCGGCGCGTTGACCGCCGTCAGAATGTCGCGCATGAGGTCATGGGTGAGCGGCCGCGGCGGCTTGACGCCCTGCTGCTCGTAGGCGATCGCGGTCGCTTCCACGGCCCCGATCCAGATCGGCAGATAGCGGTCGCCGTCGACCTCTTTGAGCAGCACGATCGGCTGGTTTGAGGGCAACTCCACCCGAACCCCGACCACGCTCAGCTCGCGCACCGATTCGCCCCTCTACCCCGGAAACACCACCTTGCACGCTACACGCGCGCGGCGACGCAGTCGCCACCGTACGTACGACCCGAGCCTACGTCACCACCGGGCCAGCGGCTCGGCGTGCGGTGGATGCGGCCCTCAGGCGCCGAGAGTGTCGCGCAGTCCGATCCGTACGAGAGCGGCGTGCAACTGTTGCGACAGCATGGTGAGCTCCTGGACGGCCTCGGCCGCCCGTGCCCGCGCGGCCGGCGTCGGGGATCGCTGGAGAGGTGCCAGCAGCTGGGCGAACATTCCCACTTCGCGGTCGGCGCCGGCGCGATACGCACGTAGATGCCGTGGCGCCAGGCCGTAGATCGCGAACGCGCCCGCGACTTCCGCGACCACGAGCGCGTCCGCGTCGTACCAGCCGGGGGTTCGCGTGCCGAGCAGCCCGGTCGCCTCGAGCTCGGACAGCATGTCGTCGGTCAGCCCGGACCGCTGCAGGACCTCGACCCGGCTGAACCTCGTCCGGGTGGCCGGGGCGGCGAAAATGGGCCGGCCGCCATCCGGCTCGACGGAACCGGCCGCCGAGGGCGGCGCTCCCGCCGACGTCGGCACTCCGGTCGACGTCGGCAAACCCGTCGAGGGCGGCGTCGGCGCCGCCGCGGATTGATCGCCGGCCGAAGGTGAGCCCGCTGCCCGCATTCCGTCCGCGAGGCTGGCGTCGGTTTCACCACGGTCGATCGCGGCCAACTGGTCGCGGATCACGCGGAGCGGCAGAAAGCGGTCGCGCTGCGCGGCGAGGACGTATCGCAGGCGCTGCACGTCCGCGTCGCTGTACTTGCGGTAGCCGGCCGGCGTCCGTTGCGGTTCGACCAGGCCCTCGGCTTCGAGGAAGCGGAGCTTGGAAATCGTCACGTCGGGAAAGTCCTCACGCAGCTGCGCAAGGACCTCGCCGATGCTGATCAAGCCGGACGTCGGTGCGGCCACCGCCGGGGTCGGGCTTGGATGCGATCCCGGTACGGCCGGCGGCACCGCAGCCGCCGAGTTCATCGCGGAGGCACCGATGCCGCGAAGCGTTCCCGGCTCACGCCCCTTCGTCCGGCCGAGGGCCGGCGATCAGCACGAGCCGGAACTTGCCGATCTGGACCTCATCGCCGTTGGAGAGCGTGGCGGCCTCGACGCGTTCCCGGTTCACGTACGTCCCGTTGAGGCTGCCGACATCGCGCACGGTAAACGTCGCGCCGTCGCGGTGGAACTCCGCGTGGCGACGGGAGACGGTCACGTCGTCCAGGAAAATGTCGCTGTCCGGATGACGGCCGCTCGTGGTCACGTCGTGGTCGAGCAGGAATCGGGCCCCGGCGTTCGGGCCCCGGCGGACAACGAGCAGTGCGGTGCCGGGCGGCAGCGTGCCCGCGACCCGGCTCGGTGCGACGTCACCCTCGGTGCTTTCGAGTGCGTCATCGAGAGCACCCAGGTGCAGCGTCGACGTGACGTCGAGCGGCGGGAACTCGTCGTCTGGGCGGGTCATCGCCACCACCTCACAGATATCGGCCGGCACCGTCGGGCGGACGTTCGTGAGATCGGTCCCGGGTCGGTGCACCCCCACGCCCGGACATGTCGTCCGTACGCTCGACCTCACGTTTACGGTCGACCCGGCGAGCCTAGCGACGCGTCGATCACAGGGTCAACCGGAGCCGGCAACCGGCCGGATCGCGGATCGGCCCGCTTCGCCGGTGGTCGGGTCAACGACCAGCATATTTCCTTATCAGGCCGGATCGCCGAACGGTCACTGCGCCGTCAGGGTGGTATAGGCCGCCGCGTCCAGCAAACCGGACAGGTCGGCCCCGTCGGCCGGAGTGATCTCGACGAGCCAGCCGTCACCGTACGGGTCGGAATTGATCAGCTCGGGTTCGTCGGTGAGCCGTTCGTTGCGGGCGGAGACGGTACCGGTCACGGGTGCGTAGATCTCGGACACGCTCTTGGTCGACTCGACCTCGCCGAACGCCTGGCCCGCGGTCACGGCCGCGCCCGGCTCGGGCAGTTGTACGTAGACGATGTCGCCGAGCGAGTCCTGCGCGAAGTCGGTGATGCCGACCTTCAGCGCGGGTGAGCCGGTGGCAACCCACTCGTGGTCGGAGGTGTAGTGCAGATCCTCGGGAATCACGCGCTCGCCCGTCCTTCGCCTCGTCCTTGCGCCCGGTTCGGGCGTCCCGTGTGCTCGCGAGCGCCGTCGTCGACACTCATCGCAGTTGCCGACGATGAGCATACGTGGCGCCGGCGGCCGGCGATCAAGGCGATCCGACGGCAGCACGCTGCCACGGCGCCGACCGTCGCACCGGGTGTCCGGCGCGACCGTCTACGACACCGGAGTGGCGAAGCGCAGCGGCGCGGCCGCGTACAGCGCGGTGACTTGCACGATGGTCGGTGTATTCACCTGCACGGTGCCGCCGTCGTTGCGAACGCTGTCGACGACCCCGCCGGCGATCGACAGCGCCGCCTGCATGGTCTGTGGGTCGCCGATGACCGTCACCGTCAACGTTCCGCCGAGGACCTGCCCGTTGACGTCCACACCACCGGTCGCGTCGGTGAAATATGTCGACGCAACGATCCGTACGGCGGAGGACCCGGTCCCGTTGATCTGCATGGCCTCGGCGCCGGCGCCGCGCAACTCTTCGACGGTGTCGAGCACCCGATCGGCGGAGATCTGCTGCTTCGCCGCCGGGATCAGATCGATCATCAGTCCAGGTCCCTTGGCCGGCAGGGTGCCGCCGAGGATGCCTAGTTCATCGGCCCGCTTCGCGGCCGCATCCAGCGCCGCTTGTCGACTCTGCGCGCCGGAGTTCAGTTGGCGGACGGTGCCCTGCAGGGACGAGATCTCGGTGCTCAACCGGTCGCGCCGCGCATCCAGGTCGGACAGGATCCGCACCAGGTCGTCCGGACGTTCGTTGGCGAGCGTCGACTCGTTCGAGTTGCTATGCACCTGCACGATCAAGGCGAAGCCGAGCAGGCCGACGAGGAGCGCGATGATCAGGTTCGCCGTCGTCAGTTTGCGTGTGCCGCGAGCGGCGACGAGCCTCCGCCAGCTCGATGCTGACCCGCCCCTGTCCGCATCCGCGGCGTCCGCATCCGCGGCGTCCGGTTCGGCGGTGGCTGGGGTGGACGATGCGCGCTCCGGCTCGGGCGCGGCCTCATCGTCGCTCGCGGTGACCGCGTCATCGGGGCGCTCGGCTGCGTCCGTACCGTCGGAAGCGCCGGAGTCGGCGGCGACTCCGTCCGCGGCGTCCGCGCCCTCGACGGGCATCGCGTCATCGACGGCGTCGGTGGATGAACTCTCCGGCGTCGGTACGGCCTGCGCCGGTGGCTCGTCCGGGCGCTCGGCGTCGTCGTGTCGGTCGTCGGTCATGGCAGCACCATCAAGCCCGGAAGAGGTGCCGGCGGATCGCGGCGACGTTGCCGAAGATGCGCACGCCGAGCACGACGACGACGCCGGTGGACAGTTGGCCGCCGACGCCGAGCTGATCGCCGAGGTAGACGATCAGCGCGGCGACCAGGACGTTCGACACGAATGAAATGACGAACTGCTTGTCGTCGAAGATTCCGTCGAGCCTGGCCCGGATGCCGCCGAACACCGCATCGAGGGCGGCCACGACGGCGATCGGCAGGTACGGCTGCAATGCCACCGGCACCGTGGGCTCGAGGACCACCCCGAGCACGATGCCGACGATCATCGCAAGGACGGCGAACATCAGGGGCCTCCCGGGGACGGAGTCGCAGGTGGTGTCGATGGGGGCGGGTTGGGTGCGGTGGACCCGGAGCCGGACGGACCAGGCCTGGGTGACGCGGACGACGATGAGGGCGTGATCGGCGTCGCGTACCGCAGGCCCGGATCGGCCGCCCCGGCGAGCCGGAGCCCGTTGGTCGAACGCACCACGAACTTCACGCCGTAGCTCGTCGCGAGGTAGTTGTAGAAGCCGCCGACCGCCGATTTGCGCAGTGCGTCGGCCATGCTCGACGGGCCGATCGCCTGGATCGTGTACGGCTCGGACAGCGGTGCCAGGTCGACCAGGATCGCGTTGCCGGCGGCCCGGATCGTCGACGTGGCGATCAGGCGCTGCCCGTTGATCGCGATCGCCTCGGCTCCGTCATGCCAGAGTTCGTTGCTGATCACCTGCAGGTCGAAGTCGACGATGTGGCCCTGATCGGTGCTCTGGGCCTTCCCGGTTACCGGATCGGTCGGCGCCGGTCCGCTGGCCAGCGTGACCGTTACTCCGTCACCGGTGACGGCGCCGAGGCCGGCGCGCGCCTCGATCTGATCGAGGGCGGTCGAGTTGGGTCCGACGATCGCATCGCGCAACGATGCGGCTTGTTGGCGTAGCTGCTCGGCCTGTTTCTGCTGAGCGTCGGTCTCGGCCTGCCGCTGCTGGACGTCCTGGGCGAGACTATGGCGCGTCGTGGCCGCTTCCGGCTGCGTCCGTACCGTCTGCTGATAGGCGACCGCGAGGAGCACACCGGTCGCGATCAACGTGACCGTACGCAGGGTCAATCCGGTACGTCGAGCGGCCGGACCGGGCGGCCCGGACCGGGCTCGACCGGCCGCGGCGTCGCCGTACCCGGCGTCGAGCGGGTTGCGGAACAGCTCGGTCAGGAAGTCGACCGACAGCTCCGGCGGGGTCGCCGAACCCAAGGGCTCGGCGCCCGGCGCCCGCGGCCCCCCGCTGCCAGGCGCCGACGGCGCCGCCCCGCCGTCAGGCGCCGATGGCGCCGCTCCGTCCGGCCCGGCTCGCAGGCCGAGACGGCGCAGCAACGCGTCGCCGTGGTCGATCCATGCGCGGCGGTTCATGCCGGGGCCACGCCCGTCGACGAGTCGGATCGCCCGCGGATGGCATTAACGGCCTGGAAGACATAGAACCCGCCGGCGATCCAGTAGAGGACGATCCCCCACCACGCAAGTGCCCAGCCGGATGCGAAGAAGAACGTCGACGGGCGACCGTCGAGGGCGTGCGCCAGCAGCAGGACCGGGAACGCGAAAAGGAGGATGAACGTCGCGGTCTTGCCGAGGTAGTGCACCGCCGGCGGGCCGAAGTTGTGGCGACGCATCACGAGCAGGCAGACGATCATCATCGCGTCCCGCAACAGCAGGGCGGCGGTGAACTGCCAGGTCACGACCGACCGCACGGTGAACGCAATCAGCGTGGCGAGGATGTACAGACGGTCGGCGAGCGGATCCATCAATTCGCCGAGCCGACTCACCTGGTTCAGCCGGCGGGCAAGATAGCCGTCCACCCAGTCGCTTGACCCGCCGACGGCCAGGACGACGACGGCGGCCACGGTCGCGTCGGTGGCCAGGAAGAGATAGAGGAACACCGGTACGCCGATGAGGCGGGCGAAGCTGATCGCGTTCGGGATGGTCAGGATCCGGTCGGCGCGGCCGCCCACGGAGGACTGCGATGCAGGTTCCACGCCGCCTCCTTCAAGGTTCGCGTGCGGCGTCGTCGGGGCGGAGTCCGCACGTCCCGGTCGCGCCGCGTAGGCGGTCGATGACCGTCGACGACGCTACCAGGTGAGCCCGGCCGAAACTCCGCCGCGCCACGCGGATCGACGTCATTCGATCACGTTCGCGCGGCGGAGTCCGGTCGACACTCAGGCGGAGATCAGGCCGGCCGCCAGGCGTCTGACAGCCGTACCCGCGCGCCGCTGCGGACGACGGCGTTGCGATAGATCCGGCCGGACAGCCAGACCAGCAGCGGAATCAGCACGGCGATGCCGCCGACCGAGACGATCATCTGCCAGGCCGGTACTCCGCCCATCGCGATCCGCATCGGCATGAGCGTCGGCGCGAACAGCGGGATCAGCGACATGACCTTGATCAGCGGACTGTCCGGAGCGGCTGGGAGGATGGACACCCCGAGCACGTACCCGATGATCAGGAACATGAGCACCGGTGTGACGACCGAGGCGACGTCCTCCTGCCGCGACACCAGCGCCGCCACGGCAGCGAAGGCGAGGGCGTACGCCACGAACCCGAGCAGGAACCACGCGACGAGCCAGATGATCGTGCCCGCCGCGGCCGACGCCTGGATCGACAGCGAACCGGTGGCGAAGCCGGCGACGACTCCGGCCACGCCGATCACGGCGACCTGGATCAGCCCGACGACACCGATGCCGACGACCTTTCCGGCCATGAGCTGCCACGGCCGTACGGTCGCGAGCAGCAGTTCGACGACGCGACTCGACTTCTCCTCCACGACGCCCTGGGCGACCGCCTGCCCGCTCAGCATCAGGGCGAGATAGATGAGGATGCCCGCGACGATGCCGAGCACGATCTGCTGGTTGTGCTTCGGGGAGGGTGGCACGAGCGACTGGACCGATACGGTTGCGCCGGCGACCGCCGCGCTGACCCGCGTCGGATCGCCGCCGAGCGCGCTGATCTGCTGGTTCAACGCGACGCGGCCGGCCAGCACCTGCAACGCGCTGCGCATGTTCGCGTCGATGTCGGTCTTTACGACCACCTGGACCCGCTGGCCGTCGCCGACGAGCATGCCGTCGAGCTTGCCGTCGCGCACCGCGTCCCGACCGGCGGAGTCCGACGCCACGGTCTGCGTCCGGACGTGCGCGCCGACCGCCGACGCGCTCGCGACGAGCTGCGGTCCGAGCGAGGCCGTTGACGACGTCACGCCCACGTCGAGCGTGCTCGGCGAGCCCGAGACGAGTTTCAGGATGACCGACAGCGCGACGAGGATCACGACGCTCGCGACGGTGGCGATCAGGAATGCCTTGGAGCGAAGTCGTGTGGTGATCTCACGGTGGGCGACCAGCCCGACGACCTGACGCGCGGACGCCGGCGGCCGGACGGTGTCGCGGCGAATGCCGGTTTCGGTGCGCGCGCTCATGCGGAGACTCCTTGCTTGATTTTGGACGTGACATCGCCTTCGACGGAGGTTCCGGTCTGGCTCCCGACAACCGCACCGCCACCGGTGTCTTCGGCAACGATGTGACGGAACAGATCGGCGAGATCGGGTCGCCGCCGGGCGAATTCGTGCACCGGGCCGGTGGCGAGCGCGGCGCGGAGCACGGCCTGGTCGTCCGTGCCCGGGCTCAATTCGAGACGCGTACGCGTGCCGGTGTGCGACCGGACGGTCACGCCGGCGATGCCGTCGGCCCAGCCCGGTCGCGCCGCTGGTGCGTCGACCACGAGCACGTCCGGACCGGCGCCACGCAGCTCGTCGACCGTTCCGTCGGCGACCATGTGCCCGCGACGGACGATGCCGACGCGATCGCACAGCCGCTGTACGAGATCCAGCTGGTGGCTCGAGAACACCACGGGAACGCCCTAGATCGGCCTTCTCCCGCAGCACACCGCTCATCACGTCGACCGCGACCGGGTCCAGGCCGGAGAACGGCTCGTCCAGCACGAGGATCTGCGGATCGTGGACCAGCGCGGCGGCGAGCTGCACCCGCTGCTGGTTGCCGAGGCTCAGCTTCTGCACGTCGTCGTTGCGCCGCTCGGCGACGCCGAGCCGCTCGGTCCAGGCGTCCGCCGACCGCCGCGCCGCCGCCGCCGACATCCCATGTAGACGCGCCAAATAGACGAGCTGGTCGGCGACATGCATCCGTGGGTAGAGGCCGCGTTCCTCGGGCATGTACCCGATGTTGCGGCGGGTGTCGAGATCGACCGCTCGACCATCCCACCGGACCGCGCCGGCATCGGCCGCCAGAACGCCCAGCGCGATGCGCATCGTGGTCGTCTTTCCCGCGCCGTTCGCACCGACAAAACCAAAGATCTGGCCCGCCGGTACGGCGAAGGTCATGTCTTCGACGGCCACCACCTCGCCGTACCGTTTGGTGATCTTGTCAATTTCCAAGGCCGGAGCCATCGGGCCTCCCCGTTCGATGCGTGTCGCGGTCAGGATTTCGTTCGCTAGAAAAGTGATATCACTATGATAAGATCGAGCGCAACGCAGTAACAGCGAAGGATGTGAGACGGATGTCGCAGGACGAGTCGACCGGCGGCGGGCCGGATCCGCAGCCACCATTGCACGACGGTCCACCGACGAGCGCGACCCACGGCACCGCGCCGGGTGGTCACCCGATGCGTGGCAACGCCGGCGGCGGCACGGCGATCTACTCCGAGCGCCTGACCACGGCTGTCCCCGGCTTGCCGATGCTCGGGGCGGGCTTGCGCCGCCATCGTCGTCGGGGTCGTGCTCATCGCGCTCGCGAACATCGCGACCATCGTGATCGGTGTCGTGCTCATCGTGGTCGGTGTCGTCGTGATCGTCGGGTTGACCGCCGTTGCGCCCGGCCAGGCGCGGGTGGTCCAGCTGCTCGGCCGTTACACCGGCACCGTACGGCACACCGGCCTGCGCTGGGTCAACCCGTTTTCCACCCGCCGGCGCATCTCGACGCGGATCCGAAACCATCAGACCGAGGTGACGAAGGTCAACGACGCCGACGGCAATCCGATCGAGATCGCGGCCGTCGTCGTGTGGCAGGTCACCGACACCGCCAAGGCAGTGTTCGAGGTCGACGACTTTGCCGAGTTCGTGGCGATCCAGGCGGAGACCGCGGTGCGCCATATTGCGAACTCGTACCCGTATGACGCGCACGGCGGCGGGATGTCGCTCCGGGACAGCGCCGACGAAATCACCGAGAAGCTGGCGATCGAGATCGGCGCGCGGGTCGCGCCGGCCGGCGTCACGATCGTCGAGGCGCGACTGTCCCATCTGGCCTATGCACCGGAGATCGCGCAGGCCATGCTGCGCCGGCAGCAGGCGGGCGCCGTCGTCGCGGCCCGGACGCAGATCGTCGAAGGCGCGGTCAGCATGGTGCAACTAGCTCTCGACCGGATCGACGAACAGAACATCGTCGACCTCGATGAGGAGCGGAAGGCGGCCATGGTGTCCAACCTGCTGGTCGTGCTGTGCGGCGACCGCGACACGCAGCCCATCGTCAACACCGGCACGCTCTACCACTGACGGACCACACGTGGCAGCGGACCGCAAGAACATCCTGCTGCGGCTCGATCCGGCCGTTTACGACGCGCTCGCGCGATGGGCCGCCGACGACCTGCGCAGCACGAACGCACAGATCGAGTTTCTGCTGCGTCAGTCGCTGCGCGACGCCGGCCGGCTGCCCCGCGAGGTTCGCGAGATGCGACGACCGGGTCGCCCGCGCCGGACCGAGGGAGATGATCACGATGCCTCCGCCTGACGGCCTGCCCGACACGGTGGCCGGCCGGACCTATCTCGCCCTCTACGATCGGGATCGCGGGCGCCTGGCGCGCCGAAGTTGGACCGGTCAATTACTGGGCGCGGCCACCGTCGCGGACCTCTATCTACGCGGCTACCTGGCCGACGACGGCGGCACTGCCAAGCCGGCCGCCGGTCTACCGGTGCCGGACAACGCAGTCCTGGCCGAGGTCTGGCGACGCGTCACCGACGACCGGCCACGCCGCTGGCAGCACTGGGTCCGCCAACGCAACATCGAGGAACTCGTACGGGCCGATCTCACCGGCCGGTGGATCCGGATTGACCGGCCGCCCCGGTTTCTTCGGCCCGCCCGCATCAGCGTGCGCGACCCCCGAGCGCTGACGCGGCTGCACTCGCTCGTCGGTGCCACCTTGCGGGGCCCGACACCCGTCGACCGACTGCCCGAACCTGACGTCATGCTCGTGGCGCTGCTCGCCGTCGCCGAGGTGCGTACGGTCATTCCGCGCGACCGTCGACGCGATCATGCCCGCCGGATCGACCAGATGATCGAGCGGGCCGGCCCGCCGGCCGCCGCGCTCCGGCGGGCGATCACCCAGGCCCGACGCGTGCAAGCCAGCGGCGGCTGACTCTCGGCACAACCGCTACGTGTCAGGCCCACCGGATTGGTGGCGCGCCGACCTCGGCCAGTGCCTTGTCGATGGCCGAGAAAGGCCGCGTGCCGAGGAATCCTCTCGGGTTCATCGGGCTCGGATGCCCGGCCTCGATCACCACGTGCTGTGGGTTGTCGACGAGGTCGGCCTTGCGGCGCGCGTACGAGCCCCAGAGTACGAAGACGACACGTTGCTCACGTGCGTTGAGCGCGCGGATCGTCGCGTCGGTGATGTGCTCCCACCCACGGTTCGCGTGCGACGCCGGTTGGCCCGAGCGCACCGTCAGGACCGCGTTCAGCAGCAGCACCCCCTGCTCGGCCCACCGCGTGAGATCGCCGGTGCGCGGTGGTTCGACGCCGATGTCGTCGCGCATTTCCTTGTAGATGTTCCGCAATGACGGCGGCACCGCGACACCGGCCCGGACGCTGAAACTCAGTCCGTGCGCCTGCCCCGGCTTGTGGTACGGATCCTGGCCGAGAATGAGCACCCGAGTCTGCTCCGGTGCGCACAGGCGATACGCCGCGAAGAGATCGTCGATCGGCGGGAACACGGTGTGGGCCGCGTACTCCCCCAACACGAAGTCACTCAGCCGGTCGGCGACGCCCCGATCGAGGTAGGGCAGGATCGCCGTACGCCAGGACGGCGGCAGGCGGTGGAACAGATCGGAAGCCACGCCGCCGACTGTATCGGGCGGCGACCGGTCGGTGGCGCGCCGATCAGTCGTCGGCGGTGAGCGGCCCGACGTCGAGGATCCGGACCACGGCGACGCCGGCCTCGTCCGATGCCGCGAGGTCGATCTCGGCCGAGATGCCCCAGTCGTGGTCGCCGGCCGGGTCGTCGAACGTCTGCCGTACGGTCCAGGTGTCCGGGCCGACCGTGATGCGGAGCAATGCCGGGCCGCGCGCATCCGGGCCGACTCCGAGCGTGTCGTACTCGTCGAAGTAGTCCTCGATCGCGTCGGCCCAGGCGTCGGCGTCCCACCCGGATTCGGCGTCGAGCTCGCCCAACTCGTCGTAGTGGTGCAGCGCCGCCAGCTCGACCCGGCGGAAGAGCGCATTACGTACGAGCACCCGGAACGCCCGTACGTTGCGCGTCACCTCGGGCGGCCGCTCGTCGGCGAGCAGCGGCGACTCCACCGGGTTGCGCAGCCGCTCCCACTCGTCGATCAGGCTGGAGTCGACCTGGCGGACCAGCTCGCCCAGCCATTCGATGAGATCGGCGAGGTCGTCGGTCTTCGCGTCCTCCGGCACGGTCTGCCGCAGTGCCCGGTACGCGTCGGCCAGGTAACGCAGTACGAGCCCTTCCGATCGGGACAGGCCGTAGAACGAGACGAACTCGCCGAACGTCATTGCCCGCTCGTACATGTCCCGGACGACCGATTTCGGCGCGACCTCGTAGTCGTCGACCCACGGATGGCCCTTGCGGTACATGGCGTACGCCGACTCGAGCAGGTCGACGAGCGGCCGCGGATAGGTCACGTCGTCGAGCAGTTCCATTCGCGCCTCGTATTCGAGACCGTCCGCCTTCATCTGCGCCACGGCCTCGCCGCGCGCCTTGAACTGTTGCGCCGACAGCACCTGCCGGGGATCGTCGAGCGTCGACTCGATGACCGACAGGGCGTCCAGCGCATAGCTGGGCGACTCGCGGTCGAGCAGTTCGAGCGCGGCCAGGGCGAACGGCGACAGCGGCTGGTTGAGCGCGAAGTCGTACTGCAGGTCGACGGTGAGCCGGACGATGCGACCCTCGTCGTCGGGCTCGGCCAGCCGTTCGACCACCCCGCCGGCCAGTAGCGCACGGTAGATCGCGATGGCCCGATGGATGTGCCGCCGCTGCGCCGCGCGGTCCTCGTCATTGTCGGTGAGCAGATGACGCATCGCCTCGAACGCGTTGCCGGGTCGAGCGATCACGTTGAGGAGCATCGCGTGGGTGACGCGGAAGCTCGACTTCAGCGGCTCCGGCTCAGCGGTGCTCAGGCGCTCGAACGTCGGTCGACCCCACGAGACCATGCCCTCGGGCGGCTTCTTGCGCACCACCTTGCGGCGCTTGCGCTCGTCGTCGCCGGCCTTCGCGAGCGCCTTCTCGTTCTCGATCACGTGCTCCGGCGCCTGTACGACGACCGTACCGACGGTGTCGTAGCCGGCCCGGCCGGCGCGGCCCGCGATCTGGTGGAACTCGCGCGCCTGGAGAAGCCGCGTCTTCGTGCCGTCGAACTTCGACAGCGACGTGAACAGTACGGTCCGGATCGGCACGTTGATACCGACGCCGAGGGTGTCTGTACCACAGATGACCTTGAGAAGACCGGCCTGGGCGAGGGTCTCGACGAGCCGGCGATAGCGCGGCAACATGCCGGCGTGGTGGACACCGATCCCGTGGCGTACGAGTCTCGACAGCACCTTGCCGAAGCCGGACGTGAACCGGAAGTTGCCGATCGCCGCGGCGATCGTGTCCTTCTCGGCCCTCGTCGCGACGTTCACGCTCATCAGCGCCTGCGCTCGCTCCAGCGCCGCCGCCTGCGTGAAGTGCACGACGTAGATCGGCGCCTGGTGTGTCTGGAGCAGTTCGTCGAGCTCCTCGGTCAGCGGGTTGAGCGAGAACGAGAAGTTCAGCGGAACCGGCCGCTCGGTGTTGTGGATCGACGCGGTCGGCCGGCCGGTGCGCCGCGTGAGGTCCCGCTCGAACCGCGTGACGTCCCCGAGCGTCGCCGACATCAGCACGAACTGGGCCTGTGGCAGCTCGATCAGCGGGACCTGCCAGGCCCAGCCACGGTCCGGGTCGGCGTAGAAATGGAACTCGTCCATCACGACCTGGTCGACGTCGGCATCGGCGCCGTCGCGCAAGGCGATGTTGGCGAGGATCTCCGCGGTCGCGCAGATGATCGGCGCCTCGGCGTTGACGCGGGCGTCGCCGGTCATCATGCCGACGTTGACCGGGCCGAACACGTCGCAGAGCGCGAAGAACTTCTCCGACACCAGCGCCTTGATCGGCGCCGTGTAGAACGTACGGCGATCGCCGGCCAGCGCGACCGCATGGGCGCCGATGGCGACCAGGCTCTTGCCGGAGCCGGTCGGCGTCGACAGGATCACATTCGCCCCGGTCGCGACTTCGAGGAGCGCCTCCTCCTGGTGCGGATAAAGGCTCAGTCCGTCGTCGGCCGCCCACGCCTCGATCGCGGCGTAGACCTCGTCGGCGTCCGGATCGCCCTCGGGCGGCGGCGGCGGTAGTCGTTCGGTCAATGTCATGGCCGCCCCATCGTGCCTGGCCGCCGTACCAGGCCGCCACGCAGGGGGCGACACGCCGGCAAGCGACACGCGGCCGACCGACGCTCGACTCGACATGGGAAAACATCTTCCGATAGCGTCTGACGATGTCTTCCGACGCGCGCGTAGCGGCCGATTTCGAGGACCGTACCCGATCCGATCTGGCGGCGTTGCGCGCGACCGCGCACCCGACGCGGCGGGCGATCCTGTCGCTGCTCGGCGAGCATACGACGCTCACGGCCACCGAGAGCGCACGGCTGCTCGGCGTTTCGCCGAAGGCTTGCTCGTACCACCTCGCGGTTCTCGCGGACCAGCATCTCGTCGAGGAGGTCGCGGCCTCGGGCCGCAACCGCCCCTGGCGCCGCACCGGGCCGGCGATGACCGACGCCGCCGGGCGCGTCGCCGACGACCTGGTCCGCGGAAGTCGGGCCCGCCTGCACGCCCGGGTCCGTCGCGACGACCAGTTGATGGGTACGGCCGCGGACGCGATCACGCGTGCGGCGCAGGAGCCGGACTGGTCGGACGCCGTGACGGTGCACACGCACGTCGCGTCGATGAACGCCGCCGAGATCGCAGATTGGGCCGAGGACGTCGAACGGTTGACCCGCCGTCACGTGCGCCGTGCCGCAAGCGACACGTCGACCGCGCCAGGCCGGGCGCCCGTGCAGTTGCTCTTCGTCGGCTTCCCCGCGCCCAGTTGACCACACGCCGCGACCCGTTTGTCCATATTGGACCGGCCGAATCCGACTACTGGTCGGGAATCCCTTACAACGGTAGAGACAATCGCGTCGGCGGCCGCTATCTTGCGATCACAATAAAGATCGCCACGCCTGGCGGAGGTCGAGTGTGACAACGCCCGAGCAGCCGGATTCCGACTTTTCGGACCCTGAACCACCTGGATCGCTCGCACCGCCGCCAGCCGTTCCGCACGCCGCCACTCGCCACATGTGCGTCGGCTGCTATGTCGACCACGAATTCCGCGAACGAGCGATGACCGAGGTCTACCTGGACCGGTCGCGGCAGATTGCCCCCGCGTACGGCTACGACCTCGTACCGGTGCTGGTGCACGCCCGGCGCGCAGGCTGGATCGACCATGCACAGCATGTGCTCGTCATCCTCGTCGCACTCTTCTGGATCCGGCACGATCTCTTCGCCGCCGCGATCACGGTCAGTACGGTCATCACCTGGTACGTGCTGAAGCGCTTCTGGCGGCTCTTCAAGGACTACGCCGGCTACATCCGTCATCGCGGCAGCCTCGCCGAGCGCTCGCACCTACGCCGCCGTTTCCGATGGCTGACCGCCGGACTGATCGCTCCGTGGATCGCCGTGATCGGCGTCGCGTTCTACACCGCCCGGTCGATTCTCGACTCGCACGCTGCGCACCCGGAACACGTCGCTATCGAGGTCGGGCGCACGATTCTCAGCCTCATGGGGATCGTTGTCGCCGCCGCGGTCATCCGGCAGATCTGCATCGACTCGCTGGCCAACGATCCGACCCGGCCCCGTACGTACAGCCGGCGCATCGAGCAGCTTCGAACCGAGCAGTATCGGCCGATCACCATTTTCTCCGGGTACCGGCCCTACGTCGGCAGCGGCTTCGAGGTCCGTACGTGGTCGTTCGCGCAACGTCTGCGACGCATCGGTGAAGGCAGCGAGGTTCCGTTCGCGCAGGAGCCGGACGACAACCGGCGGCCGAGCCCGATCCCGGCGCCACCGGGCGAGCCGCCCTTTCGCACGCTGGACCTGATCGAACACATCAAACAGTCGGTGAGTTCGCTGGCCAACGACGTGAACCTAGAGCTTCGGCTGCCCGGTTTGCGCATTTACGACAAGGCGTTCGTCGGTGGGTTCCGGGCGGCCAAACTGGTCGGCGTCGGCGATGACGCGTCGATCTACGCGCTGCTCGCCAACCCGAGTGATCCGGACCGGCACTACATCACCTGTGAGATCGTCGCGCTGAACGGCGAGGTCGTCGCGACCGTGTTCGTGCACGCCGGGATCCAGGCGCACGCGCTCTACCTCGAATTCACCTCGTGGGCGATGCCGCCGACCCGTCTCGGCTTCCAGATCGTGGATCTCCGTCGCGGTCGGGGTCTGCCGGCGTACCTCAGCGCGATCGGCCGGGCCATCGCCCGGATGCCGAGCGAGTTCGGACGGGCGCCGGCCGGGATCGGCGTGCTGCTCGCCCGGCCGTTCTACGCGCTGCGACCCAGCTTCGACCGGGCGCGCGACCAGCTGCGCGACGTCGGGGCGCGGCTCAGTCTGCGCGAGCTCGCGGCCAACGTGCGCACCAACGACAAGGGACAGGTCGACGAAGTACCGGCGGTCAGCTATTTCCAGGGCCGCGACATCGTGAAGTACCTCCAGATCATCGAACGGCGGCTGCTGTCGACCGTGATGGAGTACATCGAGGATCTCGATCTCGATATCACCGAGTTCCAGCAGCGGGCGCGGGCGATCCTCAATGACGGCGCGCTCAGCCTCGGCTCCGGGGACATCCACGGCGGCGGTCGCGGCAGCATCAACATCCTCAATAGCGGCGATCTGACCGTGAGCGCGTCGGTTATCGGGCACAACTCGACCGTCAACGTCGGCAGCGATGAAGCGTTGTGAGTTCCAGGCGAGCGTCGATCGGCCGGTGACGGCTGTCCGCCCCGTCGGAGTTGAATGAGGCTCATGCGAACGCCGGATGCCACGAGCGGCCGCGGCGAGCCGATGCCGGGCGACGACATCGTGCCCGATGCCGCGGTCGTGATGGATCGCGTGCGCGTCCTACCGGCGCCGGCGCGGGATGTGTGGCCCTGGATCGTCCAGCTGGGCAAGGACCGCGCCGGCTGGTACATGCCCCGGTGGGTCGACTGGGTGTTCGTACCGCGTCATCGACGGTCGTTGCGCCGGATCGACGACCAGTGGCAGGAATTGGCGCCTGGACAGCACATACCGGACTGGGGTCCGGGCGATCCGACGTTCGAGGTCGTCTCGATCGATGCGCCTCACGCCCTTGTGTACCAGTCGATCCGGCCGCGCCGGCCGCGAGGTGGCGTCGCTCGCCCGGACCTCGTCCTGTCGTGGGCACTCGTGCTGGACGACATCGCCGATGGACGATCGCGACTGCGGATCCGGCTCCGCACGAACCAGCTTGGTCAACGGTTCCCCCGCGCGGCCGAGGCCATGGCCGAGACGATCGATCGAGTGACGGTCGCGCTTCTCTTCGCCGGGCTTCGCGAGCGGGTGCGCTGACGGTTCAAGGTGGCGTACGCCACATGTTCGGCCGGCATGAACGACGCGACGACGGGTAGCCAGGGTTGTGCTCGTCGCGGCAACGGTGCTCGACGGGTGTGGTGATGGGGAATGGTGCTCCGCGGGCACGTACGGTTCGGCAAGGTCCCGTACGCGCCCGCGGACATCCCCTAGAAGTGCCGAGCGCACAGCCGGCGTGAGCTGTGTAATCATTCGTGTACGCGGAGTTGTCGAACACCGCTGGTGCTGCTACGGTTACCGTCAGTACGGAGCGCAGGGGGCAACGGATGTCCGGCAAGGGTCCGTTGGCGCAGCCGAAAGTGGCGCGCGAAATGCGCACGTACTCGTCGTGGGGGCGACGCGGCACGCACCGTTGATGAAACGGTGCGTTAGCTGCGTGTCTGGGGTCGTTTACGACATGTCCGCTCTGATGCTCATTTAGCCTCCCCGCACGGGTCTACGGGTGACCCGAGTCACAATTACCCTCTGTAGTGTTGCCAGGTCAGAGACTTGCCAGGCACGGTCGACGCCTGCGTTACTCCCCCGTAACGCGGATCGTCAACAGAAACGGAACGGACCTTGCCGGCACATCGCCGATCCCTCCGCGCCCCCGGTACGTTGATCCATCGCATTGCGTTGGGTGTTCTGTGCACCGCAACGGCTGGCGCCGCGGCCCTCGGGATCTCCATGCATCCACAGACCGCAACGGCTACGACGCAGATGAGCGCGTCGAGCCTCCAGACCGCTCGGTTGGACGCGCAGGCGCGTGCGAACCGCAGCCTGAGCCGAACACCCGCGGCGACGCCGAAGCCGGCCGCCAAGCCGGCGCCGAAGACGGCGGCGCCGAAGAAGCCGGCGCCGAAGAAGCCCGCGCCACTCCCCCACATCGCCGGCCTGAGTAGGTCGCAGGTCGCCAACGCATGGGCGGTCGTTGCCGAAGGCCACCGGATGGGCATCTCGAAGCGTGGCCAGATCATCGCGATGGCGACGGCGCTGCAGGAGTCGAACCTCCGCAACTACACGCACGCGGTCGACCACGACTCGCTCGGCATCTTCCAGCAGCGGCCGTCCTCTGGTTGGGGCTCGCCGAGCCAGATCGAGCGGCCGACCTACGCCGCGCACGCCTTCTATCGCGTGCTGGTGCACTACCGCAGCTCGTGGGGTTGCCTGACCTGCGCCGCGCAGGCGGTGCAGCGAAGCGCGTTCCCCGGTGCTTATGCCAAGCACGAACACTTCGCGACAACGATCGTGACCATCCTGGATCGCCGTTTCTGAGCGGATCAGGATGACCCCGCCACGGCGGTGTCCACCCGGCAGTCCATCTGTCGCGAGGACACCGCCGTTGTGTTGTCAGCGACTCGGCGCCCGGGTACGAGACACGACTCGCCGCACTGACCCTGGCGCCGCGGCGCGGTTGCGGGCACCATGTTGCGCGTGCCGCCGACGCCGCCACAGACCGAGTCCGCGGGATGGACGACTTTCACAGGTCGCGACCTCCGAGCGCTGATCGAGGCGTTGCGATGCACGGCCACGTCCGGGGACGCCGGCGCGTACGGCTACGGCGTCGAGGTCATTGTCGAGTCACCGACGCTGGGGCGGTGGGACCGCCTGCTCGCCCGACCGGGTCACGGTCTTGATCGGGACCGTGCGCACATCGCCGTGACCGACGGCCGCGGGCGGTGCGGCTATCCCGTACACATCAGGCTCTACACCACGCACGGCCCTACGGCCGGTCGGCACCTCGACCGCCGATCGGGCTGGGCCACCAGCAACACGGCCGGGCAGGCGATCCTGATGATGAAGGCACGCGCTGGCTCGGGTGGGTACGACGCCGTCGAACTGGCCACCGGTACGGTGAACGCGCTCGCCGATCTGCATGGGCGAGAGCCGGCCGGCGATTGGCGTTTCCGAGTCGATCGCGCCGTCGTCCGGACTTAACCGCCCACGGCGCGGAGCCGGGACGATGTTCCACGAACGCCACATCACGGACAGTCGTCGACACCCATACAGTAAGCGACAGCAACGCTCAACGACCGTCACGACGCGCGCACCCTGATGGGTGAACGTGGCGAGGACCTCGTCACGGTTCGGTAACGCGGCTGGTATCGCCGCAGGTCATCGTGGATGGTCGAGGGATGGACACCACGGACTCGACCACCGGCGTGCCTGCCCATCGCGATGAAACCGTCGCCCCGACGCGGACGATGACACACCAGCGCATGGTGCAGCGATGGCGGTCCGGTCGGGCCGAGACCGTGTCGCCGGAGATCATCTCGTACGTGCACCACGACGGCTGTTGGTGGCGCCGTACCAACGGGATGTGGGAGTCGATTCCGGACGGCCCGCTGGCGTCCGCCCTCTCCACCGGCCATGCCCGGCTCGTTCGCGCCCGGGCGGCCGCGGGCATGCCGGCGCCGTCGCGTGGTCGCGACCCGTGGACGATCGCCCGGAACCGTCAGCGTATGGGCGTCGTGTGCGGCAAGCCGCCGGCCTTCATGCCGATGTTTGCCGCCGAGCCGCGACCCTATCCGCCCGCGACCTGCGACCGCCGGCACGCCGCCTAGCACACCGCCCGCGGCCTAGTCGCCGGCGCGCGATGCCGACTCGTCGTCGGTAGGGGCGGCCAGGTCAGCGGTCAGGAACGGCCGGATCACCGTGGCGAACAGCTTCGGCTGGGTCACCGCCCACGTGTGCCCGACGTGCGGCACGAGATAGAAGGTGCCGTTGGGAATTTCCTGGCCGGCGAGCTTGGCCTCGGCCAGGTTGGACCGGTCCCGGCTGCCGCACAGCACGAGCGTTCTCGCCGAGATCTTCGGCAGATCGTCGACGAGATCGAGCGCAGCGATCTCGTCGACGAAGCTCAACCAGGCCGCCCGACCCGGTAGATCGGTCAACCGGCGTACGGCCCAGCCCGGCGCCCGCCGGTACACAGCGGTCACTCGTGGATGGCGTGCACCATCGACCGCCGGCGCGGACGCGACTACCCGGTCGGCGAGGTCGGGATGCGCGGCGGCGACCGCCAAGGCGACCGACGCTCCGAGGGACAGCCCGCACAGTCGCACGGGTTGCTCTGCCGCGGCCGCCAGTTCCGCGACTGCCTCGACCGCCGCCGCCATCGTGAACGGACCCGGCGCTTCGTTGAAGCCGGGCAGGTCCGGCGTCAGCACGGTGAACGCGTCGGTCAGCAACGGGGTGAGCCGTCGCCACGATCGGCCGCCCTGGCCGGCCGCGTGCAACAGAATCAGCGTCGGCTTCGTGTCGGGCACATCGGACATACGGCCAGGCTAATGCGGCGGTTCACGTTCGTCGTGCCCGTCGCCCCTCGATGTCGGCCACTTCCACGGGTACGGACGGAGGACGTCCTCATTGTCGACCACGACGTCGGCGTGACCGCGTGGATCCGCGTCCACGTCGTAGAGCTGCTGACCTCGCAGGTAACGCCGATCAGCTCCGGCAGCCGGAGGCACCGGTCGACTCTCCGTACTTCACCGCGGTCAACACGATCCGGGTGAGCAACTTCGGCCGGCTGCCGGCGACGGCGGACTGTTTCGTCACGAGCCAGTCCCGGTCGAGGATCTGCTGGCGACCCTGACCGAGCCCGTCCACCGATGCGAGATTGAAGAATCCGGCCGACTGCAACGTGTTCTGCGCGTCCTGCAGGTTCATGCAGGTCACGTTCGGCACCACACCGCGGGTCGTGGTCGGCGTGGGGGCGTCGCTCGGCCGCCGGACCTTCAACGTGATTGTTGTGCCGGTCGCAGCGCTGGCACCGGCGGCCGGCGTCTGCGCATCGACCGTCCAGTTCTGCGGATCGATCACGATGCGGTTGCGGCCGGTGTCGTCGACAGGCTTGACCGATCGGTAGCCCGCGCTGGCAAGCGACCGCTCGGCGTCGGACAGCCGCTGGCCGACCACGTTCGGCACGGCGTTACCGGTCGCGGGCTTGCCGGTGCCGGCCACGGCCGGCGCGTGACTCGACGACGTGCTGGCGGGCAGGGCCGGATGGCACGCGCTCGACAGCCCGAGCGCCAACACGCTGGTGGCGACCGCGACAAGTCGGGCCGACCGACGGCGGTTCATCGGATCCACCACCGGCGTTCCGGCTAGCGCACCGGGGCGTACGCGAACCGGCGCAGCCGGTCTTCGAGTATCTTTCCCAGGCCGTCGAGGGAGTCGTAGAACGCGACCGAGGCACGGTCCGCCGTTTGGTGGATGGGCGTTCCGGCCGCGGCCACGACCACCGTCGGCCGGCCGACACCGAGCGCCACGCCGAGTTCGTAGTAGCAGCTCGGACGCTCCAGGCTGAGATCGGCGACGGCGACCGTGGCGCGCTGTATTTCGAGCCGCAGTGTCGTGGGGTCGACGTCGTCGCCGTGCGTACGGTGATCCAGCGGAAAGTACGTATCGAGCCCCAGCGCGTCGGCGGTCGCGACAATGCGCTCGCGGCGGGCCCCGGCGTCCGGGTCCGAGCCGACCGGCATGATCACGTACACCAGCGGTCTCATGAGGGTGGCGCCTTTCGCGGTGTCGCGGAAGCGGGCCGCCACGGGCCTCAGTGGTTCGCGAACGGCGTGACGTTATGGATCACGTCATGGAAGTCGCTTCCTAGCAATCCGATCGTACCAAGGGCAACGAGAAGAAACGCGTATCGAAAGACCTGCGCCATCGTGTATTCGGCCGACGACGACTTGAGCGCCAGCATCCGGCCGACGCCGGAGCGCCGGATCTCGGACAACTGGTCGAGCTCGTCCATCGCATCCCACTCACGGCGGAACGGCTCGTACGACCGGATCGTGATGCCCGGCCCGGAGTCCGGAAACCGTACGTGCGGCGCCATCTCGTTGAGCAGGCGGAACTTCTCCGTGTTCAAGGCTTTGAAATCGTCGATCTGATGGATCCAGTAGGAGCAGTGCAACGCAGCCATCAACGACAGACCGATCACGCCGAGACCGCCGACGAACTCGCGCTGCACGTCATAGGTCGACCAGGCCAGAACGCCGCCGATGGCGAGCAGCGTCGCGGTCATGATCGAATAGTTCCACTTGTTCAGGTCGCGCCGCCGATCGGTGACCCGCTCCGCCGACTGGTAGTAGAGCTGATATTCCTCGAACGAGACGTGTGCCGGCCGCCAGCGGTCGGTCAGCCGAGGATCACGTCGGCTCGGCTCGAGTGGGCGCGGCTCGAGTGGGCGGGGCTCGGGTGGGCGCGGATCGGGCCGGCGCGGATCGCGGCTGTTCACGCCGGAAGGCTACCGGCCACCGCCGACAGTCCATCGTCGACGGTCGCTGGATCACCGCCGCCAGATCACCGTACGGACGCCGGTCGCCTTCACCTGCCGGTAGCCCTCGATCGACAGCGGCACAGCCAGCACGACGAGGAGCATGGCGATCTGTCCGGCCGCGACGACCAGGCCGAGCGGCACGCTGGCCAGCGCGCCGACCAGCGCGACGAGCCGGTATTCGGGCCGCCCGATCGCGAGGATGCGCCGGAAGAGCAGATCGCCGGCCAGGAACACGGCGACGCCGCCGCCGAGCGCCAGTGCCTGCGCGAGGCTCACATGACCGTACGCGTGGCCGATCGCCTTCTTCACCCCGGCCGCGACGGCGATGATCCCGACGAGCATCGGGTAGTGGCAGTAGCCGAACGCGGTCAGCGCCGTGCGGGCGCGCCGGCGCGGATCGGCGATCGCGTCGAGCGCGTGCTCGGCCCGCACCTCGTCGCCGCCGAAGTACGCCCAGTAGAGGAAGTAGGCCACGACCAGACCGGAGACCACGACCGCGAGCAGGCGGAGGTCCAGGTGCACGCTTTCCGCGCCGACGCCGATCGCGACCACGGATTCGCCGAGCGCGATGATGATCACCAGTCCGTGGCGCTCGACGAAATGGCCGGCCGCGACCGTGAATCCACCGATCGGCGACAGGTACGGGGTGGCGATCTGTACGGCGAGGGCCACCGCCCACAGCGCGTACCGCCACGGGGTCGGTGTGAACCCACCGACCAGGACAAGCGTCGCCGTCAGCAGGTTGAGCGGGCCGAGCGACCGCATCGGCCGCACCGCCGCTGGGCCGCCGGAGAGCAGGAAGAGCCCGCTATGCACGAGGTTGACGACGAAGTAGCCGAGGCCGAACGCCCAGCCGGTCGTGTCGAACGCGTCCGGCACCGCCAGCGCCATCGTGAGGAAGCCGGCCATGCCGACCACGAGCAGACCGCGGCGCAGCGTGTTGCTCGGCACGACCGCGTTGGTCAGCCACGCATATCCGCCGTACATCCACCAGGTCACGCCGAGCATCAACAGGACGCGCACCAGCGACACGAGCGTGGTGTGGTCGGCGAGGACGCCGGTCAGTTGCGTGATGATGAAGACGAAGACGAGATCGAAGAACAGCTCGACCGTGCTGACCCGGACGGCCGTCTCGGCGCCGCCCGACCACTCGGATGTGGGCACGGCGGCGGATGCGCTCGCCGCGTCCCCGGCCGCCGGTCCGCCGAGGTCGGGCTCCGTCATGCGCTGCAGCGTAACCGCCGCCGGCGACGAACAGCGCCGACCGCGGCCAATCCACCGGTACGGTCGATGGCCGGCACCACACCCCCCGGAGCAGTGCCGGCCATCGCCGTTCCGATCGCGCAACGCAGCGCAACGCCGCGCGCCGGTTCCCAATGGACGTCTGCGCGGCCGCTCGGCCGCTAAACCGACGGCTAGTGCGCGAGCACCGGCACGGCCGCCGGGTCGGTCACCGGTCGACCGCGGCGCAGCAGCGCACCGCACAGGATCGCACCGAGCAGGAAGATCCCGGCCGACCACCAGAAGGCGGTCGTGTAACTCGCCATCGTCGCGTGCGCGACAGCGAGCTGCCCCGGCGCGTGGCTGTGCAGGTAGCCGGTCGCGGCGCTCGCGGCGAGCGTCGACAGCAGCGCCGTGCCGATCGAACCGCCGACCTGCTGCATCGTGTTCACGGTGGCCGAGGCGACGCCGGCGTCGTCGGGCGCGACACCGGCCGTGGCGTTGTTCATCGCCGGCGCGAAGACCAGGCCGAGGCCGAAACCCATGACCAGTAGCGCCGGCAGCACATGCGCCGTGTACGTGCTGGTCAGCCCGAGCTGCGCGAGCATCGCCATGGCGATCGCGGCCAGACCCATGCCGAGCGCGAGCGGCCATTTGGCCCCGATCCGCGGCACGATCACCGTGGTGGCGATCGACGCCGTCGTCGCGAGCACACCGATCATCGGCAGGAAGGCGAGACCGGTCAGCACCGGACTGAAGCCGAGTGTCTGCTGCATGTAATAGGTGAGGAACAGGAACACCCCGAACATGCCGGCGCCGGAGATGAACATCGCCAGGTATGAGCCACCACGATCCCGGTCGAGTACGACCCGCAGCGGCAGCAGCGGATGCTCGACCCGCATCTGCAGCCAGACGAACACGGCCAGCGCCGCCCCGCCCAGTGCCAGGAAGCCCCAGGTCAGCACGCTCGACCACCCGTGGGTTGGAGCGTTGGTGAAGCCGTACACGAGGGCGAACATCGACACGGCGGCGGCGACCGCGCCGGGCACGTCGAGCTTGACCCGATGCGTCACCTTCTGGTGCACCAAGAGCAACGCGCCGCCTATGCCGGCAGCCACAGCGAAGATCAGATTGACGTAGAGGCACCAGCGCCACGACGCGTACTCGGTCAGCAGGCCGCCCAGCAGCAGGCCGATCGCGCCGCCACCACCGGCGATGGCGCCGTAGATGCCGAACGCCTTGTTGCGTTCGCTGGGATTGGTGAACGTCGTCGCGAGCAGCGACAGCGCCGCCGGTGCCAGCAGTGCGCCGAACGCGCCCTGGAACGCGCGGGCGGTGGCGAGCATGGCGAACGACGTGGCCGCGCCGCCGACAGCCGACGCAATGGCGAAGCCGACCAGGCCGACGAGGAACGCGCGTTTGCGGCCGAAGATATCGGCGACCCGGCCACCGAGCAGCAAGAGGCTGCCGAACGCCAGCGCGTACGCCGTGATGATCCATTGCCGGTCGTTGTTCGAGAAGTTCAGGGCGTGCTGCGCGGTCGGGAGCGCGATGTTCACGATCGTCGCGTCCAGCACGACCATGAGCTGCGCGATCCCCAACACCGCGAGGATGAGCCAGCGACGGGCGTGGTGCGGGTCGCCCCCGCCGCTGCGTAGCGCAGCCGCGAGGCGCATGTCACTGCTCGGTACGGCAGCCGCGAGGCGCGTGTCGGCCGCCGACTCGTCGCGGGGCGTACGGACCGGGCCGTCCACGGTCGTCGTCATAGCCATCCTTCCAGAACTAGAGGGATCTCCTCCACTTACCGAGCGAGCGTATAGCAAGTAGAGAGATCTCCTCCACTTTCGCGCTACACTTCCGGTGTGACCTCGATCGCTTCCCGCAACGGCTCCGGCGACGACGCCGGCGAGCGCCCGCTTCGCCGGGACGCCGAACGCAACCGGCAACGCATCCTGACCGCCGCGGCCGAAGTGTTCGCCGACCGCGGACTCGACGTGTCGCTTGACGACATCGCCAGGCACGCGGGCCTGGGCGTCGGCACCGTCTACCGCCGCTTCCCGACGAAGGAACAGCTCGTCGAGGCGCTGTTCGAGGATCACGTCGACACGCTGGCCGAGATGGCCGAGTCGGTGTCGTACGCGGACAACTCCTGGGACGGCCTGGTCACCGTGCTGACCGAGGTGTGCGCGCTGCAGGCCGGGAATCTTGGTCTGCGCGAGATCCTCATGTCCAGCACGTACGGTCAGGGGTGCGCGGCCCGCGCCCGCGCGCGGTTGATGCCCGTGATCGAGAAGGGCGTTCGCCGTGCGCAGGATGACGGATACCTGCGGCCGGACATCCAATCGGTCGATCTGGTCCTGATCGAGTTCATGATCGGCGGCGTGGCCGAGTACACGAAGCAGCACCCGGATGCGTGGCGGCGCTACCTACAGATCGTGGTGGACGGCCTCCGGGCGCGCCCGGACGTCACGCCATCGACCACTCCGCCGCTGACCAGCGACGAACTCGACGCGGCCATGCTGTGCTGGCGGCCACGGCGCCGCCCGGCCGCGCATGATCGCGGTCGCGGCGTCATCGGATCACGAAGGCGAAGAGCGCAGCGACCACGACCGCTAGATCCGGTCCGCGGATGATCTGCGTGATCAGGCCCACGGGTACGACGCCGAACGGCGTTACCAGCCACGCCGTGTCGTAGACCATCGGCGGCCGGGTCGCCGACCGCAGCACCGCAAGCGCGAGCCCGACGGCCAACGCGAGGTCGTACGCGGGCACGAACGAACGCCCGGCCCACGCCGTCGCCACCACGTAGATCACGGCACCGACGACGGGCGCGATCAGGTGCACGCCGCGAAGCCAACCGTCGGAGCGACCGAGACTCCGGCGCAGGGCGGCCGACCGGGACACCGTCCGCAGACCGGTGGCGAGAGCGTTGACGGCGACGTAACCGGCGAGTACCCGGACAAGGGTGACCGGCACCGGCGTCAGAACGATCACGCACACGTACGGCAGGCCGACCATCGCGGCGTACGTCAGCAGCGGCGTACGGTGCCGTACCAGCCGCCGCACCTCGGCGTCGAGCAGCGCCGACACGGGGCCGCGGCCGCGAATGCGCCGCGGGCGCACCCGGCCGATCCGTCGAAGGCGCTGTGCCTCGACGAAGCCGAACAGGAACGTGGGGTCGACCGACATCGTCGCGGCCATCGCCGATCCGGCGAGGGCGGCGCCGGCCGTCAACGATGCGCGATCCAACTGACCCGCGCGGCGGAAACCACGGACCGTCTCGAGCGCGGTGATGGCCAGCGCCCCGATCCCGACCACGGTCACCGTGACGCCGACCGATGTCGACGAAAGGCCGGCGATGTCCCGGCCCGCGTGGTCGGCCGCTATCGCCGCCGCGGCGGCGGCCACGCCGGCGAACACCAGGAGGCGGCCGGCAAGCCCGACGTGATCGGTCCGGCCCGACACGGCCGGCGGACTCGTGGCGTCCAACGCCTGCCGTACCAGCAATGTCATTGCGAGCGCGGCCGTGACGGTCGCTCCGATGAGCACCACACACCAGGCCGATGCGGCCAGCCCGACCAGCGGGACGCGCACGCCAACCGCGACCGCCACGAGCCCCGCGAGTGCGCCGACGGCGACGGCGGCGGCCGCGAGTCCGCCGACCCTACGGCGCAGCCACCGACCGCGATCCCCCGGCGTGGCCAGGAGCCACCCCTGCACGGCCGGCCCGGCATAGACCGGTCCGATGGCGCGTAGGGCCAGCGTCAGCGCACCACCGGCGAGCAGCACCGCGGCCACCACCAGGCACGCGAGGGCCGCCCCGGGAACGTGCGCGACGCGCCAGCCGCCGACCGGGACGCGGTGCACCGAACTCACGACGAGCCCGACGCTGATCGCGGCGGCGAGCGCGATTGTGTAGAGGTCGGCCGCCCGGTCCGCCCATTGGCCGTGCCGATGCGCGCGGCGCAGCCCACGCAACGTACGGCGAACCTCTGCCGGCTGCGGGTACGACGCCGCGAGACCGACCACTGTCAACGGCCGAGCTCGAGACGCTCGTCGGCGACCTGCTCGACGATGTCCGGGTCATGTGAGGCGAACAGTATGGCGGTGCCGGCGGCCTTCTCCGCCCGGAGTTTCGCGACCAACCATCGCCGGCCGGCCGCGTCCAGCCGCTGCTCCGGCTCGTCCAGGATCATCAGACGCCGGGGCCGCACGAAGCAGCTGGCGAGCGCCAGGCGGCGGCGCTGCCCGCTGGACAGCGTCGGCGGCAACTGATCGCGGACGCCCGCCAACCCGAGATCGACGATCACTGAGTCCACCTCGCCGAGATCCGGTGCCGCGTGCGCGAACGCGAGGACCGACAGATGCTCCGCGACCGACAGATCGCCGAAGAATTCCAGGTCGTCGAGGGCGGCCGCGACCGCCGCCCGTACCTCCGGGTCGGTTTCGGACATCCGCCGTCCGGCGAACCTGATCTCGCCGGCGTCGGCGCGGTCGGCGCCGACGACACAGCGCAGGAGGGTGGTCTTTCCGGACCCGTTCGGGCCGGTCAGGGCGAGAGCCGCGCCGGCCGCCACCCCGAACGTGACCGCGTCGAGCACGATGACACCGCCGAACGCTCGACGCAGGCCGGACACATCGAGCAGCGCGGGCACCGACCGCTCCTTTCCGGGTACGCCTACCTCGTATTCGCCAATGTCGGGCGGGCCGAGTCTTCATGCGACGCGGGCACCGGCCGAGTCGTGGGCAAAGCCGCGATCAGCCTTCCTGATCGGTCGGGCGGATGAGGATCTCGTTGATAGCGACATATCGGGGTCGCGTCACGATATACGTGATGGCGTCCGCGATGTCCGGCGCTTGGAGCCGCTCGACGTCGGTGAACCGCTTCCTGATCGTCTCCAGCACCTCCGGCCGGTTGTGCGAGGCCAATTCGGTTTCGACGGCACCCGGCTCGATGAGCGAGACGCGGACGTGCCGGCGTGTGACCTCCTGCCGCAGCGCCTCGCTGAAGGCGCCGACGCCGTGCTTCGTCGCGTTATAGACGGCACTGCCGCTGCGCGCGACCCGGCCGGCGACCGAGCTGATGTTGATCATATCCGCGACGCGCCGCGGCGAGTCCTCGGCCGCGGCGAGCAGGTGCGGCAGCGCTGCGTGTGCGACGTAGAGCACGCCGAGAACGTTGATGTCGACCATGCGCTGCCATTCGTCCAGGGGCGCACCGACGGCCGGTCCGAGCAGCATGACACCGGCGTTGTTCACGAGCGTGTCGAGGCGACCGAAATGATCGGCCATCCGCTCGACTGCGCCGCGGGCCTGTGCTTCGTCGGTGACGTCGGCCTGGATCACCAGCGCGCGGCCGCCGTCGGATTGAATCTTCGCGGCCAGGTCGTCGAGCCGGTCGATGCGGCGGGCGGCCAGGCCGACCGATGCACCCTGCGCCGCGAGCGCGATCGCGGCCGCCTCCCCGATGCCGCTCGATGCGCCGGTGACCAGCGCCACGGTGCCATCCAAACGCTCGGCCATGCCGTTCCTCCCCGCAATCGGATTCCGCGTCGCATTGCCGTGGCGACGCATCTCGAGTCGCCACCGACCCTATCGAGGCGTGTTCGCCGCCGACCGACGCCGGGTCGCGTTCGCGCGATCGGACCGTCGTCAACTCTGCGCATCATCGGAGTCACCCTGCGTCGTTGACGTGTGTGTGACCGCCCAAAAAGGCAGGAACACATTGACGTTCGGGTTACCCGCTTGTCCAACATCGGCCGTACTCTGGCCGTTCATCGTTCGTTAAGCTTGGCGGCGCATCACTGCGGGAAGAAAGCGACACATATGAGTTTCCGGGCGAAGCTGCAATCTCGAGCGCTGCAGACGGCCATGACCGCCGTCGCCGTACTGGCCATGATCGCGTTGCTCCTCGCGTCATGGCGGGACACCGGATACATCCTCGCCGCCATTGCACTCGCCATCGTCATCTGGGTCTCGGCCACGGCCGGCTTCGCGCTGACCATGCCGGCCCAACTCCTCATCGTGGTCGGTCTGCTCGCCGACTATGCGGACAGCACCGGTCATGCTGCCAAGCCGACATTGACCGCGACCGGGGTCGTGCTTTCGGCGCTCGTCGTCACCCAGCCAAACCTGCAGGAGCTCGTCAACCAGCAGGTGATGACCGTCACCCACCTACCCGGCTACCAGCGAGAGCGCCGCCTCGTCGTGCCGCCGCGAGTGTTCTACGTCGCGAATATCCTGCTCATCGTCGCGCTCGGCATCTCGGCCTTCCTCCGCGCACCGCTCTGGCCGGTACTCGTCGCGACCATCGTCGCCTGCCTGGGAGTGGGTCTCGTCGGCGCCCAGGCGCTCCGGCTACGCCTGCACGGCCGTACGGACACCAAGTCCTTCCGGGCCGCCCTGACCGCGTACGACCCGAAGTTCGCCGTCTACTTCTCCGCGCCGGACAACACCGAATACCAGCTCACCATGTGGCTGCCGTACCTCGAGCGGATCGGTGAGCGGTTCGTCGTGATCGTGCGGGAAGCGCCGGCGTTCGCGCGCATAGCGGCGAAGACGACGGCACCGGTCATGTACTGCCCGACGGTCCACCAGGTCGACACGTGCGTCACGGATCGGATGCGGGCGTGCTTCTTCGTCAACAACGGCGCGAAGAACGCGCACATCGTCCGCTTCAATCACCTGACCCACATCCAGTTGCTGCACGGCGACTCGGACAAGGCGTCGAGCTTCAATCCGGTCACCGCGATGTTCGACCGGATCTTCGTTGCCGGCCAGGCCGGGATCGACCGGTACGCGGCCAACGGCGTGCACATCCCGCTCGATCATTTCGACATCGTCGGCCGGCCGCAGGTCGAGACGATCGATGTCAGCGCGGCGAAGATCGGCGACCGGCCGGACGATGGCAAGACCGTTCTCTACGCGACAACCTGGGTCGGCCTCTACACCGATGCCAACTACTGCTCGCTGCCATCCGGTGAGCGGATCGTCGCCGACCTCATCGGCCGCGGGGTACGTGTGATCTTCCGGCCGCACCCGTACTCGAGCCGGGACGCCGTCTCATCGCGGATGGTGGAGCGGATCGAGCAACTGCTGGCCGAGGATGCCGCCAAGACCGGCCGCGCGCACCTGTTCGGCGCGGCCGCGGCGCGCGACATGTCGGTGATCGACTGCATCAACGCCGCCGACGCGATGATCGGCGACGTGTCATCGGTCGCGACGGATTGGCTCTACTCCGGCAAGCCGTTCGCGCTCACCAACCCGCTCGGTCTGGGCGACGACGCCTACGAGGCCGAGTTCCCGCTGGCCCGGGCGGCGTACGTCCTCGATCGGTCGCTCGACGAGATCCGGCCGACACTCGACAAGTTGCTGCACACCGACCCCATCGCGTCGACCCGCCGACTCATCCGCCGTTACTACCTCGGCGACTTCGCGCCCGAGCACTACGCGGACGGCTTCGTACGGGCCGCCCGCAAGTATGTGACGGCCGAGCCGGCCGCCGCCGTGCGCCAGCCGGCCCGGACCGACGGCGCAACGGCAGTCGAGGCACTCGGTGGCCCGGCGGTTCGCGTGCAGCCGCGCAAACCGGTGGCCGACATCAGCGTCGGCTGAGCGCTCATCGCCACCAGTTCGTAGTCCGCTCCGCAGTTGTGCTGTGCTGACGTCATGCATCCCCGTACCGCACTCACGGACTACGCGACCGGCAACGGTTCGCCTGACCGGCCCGACGCCATCGTCGTCGGCGACACGTCGATGTCCCGGGCCGACCTGGCCACCGCGGCGGACACGTTCGCCGACCGGATCGCCGGCGCGCCGGCCGTTGCGATCCGCGCCGACGCCACGGCTTCGACGATGGTCGCCGTCGTCGGCGGTCTGCTCGCCGGCGTTCCGGTGGTGCCGCTGCCGCCCGATGCCGGCCCGGACGAGACGGCCTACATGCTGGCCGACTCCGGTGCGACGCTCCTCGTACGCGAGGCGGGGAGCGACGGATTGCCCGTACCCGTGGAGGTCTCGCCGGCGCGGACCGCGACCGACGTCGCCGCCGGGCCGGCGGCGGACACCGCCCTCGTGCTCTACACGAGCGGCACGACCGGACGGCCGAAGGGTGTCGAAATCGGCCGCGACGCGATCGCGGCAAACCTCGACGCGCTGGCCGACGCATGGGCCTGGACCGCGGACGACACGCTCGTGCATGGACTCCCGCTGTTTCATGTGCACGGACTCGTGCTGGGGCTGCTCGGACCGCTGCGCCTCGGCTGTCGGCTCGTGCACACCGTGCGTCCGACTCCCCCGGCCTACGCGGCCGCCCGGGGCACGATCTACTTCGGCGTACCGACCGTGTGGTCGCGCATCTGCGCCGACGCGGACGCCGCGCGAGCACTGTCCGCGGCCCGGCTGCTGGTCTCGGGCAGCGCGCCGCTGCCGCTTCCGGTCTTCGAGCGCCTCACGGCCCTCACCGGTCACGCGCCCATTGAGCGGTACGGGATGACGGAAACCCTGATCACCTGCAGCACCCGGGCCGACGGTGAACGACGGCCGGGCTCGGTCGGGCGACCGCTATCCGGTGTGCGCACCCGGCTCGCGCCGGTGGGTGTCGCCGATGGCGCAACGGCGGCCGGCGGCGCTTCGGCGGCTGGTGGCGCAACGACGGCCGGCGCTACGGCGGCCGACGGCGACGGACTTGGCGAGTTGGAGGTCGACGGACCGATGCTGTTCCGCGGGTACCTCGGCCGGCCGGAGGCGACGGCGGCGGCGTTCGCGGCCGACGGATGGTTTCGGACCGGCGACATCGCGACGATCGACGGCGGCGGTATGCACCGGATCGTCGGCCGGGCGAGCGTCGATCTGATCAAGTCGGGCGGCTACCGGATCGGGGCCGGCGAGGTCGAGGACGCGCTGCTGGCCCATCCGGGCGTACGAGAAGCCGCGGTCGTCGGAATGCCGCACGACGACCTCGGTCAGGAGGTCGTCGCGTTCGTCGTGGCGGACGGCGTGACCGACTCGACGCTCGCCGCGTTTGCCGCCGACCGCTTGTCGTGGCACAAACGTCCACGCCGCATCGTGTTCGTGGAATCGTTGCCGCGCAACGCTCTCGGCAAGGTGGTCAAGCCGTCTCTGCTGTCGTAATGCGCGGCTCTCGTGACGGACAGCTGTCGAGATGCGCGATGACAGCTGGGGCGGCACCGGATCTCGGCCGGCACCGCCCCACCTGAGTCGTGTGGTCAGGCTGTCACCCTGATCAGCTCACGAGTTGCCAGAGGGCCGGTACGTTCGGTGGTTCCCAGCCGACGAGTGATGTGTGTGATTGCAGGCATGTGTAGGTGTGGCCGGCGTAGGTGACCAGGGTGCCGACGGTGTAGGCGTGGTTGGCGACCCAGGGTTGGGTGCCGGTGGGTGGTGGTGTGGTCGGCGGTGTCGTGGTGGGTGGTGCGGTGGTGGGTGGTTGGGTTGTGGGTGGGGCGGTGGTCGGTGGTGGTGTGGTGGCGCCGCCGGTGCAGGTGCCGTTGTCGATCCAGACGTCGTCGGTGCCGTGGTGGGTGGCTGGGTCGTCGCCTTGGGTCCACCATTTTGCGGTGTATTGGTGGCCGTTTTCGGAGGCTGTCTGGCCGCCGGTGAAGATGGCGGTCGCGGTCCAGGCCGGTGCCGTACATGCGCCGGGCGGCGGGGTGGTCGGCGGTGGCGTCGTCGGTGGTGCGGTCGTCGGCGGGGCCGTCGTGGGCGGCGCCGTGGTGGGCGGTGGCGTCGGTTGGCCGGTGCAGGTCGACGCGGAACCATTGACATCGGTCACCACGTCGTTGAACAGCGTCGCGGCCGGGTCGAGGTCGTACAGCGAGAACATCATCGCGCCGGCGTAACCGCCGCAGTGCAGGTAGTTCGCCTTCGCCTGGATCGACTGGGGCGAGTCGCCGGTGTAGAAGTTGGTCCCGTCGTACCAGTAGGCCGCCTGCGTCGTCGGATCGAAGAACGTGTCCGCCGGGTTCGTCAGCAGCGGCGTGATCTCCTTGTACATCGCGATGCCCGCGACGCTCCCGGACAGCGTCATCGGCGGCGACCCACCCGTCGAGCTTTGGTAAAGGCCGTGGGTAGCGCCGGCCGGCACGCCGGTCCAGCCGCGGTAGTAGAACGGGAACCCGATGGTCGCCTTGCTGGCCGGGAACCCGCCGGGTATGCCGTACGCCGGATCGCCAATCGTCCACGCCTTCATGGCCGCGTCGATCGAGTACTTCTCGGTGCCCGGTGCCACGTGGGTCGGGTCGTTCGGCGACGGGAAGATCGGATCCTGCAGGTTCGTCGTCGACTCGAACGCGCCGTGCATGTCGTACGTCATGACGTTGCCGTAGTCCAGGTACTGCCCGATCTGGTTCGTCTGGATGAACGGGATCTTGTCCTGGCCGGCCGGCAAAGCCGCGGTGAGGTACATGTGCTTGCCGCCGTTGGCCGTGCCGTACGCGTTGAGTTCGTTGCGGAACTCGCCGAGCAGAGCCGTGTAGTTGGCCGGGTCGTTCGCCGGATCGACGTGGTTGCCGAGGTGGCCGCCGGACGAGCCCGGATACTCCCAGTCGATGTCGAACCCGTCGAAGATGCCGGCCGCCGTGCCCGCTCCCCCGAAGCCGCCCTGGACCGGCAGGTTGCCCTTGATGAACATGTCCACGCAGGAGCTCACGAACTTCTGCCGGCTCGCCGCGGTCTTCGCGACATCGGAGAAGTACTTCGAATAGGTCCAGCCGCCCAGCGACAGCAGGATGTGCAGGTTCGGGTACTTCGCCTTCAGCTCCTTGAGCTGGTTGAAGTTGCCCGTGATCGGCTGGTTGAACGTGTCGCCGACGCCACTGACGCTGGTGGTCGCGTCGAACGACTTCTGGTAGTCGGCGAACGCGTCGCCCGCGCCGTCGCCGGCGTTCGGGTCGTTCTCCCCGGCCGGGTCCGGGTCGGTCGCCTTCGTGTTTTCGAAGCAGGTGAGGTTCGTCGGATCGATGTTTTCGAAGTCGTAGATCAGGAAGTTCAGCTTGCTCGCGATTCCCTCGGTGTCGAGGTTCTTGATGTAGAACGCGTTCTGGTAGATCGACCACTGGTCGAAGTAGGCGATCTTCACCCCGCCGCTGGTGGCCGCGGTTGCGGCCGTACCGGCGGATTTGAGCACTACTGGCACACCCACCGAGCCGGTGACCAGCAGGCCGGCCAGCGCAGCTATCCACGCCGCTCGCCTTCGTCGCGCTTTCGGCACCGCGTCACGCTCCCCTCAAGCCATGCTTTCCTCAAGCCGTGCTTTATTTAGTTAACCTTCCTGTTAGATACATATCAATACCAGCCGATGTCTTGCCGGGCAAGAGGTCATGGCAAAGTCAGCACGCGTACGCCGTTCGTGGCGGTCTGGTCATCGCCCGTGGCTCCGCGCGACGCCGCCACCTCGTATGGCCGAAGTAGGCCCGAACGCGCGCGCGACCGTTGATCGGCTTGCGCTACGCTGTATCGGCTGCCGCGGTCGAGACCGTGGCATCGGGACGTGGCGCAGCTTGGTAGCGCACTTGACTGGGGGTCAAGGGGTCGCAGGTTCAAATCCTGTCGTCCCGAC
>CAWIKW010000005.1:0-729816 GCA_963836785.1 uncultured Actinomycetota bacterium | reverse complement strand
GTCGCGCAGGAGTTTCTTCAGCGCCTCGATGATCTTGCCGAGGCGACCCATCATCGAGGTCAACCGGCCGACACTGTCGCGCAACGCCGTGATCCACCGACCGATCCGCGCCGACCACGACGCCACCAACGTCGACACCTGCTCGATCACCCACGGCGTCGCCAAACCAAACGAAAAGAACTCCTCACCGGCGTAATCGATCGCCCGCGACACCACCGTCGCGATCGCGTCGCGGACCATCACCCGCACCCCGGCGACCAGATACGCGGCCCCGTCACTGATCGACGCCATCGTGTCCGCCGCCGACGCCAACCCACCCAGCACCGTCTGCTGATGCGACGCCCACGACTGATACGCCGTCGCCGCCGTACCCTGCCACCCACTCACCCCGGTCGCGGCGCCCTGACCGAACGCCGTCACATCCGAGCGCAGACTCGCCGCCACATTCCGCCACGTCTGCGAATGCGACGCGATCCGCGCCGGATCACCGGCCAACCAGTCCAACGCCTCCGACAACGGCCGGATGTGCTCCATCAACCACGACAGGCCGTACTGCATCAACGTCCCCAGCGGATCCGACACCGCAGCCAACGTATCCAGCCCCGCGCCGACACCACCCAACGTCGAATCGACCCACGACCCGCTGCTCACGCCCTGATGAATCGCCTCAACATCCTCAGCCAGCCACACACCAGCCCACGGATCACCCGGACGCGAACCAACCGGCGCCACAATCGGATTGATCGTCACGCACGCAGTCCACACCCGACACACGAGCGCAGACGCCACACCAGCCGCGCTCACACCAGCTCCCCGTCGCCGTCGACACGCATAGCCATCGACGTTGAGCGTTGTCCAACCCCCAACACCACACAACCCCACGGGTACGGGTTGTGGATAACTCGGCGATCGTGACGAAGGACCCGCGGCCGGTATCCCGAGACGCGCACACCCGGCTGGCCAGGGGGTTACGGTGGCGGCAAGAGCACGGTTGTGATGCACGGGGAGGCTCAATGCGAAGCGATTTCGAACGTCAACATCCAGCCATGGGAGCCGTCTACATGCAGTCGAACGACCGCGACGGCAACCAGCTCATGGCATTTCGCCGGGATGCGACGGGGGCGCTGTCCGGCGCCAACGCGCAACATACCGGCGGATTCGGTGACGGCACACCACATCTGCCGTCACAAGGATCAGTGATGCTCACCGATGACGGCCGCCACCTGCTGCTGACGAACTCCGGCAGCGGCGATCTGAGCCTCTTCCACATCGACGACTCCGGTGCGCGCACCGCGCAGACCGTCGTGACGGGAATGGCGCCAAAGAGCGTCACCGAGCGCGACGGCCTGGTCTACGTATTGAACACCGGCGATCCGTCACTGACCGGATTCCGACTGGACCGCAGCGGGCTCGAGCAGATCGCCGACTCCACGCCGCTGCCGGCCGCCGACGCCGATCCGGCTCAGGTCGGCTTCAGCCCGGACGGCACCACTCTCGCGGTGACCGAGCGAGGTGCGAATGCCATTGCGATGTACCCGGTCGACGACCGAGGTCGTCTCGGCGAACCGCACATGCAGGCATCCTCCGGGCAGACACCGTACGGCTTCGCGTTTACCGAGGACGGCGCGCTCGTGGTCGCGGAGGCGTTCGGCGCCGCGAAGGGCAAGGCCGCCGCATCCTCCTACATCCAGCGTGGCGCCGACATCACGCCGATGTCCCGCTCGATCGGCAACGGTCACAGCGAAATCTGCTGGGCGGTCGTCTCGAACGACAACCGCTACGTCTACACGACGAACTTTGCCGACAGCACCGTGTCGCGCTACGCGATCGGGCCGGACGGGAGCCTTACCCTCGACGACCCGATGGCCGGGGTCGGCGTGGACGGCCACACCGGGCTGCGGGATGAGTGCATGACCGATGACGGCCGTTTCCTCTATGCGATCGACGCGGACTCGCAGCGCATCTTCGGTTGGTCCGTCAGCGGCGGCGGGGCGTTGTCGCCGCTCGGATCGTGGGACGGTCTTCCCAAGGCGGTCGCGGGGTTGGCGGCGAGCTAGGACCGAGAGCCAGTTGGTGAGCGCACGCGCCGTCGCGCGTGCGCTCACTCCGTTACGTGGGTACGTGAGCGATGCCTCGCAAATAACGAACGGATAGCGGGCGGCCGCTACCGGCGAGCGCACTGCGAGGCGATGAACGCCTGGAAGTCGGCCCGCATCATCCAGCCCTCATCGGAGGCTCCGTCGGCTGGCAGCCGTACCCAGTCGCCGGCACCATGATCGCGGAACTCGTCCGGCACCGACGCAACCATCTCGGTCGTGATCGGCGATCCGTCGAGCGCGGCGCACCATTCGTCCTGCAGCTCGCCTCGGATCTCGTTCATCCACCATCGGGTCATTCGCGGCTCTTCCACACCGCGGACATTACGGAAGCCCGACCGCTCGTGCGACCGGATCGCCAGGATCAACCAACGGGGGTAGCAATCGGCGAGAACCCGATCTCGGCCGACACCCGTTCCACCTCCGCCGTCGGGTACGGCGTCTTGCGACTCTCGCCGAACAGGCCCCAGTAAAAGTCATTCAGCAGCACCGCGATCGGGGCGTAGCGCGCGATGATCTTCGCCGCCCACGGCGGCACATCCGCCGCCGCCGAGCCCGCCGCGACGCGCCGGACATAGGCGTTGCGCTCGGCCGGGTCGGCCGGCTTGACCAAGGCCGACACGAGCCAGTTGACCAACTGCGTCACCGCGTAACACCCGTCATGGCTGCGATTCGCGTCAACAAACTCGCGTTCGGTCGCGGACAACTCAAACCGCGCCGACGTCGCCAACCCGAAATCGGTCAGGTACAGGCGTCGCCCATCGGTGAGGATGTTTCCGAAGTGCGCGTCGAAATGAAACAAGCCGTTCGCGTTCATGTACGACACGCCGTCGCGCAGACCGGCCTCGACCATCGTGCACGCCGCTTCGAGCGCTTCGTCGCCGCGAGCGAGTTGATCGCGAAGCCAGTGGTTGAGATTTTGCGGCACGTATTCGAGGAACAGGACCACGCTCGCCGTGGCGCGCTGAAGCGCTTCGAGCCGGTGCCGAACGGCCTCCGAGCCGTGCCAATACTCCACGATCTCATCGAGCGATCCTGGTTCACCACGCGGTGACGGTGTCGCGCTCGGCTCGGTGAGCACACGCCAGTGGTACATCAACGGGAAGCTCTCGCTCTGGCCGCTGAGAACCCAATTCGTCGTCATCGTGTGCGCGGCGAGCTCCCGCCACACTCCCCCGCCGGCCGAGCCGACGCCGTAGTGACAGTAGGACGGCAGCTCGAACAGGTTCGCCGTCGACATCACGTTCTCGGCGCGCCGTTCGAGATCGGTGAGTGGAACCCGCTTGGCGAAAACCGGCGTGCCATCGATATCCAGCAACGCCGAGGTGCCCCCGATTCCGTGACCGAGGAGTGGCGTCGCGTCGAGGAGCCGACCGAGCTGCCGATTGCTGAGCAACGCCAGTGCGGTCGAGGTGGCGCCGTACCCCTGAATGCGTTTGTTCGACGTGCCGGAAGTCGCCGGCGGTGCTGTCATGAACGCGAGGCTATCGCGCCGGGATGTCCGATCGTGGCCGCCGGCTCCGACGTCACAGGCAACCATCGGTTCGAGAGGGGACGATCATGAAGTACATGATTTTGCTGTACGCGTCGCAGCAGGACTACGAGGCCATGCAGGGCAAGTCGACCGTCAAGAAGGCCTGGACGGGCGAGCAGCTCGGTGCGATGGGCGAGTTCATGGAGAAGTTCCACCAGGAGATCGCCGAGTCGGGCGAACTCGTCGACGCCCGCGGACTGGACGCGCCGGTGCACACGCGGCGGATCCAGATGCGCGGCGGGGTGCCAGTCGTGACCGACGGGCCGTATCCCGAGGCGCAGGAGGTGCTCGCCGGCTACACGATCGTGGAGTGCCCGAGCTTCGATCGTGCGACGGAACTGGCCGCGCGCATGTCGCAGTGCCCGCCCGGACCTGAGGGCGCGGAGGGCTTGTACGCCGATGTGCGGCCCATCATCGAGGGCCGCGAGTACGTGGACGTGTGACGGCTGCGATGTCCGACGTCGAGAACCTGCTGCGCGAGCTGGCGCCGCAGGTTCTCGGCGCGGTCGTCCGGCGCTACGGACACTTCGACCTGGCCGAAGACGCGGCGCAGGAAGCGTTTCTCGCCGCCGCGACGCAGTGGCCCCGCGACGGTGTTCCGGACAATCCGCGGGCGTGGCTCATTACGGTCGCGTCGCGCCGGCTGACCGATCTGTTGCGCAGCGAGCAGTCGCGGCGAATGCGAGAGGAAACCGTTGCGCGGCAAGAGCTTCCGGATGGCTGGCTGACGCCGGGTGCAGATCGCGGGGCTGGCGTTGGTCCCGACGCGGACGACTCGCTGATCCTGCTGTTCCTGTGCTGCCATCCGTCGCTGTCGCCGGCATCGCAGATCGCGTTGACGCTCCGCGCGGTCGGCGGCCTCACGACAGCGGAGATCGCGCGCGCGTTTCTCGTCCCCGAGGCGACGATGATGCGACGCATCACGCGGGCCAAGCAGGCCATCAAGGACAGCGGCGGCCCGCTCGGTCCGCGCTTCGATATGCCGCCGCCGGCCGAGCGCGGCGAACGGCTCGGCGCCGTCGCGCACGTGCTTTACCTGATCTTCAATGAGGGGTACGCCAGCACTGCCGGCCCTTCTTTGCAGCGGAGCGACCTGTCCCGTGAGGCGATCCGGTTGGCGCGTCTCGTGCATCGGCTGTTGCCCGACGACAGCGAGGTGGCCGGTCTGCTCGCACTCATGCTGTTGACGGATGCGCGGCGGCCGGCGCGAACCGACGCGGACGGCGCGCTCGTCCCGATGGCTCTGCAGAATCGCAGTCTCTGGGATGCCGACCAGATCGTCGAAGGCGTTGCGCTCGTGACGTCGGCGCTGCCCCGGGGCGCGGTCGGGCCGTACCAGGTGCAGGCGGCGATCGCGGCGCTCCACGATGAGGCATCGTCGGCCGAGGCGACGGACTGGCCGCAGATCGTCGCGCTCTACGAGGTGTTGTTGCAGATCTCCGACAACCCGGTCGTCGCGCTGAATCACGCCGTCGCCGTGGCGATGGCGTCCGGGCCGGCGGCCGGGCTGGAGTTGTTGCCGGCGCTCGACGCAGATGAACGGATAGCGGAGGATCACCGGCTGCACGCCGTACGCGGGCATCTGTTGGAAATGGCCGGAGACCGGTCGGGAGCGCGGGCGGCCTACGTGGCCGCGGCGGCCCGTACGGCGAACTCCGCGCAGCGGCGCTACCTGCACGATCGGGTCGCGCGACTCGACTCGTGATCGCTCGGTCTCCGCCGCCCGGCGGTGGTGGCGTCGTGCGCCCCGCGCTGGCCGGCCGGTTCCGGCGGCTCGCGTACGACTCTGCTAGCGCCAATGCGTGCAGAGACGTAGGGCCGCGCAAAGACAACCATCCCCCGACCGGCTCCCCCGATCATCGTCGGATGGTGCGCGTCGACGAGCGCAACACTCGAACATATGTGCGATAATCGCAGTCATGCGGAGCGAGGCCGCGATCCTGCACGCTGACCTCGACGCCTTCTACGCGTCGGTGGAGCAGCGCGACAATCCGCGGCTACGTGGCCGGCCGGTGATCGTCGGCGGCGGTGTCGTGCTGGCCTGCAGCTACGAGGCGAAGCGGTGCGGCGTCAAGACGGCCATGGGCGGGCGCACGGCGCGGATGCTCTGCCCGGACGCCATCGTCGTCGAGCCTCGGATGTCGGCGTATTCCACCGCGAGCAAGGCGGTGTTCGAGGTCTTCCGGGACACCACGCCGCTCGTCGAGGGCATCTCGATCGACGAGGCGTTCCTCGATGTCGGCGGGCTGCATAAGATCACCGGGACGCCGGTCGAAATCGCCATCCGGCTGCGTTCCGAGGTCAGGCAGCGGGTCGGTCTGCCGATCACGGTCGGAGTGGCGCGGACCAAGTTCCTGGCCAAGGTCGCGAGCGGCGTCGGGAAGCCGGACGGCCTGCTCGAAGTGCCGCCGGATCGAGAGCTCGCGTTCCTGCACCCGCTGCCGGTCGAACGGCTCTGGGGCGTCGGCGTCGTCACGGCCACGAAGCTCCATGAGCACGGCATCCGTACGGTCGGGCACGTCGCCCGCATCGGCGAGCCGGCGCTGGTGTCGATCCTCGGTGTGGCCGCCGGTCGACATCTGCACGCGTTGGCCCACAACCGGGATCCGCGGCCGGTTCAGGTCGGCCGCCGACGCGGCTCGATCGGCTCGCAGCGCGCGATCGGATGGCGGCCGCACACCGCGGAGGAGATCGATGCGACGCTCGCCGGCCTCGTGGACCGGGTCACCCGCCGGATGCGCTCGGCCGGCCGGCCGGGTCGTACGGTCGTGCTTCGGTTCCGTTTCGACGACTTCTCCCGCGCGACGCGTTCGCGCACTCTGCTACGGGCCACGCTCCACACGCAGACGATCCTCGATGCGGCACGAGGTCTGCTCGCCGCGTCGCAGCCGTTGATCGAGAGCAAGGGCGGCCTGACCCTTGTCGGCATCTCGGTCGCCAACCTCGGCCACAACGACTGGGTCCAACCGGAGCTTCCGTTCGACACGCGCAACAACGGCGAGCTGGATGCCGCGCTCGACTCCGTACGGGACAAGTTCGGCACCCGATCGGTCAACCGTGCGGTGCTACTGCACAAGGATCTCGGTCTGACCGTGCCGCTGCTCCCCGACTGACCGCACGTCTCGGGTCAGTCGCGCGCCTGCCACGTCGTGATGCAGGCTTCGTTGCCCTCGGCGTCGGCCAGCACCCAGAATGCCGGCGCGGCTTTGTCCGACACGAGCGTCCCGCCGGCCGCCAACGCCGCCGCCAGGCGCCGCTCGGCCTCGTCGTGCGGCACCGAGATATCGAAGTGAATGCGGTTGCGTTGCGGTCGCGGCGCATCCATCTGCTGGAACCAGACCGCCGGACTCTGACCGTGCGGGTCCACGATCGGGTCCTTCGGACCGCTCCGGCCGAACTCGTCCGCGTAACCCATGACCGCCTTCCAGAACGGCCGGATCTTCGGAATGTCGAGTGCGTCGATCGCGATCTCGACGGCCTGAACGGACCGGGTCGACGCGCCCACATCCGGCACCGTCTGCAGGCCGAGGTCGGCTGCTATCACGGAAACCTGGCGGGCGAGATCGATCTCGACCTGACTCGGCCACGGAACGGACAGGTTCTCGATGGTCACGATCACGCGATCCGGGCGCGCATCCAGTCGTAGGTGTGCCGCCGCCGAGGCGTCGATCGCGGACGCGACGGCGGCCGTGAACGCGCCTGCCTCAGCGAGCGAGCGCACTGCCACGTCAGTGCGGAACATTGCCAGCACGAGACGCCAACCGGCCGGACTCACGGCATCCGACAGCTCGCGCCGCGTGAATGGTGGACTCTGCCCCTGTGTCATGCCGCGAGCGTACCGACCGGGACGGACAACGTTCGCCTCGTGCAAGCCGTCACCGTACCGGCTAAATCGCTCGCGGACCGCGGACCGCGACGCTCAGAATCAAGCGATGCGCATCGTTTTCACGCCCGTGCCCGGCGGCGAGTGCGGCAAGCCGGTGCCGCCGCCGCCCCGCGCCCGACCTTCGGGCGCCCGACTCGCGCCCTCGCGTGGCTGAAACCCTGCAAGACGAGCCGCATCGCCGGATCGAACGCCGCGGCGACACTGTATGGCGGCCACTGCACCCGTGGTCGCGCTGCGGTCCACGATCTGTTGCTATATCTCGAATCGGTGAACTTTCCGGCGCCACGGCTGCTCGATGTCGTCGACGGATTCGAGGTCGTGTCGTATATCCCGGGCGACAGCGGTCCGGACGGTTGGGCGCACGTCGTGCCCGAGCCGGGGCTGCGGGCGTTCGCACGGCTCGTTCGCGATTATCACGTTGCGGTTCGCGGATTCACGACCGACAAACCGTTCTACACAGGTACGCCGCCAGCCGGCACCGATGTTGTCTGCCATGGCGACTTCGGACCCTGGAACGTCGTGTTCCGCAACGGCGAGCCGGTCGGGCTCATCGACTTCGACTACGCGCGGCCGGCGCCGGCCCGGTTCGACATCGCGTACGCACTGCAGTATGTGGCGCCGTTCCGGGACGACGAGGATGCGATCCGATGGCTGCGCTACCCCGAGCCGCCGGATCGGTTGCGCCGCATGGAGATTTTCGTCGAGGCGTACGGCGCCGACGTGATCGACGGGCCGACCGACCTGGCCAGCCTGACGAGATCGGTCGTCGAGGTGCAGCGCGACATCCTCGACTCCGACGCTCGTTTGGCGGCGCAGGGCATCGAGCCCCAGGCAACCTGGGTCGCGAACGGTCACCTTGACACGCAGCATGCCCGCGTCGCGTGGAGCGAAGCCTTCGCTGCCGACAATGGCCTCACGCGTGGGCGAGCTCGTCCTTGCCGGGTCCGATGAGGTTGATGCAGTCGGGGCACCAGCCGGCGCCGTACACGGTGATGTCGCTCACGCGGCACGCTCTCCGAATGACTCCCGGGCCGCGAGCACCTGCTCGATGTGGGTCTCCGACCAGTGCTTGAGCTGCTGTAACACGGGGACCAGGCTCTGACCGAGGTCGGTCAGCTCATAGTCGACACGCACCGGAACGGTCGGCGTGATGCTTCGCGTCACGAGTCCGTCGCGCTCCAGCGTGCGCAGCGTCTGGGTAAGCATCTTCTGGCTCACGCCGGCCACCGTCCGGGCCAGTTCGCCGTGCCGGCGCGGCCCGTCGGCGAGCGCATTCACCAGAAGTGCCGACCACTTGTCACCTATGGTCGACATCACTTGGCGGGTCGGGCAGCTGGCCATAAAGGCGTCGTACGCGAGTTTGTCCTGTTCACGGCGCTGCACCGCGGTTGTCGTCATTCCCGTCACCTCTCCCGGGCACCACGCCGACCCATAGGCACTTTTAGGTACCTACTTTCCGGCGGCGCCTTGCTCTCTGCACGATAGACGCTGAAGGCCCGGCTACCAAGAGCACAGCCGCACAACGGCACCACACGACCAAGGGAGATGGGAACCAGATGCGAGTCATCGAAGTGCGCGAGTACGGAGACCCGGACGTCCTACAGGAGGCGGAGTGGCCGGATCCGGTTGCCACCGACGGCAAGGTGCGAGTCCGCATCGCGGCGACCGTTGCGAACCCGGCCGACCTCGGCACCCGGGCCGGCGCGATGGCCGCCCGTACGCCCAACGCCAAGCCGCCGATCGTGCTCGGCTGGGACTTCGCCGGCACCCTGCTCGACGCGACCGACGAGTGGCCCGCCGGCACGCGGGTCGCCGGACTCTATCCGTGGTTCGCGTTGGGCGACGGCACCGGAACGTACGGCGAGCAGATCGTCGTCGACCCGTCGTGGCTCACGCCGATCCCGGACGGAGTCGACTTCCCGGAGGCGGCCACGCTCAGCCTGAACGGCCTCACCGCGGCTCAGGCGTTGGATCTTTCCGGTCTCCGGGCCGGTCAGACGCTTCTGGTAACCGGTGCGAGCGGAGGCGTGGGCGGCTTCGCCACCGAGCTCGCGGCCAGCGCGGGCATCAACGTGATCGCGGTCGCGTCGACCGGTGACGAGGAGTTCGTGGCCTCGCTCGGTCCGGCCGAGATCCTGGGTCGCGGGACCGCGGCGGAACTGGTCGAGGCCGTACGCCAACGGCACCCCGACGGCGTCGACGGCGTCTTCGACGGAGCGGTAGTCGGCGCGGAGCTGATCGGTGCCGTACGCGACGGCGGCGTTTTCATCGCCGCGATCACGCCGGCGATTCCCGCGCCCGAACGGGGTATCCGGACGGCTCAGGTCATGGTCGAGCCGAACGGGCCACAGCTCGGCGATCTCCTTGCGAAGCTGGCCGCCGGTTCACTCCGTACCCGTATCGCAGCGGTAAGGCCGCTCGCCGACGCGGGCGAGGCGCACCGCAAGCTGGCCGCCGGCGGACTTCGCGGAAAGATCGTCCTCACCGCCTGACCCGCGAGTGGCGTGGCCCGGTCGCTCCGGTTGCGACCGGGCCACGCGGGCGGGATGCGTTAGATCACGCGGCCGCCGTTATCCACAGCCGCGCGGTTCAGGGTTGCGTGGGCCCGACGGTGTCGACGAGGCTGAACGCCGAAGGCGCCCGGACGACCGGCGCACGGACGATCGGCGCGCCCGGACGACCGGCGCCTGGACCGCGTGCGGGCAGTGGTGAAGGGCGACGACTCGCCGACGCGGGCTGCAGGCGAAGGACGGTGGCATGAGCGAGTTCGGGGACAGTGGCGCGGGCCTCGACGATGTCGACGCGTGGTTGGCATCGACGCAGGAGCGTGCGGCCCGGTCGGCGGTCGCGGCCCGTGAGTTGGGTGCCCTGCGCGGGATCGGCCGCGACCCGGACGGCGTGGTCGAGGCGACGGTGTCGGGGAGCGGTGTGCTGATCGATATCGCGTTGGACCCACAGATCCGGTCCCAGCCGGTCGAACGAACCCGGCAGCAGATCCTTGTCGCGATCGGCGACGCACAGCGCGCTCTGACGGCCCGCGTCGCCGAGATCGCGACCGAGACCTGGGGTGCCGACAGTCCAACGACCGCGTCCCTGATTGCCGCGCGAACCAGGCTCGTGTCGGCACCGGAGGTGGACCATGGGATCGGCTGACCCGTTGACCGTCACGCCCGCGCAACTCGTGGCGCACGCCGACCTGCTCTTCCACTTGTCGTCCGATGTGGCGACCGCGCGGAGCGCCGGACAACAGGTGCGGATGGACGCGGGCGCCTTCGGCAAGATCTGCGTAGCGATCCCGATCGCGATGAATGCGTTGCAGGACAAGGTGATCGACGCCATCGACACAGCGGCCCACGGTCTCTACGACGGTGGCGTGAAACTGCGTCAAGCGGCCGGCAACTATCAGACGTCCGACTCCAACGCCGCGGTCGTGATGGCGAACACCCGGATACGCTCCGCCTTCTGACGATCGATCCCGGCTGCCGATCTGGTCGAATCGCACTCACTCATCCGCGCCGACGCCAAGTCGGTCGGCGTAGGCGTCATGGAGTTGCTGCCAGCCGAAGTCAAGCGCTTCGCGGCCACGGATAGCGCCGATGGGCTCGCCGTCCAGCAATAGTGCCATCACATCCAGGCACAGGTGCCAGCCCGCCGCCGACCATCGGCACGCTGGAACGTTCGGCGGTGGTGTGCCGCAAGGTGAGTCGCGTCCCGACGTCCGTCGCCGCCAACTCCCACCGCAACACGTCGTCGCCCCACGTGTATTCGAGGAGCGTCGGTTTGTCGACGCGGATCACGGTGGCGCCCAACGGCACCTCATCAGCCCCGTCGATCATCGTCAGGGTCGCCGGCCCGATCTCGGCGAGGTTGCGATCGGCCCGGAACGGCGCCCATTCGTCCAGCTGGGCGGGCTCGGTCAGCGCCGCCCAGACGACCGCCGGCGGATGGTCGAGATTCCGTACGAACACGAGCGTCCACGCATCACGCTCGGCTGCCGCCGCGTGCGCCTCGGCCAGGCCCGTAGGCACGTAATCATCCCGCTTCATCACGTCTCCTTCTCGTCGGCTCCCGAGCACTCGTCCGCTCCCGAGCACTCGTCCGCTCCCGCGCCCCCGGTGGCTCCTCCCCGCCCGGTCGCGCCTTCGCATCGACACGGTCCAGATGCCGTTCGAGCGCATCCAGGTGCCGCGTCCACAGTTGCCGATACGGCTCCAGCCAGGCATCGATGCGGCGCAACTCCCGGGTGTCGATCGCGTAGATCCGCTGTTGCCGGGCCGTACGCACGGTCACGAACCCGGCCTCCCGCAGCACCTTGAGGTGCTTGGACACGGCCGGCTGGCTCACCGCGACGGCCGCGACCAACTCGTTGACGCTCGCCTCATCGGTGCGCAGCACGTCGAGAATGCGCCGGCGCGTGGGCTCGGCGAGGACGGCGAACGCGTCGACCGGCATGAGTCCTAATATTCCGCGCTCGGTATATGCCTGTCAAGGACTATAGCGATTTCGAACAACCTGCCGGCGGGCGGAGGCGGCGCTCCCGGCCACCACAGGTCGCCGCGCGGCGCGAGACGGATACGGCCGGCCGTCACCCGTTCACGCAACTGCCCTTGCCCCGACAACCCTGGCAATGCAAACATCGGCAGTCACGAATTGAGACAGACGTGAATGTCTAGCCTGGGGAGGGCACCACATGACATCAGGGTTTCATCGAGCACTCGCCCGCGCGTTGACCATCGTCGCCACGCTCGCGGCCGGCATCCTCATCGCCGCCATGGCCGCAACCCCCGCCGACGCGGCCACGGTCACGAAGGGCCTCGACGTGTCGAGCTTCCAGGGCAGCGTGAATTGGACGGCGCAGTGGAACGCCGGCGCCCGGTTCGCGTACGTCAAGGCGACCGAGGGTACGTACTACACGAACCCGAGCTTCGCTCAGCAGTACAACGGCTCCTACAACATCGGCATGATCCGCGGCTCGTACCACTTCGCGCGCCCGGACACGACAACCGGTGCCACGCAAGCGAACTACTTCGTGGCGCACGGGGGCGGCTGGTCGAAGGACGGCAAGACACTGCCCGGGGCACTCGACATCGAATACAACCCGTACGGCGCCGAGTGTTACGGCCTGTCGCAGAGCGCGATGCGCAGTTGGGTTTCCTCGTTCGTCAACCAGTACCACACGAAGACCGGCCGCTGGGCCGTCATCTACACGACGACGGACTGGTGGACGACGTGCACCGGCAACTACTCCGGCTTCTGGGCCAACGATCCACTCTGGATCGCCCGCTACGCCAGCGCACCCGGCACCCTGCCGGCGGGCGCTCCGACGTGGTCGTTCTGGCAATACTCGAGCTCCGGCCCGTTCGCCGGCGACTCCGACGAGTGGAACGGCGCGCTATCGCAGCTGAAAGTGCTGGCCTGCAACGGTTCCTGCTGACCGGAGCACGCACAAGGCGGCGCGGGTCCGGGCAATCCTGCCCGAGACCTGCGCCGCCACGGCCAGCGTCACCCCACGAGGCGGGTGATCTCGTCAACTTCCTCCGGAGTAAGCGTGATCCCGGCGGCCGCGATGTTCTCTTCGACGTGCGCGACCGACGACGTACCCGGTATCGGCAGCATCACCGGCGAACGGTGCAGCAACCAGGCAAGCGCAAGCTGCGACGGCGCGACGCCGTGCGTGTTGGCGACAGCGGCCAGCGGTCCGCCGGATTCGGCGAGCGCACCGGTCGCGAGCGGGAACCACGGGATGAACGCGATGCCCTGCGCCTCGCATGTCTCCAGAACCGCCTCGGACTGGCGGTTGGCCACGTTGTACAGGTTCTGTACGGACGAAATCTCCACGATCTCCTGCGCGGCCGCCAGATCCTCGACGCTCACCTCGGACAGGCCGATGAGATCGATCTTTCCTTCGTCGCGCAGCAGCTTGAACTCGCCGAGCTGGTCGGCCAGCGGCACCTTCGGATCGATGCGATGCAGCTGCTGCAACGGGATGCGTTCGAGGCCGAGGTGCCGCAGGCTCAGCTCCGTCTGCTGGCGCAGATATTCGGGCCGACCGACCGGCCGCCAGTCGCCGGGCCCGGCCCGCGTGAAGCCGGCCTTCGTCGCGATGATGAGATCGTCCTGGTACGGCGACAACGCCTTGGCGATCAGCTGCTCGGCGACGAAGGGCCCGTACGAGTCGGCCGTGTCGATCAGGTTGACGCCGAGCCCGACCGCTCGCTGGAGGACTCGGACAGCCTCATCCGGATCCTTCGGATCGCCCCAGACGCCCGGCCCGGTCAGCTGCATGCTGCCGTACCCGAGGCGGTTGACGGTGAATCGGCCACCCAGCCGGAACGTTCCGGACTGCGCGGCGGAAGTCGTAGCCACGTGCTTGGCCTCCTATCGTGGCGATGAGCCGCCGCTCTCCATCACACCGCTTTGTGGGCCGGCTCGCAGGCCATCGCGTCGGCGGCGCCTTCGCACGACCGCGCCATCCGACACCGCCCGGCCGACACGGCTGCGTGCCTGGAGCGGCGTCGCGGGCGACCAACGATCAGTCGTTGAGCGCGACCGTCAGGTTCCGTACGAAGTCCTGCTCCGACTCACTCACCTGCTCGCCGAAGCCGAGAACCCCGCTTGACGCCGCTTCGACGACCCGCTCAGCGATGGTCACCAGCCAGTGTCGGTAGGCGCCGGCATCTCCGGCGTCGACCGTGGAGGCGAGCAGCGCCTGCGCATGGCGAGCACGGCTCAGGCACTCCGCGATCGTGCGCGACGCATCCGCCGGGACCGGCACGACCTCGGGCTCCTCGCCGAGGTCGGGATCGCCGCCGAGGCGGTCGACGATCTCGGTTGCGATCGCCTCGACCAGCGGGTTGCCGCTGTCCCGGCCGTCGGCGATGGCCTCGAGTCCGGCCTCGCCCTCGGCGTGTGTCCGGCGACCGGAGTCGCGCTCCGCCGCGCTCGCCGCCGTCATCACCGATTGCGGCAGCCCGACCAGCAGGCTCCACTGCTCGTCGTTCATCGTCTGGTACGGCACGCCATCCCCTAACTCTGTTAACCGCGCTGACTCTGTGCTGATTACTGGCTTTCGCCGGCCGCCAGAAGATCATTATCTTGTACGACGGCGACCGACAACGTCTTATACCCCACCTCGTCGAACAGAACGGTCATCCGATCGTCGTCGTAGCCGAGGACGGTGCCGCGGCCCCACCGGCGGTGGCTCACCGTGCTGTGCAGCGCGTACGGCTGGATATCGTCACGCCGCTCGGCGGGTATACCCCGGTCGGCGTCGCGTGTCGACCTTGCCGCTGCCGTACCCCCGCTCCGTCGCTGATTCGGCGCTCCGGTCGTGGCCTTGCCGCGTCCGGCGTTGTCATCGTTGCAGTTGTCGCAGTGACCGCAGGGCCGACTCATCTGCTCGCCGAAGTAGGTGAGCAGCGGTTGCACCCGGCATCCGCCGGTCTCCGCGAGGCTTCGCATCATGTCCGTACGCGACCGTTGCAGCGTCTGATGGCGCTCGGCTTCCGCCACGGCCAGCTTCGCGGCCGCCTGCGGGTCGGGCGCAAACGCCGGCAGACGCAACTCGCCGCGGCTGCCGGTCGTCACGGCGCCGACGGTTTCCAGCAGGCCGATGAGGCTCGCGACCTTCCGGGCGCTCATTCCGGTCGACGTCGCGAGTTCGGTCTTCGTACGCACGCCGGCTCGTACGCCCGAGGCGATGTAGAGCAGGTCGTCGAGACCGGGCGTCGCGCCGGTGAAGAAGCGCTGCAGCGCGATGTCCTCGGGGCGGAACAGCAGCAGGACGCGCGCCGGCTGACCATCGCGGCCGGCGCGGCCGATCTCCTGCAGGTAGCTGTCCGGCGAGTCGGGCAGTGCCATGTGTACGACGAACCGGATGTTCGGCTTGTCGATGCCCATCCCGAACGCCGATGTGGCGACCATGATCGGCACCTGGTCGGCGTCGAACTGCTCGTGCCGCTGTTTGCGTACGCCCGTGGCCAGACCGCCGTGGTAGTGCGCGGCCGGATATCCGGCCGCGGTCAGACGGGCGGAGAGATCTTCGGCGATCCGCCGGGTCGGCACATACACGATGCCGGCGCCCTGGCGTTGGTCGAGGAGCATCAGCAGCCGACGCCATCGATGGTCCTCGGTCGGACAGTGCATGGCCTGGAGGAACAGGTTGGGACGGTCGAGACCGCCGATGACCACTTTCGGATGGCGGAGGCCGAGCCGATCGGCGATATCCTCGCGGACCGGCGGCGACGCGGTGGCGGTCAGCGCGACGATCGGCGGTCGCCCGATCTCGCGGATGACGTGACCGAGCGCAAGATAATCCGGCCGAAAGTCGTGGCCCCAGGTGGACAGGCAATGCGCCTCGTCGACCGCGACCAGCGCCGGGCGGAGCGCCTTCACCTCGGCGACCCGCTCCGGCGACGCAAGCTGCTCGGGCGTGATGAACAGGAGTCGGGCGGTGCCGTCACGTACCTCGGCCAACGCTGACGCCTGCTGCTTCGGCGTCTGGGCCGAGCTCACTCGGACGGCGCGGAGTGCCTGCGACCCGCGCTCGTTCAGGCCGGCGATCTGATCATGCTGCAGCGCAAGCAGCGGCGAGATCACGATCGTCGGACCGGTGAGCACCGTGGCCGGGATCTGGTAGACGGCCGACTTGCCGGCTCCGGTCGGTAAAACCACCAGTGCGTCGCGGCCCCGCAGGATCGCACGCATCGCGTCGAGTTGCCCGGCGCGGAGCGTACGCCAGCCGAAGTGCTGCCGGGCGGCGCGGCGCAACCGCCATGAGTGCAACGGATTCATCGTGCTCCAACCTGCCCAGCGGCTCGATCCGACAAACCTTCACGCCGCACGCGATCGCCTCGGATCATGCCATCGGTTCACGGGGCGTCCACCGTCGGCCGGCTGGCGTACTTCTCTGCACGCATGAACGCCAGCAGAGTCGTAGGTCAGCCGCAGCCGGTGCCGACACCAACGATGCCGGCAGTCACTGCGCATGGTCACTGATACGCGGCCGCCTGGATCGAGTAGAGCTCGGCATATTGACCGCCACGGGCGAGCAGATCGTCGTGGCTGCCGACCTCGCTCACGTGCGAACCGTCGAGTACGACGATGAGATCCGCCATGCGGGCCGTGGAGAACCGGTGGGACACCAGAATCGTGATCCGGCCGGTCGGGTTGTCGCGGCGGGCGCCCGCCGAGTAGCGCTCGAACAGCGCGTGCTCGGTCTCGGCATCGAGCGCCGCGGTCGGCTCGTCCAACACGAGCACCAGTGGTTCAGCTCGCATGAAGCCGCGGGCCAGCGCGAGCTTCTGCCACTGGCCGAACGAGACGTCGACGCCGTCCGGCCACGCCTTGCCGAGTTGGGTGTCCAGCCCGTGCGGGAGAGCATCGACGACGTCGTCGGCTCCGGCGCGGTCGATCGCCCCCACGACCGCCGGCTCGTGATCGGCTTGCGGCAGGTCACCGACGCCGACGTTGCGCCGCGCCTGCAGCTCGAAGCGGTAGAAGTCCTGGTACGCGCCGGCCAACCGGCTCCGCCACCCATCCGCCGGCACGCGGGCGAGGTCGACGCCATCGATGGTGATCCGGCCGCCGGTCGGCACGTAGAACTTCGACAGGAGCTTGACCAGCGTGCTCTTGCCGGCGCCGTTCTCGCCGACGATCGCCACCACGCTGCCGGCCGGCAGCGTCAGGTTCACATCATCAAGGACGGCCCTGGTCGTGCCGGGGTAGGCGAAGGTCACGTGATCGAAACGGACGGCGTCGGTGATCCGATCCGGCACCGGCGCATCCGCGGTGGCGACGAACGAGGCCGCGTAATCCTCCAGCCAGGCGAGCCGTACCGACCCGTCGAGCCAGGTGCCGCGCAGGAAGCCGATCTCGCCGACCGTCGCACCGATGTAGGTCGACAGACGAGCTCCGGCCGCGAGCACCAGCAGGACGTCGCCGGCCGAGGCGTCCAAGCCAATGGCGACGAACACGATGGCGCCGACGTACCCGGCACCGAAGATCGCCCACGCCAGCGCGTGCCAGACCGCCGAGACGTTGCGGGCCCGCGACACCTCCGCATACCACCGCGACCAGGCCGCCCGACGGTCCCGCGAGAGGCGGTCGCCCACGCCGGTGACGCGCACCTCCTTGGCCGGCGGCGCGGTGGTCGCGGTCTCGAACAGGTGGCGCGCGAGACGGTTAGCCGAGGCACCCCGCTCCTGGGCCTGCCGCTCGACCACCGGTCGCCAGCCGGACGAGACGACCGTCGGCACCGCGAACAGCACCAAGAAAACCAACGACCAGTGAATCGACATCAACAAGCCGATCGTGATGCCGAGCCGGACGATCCAGCCGAAGGTCGAGAAGATCGACATGTACATGTGGTCGAGCACGAAGACCTGATTGCGGAGCACAGCGAGACGGTCCAGATATTCCGGTCGCTCATGGTGGGCGATCGTGGCGACCTTCGCCTGCAGTCTCGCGACGTGCGACTCGAGGGCGATCGACACGCGGTCGCGGAACCGACGCTGCACCCGCGTGGATAGCACGGACAGGTACCACGTCGCCGCGGCCGATACGCCGAGGCCGGCGAGCGCGACGTAGATCTCGGTGTGATTGCCCGCGGTGGCACCGTTGCTGAGCAGCTTGAGCCACAGCGCGAACAATGCGTCGGGGACCGCCGCGAGCATCGCCAGCACCAAGGCGATGAGCATCAACCGCGGCTCGTGAGCGAGCCCGAGCCGGCACAGCCGCCACATGGCCTGGAGGGCGGGCGGTTGGGGCACGTCCGCGGCGCCGGCCGGAACACCGACTCGTCCCGCGTCGGAGCGCGGCTCGTCCAGAACGGCGGCCGATTCAGGAGAGGACGTCATAGACGGCCTCCTCGTCATCATCTTCGGGACGACCGGCCGCGAACCGCTGCGCCTGGAGGTCGAACATCGTGCGGTAGCGACCACCGTGGGCCATCAGCTCATCGTGGCTGCCGAGTTCGACGACCGCGCCATGCTCGACGACACAGATGCGATCGGCCTGCCGTACGGTCGAGAATCGGTGTGACACCAGCACCGCCGTACACGAGCGGGTCTCGGCCAGGATCCGCGAGAAGATCTCCGCCTCGCCCCGGGCGTCCAGCTGAGCGGTCGGCTCGTCGAGCAGGACGACTCCGGCGCCCTGCCGTACGGCGGCGAGCGCGCGGGCGAGCGCAATCCGCTGCCATTGGCCGCCGGACAGATCCGTCCCACCGGGGTAGCCCTTGGCCAGTACGGTATCCAGCTCGGTGAGGCCGGCCGCACCGGCCGCGCGCAGCGCCGCGAGCACCGTCTCGTCCGGCGCGCCCAGCGGCGCGACGTTGTCCCGCAGCGGCAACTCGAACCGGATGAAGTCCTGGAACACCGCGGTGATGCGGGCGCGCCAGTCAGCAACGTCAAATGTCCGGATGTCGACGCCGTCGGCTTCGATCGCACCCGACTGCGGATCGTAGAGCCGGCAGATCAGCTTCGCGAGCGTGGTCTTCCCGGCGCCGTTGCGACCGACGATGGCCAGGGAGGACCCGGCCGGGATGGTGAGGTTGAAGTCGCGCAGCACCGGCACGTCGGAGCCCGGGTACGCGAAGGTCACGTCCCGCAACCGCAGCTCACGCGCGGGCATCCCGGCCGCCGACCGCCCGGGACCGTTCGGAGTCGGCGGTGGGCCGAGGGCACCGGCCGTCGCCGCCAGCGGCATGATCGTCAACACCGCCTTCACCGGGGCCGCCGCGCCGTCGAGAGCCCAGTTCAACCCGCCGAACGCGATGCTAGCCGTGCCCACGCCCGCTTGCGCGAAGGCGACCGCCGCGCCCAGCGTGGTGTGGCCGCCGACAAGCGACACGCCGAGTGCACCGAATACGAGCCCGTTGCCGATCAGCACGACGACGAGGCTCGTGAGCACCGAGCGTTCGCGTAGGCGGGTCGCCGCGTACTGCAGTTCGTGAAGTCGCCGCCGTCGGGCGATGAAGGTGTCGACGATCCAGTCGGCCAGGCCGAACAGCCGCACCTCCTTGGCCGCGGGCGCGTCGACCGCGAGCCGATACGCATACTCCGCCTCCTGCTGCGCGCCGCGTACCTCGGTCGTGTTGCGATCACGCCACACCCCGCTCTCCCGGAGCAGCCAGTGCGTCGCGAGCCACGCTCCGGCCAGCACAAACGGCGCCCACCAGGCAAACCCGAACAGGACCAGCGAGCATGCGAGCCCGCCGAGAAGGGTGACCAGACCGTCCGCGATGAAGGTCATCGACATCCACAACGGCGGCCCTTGCATGCCGAGGTCGAAGTCGCGTGCCGTGACCATGTCACCGGCCAGTGCCGGGTCCTCAAGGTGACCAACCCCGGGCGGCGTGATCGATGCCTCGGTGAGGCGATCGTAGAGCCACGCCGCGGTCCGGTCGCCGAGATTGTTGCTGACAACCTGGTGAATCGGCGTGAGGACCTGCATCGCGACGAAAACGACGCCGGCGAGTGTCAGCGCCACCGTGAGCGAACGGCCGGCGGTGATCGCTCCGATGAGGGCACCCATCGCGACCGCGAAGACGGCCGGCAACGCGGCCCGCAGGAGCAGGATGAACCACCACGCAACCGCGAGTCTGCGGTCAGCGTGCGGCAGGACCGCGAAGAACTTCCATTCCGCGCGATCGCGCAGGCGGGCGACGACGCGTGCCGGCGAATGCCCACCCGCCGCCGCCCCCGATCCGTCCACACGGCGATGATGCCACCGCCGGCCGACACTCGCCCGACCCGTCGCCCCAAGATCGGCCGAGATATCCGCAACGTCCACGAAGTTGCCCGGTTGCGGCCAGATTCGGTGGGCGACTTCCGGGAAGTTGCACGGATCATCACCGGCGGTGCGGCGGCGCAAGCGGACCATGACCGGCCGCACGACGACGGGGACCGGAAACACGTTGCGGCCGATCAACCGCCGCGTAACGATCGCCCGATGACGACGTTCGCGGCAAGCCCGATGTCAAATCTGATCGACGATCCGGTCCGCTATGACCTCGGCGAGAGCACGTGCCCACCCGTACGGTTGGCCGATCTCATCGACGGCGCCACGCTGGATGGCCTCCAGCTCGGGTACGGCACCTCCCGGGGCGACGCCGAGCTGCGTGCGTTGATCGCGGCCGATGCGGGCGTCGCCGCCGATGAGGTACTGGTGACGGTCGGCGCGGTCGAGGCGATGTTCCTATTGGCCCAGGACCGGACCGGTGGGCGTGTCGTTCTCGTGAGCCCGTGCTTCCCGCCGGCGGAAATCATCCCGGCCGGTCTCGGGTCGCCGGTCGACATCGTGCCGGCCCGGTTCGACGACGGCTACCGGCTGCCGATCGAGAGCATCGAGCGCGCCCTGACCGCCGACACCCGGCTCATCTCGCTCGCGTCACCGCAGAACCCGTCCGGCGTACGGTTCACCGACGCGGAGATCCAGGACCTCGTGACCATTGTCGAGCAGCGGTCGCCCGACGCGGTCGTGTTCGTCGACGAGACGTATCGCGCGTCCACGTACGGCGACGCGGCCGTACCGGCGTCGATGGCCACACTGTCGCCGCGCGTCGTCACCTGCTCGTCGCTGTCGAAGGCGCACGGCGCGCCGGGGCTGCGCCTCGGCTGGCTGACCACGACCGACCCGGAGCTCTACGAGCGGCTCCGCAACGCGAAGTTCCTGACCACGATCGCCTGCTCGACGCTCGACGAAACGCTGGCCGCCGCCGTGCTCCGCCGGAGTGCGACGATTCTCGCGCCGCGGGCCGCCCGCCTCGATCGAGCGCTCAACGAGCTGATGACCTGGGCCGCGGACCAACCGGTCGAGGTCGTACGTCCGGATGGTGGCGCCGTCTGTTGCGTGCGACTGCGAAGCGACGTCTACGCCGACGCCGCGGTCCCCAGGTTCTACGGCCACCTCGGCGACGAGGGCGTACGCGTCGCGCCCGGCTCCTGGTTCGGCGCGGACGATCGCACGTTCCGGCTCGGCTTCGGCCACCTGGACCCCGATGACTTCACCGAGGCGCTGGCCCGACTCGGCACGGCGCTGGCGAAGGCAGCCCGCTGAACGCGGAGCGCCAACGTCGCGCCCCAGCCAGCGCGACGCGCCAGGCAGCGCCGCCGGCCAGCCCTTTCCGCGTCAGCTGTAGTGCTGGAACGACGGCCACAGGGCCGACCAAGGCCCGGTCGGCTCGCGGCAGACGATGATCCGCCGGCCCTGCTCCTCGTTGTCGACGTCGACGCGATTGTCCAGCGTGCCGGCCGTCTGGCAGGTGGCGAACAACGAAGCGAGCCGGGAGCCGGGATCCGCACCGACGATCAGGGCGATGTCGTCGGCCGCCGGCGGCGGACCGTAGTGGTAGAGCTGGTTCTGTCCGCTGTAGACGGTGGTCGGCAGGCCGTCGGCCGGTCCGTACCGGTCGATCGCGCCCGCCTCGCCGTAGTTCTCCGCGATCACCGCGGTGTGCGACCGGTCGGCCGCCGGCAACGCGGCATAAACGGCCGCCACCTCGTGTACGTACGCCGGCCAGCCGACCTGGTCACGTGTCGTCTGGTTGATGGCGCCGATGCCGGAGGCACCAAGCGACCCGATCGGCACGATCGGCAGCGCGATCGGGATCGCGGTGACGGCCGACAGCGCGAGCGCCGCGATCACCCACGCGAACCGCCCACGCCGGAACCCGTGCTCGGATCGCACCCAACGGGCGACCCGTACGCAGCCGGCCGCGTAATACAGCGCGAGCAGCCCGAACGTGTAGTAGACCTGGCCGCCACTGACCAGCACGATCACCGACACGATCAGGTAGGCCCACCCGAGCGACCGGATCGGTCGCCACCGTGGATCGCGGAACAGGCCGACGAGCCCCGCGATCCAGATCGGCACCATCGGCGGGCCGAGCAGGATGAGCTGGAACGGCACGTACGTGACCCGGTCGTCGCCGCCCTTGTCGGTCGAGATGGCGCTGGCCATGTGCAGCTCGGGCCAACCGTTGGTGGCCTGGTAGATCAGCGTCGGCAGCGCGATGACGATTGCCAGCCCGACGCCGGCCCATAGCCACGTGCTCGCCAGAGCCTTACGCGGGCCCGCGATCAGCAACCCGACCGCGAGGCCGATCAGCAATAGGACGATCAGCTGCTTGTTGTAGAGGCCGATGCCGACGGTCACGCCGGCCGCGAGCCACCATCGCGGCTCGTCGCGCAGCAGCGCTCGGCAGGCGAACAACACGACGAGCACCCAGACCGCGAGGTCGGGCGTGGCGGTCAGGAACACGTGGCCGGCGATGAGCGGGAACGCGCCCGCTCCGCCGAACGCCGCCAGCACCTGCGCCAACCGGTTCCCGCCGAGTTCGCGGCACAGCAACGCGACAAGCATGACCGTCGCGACCGCGAACAGGATCGCCGGCACGCGAAGCGCCCACAGCGAGTCGCCGAACAGCGCCGTCGACGCCCGTACCAGCATGGGCGTCATCGGCGGCTCATCGACATAACCCCAGGCCGGATGGGCCGCGAGCATCCGGAAGTAAAGCTCGTCGCGGTGATAGCCGTAGCCATTCGCGGTGACCGCGAGCAGGGCACCCACCACAATGGCCACGGCGCCGACCGGCCGCCACGCGTAGCGCGGCAAATCCGGACCCGACGGTACGGCGGGAGCGACGTTCAGATCGACCGGACCAGCGGGGACGGGCATGGCGGCGGTGGTCATTGCGGGCACGCTAGACGGCCGTCGATTCACGCCGCAAGACATTTCCGGTGAACACTGCGTCGGGAAGTCGACCCGTCATTTGCCGACAGGCCATCCGCGCTTATTGATGTCGATGCTTGACTCTGTTAGGCACATGGGCATGACTCTCCGCTCCCGGATAGCGCTGGGCGCCGCGGCCACCACCATCGCCGCGCTCGCCCTCGCCGCGCCCGCCTTCGCCGCCTCACCCGACGTCGACATTGCCCAGGTGTACGGGGGTGGTGGCAACGCCGGCGCGACCCTGACCAACGACTACATCGAGTTGTTCAACCGTGGCACGACCGCGGTCGACCTCACCGGCTGGAGCGTGCAGTACGCGTCCGCTGCCGGCACGTCATGGCAGGTCACGCAGTTGTCCGGCAGTATCGCGCCGGGCGGCGACTACCTGGTCCAGGAGTCGGCCGGCACCGGCGGCACGACCGCGCTGCCCACTCCGGACGCGTCCGGGTCGATCGCGATGAGCGCCGCCTCCGGCAAGGTCGCGCTCGTGACTGCCGCGACCGCGCTTTCGTGCGGCGCGACCTGCTCGAGCGCCGCCGGTGTGCGCGACTTCGTCGGTTACGGCGCGGCGAACGACTTCGAGACCGCGGCCGCCCCCGGCCTTTCGAACACAACGGCCGATCTGCGCGCCGCGGGCGGCGCGACCGACACCGACAACAACGCCGCCGACTTCACGGCCGGGGCACCCGCGCCGCAGAACTCGGCCGGCGAAGGACCGGGCGGCGGTGGCGGCGGCAACCCGCCGCCGACGTCCGCCTTCATCCACGACATCCAGGGAGCGGCACACCGCTCGCCGCTCGTCGGTCAGAAGGTCACGTCGGTGCCGGGGGTCGTAACGGCGGTCAGCACGAACGGCTTCTGGTTCCAGGACCCGCAGCCCGACAACAACATCGCGACGAGTGAGGGCCTGTTCGTCTTCACCAGCTCAAAGCCGACCGTCTCGGTCGCGGACAGCGTGCTGGTCAGCGGTACGGTCAACGAATTCCGACCGGGCGGCGACGCGTCGAACCTGTCCAACACCGAACTCGGCAGCCCGACGGTGACCGTCGTCAGCAGCGGCGCCACACTCCCGGCGCCGGTGGTCATCGGCCCCGGCGGTCGGGTCGCTCCGGACGTCCCCCGTACGGACGCTCCTGGCGACGTGGAAACCGCTCCGTTCGACCCGACCGTGAACGCGCTCGACTTCTACGAGTCGATGGAGGGCATGCTCGTCCAGGTCAACGACGCACAAGCGGTGGGGCCGACGAACACGTTCGGGGAGATCCCGATCATCCCGGCCGGCTCGAACGCCACGCGCACCCCGCGCGGCGGAGTCCTCTACGGGTCGTACGCCGACCCGAACACCGAGCGCATCATCATGGACTCGACGCTCGCGCCGGTTCCGCAGGTCAGCGTCGGGGCGACGTTCCCCGGTGCCACGGTCGGCGTGCTCGACTACGACTTCGGCGACTACTACCTCCACCCGCTCACGTCGCCGACCGTCACGCCGAGCACCATCCAGCCCGAGGTGACCCAGAAGCAGGGTCCGCTCGATCTGGCGATCGCGACGTACAACGTGGAGAACCTCGCGCCGACCGATCCGCAGGACAAGTTCGACCGGCTCGCCACCGGACTCGTACACAACCTTCAGTCGCCGGACATCGTTTCGCTCGAAGAGATCCAGGACAACGACGGTGCGGTCGACGACGGCGTGGTCGCGGCGAACGTGACGCTCGACAAGCTCGTCGCGGCCATCACGGCCGCCGGCGGGCCGACGTACGCCTACCGCGAAATCGATCCGGTCAACGACACCAACGGCGGCGAGCCCGGCGGCAACATCCGGGTCGCGTTCCTGTTCCGTACGGACCGCGGGCGTGCAGTTCATCGACCGGCCGGGCGGCAGCGCGACGAGTTCGGTCGGTGTCAAGAAGGTGCTCGGCACGGCACAGCTGACCCAGTCGCCCGGCCTCATCGACCCGACGAACGCGGCGTGGGACGACTCGCGCAAGCCGCTGGTCGGCGAGTTCCGCTTCAAGGGTCGACAGGTGATCGTGATCGGCAACCACTTCGACTCGAAGGGCGGCGACGACCCGTTGATGGGTCGGTTCCAGCCGATCGCGGAGCCGAGCGCGGTCCAGCGGCATCAGCAGGCAACGTTGGAGCGGGCGTTCATCGATCAGATCCGGGCCGCAAATCCGAACGCGGCCGTGGTGGCGCTCGGTGATCTGAACGATTTCCAGTTCAGCCCGACGGCCGACATCCTTGTGGGTGATGGCTACCTGACCGACCTGCCGCGTACGCTTCCGGCGCCGGAACAGTACAGCTACGACTTCGAGGGCAATTCGGAGATTCTGGACCACATCCTGATCTCCGGCGCTCTCGCGGCCGAGCCGCACCAGTACGACATCGTCCACATCAATGCCGAATTCGCGAACCAGACGTCCGACCACGATCCGCAGGTCGTCCGTTTCCCGCTCTTCCCGATAGCCGGGCTACTGGGGTAGCCCGATAGACTGGATAGCCCGATAGAAGCAGTGCCGGCCCGTGGGTGATCCCGCGGGCCGGCGGCGTTTCCCGCTGGTACGCCGTCTGGCGCGCGTGACGTACGGCGACCGGCTAGAACCGCGAGTCCGTCAGCTCCTGATAGATCTTGACAAGCTGCGCGGTCAGTACGTCCCAGTCGTAGTATTCGGCGACGCGGGCTCGAGCCTTCATGCCCATCTCTTTGCGCAGCTCGGGGTCGGCCGCCAGCTGCTTCATCGCGACGGCGATGTTAGCGACGAACGTCTCCCGCGACGCCACGCTGACCCGGATACCGGTGCCGTCTTCGATGTACTCGGCCGGCCCACCCCAGTCGGCCACGATGCACGGCAGTCCGGTCGCCATCGCTTCGAGGACCGAGGTGCCGCCGGGCTCGCGAAGGCTCGGGTGCACGAACACGTCGCTGTCCCGCAGCCGCGCCGACGCTTCGGGCTTGGTGAGCCAACCGGCGAACGTCACCCGGTCGGCCACGCCGAGCCGCCGCGCCAACGCCTCCAGGTCGGCCCGCATCGGGCCGTCACCGATGATCTCGAGTCGGGCGTCGACGCTCTTACCTGCGAGCGCGAAGCCCTCGATCAGCAGATCCGGCGATTTGTACGCGACCAGCCGCCCCAGATATACAAAGCGAATCGGCGCGGCCCCGGCAGCGCCCGCAGCCCCGCTGGGGCCGCCCCCGCCAGCGCCGCCAGCCCTAGCGCCGCCAGCGCCGGCGGCCCCGCTGGAGTGATAGTCCTTCGCCGGCCAGTCGCCGAAGACGACCGCGCTCTCCGGCATGATCCGCGATCGGGCCAGTGCCGGCGCCGGCAGGAGCGCCCGCGTGTGTTCGTTCGCCGCGAGCACCACGGACGCTTCGAGCTTGCCGCGGATGATGTGGTGTGCCGCGTGCCCGACCGGCCGGCGCGCGGCCTGCACCATGCGCGCGGTCCGGGAATCGCGACCTCGGAATGCCGGCGGCATGCTGAGACCGCCGTTCAACGGACCGACGACGAGTGGGGCTCCCAGCCGCGTCAAGGGCGACGGCATGTTCGGAGCGATCCCGATCGGCTGGTGCACGACGTCGATCGACAGTTCGCGCACGAGCTTGCGAATCTCGCCGACCATCGCCTGCTGGCGCTCCACCTGGGTGATGCCCCACGCGACCGATCGCAGGCCGTCGGGCAGTTTCTGCCCGAACGTGAAGACCTGCGACAGTGAACGCCAGCCACGCGTGAGGATCAGCCGGTCCGGGCAGTCGGCGAACCGCTCGGTCAGCTCGGCCCGATCACCGTCGTGCGCCACGAGCCACGCGTCGACACCGTGCTGCCGAAGCCGATCGAACAGCCGCAGCGGGATGGCGGCCTCACCGCCCATCGCCTCGGATGTGTAGTGGCTCGCAATCAGCACGCGCACGTCAGGCATCCTCACGCTTGTATGGGACACGCGATCTTCGGGCCGGTTGGATGATCTGCTGTGGCACCGGCCGGGACCGCACGGAACCAGGATGCTACCGGTCGCCCCGCGGGCAGTACCGGCCCGAGGCCATCATGCGACCGGAGTCGGTGCCGGCACCTGCTCGGCCGGGATCGCCGGTCGGGTGAGCCACCGTGCCGCGACGAGCCCGGCCAGCAGATACAGCACGCCCTGGCCGTTGAGCACGGCCACGACGCCCCATCGATCTCCGAGCAGACCACCAGCGATCATGCCCGCCGCCTGGCCGACGCTCGCGGCCAGACCGAACGCCGCGAAGACGGTCCCCCGCCGGCCGTCCGGGGTCGCGCGTTGGACGACGCTGAGCAGCCCGGTCACCATCGCCACGCCGGGCACCCCGGCCGCGATGAACAGCACGACGTAGACCGGCACCGCGGTCGTCAGCTGCGGTGCGTTCCAGATCGCGAGGTCGAGCAGCCCGAACGCGATCGCCGAGATCGCGGTGAGCCGGCCGGGCGCGAGGCGGCTCGCGACCGCGAGGAGCAACCCACCACCGATAGCGCCGATCGCCTGGACGCCCCGCAACGTGCCGATCTCGGTCGAGTCGCCGTGCAACGCCCGCGCGACGAACACCACGAACAGCACCACGAACAGTCCCTGCGCGACACTCGCCAGAAACAGCGTCGCGAGGGCGCCGCGGATCTCGCGTGGGGCCAGCGCCGCACGCCAGCCCGGTGCGTGTCCGGCCACGTTCGCGGTGGCGACGTCCGCGGTCGGCTCTTTCCCGGGTACGGTCGTGAGCCGGCCGATGAGTCCCACGGCGACGAGGAAACTCACCGCGTCCACGACGACGACGCCGGTCAGTCCGCCGCCGATTGCGAGCAGCACACCACCGATCGGCGCACCGACGAGTCGCCCGATGTTCTGGTTCAGGCCGACCAACGAGTTCGCCGACACCAACTCGTCATCGGCGACGAGCGTCGGCAGCAGCGCGTTCTTCGTCGGATCGAAGACGCTGGCCAATGCGGCCTGCAGCGCGATGACCACGTACACGATCGGCAGGTCGGATCGGGCGTGCACGAAAAGCAGCGGTATCAGGGCGAGCGCCTGCAACAGCGACACGAGCATCAGCGTGCGGCGGCGGTCCCATCGATCGGCGATCCGGCCGACGAGCGGTGCCAGCAGCACCGGCGGGATCAGCTCGACCAGAAACGCGGCCGCGGTGCCGAGGGTCGACCCGGTGAACTGGTAGACGACGATCGGCAGGCTCGCCAACAACAGCCAGTCGCCGGTGTCCGAGACCAGGCCGGCGAGCCAGAGGCGGCGGAAGTTCGGCGTACGGAGTGCGGTCATGACCCGGACTCGAGGTCGGGCGTCGGCACCGCGTGCAGACCGACGTGCACCAGGCCGGCGCCGTTCGGGGCGTCCTCGCGCGTGGCCGACAGATAGGGCCGGATCAACGCGTCGATCTGCGTACCGAGCGCCACCAGCTCGTCCGGGCTCAGGCGCAGCGTGTACGTCGCGTATGCGTACGCCGCGCGCCATGCCGCCGGGGCCTCGTGGCGTCGAGTCATGAAGTCACGGACGATCTGCTGGTCGCGTTGGAGCGACACGGCCAACAGCCGGCTGGCCTCGGGCGAGAGCGGCTGATCCGGGTCGGCGAGGTCGGTGTCATAACCGGTGACCAGAGCGCGCCACGGCCGCTCCCGGCCGTCGTCGGACTCCACCGTGTCGACCAGCCCGGCTTTGGCCAGCGTACGGAGGTGATAGCTGCAATTGGACGGCGTGTCTCCGACGGCCCGGGCGCACACCGAAGCGGTCGCCGGGCCACTCGCCATCAGGTAGTTGATGAGCTCGAGGCGCACCGGATGGGCGAGCGCGTCCAGCGCCTCCGGCTCGGTGATGTGTCGGCGTACTTCACGCGGCATGCCCGTACCCCAATTCTGAAAGCTTCTTTCAGACACACCGTAACGGGCCGGCGGAGAATGCGAAAGGCTCTTTCAGAATTTGTCCGCAGCCTCGACCGAGGGGCGGCGGCCGTTTGCCGCGAACGCCTCGCGGGTAACGACCGGCCATCAAGGGACCGCATCGGTGCAGCGTGTGCCCGGTACAAACCCCCGGACAAACGAATGCGGAGACGTGTGATGGCGACGAATGCCGAGCCGAGGTGGCGAGCAGGTGACGTGGTCGGCGGCCGTTATCGGCTGGCCGAGTTGATCGGCAGCGGCGGCATGTCGGTGGTCTGGCGGGCCCATGACGACGTGCTCGACCGCCCTGTCGCGGTCAAGATGCTGTCCCGGGCCGGCAGCGATCGGTTCCGGCTCCAGCTTCGAACGGAAGCACGCGCGTACGGTCGGCTGAACACACCGCGCATCGCTCAGGTCTACGACTACGGCGAGACCGATACCGCGGCGAGCTACCTCGTCATGGAGTACGTGACCGGTGAGCCCCTGTCGCACCGCCTGCGTACGGGCGCGATGCCGCCGACGGCCGCGATCGCGATGGCGGCGCAGGTCGCCGACGCGCTTCGCGACGCACACGCGCACGGTCTCGTCCATCGCGATGTCAAGCCGGACAACGTGATCCTCACCGACGGTGGCGCGAAGCTCGTCGACTTCGGCATCTGCGCGATGATCGGGGCACCCGACGCGGACGCAGACGGACGCCTGCTCGGCACGCCGGCCTATCTCGCGCCGGAACGGATCGCGGACGCGCCCGCGCAGCCGGCGTCCGATGTGTACGGACTCGGCGTGCTGCTCTACCGCGCCCTGACCGGCAGCCTGCCGTGGCCGGCCGACACGAGCACCGGCCTGCTGCGCGCGCACATGTTCGCCGATCCAATGCCGATGCCGGCCATCGACGATCTGCGTCCGGACGTCGCCCGGATCTGCGCGGCCTGCCTTGACAAGGACCCGCACGCTCGGCCGTCCAGCGCCGAACTCGCGAGCACGCTGTGGCTCGCGACGTTGGCCAGCAACGCGTCCATCTCCCCGGCGCCGGCGCATGTCGCGAGCATTGCACCGACGTCGCCGCCATTCGTGGCGCTTACTGGCACATCGGCCCTCGACGCCGGGTTCTCACCGGACTCGCCCCATCCGACGGGTCCGCTGCCCCGACCCAGCCCGGGAAGCGCCCTATCCACGACGCGCTCGCTGGCGGGCTCCGTCCGCGCGGCGAGCGGCCGGGCCGCCGGTGTCGGGCCGCAGGCGAAACAATCGACCGCTCGGCGCCGGACGTACCTGCTCGCGGCCGCGATCATGACGATCTCCCTGGCGCTCCTGGGCGTCGCCTGGGGCGCGCTCGGCCGCGGCGACGACTCGGGTGCCACCTACGCCGGTGCGTCGCCGTGTCTGGCGGCTTTCGCGGTCGATCGCGACTGGGGCAGCGGCTTCTCCGGTCACGTCACGGTGACCAACGCGAGTGATGTGGCGTTGCGTGGCTGGCGTCTGGAGTTCGCGTTCCCGGGCGGCCAGCGCCTCAGACCGGCGAGCGCGACGGCGGCGGGTGATACCAACGCAGTCGCGATGACGAACTCAGTCGCGCACGTGACCGTGACACCGACCGAAGGCAAGCCGTACGCCGCTGCGATCACCCAGACCGGTAAGACAGTCGTCGCGCAGACGGTCGGTGCTCAGTCGTTGGCGGTGAGCCAATCCGTCGTCGTACCGATCAGCGCCGCCTATACCGGAACGAACCGGATCCCGACCGCGGTGACCCTCAACGGCACCGACTGCCTGACGCAGGCGCCGACATCGGCCACGACAAAGACCGTGACCACCGGACCAACCGACACCGCCAGGCCAACCTCCGCGAAGGGGAAGCCGTCGTCGTCCGGGAAATCCGGGTCATCCGGCGGCGACGGCGACGGTAAGGGGCACGGCGGGCATGGCCACGGCGGCCACTCCGACGGCGAATCCGGGCAGGACTGACGGACCGGTAGGGTCGGCTGCGTGCAGCAGCCTCGCATCGGTCTCGCCGGCATCGGCCGGATGGGTTCGGCCATCGGCGATCGCATCCTCGCCGCCGGATTTCCCCTCGCGGTCTACAACCGCACGGCGGAACGGGTTGCGCCGCTGGTCGACGCCGGAGCAACGCACGCCCGATCGCTTGGCGAGCTGGTTTCCGCCAGCGACATCATCCTGACGGTGCTGACCGACGACGCCGCGGTCGACGGCGTCTATGCGGACCTGCTCAACGCCGACGCCACCGGACGGCTGTTCGTCGACGCGAGCACCGTCCGCGCATCGACGATCGCACGGCTCGCCGAGCGCGTTCGCACCGCCGGCGCCGGGCTGGTCGACGCGCCGCTGGCGGGCCCGCCGGCCGCTGCCCGCGCCGGGCAGCTCATGGTCATGTGCGGCGGTACGGATTCCGACGTGGCCACGGCCACCCCGGTGATCGAGGCGTACGCGCGCCGGATCGTGCACGTCGGCCCGGTCGGTGCCGGGACGGCGTGCAAGCTCGTGCTGATGGCCCCGATGGGCGCCTACTTCGCCGCGCTGGCCGAGGGTCTCGCGGTCGGCGAACGCCTAGGACTCGACCGGAGCACCATGCTCGACGTCATCCTCGATTCGCATACCGCACCGCCGCTGCTGCGCGATCGGGCGGCTGTGTTGCTTGGCGGCGGCGCGGTCGGATTCGACGTGGCCGGCGTACGCAAGGATCTTCGGGCGATCATCGCAACCGGTCAGGACGCGGCCGTTCCGATGAGCACGGCGGCGGCGGCCCTGGCGCATTTCGCGGGCGCCGACGCGCACGGATTCGGCGACCGTGACCTCATCTTCATCGTCGACTACGTGCGGCGCCTGGCCGAATCCGGCGACGTCTATCTCGGCTCGTCGTAAAGGTTATTCGGCTCCGCGAAGGTGGCGCTCCGGCCGCGGCTCGGGCCCGGGTACGCTCAGGCCGGGACGCTCAGGGCGGCGGCATTCGCCGTCGCACGCATCCGGCGCCGCTCGTATTCGCTGCAACCGCCCCATACGCCGCTGACGTTCATGGTCAGCGCCCACGACAGACATTTCTTGCGGACCGGGCAATTCGCGCAGACGGCCTTCGCCGCCTGCACCTGCCGACGAAGGTCGACACCACGGCCGCGCGGGAAGAACGTTTCGGCGTCACCCTTCGCGCAGGCCGCGAACTCCCACCATTCCACTTCCTGACCCCCCAAACGACACGCTGTTGGCCGATTCCGTCGCTCCCGCCGCGGTTGTCCGGCAGGCTATGCGCCGGTCCACACACAACCGGCACGCCTGCTATACCCAGGTCGGTCCGCCGCTAACGTGAACATTCGGTCAGAGTCGGCATCGGGCGACTGACCAGCGGCTCAGCTGAATCAGCGGGCACTGGCGCCCGCCGTCGACGCGGCCGGCTCTGGCAGAGGAATCAGCCGACCCGGTTCCGGCACAGTCGGATCCAGCGGTACCCGTACCCGGCCAGGTCCAGCGCGGCCAGGTCGAGCGGCCGCGCGTACGTCTGATCGCCGAAGACCTGGTCGGGGTAATCCGCGTCGGCATCCAGCTCGCTCAGGTCGACCTGGGCCGGCGTGTCCGCCAGATTGTGCAGGAAGACCATCGTGCCGGTCCGGTCGTCGGCCCGGTGGACCAGCACACCGGGCGGGAAACCCTTGTCGATCGCCGTACACGTGCCGGTGCCGACCTCGGGGCTCTCCCGCAGCGTACGGATCATCCGCTCGAACCAGCCGAGCATGGAACCGGCATCGTGCCGCTGTTCGGTCACGTTGACCTTCTGGTAGCCGTACGCACCGCGATCGATCACCGGCCGGACCGTCTCGGCGGCCGCGGAGAAGCCGGCTCCGGGGTTCGACGACCACTGCATCGGCGTACGGATCGCATTGCGACCCGGAAGCGACAGGTCATCACCCATGCCGATCTCCTCGCCGTAACGCAGCACCGGCGTGCCGCGCAGCGTGAACTGCAACGAGTACGCCAGCTCGATGCGCCGCCGGTCACCGCCTAGCATCGGTGCGAGCCGGCGCCGGATGCCCCGGTCGTAGAGCCGCATGTCCTCGTCCGGACCGAATGCCGCGAAGACCTCCTCGCGCTGCTCGGCGGTGAGGCGCGACAGGTCGATCTCGTCGTGGTTGCGCAGGAAGGTGGCCCACTGCGCCATCGGTGGCAGCGACGGCGTCTGGCTCAGCGCGAGCACGATCGGTTCGGCCGACCCGCGGGCCAGGGCCAGGACCATCGCGTCGTTCAGGATGAAGTCGAGCAGCATGTGGATGCGGTTGGCCGAGCCGCCGTTGTCGCCGAAGTATGCCGGCAACTTCTCGGGCGGCACGTTCGCCTCCGCCAGCAACAGCGCGTCGCCGCGCCGCCATGAGACGTACTCCCGCATCTCGGTCAGGAACTCGAAGTCCATGTACGGATCGGGCTTGTTCGGCTCGGTGACCTCGATGATGAACGGCGCGGCGTCGATCCGGAATCCGGCCACCCCGAGCTGGAGCCAGAAACCCATGATCTTCTTGATCTCCTGGCGCACCGCGGGGTGGGCGATGTTGAAGTCCGGCTGGAATTTGTAGAACCGGTGGTAATACCAGGACTTCGCGCGGCGGTGGTAGCTCCAGGTCTCCGTCTGCTCGCCCGGAAAAACGATGCCCTGCCGGCGATCGTCCGGCTCGTTGCTTGACCAGACATACCAGTCCCGGTAAGGCGAGTCGTCGCTCGTGGCCGACTCTTGGAACCACGGATGCTGATCCGACGAATGGTTCACGACGAGATCGATGATGACCCGGATGCCACGGTTTTCGGCCTGGTGCAACAACTCGGCGAAATCTCCGAGCGTGCCGAGCCGTGGGTCGACGGTGTAGTAGTCGGCCACGTCATAGCCGTCGTCGCGATTCGGCGTCGGGTGGATCGGGTTGAGCCACAGACACGTCACGCCGAGCCGGCTCAGGTAGTCGAGTCGCCCGATCAGCCCACGGAAGTCGCCGATGCCGTCGTCGTCCGAGTCCGCGAACAGTTCCACATCGACGCAGTAGACGACGGCCTGGTCGTACCATTGCTCGCTCACCGGGTTGACCTCCATGCGCGACGGCAAGGCGGCGCGCAAGCACCGCGAATGTTCCGGTGAGACTTCCCTCGCGGTCCGCGCTTCAAACGATCGCCAAGTGGTACGTCAGTTGGCCGGCCTCGCGACGCTACGGTCGGTCGGGCGCCGCGTGATCATGACCGGCATGATCGTGACCGGCAAGATCGGGCGCGGCACGGTCGTGGGCCGCATGATCGTGGCCGGCATGATCGTGGCCCGCATGATCGTGGCCGGCATGGTCATCTGGCGCGCCGCCCATCATCCGCAACATCGCGATGCCACCGGTGCGCACGAACCGGATCACCAAGGCCACCGCGAGCACGAGGAACGCGATGTTCAGCCACGTCGTGTAGTTCCACGAAACACCGCTGTCGGAGACGGTCGCGTTGCGTTCGGACGGGATCAGACCCGCCGCCCCGAACAGCAGCTCGACCGCGTAGCCGGCAACCACCATCGCGGCGTAGAACGTGGCCGTGATGTAGAGCGCCATGCGCCAGCCGTAGTACTTCCGGTAGATGTTGATGATCGGCAGGATGATCAGATCAGCGAAGATGAACGCAACCACGCCGCCGAAACTGATCCCACCGTTCCAGAGCACGGCGGCCAGCGGCACGTTGCCGATCGAGCAGACGAAGCTCAGGATCGCGACGACCGGCCCGACGATCGGTCCCCAGATCTTCGACAGCACCGGGTGGTCGGTCAGGAAGAACGTACGCCAGAAGGACTCCGGCACCCAGGCCGCGATCGCACCGGCGATGAGCAGGCCGATGACGAGGTCGCGCACGATCGCCGCCCACTCCATGACGAACACGTGCGACACGGAGGTGTACGCGTCGCGGGACAGCAGCCGGCGACGGAACGAGCCGGATCGCTGGATGGACATGTCCATCGCCGCGTGCCCCTCCATCGAACCGGCGAGACCCCGGTCCGCCTGCTGCGCCGCTTCCCGAAGCAGCCGCGCCCGCAACGTCAGCCGGAACAGCAGCGCGAGAACGACGATCATGATCGGACCGCCGATGAACTCGGCCGCGGTGAACTGCCAACCCATCAGCAAGGCCAGGATGATGCCGAGCTCGATGACGAGATTCGTCGAAGCGATCTCGAACGCCATCGCGGCGACGAACGAGGCGCCCTTGCGATAGAGCGATCGGGCCAGGGCGACGGCCGCGTACGAGCACGACGACGACGCGGCGCCCAGTCCGGCCGCGATCGACAGCGTACGAGGACGGTCGTCGCCGAGCAGCCGTACGATCGTCGATCGCCGTACGACGGCCTGGACGACGGCCGACAGCGCGAAGCCGAGGATGAGGGCCCAGAGAATCTCCCAGGTCATCGACCCGGCGATCCGGAGCGCATGCAGGATGCCGTTCACCACGCCGCCACCATACCCCCAAGGGGTATCAAATGAACGTGACGCACCTTACGTCGGCGCAGCCCACTGGTTGGAGCGCCGGCGCGAGGGATAAGCCAGATATGGAGGTGGCCTGCAGCAACGCCGCGACCGTGCGATGCACCGGCAATGACCAGCCTGTGAGTGCACTGAGTGAACATGACACGGCCGCGGCCGAGCGGGCACCGTCGGTGACGTGGCGAGCGGTAGCGATCCATCTGGGGGCAGCATGACGGACGGGACGCCGGACGGCCGCACGACCGCGGAACAGCGGGCCGACCATCGGCGAGCGTCGCGGAACCTGGACGCCACCGGCATCGCCGACGGATACGAACCGGATCCCAAGCGCTGGAAGGCGCTGACGGTTTGCCTCGTGGCCGGCTTCATGACGCTGCTGGACGTCAGCATCGTCAACGTCGCGCTGCCGTCCATCCGCACCGGCCTGGACGCCGCGCAGAGCGAACTGTCCTGGGTGCTCTCCGGCTACGCGCTGACGTTTGGCCTGGCACTCGTGCCGGCCGGTCGGCTCGGCGACGCGCGAGGACGCCGCCGCATGTTCGTCATCGGCGTGGCCGGCTTTACCATCGCGAGCGCGGTCTGCGGCATCGCACCGAATGGCATGGTGCTGGTCGTCGCCCGGTTGGTGCAGGGCCTGGCCGGCGGATTCGTCACGCCGCAGGTGAGCGGACTCATCCAACAACTGTTCCGCGGTGCCGAACGCGGCCGGGCGTTCGGCCTGCTCGGCGCAACGATCGGCGTCTCGACCGCCGTCGGGCCGCTGCTGGGCGGCCTCATCATCGCCGCGGCCGGCGCCCAGGAGGGCTGGCGCTGGGTCTTCTACGTCAACATCCCGATCGGCGCACTCGCGATCATGCTCGCGTTCCGGCTGATCCCCGGCAGCCTCGGCAAACGAAGCCGCGATGAACTCGACCTGGTCGGTGCGCTGCTGCTCGGCGTCGGCGTGGCGGCCATCCTCCTCCCGCTGATCGAGAGTCAGGAACATCTCGACGCGCTCATGTGGCTGCTCGTGCCGGCCGGCGTCGTGGTCCTGGTCGGTTTCGTGGCATGGGAACGCCACTTCGGCCGCCACCATGCCGCGCTGATCGATCTGTCGCTGTTCAAACGGAAGTCGTACGCGTTCGGGGCATCGATCGGGCTTGCCTACTTCGCCGCGTTCACGCCCGTGTTCTTCATCTTCACGCTCTTCCTGCAGAACGGTCTGCACTACAGCCCGCTGGAGGCCGGCCTCGCGGTGACTCCGTTCGCCATCGGATCGGCCGGCGCGGCCGCGATCGGCGGTCGGATCGTGTCGCGCTTCGGCCGCCCGCTCGTCGCGGCCGGTCTCGTCCTGGTCGGCATCGGTCTCGCCGGCTCGATTCTCGCCGTCGAGCTCGTGCCCGGACACGGTGCCGGACTCGCGACCGCGCTGCCGCTGTTCGTCGCCGGCATCGGCAGCGGCAACGTCATCTCACCGAACCAAACGTTGACCCTCAACGAGGTGCCGGTGCAGGGCGCCGGTAGTGCGGGCGGCGTCGTACAGACCGGGCAGCGCGTCGGATCCGCCTTCGGCGTCGCCGTCGTCGGCGCCGTGTTCTTCGATGCGGTCGCGCGCGGCCATGGTGCTTGGGACACCGCCTATCGCGAGGCCGTCACCGTCTCCATCGGTTTCGTCGTGATCGCGCTGGCCGGTGCGATCGCCGACGTCGTTCGGCGTGCTTCGTCGGCGCGGGCACCCGCGCCGGAAGAGCTCGCGAAGACGGCTGCGGCCAGCGGGCCGGTGGGTCCCTGATCCGGCGGTACGGTCACCCGACAGCACCCGCGACCACACCTGCGTACGCTGCCCCCATGGAGCGAGTGCTCGGCATCGGCGGCGTGTTCTTCCGCTCGACGGACCCCGCCGCCCTGGCCCGATGGTATGAATCCAATCTCGGCATCAACGTCTTTCCGGCCACCGACGACTGGTGGATGCAGCAGGGCGGCCCGACCGTGCTGGCCCCGTTCCCGGCTGACACCGACTACTTCGGACGGCCCGACCAACAAGCGATGATCAACTTCCGGGTCGCGGATCTCGACGCGATGCTGGCTCAGCTCCGAGCGGCCGGCTCCACCGTGTCGGACGAGATCAGCGAGGCATCGTACGGCCGGTTCGGCTGGGCCACCGATCCGGACGGCAACCGGTTCGAGCTGTGGCAGCCGGCCGCGGATCTGTCCAACGAAACGTGACCCGGACCCCAATCGTGAGTGCACCGGACCGGGTGGTGACCAGAGGTTGGCAGTCGTCCGACCTGCCCGCGATGGAGTCGTTACTGGATCCGGCCCCGGACCCGTTCTGGCTGATACAACGCACGGGCTGGCATGACACCGCGACGCGACCGGACCGGTTCGCGATCACTCTCGTCGCCGAGGACAGCACCGGCGTCGTCGGCGCGGCGACCCTCTTTGAGAGCCGGTACCACCCCGGCCGTTACCCCACCCTCGTGGAGGTGGCGCCGCACCGACGCCGTGAGGGCATCGGGCGACGGCTGCTCACCGCGCTCGCCGATAAGCGTCCGGCGCGGCGCCCGATGGCCGGCAAGCTCCGCGACGCCAACGAGCCGGCGATGCGGTACGCCGCCGCGTTGGGTATGCGTACCTATCAGCATTGTCCGGTGCCCAGCATTGATCCGTCCGACGATGCGATGCGGACGTGGACCAACCGGCAGGCGCTACCCGCCAGCGCCCGCATCATCGCACTGCGCGACGCGGACCAGCACCAAACGGTCGACGCCATGGTCGAGCATTACCGTTGGGTGCACGAGCGCTGGTCACCGATGGGCGACCGCGAGCCGATCCACGAACTCTGGTCGGCCTACGTCGAGAACGCTGACGCAACCCTCAGCAGCGTCGCCGTCGTCCACGATCGCGTCGCCGCGGTAAGCCTGATATGGATCGAAGACGGTCGTACGGATTGCGTCGCCGAGACCATCACGCGTCACCAACCGGACGGAATCCGGCTCGTCGCAGCATGCGTCGCACGGAGCCTGACCGAGCTTGACCACGTGGGAACGACTTTGGTCACCTTCGACGGCCACGACGACGATCCGCATCTCCAGCCGGTGATCAACACCATGCCTCACGTCCAGCGTGATCCGATCAGCCTCGTCGAGTTCGACCCGTAGGGCCGTCACCGGCGTCGTGGCGACCTGCCACTAGCGGGACCGCTGCCCTGGTGGTCGGGGCGAGCTTCCCGGCACGATGGGGGCCATGAACCTGTTCGACGCGGCGCCGGCCGACGTGCGGCCGTTGTTGACCGACGAGCGCGTGGACTTGCTGAGCTTCCTGCGGGCTCTGGCCCCTGCGTTGACCCGCGATGCCGCCTGACCGGCCCGGACCAGATCTCTTCACGGTCCGGCCGTCGTGGGCGAGCGTGCCGGCGTCCGTACGGGATCGGCTCACCGACCTCGTCGGCAGCCCCACCATTGGCTGGACCGACCTTCACGGTGGCATGTCACCCGGCCCGGCCGCACGGCTGACGCTGGCCGACGGCCGTCGGGCGTTCGCCAAGGGCGGCAGTGCCATCGTCAGCTCGCGGTCGCATCGCCTGCATCTCCGAGAAGCGGAGGTGCTCGGCGGCCTGGCGCCCACCGTCCCGGCGCCACGGTTGCTCGCGGTTGTCCGTACCCGTGAATGGATTGTCCTTGCGACGACGTGGGTCGACGGGCCGAGCACCGGCGCTCCGTGGACAAGCGCCGCCGTTGGTGCCGTCGCTGCAGCGTGCGCCCAGGTCGCCGCTCATCCGGCGCCAGCGTCGACGCCGCGCTGCGCCGACCGTTACGAGGGGCTGGACGGCTGGGCGTCATTGGCATCCGGCGAACCGAGCGCCGACGTTGGTCACTGCAAAGCGCGAGACGACTGGAAAGCGCGGGACGGCTGGACAGTGCGAGACGCCTGGGAGGCCCGGCACGCCGAGCGGTTCGCCGATTTGGCCACCGGTTGGCGGGAATGGATCGGCGGCGATTCGCTCGTGCATCACGACGTTCGGGGCGACAACGCGGTCATCGACCGTCGGACGGGTGAGGCGACGCTCGTCGACTGGGCCTTCGGCGGTCAGGGGGCGCCGTGGTTGGATCGGGCCTGGCTCGCCACCGACATCGTCGCGGCCGGTCATATCGGCGGACCGACTCGAGCCGTGGATGAAGCGATGCGGCTCCTCGCCACCGCTCCGATCGAGGCGAGCCGGTTTGTCGTCGCGGTGGCGGGGATGTGGCGGTTCAACGCGACCTTGCGACCGCACCCGGGAATGTCGACACACCGTCGATGGCAGCTTGATCGCGCACGGGCGTTGCGTCCCCTGCTCGACGCCATACGGACGACGATTCGTTAGGCACGCATCGTCTCGGTCCCATATCGACCGTTACATTGATTTATATCTAGACTTATGCATATCCGCAAGGGTCGATTCGGCACAGTGGCCGCGACAAAGCACTTCCAGCAGGCACCGAGCTATGTCTAATGTGTTCGATGACTACTTATCGTGATCGATTCATGGCAAAATCCGGGCTTCAACCGACCGGAGCTAGGCCGATACACTGCGATGTCCTTTGTCGATCGGGAGCGAGGATTGCCGAGCGTGCGCAATTGGGAGGACACCCCGTTCTCGCTCGCCGACGACTTCTACCTGATCGGTCTCGACGGACGAAGTAACCGGCCACGTCTGCATGCCAAAGCGATGGGCCTCGGCGTCGCCGCCGCTCTGATGGCCGAATTGGTGTTGAACAACTATATCCAGATCCACCAGAACCGGATCCTCGTCGCGTCGCGTCACTATGCGCCGGAGGCGCGTGAGCACGCCGACATGCTGAGCGCGATCATCGCCGAGCCGCAGCACCAACTGCCGGTGTGGCTCAGCTACTTCGCGCAAACTTCCGTCGAGATCGTGCAGCAGCGACTCGTCGCTCGCGGTTTCCTGCACGTCGAGTCGCGCGGCGTGCTGCGGTCGAAGCAGACCTACGTCGCCGAAGACCCGATGTCGGTCGAGTGGCGCTCCCTGCGTATCGCTCGAATCATCTCCAAACGCGACATCCGGACCTGGGAAGACCTCTCGATCATCGGATTGATCGTGGCGACCGGCCTCACCGACAACGTGATGTGGAACGCCGCGGCCGACGATCGCGAGAACCTGCTCGTCATCCTGCGCTACCTCAACGACGAACCATCCCTGCACGCCCTGATCACGCAGGTCGAGACCCTCATCGCGGCCGCCGTCCTGTCCCAACGGAAATGAACCGCCGCACTGGTCACCACCGTACGTGTCCATCCCTCATCCCCCCGATGGAGTCCTGATGCCCCCCTCTGTCAACTCCCCGAGCGCCGTGTCGGCGTCGTTGGCGAAAGATCGCCTCGGCATCCTCGCGGTGATCATGTTCGCCATGACCGCGGCGACACCTCTGCTCGTCGTCGGCGCTCTCGTCGTTTCGGCCTGGGCCGGCACCGGCGTGGTCGGCATGCCGCTGGCGTTCGTCCTGATTGGCATCGTCCTGGTCATCTTTGCCGCCGGGTACGTCGCCATGGCCCGGCATGTCGTCAACGCCGGCGCGTTCTACAGCTACATCGCTCTGGGCGCGAACAAGTCGCTCGGCGTCGGCGCTTCGTTCATCGCCGTACTCGCCTACAACCTTCTGCAAATCGGCCTCTACGGCATCTTCGGCTACGTCGCGCAGGGCTTCTTCGACGACAAGTTCAACTGGGGCCTCAAGTGGTACTGGTACGCGCTGATCGCCTGGGCGATCGTCGCGCTGATGGGCGCGCTGCGCGTCGACATCAACAGCAAGATCCTTGGGGTGCTGCTCTTCATCGAGCTCGTGCTGGTCGTCATCCTGGACGTGGCGGACATCGGCCACCCGGCCGGCAACAGCGTCAGCACCACGGCGTTCCAGCCGCACCAACTGTTCGCCACCGCCGGTGGTGCCGGCGCGGCATTCGCCGTCGCTGTCACAGCGTTCGTGGGCTTCGAGGCGGCGCCGGTCTTCTCCGAGGAGGCACGCCATGCCCGCCGGACCGTGCCCGCCGCCACGTACCTCGCGATCGCCGTCATGGGTGTCGTCTACGCGGTAACGAGTTGGGCGATCACCGTCGCCGTCGGCGCCGGCAACGTGGTCGGCGAGGCTCAGAAGCAAGGCCCAGACCTGATCTTCAATGTGGCCAAGCCGTTCCTCGGCAACAGCGCAGCAATCGTCGATACCGGCCATATCCTGCTTCTGACAAGCATCTTCGCGGGCATGGTCAGCTACCACAACTCGGTGGCCCGCTACTCCTTCGCGCTCGGTCGCGAGGGTGTCATGCCCCGCCTGCTCGGTCGCACCCGGGCACGGACCGGCGCACCCTTGGTCGCGTCGATCACGCAGTCGGTTGTCGCACTGATCGTGATCGTCCTGTTCGCTGTCATGCACTGGGACCCGCTGTTGCGCCTGTTCTTCTGGCTCGGCACGACCGGCGGCTTCGGCATCTTGGTGCTGCTCCTGGGCACGTCGCTGTCGGTGTTGAATTTCTTCAGCCGCAACCACCGCGACGAGTCGATCTGGTCTCGCGTGATCGCGCCGATTCTCGCGACGGCCGGACTCGGCTACGTGATGTTCTACGTCATCAAAGGCTTCGCGAACCTGCTCAGCGTGGACGCCCACGACCCGGTCCGTTGGATCATGCCCGGCCTCTACCTGGCCGTCGGGGTCATCGGCGTGCTGTGGGCCCTCACCCTGAAGTCCGGCAAGCCGGACGTGTACGACGGGATCGGCCTCGGTGCCACGGCCGGCACAGCGGTCGCGGCCATGACCGTTGCCTCCGCGACCGGGGTTCCGACGCAGACATCGGGCACGCACAGTCGCGACTACGACGACCCGACCTACACGCAGCGGGATCGATGACGGCCCGATGACGGAAGCGGTTTCGATCCGGCCCGGACGCGCGTCCGATGTCGACGCGCTCGCGCGTTCGATCGCGCGCGCGTTCGGGCACCTTCCCGTCAGCCAGTGGCTCGTGCCGGACGACGAGGAAGCTCGCGTCGATGCGATGGCGGGGCAGTTCCGGCTGCTCGTCGCGCATGCGATCGACCACGGCGACGTGTACGTCGCGGGCGACGGCGACGGCGTGGCGGTCTGGTTTCCGCCCGGCCCGATGCCCGACATCCCGGACTACGACGAGCGCCTGGCCGCCGCGTGCGGGCCGTACACGGCGCGATTCGTCGAGCTGGACGAACAGATGCACAAGGCTCATCCGACCGATGCCCGACCACGCCTATCTGGCGTTCCTCACCGTGGAGGCCTCGGCGCGCAACCGCGGCATCGGCTCGGCCCTGCTCGAGGCGCATCACCGGCGGTTGGACGCGGACGGCACGCCGGCCTACCTCGACGCCAGCGGGCTGCAGAGCCGCGCGCTCTACCTTCGGCACGGCTACGCCGACCACGCCGGGCCGTACGGCCCGGATGACGTGACCGCGTTCTACCCGATGTGGCGCGAGTCGGCGTAAGGCACCGACGTCCGACGACGGCGGCCGTAGGCACCCGGTGCCTGCGGCCGCCGTCACGTATGGCGGCGGGATCCATGACACGATCTGGTGCGTGTCAAGCGATGAGGGACCGGACGCGACGCCGGCCGCGAGTAACTGGGCGGGCAACGTACGGTTCGGCGCGCACCAGATCCACCGTCCGCACTCGGTCGACGACCTGCGGCGAGTTGTCGCGGGCAGTCGGCACGTACGAGCGCTGGGCACCGGTCATTGCTTCAGCACGATCGCCGACGCGGCCGCCGCGACCGCCACCGGCACCGCCGGCGACCTGATCGCGCTCGACGCGCTGCCCGCGACCGTAGAGATCGACCCGGGGCGAGGTTCGGTAACCGTAGCCGGCGTCGGTGCGCTACGGCGAACTCGCGACCCGCCTGGACGCGGCCGGGTTCGCGCTGCACAACATGGCGTCGTTGCCGCATATTTCGGTGGCCGGATCGATAGCCACGGGTACGCACGGCTCCGGCGATCGGAACGGCGGTCTGGCCACGGCGGTGACCGGCATCGACATGGTGACCGCGGGCGGCGATCTCGTGGCCATGACGCGCGAGAGCCACCCGGACTCGTTTGCCGGATCGATCGTCGGCCTGGGCGCGCTCGGCATCGTCGCCCGCGTCCGCCTGGCCATCGAGCCGGCGTACGAGGTCGCTCAATGGGTGTACGAGGGAATGCCGTGGGATCGACTGCTGGCCGAGGTCGACGCGGTCTTCGCGAGCGCGTACAGCGTCAGCGTGCTGACCCGATGGAATGCGCCGGCCGTGGACTACGTGTGGACCAAGCACCGCGGCGAAGGCAGCCTACCGACCCGCTGGCTCGATGCCAGACTCGCCGACGAGCCGCGGCATCCGGTCATCGGGCTGCCACCCGGCCCGGCCACGCCGCAGCTCGGGCGGCCAGGCCGGTGGCACGAACGACTTCCGCATTTTCGGTTGGAGTTCACGCCGAGCGTCGGCGCCGAGTTGCAGTCCGAGTATTTCGTGCCACGCGAGCACGCGGCGGCCGCGATCGCCGCGATGCGCGCCATCGGCGATCGGCTCGCGCCCGTCTTGATGGTCTCCGAACTGCGTACGATCGCCGCCGATGACCTGTGGCTCAGCCCCACGTACGGTCGTGACAGCCTGGCGCTGCACTTCACCTGGGTCCCCGATACGCCGGCCGTGCTCGAGGCCGTCGCGGAGGTCGAGAGCGCCCTCCAACCGTTCGACCATCGGCCGCACTGGGGCAAGGTCTTCACGATGACGCCGGAGGCTGTCGCCGATCGCTTCGATCGTCTCGACGACTTCGGCCGGCTGCGCCACCGCGCCGATCCGGACGGAGTGTTCGGCAACGAGTTCGTCGACCGGTTCGCGCCGGCGATCACCAGCCCCCGATAAGCGCGACGGCGCGCGGTCACCAGACGGGTTAGGGTGGCGATCGTGGCGAGCATCATGACGCGGATGAGCGACCTGTTGGGACGAGGCCGGCCCGCCGCGGACGGCGCCGCGCCCGCGCGTACCCGCGGATTGTCGAAGACGATCAAACTGGCGAAGCCGGGACCGCCGCGCGGACGTCATCTGCTGTATTCGCCGCATCTCGACGGCCGCGCCGATCCGGGCGAGATCGTGTGGACCTGGGTGCCGTACGAGGAGGACCACTCGCAGGGCAAGGACCGTCCGGTGTTGGTCGTCGGGCGCAACGGCACCACGCTGCTCGGCCTGATGATGTCGAGTTCGGCCGCGCGCGACGGGCAGGACAACTGGTATGCGCTCGGCTCCGGCTCGTGGGACCACGAAGAGCGACCGAGCTGGGTTCGCATGGATCGCGTGCTCAGGGTCAAAGAGCACGGGATCCGGCGCGAAGGCGCCGTGCTCTCGCGTGCCCGCTTCGACGCGCTGTCCAAGCAGCTCCGGATGCATTACGGCTGGCAGTAGTCGGGCCGACGAGGGTCCGTTCTTCGGCGACGGCCGCGGCGGCGCGAGCCGGCCCGTTGCGCCATCAACTTGGCACGCTCGCGACAACCCCCTCGCTCGACGACTAGGATCGAAAGGGATCTTGACGGGCGGCGGTTTGTCGGAGTCCCCACCGCCCGCGCTACCGAGTGCACTCGAATGTGCGCGCATACGGACACTCGGGCGGACAACCCACGCTCGGGACAGCCCAGGGAGGTGTCAAGCCACCGTGGTCGGGAATGACGAACCTATGCGCCCCCAGCCCGCCGCCGCTCCCCCGCCGGCCGCACCCCAGCCAAGCCCGCCGGCACCCCAGCCAACCCCGCCGGCCGCACCCCAGCCAAGTCCGCCGGCACCCCAGCCAAGCCCGCCGGCACCCCAGCCAAGCCCGCCGGCACCCCAGCCAATCCCGCCGGCCCCACCCCAGCCCACTCCGCCGTCGGCAGTGAGCGCGTCGGTCACCGAACGTCGCTTCCCGATCGAGGACGTCCGTCCGACCATCGACGGCGGCGCCTACCCGGCCAAGGCTGTCGTCGGCGAACACGTGCCGGTCAGTGCCATCGCCTATCGCGAGGGTCACGACGCGCTCGGCTGCGTCGTCACCTGGCGCGGTCCCGACGGCGAGCGCCCGGCGGCCCGGATGACGGCGGCCGACGACGGCACCGGACGGTGGCACGCCACGATCAAGCCGGACGCCGTCGGCCCCTGGGAGTTCGCCGTCGAGGCGTTCTCCGACCCGTACCTGACCTGGCATCACGCGGTCCTCGCGAAGATCGAGGCCGGCCAGGGTGCCGAAGATCTGGCCAACGACATCGCGCGCGCGGCGGCGGTCCTGGACCGCGCCGTCGCGATCGTGCCGGAGGAGCACACGGCCGCGGTCAAGGCCGCCGCCGACGCCCTCCGCGACGACGACGCACCGCTGTCGGCCCGTATCGAACCGGCGCTCGATCTCGCGCCGGTGCTGTGGGCTCATCCAGTGCGGGATCTCGTGACCGCGTCGGAATCGCGCCCGCTGTGGGTCGACCGTACCCGCGCATTGTTTTCCGCGTGGTATGAGATGTTCCCGCGGTCGGAGGGTGAGGCGGACGCGAACGGGCGGGCGAAGCACGGCACGTTCGCCACCGCGGCGCGGCGGCTTCCGGCAATCGCGCAGATGGGCTTCGACATCGTGTATCTGCCGCCGATCCACCCGATCGGCAAGGTGAATCGCAAGGGCCGCAACAATTCGCTGCGGGCCGCACCGGGCGACGTCGGCTCGCCGTGGGCGATCGGGTCGAGCGAGGGCGGCCACGACGCCATCCATCCCCAGCTCGGTACGTTGACGGACTTCCGCGCGTTCGTCGCGCGCGCCCACGACGCGGGTCTGGAAGTCGCAATTGACCTGGCGCTCCAGTGCGCGCCGGACCACCCATGGGTCAGCTCGCACCCGGAATGGTTCACCACCCTGCCCGACGGCACGATCGCCTACGCCGAGAACCCGCCGAAGAAGTATCAGGACATCTATCCGCTGAACTTCGACAACGACCCGGACGGCATCCGCGAGGAGATCCGCCGCGTCGTGCTGCACTGGGTCGCGCAGGGCGTCAAGGTCTTCCGGGTCGACAACCCGCACACGAAGCCGGTCAACTTCTGGCACTGGCTGATCGCCGAGGTCAAGGCGGTCGACCCGGACGTACTGTTCCTCGCGGAGGCGTTCACGGCACCGCCGATGATGCACGGGCTCGGTCGGGCCGGTTTCACCCAGTCGTACACGTACTTCACCTGGCGCAACACGCCGGCCGAGATGCGCGAATACTGCGAGGAACTGGTGGCCGGGGCGGACCACATGCGGCCGAACTTCTGGCCGACGACGCCGGATATCCTGCCCGAGCCGCTGCAGCACGCCGGCCCGGCGATGTTCAAGATCCGGGCGATTCTGGCCAGCATGCTGAGTCCGTCCTGGGGGATCTACTCCGGGTACGAGTTGTACGAGAACGTCAACCGACCGGGCGCCGAGGAACTGCTCGACAACGAGAAGTACGAGCTCAGGCCGCGGGCATGGGCGGCCCGGGAGGCGGCCGGCGAGTCGCTCGCGCCGTATCTCGGGGCACTCAACGCGATCCGCGGCCGGCATCCGGCGCTGCACTGGCTCGGGAATCTGCGGTTCCATGCCTGCGACAACCCGACCGTGCTCTGCTTTTCCAAGCGCGACGAGGACACCGGCGACATCGTCATTGTGACCGTGTCGTTCGATCCGCAGAACGTCCAGTGGGCGAACGTGAGCCTCGACATGCCGGCGCTCGGGTTCGACTGGCACCAACGTTTCACGATCCGGGACGAGCTGACCGGCGCCGTGTTCGACTGGGGCGAGCACAACGCCGTCCGCCTCGACCCGTTCGTCGAGCCAGCGCACATCTTGTCGGTGCAGCGCGTGGGATGAGAGAGACAAAGGCCACTCGGGTGGCCGCAGTGGCGGGCGTTTAGTCGGGGGGTTGAGGAGGAAACCGATAAACCGTGGACGGGCCGGGACACACGCTGGATCTTGCCGAGGGCTCTCACGTCGCCGCCGATGGCGTCGTCGAGCACCCGTCGGCCAGCGACTACAGCCACGCGCGGGCGCTGCCCGCGGATGAGACATGGTTCAAACGCGCGGTCTTCTACGAGGCGCTCGCCCGGGCGTTCCATGACTCGAACGGCGACGGGCAGGGCGATATCCAGGGCCTGATCCAACGGATGGATTACCTGCAATGGCTCGGCGTCGACTGCATCTGGCTGCCGCCCTTCTACGACTCGCCGCTGCGCGACGGCGGCTACGACATCCGTGACTTCTACAAGGTGCTACCCGAGTTCGGTACGGTCGACGACTTCGTCGAACTGCTCGACGCCGCGCACAAGCGGGGCATCCGCGTCATCACCGATCTCGTCATGAATCACACGGCCGACTCCCACCCGTGGTTCCAGGAGTCACGCCGCGACCCCACCGGCCCGTACGCGGACTACTACGTATGGAGCGACACCGACGACAGGTATCCGTTCGCCCGGGTGATCTTCGTGGACACCGAGGAGTCGAACTGGACGTACGACCCGGTGCGTAAACAGTTCTACTGGCACCGGTTCTTCGCACACCAGCCGGATCTCAACTACGAGAACCCGGACGTGGCGCGCGAGATGATGAACGTGATCCGCTTCTGGCTCGATCTCGGCATCGACGGATTCCGGCTGGACGCGGTGCCGTACCTGTTCGAGGAGGAGTCGACGAACTGCGAGAATTTGCCGCAGACCCATGAGTTCCTACGCAAATTGCGCAAGATCGTCGATGACGAATACCCTGGCCGAGTGTTGCTCGCCGAAGCCAACCAGTGGCCCGCCGACGTTGTCGCCTACTTCGGCGACGCCGAGGTCGGTGGCGACGAATGCCACATGGCGTTCCACTTCCCGTTGATGCCGCGACTGTTCATGGCCGTACGGCGGGAGTCGCGGTTCCCGATCTCGGAAATCCTGGCATCCACTCCGAAGATTCCCAGCGGCTGCCAATGGGGCATTTTCCTGCGCAACCACGACGAGCTGACGCTCGAGATGGTGACCGACGAAGAGCGCGACTACATGTACGCCGAATATGCCAAGGATCCGCGCATGCGTGCGAACGTCGGCATCCGGCGACGGCTGAACTCGTTGCTGGAGAACGATCGCAACCAGGTCGAGTTGTTCACCGCCATGTTGCTGTCGTTGCCGGGCTCGCCGGTGCTCTACTACGGCGACGAGATCGGCATGGGCGACAACATCTGGCTCGGCGACCGCGACGGCGTCCGTACCCCGATGCAATGGACGCCGGACCGCAACGCCGGATTCTCCTCGGCCACGCCGGGTCGGCTCTTCCTGCCGGTCAACCAGGATCCGGTCTATGGCTATCAGGCCATCAACGTCGAGGCGCAGCAACAGAATGGCGCCTCGCTGCTCAACTGGACGCGGACAATGCTTGCCGTCCGGCGCCGGCATGACGCGTTCGCCTTGGGCGACTTCGAGGATCTCGGCGGGTCGAACCCGTCGGTGCTCGCCTATGTGCGGACACACGAGAACGACATCGTGCTGTCCGTCAACAACCTGTCCCGCTTCCCGCAGCCGATTGAGTTGAATCTGCAGAAGTGGGCGGGCTATACACCCATCGAGTTGACCGGCGGGGTGCGCTTCCCGTCGATCGGGCAGTTGCCCTATCTGCTTACGCTCCCCGGTCACGCCTTCTACTGGCTGCAGTTGCGCGGCCCGGAGGAGACCACATGAGCTTGCCGTTCGCCGACTGGCTACCGCAGCAACGGTGGTACGCAGGGCGCGGCCGCACTATTGCCGAGGTCGAGTCGACGTCGGTCACCCCACTCGCCGACGACCTCGACCACATGCTGCTGCGCGTCCACTTCACCGATGGAGCAACGCAGGCCTATCAGGTCGTCGTGGGCTGGGATCGGTCACCCGCCGACGAATTCGTCGGTGTCGCGCGCATCGGCGACACCGACGGTCGAACGGGATATGACGCCCTCTACAGCGAACGGACGAGCCGTGAGTTGTTGAGCATGATCCTGGCCGGACACGCCGTCGGTGACCTGCGTTTCGAGGCCGAGCCCGGTACAGCCGCGGTGGACGACAGCACGGCGCGTGTGATCGACGGCGAGCAGAGCAACTCGAGCGTGGTGTTCAACGGCTCGGCCATCCTCAAGCTCTATCGCCGCGTCGTGCCGGGCCTGAATCCGGATCTCGAGCTGGGCCGCGCGTTGGGCCGCGCCGAAAGCCCGTATTCGGCGCGCTTGATGGGCGCCATCGAGGGCATGGACACCGAAGGACAGCCGCTGTCCCTGGCCACGTTGACCGAATTCGCGGCCAACTCGGCCGACGGATGGTCGATGGCCGTCACCAGCGCCCGCGACCTGATCGCCCAGCCGGGGTACGGACCGGATCAGGTCGGCGGCGACTTCGCCGGCGAGGCTCACCGGCTCGGCGAGGCGGTCGCGTCGATCCACGGCACGCTCGGCGACGAACTCGGCCGCGAGATCGAGAAGCCGCCGGTCGACCATATGATCGAACGCCTGCGGGCGGCGGCGGACACCGTGCCGCAGATCGCGGAGCACCTCGACGCGGCGATCGCGATCCTGCAGCGCGCCACGGCACCATCGATCATCCAGCGCGTACACGGCGACCTGCACCTCGGTCAGGCGCTGCGGACGCCGTACAACTGGCTGATCATCGACTTCGAGGGCGAGCCGGGCCAACCGATCGAGGAGCGCCGCCGGCCGGACTCCCCGATGCGGGACGTCGCCGCGATGTTGCGCTCGTTCGACTACGCGGCCTACCAGCTGCTGATCGGCGACACCGACAACGAACAGCTCGGCGAGCGGGCCCGCGAATGGGCCGCACGCAATCGAGCGGCGTTCTGCGACGGTTACACCGCCGTGTCCGGCGTGGACCCGCGTGAACACGTCGACCTGCTCGCCGCGTACGAGCTGGACAAGGCCGCGTACGAGGCGGCGTACGAGGCACGGCACCGGCCAAGCTGGCTGTGGATCCCACTGCACTCGATCGATCGCCTGCTCGGTGGCGGCACGCAGATCCCGGCCAGCGCCGAGGAGACCGAAACGGTGTCACCGGACGACGTCCTGCCGGTCAGCGGCGGCTTCGGCGGCGGCAACTTCACCGCCAGCCCGGGCATGCCGAGCGGCGGCGTGGGTCCGGGCATTCCCAGCGGTGGACCACCCGCCGGTCAGAGCGATCGTCCGGTCGGCGGCGACATCGCGGCGGACGACACGTCAAACGGAAGGGGCCGACAGTGAACGAGATCATCACCGGCGCGGTCCACGATCCACACGCAATCCTCGGTGCGCACCCGGACGGCGACAAGACGACGATACGGACCCTGCGTCGCGGGGCCACCGACGTATCGGTCGTCGCCGAAGGCAGCACGGTGCCGATGCACCGCGTCCACGACGAGGGCATCTTCGAGGTCACGCTACCCGGCATGATCATCGACTATCGGATCGAGATCGACGGCCGGCAGTTCGACGATCCGTACCGGCATCTGCCCACGCTCGGCGACCTCGACCTGCACCTGATCGCGGAGGGCCGGCACGAGGAGCTGTGGACGGTGCTCGGCGCGCAGCCGCGGGTCGGGGGCACCGCGTTCACGGTATGGGCGCCGAACGCGCAGGGTGTCCGTGTGGTCGGTGACTTCACTGGCTGGGGCGTCCACGACGGCTGGCCGATGCGGTCGCTCGGCAGCTCCGGCGTGTGGGAGCTGTACGTCCCGGACGCCCAGGTCGGCCAGCGCTACAAGTTCCGCATCCTCGGTCGCGACGGGACGTGGCAGGAAAAGGCCGACCCGATGGCACGGCGGACCGAGACACCACCGCGGACGGCTTCGATGATCGATGAGTCGAACTACGTGTGGGGCGACGACGACTGGCTCGACCGCCGGGCGCAGACCGCGTTGCACGAGCGACCGATGAGCGTCTACGAGGTGCATCTCGGTTCCTGGCGCCCCGGCCTGTCCTACACGGAGCTGGCCGAGCAGCTCACCGCGTACGTCAGCGAGCAGGGCTTCACCCACGTCGAACTCCTGCCGGTCATGGAGCATCCGTACGGCGGGTCCTGGGGCTACCAGGTCACCGGCTACTACGCGCCGACGGCCCGGTTCGGCGATCCGGACGGCCTCCGGCTGCTCATCGACCGGTTACACCAGGCCGATATCGGCGTCATCCTCGACTGGGTCCCGGCGCATTTCCCGCGCGATGCCTGGGCCCTGGCCCGCTTCGACGGCTCGCCCCTGTATGAGCACAGCGATCCGATGCGCGGCGAGCATCCGGACTGGGGCACGCTGATCTTCGACTTCGGCCGCCCGGAGGTGCGCAACTTCCTGGTCGCGAACGCGCTTTATTGGTGCGACCAGTTCCACGCCGACGGCCTGCGGGTGGACGCCGTCGCGTCGATGCTCTATCTCGACTATTCGCGCAAGGCCGGCCAGTGGCGGCCGAACGCGAAGGGCGGCCGGGAGAACCTCGACGCGATCTCGTTCCTGCAGGAGATGAACGCGACGGTCTACCGCAAGCATCCCGGCGTGACCACGATCGCCGAGGAGTCGACCGCCTTCTCCGGCGTCACTCAGCCGACGGACGCCGACGGCCTGGGCTTCGGCTTCAAATGGAACATGGGTTGGATGCACGACACGCTGAGCTACATCTCGCGCGAGCCGATCCACCGGCAGTATCACCACCCACAGATGACCTTCGCCGGGGTCTATGCGTTCAGCGAGAACTACGTGCTGCCGATCAGCCATGACGAGGTCGTGCACGGCAAGCGCTCACTACTGACGAAGGCGCCCGGCGACTGGTGGCAGCGGTTGGCCACGCTGCGCGCCCTCTTGGCGTTCATGTGGGCGTTCCCAGGCAAGCAATTGATCTTCATGGGCTCTGAGCTGGCCGACGACCGTGAATGGAACGAGGGCGCCGGGCTGCCGTGGGGGCTGCTGGACGATCCGGCTCGCGCCGGGGTCCAGCGGGCACTTCGCGACCTCAACACGATCTACCGCGACACGCCGGCCTTGTGGACCCAGGACACCAACCCCGTCGGCTTCCGCTGGATCGACGCCGATGACGCCGCGCGCAACACGTTCTCGTTCCTGCGGTACGGACGAACGGGTGAGGTTCTGGCCTGCGTTGTCAATTTCGCGTCCATCCCGCATGAGGGGTACCGTCTCGGATTGCCGTCGACCGGCCGCTGGCGCGAGATAATCAACACAGACGCCGAGGTGTATGGCGGGTCGGGCGTGGGCAACTGGGGGGCCGTCGAGGCGACCGACGAGCATCCGGCACATGGAATGCCGGCGTCGGCTCTGCTGCGGGTGCCGCCACTGGGCGCGCTCTGGCTGGCGCCGGAGTAGCCTCGGCGGCCCGTAGGAAGGCCGCCGGTCGAGCCGATGGAGACAGCGCCGGCCCGGCGCGACGGACAACGAAGAGGTGCCTTTCATGGAGGTCTGGCCGGGCCAGCGATACCCGCTGGGCGCGACCTACGACGGGACCGGCACGAATTTCGCGCTGCTCTCCGAGGTCGCGACGAAGGTGGAGCTGTGCCTGTTCGACGCCGCCGGCACCGAGGAACGGGTCGAGCTGCGTGAGGTCGACGCGTACGTGTGGCATGCGTACATCCCGGGAGTCGAGCCCGGTCAGCGGTACGGATACCGGGTCTACGGTGCCTACGATCCGGCCAACGGCCAACGGTGCAACCCGGCGAAGTTGCTGATCGACCCGTACGCCAAGGCGATCGACGGCGACATCGAGTGGGATCCGTCGGTGTACGGCTACGACTGGGACGACCCGGACAAGATCTCCACGCTCGACTCGGCCGCGTTCATGCCCAAGGCCGTCGTCGTGAACCCCTACTTCGACTGGGGCAACGACCGGTTGCCGAATATCCCGTACCACCAGTCGATCATCTATGAGGCCCACGTCAAGGGCCTGACCATGCGCCACCCGAAGCTGCCCGAGCACCTGCGCGGCACGTACGCCGGGATCGGGCACCCGGTGATCGTCGAGCATCTGGTGAAGCTCGGCATCACGGCGATCGAGCTCATGCCCGTCCACCAGTTCGTGCACGATCAGCGGCTCGTCGAAGAGGGGCTTCGGAACTACTGGGGCTACAACACGATCGGCTTCTTCGCTCCGTACCACGGCTATGCGTCCAGCGGCGCCAACGGCCAGCAGGTGCAGGAATTCCGGGCCATGGTCAAGGCCATGCACGCGGCGGGTATCGAGGTCATCCTCGATGTGGTCTACAACCACACCGCCGAGGGCAGTCACCTCGGCCCGACGCTGTCGTTCCGCGGCATCGACAACGCCGCCTACTACCGGCTGGTCGACGACGACCAGCGCCACTATCTCGACTACACCGGCACCGGCAACAGCCTGAACGCGCGTAGCCCGCAGATGCTGCAGCTCATCATGGATTCGCTGCGCTACTGGGTGCTCGACATGCACGTCGACGGGTTCCGTTTCGATCTCGCCGCCACGCTCGCCCGCGAATTCTATGAAGTCGACCGGCTCTCGACCTTCTTCGAGGTGGTGCAGCAGGATCCGGTGATCAGCACGGTCAAGCTCATCGCCGAACCGTGGGACGTCGGACCGGGCGGCTACCAGGTCGGCGGATTTCCGCCGCTGTGGACCGAGTGGAATGGCAAGTATCGCGACACCACCCGCGATTTCTGGCGCGGTGCACCGGAGACCCTGGCCGAGTTCGCGACGCGACTGTGTGGTTCGGCCGACCTCTACCTCTCCGACGGTCGTCGGCCGGTGTCGAGTATCAACTTCGTCACCTGCCACGACGGCTTCACGCTCAGCGATCTCGTGTCGTACAACGACAAGCACAACGAGGCGAATCTCGAAGACAACCGGGACGGCGCCGACGACAACCGGTCCTGGAACTGTGGCGTCGAGGGGCCGACCGACGATCAGGACATCCTGGCTTTGCGGGCACGACAGCGGCGCAACTTCATGGCGACGTTGATGCTGTCGCTCGGCGTGCCGATGATCGGCCACGGCGACGAGCTCGGCCGCACGCAACTCGGCAACAACAACGGATACTGCCAGGATTCCGAGCTGACCTGGGTGGACTGGGACGATGTCGACGAGACGATGCTCGCGTTCACCCAGTCGCTGACGCGGTTCCGCAAGGCGCATCGCGCGTTCCTCCGCCGCCGCTTCGTGACCGGACGTCCGGTGCGCCGGGGCGGCGACGAGCCGATCACCGATGTCGCGTGGTTCGCCTCCGACGGACGCCCGATGTCCGAGGACGATTGGAGCGAGGACTTCGGCCAGGCGGTGTCGCTGTTCATCAACGGCGACGGCATCCGCGATCGCGGGCCGCAGGGCGAGCGCTACGTCGACTCGTCGTTCATGTTGTGCTTCAACGCCAATCCACAGTGGACCGAGTTCGTGATGCCGCCCGGCGAATACGGCGGCAAATGGGTCGCCGTGTTGGACACGAGCCAGCCGAAGCTGGACGAGCCGCCGACGGTGGCGGCGGGCGGCAGCGTCTGGGTGCCCGATCGCTGCCTGATCGTGCTCGAGCAGGAGCGATGACGGATTCGACGTCCGCCGCCGGCGACGCCCCGGCGACGCCCGGCGCGGCGACGCCCGGCGCGGCGGCGACGACGGTGGGTGCCACGTCGACGGTGCCCGTCTCGACGTACCGGGTGCAGGTCCGGCCCGACTTCGACCTCGACACGGCCGCCAAGCTCGCGCCGTACCTCGCAAGCCTCGGGGTTACCCACTTCTACAGCGCACCACTGCTCGCGGCGACGCCCGGATCGGCACATGGCTACGACGTGGTCGATCCGACCCGGGTGAATCCGGAGCTCGGTGGCGCCGAAGCGCTCGATCGTCTGGTCGCGGCATTGCGATCCGTTGGGCTCGGCCTCGTCGTCGACATCGTGCCCAATCACCTCGGCGTGGCGCGCCCGGAGACGAACCCGGCGTGGTGGTCGGTGCTACGGGACGGACCGGACTCGCCGTACGCGCCCTGGTTCGACATCGACTGGTCGCGCGGTCCGTTGCTCATCCCGGTGCTCGGCGATGACTCGCTCGACGATGTCTTCGTCGATCGCGACGTACCGGACGGCCCGGAACTGCGCTACTTCGAACACCGCTATCCGATCGCGCCGGGCACCGACGACGGGTCGCCGGTCGAGGTCCACATGCGGCAGCAATACCGGCTGGTCAACTGGCGCCGCGCCAACACGGAGCTGACATACCGCCGCTTCTTCGCGGTGTCCGATCTCGCCGGCGTACGCGTCGAGGATCCGGACGTGTTTGCGCAGACGCACGTCGAAATCCTTCGCTGGGTGCAGGCCGGGCTCGTTGACGGCATCCGCGTCGACCATCCGGACGGCTTACGCGACCCGGGTGCGTACCTGCGGCGGTTGCGGTCCGCGGCACCCAACGCTTGGCTCGCGGTCGAAAAGATTCTGGAGTACGGCGAGGAGATGCCCGACGACTGGCCGGTCGCGGGAAACACCGGCTACGACGCCTTGCGCGAAGTATGCGGGCTGTTCATCGATCCGGCCGGTGTCACGCACTTCCCGGCCCGTAGCCGTTTCTTCGACGCCGCCCTCGACGCCAAGCGCGAGGCGGCGGTGACGCTGTTGGCCGCCGAGCTGAGCCGCCTGGCCAACCTGGCGCCCAAGCATCCGAAAGCGCGGGCGGCCATTGCCGGCATCGCGGTGCACCTCGACGTTTACCGGACCTACCTGCCGGCCGGGCGTGAACATCTCGACGAAGCGATCGAAGAGGCCGCCGCGACGTTCCCGGAAGCGGTGACCGCCGTATCGCCGGCCATCACCGATCCGCACACCGAGCTGGCGCAACGGTTCCAGCAGTACAGCGGCGCCGTCATGGCCAAGGGAGTCGAGGACACCGCCTATTACCGGTGGACCCGCTTCGTCGCACTGAACGAGGTCGGCGGCGCGCCCGACCAGTTTGGCGTCTCGGCGGAGGAGTTCCACGCGGCCGCGATGCGACGGGTGCGCGAGTGGCCGCACGGCATGACGACGCTTTCGACGCACGACACCAAGCGCGGCGAGGACGTCCGTGCCCGGCTCGCCGTGCTATCGGAGATCGGCCCGCGCTGGCAGGCGGCAGTGTCCGAATGGACGGCGGCCGCACCGCTCGACGATCCGGATCTCGCCGCGCTGATCTGGCAATCCGCCGTCGGCGCGTGGCCGATCGAGCCGGAGCGCCTGCACGCATACGTGGTAAAGGCCGCCCGCGAGGCGTCCACACACACGACGTGGGCCGAGCCCAATGAAGCGTTCGAGCGCGCGGTGCACGGTGTAGTCGACGCCATGTACGGTCCGCTGCGGTCGTCGATCGACGCATTCGTCGCCGACATCACCGTCCCCGGATGGAGCAACGCGGTCGGCCAGAAGCTGGTGCAGCTCACGATGCCGGGCGTGCCGGACACGTACCAGGGCACCGAACTGTGGGACAACTCGCTGGTGGATCCGGACAACCGTCGGCCCGTCGACTTCGGCGCCCGCGCGAGATTGTTGGAGCGCCTCGACGACGGCTGGATCCCCGGCCTCGACTCATCCGGCGGGGCCAAACTTCTCGTGACGAGTCGCGCACTGCGGCTGCGGCGCGATCGCCCGGATCTGTTCGGCGACTACCTTCCGCTGGTCGCGGGCGGACCGCACGCCGGGCATGTCTTCGGTTTCGACCGCGGCGGCGCGGTGACCGTCGTGACCCGCCGGCCGGTCGCGTTGGCCGAGTCGGGCGGCTGGGCCGATGCCGACGCCGTCACCATGCCGGATGGCCAATGGCGAGATGTGCTGACGGGTGCGTTGCTCGATGGCCCTTCGCTGGCCCTGTCGGCACTCTTCGAATCACTTCCGGTCGCGCTGTTGGTTCGGGACGAGGACCCCCGGCCGTGACCGGCTTCGGCGTGTGGGCGCCCGAGCGTGACCGGATCCGACTGCGGCTGGGTCCGGATTCCGGCGCGGACGTCGTTGCCATGGAGCGTTCGGACGACGGCTGGTGGCGATTGAATGTGCCGGGCGCGGCACCGGGCACCGACTACGCGTTCCTCATCGACGATGACGACAAGGGCTATCCCGATCCGCAATCGCGGTGGCAGCCGAACGGTGTCCACGCCGCGAGCCGGGTCTACGACCACGATGAGTTCCGCTGGTCCGACCACGGCTGGACCGGTCGGGCATTGCCGGGCGCGGTGATCTACGAGTTGCACATCGGCACGTTCACACCGGAGGGGACGTTCGACGCGGCCATCGACCGCCTGGATCACCTCGCCGACCTGGGTATCGACTTCGTCGAACTGTTGCCGGTCAACGCATTCAACGGTGATCACGGCTGGGGGTACGACGGAGTCTGCTGGTATGCGCCACACGAACCGTACGGCGGGCCGGACGGGCTGAAGAAGTTCGTCGACGCGTGCCACGCTCGTGGACTCGCCGTGCTGATCGACGCCGTCTACAACCACTTCGGTCCGTCCGGAGCGTACGCACCGATGTTCGCACCCGTGTTCTCGTCGGGCATCGAACAGTTGGGGCCAGTCACTGAACCTCGACGGACCACTCTCCGACGGCGTGCGGCGATACGTCATCGACAGCGCGCTGGCGTGGCTGCGGGACTACCACGCGGACGGCCTACGGCTGGATGCCGTACACGCGCTGGTGGATCACAGCGCCACGCATGTGCTCGAGCAGCTGGTCGCTGAGGTGGATGTGCTCGCCACGCATCTGCGGCGGCCGCTCACGTTGATCGCCGAGTCCGATCTCAACGATGCCCGTCTGATCACATCGCGGGACGCTGGCGGCATCGGCCTTACCGCCCAATGGGACGACGACATCCACCACTCGCTGCACGCATTGCTCACCGGCGAGCGGCAGGGCTATTACGACGACTTCGGCGATATCTCCGGCCTGGCGAAGGTGTGGCAGGAGGCGTTTGTCCACAACGGGACGTACTCGACGTTTCGTGAGCGGCAGCATGGACGGCCGATCGATCGCACCACGACCCCCGGATATCGCTTCATCGCGTACCTGCAGAATCACGATCAGATCGGCAACCGAGCGGACGGCGACCGGCTGACCGCGACGCTCTCTCCGGCGCTGCTGCGGGTCGCGGCCGTGCTGCTGTTCACGTCGCCGTTCACGCCGATGCTATTCATGGGCGAGGAATGGGCGGCGAGTACGCCGTGGCAGTACTTCACGAGTCATCCGGAACCGGAACTGGGTGCTGCTGTGGCTGCGGGACGGCGTGGTGAGTTCGCGCGACACGGGTGGCGGGCGGAAGACGTACCCGATCCGCAGGATCCCGCGACATTCACCCGGTCGAAGCTGGACTGGGACGAACTGGAACTGCGCGAGCACGCCGAGATGCTGACCGTGTATCGGGAACTGATCGCGCTGCGGCGGCGCCATCCTGACCTGTCCGATCCGCGTCTGGATCGGGTCGAGGTCACGTACGGCGAGCACCACGTCGTTATCCGCCGCGGCCGCTGCCTCGTCGTTGCCAATCTCGGCGCGGAACCGGTGAGTGTCGACTTGCCGGCCGTGGAAACTCTCTATGCAACCTCGGCTGACGCGAACGGGAGCGCCACGCCATTCCGATTGCCGGCCGAAGCGGCCGCCGTCGTTCGCCTGGTCTAGTCGGAACCGTCGGGAGCGGAACACGCGGCATCGAAAAGTGCAGCCAGCTTTGCCGCACGGGCCGGATGCCGATGACCGACCCAGGCTATGCGGCCGGCAAGGTAGCCGCGGAAATCGGCGTGACCGTCGCGATTCTGGTCGGCCAGACCAGTCCGCGATGCGTTGTGTAGCAAGGCTCGCAGCAGGTCGTACTCATCGCGGGCAACGGCCGGTGCAGCGTTCACGACGAGACCGGCGAGTGCCTGCCGATCGCCGCGGCCACGGATGCGCGTCTTTCCGGCGTTGATGCGGAAACCCTCGTCGCCAGCAATCTTGGTGACCGTCGCGACGAACCTGAGCGCCACGGCCGGCGACAGGTCGCCGGAGAAGGCGAGATCGTCGGCGTACCGCGTATATCGCATTCCGATCGCGGTGGCGAGCCCGGACAGCCGGCGATCGAGGCGAAACCCGCACAGGTTCGCGAGCGCCGGCGAGGTGGGCGCGCCTTGCGGGAGGTGGGCCGTGCGGAGCAATGCCAGCCGGTACGGGCGGTCCGGCACGTTAGTCGGCGCCGAGCTACACACCGAAGAAGGCGTACGGGTCGTGCCGAGCGCGGTGATCGTGTGCGCCACCGGCTCGGGATAGCCGGCCGAGCGCAGGAGCCCGTACACGCGGGGCGCGGTCACCGACGCGAAGAACGACGTGACGTCCATACGGATCACCAGCGGTCGCCCGGCGTGCGGCGCCGCAAACGTATGGGGCGAGCGTCCGGCGACGAACCCGTGGGCGGCCGGATGAGCGGGGATCGGACCGATGACGTCCGTGAGCAGGCGACGCTGCGCCGCCCGCAATCGCGGCTTGGGCGCCTCGATCAGACGTCCATTGAGCCAGACGTGTCGGTAATGTTGAAGCCGCCGATCGCGGTCGCGATGGTTAAGACCGCGTCGATCGGCGTACCAGTCGAGTTCTTCGATCGTGAGCCCGAGCAACGCGGCGAGTGAGTCCAGGTCGTCGATCGGCCTGGTATGAAACGGGCGGCGGACGGTGCGGGTCGGTCCGACCGGACGCCCGACGACGCGGATCGGCCGGTCCGCCGCGTCGGGTCGGGAACCCGGCGCTCCGGCGATTTCGGCCCGGAACGCGCGCAGGCGGGCAACGTATGCGGCCAGCTCACGCGGTCGGTCGCGTGGCGGCTGCGGATAGGCCGCGAGAATCTCGTCCAGGACCGGATAGATCCAGCGCGGCGCCCGACCGAGCACCGACCGGGTCGCCGCGGCGAGCGTCGGGCGACGCCAGTCGTCGACCGCCAGGTAAGCATCGGCCAGCGCACCGGCGATGGCGTTGCCGCGTCGGCCGGCACCGAATTCGTCAGCTAGCGCGTCGTCGCGTTGGGCTCGTCGTCGCGCCAAGCGGATCGCATTCTCCGGTGAGAGATGCGGCCGGTCACGCGCATGAAATGTCGCTTGACTCGCGGATGGCGCGGCAACGGAAGCCGTCGCCAGATCGATGGTCTGCAGCTTCAGGCGCGATCGAGGCGGAGTTCGTTTGGCCGGACGCTGGTCACCGCCGGCCGTCGACGTCATCGGGCACCCGGATCGCGGGCTGACGCGGGCGGGAGTATTGGCAGCGCGCCCCGACGAGTCCCAGTCGTGCGTGTGCGGTCTTGCGCGTAGCGCAGCGAAGCACATGCGGTGCCGTGCCGTGATACCTCGTACGCCCCCGGGGTTACCCCGGAGCGACCCTCGCCGCGCCGCGAACGGCGTCGCGTGGTCTGCTCGGGGCGCGCTGCCATCCGGCCATGGTAGAGGGGGACGCCGCCCGCGGCGGGACTGCGACGATCGGGTCACCCCGGATGGGCGGAATCAGCGCGACCTCGGCTCGCTCAGCGCGGTTGCCGCGCCGCGACCGGGGCTCGCTCAGCGCGACCCGGGCTCGCTCAGCGCGGCCGCCGCGCCGCGACCGGCGGGATCACCTGGGTGCGCAGGTGTTCGTACACGACGCTGGTGCGGACGTCGGCGACCTCGGGCCGTTCGGTGAGCCGGTCGATGACGAACGCATAGAGGCTGTTGTTGTCGGGCACCGCGACATGGATCAGGAAATCCTCGGTGCCGGAGAGCACGAACAGCCCGATCGTGTCCGGGAGTCGACTCACCCAGTTGCGGAACGCTTCGATGTTGCGCCGCGACGGCGGCCTGATCCGTACGGCAATCAGCGCCTGCACCGGCCGACCGATCGACTCGAGATCGACGTCGAGTGTCGCCTGCCGGATCACACCACGGTCGCGCAGCGCGCGCGTCCGGTCGAGCGCCGTGGTCGGCGACACTCCCACGGCCGCGGCGACGTCCCGATTCGTACGCCGTGCATCGCGTTGCAATTCCCGCAGGATCGCCGTATCAAGTTCGTCCAGATCCGCCATATCCCCATGCTAACCGGATTATCTACGGATTCCTCGATGGTGACCGCATCTATGGCTAGCCTTTCGATAGAGTTCCGCACTTTTGGGGAAGGATGCAGATGCAGCCGAACGCCGTCGGGTTCCGGTCCGACGAAATCATCACGAGCGAGTCGACCCGCTCAGCGCGCCTGAAATGGGTCATCGTCGTCGACCGGGCGCTGCCCCCGGGTCGCGCCGTCAACGCCGCGGCCTGTGTTGCGTCGGTCGTCGGCGCGCAGGTGCCGGGGATCCACGGCCCGGATGTCAAGGACGGCGACGGCGAGCGCCACCTCGGCCTGCCCTGGATCGGCTGCAGCATCCTCGGTGCGCTGCCGGAGCAGATCGCCGGGATCCGGGACCGGGCGGCGACCGCCGAGGGCGTGCTGATCGCGGACATGCCTGCGCTGGCACAACAGACCCGGGTCTATGACGAGTACGCCGACCAGATCGGCGCCACCGACCGGGAGCACCTGACGTACTACGCGGTGAGCATCGTCGGTCCACGTAAGACCGTCGACAAGATCGTGGGCAAGCTGAGCCTCCTGCCGTAGCCCGCCGCACTTGTACGGAACTTGGGCGCCAATCGCGCGATCTAGCGGCCAAGTTCCGTACAATTCCGCGGCTCAATGCCCGGGTCTAGCCGCATGACCGGTGTCTGGCCGCGTGTGGCGGGCGGGCCGCGCCGTTACTGCTCCGAATCGACCTCGGCCAGCTCGCCCGAGCCGCGCAACGTGACGCGCTCCACATCGCCCGGCTCGACCGTCTCGATGATGCAGTCGCCGGTGTGAAAGCCCGACTCGACGCTGCCGAAGCGCAGCGCGGCGACCTGCTGGCCACCGTTCCACAGGATCCCCGGCTCGTGGGCCTCGGCCGTGCCGCCCCACTCGACCAGCGGTCCATGGTCCTCGATCCAGAGGTTCACCTCCGCGTCGACCGTCGGGCCGTTGGGCATCGAAAACGTCGCCGTTCCCGCGTAGAGATCACTCATAAGGCGACCGTATCGGCCATGCGCGACCGCACGTCACCGGAGTGCGCAATCACGCCCGGCGCCGACACCGGCCGACGCCGCGCCGGAATATCCGCCTCAAGGTATGCTTTATGACCAGGTCGAGAGGCGCTGCGACGGACCGTGAGGTCCGCCACGCTCGGCTGGTTCGAACTCATCAAGGGCGCCTCCGGTGACGGAGGTGGTCAGCATGAGTACGTCGGAACTGCGGGACCTGCTTGATCGGCGCATTGTGGTGCTCGACGGTGCCTGGGGAACGATGCTGCAGGGCGCGGGTCTGGCGCCGGCCGACTACCGTACGGAGCGGCTGGCCGACCACCCGCACGACGTGACCGGTGACCCCGATCTCCTGAACCTCACCCGGCCCGACCTCATCCTCGACGTCCACCGGCAGTATCTCGCGGCCGGCGCCGACATCACGACCACCAACACTTTCACCGCCACCAGCATCGGCCAGTCCGACTACGGCCTCCAGCACCTGGTACGGGAGATGAACCTCCGCGGCGCGCAGCTGGCCCGGCAGGCGGCCGACGAGATCGGCGGCAAGTTCGTCGCCGGGTCGATCGGGCCACTGAACGTCACGTTGTCGCTGTCGCCGCGAGTCGACGATCCGGCCTACCGCGCGGTCACCTTCGACCAGGTCAAGGCGGCCTACACCGAGCAGATCGAGGCGCTCGTCGAGGGCGGCGTCGACCTGCTGCTGATCGAGACCATCTTCGACACCTTGAATGCGAAGGCCGCGATCGCCGCCGCGCATGACGTTGCCCCCGAGCTGCCGCTGTGGATCTCGGTCACGATCGTCGATCTCAGCGGCCGGACGCTGTCCGGGCAGACCGTCGAGGCGTTCTGGAACGCGATCGCGCACGCGCACCCGCTGATCGTCGGTGTGAACTGCTCGCTTGGCGCCCAGGAAATGCGGCCGCACGTCGAGGAGCTGTCGCGGCTCGCCGGCACGTACACGGCCGCCCACCCCAACGCCGGGCTGCCCAACGCGTTCGGCGGCTACGACCAGACGCCGTCGGAGACGGCGCAGTTGCTCGGTGAGTTCGCCACGGCCGGCATGGTCAACATCGTGGGAGGCTGCTGCGGCACCACCCCCGCACACATCACGCAGATCTCGGCCGCGGTCGCTGACCTGCCGCCCCGCGAGGTGCCCGCGCCGGCCGTCCGTACCCGGTTCAGTGGCCTTGAGCCGTTTGAGATCGGCGCCGACACCGGCTTCGTCATGATCGGCGAGCGTACGAACGTCACCGGGTCGGCCCGCTTCCGGCGCCTGATCGAGTCGGACAAGTACCAGGCCGCGGTCGATGTCGCTCTGGAGCAGGTACGCGGCGGCGCCAACCTGCTCGACGTGAACATGGACGCCGACCTGCTCGACAGCGAGCGCGCGATGACCACGTTCCTGAACCTGATCGCCACCGAGCCCGAGGTCGCCCGGATCCCGATCATGGTCGACAGCTCGCGATGGAGCGTGCTCGAGGCCGGCCTCCGGTGCGTGCAGGGCAAGGGTGTGGTCAACTCGATCAGCCTCAAGGAGGGCGAGGAGCCGTTCCTCGCTCAGGCCCGCCGCATCCGCTCCTACGGCGCCGGCGTCGTCGTCATGGCGTTCGACGAGTTGGGCCAGGCGGACACCGTCGAGCGCAAGGTCTCCATCTGTGGCCGGGCGTACGACCTGCTGACCAAGGAAGTCGGCTTCCCGGCCGAAGACATCGTGTTCGACCCGAACGTGCTCGCCGTCGCCACCGGGATCGCCGAGCACAACGGGTACGCCAAGGCGTTCATCGACGCGTTGCCGCTGATCAAGGAGCGTTGCCCGGGCGCGCACACGAGCGGCGGCATCTCCAACCTGTCGTTCTCGTTCCGCGGCAACGACGTCGTCCGCGAGGCGATGCACTCCGCGTTCCTGCTGCACGCCGTACGGGCCGGTCTGGACATGGGCATCGTCAACGCCGGCCAGCTCGCGGTCTACGAAGACATTCCGGCCGACCTGCTGGAACTCGTCGAGGACGTGCTCTTCGACCGCCGGCCCGATGCCACGGATCGTCTGGTCTCGTTCGCCGAGACGGTTAGTGGATCGGGCACGCGACGCGTCGTCGATCTCGCCTGGCGCGACGGCCCGGTCGCGCAGCGCCTGAGCTACGCCCTGGTGCACGGCATCGTCGACTTCATCGACGACGACACCGAGGAGGCCCGGCAGGTCGCGGCGCGCCCGCTCGACGTCATCGAAGGTCCGCTGATGGACGGCATGAAGATCGTCGGTGACCTGTTCGGTGCGGGCAAGATGTTCCTTCCCCAGGTCGTCAAGAGCGCCCGCGTGATGAAGCGTTCGGTCGCTTATCTCGAGCCGTTCATGGAGGCGGAGAAGGAGGAGGCACGCCTCGCCGGTCGCATCCAGGCCGACCGCGGCCAGGGCAAGATCGTGCTGGCCACGGTCAAGGGCGATGTGCACGACATCGGCAAGAACATCGTCGGCGTCGTCCTCGGCTGCAACAACTACGAGGTGATCGACCTCGGGGTCATGGTGCCGGCGGCCCGGATCCTCGACACGGCGATCGCGGAAGGCGCCGACGCGGTCGGACTGTCCGGGCTCATCACACCGTCGCTGGACGAGATGGTGTCGGTCGCGGCCGAAATGCAGCGGCGCGGCCTCGAGTTGCCACTGCTCGTCGGCGGCGCCACCACGTCACGGCAGCACACCGCCGTACGGGTCGCGCCCGCGTACGAAGGCACGACCGTACACGTGCTCGACGCGTCCCGTGTTGTCGGCGTCGTCTCGGACCTGTTGCACTCCGAGCGGTCCGAAGTGCTCGCCGCCAACAACCGGGCCGAGCAGGAGCGATTGCGGGAGCAGCATGCGGCGCGCCAGCGGAGCCCGCTGCTGTCGATCGCCCAGGCCCGCGCAAACCGCGAATCGGTCTCGTTCGCCGGTCTGCCGACGCCGACCTTTACCGGCGTCCACATCGTCCGGCCGGACCTCTCCACGCTCCGCGCGATGATCGACTGGCAGTTCTTCTTCCTCGCCTGGGAGTTGAAGGGCAAATTCCCGGCGATCCTGGAGCAGCCGGTCGCACGGGAGCTCTACGACGAAGCGAACGTGTTGCTCGACGAGATCATCGCCGCCGGTTCGCTGGAGGCCCACGGCGCGTACGGCTTCTGGCCGGCCCGGGCGGAGGGCGACGACATCGTCGTCGACGCCGACCCGTCGGGCGAGCCGGCCAGCGGCGAAGTCCGGCTGCCGATGCTGCGCCAGCAGACCGAGAAGCCGGCCGGCCGGCCGAACCGGAGCCTCGCCGACTACATCGCGCCATCCGGCGACCATCTCGGCGGTTTCGCCGTCGCCATTCACGGCGCCGACACGCTGGCGGCATCGTTCGAGGCCGCCAACGACGATTACCGCTCGATCATGGCGAAGGCGTTGGCCGACCGCCTCGCCGAAGCGTTCGCCGAGTACATCCACCTACAGGCGCGACGCGACTGGTTCGAGCCGGACGCCGAACCGGCGATCGAGGACCTGCACGCCGAGCGATTCCGTGGCATCCGGCCGGCGCTCGGCTATCCGGCGAGCCCCGACCACAGCGAGAAGCAGATCCTCTTCGACCTGCTCGAGGCGAAGCAGCTCGACATGGCGCTCACCGAGTCGTACGCGATGACGCCCGCGGCAAGCGTCAGCGGCCTGATCTTCGCTCACCCCGAATCGCGCTACTTCACCGTTGGCCGGATCGGCCGGGATCAGGTCGAGGACTATGCACGCCGGCGCGGTCTCAGCGTCGCCGAGGTCGAACGCTGGTTGCGGCCCAATTTGGCGTACGAGGTCTGAACCGCTGACACCGGGCGGTAGCGACGTCAGCTACCGTCCGGGAAGCCGCCTCGATGCGAGACCATCGGGTAGTGGGGCAGCACGGCCAAGGGGTCCGCGAGCATGGCCTTCGTCAGGTTGGCGTACGGCGGATGGGCGCGCCACCCGTCGTCGTACGGCCGTAGCCCCTCGGCCAGCTTCGAGTGGTCGCCGGCCGTCCCGGTCAGTAAGGCGGTCAACGCCGAACGCAACCGGTCGACGTTGGCGCGGCCGTACCGCGTCATCCAGCGCTCGTCGGTCTGCGCCAGCAACCGGTGATACTTCGCTTGCGCCGCACGGCCTTTCGGGGTGAGTCGGGCGACCTTGATGCGACTTGCGGTCGGGTCGGGAGCGACGATCGCGCAGTCAACGCGTTCGAGGAATCCCAGCGAAATGCTGACCGCTTCCTTCGAGACGCCCGTCAGCAATGGAACGTCGCGAACACGTACGCCGGCTTCGTCGAGAACCCGCAGCACGTTGGCGCTGAGCGCAAGCGACAAGCGGGATTCGCTCTGGAAGTCCATTGTGTAGGCGAGCAGGACCTGGGACAGCAGCGCGGCCAGATCGAGATCCGCGACATCGCCGTCCCGGGACGGCAGACGCGTGAGATCTTCGCGCGCGACACCGGAAACCGGTAGATAGCGCGGTAGGGCGCGGTCTATTCGCGTGACGAAGCTGGACAGCGTGGCTCGGAGTTCGGCCATCTCCCCCGCGCCAAAGCGTTGCGCCCAGCGGGTTTCGACCGTGCCGGCCAGCGGCGCCCACACGGACTGAGCGGCGCGACCGCCCCGCGTCGGCCGGACGATGCCGGCCGCGTTACGGGACGGCCGGCGTTCGGCCGGACCGGGCTCGACGGTGACGTAACGCCATCGTTCGAGCCCGGGCAGGTTGACGATGCTCGCGAGATCGGCGACGTCGCGCAGCGGCACACCGTCCGGATCGATGAAACGCATGAAATTCGACCACATCGCCATCGACACCAACCACGGACCGCGACCGGACCGTGCGGCCGGACCGCGGGCCGTCGTGTGCGGCATCTGGTGCTCGAACTCGTTGTCGAACTCGATCGTGAATGCGACCAGCGCCTGCGACAGTAGGGTTGACAAATCCGCCTCCGGCGCCACGCCGGCTTACGCTACTCGGCGATGCGCAAGGCCGTGATGAGGCCGCCGGCGACGGTGAAGTCGTTGGCCAGGTCCACCTCGCCGCCGGGAAAGTCGCCACTCGCGTGCACCTTTACGCGGTATCGATCGGCGCCGAGCGGTTCGCTGCCCGTGACCGTTGTTGTGTAGGTCCACTTGCTGAGTGTCTGCTCCCGCCAGGCCGCGATCTCGTCGCGGCCGGTATAGGTCACGCCCTCGTCGACCACCGTACCGTCGTCGGCGAAGCAAGCCGCGACGGCATTCGGGTCCTTGGCGTCGGCGGCCGCCAGGTACCGGGTGACGACGTCGGGTGCGTTGCCGTTCATGATCGCTCCTCAGGGTGTGTCATGGCATTTGCCGGACCAGACCCAGCCTTGACGCTCCACCGAGGGGAGGGTCAAGACTTTGACCCATGCGGGCGTACGTGACGATCGGTGACTTCTCCCGGATGACGCACCTGAGCGTGAAGACGCTCCGGTATTACCACCGCGTCGGCTTGCTCGAGCCGACCGACGTCAACCCGGACACGGGCTACCGCTACTACGGCGTCGACCAGGTGACGGCCGCGCACACGATCCGCCGGCTTCGCGATCTCGAGATGCCGGTCGACGAGGTTCGGGCCGTTCTCGCCGCGCCGGACGAGCGCGCCCGTGACCGGTTGCTCGCCGTACACCTCGATCGGATGCAGGCGCAACTCGCTCAGACCGAGGCCGCGGTGGCGTCGCTTCGGTCGCTGCTGGAGCATCCGGCGTCGCCAATCGAGGTCGAGCGCAGAAGCATGCCAGCGATGGCCGCAATCGCGATCAGCGGGACCGTCGGACGCGGCGAACTCGGGTCATGGTGGACCGATGCACTCAGCGAGCTGTACGCGTCGCTGGACGGCGGCTCACCGGCAGCGGTCGGTCCGGCGGGCGGGCTGTTCGACGACGGGCTGTTCACCGACGACCGCGGCGATGCCGTTCTGTTCATACCGACCACATCGATCGCGACGGCATCGGTGGGCCGAGTCCGGCCGTACACGGTCCCGGCCGCGGACCTCGCCGTAGCGGTCCACCGCGGATCACCGGCCAACATCGACCAGACGTACGGTGCCCTCGGGACGTACGTGGCCGAGCACGGCATCGGTGCCGCCGGCCCGGTTCGGGAGACCTACTTGGTCGGTGTGCACGACACCACGGACACAAACCGATGGCGTACGGAAATTTGTTGGCCGATCTGACGGATCATGGTCCGCGTCCCGACCTACCGCCGATGCGTAGCGCACCCCGAGGCGCATGTCACCGCAGCCGCTTCGAGCACTCCTCGGCCACGAACGCCTGGAGTTCCGGGCCCATCGACGGGCCGCTGGTCGATGCATCGCCGTCCGGCGCTTCGACCAGCCATTGGCGCTGCGAGCTCGTCAGCGTGATCAGCAGATCCTCGGTCAGCTCGCCAGAGTCGAGCGCGCTGCACCACTCGTCCCGGTCCTCGCCGGACAGGCCGGTGCTCCACCAACTCGCCATGCTGTGCTCGTCCATGCCTCCACGCTACGGGACCCGCCGTCCGCGTCCGCCGGCAACCGACAAGACGCGGACGGCCCGCCGCTCACAGCCGCTCGGCCAACCGCGTGAGGACGGCGCCGGCCGGCCCATCGGTGGCGTGGCGGTATCCCGTGCCGGCCCACAGATGCAACCGTTCGGGGTCGCACGCCGTGGCCGCCGCCTTGCGCAGAGGGCTGGTCAGATGATGGATCGCCGGATATCCGGCCGGCGCGAGGCGGTCATACCGGTCGATGAAGTCGTTACGCAGGGAACGCGCGAACCGTCCGGTGAACGCCCGGGTCACCACCGTCCCACGCGCCGCCGGGTCGGCCAGAGCCGCTCGATGCGCCGCCGTCGTGCCGGCCTCGTCCGTACGCAACAGAGCCGTGCCGACCATCACAGCGTCGGCACCGGCGTGTACGGCGGCGGCTACGTCGTCGGCCGTCGCCAGGCCGCCGGCAGCAATGATGGGTAGCGAAACGGCACTCCGGACGGCGGCGACCACCTCAGTCAGGGCAATGCTCGGCGGTCGGATGCCCGGTGTCAGCGTGCCCGAGTGTCCACCGGCGGCCGACGCCTGAACGGCGAGAACATCGGCGCCCGATGCCGCCGCCGCGACGGCCTCGTCGACCGACGTGACGGTCTGTACGACCAGCGTCCCGGCCGCGCGGAGCGCGGTGACCACGGCCGGCTCGGGAAGGCCGAAGGTGAAGCTGACAAGCGGCACCGGGTCGGCCACCAGCAGATCCACCTTCGCTCGCCACTGGTCGTCGTCTTCAAGCGGCGGTCCCGCGCCGAGGTCGATGCCGTAGCGGTCCGCCTCAATCTGGATGGCCTGCCGATAGTGCTCGAAGTCGTCGCCATCCACCGGCAGCGGGTTCGGGGCGAACAGGTTGACGCCGAAGGTCGCCGCCGATGATCGTACGGCGGCGATGTTTGTCGCCAACGCCTCCGCTGTCTTGTAGCCGGCGGCCAGAAACCCCAAGCTGCCCACGCTGGCCGCGGCACCGACCAACGCCAGCGTGCCGACATCACCGGCCATGGGTGCCGCGAGCACCGGCACCACGACACCGATATCACGCAGCGGCGATGGCATCGGTGTGACTCCTCACTGGCTGGTCGATACGTTCGATCGCGGGCGTATCCGGCGCCAACTGGCGTCGTCGGCCCAGATCGACATCGAGTCCACATATGGTCGCAGCAACGCGGTGATCTCATCGTCGGGTCGGCCGTGCAGCTCATCGGAGGCCTTCTTACGGGCCACGCCGGCCAGGAAGTCGGCGACCTGGACCCGCGGATCCTCTCGCGAATCCACGAAACGGAGTTCGCTGACGCGTCCGCTCACGGCTGCGTCGGAACCACCGTGGTCCGCGGCCGCCAGGGCTTCCACGAGCCGACCCACACGCGTACCAGCCAAGGTGTTTTGTCGATCATGAATGATTGCCACCACCGCCGGATCGTCCGCCCAATAGTCGACGGCCCGAACGATGGCCGGGATCAGCGGGTCCATGACCGGCATGGTGTCCGGCCCGTCATGCAGCGCGGTTCGGAACGACTCGGCGCGCGGGCGTGCACACGACAGCAGATCCAACATCTCGGCCACCTCACGATCGATCGGATCGAGGCCGTCGACTTTCCAGGCGACCCGCAGGTCGCCGACCGATCGAAAGAAGGAATCGACAGACGTCGTCATGTCCAGGCGATCCTTGATCCGCATCAGGTCATTCGCCGACGCCAGGAATGCGCGCCACGCGGCCGGATCGACTCGCCGGCCCGTTCGGTAGAGGACGAGCGCGGCTTCCGACGAGTCCGGTTGCGGACCCCGGTCGGGCCGATCGACGAGCAGTCGGACGACGTTCGCCACGATCAGGAACGACTTTTCGACGAGGTAGACGTGGGCGTGGCCAAGCAGCGGTCCGGTCGGCCCGAGGAGCCAGGTCAGGACCGCGCGATGCTTGGCGCGGAGCACGTGGTTGGCCTTGTATTCGAGGGCCGGCGAACGGATGCGGTCGCGCAGCTCCTGGATGCATTCCCGTGCCGCCTGGGCGTCCATGCTCACACTGGCGTGCGCGAACACGTCGGTCGTGCCGCCGATCAGCTTCTCGCCCTCGTAGCCGGATTCGTCGCAGGCGATCTCTCGCGGCGGCCGGCCGTACGCGTGCGGCAGCGCTACGCTCTCGGGTTCGCCGCTGTCGGTCACGACCCGCCTCTCCGTCGGACGACGCCCGGCGGCCCACGTTCTTCGACGGGCGACTTGCTCGCGAGTCTAGGAAGCGGCGATCGTCGCGGCCACCGAGTTCTGACGCCAATCGGTGCGCAATCTGACCCGTCGCCAGACGCCGCAGCCAAAGGACGACGCACCCCTTTGCGGATCATGGAGCGGTTGTGCGCGCATCCGGCCGCGTTCACAGACCGACCTTCGGGCTGCGCGCATGTTTGGCAACCGTCGGCGGACCGGCAATGAGGCGTTAGATCATGGTCGTAGGTCCAGGACGGAGATCGCTCATGAGCATGTACGGGGACCGGCCCGATGAGCCGACAGAACTTGAGCTTGAGCAGCAGCGCGCTGGAGTGGAAACCGGCAGTGATCGCGTGAGTGAGGATATCGCCTCACCGTTGTGGGTCGCCGGGATCGGTCCGCCGAGCTCTGATTACGGTCTGTCACCGTCAGGCGGTGACAGCTCGGGCGGCCGCCGGGGGATCAGATCCCGCATCCGGTCGATGTTCGCGCGTCGCCGGTAGCCCTCGTCACCGCCGCACCCGAACAGTTGCTACGGCCGGGTTACCGATCTAAATCGGTGGGTGGAGTGTCGGAGGGCTCGCTTCTTGGCGGCCGAGCAGCGCGAAGAAGACGACGAGAATGATCGCGGCGGTCAGACTGACCGCGACCGTCTCGACAGCAATCTCGACGATGATCATCACCCACAACGGTGGGTGGATGGCGTGCAAGCCGACGCCGATCCCCTCCGCGACTCCCACCACCAGGGCCGCGGTCGTGGTCAGCGCGGCCACGGACCAGAAGCGCCCGCGAACCAACCTAACGCTCGTTCGCAGCGAGTCGACGACACCATGACGCTCGACCATCGCCGACGTACAGGCGATGGCCAGCCACGCGAACAGGGCAAGACCGGGTAGCACGCCGATCGCGGAGCCGACGCCGACGGCCACGCCGACGACGATGGCCACGATCGTCAGCCGCCACAGCGGCACGCGACCAGCCGCTTGCCGTACGGTCGGACGCTTTCCCGGATGCGCGGCCCCCGCGCGAAGCAGCTCTTCCGAGATGCCGGCGGACAACGCCTCGGCCATCGCGGCGGCGGCAACACCGAACAGCGTGACCGCAACTGCCGCGCGCACCTCGTGACCGTGGACGAAGGCGTTCAGCAATTCGCCGATGACCACCAGCGGGGCGACGACGGCGATGGCGACCGGAACGAACGCGCCGATATGCCTACGCCACAAGCGCCACGCCGCGAGCACCGCATGCCGATATGCGAGCGTCGGCGTTTCGGGTTCGGGTGCGGGTGCGGCGACATGCGGCGCGGTGGCGATGGGATTCGTCATCTTGACGGCCAGGCTGCCGTCCGAGGATGGCGCGGTGTGGCCGGACGGGCCGAGCGGACCGGCCGGCGGCCCCGTGTGCCGGCGCATGATCCGATTCGTCAACCACGTCATGATGGCAGGAAACCATCTTGTGGCTGACTCCGCGGGTCAACGACGCCATCCGTCGATGATTGGCGGCCTGGATCACGTAACCGGGATCATGCGTGCCGCCGGTGTGTTCTGCTGTCTGTGTTGAATCCTTCGGTGCGTGCTCGCCGATGTCCGTACGGGTGGAGTGGCGCTGACGCGCGTGGCATTGGTGGCGGGCAATGGAGCGCGTGGTGACCACGGTTGAGTCCAAGGAAGTCGGCAGTGGAGCCGGCTTTGTTCTCATGGTGCTGGCCGCTGGCCAATTCTTGATGACCCTGGACAGCTCCGTCATGAATGTCTCGATCCGCCAGGTGGCCGCCGATGTCGGCACATCGGTGACGGGGATCCAGACCGCCATTACCCTCTACACGCTCGTGATGGCGTCGTTGATGATCACTGGCGGCAAGATCGGCGCAATCGTGGGTCGGCGCCGGGCGTTCTCCATCGGCCTCGTGATCTACGGCGCGGGTACGCTCATCACCTCGGTAGCCCCGAACCTGGGTGTCCTTCTGGTCGGATGGTCGGTTCTGGAGGGCATCGGTGCGGCATTGATCATGCCGGCCATTGTGGCCTTGGTCGCCGGCAACTTTCCGCGCGAGCGTCGGGCGGCGGCCTACGGCCTTATCGCGGCGGCGGGTGCGATCGCGGTGGCGGCCGGGCCCCTCATCGGGGGCGCGGTAACAACTTTTGCGTCCTGGCGGTGGGTCTTCGTCGGCGAGGCCGTCATCGTGGTGGGCATCTTCGCCGCGATGGGCAAGATCCACGACGCACCGCCCGCCGGCCGTGTTCGTTTCGACTTCATTGGCGCGGTGCTCTCGGTCGTGGGCCTCTTTCTCCTGGTCTTCGGGGTGTTGAAGGCCGGGACGTGGGGGTTTGTGAAGCCGAAGCCCGACGGACCGGAGCTGCTAGGGGTTTCGCCTGTTGTCTGGTTGGTGATGGGCGGCCTGCTGGTCATTTGCGGATTCTTCCTCTGGGAGGGCCGCGTCAATGGCAAGGGCGGCGAACCGCTCATCCGGCCGCCGATGCTGCGCAACGCTCAGCTTGCCGGTGGCCTTTCCATGTTCTTTTTCCAGTTCTTCATTCAGGCCGGTGTCTTTTTCACCGTTCCGCTATTCCTCTCGGTGGTGCTTGAGCTGTCCGCCCTGCAGACCGGCGTGCGGTTGCTTCCGCTGTCCTTCGCGCTGCTGGCCGCCGCGGTAGGGATTCCCAAGTTCGCGCCGGGTGCTCGACCGCGGCTGGTTGTCCGTCTCGGTCTGCTGTCGATGACCGCCGGAACCCTTGTGTTCATCGGCGGTCTCAGCCCCGGCGCCGACGCCGGGATCGTCGTAGTCCCCATGCTGCTGCTCGGACTGGGCATCGGCGCGCTCGCCTCCCAACTCGGGGCCATCACCGTTTCGGCCGTGCCCGACCGCGAAAGTGCAGAGGTCGGTGGGCTGCAGAACACCGTGACGAATGTCGGCGCTTCTCTTGGCACCGCGTTGGTCGGTGCCGTGCTTATCGCTAGCCTGACCTCGGGGCTGGTCAGCGGCGTTCAAGCCAGTTCGGCCATTCCGGCTGACGTGAAGACTCAGGCCACGACCCAGTTCTCCGCTGGGGTCCCGTTCGTGTCCGACACTGATCTCACGACCGCGTTGCAGAAGGCCAAGGTTCCAGCCGCACAGGCCGACGCGATCGTCAAGGCCAACAGCGACGCCCGCCTCACCGCATTGCGTAGCTCGCTGCTGGTTGTTGCGCTATTCGCGATCGCTGCGCTGCTGTGCTCCGGAATGGTCCCCGTCAAGCCAGTCGGCCGGCCCAGCCCGGCGGATGGCCGGGCGGTGAAGCCGAAAGCAGCCTAGGGCCGGACAAACTTGCGCCTGCTTGCTGGTGCTCTGGCGGTCCCTCGATGGCTTGTCCGGCCTGGTCGTCGCTGGTGCGCCCGGAAGGATTCGAACCTTCGACCTTCGGATTAGAAGTCCGCCGCTCTATCCACTGAGCTACGGGCGCCCATAGTCGTCACAGAGCGTACAGGTGAAGGACCCGACGAGCGACGGTCAAAGCCGCCTGAACCCGAAATCCCATCGGGTACGGGCCGGCAAAGTCACCCGTACCCAGGAAAGGGCCGTTCACGCCCGGATGACCGGGCCTCGGCTGCACCCCCATCAACCCTCGCGAACCTGGCAATTCGCCACGACCAGGCAGAGGAATCTTCCTCACCTATGCCCACCAATGCCTGCAGCGTCGGACATTTTGCACTGTTGACCTTGCCGGGAGCACGTTACGTTAATCGAGCCGCACGGACACTTGACGGCCACCCCCGGCCTGAACCGATGCGGCACCGTCGAGTCGCGCACGCCGGACCTGCGAAAACGGTCGGCAGCGAATCGGGGACCCAGGTTGTTGGGGTGAATCCACGCGCCCCCCGCGTGGTAGAGCGACTTCCCAGCTCGAACCCGTCAGCTAACCCGGTAGGCGGTCGGGAAGAAGGAGACTGCTCTTGCGCACGGCTCGAAAGTGGCTGCTGCGTGTTGCCGTCGTGGGCTCGGTGGTCGGAGGTCTCGCGATCCCCGCATCGCTGGCGTCTGCCGCGCCGGCATCCTCGTCGCCCGTATTGACCACGCCCAGTGGCTCGTCCCTGGCTTCGATCCAGAAGCAGATCAAGGACCAGTCGGCTGCTCTGGAAAAGATCGTCGAGCAATACGACGGGGTCAATACGACGCTGGCGAAGAACCAGGCGACCGAAGCAGCAATGCAGAAGCAGCTGGCACCGACATTGGCGTCGTTGGAAACGGCACGGAAACAGGTCGGTTCGATTGCCGCGGTGGCGTACATGGACGGCGGTTCGCTGTCGACCATGAGCGCTTTCGTGTCATCGAGCTCGACGCAGGATCTCGCTAACCGGATGACGCTGCTGAGTCAGGTCGCGTCACTGCGGCAGGACGAGATCGCGAGCTTCCAGCGGCTCACCGCGACGTATCAAACCGAGAAGCAGAAGCTCGACGCGCTGATCGCCGCGGAGAACGCCCAGAAGAAGAGCCTCGCGACGCAGAAGGCAACGATCAACACCAAGCTCGCGAGCCTGTACAAGCTGCGGACGCAGGCGTACGGCCGGGCCCAGGAAGCGGCCAGCAGTTCGCATCCGGCCGCACCGTACCTGCCCGGACGCGGCGGCAAGGTCGTCGCGTTCGCGTACGCCCAGCTGGGCAAGCCGTACGTGTTTGCAGCCGACGGACCGGGGTCGTACGACTGCTCCGGTCTCACAGAAGCGGCCTACCGTTCGGTCGGCGTTTCGTTGCCGCACAACGCCGCGATGCAATATCACGCGATTAGCCATATCAGCCGGTCCCAGCTGAGTCCCGGGGATCTCGTGTTCTATTCGAACCTCGGTCACGTGGCGATCTACATCGGTGGTGGCATGGTCATCCATGCGCCGCAGCCAGGTGAGGTCGTCAAGAAGGCGTCGGTCAACATGATGACGCCGTACGGCTACGGTCGACCGTAACGATCCTCGCGGTTCGACCTCGGCGCGCGCGGCCCGACAGCGCTAGCCACGACGCCCCACCGATGTCCGTGGCGACATCGATGGGGCGTCGTGTTTGCGCCGACACCGTGCCGACGAGGCAGCGGCCCGTGCCGGCGAGCCGACCGATGGTGCTATCCGACCTCAAGCCGGGTACGCGTGCGTCTCGGTGGCCTTGACGGCGACCCAGACGGTGGTGCCCGGCAACAGATCAAGCTCGGCGGCGGCGCCCGTGGTGATCTCGGCGGCGACCGGTGGCACGCCGCTCAACTCGACGCGGACGCGCTCGCCATGGGCCTCAACGCCGACGACCGTGGTCTCCCAGACATTCCGAGGACTGCCCGACGGCCTCTCGCGGTGCACGGCGACCGCGCTCGGCGGGAACGCGACGAAAACGTCGCCGGCCACCCGGTCGTCGACGGTGAGCCGCCCTCCGTCGGTGAGCGTCACGTGGCCGTCGGCGTCGGCGTTCCCCCGGTACAGATTCAGACCGGCGAGGCGGGCCACATAGTCCGTCCGGGGCCGGCGGACGATCTCGGCCGGCGAACCGTCCTGCACCGGGTGGCCGGCCTCGATCACGACGATTCGGTCGGCCAGCACCATGGCGTCGAGTGGCTCGTGGGTCACGATCACCGTCGCGCCGTCGAACGCGGCCAGGTGTCGGCGGAGATCTCCCCGTACGGACAGCCGCGTGCCCGCGTCGAGTGCCGCCAGCGGTTCGTCCAGCAGCAGGAGGCGTGGGTTGGTCACGAGAGCCCGGGCCAGGGCGACACGCTGGGCCTGACCGCCGGAGAGCCGACCAGGCTTGTTCGATGCGATGTCCGCGAGACCCATGCGCGCCAACCACTGCGCCGCTCGGTCGCGCGCGTCCGCCCTTGAGGCGCCGGTGCTGCGCGGGCCGAAGGCCACGTTCTCCAGCGCGGAAAGATGCGGGAACAGCAGGTAATCCTGGAACACCACGCCGACACGGCGCCGCTCGGGTGGCAGGCCGCGGCCGGCGCGGGCAATCTCCGTACCGTCCAGGTCAATCGAACCGCCGGAAAGCGTGATGAGGCCGGCCAGCGCACGCAGCGCGGTGGTTTTGCCCGAGCCGTTGGGACCGAGCAACGCGACCACCTCGCCCGCGGCCACGTCCAACGGCAGGTCGAGCCGGAACCGGCCGCGGTCCACGACAAGCCGCGCACGCAGGCTCATCCGGCACCGATCCACCGGCCGCGCAGACTGACCAGCACGAGGACACACACCGCGACCAGGATCAGGCTGAGCAGGATCGCCCCGTCGGGATCATTCTGCAGGGTGAGGTAGACCTGCAGCGGCATGGTCTGTGTGGTGCCGGGGAAATTACCGGCAAACGTGATGGTCGCGCCGAACTCGCCGAGGGCCCGGGCCCAGCAGAGTACCGATCCGGCCGCCACACCGGGACCGACGAGCGGCAGCGTAATGCGACGAAACGCGGTCCACCGCGAAGCGCCGAGTGTCGCCGCCGCCTCCTCGAAGCGGGTATCCATTCCGCGCAAGGCTCCCTCGACCGCGATCACGAGGAACGGCAGGGCGACAAACGTCTGCGACATGACGACGGCGGCGGTCGTGAACGGCAGTTGGATGCCGAACCAGCGATCCAGCAAGACGCCGACAAAGCCGCGACGACCGAATGCGGTGAACAGCGCGACGCCGCCGACAACGGGTGGCAGCACGAGCGGCAGAGTCACGAGTGCGCGAACGAGGCGCTGGCCCGGGAAACGGGTACGCGCCAAGACGAACGCCACCGGCACACCGAACACGAGGCACACCGCTGTCGTGATGGTGGCCGTGATGAGTGACAACCGGAGTGCCGTCAAGGCGCCCGGCTCTGTCAGCCGCTGTCCGAGCGTCGACCACGGTGCCTTGATGAGCAGGCCGATCAGAGGCAGGAACAGGTACGCGGTGCCGACCACCGCCGGCAGCAGCAGCACCCACGGTGGGCGTCGGTACTGCTGCTGCGACGGTTGGGTCACGGCGCCTGGAAGCCCGCCGCGATCAGGACCGCTTGGGCCTCGGGCGACAGAATGTACGTCACCCAGGCCTGCGCCCCGGCAGCGTTCGGGGCATTCTTCAATGCCACGATCGGATACTCATTGATCGCGCCCGCGGATTCCGGGAACTCCACGGCATCCACCTTGCCTGCGGCCGCCTTGGCGTCGGTCCGGTAGACCAGCGCGGCATCGGCCTCGCCGAGCTCGACCGGGGTCAGCGCCGACTTGACGTCCTGTGCCTCGGAGACCGGCTTAACGCTAAGGCCGGCAGCCTGTTCCGCCTTGGTCGCGGCCGATCCGCACGGCACGGTCGGCGCGCACAGGACGACCTTGAGCTTCGGATCGGTCAGATCCTTGAGCGACGTGATCTTCTTCGGGTTGCCCGGCGCCACCGCGATGACAAGCTGGTTCTTCACGAAGTTCTGCGGCGTCCCGTTCGCGTCGCCCGCATCGGTGACCGTTTTCATCGTCGCCGGCGACGCCGCGGCGAACACGTCGGCCGGCGCGCCCTGCGTGATCTGTGCGGCCAGCGTGTCACTGCCGCCATAGGAGAACTTCACGGTCGTGCCGGGGTGCGCCGTCTGGAACATCTGACCGAGCTGGTTGAACGTGCCGGTCAGCGATGCCGCCGCGAGCACCGTGATGGTGCCGGTGACGCTCGCACTGCTACTGGTGCCGGCGGCCGGCGTCGACGATGCGTTGGCCTTGCCGCTGCTGCCGCAGCCGGCCAAGGCCATGGCCGCGGCGAGCGCGGCAATCGAAATGCCGACGGTTCGCTTCTTCCACATCGATCTTCTCCTCATTGGATCGCGTGTCGCTGGGTCGCGTGTCACTGGGTCACGTGTCGCTAGGTCACGTGCCAAGCTGGGTCACGTGTCTTGGGGCCCCCGCTCAATGCGGCGTTTCCACGATCACGGTGGTCGACTTCACCACCGCCACGGCGATGTCGCCGATCTCCAAGGCAAGCTCGTCTACGGCGTCCCGGGACATCAGCGACACGACGCGGTGCGGTCCGGCCTGAATCTCCACCTGCGCCATCACCGTGTCCTTCTTGATCCCGGTGACCAGCCCGGTGAAGCGGTTGCGGGCCGACGAATTCGCGGTGCCCTCGTCCGTGCGGCCATGCGCGCTCAGGTGTGCCGCCAGATCGGCACCCTCGACGATCCGATGACCATGATCGTCACGCGACGCGGAGAGGCGACCAGAGTCGGCCCAGCGGCGCACCGTGTCGGCGCTCACGCCGAGGAGGTCGGCCGCTTCGCTGATCCGAAACTGCGTCACATCTAACATGCTATGCCTTGCATCTGCAAGGTCAACTCGGCTGATGCCCTAGAACTTCCGGCGAACGGCCGCGGCGCGACACGACTGTGGCCGATGTGATGAACCACGGCCAGCGTGCGTCGTGTTTCGGGTCGGGCGTCCAGCCGCGCCGAGCCGACCCCGCGTAACCCACATCGGGTGGCGTGTGCGTAATAAAATGCCCATTTAGATGGGCAAAAGACGCTAGAGATCGACCGCTAGGAGGCCACTCGACCCGATCGCCACAACCGGTCGGGCTAACAAAGGAGACACCGTTGACCGGTCCCATGGCGCCGATGCCGCCGGAGCAGTATCCGATGCAGCCGCCGCCTCGCAACGACAACACGACGCTCTTCGGTGTGCTCGGCATCGTGCTGGCGATCTGCTTCTGGCCGGCCGGGCTCGTATTCTCGATCCTCGCGATGAACGCGGCGGCCAAGGTCGGCAAACCAAGAACGCTCGGCATCGTCGGTCTGACGCTCGTTGGAATCGCGATCATCATCTCGATCATCCGGGTGGTGGCGGTCTACAGCTGAGACCGTTCGACTGCGCCGGAACGGCCCGGAGAGCGGGACGGCACTCGCCTCGAACCGAGTAGTCTCCGCGATCGCGAAAGAATCGGAACATGAGTTCGCCGACGTGGTCGCCCGACGACTATCTCAAGTTCGCCGATCCGCGCGCCCGTCCATTCGCCGACCTGATCGGTCGCATCGTGACTGACGACCCGGCGGTCGTCGTCGACCTCGGCTGCGGACCGGGCAACGCCACGCGTACGCTCGTCGATCGCTGGCCGGGAGCCCACGTCGCCGGTGTCGACGCGGACCCCGCGATGATCGCCGCCGCACAGCGGATGGCCGCCGATGTCCCCGACGGCCGGCTCGTGTTCGCCTCCGGTGAGATCGAGACCTGGACGCCCGACGGTCGCCTCGACGTCATCGTCTCCAATGCGGCACTGCACTGGGTCCCGACCCACGTCGACCTGCTCCCCCGATGGCTCGACGCGCTCCGCCCCGGTGGCACGCTGGCGTTCCAGGTCCCCCGGCCCGCGGACGACCGCCCGGCCTCCGCGCTGCGTGCGGTCACTTCGGCGCCGCGGTGGTCGGGCCGGTTCGATGGCGTGACGAGCCCGGGCGCGTTGGGATCAGGGCCCACGTGGGTACGCTCCGCGGCCGAGTACACCGACATTCTGAGCGGTCTCGGCTGCACGGTCGATGCGTGGGAGACCACGTACATCCACGTGTTGCCGGGTGATGATCCCGTACTGGAGTGGTTCGCCGGCTCGGGACTACGGCCGTACACCGATCGGCTCGACGAGACGGACGCCACCGCCTTCCGGGCCGACGCGGCGGCCGCGTTCCGGGCTGCGTACCCGCGGCAGACGTACGGCACGCTGCTTCCGTTCCGGCGAGCATTTGTCGTGGCGCGGCGCTAGCGGGAACCCGACCGATCCGGCGCTGGTGCCGACACCAACGAACTGTCATCGTGGTCAGCCATGACGACTGACGCAACGGCAGTAGCGGCGCCGGCGGCCGGAAATGACCGAGCGCGCCGGGCCGGGCACCGGCACGGCTGGCACGCGCATCCTGCCGTCCGCACCAAGGACCAACTCACGCTGGGCGAGCGGGCCGCCGACCACATGCGCAACGGCATGGGCTCGTGGGCGTTCGTCTTCGGCGCGCTGGCGTTCCTCGCACTGTGGATGGTCTACAACGGGATCAGTGGCGGCAGCGCCTACGACAAGTACCCGTTCATCCTGCTGAACCTCGTGCTCAGCTGTCTGGCCGCGATGCAGGGCGCGATCCTGTTGATCGCGGCGAAGCGAAGCGACCAGGTGGCATCCGAACTCGCCGAGCACGACTACGAGACGGACTGCCGAGCCGAGCAACTGATCGAGACACTGACGCGCAACCTGGCCGAGTTGCACGAAGAACATCGGGCGATGCGGGCGCAACTCGTCGCCGTCACGCGTCTCCTGGACACGCCATCCGCCGGCTGAGGGCACGTCGGATCGCCGTACCCGCAACAAAAAACGCCGCCGGCATCCTCATGGATGCCGGCGGCGCTATGCCTGTGCGGTGTTTCGGTTGTGCGGCCGCTATGCCGCCTGGAGGCCTTCGGCGCGAGCCAGCTCGCGCAGCCGACCGAGGGCCTGGATCTCGAGTTGGCGGATCCGTTCGCGGCTCAGCGAGAAGCGGGACGCGACCTCGGTGAGGGAGTGTTCACGGCCGTCCTCGAGCCCGTAGCGGGCGCGCATGATGCCGGCGGACCGATCGTCGAGGTGACCGAGCAACCCGGCGATGCGGGTCCGCTCCATCGATGCGACGACGACGTCCTCCGGCGACGGGGAATCGTTGTCGGAGACCAGGTCGCCGAGACTCGTGTCGCCATCGTCGCCGACGGGGGTATCGAGCGAGACCGTGTCCTGCGACCAACGCTTGAGTTCGACGACACGCTCCGCGGTCACGCCGAGAGCGTCCGCGATCTGGATAACCTCCGGCTCGCCGCCGAGCTCACGCGTCAACTGGCGCACCACGTTGCGCATCCGGTTGACGTCTTCGACGAGATGCACCGGGAGGCGTACGGTCCGCTCCTGCTGGGCGATGGCCCGGCTGATCGCCTGCCGAATCCACCACGTCGCGTACGTGGAGAACTTGAAGCCACGCTCGTAGTCGAACTTCTCGACTGCGCGGACCAGACCGGTGTTGCCCTCCTGGATGAGGTCGAGCATGGGCATGCCGGATCGCACGTAACGGCGGGCGATCGACACCACAAGGCGGAGATTCGCCCGGATGAACAGGTCCTTGGCCGTCTCACCGAGACGAACCATGGCCTTGAGCTCGTCGCGGTTCCACTTCGCCGGAAGCTCGTCGAGCTCGAGAAGGTACTCCGCGTAAAGACCCGCCTCGATGTTCTTGGACAGGTCGACTTCCTGCGCCGCGTCGAGCAGCGGCGTCTTGGAGATTTCATGCAGATATACACCGACGAGGTCGCGCTCTTCGGCGACTTCATCCGTTCGCAATACCGTCACGTTCGCGTCTTTCACGCTCGGGCCCCTCCCCGCTTGTCGCAGCTCGCGCTCCGATAGAGCGCCCCCTGCGGCCTGCCCCCATGACAACAGGGTCCAGCCACCGGAGATTCCGGGTTTTTGCGTTGTTCGCGTCACCATTTAGTGACGACCGGCAAGTCGGCTGGTACTTACCTAGACGTTCCAACGCCGCATCAGGTTCGCAGATCTGGCTGGAGATTCGCTGAGCGTTACCCGGCAGGACGCTGAGTTACCCACTCCGAACGGCTCAAAACACCTTTTATCGGTGATTCGGATCACGCCAATTACCACGCTACGCAGCATTTCAACGCCGTTTGACGCCCGGCGAATTCCCAGTTTTCCGGCGAGTCGGTACGCGGACGCCGTCCGGCGCGAAATGTACGGAACTTGGGCACTCCACGGCTGGGACACCAGCCAACTTCCGTACAACTGGCGGCTCGTCGCGCGGGCGGCGGCGTCGGCGCGGCCCGGCCCGGCGGCCCGCCGCATCGTCAGGTCAGCGTTTCCCGCCACGCGGCGAGCACCGCGGTCTCATCGCTCTCGGTCAGTCCGGCCTTGCGCGATTCGTCGCCCGAGCGCGATGCTCGGGCCCACGCCAGCGTGTCTTTGGCCGTATCCGCGAGCGAGCGCATGGTCAGCCCGGCGTCCCGCGCCTCGATCCCGTCATGGGTGAGGAAACCGGCGTATTCCGGCAGGGGAAGCCACAGCGGAAGCGATCGTGGACCGGCCCACGGGTTGACCTCGTGCTCGACGAGGAAGCCGTCCGGCACCCAGGTGAACCGCGGCGCGGCGGTCGTTACCGACGCCTCGGTCGGTGCCGCGGCACCCACACCGGCGGCGACCGCGTCCAGGAACTCGCCTCGGGGAATCGGTACGCCGATCCCGTTGAACGTCCCCGCGATCCGGTCACGCGCGGCCAGCGCCAGCCAGGCGCCGAGATCACGTACGTCCACCCACTGCACGAGGTCCTCGGGTGTGCCGGGTGCGAGGATCTCGCCGCCCCGGGCCACCCGTTCCGGCCAGTACGTGAACCGGTCGCTGCGGTCCTCGGGGCCAACGATCAGGCCGGCGCGGCAGATGAATGCGCGCTCGACGCCGACCGTGTCGATCACAGCGCGCTCGCAGGCGACCTTGCAGGGTCCGTAATTCACGAAACCGTCGGCGAAGGGATCGTCGACCTCCGGTGGCGCCGGATCGTGGATCGGCGCCCCGTCGACGTGCTGATCAGGCGTCGCGCTGTCGGTGTAGACCGAGCCGGACGAGACGTACACCCAGTGGCCGGCCCGATCGGCGAGCGCCGTCAGCGCACCCCGTACGTGTGACGGCCGGCTGGAGACGTCGACGACGGCGTCGTACGTGCCGTCGAGGTTCGCGTACGTGGCGGGATCGTCCCGGTCGATCGCGACGAATCGTGCACCGGCCGGAACATCGCCGGACTGTCCGCGCGCGGCACACGTCACGAAATCACCGTGCGCGACGGCGGCGCGTGCCGTGGCGCGTCCGAGGAAGGCGTTTCCGCCGAGGATCAGCAGTCGCATTCGCCCATGTTGCCCCATCGGCATCAGGCGCCGCAGGCGTGGGCCCCCTTGATCAACCCTGTGCCGAGAACCTGCGTGATCTGGCTCACCTGGCCTCAATCGGGAAGATCAGCCACTCGCACCTGACCGGTAACGGTCCGTGACCAATATTCGGGCAACCGTCATGACTCAGACATATATTGATATTGCTCGTTATATCGAACAAGATCGTGACCGCGCGAGCAGGGGGTTTTCGTCGGTTAGAAAGGAGCGTCGGCCTATCCGCCGGCTGGTGTCGCACTCGGGTCACGCCGAGTTCTGCCCGCCCGGGGCGGCGCCAACATCGACGACGAATCTTCGGGCAACGGGCAGAAGCGGGGAACCCAATCTTCTTCCGCACCGGCAGCGGCTGCGTGCACCACGTCGCGATCTACACGGGCCACAACATGATGTGGGAGGCGCGGCACACCGGCTCGCACGTCCGGCACGTGAAGATCTGGCAGAAGACGGTGGAGTTCCGCCGCCTCGTTCAGCACTGATTCACCGCACTTCTCCCCGGTGGAAAGGGGCGGGCCGCACGCCGCGGCCCGCCCCTTTCAGCTTTGGCGCCGATGCATCCGCCGCCGAGCCCGACATTTGTCGCAACACCGGTCGCAACCGCTGGCGCAGCACCCTTGACCGCAGGTGCGTCGCACACCGTGTGCGACAACAGCCCGTGCACGGATGGCTCACTGAGCGCATCCGGGCCACCAACTAGCGGAGCACGCCATGCCGATGGCCGAAGTGGAGCAGTTCTCCTACGGCGTCACCAATCCGATCCTCGCGTCCGTGATGGCCTACGTCGGTTGCCTGCTCGGACTGGCCTGCACCGCGCACGCCCGTACGCTGCCGACCGGTCGACGGCGGGCCGGCTGGCTGCTCGCCGGCTCGGTGGCGATCGGCGGCGGCGGCATCTGGCTGATGCACATGATGGCGATGCTCGGCTTCGAGGTCGAGGGCACGACGATGCGATTCAATCCATGGGTGATCCTGGCCAGCCTTGCCCTCGCGATCATCGTCGTTTCCGCCGGGATCTTTCTCGTCGGCTACGGCCGGCGATCCGTCCCCCGCCTGCTCGTCGGCGGCTTCCTGACTGGCCTGGGCGTGTCCGGCCAGCACCTCACCGGCATGGCCGCCGTCCACATCAACGGCTCGTTCGGCTTCGACCCGCGATTCCTCGTCGCTTCGATCGTCATTTCCGTCGTCGCGTCGACGACAGCGCTCTGGTTCACCCTCGCCGCGCGCCGGGGCTTGCATTTCCTCGGTGCCGCCGCGGTGCTGGCGATCGCCGTCACCGGCATGCACTACACGGCGATGATGGCCCTCCGAATCCGGATGAGCGACATGCCACATCAGGTGCCGGGCGTCCAACCCACGATCTTCGTGTTGCCGATCCTGCTCATGTCCATCGCCGCGCTGGTGTGCCTGTTGTTCTGCGCGCTGAACATCATGGGCGAGGACGAGTTCGCGCTGCGGGTCGACCCGGCCGTGCTCGCCGGGGAACCGGCTGCGGCGCAGTCACCGACCGACCTCGCCGCACGGTTCGCTGCCGGCGGCCGGCGGACCCCGCTCGGGGCGCCACCGGCCCACGCGCTCTCGCTCAGCACGCGAGAAATGCGAATGGTCGGCGCGCATCGCGACCAAACGCGACCGCACGACGACGCCCGACCGGAGGACTGAGCCCGGCCGGACGACTAAAGCCGGTTCGGCGGCCGCTCAGCCCGCGGCGGCCTCGGTCAACACCTGAGCCAGCCGGTCGACCGCCCAGTCGACCTCGTCGGCGGTGATGCACAGCGGCGGGGCGAGCCGGATCGTCGATCCGTGCGTGTCCTTTGCGAGCACGCCGAGCGCCATCAACCGCTTGCTTGCCTCCCGGCCGCTCATCAGCGCCGGGTCGATGTCGACGCCGGCCCACAAGCCTTTGCCGCGTACGGCAGTGATGCCACGCCCGACGAGCGCGGCAAGTCGGTCGTGCAGCCGCTCGCCCAACTCCGCCGCCCGGGCCTGGAACTCGCCGGTGTTGAGCAGCGCGATCACGGCGCGGCCGACGGCACACGCGAGCGGATTGCCGCCGAAGGTCGACCCGTGCTCGCCGGGCTTGAGCGTGCCGAGGACCTCGTGCGACCCGGCGACCGCCGAGACCGGAACGACGCCGCCACCGAGGGCCTTGCCCAGGATGTACATGTCGGGGACGACACCATCGTGCTCGATCGCAAAATTCGTCCCGGTGCGGCCGAGCCCCGACTGGATCTCATCGGCGATGAACAGCACCCGACGCTCGGCCGTGACAGCGCGGACACCGGCGAGGTAGCCCGCGGGCGGGACGATGACGCCGGCCTCGCCCTGGATCGGCTCGATCATCACGGCCACCGTGTCGTCGTCGATCGCCGCGGTCAGCGCGTCCAGATCTCCGTAGGGCACGATGACGAAACCCGGCGTGTACGGACCGAAGTCGTTTCGCGCGTCGGGGTCGGTAGAGAAGCTGATGATCGTCGTCGTACGCCCGTGGAAGTTGTCGGCCGCGACAATGATCTTCGCCTGACCGTCCGGCACGCCCTTGATCTGGTAACCCCACTTGCGGGCGAGCTTGATCGCGGTCTCCACTGCCTCGGCGCCGGTGTTCATCGGCAGGACGAGGTCGGTGCCGCACAGCTCGGCGAGCTCGTGGCAGAACGGCCCGAACTGGTCATGCACGAAGGCGCGGCTGGTGAGTGTCACCCGATCCAGCTGCGCGTGTGCGGCCGCGATCAGGTCCGGATGGCGGTGGCCGAAGTTGAGGGCCGAATAGCCGGCCAGGCAGTCGAGGTAACGGCGTCCGTCCACGTCGGTGACCCAGGCGCCGTCCGCATCGGCGATCACGACGGGCAACGGGTGATAGTTGTGTGCCGTCCAGGCCTCGGCCTCGACCAGCGCCGCGGCGGTCTGCCCGGCCGATCCGAGGGCAGCTGCCCGCTCCCCCGCGCTGCGCTCGGTTGTCGTGGTCATCGCCTGCCTCCGGTTTCCAATACGTTCAACCGCCCGGTGCGTCGGCACCGTGACGCCGCCCTGAGCTGCTAGAACACGTGCTGTCGCAGTTACGACGGTAACCGCGGACAGCGACATGGGCGCCGGTCGCGGGCGCCTTGCGCGTGTGTGTCAGACGCTATTCGGGATCACCGACGGATGGCACGCCTGTGTCTTGCGCATCGGCAGCACTTTGTTGCGTCCTGGCCCGTCAACCTGACGATCCGTTGCGCCGACGCCCGATGAGTGCCCGCTATAGCTCTCGCCACCGCTCGGTCCCGGCAACCAGCATCCGGATGCAGTCCGTCGCGGCGTCCTCCTCGGTGAACTCGAACCAACGACTATGACCCTCGGCGCCGCCCTCACGCGCCTCGACCCACCAGACGCCACCGTCTTCGTAGAGCAGGACATCGCGCCGCGCGAGGCGGCCCCACTTGCCATTCCACCAGAACTTCCTGCGTTCCATCTGCCTATTCGAACACATGTACGACCATCAGTGCGGGCCAACCCGCCAGGTAGAACTGAAAGGTTTCTTGACTATTACTGGAACCACTGTCAACAATGTTTCCTGAAGCCGGCCGGACACGGGGGCCGCGAGTTGACCGCACCTAGCCGCATGGAGGGCCAGCGATGGACCGACGTCTCGCCGGGCTCGCTGACGCCGTCCTTCAACCCGGCTTCGAGGGCACGATGCCCCCGGACTGGATCCGTCGACGGATCGCGGGCGGCCTGCGTTCGGTCCTCCTCTACGCACGAAACATCGACACGCCGGAGCAGGTCGCGGCCCTGACAACGGCACTGCGGGCCGAATCCCACGACGTCATCATCTGCATCGATGAGGAAGCCGGCGACGTGACGCGCCTGGAGGCGCACAGCGGCAGTTCGCGCCCCGGCAACCTCGCGCTCGGTGCCGCGGATGATGTCGACCTGACCGCGGCGGTCGCTCGCCATCTGGGCCAGGAGCTCGCCGGCCTCGGCATCACGCTCGACTTCGCTCCCGACGCCGACGTCAACTCCAACCCGGACAACCCGGTCATCGGGGTGCGCGCGTTCGGATCCGATCCTCACCTTGTCGCCCGCCATACCGCCGCCTGGATTCGCGGCCTGCAGTCCGCTGGCGTGGCCGCGTGCGCCAAACACTTTCCGGGCCACGGCGACACCGCCGTCGACTCACACCACGACGTGCCGGTGATCGCGGCGGATCGGGACGCACTCGCAGCCTGCGAGCTTGTACCGTTCCGAGCGGCAATCGATGCCGGCGTCGCGACGATCATGACCGGCCACCTCGTCGTACCGGCGATCGATCCGGACCGGCCGGCTACGCTGAGCTATCGCGTGTTGACCGAGGTGCTTCGGGGCGAACTCGGGTTCGACGGTCTGATCGTTACTGATGGCATCGAAATGCAGGCGGTGGCTCGACGCTACGGACTCGGTGGCGCGACCGTTGCCGCTTTGGCCGCCGGCGTCGACGCGGTCTGTGTCGGCGGCGAGCACTATGACGAGGCCACGGCCGTGACGCTGCGCGACGCGATCGTCCGCGCTGTCATCGACGGCTCGTTGTCGGAGGAACGACTGGCCGACGCCGCCGCGCGCGTGGATGCCTTGGCAGCCTGGTCACGGACGGCACGGTTGCACCGCTCACCGGCGGGCACCGGCGGCGTACACCCGGGTCTGGTCGCGGCCCGCCGCGCAATGCGAGTGACCGCCGGCGCCGACGGCGTGCCGTGGCCGTTCACCGCGCCGCCGCACGTGGTCGAGTTGTCCCCCAGGATGAACATGGCGATCGGCGCCGAGACACCGTGGGGCGTCTACGCCTCGCTGTCGAACCTGATCGGCGGCGCCACCGGCGTACGCCTCACCGAGACCCAGCTCGACGGCGACGCCGCCGTTGCCGAGTCGATGGATGCACAGGTGTGGGCGGCCGACGGGCGACCGGTCGTCGCCGTCGTTCGTGATGCCCACCGTCACGTATGGATGCGAAACGCACTCAAGCATCTGCTCGCCGCTCGGCCGGATGCGGTGGTCGTCGAGATGGGGGTGCCGGCCGGGGCGCTCGCGCCGACACAGATCTGCACGTACGGAGCATCGACCGCGTGCGGACAGGCGGTCGCCGAGTTACTCGCCGGCGCGACCCCCGCCTCGGCGGCATCGCTGGCCACTCTGACGCAGTGAGCAACATCAGATTGCGCTAGGCCGGTTAGGCAGCGAGCATCCGGATCGCCACCCGTCCGGGACAGGGCGCCCGTCGTGGCCTTGTCTGTGGATGGCCCGAGCGGAACAATGCACCCTAGGTCGGCACCGAGCAGTCAGTTGTCCGCTTCTGCGGCCACCATGGTCGACGGCCATCCTGATGTGTCGCGGTTCCCCCGCCGCCGATCCCGCGGTGGGTGCCGCGTGGCTTGCGCGATGCGCAAGGTGACCCGTGCGAGGGGGTTTCGTGTCCGACGTTGCCCCCGACGGCGTTGACAACCCGCTCCCGGCGACCGCCGACGATGGCGATCAGGCCGAACCGACCCACCGGATCGAGTCGCCGGCCTACACCGGCCGAGCGGCCGCGAAGGTCCAACCGAACCGGGGCCGACTGCTCGACGACATCACCGAATACAACCTGGCCCGGCCGGGCGATGCGGACGATGACACCGAGTCCCAGCATGGCCGTGCCCGCGGAGCGCTGATCGTCGGTACGGTGATCGCCGCCGTGATCACGGTCGCCACCATTTCGATCATCCACATGACCGCGCGCGCCGGCTGCCCGGCGACGGGATGTGTCGCCGGTTCGGTGCCTACGGCGACCCCCGGCCACACGGTCGGTCAGCCGAGCGGCCAACCGGCCGTCGGGGCGACGACGTCGTCGGCGGCGTCATCGAGAACGGACACCACCCGCGCGACCGCGCCGCCGTTGGCCGCGGTGATGCCGGCCGACGTCAATCTGCCGAGCTGTCGCACCACCGACGACGATCCGTTCCTGACCGATGTCAGCGCCTACTTCGCCTGTCAGGAGCCGGCCAGCGCACGGCTGCCTTACCTTCAGGTGTGGGGCTACCAGTTCGCGGACCAGACGGCCTATGAGCGCGGCGTCGAAGCGTTCAACGCATTTGTCAAGTTCGATCCGGATACGGCCGAGGGCAAGTGTCCGCCGGCGGCCACCTATGGCAGCGTCGAATGGCACACGATCGCCACGCCCGATGTCGTGGCCGGCACGTTGGAGTGCTATTCGGACAGCTCGGAGAACCACTACTACGTGTGGACCGACGACACTGAGCGCACGATCCTCGTCGCCGAATCCGCGCCGACTCAGGCGTTCGCCGATCTCGACGCGTGGTGGCATCAGAACAACCGGAACGCATAATGACGGCCCCCCACATCGATACGCGGACAACAGCCGTTCGCTGGCGGGTCGCCGCGGCCGACGCGACCGGTGCGCATCACGTCGCGCGACACATGCGTTACGAGGATGCCTGGGCGGTGGCACCCGCGACCGTGCTCGAACGCGACGAATCGTCCGTCGTCGTCGCGGTCGCCGACGGCCACGGTCATGCACGGCACTTCCGCAGCGCTGAGGGGGCGGAGATCGCCGTGGCCGTCGCGGCCCGCCTCGGGACCGGCTCCGCCGCCGAGATCGCCGCCGCCACTGACTCCGCGGCGGTCGAGGAGATCCTCGGGCGTCTCGCCCCCGCTGTCGTATCCGTGTGGCGCGAACACGTACGCCGCGATATCGAGGAGCGCCCCGTCACCGACGACGAGCGCATCGCCGCCGGGCTCGAACCGGACGCGGCGTTCATCGATCTGGTCTACGGCTACGGCGCGACGTTGCTCGTCGCGATCGCGGCCGGCGCCTGGCTCGCTTGTCTGCAACTCGGCGACGGCGATTTGTTCGTCGTCGCGCCGGATGGGACGGTGCGGCGCCCGGTGCCGTCCGACCCGCGTCTGGACGGACTCCGTACGACCAGCCTGTGCCAGCCCGATGCGGTCGACTCAATCCGCTACGGAGTCGTCCGGGCGGCGGCGCAGCCGATCGGCGCCGTCATGCTCGCAACGGATGGGTTCGGAAATGCACAGCGCGGCCAGAACTGGCCCGATGCCTTCGGCGCCGATCTCGCCACCCTGATCCAACGGCACGGCGACGGTTGGGTGGCCAAGGCACTGCCGGAGTGGGTACGCGACTGTGCGTCGAGTGATGGCAGCGGCGACGACGTCACCGCAGTGTTGTTGTTCGCGCCGGACACACCGTGGCTCGCGGCGTCCAAACCAGGGTCGCCGGAATCGCCCGCGACGACGACCGCGCCGACAACGGAGGCGCCGGCCAGCACCCGGCCGCTCATCCCGACCCAGCGAAGCCGCCCAGTCAGTCACCGCCTCGCGCCGGCACCGCGATCGAGCAAGCGCCTTCGACTTCCGCGAAACCGGCTGATCGGTCTGTCCGCGCTCGTCGCCCTCGTGCTCGCCGCCGGCATCGGCATCTGGCTCGGCGTCAGTTAGCCGAAGCGCCAGCCGCCAGCGGGCATCCGGCCGCCGTAGCGATCAATCGGGCGACGTGATCCCGACAACGGCGGCAACGATCGTCGCGGCGTCGGGTGCGAGTGGGATTTGCGCTGCCCGTACGGACGGATGCTCCAGCCAGTACATCCGCGCCACGTCGACTTGGTCGCCGTACATCGGCGGCCACTGCGTCGATGGGGTGAAGTCGTCGATGACGATCAGTCCGCCGGGGCGCACCCACGCGACGGGATCGAGCGGCGGTTCGTCGCGCTTGCCCTGTCCGCCGCCGTCGAGCACCAACAGATCGAACGGTCCGTGGCCGAGCAGCTCGCTCCAGTCGCCGTGGCACACCCGTACCCGTGGATCGTCGTGGACCATGCGCGCGACGGCGGTCGCTCGCTCCGCGTCCCGCTCGATACTGACGATGCGAGCGTCCGGATGGGCCGCGCTCGCGAGCCACGCGAGGCCGACGCCGCAGCCGGTGCCGGTCTCACCGATCACGCCGGGGCCGACGCCGCGGGCCAGGATACGCAGCAGCTCGCCCTGCTCGGGACGGCAGGACATCCCGAAACCGGTGCGGCGAGCCAGATCCACCGCCGCGGTCACTGCCGGCGGCACATCGCGCCACGCGTCGTAGGCCGCCGTTCCGGCCGCGGTCATGACGCCAATCCGTTGGTACGCAACACTGTGAGCACCGTCAGACGCGGACGACCATCTTGCCGACGTTGTCGCCACGCAGGAGGCCGATGAAGGCATCCGGCGTGCTCTCGAAACCGTCCACCATCGTTTCGGTGCACACGATGTGGCCGTCGCGGATCCACGCGCCCACCTCCTCGACGAAAGCCGGTGTCCGGTCGCGATGGTCGGTGACGATGTAGCCGCGCAACGTCAGGCGTTTGGTGATGGCCAGACCCAGATTCGGCGGTCCGACCGGTGCCTCGGTCGCGTTGTACGCGTCGATCGCGCCGCACAGCGCGACCCGCCCGAAGGTATGCAGCATCGACAGAGCGGCCACGAGGTGTTCGCCGCCGACGTTGTCGAAGTAGACGTCGATGCCGTCCGGCGCCGCCGCGGCGAGCTGCGGACGCACCGGACCGTCCTTGTAGTTGAAGGCCGCGTCGTAACCGAGATCCTCGGTCAGGTGTCTGACCTTCGCGGCCGAGCCGGCGCTGCCGATGACCCGCGACGCACCGCGCATCTTCGCGAGCTGACCGGCAACGCTGCCGACGGCGCCGGCGGCACCGGATACGAACACCACATCGCCCTCGTGCATGTTCGCGATGTCGAACAGCCCGACGTAGGCGGTGAGCCCCGGGATGCCGAGTGCACCGAGATAGGTCGCCGGGCTCGGCGTCGCTGACGGGTCGACGACCTGTGCGTATTTCGCATCGAAGAGCGCGAACTCACGCCAGCCGAAGTTATGCACGACCGTCGCGCCGACCGGCACCTCGTCGCTGCCGGACGCGATCACCTCGCCCATCGCTCCGCCGTCGAGCACCTGACCGATCTGGAACGGCGGCACGTAGCTCTTCACGTCGTTCATCCGCCCGCGCATGTACGGATCGACCGACAAGTACGTGTTGCGGACCAGTACCTGACCCGGGCCGGGCTCGGGCACCTCGACCTCGACGAGCGCGAAGTTCGCCGGTGTCGGCCAGCCAACCGGTCGGCTGGCGAGGTGGTATTCACGTCCGGTCCGTGTGGTCATCGCGACGCCTCTCGTTGGCTGCACTACGGTCTACACCTAACCACTTCGCGACCCGCCGAGTAATAGCGGTGCGCTCCGGTCAGCGGAGTCACCGGGCACCCGGGAGACCCATGCCGCCACCACTGCGCATCACGACGCGAAACGCCCGCTTCCAGCAGTGGCAGGCCTTGCTTGGCAACCGTACGAGGCGGCAGCGGGCCGGCGAGTTCCTGGTGCACGGCGTCCGCCCGATCAGCCTCGCCCTTGCATTCGACTGGCCGCTGACGGCGCTGCTCTACGACGCCGATCGCGACCTGTCGGCATGGGCCCGCGATGTCCTGTCCGCGCCGGTCGCGGGGGATCCGGTACACGCCGCGCTCGCCGCAGAGCTGATGGCCGAACTAGGCGAGAAGGATGAGGGCGCCCCCGAGATGATCGCTGTCGCCGCGCTGCCACCGGATTCACTGGCGCGGCTGACCGGCGGCGGCCGTGCGCCGACCAGCTCCGCGCTCGGCGTCGTCTTCGACCGACCGGCCGGGCCCGGCAACATCGGGACGCTGATCCGGTCGGCCGACGCGTTCGGCGCGGACGGTGTCGTGGTGACCGGGCACGCGGCCGATCCGTACGACCCCCGGTCGGTTCGGGCCAGTGCCGGCTCATTGTTTGCCGTCCCGGTCGTTCGGGTGCCGTCGCATCGCGAGGTACTGGCCTGGCGGGACGCGATTCCGCCGGCCGAGCGACCTCAGCTGGTCGCGACCGACGAACACGGCGACGTCGACGTGGCCGACGCCGACCTGACCGGTCCGACGTACGTCGTGATCGGCAACGAGACGAGCGGCCTGTCGGCGGCGTGGCGGGACGCCTGCGATGTGACCGTACGGATTCCGATGACCGGCGCCGCGAGTTCGCTGAACGCGGCCAGCGCGGCAACCGTGGTTCTCTACGAGGCGGCACGCCAGCGTGGTGTTCCGCAACGGCGCGGTATCACCGGCGCGAGCTAGGTTGACCGAGTCGACACATGGCCCGGGTGACAACCACAACCACGTGACAACCGGGCGCCGGTGACTCGATAAGGAGAATGAGACGACGATGCCGCACAACTGGAACGACGAAGTCATCAAGGAGTTCCGCGCCAATGCCGGCGCGGTCAAGGCGTTCGCGAAACAGCCGATCCTGTTGCTGCACACCACCGGCGCCAAATCCGGCGCCGAGCGGGTGCATCCGTTGGCCTACCTCAAGCGCGGCGACACGCTCTACGTGTTCGCGTCATTCAACGCGCGCCCGATCAACCCGGCTTGGTATCACAATCTCAAGGCCAACCCGAAGGTGGTCGTCGAGGTGGGCACCGAGACGTTCGACGGCGTCGCGACCGAGTTGCACGGCGCCGACCGCGACGACGTCTATGCCGAGCAGGCCGCGTTCAATCCGGGCTTCGCCGAGTACGAGAAGAAGACGACCCGGGTCATCCCGGTGATCGCCTTGACCCGCGCCTGACCGCGCCTTCCCGCCGTCCGGCGCCGCGCCTTCCCGCCATCCGGCGCCGCTCCTGCCCGCCGTCCGGCGCCGCGCGTGTTGTGGCGTCGGACACGCGGGCATAACCACGCCCAGTCGCTTGTTCCGTGAGGCAGATACTTTCCGCGTCAAATAAATTTGACCTCGGGAGGCCCGCCCGACAGTGGGCGGCCTACCGTGGAATTCAAAGGGAGGACATCATGCCAGCGGTCACCGTTTCCGACATCACCGTGCTGCCGCGCCTGGCCACGCCGGACCCGGTGGCGGCGCGCCAGCGGCCGGTTCGCATGGTCACCACGGCGCCGAGCGGCTTCGAGGGCGAAGGGTTCCCGGTGCGCCGCGCGTTCGCCGGTGTCGACCTTGCCGACCTCGACCCATTCGTACACATGGACCAGATGGGCGAGGTGGAATACGCCCCCGGCGAGCCCAAGGGGACGCCGTGGCATCCGCACCGTGGGTTCGAGACGGTGACGTACATCATGGATGGCACGTTCGTCCACCAGGACTCCAACGGCGGCGGCGGAGTGATCACCAACGGCGACACCCAGTGGATGACGGCCGGCGGCGGCATCCTGCACATCGAGACGCCGCCCGAGGAGCTCGTCGTGAGCGGCGGCCTCTTCCACGGCATCCAGCTCTGGGTGAACCTGCCCCGCGCGCAGAAGTTCGTTCCGCCGCGCTACCAGGACCTCCGGGCCAACGAGTCGGCGCTGCTCACCTCCGAGGACGGCGGCGTCCTGCTGCGCGTCATCGCGGGCGACGTCGCGGGCCACGCCGGCCCGGGATCGACGTACACGCCGATCTCCCTGATCCATGCGACGCTGAGCCCGGGCGCACAGCTGACCATGCCGTGGCGGTCGGACTTCAACGCGCTGGCGTACGGCCTGGCCGGGCGCGGCTCGGTCGGCCCGAACGCCCGCCCGTTCCAGATGGGTCAGCTCGCCGTGTTCGGCAACGGTGACACGATCACGATCACGGCCGACAAGCAGCAGGAGAGCCGGTCGCCGAATCTGGACGTGCTGCTTCTCGGCGGTCGCCCCATCCGGGAGCCGGTCGCGTTCATGGGTCCGTTCGTCATGAACACCCGCGCCGAGCTCATCACCGCGTTCGAGGACTTCCAGGCCGGCCGGCTGGGCAGCATCCCGGCCGTACACAACACGCCGACGCACATCGTCGAGACGCGCCAGGACGAGGCCGGCTCGTCCGCGTCCTAACCGCCACTGCTCGACCAGAACGAAGGCCGGCCCACGATCACGTGGGCCGGCCTTCGTGCGCTGACCGTCCTCGGTCGGCCTCGGCGTCAGTTGATCGGCACCGTCGTCTGCACGGTCGCCTCGTCGACGTCGGATGTTCGCAGCGTGAACGCGAACGTCCACCGCCCCGGCACGGTCAGGTTGATCTCACCGATCGCGTGCGAGTCGGTGATCGCGGTGACACCAGCCGGGATCGGGCCAAGGTTCTGCGACGGCAACGTGGCCGTCACCTTCCACTCGTCGATCTTGATCGGCACGCCCTGCAGATTCGCCGCGTAGAGGTGGATCTCCGTGTTGTTGCCGGACTGCGCGAAGTCGACCTGCAGCGAGTAGATCGGGCTGTTCAGCGTGACAAGGCCCTGCGATGCCGCGTCGAGGTTGGCGTTGGCGTCGGCAGCCCGGCCGGGTGACGACTGCACGAGAATGGCCGTCGCGACGAGCACGGCGACCGCGACCGCGATCTCGATCAGGACCGAACGCCGCAGCCGGCGAAGGATGCCGGCGTCCAGAACGCGGCTCGGCGTGACCTCGGCCGACTCGTCCTCATCGACCCCGTCGTCGGATTCTTCGGATTCTTCGTATTCGTCGCCGTCGTACTCGTCGTCGCCCTCGTGTTCGCCGTCGCTGCCGCTTGCCTGGTCGTCGGGCTCGTCGGCTTCCTCGGCCGTCGGGCCGGCGCCGCCGCCGGAGCCCGAACCAGCGCCGTCGCGCCGGATGCCGGCGTGCACGCCCCGGTCCCCGCCGGCCAGGGCGCCCACGGTCACCGGGACCTGGGCCTCGGCAGCCGCTGCGTCGGTTCCCGCGGAGTCAGCGCCGGCATCGGCGTCGGCCAACAATGCCGCCGGTACGCCCGCATGCCGTTGCACGAGGAGGCGGGCGCCCTGAGCGAACGCGAGAATCACCGCCAGCAACAGCACCTTCGCGATGACCAGCTGCCCGTACGTCGTGTGCAGCAACGCGTGCACGGTGCCGATCTCGATCAACGCCTGGGCCGTGCCCGACAGGACCAGCACCGTGATGGCGAGCATGGCCCAGTTCGACCAGACCGGCAGGATCGCGTTGAGCTCGCGGACATTGGCTCGCCGCAGTAGGAACGCCGCGAGCATGACCAGGCCGCCGAGCCAAATGCCGACGCTTGCCAGGTGCGCGATGTTGGCGACCGTGGTCAGCGGGGCGACGTCCGAGGCGCCCGGATGTCCGGCGAGCGCCCAGGTGCCGACACCGACCGCGCCGAGCACCGCCAACAGGATGTGCTCCGTCTTCGTACCCTTGCCGGCCAGCACCGGGCGTAGCAGGAAGCCCATGATCACCAAGAGCGCGAGCCGGACCAGGTACGCCTGCCCGAAATGCGAGTCGAACACGTCGGACAGATCGGCTCCGGTGACCGACGACAGGCTGCCCCCGCTGTCGTACGGAGCCTGCAGGTAGAGTCCGGCGATCGTGGCCACGGCGATGAGCCCGAGCCCGCCGTACACGATCCGGATCGGCTGGCGGCGATCGAGCCGGCGCGGCCACAGCGCGATCAGCACCATGGCCGGACCCAGCACGAGAATCAAACCGACGAAACCGACGAACTGCATGACCGAGACGCCAGTCGCGACGATCTTGTTCGTCTCGCCGCCGTTGACCGGTTTCGGCGCACCGCCCGGTGATGGGGCGCCGACCGAGTAGGTGAAACCGCCGCCGACCGGGTGGCTGTCGGCCGAGATCACCCGGTAGCTCACCAGATAGGTCCCGCCCGGCACGTTCGTACGCACCGGAATGTGCATGTCGTCGCCCTGCACGCGCGGACTGCCGGAATCGATGCGCTTGCCGTCCGGAGCGATCACCGTGATGCGCGTCGGCACCGGCTGTACGACCTCGGAGAACGTGATCACGATTTCGCTCGGCGCGCTCGTGACGATCGAGCCCTGGGCGGGGCTCGTCCGGATCAGCGCCGCGTGTGCCTGGGCGGCCCCGGCCGGAAACGCGAGCAAGCCGAAGAGCCCGACGATGACGCCGACGAACAAAGCGGCGATGCGGGCCCGGCGGGGCCGGCGCGGCGATCGCGGTCGGACCCGTCGATCCAACACGGCGGCGTCCTGATCGCCCGCCAAGGGCACACTCATGACGACCATACTGGCCGATCGTTCGCACACTGACCACACGCGGGCACCCCTCGCGCTGATGGGAGCCTGAGACGAAGGGCGGCCGCATCGGCGTCCGATCGGTTGCGGGGTCCGGCGACGGCCATCCTCGCGAAGCGCCCAAATGCCATTAAATTCTCCCGTACGCTGCAGACCGAGCCCGGTCAGCAACGACGCGAGGCGCGACCTGAATCTCGACAGCACGGGGACCCGAACATGAGTGGATCGTCGACCACGGGCGGCCGCGGCCCGGCGGGCCGGGATGGTGCGGCCAACGGCAGCCCCACGAACGGCCGGGAGCGCGACGGGTCCCCGAGCGGCCGCCGCGACCAGGCGACAAGGGGCGGAACGGCCGTCGCCGACCGAGGTGAGCCAATCGCCGATGCGCACTCGTCCAACGATGCGACGACCGAAAGGCCCCCACGGCTGAATCGCAAACAACGGCGCGAGGCCGCCATGGCCGCCGACTCACCGGCCCGCCGCGCTCGTCGCGAGGCGTGGGAGCAGGAGCGCCGGATCCAGCGCAAGCACACCACGATCCTGCTCTCCGGGCTGCTCGCGGTCTTTGTTGTCATCGGCGGGCTCATCGGGTTCGGCATCTACCAGGTAAAGAAAACGCCGTCGTTGCCCGTGCCGGCCAGCGTCACGGCCCGTACGGATGGCCTGGTCGCCGGCGGATCCGGGCCGGTGACGGTCGAGGTCTACGTCGACTACGAATGCCCCGGTTGTAAGACGTTCCAGTCCACCACGTTCGCGACGCTCAGCGCGATGGTCGCGAAGAACCAGATCACGCTCGTCTATCACCCGGTCGCGATGCTCGATGAGTTGACGACGACACAATATTCGACCCGCGCGGCGGACTCCGCCGCGTGCGCCGCCGACCGGGGCGCCTTCCTGCCGTACACCCAGGCGCTGTTCGCCAATCAACCCACGGCGCACAGCGCCGGGATGTCGGACGACGATCTGGTCCAGCTGGCCGGCCGAGCCGGCATCATCGATCCGAAGTTCGCGCAGTGCGTGCGCGCTCAGAAGTACCGGGGCTGGATCGCCCATGAGACGCGGCTCGCTTCGGCCCACCCGGTCGCGGGCACACCGAACGTGCTCGTCAACGGCGAGCCGATCACGACGTCCGGTCAGACACCGAGCGCCGGCGAACTCACCACAGCGGTCACGACGGCCCTAGCCGCCGCGTCGGCGAAGTCGAGGAAGTGAAGCCCCGACGGCCACCGATGGCTCCCGGCGGCTCCGGCGTTGATCGGTAGGCTCGATGACATGACGGATAATGCACGGCTTGCGCCCGGCGACATGGCACCCGACTTCACCCTGCCCACCAGCGACGGCTCCGACCTGACCTTGTCCAGCCTGCGGGGCAGAAAGGTCATCCTTTACGCGTATCCCGCCGCGATGACGCCCGGCTGCACGACGCAGGCGTGCGACTTCCGGGACTCGATCGCATCGTTGAAGGGCGCTGGCTACCAGGTCATCGGCATCTCGCCGGACAAGCCGGCCAAGCTCGCGCAGTTTGTCGAGCGGGACGCCATCACGTTCCCGCTCGTGAGCAACCCGGACAAGGACGTGCTTGAGGCGTACGGCGCGTACGGAGAAAAGCAGCTCTACGGCAAGACGGTCACCGGCGTGATCCGGTCGACGTTCGTGATCGGCGAGGACGGCAAGATCGAGCATGCCTTCTACAACGTGAAGGCGACCGGCCACGTCGCCAAGCTCCGTCGCGACCTCGGGCTCGACAAAGACGACGCCTGAGGAGGACCGGGCCGGGCGCTCGGCGGCGCTTGTAGGGCCGGTGAGAGTCGAACTCACACTGTCACGGACCTAAACCGTGTGCCTCTGCCATTGGGCTACGGCCCCTCTCGACCCGAAGCGACCGCGACGAACGCTGAGCGGTCCCGGGATCGTGAACCTGCGTGCACAGGATAGCCGGCTCGGTGACTCACACCGTGGCCGGAGCGGTGGGAGTCACCGGGGTGGCCAGATCGGCGAGCGTACGGGTACGGCTGATGGGCGAGCGCCAGACGAGGATCGGTACGGCCACAAAACACGCCAGCATCGCGACCAGTGCTATTCGAGGCGTCGCGGCGCCGGCGATCGCGCCGCCGACCAGCGCGCCGAGCGGCAACGCACCCCGGCTGAACACGCGGATCGATGCCGTGACCCGGCCCAGCATCGCCGGCGGGACGTTGCGCTGTAGCGCCGCCCGTACGCAGACGTTGAACGCGGCGATGGCGGCGTTCGCGCCAACCACACCGATGACCGGCAGGGCGAGCCAACCGCCGGGCCGGCCGAGCGGCACCAGCAGAAGCATCGGCGTGGTGACGATCGTCGACATCCACAGCAGGCGAGCGTCGCCGATCCGCCGTGCCAGCGGGCCCGCGCCGAGCGACCCGACGATGCCGCCGAGTCCGGCCACCGCCACGATGACACCGATCACCGCCGCCGGCAGCCCGAGTTGGCGCGCGTAGAACACGAGCACGACCGCTGCGTACCCGCCGAAAATGAAATTCGCGACGGCGACGGACGTGACCAGCGCTCGCAGCGAGGGCCCATGCACGACATAGCGAAGGCCGTCCGCGATGTCCGCGCGCAGGCTGGGGCGCGGACCTCGCTCCGCCGACGCGACCGACGACGCATGGACCTCCGGCACGCGGATGGTCGCGAGCGCGCTCGCCGACACGAGGAACGACACCGCGTCAGCCACCAACGCCACCGGGGCGCCGACGACCTGCACGAGCACGCCGCCGAGGCTGGGACCGGCCACCTGTGCCGCGTTCGCGCCGGCCTCCATCAGGCCGTTGCCGTCGACGAGCCGTCCCGGCGGCACGACGCTCGGGAGGAACGCCGGATAGGCGACGTCGAACGTGACGCTCAATGCGCCGACCAGAAAGCCGGTGATGGCGAGCTGTGTGACGGTCAATACGTGCCAGGCCGCCGCCACCGGCACCGACGCCAGCAGCAGCGCCGAGCCGATGTCGGTCGCGATGAGGATCGGCCGCCGCCGGACCCGGTCGACCCACGCGCCGGCCGGCAACGCGACCACAAGCCACGCGGCGTTGGTCGCGGCCGCGATCACACCGATCATGAACGGGCTCGCATCCAGGCCGATGGCGATCAGCGGAAACACGAGAAACGTCATGGTCGAGCCGAGTTCGCTTACGGTCTCACCGGCGAAGAGCACGGCCATGTTCCGATCGCGCAATAGGCTTCGCCTCGGGGTGCCTTCGACCGGCGCGGACATAGCGGGGAGCCTAGCCTCCACGGACGACGGTCGACTGCGCCCGTCGGCGCCGTGGTCGCTGTGATCTTGGGGTTATCCACGCATAGTTGGACGACATAGCGTGGACATCCCCAAGATCCGTGAGCACATCGAGCTGACGCTTACTCACGTGGAGGTGTAGTGGTGAAGTACCTACTGATGATCTACGGGAACGAGCAGAAGTGGGCCGCGATCCCGCCCGACGAGTTCGCGGCCGCCATCGCGAAACAGGAGGCGTTCAACAGCAAATACGCCGCGACCGGTGAGCTACTCGGCGCGTACGGGCTCGGCACAGCCGCGACGGCGAAGTTGGTCCGCCGCACCGACGGCCTGCCGGCCGTGACCGACGGGCCCTACCTCGAGGCGAAGGAACACTTCGCGAGCTTCTATCTCCTGGAGTGCCCGAGCGAGGAGCGGGCCGCCGAGATCGCCGCCGATATGCCGTGGGCGGACGAGGACCCGGTCGAGCTCTGGCCCGTCCCCCACGAGTCCCCGATCAACCACAGGCGATAGCGGAGCGGTCACCTAACCGCGAAGCCCGAGACCGCTCCGAATCACGGAACCGTCCTCCGTGTCACGTACACCCGTAAAGCCCACCCACTCCGCGCGCGGCCTCAACGCACCGCACCCACGACGGGCGTCGGCCGGCTACCTTGCCCACGGAGGGATCAAGCTTGACCGCCCGGAGTGGGCAAGGTAGCCGGCCGATGCAAAGGCCGACGCAAACAGGTCAGAACGAGAACGACGGCTCCTCGGGAGCAAGACCACGCTCGACATCGACGCCGAGCCCGCGCAGATCCGACACCATGTCGGGATATCCGCGATCGATGTGGTGTACGTGGCTGATCTCGGTCACGCCGTCCGCGCACAGTGCGGCGATGACGAGCCCGGCGCCGGCCCGGATGTCCGTCGCCCGCACCGGGGCCGACGAGAGCCGCGCCCGTCCGCGTACGGCCGCGTGGTGGCCGTTTACCCGGATGTCCGCGCCGAGCCGGACCAGCTCATTGATGAACATGAACCGGCCGTCGTAAATGTTCTCGGTGACCAGCGACGTCCCCTCGCTGACGGCGGCCAGGCCGATCGCCAGCGGCAGGAGGTCGGTGGCGAATCCCGGGTACGGCAGGGTCGACGTGTCCACCGCGATCGGCCGGCGATCCATCCGCACCCGGAACGCGTCCGGCTCGGTCATCACTTCGCCCCCGGCCGACAGCACCTTGTCCAGCGCCAGCTCCAGGTAGTCCGGGTTGATCCCGCGTACGGTGACCTCGCCGCGGGTCATCGCCGCGCCGAACGCCCAGGTGCCGGCGACAATCCGGTCGCCCACGGTCCGGTGGCGCACCGGCCTCAGCTCGTCGACGCCGTCCACGATCAGCGTGGAGGTCCCGGCGCCCTCGATCCGCGCGCCCATTTCGGTGAGCATCTGGCAGATATCGACGATCTCCGGCTCGCGCGCGGCGTTGTCGATCTGGGTGATCCCCTGGGCGAGCACGGCCGCCATCAGGATGTTCTCGGTGGCGCCGACGCTCGGGAAGTCCAGCCAGATCTCCGCGCCCTTGAGACCGTACGGCGCCGTGGCGTTCACGAATCCGTGCTCGCTGGTGATGTCGGCGCCAAGTCGGGCCAGCCCGGACACGTGCATGTCCAACCCGCGCGAGCCGATCGAGTCGCCACCCGGATGGGCGACGCTCACCGTGCCGCAGCGCGCCAGCAGTGGTCCGAGAACGCAGATCGAGGCGCGGAGACGCCGTACGAGGTCGTAGTCAGCCTCGTGACCGGGCTGCTCGGGTACGTCGATGGTGACCTCGCCGGAGTGCCCGATGCCCGGCGCCGTCCCGTGCTCGGCGATCGCGCCACCGAACGTCACGTCACAGCCGAGCCGCCGCAGCACCTCGGCCATGATCAGTACGTCGGTGATGCGCGGCACATTCTCGATCACCGTACGGCCCGGGGCCAGCAACGCGACGGCCATGAGCTTCAATGCGGAGTTCTTCGCCCCGCCCACGGTGACCTCGCCGGCGAGTCGCGACCCGCCCGGAACCCGGATGACATCCACGGCGGACATGTTAGGCGAGACGGGCACGGTTGCCGACCGGAGCGGGCTGCGGGACCGTACGCTCACAGCCATGGCTGTCCACCTCACGCGTATCTACACGAAAACCGGCGATGCCGGCACGACCGGGCTCAGCGATGGATCACGGGTCGCCAAGACCGACCCGCGCATCGCTGCTTATGCGGACACCGATGAGTGCAATGCCTCGATTGGCCTTGCGCTCGCTCTGGGGCACCTGCCCAACGATGTGGCCGCCGTCTTGACCATCGTCCAGAACGATCTCTTCGATGTTGGTGCTGACCTTGCGACGCCGATCATTCCGGATCCGAAGTGGCCGCCGCTGCGGATCACCGAAGATTACATCGAGCGGGTGGAAGCGTGGTGCGATGAGTTCAATGCCGACCTCGAAAAGCTGAATTCGTTTATTCTGCCCGGGGGCACGCCCGGTGCCGCGTTGCTGCACGTGGCCCGTACGATCGCACGACGCGCCGAACGCAGCGGCTGGGCTCTGGTCGAGCAGGACGCCGACCATGTGAACCTGCTGGCCGTGAAGTATCTCAACCGACTCTCGGACCTGCTGTTCATCCTGTGCCGGGTGGCCAATCCCGGCGGCGACGTTCTCTGGAAGCCGGGCGGTGAGCGTACGGCCGACCGCGGTGAGTGAACTCACGGTGACCGACGACAGCGGGGCTGAGGGCGTCGAAAGCGCGATCCGCGACCGCGAGCCACCGACCGGCCTACACCATGTCGAACTCTGGGTACCCGATCTGGCCGGCGCGCTGCCGGGCTGGAGCTGGTTGCTGGACACCATGGGCTGGATGCCGTTCCAGGACTGGGACGCCGGCCGGTCGTGGCGCCTCGGCGGTGTCTACCTGGTGATCGAGCAGTCGCCGGCGATGACCGCGGACACGCACGAGCGTTGCCGGCCGGGCCTCAACCACCTGGCGTTTCACGCCGGCGACCGCGGCGACGTCGATGCTCTGGTCGCGGCCGCCCCGGACAACGGTTGGCAGCTCATGTTCGCCGACCGGCATCCGTACGCGGGCGGCCCGGACCACTACGCGGCGTACCTCTCGGATCGGTATGGCTTCGAGGTCGAACTCGTCGCGCACGATCGTTGACCGTCAGCCCCGCACCGCGCCGCCCACCCGTACCGTCAGCCCCGCACCGCCCGGAGCGAACGATGTGCGCCGGGCTGGCGGCCCGCTCGTTCAGCGAGCGGCGAAACGTGACGAGGCCGCCCCGGGCGGTGCGGCCTCGAGCCACGACATGAATCCGGTGACCGTCGTCTCGGCCATCGCGATCTCTACCAGTTCACGCTCATTACGGCAGCTCAGCACGACCGTCTGACCGGGCAGCGACCGCTGCTCGGCGCCGTCCGGACGGCGGCGCCGCTCCACCATGAAGGATCGACGCTTGAAGATGCGACGCGGCCGCGGTGCGAAGCTGAAGACGCGATACCAGTGCAGCTCATCGCCGACGAAGCGGGCGATGCCGGGGGACCAACCGCGGCCGTCGACGTAGGTGGACAGGCGGAGACTCACCTCGATGGTGCCGCCACGCGAAATGAACTGTCGGCGGACGAACAGGAGGATCAGAACGGCCGGCACGGCGATGACCACGATGGCGATCCACCAGACGATCTCCATCGACGCCGCCGCCCGCGCTACTTAGTTGGTCCCGGAGTCGACGGGTTCGCAACTCTCGGCGAGAATCGTGACGCCGCCCTCGGTCACCGAGAGGAACCCGCCGGAGACGACATAGGCCAACGTACGTTCCTCGTCGATCTTCAGTCGAACGTCGCCGGGCTCGGCGAGCTGGCCGAGCAGCGGAGCGTGGTGGGCGAGAATGCCCAGCTCACCCTCGGTCGTTCGGGCGCTGACCATCTCCACCTCCCCCGACCAGACCTCTTCCTCGACAGCTACCAGTTCGACATGCAGTTGTGTTGCCATGCTTGGCTCTCCTCGCAGCTGTGTGTGAGCCACTGTAATAGTTGCCGCGACAACCGTCGCGGTCGGGGGCCAGGCTCAGCGCCTGACCCCCGACCGCGGGCGCCAACGTGGGTACGTCGATACGTGGATCAGGAGTTCTTCTCGAGCTCGTGCGCGTTGCGCTCGAGGTCCTCAAGGCCGCCGCACATGAAGAACGCCTGCTCCGGGTACGTGTCGAAATCGCCCTCGGAGATCTTCTTGAAGGCCTCGATGGTTTCCTTGATCGGCACGGTCGAGCCGTCGATGCCGGTGAACTGCTTGGCCGCGTACGTGTTCTGCGACAGGAAGCGCTCGATGCGCCGCGCCCGCGCGACCGTCACCTTGTCCTCCTCGGACAGCTCGTCCATACCGAGGATGGCGATGATGTCCTGCAGGTCGGCGTACTTCTGCAGGATCCGCTTGACCTCGGAGGCGACCGCGTAGTGCTCGGCGCCGACGAACTGCGGCGACAGGATGTTCGAGCTTGACGCCAGCGGGTCCACGGCCGGGAAGATGCCCTTGTCGGAGATCTTCCGGTCGAGGTTCGTCGTCGCGTCCAGGTGGGCGAACGTCGTGGCCGGTGCTGGGTCGGTGTAGTCGTCGGCCGGCACGTAGATCGCCTGCATCGACGTGATGGCCTGGCCCCGGACCGACGTGATCCGCTCCTGCATCTCGCCCATCTCGTCGGCGAGGTTCGGCTGGTAACCCACGGCGCTCGGCATACGGCCGAGCAGCGTCGACACCTCGGAACCGGCCTGCGTGAAGCGGAAGATGTTGTCGATGAACAGCAGCACCTCCTGGTGCTGGACATCGCGGAAGTACTCCGCCATGGTCAGCGCCGAGAGCGCAACCCGCAGCCGGGTGCCCGGCGGCTCGTCCATCTGGCCGTAGACGAGCGCGGTGTCACCGAACACGCCGGTCTCGGTCATCTCGTGGATGAGGTCGTTGCCTTCACGGGTCCGCTCGCCGACGCCCGCGAAGACCGACGTACCACCGAAGTTACGCGCGACGCGGATGATCATCTCCTGGATGAGCACCGTCTTGCCGACGCCCGCGCCGCCGAACAGGCCGATCTTGCCGCCCTTGACGTACGGGGCGAGCAGGTCGAGCACCTTGACGCCGGTCTCCAGCATCTCGGTCTTCGGCTCGAGGTCGGCGAACGCGGGCGGCTTGCGGTGGATCGGCCAGCGCTCCTTGATCTCGAGCCGCTCGCCTTGCTTGAGGTTCAGGACTTCACCGATGACGTTGAAGACATGGCCCTTGGTCTCGCTGCCGACCGGCACCGAGATCGACTCTCCGGTGTCGGTGACGGTCGCACCACGGACGAGGCCGTCCGTCTGTTGCATCGAGATGGCGCGTACGACGTTGTCGCCGATGTGCTGGGCGACCTCCATCGTGATCGTCTTGGTTCCGGCGCTCAGGGTCACGTCGACCTGGAGCGCGTTGTAGATTTCCGGCATCGCGTCGCGCGGGAACTCGATGTCGACGACCGGGCCGATGACCCGGACGACGCGGCCCACACCCGTCGTGCTCTCTGGCGTTTCCACTGTCGCAGCAGTCATCACAACTCACTTCCCGATGCCGAGAGCGCGTTCGCGCCGCCGACGATTTCGCTGATTTCCTGGGTGATTGCGGCCTGGCGGGCGGAGTTCATCTCCCGCGTCAATCGCGTGATCATGTCGTCCGCGTTGTCGGTCGCGCTCTTCATCGCCCGACGACGCGATGCCGATTCACTCGCGGCCGAGTCCAGCAGCGCCGAGTAGATGCGCGTGTTGATGTACTTCGGCAGCAGCGCATCGAGCAGCGCTTCCGGGTCGGGTTCGAACTCGTACGCCGGGAGCAGGGTGGGGTCGGTCTGCTCCTGCTCCTCGATCTCCATCGGAGCAAGCAGCCGAGCGTCCGGCGACTGCGACATCAGCGACCGGAAGGTGGTCGAGACGATGTGCAGCTCGTCGACGCCGTGGAGGCCGTCAGCGCCGGCGTGACCTTCCTCATCGTCGGCACCGGCCACGAACGCCTCGATCAGGGCCGTTCCGACCTCGCGCGCGTTCTCGAAGCCGGGTTGCTCCGAGAAGCCGGTCCAGCTCCGCTCGATCGGCCGGTTACGGAACCGGTAGTAGGCGACGCCCTTGCGTCCGATCACGTACAGCACGGCCTGCTTGCCGTCGTCCCGGAGGCGCGAGATGAGCTGCTCGGCGGTCTTGATGGCATTCGCGTTGTAGGCGCCGCACAGACCACGGTCGCTCGTGATCAGCAGGACGCCGGCCCGGGTGATGGTTGGGCGCGGCGCCAGCAGCGGGTGGTCGATGTTCGCGGTCGACGCGAGCGCGGTGAGCACACCGGTGATCGCCCGGGCGTACGGCTGCGAAGCGGCCACCCGCTCCTGTGCCTTGGCGATGCGACTCGTCGCGACGAGCTCCATCGCCTTGGTGATCTTCTTCGTCGAGGCGGTCGTTCTGATCCGCCGGCGAAGGACTCGAACCTGGCCTGCCATAGCTGACCTCGCCCTACTGCTGCTTCGGCGGAACGTACCGGGTGACCTTCTCGGTCGCCTCGATGCCCTCGCCCATCGCATCGGCCGGCTTTTCGTGGACCTTCACGCCACCGTCCGAGGCAAGGAAACCCTGCTTGAAGTCGGTGAGCGCCTGGTCGAGCGCGGCGATGATGTCGTCGTCCCACCGGCCGCCCGCGATCGCTTCGAGCGTCGAGGCGTTGTTGTGCCGCAGACTCGACAAGAAGTCGGCCTCGAAGCGCTGCACGTCGGAAATCGGCACGTCATCGAGCTTTCCGGCCGTACCGGCCCAGATGGCGACGGTCTCTTCCTGCGGCGGCACCGGCGAGTAGTTCGTCTGCTTGAGCAGCTCGACGAGGCGGCCACCGCGATCGAGCTGTGCGCGCGACGCGCGGTCGAGGTCGGAGGCGAACGCGGAGAACGCCTCCAGCTCGCGGAACTGCGCCAGGTCGAGGCGGAGGCGGCCGGCCACCTTCCTCATCGGGTTCGGCTGTGCGGCGCCACCGACGCGCGACACCGAGGTGCCGACGTTGACCGCCGGGCGCACACCGGAGTTGAAGAGATCCGCCTCGAGGAAGATCTGGCCATCGGTGATCGAGATGACGTTGGTCGGGATGAAGGCGGAGATGTCGCCGGCCTTCGTCTCGACGATCGGCAGGCCGGTCATCGAGCCACCGCCGAGCTCGTCGGAGAGCTTCGCGCACCGCTCGAGCAAGCGCGAGTGCAAGTAGAAGACGTCGCCCGGATAGGCCTCGCGACCCGGCGGCCGACGCAGCAGCAACGACACGGAACGGTAGGCCTCGGCCTGCTTCGACAGGTCGTCGAAGACGATCAGCACGTGCTTGCCCGCGTACATCCAGTGCTGGCCGATGGCCGAGCCGGCGTACGGCGCGAGGTACTTGAAGCCGGCCGGATCCGACGCCGGGGACGCGACGATGGTCGTGTACTCCATCGCTCCGGCCTCTTCGAGCACGCCGCGCACCGACGCGATGGTCGAGGCCTTCTGCCCGATGGCCACGTAGATGCAGCGCACCTGCTTGACCGGGTCACCCGATCGCCAGTTGTCGATCTGGTTCAGAATCGTGTCGATTGCGACGGTCGTCTTGCCGGTCTTGCGGTCGCCAATGATCAGCTCGCGCTGGCCACGGCCGATCGGCGTCATCGAGTCGATGGCCTTGATGCCGGTCAGCATGGGCTCGTACACGCTCCGGCGCACCATGACGTTCGGCGCCTGGATCTCCAGCTCGCGATATCCCTCGGCGGCGATCTCGCCGCGATCGTCGATCGGGTTGCCCAGCGGGTCGACGACCCGGCCCAGGAACGCGTCGCCGACCGGCACCGAGAGCACCCGGCCGGTCCGCTTGACCTGCTGGCCCTCTTCGATTCCCTCGAACGGGCCCAGCACGACGACACCGATCTCGCGGATGTCGAGGTTCAGCGCGACACCCAGCGTGCCGTCTTCGAACTCAAGCAGCTCGTTGGCCATGGTCGACGGCAGGCCCTCGACGCGGGCGATACCGTCGCCGGCCTCGGTGACGGTTCCGACCTCTTCGCGCGTCGTCTCGGGGGTGTACGACGACACGTACCGCTCCAGCGCACCCCGGATGTCGTCCGAGGAGATGGTCAGCTCGGCCATCTTGTCCTTCCTTATGGTTACGGGCTCTGGAGAAGGTCGCCAGACCTACGAGCCGGGTGTGCGTTTGCAGATATATGAGTGGACCGGGCCGCAGCTCGGGTCGAAGACCTCAACCCGAGGTCAGGACCTGCCGAGCGATGGCCAGGCGCCGGGAAATCGTTCCGTCATAGAGATCACTGCCGACCTGGACGCGGGCACCGCCGAGCACCGATGGCTCCACGCTGACCTTGACCGACATCTGTCGACCGTACATGCGGCCGAGACGCTCGCCGAGCTCCTGCTCCTCGGAATCGGACAGCGGCCTGGCTACGGTGACGTACGCGACCTGCATCTGGCGGCGTTCGGCCGAGAGTTCGACGAGACGCGTGAGCGAACCGATCAGCGTCCGGCCGCCGAACCCGGCCACTGCCAGGTGCGCCAGCCGGATGGTGACCGGCTTCGCCTTGCCCTCGAGAAGCGAGTCGACCAATGTGTCGCGCTTCGCCGCTTCAACCGTCAGGTCGCCCAGGACGGCGGCGAGCTCCGGAGAGCCGTCGACAACCTGGCCGAAGCGGAACAGCTCATCCTCGACCTCGCCGAGGTCACCGGCGCGTTCGGCGCTCGCGAGCAGCGCGTCGATGCCGAGCAGCTCGACACCGTCGAGCATCTCGTGGGCGCTCGACCAGCGACCACTCGCGACCACCTGAAGCACCTCGCGCGTGTCGGCGCTCACCGAGCCACCGACGACGTCGTCGAGCAGCTGGGCCCGGTCCGCGCCGGCGCGAGCGGGGTCAGCGAGCGCACGGCGCAACCGCGGCTCCCGACCGAGCAGGCCGGCCACCGCGAGCAGCTCATCGCCGATCGACAGCAATGCGTCGGCCCGGTCGCCGCGGGCGATCGCGTCGAGCTTCTCTGCCGCCGGTGCGTACGCCTCGCGGCTCGCGGCACGCATCAGCTCGACACCCCGGTGCTGGACACCTCGGTGTCCGAGAGACCCGAGCCCGTGGACTCGAGTTCGGCCAGGAACCGGTCCACCGTCGCCTTGCTGCGTGCCTCGTCGCTCAGCGAGTCACCGACGATCCGTGTCGCCAGGTCCACCGCCAACTTCCCGACCTCGCCCCGCAACTCGCGGACGATGGTGCGCCGATGGTTGACCAGCTGCTCCTCGCCTCGGGCCACGATCCGGGCCGATTCCTGGGTGGCCTGCTCCCGCATCTCGTCGCCGATGCGCTGTGCGTCGGCGCGTGCGTTGTCGCGGATCACCGCGGCCTGGGTCCGGGCCTCGGTCAGCGCGCGCTGGTATTCCGCCTGCGCCTCGGCGAGCTTCGTGCGAGCCTCTTCGGCATCATCGAGCTGCTTGCGGATGACCTCTTGGCGGTCGTGCATCGCCTTCTGCACCGGAGGGAGAACGTAGCGCCCAAGGATGCCCAGGATGAGCAGGAAGGCGACGAGTTCCGCGATGAACGTGGCGTTGGGCACCAGGAAGTTGCCCGCCGCCGTCACGGTCTCGTGCTGTGCCATGCGGCTCTCCCTTACTTGGCGAGAACGAAGACGAACAACGCCATGAAGGCGAGGTTGATGAAGTACATCGCCTCGACCAGGCCGACCGTCAGGAAGAAGATGCTGAACAGTCGGCTCTGTGCCTCGGGCTGGCGGGCAACGCCGGCGATCGTTGCGCTACCGGCGAGTCCGTCACCGACAGCCGCACCGATGGCGCCGCCGCCGAGTGCGAGACCGCCGCCGATGAACGCTCCGGCGATCTGAACGGCGTGGGCGTCTACAGCAGCCATTTCACTCCTCTATTCACTGTGTGTTGCTTGGTCATTCGTTGGTGTCGCGTGGGGTGGTGCCGTACCGGGTGTGGTGCATTCATATGTGTGAATCACTGTGGCCCAGGGAGCCACATCTGTCGGCGGTCGAGGACCGCCGAAAGCTCAGTGCCCCGATCGTTCGGCCGGTGCCACCGAGCCGAAGTAGAGCACGGTCAACAGCGCGAAGATGAAGGCCTGGATCAGGCCGATGAACAGGTCGAAGGTCTTCCAAATGATATTGGGCGCCCACAGGATGTACGCCGGGAACAAGGCGATCAGCGAAACCATGATCACGCCGGAGAAGATGTTGCCGAAGAGTCGCAGCGACAGCGTGATCGGCCGGGCGATCTCCTCGATCAGGTTGATCGGGAACAACCACCAGTACGGCTGCGCGAGGTGCCGGTAGTAGCCGCGGAAGCCTTTTCTGCGGACGCCGGTCGAGTGCATCCAGACGATGACCAGCAACGCGAGCGCATAGGCCAGGTTGACGTCGGACGCCGGCGGCGGCACGTATTCCGGGTCGTGGCCGGTCGGGATCAGCGACAGCCAGTTCGCGATGAGGATGAAGAAGAACAGCGTGGTCGCGAGCGGCACGACGAACGGCGCGGTCTTGATCCCCAGCGTGCTTTCGACCTGCTTCTCGACGGTGTCCGTGACCGTCTCGAACACGAGCTGGCCGCGCCTCGGCACGCCCGATGTCACCCCGTGGCGCACCCAGAAGCCCAGGCCGATCAGGATCGCACCGGCGATCAGCGTGCCGAGGATCGTGTCGACGTTGAATGTCAGGCCGCCGATGGTCCAGGTGATGTGCTCGCCGATTTTGATGTCGCCGACGGCGACGACCTGTCCCGTCATTGCTGCTTCAACTGCTTGAACGTGGTGACCGAGGCACCGCCGAGCATCAGCATCTGGAAGATCGCGACGCCGGCGAGGACGCCGACGCCGTCGGGCCGGACGAGCAGGAGGCAGCCGAGCGCGATCAGCGTGATGATCCCGAGTCGGCCGAGCACCGACCGGGTGAAGCGGCCCTTCTTGTTGCCGGCCTCACTGTTGGCGTACGCAACCACGGAGCGCTGCACCAGCCAGGTGTTTCCGGCACCGAGCGCGAGGCCGAGGATGAGGAACGCACCCATGAGCACGTGGCCCAGCAGCCCGAGCACTATCAGACCCAGGACGCCCAGACCGGCGGACATGATCACCGAGCGGCGCAGGTTTGCGACTGCGGCGCGCGGTGTAACAGTCTCAATTGCTTGCACGGCTGAAGTCTCCACTCAGTCTCTATAAAATTTGTGGAACTCGACGTAGGCGTAGCGTCCGGCGGCGGCGATGCCCACCGCCAGCCCCACCAGCGTGAAAATCGGAAGGGTATGGGCGTATTTGTCGATCACCCAGCCGACGGCCAGCCCGGCGACCAGTAACAGAGCCAACGCGCCGCCCATCCCGAGGAGGCTGGGCCAGCCGGGGGCTTCGCGAGTCACGGTCGTCTACCCGAGCTAGCTGACCCGCGATGCCTGCGTGTTTGAACTCATCACTCGCAGCTCCTAGGTCAGAGGCATCGTTGCCGTCAGGGGCCGAAACCGCAGCGGGTGAGACATCCACGCACCCTCCACGGCTTCGCCGAAAAGTTATCACAGCGTCTAGACAGGCCATCTGCGACCCCGGTGCAGGTGGCCGGCACAAACGTTGGTCATACCGTCGGTAGCCACGTACCGAGGTCATGGCGCGCGGCTTGGTGTATCCGTATTTTCCGGCATATCCGTACATGGATGGCTGATTTGTCCGATATCGTGCGTGCCAAATGTCCGAGGCGCGGTGATTGTCAACAACGCTCGGTTTGCGTTCGCTTACCGACCGCTAGGTGACCGGCTGCCGACGGCTACGCCGAAGTCGCGGACGAGTGTGTCGGAAGCAACAGTCCGACGAACGGCTCCAGGGCCGCCTCAATCTCATCGGCGGTGCGCTTGAACCAGACATCGCCGCGCCCCCACGGGTCGTCGAGGTCGTCAGTCGGCTTCGAATCTGACCCATCACGCGCGGCGTCGACCGCTGCGACCAGGGCGATTCCCCGCTCGTAGACCGAGGCCGGCGTGTCGTCGCCGGCCGGCAGATCGGCCGGCTCGACGTCGGCCAAGAGCCGGCCGAACTCACCGAGGACAAACGCCCGATGCGACGCGTCGGGTCGCAGACCGCCGACGACCTCCAGCTGTTCGGCCGTCGCGGTCAGGATCAGGTCGGCCGTGTCGAGGTGCGCGCCTAGGAGCTTGCGGGCCCGGAACCCCTCGTCGACGGCGCCACGTCGGCGCAGCTCACGGGCGGCGGGCGGGTTCATCGGCTCGTCGACGTGCCATCCGCCGGTGCCCGCGCTCTCCGAATGCACGTACGTGTCCGCCGCGTCGCCGAGCCGCTCCCAGACGAGATGCGCGAGCATCCGCTCGGCCATCGGCGAGCGACAGATATTGCCCAGACACACGGAAAGAACGACGAGCGGTGGCCGGCTCACGATGCTCCGACGTCCAGTGTCCCGGGCGCCACCGTACGCAGCTTCTCCAGGCTTATCGCGCCGGCTCGCAACAGGCGCGGGACGTCGCCGGTGAGGTCGACGATCGTCGACGCCGTCGAATCCGCGCACGGACCGCCGTCCAGGTAAACCGAGACCGCGTAGCCGAGCTGTTCGCGCGCGTCCGTCACGTTCATGGCCGATGGCTGTCCGTGCTTGTTAGCGCTGGTCACCGCCATCGGTCCGGTCTCGCGCAGCACCTCAAGGGCGATCGGGTGCAGCGGCATGCGCAGGCCGACCGTGCCGTTGGTGTCGCCAAGATCCCATTGGAGGCTCGGCGCGTGCTCCACGACCACCGTGAGGCCACCGGGCCAGAACGCCTCGACCAGGTCGTGGGCGACCTGTGGCAGGTTGAACACGAGACCGTCCACGGTCGAGCGCGACCCGACGAGCACCGGCGGTGGGACGCCGCGGCCGCGACCCTTCGCGTTCTGTAGCGCCGTGACGGCCCAGTCCTTGAACGCGTCCGCGCCGACGCCGTAGACGGTGTCGGTCGGCATCACCACGAGGTCGCCGCGCTTCACGGCGTCGACGGCGGCCTGCACGCCACGATCGCGCTCGGCGGCGCGCTTGCAGTCAAACAGCATCACGGTCGTCAAGTCTGCCATTGCCGTGATCACCGCCCGCCGCCCCATCGCATGATCATCACGCCCGGCCGTTCTCGCCGGACCGGCGGGCGGTGGTGAAGCGCGGCCGGCCAGCCAGGTCCGCGTGAACGGCGATGTCCGCGAAAGCGCCGGCGTCCGCGAACAGCTGGGCGACCGCGCGATCCTGCGACTCGTCGTGCTCGATGCCGACCCATCCGCCGGTACGGACGATCGACGCTGCCCGCGACACGACCGGCCGGATCACCGCCAGCCCGTCCGAGCCGCCGAACACGGCCTGGGCCGGATCGTGCTCGGCGACCTCCGCCGGCACCGGGGTCCCGTCCGGCACGTACGGCGGATTGCAGAGCAGGAGATCCACCGTGCCGTCGAGGTCGCCGAGAACCGCGGGATCGGTCACGTCGCCGGCGACCACCTCGATCGGACGGTCACCGGCGCCAACTCGCAAAGAGGCGTTACGGCGCAACCATTCCAACGCCGCCGGATCGCGCTCGACGGCGACGACGCGTGCCCGCGGACGCGCGTGGGCGATGGCGAGCGCGATGGCACCCGTACCGCTGCAGAAGTCGACCGCGACGGCCGCGGACGGCAACGGGCGGTCCAGAGCCCACGCGACGAGCAGCTCGGTCTCCGGTCGAGGCACGAACGCGCCGGGACCGACCGCGACATCGATCCCACCGAATGCCACGGATCCGGTCAGGTGCTGCAGCGGCACGCGGTCGGCTCGGGCCGCGACGAGATCGTCGAAGACGGCCAGTTGCGGACCCGAGAACGCGTCGATCAGCACCAGGGCGCCGCGCGGGACACCGAGGACATGAGCGGCGAGCAGTTCGGCATCGGTACGCGGGGAGGCGACACCGGCATCGGAGAGCGTACGGGCGGCGCGGACAAGAGCGGGGCGGATGGACAACCGGTCGACGGTCACGCGTCCAGTGTCGCGCCGCACGGCCGGTCGGGTGGAGTGCCGGGTCAGCGCGAGGAGCGACGGCCGTTGCGGGCGCCGCTGGGCACGGCCCCGCGAAGCACGTCGGCAAGCTCGGCCCGGGCGGCCGCGCGCTCGCGATCGGCGAGGACGGCCTGCCAGGCATTCTCACGAGCGCTCGGCCGATCGCCGAGCACGCGGTTGACCAGGCCGGAGGCAAACGTGATCATCACACGCGGCGCGGCAGTGATGTCGAGCGTGCGCGTGGTGCCGGCATCGCTAACTGGTGTTGCAGCCATGACGGACTCCCGAACAGATGGTGAATTCTTCGACATTGGACTCATGGTGCGAGTCGAGTGTTTCGCCATGATGACACATCCGTCACGCACCGTAGAAATTACGGTGACCTGCTGTATTACCGGCGCGACAACTGGTCCTCGCCGGCCAGCCGCGCGGCGCGATCGGCCTCGACCAGCGCATCTATGACGCCATCGAGATCTCCGGCCAGCACGAGGTCGAGATTGTGTGCGGTGTAACCGATTCGGTGATCTGAGACACGGTTCTGCGGGAAGTTGTACGTCCGGATGCGCTCCGACCGGTCGACCGTACGCACCTGAGCCCGGCGGGCGTCGGACGCCGCGGCGGCGGCCTGCTCCTCATAGAGCGCGGCGAGCTTGGCTCGCAGCATCCGCATGGCACGGTCCTTATTCTGCAGCTGGGAGCGCTCGTTCTGGCACGAGACGACGATTCCGGTGGGCAAATGCGTGATGCGTACGGCCGAATCGGTCGTGTTGACGCTCTGGCCGCCCGGCCCGGATGAACGGAAGACGTCGACGCGCAGGTCCTTCTCGTCGATCGAGACCTCGGTGTCCTCCGACTCGGGGGTCACCAGCACACCGACCGCCGACGTGTGGATCCGGCCCTGCGACTCGGTGGCCGGCACTCGCTGTACGCGATGGACGCCGCCCTCCCACTTGAGCCGCGACCAGACGCCGTACCCGCCCTCGGGCACGCCCTTCGTCTTGATCGCGATCGCGATGTCCTTGTAACCGCCGAGATCCGACTCCTGGGCATCGAGCACTTCGGTCGTCCAGCCCCGCCGCTCCGCATACCGGGTGTACATCCGCACCAGGTCACCCGCGAACAGTGCCGACTCCTCGCCGCCCTCGCCCGCCTTGACCTCGAGGATCAGGTCCTTGGCATCGTCCGGGTCACGGGGCGCGAGCAGTTCGGCGAGGCGCTCCTCGATCGGCGGCAGCGCGTCGGCGAGCGCGTCGGCCTCGGCCGCGAACGCTGGGTCCTCGGCCGCGAGCTCGCGGGCAGCTTCCAGATCGGCCCTGGCCTCGGCCAGCTCGGCGGCCGTCTTGTGGATCGGCGTCAGCTCGGCGAAGCGCCGGCCGACCTTGCGTGCCGCGTTCTGGTCAGCATGGATCGCCGGATCGGCCAAGCGCGCCTCCAGCTCGGCATACTCGGCGAGCAGGTCGGCGAGGCGGCCGCCTTCGGTTTCGGTGGTGCTCATGGCTGGCGTCCCGACTGTGGCGTGGGTGTAACGGGCATGCGAAAGCGGCGCCCACCCGGCTCATGGCCGGGCGAACGCCGCTCGAGTCGCTACTTGCCGGACTTGGCCTGGACCTTCGCGTACTTCTGCTGGAACTTCGCGACGCGCCCAGCGGTGTCGAGGACACGCTGCTTGCCGGTGTAGAACGGGTGGCACGCGCTGCAGGACTCGGCGTGGATCTGGCCGTTCTTAGCGGTGCTCCGGGTCTGGAAGGTGTTGCCGCAGGAGCAGGTCACCGTCGTGTCGACGTACTCCGGGTGAATGCCTTGCTTCATGGGTGCTGGTCCTCTCGGGCGTGGTCGCCGGGTCGTCCCGCGCTGATGTAAACGCACGGTGTGAGTGACGGGAACCGGAACCGGACGCCGGACCGGCGGTTGCCGGCCGGCGGAGCATGCCTTGCGGCACGCCGACAAGAACACGAATCGCACCGGCGACATTCCCGCCGCGACCCATGTCCGGCCATCAGTGTGCCATGCCGGCCGCTATCGCCGCGAATCCGACCGGTCCGTGCTGTTCACGCCGTCGAACCGGACATCGGGGTCATATCCGGACCGCGCGTCCGCGGTGCGCTATCGCCGCCGTCACTGTGACGGTCGTCTCGCCACGAGCGCCCGTCGCACTTGTACGGAACTTGGGCGGTCACGCCGCAGCGACGGCGGTCAAGTTCCGTACAAGTGCGCACGGTCAGCGCACGGCGCAGCACGGCCGGCGCGCCGTGGGCGACGCCCGGGGAACAATGGTGCCCGGAGGTCAATGCCGGACATGCCGAAGCTCACGATCACTCGCGGCCTGCCCGCGTCCGGAAAGTCCACCTGGGCGCGCGAACAACTGCGTACGGTCGCATTGCGTGCGGCCCGCATCAATCGGGACGATTTACGCCGGACGATGCACGACGGCTTCAGCGGCGCCGGTTGGGCCGAGCGTCAGGTCACCGTCGCGCAGCATGCTGCGATCGCGGCGTTGCTCCGGGCGGGCGTCGACGTCATCTGCGACGACACGAATCTGTGGTCACGCGTGGTCCGCGATCTCGTGGACCTGGCCGCTGACTGTCAGGCCGAATTCGTCGTGCAGGACTTCACGGACGTACCAGTCGCGGTGTGCATCGAGCGCGACCGGCTCCGGTCCCCGGCGGACCGTGTTGGGGAGCAGGTCATCCGCGACATGCACCAGCGCTATCTCGCCGACCGTCCGAGTCCGCTACCGATCCCTCGGTCGACCCGGCGCTCGGTCGATGTCGCTGACGACACGCGCCGATCTCCGCAGGTCTACCGGCCCCGGCCGGGGCTGCCGGAGGCGATCCTGGTCGACATCGACGGAACGGTCGCGTTGTTGGACGGCCGGGACCCGTGGGACATGCGGCGGGTCGGCGACGACCGGCCGAACCGCGCCGTCATCACGGCGGTGCGCGCGATGCACGCGTTCGGGCACCAGATCGTCTACTGCACGGGTCGGACCGACAACGGGCGCGCCGCCACCGAGGCGTGGTTGAAGCGCCACGTCGACGTGCCGTTCGAAGCGCTGTTCATGCGGCGCACCGGGGACACGCGCCGGGACTCCGTCGTCAAGGCGGAGATCTTCGATCGCGAGATCCGGCACCGCTTCCAGATCACCGGCGTGTTCGACGACCGGGCCCAGGTCGTACGGATGTGGCGATCGCTCGGACTCACCGTGTTCCAGGTCGCCGACGGCGACTTCTAGACCAGGTCGCCGACGGGATCTTCAGAACCGGGCCGAACACGGCGACGGGCCGCCCTCAATAAGAGAGCGGCCCATCAGCGTCGGTACTACTTACTCGCCGGCGTCTCACTCACCCGGCGTCGACTGCGCGATCTGCATCAGGAACTCGATGTTCGTCCGCGTCTTCTTCAGCCGGTCGAGCAGGAGATCCAGGGCCTGCTGCGAGTCGAGTGCGTGGAGCACCTTGCGCAGCTTCAGCACGATCGCCAACTCGTCCGGAGCCAGCAGAATCTCTTCCTTGCGGGTGCTGGACGGGTCGATGTCGATCGCCGGCCACACGCGCTTGTCCGCGATCTTCCGGTCGAGCTTCAGCTCGGCGTTGCCGGTGCCCTTGAACTCTTCGAAGATCACCGTGTCACCGGTCGAACCGGTCTCCACGAGCGCCGTGGCGATGATGGTGAGCGAGCCACCGTGCTCGATGTTGCGTGCCGCGCCGAGGAAGCGCTTCGGCGGGTAGAGCGCGGTCGAGTCGATACCACCGGACAGGATCCGGCCGGATGCGGGCGACGCGTTGTTGTACGCACGCCCGAGCCGGGTGATCGAGTCGAGCAGGACGACAACGTCGTGCCCGAGCTCCACGAGCCGCTTGGCCCGCTCGATCGACAGCTCGGCGACCGTGGTGTGGTCGGACGGCGGACGGTCGAACGTGGACGCGATGACCTCGCCCTTCACCGACCGTTGCATGTCGGTGACCTCTTCCGGCCGCTCATCGACGAGTACGACCATCAGGTGGCACTCCGGGTTGTTGCGCGTGACCGCGTTCGCGATCGCCTGCAACACCATCGTCTTGCCGGCCTTCGGCGGCGACACGATCAGGGCGCGCTGGCCCTTGCCGATCGGCATCACCAGGTCGATGACGCGGGTGGTGAGGATGTTCGCCTCGGTCTCCAGGCGCAGGCGGTCCTGCGGGTAGAGCGGCGTGAGCTTGTAGAACTCCGGACGACGACGCGATTCCTCGACGTCCATGCCGTTGATCGAATCGAGCCGGACCAGCGGGTTGTACTTGTCCCGCCGTCCGTCGCCACCCTCACGTACGGTCCGGACGGCGCCGGTGACCGCGTCGCCGCGACGCAGCCCGTAGCGCTTGATCTGGGCCATCGAGACGTAGACGTCGTTCGGGCCGGACAGATAGCCAGACGTCCGCACGAAGGCGTAGTTGTCCAGCACGTCCACGATGCCAGCGACTGGGATCAACACATCGTCGTCGTTGACCTGCGGCTCGTTGCCGCCGCCACCGCCGCCCTCGCCACGGTCGCGACCGCGGCGGTTGCGCTCGCGGAAGCGGCTGCGCCGACTGCGGCGGTTCTCGTCGTCATCGCCCTGGTCGTCGCCGCCGCGCTGGTCGCGCGGGCCACGATCGTTGTTGCGCTGGTCGCCGCGGTCGCCGCGCTCATTGCGCTGGCCACGAGGCTGCTGCTCGCGATCGCCGCGCTGATCACGGTTGTCCCGGGTGTCCCGGTTGTCCCGGGATACGTTGTCGCGGTCGCCACGCGGGCTGTTGTCGCGCCCATCGCGGTTGTCGCGACTGTCACGGTTGTCCCGGCTGTCGCGCTCCCGGCCGTTGAACCGCTCCGTCCCGGTGCCGCCGGAATCGGGACGGTCGAGCGTATCGGTCGCCCGGGCGCTCGGCTCGGCGGCGCGTACGGCCGCCGGCTCGTCCGCTCGTGCCGTCGTTTGTGCGAACGGCTCGATGGTCGGCGTGACCGTGTCAGCGGTCCGACCGTTGGCATCCCGGCCCTGGGCATCCCGGCCCTGGGCATCCCGACCGTTGGCATCCCGGCCCTGGGCATCGCGGCCTTGGGCATCGCGGCCGTTGCGGCGCACTTGTGCGCGCGGCGCGCTCGTCTCCGGGCCCGGCGCCTCCGCCGCGATCGACGCATGCGAACCGTCGACAGCGGTGCTGCGCGGACCCGGCACACGGCTGTCGCCGCCGTTGCGCTCCTGGATGGCGGCGATGATTTCGCCCTTACGCATCCGCGCGGTGCCGGAGATGCCAAGCGATGTAGCCATGGCCTGTAGCTCCGGTAGCAGCATCGACGTCAGGCCGCTGCCCGTACGGCGACGGCGGGACGCGCCCGCGGTCTCCTCCGGCGCCGTGACGTTAGAAACGTCCGACGTCACGTCGGTGGTGTCGCTCAATGGATTCCTTCTCCCTCGATAAGGCTCGAGACCGCCCGGGTCAAAAACATCCAAGGCTGTCCCGCTGCACCCGCTACCGCGGTTCGCGATGGTGATGCGGGTGATTGTTGACGTCACGTACGACGGGCGAGGAGGCCAGGCCGTCGACGCCACGCAGAACCCGCACACTGCAAAGCCGAGACGGCCAGTGCGGAAACTACGGGAATTCGGGGTGAGCCGCCAGAAAGATCACGTCCGGGGCGCTAACCCTGGAGCCTAATCAATCTGCCTGCCTGCGGCAATGCTCACTCGCGAACGTTGCCACGAGCACCACGCCGCCGATCCAAGACATTGGTGACCAACGAACAGTACGGACCAGACCCTCAAGGACGGATGTCTTCTGCGGGACTCGGTGCGAACTGACCGAGGAAATCACGCTGTCCGCGGACCAACAGGTGAAGCTGAGCATCGCGGCGACTCAACGTTGCGACTAGCCTACCTCACACACGGCACCCATGACATCACAGGGTGGCGACAGTCGTAGCCAGCCCGGCGTGTCGGGCACCTCCGCAGGGTCCGTGGACAGTGCCAGCACGCTTGGTCCAGCCCCACTGACCACAGCCGCCACACCGGCCCCGCGCAACTTCACCAACAATTCGGCGGTCGCCGGCATCCCAGTAGCGCGATACTGCTGATGCAGCCGGTCCTCGGTGGCCGGATAGAGCAGCGTGGGGTCGGCCGTCAGCGCATGGACGAGAAGCGCCGCCCGACCGGCCGAATACGCGGCGTCGCGGTGCGGCACGACCTGCGGCAACGCCAGCCGGGCGTGCGCGGTCAACCCGCGCTCCGCCGGCACGAAGACCAGCGGGTGTACGGCCGGATCCGGCTCGAGCCGTACGGCCCGGGCACCACCGGCATCCAGCCAGGCGATCGTGAATCCGCCCAGCAGGCATGGCGCAACGTTGTCCGGGTGACCCTCGATCTCGTTCGCCAGCCGCAACACGGCGGCCGTGTCGAGGAGCTCGTCCCCGTCCACGGTGAGGCCGCGGGCGACCAGGATCCCGGCCACGATCGCGGCCGACGATGAACCGAGCCCCCGTGCCTGCGGGATCGCGTTGATGCACTCGATGTCGATGCCCGGCGGCGTGCCGCCGATCCGCTCGAACGTCGCCACCGCGCTCGACGCCACCAGATGCGTGACGTCTCCGGGCAGCTGACCAGCACCCTCGCCGCTGACCCGTACGGTGATCGAATCGGTGGCCGTTATCCGCGCGCTGACGTGGTCGTAGAGACCGAGCGCCAGACCCAGAGCGTCGAAACCGGGCCCGAGATTGGCGCTCGTCGCCGGCACCCGTACGTGGACGGGGTCCGCTCGAAAGCTGACCATCGCCACATCGTAGGGCCAACCTCCGTGGTGGCCGGCCGCCCGTGACCACTCGACCAAACGGCCGCGACGTCCCAGCTATTCCCGGAGCCGCTCGCCGCCCGCCCCGCAGAGCCGGTGGCCCCGGCGGCCGGTCGGCCGATCACTCCTCGATGCCGATAGCTGGCGCCGGCACCGGTGTTCGGCCCGGCAGCGCCGGGCCGAGGGCTCCGCCGCGAATTCTCGCGGTGACCAGGCGCCAGCCGATTCCGTAGAGCAACGTGACCGCACCGCACGCGAACACCAGCACCCGGGTCGCGAGGTGCCCCTCCAGGGCGCCGACGACGAGCAGGCTCGCCGACACGGCCAGCATCACGATCATCTGGTCGAAGGCGAACACCCGCCCCCGCAACTCGTCCGGGATCTCGGCCTGGAGCGCGAAATTGGACATGGCCCAGTTACCGCCGCCGGCGACGTGGGCGATCACCACCAGCAGCAGGATGAGCGGAAACCACCGGGCGACCGACACCCCGAGGTAGCTCAGCCCGTACGCGATCATGGAAATGGACAGGCCGCCGAGCAGCCACCGACCCTCGCCGATCAGGCGTCGAAGCAGGAACGGCCCGATCAGCGCACCGGCTCCACGGGCCGCGAACAGCAGCCCGGTGCCGATCGAGCCGACCGCGAAGACCTCGATGGCCAGGACCGAGAACAGGGCCAGCACGCCGTTGCCCAGGCCGACCCCGGACTTCACCGTCACCAGGGCGGCGACTCGCGGTCGGTGCGCGATGTAGCGCGCCGACTCCCGCAACGCGTGCCAGGTGGCCGGTCGCTCACCGGCGAAATCGCGCGGCGCCTGCATGGGTTGGCGCACGCCGAGCGCGAGCATCGCGGCCACGGCCAGCAACACGGCCGTGATGACAAAGCACGTGTACGGCGAAAACGCGGCACTCAGGATGCCGCCCAGTGACGAACCGACGACCGCCATCGTGCCCCACGAACTACCGGCGATCGCGTTCGCGGCGGAAAGGTCCTCGCGTGGCACCAGATTCGGCAGTGCCGACGTGGCCGCCGGCGAGTAGAACGCCTTGGCCACCGCGACCGCCCCGATCGCGACCGGGCCGAGCCACGCGGTCGCGGGTGTCCGTACCAGCAAAAGGAGCAGCACCGCGACGAACGCCGCCGCATTGGATGCGACCATGATCCGACGACGGTCGATCCGATCGGCGACCACACCGGCAAACGGCAGAAGCAGCGCCTGAATGCCGGTGTCGGCGGCCAGCGCGACCCCGCCGAGGAAGCCGTTGTGCGTCAACGAGATGAGCAGGCCCTGCAACGGCACCATGACAAGCCAGTCGCCACCGAACATGACGAGTTCCGCGCCGAACAGCCGCCGGAAGTCACGATTGCCGGTAAGGACCGACCACGGTGTCGACACGCGACGAAACACTACCGGGTGGTTCGCGCGACACGCGGCGTCGACCCGCGACTTTCCTGAGCCGTCGCTCAACTCCGGACGGAATCAGGCGAGGTCGAGGGCGTGCGCGGCGGCCAGGACGTCCGCGGTTACCGTCGTGGGCGCGGGTGCCGTGGAGATCGCCCACTCCGGATCCTTGAGACCGTGGCCGGTGACCGTGCAGACGACGCGGCCGCCGGCCGGCAGCAGGCCGCGTTCCGCCGACTGCAGCAGGCCGGCCACGCTCGCCGCGCTGCCCAATTCGACGAAGACGCCCACCGTCCGGGCCAGCATCCGGTACGCCGACAGGATCTCCCGATCGGTCACCGCGGCGATCAGGCCGCCGGACGCATCCCGGGCCTCGATCGCCTTCGTCCACGATGCCGGGTTGCCGATCCGGATCGCGGTCGCGATCGTCGACGGCTCGGCGACCACTTGGCCGGACACCAATGGCGCCGCGCCGGCGGCCTGGAAGCCGTACATCTTCGGGGTCCTGGTCGCGTTACCGGCGGCCAGGTCCTCGGTGTAGCCCATCCAGTACGCGCAGATGTTGCCGGCGTTGCCGACCGGTATGCAGTGGATGTCCGGTGCGTCGCCCAGCGCCTCGACGATCTCGAACGCCGCGGTTTTCTGCCCGTGCAGGCGATCGGGATTCACCGAGTTCACCAGCGACACCGGGAAGTCGATCGCCAGCTTCGACGCGAGCGCGAGGCAGTCGTCGAAGTTGCCGGCCACCTGGAGCAGGCGTGCCCCGTGGACGAGCGCCTGGGCGAGCTTGCCGAGGGCGATCTTGCCCTGCGGGACGAGTACGGCGCACATGATCCCGGCCCGGGCCGCGTAGGCCGCCGCCGATGCGCTCGTGTTGCCGGTCGACGCACAGATGATGGCCTTCGAGCCGTTCTCGACCGCCCGGGTCACGGCCACCGTCATGCCGCGATCCTTGAACGAACCGGTCGGGTTGGAGCCCTCGACCTTGAGGAAGACCTCGCAACCGGTCCGCGCCGACAGCGCCGCCGCCGGTACGAGCGGCGTGTTGCCCTCGTAGAGCGTGACGGCCTCGGTCTGGGCGCCGACCGGCAGCCGCTCGCGATAGGCGTCGATCACCCCGCGCCACGGACGGCGGTGACCGCTGTCGTTCATCGCGAACTCTCCCCCTCGACCCGCAGCACGCTGGCCACCGAGCGGACGATGTCGAGTGCACGCAGGTCCTCGACGGTGGCGCGGAGCGCCGCGTCCGGAGCCGTGTGGGTGACGATCACCAACTGAGCGCTGGCGTCCCGGCCGGACTGCCGTACGGTCGCGATCGACACATCCTGTCGGGCAAAGACATTCGCGACCGCGGCCAGGACTCCGGCGCGATCGGCGACGTCGAGGCTCACGTGGTAGCGCGTCGACACCTCACCCATCGGTCGTACCGGCAGCGCCGCGTAGGACGACTCGCTCGCGGCGCGGTGTCCGGCGATCCGGTTGCGGGCGACGGCGACGATGTCGCCGAGCACCGCACTCGCCGACGGCGCGCCGCCGGCGCCGCGGCCGTAGAACATCAATTGACCGGCCGCGTCCGCCTCGATGAACACGGCGTTGAACGCGTCGCCGACACTGGCCAACGGATGAGAGCGCGGAATCATCGCCGGGTGTACGCGCACGGCCACGCCACCGCCGTCGGTCCGGGTTGCGATGCACAGCAGTTTGATCGTGGCGCCCATGCTGTGGGCGCTCGCCATGTCCGTCGCGGTCACTTCGGTGATGCCTTCGCGATAGACGTCGGCCGCGGTCACCCGGGTGTGGAACGCGAGCGACGCGAGGATCGCCGCTTTGGCCGCCGCGTCGAATCCCTCGATGTCGGCGGTCGGATCCGGTTCCGCGTAGCCGAGTTCGGTCGCCTGCTCGAGCGCCTCCTCGAAGCCCATGCCGGACGCGTCCATGGCGGAGAGGATGAAGTTCGTCGTGCCGTTGACGATGCCGGTGACACGGGTGATCCGGTCACCGTGCAGCGACTCACGCAGCGGCCGCAGCAACGGAATCGCTCCGGCGACGGCCGCTTCGTAGTAGAGGTCCGCGCCGCCCTCGGCGGCCGCGTCGTGGATCGTTCCGCCGTCCTCGGCCAGCAGCGCCTTGTTTCCGGTCACCACGCTCTTGCCCGCGCGCAGCGCCTCGGTCAGCCAGGTCCGGGCCGGCTCGATGCCGCCGACGACCTCTACGACGATATCGACGTCGTCCCGCTTGACGAGGCCCAGCGCATCGGCGGTGAACAACGAACGGTCGAGGCCCAGGTCTCCACGGTCACGATTCGGCCGGCGGACGGCCACACCGACGAGTTCGAGCGGCGCGCCGATGCGGGCGGTCAGGTCCTCCGCCTGCTGGTGCATGAGCCGTACGACCGCCGACCCGACCGTGCCGCAACCCAGCAGCGCGACTCGTACCGGCTGTGCCATCGCCTGCCTCCCATGCCCTCGATCGGGTAGTTCCGAGCCTCTTCGCCGCGCTGCCGCTGCGCCGCGGCGCCGTCGCGGGCGGTCATTGCCGATCGCGGCGCTTCCTGGCAATTGTGCCTGCCCCCGCGCGGACCACCGCCGCAGGCCACGTATTGGTTAGGTTGATCAACCGACGTCGAGCGCCAGCAGATCCGCCTCGGTCTCCCGCCGGACGATCACCCGAGCCGCTCCGTTCGCGACCGCGATCACGGCCGGGCGAGGCACGTGGTTGTAGTTGCTCGCCATACTCCGGCCGTACGCGCCGGTGCCCGGCACGGCGAGCAGGTCGCCGGGCCGGGTGTCGGCCGGCAAGAACTCATCCTTCACGAGGATGTCCCCCGATTCGCAATGCTTTCCCACCACCCGGGCAAGCATCGGCGGCGCCGTCGATCGCCGGCTCGCGAGCGTCGCGCTGTGGGCCGCTCCGTACAGCGCCGACCGGATGTTGTCGCTCATCCCACCGTCCACCGAGACGTACGTCCGGATGCCCTCGACGTCCTTAACGGTCCCGACCTCGTACAGCGTGAACGTCGAGGCACCGATGATCGCGCGGCCCGGCTCGATCGACAGGCGCGGCACCGGCAGACCGGACGCGGCGCACTCCTCGCGAACGACCTCGTTGATCCGTCCCGCCAGTTCGGCCGGCGTCGACGGCCGGTCCTGCGACGTGTACGCGATGCCGAACCCGCCGCCGAGATCGAGCTCGGGGAGGTCGACGCCGTATCGGTCCCGTACGGCGGCCATCAGGGCAAGCACCCGGCGGGCGGCCACCTCGAATCCGCCGGTGTCGAAGATCTGTGACCCGATGTGGGAGTGGAAGCCGCGCAACTCCAGGACGCCGGCCGACATGATCGCCTGGACCGCCGCGTCGGCCGCCCCGCTCGCCACCGAGAAGCCGAACTTCTGGTCTTCGTGGGCGGTCGCGATGAACTCGTGGGTGTGGGCTTCGACGCCGACCGTGAGCCGGATCAGCACGCGCGGCCGCTCACCCCCGCGAACTCGGGCGATGGTGGTCAACCGCTCGATCTCGTCGAACGAGTCGACGATGATCCGACCGACGCCGGCGTCGACCGCCCGGGTCAGCTCGTCGACGGACTTGTTGTTGCCGTGCAACCCGATCCGCTCGGCCGGCATGCCGGCGGCCAACGCGGTCGCCAGTTCACCGCCGGAACACACGTCGAGCGACAGTCCTTCGCTCTCGATGATGCGCACGATCGCCTTGCTCAGGAACGCTTTTCCGGCGTAGTACACGTCTGCGCCGGCGAACCCGGCCCGGAACTCCCGGCACCGCGCACGGACGTCGGCCTCGTCCAACACGTACGCCGGGGTGCCGAACTCGCGCGCGAGGTCGTCGACGCGTACGCCGTCGACGGTTACCACGCCGTCCGCTCCCCGCGCGACGTTACGCGGCCAGAAGTCGGGCACGAGCGCGTTGACATCGGCCGGCGGATGCAACCAGTCGGGCGCCATCACACTGGTCACATGCGCTCCGGGGCGGATACACCGAGCAGACGAAGGCCGTTGACGAATACGATCCGGGCCGCCTCGACGAGCCACAGGCGGGCGCGGGTGAGTTCGGTGACCGGCTCATCGCCCTGCGGCAGCACGCGAGCGGCGTCATAGAAGCGATGCCAGGCGCCGGCCAGATCCTCTAGATAGCGCGCCACCCGGTGTGGCTCGCGCAGCTCGGCCGCGGTCGCCACAATCTGCGGATATTCGGCGAGCGCCTTGAGCAGATCGGCCTCGCGATCGTGCGAGAGCAGCGACGGATCGAAGTCGTCCCCCCGCGTCGCCCCGAGGTCGGCCGCGTTGCGCAGCAGGCTCGCAATGCGGGCGTGCGCGTATTGCACGTAGAAGACCGGGTTGTCGTTGCTGCGCCGGGTCCACACGTCGAGATCGAGGTCGATGGGCGAGTCGACGGAGTAACGCGCCAGCGCGTACCGCGCGGCGTCCACGCCGATCGCGTCGACGAAATCCTCCAGCGTGACGACCGTGCCAGCGCGCTTGGACATCCGCAGCGGTTGCCCGTCCTTGTACAGATTGACGAGCTGGCCGATGAGGATTTCCAGGTTCGCGTCCGGATCGTCACCGAAGCAGGCCGACATCGCGCGCATCCGGCCGATGTAGCCGTGGTGGTCGGCGCCGAGCATGATGACGACCTTGTCAAAGCCGCGGCTGCGCTTGTCGAGGTAGTAGGCGCAGTCGGCGGCGAAGTACGTCCAGACGCCGGCGCCGGAGCGCCGGACGACCCGGTCCCGGTCGTCGCCGAAGTCGGTCGTACGCAGCCAGGTGGCACCGTCCTTCTCGAACACGTGTCCGCCGGCGGTCAACCGTTGCAGCGCGAGGTCGAGCTCACCGCGGTCGTGCAGGGACTTCTCGTTGAAGAACGTGTCGAAGTGCACACCGAACGCGGCCAGCGACGCCTTGATCTCGTCGAACATCAGCGCGATGCCCTCGACCCGGAAGAACTTCGTGGCTTCGTCGGCCGGCAGTGACAGGATGTCCGGTGCCTTCGTGAGCACCTGGGCGGCGATGTCGTCGATGTAACCGCCGCTGTACCCGTTGTCCGGAACCGGCTGCCCGGCCGCGGCCGCGTACAGCGACTCGGCAAAGCGGTCGATCTGGCCGCCCGCGTCGTTGAAGTAGTACTCGGTCCCGACGTCCGCGCCGGCGGCCCGCAGGACACGCGCCAGGGCATCGCCCACGGCGGCCCACCGGACGTGCCCGATGTGCAGGGGGCCGGTCGGGTTGGCCGAGACGAACTCCAAGTTGATCTTCTGCCCGGACAGCACGTCGCTGTCGCCGTACGAGTCGCTCTGGCTCACGACCAGACGCGCTACCTCACCGGTCGCCGACGCGTCCAGGCGGATGTTGAGGAAGCCCGGTCCGGCGATCTCGACACCCTTGATTCCGGCGATTGCCGTGAGCCGGTCGGCGATCGCCTGAGCAAGATCACGCGGCGCGAGGCCGACCTTCTTCGCCACCGACAGCGCCAGCGTCGACGCGTAATCGCCGTGCTCCGGGCTGCGCGGACGCTCGACCGCGGTCGATTCGGGCAACGCGGAAGGGTCGAGGCCGCGCTCGATGAGCACGGCGCGGGCCGCGGCCAGGATGGTCTCGGCGAGGTTGGCGGGAGTCACCGATCCATGCTATCGAGGGTAGACTCGCGCACCTGACGGCGACCGGCGTGATTATCACGATGCGGACGCGCCCTTCCCCCACCCGCCATCCCACTTCGACCAAGAGGCCCCAGTGAGCATGACCACCCCGCAGGGCGGCAACAACAGCGATTCGGGCGTAGTCCGCATCAAGCGCAACGCCGTCGCCGGAGCCGGAAAACCGCCCGCCGACGACGACGCCGCTTCGAAACCCACGGGCACATCAAAATCCGCGGGTACGGGCGCGGGTGCGGCCAAGTCGGCCGGGGCGAAGGCGGCCGGGGCCAAGTCCGCCGGTGCGAAGTCGACCGGCGCCAAGGCCACGCCCGGCGCCCGCAAGGCGGCCGGCGGAGGTGGCCCACGGCGACCGGGCGGTGGTCCCGGAGGACCGTCGGGTGGCCGCGGTGGCCGCCGGCCGGCTCCCGTGGTGGTGGCCAAATCGCGCAACTGGACAGCGATCTCCCTCGTCACCACGGCTGTCGTGGTCTTCATCGCGATCGTCGGCTACGGCGTCTACGCCATCCAGAAGAATGGACAGACGTTCCAGCAGAAGGCCGACAAGATCTCCGGCGTCGTCGACTACCGCAAGAAGGACCCGTCGATCGTCGACGCCGCGAACCGCAACCACGTCACCGGCCCGGTGAAATACGCGACAAGCCCGCCCGACTACGGCAACCACAACCCGAACTGGCAGCGTTGCCTCGGCGACGTGTACGACGCGCCGATCGCCAATGAAAACGCGGTGCACAGCCTCGAACACGGTGCGGTCTGGATCACGTACGACCCGGCCAAGCTATCCGCGGCCCAGGTCCAGACGCTCGCGTCGACGTACGTCAAGGGTCAGGACTTCACGCTCATGAGTCCGTACCCGAACATGCCGACCGCGATCTCATTGCAGGCCTGGGGATTCCAGCTCCGTCTGAACAGCCCGACCGATGGACGCATCAAGCAGTTCATTCAGGACCTTCGAGTCAATGCGACGCTGGAACCCGGAGTCGCCTGTTCGTCGGGCACGTACGTCACGGCGACCGGCACCTCCCCGCACAACCTCGGCGGCGAGCCCGCACCATCCGCGGCCGCACCGGCTCCGAGCGCGTCGCAGTGAGCCTTGGTTCCACGTACCCGTGGATCGGTCCTGATGGACGCGGCGGGCGAGTGAGCCCGCCCGCCAGCCCACGGCGTGGTTTGTGGTGTGGAAACAGGCGAGCGGAAGGTTGGCCGGCATGAGCGGCAGGACCCGCTGGATCGTCGGCATCCTCGCCGCACTGGCGTTGCTGGTCGTCGGATTTGTCGGCGGCATCCTCACGCCGAGCCTGCGGGCACCGGGCGACAACTCCCCGGAGGCCGGGTTCGCGCGGGACATGTCGACGCACCATGGCCAGGCCGTGGCCATGGCCATGCTCGAGGTGCAGAACGGCAGCGACCCGGGAGTCCGCCAGCTCGCGGAGGACATCGCCACGACCCAGCAGGCGCAGATCGGCATGATGTCGGTCTGGCTGCAGGACTGGAAATTGCTGCCCACGGGCTCCCGTCCGCCGATGGCCTGGATGCCGGACGGCAGTTCCGAGCTGGTCAACGGCCTCATGCCCGGTATGGCCACGGTCGACCAGTTGAACGAGCTGTCGGCCGCGCGAGGTAAGGCATCCGATGTCCTGTTCTGCCAGCTGATGTTGCGCCACCACATCGGCGGCATCCACATGGTCGAAGGCATCCTTCAGGAGACGAATAACTCGACCGTCCGAGCGCTGGCCGAGACCATGCTGAGCGGCCAGCAGGGTGAGGTCACCGTCCTGCAGCAGGAGTTGAAGACGCTCGGCGCGGAGCCGCTGTCGAGCTGACGCCGATCGCCGTCCCGGAGCGCGTGCGCCCCGGGCCGCTCGGATCTCGCCCCGCATGCCTCGCGGCGTGTTCGACGCCGCCGTTCTGCTACAGTTCGATGTCGCTGAGCCCCCGTAGCTCAGGGGATAGAGCACCGCCCTCCGGAGGCGGTGGCGCAGGTTCGAATCCTGCCGGGGGCACCACCCGGAAGTCGGGGATCATGCCTCGCAACGGGATCCATGTCAGCTTCCGGGACGCGGTTCCCCGATCACTTCTTCCAGGACCCGGGGATCGGCGAAGTCGCGGAAGAGCACAATATGACCTTCCCGGATCCGGAGGACCTGGATGGACGTTGCCGTGAACGACCGGCCCGTCGTGGTCACGGTCCCCTTCGTCCGCATCTCCACGATCACCACCTCCGGGTCCTGGGTCTGGTAAAGCTCCACCACGTCCAGGTCCTCCAGCCGTAGCGGCGACGCCATGACGTGCCGTGCGTACTCGCGGATCGCCTCCCGGCCCTCCAGGCGCACGGGCGTGCCCGGCGGCCCCGTAAAGGGCGCCTCGATCACCGCATCGCACGCGAACAGGTCGGCGAAGCCGTCGCCATCGCCGTCCATGATCAGCTGGCGGCGCCGGGCCAGGACGTCGGCGGGCGTGGCAGTTGGCATGCGGCCTTCCCTTCACTCGGGCGGTTCGTTCAACAGACGTTGATTGAACAAGCGTAGAATGAAATAGGCATCCGGTCAACGCCCGTAGAATGAAACAATGACCACTCCCCGGCCCAGTTCACGATCCGAACAGCGCCGCCGCACCGAAGCGCGCATCCTCGACGCCGCCGCTCGGATCTTTGTCGCCGACGGGTACGAGCGGACCACGATCCGGGACGTGGCCTCGGCCGCAGGAGTGGACGCGGGCCTGGTCATGCACTATTTCGGGTCCAAGCAAGCGCTATTCCGGCGAGTGATCGACGCCGCCCCGGTCCCCGAGGTCAGCGGAGCGCCCGGCGAAGCGACTGAGCAGATCCTCGCCACACTCGCCAGTCGGCTGGCTAGCGAACCGGTCGCGTCGCTGAGCATCTTGCGTTCGATGCTGACCAACCCTGAGGCCGCCAGTGCCGTCGGTGCCGCCACGGCCCGCTACCAGTCGCAGATCGCCCAGGCCATTCCCGCCGACGACGCGGACCTGCGAGCCGCGATCATCGGCGCCATCATCCTCGGCGTGATGGTTTCCCGGCACCTGATCAAGTCCGACGAGCTCGCCACCGCCGACCCGGCGCAGGTCATCCGGCTGCTGCATCCCTGCGTGCTTTCGCTGGCGACCCGCTCCGACCACAGCGGGCCGCCCTAGTTGAGACCCGCCAGCGAATGGGCCGGAATCAGTGAGGCCGGGCCGACTTATCGGAGACGCGACACCGACGAGCAGCTACGGTTCAGCTCTCGCCAGCAAAACCAGCGTCACCCGTCGCGCTCCTGCGGCGCGGGAAGAGGACGACGAGTGCTGCTGGCTGAAGCGGCGACCCGCCCTGTTGCGCTTCACGGGCCGGCCAGCTGGTCGCGGCGACGGATGAGGTACGCCGTTTCGGCGGTGTTGCCGGCCAGCCCGATGGCTCGGTCGTACGCCGCGCGCGACTCCTCGCTCCGGCCCAGCCGGCGTAGCAGGTCGGCGCGGGTGGCGTGGAAGGCGTGGTAGCCCTCCAGCGGCAGACCGTCGACCTCCGCCAGCGCCACCTCGGGGCCGTCGAGCTCGGCGACCGCGATCGCCCGGTTGAGCCGCACGATCGGCGAGGGGTCGAGGCGGACCAGCTGGTCGTAGAGCGCGACGACCTGCGACCAGTCGGTGTCACGGATGTCGCGGACGTCGGTGTGGACGGCGTTGATCGCGGCGAGGATCTGGTAGCGCCCCGGCGCCTGGCCGGCGGCGAGGCGTGCGCGGACCAGGTCGTGACCCTCGGCGATCAGCTCGCGATCCCAGGCGCCGCGGTCCTGCTCATCGAGGGCGACGAGCTCACCGCTCGCCGACACCCGCGCGGCCCGGCGGGCCTCGGTCAGGAGCATCAGCGCCAGGAGTCCGGCGGCCTCGCCGTCCGCCGGCAAAAGCGCGCGGACCAGCCGGGTCAGCCGGATCGCCTCGGCGGTCAGGTCGCTGCGGACCGGCTCCTTCTCGGGGTCCGACGCTAGGTAGCCCTCATTGAAGATCAGGTAGAGGACGGCGAGGACCCCAGTGACCCGGGCCGGGAGGTCCTCACGTAACGGCACGCCATAGGGGATCTTCGCCGCCTTGATCTTCACCTTCGCGCGGGTGATCCGCCGGCCCATAGCGGTCTCCTCGACCAGGAAAGCGCGGGCGATCTCGGGCACGGTGAGCCCGCCGACCATCCGCAGGGTCAGCGCAATCCGCGCCTCCATGGCGAGAGCGGGGTGGCAGCAGGTAAACACGAGGCGGAGCCGATCGTCGTCGATGGTGCCGAGCGGCTCGGGGCTGTCGAACAGCATCAGCGCCTCCCTGTGCTTTTCCTCGCGCTTGACCTCGCGCCGGAGCTGATCGATGGCCTTGCGGTAGGCGGTGGTGGTGAGCCATGCGCCGGGATTCGGCGGGACGCCGTCGACCGGCCAGCGTTCGACGGCGATCGCGAACGCTTCGGCGGCCATCTCCTCGGCGATGTCAAGGTCCCCGAGGCGCCTGGCCAGGGTCGCGACGACCCGGGCCCACTCCTCGCGGTGGACCCGGGTGATCACCTCGCCGACATCGATCATTCGCCCAGGATCGGCCGGAGCTCGATCCTCCGGTTACAGTTCTTCGACCCCAGGCCGGCGAGCCGCAGCGCCACGTCGAAGTGGGGTGCCTCGATGATCCAGAAGCCGACGATGTGCTCCTTGGACTCCAGGTACGGCCCGTCGGTGAACACCGGCTCCCCGTCCCTGCCGTCGACGACGGTGGCCGTGCTGGGCGACGCGAGGCCCCCGGCGAACACCCAGTGGCCGTCGGCCTTGAGCTGCTCGTTGTAGACGTCGATCGCGGCCATCTCCTCCGCGGTGGCAAGGCCGGCCGTTTCGTCGAGCACGGACATCAGATACTGCGCCATCGGAATCATCTCCTGTGGTCGTGTGGCAGCCCCTCGGGCCGCCTCTCAACCCTGCTACGAACGCCGCTGCCTCGATCCGACGCGCTTCGCTGAGATCTTCTTCGAGGATTTTTCGTACGCCGCGCGGTACGGCGGGCGATCGGACGTGTTGGCCGGGAGTGTTTGTGCTGATCCGCGGTCTCGATGCTATCGGTGTCAGGGCCAGCACCACGAAGCCCTTGACCAGCGAATTCTGGTCAAGGGCTTCGATCGTGGGACGACCAGCTCTAGCGAAGAGATCCTCGCTGGCGTTGTCGTGCCGCGGTCAGCCGGGAAGCGTCCCGAGCGTGACGGATACGCCCGATGTCGATCCATCCGGCTGCAGCACGGTGACCGTTGCCTTCTGCCCGGGCGACAGGTTCGCCAGGATCTCGGTCAGATCACTCGCGGTCGGGGTGGCCGTGCCGTTCACCTCGACGATGACCTCGCCGGCCGTCAAACCGGCCGCCGCGGCGGGACCACCGGGCTCGACGCTCACGATGCCAACGCCGCCGGGCCGACCGCCCGATCCGGTGACCGTTGTGGCCCGGATTCCCAACGCCGCGCGGTGCGAGTTGGTGACCTTGCCGTGCGCGACGAGTTGACCGGCAATGTCCTTGACGATGTTGCTTGAGATCGCGAACCCGATGCCGGGCGCCGCACCGCCGCCTTGCTGGTCGGTGGCGGCCAGGGTCGGGATGCCGATCACCTGGTCGGCGAGGTTGACCAGCGCGCCGCCGCTGTTGCCCGGATTGATCGCGGCGCTCGTCTGAATCGTGTCGGGCAGCGTCGCGCCCGGCGAGTCCGGACCGGAAGGCTCCGACACCGTACGCCCCACCGCCGACACGATTCCGTTGGTAACACTGCTGGTTAGGCCGAGCGGGTTGCCGATGGCCAATACGATCTCACCGACCACGACGTTGCTGGAGTCGGCGAACGTAGCCGGCTTCAGCCCAGACTGATCGCTGACCCGGATCACGGCCAGATCGTCGGGCGGGTATCTCCCGACCAGGGTTGCCTTTAATGTCCTGGCGGTGCCGGACGGCGTCACCTGAAACGACGTCGCCGATCCGACCACATGGTCGTTGGTGACGATGTCGCCGCTCGTGTTGAAGACGATGCCGGAGCCGAGATCCCGGCTGGTGCGGATCAACACGACCGAGGGCAGCACCGCACGGACGGTCTGGACGTAGTCGGCTTGCAGCGAGTCGGCGCGCGGGGCGGTCGGCGGTGCCGACGACGGGGAGGGTGCGCCCAGACCGCGCGTCACCGGGCCGGCACATGCCGCGAGCGCCAGCATCAACGTGACCACCGCCGTCCCGGACAACACACGACGGACGTTGTGTGCTCTCATCGTTGCCCCTCCACGTCCGCGCACGGATCATGGTCCGCGTGCCGATCGCTCGAGAATTTTCGAAATGCGCGCGGTTCCCGCCGAGCGCATAGCGATCGGCCACTCACCGTTTGGCCACTCACAAGGATCGTCGGGTTGTTCGCGCTCCGCAGCGAAACGGTCACGGTGCCGCGAGAATCTGGGCTGCGACGAGGATCGCGCCCATGCCGGCGGCCATCACGGCGTACGAGATCGCGCCACTCACGGCCCCGACCGCGACGAGCCCGGTCGCCCACGCCGGCCGGCCGCGGCGTGATGCGGCCGCCCGCCGACGACGGCCGGCACGAAAAGCCACGACCAGCCACGATGACGCGCTCAGCAGCAGATAGCCGCTGAGCCATGCACCCGGATACGGCCGGGCGGCGCCGTCGACGGCCACGGAAGCCGAGGACATTGCCATGCCCGCCATGTGTCCCGCGGTCCGCACCGTCTCCGACCCGGCCGACGGCACCGCCGCGATGCCGTCGGCGGCCGGCATCACCGCGATCATCCAGACCATTACCGCTGCGATGATGGCGTGCTGAAGGCAGGCCGCACGGGCGCCGAGCGCACGGCTCGAGTGGCGCGCCGACCACGCCCGACACCGCAGATCGGATGTGCCAGCGGCTCCGAACACGACCGACCCGACCGGCAGCGGCGCGATGGCCTGCACCAGAAACCAGCCGGTCGCCACCGCGAAGACGGTGAGCTGCACGCCCCACCGATCGCGGAGCGGCGCGCGCCAAGCCATCGCGACCATCTCGACGCTCATCAGCAAATGAATTAGGTCATTGACCACTTCGATGCCGTTGCCGGGCCGCCGCGCCGGCCCGGCGAGGCATCGCCAGAGGTGCACTGCGCCGCTGGCCGAAAACGCCACGGTCAACGCGGCGCGGACGAGCAACGGTAGGGCCATCGAAGCGATCCGCTAGTACGGCTGCGGCCACCCGGCCGGGGAGTCCTCCCACGCCTCCTGCCGCCCGTACGGGGTGAGGTCGAGGATGTTGTGGACCCAGAGGACGCGGTCCACGCCACGAGAGGTCGTGTTGTACGTGCGGTAGACGTCCTCGCCGTCGCGCAGGAAGACGCTGAGCACGAAGCCGCCACCGGCCCCGCAGTCGTCGGAGAATGACGTGCCGTGCGAGGACACGAACGGCACGGTCCAGCCCATCTGCGCCTTGTAGGCCTCGATCTGGGCCAGCGGCATGGTCGACACCGTCACCCAGGTGATGCCGCGCCGCCCGAGCCGCTCCGGCCCGACGACCGGGATGCTATTAGTGAAGGCGGTGCAGCCCGGGCAGTATTCGTCCGGCCCATTGTCCATGAACTGGTAGGTGACCAGCTGATCCCGACCATCGAACAGGTCGAGCAGCGTCTTCGAGCCGGTCGGTGTCTCGAAGACGTACGTGTTGTCGAACGGGACCATCGGTAGGCGGCGACGCCGTGCGGCCAGCCCGTCCAGTGCGCGCGTGGCCTGCTTCTCCGCCACCAGCAGTTCGTCGCGGGCCTGTTGCCACTCGTCGGCCGAAACGATCGTTGGTTTCCCGGCGGCCGTGGGTTTGGCGGCCACGGTCGTGTTGTTGACCTGCATCGGACAGTCCTCTCGATCACACGCCCGCGTCGGGCGTTCTCATATCGAAGACGAAGCCGCCGACGCGTTCTCGACATCGCCCGACAAAATCGTCCGCGACGAACCTGGATCCACAGCCGATGCAACCTTCGGCCGTCGGTGCCCGGCGAAGTGGTCACCATCACGATCACGCCGCACGTCAGCGGTGCCTGGGAGTTTGCAGTGGCGCCGGGGTCACAGCGGTAGTCATCGACGGCGGTCATAATGTCGCCATGCGATCGCGGAAGTATCGGATAGTCACCACGCTCGAATCGGTCAACAACCGATTGACGCGATTGACGCTCCGACACGGCATCGCGCTGCCGGCATTCGCGCTTTTGGAAACAACCGGCCGGACATCCGGCCGGTTGCGGTATACGCCGGTCGGCAACGGTATGGCCGGCGACGAATTCTGGCTCATCGCCGCCCATGGCGACCAGGCGGACTACGTCCGCAACATCAGGACCAATCCACGGGTACGAGTCAAGGTCGGCGGCCGTTGGCGCAGCGGCGTTGCCGTCCCGTTGCCGGAGGACGACACGGTCGCACGATCTCGTACGCTGCGCTACCGCTGGGACGCCGCGATCGGACGGCTCATGGCCTCGTCGCCGTTGACGATCCGGATCGATCTCGATCCCGAATGACGGCCGGTCGAGCGGTCGTCCCGCCCGAGCCCTGCGGCGCCGGCACGATGGCCGGCACGTGCCGGGCGTAGTCGATGTAGTCGTTGCCGAGCTGCCGGCGAAGATCGCGCTCCTCGAACCGTACGCCGACCGCGATGTACGCCGAACCGGCCGCGGCGAAGATTACGTGGCCGACGCTCATCCGCGGCGTTGCCCAGAACACGATCAGCAGTCCGAGCATCATGGGGTGGCGAACCCACGCATAGAGCCAACGATCGGTGAACGACGGCGGCTCGTACGGCCCCCGGTGGGACGGCCACCATGCCTGGCGCAGGCCCGAGAAGTCGAGATGATCGACCATGAACGTCGCGGCCACCGCGACCACCCAGCCGATCGCGTACACGGCCCAGATTGCGGCGGCCGCCGGACCACCGACCCGCCAAACCGTCGTGGGAATCGCCTGCCACTGCCCGAACATCAGGCCAAGTAACAGGCTCGCGGCCAAGACGTACGTGCTGCGTTCGGCCGCTGGCGGGAGAATCCTCGCGAGCCACTGTTTGAACCCGGCCCGCGCCATGATCGAGTGCTGCAGGGCAAACAACAGCAGCAGCACGGCATCGATCGGCACCGCCACCAACGCCGAACCGTGGCGCCGACCGTCGACCGTGGGCACGACGTCGACGTCGGCGAGGAAGGCGATCGCCCACCCGACGATGGCGACGAACGCCGCGTAGGCAACGATCGCGTACGTGATGACCCCCGACTGCCGACCCGCGCCGCGCATATCCGCCATGGTTTCGATCCTGACCGCCGCAGCGGACGGCGTCAGCCGGGGAAATACCGCACCTTGTCGCCGGAGTCCAGCGGCGATCATCCGCCGCCGAGCAGTCGTTTCACCTCGACGACCCCGGCCAGCGCCGCCTCGTCATCGCCGGACTGTGGAATCAAGTTGAATTCGGTGCACCCGGCGTCGATGTACGGGCTCAGGAACGCCGCCACGTCCTCGGCCGTCCCGTACGGGCAGTAGCGCTCGAATCGCTCGAACGGCAGGCGATAGAACGCCTGCATGGCCGGCGCGAGGCGGGCGCGCGCGGCCTCCCGCGACTCCGCGAGCCCGCACCACACCTGCATACCGTGACGGGTCGGCGGATCGACCCGACCGACCCGAGCCGCCTCGGCCGCGATCGCGTCGGTGACCTCGGCGAAGCGTCGCGGCGAGTTCCAGATTCCGAGCCATCCGTCGCCGAACTCGCTGGCCCGCCGTACGGCCGCGTCCGACCGCCCACCGACGATGATGGGGATCGGCGGCGTCGGTGCCGGCGCGATGATCGCGTCGTCGAGCTCGAAGAATCCGCCGCGTGTGGTGACCTTCGCTCCCGACAGCAATTCGCGCAGAACGGCGAGGGATTCATTCATCCGCCGGCCGCGCGTCGCCGGATCGACGCCGCAATTGAATACCTCGCGGCGGTCCTCCCCGCCGACGCCGACGCCGAAGACAAGGCGCTCGGGCGCCAGCCGATGGAAGTCGGCGAGCTGCCGAGCCACGAGCACTGGATGCCGCAGGGGTAGCAGGTAAATGCCGGTGTACACCGGCAGTGTGGGGTGGAGCATCGCCAACGCGGTCGCTTGCACGATCCCGTCGAATCCGGCGCCGGCAAAGCTGACGTGATCGCCACAGCACACATGGTCGAGGCCGGCGTCGGCCACTCGGTCCAGATACGGCGCGGCCACCGAGGCGCCTCTGTCGAGCAGATCCATCGGCGCAAAGATGCCGACCCGGATTGCGTCAGCCATGCCGTCCCCCACCGTCATCCGCCATACGTGCCGGCCAGCACACCGAGCATTTCATGCGACCCAGCACGGTGACGCCAAACCGGCAAGTCGCCGGCCGGCACCCGAATATGCATATCCCCCATCGTCGCGACCGCCGCGATGTATGTCAGCGGGAGAAATACCTCACTTACGGGCGAGGCGTGTTCGCCGCGATATCCGCGCTCCGCCGGCCGTTCGCCACAAACCAGGCCGCGATCTGGGCCCGCGAGCGAAAACCCATCCGCAGTCGGATCCGTTCCACGTGCGATTCGGCCGAGCGTTCGGTGATGTGCAGCCGTGCCGCGATTTCGCGATTGGTCAAGCCCTCGGAGACGAGCGCCGCGACCTCGCGTTGCCGTGCGGTCAACGTGGGCACCACTGGTCGCCGGAGCGCCGGAAGGCCGAGGTATCCACGGATCACCCGGACCAGCGCGTCGACATCGCCGATGTACGGCAGATGGGCCCGGCCCGGCAGCACCGCGAGCTCCGCGCCCGGAATGCGCTCGGCCAGCTCCCGGCCCTGGGCCAGCGGCGCGGCGCGGTCACGGTCGCGATGCAGGACAAGGGTTGGTGCGCTGATCCGGCCGACAACGTCGGTGACGTCGACGCGGTAGCTGAGAGCCAACATGGTACGGACGGTGTCGGCGCTCGCGGCCGCGCGCTGATATTCGATGAACGCCGCACGTGTTGCGGCATCCGCGTCCGGCGCGAATATGTCGGTCAGCACATCGGAGCCGAGCCCCCAATGTCGAGAAATAAGGCCGAGAACGTGTTGCTGGACGTCCGGACTGGCCACGTCGCGGCCACGGACCCAACCGCCGTAGAGCATGAGGCGGTCGACGCGGTCGGGATGCTCGGCCGCCCACTGCGCGGCCACCGGCGCGCCGAGCGAGATGCCGAGCAGGTCGAAGCGCCTGGCCCCAGCGGCGGAAATGACCGCATCCAGCGTTTCGAGTTCCAGCTCCATCGACGGCTCGCGGTCGGTCGACGCCGACAGGCCGCACCCGGGCTTGTCGTAGCGGAGCAACGTGCGACCCCGGGCCAGGGATTCGTAGAGGCCGCGCTCCGGCGGCATCGACCAGCTGCGCTCGAGATGGGTCAGCCACCCCGGTACGTACACGAGGAATGGACCGGCGCCGGCGAGTGCGTAGGCGATCTCCGTACCATCGCGGAGTTTCGTGGTGGCAATGCGTTGGTCCACGCGCACAGTGTGCACTCGCCAGATCCGAGTCGACGTGCCGACCGACCGAGCGGTGGGTGCCTCAACCGGGCTCGCCTGGTATGCCTGACGGGTGAACATCACGTCCGCGACGCCCGACACCGCCCTGCTCGAGCTGCCGTTGCAGATCCCGCTGGCCCGATGGCCGCAGGATCGCCTGGTCAGCCTGCCTCGGGGCATCTCCCGGCACACCGTGCGGTTCGTGCGTCTGGGGGAGGATGTGTACGCGGTCAAGGAGATCGATCAGCGCCTGGCCATACGGGAGTACGGTCTGCTGCGCACACTTGAACGCATCGACGCTCCGGCCGTCCAGCCGGTGGCGGTCGTCACCGATCGCCAGCAGATCGACGGCACCCCGCTGGAATCCGTCCTCATCACGCGACACCTGAATTTCTCCCTGCCGTACCGGGCGTTGTTCTCGCACACGCTGCGCCCGGACACCATGGCACGGCTGCTGGACGCGTCTGGCCGCGCTGCTCGTACGCCTGCATCTCGCCGGCTTCTTCTGGGGCGACGTGTCGCTGTCCAACACGCTGTTCCGCCGCGACGCCGGAGCATTCGCCGCATACGTCGTCGATGTCGAGACCGGAGCCGTACACACGCAACTCTCCGACGGTCAGCGGACCGAGGACCTCGAGCTCGCTCGCGTGAACATCTTCGGCGAGATGCTCGACCTTCAGGCCGGCGGACTGCTGAGTGCGAATGTCGATGCCGAGACGATCGCCGACGACGTGCTCAACCGGTACGAGACCCTGTGGTGCGAGCTGACGTACGAGGACGAGCTGGGTACAAATGACGTACGCCACTACATCTCGTCGCGGATCCGCCGGCTGAACGAGCTCGGCTTCGACCTCGAGGAACTGCAGATGTCGACGGCTGGCGACCGATACCGCGTGCGGCCGAAGGTGGTCGACGCCGGCCACCACACCCGCCGTCTGTTGCGCCTGACCGGCATCGACGCCGAGGAGAACCAGGCTCGCGTGATGCTCAACGATCTCGACACGTACCGTTGTGCGCAGACCGATCTCGACGACGAGCAGCTGGCCGCGCATCGCTGGGTGGCCGACGTCTTCGAGCCGATCGTGCGCGGCGTGCCGGAGAGCCTGCGCGGCAAATTGGAGCCGACCGAGGTGTTCGTCCAGGTGCTGGAGCACCGGTGGTATCTGTCCGAGCGAGCCGGTCGGGATGTCGGCGCGATCGAGGCGGTCGAGTACTACGTGAGCGATGTGCTCGCACACCGACCGGATGAGCAGGCTGTTCTCGGCTTCACGCCGACCGAGATCGAGATCGACACCGCCGACGGCCTCGAGGCCACCGACGATGCCGACAACACCGGGGAGCTGGCGACCGTCCCCGACCGTGAAGATTCCTGAGTTCACGACGGAGCATCGAGTCGATGGCGGACGTCGGCGTCGAGCCGGAGCCGTGACGCCGTGACCGCGTCATCCAGCTGCGCCGGCGTCGACACACCGACGATCGGAATAGTTCCGTCGGCCATGAGCCACGCCAGCACGACCTGATTCGGGCTCACGCCTAGATCGGCGGCCACCTTGGCCAGGACCGCGAGCCGCATTTCCGTTCCCGGGTGCTGATAGTGCTGCTCGATCGGCCGGTCGACACGGGTGTACGCCCCGGACAACAGCGTGCTGTACGCCCACAATGCGACATCGGGTCGCGCACGCAGGTAGTCGAGGGTGTCGTCGGTCACGTACTCCTGCACTCGCGAGGACCCGCGGGCGCCGGGACGCGGCCGAATGTAGGTGTGCCGCAGTTGCATCGCGGTGTACGGCGTCTGCCCGGCGGCCAGCGCGATCGCCCGAGCCTCTTCCATGCGCCACGTCACCATGTTGCTCGCGCCGACCGTGCCAGCCAGCCCGGAGCGTACGAGTTCGTCGAAGGCGCCGACGGTCTCGGCCAGCGGCACCGTACGGTCGTCGATGTGTGCCCAGTAGACGTCGACCCGATCGGTGAGCAGCCGGGTCAGACTGGAGCGGATTGCCGCCCGGATCACTTTCGGGGACAACCCTTCGACGTCATCGAGAGTTGTATCGCCGGGCGTACGCGGTCGGGCGCCGACCTTCGTACTGAGCACGACCCGGTCGCGGGACCGGCGGGCGACGAGCCAGTCCCCGATCACGCGTTCGCTTTCGTCGCCGGTGCATCCGGGATACCAGAACGGGTAGTTGTTCGCGGTGTCGATCATCGTGCCACCGGCGTCCACGAAACGGTCCAGGAGATCGAAGGTCTCGCGCCGGCCGACTGTCGTACCAAATGGGATGGTGCCGAGCGCGAAACGCAGGGTGTCTGTCATGCATCGAGCTTCGGAGCTGGAGCGCGCTCCACGTCAATGGGTTGACCTGGAGCCCACTCCATGTGCCACGCTCGTCGGATGACAGCTCGTCAGATGACTGCGTACACGCCGGCGCAGGTGGTAGCGGAGACCGGTCTGTCGATCGACACGCTGCGGTATTACGAGAGGATCGGGCTTCTCGACCCGGTCGGCCGGGACACTGCTGGACGACGGCGCTTCACCGACCAGCATCTCGAGCAGCTCAGCGTCGCCCGGTGCCTTCGCGAGTCGGGGATGCCGGTCGCCGACGTCGCCCGCTACGCGGAGCTGGTGCGCTCCGGTGATCACACGATCGACGAACGCGTTGAGCTTCTGCAGGAGCACGGCCGCCGGGTCCGGGCGCAGATCGCGAGCCTGCGCGAACAGCAGCGCTACATCGAGCGCAAGGTCGCCTACTACCAGACCGTACGACAGCGGTAGACCTCGTTCGGACCGCTCGAGCGGGGCCGGACTCGTGGCGCCCGAAACGTCAGGACGCGAGCTTCAGGTTGTAGACGCGAGCGGCGTTTCCGGCCAGCACGAGCCCGGCCGTCTCGTCGTCGCACAGCGATGCGACGGCTCGCGCGTTGACGGCGATGCCGGGAACGCCCGGCCAATCCGTCGCGAAGATCAAACGCCGGCTCAGCCGCGACCAGTTATGACGCGCGTAGTATTCGCGCAGCCGGGACGGCGGCAGGCCGGACAACTCGATCCAGACGTGTTCGTTCGAGAGTGCGAGAAACGCCGCGGCGTCGTACCACCAACCGCGGCCACCGTGGGCCAGGACGATGTCGAGTCGCCGAAAGTCGCGCAGCACGTCGTCGAGGAGCACCGGATCGGCGAACGTGTTGCGGGAACCGGGAAATGTGCTGGTGCCGCAGTGGAACACGACCGGGATGCCGAGCGACTGGCACAGCTCGTAGGCCGGATAGAGCGCATTGTCGTTCGCGGCGACCCCCGCGTGTACGGGATGGATCTTCAGCGCCACCGCACCGAGATCGAGCTGCCGCTGCACCTCATCCTCGATCGGATAGTGCAGATGCGGGTTGACGTTGGCGATCAGCTTGAGCCGGCTCGGATTGTGGGCCGTGATGGGGACAACATCTTCGACGGGCTGGATTCCGGTCACCTTCGGGCTGTATTCGCTCATCAGCAGGGCGATGTCGACGCCTTGTTCGGCGAGATGCCGGTCGAAGCGATCCGGATCGACCGTGCCGTCGGCGTCGTAGACCTGCTCGATGATCGCCGTCCCACCGAAGTCGTGCGCCCATTGCTTCCACGCCGGCTTGAGCGTCGGCAGTCGAGCAGCGTGCAGATGTACGTCGATCAGCGGCCGGCCGTCGAGCATCAGACCGTCGCCGCCGTCTCACCCTGACCCGTCGCCGCGTCGATGAGCGCAGCGGTCGCCAGCGCGCGCAACTCGACCCGGCGAATCTTCCCGGTCGCGGTCGTCGGATACGACTCGACGAAAACCACTAGGCGCGGACGCTTGAACGAGGGCAGGCCGGCCCGGCAGAAGTCGATGAGTTCGCTCTCCGTCGCCGCGACGGTGCCGTGCAGTTGCACGTACGCGACCGGTTTCTCCAGCCCGTCGGTGTCGAGCGCACCGACCACCACCGCCGAGGCGACCGCGTCGTGGGCGAGCAACCGCTCCTCGACCTCGGCCGGTGACACCCACATGCCACCGGCCTTGAGCATGTCGTTGCTGCGGCCGAGACACGTGAAGAAGCCGTCGGCGTCCTCGACATAGGTATCGCCGGTGCGCAGCCAGTCGCCTTGGAACACCTGCCGACTCGCGTCATAGCGCGACCAGTAGCCGACCGCGGTCGAGTCCCCGCGCACGAGCAGCGTGCCCGGCGTGCCAACCGGCACGTCGTAGCCGCGGTCGTCGACGATGCGTAGGTCATAGCCGGGCACGGCGACTCCGGTCGTGCCCGGCCGCACTTCGCCCTCGCGATTGGACAGGAAGATGTGCAGCATCTCGGTCATCCCGATGCCGTCGAGGATGTCGACCCCGAAGTGCTCGGTCCAGCGCCGGTAGAGCGCGGCGGGCAACGGCTCACCAGCCGACGCGGCCAGCCGGACGTCACCCAGCGCATCGCTCGGGAGGCCGGAACGGAGCATGTTGGCGAAGAACGTCGGACCGGCGAAGAACAGCGTGGCACCGAATTCCGTGGCCCGGGCGGCGATGGTGTCCGGCCGCGACGGCATCGGTTCGAGTACGGCCGTGGCGCCGACACCGAGCGGAAAGAGCAGCGAGTTTCCGAGTCCGTACGCGAAGAAGATCTTCGCCGCCGACAGGCACCGATCCTCCGGGCGGATGCCGAGAACCTGGGCGCCGTACGTTTCGCAGACGACCTCGATGGCACCGTGCCGATGCATGGCGGCCTTCGGCTTGCCCGTCGTCCCGGACGTGTAGAGCCAGAAGGCCGGGGAGTCGACGCTCGTACGGTAGACGGCGTCCGCGTCTTCGTTGACGCTGGCGATCAGCTCGTCGATGTCGTAGGCGGGCAGGCCACCGATCGAGTCGACGCCGGCGCCGCCGGTCAGCACGCCCCGCAGTTCGGAGTCGGTGCCGACGTCGCCGATCGCCGTGGCCGCGATCTCCGCGAACGCCGGGCTGACGGCGAGCAGCCGAGCCCGGGAGTCGTCGAGCAACTCGGCCACGCCGTCGGCCCGCAGCATGGTGGATATCGGCACCGGGATCGCGCCCATCCGCAGCGCGGCGAGGAACACCGTGACGAGATCCGGGCCGTCGGCCATCAGGATCAGGACCCGCTGCTCGGGTTCCAGACCGAGGTCACGCAACGCGACCGCCGTCCGGCGTACGCGATCGTGCAGATCGGCGTACGTGTAGTCGCCGCCGACACCGGTCAGCGCGAGCCGCGCCCCCGCACCGTTGTCGATGTGCCGATCGAGCAGGTATCGGCTGGCGTTGAAGACTTCGGCCATGGCAATCGCGCGCCCGTCAGAGAAGGTGGACCCGTTCACAGGAGATGGACATAGTCGTAGTCGAACGGCTGGTTGTTGATGCCATTGCGGGGTGGTGCGATCCAGCTCGCTATCTTGCCGCGTTCGTGCACCGGCCGCATCAACGACCGGACGTGGGTCTTGTCGACGTCGGTCGGCAGCCATTCACCCACCCGCCGCTGCCACTCGTCGGACGAGAGCTTCTGGCCATCCGGTGTCGCCTCGATGCCGGCGAATGCACCGACCTTGCGGTTGAACGCAATGCTGGGTAGCCGGAGCCGTCGTTGCAGGCCCGCCTCGTCGAGGATCTTGTTCCACCGGTTGACGCCATTCTGGCAGTCGGACATGTACTCCCGTCGGAGATCGGTGTTGAGACCCACGAGCGCGGCGACCTCGGTCTGGCCGATGTCGCCGTCGATCAGCGAGTCGACCATGATGGAGTCGTCGGTCAGGCGGTGGTCGTCCTTCCGGCGCTCCTCCGACCAACGGCCCTTGAGGCCGGCGGTGTAGTAATTCGCCACGTTCGTCGACGTCTCCCCGCCGAAGAGGTCGAGCGAGACGCTGTAGTGGAAGTTCAGATATTTCTGGATGACGTCGAGCGGGATCACGCCGTGGCCGGCCACGTCATCCGTGTCTTTCTCGAGCATCACCTGGACCGTACGTTCGACGATGCGGTCGATGCCGGTCGTACCGACGAACATGTGGTGGCTTTCTTCCTTGAGCATGAACTCACAGGTGCGTGACAGCGGATCGAACGCGGACTCCTTCAACGTGCCCAGCTGATACTTGCCGTCCCGGTCGGTGAAGTACGTGAACATGAAGAACGACAACCAGTCCGGCGTCTCCTCGTTGAACGCGCCGAGGATGCGCGGCGCGTCTTCCGAGCCGGAGTTGCGGTGGAGCAGTTCTTCGGCCTCCTCCCGCCCGGCGCGACCGAAGTAGGCGTGCAGAAGATAGACCATCGCCCACAGGTGCCGGCCCTCCTCCACGTTGACCTGGAACAGGTTGCGCAGGTCGTAGAGGCTCGGCGCGGTGGCGCCGAGGTTGCGCTGCTGCTCGACCGAGGCCGGCTCGGTGTCGCCCTGGATGACAATCAGGCGCTGCAACTCGGCTCGATATTCACCCGGCACCTTCTGCCAGGCCGGCTCGCCCTTGTGTTCGCCGAACCCGATCCGCCGGTCCGCGTCCCGCTCGGCGAGGAAGATGCCCCACCGGTAGTCCTTCATCGCGACGTGGCCGAAGTGCGCCCAGCCCTGCCGGCCCACGTTGATCGCCGTACGTAGGTAGACGTCCTGGGTCGGCAGCGTCGGCCCCATCGACTCCCACCAGTTCAGGAAGTTCGGCTGCCAGGACTCCAACGCGCGCTGCAGCCGCCGATCCTCGTGCAACTCGACGTTGTTCGGGATCTTCTCCGAGTAGTCGGCGACATTGGTCATGATCAGACTCGCTTCCGGTCGAAATCGGCCCGCTGCCCGGTGCCGAACTTGCGCAGTGCCCCGTCGGGGCCCGAGGCGTTGGGACGGTAGAAAATCCAGTTCTGCCAGGCCGACAGCCGACCGAAGATCTTCGTTTCGATCGTCTCGGGTCCCGCGAAGCGGTAATTCGCTTCGAGTCCGGTCAGCGCGTCAGGGCTGAAACTGGCCCGCTCCTCGATCGCGATCCGAACCTCCTCGGCCCAGTCGATGTCATCGGGCGCAAACGTCACAAGTCCGAGGCCCTCGGCGTCGTCGGCTGCCAACCGGTCGCCGATCCGGTCGCCGACCGCGGTCAGCGCCGCGTCATCGCCGTAAAAGCGGGTGGCCAACCGCGTCAGGTCGTTGCCCATCGGCAGCGGGCCGGCGTTCATCGCGCCGACAACGATGACCGCCGGTGTCGCGTCCGGGTCGACCTCCTCGAAGACGCCGAAGAGTTGGAACGACCGATCGGCGGCGAGGGCGATCTCCAGTAGCGAGCCGGCAAAGCAACTGCCCGGTTCGATCAGTGCAATCAGGCTGCGGCTCGTCACGTCGAGGCGCTTGAGCGTGCGCTTCAGGTAGAGCACGATCTCGTTGACCAGCCAGTCGTCCGCGTTGTCCAGCAATAAGGCGTCGTAGGCGAGGACCCGGTCGACGTCGCCGGCCGTACGGAACACCCAGGTGCCGAGCTCGGTCTCGTTCGTACGCAGGTCGAGAATCAAGTCATCGAGTTCCCGGGTCATCGCGAGGGTCCAGAAATCAGCGCCCTGATCGTGGACGCCCGCGACGTCCGACGGCGCATCCGCGAGCGGCCCGCGAATGGTGATGTCGACGGTGCCGGACCGGCGGTCGAGTGTCGGCCGTCACATAGCGGTAGCCAATCTCGTCGGCGTCCCGGGTCTTGTCCAACGGTGTGAGCGCGATCCCGGTCACACCAACGGGTCGCGACGACCGGCGGGCGAGGTCGGCCGCCCGATCCCGTACGGCGTCGGCCCATTTCGCGCGCGGCACCGCCTCGTCGACGAGATTCCAGTCGGCGGCCTTCTTGCCGACCAGGCCCTCCGACTTTGTCGAGAAGTAGTCGGCTCGGTCGCGGCGTACGTGTCGCTTGTCGACGACGCGGGTCAGACCCCCGGTGCCCGGCAACACGCCGAGCAGCGGCAGCTCGGGCAACGAAACCGCTGAGGACCGATCGTCGATCAGCATGATGTGGTCGCAGGCCAACGCAAGCTCATAGCCACCGCCGGACGCCGTGCCGTTCAGCGCGGCCAGGTAAGTCTGGCCCGAACGCGCGCTCGCATCCTCCATACCGTTGCGGGTCTCATTGGTGAACTTGCAGAAGTTCACCTTCCACGAGTGTGCCGACGCCGCCAGCATCCGGATGTTCGCGCCCGCGCAGAACGTCTTGTCCTTGGCGCTTGTCACAACCACCGTGCGCACTTCGGGGTGCTCGAATCGGAGCCGCTGCACCGCGTCGTAAAGCTCGATGTCGACGCCGAGGTCATAGGAGTTCAGCTTCAGCTCGTATCCGGGGACGAGACCAGCGCCCTCGTCGACGTCCATCGCCAGCGTCGCGATCTCGCCGTCGACATCAAGACGCCAATGACGGTACGTATCCGGGGCGGCCCGAAACTCGACGTGGGCGGGGGCCACAGCCGGATCGACCTCCAGCTGCTCCGGATTCACGGCCGGCCCCGGATTCGTGGACGATCCGTGCGTGGCGAGACTGGTCATCGGCTGTCCTCCTGCCGGTGGAAGCACCGTTACCATGTTCTACAGATTGCCTGTCATCCGTCAAGACCGCGTAGACAATCGAGGGATCTTTCGCCGGATCGCCACAGATGTCGCCTCGTATCGGCGCCGCGACGACGCGGAATCATTCTACAATTGATCGCGATCGCGTGATGAACATGTATCAAGAACGACGGCATCGGGACCGGCGGCAACTTCGACGATTCCGTACCAGGGATGTCGCGGTCCGGCGCGTAACGATCGGCGCGCGAGGAACATCGGCGTGGCCATTGGTGACGACCGGGAGTCAGTGAGCGGGAGGGGCGAGAAGGTGAACGACGGCGTCGCGTCGACCGGAGAGGCGCCTGTCCGGGACTGGCCGGCCGAGGAACACGACGCCGCCGAGTCAGGTTACGACGGCGGGTCGAACCGCCGCCGTACCGCCGGCGCGACGACCGCACGGTCGCTGCTTATGACGATCCTTGGCGAATTTGTGCTGCCCGGGCAGACGGCCGTCTGGACCGCGTCGATCGTGGCGGCTCTGGGGACGCTCGGCATCGAGGAGAAGGCGGCCCGCCAGGCGATCGCTCGGGCCGCGGCCGAGGGGCTGCTCGATGGCGAGCGGATCGGACGGCGGACCCGGTGGACGCTGTCCGATGGTGGCCGACGTCTGTTGCACGACGGCGCGGCCCGGATCTACGGCTTCATGCGCACCCAACACCGTTGGAACGGCAATTGGCTCGTGGTCGCGGTCACGATCCCCGAGACCCAGCGCCAACTCCGGCATCAGCTGCGCACGCGTCTCACCTGGGCCGGTCTCGGCTCCCCGGCGCCCGGTCTTTGGGTCTCCCCGGACGAGTCAGCGGTGGGTGAGGTCATGAAAATCATTGCCGATCTGGACATCAGCCACAGTGCGATGTCGTGGGTCGGCCCGTCGGCCGGCATCGGCGATCCGTTGCACGTCGTACGATCGGCCTGGCAGCTGCAGGCGGTCGAAGCGGCGTACCACGGCTTTATTGCTGACTTTTCCGGACGCTCGCCGGTCGGCGGCCCCGCGGTGTTTGCCGCCCAGGTCGAGCTGGTGCAGGCATGGCGACATTTCCCGTTCGCCGACCCGGCGCTACCACTGGAGTTGCTCGATCATGAGTGGCCCGGACCGGCCGCCGCGGCCACTTTCCACCATTGCCACGACCGGTGGCATCGCCACGCGCAGGACTACTGGCGTTTGTTATGCCGCGACACACCGTAGGTCGCGCGACGCCACAGATGCGGCGGGTTTCGTCTCGTCAGACGTCGGCCCGGCGCGCCATGAACAAGCACGTGATGTAGGCGCGCCACGGGATGTCGACATCGGTCAAGCCGGCGTCGGCCAACGCCTCCATGTGATCGGCGACGCTGGTCAACGGATAGTTGTGGTGATGGGGCGTCTGTTCGCCGGCCCGCGGCACGAGACGCTTCCGAGCCGCTCGCAGCCGTGCGTCCCACTCCCCCGTCGCGCCGACATGATCCAGGTTGATGAGCCATCCGCCGGGCGCAAGATGTGCTGCCGCCGCGCGGTAGAACGCGCGCAGTCCCTCGCGGTCCAGGTGGTGGACCGCGCGAGATGTCGTGATGACGTCAACCGCGGCGGGCAGGGTGTCGAAGTCGCCCATGTCCGCGATGCGATACGTGATGCGATCGGCGTAGTCGGCCAAACGCGGACGGGCCATGTCGGCCATGGTGGGTGAAATATCGCTCCAGATCCCTCGCGCGTCCGGAAACCGTTCCAGGAAGTGACCGAGGAAGTCGCCGGGACCGCTGCCGATGTCGAGCACGGTGATCGCGCCATCGTGATCGCCGGCGACGATTTCGGTGGCGATCGTCCGTGCCGTGGCTAGAAGCTCACGCTGCCCGTCGCGCTTGGCCCATTCGGTCGCGGTGGTGGGATCGGTCCAGTAGGCGGTCACATCGCTCCCCTCTCGTAGCCAGCAAACCGTATTACGGACTGACCAATAGCACAAGAACGGCCGCGTGCGTTGCCCGCTGACGTAGCCGCCAACGCGGGCCGCCGGCGTCGCCGACCGGTCACGAGCCGGCCACCCCATGAGCCGCGAACCGACCCAACCGGATCTGCCGGCGTCGTGCCGATCGGGCTAGGTTGACGGAATGACCGCAGCTGACGAAGCCACCAAGATCCTGCTCGCCGAGTCCGAGATCCCGCGGCAGTGGTACAACATCCTCGCCGACCTGCCCACGCCGCCACCGCCAGTGCTGCACCCGGGCACGCTGCAGCCGGTCGGACCGGACGACCTCGCGCCGCTGTTCCCGATGGCGTTGATCCTGCAAGAGGTGTCCACCGATCGCTACATCGACATCCCGGACGAGGTGCTCGACGTCTACCGGTTGTGGCGGCCATCGCCGCTATATCGGGCGCACCGCCTGGAGAAGGCGCTCGGGACTCCGGCCAAGATCTTCTACAAGTACGAAGGCGTCTCACCGGCCGGCTCGCACAAGCCGAACACTGCCGTGGCGCAGGCGTACTACAACGCGCAGGCCGGCATCCGGCGGCTCACCACCGAGACCGGCGCCGGCCAGTGGGGCACCGCGCTCGCGTTCGCCTGTGCGCAGTTCGGTCTGGACGCGGAAATCTGGCAGGTACGTGCGTCCTACGACCAGAAGCCGTACCGGAAGATCATGATCGAGACGTTCGGCGGCACGATCCACCCTTCGCCGTCGACGTTGACCGCGGCCGGGCGGGCGATTCTCGCCCAGCACCCGGACTCGCCGGGCAGCCTCGGCATCGCCATCTCCGAGGCGGTCGAGGTCGCGGCGCAGGATCCGACCACGAACTACGCGTTGGGCAGTGTGCTGAACCACGTCCTGCTGCATCAGACCGTGATCGGGCAGGAGGCGCTGGCCCAGTTCGCCCAGGTCGGCATGGCGCCGGACCTGATCGTCGGCTGTACGGGCGGCGGATCGAACTTCGCCGGTCTCGCTTTCCCGTTCCTGCGCGAAAAGTTGGACGGTCGGATGGACGTCACGATCCGAGCCGTCGAGCCGGCAAGTTGTCCGTCGCTGACGAAAGGCAAGTACGCGTACGACTTCGGTGACACGGCCGGCATGACGCCGCTCATGAAGATGCATACGCTCGGTCACGATTTCGTCCCCGACCCGATCCACGCCGGCGGGCTGCGCTACCACGGCATGTCGCCGCTGGTCTCGCACATCTACGAGTCCGGCCTGATCGAGGCGGTGGCGAAGACCCAACGCGAATGCTTCGAGGCGGGGATCCAATTCGCGCGTACGGAAGGCATCATTCCCGCGCCCGAGCCGACGCACGCCCTCGCGGCGTGTATCGAGGAAGCGTTGCGGTGCAAGGAAACCGGCGAGTCGAAGGTCATCCTGACCGCACTCTGTGGCCACGGACACCTCGATCTCGCCGCCTACGGTGCATATTTGGCCGGCGAACTCGTCGATCACGAGTTGACGAGTGAGCAGTTGAGCGAGTTCGTCGCCGACCTTCCCCGCGTGCCGGCGTCGGCCTAATCGGTCCGGGTCGGTCGACGCCAGATGTGGCGTCGGCCGGCCCACCGGCGACGTCTTCCGGCCCACCGGTGGCGTCGGCCGACCCACCGAACGCGGCGCGGTCGGTGCCGTAGATACTGAGCCGATGATCGGATCGACCGCCGGCGAGCACGGCCTGTACGTCGTCGGCGCAACCGTCACACCGATCGCGGTCGTCGACCCGCCGTTGCTGAATTCGGTCGGCGTACACCAGCCGTACGCCCTGCGGGCCGTTGTCCAGGTGCACACGGACGCGGGCATCACCGGCCTCGCCGAGGCGTACGGCGACGATCCGACGCTCGATCGGCTGCGCCGGGTGATTCCCGTACTGACCGGACTGGACGTCTTCGACATCCATGGACTGACCCGTCGCGTCTCCGCCGCGCTCGCCGGTGTCGAGGCCGATACGCCGACCGAATTGATCGGTGACGCCAGCGTGGCCAAGGCGGTCGCGGCGACCGTGGCCGCGTTCGAGGTCGCGCTGTTCGACATCCAAGGCAAGGCCACCGGTCGCCGGGTGTGCGATCTACTCGGCGGTGCCGTCCGGCCGGCCGTACCGTTCAGCGCCTACCTGTTCTACAAGTGGGCGGGGCATCCGGGCGCCGACGCCGACCAATTCGGAGCCGCGCTCGACCCGGCGGGGATCGTCGCGCAGGCCCGCCGCCTCGTCGAGACGTACGGTTTCCGCTCGCTGAAACTGAAGGGCGGCGTCTTCCCACCCGACGAGGAGATCGCGGCCATCGAGGCGCTGCGGGCCGAGTTTCCGGACCATCCGCTGCGCATCGACCCGAATGCCAACTGGACCGTGCCGACGAGTCTCGCCGTCGCGGAGCGCCTCGACGGTGTCCTCGAATACCTGGAGGATCCGACCGACGGCATCGCGGGCATGGCATCGGTCGCCGCGCAAACGCCGATCCCGTTAGCCACCAACATGTGCGTGACGACGTTCGCTGACGTCCCGACCGCGGTCGCCGCCGATGCCGTACGCATCATCCTGTCCGATCACCACTTCTGGGGCGGCTTTCGCGCCTCGCTCGACCTCGCCGCCGTCTGCGAGACGTTCGGACTAGGCCTGTCGATGCACTCGAACACCCATCTCGGCATCAGCCTGGCCGCCATGACGCATCTCGCCGCGGCCACGCCGCTGCTCACGTACGCCTGTGACACCCACTCGCCCTGGCAGGTCGAGGACGTCATCGAGCCGGGTTCGGTGGTGATCCGCGACGGTGAGGTGGCCGTACCGGTCGGACCCGGCCTCGGCGTCACCCTGGACGAGGATGCGCTCGGCCGACTGCACGAGCAGTACCTACGCTGTGGCATCCGGCGGCGGGACGACGTCACGCCGATGCGGGCCATCGCACCGGACTGGACCGGCGCGAGACCCCGATTCTGATGGCCGACACGGCTCACCGCGACACAGCTCACCGCGACGCGACGATCGCGGCCTACGCATATCCGTGGGACGTGGCCGGCGACCCGCGCGCGGCGGAACGTTTGGCGGCACTCGGTTTGAACGAGGTGACGCTCGCGGCCGTGTATCACGCGACCCGCGCCGTGACCCCGCGCCATCCGCGTCATCGGTTCGTCACGGCCGAGCGGACGGCGGCGTACGTTCCGTTGGATGAGTCGCGATGGCGTGACGCACCGATCGCGTTGACAGCGGCCGATGACTCGTTCGTCGACGCGGCGGAGGCATTGCGAGCCAACGGTCTCGGTGTGCATGCCTGGGTGGTGCTCAACCACGTCGACCGTCCCGGCGACGATCAACGCTTCGCTGTCGTCAACGCCTATGGCGACCGGTATCCGTGGGCACTCTGCCCGGCGTACGACGAGGTCGTGTCCTACGCCACCACGGTCGCCGATGAGGTCGCCGACGTCGACGGGATCGACGGAGTCGAACTGGAAGCGTGCGGCTGGTACGGCGTCGACCACATGTGCGCCCACGACAAAGCGACGCTGCCCCGTTCCGAGTCGATGCGATATCTGCTGTCGCTGTGTTTCTGCGCCGCCTGCTTCGCTTCGTTCACCTCGGCCGGCGTCGACGTCGATCGGCTGCGCCGAGACGTACGGCGCGGACTCGACGGCCCCCTTCGCGGAGCGGAGACGGTCGACGCCACAAGCCACCGTGTGCTCGGTGAGCAGACGCCTGTCGTGGCGCGCGTCCGCGCCGCGGCGGCCGACCGGTTCCGCGCCGCCGTGATCGGCCGCATCCGCGACCGGCGACCGGAATGGCGGATCGCCTTGCACGCCACCCCGGATCCGGAGGTGACGACGGCGTTCACCGGTGTCGACGTGTCGGGCCTCCACGGCGACGACGACCCGACACGTCCGACTGCCGATGCACTGGTCGTCAACTGCTGGACGGACCACCGCCCGGTGGCGGCGTCGCTCGCGGCGGGGATCCCGGTCCATGCGAATCTGCTCGCCGTCGAAGGGCTGGGCGGCGATCCGTACACGTTGAGCGATCGGGGTCAAGCGGCGCTGAGCGCGGGCGCGATCGGCTTGCGGCTCTATCACGCCGGCCTAGCCTCGGACCGCGACCTTCTCGCGATGCGCTCGGTCATCGGCGCCCGACGGCCCGCGTGACTCGTCGCCGTCCGACGCTTCGGTAGGGTGGACGTCGGATAACCTGCCTAGATTGGAACTGGTCGATGCGTCTCGATGGTCTGCTCGCGTTTCCGCTCACGCCGTTCACGGCGGACGATGACGTCGACCTACCCGCGTTCGGCGTGCATTTGGAGGCGCTGCTCGCGCACCATCCGGCGGCCGTATTCGTCGCGTGTGGCACCGGCGAGTATTCCGCGCTGAGCGTGCCCGAGTGGCAAGCCGTTGTCCGGACCGCGAAGAGCGTTGTCGGCGGCCGCGTGCCGGTATTTGCCGGCGTGGGCGGCGGACCGATGATCGCCCGTGAGGGTGTGGCGATGGCGGCCGCGGCGGGCTGCGATGGCGTGTTGTTGATGCCGCCGTACCTCGTGTCGGCGCCGCCGGCCGGTGTGCTCCGGCACATCGCCTACGTCGCCGATGACGCGCCCTTACCGGTCGTCGTCTATCAGCGTGACAACGCCCGGCTGGATCCGACGACCGTGGTCGGCTTGCTCGACCTGCCGTCGGTGATCGGACTCAAGGATGGCGTCGGCGACGTCGATACCATGCTGCGCGAGGTCACCGCCGTACGCACCAGTGGGCATCCACGCGCCGACACGTTCAACTTCTTGAACGGCCTTCCGACCGCCGAACTCTCGGTCCAGGCGTACGAAGCGATCGGCGTCGCGTCCTATTCGTCGGCTGTGCTGGACTTCATGCCCGAGCTGGCGACCGCGTTCTTCCGGGCCGTACGCGCCCGCGATGAGGTCACCGTCCAGCGGCTGCTGGCAGCGTTCTTCCTGCCGTTCGCGGCGCTGCGCGCGCAGGTGCCGGGCTATGCGGTGTCGCTAATCAAGGCCGGTTCACGCATTGCCGGACTCGACCTGGGCGGCGTACGCCCGCCGCTCATCGATCCGACGCCCGAGCATGTCGCTCAGTTGGCCGAGATCATGGCCGCGGGCCGGTCGGCGCTGACGGTGGGGGCGGCGGTTCGATAGGCCGGCGCGGTTCGATAGGCCGGCGCGGTTCGATAGCCCGGCCGAGCGACGACACGGTCGGACGCCGACACGTCAGGCGAGCAACTCCCGGACGGACTCGACCGATATGCCGTCCATGAGTTGTCGGGCCAGCGTGGCTACCGGCAGGCCCATCCGGACCTCGTCGGCCATCTGATGTGCGATCGCGATGTCCTTGGCATACCAGGTGAAGCGCATCAGTTCGAGTTCGCGCATCGTCGCGCTATCGGTGCCACCCTCGACGAGCGCGGAGCGCAACGCGGCCGGCGACACGCCGAGCTTGGCGGCCATCTGAAACGCCTCTTCGATGGCCACGATCTCGGCCCAATGGATCAGATTGCTGGCGCTCTTGGCGATCTGACCCGCGCCCACATCGCCCAGCACGTGGTAGTTCTTCGAGAAGGCGAGGAAGACCGGGCGGACGCGCTCGACCGTCGACGGCTCGCCGCCGACGAGCAGATTGATCGTGCCGGCCACGGCGCCGCGAATGCCACCGGTGAGCGCGGCATCGATCACGTTGACGCCGGCCGGTCGCGCCAGCTCCGCGAGTTCTCGGCAGGTCTCCGGCCGGACCGAGGCGCTGATGACGATGACCAGGCCCGGATGCCCGTTCGCGATCAGCCCGTTCTGGTCAGCGACGACCTTCCTGACGTCGTCGTCGAACGGCACCATGACGAGCGCGACGTCGGACGCGGCGATATCGCTCAGGTCGGCGGCTCGCCGTACCCCCGTTGCCTGCGCATCGGCCGCGAGGTCGTATCCCCAGACGTCGAAGCCCGCCGCGGCAATGCGTTCCGCGATGGGCCGCCCCATCGCCCCGAGGCCGACGATGCCGACCCGGCCAATGCGTTCGTCGTCGTCATAGCCAACCGCCCGCCTTCAGGATGGTGTCGAGCCGTGGATAGACCCGCCGTACGTTCGACTCGAAGAGCTTGCGCCGGTCGGCATCGGACACGTCGGCGGCGTCGACGTATCGCTTCGTGTCGTCCCAGTGGAATCCGGATTCGGGATCGATACCGCGTACGGCGCCGATCATCTCCGAGGCGAACAGGACGTTGTCGATGTCGATAACGCGCAGCAACAGATCGATGCCGGCCTGGTGATAGACGCACGTGTCGAAGAAGACGTTGCTCATCAGATGCTCGTCCAGCGGCGGGCGCCCGAGGCGATCGGCGAGACCACGGAACCGACCCCAGTGATAGGGCACCGCGCCGCCGCCGTGCGGGATGACGAATCGGAGCGTGGGGAATTCCTTGAACAGGTCGCCCTCGATCAGCTGCATGAATACGGTCGTGTCGGCGTTGAGGTAATGGGCGCCCAGTGCGTGGAAGTTGTCATTACACGACGACGAGACATGGATCATTGCCGGGACATCGAGATCGACGAGGGTCTCGTATATCGGGTACCACGACGGGTCGGTCATCGGCCGGCCGGTCCAGAAGCCACCGGACGGATCCGGGCTGAGGTTCGCGGCCACAAAACCGAGTTCGTTTACGCATCGGCGCAGCTCATGTACCGAATCCGTGAGGTCGCCGTTCGGCGTTTGCGGAAGTTGGCAGGCCGCGGCGAAGTGCCGCGGGAACAGCGTCGTGACCCGATGCACGAGATCGTTGGACGAGCGGGCCCATTCGCGGGCGATCGTCGGATCGGCGACGTGGTGTTCCATCAACGACGCCTGCGGCGAGAAGATCATCAGATCGCCGCCACGCTCGCGGAGCACTTTCAGCTGGTTGTTCTCGATGCTCTCGACGACTTCGTGGTCGCTGATCCGGGCCGCCGACGGCGGTGGACCGGCCGGATCGTCGAGCCAGGCCAATTGGGCGGCGCGAAAGGCCTTCTGCGCCGGCGGCGTTGTGGTGTAGTGCCCATGGCAGTCGATGATCACGTGTGGTCCTCCGGCGATGCGTCGACGTATATGAGGCCCTTGGCGGCCAATGCCTCTCGCATGTTCGACACGTCGAGGCTGAGTTCGCCCGACGCGTAGCGTTTGCGGACGATCGCCTCCCTGTCCTCGCGCGCACGGCAAGCGGCCAACACGTCGGTGGCGGTCGCCCTGGGCACGACGACGACACCGTCATCGTCGGCCACGATGACATCGCCGGGCTCAATCCGTTGCCCCGCGCAGATCACGGGTACGTTCACGTCGCCGAGCGTTTCTTTCACCGTCCCGGTGGCGGACACACACGCCGACCAGACGGGGAATCCCATCTCCGTCAATTCGGCCACGTCGCGGCAGCCGGCGTCGATGACCAGGCCGCGCACGCTCCGAGCGCGCAATGCCGTGGCGAGAAGTTCGCCGAAGTAGCCGGCGTCGGAGAAGGATGTCGGAGCCACGACGAGAATGTCGCTGTCGCCGCACTGTTCGACGGCGACATGGATCATCCAGTTGTCGGCCGGCGGAACGCTCACCGTCACCGCGGTGCCGGCGATCCGCGCGCCCGGATAAATCGGCGTGATGTCGGGGGTGAGCAGTCCGCTGCGGCCCTGGGCCTCGTGCACGGTGGCAACTCCGTACCCGGCGAAGGCGTCGGCGACTGCACGCGGCGCGCGCGGTGGATTGCGGACAACGACCGGCATCCGGGGCCTCACTCTCTTGTTGCGTGACCGCTGTTGCGTGACGGCTCTTGCCTGCTGGCGGGCTGCGTCGACGACGCGCGACAACAGCCTGCGAATACGAGTCTGCTTACGCGAGCCCCTGCCACGGCAACAGCGAAACGTGAATGACGCCCTCGTCGACCTCGCCGCCCACGGATCGGATCGCTCGGTCGACGTCGGCGAGACCGTACGTGTGTGTGGTCAACAGATCGAGCGGGAATCGGTGCGATGCGAGCTGGGCGAGTGCGAGTTCGCAGGAGTGGTAGCTGTGGCCGCGCGCGCTCTTGATGGTGATGGCCTTCTCGGTGACCTTCTTGACCGGGAAGTCCGGGAAAGATGACATCTCACCCTGGATCAACAACGTGCCGGCACGGCGTTTCAATGCGTCGACACCGAGCAGCACGGGCCGTACCCCGGCTCCGGCGGTGCAGTCGAGAACGACGTCGACGCCCTTGCCACCGGTGACGTCGAGGATGCGTTCGAGCGGATCCTCGACCTGGATGTCGATGACGTGATCCGCGCCGAGCGTCTTGGCGAGTTCGAGCCGAGCCGCGTCGCGAGTCGTGCCGGTCACGATGATGAGCGACGCTCCGGCCTGCTTGCAGGCGACCGTTTGCGACAGACCCTGTTGGCCCGGTCCCTGGATCAGCACGGTCGAGTTGTAGCCGACGCCGCCGTCGACCAGCGCCCACTCGATGCCGTTCGACATCGGGGTGACGATGCCGGCCAGCTCGGCCGAAACGTTGTCGGGCACTTTGTGGACGACCGAGTTCCAGGGCAGATACATGTACTGCGCGAACCCGCCCCAGAGGTGGTACGGGTTGTTCGACGTCGTGTAGCCGTAGCGACGCGCGTCCGGGTTCGTCCGCCAGTCGGTCGCCTCGCAGTGCCGGTATTCACCGCGATGGCACCACTCGCACCGGAAGCACCCGACGTAGTGCTCGACGAACACCCGGTCGCCGTCGACGAACCCGTGCCGTTCGGTGAATCCGCGTCCGGCGCGCTCGATCACGCCGATGTTCTCGTGCCCCATGATGACCGGATCCGGGTACGGCGGCTTGCCGTACATCTTGACGTCGGTGCCACAGATCCCGGCGACCTCGACCCGAAGGAGTGCGCTGTCGTCCGGAATCTCGGGCATCGGGAACTCCCGAAACTCGGTTTGGCCCGGCGCCGTCCGGACCGCCGCCAGCACACTGTCCGCCATGAATGCTCCCCTGCGTGGTCTCGCGCTCACAATGGTCTAACAATTTGCTATCGTACCAAGCGGCGGTTCAGCGGTCGATCCGCGCACGACTCGATCCCGTGCGCGACGGCCGAATCTTGGGAGGGATGCCCGATGTCGACGACGAGTCTCACGACGGTGACCCGCACGCAGGGGAACAATCGGGCGCTCAAGGCCGGCGAGGTGACGCCGAAACACTTTCGCCTCGACTTCGAAGAGGTGCCCGTCCTCGTCAACGCGTTTCGCCGGATGGTTCGCGGGCTCGAGTTCGACGTTACCGAAATGGCGATCACGACATACATGTGCGCTCGCGCGTACGGCAAGCCGTTCACCGCGCTCCCCGTCTTCCTGGTGCGTGGCTTCCATCACGGCGCGATCGCGGTCAACACGAACGCCGGCATCCGCCATCCGAAGGATCTGGAAGGCCGTCGCGTCGGCGTCAACCGCGGCTACACGGTCACGACCGGCGTCTGGGCCCGCGGCATTCTCCAGGACGAGTACGGCGTCGACCTCGATCGCATCACCTGGGTCCTGTCCGGTGACGAGCACGTGGCCGAGTATCGGGCGCCGGCCAACGTCGTGCCGATGCCGGCGGGCGCCAACCTCGCCGACCTGCTGGCGTCCGGCGACCTGGCCGCCGCGATCGGTGTGGAAACCGACCACCCGAACGTCGCGCCGCTCATCCCCGACGCCGATGAGGCCGGCTACAGCGCACTCGCAGCGCGGGGTCACTATCCGATCAACCATCTCGTCGTCGTCAAGGACGAGTTGCTGGCCGCCCACCCCGACCTCGCGGCCGACGTGTTCGGCGCATTCGCCGAGTCGAAGAACCGCTACGTATCCCGGTTGCGGGCGGGCGAGGTCGCACCCGTGACGGCGACCGACGCGATGAACCAGTTGGTCATGGACATCACTGGCGCGGATCCGCTCCCGTACGGCATCGAACCGAACCGGTCGGTGATCGAAGAGCTCATCGGTCACGCGGTGAAGCAGCACATCCTGCCCGAACCGCCCACCGTTGACGAGCTTTTCGCCACGGGTACGCGGGATCTCGTCGCCTGAGCCATCGCCGTACACCTCGGGAGGTAGACCATGCGCATTGCCATCGCGGCCGACCACAACGGTTTGGCGCTCAAGGCTCGCCTGATTGATCGCCTGACCGCGGCGGGCCACGAGGTCGAGGATCGGGGCGGGCACGGCACCGCAGATGACGTCATCGACTACCCGCCGCTGTGCGCCGACGTCTGCGATCGGGTCGTCGACGGCCGCGCCGACCGCGCCATCGTGGTCGGCGGCAGCGGTCAGGGCGAGCACATTGCCTGCAACAAAATAAGAGGGGTACGGGCTGGTCTGTGCCACGACCGCTTCACCACGGAGATATCCCGCGCGCACAACGATTCCAACGTTCTGGTGATCGGCGCGAAGGTCATCGCACCGGAACTGGCCGAGGAGCTCACCGATCTCTGGATGGCAACCGCGTTCAAGGGCGGCCGCCATCAGGATCGGCTCGACCAGATTGCGGCCTTGGAGCATCGGGCCTGCGAGCATGCCAACGCCGGCACCGGCGTCTAGGCCTCGGCGTGTGGGCTTCGGCGCGCGGGTTTCGGCGCGTCGGCGCCGGTGTTTGTGAGCGTCGGTTTGTAGGCGCCGGCGTCAGTGGTCGTCGTCATGATCGGCGAGGAACTGCAAGACGCGTGCGGGAGCGGTGTCGGCGGTCTGGGCGCTGACCGGGACGTCCCAGTATTCCGAGCGTGCCAGACATTCCTCCAGATAGCGGGCGGCCGACGTCGCGTGCGAGGCGTCCTGGCCGGGCACGATCAGGGCGGGCACATTGAGTGCCATCAGATCCTCGGGCTCGGCGCCCGGCACGGTGTCGCGGTCGTACATGACCCGCGCGATGCCCGCGACCGTGGACAAATATCGCTGCGGATCGAGCTTTGCGTACCCGTCGGCGAATCCGCTGTCCGTCCTGATCACGCTCGCCCACGGACCGACCCGCGGATCCTTGGTGAAGCCGAGATCGTGCGACCGCGCAAGACGAACCACGCCGTCGAGTCCGTCCGACCGGACGAAGGCGGCGTGATCGGCGAATCGCGCGTGTTGCGCCATCCGGTATCGCGCACCGCCGGCCGGTGAGTACAGCACCATGCTGCGTACGCGGTGTGGGTGGGCGATCGCCAGCGCGGCGACCGACGAACAGCCGACACAGCCACCCATCAGGTGTGCCCGGTCGACGTCGAGGTGGTCGAGCAGCCCGACGCCCTGGCGTACGTACGCGTCCCAGCCCAGCCGTTCGACCCGGCCTCCGGACCGGCCCGACTCGCGACGGTCGAATGTGATGCACGTGTAGTGGGGCGTCAACCGGGCGAGCAGGCCGATCCGCTGGTAGATGCCGAGCGAGGACCAGTTCTCCAGGCGCGAGTCGAAGCCGCCGGGCGAATACATCAACAGCGGCGGACCGGACCCGGTCACCTCGTAACGCGTGACGATGCCGTCGATCGTGGCCGTTGACACGGTCAGCTCGCCGGTGCGATCGGGATGCCGCCCCGGATCTGCCGCCCGGCCCGCACATCATCGGCGTACGCCGTGATCGCGTCGTACGAGATCCGGGCGACATTGGCGTACGTGTCCGGTGGGTCGTCAATGCCGCCGGCGGCGTACCCGATCGCGGCGTGCGCCATCCGCACCCGGCCGTCGAGCCACGGTCCTCCGCCGAATCCGCCGAGCACCGGGATCGATACGGCTCGGACGACTTCGGGCCCTACGACCGGACCCGAATTCGTGAAGTCGAGGAGCGAGGCGCCGGCTGCCTCCAGCCGTTTCGCTTGCGTCACAAGCTCGTCGGCCATTTCGGCCGGCACCTGCGCGCCCGGTCGGGCCATCGAGGCGTAGTCGAGTCCGAGGCGCAAGGCGGTCTGCGGCGTGATGCCGAACTGGGCCCACACCGGGATGCCGGCGCGTTCGAGAGCGGTTACCGACTCCGGAAAGTCGGCCGCGCCGTCGAGCTTGATGATGTCGACGCCGGCCTCTTTGACGAGTCGGATCGCGGCCTGGACCGCGCTTGCGGTGCCCTCCTGCAGCGGACCGTACGGGAAGTCGGCGCTCACCAGTGCCCGGCTCACCCCGCGACGCACCGCCTGGGACACCACGACCATCTGATCCATGGTGACTTCAAACGGATTCGATTGGCCCCACAGATTCATCCCGACGGTGTCACCGACGGACACGATGTCGACGCCGACCCGATCGACGACGCGGGCGATCTGGAAGTCCCATGCCACCACGGCCACGATCTTCCGGCCGGTGCGTTTCATCTCCGCCAGCGATGAGATCGTGACTTTACCCGTCTCCGTCATGCGCCCACCGCCGACATGATCTCCGCGACGTCGTTCTTGTCGTTCGTGACCAACAGCACCCGCGCATGCGGTCGAAGAGCGGTGACCGCGGCGTCGACGTCGTGGTCGCGGCCGAGAATGACTCCGGCCGTCATGATGCCGCGCAGTGCACATGCATTGCCGATCGCGGTCGCGGCGGTCGCGCCGTCGCCGGCCGTTGCGATCATCATCATGAAGTCGGCGTCGATCAATTCTTCACTCAGCCGGACCGGCCCATCCGAGGCCTCGAGCACGATGTCCGCCAGGTCTCCGTCCGGCGCGCGGTGGCCCTCGCCCCGGCTCGCGTCGTAGCTCAGGAATCTCGTACCCCGCCACGGTTGATCGGCCAGCTCACGCACGACGGCGGCCGCGCCGGCGTCCAACGCTACGACTCGCGACGCTCGCGGCGTTTGCGGCGCGGCGTTGATGCGAAATCGTGCCTCGGCGGCCGTGGCCGCCCAGGCACAGCTATTGAGCAGAGTCGGTCGCATCGCCGGGTCAGACGGAGGTTTGCCGGACACCGGGGATCGCGGTGAGGGCATCGCGGCAGGACTCAAGGAAAGACTCCTCCTTTGGCAGGACTATCGACACCGACCGGATGCGGTGATGGCTGGTGTCCACACCCGGCGGCACGGTGCCCTCGTCGCGAAGCTCCTGCGCGGCCTGGACGAGCCGGCGGCGGGCCTTGATGATGCCGCTGTCCGCGGACACGAGCCGCTCCTTCGTCCGATCGACGATCGGACCCATACTCTCCTGCAACGACGCGTCCTGCATCGCGATGCCGCGAATGCCGGAGAATGTTTCCCCGCGGCGTTGCGCGTCGCGATCCATCAAGTAGTCATTGTCCTTGTTCTGCAGCGGGCGGAAGGTGCCCGGCACGTATTCGTTGTGCACGCCGCGCCCGTCCTTCATCGCCTGCAACTCGGCCGCCGTGATCGCCCGCGTCGGTAGATAGTCGAACGTGAAGACCCAGCAGTTCTCGTCGTCGATCGGCACCCAGAAGTGCCCGTGCACCGGGTGGTCGCCGCGCGGCGGCACCATCGTGAACGCCGGCATCACCCATGGCGTGATGCGCCAGTAGTAGTGGCCCTCCTCGGCATTGCGGCGTACGCCGACGAGCAACCCGCCATCGGACTCGACCACCTCGAAGAACGGACGCATGTCGTTCAGGTTGTACTCGTTGCCCTTCGACCCCTTGAACAACGGATCGTTCTTGAGCCCGTCCGAGTGCAGCCACGACACGTGGCTCGAATCGATGCCGCCCTCCAACGCCTGCAGCCAGTTGCTCTCCTGCCAGCGCTTCGAGGTGTACGTCTGCTCGGACGGCACCGTCACCCACTCGAACTCGGGCGGGTCCGGTTGAGTCGCCGGATCACCCATGTACGTCCACAACACGTCGCCGACCCGGATCAACGGGTAGGCGGTGAGCTTGACCTTGGTGCAGAAGCTCGAGTTGTCCGGCTCCGACGGCACCTCGATGCATTGGCCGGTCACGTCGTACTTCCAGCCGTGGTACGCGCACCGCAGCCCGCCGACTTCGTTGTTACCGAACCACAGCGACGCCCCACGGTGGGCACAGAACTCGTCCATCAAGCCGTACCGGCCGTCGCTGTCCCGGAACGCGATCATGCGCTCGGACAGCAACTTGACGCGCACCGGCGGGCAGCCCGGCTCCGGCAATTCATCGGCGAGGAGAGCCGGAATCCAATACTGCCGGAACAGATCACCCATAGCGGTGCCCGGTCCGGTCTGCGTCAACAGCTCGTTGATGTCCTGCCTGAGCATCCTCGCCCGCCTTTCGCCGACCCGTGCGGTATGGCCGCGGTCTCGACCCATCAGCCCCGCAACGCGAAGCTGGTCTGTCCGACGCGAACCCGTTGCTGCGCCGGCCCAGAGAGACTATACGGCTTTACAGCAAATCGTAATACCATTGACCCGAGGACAGCATCGGCCACTTCGTCGTACGGTCGATCCGTCGCACCGATCTTGCTCGGCTTGGTCACGACTATCGCGCTCGGATTAGCCGTCCGGGTTGCGACGGTCCGTCACCGGTCCGCCTCTTCGTGCCAACCCCCGAACCGGGGTGCCCGCGTCCGCCGGGACGCTCGAAGCCGCAGCTATCCGGCCGTTCGCGCGCCAGGGGCGAGCCACTCGACCGACATGGTCATGTCACTGCTTCGTAACGTCCCATTGACAAATGGTCCTACCTTATGACGATACTCCAGAGTGCTGCGCCGTGATCCATCACACGGCCGGCGCCGGAACCCCCACCGGCGATCCGGCCGATCTGAGCGATCACGATATGGCCTGATCCACAACCCCTGCGCATCCGCTCGATTCATTGGAAAGGATCATGCAATGAGAGCAACGGGAAGGCTGACCCGGGCATTGGCGCCCGTGCTGGTTGCCGCGCTCGCGGTCGGTATGGCTGCATGCGGCTCCAGCGCCGGGACCGGCGCGCAGGCGGCGCAGCCGAGTTCGACGCTCGACGCGCTCAGCACCGACCAGCTTGCCGCACAGGCGGCCAAGGAAGGGTCGGTCACGTGGTACACCACCTTCTCCGACGACGACGTGCAGCCGATGATCGCCGCCTTCAACAAGGAATATCCCAACGTCAAGGTCAACGCACTCCGGCTATCGGCTGATCAGATCCCGGCCCGCATCATCACCGAACAACGCGGTCACCAGTACAGCGCGGACGTCGTCTCCGGTGACTCTCCGCAGATCGCGCAGCTCCTGCAGGCGGGCGTGCTGCAGCCGTACACCCCGAAGGATCTTCCGCCGTTGCCGTCCGGGCTGTCCATGCCGAAGGGCTATGAGGGCATCGTCTACCTCGTGACGACGGTCATCGCCTACAACCCGACCGTGGTAAAGCAGAAGAATCTCCCAGTTCCGACATCTTGGGAAGACCTGACGAAGCCGGCATGGAAGGGTCAGTTCTCGATTGACCCCGGTGCCGTGAACTGGTACGACAGCTTGGTTAAAGGTATGGGACATGACCAGGCGCTGGCGCTGCTGAAGGCCCTCGGCGACAACAAGCCTGTCTTCGTTTCGAGTCACACGCAGGCCATCACCGATGTGGAAGCCGGCGAACCGGCGGCCGCCGCGACGGCCTACGGCTACAAGTCGGCGAGTGAGATCAAGAAGAACCCGAACAACCTCGCGTTCTTCAACTCGAACCCGCTGCCGGCGTCGTTGACGCTCATCGACGTCGTCAAGAACTCGCCACACGCGGCGGCGGCTCGGCTGTTCGACGACTGGATGGTTTCGCAGAACGGTCAGCAGGCCGTCTCGGACATCACCAACCACACGTCGATCCGTACGGACGTCACCAACGACGCGAGCGTTTGGAACGAAACCAAGTGGCCCCCGGCCTGGGGTGACCCGAACCTGCCGAGCGCCCAGTACAACCAGGAGCTCGCCGAGATGAAGTCGGCCCTACAGGCACCGTGACCGCGGCTGGGGCGGGGCGCGAGCCCTGCCCCAGCCCTGTTGCGTGACAGGCTCTTGTTGCCGCAACGTCCGAATGGCCGCGGACGGTGTGCACGACACCGCCGGACAACGATGGGAACGTACGGATGGCCTTGCTGGCAGATCAACCGACCACCACCGCTCCCGTCGTCGAATCCCTTCCGCGGCGCCGGCGCACCTGGCGTGATTTCGTCGAGCCTCGCTACATCACCCTCGCCATCGCCGCGATCGCGGTCGCCTATCTCGCGCTCGTTCCGGTCGGCACGATGGTCTACGCGAGCCTGCAGAGCGACTTCCTCGGCTTCACGCCGAGCACCTGGACGCTGCACAACTACCCCAAGGTGTTCAGCGAGGCCGGGACCGGCTCGCTCATCGCGAATTCGTTCGTTTACGCGGCCGCGACTGCGATCGTGTCGACCGTGGTCGGATTCGGGCTGGCCTGGCTGGTCGTACGGACGAACACCCCGGCCAAGGCGTTCGCCCGCGTCGCTGCCCTCATACCGCTGATCGTGCCGGGCATTCTCAACACGGTCGCCTGGAGCCTGCTGCTGTCACCCGAGCGCGGCCCGATCAACGTGGCGCTGCGCAACATCCACTTCCCGATCTTCAACGTGTTCTCGCTGACCGGCATGGTCTTCGTACAGTCGATCCACGTGATCCCGGTCGCCTACCTCATGGGCACGGCCGCGTTCACGTCGGTCGACTCATCCATGGAAGAAGCCGCGCTCGCCTCCGGCTCATCGCCGCTGCGGACGTTCCGCGCGATCACGTTGCGGATGGCCCGTCCGGCCATCTTGTCGGCCGCGCTCCTCATGTTCGTCCAGTCGATCTCGACGTTCGAGGTGCCGCAGCTGATTGGCGTACCGGCCCGGCATTTCGTCTTCGTCACTCGGATCTACTCGGCATTGCAGAGCTTTCCGCCGGACTATGGCACGGTCGGGGTACTCGGCGTATTCGTGTTGGTGGTCGCGTGTGCGGGCCTGTTCCTGTCGCAGCGCCTGAGTCGGTCGTCGAGCGTCGCGACCATTACCGGCAAGGGGTTCCGCTCGCGCGCGCAGGACATCGGCCGGTGGCGGTGGCTCGGACTGGCCGGGATCATCGTGTTCTTCTTGATCGCGGTCGTGCTGCCGATCCTGATGCTGATCTGGTCATCGCTGTTGCCTGGCTACCAGCAGCCGTCGTTGCACGCCCTGCACGATCTCACGTTCGCGAACTTCGAACAGATCATGCAGCGACCGGGCCTCGCGAGGTCGGTCCGCAACAGTCTCATCACCGCGATCGCCTCCGGCCTCATCGTCACCGTGCTGAGCGCGGTCGTCGCCTACATCACCGTCAAGTCCAAGATCCGCGGGCGTGGAATCCTTGACGGGCTCGCCACCGTTCCGATCGCCGTACCGAGCGTGATCATGGGTGTCGGCATCCTGTTCTGGTATCTCGTGGCGCCGATCCCGGTCCACCTCTACGGCACCCTGACCATCCTGACGATCGCATTCGTGACGATCACGCTGCCGTACGGCATGCGCTACCTCGCGCCGGGCATGGCGCAGATCAAGGACGAACTGGAAGAGGCCGCCACGGCGAGTGGCGCATCCTGGCTGCAGTCGTTCCGCCGGATCTTCATCCCGCTGCTGATGCCGTCGCTGCTGGCGGCGTTCATCTACACGATGATCGTGGCATTCCGCGAGATCTCGGCGGCGATCTTCCTCTACACGTCCAACACCGAGGTCGTCTCCGTCCAGGTCTACGACCTCTACTCCAACGGCAGCTATCCGGTCGTGGCGGCCTTGGGCGTCGTGATCGTCGTGTTCCTGAGCATCCTGGCCGGAGCGGTTCGGTTGATCAGCCGGCGGGTGGGGATCCGCAATGAATAGCGCCCGGCCGACGACTGACCCGCCCGACGCGCCGTCTCCCGCCGACCCGTTTGCCGCCGTCCGGGTTGCCGCCCCGCACCCGCCAATCGGAATGAGTTGAGCTGATGATCAAGCTGACCGGACTGACCAAGCGTTACCCGGGCCGATCGGTCACCGCGAACGCCGTCGACGGCATCGATCTCGACATTCCCGACGGCAAGTTGGTGACCCTGCTCGGTCCGAGCGGGTGCGGCAAGACCACGACGCTCCGGCTGATCGCCGGCCTCGAACGCGCGGACCAGGGGATCATCGAAATCGGCGGCCAGATCGTCTCGGACCCGGCGCGCGGCATCTTCGTCGGCGCGCACCGACGTCCGATCGGCATCGTGTTCCAGTCATACGCGATCTGGCCGCACATGACGGTGATCGACAACGTCATGTTTCCGCTGCGCGTGACGCGACCGCGGCCGAAGAAGGCCATCGCCCGCGAGACCGCGATGCAAGCGCTGGATATGGTCGGCCTCGCCGATTTCGCCGAACGCCCGGCGCCGGCCCTCTCCGGTGGGCAGCAGCAGCGGGTCGCGCTCGCCCGCGCGCTCGTCCGGGAACCGAAGGTCCTGCTGCTCGACGAACCGTTGAGCAACCTCGACAAGGGCCTCCGCGGCCGGATGCGCGACGAGATCCGCGCGGTGCAACAGCGGCTGGGCATCACGACCGTGTTCGTCACGCATGACCAGGATGAGGCATTGGCGGTGTCCGACGACGTCGTGGTGATGAACGGCGGGCATGTGATCGAGCGGGGGATCCCGCACGCTATCTACACGTTCCCCCAGGACATGTTCACCGCCCGATTCCTTGGCGTGTCCAACAGCCTGGACGGTGTGGTGGAGTCGATCGATGCCAACGGCGCAAGCGTCGTATTCGGCGCACGTTCGATGGTCTGCCGGCAAAGGGGATCGGCTCAGGTCGGCGACCGCGTCAGCGTGTTCATGCGACCGGAGAGCTTCCGCCTGTCGCGCAAGCAGCACAGCGACGATGCCTGGCTGGGCACGGTCGAGTTCAGCATCTATCACGGCGACTGCTGGGACTACCACGTCCGGCTCGGCGACGAGTTGCTGAAGGTCCGCGTCTACCAGGAGAAGGTCGGCCTCTCCCACGGCGACCAGGTCTATCTCGAGCCGGATGCGGAAAGCGCGATCGTGATGTCGGCCGCGACCATCGCACCGGAGCAGGTTGAGGCGACCCGCGCGGTTGACGCGGCGCCGGTCAGCTAACCCCAAACCCAGACCCCTAGCCGGTACGGGCAGCGGAACGCCGCAGCCACGCCACCGCCACAACGGAATAACCGAGCCGTCCGAGGATCACCGGTCCGCGGACGCGATGCCGCACGACCTGACGCGGTCGGTGCAGCTCGCGAGACCGCACCACCGCGTCACCGCAACACATGGACCATCGCGGCGAACGCCACGACGAACGCAAGGAGCAAACATGACGACGCCCGCGCTGACGGCGCCCGGGGTCCCGGCCCCGCTCGACGGATTCGACTACCCGGCCCCGCGATTTCCGCGCTATCTGCTGCAGGAGCGGACCGATGACGTCGAGGACCTCATGCCCCTCGCGCGGGCGCACGTACGCCGGCGCTATGGTCGCTCCGCGCTCGGTGACGTACGACCCGGCGACGAGCTGCTGATCGTCACGTTTCCGCACCAGAACGACATCGTCTTCGACGCGCTCCGGCGGGCGTTGCTGGAGATCGGCGTCGAGAAGGTCGATCGGATCGATGTGACCGACCTCGGCATGGAGGTGCGCGAATACAGCGCCGCCGACGGCTGGCGCGAGATCACCGATCGGCTGCCACCGATGATCGAGGAGGGTGTCGAGTTCAACGTCGCCGCCGCCGCGCTGAAGCGCTTTCTCGACGACCGCCCCGGCTACACCGGTGTGTACGCCGGTGAAGCGGGCCGGTCGCACTGGAAGCGGGCCGCCGGCAAGCGGATCCGCAACAACTGGGTCTATGCGACGTACGAGGACTTCATCGGCCGGGCGAACGGCGTGCCGGACGAAATCTGGCGCACCGTCGACCTGATGGTCGTCGACGCGTTCCGCAACGCGTCGGCCGTACGGATCACCAGCCCGGAAGGGACCGACATCGGCTGGGAGGTCACCGAGCAACAGGCCGAGCTGTGGCCCAAGGGCGCCTACATTTCCGGGCACATTCTCGGTTCGACGATCCAGGGCATCCGCTTCGGCCACCCGGCCGACACGTTCCTGCGCGAGGCGAAACAGCTCATGCCGACGCTCAACGGCGTCGTTGGTGGCACCAGCAACCACACCGGCTACTACCCGAACATCCAGGTCACCATCGAAGGCGGGATGATCTCCAAGATCGACGGCGGCGGCCGGTACGGTGACCTCTGGCGCGAAGTCGTCGAGCGGTATCGGGACACGCAGTACCCCGGCTTTCCGTACAAGGGTTGGGCCTACTTCAACGACGCGTCCATCGGTACCAACCCGAAGAGCTACCGGCAGATCGAGACGCTGTGGAACTACAACGACTCGTGGACGAACCTGCCCGAGCGGGCCCAGGCCGGCGTCATCCACTTCGGCTTCGGCGCCGAGCACTGGGATCAGACGTTCCTCGACTACGCCAAGCGCAACAAGTTGCCGACGATGCATTTCCCGCACGTCCACAACCTCTTCGCCACGTACGAGATCAAGCAGCGCGACACCGGCGAGTGGGTCAAGCTGATCGACAAGGGCCGGATCACGGCACTCGACCACCCCCGTGTCGTACGACTCGCGTCCAGCCTCGGCGGCACCCACCACCTCGAGTACGACTGGATTCCGGCCGTGCCCGGCATTAACTATCCGGGCGACTTCCAGCGCGACTACGGCTGCGACCCGGCCGCGTGGATCCGCCGCGAGCAGACCGGGGAGTTCGACCGTGCCTGAGACCGCGACCCAGCCCGAGACTGCAACCCAGCCCGAGACCGCGACCCAGCCCGGCTCGTCGACCCTGGCCGACTTTGGGCCCGGCACGGCGGCCACCAACGAGGCGCCGTTCTACCTGCCGACCGCCGACGAGGTGGAGCTGTTCCACGCCGCGTACGACCAGCGGATCCCGGTGCTCCTCAAGGGGCCGACCGGGTGCGGCAAGACCCGGTTCGTCGAACACATGGCGTGGCACATCGCACGCGAACGCGGCGAGAAGTCGACACCGTCGCTGGTGACCGTCACGTGCCACGACGACATGACGGCATCCGACCTCGTTGGCCGCTACCTGCTGTCGACCGACGGGACGACGTGGCTCGACGGGCCGCTGACCCAGGCCGTACGGACGGGGGCGATCTGCTATCTCGACGAGGTTGTCGAGGCGCGCAAGGACACGACGGTGGTCCTCCATGCGCTGACCGACCACCGCCGCATGCTGCCGGTGGAGCGGCTCGGCACGACGATCCCGGCGCATCCCGACTTCCTGCTGGTGGTTTCCTACAACCCGGGCTATCAGGCCACAGTCAAGGATCTCAAGCCCAGCACGCGCCAACGGTTCATGGCGATCGAGTTCGGTTATCCGACGGTCGATCTGGAGACCGACATCATCGCCCACGAGTCCGGCATCGACGCGGAAACCGCGGGTTCGCTCGCGTTCCTGGGCAATCGGCTGCGCAATCTCGACGACGCCGACATCATCGACGGTCCGAGCACCCGGCTGCTCATCTACGTCGGTGCGTTGATACGCAAGGGCGTGGCGCCGACACGTGCCTGTGATGTGGCGCTCGTCCAAGCAGTCAGCGACGATCGGGACGTCCAGAGCGCCATCCGGAACGTCGCGCAAGCTGTTTTCGCCGAGTGAGCAACAGCATGGCGGGCACCAGCTTGCACGATCACCACCATTCGCATACGCACGGCCCAGCGGCAGCCCGGCCGGACTTTGAACCGGCGCAGCATGCGATGACGCTGTACTACCGCGCGATCTCCGGCCGTGGTTGCGAGATCGTCCCGTACGACGACGATGCCGATCTGTGGCAGCATCCGGACACCGCAACGACGATCCGGCTGCCGTCGCGCGCTCCGCTGGACGATCACGGACGATATACCGATGTGGCCTGGTATCAGGTCGCGCTCACACACCGCGCGCTGCACCACACACTCGGCACCTTCCGCCTCGATCTCGCGCGAGACGAACCGCTTTTCACCAGGTTGCGACCGAACCCACCGGACGACGATCGCGATGTTCCCGCGCTCGAACGCTTCGCACGGCTGTTCGGCCGTACCGCCCTCGCGGTTGAGGTGTTCGCGCTGTGCGAGGACACGCGCATCGACGCCGCCGCCTCGCGCCTCCTGCCCGGCCTGGATGCTGCGTATCGCGCCGTGCGCCACGCCGCGCGCCACGAACGGCCCGATCTCGCCTTGCTTCCGCCGCGGTCCGCCGTGGCGGAAGCGCTGGTACGGTTCAGCCTCGGCGCCGAGGGCGTGACGGCACCGGCCGCGCTCGCCGAGCCAATGGCGACCGTGATAGCGGCGGCCGGCCGGCTCCTGGACCGGCGAGCGACCGTGGAGTCGTCGGCCGAAGCGACCATCCGCATCTATGACGTCCTGGCCGGGCTGCCGAACGTTGGGCCGATCCGCGCGGTTCGACCGATGGTGTTCGCGGACCTCGTTTCCACTGTCCGCCCGGACCTCGACGATCCGGCGTTCGGGCAGTTCCGGGACGAACTGCGGCTCGAAGGCGACGAGAAGTTCGACGTACGGCTGGTGCCGGTGCGGTATCGGGACACGCCCGGGCCACGGTACGCCGGCCAGCAGGCGTCCGGAATGCCGCTGCAGGAGGCGATCCTGCGCATGACACCGGATCTGGATGCGGCGTCGGCGGACGCCGACACCGATGGTTTCCAGGCCCGATCGCTGGACGCCGAACGGGGCGGGGTCGACGTGACCGCCACGGATCGACCCGACGCACCGCCGGAACCGCTGCCGCACGACCACGGACCCGATCTCGACGACCATCACCGACCGACGTCAGGCCAGCTGCGTGCGACCGGTCGCGATGAGTTCGTCTACCCGGAGTGGGACAGCGTCGCCGGCCATTACCTCGCCGACTGGTGCCTGCTTCGGCTGCGCCGGCCACGAACCGTGCACGCCGACCGTACGCACCGCCGGGCGCTCGCCCGCCACGGCCACCTGTTGCCCGGTCTCGTCGCCCAACTGGAACGGGTCCGACCGGCCGGCCGCGACGTGGTGTTGCGGATGCCGTACGGCGACGACCTCGACCTGGATGCCTGCATCGACGCGATGGTCGACCTTCGGGTCGGCATCGAGCCGAGCGACCGTGTTTTCGCGAGCGTCCAGGAACGCCGGCGAGACGTCGCGGTCGCAATCGGCATCGACCTGAGTTCGTCGACGGCCGAACGGTTGCCGCCCGATCCCGGCAACCCCAAGGAAGTCAACCGGATCCTCGATCTCGAACGCGACGCGGTGAGCCTACTGACCGAGGCGCTGGAACGGATCGGCGACGCGTACGGCATCTACGGCTTCTCCGGCGGCGGACGCGATGACGTACGCCTATCGGTCGTCAAGGACCTCGATGAGCGCCGCTCCCCCGCGCTGACCCACCGTCTGGCCGGGTTGACGCCGGATCACACGACACGGATGGGCCCGGCGATCCGGCATCTCACCCATCGACTGGGTCGCAGCGAGGCGGCGACAAAGATCATGCTCATCGTGTCGGACGGGCGACCGTACGATCTCGACTACGGCCAGCAGTACGGGGACGACGCGGTGCTCGACTATGCGCTCGCCGACACGGCGCGAGCCTTGGACGAAGCCCGCGCAGCCGGCGTTCGGCCCTACCTCATCACGGTCGATCCGGCCGGTGGCGACTACCTCGCGAGGATGTGCGACGCGCGCGAGTATCACGTCATCGGCGACGCCCGTGATCTACCGGCGTCGCTGGCCGAACTGTACGTGGTCGCCCGCGCCGAAGCACGGGCGACCATACGTCGGCCCTCGGCCCTGCGGCGCTAAAGCCGCGAGGCTGGTCTTGCGGCGCTAAAGCGGCAACGCCGGTCTTGCGGCTCTAGCGCCGCGACGCCGGGGTCAGGCTCCGGCCGGCGCTGCCGCGCTCGCCAACGAGGCTGCGTACTCGGGGGCATCCTCGAGGTAGTGGACCGTGTCGTAGCCGAGGTGCTTGAAGATCCGGTTCTGTACGGAGATCACGTGCAATGGCGTCCCGTCCGCCGCGAAGTGCTGCGCGATGGTGTTCTGCGGGATGTAGAGCGTGTCGCCCTTGCGGAAGTCGTGCCGCGTCGGCTCCTTGGCGATCCGGGCGTAATACTTCTCGGCGATCTCCGCCTCGACCTCCCAGTGCAGCGAATAGCCGTCGCCGTCGAGGATGTAGAGGATCTCGTCGGCCATCTTCCAGTATTTGCCGGATCGGCTCCCGGCCGGGACGGTCAATTCGTAGACGTCGACGGAGAATTGGCGGTGGTCGGTCTGCTGGGCGCTGTTCATCACTCGTGTGTGGCCCAGCGGCGTGGTCTCCCAGACGCCGTCGTCGGCCGTGATGACCTTCTTGCGGTCCAGAACACCGGGCGTCCAGATGCGTGACCAGTCCTCGCGCTCGCCGAACTCGTCCGGCCGCGCGATCGGCCCGCTGCGCCCCTGCTGGATCAGACCCATGAACATCCAGGTGCACTTGGCCTTCATCACCAGCGCGACGGCCTTCTCGTCGTACGGGTTGTAGTGCCGGTGCACCGAATCGGTGTGTACGAAGACGAGGTCGCCCTGCTTCCAGTCGTAGCGCTGGTCGTCGTGGATCTCGTAGCCGCGGCCTTCGAGAATGTAGAAGGCCGCTTCGTTCTGGTGGCCGTGGCCGTGGTTCGAGCTGTCCGGGGGAAGCTCCACGAAGTGGACCTGGACCGTCTGGGTCAGGAACGGGTCGTCGCCCGGTCCGATCCGCCACCACGTGCGCGACTTGGCCGAATCGCCGGAGTGCGCGGCACTGTCACCGGTGTCCACGACGACGGTGTCGTCCCGGACCCGGGGCGCCGCCAGCTGCTCGCGCCGGAAATGGCCCAGGCCGTACGTCTCCGACGTCATGCCGCGAACGAATACGCGACCGTCCTCACCCATGGTCACTCGCTTTCTCGGCGCTGCGTCGCACCGGGCGGGTTGGAATCGGGCCGGCCGAACCGTGTCTGTCCCGAGAGCCCAATCATGTGTACGGTAAGCATTATAGGGCTAACGGTCTTACCTTTCTACACCCGGCCCTTTCTACTCTCGACCGGCACAGAGAGGCTACCTGTGGGCAATATCCATCTGAGTATCGCCACGACCGACTACGACCACTTCCGCGACTTTCGCCTCGGCACCGTGACGGCGCAAGGAATCGACCACACATGGTCGATTCTCAGCCATCACGAGGTGTTCGCCCGATTCACCGCCCATCGCGAGTGGGATGTCGCCGAGCTATCGATCGCGAAGTTCTCGGCGCAGGTCACGCGGGACGACCCGGACATCATTGGATTGCCCGTCGTCTGCTCGCGCGTCTTCCGGTTCGGCGCCTTCTATGTCAACCGCAACAGCGGAATTACCTCCGCCGAGGACCTGCGGGGCAAGCGAATCGGGTCGCCGGAGTGGGCTCACTCGGCCGCCGTCTACATGCGTGGCTGGCTCCACAACGACGTCGGCGTCAAGCTCGATGAGGTCGAGTGGGTGCAGGCCGGCGCCAACGCGGCCGGACGCGAGGAGAAGGTCGAGCTCAACCTGCCGTCCGGCGTACGGCTCACCCGGATCGCCGACCGGTCGTTGTCGGACCTGCTCGCCGCCGGTGATATCGACTGCGCCATCATCGCGCGGCCCCCGACGTGCTTTCTCGAGGGCCATCCGGACGTCGTGCGGCTCTATCCAGACTTCGAGCAGCGCGAGTTGGCGGCCTACCAGAGCACCGGAGTCTGGCCGATCATGCACATCATCGCCATGCAGCGTCGGATCCTGGACGACAACCCGTGGATCGCGCGAAACCTGTACAACGCGTTCCTGGAGTCCAAACAGCGCAGCGTCGAGCGACTCCTCGATCCGGCGGTGTCACGCTATCCGTTGCCGTGGCTGCCGGCGTACGCACGGCGGATGACCGACGCGTTCGGCGGCGACCCGTTCCCGTACGGCATCGAGCCGAACCGGTCGACCGTCGAGCAACTGTTGCAGTACGCGTACCAGCAGGGCATTGCACACCGGCTCGCGACACCGGACGAGGTGTTCCCGACCGGGATCATGACCAAGGTCGTGGTGTAGCGAGCCGGCGTTGGATCGGGCGCGGCCCTAGCGGTGTGGGCCGTGCGCCGTTCCGTTGCGTACCGCCTCATCGAGCAGCTTCTTGCCGTCCTCCGGGGTGAGCTGGACCGCGTGCCGCTCGATGTTGTGCAGCCGCATGGTCCGCAACAGACCCGTGTCCTGGATGGCGAGGTATCGCGACGTGTCCTCGGCGTCGAGGTTGAAATGCTGGTGCCAGGCCCACCGCGGCGGCGCGAACAGCGTGCCTTCCTGCCACTCGACCGCGTCGATCGGGTCGTCCTCGTAGTTGATCAGCGAAAACCCATGACCCTTGACGACGTAGAGGTAAGCCTCCGTGGTGTGGCGATGCCGAACCGACTTGCCGCCGGGCATGAGTTCGGAGATGTGTGCGCCGAGCACCTCGTAGTCAGCGAGGTCGATGTAGTGACCGCGATTGTTCCGCCAGGGCCGAGCCGGTAGCTCCATCTTGCGAAGGTCGTCCTCGACGACGAGACCGGTGATCGGCGGGTGCTGGCGGTTGAATTCGTCGCGTGCGGCGATCTCCGACGATTCGAGATTCTTCTTCTCGCTGGAAAGAACGCCCTTGAGATATTCGTCGCGCATGCCGATCTCCTCCTGGCCGCCTCGACGCGACCGCGGTCGGGCCGAGAGCCGAACTCCATGTCACTGCAGAGTTTCACCGTCGACCGATGTGCCATGACCCGGGCAGGTTTGGCCTTACCAATTGTCCATTGTCACTAAACCAATGACGTCCGTCGCCTGTCAAGGTTTGCCCGTGCGTTTCGCGCATGGTCTGGCTCACTGATCCGCGATCTTGTAACGAATTCGGGCCTTCGCGTCCGGCGAAAGGCCGAAAACGTTACAAGATCGACGAGGTCGGCCGCCGAGCTACGCGACGGGCGACCGGGCCATCGACTCGTCGGTACGGCGGACCAGATGGCGCCACATCGTGTCGACGTTGAACCCGCCACCGAGATCCGGCAGGCCGGCCAGATCGGCGTCGGTAATCGGTCGCGGGGTGCCGCCCGCGGAGAGGACGGCGAGCGTCGTCCGGGCCAGCGTATCGACGGCGACCGCTTGCAGCACGGCGCGCGCCACCGCGATCTCGGGTGGTCCCTCGGCCACACTGACCAGCCCGTGCCCCCTCAGGATCACCACCGGACGGTCGTTCAGCGCATCGGCCATCGCGCCCGCGAGCTCGGAATTCGTGATCAGCACGGACCGGTCCCAGGTCGGAATCCCATCCGCGGCGAGGCGCGCGCCCGGGATGTCGTACGCGCCGTAGATCGGCAGCAACGCCGTGCCCGTCAAGGACAGGGCAACCACTGCCGGTGGATGGGCATGAACCACCGCGGTCACGCCCGGCCGTCGGCGCATGATCTCGGTGTGAATCGGCGCTTCGTTGGGAGCTGTCCAGTCCCCAAGATCCCGCGAGCCGGTCAGGGGCACGAGGCGTACGTCGTCCGCCGTCGTGTACGCGAGGCCGGACTCACGTCGGCCACGGCAGCGCAGCAGGAGCTCATCGTCCGAAACACGGGCACTGATGTGGCCGAGGACGTGTTCCACGAGTCCGCTGTACGCCATCACCCGACAGGCGGTGGCGACCGCTTCGGCCAGTTCGGCGTGGTCACCCGGGCGCTGAGCCGCTGCGGTGGTTTGATCATTCGCCACGGTCGGTGTCCTCTCATGTGCTGTCGTCCGCGTGAACTCTAGTGGACTAGTCATCAGACCTTTAGACTCTAGGACCGTCTGGCGCTCTGAACAGCCAGTTAATCGGCCATGTGGATGTCGATCCGTGTACATGTCGCCGGATTGTGAGAACATTGCGCCGTGAGTGACCCCACCAGGACAGCGGCGAAACTGGCCCCCCGCGCCAATGGCGATTTGTATACAGCCGTGTCGTCCAACCGGATGTCCGAGGCGATCGTCGATCAGATCCGTGGACTCATTCGTAGTGAACAACTCAGGCCGGGTGACCGGTTGCCGAGCGAGCGCGATCTAGGCGAGCGCATGGGCGTCAGCCGGGTGACCATCCGGGAGGCCATGCGCGTGCTCGAGGCGAGCGGGCTCATCGAGATCCGGGTCGGCGCTCGCGGTGGAGCGGTTGTCACGTCGCCGTCGTCGACGAAGCTCGGCTCCGGGCTGGCCGACCTGATCAGCCTTTCCCCGCTGACCGCGGGCGAGGTGACCGAAGCGCGCCAGGTGTTCGAGGTGGGCATCATCCCGCTGGTAGTGGAACGAGCGACCGAGCAGGACCTGACCGAGCTGCGGGAGATGGTGGCGCAACACCAGGCGGCGCTGAAGAACGGCGAGTATGGGATGCCGATGTCGGCCGCGTTCCACGTGCGCGTCGCCGCCTGCACGCACAATGCGGCCATCGAGATGCTGGTGCACTCCTTCCACGGACCGCTGTTGATGTCGCTGCGTGAAGCGCAGGTCGCGGCGCCGCTGATGGGGCATCGCGGCACCAACGAACACCGCGACTTCGTCGAAGCGGTGGCCAAGCGCGATGTCGAGCGGGCCGAAGAGATCATGCGAACCCACCTCGGCCGGACGGCCCGGCGGGTCGCACGCGTCCAGGCGACGCGGGCACGCGAAGCAAAGCCGTAGTCAGAGCCGTCATCAACACGGCCCGATAGGCGAAGCTCAGGCGTAATCGAAGCGCCGGCCAGCCGCTGTCACCGCCGAAAGACTCGCTCAGATCCGCGCTGGCGAGCATCTCGGCGTGCGAGTGCGGCGCACCACAGAGCCATCACATTGATTGTCGCGCAAGCCTCGTGGTCTAATGGTAGGACCATCGAGGAAGCGAGGGCATGGTGGACGTCGATCTGTTGGTCGTGGGCTCCGGACCTGTCGGGCTCTACGCGACGTATTACGCGGGCTTTCGCGGCATGCGCACGGCCGTTATCGACTCCCTGCCCGAACCCGGTGGACAGATCTCGGCGCTCTATCCGGAAAAACTGATCTACGACATCGCCGGCCTGCCGGCCGTGCGCGGCCGGGATCTCGTCGCCGGGCTGCTCGACCAGGCCAACACGTACACGCCGCATTGGCTCCTGGGTCAGTCGGCGGAGAACCTCGAACGACTGCCCGACGGGCGGCTGCGCATTGTGACCACGACGGGCACGGAAGTGACGACACGAGCGATCGTGCTCGCCGCGGGCATCGGGACGTTCACGCCCAGGCCCCTGCCGGTCGGTCGGGAGTTCGTCGGACGGGGCGTCGACTACTTTGTCACTGATCCGTCCGCGTACGCCGGACATCACGTCCTCGTCGTCGGCGGCGGCGACAGCGCGGTCGACTGGGCGCTGACACTCGAACCGATCGCGGCCTCGGTCACGCTCGTGCATCGCCGCGCCCAGTTCACCGCGCACGCCGCATCCGTGGCGCAGTTGCACGCCTCCTCGACAAGCGTACGGACGCCGTTCGTCGTTCATGCCCTCTCCGGGGACGATCACGTCCGCCGTGCGATCCTTCGCGACACAGCCGGCGGCGATCTGCTGGAACTCGACTGCTCGCGGATCGTCGCGGCGCTCGGCTTCACCGCGGATCTCGGTCCGCTGACCGGTTGGGGCCTGTCGATCGTCGATCGCCACATCACGGTGGACTCGACCATGTGGACCGGAGTCGACGGCATCTACGCCGCCGGGGACGTCACCGATTACGCGGGCAAGGTCCGCCTGATCTCGGTCGGTTTCGGTGAGGCTGCGCTCGCGGTCAATAACGCCGCGGTGGCCAATGACCCGTCCGCGCAGCTGTTCCCCGGCCATTCCACCGCGACTGCGGCCTGATCCATCCGCCCAACGCGCTCATCGCCCAACGTCTGAAAGCCCGACGTTTCAAGGCCCCGACGCTTTCCGAAGGGACGAGCCATGCCGTTCTTCATCGCCGGAGACTGCCTCGACGTGCTGGACAAATCCTGCATCGAGGAATGCCCCGTGGATTGCATCTACGAGGGCGGCCGGAAGATGTACATCCATCCGCGCGAGTGCATCGACTGCGGCGCGTGCGAGGTTGTATGCCCGGTCACGGCGATCGTCTCGGACCTGACGATGACCGACGACACGCGACCGTGGAAGGACGACAACGCCGCGTTCTTCAGCGAGGTGTTGACCGGCCGCGACGGGCCGCTCGGCTCGCCCGGTGGCGCGGCGAAAGTCGGCCCGATCGGCGCCGACACCCCGCTCGCACAGCAAACGGCCGCCAACTGACCGCCGTACGGGCCTGCGTTACCGTCTTCAGCTATGACAGACAGCCTTCTCGGTGCGCGTGGACGTGGAACGCTCGTGACTCTGCGACGGGATGGCCGGCCGCAGCTGTCGGTCGTCGCTTACACATTCGATCCCGGGACCCGGGTCATCCGCTTCTCGACCACCGATGACAGGGCAAAGACGCGCAACCTCCGCCGCGACCCCCGAGCGAGCTTCTACATTCTCGCCGCGGACGGATTGGCGTACACGGTGGCCGATGGGACAGCATCACTGACGCCCGTCGCATCGGACACCGGCGACGCGACCGTCGAGGAGTTGATCGACGTGTACCGGCTCATCGCCGGCGAGCACCCGGACTGGGACGACTATCGGCGCGCGATGGTGGCCGATCACCGCCTGGTCGTACGGATCCAGGTCGAGCGCGTGTACGGCACCGCGCAGTAACGCCGACGGCGCGCCGGCTCACCGGATCAGGCGGCCGCCCAGAATCGTGCGAGCGACGCCGGACGGGCGCAGTCGACGACAATGTCGCCGATGGTGGCCATGTCGGTCATTCTGGCCGCCTCGGCACGCACATCGCACCTGGAATTGTTGACCGAGAGTCCGTAGTAATCGGCGGGGCCCGATCGTCGTACCGTCGAGCCGCTGGATGGGCGGTGCGAGAATCCAATCGGGAGGCAGCCGTGAAATACCTGATGTTGGTATGCGTTGACGGACCGTTCGAGGCCGACCCGGCCGAGCTCAACGTGCAACCGTGGCTGGACGAGATGCACGCGCGGGGCATTCGACTCACCGGCGACCGGCTCCGCCCGGCCACCGACGCCACGACCGTCCGCGTACGGGATGGCGAAACGCTGCTGACCGACGGGCCGTATGTGGAAACGAAGGAGCAGATCGGAGGGTTCGACATCATCGAGTGCGCGAATCTCGACGAAGCCATCGAAGTCGCGTCGAAGCACCCGATCGCAAAGTTCGGGATGATCGATGTACGGCCATTCTGGGTCGAAGATTGACCGAGCTCAGACGACCGACGACATGACGGAGCCAATCCAGCCAACCGGGCCAACCGGGCCAACCGGGCCAACCGGTGCAACCGTCAGCGCCGCGATCGCGACCGCGTACGCCCAGGAATGGGGCCGGATCGTTGCGACGCTGATCCGGTTCACCGGCGACTGGGATCTGGCCGAAGAGTGTGCCCAGGACGCGTTTACGACCGCGTTGGAGCGATGGCCCCGGGATGGGGTCCCGGACCGTCCCGGGGCGTGGCTCACGACGACCGCTCGCAATCGCGCCCTCGACCGGATCCGCCGCTCGGCGACCGAAGCGAGCAAGCTTCAGGAGGTGGCCCGGATGGCGGATCTCGGCGACGACCGGGTGACCCTCGACGACTTCCCGGACGACCGGCTGCGGTTGATGTTCACCTGCTGCCACCCGGCGCTCACCATGGACGCACAGGTCGCGCTGACGTTGCGTACGCTCGCCGGCCTCACGACGGCGGAGATCGCCGGCGCGTTCCTCGTCAGCGAGCACACGATGGGTCAGCGTCTGTTCCGGGCCAAGCACAAGATCCGTCATGCCGGCATCCCGTTCCGCGTTCCGCCGGCCCACTTGTTGCCCGAGCGCACGTCGGCCGTCCTCGCGGTGCTCTATCTGCTCTTCAACGAGGGCTACGCGGCCAGCGGTGGCGCCGATCTCGTCCGGCAGCGCCTGACCGCGGAGGCGATCCGGCTCGGGCGCCTGCTCACCGCGCTCATGCCGGACGAACCCGAGGCCTCCGGGCTCCTCGCGCTCATGTTGTTGCACGACGCCCGACGGCCCGGCCGCCTCGATCCGCATGGTGACCTCGTTCCCTTGGAAGACCAGGACCGAGCCACCTGGGATCGGCCCCAGATCGATGAGGGCATCGCGATCCTGGAGCGAGCGCTGCGCCGCCAGAGCCCGGGCGTCTATCAGATCCAGGCGGCCATCGCCGCGTGTCACGCGGAGGCGCCGGTCGCGGCCGAGACCGATTGGGCCCAGATCGCCCTGCTGTACGCCGAATTGGCGCGACTGGCTCCGGGTCCGATTGTGGAGTTGAACCGTGCCGTCGCGGTTGCGATGGCCGACGGGCCGTTGGCCGGGCTCGACCTCGTCGAAGCGCTCCAACGGTCCGGAGAACTCGCCGGCTACCACCTGCTGCCGGCAACCCGGGCAGATCTGTTGCGACGGCTCGGCCGCCACGGCGAGTCGGCGGACGCCTACCGGGAGGCGCTTGAACTCGCACCGGCCGATCCACAGCGGCGTTACCTCGAGCGCCGCCTCGCCGAGGCGATGGCGGCGACCGATGGGGCCACGGATCGACGGCAGCCGGGCTGACGATCGGGAGTTCCGCGGTCACTCCAACGTCTCGGGCAGTCCGAATGCCGCGAACAGGCTCGCATCGAACGTGGTGATCTCGGCGATCTTCCCGTCCTCGATCCGCAGCACGTCGAGCTTGAACGCCTTGTACGTGTCCTCGCCGGGCGCGACGTAGTAACTCGCCGCGGCCGGCTGTCGGTTGGCGCTCGTGGGGACAAGCCGCCAGTGCCCCAGCATGTCTTCGCCGAACGCCTTCGCCATCAATCCGCTGACCTGCTCGATGCCCTGGTAGAACATCGGGTGCGGCGGCATCGTGATGCGGATGTCGTCGCGGAGCATCGTCACCGCGGCGTCGGCATCGCCGCGCTCATGTGTGTCGATAAAGCGCAACAACAACTCGCGCTCGTCGGCGGTCGGCTCGCTGGCCGTCCAGTCGAGTCGCCGCTGCGGCAACTGATCGCGCATCGTCGCGCGAGCCCGCTGCAGCGCGCTGTTGGCCGACGCCAGCGACATTTCCAACGCATCCGCGGTCTCCTGAGCCGTCCAGCCGAGGACATCGCGCAGGACGAGCACGGCCCGCTGTCGGGCCGGCAGCAATTGGATCGCGGCCAGGAACGCAAGCTCGATCGTCTCTTTCGCCACCACCACAGCGTCCGGCTCGTCGTCCGGCGGTGCGATCTCGTTCAGCAGACGATCGGGATAGGGCTGCAGCCAGGGAATCTCGGCGTACGAATCGGCCGACGACACCACCCGCGAGCAACGCCTGAGTTCGTCAAGGCAGGCGTTCGTCGCGATGCGGTACAGCCACGCGCGAAAACCGTTGCCCTCGAACGTGTCCCGCCGGCGCCACGCGCGCAGGAACGTCTCCTGCACGACATCCTCGGCATCGGCAAACGAACCGAGCATCCGATAGCAGTGCACGTGAAGTTCGCGTTCGTGGCGGCGTACCAGCGCTGTGAAAGCGTCGCGGTCACCGGCCGTCGCCGCCGCGATAACCTCGTCCTCGACGTGGTCGGGCATGACCTGATCCTTCCCCATCGCGCCGATGCCGACGCCGGGGCCGGGGCCGACGCCGGCGAACCAGAGAACACCCTCCGCTCGCAGCCGATATATCACCGCGCCACCAGGCCGGACGTGACGTTCACGATGGTCGCGGTGATCCCCGCGGCGCGGTCCGAGGCGAGGAACGCCGCGGTATCGGCCACGTCATCGAGACGCGGCGCTCGGCGCAGCATCGCCGCGTTCGCGATCATCTGGATCACGACTTCCGGGTCCGGAACGCTCTCCCCGGCCACGTCGACCATCTTCGCGCGGGTCAGTGTCTCCATGACGCCGGCGGTCCACAGCCCGACGACGCGCACTCCGCTGGGTCCTACTTCGCTGGCCAGATAACGCATGTACGTCTCGGTCGCGGCATCGGCGGGCCCGGTCCCGCCCATCATCGGTGCCAGCCCGGCCGATGAACCACTTGTCAGGTGCAGGATCACGCCCGAACCCTGGCCGACCATGTGCCGCGCCGCCGCACGAGCGGTGATCGCGTTGGCGCGCAACCCGTTCAGCACCGGACGCGTCAGGTCCGCGACCGAGATGTCGAGCAGCGGTTGGCCCTGCACATCGCCGCGCGTGATGAGGTTGAACGACACGTCGACGCGGCCGACCCGGGCGACGACGTCGGCGACGTGGGCTGCGACGGCGGCCTCGTCAAACACATCGAACGTCGCCAGGTCCGCTTCGCCGCCGGCTTCGGCGACGTCGTGGGCGGTCGCTTCCAACGCCTCACGGGTACGGCCGACCAGAAACAGTCGGGCGCCCTCGCGGGCGAACGTGGTGGCCACGCCCCGGCCGATGCCGCCGCCGGCGCCGTAGATGATCGCATTTTTGTTCCGCAGTAGTTGAGTCATGTAGGTGTAACGGCGGTACCCCGGAAAACTCATCGGTCGACCTTCGGGCGGCGGCGTAAGGTGGCCGGGCTGCCGACTTTGCGAGGGGGCAAGATGGCGTACCCGCCGATCGAGCCGTACGAAACGGGCATGATCGACACCGGCGACGGCCAGCAGATCTACTGGGAGACCTGCGGAAATCCACACGGCAAGCCGGCGTTGGTGGTGCACGGCGGACCCGGATCCGGGTGTACGCCCGGTATGCGCAAGGCGTTCGACCCGCGGCGTTACCGGATCATCCTGTTCGATCAGCGCGGCTGTGGCCGGAGCCGGCCGCACGCCAGCGATCCGGCCACCGACCTATCGACCAACACCACCGAGCATCTGCTCCGCGACATGGAGCAGCTACGCGAGCATCTCGGCGTCGACCGGTGGTTGCTGTGGGGCGGATCGTGGGGCTCGACGCTCGCCCTGGCTTATGCGGAGCGGTATCCGAGCCGCGTATCGGAGATCGTTCTGGTCAGCGTGACGATGAGTCGACGTACGGACATCGACTGGCTGTATCGAGGTGCCGGTCGCTTCTTCCCCGAGGCGTGGGCGCGGTTCCGGGATGCCGTCGGCGCTGACGACTTCCGACTGCCGACCGATTCGCATCCAGCCATCGAAGGATTACTGTCCGCGTACGTCGAGCGCATGGCCGACGCCGACCGCGCCGTACGGGAGTCTGCGGCGGCCGACTGGTGCGCCTGGGAAGACGCGCCGATTTCGATGGAGATCAACGGCCAACCGGGTGCGTACTCGGCGCGATTGGACGACGCTCGGCTCGCCTTCGTACGGATCTGCGCGCACTACTTCTCCCACGGCGCGTTTCTCGAGGAGGGCGCGATCCTGCGTGACGCGGGTCGCCTCGCCGGCATTCCCGGTGTGCTGATCCACGGGCGTCAGGATCTCGGTGGCCCGGCCGTCGTCGCGTGGGAACTCGCGCGGGCGTGGCCGGATGCGGAGTTGCGGATCATCGACGATTCCGGCCACACCGGCAGCGACACGATGGCGCGCACGATGTTGGCGGAGTTGGACCGTTTCGCCAGCACGTGAGCCGCCGATGCGCGCGGGGCAGGGCGTGCGGGCACACTCCGCGTGCGGGCACGTGTGCGCGGGGCGGGGTGCGCGCGGGGCGCGGGGTGCGCGGCGGCGCGCCGGCCGACCGCGGCTCAGCCCTGGAACGGCTCGAGGCCCATCCGCGCGCGCACCTGCGGTCGGCGCAGCGGCGGGACGGTGGTCGGCTCCTGGCGACGCGGCGGCAGGTCCGCGAGCAACCGCGCGACGACCTCGGCGATTTCCGACTCGGCCGCGCGCATCAGCTTCGCCGTCGTCTCGTTGGGCTTCGCCACGCCGGTCACCTTGCGGACGAATTGGGTCGCCGCGGCGGCGATCTCGTCGTTGGTCGCCGGCGGCTCGAGTCCCCGGAGGATGGTGATGTTTCGGCACATGCCACCAACCTACGTCGGCCGTACGACCGGCGGCGGCGGCGCCCACCTCGCGGCAGAGCGCCAGCGGGCCTGGCGAGACTATCGACGCGGGCGGGCCCGCTCGTACTGGGGCGCCCAATAGACATCGTCGCCCAGCTCGTACGCCGCGCGCTGTGGCCACGACGGTTCGCGCAGCAGCGCTCGGGCGAGGAAGATCGCGTCAGCCGACGAGTCCGCCAGCACCGCCTCGGCCTGCGGTGGCTCGGTGATGACGCCGACGGCGGCGACCGGCAGCTCACTGCGCTCGCGGATGGTACGGGCGAACGGCACCTGGTATCCGGGTCCGAGAACGACCTGCTGATCCGGCGAGTTGCCGCCGCTCGACACGTCGATGAGGTCGACACCGTGTGCCTTGAGTTCGACGGCGACCTTGGCGACATCGTCGACCGTGAGCCCTCCATCGACCCAGTCGGATGCGCTGACCCGTACGAAGAGTGGTTGGTCCTCCGGCCAGACCGCCCGTACGGCGTCGACGACCTCGATCAGCAGCCGACTCCGGCCGGCCAGGTCCCCGCCGTACGCGTCGGCGCGATGGTTTGACAGCGGCGACAGGAACTCGTGCAGCAGGTAGCCGTGGGCGGCGTGGATCTCGGCCACCTCGAACCCGGCCGTCACCGCTCGCCGCGCGGCTCGCGCCCACGCCTCCACCAGCTGTTCGATCTCACCGACCGTCAGCTCCTTGGGGACGGCATGGTCACCGAATGCCACCGGCGACGGTCCGACCGGCTGCCATCCACCGTCTGTGGCCGGAACCACATTGCCGCCAACCCACGGCGGCGATACCGATGCCTTGCGGCCCGCGTGGGCGAGCTGGATTCCGGGCACGGCGCCCTGCCCCTTGATGAACGCGGTAATCCGCCGGTAGTCGTGGGCCTGAGCGTCGGTCCAGATGCCGGCGTCCTCCGGTGATATCCGACCGTCCGGTGTCACCGCGGTCGCCTCGGTGAATACCAGGGCCGCACCGCCCCTTGCGAACGCCCCGAGGTGCACGAGATGCCAGTCCGTGGGATGCCCGTCCACCGAGGAGTACTGGCACATCGGCGACACCCAGATCCGGTTACGGAACGTCGTGCCGCGCAGGGTCAGCGGCGAGAGGAGTCGGCTCACTATTGCATTCAACGCCCCAGTTGTTTCGGGAGTTCGCTCGCGACCCGAGATCGTGGCCCACGACACGATCCGCCCGTCATCGGCGTCCGGGCCGGACCGGACACCGACCCGCGACGCCTCCGCGCCGCGGGTCGATGGTCAGCCGATGGTGATGGTCTTCGACAGCCGGGGCTCCGCGATGCTGTGGGCGACGGTGATCTCATAGCGCCCGGTGGCCGTACGCCATGCGCCCTCGGCCCAGATCTGGAACGCCCGGTCGGGAATGTCGATGCTCGTGGTCGCCGTTCCGTCCGGTTCCGCTGTGACGACCGCGAATCCGGCGAGCCACCGCCGCGGACGCGCCGGGTCGGCGTCGATCGGCGCGACATAGCACTGCACGACCTCACGACCGGCGCGTTCTCCGGCGTTGCGTACGGTCACGTTCACTCGCCGTCCGGACACCTCCATCGACTCGTAGTCCCAGGTCGTATAGCCCATCCCATGACCGAACGGATAGCGCGGCGCCACGGCGCCACGATCCCAGGCGCGGTAACCGATGAACACACCTTCGTCATAGGCGACGACACCGCCCACCGGAGTGGTGTCGAGGATCGGGCAATCCGCTTCCCGTACCGGCCAGGTGGTCGGCATCCGGCCGCCCGGCTCGATGGCGCCGAAGAGCACGTCGGCCAGCGCGTGTCCGGCCTCCTGGCCCGGGAACCATGTCAACAGCACGGCCGCGACATCGTCGGCCCAGGGCAACTCGACCGGTGAGCCGGCGTTGACCACGACAACGGTCGCCGGGTTGGCCGCCACGACCCGGCGTACCAGTTCGTCTTGACGACCGGGCAGCGCGAGTGACGCGCGGTCGAAGCCTTCGGATTCGACTTCGTTCGTGGTTCCGACCACGACGACCGCGATGTCGCTGGCGGCCGCCGCCCGCTCCGCCTCGGCCAGTAGCTCGTCGCCATCGGCGATCGGCTCGCTGTAGCCGAGTGTCAACGAAACCACGGCAAAGCCCGGTTGCAGCGTCACGCGCTGCCGCAGCGACACGTCGATGCTCTCGCCGGCCGCCAGATCCAGACCGACGCGGTTCTCCGGCGGAGCTAGGAACAACGTCGCGAAGTCGCTCGCGTCGGGCCACACCGCCTCGTCGAACAGCTTCTGCTCGCCGGCCATCAACGTGAGTTCGCCGATGCCGCGGATCCCGAGCTGGTGCCGGCCGGCCGTTTCGGCGGTGAGCCGGCCGCGGATCTCGACCGAGGCGAGGCGCTCGGGGTTGACGCCGTCGGGCATCTCCATCCACCAACCGGCGCCAGACGGCATCGGCGTCGCCAGCATCGTCGCGCCGTCACCGTCGCGGAACGTCGCGCTCAGACCCGACCACGCCGGGCCCGCGGCCGCCGGCAGCTTGGTGCGCGGATCAATGCCTATCGCGTACGTGACCGACGCGCGGCCATCGAGCGCGGCGGTGAGCCCTTCCAGTGGCGAAACAACATGTTCCGGGTACACCGTCGCGCTTCCGCCGCCGAGCACACGCGCTTCCTTGGCGCCGAGACCGATCAGGGCGACGCTCGACAACGCCGATGCGTCAAGCGGAAGCGTCTCATCGCGGTTGGCCGCCAACACGAACGAACGCGTCGCCACCTCGCGCGCCAACGCAACGCCGTCAACGGTCGCGGGCCGGTCCTCCGGCGCCACCGCCGGCGCTACGGCATCCCATGCTCCGACGCGGGCGGCGAGCCGGAGCACTCGCCGGACCTTGTCGTCGATCAGCTCTTCCGCGACAGCGCCGGAGCGGACCGCGGCGACCAGCTTCTCGCCCCACGGACTGTTGGCCGCCGGCATGACGATATCGAGGCCGCCGCGGGCATCGCCCACCGTGTCCCGGGCGGCGGTCCAGTCCGACACGATCGCGCCGTCGAAACCCCACTCCGTCTTGAGGATCCCGACCTGAAGCGGTTCATGCTCCGTCATCGACGTGCCGTTCACCGAGTTGTATGCCGACATGACGCCCCAGGCGTCGGCGTCGCGGAGGATCGTCTCGAACGGCGCGAGGTAAAGCTCGCGCAGCGTCCGATCGTCGACATTGGAGCTCGCGGTGAACCGCTCGGTCTCGTAATCGTTGGCCACGAAGTGCTTGACGGTGGTGCCGACGCCTTGCTCTTGAACACCTTGGACGTAACCGGTGCCGATAGCGCCGGTCAGCAAGGGATCCTCGGAGTAGCACTCGAAATGGCGGCCACCGAGCGGGCTGCGGTGCAGGTTCACGGTCGGCGCCAACAACACGTGGACACCCTTCCGGCGAGCCTCCTGGCCCAGAAGCCTTCCGGCGCGCCGGGCCAGGTCGGGGTCCCAGGACGCGGCCAGCGCGGTCGGGCTCGGCAGCGCTATCGACGGATCGTCTGCGATCCACTGGGTGCCGCGCACGCCGATCGGACCGTCGGACATCACGAGAGACCGGAGCCCGATCTCGGGCACGGCCGGCAGTGACCACATGTCCTGCCCGGCGAGCAGCGACACCTTGGTTTCGAGGTCGAGTCGAACGAGTGCGGACTCGATGGCGGTCTCGGTCTGGTCGTACGGCACGGACATGCGAAGTCCCCTCTTCGGCCGGCGCGGCGGGCACCCTCATTCTGCCTTACTTACCGACCACTCGGTAGGTAGCGGGCTTAGGATATTCGGCATGACCCGTCCGTTGCGTCGCCGGGCTCAGCCCGAGCAGCGGCGCGCCGAGATCCTGACCGCCGCTCGGGACGTCTTCGCCGAGCGCGGTTACCGTGGCGCGTCGCTCGCCGCCGTGGCCGAACGTGTCGGCCTCACCCAGCAGGGTGTGCTCCACTATTTTCCCAGCAAGGACGCCCTGCTGATCGAGGTGTTGCGGCAGCGCGACCAGATGGACAAGTCCACGGTGCCGCACGAGCCGGCCGGCCTGCACGACGTCGAGCGCCTGGTGGCGTTCAATGCGACCCAACCCGGGATGGTGCAATCGTTCACGGTGCTGTCGGCCGAGAGTGTCACCGACAACCACCCGGCCAAGCCGTTCTTCGTCGAGCGCTATCGCGGCGTACGAGCGCGGATAGCGGAGGCGATCCGCGACGAACTCGGTGACGAGCTGCCGGCCGGGCTGACCGCCGAGGGAGCCGCATCGTTGTTGATCGCGGTGATGGACGGACTGCAGGTGCAATGGTTGCTGTCCCCGGACGAGTTGGACATGGCGCCGCTGGTTGGCAAGTTCGTCGCCTTGTTGCGCGGCCAACCGCAGTAAATCGGCACCGGCTTGCGCACCCGGCAGGGCTAGTCGCCGGTCACGCCGTCGATGCGTTCGCGGATCATGTCGGCGTGGCCGTTGTGGCGGGCGTACTCCTCGATCATGTGGAGGTAGATCCAGCGCAGATCCATGCTGCGACCGGATTTCGGCAGGATGATCGTGTCGTCCAGCGCCAATGGAGCGACGGCCGCATCGGATGCGCTGCATTCCGTCCGGAACATCGCGAAGTCGGACTCCGCGTCGGCGTGGGCGAGATCGTCGAACGCCGGATCGAAATCGTCGGTCACGTCCGGGTAGATCGGCTCGCGATCGAGCCCGGCGGCGCGGATCTGGAACCACCAGCGCTCGTTCTCGGCCATGTGGCGGACAAGGCCCAGCAGGGTGAGCCGGGACGGCTCCGTCGACTTGACCGCGAGTTGCTCGGCGGTCAGGCCGGCACACTTCATTAACAGCGTTTCGCGGTGGAACCTCAGCCAGTCCGCAAGTGCGGCCCGCTCGGGATTGGCAACATCCGGGAAGTCCCGGTCCACGCTCGGTGCGATAAAGGTCATGACCTTGATCCTCGCCCCGCCGGCAACTGGTTTTCCCGCAACCGCCGGATGACCTCACGCCCGAGCGTCGATCGCCACCCGATGCCACAGTCCGACATAGTCGGTGACCAGGCCATCTTCATCGAACAGGACGTCCGCCGCGAACGAGCCCGACGCGTAGCGATAGGACCGCTCGTCGATGCGTCGGTAGCTCTGAGCCACCGGTCGCACCGCCAGCGACGGCACGTCGACGTAGACGACCTGGATGTCGGCGCTTTCCCCCGGCGCGAGCCGCAGCCGGCGTACGGGCAGCGTGTTGGTGAGCGGCGTAGTCGAGATGTCGACGTCGATGCAGCCGTCGAGTTCGGGCGCCGGCGCTCCATCGGCGTCCCGCCACCGCCCATGGCCGTCGCTCCGGAGATTAAGCTCCGCGCCCCCGACGGTGTCGGCCACGTCGAGCGCCCGGGTGGCGCCGTCTGCGTCGACCTGAAGTCGATAGGTGAGTCGGACGGCACGTCCGTCGAAGACCGCGACCATGGCGCCGTCCGCCGTCCAGCCATCCTCGCCGGCGATGGTCACGTGCTCAACCGAGGACCATGGCAACGCCGTCCACGCTATGTCCGTACGCATGATCGCCTCCCGTGCTAACCGGTTATCTCATTTGTAGGTAATCACGGGTCGTGTCGGCTATGCAACCGGTAAACTGACATGGTGGTTAACAACGATGACCAGGCGGCCCCCGGCGACCTGGAACGCATCCGGACGCTGCTGAATACGTGGCTGATCCCGAACGACACCCGCGTCGCGACCGATCGCTTCCGCGGCAACGCTGTCGTACGCGAGCTTCGCGACGACCTCCGCCGCGTCGTCGAGGGAACGGCGCCGACCGATGTCACTCTCAACACGTGGGTACACCGCCTCGACGTCACACCGCACATAGCCGGCGGCGCGGTGCAGTTTCGCGGCAACGGTTCCGCGGGCCAACTGCTGGCAATCGTCCTCGCCGCGCTGGCGGACGGCGCATGGTCGCGCCTGCGCGCGTGTCCGGACTGTCGTTGGGTCTTCTACGACCACACGCGCAACGGGAGCAAGCGGTGGTGCCTGATGACCGCGGGCGGTCCGAACGGTCGGTCCTGCGGATCCATCGCGAAGGTGCGCGCGCACCGCGAACGGGTGCGGCAGTCGGCGTGAGGCCGTAATCACCGACGACCGACAAAGCTCCGGAGAACCTGACGATGAGGTTCTCCGGAGCTCTCTGTCTGTCGATCGGGGCCGGTTAGGCCGGCGCGAGCAGCTCTGGCTCTCGCTCGGTGCTGACGACTAGCACGTCACACCGCGCATCGGCGAGCAACTGCTGGCTGCTGCCGCGATCCAGCAAACGCGCGAACGCACCCGTAGCTGGCTCGCCGATCACGATCAGTTGAGCACCGGCGTTGGCGGCGTGGCTCGCGATCAGCCGGCCGATGTTCGCGTGGTCGTCGACGCTTCGCACCACGTGTCCGGTCGCGACGACGTCGGCCGCGTCGAGATCCGCGAGCCGTGCGTGGACAAACGCGCGAGCATCATCTAGCGACTCCCGATCGATCGCGGCATCGGGGACGACCTCGACCTCAAGGATGTGGAGCAAGTCGACCGGCGCGCGACGGGCCTTCGCGATCTCGATCGCCTTCGCCATGGCGGCCGGCGCCGCCGATCCGGTGTCGATGGCGAGAACGATCGGTTTGTGATCAGTCGCGGCCGCAATCGCGCCGACCGAGACGAAGGCATCGCTCGACTGCTGAGGCGCGTCGACCGCCGCGCCGTCGTCCGTCGCCACCTCGACACCGGCCCGCGAGGCACGCTCCGCGTCGGCCAGCAGCCGGTGCCCGGTCGACAGGACGACGATGGCGAGCAGCATCGCGACGCCGCCCAGCAGGAACGGTACGTGGATGTTGTAGTGCTCGGCGATCTTCCCGGCCACGTACGGAGCGAGGCCACCGCCGATGAACCGTACGAACCCGTACGCGGCCGACGCCACCGGGCGCTCGACGGGCGAGACCATCATCACGGCCTGGGTCGTGAGCGTGTTGTTGATGCCGATGAACGCGCCGGACACGATCGTCGCGACGATCACCGTGTTCGGCGACCCGGTGCCGAAGCCGATCACGGCCAGCACGATCGCGAGCATCAGGAGGTTGGCGTACAACGTCGGGGCGGTGCCGAAGCGGCGGTGCAGTCGTGGCGCGACGGCGACGCTGAACAGTGCGACGAGGATGCCCCAGCCGGTGAACACGAGACCGAGCTGGATTGGGCTGAGTTTCATCGGGTAGGGCGCGTAGCCGAGAAGCGTGAAGAAGCCCCAGTTGTAGCACAGCGCGGTGAGGCTCATGATGAGCAAACCTCGGTGGCGCAACGCCTTGAGCGGCGCGGCCAGGGACGTCTTGTGGGCCGGCTTCGGCGTCGATGGCACGAGGATCGTGGTCGCGATGAACGCGACCGCCATGAGGGCGCTCACCCCGAAGAACGGGCCACGCCAACTGATGTTGCCGAGGAAGCCGCCGAGGAGCGGCCCGACGGCGATGCCGAGACCGAGCGCGGTTTCGTACAGGATGATCGCGCCCTCGAAGCCGCCGCTCGCCGACGCGACGATGACCGCAAGGGAGGTCGCGATGAACAGCGCGTTGCCGAGGCCCCAACCGGCCCGGAAACCGACGATGCCGCTGATGCTGCCGGCCGTTCCGGCCAGTGCCGCGAACGCCACGATGAGCACGAGGCCAGCCATCAACGTTCGCTTGGCGCCGATCCGGCTCGACACCCAGTTCGTGGCGAGCATCGCCACCGCCGTGACCACGAGATAGCTCGTGAACAGCAACGAGACCTGCGCGGGCGTCGCGTCCAGTTGTTTGGACAGGGCGGGCAGGATCGGGTCGACGAGACCGATGCCCATGAACGAGATGACGCACGCGAAGGCCACGGCCCAGACGGCTCGTGGCTGACGGAAGAGACTCGGCTTGGCTTCGCCGTGAGACATAGCGACGTGACCTTTGGCTAGACGGACTCCTGGCCGAGGGTGGCCAGCAGATTCAATGCGGGAATGGCGGCCAGGATCCGCGCGCGGTCGTCGGCCGGCAGCCGGTCCAGCAAATCGCTCAGGTGGGCTGCGCGCAGTTCCCGGCGACGCTGCAGGAAGGCCGCACCGGATTCGGTGAGGCTGACCAGGACGACCCGCGCGTCATGCGGACTGCCGCCCCGCTCGACATATCCGTCACGTTCGAGCCGCGTGACGAGCTGAGTCATGGCCGGCTGCGTGACGCCCTGCGCGGCCGACAGCTCCGTCAGCCGAGCGGCGCCGGAGGTTTCGAGCGAGCGCAGGACCGAGACGGCAGTGAGCGACATGGGCTGGCTCGGCATGAGCCGCCGCACCATGATCACGACGCGCTCGAGGGTCGTGGACAGCTGAGCAACGTCCGCATCCGGGCTGGTTACCGCCATGCCACATTTATATCACGTACTTATATTCGATACTTAACCATCTCGCCGTGAACTGCCTCACCCTTCAAGATCTCGCATGGTGCGCCGTCATTGCCCTGATCATGGTTCGGATAGAGCAACGAGTGCGCACCAATGCGGATCTTGGGCCCGTCCCGAGCCTCGTCGGGACGGGTGTCAGGCAGCGGCTAGGACCGATGCGGCGATGCCCGGTCCGTCGAGTCCGGCGGCGGTGAGAATCGAGGATCGCGAGCCATGCGGCACGAAATGCTGGGCCAGGGCGATCGTCTGGACCCGGGTCGTCGCACCGCTCGCGCGCAGCGCCCGAGCGAACGCATCGCCGTACCCGCCGTGTTCCCCACTGTCCTCGACGGTGACGACGCGGTCGTAGCGGGCGGCCTCGCGTACCAGCTCCGGATCTATCGGCAGCAACCACCGCGGATCGGCGACCGTCACCCCGAGCCCGGCGTCGGTCAGCTCCGACGCGGCCGCGAGCACGGCCCCGGCCAGCGCACCGATCGAGATCATCAAGACGTCCGGCCGTTCGCCGGTCCGTAGGACGTCGGCCGACCCGATGCGCCCGACGGCGTCCACGTCGGGCGCGACATCGGCCTTCGGGAAGCGCAGCGCGGTCGGCCCATGCGACCAGGCGACCGCCTCCTGCAACTCGGCGCGCAGCGTGCCGGCGTCACGCGGCGCGGCCACCCGCATGCCCGGCACCATGCCGAGCAGCGTCAGATCCCACATGCCGTGGTGTGACGGCCCGTCGGTGCCGGTGATGCCGGCCCGGTCGAGGACGAACGTGACCGGCAGCTCATGCAGAGCGACGTCCATCAGCGTCTGGTCGAACGCACGGTTGAGGAACGTGGCATAGACGGCGACGACCGGATGCAGGCCACCCATCGCCAGCCCGGCGGCCGAGGTTACCGCGTGCTGCTCGGCGATACCCACATCAAAAGCCCGCGACGGGTACGCCGACGCGAACGCCTGCAGCCCGGTCGGGCCGAACATCGCGGCCGACAACGCCACGACATCCGGCCGGGACGCACCGACCGACAAGCATCTCGGCGGCGAACACATCGGTCCACGTCGGCCGGCTCACCGCGTCGGGCGCCGGCACCGGTCCGATCGAGTGCATGCGATCGGCCTCGTCGGTCTCCGCGGCCAGATAACCCAGCCCCTTCGTGGTCATGCAGTGCACGACCGTCGGGATGCCGGTCTCCCGGGCCTTGCGCAGCGCGGCCTCGACCGCGATCGTGTCGTGGCCGTCGACCGGGCCGAGGTACGCCATCCCGAGTTGCTCGAACAGCGACAGCATCGAGGTGCCGTCGCCGGCCCGGAGCGCCGCGAGGTGAGTCGCCAGCGCGCCGGCCGTCGGTGAGTACGAACGGCCGTTGTCATTCAGGACGATGATCACCGGTCGCTCCGGCGCGGCGGCCAGGTTGTTCAGCGCCTCCCAGCACATGCCGCCGGTGAGCGCGCCGTCGCCGACGACGCCGACGACCGTACGGTCGGTCTCGCCACGCAGCGCGTACGCCTTGGCGAGACCGTCCACGTACGACAGCGAGGTGGAGGCGTGCGAGTTCTCCACGTGGTCGTGTTCGCTCTCCGCCCGCTGCGGATAGCCGGAGAGCCCACCGGCCTGGCGCAGCCGGTCGAACTGACCGTGCCGGCCGGTGAGCATCTTGTGCACGTACGACTGGTGTCCGGTGTCCCACACGATCGTGTCGCGGGGCGACTCGAACACCCGGTGCAGGGCGATGGTCAACTCGACCACGCCCAGGTTCGGGCCGAGGTGGCCGCCCGTACGGCAGACCGAGGCGACCAGCCGCTCACGGATTTCGGCCGCGAGCGCCGGCAGCGCCGATTCGGGCAGCGCGCGTACGTCGGCTGGCCCGGCGATCTCATCCAGCAGCGACATGATTACCTCACCCGCCAACGGCTGCGCGCACGGACTCCTTGAGTGAACCGAGTGTTGCGATGACCGCGGTGGGCTCGTAGCCGCAGTGCGCCATGCAGTTGGCGCAGCGCGGGTCCTTGCCGCGGCCGAACGCGTCCCAGTCGGTCTCTTCGATCAGCTCCTTGTACGTCTTCGCATAGCCGTCGTCGAGCAGGTAGCACGGCTTCTGCCAACCCAGGAGCGAGTAGGACGGGATGCCCCAGGCCGTGCAGGCGAAGTCCCGCTTGCCCTCCAGGAAGTCAAGGAACAGCGGCGAGTGGTTCAGCCGCCACTTCTTGCGGCGGCCGTCCGCGAATGCCTTGCGGAACAGCTCCCGCGTCTCTTCGACACCGAGCCAGTGCTCCTGGTCGGGTGCCTTCTCGTAGGCGTACCCGGGGGAGATCTGCATGTTGTCGACCTTGACGACGTCGTTCAGGAAGTCGAGGACGCCGATGACGTCGTGCGCCGTATCGGTGTTGAAGAACGTGGTGTTCGTCATCACCCGGAAGCCGGCCTTCTGCGCCATCTTGATCGCGTCGACCGCGCCCTGGAAGCCGCCCTGCTTGTTGACCGACTCGTCGTGGCGTTGCTCGAGACCGTCAATGTGGACCATCCACGAGAAGTTCCGGTGTGGCTTGAACTTGTGGATGTGCTTGGGCATGAGGAGCGCGTTCGTGCACAGGAATACGATCTTGCCCTTGGCCAGCAGCTGCCGCACGATCTCGTCGATCTGCGGATGCATCAACGGCTCACCACCGGCGATGGAGACCATCGGCGCGCCGCTCTCCTCGATCGCGCCGACCGCCTGTTCGACCGGCATGCGCTGCTTGAGCAACGAAGCCGGCTGGGCAATCTTGCCGCATCCGGAGCACTTGAGATTGCAGGCGAAAAGCGGCTCCAGCTCCACCAGCAACGGGAACTTGTCCCGCCGAAGAGCCTTCTGCTTCATGAGATAGGTCCCGAGCCGAATGGTCTGCCGTAGCGGCATAGCCATATTCAGCTCACCTCCTTGGGCAACGTGAAATGGAAATTCTCGGGCGGTGCGGACGGCTCGCGGACGGCCAACGGGCCGAGCCCGCCGATCGCGGCCACCAATGAATCGACGAGGTGGGGTGGCGCCGACGCACCGGCGGTCACGCCGATCCGTTGCGCGCCGGCCAGCAGGCTGAGGTCGACCTTCTCGGCGTCATCGACGAGGCGGGCCAACACTCCCTCCCGCTCGGCCACCTCGACGAGGCGGAGCGAATTGGACGAGTTAGGCGAACCTACGACCAGCAGGAGGTCGCAGTCGGCGGCAATGGCACGGACCGCCTGCTGGCGATTCGTGGTGGCGTAACAGATGTCGTCGCGACCCGGCCCGCGCAGCGACGGGAAGCGGTCACGCAGGACGTCGGCGATCTCGTCGGCCTCATCGACGGCGAGCGTGGTTTGCATGGCATATGCGACGCGGGTGGCATCGCGCGGCGTGACCCGCGCGGCCTCGGCCAGGTCGCCCACGACGATCACGTGCTCGGGCGCCTCGCCGACCGTACCCTCGACCTCCTCGTGATCGGCGTGGCCGATGAGGAAGACCGTCTCGTCGCGGCTCGCGTAGCGGCGCACCTCGGTGTGCACCTTCGCGACGAGCGGGCAGGTGGCGTCGATGACGGTGAGCCGGCGCGCTTGCGCCTCGGCGCGGACGGTCGGCGTGACGCCGTGCGCGGCGAGAACGAGCACGCTGCCCGGTGGCACCTCGTCCACCTCGGTCACGAACACCGCACCGCGCTCTTGCAACTCATTGACGACGTGCGCGTTGTGCACGATCTGGCGCCGCACGTAGACCGGCGCTCCGAAGCGATCGAGTGCCCGGTCGACGATGTCGATCGCGCGTTCGACGCCGGCGCAGAACGACCGCGGGTTGGCCAGCACGACCGATCGGTCGCGCACCGCCGAGGTCCAGGCGTCTATCGCCGGTACGGCCGCCCGCAGCACTCGCAACGCCCGCGTGCCGCGCGCCAGTGCCGCCGGATGGACCAGCGGTGCCGCCGCCGTGTCCACGATCGACCGTACGACCGCGAACGGCTTGCCGGCCTGGGCGAGCCAGTACGACTCGGTATCGACCGCCAGCGCGCCACCGGCGGCGAGTTTCTCCCGGACTGTACCGGTCACGACCTTCGGCCGGGATTCGATCGGTCCGACGTGGACGGTCAGTCCGAGCCGGCGCAGTTCGCCGGCGAGCATCGGCGCGGACGGGCTCGGGATCGCGTCGCCGTCCGGCCCGCGAACCTCGGTCGCGACCACGACGTCACCCGGCCGGACGATCGGGTCGAGGCCGCCGGCCACGCCGACCACCAGCACGCCGCTCGCATCGCTCAGCCGCGCGGCCGCCCGCATCGATCGGTCGGGGCCCATCCCGGTGTGTACGACGCCGGCACCGGCGGTTCGCGTGGCGAGCCGCTCAACGTGCATCGGCGCGCAAACAACAGGCCCGGTCACCGGCCCAGCCTGCCCGCGCGCCCGGCCGGGTGCGTCGGTTCGACGTAATTGGTCGGTCACGAGGCGACCTTCAGGTATCGACCGAGCGCCGAGATGGGGAACACGAGACGGTAGAGGTGGTAGTTGATGTAGAAGTCGCCCGGGAAACCCGTACCGGTGAAGAAGTCCTCGTCCCAGTTGCCGTCGGCGCGCTGCGTATCGACCAGGAACGCGACGCCCCGCTCCACCGCGCTCGCGGCATCCCCGTCGCCGCCGGTCTCGGAGCTCACCGCGTCCGCGGATCGGGCGGCGAGCAGCGCGAGCAGTGCCCACGCGGTCTGCGAGGCGGTCGACTCGCCCCGCCCGGCCCAGGTCGCCGGGTCGTCGTACGACCGGAGATCCTCGCCCCAGCCGCCGTCCGGATTCTGGTGGTCGACGAGCCACCGGACGGCACGCCGGATCGGTTCGACGCACGGATCCAGGCCGGCCGCGACGAGCGCCGGAACGACGGCGCCGGTGCCGTACACGTAGTTGGCTCCCCAGCGGCCGAACCACGAGCCGTCGGGCTCCTGGTTGGCGAGCAGCCACGCGATCCCCCGCTGGGCGACGGTTTCGTCGGCCTTGCCCTCGTGCGCGAGCATCTCGACGACATGCGCGGTGACATCGGCCGACGGCGGGTCGATGACCTCGCCGAAATCGCAGAACGGCAGCTTGTTCGGCAGCGTACGGACGTTGTCGGCATCGAACGCGCCCCAGCCGCCATCGGACGACTGCATGCCGGCCGTCCACGCGACGCCACGGTCGATGCTGGCCCGGAGCTTGGCCGAGTCGGGGTACGCGACGCGGCGGAGCGCGAGCACGATCTCCGCGCTGTCGTCGGTGTCGGGGTAGCCATCGTTGGCGAACTCGAACGCCCAGCCACCCGGTGCGAGCTCCGGCCGGCGAACCGACCAGTCCCCCTTCACGGAGATCTCCTCGGCCAGCAGCCAGTCGGTCGCGGCCAGCACGGCCTGATCGTCGGCGGCGACGCCGGCGTCGAGCATGGCGGTCAACGCGAGCGCCGTATCCCAGACCGGCGACTGGCACGCTTCCAGGCGGCGGATCCAGCCGTCCGGCGTCTCCTCGCGGATCGTGAAGCCGTCCAGCCCGGCCAGACCGACCCGCAGCGCCGGGTGCTCCAGCGGGTATCCGAGCAGGTGTAGCGCGAGGATCGAGTAGACCCACGGCGGTTGGATGCCGCCCCAGGACCCGTCGATCTCCTGGCGCGCGAGCACCCATTCCGCCGCGCGGCGCTTCGCCAGCTCGCGCAGGGGTTGGATCGGCCGCCGCCCGTAGAGGTGGAGCACGCGGTCGAGCCCGTGGAAGAGACCGTCCCAGCTCCACGGCTTCGCGGTCTTCGCCGGCGTACGTCCGGTCCGCAACTCGTCGACCGTGAACGGCAGCGGGCGCACCGGCTTGATGCTGCCGACGATCGTCAGCGGCACAACCGTCTGCCGGGCCCAGCAACCGAAGTCGTACTTGTTGAGCGGGAACCACCTCGGCAGGAACACCATCTCCGGCGGCAGCTCGGGCAACTCGTCCCAGGACCACGCTCCGACGAGCGCGAGCCAGATCCGAGTGAACACCCGGGTGGCTTCCAGACCGCCCTCCGCGCGGATGAACTCGAGTGCCGTTGCCATATGCGGCGCGTCCGGCGCATCGCCGGCCAGCCGCAGAGCCACCCACGCCTCGACGGTCGTGGACAGGTCGGGTGGCCCGCCGAAGAACGTCGCCCAGGTGCCGTCCGGCCGCTGCTGCGAGCGGATCCAGCGGGCGGCCTCCTCGGTCTCCTGCTCGGTCCGGATCCCGAGGAACTCACGCAGCAGCAGGTCTTCGGCGTCCATGGTCACGTTGGTGGCGAGCTCGCCCTTCCACCAGCCACTCGGGTCTTGGAGCGAGCGCAGATGCGCGACCGCGGCCGCAAGGGCTCCCGCCGGCGTCCGTGCGGACGTGCCGGTGGGATTGCCTGGCGCGCGCGCCGACGTATTCGGGGTGACGTGCGATGACGGCGTGCGCGTATCCGTCGTCTGGGTCATGAGTCCCTATCCACGATGAACTGCGCGAGCGCGAACATGCCGGTCCGCGCCTGTGGGTTGATGTCCACGCTGGTCAGTGCTTCCTCGGCCCGCAGCATTCGGCGGCGGGCCTCGGCCAGCGCCCAGTCGCGCCCACCAGCCGACGCCACGAGGTCGGCGGCGTGCCGCACGGCTTCGTCATCGGGCTGATCCGGTGCGGCGAGCCATTCCTTCAATTCGGCGCCGTGGTCGGCGCTGCCGAGCGCGTACGTGACCGGCAATGACTTCTTGCGCGACCGCAGGTCGTTGTAGACCGGCTTGCCGGTGACCGACGGGTCGCCCCAGATGCCGAGCACGTCGTCGACCAACTGGAAGGCGAGGCCGACCTCGCCGCCGAAGGTGGTCAGCGCGTCGACGACGTCCTCCGGCGCCCCGGCCAGGACCGCGCCGATCGCGGCGCTCGCGGCGAGGAGCGCACCGGTTTTGCCGCCGGCCATGTCGAGGCACTCGTCGAGCGTGACGTCGCTGCGTGATTCGAACGCGACGTCCTGCACCTGTCCGCGGGTGAGCTCGCGGGTGGTCGTGGCCAGCAGCAGCGCGGCCCGACCCGCGTGCGGCGACGGTGATTCGAGGACGACCTCGTGTGCCAACGCGAGCAGCGCGTCGCCGGCCAGGATCGCGGCGGGTGCGCCCCAGATCGCCCATACCGTACGGCGATGCCGGCGCTCCAGGTCGCCGTCCATGAGGTCGTCGTGCAGCAGCGAGAAGTTGTGGACGAGTTCGACGCCGACCGCGCCCGGTATGCCGACCTCTGCGGTCGCACCGGCCGCCTCGGCCGACAGCAGCGCGAGCGCGGGCCGGACGGCCTTACCGCCGCCGCCCTCGGTCGGCTTGCCGTCGGCATCGCACCACCCGAGGTGATACGACGCCTGCAGGCGGCTGGACGGATCGAGACGCTGCACTGCGGCCTGTAGCGCGGGCACGAGCTGATCCCGACTGCGGTGCAATGCGGTGAGCATCGCGGTCATGCCGCCACCCCCTGTCGTACGGCTTGAGCAAGTTCCGGTTCGACATGCGAGAGCAGGGCCGCCGCGGCGGCGTCGCCGCTGCGGACCGCGCCCTCCATCGTCGCCGGCCAGCCGGTGTCGGTCCACGCGCCGGCCAGGAAGAGCCCGGGTGCCCGCGTCGTTGCGGGTGGCCGGAGTGCGCCGCTGCCCGGCGCCGGGCGAAACGTCGCTTCGCGCTCACGCGTGACGAAGAAGTCGACGATCTCAGCGCGCGCCATCGCGGGCAGCAGCGCGACGAGGTCAGGCAGCAACCGTTCGCGCAGCGTAGCCACCGGCAGGTCGATGAAATCATCGGCCGCCGACACCGAGACGGCGAGATATTGGCCATCCTGGCCAGCGTCGCGGAGACCGGACTGCACAGTACGGTCGAACACCCACTGGATCGGTGTGCCCACGCCGGCGACGAATGGCGTGTCGAGCACGTGTCGGTCGACAATGACATGCACGTTCACGATCGGCGAGGTCCCGAGCTTCGCGGCATAACCGGGCTCGAGCGGTACGCTGCCCGCCGGCGCCAGGCGTTCCGTGGCCGCCGGTGGCACCGCCATCACAACGGCGTCCACCAGTTGCTCCCCGCCCTTCGCGCCCACCAGCCACCGGCGTTCGCGGGGCTCGACGACGTCCACCTTCGCCCCAACACACACGGTGGCGCCATTCATTTCCAAGGCGCGTACGGCGGCGTCGCCGTGCAGCCGCTGCAACGGCACGCTGGCCCAGCCGATATCGGCCGCGCCCGGATCGGTGAGCAGGCCGACCTGGAACACCATCGCCGCGAGCGCGAGCGATGCCTGGTCAGCGGCGGCGTTCAGCGTGGCGATGCCGACCAGGTCCCACATCGCGTCGATGGTCGCCGCGTCCTGCCGGTGCTCGGCCAACCAGTCGCCGAAGCTGCGCGCATCGACGGCCGGGTCGGTGCGGTTGAGCCGGCGCATCGCGAGTGCGGCCCGGACGAAGCGCAGCCGCTGCGCGGTGTCCAGCAACGGATACCGGAACAGCGATGCGCCGAGATGCATCGGAGCCGGCAGGCCGTTGCGGCGCAACCGGGCCGTACGGGTAAGGCCGGGCGCCCGGACCGGGATGTCGAGCCGGTCCTGCAGCGTCACCTGGTCCGCGACACCGAGCCGGCCCAACAGGTCCTGGTAGGCCGTGCAGCAGCGCAGGAACACGTGCTGGCCGTTGTCGACGTCGATGTCACCGCGCCGAAACGAGTGGGTCAGACCGCCGAGCTTCGGCCGTCCCTCGTAGAGCGTGACCTCGGCGCCGGCGTCCCGGCAGCGCAGTGCCGCGGTGATGCCGGCCAGGCCGCCGCCGATGATCGCGACGCTGGTCACGTCGATGCCTCCGCCGATGAGGCAGCCGGGGCGCTCGCTGCGTAGCCAGCGTTCGAGCCGAGCAGTGCCCGGACCGCGACGCCGGCTTTCTCGCGACCGGACAGGGACATGCGTTGGGTGTAGACGGCGGTCGGATCGGCCGAGATGCGGTCGAGCAGCCGACGGTAGATCCCGGACATCGCGCCCGTGCTGGCCGCGCTGCGCCGGTCGAGCAGCGGCATGAGCCGCCATCCGTCGGCGTACCACCGGCGGGCCCGCTCGGTCGAGAAGTCGATCAGCCGCGCGAGATTGCCCTCTTTGTCGGCCAGTGCCCCCCGCTCGTCCAGCGCGAGCTGTACGCCGAAGTCGTCCAGCTCGCCCTGCGGCAGATAGACGCGGCCACCCATCAGGTCTTCGCGGATGTCCCGCAGGATGTTCGTCTGCTGTAGCGCTATGCCGAGCTGGTCGGCGTAGAGCGGCGCGACCGTGTCGTCGCGCGAACCGAACACGCCGAGGCTGAGCCGCCCGACCGATCCGGCGACGCAGCGGCAATACGTCACCAGCTCGTCGAACGTCTGGTACGTCCGGCCGGCCAGGTCCATCTCGACACCGTCGATGAGCTCGTCGAACGCGCCCATCGGGATCGGGAATCGCGACGCGGCGTCGGCCAGCGCGACCAGCACGGCGTCGCTCGCCGGCGTCGCCCGCAGCGATGCGCGCAGCGACGACAGCGCGGCGGTCTTCTCCACCAGAGGCAGGTCGCCGTCGCCGATATCGTCGATCCGCCGGGAGATCGCGTAGACGGCACACAGGGCGTTGCGCTTGGCCGCCGGCAGCAGCCGGATCCCGTAGTAGAAGTTGCGGGCCTGCTGCTTCGTGATCGCCTCGCATTCGCGGTACGCGTCGGCGACGGTCCCGGTGGCGTTGGCCGCGGCCGCGCTGGTTCGGGTCATGACCCCACCCGCCGATCCCGCGACACGGCGATTAGTTGGCGTACGAGGTCGGTCTTGCGCGCGTGTGGTGTGCCGGACAGCACGTCCCAGTCGGCCCGACGCAGCGCGAGCAGGGCGGCTCCGCCACCGGCGACGTAGCCCCGCACGGCCAGACGCGCCCAGCCGTGCAACTGGCCGAGCAGCGCCGTGCCCGAGTTCAACAGCGCAGCGGCGCGCTCGGCTTCGAACGCGACAAGACGTCGGACGGCAGGGCCCGCGGTCGGCGCGTCGAGGTCGGTGACCGTCGCGCCGAACCGGGTCAGATCCTCTAACGGGAGGTAGATGCGGCCGGCCCGCCGATCCTCGGCGACGTCCTGGCAGTGCTCGATGATCTGCAGCGCGGTGCAGATCCGATCGGAGAGTTCGGCCCGCTCGGGCGTGCTCGCCTCGAACACCTCGAGCACGATCCGGCCGACCGGGTTCGCCGACAGCTCGCAGTATTCGACCAGGTCCTCGTACGTGGGGTAGGTCTCGACCTCCTGGTCGACGAGGTTCGCCTCGATCAGGTCGTCGAACGGCTTGTGCGACAGGTGCTTGACCCGCACGCTGTCCGCGAGCCGCCGCAGGACCGGCGCGTCCGGTTCCGGGCCGCCCGGGGCCCATATCTTGGCGAGGTCGGTCCGGAAGTCGCGCAGCAGCGCCGTACGGTCGCCGGGCGCCTGGTCGCCGAGGTCGTCGATGACGCGCGCGACGTCGTAGACCGCGCCGAGATGCACGCGTACGTCGGCGGGAAGCATCCGCAGGGCGACCGGGAAATTCTCCGAGCCTTCGCGAGCGCGCAGGTAGTCATCGGCTCCGCCGCCCACCCGGGCGGCCCAGCCGGAACCGGCGGTGCGGCCTCCAGATTCCGCCCGTGTCGACTCCATGCCCTGATGCTGCACCGCTCCTACCCTCTTGATCTGCACCCTAGCGAGTAATTCTTGGTCCACGCAGTTGTCACACACGTACAAAATCAGCAGCAGATGGATGGCAAGTAGCCCGGTTGCACCGGTGTGTACTCGTTACGGTAGACAGATACAAGTGGACGACCGGGGACAACGTTCTGAGCTGGAGGGGCTGGTGCCCGCCCTGGTCGACAGGCTGCCCACCATCATGATCGAGGTTCGGGAGCTGCTCCGCGAGGAATGGCCGGACTACGCGGAGTTCCTCGACGGCGAGCAGGACGAAGTCGTCATGGCGGCCAAGGCGTTCATGGAAGTCCTGATCGAAATCGCCGAGTCGCCGGCGGGCGCGTTTCCGCACGGTACCGAGTTCGGGCCGCAGGTCGAGCTGTTCGAGGAAATCGGCCGCATGGAGTGGCAGGAGGGCCGCGACCTCACCACGCTGCTGTCGGCTTATCAGCTTGGAGCACGGGTCGCCTGGCACCACGTGTCGCAGACGGCGCTGGACATCGGCGTGGCGCCGGCCAGCCTGGCCGCCCTGGCCGAGGCCGTGTTCATCTTCATCGACCGGTTGTCGTCCGCATCGGCGCGCGGTTTCGTCATCGAACAGTCGCAGTCGGTCGCCGCTCGCGAACGCCTCCGCGACGAACTCGTCGAACTTCTACTGTCCGATCGGTCGGACTCCGCCGCCGTACGCGCGGCCGCCAACCGTGCCGGGTGGCCGCTGCCCGAGCAGGTCGCGGTGATCCTCCTCGAAGACAACCGACTCGCGCAGAGCGTGCTGTCCCGGCTGGACAATTCGTGCCTGCTCATCCGCCGGCGGACGATGCTCGGTGCGGTCGTCCCAGACCCGGACCGGCCCGGTCGGCGGCAACGGCTGGCCGATCTCCTCCGCGGCTCCCGAGCGGTCGTCGGCCACCCGGTGCCGCTGGAGAACCTGCCGGCGAGCGTACAGATCGCCGAGGTGGCCGCGCAGCTGCAGCGGGCCGGCGTACTCACCGAGGATCCGGTCTTCGCCGAGGAGCACCTCGACGCGATCATCGTGCACCGGGACGCCCGACTCCATGCGGCACTGCGCGGCAGGGTGCTCGCCCCGCTCGACGCGGTCTCGGCGCCGGTGCGGGAGCGGCTCACCGAAACGCTGGCCAGCTGGTTGCGTCACTTCGGCGACCGTCAGGCAATAGCCGCCGAGCTACACGTACACCCGCAAACCGTGCGGTACCGCATGGGTCAACTTCACGACGTGTTCGGCGATGCGCTGGACGAACCGATCACCCGTGCCCGGCTGACGCTCGCTCTCGCGTGGAGCCCGCCGCACGACGTTGCACCAACGTCCCGTGCGGCCATCGATCGTCGCAGACCGTCGGCCCGACAGCGCCCCGCGAAGAGTGGGACCCCCGACGTGGTCGACCCGCTCGCCGCCGTTGAGGACGTCTGAGGGCACTAGCGCAACCGATCGCGAAGCCGATCGACCTGCCCGTCACTCAGACCGTACGACCGCAGGTATCGCTCGGCCCCGCCGAAGTCGGCGTCGACCCGGTCCAGCATGGCCAGGATCGCCTCGGGCGGGCTGCCCCACACCTCGCCGATCCGGGCCCGCTCGGCCGCGGACGGCGCCGCGGCCAGGGTGCGCTCGACGAGGTCGCCTAAGCACACCGACGTATAGGCGTAGTCGGCCGCGATCGCGGCGTCGACCACACCGGCGACCCGCAGCGCCAGCGCAACGATCATCCCGGTCCGGTCCTTGCCGCTCGCGCAGTGCACGAACACACCGCCGTCCGGCGCGTCCGCGATCGCGCCGATCCCGGCCACGATGTGCGAAGCATTGCGGACCAGACTGGCCCGATAGGTGAGCTCCAACGTGGACTCAGCCTTGGCGTCGCGGCGCACCTCCTGTTGCGGATCGATCATCGGCCGCAACCGATAGATGGAGTCATCGGCAAACGGGCCCGGCGCCGCTTCCGCCTCCTCGACCGAGCGGAGATCGATCACGCGGCGGATGCCGTACCCACGAACCGCCGCAACCCCGTCGCCGGTCAAGCGGTGGGGGCTGTCGCCGCGCACCAGGGCACCGACGCGGACGGCACCGCCGTCGATGGTGGGCAGGCCGCCGACGTCGCGCACATTGCGGCAGTCCGGCCAGGCCAACCGCAGCGACGGCGCGGTCACTCGGTGCGCCAGCTGTGCTCCGGCTCATACCCGAGTAGCCGCCGCGCCTTTTCGATCGACAGCAGTGTCTGATGCTCGCCCAACGGGCCGCGCACCTCGACATTCGGGAAGACCTCCGCCGCCAACGCTGCCGTCGGCCGGGACATGACCGTATCGGCGTTCGCAATAATGAACGCTTCAAACCCTTTGCCCGGGTACGTCAGTGCCTTGCGTACCGCCTGCGCCCCGTCCCGCGCGTCGATGTAGCTCCACAAGTTCCACGACCGCAGGCGGGCATCGGCGTCGTAGGAAGGAAATACGGCGTAGTCGTTCGGCCGCATCACGTTCGAGAACCGCAGCCCGATGATGGTCAGGGACGGATCCTGCCGGCACATCTGGATCGCCATCTGCTCACCGAGATGTTTGCTGAGTGAGTAGGCGGTCTCCGGTCGGCCCGGATACTCCTCGTCCACCGGCATGTACGGCGGCGGCGTCTCGAACGGCAGCCCGAGCACGGTCTCGGACGACGCCCACACGATCTGCCGGATGCCGACCGCACGGGCTCCGGCGAACACGTTGTACGTCGAGAGGATGTTGTTGGCGAAGATCGTCGCGTTCGGCGCGGCACCCGGTCCGGGGATCGCCGCCAGATGTACGACCGCGTCCACGCCCTGATAGCGCGAGTCGATCGCGCTCAGCACCTCGACCGTCTGGCCGTAGTCGGTGAGGTCGACCCGCACGAACTGCGTGCGTTCCACGGACGCCGGCATCAGGTCGACGTTGACCACGTCGTACCCGTGCTCCACCAGGTCGGCGACGACCGCGTCGCCGAGCTTTCCGCTGCCACCGGTGACCACGACGCGCGCCATATCTCTCCTAATGAACTCGCGAGGCCGGCACCGGACGCGGTGCCGACCTCGACGAGCCTACGGAACCGACGACCGATCAGCAGTGCCAGGTCGCGGGTCAGTCCATCCAGGTCGCGGGCCAGTCCATCCAGGACGCGTGGGGCGGGCGTCCTCAGCCGCAGCATCTCATCGTGCTCGCCGTCGTCGCGGCCATCGCCGGTACGGCCGCGCTGAAGCTCTTTCGCTGGCAGTAGAGGCGCTGTCGGATCGCTCGTGATCTTGGGGTTGTCCACCTATCGGAAGGCCAAATAGCGTGGACAACCCCAAGATCTCTACCCCGGGCGACTATCCCAGGCCGACAAGGTCGGCGATCTGGCGCAGCTGATAGTCGAAGTACTCGTCACGCGCCTCGATGACGTTGTTGAGCTGACCGAACAGCTCGAAGCTCACCGCGCCGAAGATATGGATCCAGGCGATCGTTCCGAGAGCGAACACGTCGGGCGGCAGGCCCGGGGCGATCGCGTCGCGCGCCGCGGTCATGTCGGCGTTGAGCGCGGGCGGCAACGCGGGCGCAAGGTCGGCGGCCGGAGCGCGGACCTCGCGCGCGGCGTACCCGTCGACAAAGATGCGGAGAAGCACGTCGGGCGTCCGCTGGGCGGCGACAACCGTGTCGGCCGGCGCGGCATATCCGGGCACCGGGCTCCCGAAGATCAACGCGTACTCGGCCGGATTCGCCAGCGCCCACTGCCGGACGGCCCGACCGAGGACGAGGAGTCGCTCACGGAGATCGTCCCGCTCGCGCACGGCGGCGTCGGCCTCCTCCACCGCGCCCCCGAGCGCGTTGTAAGCGTCGATAATCAGGGCCGTGAGCAGGTCATCGCGGCTCGCGAAATACCGGTAGAGCGCGGAGGACACCATGCCCATGTCGCGGGCGACCGCTCGCAGCGACAGGTTGGCCCCGTCGGTGGCCAGGTGACGCCGGGCCACCGTCTTGATCTCGGTGACCATCTCGGCGCGTACGCGGGCGCGGATCGATCCAGCAGGCATGTCGAGATTGTTGCACACATTCGAGAGCACTGCTCTTGCAGATCGCAGATACTCGTGCGAGCATTAACCACAACAGAGAGCACTGCTCTCGCATAAAGCAACCGATTGACTGAGGAGAACGACAATGTCGCAGCACGTGATCGTCGGCGCCGGCCCGGTCGGCACCGCCACCGCTCTGACTCTCGCCGAACGCGGCGACAAGGTGCGGCTGGTCACCCGCCGCGGCACCGGGCCGGAGCACCCGTCGATCGAGCGGGTGGCCGCCGATGCAACCGATGCTGACCGCCTGAGCGAGCTGGCCGAGGGTGCCGTCGCGCTCTACAACTGCGCGAACCCGCCCTACCACACCTGGCTCACCGACTGGCCGCCGCTCGCCGCCGCGCTGCTCACCGCGGCCGAGCGCAGCGGAGCAACACTGGTGATCGCGGCTCCCTTATACGGGTACGGCCCGATTGACGCCCCGATGACCGCGGAGACGCCGCTCGCGGCCACCCATCCGAAGCTCAAGATCCGCGCCGACATGTGGCGCGATGCGCTCGCCGCCCACCGGGCCGGCCGGATCAAGGCGACCGAGGTGCGGGCGAGCGACTACATCGAGAACAACGGCTTCCTGACGTTCGTCCTCGGCCAGCCGATCCTCGCCGGCAAACGCGCCTATTCGCCGGAGCCGCTCAACGTGAAGCACAGCTGGACGTCGATCGAGGACGTCGCCCGTACGCTCGTAACGGTCGCGACCGACGAGCGTGCGTGGGGGCAGGCTTGGATGGTGCCGACGAGCGAACCGCTGACCGTACGGGAACTCGCCGATCGATTCGCCGCCGTGAACGGTGCACCGAAGCCGAAGCTGAGCTCGATCCCGTACCCGGTTCTCTGGACGTACGGGCTGTTCGACAAGTTCGTCAAGGAACTGCGTACGACGCGCTACCAGTTCACGGCGCCCTTCGTCATCGACTCCAGCGCCACGACGGCCGCTTTCGGCATCGAGCCGTCGTCGATGGACGACCGGCTGCGCGCGACGGGGGCCGCACTCCGCGCCGTCGGCACCGATGCTTGATCACACCGAATGATCCACTGTGGTAGACGATGAGCGCCGTTGCAACGACGGCAATCGCCCACCACAGTGGATCACGTTGCGGCTCGGCCGGGCCGTCAGAACACCCAGACGACCAGCACGATGACGATGATGGCGATCACCACGAGCACGGGGATGAGTCGCTTGAGGATCGGCCAGGCGGCGACTTTCAACAGGTTGACCTCGGCGGCCGGCGCCTCGGCCGGTTGCGCTCGACGCGTCGGCGGTACGGAGGTCGCTCCCGCGCTCGCCGACGAGGTGGCCGACGTGGCCGATGACGCCGCGGCCGGAGCAGAAGCGGCCTGCGCCGACGGTACTGCGCCGGCGCCAGTGGATCCCGATGGCGGCGCGGTCGATGGCGGTGCGCTGGATGTCGCACCCGACGACGGCGTGCCCGGCGAGACTGAGCCGTTCGAAGTCGGTCCACCCGAAGCTGGCCCGCTCGCCGCCGCCCCAGTCGTGGCGTCGGATGGTGTGGCGGCCGGGGCGCCGCTGTCGACGGACGTGGCTGATGCGGACGGCGCCGCCGTCGCCGGAGCGCCGGCCGTTCCCGTACCCGTTGAAGTGCCCGCGGTTGGGGTTGGTTCGTCGGCCAGGACCATCGTCTCGAGGTTCGTCACGAACTGGCCGAGCAGCTTCGATGACACTTCGGCGATCGCTCCACGGCCGAATTGCGCCAGCGGACCGGAGATCGTCAGATCGGTGACGACCTTCACGCGGGTCTGCGTGCCTTCGGCCGCCAAATCGACGTTGACGAGCGCCGAGGCGCGCCCGCGCCCGCTCGACTCCTTGCCGGTGGCTTCGAGAACCATGTGGTGCGCCGCCTCGTCGCGCTCCTTGAACTGGGCCGTCCCGGCGTATTGCGCGGTCACCGGGCCGACCTTGACCTTGACTTTGCCGTGGTACACGTCGTCGACGTGGTCAGTGAGCGTGGCGCCGGGCATCGCCGGCGCAATCCGCTCGACGTCGTTCAGCACGTCCCACGTCTGGTCGATCGGACGGGGAACCACGAACTCATTGACAAGTTGCACGTTCGTCTCCTTCGGGTTCGTCGGCCGCGGCCGATCCGGCGTCCCAGATCGGTTGTGGCCGATCCGGCGTCCCAGATCGGCCTTGGCCGATCCGGCCCAGGGCTACCGCTGCCTCTTGTCACGGTATGCCCTGGTGTGGCGGCTGGGCGCCGGGGTGCGTTCGGATGGCCGGCTCGGGCCGACGGCGTTGTTCCGGTCCGCCGCTAGTGCCGGCGGCCCGGTTCGGCCAATGCATCTACCAGATCGTCGAGCGCGTCCATCCGATGCGCGCTCACGACCGCGTCGCAAAACGGCCAGGCGGCCGCCATTCCACCCACCAACGGACGGTATTTCGGGCTCTGCGTCCGTGGGTTGACCCAGACGATGCGGTGCGCAAGCCGCGACAACCGCTCCATTTGCTGCCCAAGAAGCGCCGGGTCACCGGTCTCCCAGCCGTCCGAGATAACCATCACGACCGCGCCGCGAGCCATGCCGGCCCGACCGTAGCGATCGAGAAACTCCCGCAGGGCCGCACCGATCCGGGTGCCGCCGGACCAGTCGGGCGCGCTTTCGCCGGCTCGCGCGAGCGCCGGTCCCGGCAACGTACGGGCGAGGATCGGTGTCAACCGCGTCAACCGGGTGGCGAAGGTAAACACCTCGGCATCGGCGCCGCCGGCCGCGCAGTAGAGCAACTGCAGCATGGCCCGCGCGTACGGCTCCATCGAACCGGAAATATCGCACAGCACGACCAGTCGCCGCGGCCGCTCCCGCCGCTTGCGGCGGACCAGCCGGAGCGGATCGCCTCCGCTGCGGTGCGCGAGGCGTAGGGACGAGCGCAGGTCGATCCTCCGACCACCGGCGGCGCGGCGCATGCGCCGGGACGGACGCATGGGCGTGGCCAACCGCAGATCCGCCATGCGGTTGGCGAGCAGCATGAGCTCGTCCGGCGTCAGTTGGCCGAACTCGCGGTGGTGCAAGCGTTCCAGCTCGCTACCGGCGCTCGGGATCTCGATTTCCTGGCCCTCGTCACGCGCCTTCTCCGACCGGCTACCGCTGTCATCGGTGCTCGGGTCGGAGCCCGACGGCGACGGGCCGGCCGATGCGTTGCGATATCGCGGCGGAATCTGCGTCGACGCCCGTGCCAGGGCTTCGGTCATCGGTGCGTTCTGGTCGCCGCGACTGTCGGCTGGGTCCAGGAAGCCGGCGAAGACGGCGTCGAAGACCCGGTCCAGCACGGCATCGTGCGCGTGGTGGAACGCGAGAGTCGCGTGCGCCAGCGATCGCAGCTCGGGCACCGATTGCGGTGACACCACGGTCACCGCCCGCGCGAAGCGCGCGGCCCGATCCGGACCCACGGGTACGCCGGCGGAATGCAACACGCCAGCGAAGCGGGCCACGATCCCGGCCAGATCCCGGGTCGGATCGCCGCTGAGGTCGCCGGAGGGCTCAGCCATCGCCGCCGACCAGGGCCGGAAGGCCATAGGCGTGTACGACGTCGTGATCGTCGGCGTGCTTGAGGACGACGCCGAGGGTCGACTCGGCCCCGTCGACGGTGAGTTCGGTCAGCCCGAGCAGCGCGGCGGCCGCCGCCCAGTTGATTGCCTCGGCGACACCGGGTGGCTTCGTGAGCGCGAGCGATCGCATCCGGGCCACCCCGTTCGCGACCTGCGACGCAAGATATGTCGACGCCTGCGGCACCCGCCGCGCGATGATCTCGGCCACCCGGTTCGCGCTCGGGTAGTCGATCCAGTGATAGAGACAGCGGCGCCGGAGAGCGTCGTGCAGATCCCGGGTCCGGTTCGACGTCAACACCGCGATCGGCGGCACGGCGGCCCGGCGCGTACCCAACTCGGGGATGGTCACGCTCGCCTCGGCCAGCATCTCGAACAGGAAAGCCTCGAACTCGTCGTCGGCCCGGTCGACCTCGTCGATCAGCAGCACGGCCGGGCGCGGGCCCGGATGCTCGACCGCGGCGAGCAACGGCCGGGCGAGGAGATAGTCCTCGCTGAACAGGTCTTCGTCGCGCAACTCGGTGCCGCGCGCCTCGGCCAGTCGGATGCCGAGCAACTGTCGCGGATAGTTCCATTCGTAGAGCGCCTCGGCCGCCGTCAATCCCTCGTAGCACTGGAGACGGACGAGCGGCGTGTCGAGACTGGTCGCCAGCGCCTTCGCGGCCTCGGTCTTGCCGACGCCCGGTTCGCCCTCCAGCAGGATCGGCTGACCCATCCGTACGGCGAGGAACAGTGCCGTCGCAAGCGGCGCGCTGGCCAGGTACCCGGCGGCGTCGAGGCGCACGGCGAGCGTGTCGATGTCCGGGACGGCGGCGGCAAGGTCAGCCGCGCCGGGGGTCGGAGACTCTTCGGTCATCCGTGCGACGCACCCGTGAGGTATCGGTGTGGGTCGGCGGTGAATGCGACCTTGCAGCCGGAGCCGCAGAAGTAGTACGTCGACCCGCCGTGCTCGGCCTGCAGCGCGAACGGCGTCACGGCCACCTCCATCCCGCAGACCGGGTCGATCGCGACCTGCGGCTCGGCCAACGTCTCCGCCGGTCGATCGGAGCCGGACATCGTGATCACAGAGGCCGCGCGTTCCGTTATCGGCGGTGGCGCCGGTCGGGTCGCGATGATCTCGGCCAAAATCGAGATCGCCACGTCGGAGGCCGTGTGGGCACCGACATCGATGCCGGCCGGGGTATGCACGCGATTGCGATCCGCGCCGACTCCCTCGAGTACGGCGTCGCCGCGCTTCCGGCTCGCCACCAGGGCGACGTAGGGCACCTTGGCCTCCAGCGCCGCCGCCAGCACCATCTCCTCGCCGTGACCGTGCGAGGCGACCACCAGCGCCGCGGTGTCCGCCGGCAGGTCGAACATGGTGTCCGGCGAGCCGGTCACCATGTCGTAGCCGGCGGCCGCGCCGATCCGTTGCAGCGCCCGGGCGACCGGAGCGTCGCCATAGACGTAGAGCAACGGCGCCGGGATCATCGCCTCCAGAAAGATCTCCAGGCTGCCGCCGGACAGGCACGGGTTATTGACGACGATCAGGCCCTCGGCCTCGGGTGCCGGCCGATCTCCCGACGGGTCGGGCGTGATCCGCAGCAGCGTCGAGGCGCCCGTCTCCAGGAGTCGCAACCCCTGGAGACGGACGGTCGACTCGGCGCAGGTGCCACCGATGAAGCCGTCGAACGTGCCGTCGGCGAGGATCAGTGCACTGTCGCCCGGCTTCGCGCTCGTCGGCCGCTGTGCGCGGACGACGGTCGCGAGGACGTAGGGCGTGCGCGCCAAACGAAGATCCTCGGCACGTGCCAACAGTTCGGTGCGGCGCACCGTACGTCTCCTTTCTCGTGCGATACGGAACTACGAGATGGCGATATCGGTCCGGATCGGACGGCCCTGAATCGCGCGCCACACGTTCGACGGCGTCAGCGGCATGTCGGCGTGGCGCACTCCATACGGCTTCAATGCGTCGAGCACCGCGTTCACGACGGCGGCCGGCGAACCGACGGTCGCCGACTCGCCGACGCCCTTGGCACCGATCGGGTGGTGTGGCGACGGCGTGACCGTCTCGCCCAACTCCCACGACGGGCATTCCATCGACGTCGGCAGCAGGTAGTCCATGAACGACCCGCCGAGGCAGTTGCCCTCCTCGTCGAACGCCACCAGCTCCATCAGCGCCATGCCGACACCGTCGGCGAGACCGCCGTGCACCTGGCCCTCGACGATCGTCGGGTTGATCCGGACACCGCAGTCGTCGACCGCGATGAACCGCCGTACCTTGACCGCACCGGTGCCCGTGTCCACGTCGGTCACGCAGATGTACGCGCCGAACGGGAACGTCAGGTTCGGTGGGTTGTAGACGGTCGTCGCGTCCAGGTGCCCCTCGATGCCCTCCGGCAACTCGAGCGCACCGTGCGACGCCAGCGCGATCTCCTGGATCGTCTTGCCCTTTTCCGGGTCGCCGGCCACGAACCAGCGGCCCTTCTCCCATTCGAGGTCGTCGACCGATACTTCGAGCATCGCCGATGCCACGATCTTTGCCCGGTCGCGTACCTTCCGGGCCACGACCGCGGTCGCAGCGCCGGACACCGGCGTGGAACGCGACCCGTACGTGCCGAGGCCGAACGGCGTCTGGTCGGTGTCGCCGTGTACGACGTCGATGTCGTCCGGCGAGATGCCCAGCTCCTCGGCCACGATCTGGGCGAACGTGGTCTCGTGCCCCTGGCCCTGGCTCTGTACGGAGATCCGCAGCACGGCCTTGCCGGTCGGGTGTACGCGCAGCTCCGCACCGTCGGCCATGCCGAGACCGAGGATGTCCATGTGCTTGCGTGGCCCGGCGCCGACGGCCTCGGTGAAGAAGCTGAGGCCGATGCCGGTGAGGATCCGTGGCCGCTCGCCGGCCGCGAACTTCGCCCGCTGCTCCGCCTGCTCGGCCCGCAGCTCGTCGTAGCCGGCCATGTCGAGTGCGACCTGCAGCGTCTTCGGGTAGTCGCCGGAGTCGTACTCCCAGCCGGTCGGGCTGTTGTACGGGAACTGTTCCGGACGCAACAGATTCTTCATCCGCAACTCGGCCGGGTCGACCTTCAGCTCGTACGCGAGCACGTCGATCATGCGCTCGATGACGTACGCCGCCTCGGTGACTCGGAACGAGCAGGCGTACGCAACGCCGCCCGGTGCCTTGTTCGTGTAGACGCCTTTGACGTCACAGTGCGCCGCGATGAGGTCGTAGCTGCCGGAGAACACATGGAAGAAGCCGGCCGGGAATTTCGTCGGCTGTGCGGTGCCGTTGAACGCGCCGTGATCGGCGATCACGTTGACGCGTACGCCCTGGATCTTGCCGTCCTTGGTCGACGCCACCTCGGCCTTCATGTGGTAGTCGCGGGCGAAGCCGGTCGACATCAGGTTCTCCGAGCGGTCCTCGACCCACTTCACCGGCTTGCCGGTGACGATCGAGCCGACGATCGCACAGACGTAGCCCGGGTAGATCGGCACCTTGTTGCCGAAACCACCGCCGATGTCCGGCGAGATAACTCGGATCTTGTGCTCGGGCAGGCCGGCGACGAGGGCGTACACGGTCCGGTGGGCGTGCGGCGCCTGGGTGTTGCACCAGAGCGTGAGCTTGCCCGAGACCGGGTCCATGTCGGCAACCGCGCCGCACGTCTCCAGCGGCGCCGGATGGACGCGCGGATACAGCACGTCCTCGCTGACGACGACCTCGGCATTCGCGAACACCTCGTCGGTCTTCGCCTTGTCGCCGGACTCCCAGTCGAAGATGAAGTTGTCGGTCTTGCCTTCCTTGTCGTCCCGGATCACCGGCGCGTCCGCGTCCATCGCCTTGCGGGCGTCGTAAACGACCGGCAACTCCTCATATTCGACATCGATCAGTTCCAGGGCGTCGCGGGCCGAGTAACGATCCTCGGCGATCACGAACGCGACCTCCTGGCCCTGGAAGCGGACCTTGTCGGTGGCGAGCACGGCCTGCGTGTCGTAGGACATGGTCGGCATCCACGCGAGGCCGAGCGTGTCGAGCACGGCGCCGGTGATCACGGCCTTGACCTTCGGGTGCGCCTCGGCGGCCTTCGTGTCGATCGAGACGATCTTGGCGTGGGCGAACGGGCTGCGCAGGATCGCGCCGTGGAGCATGCCGGTCAACTGCACGTCATCGATATAGTTGCCCTTGCCGCGGGTGAAGCGGGCGTCCTCCTTGCGGACCATCCGGCCAAACCCCATTGGGGTCGCCGGCGCTGCGGTGGCAGTCACGCGGACACCTCCTGCGACGCTGCCGTACGTTGATCCGCCTCATGCTCGGCGGCCCATCGTACAGAACGGACAATATTCTCATATCCGGTACACCGGCACAGCTGGCCCGAGATTGCCTCCCGGATCTCCATCTCGCTCGGATCCGGGTTGTGGTCGAGCAGCGACCGGGCGGTCATCATCATGCCCGGTGTGCAGAACCCGCACTGCAATCCATGACAAGCAACGAAACCCTGCTGGACGGGGTCCAGCTCGGCGCCGTTGGCCAGTCCCTCAACCGTACGCACGCGCCGACCATCCGCCATCACGGCGAGAACCGTGCATGACTTGACTGGCGTCTCATCCATCCACACGGTGCACACGCCACAGTTGGATGTGTCACAGCCCCAGTGCGTTCCGGTCAGCGACAGTTCGTCGCGAAGGAAGTGCACGAGCAGCATGCGTGGGGCGACATCGCGCGTGTAGTCCTGGCCGTTGACGTTCATTGTGATTTGCATCGGTTAGGCCTCCTGTCCCCGAGCGCGGGCGGCCGCACGACGCAGCGCCCGGGTGGTGAGTTCGCCGGCGAGGTGCCGCTTGTAGTCGACCGGGCCACGCTGGTCGGCGCTCGGCTCGCAGCGCTCGGCGGCGATCGCACCGGCCTGCACGAAGTTCTCCTCGGTCGCCGGCTTGCCGCGCAGGAAGTCCTCCGCCTCGGCCGCGTGGAAATGCTCCGCGCCGACCGCGGTCAGACCGATACCGACGTCGGTCACCGTGTCGCCGGCGAGCCAGAGCGCGACTCCAGAGGCGGCCACGGCCCAGTCGCCGACGCGGCGCTCGATCTTCTCGTACGCGCTGCCGCCGCCCGGGCGCACCGGGACCCGGATCTCGATCAGGAGTTCGCCCGGCTGGATCACGGTCTCGTACGGCCCGGTGTGGAACTCGCGCACCGGCACCGTACGGGTGCCGTCGGCGCCCTGGATCACGCATGTCGCCGCGACCGCGGCGAACGCCGCCGACAGGTCCTCGGACGGATCGGCCTGGCACAGCGATCCGCCGATCGTGCCCCGGTTGCGGACAATCGGGTCGGCGATCACCCGTTCGGCGTCGACAAAAATCGGATAGTGCTCGGACACGAGCGGCGACTGGAGCAGCTGCACGTGCCGGGTCATCGCCCCGATCCGCAGCTCGTCGCCCTCCAACCGGACGTAGGCCAGCTCGTCGAGATCATTGATGTCGATCAGCGCCTCGGGTCGAGCCAGTCGAAGCTTCATCATCGGGAGCAGGCTGTGGCCGCCCGCGACCACCCGCGCCTCTTCTCCCCATTGGGCGAGCAGGGCGATTGCGTGCTCGACGCTCGTCGCCTTCTCGTACTCAAAATGTGCCGGTACCTGCATCACGCCTCCATGCCAGGGCGTCCAGGGTGGGTGAATCGGACGCACGGTGGTGGAACATGGTCAACCACCAGCATCCTCGCGCCGAGGCCGCCATGGGGGCAACGGCGCCTTAACCGATCGGTTAGCCCGGCACCCCACGCTTCGCGGGCGGGCTGGCCGAGCGGGGCCGAGGCGTGCGAATGTTGCAGCTGTGACGCTCACCCAACTCGGGGCCTTCGTGCTGGTCGCACGCCTTGGCTCGGTCCGAGCCGCGGCCGACGTGCTGGGCGTGAGCGAACCCGCCGTGTCCAAGGCAATCGCGTCGCTCCGGCAACATCTCGGCGATCAGCTGATCATGAAAGACGCAAGGGGTATGACGCTGACCGAGGGTGGCAGCCGGCTGATCGCGATCGCGTCCCAGATGGTCAGCCTCGGCGCGGAGGCCGAAGCGGCGGTACGTGCGGCCAACGGCGCGCCGGCTCAACTCCGGCTGCTGGTCAACTCCACCATCTCGGAGTTCATCGCGACGCCGCTCACCGAGGCGTTCACCCGGCACCGCAAGGGCACGGTGGAGGCGTCATCCGGCGTCGCCACCATCGCGGAGATGCGGGCGCTGCTGGCCGATCGGCTGGCCGACGTCGCGCTCGGTCCGGCCGTGCCGGTCGAGGGCGACCGCAACCTGATCACCGAACCCGTGCTGCGTTATCTCGTTGTCGCCGCCGCGGCGCCACAGAAGCGATTCACCGGACCGCCCCGGACGTGGCCGTGGCTCGTGGGACCGTCCGGCGTCGACCCGTACGGAGACATCGGCCGGTTGCTACGCGCGTTCCGCGTACCCGACCAGCGCATTAGCGTCTTCCCCAACGAGACCGCCGCCTGGGTCGCGGCGGCCGACGGCCACGGCGTGACGCCAGCGGTGTCGACGCTGCTCCATAGCCATGTCCGTCGTGGCGAACTCCACGTGGTCGCGACCGACGTGACGCCGGTACAGGGCACCTGGTACGCCACGACGCTGCGCACCGACCGGCGGACCACGACGTCGACGTCGTTCGTGAACTTCCTGTCCACACCGTCGGCCATGCAGCTGATGTGTTCGCCCGGCGCCGGTGTCCCACCGTCCCGCTTCCGCCCGCCGGTGTACGTGACGATCTGGAGCTGACGCCGGCGCCGATCCGGGCCGATCGCCGGGCGTCGGTACGTGGCCGAATCGAGCGCCGCTGCCCGGTGTGGCACAATCTGCGACGTTGCCGTCGCCGCCGCTGAGCAGGCATTCGGCCCGCATTGACCCCGCTTTACAAGGCACACCGCCAGCCAGGAGTTAGGTCCCATGACCCGCGAGGCACCCGCCGAGAGCTACGAGCCCAACGCCATCATCGACAAGTGGATGAAGGTGTGGGACGACCTGCACGTCAACGAGGCGGACGGGCTCACCGAGGGCGACGAGACAACCCCGCGGTCGTACGTGGTCAGCATGTATCCGTATCCGTCGGGCGACCTGCACATGGGCCACGCCGAGGTCTACTCGATCAGTGATGCGATCGCGCGCTACGTGCGGATGCAGGGTCACAACGTGCTCAACGCGATCGGCTGGGACTCCTTCGGACTGCCGGCCGAGAACGCCGCGCTCAAGCGCGACCTCGATCCGCGCGACTGGACGTACGCGAACATCGCCGTACAGGCCGAGTCGTTCCGCCGGTTGGGCGTCTCGTTCGACTGGCGGACCCGGCTGCACACCTCCGACCCGGAGTACTACCGGTGGAACCAGTGGCTGTTCCTCCGGCTTTTCGACCGGGGGCTCGCCTACCGCAAGGAGGCGGCGGTCAACTGGTGCCCGAACGACCGGACCGTGCTCGCGAACGAGCAGGTGATCGCCGGCCGCTGCGAGCGCTGCGGCACGATCGTCGTCCAGCGTCCGCTCACGCAGTGGTTCTTCAAGACCACGGCGTACGCCCAGCGGTTCCTCGACGACATGGCCCAGCTCGAGGGCAAGTGGCCGCACGAGGTGCTCGCGATCCAGCGCAACTGGATCGGTCGCTCGTCCGGCGCACACATCGATTTCGCGATCACCGGCCGGGCCGAGCCCGTGCGCGTGTTCACCACCCGGCCGGACACCCTGTTCGGCGCCACGTTCTTCGTGGTCGCGGTCGACTCCCCGCTCGCCGACGAGCTCTGCACCGATGAGCAGCGCGGCGCGTTCGAGGCGTACCAGCAGACCGCCGCGACCGCGACGGAGATCGAGCGGCTCGCGACCGACCGGCCCAAGACCGGCGTGTTCCTCGGACGCCACGCCGTCAATCCGGCCAACGGCGAGCAGATCCCGGTCTACGCGGCCGACTACGTGCTGGCCGAGTACGGCACCGGCGCGATCATGGCCGTACCGGCGCATGACCAGCGTGACCTGGATTTCGCGCGCACACATGGCGTGCCGGTCCGGGTGGTCATCGCGACCGGCGAGCCGGACCCGACCGAGACCGGCGTCGCGACCAACGGGGATGGCCGCCTGGTCAACTCGGGCGAGTTCGACGGCCTGCCGGTCGAGGCGGCCAAGGAGGCGATCACCGCCAAGCTGGCCGCCGCGGGCGTCGGCGAGGCCGCGGTCACCTACCGGCTGCGCGACTGGTTGCTCTCCCGGCAGCGTTACTGGGGTACGCCGATCCCGATCATCCACTGCCCGACGTGTGGTCTCGTGCCCGTACCGGACGAACAGTTGCCGGTCGAACTGCCGACCACCGGTTACGAATTGCGTCCGGCGGACGGCGAGTCACCGCTGTCGAGCGCCACCGACTGGGTCAACGTCGAGTGCCCGAAATGCGGCGGACCGGCCCGCCGGGACACCGACACGATGGACACGTTCGTCGATTCGTCGTGGTATTTCCTGCGCTACCCGAACCCGGACTACACCGAGGGCCCGTTCGACCCGGCCGGCGTCGCGCGCTGGCTGCCGGTCGACGAATACATCGGCGGCCGAGAGCACGCCACCGGACACCTGATGTATTCGCGGTTCATCACCAAGGTGCTCTACGACCTCGGCATGGTCCCGTTCGTCGAGCCGTTCACCAAGCTCATGAACCAGGGCCAGGTCATCATGGCCGGCAAGGCGATGAGTAAGACGCTCGGCAACCTGGTCAACCTGCAGGAGCAGATCGCCGCGTACGGCCCCGACGCCGTACGGGTGACGATGGTCTTCGCCGGTCCGCCGGAGGACGACATCGACTGGGCCGACGTGTCGCCGACCGGTGCGATGAAGTGGCTCGCCCGGGTCTGGCGGCTGACCGGTGACATCGCGGTTCTGCCGACGCCGGCCGAGCCGGATCTCGAGCTGCGCCGGTCGATCCACAAGCTGGTGGCCGAGGCGACCACCGCGATGGACACCCGGCGGCTCAACGTGGGCATCTCGCGCCTGATGGAGCTGACCAACGTGCTGCGTCGCGCCGTCGACACCGGGGCCGGGCGGGATCACCCGACCGTACGAGAAGGGGCCGAGGCCCTCGTACGCATGCTGAGCTGCTTCGCGCCGTTCACCGCCGAGGAGGGCTGGGAGCGACTCGGTCACGAGCCGTCGATCGCGTCCGCCGGTTGGCCGCAGGCCGACCCGACGCTCCTGGTCGAGGACACCGTGACGTGCATCCTGCAGGTCGACGGCAAGCTGCGCGATCGTGTCGAAGTGCCGGCCGACTCCGCCGACGACGCCCTGACGGCGATCGCTCTGGCATCCGAGCGCGTGCAGACGGCTCTGGGCGGCGCGGCCGTCGGCCGGATCATCGTACGGGCGCCGAAGCTGGTCAACGTCGTCACCGCTTGACCACCGCCGCGTTTGATCGTCACGACTTCACCGCACTTGTGGTCTCCGCGCGAAACGAAGGACCGAGTGCGGTGAAGTTGCCTCGCCGTCGTTAAGTTGGGCCGACCTGCACGGATCGTCCGGTTTGGACGGTTAGTCAGCGTTCGTCAAGCACGACTCGCCGCCTGACACGACTTTCATCACCTTGCGTATCGACAATCGCACGCACTGTGCGATCCAATCTTGCGGTGAGCAACCAGTGTCGAACTGTCCGTGATGGCACCCGGACATCTCGCTGGCCGCTTTGATGCGAGAAGGGGTGAGGCATGACAAGTCTGTCGACGACACTGAAGGAGAGTTGGACCCTCGTCGAGGAGCACCAGGACAAAGTCGCACAGTATTTCTACGCGCGCATTTTCCTCTCCGATCCACGATTGCGCGATCTGTTCCCGGTGCAACTCGACGTCCAGCGCGCCCGCTTGCTCGGCGCGATCGTGACGGCCGTCCAGACGATCGAGGATCCGGAACGCTTCGACGAATACCTGCGCGCGCTCGGCCGCGACCATCGTAAGTTCCGCGTCGAATCGGTCCACTTCGGAATGATCGGACAGGCGCTCATCGACTCGATGCGGGCGTTCGCCGGTGAACGCTGGTCGCCCGCGTACGAACAGGCTTGGCAGGACGCATACCGGGTGATCGCGCGGAAGATGTTGGCGGCCGCGCAGGACGACACGACTCCACCGTTCTGGCACGCCGAGATCGTGAGTCACGAACGTCGGGCCCGCGACATCGCGGTGTTCACCTGCCGGACGATGCAACCACTGCCCTACCGGGCCGGCCAGTACGTCAGCATTGAGTCCGACCGCCAACCGCGGGTCTGGCGCGTCTACTCGATGGCGAACTCGCCGCGGGCCGACAACACCATCGACTTCCATGTCCGCGCAGTCGGCGCCGGATGGCTGTCCGGTGCGCTCGTCCGCCGCGCGCAGGTCGGCGACATGATCCGCATCGCCGCGCCGATGGGTTCGATGACGGTCGACCCGACGTCGACGCGGGACATCGTGTGTGTTGCCGGTGGCACCGGCCTCGCACCGATCAAGGCGATCATCGACGAGATCGGCCAGACAAACCGCACGCGCTGGGTGCACCTGTTCTTCGGCGCCCGCGATCGCGAGGACCTCTATGACCTCGACGACCTGATGCGGCTGACCGCCCGCTACCCGTGGCTGACCGTGACCCCGGTGACGAGCGAAGACCCGACGTTTCCTGGCGAGCGTGGCAACGTCGGCGACGTCATGGCCGGCTACGGCCCGTGGAACGACCACGACGTGTACGTCTCCGGATCGCCGGCGATGATCCGGGCGACCTTGCGGCGCCTTTCTGAGATCCGGGTTCCGTCGATGCGCATCAAGTACGACGCCTTCAACGACCAGTGAGCACAAGCCATCCAGTGACGAGGGAGCGGCAGCGATGCGACCGATAGTCATGACCATCAACGGATCCGACCCGACCGGGCAGACCGGGATCGCCGCCGATCTCGCGGTGTTCCGCACCCATCGGCTGGCGACGCAGTGTGTGGTGACGGCCGTGCAGGGGCCGTCCGAGCTCTACCCGCTGCCCACCACGGTCGTCGGCGGCGAGCTTTCGGTCGCGTTGCGCGAGGCGGCGCCGGCTGCGGTGAAGTTGGGCGTCCTCGGCACCGGGGAGGTCGCCAGCACCATCGGCGCCTATATGCGCGACCGGCTGCACAACGTCGTTCTCGACCCGGAGCTCGACGCCCGCTTGGGTCATCACCAGGGCGTAGTAGCGGCGATCCTGCGCCTGTTGCCCCTCGCGACGGTCGTGACACCGAGCGCCGAGGAGGCGTCCGCTCTGGTCGGGTGGCCGATCGTGAGCCCCGCCGACATGGCCAGCGCGGCCGCTCAGCTCGCGAGCCTGGGCACGCCACACATCGTTATCACGGGCGGCGGGTTGGGCGGCGACGAGTGCGTGGACGCCGTCTGGACGCCGACCGGCACTCGCTTCATGCGATCGCCGCGCATCGACGCGCCGAACACGCGCGGTGCCGGCTGCATGTTCTCGGCCATGATCACAGCGAACCTCGCTCGGGGCCGCGGCGTGATGGAAGCCATCACTCTCGCTAAGGAACACGTCACGCGCGCACTGACGGCCGCGGCCGCGCATGCCCGCGATGTCGCGCAGACCACGGCGTGGACGCCTCAATTGGCGCCGGCCCACAACGCCACGGACGAGCGGTCGCCGGCCCACGCCGCCTGACGTCCGCGCCGGGTCCGCGGTTCAAGATCGAGCAGGGCAGGTGGTACGGGGTAAGCCGGCGACCGCGACCGGCGACGTGCCGGTGCTCTAGACCGGAAGCTTGAGATCGATCTCCGTCACGGACTCGAGCGCCGTAGTGACCGTGCAGTATTTCTCGTGGACCCGCAACGCGACGTTGTGAAAGACCTCCGCGGCGTCCGGGTCGTCCGGGGGCAACTCGACGTCGTACGTCATCGTGATGGTGCCCAGCCGGTTCGGCGTGACCTTCTCCGCGTCCATAGTGGCAGCGAGCCGGGCGAGGCGGTGGCCGCGCTTAGCGGTCAACGGTTCCACGGTCACGATGTTGCAGCCGCCAAGTGCCGCGAGCAGCAGCTCAACTGGTGTGAACGAGGCGTCGTCGCCGCCGGTTCCGAAACGCACCTCAGAACCGCGGCCGTTGCTCGCGACAAATCCGTCGGTCGTTCGTTCGACCGTTACGTGGTATCCCATCCGTCCATTCTGCCGGTGTGCTCGACGCGATATCCGCCGCCGGACCTGAGCGCGAGGTGTGACCTGCGAGTAATTCGCTAGCCGGGCGGCCGGCAAGCGATTAGCGTCAAGCACGCACTCACCGATCGTTCAATTCCCGCTGGCGGCCGCCGGTCACGGCGTACCCGTGCTCACGACCACGACGGAGGCACTGTGATCGCGACAGCGCCGGACTCGCCGCGGGGTCCGGGGATGGGCCGCAGTAGTTCGGCCCACCGGTGAGTAACAGAGCCAGGCGCATCGCCTGGTCCACGATGTGGCCGACGCTGATCGGATTTGCCCTGCTCGCGGTCACGCTGGTCGGGCTGCGCGGTCGGTTGCCCAGCATGTCCGCGGTCGGACACGCGCTGCGCACCGGCGCCCTGTCGTGGGTGCTGATCGCCGCCGCCTGCGAAGTCGTTTCCATGGACATGTTCGCTCGGCAGCAGCGCAGTCTGCTGAGGGCATTGTCGGTGCGGATGTCGCTGGCGCGGGCATGGGGCGTCACCTATGTCCGGTCGGCCATCTCCACGATCGTGCCGGCCGGCTCGGCCGTCTCGGCCGCGTACGCGTTCCAGCAATACCGGCGTAGCGGCGCCGACCGCGAGCAGGCGACCGCCGTGACCGTCCTCTCGGGCATCGTTTCGGTCGTCGGCCTCGGTCTGCTCTATGTGGTCGGCACGGCCGTCCTCGTTGCTCGCGATCCGATCGGCGAGTGGCGGGACCATCCGGCGACACTCGCGGCGCTCGGGGCCGGGCTCGTCGCCGTCGCCGCGCTCGGCTGGGGCGTACGGCGCATTGCGGCATCACCGGTTCAGGGGGCGTCGGCCGCGGCCGCTAGCACTGTCGCCGCGTCGAGCGCCGTACGCGACTCCGGCTCCTGGCGCCAGCGCATGGCTGCCAGCATTCGCGACTTTGCCCGCGATGCCATCCGAGCCGGCCGTACGGTGTCGCCGGGCAACCTGGCGCTCGCGACTGGGTACGGTGGCGCGAACTGGCTCACGGACCTGCTCTGCTTCGCCGCCTCGGCGCGTGCCTTCGGGCTGCCGGTGGGCTTCGCTACGCTCGCGACGATCTACCTCGGAGCGCAGATCATCCGCCAGGTCCCGCTGACACCCGGCGGCGTCGGGCTGATCGAGACCGGACTCCTCGCCGGGCTCGCGTCCGCGGGCGCCGGGGCGGCCGCCGCGGCGGCAACCGTCCTGACCTACCGGGTGCTGTCCAATTGGGTCATCGTGCCGCTCGGTGGCCTGGCCTGGTTTGGACTGCGCCGACCGCCGGCGACATCGCAGCCTCCGGCAACGATGCGGCCCGCGGCAACGTTGCGGCCTCCGGTCACGATGCGGCCTCCAGTCACGCTGAACGCGGCGGACTCGCTACGCCCGGACGGCACGCTGAGCGCGGACGAGATGCCGAGCGCCGCCGAGATGCTGCCGGAAGCGGCGAGCAGCTGACGCCGGCGTCGGGCCGGACCGCGGCACTGTCGGTTGCCGTCCAACCGTGCCGGCCGGCGTGACCCCACCGTGCACCCGTTGGCGAACCCGTCGAGGGTACGAATTCGCGAGTCGTAGCGGCTAGATTTTCGTCATGCAGACGTATCGGGACTACCGGCCGGACCGCCGCTTCCAGCCGACGGTGTCCATCTCACCCGATGGCACGCGGGTCGCCTACTCAGACAACTCCAGTGGCCAGTACAACCTCGTCGTCACGCCGATCGGCGGCGGCGCGGAGCGGCACCTCACGACGTACGAGGACGCGACCGTACGCGACATCCGGTGGACCACCGACGGCGCCGCGTTGATCTTCCTGGCTGACGCCAACGGCGACGAGTTCAACCAGGTGCGTCGCATCTCGGCCGACGGCGGCGAGGTGACCTCGTTGACCGATCATCCGAAGGTCCAGTTCGCGCTCGGCGACGTGTCCCCGGACGGCCGATGGATCTCGTACGGCGGCAACGACCGGGAGCCCGTCGACCAGGACGTCCTCATTCAGGATCTGGACAGCGGCGAGGTCCGACGGATCTACGACGGCGGTGGCCCGGTCTTCGCGACCACCTGGGCGCCGGACAGCACCCGACTGCTGGGCGTGAAGCTCTACGGCAACACCGAGCTCGCGATCCTCCTGCTGGACATCGACGGCAAGCCGGCCGAGCAGTTGCTGCCGCCGGAGGGTGAATCGCCGACCTTTGCGATGCCCGGCCCGTGGCTGCCCGACGGCTCCGGGTTCCTCTTGCGTACGGACGCGGGCCGCGACTTCGTCGGACTCGCCACGTTCGACATCGCGGCCCGGGAACTGCGGTGGCTCGCCACGCCGGACTGGGATGTCGAGGACGTCGCGCTCGCGTCGGAGGGCCGGGTCGTCGTCTGGACGGTGAACGCGGATGGCGTCTCGCAGCTGCACTCGGCCGCGCTGGACGACGTGCTCGCGGCGGCCACCGCGGACGGCACACCGGCGACGATCACCGAGCGGCCGGCGCCGGACGCACCCGCTGGCCCGATCTCGGCGCTGTCGATCGACCGTACCGGTCGGCAGGCGGCCGTGCTGATCGCGACGGGTGGCCGCCCCGCGAACGTCGCGATGGTCGACCTGGTCGTGGGCTCGACACGCTGGCTCACCGACGCCGCGTCGGCGGCGACGTTCGACGCGGTCGAGCCGACGCTGGTCCACTTCCCGACGCACGACGGCCGCGAAATTCCGGCGTGGCTGTATCTACCGGCCGGAGAGCCGGCTGGTCGCCGACACCCGGTCGTGCTGTCGATCCACGGCGGCCCGGAGGCACAGGAGCGCCCGTCGTACAACTACGGCGGCTTCTACCAATATCTGTTGAGCCAGGGAATCGCGGTGCTGGCGCCGAACATCCGCGGCTCGAACGGCTACGGCCGGACCTACCAGCGACTGATCCTGCGCGACTGGGGTGGCGGCGACCTCGGCGATTTCGAGGCGGCGGCGCGGTTCATCCAGGCTGCCGATTGGGCCAACCCGGACAAGATCGGCGTATTCGGCGGATCGTACGGTGGCTTCGCCTGCCTGACTTGTATGAGCCGGCTGCCGCAGTACTTCGCGTGCGGCGTCGACCTCGTCGGTCCGTCGAACCTCGTCACGCTGGCGAAGAGCGTGCCGCCGACGTGGCGCTCGATGATCGCCGCGTGGGTCGGCGATCCGGACACCGAGGCCGATTTCTTGCTGTCGCGCTCGCCGATCACGTACGCCGACCAGATCGTCGCCCCGCTGTTCGTGATCCAGGGCGCCAACGACCCGCGCGTCAACAAGGCCGAGTCGGACGGCATCGTCGAGGCGCTCCGCGCCCGCGGCGTCGAGGTGCGCTACGACGTCTACGACGACGAGGGCCACGGGTTCACGCGCAAGGAGAACGAGGCCAAGGGCATGGGCGACTCGGCCGAATTCCTGATCGAGCACCTGACGAGGTAACCGCCCCGAAGCCGCCGCTGCGTCCCCGGCGGCGGTCTCGGCTCGGGGGTCCGGCTCGGTTCGGTCCGGCGCGGGGCGGCGGTGTGACCGGCACCGCTGTCGTTCGTCGGGCGGCCGCGCGTTGCGTACAGTGCGTGGGACGAACCGGCCCCCGCCGGGGCCAGGCATTATCGACGGAGGCAGCAGGTCGTGGACACCCAGGAGTTCGTGGGTACGCCGATCCAGCGCCCCGCGGCCGCCACGCCCGATCGGGGCGAGCCGACGTCCGTACCCGGGATCGATCCGGACCGGATGGCGATCATGCTGGAGGTGCTCGCGGAGATCGACGAGTTGCCGACCGACCATGCCGACGCCGAGCGTGCCCGCCGGGCCACCGCGAAGCTGTTCAAATCGGTTAAGCAACGCCGCCGCGACGAACGCCGGGAGCGCGTGGTGGCAGCCGACAACGCAGTGACGGCGGCGACCGCGACCGGCGCGCCCGGCCGGATCGACGACGAGACCGCAGGCATCCCGCTGGCCACGGCGACCGAGGGTCCGATTGCCGGCACGTTGATCCGGCCACGCGCCTGTTACGTCTGCAAGACGCGCTACACCGTCGTCGACTCGTTCTACCACCAGCTGTGCCCGGAATGCGCCGCGGTCAACCGGGCACATCGCGACGCCCGCACCGATCTGACCGGACGCCGTGCGCTGCTCACCGGCGGGCGCGCGAAGATCGGCATGTACATCGCGCTCCGGCTGCTCCGCGACGGCGCGCATCTGACGATCACGACCCGGTTTCCGAATGACGCGGTGCGTCGCTTCACCGCGATGCCGGACAGCGACCAGTGGCTGCACCGCCTACGCGTGGTCGGTATCGACCTGCGGGATCCGGCGCAGGTGATCGCCCTCGCCGACACGGTCGCCGCGGAGGGACCGCTCGACATCCTGATCAACAACGCGGCCCAGACGGTACGACGCTCGCCCGGAGCGTACGCACCGCTGGTCGCCGGCGAGTCGGCCGCCCTACCGGCGGGACCCGTGCCTGACGTGCTGACCTTCGGACACGTCCACGCGGCCGGCGCCGCGGCCCGCGCACTCGCGGCCGAGCACGGCCATCACCAACTCACTCCGGACGTCGTGACGGCCCTGGCCCTGTCGGCCGGGTCGGCATCGGTGTCCCGGATCGCCGGCGGCTCGGCGATCGACGCCGGCGGGCTGGTGCCCGATCTCGCCGCGACGAACAGCTGGGTCGCGACCGTCGACGCGGTCGATCCGATCGAGCTACTCGAAGTGCAGCTGTGCAACGCAACCGCGCCGTTCATCCTGATCAGCCGACTCCGGCCGGCGCTGGCCGCATCATCGGCAGCGCGGAAGTACGTCGTGAACGTGTCCGCGATGGAGGGTCAGTTCGGGCGTGCGTACAAGGGCGCCGGACACCCGCACACCAACATGGCGAAGGCCGCGCTGAACATGCTGACGCGCACCAGCGCGCCGGAGATGCTCGCGACCGACGGCATCTTGATGACCGCCGTCGACACCGGATGGATCACCGACGAGCGTCCGCACCCGACGAAGGTACGCCTGGCCGACGAGGGATTCCACGCGCCGCTCGATCTCGTCGACGGCGCCGCGCGGGTCTATCACCCGATCGTCGCGGGCGAGGCCGGCCAGGATCTACACGGCTGCTTCCTGAAGGACTACGCGCCGGCACCCTGGTGACCGGGACCGGGCGCCTCAGCTCGGGGCGACCCAGTCCGGGTGGGCGGCGACGAACCGACCTACTGTGTCCGTCTTCGACCGGTCGTCGCGTACGGCCGCCAGCAATTCCAGGCTCGTTGCGTTGAGCGATTGACGAGAGTCCGGCGCCTTGCCCTGGTATCGCACGAACTGCCCGTCGTTCGTCTTGATCGTGACCATCGAGCCGGGTGTGATGCCCTTCAGCGCGAACAGCCAGTCCGACAGCGAAACGCCGCCACCATCGAAGACGAACGCTTTTCCGACCGACTTCAGGAACGAGCCCATCTCGAACGGGTTGGACAGTCCCTTCTGGTACACCTCGGCCAGCACCGCCTTGATGAACTGCTGCTGATGGCGTTGCCGGGCGTAGTCCGTGCCGACGAGCCCGTCCCGACTGCGGACGAAGTCGAGCGCATCGAACGCCGTCAGGTGACGCTGACCCTTTTTGTAGACGACGGGCGTGACGCCGGGCAGTGCGCAGGCGAGCGGATTCGCCTCGAACGTGACATTCCGGTTCGCACAGATCGGTACGCCGGTATCCGGATTGATGTCGTACGGCCTGGCAAACTTGCCGCTGCTGTCGGTGCCACGGTGGATGGAGACGGTCGTCTCGTCCACGTACATGTTGACGCCGCCGAGCTTGTTGATGATGTCGGTGAACCCGCCGAAGTTGATGATGGCACCGCCGTTGAAGGTGATGCCGTACGCGTTCTTGATGGTCTTCGCGAGCAGCTGGAAGCCGCCGGCATCGCCACCGCCGTGCCAGCTGCCGAACGTGAAGGCCGCATTGATCTTGTACGATCCGCCGGCGAACCGCGTCTTTGTGTCGGCCGGGATGATCGTGCTGGTATCCCGCGGTATCGACACGAGGTAAACGCGGTCATGGGTGGCCGGAATGTGGGCGATGATGATCGTGTCCGAGTGAGAGCCGGTATCGCCGGACGGTCGGGTGTCGACGCCGACGAGCAGAAAGTTGATCGGACCTGGGATCGACGGTCCGGCTGCCGCCACCGCCGGCTTGGCCGCCATCTCACCCAGCAGGTTCTCCGTCGGGATGGCGTGACTGACCTGACTCAACCCGATCTTGACAACGATGATGGCGCCGATGCCGGCGACCATGATCAGGCCGCCGAGCACGACCAGCAGTTTGGCCCACAGCGGACTGCGGCGATCCCGTGGCCCGGTCCGTCCGGGTCCGACCCGCCGCGTCCGGAGCCATCGCGGTCGAACATGCAGCGGCCAGTTGAGCCGACGGGCGTGCCGTCGCACCACGTCGCGCCGGCCCTCGTCGACCCCGGATGGCACGAACGTGGCCATCGTGACCGCGCTCCGGTAGACCGTGGTGTCGCCGATCGCGTTCGACGGGGTCCATGGCGGTTGGTCAACCTCGGGCGGGGCCCGGAGCACGGCGGGCGCCGCCTGGAGCACCGTCAGCGTGGCGCCCGGCAGCGCGATCTCGTCGGTGCTACATGGGTCGGAGTGTTCGAACAGGTTGGCTATGGTGTCTTGTGCCGCCGTGTCCTCGTGCGTCGGCACCGGGCTTGGGTTGAGCCGGAACACTATGTCCGATCTGGACGCCGGCCGCGCGGTGTGGGTCGCGACCGTGAACCACGTCTCGGTGGCCGCTCGCGATTCGTCCCATGGATCGACCGGCGTACTGAACCGCCCCGGTCCGTAGATGGCCGATCCACCGTCGCCGGGACCGCGCACTTCACCATCGCGGCGACCATACGTGGGGCCGCGGCCACGGTAAGCCGACTCACGCTCGTTTCCCCGGTACGTGTCCCGGGAGCGTTCCCGCCGGGCATACGGGTCGCCGAATCGTTCGTCCCGGCTCGGACGTAATGGCTCTGATGGCTGTGATGGCGAAGAGTTGCCGACCGTATTGCGTCTGTCCACCGTGTAGTCCTCCCGCGACCCGCGGTTCCTACCTTCAGTAATCGTTCGACCACGATTCTGGTTGCGGGTAGCCGGCCGCTTTGACCGAATGGGGGCATCTGATCCGGACATGCGCATCGCGGCTGTGCGGGTGGCCTCGACGTGACCTTGCGGGGAAATTGCATGATCAAATCGATCTGCGGCGACCATTTCCCCGCAAGGTCATGACAGATCCAGCAGGCGGTCGATCAAGGCCGTCAGCCCGACGGGGACGTCGGCTCGGCGGGATCGACCAGCCGATGCCGTGCCCGGCCTTACGGCGCGCCGGCGGGAGCGCGTCGATGCGGGTGTGCGCTCCGATGCGGACGTGCGCTCCGACCCGGACGTGCGCTGCGACCCGGACGTGCGCTCCGATGCGGACGCGCGCTAGAACCGCAGGCCAGCGGTGATCGCGCGGTGGTCGCTGCCCGATGTGTCCACGACGCTCGACTGCGTGGCGGTCATCCCTCGGGTCATGATGTGGTCGGGACGAACCAGCGGGAACGACGACGGCCAGGTGAACCCGAGCCCACGACCCGCGGCCGCCTGTGTATCCCGCAGCAGATGGGCCAACGGCGCCAGCACCCGGTCGGTGCTTGCCGTATTGAGATCGCCGAGCATCACGATCCGTGGCGACGAGTCGGTCCGGATCCGGTCGACCAGCGCGTCCATTGTGCTGTCTCGGGTGGCGGTCTGCCCGGCACGGGCGGATGCCAGGTGCACTACGTAGACAGTCACCGAGCCCTTCGGCGTCGCGATCTCGGCCCGCAGGGCGCGTGTCCAGCTCAGGCCCAGATCGACGCCGCTGAAGTCACTGATCGGGTAACGGCTCCACAGCTGGACCGTCGACTCCTGACCGTGGTACGGGTACGCATCGCTCAGCGTCGTCGCGATCACCGGGGCACTCGACGCGGTGACCTCCTCCAACCCGATGACGTCGGCGTGCGTGGCGGCAACGTTTCGAATGGTCGCCGCTGGGTTGGCGTTGTCGGCGTCCACGTTCTGGTTCGCCACGCGCAACTCGGGAGTTCCACCGCCGGACGGCAGCCACGCCGACCCGAACGCGACCAACCAAGCCAGCAGCGGGAGGACGACCGCGATGGCGGCGAACTTCGAGCGCGCGAGGAAGGCACCGAGCGCGAGCACCGGCACAGCCAGAACGAGCCACGGTGCGGCCGTATCGACCAGACTGCCGACGCCGCGTACGTCTGGGACGACTCGGTGCCCGACGATAACCAGCGCGGTCACGGTGGCAGCGATGGCGACCGTGCGGCCGGCCCAGCTCGTTCGGCGGCCGGTGTCACCGCCGGTCACAGAGCGTGTAGCGGTCGCCATTGCCATGGGGCCGAGGATAACAGCGCGTTGCGGTTTCGCATGATCGACGAAAGCCCTGGTCCGGGCGTACCGGCGAATGTTTAGCTGGTCGCGGCCGTGACGTCCGCTGACCGCGGCGGGTCTACCGATGTGACGAAGTGGACGTCGAACCTGCGGAGAGCAATGAATCGAGATGGTCGGCGCTGTAAACGGGCGACAGGATGGCGGCGACGACCAACACCCCGGACACGGTTGCGATCGACCATCGCGGTCGGGGCGGAGCGGCGAGCAGGGCCGCCACCCGACGGCTGACGTCGCCGGACGTCGAGTGAGCCAGCACTCCCGCCGGCGCCGGTACGCCGGTTCCGGCGAGCGCCGCGCGTAACAGCGAACGCGCGACCAGCGCACGGTCGCCGAGGCTCCGTGCCGCGTCCTCATCGGCCCATCGTTCGACCGCGAGGACGCCGGACCGTACGGCCGGACGCAGCAGAGGATGTACGGCCGCGGCCAGGCGCAGTACGCGCAGATGGACGTGGTGACGCCGGCGCAGGTGTGCCGCTTCGTGCGCGAGCACCGCTCGTCGCTCCCCCGCACCGAGCGAACGCATCAGTCCACTCGACACGACGATGCGCGGGCGTCGACCGCCGACGGCGTAGGCGTGCGGGGTTTCGTCGTCGACGAAGACCACACCCGATGGGCCGCGGAACCCGTCGGCCAGGCGACGTATCCCGCGCGCCGCGGCGACCTCGTGTCGGATCGCCCGGCCGAACAGGCCGAGGCACACGAGGAGCACGAAACCGGCCACGATCGCCGACGGCACGGCGACCGGATCGACGTGGCGCCAGTACGTCGCCGAGTAGTTCACAACGTGCGCCACGAAGGACGTACGCTCCACGCCGGTCGACGCGATGATGCCGAGTGAGACCGTCCACGCCACCGCGGACGCGACCGCCACGCAGGTCAGCGACCACACGGCGGCCGGCGGCGGCAGCGTACGGACGAGCGCCGGCGCGATGACCGCGAGCACGGTCCCGAGCACCAACGGCAGGTAGACCGACAGGGTCACGGCTAGCGCTCCGCCGGCTCCGTCGCGTGCGCCGCCGACGGTTCGGGGTGGTCGTTACCGTCCGAGGTGAGATCGTCCTGAGTGATATCCCGGAGCACGGCGTGCAGCAGCCGCTCCTCCTCCGCCGAAAGCTCGGAGACGAACCGGGCCAGAACCTCGGCTCGATCGCCCCGGCTGATCAGCAACGAGTGCATCCGGCTGGCGGTATGCGACGCGGCGTCCTGTGCCGGGGCATATTCGTACGTCCGCCCGATCTGGGTGCGGATGACCAGGCCCTTGGCCCGGAGGCGCCCGAGAATCGTCGTGATCGTGCCGTATGCGAGATCCCCGTCAAGCTCGGTCTGCACCGCCGTCGCGGTCACCGGCCCCGGCGCGGCCCAGAGCGTCGCCAGCACCTCATCCTCAAGGCCACCCCACGGTCGCCGGCCGGATCGATCCTTCGCTATCGCCATGCGCCACCAGCCTCCGTGGTCGTGTCTCGGCGAGCCCGAGGATGCGAAGCTACCAGCGAAAGGTGGCCGGCGTCACTGTTTGTGTCGGGCATTGTCGACGGCCACATCGGCCAACGTCGTTGTCCAGCCCGTCGCTGATCAACCCAGCATTGATCAACCCGGCATCGATCAACCTCGTGGATCAACCCGGCCAGACGTCCGCGACGGCGACGTTCGGCACCGCGGCCTGGTGATCCGGGCGTGCCGCCGTACGAGGAGCCAGCGCCCGGCCGGCAAACACGATGATCGCGATCAGGGTCGCCACGAAGACGAATGACCACGTCAGCGACGTCAGGCTGGCGATGCCCCCGATGACGCCCGGAGCGGCGAGCCCGGCGCCGTACGCGATCGTGGCCACTCCCGCGATCGCGTTTCCGGCGGCGGCCGACCCACTCTCGGCACCGATCCGGCCGGCCGCGGCGAAGGCCAGCGGGACCACGGTCGCGACGCCGATGCCGACCAGGGCGAAACCGATGATCGTGACGGCGGTCGTGAGAGCCAGTGCGACGAGGACGGCTCCGATCGCACCGACGAGCGCTCCGACCCGGACCGTGGCCGCCGGACCGAACCGCCGGACCACCCGGTCGCCGGTCAGCCGGCCGAACGCCATCAGCCCGGCGAAGACGCCGTACGTCGCCGCTGCCGTCGCGGCACCGCTGTGCATGACGGTATGCATGTAGACCGCCGACCAATCGGAGCCCGCCACCTCGCCGAACACGGCGCAGAAACCGACCAGCGCGATCACCAGGACGATCCCGACCGGGAAGCGGAATCGGGGCCGCTCCACCGGCTCCACGACGCCACCGGCACCCAGCGCCGGCAGCGTTCGTACCGCGAGTTGGCCGCCGACGAACAGCGCCAACGCCATCGCGGCAAGGTGCGCCGGTGCGCCGACATCGAGCCGCGTGGCCACCGTCGCGATCGCAGCCGCGACGAAGCCGCCGATGCTCCACATGCCGTGCAAGCTCGACATGATCGACGTACCCGTGCGATGTTCCAGCGCCGAACCCTGCGCGTTCATCGCGACGTCGGACGTGCCGGCGGCAGCGCCGAACACCACCATGGTGACGCACAGCAGGGCCAGCGACGGCATCAGCGGCGGCACCGCGAGCAGCACGCAGTAAGCGCCGAGGAGGACCTGCAGGGCGACCCGAGGCCCGAGTCGATGGATCGCGCGACCGGTGAGCGGCATGATCGCCATCGAGCCGACCGCCGGCATGAACAGCGCCAGGCCGAGCGCACCCGCGCCGATGTGCAGATGTTCGGCCATCGACGGGATGCGCGCGGCGAACGTACCCATCACGGCTCCGTGCACGGCGAAGACCGCCGCGATCGCGCGTCGCTGCCGGCGGAGCGTCATTGGCAAGTCCCATCCGCGGTCGACTGGGGGTGTCGGCCGAGCGTAACAGTGAAGGTTCTTTACTGATCGGTCCCTGCAAGCGACGGTCTTTCACGTGGCGTGCGGAAGATCCTGAACGCCGGGGACCGCCGGTGGGGCCGCGCCGCCCCGCAGTCCCCGAGGGTAGATCGCCCGGCGGCACTCGGGCGAGCCGACGTAGTGTGATTTCGCGCGGGTCGCCGACACCTAGGAGGCACCATGGTCACCAAAGGAATTCTTGCCACGACCGTTGCCAAGCCCGGCAAGGAAGCGGAGCTCGCCGCGTTCCTGCAGAGCGCGCAACCGCTCGCCGAACAGGAGCCAGGCACGATCGCCTGGTTCGCCATCAAGATCGATGAACAGACGTACGGCATCTTCGACGTCTTCAACGACGACGCCGGGCGGCAGGCCCACCTCGACGGCCCGATCGCGGCGGCGCTGATGGCGAAGGCCGACGAGCTGCTGTCCGAGCCGCCGACGCTCAAGATGATTGACGTCATCGCCGCCAAGGTGGCGAGCTGACACCCGGTTGACGAACACCGGCCCGGCCGGGCCGCGCCGACATCACGGAGCGCGGACCCGGCCGGTGCCATGTCACGTGCCGGTGCCATGTCGACCGGTGATATGTCTCTGGCCGGCCTGTCCGTGCGTAGCTCGAACATGACCGAGCGGCCGGCGATCCGTGGCTGGGTGGGGCGCGCACGATTTGCCGACACCAGCTACGGTTGCCGCCACGGGCAACGGCGAGGGGTAGCACATGGTTCAACGGCTCCGGGCGATCGTGCGCAGCACGCCGGGCCGCCTCACCGCCGCGCTGATCGTTCTGTTGTTGCTCGGCATCGCCTATGGCATCACCGCGTTCACCGGCTCGAACGAAGCGAACGCCGATGTCTCGAGCGTCCAGGATTCGAGCGGCCCGCTGACGGTCAGCGCACAGTCGCTCTATCGTGCACTGTCCGACGCGGACGCGACCGCCGCCACCGCGTTCCTGACCCCCGGTGCCGAAACCGCCGCGTCGCGGCAACGCTATGAGACCGACATCGCCGCCGCCGGAACGGCACTGGCGCAGGTCACCGCGGGCGCGTCCGCCACGTCGACAAAGTCGGCGCAGCGGCTTGACGTACTCGCCACCGAGCTGCCCGTCTACACCGGCCTGGTCGAGACGGCACGTACGAACAATCGGCTCGGCTATCCGGTCGGTGCGGCTTACCTTCGGGAAGCCTCCGGCCTCATGCGGGCCACTCTGCTGCCGGCGGCGCAGGACGTCTACTCGACGCAAACGCAGCGACTGGCCAGCGACCACAACGCGGGCTCGCAATATCCGTACATCGCGGTGCTGCTCGGCGTGGTCGCTCTCGCCGCACTGGTCTTCGCGCAGCGCTACCTGACCCGGCGTACGCGCCGGCTCGTCAATCCAGGACTCGCCGCGGCCACACTCGCGCTGCTGGCCGCATTGATCTATCAGAACGTCGCGTGGTTCGGCCTGCACTCGCACCTGGATTCGGCGCAGGCCGATGGTTCCAGCCAGGTCCAGGCGCTCGCAACGGCACGCATCGACGCACTCCAGGCCCGGGCGGACGAGGCACTCACCCTCGTCGCCCGGGGATCCGGCGGCGCCTTCGAGCAGGATTTTCGAAAGACCATGGCCAATCTGGTCGGCACGAATGGTGGCGGCGGCCGGCTCGGCCACGCCGCGTCCACGGCGACCGATCCGACGGTACGGGCGGCAATCCGCAAAGCGATCAGCGACGTCGCGGCCTGGCAGACGGTACACACGGGACTGCGGAAGGACGACGACGGCGGCAACTACCCGGCCGCCGTGACCGCGGCGACCGGCCCCGCGTCGGATGCTTTCACCCGCGTGGACGACGATCTCGCCGCCGGCATCCGGGCCAGCGACGCGACGTTCACCGAGCAGGCCGCGGCGGCCGGTCGAACCATCCATATCGTCGGTATCGTCGTGGTCATATTGACGCTGCTCACGCTCGGCGGTGCGGCGATCGGCGTGCAGCGGCGAATTGCGGAGTACCGATGACGACCCGGCGTGTGCGAATCCTCCGACCGATGACCGCCGCCGCCGTGGCGATTCTGCTCGGCGTGAGCATGGTCGCCTGCTCATCGCCCGCGGCCAACGCCGGGCCCGGCAATGCGAGCGTCACCGCCCAGGTGCCCGCGCCACAGGGCGTGCAGGATCCGGCGAAGCTGCCCACGCCAGCAGCGTCCGGATCGGGTGCGGCGGCCTGCAACCCGTACGCGTCGAGCCGGCGACCGACCGGTGCACTGCCCGGGCCCGGGCGGATGCCGGCCGGAAGCACGATGGCGCGGATTCAGGCGCGCGGCACGCTGCGCGTCGGGGTCGACCAGAACACGTACAAGTTCGGCTATCGCGACCCGGCGAGCGGTCAGATCGTCGGCTTCGACATCGACATCGCGCACGCGATCGCGAAGGCCATCTTCGGCGATCCGAACAAGATCCAGTTCGTGTCGATCACGGCGGCCCAGCGCATTCCGGACGTCGTCAATCACACCGTCGATCTGGTGGCCGACACGATGACGGTGACGTGTGACCGTCTCCGGCAGGTGGCATTCTCCACCATCTACTACGACGCCGGGCAGAATGTACTGGTGCGCAAGGACTCTGGAATCACGGGGCTGGCCGACCTCGGCGGCCGGAAGGTCTGCGCCGCGGCCGGCAGCACGTCGATTGCCAACATCGCGGCCATCGAGTCCAGGCCGGTGCCGGTGGCCGTCAATGATTGGACCGACTGCCTGGTGATGCTGCAGCAGGGGCAGGTCTCGGCCATCTCGACCGATGACACGATCCTGCGTGGGCTCGCCGCCCAGGACCCGAGCACGAAGCTCCTGCTCACGACCAACTTCACCAAGGAGCCGTACGGTCTCGCGATGGACCTCCACGCGACCGATCTGGTGGAGTTCGTCAACGGCGTGCTGGCGCAACTGCGATCGGACGGTGGTTGGGCGGCCATCTATACGCGTTGGCTCAACTCGCCGGCGCCCGCGCCACCGATCGCGCAGTACGCGAGCTAGGCCGCCATGGCGATCACCCGTGACGAAGCCGACCGGCTCCTCGCCACCATCGGAGCCGTTTACGACCGGCTGGCCACCGCCATGTACGCCGTCGACAGCCATCCGACGCTGACCTACCTTCGCGCGGCGATGTACACCGGCCGCACCAACCAGATGCGCGAGGCAGTGCTCTTCGACGTCGGCGTCATGTGGGCGCAGTTCACCACGATCGGCGACATTCTGGAGCAGGCCCGGGCGCTCCGAACGCAGTTCCGCCCGTCCGACGCCCGCTGGATCGATCTGGACCGGCTGCTGGCTGGGCCGGTGATCGCGGTCGACAACGCCGGCCTCCCGGTGACGGTGTCGCTCACGGCCGGCCAGCGCGGCGGCAATACGAGCGGTGCGGCGTTCATCGGGTCCGATCCGTCGAGCCCGGCCGGGTCGCCCGGACCGGGCCGGATCGTTGGCGCGGTGCGCGTCGGCGATCTGGCAATGGGTCTACAGACCCGGTGCGCGGCCGCGACGCGACGGTTGGAGGAAACCGGCCGGGCCGCGAACGCCGCGGCGGCCGCCGTCGCCGGCCTCACCGCGTCGATGACGGCCCTGTCCGACCTTGCCCGTGGCCTCGGCGACGATGGCGCCGTCGCGCCGCTGGAGCAGCGTACGGCGCTGCTGCGTGAGCAGGTGCTGAGCGATCCGTTGACGTACGCGCCGAACGGCGTGGCGGCCGCCGAGATCCAGCGGGAGGCCACCGAACTCGCCGCCGACCTCGCGACCGCGACCGCCCGCCTGCGTACGGAGTCGGGCCTGCGCGACAGCTATCCGAGCCGGATCGCGGCACTCCTCGCGGACGTGGACGTACTCGCCGAGGAGGAGGTCGAGACCGCTGCCGCCTTCGCGCGCGCGACCGAGAAGATTGCCGCGCCCGGGCTTCCGCCGCCACCCGACTCGGCCGCCGTGTTGCGCAATCGCATCGGTGAACTCGACGGATTGCACGCTCAGCAGCAATGGCGACGCCTCGCCGACGATGCGGCCACCGTACGCGCCGCGACCGATCGGGCGATTGAGCGCGCCCGCGAGTTGCGGGCAGCGGCCGATGGGCTCGTGGCCCGCCGCGACGAGTTGCGCGGTCGACTCGATGGCTACCGGGCCAAGGCCGCCACCTACCATCTCGACGAACACGACGACCTCGGACCGTTGCACGCACAGGCCCGGTCCCTGCTCTACACCGCGCCGTGCGATCTGTCGGCCGCGACGAAGGCCGTGGTCGCCTATCAGACGACGCTGGCCGGCCTGCTCGGCGCCGGACCAATCACCGGCGGGAACGAGGCGACGTGATGACAGCATGCGAACGACCCGATTGCACGGGCCACTACGCGGCCGATGGTTACTGCGATGAATGTGGGCGCAAGGCGCCATCCGGCATCCCCGTCCAGTCCGGCTCGGCCGCGCCGCCCGCCGCCGCGCCCGTCTCCACGGTCTCGTCCGGACTCGCCGCCGCGTCCGGCGGCACGCCATCACCGTCGGGCGCATCGCCGTCGGGTATCGGTGCCGCGACGCTGGCCGCGACCGCCGCCTCCGGGGCCACATTTGGATCGTCGGGATCGTCGCCATCGCGGTTCAGCGGCACCGGTGGCTCCACGCGCGGCAGCCGGAGCGGCAGCCGTGGTCGCGGCCGGCTCGGCGCGAACCTGGTCGCCGTCCCGCCGGTGCCGTTGCGTGATCCGGCGAGTGCGGTTCTGCCGGATCCGGCCGTGCCGGAGGCACACCGCTTCTGTACGGCCTGCGGCGAGCCGGTCGGCCGAAGCCACGACGGCCAGCCCGGACGTACGCAAGGATTCTGCCCGCGCGATCGGACGCCGTACTCGTTCGTCCCGACGCTGAAACCGGGCGACGTGCTCGACAAGCGCTATGAGATTCTCGGCGCGCTGGCGCACGGCGGCCTCGGCTGGATCTATCTCGGCCGGGACCGCAACATCTCCGACGCCGGCAGCGACCGGTGGGTCGTTCTCAAGGGGCTGATCAATTCCGGCGATGCCGACGCGATGGCCGCGGCCGTCGCCGAACGCCGCTTTCTCGTCGAGGTCGACCATCCGAACATCGTGAAGATTCACGACTTCGCCAACCACCCGGATCCGGTCACCGGCGAACAGGTCGGCTACATCGTGATGGAGTACGTCGGCGGACGGTCGCTGCGGGATCTCGCGCTGGCGCACCGCGGTCCGGACGGTCGGCGCACTCCATTGCCGTTGTCGCAGGTCCTGGCGTACGGCCTCGAGGTGCTCCCGGCGCTCGGCTACCTGCACGATCGCGACCTGCTCTTCTGCGACTTCAAGCCGGACAACGTGATCCACGCCGAGGAACAGTTGAAGCTGATCGACCTCGGTGCCGTACGCCGCGTCGGCGACGACCAGTCCGCCTTGTACGGCACGCCGGGGTACCAGGCGCCGGAGCTGGCCGCCGTCGGGCCGTCGATCGGGTCGGATCTCTACACCGTCGGCCGTACGCTCGCCGTCCTGAGTTTCGACTTCGCCGGATTCACCACGCGATTCGCCGACACGCTCCCACCCGTGGCCGACGTGCCGTTGCTACAGGCCGAGGAGTCGTACTGCCGGTTCTTGCAGCGCGCCACCCACCGCGACCGGCGTAAGCGTTTCGCGTCGGCCGGCGACATGGCCGAACAACTGATCGGTGTCCTCCGCGAGGTGCTGAGCGCGGCCGACGGGCAGCCGCGGCCGGCGTCGTCCGGGTTGTTCACGCCCGGCCGGCGTACGTTCGGTCCGCACACGTCGTCACCCGCAGGCTCCGACGTGGCCGCCGCGCTGCCGTTGCCGCTCGTCGACCCAACCGATCCGGGCGCCGCGTTTCTGGCCACACTGACCGCGAGCGACACCGCGCAGACGATCCGCGCGCTGGCCGGCATCGACCATCGCACCATCGAGGTCTCGCTTGCGCTCACCCGCGCCTATCTCGAGGATGAACACCTCGCCGAGGCGGCCGACGAGTTGCGGGCGGCCGCGCGCGAGTCACCCAACGACTGGCGCATCGACTGGTATCGCGGCCTGATCGCGCTCGCCTCGGCCGACGTTCCGCTCGCGCGTGGCTGTTTCAACGACGTCTACTCGGCGCTGCCGGGCGAGATCGCACCGCGGCTGGCGCTGGCCGCGAGCCTCGAACTCGGAGGCGACCGACCGGGCGCGGCACGGCTCTACGAACGGATCTGGCGGGTCGACCGCGAGTACGTCAGCGCCGCGTTCGGTCTCGCTCGGGCGCGCGTCGACACCGGCGATCACGCCGGCGCCGTCGCGGTGCTGGACGAAGTGCCGGACACCTCGATCCAATACATCGCGGCCCAGGTTGCGGCGTTGCGTACCCGGCTGGAGGACGCGTCCGACGAACACGACTTCGTCGACGCGTCCAGCCGACTCCAGCGGCTGCGTCTTGACGCGGAACGGCAGGCCAGCCTGTCGGTCGAAATGTTCCGAGCCGCGCTGTCCTGGATCGGCGTAACCGAGGACGGTCCGGCCGACGCCGGGCGTGCCGGCGGCTCGACACGGACCGGCTCGGTGCCGGCGCAGCGGTCACCACAGCGCGCGGTGGCGCTCAGCAGTGCCTCGCGCCTGCTCGGTCACCGACTCAACGAGCGGGAGCTCCGGCTGGGCCTGGAGCGGGCCTATCGTGTGCTGGCCACGATGCAGACCGACACGTTGGAACGTTATGCGCTCGTCGACCGTGCGAATGCGGTGCGTCCATGGACGATGGTGTGATGCGCTGCCCAGCCGCCCCGGCCGTACAGGCCCGGCAATGACCACACCAGACGACCCGGCTCGCTGCCCAGCATGCGGTGCGGCCTCGATTGCGGGCGCCCGCTACTGCGAGGCGTGCGGTCACGAACTCGCCGACGCCGCGGCCGCCGGGACACCCGCCGCACCCGGGGGCGCAGCGAACGACATCGGCGAGCCGGCCGTACCGGACCCGGAAGCGGCGGCCGGCGAGGCAGCGCCGGTCGACGCGGACGCGACCAACCCAGCCGTGTACGGCACATCATCGCCACCGCCATCCGGATGCGCGTCGTGCCACCACACCGAGATCAATCCGGACGGCTACTGCGACAACTGCGGTACGAGGCGTCCGGCCGCGGCCGACCACAGCGAGGTCGATCTCGGCGGATTGGCCGCGGTGAGCGACATCGGCTCGCGCCATCACCACAATGAGGACGCCATGGGGCTGGCCGCACTCGGTCCGGTGACCGCTGCCGTCGTATGCGACGGGGTCTCGTCGTCGGCCCGTCCGGACACGGCGGCGACCGCGGCCGCGATCGCGGCGACGAGAGTCTTCATTGCCGCGCTGCCGGGGCTCGTCGCCGCGGTCGAACCGTCGGTCACCGTGGGGGGCGGCGCCGAAGAACCATCCGAGACCGAGACCGAGACCGAGACCGAGACCAAACGGGCCGAAGGAGCTCCCGACGGCGGCGGTCTGCTTGCGACCACCGATGACGGCGGCACTCGGGAGGTGACCCAGGGTGGAGCCGTCGCAGTGCTGCACGACGCGACGGCGGCGGCACAGACCGCCGCCGCGTTGGCTGCCGGCGACGATGCGAACCCGAATCCGCCGAGTTCCACCTTCGTGGCGGCGGTCGTGACGACCGCCGCGATCACGGTGGGATGGGTGGGCGACAGTCGGGCCTACTGGGTGCCCGACGCCGGCACACCGGGCGGTCCCTCCTGTCTGACGGTCGACGACACCCTCGCCGGCCAACTTGGCGCGGCCGGCGTCGCGATGGCGGCCGACGCTCCGAACGCCGGTGCGTTGATCCGCTGGCTCGGCGCCGACGCCGCCGACACCGAGCCGCACACCTCGACGCTCGTCCCACCCGGACCGGGGCGCGTCATCGTGTGCAGCGACGGACTGTATCGCTACGTTCCCCAGCCGGAGCAGCTCGCCGACGCCACCCCGGCCGGCAGCCCGATCGATGTCGCGTCTGCGCTCGTCCGGTTCGCGTTGCAGGCCGGCGGTCAGGACAACGTCACCGTTGTCGTGCTGCCCTACCCTCCGGAAGTGGAGGTTCGCACCCACGCCGATGAAGCGGACCCCGCGCCACCCCCCGAAGGAGCGATTGCGTGAACCCCGATCAGCCGACGTTCGAGCTCGAGGTGTTCCAGAACCAGTATCTGCCGGCCGGTGGTCAAGTCGTCGATGCGGTGATCACGGTGACATCGTCCGGCGGTACGGTCGCCGCGGCGCCGACGGCGGCCCAGGTCATCATGATCGATTGCTCCGGCTCAATGGACAATCCGGGCACCAAGATGGCGGCCGCGAAGGCCGCCACCGCTACGGCGATCGACACGCTGCGCGACGGAGTCGAGTTCGCGGTCATCGCCGGGCGCGCCGACGCCACGATGGTCTACCCGTACGCGAACGAACTGCGAGCGGCATCCGCGCAGACCCGGGCCGAGGCCAAGCGCGCGGTGTCCGAACTGGTGGCGCACGGCGGTACGGCGATCGGAACCTGGCTCACCCTCGCCAACCAGCTCTTCGCCCGCAGTGGCGCCGACATCCGCCACGCGATCATGCTGACCGACGGTCGCGACCAGCACGAGTCGCGGGACGTGTTGCAGCAGCGATTGCGCGCCTGCGAGGGCCGGTTTGTCTGCGACAGTCGAGGCATCGGCAATGACTGGGTCGCCGACGAGCTGCGGCTGGTGGCGTCGACTTTGCTCGGCACCGCGGATGGGCTCGAGGATCCCCGCGACCTGCCGGCGGCCTTCCAGGCGATGACGAGCGCCGCCATGGGCAAATCGCTGGCCGACGTCTCGCTGCGCCTCTGGACGCCGGCCGGATCGACGATCCGATTCGTCAAGCAAGCGTTTCCGCAGGTCGAGGATTTGACCGGCCGCCGAAGCGCCGTGAGCGAACGCATCGGGGACTACCCGACCGGCGCCTGGGGTTCTGAGAGCCGCGACTATCACGTGTCCGTCGCCGTACCGGCGGGCGCGCTCGGGGAGGAGTTGCTGGCCGCACGCGTCAGCCTCGCCATCGGCAGCGGCACCCAGGCGACCGTCCTCGCGCAGGCGCTCGTGCTCGCGACGTGGACCGAAGACAGCGCACTGTCCACTCAGATCAATCAACGCGTCGCTCACTACACCGGCCAGGCCGAGCTGGCCGAGGCGATCCAGGAAGGTCTGGCCGCGCGCGACGCGGGCGACATCGAGACCGCGACATCGAAGCTCGGCCGGGCCGTGCAACTGGCGGCCGAATCCGGTCACGAGGACACCGCAAAGCTGCTCGCCAAGGTTGTCGACGTCGTCGACGAGCGCACCGGCACCGTACGCTTGAAACAGCGCGTAGCCGGCGTCGATGCCGAGCTTGCCAGCGTCCGTTCGGTGCAGACGATCCGAGTGAAGAAGGCCGCCTCCTGATGCCCACCTGCGTCCGTGGCCACCAGTCACAATCCGTCGACTACTGCGACGAGTGCGGTACACCGATCGGTGGCGCGCCGATTGCATCGGGTTCGATATCAGCTGCATCGGGTTCGATATCAGTTGCATCGGGTGCGATATCAGCCGCGTCGGGCGCGGTCGCCGCCGCGCCGCCGCGCGCCGCCGGTTCCAGTCCGTCCACGGGTACGTCGACCGCCACGCCCGACAGCGGCGGCGGACCGACGCCCTGCCCCGATTGCGGCACGCCGGCCAGCGGCCGATTCTGCGAGAGCTGCGGATTCGACCTCCTGATGGCGCGGCTGGCACCCGACGTCGAAGCGGCATCACCGGAGTCGGCCGCTGCGACCGTTCCGCCGGACCACGGCCCGGACAACGGCCCGACCAGCGTCCCGACCAGCGTCCCGGCGGCCGAGTCGTCGGCCGAATCGGTGCCGCCCGCTTCGTGGCGGCTTGTGGTGAGCGCCGACGCGACCTACTACGCACGCATGCAGGACGAGGCGGAGCCGGACGCCGAGCCGATCAACTTCCCCGCATTCTGCCCGGAGCGCCGCTTCGCGCTGGACGGCGACCAGATCCTGATCGGCCGACGAAGCCGCTCGCGCGGCATCGAGCCACAGATCGACCTGTCCGGACCACCGGAGGACCCGGCGGTCTCTCACGCACACGCCCTCCTTGTGCCGCAGCCCGCGGGCGGCTGGTCGGTCGTAGACCTCGACTCGGCCAACGGCACGTACGTCAATGACGGGTCCGACCCGATCCGGGCGAACGAGCCAGTTCCACTCGGCGACGGCGACCACGTCCATCTCGGGGCATGGACGACGTTGACGTTGCGCCGGGCCTAGCCGGCGCGGCGGCCGGTTGCCGACGGCCGCCGGCACGGTGGGGGCGGCCACCGTCACGGTGCGGGCGGCCGCCGTCAGGTCGCGGGCGGCCGCCGGTCTTTGCGGTGAGCGCCGGGCGGGCGCGGCGTCGTGGTCCGGTCCGGCTCCACCGGAGTGGACGCGTCCGCGCCAGGTCGGGTCGTCGCATCTCCGGTCGCGTCGTCCGTCGCGCCGGCCCCGGCAGTCGTGTCGCCGGCGGCGTGGCCGGTGCCGGTCCAGGGCAGGTCGGCGCCCGGCTCGGTGCCCGAGCTGGCCGGCATCGTGGGCGGATATTCGTACGGCTGGGTGCTCGACGACGTCGGCTGCGCGGTCGGGTCGGTGTATGTCGGCGGCGGGTAGGCCGACGTGGCCGGACCGGAGGGATCCGGCGGAGATCCAGCCGGTGGATAGCCGGTACCTGGCGCCGGTCCGGCCGGTGTTGGGTAGCCGCTGGCCGATGGGTAGCCGCCCGGCGGTGGGTATCCGCCCGGTGGTGGGTAACCGCCCGGTGGGTAGCCGCCGGGCGGCACGTACGTGGCCGGCTGACCGTAGCCGGGGAACTGCCCCCGGCGCTTCGCGGCGATTCCCCAGATCAACAGACCGATGCCGAGGAGCGTGAGGACGGCGCCGCCGATCGTCGCGCCGAGCGCCGTGCCGAACAGGCCGGGGATCCGCAGACCGAGTCGGGCGTCGGTGCTTACGCCGGCCGACGCGTCGGCGTTCATCACCACGAGCCGGTACTGCCCGTTCGCGATCGACCAGGTCAACGATGGCGACGGGCCGCTGGCCTGCGCGACCCAGAACGATTGGTCGGCCGGGCGGGCGGGCTTGGCGTTGCCGGTGGACGCTCGGGTGTCGAGCCGGAACGGGCCGAAGTTCACGTCGGTGACAGTGGCGTAGGCGGAGCCGGCCAGATAGCTCGTCACCTGCTGTGCCGGCCCGACCCCGACGAACAGAGGTTCGCCGCTGTTGCGGGCGTCGACGCGCAGGGTGGCGTGGCCGGAGTTCAGCTCGAAGCCCTGGCCACGGCGCAATTGTTCGGCGTTGGACACGAACGCGTACGTCGGCGTGGAGACCGCGTGGTATCCGCTCTGGATCGAGCCGGAGCGTCCGCCGACCGTGAGTCCGGCCACGCCGAGCGCGGTCACCGCGAGCCCGACGAGCAGGATCACGATGCCGAACACGATCAGGACGATCTTCTTTCCCATCGCGCGTTACCCCCGTACGCAGTCGATGGACTCAGTATTGCCCGAACCGACCACGGATTGAGGGGAAGATCGCCCTATTTGCGGCGATTTGGCGCACTCGCGGCGCCGCTCACATCCGGACGACGAGGTTCTGGCTGTCGACGAAGCGTCCGACGTCCGAGGAAAGCATCGCGATCACGCCGGCCACGTGCTCCGGTTGCATGATCGTGGTCGGGTCCTCATCCGGCGCGAGCGTACGGCGCAGATCGGTGGCGCATCGACCGGGCGAGATGCACACGACCCGGGTGCCGTAGATCGCGAGCTCCTCCTTCATCACCGCACTCATGCTGATCATGGCGGCCTTCGACGCCGAGTAGGTGAGCCAGCCGGAGCGCGCATTGATGCCGGCGGTGGACGCGATGTTGACGATCACGTCGAACGTGTTGCCCTCGTGCAGCAGCGACTGGACGATCGTGAACGGCGCGTAGAGGTTCACCGACATCGTCTGCTCGAAATCCGCGAAGTCGATCTGCTGGATCGCCATCGGCGCCGTGTGTCCGGCGTTGTTGACCAGGATGTCTACCTGCCGGTGCACCCGCATGACGTCGCTCATCAAGTCGACGACCCGCTCGCGGTCGGACAGGTCGATGTAGTACGGCGTGATGGTCTTGCCGTGCGGGTTCGTCGCCCGGAGCTCCTTGACCGCGACGTCGAAGTCCTCGGACGGACGGGAGAGCACGATCACGTCGCTTACGTCATTGTCGGCCAGGAAGAACTCGCGGACGGTCGCGAGGCCGATGCCCTTCGACGCACCGGTCACCATGATCGACTTACTCATCGTTTGCCTCGTTCCCGAGCAGGTAGCCGGCGAGTTGGATGTCGACCCGCGTGGTGACCTTGAAGTTGCGGTCGGAGCCTTCGATGAAGCGCACGTCGAATCCCGCGACGGCGCAGAGCGTCGCGTCCTCCGTGAACGCGACACCCATCTGGCTCGCGTACGCGTGCGCGGTCACCAGCGTCGACTTTGCGAACTTCTGCGGCAGCTGCACGTTGCGTAGGGTGTCGCGGTCCAGCGAGCCGGTGACGCGGCCGGTCGCCGGGTCGACCGGCGCCACGGTGAACGGGATCTGGAGCATGAAGCTGACGTCCGGGTGCTCGTGCCGGATGATCCGCTGGAAGTCGGCGGCGGTCACGAGCGGCCGGGCCGTTTCATGGATGATCACGTGCTCGTTCTCGACGAGCGGGAGCATGCGGCCCACCGACTCGTGGCGGGAGCTGCCGGCTTCGACGTACGTGATGGGGGTCTTGATCGCGTAGTCGGTGACGATCTTCTCCACGTCTTGGCGCCAACCAGGCGGGTAGTTCAGCACGATCTGCGAGATGCTGTCCACGCTGTCGGCCGCGACCAGCGAATACACGAGGATCGGGATCCCATTGACGACGATAAACTGCTTCGGGCGGCCGGCCGCGACACGCGTGCCGATGCCGCCGTTGAGAAGCGCCAGGCTGAACAACTCTTCGACCCCTTTGGCCACGTCCATTAGTACGCAAAGACTAGCGACTATATCCGCCGGGCAGTGGGCGATGGCACCGAGGCCGCCGGCCGGCAGGGACGAAAAGGGCATAACACCACGGCAGTGCGGTCCAATGACAGATGTCACGAAAATCTGGTGATCGACGGGTCTGCAGACCGACGGAGGCGGCTGCCACGATCTGAGCCATGACAACGAACCCGACCGCCGCGGCTTCCGGCGCCCCCGCCGTCGATCTGCGCGGCGTGACCAAACGCTACGGTCCAGTGACTGCTGTCGATGACCTGACGCTCGCCATCGAGCCTGGCGAGATCGTTGCCTTCCTCGGCCCGAACGGCGCCGGAAAGACGACCACCGTCGACATGATGCTGGGCCTGTCCCGGCCGGACGCCGGATCGGTGGCCGTTTACGGACGCAAGCCGGTCGACGCGATCGCCCGCGGCGAGGTCGCGGCCGTCATGCAGACCGGCGGACTGCTGAAGGACCTGACGGTGGCCGAGACCGTACGCCTGACCGCGACGCTCTTCCCGCACGCACGGCCGGCGGCCGAGGTGCTGGATCGGGCCGGCATCGCCGACATCGGCGACCGGCTGGTCGGCAAATGCTCGGGCGGCCAGCAGCAACGGCTGCGGTTTGCGCTCGCGCTGCTGTCCGACCCGCTCCTGATGGTGTTGGACGAGCCCACCACCGGCATGGACGTGGAGGGACGCCGAGACTTCTGGTCGGCGATCCGCGAGGACGCGTCGCGTGGCCGTACCGTCCTGTTCGCGACGCACTATCTCGACGAAGCGGATGCGTACGCGGACCGGATCGTGCTGATCCGGCAGGGACGCATCGTCGCGGACGGCACCACCGCCGAGATCAAGGCGATGGCGAGCGGACGCACCGTCCGCGCGACGCTGGCCGGTGTCAATCGTGTGGCACTCGCGAGCCTGCCCGGTGTCGAGGACGTCGAGGTGCGCGGGGACACCGTGCTGGTGCGGGCCAAGGATTCCGATTCCGTGGCGCGCTTCCTGCTGACGGAGACGGCCGCTCGCGACCTGGAAATCACCGCGCACAACCTCGAAGACGCGTTCGTCGCGCTGACCAGCGATGAAGACGACAACCTCGAACGGAGCACCCGATGACCGCCGCCACGCTGCCCACGGCCGACGCCGAGCGTCGCGTTCCGCCGCTGGGCGGGTTCAACCTCACGTTCCTCGCGCTCGAACTGCGGCGCATGCTCCGCAACCGTCGCACGCTCGTGTTCGTGCTGGTCATGCCGATCGTGATCTACGCGCTGTTCGGCAACGCCACCGCGACCATCACCGGGACGTCGATCACCTACAAGCAGTTCGAGATGGTGAGCCTCGCGTTGTATGGCGCGATGACCGCGTGCACGAGCGGCGGCTCGATGGTCGCCGTCGAGCGGGCCCTGGGCTGGAGCCGCCAACTCCGACTGACGCCGCTGCGGCCGGCGGCGTACATCGCGATCAAGATCATGACGGCGATGGTTCTCGGCCTGATCCCGATCATCGTGCTGTTCATCTTCGGCGCGATCCGGGGCGTACGGATGCCGGCCCAGGACTGGGTGCTGTGCGGCCTCGCAGTGTGCGTGGGCTCGCTGGTGTTCGCGACGCTCGGCCTGTTCATGGGCTACCTGCTCCCGTCCGAGAACGTGATGCAGATCCTGGGCCCGATCCTCGGCATCCTGGCCTTCCTCGGCGGCGTGTTCGTTCCGGTCAACGTGCTGTCCGGCTCACTGTCCACGGTGGCCAAGTTCATGCCGGTGTACGGCGTCAACCAGCTGGCCCATGCGCCGCTCGGTCACGGAACCGAATTTGGCTGGACGGCGTTCGCCAACATCGTGGCCTGGCTCGCGGTATTCGTGATCGGCTCGGCCGTGCTGTTCCGCCGTGACACTAAGCGGGTGTGACCCAGCGGTTGCTCACTGGCCGTCCTGAAGATCACCGCAACTTCCTGGAAGTCGCCCATCAAATCGCGTTCCGAGTGGGCGACTTCACGGAAGTTGCGGTGGTCCCGCGTACAGTCACCGCCGTGTCCGACGACGACCTGCGGCCGCGCGTGGCCGTGCGCTCGCCCGAGACCGACGTACGCGGAGTCGTACTGGTCCTGCCCGGCGGCCGGGCCCGCAGCACCGCGGCGGCCAGCCGGCGCCACCTCGCCTACCAGCGCATGCGGCCGTTTGCCGCCGCCGTACACGCCGGTCTCGCGGGTCACGGCATCGCCGTCTGGCAGTTGCGCTACCGGGTACGGGGATGGAACGGCGACCGGCGCGATCCGGTACAAGACGCACGCTGGGCCATCGCCCGAGCCCACGTTCACCATCCCGACGCCCCGGTGTTCCTCGTCGGCCATTCGATGGGCGGGCGGGCCGCCCTCTACGTGTCCGGCGACGATGACGTTCTCGGAGCGTGCGCGCTGGCGCCATGGATCGAGTCCGGTGATCCGGTCGAGCAACTGGACGGACGGCTCGTGGTGATCGCGCACGGCGACGGCGACCGGATGACCGATCCCCGGCGTTCACGCACGTACGCGATGGCCGCCGCGAGGGCCGGAGCCCGGGTGGCGGATTTCACCGTGGTCGGCGACCGGCACGCGATGCTCCGGCGGGCGGCCGACTGGCACGCGCTCGCCCGCGCGGTGGCCGGCATCGCCTTCGGCGTCGACACGCCGTCAACCGACTCCGTTGCCGGTCAACTCACGCGGGTCCTGGCCGGGCCGGCCGATCAACGGTTCGCGGTCGCTCTGGCCGGCACCGCCTGACCGCCGCACGTGGCACCCGGCGGGTCGGGCCGGGTTACGTGAGGTCAGGCGAATCAGGCGACGTCGGCGGGCGGGAGCGCAGCGAGGGCGGCCGCCGTCGCCGCCGCGAGCCGGTTGATGTTGTGCTTGGGCAGCGCATTGCGGGACACCGCCACGTGCCAGTAGAGCGGCCCGACGATCAGGTCGATCGCGAGATCGGGGTCGACCTCGGCCTTCAGCTCGCCGCGCGCGACCGCGCGCGAGACGAGCTGACCGCTCATGGTGCGCTGGTTCGCCGTGAGCAGGCCGTGCAGTGTCTCCGATATCCCTGGGTTGCGCGCCGCCTCGGCCAGCAGATCAGGAATGATCTTCCAGGCGAGCGGATGCCGTAGCGCCTTTCCGGCCACCGTCAGCAGCATCCCGATATCGGCTTCGAGCGATCCCATGTCCGGCAGGTCGAGGCTCTGGCCGGCGACCGACGAGACCATTTCGACGACCATGTCGAGCTTGGAGCTCCAGCGACGGTAGACGGCGGTTTTACCCACGCCGGCGCGGCGGGCAACGCCCTCGATCGACATCCGCCCGTATCCGAGCGCGGCCAGCTCCTCGAACACGGCGACGCGGATGGCCTCGGTGATGTCTTCGCGCAAGACCGCGGCACCGGCCGGGATCCGTCGTCTGTCCGTCTGCATGGGCGGCAGTCTACCGAAACGTTGATACGGATGCGTTTCGTCCGAGCACGGCGTGGCGACGTAGGTTTGATCGCATGAGCGTGGCGAGCCGGTATATCGGCCGGTATCTCGACCTGCCGCCGGCGGTCACGAACGACGTCACCGTTCGGCACGACATCGACGTCCGAGCTCGCGACGGCGTCGTGCTGCGAACCGATCACTACGCGCCGAGGCTCGACCACGCGCCGACGATCCTGATCCGGACGCCGTACGGGCGGCGCGGGGTGATCGGCCTCGTCACCGGTCGAGTTCTGGCCGAGCGCGGCTTTCACGTCGTGCTGCAGAGCTGCCGAGGCACGTTCGACTCCGGCGGCACGTTCGCTCCGATGCGGCACGAACGCGACGACGGCCTCGACACGCTCGCCTGGCTCCAGCGCGAGCCGTGGTTCGACGGAAACCTGTTTACCTGGGGCTCCAGCTACGTGGGATTCACCCAGTGGGCGATCGCCAGCGATGCCGGCACGACGCTGAAGGCGATGTTGACCGCCGTCACCGCGTCGTCGTTCCGGGCGCCAACCTATGCCGGTGGTGCCTTCTCCCTCGACACCGTCCTGAACTGGGCCACGCTGCTCAACAACCAGGGTGGCTCGCTGCTGTCCTTCGTTGTCAAGCAGACTCGCAGCCGGTCAACGCTGCGGCGAGCGTGGACTCATCTGCCGCTGGCCGAGGCGGACGCGATTGCGGCCGGCCGGGAGATCGCGTTCTTTCAGGAGTGGCTGACGCGCGCCGGCGACGAGGCCTACTGGCGGGATCGGGGGGATGCCGGCCGGATCGAGGACACCGAGGCGGCGGTGTGCATGATCGGGGGCTGGTACGACATCTTCCTGCCCTGGCAGCTCGCTGACTACGCCCGGCTGCGCGCCGCCGGTAAGCGGCCTCGGCTCGTCATCGGGCCGTGGACGCACTCGTCGCGGGAGCTGTTCGCGCACACGATGCGGGAAGGGATCAACTTCTTCCGCGCCGAGCTCGACGGCGATCCGGACAGTGCGCCGGCACCGGTGGAGATCTACGTGGGCGGCGTGAACGAATGGCGCACGCTCGATGAGTGGCCGCCACCCGGCCGTACCCGTGAATGGTTTGCCAGCGGCGACGCCGGGCTCGCCGACGGTGGGCCGCCCACCGCGGACGCCGCGATCGGTCGATTCCGCTACGACCCGGCCGATCCGACCCCGTCGCCCGGCGGACCACTGCTCACCGTCGGGGCCGGCCGGATGCGCAACAACGCCGTCGAGTCGCGCGAGGACACCCTCGTCTTCAGCTCACCGGTGCTGTCGGCCCCGGTCGAAGTGATCGGACCGGTTACCGTGTCGGTCCGCCTGCGCAGCAGCTCACCGCACTTCGATGTGTTCGCGCGGGTGTGCGATGTGGCACCGGACGGGCGCTCGGAGAACATCTGCGACGGCCTGACCCGCCTCGACGAGAGCGCGCCGATCGCCGTCGACGGCACTCGTACGGTCGATGTCACGCTCTGGCCTACGGCATATCGCTGGCTTGCCGGCCATCGGATTCGCCTGCAAGTCGCGGGCGGTGCCCATCCGCGCTATTCGCGCAACCCCGGAACCGGCGAGCCGCTCGGCAGCGCGACCCGCTTGGTAGCCGTCGAGCACGAGGTACTGGACGTCGTACTGCGCATGGTGGAGACCGGATAATTGCTCGGCGCCTGGCCCGCTGCGTGTCAGAGCGGTTGGGCGGCGTCGGAAGCGGCAGGTGCCGGGCGGGCCTGCACCAGGGCAGCAATCGTTGTCACGACGTGCACATCGGGATGCCACTCGTCATCGAGTGTCCAGTGGGCGTCCCAGAAGACTCCGTCCTCAGCCTCGACGAGAGCGGCGACTCCAGATCGGGTGTCCTTTGTTGGGCCGTTCATGCGCTTATTGTTCCCGACGATGCGGATGTCCACACATGCCACATTTCGCGGATGTCTGTTGATCCGGTCGCAAGGCACCCGCCGCAGTGGCCATGGAGTCGCGGAAAACCCGCGCGCTCATCTGCTAGATTGCCGGTCCGCCGAGCGACGTGTCGGCATAATGCCGGGAAAAGGCGGGCGACCGGGCCACGATTTCTCGGTGTCTGGCGGCTCGCCTCCGGCACCGGCCGTACAGCTCTCACGCGCCGATCTACCCGGCAGCGCACATAGCTGGGCGTCGAAGATGGCACATCTGTCGCCCCTTTGGAGTGACCTCCGGGCGTCGTAGAGGTGGGCCGCGACATCGGCGACACTGGCAGGCGTGAACAACGGCTCGAACTATCTCGCCGCGATCGACCAGGGCACGACGTCGTCCCGGTGCATCGTGTTCGACGGCGACGGACACATTGTGGCCTCGGATCAGCGCGAGCACGAGCAGATCTACCCGCGGCCAGGTTGGGTCGAGCACGACGCCAACGAGATCTGGCACAACGTGCAGGCCGTCGTCCGTGGCGCCCTCGATCACGCCGGCCTGGCCCGCGCCGACCTGGCCGCGGTCGGCATCACGAATCAGCGCGAGACGACCCTGCTGTGGGATCGGCACACCGGCGAGCCGGTGCACAACGCGATCGTCTGGCAGGACACCCGCACGGACCGGCTGATCCGCGAGCTTGCCGGTGACGCCGGGCCGGACCGGTTCCGGGACCGCTGTGGAACGCCGCTGGCGACGTACTTTTCGGCACCGAAGATCCGCTGGCTATTGGATCGCGATCCCGAGCTGCGCCGGCGCGCGGCCGATGGCGAGGTCCTGTTCGGAACGATCGACACGTGGCTCATCTGGCAGCTGACCGGTGAACACGCCACCGACGTCACCAACGCGAGCAGGACCATGCTGATGAACCTCGAAACGCTCGACTGGGACGCCGAGCTTCTCGCCGCCTTCGACGTCCCACGTGCGATGTTGCCGACCATCCGGCCGAGCGCGTACGCCTATGGCGAAGGCCAGGGCGCGTTGGCCGGCGTACCGGTCGCGAGCGCACTCGGCGACCAGCAGGCGGCGTTGTTCGGTCAGGCCTGTTTCAGTCCGGGTGAAGTCAAATGCACCTACGGTACGGGTTCCTTCGTGCTCCTCAACACGGGTGCGACGCCGGTGCAGAGCGAACGCAAACTCGTCACCACGGTCGGCTACCAGGTCGGCGACGAGCCCCCCGTCTACGCGCTGGAAGGATCGATCGCCGTGACCGGGGCGCTCGTGCAGTGGCTGCGCGACAACCTCGGGCTGATCCCGGACGCCGGGGCCATCAACGATCTGGCCGAGACGGTCGACGACAACGGCGGCTGCTACATCGTGCCGGCGTTCGTCGGGCTGTTCGCTCCCTACTGGCGTCCGGATGCACGCGGCATCATCGCGGGCCTGACCAGCTTCGTGACGAAGGGGCATCTCGCGCGGGCCGCGCTTGAATCGACTGCGTGGCAGGTGCGCGACGTCGTCGAGGTGATGGCGGCCGAGTCCGGCGTCGACATCGCCGTGCTCAAGGTGGACGGCGGTATGACGCGCAGCGAGTTATTGATGGGATTCCAGTCCGACATTCTCGGCGTGCCCGTGGTCCGGCCGACCGTGGCCGAGACGACGTGCCTCGGCGCTGCGTACGCGGCCGGCCTCACCGTGGGGTTCTGGCCCGATCTCGATGCCCTCCGTGCTCAGTGGACGCCGGACCGGACGTGGAAACCGTCGATGCCGGCCGACGTACGCGACCGAGGGGCCCGCCTGTGGGCCAAGGCGGTCGAACGTAGCCTGGCCTGGATAGACGAGGACTAGACGTGGCGGCGTGCTGCCAGCACCTGGACCCGGCCGACGTCGAGGCATTGATCTCGCACATCCACGCCGAACCGTGGCTCGTCAACGTGCTGAACGTCGTGGCGGCCAGCGGACTACCGGATGCGTGGATCGGCGCCGGCGTCGTCCGCGACCTTGTCTGGGGGCATTGCCACGACGGCTTCGACCCGGCGGCGGTCCGCGACATCGACGTCGCCTTCTTCGACCCGGACGACCTCAGTCGGCGCCGGGACGAGACGGCCCAGCAACGCCTGGGGTCGATGGCTGACCTGCCGTGGGAGGCGACCAATCAGGCCGCGGTCCACACCTGGTACGCCGAGCATTTCCACGAGGATCCCGTCCCACCGCTGGCCAGCGTGCACGACGCGGTCGCGACCTGGCCGGAAACGGCCACCTGCGTCGCTATCCGGTCGGCACCGCCGATGCGTAGCGTCAGCCGCGAGGCGCAGTGGGCACCGCCGATGCGTAGCGTCAGCCGCGAGGCGCAGTTGGCACCGCATGGCATCGAGGTCTGCGCTCCGTACGGCCTCGACGACCTCCTGAATGGCGTCTGGCGGCGTAACCCGACCCGACTGAGCGTGGCCGCGTCGGCGGCCCGACTCGCCCGACACCGGGTCGCGGAACGCTGGCCGACCGTCGTCGTACACGACCCGGCGCGGTCATAGACCGCACGGCCTCCCGGCGTGGCAACGGTCGGCATAGCAACGGGGCGGCATAGCAACGGGGCGGCATAGCAACGGCCGGCACGAGGTGTCGGTCTCGTGCCGGCCGTTGCCGGAGGAGGTGCCAGTAAAGCCTGTTGCCTACTTCGACTCGCCGAGTGTCACCTTCACCTGCGAGCTCGAGCCGCCGCGCTGGACGGTCAGCGTGACCTGGTCGTTGACGTTGCCACCCTGTACGTCGTTGATGAGGTCGTCCGAAGTGTGTACGGGCTGGCCGTTGTATGCGGTGATGACGTCGTTGACCTTGAGGCCCGCCGACGCGGCCGGGCTGCCGGACGTGACCTGCTGGACCTCGGCCCCACCGTTGCCGTTCGCGGTCACCACGCCGATGCCGAGGAACGGGTGCTGGACCGCGACACCCTTGATGATGTCCTGCGACACGCTGTTGGCCCGGTTCGACGGTATGGCGAAGCCAACCCCGATGTTGCCGTCGGAGCCGTCCGTCGCGATGGCCGTGTTGATGCCGACGACCTCACCGTTCGTGTTGACCAGCGCACCACCCGAGTTGCCCGGGTTGATGGCGGCGTCGGTCTGAATCGCACCAGCGATCGTGGCACCCGGCGTCGAGTTCTGGTTCTGCTGTCCCTGCTGGCCGAACGGGTCTTGTGGCTGCGAATCGCTGCTCTCGTCGATCGTACGGTTGAGCGCGCTCACGATGCCGGACGTGACCGAGCCGTCGAGGCCGAGCGGGCTGCCGATAGCGAGGACCGTGTCACCGACACGCAGCGCGCTGCTGTTGCCGAACTTCGCCGGCGTGAGCTTCTTGCTCAGGTTCTGGGCCTGGAAGACGGCGAGATCCGTCTTCGGGTCCGTACCGATCAGCTTGCCCTTGAGGTTGGTGCCGTCGGAAAGCGTGATGTCGACGTTGGAACCGTTCGCAGTCACCGCAACGTGGTTGTTGGTGAGGATGTAACCGTCGGCAGAGATGATCACGCCGGATCCGGTCGCGTTCGCCGTCGTGATCGACACGACGCTGGGCCGCACGGCGGCGGCGATGCTCGCGAGCGACGAGCGGTCGATGATCGGCGCCGTGTCCGGCGCGCCACCGGCACCCACGGCGGTAGTCGTCGTGTTGTTGCCGTCAAGCTCGTGCATCCAGGCCGCACCGGCGACGCCGCCACCGACGGCGAGCAGAACACCGAGCACGCCCGCGGCGACCTTCCGTCCGGTCCGCCCGCGCCGGGCGCCGTCGGGGTTGGGTGGGTACTGCTGGTACGGCCCGGCGTAGCCGGCGCCGGTCGTCTGAGCACCGGGGTAACCGCCACCAGTGGTGGGCTGGGCACCGGGGTGGTATCCGGGCTGCTGGTACTGCGCGGTCGGGTAGCCGCCGACCGGATAGCTGCCCGGGTGGTAACCCGGCGCCGGATACCCGCCGGGCTGCGCCGCGGCCGGCTGCCAACCGCCGGGTGAGCTGGTAGCGGCACCCGAGGTCGGCGCGGCGCCCGAGGTGGGAGCGGCACCCGAGGTCGGCGTCGCGCCGGGCATCGGAGTCGCGCCGTAGGTCGGCGCGGCAGCGCCGGATGTCGGCGCGGTGCCGTGCTGCTGTTGCTGGCCGTAGGCCTGCGGCGGCCACGTCGCGCCGGAGTAGGGCGGCGGCAGCGTCGCGTCGTTCGCCGGGGCCGGCGCTTGCTCGCCCGGTGCGGCGGCGTTCGGCACGTCGGTGGCGCCGGAGCGCGGGTCGTTCGCCGTCGGGCGCCAGCCATGCGGTGCGTCGGTGCTATCGGCAACGCCGCCGTTTTGATCCGCGCCGGATGTCGGCTCGGCCGGCCCGGCCGGGCGGTCGTCGTTCCTGTCGTGGTCGCTCATGACACCTAGATTTCCTCATTGGTCTTCGTCGAACCTGGCGTTCGACTGCAAGTTGGCTGGGAATCATGCCGGCGGAGATGCATATACGGGCTATTGGGCAACTAGATATGATTTGCCGCTATTTTTTGGGCAAAGCGATAGAGTCGCCCGCGACGTTTGTAGCTGTTTCGTTGCGATCGTCACCGGCGTGTTGCGGATGGTCTTCAGGCTGATCGCTGGTGCGATCACCGGGCTGCACGACGCGACGGCCATCGGCGTCATTCTCGTCATGGCCGTCGCCCTCGTCGGCATCACTAACCTCGTCGCCGGCGTGCGGCTCTTCCAGCGGGAGGCGGACGCGGAAGGTCGCGCCGCCGCCCGGTGTACGCGTGACTTCCACCGTACCGCCGTGCGCTTTGACCAGGGCCGCGACGATGGCGAGACCGAGGCCGGTGCCGCTGGAGTGACCACCTTCGGCCCGGCGCGTGCGCGCGGTGTCGCCACGGTAGAACCGCTCGAAGGCGTGCGCCATGTGGTCGGCGTCGAGGCCTGGGCCGGAATCGATGACCTCGATCTGAGCGAACCGAGCGCCGGTGCGGGCGTCGGCCGAGAGGCGGAGCACGACCGGAGAGTCCGCCGGCGTGTACGTCAGCGCGTTCGTCATCAGGTTTGACACGACCTGCCGGATCCGCAACTCGTCACCGGTCACGATGAGCCGGCCCGTGCCGGGGGCCACGTCGATGGAGACTGGTCGCGCCGGCGCGACGACCTGCGCCGCCGCAACGGCGTCCACCGCCACGACGCGGAGGTCGACCGGCACCTGTTCCAACGGCCGCTCCTGATCGAGCCGGGCGAGCAGCAGAAGGTCATCGACGAGCATCCCCATCCGCTGGGCCTCGTCCTCGATGCGACGCATCAGCCGGCCGACCTCCGCCGGATCCCGGGCCGCACCTTGGCGGTAGAGCTCGGCGAAGCCGCGGATCGTGGTGAGCGGTGTCCGAAGTTCGTGCGACGCATCGGCCGCGAACTGGCGCATGCGCCCTTCCGAACGTCGGGCCCGCAACTCCGACTGGTGAGCCGCATTCGCCGCGTCACGGGCGGCGTCCGCGGCCGACTGGGCCCGCTCCTCGGATTCGGCCCGTGCCTGGAACGCCTGCTCGATCGCATCGAGCATGGTATTGAGTGTCCGGCCCAGAGTGCCCACTTCGGTCTTCGGGATTTCGGCGTTGGGCTCGTATTCCGGCACGCGCTGCGTCAGATCGCCGGCCGTGATCGCGGCCGCCTTCGCCTCAATCTGCGTCAAAGGGCGCAAGCTTCGGCGGATGACCTCGGCTCCGATGGCCGTGATGATCAACAGCGTCGCGCCGCCCACGATGAGCTGGATGACGAGGAAGCGGTGGATCGATCCCTCGACGTCGGTCAACGACTGTCCCAGGAAGAACAGTTGACCTTCCTGGTTATATAAGGCCAGCAGGCGCCAGTCGGTCCCGTCGGGCGCCCGCGACGTGTAAGGCTCCCGGGGCAGCGCCGCGACCTCGGTCGCCGACCGCGGCCAGGTCGGCTGGCTCTTGACCGGCAGATCCGGAAAGACCGGGCCCATCCCGTTCGACGTCTTGCTGGCGAACAGCCAGTTCGTGGGCAGGACGAACGCCGTCGACGGTGGCGCGTCGCGTAGCGTCAGGATGCTTGGCTTGCGCGCCGTTGACACCAGCTCCTCGTCAATCCTGCCGACCAGGTAACGCTGGAGGCCGACGTAACTGATCACGCTGATAGCGACCAGCGATAGCGCAACGAGCGCCAGGATGCCGGCGATCAGACGCGTACGCAGCGGCCAAGGCCGTGCCATCGTGCCTCCGCCTCAGACGGGCATGCGCAGCACGTAGCCGACGCCGCGCAAGGTGTGGATCAGTCGGGGTTCGACGATATCGACCTTGCGGCGCAGGTACGAGATGTACGACTCGACGATCGAATCATCGCCACGGAAGTCGTAGTGCCACACGTGATCGAGGATCTGCGCCTTGGAGAGCACGCGGCCGGCGTTGGCCATCAGATAGCGCAGCAGCTTGAACTCGGTGGGCGACAGCGACACCCGGCGGCCGTCCCGCCAGACCTCATGCGATTCCTCGTCCAATTCGAGGTCGGCGAACTTCAGTCGGGCCGGTGGCTCCTCGCCCGCCGTACGCCGGAGGACGGCACGGATCCGCGCGGTCAACTCCTCGAGGCTGAACGGCTTGGTCACGTAGTCGTCGCCGCCGAGCGTGAGACCGCGGATCTTGTCCTCGGTCGCGTCCCGAGCGGTCAGGAACACCACCGGCGTACGGACGCCCTCCGCCCGCATGCGCTTGACGACCTCGAATCCGTCCAGGTCGGGGAGCATCACGTCGAGTACGACAAGATCAGGTCGGGATTCGCGGGCAGCGTCGACGGCGGCAGCTCCGCTCGCCGCGGTCTGCACGGTAAAGCCGGCGAAGCGCAGGCTAGCCGAAAGGAGCTCGACGATGTTCGGGTCGTCCTCAACCACGAGCAGTCGTGCTTCTGCCTGCGCCCCGCCGGCCAACGTCGCACCCCCGGATTGTGCGACGCTGCCACGTTCCCCCATGCGACCGATTCTGGACTCCATCCCTGAAGCATGCCTGGGGTCTGGCTGAAAGTTGCCTGAAAGTTCCCCTGAGATCGCGAGCGACCTCGAAATCGGCATGGAGACGAGCTCCAGAAGGGCAGGGCGTCGCGCCCAGGCGCCGGCGACGGCGAACACGCTAGCGCCGGAGAAGGCGGCGAAGCTCAGTGATGGCGCCGACGACGACCGCGGTCGCGGACTTGATCTCGTTAGCGCCGACGCCGGCCTGCCGTGCGGCGCGACGTACCTCGCCGGCCAGGTCCGTCAGCGCCGTCGCAAGATCAGCAAGATCGGCATCGGAGGCGTAGTCGCCGTCCGGCTGGCCATTGTCCGTACGCCCGCGTGGCTCGCCGGAGTCGCGACCTCGGCCGCGACCGTCGCCTCGGCCCTCGCCCCGACCGGCGTGGCGACCACGATCCGACTCCGGGTCATCACCTCCGCCCGCCCAGTCCCGGCCACTCCAGTCCCGATTCGTCCAGTCCCGATTCGCCCAGTCCCAGCCCCGGCCGCCCGACGGCCGCGACTGCCCCGGTGGCGTACGCGCCTGCCGGGTCGCTTCGCGCAGTTCACGCTTAATATCGCGCACCGAGCCGCTGACCTCGCGCTGAATGTTGTTCGCCAGCGTTGACAGGTCGGCCACCGACGATTGGATCTCCGATTCCAGCTCGGCCAGCTCGGCCTGGCGGGCGGCGAGCTCGGCTCGGCCGGCGTCGGTGATGTCGTAGACCTTCCGGCCACCAGCTGCGGTATGGGTGACCTGTCCTTCGTTTTCGAGTCGGGCCAGGCGCGGATAGATCGTTCCGGCGGACGGCGCGTAGAGGCCGAGGAAACGGTTTTCCAGCAGGCGAATCAGCTCGTACCCGTGCTTTGGCCCCTCGGCCAACAGCTTGAGTAGGTAGAGCCGCAACCGGCCGTGGCTGAAGACGGCGGTCATCGGCCCGAACCCCCACTCGGGCCGGTCGGCGCGGTGCTGCCGTCACCGTCCTCGACGTCGTCGAAATCGGCGTCGAAATCGGCGTCGATGGGGCGGCGCAGCAGGGCGATGTTGCCGCCGACAGCGGTGGCGACCAGCCGGCCGGTCCCGGCGGCCGAGGTGCCGATGACGCCGGTAGACGACGATCCCCAGGTGCCCTTGCCGGTCAGGCCGGGAAACTCGCTTGTCACGCGGCCGTGCGCCGCGCTGAGCGTTACCGACAGGTCGCTGTCCTCCCGGACCCGGATGGTGATCTCGCCGGAGATCGTCTCGAGCTTGATGTCGCATCGGTCGGGCGGGTTGTCGAGGTCCGCGGTCACCGACCCGGACACCGTCTTCGCATGCACGTCGCCCGAGGTCGTGTCGGCGAGGACGATCTCGCCACTCACCGTCTCCAACTCCACGGTGCCGGCACAGCCGAGCACCTCGATCGGGCCGGACACGACCTTGGCCCGCAAGGCTCCGGCGATGCCGAAGAGCGTCACGCGTCCGCTGACGCAATCCGCGATCACATCGGCTTGCAGACCGGAGGCGGTCACCGAGCCAGAGGCCAGCCAGAGCCGGGTGAGCGTCTCGTACGGAACCGCGACCGAAACATCGCACTCGAAGCGCCGGCCGAACGCAAGCCACCACAACGGGATGAGCATCCCGGGCCAGGTCCTCGCGTCCTCGTGAATCACCGACATCACGCCGTCTTCGAGGGTCACCTTGATCGGCGCGCCGGCCATCTTGCTGATCTCCACCCGGGGCGGTCCGTCGGTGCCGACGACCGTGAGACGGCCGGCGTTGAGGCGCACCCGGAGCTGCTTGATCTCCTTCGCGGCGTCCGAGCCGACGTCGAAACCCATGTCGACGCGCTGTGGCGCGGTGATCGTCCAGGCAGCCATGGAATCTCCTCGTACGATCCGGGTCGGTTGACGAGGACCCGGATGGTCGGATGACGAGCGTCGTATGTCGCGATGTATCGTATCGCAAACACGATACATCGCGATAGCTCGACGCCGAGAGATCGTGGAGTCAGGAGCCCTGTTCCGCGGCCGAAACGTGATCCGGGTTCCCCGGCCGAAACGTAATCCGGCGCCCCCACCAGGACGGGGGGCGCCGGACGATCGTTAGAGCATTCACTTATCGGGTCGGTGTGTTCACCAGTGGTGTCACTTGCCTGGTGCGTGGACCGCGCTGGCGGCGTGGGCCGCGCTGGTGGCGGCGTGCGAGGCGTCGGCGGCGTAGGTGCCGGCGACGAGGCTGGCGGCGAACTTCTCCCACTTGGCGTAGGCCTGCGGGAATGCGGAGACCTGGACCTTCTGGACGGCCAGGGTCAGCGGCATGTGCTGCCAGTTGTGGATCTTCACCAGGCGCTTGAGGAACGACTGTGCCGCGTGGTGCGGGTTGGTCACCTGTGCCGGTGAGCCCCAGCCCGACGACGGGCGCTGCTGGAACAGGCCCAGCGAGTCGTGGTCGTTGCGGTTGCCGAGGTTGCCGTAGTTGTGCAGGGAGGATTCCTGCAGCGAGCAGGCCACGGCCATGACCATGGCGCGGGGCGGCAGCTTCATGTCCTTGGCGGCCTTGACGATCGCCGCGGCGTTGCGCTTCTGCGCGGCGGTTGGCTTGAACGATGCCTGCGGGCCGTGGACCGTCTTGGGCAGCAGCGCGTGGGTGCTGGGCACCTTCACGGCCGGCTTGTGCGGGGCCGGCGCGTGCTTGGCGGTCGCCTTAGCGGCCGGCGCCTTCGCGGCGGGGGCATGGCTGGTCGGGGTGGTCGCCGGTACGTGCGCGGCACGCACGGGGCTGGCGACCGTGCCGGTGGTCGAGGCCACCGATGCGGCCTTGTCAACCGGAGCCGTGGTGTGGGAACCCGCCGCGGGTCCGACCGCAATACCGGCGATCGCCGCCGTCGCGACGCCGAGCATGCCGACGCGTCGAGCGATGGGGCTGCGGAAGAACGCAGCTGCGGTCTCGGTGCGGTGGTTGAACTTCACGGTGTTGGTTTCCTTCCGTCGGGGGGTTACGTGACCGTTCAACCGAAGGTACAAGTCCGTTCTTTCCGAATAATCGCTTTTGTGGAGTAGGTAACTCAAGCAGTATCTAATTGCGTTAAGGACGGGATCGGTGCTCCGTATCAGACCGATTACGGGGTGTCGACATTCGGTTCCGCAGGCCGTCGCAGTCGTCAACCGAATTCGCTAAAACCACACGACGCGCTTACCTATCAATTGCGCTGAACCAACATGAACAGCAGCAGATTTGCGCACCGCCGACCGGCGGGCGTTGACGGCACGAACCGGACGGAAACATGCATGCCTCGCAGCGACCTAAGAGCGCCGAGGCGACCGAAGCGCTGAGCGGGCGGCATCCCTGCCGTACGCGGGGCGCCGCCGCCATCGGTCGGGCGCTCGTGTGGCGCCGCCGTGGCTCGGCTTCGTCGTTTCCGTCGGTGCGGTGATCCATACTCTGGTCATCCGTACGCTGCCGCTCGGCACTGTCGATCGATGTCGGTCGCCGCATCTGGTGACCGCGCCGCGTTGGCACCGCGAGCGTCGGGGCGTCACGACCCGGCGGCCGCAGACGTGGGCAGCCGTCCCTAGCTGCCGCGGGCGATCCCTGGGGGGTGGTCGACCGCGGCCGATGGCGAGGCGTCGTCGATGTGTTCACGCACATCGGCGGCGCCTCGTCCCCTGCCTGCGCCCGACGACTGCCGGACCGACGTCGGCGCGCGTCGGGATCGTCACCGGCTTGTGGCAGGGTGTCGGCATGGCTGGCTATTCGCCCCGGCCGCTCGCTGGCAAGCTCGGCATCAAGGCCGGCCATCGCGTGCTGCTCGACGGCGCACCGCCGGACGTTGACCTCGGGGATCTGCCCAGCAGCGTGGTCGTGCAACGACGCACGGTTCCCTCGGCCGAGCCGTACCAGGTGATCGTCTGTTTCTGCGGTGACCGCGCGCGGCTCGAAGCCCGCTGGCCGCGACTGCACAGCGCGACCACGATGGACGGCTCGTTATGGATCGCGTGGCCCAAGCGTGCGTCGGGCCGGGCCACCGACCTTGGCGAAAACGATGTGCGCGACTATGTGCTCACCCACGGTCGGGTCGACGTCAAGGTGTGCGCGATCGACGCAGTGTGGTCCGGTCTGTGCAACGTCATCCGGGTCGCGGACAGGAGTTGACGATGGTGATGATCGAGCGCCGCTACAACGGACCGCCGGACACCGGCAACGGTGGTTGGTCGGCCGGCACGTTCGCGGCATTGGTGGATCGGCCGGCCGGGACCGTGGTCACGCTGCGCCAGCCACCCCCGCTGGACACGCCGTTTTCGGTGGTACGGGAGGCGGACAGCGTTCGTGTCTACACGCCGGACGGAGCAATCGTGGCCGACGCCGCGCCGGCCGAGGTCGATGCCGACCTGGTGGAGCCGGTGGACTTTGCGGCGGCAACCGACACGGCGAAGCGCTATCCCGGGTTGGTGGATCACCCGTTCCCGACCTGCTTCGTGTGCGGGCCGGCGCGCGCGATCGGCGACGGGCTGCGGCTCTCCCCCGGACATGTCGAACCGGGCCGGACCGCGACGCCGTGGGTCGTGCCGGCCGACATCTCCCCGACCATGGTGTGGGCGGCACTGGACTGCCCCGGCGGTTGGTCGGTCGACCTGGAGACGAGGCCGTACGTGCTCGGGCGCATGGCACTGCGGCTCGACCGAGTGCCGCGACCGGGCGACGAGTGCGTCATCATGGGCCAGCGCCTGACGTCCGAGGGGCGCAAGGCGACCGTCGGCACGACGCTGTACGGGCCGACCGGTGACCCGATGGCCCGCTCGCTCGCGACCTGGATCGCGATCGCCTGAGCGGGAGACACTCGCGGCGACGGCGACGCGGCATGCCCGCCGGAGCGACCGATTGGACAGTCTGGCTCATCGCCCGGCCGCTTCGCCCCTCGCGGGCCTTGACCGGCGGTGCGGCGTCCGACACTCTGATCGGACTTACCGGAGGAGCCGCATGTCCGAGGGGCAGATCGTCGTCGCCAGGCTCACCAAGCAGTACAAGAAACTACGCGCCGTCGACGACCTCTCGTTCACCGTCGAGCCCGGTCGGGTCACCGGCTTTCTCGGCCCCAACGGCGCCGGCAAGACCACCACGCTTCGCATGGTGTTGAACCTGGTCACGCCGACCGGCGGACTCGCCACGATCGGTGGTCACCGGTACGCCGACATCAACGATCCGACGCGCTTGGTCGGCGCCGTACTCGAGGCGTCCAGCGCGCACAAGGGTCGCAACGGGCGCGATCATCTCCGGACGATCGCCGCCGCCGCCGGCCTTCCGGACTCGCGGGTTGACGACGTCCTCACGCTGACCGGACTCACGCCGGCGGCCAAGCGGAAGTTCCGCGGTTACTCCCTCGGCATGCGCCAGCGTCTCGGGATCGCGGCCGCCATGCTGGGCGATCCGCGGGTGCTGATCCTCGACGAGCCGGCCAACGGACTCGATCCGGAGGGCATTCGCTGGATGCGCGACTTCCTCGGCAGTCTCGCGGCGCAGGGCCGAACGGTGCTGGTCTCGAGCCACTTGCTATCGGAGATGCAACTCCTCGCCGACGATCTGGTCATCATCGCGGCCGGACGACTCGTGAGGCAGGGTACGGTCGCCGAAATCGTCGCGTCGTCAGGGAGCGGAGCGATCGTCTACGTACGCACTCCGCAACCCGAAGCCGTCGCCAGCGGTGTCGCCGAACGCGGTGGGTCGGCCGTGCCAATAGCCGACGGCCGGATCGCGATCACCGGCCTCGATGCGCCGACGGTCGGCCACATCGCCTTCGTCAACGGCATCGAACTGCACGAACTGACCACCGAGCGCCCAGATCTCGAAGGCGTGTTCCTTGAGCTCACGCGATCGGAGGCGGCGATCCGATGACGACGCTCATCGACACCGGCCGGGACGTCGCGCCGCCATTGCACCTTGGCCGGCTGTTGCGTAGCGAACGCATCAAGATGATGAGCACCAACACCTGGTGGCTGCTTTCCATCGGAGTGCTCGCCACGACCGGGCTCGCGCTGCTGGTCAACATCGGCATGGCCGACAGCGACCTGACGCGTCCGGACTCTCCGGCAACGGGTCAGGCCGTGGCCGACGAGGCCGCCAACATCTTCACCTCGGGCCAGTATTTCGGCGGCCTGCTCGTGATGCTGCTCGGCATTCTGTTGATCACGAACGAGTATTACCACCAGACCGCCACGACGACGTTCCTGGCCACACCGCGGCGCACGTACGTGATCATCGGCAAGTTCGTGACGGCGATGCTGGCGGCCGCGGCCGTGTGGGTCGTGACGACCGCGATCGATCTCGCCTTCGGCAGCATCTACTTCGCCGAGACAGGCTTCGCCACCCATCTGGGCGACCGGGCCGTGGTGCGCGCAATCGGTATCAACTTGTTGATGTTCGCGCTCTGGGGCGTGTTCGGCATCGGCCTCGGTGCACTTCTGCGTAGCCAGATCGGCGCCACGGTAACGGCCACGCTGCTGTACACGATCGGCACGTACGCGGCGCTCCTCGTCTTCGTAGTGATCCGGGTGTACGTCATCACGACCGACGCCGTCTTCCAGGGCCTGGTCATCGTGCCGTCGATCGCGGCTCAGGTCGCCGAGGGATCGAAGGACCTCGCAATACCGCACGGTCAGATTCCGCCCTGGTGGGTCGGCGTGTTGGTGATGCTCGGATACGGCGTTTCAGCGGCCGTGATCGGTACGCTGATCTTGCGTCGCCGGGACGTTTCCTGACGCTGTCGGCGGCGCCACAGCTCGTGCCGATAACCCGGAAATATGTTTGTTTCGTGGGGTTTTGTCTATCCTGTGACCCGAGACACCGCGCATGGCCGATGTCCGTGACCAATGCTTGACCGCGTAGCCTGAACTGGCACTCATGGCCGCACGTAGGACACGTCGGCCGACTAGCAAATTCGCGTGGAAAGAGCGGCTGTGTCGACTCAGCAGACATCTCCGGACAACCCACTGGCCGACTTCGGTCCCAACGAGTGGATCGTCGACGACATGTATCAGCGTTACCTGGCCGACCCGGCCAGCGTAGACGCGGCATGGCACGACTTTTTCGCCGATTACAAGCCCGCTGACGCGTTGGCCGGCGGCCCGGCTCCGACCACCAACGGCACGACCGCCGCTGGTGCGGCAACGAACGGCGCGCGCCCGGCAGCGGGACCCGCCGGCGGCACCGCGACGGCACGAGCGACAACGACACAGCATGCCGCCGCCGCATCGACCACGACGACGCCCGCGACCGCGGCATCGAGCACGACGGCGGCGCCGACCAGCGCTCCGGCCGCGCCGACCGCGGCCACGTCCGCAACGCCGGCCGCGACGGCAGCGCCCCAGGCCGCTCCGGCGCCGGCGAAGGCGGAGCCAACCGCGCCGCCGACGAAGGCGGCGAAGGCCGCACCGGCCGGGGTCAGCACGAGCCCGATCCGCGGCGTCGCGGCTCGCATCGTGGCGAACATGGACGCGTCGCTCACCGTCCCGACGGCGACGAGTGTGCGAGCGGTGCCGGCGAAGCTGATCGCCGACAACCGCATCGTGATCAACAACCATCTCGCCCGCGGTCGCGGCGGCAAGGTCAGCTTCACCCACCTGATCGGATACGCGCTCGTCCGGGCCCTCGCCGAGCATCCGGAGATGAACAACTCGTTCGCGGAGTCGCTCGACGGCGACCTCCTGGCGACGACGGACGCCGGTCAGGGTCAGCACGGCAAGCCGGTCCTCGTGACGCCGGAGCACGTCAATCTCGGTATCGCGATCGACCTGGCCAAGCCGGACGGCTCGCGCACGCTCGTCGTGCCGAGCATCAAGGCCTGCGAAGACATGGATTTCCGTACGTTCTGGGCGGCGTACGAGGACCTGGTGCGCCGGGCCCGCCGAGGCGAGCTGACGATCGACGACTATGCGGGCACGACGATCTCGCTCACGAACCCGGGCGGCATCGGCACCGTCCACTCGCAGCCGCGACTGATGGCCGGCCAGGGCACGATCATCGGCGTCGGCGCGATGGAATATCCGGCGCCGTTCGCCGGCATGAGCGAATCGCAGCTGGCCGACCTCGCGGTTAGCAAGATCATCACGCTCACCTCGACCTACGACCACCGCATCATCCAGGGCGCGCAGTCCGGCGAATACCTGAAGGTCATGCACGAGCTGCTGCTCGGCGAGCACGCGTTCTACGACGAGATCTTCACGTCGCTGCGGATTCCGTACGAGCCGGTTCGGTGGGTCCGCGACGTCTCGCTCAACTCCGAGGGGCAGATCAACAAGACCGCGCGGGTGATCGAGCTGATCCACGCGTACCGGGTGCGCGGGCACCTGATGGCCGACACCGATCCGCTGGAGTTCCACATCCGCCGGCACCCGGACCTGGACGTGCTCGAGCACGGTCTGACGCTGTGGGATCTGGACCGTACGTTCCCGATCGGCGGCTTCGCCGGCAAGCAGAAGATGAAGCTGCGCGACGTGCTCGGCGTGCTACGTGACTCGTATTGCCGCCGGGTCGGCATCGAATACATGCACATCCAGGACCCGGAGGAGCGACGCTGGATCGCCGAACGGGTCGAGCGCAAGTATGAGAAGCCGTCGGTCGAAGAGCAGCGGCACATCCTCGGTCGACTCAACGCCGCCGAGGCGTTCGAGACGTTCCTGCAGACCAAGTACGTCGGCCAGCGACGCTTCTCGTTGGAAGGCGGCGAGTCGCTCATCCCACTGCTCGACGAGGTGCTGGCCGAGTCGGCCCGCAACGAACTCGACGAGGTCGTCATCGGGATGGCCCACCGCGGCCGGCTCAACGTGCTCGCGAACATCGTCGGGAAGCCGTACGAGAAGATCTTCAACGAGTTCGAGGGCCATCTCGACCCGAAGATGGCGCAGGGTTCCGGCGACATCAAGTACCACCTGGGCATGGACGGCAAGTTCACGACGGCCGACGACCAGCACACGATCGAGGTCTCGGTGGTGGCGAACCCGTCCCACCTGGAGGCGGTCGACCCGGTACTCGAGGGCATCGTACGGGCCAAGCAGGACCGGATCGACCGCGGCCTGGAGGGGTACACGGTTCTCGCCGTGGCCATCCACGGCGACGCGGCCATGGCCGGTCAGGGCGTGGTGGCCGAGACGCTCAACCTGTCGCAGCTGCGCGGCTACCGGACCGGTGGCACCGTCCACGTCGTGGTGAACAACCAGGTCGGCTTCACCACCGCGCCCGAATACTCACGCTCGTCGCTCTACTCCACCGACGTCGCGCGGATGATCCAGGCGCCGATCTTCCACGTCAACGGCGACGACCCGGAGGCCGTGGTGCGCGTGGCCCGGCTCGCGTTCGAATACCGGATGGCGTTCAACAAGGACGTCGTAATCGACATGTTGTGCTACCGCCGTCGCGGCCACAACGAGGGCGACGACCCGTCGATGACGAACCCGCAGATGTACGCGATCATCGACAACAAGCGATCGGTCCGCAAGCTCTACACCGAGGAGCTGATCGGTCGCGGCGACATCTCGCTGGACATGGCCGAGGAGTCGCTACGCGACTTCCAGCAGCAGTTGGAGACGGTCTTCAAGGCGACCCGGGACGCGTCGACGACCGTACGTCCGAGCCGCAGCCGCGCGAGCGACCCCGAGCCGAAGGTCGCCACCGCCATCCCGGCCGCTCTGGTCAAGCGCATCGGCGACGCCCACATCGAGCTGCCACCCGGCTTCACGCCGCACAAGCGCATCGCCCAACTTCTGGAGCGACGCGCGAAGATGTCGGTCGAGGGCGGCATCGACTGGGGGTTCGCCGAGATCATCGCGTTCGGCTCGCTGGTGTCGCAGGGTCTCACCGTCCGACTGTCCGGCCAGGACTCCCGCCGCGGCACGTTCGTCCAGCGGCACGCCGCGATCGTCGACGCCGTCAACGGCACCGACTACCTTCCGGTGGCCGCCGTGGCTGCGGACGGCGGTCGGTTCTTCGCCTTCGACTCATTGCTGTCGGAGTATGCGGCGATGGGCTTCGAGTACGGCTATTCGCTGGAGAACCTGGACGCGCTCGTTCTCTGGGAGGCGCAGTTCGGCGACTTCGCCGATGGCGCGCAGACTGTCATCGACGAGTTCGTGACGTCCGGCGAGATCAAGTGGGGTCAGAAGAACGCGCTGACGCTGCTGCTGCCGCACGGCCACGAGGGCCAGGGCCCGGACCACACGACCGGCCGACCCGAGCGCTTCCTGCAACAGGCGGCCGAGGACAACATGCGCGTGGCCATCCCATCAACGCCGGCGAACTATTTCCATCTGGTACGCCGGCAGGCGTTGACTCCGAAGCGCAAGCCGATGGTCGTGTTCACGCCGAAGTCGTTGTTGCGCCACCGCCTGGCGGTATCCGCGATCGACGACTTCACCACCGGCACGTTCGCGCCGGTCCTGCTCGACGACGGGATCGACGGCGCTCCGATCGTCGCGAACGAGGTCAACCGGGTGCTGCTGTGCAGCGGCAAGATCTACTACGATCTACTGACCGCGCGAGCCGAGCGTGGCCTGACCGACGTCGCGATCGTCCGTCTCGAACAGCTCTACCCGCTGCCGGTCGACGAGGTGAAGGCCGCGCTGATGGCGTTCCCGAACGCGACCGACGTCGCGTGGGTGCAGGAAGAGCCGGCCAACCAGGGTGCCTGGAGCTTCATCGCGCTGAACCTGACCGAGCAGCTCGATGGCGTACCGCTGCGGCGTATCTCGCGTCCCGCGGCCGCGGCGCCCTCGGTCGGGTCGGCCAAGCTGCACGAGGTCGAACAGGCGGCGGTTGTCGAAGCGGCGCTGCCGCGCGGCTGAGGCACCGACGGGCGGGCGTTCGCCGGACACGACCGGTCGTGACGCCCGCCGCTGGGGCGTGGAGGAACGATGTACTTCACCGATCGCGGGATCGAGGAACTGACGGATCGGCGCGGCGAAGAGACCGTGACGATCGAGTGGGTCGCAACCTGCCTGCGTGACTTCGTCGACCAGAACCCGGAGTTCGAGATACCGATCGAGCGCTTCGCGACCTGGCTGGCACGCCTCGACGATCCGGACGACCTCGACTGATCGTTTGGATGGCCGCTCGGGTTGGCACGAAATCGGGGCTTCCCGGCCATGGAAACACCGAATGCGTTACAAGATCGCGGTTCATCGTCCGGCGCCGCGGTCAGGTCACGACCAGGACAACGGCAATCGCAAGCAGGAACACGGTCATTGCACCGAAGGCGAGCGCAATCGCTCTCAACCGGCGCGGACCGACGGTCGCCGTCTCGCTGCTGACGCCCGGATCCATGGGCGTTGGGCTGGGCAAACTCTCCGATTCGGACATGCGGTCGACCATAGCGACGTTCCCGTACGTTCGTGGGCAAAGTCGCGGATCTGGCGACCGGTCGGATCGGCTCAGCCCATGTGCGGGTAGGTGTGCTCCGTCGGCGGTACGAACGTCTCCTTGATCGTGCGAGGCGACAACCAGCGTACGAGGTTGAGCGGCGATCCGGCCTTGTCGTTCGTGCCCGAGGATCGCGCCCCGCCAAATGGCTGCTGCCCGACGACGGCGCCGGTCGGCTTGTCGTTGATGTAGAAGTTGCCGGCCGCGTAGCGCAGCACCTCCGACGCCCACTCGACCACCCGGCGATCCGTGGCGAACAGCGAGCCGGTCAGCGCGTACGGCGTGACCGACTCGGCCTGCCGTACGGTCTGCTCGAACGCGGCGTCGTCGAACACGTACACGGCGAGGATCGGGCCGAAGAACTCGGTGGTGAAGACCTCGTGGGTCGGGTCGGTGCAGACGACGACGGTCGGCCGGACGAAGTAGCCCTCCGATCCGTCCGCGGTGCCGCCCGCGATGACCGTGCACGCGTCCGAGTTGCGGATCATCTCCAGCGCGGCCGAGTGCTTCGCGAACGCGCGGTCGTCGATCACCGCGCCGCCGTAGTTGGAGAAGTCGCTGACGTCGCCGTAGGACAGGCCGTCGGCCGTGGCGGCCAACCGGTCGCGGAGGCCGCTGTCCCAGATCGATCGTGGGATGTACGCCCGCGACGCCGCCGAGCACTTCTGACCCTGGTAGTCGAACGCGCCGCGGATCAGCGCCGTGTGGAGCGCGTCGGTGTCGGCCGACGGGTGGGCGATAACGAAGTCCTTGCCGCCGGTCTCCCCCACGAGGCGCGGGTAGCCGCGGTAGCGGGTCAGGTTCGCCCCGACGGTCTGCCACAGGTGCTGGAAGGTCTTCGTCGAGCCGGTGAAATGGATGCCGGCGAGATCCGGGTCGGCCAGGGCGACGTCGCTCACCGCGATGCCGTCGCCGGTCAGCATGTTGATGACGCCGGGCGGCAGGCCGGCCGCCTCGAAGAGCCGCATGGTGAAGTGGGCCGCCAGCTGCTGCGTCGGCGACGGCTTCCAGACCACGGTGTTGCCCATCAGCGCGGGCGAGGCGGGCAGGTTGCCGGCGATCGCGGTGAAGTTGAACGGCGTGATTGCGTAGACGAAGCCTTCGAGCGGACGGTGGTCGAACTGGTTCCATACACCGGGCGACGAGATCGGCTGCTCGCCCAGCAACTGCGCACCGAACGCCACGTTGAACCGGAGGAAGTCGATCAGCTCACACGCGGCGTCGATCTCGGCCTGGTAGACCGTCTTGGACTGACCGAGCATCGTGGCCGCGTTCAGCGTGTCCCGCCATGGCCCGGCGAGCAGATCCGCGGCCCGGAGGAACACGGCCGCACGATCTCCGTACGACATCGATCGCCAGGTCGGCGCGGCAGCCTTCGCGGCCGCGATGGCGGCCTCGGCGTCGGCGTGCGTCGAATGCCGCCCAACGCCCAGCACATGAGCGTGCTTGTGCGGCTGGACCACGCTGAACTCGTCACCACCGGCCGGTCGCTGCACGCCATCGATCGTGTTGGTCAGATCGAGGCGCGATCCCGCGAGATCGGCCAGCCGCTTCTGCAGGCTGGTGACCTGCGCACTCGCGGGCGCATAGTCGCGCACGGTTTCGTTGCGGGGCTCCGGCACAGCGAGCTGGGCATCCATTGCGAGGCTCCTCGACTCCATCGGCGAGCTGACGAACTATCCTCCCACGCAGGCCGGCGTACCGGCCAAATCGCGCCGAGCGGTGTCACCAGAGACACATGGGCGACGACGCGTAGGCTGGGCGGCGCCAACAGGGGCGATGACGGTGATGGGAGCCGGTGATGACCGAGCGGAGCGTCGGGGCACGCCGAACGGCGGCTCGCCCGGGCGCGCAGCCGGCCGACGCCGTACCCCCGAAGGCGCAGGATCGCACGAAGCCGGCACCGTCCGGCGGCGCGTGGCTGCCGTGGACCGTGGCCGCCCTCGGCATCGTCTGGCTGGTCGCCAAGCTCTGGTCGGCCTATGAGCAGATCCACGCGAACGCCGGAGACAGTGTGGCGGTGGCCACGGCGGCATTGGCCATCCCCGCGGTCGTCCAGGCCACGGCCCTGGGCGGGCTGGGTGGTGGGCTCGCGGTCCGCATGACCATCGAGGCTTGGCGGGTACGGCGAACCGGATCGCCCCCGGTCACGTGGCTCCGGTGTCTTGCCGCCGCGGCCGGCGGGCTGGTGATCGGGCTGGCGGCCATGGGCGCGATCCTCGGTGCCTACGGTGACGTCCCGTCGATCGGCGGGGTCGCCGTCGCGGTCGCGCTGACCGGGCTCATCGCGGGTGCCGTCGCCGGTCTCGGCCGGCGTCCGGCCGTGGTCGCCGCGGCGCTGGCCGCCGCGCTCGGTTCCTTCGTCGTCGACACGATCCTGAACAGCGGCACGGTCCTCGGTCACATGATGGCGGCGCTCGGCGCCGGATCGGACGCGATCACGGACTGCGACCAGGGGACGGCCGCGGCCGCCTGCGCCAAGGTCGTCAACGCGAACGCGCTCGTGTCACACATCGACTCGCTCGTCGCCGGTCTCGTCGCCGGTCTCGTGGCGTACTGGTATCTGCGACGCCGCGGCGGTGGCGCGCGCTTCCCCGCCTACCTTGTTGCCGGCGGCGCGACCGGCATACTGCTGCTCGCGACCGAGGTCCTGACGCATGTCGGCGGCGGCGGTCTGCTGCACGTGGCCCGCGCGATCAGCGCCGACGACCGTACGGTCATCGACCTGCTGGCCGGCAACCGGGTCATCCACGGCCTGCTCGTCATGTTCATCGGCGCGCTGGCCGCCTTGATCGCGTTCGGACGAACGCTCGGGCCGCGTCGAGCGGTCGGGCCGACACGGGTGTCACCCGGCGATGAGGCGTCAGCGTCCGGGGAGTAGTTGATCGATCTCTGTCACGTCGTACCACTCAAGTTCGTGATCCTCGGCGCTGTCCACGACGAACTGCGCATCGGGGTCGCCGGCAACCGCGTCGAGCACAACTTCGGCCGCCGCACGGACGTCGGCCTCGGCCCCGGCGCCGTCGATGTGGATCGCCGCGACGGCACGGAACTCGAGCGGGGCCGTCAGACGTACGAGGCTCGAACCCAACTCCGATGACGCGCTCGTCAGCGTCGCCCCGCGTACGTCGGCCGAAACGACGACGCGACGACGCGGTGCACCGGGATCGGCCTGCAGGAGCTGCAGTGCGTCCTGGGCGGCGCGAGTGAACGCCACGTATTCCAACTCCTCCTCATCTGCCTCCGCATACCACTCGCGCAGGTAAGGCGTCACGGCGTGCGCGGCGAGTCCGGTGCGCGGATCCGGTGCGAGCAGCGCGCCGCGATTGCCCAGCGGCGACAGCGCGACCAGGGTGGACGGGACGTAGATGCGCGTCATGTCGTCGCTGTATGGCACCCCTGCTCCGATCGCTACGCGGCCGCCGGCGGCGATTCATCATCCGGCCATTGCAGTGTGACCGCCGCGATGCTAGCCCGCCGTGCGGGGTCAAATAAAGGCAATCAATGGCAAACTAAAGCAATGACAGCTCGATTCCTGCAACTCGCCGACGTCGCCGAGGAGCTCTCGGTCACCGTCTCGCAGGTTTACCACATGGTCCGAAGTGGTGAATTGCCGGCGATCAAGGTTGGTGGGCGCGGACAGTGGCGGGTCGAGCGGGATCGACTTGAGGCCTATATCCAGCAGAAATACTCCGAGACGGCGGACTGGGTCAAGGAAAACCCGCTCGTTGCCCGGGATGACGACATCGAGGACTAACGCCGTCGAGGGTTGACCGCAGGATGTCGGAGGCTGTAGAACCATTTGGAGGCAAACGAAAGCAAACGCAAGATCAAATCAAAAATGAGCCCGGAGGGCAGCAGTCGTGACCGTGACGCTCATCGCCGAAGCCGGACCTGACCCATCCGCACCATCCGGCATCCGACACCCGGATCGGTTGAGCACTGGCTCGGGCATGACCAGGGCCCACACGTCGACGATGCCCGTTCGGCTCCGGCGCCCGCCGGCCAGCGAGCCACCGTATGACCCGGCCTTCTCTGGCCTGTCAGTGCCCGCTCGGCGGACCGCCCCGCCGGATGGCCTTCGCTCCCCGCATGGTTCCGCGAACGCACCGGCGCCGGTTCCCGGCGTCGCTGTGGCCGGCGTCGCTGTGGCCGGCGTCGCTGTGGCCGGCGTCGTGCCGCCGGTGGCCGCGAGCGCACAGCGCTATGTCCGCATCTGCCTGGAGGTCCTCAACGGCTTTCGCCCCGCCAGTCACCTGCGCACTCTCGGCGGACCGGTCGAGTTCAGCACGGTGGTCAGCCAGTTGAGCCGGCGGCGCAACGGTCGCGGACACTTCGCCCAGGCTCCCGACGCGGCATCGGCTGCGACGGGAGCGCCAGCCAATCGTCGCGCCGTCCAACCGACCGCGGCCGGAGCACGCAATAGCGGCCCGGCGGCAGCCGCGTCCACGCCGACGACCGTCGGGGTGCTCCGATATGGCGCGGCGTCAACGGCTCGCCGCAACGCACCGGGTGCGGCCCAACCGTTCCGACTGTTGCGCATGCGACTGAGCGAGCCCTGCGACGGAGTCGCCGAAATCGTGGCCGTGCTGTCTTACGCGGGATCGAGCCTCGCGATGGCGCTGCGGCTCGAACGCCGCGGCGACCAGTGGTTGTGCGCCCTCGTCCAGGTCATCTAGCCCGTCGACGGCTGATCCCGGTCACGCCACGGTTGCCCGGTACCCACTCGGCCGGCGTGATGCGACGCCACCCTGCCCGCCCGCCCGCCGAGCGTCTCACGAACGAACTGGGCCGCAAGCGATGTGCTCGCGGCCCAGTTTCGTGTCTGTGCGGATTCCGACGAGCGAAGGCCCGCTCACGCACCGGCCGGTGCGCCGTGGCAGCGCTTGTACTTCTTCCCGGATCCACAGGGGCACGGAGCGTTGCGCGACGGGCCGCCGGAGCCGACGACCTGGCCGGGCGCGGGCATCTTCTCCCCCGCGGAGCGGGCCGACTGCGGTCCGCTCGGCCGGGCGGGCGGCGTCGACGACCGGCCCAGACCGAGTGCCGGTGCCTGCTCGATCGCGACCGCGCCGCTTCCCGCCGCGCCGTCGATCGTCGGTGACGAATACGACAGCGCCTGCGACTGGCGCGAATCGCCTAGGCCCTTGGCCGAGATCGCGACTGGCTTCGTCTCGGGCAGCAACCGAGCCGCTTGCGTGTCGATCACCGGCGGCGCGGGCGGCGCCTCCTCGACCTGGACCTCCATGTTGAACAGGAAGCCGACGACCTCCTCCTTGATGCCGTCGAGCATCTGGCTGAACATGTCGAAGCCCTCGCGCTGGTATTCGACCAGCGGATCGCGCTGTGCGTGGGCGCGCAGGCCGATGCCCTCTTGCAGGTAGTCCATCTCGTAGAGGTGCTCGCGCCATTTGCGGTCGATCACCTGCAGCAGCACGAGACGCTCGAACTCGCGCATCGCGTCCGAGGTCAGCTCCTCCTCGCGGGCCGCGTACGCCGACCGGGCATCCTCGAGCATCCTGGCCTCAAGGAACTCGCTGTCGATCATGTCGCGGGAGCCGCCGGCCTCTTCCTCGATGTCCTCGATGGTGAAGCCGACCGGGTAGAGCTGCTTGAGACTCGTCCACAGCTGCTCGAGGTCCCAGTCCTCGGCGTACCCCTCGGACGTGGCCCCCTTGACGTACGCACTGATGACGTCGTCGAGCATGTTCGAGATCTGATCCGAGAGGTCCTCGCCGGCGAGCACCCGGTTGCGTTCGGTGTAGATGACCGTACGTTGACGGTTCAGCACCTCGTCGTACTTCAGCACGTTCTTGCGGATCTCGGCGTTCTGGCCCTCGATCTGCGTCTGCGCGCTCTTGATCTGGCGGCTGACCATCTTGTTCTCGATCGGTACGTCGTCCGGGATGTGCAGTCGCTCCATGACGGCTTCCACCGCACCGGCCCGGAACCGCTGCATCAGCTCGTCCTGCAGCGACAGGTAGAACCGGGACTCGCCCGGGTCACCCTGGCGGCCGGACCGACCACGCAGCTGGTTGTCGATGCGGCGCGACTCGTGGCGCTCGGTGCCGAGCACGTAGAGACCGCCGGCCTCGACGACCTCCTCGCCCTCGTCGTCGCACAGCTTGGTCCAGCGTTCGAGCGAATCGTCCCAGGCCGCCGAGTATTCCTCGGGCGCCTCCTCCGGATCGAGGCCACGCTGGCGCAACTCGGCCGCGGCGAGGAATTCGGGGTTGCCGCCGAGCAGGATGTCGGTGCCACGGCCGGCCATGTTCGTCGCGACGGTCACGGCACCCTTGCGGCCGGCCTGCGCGACGATCTCCGCCTCACGAGCGTGATACTTCGCGTTCAGTACGGAGTGGGCGATGCCCCGGCGCCGCAGCATCTGGCTCAGCACCTCGGAGTTCTCCACCGAGACCGTACCGACCAGGACCGGCTGACCGATTGCGTGTCGCTCGGCGATGTCTTCGACGACGGCGTTGAACTTCGCCTTCTCGGTCCGGTAGATCACGTCGGACTGGTCGGCGCGGATCATCGGCCGGTGCGTCGGGATCGTCACGACGCCGACGTTGTAGACCTTGTTGAATTCGGCCGCCTCGGTCTGCGCCGTGCCGGTCATGCCGGACAGCTTGTCGTAGAGGCGGAAGTAGTTCTGCAGCGTGATCGTGGCGAGCGTCTGGTTCTCCTGCTTGATCTCGACGCCTTCCTTCGCCTCGATGGCCTGGTGCATGCCCTCGTTGTAGCGCCGGCCGTGCAGGATGCGGCCGGTGAACTCGTCGACGATCAGCACCTCGTCTTCTTCGGTGACGATGTAGTCCTTGTCGCGCTTGTAAAGCTCCTTGGCCTTGAGCGCGTTGTTGAGGTAACCGACGAGCGGGGTGTTCGCCGACTCGTAGAGGTTCTCGACGCCAAGGCGATCCTCGACGCGGGCCACCCCACGCTCGGTGATGGCGACCGTACGCTTCGACAGATCGACCTCGTAGTCGCCCTCGCCGCTCTCCAACTCGCCCTTTTCGAGACGCGACACGATCTTGGCGAACTCGACGTACCAGCGGGCGGACTGCTCGGCCGGTCCGGAGATGATCAGCGGCGTACGGGCTTCGTCGATGAGAATCGAGTCGACCTCGTCGACGATCGCGAAGTTGTGTCCGCGCTGGACGAGATCCTCGGCCGACATCGCCATGTTGTCGCGCAGGTAGTCGAACCCGAACTCGTTGTTCGTGCCGTACGTGATGTCGGCCGCGTACGCCGTCTTGTGCTGGCCACCGAACTCGTTCGGCAGGATCACGCTGACCGTCAGCCCGAGGAAACGGTGGATCTGGCCCATCCACTCGGCGTCGCGCTGGGCGAGGTAGTCGTTCACGGTGATGATGTGCACGCCCTTACCGGACAGCGCGTTCAGGTAGGCCGGCAGGGTGCCAGCGAGCGTCTTGCCCTCACCGGTCTTCATCTCCGCGATGTTGCCGAAGTGCATCGCCGCACCGCCCATGATCTGGACGTCGAACGGCCGCTTGTCGAGCACACGCTTGGCCGCCTCGCGGACGGTGGCGAACGCCTCCGGCATCAGGTCGTCGAGTGACTCGCCATCGATGTAGCGCTGCTTGTATTCCGCAGTGCACTCGCGCAGTTCCTCATCGCTCAGGTCGGCGTAGTGCTCCTCGAGCGAGTTCACCGCCTTGGCGATCGCCTCGAGGCGCCGAAGCAGACGCCCCTCACCCGCGCGGAGAAGCTTCTCAAACATGGCCACGGAAAATGCGCTCCCTCAACTTATGTGCCGACCCATCGTAGGCGGAGCGGGGCGGTATCTGTCAGCCGTGGCGACCACAGCGCAGGCGATCGTGATGAAACGGACATCGGGCGTCGGTCGCGTGTGAATCTGCCGGTTTACCAGTGTTTCACGCGCACTGCCCGACCTCCACATCGCAGCGGTCAAATCCAGTGGCCGCCGCCACCCTCGTCCGGCAGCATGCCGGCATGGATCCGTTCGAGATCACCGTCGACGAGCTGCTCCTGCGGCCGTGGCAGGCCGGCGACGCGGAGGCAGTCTTCCGAGCGTGTCAGGACCCGGACATCCAGCGGTGGACAACCGTGCCCCGCCCGTACGAGTGGCATCACGCGGTCGACTTCGTGACGGACTACACGGACCAGGCGTGGTCGAAGGGCACCGGCGCACCGATGGGTGTCTTCGAAGCCGCGACCGGCGTGCTCCTCGGCTCGATGGGGCTGAGGATGGACCTGCTGGCCGGCGAGGCGGAGATCGGTTACTGGACCGCGCCGGAAGCCCGGGGCCGCGGTGTCGCCACCCGCGCCGGTCGGGCACTGGCGCGGTGGGCGTTGGACGGTCTCGGTATTCGTCGGCTCGTCTGGCGGGCCACGATCGGCAACCACGCGTCGCGCCTGGTCGCCCTGCGCATCGGCGTCCAGATCGAGGGCGCACAGCGCGCGCGTCTGCATGCCCCGGGCGGCGGATTTGTCGACGGATGGGTCGGCTCACTGCTGGCCGGCGATGTGCTAACCGGGACTCCGGCCTGGCTGGCGCCCGGATCGCCGGCCGCCCGTCAGGCCGCGACGTTCGCTGGTGGCCAGCCCCGACTCGCGTTGCCGGCTGGTGGTCCGGCCGGCAGCCTCCGCCCGGTGTCACCACGCGACGGCGACGCACGGCTCGCGATCTTTCAAGATCCAGAAACGGTACGGTGGACCGGCGTACCCCTCGGCGGCTACTCGCGCGAACAGTTGGCCGCGGGCGACCGTGAGGCGGAACGACTCTGGCCGCTCGGCGATGGTGCCCTGTTCGCGATCGCGGACGCCGATGACGACTGCGTGGGCCTCGCGAATCTCGGGATCTACCCGGCCCGTCAACTCCCGGACACCGCCGAGATCGGCTTCAGCATGGCACCGCACGCACGTGGCCGCGGCTACGCGACCGCGGCCGTCCGGACCCTCGCCGAGTGGGGCATCGACGCGCTCGGGCTGGCCCGGATCGTCTGGCGTGCCCAGGTCGGCAACGAGGCATCGCGCCGGGTCGCGGAGAAGGCCGGCTTCACCTACGAGGGAATCGCCCGTACGGCCTGGAAGCAGCGCGACGAACACCGCGACGTGTGGGTGGCGTCGCTCGTGGCGACCGACTGCCGGTGACGGCTCAACCCAGCGAGATCAGCCAGATCGGGCTCGGTCCGAGGCTCAGCCCCGCCAAACAACGTCGCGATGTTCGCGTAGCGCGTATTGAGGACTTCGACGTCCGGTTTCGGCACCGGCATCGTCAGGATTCGGATTTCGTGCCGTCAAGTCTGGGTGACGTCAGGTCGCGAGCGCGATGACGCCGTAGTCGTAGGCGCGCCGGCGATAGACGACGCTCGGCCGGCCGGATTCCTTGTCCATGAACAGGAAGAAGTCGTGGCCGACCATCTCCATCTGGAAGAGGGCATCGTCGACGGTCATGGGCTCGGTCGCGTGTTCCTTGAGGCGCACGATGTGCCAGGGCTGGTCGGCTTCGTCGTACGGCTGGTCGAGGAGGCCGGCGTCGTCTTCGTCGTACGGCCGATAGCCGGTCGTGGCGCGACCATCGGGCGATCCGCCGTTGCCGGCAGCGCTGCTGGTTGCGGCGCGCTCGGCCGCGGCGCTCTGCGCGGCGATGGTGGCCGATACGAGGTCCTCGCTGGCGACCTCGAGTCCAGAGGTCGCCGCGGCGACGGAAACCGGTGCGCGGCGGCCACGATGCACGCGGCGGCGATCGGCAAACCGGCGTAGACGAGAGTCGAGCTTGGTGATCGCGAGGTCGAGTGCGCTGTAAAAGTCACCCGAGCAGGCCTCGGCCCGCACTACCGGCCCACGCGACACACAGGTGATCTCTACGCGTTGGCAGCTGCCCGACTGGCGGGGATTTTTCTCGTGGGAAAGCTCGACATCGACTCGAATGATCTTTCCGTCATAGCGCTCGACCTTGTGCAATTTCTCCGCAACATGCTGCCGGTAGTGGTCCGGCACCTCCACATTGCGGCCCTTCACGACGATGTCCACGCGTGACCTCCCCCAGTTTCAGCTCTGGGCGCGGCTACTGGACATTGATGACAGTCAGTAGCCACCCGGTTCATGAATGCGATCAACGGCCGGTCTGGCACGCTCGCGGGACCCCGCGGCGTTCGCCGGCCGCTCCATGGCCGATCCTCCCCTCGAAAGCCGATCACAGGCGGCGCTATCAGGATGTCCGTTCCGGCATCGTGGGCCGGAAAAGTAGCGCGCCGTGCTCCGGGGCGAATGACTCGTTGGCTTTCGACGGTAGCGGCATACCGGGCCGGAGTCACGCCGGGTAGCGAATAACGTCGCAACGGGATTGCCCCAGCCGCGCCGCACTGCCTCGATGCGGAGCAAATCGCCGTCACGAACCGAATTTCCGGTGATTGGCCGCAACCGGTCGTTCCCACGTGTCGGAATGGGCCGGCCCATGGTGTGGTCAGACGGCGTTGCGGCGGCGCGTCGCGGCCAGCGTGACGGCACCATGCGCCGCGACCCCGTCGAGGGCGAGTCGCGTGGTCAGTGAGGCCAGCGTTGCCCCGGTGGTGAGCACGTCGTCGACGGCGACGACACAGGCACCGGCAGCGACCGCCGCCGCCACGCGTCGAGCCGGACCTGGACGGGTCCGAAACGCGTCCCGGGCCGCCACGGCTCGGTCGGCCGCCGTCAGGTGGGCTGAGTCCGGGCGGGGCCGGGCCGCCGCCGCCACGGCCATCGCCGCGGGCCAGCCCAGACCATTGAGAGTACGGACGGTCTGACGGGCGAGCCGGCGCATGTGATCACCGTGCCGTTGGCGCGCCGCGGCGGCGGTGCTCGGCACCGGGACGATGACCACCGGCGAACGCGGCGGATTACCCAGCCGTACGGCACAGGCCGCCACCCCGCGCGCGAGCTGGGCGGCCAGCGGCCGGGCGAGCCGATGCCGGCCCCGGTCCTTGTACGCCAGGACGAGTTCGCGCAGCACGCCGTCGTAGGGGCCGAGCGCGACACAGGTCGGAAGGCCGTACGGAATCGGGGACGGGGCCGTCTCGTACGGCGTGAGGCGCGCCAACTCAGTCATGCATTCGGGGCAAACGCCGGCATTGGCTCCGGGCGCCGAGGTGCCGCACCCCGCACACTCGGACGGCAGCACCAGGTCGGTCAGCGCGCCCAGGGTCGCGCCGATGCTCCCGGCCACGAACGTCAGTCCTGGAAGAACGGTGCGGTCAACGGTAACCGTCTTCCCGCCGTCGGCGCGCTGCGATGTGCGGCCGGCGATGACGCTCGTCCCCTTCGCCGTCAACGCCTGCACCATCACCTCGTCGAAGCCGAGCGGCTGCAGCGGATCGTACGAGTAGGCCGCGACCTGGAGATCGTGGCCTGAGCCGTACTCCCGGGTGAACGGGGCCCGGGTCGAGCGAACCGTCGATGTTCAGCTCGGCGATCTTTCCCGATCGGACCGTCCTGACCGGCGACGACGAGCTGGTCCTCGAACTCCAGGCAACCGCGGTCGCCGTCGCGAGGCTCGGGCCGATCACGATCGGCTGAGCCGTCGTCATCGTCGGTGTGTCGCCGACGGTGATGACGGAGAAGTAGAGCCTGCCGCCGGAGACGAACGCAATCCGGTGGGCATCCGGTGCGATGGAGAACGCCGAGACGTTCGAGATGCCGCTAGGCAGCGGGATCGGGTGCACCCGATTCTGGGTGTCGACGAGCTTGAGCTGACCATTGACGGCCACGACGACCGCACCGGCGGGCTGCGTCACGAATTGCGGACGGCTCATGCTTGTCCCGGCGGCAGCCCCTTGACCTGGACGAAGTCATCGCTGCCCGCGGTGCCCGCACGCCGGATCCACAGTGACTCGCCCGGTGCCGTCCGCGCGAACCAACGCCGCCGCCGACGCCGAGCCGTCGACCGCGGCCGCGAGTCACGCCGGCATTCTTCGGACTGTTGAGAATCGCGTGGCTGACCAGCCGTGGGTGCCGGGGCGACCGCTTCGGTCGAGCCGGGTCTATCGTCACCTGCGACCGCCGTTACCGTTCCGCCGGGGTATCGCGTATGTGCTCGCCTCTTCGGACGAACGTGACGGCGCGAGGTTCGCCACGTGCTCCCGGAAGCTGTTGTCCGAGGATGTGACCTGCGTCTGCCCCTCGATTTCGACCTCCACCGGCATCGGCACCTGCCCGCTCCGACGGTCTGCGTGCCGAGCGACCAGCGCAGCTGGTAGGCGAGCAAGGCCGGGTTGTCCAGCGCGTGTGCGCTCGTACTCAGGTTCACGACGTACGTCCCGTCGCTGGTCACCGAGATCGGTCGGGTCGACGAGGCTTGCGTTGACCAGTCTGCTGCGTCGCCTGCCGTTGATCCAGTCGGACGGATTGCCGAGCACCCAGTTCACGATCCAGGTGGCTTGCTGGATCCCGGTGAGCACCAGATGGCACGTATCGGATGTCCGGGATCAGCGCTTGATGGCTCGGATCCCAGAAGTAGACCGGATGCGGCGCGAACCATCGCTGGAAGGCCTGCTCCGACATGATACAGTCCCGGACGGCACGCGATCGGTCAGCCGGAACCGGCCCGCGCCGTCATCGCTGTCGCCGACCGAAAACGTCAGCGTGAGCCGCTGCGAGGCGGGGGACGCGGGGGTGGCCGTGGACGGTTCGAGCACCCCGGTGGAGACGACGAACTCGACCGACGATCTCGAACGTTCCGGTCACATCGATGACGGTCGAGCCGTCGCTCGCGCGTCCGTGTCCTGTCCGGTGCCCATCCGCCGATCTGCCGCAGGACGCGCACCTCGCCGCTCGCGCTTGGCTTGGCCCACGCGCCAGCGGCGACCCGCATTCATATACGCGCGGGCGGCCGCGACCTGCCCTTCCGGCGTCGTCGCGCCAGCCGTCGCCGCCAGATAGTCGCTGACGAAGTCGTCGCGCTGCTGGTCTCCACGTTCGGGCCCGGGTGGTAGCGGGATGCCGCCATTCTCCGAGCCGCCGCCGGCCGGCGGCGGACCGTCCGAGATCGGCGGGCCCGATGTCGGGACGCCGCACGCCGACAGGCCAAGAGGACCAGGGCGCTGAGTGCGACGATCCATCGGGTACGCCATCGGCGGCGTCGAGCGTCGCGGCTCGGCGGCGACCGCTGGGGCCTACTCATGACGACGGTCTCGCGGTGTCCGGAGCGATCGGTCGACGCGACGGCATGTGCGGCCGGGCGATCGTCCTCGAGTGCGTTGCGATCGGCGACCGGACCTGACGTCGCCGACATCGTCGATCGGGTACGCCGTGGCATCGTGATCGACGTCGCCGCGGCGCCATCGGCCATTGGCGACGATCGCCCCGATCGTCTCGTCGCCGACGGTTTCGATCGCCATCGATCTCGTACTCGAACCGCGCGTCTGTCGGCGACGACCTCGGGGTGGATGGCCGGCCGGCACGACGTCGGCATCCGCCGGCACGAGCGGCAGCGGCGCACTGGTGAGTTTGGAGCCGGCGCGAACCGGCAGTGTCAAGCGGAACTGCGCCCCCTGGCCCGGCGCTCCCCACGCTTCGAGCCAGCCGCCGTGGAGGCGCGCGTCCTCCAGACTGATCGACAGGCCGAGGCCGGTCCCGCCGGTCTGACGCGCGCGCGACGGGTCGGCCCGCCAGAACCGGTTGAAGACGAGCTTCTCCTCGCCCGGCTTCAGGCCGATGCCGTGGTCCCGCACCGTGACCGCGACGGCCCGCTCATCGACGGCGAGCGTCACCACAACCGGTTCGCCCTCCCCGTGCTCGATCGCGTTTCCGACAAGGTTGCGCAGGACGCGCTCGGCTCGGCGCGCATCCACCTCGGCGATCACTGGTGTGTCCGGGACATGCACCTCGAGCGTCACGCCGACGCTGTCCGCGACCGCGGTGAGGCCGCGAGCGACCCGATGGACCGCCGGCACCAGATCGGTCGGCTCCGCGTCCAGCACGGCGAAGCCGGCATCGAACCGGCTGATCTCCAAGAGATCCGTCATCAGTTCGTCAAACCGGTCGAGTTCGGCGTGGAGCAATTCGGCGCTGCGGGCCATCACCGGGTCGAGCTCGTCCCGGCTGCTATGGAGCAGATCGGCCGCCATCCGTACGGTCGTCAGCGGCGTACGCAGCTCGTGCGAGACATCGGAGGTGAATCGGCGCTGCAGCCGTGACATGTCCTCCAGCCGGACGATCTGGCGCTGCAGATTCACCGCCATCTGGTTGAACGCCGCACCGAGCAAGGCCAGGTCGTCCTCGCCGTGCACCTCCATGCGTTGGTCGAGCAGCCCGGCCGAGAGTCGCTGTGCGGTCCGCGCCGCGAGCCGGACCGGGCGGACGACCATCTGCGTCACCAGCCAAGTCATCAGCGCGAGCATGACGACCAGCGCGACGCCAAGGATGATCACAGTATTGCGCGTGACGTTGGCCGCCGTCTGCTCGGCATCGAGTGGGAACAGGTAATAGAGCCCGAACACGCCGGCCCGCGAGCTCTTCACCGGAAGGCCGATGGCCAGGCAGGGCCTGGCTGCCGGTCTTGTCGACCTGACACATCACGTACTGATGGCCCTGCTTGTTCAACGCGACGAGACCCATCACGCCCTGCAGGGCCTGGCTCAACTGGCTCGTCTGTACGGTCGTCGAGTTGGCCGGCGGGACACTCGCTCGCGGGCGGCGGGTAGAGCACGACGGCGGGCACCGGGCCGCCGGCAGTCGCCCGCGGAAAGGCTCTTCACGATGAACGGCAGTTCTTCACGAGCAGAGGATTCGTCATGCTGCCCGAGCTGATCCAGATAGGTCTTGGCCGCGTTGTGGCCGTTGCGGATCTGCTCGGTGGCGGACACCAACTGGGCGTGCAGCAGGCCTTGCGTGGTCCGCGTCACCACCAGCACCCCGAACAGCGCCACCAGGATCGACGACGCCACCACGGTGTATGTCACCATGCGCAGCTGCAGGGAACGGCGCCAGCGACCACGGAAGGCGACAGCGAGGATCCGGGCCCGCCGGAGCACACGCCAGAGGGGGCCGCGACGAGGGCCAGTTGAAGCACTGTCGCGCGGCCCGATCAACGGCGGTGGCACCCCTACGTCCGGCATCGCTGCCGCCGAGCCTAGCTCGTACCGGCCTTGTACCCGACCCCACGAACCGTCAAGATGATCTCCGGACGCTCCGGGTCTGCCTCGATCTTGGCCCGGAGACGCTGGACATGGACGTTGACGAGGCGCGTGTCGGCGGCGTGCCGATATCCCCAGACCTGCTCCAGCAGCACTTCCCGCGTGAACACCTGGCGCGGCTTGCGGGCCAGCGCCACCAGCAGATCGAATTCGAGCGGCGTCAGCTTCACCTCGTCGCCGTTGCGCGACACCAGATGCGCGGGTACGTCGATGGTGAGCTGGGTTCCGTACGGCCCGATGGTCAGCAGTTCGGGCGCGGCATCCTCGCCCCGGCGAAGCCGAGCCCGCATCCGGGCGATCAGTTCCTTGGGCTTGAACGGCTTGACGACGTAGTCATCCGCCCCGGATTCCAGGCCGAGGACGATGTCGACGGTGTCGGTCTTCGCGGTCAGCATCACGATCGGCACACCCGACTCCGTACGGATGGCCCGGCAGATGTCGATCCCGCTCATTCCCGGCAGCATGAGGTCGAGGAGCACGATGTCCGGCCGCACCTCACGGAATGCGGCCAGAGCCCGCTCGCCGTCGGACACGAACGCCGGCACGAAGCCCTCCGTCCGCAACACGATGCCAAGCATCTCGGCAAGGGCGGGGTCGTCGTCGACCACCAGCACGCGGGCTCTCATGGACTCCAATATTCCATCTCCTGTCCGGATCATGGGAACCCGGCGATTGTCTGAACTCGATTGTCCGGCAGCGGTGCCGGATCGCCCACCCTGACGCGCCTGGCAAAGCGCGACCACGCATCCTTACACCCGCCGGCATCACATCGTCAACGAGCGGCCTCCGTCCGGGCCGCTCCAGTGGTTCATCGCCGACAACGCCGAAGGGCGGAGCCGGCCGGCTCCGCCCTTCGGATCGTGATTCGCGACCGTCGGGTCACACGAGCTGGAGCGCCTCCGCGTAGTGGCAGGCCACCGGGTGTCCGGCGCCACGGTCGACCAACGGGGGCAACTCGTTGATGCATTTCTCCTGCTCGCCGCCGCTCAACTGGTGAGCGAACTTCGGGCACCGCGTACGGAAGCGGCAGCCCGACGGCGGATTGACCGGGCTCGGCACCTCACCGGTCACGAGCACCCGCTGACGTGCCCGCTCCTTGTGCGGGTCCGGCAGCGGGATCGCCGAGATCAGCGCCTGCGTGTACGGGTGGGATGCCCGCCGGAACAGGTCCTCCACCGGCGCGGTCTCCACGATCCGGCCGAGATACATCACGGCGATCCGGTCGGCGATGTGTCGCACTACCGACAGGTCGTGGGAGATGAACAGGAAGGACAGGCCGAGATCCTCCTGCAGGTCCTCCAGGAGGTTGATCACGCCGGCCTGGATAGAGACATCCAGGGCGGACACCGGCTCGTCCAGCACGAGAACCTTCGGTTGCAACGCGAGCGCCCGGGCGACGCCGATGCGCTGGCGCTGACCGCCGGAGAACTCGTGGGCGTAGCGGTTGCCGTGCTCCGGGTTCAGGCCGACCTGCCGGAGCAGGTCACGGACCTTCGCCCGGCCCGAGCCCTCACCCTTGTAGAGCCCGTGAATGCGCAACGGCTCGGCGATGATCTCGTTGATCGTCATGCGCGGGTCGAGCGAGGCGAACGGATCCTGGAAGACGATCTGCAGGTCCCGGCGAAGTGGTCGCATCGCCCCATGGCTGATCTTCGTAATGTCCTTGCCGCCGTACGTTACGGAGCCCGACGTGGCGGTGACCAGGTTGAGCATCAGCCGGCCGGTCGTCGTCTTGCCGCAGCCGGACTCGCCGACCAGGCTCAGCGTTTCGTTGTAGTTCAGGTCGAACGAGATGTCGCAGACCGCGTGAACCTCGCCGACCTGTCGCCGGATCAGGCCCTTCGACCGGACCGGGAAGTGCTTGACGAGATTGCGTACCTCGACGACGGGATGGTGATCCGTCGACGGCAGGGTGTTCACGCGGCTCGTGTCAGTCACCTGAGTCATCCTTCGCTCGCCTCGCCATCCGCTGCGTGCCGGCCGGACCCGGTCGTGGTGTCGTCGGTCCGGTCATCGAGTTGGCCGCGATCGAGCAGCCCAGGGTCCGGCAGATCCGCGATCGTCATGTCCTCGGTGTCGCGCGACGTCGGCTGGTAGAGCTGCGACGGGTCGGCACCGATGAGACTCTCATGGAAATGGCAGGCCGAGAGGTGGTCGGGCCGATCGGTCGGCACGAGATCCGGTTCGACGGTGTCGCAGATGTCCTGGGCCAACGGGCACCTGGGTGTGAAGGGACAGCCCGGCGGCAGGTTCACCAGCGACGGCGGCGCACCGATGATCGGCGTGAGCCGCTGCTGCCGACCTTCGTCGACGCGTGGCAGGCTCCCGATCAGGCCGAGCGTGTACGGCATCCGCGGTCGGTAGAACACGTCGTCCACGGTGCCCTGCTCGACGAGCTTCCCGGCGTACATCACGCAGACCCGATCCGCGTGCCCGGCAATTACGCCGAGGTCGTGCGTGATCAGGACGAGAGCGGCACCGGTCGCCTTGCGAGCCGCCTGGAGCGCCTCCAGCACCTGAGCCTGAACCGTCACGTCGAGCGCCGTCGTCGGCTCATCCGCGATGATCACGTCCGGGTTGTTCGCCATCGCGATCGCGATCACGACGCGTTGGCGCATGCCGCCGGACAGCTCATGGGGCAGGTTGTCGATCCGCTGCTTGGGATTCGGGATGCCGACGAGCTCGAGGAGCTCGATCGCCCGGTCGCGAGCCGCTGCCTTGGAGACGTCGTTGTGCGCGAGCACCGCCTCGCCGATCTGGAAGCCGACCGAGTAGACGGGGTTCAACGACGTCAGCGGATCCTGGAAGATCATCGAGATCTTGTTGCCGCGGAGGCTGGTGTATTCCTTCTCCGACTTGCCGACCAGCTCCTGGCCGCGGAACTTGGCCGAGCCGCTGATCCGGGCGGTCTTCGGCAGCAAGCCGAGCAACGCCATGGACGACACCGACTTGCCCGAGCCCGACTCGCCGACGATGCCCAGTGATTCTCCGGCGCGGAGCTGATAACTGACACCACGGACGGCCTTGACGAGGCCGTCGTCGGTGGGAAACCCGACTGTCAGGTCATGAATGTCGAGCAGCAGGTCGGTATCGGCCGTGCTCTCGCTGAGTTCTATGGGAGTTGCGGTCATGGACGACTTCTTTCACACACACGAGCTTCGTGGGCCCGCGAGACGATGGGCACGTGACGGCTGGCGCGGCACATCGGTCGGCGGCCGGGTCCGAAGGCCCGGCCGCCGTTACCGCGTTTCACCGTCATCGGCGCTGCCGTGTCTGCCGCGGGTCGAGTGCGTCCCGCAGTCCATCACCAATGAAGTTGATGGATAGACAGATCACCACAATCATGACGCAGGGGAAATAGAACAGCCACGGCCGCGTTTCGATCGCGTTCTGGGTCTGCTGCGCGAGGAGTCCAAGCGACGTGTCGGGCTCGTGGATGCCCAGGCCGATATATGACAGTCCGGCCTCGGCCAGGATCGCCGTCGCGATGTCGAGCGTCGCCTGGACGATCAGCGTCCCGGTCACGTTCGGGATCAGGTGGCGGAAAATGATCCGGGTGTCGGATGCGCCAAGTGCGCGCGCCGCCTCCACGAACTCCTGATTGCGGACCGAGAGCACCACGCCGCGCGTCACACGGGCGTTGATCACCCAGCCGGTCACGCCCAGCAGGATCGCCACCGTGTACCACGTGCCGCTGTAGTGCTCGGCCAACGCGCCGGTCACGACCAGGAACGGCAACGTGAGGATCACGTCGACGATACGCATCATGATCGCGTCGATCTTGCCGCCGTAGTAGGCAGCGATCGCACCGTACGGTGCCCCGAAGGCGGACGACATGATCGCGACGATGAACGCGATGTTCATCGACTGGTGTGCACCGCGCAGGACAAGCGCCACGTAGTTGTGGCCCAGCTCATCCGTACCCATGGGATATTTGAACGACGGTGACAGAGACGCCTGATCGGTGATCGTCGTGTAGCTGAGGTGGAAGACCACCGGCGCCAGATATACGACGAGCACGAGCAGGACGAAGAAGATCAGCGAACCGATCGCCAGGCGGTGCCGCAAGAAGCGCGTCAGCACCATCGACGTCTGGCTGCGCTCCTTGACGGTGAACTCGCGTTCCACCTTCTCGGGGGGCGGCGGTGCCAAGCCGACCGCTGCCGGCCCGCCGGCGCCTTCGGATTCTGCCGCGCTCGGGCGGCTGGTCGTCTCACTCATAACGGATCCTCGGGTCCAGCACGGCGTAGAGCAGGTCGGCGATGATGTTTCCCAGGACCACGATCAGGCCGACCACCAACAGCCAGCCCATGATCACGTACCGGTCCCGGTCACCGATCGCATTGATGATCAGCGTGCCCATGCCACGCCATTGGAACACCCGCTCGGTGATGATCGCACCACCGAACAGGGCCGCGATCGTCAGCGCGGTGACGGTGGTCATCGGGATCAGCGCGGTACGCAGGGCGTGGCGGAACATCACCCGTCGTGGGGTCAGGCCCTTCGCCCGGGCCAGCCGTACGTAGTCGCTGTTGAGTACCTCGAGCAGCGAGCCGCGCACGAAGCGGCTCCACGCCGCGTAGGTGATCAGCGCCAGCGAGATCGTCGGCAGGATCAGGTGGGTGCCGTAGTCGCTCATCCGGCCGAAGAAGTCGGTGGGCGGCACGATCGACTGCTGGCCGACCGTCTGGATCGGACGGGTGCCAAACGAACTCTGCCAGCTGTTGTTGAACTGGATAGCGCCCTCTTTGAGCAGCGCCGCGATCCAGAACGTCGGCATGGCCAGGAACACGAAACCGACGAAGGTGAACGAGTAGTCAACCTTCGAATACTGCCGGTACGCGCTGACGACGCCACTGGCCATGGCGAGGACGAGCGCGATGATCATGGCGGCGAGGATGAGCCGCAGCGTAACGCCGAGGGCCGTACCGATGGCCGAGCCGATCTGCAGGCCGTCGATCGAGGGACCCCAGTCGCCACGGGAGACCAGACCCCACAGCCAGTCCCAATACTGCGAGAGCCACGGCCGGTCCAGTCGCATGTTGTGTCGGGTGAGATCGATGATCGCCTTGGACGGCGGGGGGTTGCGGAGCGCGAACTTCTGCGTCACCGGATCGCCCGACACGGTGGCGAGCCAGAACGAGAGGAAGCTCGAGACGATCAGGATGGGGATTGCCTGGAACAATCTCCGTATTGTGAAAACCAGCATCTATGTGCACCTTCCGTGATCGCGGACTGCCGTTCTGCCCCTGGCCCCGGGCGCCTAGCGGCGCCCGGGGCCAGGATTCGAACTCAGTCTTGATGCGTTATGAGGCCGAGGCGTTCAGACCCCACTGCTGGGTGTTGTACGTGAAGTACGAACCAGCGTTGTTGTCACGGATGTTGATGTACTGGTTCGTCGCGACCTGCAGGTTCGGCTTCTGGTACAGCGTCAGGTCGACAAACGCCTTCGACATGATGGCGTCCTGCTGGTTGAGCAGAGCGGCCTGCTTGACCGGGTCGAGCTCCTGCGTCATCTGGTCGAGAAGCTGCGTCCGACTGCGGGTCGCTCCAGTGCGTGAAGTTGTTACCCGCGTCCTTGTACCACAGGTCGTGGTCGCCGGAAAGCAGCGGCGACGCGGAGAACCCGAACTGGATCATGTCGAAGTCGAAGTTGCCGAGCGACCCACCGAGGTCGGCCGTCACCTTGTTGTTGACCTTGATACCGAGCTGCGACAGGTACTGGCTGACGAGCTGCGCCGACTGGTCACGGACCGCGGTGTCGGTGTGCACGAAGTTGATCGTCACCTGGCCACCACCGCTCGGCGGAACCAGACTCGTGCCGATGCCCTTGTAACCAGCCGCCTGCAGAACTGCCTTCGCCTTGTCGATGTTGCCGGTGCCGGCATCGGGCGTCGTCTGCTTGGTGATGTCCGTGTAGCCCTGCACGCCCGGAACCAGGTTGTGGCTGTAGAGGATCTTGGCGCTCGGGAAGAACGGCTTGACAGTCTTGTCGATCATGTCCTGGACGTTGATCGCGTCGAAGATCGCCTCGCGCAACGCCGGGTCCTTCAGGAACTTCGTCGTGGAGTTGACATCGATGTGCTCGAACGAGAAGCCGGCCGAGACCTCGTAGTTGACGCCCGGAATCTGGCTGAGCTGCTGCACGGTGTCCTGGTCAGGCTGGATGTTCAGCGCCTGGATTTCCTGGTTCTGCAGCGCCGGGACGTCCTGCGTCTGGTCGGTGATGTACTTGAAGGTGATCGTCTTCAGCGACGGCTTGTCAGCGCCGTACCACGCGGTGTTCGGCACGAAGGTCGCCGACTGCTGCGACTGGTAGTTCGACAGCTTGTACGGGCCAGCGGTCCAGTCGGTCGGCGGAGCGTCCCAGACCTTGAACGCAGCCTCGAGCTGAGCGTCGGTGTCCAGACCGCCCACCTTCTGCTTCGCGTAGTAGGCCGGATACATGTTGCCGAACAGACCCTTCCAGTCCGAATACGTCTTCGAGTAGACGACCGTGACCGTCGAGCCGTTGTCGGAACCGGTCACGCTCTGGATCGAGTCATAGCCGGTGCTGCCGACGATCGGGATGTTCTTGTCGTGGCCGTTGTTGCTCTTCCACTCGTAGATGAAGTCGTCCGCGCTGATCGGCGTGCCGTTGCTCCACTTGGCGGTCGGCTTGATCTTGTAGACGATCGTCTCCGGGCTGGTGCTCGTGACCTGCGGCTCCGAGGCCAACAGGTCCTGGTTCCACTGGATCTTCCCGCTCGGCAGGAAGATATAGGCGCCCGGAACGATCAGGTTCTCCTGCTCGACCGTCTCGACGATGTTTCCGTCGGAGCTCCAGTTGTTCCAGGTCGACGGGTACTTGCCCAGGGCCACGACGATGTCGCCGCCGTCCTTGCGCGGGCCGCTGTTGCACGTGTCCGGGCTCGTGGCACAGGCCGCATAGCCAGGGGACGACGTGGATTTGTTGCTGCTGGTACCGCTCTTACTCGTGCCACAGGCCGCGACACCGAGCAGACCGACAGCAGTAAGAGCGACGAGGCCGGTAAGCCTCTTCGTCCCTGTGCGCATGTCTCCTCCAGAGTTCTACCGCAGCCGCCAAGGGGGAACACACCGCCGCACGAACGGACAGAATGAGGGCTGCGCGTAGTGGTTAAAGGAAACGACGTGGCCGGCCTACGGCCAAGAGCGCATGTGGATTCGTGACTGTCCTGTTATCGCAACGGCGCAGCGCAGCAACATTAGGTGTTCCTATGGCCACTTTCTGCTGGCCGAACGGCTAGAACTTGGTTAGCCATAATGGTGAGCGAATGGCGGACAAGCATAACCGAACCATCGATACCGGCGGGCCGGCCCGTGACCCCGGACCGGCCCTTCACGCTGCGCGGACGTACCGGTTGATCAGTAGCGGTAGTGCTCCGATTTGTACGGACCCTCGACGTGTACGCCCAGGTAATCCGCTTGCGCCTTCGACAACTGCGTGAGTCGCACACCGAGCGCCTCCAAGTGCAGGCGGGCGACCTTTTCGTCGAGGTGCTTCGGCAGCGTATAGACGCCGATCGGATACTGCTCGAGCTTCGTGAACAGCTCGATCTGGGCGATCGTCTGGTTGGAGAACGAATTGGACATGACGAAGCTCGGGTGGCCGGTGGCGTTGCCGAGATTGAGCAGCCGACCTTCGGACAGCACGATGATCGTGTGACCGTCAGCGAACACCCATTCGTCAACCTGCGGCTTAATGTTGTTGCGCTGGACGCCGGGCGTCTTCGCGAGGCCGGCCATGTCGATCTCGTTGTCGAAGTGCCCGATATTTCCGACGATCGCCTGGTGCTTCATACGGGCCATCTGGGCGGCCGTGATCACGTCGAAGCACCCGGTCGCGGTAACGAAGATGTCAGCCGTACTGACGACGTCGTCCAGCGTCGCGACCTGGTAGCCATCCATCGCCGCCTGCAAGGCGCAGATCGGGTCGATCTCGGTCACGATCACCCGGGCGCCCTGGCCGCGCAGCGACTCGGCGCAACCCTTGCCGACATCCCCGTAGCCGCAAACCACGGCCACCTTCCCGCCGATGAGCACGTCGGTAGCTCGGTTGATGCCGTCGATGAGTGAGTGGCGACAGCCGTACTTGTTGTCGAACTTGCTCTTCGTCACGGAATCATTGACGTTGATCGCCGGGAACAGGAGCGTGCCCGCTTGCTGCATCTCGTAGAGACGGTGGACGCCGGTGGTCGTCTCCTCCGTCACGCCCTTGATCCCCGCCGCGATGGTGGTCCAGCGCTTCGGGTCCGCGGCAAGCGATCGCCGCAGCACGTCGAGGATGACCGCATACTCTTCGCTGTCGGTCTCCGCGGTCGCCGGGACGGCACCGGCCGTCTCGAACTCCACACCCTTGTGGACGAGCAGTGTCGCGTCGCCGCCGTCATCGAGGATCATGTTCGGGCCGTTGCCATCCGGCCAGTTGAGCACCTGCTCGGTGCACCACCAGTACTCCGGAAGCGACTCGCCCTTCCAGGCGTACACCGGCACTCCGGCCGGGGCCTCGGGCGTGCCGGTCGGGCCGACCGCGACGGCCGCCGCGGCGTGGTCCTGAGTCGAGAAGATGTTGCAGCTTGCCCAGCGAACCCGCGCGCCGAGGGCCACGAGCGTCTCGATCAGCACCGCGGTCTGGATGGTCATGTGGAGCGAACCAGTGATACGCGCACCGCGCAGCGGCTGGGCGTCGGCGTATTCGGCACGCAAGGCCATCAGACCGGGCATCTCGTGCTCCGCCAGCTGGATTTCCTTGCGGCCGAAGGCCGCGAGCGACAGGTCGGCGACCTTGAAGTCCTGGCCGTCGACCCGCGTCATGCTCGACGGCAGCGTGCTTGTCATCAACTATCCCCTGTTCGGTACGGCGGTGGCCCACCAAATGCGGCGACCGTGGTCGCGCCCGGTGGCGCTCGATCGACACCCTGACAATTGGCCGCGTCGCGGCTCGTACCACCATATCGGCGCCTCGGGCGTCCGGTGCGTCAGGGCAACTGACGATTGCGCCACTACCATCCGAGGCCGTCGGCAGCCGATGCCGCCGATATCCCGTCGACGCGCGGGCGGACCAGTGATGACTGCGGCAATACGAATTCGCGCGGCAATACAGATGTCCGCGGAAAGCAACGGCGCCGGCGTGGCGATCGTCACGGGATTCCCTCGGGCGACGCGGTTGGCCGGGTCGATGCGAAACGTTCCTGGACAGCGTGCGGGGCGGGACCAGCTAGCCGGGACACTCCCGCCAGCGGTCACCGCCCCGCACTTCCCCCCGGTTTGGTTTCCCCCGCGCGGCTCGGACCGAAGTCTCAAACACGCTGCGTGGTTAAAGAGTCACACTCCGCTGCCACAGTGTCAAGCCATTCCCGATATTTTCTGAATTCGGACGTTATGCGGCAATTGTACTCGGCAATCTCACCGGCACGGTCCACCCCACCGGCATCACGGTTTGACCTCGCCGGGAAATGGTCGCGGTACTGGCGCCGGGGACCACCACTTCCCCGCCAGGTCACGAAGCCCGTCTCGGCCGCTCAGCGATCATGGGGTTGTTGTGCCTAAACGTGGGCCGGTAACAGCGACAACCCATGATCGGACGCCGCAGGGCGTAGGCGGCCCTCACCCGTCGGCGGTCGGGCCGACGGACTCGCCGGCAGACCCGTCGGCGGAGGGGTCGGCGGACGTGCCGACGCTCAAGCCCCGGTCGATGTCGGGTTCCAGATAGATCACCCGGGCAATCGGCACCGCGGCGCGGATCCGCTCCTCCGCGTCGTCGATCGCGGTCGCGACGTCCGTCGCGGAGCTCCCCGGCGCGGTCGCGACCTTCGCCGCGACGAGCAGCTCGTCCGGTCCGAGGTGCATGGTCCGCAGGTGGATGACGCGGTCGAGCCCCGGCGCCGCGTCCAGCGCCGCCGTGATCGCGGCGACCTGTTCCGGTCTCGCCGCTTCGCCGATGAGCAGACTCTTCGTCTCGATCGCCAGTACCACGGCGATGCACACCAGCAGCACACCGATGCCGAGCGTGCCGACACCGTCCCAGACGCCGTTGTCGGTGATCAAAGTCAGGCCGACGCCGAACAGCGCCAGTACGAGACCGACGAGAGCACCGAAGTCTTCGAGCAGGATCACCGGAAGTTCCGGCGCGCGTGCGTGCCGGATGAACGCGACCCAACCCGCTCCGCTGCGGATGTGGTTGGCCTCGCCGACGGCCGTCCGGAACGACAACGACTCGAGCGTGATCGCGATGGCGAGCACCACCAGCGGCACCCACTGCCATTTGTCGATCGGCTCCGGATGCTGCACCTTGTGGATGCCCTCGTACACGGCGAACAGGCCACCGACGCTGAACAGCACGATCGACACGATGAACGCATAGATGTACCGCTCGCGCCCGTATCCGAACGGGTGCCGCGCCGTGGCGGCGCGCCGCGACCGCTTGCCGCCGATCAGGAGCAGCACCTGGTTGCCGGAGTCGGCCACCGAGTGGATGCCCTCGGCCAGCATCGACGACGAGCCGGTAAGCGCGAACGCCACGAACTTGGTCACCGCGATGCCGAGGTTCGCGAGAAGTGCCGCGATGACCGCCCGGGTCCCGCCAGAAGCGCTCATACCCGCCCTCGCGATGCGCGCACGCTCGTCAGGTCGTACTCGCTCATACCCCGGACCGCTCCTTCAACTCCTCGACGGCGGGGACTGCCATCGGGTCGAGACCGTGCGCCATCGCGAGGTAGATAGAGGTGAAGTCCGGTACCGCCACCAACGAAGCGAGCCGTTCCAGCGCCGATCCGCCCTCGGCCGTGAGCACGCTGATCCGGATCCCCCGCTGTTCGGCCACCGACAGGAGGGCCTCGGCGCGACGCTCCTCGACCGCGGCCGGCTCGTTGTCGTCGCGGAGATCGTCGGCCAGGCCACCGTCACGGAGCAGAACGACCCGCAGCCGTGTCGCCGCCGTCTCGTCGCTTTCGTCGCGGTCGGCGAAGATGTCGCGTTCGGTCTCGGCCAGCGCGCCGAAGACGCCGTCGAGCATTCCGACGCGGCCGCGGCCGGCATCGCCCAGGCTGCCGCCCACCGCCGGATAGCGCGCATTGGACGACAGCGTGTCGGCGAATCGATGGGCCGCGACAGTGGCCAAAGGCGACGATCCCCACACGATCGGGATCGAGCCGGCCAGATCGAGCGCCAGCGATTTAGCCGGGTTCACAAAGGATTCCGCCGTCGGGCGACACCGCTCGGCGTCCGCGTCCAACCGCGCCGCGGTCTCCGCGAGGTCCGCCTCATTGACCTTGACCAACCCGAGGGTACGAGCGACCAGCAGCACCGGCACCGTGAGCGCCCAGATGCTGGCGCGGGCCGGAGCGCGCCGGGGCACCGGAATGAACGGCGCCCGCGCCCCCTCCGCGACCGACTGCAGCAGGGTGTCCGGCGGTCCGACCGCGACGAGACGGGCACCGCGACGGGCCGCCGCCTCGGCCGCGCCCAGGGCCTCCGGGCTGCGACCCGACGCGCTCACCGCGATGACCACGTCGCCGGCGTTGACCCACCCGGGCACACCGACGCTGCGGTGCACGATGACCGGGACCGGACACCGTAGGCCGGCGACGGTCGCGAGCAACTCGCCCGTCCGGGCGGCGGTGCCCTGCCCGGCCACGACGACGGCCCGTGGCCGCCCTTCGTCGGCGATCGAGCCGAGGTTTGTCTCGGCTGCGAGGGCCGCCGTCTCCCGCACCTGCGCGCCCGCCGAGGCGGTGGCCCGCAGCATCTGGCCCGGATCGGCTCGCTCCAACGCGTGGACGTTGTCGAGCAGCCGCTCGTCGACCGTACGGGATCCGCGTACCCCGGCCGAACCGTCCGGTGGCGAAGCCATCAGGCAGCCCCGCCCGGCGTCGGCACCGGTGGGGTGGCCTCGTCGAGCAGCAATACCGGGATGCCGTCCCGGATCGGGAAGACCCGTCCACATTCGGTGCAGGTCAAGGTTTGCGCCGCGTCGTCGTATTCGAGCGGCGCGTGATGCGTGTCGGGGCAGGCCAACAACGACAGCAGTTGGGAATCAAGGGACACCTGAAGCTCCTTTACGTCCGTAGCGACCGTCCTACCGACCGACTCTGCGTTCAGCGTGCGCGAATGATCTGGAGCGCGGCGTCGCGCAGTTGCGCCATCCGGTCGGCGTCCGGCGCCTCGACATTGAGTCGCAGCAACGGTTCCGTGTTCGACGGCCGTACGTTTATCCAGCCGCCGTCCGGATAACGTACGGTCAGGCCGTCGAGGTGGTCGGCTTGCACGCCGGCCGGCGCGTCGGGACCGGTGAGTGCCGCCTCGGCCTCGGCGAGTTTGCCGGCCGGGTCGGCGACCGTCGTGTTGATCTCGCCCGAGGCCACATACCGCTCGAACTTCGCGGCGAACTCCGACAGCGGCAACGGCTGACCGCCCAACGCGGCCAGCATGTGCATGGCAGCGAGCATGCCTGTATCGGCGCCCCAGAAGTCCTTGAAGTAATAGTGAGCCGAGTGCTCACCGCCGAACGCCGCACCCGTACGCGCCATCTCCGCTTTGATGAACGAGTGCCCGACCCGGGTGCGTACGGGTTGGCCGCCGTTCTCCGTCACGATTTCCGGCACGGCACTGGACGTGATCAAGTTGTGGATGATCGTGGCACCAGGGTGTTTGGCCAGTTCGCGGGTCGCGACGAGCGCGGTGACCGCGCTCGGTGACACCGGTTGGCCGAGTTCGTCGACGACGAAGCAGCGATCCGCGTCGCCGTCGAAGGCGAGACCGATGTCGGCGCCGTGTTCGACGACCGCGGCCTGAAGGTCGACGATGTTCGCCGGCTCCAGCGGGTTGGCTTCGTGATTGGGGAACGTGCCGTCGAGTTCGAAGTAGAGCGGCGTGATATCGAGCGGCAACGCTGGGAGCTTCTCGTCGCCGAGCACCGCCGGCACCGTGTATCCGGCCATGCCGTTTCCGGCATCGACGACGACCGCGAGGCGCCGGATGCCGGACAGGTCGACCAGGCTGCGCAGATACTCGGCGTACGGGCGGAGGAGGTCCCGCTCACTCACCGTGCCCCGCGCGTCGGCGCGTGCGGCGTCGGTGCCGTCCAGGATGGCCTGGGCCAGGTCACGGATATCGCCCAGGCCGGTTTCCAGCCCGACCGGCAGCGCACCAGCCCGGCACATCTTGATCCCGTTGTACTTGGCCGGATTGTGGCTCGCGGTGAACATCGCGCCGGGCATGTCGAGGCTGCCGGCAGCGAAGTAGGCCATGTCGGTCGAGCCGAGACCGGCGAGGATCACGTCGGCTCCCTCTGCCGCCGCTCCATCGGCAAAAGCGGCAGCCAGGTCCGGCGAGGACGGTCGCATGTCGTGCGCGATGACGATCGACGGCACCGCACCCTCGCGACGCATGACCCGGACGAACGCGGTACCGAAAGCGCGCGCCACCTCGTCGCTGAGTTGATCCGGGACGGTGCCTCGGACGTCGTACGCCTTGACGAAGTCGCTGAGCTGGAGCTGGGACACGGTACGGACTCCTTGCGGCGCGGACGAGCGCGGGTGTTGGCGACCCTCAGCCTACCGATCACCGCTGCCCGGCTCGTGTGCCGTGCGTCGAAACCGATAAGAGCGGGCCTCGATACCGATACGAGCGGGCCCCAAAACCGAAGCAAGCAGGCCCCAAAACCGGCGCTAGAGGTCCAGGCCGGTCAGCACCATCACCCGGACGTCGGTGTAGTCGTCCATCGCGCTGCGCAGACCCTCGCGACCGACGCCGGAGTTCTTGCGGCCGCCGTAGGGCATCTGGTCGGCGCGGAAGCTCGGCGCGTCGCCGATGATCACTCCGCCGACGTCGAGTGTGCGGTGCGCCGCGAACGCCGTCTGCACATTGTGCGTGAACACGCCCGCCTGCAGGCCGAACTGCGAGTCGTTGACCGCGGCGAATGCGTCGGCATCGGACGCGGCCCGGGACACGACCATCACCGGCCCGAACACCTCCTCGGTGCACACCAACGCGTCGGTGGGTGTGTCGGCCAGGACCACCGGTGCGATTGCCCGTCCGTCGCGCTCGAAGTCGCCGACCAGGTTGCGTGCACCGGCCGCCTGCGCCTGGCGTACCCATGCTTCGATCCGGTCCGCGGCGGCATCGTTGATGACCGGCCCGACCTCGGTCGTCTCGTCCTCGACGTCGCCGTTCGGCAGCGCCTTCACCTTGTCCACCAGCCGCGGGACGAACGCGTCGTAGAGATCGTCGTGCACGATCACCCGCTGCACCGCGATACAGGACTGACCGGCCTGGTAATTGCCGAACGTCGCGATCCGGGTCGCGGCCCAGTCCAGGTCCGCCTCCGACGACCAGTCGCCGCACACCACGGCGGCCGCGTTTCCGCCCAGCTCCAACGTCACATGCTTATCGGGTACGGCCGACCGGATCTGCGCGCCGACCGGGCCCGAGCCGGTGAACGACACGACCGGCAGCCGCGGATCGGCGACGAGGGCGGCGGCCCGCTCGTTCGGGATCGGCAACACCGAGAACATCCCCGGCGGCAGGCCGGCACCGACACCATCCGGCTCCGTGACCTCGGCCAGCAACTCGCCGAGCAGCAGTGCCGACAGCGGTGTCGCGGGCGCCGGCTTCAGGATGATCGGCGCGCCGACGGCGATCGCCGGCGCGACCTTGTGGGCGACAAGGTTCAGCGGGAAGTTGAACGGCGAGATGCCGAGCACCGGCCCTCGCGGCGCGCGACGGACTATCGCCATCCGACCGGTCGCGCCCGGGTCGGTGTCGAGGCGCTGGAGCTCTCCCGAGTCACGACGCGTCTCTTCGGCGGCCCAGCGGAACGTGGAGACCGCCCGAGCCACTTCGACCCGGGCCCACTTGATCGGCTTGCCGTTCTCGGCCGTGATCAGGCGCGCGACCTCGTCGGCCCGCTCGGCGAGGCGACGGCTGACGTGATCGAGGGCCGCAGCTCGTACGTGCGCCGGCAGGCCGGCCGCGATCGGCGCGATTGCCGCGGCGGCGGCCACCGCGCGCTCGACTTGATCTTCGCTCGCGAGGACGGTCCGGGCCACCAGCCGACCGTCCACGGGACTACGCACGTCGAGCAGGTCATCCCCGGTTTCCGGGCGGCTCGCCACATAGCAGGCAATGATGTTCACTCGGGGGACCTCCACGGAAGAGCACAACGCCGACCGAGCCAGCCTACGATGTCGGTAAGGCACGGAAACAGTCGGCTCTCCCCTTGTACGCAACGGAATCGGTTGCCAGGATGGCAAGTGGGATAGGTTTTCGGACCGAGGATCCGGCAGCCGGACACACATCGATGTGCAGGAGTGCGACATGAGCGATTCGCGCAGGCTACGAAACTTCGTCGACGGGGCGTACGTCGACACGAAGGACGGCTCGTACGCCGACGTGATCGATCCGACGACCGGCGAGACGTTCGCCAGTGCGCCCGTCTCCGGGCCGGTGGACGTTGACGTGGCGATGAGCGCGGCCGCGGCGGCGTTCGAGTCGTGGCGCGACACGACACCGTCGGAGCGCCAGCGGGCGCTGCTCAAGATCGCCGACGCGATCGAGTCGCGCGCCGCCGAGTTCGTGGCCGTGGAGAGTCAGAACACCGGCAAGCCGATTGGCCTCACGATGAGCGAGGAGATCCCGCCGGCCGTCGATCAGATCCGCTTCTTCGCCGGCGCGGCGCGGGTGCTCGAAGGAAAATCGGCCGGCGAATATATGAAAGGCCACACGTCGTATGTCCGGCGTGAGCCGGTCGGCGTCTGCGGTCAGGTAACGCCGTGGAATTACCCGCTCATGATGGCGATCTGGAAGATCGCGCCCGCGCTCGCCGCCGGCAACACGGTGGTCTTGAAGCCGAGCGACACCACGCCGGCGTCGACGCTGCTGCTGGCCGAGGTGGCCGCCGAGTTCCTGCCGGCTGGCGTACTGAATGTGATCTGCGGCGACCGCGAGACCGGCCGCGCCCTCGTCTCGCACCCGACGCCGCAGATGGTGTCGATCACCGGCTCCGTACGGGCCGGCATGGAGGTGGCCAGCGCCGCCGTACCAGACCTGAAGCGCACCCACCTCGAACTCGGCGGGAAGGCGCCCGTGATCGTCTTCGACGACGCCGATCTCGAGTCGGTCGCCGAGGGCATCGCGATGGCCGGGTATTTCAACGCCGGCCAGGACTGCACGGCCGCGACCCGCGTGCTCGCCGGCCCGGGCATCCACGATGAATTCGTGGCCGCCCTCACCGAGCAGGCGCGGAACACGAAGACCGGCCAGCCCGACGACGAAGACGTTCTCTACGGCCCGCTGAACAACGCGAACCAGCTTGCGCGGGTGGGCGGCTACATCGAGCGGCTGCCGGACCACGCCGCGCTGGGTGCCGGCGGTGCCCGGGTGGGCGACCGCGGCTACTTCTATGCACCGACCGTGGTGTCCGGACTCCAGCAGGCCGACGAAATCATTCAGGAAGAGGTGTTCGGCCCGGTCATCACCGTGCAGCGCTTTACCGACGAGGACGAGGCGGTCCGTTGGGCCAACGGCGTGCAGTACGGCCTCGCGTCATCGGTCTGGACGCGTGACCACGGCCGCGCGATGCGGGTCTCCAACCGGCTCGACTTCGGCTGCGTCTGGGTCAACACCCACATCCCGCTCGTCGCCGAGATGCCGCACGGCGGCTTCAAGCACTCCGGTCACGGCAAGGACCTGTCCATGTACGGTCTCGAGGACTACACCCGCGTCAAGCACGTCATGCACTACATCGAGTCCTGACCAGTTCCAGGTCGTGACGCAGTTCCGAGTCGTGACCACTGTTCGGACTCGTGACCAGAGGAAGGTGCCGCCATGAGTGCGTCCGAGGATCTGCACAAGCGCCGGACCGCGGCCGTCGCTAGGGGCGTGAGCTCAGTCATCACGTCGTATGTCGACCACGCCAGCGGCGGCACGCTCACCGACGTCGAGGGGCGCGAGTGGATTGACTTCGCCGCCGGTATCGCGGTCACGAGCGTCGGCAACTCGGCGCCGCGCGTAGTCGAGGCGGTCCGGCGGCAGGCCGAGCTGTTCACTCACACGTGTTTCATGGTCGCGCCCTACGAGGCGTACGTCGCCGTGTGCGAGCAGCTCAACACGCTGACTCCGGGCCTGTTCGACAAGCGGTCGGCGCTGTTCAACTCGGGCGCCGAGGCGGTAGAGAACGCCGTGAAGGTCGCCCGGAAGGCGACCGGGCGGCCGGCGATCGTCGTCTTCGACCACGCCTATCACGGCCGCACCAACCTCACGATGGCGTTGACCGCGAAGAACATGCCGTACAAGGACGGGTTCGGGCCATTCGCCGGGGAGATCTACCGGGCGCCGATGTCCTACCCGTTCTACGACGGCCGGTCCGGCCCGCAGGCCGCTGCGCGGGCCATCGACCTGATCGAGAAGCAGGTCGGCGGGGCCAACGTCGCCGCGCTGCTGATCGAGCCGATCCAGGGCGAGGGCGGCTTCGTCGTGCCGGCGCCCGGGTTCCTGGCCGAGCTCTCCGAGTGGGCGCACACGAATGGTGCCGTCTTCATCGCCGACGAGATCCAAACCGGCTTCTGCCGGACCGGCGACTGGTTCGCGAGCTCGCACGAGGGCATCGAGCCGGATCTCGTGGCCACGGCCAAGGGCATCGCGGGCGGCCTGCCACTGGCCGGCGTTACCGGTCGGGCCGAGTTGATGGACGCGGTGCACGTCGGCGGTCTCGGCGGCACGTACGGCGGAAACCCGATCGCGTGCGCGGCGGCCCTCGCCGCCATTGAGACGATGCGGGACCTCAATCTCGCCGCGGAAGCGTTGCGCATCGGCGAGACCATGAAGCCGGCTCTGCACAGCCTCGCCGATCGGTATCCGGTGATCGGCGACGTCCGGGGCCGCGGTGCGATGATCGCCGTCGAATTGGTCGAGCCCGGTGGCATCGGGCCGAACGGGCCGGCCCCGGACGCCGCGACGACGGCCGCCGTGTCCAAGGCATGCCACGCGGCCGGATTGCTGACGCTGACCTGTGGCACATACGGCAACGTCCTACGTTTCCTGCCGCCGCTCGTCATGCCGGAGGCCACCTTGCGCCGTGGACTCGACATCGTTGCCGACGCGTTCGCGAGCGTCTGCGCCTGACGACGCACGATCGTCGTGCGCTACGGGTGCGTCGGGTGGGCGTGGAGGTCGGTCCGCCGCGCCCGCCCGTCGTCGGGCGACACCACGACCGCCGATCGGCGGCGCGGCAACGCAACGAACGACAGCCCGGCGCCGAGGGCGAACAGCCCCGCACAGATCATCATCGCGATCCGGTACGAGTGGGTGACCACGGCCGGATTGCCGTACTCGTCACCGGTCAACGCGGTCACGAGCGGTAGCGCGGCCACGGCGAGCAGGCTGCCGGATCGCGCGACCGCGTTGTTGATGCCGCTCGCCACGCCGACGAGCCGGTCCGGCGCGGCCGCGAGCACGGTCGCCGTCAACGGCGCGACCAGCAACGTCATCCCGATTCCCATCAGGACGACCGGGCCGAACACGTCGCGCCAATAGTTCGCGCCCACGCCGACGCGCACGAGCAGCAGCGCACCGGTCGCGGTCACCGCGGGACCGACCGACAACGGCAGTCGTGCACCGATCCGCTTGCCGAGCGCACCCGTGACGGACGATCCGGCCAGCAGGATCAGCGTCATCGGGATCAACGCGGCACCGGCCTCCAGCGCACTGAGCCCGACGACCTGCTGGAGTTGCAGCACAACGAAGAACGTCATGCCCCCGAGTCCGCCGTAGACGAGAAGCGTGACAGCGTTGATCACACTGAACTCGACCGACCGGAACAGGCCGGTCGGCATCATCGGCGCCCGGCTGCGGCGCTCGCACGCGATGAACGCCGCGAGCACGATCCCGCCACCGATGCCCGGCCACAGCGAGCCGTTGACCAGGCCGAACGTGACCCCGCCGAGGCCGAGCGCGCCCAGCCCTGCCCCCGGCAGATCGAAGCGGCGACCGGCGCCATCCACGTCACGGCTCTCCGGTGCGTAGCGGAGGACGACGAGGATTGTCGCCGCGGCGAGCGGAAGGTTGATGAAGAAGATCCAACGCCAGTCGAGCGCGTCGATCAGGAATCCCCCGATCAGCGGCGCCGCAGCGCTGGCGACACCGCCGAGTCCGGCCCAGAGTCCGATCGCGGGTGCCCGATCCGAGCGCCGGATAGACGATTGGATCAGCGCGAGCGAACCCGGCGTAAGCAGCGCCGAGCCGACGCCTTGCAGGGCACGTGCGCCGACGAGCCAGCCAATGCCCGGGGCGAAACCGCACAACGCAGACGCGATCGCAAACCAGCCGACGCCGATCAGAAAGACTCGGCGGCGGCCGAACCGGTCGCCGAGCGATCCGCCGAGGAGGACCAGGGCGGCCAAGGGCAGCAGGTACGCGGTGACGGTCCACTGCAGGCCCCAGACCGGTGCGCCGAGGTCCTGGCCGATGTGCGGCAGCGCGACGTTGACGATCGATCCGTCGAGCAGGGCCATCGACGATCCGAGGATCGTGCCGAGTAGGAGACCTCGACCGGCGGCCGTACCGAGGCGGATCTCCACGTCGCCCAGCCTGTCACGCAACCGAGGGTCGACCCGACGGTCGGCGGCGTCTCGCTGGTCACATTGACCGCGTCACTGCTCCCGCATCCCCCAGGGCGAACCGTACGCGTTGAGCAGATCGAGGAACGGTGTGGCGTCGAACGCCTCCGGCCCGAGCACGCCAGCGCCGGCCCACGTCCCGGACGCGATCAGTTCGAGGGCAATCACCGGGTTGATCGCGGTCTGCCACACCACCGCCTGGTGGCCGTATTCGGCCATCGACCATTCGTTGTCAACCACGTGATAGAGGTAGACCTCGCGTGGTGTGCCGTCCTTGCCGGTGCCCTTTACCCACGTACCGGCGCAGGTTTTCCCGGTCATCCGATCGCCTAGCGTCGCCGGATCGGGCAGGCAGGCGGCGACCACGTCGCGAGGCGCGACACTCATCCCACCGACCGGGACCGGCCGCGTCGAGTCGAGCCCGAGCTTGTGGAGGGTCTTGAGCACCTCGATGAATTCGTTGCCGAGACCGTACTTGAAGGTGACCCGCCCGGCGTCGACCCAGCGCGGTATCAGCAGCACTTCTTCGTGCTCGACATTCACACATTCGACTTCGCCGATACCGTCCGGGAAGTCGAAGATCTCCGGTTCGCTGAACGGCGCGGTGGTGAACCACCCGCGATCGCGTTCGAACACCACGGGCGGGTTCAAGCACTCTTCGATCGTGGTCCAAATGGAAAACGACGGTGCGAAGTCGTAACCGGCCACGGTGAGATTGGCACCGTCCCGTACGCCACACTCATCGATCGTCGAAAACAGGCGGTCGGCCGCGTAACGGGCGAAGACATCCGACAGGCCGGGCTCGACACCGATGCCGACCAGCGCCAGCCGCCCGGTCCGCTCCCACTTCTCGGCCACCGCGAACTGCTCGTCGCCGAGCTTGACGCCCGGCTGTTCGTACGGCAGCTCCTCATGCGGATGTGACAGCGACATCGCCATGTCGAGATAGTTGGCCCCAGCGCCAAAGGCACCATGGAAGATCGGCATTACGAAGCGCGGATCGACCGCGTTCAGCACATGCGTGATCCGGTGTTCCCGGCACAGATTAAGGACGTCCTGCGCTATCGACGCGTCGACGCGCGCCGCGGTGAAGCGGTCGTCGGACAGCGTGGCGACGGCCCGCCTCGACCGGTCGAGGTCATAGTCGGCGACCACGAAACACTCGAAGAAGTCTCGCCGGCTCGCAATCGTCGCCGCCGCGGATCCGACGCCGCCGGCGCCGACACAGAGAATGCGCAACATCGACCCTTCGAGGAAAGCTCACAATTCGGTCAGAGCACACCTTACGCTGACCGCGTCGACCCACGGGCCGGTGTTGGCGACCCGCTGGGCACCCCCTTCCGGCGGCCCGAAAACTCGTTACCCACTGCTTCGCGCTGGTCACTGATCGAAACTCGGCGCCCACGTGTGGCCTTACGGGCGACGGATTCCATAGAATTAATCGAATCCTACAACTGAATTAGTTGCCAACCGCCGATCCCTAGACGAGAATCCTTGCCGTGACCGAGCCACCAATCCTCGATGACGTCAACAAACACATCATCGACCAGCTCCAACAGGACGGACGCATGTCCTACGCGGCGCTGGCGAAAAAGATCGGGCTATCCGAGGCGGCGGCCCGGCAACGGGTCCAACGGATGCTCGATGCTGGGATGATGCAGATTGTCGCCGTCACCGATCCGCTGACCTTGGGTTTTCATCGCCAGGTGATGATCGGCATGAAGGTCGAGGGCGACATGCGGGCGGTTGCCGAGAAGATCGCGCAGATACCCGAGGTCGACTACGTGGTGATCTGTGCCGGGAGCTACGACATCCTGGCCGAACTGGTCTGCACCGACGACGAGCACCTGCTCGGCCTACTCAACGAGAAGATCCGCACGATCGACGGCGTCGCATCCACCGAGACGTACGTCTATCTGAAACTTGCGAAACAGACCTATGCCTGGGGGACGCCATGAGCCACGACCACGATCCGGTCGACCGCCGCACGCTGGACAACGCGAAGCTGGACGCGGCCGCCCGCGACCACCTGTGGATGCACTTCACCCGGTTGTCGGCGTACGCGAACTCGCCCGTACCGATGATCGCGCGGGGTGAGGGCCCCTACCTCTGGGACACCAACGGCAAGCGCTACATCGACGGTCTGGCCGGTCTCTTCGTGGTACAGGCCGGGCACGGCCGCCAGGAGCTGGCGGACGCGGCCGCGAAGCAGGCCGGCGAACTGGCCTACTTCCCCATCTGGTCGTACGCCCACCCCAAGGCCGTCGAGTTGGCTGACCGCTTGGCCGATCTCGCGCCCGGCGATCTGAATCGCGTCTTCTTCACCACCGGCGGCTCGGAGGCCGTGGAGTCGGCATGGAAGCTCGCCCGCAGCTATTTCAAGCGGGTCGGCAAGCCGGGCAAGGTCAAGGCCATCTCCCGCCACATCGCCTACCACGGCACGTCGATGGGCGCTCTGTCGATCACGGGGCTGCCGGGCATCAAGGCCGACTTCGAGCCACTGGTCCCGTCGACCCTGCGCGTGCCCAACACGAATTTCTACCGGGCGCCGGCCGGCACCGCCGGCCCGGATGGCACCGATGAGGAAGCGTTCGGCCGGTGGGCCGCCGATCGCATCGCGGAGGCCATCGAATTCGAGGGCCCGGAAACGGTCGCGTGCGTATTTCTGGAGCCGGTGCAGAACTCCGGCGGCTGCTTCCCGCCGCCGCCGGGATACTTCCAGCGGGTCCGGGAGATCTGCGACGAGTACGACGTCCTCCTCGTCTCGGACGAGGTGATCTGCGCGTTCGGCCGGCTCGGTGAATACTTCGGCTCCCAGCGCTACGGGTACCAGCCGGACATCATCACCTGCGCCAAGGGCATGACGTCCGGCTACATTCCGGCCGGCGCGATGATCGTGAGTGATCGCCTGGCCGAGCCGTTCCTCCGCGACACGAACTGGTTCGCGCACGGCATCACGTTCGGTGGTCACCCGGTCGCGGCCGCCGTGGCGATGGCGAACCTCGACATCTTCGAGCGCGAGGATCTGACCGGCCACGTCCGCAAGAACTCGCCGGTCTTCCGATCGCACCTGGAGAAGCTGCTCGATCTGCCGATCGTCGGCGACGTACGCGGCGACGGCTACTTCTTCGGCATCGAGCTGGTCAAGGACAAGGCAACCAAGGAGACGTTCAACGACGATGAGTCGGAGAGCCTCCTGCGCGGCTTCCTGTCCAAGGCGCTGTTCGACGCCGGCCTCTACTGCCGCGCCGACGATCGCGGCGACCCGGTCGTCCAGCTCGCCCCGCCCCTGATCTGCGACGAATCGATCTTCATCGAGATCGAGCAGATCCTGCGGGACGTGCTGACCGAAGCCTGGACGCACGTAGCCGGTACGTCTGACCGCGATCGGGCCCATGCGGCCGCGCGGACGCACCGCGACTTCGGCTGATAGAGCGTGGACGCATGTCTGATTCCCCCGTATCGGGCGTGCGCCACACCGGTGTCCCCTGACTCCGACGCGTTCGGGGTCAGGGGACACCGACCTCGCTTCGCTCCGTGTGTGCAACGCCGCGCTGGTCGGCGCGGCCGGCAGCACGGGACGGCATAAGAGCATGGAAGGGAGCGAGAGTGATATGACGCTGCCCGACTACCGCCAGTTGTCGCACTGGATGTCCACCGTCGACGATGACCTGACGCCGCGCCCGGCGCTGGCCGGCGACATCGACGTTGACGTCGCGATCGTCGGCGCCGGCTTCACCGGGTTGTGGACGGCGTATTACCTCGCCACGGCCGACCCCACACTGCGGATCGCGGTGCTGGAGAAAGAGATCGCCGGATTCGGTGCGTCGGGACGCAACGGCGGCTGGTGCTCGGCGCTCTTTCCTCAATCGATCGGCACGCTGGCCCGGCGGCACGGCCGTGGCCCGGCGATCGCGATGCACCGGGCGATGGTCGGCTCGGTCGATGAGGTCGGCCGGGCTGCCGCCGCCGAGGGTGTCGACTGTGACTTCGTCAAGGGCGGCACGGTCGTGCTCGCCCGGTCCGAACTGCAACTCGGTCGCGCCCGCGACGAGGTCGCCGAGTCGGACGACTTCGGGCTCGGTCTCGGCCTCCTGACCCGGGATGAGGCCCGGGCGCGACTCGACGCCACGAACGTCCTCGGCGGCACGTACACCCCGGACTGTGCGCGGATCCACCCGGCCAAGCTCGCCCGTGGCCTCGCCGCCGCCGTCGTGCGCAAGGGTGTCGCCGTCTACGAGCGGTCGCCGGTCGTACGGCTGGAACCGGGCCGGGTCGCGACACCGTATGCGTCGGTGCGGGCCGAGGTCGTGGTGCGCGCGACCGAGGGCTACACGTCACAGCTGCCCGGCCTTCGGCGCGCGGTGGCGCCGATCTATTCGCTGATGGTCGCGACGGATCCGCTGCCGGCGTCGTTCTGGGACGCGGTCGGACTGGGCGCGCGCGAGACGTTCGGCGACTTTCGCAACTTGATCATCTACGGTCAACGCACCGCGGACGACCGGCTCGCGTTCGGTGGCCGCGGCGCCCCGTACCACTTCGGGTCGAAGATCAAGCCAGGCTTCGACCGTGACGCGCGCGTCTTCGCCGAACTGCGTCGCGTGCTCGCGGATCTGTTCCCGGAGTTGGTCGCGATCGGTGGTGGCGAGGTGCCGGTAGCCGCGTCATGGGGCGGCCCGCTCGGCGTGCCGCGGGACTGGTACGCCTCCGTCGGCCTCGATCGGAAGACCGGGCTGGCCTGGGCCGGCGGTTATGTCGGCGACGGCGTGAGCACCACGAACCTCGCCGGGCGAACGCTGGCCGACCTGATTCGCGGAGAGGCCACCGAGCGCACGAACCTGCCCTGGGTCGGCCACGACTCGGGCACCTGGGAGCCGGAGCCGCTCCGGTGGATCGGAGTGAACTCCGCACTATGGGCGATGAGCGGCGCCGATCGGACGGAGGCGCAGCACGGTCGACGGTCGCGCCGCGCCGCACTGATCAACCGGCTGATCGGACATTGACCCCAAACCGCATGTTGCAGATATCGGCTGATTTGCCTCTTACGCCGGGCTGGCCCACCACATACTGAAGCCGTGCATCGTTGCATACGAGTGCGGGTCCGCAGATCCGCCCGCACCCGCCTCTCGCGAGCGCGAGGGCGCCACCGGTAGAAGTCTTCGCGGCGTCGCCATTGCGGCGCCGACGAGGCTATGGCGGAGGTTGGCAGCATGACCGCACAGCTCACGATCGCGAACCTCTACCCCTTGTGTTCGGCGGCACAGGGCGACGAGGGCAATGCGCGAGCCCTGCGGCATCGCGCAGCGCTGCGCGGTATGACCGCGAGCATCATCACGACATATGCCGGCAAGTTGCCGCACGCCGACATCTACCTTCTGGGCGGCGCCTGGCACCCCGAGCAGCCACGCCTGGTCGAGCTGCTCGGCGGACCGGACGGCCTGGCCCGTGCAGTCGACGGCGGCGCGGTCGTGCTCGGCGTGAACTCCGGCTTCCAGGTCTTGGGCGAATGGTTCGACACGCCCGACGGCACGCGGCACTCCGGCCTCGGCCTCCTCGGCGCGCGAACCACGCACGCACCGCTGATCGAGGGGCCCGTCGGCACGTTGCCCAACGTCGCGCTCGGCCTGCCGGTGATGACCGGGTACGAGAGCCACCAGGCCCGCACCGAACTCGACGCGGATGTCGAACCGTTGACCCGCCTTGAATTCGGCGTCGGGAATGGCATGCCACCGCGCTCCCACGCCTCGCACGGCAGCGGGGTCGCGGCGATGACGCGCAGTGCCGCCCGTAGCAATTCGGGCTACGGCGTCGCTCGGATCGCAAACGACCCCGACCCGGCCGCCGTGCGCCGGGCCCAGGCCGCGGCGAACGCGCACCGTCGTGCCCACGCGGCCGACCGGGCTCCGGCCAACACTCGACCAGCCGGCACCGGATCGCCGGTTGCCACGGCGGTCGCATCGCCGAATCACGGTTCCGGGTCGTACGGCGTCGGCGGCCACGGGCTCGGCCAGCACGATGCCGGTCACCTGGCGCACGGCGGCGGCCACGCATCCCACGCCGGCACGCACGGCACGGTCGCCGCCGACGGCGCGGTGCACGGCCACGTGATCGGAACGTACCTGCACGGTCCGGTCCTCGCTCGCAACCCGGAGTTGGCGGACCTGCTGCTCGGATGGGCTCTCGGCCGGCCGCTCGAACCGATCGACGATGCCGGGAGCATCGGGCGGCAACGCCTCGGCGACGATCCGTTGGGGCGCTACGGCTGGGCGAACCAGCGATAGTACGGCCGGCGGCACCGATCCCAGCCCCGGCGCTGATTTCAGCCCAGCACTGATTTCAGCCCGAGGACGGGCGTCTGGATTGACCGCTTAGGCTCGACACGTGACGATTTCCCGCGGCTGGGCCGCCTTTCTGATCGGCGTCGGCGTCTGGAACTGGGTCATCTGGCCGCGGTTCGCGCTCGCGATCTGGGATGACTCGCGCGCGTGGTCGACGGGCTCGGTCGGGCACGGCGCTCCAACCTCGTTCCTCTGGGTGCACGCGATTCTGATCGTGGCGTCGCTCGCGATCGGCACGACCGCCGGGGTGCTCGGCATTCGCGCATGGCGGGCGGCATCCCGTCGCCGGGGCGCGTCGAACGACGAGCCCAACGTCGCCCGCGCGGCGACCGGCAAGTAGGCCGTACGCAGATCCGACGACTCGGAACCCGGCCGCGTCAGCGCGGCGGCGGGATCACCCGCAGGTGGCCGCGGCGGCCAACCTGGGCGTCGATCGCGGCGAGGTCCTCCCGACCCGGCACCGGACGGCCGGCCTCCCGGACCGCCTCGGCCAGCGCGACAAGATCGTCCACGCTGTGCGGCGGCGGATCGAATTCGCCCTCGTGTCGGACGAGATCCCAGCCGCGTGGCGCGGTAAGACCTCGGGCGTGCTGCTCGCAGAGGTCGTACGAGTGCGGTTCGGCGAACGCGGCGAGCGGACCGACGACCGCGGTCGAATCGGCATAGACGTAGGTCAGCGTCGCGACGGCAAGCCGGGGGCAGCCGTTGCGGGAGCAACGCCGTGGAGACCTCACCGCCGCACGCTATCGCCACGAGCCGCGGACCGGTGGCTTCGACACGCCGCGATTCGGCGCGGGCAAGCGGCCCAGGACCGCAGTGGTTACGGTGTGGCGCGCGAGCGAGCGGGCCAGGACCGTGCCGTGGCCGCCGCGTGCCGCGCGCGAACCGGACAGGACCGTGCCCGGGCGGCGGTGTGGCGCGCGGCCGGCAGCGCGGGTAGGCCCCGGCGGGGCTACGCTCTCACCGTGAGCAGCCCTGACCGCGCCCGGCGGCGCCCCGGATCGCCGTCGCCTCGCGACCGGCGGGACCGGCACGGGCGCGGCCTACGCGGTCGGCTGGTGCCGGCCAACGTGCCGCTGTTCCGGACGAAGTCGGAGATCTTCGACGATCTCGTGCTCGACGCGATCGAGGGGCTCGAACGGACGTACAGCCGCGAGTTGGCCGGCGTCGAGTTCGCGGTGGAGGACGTGCCGCCCGACCTCAACGTCTACGACTCGGACGTGCTGGAGGACGGCGAGGTGCCCCTGGCCCGCCTGCTCCCGGGCGCACCGGGCCGGCCGAACACGCCGGCACGCATCGTTCTCTATCGACGGCCGCTGGAATTTCGCGCGATCGACAATGAGGATCTCGCCGACCTCGTTCACGACGTGATCATCGAGCAGGTCGCGAACCTGCTGGGCATCGATCCGGAAGAGCTGGACTGAATCGCTTGAAGCGCTTGGACCTACCGCAGGCGCACCCGGTGCGCGGGTGGAATGGAGATCACGCGTGACGTAGGCGCCGCGGCCGGATGACCCGGCCGCGGCGCCATGCACGTCAGGCTGCGCGCCGCTTCAGCTTGCGGCGCTCCCGCTCGGACAGGCCGCCCCAGATACCGAAGCGTTCATCGTGGCCGAGCGCGTACTCAAGGCATTCGTCTTTCACTTCACACCGCGAGCAGATCCGCTTCGCTTCACGCGTGGATCCGCCCTTCTCGGGGAAGAACGCTTCCGGATCGGTCTGCGAGCACAGTGAGCGCTCCTGCCATTCCGGAGCGTCACCGAGCAGGTCGGCTCCGGCGACACGGCCTTCCATCAGTAGTGCCTCCTTCTTGCGCGCCGGCACGCCGACGCAACCCCCACAAGACGTACGGCCTTCCGATGCCATCGGTTATCCGCACGGCGTTGCGCATTAGTCCGAACAGTGACGGTTTGACATATCCCGTTCGAACAACCCCATCCGAATTACACGCGTGTAAGACGTGCGCCGTCAAGCGGAACCTGATAAATGGGGCCGTACGGTGGACGTGCGATCACTGACCGTACTCATCGATCGAATACAGGTCCGGGATCGGCTGACCCGGGAGGCATCTCTGCCCGCCGTTGTCCTATCGATCCAACGGCCGACAAGTAACGCCTCACCGGCGAGTCGGGCCGAATTTGCACCGTGTCGTGACGATCCGCGTCAGTTGCGACCGTTAAGCGCGAATCCGTTTCGTACCAATGATTTGATCGGTCACACCGTCGCGTACGTCGTCGTCCGCTGGCGGGCGGGCCGGCCGGCGGCCGCGGCGACCGCCTGCAGCTGCTCAATCGTGCGGGCCGAGCCGTGCTGCGAGCCGGCCATCCGCGAGATCGTCTCCTCCATCAGCGTGCCGCCCAGATCGTTCGCCCCGCCGCGCAGCATCGCGACCGTCCCGTCGTCGCCGAGCTTCACCCACGAGCATTGGATGTTGTCGATCCGGCCGTGCAGGGCGAGGCGGGCCATCGCGTGCACGACGCGGTTCTCCCGCCAGGTCGCACCGGCGCGGGCAATACCGGCCAGGTAGATCGGCGCGTTTGTGTGGATGAACGGCAGCGCGACGAACTCGGTGAAGCCGCCGGTGCGGTCCTGCAGATCCGCCAGCACCCGCAGATGGCCGAGCCAGTGCCGGGGATGGTCGACGTGGCCGTACATCATGGTGGCGCTCGACCGCAGGCCCAGCTCGTGTGCGGTGGCCACGACGTCGATCCACGCGGCCGCCGGCAGCTTGCCCTTCGTGAGCACCCACCGCACGTCGTCGTCGAGGATCTCCGCCGCCGTGCCGGGAATCGTGTCCAGACCTGCTTCGCGCAGCTCCACGAGCCAGTCGTGGACGGACACGCCGGCTTTGGACGCGGCGGTCACGATCTCCATCGGCGAGAACGCATGCACATGCATGCCGGGCACCCGCGCTTTGATCGCGCGGACGAGATCCGCGTAGCCGGACTTCGGCATCTTCGGATCAATGCCGCCCTGCATGCAGACCTCGGTCGCGCCGAGATTCCACGCCTCTTCGGCCCGGTCGGCCACCTGCTCGACCGACAGCCGGTAGGCGTCGGCGTCGCGTTCCCGTTGGGCGAACGCACAGAAGCGGCAGCCGACGTAGCAGACGTTGGTGAAGTTGATGTTCCGGTTGACCACGTACGTCACGTCGTCGCCCACGACGTCGGCGCGCAGATCGTCGGCCAGCCGCGCCAACTGGTCGAGCGGTGCGCCGTCGCACTCGAACAGCGCCATAGCGGCCGCCTCGTTCTCCGGACGCAGCAACGCCGCCGGATCGTCCGCGGCCAGGCGCAGCCCGACCGCGATGTCGTCGCTACCCAGCACGGCCGGCGAGCCGGGAACCGGAACGGCCGGGCCCGATTGGGCGGCGTCGGGTCGGGCAGTGCCCGGTTGGGCTGTGCTCAGCGCGTGTGACGCGACCTCGGACCAGTCGCCGTAGACCGAGTCGAAGTCGCTGCGCCGGTCGTCGGTCCGGCCGACCGTGTCCACCTCAGCGAACAACTCCGTACGGCCGCCGGCGACGTACGCGTCGTCGGGCTCCTGCCACGGCCGGCCGACCGGATTCGCGGCCTCCACGGCCAGCCCGGTGACCGGGTCGGACAGCGCCGCCACGTGGGCCGCCAGGCGCGGATCGAGCCACGGGACGCCGCGGCGCACGTACTCCGGATAAATCGTCAGTCGCTCGGCCAGACGGAATCCGGCGTCCGCCGTGCGCGCCGCGAGGTCGTCGATGGCCGGCCACGGCCGTTCCGGATTGACGTGGTCCGGGGTCAGCGGCGAGACGCCGCCCCAGTCGTCGATGCCGGCGCGCAACATGAGCAGGTATTCGTCACCGATCAGGTTCGGCGGCGCCTGGATGCGCATCCGCGGGCCGAGCACGATCCGGGCCACCGCGATCGTGGCGGCGAGGTCGTCCAACTCGGCATCGGGCATGCCGCGCATGGCCGTGTCCGGCTTGGCGCGGAAGTTCTGGACGATGGTCTCTTGCAGGTGCCCGTATTCGCGGGCGCTCGACCGGATCGCGAACAGCGACTCGGCGCGTTCGGTCAGGGTCTCGCCAATGCCGATGAGGATGCCGGTGGTGAACGGCACGCCGACGCGACCGGCGTCGGCCAGCACCCGGAGGCGGACCGCCGGCTCCTTGTCGGGCGATCCGAAATGCGGATTGCCCGGCTCGCTCCAGAGCCTCCTCGACGTGGTCTCGAGCATCATGCCCATGCTCGGGGCGACCGGCTTCAGCCGCTGGAGATCGGACCAGCTCAGCACGCCCGGGTTCAGGTGCGGCAACAGCCCGGTTTCTTCCAGGACGGCGATCGCGCACGCCCGCACGTAGTCCAGCGTGGACTCGTAGCCGGCCGCGTCGAGCCAGTCGCGTGCGGCCGACCAGCGCTCTTCGGGCCGGTCGCCCAGTGTGAAGAGCGCTTCCTTGCAGCCGAGTGCGGCGCCCTGCGCGGCGATGGCCACAACCTCGTCCCGGCTCAGGAACGGCGCGTCGAGCCGATGTGGGACGGTGGCGAACGTGCAGTAGTGGCAACGGTCGCGGCACAGGCGGGTGAGTGGGATGAAGACCTTCTTGGAGAACGTGACGACGCCCGGCCGGCCCGCATCGACCAGGCCGGCGTCGCGGATGCCGCCCGCGATCCGTACGAGCTCGTCGAGCGCCGGGCCGCGCGCTCCCAAGAGCACCGCCGCCTCGTCGACGTCCAGGACCCGGCCATCGGCGGCCCGGTGCAGCGCCCGCCGCGTGGCCGAGTCGATCAGGTCATGCCCACGCCTGTCGTCGCCGCTGTCTGATCCCACATGCGAAGCCTAGATCGTGCCGCTGACCATCGAGCCGGCCGTGCCATGCAATTGCCGTCACACCGCCGCTGCGTAGCACAGCCGCGAGGCGCATGACACCGCCGCTGCGTAGCACAGCCGTGAGGCGCATGACACCGGGGCAGATGCCCACCCGCCGGGATCGGCCGGCAAGATGGGCCTATGCACATCGTTGTCCTCGCCGGCGGCATCGGCGGCGCACGCTTTCTCACCGGCGTACGGGCGGTCGCCGAGCGCCGTACCGCGGCCGGTGACCCGACAACTGTCACCGCCATCGTCAACGTCGGCGACGACGTCACCATGCATGGCCTGCGGATCTGCCCCGACCTGGACAGCGTGATGTACACCCTGGCCGGCGCCGCGGACACCGAGCGTGGCTGGGGCCGCGAAGGCGAAACGTGGGTCATCAAGACCGAACTCGCGGCGTACGGTGCCGAGCCGACGTGGTTTGGCCTTGGCGATAAGGACGTGGCCACGCACCTGGTCCGGACCCGCCTGCTGGCCGCCGGCCATCCGCTGTCGACCGCGACCGCGACGCTGTGCGAGCGCTGGCGCACCGGCATCACGCTGCTGCCCGCCTCGGACGACCGGCTGGAGACGCATGTCGTGGTCGGCGGCGAGGCGCCTGGCCCGAGCGGCGACACCTCGGCCGTCGCTGGCGACGTCGAGCCGGAGCGGGCGATCCATTTCCAGGAATGGTGGGTGCGGCACCGGGCCGGCCTGCCGGCGCGACGCTTCGTGTTCGTCGGCGCCGAATCGGCCAAACCGGCCGCCGGTGTCCTGGACGCGATCTCGACCGCCGACATCATCCTGGTCGCGCCGAGCAATCCGGTCGTGTCGATCGCGCCCATCCTCGCCGTCGGTGGCCTTCGCGACGCGCTCAACGGCGCACCGGCGAAGATCGTCGGCTACTCACCGATCATCGGCGGATCTCCCGTACGGGGCATGGCCGACAAGTGTCTGGCCGCGATGTCGGTCGAGGTGAGCGCGGAGGGCGTCGGCGGGCTCTATGGCGCTCGCTCGGACGGTGGGCTGCTCGATGCGTGGCTGGTCGACGACTCCGACGCGGGGACCTCGGTGCCCGGCGTCGCCGTACACGTGGGGCCGCTGTGGATGACCGACGTCGACACGACCGCCGACATGGTCCGGCGCGGGCTTGACGCGGTGTCGGCATGACCGACGTACCGGTCGGGCTCGCGATCCTCCCGATCACCGGCCTCGGCGACGTCCGGCCCGGCGACGACCTCGCTGACCTGATCGCCCGCGCGGCACCGTGGCTCGCTGACGGCGATGTGCTCGTCGTGACGAGCAAAATCGTCTCGAAGGCGGAGGGGGCCCTGGCTCCCGTACCGCCGGAGGAAGGCCCGGACCGCGATGGAGCCCGCGCCGGCGTGCTGGCCGCCGAGACCGCGCGGGTCGTCGCCCGGCGCGGCCCGACGAGCATCGTGGCGACGCGGCACGGCTTCGTCATGGCCGCGGCCGGCATCGACGCGTCCAATGTGGACCCGGACCACCTTGTGTTGCTGCCGAAGGATCCGGACGCGTCCGCGCGCGCACTCCGATCGGAACTGCGCGACCGCTACGGACTCGATGTCGTGGTGATCATCTCGGACACGATGGGCCGGCCATGGCGCAATGGCCTCACCGACGTGGCGCTCGGCGTCGCGGGACTCGAGGCGATCCGGGACTATCGCGGCGAACGGGACGCCTACGGCAACGAGCTGCAGATCACCCAGATGTCGCCGGTCGACGAACTCGCCGGCGCGGCCGAACTGGTCAAGGGCAAATACGACCAGGTGCCGGTCGCGGTCGTGCGCGGGCTGCGAATTATCGGCACGCCCGACGGCGAAGGTGCGTCGATCCTCGTCCGGTCCGCCGACACAGACATGTTTTCCCTGGGTACGGCCGAAGCCCGGGCCGACGGCCTGCGGCTCGCAACGCGCCTCGACGACGCTGATGTGCTCGCGAACGCGTGGCCGGTCGCGTCGGTCGCGGCCATCGCCGGCTCACCGACACCGCTGTCCGCCGACATCGCGCGGGCGGTCGCCGCCGCGGTCGAGGTCTGCCCCGACGTCACGTTCGCACCAGCCGACCCCGGGCTGGACGCTTCCGAACCGCACGCTGTGGCGCGGTTGACCGTCACTCTCCCGGCCGGCTCGACCGTCGTCGCCGGCGCGCAAGCTGGAGCCGCGATCCACGTCCTGCGCGCCTCGCTGGCCTCGGCCGGCTACCTCACGACCTGGCTTCGACCCGAGGACGACGCGACCCGGTCGCCGACCGTGGCCACGATCCTCCTCGGGACCATCACCGTCCGGCCGCGCCCGACTCTCTAGCCGCCTCGCGCGCATGGCGTTCGACGCCGTCCAGGCGAGCGGGTCGCGATCTTGGGGATATCCACGTATCCGCGACCGATTTAAGGGTGGACAACCCCAAGATCGCCGGATGCGACCGCCGACGACCCGGGCGAGCGACCGAAGCTAGCGCCGGGCGAGCCACCGTGGCCACGGGACCGCACTGCCATATCACGTCGAGTCCGAAAGCTTCGGCCCTACCAGGTCGACGGCGGCCGACCCGGTCACGGTGGTGGGGGCGGCTTGCACACGACGACCTAGAACGCCCTGCCGTCGCCGTGTGTAAGCCGCCCCCGCCACCGCCAACCGCGCGCCCCCACCACCCTTGAACCGAGCTCAGATGAAGCGCGAGTCGCCGCGCTCCTTGAGCTCGTCGACCAGCTTCTTAACCTCTTGCGCCCGATCCCGTCTGCAGACGAGGACCACGTCCGGCGTGTCGACCACGACAAGGTCCTGGACACCGAGCACGGCGACCAGGCGATCGGAGTGCGGCACGAGAATCGAGCGCTCGCTGTCGTAGAGAAGGATGTCCGGCTTGTCACCACTGGCCGCGACCACGACGTTGCCGGCCTCGTCGGACGGCAACACTTTGCCCAGCGAGTCGAAGTCGCCGATGTCGTTCCAGCCGAAGTCTCCGGGGACGGTCGCGACCAACCCGGCGGCCGAGGCGCCCTCCATCACGGCATAGTCGACCGAGATCTTGGTGAGCGTCGGCCATACCTCGCCGAGAACTTCGTCGCGGTCCGGGGTGTCCCAGGCCTCGGCAATGCGCAGTACGCCGTCGTGCAGCGCCGGCTGCTGTCGGGCCAGCTCACCGAGGAAGACGCCGACGCGCCAGACGAACATGCCGGCGTTCCAGTAGTAGTCGCCGGACGCGACGTACGCGGTCGCGACGTCACGCGATGGCTTCTCGCGGAACTGCTCGACCCGCCGGACCGGACCGCCCTCGACCAGGCCGCCGCACTGTAGGTATCCGTACCCGGTCTCCGGGTGCGTCGGCGTGATCCCGACGGTCATCAGGAAGCCCTGCTCGGCGCCGGCGATCGCGGAACGTACGACGCTGGCGAAGCGGGCCGAGTCCCGGATGAGATGGTCGGCCGGAAACGCACCCATCACCGCGCCCGGATCGCGGCGGCCGATGAGCGCGGCGGCCAGCGCGATCGCCGCGCACGAGTCCCGTGGCGACGGCTCGATCAGGATGTTGTCCGCCGGCACATGGGCGAGTTGCCGGGCGACACCGGCCGCGTGGGCGGCTCCGGTCACCACGTACGTGTCCTCGGGAGCCGCGAGCGGAGCGAGGCGGTCAACGGTGGCCTCCAGCAACGTCGCGGCGGTGCCGGTCAACGCGTGAAGGAATTTCGGATGGCCGACCCGCGAGAGTGGCCACAGTCGGGTGCCACCGCCACCGGCCGGAATGACCGCATAGAACATCCGCCCATCATGCCGAGTCGGATCCAGCCTCATCGCCGCAGGCTCATTGTCGGTGGGCAATTGTCCGCCAATTCACGATAAGGACCCATTTGAGGGTGCCGTCGGCTTGTCCGGGAATCGCATCGGGCCGGTCAGCCCGCGGCGCGCGTCCACGCGGCCAGGTGCACCTCGGCGCTGGACTCCCACGTGAACTCGTGCGCCCGAGCCGCGCCGGCGGCGGACAGATGTGCGCGCCGCGGCGCGTCGGCGAGCAGCGCACCCAGATCGCGGCCGATCTCCTCGGGCGACTCCCCCGTGTACGCCACCGCGTCGCCACCGACCTCGGGCAGCGACAGCCGGGGTGTGGTGAGCACCGGAGCGCCACACGCCATCGCTTCCAGGATCGGCAGGCCGAAGCCCTCACCGTGCGACGGATAGGCGGCGACCAACGCTCCACCGAGGTAGCCGGGCAGGTCGGCAAACCGGAGATACCCCGGCCGCAGCAGCCGCAGATTTGCCGGAACCTCGGCGATCGACTCGTCGATGTCCTCGTCGTGGCCCGAACCGCCGGCGATCACGAGGGCCGGCGGGCTCGGCAGGTCAGTGCAGGCAATCACCCAGCCGCGAATGAGGTTGGGCACGTTCTTGCGCGGCTCCTTCACGCCCAGGAACGCCACGTAGGGGGTCGATCCCAGACCCAACCGGGCCCGTACGCGTGCCTTGTCGTCCTCGCTCGGCGCGTGGAAGGAGGCCGGGTCGACACCGTGATAAGCCACGTCGATGCGGGTCGGATCGGCGTCCAGCAAGCGGATGAGTTCGTCCCGGGTCGCCTTGCTCGGCACGATCACCCGCGCGGCGCGGCGCAGCGACGTCTTGATCGCGGAGCGGAAGAACGTCCGGCGAGACTTCTCGTAATGCTCGGGCTCGGTGAAGAACGTCGCGTCATGCACCGTGACCGTGACCGGGCAGGGCGCGCGCATCGGGCAGGTATAGAACGGCGAGTGGATCACCTTCGCCCCGACTTGGGTCGCGAGCAGCGGCAGGCCCGTCTGCTCCCAGGCGAGCCGGGCCGGACGGTGGGCGATGGCGGACGGAGCGCCGACGACAACGGCGGTCGGCAGTAGACGCGTATACCGCTCGAGATCGGAGCGCTGGGCGACGACCACGAGGTTCGAGTCCATCTCGTTAAGAGCGCCGAGCAAACCGTCCACATACCGCCCGACGCCTCCGCGGTCCGCTGGGACGCTGGTGGCGTCGAACAGAACGAGAGGCGGACGACCGTCGCTCACGACCGCGATTCCTTTCCCGTGCCAAGTCCCTGTCCGGCTTCACCGAATATCAGGCTCACCGTTGTTTATCAAGGCTCACCGTTGTCGGAGGCCCACATTCTCGATTCACCACACGTACACCCACTCGGGGGTGCCGCCACGGCAAGCCTACGCCCGAAGCGAGGAGTGCATACCCCTGCAACACGGCACGGCAACCGTCACACGGCCACCTCGTTTCGACCGCACTGCCCCTTGCCGGCCCGGACCGTACGCACCGCGGGTCCCACGGCCGGCGCCGGCGAGCGGCGATCACGGGGAACCGAGCGACGGCCCCGGCCGACACGTTAACGTCGTTGCGTCGGCGGCCGCGCGGTGAAATCGGGAGAACGTGGATCGGGAGAGAATGTGGATCAGGGAAGACACGTGAACGATCTGCACACCGTCAATGGTCTGTTCCAGACGCTCATGGCACCGGACCCGACCCGGCCACTGCTCACGTACTACGACGACGCGACCGGCGAACGTACCGAGTTGTCCGGCGCAACGCTCGGTAACTGGGTCGCGAAGACGGCCAACACGCTCGTCGACGATCTCGACCTGGAGCCCGGCCAGTGGGCCGCGGTGGGCCTGCCGCCACATTGGCAGACCGCGGCCGTCCTGCTCGGCTGCTGGACCGTCGGGCTCGCCGTGACCACGGCACCGGACCCGGCCGAGGTCGCCTTCCTGACCCTCGCGGCGGCCGGCGACGAGTGGCCGGCAGTGGAGCGATACGTGGTCGGCCTCCACCCGTTCGGCCTACCGCTGCCGAGTGTCCCTGCGGGCTGCCTCGACTTCACGTCGGAAATCCGTACCCATGGCGACCATTTCTCCGCGCGCACGCCGGTCACCAGCGCGACTCCCGCACTGCGCTGGACCGACGCGGACGCCGTTACTCACGAACAGACCCAGTCCGACCTGTGTACGCACGCCGCCGAGCGCGCGGCGGCGCTCGGCGTGCCGACCGGAGGGCGCGTCCTGATCGACACGGACGCCCATCCCGACCCGGTCGACTGGCTCGTGGCACCGCTCGCGGCCGGGGCGACGATGGTGCTGTGCCGCAATACCGACACGACAAAGCTCGACGCCCGGGCCGCCGCCGAGCTTGTCACGCATACGGTCGGCTGACCGGCCAGTCAGGCGGCGAGCACCTCGGGTTGGGTCGCCGCCCGGACATCGTCGGCCGAGACGCCGGGCGCGGTCTCGATGAGCCGAAGACCGTCCGGCGTCACGTCGAGGACGGCGAGGTCGGTGATGATCCGCTGGACGACGCCGCGCCCGGTGTACGGGAGCGAGCACTCATTGACGATCTTCGGACCACCGTCCTTCGCCACGTGCTCCATCAGCACGATGACCCGGCGGGCGCCGTGTACGAGATCCATCGCCCCACCCATACCCTTGATCATCTTTCCCGGCACAGTCCAGTTCGCCAGGTCACCGGTCGCCGACACCTGCATCGCACCGAGGACGGCGACGTCGATGTGGCCGCCACGGATCATCCCGAATGACAGCGCCGAGTCGAAGTAGGCGGCGCCCGGGTTGACCGTGACCGTTTCCTTGCCCGCGTTGATGAGGTCCGGGTCGACCTCGTCCTCGTACGGATACGGCCCAGTGCCGAGGATCCCGTTCTCCGAGTGGAGGACGACGTGGATGCCGGGCGGCAGGAAATTCGGGATCAGGGTCGGCAGGCCGATGCCGAGATTGACGTACTGGCCATCCTCGAGTTCCGCGGCCGCGCGCGCGGCCATCTCGTCGCGTGTGAGTCCCACGGTGCTCAGCCCTTCTGCCGGACGGTACGGCGTTCGATGCGCTTGCTGCCGGCGTCCACGGCGACGACTCGCTGGACGAAGATGCCCGGCAGGTGGACCCGATCGGGGTCGAGCTCACCCGGGGCGACAAGTTCCTCGACCTCGGCGATGGTGACCGTGCCGGCCATCGCGCACAGCGGGTTGAAATTGCGCGCGCTCTCGTGGAAGACGAGGTTGCCGTGCGTGTCGCCGACCGCGGCACGCACCAGCGCGAAGTCGCAGACGATGCCCTCTTCCAGGACGTACGTACGCCCGCCGAACTCCCGGGTTTCCTTCGCCGGCGACGCGACCGCGACCGCTCCGTCGGCGTCGTAGCGCCACGGCAGCCCACCGTCGGCGATCTGCGTGCCGACCCCGGCCGGCGTGTAGAACGCCGGGATGCCACAGCCGCCGGCCCGCAGGCGCTCGGCCAGCGTGCCCTGCGGCACCAACTCGACCTCGAGCTCGCCGGTCAGATACTGCCGGGCAAACTCCTTGTTCTCCCCCACGTACGAGCCGGTGGTGCGGGCGATCCGGTGCGCCGACAACAGGATGCCAAGACCCCAGTCGTCGACGCCGCAGTTGTTCGACACCGTACGCAGCCCGCTGACCCCTCGATCGTGCAGCGCCGCGATCAGCTCGCTCGGGATGCCACACAACCCGAATCCGCCGACCGCGAGCGACGCCCCGTCCGGGACGTCGGCAACGGCCTGCGCCGGAGTGGCGACAGTCTTGTCCATGGTGCGAAATCTCCTCGGGGCCGGCGGTCATCGTTGACTTGGACGCCCACGTTACCGCCGGGTCGACCGCTCGTGGCACGGCCATGTCGCCCATCACCGCCGCGACGACGGTGTCGACCGGCCATATGGCGGACCCGGTCGCCGGCGGACGGCCCGGCCAACGGTTGGACGGCCGGCGCGGGCGCAAGCGTCGCGGCCACCGGAGACTCCCGGTGGCCGCGACGGTGTGGTTGTGATCGGGTCTAGAACCCGCCGGTCCCGTTGGGGGTGCCGAGGCCGGTCGGCCCGTCCCAACCCACCCGCGCGGTGCACAGCTGCGTGGGCGAGCAGGTCCCGTTCGAGCCGGACGTCACGTCGTTGAACGTCGACGACGAGTCGTGGGTGTACGGGAAGTTGTTGGTTGCGGATGCGGCATTGCCGGCCAGCGCGTACACCGACGCGATGATCGGCGACGACACGCTCGTGCCGCCGAATACGAGCCAGCCGCTAAATCCTTGGTAAGCGAAGCTGTCGTAGACCGCCACGCCGGTGTTCGGGTCGGCCACCGCCGACACGTCGGCGAGGGCACGGTTCGAGCAGCCAGTGTTGAACGTGGCCTGGCCGGAAAGCGCCGGGTTCTTCGTCGAGCAGCCGCTGCCGGCGCCGGACCACGCGGTCTCGGACCATCCGCGCGCGTTGCCCGACCGGGTGAGCGACGTGCCGCCGACCGCCGTGACATAACGCGACGACGCCGGGAACTCGACACCGAAACCATTATCGCCGGTGCTGGCCGTGATCATGATGCCCGGGTGGTTGTAGTACGGCGCCGACGTGTCGGCCGTGTCGCCACCGCCGTAGCTGTTGCTGATCTCGGTGGCGCCGAGCGTGGCCGCCTCGTTGACCGCGGTGCCGAGATTCGCCGTGGTCGCCGACGACGCCTCGACCAGCAGGATGTGGCAGTTCGGACAGATCGCGGAGACCATGTCGAGGTCGAGCGAGATCTCCTCGGCCCAGCCGCCGTTCTTGCGCGGGTAGGACGTCGTGCCGGTCTGGCTGACCTTCCGGAAGCAGCCGTTGGCCGTGGTGCATGCGGGCAGACCAAACTGGGCGCGGTAGACGCCGAGGTCGGCTTCGGCCGACGGGTCGTCGAACGCGTCGACGATCGCCACTGTCTGGCCGGCACCCGCGGTCGACGACGGCAGCTTGTACGCGGACTGCAGATCGGCCGGGAAGTAGCCGGACGGCGTGGACGCGTTGGGGGTTGCGCCGTCGGCCGAGACGCTGCCGCCACTGATGCGGATCGCGTCACAGTGGATCTGACCTGCGACGTGGGCGCAGGCGTCGGTACGGACCTTCGCTGTTGTTACCGCGGTGGCCGGTGTTACCGCTTTCGACGGTGCCGCCGCCTGCGCCGTACCGGTGAATGCGATCGCACCCACCACGGCAAAGGCCGCGATGCCGACGGCAGCGATGCGCCGGGATGTACGCATCGATCCTCCTTGGGGGTAGAGGGAGACTTGCGCTGGTAGCGCCGGCACGCCGGTCCCGCCGGGCATGACGCCGCCGATGTAACGACTTTCGGGGGGTGATCATCCCCGGTGGCGATCACGGTCAGCGATCTCGTCACCGTCGATGAAATGGTGGCGTCAGCTTCCGCCTCGGACCCCCGAAGTTCAACCGTTGACATCTGATGTGTGCTTCAGATAAAGGGGAACTTCGCCATCGGCCGAACGTACCGTCCATAGCAGACTCACAGCTACCGCAACCATCGATCGAGCAGACAACGTGTCGCGCTCCCATCAGGACGTTTGCCCGCCCGCCCGGGTGCGGTCCGACCCGTGGCAGCACAAGACCCCCCGACGGTCGATGCCGACAGATCGCCACGTGAAGCCCGATTCCATGACGCCATTCGCGCGATCTGGCATCTTTGTGCCACACATACGACTCCGGCCCCGCCATGATGGACGGGGCCGGAACGTTGATCGAGCGAACCTGTTAGCGCGACGGATCGAGCTCCGGTCGGCCGCCGTTGACCGACGGCTCGGCCGGCGCCGCGCTCACCATGTTCTTGCGCACCGCTTCGAAGATCGCCAGACCCTGGCTGACCAGCCCGGCGGCCACGTCGCCAAGCCCATCGGCGCCGTTGAGCACGGTGACGTTCGCGCTGGACAGACCCTGGGCGGCCTCTTTGACGATGGCCGGCAACTGGTCGATGAGCATTCGGTCGAGCGCAACCCGGCCGTACGACGCGGCCGCCTCGGCCTGGATCTTCATCTTTGCCGCATCGGCCTCGGCGATGAGGCGGACGCGTTCGGCCTCGGCCTCGGCCGGACGGACGATCTCCGCCACCAGTTGCTGCTGCCGCAGCTCGGCTTCGCGCTGAGCGAGTTCGGTTTGCGCGGCGATGACCTGCTGCTGCGCCTTCGCTTCGGCCAGTGGTCCGGCCTGTGCCGCTTCGGCCTGCGCCTTGTCCACTTCGGCCTTGTACTGCGCCTGAACGATCGCCGTTTGCCGGGCGTACTCGGCCTGAGCTCGCTTCGACTGCTGCGCGGCCTCGGCGGACGCCTGGTCGGCCTGAGCCTGCGCGATCTGCGCCTGCCGCTGGATCGCGGCATTGTGCGGGGCCGACATGGCGGCGATGTAGCCGATCTTCATATCGTCGATCGACTGGATCTGCAGAGAGTCGACGTGCAGGCCGATCCGGGCCATCTCCTCCTTCGACCCTTCGAGCACCTCGGTCGCGAGACGCTGTCGTTCGGTGACGATCTCCTCGACAGTCATCGAGCCGACGATCGAGCGCAGGTGACCGGCGAAGATGCGACCGGTTAGCACCGACATCTGATCCTGGTCGGACAGGAACCGCTGGGCCGCGTTGACGATGCTCTCGGCGTCGTTGCCGACCTTGAACGCGATCACCGCCCGTACGTTCAGCGAAATGCCCTGCTTCGTGACGCAGACCTCGTTGACCTCTGCCTCGCACATCGACAGCGTCAGGAATCGTGCCCTCCGGAAGACCGGCATGACGAACGTGCCGTGCCCGGTGACCACCCGAAATGGCGTGCTGTCACCCCGTGACTTACGGCCGGAGATGAGCATGGCCTCGTCGGGGTCTGGCACGCGATAGCCGAACATCGATCCTCCTCATGGATCTGACGCGAACGGTAGGTCGGATGTCGGCCGACCGGTGATGACTCAGTTGCCGCCGGAGAACGGGATGACCGAGACTGTCCGACCGCCCAGGTTGCCGATCACCAGGATCGTCGTACCCTTCTCGATCGGCTCCTCGGACCGCGCCAGGTAGGTTTCGCTGCCGCCACCGATTCGTAGCAGCACCTCGCCCGCGCCGGCCGCACCCCGGGTGGCCACGATGACAACCCCGGTGCTGCCCACGACCTCGACGTCCACCGACGACCACGCTCCCATCCGGCCGTCAATCTATCCGTCCACGTCAACGTGGGCAGCCCCGGATCGGTCACGACTTCGCCACCGTGGCGCGAGGGCGTAGCGCCCGTCGAGCGCCAGATTTCGGCTTGGCGACCTGCGCTTGGATTAATCCTTGGTACGACGGGGAATCACGCGTGGCGGAAGCGTCCACCCCTATCGGACGGCGTGCAGGACAGGAGGACCCCCGTGCGAACCGCCGGCGTAATCGTCGTCATCTGGCTCATCATCGGATCCATCGCTGCGTGGCAGCGTGGTTACTTCGGCTCGAACAGCGAAACGTGTGCGCATTTCGGCACGACGGCCATCACCATCGTGGCCGGACCGCTGAACTACGTCGGGCTGAACCCGAAGCTCAAGTGCGAGTTGCCGCAGCCGTCCAAGTAACCGGCCCGATCAACCGCAGACGAACAGACAGGGCACGGCCGACCGGCCGTGCCCTGTCGTTGCGTTACCTACCGGCCGCCGCTTGTCATGTGCGGCACGCGCTGTGGGGCCGCGGCTTTCGCCGCGGCCCCACAAACAACGCTCCGCAGGAGGCGCGTGGTTAACCAGGCTGGCCCCACCGCCGCACTACTCCTCGACGAGGAGGCGGGCACGAAGATCGGCCAGCGTGCGGGTGAGCAATCGCGACACGTGCATCTGCGAAACGCCGACGCGGTCGGCGATCTCGCTCTGCGTCATGTTCGCGAAGAAGCGCAGCATCAGGATCTGACGCTCGCGCAGCGGAACGTCGGCCAGCGCCTCATGCAGCGCCTGACGGTCCGCGACCGACTCCAGACGCTCGTCCGGAGCGCCCAACACGTCGGAGAGCACCGCGCCGTCGACCTCGCCCACCGGCGTGGACAGCGAGCGGGCGGTGTGTGCCTGTCCGCAGTCGATCCCGGCCAATACCTCCGACTCGGGGATGCCAAGCCGCTCGGCCAGGTCGGACACCGACGGGGATCGGCCCAGTTCCTGCGCCATCGTCGGGATGAGGCGACTGATCTCCAGGTAAAGCTCCTGGCGCGCACGGGAGACCCGGACGCTCCAGCTCTTGTCCCGGAAGTGCCGCTTGATCTCGCCGACGATCGTCGGCATCGCGTAATTGACGAACGGCGTTTCACGGCTGGCGTCAAAGCGGTCGACAGCCTTGATGAGACCGACCGTCGCGACCTGGATCAGGTCATCGAGACCTTCGCCGCGACCGGCGAAACGGGCCGCGGCCCGCCGAACCATCGGCAAGCAGGCGCAGATCACGTCGCTGCGGGTGCGGTCTCGATCAGGGTCATCGATGTCCAATGTGGACATCAGCTCAAGCTTCGCGGCGACGAACGCATCGACGTCCTCGTGCGAGCTACTGGCGGGTGCGGACATACGGGTATCCGATGCCGCCGGGCGGGTGATGATGGAAACCATGAGGGAAACTCCACGTGCAGTGGCGTCTGTCAGGTCGATTGCGGGTGCGTGGCCGCATGAGACGCGGAAGCACGCATGAACCAGCCGACCATTCGGCGACACCCCTGAGCACGACCTGGCGGCCGTTTTCTCGAACGCCAGCGCGACTGAGCGCGTACGTTCACCATAACCGGCGAACCGTGAGTGTCAAGAAGCTGCCACCCCGGCCACGCTCAGACCTCGCGTCGTCCGGTCCGCCTACCCGCTGGTTTGACGGAGATTGTGGCCCAGACCACTTTGCCGTCCGCCGTCGGATGTGTGCCCCACTCATCCGCCATCGCATCGAGGATGAGCAGGCCACGGCCGTGATCGCCGTCATGGGCACCACTCAGTCCCGGGACCGGACGAAACATCGGCCGCGGGTCGTTGTCGCGGACCGACACGTGCAGAGTGTCATTTGCCAGTCGAAGCGCCATCACGGACGGCGTCTTCGCGTGTACGACCGCGTTCGTCACGAGTTCGGACGCGACCAGCGACGCGAGCTTCGCCACGCGGGAGATGCCCCAGTCCGTGCATGTGTCCACCACGTACTGGCGAGCCAGCGATGGCGCCTCCGCGTCCGGCCGGAACGCCAGTGACGTTCTGGTCGCGACCGGCACGTCGAGCGCGGCCGCGACGCCGGCGTCAACGTCCGAATACACCGATGGACGATCGACCGGCTCGTATTCGGCCAGCAGCGCGTTGGTCTCGGAGGTGTTGCCGCAGAACCCGATGCGCGCGTCCGGCCACGCCCGCGCCTCGGCGACGAGGGAGACGATCCGCCGTAGAGCGGCCGCCGAGGCGACCACTAGGTGGGACACGTCCACGAGCAGCACGGTCGGCGCCTCGGCCAGACAGTCCCGCATCGTGACGACGGCACGCGCGACCGAGGACTGGTCAAGCGTGCCGTAGAGCGCCACCACAGCGATGGGAAGGCGACGCTGAACGCGGCAAACCAGGGTGGTAGTCACACGTCGCACCCCTCAGGGCGGCCATGAACAGCCCTCATCACGCCAGCCCCCTCCGCTTGGCCTGTGCCGTTGAGTGTCTACTACCCAGTGACCACACAACCACACCTGCGGGACGAGACCGTGCGCGGTGCGCTATAACGGTGCGGTGACCGATGCGAGATCGCAACTGACCGTCGAGGATGTTCATCCCGGGGCCTCCGGGGCCACGGTACTGGCCCTGGCCGGGGAACTCGACCTCGGTTCGATCGGCGCGCTCAAAGAAGCGGTGGGCCACCGGCTCACGGCCGAGGCGCACGTGGTGCTCGACCTCGCCGGCCTCACGTTCTGCGATTCGACCGGACTTGGCGCGTTCGTGGCGTTGCACCGCCAGGCGCGCTCGACCGGCGCGCGGTTCGCCCTGGCCGCTCCGCGTCGGCGCATCGCCGATCTGTTCGCGTTGTCCGGCATCGACCAGGTCATATCGGTCTACGACTCCGTCGAGGCGGCGCTGTCGGCACCGCCCGAAGCGGCCGTCTGACCCGGAATCTGACCCGGAATCTGACCTGGCGTCTGATCGGGTATCTGGTCCGGCGCACACCCGGGCGACGTACATCGGGAATGGGCTCCGGCACGCGGCGCGCGAACACCCGCGGCCTCCTCCGACCCGCCGTCGCCGGCATCGAGAACGAGCACGCACGCCTCGTCGCCGGCCGCATCCGTACGGCACAGAGCAAGGACGTCGTTCAGTCCGCCCGTCCGTCGCGCCGTTGCCAGCGCCCGCCGCAGCCCCGGCCACGGGTCGGAGTCCGGACGGGTGCGGTCGAAGACCATTCCGTCGGTCATCCACACGACCATGTCGCCGTGCCGTACGGCGAGACGGGCCTGTTCGAACGCCGGCGCCGGTAGCAAGCCAAGAGCCGGGCCGGACGGCCGTTCGACCATCGCGGTACCGCGGTCCCGCAGCCGTACGGGTGGCAGGTGGCCGCCCTGGGCCCAGATGACCGTACGGTCGACGGGGCAGTACCGGCCGACCACGGTGCTGGCGAGCGGCGGGACGTCGTCGCGGTTGAGGTCGGCGTTCAGGATGCGCAGCACGGCGGCCGGAGTCATTCCGGCGTTGCCGAGCGCCCGGGCCGGGTAGAGCAGCCGGGCCAGCACCTCACCGGCTCGTACGCCGCTGCCGAAGCTGTCGCCGATCGCGAACAGGATGTGACCGTCGTCGAGCAGGGTCGCGTCGCAGAAGTCGCCCCGCAGGTAAAGATCGTCATCCGGCGCGGCGTGCCGGCCGGCGACCCGCACCCCGCCGGAGCGGACGTCGATCTCGACCCCCGGGTAGAGGACGCGACGCAACTCGCGCGTCACCTCGCGCTGCGCGGCGAGGTTGAGCCGCTGCTCGGCCAGTTGGGCCTGTACCCGGAGCATGCGCTCGTCGGCCGACCGGGCCTCGGTCAGATCCTGCGCCACCGCGAGTACGCCGATCACTCGACCGTCGCCGGCCGGCAGCGGCTCCGCGATCACGCGAATGTGTCGACTGACGCCGTCAGGATGCAGTTTGAATTCGGCTCCGGCCGCCTGGCCCCGGCTGACCGCGTTGACCATTGCCGTCACGGCATCCTGCTCGGCGTCGCTGACCGCGTCGGCCAGCGACTTGAACGCCAGCGGTCCGCGGGACGGATCCCGGTCGAAGATCCGGAACATGCCCGGCGACCAGTACGTCTGGCGGCCGGCGAGATCCCAGTCGGCCCAGCCGAAGTGGCCGAGTGCCTCCATCCGTTGCAGCTGGCGCTCGCGCCGCACCCGGTCGTCGTCGCGATGCCAGGTCACGAGCAGCCCGGCATCGGCCGGCGTACCGGCCCGGACGGCCCGCCGCCGGACGGTAATGACGGTCGGGGCGCCGTCCAGCACGACGGTTTCCTGCTGTGCGCCCCTGGTCCACGGCTCGCCGGTCGCCAGGACCCGCCGGTACGCCTCGAACACGCCGGACTGGCCGAGATGCGGGTACGTGTCGAGCAAGCGCCGACCCACCTGCTCGGCCCGCGACAGGCCCGCCATGTCCGGGACGTTGACACTCGCGTACTCGATCAGAAAGTCGACCACCTGGCCGCCGTCGTCTCGTACGGGCTTGAGGAGGAAGCCCGGGTCGTACCCGAGATCGAGGGCGGTCGCGACCGGGTGACCGTGGCCGCCCCACAGGCCGGCCGCGGCCCGCTGCGCGAGTGGGGCCAACGCACCGAGGTAGCCGCGTTCGGTGGCAGTGAAATCGCGTGCGCCGTCTGGACCGGCGAGCCAGCCGAACGCAAGGACGCCGACGATGCCACCCGTCCCACGCAACGGATGCGCGGCCATCCGGGCGGATAGTCCGGCACCGCCGGTCCGCGACACCGCGCGTCCGTCGGACAACGCGGCCAGCGCCAAATCGCCGATGTCCTCGGTCTCGGTGCCGTCGAAACCGGCCGCAACGGCATCCTGACTGATCGACATGCCGCGCGGCTTGCCCAGATCCTCGCAGTCGTAGATGGCCACAAAATCGGGCGCGAGGCCGCATCCGCGCAGGGCGTCGGCCAAGCCGCCCAGATCACGGGCCGCGGCAACCGCGGCACCGACGGCGCGATAAGCCGCGGCGAACTCGATATCGGTGACACCGCCGGGAGAATCGACCGTGTCCGCCAGCCCGGCGACGCTGCCGCCCGTACCGGCGGAGGCCGTTGGTTCGACGAACGCCGCGCCGCCCAGCGGCCTGTCGCTGGACGGCACGGCGTCGGGAGTTCTGGGCGATGCGGACGACCCGGCGGCGTCCGTCCCCATGGATGCAAGCAGGCTGGCCGCGACATCGGCGAGTCGCACGTTTGATCGCTGCGACATGGTCGACAGGTGTGTGAACGCCTCCTCGGGTGAACACCCGAGACGTTCGGCCAGCACACCCTTGGCCTGTTCGATCGCGCCGCGGCTGGCCATCGCCCGCCGCAAGCCGGCGACCTCGGCCTCCAGTCGCTGGACGCGTACCGCCCAGTCGAGGTCGGCCGCTGACGCGGCCGGCTGGTCATCGCCGCTCATGCGACGAGCGTGCCACAAGTGCGTGGTGACGGACGCGGGCTTGTTTGGCCACAAACCGGGCTTGTTTGGTCACAACCGGGCCGAGGCTTGTCTCGGGATCAGGTGAAGATGCTTACCCCACCCGGCCCGACGAGAAGACCGACCACGATGAGCACGACGCCCCACAGGATCGCGCCACGGAACACCGACACAATCCCGGCGATGACGAGAATGGCTGCGATGAGCCAGAGGATGAAGTCCATGACGCAGCGTTACCCGGCACCGCCGCGCGTCAAACCGAGATCGGCACTACTGTCGAATCGAGTGTCGAAACGAGCCGTCGCCAGATCGGGGGCAGGTGGACCGCGCCACGTCCGGGTGTAGCGGGTTTACCGGACCACCGATCCGGGCAGACGATGAGATACGCGGCCACAACGGTCGCTTGATCTCGCGATGGGAGTCGTACCGTGTCTAGGCAAAAAGCCACACAGACGGCGCTACAGAATCTCACCGACGTGGGGCGCGCCGCCGAACGCACCGCGGTCGCCGGCTGGCAGGAGTTGGCCGAGGCATTCGACACGGCGGCCGGTCGCACCCAGGACCTCGCCGGTGACGCGCGTTCGCGGGTCGTCGAACTACGCAAGCAGGCCCGCAAGCGCAGCAAGCAGGCGCGCAAGCGGGCCGACGAGACCCGCCGGCGCGGGTTGGACGCCAAAGATGAGGCCTACCGTCGCAGCACCGCTGCCCGGGACGCACTCGCTGGCAAGCAGACGCACACGTGGCGCTGGGTGATCGTGGCCGCCGCCGCGGGCATCGGGGCGGGCGCGGCCGTCGCGCAATTCGGCCGCAAGCTCATCCGCTCGCGCGAGCAGGCGCAACTCGAGAAGATCGAGCAGACCGTCGCCGACTCGACGGGGGCTGAGAACCACGTCAACGGTTACCCCGTTGCCCCGGGTACGGCCGGCTCCGGCCCGGCGACGACGAGCACGGGCGCCGGCGCTAACGGCGCGACGACGGGCGCCGCGCCTACGACCGGCACCGCCCCGGCGCCGCGGACCGACAATACGACGACGACCGGCAAGACCCGGTCGACCGACTAGGTCGGTTCCCACTCGGTGCGAGATCCCGAGCGCCGGCTGCCAGCACCACTGGCGGCCGGCCTTCGGCGCGCTGGCCAACCGGCGCCTGGCGCCGGGCCGTGGCCGGCGGCGCGACCGGTCAGCCGGCTCGGCGCGGCAGCTTGACCAGGCTGACGAAGAAGTCGTCGATCTGCTTCACGGCCGAGATGAAGCGCTCGAAGTCGACCGGCTTGGTGACGTAGGCATTGGCGTACAACTGGTAGCTCGCCAGCACATCCGACTCGGCCGACGACGTCGTCAGCACGACGATCGGGATCTCCCGAAGGTCGGGGTCGGTCTTCAGTTCCTTGAGCACCTCGCGGCCGTCGCGCTTGGGAAGGTTCAGGTCCAGGAGGATCAGATCCGGGCGGATGGCGTCGGCGAACTCGCCTTCCCGCCGTACGTAGGCAAGGGCATCGGCGCCGTCGGACACGACATTGAGACGATTGCGGACCTTGTGCTCTTCGAACGCTTCGCGCGTCATCAACACGTCGCCGGGGTCGTCCTCGACGAGCAGAACCTCGATCGGCGTGCCGTCGTCGGCAGCGGACGTCATTTCGGCAACTCCTTCAGTGGGCGCTGTTGAGGGCGTCAACCGCCTGCGCTGCCGGCTGCTCAACCGCGACACGCTGCTCGACGGCCGTCGGCGCGGTCCGCACAGTGAAACAGATCGCCGCCCCTTCGTCCACGCTGGTGTCTACCCAGATTCGGCCGCCGTGATACTCCACGATCCGTTTCGCCACCGCGAGTCCGATCCCGGTGCCCGGATAGGCGTCGCGGGCGTGCAGACGCTGGAATATCACGAACACCTTGTCCGCGTACTCGGGATCGATGCCGATGCCGTTATCGCGGAACGTGATCTGCCACTCGTCGTCGTGCTCGACCGCCGTGACCCGGATGCGCACCGGGGTGTCGACGCGATGAAACTTGATCGAGTTGTTGATGAGGTTGACGAACAGCCCCACCAGAAGCCCTTCGTCGCCCCGGATCGTCGGGAGATCAACGGCCTCGACCGCGCCGTCCGCGCGCGCCAGCGCGTCATCGTTCGCCTCGGCCGCTGCGGCAACCACAGCACCGAGATTGACGTCGGTGAAGTCGCTCGTGACCCGGCCGATGCGGGAGAACTTGAGCAGGTCGTTGATGAGCCGCTGCATCCGGTGGGCGCCATCGACGGCGAACGAGATGTACTGGTCCGCGCGCTCATCGAGCTGACCCGCGTACCGCCGCTGTAGCAGTTGGCAGAAGCTCGCCACCTTGCGCAGCGGTTCCTGCAGGTCGTGCGACGCAACATAGGCGAACTGTTCGAGATCCTGATTCGACCGCTGCAGATCGACGGCCTGGCTCTCCAGCTGTGCGTTCGCGCGCTCGACCGCGTCGTTGGCCGCCTGCACGACACGCAGATCGGCCACGATCCGGTGCCGCATCTCTTCGACGTCGGCCCCGAGACTCGCTACCTCCGGCGGCCCGGCGACGTCGACCGTCTGGTTGTAGTCGCCCGCGGCAACCTGCCGTACGCGTTCGGCCAGGCGTGCCACCGGGTTGCGCACCATCAGGCGCAGCAACAGGGCGAGGATGAATCCGGCGATCACGATGACGATGCCCGAGGCGATCAGTGTCCAGACGATGGCGTGACTCGTGCGCTGCACGTCCGACACCCCGCTGTCGCGCAGCGCCGTCACGTCATTGGTCATCGTGTCGAGGCTTTGCCGTACGGTGTCGAACTGTCCTCGGGAGTCCGGATCGATCAGCGCGAGCGCCGCCGCGTGATCGCCGGCTTGGACCGCGTCGATCACTGGCTGGGCCACGTTGGCCTGCCAGGCGGCGATGGCTGACTCGGCCGTCGCGAGGTCGGCCTGGACCTTCGGTCGATCGGCCACCAGGCCGCGCAGCTCCTTGACGAGCGCTTCCTGCTGGGTCACTCCGTCGGTGTACGGCTGCAACGCGGCCTGGCTCGACTCAATGGCATAGCCACGGATGCCGGTCTCCTGATCGAGCATCTGCGTTTGGAGCTGTTGCGTGTCCGTTCGCAGCGGACCGATCTGGTTCAGCAATACGCTGAGCTGCCGGCTGTTGTGGTTGGCCGTGATCGCCGCGGCGACGGCGAGCAATGTCAGCAGAATCACCGCGGGCAGGCACAGCGCGGTGATGCGGGCGCTCAGAGACCAGTCGGACGGACGCTTCATGCGTGGCTTTCGGAAGTCGGGGTGACGGAGGTGGTGGCATTGGCCAGCGCCGCGTTGGCCGGCATCTTCTCGGGACTCTCCGGTGTCGTCGGGGTCGTGGCGGCCACCACGACCGATGATTCCGCTCGCAGGCCGCCCGTCGGCTGACGTTGGAGCGCACCGGCCGTCGACATCGCCAGTGGCGCCGTGCTGTCACCGGTGAGGAGCAACATCGCCACATCGTCGGCGAGCGGACCGCCGTTTCGGCGCTCCGCCTCGGCGACGAGCCACTCGGGCAACGCGGTCGGGAGGCCGCCGGCGCCGAGGTACTCCTCGATCAGCTGGCACAGGCCGTCCGTGCCGAGCCAGTCGCCATCGTCGCGGGCTTCGATCAGCCCGTCCGTGTAGGCGAGGATTCCCCACGGCCCGGCCGGCAACTCGACGTCGGTGGCCTCGTTGCTCCGCCCCGGCAGCAGACCGAGGACAACCGACGGCGCGAGCTGCAACGGAGTGACCGATCCGCCGTCGATGAGCAGCGGCGGCGGATGGCCGGCTGTCCGTACGGCCGCGCGGCGAGTCTCGACATCGACAGTCACCATCGCGAGCGTCGCGAAGATCTCGTCGGCACGCCGCTCACTGACGAGGATGCGCTCCAGTGTCGCCAACAGGTCGTCGTCGCCGACGCCCGCCAGCGTGAGTGCACGCCACGCGACACGCAACTCCACGCCGAGCGCGGCCTCCTCCGCGGCATGCCCGCAGACGTCCCCGACGAGTACGGAGATTCGGTTCGGCCCGGTCTGTACGGCGTCGTAGAAGTCGCCGCCGAGCAAGCCGAGCTGCCGCCCGGCCCGGTAGAAACCCCGCAGCTCAATGGCGACCTCGTCGACGAGCGGATGCGGCAGCAGACCGCGCTCGAGGCGCGACGACTCGGCCTGGCGCAGCTCCGACTCCCGCAGCCGCAACGCCGCGTCCTCGGCCCGGCGCCGCTCTACGGCATATCGGATCGCGCGCTCCAGCAGGATACCGTCGACCCGACTCTTGATCAGGTAGTCCTGGGCACCGTGGGCGAGAGCCTCTCCACCGAGGCGTTCCTCGGAGAGTCCGGTGAGCACGCAGACCGCGACCTGCGGTCGAGCCGTCAACAGCAACTGCAGCGCGCGCAAACCGGACGCATCGGGCAGGTCCAAGTCGAGCAGGACACAATCGACCGTGTCGAGGGCGGCCGTTGCCTCGGCGACGGTGGAGACGACAGACAAGTCGATCGGCGCCTGCACCTCGGCCAACAATTCGCGCACCAGAAACGCATCTCCGGCGTCGTCCTCGACGAGGAGAACGCGGATGCGCCGCCGCTGCCCAACGTCCACGCGTGAAATCCTGCCGCAGGTGCCGCCGCCCTGTACAGCCGGGCGGCGGTGATCGATCGAGCGTGCTGTCTTATGGCCGGTGTGTCCGGGTACGCGCAGCCGTGCGGACAGCCGAGCCCGTCGACGCGGCCGGCGACTAGCGACTAGACCTCGTCGGCGTAGCAATAGTTCTTCAGTTGCCGGATCTTCGCGAACTGGTCATCGATCATCGCATGCGATGCCTCGTAGACGCGGGTGGCGAACTCGTGCTCGTCGAGTTCTCGGATAGTGCCGTCGGCGACCCGCACCGCCCACGTACGCATGCCCTGCACCCCTACGTACACGAGCCCGTCGCTCGACCGACCCTCGGCCACCAGCTCCTCGCGGGCCGCCCGGTAGTAGCGATCGCGTTCACTCATCGCCGGTGACTCCCCGGTGATCGTCTCGCCGAAGGCCTCACTCAGGGCCGCGTAATACTCCCGGGTCCGGCCGGCCCACAGCAGCCGGGCCAGCGCGCCGAGTTGGTCGGCGAGGGCCGACTCCGAATACCGGCCATAGCTGCCCGGCCGGAACGCGATCAGCACCTCGGTGCGGTTGCGTAGGACACCGGCGATCTGGCCGTCCGGCGACGTCGAGGTCACCTGCATGCTGTCCAGTCGATCGGCTAGCACGCCCACGGCCGCCTCCCCTCGCTCGCCCGGTGCGCGGTGGTCACGACGCGTACCCCAGGCCGATGTCGCCCTTCACATTGCCGGCGTTGGTGTCGGCCAACAGCGGTCGGTTCGACACGAACGACGTCCGGCCGTCCGTCACCGTGCCGTACGTCTCGTTCATCGCCTTCGCGATCTTCGCCTCCTGTGACGCGATGTCGTCGGCGAGCATCGTGATCGCCGTACGCATCTGGGCGATCACCGCACCGGCGCTCTCGCCGCTGAACCGGCGTTTGTTGTCGTCGCCGCCCGGCGCGACAGCGCTCGCGACCGACGCGGCCGAGCCGACCGCGGCCAGCGCGAAGAGCGAGGCGCCGTCGGTCACCGGCACGGCCGCGATCGCCACGACGGCGCCGAGCACGGTGAACGCGAGCGACCAGTCATTGGAACCGCAGTCGTCCATGTGGTCGAGCGCGGAGATGGTCGCGGTGGCGATGTTGTCGATGTCGGTGCGGGCTCGCTTCCACATCTCCTGGTGTGCCTCGAGCGCCGCCTTGAGCACCGCCGACAGCAGGAACTGGTTGCGTACGACGGCCGGGAACGGATCGATGAAGTTGCGCTTGAAGTCCTCGGCGGCCCGGCCGGTCCAGTTCTCGATATAGCTCTCGGTCCCGGTCAGTTTGTCCAGCGTCGGGTTGGCCGGATAGATCGGGCCGTCGATCGGATCGCTGTTGCCCTGGCCCGAGGAGAGCGTGCGCATCGCGCCCTCCAGGTCGTGGATCATCGGCTGGTACGACGCCGGGTCGGGCATCAACGAAAACGGCTCGTAGAGCCCGGGAATGTCGGCAAAGTCGCTCTGCGCCTTCGCGGTGATCTGTTTCTCGGCATAGGCCGCGCCCCGACCGGCGGATGCCATCGAGTTGGATACCTGGTGGCCGATGGCGCTCTTCTGGATCTCGGCCGCCTCGGCCATCAGGTTCTCGAAGCTCACGACGACACCCCGTCGATCTCGATCAGGCGCTTCATCTCCGCGGCGGCGGCGCTGTCCGTCTTCGCATATTCGGTCGCCGCCAGGCAGAGCGCCTCGCCGGTCAGAGTGAGGTTCTGCGTGGTGTCGCTCAGCATCGACGCGAGCTCGTCGCGCAACGCCGTCCAGCTGTAGAAGACCGGACCGTAGGAGTCACCGCCGAACCGCGTCGGCCGCCACATGGCCGAGTAGATGTCATTGTCGGTGGCCGCGACATTCCCGGCCGCCGAGCTGTAGGCGCCGGCCACGGCGGGCAGATCGGCCTTGCCGGCCAGCCACAAGTGGTAGAGGTCGGCGCCGAGGTCCTTGCCGTGATCGGGCATCTCGTCACTCTCCGCGGGTTGAAGGTCCACATTGGTCAGTCCGGCCGCGGGCGACGACCTCTCGGGCGCTGCCCGGCTCGGCTTCGGTGGCAGTCTTCTACAGCGCCGCGACGACGGACAACCACGCAACTGACGCCTGTGGATAACTCGCGGCAGCCCGAGCCGTTGCCGATCGGCCGACCAAACCGGCGCCGGACGCCATGTGGACACCGACGCGACGCTCAGATCAACATCCGGCGGTACGGACCTGAGCGCGCGCCCAAGTCGTCCAGATCCCGGGCGTGGCCCGAAACAGCCCGAAACAAAGGCACCGCCCGACCGGTGGCCGACCGGACAGGCGGTGTCGATTGGGGCGCGACGCGCTACATGGTGGGTGCGGGCGACGCCGTCGTCGGCTCGGTCAGCTCGACGCGGGTCGCTCCGGCCGGCGTACCGGTCCGGCGGAGCCCGACGGCGAAGAAGACTTCGACGAACAGCGCGAAGATGAACGCCTCGGTGATGCGCACGAGGAAGCGCACGGACGTTCCGATCACGCCGGTCGTGCCGGCACCCCAGTGGTATTCGGCGAGCGAGAAGATCACCGGCGCGATGACGAGCAGGGCGTACCAACCCCATCGCCAGGCCGGCGACGTCTTCGCGGTCGGGTCGAGAATCCCGCGGTCGATGACGTCAAGGCCGATGATTCCGAGAATGATCATCCCGAACGTCTCGGCCATGTCGGTGGTCTCGGCCGACTTGTTCGTCACAATGGTTGCCGCGACGATCACGAGCGCCGCGACAGCGGCGACGAGCCGGGGCAGCGGTCGCCGGAGCTGCACGTACGGAATGAGCAGCGCGGCGGCCAGGGTGCCCTCGTTCAACGTCTTGAAGCGGCTGGCGACGCCGTGCCCGGCGAGCAGGTAGATCGTCAGCGCGACAAACGCGAGTGCGGCGATGGCGGTAATGATCCACTCGGCGCGCGACCCGGTGATCCTCGGCCGCACGAACTGGATCCAGGCGGCGATGACGAGGGCCAGGATGTAGCCCTCGGTGTTGTGTCCGATTCGTACGGACAGGGCATTCGGCAGCACGTCGGTCCACAGTTCGAACAGCACGCCGAGGAGCAGAGCCGCCACCGCCACGTAGAAGATCGCCGACAGCGCGATCACTCGGGTTCGCATCCGGGCAGCCTAGACACTGCCGGCCCGGAACAGAAAGCCATCCTCAGCTATTTCTGCCCGATCCCACGTCGGCGCGAGCGCCGATGCCGCCCGTCCGCGAACGCCCGATCGTCAGCTCATGCTCGCGAGCAGCGCTCGGGCCATCACGATGCGCTGGACCTGATTCGTACCCTCGTAGATCTGGGTGATCTTGGCGTCTCGCATCATCCGCTCGACCGGGTAGTCCTTCGTGTAGCCGTACCCGCCGAGCAGTTGGACCGCGTCGGTCGTGATCGCCATGGCCGCGTCCGACGCGAAGCACTTGGCGGCCGCGCCGAAATACGTGAGGTCGGCATCCGACCGTTGCGACTTACTGGCGGCGACGTACGTGAGCTGGCGGGCCGCCTCCACCTTCATGCCCATGTCGGCGAGCATGAACTGGATGCCCTGGAACTCGGCGACCGGCTGACCGAACTGCATGCGCTCGCTCACGTACCGCTTGGCGAAGTCGAGTGCGCCCTGCGCGATGCCGACCGCCTGCGCCGCGATCGTGACCCGGGTGTGGTCGAGCGTACGCATGGCGGTGCCGAAGCCGGTTCCCTCGGCGCCGATCATCCGGTCGGCCGGAATCCGTACGTTGTCGAGGTAGACCTCACGCGTCGGCGAGCCCTTGATGCCGAGCTTGCGTTCGGGTGCGCCGAAGCTCACGCCGGCGTCGCCCCGCTCGACGACGAAGGCCGAGATGCCGCGGGAGCGCGCGATCGGATCGGTGACCGCGAACACCGTGTAGAACTCCGAGACGCCAGCGTTGGTGATCCACCGCTTCGCGCCGTTGAGCACGAAGTGATCGCCGTCGCGGATGGCCCGCGTCGTCATCGACGCGGCGTCGCTACCGGCCGCGGGCTCGGACAGGCAGTAGGAGAACATCGCGTCGCCCTTCGCCACTGACGGCAGGTAACGACGCTTCAGATCCTCGGAGCCGGCCAGCAGCAGGGGCATCGTGCCGAGCTTGTTCACGGCCGGGATCAGCGATGAGGCCGCGCAGGCCCGGGCCACTTCCTCGATCACGATCGCGGTGGCCAGAGCGTCCGCGCCGGCCCCGCCGTACTCGACCGGCACGTGCGGGGCATGGAAGTCGGAGGCACGCAGCGCTTCGTACGAAGCCTGCGGGAACTCGCTGCGCTCGTCGGCCGCGGCGGCGTTCGGCGCCACCTTCGCGTCGCACACCTCGCGCACCGCCGCCCGGATCGCGTCGTGCTCCTCGGTGAGTTGATATATGTCGAAGTCGGCCACGCCGCCACCTGCCCTTACAGCTACCTGTCCGCGGCGGCGGGGGGACGCCGGCCGACCTGCGACAGGTCGTCGAGCGACCGGCAACCCGCCGGCCGAACCCGAAGCTTACTCACCGGTAATGTGTGTTGGCGACGCCCCGGCCGCGGGCCGGGACATTTCTCAGGCGGGGTTCGGCGTACTATTCTCGCCGGACATGAGATCCCCCCGGACCTCGAAAGTCTCGCCCGAGTCGAGGTCAACCCGCGCGCCCTCACCGGTGTACGAGGCGTCGTTCGCCGTGTCGGGCTCCGACAACCTGGCCGGCAATCCGCCCAACGTCGGTAATATTCCCCTGTGACCGGAGGCTTTGCGTGACCATCGCGTTCTCCAGCAACCCACTGCAGACGCCAGCCACGCCGCCGTCCGGCGCGCGCCGACCCCGTCTGACGTTCCTCGGCACCGGATATCTCGGTTCCACCTATGCGATCTGCTTCGCCGAACTCGGCTACGAGGTGCTCGGCGTCGACGTGGAGCCGGAGAAGATCGCCAAGCTCGCCGGCGGTGAGGTGCCGATCCACGAGCCAAATCTGGACGATCTGCTGCGCAAGAACCTGGCCAGCGGCCGGTTGCGCTTCACCACCGACTTCGCCGAGGCGGCGGCGTTCGGCGATGTGCATTTCATTTGCGTCGGAACGCCACAGCGCGCCGACGGTGTCGCCGCCGATCTGCGCTACGTCGAGAACGCGGTCACCATGCTCGCCCCGCATCTGACCCGCAAGGCCCTCATCGTCGGCAAATCGACCGTGCCGGTCGGCACGGCGGAGTGGGTCGAGCAGTTGGTCGCCCGCCACACGCGCCCGGACCTCGGCGTCGAGGTGGCCTGGAACCCCGAGTTCCTGCAGGAGGGCCTCGCGGTCGAGGACGTGCTGCGGCCGAACCGGGTGATCTTCGGGGTCAAGACCGAGTGGGCGTACGAGATGCTCTACGCCGCCCACAAGGGCACGTTCGACCTCGCCGTGACCGAGGACCGCGAGATCCCGGTCGTCATCACGGATTTCGCCACCGCGGAGTTGGTGAAGGTCGCCGCGAACGCATTCCTGGCCACCAAGATCTCGTTCATCAACGCGATGGCAGAGGTCTGCGAGGCGGCCGGCGGCGATGTGACGCAACTCGCCCGCGCGATCGGATATGACGGCCGGATCGGCAACAAGTTCCTCCGGGCCGGCATCGGATTCGGCGGCGGGTGCCTGCCCAAGGACATCCGCGCGTTCCAGGCCCGGGCCCAGGAGTTGGGGGTCGGCGAGTCACTGCGCTTCCTGCACGAGGTTGACCTGATCAACCAGCGTCGCCGGCAGAAGGTCGTCGAGATCGCCGCCGATCTGCTGAGCCGACCGTACGGTCCGGCCGGCCCGGATCTGTCCGGGATCAAGATCGCCGCGCTCGGTGCGGCGTTCAAGCCGAACACCGACGACGTTCGTGACTCGCCCGCACTGTCGGTCGTACGCCGCTTGTCCCGGGCCGGAGCCGATGTCGCCGTGTACGACCCGGAGGCGATGTTCAACGCGGAACGCGAGCTGCCCGAGGTGGAGTACGCCAAGACGCTGAGCGACGCCGTCACCGGTGCCGACCTCGTCTGCGTACTCACCGCTTGGGACGAGTTCCGCTACCTCGACCCGTCCGCGCTCGCCGACGTCGTAACGTCGCAACGGATCATCGACGCGATGAACTGCCTCGATGCTCCTCAGTGGATCAACGCCGGCTGGGAGTATCGCGGCATGGGTCGCTCGGTGACACCGGCGCTCGGCGCGGGCGACTAAAGCGGCTCGGGCGACTGAGCGAGCCCAACGCGCCTCGCGGCTGACGCTACGCATCGGCTGATAAACGCGCCTCGCGGCTGACGCTACGCATCGGCTGATAAACGCGCCTCGCGGCTGACGCTACGCATCGGCTGACAACCGCGCGGGGCGGCGGATCGGCGCCGCCGAAAAGCGCCGGCCGAACGCAGATCTGTGCATCTGTATCGGCGTGGCGAATCGTTCGCACTAGCGGCCAAGGGCGGACACTCGGCATCCTTCGGTGTAGAAACCGACAGGAGGCCGAGTGGGAACGTATCCGTGCTCGACGTGTGGCGCGACCGCGGACACCGCGACCGGCTGCCCGAGCTGCGGCGCGCCCATCGAGTCGGAGCTGGCCACGCTGGACCGCACGATCTCGTCGATGCAACGCCGCAGCCGGGCGATGGTCGACGAGCGCGGGGCCCTCATGGCCCGGCTGCAGGGCGCCATCGCGATCCGGACGATGCTGCAGCGTTCGGCCGAGGCGGGTCGCGGCGGTCGAGGCGTACGCCGTGGTCGCGGCGTCCAATCAGGACCGGCCGATCCCGCGGTGGCCAGCGGGGCCCGGATCCCGCCGACCGCGCGTTCGGCGCCCGGGACGGGTCGCCCCGACGCTGACACATCCCGGGCCGCCGGCACGGCGACCGCGACAACGCCACGTCCGCCGACTGCCGGGCAACCCGCGACGGGCAGCCGACCACCCGACCCGGCGACTCAATCCGGTGGACCAGCGAGCCGTACGGCGACGGCGACCCGTCCGGGCGCCGGTGTGGCCGGACCGCGCGTGCCGCCGCGGCAGGGACCACCGACCGGGGCGTCGGCACCACGTACCCCGTTGCCGCCCGGCGCGACCGCCCACCACCCGCACCCACCCGAGACGACCGTCCGCTCGGCGCAGAACCTGGTGCTGGGCCTGGGCGCAGCGGTTATGGCGATCGCCGTCGCCCTCACGCCGTTCATCTACACGTCACTGGCCGGCGAGCTCCGTGCGCTCATCCTCGCCACCCTGACCGTCGTAGCGCTTCTGCTGCCGATCGCGTTCGCCCGCCGCGGCCTCATCACGACCGCCGAATGGGTTGCGCCCCTCGGCATGCTGCTGATCCTGCTCGACGCGCAGGAGGCCTGGGTCGGCGGCCTGCACCGACTCGGCTTGCGGGCGACCGTCTACGCCGGCGTGGTCGCGCTCATCGCCGCCGCGTTCGCGTTCGGATCGCATGAGCTCAGCAAGCTCGCCATGTTGCGATTCACATCCATCGTGCTGGTACAGCCCGTGCTGCCGCTGCTGTTGTATCCGTGGCTGCGAGACGCCGCGTCGTGGGCATCGGTGCTTGCCGCGGTCGCCGCCGTCGACCTCGTCATCGCGATGCGGACCCACCGCCGCTATCCGCACGGGCCGTACCTGCGCACGGCGGTTCGATCGCTTCAGGAAGCGGTGGCCGGCGCCGCGGTCGTGGCCGCGGCGATCGCGTTGGCCCAGGCGACCAACGCGGACGAATCCGTCCGGGCCGGCGCCGCGTTGATAACCGCCGCGGTCGTCGGGCTCGCGGCCGGGTTGCTGTTCCGGCACTGGCCGATGCGCGAAATCTGGGCCGGCGTCGCGACCGCGGCCGCCGTCGCGGGTTTCGGCCGCATCGGCGCGATGACGCTGCCCGGCTGGGGTCTGATCGCGACGTCGGTCGCGCTGGTCGCCACCGCCTTCCTGGTACGACTCCTGCCCGTGTACGCGCGCCGCGGCGCGCAAATCGCCGGTGCGGTCGCGACCGGACTGACCGCACTCGTGATCGTGGCCCGGGGCTGGGGCGCCTTCACCGGTCCGCTCGCTGCCACCATGCCGGCGTGGAATGCGGACATCGGCCGGTACGCAACCGTGGTGGCGAACCATCTGCATCACCACTCGGGCCAACTGCCGGTCGCGACGCTCCTGACGATGATCGCCGCGATGGTCATGGCACCGTTGCCGTGGCGGCGGACGAGCCTGGTCGCCGGCCTCACCCTGGCCGCCGTGCTCGCTCCGGGTGCGTGGCAGTTGCCATGGGCGACCGGCATCGCCGCCGCCGCGATTCCGGCCCTCGCCATCGGCGTGCTGAATCTCACCGCCGCGACAGAACGGGAAAGCTGGACGGGCATCATCGCGGCGCTCGTCGCCGGCGGCTACGCCGCCGCCATCGCGGCCGGCCGGCCCGGTGGCCAGGCGGTGCTTTTGCTGGCCTTCGCGGTCGCCGGCGCCGTCATCGGTCTGGCCGTGTTCGACCCTCCGCGACTGCGGCTGCGTGATCGTCAAGATGCCGGCACGCCGGCGGTCGCGCCGCAGCCGATTGCCGGCGGTGAACCGGCGCTGGTCGACACGGTCGTCCACGATCCCGTCGGGTCCGATGGTTTAGTCGACGTGATCGGCGTCGGGGAAGACACCGTCGCGGTCAGCCCCGAGACCACCTGGCTGCGTACGAGGCCGTGGCTGCGCGCGCTCGGCGTGGTCTGGACGGGCGTCTTCGACGAGCGGGCCGCCGATGCCGGTTGGGGTGCGGCCGCCTTCGCGCTGCCCGGGGCGATCGCCGCCGCCACGGCCGCGCTCGCGCCGCCCGGCACGGTCAACGTCACCGCGATTCTCGCGGCAAGTTTCGTGACGGTCGCCGCCGTGCTCAGCGCGACCGCGGTCAGCCAGGTCGCCCGCCGCCGCCACGCCCCACTGACCGTGGCCGGCGCGACGTTGGCCGCGTTCGCCGTCACGCTGGCCGCGATCCGTACGTCGGCGGCCGAGCCGCTCGATGTCGGCGTCGCCGTCATCCTGCTGGCCAGCGCTCTCGTGCTCTGCATCGCTCCGTCGCTGAACGGCGGCATGCGCCTGCCGAGCGGCCTGGGCGGCACCCGGCAGACACTGTTCGGCCTGGACGGTGACGAGACCGCCGCGGCCGCCGTCACGGCGGCCGCGATCGTGGCCGTGGGACGCGTGGCGTCACTTGCGGCGCCCGGGTTCGCGATCGTCGTCATCGCCTTTCTGGTGCTGTGTGTGGCCGCGGGCACCCGAGCCATGCCCGAACAGTGGCGGGCCGGGCCGACCGCGGGTGCCGCGATCGTCGGCCTCGGCGTCGCGATCGGCGCATCGGTCGGCGCCGTACGGGGTGCGATCGCCGTGTTCCGGGTCAACCATCCGGTCTGGCATGTGGTGCCGGCCGGCTGGGGCGGCCGTGTCTCGGCGGCGGCCGGCGACATCGGTCAGGCCCCCCAGGCGTTGTTGTTGCTGGCCGCGGCGGCCGTGATCGTGCTCCCACGGGCGTACGCCAAGATGGGCGTCGCCGTGACCATCGGGCTGGCAGCGTTGGCCGCGCCCGCGGCGCTGGGCACCGGCCTGTGGGGCCCGGTGCTGTTCAGCGGCGTCGTCGCGACCGTGACCGGCCTCGTCGCGGCCCGGTCGGTCGATCGGGCGACGAGCATGGTCTGCGGCGCGGTGGCCAGCGTCCTCTTCGCGGACACGATCGGCGCGAGCCTGACCAGCCCGGCGAGCACGGCCGCGGCCCTGATCGGCTCGACGGCGGTCAACATTGCCGTCGCGTTCACGGCGAGCGCCACCTTACGACGAGCGCTCGCGCAGGTCGCCGCCGCGCGCCGGGCGCTGGCCGTTCGCCGGGCGCTGCCCGGGCGGACGACGCACGCCCCGGTGCGCCCGAACACGCAGCCCGAACGCGCGCACACCCATCCCGAACTCGCACACACCGCTCCGGACAACGCCAACCTCGTCATCGCGAACGTCGATCACCTCGTCATGCTCGGCGGCGGCGCGCTGGCCGGCGGCATCCTCACCTTCACCGGCGCCGCCGGCGTGTTCGCCGCCGCCCTGCACCGACCGTGGACCGGTGTTCTCGTGGCCGCCCTGGCCGGGCTCAGCCTGTCGCTCGCGCTGCTCGCGACCACCGCCCGGCGCGTCGCGCCGTTGCTGGCGTACGCCACCGGTGCGATCGCCATCGGTGGACTCACCATCGCGATCATGGCCGCCCGGATCGACTTCACGACGACCGGCGTGTTCGCGGCCGCCGGTGCGGTGCTCGCCGTCGTCGCCGAGATGCTGCGCTCGGCCATCGTCCGGCCGCGGCCGCCGCGGATTATCGATCTGCGCCGCCGGGTCACTTGGCTCCCCCGTCCACGCCGTGCGGCGATCCTGTTGGCCGCCGGTCCCGCCACGGTGCTGGCGCTCGCCTCGATCGCGCCGACGATCCTCGCCGCCCTGGTCGGTCCGTACCGCTGGATCGTGCCGTCGATGGTCTGGCAGGGGCCGCCGGCGCCGCCCGACTCGCTGCATGAGCTCGGCTCGGCCGCGAACCTGGTCGGGCACCCGGCCGGACTCGCGACGGCGGTGCTGCTCACGCTCGCCGGCGTACTGGCCGCAGCCGGGTTCGGCGGTTCGCGGGCGGTCATCGTCGGTCGAGCCGTCGCCGTCGTCGTTCCCGCGGTCGCCATCACCCTGCTGATCGCGCCGTACCTGGAGAATTCGCCCTGGCCCGGTGGCCCGGTCACCGCGGTGAGCGTGGCGACCATGTGCCACCTCGCACTCGCGCTCACCCGGGAACTCCCCGATAACGAAGCGGCCTCCGCTCTGCGGGCCGCCCGCCAACTGGTGATCGCCATCGCCATCACCAGCGGCGCGGCCGGCATCACCGGTGGCCTCGCGACACCCTCTACGACGATCGGCACGGTAGCGACGGCAACCGGCGCCGGCATCATCGCGGCGATCTGGGGGCGCATTCCGGTCAGCCGGATCGCCGGGTGGATTCTCGCCTCCGTGGGCGCTCAGGCGCTGGCGCTCGTCATCTGCCTCCACCTCGCGGTACAGCCGTACAACGCGGCGTTCGTCGTGGGCGGAGTTGCGGCGGCGCTCCTGGTCACGGCGGCCGTCCTACCACAGCTACGGCGACCGGAGGCGGTCAACGAGACGCTCACGGTCGAGGTCAGCGCGTACGCCGGAGCCGTTCTCGCGCTCGTACTCGCCGCTCAGTCGGTTCGGCATGTCGCGGTCTTCCTCGCGGCGTGGGGTGCGGTCCTCGGCATCGCGGCCGCTCGGCAGCGCCGCTCGGAGCTGTATCGCAGCCTGCTGATGTGGACGGCGTCGGCCCACGAACTTGTTGCCTGGTGCCTGTTGATGGCCGTGACATCGGTCGCCGTGCCGGAGGCGTACACGCTCGGGATCGCGGCCGTCGCGGTTGTCACCGGCTGGATCGAGCTTCGCTGGCATCCGCAGCTGACCAGCTGGGTGACGTACGGCGTCGCGCTCACCGCGGCTCTCGGACCGAGCCTCGCTATCACGATCGCGACCGGCGAAACGCCGTTGCGGCGAACCCTGCTCCTGGTTGCGGCGGCCGCCGTCACGATCTTCGGCGCGATCCGCCGCCAGCAGGCACCGGTCATCATCGGCGGCGTGGCGCTCCTGGGCGAGACGATCAACGAGATCGCCCGCTATTCGACGACGGCGTTGATCCTCGTGTTGATGGCGATCATCGCCGCGGTGCTCATCGGAGTCGGCGCGAACTACGAGAAGCGACGGCGCAACGTACAGCGGGTATGGACGGTCTTCAACCGCATGCAGTGACGTTCCGGCGGCCCGGCATGACGGAACGGGCGAACCGCGGCCGGATCAGGCCAGTCGCGCGCGTAGCGCGATCTCCTTGTCCGCGACCATGTCGGCGAGTCCACGTTGGAACTCGACCATGCGCTTGGCGAGATCGGGGTCGAACGCGGCGAGGATCCGCACCGCGAGCAGGCCGGCGTTGCGAGCCCCGCCGATCGACACCGTCGCGACCGGTATGCCGGCCGGCATCTGGACGATCGACAACAGCGAATCCATGCCGTCCAGAAACTGCAACGGCACGGGTACGCCGATCACCGGCAACGTGGTCGCCGACGCCACCATGCCGGGCAGGTGCGCGGCGCCGCCGGCGCCGGCGATGATCACCTTCAGGCCACGGCCGGCCGCCTGCTCCGCGTAGGTGAGCATTTTCTGCGGCGTACGGTGCGCCGACACGACGCCGACCTCGTAACCGACACCGAACTCGTCGAGCGCATCGGCCGCCGCGCGCATCGTCGGCCAGTCCGAATCGCTGCCCATGATCAGGCCGACCACCGGGGATTCGCTCACCGGGCTCATGCTGTGTCCATCGTCATTCACACCGGTCCCTCGTCATTCACACCGGACCTCGTCATTCACACCGGTCCCTCGTCATTCAAACCGGCACCTGGTCCCGCTGGCGATCCTTCTCATCGCTATTGTCCGGCGCCTGGTCCGGGTCAACGCCGTTGTGCAGCCACGCCGCGGCGCGCGCGGCCGACGCCCGTACGGCATCCAGGTCGCTGCCGAGTGCCGTGACATGGCCGAGTTTGCGGCCCGGTCGGGGCTGCTTGCCGTAGAGGTGAAGCTTCACACCCGGCTCGGCGGCCATCATGTGATGGATGCGTTCGTCCAGCCGCATGCCGCCCTCCGGGCCGCCCAGCAGGTTCACCATGACGACCCATGGCGCGGTGCTGCGGGTGTCGCCGAGCGGATAGTCGAGTACGGCCCGCAGATGCTGCTCGAACTGCGACGTCCGGGCGCCGTCGATGGTCCAGTGTCCCGAGTTGTGCGGGCGCATCGCCAGTTCGTTGACCAGCAGGCGCTTGCCGTCGTCGAACAACTCGACAGCGAGGACGCCGACGACACCGAGTCCGGTCGCGATGCGGATGGCGAGCTCCTGCGCGGCGACGGCGAGCTCCGGATCGAGATCCGGCGCCGGCGCGATGACCTCGACGCAGATGCCGTCGCGCTGGACGGTTTCCACGACCGGGTAGGCGGCGACCTGGCCGAACGGCGAACGGGCCACCATCGCCGCGACCTCGCGCCGAAGCCGTACGCGTTCCTCGACGATGAGTGGCGTGCCGCGCTCGACGACGGCGGCCGCCTCGCTCGCCGAGCCGACCACCCAGACGCCGCGACCGTCGTACCCGCCGGTGGTTGCCTTGAGCACGACGGGCCAGGACGTCTGCGCAGCGAAGGCCTCGACGTCGGCGGTCGTGCTCACCGGCGCCCATCGCGGCATCGGCGCGCCGATCTGCGCGAGCCGTTCGCGCATGGCTGCCTTGTCCTGCGCGAAGCGCAACGCCGCGGCGCTCGGAGCGACGTTGACGCCGTCTTCTTCCAATGCGCGGATCAGCGCCGACGGGACGTGCTCATGGTCGAACGTGACGACGTCGCAGCCATCCGCGAAGCGTCGCAGCGCGTCGAGATCGGTGTGCACACCGATCTGTACGTCGGCCGCCACCAGGGCGGCACCGTCGTCGGGTGCGGCGGCAAGCACGCGCAGTGATTGCCCGAGAGCGATCGCGGCCTGGTGCGTCATGCGGGCGAGTTGCCCACCGCCGACCATGCCGACAACGGGCAGTCCGGTCCTCGTATCCATCGTTTCGCCAGCGTACCTGGGCCGGTGGAGCGAGCCGTTCGGACCGCCGCGCTCAGCTGCTCGGGCTCAGCTGCCGGGCTCGGGCTCAGCTGCTCGGGCTCAGCTGCTCGGGCTCAGCTGCTCGGGCTCAGCTGCTCGGCGAGGGCGGCCGGGTCGATCGCGGGGCGATCGCAGACGAAACCCCGGCAGACGTACGCCGACGGCTCCCCGCCGACCATCGGTCGGTGGGCCAACAGCGGAGCGCCGGGGTCGTCCGGCTCGCCAGCCACAACGACGGCGCCCGGAGGTGCCAGGGCGACGGCCGTACGCCGGAGCGCGGCTCGCTCGTCGGCCGTCGCGCCCACGATCGCGACCTCGACCGGCCCGGACAGCAGCGCCTCACCGACCGCGGCCGCGAGACCGGCGAAACGGGCCCGGGTCGAAATGATCGGCTCCACCCGGGCCAGCGCCGTCTCGGCCGCGTCGCGGTAGCGCGTGTCGCCGGTCAGCGCCGTATACGTCACCAGAGCCTCGCTGATCGCGGAGCTGCCCGACGGTGTGGCGCCATCGGTCGGATCAGCCGGTCGAGCGACGAGGACCTCGGCGTCCGACGCCGTGTCGTGGAAGCCGCCCGAGCCGTCGGCGAACTGATCCATCGCCGTGTCGAGCAGGCCACCGGCGGCGCTGAGCCACCGTACGTCCCCGGTCGCCTGGTAGAGCTCCCCGAACGCGGTGGCGACGCAGCCGTAGTCGGCCAGCACACCGACCGGATCACCGACCACGCCGTCGCGGGACACCCGGCGCAGCCGGCCGTCGACGAGGTGGGTGCCCAGTAGCAGTTCCCCGGCCCGTACGGCCACGTCGAGCACTTCGGCCGGACGCCTTGTTGTGGCTGCGTCGAACACGTCGACGCCGTCATCGAGGGCCGCGCCGCCAACGCCGTCGGTCACATCGCCGGCGGCCAGCGCGTCGGCGACCGAGGCGAAGTGGGCCAGCGCCGTGATCGCGAGTCCGTTCCACTCGGCCACGACCTTGTCGTCGCGGCCCGGCTGTGGCCTCCGCTCGCGCGCCTCCCGCAGCGTGTCCCGCGTATCCCGCCAGCGCTCGCGCAACTCGGACGACCCGTCGTCGACGTCGAGCGCGAGCCGGAGCACCGACGAGCCGTGCTCGAACGTGCCGCGCTCCGTCACCCCGAACACGTCGGCCGCGAACGCCGCGCCGGTCTCGCCCAACACGTCGCGCAGCTCGGCCGGTGTCCAGACGTACGTGGCGCCCTCGACCCCGGCGGTGTCGGCGTCGAGGGCCGAGGCGAAGCCACCCTCCGGCGTGCCGAGACCCTCGATGATGAACTCGGCCGTCTCCGCGGCGACCCGGCCCGCCATCGCGTCACCGGTCAGGCGCCAGATCTCGGTGTAGACGCGCAGCAGCATCGCGTTGTCGTACAGCATCTTCTCGAAGTGCGGAACGGTCCAGGTGCCGTCCACGGCGTAGCGGGCGAAGCCGCCAGCGAGTTGGTCGTAGATGCCGCCGCGAGCCATCTGTTCGGCGGTCGCACGCACCATCTCCAGCGAGTGGGCGTCGCCGGTGCGCTGATGGTGACGCAGCAGGAACAGCATCACGAGATGAGGCGGGAACTTCGGAGCGGCCCCGAATCCGCCGTACACCTCGTCGAACTCCTCGGCCAGCGACGCGGCCGCGGCGTCGAGCGCGGCCGGGCCGAGATGACCGCCCTCCGCGGCGATGTGCTGAGCGGCCGCGATCGCAGTGACCACCTGGGTGCTCTGCTTGGTCACGGCGTCGCGCTGGTCCCGCCACGCGGTGCCGACCGCGTCAAGCAGCCGGGTGAACACGTCGCGCGGGTAATACGTCCCGGCAAAGAACGGCTGGCCCTCCGGGGTCGCGAAGACCGTCATCGGCCAGCCGCCCTGACCGGTGAGCGCCTGGGTCGCGGTCATGTAGACGGCGTCGACGTCGGGCCGCTCCTCGCGGTCGACCTTGATCGCCACGAACTTCGTGTTGATCTCATCCGCGACGGCGGCGTCCTCGAACGACTCGTGCGCCATCACATGGCACCAGTGGCAGGCCGCATACCCAACCGAGATCAATACGGGTACGTCGCGCTGCTTCGCCTCCGCGAACGCCTCCGGTGACCAGGGCCACCAGTCGACCGGGTTGTCGGCGTGCTGCAGCAGATACGGCGATGTGGCGCTGGCGAGCCGATTCACTATTCCACTCTTGCACACCCCGGGATGCGCCGGCCGATATCTACCCGCGACGGCCACCGGCACGCGTTCTATAGCGAAATCGTCATACTTTTGCAGCACGACCTGGTACGTCAGCCGTCTCAGGTGATCACGGCCAGACCGCGTCGCCAACCAACGTAAATGCCGGCCTCGCGCGATGCCCCGACCAGCCAGGCGGGACGAGGGTGGTCTGCCGCCGTCGCCGGCGAGAGCCCGTGATTTCATCAGGTCATGAGCGATTCTTTGAGTGCAAACACGGTGCAGATCGCCGGCGCGAACGGCGACCAGATCGAGGCCTACGTGGCCCGTCCCGATGGCGATGGGCCACGCGGCGGTGTGGTCGTGATCCACCATATGCCCGGCTACGACCGAGCCACGAAGGAGATCGCGCGGCGCTTCGCCGAGCTCGGCTACGACGCGATCTGCCCGAATCTGTACTTCCGCGAGGCTCCGGGCGCGTCGCCTGATGACGCCGCCGCGACCGCGCGGGCCCAAGGCGGCGTGCCGGACGAGCGCCTGGTCGGTGACGTCAGCGGCGCCGCGGACTACCTTCGTGCCCTGTCGAGCTCGAACGGCAAGGTCGGCGTCATCGGATACTGCTCCGGTGGTCGCCAGTCGGTTCTCGCGGCGTGCAATCTGGATCTGGACGCGGCGGTCGACTGCTACGGCGCGTTCGTCACCGGTACGCCACCGGAGACCTTTCCGATGCGGAAGAACCTCGTCGACCAACTGCCGAACCTGCGTACACCGCTACTCGGGCTCTTCGGCGCCGACGACCAGTATCCGAGCCCGGAACAGGTCGCCGAACTCCGTCAGATCCTGACCGACAACGGCAAAACCTTTGAGTTCCACTCGTACGAGGGCGCCGGCCACGCGTTCTTCGCGGTGGACCGTCCGTCCTACCGGGTCGCCGCGGCCAACGACGGCTGGGAGCGCATCGAGGCCTTCTACGGCCAGTACTTGAAGGGCTGAGCCATGTGTACGTACACAACGGTGGCCGTGCCCGTCGACGGTAGCGGCAAGGGACCGAACGGTAATTGGCTGCACGTGAGCGACGCGACGGTGTATTTCGACCACCCGGTGCACGCGATGGCCGGCCACACGCTGAACATCGACCTCACCGATCCGTCGAAGGGACCGTCGGCACGGATCGCACTCGAGCTGACCGCCGAGTCGGCCCGCCAACTCGTCGGTGCGATCCAGGAGGCGCTCGCCGCCGTACCGGCCGAATTGACGGTTTGAGCGCAACCATCGCGAGCGACGGCCGGCGGGTCCCGCGCCGGCCGACCGGCCCGGCGGTCATGGACACGATCCGCGCCGGTGTGGCACCGTAGCTGATCATGGGCGACTGCGGCATTTGCGAGATCATCGACCTGCGTCGCTACCCGGTGAAGTCGATGCTCGGCGAGTCCTTGACGACCAGCGAGGTCGGTTCGCGGGGTCTGGCCGGCGACCGCACACATGCGCTCGTACACACGGGGACCGGCAAGATCGCCAGTGCGAAGCACCCACGGCTGTGGCGTGACCTGCTGACGCTCACGGCGACGGCGACCGGGGACGGCGTACGGGTCGCCGCGGCCGACGGCACCACGGTGGAGTCGACCGACCCGGCCGTGGACGAGGTGCTGTCCCGTCTCGTCGGGCAGCCGGTCACGCTGGTGGATACGCCTCCGGCCCTCGCCTCGCTCGATCGAGCCCGGCCCGATGCCGTGCTGCGCGACGGCATCGACGCCGATGTGCCGGTCGACGTCGGCCACCTCGCCGGCATGGCGCCGGCCGGCACGTTCTTCGACTTCGCGCCGATCCACCTGGTCACGACGGCGACGCTGCGCCGGATCGATCGGCTCGGCCGGGTCGCCGACCCGAATCGGATTGATGAGGAGCGTCGAGATCGGCCCGCTCGGCCGGATGGGCGGGACAGCGTCGACGAGTTCGGTCCCGAGGCGCTGGCGATCCGTTACCGGCCGAACATCGTCCTTGGCTGGCCCGACGACGCCGGTGGCGAGGGTGCGATCGACAACGGTGCGTTTGTCGAGGACGGATGGGTCGGGCGGCGGATCGGCCTCGGCGACGAGGTCGTGCTCCGAGTGATCGCTCGAACCCCGCGCTGTGCCATACCGACGCTTGCCCACGGCGCCCTGCCGCGCGACGTACGGGCGCTGCGGGTGCTGGCCGACCACCACCGGATCGTGCCGCTATCCGGCCTCGGCGAGCAGCCGTGTGCGGGCGTGTACGCGCAGCCCGTGCGCATCGGCCGCGTACGGCTGGGCGACCACGTACGTCTGATCGACCCGTAGTGCCGCTCAGTTCTCGCCGTTGGCGGCGTCGGAGAGTTCGTGCAGGATTTCCAGTGCGTCTTCGGCCCGGACCGGTGGTGTGATGTGCCAGCCCTGCGCCGCGAAGCAGCCGAGGTCTTCGAGCGCCGATCGCTGCGCCGGAGTCTCCACTCCCTCGGCGACGACCCGGACGCCGAGCCGGCGACCGAGGTCGACGGTGGTACGGACGATCGCCGCCGCCTCGGCCGACTCGGTCATCGCGGCGACGAACGTCGAGTCGACCTTGACCTCGTCGACCTGGACGCGGGCCAGGAACGTCAGCGAGGAGAAGCCGCTGCCGAAGTCGTCCACGGCGAGCTGCACGCCATGGGCTCGCAGCGCGGCCAGCACCTCGGCCACGATGGGCTGTCCGGTGACGACCGCGGATTCGGTGATCTCGAGCGTGAGCATGTTCGGCTCGACTCCGTACCGTTTGAGCAGATCACTCACGTCGCCCGGCAGGTTCGGGTCGGACAGGCTCCGAGGCGACAGGTTCACCGACACCCGCATTGGCATGCCCGCGCGGCACCACTCGTCGGCGAGCCGCAGCGCTCGATCGAGGACGTATCGGGTGAACGGCATCACCAGGTCGCTCTGGTCGACAAGGTCGACGAAGTCACGTGGCACGAGCGCGCCGCGGCGCGGATGGTTCCAGCGGATCAGCGTCTCGGCGGCGATCGGCTGCCCCGTCGCCAGCGCAACCGCCGGTTGCACGGCGAGCACCAACTGGTCGTCGTGCTCCATCGCCTCCCGCAAGTCGACCAGGACGGACAGCCGGTCGACGCTACCGGCCGGCGTGTCGGACGCATCGAAGACGGCAATGGCGCCGGCGCCACGTTTGGCCCGTCGCATCGCGATGCCGGAGCGACGGACCAGCTCGGCGATGTCGAATTCGTCGGCGCGCCCGACCGCGACCCCGACCGAGACCTCGACCGCCACCTGCAGCCCAGCGAGATCGGTCGCGACCGTAAGTTCCTCGGCCAGACACCGTGCGTGCGTCGTGGCGTACGCCAGCGGATCGGCGACGCCTTCCAGCTCGCTGAGGATCGCGAACTCGTCGCCGCCGACCCGGGCCACCAGATCGGTCGCGCCGGCGAACGCGGCGAGCCGGCCGGCCGTGATCCGGAGCAAGTCGTCGCCCGCGGTCGGTCCGAGCGTGTCGTTGACCTCCTTGAAGCGGTTGATACCCACGACATAGAGGACGACCGGCGTCCGGCCACCGGCCCGCAGCTTGTCCGCACCCTCGGTCAGCAGGCTCGACCGGTTGGCGACGCCCGTCAACACGTCCTGGTACGAGTCGTGCAGGCTGCGCGCGGCGAGCTTCGTCAACGCGTTGTGGGCCAGGGCGTCGTGGAGGGCCGAGGCCAGCGCGTCGGCGACGGCCGACAACGCCATCTGGTCCCGGCTGTCCAGGCTCGAACCCACCGGCATCCACACGCGCAGCTCACCGACGCGTTGTCCACCGATCGTCAGCGCCCGGGTCGCACCGGGTGGGTTCGGCGCGGGCGCGGTTGTGCTCGTCAGATGAGCGATGTCGACGCCGCTGAGTTCGGCGCGGCCGCGATAGCCACGCGCTTCCCCTGGACTCCGATCGACCCAGATCTCCGCCGACTCGGCCCTGAACAGCCGAAGCGTGCCGGTCAGCGCGGCGACCGCGACGGATCGCTCGTCGAGCTGGTTGAGTGAGCCCGCAATATCGGCGAAGTCTCGCCAGAGGCGTCGCTCGTCGGCGATCCGCGAACGGTAGACGTACGCCTGATGCATCAGTACGGCGACCGGCGGCACGAGAAGCAGCCACATGCGGTCGCGGGCCAGCAGTACGACGACAAGGATGCCGACGGTGATATTGCCGGCGACCATGGGCAGTTTGTCGACAGCGGTCCGGGCAATCGCGCTTTGCAGCGAAGTCGACAGAATGCCGAGCGCCTGGCTGTTCGCGTTGACGATGAGGGACGACACGAGGAAGTAGACGACGCCGCCGAGGATCAACGCGATGATCAGGCGTGGCGTGATGTCGTCACGGTTGCCCGTGCGAATCGCGTGGACGGTTGCCGCTCCGGCCGCCCCGCAGATGGCCAGTGTCGCGATGTTCACGGTCTTCGAGACGGTCCACCGGGTGTTCGTCCGGAGCAGGAACAGGCCGTGTCCGGCGGCGAATCCGACTCCGATGACGAGCGGGACCCACCCCGCCGGCACGAGGTAGGCCACGATGATGAGTGACGCCTCGCCCCATGCGAAGTAGACGGTCCGGGTGCCTTGCCGGACCCGGAGCGCCGCGAACTGCGCCACGATGGCAACGGCGGTAGCGGTCGCGACCTCCGGCCAACGGGCGGGCGAAACCGCCGCGAACGGCCCGCCGATCATCGCGAGGAGGCCGACCGCGCACGTCGCGAGCGGAGCGACGAAGCTTCGTCGGCTCACCGCCACGCTGTCCGTCACCGCCGGCCCCTTTCGGCAGCGCAGAGGACGCAGCGCCGTTCAGTGAGCGACGGACGCGTGCCTCCGGTACGTGAGGACTGATCAGATCCGCTCAGTTGCGCGACGCGGTAATCGTTCCTCCGATGCGGAACGGTAGGCCACAACCGGGCGTATGCAAAACCAGGTCACTGCCGAGACGTACTGATTAATGGGACACGTCGGACATCGAGTTCGGCCACCCGGAGAGGCGCCCGCGACAATGTGCCGCGCTTTTTGTTCTCTACGCCGTTCCACACAGCGTTTCCCGCACCCGGAACCGGTGCCGGACGACGTGTTCCTTTGCTGGCACTCCGTACAGAAATATGTCAGATAGTTATCAGAGAGGCGACGCGCCGCTCGGTGCGAATGGCGCGAGCAAGAGCGATTAACGACGCGATCGCCGCGCATTCATCGCACGCCGCGACGATCTCGCCTAATGCCGGACGGGTAAACAATGCGGACACGCAAAGCGAACGATGGACCAACCGATTGATAAAGCCGGCGACGATGTCCGTCGCCGGCTCCGGCTTATGCGTCAATCGTTCAGCCTGGGCGAGCAGTCAGCGCACGCCAGGGTCCGATTTGTCGCCACCGCCCGCCTGGCCATTGGGGTCGACGGCCGCGTCACGCCGTATGTCAGATGGCGCGCCGCCGCCGTCGCGGTTGGTGGCCGAAGTCGCCGTTCGCGGCGCCCGGCGGCCACCGCGTGATGACCCTGATGCCAACGCCTCCGCTCGCATCCGCGCCACGGTCTCGTCGTCGGGGAAGTCGTCCCGAACCCGACGCAGATGCCTATTCATGCTGCGCATCAGGAAGACCAGGGCGATCACCAGCAACACGATGATCAGCAGGCCGACCGGCCCGGCGACACCGTCGCCGAGAGTATCGCCGAAGTCATTCGCGGCCAACACCGTGATCATGGTTCCTCCGCAGGTCAGATCGATTTGAGCGTACGCCTACGCGCGGGCGCGCTCACGGACCCCCGCGAACAGGTCGTCCTCGGGCAGCGGGCTGTCCACGATCGAACGGGCGAGCTCGAAATCCTCGGTCGGCCAGACCTGCTGCTGGATCGCGAGCGGCACCTTGAACCACCAGCCGTCCGGGTCGACCTGCGTCGCATGCGCGCGCAGCGCATCGTCGCGCGCCTGGAAATAGTCGCCGGCGGGCACCCGGGTCGTGACCCGGTCGCTGTGGTCCTCCCGCTCGTCCCACTTCTCCAGCCATTCGCCGTATGGCGACTCGATGCCGGCGGCGAGCATGCCCTCGTGCAGCGCGATCATCCGCGCCTTGTTGAAGCCCATGTTGTAGTAGAGCTTCAGCGGCTGCCACGGCACTCCCACCCCGGCGTAACGGTCGGGGTCGCCGGCGGCGTCGAACGCGGCCACCGAAATCTTGTGGCACATGATGTGGTCCGGATGCGGGTAACCGCCGTTCTCGTCGTACGTCGTCATGACGTGCGGTCGGAACTCGCGGATCTGCGCGACGAGCGAGCCGACGGCCTCGTCGAAGTCGGCCAGCGCGAAGCAGCCCTCGGGCAGCGGCGGCAACGGATCGCCTTCGGGCAGGCCGGAGTCGACGTAACCGAGCCAACTCTGCCGGACACCGAGGATCTCGCGGGCTCGATCCATTTCGTCCCGGCGGATCTCCGCGATGTTGGCCCAGATCTCCGGTCGATCCAGCTTCTTGTTGAGAACGCTGCCGCGCTCGCCACCGGTGCACGTGACGACCAGGACATCAACCCCGTCGGCAACGTACTTCGCCATCGCCGCCGCGCCCTTGCTGGACTCGTCGTCGGGGTGGGCGTGCACTGCCATCAGCCGGAGCTGACCGTCAATCTGCCCACCGTCGGTGCTCATCGCCACTGTCCGTCCATCCTGCTTGCCATCGCGGCCTGCCTGCCGTGGCCTGCTCGCGGGGTTCGATCGGCCATCTTGACCTGCTCACGGGCGGGTCCCGCGAGCGGCATACCATTCTGTCCGACACCTACGACGGAAGAATCAGGGACCAGCCGACGTGACCCAGACCTCAGCAGTCCCCGGGGACGCAACGCCGGGCGCCGGTCCGGTGTTCCCGCCCGGTCGTTATGGCCGGCGCCGCGAGCCGACGCGACGTCGATGGGTGCTCCCGGTCGCGCTGGCCGCCGTGGTCGCCGTCATGGCGTTGCTCGCGGTCAAGCTCTTTACGCAGTACGGCGGCCCGCAGTATTCGCCAACAGTGCTTTCCCTCACAAACGTGACGGATACGTCGACAACGGTCAAGTTTCGGATCCAGAAGCCCTCTCCGGCCGCCGTCTGTACGGTGATCGCCGAGGCTCGCGATGGGAGCGTCCTCGGATCGTCGAACGTACCGGTGCCGGTCGGCACCGACGTCACCGTCGCCTACACGATGACCACGACCGATCGGCCGTTCATCGCCGAGGTCCCGTCCTGCCACGCCTCAAGCTGACGCCACGCCGGTGCCACCCGCCGATCTCGTGGCGCGCCAGACTCTGATCTCCGGCGCCCGCGACTCGATTTGGCCAGGCCGGACGGGTCGGCCACGCAACGCTACTGACGCGTAACACTTCGACTGGAAAACCCGACCGTCAGGCCACGAAACGGACCCGCTATCGCTGGTACGTTGGACGTTCATGTAACGGCAATGCCCGCCGGCAGGCCGGGCAATGAGCCGTAATGGCCCACGATCGTCAGCAACGCAAGGAGATCGCCGTGTCCACCACCGATCGCGACGCGCAACCCACCTGGCTCTCCCAGGAAGCGCATGACCGCCTCGCCGCGGAGCTGGACGACCTCATCGCGAACCGGACGGCCATGGCCGCCGAGATCAACGCCCGACGGGAAGAGGGCGACCTCCGCGAGAACGGCGGCTATCACGCTGCCCGCGAGGAGCAGGGCAAGCAGGAGGGCCGCATACGCTACCTGCAGGAGTTCCTGCGCACCGCCCAGGTCGGCGAGGCGCCGCGGGCCGATGTGGTCGCCGCCGGCACGGTCGTCACGATCTACTTCGACGACGACAAGAACGACACCGAGAAGTTCCTGCTCGGTTCGCGTGAGATCGCGGCGACCACCGATCTGACGGTCTACAGCCCGGAATCGGCGATGGGCCACGCGATCGTCGGCGCACATTCGGGCGACACCGTGTCGTACACGGCACCCAGCGGCGCCGAGATCAAGGTCACTATCGTCAACTTCGAACCCTTCGGCGGCTGACCGCGACCGCTTCCCTGTCGACGAAGGGACCTTCCCGCCCGACCCGGTCAGTGCGGTCCGACGGCGACCGGGTAGCCGGCGTCCCGCAACGCGGTGACTAGCCGGTCGGCGTGTTCGGCACCGCGCGTCTCGACCGACATCGCCACCTCGACCTCGCCCAGCGCAAGCCGCGGGTCGTGGCGCTGGTGGGACACATCGACGACGTTGGCACCCTGCTCGGCCACGAGCGTCAGCAGGGCGGCGAGGGAGCCGGGGCGATCGCTGCAGTGAACGGTGAATCGCTGATAGCGGCCGGCAACGTTCAGGCCGTGCTCGATCAGTTTCACCATCAGCAGCGGATCGATGTTGCCACCGGACAGCACGGCGACGACTGGCGTCTCGACGCGTACGGCCCCGGCCAACAGTGCCGCCACGCCGACGCCGCCGGCCGGCTCCACGACGAGCTTGCCCCGCTCCAGCAACATCAACAGCGCACGCGAAATGTCCTCGTCGGTGACCGTGACGATGTCGTCCACGAGCGCGCTCACGTGCTCGAAGGTCAGGTCGCCGGGGCATCCGACCGCGATGCCGTCGGCGACCGTCGCGATGGAGTCGATGCGGATCGGCTTTCCGGCCGCTAGTGATGGAAGCATCGCGGCCGCGCCCACGGCCTGCACTCCGATCACCCGTACGTCCGGACGCTGCGCTTTCACCGCCACCGCGATCCCGGAGATGAGTCCGCCGCCGCCGACACCGGCGACGATGGTCTTCACGTCCGGACATTGTTCGAGGATCTCCAGACCGACCGTGCCCTGGCCGGCGATCACGTCCGGATGGTCGAACGGGTGGATGAACACCGCGCCCGTCCGCTCGGCATACTCCGCCGCCGCGACCAGTGCGTCGTCGACGGTTGTGCCCACCAGCCGGACCTTCGCGCCGTAGCCCTTCGTCGCGGCCACTTTGGGCAGCGGCGCGCCGAGCGGCATGAACACCGTCGCCTGGGTGTGCAGCAGGCCGGCCGCGACGGCGACCCCCTGCGCATGGTTGCCGGCGCTGGCGGCGACGACGCCGCGCGCGCGCTCGTCGGGCGTCAGCCGGGAGATGCGCACGAGCGCACCGCGCACCTTGTAGGAGCCCGCGCGCTGCAGGTTTTCGCACTTCAGCCAGGCCGGGCCACCGAGCTTGCCGTAGAGCGGCCGGCACGGCTCGAGTGGCGTCCGGCGGATCGCATCGCCGAGAACCGTCCGGGCCGCTTCGACGTCGGCGAGGGTAACCAACTTCGTCTGCACCCGCCCATCGTCGCAGGCGGTCGCGGCGCGACCGGCGTCGCCCATCGGCACCCGACCGGTCAGACCGGTTCGGTGCTGCGCAGCGGCCAGCCGGGGGCATGCCGCAACCACGGCGACGCCTCTTCCAGCTGTCCGGCCACGGCGAGGAGCCGCAACTCCGATCCGGGCGGGCCGACGAGTTGTACGGCGACGGGCAGCCCGTCCGTCCGTACGCCCATCGGCACCACCATTGCCGGGAAGCCGGCCACGTTCCACGGTGCCGCGTACGGTGCGAAGCGCATGCTGGCCAGCACGTTCGCCGACCACGACTTCGTGTGGAACTCCTCGGCCGCCGGCGGCGACGTTGCCAGCGCCGGAGTCAGCAGGACGTCGACGTTGTTGTCACCGAACCACGCCTCGCAGTCGCGGCGCCATTTGGCCCGGTGCTCGGGCTGGACGAATCCGTGGCGCGACGCCCACCGCCCGATCTCTATGTGCCGCCGGGTCCGGGGTTGGAGCTCGCGGCGATCCAATCCGTTCGCGGTCACGTCGTCGTAGACGGCCGCGCACCACGTCGCGATCGTGCGGTAGCCGAGCCGCGTCGGATAGGTCGGGCTGCGATCGATCGCGTCGTGGCCGGCGCCGATCAGGAGTTTCGTCGCCGAGGCGACGGCCGCCTTCGCCGCGGCGTCCGGAAATATGCCGACGACCGGACTCCGGGTCGACACGGCCACGCGCAGGCGATCCGGCGGCGACAGTTGCGGCGGCGCCCAGCCGGCCAGTACGGCCAGACCGACGGCGGCGTCGGCGACCGTCGTCGTGAGCAGACCGTGCTCGGCCAGCCCGTACCAGTCATTCGCGCCCATGGCGGCCGGCACGACGCCGCGCCCGGGCTTCACCCCGACGAGTCCGCAGGCGGCCGCCGGAATCCGTACGGAACCGAGACCGTCGTTGCCGTGGGCCATCGGGACCATGCCCGACGCCACGGCCGCCGCGGCTCCGCCGGACGAACCGCCCGGCGTACGGTCGGTGCGCCAGGGGTTGCGGGTCACCGCGTCCGAGTCGTCGGTGAACGGCCAGATGCATAGCTCCGGCGCGCGGGTGGTTCCGACGACCACGGCTCCCGCGCCACGCAGTCTCCGTACCACCTCATGGTCCTCGGCGGCGACGGCGGTCCGCGCATGGGCGGACCCGTTCCAGGTCGGCAGGCCGGCGATCGCCGTATTTTCCTTCACCGCGACCGGCACGCCGGCCAATGGCAGGTTGACCAGCTCCTCCTGCGCGTCGACGGCGTCGGCCTCGGCGAGCGCCTCGCCCCCGCGCAGCAGCCGGAACGCCCGCACGACGGCGCCACGTGCGGTGATGTGGGCCAGATGGTCGGACACGACCTCGGTCGCCGATGCGTCACCGCGTCGCACGGCGCGCGCGATCTGCTTCGCGGTCGCCCCCACCCAGGTTTGTGTCTCGTCCAGGGCCTCGAGGGCCATCGGTGCCTCCGACGGGAAATACCACGCGTGGCCTTCCGGCCACGCGTCGACCAAGTCGTATGAGTCAGGCCAATGCCTGCTCCAAGTCCGCGAGGAGATCATCCACCGTCTCGATACCGACAGACAAGCGGACCAGGTCGCCGGGCACCTCCAACGGAGAACCGGCCGCACTTGCATGTGTCATCCGGCCCGGGTGCTCTATTAACGACTCGACGCCGCCGAGCGATTCGCCGAGTACGAACAGTTTTGCCCGATTACAGACCCCGATCGCCGCCGCCTCGCCGCCGACCGCCCGGAAGCTCACCATGCCGCCGAACCGGCGCATCTGCTTCGCCGCGATCTCATGTCCGGGGTGCTCGGCCAGGCCCGGATAGGCCACGCCAGCGACCTTCGGGTGGTGGGTCAGGAACGCCGCCACGCGCTCGGCGTTGTCGCAGTGGCGGTCCATGCGTACGCCCAGGGTCTTGATGCCGCGCAGGGTCAGCCATGCGTCGAACGGTCCGGGCACCGCGCCCATTGCGTTCTGGTGGTACGCCAACCGCTCGCCCAGCTCCTCGTCGACGACGATCAGGGCGCCACCGATCACGTCGGAGTGCCCGCCGATGTATTTCGTCGTCGAGTGCACCACGACGTCGGCCCCGAGGGTGAGCGGCTGTTGCAGGTAGGGCGACGCGAACGTGTTGTCGACCACGAGCAGCGCGCCGTTGTCGTGGGCGACGTGTGCCAACGTCGCGATATCAGCGATCGAGAGCAGCGGATTCGTCGGTGTCTCGACCCAGACGATGCGGGTGTTCGGCTGGATCGCCGCCCGGACGGCGTCCGGGTCGCTCACCGGCGCCGCCGTCCACTGCAGACCCCAGCGTTCGGCCACCTTCGAGAAGAGGCGGAACGTGCCGCCGTACGCATCGTTGGGAATGACCACGTGGTCGCCGGGCTGGCAGACCGTACGCAGGAGGGTGTCCTCGGCCGCGAGACCACTGGCGAAGGCGAGGCCACGGCGGCCCGATTCCAGCGCGGCGAGGCACTCGTGCAGCGCGTCACGGGTCGGATTGGCTGTGCGGCTGTATTCGTACCCGAGACGGGGCGCGCCGACCGCGTCCTGGGCGTACGTCGACGTCTGGAAGATCGGCGTCACCACCGCACCGGTGCGCGGATCAGGCTCCTGACCTGCGTGGATGGCGAGTGTCTCGAAGCCGTGAGCGGCTGGGCTGTTCGTCACCGGCACAGCCTAGCGCCGGCCGGACCCGCCTGATCGCCGCAACTTCCTGGAAGTCGCCTGCCGTCGGACGCTCCGACCGGGCGACTTCCAGGAAGTTGCGGGTGCCGGCCCGCGGGCCAAGAGCCGGTGATCTTGGCGGACCGGCGGGCGTCGGGGACGGCGGATAGGGTCGGGTGCTGTGAACCCGTGTGTCTTCTCCGCCATCATCGCCGGCGAAGTGCCGGCGAACATCGTCGCCGACACGCCGGAGGGCGTGGCCTTCCTCGACAAGCGGCCGGTGTTTCCCGGCCATACGCTCGTGGTGCCGCGCGAGCACGTCGAGACACTGAGCGATCTGCCGGCTGCGTTGCTGCCCGGCTATTTCGCGCTGGTCCAGCGCATCGCCCGCGCCGTCGAACTCGGGCTCGAAGCCGACGGTACGTTCGTCGCCATCAACAACAAGGTCAGCCAGAGTGTCCCGCACTTGCACACACACGTCGTCCCGCGCCGACGCAAGGACGGGTTGCGCGGCTTCTTCTGGCCCCGGACGCCTTACCCGTCCGATGAAGCGGCGGCCGAGGTCGCGACCCGGATCCGGGCGGCGGTGCACGCGTGAGGGGGCTCGCTCGCCAGGTCAGCGACGTGAGCCGGGTGCAAGGCGACTTCGTCCTGCGATCCGGGCGTACGGCGACGGAGTATTTCGACAAGTACCAGTTCGAGGCCGACCCGGCGCTGCTCGACGCGATCGCTGGCCGGCTGGCCGCCCTGGTGCCGCCGGCGACCGAGGTGCTTGCTGGTCTGGAGATGGGCGGGATCGCTGTGGTGACCGCGCTCGGTCGACACACCGGTCTGCCCTGCGCCTTCGTACGCAAGCAGGTCAAGCCGTACGGCACCGCGCGGTTGGCCGAAGGGGCCGAAGTCTCGGGTCGACAGGTGCTCGTGGTCGAGGATGTGGTCACGTCCGGCGGCCAGATCGTCATCTCCACGGGACAGCTCCGTGATCTCGGGGCGCGGGTCGACGCGGCAGTCTGCGTCATCGATCGCGAGGAAGGCGGCGCGACGGCCCTGGCCGCAGCCGGGATCGCGCTACACGCGCTGTTCACCCGAGGCGACCTCGACGCCGCCTAGCGCTGCCCGGTTGTCCCCGGAAGACTCGGCCACAACGGGCACTGCCAGCCGTCCGGTGTCCGTACGACCAGGAACGGCACGGCGTACGGCAGCGGCGCGCCCCAGATCTCCGTACCCAGGTGGCAGACCGTGGCGAGTGCGGCGGTGAGGCTAGCGACGTGACCGACAACGACGGCGGTCGCACCGGGATGGGCGTCGACGATCGCATCGAGCGCCCGCGTCACGCGAAATACGACGGCATGACCGTTCTCGCCGTCGGCGACGCGCGCATCGAGGTCGCCGTCGACGACCCACGATCGCAATACCTCTGCCGTACGCGCCCGGGTGGCCGGATCGGTCGCTCCCTCCAGTGCACCGATGCCGACCTCAGCCAGATCCGCCATGCTCGTCGGCCGGAGATCGTGGGCCGTCGCGATGATCTCGGCCGTCTGCTGGGACCGACGCGCGGTGCTCGCATAGACGCCGGCCACCGGCACGTCGTGCAGTGCCGCCGCAGCCTGCGACGCCTGGTCGCGCCCGAGCGGCGTCAGAGGTGCCGACGGAAGCACGCCAGCCGCGCCGGCCACCACGTTGGCCGACTCGCCATGGCGAAGACAGAACAAGCGGACGTACTCCGTCATCCGCGCACCGTAGCCCAGTCGCTTGTCGCGCTGCGCATCGTAGATGACCTCGACGGTCAAGATCGCGTCGGACAAGATCCGCGTCGTCGGGCACCCATGGATCTCTGGATTTCAAGATCAGGGCTGCCGCGGACCAAGATCGCGAATCGTGGGAGAGTCGCTCGCCATCGACCACCCCGCCTGCGACGGGTAAGAACTCTTACGACGCTCCGTACGCCCTCAACGACGGAACACGCGATGGGCGACGATGGTTGAGTCAGACGCCGGGCTGAACAGCCCAGCCATGTGACAGATATGAGGGAGCGCACCGTGTTTCTGCGCCGTACCGCACCTGCTATGCCGACCGCCGACCAGGCGTTGCCGGGCCGGACGACCCCGCTGAACGTGCCACCGACGCACGCCGTGCTCGGGACGCCGCAGCAGGGTCCGTGGCCGGCCGGATCCGAAATCGCCGTCTTCGGGATGGGTTGCTTCTGGGGGGCCGAGCGAATGTTCTGGCAGATCCCCGGCGTCTACTCGACCGCCGTCGGCTATGCCGGCGGATTTACCTCCAACCCGACCTATGAGGAGACCTGCACCGGCATGACCGGTCACACCGAGGTCGTCCAGGTCGTCTACGACCCCGCCGTCGTCTCCTACGAGCAGTTGCTCAAGGTGTTCTGGGAGAACCACGACCCGACCCAGGGCAACCGGCAGGGCAACGACGTCGGCACTCAGTACCGTTCGGCGATCTTCACCACGTCGCCGTCGCAGGCGGCCACCGCCGAGACGTCGCGGGCCGCGTTTGCGCCGGTCGTCGAGAAGGCCGGGTACGGCGAGATCACCACCGAGATCGCGCCGCTCCGCGACTTCTACTACGCCGAGGGATACCACCAGCAGTACCTGCACAAGAACCCGGGCGGCTACTGCAACATCGGCCCCAACGGGATGAGTTGCCCGGTCGGTGTCGCGAAGGCCGACAACGCCTGATCCGATTCAGTAGGCGGGCTCGAGGCATCTGCCTCGGGCCCGTTTCACGTCAGCTGCTCTGGTCGCCGGAGCGTTCGCGCGCGTAACGCCACGGCGGTTATCGGTCGCCCATAACGTCACTGGAGTTCCCAGTGTGTGGATCTTGGCGGATGTGCCCGACCGGCTATTCGTAGCAGTCCTCGTTGTCCAGCTGGATGGCGAGTTCGATCACGTGACCGTTCGACACCGCGATCCGGTATTTGCTGGTCGTGCTGCCCGGCGCCGCGACATAGCCGACACCCTCGTCGCCCTGCAGACCGCGCCAGGTCGGGTAGGCCTGTTGCAACTGGGCGAGCGTACTGCCGACTTTGATCCCGGCCGGCGTGGTGATTCCGGGATAGGCGTAGATGGCCGCCAGGCCAAGCGACGGAGAGTAGAACAACGACGGCGCGCCGCCGCTCGGTGCCGCGAGCAGGCGGCCGGTCGGGCAGGTCTGACCCGGTGCGAGTGACGCCGTACCGACCAGATGCGTGGCCTGCGCCTGAGCTGCTGTCATACCGAGCTTCAGCGCGCCGAATCCGTTCGAGCCGAGTACCACTTTCGACAGCGACGGTGCGGTCGTCGCGGTCGCCGGTGACGTGGCCGGCGGCAACGCGGGCGGGATCGCCGGCGGTACGACGAGAGTAGGCACGATCGGCTGGCCCGGCGCGCCCAGCGTCGACCCGGGCGACGGGACGTTGACCGTTGGCGGGGCTGGCGTCGACACGCGGATCGTCGGCCGAGGGCTGGCCGTCGCCGTACCCGTGGAAGGGCTGGAGCAGGCGGCGCTGACGCCGGCGAGTGCCACCGTGACCGCGGCGGTGATGGCGAATCGCACGACACGCACAGCGGACACCTCCGAGCCCCTCGCCGAACCCGCAACCCGCCGTGGCACCGACGGGCAGCAGGATCGTAACGACGGCCGTTGACGGGCGTCCAGACGTCAATGCGGACGGCTAGATCGTTCGGCGACCGCCGCGGACGACGTAGGTGATCGGGGCCAGCACGATCAGGCAGATGCCGACGATCATGATGTCGTTGGCGTGCTTGATCGCACCGTCGTGCAGGTGCGCGTACCCGAGCGTGAACAGCACGATACCGGCCAGGAAGATCAGAAAAAGCGCTGGTCCGATTGCCCCGGACCGGCTTCGTGCCGGACGCGCCCGGCGGCGGCGCTTCCATCCCGCCATGACATGAACCGCCCTTCCAGTGGCTACGTGACGGACGTTCCTATCGATGCCCATCCGAGCTCGCGATTACACCTCCGCCGCCCGGCGAGTGCGGCCATCTGGAATGCGGCGGCGGGAAGTTCCCGGCACCACGAACGACTTGCCGCAGGTCGTGGAAGACTACCGATCACTGTCAGATGGGACGTCGCTCGCGGTGATCGGCCGCCGGATGTGTCGCGGGAGGGAACGTGAGCAGTCAGAGCGTGCTGCCCCGTCGCGTTCGGCCCGGCCCGGCCGCCCGCGTCAGCGTGCCCCTTCCTTACCTGCCGGCGACGCTGCGACAGTTCCTGGCCAATGAGGCCGGCGGCGCCGCACTGCTGCTCGTCGCGGCCGTCGCCGCGCTCATCTGGGCCAACATCTCCCCCACCGGGTACGAGAATTTCTGGACCACGAATACGACCCTTAGCGTGGGCGATTGGTCCTGGACGATCGACCTCCGCGACTGGGTCAACGACGCCCTCATGGCGATTTTCTTTCTCGTCGTCGGGCTGGAGATCAGCCGCGAAGGGACCGTCGGGGATCTCCGCGACATGCGCCGCGTGGCCGTGCCGGCCTGTGGGGCGATCGGCGGACTCGTGCTGCCGGCACTGATCTACTTCGCGTTCGATCACCACGGCCTGGCGGCGCGCGGATGGGGCATTCCGATGTCCACCGACACGGCGTTCCTGATCGGAATCCTCGCGCTGTTCGGCCCGCGCTGCCCCGACCAGCTGCGACTGTTCCTGCTAACGCTCGCGATTGTCGACGACATCGGCGCCATCACGGTGATGGCGCTGTTCTACACACCTCATGTACACACGGGTGCGCTGATCGCCGCCGCGGTCATCGTCGCCGTGCTTGCCGCCTTACGCTGGGCCCGGGTGTGGCGACTGTGGCCGTACGTGCTGACCGGAATTGCCCTGTGGATCGCCGTGACCGCGTCCGGCGTGCATCCGACGCTCGCCGGCGTGCTCGTCGGCCTTCTGGTGCCGGCCGCTCTCGTGGAGACAGAGCAGAGCGACCGGTTCCGGCAGTTCGGCCGGGCCGTGATCGAACGGGCCGACCCGAGGCGGGCGAGGCTTGCCGCATCGGCTGCTCGCGCCACCGTGCCGACCAACGACCGGCTGCAAGACGCACTGCACCCGGTCAGCGCGTTCTTCGTGGTTCCGGTGTTCGGCTTGGCGAACGCCGGCGTGCCGCTCGACGGCCCGACCTTGCGGCACGCGTTCAGTTCGAGCGTGACCATCGGTATCATCGTCGCGCTCCTGGTCGGCAACGCCGTCGGCATCTCCGTCACGGCCGGCCTCGCACTGCGTACGGGCCTGGGCGATCTGCCCGGTCGGGTGCGCTACGGGCATCTGATCGGTGGCGCGGTGCTGGCGGGGATCGGGTTCACGATTTCGCTGTTCATCACCGATCTGGCGTTCGACGACGTGCTGCTCCGCAGCGAGGCCAAGATCGGTGTGCTCGCTGGATCGTTGCTCGCCGCCGTGCTCGGCTCGCTCCTCCTGCGCTATCTGGGGGAACGGCTCCCGTTGTGCACGATTGATGACACGAGCCCGCCGCCACCGCTGCCGACCGGCGACTGGCGTGATCCGAGCCTCAGCGACGCGTCAGCCTAATTGGCGGCGCCGGCTCGGGTTCCGCAACGGCTAGACCTCCAGCGTGCGCCGCAGAATCCCCAGCTCCACCTTGCCGCTATACAGGCGGCCGTCGATAAAGAGCGTGGGCGTGCCTCGGACGCCCGCCTCGGTGCCCGCCTCGTAGTCGGCATGGATGGCCGGCTTGTACGCCTGCGCCGTCGGTCCGGTGACCGGCCCGACGCCGAGCTGAGCGGCGTAGGTTTCGAGATCCTGGTCGGTGAGCCGATCCTGGTTGGCGAGCAGGATGTCATGCATGTCCCAGAAGCGGTCGCCGGACGCCTCGGCGGCCAACGCCGCGGTGAGCGCGAACGCGTGCACCTGGAAGAGCGGGAAGTGTCGCCACACAAGGCGGACCTGACCATCCGACCCGTCGATCAGGCTCCGCAGGACGGGCGCGGCCGCCTTGCAGTACGGGCATTCGAGGTCGCCGTACTCCACGATCGTGACCGGCGCTTCCGCATCGCCGTACATGTGGCGGTTGAGGTCCACGGCAGTGCTTTGCGTCATGGTTCGACGGTAGCCCGTCCGAGGTCGGATCCGTCCATCTCGGCCGGGGCGCTGAGGAGATAGACGCGGCGGACAAGCTTGCCGATCATGGCGTACACATGCCAGAGGCAGTCGCCCAGCATCATGTCGTACGCGGCTTGGCCGTACCGGTCGATGAAGGTGTCTTTCTGGCGCCCAAGCCGGGCCGCGTGCAGCAGTTTGCGCCCGGGATGGCCGCTGGCCTCTTGCGCGAACTCGCCCCACTCGCTGCCGAGATCGATGCGTTCGTCGATGCGCAGACCGGATCCGGCGATGGCGGCTTCGGTCGCGGCGGGATCGGCGCTCGCGGGCACTACACCCATCGTCGTCCACAGCCAGGCGGCCTCTCGCGCTTCGAGGGCCGGCCCAGCGAACATCTGGTAGATCAGGCCACGGCCGCCGGGCTTCAGGACACGACGAAATTCGCGGTACGCCTCCGCGAGATCCTCGACGTGCACGAGCACATCGCGGCACCACAGCAGGTCCACGGTCGAGTCGCCGATCGGAAGCTGTTCGACCGTGCCGATGACGAAAACCGGCGCGGCGATTCCGGCGACCTGTCTTGCCGCCGCTTGCGCCACCGCGACGTGGCGGGCCACGGGGTCGATGCCGGTCACCCGGAATCCGAAGCGCTCGGACAGCCGGATCGCGTGCGCGCCTTCGCCGGAACCGACGTCAAGCGCCACTGCCCCACGCGCGAGCTTCATGTCGCCGACCAACTCGAAGAGCATGTTCGAGCCGCGCGGCGACAGGCTTACGTCGAGGTCGGCCTCGAACTGCTCCTCGATGCGTGGGTACGCGTCGTACGCCTGCTCCAAGGACCATGCGACCAACGGACGACCTCCTTGCTCGCTGTGCATGTCGACTTCACGCGCCGCGCGCGAGGGAATTAGCGGCGGCGGACGTATCCGCGCATGTCCCACACGGAGCCTTTGACCGGGCGCTGTCGGTCCTCGGATGGCTCACGGACGAAGCCGGCGCGTTCGGCTACCGCTCCGGACCCGACGTTGTCCGAACGCGTCCACAGCCGCACCTCGTCGGCGCGGAGAACGTCAAAGGCATAGTCGACCAGCAAACGTACCGCGCGGGTCGCTACCCCACGGCCGCGCGCTGGCGCCGCGACCCAATACGACAATTCGGCTTCGCGTCCGGCGAACGCGATGTTGCCGAGTCGCTCCCCGGTGGTCGCGTCGCAGATCAGCAGGCCAACGTCCGGCAACGACCCATCGCTCGGCGGATCGGCCGATCGAAGGGCGATGATCGCCGTACGGACGTCCTCGGCGGTCAGGGTTGGCGGATCGGTCGTGAACCGCTGTATGTCGGGGTCACGGACCGAGTCGGCGTACCACTGTGCGTCCTCGGGCTCCCACACTCGCAGCGCGACGACTCCATCGGTGCACACCGTCTCGTTCTTCGAGCCCACGCGTTCAGCATGACGAGCGTTCGCGCCGCCCGCCACGCTGATTTCGATCATGTTGTGTCAGTGCCGGTGCAAGCCTCCATCGGCCCGATGCCCCAACGGTTCCGCGTCATCGTCGCCGGCTCGCATCGACCGTACGGTCCTCTTCAGAAATGCTATCGATTGGGACAATGGCATCATGTCCGACTTGGACCCCAGGGTGGTCGGCGACCGGACGTACGTCACGCTCCGTTGATGCCGACCCCATCGATCGCGTGAATTTAGGCGCCCCCTGGAGTAGGCGTGACCCCGTCCTTGACGGTAAGGTCCCCTGGGTCAATGTGCCGTACGCTGCGGTGCAACCCTCACGCAAAGGGCCAGCCGATGAAGAAATCGATCCGGTCGTGCACAATCGCTCTCGCGAGCGCCTCACTACTCACCGTCGTCAGCGGATGCTGGACGGGACAGACCACTTCCGCGCATGGAGGTGGCGTGGGGTCGGTCAAACACTCGCCGTCGTCCGCGCCGAGCAACTCCGCCTCCCCAAGCCAATCGACCCCACCCCCGACACCGACGGCGAGCGCATCCCCCAGCAACTCCCCCATTCCGGTGCCGACCAAGTCGGCCACCCCTGGGCCGACCGCCACGTCGACGCCCACTGCCACGCCCGCCCCCACCGGCACGGCGACGCCCGGCACGGGTAAGCCGGGTGCGAGCAATACCGGGGTCCCCGCCGGTACGCAGCTGACGATCGTGAACGGGAATCAGACGTTTTCGTCGAGTGGTCAGACGATCAGCGGTAAGGACTTCCACGGCTACGTCAAGGTCACCGGCAGCAACATCACCTTCAAGGACTGCATCTTCCGAGGCGGCACACCCAACGGCAACAACGCCCTACTCGACACCGAGGCCGCCACCAACACCGTCGTCGAAGACTCCGAAGTCGTCCCCCTGCACCCCGCCGCCACCATCGACGGCGTCTGGACCAAAAACACGAAACTCTACCGCGTCAACATCCACGGCACCGTCGACGGCATGAAAGCCGGCAACAACACCCTGGTCCAAGACTCCTGGATCCACGACACCTCCTGGTTCGCCAGCGACCCCAACCAAGGCGGCGGATCCACCCACAACGACGGCATCCAAGCCTTCGACGGCGTATCCGGACTGACCCTGCGCCACAACACCATCGACCTATCCACCTCCAAAGACCCCAACGCCGCCCTACAAGACTCGGCCTCCAACGTCACCGTCGACAACAACTGGCTCGACGGCGGCGGCTGCATCCTCAACTTCGCCGACCACGGACACCCCCTACCCGGCCTATCCGTGACCAACAACCGGTTCGGACGACACTCCGCCTTCCAATGCCCCATCCTGCTAAGCAACCTACTCAGCCTCGCCCAAAACACAGGCAACGTCTGGGCCGACACCGGCACACCCATCCCCGCACCCCAACAACACGACTAAGCCAGAAGCCGCAACACATGGGGAGTGCGCCACTGGCGCACTCCCCATGTTCCATCGAGCCCGATCGGGGCCGTGAGGCGACCGGAGCCGGTGCGGATCGCCGGATGTGCTGGGCGAACATGAGCCGGCAGAATCAGAGCGCATGGAACGGCAAGAGCATCCGAAGATCGCCTGGCCGCTGGCTCGCGCGGCTTCGGTGACCGACATTCCCGAAGTTGTACGCCTCGCCTCGATCATGTTCGCCGACCTCGGAACCGAGACCGACCCGTCCTGGGCAGCGCGGACCGGGGAAGCCCTAACGAGAAGGCTATGGACCGACGTCGGCATCTTCGTTGTCGACACCGCCGCCAACTCAACCTCGACCCTCGCGGCATGCGGCGTAGGCGTACTCCACCAGAGTCTGCCCAGCCCGAGACGCCGGACACCAACAACCGCATACATCGAGTGGGTCGTCACCGACCCTGCTTGGCGCCGACAAGGCCGCGGGCTCGCGGTCACTGAGGCCCTGGTGGAGTGGCTCATCGATGAGGGCGCCGCCGTGATCGACGTTCACTCGAGCGCGGCCGCAGAACCGCTGTACCGTCGACTCGGCTTCACGAACGACGGTCCGGTCGCGCTTCGCCGTCGCACCAAGGCTCCGACTGGCTAAGCGCGGTGATCGGGACGCTTCGCCCGACGTTAGCCCAGGTCAGGGCATCATTTGCGGGTCGACGCGCAACTCTAGGCTCCGCTACCCGCGACGGATTACGGTCCGCCTAGATCACTGCCGCTGAGCTGGGACGATGCACCAATCAGGCTTGGCGTTGTCACACCCTTGACATATTCGACGAGATGCCCGAGGGGCCTGGCATCACGCTGACAGCGGTCGGCTACGGGGACGTCACACCAGCCGCCAACCTCGCCCGCGCGATCGCGTCCACCGAGGCGTCGGTAGGACAGCTGTACCTCGTATCGGTGGTGGCGGGCGGCCGTCTCCCGCTACCAGCCGTCGAGGCGTTGATCGGGTCGCTGCGCGGTATTTCCGCGGCGCCGTCAGCTGCTGAATCGAGGCCCGTCAGCTGCGTTTGGGCGTCGAGGTGCGACCGCTTTCTTTGGACGCTTCGGCGGCTCCCGGGTGGTCTGCGGTGCCGTACTCGGCCGTGTCTGCGGCGGCGTGGTCGGCGGTTGCGGTGGACGCGGGTTGGCGTCGTCGTACGGGCGGGTGGAACACGGCGGCCAGCGCGAGTGCGATGGCGCCGGCTAGGGCCCAGGCGGACAGGATTAAAAGTGGCCTGACTGTGGCGTTGGCGTTGAAGTAGATGGTGTTTTGTACGGCAGGCTGGGCGGATCCGGGCGGTAGTGCCTTGCCGAGGTCTGCGTACCATTGGGTGATCATGTTGGGGCCGAGTGTGGTCCCGGACGAGCTGATCCCGATCGGGATGAACAGCAGGGCGATGACAGCGTAGCCGAGGGTGCCGGTCCACTTGGTGACGGCGGCGGCAACCACCGCGGTGGCGAATGCGAGCAGGGTGCCGATGCCGAACAGGCCCCACGGTGCACCGATCAGCGAGCCGATTGCGGCGTCTGCGATCGCGGTCGCCACGGCCGCGACGATGACCGCGTAGACGGCGATCACCGCCAGTTGCCGTACCGGGTGGAGGCGTGGGCTGATCTGTTTGACCAGCACGTTGCCGAATATGACGCTCGGGGCGAGCAACGCAATGACGAAGAAGACTTGGGACAGGCCTTGCGGGTCGCTGGTATGCAGGGGCCGGATGTTTACCACGGGCAGGTTTACCCCGGCCGAGTTGGCCGCGGACGTGAAGATCGCGACGGTGGCGTTGGTTACGGCTTGACCGGCCGCGGTGGCCACGAGCAGTTGCGGTGGCGGACCCGGCACCAGTGCGGCGTCGATGTTGCGGTCGATGATGGCATTACGCGCCGCCGTCGCGCTGGGGTAGGTCTTCACGACGAACGCTCCGGGTTCGGCGCGGTCTAACGCCCCGCCGAGGGCTGATGCCTGCGCCGGGGCGCCGACGACGCCCACCGGCACCGACCGGGGGCCCGGATCGTGCAGGGCACCGATGAACGACACGACGAAGACCAGGCTGAACACGGTGAGGGCGAGCGCCCCGATCAACCCCGCCGCAAAATCTCTGCGCCACTCTGGGCGTCGTTTGGGCGCCGTCGGCGTCGCGGCAGGCGCGTCGTGGGCGGCGGAACTGTCCCGCCCGTTGCCGGGTCCCGGCGACTCGGCCGAGTCCGTGTGTTCAAGCTTGTGCGGGTCTTGTTCGTCCATGGCCGCCCTCCAACCCCACCCGGCACGGACGCCTCAAGATGAGTCGGCAGCTACACAAGATCGCCTGTGTGCTTCCCAACGACTCTACTGAGTCCGCGTAGACCGCGCGCCGCATTCGGTTCGTTGCCGTCGACAACGTCACACGACCCGCATTATCTCTACGCTTCGGCCGTGAGCTGCGACGACGGCGGGAATTCAGACGTTGAAGCGGAACTCCACGACGTCGCCGTCCTGCATGACGTAGTCCTTGCCTTCCATGCGCACCTTGCCGGCGCTTTTAGCCGCGGCCTTGGATCCGGCGGTCATCAGGTCGTCGTACGAGACGATCTCGGCCTTGATGAAGCCGCGCTGGAAGTCGGAGTGGATCACGCCGGCCGCCTCCGGAGCGGTAGCGCCGACCGGGATCGTCCAGGCCCGCGACTCCTTCGGGCCGGCCGTCAGGTACGTCTGCAGCCCGAGCGTACGGAAGCCGACCCGGATCAGCTGGTACAGACCCGGTTCCGGTTGACCGATCGAGGCGAGCAGCTCACGCGCTTCGTCGTCGGGCAGGTCGATGAGCTCCGACTCGATCTTCGCGTCCATGAACACGGCTTCGGCCGGCGCTACCAGAGCGCGGAGCGACTCGAGAAACGGCTCGTCGGCCAACTCGGCTTCGTCGACATTGAACACATAGAGGAACGGCTTCGCGGTCAATAGGTGCAGCTCGTCGAGCTCGTCCATGTCGATCTTCGCGGTGGCCGCTCCGGCGTAGAGCGTCGTACCCGTATCAAGCAGGTCGCGAGCCGCCTTCGCCGCGGCGAGCGTCGCACCGCGCTCCTTGCGCAGCCGGGACTCCTTCTCCAGCCGAGGGATCGCCTTGTCGATCGTCTGGATGTCCGCCAACATCAGCTCGGTGTTGATCGTCTCGATGTCGTCGCCGGGCGATACCTTGCCGTCGACGTGGACGACGTTCGGATCGGAGAACGCGCGGACGACCTGGCAGATGGCCGACGCCTCGCGGATGTTGGCCAGGAAGGCGTTCCCGCGGCCCTGACCGGTCGACGCACCCCGGACCAGGCCGGCAATGTCGACGAATGACACCGGCGCCGGCACGACCTTGACCGATTCGAACATCTCGGCCAGCTCGCCCAGCCTCGGGTCGGGCAGGCCGACGACGCCGACATTCGGCTCGATCGTCGCAAACGGGTAGTTCGCCGCCAGCACCTGGTTCTTCGTCAGCGCGTTGAACAGCGTGGACTTGCCGACGTTGGGCAGACCGACGATCCCGATGGTGAGACTCACGACGTACGAGCTTACGCACGGTTTGTGGCGCTCGCGAAGGGACGGTCCAATCGCCAGCGATCAAGCGCCGGTGGCGCCGGGAGACGGCACAATTCCCACATGAGGGGATTGCGATAGCTCCGTCGGAGAGCCGAGTCGAAAGGGCCGCCACCCACCGCACCGGCGTTGATCGCCTACCGCGTCAATCACGGATTGCGGAGCGACTCACACCACGGCCGGATGCCGAGGCAACCAACCGCACGGCCAGTGCGGACGTCGCCCACAAGAGAAGAAGCCCCCACAAGAGAGGAAGCCGAGATGAGCGAGGATCAGCTGGTAGGAGCGGTCGACGACCTGCCGCCGGGCAGGGTCACCGGTGTCGGCCGATATGCCGTCGGGAACGCGGACGGAAAACTGTTCGCCGTCGGCCGCCGATGCCGCCATCTCGGGGCCGATCTCGGCAACGGCAGCCTCGACGAGCGCGGACAGTTGGTGTGCCCCTGGCACCAGTCGGCCTATGACGTCAGCACCGGTCGAATGGTGCGCGGGCCGCAGGGCGTGTTCGCGAAGATTCCCGGCCTCGACTGGGCCTACCGGACATTGACCCGGGTCCTCCCGTTGCGTCGGGGCCAGGTCGTCGAGCGCGACGGCCGCCTCTACGTGCGCTGAGTGCGCTCGCCACATCGACGCCGATCGCGGGGCGTGTGCTCGGACGATCGACGCAGCTCGGCCGACCGATGCGTGGGCGGTGACGAAACCGACGGCCGGCGGTGACGAAACCGACGCCCGGCGGTGACCGCTCAGCGACCGGGCTGGATCAGCCGCTCGGCCGAATCCAGATGCGCCCGGCCTTCGTCGTGATGGCCGCAGACGATCAAGAACAAACCTGTCGAGACGCGCTCGACGAAGGCCCATTCCCAGATCGCCTGCGCGTCGACTCCGGTGATGCCGGCGAGTCGGGCGCACCACCCACGCAGCATCGCGACCGGATCGTCCGAGGCCAGCACCTCGTCGGTGAACGAGCGTACGGTCACGCCGAGGTCGTACGCGGGCTCGCACACGAACCCGTCCGGATCGACGAAGACATATCCGGACTCGGCGCCCGGACGTGGCTGGGGCACGGCGAGTGCGTTGGCCGGATGAGGGTCGCCGTGACAGAGCACGGTCGCGGCGGTGGCCTCGCGGCGCCGGTGGGCGTACGCGATCGCCATGTCACGGAGTTCGACCGAGCACGGACGGTCGAGCCTCGCCCAATCCGCGGTGATGTCGTCCATCAGGGCCGCGGCCTTGTGCCACGCGGTGGCGGGCGGCTTCGGCGCCGTCCACGCCTCGATCAGCGTCGCGGCCAGGATGTCGAGCTTGTCTTCGACTCGTAGCGGCCGGGTTGCCAGCATCTCGCCCAGCGGCTCTAGCAGCGCCGCGTTCTCGTCGAGATCGTGCGCGAGGAGCCGGACGTACCCGCGGCCGGCCGCGGCCTCGATCGCCGCGATCTGGCTCGCGAACTCGCTGCCCGGTGGCGCGATCTTCAGGACGGCGTCTTCGCCATCGCGTGTCACGCGGAGGACGAGAGCGCCCTTGCCACCCTCCAGGACCGGGCCGATCGTGAGTGACCATGCGTCGCAGAGCCGTTCCACGATGACGGGCAGGGCCGCCATCCAGGCACGGCCCTGCTCGCCGCCACGACTTTCAATCCCGCGGCGTACGTCGTCGGTGAGCACCGCGGCAGAATGACATCCGTTCGGCTTGGCTGACCAGCGAATTGCAGCGACGCCTCAGCGGCGCGTCATCAGTACTTCCCACTGCCCCGGCGAGGCGTCACTGCCCCTCTGCGGGCCGCTCAGTGTCGTGACGGATCGGCCGTCGAGGCTCGTCAGCACGAGGCGGCTGTGGAACTCACCGGCACCGGCACAGTTCTTGCCACAGCCCCAGGCCACCAGGGCGCCGTTGTTTGCCCAGGCCAGCAGCTGCTGGACCGGCTGGGTATAAGTCGCGCCACCATCAAGGGTCTTGACGCTGGTCTGGGCGACACTGCCCTGGCCGGTGAAGCCGGCGTTCGCCTTCGTGCCGTCCGGCGAAATCGTGGCGCTCAGCCCCCATTCGAAGCTGAGTTCGGCAGCGTGTGTCGGGTGCGCCGGACTGCCGTTCGGCAGGAAGAACTTCACGTCGAGTCCCATGTCGTACTTGAAATAGACGTACTTTCCGTCCGCGGTCCACACCGCGCCGTTGTACGGCTCGGTGTCGGCCGCTTCCTGGCTCTTCAGTAGCTGATCATGCGGGATGGCATGGAACGTCTGCTGTCCGTTCGTGAGATCGATGGTGATGAAGCCATTACGGTCCATCGATCCGGTCCGGGGATCCCCGCCGGGCGCGTACGTCGTCGCGACCAGCCGCGTGCCGTCGGGCGAAAACGCCACCATGCCAACCGGATGCGACGTGTGAACCCAGTTGAGCAGCGAGCCGGTGTGCATGTCGATGATGCCGATCCGGTTGGTCGCGGCCGGACCTTCCAGCACCGCCGCGAGGCCGAGACCCGGCGACACGTCAAGGTTCGCCCACGGGACCTTCCGGTATGTGCCCGTCCAGGGCTGATACAGAGACCAGTGGAAGGTTACCGGCGAGGTCATGTCGCTCCCCGATCGGCCGCTTTCGGTGTAATAGGCAGACAACGCGACATCGTCGGCCGCGATGAGATGAACCGGTGGCCCCTCGCTCGGATGTGCGGAGATTGACGTATTTCCGGTGTGGGCGTGGCTGAGCGGGAGCTTGACCCATTTGCTGGTCGTCGTCGTCGTCGAGGGCGAGGACTGGGTCGCCGCTGCGGTCGGCGACGGCTTGGCGCCGCCGGCGGCGGTCGGGCCCTTCTGCGTGACAAACGTGGGTACGACGATGGCCGCCGCAACCGCCACGACCGCCGCCATCGCGGTCACCAGACGGGCCGTCCGTTGGCGTGCCCGGCCGCGCAGGGCCGCGTCGGCAATGTCGGCTGCTGTCATGGATACATCGGCCTCGTCGGCCATGTCGCGAACCGATGCCGAGATGAGCTGGTCGAGACTCATTGCCAGACCTCCTTGATGGGCGGCGAATCGACCCGGCCGCCACCCGCTTCCCCGTTGAGTTCCGCGAGCTCAGGCGCGATCGCGCGCAATCGCGCCAGGGCACGGTGATTGGTGCTGCGTACGGTGCCGACCGAGCAGCCGAGAATGTCGGCGACCTCGGTCTCGGGCAGATCCTCGAAATACCGCAGGAACAGCACGGCCCGTTGTTTCGGCGTGAGACGGCGCAGCGCCACCCGCACGGTCAGGCGCAGATCGGTCGAGTGCGTCGAGTCAGCGGAACGGCGCTCCGGCACTGCCGCGGTGGCGACCTCGAACCGGCTCCAGCCACGCCGCCACCAGCTGATCTGTTGGCGATACATGACGACCCGGACGTACGCCGCCGGATCGTCGACCTGCTGCCACCGGGTGGCAAGTTTGATCAATGCGGCTTGGAGGAGATCCTTCGCGGCGTGCGAGTCACCGCCGACGAGGAGGTGTGCACGCCGGATCAGCTCCGGCGATCGCTGCGCTACAAAGTCACGAAACCGATCGTCGTCAACTCTGTCCACGCAAGCCTCCTCGGTCCATACCGTCAAGACGCTCGGTCGCGACCGTAGCTATGCGAGTGGCGCGAAACCCGGGCCGGACAGCGAGGCAATCAGTGTGAGACGAAGCCGCCTGAATCCGTGGGCCGGACACGGCGGCGCGCCGCCATCCACAACGGACGGCGGCGCGCCTTTGGCCCTCGTACCAGCGAATCTAGAAGTTGATCATGTGACCGGCGAGGCCGTGGATGGCCTCTTTGACCGCCTCGCTCAGCGTGGGGTGCGAGTGGATGTTGCGGGCGACCTCGACGTCCCGGAGCTCCCATTGCTGGGCCAGAGTCAGCTCCGGCAGCAACTCGGTCACGTCTGGGCCGATCATGTGGCCGCCGAGGAGTTCCCCGGTCGTGGCGTCGCTCAGGAGCTTCACGAAGCCGACCGGGTCGGCGATGCCCTGCGCCTTGCCGTTTGCCGTGAACGGAAACTTCGCGACCTTGACTGCGTATCCTTCTTCGACGGCCTGCGTCTCGGTCCAGCCGAAGCTTGCGATCTGCGGCTGGCAGAACGTCGCCCGGGGCACCATTACGAAGTCGATCTCCATTGTTTCGACGTCGGCGATCGTCTCGGCGGCGACGATGCCCATCGCCTCGGCCGCGTGCGCGAGCATCAGCTTTGCCGTGACGTCGCCGATGGCGTAGATGTGCGGCACGTTCGTACGACCACGGCGATCGATCGCGATCTCCCGTCGCGCCCCGAGGTCAACACCGGTCTTCTCGATCCCATATCCAGTCACGTTGGGCGCGAACCCGATCGCCTGCAGCACCTTTTCGGCTTGACGGGTCTCGGTCTTGCCGCCCCGGACGAACGTCACCGATACGGAGTCGGCCGACTCATCGATCGACTGCACCTGAGCACCGGTCAGCACGTCGACGCCCAGGCGCCGGTAGCGCTTGGCCAACTCGGCCGAGACTTCCTCGTCCTCCAACGGCACCATCCGGTCGAGGTATTCGAGGATGGTCACTTCGACACCGTAGTTGCGCAGCACGTACGCGAACTCGACGCCGATCGCGCCGGCGCCCACGATGATGACGCTCGACGGCAACGACTCGGAGAGGATCTGCTCGGTGTAGGTCACCACGCGCGGTCCGAGCGACGTGCCCGGTAGCAGGCGTGCACTCGCACCGGTGGCGATGATGCAGTGGTCGAACTCGACGGTCTGGCTGCCGCCGCCGTTCAGCGCGACCTCGATCGTGTGCGGGTCGGTGAACGTGCCGTACCCCTCGATCTCGGTGATGTTGTTCTTCTTCATCAGGAAGCGCACGCCGCGGGCGCGGCCGTCGGCGACCTTGCGGCTTCGGCTGTAGGCGGCGCCGTAGTCAACCTTGATCTCGCTGTCGGACGAGATGCCGAACGTCTTCGCCTCGTTGCGCAAGATGTACGCCAACTCGGCGTTGCGGAGCAGCGCCTTCGACGGGATGCAGCCGACGTTCAGGCACACGCCGCCCCAGTAGCGCGGCTCGATGATCGCGACGCGCTTTCCGAGCTGCGCGGCCCGGATCGCGGCCACATATCCGCCTGGCCCGGCGCCCAGCACCACGACGTCAAAGCGCTCACTCACCGACGTCAGCCTCCTCGTTGATCCGAAACTCCACCATGAATCTACGCAACCGCGAATCGGGCTGCCGGTGAGTTCCAACACCGCTGTCGTGAGGCCTCGCGGCTGTGCCACGCATCGGCTGGTCCATGACGCCTCGCGGCTGGGCTACGCATCGGCTAGTTCATGACGCCTCGCGGCTGGGCTACGCATCGGCGGTACCCGGTAAATTGCCGAGCATGACGCTGGTCGAACGCGCGCGGGACATCGCCGACAACGTTCTGTTTCCGGCGGCGCTAGCGGTCGACGGCGCGGATCGCGTACCGCCGGAGCACCTGGACCTGCTCGCGGCCGAGGGCTTGTATGGAGCGCCGGCCGACGCGGACCTGGATTTTGCCGGTATAGCCGCGATCGTCGAGGCCCTCGCCAGCGGAGACCTCGCCACGACGCTGGTATGGATCCAGCATCTGACCCCGGTCATGGCGCTCCTCGGTGAGACGTCGCCGCTGGCCGATGCCTGGCTCCCGGCGCTCGTCGCGGGCGAGCGCCGCGGTGGCATTGCGCTCGCCGGCCTCCGGCCACCCAAGAACTTCTTGCGGGTACGGCGTTCCGGCCGCGATTTCGTGCTCGACGGCACCGTGCCGTGGGTCACGGGCTGGGGCATGATCGACGTCGTGTACGTCGCCGCCCGCGACGCCGACGACGTTGTGCACTTCCTGCTCATGGATGCGCCTCGGGGCCCGGTCACGCCGGTTGGCGCCGCGGTTGCGCCCACTCTGCGGACTCAGACGCAACGACTGGTCGCCCTGCAGGCAAGCAACACGGTCAACGTCACGTTCGACGGCCATCTCGTCCCGGCCGAGCGGTTGGTCTCCACGACGCCGTTCGACGAGTGGAAATCCGGTGACAGTGGCGGTTCGGCACTCAACGGATTCCTGGCGCTCGGCGTCGTCCGGCGCTGCGCGGCTCTGCTGCGCGACGGGCCGGGTGAGCACGACGGCATCGCGCTCGCCGCATCGGCCGATGCCTGCCGATCGGGCCTTCTCACCGCCGACGCCGCCGGGACACCCCTGGCGCGCGCGGCCGCATCGGAACTCGCCTGGCGCGCCGCCGCGACACTGACGACATGGCAGGGCGCGCGCTCGGTGCTGCGGACGAACCAGGCGCAGCGACTCGTCCGGGAGGCCACGTTCACGATGGTGTTCGGAGCGCGCCCGGCGATTCGCGACGCACTGCTCGGCCGACTCGGACGACCGATCTGACCCCGCCCGTCTGCCGCACGGGCGCGGAAACGGCGGCACGGTCGTGGCACCGCGGAACGGCGGCACGGGCGCGGAACGCGGCACGGGCGCGAAACGGCGGCACGGTCGTGATCTAGGGGTTGATGCTGTTAAAAGCTGTTCGATAACAGCGTCAACCCCTAGATCACGTTCGATCCGTCGTGACCTTGCGGGGAAATGGTCGCTGCAGATCGCTTTGATCATGCACTTCACCCGCAAGGTCGCGCCGACGCCGACCCGAACCCCCTGCGCTTCCTGCGGCTCGCGCCGTCCACAGCTCAGCTCGCGCCCCGGCGGCGGCGCGAGTAGAAATTGTCATGTCCGAAACCCGCCAGCGAATGTCGGACCCGCGACGCACGATTGACCGCATGGAACTCGACTTCGAGCGGTGCTATCGAGCCGTCGACAGCCGGGACCAGCGGTTCGACGGCTGGTTCGTGACGGCGGTGTCGTCGACTGGCATCTACTGCCGGCCGTCGTGCCCGGCGATCACCCCGCGCCGGCAGAACGTCGCGTTCTACCCGACCGCGGCGGCCGCCCACCGCCTCGGATATCGCGCCTGCCGGCGCTGCCGCCCCGACGCCGCTCCCGGCTCGCCCGATTGGGATGTCCGGGCCGATGTTGTCGGACGCGCGATGCGGCTCATCGGCGACGGGGTCGTCGACCGGGACGGCGTCGACGGACTGGCCAGCCGGCTGGGCTACACGACGCGACACTTGAACCGGATGCTCGTGGCCGAGGTCGGCGCCGGGCCCTTGGCGCTGGCGCGAGCGCAGCGAGCGCAGACCGCCCGTACGTTGATCGAGACGACCGACCTCGGGCTGGCCGAGATCGCGTTCGCGGCCGGGTTCGGCTCGGTCCGCCAGTTCAACGACACGGTCCGCGAGGTCTACTCGATCGCGCCGTCCGAGTTGCGTACGGCCGCGCGACGGCGCGCTCCGGTCGGCCGGGGCACACTCACCGTACGGCTGGCCTACCGGCCGCCGCTGCACGCCGCCTCGACGCTCGACTTTCTCCGGATGCGCGCGATCCCGGGCGTGGAGATCGTGACCGACCACGACTACACGCGGGCGATCCGGTTGCCGTACGGCACGGCGTACGTCCAACTCACCCCGGCCGCCGACCACGTTTCCGCCACACTGCGACTGGCCGACGTGCGGGACCTGTCGCCGGCGGTCGCCCGGTGCCGGCGCCTGTTCGACTTGGACGCCGACCCGGCCGCGATCGACGGCGTGCTCGGAGCCGATCCGGCACTCGCCGACCAGGTCGCCGCCGAGCCCGGCGTACGCGTACCCCGCGCCGTCGACGGCTTCGAGATCGCCGTCCGCGCCATCGTCGGCCAGCAGATCTCCGTCGCCGGAGCGATCACGGTCCTCGGTCGCCTCATTGCCGCCGCACCCGACCACGATGAAGCGGACGCGCCGGACCCCGACGAATTCGACCGGAGCGTGACGGCTGAGCCGGCCGGATCCGCCGCGGCCGTCGACGGTGATCACTATGGCGCGGGCGGTCCGGACACCTCCGGCCGCGCTGGATCGTCGATGGTGGACGATGGCCAGTTCGGAGCCGGGCTGCGGCCTTTTCCCGACCCGGCGACCGTGGTCAAGCTGCCGGACAGCGCGTTCGCGATGCCCAAGGCGCGTATCGCGACGATCCGCGCCCTCGCCGAAGCGATCAACGCCGATGAGGTGGTCCTCGACGGGAGCGTCGACCGGGACGAAACCCGGGCCGCGCTGGAATCGATCCCGGGTATCGGCCCGTGGACGGCCAGCTACGTCGCGATGCGGGCCCTCGGTGACCCGGATGTGTTCCTGCCGTCGGATGTCGCCGTCCGTCGGACCGCGCGCGCGATCGGCCTGCCCGACAAACCGGTTCCACTCACACAGCACGCCGAGCGGTGGGCGCCCTGGCGTTCGTACGCAGTGATCAGACTCTGGAGGATGTGACATGCGCAGCACGATCATCGACACCCCGGTCGGCCCGTTCACCATCGTCGGACGGGGTAAGGCGGTGCTGGCCTCAGGCTTCACGACCGACGAGGCGGAGCTCACCGCGCTCATTCCACGAAAGACCCTCGACGCGGGCCTGACCGACGACGACGGCACCGACCTGCAGCCGGCAATCGATGCTGCACGGGCCTATTTCGACGGTGATCTCGCCGCGATCGACACGATCGAGGTCGAGCAGCATGGAGCCGGTGCGTTCCTGGATCACGCCTGGGACGTTCTCCGAACGGTGACGGCCGGTGACGTCGTCACGTACCGAGAGTTCGCCGAGCGGGCCGGCCGGCCGGCCGCGATACGGGCCGCGGCCAGTGCATGCGCGAGAAATGCCGCCGCGCTGTTCGTGCCGTGCCACCGGATCGTACGGACCGACGGCAGTCTCGGTGGTTACCGCTACGGCCTGGACATCAAGCGCTGGCTGCGTGCCCACGAGGGCATCGGAAGCGCGTGACCCGACCGAAACTCGGTCGTGATCTGCCCCTGTATCCGGCTACTTTCAATGAGTGGCGGCGCAGACAGGACATAAATCCAAACCCCCGAAGCATCGACAACTGGACAATTTGCTGCGGACCCGGGTTTACCTGCGGCCCTACATACCGCACATGATCTGGATGCTGGTCGCGGCGGCCGGAGCCACCGCGGCCAGCATCGTCGTTCCGCTCGTCGTCCAAAATGTCGTCGACGGCCCGGTGCGCCACCATCGACCAGGCGCCTTGCTGACCCTCGGCGCCCTGGCGCTGGTGCTCGGTCTGATCGAGGCGGTATTGATCTTCATCCGGCGGTGGACCCAGACGGTCTGCGCGCTCGGCATGGAGACGAAGCAGCGCAACGATCTCTACCGGCATCTGCAACGGCTGCCGGTCGCCTTCCACGACAAGTGGCAGTCCGGCCAGCTGCTGTCCCGCGCCATCAGCGACCTGTCGGTCATCCGACGGTTCATGTCGTTCGGGTTGATCTTCCTGATCGTGAACATCGGCACGTACGTGACGGTGGTGATCCTGCTCTTCCACCTGTACTGGCCGCTGGCGATCGTCGTGACGGCCGGCTCGGTGCCGCTGTTCTGGATCAGCCGCGACTTCACGAAGCGATACTTCGCCGCGGCCCGGCTGATGCAGGACCAGCAGGGTGACCTCGCGACCATTGCCGAAGAGTCGGCCCAGGGCGTACGGACCGTGAAGGCGTACGGTCGCCGGCGCGAGGTCGCCGCCAAGTACGGCGCGGCCGCGAAACTGGTCCATGACACCGGTGTCCGTAAGGCGATCATGGTCGCGCAGACCTGGTCGCGCTTTGACGTGGTGCCCAACGTCACACTCGCCATCGTGCTCGTGGGCGGCGCCTACGCGGTGTCGAAGAGCGAGATGACGATCGGCGGCCTGGTCGCCTTCGTGACGCTCGAACTGATGCTGATCTGGCCGGTCGACGCACTGGGCTGGATCATCTCGAACCTGCAGGAGTCGATGACCGCGGCCGACCGCATCTACGAGGTGTTCGACAGCGAGGTCACGATCACCGATCGGCCGGACGCGGTCGCGCTCGAACCCGAGGCGGTCAGCGGAGACGTACGGTTCGACAACGTCCAGTTCACGTTCCCGGACGCCACGGAGCCGGTGCTGCGCGGCATCGACCTCGACATCCGGCCGGGCGAAACGATGGCGCTGGTCGGTGTGACCGGCAGCGGCAAGTCCGCGTTGATCTCGCTGGTGCCGCGGCTCTACGACGTCACGGCCGGCCGCATCACCATCGACGGCCACGACATTCGCGACCTGCCGCTGGACAACCTGCGCGACCTGATCGGCGTCGCCTTCGAGGAGCCGACGCTCTTCTCGATGTCGGTCCGCGAAAACCTCACGTTGGGTCGGCCGAACGCGACGGACGAGCAGGTTGCCGAGGCGATCGACGTCGCGCAGGCGGGCTTTGTCTACGAGCTGCCGTGGGGTCTGAACACCCGCGTCGGCGAGCAGGGCCTGTCGCTGTCCGGTGGCCAGCGCCAGCGGCTCGCGCTGGCCCGGGCGGTGCTCGGCCGGCCGCGCGTCCTCGTTCTCGACGACCCGCTGTCCGCCCTCGATGTGCACACCGAGGCACTCGTCGAGGAGGCACTCGCCCGCGTGCTGGCCCGGAGCACCGCCCTGATCGTCGTGCATCGCCCGTCCACGGTTGCCCTGGCCGACCGGGTCGCGCTGCTCCAGGGTGGCGTGATCACCCATGTCGGCACGCATTCGGAGCTGCTGGCGTCCGTACCGGCGTATCGGGCTGTGCTGTCGGCGGAGGCCGAGCATGACGACTCGCCGGCGCTCGACGACGCCGGCGACCTGGCCCGGCGCGGCGCACGAAACGCCCGGAGCGGCGGCATCGACGATCCCCATAACGGCAGTGACCTGCGTGGGTCGAAGCGGCACGCCACCACGCACGCCGCCACCGACCCGACGTCCGACTTCGACGTAACGGATGCGCTTCATGTCCACTGATCAACAGACGGCCCCGGTAACCGCCGACCGGGGCGATGACCTCATCGCGAGCCCGCCGGCGAACGACGTGCACGCGTGGCGTGGTGTCGCACCTGAGGACGACGCCGAGCTCACCGCGGCCGAATTCGGCGGCGAGAAGGCGGCGCTGCGTTTGCGGGCCGAGAGCCGGGCGCTGCTCGGCTCACTCCTGCGACGCCATCGCAAGGCGCTCGTCGGCCTCCTCGTCCTGTTGTTGTTGCAGGCCGGCGCCGAGATGGCCGGCCCCTATCTCGTCATGCTCGGCATCGACGACGGCATCGGCCCGCTGATCCGGGACGGCAACGGCACGGTGATGATCGAGATTGCGATCGCGTTCGCCGTGTCGATCGTGGTCGCGTACGTGGCCAAGCGCGGATTCCTGTCGCTGAGCGGCCGGATCGGCCAGGCGGTGCTCCTCGACTTGCGCAAGCGCGTGTTCGACCACTTCCAGCGGTTGTCGGTGAGCTTCCACGAGCGGTACACGTCGGGTCGCGTGGTCTCCCGAATGACGTCCGACATGGACTCCATCTCCGAGCTCATCGACGGTGGCGTCGAGGAGGTCGTGCTCGCGCTCATCTCGGTCGTGTCGGTCGCGGTCATCCTGCTCGTATTGAACGTCCAGCTCGCGCTCGTCACGTTGCTGTCGTTCCCGTTCCTGATCTGGGTGTCGCGCTGGTTCCAACACGCGTCGGCCCGCGCCTACCGGCGCACCCGCGAGACGGTCGCGCTCGTCATCGTGCAGTTCGTCGAGTCGATGGGCGGCATCCGCGCCGTACAGACGTTCCGCCGGGAGCGCCGAAACCAGGAGATCTTCGAACGCGTCAACGCGGACTACCGCGGCGCGAACACGGTCGCCATGCAGCTGATCGCGAAGTACTCGCCGGCGATCAAGGTGATCGGCAACGTGACGATCGCCGTTGTCCTGACTTTCGGCGGTTACCTCGTCATCAACGGGCACGCCGAGGTCGGCGTGCTAGCCGCGTTCCTGCTCTACTTGCGGCGGTTCTTCGAGCCGATGCAGGACCTGTCGATGTTCTACAACACGCTGCAGTCGGCCAGCGCGGCACTGGAGAAGTTGTCGGGCGTGCTGTCCGAACCGCCCGCCGTGCCCGAGCCGACGGCGCCGGTCGCGGTCGTGGCCAGTCGCGGTGAGATCACCTTTACGGGTACGCACTTCAGCTACCGCGACGACCGGCAGGTGTTGGACGCGTTCGACCTGGAGATCCCGGCCGGCCAAACGGTCGCACTGGTCGGCGCGACCGGCGCCGGCAAGTCCACGATCGCGAAGTTGGTCGCCCGCTTCTATGACCCGACCGGCGGCACCGTGCGCATCGACGGCGTGGATGTCCGCGACATGACCGACGACGATCTGCGCCGCACCGTGGTCATGGTGGCCCAGGAGAATTTCCTGTTCGCCGGCACGATCGCGGACAACATCAAGTTCGGTCGGCCGGACGCGACCGACGAGCAGGTACGCGCCGCGGCCCGGGCGATCGGTGCCGACACGTTCATTGACGCGCTGCCGGACGGCTACGAGACCGACGTACGCAAGCGGGGCGGCCGCCTGTCCGCCGGACAACGTCAACTGGTCGCGTTCGCCCGCGCGTTTCTGGCCGATCCGCAGGTGCTGATCCTGGACGAGGCGACGTCGTCGCTCGACATCCCGTCCGAGCGGCTGGTTCAGCGCGCGCTGCGGACGATCCTGCGGGACCGTACGGCGATCGTGATCGCGCACCGGCTGTCCACGGTCGAGATCGCCGATCGGGTGCTGGTGCTGGACGCCGGGCGGATTGTCGAGGACGGGACGCCGGAGGAATTGATCACCTCGGGCGGTCGCTACGCGAGCCTGCATGAGCAGTGGCGGGACAGTCTCGTATAGCCGGTGTTCGCCATCGGAGGATCATGATTGACGTCGCTTCACCGCGGTCCGGGGCTTCGCGTGAGCTCGCCCCGGATGCGGTGAACTTACCCATGGCGGTGAAGTTGTCGCGGTCTCTAGCGCCAGCCGATCAGAAGTCCATGCCTCCGCCGTCGAAACCGCCGCCGCCGTCGAATCCGCCACCGTCGTAGCCGCCACCCTGGTCGTAGCCGCCACCCTGGTCGTAGCCGCCACCCTGGTCGCCTTGGCCGTCGCCTTGCTGCTGGCCCTGGTCATAGCCCTGCTGGTCGCCGGCCGCAAACCCGGCGTCGTAGCCCTGGCCGTAGCCGTAGTCCCCGAACCCCGGCGATAGCAGCGCGTCGAACACGAGCACGCTGCCGATGCCCCAGGCACCGGCGGTGAGCGCCGTGCGCCACCACGGCTCCGAATACCAGCCCGCTGGCACCGGCCGGCCGGACACGCGCCCACCCGGGTAGTAGTACGGCGTCGAGGCGTCGCCGTTCGCGGAGGCGCGATAGTTGTGCCCCTGGACCTCGACCTCGCGGTCCTGCCCGATTGCGCCGGCCTCGCGTTGGCCAGCGAGCATCGGCAACGGTGGACCGGGATCGAGTTGCATGGCGATGCGGGCTGCCCGCACATAGGCCAGCCCCTCCAACGCCGTCTCCCGAGCGCCCAGGAACTGTGCGACCGTCGCCGCCTGTTCGAGCTGACTCCCGGCCGCGTTGTAGCGCTCGCCCGCGTCAACGAGGGCCTGCTTGGTGGCCGGTTCGTCACCGGGCGGCAGGTTCATCACCTGACCGCCGAGGCGCTCATGCCAGCGCTGCGCATCGGCTCGCGCGTCCGCCAATTCCCGTTCCCGACGCCTACGCCCGAAGCCGAACATGTCGCTCTCCCTTGCCGCCGCAGCCGCACCTGTGGGGTTGCTTTGAATACTCGACGGTACCCGATCCGTGCGAACGAAGCCCCCGAAGACGGTCGGCCGGAATGCCCGATGTCGTACGGGTCGTGCATGATCCGGGCATGTCGGTTGTGCTGTTGATCGTCGGGTTGGCGGTCGGCGCCGCGCTCGGCCTGCTCTATGCGAAGTCGCGGTCGGCGGCCGAGATAGCCCGGCTCGACGCGACCCTGCGGGCAGCGCGTGATGGCGAAGAACGGCTGGGCCAGTCGCTTCGCATGCTGTCGGCCGACGCCGCTCGGGATCAGCAGCTCGCACTCGGCCATCTGATCGCGCCGTTGGCCGACACGTTGTCGCGCTACGAGCGCCGGGTGCTGGAGATGGAACGCGACCGTGTCGACGCGTACGCGGAACTGCGCACCGAGTTGCGTACGGTAGCCGGCGTGTCGGGCGAACTCCGTACCGAGACGAGCCATCTGGTCGCGGCATTGCGGGCACCGCAGGTCCGCGGCCGGTGGGGTGAGCATCATCTCCGCCGCATCGTCGAGGCGGCCGGCATGCTCGAGCACTGCGACTTCATCGAGCAGGCGACATCGCGCACCGACGCCGGCGGGATCCGTCCCGACCTGGTCGTCCAACTGTCCGGCGGGCGGCACGTCGTCGTCGACGCGAAAGCACCGTTCGACGCATACCTGGCCGCCATGGAGGCTCGCGACGAGCGGACCCGCGACGCCAATCTGGCGATGCACGCGAAGGCACTTCGGGCTCATGTGGACGCGTTGGCGGCGAAGGCGTACTGGACCGGGTTCGCCTCGACGCCGGAATTCGTCGTGCTGTTCATGCCGGCCGACCCGTTCCTCGACGCGGCGTTGCAGCAGGATCCGACGCTGCTCGAGCACGCCTTCAGCCAGGACGTTGTCCTGGCCACGCCGGCCACTCTCGTCGCGCTGCTCCGCACGGTGGCGTACGCGTGGCGTCAGGAGGCGCTCGCCGCGAACGCGCTCGCGGTGCACACGCTGGGTCGAGATCTCTACGGCCGTCTGTCCACGATGGGCGAGCACCTGGCCAAGCTGGGCTCATCGCTCGGCGGCGCCGTCACCGCCTACAACCGGGCGATCGGCTCGCTCGAATCACGGGTGCTGGTCAGCGCGCGCAAACTGGCCGACCTCGGGGTGTCCGCCGATGCGCTCGACGAACCGGAGCAACTCGAAGTCGCCCCGCGCCGGCTGCAGGCACCCGAATTCGACGACCTGCTGCCGATCGACGAGTTGCGCTGAGCGGTCTCGGCTACCGGCCCGGGCCTCGCGACCTAATCGTCGGCGACGGATGCGGCGAGCGCCGCGGCATCCGCGGAGCGCTCCGACGCCGATGCCTTCATGTCCCGTCGCAGCTCGCGCGGCAGGGCGAACGTCAGCTTCTCGGTCGCGGTCGTCACCTCGGCCACCTCGCCGAATCCGCGCGCGGCCAGCCAGTCGACGACCTCCATCACAAGGTCATCCGGCACGCTCGCGCCCGAGGTCAGACCGACCGTGCTCGCGCCGTCCAACCACTCCTCGTGGATCTCGCTCGCGAAGTCGACAAGATAAGCAGCGTTGGCACCCGCATCGAGCGCGACCTCGCGCAGCCGTACGGAGTTCGACGAGTTCGTCGACCCGACCACGATCACGACATCGCACTGCGGCGCGATTTCCTTGACCACGTACTGGCGGTTCGACGTCGCGTAGCAGATGTCGTCGCTCGGTGGCGACATGAGCAGTGGCAACTTCGTACGCAGCCGTTCGACCGTCTCCATCGTCTCGTCGACCGACAGCGTCGTCTGCGACAGCCACACAACCTTGGCCGGATCGCGTACCTGGATCTTGTCGACGCCGTCGGGCCCGTCGACGAGTTGGATGTGCGCGGGCGCCTCGCCCGAGGTTCCGATGACCTCCTCGTGGCCTTCGTGGCCGATCAGCAGGATGTCGTAGTCATCGGCCGCGAATCGCCGGGCCTCGTTGTGCACCTTCGTGACCAGTGGGCATGTCGCGTCAATGGCGCGCAGGTTGCGCTCGCGAGCCTGGTCGTAGACCTCCGGTGCGACGCCATGCGCGGAGAAGACGACGGTCGCGCCCTCGGGAACCTCTTCGTTCTCGTCGACGAAGATCGCGCCCTTGGCCTCCAGCGTCGCGACGACGTGCTTGTTGTGGACGATCTGCTTGCGTACGTAGATCGGCGCGTCGTAGAGCTTCAGCGCCTCTTCGACCGTCTGGACCGCCCGGTCGACTCCTGCGCAGTAGCCGCGTGGCTTCGCCAGCAACACCCGCTTCGCCGTTTCACCCATGAGCCCCATGGTACGGGCGCCTCGACCGGCCCGGGTCACGGCGCGGACCGCAGCGGCGTCGGTGGGCCGACCTAAGCTGAGCCCTGTGAGCGGAGACCGTGCCCGATGACCGAGGAGACACCGCGGTCCAGCCCGGAAAGCCCGTGGCCGGTGCGCGTCGTCAGCCAGAAGATCGGCAGTTGGATCGCCCGGCTCGGATGGATCTGGGTCGACGGGCAGGTGGCCCAGATCACCCGACGGCCGGGATCAAATGTGGTGTTCATCACTCTTCGCGACCCTTCGGCGGATTTGAGCCTATCGGTCACCACGAACCGCGACGTTCTCGATCTCGGTGCTCCGGCGCTGGCCGACGGTGCTCGGATTCTTGTGCACGCGAAGCCGGAGTTCTATCCGGCCCGGGGCAGCCTGTCTCTGCGCGCCGACGAGGTGCGGCAGGTCGGGCTGGGTGAGCTGCTGGCCCGTCTCGAACACCTGAAGAAGCTGCTGGCCGCCGAGGGGCTGTTCGACCCGCGCCGCAAGCGCCGCCTGCCGTTCCTGCCGGGCCGCATCGGCCTGATCACCGGCCGCGCCAGCGCGGCCGAGCGGGATGTGCTGATGAACACCGGCCGGCGTTGGCCCGCCGTCGATTTCCGCGTGATCAACGTGGCCGTCCAGGGCACATCGGCCGTACCCCAGATGATCGACGCCATCTCGGTGCTCGATCGGGATCCGACGATCGATGTGATCGTGCTCGCGCGTGGCGGCGGATCCACCGAGGACCTGTTGCCGTTCTCCGACGAGGCACTGTGTCGTGCCGTGTTCGCCTGCACCACACCTATCGTGAGCGCGATCGGGCACGAGACCGACGCTCCGTTGGTGGATTACGTGGCCGACGTTCGCGCGTCCACGCCGACCGATGTGGCGAAGCGGATCGTGCCGGACCTGGCCGAGGAGATCCGGATCATCGGGCAGGCTCGTGCTCGCATGTGGCGGACGGTCAATGTCCTCGTCGACCGCGAGCAGCACCGGCTCGACGCACTGCGGAGCCGGCCAGTCTTGGCTCGGCCGGAGGTGATTGTCGAGACCCGGGCGACCGATGTCAGTTCGCTCACGGCCCGCGCCGAGCGGGTTTTCGCGCATCGCCTGGACGGCGCCGACCGGGATATCGCCCACACGACGGCCCGCCTGCGGGCACTGTCGCCCAAGGCGACGCTCGATCGCGGCTATGCCATCGTGCACCGGCTGGCGGACGGCCAGATCGTACGGACGCCCGACGCCGTCGCGACCGGCGACGCCCTGCGCATCCGCGTGGCGGGCGGCGATGTCGCCGCCCGCGTCACCGAGCCGGCCGTCAATGACCCCACGATCACTGAACCGGCCGTCACTGAGCCCTCGATCACTGAACCCGCGACCACCGAGCCCGCGACGACCGAGCCAGCCGTCGCCGAGCCAGAAAGCGCACCGGACGCGACGGCACAGGCAGGCGACACGACAACCGAGACCAAGCCCGCGAACGGCCGGCCGCGCCGATCCGCGGCCCGATCGAAGAGGTGACCAGCGGTGGCGGAGACCGAGCTGAGCTACGAAGAAGCCCGAGGCGAGCTGGCCACGGTCGTCGAGCGGCTGGAGGCGGGCGGGACCTCGCTCGAGGAGTCGCTTGCGCTATGGGAGCGCGGCGAGGAGCTGGCCGCCGTGTGCCAACGGTGGCTGGACGGCGCCCGTACCCGCCTTGATCAGGCTCGCGAGCGCCGCGCTGCCGAAGCCGCCGGTTGATCGGCGAGCCGGCGCGGCGTCAACGCAACGCGGCGGCGAACGTACGCAGGTCGGTGTCCGACGTCTGACCCTTGACCACGATCGTGTAGCCGTTCGCGGTGTCGATCAACGCCACCTGGTTGTTCTTGCCCGCCGCGACCTTCCCCCAGGTTCGACCGCCGGCCTCGACGCTCGCGCCGACCGGGTTCGCCGTGCCGACCTCGTCCGAGATCACGGTCGCGGCCGGGCCGTCGCTCTCGACGAGTTGGAGGCCGGCGCCGTCCGGTGCGAGGTATCCAACCCGCAGCACGTGGCGCCCCTGCTCGATGCCGTAGGCCGAGCTCACCGGCTTCCACTCACTCGACAGCCCCTGCGGCTGGACCACTGGGAACGCGCCGGCCGCTCTCGCGTCGCCGTACGCACCGCTCGGGTCGATCACGATCGGGCTGCTTCCGCCGAAGAAGAACACGTACGCGGCGACGGCGATCATGACCGGTACGAGCAGGATCAGCACTGCCTTGGCCATGTCCATCGGGGTCCGGGACAGCCGCAGCGCGGTCGAGTTGACCTGGTCCGGCGGTGTCGTCGCGGCCGATGGCGCCGCGGCGTCCGGCTCCTGGCCGTGTGCCGCACCCGTCGGTGGATCGGTCATGGTCACCCGCCCATCCTCGCCGATCGGTCCGGATCTCCCGCTGGCAGGGGGCCCGGACGTCCCCCGGTGACGTGACGTACACATCCCAGGATGTCGCCCGTGACGTTGCCGTGTCAGGATCCTTTCATCGAGTTCGGCGTGATCTCGTCATCAGCCTGACCTGGCCGCAAGGAGGCGCCCCCATGAACGACGCCCGCATGCGCGAACCGCAAGGACTCGACCGCAACCTCGCACTCGACCTCGTACGGGTCACCGAGGCCGCCGCGATGGCAGCGGGCCGTTGGGTCGGTCGCGGGGACAAAGAGGGCGGCGACGGAGCGGCCGTCGACGCCATGCGTCGTCTGATCAACTCGCTACCGATGCGCGGCGTGGTCGTCATCGGCGAAGGCGAGAAGGACAACGCGCCGATGCTCTACAACGGCGAGGAGGTCGGCGACGGCACCGGCCCCGAGGTGGATGTAGCGGTCGATCCGATCGACGGTACGACTTTGATGAGCAAGGGCATGCCGAACGCACTGGCCGTGCTCGCCGTGGCCGAACGCGGCGCGATGTTCGACCCGAGCGCCGTGTTCTACATGGACAAGCTGGTCGTAGGCCCGGAGTGTGCCGACGTCATCGACATCAATGCCGGTGCCACCGAGAATCTGCGTCGCATTGCGAGGGTGAAGCGGACCAGAGTCTCCGACGTGACCGTGTGCATCCTGGACCGGCCGCGACACGCCGATCTGATCAAAGAGGTCCGCGAGGCCGGCGCCCGGGTGCGTTTCATCAGCGACGGTGACATCGCGGGAGCGATCAGCGCCGCCCGTGACAACTTCGACACCGACGTGTTGATGGGCATCGGCGGAACGCCGGAAGGCATCACCGCGGCGTGCGCGCTCAAGTGCACCGGCGGCGCGATCCAGGCGAAGCTGTGGCCACGCGACGACCAGGAGCGCGAGAAGGCGCTGGCGGGAGGGCACGACCTCGATCGCGTGCTCTACACCGACGATCTCGTCACCGGGGACAACTGCTTCTTCGTCGCCACCGGCGTCACCTCCGGCGAGTTGCTGCGGGGTGTGCACTACCGGTCCGGGACGGCGTACACGCAGTCGATCGTGATGCGGTCAAAGTCCGGCACGATCCGGGTGATCGACTCCTACCACAAGTTGGAAAAGCTCGGTCTCTACTCGCTCGTGGACTTCGAGGGCGCGCCGACCGCCCCCGATGCCGGGTCGGCCGGCGGTGCCCCGCTGGCCGGTGGCATGTCCCTGCAGGCGGGATGAACCGGTAGCCGATGCGTGATCGCCTACGCGCCGTCGGCATCGCCGGGGCGGTGATCGGTGGCGGCGCCGTCGCGGCGCAATCAAAGATCAATGGAGCCTTGGGTGGCCGCCTCCACGACGGATTCGCGGCCGCGCTGATCTCATTCGGCAGCGGTCTCATCCTGGTCACCGTCATCACGGCCGTACGCACCGCATCACGGGACGGCGTGCGTGCGCTGTTTGCATCGCTGCGGAACGGATCGTTGCGGTGGTGGGAGTGCCTCGGCGGGGTGTGCGGCGCGACGCTCGTCGCGAGTCAGGGCCTCACCGTCACCGCGCTCGGTGTGGCGATCTTCACCGTCGCGGTCGTCGCCGGGCAGACGTTCGCGAGCCTGGCCGTCGACCGGGCCGGCGTCGGCCCGAACGGCCCGCAACCCCTGACCGGACCGCGCATCGCCGGCGCCGTCCTCACCGTCGGCGCGGTCGTCGTGGCCGTTTCGGATCGCTTCGGCTCGCCGAAAACCCTGGCGTACGCGCTGCTGCCGCTCGTCGCGGGCGCGGCGACGGCGTGGCAACAGGCCGTCAACGGCCGGGTGCGCGCGGCCTCGGGTAGCGTGCCGGCCGCGACTCTGGTCAACTTCACCATGGGTACGGGAGCACTGGCGATCGCCTACGGCGTCGACGTCGCGTTCCGGGGCACACCGACTGGTGGGCTGCCGACGGCGCCCTGGTATTACCTCGGTGGCGCGGTCGGCGCCGTGTTCATCGCGATCTTTGCCGCCGTCGTACGGCACACCGGCGTCCTGCTGCTCGGCCTCGGCATCGTCGCCGGCCAGCTTGTCGCCGCACTCGTCATCGACATCATCGATCCCACCGCCGACGGGCCGCCGAGCGCCATGACGTTCGCCGGTGTCGCCCTGACCTTGGTCGCAGTCGTCATAGCGGCGGCGCCGAATCCACAGCGGCGCCGTGACCGGGCCAACGAGCCGGACGAGCATCTCGTGCGAGCGAACCGATGATCATCGTCCTCGGCGAGAACGTCGCGGACCTCATCCCGGCCGGTGATGGCCTGCTCCGCGTGGCCCTTGGCGGCGGTCCGGCCAACACGGCGGTGGCCGCGGCACGCCTCGGTGGCGCGGTCGAGTTCGCGGCCCGATTCGGCGCGGATGCCTTTGCCGACCGGTTCCGTAAGCGCCTCGCCGATGCCGGTGTCGACCTGTCCGCCGCCCGTACCGTCGACGCGCCCTCGGCCGTCGCCGTCGCCGCTGTCGACGCGGTCGGCGTCGCCCGCTACGACTTCTGGCTCAACGGGGCGGCCGACTTCGGCGCGACCGATCTCGCCGTCGATCTGCCCGTGCCATCGCCCGGCGACATCCTGCACGTTGGGTCGCTCGCCGCCTATTGGCCGCCCGGCGCCGACGCGATCGAGGCATGGCTGGCCCGGTGGCGCGACCAGTGCACGGTCACTTTCGACGTGAACTTGCGGCCGTTTGTGCTCGAGCGGCATCCGGACGCGCTGGATCGGCTCGAGCGGCTGATCCGGCTGGCTCACATTGTCAAGGCCAGTGATGAGGACGTCGCGCACGCGTACCCCGGCTCAGAGTTTGTTCAGGTCGCCGGCGCTTGGCTGGCGCGCGGACCCGAGTTGGTGATGCTCACCCACGGCGGCGACGGCGCAAGCGCACATACCGCCGGTCACGCACCGGTGCTGGTCGGCGCGCCACGGATCGTGGTCGCCGACACGATCGGCGCCGGCGATGCCGCGATGGCCGCGCTGCTCGTCCAACTCGCTGCCCGCGGCCGACACGCGGTCCGCGATGATCTCGACAATGCCCTGCGGTACGTGTGTGCCACCGCGGCCGTCGCCTGCACACGGCCCGGTGCGTATGCGCCCGGGCCGGACGAGGTCACGGCGATGCTCGGGACGAGCTGACGGCTAAACGTCCGACGAGTGCCCGGGGAAGAGGTGCGCCTCCGGGTTGATGACGATCGCGGCGTTATTCACCGCGGTGGCCGCTTCGCCGAAGCCGGTCGCGATCAACCGCACCTTGCCCGGGTACTCGCAGATGTCGCCGGCCGCGAAGATGCGCGGCCGGTTGGTCATCATGCGGCTGTCCACGACCACGTGCCGCTTGTCCAGGTCGAGCCCCCAGCCGGCGATCGGGCCGAGATCCGCCGTGAACCCGAGCGCGGCGACCACCGCGTCGGCCGATAGCAGGCGCGGCTCCTCGCCCCGGACGGTGACCTCGACGCCGGTCACGAACCCGTCGCCGTGCAGGCGATTCACCTCGGCATTGACCAGGATCTCGACCGGCAGGGTCTGCACGTGCGCGACCGTCGACGCGTGGGCCCGGAACCGGTCCCGGCGGTGCACCATCGTCACCGACTTGGCGATGTTGGCCAGCGACTGCGCCCAGTCGAAGGCCGAGTCACCGCCACCGACAATCACCACGTCACGGCCTGCGTACTCGTCCAGGTGCGGCACGAAGTAGACGACGCCCTCGCCGGTGAACACGTCCGCCGCGGGCAGCGGCCGCGCGGTGAACTTGCCAAGCCCGGCGGTGATGATGAGCGACCCGCACCGCCACGTCTCGCCGTTCGAGAGCGCGAGCACCGGCCGGTCGTCGTCGAACGTGAGCACGTCGGCCAAGACCCCGAGACGGTACGTCGGCCGGAACGCGGCTGCCTGCTCGACCAGTTGATCGACCAGGTCGCGACCGCGGATCGCCGGGAACCCGGCGACGTCGAAGATCATCTTCTCCGGGTACATCGCGGTGACCTGCCCGCCGGCCTCCGGCAGCGCGTCGACGACCAGTACGGACAGGGCGCGGAACCCGGCGTAATACGCCCCGAACAGCCCGGCCGGCCCGGCACCGATGATCGCCACGTCCACATCGAGGATCGGGCCGCCGGCACCGGTGCCGGCGGAGGCCGCCGCCATCGCGGCAGCCTGCGCGGTATCGGGATCCGGCTCCGTCGTGTCCATGTCTCAGCCCACCGTCGGGATCGTGATGGTCGACGACGGCTTGTCGGCCGGCTGATCCGGCCGCCGTCGGCGCTGTCGGAACACTACCGCGGCGATGAGACCGCCTAGCAGCCCGCCGAGGTGGGCCTGCCACGAGATGCCTTGATCACCCGGCACGACACCAGACAGTGCGACGCCAAAGAGCAAGCCGATCAACAGCGCCACGGCGATCGTCCACCAGGAACGCTCGACGAGTCCGCGCATGAACAGGAAGCCAAGGTAGCCGAAGATCACGCCGCTGGCCCCGACGGTATCGGCGCCGGTCGGCCCGAACAGCCACGCCGCGAGCCCACTGGTCACCATGACGAGCAGCGTGACGCCGAGGAAACGCTTGGCACCGGTGGCCAGCACGAACGTGCCGGTGAGCAGCAGCGGGACACTGTTGCCGTACAAGTGCGCCCAGCTGAAGTGCAGGAACGGCGCGAAAACGATGCCGTCCAGTCCGGCCGGGCTGCGGGTCAGGATGCCGGCCTGCCGGTCCAGGTGGTGACCGGTCGCCTGATCGATCAACTCGATCGCGAACAGCGCCGGGATCACCGCGCACATCACCACGAAGGCCCGGCCCAACGCGGCATAGAACGCCACCGTGCCGAACTGGTCGCGGTTGTCTTGCCCCGCCGGTGTGACGCTCACATATACGTTCGTAGCAGGTCCGGGCGATAGCCGCCAGAACCGTCCGGCAATGCGGGCGGCGGCCGGGTGGATGATCCACCCGACCGCCGATGCGTAGCGCAGCCGCGAGGCGGCAATATCACCGCCGATGCGTAGCGCAGCCGCGAGGCGGCAATATCACCGCCGATGCCCGCTAATACCAGCCGTGCGCCTGCCAGAACGACCATGCGCCGCAGGGGGTGCTGTAGCGGCCCTTGATGTAGTTCAGGCCCCATTTGATCTGGGGCACCGGGTTCGTCCGGTAATCGGCGCCGTAAACCGACATCTTGCTCGCCGGCAGCGCCTGTGGGATGCCGTACGCGCCGGAACTCGAGTTCTCGGCGGTCGTTCGCCAGCCACTCTCCTTCGACCACATCTTGTCCAGGCACGGCATCTCCGACAGCGCGAATCCCTGCTGGAGGAGAAGCGTGCAACCGGTCGCCTTGTTGCCGGTGTAGACGCTGCACGACGCGGGCACCGGCCCGGCGCTCGGCGTCTTCGGCGGCGTACGCGTCTGCGAGCGACTGGCCTGAGAGGCGTGCGCCTGACGCGCCGCCTCCTCGGCCTTGTGCGCGGCGGCGGCCGCGGCCGCCGCGGCGACCGCGGCGCTGTGCTGCGCATCGGCCTTGGCCTTGGCCTGCGCCGCGATCAGCGGCGCATTCGCCGCCAGTTGCGCGGCCTGCTGCAGCATCGACGCCGTGCTGTTGGTCGTAACGAACCCAACGGACGACGTGGTGGCGTCGTCGGACGCCGCCGACTGCCGCGCTTGGTGGAGATAGATACCGCCCACCAGGGCGAATACCAAGGTCAGTACGGATAACACACGCAGACCGGAACGGCTCCAGAGCCGACTCACGAAGTGCGTCCCTTCGTCGGGGGCAGATACGCACCGCGTTGCCTTGGGGGTTTCGGCGTACGCGGTGCGAGCGTCGACTCACCGGCCACAGTGTCGTGTCCGGGCGTGCGGCGCTCTCGCAACACCCTGACCTAGGCGCGCCGCGATATCAAACGCAACGGTCACTTGCCGTCGAACGTGTCGAATGACAAGTCATGACAAATACGGATTAATCTGGGCCTAGGCTGGCAGATCCTCTAACAGATCTGTGACCACCTCGGCGATGGGCGACCGCTCCGAACGGGTCAACGTGACATGGGCGAAAAGGGGATGGCCCTTCAGCGCTTCGATCACCGCGACCACACCGTCATGGCGACCGACACGCAGATTGTCCCGTTGTGCGACGTCGTGGGTCAGCACCACACGCGAGCCCGTACCGATGCGCGATAGGACGGTGAGCAGCACGCCCCGCTCCAACGACTGCGCCTCATCCACGACGACGAACGCATCGTGCAGGCTGCGTCCCCGAATGTGTGTGAGCGGCAGGACTTCGAGCATCCCGCGAGCGATGACTTCCTCGATGACGTTGTCGTTGGCAATGGAGCCGAGCGTGTCGAACACCGCCTGGCTCCAGGGCGACATCTTCTCCGACTCACTGCCGGGCAGATAACCGAGCTCCTGGCCACCCACGGCGAACAGCGGACGGAACACGATGACCTTCTTGTGGCGTCGACGTTCCAGCACCTGTTCGAGCCCGGCGCACAGGGCCAATGCCGACTTGCCGGTGCCGGCTCGGCCACCGAGCGACACGATGCCCACCGACTCATCGAGCAACAGATCCAGCGCGATGCGTTGCTCGGCCGAACGGCCCCGCAATCCGAGCGCCTCGCGGTCACCGCGTACGAGTGCAATGGTCTTGTCCGTGGTCACGCGGCCCAGCGCCGACCCGCGGGGTGAATGCAGTACGAGCCCGGTGTGCACCGGCAGCGCTGCGGCCTCGTCCACGTCGAGCGTCTCGCCGCCGTACAGCGCCGAGATCTGGCTCTCGTCGAGATCGAGCTCGGCCATGCCCGTCCACGTCGGATCGCTGGCTTGTCCGTACCGATATTCGTCGGACGGCATGCCCACCGCCGCCGCCTTCACCCGCAGCGGCATGTCCTTGGTGACGAGCGTGACATCGGCGCCCTCGGCGGCCAGCGCCAGCGCCACCGACAGGATCCGCGTGTCGTTGCCGTCGGTCCGGAAGCCCGGCGGCAGTACGGAGTGGTCGGCATGGTTCAGCTCGACACGTACGGTGCCGCCAGCGTCGTTGACCGCGATCGGGGCGTCGAGGCGGCCGCTCTTGACCCGCAATTCGTCGAGCCGGCGGAGCGCCGCGCGCGCGAAGTAGCCGAGCTCGGGGTGATTCCGCTTCGCCTCCAACTCGGAAATCACCACGAGCGGTAGTACGACGTCGTGCTCGGCGAAGCGGGTGAACGCGGCGGGGTCGGCCAGCAGCACCGAGGTGTCCACGACGTACGTGCGACCGGCCGGTCGTACGGCGGGCTCTCGGGACGGACGGGTCCGGGTGCGGCGAGCGGGGGCGGGGGCCTGCGGTGCGGGGGAGGATGCCTGGGAGGCCGACGATTCAGGGCCGGTAGAACGGCGATTGGTCACGGGGCTGCTCCGGCAGGCGCGCACCTCGCGCCCGGCTCGCGATCTGGCACCACCGAAAGCCCGGAATACGGGGTCGGGTGCGGGCCCCGCAGCTGGGTAGCGGTTCCGGGCCGGCCGGTTGACGCGGGAAGCCCCCGCGCCATGCTGTCACGCTAGCGGCCCTGGGCCACACAGGGCTAGTACCGTCACTCACGTTTCGCTGGACGCGTCGCCGCAGGTCACGACCGCACGTAACGACCGCGACATGCGCCGTTCACACAGCCCCGACAACGCCGTGCCGGCTCTGTGCCGACGCCGTGCCGGCTAGGCGCCGAACCGGCGCTCCCGGTTCGCGTAGGCGCGCAATGCCCGAAGGAAATCGACGCGGCGAAAATCCGGCCAGTTGGCGTCGCAGAAGTAGAACTCCGAGTGCGCCGACTGCCACAGCAGGAAGCCGGACAGTCGCTGCTCCCCGCTCGTACGGATGACCAGGTCGGGATCGGGTTGGCCCTTGGTGTAGAGGTGGCCGGCGATGTGGTCGACGTCCAGGACCTCGGCCAGCTCTTCTATCGTTCCGCCGGCGCGGGCGTGTTCCTGCAGCAGCGCCCGGAAGGCGTCGGTGATTTCGCGGCGGCCACCGTAACCGACCGCCATGTTCACGATCATGCCGCCGGCCCGATCGGCGGTCGCCGTCTCGGCCGCCTTCAACGCCGCCGCCGTGGTCGCCGGCAACACGTCCAGCGCACCGACCGCGCGCAGCTCCCACGGACTCGTCTCGGTGAGGTCACCGGCGAGGTCTTCGATGATCTGCAGCAACGGATCGAGCTCGGCGGCCGGCCGGCGCAGATTCTCCGTACCCAGGAGGTAAAGCGTCACATGCTTGATGCCGGCCCGATCACACCAGCTGAGCACGTCCTTGATCTTCGCGGCACCGACACGGTGGCCGTCGTTGGGGTCGACGTACCCCATCTCCCGTGCCCACCGGCGATTGCCATCGCACATGATCCCGACGTGGTGCGGATGCGGTTTACCCGCCAGCGCGGCGGCGAGCCGGCGCTCGTAGAGCGAATAGATGAGATTCCGCACGCCCGCAAGACTATCCATCGCACGCCGGCGATTGGAGGCCCACCACGAGTTCGACCGGATGCCAGACAGACAGCGACGTCCGGCGCACCCCGTATGGGCGCGCCGGACGTCTTCGGTGTCGGCGCCGTCAGTCGGTGACGCCGAGCCGCGCCTTCAATGCGTCGAGTTCGGCCCACAGCACGCCGGGAAGCTTGTCGCCGAACTTCTCGAACCACTCGACGACCTGCGGGATCTCGGCTCGCCATTCGTCGGCGTCGACCCGCAGCACGGCCTCCACGTCGGCCGGCGACAGGTCGAGCCCGCTCACGTCGAGCGCATCGACCGTTGGTACGGCACCGATCGGCGTCTCCACCGCGGCCGCCTTGCCCTCCAGTCGCTCGATGATCCACTTGAGCACGCGCGAGTTCTCGCCGAAGCCGGGCCACAGGAACTGACCCTCGTCGCCGCGCCGGAACCAGTTGACGTAGTAGATCGCCGGGAGTTTCGTGGCGTCGCCGGCGTACTCGCCGCCGCCCTTGCCCATCTCGATCCAGTGGTTGAAGTAGTCGCCGGCGTTGTAGCCGATGAACGGCAGCATCGCCATCGGGTCACGGCGGACGACCCCGACCTGCCCGACCGCGGCCGCGGTCGTCTCGGACGAGAGCGTGGCGCCCATATAGACGCCGTGCACCCAATCGCGCGCCTCGGTGACCAGCGGGATCGTCGTCTTGCGCCGCCCGCCGAACAGGATCGCGTCGATCGGTACGCCCTGCGGGTCCTCGTACTCGTCCGCAAGGATCGGGCATTGGGTGATCGGCGTACAGAAGCGGCTGTTCGGATGGCTGGACAGTTCCCCGGACTCCGGGGTCCAGTCGTTGCCGTGCCAGTCGATGAGGTGCGCGGGCGGTTCGCCCATGCCCTCCCACCAGATGTCACCGTCGTCGGTGCGGGCGACGTTCGTGAACAGCGAGTTGCCCTTCGCGATCGTCCGCATCGCGTTCGGGTTCGTCTTGTAGTCCGTTCCGGGCGCGACGCCGAACAGGCCGTACTCCGGATTGACCGCGTAGAGCCGGCCGTCGCGACCGAAACGCATCCAGGCGATGTCGTCGCCCAGTGTTTCGACCTTCCAGCCGGGGATCGTCGGCTCCAGCATGGCGAGGTTCGTCTTGCCACAGGCCGACGGGAACGCGCCGGTGATGTGGTAGACCTTCCCCTCCGGCGAGGTCAGCCTCAAGATCAGCATGTGCTCGGCCAACCAGCCCTCGTCACGGCCCATCACCGAGGCGATCCGCAGGGAGTAGCACTTCTTGCCGAGCAGCGAGTTGCCGCCATATCCGGAGCCGTACGACCAGATTTCCCGGGTCTCCGGGAAATGTGAGATGAACTTGGTCTCGCTGCACGGCCACGGCACGTCGGTCTGGCCAGGCTCGAGCGGCGCACCGACCGAGTGCAGGGCCGGCACGAACTCCGCGCTGTCGGCCATCTTGTCGAGGACGGCCGTACCCATCCGCGTCATGATCTTCATCGAGGCGACGACGTACGCGCTGTCGGTGATCTCAACGCCGAACATCGGGCTCTTCGCAGTGAGCGGGCCCATGCAGAACGGGATGACGTACATCGTCCGGCCACGCATACAGCCGCGGTAGAGCGCCGTCATCTGCCGTTTCATCTCCGACGGCGCCATCCAGTTGTTCGTCGGCCCGGCGTCGGCCTCGTCGGCGGAACAGATGAAGGTGCGCTCCTCGACGCGAGCGACGTCGGTTGGGTCGGTGCGGGCCCAGAACGAGTTCGGCTTGATCTTGTCGTTGAGCCGGACCAGCGTGCCCGCTTCGACCAGGCCGTCGGTCAGGCGTCGCCACTCGGCGTCGGAGCCGTCGACCCAGACGATCTCGTCGGGCGTCGTGAGTTCGGCGACCTCGCGGACCCATGCGAGGAGTCTCGGATGATTGGTTGGCGCATTGTCCAGCCCGAGCGGTGAGGTGGACGTAGCAGTCATGAGGCTCGATCTCCTTGGGTCGTCGTTGACACCGGCGAACGCTCGTTCATCCCTTACCCATCGCGGGTGCGTCAATGCGTCGGCTGTGTGAGCCGAAGGGGTAAGGGAGTTGTCCTCAGGGTAAACCGACGGCCCCCGAACAGCACTAACGGTAGATTGTGAAACATTGCACAAGCGCGCAAGATTTGTATGCGAATGATTAGGCGAGCGCGGTAGCGCGTCCAACGAATCACGTTTGAGCAACGGCCGTGACGTTTTGATCATCGATTTGCCCGCCGACGGTCGCGCGCCCCGAGACCGTGCGGTGCCCCACCGATCCAGCCGAGTCGGGCCAACGTCGTCGCAAGAACCGCGATTTCCTTGCATATATCAGGATTCACGGCGACTACGCCCTCGACCACCACCGGCGGCCGCACACCTTGGAGGCGCCGACGCTACCTGCCGAATTGCCATGGTCACCACTGCAAAGGAATCGTCATCGTATTTCTGAGCCGCTCCACATTTTCGCAGGTGGATCGACCATTCTCGGATTGTTTCGGCGGCATTGTTCGGACGAACTCCCGGCCAACCCTCGGTGGTCCGGCTTTCGCGTCCGCATGGCTCAGCGACGCATGCCAATTCCACGGGTACGGCCGGACGCCGAACCGAATTCCGCGCCGGGACCGTAACCGAGCGTGAGCTGAGACCCAAAGGGCCGGGCATTGATGCAGTTGTGAGCAAGCTCCCGTAAGGTGGCCGAGTGCGTCTTCTCCGCGCCCTGCCCGACCGCTACCAGCGATTAGCCCGCGAGCTCCTCGCGTTCGGCTTTGCCGGTGTGGTCAATACGGCCTTCGGGTTCCTGCTGTTCAACCTGCTGTTTAGCAGCATGGGCTCACTGTGGGCGAATGCCGTCTCGACGGCCGGCGGTACGGCGACGTCGTTCGTACTGAACCGCTACATCACGTACCGTCACCGCCCGCGCCGGGCGCTCCGGCAGGAACTGCCGCTGTTCGTCGCGGTCAATCTGGTCGGCCTCGGCATCCAGCAAGGCGTGATGGCACTGGCCAAGGTGGCCTTCAACCTGCAGAGCACCGACCGCCTCGAATACAACCTCGTACGTGTCGTGTCGGTGGCGATCGGCACGGTCTTCCTCTTGCTCTGCTACCGCTACCTGGTGTTCCGCAAGGACAGCACCGGTGTCGCCGAGGATCTTGCGATCGAGATCGGCGTGCCGCTCCCACCGGTTGCGCCGGCTCCGGACGCCGGCCGTGGCGCCGCGGGACCGGTCCTGCCGGTCAATGGCGCCGCGGGACCGTTCGTGCCGTTCAATGGCGCGACGGTCAATGGCGCTGCCATCAACGGCAGCGCGGCCGTGAACGGCGCGACGGTCAACGGCGCGGTCCATCACAGTGCGGAGGAGAGCACGTCGTCGAACGGCGCCCGCCACCGCACGGTGTCTCCCGGCACGTTCCACGACCTCACCCTGGCCACGCCGCTCGAGATCGGGCGGCCGGCCGAGATGGAGCTGTCGCCCGAACTCGAGCTGGAAGAGCTCCTGCCGATCGAGTCCGCACCGGATGCGTCGGGCCACTTCCGGCCGTGATCCGGTCCGGCACCGGCCAGCCCGCCGAACTGTTCTTCGACGACATATCGCCCGGCACCATCTTCGATCTCGGTGTCGCGGAGGTCGATCGGGACGAGATGCTCGCATTCGCCCGCCGCTTCGACCCGCAGTGGTACCACGTGGACGTCGACGCCGCGCAGGCCAGCGTGTACGGCGACGTGATCGCGAGCGGTTTCTATACGGCGAGTCTTTTCATGCGGGCGTACGCGGATCATCTCCTGTCGCGAGCGGCCGCCGATGCGTCGCCGGGCCTCGAGGAGCTGCGGTGGACCGCGCCCGTGTACGGCGGCGACCGCCTCGCCATCCGGCTGGAGGTCCTGGCCGCCGCACCATCGACCGCGAAGCCGAGCGTCGGCACGTTGACGTTGGCCGCCACGATGACACGCCTGGCCACCGAGCAACGGCCGGAGGCGGTCGCGGTACGAATTCGCTTCCGCGGCTGGTTTGCTCGGCGGCCAACCGACGTCGATCTTGGAATCAAAGCCACGCCATAGCACCGCCATGATTCCAAGATCCGCCGGCGACGCGGCGATCCGCTACGTGTTGAGCTGCTGCGTAGTGCCGTCCTGCGACTCGCGCTGCTGCGGCTGCACCGGCAGCGCGTCCGGGTGGATCAGGTCATGCATCGTCGCGACCACGTGCTTGATGTGCGGGATGTTGTTCAACACGTCCGGCGCGTGCTCGCCCGGGGATGCGAGCGTCAAGGTGCCGCAGCCGAGCACACGCTGGAACAGCGACTGGTCGAACTTCACGTCGCTGACCCGGTCGATCGGGATGTTCTCGGTGTGCTGGCGCAGGACTCCGACGCGCGTGATGACGCGTTCGTTCGTGACGACGTAGTGGGTCGTCCGCCACTTGATGAGCGGGATCACTGTCAGCCACACCACGAGGATCAGACCGATCACGCCAATGACGAGCATCCATACGCTGCCCAGGCCACCGACCAGCGCCGCGATGAGGCCGGCGACGACCACGAGCAGCACCGCCCACGGCCCGACCATCTGCTTCCAGTGCGGGTGAAGATCCAGGACCACGCGTTCGTTGCTGGTCAGCTCGTCTTCTGGGAAACCCACACCAACCTCCTCCACATTCGAAAGGTGCGCCTTGCGGCTCCGCGCCGGCGATCGAAAATCGCGGGGTCGCCCCGTCGACCCACGTCAGTTGTCCGCGATGACGGTAGCGGGTCGGGGAAAGATCCGGTGTCCACTGTTCGTGGCGTATTTGCGACGGCGATGGCGGTCGGGCGTACGGATCCGGGCGGCGGCGTCAGGCCGCGCGTACGTGAACGACGTCGCCGGCCGCGACACGGCGCCCGTCGACGACCAACGCACCGTCGTCGTCCACACCGCTCGCGACGTCCATGACCTCGCCGCCGCCGGGCAGTTCGACGCGGACCATCGCACCGATCGTCGCGCAGTGGAACCGGTAGGTCTCCATCAGTCCGGATGCCACCGGGTCGCCGCCGGCGTCGCGCCAGCGGCCGTACCAGTCGGCGAGGCCGCGCAGGACCGCGCGGAGCAACGGATCCCGGTCCACGCAGGCCGAGCCGGCCAGCTGGAGGGAGGTGGCGTCGGGTCGGGGCAGCTCGGGCTCCCGCAGTGTGACGTTGAGACCGATTCCGATGACCGCGGCCGGGCCGGCATCCGACCCGCCGTCGGGCACGGTCTCGGCCAGGATGCCGGCGCACTTGCGCCCGTCGATCACCAGGTCGTTCGGCCACTTCAGGACCGCGTCCAGGTCACTGAGCCGGCGTACGGCCTCGACCAGCGCCACGCCGGCCAGGAGCGGCAGTAGTCCGTACCCGGAGGTCGGCACGGGTGACCAGCCTCGGGCCGGGACGGCCGCTCCCGGACGCAGCAGGACGCTGGTCGCGATCCCGGCCCGTGGCGGCGACTGCCAGACGCGCTCCAGCCGGCCGCGACCGGCGGTCTGCTCGTCGGCGACGACGATGTAACCCTCGCCCGTGCCGGCCCGGGCGGCGGCGGACACATCGGCGTTGGTCGAGCCCGTCCGCGGGCGATAGTCCAACCCGGTCCATAGCCCGCCATCGACGACGAGCGCGCGACGCAGGGCGGCCTGTGACAGCGGTGGCCGCTCCAGGTCGGTGTACGGCGACCAGCCCATCCGTCCACCCTAGCCGGGTCGAGATTACGATCAGCGACGTGACCGGGTCGCAGACAGAGATCAACATCCACACCACCGCCGGCAAGCTCGAAGACCACCAACGGCGGATCGATGAAGCCGTGCACGCCGGCTCCGAACGGGCCGTGGAGAAGCAGCACGCCCGCGGCAAGAAGACCGCGCGCGAGCGGATCGACATGCTGCTCGACGAGGGCTCGTTCGTCGAGCTGGACGAGTTCGCACGGCACCGGTCGACGAACTTCGACATGTCCGAGACGCGGCCGTACGGGGACGGCGTGGTCACCGGCTACGGCACCGTGGATGGCCGACCGATCTGCGTCTTCGCCCAGGACTTCACGGTCTTCGGCGGCTCGCTCGGCGAGGTGTTCGGCGAGAAGATCGTCAAGGTCATGGACATGGCCATGAAGACCGGCTGCCCGATCGTCGGCATCAACGACTCCGGCGGCGCTCGGATCCAGGAGGGCGTCGTATCCCTCGGGCTGTACGGCGAGATCTTCTTCCGCAACGTACGGGCGTCGGGGGTGATCCCGCAGATCTCGCTCGTCGTCGGGCCGTGTGCCGGCGGTGCTGTCTACTCCCCCGCCGTCACCGACTTCACGATCATGGTGGACAAGACATCGCACATGTTCATCACCGGACCGGACGTGATCAAGACGGTCACCGGCGAGGACGTCGCGATGGAGGACCTGGGCGGCGCCCGGACACACAACACGAAGTCGGGCAACGCGCACTACCTGGCCAGCGACGAGCAGGACGCGGTCGACTACGTGAAGGCGCTGCTGGCCTACCTGCCGTCGAACAACCTGGACGAGCCGGTCGTCTACCCGGTCGCCGCGTCGCTCGCGGTCACCGATGACGACCTGGCATTGGACACGCTGATTCCGGACTCCCCGAACCAGCCCTACGACATGCACACGGTCATCGAGTCGGTGCTCGACGACGGCGAGTTCCTCGAGGTGCATCCGCTCTTCGCGCAGAACATCGTGGTCGGCTTCGGTCGGGTCGAGGGCCATCCGGTCGGCGTTGTGGCGAACCAACCGCTGCACCTGGCCGGCTGCCTCGATATCAACGCGTCGGAAAAGGCCGCCCGCTTCGTGCGCACGTGCGACGCGTTCAACATCCCGGTCCTGACATTCGTCGACGTGCCGGGCTTTCTGCCCGGCACGGACCAGGAATGGGACGGCATCATCCGGCGCGGCGCCAAGCTCATTTACGCGTACGCCGAGGCCACCGTTCCGAAGATCACGGTCATCACGCGGAAGTCGTACGGCGGGGCGTACGACGTCATGGGCTCCAAGCACATGGGCGCCGATCTGAACTTCGCGTGGCCCACGGCCCAGATCGCGGTCATGGGTGCGCAGGGTGCGGTGAACATCCTCTACCGTGCCGAGCTTCGGGAGGCGACCGAGGCGGGCGGGGCGGAGGCGGCGACGGCGAAGCGGGCCGACCTGATCGAGGAGTACGAGGACGCGTTCGCGAACCCGTACGTCGCGGCCGAGCGTGGTTACGTGGACTCGGTGATCCCGCCCTCGGAGACGCGCTCGCAGATCGTTCGCGGGCTACGACTGTTGCGCAACAAGCGGGACACGCTCCCGCCGAAGAAGCACGGCAACATTCCTCTGTAGACCTGTTGCCTTCGTGATCTTGGGGTTATCGACGTATCACGAGGCAAGTTGAGGTCGTTAACCCCAAGATCAGTCGAGACCGACGGAGGTGCCGTGTCTGAGGAACCGATGTTCCGGGTCGTCCGAGGTGCGCCGACGCCCGACGAGCTGGCCGCCATCGTCGGAGTGCTGTGGTCTCGTCGCCTTGCTGCGGCGGCTGCCGCCGCGACTTCGGCTCCGGCGCCGCTGCCCTCGCGCTGGCGCGCGAGCGCGGCGCCTCGCCCCGGCCGCCTCCCGCGACCCGGCCGCGGTGCCTGGATGTCCACGCGGTAGCAGCGGCCCGCCGTACGGCCGTGATCGCCATCACGGGATTCGCGGCGTGGTTCGACCGGTAGGCCGGAAAATGAGGTCGGCACTCGAGGTAAAATGGAGGAGCCTCCAGTTACCGTCTGCCCGGAAGAAGGATCGATGAAACGCAGATATCTCGGCGCCACCGGCATGTCGGTCGGCGACACGTGTCTCGGCACGATGATGTTCGGCAAGTGGGGCAACCCCGACCACGCCGAGTCGATTCGCATCATTCACACCGCGCTTGACGCCGGCATCGACTTCGTCGACACGGCGGATGTCTACGCCGAGGGCGAGACCGAGGAGATCGTCGGCGAGGCGCTCAAGGGCCGGCGGGATCAGGTCATCCTGGCGACGAAATTCGGCTTTCCGTCCAACCCCGAACCGAATATGCGCGGTGCTTCGCCGCGCTGGATCAAGCGCGCAGTCGAGGCGAGCCTGCGCCGGTTGCAGACCGACTACATCGACCTCTATCAGCTACATCGCTACGACTGGGACACGGGCCTCGACGAAACCCTCGGCGCATTGACCGATCTTCAGCGGTCCGGAGTGATCCGCGCATTCGGGCACTCGACGTTCCCGGTCGAGAAGATCGTTGAAGCACAATGGACCGCCGAGCGACGCGGTCACGCACGATTTCTCACCGAGCAGCCGCGTTACTCGATCGTCAACCGCGCCGTCGAAGTCGCCGTTCTGCCGACCGCCCAACGTTACGGAATGGGCGTGCTGAGCTACGGCCCGCTGGCCAGCGGCTGGCTCAGTGGTCGCGATATCGCCGGCAGTCATCGAGCCGAGCGGGCACCGCAAGCCTTCGACCTCAGCATCGCGGCGAATCAGCGCCGCGCCGAGATCGTCGACAAGCTCACCGGCGTCGCCGCCGACGCCGGCTTGCCGTTGGCCCACCTGGCCACGGCATTCGTGCGGGCCCATCCCGCGATCACGTCAGTGATCATCGGACCGCGCACGCCGGAGCAGCTCGCCGACTCGCTGGCTGCCGCCGACGTCGAGCTGAGCGACGAGGTCCTCGACCGGATCGACGAGGTCGTGCCGCCCGGCATGGACGTCAACCCAGCCGACATGTATCTGGCCACACCACCGTCGATCCAGGATCCAACCCAGCGACGCCGCCGCTAGCCAGCGCGCTCACCGAGTCGGAACGCAGACGTGCGCGCCGCACCTCGATCCGCGATCGCGGCGATCGCCGCAACGCCGCAACGCCGCAACGCCGCAACGCCGCAACGACCTGGATAGACTGCCCCGCGTGACCGCAGCACGGCTCGTTCTCGCGTCGGCCAGTCCGGCCCGGCGAAAGCTTCTCGACGCGGCCGGCATCGACTGCGAGGTGTTGGTCAGCGGCGTCGACGAGTCGACGGTCGACGCGAACAAGCCGGAGGCGTTGAGCCTCACGCTGGCCCGGCTCAAGGCGCAGGCCGTCGCGCGGCGGCTGGTCGCGACCGGCCGCGCAAGGACGGATCACGCTCTGGGCGATGCCAGTCCGACCGGTTATGCGGACGTCGATCACGCTCAGGCCGCCAGCCCGACCGGCCGCGGGCAGGCCGACGGCGGTCCGCGGCTACTCGTGCTCGGCTGCGATTCGGTGCTGCACTTTGACGGCCACATCCTCGGCAAGCCGGTCGACGCGGCCGATGCCACGCGCCGCTGGCGCGCCATGCGGGGCAACAAGGGCGTGCTGCACACCGGTCACTGCCTGATCGACGTGGGCGCCGGCAAACAGGTCGAGGCCGGCGCGGCGACGACCGTACACTTCGCGGACATCGACGATGAGGAGATCGACGCGTACGTCGCGACGGGCGAGCCGATGGCCGTAGCCGGGGCGTTTACGGTCGATGGCCTCGGCGCCCCGTTCATCGCCGGCGTCGAAGGCGACCAGGGTACGGTCATCGGCCTCTCGCTACCCCTGGTGCGTACGATGCTCGCCGACCTGGGCGTACGCATCACCGACCTCTGGCGTCCCACCCTCACCTAGTGCGGCGCATGCCCGACGGGTGGAACGACTACCGTGGCACCCATGAGCAAGAGGACGATCGGGCTCTCCGACGAGCTCCATGCCTACGTCGTCGCGCACAGCGCGGCGCCGGATCGGCTTGTCGCCGAGCTGATGGCCGAGACGCAGGAGCAGGTTCCCGACCTCGCGCACTTCCAGATCGCGCCGGAGCAGGCACCCTTCATGACGTTGATGACGCAGATCATCGGCGTCCGGCACGCCGTCGAGATCGGCACGTTCACGGGCCTGTCCGCGCTCGCGATCGCGCGTGGCCTGCCCGACGGCGGCAAGCTCATCTGCTGTGACATCTCCGAGGAGTTCACGAACATCGCCCAGCGCTACTGGGCTCGTGCCGGCGTCGCCGACCGCATCGAACTGCGGCTCGGTCCGGCCATCGACACGCTGCGGGCGATGCCCGACGATCCACACATCGACCTGGCGTTCATCGACGCCGACAAGACCGGCTATCCCGACTACTGGTCGGAGATCGTGCCGCGGATCCGCCCGGGCGGCGTGATCCTCATCGACAACGTGCTGCGTGGCGGCCGGATCGTGCTGCCGCCGACGAACGCCGACGACGCCACGATGGCCGAATTCAACGACATTGTGGTGGCGGACAAGCGCGTCACGTCGATGATCGTGCCCATCGCGGACGGCGTCACGCTCGCCCGCAAAAACTAAGACCGCACACCAACGTGGGTACGGCGGTGAGCCTGGCTCAGCGCCGTACCACGTTGTTTTGGTAGTTAACGCACGCTCTTGGCGAACGACCGCGCGGCCCAGACGACCGACAACACCGTGAGTACGCTCAGAATGACGAGCGACTTCCACACGTTCGGATCGCTCGGGTTGCCGTTGAACAGCGCCCGGGCGCCGTCCACCGCCCACGAGAACGGGTTGAACTTTGCCGTCGTCTGGAGCCAATGCGGCGCATAGGTCAGCGGCAGCAGGATGCCCGACAGCAACAGGATCGGCACGCCGACGGTATTGAGCAGCGGTGCCAGCGCGTCTTCGCTGCGCAGCTTGAGGGCGACGGCATAGGACAGCGACGACAGCATCAGCGCGATCAGCGCCAGCAGTGCGAACGCGAGCAGGATGTCGCCGAGTTGACCGGTCAGGCCGAGCGGGATCGACAGCACGGTGATCAGTGCACATTGGAACAGCAGCGTCACGACGTCGCGTAGCGAGCGGCCGAGCAGCATCGCAAGGCGGCTCACGGGCGTCACGCGCGTGCGCTCGATGACGCCGGCCCGCAGCTCACTGATCAACGCGAAGCCGACGAAGAACGTGGCGAAGATGGCCAACTGCACCAGCACGCCGGGCACGAAGAACCGGTACGCGTCGCCCGACGATAGCTGGCCATTCGACTGTGCCTGCAGTGCCTTCTTGAGCAACGGCCCAAACAGGAACAGGTAATACAGCGGTTGGATGATGCCGACGACAATCCACACCGGATTGCGTAGTACGAGCGAGAACTGTCGCTGGAAGAGCAACCAGGTGTCACGGGCGAGTTTCATCATCTCTCCTTTGCCGGGCGCTGTCGCCGACGACGTGGCTGCTCATGATTCGCGCAGCGATCGGCCGGTCTTGGCTAGGAAGACGTCGTCGAGGCTCGGCCGGTGCAGCTCGATCGACGTCGGTTCGATGCCCGCCGCATCAAGCGAGCGGAGCATATGCGGGATCGACGTGTTGCCGGCCTCGACGTAGAGGCGGACCCCGGCTTCGACGGTCTCGCTCCGGCGCGTGTACGGCTCGCGATCGAGCACCTCGCGCGCCTTCTCGACGATGCCGCCGGCGACGCCGAGCGTGACGACGTCGCCGGAGATCTCGCGCTTGAGGTTCTCCGGCGTGCCGTCCGCGACGATCTCGCCACCGTCCATGATGGAGATCCGGTCGCAGAGCGCATCGGCCTCGTCGAGGTAGTGCGTCGTCAGGAAGATCGTCACGCCCTCGTCCCGGAGCCGACGTACCTCGTCCCACATGTGCGCCCGCGACTGCGGGTCGAGCCCGGTGGTCGGCTCGTCCAGAAAGACGATCTTGGGCTCGTGGATGATGCCGAGTGCCACGTCGACGCGCCGTCGCTGGCCACCCGAATAGGTCTTGCACTTGCGGTCGGCGAAGTCGCTCAGCTGGAACGCGTCCAGCGCCCGCGCCGCGAGGCGCTGCGCCTCGGCTTTGGCGATGCCGTAGAGCCGGGCCTGCAGGACCAGTTCCTCGCGCGCGCTGACTTCGTCCCAGGTGCTGCCGCCCTGGGCGACGTACCCGATGCGGCGGCGTACCTCGCCGGGATTCCGGCGCAGATCGGCGCCGGCGACCGTGGCGTCGCCGCCGTCCGGCTCGATCAGTGTCGCGAGCATGCGCAGGGTCGTGGTCTTGCCAGCTCCGTTGGGCCCCAGGAACCCGAAGATCTCCCCGTCGGCGACGGCGAGATCGACACCCCGCACCGCGTCCACGGTGCCGCCGCGCGTCTTGAACGACTTTCGCAGCGCCGTTGTCTCGATCATCATCGCGGTTACCTCCGATCGAGAGGCTAACGCGATATGTCGCGAGCGGTCAAGTTTGAATATGTCGCGTCCGCGGGCTGGCTTGCCCGCGCATCAGCGCTCGCTCTGCGACCAGGGCTGCATGGTGTCCGGCAAATAGGGAACGCCCGACTCCACGAGTGCGGCCACGCGCTCGCACCACGGGATCTCGGCCTCCATGAGAGCAATGCTCCGTTCGAGCATCCAGGCCACGTGGACCGGCTTCGACGTACGCATCCAGTCACTGTCCAGCGACGCGCGCAATCGCTCGACCGCCGTGCGCAGCATGCGCGCCCGGTTGCGCAGCGCCGCCGCGCCCTCGTCGCGCGGGAGAGCGGGCAGGAATCCCATAGCGGACAGGAACGGATCGACCGGTTGATCGAGCTCCCACCAGTACTGGCGAAGCAACTCCTCGAATTCGGCGTCACCCTTGGCCGTCGTTCGGTAGGTCGTGCGCGCCGGTCGGGTGCCGACCCGCTCGGTCGCGACTTCTTCCAGCATGCCCTCTTCGGCCAGCTTCTTGAGCGCGTGATAGATCGATCCGGGCGCCACGTTGGCCCACTCGTCGGCGTTCCAACTGAGCAGCTCACGACGTACGTCGTAGCCGTGCACCGGCTGCATTCCCTTGACGAGGCCGAGGATCATCATCCGTGTTGTCGACACGAGGCAAGCGTAATAGCCAAATTTGACTAGTGCTCCCGTCGATCGCCGCGGACCTCGCCCGGCCCGCCCGCCGCTCCGCCCGCCGGTCGCCCAAGATCCCCGCAACTTCCTGGAACTCGCCCACCAAATCGCGCCGCGCACGGGCGACTTCCTGGGAGTTGCGGGGATCTTGCCGCGGCTCGTCAGGAGCCTGGCGGCTGCCGCTACGCGTCGGCTCAGTCCATGGAGCCTCGCGGCTGCCGCTACGCGTCGGCTCGGTCCATGGAGCCTCGCGGCTGCCGCTACGCGTCGGCTCGGTCCATGGAGCCTCGCGGCTGCCGCTACGCGTCGGCTCTGACAAACTACTGGCGGGTACCCGTCGGGAGGTCGAAATGCGCAAGGTTCTGATCGCCAACCGCGGCGAGATCGCGGTCCGGGTCGTGCGCGCCTGTCGGGACGCCGGCCTCGCGAGCGTCGCCGTCTACGCCGACTCGGATCGCAACGCCCCCCACGCGAAGCTGGCCGACGAGGCGTACGCCCTGGGTGGCGACACTGCGGCCGACACGTACCTGCGCATCGACAAGCTCATCGACATCGCCGGCCGGGCCGGTGCGGATGCCGTACACCCGGGTTATGGGTTTCTCTCCGAGAACGCGGATTTCGCCCAGGCTGTCATCGACGCGGGTTTGATTTGGGTCGGGCCGACGCCGCAGGCGATCCGCGACCTCGGCGACAAGGTCACCGCGCGGCACATCGCGGCGTCGGTCGGCGCACCGCTCGTGCCGGGTACGGCCGATCCCGTCAAGGACGCCGACGAGATCATCGCGTTCGCCGAGGAGTACGGCCTGCCGATCGCGATCAAGGCCGCGTTCGGGGGCGGCGGCCGCGGGCTCAAGGTCGCGCGGTCCATGGCCGAGATCCCGGAGCTGTTCGCGTCGGCGGTGCGCGAGGCGGTCGCCGCGTTCGGTCGGGGCGAGTGCTTCGTCGAGCGCTACCTGGACAAGCCGCGGCACGTCGAGGCCCAGGTGCTCGCGGATCAACACGGCAACGTGATCGTGGTCGGCACGCGCGACTGTTCCCTGCAGCGGCGGCACCAGAAGTTGGTCGAGGAAGCACCGGCTCCGTTCCTGAGCGACGAGCAACGCGCGACGATCCACGCGTCGGCGAAGGCGATCTGCCGCGGAGCCGGGTATCACGGCGCCGGTACGGTCGAGTATCTGGTCGCCGCGGACGGCTTCGTCTCGTTCCTCGAGGTGAATACGCGCCTACAGGTCGAGCATCCGGTGACCGAGGAGACGGCCGGCGTCGACCTGGTCCGCGAGCAGTTCCGGATCGCGTCCGGGCTGCCGCTGACCCGGATGGAAGACCCGATTCCGCGCGGGCACGCGTTCGAGTTCCGTATCAACGGCGAGGACCCGGGCCGCAACTTCCTGCCGGCGCCCGGTGTGGTCACATCCCTGCGTCTGCCGGCCGGCCCGGGCGTGCGAGTCGATGCCGGCATCGAATCGGGCAGCGTGATCGGCGGCAACTTCGATTCGCTGCTGGCCAAGGTGATCGTGACCGGCGAGACCCGAGCCGAGGCGCTGGAAAGGGCCCGGCGCGTCCTCGACGAGATGGTGGTCGAGGGCATGGCGACGGCGTTGCCGTTCCACCGCTTGATCGTGCGCGACCCGGCCTTCACGTCCGAGCCGTTCAGCGTCCACACGCGATGGATCGAGACCGAATGGGCCGGCGGCGTGCCGCCATTTACCTCGCCAGCCGCCACCGACGACGACACGGTCGAACGCGAGACCGTCGTGGTCGAGGTGGGTGGCAAACGCGTTGAGGTCACGCTGCCGGCCTTTACGGGTACGGCCGTTGCCACGTCCAGCGGTCGACCGCCGGCGGCGAGGCGAGGGGGCGGGAAAAAAGCGACAGCGGCCTCGAGCGGAGACGCCCTCACGTCTCCGATGCAGGGCACCATCGTGAAGATCGCGGTCGCCGACGGCGACGAAGTCGCGGCCGGCGATCTGATCGTCGTGCTCGAAGCGATGAAGATGGAGCAGCCGCTGAACGCGCACAAGGCCGGCGTTGTGTCCGGCCTCTCGGCCAAGGTCGGCGACACGGTCGCGTCGGGCGCCGCGATCTGCGAGATCGCATAGCGGCCCGCCTACGTCATCCGGCCGAACATCGTACGGAGGCGGGCCAGGTCTCGACGGCGACGCTCGTACGTGATCGCGCATCCGAGCACCACCAGACCGGCAAGGGTCAGTGGCATCCAGGTCGGTAGCACGTGCCAGAGGAAAACCAGCTCGGGCAGCGGAAGCAGCACCAGCGTGCCACCACCGATGATGACCGGCGCCTGCAATCGCGCGCGCGCACCGACCAGGACGACCACGAGCGCCACCGCACCGACGACCACCCGCCGGGCCACCGACGCATCGAGCGCCAGGGCCGGCGCGAGGCTCGGCAGGGATGCGGCGAGAAGCGCTGGCCCATAAGCGATCCAGCTCCCTAGCGGTCGGCTGCGAGCGGCGAGCCAGCCACAGAACAGGGCCACCGCGGCGAGCGGGAGCGTGTAGGCCTCGATGACGTGTACGCCACGCGCGGCGGCGAGCAGCCACCAAGCGATGAGCTCCAGACCGGCGGCGGCGGCCGCGTAGACGCGCCGGGGCCGGGACGGCAGACCCGGCCACAGCGCCCGCACACCGACCAGAGCGCCCCAGATGGCCGCGATGATCGCACCGCGGTCGGTCGAGCCGCAGAGTACGAACGCCACGAGCGCACTCGCGTGTGCGACAGCCGCGAGCGCCGCCGACTCCGGCCGTGCCGCACCCGTCGATGCCGACCGGAAACGACCGACCGGCGCGGGTCGGGAGTCGCCGGCCAAGGCCGACGCCAACCGCTCGGCCGATGCCGAAAGGAAACGCGACTCCAGCCAGACGCCAAGGAACAAGGCGATTGCGGCGACGAACACGATGCCGTACGACGTCACGCCAAGGCTCGCACCGGCGGCGCGCACCGACGCGAATGCGAGCCAATCGGCGAGGACGACGGCCATCGCCCAGGCAGCGACCCGCCGGACGACCGTGCGACCGGTCACGGCCACGATCGATGCGACAACGACCAGACCGCCGAGGGCACACAATGACGACATCTTCGTCGGGGCCAGCCCGGCCGCGCCCGCGCCGAGAGCGACGATGCCGATAGTGCCGGCTTCCCACCCGCGGCCGCGGCGAGCGATGCCGGCCAGACTCACGGCCACGGCGCCGCCGACAAACACCACTACCGGTACGGTCGGCCACGGCGCCCGAACCACCACGAGCAACGTGAACAACACCGGTATCGCAGCGTGCAACGCGCACCGGGCCGCCACCCGCGGACCCCCGGCTACCATCCCGACGACGATCGCGACGGCCGCGGCGAGCACTACGGCCCCGAGGTCGTACGCGCTCAGCGACGGCGATGACGGTGCCAGACCGACGCCCGACGGGGCGCCCGACCACGCCCGGCCAAGCCACGCGTACGGCACCACGAACGCATCGGCCACGACCGGCAGCAACGACGCGGCGGCAACGAGTGCCAGCGGCACGCCGGCCGCTGCGGCCAACAGGCCAGACCGTCCCCGAAGGCCCGCGACGGCGGGCGTGAGCACGATCAGCAACACGCTCACGAGGACGTAGATCGGCGCCCAGTTGACGCCGGCGACGGCCAGCGCGGTGAAGCCGACGAACTATGGCCGGCGCAATGACGGCCGCGACCGCGTACCAACGCAGGTGTGTGCGACGACGGACAGCGAGCAATGCGATGAGCGCGACCGCGATGGCCGCGAGCGCCGACCGAAGGTTCACGATCGGGCTGGCCCCGCCCGCTGCGGCGGTCGCCGCGGCGAATCCCGGCAGGGCAAGCAACGCGGTCGCTACGGACGAGCCGCGCACGATACGTACGGTCGGCCGGTTGCCGATCCCTCGGCATCCGAACGCCATCACAGCCGCGCCGAGCACGAGACCACCCTGAACGGCCGACATGCTGACCGGTCGAGCGAGACCGAACCAGGACGCATGCAGCGCGAGCGCCGCGGCGGCAACGGTCGCTGCCCGCGCGACCGTGTCATGTCGGGACCGCAATGTCGGTACGGCGATGCCGAGCAGCACGGCGACCGCACCACCGTCGGCGACGAGCATCGCCCACCACGGCGCGCCGGCAGTCATCCCGGCCGACCACGCGACCACGGCGACGCCGAGCACAGCAGCAATCGCGTTATAGCGGCGCGGCGCGGCTACCACGACCGCCGCGACCAGCGCCAGCACGGCGATGGTGTGACCCTGCGCATCGACGGTGGCGACAAGCGCGCTGAGATCGGCGTGCCACAACACATTCAGCCCGGCCGCCCGGGTCAGCGCGTTCGCGGCGAGCGGCACCAGCGTCACGGCGGCGAGAACAGCGGTCGCGATGTACGCGCCGACCGTTACGCCCCGGCACGGCCACCAACGCTGTGGCACGACCCGAGACGAGGCGGCGATCGCGAGCGTCACGATGGCCGCGACGATCAGCGGATACAACGGCGTGGCGACGATTCCCACTCGGAACACCGCGACCCCGAATTCGATGACGGCGGCCGCGACCGCGGCGATACGGAGGTACTCGGGTCGCGCAAACCAGCCCGTCCAGGCGAGTACGGCAGCCACCACGGCGACCGCGGCGGCCGCGGCGAGGACGGATCCGATGTGGATCGCGCTGGCCAGGCTGGCGCCGGCGAGAACGGTCGCGATCGCGAGCGCGAGGAGCGCGAAGACCCACGTGAGGACGTGTTCCGCTCGCCGCGCCCGGCCCGGTCGCAAGCTCACCGACATGCCTCGGTCGACGCGACGGCGCCAGACGATGACGGCGATGTCGGCCGAGGCGACCGCGGCGAAACAGATCGCGGCCGCACCGGCCGATGTCCGATGGCTCGCGAGCACCAGCGGCAACACTGGCTGCGCCGCGATGATCGCCACGAACCGCGGGCCGGTCAGCCGCATGGCGCGGCCGAATCCGGCCGCGACCGCGGCGACGACCGCCGCGACTCCGCCCGCGAACGTCGTTCCGCCGACGCGGTCGGCCGCACCGGCGACGTTGAGCGCCCAGAGGCCGTACCCGTCCAGCGTCAGTAGCAATAGGGCGATGGCGGTGAACGTCTCGGCCGTCGCGGTGAGCCGGCGGCGGACCGCGACGACAGGGATCGCGAACGCCATGAGCGTTGCGGCGCCGAGAATCGCGGCTCGGCCACCGACGCCGTAACTCGTCCATGCCACGGCGGTGAACACGATCGCGGCGATGCCGAGCAGTACGGCCCCCAGGACGAACAACAGATTTTGTACGGTGCGCGGCGATGCGTCCGGATCGCCGAACGGCGCCGACCGGTGGGCGGGCGGCACGACGCCGCCCGTCCCCGTTCCCACCGGCCATACGACGTCCGACGCGGTCGACGCCGCATGATCGGTCGACGACGAGTGATCGGCCGGCGACGGCTCGATCGGCGCGGACTGGCTCGCCAATATCGTCGATACGAGCGTGTCGCGTGTTGCCTGCACGGACTGCCACCTGGCCAGCGCCCGCTCGAACACCGCCCGCGAGCGGTGCACCTCCGAAGCCAATGCGACCAGCGCAGCGTCGATGCTCGACACGCGAGACGCGCGCGCGTCCGGCGCCCGACCGCAGCCAGGGCAGGCCGAGGTGAGGGTGGCGGTCGCGCCGCACACGGGACAGCGGTAGGTGATCGTGTCCGCCGATGGCTGGTCACGGAATGCGCTCATGGCGACAGCATCGACCGGCGGCGAGTCATCCACATCCGCCCGCGCACCCAGATCGCGCCACCGTCTACTCAGGACCGGGCTGAGTACGGATACTCAGCCCGGTATCAGCTCGCGCGAACGGGACGCCGCGACGCCGGCGATCAACCCGAGGGCATCGGCCACCGGCATCGGGTCGAGTTGCCGGCCGTCGCGCAGGCGCAGCGCCACTCGACCGTCCGCCGCCTCCCGGGCACCGATCACGGCAACGTACGGAATCTTGCGCAGTGCGGCCGCACGTACCCGTGCTCCCATCGAGCCCTCGGCGGCGACCTCGACGCGGAGCCCGGCCACGATGGCGGCCCGTTCGAACTCCGCGGCCGCTCCGGCCTGCGCATCCGAGATCGGCACGACGGCAACCTGGACCGGTGAGTACCAGACCGGAAACGCGCCGCCATGCGCCTCGATGAGGTACGCGAACAGCCGTTCCATCGAGCCGACAAGACTTCGGTGGATCATCACGGGCCGCGAGCGACCGCCCGAAGCGTCCGCATAGGACAGGTCGAACTGCGCCGGCTGATGGAAGTCGAGCTGAATGGTGGACATGGTCGACTCGCGCTCGACCGGATCGACGACCTGTACGTCGATCTTTGGTCCGTAGAATGCTGCCTCACCCGGCGCTTCGACGTAGTCGACGCCGGACCGGTCGAGTGCGTCGCGCAGCATCGCCTCGGCCCGCTGCCACATCTCCGGCGAACCGGCGAACTTGCCGCCGTCGTCGCGCCGGGACAGCCGGAAGCCGGTACCGGCAATGCCGATCGCCGCGTACGCCTCCCGGATCAGTGCTAGCACCGCGGCGATCTCGTCGCCGACGGCGTCCAGCGCGCAGAAGTTATGGGCGTCGTTCAACGACATCCCGCGTACGCGTCCGAGGCCGCCAAGCACGCCCGAGCGCTCCGCGCGATATTGGCCGCCGATCTCGGCGATGCGGACCGGCAGATCGCGATAGGACCGCGGTCGCGACGCGAAGATCAGCGCATGATGGGGACACATGGTCGGCCGCAGGACGAGTTCGTCGTCGGCCGACATCGCCATCGGCGGGAACATGTCGTCGGCGAAGTGCGACCAGTGCCCCGAGCGTTCGAAGAGCGCCCGTTTGCCGAGCACGGGCGAGTAGACATATTGGTAGCCCGCCCGACGTTCCAGCTCACGCAGGTAGCTTTCGATTTCGTAACGTGCGGCGGCGCCGGCCGGCAGCCAGAACGGCAGTCCGGCACCGATCAGCGGATCCGAGTCGAAGATGTCGAGCTCGCGGCCGAGTCGCCGGTGGTCGGGGTGTGGTTGGTCAGCATGTGGTTGGTCGAGGCACGTGGTTGGTCGAGGCGCGGTTGGTTGATCATGGTGGTCCTCCTGGGAATGGCCGGCGACCACCGGACGCGCAACGGCCCCGGGCGATCGCCCGGGGCCGCTGGTGATGACGTCAGATCAGGTCAGCACGGTGCACGCCGGGAGCGCCGGCGTCGTCGTGCTCAAACCAAAGATCATGAGCCCAGGGTACGGTCGGCCGCCCGCCGTCCGCAAAGGCATTTCGATTCGGAGACCTACGACTCTGCGCGCATCAGCGCCAGCAGAGTCGTAGGACCCAACTACATCAACATCGGGCACCGATACCGGGTCAAATGTGCAGAACGAGTCGACGTTGGTGCCCTACGTCTCTGCGCGCATCAACGCCAGCAGAGACGTAGCAGCAGCCGCGAGGCTCCGTGGATGCTGCCAGCAGAGACGTAGGCGGGTGATCGGCTAACGGCCCGATCTAATCGGGTCGCAACGCGCTTGGTTCATCCCAGCTCGTGGAGCATGAGCTGGCGAGCCGCCTCCGCGATCGAGCCCGAGATCGACGGGTAGATCGTGATCGTGTGGGCCAGCTGATCGACGGTGAGTTGGTTCTCGACCGCCATCGCGATCGGTGTGATCAGCTCGCTGGCCCGCGGCGCGACGACGACGCCGCCGACGACCTGGCCGGAGGCGGGCCGGCAGAACAGCTTCACGAATCCGTCGTGGATGCCGGCCATCTTCGCTCGGGCGTTGCCGTCCAGCGACAGCATGATCTCGCGCGCCGGCACCCGGCCGCTGTCCACATCGGCCTGCGAGACGCCGACATTCGCGAGCTCCGGATCGGTGAAGACATTGGCCGCTACGGTCTTCAGCCGCAGCGGTGTGACGGCCTCACCCAATGCGTGCCACATCGCGATCCGGCCTTGCATTGCCGCGACGCTGGCGAGCGGCAGCACACCGGTACAGTCTCCGGCGGCGTAGATGCCCGGGACGTTCGTCCGCGACACGCGGTCGACGTGCAGATAGCCGCCGGGATCGACGGTGACGCCGTACTCGGCGAGGCCCAGTCCGGTCGTGTTCGGGATCGACCCCACGGCCAGCAGCGCATGTGAGCCGGTGACCGTGCGGCCGTCGGCCAACGTAACCTCGACTCCGTCAGCGGTCCGGCGTACGCCCGCGGCCCGCGAGTTGTTGAGAATCTCCATTCCGCGCGCGCGGAACACCCGCTCGATGGCCGTCGCGGCGTCCGCGTCCTCATGCGGCATGACGCGGTCCCGACTGGACACGAGGGTCACCGCCACGCCCATCGCCAGGTAGGCCGACGCGAACTCGGCGCCGGTGACACCCGAGCCGATCACGACCAGGTGCGACGGCAGATCGGGCAGGTCGTAGATCTGGCGCCACGTGAGGATCCGTTCGCCGTCGGGCATCGCATCCGGCAGCAGTCGCGGCGTGGCTCCCGTGGCGATCAGTACGGCGGTCGCGTCGATCTCGTACGGTGCGCGGTCGTCCTCGGGCGTGATCTTGACGCGATGAGTGTGCCCGATCGTGTCCTCGCCGAGTTGAGCGGTGCCGGTCACGTAGGTGACGCCGGCCTTGATGAGATTCGCGTGGATGTCGGCGGACTGCGCGAGCGCGAGACGTTTGACCCGGTCGTACACCGCGGACGCATGGACCGTCACGGCGTCGAGACCGCCGGCGTCCACGCCGAACTCTTCGGTGTCCCGATAACCGGTCACGACGTCCGAACTGGCAATGAAGGTCTTCGACGGTACGCAGTCGGATAGCACGCACGCGCCGCCGGCGCCGTCCGGATCGACGATCGTCACATCGGCGTCGAGCTGTGCGGCCACGAGGGCCGCTTCGTATCCGGCTGGGCCGGCCCCGATGATCACAATGCGGTCCACGTCCGCCTCCCTTGTCCACGCGCACGTACGGCGCTGTCACGCGTACGCACTGTCACCAGCGGATCTCCGGTCGCCACGATCGACATACGACACGCTCCTCGTATTCTCTCTCACCGCCGGAACGGACTATCGTCATCGCCGTGCGTAACTACGCCGCGTATGGCTCCAACCTCGATCCGGGTCGCATGCGCGCCTACTGTCCGCAGTCCCCGATGGTCGGCACGGGGTGGCTGGAGGGCTGGCGGCTGACCTTTGCCGGCGAGGAACAGCTGGGCTGGGAGGGCGCGGTCACGACAATCGTCGAGTCGCCCGGCGATCGTGTCTTCGTCGCGCTCTACGACGTGCACGAGTGGGACGCGAGCCAACTCGACGAACTCGAGGGCGTGACGTCGGGGCTGTACCAGAAGCTGACCGTACGGATCGCGACGCTCGAAGGCGACGTGACGGCCTGGGTGTACGTGTTCGACGGGTACGAGGGCGGCCTACCGACGTCGTGGTATCTGAGCGAGATCGTGACCGCCGCCGAGCGGGCCGGGGCACCCGAGGACTACCTGAAGGACCTTCGATCGCGGCCGACGAGGACAAGTTCGATCTAGCCGCCCGTACCGTGGAACCGGTTGTGACCCTCGACACGTCACAGCCGCATGACAACTCACCCGTTGCACCGTGGGCGCCTGTGCGCCGCCGCAGCCGGTCTCGCGCTGCTCGCCGCCGTCGGCGTCGCCGGCTGCTCCGGCGGTACTAAGAACACCAGTTCGGGCACGACGAGCAGCGCCCTCGCTCGATCCGACGCCAACGCCGGGGCGACCGGCGTCGCCCCGAACGAGGCGGCCCCCGATCAGGCCGCCGGTAAGGCGCAATCGGTGGTCCCCGGCACCGATGCCGCGGCGCCGCCAGCCAGTGGCACGAATCCGGCCAAGGTCCCGGTACTGCCGGCCGTCGTCCAGCGTTCGATCATCCACACCGGCGACATCACGGTGCGGGTCGACGACGTCAACCAGCGCGCCACGCAGGCCGAAGCGCTGGCCAACGCGGCGGGCGGATATCTCGGCGGCGACGACCGGGAGATCGACGCCGGGCAGTCGACGGCGACGCTCACGCTGCGGGTGTCGGCGGACCGCTTCGACGCGACGATGACGGCGATTGCCCGACTGGGCAAGGAGCAGAGTCGCAGTGTCTCGACACAGGACGTGACGAGCCAGGTCATCGACATCGCGGCGCGGCTGCGCACCCAGCAGGCGAGCGTCGCTCGGATCCAAGCGTTGCTCGCGAAGGCCACCACCATCGGCGAGATCGTGTCGATCGAGAGCGAGTTGACGCAGCGTGAGGCCGATCTCGAGTCACTAGAGGCGCAACAGGCCAAGCTCGGCGACCTGACGACGCTGTCGACGATCACGGCGACGCTCCTCGGACCGCAGGCGCACCTCGCCGTGGTGAAGAAAACGGAGCACAAGTCCGGCTTCGTCGCCGGCCTCAGCCGCGGATGGCACACGTTCCTGGCGTCGATGGCCTGGCTGCTCACCGTTATCGGCGCGATCCTGCCCTTCGCCATCGGCATCGCGCTGCTGGCCTGGCTGGCACGCTTCCTGATCCGGCGCACGCAGGCAAGGCGGTCGCCCGAGAACGCTCGGGTCGCGGTCGCCGAGACGTCGCCGCCGCCCGCGCCGGGAAGCTAGCCCGGACCGAGAACCCAGGGACCTAGAACCCAGGCGAGGAGAGGCCGGCCAGCGCGGTGTGCACCAGCACCCGGACACCGTGCGCGATCGACCGCTCGTCGGCGTCGAAGCTCGGTTGGTGGATATCCGACTTCGTCGTCGCGCCGGGCGTGCCGCAACCGAGCCGGATCATCGAACCCGGCACCTGCTCCAGATAGAACGCGAAGTCTTCGCCGCCCATGCTGAGCTCGGCCTCGACAACGCTGTCCGGGCCGAGCGCGGCGGCGGCGGCGCCGGCGATCACGGCCGTTGCCAGACGATCGTTGACGACCGGCGGAACGCCGCGTCGGTAGGCGACATCGGCCTGCGCTCCGGTGGCGGCGACGACGTCATGAATCAGGTTCGTCACCAGGTCCGGCATCTCGCGCCAGGCCTCGCGACCCAACACGCGTACGGTCGCTCGGGCGAATCCCTCGCTCGGGATGGCGTTAGCGGCCTCGCCGGCCCGGATCGCGCCGAACACCATCGAAACTCCGCAGCGGGCATCGACCCGCCGATCCAGAAGCGCCGGGACGTCCACGACGACTCGCCCGAGGGCGTGCACGAGGTCGGTGGTGAGATGCGCCCGGGCCGTGTGGCCGCCCGGTCCCTTGAGCCGGACCTCGACGATGTCCGTGGCCGCGGTGAAGGGTCCGGACCGTACGCCGACGAGGCCGACCGGCATCTGCGGGGCGCAGTGCAGACCGAAGATCGCCGAAACGTCCTTCAGCCCGCCGGCGGCGATCACTTCGGGTGCGCCGTTCGGCGGATTCTCCTCGGCCGGCTGGAACAGCAGCCGGACCGTCCCCGGCAGCTCGCCGCGTCGGGCCAGCTTCGCCAGCGCCAGACCGGCGCCGAGCAGGACGGTCGTGTGGATGTCGTGCCCGCAGGCGTGGCAGACGCCCTCGACGGTCGACCGATACGGCACGTCCTTCGCGTCCTGCAACGGCAAGGCGTCCAGGTCGGCCCGCAACGCGATGATCGAGCTGGTCGTGCCGTTGCCCGGCACGTCGCAGATGACACCGTTGCGGTTCGGCAGCAGGCGCGGCGACAGGCCGGCCGCGGTCAATTGCCGGAAGACGAGTTTGGCCGTCTCGAACTCGCGTCCGGACAGCTCGGGGTGCGCGTGCAGATGGCGCCGTACGGCGACGAGCTCGGCGCCTCGGGCCGACAGCCATCGGTCGAGTTGACCGGGCAACGGGTCGGCACCGGGCGGCGTCTCGGGCCACCCTGAACTCACATCATCACTCTGCGGCATCGTCAGCGCACTAGTCACGGCTTCTTCTTGATCTCGTTCGGTCGGGAACAACGTCGTCAGCCTAGCCCCGCACTGGTGACGCTACGCAATGCGTTTCCTGTTCGTAGAACGTTGCGCAGTGTCACGGTCTTTCGATTTTCCCAGGTGGCGGTGATCTCTGCTCGCAACATCGTTACCCCTCGTATTGTGGATCGTCGACGTGAGGTATTCACCTCATACAACGGGTCACCACGGTCGGGGGACACGACCGGCCCGGCGAAATGGCCGGTCGCCCCGCAATGCCCCGTCATTGCGGTGCTGACCTTGCACCGAGAGTGATAGTCACCGCGTCGACGGCAGGTGCGTCGCACCCGTTGTGCGCCGCCGCGCCGGGGCCAGCAGACGCCGGCGCGGCCGCGTAACCTGTCGTCGAGCCACCGAATGCGGAGCGTCAGCGGATCCGTCGGCTTGCACCCGGATCGTCGTCCTTCATGCATGGGCGGGCGTCGGCCCCGGCCGCACCACCGGTTGCCCCGAGGGCGGCACGGTACAAGATCCGTACCGGTCAGAAGCGATCGTTGGGCTGATACCGGCCCCATACCTCGCGCAGGGCGCCGCACACCTCGCCCACCGTGGCCCGGGCGGCGAGCGCCGCCTTCATCGGGCGCAGGATGTTTTCCGTCCCGTCGGCGGCTTGGCGCAGGGCCGCCAGCGCGCGGTCGACGGCGTCGTTGTCTCGGTCGGCGCGGAGCTTCGCCAGCCGCGCGACCTGCTCCGCCTCGATTGCCGGATCGACGCGTAACGGTTCGTAGGGCTCCTCTTCGTCGATCGTGTAGCGGTTGAGACCGACGATGGTCCGAGCGCCGGAGTCGATCTCCTGCGCGATCCGGTAGGCCGACGACTCGATCTCCCGCTTCTGGAAGCCGGCCTCGATCGCGTCGACGGCCGAGCCGTACCCGGCAATGCGTCCCATCAGGGAAAACGTCGCCGCCTCGATCTCGTCGGTCATCGCCTCCACGACGTACGACCCGGCGAACGGGTCCACGGTCGCGGTCAGGTCGGTCTCGTACGCGAGGACCTGCTGGGTGCGCAACGCGAGGCGGGCCGCCTTCTCGGTCGGCAGCGCGATCGCTTCGTCGAACGAGTTCGTGTGCAGTGACTGGGTGCCGCCCAGCACGGCGGCCAGGCCCTGGACGGCGACCCGGACGAGGTTGACCTCGGGCTGCTGCGCGGTCAGTTGCACGCCGGCGGTCTGGGTGTGGAAGCGCAGCATCCAGGACTTCGGGTTCTTGGCGCCGAACTCGTCACGCATGATGTGCGCCCAGATCCGCCGGGCCGCCCGGAACTTCGCCACCTCCTCCAGCAGCGTCGTCCGTGCCACGAAGAAGAACGACAGCCGCGGCGCGAAGTCATCGATGTCGAGACCGGCGGCGATCGCGGCCCGGACGTATTCGGCGCCGTTGGCCAGCGTGAACGCGATCTCCTGAACGGGCGTCGCACCGGCCTCGGCCATGTGGTAGCCGGAGATCGAGATCGTGTTCCATTTCGGCAGCTCGGCCGCGCAGTAGGCGAACGTGTCCGCGACCAGGCGCAGCGACGGCTTCGGCGGGAAGATGTAGGTCCCCCGGGCGATGTACTCCTTGAGAATGTCGTTCTGGATCGTGCCGGTGAGCTGGTCTCCGGCGATCCCGAACTCCTCCGCGACGAGCTGGTAGAGCAGCAGCAGGACGCTGCCCGGCGCGTTGATCGTCATCGACGTGGAGACCTTGTCCAGCGGGATGTCGTGGAACAGCCGGCGCATGTCGTCGATCGAGTCGATCGCCACACCGACCTTGCCCACCTCGCCGTGCGCGATCGGGTCGTCGGAGTCGTAACCCATCTGGGTGGGCAGGTCGAACGCGACCGACAGACCCATCGTCCCGGCCGCGAGCAACTGCCGGTAGCGGGCGTTGGACTCGGCCGCCGTGCCGAAGCCGGCGTACTGGCGCATGGTCCACGGGCGCGACGTGTACATCGTCGGGTAGACGCCGCGCGTGAACGGATAGCGACCCGGCTCGCCGGTGCGCTCGGCAAGATCCGCGGGCAGGTCGCCGGCGTCGTAGGTCGGCTTGATCGGGAAGCCCGACTCGCTGGACCGACCGGTTGACTCCGTTGTCATACCCGCCGATGGTAGAGGCCGCCGACCTCGCCGGTGCCGGCGAGTAGGTGAGGGCTTGACCACACGGTCCCCGACCAAAGTCAGGGTTGCCGCAGGTCGCTGCCGGGTGAACGGGGGAAGGCCAGTTATTCTCCACAAATGCCACGGGCCGGTGTAAGTCGAGCGCCTCGGCTTTCGCTTCGGCCGGATTCCCCGCAAAATAGGTGAGCGCCACGCACCGCGCGGCGCCCGACCCCAGACGACGGTAAGAGGCAGTGACAACACAGACTTCGACCTGGCACGGTGAGCCACCGGTCCCTTCGAACCAGCGCGCTGTGCCCGGGACGATCGTGGGCGGTCGCTACCAGTTGCGCGCCGCGATCGGCAACGGCGGCATGGGTACGGTCTGGCAGGCGGTCGACACCGTGCTGCGCCGCGACGTCGCGGTCAAGGAAGTGCTGCTGCCGCCGGGTATGCCGCCGGCCGAGCGCACCGCGATGTACGAGCGGACGTTCCGCGAGGGCCGAGCCGCGGCGGCCCTGTCGCACCCGTCGGTCGTCCAGGTCTACGACGTCGTCACCGAAAACGGTCGGCCGTGGATCATCATGGAGCTGTTGCAGGCCCGCAGCCTGTCCGAGATCATCATTTCCGACGGCCCGCTGGCCGGTCGCGCCGTCGCCAAGATCGGCATCGCGCTGCTCGGCGCACTCGAAGTGGCACACGCCGCCGGTGTTCTGCACCGCGACGTGAAGCCGGCGAACGTGTTGATCTGCGCCGACGGCCGCTGCGTGCTCACCGACTTCGGTGTCGCCCGGATGCCGAGCGAGAGCAACCTGACCCAGCCGGGCATGGTGCTCGGCTCGCCGCACTTCATCTCGCCCGAGCGGGCGATCGGCGCCGCGTTCGGACCGCCGTCCGACCTGTTCTCACTCGGCGTCACGCTCTACACGGCGGCCGAGGGCCGACCGCCGTTCGACCGCGGCGATCCGTTCGAAACGATGCGTGCCATCGTCGAGGACCAACCCGCGCCGGCGACGCGGGCCGGCGTGCTCACGCCGGTGTTGATGGGCCTGTTGGAAAAGGACCCGGAGAAGCGGTGGACGGTCACCGAGGCGCGCAAGGCGCTTCGTGATCTGACCAACGGTGCGTTGACCAACCGGGCGGCGACCCAGCCGACCGATCCCCAGGCGATCATGCCGACGTCGGGCCGGGCGCATGCAGCGCTCCACGAGACTCCGGCGACGTACTCATTGCCGGCCACGGCCGAGCAGACGGACCCGGCGCGGCTCGGTGGTCGCGCGATGCTCGCGCCCGACGAGACCATCAACGACCGCATCACGGCCGCCCCCGACACGTCGCCGCCCGCCGCACCGTCACCGAAGGTCGATCCGGCGACGCTAGACGCGACCGCCGACGCTATGTCCTACACGCCCGGCGCCGGCCGTTGGGTGGCTCGCGGATCGGCACGTCCGGACGACTCGATCCCGGCCGACCGAACGGGCGGGCGGGACATTCTCGGCGCCGTTCGAGGACTGGCCGGGCGTCCGTGGACTGTCGTACGTGGGTGGCCGCGAGCCGTACGGTTCGGCGGCGTCGCCGCCGCTGTGGTGCTCATCGCGGTATTGATCATCGTTTCGACGACTGGTGGCGGTGGCAGTCGGAAGACGACGGCTCCCCCACCGACGACGGCCCCCACGCACGCGCCATCCTTCCCGGTCCAGTCGTTCGACAATGGTCGCGGCATCGTCGTCAATGTCCCCCAGAGTTGGAAAGAGTCGAAGCCGAAGTCCGGCTCCTACGTCGACTTCCTGGACGGCAACACCACCCGCAAGATTCGGATCAACGTCGAGGCGTCCGGCAACGACCCCAAGCAATTCCTCGGTGTGGCCGAACACGGTCTCGAGCGCGGTTCCACGTGCAAGGACTACCAACGGGTGGCGCTGACCAACACCGCCCTCGACGGGCACACCGCCGCGCAACTCGAGTACACCTGCGGCAGCGGGGATTCCGAGCGGCACGGCATCTGGGCCGCGACGACCATCGGCGGCAAGGCGTACGAGTTCTTCCTCACCGTGCCGGATGCCGATTTCACGGCGAGTAAGCCGATCTATGACGAGATGGTGTCGTCGGTCAAGCTGACCCCGTAGAACTCGCCTCATCCAGGGCGATCGGGGTTCGTCACCGCGCCCAACCCGCTGTAGGAGCTATCCGGACGTCGGTCGGGCACGGACTGGCCGCGCGTGTTATCAAGGGTTGGTGTCACCGCCGATGCGTAGCGTCAGCCGCGAGGCGTCGACAACACCGCCGATGCGGAGCGTCAGCCGCGAGGCGTCGACAACACCGCCGATGCGTAGCGTCAGCCGCGAGGCGCGTTGGTGAACGCACGTGAGGAGTGGTGGCCAGTGCCGGCGGATCAGACGACGACCATCGACGATGTGCGGGCGCGGGCGCGAGCCTGGGTTGCCGATGATCCGGATCCGGCCACCCGGGACGAGTTGACGGCGGTGCTCGACGGCGCCGACGGCGATGCGGACCTGCGCGACCGGTTCGCCGCCACTCTTCAGTTCGGCACGGCCGGCCTACGCGGTCCGGTGCGTGCCGGCCCGAACGGGATGAATCGCGCCGTCGTGCGCGGCGCCGCGGCCGGGCTGTGCGCTTGGCTTGCCGGTCGCGATGACGGACCCCTGGTCATCGGGTACGACGCCCGCAACGGCTCCGCGGACTTCGTGGACGAGACGGCTCGCGTGGTCACCGGCGCCGGCCGGACCGCGCTCGTCCTGCCGCGACCATTGCCGACGCCCGTCCTGGCGTACGCCGTCCGGCATTTCGACACCGCGGCCGGCGTAATGGTCACGGCCAGCCACAATCCGCCGCAGGACAACGGATACAAGGTCTATCTCGGTCCGGCACTGGGCGGTGAGGCCGGCGGCGGCGCGCAGATCATCCCACCGGTCGACGGCGAGATCGAAGCGGCTATCCGCGCCGTCGGACCGCTGGCCAAGGTGCCGCTTGGAAATCCGGGCGAGCGTGTCGGCGACGAGGTGGTGGCGTCCTACGTCCGGGAGGCGGCGGCCCTGGTCGACCCGGCCGCACCACGGGACCTCACGATCGCCTACACCCCGCTGCACGGCGTCGGCGTCGAGGTCGCGCTCGCGGCGTTCGCCGCCGCTGGCTTCCGGGCGCCGGCGGTGGTCGCCGCCCAGTCTCGGCCGGACCCGGCGTTTCCGACGGTCTCGTTCCCGAATCCCGAGGAGCCGGGCGCCATCGACCTGGTCGTCGCGCTCGCCCGGGAGATCGGCGCGGATATCGCGATCGCCAACGACCCGGACGCCGATCGATGTGCCGTCGCGGTGCCGGACGCTGGCGCGGGTGGCGGCTGGCGCATGCTCCGGGGCGACGACGTCGGCATCCTGCTGGCCGACCATTTGATGCGGCGCGGCCGGACCGGCCGTTATGCCACGTCGATTGTGTCGTCGTCGCTGCTCGGTGCGGTCTGCGCGAAGCGCGGGCACCCGTACGCCGAGACGCTCACCGGCTTCAAGTGGATCATGCGAGCCGGTGACGACGACACGCCGTTGGCGTACGGCTATGAGGAAGCGCTCGGCTACTGCGTCGCGCCCGGCCACGTACGGGATAAGGACGGCATCACCGCGGCGCTACTGATGGCCGAACTGGCGGCCGAGTTGAAAGCCGGATCGCGCACCTTGATCGACCGGCTCGACGAGATCGCGGCCGAATTCGGCGTCTACGCCACGGATCAGGAGTCCGTCCGGGTCGACGACCTCGCCGAGATCGACGTGCTGATGCGGCACATTCGCGCGAACCCGCCGAAACAGCTGCTCGGCGACGACGTACGCGACGTCGTCGATCTGTTGCCGGACAACGACGTGCTCATCCTCCGGACCGAGGCGGCTCGCGTGGTCGTGCGGCCCAGTGGCACGGAACCCAAGCTCAAGGCGTACCTGCAGATTGTCGAGCCGGTCGGCAACGGTGACGTGACGACGGCGCGGGAGCGGGCAGCGGCTGCCCTCTCCGTGCTCCGCACGGAAACCACCGCCGCGCTCGGCCGCTAGTCGCCGCCTGGTCACTTCGGCTCCGGTTGTGTCCAACCCAACCCCCAGCTAGGCTCCCTTCGCAAATGTGCGGGTTCCGGTACGACGCCAAACGGGTCGACCAGCAGTCGCGCGCTCGCCACTACTGCCGTGCGGCGGGCGGCGATCTAACCGACGAATCGGGCGGTACGGTAATCGACCTCAGTGGGCCTGACTACATCGGACGCTACGATCCGTCATTGGCCCGGCGCTCCTCTTCGACGTCTATCGCCAGCCGATCTGGCGCGCGTTCGGCGGATTCTGGATTGTTGTCCGGGGGTCATCCGATCGCCCGAAATCGCGTCAGAAAGTAGGAGACGTGAAGGCAAAGGTCCACGTGATCGTCATGGCAGCGGTCGTGGCCGTTCTCGCCGTCGTCGGCGTTGTCTTACGTGGTTCAGATCCGCAACAACCGCAGAAGCAGACCAATGGTCTCCGGGTAGCCCCCTGGAGCGCACTTCAGGCAGCGGTCGCTGCCGGCTCCTCGGCGTCCCCCGGCAAGACCGCCTCACCTTCGGCGACACCAGCGGGCGTGACGGCGTCTCCAACGGTGCCGCGGGTTATTGGACCGCCACGTAACGACGGTACGCTGCATTTCATCGCGAACGTCGGCGACCAAGTCGCTGCGGTTCAATCGCTGGGCTTCAACCTTGTCGATACCGGATCGGACCCGGAAACCGTCGGCGCGCTTCCGTCTGGCGTGCGTGCGCTCGTCTGGCTCGGCAGCCTAGACAACCAAGATTGCAGCAATCCCGGATATACGTTCGCGGCATTCACGAAGGCGGTGGATCGACTCGTCGGCAATCCGAAGGTCTTCGGATATTTCCTTGCCGATGAACCCCATCCGAGCGATTGTCCGACGGCCGCGGCCGATATACGCGAACGAGCCGACTACATCCATACCCACGACCCCACACACCGCTCTTTCATCGTCGTGTTGGACGGAAGCAACCAGTGCGGCGGGACGTACGGCTGCGAATACGCGGCTCTGGGCCCGGCAAAGACCCATGTCGACTTGGTCGGACTCGATCCGTATCCATGCAACACCAGCAACGCGGGCGCCGGCTGCGATTATCAGCATATCGATGCCACTGTGCAGCGAGCCGAGCAGCACGGGATCCCGGCGAGCGACATCGTCCCGGTTTTTCAAGTGTTCGGTCAAGCCTGTGCCGGTTCTAACTATTACCGCCTGCCGAAGGCCGCCGAACTGACCACGATGCTCGCGCATTGGAAGGCCCGTGTTCCGCACGCGGTTTTCGACTATGCGTATACCTGGGCCCGCCAAGGCTCCGCATGTCCGTCGTTAGCGGACTCCGACGGCTCGGGCGGCTATCCCGATCTGCAAGCGGTCATCAAGGCGCACAATCTGCATTGACAGCGACCGTCGTACCTCACCCAATGCTTCGGCGTGGTTAAAGCAACCAATCGCCCGTCTCCGGGTTTACCAGACCGTTTCGTACCGCGCTCGTAGCTGCTTCAAGCCGGGAATGCACGTTCATCTTGGTCAGCATGCTCTGGACGTGGGACCGGGCAGTAGCGCGCGAAATATTTAGCTCACTGGCCAGCGTCGCCGTGTCGGAGCCGCCGACCAAGGCGCTGAGCACCTGGCGTTCGCGCGGAGTGAGGAAAGACGCGAGCCGTCGCGCCGCCTGTCCCGGCGTATGCCCTACCGCGGCTGCATGTGTGGCACGTTCGAAGCCGTCCGGAATCACCACAGTGCCGACGCTGATCTTCGCGATAGTGGTCATGATGTCCTTGGCCGATTGCACCTTCTCTGCGAAGCCGACGACGCCGGCCGTACGACCAGCCGCTATGATCATGTCGTCGAGTCGCCCCGTCAGCACGAGCACTCGGGTGCAGGGCGAAACTTCGCGAAGGCTGGTCAACCGGTCGAGAACACTTTCATCGTCGAACATTACGTCGAGGATGAGGATGTCTGTCTTCGTTTCGCCGAGCGCATGCATGGCGTCGTCTGGGTGGTAGGTCACCGCGACCGTATCCGAGCTGCGCGCTCTGATGAGATGCGCCAATGAGTCGGCAAACACCACATGATCGTCGCAAATCAGAATATTCACGAAATCTCAGATTCAAGTGTCGTACCGACGATGGCGTCCTCCATCGCCTCCGGCAGTTGTAGGCGCACGCAGCAGCCCCCGAGGAGCCCACGGCTTATCTCCAAGAGACCGCCGGCGGACGCGACGAATTCCTGGACAATGTTGAGGCCAAGGGAGCTGCGGCCCGGATCTCCCGCGCCGAACCCGGGGCCGTCGTCGTCGACCTGCATCATGACGCAGCCACCCTCGGCCCAGATCGCGAGGCCAACCGTCCCATCGGAGCCGGCAGCTCGTACTGCGTTGTCCAACACGTTTCGAAGCGCACGCCATAGCGCGAGGCGGTTCACTCGTGCCCACACCGGCACCGTGGAAAGGTTGATCGTCCCCAGCGTCGATAATCGCAACGCCTCGACGACCTCGACACCAACTTGGTCGACGCGAATCGACGCAATTCGTGTCAGCGCAGCGCCAGGGCCCGCGTCCGTGGATTCGTATGCACGATGCAATTGCTCAAGCCATCGTGTCTCGCCCAAGATCAGGCGGGCTCGGCGACGACTGCTTGCGCTGAGTTCGGGCGCATCCATGAGGAGTGTGGCAAGCAGCATAATCGTGCCAAGTTCGTGGTGGATGTCATGACTGATCTGCTGACGTGTCCGCACGGAGTCCGACGCCATGACCGCAACGTCAGGCGGCGCCGCATCCAAATGTCGAACCCGCGACGTCATCGCGGTCGTCAGTTTCTCCACAGGTCGTACCTCGCATCTGCGCATGAATCTCGGTGTCACCTAGCTGACTTAGTTCCCCGGGCGGCTCCGAGATGAACCTTTCAGAACGATCTGCGATAATCAAGACGGCCGATCAGTCGGTACACGGCGCCGACCTGGTACATGTGCCCCCCGGTCGCCGCAGCACGTTTGAGCGGGACGTCCGATGACAACGGCTGGACATTGCGTACAGTGTCGTACATGCCGTCTTTGACATTTATTGGTCACGCCGGCCTTGCGATCCAGGCGCGCGACTTCCGATTGATCGCGGACCCCTGGTTTGCACGGACGGGCGCCTTTCTTGGTTCGTGGCACCAGTTCCCGCGTAACGATCACCTCGACGTGCCGGAGACATTCGACGTCGATTGGGTCGCAGTATCTCATGAGCACCTCGACCATATGGACTTGTCCGTACTGAGCAGATTGCCCGACCGCGCCAGGGTGTTGATCCCCAGCTACCCATCGAAGGCGTTCTTACACCGGCTTCAAGCCGGTGGTGTTCGGCGAATCATCGAACTTACACCGTGGGAGCAGTTTCCACTCGACACGAACGGCTCGTGGATCACTGCCATTCCGGAGAGTTCGCCGATGTGCCACGATTCTGCATTTCTCATCGTGGCGGACGGCCGCTCGGTCCTCGATTGCAATGATGCGCGGCTGACTGCAGCCCAGGCCAGGCGAGCAAAACACCTTGCCGGCGATCGGCTGGACGTCATGGCACTCCAGACGTCGGGCGCATCGTGGCATCCGATTTGCTACGCATACCCCGACGACGTGCGCAAGAAGATCGAATTCGACAAGCGCATCGGGAAGTTTCGTTCGGTGATGCGATTGGTCCGATCCACCGGGCCCGAACTGGCCGTGCCGTTCGCCGGACCGCCGTGCTTCCTCGACACAGACTTGGCCGCCTTCAACAGATCGCTTCGAGACGACGGCATCTTCCCGGACGCGGAACAGGCGACGTCATGGCTTACCGAGCATCTGCCGAACCAGCGTTGGGCGAGCTTCCGTCCCGGTGATGCGATCGACTTGGAGACCGGTGCGGTCACCGCGGACGCGACGTCGGCGGGATTCAACTACAGCGACGGCGTCGACGAATACATTGCCCAGTACGCACAGGATAGACGCGACGATATTGCGTCTGTTCATGAAAGCGCGGCGGACCCCGGCGATGATCTCGCCGAGCTATTTCGGCGTCACTTCTCCCGCCTCGGAACACTCTCGCCGTATTTCCTTACGCGCATCGGCATGACGGTTCGCTTCGAGGTGACCGGACGCAACGGTGGCAATTGGGACGTTCGCATGGACTCGACCGGCCTGACAGTCGACCTGACTGGCAGCACGGCCGAGCCGGAGTACACGTTCACAGTCGAGGGTCGCTGGCTCCATGCCGTGTTACGCGGCGACATCGCGTGGGAGGATTTGCTCCTGTCACTGCGTTTGCGGGCGCGTCGAAACCCAGACCGCTACAACGACTACCTCATCGGCTTGTTGAAGCACGCCAACGAGACGGCGTTGCGGGCGATCGAAGCGTACGAGACTGGGCGCGACAACAACCAACGCATCGTCGTTCAAGACCGCGGCGTCTCGTATGAGATCAGTCGGTACTGCCCGCACGCGGGCGAGGATCTGGCCGTCGGCGCCATCATCTCGAACGGCGTTCTGCACTGCCTGGCCCACAACTTCGAGTTCGATCTGCAGACCGGGGCATGCGTCAATGCCCGCTGCGACGCACTGTTCACCAAGCAGGTTTGACCCGCGTCCGGTGGACACCATTGAATTCTTCGGATGTATGAACGACGTGCACCGCCCGTCATCATGGGCGGTGCACCTCTTTCGTCGAGTTCCAATGGGGCAAACCTGATCACGATCGCCGACGAACCTCCATGCCGAGGATGTGCTTCACGGTGTCGACGATGACGGCTAGCGTGGCCGGGATGGATGGGCACGCCAGATATCGCGCCTCAATCCGCGTACGTGCCGGTACGACGCGCCGTAGGTAGCCGTCGATCGGATCGCTCACATTCGGACCGAGGACATCCGAGTCGCGCATCCGAACCTGCGATGGTCCAGTCAAACCGGGTCGATAGGAGAAGATCCACCGGCAATGAAGCGGGTATGCCACGGCGAGCGCCGGCGTTTCGGGACGAGGACCAACCAAGGTCATCTCACCTCGAAGCACATTGATCAACTGCGGGAGCTCGTCCAGCGAGGTACGGCGAAGAATCCGCCCGACCCGGGTGATCCGGGCGTCCATCGTGGCTGTGAGTTCCGGTCCACTCTGGTTCGTCTTCATAGATCTCAATTTGAGGAGCGTGAAGGTACGCTCGCCCTGACCGACTCGCATCTGCCGGAACAACGCGGGCCCTCGGCTCTCGATGCGAACGGCGATCATGAGCAGCACCAGTGGGGTGCCAGCGAACGCGAGTACGCCGATGCTTACGACCAGATCGAGCAGGCGACGGGCCTTACCGGGCGCGATACCCCGCCACGGGCGAAGCAGCGCGCCATTTGTGCGGCCGAACGTCGTGCTCGGCCCCGGCGCCGTCATGATCCTCATCGCCTTCTCGGGGAGGATCACGGTGGGTGCAACGCTGCTCGATGTGTAGATTGACCCGAGTGGAACTGTAGAGGCCATGCAGATCACCCTGTCCCTGCTGCCACGAAGACGTCGGTGAACGCCGTCGCGAGCAACTTCATGTCATTGGCAACACTGGATTCGACGGAGCTAGGCGAGAAGTGGGTGGAGAGCCGGACGCCGGCACGATGTCTCGTGAGAATGGCATCCCACAAGGCGTTCGGTGCGAGGCCTGGATTCATCAGTCGATAAAGCTGGCCCTCATACAGTTGGCGCCACGTCCAGAGATCGATAACCTCGGCTCCCGCTTGTCGCGGAATATCGACGAAGGTGTGCAGCGACGCGTTGGCACCCGCCGCGTCGCCGTCGTATGTACCCGGGTGGGCAAGTGCCTTACGCGCATTAAGAGTGACGGACCTCGCCCAGCCCCGACGGGCGATCGACTGCCACGCCACCCTTTCTGCGGTGTCCGTGTTGACGCCCCACGAGGCGTACGCGTGATCGTCGCGCAAATCGGCCGAGACGTCCAGAACGTCAATGTCGTGACGCGCCAGGTAACCGTCGAAGGCGGACAGCGTCAACTCTGGATAGTCCCGCCGCGACTGAGCGTCGCACGCTGCCGCGCCGGGGATCACTGGTTCATAGCCGGGCAGGCATCCCAGTTCCGGCACGACGACGTCGACCAGGATCAGCTTGCCCGGCGCGCGCGCTCGGAGTGCCTGAGCGCTGGCGTCGAGGAAGGCGCTGATCTCAGCCGACGTCCTGAGACCGTCGTGATAACCGAGTTCGTCGGCGATTTTGATTCCGACGACAGCCTTGCTCTTCGCCTCCTGGGCGATGACATCGATGCCCTGCTGGAACGATTCTTGACCTGCGCGCCACCGCTTCACGAGATCAGCTTCGATCCAAATGCGTAGTCCATCATTGCCGGCCACGTCGATCGCGTTGAGATACTTGCTGATGTCTCCGGGCGACGGCGGCGTCACGATTGGCACGGGCGCGTTCGGCCCCAACCTCGCGTTGATCACCGCATCGCCGAACGTGGCGCCCAACCGGATCGCGACCGCCGCGATCACGACGGCCACCACGACGGCGCCGGACACGATCAGACGCCGGCGACTCATGCCGTAACCATGATCTCTTCGTCGACGGGCTTCGGGACAGCCGCGCGCGATGCCCGGAAGAAGAAGTACAGGAGCACGATGTCGGTCGTGACGTAGGCCGCGCACGATGCAATCGATGCGCCGATCGCGCCGTGACGGGGGATAAGTATGATGTCGCCGATAACCGTGATGACCACACCTGCGCCAATCGCCAACGAATTCCAGCCCGGCCGGCGGACTCCGAATAGATAGGCGCCGATGAGGCCGGCGGCGACATCGCCGAGCAATCCGCACAGGAGAATCAGGGCCGGAACGACTGCACTGTGGAACGCCTTCCCATAGATCAGCGGCAACAGGGGTGCGGCCAACGCGGCGAGTGGCACCGCCACGACGAGCGGAAGTGTCAGCGAGGGAAGCAGGAGTGACTTCGTTCGAGATCTCGCGTCTTTCTCGCCGCGCACGGCGAAGATCGGATACAGAACGTAGTTCACCGCAAGCCCGGGCAACCTGAGCATCTCGGCATATTTACTGGCGATCGCGTAGACACCAAGTACCGCCGGCCCTGCGATCGCGCCGAGGATGGCGACATCGAGACGAAGGTTGACGAGCGACAACAGGCCACCTAGCTGCCCACGCGCACCGTATCCACAGATCTCCTTACCGAGCGAGTAACTCGGTCGACCCCACCCTCGGAAGAACCCGCGGTTTCCAAGACGGAGCACGATTCCGGCCGTGACGACCACGTCCGCGACCACGAGTGCGAGCGCCATTGTCGTGGCCGAAGTACCGACGAACAGAAATGCGCCATAGATCGGGAGATACGCCGCTTCTTCCAGGAGAATCGCCGCGTTTGCTCCCGTCAGATCTTGCTCTCCCTGGAGCAGCGACTTGCCGACAGCCACAGGAAGCTGAGTCACCACGGCGAGCGCGCCGATGAACACGAGGCTAACGCTCCAGTCGGAGAAGAAGTAGCGGTACAGCACGGGTGTCAGCACAAGCCAGCCGATCGTCGCCGCGATGGCTCCGAGGACCGCGAGGACGATCAGTGTCGGGCGCAACGACCGGTCATCGCTGCGTGAGGCAAGGAAGTACGGAGCCGCTCCGGGCAACCCGAGTGCGGCCAACACGCCAGCAAGTCCAGGAAGCACTCGCAGCAAGGTGAACGCACCGACGAGAGCCGGGCCTCCCGCCCGCGCGACCATCACGGTTGCGATGGCGAGTGCGACTAGCGCACCTACCCGAGCGGCAACGTTTCCAAAGACGAGGTTTCGGGTCCGTCCACCACGGGGCCGTTCATGCGCTCCCATTACGTCGCCGCCTTGTCTGCTCAAGCGCCGCGATGAGCCCGAACAGTGCCCAAACATGGCGGAAATGGAGCGTTTCGTAGAACGCTGCCGAGAACGCGATCGCGATGCATGCGGCCGCTAAGAGCTCCGGCCGTGGCACTAGCTCAAGAAATTCGGCACTCAGGCCTCCCGTGACCGAGATGCGACGCGCGCGGATACCGACCGCAGCCATCAGCAACATAAGTGCGAGAGCACCGATGACCCCTCGCTCGAGCACCGTGGCCAGATAGTCGTCGTGAGCTTCCTTGACATACGTGGCGTTCGTCGATCTCAATGTGCTCTCGGTATTTGCCGGTCCGTACCCGAATATCGCGTCGTCCCGGAACCACAGGGTCAATTCTTCGTGGGCGAGTGCCGATCGGCTGCCGCTACTTTCGGCTTCACGGCCAAGCGAGTCACGCACGAAGGCATCCGTCTGCTCGACATTCGTGACCCAGGCGGTCACGTTGACGGTTTGGCTGACGACCAAGACACACAGCCCGGCGGCAAGGGCGACAGTTGCGGCCTGGACAACGCCACGTCGCCTTGCCAACGCAAACATCGCGCCCAGGAATGTCGCGAGAATCAGCGCCAGAATGCCGCCATTGGAGAGGGTAAGGATGATCGCGATAACGATGAGCGTGCAGCATAGAAAGCGCCATCCGCGCCGACGAGGCAACTGCGCTGCGCGCAGGATCAACAGACCGCAGATGAAGTAGTCGGCAGCGAGGTTTGGGTCACCGAAGGTGAGCGACGCGCGCACACCGTCACGCGAGTTGATACCAGTGATCCACGTGAGTCCGGCAAGTTCACCGATGATCAAGACCGACGCCCATGCGACGGTGCTGTAGGCCATCGCCTTCAAGATCACCTTCAGCAGCCGCCGATCTTGCCCGACGGTCGCGATTGCGGCCGCCCAGCCGAAGACGAACACGTCCTGGACAAGGGCGAGAGCGCTACGCGATACGGCCGGCAGATCCGGATGCGACACGATGACCGCAAGCGAACCGGCCAACACTGTCAATGCCGCCGGCAATGCATACGGCATCTTGAGCCGGTACGAACGCGACGAAGCCCAGTACAGTGAGGCCAGAATCGCGCACAGTAACGCCAAGTCGACCGCGCCGGTATTTCCCGGGCCGCTCGGTCGCAACAACGGCAGCGCCGAGCACGCTGCCACGATCGACATGACCATGACACGCCAGCGTCCGAGTTGCCGAATCGGCTCCTCTGCGCTGTCTAGCAGCGGTGCGGGGTATTCGAGACCACCTGGACGGTGGTCCGGAACGACGAAAAGCGCCAAGCCGTCTCACACCTGCGCTTTCGCATCGGTGGAGGTGACTTTGAACGCATCGAAGACCTTAGTCTCGTTCGCGCTGCTGGAATCGTCGGATTCAGGCTTGACCGCATCGAAGACCCTAGTCTCGTTCGCGCTGCTGGAATCGTCGGATTCAGGCTTGACCGCATCGAAGACCCTAGTCTCGTTCGCGCTGCTGGAATCGTCGGATTCAGGCTTGACCGCATCGAAGACCCTAGTCTCGTTCGCGCTGCTGGAATCGTCGGATTCAGGCTTGACCGCATCGAAGACCTTAGTCTCGTTCGCGCTGCTGGAATCGTCGGATTCAGGCTTGACCGCATCGAAGACCTTAGTCTCGTTCGCGCTGCTGGAATCGTCGGATTCAGGCTTGACCGCATCGAAGACCTTAGTCTCGCTCGCGCTGCTGGAATCGCTCACCACAGGCTTCGCCGACCGGATGACCCTCGTCTCGCTCGCGCTGCTGGAATCGCTCACCACAGGCTTCGCCGACCGGATGACCTTAGTCTCGCTCGCGCTGCTGGAATCGCTCACCACAGGCTTCGCCGACCGGACCACCTTGCTGACAGCCCCGCCGTCGCCGGTGCTCGGCAAATCGTCCTGCGGAGGACTCGGCCGTAACACGGACACCAACGCGACGGTCCGCACCGACGGAACGAAGCCAGCGAGCAATTGCAGATGATGCTCGGCGAATTCGCGATGGTCCGCGGTAGCGGCGACGTCGGCGATCCCGCCGATCACCACGTCGCGCCAGAGATGGGTCGGTGCGCCGAGGCGACCGAGTGCAAGCGTGAGGTAGTTCTGCGCGATCTTCGAGAACCAACCGCGACCACTCAACATGTAGGTCAGACCCGCGCCCCAATCACTCGCCCGCAGGCCGCGGTGCCCGTGAACACGATGACCCGGACGCGTGTGGCGGTCCAGGTACAAGGCGTAGCTGATGGCGAAGCGGGCCACGTCGCGCAGCGGCTCGCCCGCCATCAAGGACGACTCCCAGTCGACCACGCCGTTGACCTGGTTGCCGTGCATCAACAAATTGCCAAACCAAAAGTCGCCGTGCACGACCGTGCGGGGCGTCGTGTGCGAACTCAGCCGACCCGCCGACGAGCTGAGCACACGCTTGACCACCGACAGTTGCGGATGTCCGGCGAACCGCTTGGCGATGCGTTCCGCGCTGTCACCGAACAATGAGATCTGTGACCGGTCCCCGGCCGTGCGGGTCTGCAGGTCATCGAGCCAGATCGAGGCCGCGGCAAAGTCGCGACGGACATTGCGACGCCGAGCCGTGTGGTGCCAACTGTGGTACGCCACCGTCATCGGCACACCGACCAATGCCGTACTGACAAGTGCGGTCCGACCTTCATACGACATAAAGCCAACCGGCCGCGGCAACGTAGTGCTGAGACTGCCGAGAGGCAGCTTGGACAACGCTTCCAACGCGTGTCCCTCGCTCAGAACCACAGTCTCTGCGCTGCGGGTCGTCGGGACCTTGATGACAAACGACGGACCATAATCGTCCATGAGCACGACGGTCATCTTCGCGTTCGGGTCTTGCGAGCCCGCAAGCAGCACGGCGCGCGTCCCCTCGCGATCTAGGACGTCCCGAAGGGCCGGACTCTCGACAGCGAGAACCCGTTGTAACTGGACCGTGTCTGTGCTCATCCCCGTACCCCGATCACAATCCGGTCTCCCACCGGCAGGCGCTTCAGAAGTCGCGGGCGCCACTTCACGAGGCGTATGGCAGCCCACTTCAGCCCGTGAAACCTCGCCGTACCACTGGGTACGGTTAAAACCGACCGCGCAAACCACCGCAACGACTCTGGCGCGATCAAGGTGATCGCTACCGGTAGCTCGAGCGAAGGAATGGCGATGTACTCCTTAGCAACCCGCACTCCATGACGACGCGCGAGCCTCCTGACCTTGCGGCCGCCCACGATCGCTACCTGGGTCGACGCACGCAGCCCGTCCAACTGCTGCGATGCCGCCGCCATGCTCGCCCGGGAGACCTTGATGACAACAGTGTTCGCCGGAATGAGCAGACGCCAACGTTCGTCTTTGCTAGTTGATGAGGGCATTGTGCAGCATCCCTAGTTGAGGACGGCGAACGGCCGCATCCGTGCGATCGGACGCACGAGGCCGTTGCCGACCAGGACGTCGAGCGCTGCGTTTACTCCGTTGTCGTCGAAATGCATGGTCCGCTCGGGGGCGGAGTCGTTGTAGCGGAATCGCAGAGTACTGTGCTTGGCCTCGTGTAGATCCGACGCTCCGCGGTCGACGAAGTCGGACACGAGCGTGCCGGCTCCATGGCAAGCGGAGAACAAGCTGTCACCGGCCTTCGGCCCGGCGACGGCCAGGTAGGAGGACGTCCGTGATGTGCCTGGCAGCAACACAGCTTGGCCGGTCTGGCTGAAGACGGAGTCGGCGGCGCACATCTCGGCCGGGAATGCCCGACAAGAGTTGTGGCGGTGGACGATGGCGGTTTCGCCGTCGGCACAACCCGGCAAAGGCTCTTCGTAGATCGAATTGTGCGGCGAATCCACAACGAGCCGACCACCTGTACCGCCGAACACATCGACGGCGATTCGCTTCAACGCAGCGTAGGTCGCAATCCGGAACGCGAAACCATAGTTCATGGCGGCCGCGTTCGCGAGCATAAGGCGATGACCCTCGTCGCTGTCACGTGGGATCGACGGGCACGACGCCGCAAAATACAGCGCCATTCGCTCCTTAAACTGCTTCATCGACCGGGCCGTTGCGAGGTGGTAGAGCGGTTTTTCAATGGCCATCGCCATGCGCAGGTTTCGGGGATTGTGTTTGCGACGGCCGAATAGGGCGCCGATCTCACCCGTCAGGACGCCGCCGCCGGCGTGGTACTGAAGAGTGAGTTGGCCCTCTCGCACGCCGAGTGCGGCGGCCGCCTCGGTGTCAAAGACCTCCTCGACCATTTGCAGCTCGATAAAATGATTCGAGGGTCCGACCGTCCCGAATCGCATCCGAGCAAGCTGGAATGCGAGTGACGGGAGCTCCTTGGTCAACCTGTCGCCGCCACCGTACGGCTCCAGGTCAATGCGCCCACCCTCCTCGACCCGTGTCAATTCGTCGCCCTCGACGCCGTAGCGCTCCGCGGCGAATACAGAGCCTTCGACCGCCGTCCGCTTGGCCTCCTTCGCCGAGAGCTCACGCAGATTCGAGGCTGGGTACGGGTAGCGTTCACGCATCCGTCGATAGAACTCGACGATGCCGTTCTCGTCCGGCCGGTCCGAGTCGAGGGCGATCAGCGCCATGCCGCAGTTGACCGACGCAGAGGTCAAAGTCGGCCGGATCGTGTGGGTCGTGGCGACGGCGACTGACGAGGGTAGCTCCATGTTGGACTTATGGTGAAAGTCCGGGAGCACTACCGGCGGCGCCGCCAGATCGGCGGACGAGGTCTGGGCAATCAGCTGCGCCAGCACGTCCGGGTTAGCGGGTAGCTCTGGGCCGTCAAAGACCCGCGGATCACGATTCAGGGCGTGGTTCGTGTCCGCAGCCCCGCTAATGACGTTCACATTCACTGATTGCTCCCACGATAGATACGGTCCAGTACTAGCCCAAGCGCCTGCGGAGTGTATCGATTCCCGATACGTTCGCGGGCTCCACGCGCCATGCGAGCCGCATCGTCGGGATTGTCCAACATGTATTTGACCGCCTGACCGAGCAGCCGGGGGCGCCCAGCCGGGACGAGAAGACCGGTCTCGCCCGGAACGATGACGTCAGGCACGGCATTTACCGCGGTGGCCACCACCGGCACGCGGGCCTCGATGGCCTCCAAGAGCGCGCACGGCAGACCCTCATAGCGACTTGCCATTGCAAAGACGTCGAAGGCCGGCAAAAGCTCGCGGACGTCGTCGCGATGTCCGAGCACGACGAGCCGTTTCTCGACTCCGCGCTTGCGCGCGTGCTCGATCAACTGATCGCGCATCGGCCCATCGCCGATCCAGATCCCCCATACGTCCTGTTCTTTGATGCTCGCCAATGCGTCGACCCAGTGCTCGGGCGCCTTCTGGTAGTCGATCCGCCCGACGGTGCCGACCAATTGAAGGCCAGTCGGCAGCCCAAGGCGTCGGCGCGCCAGACCCCTGGCCGCCATCCCGTATTCGACGGCCATATTTTCGATCGCCGGAGGAATCGTTCGCACCCGATCGGGGGCGGCTATCCGGCGTCGAATTGCCTCGGCGGCGACTCCCGTCCCGATCGCCAGAAAAGCGTTCGTGTCCCGGCCAAGACGCCTTTCGATGGCTACGTAGGCCGCGCGCCGCCAGGCTGGTTGAAAATCGTGGAACGGAAACCCGTGGAAGGTGTGGACGATTTGCGGCACGCCTACCTGCGCGGCGGCACGACGCCCCAGCGCGCCGCCCTTGGCACTATGGGTGTGCACGACGTCGAAGTTGCCTTCCTTGAGAAAGGTCTTCAACGCAGCGAGCGCCTCTCGATCCTTGCGCGGTGCGATCTCGGGGACCAGGCTCGCGACCCGGGCGACCGAGAGTCCAGCATCGTACGCCTGCGCGAGAAGATCTCCCTGGGCCGCGTTCTTGACCGCATCCGCACCGGTCACGATAGATGCGGACTGGGCAGCACGCTCCCCGGTGACGCTCGCGCCGCCGGTGACCATCACTACTTCGAACTCGTCCGGGTTCACCGAGAGCGCGCCGCGCAGGGCGACGCCGCCCGCACCGGCGGCCATCCGGGTAATGATGGTCGCCACCTTGATGCGCTTCTTCACGGAACCAGTCCGAAATCCGTCGCCCATCCCGATTCCATCTCCACATCGATGTCACAAAGTTGCTCGATAGTGACCGCCTGACCGTCGCCAACCCGTACGCGGATGCACGGAACGCTTGCTGCCATCGCGGCTGCGACATCCTGTACCCGCGGGTGCACCGGTCCAACGCCGGTGCCGAGGGCAAGCGTCGCGGCGATCGCCCAATATCGGCGAAGCTCGCCGGCGGCATACGTTCCCCCGACGAGCGTCCGCGCGGCCTGGGCCGGCGTGATGCGTGCGGCAGACGTCTCCCGGCCGCGCTCGAGAACGACGAGCCGGTCCGGCGCTAGCAGGGGCTCACGATCGCCAAACGGTTGCGAAACCCGCCCGTGCGATGTTCGCGGCCCGCGGCCGCCGTGGGCATCGGTGCGAAGCGGCTCTGCGATGCCATAGCACGTCGTCTCGTCGGCGCAGCACAAGTTGTCCGCTGTCGCCACCGCGCCGTCGCGGAGCGCAGCGGACAAGATCGTCGACTTTCCGACGCCGCCCGGCCCGGCGAGCAGTGGCGTCCCCGCGGCCGTGCGCAGCACAGACGCGTGAAGCGGAATCCGGCCGCGCCAGCCCGCACGCCAGATGACCGGGTAATGGACGAGAACCTGGCAGGCCAACAACCCGAATCTTTCCGACAGGGCAACGTTGGCCGCTCGGGTCGCCGTGCCCGGACGATAGCGGGCGCTGACGTCGAGAACGTCGTCGCCGACGTCGACCTGCAGATCGAAACCCGATCCACCGGCATTGGCCAGAACAACGCGGCCGTCCCCTGCGTACGCCCCTCGAGTCAAGACGCGCAGTCCACGTGTAGAGAACGGCCTCGTCGAGCCGTCGACGCCGAGACGCACCGACGGCTTCTGGTCCGAGACCTGTGCAACGCGACCGCCGACGTTCCGGTCGATCATCCGCGTCACCCAGGGCAGGTCGCACGCAATTTCAACAACTTCGCCACCCGAATAAAGAGCCATCCGTTACAGCCCATCCGGGTACGGCGCACCGACACTGGCCGGCGTCACCATATGTTTGGCCGGTACGTAGTCGGGAAGCATTTGCAGCAGGAGCGCGACCGTACGCACCGAGTCATTCTGATTGGCCGCCACCGCCAGTTCGTCGAGCATCTCGTTCAGGTTCGGCGGCACGACGGTAGCGTGAGTAGCCCAGACTTTCGGATGCGCAGTCGGCACGCGGACCTCGGCGTCTGAGAACACCTTTTCGTTCAGTTTCTCGCCAGGCCGAAGGCCGGTGAACTTGATCCGGACCTCGGGAAGGTAGATCGCCGCTGCATACTTCTCGACAAGATCGACGATTCCCACCGGCTCGCCCATGTCGAGAACGAACGTCTCCGCGTACTCTGCTAGCACTGCGGCTTCGAGCACCAAACCGGCCGCCTCTTCGATTGTCATGAAAAACCGTGTGACGTCCGGATGTGTGATCGTGATTGCGTGTCCGTTTGCAACCTGGTTCGCCAACACGCTGAGCAATGATCCACGCGAACCCAAGACGTTGCCGAAACGCACTGACGACATAGTCGTCTGGTAGCCGGCGGACGCCTGGACGATAACCTCGGCCAGGCGTTTCGTGGCGCCGAGGACCGACGAAGGGTCGGCCGCCTTGTCCGTCGAGATCAGCACGAACCGTGAGGTACCGTATTTGATCGCGAGGTCGACGAGATGCTGCGTACCGATGACGTTTGTCTTGACGCCCTCGCAAGGGTGGCGCTCAAGCAGCGGCAGGTGCTTGTGGGCAGCCGCATGTAGGACGAGGTCGGGGCGTGTCTCCGCGAAGATCTGCTCGAGACGCGCCCGGTCGCGGATGTCCGCGACGATGATGTCATCGTTATCTAGGAGGCCGGACCCAGCTAGCTCTAAGTGTAGCGAGTGTAAGTTGGACTCATCATGATCGAGCATGTAGAGGGCCGCGGGGTTGAATCGTCGTACTTGGCGGCACAACTCCGAGCCGATCGACCCTCCGGCGCCGGTGACGAGCACACGCCGCGATCGAATGAGGCCGGGTACTCGGTCGGAAACGACGTGCACCTCGTCACGGCCGAGAAGCCGCTCGACTCGCACGCCGCTGAGGTCGGAGACGCGCATCGTGCGCTCCACCGCCGCGAGGAACGACGGCAGATGCCGCACAAGGAGGTTCGCCCGGGCCGACTGCTCGATGAGTTCGGCGATCCGCTCCGAGGGGAGCGAGGGGATCGAGACGACGGCGGCGCGCGCGCCGACCTTCGCGGCAACGGTGGCGATATCGTCAAGCCGGCCGAGGACAGGCAGGCCCGACACATTCCGCAGTCTGCGATCGTCGTCGAGGAACGCGATCGGGTCGAGGCCGTATTCCGGAGCCGTCCGCAGCCCGCGGACTAGCTCGCGCCCCGCCTGGCCAGCGCCCAAGACGAGCGTCGGCAACTCAGCGCGAGGTTTCGTTTGACGCAACCAAGGTCGCATATCGTCCTCTTCCGATGACTTACAGTGCTTCGATGAATCGCGTGATGACGCGGTCAAGTTGGTCTTGAGTCAGACCGGGGTACAGCGGTAGCGACAGCAGTTCCTCGGCCACACGATCGGTGGTCGGCACCGAAGATCGCTCCGCATCGCCGAGTATTTCGGCGTAGCCGCGGAATTGATGCACGGGGATGAAATGGACCGACGTCCCGACGCCGCCCTCGTTGAGTCGTGCGATCATCGCGTCACGTTGACGTACGCGAACCTGGTAAAGGTGGAACGAGTGGCCATCCGGACGCTCGGGTGTGACCACCCGGCCGGCATCGATGAGGTCGCTCAACGCCTCGTCGTACTGCTTGACCAATGTCGTTCGCTCGTCTTGCCATGCGGCCAAGTTGGACAGCTGGGCGCGCCCGATCGCGCCCTGGAGGTCGGTCATGTTGGCTTTGAAGCCCACCTCAAGCACGTCGTAACGCCATGAACCGCCTGGAAGATAGCGCTTCCACGCGTCCTTGCTCATGCCGTGCAGCCGGGCTGCGCGCAGCCAATCCGCCAGAGATTCGTCGTAGGTGGCTACTGCCCCACCCTCGCCGATCGGGAGGTTCTTGGTCGCGTAGAAACTCAGGCAGGTGGCAAACGGCGCCGTTGGCGCCGCGGCACGACCGATTGTCCCGCCCGGCCCATGAGCCGCGTCGACGACGACACGGGAGTACGGAATGGCGGCGGCGTCGGCGAGCGCCACGTGATCAACCGGGTACCCGCCCAGATCGCAGACGACCATCGCACTCACGCCGCCGACGCGGCGTACGGCGTCCGCGACCAATGACGGGCTGGGCACCAGGATTGCCTCGTCAATGTCAACCAGGACCGGCTGGTAACCCGCGTGGACAATCGCTGCCACGGCACCGCAGAAGGTCAGGCTCGGTGTCAGCACCCGAGCGCCCGGCTGCAGGCGAAGTGCTCGGAGGCTGAGCTCCAACGCATGCGTGCACGAAGTAAGCGTTACCACGTGGGGCTGCCCGAGATATTCGCCTAGCTCTCGCTCAAAGGCCAGGCACTCAGGCCCCGTTGTCACCCAGCCCGATTCCAGAACCCGGAGCGCGGCGGCCTTGGCCTCGTCTGCAAACGGGGGAACCGTGAAGGCGACCTCGGACAACGTGGACGTCATCAGGCACCGCTCCTATTGCGTGGGTCGTCGAGCACACCGAGCAATGGCCACCCTGCCGCCGCGATGAGATCTCGTACATTGTCGATTGCAGTAAGCCTCGTCGAGCGGGCCGCGAGAATGACCAGGCCGATCTGTTCGCCTTCAGATCGTGGATCGAGCTCGTCGAACGAGCACACCTGGCGAGGCGCGGTCGCCACGATCTTCGTCGCTGGCCGCCCGTCGGCGAACAGCCGAGGGATCGTCTGGGTCGCGGCCACGCCGAGACGTCCAGCCGCAATCGATCCGTCGAGTCCATCCACCGGGATACCGGCGGGGGTACTGATCGGATCGGGACGAAGGGTCGCCGCCTGAACTCGCTCGACCAGCTCCGGCGAGACGGATGCCCGGTCAGCGCGCATCAACACGACAATCGACACGTTGCTCTGCCTGCTCGCGAGCCGCAGTCGGCGCCCGATATCCGAAAGCTCCCCGGGATCGGAACCAACCCGACCCAGAGTCGGCACGTCGAGAAGGCGGGCGACCCGGTTGGCGCCGGAGACGCCCGGGCGAAGGGTCTCTCGTGCACCTACCATCAGCAGGCCCAAAGCCAGACCGAGCAGTGCCGCGATCGAGAGCTTCGTTGCGAGGCCGCGACCGTCGGCCTGTGCCGGCGCCGCCGCCTCGTCGACCACGACGGGCACGGCAGCCGTTGTCTGCAGCTGCTCGAGCTTGTCACGGTCGAGGCCCAGATCGGTGATGAGCTGTTCCAAGGCCTGCGAGGCTTTGGTTTGCGATCCGCCGATAGTCTGGACGCTCGGCCGCAGACCGGTGACGAGGGTGATCAGGGAATTGAGATCGTCAAGCGAGGTAGGAAGTCCGGATCGGATGCCGGCAATCTGCGCTACCACTGCGGAGGTAAGCGCGGCCGTTACCTGCTCTGCCACGGATGGCGACGTGTCGCTGTACGATAGATCGACGATTCCGGACGATCCAAGGCCACTCACCGTGATCGCGTTGACTGCGTCCACAGTGTTGCGCTGCACATGGGCCGACTGAAGTGCGGCACTGACCACGTCCTGACTCGTGGCGATCGCCTGCACCTCACTGACCACGGCGTCCGCCTCCGCCTGGGCCTGCGGCACGCTGGGCGCCGCCATCACTCTGGCGTGTGCGGTGTACGTCTTGGGACTGTGCACCAGAAATGCGGCCACGAGCGCCATGGGTAACGCAATCGCGGCCACGAGCAGCAGCCAGTAGCGCCGCACAAGTCGCACGCCGACTTCGGTTACCTCCACGGAAAGGCCCCTCGTCTTGTCGGTTGCCTACGGGTGAACAGGTTAAGCGATAGAACCATATGTCCTATGCCGCCGCGCGTGCTCAGGTGTTCGTACCAAGTCGTCTACGAAGACTGCGTGAGAAAGATGTCACTTTCCGGGTTGAGGCACACACCCGCTGTCAGCTATCCGACGCTCGCAGTCCGCTGCGCAGTCCGATGGCAACGGCCTCTAGTGTCGAGTGCGCATCCAGCTTCGTGAATAGGTTCTGAGCGTGTGTGCGCACAGTGTGTGCCGAGACACCGAGCCGCTCGCCGATCTCGATCCTCGTTAGTCCGTCCACCATGTATTGGAGAATTTCCTGCTCACGGGCCGTAAGCTCGCCTAGATGAGGCGATCGTCCGGGGGGTTGGACGTCCAGCATCACCGGTAGCACCGCCCCGAGTAGCGGTGGCGAGAGCCACGCGTCTCCGCGCATCACACAGCGGATCGCCTCCAGCAATTCATCCGGATGCGCGGTTTTTGCGAGCCATGCGCGAGCCCCCGCTCGAAGCGCCGCGACCACAACGGACGGTGAGGCGACCGCGCTCAGCATCACGATTTGACACCTCGGTGCGACGAATTGCAACATTTTGGCCAATTCGATACCGCTTTCGGCGCCGAGTGTCGAATCCAAGACGGCGACGTCCGGCACTCCACCGTGGACAAGGGCCAACGCCTCCGCCGTCGACGTCGCAACGCGCACCGGATCCAGATAAGGTTCCCGACTGAGTCGATGCTGTAGTGCCTCAGCGAACACGGCATGATCATCGACGACAAGGACCGATAAGCACGTCATGGCTCGGCAGCATTCCCGATCGACAGCGGGCGCGCATCGTGCAATTGCCGGAGAGCACGGCAAGAACTTCGGCCGGACATCAAAGATCGGACGAACGGCAATCTTCTCGGCACCATCGCCCGTTTCGGCGGGCGAGGTCGGCACCGCACTATATAGACAAAGCAGCAAGGGGCCCGTGGAGGAGCCGATATGCCCAGATTTAGCGGCGCCGCACACCCTCAACTACGTTCACCGTTCGCTGCTGGTTTGGCTTCAGTCGCCGTGATTTGTGGGGCGACGCTCGGCGCCGTGTGGGCCGGATCCGCCGCATACGCCGCGGTCACCACGCTGTACGTCGGCGGATCCGGGTGCAGCGACACCGGGTCCGGGACGCAGTCGCAGCCGTACTGCACGATTCGCAAGGCGGCCTCCGTGGCGACGGTGGGCCAGACGGTTCTCGTCTCAGGTGGCACGTACGCGGGCGGGGTCACGGTCGCAAACTCGGGCACCGCCGACAACCCGATCCTCTTCGAGCCGGCGTCAACCTCATCGGTCACCATCACCGGCGGCGCCAATGGGTTCGTCGTCTCCGGGAAAAGTTACGTCACGATTCAGGGATTTGCCGTGACGGCTACAACGTCATACGGCATATATATCAACAACTCCAACCATATTGTTGTCTCCGGCAACACCGTGACGCACGCGGGTCAGCCAGCCAGTGGAGCGACAGCGGCCGGCATCGAACTCACCGCGGTCACGGCTTCGACGGTGACAAAGAACGCGTCCGACCACAACAGTGACCACGGCATCTTTGTCAATGGGACGTCGAGCTCGAACCTGATCAGCTACAACGAAGCCAGTTTCAACGCCGAAGGCTGGCAGCGGAACGCGAACGGGATCGATGTAGTGGGTCCGAGCAACACGATCATCGGCAACGTCGTCCACGACAACGAGGACTCTGGCCTGCAGTTTTACACGGGCGGCAACAACAACTTGATTACCCTCAATGTCACCTATAACAACGGCGACCACGGCATCGACGATCTGAACGTCACCGGCGGCCGGATCATCGGTAACACCGTTTACCACAACTGTACGAGCGGGATCAACGTCGAAGGCACGTCCGGCAACTACACGGTCGAGAACAACATCTCCGTCGACAACGCTGTATATCCGGCCTACAACGGGATCGCATGCAGCCGCCGTGCCGGCAACATCGGAATCTGGGACTCGGCTCCGCCCACTACGACGGTTGACAACAACCTGGTCTACCTGTCCAAGCCCGGGACTATGTACGTGTTCGGCTCTTCCTACACCTCGCTTGCGGCGATGCGCACGGCGACCGGGCAAGAGCAGCATGGCGTTCAGGCGAATCCGAACTTCGCGGACTCGACGTCGGGCGACTTGCAACTGACCGAGGGCTCGCGTGCCATCGATTCAGCAGCCTCCGGAGTGTCAGGAGAGCAATCCAACGACATTCTTGGTACAGCTCGGTCGGACGACCCTCTCGTCGTGAACACGGGTACCGGCCCGCAGACATTCCACGACATGGGCGCCTACGAGTTCGTCTCGACCGGGACGCAGCTGCCACCGACGGCTGCGCTGATGGTGACGCCCGCTGGTGGCGGTGCGCCGGTAGCGGTGTCCGCCGATGCCAGCGCATCCAGTGACCCTGGCGGCCAACCCCTGAGTTACACGTTTGACTTCGGTGATGGCACAACGGTTGGCCCACAAGCCGGCTCCGTGGCAGCTCACACGTACCTTGCCGCCGGGACGTACACGGCTAGTGTCACCGTCACCGATACCGCCAACCTGACCGCGACAGCTCAACAGACCGTAACGGTCACCACGTCGGCATCCCATCCAGCCTTCGTCTCCCAGATCGCGACGAATTACAGCAGCACGTCTCACTCATCGGGGTACGTCAGTGTATGGCGGACTCAAGGCGTGGCAGCCGGAGACGTGGAGATCCTTACTGTCCAGCTCACCGGGACGGGCTCGACCGGATCCTTCACCGGCGTCGATGACAAGGGAAACACGTTGTCGGTCGCGAGCGACGTCTCAAACAGCAGCGGCCGGTTCGCAATCCTGTACGGCGTGGTTCACACCGCACTCGGCGTCAATGACAAGATCACGGTCACGTTCCCCGGCGCCGCGGCCAGTTACCGCATCGTAGGCGACGAGGTGTCCGGGGTGAGTACGGTAGACCAAGTGGCCGCGGCCGCCGGAACGACGACTTCATATTCATCGGGCGCGACTGGCGCGACGGCGTCGCCCAATGAATTCGTGTTCGGTGCGGTCGGTGTCTTCAGTGGTTCAACGCCGTCGTGGAGCACGGGATGGACAGCCGAGACGTCCTACGCTGTCGGATCCAACTTCGTCGGACGGGCGTACAAGGTCGCGACGTCGACGGGTTCGTTCACTGCGAGTGGCACAACCTCGGGAAACTGGCTCGCGACCTGCGTCACCTTCCGCTAATCCTTTAGGGATACCCCAGAGGGCCGCAAGAGCGAGAGATCACTCGCCGTTGTGCCCCTGCATTACCGACTGCAGGCTCGAACTGCCGTCCGCGCGGTCCAGCGCTGGGCACGCGGGACCGGAACTACGCCACGTGTAGGTGTAGTCGAACTCTGGATTCGGGACGAGCGCGTGCCACTCGGCCAACATTGCCTTCAACTCCGCGGCGGTTGGCTGTAGGTAGTACTTGGACTTATTGGCCGCGCATCTCTGTCCGAAGACCTGGAAGACCGGCACGATCGCATCCAAACTGATCCCGCCTTCGATCGCTCGCTGCACCTCCAAGTCGATCTTGTCAGGGGCACAGCCGGTCGCGATGGCGCAGGGAAATGGGTCAATTCCAATGAGATCGACGTGCGTGAGGGCTTCATTCAGTTGTTGATACTCGCATCCCATCGCGCTACCGCAGATGCGCGCCGCATCCATGACCACGATGAAGGACTTTTGAAGAGGGTTTTCTGCTCGAATGAAGTCGGCGCGTTGCCGAATGTCACGAACAGCATTCGGACAGGTGCCAGGGTGCGGCTCATCGGAGATGAAGTAGCCGAATACCTTGGGGTCATTCGCGAGCCGACGCACCTCCGTCTGGAACTCACTCCACGTGTATCCGGGATGACAGTTCGTATTGTCGAGATTCCCCAGCCATACCAGGGCTTGCTGTCCCGGCCCGAGTGCATCAATGCGGGACTTGTCTGGACCAAGATCGAAGAGATTGAATCCGAGCTTGGCAACCGTCTCAATGTCTGATCCCGTGTTCGAGATGTAGTGCTTAGTAGATGTCTTCGCCGCGGCATCGCTTCCAGTGAGGTTCGACCTGGTCAGCGGCGTGCTAGGAGGGCTAACTGCCGGCGTGGAAGCGGCCAAGCCGCCTGGCTTGGCTGTGGCTCCGTCGGGCTGCGTGAGCCTCCCACAACCGACGGCGAGGGCCGCGCAAATGACGACCGCTGTCGCAGCCCAGACCAGCTTCACGCCATCCTCCGTTAACGGGCAGTATCGGCCGAGTGCAGCGAACCAGTACACCATGAACGTGTTCTTTCTCGGGCCGACCGCGAATGACGGATGGCCTCGGCGACCGCAATAGTACGACCCTCGGACGAACGGATTGGGGTTTATCACCCCCATTTGACCCGCTCAAGACGGCCAAGTCGTGTCCGCACAACCCGCTAACCTTGGATAACTCCGGAATTAGGGTCGGCCTAGAACCTCGGCATGCCCCCGAACTGGCGGTCGCCCGCATCGCCCAGGCCCGGCACGATGAACATCTTGTCGTTGAGGCCTCCGTCGATCGCCGCCGTGACGAGACGCATCGGCAACCCCGACCGGCTCAAGCGCTCGATGCCATCCGGCGCGGCCAAAACGCAGCACACGGTGATGTCGACGCATCCGCGTTCGGCGAGCAGCCGGCAGCAGTGTTCGAGCGATCCACCGGTGGCGAGCATCGGGTCCAGGACGAGGACCGGCAGCCCGGTCAGATCGGTCGGCAACGACTCCATGTACGCCCGCGGCTGGAATGTGTGCTCGTCGCGGGCGAGCCCGACGAAGCCCATCGACGACTCGGGCAACAGCGCCAGCGCGGCGTCGGCCATCCCGAGACCGGCCCGCAGCACCGGCACGATCAGGGGCGGATTGGCCAGCCGGGTGCCGATCGCCTCGGCCACCGGCGTGGTGATCGGATAGGTCGCCACCGGGAAGGCGCGGGCCGCCTCGTAGACGACCATGGTGGTGAGTTCGGTCAACGCGGCGCGAAATGTCGCCGAATCGGTGCCGATGTCACGCATCGCGGTGAGTCGCGACTGCGCGAGCGGGTGGTCCACGACGAGTACGTCCACGCCACACAACGTACCGGTTCGCGGGTTTCGTTTCGCCCGCCGCAATCATCCCATGTCAAGATCACTAATCGCCGGCGCGCGTAGACTCGTACGCATGAGCACCACGGCCACAGGTCCCGCTACGACGCGGGAGCCGACGACGGGCACAGCCGCCGCGACCAGCCTCGGCGACATCGCCCGCAACTCCGCGTCCCTTCGAACCTTCCTGCACGGACTGCCCGGCGTCGACGCGGTCGGCGTCGAGGCGCGGGCCGCCATGCTCGGCACCCGGTCGATCAAAACGACCGCGAAGGCGTATGCGATCGACCTCGCGATCCGGATGGTCGACCTGACGACGCTCGAGGGTGCCGACACGCCGGGCAAGGTCCGCGCACTCTGTGCCAAAGGGCGTCATCCGGACGCCCAGACGGGCACCGACAACCCGTGCCCGCCGGTCGCCGCCATCTGCATCTACCCGTCCATGGTGCCGGTCGCGGTGGCCGAACTCGCCGGCTCCGGCATCCATGTGGCGAGCGTCGCGACCGCGTTCCCGTCCGGACAAGCGCCGCTCGATGTGAAGCTCGCCGACACGACGGCCGCGGTCGACGCCGGCGCGGACGAGATCGACATGGTGATCAATCGCGGCGCGTTCCTGGCCGGCGACTACCTCTCCGTGTACGACGAGATCGTCGCGGTCAAGGGGGCCTGCCGGCACGCCCACCTCAAGGTGATCCTGGAAACCGGCGAGCTCGCGACGTACGACAACGTCCGGCGCGCGTCCTGGCTCGCGATGGCGGCCGGTGCCGACTTCATCAAGACGTCCACCGGCAAGGTCCAGCCGGCCGCGACGCTACCGGTCACGCTCGTGATGCTCGAGGCCGTACGCGACTTCGACGCCGCGACCGGTCGCCAGATCGGGGTCAAGCCCGCCGGCGGCATCCGGACCAGCAAGGACGCGATCAAATACCTGGTGACCGTCAACGAGACGTGCGGCGATCGCTGGCTCGATCCCGCATACTTCCGATTTGGCGCGTCGACCCTGCTGAACGACCTGCTGATGCAGCGGCAGAAGCTCGCCACCGGCCGCTATGCCGGCCCCGACTACGTCACTCTGGATTGATATGTCGATCTTCGAATACGCGCCAGCCCCCGAGTCGACCGCGATCGTCGACATCCGCCCGTCCTATGGCCTGTTCATCGGCGGCGAGTTCGTCGATGCGGCCAGCGACAGTGGCCGGTTCAAGACCGTCAATCCGGCCACCGAGGAACCGCTGGCCGAGATCGTGGACGCCGGACCGAGCGACGTCGACCGGGCCGTCGCGGCCGCCCGCCTGGCGTACGACCGGGTCTGGTCGCGGATGCCGGGTAAGGATCGGGCCAAATACCTGTTCCGTATCGCCCGGCTCATCCAGGAGCGCGGACGCGAGTTGGCCGTGCTCGAGTCGATCGACAACGGCAAGCCCATCCGCGAATCACGTGACGTGGACATCCCGCTCGTCGCCGCGCACTTCTTCTACTACGCGGGCTGGGCCGACAAGCTGGCCTACGCCGGGTTCGGCGCCAACCCGCGTCCGATCGGCGTAGCCGGCCAGGTCATACCGTGGAACTTCCCGCTGCTGATGCTCGCGTGGAAGATCGCGCCCGCGCTCGCCGCCGGCAACACAGTCGTTCTCAAGCCGGCCGAGACGACGCCGCTGACGGCGCTCGCGTTCGCCGAAATCTGCCAGCAGGCCGAACTCCCGCCGGGCGTGGTCAACATCGTGACCGGTGCCGGCGAAACCGGTCGCGCGCTGGTCGAGCACGCCGGCATCGACAAGGTCGCGTTCACCGGCTCGACCGAGGTCGGCCGCGCCATCGCGAAGTCGGTGGCCGGCACGACCAAGCGAGTCACGCTGGAGCTCGGCGGCAAGGCCGCGAACATCGTTTTCGAGGACGCGCCGATCGACCAGGCGGTCGAGGGCATCGTCAACGGCATCTTCTTCAACCAGGGACACGTGTGCTGCGCCGGGTCGCGGCTGCTCCTGCAGGAGTCGATCGCCGATGAGCTGCTCGACTCGCTCAAGCGGCGCATGTCCCAACTGCGGCTCGGCGATCCGCTGGACAAGAACACCGACATCGGCGCCATCAACTCGGCCGCCCAACTCGCCCGCATCCGTGAGCTGTCCGAGGTCGGATCGGGCGAGGGCGCGCAATCCTGGTCACCGCCGTGCGATCTCCCACCGCGTGGCTTCTGGTTTGCCCCGACGATCTTCACCGGGGTGTCGCAGGCACACCGCATCGCCCGGGAGGAGATCTTCGGGCCGGTGCTCGCGGTGCTGACGTTCCGTACGCCGGCCGAGGCCGTCGAGAAGGCGAACAACACGCCCTACGGCCTGTCCGCCGGCGTCTGGACCGAAAAGGGTTCGCGCATCCTGGCCATCGCCGACAAGTTGCGCGCGGGCGTTGTCTGGGCGAACACGTTCAACAAGTTCGACCCGGCGTCACCGTTCGGTGGCTACAAAGAATCCGGGTACGGCCGTGAAGGTGGCCGTCACGGTCTGGAGGCATACCTTGCCCAGTAAGCCGAAGGCGCCCGGACCGCTGGTCGGCGCACCGCGAAAGTCAACGTCAAAAGCAAAAGCGTCCGAGGGTACGCCCGGCGGGCCGGTTTCCGCCGGGGCGGCGCCGCGGCTGGCCGTACGCAAGACATACAAGCTCTACATCGGCGGTGCGTTCCCGCGCAGCGAGTCCGGCCGGAGTTACGTGGTGTCGTCGCACGATGGAGCGTTCCTGGCCAACGCCGCGCTCGCGTCCCGCAAGGATGTGCGCGATGCCGTCGTCGCGGCGCGCAAGGCGTTTCCGGGATGGTCGGGCGCGACCGCTTACAACCGTGGTCAAGTGCTCTACCGGGTGGCCGAAATGCTCGACGGCCGTCGCGACCAGTTCATCGAGGAGGTCCGCGCGGCCGACGGAGCAACGGCGGCGGTCGCCGCGGGTGCGGTGGACGCGGCCATCGACCGCTGGGTCTGGTATGCCGGCTGGACGGACAAGATCGCGTCCGTGTACGGCAACGCCAACCCGGTCGCCGGACCGTACTTCAATCTGAGTGCGCCCGAGCCGACCGGCGTCGTCGGCATCGTGGCGCCCGGCGCCGCACCGCTGCTCGGACTCGTCAGCGTCGTCGCGCCGGCCATCGCGACCGGCAACACCGCGGTCGTACTGGCGAGCGAAGCGCACCCATTGCCGGCGATCACGCTCTCCGAGGTGATGGCGACCAGCGACCTGCCCGGCGGCGTGGTCAACGTGCTCACCGGCCGGGTCGCCGAAACGGCGCCGCACCTCGCCGCACACATGGACGTCAACGCGATCGACCTGACCGGGGTCGATGACCCGGAGCTCGCCATCGAACTGGAGGTGGCCGCGGCTGAGAACCTCAAACGGGTGATTCGGCCCGACGGGCGCACGAACTGGACCGATGACCCGGGCACCCGGCGGCTGACCGCGCTGCTCGAGACGAAGACCGTCTGGCATCCCAAAGGCGTCTAATCCCGGATGTTTCGGGCCGGGTCGTCCGTTGCGTCGGTCGGTCGTTCGGTCGACGTTCCGGTCCAAGCCGTGCGAAAACGTACCACTGAATCCGGTTATAAGGTATTTGCCGGAGCCAACAAACCCGCAGGTCAGGGGCGTAATCTGCGCCCTGAAGTCGATACGACTAGGGTGTGCGCAGAGTCACCGCCCAAGTCCCTAGTACGGAGGTCTTCGTGGCGCGTCCGCCCGCTGGTCGGCCCAATGCCGACGAGCCAGTTCAGCCCGACGATGAGGAGTCGATCCCGTTCTCGGAGGACCCGCTCGACGAGGATGACGTGAGCGATGAGGACGACACCGCCGACACCGCCGACGAGCTCGGCCGCGAACCCGGACGGACAGCGACCGCGGACCGGTTTTGGAAACGCGTTCGCGTCGATCCGCTGGAGATAGCGCTGCCCGGCGGGGCCGGCTACACCTTGCGGGCATATCGCCAGAACACTGACATCACCCCGGCGGACGTGTCCGCGCGCGAGGACGACGTGTCGATGCCGCGACGTCGGGGCGCCCCCGTCGAGCTCGACGACGATGGCGACCTGCTGGATGAGGCCGAGATCACCGACGATCTTGCCGACGAAGACCTGGACGAGGATGACCTCGACGAAGACCTCGATGAAGAGGCCGTCGACGAGGACGCCGAACCCACCGGCGACGTGGTCGAGGAGGTGCCGCTCTTCCTGAGCCAGGGCGGACACCTGCTGGTGTTCCGGTCGGCCGAGTCGCTGGTCGAATTCGTGCTGTCCGACGCCGAGCACGATCTGCAACAGATCGACACATGGGATTCGGTGACGCGGGGTGTCCGGTCCGAGTACGTGGTGTCGCTGCCCGACGACACGTACGAGTTGGATCTGGTCGTCAAAAACCTACGAGGGGGCCACGATGCGTGGGATCCGGAATTGTTGGTCCGCTCCGGGCAGCTAGCGCGTGACCTTGGCCACGCACTGCGAATCGAACCGGTGGTGTTGGCGCTCGCGCCGGGCTCGCCGCTGGACGACCTCGACGATGCGCTGCGAGCCGCGGCCGATGGCGGTCTCGGGTCTTTCTTCGCTCGTCGCAAGCTGAAGAAGGTCGGCGCGGAGACCGCGAGTCTCGGCTGGCGGACGGTCATCGGAAAAATCTCCGCCGTCGTGGACTGGCGCGACTGACCCTGATCCAGGGACCATCAGTCCTGGCAATAGCTACAAAGAAGACTCGGGGCCGACGCCACCCATCGGCTCTAGACGGAAACCTCGGGGCGGACGCTCCCCGTCGGCTGTGAAAGCGGCCTCGGGGCGCAGGCTCCCCGTCGGCAACGACGAGTCTCCGAAGGAGGACGACGCCGTGGCGCTCATGCGTGTGTACTGCGGACTGGCCACGACCGGATCGCCCGCGCGCTCGGCCGGCGACAGCGACTGGCTGACCGCGGCCGTCGTCGACGATGCCGGGCGCCTGCTCGACCTGTGCGACATCACCGACGATGCGTGCGGGTATGCGGAGCTGGGCGGTCTGCTCGCCGAGCGGTCCGGCGGCACGACCGGCGTCGCGGTCGCGGCCGACACGGATGAGCACGAGGTCACACTCCTGCTTCTGGCGGCCGGGCGGCCCCTTGCCATCGCCGACGACGAGACCGTCGGCGACTACGCGGAGCGATTCGCTGATGACGAGTCCGTCGACGAGATTTCGGCCGGCACAGCGGAGCGCAACGCCGTCGGGCTCGCCCGCGCATTGCAGGCCGGCGCGTTGGCGGCGGCCAGCCGCGGAGCACCGCGAGAGCTGATGGCACTCGGTCCGGTGCTGGCCGCGCACGCGGCCGTCGCGGTCAGTCGACACGGCTCGGCCGTCGCGCTTCGCGAGGTCCTCCGCGAGCTGTATCCCGCGGCTCTTCGCGCCTACCCCGACCCGGCCGCGCCGATCCCGCTAGCCATTCTCGACGCTCTACCCGAGCCTGGATTGCTCGGCATCAGCAACCGTGGCCGCGATGCCGCTGTCGCCGCCGATCTGTCCATGGCCGGTGTCGCGGATACGGCGACGATCACCGACGCGATCACGGCGTTGCGCATAGCGGCGTCGGAAACACCACGGCGCACGGGGATCGGCAAGGGTCCGACGTCGGCGGTCGCCGAGACGATCCGCCAAGCGGTCGCCGCGGTCCGCGCGTGCGACGCGGCCGTGGCCTCGCTCGTCGGGCTGCTGGCGGCGCAGGATCTCGCGCCTCGGCGGCACGAGCCCACTCGCCTACGAGCGGTGTCTCCACGCGCCATCGAGGCCGCTCGGCCCGAGCCGGCGCAGCACGACGACAGTCCGTACGCTCCGGCCCGGCACGCTGCCTCCCGCTCGGACGCGACGCGCCCGGGACCGGTCCGTCCGGAGCCAGTCTGGTCCGAGCCAGGACGGGAACCGGCACGCCCCGAGCCGGCTCGAGCGGATGCCGCGCGGTTCGATCCGGCCTGGCAGGAGTCGGCCCGCTACGACGCGGCCCGAGCAAGTCGGCGGTCCCGATCGGCGGGCACCGCGAGCGGACCACCGGCGCGGTCGACGACGATGCCATCGACCTCGTCCTATCCCGCCGGTGAACCGGCCGCCCAGCCGGGCATTCGTCCGGTCGCGGCCCAGGCACCGTCGGCCGGGCCAGAGGCGGCAACACGGCCGAACCGTACGCCGCCGCAACGCTCGGCCCGGTCGAGCACGCGTTCGGCTCCGGCCCGCGTCGACGACGACTTCTCGACTCCCCTCGCACCCGGACCGGTGCCGACGGCGGATTCCGACCTGTTCTCGATGCCGGAGATGCCGGCCAGCTCAACCGGCGGCGCTCTCCGGTCGTCATGGCACGACGTGGCCGAGCCGGCGGAGCCTTCGTCGCAGAACGCGTCGCCCACGACCGGGCCGAGTTTCGCGACCGAACGAGTCAGCCGGTACGGCACTCGTGCCGAGCGACTACGACCGGGTCTACCGCGAGCAGGCCCGACCCACCGTGGCGTATCCGGCCGCCGGCCGCCCGGCGGCGCCGGTCAACAACTATCCCGTTGAGCCCCGCTATCTGGGCGACGCCGGCGCGTTCCCGCCCGACACGGCGACCGGGGGATACGACGCCGACCCACCGCGCATGAATGGTCACCGCGCGGTCGAGGACCGACCGAGGGGCAGCCACCGCGACGATCCGTGGGTGGCGACGCGTGAACCGTCGCACGGCCGCCCAGGGGCGGTTGAGGAGTCCGGCGGTTCCATGAACGGCCGATCGGTCGCGAGCGATCCATCGGCGTACGAAGCTCCGCGGGCCGGCGGTTATCCGACGCCAGGCGTTCCGGCGCCGGGATCACGGAGCAACTGGCCGGTCGCCGCGCCCGATCCGGCCGACGACATGGCGCGAACGCGTCCCGACTCGCGCTCGACCGAGACCATGCGGCGTGCGACGCAGCCCGCCGCGTACGACACCGAGCACTCGTACGACTCCGGGATCCCGCGGCAGCGGGACGGTCGCGTCGCGCCGCCGTGGCAGGCCGGCGATATCGCGCCGCCAGCCGAGCCGCCGGCACTGCGGCTCGTCGATCCGCCCGTGTTGCGCTTGGTCGGCCGCGACGACGAACGCGATATCCCGTCGCGCCGGCCGAGCTATGCCGATGACCACCTTCCGCCGCTTCCGCCCGTACCGGTCGACGACGAGCCGGATGACGACCTGCTGATCTTCGCGCAGGCCCGGTCGGCCTGGTTCGTCGATCCGCATGACGGCGAGGAGACCACACCGTCGTGGTCAGTGGCGGCGGATCAGGGTTGGTCGGCGGCCGAGCGCGCCGCGCACCCGAGCATCGATGGCGAGACCGAGGTCGGGCTGCCACGTCGTGTGCCGAAGGCGAATCTCGTGCCCGGCTCACCGCTGCCGCCGGTAACCGACGATGGCCTACCCATCGTGCGCGACCCGGCCGCGATGGCGGCGCACACGACCGGTTACTTCCGAGGCTCGCGCCGGGGCGAAGAGGTCCGCGGCTACGCGGTCGGCGGCCGGCCCGGCCGCGAGTCGGGCGAGGGTTGGGATTTCAGCCGTGACGGCTGGGAGACCGATCGGGAGCCCGAATACCGCTCGGCCGCGCACCGCTAGCCGGGCGCGGGCTTCCGGCCGGACCGTTTGGCAAGAGCGGCGAAGGCACGCTGATCGTGCCGTGGGGCCGTCACGGCCAGGCCTGAGCCGCGGCACGATGGGCAAAAGCTGGCTGCCACCTTGCGGTGGCAGCCAGCTTTTCCGTTCGACCAGCGCGTCAGCTCGGACTAGGCCGGCGTCGCCGCGCGTTGCCTGCGCATGGTCAGCACGTACTCGACGAGCGAGATCAGCACCTGCTTCGTCGACTCGCGGCTGCGTGCGTCACACGCCACCACCGGTACGTCCGACGGGATCGCGAGCGCGTCCCGGACGTCTTGGGCGGAGTGATACTGGTTGCCGTCGAAGCAGTTGATCGCGATCAGATACGGCAGGCGCCGGTGCTCGAAGAAGTCGATCGCGGCGAAGCAGTCGGCGAGCCGTCGCGTGTCGACCATCACGACCGCACCGATTGCGCCCTTGACGAGTTCGTCCCACATGAACCAGAAGCGTGTCTGGCCCGGCGTACCGAACAGGTAAAGGATCAGGTCACGGTCGATCGAGATACGCCCGAAGTCCATCGCGACGGTTGTCGTCGTCTTTCCGGGCACCTGCCGGTTGTCATCGACGCCGACGCCAGCCGAGGTCATGATCGCCTCGGTGGTCAGCGGTGTGATCTCCGAAACCGATCCCACCAGCGTGGTCTTGCCCACGCCGAAACCACCGGCGATCACAATCTTCGCCGACGTGACCCGGCCCGACGGCATCCGGGCCATGTCAGAGCCTCCGAAGTCCACTCAGCACCCTCTCCAGCAGTTCCGTTCCGACCGAGTCATTGCTGTCGCCGTCGAACGACGTTGGCTCGTAAACCGCGACGAGTCCGTCGGCCGCCATGTCGGCGATGATCACTCGGGCAACGCCGAGCGGCAATTGCATGCGAGCCGCTATCTCGGCGAGCGACTGAAGTCGCCCGTCGCACAGCGACGCGATGTACTGATGTTCCCGTATGTGGGCCGTGCCCGACCGGAGGTCGTTGTTGCGGCCCCGCACAGTGGTCTCCACCAGCGCCTCGATCGCGATGTCCAATCGGGGACGGGTCCGCCCCCGGGTGACGGCGTACGGGCGTACGAGCGCGCCGGTCGGTTCGTCCATCTCAGCCAACGTCGCTCACCTCCTCGGTCGCCCGTTTACCGTCGCTCACCGCTGATCCGTCCGCCTCAGCCCATCATTCCCGCGGCGGCCCGGGGCGACGGGGTGAGAGCGTCGCCGACGCGGTCGACCAGCAGCGCCATTTCGTAGCCGACCTGGCCGACGTCGCACGTCCGCGCGGCCAACACGGCAAACGACGATCCGTCCGAGATCGACATCAGGAATAGGAACCCGTTGTCCATCTCGACGACGGTCTGCAATACGGCGCCGCCGTCGAAACACCGCGACGCGCCGACCGTGAGGCTCACCAAGCCGGACGCGATCGCCGACAACTGATCAGCACGGTCACGCGGAAGGTCGCGGGACGAGGCGAGCAGCAGGCCGTCGGCCGAGACCGCCACTGCGTGCGCGACACCCGGCACGCGGTCGGCGAAGTTGGCCAACAGCCAGCTGAGATCCTGCGTTGTTGTCATCTGTCCTGCTCCTTGCCGCCGGGCGTGGGACGCCCGCTGGTCGTCGACTCCGGTGATCCGTTGCTGTCGTCGGTCATCTGTTGGCGGCCGCGCTGCACGCCTCGGTGGTAGGCGGAGAGCAGCCCGCGGACGGCATCGGGCGACCGGCGGTTACTGCCCGTGGCCGCTCGATCCACACTGCCGGGCACGAGTTGGGCCAGGGGAACACGCCGCGGAAGGCCGCCCGGTGTCGTTCCACCATCCACCGGCTCGGCCGCGGCCGCGGCCGCCGACCAGCCATCGTCGGCCGAGCTGTGCCAGCTGTTCTCCGCGGCGCTACGCCCGGATGCGGTCGCGGACCCCGCCATCTGGTTGCCACCTGTCATGTCGTGGTAGTAGTCCGATCGCGCCCCAGCGGAGACCGGTGCATTCGACCGCGGTGCCGTGGAATGGACATCCGGCTCGCGGTATTCCTGCGGCCGGGTCTCCGTCGGCCGACCGCCGGTCGCGGCGCGTGGCTGCGGAACCTCATACGCGGCCGGTGCCCGCAATGACGGATCAACGGTGGCGACATCGGACGCTCGGGGCGCGATGAGGCTCCGACCACTCGAACCGCCGGCGGCAAACCAGGCCGACTCGAGCGCGCGGAAGATCGGCAACTCCATGGTCTCGTCGGCGAACGGCATGACCTGGGGCTGACCCTGCCCGGACCGCGATGACTCGGGCCGAGCCGCCGCCGGGCCACGGCCAACCGCGGCATCGTCGGACGCCACGTCGTCGCGGGCCGAGCCGGGCTCCGAGCGGACGGCGCTGGCCAGATCGAGATCACGGAACCGCGGAATCTCCGCGGTCATATCGAGGGCGTCGACGCGACCGGAGTTGCGGAACTGGCGGCCGTCCTCAGCGTCGGTGGCCGGTTGGGCGCTGACCGGCGGCCAGGCCGGCGGCGCGCTGGTGGGCGGTTGACGCTCGTCGAAACGCGTCACGATCGCGTCGTCCGCATCGACGGCCGGAGCCGGCACGCGATGCTCGTCGATCACCTCGGCTTCGGGCAGATCGTCCATCGGCCGTGCCTCGGCCGGCTCGAACGTGTGCGGTCGCTGGCGCGGCACCCGTGGCGACGGCGCATCGCTTGGTGGCGCATCGAACGGTCGGCGTTCGAAGGCACGGCCGTCGTCCACCGGACGGCGGTCTTCGAACGGCCGGGGGTCGTCGAAGGGGCGCGAACCGCTGAACGGCCGGGCATCGTCGAACGACCGTGCCTCGAAGGGCGGAGGCGCATCGAACGGTCGACGCTCGAACGGCGGCGCCTCGAAGTTTCGCGGTCCGTCGTGTTCGTGCGGGTCCTCGAACCCGCGCTGATCGTCGAAGCCACGGAGATCGTCGAAGCCGTGTGGGTCGTCAGCCGGAGAGGCACGTCGAGGCAGCGGCGAGGTCGGCACGCCGGGATAGGCCGACGGGCCGGAATGTCCGTTGTTGCCATTCGGGCCGTCGTGACCGTTGTGGCCGCGCCCACCATTGTGGTTGCGGGCGCCGTTGTCCGCCGGTGCGGCGCCGGCACCGACCGCCCCGGTCAGATCCGACCAGCTGGGCAATGCCCGGCTCGAGACACCCGGGCCGAGGAGCGTCGGCCGGTTCGTCCCGAAGCGCTCGGCCGCGGCGGCGAAGCCGCCGAACTCGGCCGACCCGCCGAATCCGTTCGCCGAACTGCCGGCGTAACCACTCGAGGTGCCGGCGCCGGCTGGCGTCCGTTCGGTTGCCGACGGTCCACTCTCCAGCGCCAGCGGAGCCCCGAACGGGGACCGGGCCGCGGGCCGCGGTGGCTCACTCGGGTTGAGCGCCACGCGCTCGGCGCTGGCGACGGGCGGTGCACCGCGGAAGGCGGTGCTCGTGTTGATCAGGACCGATGGTGGCAGCAGGACGTCGGCCACCGTGCCGCGATCGGCGGCCGGCCGCAACTTGACCTCGATGCCGTGCCGCGCCGCGAGGCGGGCGACCACGACAAGGCCCATCATGCGGGACACGGCGACGTCCACGAGCGGCGGCTTCGCGAGCCGGTCGTTCAGGTCGGCGAGTTGGTCGCCGGAGATCCCGATGCCGCGGTCCTCTACGTAGAGCACGGCGCGGTCGCCGAAGCGGCGAGCCTCGACCAGGACCGGCGAGTCCGGCGGGGAGAACGCGGTCGCGTTGTCGAGCAGCTCGGCGACGAGGTGCACGAGGTCGTTGACGGCATGGGACGCGATGTCGAGATCGCGGTCGATGCTGCCGAACTCGATGCGCGTGTAGTGCTCGACCTCGGACTGTGCGGCGCGCAGTACGTCCACCAGCGGTGCCGGCTCCCGCTGTACGCGGGTCGAGTCGGCGCCGGCGAGGACGAGCAGGTTTTCGTCGTTGCGGCGCATTCGGGTGGCCAGGTGGTCGAGTTGGAACAGCTCGGCCAGCCGGTCGGGGTCCTCTTCACCGCGCTCCAACCGGTCGAGGTGACCAATGAGGCGGTCGACCAGGATCTGCGAGCGCCGGGCGAGGTTGACGAACATCGTGGCGACGGAGGACCGCAGCACGGCCTGCTCGGCCGCGGTGCGGACCGCCTCGATGTGTACGGCGTTGAACGCCTCGGTCACCTCGCCGAACTCGTCCTTGCTCCGTACCGGCAGCGGCTCGGCGATCTGCAACGCGATCTGCTGCGGGCTGAGCTGCGTCGCGAGCGTCGGGTCGCGCAGCCGCGCGACCGCTTGCGGCAGACCCTGCCGGGCCACGGTGAGCGCGCCGTGCTTCAACTCTCGCAGCGCTCGGTTCATCGACCGCGCGACGAACCAGGCAATCAGCATGGCGATCAACACGATCGCGAAGAGCAGACCGACGTCGATGATGATCTGGCGCTCGACCCGGTCGCGCGCGGCCGACGCATCGGAGACGATCTGCTTGTCGAGCGTCGACTCGACGGTCCGGTACAGCGACGCACGGGAGGCTGACGTCGCGTTCCATTGGTCGACGGTCAGCCCAGTCACCGTGCCACTGGTGCGTGCGACGAACAAGGCCCGCGTATCTTTCGACGGCTGGAGGGCGTCACCGCCGACGATCTGCCGATACATGTTCTGCTCGCTCGGTGTGGCCACGGCGGCGAAGGCGAGGTCTGCCTGCGTCTGCCCGGTGGTCGCACCGATGAAGCTCTGGTAAAGCGCTGCGTTCATACCAGCCGGATCGATCAGCGCTTCGAGCCCAGTCTCGCGCTCCTGGCTGATGTACTCCTTCTCCTGCGAGATCGCGCCGGCCGCGCGGATCTCGAAGGACAGGGCCGGATCTCCGGCAAGCTGAGCGGATGCGTCGCGGATCGCCAGCAGCTTTGTTATCGCAGCGTCGTAAGTACTCGCCGACTGGCTCATCTGGATCGCCAACTGGGGCGAATTCATCGCAAGGCTGATCTGTGGACGCAGGACGCCCAGCGTGGCGAGAGTCTTCGAGACATCGTCAAGCGTTTGGCGAAGTGTCGCCGGCACATCCGATTCGGCGTCCGCCTGCTGGTTATAGTCGGCCGTCAGCCGATCGCTGGTGTTCTTCTGCTGCTGGAAGCTCTTGTAAGCGGCGGTCGCCTCGGAGGTCTTGCGGTTGCGTGCGTAGCCGACCGTCATCGTCGCGTAAGCCCGCTCGTCCTGCAGCGAACTCACCAGGTTGCCGGCGTCGGAGGACAGCGTCGCGAGCGAATGCGCGCGATCGGCGGTGTTCGCGTTGGAGATCTGCGAGACCAGCCCGTTCGCGCCGACGATGACCGTGGCAAGCGTGGGCACGAACATGATGAACCCGAGCTTGATGCCGATACGCCGGTCGCGGAGCCATCCGGCCAGGGACTCAAACCCCATCGGCCGGCTAGACCCCGTCTTCGGTCGCTTGGTCACCTGACGCACCTCCGTACCGTGCCGGCCATGCATCGACGGGCACCCATAATCGACCGTGCCTGCAAAACAGGCCGGACCCCCGAGATTCCACCATGTCTAGGACGAAAGAGAAAGCCCAGCCCGGCCGCCGTCGATCGCTCGAAGGACAGGACGGAGCAATAACTACCTTGCGTTGCCGTACAACTACTAAAAGTCCACAACGGATGTAGGGGATATATCCAGATATTGTCGGGTCACTGCCACACCGTTCACCTCGACCCGATCAGACCCCGCCCAAGCTCGCCCGAACGGTTAGTTTTCGGTCAGCTTTCCGTAGGCCGGCTTGATGACTTCGTTGATCAGCCGCAGCCGCTCGTCAAACGGGATGAATGAACTCTTCATCGCGTTGATGGTCAACCACCGCAGTTCCGGCCAACCGTAGCCGAACACGTCGCACAGCAACCACATCTCGCGTGACATAGACGTACCGCTCATCAACCGGTTGTCGGTGTTGACGGTGACGCGGAACTGCAGGTCCTTCAAACGGCCGATCGGGTGCTCGGCGATCGACGCCGCCGCACCGGTCTGCACGTTCGACGAGGGACAGAGTTCGAGAGGGATGCGCTTGTCCCGGACGTACGCGGCCAGCCGGCCGAGCCGCCCGTCCCCGGAGATGTCGTCGACGATCCGGACGCCGTGGCCGAGCCGGTCGGCACCGCACCATTGGATCGCCTGCCAGATGCTCGGCAGCCCGAACGCTTCACCGGCATGGATGGTGAAGTGGAAATTCTCCCGCTGCAGATATTCGAACGCGTCGAGATGGCGGGTGGGCGGATAACCCGCCTCGGCGCCGGCGATGTCGAACCCGACGACCCCGCTGTCCCGATATCGCACGGCCAGTTCGGCGATCTCCATCGACCGGGCCGCGTGGCGCATCGCGGTGAGCAGCGTGCCGATCCGGATCGGATGCCCGTCCTGGGTGGCCGCGGCACAGCCGGCCTCGAAGCCGGCGAGCACCGACTCCACCACCTCGGGAAGCCGCAACCCGCGCGCGAGGTGCTGCTCCGGCGCGAAGCGCGACTCCGCGTACACCACGCCGTCGGCGGCGAGATCGACCGCGCACTCGTAGGCCACGCGATAGAGCGCCTCGGGGGTCTGCATCACGCCGACCGTGTGCACGAACGTCTCGAGATAGCGCTCGAGCGACCCGGAGTCCGACGCCGCGGTGAACCAGGCACCGAGCGCGGCGGCGTCGTTCGCCGGCAACTCGTGTCCGATATCCGCGGCCAGTTCGACGATGGTCGCGGGCCGTAACCCACCATCGAGGTGATCGTGCAGCAGCGCCTTCGGAGCCTTGATGATCTCGTCGTAGCTCGGTGCGACCATGGGGCTGACCCTATCGGGGGCGACTCACTCTCGGCGGAGGTACATCCTGCACAGCGAGGTAATTCGGCATTTATGCTGCCCGGTCTGTCGGCGCGGGCTCGCTCAGGCTACCGCCGACGCCCCGGTGCGCTGCCCGTCCGGGCACAGCTTCGATCCCGCCCGCCAGGGTTATGTCCAGCTCACTGCCGCTCCCCTGACGCACCCCGGCGACAGCGCCGCGATGGTCGCGGCGCGCGCCACGTTTCTCGCCGCCGGTCATTTCGCCACGATCACCTCGGCGGTACGCGACATTGCGGCGGCCGCCTGGCCCGGAGGTCTGGTGGTGGATGTCGGCGCCGGCACCGGCCACCACCTCGCCGGTGTCCTCGACGTTCTGCCGGCGGCGTACGGGCTGGCCGTGGACTCGTCGAAGGCGGCCGCTCGGCGATCCGCGAACGCCCACGCCCGAGCCGATGCGATCGTGGCCGACGTCTGGCGGCCACTGCCGATCGGCGATTCCTCGGTCGGGGTGCTGACCGACATCTTCGCGCCCCGGAACGCTCCGGAATTCGCGCGGGTTCTCCGGCCGGACGGTGCGCTCGTCGTCGTCACCCCGGCCGTCGATCACCTCACCGAACTGGTGGACACGCTCGACCTGTTGCGGGTGGATCCGGTGAAGTCGGAACGGTTGGCCGACACCCTCGACGCGCTGTTCCAGCGGCGGGCGTCCCGGCCGTACCAGTGGATCATGGAGCTGGACCACGACGATGTCCGCACGCTCGTCGGCATGGGCCCGAGCGCCTGGCACGCGGCGCCGGCGGAGCTGTCCGGCCGGATCGCTGCGCTGCCGACGCCGGTGCGGGTCACGGCCTCGGTGGTGGTCACCGTCTACCGGCCGCGCGAATGACCGTTACGTCGACAGGTCGACCTCTTCCCAGCCCACCGCCTCATCGTGATGCGGTCCGTGCAACATCACCGCCCATTCCAGCGCCCACCTCCGCTGTCCGATCGCGTTGGAGTCGATCAGCCCCGGCAACGGCTGCCCACGGCGTTCCGCGTCGAGGTAGGCCCAGTCCAGGCAGTAATACAGGTCGAGCATCACCGCCGCCGTCACCGGATCGCGCGGCGCGATCAGACTGCGCGACCGCCACTGCGGAAACGACTCTCCCTCACGCAGATTCGGCAGCAAGGACATGAGGCTGTCCGCGACCGGCGCGGCCGCGTCGAGCTGGCCGATCAGACCTAACAGCCACGCCAGCGCGGTGAGCGCCTCCAGGTGGAGCGCGAATGAGTGGTCGTCGCCCTGACCGGACGCGACGTAGTGCCACTCCGGCTGGGTCACCCGTTCCATCAGGTGCGCGTCCAGCAACCAGGTCATCGCGAGTCGGCTCGGCATGCCGAACGCCCGGGCCAGCACCACGTTGAGAATCGCCGTCCGCGCCTCCATTTCCGGCACGGCTCGCAACTCGACGGCGTCGCCGACGTCCCAGACCATCGGGAAGGTCGACGGGGGCAGCGGCAGTCGAAGCCGGTACAGCTCATCGATGCTGCGCGCCCGGACGGCTGCCGGGTCCGGCGCCGAGAGGATCATGCAACCTCGCTCGCGGTTCGGCCTTGGGTGAGCCGAGCGTAGCGACGAGACATCGGCTGATACATCCGACGGTTGGCCCCTTAACGATCGTGACGCACCAGGCGCTTCACCACGGCCCCGGGTCGCCCTCGGCATCGCTCTCGTCGTCGCGATGGGCCAGGTCCGGCGCGAATGCCGGTCGGCAGATGGCGACGTACTCCGCGCCGTCCCCATCCGGTACGGAGTACTGGATGCGCTCGCCGGCCCGGGTGACGATCGCGCTGCCGGCCGGCACGTCGAACACGCCCGTTTCGGTCTCGACCCGTACGGCACCGCGCAGGACGAGCGTGTACTCGTCGAAGTCCGGTGTCTGCGCCGGCTCGGCCCAACCGCCCGGCGCGACCATGTGCGCCACCGATACCGCCGCCTCGCCACTGTTGACCCGGCCGACGTACTCGTCGATGACCTTGCCGCCCGGCACCGGGATGCGAGTCGCCTTCTCGATCAGCTCTGCCACGTCACGCTCCTCGTCTAGACAACGGTTCGACCAGTGTCATCACGCTGGCCCGATCCGATCCAGGATCAGCGGCCCGGGCGTGGGTGGCTCGGCCGTGATCGTGATCGCCTCGGCGGCGGACCCACGGGCGGCCGCGATCCGCGCCGGATCCTCGGCTCGCAATTCGTAGAGGACGTCCCCGACCCGTACGGCGTCGCCGAGGCGCTTGCGCAACACCACGCCGGCCGGCGCGGACACCGGATCCTCCTTGCGCGCGCGCCCGGCCCCGAGGCGCCACGCCGCGACGCCCATGCCGAGCGCATCGACCGTCGACACGTAACCGTCCATGGTCGCCCGGACCGGCTCGATCTCGGGCGCGGTCGCGAGGTCGGCGTCCGGATCGCCGCCCTGAGCGCGGATCATCGCGCGCCACGAGTCCATCGCGCGGCCGTCCGCCAGCGCCTTGGCCGGATCGACGTCGTCGCGGCCGGCGCGTTGCAGCATCTCGCGGGCCAATGCCAGCGTCAGTTCGACGACGTCGGGCGGTCCGCCGCCGGCGAGCACCTCAACCGACTCGGCGACCTCGACCGCATTCCCGATCGCGTACCCGAGCGGGGTCGACATGTCGGTGAGCAGCGCGACGGTGGACACCCCGTGGGCGGCACCGAGTTCGACCATCGTTTCGGCCAGCTCGCGCGCGCGGTCGGCCGACTTCATGAACGCGCCCGAGCCGACCTTGACGTCGAGCACCAGCGCCGCCGTCCCCTCGGCGATCTTCTTGCTCATGATGGAGCTCGCGATCAGTGGGATCGACTCGACCGTCGCGGTCACGTCGCGCAGCGCGTAGAGCTTCCGGTCGGCCGGCGCGAGCCCGGCGCCGGCCGCGCAGATAACCGCACCGACATCGCGCAGCTGGCCCAGGAACTCGTCGTTGGACAGCGCGGCGCGCCAACCCGGGATCGACTCCAGCTTGTCCAGCGTGCCGCCGGTATGCCCGAGCCCGCGGCCGGACAACTGTGGAACCGCGACGCCACACGCGGCCACGAGCGGCGTCAACGGCAACGTGATCTTGTCACCGACGCCGCCGGTCGAATGCTTGTCGACGGTGGGTCGACCGACGCTCGACAGGTCGAGGCGCTCGCCGCTTGCGATCATCGCCGCGGTCCACCGGGCGATCTCGGCCGCGGTCATGCCACGCAGCAGGATCGCCATGGCCAGCGCCGCCATCTGCTCCTCGGCCACCGCACCGCGGGTGTAGGCGTCGAGCACCCAGTCGATCTGCCGATCGTCCAGGACGCCGCCGTCCCGCTTGACCGCGATCACGTCGACCGCCGCATACGGCTCACTCGCTGCTGGCCCGCTCGCGGTTGGCCCGCTTACGGTTGGCCCGCTCATGACTGGTCCGCTGTGGCGAGGGTCCATCGGCGCGGCACCTCGGCCGGCGGTGGCCCCTCACCGGCCCAGAACAGCTCACCCTCGGCATCGACGACGATGACGCGTCGCGTCCGGGCCAGACCCCACGCAATGACGTCGGCGGCGGCAGTACGACTCGGCGCCTCGTCCAGGATCGACCCCTGCCCCCGCTCCGATGCGACCTCGGCCCCGGTTGCGCCGTCCCAGTAACCCGTCCATTTGCGCGTGCCGGCGACGTTGTCCGGGTGCACGAAGACGGTTCCCCGCCCGATCATGTCGCGCAGATGCGGCGCCGGCTCGGCCGTTGCGCTCGGCCGGGACGGCAGCGGCATCGGTTCCGCGGTCAGATCCGACCGGCCGAGATCGCGCTCATCGAACGCGTACGGCAACAACTCGCTCATCAGCAACGGGCCGGTGCTCGCGTCGACGAACATGCGCGGCCCACCGTGCTCCCACAGCAGCTGCCGGCAGCGGCCGCACGGCATGAGCGGCTCGCCGGTCCCGTCGACACATGACATGGCGACCAGCCGGCCCCCGCCGCTCGCATGCAGCGCCGACACGATCCCGCACTCCGCGCACAGCGTCACACCGTACGAGGCGTTCTCGACATTGCAGCCGCGAACGATCCGGCCGTCGTCGACCAGCGCGGCCGCGCCGACCGGAAAGCGCGAGTACGGCGCGTACGCACCGCGCATGGCGTCCGTCGCCGCCGCCCGCAACGATGCCCAGTCGATGTCCATGCCTCACCCGCATTCGGTCCAGGTCCCCGGCTCGTCACCCGATCGACGCGCCGGTGCAGCCAATGACCAGCGCCGCCGGGTCAACCCTTAACGTACGGCTTGCCGTCGGCCGCCGGTGCTCGGACACGTCCGACGAGCCCCGCGACCGCCAGAATCGTCACCGCGTACGGCAGCATGGCGAGGAACTGCGACGGCACCGACGACCCCGTCAGCGACAAGTAGCTTTGCAACTGATCGGTAAAGCCGAACAGCAGCGCGGCGAGCGTCGCGCCGACCGGCGACCACCGGCCGAAGATGAGCGCGGCGAGCGCGATGAAGCCCTTGCCGACCGTCATGTTCTTGCTGAAGTCGAGGTGTGATCCGACCGTGAAGAACGCGCCGCCGACGCCCGCGATCATGCCGGCCACGATCACGTTGCGGTACCGGACGGCCAGTACTCGGATGCCTACGGTGTCGGCGGCGGTCGGATGCTCGCCGACGGATCGCGTGCGCAGGCCCCAGCGCGTGTAGAAAAGGCCGACATGTACGGCGACCACCAGGACGATCGTGATGTAGACGATCACGTTCTGCTCGAACAGCGCCGGTCCGATGATCGGGATCCGCCAGAGCACCGGGATCTTCCACGTCGCGAAGGCGGGCGCGGCGTTGAACGACGCGGCGTCCGGCTGCATCACCTGCTGGTAGAGGAAACTCGTGAGACCGAGCATGAGCAGGTTGATCACCACGCCGAGCACGACCTGCTCGACCTGGTAGCGGATGGCGAGCACGGCCAGCAGCGACGCCACGAGCCCGCCACCGATGATCGCGGCGATCAGGCCGAACCAGGCCGACATCGCGACCGTACCGAAGAACGCACCGAGGAACGCCCCGGTCAGGAACTGGCCCTCGATCGCGACGTTGATCACGCCACTGCGTTCACACAGCACGCCGGCCAGGGCGCCGAGAATGAGCGGCAGCGCAGCCTGCACGGTGAGGTTCGCACTCGATCCGAGCGGCATCGTGTTGCCGGACACCTGCCAGGACAGGAAGGCGATGACCAGAGCCACGAGCGCGATGCCCGACCAGAGCGCGAAGCGGCGGCCGAGCCGCGCGGTCAGCAGCGCGGCGCCGCAGGCCATCACGACCGCGCCGGCGACGATCGCGCCGACCTTAGACGGGATCGGTACGGACGACCCGGACGACTCTTCGCCCGCGGTGAAGCGGGCGTCGGCGCCGTGCCCGGACAGGATGCCCCAGAACACGATCGCGACGAGACCGAGCGCCAGGTAGATCACGCCGGCCTTGCGGGAGCGCGTCCAGTACGTCGTCGGTGCGAGGACCACCACCTCGGGTTCCGCCGTTGTCGCCGTCATGGCGCTCTCACCAGCCCTTCGCGAGGTTGGCCGTGGCCTGTTTCGCGGAGCCGGGCCGGAGCCGGTAGACCGACGTGATGAGGGCCGGCGCCGCGATGAAGATGACGATCAGTGCCTGCAGCACCTGGACGAGGTCGACGACGACGCCGGCGTTGCTCTGCATCTGGTTGCCGCCGGCATAGAGCGCGCCGAACAGGAGCGCCGAGAGGACGACGCCCCACGGCTTGGCCCGGCCGAGCAGCGCGACCGTGATGCCGTCGAAGCCGATGTTCGCGACGACGCCGCCGGTCAACGCCGTCGCCGTGCCGAGCAGCTGAACGGCACCGCCGACGCCGGCGAGCGCGCCGGCGACGACCATGACCAGCACGTACGTCTTCGCGACGCTCATACCGGCGGTCCGCGCGGCGTCGGGGTTGGCGCCAACCGCCCGGACTTCGAAGCCGAACGTCGACCGGTTGATCAACCACGCCACCACGATCGCCGCGAGCAGACCGATGAGCAGACCGAAATTCGTCCGGTGGGAGGAGCCGAGCAGATGCGGCAGTGCCGCCGCGCCGTGCAGCGGCTTGCTGATCGCCTGGGCCTGCGCTGGGTCCTTCACGCCGCCCTGCAGGATGATCCAGCCCAGGAACAGCAGGGCGATGTAGTTCAACATGATCGTCACGACGACCTCGTGGGCGCCGGTGCGGGCCTTCAGGATTCCGGGGATGAAGCCCCAGATGCCGCCGGCCACCGCCCCCGCGACGAGCGCGATGATCCACGCCAGTACGGTCGGCAGATTCAACTCGAAGCCGATCAGGCCGGCACCGATCGCGCCGAAGATCGCCTGGCCCTGCGCGCCGATGTTGAACAGGCCACCACGGAACGGGATCGCGACGGCGAGGCCGGTGAGGATCAGCGGCGCCGCGTACGTCAGCGTCTCACTGATCGGGCCGAGCGCCACCGCCCAACTGTTCTTGCCGGAGATCGCGCCGCCGAGCGTGGTCGGATTGAAGATCGCACCCTGGAACAGGCTCACGTAGGCGAGCTTGATCTGGTCCCACGCGCCGGACAGCGCGGTGCCGGGCTGGGCGAAGAAGTAACCGAACTCCCTCAGCACGGGCCGGTCGCCGATGACGATCAGGATCGCGCCGATCACGAGCGCGGAGAAGATCGACAGAACCGAGATGACGACCGGGTTCGCGCTGGTGAGCCACCGCACGACGCGAAGGAAGCGGCCGGGTGGCCGACCGCGCGGACCCGGGGCCGGTGCCGCGGCCGTCGCGGGACCTTCGGCTCCTTCGGCTCCCTCGCCGCCGAGCTGCGGCGTGACGTCCGTCCCGCTGTCGATCGCCTCGTCCACCGATTCGTCGGCCGGCGCAGCGTGGCGCCCGACCGTGTCGTCGCCGGCCGCAGCATCCGCCGCGGACGGCTCGGACGCCGGGACGGCTCGGACGGCTCGGACGGCTGGGACGGCTCGGATGCGGCGCCCTCGGCCGCTTCGCCATCGCGCCGATCGGGCTCCCGGTCGTCGGGTGTCCGGTCGTCAGGTGTCCGGTCGTCGGGTGTCCGGTCGTCGCCGGTCGGGCCGGTCACGCCGCCGCTCCGCTCGTGCCGTCGGTCACGCCGGCCATGAGCAGGCCGAGCTGTTCGCGCGGCGCATCGGCGTCGACGATCGCGAGCACCTTGCCGCGATACATCACCGCGATGCGGTCGGCCAGTGCGACGATCTCGTCGAGCTCGCTCGAGACAAGCAAGACAGCACTGCCGGCATCCCGGGCCGCGATCACCTGACCGTGGATGAACTGGGTCGAACCGACGTCCACGCCACGCGTCGGTTGCGCCGCGACCAACACCTTCAACGGCCGCGACACCTCCCTCGCCACGATCACCTTCTGCTGGTTGCCGCCGGACAGCGTACTGACCGTCGCCGCCGACGATGGTGTACGGATGTCGTAGTCGGCCACGAGCTTGTCGGCCGATGCCGCGATCGCGTCGTGATGCAGCGCCAGCCCGGACGCGTACGGGCGCTGATGGTAGATGTCGAGCACGAGATTCTCGGCCACGGTGAACTCCCGGACCAGGCCGTCGACGCTGCGGTCTTCCGGGATGTACCCGATGCCGGCCGCGAGGACTTGGGCGGTCGTACGCCCGGCCAGCGACTTGCCGGCCAGCGTCACATCGCCGCGGGCGGCCGGCCGCAGCGCCATGATCGCTTCGACAAGTTCGGTCTGCCCGTTGCCCTGCACACCCGCGACGCCGAGCACCTCGCCCGCCCGGACGTCGAGGTCGACATTGTCGACGGCGAGATGCCCGCGCTCGTCGGCGACGGTCAGCCCGCGGATCGCGAGCACGGTGTCGCCGGGCGTGGCCGGCTCTTTGACCACCTGGAGCTGCATGGCCCGGCCGACCATCATGGTCGCGAGTTCGTCCTCGCTCGCGTCCGGCTGCGCCGTCCCGACCACGGCGCCGCGGCGGATCACCGTGATGCGGTCGGCGATGGCCTTGACCTCACGCAGTTTGTGCGTAATGAACACGATCGACTTGCCGGCGTCCTTGAGGCGCCGCATGACGTCGAGCAGTTCGTCGGTCTCCTGGGGCGTCAGGACCGCGGTCGGCTCGTCGAGGATGAGCAGATCGACATCCCGCGTGAGTGCCTTCACGATTTCGACCCGCTGCTGGACGCCGACGGGCAGGTCCTCGACCACCGCATCCGGGTTGACCGGCAGACCGTAGCGGCGCGACACGTCGAGGACGAGCTTGCGGGCCGCTCCGTGGTTCAGGAAGCGCAGGAAACCGCGGGTGCGTTCGGTCCCCAGCATCACGTTGTCGGCCACGGTGAACACCGGGACGAGCATGAAGTGCTGGTGGACCATGCCGATGCCGGCCGCGATCGCGTCGCTCGGCCGGTGGATCTTCGTGGCGACGCCGTCGACGAGAATCTCGCCCTCATCCGGCTGCAACAGGCCGTAGAGGACGTTCATCAACGTCGACTTGCCCGCGCCGTTCTCGCCGAGCAGGGCGTGGATCTCGCCCGGTTCGACGGTCAGGTCGATGTGGTCGTTTGCGACGAGAGCGCCGAAGCGCTTGGTGATGCCGCGCAATTCGAGTCTCAGCGCACACCTCCACGGCCATACGTCGTCGTACACCCATTCGCGTACGACGCGAGGGCGACCGGATCGCGGACGATCCGGTGCCCCCACGTCGTGCCGTGCCTGTATATCACCGCCGCTGCGTAGCGTCAGCCGCGAGGCGCATATCACCGCCGCTGCGTAGCGTCAGCCGCGAGGCGCATACCACCGCCAGGCGTCCCGATGGGTCTCACCCGGCGGTGATTCCTTTGGCCACCGTTGCCGCCGCAAATCGCATGGCGGCCCGGTTCGGGCGTTACTTCGGTTCGGACGGCGAGGTGACGGTCACCTTACCCGAGATGATGTCCTGCCTGAGCTGGGTGACCTCGCTCTGCAGCGCCTGCGGGACCTTGCTGGCAAAGTCGTGGTACGGAGCGATCTGCACACCGTTGTTGGCGAGCGTGCCGATCGTGCCACCGGTCAGCGACGCGCCGGCCGACTCCTTCTGCGCCGCGTCCTGCACCGCGGCCGCGATGTTCTTCTGGACGGTGGTGAGGAAGACCGAGCAATACTGCGCCGCACTCACGCAACCGTCCTGGTCGACCCAGATCACGCTGTACTTGCCGGAGGCCTGCGCATCCGACGCGGTGCCGAGACCGACGCCGCCGGCGACCGGCATCACGATGTCGGCGCCCTGGCTGACCAGTTGCTCGCCAAGCTGCTTGCCCTTGGCCTGGTCGGTGAAGCTGTTGGAAAACAGACCGTTCTGGGTCGTCTTGTTCCAGCCGAGTGCGGTCACCTTCGTGTTGTGCACGTCGTTGTAGTGCGCGACGCCGTCGACGAAGCCATCCATGAAGATCGTGACCGGCGGGATCTTGATACCGCCGTACGTGCCGACCTTGCCACTCTTGCTCATGCCCGCGGCCAGGTAACCGGCCAGGTACGCCGCCTGCGCGGTGTCGAACTGCATGGAGTAGACGTTCGGGCTCGCGCTGTTGTAGTCGACGATGGCGAACTGCGTGTTCGGATTCGCCTTCGAGACCGTGTCGGTCGCCGCGCCCATCAGACCGCCGACCGCGAGAATCATGTTGCAGGGCGGCGTGTGGTTGATGAAGCCCTGCAGGTTTGGCTGGTAGTCGGTCTCCGCGGTGGAGGCGACGTACGTCGGCGTGATGTTCGAATTGGCCTTCTGCGCCGCCTTCAGGCCGGCCCACGCGGACTGGTTGAAGGATTTGTCGTCGATACCGCCGGTGTCGGTGACCATGCAGGCCTCGATCTTCTTGCCCGAGGCCGTCGATCCGCCCGCCGACGACGACTTCGCCGGAGCCGAGCCGCAGGCGGCTAGGGAGACCGCGAGAGTGGCGACCGCGACCCCACCCAACAATCGGATGCCACGCTGTGCGAGCACGTTCATACCCTTCGTTTCACATCGCGCCCCGCGCGATGTGCCGGAAACGGCGATCGCGCGTCGACCTCTTCGTCGCGCGACATCCCGCCGCGATGCCTGTTCTTCGTGTGATGGCAACCTACGGCGTGATCGGGACGATGATACGCCCAGAGATGATTTCCTTTCGGTAAACCGCAAGTCGGCTGGTGATGCCCGCGATTTGACCGCCTGAGGTGGCGTAACCGACCCCGTCGTCGGCGAGGTCGTAGCGACGAACGCCCGAGGTGAACGAGCCACGCGCCACCGACTGGATGAACCCGAAGACGGCCAGGTCGACCCGCTTGAGCTCAGACGTGATGATCACGTGTCGCAGGGTCGGACCGACGGTCTCGTACTGATCCGAGTCCACGCCGATCGCCATCGCGCCGTGCGCGTTCGCGGCCTGGAAGACCCCGATCCCGGCACCGCCCGCGACCTGGAAAACGACGTCGGCCCCCTCGTCGTAGAGCTGGTTCGCGGCCCTCTCGGCGGCGTTCACATCGGTGAAGTCGCAGCGCTTCGGGTCCTCGGAGACGTACCCCGTCTCGACGACGATGTCCGAGCGCTGAGCCGTCGCGCCGGCCTGATATCCGGCCTGGAATCGGCCGATCAGCGAGTTCGGGCAGGCGCCGACGATCCCGATCGTGCCGGTCTTCGACTTGGCTGCCGCCGCGACGCCCATCAGGTACGCGCCCTGTTCATCGGCGAAGACGAGGTTCGCGACGTTGGACGCGGTGACCGCGTCACTGTCGATGATGGCGAAGCGCGTCTTGGGGCACGCCTTGGCCGCCCGGGCCAGTGGACCGTTGGCCGGATCGGCACCCGCGTAAGTGAAACCGACCGCGATGACCGGGTCATAGCCGGCGTTGCAGAGCAACGTGAGCCGGTCGAACTGGTCGTCCTCGGATTCATTGGCGCGGGCCGACAGTGCCCGGACCTCGCGCACCGAACCCCGAAGCTGGTGCTGCGCCATGGTGAGACCGGCCAGCGCCTCGTCGTTGAAGCCATGGTCACCGGGACCGCCGACGCCGTAGGCCAGCCCGACCTTCAGCCCCGAGCCGTGTCCACACGCCGCGATCGCGGCCGCCGTGACCACGGCGACGACGGCGATGGCGACGAGAAGCCGCGGGCGGCGCATCCGCCCGGCTTGGAAGTTCCGGTGCATCGGTCAGTCGGCCAGCTGGCGTACGACGCGGGCCATACCGGCCCTGACCTCGGCCGGTGTCGGCAGCGTGACGTCTTCGCCCGCACCCGGGTCGAGGCCATCGGCTAGACCCCGCTCGACCACCGGGGCGGCCAGACCGACCGCGTCTGCTTCGAAGGTGTCCTCGTCCAGTCCCTCGTCGTCCAACCCGTCCTCGTCGAGTCCGCCGACGACGACGTCACCCGATTGAGCGGCGGCGCGCGCTACACCGATCTCGTCGCGGATCTCCTCGGGCGCCGCGTAGCCCAGCAACGGCTCGACGACAGCCATCAGCTCCTCGTCGGCGACGATGTCTTCGGCCAGCGCGAGTGCGTGTGGTCGCTCGTACGGTCCGCACACCACCGGCTCCCAGTCCTCGTCCTCGGTGAGTGGCCCGAACGTGATGATCCACGGGAGCTCCCGGATCGGGGAGTCCGGCGGCAATTGCAGAGTCACGAGCGCGCCCACATATCCATCATCGTCGCGTGCGGGCGACCGACGTGCAGTATCGGCGGGCGGAAAGCGAGCAAACGTCGCTTTCGGTCGCTTACCGGCGGCGATCCGGAGCACGGGCCGGTCGGTCTTGAGGCGCCCGATCCGCGCCGGTGGAGCCTGGCCGGCCGTCGGTCGATTCGCTGGGCGCCTCGCGGCCGGTGGTCGCCTCGCGGTCCGTCGCGGCCGGAGTCGATGGCGCGCCGGTACGCCGGTCCGGAGCAGCGTCGCCAGGAGCGGCGTGGGCGCCGGAACCGTTTACTGATCGGTGGTCGTCCTGGGCCGCACCGATCGGCGGCGTCGTATCGCTCTCGGCTCGCGCATCTCGCGTCGCCGTGTCGCTGGGCTGGCCGTCATCCGTACCCTCGGTTTTGTCGCGGTCGTCCGCCGGCGACGCTCCCGCGGCCAGATCCACGACGGTCCCATGTTTGCTCGTGGCGGCCAGCGCCGCACCGTAGAGCAGCAACTGGTTGAAGAGGTACAGGAAGAGCAGCAACGCGACCGTGCCGCCGACGAGCTGATAGGCGGGACGGCGAGAAGTGAAGTCGATGTAGAGCCGGCCGACCGTGCTGAGCGCGCTCAGCCCGACCGCGACCAACAGGGTCGAGGGGATCAGTCGGCGCAGTGGCATGCGCAGCCGACTGACGCCCGATAGCAGGCTCGCCGCGAGCAGGGCGTTGACCATCAGGCCGAGGACAATGCCGACCACGCGAGCGATGGCGTTGATTGTGTCTTGAACGCCGACGGTGACGTTGTTCGGCGAAAGCCAGAGCAGCACCGGCTTGACCGCGTCGTTGATGCTCGCCTGCACCCACAGCGACAGCGCGAGCAGCAGGCCGATGCCGATCATGATCGTGAGGTCGAGCGCCCGCCGGACGAACAGGTTGCCCGGCTGCTGTGGGTAACCCCAGATCGCCCGCTGGGACGACCGCAACGATTCGATCCAGCCGACGCCGGTGAAGACGAGACCGATGAGACCGATGATGGCCACCGTGTTGCGGGCCTCGGCGATCTGCGTCGCGTCCAGGAACGGGATGTTCTGTTGGAGGAAGCGGTTGACGGTGTCGACTGCGGCGGTGTTGTTCGCGAGCACGAAGCCGACAATCGCGTACGCGATCAGGGCGAGGGCGAACACGGCGAAGAAGCCGTAGTAGGCGATCGCGGCGGCGAGACGGCCGCCGAGCACTTCGCTGTAGCGTTCGCGCGCCGTCCAGATGTGGTCGAACACCTTGGACCGCCGGCGAGACCACGTGATGGCGGTGTCCCACCCCTTCTCCAGCGCGGCGAAGGGATTCATGGCGTGGGCGGCGGCGAGACGCCGTCGGTCTCCTTCGGCCCGTCGGATCCGCTGAGCCGGTCGGATCCGCTCCCGCCGTCGGCGCATCGCTCGGCCGCCGGTTCGCCGGTCAGCTTGAAGTCACGCAGGGGCCGCCAACGACCGTCCGAGCCGTGTACGTACAGCGTGAAGTGGTCGGCGGTGAACAGGGCCTCGAAGTCGGCGAGTTCGGCGTATACCCGGTCGAGCGCGGCCGTCGGCACGTCGTGCGCGATCGTCACGTGCGGGTGGTACGGGTAGTGCAGGTCGCGCAGCAGCGGACCCTGGCGGACGTCGGTCGCGAGCCGCTCGCACTCGCCGATGCCGGTCGCCACCGCGACAAACACGACCTCGGTCACCGGCCGGAATGTGCCGGTACCACGAAGATGTACGGCGAACGGGGCATGCGCGGCCGCGGCGGCGGCGAGACGAAACTCGGCCTCGCCGATCCGGTCCGGGTCGATGTCGGTCGGGCCGAGCAGCGTGACGTGGGCCGGGATGAACGCGGCGAGCGGGTCGCCCGAAGACGCGCGCACGGTGTCGAGGATCTCCGCCCACGGCTGCGGGATGCTGATCGCGACGCCCACCGTGATCGGCACGCCCGGTTCGACGGCAACGCCGGCCGGACCCATCGACTCGACTGTCGGTCGGTCGCCGGTCCGGTCCACGTTGTCGCTCCTCGCCGCGCTCATGCCGGTCGGGTCAGTTGCTCGCGGGCGCGAGGAATCCGACCCGATCGTAAACGGTCTTCAGTGTCTCGGACGCTACCGCGCGAGCCTTCTCCGCGCCGATCGCGAGCAGTTTGTCTAGCTGAGCCGGATCGTCGAGATAGGCCCGGGTGCGCTCCTGGATCGGTCGGACCCAGCCGGTGAGCACCTCGGCGAGATCCTTCTTGAGGTCGCCGTACCCCTTGCCGGCGTACGCGCCGACGAGATCCTCGATGCTCCGGCCGGTAAGCGCCGAGTAGATCGTCAGCAGGTTCGACACGCCCGGCTTCGCTTCCGGATCGAAGATGATCTCCCGACCGGTGTCGGTAACCGCGGAGCGGATCTTCTTCGCCGACTTCGCCGGATCGTCGAGCAGATCGACCACGCCGGCCGGCGACGACGCCGACTTCGACATCTTCGCCGTCGGCTGCTGGAGATCGGCGATCTTCGCGGTCTCCCGCAGGATGTACGGCTGCGGCACGACGAACGTCGGACCGTAGGTGGTGTTGAAGCGCTGCGCGAGATCCCGGGTGAGCTCCAGGTGCTGGCGCTGGTCCTCGCCGACGGGCACCGCATCGGCCTGGTAGAGCAAAATGTCGGCCGCCTGCAGGATCGGGTAGGTGAACAGGCCCACGCTGGCCCGATCGGCACCCTGCTTGGTCGACTTGTCCTTGAACTGCGTCATCCGGCTCGCCTCGCCGAACCCGGTGATGCAGCCGAGCACCCAGGCCAACTGCGCGTGCTCGGGCACCTGTGACTGCACGAACAGCGTGCAGCGCTCCGGATCGAGCCCGCTGGCCAATAGCTGGGCGGCGCTTACCCGGGTACGCTGCCGCAACAACGCCGGTTCGTGACCAGCCGTGATCGCGTGCAGGTCCACGACGCAGTAGAACGCGTCGTACGTGTCCTGCATAGTGACCCAATTGCGCACCGCGCCGAGGTAATTGCCCAGGTGGAAGGAGTCGGCGGTGGGTTGGATGCCGGACAGCACCCGAGGCCGGGCGGCGGTCGGCGTGGCGGACTCGCGAGACATGGGCCTCATTCTTCCAGGTGCGTTCGCAGCGGGCGTATCCGCCAGCGAAAGGAACTCGGCCGGCCATGCAACCGGCGGACCCGTCCGGTGGTCTTTAATCGGGGGCCACGTGTGTGCCCGCTCGATGAGGGCGGCCGATCGGTCGGCCCGCCCGAGGAGGGTCAGTGGCCGATGACGAGGCCCAGGAGGCCATACGCGAGGCCTACCAGGCGTACTACCGCCGGCTGGTGGCCACGCTCTACGGGCTGACCGCCGACTACGCGGAGGCACAGGACCTGGTTCAGGAGGCGTATGCCCGAGCCCTCGCGCGGCCGAAGACCTTCCTGGAGGTTGCCGACCCGGAAGCTTGGCTGCGAACGGTCGCGGTGAATCTCGCTCGGACCCGATGGCGCCGCCGGCGGCTGCTGGACACGATGATCCGCACCGGGCGGGTCACGCCGACTCCGGAATCGGTGCCCGGCGCGGACCCGACCCGGGTGCTGCTCGTGGCCGCGCTGGCCAAGCTGTCCCGGCCGACCCGGGAGACCATCGTGCTACACCACATCGCCGACATGTCCGTCCAGGAAGTTGCCGAGCAGCTCGACGTGCCGGTGGGCACGGTCAAGGCACGGCTGTCCCGGGGCCGGGCCCTGCTCGCCGAGTTGCTGCACGACGGCGCACCGACGCTCGCGACCGGTCGGTCGATGAAGGCGACGACGGTCAACGGGCGGTCGGGCCGGGTCATACCGGCTCGCGGCGCGGGCATCCTGCCGGTCGAGGCCGATGGCACACCGGTCGGCCACGCCGGCCAGCGCGCCGACGAGCTGGTCGCGACCGGTCCCGACCTCGATCTTGGCAGCTGGTCCGACGACGTACCGGCCATGGTCAACCGGACCGACGACCTGCCCCACCAGCGCGCGGCGGACGAGCGGATCGGTGCCGACCTGTCGGCGGAGGCTGACCTCCGCGACGGGCTGGACCGGCTGGTCGACGAGCCCGCGTTGCCGGCCGAGAGCCTGGTCACCGTACGGGGGCGTCGGCGATGAACGAGCCGGACTTCGCGGCGCTGCGCTCCGGTGTGGAGCAGCACACCCGGCTGCCCGACTTCGACACTGTCGTCGCGCGCGGTCGCCGGCGGCTCCGGCGCCGTCGACTGGCCACCACGCTGTGGTCCGTCGCTGCCACGATCGTGTGCCTGCCCGGTCTTGCGTACATCGGTCTCGTGCTCGCCTCGAACTCGGATCGACCGGGTGTCGTGGAGATCGCCATCGCGAACGGTGGCAATGCTGACCCGGCCGACACCGTCGTCACGTTGCCGGCGCCGACCAAGCCGACCAAGACGCTCACGGCTCGCCTGGTTGCGGCCGATGGTGTCGATCTGGCCCACTCGTACGGTCTGATCGACGCCTGCCGAGGCAGCGCGTGCAGCCTCCAACTGATCTCGCTCGGCAACCAAGTGTCGACCGAGCGGATCGGCTTGCTCCGCAAAGACCCGTCCGACGCGCTCGAGGGTGCTCGGGTCGTCGCGCTCGACCAGACCGACGTCATGGTCAGCGCCGACGTCGGCAACAGCATCGGACCAGTCGCCGAGATCCTGAGCCTGGGTTCGATCTTCGCACCGAAACCAGCGACGACATCGGTCGAACCGATCCAAATGTCGGCGCTCGGCAAGATCCAAGAGGTGAGCGGCGGCGACACCAAGATCCACTCCATTCCGCGCCAGCCCAAGCTCTCCTCGATCAACCTCGCCAGCGACAACCACGGCTGGTGGGCGACCGGCGACGACCCCGTCACCAGCGAGCTCGCCGTGTCGCTCAGTACCGACCAGGGCGCGACGTGGCGCACAACTGCGCTCGGCGTGATGCCGGACCCGGGCGGTCAGCCCGCCCTCGCGACCGCCGACGGGACCAACGTCTACGTGCTTGTCCGCAGCGGCGGCCAGATGTTGCTGATCCGGTCGACCGACGGCGGCCAGACGTGGGCCGCACCGATCACGGAGGCGAGCTGGAAAGCCACCGACGAATTCGGCTTGATCACGCCGGCCGACGGATCGGTCGGCGTGTGGCTGGGCGACGGTGCGGACACCGTGTCATACCAGCGAAGCACGAACCACGGCGCGACGTTCAGGCCGGTGACGGGCAGTGCCGCGCCGACCGGTCGCGTGGTCACCGTCTCCGGCGGGTACGTGAGCCTCGGCGCGCATCCGACCATCTCGGTCGATGGACACACCTGGCACCGGATCACGATTCCGGTCGTGCCACCCAACTGATCGGCAGACACGGCTCGACCTGCACGACCCAGGCCCGGCCGACCCAGGCCCGGCCGACCCAGTCCGAGGGCGGCTCAGCCCAAGGGCGGCTCAGCTAGCGACCGGCCGCACCGAGACTCGGCTGACGCGGCGTCCCTCGCACTCGGTGACCACGATCCGCCACGGTCCGACGGCCACCTCATCGCCGGGGTGCGGTAGCCGGCCCAGGCGCGCCATCACGAAGCCGCCGACCGTCTCGTACGGTCCCGGTGGCAGCACGATGCCGCAGCGCTCGGCGAAGTCATTGAGGTTCGTACGGCCGTCGATGCCGGTGAACACGCCGCCGGCGGTGAGGTCGGCGTCGGCCTCGATACCGTTCGTGTGCACTTCGCCGACGAGTTCTTCGACGAGATCCTCCAGCGTGACGATGCCGGCCGTGCCGCCGTACTCGTCGACGACGACCGCCATGTGATGGCCCTCGCGCCGCATGTCCGACAGCGCCGCGAGGACCCGCTTCGACCCCGGGATGTGGTGGACCGGCCGGGCCAGGCCCCCAACGGTCATCCCGGCCGCAGCGTCCGCGAGCAGGAGATCCCACACCTGCACCACGCCGATCACGTCATCGTGCGTACCGTCGATGACCGGGAAGCGCGAATGCCGCGACGTGAGCACCCGGTCCAGGGCGACCGCGATCGGATCGCCGGCGGCCACGAAGATCGCGTCGGTGCGTGGCACCATGACCTCGCGAACGTGGCGGACGCCGGCCGCGAGCACCTCGGCGATGATCTGCCGCTGGCCGACGTCGATCACGACGTTCGCGGCGACGAGCTCACGCAGCTCGGACTCGCTGATCCGCGGGCCGGGGCCCGTTGCCGGGGCGGCGGTCGTCCCGAACCGGCCGGGCGCATCGGACGCACGGACGCCGAGGCGGCGGGCGCCGAACCGGCTGGCGGCGTCTGCGGCACGCACCGCCAGGCGGCCGAGCAACCTCGACATCCGGCCCGGTTGTCGCACCACCACTCCCCTGCGTGTACCGCGCCTCGGGGCCGGGACGAATGGCCGGCGGGCTCGAGCAACGGCGACCGGCACCGTCGCGACGCCGGTCCGGGTCACTTGACCGGCCGCCACGTCGCCGACTCCGCCGTCGCGGGTCGCGTCGGCGGTCGCCTCGTCGTGGATCGCCAATTCGGCGATCGCGCCGCCGCCGGTCGCGCTTAGGGTCGCACGCATCGGACGGTACGGGGGCACGAATCGGCGGCGGCCAGAGCGCGATCTGCGGCCGGCTCGCGACGGCTCACCGCGCTCCGGCACGTTCAGCTCGCTACCGGCCATCGTGGGCTCAGCGCCATCCGACATCGGGCTGGCTCAGGCCGCCTCCACGATCATGCCGGCCCCGACCGTACGGTTCGTCGTCTCGTCGATCACGATGAAGCCTCCGGTCGTACGGTTGCGGCGGTATTCGTCGGCCAGCAGCGGGACGGTCGTGCGCAGCCGGACCCGACCGATCTCGTTCAGGCGAAGTTCGGTGGCCGCCTCGTCCCGGTGCAGCGTGTTGACGTCGAGGCGGTAGTTCACGGCGCGGACGACCGCTCGGGCCGAACGCGTCGTGTGCTTGATCGCATACCTGCCGCCGATAGACATCGGTCGCGTCTCGTCCATCCAGCAGATCATCGCTTCGATGTCCTGCGCAACGGCCGGCTGGTTGTGCGGCCGGCAGATCATGTCACCGCGCGAGATGTCGATCTCGTCGGCCAGCCGTACGGTCACCGACATCGGCGGGAAGGCCTCGGTGACCGGACCGTCGGCGGTGTCGATAGCGGCGATCCTGCTGGTGAACCCGGACGGCAGCACCATCACCTCGTCGCCCGGCTTCAACACACCGGACGCCACCTGACCGGCGTATCCACGGTAGTCAGTGATCTTGGACGACTGCGGCCGGATCACGTACTGCACCGGGAAACGTACGTCCACGAGGTTGCGGTCCGACCCGATGTGTACGTGCTCCAGGTGATGTAGCAGCGACGGCCCTTGGTACCAGGGCATGGTCGCCGCGCGGGTCACGATGTTGTCGCCGTGCAGCGCCGAGATCGGGATGACGGAGAGGTCCGGCGCCTCGAGCTTCGCGGCGAAGTCGGTGAACTCGGCCGCGATGTCCTCGAACACCGCCTGCGAGTAGTCGACGAGGTCCATCTTGTTGACGCACAGCACGAGGTGCGGCACCCGCAGCAACGAGCAGAGGAACGCGTGGCGCCGCGACTGCTCGACCAGGCCCTTGCGCGCGTCGACCAGGATCAGTGCCAGGTCGGCCGTGGACGCGCCGGTGACCATGTTCCGGGTGTACTGGATGTGCCCCGGTGTGTCGGCGATGATGAACTTCCGCCGCGGAGTGGCGAAGTAGCGGTAGGCAACGTCGATCGTGATGCCCTGCTCCCGCTCGGCGCGCAGGCCGTCGGTGAGCAACGCGAGGTTCGTGTATTCGTCACCACGCGACGCGGACACGGCCTCGACGGCGGCGAGCTGATCCTCGAAGATCGTCTTGGTGTCGTACAGCAACCGACCGATGAGTGTCGACTTGCCGTCGTCGACCGAGCCGGCGGTCGCGAACCGCAGCAGGTCCATGCCGCGCGGCGGATCGACGGGCGCGACGGTGCCGCCCAACACGCTCGTGTCGGACATTTAGAAGTAACCCTCCCGCTTGCGGTCTTCCATGGCGGCCTCACTGACCCGGTCGTCGCCGCGGGTGGCGCCGCGCTCGGTGATGCGGGTGGCGGCGATCTCGGCGATCACCTTGTCGATCGTGTCCGCGTCGGAGCGGACGGCGGCCGTGCACGACGCGTCGCCCACCGTGCGATACCGCACCTGCTCGGTGAATGACTCCTCGCCGGCGCGCATTGGTAGGAACTCGTTGATCGCGTAGAGCATTCCGGCCCGGTCGACGACCTCGCGCTTGTGCGCGAAATAGATCGCCGGCAGTTCGATGCGCTCGCGACCGATGTAGTGCCACACATCCAACTCGGTCCAGTTGGACAGCGGGAAGACGCGGATGGACTCGCCCGCGTGCACTCGGCCGTTGTAGAGCGACCAGAGTTCGGGCCGCTGGTTCTTCGGGTCCCACTGGCCGAATTCGTCGCGGAAGGAGAAGACGCGCTCCTTCGCGCGTGCCTTTTCTTCGTCGCGCCGAGCGCCGCCGAACAGCGCGTCAAACCGGCCCTTTTCGACCGCGTCCAACAGCACCGGCGTCTGGATGCGGTTGCGGGTGCCGTCCGGCGACTCGCGGACCGTGCCGGCGTCGATCGCGTCCTGGACCGACGCCACGTGCAGGATCACCCCGAGCTGGTCAACGCGGCGGTCGCGATACTCGAGAACCTCGGGAAAGTTGTGCCCCGTGTCGACGTGCAGCACCGGGAACGGAATGCGCCCTGGTGCGAACGCCTTCTCGGCGAGCCGCAGCATGACGATCGAGTCCTTGCCACCGGAGAACAGCAGAACGGGCCGCTCGAATTCGGCGACCACCTCTCGCATAACGAAGACGCTCTCAGCTTCGAGAGCGTCCAGATGGGAAACCCGGTAGTGGGCCGGCTGGTCCATCGCTGCACCCTATCTCATGAACATGCTGGGACTACTGCCCGGCGCAGTCCCTCAACTAGCCCGTGAGATGGCTTCGAGAAGCCGGTTGGCCAGGTCTTTCCGGCAGACGATGAGATCGGGCAGCACGGGATCGGCGCGGTTGTATTCCAATGGTGAGCCATCAATGCGCGATGCATGCAGACCTGTGGCCAGCGCCACGCCGACCGGCGCCGCGGAGTCCCACTCGTGCTGGCCCCCGGCGTGGATGTACGCGTCGACGTCACCGGAGATGACCGCCGCGATCTTGGCGCCGGCCGAGCCCATCGGCACCAGCTCCGCCCCGAGGTCATCCGCCACGGCGTTCAGCAACGCGGGCGGCCGGGTGCGGCTTGCGACGAAACGCAGCGGTCCGCCCGCCGCGGCCGCCGTCGACAACGGCGGGTACGACGGTGGGAAGTCCGTACCCAGGATGCGCTGCTGTGCGGGCAGGCCGATCGCAGCCGCGGCGAGCCGGGACGGCGCGGTCGACGACCGCACCCACAGCCCGATATGTACGGCCCAGTCCGTGCGCCCGGGCTCGCCGAACTCGCGCGTGCCGTCGAGCGGATCGACGATCCACACCCGTTCGGCGTCGAGCCGTACGGGGTCGTCGTGCTCGGCCTCCTCGGACAGCACCGCGTCGCCGTGGCGCCACTTCGTGAGTTGTGTCGTGATGTAGTCGTGTGACTTCTTGTCGCCGGCGTGCCGTAACGCCGCCGGATCGTCGAAACCCATGTCCTCGCGAATGCTCCGGAGCAGGTCACCGGCGCCGTCGGCGAGCCAGCGCGCAAAAGCTCCGTCAACCGCGGGTGCCATCAGTACGCCCCCGAACTCCGGCACACCGCCGAGAGGGTGCGCAACAGGATCACCAGGTCCAATGAGAAAGACCAGTTTTCCACATAGCGCAGGTCAAGGCGAACCGTCTCCTCCCAGGAAAGGTCGGAACGTCCGGATACCTGCCACAGCCCCGTCAGACCGGGACTTACGGCAAGCCGGCGGCGCATATCCGACGGATAGGCCGCAACCTCTTCGGGCAAGGGCGGACGTGGGCCGACCAGTGACATCTCGCCCCGGACCACGTTGATCAATTGGGGCAACTCGTCGATCGACAGGCGGCGCATCCACCGGCCGACGGGGGTCACGCGCGGATCGCTACGCATTTTGAACAGCACGCCGTCGCCGTGGTTGAGATCTACCAGTTCGTGCTTGCGGGATTCGGCGTCGGCGACCATGGTCCGGAACTTGTACATCACGAAGCGGCGGCCGGCCTTGCCGATCCGTACCTGGCGGAACAGCACCGGACCGGGTGACCCGACGCGGATCGCGATCGCCGCGGCCGCGAACAGCGGCGCCAGCAGCATCAGGCCGAGCGTGGCGCTGACCCGGTCGAAGACCGATTTCACGACTCGACCGGCGCCGGACAGCCGCGGGTGCTCGACGTGCAGCATCGGCAACCCATCGACCGGCCGTACGGTCGCTCGGGAGCCGGCCACGTCCACCAGCGAACTCGCGACGATCAGGTCGATGTCGTCGCGTTCCAGGCGCCAGGCCAGCCGGCGCAGCATGTGGCCGTCAAGTTCCGGGCAGGACAGCACGAGGACGGTGTCCGCCCCGGCGGCGCGGACCGCGGCGGCTACATCCTCGAACGTTCCGTAGACCGGCATGCCGACGTCGTCGTCGTGCTCGGGCGGCAGGCAGCAGCCGACCACCTCGAGACCGTGATACAGCTCGCGGCCGAGTTGGCGGGCGATCGCGACAACGGCGAGTTCGTGACCGACCACGATCACCCGACTCAGGCATTCGCCCTGCGCCCGCCGGCTGTGCAGCCATTGGCGTAGGACGAATCGGGCGCCGAGGCAGACCATCGTCGCGATCGGCAGGGCCAGCACCACGTAACCACGCGCGAGGTTGGCCACGAACGCGTACGACAACGTGGCAATCAGCGCGGTCATGAACACGCCGGCTCGGAGCACCCGCTGGTATTCGTCCGTACCGACGAACAGGAACCGGCGCTCGTACGCCCGACTCAGCCACAACGACAGGAGAAACAGCCCGGGCAGGACGGCGGAGACGAACACGTACGCGCGATTGATGTCGTTCACCTGGTCGCCGAAGCGCGCGGCGAACGCCACCGCACCGCCGAGGAGCCCGGCCACGAGATCCGCGACGAGCGCCATGACGACGTACCCGACTTCCCAGGTCGCCCGCACCCGGCCGCCGGCCGCATGCCGACCCAGGCCCGGGCGGTGATCCGGGTCGATCCGCCCCGGTTCCCGTCCCCACGGTGCCGAACCAAGGTCCTCGTCGTCGTCGGCCGTGTCGTCGACAACCGCACCGGGCGAGGGCGGATCCTCGACGTCAGCCGCCTCGACCGCGTCCGGACCGCTGACCGTCGCATCCGTCGCGGGTGGCTCGGTGCTCGGCGCGTCGGCGACCGCCGGGATGTCGAGCGTGGCGAGGATCGCGTCCACGGTCGCGGCCGCGCCGAGCGCCGACCGCAGCACGATGGTCGGCGTCGAATCGATCGGCAACCCGGCGACATCGAGCGCGTCTCCAGATTTGGCGTCAAGTAGCGTGCGCTGCCCGGACGCGAGGTCCGACCACGCATCCGATGGCTCGTCGCCAGCGCGGTCGAGCTCGACCGTCAGATCGTTCGAGTTGCCCAGGGGCCACACCGCTCGCCAGCGCCCCGCGGTCGTCTCGGCCAGCCGGCCCCGCCCGAGCGCCTCGGTCATGACGCGACGAATGCGCAGCACGGCCGCGTCGGCCGTGTCGACTCCGATCAACCGTGCCTGGTCGTCGAGACCCATCGGCCGATCGCCACCGGCGTCGAGAACCGGACCGAGCTCGCCGGTGCTGTTGACCGCGCGAGGCGCGTCGGCGCCAGTGCCGTCGGTCGGCACGATGTCGGCCCCGAGCGGCGCCGGGCTGACCGGAGCGTCGTCAGGATCCGCGAGCGCTTCGAGCGACTCGGTGGTCACGACCGCCGGCAGCTGCCACGTGGTCGCCGCGTCCGCAGGGCGTGACGGGTCAGCGAACTGGCCTTCGCCAGTCCCCGTCCGCTCCGCCACGGTGCCCCCTCGCCGTCGCCTCCCCACGACCCGGTACCAGCCGTACAACGCGTGACGCAGTGCGACCGTCACGGGTCACGGCGAGGCCAAGGGGTCTGATCTTGGCGACCATTTGGGCGGCGTGTCCGCGGCGGTCAGAGTGCGTGATAGCGGTTCTGCGTCGGTTCCACGCCGTATTCGACGACCGATTCGACCATGTCTGCGGCGCGATCGACCAGGAAATCCAGTTCTTTCCTTTCGCTGGCCGAGAAATCTGACAGTACGTAGTCGGCTGGGTCCATCCGGCCGGGTGGCCGACCGATGCCGAACCGTACGCGGGCGTAGTCCTTCGTACCGAGCGACTTCGACATCGATCGAAGACCGTTGTGTCCGCCTTCGCCGCCGCCGATCTTCGCCCGTACGGTGCCGAAGTCGAGGTCCAACTCATCGTGGATGGCGACGATTCGCTCCGGCGGGATCTTGTAGAACGCGGCGAGCGACGCCGTCGGCGTACCCAACAGGTTCATGTACGTCGTCGGCTTCGCGATAACGATCTTCGGACCGCCAGGACGCAGGAAGCCCTCCGCTACCTCGGTCGCGGCCCGGCGGGCCCGACCGAACTTGGTGCCGATGCGCCGCGCCAGCAGATCCGCCACCAGAAAGCCGGCGTTGTGCCGGTTGCGGGCGTACTCGGCGCCGGGGTTGCCGAGGCCGACCACGAGCCAGGGTCCGGCGTCGGTCATGGTTATATCCTCCGGGATTCGCGGCCGCACGTGCCATCGACATACCGACCGCAGTCGGGCCGGGCCTACCGCCGGCCGGGACCGCGACCACGGCGGCGCCGAACCGCCCGTGGCGGCACCGTGGACAGCACACCGGCGGCCGACCCGAAGATCGACCGCCGGCGGCGCTGCGTTCGGCTCAGGACTCCTCGGCCTCGGCCGGAGCCTCGGCGACCGGCGCGCCCTCGGCGGCCTCTTCGCCCTCGGTGACCTCCGGCTCGCCCAGATCAGCGACGGCCGCGACCTGGATGACCACGACGAGCGACTCGGGGTCGGCGGCGAGCTCGGTGCCCTCCGGCAACTCGACCTGACCGGCGGTGATGTGCGACCCGGCCTGCAGGCCCTGGATCGACACCACGAAACGATCCGGCAGCTGGGTCGCGTCGGCGATGACGGACAGCGTCTGCTGCTCGACCGTCACGATGGTCTCCGGCGCCGCCGTGCCCGTGATGTGCACCGGCACATCGACGGTCACCTTCTCGCCGCGACGGACGATCAGCAGATCGATGTGGTCGAACGAGTCGCGCACCGGATCGCGCTGGATGGCTTTCGGCAGCGCCAGCGTCTCGGTGCCGTCCGCGCCCTCGATCGTGAAGAGCTGGTTGATGCCGCCATGGCGGATCGCCGCGGCGAACTCCCGAGCCGGCAGCGCGATGTGCTGGGGGTCGGTGCCGTGCCCGTAGAGCACGGCGGGAACGTTGCCGGCACGACGCGTGCGGCGCGCACCGCCCTTGCCGAACTCGGTACGCGTTTCGGCCTTGATACGGACCTCGGACACGGGGCACACCTTTCACAGTTCGTGAAGTCGATTGTTGCGGCGATGCCCAGGCAAGCGGCGCGAGCGCGCCGGACTATCGCCCGGAACACCGCGTCGATAACGGCACCTCACCCGATCGCTCGGGGGCGCCCTCGCCTCGGCAACCATCCCACTCTACCTGGGCTCCGTTTGTCCTTGCGCTTCGGGGCTTGGGGCTGGCCCGATCCCACTCGCTTGAGAGCAGATCGTTTTAGGTCTTCGCGAGGTCGGCCGCCCCAAGCCCGCCGGTGGTAACGGTGGGAGCGTCCGATCAGCTTTAAAGATCTTTCGCCGTGTACGTGATACGGACAGAGCAACCCTGACCCGGCGGGTCAAGGACGTGACCCTGAAGAAACCTGCGGCGCCACCCTTGGCCCGCCGGTATCACGGCTGCTCTGTCCGTACCCACGTTCACTGCGAGAGCTCTGAAACCCGAGTCCCGGACGGAGCCTAGCCACGTCGGGCTTTGGGGCCGGGCTTTACCCACGAAGACCTAATGGCTCTTCCCCAGTCGAGTGGGCAAAGTCCGGCCCCAACGCCCTAAACCGCAAGCACGCCCCAAACCCAAAGCGCAACCACTACGAAAGCCCGCCGAAGAGAGTCGTCACGGACCCGTCGTCGAACACCTCGCGAATCGCGCGCGCAATCAGCGGCGCGATCGACAGTACGGTGATCTTGTCGAGCTGCTTCTCCGGCGGCAAGGTCAGCGTGTTCGTGACGACGATCTCGCTGATCCGGCTGTTCTTCAGCCGCTCGGTGGCCGGGTCGGACAGCACCGCGTGGGTCGCGGCCACTACGACGTCGGCCGCGCCGGAGTCGAAGAGGATGTCGGAGGCTTTGCAGATCGTGCCACCGGTGTCGATCATGTCGTCGACGATCAGGCAGACGCGGCCCTCCACGTCGCCCACGACCCGGTTCGCCACCACCTGATTCGGCTTGAGCGGATCGCGGGTTTTGTGGATGAACGCCAGCGGGCAGCCGCCGAGGCGGTCGGTCCAACGTTCGGCCACCCGTACGCGACCCGAGTCCGGCGCGACCACGGCCATCGGGCGGCCGGCGTAGTGCTTCTCGATATAGCCGGCGAGGATGTCCATCGCGAAGAGGTGATCCACCGGGCCGTCGAAGAAGCCCTGGATCTGCGCGGTGTGCAGGTCGACCGTCAGGATCCGGTTGGCGCCGGCGGTCTTGTAGAGGTCGGCGACCATGCGCGCGGAGATCGGCTCCCGGCCGCGGTGCTTCTTGTCCTGGCGGGCGTACGGATAGAACGGCAAAACGACCGTGATCCGCTTGGCCGAACCGCGTTTCAGCGCGTCTACCATGATCAGCGACTCGACGAACCACTTGTTCAGCGGGGCCGACATCGACTGCACCACGAACGCGTCCGAGCCACGGACGGACTCCCGATAGCGCACGAAGATCTCGCCGTTGGCGAACTCGTACGCATCGGTGTCGGTCGGAGCGATGCCGAGTTCGCTGCCGATCTGCGCGGTCAACTCGGGATAGGCGCGCCCCGAGAACAGCATCAGTGTCTTGCGATTCTCCGAAGAGATGCTGCCCATGGACGCCGCCGCTTCCCGTCTGAAATCTCGGATCGAACTACCAGTAATTATCTCGCGTCGTCCCGGGCAGCGCGCGGCGACCACCTCCGACGGTGGCCACGGTCACGCGAACCGGCCTTCGCACGCTCCGGCCGCCGGCCGGGGATCAGTGCTCCGACCCGTCGCGTTCGCCCAACTCGGTCGCGGCGATGGCTTCCCCGGCCGGGTTGTCCATGGCCAGGTCGGCCGTTGCCATGCTGGCCGCGGCAAGCTGGGCCGCCCGCTCGCCGGCGGCCGAGTCGGCCGCCGCGGCCGCCGCCTTCGCCCCTTTGGTGCCGGGCCGTTTGCGCTCGACCCAGCCCTCGATATTGCGTTGCCGCGCCCGGGCAATGCCGAGCGAGCCGGACGGCACATCCTCGTTGATCGAACTACCGGCCGCGATATAGGCGCCGGCACCCACGGTGACCGGCGCGACCAGCGTCGTATCGCAACCGACGAACACCCCGTCTTCGACGGTCGTGTGGTGCTTGTGGATGCCGTCGTAGTTCACGAAGATCGTCGCGGCGCCGATATTGACGTCCCGGCCGATCGTGGCATCGCCGACGTATGAGAGGTGCGGCACCTTGCTGCCCTCGCCGATCCGCGCGTTCTTTGTTTCCACGAACGTCCCGATCTTGCCCGCCTCGGCCAGGTCCGTGCCGGGCCGCAGGTAGGCGAACGGTCCGACGTTGGCGCCGGCGCCGATCACCGAATCGGACCCGTGAGTACGGATCACCCGCGCGCCCGGGCCGACGACGACGTTCGTGAGTGTCGTGTCCGGCCCGACCACCGCGCCGGCGGCCACCGCGGTCGCACCGCGTAGCTGTGTGTTCGGTTCGATGGTTGCGTCCGGCTCGATGCCGACCGTCACGTCGATCCAGGTCGTGGCCGGATCGAGCATGCTGACGCCGGAGCGCATCAGGTCGGTGTTGATCCGGTCGCGCAGCCGGGCGGCCAGCGCCGCGAGCTGAGCCCGGTCGTTCGCGCCGAGACCCTCCTCGGCATCGTTCACCGGGTGGGCGGCGACCGGCCGGCCGGTGGACACGAGCAGATCCAGAACGTCGGTGAGGTATTCCTCGCCCTGGTCGTTCGCGGCGGTCAGCTTGCCGAGGGCGTCGCGCAGCGCGGCCGCGTCGAACGCGTACACGCTGGTGTTCACCTCGTTGATCGTCAGCTGTTCCGGCGTTGCGTCACGGTGTTCGACGATGCGGGCGACCCGGCCGTGTTCGTCGCGGACGATGCGGCCGAGGCCGAACGGATCGTCGACCCGCGCGGTCAGCACCGTCGCGACCGTCCCAGCCCGCTCGTGAGCGTCGAGCATCGCCGTCAGCGTCGCCGAGCGCAGCATCGGCGTGTCCCCGCTCACCACGATCACGGTGCCGGTCACGTCCGGGACGGCATCGAGCGCGGTCCGTACGGCATGGCCGGTCCCCCGTTGTTCCGCCTGCAGCACGGGTTGCGCGGTCGGGGCGATCTGGGCCAGATAGGCGGTGACCTGCTCGGCGCCGTGACCGACGACGACGATGTGGCGCTGCGCGCCGAGCGGCTCCACGGCGTGGAGTACGTGTCCGAGGAGGGTGCGCCCGAGCAGCGGATGCAACACCTTCGGCAATGCCGACCGCATGCGCTTGCCTTCACCGGCGGCGAGTACGACGACCGTACGTGGCTCGCTCATCTGCGGCTCCCTTCACCTGCCGACGGGCCGTCGATGGACTTCCTCGCGCGGTCGCCGTCTGACGGCCCATGGTAGCCAGACGAGGCGCCGGTGAGTCGTCGATGCCCCCTATACCGGCAGGACCTGGGCAGTGGCGCTCGGCCCGGGGTCGACGCGGACAGCGGGCCGGCGGTCCGTCCGCTATCTTGGCCGCCATGCCGACCCGCCGCCGCGCACTGCTTTCGCTGGCGGCTTCGGTCACGGTGATCGCCGGCGCGAGTGCGGGGCTGATCCAGCTGATCGAGGCTGGCCTGGTGCCGGGCAAGGCCGCTCTCGACAAGCACCTCGGCTACTGCGATGTAGCGGTTCCGCCGGCTCGGCACGCCGCTGGGGTGATCACGACGGGCACCTTCGCCTCCGCTCGACGGCGCAGGGCGGTCGACTATGCGATCGCTTACCCGCCCGGCGTCCCGGCCGCAACGGCGTTGCCAGTCTGTCTCGTTCTGCACGGGTACGGAGCCGACGCCGCCGGCGCCCTGGCGGCCGGCGACTATCCGGGTTACCTGGCGGACGCGGTGGCCGCGGGTACTCCACCCTTCGCGCTCGCGGCTGTATCAGGTGGCAATGGCTACTGGCACCCGCATCCCGACGACGATCCGCTCGGCATGGTGCTCGACGAGTTCCTCCCACTGCTCGCGACGCACGGACTAGGCATCGACCGGCCGAGCGTGCTCGGTTACTCCATGGGCGGCTTCGGCGCTCTGCTGTGTGGCTTGACGGCGCCTGGCCGGTTCAGATCGATCATCGCGAACTCGCCGGCGTTCTGGCGCTCGTACGACGAGGCGGAGCGCGTCAACCCGGGAGCGTTTGGGTCGGCGTCGGACTGGGACCGGTACGGCGACCTGGTGTCGCAATCGGCGGCGATCAGTCGGCTGCCAGCACAGATCTACGTCGGAGCGGCGGATTCGTTCACACCGGCGATCCGTGCGCTCCGTGACCGCCTCGCCGACCCGGAAGTCGTACACATCGCGAAGGGTTGCCATGACAACTCGTACTGGCGATCGCAAGCACCGGCGCAGCTCCGCCTTGTGGGCGCCGCATTGGCCTCGATCTGAAGAACGAACCAAGAAACGGACTTTTAGGCACAGCTCGGCCGCTAGGACTCGAACCTAGAAAACAGGCACCAAAGGCCTGCGTGTTGCCAATTACACCACGGCCGAATGTCTTGCGCTGACAGCCTAACGTCGGACGACTCTAGTTGTGAAACGACATGATCCGATGCGGCCTGCTTTGCCAACGTCTTGGCCAACGTCGCCATCACCGCTTCCATGCGCCAGTAGATATCCCGGGAACGGGAGAGGTCACGACGACACGCGCGCACGACATCGCAAATCGGCAGGAATCCGTCACCGAGGCACCGACCGGACGCCGCATCAAGCGGGCATCGTGGCAGCTAGTGGCCATCGTTTCGCTATCCAAGTTACGGAACCGTAGGTTACGGTTGCGTAGGTGCAGGTGACCGGCGCCCACGTACGTCGTCCCATCTCCGGCGAACGTCACTACGAAGACCTCCCAGCACAAGAAAAGCGCAGGTACGCGCGCGTAAGCGCCGTGTGACGCAGCGGACGAACCGCTCCACGCGCCAGGAACGTCAAACGCCCGGAACATCGACACCCGCGAGGTAAGCCATGACATCTGGGGTCATCCAGAAGCCCGACGTCCGTGACGCCGACGCTGCTGAGATCACAACCCGCGGACCGAAGCCCCTGACCGAGGGACGACAGCCGGTCGGCATCCTGATCGGCCTGTGGGCATTCGTGGTCGTCCCGTTCGTGGCCTTGATCGTGTCCATTCCGCTCGCCTGGGGTGGTGCGCTCACCTGGACCGATGTGATCATCGGTGCGGTCTTCTACGTGATCTCCGGCCTCGGCATCACGGTCGGCTTCCACCGCTACCTCACACACGGCTCGTTCAAGGCGAAGCGATGGCTGCGCGTCACACTCGCCGTCGCCGGCGCGATGGCGATCCAGGGAGCTCCGACGCAGTGGGTGGCCGATCATCGCCGGCACCACACGTTCTCCGACGTGGAGGGCGACCCGCATTCACCGTGGCGCTTCGGGGCCACGTTCTGGGGCCTGACCAAGGGCCTCTGGTACGCCCACATGGGTTGGCTGTTCCACCGCGAGATGTCCAACCGCGCGCGGTTCGCCCCGGACCTGCTCGCCGACCGCGACATCCAGCGCGTGGACAAGTTGTTCCCGCTGATCGTGGCCGGGTCGATCCTGGCCCCGGCGGCAGTCGGCGGGCTCGTCACCTGGTCCTGGCAGGGCGCGCTCTGGGCGTTCTTCTGGGCCGGCCTCGTGCGCATTTCGCTGCTGCACCACGTGACCTGGTCGATCAACTCCATCTGCCACGTCGTCGGCGAGCGGCCGTTCGAGGTCCGCAAGGGCGACAAGGCGGCGAACTTCTGGCCGCTGGCGATCCTGTCCTTCGGTGAAAGCTGGCACAACCTGCACCACGCCGATCCGACCTGCGCCCGCCACGGCGTGCTCCGCGGGCAGGTCGACATCTCGGCCCGGACGATCTGGTTCTTCGAGAAGTTCCGCTGGGCCCACGACGTACGGTGGCCGCGCGCCGATCGACTCGCCGCCAAACGGATCGCCCCCGGCGCCTCGTGATCCGACACGGTCGCGCCACTCCTGACACGATGGGTCGGTGACCCACACGCCCGCCGCGACCCCGCCGAAAAACGGCGCCCGGATCCGCATGTCGTCGGCGCAGCGTCGGGAGCAGCTCATCGCGACCGGTCGATCTCTGTTCGCCGAGCGCGGCTTCGACGCCACCTCGATCGAGGAGGTGGCGGCGCGCGCGAAGGTATCGAAACCCGTGGTGTACGAGCATTTCGGCGGCAAGGAGGGCCTCTACGCGGTCGTCGTCGACCGGGAGGTCCGGTCGCTGCTGGACCGGGTCACGAACGCGCTCACCGCCGGCCATCCGCGCGAGTTGTTGGAGCAGGCGGCGCTGGCGCTGCTCGACTACATCGAGGGCGAGACGGACGGTTTTCGCGTGCTCGTCCGCGAATCGCCGGTCGGTTCCGCCTCCGGCAACTTCTCCAGCGTGCTGAACGACGTGGCGCACCAGGTCGAACACATCCTCGGCGCCGAGTTCAAGACGCGCGGCTTCGATCCGAAGCTCGCCGAGCTCTACTCACAGGCGCTGGTCGGCATGGTCGCTCTGACCGGTCGGTGGTGGCTGGAGGTGCGCAAACCCCGCAAGGAGATGGTCGCGGCCCATCTGGTGAACCTCGCGTGGAACGGACTGTCGAACCTGGAGGCAAAGCCCGAGCTCGGCCGGCGAGGCCGGTCGGGTTAGTCGCCGACGGGACCCCAATCAGGCAAACCGGTGTACGTCCGGGTCGTTTTCGACCGGCCGGGGCGGCGAGTCCGGGATCGCCCAGTTGTGGTGCTCGGGATCGTGCACGTGATGCGTACGGAACTGCTCTTCATGTTCCATCTGGATCAGGCTGCCGGTGCGGCCGTACAGCCCGGCGGTAAATAACACGATCCCGATCACGAACGAGACGATGCACGTCGCCATCTGAAAGTTGAGGAAGTTCGCGTCGGTCTCCAGCAGCGTCATCATCAGCAGACCGGCGACCAGGAACACCATGCCGCCGAAGAGGTTGATGAAGTGGTCGAGGTTGCCGCCGACCACCGCACCGCCGAACACGATCACGCCAACGATGATCGAGATGATCGCGAACGCGAGGTTGGAGCGCAGCCCAAACACGGAGACGTCACCGTTTTGGTCAAAGAGCGGATGCCCGCTCGTACGGATCACCCCGACGATGCCGAAGACCAGCACGTACACGCCGGCGAGCAGGGCCAGGAACCGGTAGAACGGCTGCAGCCGGTGGTTGACCGGAATATGCGATGCCATGCGTCCCCCTCATGAAGATCAACACGACCGCGAGCAGCGGGTAGACATCGTCATTGTCCGGCCTGTGACCCGCGAGATCCGGAGAAAGCCGACTTTGTCGCTCTTTCCGTGGACAGCGCACACGAAACCGCCCCCCGACCCGTTGGGGCCGAGGGGCGGTGACGGATGCGGTCAGTGGCTGTGGCGCGCGGCCTCCTCGGCGTACGCGACATGGGCCGGACCGGTCTTTCCGTAGAGCCCGGCGGTGAACAGCACGGTGCCGATGATGAACGACACGATGCAGTTGACCATCGAGAAGCCCAGGAAGTTCGCGTCCGTGACCATCAGGGCCATCATCAGCATGCCCATCAGCATGAAAGCCAGGCCGCCGACGACGTTGATGAAGCGGTCGACGTTGCGGCCGACGACGGCCGCGAGCACGACGACGATTCCGGCCACGATCGAGATGATCGAGAACGCGAGATTCGCGTGCAGCCCGAACACCCAGGGCAGACCGTGCTGCTGGAAGGCCGGGGTGCCCTTGGTCTTGACGAAGGCGACGATGCCGAAGATCAGGATGTAGAGCCCGGCCAGCGTGGCCAGGCCGCGGTAGAACGTCCGCAGTGGATGATTGACCGGAATGTGTGACATCGCACCCTCTTGACCTCGTCCAGCGCCCACGCGCCGCGTTCGAAAGGCATTGTTGCGCACCGACTTGGTGCGCCGCCGTCGACCCCGTACCAGCGTGATCTCAGCCGTCGCCGGCACGTTCGGCGGCGGCCAGCCAGGCGTCCTCGACCGCGGCCTTCTCGGAATCGATCGCGCGAAGCCGGGTGTCCAGCTCGGTGATCCGCGCATAGTCGGTCGCGTGCTCGACCATCTCCGCGTGCAGCGCCTCGGCCTGCTGGGCCAGTCGATCGAGGGTGCGTTCGAGACGCGCGACCTCCTTGCGCGCCGTGCGCGCCTCGGCCGCCGTCGGTCCGCTTTCCGAGCCCACGGGTACGCGCGCCGGACGGGCGCTCCACCACAACCGCGCTGGTCGCGGGCGTCGCCGCCGTCTCCCCCGGCGCCCCCCGGAGTGCGGCGCGCGCCAGATACTCGTCCACGCCACCCGGCAGGTGCACGAGCCGGCCGTCGCCGAACATGCCGTACACGTGATCGGTCACGCGCTCGACGAGATAGCGGTCGTGGCTCGCGATGACCATGGTGCCGGGCCAGGTGTCGAGCAGGTCCTCGAGCGCGGCCAGCGTGTCGGTGTCGAGGTCGTTCGTCGGCTCGTCGAGCAGCAGGACGTTCGGCTCGCCGGCCAGCAGCCGGAGCATTTGCAGGCGGCGGCGCTCGCCACCGGACAGGTCGGCGACCGGCGTCCAGACCCGCCGATCGGTGAACCCGAACACCTCGGCCAGCTGCGTCGCCGACAATTCGCGGTCGCCGAGCTTCACCCGCTTGGCGATCTGCTCGACCGCCTCCAGCAGGCGCAGATCGCCGGGCAGTTCGGTGAGTTCCTGGGACAGGAACGCGGACCGTACGGTCTGGCCGCGGATGATCCGGCCGCCGTCGGGCTCCCGTACGCCGGCGAGCAGTCGCAGCAGCGTGGACTTCCCGGCCCCGTTGGCGCCGACGATCGCGATCCGGTCACCCGGCCCGACGTGCCAGGTGAGGTTGGCCAGCAGAACCTTCTCGCCGCCCAAGAGAGTCACGTCGTCGAGGTCGTACACCTGCCGGCCGAGTCGCGCGGTCGCGAGACGCGCGAGTGACACGGTGTCCCGGGGTGGCGGCACGTCAGCAATCAATGCGTTGGCGGCATCGATCCGAAAGCGCGGTTTGCTCGTCCGAGCGGGTGGGCCGCGGCGCAGCCAGGCGATCTCCTTGCGCAGCAGGTTCTGGCGCCGGGCTTCGGCCTCGTTCGCGACCCGGGTCCGCTCCGCCCGCGCGAGCATCCACGCGGCGAAGCCGCCCTCGTACCCCCGGACGGTCTGATCCGCGACCTCCCATGTGGTGGTCGTGACCGCATCGAGGAACCACCGGTCGTGGGTGACGACGGCGAGTGCGCCGCGCCGGCCCAGCAGGTGTTCGGCGAGCCAGGCGACGCCGGCCACGTCGAGGTGGTTCGTCGGCTCATCGAGGACCAGCAGGTCGCAGCCGCGGACGAGGAGTGCGGCGAGCGCGACCCGCCGGCGCTCGCCCCCCGACATCGGGCCGACCGGGGTGTCCAGGCCGAGGTACGGCATGCCCAACCCGTCAAGGACCGTACGGACACCGGCGTCGCCGGCCCACTCGTGCTCGGCGGCGAACTCGGCCGGTTGCCAGGCGTCGCCGATCACCACGTCCCGTACGGTCAACTCGGGCGCAAGATCGAGCTGCTGTGGCAGCGACAGCACCCGTAGGTCGCGGCGGTGCGTGACGCGGCCGGAGTCCGGCTCCTCGGCCTTTGTCAGCAGTCGCAGCAGCGTCGACTTGCCGGCGCCGTTCAGCCCGACGACACCGACCCGATCCGAGTCGTCCAGCCCGATCGACACGTCGACGAGCAGTGGCCCGGTCGTGCCGTACGCCTTGGACACCCGGTCGAGGTTGACAATGTTGGCCATCAGACGGTCACCCGTCGTGGCCGACGGCGACGCCTCACAGCACCCGCGCTCCGGGCACCGGGCCGGTCACGGCCAGTGCGGCTCGACACACCGACGAGTCGGTCAGCTCGCTGGCCACGGTGGCTGCCTGAGCCGCGTTGCGCGTGAGGAACAGGCACGTCGGCCCCGATCCGGAGACCATGCCGGCCAGCGCGCCCGCGGCCATGCCCGCACCCAGCGTGTCGGCGAGTTCCGGCCGGAAATGTAGCGAGGCGACCTGCATGTCGTTGCCGAGCGCGGCGGCGAGTACGGCCGGATCGCGCTGCCGCAGCGCGGCCATGAGTTCGTCCGGCGGCCCGAGCGGCTCCGGCGCGATCAGCGCGGCCCGTTGCCGGTCAAGCTCGCGATAGACCGCGGGCGTCGACAGACCCTCGGACGCGGTCGCGATCACCCAATGCCAGGTGGCCGGACGCGCGAGAACCGGACTGATCGCTTCGCCCCGGCCGGTGCCGAGGGCCGTGCCGCCGAGCACAAGGAACGGCACGTCCGATCCGACCTCGGCGGCCAGCTCCGCGAGATCGTCGCGGCTCATACCGGTGCCCCAGAGCGCGTCGCACGCGACGAGCGCGGCGGCGGCGTCGGCGCTGCCACCGGCCAGGCCGCCGGCGATCGGGATCTGCTTGCGGAGGTGCAGGCGGGCCAGCGCCGGCACGCTGGCGGCCTTGGCCAACACATGCGCCGCGCGGATGACCAGGTTGGTGTCATCCAGCGCCAACTCGCCGGCGCCTTCGCCTTCCATGGTCAGCGTCAGCTGGTCGCCGCGCCGCGCGCTGACCTCGTCGTAGAGCGAGACGGCGTGGTAGACGGTGGTCAGCTCGTGGTAGCCGTCCGCGCGGATCGGACCGACGCCGAGGTGCAGGTTGATCTTCGCGGGTACGCGTACCCGGACCGGCCCGGACGCGCCCAGCCGCGGGCGGCCGGTCTCCTCGGCGTTGAGCGGCTCGGTCACCGGGTCAACCTTCCATCTTCTCGGGTCGTGCTGCGGTCGGCTCGTTCTGCGGTCGGCTCGTACTGCGGTCGGTCATCTTGCGGTCGGTCATGCGGTCGAGTTACGCGGCGGCGGCGCCGGCGTGGCCATGTGCGGCTCATGGCGTTTGAGCGACCGCGCCGCCCGCGGCCGGATCGTTGGCTCGGGCGGCGGTGCGATCACCCGGCGGGTCACACCGGCGGCGGCAATCGCCGCGAACTCGTGCACCGTCAGCGTCTCACCCCGGCTGACCGGGTCAACACCGGCCGCCACCAGGATGTCGGCGGCCACCGATGCGGAGCCGGCCCATCCGGCCAGCGCGGCCCGCAACGTCTTGCGCCGCTGCGCGAACGCGGCGTCTACGACCTCGAACGTGGCCGCCCGGTCGGCACCGGCCGGTGGGTCGTGACGGCCGAACGCGACGAGTCCCGAGTCGACGTTCGGCACCGGCCAGAACACGCTCGGCGGCACCCGGCCGGCCTGCCGGGCGCGGGCGTACCAGGCGAGTTTCACGCTCGGGATGCCGTACGTTTTCGACCCGGGCGGCGCGGCGAGCCGGTCGGCGACCTCCCGCTGGACCATGACGAGCCCGTGGCGCAGGCTCGGCAGCTCGGCCAGCAGGTGCAGGACGACCGGTACGGCGACGTTGTAGGGCAGGTTCGCAACCAGCGCGGTCGGTGCGTCGTGGGTGAAGTCGGCGGCTCCGGTCTTCATCGCATCGCGCTGCAGGACGGTCAACCGGTCGGCGAGATCCGGGGCGCGCGTCGCGACCGTCGCTGCCAACGCGCCGGCCAGTGTCGGATCGATCTCGACCGCGTACACATGCCCGGCCGCCGGCAGCAGTGCGAGCGTCAGCGACCCGAGGCCCGGACCGACCTCAACCACGACATCGTCCGGCGTCAGATCGGCGGTGGCCACGATGCGGCGGACCGTGTTCGGGTCGTGGACGAAGTTCTGCCCGAGCGTCTTCGTCGGACGTACGCCGAGGGCACCGGCGAGCCGCCGGACGTCGGCCGGCCCGAGCAGTCCGGTCGACGGCCCGGGGGACGGTCCGGTCGCCGGCGAGCCGCTCATTGCCACGGACCGAAGATCCGCTCGCCGGTGGCCGAGATGCCGGCGCACAACTCGTCGACGTCCCGGCCCGTCGCCTCGGCCAGCCCGCGCACCGTCAGCGGGATCAGGTACGGCGCATTCGGCCGCCCCCGGTACGGCATCGGCGTCAGGTAGGGCGCATCCGTCTCGACCAGCAGTTGGTCGAGCGGCGTGATCCGGGCCGCGTCCCGGAGCGCTCCAGCGTTCTTGAACGTCACTGTGCCGGCGAAGCTCAGCACGTAGCCGCGGCGTACGCACTCGGTCGCGAAGAACACGTCGCCGGAGAAGCAGTGCAGCACGACGACGTCCGGCGCGCCCTCCTCGTCCAGCACACGCAACACGTCGGTGTGCGCGTCCCGATCGTGGATCATGAGGGGCTTGCCGAAGCGCTTCGCCAGCGCGATGTGGGCGCGAAAGCTCGCTTCCTGCGCCACTCGACCGTCCTCACCGGTCCGGAAGGTGTCGAGGCCGGTCTCGCCGATCGCCCGTACCCGCGGCTCGGCGGCCAGGCCCTCGATGACCCGCAGCGCCTCGTCAAGCTCGGCCGGCGCGGACGCTGCGAGCCGGGGTGCCTCGTTCGGATGCAGCGCGACCGTCGCGACGACCGACGCATGGTCGGCGGCGAGCGCGACGCTCCACCGTGACGACGGCACGTCACAGCCAACCTGGACGATGCGCGTCACGCCGACGGCGGCGGCCGCCGCGATCTGCGCCTCCGCGTCCCCGCCGACGATGTCGAGGTGCGTGTGGCTGTCCAGCGCCGGCATCGCGAGCGGCTCGGGCGCCGGCGGGAACTCGCCCTCGCGGCGATGGGCCGCGCGGACCGCACGGGAATCGGTGTCGGTCATCGCTCCATCGATCATTGCGATGCGCCCAGGCGGGCCAGCTCCTCCTCGACGATGGACGGGTCGAGCTTGCGGAACACCGGCTTCGGCGCCTGCAGTGGCGTACCCGCCTCGATCTCGACGTGCTCCCAGCGCGCACCCTGCGTGTAGTCGCCGGTCAGGATCGGATATCCCGGGCCACCGTCGAGGTCGTCAACCTCGTGAATGCCCGGCATCGGCGCGTGTACGCCGGTGCCGCCGAGCAGTTCGTGGATCTGCTGCGCGGCGTGCGGCAGGAACGGCGTCAGGAGCGTGTTGCAGTCCTTGATCGCCTGCAGCGCGACATGCAGGATCGTGCCCATCCGCTCCGGATCGTCCTTGAGCTTCCAGGGCGCCTGGTCGGACAGGTACTTGTTGGCCTCGCCGACAATCCGCATCGCCTCGTTGATGGCGGCCTTCTGGCGGTGCCGTGCGATCAGGCCGCCGACCCGGTCGAAGCCGCCGCGTACGGAGTCGAGCAGCGCTTCGTCCTCCGCCATGAGCGGCCCGGCCGCCGGAATCGCGCCGAAGTTCTTGGCCGCGATCGAGATCGTACGGTTGACCAGGTTGCCCCACCCGGCCACCAGCTCGTCATTGTTCCGCCGCAGGAACTCGGCCCAGGTGAAGTCGGTGTCCGTCGTCTCCGGTCCGGCGACCGCGATGAAGTAGCGCAGCGCGTCGGCGTCGTAGCGCTCCAGGAAGTCGCGAACGTAGATCACGACCGACCGCGACGACGAGAACTTGCGGCCCTCCATGGTGAGGAACTCGCTCGACACGACCTCGGTCGGCAGCGCCAGCTCGCCGAGCACGCCCGGCTTGCCGCCCTTGGACCCCTCGCCGTTGTAGGCGAGCAGCTCGGCCGGCCAGATCTGCGCGTGGAACGTGATGTTGTCCTTGCCCATGAAGTAGTAGGACCGGGCGCCGTGCTTGTCGTCGGCGGTGCCGGTCTCGATGGGAGTCTCGCCTCCAGAGACCTCGGGTGACCACCACCGCTTCCACGCTTCGTCGTCACCCGTACGCCGGGCCCACTCGATCGACGCCGACAGGTAACCGATGACGGCGTCGAACCACACATAGAGGCGCTTGGCCGGGTTGTCCTCCCAACCGGGCAGCGGCACCGGAATGCCCCAGTCGATGTCGCGCGTCATCGCCCGCGGCCGGATGTCGTCGAGCAGGTTGAGCGAGAACCTGAGGACGTTCGGACGCCAGTCCGTACGCGTCCGAAGCCAGGCGCCCAGCGCGTCGGCGAGCGCCGGCAGGTCCAGGAAGAAGTGCTCGGTCTCGATGAACTCGGGCGTCTCGCCGTTGATCCGGCTGTGCGGGTTGATCAGGTCGATCGGGTCGAGCTGGTTGCCGCAGTTGTCGCACTGGTCGCCCCGCGCGCTGTCGTAGCCGCAGATCGGGCACGTTCCCTCGATATAGCGGTCGGGCAGCGTACGACCGGTCGACGGCGAGATCGCTCCCTGCGTCGTCTCGGCGATCATGTAGCCGTTGGCGTACACGCCCTTGAACAGCTCCTGCGCGACGGCGTAGTGGTTGCGGGTCGTCGTACGGGTGAACAGGTCGTACGACAACCCGAGCGCGTGCAGATCCTCGACGATCATGCGGTTGTACCGGTCGGCCAGCTCCCGCGGCGTCACGCCTTCCTTCTCCGCCTGCACCAGGATCGGGGTGCCGTGCTCGTCGGTGCCCGAGACCATGAGCACGTCGTGACCGGCCATCCGCATGTACCGGCTGAACACGTCGGAGGGCACCCCGAAGCCGGAGACATGGCCGATGTGGCGCGGACCGTTGGCATAAGGCCAGGCGACCGCGGCGAGAACGTGACTCATGGGAGCTAACTCTATCCATCCGGCCTCGCGGCTGTTGCTGCGTGTCGGCTCGACACCGGCGATTCAGACGGCGCGACCCCGCCCGAAACGTCTAGATTTTTGCCCGACACGCTCTGTCGATACCGCCCGTATCCGGACAGACGGTGTCCAATGAACGCGTGAGCGGTGCGGAACCCACGACGCCGGAGGCCACCATGGCCGAGATCGACAGCATGCACGACACGGACAAGCGAGCGGTGTCGCGCCGAGGTGGCGCGCCCTGGCCACCGCCGGGTGCCGACATGGCCTGGTGGACCCAGGACGGGGGTACGCATACCGCGGCGCACCCCACGTCGACAGCGCCGCCGGAGCGTTCCGCGCCGGACATCCCGGCGCCCATCGCCGTGTCGGAGGCGGCCGACTCGACGACGGCGGCCGAACCGGCAGCCGATGCGTCGTCGGCACCCGCCGACTCGTCCGTGACCGCGACGGTGCCGGACGACGACGTGACCGAGGCCCGGACCGTACGGGTGACCCGGCGCCGTGGTCGCCGCCCGACCAGCACTTCCAGTGACCGTCCGGCCAGCCCGCGACGCAAGAAGTCGGTCGACGCCGGCGCGGCCGGCGCGGCGACCACTGGGCATGCCGACATCCAGGCCGCCGAGGAGCCAGCCGCCGCGGCGCTCGCCACTGAGACCCCCGCCACTAAGACCCCCGCCGACGAGACCCGCGCCGTCGAGGAGCCCGACGCTGAAACGCAGACCGACGAGATCCCGCGCCGTCGAAGAGCCCGCCGCCGCAGAACTCCCGGATGAAGCTCCCGACGACGCGCCCCTCGCCGTCGACGAACCCGCCGCAGATGTCGTCGTCGAGGAGGCCGCTGCGATCGCACCGCCCGTCGACGCCGACGAACCGGCCGGGATCGAGCCGGTCGAGGTTGACGCGATCGACGGTGACGAACCGGCCGGGATCGAACCCGCCGACGACCGGGACGACGGATTCTCGGTGGCCGCGACGATCGTCGCAGACGGTGACTTCGTCGAGGAGCCGGAGTTCGCCGTACTCGATATTGCTGCCCCACCGCCGACGCGCCGCAACGCACCCGACATCGGTTTTCCGATCCGGACGGCGCCAGCGCGGCCGCCGACTCGGCGCGAACCCGAGCCGGCGATGGCCGCGCCGCCATTGCCCGCCCGCCGACAGACGCGGCCAGCGCCCGTGCCGGTCCAGGCTCCCGCGTACGGCGATTCGCTCGATGACTTCGACTTCTTCAGCGGCGAGGCCGGTCAGATGTCGGACGCTCTCGCCCCGGTCCGCCGGCCCCAGCCCGTCCGCACCGGCCGGCCGCACCGGCACCGCAAGGCACGCCGCCGTCCCGCGTTCGGGCTGCCGGCGTTGCTCATCTTCGCGCTCGCCGCGGCGTTTTTCGCATGGGTCAGCGCCACGCCGCTGTTGCTCACCGCCGGCCACGGGAAGCGGGGGGTGGCGACCGTCGCGACGTGTTCGGTGCACGGCATCGACCGCAGCTGTGCCGAGTTCGTCGCCGCCGACCGGAGTTTCAGCGCCGCGGTCACCCTGCTCGGACCGGCGTCGACCCACGCGAGCGCCGGGCAGAAGCTCGACGCGCAGATGGTGTCGCGCGATTCCGGCCTTGCCTATGCCGGAAACAGCACCGACCTGCTCCTGCACTGGATACCCGGGGTCGTGCTGCTCGTCCTGTGCGGCTTCGGGATCGCGTGGGCGACCGGAGCGCTCCGGCTGGCCGGCGGGCGGACCCGTGCACTAGCGCTGCTCGGTAGCTTCGGCGGCCCGATCCTGCTGTTCGCCGGCATGCTGGCCTACGCCTGGTAGGTCACCGTGCCGGTTCGACGTCACCGCGCCGAACCGACCACCAGGTTGTAGAGCTCGCGGCGGCCGATCGCGTACGCCGCGGCGACCTCGGCGATCGCATCCTTACGGGAGGCACCGGCCGCCTGCGAATCGGCCACCGCCGCCAGGAGCGCTTCGTCGGTCGGCGGTTCGGTGATTGGCTCGGCACCCGCCACCACGATCGTGATCTCGCCTCGGGGTTCCCCGGTCGCGGCCCAGTCGGCCAACTCGGCCAGCGCACCGCGGCGCACCTCTTCGTACGTCTTGGTCAGCTCTCGACACACGGCCGCCGACCGAAGGCCGCCGAAGGCCGCCACGAAGTCGGCAAGGCTCGCGGCCAGACGATGCGGCGCCTCGAAGAACACCATCGTCCGCTCCTCGCCGGCGAGCTTCGTCAGGCGTGCGCGGCGTTCGGATGGCTTGCGGGGCACGAACCCCTCGAAGCAGAAGCGGTCGGAGGCGAGGCCGGACACGGCGAGCGCGGTCGTCACGGCGCTCGGTCCCGGTGCGACCGTCACCGGGACTCCGGCGTCGACCGCCGCCCGTACGAGCCGGAAGCCGGGATCGGAGACGCTCGGCATGCCGCCATCGGTGACGACCGCGACGACGAGCCCGTCGCGCAGAGCCTGTGCCAATTCGGGGGTACGGCGTTCCTCATTGCCCTCGAAGTAGCTGACGACCCGGCCGGCGACCTCGATGCCGAGATCCCGGGCCAGGCGCGCGAGGCGGCGGGTGTCCTCGGCCGCCACCACGTCGGCGGTCGACAACGTGTCGCGCAGTCGCGACGACGCATCCGCGACGTTGCCGAGCGGCGCGCCGACGAGGATCAGCCGTCCACCCTCTGTCGGCATGGCGCCATCCCCCTGCTCCAGACCAAGATCGCTGGCCTTGTCCACGTCAAGATCGCCAGCGAACCGCCGCACAGCGAATCCTGAGGTCCGCCGGTCTCCGCATCGGCGGCCGGACGCCTACGATCGTCGGGTGACTTCGGCAGCCATCACCGACGAGCCCGACCTGACGACTGCGGTCGGTGACCCGGCGCGCGTTGCGGTCCCCGAGATCGTACGGCGACGGCTCGCCCCGAAGCTGCCGGACGACCGTACGTTCGCCTGGATCGGCACCGCCGTCGTGACCATCCTTGCCGGCGTACTCCGGCTCGTCGGCCTGAGTCACCCACCGGGCAAGATCTTCGATGAGATCTACTATGCGACCGAGGGCAACGATCTCTTCCGGCACGGCGTCGAGTGGAACGCCGCGCAGAACACCGGCGACTTCGTGGTGCACCCGTCGCTCGGCAAGTGGCTGATCGGCACCGGCGAATGGTTCTTCGCCCGGCCGCGCCACCTCGGTGTCTGGTGGGAGTTGCTGCTGCTGGTCGGGATCGCGGCCGCCGCGGCCGGCCTCGCATTCCTGACCCGACGCCGGGCGCTGTGGGCATCGCTCGGCGCGGTCGCGATCGGACTGACCGCGGTAACCGTCTGGGGCGTCAGCCGCCATCAGCAGCAGACGTTCGGCTGGCGGATCATGCCGGCAGTCTTCGGCACGCTCGCGATCCTCATCACGATCCGGCTGACCCGCCGGATGTTCCGGTCGACCGTGCTCGGGTTGGCCGCCGGGCTGCTCCTGACGCTGGACGGCATGGAGTTCGTGCTGTCCCGTACGGCCCTGCTCGACATCTTCCTGATGTTCTTCATCCTGGCCGCGTTCGCGTGTCTGGTGATGGACCGTGATCAGCGCCGACGCCGATGGCTGCGCGCCCTCGAGTCGGGGCTGGACCCGAGCCGGCCCGGGCGGGCCGGCCGGTTGCGTTTCACCTGGCCCGACGGGGTGCCGTGGTGGCGGCTGGCGGCCGCGGTGATGACCGGCTGCGCGATGTCGGTGAAGTGGAGCGCGCTCTGGTACGTCATCCTGTTTGTCGTTCTGATCTTCTGGTGGGAGGTCGGCGCCCGCCGCAGTGCTGGCGTGGCCCGGCCATGGCGCGACACGTTCCTCGACGAAACCGGCTGGATCGTCGCGTTCGGTGTGATCATCGTCGGCGTCTATCTGGCCAGCTGGAGCGGATGGTTCGCGACGAGCACCGGTTACGACCGCAACTGGTATCAGTCAACCCACAACGGCCACACGCTGCCGCCGGTGATCAACGCGCTGGTGAACCTGTACCAGTACCACCACGCCGCGCTGCACTTCCACGACACGTTGACCACGCCGCACATCTACCAGTCGTGGCCGTGGCAGTGGCTGCTGCTCGGCCGGCCGGTCGCGTTCTACTACTCGGCCGCCGGCGGCTGCGGCGCGTCGAACTGCTCGGCCGAGGTGCTGCTGCTCGGCACGCCGCTGCTGTGGTGGTCGTTCATACCGGCCGTGATGGGCATGGCCGCATATGGCGTGGCGCGCCGTGACTGGCGACCGTCCAGCCTGTTCTGGGGCGCGTTCGCTGGCATCGTGCCGTGGTTCCTGTACGAGTTCAGCCACCGCACGATGTTCTACTTCTACGCCGTGCCGGCCCTGCCGTTCCTCGTCATGGGCCTCGTCTACCTGTTCGGTCTGCTGATCAATGGGCGACCGGGCGCGACGATGTGGCGATTCGACCGACGCGCGTTGGGATCGGTGGTCCTCGGGGCCTACCTGCTCGCGATCGGCTGGTGTTTCGCGTACTTCTATCCGCTCTACACGGGCGAAAGGATCACGTACGCGGCGTGGTTTGCCCGAATGTGGCTCGGCGGACGCTGGATCTGAGCGCGCGCTGTTTCTTGTTTTCGGTCTTCAGTTGCGCTGGGGGCCGGGTCAGCGTGCCCACGGCGACGGCAGAGCGTTTTAGGTCGTCGTGGACACGCTGACCCGGCCTCTAGACAAGACCGTCGGTGGGGACGGCGCGTGCGTCAGATCAGGTCCTTGAGGGGCTTATGAGGTACGTCGGGCGTGCGCTCCGAGCGCGCCATCACGCCACGCAACCGAACCCCGTACCAGGGAACTTCGAAAGCTCTGAAGCCCGACGTGCACGCACCCACCGCACCCACGACGTGGTCCGGGGCTTGGGGCAACCCGACCCCACGAAGACCTAAAGGCCCCTCCCCAAGTCGAGTGGGATCGGGTTGCCCCAAGCCCTAAAGCTCACCGCGCGCGGAATTCGCCGCGATCGCATCGCGAACGAAGACCGCAAGACCAGGAGCCACCTCGTCGTAGGTCGCCGTGAACCGCGGATCCGCGACGTACATGTCGCCGAGGCCGCGATGCATGTCGTAGGAGCAGTCGTAGAACCAGCGCCCGATGTGCTGGCGGTGTTGTTCCGCCGCATCCATCGCGACCGACGACTCCGCTGCCGCCCCGCTCGTCATCGCCTCGGCGTACGCGTTGGTGACGGCGTCGGCCTCGGCCTTGATCGCGAGCCAGTCGTCCTTGGTGTACGCCGCCGACCGACGAGCCGACTGCTTGAACGCATCCGATTCGCCCCAGCGCTCCCGTGCCTCGTCCGCGTGTACGGCCGGGTCGAAGTCACCGAACACCTCGAACCGTTCCTCCGGCGTGAGGGAAATGCCCATCGTGTGTGCCTCCATCGCTTTCTCGACGGCCTCGACCATTCGCCGTACCCGCGACAACCGACCCACCAGCAGTTCGTGCTGGCGGCGCAGATGCGCGTCGGTGTCGGCGTGCGGGTCGTGGACGAGGTCCGTGATCTCGTCGAGGGAGAACCCGAGCTCGCGGTAGAACATGATCTCCTGCAGCCGTTGCAGATCGTTCTCGCCGTAGCGGCGATAACCGGCCGACGAACGGTCGCCCGGCGTCAGCAGTCCGATCTCGTCGTAATGATGCAACGTCCGCACCGTGACGCCGGCGAGCGCGGCGACCTGGCCTACCGAGTAGCTCATCGCTTCCTCCTCGGCCCCGATGCTCGACCCTGACGTTACGTGAGGGTCAAGCCCGATTTCGTGGGCCGGCGTACTTCACCGATCGGGAGTGGTCGACGAAGCCGAGCGAGTGGTAGAGGGCACGCGGCCCGGGTTTGTCCGGCAGACCGAGGCTGCAGACCACGGCTTCGGTCGCGCCGAGGTCGCGGAGCGCCCGCATCGCGCCCAGGCAGGCTGCCCGCGCCAGCCCGATCCGGCGGAAGTCCTGATGGGTGCCGACCGGTTCGAGTTCGCCGACTCGGTTCACCTCGTCCCACCAGATCAGGCAGGACGCTCCGAAGCGCCCGTCCGGCGCCTCCACGACCCAATCAAGACCTTGCTGGTACGGCCACGAGCGGCGCACGTTGCCATAGCTCTCGACGGTGACCCGCGACGGGTGGAACGCGCTGCGATGGACGTCGACCCGGTGCGGCACGTCCTCGTCGCCGCGCACCGGCCGCACGACGAACCCCTCCGGCACAACGGGTTCGTCCAGAGCGGCCAGGGAATGCGTGTAGAGGTGTGTGAAGTGAGGGTCGTCGACCTCGCGAAAGCCGGCCGTTTCAAATGCGGCAATGAGATGGGGCTCGGTGTTCATGGCGTACGCCACGAGGTCGTCGGCCACCGCTACCTCGCGGAACCAGTCCATGACCTCCGCACCGAGTTCGGGATGGTCCGGATGTACAGCGAGATCGAGGTGATCGGGAAGCCGCACCCAGGCCCAGGCGAGCACCTCGCCGTCGCGCTCCCAGACCGCCGTCGGCCACTCCGGATCGCGCCCGATGTGTTGCCGTCGGCCCCACGAAATGTCGCCGATGTGCCAGCTCGATCCGGCCAACCAGATCGCCTGGCACAGCGACTGCATGGCGCGCAGATCGGCGTCGCTGCTTTCGATCTTCCGACGCTTGATCATGCGTACGCTCCCATCCGGCGCCGCGATCGCCCGGCGCACGCCGCGATTGTCGCGCCCGAGGCGCGGCCCGGCACGTCGATTTCGCAATCGCTCAGGATGCGTCGCGATAGGTCTGCACGAAGTGCAGATAGTTCGTGGCGACCGTGTCGATCACGCCATCCTGGTTGAGCCGGCCGGCCAGGTGATCGACGAGTGCCTGCTCCCAGATGCTGCGTCCGATGGCAAAGCCGGCGAATCCGTTCGTACCGGCCGCGATCTGAAGCCAATGATCGAGTCGCTCGACCGGAGCATCCCGGCCGAGCACGATGCAGCGGACGCTCTCCCGGCCGCCCTGTTGAGCCGCCGCCACGACGTCGTTCGCCGCCACCGCGTCTTCCAACCCTTCAATCTTCCAGATGTCGGGCTCGACGCCGGCTGTCTGGAAATCGCCGATCACCTGCTCGGTCAGGTGCGGCCGCAGCCGGGCGTCGTAGTCGTGGCCGGTCCGGTCATGCTGCTCGTCGGTCGGTGGCACCAACAGTTCGAAGAGGAACGTCCGATGCGCGTCGTGTAATGCTGCCGAAACGACCGCTAGGCGCTGCTGTTGGGTCTTCCGGTCGGCCGGATCGAAGTCCGGATTGTCGCGTACGAGCACCTTGACATAGTCCGGCGAGAACCGTTCGACGTGATCGAGCCAGGTGTGCTCGCCGATGCCGCCGTACTCGAGCGTGAAGAAGTCCTGGCCGGACTCTTCGATGGGCATCGCGATCCGCAGTCCGGCCTCGCGGGCCTGGTGAGCCACGTCGGCTCCGTACCGCTCGTCGACCAGGACGCCGGTCACAGCCGGATCGGCGCCGCGGTCGAGTGCGGCAAGCAGCCCTCGAAACACGAGCATCTTGCCGCGGGCGATGCGGTCCGCCTCAGCCGCGTCCGGTTCGCCGGTAATGCCGAAGACCTGTCGGGCGAGCGAGTCTCGATGATCCATAGCAAGAATGAACAGATCGGTGGCCATACGAAGGTCCTCCCATCACCTCGGTTACCAGCATTCCCACGGCGGAGCGACCGGCGCGGTCGTTCCGGGCGATTTGCTCGGTACGAGGCAATCGATGCGGATTGCCGCCGCACCGAGACGGCGCCATGTGACCTGATCGACACGCCGATCCCTCGCACCGACGCTTTCCCCTGCTCGACTAATCGTCGGCGACAAGGCCGAGCGGACCGTGACCGATGTAGGTACAGAGCGTTGTAATAACGCACTCATCGATTAAACCGACGACCCCACCAGCCAATTCGTGTCGATTCAGAAAGGTACGCCGGAGCGGGGAGGGATGCATGACCGGAACGTCCATATACGGACGTCCACTTTCGATGGACGTTCGGCTCAAATTTGTATCACCCTTGTGCAGCGACAACCCGCCGCGCCCGCCCGACGGGTTTAAGTGTGCGTGCGATGCATGGTAGTTTCGCTGCCCAGGACCGATGCGGTGACTGGATGACCCCTGGTGCGCACGGGCCAAAGCGTCGCTCCTACCTGTCGCCACCTCTATTCGACACGAACCGGGCGGAACCTTTGGATTCCTCGATGCCGACGGCGCGTCCGCGCGTCTCAGTAGTCGTCCCGACGCTCAACGAAGAGCGCAACATCGCCCATTTCCTGGCGCGGCTTCCGGTGCAGGACGTGGACGAAGTTGTGCTTGTCGACGGGGCGTCGACAGACCGTACGGTCGAGGTCGCGCAAAGTCTCTATCCGGACGTAGTGGTGGTCCACCAGACCCGACGCGGTAAAGGCAACGCGCTGGCCTGTGGATTTGAGGCCGCGAGTGGCGAGATCGTGGTGATGCTGGACGCGGATGGCTCGACCGATCCGGCCGAGATCCCTCGCTTCGTCGCCGCCCTGGTCGGAGGGGCCGACTTCGTGAAGGGCTCGCGGTTCAGCTCCGGCGGCGACAGCCACGACATCACCCGGCTGCGCCGGCTCGGCAACCGTGGCTTGCTGCTCATCGTCAACATGATGTTCCGGACGAAGTTTTCCGACCTCTGCTATGGCTACAACGCGTTCTGGCGTCGCGTCCTACCCGATCTCGACCTGCCGTCCACCTGGCTCGTCGGGCCGGACGACGGCAACCACCTATGGGGCGACGGCTTCGAGGTGGAGACGATGATCAACGTACGGGCAGCGATGCGCGGCCTGCGCATTGCCGAGGTGGCGAGCATCGAGCACGCGCGCCTGCACGGCGTCAGCAACCTCAACGCCGCCCGGGACGGCTACCGCGTACTGCGGACGATCGTGCGCGAGCGCCGAACCCGCGGCCGCGACACGAATGCCCGGGTCATGATGCCGGGCCAGCGCCGACCGGCGGCCACCGCGCCCGACGAGGAACCGGTCGCCGGGACATCGGCCGAGTCCGTGACGACGCAATTGGCCATAAATCAGCCCACCGCGAATGCTTCCGAGTACCCGAACGCGCAGCACGAAACCGCTGACGCGGCACCCGCCTCGACCGTCGAATCGCTGAAGTCGACTGACGCGGCCAGCGTCCTCACACCGTGATCACCGAGGCTGCCAGCGTCGTCATTCCGTGCTATACGGAGGCACGGTGGCCGCAGTTGACCGGCGCGATCGAGTCAGCGCTCCACCAGGTGCCGGCCCCGGCCGAGGTTGTCGTGGTTGTCGATTACAACGACGCCCTGGCCGACCGGCTCCGGCAGGCCTACCCGCAGGTCACTGTTCTCGCGAACAAGCTCGCGCAGGGTGTGTCCGGCGCGCGCAACACGGGCGTCTTCCACACCCGTACGTCGGTTGTGGTATTGCTCGACGACGACGCGCAGGCTCAGCCTGGGTGGCTCGCGGCCATGGCGCGACCGCTCGCCGATCCACAGGTCGTCGGCGTCGGCGGAGCCATTTCGCCCCGTTGGGAGACCGGCCGGCCGACGTGGTTCCCGGACGAGATGCTCTGGGCCGTCTCGGCGACGGATCCGGCGTTGTCCGCCGTCACACCGGTGCGCAATGTCTGGGCGGCGAGCCTCGCGGTCCGTCGCGACGTTTTCGATGCCGTCGACGGCTTTCGCGTCGACTTCGGCAAGATCGGACACCGCTACCGGCCGGAGGACACCGACCTCTGCGTACGCATGGCGCGCGAGAGCGGCGGCCACTGGGTCCTCACGCCCGAAGCGGTGGTGAGCCATCCGGTTTCGGCGCAACGGTCCCGGTTCGGGTGGTTGCTCGGTCGGTGCTATGAGGAGGGTCGGGGCAAGGTTGCGTACGCCCGGCTCAACGGCCCGGAGAGCCTCGGTCGCGAGCAGGACTATCTGCGCCGGGAGCTGCCCCGCGCCGTCGGTCGTGGACTGGTCGCACCGCTTCGCGGTCACGGCGTGGCACCGGCTCTGCGCGCGCTCACGATCGTCGCCGCGGTCGGCTCGGCCGGGGTCGGCGCCGTGTTGGAGTCGGCTCGGCGGGACCTCACGACGACGTACACGCGGCGGCAGTCGCGCGAACCGAGACGCGTGTCCTGATGGACCAGTCTGCCCTGCCCACGGTCGGCGACGCCTACCAGGCGCCGGGCGTTCGAGACGTCGAATTGTCCGCACCGGTCGGCGGAATATCCGGCGGCGACCGGGCCACCGAGACCGAGTGGCTGCTCGTCCGTCTACATGGCGAACCGATCGGCGCGGTTCGCGTCCCGGTGCCGGCCGGCGGGGTGACAGCCGAGATCGTCACGGCCGCGATCTGGGCCGAGCTGAGCGAGGAGATTGGGGCGGCGGCCGGGCTCGCGGTGACCGAAGCGGATCTGCTCGTCGGTCTCAGACCGGGCGACGACTCCGGCCTGAGCGCTGCGGCGGTTGCCGACCGGCGGGCCGACGCGCGGGCGAACGGGCCGGCCATCACCGTGGTCATCTGCACCCGGGACAATGCGTCTGGGCTGCGCCGAGGCCTCGAAAGCCTGCTGGGCCTCGACTATCCGCGATGGCGCGCACTCGTCGTCGACAACGCGCCGAGCGACGACCGGCCGCAGCGGGTCGTCGCCGAGTTCGCCGCCCGTGCGCCCGTCACCTACCTGCTCGAACCGACGCCCGGCCTGTCCCGCGCCCGCAACGCGGCGATCGCGGCCGCGCCGGGCGAGATCCTCGCCTTCATCGACGACGACGAGATCGTCGACCGGCACTGGCTCACCGAGGTGGCAAGCGCCCTGCTTGCGTACCCGGCCGCCGACGCGATCACCGGCGTAATCGTGCCGGCGGAGTTGACGAGCCCGGCCCAAGAGTTGTTCGAAGAGTTCGGCGGCCACAGCAAGGGCCGCGGTTTCCGGCCGGCCGTTTTCGGGCCGGACACCTGGCGGCGCCAGCATCCGTTGTTTCCGCTGCCACCGTTCGGCACCGGAGCGAACATGGTGTTCACGCCCCGGGCGCTGGCGCTGATCGGCGGATTCGATCCGGCCCTCGGCGCCGGCACGCCGACGTACGCGGGCGAGGACACCCACGCGTTCACGCGCCTGTTGCTGCGCGGCGGAACGATCGTCTACCAGCCGGCCGCGATCGCGCGCCATCGCCATCGTGAGGACGTCGAAGGCCTGCGCCGGCAGCTGTACGGCTATGGCGTCGGACTCACCGCCTTCTATGCCAGCCTGCTCCGCGAACGCCCGGCGTTGATCGGTCGGCTGATCGTGCTTGCGCCGCAGGCATTGCGTGCGATCGTGGCGCCGTCCAGTGACCGGAATCGGACCCTCACCAGCAGTTTTCCGATCGAGGTATTGCGCGCTAATCTGCACGGGATGCTGCGTGGCCCGTTCGCCTATGTGCGCAGCCGTCGGGTGGCAAGACCGTCATGAGTCGGTCGTGAACGGCCGTTACTCGACGAACCCGAACACGACGGGCACCGCCGCCGTGATGGAGATATTTGCCAAAAGTGGTGTTGCCGGCGTAACCGACGTGGCCGCCGTCGATCGTGGGAGCGCTGGACCCGTGCAACCGGAAGCAACGAACACCGCTCGCGCGGCGTTCCGCCGGTCGGCCGAGGACACCGCTGCGCTGCGGCACGAATCGGTCGAGCTGACACGTGTGCTGCCCCGGATGCCGTACGGGCCGCCCGGTCTTGTCTATCCGTCTCCGCCACCGGCCCGGAAGCACGCGATCACCCCACCCGCGGCCGACGCCGATGCCGATCCGGATGGCGTACCCATCGCCGCCGTGGTCGTGTTGGTCTCGTTGCTCGGTGTGATCGCGACCGTGTTCGCGTACCACCAGGGGCGCGTGCATGGCAGCGCCGGAATGCCGATGTACTGGCTCGGCCAGATCCTCGTGTTCGTACCGACCATGGTCGCCGCGCTCCGCCGCCGGCCGCCACCCCTCGCCGCCGCCGCGCTGATGGCCGTCGGACTCGGCATCAACCAATACCTCATCATGTGGCTCTACAGCCCGGACCAGTTCCGCTTCCCGGATGAGCTCCAGCACATGACGGCCACGTCGATCATCAACCACACCGGCCGCCTGTTCGAGAGCAATCCGGCGCTGCCGATCGGGTCCTCGTTCCCCGGCCTGGCCGAGATCGGCTCGGCAGTGTCCGAGGTGACCGGTTTGTCGATAACGACGAGCGGCATGATCATCGCGTTCGTGTGTCGCCTCGTGTTTATCGGTGCGCTGTTCGCCGCCGTATGGCGGATCAGCGGTCGAGCCCGAATCGCGTTGCTCGCGTGTGTGCTCTACACAACCTCGCAGCACTATCTGTTCTTCAACGCGATGTACGTCTACCAGGCCGGCGGCCTCGCATTTGCGCTGGTTTGCCTGTGGGCGACGATCCGCCTGCGCTCCATGGCCTCGACCTCGCTCATGGTCATCGCTCTCGTCACGGCCGCCGCGACCACGATGACACACCACATCACGGCTGGATTCCTGTGTTTGAGCCTGATGGCGATCGGACTAGTCAGCGCGTTTGCCCACCCGCGCACGCGGCGACCGCTGGTGGTCGCCGGCACCGCCATCGCGATGACGGCGTTGTGGCTGGCGTTTCCGGGGCGGGCGACATTCGACTATCTGCTGCCCCCGCTAAGTTCCGCGTGGGCGTCGGCAACCGCGCTGCTGCACGGTGGTAGCTCACACCACGCGCCAGCGGTCAACCCGACCTCGACGCTCGACCTCGGCATCCAATTGATCGCCTTGGTCGTGGTGTTCTGCATCGTCGTCGGCGCCGTGATCGCTCTTCGCCACACCGGCACCCCGTTTCAGTGGCTGCTTGTCGCGGCGGCGGCGACCTACTTCGCATCGAGCGCGCTGCACGTGATGGGCTCCGAGGGCCCGGAGCTGGCCGGGCGGGCCAGCACCTTCACCTTCCTCCCGGCGGCCGGCCTGCTTGCGTGGCGGGGCGACCGTTGGCTGGCCGACCGTCGCCGGCACCTTCCCCCGTGGCACGTCTACCTCCGGCCGACCGCGCTCGCCAGCGCCGCGGTCGTACTGATGATCGCGGGTCGCGTCGGCGGATGGCCCCCCACTTGGGAAACGCTGCCGGGCAAGGTGATCGTCAGCGGATTCGAGAGCGCGGTCACTCCGTCGAGTGTCCGCGCCGCGGAATGGACGAAGAGTTGGCTCGGGCCGGACAACCGGATCGGCGCCGACATCACCGGCTGGACGCTGGTGGCGAGCTACGGCGGGCAGAACCCGGTGGCCGAGGTCGGGCCGTTGTTCTACTCGGGCGGCTGGGATCTGACCGACGCCACGCTCGTGGCCGGTGAAAACGTCGGATTCCTGTGGGTAGACGCCCGGCTGTCCCAGCAGTCGCCGGTGACCGGCTCGTTCTTCCTGGCCGACCCGCACGCGGGCCAGAACGTGACCCCGCTGCGGAAGGCAAACCTGACCAAGTTCGACACGGTCACGTTCATCCGGCGCGTGTACGACGACGGCACCATCCGCATCTACGATCTGCGGGGCACGAGTTGACGCCGCCCCGGGGTCGGTGGGCCCATTTCGCCGCCGTGACCGCGATCACGCTCGTCGCGTTGGTCGTCTCGTTGGTCGTGGCTCCGAAGGGTGAGCCGGCGCTGACGGCGGGCACCACGTCGGACGGTCCATCGATCATCGCGATCGCGTTCGGCCTGATCTTCGCGTTGGTCCTGCCGGGCTACGCGATCACCCGATTGCTCGGACACGCGCGTGATCTGAGCCGAGTCGAAGAGCTGTTCTGTATCCCGGCGCTCAGCATGGCGAGCATCATCATCGGCGGCGTGGTGATCGACGTTGCCGGCTTCACCCTGACGCGCTCCACGTGGGCCGTGTTCCTCGCCGGCGTCACCGAGGTCGCGCTCGTCTTGGATCTCATACTGCCGGGGCGGACTGACGTCGCAGCCGCGGACTCCGTGCCGTCGAACGGCATGCCGCCGACCACCGGGCCGGCCACCGTTCGGACCGCCGTAGCGTCGCGACGCCGGCTCGACGGTCGGACACGCGCGCTGATCGTGGGCGGCCTGCTGGCGATGACGGCCGTCGTCGCGGTCATGACGATGGTGGTTGGCGAAAAGGACGCGGTCGCGACGCAACCGCCGGCCGCGACGGCGATCGGTATGGTGCCGGCGTTCGCCACCGAGGCACCGGGGTCGACCCGCACCGTCTCCCTCTACGTCTGGAACGGCGAAGGCGCGCCAACGACGTTCACCATCCGCCTCACCGGCACCGGCAAGTTCACCGATACGATCCACGCCACCGTGTACGACAATTCGCAATGGTCGGGTCGGGCCAAGGTGCCGTCCACTGGCAAGGTCACCGCTGAATTGTTCCGGCCGGGCGACAAGACGCCCTACCGGACGGTCTTCGAGGACATGCCGTGACGTACTACCGGAGCGACCACGCAGAAGGCGCCGACCCGTTGGCACGCAAGCTGCGGTGGACGGCGCAATATCAGAGCCATACGGCCGCGACTCAGGACTCCGGCAACCGGATCGTGCGCCTGATCCGCCGCAACGTCGACCTGCTGGCCGGGTCGACCGCGGTGTTCGCGACCACCGTCGTCACGTCGCTACTCGGCTTCGGGTACTGGTGGGTCGCGACGCACATCATGTCGCAGGGGCAGGTGGGTGTCGCGTCCAGCGGCGTCGCCACGATGACGCTCGTGAGCACGCTCGGCGTGTGGGGGCTCGGCACCATGCTGGTGGCCGAGGTGCAGAAGGTCGTGCCAGGCACCGAGTGGAACCTCATCTCGACCGCCGCCGTCGCCGCGCTGCTGGCGTCGATCGCCGGCGGCCTCGTGTTCATCCTGCTGTCGGTGGCCTACCCGTCGCTGGTTGGTGGCCACGGTACGCCGCTGTTCGCGATAATGTTGATCTTGGGATGTGGCCTGTCCGCGGTCACCTCGGTGGTCGACGACTCACTGGTCGGCCTGATGGCTCCACGCCTGCAACTGCTGCGGAACTCGTACATGGCGTTGATCAAGCTCCTGCTGCTGGTCGCGGTCGCGATCGTGCCGTCGCTGCACTCGGCCACGATCCTGCTGGCCTGCTGGGACGCCGGCATCGTGCTGTCGTTCGTCGCCCTCGGCCTGCACATGACGCATGCCGGCCTGTTGTCGTCGATGCGGCCGCGATTTGCGATGCTGCGCGGCAAGGGACGCCTGGCGTTCGGCCACAACATGCTGAACCTCTCGCTCTTCCTGCCGCGCACCGCGCTACCGATCATCGTCACGACATTCGTGTCGGCGCACGCCACCGCCGGTTTCTACACAGCGTGGATGATATTCACGCTGCTGGCGATGGTGCCGGTGTCACTGTCGAACATGCTCTACGCGATCGTCGCGACCGACATTCCGAGACTGCGGGCCAAGACGCGGTTCGTATTGTTCGCGTCGGTCGGCGCCGGAATACCGGCGGTAGCGGTCCTGATGATCGGTGCCCGGCCGATCATGGCACTGTTCGGCAGTGGGTACGCGGAGTCCGGCTTCCTGCTGACCGTTCTGTGCTTGACGTATCCCACGTCTGTGCTGCGCAACGTCTATCTCGCCACCGCACGGATCCGGGGGCGGATGCGATCGGCCACGATCTTCGCGACCACAGCGGCCGTGGCCGAACTCGTCCTGTCCGCGACCGGCGCGCACGTCGGCGGCGTCCAGGGTCTGACCGAGTTCTACACCGTTGTCGTGATTGCCGAAGGCGTCGTGCTGCTACCGCGCGTTCTGCAGTTGGCCGGCGTCCTGCCGGCAGCCAAGCGGGACCTTGCGCTCGCGGCCGCGACGCCGACCGCATCGGCCGCCGCGGCTGACCCGGCGCTGCCAACGCCGACCGGTTCCGTGCCGCCACCGATGTCCCAGGTGTGGGTGCCGCCCCCGGCCACGGTGCCGCCCGATCTGTCGTTGCCGTTCGCCGTGTCGCTGCCGCCCGAGCTCACCATGCCGTTGGCGGTGTTGCGGCCGCGGGACTTGTCGCGGCCCGTGGTCGACTCGGCTCCCGCTACCGTTCCCGTGCCCGCCACGCCGGCCCGGTCGCCGCGCGGTGATTCCGCTCCCCCGACCGCGCCGGTCCCGGCGATACCAGCGCCGCCGGGTCCGGTAATGTCGCGCGGTCGCCGCAGGACGGGCGTCCCCGCGAATCCGCCGATGCCGGCCGATGGCCGGAATCCGCCCACGCCGACCGGTGGCCGGAATCCGCCGGCACCGGCCGCCGGCCGGCATCGGGCGCCCGAGGACCACGACACCCAGACATCCGTCGGCGGAGTGACCGCCGCCGACGCGGCCGCATGAGGAGAGCCGTGAGCACGCCGTCCATATCCGTCGTCATCCCCATGTACAAACGCCGCCACCTGCTGCCAGAGGTGCTCGCGGCGATCGGCGCCGACCGCTACGCCAAAGAGATCATCGTCATCGTCGACGGGTACGACGACGGCTCGCTCGAATACGCCCAGAGCGTCGCCGCCACCGATCCGCGCTTTCGACCGATCTGGCAGGAGAACTGCGGCGAGTCCATCGGCCGACAAAACGGCGCGATCGCCGCCACCGGCGACATCGTCCTGTTCATGGACGACGACGTGGTGGCCGGGCCGGACCTCGCGCTCGGACATGCGCGGCGACACGGGGACGCGAAGGATCTGGTCGTCGTCGGTTACATGCCGACCAAGCGACCCGCGGCCGGGCGAGCGATCGGCGGACAGCTTCACCACTGACCTGTACGCCGACGAGTACGAGCGCACGTGCGACCGCTATCGCGCCGACCCGGATGGCATCCTGCGCGGTCTCTGGGCCGGCAACATCTCGATGCGGCGGGACAACGCACTGCGCATCGGGCTCGACCCGGGATACCGGCTCGCGTTCCACGAAGACCAGGAGTTCGGCATCCGCTGCGTGGAAGGCGGTCTCCGTGGTGTCTTCGACGACTCGCTCACGTCCGTTCATCTCCATAGTCGCGGCCGCGAAGCGTTCCTGCGTCAGGCGTACGACGCCGGTGTCTCCCGGCGCATCATCGAGGCCAAGCATCCGGCCCACGCGCTCCGGCTCGATCCGACGCTCACACTGCCCGCGCCGGTGCAGACGTTCGTCCGTGCCGCCGGGGCGCCCCACGCCGGCGCCGGCATCCGTACGGCTCTGCGGTCGGCAGCGTCGGCAACCCGGCGGGTCCGGTGGACAAGCGCGCAGATAGCCGTGGATCGGCTGCTCCGCCAGGTCGAATTGAGCCGTGGCTACCGTTCGCCCCTTGTGGGACAGTGACGTGGCGCCGACACCGAGCGGGAACGTCTAATGGGTCACTCTTCGATCAGTCGCTCCGCCATCTCCCGCCGATTGTTGCTGACCGGCGGCGCGGCTGCGTTGGGCCTGGCCGGCGCCGAGACGCTGACGGCGTGCACCCGCTACCACCCGGTGGCGGCGTCAACCGAGCCGGCCGCTCCGACGGGCGGCAGCGGGTCACCGTCGTCCGGATCGAGCGCGTCGCACGAAGCGCTGCCATCGGTGCCGGCGCGCTATGCGATCGCACCCTCGCGACCGCAGCCGGTGCCCGGCAAGACCGAAATGGGCGCGTTCCTCCAGCTCAAGAACATGAGCGTGACCCAGGCCCTGGCGCTGCGCCGTCAGCAACTCGGGCGCTCATACGCCGTCCAACACTGGTTTTACCAATTCAACGACACGTTCGCGCAGGAGTACTCGACGTCGCAGGGCGCTGCCACGCTCGCCTATTCATGGTTCGGAACCACCTATAACGACATTCTCGCGGGCAAGTGGGACCAGCATTTCATCACCAACGCCCAGCGGCTGGCCGGATACGGCAAGCCGCTCTTCATGCGCTTTGCGTGGGAAATGAACGGGCACTGGTACAAGCACTCCGGCGCTCGCAACGGCAACGATCCGGTCAAGTTCATCGAGACCTGGCGGTACGTGTACGAGATCTTCCAGAAGCACGGCGCGACCAACGTCGGCTGGGTCTGGTCGCCGTACTACCGCTCGGACCCGGCCGCGTCCTGGAATGCGATCGAGAACTACTACCCCGGCGACGCGTACGTCGACTGGGTCGGCGTGTCCGGTTACTTCACCGTGCCGCAGCAGACGCCGGAGTCCATCTTCGATCCGGTCTACCTGATGTACGCCGGAAAGAAACCCATCATGATCGCCGAGATCGGCATCGTGAAGATGGATCCGCGCGTAATGGCCGGACGGCTCGAATCGTTCGCCGACTATGTCGAGCGCCGACCCGGCATTGCGTCGGTGGTCTGGTTCGACACGGACGTCCACGTGAATTATCTGGGTCAGCACGTCGATCTGCGGGTCGACATCAACCCGAACCTGTTGGCGGCCTACCGAACCATGGGCTTGTCGTCACACTTCACCACCTGAGCAGCGGCGGGTGTCGACACATCGGTGGCAAGCGTCACGTTAGGGCTCGATCGCCGGGTCGGATGCGTTCCTCTGTGCGTAGCCATCCTGCGCGCTGGGCGCGCTCCGACTTGCCGTGAAAGGTGCCACCATGCCCGAAAAGATCCTCTACACCGCCGAGGCCCGGTCCACCGGCGACGGCCGCAATGGACACGTGACCAGCTCGGACGGCCGGTTGGACTTCGATCTCGCGTTTCCGAAGGAAATGGGCGGCACCGGCGAGGGGTCGAATCCCGAGCAGCTCTTCGCAGCCGGCTATGCCGCCTGCTTCCATAGCGCCCTGCGGATCACGGCCCGCAACGCCAAGGCCGATGTCGACGGCTCCACTGTGACGGCTCGCGTTGGTATTGGACCGGATGGTCCGGCGTACGGCCTGGCCGTCACGCTATTGATCCACTTGCCGAACGTACCGGCCGAAACAGCACGACAGCTGACCGAGGCCGCCCACCAGGTCTGCCCCTACTCGCGCGCGACCCACGGCAACATCGCGGTCGATCTCCAGGTCGTCTGAGCCCAACCAGCCTCCAGAGTCACGCAGGCCACCGCCCTCGCCGGCGGTGGCCTGCGGCGTTTGCGCGAGCGATCGGCTCGACGACCGGTCGGCTAGGCAAGATCGTCGGTCGCGGCTCGGCCGGCGCGGGTGGTGCGCTGTAGGAAGTCGGCCAGCACCTGAAGCTCGGCATCGTCGTAGCGGTCGCAGATCTGGTCCATCGACGCGTTCATCCCCGAGTAGAGGTGGAACACCTCGCCCACTCGGTCGCGGGTCGCCCGTACGGTGACGGCTCGACGATCGACCGCCTGCGGATCCCGGTCCCGGGTGATCCAGCCGCCTCGTTCCAGGCGATCGAGCACCCCGGTCATCGTGGCCGGATGGAGGCCGGCCCGGCGCGCGAGGGTGCTCGGGCTGATCGGCCCGTGCCGGTTGATCACCTCGAGACAGTCGAAGTCGACGTCCTTGATCTCCAGGCGGGACCCGACGTGATGGTTGAGCAGCGTGAGCTGGTTTCCGAGGTCCCGCATCGACTCCTTGATCGCGGTCGTGAGCCGGCGCCGCTGGCGAGCGTCGCCACGACCGGCCACGTCCGGCACTCCATCGGTAGATGCTACGGAACTCATACGATATGCTCCTCGTATAATATGGTGTTCTGAGGACACGGTACCCGCTTACCACGGCGGGGACCTACCTATCGAGGCAAGGGAGCACGCCATGAAGCTCACGATCTTCGCTGCGACCGGTGGCATCGGCCAGCAGCTTCTCGCCCAGGCCGCGGCGGCCGGGCATGACGTCACCGTGGTCGTCCGCGATCCACGGAAACTGGCCCAGGCCGCCTGGGACGCCGTCCGGGTCGTCGAGGCCGACCTCGGTACGGCCGCATCGACACAGATCGAGTCCGCGGTCAGCGGCGCGGACGCCGTCCTGTCCGGCCTCGGCGCCCGCTCGTTCGCGGATGCCGACGCGGGCATCACGTGGCGGGGCACCCGCGCGATCGTCGAGGCGATGGCGGCCGCCGACGTCCGGCGCATTGTGGCGGTCAGCGCGGCGCCGATCGGCACGGTGCCGACACCGGGTCGGCCGAACCCGCCGAAGCACGATCCTGGCGACGGATTCTTCATGCGTCACCTGTTCGCGCCGTTCGCCCGCACCGCGTTCCGTCGCCAGTACGCCGACGTTGCCCGGATGGAGGACGTGCTTCGTGACAGCGGCCTCGACTGGACCGCCGTACGGCCGCCGAAACTTACCGACAAACCGCTGACCGGCACGTACCGTACGGCGATCGGGCGCAACATCCCGGGTGGCTGGAGCATCTCGCGGGCCGACGTGGCGCAGTGCATGCTGCGCGTCCTGGAGCAACCCGAAACGATCCGCCAGGCCGTCGGCCTCGCCAACTGATTGCGACGTCAGGCTCGCCGCCGTCCGTCGCCGCCGCTGCTGTACGGAACTTGGGTGCCGATGGCGCCGCTGCACCGGCCAAGTTCCGTACAGTTCCCCGGTTCGATGGTATTTGACCCGGTATCCGCGTGGCGGGCGGCATGAAGCGCGGGGGCTGGCTAGGGTCGGCGCGTGCCGTCCCGCACGCACTGTCTCCGACGTCGAGCAACCCGACGTCGCGTGGCGCTGACCGTGCTCGCCGCGGCAACGATGGCGCTCGCCGCATGCACGGGCAGCGCGCCCGCGTCACCGCGCCGCATCGCCACGTCGCCGACCGGCGCGCATGGCGCGGTTCAGCCGCCGAGTCCCACGCCGACGGAATCGTTGACCGCGCTGCAAAAGCTGGTGGCCAAGCTGCCCGTATTCGCGGCGCCTCCGAAGGCGGTGCCGGTCCACATCACCGGCGGATCCTCGGCGCCGATCTTCTATCGCCTGCCGGTCACGTCGAAGGTCGCGTTCCTGACGATCGATGACGGCATCGTTCAGATGCCCGACGACCTCACGGTGATGCATGCTGCGCATATCCCGTTCACGATGTTCCTCATCGGTCCGGTGGCGGCACGCAATCCCTCGTTCTTCAAGAAGTTGGTAGCCGACGGCGGCATGATCGAAGATCACACGCTGACACATCCGATCCTTCGCGGTCGACCGGAAGACTTTCAGGAACACGAGATATGCGGTGCGCGCACGATGTTGACGCACTCGTTCGGTCGGGCGCCCGTACTCTTCCGGCCGCCGTTCGGCGACTACGACCGCACGACGCTTCGGGTCGTGCACGACTGCGGGCTGACGGCCGCGTTCTACTGGTCGGAGACGGTACGGAACGGAAAGGTCTTCTACCAGACCTCCGATCACAAGATCAAACCGGGCGACATCATCCTCATGCATTTCCGGTCGACATTCCCCGCCGACGTGTTGGCCGCGCTGACCGCGATCCACAAGGCCGGTCTCACCCCGGCGTTGCTAGAGGACTACATCACCCCGCCGACTCCCCCGCGCCCGTAGGCCGCTCCGGGTGGTGGCTGTAGGCACACCACCACTGCCTTGCCGGCTACCCCGTAGGAGCGGATCGGCGGCGCCGACTTTGTGTCGTACCCACGCTCCAGAATGGAGTCACCAGGGCGGCGCGGGACAGCTCACGGATCGTGCGCACGCGGCCGACCTACCTCGTCCTTCTGCCCGCCGCGACTCGGCAACGATGCCGGGCCATCGGCGAAGGATTGTGGCCCCTCGCGTAGTAGCGGCCGCCTTCCGTTCGTCGCCTTTCCGCACGGGCAGTTAGCCGACGATCAAGGAGTGACATCGTGGTGGTTCAGGACGCAACGACCGCGCGGCTCGTGGAGTCCCCGGCGACCGCGGTCCGCGGTCGGTGGGCGGTCACGGCGGTGTTCTTCCTGAACGGCCTGCTGCTGTCGAGCTACATCGTGCGACTGCCATCGTTGAAGGCGGAGCACCACCTCAGCGACGGTCAGCTGGGCGCGCTCGGCACGCTGTTCGGCGCGGCCGCTCTGATCGCGATGCAGTTCGTCGGCAATTTCACCGCCCGCGTGGGCAGCGCTCGGGTCATCCGGCTCGCACTGCTCGCCATGCCGCTAGCGGTGATTGGCATCGGCGAAGGCCACGGCACGTTCGCCTTCGCACTGGCCGTCACACTGACCGGAGCGGTGCACGGCACGCTGGACGTCGCGATGAACGCACACGCCGTCGCCGTTGAGCGGATCCGGCAACGACCCATCATGAGTGGATGCCACGCGGCCTGGAGCGTGAGCGCCGTCCTTGCCTCGATCGTCGGAGCATTGGTCATCCACGCCGGGTTGGCGCCAGCCACACATTTCCTCGCCGTCGGCATCGTCGTGTTCGCGGCCGGGCTGGCGGTCGGCCCGTTCCTGATGCCGCCATCGGTGGATCGCCGTGCGCGGGATCGGAACAGCGATTCGTCCCAAGTCAGTGGGCGATCGGGCTGGCGGTCCGGCTGGACGCGGGCGATCGTCGTGCTCGGTGGGATCGGCCTCGTTCTGATGATCTGTGACGGCGCGGCGCTCGCGTGGAGTGGGATCTTCCTGCACGACAGCCGCGGCGCAACGCTGACCGTTGCGTCGATCGCAGTGACCGCGTACACGGCGAGTCAGACCGTCGGCCGGATCGCCGGCGACCGGTTGAAGCAGCGATTCGGTGGCTCCGCGGTGTTCCGCGCCGGTGGGTTGCTAGCCATCGCCGGCCTGGCGCTTGCCGTGTTCAGCCCGTGGCTGTCCGTCGCCATCGCCGGCTTCGCGGTCTTCGGGCTCGGAGCGTCGAACCTGATCCCACTGACGTTTAGCGCCGCCGGGCGCGCCGGTGGCGACGGTCCGGCGGCCGCGACCGCGCTAGCCCGGTTCACCACGTTCACGTACGCGGGGATCCTGTTCGGCCCGGCCGCGATCGGCTGGGTGGCGCAGGGCATCGGTCTCATGTGGACACTGGCGGTGCTGATTCCGATCCTCGGCGCGGTCGCCATAAGCAATCGGGTGACGGCGGCCGCGGCTTGACCATCCGGTCCGTTGGCTCACGTTCGTGGCGGTGTCGCCGTCGGCTCACGCCGGCGGTCGCGGGGCATCGTGTAGCGAGCCGAGCGCGATCAGTCGCTCCGGCTGGTCTGGCGCGAGGAAGTCGAGAATCATCCGATTGACGAGATCGGCCTTCTGGATCGGGGCGCCATGGCCGGTTCCGGGAATCACCGCGAGCTGAGCCCGCGGCAGCGTACGGGCCAACGCCGCGCTGTAGTCGATCCGTACGCCGTCGTCGTCGCCCTGCATGATGAGTGTCGGCGCGCTGATCTTCGCCATCTCGGTGAACGGTATGTCCAAGGGGTTGCGCCACATCGTCATCACCTTGTCGAGCACGATGTCGAAGTGATCCGGGCCGTCCGGTGAGAGTTTGACGTAGTCCGGCCGGAACCACTCGCCGATCTCGGTGGCGTTGACGAGCGCCGCGATGCCGCTGGACTCACCTTCGCGCGCGTACGCCTGCCCGATCAGAACGAGTCGCGCGACGAGGTCCGGGCGGGTCACCGCAACGTACGCGGCGACGTATGCGCCGTCGCTCCAGCCGACCAGGCGTACCGGCCCGTCGACGAGTGCCTCAATGACGGCCACGGTTTCCGAGGCCATGTTCTCGGTCGTGTACGGACCCGGCACGTCCGGCGTTCGGCCGTGCCCACGGCGCTCGGGGACGAAGACGTGATAGCGGTCGGCTAACGCCGGGATCTGGAACTGCCAGCTGTCCGCGGCGACCATCCCGCCATGGAGGAGAAACAGCGGCTCACCGGCGCCGTACTCCTCGACGAAGACCCGCTGACCGGCCAATTCGAGGTATCCGCTCACTCGGCCGATTCTCCCAGGTGACGGCCGGACGGCTCGATCAGGGCTTCGGCGGTGACGTACGGTCTCCGGTGGCGATCATTGCCGTCACCGTCGCGCCGCCGTCGACGTCGTTGTCGACGGTGAGCGCGTCGGAGAAATGGAGCACGAGCCATAGCCCGCGACCGCCCGAGGCGCTGGGTTCCGGTCGCTGTACGGCGGGATACTTGCTGTCCGGGAAGCCTGGCCCGTCGTCGGTGACCCGGCAGAAGATGGCGTCCGGCGTGGTCCAGAGCCTCAGCCGACCGCTACCGCCGCCGTGCCGGATCGCATTGGATGCGAGCTCGATGGCAATCAGAGCCATATCGTCGACCCGTTCGTCGGTCAGGACCGTCGCGGCGTGGGCGGTGACGGTCTGCCGCAGCTCATGCAGGTTCCGTTCCTCGAAGTCCTGCGAGACGAGTTCCAGCTCTGCCGCACCCGACGATCCGCTCGCACCCGACGGTCCGTTCGCACCCGACGGTCCGTTCGTGCGCGACGGCCCGTTCGTGCTCGACGAATCGAGAATGCGATGATCATCGCGGGGACTATTGGTCATCGTTGACCACCACCGTGACGTTCGGCAGATCTGGCAACCCCAGCGCATGGAAGATCTTGCCGGCGTGCGCTTGGCACCGCACCGTCATACGCTGGTTCGGGCCCAGACTCGCAGCCGCTTGCATGATGACGCCGGCGATACTCCCGTCCATGAAATCGAGCGAGCCCAGGTTCAGATACATGTGGTTGTCGAGGGCCAGAGCCTCGGTCAGCGCGAGCGTGAGCGGCTGGGCGCGCCGATAGTCGATCTCGCCCGAGACACGTATGCCGGGCGGCTGATACTGGCGACAGATTCGAAGGAACGCGTCGTCGTGATAGGTCGCCGCCGCTAAGGCGAAGCCGTGATGGGCGGCGACGCCGGCGAGCGTGACCGTGTCGAAGGAATGCCTGTCGTACTGGCACACCGCGGTGGCGTTGGTGTCGGCGACGAGATCGGTGAGCCTCGACTCGTAACTCATCAGCTGGTCCAGCCCCGCGACTGGACGCAGAGCCCACGACATGTCGCTGGTGATGCACAGGCCGGAGAACCCTTCGGTGGCCGCCTGGGAGATCTGCCCCGCCAACAGGTCGACGACACGCTGAGCGGTGAACGACCCGTCGACGAGGAATGTCTCGTCCGTACGCATGACGAGCATCTGGCGCGACTCGGTGGCATCCCCGAGCGCCACTCCACGCCCCGTCAGCTCGCCGGTCAATGCGACTTGGGAGAGGGTATCCGTCACGCAAAGCACGCGTTGTCCGGATTGCAGCCCATCGCGGACGATCGCGGCCACGAGGTCGAGACGTTCTTCACCATCGCTGAACGTCAGGCAAGCGTGGTCGCCTGGGCGCAGATCCTCTACTCGCGACGCGTCGGCCACGGGTCCTCCTCGGTCAACTATCCAAACACCGTAGCCCGTACGGCGGAAAGTGGTTGCAGAGCGCCGCCGCAATCTGATTGCCGACGCCGGCCGGCGTCGGCGGACCCGGGCGGCCGGCGTTGTTAATTGCTGCAACCGGGTTAATTGCTGCAACCGGGTTGATTGCTGCAACCGGGTTGATTGCCGCGACCGGGTTGATTGCCGCGACCGGCCGGCGGGCCTACGTTCACCGGATGAGCTTCGATGTGGGTGCTGAGGCATACGACCGGTTCATGGGCCAATTCTCCCGGCCGCTGGCGGCCGAATTCGTGGCGTTGGTCGATCCCCGCGAGGGGCAACGGGCACTCGACGTGGGTTGTGGTCCAGGCGCGCTGACCGGAGAGCTAGTGGCCCGATTGGGCTCGCCGGCGGTGTCCGCGATCGACCCTTCGGAACAGTTCGTCGCGGCCATCCACTCGCGCCTGCCGGAGGTCGACGTTCGGCGTGGCGTCGCCGAGGCGCTCCCGTTCGAAGACGACAGCTTCGACCTCGCGATGGCTCAGCTGGTCGTCCACTTCATGCGTGATCCTGACGCCGGACTGTCGGAAATGGCGCGAGTCACGCGGCCGGATGGCGTGGTCGCCGCCTGCGTCTGGGACCACGCCGGTGGCGGGGGGCCACTGTCGTTGTTCTGGCGAGCCGTTCAAGACCTTGATCCGGATGCGCCAGACGAGTCGGATCTTGCCGGTGCACGAGAAGGTCAGCTCGTTGCGCTGTTCGAACGGGCCGGGCTGCGGCTCGTCGAGCCGGCGACGCTCGCGGTCCGGGTCACCTTCGATACCTTCCGCGACTGGTGGGAACCCTTCACGTTCGGCGTCGGACCGGCCGGGAGCTACGTCGCGGCGCTCGACCCAGCGCGACGCGACGCACTACGCGCGCACTGCGCCGAGTTGTTGCCGGAAGCGCCGTTTGATCTCGACGCATCCGCGTGGACCGCGCTCGGTCGGGTCTGAGGCAACAGCGGCTAGGTCGAGGTCACGACCGCGCACCCGCGAACGTCAGGCGGATGTCGAGGCCACCGCCCGGCCGGGCACTAGCAGTGAGGGCGGCACCGTGAGCGACAGCGATCGCGCGGACGATGGCCAAGCCGAGCCCGTGTCCGTCGTGGTAACGGAGGCGTCGGCCGTCGATGCGCTCGAACGGTTGGAAGAGGCGGTCGACCTGATCGGGCGGCACCACGGGCCCGGTGTTGCGTACGGTGATCTCGCCGTGCCCGTCGGTTGTCGCCGTCGCTATCTCGACCTGACCATCGGTCGAGTTGTGGCGCAGGGCGTTGTCGAGGAGATTCGCGATCAAACTCTCGACGAGATGCGGGTCGCCGCTAGCCCGGGCGGGCTGCAATCTCGCGTCGACCCGGATGCGGCGAGCTTCGGCCTCGTCGCGGCGGGACAACACGACGCCGCGGGCAATGTCGGCCAGGTCGAGCCGCTCGGGCCGCTCGATCGGCTGTTCGCTACTGGCCAGGGTGAGCAGCGCCGCGATGAGACGTTCCTGCCCCTCGCCGAGCGTCAGCACGTCGGCGCACGCCGCCCGCAGTGACTCGGTTGTGGCGGACGGATCGGCCAGGGCGACCTGCAACAGCGTGCGCTCGGCGGTCAGCGGCGTACGTAGTTCGTGGGAGGCGTTGGCGACGAAGTGACGCTGCGACTCGAACGATGCGTGCAGGCGGGCGAACAGGTCATCGAGCGTGTCGCCGAGGTCGGTGAACTCGTTGTGGCCGGACAGATTGAGGCGCCGGTCGAGGTTCGTCGCGGAGATGTCCCGTGCGGTCGCGGTGATCGTACGCAGCGGCTTGAGGAATCGGCCGGCAATCAACCAACCGATCACCAGCGACAGCACGGCCATGACGGCGAGGCCGATCGCGGAGTTGGTGAAGACACGGTGTACGTCGGTCGCCGGCGGTGCGCTCGGCGTCGGTGCGGTGTCCGGGCCGACATGCGCCGTCTCCTTGATGCCCGACAGCGGCACCGCCAGGAGCAGCGTTCCCGAGATGAAGAACGGTACGGCGTAGAGCAACGTCAACTGTGTCCGCAACGTACGACGTGGGTGCCGGCGTGGGGTCATGGCTCTCCGATCCGGTAACCGCCCTCACGCACCGTGTGGATGACCGGCGGCTCGCCGAGCTTGGCCCGCAGCCGGCGGATCGTCGTCTTGACCGTGGTGGTGAACGGGTCGGCCGCTTCATCCCAGACGCGCTCGAGGAGTTCCTCGGTCGATACCAGTCGTCCGTCCGCGCCGAGAAGGCATTCCAGGACGGCAAACTCCTTCGGACTGAGGTCGAGCCGCCGCCCGCCCCGCGTTGCCACCCGGCGGCTAGCGTCGAGCGTGATGTCGACGGCTCGCAACGTCGGCGGCAGGGCGGCGGGCGAACGGCGGGCGAGCGCACGGATGCGCGCGACGAGTTCGGTGAAATCGAACGGCTTGGTCAGGTAGTCGTCGGCGCCCAGCCCCAGTCCGTCCACGCGTTCGGTGACGGTGCTGGCCGCGGTGAGCATCAACACCCGGCTGTACGGGTGGCCGGTCACGATCTGCCGGCACACGTCGTCGCCGTGTACGCCGGGCAGGTCTCGGTCGAGGACCACGACGTCATATCTGGTCGTGGTCAGATGTTCAATCGCGTCGGCGCCGTCGCAGACGACATCGACGGCCATGCCCTCTCGGCGTAGGCCGGTCCCGATCGTACGGGCCAGGATCTCGAAGTCCTCGACGACAAGCACTCTCATGATCTTCCTTGCGGCCCTCCCGTGCTGCCGGGCCAGGCCCGCGGATGGTTCGGACGCCACCTTCGCAGATCGCAGGTGCCAGCCCGGTGACAGGCCGGCGACACCGGGCTGACACCGACCCGAGCGTACAAACAGCGTCGACGCGCAACCACCAGGCGATCGCACACGGACGAGCAGATCGCGGAACCACCAGCGGAACGACCAGCTAATCGCGGAACCACCGGGCGAAAAGGATCATTACATGAGCGATGCGACGATCGTCGTCACCGACCTCCGGAAGCGGTTCGGGTCGACGGTGGCTCTCGACGGGATGTCATTTGCCGTACGGCCGGGGCAGGTCACCGGATTCGTCGGGCCGAACGGCGCCGGCAAGTCCACGACCATGCGGGTCATCCTCGGGCTGGACTCGGCCGACGCCGGGCATGCACTGATCGGCGGGCAGCCGTACCGGCGATTAGCGCGCCCGCTCTGCCACGTCGGATCCCTGCTGGACGCGGGCGCGCTCCAGCCGAGCCGAACGGCGCGCAACCATTTGCGCTGGTTGGCGCGGTCGCAGGGCCTGTCCGATCGACGCGTCGACGCGATGCTCGAACAAGCGGGGCTGGCCGCGGTCGGACGGCGACGGGCCGGTGGCTTCTCTCTCGGCATGCGACAGCGACTGGGCATCGCCGCCGCGCTGCTGGGCGATCCGTCGACGCTGATGCTGGACGAACCGTTCAACGGCATGGATCCCGAGGGCATCATCTGGATGCGCGGTTTCCTGCGGTCGCTGGCCGCACAGGGCCGGGCCGTCCTAGTGTCCAGCCACCTGATGAGCGAGTTGCAGGACACCGCCGACCATCTGGTTGTCGCCGGCCACGGTCGGGTCATCGCCGACACGAGCGTCGCGCGTCTGCTCGCGTCCGCATCCGGCGGCCGGGTCACCGTACGCACGACGACGCCGTCGGCGGAACTCGCCCTCACCGACGCCGGTGGCGCCGTCACCCGTACGGCCCCGGACACGCTGACGGTCGCCGGACTTCCGGCCGAGGTCATCGTCGCCGTACTCAGCCGACACCAGGTGGCCTTCTCCGAAGTGGCGGCCCATCGAGCCACGCTCGAGGACGCCTATCTCGAACTCACCCGAGACGCGGTCGAATTCCGGGCGGCACCGGAGTTGACGCGATGACGGACACCGTCGTCAATGCCGGCCCAGCCGCGGCGACGATCAAACAGCAACGGTTCACGCACGTTCTGCGGGCCGAGTCGACCAAGCTCCGCACCGTACGCGGTTGGGTTCTGGCTCTGCTTGCCGCCACGGCGGCGATCGTCGGTTTCGGCGTTGGACCGAGCATGCACGGTACGTGCGGCTCGGGCCCGGCCGCGTGCATACTGCCGATCGGACCCGGCGGCCAAGAGGTGACCGACAGCTTCTACTTCGTGCACCAGTCGTTGGTTGGCGATGGCAGCATCACCGTCCGGGTCACGTCGCTGACCGGCTTGATTCCCACCGCCGCCACTGGTCGCGACGACGCGATCGACACTCGCCCCGGTGTGATGCCGTGGGCCAAAGCCGGGCTCATCATCAAGGCGAGCACCCGACCCGGCTCGGCGTACGCCGCGGTGATGGTCACCGGCGGGCACGGCGTACGGATGCAGTACGACTACACGGAGGACATAGCCGGGCGCGCGGGTGTCGCCTCTCCGACGTCGCCTCGCTGGCTGCGGCTCACTCGTATCGGAGACGCCGTCACCGGTGACGAGTCGACCGACGGAATTCATTGGACGACGATCGGCACGGCACACCTCGTGGGCCTGCCAACGACCGTGGACGCCGGTTTGTTCGCGACGTCGCCGCAGTATGCCGCGACGGTCGGCGGAGCGTTGGGCGCCGCTGGCGTCGAGGGCGGCGCGACTCAGGACACGGCCACGTTCGACAGACTCGGCCGCGGCGGCACGTGGCCCGACCAGTCATGGTCCGGCGTTGCTATCGGTGGCCCCGACAACGCCGGGGCGCAGCAACAGGGCGGGTTCCAGCAGAGGGCGGACGGGTTCACCGTGACGGGCTCCGGCGACATCGCTCCGTCCGTGTCGGGCGCATCCGGCATCGGCACCACGATCACGCAGACGCTCGTCGGAACGTTCGTCGGCCTGACCATCGTCGTCATCGTGGCAGTCATGTTCATCACCGCTGAATACCGGCGCGGACTCATCCGGATCACCCTCGCCGCGGCGCCGCATCGTGGACGGCTCCTCGCCGCGAAGGCCGTCATCCTCGGTGCCGTTGCCTTCCTTGCCGGACTGATCGCCGCGACCGTCGTCGTCGCCGTCGGACAACGGGTTCTGCGTGCCAACGGCGTCTACGTTCATCCGGCAACCGTCGGTACGGAGATCCGCGTGGTCGTCGGCACGGCGGCGCTCCTCGCCGGAACGGCCATCCTCGCGATGGCCATCGGATCGGTCGCACGCCGGAGCGCTGTCGCGGTCGCCGCTGCCATCGCCGTGATCGTCGTGCCCTACCTGTTGGCCATCGCATTCCTACCGGCCGGCGCGGCACAGTGGCTGCTCCGGGTCACCCCCGCCGCGGCGTTTGCGGTCCAGCAGAGCGCGGTGCAATATGCGCAGGTCGACAACGTCTACACCCCAGCCAACGGGTTCTTCCCGCTGAGCCCGTGGGCGGGATTCGGCGTACTGGTCGCCTGGGTCGCTGTCGCCCTCGGGCTCGCGGTATTCCTGATCCGCCGGCGGGATGCATGAACACGACAACGTGGCGATCGCCCGGCGATTGGACCGACGCCGTACGGTCGGAATGGATCAAGTTGCGTACGGCGCCCGGGATGCTCTGGCTGCTGCCGGTGACCATGATCGTGACCGTCGCGCTCAGCGTGGCCGCGATCGCCACGACCGCCGATTGTGTGTCCGGTGGTTGCGCCGTCGATCCGGCCAAGGTAAGCCTGACCGGCGTCGATCTCGGCCAGGCAATCGTCGCCGTCCTTGCCGTCATGGCGATCGGCAGCGAGTACAGCACGGGCATGATCGGGGTCACGCTCGCCGCGGTGCCGCGCCGTGGCGCCGTCCTTGCGGCCAAAGCCGTCGTTCTGATCGGGCTGGTAGCCGCGACAGCGACGCCGGCGGTGCTCGCGTCGCTGCTGGCCGGGACGGCTGATCCTGCCTGACCGCGGCTACTCGGCGGCACACGGCTACGCAGTCATGTCGCTCTACGACGGGCCGACACTGCGCGCCGCGGCCGGATCGATCCTGTACCTCCTGCTCGTCGCCGGGCTCAGCCTGGGCGTCGCCACGGCCGTACGCGACTCCGCCAGCGCGATCGGGATCGTCCTCGGCCTCCTCTACCTGTTTCCGATCATCATCGGATCGGTGTCCGACGCGACGTGGCGACGGCATCTGGAGCAGATAGCGCCGATGACGGCCGGCCTCGCCATCCAGAGCACCACGCGCCTGAAAAGTCCGCCGATCGGCGGCTGGGCCGGACTGGGCGTCCTCGCCATCTGGGCCGCGTGTGCTCTGGTGATCGGCGGTCTGCTGCTTCACCGGCGGGACGCGTGAGCGGTGGATGGACAGGCGTATGACCGGCGGATACTGCGACATCGGCCCAGATCCGGCGAGATCGGCCCAGTTCCGCGTCTTCGTGCTGCGCCGGGCGTCCTGATGCTCTACTGGGGCAGTGGAGCGTAGACACGTACCCTCCGTCATTGCCCGCACCCGGCGGGCCTCATCTGACTCCTCGACCGCTGCGGGGTTGAGCGCCGCACACACCGAGGAGGTGCGCGGTCGAGTACGACTCATGATCGAGATCACCGCGCGGGCCGGCTCGTACCGCAAGGGGCTCCTTAACGCGGTCGCACATCTCAGCCCCGAAGAGGCGGCCATCATTTCCGATCTCGAGCGGTACGGGCTGCAAGTGCCGCAACTGCAAGACATCCTGTGCGGTGGCCACGTTCTGGTCGACGACCCCGACCTCTACACCGAGTGGCGGTTCGAGAAGGTGAGCCATCAACGGCTGTCCAGCCATCACCCCGACATCGACAAGGCGCTGTATCCCGACATCGGGATGCGCGGCCGCGTCATGCGAGAGAAGCTGCACGGGCGGACGGCCCAAGGCACCTGGGTGCAGCTGGAAAAGACTCCGGCCGCGTTCGGCAAGAAGAAATTGCCCAGCCTGGACGATCTCCGGCATCTCTGGGACTACGTCGTCTACCGGGTAACCCGCAGCAACGTCGGACCGTGGGGGCTGTCCCGGCTGACCGAACGGCGGCCGATGTACTTGTCGCCCGTCGTCGCGGTCCCGACCCCGCTGACGGCGCCGGTCGCGGACTCGCTGTCCTCCGCGCTGCGACAGATCGAGGCCGCCGACGACGTCACGGCCGTGTCGCAGGATCTCGCGGGTCGCTTCCCGCCCCCCGAACGAGCCGACCCCGGCGCCGAGCTCGGCCGGGCGCTCTCCGGCCGGGCCGGGCGGGGGTTGTTCGGCAACTCTCAGGTGTGGGTCACCGAGACACCGTCGCGGACGGCGGCCGCAATCTTGCGTGAGCGCCCGATGGAGTCGCTCGTCGGCAGCGGTGTCGGGCGGGCGGTGCGCGATGAGTGACCCCGAAGACAGGGATGCCGCGACGCGTCCAGGCCCGGCATCGGTTGAGGACGGGCTTGTCTCGGCCGTCGTCAGCCTGGTGAACACCGGACCGGTGCTACTCGGTGCGTACACCGTCGCGGAACTGACCGCCGTCGACGCGATCGTCGACTTCCTGGAGTCCCGTCCGTCGGACGAGGTGCTGGCCGAGGCCGTCCGATCGCTGGCCGCCCGGCAGCTCCTGGTGGCCGGCTCCGACGGCGAGCAGGTCCAGGTGCGCGGTGATCTGGGCATCGCGGTCGCCTTCCAGCAGAGGGCGCGCATGGTTCTGGATGCCCGGGCCACCGGCACTCAGCCGGGCGAGCCTTGGCGAATCCTGCTGTTGCCGCAGCCCGAAGACATCTGTCTGATGGTCCGCATCGACGCACTGGGCGTTCACGAGATCGGGCTGTACAAGGTCGAAGACGCTCTCAAGTTCTTGACCGACTGGGTCCCCGAGGGACCGGTGGCCGATGACAAGCCAGGCGTCGACGCGGATGCCGTCCTCGCCTCGGCCGAACGCTCGGCGCTGATCACGTCCACCGAATACACCACCAAGGGATCCGCTGAGATCGCCGGCGCCAGCACCGACCTGGTTCTCGCACGGTACGACGGTCGACTGCACATCTTCACCCGCGACCCGGACAACCGAGCCGACCTCGTTCCGCCGCTCCATGAGGTGAACGACGTACACGACGTGCTGGCGGATTTGCTCGCATAGCTTGCATCCGACGATGGATTCGTGAGACAGGGCAGGCCAGCCGTTGTCACGGCAGGAGCACGCAAGCCCGCCGGCTCGACGTCAATGAGCGCAACCCAATGAGCGCAACCCGATGAGCGCAAACCCATTGAGTGCAATACCGAAGGGAGACCTGCATGTCTGCCACGAGCAAAGCATCCGCGACCGACGCAATCCGGCCGTTCAAGGTCGAGATCCCCGAGGCAGAACTAGAGGCGCTTCGCACGCGCATCGAGGCCACGCGCTGGCCGGACAGGGAAACCGTCGCCGATGAGTCGCAAGGCGTGCAGACGGCGACCATGCAGGCACTCGCGCATTATTGGGCGTCCCATTACGACTGGCGCCAATGCGAGGCGAAACTGAACGCCCTACCGCAATTCATGACCGAGATCGACGGCCTTGATATCCATTTCATTCACGTCAAGTCGCCGCATGAGCACGCGTTGCCGCTCATCATCACGCACGGCTGGCCCGGCTCGATAATCGAGATGCTCAACGTCATCGGTCCACTCACCGACCCGCCGGCATACGGCGGCAGTGCGGAGGACGCGTTCGATGTGGTGATTCCGTCGATCCCGGGCTACGGATTTTCCGGCAAGCCGACGGACACCGGCTGGGACCCCGACCACGTGGCACGTGCGTGGGCCGAGCTGATGAAGCGCCTTGGGTACACGCACTACGTGGCGCAGGGCGGCGACTGGGGTGCGATCATCACAGATCTCATGGGTACACAGGCGCCCCAGGGATTGCTCGGCATCCACTCCAACATGCCCGGCACTCTTCCGCCCGACGTGTCCAAGGCGATCGCGTCCAACGTGCTCGGAGCCGGCGACCCGCGGCCGTCCGGCCTGTCAGCCGACGAAAGCCGCGCGTACGAGCAGCTGAGCTTCTTCTTCACGAAGGGCATCGGCTACGGAGTTGAGATGGGGTTGCGCCCGCAAACGCTGTACGGACTCGCGGATTCACCCATCGCACTAGCGGCCTGGATGATTGACCACGACGCGAAGAGCTACGAGGACATCTCACAGGCCTTTGTCGACGGACGCCCGGTCGACGGTCTGACCCGAGACGCGTTGCTCGACAACATCACGCTCACCTGGTTGACCAACACGGGGATCTCTTCGGCCCGGCTCTATTGGGAGAACAAGCTCGGGTTCTTCGACATCAAGGGCGTCTCCGTTCCGGCTGCCGTGAGCATCTTTCCGCGCGAGATCTACCAAGCACCGCGGAGCTGGACCGAGCGAGCGTACGACAACCTCATCTATTACAACGAGGTCGACAAGGGCAATCACTTTGCGGCGTGGCAGGAGCCCGACCTATTCGCGACCGAGGTCCGCGCCGGCTTCCGGCCGCTCCGGTCATGACCATGTCCGACCGACTGCACATGCCCTCGTTCGGCGGGGCGACCGAGTGGCTCAACTCCGAGCCGCTCGGCCCCGCCGAGCTGCGCGGCCACGTCGTGCTCGTGAACTTCTGGACGCTGACGTGCATCAACTGGCTGCGCACGGAGCCGTATGTCCGCGCGTGGTCGCAGGCGTACCGAGACGACGGCCTGATCGTCATCGGAGTCCACACGCCGGAGTTCTCGTTCGAACACGAACTAGCGCGCGTACGGCAGGCGACGACGGTGCGAGGGATCGACTACCCGGTCGTCATCGATAACGACTACTCAGTCTGGAACGCGTTCGACAACCATTACTGGCCGGCGCTGTACTTTGTCGACGCGGACGGCCTCATCCGCGACAGCTATTTCGGCGAAGGACGGTACGAGGAATCGGAGCGGGTCATCCAGGAGCTCCTCGGCATCGAACGAGAGCTCGTCTCGGTCGAAGGGCAGGGCGTAGAGGCGGAGGCTGACTGGGACCACCTGCGTATGCGCGAGACGTATCTCGGCTACGGTCGGAGCGGCCACTTCATGTCGCGGGACGGCGCCGTACTCAATGAACGTCGGACGTACGAGTTCCCCGATCGCCTGCTCTTCAGCCAGTGGGCTCTCGACGGCGAGTGGACGGTTGGACCCGAAAGCGTCGTGCTTGACCGGGCCGGCGGGAGCATCGCCTGCCGATATGATGCGCGCGACGCGCATCTGGTGCTGTCCCCGGGAGTGCGCGACCCGATTGCGTTCCGGGTGTTCGTCGACGGCGCGGCTCCGGGCCCTTCGCACGGGGTAGACGTCGACGAGGACGGGAACGGCGTGCTCCGGGATGGCCGCATGTACCAGCTCCTGCGTGAGCACGACACGGTGCGCGAACGGATCCTCGAGATCACGTTCCTCGAACCCGGCGCCGAGGCCTACGCGTTCACGTACGGCTAGCCAGGAATGACGACCACCGTCACTTCGGCGGCTCGGCGCCCGTCTGCTCGCTCACCATGTACTCCGCATACCAATCGGGCCAGTTCGGGTCCGCTTCGCCGATGCGCTTCTCGTGCTCGCCGTGGGCGGCCGCCGCGCGCCGCATCGCGGTCGCCAGATCACTTGCGGAGCTGAACGACGTCGTTTCAGCCTCGATGCGCCCCGGAAGTCGGGTCGTGATCTCCTGCAGCAGCCAGTTGTTGCCGTCGGGATCGTTGAACGAAGCGCGCGAGCGGTAACTGCGACGCTCGGGATCCAGACCTTTGACCAGGCCGTCCGCGCCGACGTGGAAGACCTCGCTCACCTCGACACCGGCGGCGAGCAGCGCGTTTCGGGTCGCCTCGATGTCGGAGACGATCAGATACTCCTTGGCCGAACCGGGTGCGGCAGCGGTGAGGTTCGCACCGAATTGGACCGAGCAACCGGAGCCGTGCGGCGTGAACTGGACCACGCCGGGCGGTGTTTGGTCGAGCCTCCATCCGAGGCGCCCGTAGAACTCCTTCGCGCGGTCGACATCCGAGACCGGGATGACGACCACCTCGAGCTTCATGTCGACGTTCTTAACGCCCGCTTTCCCGCTCGTGTCGGTGCTCCGGACATCCGTCGTGTTCATCGCGGCCCCCCGAGTCTGCCAGGCATCACCCTTGGGCGTCCTCAGCTGGCTCGCACCGCCCGGACTCTGAGGTCGGAAGCGGAAGTCCGCACTCCGCCACTGCCCGGAGCTGCGATAACCCGCCGAGGAGGCACAGTTCCCCACGACGATACTGCTTGCACACTTGCCTGGAGGCTCATCCTCGGCATGCCCAAGGTCGGCCTGGACGCCCGTCAAAGACGAAAGGCCACCGTCCCGACGCCGGGCGGTGGCTGTTGAGCTGTGGTGGAGTTGAGGTGATTCGAACCCCTGAGACCCTCGATGCGAACTCGGCGAGGCGTCAACATCACGGCGGAAGGGACACGGGTGGCTGCGTTCGTCTTTATCCACGGTGCCGGGGATGTCGGCTGGTACTGGCACCTGGTGGCGGATGAGTTGCGCGAGCGAGGCCATGACACCGTAGCTCCGGATCTCCCCTGTGACGACGACTCGGCCGGCCTATCCGAGTACGCGGACACCGTGGCCGCCGCGGCTGGCGACCGGACCGATCTGGTCGTCGTCGCGCAATCGCTGGGCGGCTTCACCGCCCCACTCGTCTGCGACCGGGTGCCGGTGGCACTGCTCATCCTGGTACGCCGGCGCCCTAGCCGACCGGTTGCGGACTAAGTGGCCCGGTGCCGTACATGATGGACGCCGATCACCAGCAGTACCCGGGCCCCAGCGGCTACGACGCCGAACTGCGGCGGCATAACGAGGTGCTGCGCCGGGCCTGCGGCATCCAGTTCCGCGACCACGTCCTCGACATCGGGTGCGGGACGGGGCAGACGACCCGGCAGGCCGCGCGCACGGCCCAGGCCGGCAGCGCGCTCGGCGTCGACATCTCCGCACACGCCGTCGAGCGCGCCCGCGAGCTGGCCCGAGCCGAGGGGCTCGGCAACGTCACCTTCGAATGCGTCGACGCACAGGACCACCGCTTTCCGCCGGAGCGCTTCGACCTGGCGATCAGCAGGTTCGGCACGATGTTCTTCGACGATCCCGTCTCCGCGTTCGCCAACATCGCTCGGGCGCTGCGCCCGACCGGCCGCCTGGTGATGATGGTCTGGCAGGCCCACGAGCGCAACGAGTGGGACGTTGCCATCCACCAATCCCTCGAACCAGCCGAACGGCCAATGGCCCTCCCTCCCGGCGGACCGGATCCGTTCTCGCTCGCCGACCCACCGGCGGTGACGGAAATCCTGGAGGTCGCTGGATTCGCCGACGTCACCTTCATTGACGTCCACGAGCCGGTCTACTACGGCCCGAACGTGGCCAGCGCCCTCGACTGGGTCCGCGGCTTCGCCAGCACCAACAACGCACTGAAACGGCTGGACCCCGCCGCCGCGGACCACGCGCTCGGGCGGCTGCGCGAGGCGCTCGCCGCGCACCTGAGCGAGGACGGTGTCTGGTTCAACTCCCGCGCCTGGATCGTCATTGCTCATCGCCGCTGAGCGGGAACACAACCGCGCCCAACAAGCACCCTTTTGCGCGGATCGCAACATGCCGGCAGAGTTGGGCAGTAAGACCTGGTATCAGCACCTGGCGCTGGAGACGAGCCGGCGTAGATCGATGATCGAGGTAGCGAGCAGCGGCAGTGGGCGGAGACTTGCCTCGGTTCGGTCGTATCGACAACCTTCTGCGCCGCCTCAACAATTGGATGCCTGCTGATGGCCCATGGCAAAATCGGCCAGGTGCAGATCGGGATGCTTGGATCGTTCGAGGTGCGCACGGACGACGGTGCCTTCGCCGACGTGCCGGGCGCACGGCTGCGCGGACTGTTGATCGCCCTCGCGCTCGAACCTGGTCGCGTGATCCCGAAGGCAACGCTCGTCGACTGGATCTGGGGTGAGCAGCCGCCCGCCGACGCGACGAATGCCTTGCACCGCTTGGTTTCCCGGCTGCGCAAGGCGCTGCCGGAAGGGTCGGTCGAGGGGCAGACGGACGGCTACCGGCTGACGGTGGAACCCGACGCTGTCGACGCCGTACGGTTCGAACGCCTCGTCACCGCGAGCCAGGTCCGGAACGACGACGGTCCACGGCGGGTACGACTGCTCCGCGAGGCCGTCGGATTGTGGCGCGGTGCGGCGATGCAGGATGTCGGTTTGCCGGATAGTGCGGCGTTTGACGCGGCGGTCGCGCGGCTCGAGGGGCTGCGCCTGACTGCTCTGGAGGATCGGTTCGATGCGGAGGTCGGCCTCGGCCACGGTGCGGAGCTGGTCGCGGAGCTGACCGACTTGGTGGCCGCGCATCCGCTGCGAGAACGGCTGGTCGCTGCGCTGATGCGCGCCCTCGTGGCGGCCGGTCGCCGCAGCGAGGCGCTGCTGGCGTACCAGCGCACGAGAGAAGCCTTGGCCGATGCGCTGGGCGTCGATCCCTCGCCGGAGTTGTCCGCGTTGCACGTCGCGTTGCTGCGGGGCGATGTGGGACGACGGGAGGAGGAGCGGAAGACTAACTTGCGCGCCGAGCTGACTAGCTTCGTCGGCAAGGAGGCTGATGTCGTCGTAGTCCGCGAACTCGTCGCGGAACATCGGCTTACCACCCTGATCGGACCGGGCGGTTCGGGGAAGACCAGGCTGGCCACGGAGACTGCGCGCACGCTGCTCGGCGACATGCCGGACGGGGTCTGGTTGGTCGAGCTCGCCGCCATCGGCGCGGATGGTGACGTGGCGCAGTCGACACTCGCCGGGCTTGGCATGCGGGATGCGCTGCTTGGCGAGGCTCCGAACGCGGATCTGACGGACCGGCTCATCGCGGCGATCCGCGAGCGGGAGGCGCTGCTGATTCTGGACAACTGTGAGCACGTGATCGAGTCGGCGGCGGCGTTCGCCCATCGCGTGCTCGGGGAGTGCCGGCGGCTGCGGATCCTGGCGACGAGCCGGGAGCCGCTCGGCATCACCGGTGAGGCGCTGTGGCTGGTCGAGCCGCTGGCCTTGCCGGAAGGGGACGCCAGCTCCAGCGAGATCGAGTCCTCTCCGGCCGTCCGGTTGCTGCTGGACCGGGCGGCCGCGGTGCGCAAGGATTTCGCGGTCGATGCCCGGACGTTGTCGACGATGGTGCGCGTTTGCCGGGCGCTGGACGGCATGCCGCTGGCGATCGAATTGGCCGCAGCCAGATTGCGCACCATGTCCCTCGATCAACTCGCCCACCGGCTCGACGACCGCTTCCGCCTGCTGACCGGCGGCAGCCGTACCGCGCTGCCACGGCACCGGACGCTGCGGGCGGTGGTCGACTGGAGCTGGGAGTTGCTCACCGACGCCGAACGGACCGTCCTTCGCAGGCTCTCGGTGTTCTCCGGCGGGGCGAGCTTGGAAGCGGCCGAGCGGGTCTGCGCCGGCGACGGGGTCGAAAAAGAAGAGGTGCTCGAGTTGCTCACCTCGCTGGCCGAGAAATCGCTGCTGGTTGCCGAGGGCAACGGCGCGCCGCGCTACCGGATGCTCGGCACGATCAAGGAGTACGCCGGGCACCGGCTCGCGGAGGCGGGAGAATCGGACCTGGCTCGCCAGGCGCATCTGGACTACTTCACCGAACTCACGGAGACCGCGGAGCCGCATCTTCGCCGCGCCGAGCAATTGAAATGGCTCGCCACGCTCGAGATCGAGCACGACAACATCGGTTCGGCGATGCGTGGCGCGCTCGCGGCCGGCGAGGCCCACGCCGCGATGCGGCTCGCGGCGGCCGCCGGCTGGTACTGGTGGCTCGGCGGCCATAAGACCGAAGGCATGGAGCTGATCACCGCGGCCACTGAAACGTTCGGCGAAGTGACCGATGAGATCCGGGCCACGGTGTACGCGCTTGTCGTGCTGTTCGTGAGTTCCGGGCCGGGCGACGAACACCAGGCGGCGGAGTGGATTCACAAGGCGTACCGGCTCAGCCAACGCGGTCAGAGCCGTCACCCGGGGATGAGGCTCGTCGCCCCGCTGGAACGCATGTTGCAGGCGCCGGACGCGTTCCTGCCCGCATGGGAACCGTTGCTGGACGACGAGGACCCCTGGGTGCGCGCACTGGCCCGGCTGCACCTCGGCAAGATGCGGATCATGCTCGGCCAGGACGGGCGGGACGCGGACACGTATCTCGAGACGGCTCTCGCCGAGTTTCGGGCCCTCGGCGAACGCTTCGGGATCTCGTTCGCCTTGACCGAGCTGGCAGAGCGGATCGCCGTGCGCGGCGAGTTCGCCGGTGCGTGCGAGCACTACGAACAGGCGGTCGCGGTCGTCACCGAGGTCGGTGCCATCGACGACATCATCCGGATGCGGTCGCGGCTGGCACAGCTGTACTGGCTGCTGGGCGATGAGGACTCCAGCGCAGCCGCCGTAGCTGAGGCGCAGCGGTGCGCGGAACGGGTCACGTGGCCGGGTGCGCTGGCAGTACTGGCCCTCTCGCAGGCGGAACTCGCTCGCTGGCGCGGCGACGCCGAGGAGGCGTACCAGCAACTCGGCGTCGCGACATCCGTGCTGGGCGACGAAGCGGAGCAGGCGAACATCCGCGCGGTGACACACGACCTGCTCGGCTACCTTGCCGACGATCTCAGCGAGGCCCGTACGCACCGCGCCTCGGCCTGCCAGGCGGCGTCGGAGGCGGGGCACGCTCCCCTGATCGCGCAGGTACTTGTCGGGGTCGCGGACCTGGCACTGCGCCGCGACCAGTACGAGCAGGCCGCGCGGCTGCTCGCGGCAAGCGCCGGCGTGCGCGGGCTGACGGATCGTTCTCACCCTGACGTGGCCCGGATCGAACAGTTTGCGCGGGGCCGCCTCGGCGACGCGCGGTTCGCCGAGGCGGCTCGGGAAGGGACGCAGACAAGCTGGTCTGCAGCTGGTCAAGGTCACGCTCGCCGCTTGAATGTGGCCAGCGCGCACAGATACCCGACGAGGGGGATTCCGACCGACCAGGCGTGGGGGCGAGCCGATCGTCACAGCGTTAGATCATCGGCAATCTCCTGGGAACGCCCGGATAGGTCGTGCGTTTACTCTCGCCACACGCGACGGCGCCACCATGGCGCCGTCGCGTTTCAGCTCAGCTTGCTGCGCGTTGAATGACGATGTCGCCGTGCCGGGTACGGGCGTGGACCGTGACCTTGTTGTCGGACGTGTCGGGGTTCGCTTGCGACGGAACGGAGTTGCGCACCGAACCTCGCTCGCTGTTGGCGTCCACCCAGGCAGCGGTGCCCTCGCTGATGCCGACCTCGATGTTTCCTGAGCCGTTCATCAGCTCCGCCTGACCGTGTGTCAACCGGCCGATCCGAATGGCACCGTTGCCTGTCTTGGCGGTGACGCTGCCGTCGGCGCGGTCGACGTCGAAGCCGCCGCTGCCACTGCTGAGATCGATGTCGGCCGAGGCGTGACCGATCCAGATCTGCCCGCCCGAGCTCGAGAACCCGACAGTGCCCTCGACCTCGCTGATCCGCACGCCGACCGCCCGACCGTCGATTTTGGCGCGCCCGGCGATGTGGCCGATCGCGACCTCACCGGCCGCGATGTTCGCCTGCAGCGCGTTGATGCGATCCAGCTGGACCCGACCCGATGCCATGTGCAGCTCGCACTCGCCAAATGAACCGTCAGCCTGAACCCCTGAGTGCGCTAGGTACGCGACCAGGCTGGAGCCGGCGGGCAGGTCGATGGTGATGGCGACCGAACCGTTCTTGTCTCCCGGGGTGGTCGTTTTGACCGATAGCTGACCGCCGGCGAAATCGACCTTGGTCTTGTTGGCCACCTTGACGTCCGACCGGCTCGCCTCGTTGATGGGCTCGACCAGCACCACGGTGTCGGTCCGGTCACTCGCGGTGACCCGCACCTGAGCACCGGCGACTTGCACCGTCGCGGCGATGGGCCCTGGCGTGGTGAACGTAGGCATGACAAATCTCCTCTTATCTTCTACTTGATCTGGTGGTGGGCGGCATCATCTGTTGGTCGGCGGCATCGCCCGAGAGGTCACGCCCGCTTCTTGAACGTGGCAAGCGCCCACAGGTACCCGACGAGGGCGATCCCGACGGACCAGGCGAGGGCGGCGATCACGTCGCCGGCTGACGGTGCGCCGCTCAGCAACCCGCGCAAGGTTTCGATGATCGGCGTGAAGGGCTGATACTCCGCGAATTGCCGTACGCCAGCACCCATCTTGTCGGCCGGTACGATCGCGCTACTCAGAAACGGCAGCAAGATCAGCGGAACGGTGGCCAAGCCCGCCGATTCCACAGTTTTCGCAGCCAATCCCATGGCGACCGAGAGCCAGCTGGTCGCGAAACCGATCAGCACGATGACACCGATCGCAGCGATCCATTCGCCGAAACTCGCGGACGGACGGAATCCCAGCAGGAACGCCGTGCCGATGATGGCCGCAATGGCTACCAAACTGCGCAGCATGCTGGCGACAACATGACCGGTCAGTACGGCGCCACGGGAGATATCCATGACCTTGAACCGGTTGATGATCCCCTTCGTCATGTCGGAGTTCACCGCTGTCGAGGTCGCGCTCAACCCGTAGCTGATGGCCATCACGATCAGACCCGGAGTTGCGTAATCGATGTAGTGGACGCCGACATTGAAAGCGCCGCCGAGTACATATACGAACATCAACATAAGCACGATCGGAAACAAGACCGCGTTGAACACCGCGGTCGGATTCCGGAGGGTGTGTTTGAAATTGCGACGCAACATGATCGTCGAATCGGTACTCATTGTGCGTTCACCTCCGTGCCGGTGCGGCCGGTCAGGGCCAGGAAGACGTCATCGAGGTCCGGTGTGTGCACGGAGAACTCTTCGACATCGATCAAATGCTCATCGAGTTCATTGAGCAGAGCCCGCAACGATTTCGCCCCACCATCGCTGGGAACCCGCAAGGTCAGGTCCTGGTCGTCCCGCGTGGAGCCGGTCAGGACCCGCGCCGCCGCCTCGAGTCCGGAGGCGTCGGCGAACCGGAGCCGGACATGACTTCCGGGGGCCTGGCGTTTGAGGTCGTCGGGAGTACCTTGCGCGACCAGGCGGCCCTGATCGAGTACAGCGATCCGATCGGCGAGCTGATCGGCTTCGTCAAGGTATTGGGTGGTAAGGAAAATGGTCACACCATCGGCCACCAACTCGCGGATGATCGTCCACATCGTGCGACGGCTGCGCGGATCCAGTCCCGTCGTCGGCTCGTCCAGGAAAATGATCTGTGGATTGCCGACCAGCGTCATCGCCAGATCCAGCTTCCGGCGCATACCCCCGGAATAGGTCGCCACCATCTTCGGCGCCGCCTCCACCAGATCGAACCGCTCCAGCAACCGCGTGATAACCCGCTCGCCGGAGCCGACGCGCTTGAGATCCGCCATCAGCTGCATGTTCTCTTGGCCCGTCAGCAGTTCGTCCACTGCGGCGAACTGACCGGTGACCCCGATTACCGCGCGCACCTTTTTGGTCTCGGTCGCAACGTCATGCCCGGCAACGCGTACCGTCCCACCGTCGGCCTTCATCAACGTGGTCAGCACGTTCACCGCCGTTGTCTTACCCGCCCCATTCGGGCCGAGCAGGGAAAAAACCGTACCCGCACGAACATCTAGATCGATGCCATCGAGGACGATCTTGTCCCCGAATGCCTTCCGCAGCCCTGAAGCTGCAATCGCTGAACTTGTCATGCGACCAACCATCGGCGGCTTGCCTGACACGCCCCTGCCACGCCTCTGACACGACCCCTGACACGGTGCTTTACCTCGCCGCGCCTGGCCGCGACGCTGCGCAGCCTCCTCACGACTGCCTGATCGGCCAGAGTCCGCCGATGAGGAGGGTGAGCCAAGATCGCGATCGGAAGGCCACCGGGCCAGCCCGGCAATCGACGGTTTAGATCTTCACGACGGCGTTCGGCCCCGCCATTGACCCACAGAGTTCACCGATCAATCAATGCCCGGAGGAGAAGACCGGGCGATTCGGGTGATCTCTGTGCATACCACTCGTCGAGTGTGTGCTTCGCTGCTCGTCGGGTTGGAGTTCATCCCCGGGTGGCGGTGCAGATCCAAAAGGCCACCTCTTCGATACGCGAGGTGGCCTTTGATCTGGGGTGGAGTTGAGGGGATTCGAACCCCTGACCCCCTCGATGCGAACGAGGTGCGCTACCAGGCTGCGCCACAACCCCATGCCGGCCGCGCTATGGCGAACCGACCGGCGATCAGAGTAACAGGTTGCCGAGCGGACCGGCGAACCGACCGAACGCGCCCGACCCCTGGCCACCCTAGGAGAGTTCAAGATCACTGACCGACAGCGCGACCGTCCCAGCCACCGGTCTCGTACGACTGACCGCGCACCCGGATCCGCCGAGCCGGGTCGAAGTCCACGTACCGCTGGGTGAGCCGCACCGCCTCCCGCTGGGCGGCGGCGCGAGCGGCCGCGGCCCGGCGCAGCGCATCGCGGCGAGTGGCCGCGCGCCGCGCCTGCTCCTGCCGGATCTCGGCCTGTACGGCGGCGACGACGGCCGCACGCCGCCGGGCGACCCGGGCTCGACGGGCGCCAGCCAGTGCCTCGTTTCGCAGGTGGACGAGGTAGCCAACGAGCATCAACGACGTGACACCGAAACCGGTCCAGAACCCGGGACTGACCGTAAAGACGCCGACAAGCTCGACTGCGTTGAACACCACGAGGCTCAGCAGAACGCGACGGCGACGGTAGACCGCCGGCGCCTGTGGCACCCGCTGGCGCTGGCGAGCAGCCCGCCTACGTTCCCGCTGGCGTGACGGTCCGGCGCCACGTCCCCGACCGGTCTCACCGGGGCGCACCCCGGCGTGGCGGCGTAGCCCGTGGCTACTCGGCCCGATCGGAAGCCAGACCGCCCGGCCGACTGCCGTCGCCGAGCCGCCCGTGCCGCCGCTGACATCACCGGCGACGGCGACAGTCCAGATCTCCACAGTGGCCATCTGCAGTGCGGACACGGTCGCCGGTGGCGCCCCAATCGCGTCCCCGGCCGCGCCCTCGGTGACGTTCTCGGCCATGACGATCCGCGGGGCGTAGAGCGGTCGTGGTCCGGGCACGGTCCGGCGACGGCGCTTGCGATCCAGCACGCGCGCCGTCGACTGCGCCCGCTCGGCCGCCAGCCGTTCGGTCGCGTCGTACCGCCGGACAAGAGCGGGTGCGAGCGCGAGCAGCGCGGCGGCGGCGAGCACGGCGAGGAGCACCGAGGTCGGCACCCACACCCCACTTCGTCCCTGCGGCCATTCACCAGTCGTGCCGGTAAATCACATGCGTGTCATTTCCGGCTACCTGAGGTTACGGCCGCGCGCCGGCCATCGGCGGGATTACCGCATCGACGCCGCGTGTCGGGCCGGCGAAGCGGGCGCGTTCCGCGGCGAACACCCATCCGCCGGTACGGCGAACCTCAACGCGCCTGTGAGCCGTGGCGGGTCCGGTGCCACCGGGCGAGCAATCCGCCGTCGGCGGCGACCTCCTCCGCGGTGACCGCGTACCCGACATGGTCCCGCCACGCGCCATCGATGTGGAGGTAACGCACGTGCAGGGCCTCTTCGCGGAATCCGAGCTTCTCGACGACCCGCCGGGACGGACCATTCTCCGGCCGGATGTTCACTTCCATCCGGTGCATGCCGCCGTAGCGGAACGCGTGATCGGTGGCGAGCGCGAGCGCCGTCGGCATCACGCCCCGGCCGGCCGCCGCCGCATCGACCCAGTAGCCGGCATGGCCCGAGCAGAACGCGCGCCGGACAATGTTGCCGATCGTGAGCTGGCCGACCATCCGTTCCGTCCGACCGTCGATCAGCCAGATCGCGAACGGCATTGCCGCGCCGTCACGTGCGGTCCGGCGGAGTTCACGAAACAGCGAGCGGTACGCGAGCGGGGAGTTCAGCTCGTACCAGTTGCCGAGCATGGTCGGCTCCCACGGTGCGAGCCATGACTCGTTCGCTCGGCGCAGATCGGACCACGCCCGGGCGTCACTGCGCCGATACGGCCGCAGCTCGACGGCTCCGTCCCGAAGAATGACCGGCCACCCGGGAGAGTTCATTTCCGTCGGTCCAGCAACAGCACGTCGACGGTGGAGCCGGCGCTCGCGGTCATCACCTTTTCCCCGAGCACGAGTAGGCCGTTCGCCTCAGCCAGACCAGAGAGTGTGTAGGGGCCACCATTCAAGGGTGACACGGTATATCCGCCGCCGCGACGTTCGCTCACGTACGCGGGCCGGAACTCGCGCAGCCCGGCCGGTGAGTAGATCGTCTCGAGTAGATGCGCGCGGACACTCGGCCGGAATACGGGATCGGCGCCGGCGAGGACCTGGATCACCGGGCGCGCCAACACTTCGAAGCCGACGAGGGCGGCGCCGGGATCGCCCGGCAGGCAAACGATCGGGACCTCCGCACCGCCGATCGTGCCGAAGCCGAGCGACGATCCGGGGTAGACCGAGACGTCGGTGAACGAGACCGGGCCGCGGGACAGGATCCGGCGCAGCATGTCGCCCGGGCCGCCACCGGTGCCGCCGGTGGTGACGATTAGGTCGGCGCGAAGCGTCTGGTCGTCCAGTAGGGCGCGCAGGCCCTCCGGGTCGTCGTCGCAGATCCCGAGCCGGTAACCGTGCGCGCCCGCTTCGGCCGCGGCCGCGGTCAGCGCGTGCGAGTTCACGTCCACGATCTGTCCCGGCTGGCTCGCTCGCCCGGTGTCCACAAGCTCGTCACCCGTTGCGACGACGGCAACACGCGGGCTCGGCCGGACCATCACATGACCGACGCCGGCGGCGGCGAGGACCGCGACAATCGCCGGCGTTACGGTCACGCCGGCCGGGGCGAGCAGTGCGCCGGTAGTGAGTTCGTCGCCGGCCCGGCGGATGCCGTACCCGCGTTTGGGGGCCAGGAAGATTTCGACGGCGGCGATGCCCTGGTCGGTGTAGCTGGTGGGCACGACGACGTCGGCCATCGCCGGCAAGGCCGCGCCGGCGGCAACGGCAAAGCACGTGCCGGGCGTCAGGCGCACCGGGCGCCAACTCGACGCGGACAGGTCACCGATGACGCTGAGATGGGCCGGCCGGTTGCGATCACAGCCGGCCAGGTCCTCGCAGCGCGCGGCGTAGCCGTCGACCGCCGCGTGGTCGAACGCCGGCAGCGGCCCCGGCGCGTGTACGTCCTCGGCGATCACGTTGCCGTACGCCTGCGTCAGGTCGATCTCCAGCGACGGCAGCGGACGGAGTCCACGAAGAATCGCACCGAGATAGTCGGCGAGCGGCGTCAACTCGGCGATCGACGTGCTGGGCCAGATGACGTCGCTCGTCGGCGGCGGCTGCTGCGTCGTTGCGGTCATCCGCTGCGCTCCTTGACAAACTCCGTGAGCCACTCGCTGAACGCGGGACCGATGTCGTCGCGGCCGCACGCAAGTTGTACGACGGCTTGCAGATAACCGAGTGGGACGCCGGTGTCGTAACGGGTGCCGCGATAAACGATGCCGTGCACCGGTGTGCCCTCGGCCAGCAGCATCGCCATGGCGTCGGTCAGCTGGATCTCGCCGCCCGATCCCGGCTTGGTCCGCCGGATGGCGTCGAAGATGCCATTGGGCAGAACGTAGCGGCCGACAACGGCGAGGTTGCTCGGCGCCTCGTCCGTCGGCGGCTTCTCCACCAGGCCGGTCACCCGGACGACGTCGGTCTTCTTCGTCGGCTCGACCGACGCGATGCCGTACCGGCTGACCTCGTCGTGTGCGACTTCGACCAGGGCCAGCACGATGCCACCCGTACGGGCCTGCAGGTCCAGCATGTCCGGCAGCAGCGGCGCATCGACATCGGTAAATTCGTCGCCGAGTAGCACCGCGAACGACTCGCCGCCCATGTGACCCTCGGCATGCGCCACGGCATGCCCGAGCCCGAGTGGTTCGCCCTGGCGCCGGGTGAAGATCTCGGCCAGGTCCGACAGTCGCCGGATCTCGTCGAGCATCGCGAGGTCGCCCTTGGCCTCCAGCCGCGCTTCGAGGTCGAAGCGGCGGTCGAAGTGGTCCACCATCGACGTCTTCCCGCGCCCGGTGACCAGCAGCACGTCGTGCAGCGAGGCGCGCGCAGCCTCCTCGACGATGTACTGCAACACCGGCCGATCCACGACGGGCAGCAATTCCTTCGGCACCGCCTTGGTCGCGGGGAGGAACCTGGTGGCGAGTCCACCGGTCGGGATCACCGCCTTGCGCGCGCGGGCCCCTCTCCCGTCGGACGACATCGGGTCGGGTGTCGGAACATTCGTGGACATGAAAAGAAGACTATCGGCCTATCGACGCTCGCGGCGGCGGTCCGGCCGTTGACGCGCCGCCGGCACGGAGTGAGGCGTCACCCTCACTCACCGTCCCATCGGAGCGCTCGGCGCCGTTGATCACGGCGTCGTCATCGGCACGCTGCGCCGGTGCCGCTGGATCGGGTGCCGGGATCGTCGGATCGGACGCCGACAGCGGCTCGGGCTCCGGCCCGGCCGCGGTGGCCGCGATCCGGTACGTATCGCGCCCCGCGTTCTTCGCGGCGTAGAGCGCGGCGTCGGCCGCCTCCAACACGTCCGAGGCAAGGTTTCCGTGATCGGGGAACACCGCGACTCCGATCGACACGGTGATGGGGATGTGGGCGACGTGGCGGGTCGGAACGGGAGCCGACGCTCGGCCGTCGGTCGCGCGTCCCCTGGATGCGCTCTCGACGCCTGGGCGCGTCACCAGCGGCATTTCCACCGTCATCAGGTCGGCCGTGGCGCGGAATGCGTCCGGGACGGTCATCGGACGGTCCCGGACCGCGCTGCCGAGTCGCTTGGCCAGCACCTCGCCACCAGCGGCAACGGTCTCCGGCAGCAGCAAAACGAACTCCTCGCCGCCGATGCGAAACGCCAGGTCAACGCCGCGAATCATGCCACTGATCCGGCGCGCGAACTCGGCCAGGACCGCGTCGCCGGCAGCGTGACCATACGTGTCGTTGACGTCCTTGAACCGGTCCAGGTCGAGCACGAGCACGCACATCGAGTGGCCGAAGCGCGCCGACCGATTGATCTCGCGGCCGATCGTGTCCTGCAGATGCCGGTAGTTGTAGAGGCCGGTGAGCGGGTCGGTGTGCGACAAGCGCTGCGCCTCATCGTGGCGGCGTACGTTCTCGACCGCCACGGCCGCGTGTCGGGCGAACGTACACACGGTGCGCAGATCGGCCTCGTCGAAGTCACCGCCGCCAACCCGGTCGTAAAGCACGAGCACGCCGGCACCAACGGCCACCGCGTCCGTCCCGCCCGGCGCGGCCGCGTCGACCGACGGACCCGGCAGCGGTACGGCGAGGTAAGTGGCGCACCGCGGCTCGTCGGAGTCGAGCTCCGTGGCGGGATCCGCGACTCGACCGCGCCGCGCGACGCCGGTTGCCGCGACCGTGCCGAGCAGGCCGACCCCCGGCGTCACGGACTGCGACGTCAAACCGACCGTCGCGTCGTCGTCAAATCCCTCGGCGCACTGCACGGTCAGCGTCACGTCGGCGAAAGCGGCCGTGGAACCATCGCCGCCCGCGCCGGCGCGCGACGTCGGGCCGGCGGCGGTCGGCATGAACACCACTCCGCGCGACGCACCGGTCGCGGTGATCGCCGACGCGAGGATCACGCGCAGGATTCCGGCCCGGTCGTGGGTGCTCGACAGCGTTGCGCCGAGCATGTCCAGGTTGCCGCGCAGCTGGTCCCGGCTCGCGGTGAGCGCCTCCGCGTACGACCGCATCTCATGGGTCATCCGGTTGAACGCGGCACCGACCTGGCCCACCTCGTCGCCACGCCGCACGGGGACTCGTGTGTGGAGGGCGCCCGCCGCGACTTCATCCGCCGCCCGGGCCAGCTCGTCCAGGGGCCGCACCGTGGCGCGGGCGAGCGTCCGGGCGCCGCCGATCGCGGCCGCCGCCGCGAGCACGATCACACCGATGACCCCCGGAATCAGGCCGGTTCGCTTGGTCATCGGCACCGAGATCGCGATCTCGAGAGGCTGCCCGGCGATCGGGGCCACCGTCCGGACGTACGTGCTGCCGGGCGCTCCGGCCGCCTGGTCGCCGGCTACGGAGACCGCGGCGCCGACGCCGGTGGACAGTCGCTGCACGTAGGCCGCGTCGAGCGCCTGGGCAGCGTACGCGTAGCCGGTCGTGCGTCCGGCCGCGTCGCGGATGGGTACGGCCGCGGCGAGCGCGCCCGGTGCCGTACCCGCGGATTGTGGTTGGACGCCGGCTATCGGCGCGCACAGCAACCATGGCCGAGCGGGCGGATTCGGCGTGGCCGCAAGGACGGCACCATCGAGCCCGTCGATGCGGACGGCCGAGGCCCGGCTCGCATTCACGATGGACTGCACGGTGCTCACCCGGGTACCGCCGGCTGTTGTCGCGGCGGCCGACTCGGCGGCGGCGAACAGACGATCGCAGGTCGCGCTCACGGCGGTCCGCAGTGCGTTCGCCGCGACATCGAGACGCTCCAGGTCGCCGGATCGATCGACCGACCCGGCGGCGGCGGTAACGAACACCGCGCCGACGACGAGCGGCCCGAGGACGACGACGAGAAAGGTGGCGGTCAATCGTGAGCGCAGCGTCACGAGACCTCCCCACTGGCCGCCTGCCGCGCAGACTCCAATCAATGCAATGCTGGCACAGTGGGTGGATTTCAACCATGGTTCCGGTCCGCGTCCCCTGTCCGTGTTTGTCGTGGATGTCCGAGGCGTCGAGACAATGACCGGTGAACCCAAACGTGACCTGCGGCTACGCGTTCTCGACGCGCGTCGAGCCATGACCGATGCCGTACGGACCGATCAGGATCGGCGGCTGTGCCTCGCGGCCGGCGAGTGGCTGGACTCGCGACCGGACGTCGACACGATGACCCTCGCGGCGTACGTACCGATGCCTAATGAACCGGGCGGGTCGGGCCTGACCGGACTATTGGCGCCGCGCGTCGGGCGCGTGATCTTGCCGATCTGGCGGGACGACAACGACCTGGACTGGGCGGTGTACGACGGCAATCTGGAACCGGCCGAACGGCGGCCGCACGAGCCGCGCGGTCCCCGGCTCGGTGTCGGCGCGATCGAAGACGCCGCGGTGCTGATCGTGCCCGCACTCGCGGTCGATCATGACGGGATGCGGCTCGGCCGGGGCGGCGGGTCGTACGATCGGGCGCTGACGCGGCTCGGTCCGGACGCCGTCGCGCTCGCGCTCGTCTATCCCGATGAGATCCTGACCGAGCCGGTGCCGGCCGAGCCTCATGATCGCCGGGTGCACGGCGCCCTCACCGTCGACGGTGTGCATTGGTTCGGCCCGGTCCCAGGGCTGTGATGTTGAGCGCCTCGGACTGGACGATAGGCCGCAGATAGGTCATCATTGGCACTCGGCAGGCTTGAGTGCCAACCTCGCATTGGCCGCCGCCCGCCGCACTCGCTCGGAGTTCTTGGAGGCCCAACGTGCCCACCTACCAGTACGCGTGTACCGCGTGCGGCCATCAGCTGGAAGCCGTCCAGGCCTTCTCGGACGAGCCGCTGACGGTCTGCCCGGCATGCGAGGGCCGCCTGCGCAAGGTCTTCTCGGCGGTGGGCATCGTGTTCAAGGGCTCCGGTTTCTACCGGACCGACTCGCGGGCTGACAAGTCCAATGGGTCGGCCACGCCGTCACCGGCTAAGGAATCGTCATCGACCAGCGAGACCTCGTCCACGTCAGGCGCGACGTCGACGTCCGGCAGCGGCGGGTCCGACGGCGGATCTTCGAGCAACGGCGGCTCCGGGTCGTCGTCGAACGGCAGTTCCGCCGCCGCGCCCTCGTCGTCATCGACAAGCTCGTCGAGTGCGAGCAAGGCCGCGGCCGGTTCGTCCGCCTGAGCGGGTTCAGCCTGAGCCGCGGCGGCCGGAGCGGCCTGAGCCGCGAGCGCCGCGAGCGCCGCGACGCGACGCCTACCAGCGCTCGTCGTCGTAGTGTGGCGGTCGATCTTCGCGTAGCCGATCGTCGTTTCCGGAATCTCGCTCGCCCCAGCCGGAGTCGGTGTCGTCGCGCGTCTGATCCGGCAACACCGGCTGATCGTCGTCGGCGAGATCGACTTCGCGATCGTCGTCCGAACGCCCACGTTCCCGATCCACGTCCGCGAGCCTATCGCCGGGCGATCACGCCGATCGCGGCACGCCACCCGTACGAGCATCGCAGTCCGTACGACGACGGGTCTTGGTAGCGTCGAAGCGTGACCGAACCGACCTCGCCCGGCACCAGTTCCGGCGCCAACCCGGGAAGCTATCCCGCTCAGGCTTGGGACGAACAACAGTGGCGCCGGCCGGCTTCGGGTCAGGAGCCGGCCCCGCCGCCGGCACCCGCGATCGATCCGGTCTACACCGGACCGCCACGCGCCGACGCGGCGGCCGCGCGATGGCGACCGAGGACAGTGCTTCAAGTCCCGCCGGCGCGCCGGCTGCCGCCGCAGGACGACGCGGTCATCGACGGACGCGAGCATCAGGCGCGAACGGTCACGTACGGCGTAGGGATGATCGCCGGTGCCGTCGCGCTCATCCTGCTCATTGTCTTGTGTGGTCGCGTGCTCTTCTGAGCGCGACGTTCTGGTCGGCCCGGGTTCTGGTCGGCCCGGGCTGTCGGCCCGGGCTGTCGGCCCGGGCTCTAGTCGGCCCGGATCAGATGCCCTGCCACACGATGTGGGCGCCGGTGTCGCCGGTCTTGAACACGTAGTAGCCGGTGACCGCACCGAGCGCGACCGTCACCACGATGCCGGCCGCTCGGACGGCAATCGATTCCGTCCCGCCCGCCGGCACGGCCCGCCACAGGTAGCCGACGACGACCAGGGTCACGACGCCCAGCGCGATGGTCCACCAGAGCGTGTTCGTGCCGTACGACATATGTTGGTTGATCTTGGTGAGCAACGCGCCTTGCCCGATACCGGTGTTGATCAGGTGCTGTCGGAAATCCTGGCCGGACAGCTTCGCAAAGAGCGCGGAAAACGGACCGATGATGGCGAGTGAGACGACCGCCCACCAGATCTTGCCCCGGACGCGCGGCCAGACCGCGTAGACGACGGCGCCAATGATGAGCAACGGAATGAAGACCACCGCGGCATGTATAAGCAGCGGATGTGCCGGGATCCCGCCAATAGTGTTGAACACCCTCGCACCTCTCACGTTCGGCGCTCGCGCGCCATTCTCGGCCTGGTGATGATCGCTTCGGTGGTGTCAGCGGCGCAGCCGCGTCAGTATCTTCCGCGTCACTACCGCATACGCGCCGGCGCTCCGAAGGGTTCGAGCGTGGCATCGTAGAGGGCGTGCGACAGCCCACAGTCCCGTCGTCGAGGACGAAGCCGCAGACGGCCTCCGCGAGCGGTGGAACGCCGGACGCGACATCTGCGCCGTGGGGCGGCGCCGCCATCGACGGGAGCGCCGGGTCGGTCACCGACATCGAGGCGACGGCCGCCGAAGGCGAGCTGGGCTCGGACGGCGATCTGGGGCTGTTCGGGCCGGCATCGATCAGCTGGCGCGTGCACGCCGAGCCGATTCTCGCCCTGGCCGGACTGCGGGCGCTCTACCTTCAGTCGCTCCATCCGCGGGCGATGTGGGGTGTGGCCCAGAATTCGCGATACCGCGACGACCCGTACGGCCGGCTCTTCCGGACCGGCACGTACATCGCCACGGTCGTGTACGGCACCACGGCCGAGGCAACCGAGGCCGGTCGGCGGCTGCGAGCGATCCATTCACGGATGCGCGCGGTAGACCCTCGCACCGGCGAAACCTATCGGATCGACGCGCCAGACCTCCTGCGCTGGGTGCACGTGACCGAGGTCGAGTCGTTCGTGACGACGGCTCGACGGGCCGGCGCGACACTGTCCGAGGCCGATGTGGACGCTTACTACACCGAGCAGCTGACCGCCGCCGAACTGGTCGGGCTCGATCGCTCGACGGTGCCGAGCAGCGCGGCCGAGGTGGCCGCCTACTACGCCGACGTGCGGCCGGAACTCCTGATGACCAAGGAAGCCGCCGAATCGGCGCTGTTCCTGAGCGCCCCGCCGATGCCGTACAAGCTGGGATTCACACCGGTCCGCCTGGCCTGGTTCGGAGTCGCGAGTACGGCGGTCGGTCTCCTGCCCGCCTGGGCGCGCCGGCTCTACGGGCTGCCGGGGCTCGCGACGACCGGACCGACGGCGGCGTTGTCGGCCCGTACGCTGCGGCTCGCTCTGCGGGCGCTGCCGGAGAAGGCCGTACGCGGACCGATCTACAACGCCGCGATGCAACGCGCCGCGGCGGCCGGTTGGCCCGCCCGCTGAGATTGCCGGTTAGCGGTTGACGGCGGGCGCCCGCAATCCGCCGTCGGATGCTTCCAGCTGTTGTGCGACGGCCGCCCACGGTTCCTTCGACGGACTGTCGGCGCCGGCCGGGCACGCCTTCCGAAAGTCGCACCACGAGCACAGCGAGCCTGGCGTGGCGGGAAACGCGAGGTCCGGATCGACGCCGTCACTGATCGCCGCTTCGGCCTCACGGATATCGCCAGCAGTTGCCTCGGCCCGGCTCACCGCGCGGTCGAGAGCCGCCTCGGTGTGGTCATGCGCCGCGACCGTGCCGGTCGGGAGATGGTGCAGCTCAACGCGTGTGCATCGACGGCGGAACACACGAGCCGCCGCATAGGCATACAACGCCAGGGCACTGGAGCCCCGCGCGTCGTCGGCATCCAGATCGCGCCGGCCCGTCTTGTAGTCGACGATGACCAGGTCGTCGCCGCGGCGGTCAATGCGGTCGACGCGGCCGTTGAACGCGAGCATCCCGGTCTTGGCGGCGACCACCCGTTCGACACCCACCGGCTCGATCGCGCGATCGAGGCCGCCGACATAGGCCTCCAGCCAGGCCAGCGCCGTGCGGAACGCCGCGCGTTCCTGCTCCTCGTCGCGGTAGCCCTCGCTCACCCAGGTCGCGCGCAGCAGTCTCGGCAGCGCGTCGGTCGTGCGTCGATCCGGTGCCACGCCATACCAGTTGCGCAGAGCCGTGTGCACGCTGGCGCCGAGGGAGTTGTGCGCCCACGGCGGCCCCTTCGGTGGCATCGGCCGGTCGACGTAGGTGAATCGATAGCGGCGCGGACAGTCCTCAAACGCCCCGAGCTTGCTCGGCGTCGCCACGAACAGCCGCTCCGGCATCCCCTCGAAGCCGAGCTGCTCCATCTCCGGCCGGGCGGCCGGTCGCGGACCAGGTGGGAGGCGCTGCGTCCCGGATGACGGCATCGACCCGGCCGGCCTTGACAACGCCGGTTTTGCCCCAGCCCGGGTAGGTCTCGGTTCGATTGGCACGTGGCACATCCTGCCATCGCGGTGCGACACTTGCGCCGGGCGTAGCGCCGAGACGGCCACGCGGATCGAGGTTCGGCGGTACGAGCTGCGTGCGGCCGCCGATGAGCCGGATCGCACGGCACGAGCCCCCGGGGAGGACATCAGATGGGTCTGTTGCGCTGGATGCGTGGCGGCGACGAGAACTCGGCCGCCGGCAACGCGCTCGGCGCCGGCATGGCCGAGATCGACGCGTTGTTCCGCCCGTCCAAGCACAAGCAGACCGAGCACATCCAAGAGTCCCGGCGCCGGCGAGTGGACGTCGCCAACGGCGCGGACAGCGATGTTGACCTTGATTCCGGGTTTGCCGTGATCCGCCGGCGGGATCGCGGTGCCGCCGAATCGGACGTACCGGCGGATCTGGCCCCGACCGGCACGCGGGCCGCACCAACCACCGCACCGTCCCGGCGTCATGCGCCCATCACGCGGCGCGGCGCCGCGGCATCACCGGCGGCGATCACGACGACCGCGGCCGCCGCCGAGCCCGGCGACTGACTCGACGATCATCACCCGGAGCGCGGCGTCAGTGTGCCGTGTGCAGATACTGGGTGACGAACGCATCGATCGCGTCCGCGATGAGCTGGACGGCGATGGCGGCCAGCAGCAGACCGGCGATCCGGTTCAGCACTTCGATGCCACCCGGTCGCAGGATGCGCACGATCACGCCGGAGAACCGCAGCGCGAGCCACACGAGCGACATCACGCACACGATCCCGGCCGCGATCTCGGCATACTCTGCGAACCCATGCGCTCGCTGTACGAACAGCATGGTCGCGACGATCGCGCCTGGCCCGGCCAGAAGCGGGGTGCCGAGGGGCACGAGCGCGACATTCGAGGTTGCCGGCTTGTTCGCGTCGTCTGACTTTCCGGTGAGCAACTCGAGCGCGACCAGGATGAGCAGCAGACCACCGGCTCCCTGCAGGGCCGGCAGGTCCACATTCAAGTAGCTCAGCAGGTTCTGTCCAACAACGGCGAACGCGACGATGACGCCGAGCGCGAGGGCGGACGCCTGCCACGCCGCGCGATTCCGATCGCGGGGCGACATCTGGCCGGTCAGAGCGATGAACACCGGTACGGTTCCCGGCGGGTCGGTGATCACAAGCAGGGTCACAAAGACCTCGCCGAAGAACTGCATGCCCATCACTATCCCCTGATGGACATCGTCTCCCGCCGGATTGTGTGCAGCTACGCGGCGAAGATGTTCATGACCAACGTGACGGCCTCATTCACCAGGCCCGCCGTCGCGATCGCCAAACCGGCCGCCACCAGCAACACGACGCCGATGACGCGCCAGTTGGATCGGCGATTGAACCGGTCGCGACGCGCCTCCGCCTCCGCGTCCGTCCGAGCTTGAGCGGTGGCGAACAACTCGTCGAGGTCGGCCAGACGATAGACGTACAGCGGCCGGCGACGCCACGGTCGGCGCGGCGGCGCGACTGGGCCGCGCACCCGTGGATCCCCCGCCCGACCCACGGATACGCGGCCCTGTGCCGGGCGCGCACCGTTTCGTACGCCACTCGCCGACGGATCGGCCTTCGTTCTGGCTGCGGTGCCGGCCTTCCCGGCCGCGCTCGCCTTCGCCCGAACCGGCTCGGTTGCGCTGCCCTTGGCGCGGGCCCGGTCCGCGGCGCCGGGGGTGCTGGCGCGGTTCGACGGGCCGACGGCTACGCGACCTTGCCCTGGAGCGCTGGCTCGGACGATCGGGCCGGACTGCGCGACCGGACCGGACTGCGCGACCGGGCCGGACTGGGCGATCGAGCCGGACTGCGCGACCGGACCGGACTGCGCGACCGGGCCGGACTGGGCGATCGGGCCGGACTGCACGGTCGGGCCGGACTGCGCGACCGGGCCGGACTGCACGGTCGGGCCGGACTGCGCGACCGGGCCGGACTGCGCGACCGGGCCGGACTGGGCGATCGGGCCGGGCTGGGCCGTCGGGCCGGCGTTGATCGGGGCAGTCCCGGTTGCGCCGCTGCGCTTGGCGATCTTCGCCGCGTCGTCCTTCGTCACGGGCGCCGAGCCGGTCTTCCGCTTTCCGGACCGGCCCCGACGGGTTTCGGGGCGACCGAGCGCGCCACGGCCTGGTTCCTCCGGCGTTCCGTTGTTCTTCGGATGGCGCGTCAGCACGGTCACGTTATAGAAGACGCCATTGGTGCTTGTGAGGTTGCCTGGCCCAGAGTGCATTTTGATATCAACTACGAAAAGCTTGGGTGGCTCTCAGTTATGGCCAATGCGACACCATGATCACCACGGCCATCGGCGCAACTGTACGGAACTTGGCCGGTCCGGCGCCGGCCCCGGCGCCCAACTTCCGTACAAATCCGAACGGCCCAGCGCCGAAACGACCCGCCACCGAGCGGCGCGGCCCAAGAACCTCAGAGCCTAAGAGCCATCGTCGTCCAGGTCGGCGCTGCGCGCCGCGAGCTTCGCCTCGACCGCCTCGGGCTCGTACATTTCCTCGACGATGCGCAGGTAGAGCTCGTTCGGGTTGGGCAGGTGCTTGACCTCGCGTAACGCCTGCTCCTGACCGGCCGACTCCAGCACGAACGTGCCGTAGTTGAACAGGCGGCCGGTGGCTGACTGCTCGTATTTCATGTCCGTCACGCGCAGCAGCGGCATCATGGCGACCGTGCGGCTGACCATGCCCCGGACTGCCATGATCCGTTTGTTGGTCAGGATGAAGCGGTCGTAATACCAGTCGGCGACCTTGAACGTAATGAAGATCATCACGAGGATCCAGATGATGATCACGACGCCGGTCGCGGTGCCCTGATGGTGCTTGACCAGGAAACCCCAGAGCCAGCCGAAGATGAACGTGGCCAGCGCCGCGTACGCGAACTGGTCGAACAGGTACGTCCAGTGTTTGCGCCACTCGCCGCGGAATTTCTCGGTCGGGAAGAGGTAGCGAGCGACAAGGGTGCTGGGCTCCTCCTCGACCTGCAGGACGCGCCCCGGTCGCAGCACGCCCGACGCGTCGTAATGCAGCGGAGCTATTTCCTCTTCGTAGACCGGCTCGGTGCGGATCTCTTCGGTCTGCGGATCGCCGTCGCCATATCCGCGGCGCGCGTATTCGTCGGCGTATTCGTCATCCCGCCGGTATTCGCCGGGATCGGGATCTCGCGGCGGCATCGTGGTCTCGGGTTAGTCCGAGCCTCAGGCGACGAGGCTGGAGAAGAAGTCACCGAAGCCCTGGGCGATGTCGACGACACCGCTGCCCAGGGACTTGAAAACCGCTGCCGCATTCTCTGGCCGATATGCCACGAAAAACACCAGGAAGGCGACAAAGCACCATGTGAGGACCTTCTTGACCATCTCGGGCCATCCCCCTCTGCGCTACGGCGGTGTGTAGGCGCTGCCGCGGCAGTGCTTACAGTATCAGTTGAGCGTGTTGCGTTGAATCATCGATGGAGAACTTCATCAGAAGATCATCCCGTACGATAGCCGATCGCGCGATCTTGGCACAGACGTCCCATTAGCGGCCGGTTAACCCGTTTGTGCAGCCTACCCGCAGAATACGGCCGGATTGATTCGCCGAGCGGTAGCTGAATGCGACAAAAAGTCGGAGATTCTCAGGTGGCTTTCGACGCTGTGCCCGCGCCGGAAGGTGCGCCCCCGCCGGAAGGTGAACCGCCGGTGGACGCGACAACATGTGTACGGATCCAAGCGTGCATCGCGATGCCGCTCGCCACACCCGCATTGATAGAACGCGTCGAACCAAATTGCGCGATCGAGAACACGTCGTCGCAGGCCAGTCGCGCGGCATCGGACAGACCGGGCCCCTCCTGACCGAACAGCAGTGCACACGCCCGCGGCAGGTCGGCCGACTCGAGCGCGTTCGCGCCCGGCAGGTTGTCGATGCCGACGACGGTCAGTCCTGACTCATGCGCCCACGCCACGAACTCTTCGATGGTCTCGTGATGACGAACGTGCTGGTATCGGTCGGTGACCATCGCGCCGCGCCGGTTCCACCGGCGACGACCGATCACGTGCACTTCGCGCGCCAGAAACGCGTTCGCGTTGCGCACGACGGTGCCGATGTTCATGTCGTGCTGCCAGTTCTCGATCGCGACGTGGAAATCGTGCCGGCGCGCGTCGAGGTCGGCCACGATCGCCTCTCGCCGCCAGTATCGGTAGCGATCCACGACGTTGCGCCGGTCGCCCGCCTCGAGCAGCACCGGATCGAACCGCTCGTCGTCGGGCCACGGCCCCGGCCACGGTCCAACCCCAACGCCGCGCGGGTCGATGTCGTCCGCATCGCCCGGATCCGTTGTTGTTGCGCTCACAAGAGCCAGAGGGTACGGGGTGAGCCCAGCGCGCTCGCGCGCCGGTCGATCGGCGGTGCCCGCAGGACGCCGGGCGGGATCGTTCAGCGGAACGCGTCCGCGAGCTCGGCCAACAGATATCGCTCGGTCGCCACGCGCATCATCGTCGAGCCGAGGTCACCGGTCATCGGCAACGCGTCGCAGACCACGATCGCGATCGACTCCAGCCACTTCTCGTACGCGAGTCGGTCGGCGTCGCTGCCGTGATCGGCGAGAATGGCGGCGGCCTGCCGGCAGGCCGCGAGAATCGGCGCGAAGCTGGTCACCTCGTCGGCCACACCGATGTCCGGTGCCGACGGCGAGTCGAAATCCAACTCCGCGTAGATCGTGCCGACGACCTGCCGTACCAGAGCATTGGGCGAGCCACGGCCCGCAGCGATCGCGTTCAGGCCGGCCAAGGCCTCGATCACGGATTGACCGGCACTGGCGGTCCCGTCGGACGTCGCCGCCGCGACCACCCGACCCGGCAGGTGCACCAGCAGATCCCACTCGGCCTGCGTAAATCGTGTGATCGTCGTGTCGATGAAGACCGTGCCGAACCGGTTGGCGTCGGTGTCGGAGCTGCGCATAACGACCTCCGGGCTCAGCATAAGCCGGCCACGGCGCCGCGCGGCAAGTCGATCGCGCGACGAGGTCGGTCAGCCGCCCGCCGGCTCCGGAAAGCTCGGCTGGCCGTCGTCGGTGGCGTAGGCCTTTTTCGGCACCATCACGCGCCGCCGGAACGTGCACACGAGCGTGCCGTCCTGCTTGTAGCCCAGGGTCTCGACCGTCACCACACCCCGATCCGGCTTGGACGAGGACTCCTTCTTGTCGAGCACCGTCGTCTGGCCGTAGATCGTGTCGCCGTGGAACGTCGGCGCGACGTGCCGCAGTGACTCGACCTCGAGATTGGCGATTGCCTTGCCACTGACGTCCGCGACCGACATCCCGAGGAGAAGGGAGTAGATCAGGTTGCCCACGACGACGTTGCGCCCGTATGCCGTCGAGGTTTCGGCGTAATGCGCGTCGAGATGGAGCGGATGATGGTTCATGGTGATCAGACAGAACAGATGGTCGTCGCTCTCGGTGATGGTCTTGCCCGGCCAATGCCGATAGACAGCGCCGATCTCGAATTCCTCGAAATACCGCCCGAACTGCATTCCGACCTCCGACTGACCAGCCAATGGACACAAACTGAGACACAAAAAATGGGTACGGCAAGCATGCCGCACCCTAGACGCAATGAACGGCGGGGCCCTCCCCGGCGCCCGCCGCCCACGCTTTGTGATGTCAGTGTGCGGTACGGAGGCGTATCGACGATAGTGATGGCGGTCACAGTTATGCGATCGTAAGCTTCAATACCACTCAGTAATAACTTTCGTCACTCAGAGTGCGGATTGTCGCAGTACGCATTGTCGGGATTGGCGGCGCGGGCTGATGCGGGCTGATTCTTCCCCCGCCCAGCGGTCTCTGGTGGGTCGGCGTTCTCGCCCCTCCGGGTCGAAGCCGAGCTGCGCGATCCCGGTCTGGCGCCCCGCGCCGCTGGGTGTGTGCCGCGTTACCCGCGCCGACGAGGCGGCCGGGAATGGCACAGTGACGGCTTTCGTTGCACCGACCGTAAAGACGTGAGACGAAACGGAGGCGCCGAATGGCCGCCCAGGAATTGACCGCGACCAACTTCGAGGAGCTCACCGGCGACGGGATTGCACTCGTCGACTTTTGGGCCGATTGGTGTGGGCCGTGCCACCGCTTCTCGCCGATTTTCGAGGACGTCGCCGGCAAGCACGAGGATGACGGCGTCGTATTCGGCAAGATCGATATTGACGCACAGCCCGAATTGGCGCAGCGCTTCGGTGTCCAGTCGATCCCGACGCTCATGGTCGTTCGGGACGGCGTCATCCTGTACCAGCAGCCGGGTGGAATTCCGGCGCCGTACATCGAGTCGCTGATCGAGCAGGCACAGCAGCTCGACATGGACGAGGTCCGCAAGACGGCCGAGTCGAGCGCCAGCTGACGCCGGTTCCCAACAGCACCTTCCAACCGTAACGAGCACACATGTGGCCGGGTCCCCGCAGGGCCCGGCCACATGTGCATGCCGGGCCCGTCACCCAAGGTCCACCATGGATGTCGCGCGCGCGTCGGCCGACGTACATTCGCGGTGTGCGAACAGCAGAGCAGATCCTCGCCGATTCGACAACGATCGCCGTCGTCGGCGCCTCCCGTGACCCGGGTAAGGTCGCCTCGTCCGTGCCGCGGCAGATCATGCGCCACGGCTGGCGCGTCATTCCGGTAAATCCGTACACCGACGAGCTGTGGGGTGTGCGGTGCTACCCGACGATTGCTGACATTCCCGAGCACGTCGACCTGGTCAACGTCTTCCGACCGTCGGCCGACACTCCACCGATCGCCCGGCAAGCCGTCGATATTGGTGCCGATGCGTTATGGCTCCAGCAAGGCATCGCCTCCGTCGAGGCCCGTGAGATCGCGCTCGCCGGCGGCCTTGACTACGTCGAGGACCACTGCATCGCGGTCGAGCGCGCGATCCGCGCCCTGACGAAGCTGTAGCTCGCCGCCTTTCGAGGCACTGGCGCGATCAGGCCCGATACTCCTTCAGCAGGCCGCGCGAGATGATCGTCTTCTGGATCTCCGAAGTGCCCTCGCCGATCAGCAGGAACGGCGCCTCGCGCATGAGCCGCTCGATCTCGTACTCCTTGGAGTAGCCGTATCCGCCGTGGATGCGGAACGACTCCTGCACGATCTCAGCGCAGTACTCGGACGCGAGCAGCTTCGCCATGCCGGCCTCGACGTCGTTGCGCTGCCCCGAATCCTTGAGGCGCGCGGCGTTGACCATGAGGGCGTGCGCCGCTTCGATCTTCGTACCCATCTCTGCGATCTTGAATGCGATCGCCTGATGCTTATACAGCGGCGCGCCGAACGTCTGGCGCTGTTGGGCGTACGCGACGGCCAGTTCGAACGCGCGCAACGAGATGCCGCACGCGCGGGCCGCGACGTTGACGCGGCCGACCTCGATGCCGTCCATCATCTGGTAGAAGCCCTGGCCGACCCCGTCGGCCCCGCCTAGCACTGCGGATGCACTCGCAACATGACCGTCGAGGATCATCTCGGTCGTCTCGACGCCCTTGTAGCCCATCTTCTCGATCTTGCCGGGAATGGTCAGACCCGGCGCGGTCTCGCCGAATCCGGGCTCCTTCTCGAGCAGGAACGTGGTCATGTTGCCGTAGACCGAATCCGCTCCGGTGTCCGTCTTGACCAGCGTCGCCACCACCGACGATTGGCTACCGTTGGTAAGCCACATCTTCTGCCCGTTGATGGCGAAGGCGTCGCCCTGCCGCACGGCCTTGGTGCGGATTGCCGCCACGTCCGAACCGCAGCCCGGTTCGGACATCGAGAACGCGCCGCGCACATCGCCGGCGGCCATCTTCGGCAGCAGCCTCGCCTTCTGCTCCGCCGAGCCGTGCTGGGAAATCAGGTACGCGACGATGAAGTGCGTGTTGACGATGCCGGAGATCGACATCCAGCCGCGGGACAGCTGTTCGACCACGAGCGCGTACGTCAGCAACGACTCGCCCAGGCCCCCGTGCTCTTCCGCGATGGTGAGGCCGAACAGACCCATTTCCTGCATCCCGGCCACGATGTCGGCCGGGTATTCATCGGCGTGCTCCAGGCGCTGGGCGTGCGGAATGATCTCCTTGTCTACGAACTCACGAACCGTGTCGATGATCGAGACCTGGATGTCGGTCAGGCCGGTGGTCTGAGCAAGGCGAGCCATGGCGGTAGCCTCCGTGGGCATTGAACCGTTACCGACGAGTTACTTAGCAGTATCACGGCGGCTCGTCGGTACGGCCAAGGTCCGCCATAGTTCGACCGAGGTGAAAGTGCTCACGCCCGGGCGGCCCGGCGTCGCGCGCCGGCATCACAGACCGCACACAAGACGGTCGCATAACCGCCATCATCTGCCCTCGGGCGCGACAGCGGCAGCTACCGTGAAAGAAGGTGGTCGTCCGCGGACATGTCGTGACGGACGATCGTTCGCCAGCCGCAGGGGGTCGGTCAGCCATGAGCGTCGGGGCATCCGGGGATCGCGATCCTGCGCCGATCGAACCGACGCGCCAAGATCCGATGCGCCCAGATCCGACGCCCCTCGACCCGACGTTCATCGACCCGACGCTCCTCGACCCGACACGTCCGGACCCGACGCGGTGGAACGAGCCGATGCCACCCGTCAACCCGGGCTATGCCGCCTATCCGACGCAGTATCCACCGGCGTACCCCGATCTCGGCTCAGGTCCGAGCCCGGCCGGCTACCCGCCGCCGGTGTACCCGCCGCCGCCGGTGTACCCGCCATACGCCAGCTATCCTCCGGCCGGCTACCCCGCCGCTCGACGAACGAACAACTTCGCGATCGCGGCGCTCGTACTCTCCTTCGCGTTCTGGCCGGCCGGCATTGTCTTCGGCCACGTCGCCCAGCGGCAGATTGCTCGGTCCGGCGAATCCGGCGGCGGTCTCGCGACCGCGGCCTTGGCGATCGGCTACCTGCAATTCGCATTCATCGCTCTGCTGATCGTCGTCGGCATCGCCGGCAGCAGTTGACTCGCACGCCCCAGTCACGCGCCGTCCGGCCGCGCCGGGTCAGCGATATTGCGCCTGCCGGACGCTGTTGCCTCCGTCGACGACGAGCATCTGGCCGGTGATGTAGGACGCTCCGGGCGAACAGAGGAACGCGATGGCGGCGGCGACCTCGTCCGGCATGCCGGGGCGGCCGATCGGCGTACCGAGGCCCTGCTTAATTTCGACGAGGGTGGATGCGGCGGTATGGATGATGCCCGGAGCGACCGCGTTCACCGTTACGCCGTCGGCGACCAGTTCCATCGCGAGTGCACGCGTCAGCCCCACGACTCCGGCCTTCGCCGCCGCGTACGCCGCCTCGGTCGGCAGCGCGTTGACGGGGCCGGCGGTGGCGGCGAGATTGACGATCCGACCCCATCCGCGTTCAGCCATCGAACCGACGAAGACGCGACTCACCAGAAACGCGGTCGTCAGGTTGCGGTCGATCTCCGATCGCCACTCGTCCATGCTGAGATCGGCCACCGGCCGCAACACCTCCGGGCTGGCCTTGCTCGCCAGGCCCGCGTTGTTGACGACGATGTCAGGCGGCTGGCCGTACTGCTCGGCGAGCGCGTCCGCGAGCGCACCGACCTCCTCCTCCAGCGTGAGGTCGGCGACGAAGCCGGTGACGCCCAACTCGCCGGCGCGTTCGTGGATCCGTCGAGTGGTCGACACGATCGCTACGTCGGCGCCGAGGCCGGCGAGTCGGCGGGCCGTCGCGTAGCCGATGCCGTTCTGGCTGCCGGCCCCGGTGACGAGCGCAACCCGCCCATCGAGGCGGTCGCTGATCGTTTCCGGACCGCTCGCCGTTTCGGCCGCGGGATCGAGCGTCGCACCATTGACTGAATCCATGAGACAGATCCTGCCGGTTGGGTCCGCGCTCGGCAACGACGGGGCCCTGCGTTCCGCGACCGGACCGCCCGGGGTCGGCCAGCCGATAGACTTGGTGGTGGAGCGGGCGATTCCGAAGCGATTGGCCCACAGAGCGACTCACCGGACGACGGAGCGCCTGAACGACGACGGAGCGAGCGGCGGCGATGACCAACCCGTACTCGACTGATCCGACAAACGATCCGACGAGCGGGTCGGGTGCCCGGCCGGCCGACGCGCCAACCGATCTGCCGATCTATCTTGACCCGGATACCCATCAGCAGCTTTATATGGATCCGGTCACGGGCGAGTTTCGATACGACCCGGCGCCCGGCACGCAACCTCCGCCGAGTGTCGTCACGCCGTCCACACCCATGGGGCCGCCACAATATCCGGCGCCGCAATATCCGGCGCCTCCCTACCCATATGCGCCCTATCCGGCGTCGTATGGCTACCCGCCACCGAGGACGACGAGCAACCTCGCGGTCGCGTCGATGGTCACCTCGATCGTCGGTGCGGCCACGCTGTTCTGCTGGGGCCTCGGCGCGATCGTCGGGCTCGTCGGAGCGATCCTCGGCCACGTCGCGCGCCGGAGGATCCGCAGCAGCGGCGAAGGCGGCGATGGCATGGCGCTGGCCGGCATCATCGTCGGTTGGATCGTGCTCGCGCTCGGGATCGCCGGCGCCGTTCTGGTCGGTCTCGCCCTGTCCGACCTCTGATCGCCCGCCCCGGTTTCGCCTGGCCGACGGATACCGGCCCTCACGATTCCGGCCATCGACAAAGATTCCTGCCATCGACAAACGAGTGGGGCGCCGGACCGAAGTCCGGCGCCCCACTTGTCATTCAGCTGTTGCCGTTAGCCCACTGTGTAGGTGTACGGCAGGTCGATCAACTCGTCGCCGGCGCCGGAGGCTCCATCCACCGTGTCGATGTAGAGGTGACCCTGCACGAGCGAGCCGCGCGTGGCACCTGGCGTGATGGTCACCGTGATCGTCGTGCTCTGGCCCGGATCAAGGGTGGGCGGTCCAGCAGCAGCCGGTGCCGCGTCGGCCGAAGCGGCCGTCCCGGTCCGCGCCGCGGTGGCCCGCTTGGCCAGTTGCCGCGCGAATGCCGACAACGAGCTGCTGGCACCCTGCCCGCTGACGCCCGCCTGCCAGTAGTCGCCGGTCGACGACACCACGGCCGGGTCGAACAGCTGCCCGATCGCGGACGCCGACACCGTGACGGTGCCCGCCGGAGCCGGACCGTCGAACGGACCGCTCTGGCCCAGGTCGGTCGCCCAGATGCCTTGCGACACCTGCGTGGCGTTGATGACCACCTGTGCGCTGTTCCCCTGCGCCGCCGAATACTGGTCCGGATCCCCGCTCAGATAGAACAGGTCCATGTTGACCGGTTGATCGGCGACGGCCTGAGCCACGAACGACGACGTGTGCGTCGGAAGCAACCATGCCGGCAAGATGCTCGGATCCTGTGGCAGCGGGAAGGTGTCCGGGCTGTTGATGTTCGCCAGCCCGATCGTGCCGACCTGGTTCAGTCGGGCGTCGGCGAAGAACGTCAGCGGCGCGACGCCGGTGTTGGTGATCTTCACCGGAACGTTCACCGCCTGACCCTGCGCCAACTTCGTCTTCGCACTCGTCGGCAGCGTCGGCGCCGTGATTGACACCGAGTTGTACCGGATCGAGACGCTGAACGGAGACGACGTGAAGTTGCCGCTGACCGGGTTGGCCACCTCGAGCGACAGCGTCCACTGTCCGGCCATCGGGGCACGTACGTATGCCTGGATGCCGGTCGGGTCGAGAGCGTTGCTGTCGTACGAGTAGACCTGACCGTCGGGCGCCGTCAGCCATGCCTGGTTGAAGTTGCCCGGGTCGGCGAAGGTGATACCGACGCCGAGGTCGTTGGCCTTCTTGGGAACGTCCAGGTAGTAGAAGTTCCCCTGCGCGACGCCGCCCGCCGACCGGCCGTTACCGCCGGTGATCGTGCCGGAGAACGCGTAGTTGTGGGCCGGAGCGACCGCCCGAAGAATCATCGGCACTGAGGTGACGCCGCTCTTCGAACCGGCGAACTCCACGGACGCCGACAAGTCGCTCGGCTGCGCCGGCTCGGTCGAATTGACGGTGACCTTCTGGCTCGCGCCGGGCGCGAGAGTGAAGGACGCCGGCGAAGCCGAACCGTGCGAGACGTAGTTCTGCTCGAGCACCTGCCACTGGAAATCGTCGTTGTATCCGGTCGACTGCGATACCGCCATGATCGCCGTCCACTTGCCGGCGACCGGGTACCGCACGTCGGCCACCGCAAAGTTCGCGGCACCCTGCGGGATCGAGTACGCCGTGTAGACGCCGTTCGGATCGATCAAGATGATCCGGCTCGCTACGACGGCGCCGTTCGGTTCAGCCGGGTTGGCCTCCGACATCGTCAGGCGGTCGATGTTCTGAACCACATTGAAGTTGACCTTGACGAAACTGCGTGGTATGCCGAACGCGTCGAGGTAGGTCGGCGCGGTCGCGGTGTTGAGGTGAGCCGTCCCGGTCAGGTTCTTGACCGTCTTGCCCAACGTACGGGTCGACGCGGTCACCGTCTGGGACTTGTCGCTGACGTTCGTCACGGTCAGCGTCTGCGACACTTTGGCGCCGGGGGCACCGGTCGCGGTGAGCTGCGCCTTGTTGACGACGAGCGCGGCACCGGTCGCGGCCGGCTTGCCGTTGCCGTCCTGCCAGCTCTCCGCGGCCTGTACGGCCTTGAGCGAGTTCAGTTCGCCGGCGCCCTGCTCGTAGGCCGGGTGACCGAGGTCGGTCGCCGTGCTCGTGAGCAGCTTGTCGACCAGAGCCGGGCTCGGACGGACACCGTGGTGCGTGTTCTCGTACGCCTCGATCACGAGCGCGGCCGCGCCGGACGTCAGCGGTGACGACTGGCTGGTGCCACCGAAGTCCTGGATCGACGACGGGCTGCCGCCGTCGGTCGTGCATTCCTCATAGAGGGCCAGGTTCGGCGTGCACAAGGCCCAGCCGAGGTCACCCGGGGCGACCAGGTCGACCGCGCGTCCCTTGGTGGTCGTGCCGCCCGAGCTCAGGCCGGAGATGTTGTTGCTGACGAACGTGCCGTTGGACAACTGGATGCCCGCGCAGGTCGTCTGGAGGTACGAGCGGAACATCGTGGTCGCGCCGACGGTGATGATCCCGTCGTCGGCGGAGCCGGGCGAGCCGACCGTGCCGTTGATGCCGGCGTCGCCGGAGCTCGTCACGACGGTGACGCCAGCGGCGACCGCCGCGTCATCGGCCAGCGTGATCGGGTCGGTGCTGGTGTCCGGGAACGGGTTGCCACCGAACGACTCGTTGAGCACGTCGGCGCCGTCGGCCACCGCGTAGTCGATCGCCTCGATGAAGCGGGAGGTCGGAGCCGTCGGCGCGTTGCCGAAGACCTTCAGACCGATGAGGCTCGCGCCCGGCGCCATGCCGCGGACGGTGATGTTGCAGCCGGGCGGGACCGGGTGGGCCGGGTTCACGAAGTTCGCGATGTCGTACGTCTGCCGACCCTGCGCCGCGATCGAGCTGGCGTCACCGAATGCCTCGGCGCCACCGGTGACCGCGTCCAGCCCGTCGCCGGAGAAGTCCTTGTAGTCGATGAAGACGTGGCTGCCATCGGCCCGGATGAAGTCCGGGTTGTTGATGTCGATGCCGTCGGCGATCCACGCCACCTTGACGCCCGAGCCATCGACGATGTTCTGCGCCTGCGGCGTGTTCTTGTCCTGGAACGCCGTGTTCGTGATCTGCAGAGCCTCGGGCTCGAGGAGCGGTTTGGCCGGGTCCGTCGGGCACGTCTGGCTGCTGGGCGTCGAGGCGCTGGACGACGATCCGGCAGCGGCCGGCGCGGCATCGACGATGGGAGCGGCTTTGATCGGCAGGTCGGGATAGATCGCGGCAACCGACGGGTCGGTCGCGAGCTCAGTCGCCTGGCTCTGGGTGACCGTCGCGGAGATCGCGTTGATGGTCGAGAACCCGTGCAGGTTCTTCGCTCCGAACGACTTCGCGCGGCTCACCACCGGCGACTGGTCGGAGTGGAAGGCCTTGACTCGGGCCGATGAGCTGCTGCTCTTACCACGGGTGATCGAAAGGTTCGTGTGCTGGTCGCGCAGCACGACGATCACATTCTTAGTTGGACCACTGGCACTCGGAGCGGCATTATGTGGCGCCCCTTGTGCCGCGGCGGTGCCGATAGTCGCGGCCACCACCCCTACTGAAATACCTAAGGCTAGTAAGCCTCTTCGTGAGGCCAAGCCTTTGATCGATACCGATGGCATCGAGCAGTTCCTCCCTGCGCGCGTCGTAAGAGTCTCCCCAGGCTGAACGGGTGCGACGCGAGTATCTACAGGGACGGATACCGATGGCAAGGGCGAAAGCGCGATTCCTACCCTCGCCACAAACAACCGACTGAAAGGGTCGGTGACGGGTTGCGGTGATCGGGGCGCATTGCACCTTTAGTCGGTGATAGGGCCGTCATCGGGTGCGCCGGGTTCGCAATTAGTCGCGCGTTAGCGCCGTACGTCGTCGCGGTCAATACCAAATAACGGGTACGCAACGAGCCGGACCACAGTGGACGCGGCGCGACGGATCAGCCGGGCGGAGTGAATTCCGTCGTACGGTGCATTCCGGCCGCGCGGCCCTTCGCCGAAAGCACGAGCGCCATCTTGCGCGACGCCTCATCGATCATCTCGTCGCCGAGCATCACGGCCCCGAGCTTGCCGCCCTCCTCGGACGTCGCGTAGTCGTAGGCGTCGAGGATCAGTTCGGCGTGGTCGTAGTCCTCCTGCGAGGGAGAGTAGACGGCGTTGGCCGCGTCGATCTGGCCGGGGTGCAGGACCCACTTGCCGTCGAAGCCCAACGCGGCCGACCGCTTGGCCACCTCGGTGTAGGCATCCACGTCCCGGATCTGCAGGAACGGACCGTCGATCGCCTGCAGGTCGTGCATCCGGGCGGCCATCAGGATGCGCATGAGGATGTAGTGGTAAGGGTCGCCGGGGCCGTAGTCCGGGATGAGCGCGCCGACGACGAGCGACCGCATGTTGATCGACGCCATGAAGTCGGCCGGGCCGAAAATGATCGTCTCGACGCGGGGCGAAGCGGCCGCGATCGCGTCCACGTTCACGAGGCCGCGCGCGTTCTCGATCTGCACCTCGATGCCGATGCTGCCGGCGACCAGGCCCATCTGCTTCTCGATCTGACTCAGTGTCAGGTCGAGCCACTGCACATGCGACGCCTCTTGCACCTTCGGCAGCATGATCGCTTCGAGGTTCGCCCCAGCCCCCTCGACGACTTCGATCACGTCGCCGTACGTCCAGTGGGTCGTCAGGTCGTTCACGCGTACGACCCGGATCTTCCCGCCCCAGTCGCCGTTGTTCAGCGCGGCGATCACGTTCTTCCGCGCTCCGGGTTTGGCCAGCGGCGCGACGGCGTCTTCGAGGTCAAGGAACACCTGATCGGCCGGGAGGCCCTGTGCCTTGTCCAGCATCTTGAGGCTCGACCCCGGCACCGCCAGGCACGAGCGTCGGGGGCGTCCGGCTGCGCTCATCTCGGCCTCCAAGACATACCTAGATCGTCGCACCCGGGCGATCGGCAATTCGGCGTTACTGACGGTTTACCGCGTCTCGCGTCACGGTAGCCTCAGCCCGTGCGGAACGAGAACGATTCTGTGAACGATTTCACCGGTCGGACCGTCGTGGTCACCGGCGCCAATTCCGGCATCGGTCTGGCCGCTGCCAAAGCGTTCGCCACGGCCGGTGCCCGGGTGGTGCTGGTCGGTCGCGATCGGGCACGTCTCGATGATGCACTTGGACTCGTTGCCACCCTGGCCCGAGGCGGCGACGCGGCACCGGCGGCGTACCAGACGGACTTCGCCCACCTCGACGACGTCCGGGCGCTGGCGGCGGCATTGTCCAGCGCGTACCCGTCGATCGATGTCCTGGCGAACAACGCCGGCGGGTCGTTCGCGGGCCCGACCACGACGGTGGACGGGTTCGAACTGACCATCCAGGTCAATCACCTGGCGCCGTTCCTGCTGACGAACCTGTTGCACGACCGGATCGTCGGCGGACGCGTCGTGCACACCACGTCCGACGCGCATCGCATGGGCCATCTCGACCCGGCCAACTTCAGCGCCCCGGCGCGCTACCGGACGTTCCCGGTCTACGGCGCGTCGAAGCAGGCGACGATCCTCTTCGCCGCCGAGGCGGCCCGGCGCTGGCCCGACATCAGCTCATTCAGCTACCACCCGGGCGTCGTGCGGACCCGGTTCGGCCGGCAGAGCGTCGTCGTGTCGAGCTTCTACAAGCTGATGCCCGGCCTGCGTACGCCGACCGAAGGCGCCGACACGATGGTGTGGCTCGCCGGTGCTCCGCTCGCCGACCTGGAGAACGGCGGCTACTACCAGGACCGCAAGCGCCGCACGCCGTCCCGGGCCGCCTCAGATCCAGCGCTCGCGACGCGCTATGGTCGGCCAGCGAGGCCGCCGTCGGCCTCTAGACAGCGCCGCGCGGTGCCGGCTCTTCGCTTGAGCCATCCGGCCGCACGACGCGGGTCGGCCTGATGATGCTGGCCGACCCGCGTCCCGAAGCGCCGTGTCCGAGCAGACTAGCCCGTGAAGTAGCCGGCGAGGTCGGCGATCATGTGCACCGTTCCGGCGCTGCCGTTGTAGAACGACACCTTGCCATCGACAACCGGAACGACGACCAGGTTGGCGATCGTCGTACCGGCGACCCAGTTGATGTTCGACGCGGTCGGTCGTGTCTGACCATGCGGGTAGACCGTCAAGTAGCCAGTCTTAGTCGGTCCGGTCGCGGTCACATTCATCGCGACCGCCGTGACACCGGTCGCGGGCACACCATGCACGCCGGCCACCTGGAGCACGACGCTACCGTTGGCCGCCACCGGTGTCGACGTGGAGACACCAACCTTGGATCGCGTATCAAGGATGCGGACCGGCCCGAGAGGTGCATATGTGGCAGCGGTACCGCTTCCGTAATAGCCGGCGAGGTCGGCGATCATGTGCACCGTTCCGGCGCTGCCGTTGTAGAACGACACCTTGCCATCGACAACCGGAACGATGACCAGGTTGGCGATCGTCGTACCGGCGACCCAGTTGATGTTCGACGCGGTCGGTCGTGTCTGACCATGCGGGTAGACCGTCAAGTAGCCAGTCTTAGTCGGTCCGGTCGCGGTCACATTCATCGCGACCGCCGTGACACCGGTCGCGGGCACACCATGCACGCCGGCCACCTGGAGCACGACGCTACCGTTGGCCGCCACCGGTGTCGACGTGGAGACACCAACCTTGGATCGCGTATCAAGGATGCGGACCGGCCCGAGAGGTGCATATCTGGCAGCGGTACCGCTTCCGTAATAGCCGGCGAGGTCGGCGATCATGTGCACCGTTCCGGCGCTGCCGTTGTAGAACGACACCTTGCCATCGACAACCGGAACGATGACGAGCCCGGCGATGGTCTTGCCGGCGACCCAGTTGATGTTCGACGCGGTCGGTCGTGTCTGACCATGCGGGTAGACCGTCAAGTAGCCAGTCTTAGTCGGTCCGGTCGCGGTCACATTCATCGCGACCGCCGTGACACCGGTCGCGGGCACACCATGCACGCCGGCCACCTGGAGCACGACGCTACCGTTGGCCGCCACCGGTGTCGACGTGGAGACACCAACCTTGGATCGCGTATCAAGGATGCGGACCGGTCCATCCGGCGTATACACACCCGTCAAGACGGCGACGTTCGCAGAAACTGATGTCTGCGCCGTCGAGGTCAGGTGCGAGGTGTTCGTCGCCGTGACGGCAAGGGTGTAGTTGCCCGCGGCCGCATACACGTGGGTAGCGAGAGCGCTGGCCTGCGGCCCAACAACGGTGCCATCACCGAAGTCGAAGGTAAAGCTGAGCGCCTCCGCTTGCGGATCCGTTGACCCGCTCGCGTCGGCTGTTACCGACACCGGAACGGAACCCGTCGCGGGCGTCGCGGTCACAGCCGCCGTGGGCGCTTCAGCGACGAACTCATAGGAGCCGAGGTCATCGTACGTCCGTGACCCTCGCCCGGTGTCCGCGTCCGCGACGTCGTCATAACGGGCGGCGCCAACGATATCCGTGTCCTGCTCCCCGGACACTCCGGCATCCGCAGCGTCAATTGCCGGCGATCCCTCGAGAAGCTCGACTTTGCCGCGGCCGCGTCGGCGAACTTCGGATCCGCCTGTACACCGTGTTGTTCCTGACCGGTCGCGGTCTGCATCGCTGACAGAGAGCTGTACACGACGTTGCCGAAGGCGTACATCGTGCCCGCCTTCGACAGATACACCAGGTTATTGTCGACCGTCGTTGTCGGTGCCGCCGCGTCCCAGATGCCGATGTTGCCAGCACGCCGTGCGCATGAAATACCGTTATATGCCGGGTATACGCCATTGTCCACGGCGATGTTGTTCTCCAGCGAGTAATTAGCGGATGCGCCCTCGACATTGATGCCGGTCGTGCAGTTGTGATATACGGTGTTTCCGACAATCCGGCCGCCGCTCACACCCATGTTGTCGATGCCATGGTCGCCGTTGTTGTACGACACATTCAACGTCGCCAGGCCGTTGTCCGCACCGGGATAGAACTGGATTCCGGAATCTTCATTGTCATGCACGACGTTGCCCACCACCTCGTTTCCCGGACCGGTGACCAGGATGCCGTTCGCGTTGCGCTGCCATCCCTCGGCATTAAAGCTCGCCTCATTGCCCCTGACGATATTCCCCGTCGACGTCGCGCCGAAAACGTTGATCCCGTGGTCACTATTGTGATCCGACACGTTGCCGGTCACCGTCGAAGTTGACGTCCCGGCTAGTTCGATGCCCGCGGCGGTCTGCATGCTGACCTGGTTACCGCTGTTTGTCACGGTGTTGTCGGCAACGGTGATGTTCGTCGAATTATTGATGTAGATGCCGTACGACGATGTCCCGCTAATGGTGAACCCCTGGATCGTGACGTAGCTCTTACCGGAAACGAAAAATCCGTCGACGCCTCCACTGATCGTGACGGTCGCCTGCGGCGCCGGCTCGAAGACGATCGGGCTGCCGGCGGTACCCGAATGCGCGACCGTGGCCTTCCCCGTATACGTACCGGTGCTGACGAGGACGGTCTGACCGGCGGCCGCAGCGGTCGCAGCCTGCACGATCGTGCAGTAAGGCTGGTCTTGCGTCCCTTGCCCGGCGTCGGTGCAGTTCGCGCCACCGACATACAGCGTCGGAACGGCGGCGAACGCACCAGAGAACGTCAGCGTAGCGATGAGGGTGGCTGCTCCGGCGACGACCAGAGCAGCACCGACGCGGACGAATCTCCAACGTGGCAGCCGCCGGCCAACACCCGTAACCGTGTTCATTGACGATCCCCTCGTACAGATAGCAACGTTGTCCTTTTGATGGACAGCGGACGCGACGCGCGATTCGCGATTCGAATCGCGCGCACCCTGGCACAATGGCTTACCGATGGGCCTTCGATCCGTTGCAGCCGGGTGCCCCCAGTCCGGCTACGCGCGACCCCGCGAACATTTGGGTGATACATCGCGACAGATAGCGCCTACTACCCCCAGTCCATGTCACCGAAGACCTCACATCCCCCGACTTCGCTTACGGCCAGTGCGACCTTGTCGTACTAGCACAATGAGTAACACCTTGAATGCGTGAGGTAACGGCGATCATTGCTGGCATTGGTGGGCAACGGCGTCGATTATGGCGCCTAAGCTAACGACCGCGCTAGGACCCTAGCGGTGAGTTAGGGGACGCGCTACCCCATGTACAGATTCGGCTTCTTGTTCGCTGCCGCAATGAGTTCGATATCCGGTGGATGCCTTATTTATAGCTATATCAGTCGACTAACGCGATCGGATCGGATGACGCCGTGGTCACGGCAACGCGATGGCCGCCAACCACGACGATCGCGACGCCGATCGGTAGCAACGCGAGCCCGGGCCAGGAGCCGGCTGACGGCGCCTGGCCGAGCCACAGCCACGCGAGCAGCGCCGCGCCCGGGACCTCAAGCAGGATCAGCACCGAAACAGTCGTCGCCGTGATGCGGTGCAACGCGTAGTTGAACATCGAGTGGCCGAGCAATTGGGCACCGAACACAAGCCCGGCGATCGCGAGCCAGGTCGTCGCCGGATATCCGGACAGACGGACGTGGAAGACGAGACATACCGCGCCCAGCAGCACCGCGCACACGCCGTAGCAGATCGTCGTGTACGTGACCGTGCTCGTCGCCGTCCGGGCTCGTTCGCCGAACGCGGTATAGATGGCGGCGGCCAACCCGCCGGCGAGGGCCAGGAGATCGCCGAGCACCGCGCGCCCGGACACCGCTATATCGGCGCCGGTCGCCGCGAGTGCTCCGGTCACCGCGACGCCGATGCCGATCCAGACGATCCGCGGCGGTCGCCGGCCCTGGCCACGGGCGATCAGCCCTTGCCAGACCGGCTGCGTCGCGCCGAGCGCCACCGAGTCGGCCACGTGCGTGAGCTTGGCGCTCGGGACCCAGGTGCCGAAGTGGAACGCCAACGCGACCCCGGCCAGCGCACAGCTCAGCAGGATCGGCCGACCCGAACGGCGCAACAGCGCTCGGATTTCGGTGCGCCGGCGGGTGACGGCGACCGGTGCCAGCAGGACCGTGGACAGCCCGTTGCGCCAGAACGCGATGGCCAGTGCGGGCGCGGCGGCGTACGCGATGATCGGTGCCGACGACGAGATCATGACGACGGCGAGCGACAACGCAAGGACGGTCGTGAGGTGGACTGGTGTTCGGCCGGGCACGATCGCTAATCCTGACAGGCGCGATGACGACCGCACACGGCGCTGTCCGTCGAGTGGGATGAGGCTTCCAGCCGATTGTGCGGGGTGTAGTCGCACCGATACGTTCGGTTGGTTGAATGCCGATCGCCTCCTCACCCCCGCCGGAGCGTTACGTCGGATGTCCCACGCTCGCGAGTACCGCGCCGTCGTGTTCGACTTCTTCGGCACCCTGACCGAGGCGGTCCAACGCGGACCCGGTCACGATCGGGTCGCCGCGATACTCGGCTGCCCGGCCCCGGCGTTCGCGCGGGCGCTCGACGAGACCTTCACCGACCGCTCGACGGCGTCGCTCGGTGACGCGATCGGATCGCTCGGTGTCGTCGCCCGGTTGGCCGGTGGACGCCCCACGGACGCGGCGCTTCGAGCGGCGTACACGGCACGGATCGATGCCGTACGAGCCGACACGCGGTTGCGACCGGATGCCGTGACGGTGCTGCGGGCGCTTCGCCAACGCGGCCTACGTACGGCCGTGGTGAGCGACTGCACCCCGGAGCTGCCGGAATTCTGGCCCGAGCTGCCGATCGCCGGCCTTCTCGATGCCCGGGTCCTCTCGACCGAGGAGCGTCGCCACAAGCCAGATCCGTGGATGTATATAGCGGCCGCGGCTCGCATCGGTGTCGAACCGCTGTCGTGCCTCTACGTCGGCGACGGCGGGAGCCACGAGCTCAGTGGCGCCGCGGCGGTCGGAATGACGCCGGTCAGGCTGGCCGCCGCCGACCTCGGCCGGCATCTGATATTCCGCCCCGATCCATGGCGCGGGCCGAAGGTATCGACGCTGACCGACGTTGTCGACGTTGTCCGGCCGGCCATCCCGGCACAGCGTCGGCCATCCGTGTCACTGTCGACCGGATGATCCGCGGCACTCAGGCCGTGCCGTCGGGCGGCCGTACCAGTGGAGTGGTGAACGCGGTCGGGTCGGACCGCAACGTGCTGCCCGGGTCGGCGCCGGCAGCCTGCTCGGCGGCGAGCCGGTCCTGCAGACGCACGATGCCGCGCAGCAGTGCCTCCGGCCGCGGCGGGCAACCCGGCACGTAGACGTCGACCGGGATCAGCTGGTCGACGCCCTTCGTTACCGAGTACGAGTCCCAGTACGGGCCGCCGGAGTTCGAGCACGCCCCGAATGACATCACGTATGTCGGTCCTGGCATGTCGTCGTATAACCGTTTGATGGCCGGGGCCATCTTGTCCGTGACGGTGCCGGACACGACCAGAAGATCGATCTTCGGCGGCCCGGCGGCGCTCGGATCGATGCCGGCCCGGGCCAGATCGTGCCGGCTCATCGATGCGGCGACAAACTCCACGGCGCAGCACGCGAGCCCGAAGTTGAACACCCAGAGCGCATAGCGACGACCCCAGTCGAGCGTGAACCGGATCGGTTCACCAGCGGCGGTGGGCAGCTCGGGCACAGTGTTCACGCTACCGTGCGGCCGTCGGGGTGACGACGTCGTCGAGCAACTGGACAAGGCTCGCCCGTCGGCCTGGGTGGCGGAGTCCAACGGTGTGGTCGTCGGCCTGTTGACGATCGCCTGGCCGCCGGAGGCGGACTGGATCAGTGCGCTCGTGGCGGCCGACCCGGCCCGGGTCGCCTACCTGGGATGCCTCTCGATCGCGCCGGGGAGGCGGAGCGCCGGTGTCGGGGCGGCGTTGGCCCGGTTCATCCACGCCGAACTCGACGCCGCGGGCATCGCGGTGACATTGCTGCACCACTCCGCGACGAACCCGCTGTCGACGCCGTTCTGGCACCGCTGGAACTACCGTCCGCTGTGGACGTCGTGGCAGGCCCGGCCGCATTCCAACCTGCGCTGATCCCGCCGGCCCGGACGCGCTCAGGGCGTCCTTCGCAACAACTGGCCGGCCGCGCTCAGGCGTCCGTCGAAATATCTCGCCGGGCGCTCAGGCGTCCGGATGCCAGAACGCGGCCGCAAGGTCGACATGATCGTGATTCGGGCCGCGCATCGGCGTGCCCTCGGCGCGGTGGCGGCGCAATGCCTCGACCTCGTGGCCGGGGACGAGACGGCCGGACGCGTTGACGACCCGGTGCCACGGAACGCCGCCACCGTACTGAGCCATGATCGTGCCGACGCGGCGCGGGCCGCCCCGACCGAGCCATTCGGCGATCGAGCCGTACGTCATCACCCGGCCGGGCGGGATCTGCTCCACGAGACCCAGCACCGCCTCGACGTACTCTTCGACGCCATCGGCAGCGGCGGCCGGCGTCCCGGTCCTGGAGGTACGGCGATCCACGCCTCCACCATATGGAATGCGATTGTGCCCCGCCCGAATGACCGGCGCAGAATGGGCAAATGCGTCAGGGTGTGGCCGATGCGCGACGGATCGTGGTCAAGGTCGGTTCGTCGTCGCTCACCACGACCGCCGGCGGGCTGGACGGCGGGCGGGTGATCGCGCTCGTCGACGCCCTCGTCGGAGCCGTCCGGGAGGGCCGTGAGGTGGTCCTGGTGTCCTCGGGGGCCATCGCGGCCGGTCTCGCCCCGCTGGGCCTGCCTCGGCGGCCGAACGATCTCGCCACCCAGCAGGCCGCCGCGAGCGTCGGGCAGGGACTGCTCATGCGGGCGTACACGGAGGCGTTCGCCGGGCACACGACCACCGTGGGCCAGGTGCTTCTGACCGTCGACGACGTGACGCGGCGCGCGCAGTATCGCAACGCGTACCGGACGCTGCGGCGCCTACTCGACCTCGGTGCCGTCCCGATCGTCAATGAGAACGACACGGTGGCCACGGACGAGATTCGCTTCGGCGACAACGACCGACTTGCCGCGCTCGTCGCCGCGCTGATCCACGCCGACACGCTCATCCTGCTGTCCGATGTCGACGCTCTCTACACCGGAAAACCGTCGCTACCGACGAGCCGCCGGGTCGAGGTCGTGACCGCGCCGGCCGACCTGGAGGGCATCGCGATCGGCCGGGCCGGGTCGGCCGGCGTCGGCACCGGCGGGATGATCACCAAGATCGAGGCGGCCCAGATTGCCACCGGCGCCGGCATTCCGGTCGTGCTGACGTCGGCAACACTCGTGCCGGAGGCGCTGGCCGGCAAAGACATCGGGACGTACTTCGAACCGGCCGCCCGGCGTCCCCGGTCGCGCCTGTTCTGGCTCGCGCACGCGACCACTCCGCACGGCCGCCTGCACCTCGACGACGGCGCGGTCCGAGCGGTCGTCGGCCGCCGCGCGTCGCTCCTTCCGGCCGGGATCACCGCCGTGGACGGCCGGTTCGTCGCCGGCGAGCCGGTCGATCTCGTTGACCCCGACGGCCGAGCCGTCGCTCGTGGCCTGGTCAATTTCGACGCCGCCGAGTTGCCCGGCCTACTTGGCCGGTCGACGGCCGAACTCGCCGCGTCGCTCGGGCCCGGCTATGACCGCGAGGTCGTCCACCGCGACGACCTCGTCCTGCTGTAACTCGTCCTGCCGCAACGGAGAAGCGCCATGACCACCGACACGCCCCACACGGTCACCGAACTCGCCACGCGCGCCCGGGTCGCCGCGACCGTGCTCGCCGGCGCACATCGCGACGTCAAGGACGCCGCGCTGCACGCGATGGCGGACGCGCTGGACGCCCGTACCGGCGAAATCCTGGACGCGAACGCCGCGGATGTGGACGCGGCCCGCGCCGCCGGCACACCGGAGGCGATCATCGACCGCCTCGCGCTGACCGCGGCCCGCATCGCTGCGATTGCCCAGAGCCTGCGCGACACTGCTCGGCTGGCCGATCCGGTCGGCGACGTGGTCCGCGGTTCGACGCTTGCGAACGGCCTGGAGGTACGGCAGATCCGCGTCCCGTTCGGCGTCGTCGGCATGATCTATGAGGCGCGACCGAACGTGACGGTCGACGCGGCTGGCCTCTGCCTGAAGTCGGGCAATGCGGTGCTGCTGCGCGGCTCGTCCTCGGCGTTCCGGTCGAACACGGCGATCGTCGCGGCACTGCGGGACGCGGTCGACAAGACGGGGCTTCCGGCCGACGCGATCCAGCTGGTCGACGCGTCGACGCGCGACACCGTACGCGAGCTGATGACCGCCCGTGGCCTCGTCGACGTTCTGATCCCCCGGGGTGGCGCCGACCTGATCCGCTCGGTCGTCGACGGCTCGACCGTGCCGGTGATCGAGACTGGCGTCGGCAACTGTCACGTGTACGTCGATGCCGGCGCCGACCTTGACATGGCGCTGGAACTCCTGCTCAACGCGAAGACATCGCGGCCGTCGGTCTGCAACGCCGCCGAGTCGCTGCTCGTGCACGCGTCCGTTGCGCCGGCGTTCCTGGCGCTTGCGCTGCCGGCCCTCGACATGGCCGGCGTGACGGTTCACGGCTCACCGGACGTCGTTTCGGCGGGCGCGTCGGTCGGGGTGGCGGTTCCGGTCGCGGCCGACGACGACTTTGGCCGCGAATACCTGTCGCTCGACCTGTCGGCGCGCGTCGTCGAGTCGCTCGACGAGGCGGTCGACCACATCCGGCGCTACGGCACCGGACACTCGGAGACGATCGTGACCCGGTCGCTGGAGCGCGCCCGCGAGTTCACCGCCGCCGTCGACGCCGCCGTTGTGCTCGTCAACGCGTCGAGCCGGTTCGTCGACGGCGGCGAATTCGGGTACGGCGCCGAGATCGGCATCTCGACGCAGAAGCTGCACGCCCGCGGACCCATGGGCCTCGCCGAGCTGACGTCGACCAAGTACGTCGTCATCGGCACCGGCCAAACCCGCTAGCCGTCCGGCGCGCTCGCGAGATCCGGTTTGGTGCGCTCTCATGGTCCTATCGAGGCGCCGGATAGAGCAATGAGTGGGCACCTAGGCAGATCTTGAGAGCGGCGGGGTAAGGTCGGCCGGACCTAGCGTCAGCGCAACCCACGAATCGCCGCCAAGCGTGGTGTGAACGTCGAACGCTTCGCCATCGTCGCTGGCCCAGCCACCGTCCGTGCGCTGCGTCTGCCCGAGCCGCAGGCGGGCGGCCTCCAGCACTCCGTCGAGCGGCGACAAGCCGACCCGGCGGAACGCGGCGGCGAGCCATGCGACATCGGCGGCACTCATGTCCGGGATGCGGTCGGTGAGCCGGAGCTGGATCTGAGCGGACTCGTAGAACCAACCGGTGTGGTAGAGCATGGCGCCGCCCAGCCATCCGGCGACCAGGAACGACGGCCACGAGCCGTCGGGGCGCAGCGCGGCCCGGAAGGCCTGGGTGGCGCGCGCCACCACCTCGGCGTGAGTGGTCGCCTCGGGCGACGGCGCCGGTACGGGCGGCCCGGCGACCGTGAGCCAGAAGCCGGCGTTGGCCGTGAGGTAGAGACTCGCCTCCGGGTCGCCCGGCTTGGCCCACGACGGAGCCGTGGAGGCGAGTGACTCGTCCTCCTGCCACGTGCCGTCGCGCCGCTGGCGGCTCGCGAGCCACCGCACCGCGGCCCGGGCCGCATCACGGTCGAGCGCACCGAGGTCGTCGAGTTCGGCCAGGCGGAAACACGTCGCGTCGATGGACGGCTGGTCGCCGCCCCAGAACGCCGGCCAGCCGCCGGACGCGGTCTGGCCCATCTCGACCTTCGCAATCATGTCGGGGTGCGCCGGCAGCTCGGAACGCAGCCACGACAGCCGCGCGCGGTCCACCTGATCACCGCGGGCGACGACGAACCCGATCGCGGCGTCAATGTCGACCATGGACGAAAGGCTACCTGTCACGGCGCCCGGTCCCTTTCCCCCGTGCTGCTACATGATGTCTGTGCGATCGGACGTGAAACACCGGCCGAGCAGGCAATCCTGCTCGGCCGGTGTTTAACTCGGAGGACCCGGTGTTTAACATCGAGGACCCGGTGTTTGACGTAGAAGACTCCGTGGAACGGTCAGTAGCTCGGCAGCGCCGGGTCGATCTGCTTGACCCAGGACGTCACTCCACCCTGGACGTGTACGGCGTCCTTGAAGCCGGCCGCCTTGATCGCGGCGAGCGCCTCGGCCGACCGTATGCCGGTCTTGCAGTAGAGAACGATCTGTCGATCCTGTGGCAGATCCGCCAGCGCCTGACCGGACAGGATGTCGCCCTTGGGCACCAGGCGTGCGCCGGGGATGCGGACGATCTCCCACTCGGCCGGCTCCCGTACGTCGATCAGGTCGATCGGCTTGTCGGCGTTCTGCCAGTCGCGCAACTCGCCGACGGTGATCGTCGAGCCGAACGTAGCCTCGGCCGCCTCGTCGGAGACCGTCCCGCAGAAGTCGTCGTAGTCGATCAGCTCGGTGACGGTCGGGTGCTCCCCGCAGACCGCGCAGTTCGGGTCCTTGCGGACCTTGACCGTGCGGTAGTTCATCTCCAGGGCGTCGTAGACCATCAGCCGGCCGAGAAGCGGCTCACCGATGCCGGCCAGTAGCTTGATCGCCTCGGTGACCTGGATCGAGCCGATACTGGCGCACAGGACACCGAGCACGCCGCCCTCGGCGCAGGACGGCACCATGCCGGGCGGCGGCGGCTCCGGGTAGAGGCACCGGTAGCAGGGGCCGTACTCGGCCCAGAACACGCTGGCCTGACCGTCGAAGCGGTAGATCGACCCCCAGACGTACGGCTTGCCGAGCAGGACGGCGGCGTCGTTGACCAGGTAGCGCGTGGCGAAGTTGTCGGTGCCGTCGACGATCAGGTCGTAGTCGGCGAAGATCTGCATCGCGTTGTCGCGGGTCAGCGGCTCACCGTGGATGTTCACCGTGACGTACGGGTTGATCTCGAGAATCGAGTCGCGGGCCGATTCGGCCTTTGGCCGGCCGATGTCCGACTGGCCGTGGATGATCTGGCGCTGCAGGTTCGACTCGTCGACGGTGTCGAACTCGACGATGCCGAGCGTGCCGACGCCGGCGGCGGCCAGATACATCAACGCGGGCGAGCCGAGGCCGCCGGCGCCGACGACGAGCACCTTGGCGTTCTTGAGCCGTTTCTGACCGGCGACGCCGACATCCGGGATGATCAGATGGCGTGAATACCGGCGGATCTCGTCGACGCTCAGCTCAGCGGCTGGCTCGACCAAGGGCGGCAAGGACACGGACATGACCTTTCAGCTTGTGGCGCCTGCGCGGGCAGGCTGAGCGCCGGCTCGCGGGCAGGCTTGGCGCCGGGCGCGCCGGTGGATGAGCACCGGACCCGCCGACACTCGTCGCAGACCCCTATTGTCACTCACGGCTCAGACTTCGATCCGTGATCATTGACACGTAACGGTTCTGTGGCCTCGGGAATTCCGGAGGCGAGGAGAGATCACGGTATGACGGGACCGGAGTAGAGCGCGCCGCCCACGTACGGGTAGGCGTTCGCCACGCAGCCTTGCAGGCCGAGCGCCTGCTGCATCATCACGGGCGCCGGCTTCCCAGCACCCGGACACGCTTCGTTCTGGTGTCCGAGTTGGCGGCCGACCTCGTGGTTGATGTCATACGCCCGATACGTCGCAAGCGGCGCACCGTACCCGTCGACGGACGTCATCCACCGGCTCAGGTTGATGATCAATTGGCCCGGCAGGCGGCAGGACGTGATCTTGTCGGTGTGGAAGCCGCCGGCGGCGCACATCTTCTCCGACGTCGTCTCGGTCGCGAGGTAGATCGTGAACGCCGCCTTGGTCTTCGATGGCACCTGCTGGAATCGCACCTTGCCGCTCGCGATCCAACTGCGCGCGTCACCGAGCACGCCGACCACGTCAGCCGCGAAAGCGTTGGCGTCCTCGCCGCCGTGGGCCGACTCCGCGCCCTTTTCCGTGGCGACGTGGAACGTCTGAACGGTTCCGGCCTTCCCGAGGACGGCCGAGGTCGTGGTCGCGAGCGTAAACGTGCCCGGACCGGTGGTTGGCATGTCGGACGGAATCGCCGCCGGGCTCGGGGTGGCGGCCGATCCGCTGGCGGCGGCCGAGTTGGGTGCGTCGGTGGAGCGCGTGTCGTGATGTCCGCGCGCGAGCACGCGACTCACGCCGAAGCCGCCGAGCAGTAGCAGCGCCACGATGACCAGCGCAATGATGACCCGTCGCTGCTGATGGTGGCTGAGCTTCGCGGCGGTCGCGGTGAGGGCGTCGCCGTCCGCGGTGACGGTCTCCAAACCCTTGATGGGTACGGCCGTCGCCGGCTCAACGACTCGCGGTACGGCGGTGTCGTGCGCGAAGTCATTCGGCGGCCGGGTGACGACCTTCAGTGCAGTCGTCGGCTCAGCGGCCGGTCGCGACATGGCCCGGGCGTACGTCGGCGGCGCGCTACCGCTCGGCGGGGCCGTACCGAGCCGACCGGTATTCGCAAAGCCGCCGCTGGCATCGCCGCCGTGAAGATCATCGCCGTCCGGGCTGGCGTGCCGACCACGGGTTGGTTGCGCGGTCCGGGCCTCGCCCACCGTCGCCGACCAACCGCCGTTTTCCGGCGCATCGGCGGCACGGTGGTGCCGCTCGCGCCCGGGCAGGTAGGGCGGAGCCGGCCGGTAGGCCGTCCGGTCGTCGACGGTGTGATGCCGGCCGGACTCCGTGCGCCACCGGGTCGGCGTACCCGCATCGCCGCTACCGGTATCGATGCGGGCGCTATCGATGCGGCCGGTATCCAAACGCCCGGTATCGATGCGGCCGGTATCCAAACGCCCGGTATCGCCCGGCACGCGCGCCGGGCCGTCGCTCGGGCCGGACGGCAGTGCGGGTCGGTCGCCCGACGGCCAGCCTCCCTCGCTGCGTGGCCGTGCTTCTACGGCTCGTGCGTCCGGTCGCGTCGGCGCGGGAAGAGTGCCACTGGGACGCGGCGGCGCCTCGCGGAGTGACGGGTCGCGACGCGGCGGCCACTCCATCGACTCCCGCCGCATCCCACGGCCATCGGTATGCCGGGCGACCGAGCCATCCCTGGCCGGCGCCGATCCATCGATTCGTTGTGCCGGCGGGCGGTGTCCTCGATTCACGCTTTCCGGTTCGGGCGGTGCCACCGCGTCGGCGCCGGTCCAGTCGACCCGGTCCCCCGGGGATCGCAGCAGCGAGCCACCCGCCGGTGGCTGGGCGACCGCCGATCCGACCCATGACTGCTGCTCGCCGCTCGGTCGCGACGGCTGCGTGCCCGCCGCCGGCCATGTCTGCTCGTGCCCTCGTTGCGGGTCTCGCGACCGGCCGGACTCCGGCCGTTGTGGCGGGATGGGAGCGGCTGGGCCGGGTGCGGCGCCACCGAAACGGCTGGGCGACCCGCCGTCCGGACCAACGTCCGGCTCTGGATAGCGACCGCCTGGTGTGGCGCCGAATGCCGACCAGCCGTCCTGGCCGCCGGACGTCGTTGGCGATCCGCGGCCGGTCGGCCCGCCACCGGACGTCGCGCCGGTCGGCCCGCCACCGGACGTCGTGCCGGTCGGCCCCTGCTGGCCGCTCGGTCGCCGCCCCGATACGGGGTCGACCGGCTGTTCGCGGCGCGCGTCCCGGCGCAGCGCGGATGCCGTGTTCGTGATGTCGGTGGCCGCCGCCTCCGGCCGCCGCAACGGCAGGCGCTCCTCGTCCTCGTCCGTCGGCGTCAGCATCCGCACCCACAGGTCGGTGTCGTCGTCGCGATGAGGGTCGGCCGGTTCGCGTTCGCGCCGGAGGCGACCGAGCCCTCGGGGCCGCGGCGTGCGAGCGTCCGAGTGCGTTTCGGGCATGTCGTCGGAGGGACTGGTCGGTGACATTGCGGCCAAGCCTGCCATGGGTTCGACGAAACGTCAGATCGGGTGAGACGCTTCGCCATGGTTTGCGGTATTTTGCCGGGCCGGTGTCGACCGGGTGTGCGACCGGTGGCGTCGGGTCAGTAGGACCCGGCTGGCCCGTCGTACTGCTTGCCGTCGACGTACGGCCACGCGTTGGCTACACAACCGTGCAACCCCAGCGTCTGCTGCTGCATGACCGGGGCCAGCGCGCCCTTGGCCGGACACCGTTCATGGCTGTGCCCCAGCGCATGGCCTACCTCGTGGTTGATCATGTACGTCCGATAGGTGTCCAGCGGCACCTGGGCCGACCGGTATCCGGAGACCGACGTCATATAGCGGTCGAGGTTCAACACGACATGCGACCCCTGCCGGCAGGACGTGAAGCCGTTGGTCGGCAGCGGGGCACACATGTGGCGGGTGGTGTTCGACGTGACCAGGTAAATGGTGAACTCGTACGAGCTCGACGACGGTACCTGCTGCAGCCGGTACTTGCCCCCGGCGATCCAGCTCCGCGGGTCGCCGAGCGTCTCGTTTACCTTCGCGGCGAAGTCGGTCATCGAAACAACGTCGATGTTCGACTCCATCGCCAGCCGGAAATGTCGGATGGGTCCGGACGTCCCGAGCACTGGTCCGGTCGTCGTCGCATAGTGGAACTTCTGCGGGCCGGAGCGCGGGAACGGGATGTTGAGCGAGATGACCGGTTGCGTCGCGACCGACGGCGACGGGCTCGGCGACGTGGACGGGATCGTTGCCGCCGACGGACCGACCGGCGCCGACGGGTCCACGATCACGCCGACCCGCTGGTCGGCGCCGGGCGAGGACGCCCGGGCAATGTCCAGATGGCGGACGAGGACACCGCCGGCGCCGATCGCGCCCAGCATCACCACCGCGACGAGAAACGCCTGATAGCGACGGCGGCGGGGGTGGCGGTGCGCGCCATGGTGCCGGGGAGACATCGCCGGTAGCATCCCACGACCGGAGCCGTGGTGGGCGTCGGCCGAGTCAGGCGGCCCGTTCGGTGGCAGATCCGCCGGTCGGCTTGCGAATCCTGGCGCCGGCGGTGCGGCCGCCGCCGGTACGTGCGGCGCCGCCACGTTGCGCGGCACCGTCATCCGCGCTGGCAGTGCCGGTCCGTACGGTGCCGGAGCGTTCGATGCCGGCGCGTTCGGAGCCGGCGCGTGCGGTGCCGGCGCGTGCGGCGCCGGCTTTCGCGATCCGGGGTGCGTGGTGTTGCGTACTGACTTCATCGAGCATGCCAACGATCGCGCGCGCTACGAGTTCCGGTGCTTCCATCTGCGCGACATGTCCGACGTCCTGGAGCATCAGTAGCCGCGCATCGCGGATGACCCGCGCGGTGTGGGGGACGACCCGTACGTCCACGAGTCGGTCCATCCGACCGCCGATCACCAGCGTCGGCCGGTTCACGCGGGCCGCCGTCCGCCACAGGGAGCTGCTGCCGGGCAGGTACGCCCGCAGGAAGCTGCCGACAAGACCACGCAGCGTGCGTACGTAGGCGTCGGCGTACCAGGGCACGTCGTAGCGCAGGTGGGCTTCCTCCACCGCCTCGACGAACCGCTGTGGATGGATCCGCGCCGGATCGCCGAAACACGCGTCGAGCACCTGTTGGGCGAGCACCTCGGGCAGCATCGTCGCCAGCTTTCGCTGGGCGAGCCGATCGGCGCGCGGGATCGCGAGCAACGGCAACAGTCGGCCCTGCGCCGAGCGCCGCGGGTCGAGGAACGGCAACGCCGGCGAGATGAGGGTGAGGGTACGAATGAGATCCGGGCGTACGGCCGCGACCTTGACCGCGATCGCCCCACCGAGCGAGTTGCCGATGAGATGGACGGCGCCGCGATTGCTCTCCTCGATGCAGCGCACGACCCGATGGGCGAACGCGTCGACCGTGTAGCGGTCGGCCGGGTCGCTGCGCCCGAAGCCGGGCAGGTCGATTGCCTCGCCGGCCAGTCGGTGGTCGAGCATCCCGGCGACATCGGTCCAGTTCTGGGACGACCCGCCGAGGCCGTGGACATAGAGCGCGGGCTCGGCCGTCCGCGGTGCCGTTGTCGGCGTGTCGCGGACGTACGTGCGCGTCCCGTCGATCCGTACGAACCGTCCCGGCCAGGGCGGCACGAGATCCGTACGGAGATGGAGTGAACCCTCGTCGACCAAAATGGCCCGTTTCACCCCGTCAGTATGCTTTCGTCCAAGCGACTCGGCGTCACTTCCGGATTCGGCGCGCCGACGAGTCCAAAAGTTGCGATATTCGGTCCAGTCGATCGTCACGTCAGCAAGCTTTCCAGGCGACGGTTCACCGCCGCCAGCGTCGCACGCACGATCGAGTGCCGCGGATCACCGGCTACCAGGGCCGATCCGACGAGTTGCTCGACCCGACCGTCACCGCTGACGAGCACCACGACGACCGCGACGACGCTGCTGCCGAAGGGCACGACACCGGCATGCTCGATGTAGCAGCGCATCGGCCCGGTTGTCGGCCGTGCCGCCGCCGCTCCGAGCGACCCGGAGGATGCCCGGGCGTCGGGACCGCTCGACGCTGCGGACCGACTTCCGATGTCGGCGGCCGTAATCAACGAGTCGATCGCACCGGCGGCCGCCTGAGCCGCCAGACGCAGCAGGTAGGCGTCGACGGCGGGGCCGGTCGCCCGACCGACCGTGGCCACCGTTCCGAAATGCAGCCGCACCTCGACCGTCGCCTCGGTGCCGAGCGTGGAGACGTGGACCTGGTCAATCACGATGCGCGGTGGCTGGCCGGGCACCGGCGCCAGTGGAGCGGCCGAAGCCACCGTGGCCATTCCGGGCAGGAAGGCGCCGGGTTCGCCCGGCATCGTCGGGCGGAAGCCCGGTGCGCCCGTGACGGTTGGACCGCCGGGCCGGTCGCGCCCCGATTCCGCGTCGGTAGCGGCCGGATATGTCGCCGGCGGCCGAGCCAGTTGCCACGGACCCCGTTTTCGCGGCGGGTGTGGTCTGCGCGGCCGCGGTGGCACGGTCGCCCGATTCAGCCGAGACGGACGTGCCCGGCATTGCTCCGGACGGCACGGCCGGAGTGAGTGAGCCGACTCGCTCAGTCGCCTCGAACGAACCCGCCCGCGCGGTCGGCACCGGCGGCCCCGTGGCGCCCGCAGACGCGTCGGCCGAGTCGGCCGAGTCAGCCGTCGTCGCGGGTCGGGTTGCCCCGGTCGATCGCGATGGCGTGTTCGGGCGTGACGGCGGCGCGAACGCCGTGCGCTCGGATGGCGTGCCGGTAGTGTCGCCCGCCTCCGGTGTCGTGCGCGGCCGTCGCGGTTCGGCGGCCAGGCCCATCCGCTCCTTCAATAGTCGGGCGACCTGGCGACTCACCCGCCCGGCATCGGCATCGTCGGCGAGATCGAGCCGGAGGATGTGTACGCCGCCGGGATTCGGCCGCAGCTGCGCGCTGCGTACGCCGTTCACCTGGCGTACGGCCGCGAGCACGGCGGCCACGTCGAGTTCGTCCGGGAGTTCGGGAACGGATTCCTCGTCGTGCCGCAGCCGGCTCGCGATGCGACTGAGTTCCGGACCGTCCAGATCGGGCGTCGGCAGGTCGGGGACCTCGTCCACCACGTCGTCGAAGTCGTCAAGCTCGCCGGTATCGGCGAACGGCACGTCCGGCTTGGCCGGCACCCGATGCGGCAAGATCGGCTGGTTGACAAGCGTGAACCGATGGCCGTCGTCCCAATCGTGTTCGGCCGCCCCCGGTGGCTCCGGTGTTGCCGGGCGCGCCGGTGGAACCGGCTCGTTGACGTACCACGATTCGTCCGGCTCTGGCGGCACATCGCGTCGCGGTTCGGCCGCCGCGACGTCCGGCGCGGCGGGATAAGTCGCCGGGCGCATCGCGATCGTCGGCGCACTCACGTCACCGGCATCCGGCCCGGCCGCGTCGGCCGGGACCGCGGGCACGTCGGGATCTCGCCGACGATCGTCGTCGTACGGCGACGACGAGAACATCGACATCGGACGGCCGCCAAACCGACCCGATCGGATCGATCCGGCTCCGCGCAGCCACGGCCCGCGCCGGTTGCGAACCTCGCGCGTCGGCGACCAACCGGGCACCTCGCCGGATGGGCGCGACGCGTCGGAATCGCTGGACGGAACCGAACTTGGTTGGCGCGGCGGGTCGGTCGCCTGCGGGTTCGCCGTCTGCCGGAAAATCGGGGGTACGTCCTCCGACGCATCCGACCCAGCGGCCGAACCGGAGTCTTCGTCAGGCAGGCGGGCGCCCACGCCTTCGGGCACGGCGGTTTCACCCGAACCGAACGCCGGCGGGGGCACGTCGGTGGGTCCGGACGGTCGACCGGGCATCGGTATGGCCGGCGGCCTGCGCTGCTCGTCCGATCGATCCGCGGCCGGTCCATCGGTTTCGCGCGCAGCGCCAGGCTGGTCGGATCCGCGCTGCTCGCTCGACCGGCCCGGCTGGCTCGATCTTCCCGGCTCGCCTGCAGCGTCGTGTTGGGCAGCGTTCACCCGATCCGCGGTGGCCGGTCCGTCCGGTGCGCTCGCCGTCGCCACCACGGGTGATGACGAGGCCGGCCGCGCTTGAGCCGGGATGCCGGCGGGACCGGTGACGACTCCACCGTCCGATATGGACGTTCCGACATTCGAAGGCGACGCGGCCTCGGGTATGGAACGCCGCTCGACCACGGCCGACGGCGTGGCCGGAACGTCGGGCCGAGCCGGCGTGACCGGTACGGCGGCGCTGGCCCGGGCATACGGAGCCTCCGCATATCCGGGAACCGCGGGCGGGCGGCGCGGTGCCGAGTCGGCTTCGGGATCGACGTCGGGTGTCGGCTTCGCACTGTCCGGGTCGTTCGGCAAACGCGGCACGTCACCGGATTGCTGACCATATGAGTCGCCGGCCCGCGGCCGTGGCACGAAGACTTGAGGAAGCCGGATCGCGGCTGACACCGGCTCCCCGTACGGTCGCGCAGCCGCCGCGGCCAGCAACGGCGCCTCGATGGTCTCCGCCGTCAACGCATCGGTCAGCGGCACCGACCCACGTGCCGGGCCGGTCGACGTACGGCTCCAGTAGCGGTTGCCGTCGGGCGCACGCCACGCGTCGGTGTCACTTCCCGGCGCGGCGTGCGACGGACTTTCCGGCCGCGGCTCCGGCCCAGCCGATGGTTCCGGTCTGGCGTACGGATCGGGTTGCGGTCGCAGCGGCGCGAACCCGTGCGGGTCGGACGGATGCCGGTCACCCGGACCACGTGGGTGCCCGCCGGAACCCTCCGATGGCCCGCCGGAACCCCCAGATGGATAGCGTTCGCCACCCGAGGTCGGATACCGGTCATGAGAATTACGTGCGGTCGCCTGCCCGTACCAGTCGGCCGTTGCCCGCCCGGACACGCGCCCGGGGCCCGGCCATGACATGCCCAACGGATCGCCGTCGGGCCACGACTGGTCACCCGGACTGGACCCCGGGCCGCCGAGATCGTCCGCGACCGCGCGCGAGCCGGTCGCGTCGTCCCGCGACCCGTCACCCGTGCCCGGTTGTACGACGCCGGGTTGTCCCACTTCGTCCACCGCGCGCTCCTCGGTTGCCCACGGTGAGGCTACCGTGTTCAGATACGCCCGTTAACCGGTCGATGGATGGTGTCTCGTCGTCCGAGGGACGATTGACGACGAGATGCACCGGAAATTCCGCGTTGACGGACACTGTTGTGGTCGCGGGGAGCCCGTCCGGTGGGACGGCACGCGCTCGTGATCGACGGGAGATTGGCATGGGTGAGGTGGAGGTGACGATGGTCGCCACGGCAAAGGGGACGAACAGCGGCGGGCGACCGGTTCGCATGCCACGCTCGGCCCGCCGTAAGCAGCTGCTCGCCGCGGCTCAGGATGTCTTCGTCGCCAACGGCTACCACGCCGCCGCCATGGACGACATCGCGGAGCGCGCCGGCGTGTCCAAACCCGTGCTGTATCAACACTTCCCGGGCAAGCTCGAGCTTTATCTGGCACTGCTCGACACGCACTGCGACGCCCTCGTGGCCCACGTACGCGACGCGATGGCCGCGACGAACGACAACAAAGACCGCGTGAGCGGTGCGATGCGGGCCTACTTCGAATTCGTCGACCACGAAAGTGAAGCGTTCCGGCTCGTTTTCGAGTCGGATCTGCGCAACGAACCAGCCGTGCGCGAACGGGTCGACCGCGCCGAACGCTCGTGCATCGACGCGATCACCGCGACGATCATGGGCGACACCGGCGTCGACCGTGCCCCGGCCGAGTTGCTGGCGGCCGGCCTCGTCGGCGCGGCCGTCACGTCTGCGCAGTTCTGGCTGTCCGGTGGCCGGCAGGTGCCCAAGGCCGCCGCCGAGGCGCTGATGGCGACGCTCGCCTGGCGCGGCATCGCCAGCTTCCCGCTGCACGGCGGTGAGAGCGCGCATGGCAGCCCCGGCGCCGAATCCGCTGACAGCGGATCCGCCCACAGCGAATCGGTCGACCGCCGCTGAGCTCGGCGTGCCAACAATGGAGCGCAAGCCGACGACGTCGGTGTGACACGGCACGCGGTCGCCGAGCACGCCGGCCGCTAGCCTGGTCTCAGGCCGAAGCGGAATCGACGAGGCTGGCAGACGACAATTCACGGCGCCGCGACGGACACCGCGCGCTGACAACGAGATACAGGGAGGACCTTCGTGGAGGTCAAGATCGGCGTGCAGTACGCCCACCGGGAGCTGGTGCTGGAGAGCAACCAATCGCCGGCAGATATCGAGAAGGCGGTGTCCGAAGCGTTGAAGTCGGGCGGCACGCTGAGCCTCGACGACGACAAGGGCCGGCGCATCCTGGTGCCGGTAGACAAGATCACATTCATCGAGATCGCCGAGTCGTCGCCGCGTGCGGTGGGCTTCACCGCCGGCCACTGAGACTCGCCCGGCCGAGACTCGGACCACTCAGACTCGGTTCGACGGACTGATTTGCGCCCGGGACGGATCGACCGTCCCGGGCCTGCGATCGATGCGCGGCCCGGGCGATTCGCCGTTCGCCGACACGCCCGGCTTAAACCGGACAATCAGCTATCTAACGGGATCATTCCCGCTGTTGTCCGGCTTCACCATGAAGCACGCCACGGCGCCGGATTCACCATTGGCCAGGCACTCCGCGTAGACTGTGGTTATTGCAGCCAGCTGGGCCGCCGTGTAGCGCTGGTCCGCAGATTAGCGGACCGTCGTGCGACACCCGACCGTAACGCTGGCCGCACGCGTGTCGCCCGCGACATTCCCGTCGCGCGTGGCCCACGCCAAAGACAACCGGCGCTCCTCGCATGCGATCGACAGCACGTGATCGACAACATGTAGCTCAAGTTGGGGCGCTCCACGAGAGGGACACCCCACATTTCATGACTGACCACCAAACCAGCCCCGAGCTGGTCCCGACCGACGCTGCACCCATCACGGAGATCACCGAAGAACTCGCCAAGCCAGACGCTCTCGCACCGGTCAAGCCGGACAGCCCGACGTTCGCCGAGCTTGGCGCTCGGCCGGAAACGGTCGAGGCGCTCGCCGCCTCCGGCATCCACCGATCGTTCGCGATCCAGGAGTATGCGCTGCCGATCGCGATCCGCGGCGCCGACCTGATCGGCCAGGCGCCCACCGGCACCGGCAAGACGCTCGGCTTCGGCGTTCCGATCCTGGAGCGCCTCAAGGCACCGGCCGAGGGTACGGACGGCCGCGCACAGGCGCTCGTTGTCGTACCGACCCGCGAACTCTGCATCCAGGTCGCACGCGATCTCAAGATGGCCGGCCTGACCCGCGGCGTCCGGGTCCTCGCCATCTACGGCGGTGTGGCGTACGAACCGCAGACCGACGCACTCAAGCGCGGTGTCGAGATCATCGTCGGCACGCCCGGCCGCCTTCTCGATCTCGCGAAGGGCAAGCAGCTCACGCTGGCTGGGGTGCGCACCCTCGTACTCGACGAAGCGGACCGCATGCTCGATCTCGGCTTCCTCGAGGACGTCGAGAAGCTGATCTCGATGACGCCGAGCGATCGCCAGACGATGCTGTTCTCCGCGACCATGCCGGACCCGATCGTCGCGCTGGCGCGACGGTTCATGCGCAGCCCGATCACGATCCACGCCGGGCACACCGACGCGACCGGCCCGAACCCCCAGACCCAACAGGTGATCTACCGGACGCACTCGCTGAACAAACTGGAGATCGTCGCGCGCATCCTGCAGGCGAATGGCCGCGGGCTGACGATGATCTTCACGCGTACGAAGCGGAACGCCGACCGCGTGGCGGCCGACCTCGACTTCCGAGGCTTCGCCGTGGCCGCGGTGCACGGCGACCTCGGCCAGGGCGCCCGCGAGCGGGCCTTGCGCGCGTTCCGCACCGGCAAGGTCGACGTACTGGTGGCCACCGATGTGGCGGCCCGTGGGCTGGACGTCACCGGCGTTACGCATGTGATCAACTACGACTGCCCGGAGGACCCGGACACGTACACGCACCGGATCGGCCGTACGGGTCGGGCCGGCGCGACCGGCGTCGCGGTCACGTTCGTCGACTGGGAAGACATGCCCCGTTGGCGACTGATCGACAAGTCGCTCGGCCTCGATCTGCCCGAGCCGCCCGAGACCTACCACACGTCCCCGTGGCTCTACACCGATCTCGACATCCCCGCCGATGTCACCGGCACGCTGCCGACGGCCGACCGGACGCGCGTCGGCCTCGCCGCCGAGAAGGAAGAGGACCTCGGCGGCCCCCGCAAGGACCGCCCGGCCAGCCGGCCGTCGACCGGTGGCCGCGGGCGCGGTGGCCGGTCCAGCGCGAGCCGTCCGGACGGTCGACGCGGGTCCGACGAGCGGACCACCTCCGCTCCGGGACCGGCCGACACCGAGCCGGCAGCGCCACGCCAGCGCCGCCGGACCCGCCGGGTGGATGAGGCCGTGACCGCGGGCGAGGCGGGCGTGCCCGTCGCCGGCGCGGATCAGCCGGCCTCCGGCGACGCCGGGCCAGCCCGGCGACCGCGACGCCGTCGGCGTGGCGGCAGTGGCGGTGGCGGCAACGACGCCGGCGCGGCCGCGACGGAGAACACCGGCAACTGAAACGGCTAGCCGTGGGACGCTGGCGGCATGGGCATCAGTCCAGCGCGGCCCGGTCCCACGGCTCTTGATCCGACTACTTCGGGGCCGGTCGCGGTAGACCCGGCCGCGCCGGGCCCGGCCGCACTCACCGTACTCACCCGCCGGTACGCGTTCGCGGAGATCGCGGCACTGCTGGAGGCGGGACTGATCGAGCGGGATGTGCCCGACGTCGCCGCGGCGCAGCAACTGTGTGCGTTCGGGCAGCGACTCCTCGACCTCGACGCCGAGGACTTCGGCCAGCGCGACGCGGCCCACGACGCGAACACCGACCACCACATCGCCGACTTGGTCACCGGCGAGGCCGTACCCGACGGTCTGGTGGCGCGCAGCCGCGCCGCCCGCATGCCCCAGTCGCCCCGCGAAGCCGATCGCGGCGCGCTCGGAACGCTGCGGCCCGCGTTCGGACTGATGCTGGAGGCGATCGCGATCCGGTGGCTCCGCAGCGACACATCGGCGCTGGTGGCGGCCGTCCACACGGCCAGCGAGTACCTGCCGTTGCTCATGTGGGAGTCAACGCTCGGCCACGCGGCCGATCCGGATCACATGCCGGAGTCGGTCGGTGGCGCCGGCAGCCGATGGGGCGAGTTCAACGACCCGCAATGCCCGCAGACCAAGCCACAAAAGTCGGCCGCCGAGCGCAGCCTCCGCGTCGCCGCGGAGCCGGATCCGGGCTGGCGCGCCTACCTCGACCGGCAGCACAGCGTTGTCGCTGAGGCGCTGACCACGTGCGCCACGCATTGCCGTACGCCGTGCACGGTGGTGACGCGACACAGCGCAGCCGACCAGCATCGGCTCGCCGTGGCCGGACGGTTGGCCGATGAGTTCACCGGCTCGGCGATCGTCCGGCTGCGGCACAGCTCGCCGGTCGGGCACGCGTTCGGCGTTCCGTCCGCTCGTGAGGTCACCGAGGCATGGGACCACACCAGGGCCACGCTCGGAGCGCGCGAACCGGCGATACTCATTGACGACGGCTTCTGCTTGGCCGGCCTGCCGAGCTTGTTCGGTGCGGTCGCCGGCGTACCGATCCGGCCGACGACGATCATCGCCGACACGATGGCCGCATTGCGGGGCACGCTGGGCTATCCGCCGGTGTCGGCGCGGACGTGACCGCAACACTTGGTCGGAACCGCTGGTGACCGGCTAGATCGGCCCGGTGGTCAGCATCGGCCCGCTGGTCAGGATCGGTGCGGCGCGAACCGGAACAGTCGCAGGCTGTTGGCCACCACGAACAGGCTGGACGCGGCCATCGCGGCGGCGGCGACGATCGGCGTGACGAGACCCGCGGCCGCGAGCGGGATCGCCGCCACGTTATAGGCGAACGCCCAGAACAGATTTCCCTTGATCGTGCGCAACGTCGCGCGGGACAGGCGAATCGCATCGCCGACGGCGGACAGATCCGAGCGCATCAGCGTCAGGTCGCTGGCCTGGATGGCAGCGTCGGTGCCCGATCCCATCGCGATGCCGAGGTCCGCCGCCGCCAGCGCGGCCGCGTCGTTCACCCCGTCGCCGACCATCGCCACCACGCGCCCGTCGTGCTGCAGCGCGGCGATCACGGCGAGCTTGTCGGCCGGAAGAACCTCCGCGCGTACGTCATCGATGCCGACCGCCGCCGCGACGGCCGCCGCGGTGGCCGTGTTGTCGCCGGTCAACAGCACCGGACGCAATCCGAGCGTACGGAGATCGGCGACGGCGACCGGCGACGTGGGGCGGACATCGTCGGTGACCGCGATACGACCACGAAACACTCCGTCCCATGCGACGGCCACAACGGTGGCGCCCGGCTTCCCCGAGTCGGCCGGCACGTCGATGCCCACATCGCGCAGGAGTTGGGGTCGGCCGACGATGACCTGACGGCCCTCGACCACGCCACGGGCGCCGAGCCCCGGCAGCGCGATGAAGTCGGTCACCGCCGGCAGGCGTACGTCGGCCTCGACCGCAGCCGCGACGACCGCGCGGGCGATCGGATGCTCGGCCGCCGCCTCGACCGCCGCCGCGAACCGCAGCACGTCGGACGCATCGTCGAGTCGGGCCGCGACCACGCCCTCCACGCGCATCGCGCCGGTGGTAACGGTGCCCGTCTTGTCGAGCACGATCGTGTCGACGCGGCGCGTGGCTTCGAGGATCTGGGGCCCACGAATGACGATGCCGAGCGCCGCTCCGCGCCCCGTGCCGACGAGCAGCGCCATCGGCGTCGCGAGGCCCAGCGCGCATGGGCACGCGACGATGAGCACGGCAACTGCGCTGGTGAGCGCCGCGTTGACCGAGCCGCCGGCGAGCAGCCAACCGGCAAACGTCGCGACGGCCGCGACCAGCACCGCCGGCACGAAGACACCCGCGACGCGGTCGGCAAGCCGTTGCACCGGCGCCTTGCCGGACTGAGCCTCCGCGACGAGCCGGGCCATCTGGGCGAGTTGCGTGTCGGCGCCGACGCGGGTCGCCCGGACGATCAGGCGGCCGCCCACGTTGACCGTCCCGCCGACGACGGCCGCGCCCGGTGCGACTTCGACCGGCAGACTCTCGCCGGTCATCATGCTGGCGTCGACGGCGCTAGCGCCGTCCGTGACCACACCGTCGGTCGCGAGCCGTTCTCCCGGCCGTACCACGAAAAGGTCGTCCACCCGCAATTGCGCAACGGGCACGCGGTGCTCAACGCCGGCGCGCAGGACAGCCGCGTCCTTCGCTCCGAACTCGAGCAGCGCGCGCAGCGCCGAGCCGGCTCGGCGCTTGGCTCGCACCTCCACATAGCGCCCGATCAGCAGGAATGTCACCAGGGCGGCGCCGACCTCGAAGTAGAGATGGCCGCCGGTGAATAGCGCGACCACACTCCAGACGTAGGAGACGATCGCGCCGAGCGAGATGAGCGTGTCCATCGTGGCCGCGCCGTGCCGGAGATTCGCCGCAGCGGCTCGGTGGAATGGCCATGCGCACCAGGTGACGACCGGTGTGGCGAGAGCAAACACCCACCACGGCCAACCCGCGAACTGCCACGCCGGCACCATCACCACAAGGAGCAGTGGCACGGTGAGCGATGCGGCGACGGCCAATCGCGCCAACGCTGAAACGTCGCGTGGACCTACGGCCGCATGCTGATTCATCGCGGTGGCCTGATAGCCGGTCGCCTCGACCGTCGAGATCAGGTCGGCGACCGCGATCTCCGGATCGTGTTCGACCCGGGCGGTCTCGGTCGCAAAATTCACGGTCGCCACGACACCGTCGAGCCGATTCAGTTTCTTTTCCACCCGCGAAGCACACGACGCGCAGGTCATGCCGCCGATGCGCAAATCGACGACGCGAGCCGACACTCCTTGTGGCGACGGACCCTGCGGCGTCGGACGCTGGACGTCGCGGTCGAGCGTGGTCATCCGACCGGTACGAGCGTGTAACCGGCTTCGTCGACCGCGTCGGCGATCGCCTGCGCCGGTAACGGCGACGCGCTCGTGACCGTCACCGCGCCGCTCGGCAGATCCACCGTCACGTCGACAACGCCGGGCAGCGCACCGATCTCGCCGGACACCGCCCGCACACAGTGCTCGCAGGTCATGCCGTCGACCCGGTAGGTCTCGATGACGCTCATCTGTTCTGCCTCCTGGCCACGCCGGCACGGCGGTCTGGTCGTTTGTTTCCCGGTCGGGTCGATCGCTGCACGCCGGCCGTGTCAGGCACGTACGAGCCGAGCGATGGCATCGGTGGCTTCCTTGACCTTCGCCGACGGGTCGCCCGTACGCGCGGCGTCGACAACGCAGTGGGACAGGTGATCCTCGAGCAGCCCCACGGCAACCGCCTGGAGGGCCCGCGTGGCGGCCGAGATCTGGGTCAGCACCTCGATGCAGTACGCGTCCTCGTCGACCATCCGCTGTACGCCTCTGACCTGGCCCTCAACTCTGCGGAGTCGAGCGAGCAGGGCGGCCTTGTCACCGCTGTAGCCCGGAGCGCCGGGCAGATCTTGCGTTGCTGTCGTATCCACGTCGATACCATACCCCCCTACAGTATGCGGGAACAATCCCCGCGACACGCCGTCACCTATGTCACATCTGGGACGTTGATACCGATATGCCGTCATCTACGTCCTGGTGCCGCATTCGGATCACCGCGATGGCCGCCGTCTTCGGGGCGACTTGCCTGGCCGCGCCGGGCGCCGCTGTCGCCGCCGCGCCGGCCGCTGCGGCCTCCGTCGGGCCGGCAACTACGGCCTTCGCCATGCCCGCCTCCGCGCCAGGTTTGACACCAAGACTTTTGACACCACGACTCTTGACACCACGACTGACGCCGACGCCCAGCAAGGCCACGCTCGACAAACAGATCGACGCGGCATCCAACCAGCTCGAGATCGTGATCGAGCGGTTCGACGCGATGCAGGACTTGTTACGGCAGACCAAGGCGCGCGAGGCGGCCGGTCTCAAGCGCCTCGCGCCGATGCAGGCAGCCGTCGACGCGGCGCGGATCACTGTCGGCCAGGTCGCCGCCCACGCGTACGAGGCGACACCGCTATCGAGTTTCGCGGTGCTGGTCGATGCACCGTCCGCGCAAGCCGCGACCGATCGACTGCTGCTGCTCGATCGAATCGCCGACGCCAGGCAGGACAACGTCGTCGCGTTGAATGAGGCGACGCGCGCCTATGACGACCAGCAGCAAATGCTCGTCGCGCTCGACCAACAGCAGACGAATCAGTACGCGGTCCTGGCCGCACAGAAGAAGACGATCGTCGCGCAGATCGCGAGCCTGAAGTCGTTGCGGCTCGCGGCGTACGGTCCGTCCGGCGTGGACTCGACGGCACCGGTCAGCGACTACGTCCCGACGTACTCGGCCGGCGCCGCGGGTAAGGCGGTCAAGTTCGCGTACGACCAGATCGGCAAGCCGTACGAGTGGGCGGCCGACGGTCCGGGAAGCTACGACTGTTCCGGGCTCACGATGGCGGCCTGGCGTGCCGCCGGCGTCTCGTTACCGCACAACTCGACCGAGCAGTACGCCGCCGTCGCGCACATCTCGAAGTCCGATCTACGGCCGGGCGACCTGGTCTTCTACTACTCACCGATCCATCACGTCGCGATCTACATCGGCGACGGGCACATCATCCAGGCCCCACGCGTCGGTGAGGACGTGCAGATCGCCTCCCTCGGCACCGCACCTATCCACGGCTACGGCCGGCCCGCCTGACGCTCCGTCGACTGACCGTCCGTCGCAGGCCAGACACGTGGGGATCCGTCACGTGGTGATGGCAAGCGCCAGCGGCAGCACTGCCGGGGCGCCGGCCCGCCGGAGTGCCCGTGCCGCGAGGGCCATCGTCCACCCGGAGTCGACATAGTCGTCCACGAGCAGCACCGGTCCGTCGAGCGCCCCGACCGCGTCGGCCAACGACGGCGGCACGGTGATGTCATCGACGAGGGCACGTACGCGGTGGGCGCTGTTGGCTCGGCCGCCCGCCGGCTCGAGCGGAGTCGTGATCGCGCCCAGCAGCGGCAGCCGGCCGATCTCGGCGATACGCATGGCGAGGCTCCCGACCAACTCCCGGTGGCCGATCGAATCGATGCCGACGACGGCAACCGGCCGCTGCGCCCAGGGTTCGTCGCCGGTCGCCCAATCCTTCAGCAGCGCGACGACAGCGGCCACCAACTCGGGCGGCACCGGGGCGTCCGGCGTGTCGGCCCCGACCGTCCGGCGCAGCCGCTCGCCCCAGCCGAGGTCCGACACGCGGCCGAGGGCGCGGCCGGCGGCCGCTTGCTCGGCGGGCGGAATGCGACCGCTCAACGAGTCGAGCGCGGTCGGCCATTGTCGCCGCGGCGTGATCTCGACGCCGGGACGGCCCAGGTGTGACCGGGCGGCCGCGAGCGCCTCGTCGGACACATCGGCCGAGAACATACGGCCGGTACAGGTGTCGCAGCGACCGCACGGCGCCGCGGCCGGGTCGTCGAGATTGCGGCGCAGGAACTCCATCCGGCATCCGGTCGTCGCCTGGTAGTCGAGCATCAGCGCCGCTTCGGCGTCGCGGGCCGCGGCGACCCGATCGAGCCGCTCACGGTCATACGTCCACGGCTGGCCGGTCGATTCCCAACCGCCCCGGACCCTCCGTACGGCACCGTCGACGTCCAGCACCTTCAGCATGAGTTCCAGGCGGGAGCGGCGGATCTCGACCGCGGCCTCGATGACCGGCACCGACAGCGGTCGGCCCGCCTCGGCGAGCGTGTCTAGCACGGCCCGGACCTGTTCTTCGCGGGGATAGCCGAGTGACGCGAAGTATCGCCAGATCGCCTGGTCCTCGGAGCCCGGCAGGAGCAGCACGTCGGCCCGGTCCACGGCGCGCCCGGCCCGGCCGACCTGCTGGTAATACGCGATCGGTGATGCGGGTGCGCCCAGATGGATCACGAAGCCGAGATCCGGCTTGTCGAAGCCCATGCCCAACGCCGACGTCGCGACTAGCGCCTTGACGCGGTTGGCGAGCAGATCGGCCTCGGCCGCCTGGCGCTCGGCATCGTCGGTCTGTCCGGTGTAGCTCGCCACCGCGAGGCCGCACCCGCGCAGGAACGCCGCCGTGTCGTTCGCCGCCGCGACGGTCAGCGTGTAGATGATGCCGGAGCCGTCCAACGCGCCGACGTGATCCGCGAGCCACCCGAGACGGTGCGCCGCGGTCGGCAGCCGTACGACGCCGAGGCGAAGCGTCTCCCGGTCGAGCGGCCCGCGGAGCACCAGCGTCTCGGCCTGGCCACCGTGCTGATCGTCGCCGCCGGCGCCAGCGGTGCCGAGCTGCTCGGCGACGTCGGTCGTCACCCGCGCGTTCGCCGTCGCGGTCGTCGCGAGCACCGGCGTGCCCGGCGGCAGTTCGGCGAGCAGCGTGCGCAGGCGACGGTAGTCCGGCCGGAAGTCGTGGCCCCAGTCCGAGACGCAATGGGCCTCGTCGACGACCAGTAGGCCGGTGGTCGCCGCGAGCTTCGGCAGGACATTGTCCCGGAAGTCGGGGTTGTTCAGGCGTTCCGGGCTGATCAGCAGAACGTCGACGTCGCCCGCGTGCACTTCGGCCACGATCGCGTCCCAGTCATCCAGATTGGCCGAGTTGATCGTGCGGGCGTGTACGCCGGCCCGCGCCGCCGCGTCGATCTGGTTGCGCATCAGCGCGAGCAGGGGTGAGACGATGACCGTCGGGCCGGCACCCCGTGCTCGCAGCAACGCGGTGGCGATGAAATAGACGGCCGACTTCCCCCAACCGGTCCGCTGCACGCACAGGACCCGTCGTCGACCGACCACCAGCGCATCGATCGCCTGCCACTGGTCCGGCCGCAAGCGGGCTTCCGGTCCGGCAAGCGCGCGGAGCACGGCCTCGGCTTCACCGCGGAGATTCGTTGCGCTTGATGTGTTGCTGTCGGCCGTCACGCCCACGTTTCTACCAGCGCCCTGCGACGCGCGCCCGGGCCGTACGGGCGGATCGGTGGCTCAGTCAGGGGCGTCGGCCGCGGCCGGGCGGCGCTTGTCCGGAACGTACCGGCGGATGTGTCTGCGCGCCGACAACCGTGCGTCGCTCGCGGCGCGCATCATGCGTGGCGCCCGCGCGGCGCTGTTTACGTGGCCACGGGCTTTTCGCGAGCGGCTCCGGCGGACGAGATCCAGCTCGGTCGGGCCGTTGGCGTGCGCGGCGTCCGGCTGACCAACGTCGTCGCCCGACCGCGCGACGGCGTCCGCGAGCAGACCTGGCCGGTCCCGCGCCCAGTCGGCGAGATTGGTCAGCCGGCTCGTACGTCCGCGTGACGGCAGAGTCCGGCGGATCTCCCGCTCCGCCTCCCGCCGAGCCAGGTCTTCGAGCCGACGCCGGGCAACGGACGCCGCATGGAAGGCGATCCAGAGGCTGACCGCGGCCAGCGACACCTCCAGCACGGCGAACCCCAGCGCAATGTCGCGTTCCTCACCGGCCGTGCTGGTGTTGACGTCGAACCACGCGTCGACGACCAGCATCGTGGCGAGCGCGGTCGCCGCCAGTGCGACCTTGGCCTTGCCGCGCCACGCCAAATACGCGGTGACCGCGAGCATCACGACTTCGCCGACATCGAAGCCGACCCACGCGAGACGATCATTCACCCGACTGGTCGCCGGCAGGCTCGCGGCCAGGAACACCACCCACGGCACGGTGCACACTGCGGCTAGAGCAAATCCGGGTGCGACCCAGCGTGGTACCGGATTTGTCTGGTTCGCCGGTTGTGTCGTCTGTGCTGTCCGCCGTCCCATGCATCACCGCCCCATCCAGCGTGCCACCCGCGGCGGCCGTATCTAAGCGATCGAGCTGTGAAGACCGTCAAGGTTTACCCGTGACCACGGGCGCATAAGCGTGGATCAGCCCCGACGACGGCGCCCGGATCCATCGACGTCGCGCGGCACCGAAACGCGACGCCAGGGCACTCTCACAGGTTTCGCGCACGGCACGGCACAATGGGCGGGTGCGTTTCGAAGTCTCGAAGGTTCTCGACGCGATCGAGCGCCGCCTGTCGATCGATCCGGCGGTCGCGGCCGGCGTTGTCGACCTGACCGAGATCACGCGACTCGGCGACCTCGACGGCGGGCGACCGGCAAACCTGCTGCGCCTCGGCCACGTGGTCGACGCGCTCGGCCAACGACTCGGTGACAGCAGCGCGGCCACATATGTCGTCGCCGACCGGGCGCTTATGTCGGACACCGAACTGACATCGAACGAGCGCATGGTCATCCGGCGCTGGTCGGACGACGGCCTGATCGAGGTGCTGCCGGCCGGCACACCGGTGGTCCCCCGGGTACGGGAAATCAGCGCGCTCACCGGCATGGCGATGATCACGCGGGTCGGCGGCGGCTCACCCGCGTACGCGCCGGTGCCCGCCCCGGGCGGCGTGAGCTTGATCGCCCACGCGGGCCAGCCACCGGTGCCGCCGACTCGACCGAATCCGGTGCTCGGGCGGCAGTGGACGTGCCCCGAGTTCGAGTGTTCGAGCTTCGGCGAGGCCCGCGTGGTCGGCCAGCCGCCGCCCAGCATCCGCAACGGTGTCCCGACCTGCCCGCGTCACGGCAAGCGCCTGGCCGACGCCGGGCCGCGCGCTGTGACCTGGCCGATGGCCGTACGGGTGGACGGCCTTGTCCGGCACCGGTTCGCCGTCGCCGCCGGCGGGTCGGTCATGATCGGCCGAGCTCCCGAAGGTTCGGACGTGGTCGCCGTCGGGCCGTACCTCGACGAGGCCGGCATCCGCTGGGTGAGCCGCAGCCATGCCCGCCTCGAGCTGCGCGATGACGGCCTGCGCATTGCCGATACGAGCACGAACGGGACGACCCTGGTCAGACGTACGGGGCCGACCGAGCCGGCGGTCACCGAGAAGCTGACCAAGGGGCAGCACAAGCAACTGGGCGAATGGGACGTCGTGGTGCTCTACGAGGGTCTGGAGATCGGTCGGGCCGACCGGCTGCCAGCGCGCTCACCTGCGACGACGCCAAATTCGGTGATGGCGGACGCTCCGACTCAGGCCCTGCGGATATCCCGCCCCTGAGTGTGAATCTTTCCCATCTTGATGGACTCCCTACGGCGCGGGTCTGCGTGTATCCTTTGCTGAGTTTTTGTGTACGTGGACCGCACCTGCGCCGCTCGGATGTGATCGGCAAAAGGCGCCGCTGCTCGAAAACGGCCAAGTAAGGCCCGCAGCGCGCGCGGCCGGTACACCCTCATGAAGGAGAGAAACATGGCGCAGGGAACCGTTAAGTGGTTCAACGCCGAGAAGGGCTTCGGCTTCATCACCGTGGACGGTGGCGGATCCGACGTGTTCGTGCACTTCTCCGCAATCCAGACGAGCGGCTACCGCACTCTGGAGGAGAACCAGCGAGTCGAGTTCGAAATTGCCCAGGGCCAGAAGGGCCCGCAGGCGGAGCAGGTCCGCCCCATCTGACACGTCAAGTAGGAAACCCGGTGCCCGCTCGCGGGCGCCGGGTTTTTTTGTGCTCAGTGACCGGCTGCCACGCGATTCCAAGATCATGCCGCCGCGTACGACCGAGGATGATCCATTGCGGTGGACGATTGAGACCGCATAGCGACGTCAATAGTCCACGGCGGCGGATCATGAGCGGCACTTCGTGAGCGGCAGATCGTGAGAGCGGCCGACTTTCGCACCTCGGCGTCACGCGGGAAACGCATCCCCCCAATGGGTGTCACGCGCCTGCCGATAGAGATCGCCGTGCCGCTTCGTGACGATCCGATCGGCGGCGGTGCCGTCCGGGCGGCAGAGCCGCAGCGTCACGAGCCCCTTGCGCTGTGCCGGCCGGCGGATCACCCGTCCCTCGCCGACCGACGGCGCGTCAAGGACGACGCGCGGCGACGCGACGGCGAGGTAGGAGAACTTCTCGTCCTCGTACGACAGGTCCGCGTCCTTGATCCGCCGATGCAGCGCCGTACGGTTCACCCGTGTCCCGAAGTGACACCAGTCGCCGGCCGATAGTGGGCATGCGAGCTGGTGTGGACAGGGCGCGAGCACCCGATGGCCGAGTGCGAGCAATTGATCGCGCGCGGCGATTACCCGGGCGTAGCCGGCCGGTGTACCGGGCTCGACGATCACGACCACGTCACCGGCGGCCGCCGTATGCGAGACGAGATCGCGTTGGGCCGCCTCGGCGAGCTCCCCGAGCACGTACGAGACCGTGACGAGGTCCGCCGACGGCAATTCGGCCGGAAGCGAGGACCGCCGCCAAGTAGCCGACCGCAGAGCCGGTACCGGAGCGTTTGCGGCCAGCGTCGCCCCGAACGTGAGTGCATCCTGCACCTGATCGAGCACCGTGATCCGCTCGATCGACCGGAAGGCGTCGGCGACCGCCCACGCCGCGGCACCCGTCCCGCCGCCGATGTCGGCGAGGCTCGCCGGCGGCGGCAGTGTCGGCGGCAGCGCGCCGATGGCCGCCCGGACGGCGGCATACGTGGCCGGCATGCGGTAACCGGCGTACGCGGCGATCTCGGCCGAGCCGCCGAGGATCGGGGTCGTCGCCGGCTGGCCGGACCGGTACGCATCCATCAGGCGCGTAACCGCGGAGCGCATCCGGTCGACGGGTTCGGCGGCGAGCCTGGTCGCGAGCGCGGCTCGCAGCTCGTCGGGCAGGTCAGCCATTGGCGCGACTCGTTCGAGCGCCAGCCATTGCGGCAACGCTTACCATAAAGCCTGCAAAAATAGTCGAAACACCCCATCGGAGTCGGTGTCGCATGGGTCGCCGGTCACGCCCGTTATGGTGCCGTACACGCCTCCGGTTAGCCTGGACCGCCACGGCCGGTAGCCGGGAGACGGGTACGCCGCGACCAGCGGGGTAGCCAGGTCGCCGGCGAGCCGGCACCCGCCGGCGACCGGCGGTAACGCATGAAGATGAGGGGACACACGTGATTGGGCTCGTTCTCGCGGCCGGCCAGGGTCAACGCCTGCGGCCGGATACCGACGCGTTGCCCAAGACGCTGCTTCCGGTGGACGGCGAGTCCACCATCCTGGACGTGATCCTGCGCAACCTGGCCAAGGTCGGCCTCACCGACGTGGCGCTGGTCGCGGGCTACGCCGCGGATGCGCTCATCGCCCGGGTGCCCGATCTCGAGGCACGGCACGGACTGGCGATCGAGATCATTCGTAACGACCGTTACGACCGGAACAACGCATACTCTCTGTGGCTCGCCCGCGACGCGTACGCCGACGGGGCGCTCCTCGTCAACGGCGATACGGTGCACCCGGTCGACGTGGAACAGACCTTGCTCAGCGCCGCGACCGAGGCCGCATCCGCGACGCCCATCGAGCTCATTCTGGCTCTCGACGTCACCAAACAGCTCACCGACGAAGCGATGAAGGTGACGCTGACCGGCACCGCGGCCGGCACCGGGCACCGAACCGTCCACAAGATCACCAAACAGATGCCGGTCGCGGACGCGCACGGCGAGTACATCGGCGCGACCGTGATCGGCGCGGGCGTCGCAAGCGCTCTCGCGGCGGCGCTCGACGAGACCTGGCGGCGTGATCCGAACTTGTACTACGAGGACGGCTACCAGCTGCTCGCCGACCAGGGCGTGCCGGTCGGTGTCGCGCCGTTGCCATCGCTGGAGTGGGTCGAGGTCGACGATCACGCCGACCTCGCGCGGGCGCGGGAGGTCGCATGCCGCTGCTAGCCCGTACGATCCTGACGCCGCTGACCATCGAGGTCTCCCCCGGCGCGCTCGGACGCCTGGACACGGTGATCGCGGACAGTCGCATCTCGACCGGCGGCCGCGTTGCCGTCGTACACGGTTCCGGCATCGGCCCGACGCTCGCCGACGAGGTCCGGACGATGCTGCCGGCCGCCGACCTGATCACTATCGCGGCCGGTACGTTCGACTCCGCGATGTCGCTCGCCACGAAGCTACGGACGCTCGAATACGACGCCGTGATCGGCATCGGCGGCGGGAAGGTCATCGACACCGTCAAGTACGCGGCGACGATGCAGGGCATGCCGATGGTCGCCGTCGCCACGAGCCTCGCGCACGATGGGCTAGCGTCGCCGGTCAGCACGCTGGTCTGGGGCAGCAGCTCACCGTCGTACGGCGTGCACATCCCTATCGCCGTCGTGGTCGACCTCGATCTGGTCGCGCGCAGTCCGGCGTACCAGATCCGGTCCGGGATCGGCGATGCGCTCAGTGACATCTCGGCCTGCGCCGACTGGGAGCTGAGCCACGCGATCAACGGCGAGCCGATCGACGGCCTGGCAATGTCCCTGGCCCGCACGGCCGCCGAGTCCGTGCTGCATCACCCCGGCACGATTACCGACACCGATTTCCTGGCCACGCTCGCCCAAGCACTCATTCTCGGTGGCGTCGCCATGGCCATGGCCGGCTCGAGCCGGCCGTGCAGCGGCGCCTGCCATGAGATCGCGCACGCGCTGGCGACACTGCAGCCCGACGCCGCGAGCCACGGCGTCGCCGCCGGACTCGGTGCGTTGTTCGCGATGTTCCTGCGGTGCCGGGAAGACGAGTCGTTCGTACCCTCGTTCGAGCGCTTGGTCGCCACCTTCGCCCGCCACGACATCCCGCGCACTCCGGCCGAGATCGGCCTCACCGACAAGGAGTTCGTCGACGTTGTCGCGTTCGCGCCGTCGACCCGGCCGGGCCGGTACACGATCCTCGAACGCCTCGACTTGGACACGTCGGGCCTCACCGCCGCGGTCGAGGAGTATGTCGATGCGATCGGGTGAATCGCGATGACCCGGGTGCTGTTGTTCGCGACGCAGACCGCGCCCGACGGAACGCCGACCGCGTTGCTGCGCGTCGGTGATGCCACGGTCGTCGATCGCCTCGCCGCGCAGTTCCGTGCGCTGGACGCCGTCGACCTCACCGTCATCACGCGGCCGGGTTGGGCCGATGCGTTGCGGGCCGCGGGTCACAGCGCCGTCGAGAGCGACGACATCGCCGGTGACCTCGCGGTCATCGGGGCCGCGGTCAGTGCGACCGACGGCTCCGTCGTGCTCGCGGCGGCGGATCTGGTCGCGCATGACGGTGCGATTGCTTCCTTCGCCGGCCCTCGGGTACGCACCACAGTCGCGGCCGTACAGACCGCCCGGAACATGGCCGTTGGCGCGTACGGCGAACCGGTGCTGCGCGAGCGGAACATGGTGGTGTCGGTCGGCACCCATCAGCGGGAGGTCACGCGCCCGAACGCGATGTTCCGGGCGCTCGTGACGGTCAGCGCCGACGACCGTCCCCGACTCCACGACGCCTGCGCCGCCTTGCGGACCGAAGCCATCGACAGCGGTCGTGACCTCGACGCGGACGCCGGGGCGTACGGTGCCGTCGGGCTCGCACTGCTCGGTCTCGTACGGACCGGGGTCGTTGTCGCCGCCAACAACCCGCGGCTGTACGTGTGCCACCGGGTCGACTCACCCGAGGCGGCCGCCGCGGCCGAGACCGCACTCGCCGCCGTCGACGAGTCGGCGGCCGCCGTCCGGATGGGCGTCAAGGAGGACGACGAATTCCTGGCGACGTACCTGGTCCACTCGTACACGCCACGGTTGGTCGCGTTCTTCGCTCGACGCGGCATCACGCCGAATCAGGTCACCTGGATGTCCATCGCGGTCGGGTTGGTGGCGGCCGCGGTGTTCGCGGTCGGCGCCCGTTGGCTCGACATCGTCGGCGCGGTGCTGCTCTATGCGAGCTTCATCCTCGACTGCAACGACGGTTCGCTGGCCCGCTACACCGGCAACTTCAGTCGCTACGGCGGCTGGCTCGACATGATCGCCGACCGGGCCAAGGAGTACATCGTCTTCGCCGGCGTGGCGGTCGGCGGCGTACGGATGCATGAGCCGGCGGTATGGGGACTGGCGTTGGCGGCGATCGTGGCGCAGACCGTACGGCACATGGTCGACACGTGGTACGGCGCGCTCCAAGACACCGCGACGCGCGCGCTTCCGGTGGTGCCGCTGGGTTCCCGGCTCGACACGCTCGGACTCCGGGCCGCGGCGGCCGGAGCGCCGAGCGCTCGCGACGGTTCGGCTACCGGCACGGGCGCCAGCGCGGGCGCGAAACTCGGGCAGCTGTCCGCCGCCGCGCATGGGCGTTACCGCTCCCCGGCGTACTGGCTCAAACGAAGTGTGGTTCTGCCGATCGGCGATCGGTGGCTGCTGATGGCGCTCGCCATCGCGATCGGCGGGCCGCGCGTGATGTTCATCGTGCTGCTGATCGCGATCGCAGTCGCGTTCGCGTACGTGCTCGCCGGCCGTACGCTCCGCGCGCTGTTCCTTCGCGTGGCCGTGATGCCCCGGTACGACATCGGGTTCCAGCGCGACGACGGTCCGATCGCCCGCGCGCTCGGAGCACTTGGCCGTGGTCGCGTGTCGCCATTGGTCGCGCTCGGGCCCGGCCTCGCCGCGGTGCTGATCGCGGCCGGCTTCGCGATCGTCGGTGATCGGGGCCCGCGGTGGCTCGTGCTGATCTACGCGGGGCTGGCCCTGGTCGCCGGCATCGCGGCCAGGAGCCGTCATGACGGCCCACTCGACTGGTTGACTGTCGCCGGGCTGCGGGCGACCGAATACACGTTCATCGCGGTCGCTGGCGTGCTCGGCGGCGTGCCGTTGTGGCTCGTGTACACGCTGCTGTTGGTGCTCACGCTCTACCACTACGACGTCACCGGCCGGATCGAGAAGCAGGCCACTCCGGTGCGCGGCGAAGCGATCCTGCGCGGCTGGGATATCCGGGTCACCGTCCTCGCGATCACCGTCGCGATCGGCTGGGCCACGACCGCGTACGCCGTCGCGGCGATCGTGATCGGCGGCGTATTCGTCGTCGGTGCGCTGGTCGGTTGGCGGGAGTCGGCGCGCTCCGGGGCCGCCGCGGTGGCTTCCGCCCGATCGGCCGCGCTCTCGAAATAGGCCCGGCAGATAGGAAGTGGGCCCGGCAGGTGGGAAGCGGGCCCGGCAGATAGGTCGGACATCCGACTGATCGATATCTGCTCCGACCCCGACCGCATACCATGCGCTGGCTTCCGCCCCCGCCCCGAGGAGCCAGCCATGCGTCAGCCGGCCAGCACATGTCGTGCCGCAGCTCGCGTCCGCCGGCCCGGTCGCCGCGGCCGGGTCGAAATCGCGCTGATGCTGCTCGGAGCCGTTGCCGCCACGGGCGTCCTGGTTGCCTGCGCCCAGGGTGCCAAGGCGAATGGCCAGGGAGTGTTCGGCGCCGCGCCCAATGGTTCGCCCGGCGTCGGCGCTGCGTCGGGCATCGGATCGGCCGGGGCATCGCCGGGCGGTTCGGCGGGGACCACGACCGGCGTGCCGACCGCGTCGCCCGGCCACCACGCGTCATCGGCTCCACCGAGCCACGCCTATCCGAGCGACTATGCGCGCGCGATCCTGACCGCGTGGGGTGCCCGTGACACGTCCTATCTCACGCTCCTGACCAACACCTCGACCAAGAACCAGCTGTACGGCTACGGCAGCCTCGACCAGCATTGGACGCTCGCATCGAGCCAGGGTGCGACCGGATCGAGCTATGCATCCTTCTACAACCGCGACGGCGACTGGATCGCGCTGCGTTCGGTCAATGCACAGACGGCGGCGCACCAGTGGCACGCCGGCTCGGTCGAGACGTGGAGCAAGATCTCGTACCCGTCCGACCCCACGGCGTACGTGACGTACTACATGGACGCGTACGTCGACGGAAACGCCGCTCGCATGACGAAGCTAAGCAACCAAACGATGACGACCCATTTCACCGGCCTGTCCTCGAAGCCTGACTCGGGCTATGCCGTCGGCACGCCGGACGGAACCGCCGGCCATACCCACATCGAAGTGACCGAGAGCAGCGTTTCGTTCGACGTCATCTTCCGGATCGTCAATCAGGATCTGGGACAGTCCGGCGCCATTGAGGGTTGCGACTCCGGCTGCTGACCGGTTCGATGCTGCTGGCGGGTCCGATACTGCTGGCGGGTGCGATGCGGCCGGCGCCGGATCAGCGGGTGCTCGCGGCCCGGACCCGGTTGAGCCGAGTTGGGCGCTCAGGCGAGACTGTGCCGGTGGAGATTCTTGTGCTCGATCACGACGCCGTGACCGACCTGCTGACCGTCGACGCATGCATCGCGGTCATGCGTGACACGCTCGCCGCACTTGCGCGGGGGGCCGGCTTCCAGCCGCTGCGGACCATCGAACGGCCGCCGGGCGTGGCCGGCATGCTCGGCATGATGCCGGGCTACCTCGCCGAGCCGGATCCCGTTCTGGGCCTCAAATTCCTCGGCATCTTCGGCGGCAATCCGGCCATCGGCAAGGACGCGCACCAGGGCATGGTGATCCTGCTCGATCCGGCGACCGGTGAGCCGCAGGCGATTCTCAACGCGTCGGCCGTCACGGCCATCCGCACCGCGGCGGCCTCCGCGGTGGCGACCGATGCATTGGCCCGCCCGGACGCCGACGATCTCGCAGTCTTCGGCACGGGCGTTCAGGGCGCCTGGCACGTCCGCACGATCGCCGCGGTCAGACCGCTTTCCCGGGTACGGATGACCGGACGCGACGCAACCCGCGGCGCCGACGTGGCCGCCCGCCTGGCCGACGAGTTGGGCCTGCCGGTGTCGTTCGAGGCGGACGCGCGGGCCACGGTCGACGGAGCCGACATTGTCGTGACGGCCACGTCGGCGACCGAGCCGCTGCTGCAACGGGAATGGCTCGCGTCCGGCGTGCACATCGATGCCGTCGGCGCGTGTGTGCCGACGGCCCGCGAACTGGACACCGCCACGGTCGCCGCCGCGCGTTTCTTCGCCGATCGCCGCGAGTCGGCGCTGCACGAGGCCGGCGACTATGTGATCGCCGCGGCCGAAGTCGGACTCGGACCGGAGCACATCGTCGCTGACATCGGCGAGGTACTGAACGGATCAGTCGCGGGCCGCACCGGCGACGACGAGCTGACGGTGTTCGAGTCGCTCGGGCTGGCCGTCGAGGATCTGGCCGCCGCGGCGTACGTCGTCAAGGCGGCCCGCCGTAGCGGCGCCGGAACCCGGGCCCGGTTCTAATGGGAGGCTCAGTTTGATGGGCGGCTCAGTCTGATGGGCGCCGCAGAGTTGCCCACCGCGACGGACATCGCCAAGGCGCGCGAAGCCGTGGCCGGCGTCGCCATCCGTACCCCGTTGGTGCGGTTGAACATCCCTCATACGCAGATTTACTTGAAGCTCGAGAACCTGCAGCCGATCGGCTCGTTCAAGCTGCGGGGAGCCGCCGCCGTCCTCGCGGGCGCGACCGCCGACGAGGTGGCGGCCGGCATCGTGACCGCATCGGCCGGAAACATGGGACAAGGGGCGGCCTGGTTCGCGAAACGGCTGGGCGTGCCCTGCACGGTCGTCGTGCCGCCGACCGCACCGGCATCGAAGATCGCCGCGATGGAGGCACTCGGCGCGCGTGTCGTGCCGGTGAGCGCCGAAGCGTGGTGGGACGCCTTCGTACAGCGCCGGGTCGACGGTGTGGACGGGGTTTTCATCCACGCCTTCGACGACGTGGCCGTGATGGCCGGCAACGCAACGATCGGTCTCGAGATCGCCGAGGACCTCCCGTCGGTGACACATGTCCTCGTCCCGTGGGGCGGCGGCGGATTGACGTGCGGGATAGCGACCGGTCTCGCCTCGGTGGGCTCGACCGCTCGAGTGCTCGCATGTGAGGTCGCGACCGCGGCGCCCTTGACCGCCTCGTTGGCGGCCGGAGGACCAACCACCGTGGACATGCAGCCGTCCTTCGTGGACGGGATCGGCAGCCGTACCGTCCTGCCGAGCATGTACGACCGCGCGACCCAGCTCGGCATCGCCTCGCTCGTCGCGCCCGTGACCGACGTCGCAGCCGCGCTGCGCCTGCTCCTCGACCGCAATCACGTGCTGGCCGAAGGCGCCGGCGCGACACCGGTGGCGTGTGCGTTGTCGGCGGGATTCGGGCCGGAGGACGTGGTCGTGTGCGTCGTGTCGGGCGGTGTGATCGGGCTCGATACGGTGCGGGAGCTGCTGTCGTAGCCGGGTCGCGCGTCCCTGGCGCGTCGCGGTCGCTTTGTTGCAGGGGTTGCGGGGCGGCTTTCTCACTCGGACGGCAAAGCATTTAGGTCTGTCGTGAGAAAGCCGCCCCGCAACCCTGTTCCGGTTGGGCCCCCACCGTCGGCGCGGCCACGTCGCGCGCGGCCGTGCCCGGCCAGGCGCCGTCGGCCGCTTCCCTCCGTCGCCGGGCCGCCCTCGCGCGCCGGGTAATGGGCTTTGCGGGCGGCCGTGATACGGGAAAGTGGGCGTGATACCGGGATTGGACTTGGGTGATCCATTGGGGTGGACGATTGGGGTCGTTGGAGCGACGCGGATCGTCCATGATGGTGGATCATGGCGAGGCCGGGGCAGGAGCCGGGGTCGGGGCCGGGGCGGCGGCTGGGGCGGGCGGCGCAGGGGCGACGGTTGGGACGGCGGTGTCAGACGGTTCGTCGGCGATGGAGGCGACGATGGCGGGAGTGGGCGCCGGCCGCAGCGACAGGACGAGGCCGCAAACAAGGCCGGTCAGAGCCGTGAGACCGAACATCAGCCGCCAGTCGACGAACGCGACGACGGTCGCTCCGATGGCGATGGAAATGGTCTGCGACAAGGACATCAGCGTGCCCATGGCGGCACCGACCCGACCGGTGAGCCGTCCCGGCGTGTAGAGCTGCTGCGCCGTCCCGAATGCGACGAACATCAGGCCGAGCGACGCACCACAGACGAACATTCCGGTCAGGAACGTCGGCACTGACGGCGCGACGATGCCGAGCGCCAGGCCGACTCCGGCGCCGATCGCGCCGACGCCCGTGGTGCGCGCTTCGCCGACCGCCTTGACCGCCTTCGGCGCGAGCACCGCGCCGGCGATAGTGCCGGCGCCCTGCACCGACAACAGCACGCCGTAGAAGGACGGCGGCCGGTGGATGCCGTACTGGATCGCGGCAAACAGGCCGGTCTCCAACAGACCGGCCACGGCCAGGAACGCGGTCAGCGCGATGGTCAGCTGCCATAGCAGCCGGGTCGCGTGTACGTACCGGAATCCGGCCGTGACCTGTCGACGGAACGGTTCCTCAGTTTCTTCGATCGGCGACTCGGTGACCCGGATAGACAGCAGCGCAACGATGGCGACGGCGAAGGTGACGGCATCGATGATGGCGAGCGTGCCACCGCCGAAGGAGGCGTAGATCGCCGTACCGATGACGGGCGACAGGATTCGGGTGCCCTGGCCGATGCTCGACAACAGAGACTGCCCGCTCGCCGCATCGTCGGATGGCAGCAGGTCCTTGACCAGTCCGCTGCGCGCGGGAACCGAGGCGAGCAACGCGTATCCGACCGCGACGACGTACAAGCGCCACAGATCGTTCCGGCTCGAGACGCCGAGGAGGCTGAGGACGAGCGCGATGCCGAAGACGTTGGACCAGATCATCAACGACCGGCGTCGGACCCGGTCGGCGAGGTGGCCGAGCAACGGTGCCGCGAGCTGAGGACCAGTAAGGAACAGAAAGACAAGGCCGGCCGCGGCATTCGAGCCGGTCAGATCCTTCGCCCACACGCCGAGCGACAGGAACATGGCGGTGTCGCCGAAGCTAGATACGGATTCGCCAATCAACAGGCGGCGAAAGCGCGGGTGACGCAGTGCGGACATGGTGACTCCCCGAATCAGGGCGCACGGGATCGCGACAGGTGGGTGGTGACGCTGCGGACCGCGCCGACGGACGCGGTGGTACGGCGAGAGATCAGCGCTTGCGCGCGCGGCGCTTCGCCGGCGCCGAAGTTGTCTCGGTGACATCGGAGCTCGCGGGCTCGATGTCGGCCGCTTCACCGTGCGGCGTGCCGGCCAGCGGATCGACGAGGGGGGTGGCCGCGAACAGCAGCCGGACCGGCCGCGAGCCGTCCGGCCACGTCGACCGGTCACCGATGCGGTCGCCGTACAAGGCGGTGAGGTGTTGGACGAATTCGCTGTAACGCTTGATCACGTCGCGCAACTCGTCACGCGTGAGCGGTACGGTCGCGCCACCGAGCGCACCAGACCCGCGCCACTCCTCGGGCTCCGCGGCCGCCCGGACGGTCCAGTCGATCAGCCGGCCGCTTTCCCGCCGGATGAAGACCTGATCCAGCGCCATCGTCAGCTCCGGCTCGGCCGACGACCAATTCTGCTCGTAGTCCAGCAGTTGCCAGCGACGCTCTCGACGGTCGGTGCCCTCGGGTGCCGGCCCGACAAAGCCGTATTTCGCGAGCTGTCGAAGGTGAAACGAGCAGTTTGCCTGTGTGCTACCGAGCGCTCGGGCGCATTCGGCCGCCGTCATCGGGCCTTGGCCGAGCAACTCGACAAGATCGAGGCGCAGCGGGTGCGCGAGGGCGCGGATCACCTGCGGGTCGGTGAGTTCCATCGGTCATCTCCATATGCCAAAGATAGCTTTGACAGTTCGAGAAGTCAAAGACTTCTTTGGTACTTTCTGGCCTTCGGGTCGACGACGATGACGTCGGGAAAGCCAAGCATGGCCCAGAACTCGACGGGATCTTCGCCCGACCGCATCGAAGCGAACAGCCAGACGGTCATCGCCGTGCCGTGGGTGCCGACCACCAGGACCTTTCCCAGAGACGACGCCTGCGCCCAATGACGTCGCAGGGCCGCGTCAAATCGCCGTACCACCGCAGAATGTGGCTCCCAACCGGCGTGCGCCGCGCCACGGAGATAGGCCATCACGAGCCCGCGATGCGTGTCCTCGGAGGGCGAATGCGGACGCCGGACCTCGGCGAAGGCCGCGTCGATAGTCACGTCGGCGCCATCGGACGCTTCGGCCAGCGTCTCGATCGCTTTCGGCTCGTCGCTCGCCACGAGGTAGGGGCGCTCGGGCAGGGCATGGCGCAGGTTGCGAGCGGCGAGGCGGCCGTCCTCGCCGAGATGCCAACGCGAAGCGGGAACGTCCGGTCGGACCTCGGGCATCGCGTGGCGGACAAGAACGAGGCGCTCACCGTTCACGCGAGTTAGCATGGACCGTCATCGCTCAACATTGAAGCTGTCAGCTCTCCAAGAGGAGTCGCCGTGAACCGCCGCCCTGCTCGCTCGCTTCCCGCCTCGTCGACGCCGTCGACGTCGCTGGTAAGCCAGCCGCGCGCGGCCGCGACGGCGGTACGGGTAACACGCCCGTCGGACGTACGTCGAGTACGCACGACGGCCTGAGTTCACCCGTTCCCTCTCTCGAAAGGTGACCCACCGATGACCGGGTCGATTCCCGCCGTGCCCGAGAAACCCTCGCTGGACGGCATCGAAGACAAGCACGCTGAGCGCTGGGACGCCGAGGCGACCTACCGGTTCGACCGGCGCCGTACGCGCGACGAGATCTACTCCATCGATACACCGCCGCCGACGGTGAGCGGCAGCCTGCACATCGGGCACGTGTTCAGCTACACGCATACCGATGTGGTTGCCCGGTTCCGGCGGATGCGTGGCGCCGAAGTGTTTTACCCCATGGGTTTCGACGACAACGGCCTGCCGACCGAGCGCCGCGTGCAGAACTATTTCCATGTGCGGTGCGACCCGTCACTGCCGTACGTGCCGGACATGCCGACGCCGGTGCCGCCGCGGAACGCGACCGAGCGCAAGGCTCCCCCGCTGCGCCTCTCCCGGAGGAACTTCGTCGAGTTGTGCACGAAGCTCACGGTTGAGGACGAGAAAGCCTACGAAGCGTTGTGGCGCAAGCTCGGCCTGTCGGTCGACTGGTCGATGACGTACACAACGATCGGCGAGAAGGCGCAGCGCGCGGCCCAGCGGGAATTCCTGCGCGAACTGGCCGCGGGCGAGGTTTACCACGCACTCGCGCCGACCGCGTGGGACGTCGACTTCCAGACCGCTGTGGCCCAGGCCGAGCAGGAGGATCGAGAGGTCGCGGCGGCGTACCACCGGATCGCCTTCGGCGTGACCATCGACGGCGGCGGCCCGATCGAGGTCGAAACGACGCGGCCCGAACTGTTGCCGGCATGCGTTGCCCTGGTCGCGCACCCGGATGACGAGCGTTATCAACACCTTTTCGGCCGTTCGGCGACATCGCCGCTGTTCGATGTGCCGGTGCCGATCCGCCCGCACCGTCTGGCCGACCCGACCAAGGGCACCGGCATCGCCATGGTCTGTACGTTCGGCGACGCGACCGACGTGCAGTGGCAACGCGAGCTGGGCCTGCCGATCCGGCCGGTCATCGGCCGCGACGGTCGTTTCATCGAAGCGGACCTCGTCGGTTGGGGAGCCTCCGCCGACGGCGCCGCGTACTACGAACGGCTGGTGGGTCGCACCGCCGCGCAGGCCCGTCGCGACATCGTGGCGACCTTGGCCGAGACCGGTCTGCTGATCGGCGAGCCCCGCCCGATCACGCATGCCGTGAAGTTCTACGAGAAGGGCGACCGCCCGCTCGAAATCGTCACGAGCCGGCAGTGGTTCGTGCGCACGATGGCGCACCGGGACGCGCTGCTGGACGCCGGCCGTGCGCTGCAGTGGCAGCCGCCCTACATGCGTCACCGCTACGAGGACTGGGTCAACGGCCTCACGTCCGACTGGCTCATCAGCCGTCAGCGGTTCTTCGGCGTCCCCTTCCCGGTCTGGTATCCGCTCGACGACGCGGGCGAACCACGTTACGACGAGCCGATTCTGGCCGCGGAAGAGACCCTGCCGATCGACCCGGCCAGCCAAACCCCGCCCGGCTACGACGAATCCGACCGTGGTCGGCCCGGTGGTTTCGTCGGCGACACCGATGTGATGGATACGTGGGCGACGTCGTCGCTGTCCCCGCAGATCGTCGGCGGCTGGGGCGAGGACGACGACCTCTACGCCCGGGTGCATCCGATGGACCTACGGCCACAGGCGCACGAGATTATCCGTACCTGGTTGTTCGCCACCATCGTCCGTGGACTTGACATCGACGGCAGACCACCGTGGCGCACGGCCGCGATCTCAGGCTGGATCATCGATCCGGATCGCAAGAAGATGTCGAAGTCGGTCGGCAATGTCGTCACCCCGATGGACCTGCTCGAGCAGTACGGCAGCGACGCGGTGCGCTACTGGGCCGCGTCGGGTCGGCCGGGCGCCGACACGGCGTTCGACACCAACCAGATGCGCGTCGGCAGGCGGCTGGCGACCAAGGTGTTGAACGCCAGCCGGTTCGTCCTCGGGTTCCCGGCGCCGGACGCCGGCGCGACGGTCACCGAACCGCTGGACCGGGCGATGCTGGCCGCGCTCGACACGGTCGTCGCCGAGGCCACGAACGCGTTGGACGGCTACGACTACACGCGCGCGCTCGAACGCACCGACGCGTTCTTCTGGACGTTCTGCGACGACTACGTCGAGCTCGTCAAGCAACGCGCCTATGGTGCCGGCCCCGGCGCGGAGTCGGCCCGACTCGCCTTACGCGAAGCGCTCGACGTGCTGCTGCGGCTGTTCGCACCGTTCCTGCCCTTCGTCGCCGAAGAGGTCTGGTCGTGGTGGCGTGACGGGTCGATCCACCGCACGTCGTGGCCGGCGCCCGGCGGTGATGGCGGCGACGCGGCAATCCTGGCCGCCGCTTCCGCGCTGTTCGGCGCGGTCCGCCGAGCGAAGGCCGCCGAAAACCTCTCCATGCGTACGGAGGTGCCGCAGGTGACCGTGCCGGCGGACACGCCCGGACTCGACTACTGGGACGCGGTTCACGACGATCTACGGGCCGCGGCGAACGCGGAGAAGTTGGTGGTTGAGGCCTAGCCGTCCGGGACGTCGCCCGCGGTCCGGGCCGGACGGCCGACCGGCGGCATAGACTCGGCCGGGTGGGGGCGCGCACGTGAGGCCGGGCGATCAGCGCGGCGCGGACGGGACCGATGGTCGACCGGACGATTTTGACGCCGAGGTCATCGACATGGGTGTCGAGCCGGCCCCGCAACAGCGCCCGGTGCCCTGGCGGATCATCGCTCTGGTCGCCGCGCTGGTCCTCGGTGGCGTGATCGGTTACTTCGTGGGCGACAACCACGGCCGGAATTCCGCCCGGCCGGCCGCTGCGCCGAGCCCCACCCCAGTCGTCAAACCGTTCGCCGCCGTCGCACTTACCGGGCGGCAGTGCTCCATACAGCTCGGCAAACGCCTCGAACTCGGCGTCGAGATCACCAACAACACCACACAGACGATCATGCTGACCGACATACAGGTCGGCTTGCCGCTGAGCGGATTGCACGTGCGCGCCAAGAAATTCGGGACCTGCGGATCGGTCGGTGGTAATACCGGACCGCAGCCGCTGGCCGCCGGCAACAGCACCTGGTTGAGCGCGACGTTCGATGTCGATGTGCGGTGCCCGGGTGCGATCCCGGTCCTTTTCGTCGCCGTGTACGACACCGGGGAGTCCGTGCTCGGCGGCTTCCAGGATCTCGGCCAGGTGCCGTACACGGGGTGCAGCGCGTCCGGCGGCTAGCGCCGCATCCAGACCGCGGTGTCGCTCGGCAGCCCCTGCGTCTGGAGCGGACCGCTGGCCAGCACGATCTGGCCGTGGACCGGAAGTGGGACCGCGGAACCGGACAGGTTCACCACGCACACGAATTCGCCGTTGACGCCGCGGGCGAACGCGAGGACGCCGTCCGGGGCGGCCAGCCAAGCGAAGGGGCCGTCGCCGAGCGTGGGCTCGGCGCGACGGAGGCGCAGCGCCGCGCGGTAGAGATGCAGCATGGACGCCGGGTCGGCCTGTTCGGCGGTCACGGTGTAGTCGCGCCAGTCCGGTGGCTGAGGCAGCCACGGTGGTGTGCCGGCGTTGGCGGGGCTGAAGCCGAAGGGCGCAGTGTCACCGGTCCATGGCATCGGAACGCGGCATCCGTCCCGGCCTAGGTTCGCGCCTCGGGTGCGGAAGAACATCGGATCCTGCCGCAGGCCGTCCGCGATGTCCTCGACCTCTTCGAGGCCGAGCTCCTCACCCTGATACAGGTACGCCGAACCCGGCAGCGCAAGGGTGAGCAGCGTGGCCGCGCGGGCGCGTCGAGTGCCGAGCTCTCGATCGGTGGGGACGCCGAGTTGCCGGAAGTCGAGGGTGAACGATGTGTCTTCGCGACCGTAGCGGGTCACGTGGCGCGGCACGTCATGGTTGGACAGCACCCACGTCGCCGGCGCGTTGACCGGTGCGTGTACGTGGATCGTTTCGTCGATGACCGTACGCAGTGACACCGCGTCCCAGGCGCAGCCGAGGAACGCGAAGTTGAACGCGGTGTGGATCTCGTCCGGGCGCAGGTACGCCGCGAACCGCTGTGCGTCGGGCAGCCACACCTCGCCGATCAGTGCCCGCGGATCGGGGTAGGAGTCGGCGATCGCGCGCCAGGCCCGGTACACGTCGTGTACGTCGTCCCGGTCGCTGTACGGATGCGGAAACGGTGGGTTGTCCGGATCGAAGTCGGCGAGCGTCGGATCCTTCGTGAGCAGGGCCGCCGAGTCGATGCGTACGCCGTCGGCCCCTCGGTCGAACCAGAACCGGAGAACGTCCTCGAAATCCTCGCGAACCTTCGGATTTTCCCAGTTGAGGTCCGGCTGTTCGGCGGCGAACAAGTGCAGGTACCACTCGCCCGGCGTCCCGTCCGGGTTGTTCGTACGCGTCCACGCGGGTCCGCCGAAGATGGACTGCCAATTGTTGGGCGGCAGCGATCCGTCGCTCCCGCGGCCGGGCCGAAACCAGAACAGTTCGCGGGCGGCGGCGCCCGGGCCGGCCGCCAACGCTTCCCGAAACCAGACGCTGGCATCGGAGCTGTGGTTGGGGACGACGTCGATGATGATCCGGATGCCGAGGTGGTGTGCCTCGTGGATCAGGGATTCCGCCTCGGCGAGGGTGCCGAAGAGGGGATCGATGGCGCGGTAGTCAGCCACGTCGTAGCCGGCGTCGGCTTGGGGCGAGGCGTACCAGGGGTTGAACCAGATGGCATCGATGCCGAGGTCGGCGAGGTAATCGAGGTGGGCGCGGACACCGGCGAGATCACCGATGCCGTCACCGTTGGAGTCGGCGAAGCTGCGCGGGTAGATCTGGTAGATGACCGCGGATCGCCACCATCCGTCCGTCGACGCCGCCGAGCCCCCATCCGGCTGTCGGGCCTCGTTGCCATCTCCCACACCGCACCTACTCCCTTATTGTTGCGAGCCTTGTTGTTGCGAGATTCCTCGTTGCTGCGAGCCGCAAACCCCGTTGCGCGAACCGTCAGCGTGCGTCGCAGCGCACGCGATGCCCGACGACCTCGTGGTACGGACGGGAGTCGCTCGACCATCGCCCGGCAACCGTTGAGCGCTCCGTCCTCGGCTATCCCTTGACGCCGCCGACGGTGAGGCCCGACATGATGTTGCGCTGGAAGATCAAGAAGAACACGATCGTCGGTACGGCCGCGATCGCGGCCGCGGCCACCACAACGTTCTGGCCGAGCCCCTGGGCGAATGCGTTGAGGCCGACGTTCACCGTCTTCGTATTCGTGCCCGGCTCCACGAGCAGCGGCCAGAGGAAGTCTTTCCAGACGGCGGTGACCGCGAAGATGGACACCACACCGATGATCGGGCGCGACATCGGCAGGATGATCGACCGCAGCGTCCGCAGCGGTCCGGCGCCGTCGATCGCGGCCGCCTGCAGCAGATCTTCCGGGATCGAGTCGAAGAAGCGCTTCAACAGAAAGATGTTGAACGCGTTCGTGACCGACGGCAGCCAGATCACCCACGGCGAGTTGAGCATGTTCCAGTGGAAAATCGGCAGATCGATGACGGTGACGTACTGCGGGATGATGAGCACCGTCGCCGGAATCATCAGCGTCGCCAGCATCAGGCCGAGCACGACGTTGCCGAATCGGGGGCGCAGCTTGGAAAACGCAAACGCGGCGAGGACGTCGAACACGAGCTGGAAGCCGAGTGCGCCGAACGCGTACCAGATGGTGTTGAGCAGCAACCGGCCAAGGCCGAGATCGTTCCACGCGGTCACATAGTTGCTGAGCTGCGGGTGCTGTGGGTAGACCGTCGGTGGGACCTGGGCGATCTCCTGCCCGGTCTTGAGACCACCGGTCACCATCCAGTAGAGCGGCCCCAAGAACACGAACGTGAACAGCAGGATCGTCACGATCACAAGCACCCAGTAGATGCGCTTCGCTCCGGACCGATTCAACCGCGCCGGTGAGATCAACGTACGGGTTGCCGTCTCCTGTGCCGCCGCCATCTGGTACCGCCTTTCTCGTTGCGCCGTTGCTGTCGCCGTTGCTGCCGCCGGTGGTGCATCGGCTCGACCTCAGTCCTGCCTCGACCTCAGTCCTGCCTCGGGCTCAGCCACGTGTAGACAGCGGAGAACACCAGGAGCACGACCATCAACATGACGCCCAACGCCGCGGCGCCGTTGAAGTCATGGAACGAGAATGCCCGCTGATAGATGAGGTAGACGATCGACTCGGCATGGTTCTCCACGCCGTCGCCGCCGGCCAGGATGAACGGCTCGATGAACAGCTGCATCGTCGCGACGATCTGCAGGAGAAACATCAGCGAGAGGATGAGTCTCGTCTGCGGCACGGTCACATGCCACACGCGGCGCAAGATTCCGGCCCCGTCGAGCTCGGAAGCCTCGTACAACTCGCCGGGGATGTTCTGCAACGCGGCCAGATAGATCAGAATCGCGCCGCCCATGTTGAGCCACGTCGACGCGATGACCAGAGCCGGTACGGTCATCGTCGGCGACTGGACCCATTGCGATGTCGGCAGGTGCAGGGCATGCAGGATCTGGTTGAAGACGCCACTACCCGGGTCGTAGGCGTACTTGAAGAGAAACAGGCCGGATGCCGGTGGCAGCATGACCGGTAGGTAGACCAGAACCCGCAGGTAACCCTGGGCGTGCCGGAATTCGTTGAGGACCACCGCGATGACGAACGGGACGACGAACCCGCCGAGCAGCGCCAGCAACGTGAATTCCGCCGTGTTGCGCCACGCGGCGGCAAATGCCGGATCGTTCCACACCGCTGTGTAGTTGTGCCAGCCCACCCACGTGGTCACGCCCCGCTTGGTGTGCTGGAAGCTCATGATGAACTCGCGGACCATCGGATACCACGAGAAGAACGCGAAGCAGAGTACGGCGCCGAGGAGGAACGTGTAACCGGTCAGGTTGTCGGCGATGCGCCGCCGCATTCGGCTCCGGCGGCGCGATGTGCGGTACTCGGTCACCTGACCCGATGACGGCGCCTGGGGCGCAACGGTCGTGGCGGCCATTGGCGTACTCCTGCTCGCGAGGGGATGGTCGTGAACACGAGGGGTGCGGGGGCCGTGTGCCGGCCCCCGCACCGTGGCCATCAGGATCCCGAGGACAGGATCTGCTGGACCTTCGCGTTCGCGTCCTTCAACAGCTGCGGGATGTTCGCGTTCGCCTGTGTCAGGACCGCACCCATCGGACCGTCCATCACCGCGTAGATCGCCTGGGCGTTCGGCGGCTCAATGGTCGGCTGGATCGGGTTGTTCACAAACGGCGCGTAGTCGTCGAGGTTGAGGTTCGTGTTCTGCTTGGCCAGCGCGTCAAGCTGCTTCTGGTAGGCCGAGCCGACCGTGAACAGCTGCGACGTCGGGATGCCGACCGGCAGACCCTCCGCCTTCTGCGCCGCGTAGTTGTACTGGCCCTGACCGGGCGTGAGCTCTTCGTACTTGAGCCACGCGAGGCCGGCCTTGATCTGCGCCGGGGTGTCGCCCTTCTTGAAGAAGTAGCCGTTGCCGCCGCCGAGTGTGCTCTTGGCCGGACCGTTGTCACCCGGCATCGGCGCCATCGCCCAGTCGGCGTAGTTGCCCTTGAACTGGTTGACGATCGACTGGATGGTGTCCGGCGCGCCGATGAACATGCCGACCTTGCCGGCGCCGGCGTTCGTGAGGAGGTCGGGCCAGCCGAGCAACTGCTTCTGGCCGACGCTGTTGTCGTTGAATCGCATGTCGTGCAACTGCTGGAGCACGGCCTGGGCCTCCGGCGTGTTGATCGTCGCCGTCTTGCCGTCGGCCGAGACGTCCGCACCGCCGCGCGAGTAGAGCTCCGCGGTGAAGTGCCAGCCTCCGGTGTTGCCCGAGCTGTACTCCTGGAAGCCGACCGCGCCGTTGTTCAGCCCGGCGATCTTCTTCGCGTCGGCCGCCACGTCCTGCCAGGTCGCCGGCGGTGTGGTGATGCCGGCCTGCGTGAAGAGCTTCTTGTTGTAGACCAGACCCATCGTGTACGCGTAGAACGGCACCGCGTAGACCTTGCCGTTCTCGGTGAACGCCTTCTTGGCCGAGTCGGTGATCTGGCTCCAGCCCGGGACCGTGCTGTCGTTCACGTAGGACGTGATGTCGGTGGCCTGGTCGGCGTCGAGCACCTGCTCCAGGTCGGTCATGTAGCCGTAGAACACGTCCGCTTGCGTACCACCCTGCAAGCGGGCGGTGAAGTCGGCGGGAACGTCACACTGCGCGCCGACCGAAATGCTCTTGATCTGGACATCCGAATGGAGCTTCTCGAAGTTGGCGATATCGGTGTTCCACTGCGCGAGCGTCTTGCCGCCGTTGTCGGTCTTTTGCGGCGCACAGTCGACGATGATCGTCGTCTTGCCGCCCGATGCTGAGGCAGAGCTGTTGTTATTACTGCTGCCACAAGCGGCGAGGCCGAGCCCAACGGTGGTCACCAGCGCAATCGCCGCGACCCTCCGGTAGTGCCGTGCGGACATTTCGTCCATCCTTTCCCGAGCGGGAGCTGCTGCGCGCGATGGCTGTCACCGCGGGCGACGATTTAACCGATGCGAAACCTCGATGTGATCTACGTCCGTCAACAGGGGCCGGACGTGAGTGGAGTCACTCTAACGACGCCGTCATCGTTTCCGCAAGGTATCGATGGAGTTTTGCAAAGACACGACTTGATTACGATGAAGTCGTACGACGGGCGCTCTACCAGGCCCTTTTCGACGCTAAGAATTGCCGGCTGACCAACAGCTCAGCGCAAGCGCTTGCTCCGCGGTGTCCTATCCTTGCGAGATGACCCGCACATCTACCCGTCGACTTGCCGAAGTTGCCCAGAAGGTTGGAGTCAGCGAGGCCACCGTCAGCCGGGTCCTCAATGGCAAGCCGGGCGTCTCCGACGCCACCCGTGAGGTCGTCCTCACCGCCCTTGACGTGCTCGGATACGAGCGGCCGACACAGTTGCGCGGAGATCGCGCGCGACTGATCGGGCTTGTCCTACCGGAACTGCAGAACCCGATCTTTCCGGCGGTGGCCGAGGTTGTCGGCGGTGCGCTTGCGCAGCGCGGGTTCACGCCGGTGTTGTGCACCCGGACGGCCGGCGGGCTGTCCGAGGCCGACTACGTCAATATGCTGCTCGACCAGCATGTCTCCGGTGTCGTCTTCGCCGGCGGCCAGTACGGCGAGGCCGACGCCCCGCATGAGCATTACGAACGATTGCGCGAACGTGGATTGCCGGTGGTGCTGTTCAACGCCGCCGTCGAGCATCTCGGCTATCCCCGGGTATCGACCGACGACGCGGTCGCCGTCGAGCAGGCGTACAACCACCTGGCGTCGTTGGGACACGAGCGCATCGGCATGATCGTCGGCCCGGCCGATCACATGCCCTCGCGGCGCAAACTGGCGGCGTTCGCCACGCTGGCCGAACACGCCGGCCGTGACCGGGCCGGGCTGGTCGAACATTCGCTCTTCGCGCTCGAGGGTGGCCACGCCGCCGCGGCCCGATTGCTGCGGCAAGGGGCGACCGGCATCATCTGCGGCAGCGATCCACTGGCGCTCGGCGCGATCCGGGCCGCGCGTCGGGCCGGGCTGCGAGTGCCGGACCACGTGTCGGTGATCGGGTTCGACGACTCGGCGTTCATGAACTGCACCGAGCCGCCGCTGACGACCGTACGGCAGCCGATCGAAGCGCTGGGACGCGCCGCGGTCACCCTGCTGGTGAGCCAGATCGAAGGTGCGGCCGTGACGGCCGAGGAGCTGTTGTTCGAACCTGAGCTCGTGGTCCGCGGGTCGACCGGCCCGGTGTCCGTCGCGACCCAGTGACGTGTCGATTCCCACGTAAAGCATGCAGACCAGGGCGAATGCCGACCGAGCCGACCGGGTATCCCCGCTCATCGCCGTTGGCGGCAAGATACGCGAGAGATGCACGCCAGGATTCGTTCGCCTCTCGCCGTGACGGCAACGGTTCGGCTGTTCCGATCGGGAGGTTGATGTGGCGGATGTAGCAATGGTGGGCCGACTCGCGGGCGGTGATCATGCCTGCCTGACCTTCTCCGACGCGGAGGAGCGGATCGATCTGGTGGCTTCGTTCGTGCGGACCGGGTTGCGCTCCGGCCATCGCGTCGTCTGCTGGACCGACTCGATCGCGCCGGATGACCTGGCTCGGGCGCTCGCCGAGCGTTCGGTGCGCCACGGTGCGGCGATCCGCCGCGGTCAGCTCACCATCGCAACCATCCATTCGTCGCTGCTCGACAGCGGAAGCGCGAGCGCCACCGAGATGATCTCGGCGCTGACACACGAGGTCGACCGGGCGGCCAGGGACGGCTACCCGGGCGTACGGATCGCGGCGGACATGTGCTGGGCGACCCAACCGTTGGCGGCCGGTGACCAGCTTGTCGAGTTCGAGAGCGCCGCGGCCCATCTGTTCGTCGACGGTCGCCTCTGCCTCATCTGCCAATACGACCGAGACCGTTTCGACGCCGTGACGCTCGCCTTCGCGGCCGAGTCGCATCCGAAAGCCGTCGCCGCACAGGTGTACTACGACAGCCCCCTGCTGCGGATATGCCGCCAGTACAGCCCGACCGGCGTACGGGTTGCCGGCGAACTCGACTACCGTCAGCAGCAGGAATTCGAGCACGCTCTCGGCGAGTCGCTGCGGCTGGATCGGACCATGCACCTCAACTTGCGGGACTTGGCGTACATCGACGCGGCCTGTGCCTCGCTGATCGTTCGTGCCGCGCGGAGACTTCCGCCTTCGCGCCGCATGATCATCACCTGTCGGGGCGTCGTGAGGACCGTTTTGGACCTGGTTGGCGCGAATAGCGCACCTCAGATACGGGTAACGCTGGCCCATGGTCACGCCTGAGTCGCCTGACCTGGCCAACGCGCGGCCGCAGCGATCCGTCCCGGCAGAGGAGGTCTCGTTGGATCTCCCGTTCGACTCGGACGGACTTTATGCGCTGCGCTCGAGTGTTGCCGCGCACGCCGGGCATCTTGGCGCTTCGACACAGGTCGTCCAGCGAGTCCTGATCGTGGCGAGTGAGCTGGCGACGAATGCCGTGCGGCATGGTGGCGGCGGTGGCCGGCTTCGCCTCTGGGCGGCGGGTGGGCGACTGCGGTGCGAGGTCACCGACTCCGGGCGTGGCCTCGCCGACATGACGGCCGGCACCGAACGCCCGGCGCCAACGGCACCGGGTGGACGCGGTCTGTGGATCAGCCGCGAACTCGTCGACGAGTTCGCGATCGAGTCGGGACCCGACGGCACGACGGCCCGCTTCGCTATCGGTCTCGACGGCGACCGCGTCGACTTGTCCGACGACGAATCCGCCTGATCCGGCCGTACCGTCGGGTCGTCTTTGCGGAGCACGCACCGCGAACCGTGGTGGCACGAGCCGTACTACGATCGTCGCTCATGGGTTTCGAGGTTGACGGCATACACCACCTCACGCTCAATGTGACCGATCTCGAGAGGTCGCGGGCCTTCTACGCCGGCGTGCTCGGTTTCGTCGCTGATCAGGACTTCCCCGGAGAGAAGTTGCGGTTCCGGCTCGGTCCCTACACACGATTGGTGCTTGTGCCACCCCTGCCGGAGACACCGGAGGGCGACCGCTTTAGTGAGGCACGAATCGGACTCGATCATGTGTCGCTCGGCGTGCGGTCGCGCGCTGAGTTGGAGCGTCTCGTTGATGCGCTTCGGGCCGCGGCCGTGGAAACACGGGGCATACAGTCCGACGCACTCGGCCCGGGCGTCGTGTGCTTCCGCGACCCGGACAACATCGCTTGGGAGTTCTTTGAGCAGCGGTAACGGTTCCTTGCCCGACCGACGTCACGATCGACCTCCCGGTGGACAAGGAGTCCGGCGATCACCAGCCCGACTCCGACGACGTCGCGACCGGTCGGCACCTGACCGAGTACGGCCAGCCCGATCAGCGTCGCGGCGGCGGGTAGCAACGACAGCATCAACGCGAAGGTGGCACGGCTGAGTCGCGCCATGGCCAACTGGTCGGTGACGTACGGGATGACCGACGAGCACACGCCCACGCCGATGCCCCACACGAGCCACCACGGATGCCGGAAGGCGGCCCCGGCGTCGGACAGTCCGATCGGCGTCGACACCACGATCGCGATCAGCATTGCGGCGCCGAGGCGATCGATGCCGTCCAGTGGCCCGGCCTGGGCAACACCTGCGCCGGCAACCCCCGTACTGGCAACCCTCGTGTTGGCAGCCCTCGTGTTGGCAGCCCTCGTGTTGGCAACGCGGTGGCCGAGGACGACGTAGAGCATGAATCCCGCGCAGTTGCCGAAGGCATATACGAAGCCGAGCGGCTCGCCGCCGAGACGGACTTCGGTCAGGACGGCCACGCCGGCGACGGCGAGTGCAACGGCACCGACGTTCCGCCGCGTCCGTGCGCCCGCCGCGGCGAGCGCGATAACGCCGAGAAACTCGATGGCACCGACGGTGGACAAGGGCAGCCGTGCGATCGCGAGATAGAACAACGCGTTCATCACGGCGAGCACGGTGCCCAGCCCGACGAGGACCACGCGTTCCCGCGCCGTGGCCGACGCGAACACCCGCCACGGCCGGCGCCAGAGCGCGAAAACCACCGCGGCGCTGGCGATACGCAGCCACGCCACCCCGAGCACCGGAACACGAGCGAACAACAACACGGCAAGCGACGGTCCGAGGTAATGAAACACCGCGCTGATCCCGAAGTACGACACCGGCGGCAACGCCAACACCCGGTGACCCAATCGCCGACTCGATGCGGCCCACGGACCCGCACTTCGAAGCAGACTCACGCTCGATATCCTCGAAGGCGACCGCTCGAATCTGAATAGCAAATTCATCGCAGGAGGCGGTAGATGCCTCAATATTCCTCGCCGATCCGCGCCAACACCATCAATGGCTCCTCCGAACCACTGCTTGACGACGTCAACGTCGCGCTTCTGGCGGAGTTACAGGCTGACCCGCGATTGTCGATGTCCGCCCTCGGCCGCCGGGTCGGGATGTCGTCGCCCGCCGTCACCGAACGCGTACGGCGGCTCGAAGAGGCGGGCGTGATCGCCGGCTATCGGATGGTCGTCGACCCGCGGGCACTCGGCCTACCGGTCTCGGCGTACGTCCGCATCCGCCCGACGCTCGGCCAGCTCACGAAGATCGCGGAACTGGCCGCGAGCATTCCGCAGGTCACCGAGTGCCACCGGATCACCGGCGAGGACTGCATGCTCCTCAAGGTGCATGCGGCCGACATTGCGCAGATCGAAACCGTGCTGGACCAGTTCCTGATCTATGGCCAGACGACGACATCGATCGTGGTGTCAACGCCGGTGCCTGCGCGGCCCCTACCGCTCCCGGGTCGTGACGTACGAGGCGGAGCGGCCTCCCACCTGGCGGGACCTAAGGTCCACAAGGCGGGACACCGCCACTAGACTGATCCGCATGTACACGCATGGGCATCACGAATCGGTGCTTCGCTCGCATCGGTGGCGTACGGCGGAGAACTCGGCGGCGTACCTGCTGCCGCACCTGGCACCGGGCGCGTCGTTGCTCGATGTCGGATCCGGCCCGGGCACGATCACGGTGGATCTGGCCGATCGGGTGTCGCCCGGCCACGTCACCGCACTCGAGGCGACCGAGAGCGCGATCGCCCTCACCCGCGCCGAGGCAACACGGCGGGGCCGGACCGATCTGTCCTACGTGGTCGGAGACGTGCACGCGATGGAGTTTGCCGACGCGAGCTTCGATGTGGTCCACGCCCACCAGGTCCTCCAGCACGTCGCCGATCCGGTCAAGGCGCTCGCCGAGATGCGGCGGGTGTGCCGCCCGGGCGGAGTCGTGGCCGCCCGCGACAGCGACTATGCCGCGTTCACATGGTTCCCGCAGCTGCCCGAACTGGACGAATGGCTCGCCCTCTACCGGCGCATCGCCAGGCAGAATGGCGGCGAGCCGGACGCTGGACGGCGCATGCTGTCCTGGGCCCGCGCGGCCGGGTTCACCGACGTCACGCCCTCGGCGACCACGTGGCTCTTCGCGACGCCGGAGGACCGGGCATGGTGGGGCGGCATGTGGGCGGATCGTGTTGTTCAATCGGATTTTGCCCGCCAGGCGGTCGATCGGGGCGAGGCGACCGCCCGCGACCTGCGGCGGATCAGTGAGGCGTGGACCGCGTGGGCGAGCGCAGATGACGGCTGGCTCGCGATCCTGCACGGTGAGATCCTCTGTCGCGCCTAGCTGTGTCTCGACGCCCCGCCGCACCCCCTAGGCATGCCCGCGCTCAGCCGGCGTCCGGCGTCCGGCGTCCGATTCGTTCAAGACGCCGGGCGAGCCGCGCTCGTACGGTAACTCCATGACACCTTCCTTCAACCTCATCGGACTGATCGTCTCGGACATGGCCACCTCGTTGGCGTTCTACCGTCGACTCGGCCTGGACATCCCACCGGGCGCCGAGAACGAGCCCCATGTGGAGGTCACCCTTGCCGGCGGACTCCGGTTGGCCTGGGACGCGGCCGACATGATCAAGTCCATCGATCCCGAGTGGACGCCGCCGCAGGGTGGTCACCGCGTCTCGTTGGCCTTCCTGTGTGACAGCCCGGCCGACGTTGATGCTTCGTACGCCGATCTCGTCGCGGCCGGGTGCAAGGGCCACAAGGAGCCGTGGGATGCGTTCTGGGGCCAGCGCTACGCGATGATCGTCGACCCGGACGGAAACAGCGTCGAACTCTTCGCATCGTTGCCGGGTCGTGAGTCGTCCGCCTGAGCCGCCGAGCTGAGCAGCCGCCGCAACGGAACGCCAGCCAGCGCCTTCACCTCGCGCGACAAATGGGCCTGGTCCGCATATCCCGCCGTCGCCGCGACAGTGGCCAGTGGCGTGCCGATGCGGGCCAGGTCGAGCGCTCGATTCAGGCGGAAAATCTTGGCGAGTGTCTTGGGGCCGTATCCCAGCGCCGGCAGACATCGACGATGCAGGGAGCGCAGGCCGATGCCGACCGCGTCAGCGGTGGCGGCGACGCTTGCGCCGGCCCGCAGATGAGCCACGATCCCGGTCATCATCGGATCGAGTGACGGGGCCACGCGGAACCATTCCGCGGCGACGCTTTCGAGCGCGGCCTCCAAGGCGGGACGACCGGCCGGAGAATGCGCCGCCGGCGCCACGATATCGGTCGCCCTGCGAAAGACAGCCGTCCCGACGACGCTGTCGAGGGGCACGCGACGGTCGCGGATCTCATCTCCGCGGACGCCGATGATCGACGGCCCGGTGCCCGGTGCGAATCGGACGCCCGCAAAGACGGCCCCGGGTTGGGCGGGCGAGGTGTCGGCAGAGGTTTGGGCCGCGGTGTCCGGACCGGCGATCATCAGCTGACCGTCGGACCACAGCAGGTCCACGCATCCGTCCGGGAGCACCGGGGCGAGGCCGCCGTCCGCCGGAACGGTCCGGCTCCACACGATCGCGCCGGGCAGTCGAGCCGGCCGTTCCACGTACACGCCAAAAGTCTGGCACGGCCCTGCGACAGATCGACGCTCAGCGACGCCCGCGCATCCTGGCTGTCTCCCAGGCGTACACCGTGCGGATCTGCCGCGTCGGACGGTTCCGCGCGCGCATCCAGATCACGGCGGCGAAACCGGCACCCAGAGCGGCCCCGATGCCGGCACCGGCCCACACGGCCGCCGGTTTCCTGGCTGTCTCGCCGACCTTGCCGACGAGCGCCTGCTGTTGCCGGGTAACGGCATCCCACCCATGCGCGAGCGCCCGCTGCCCGCGACTGACCGCCTGCTGACCGCGATCTCTCGCCTCGGTGACCGTCTGATCGATCGCGTCCTTCGTCCGCGCCTTCACATCAGTCTTCATGGCGAGCGCTTCCACCGTCTCGCCGAGCTGTGCCCGAGTCGCAGCGATTTCCGCGCGGAGAGCGTCCGCGTTGGCCGGCGCCGAGCCATTCATCTGTTCGTCCACCGCCATCACTGCCTCCCGCCCTTGACCGCGTGGCTCAGGGTGTCGACATCAGCCTTCACGCTGCCGATCGCCTGTTCGGGCACGGGTGTGCCGGCACGTTTGAATTCGCCGCGGCCGATGAGGGCCGCGATCGCGGCGATCAGGAACAGTCCACCGGCGACGATGAGCGCGGCCGCCCACGCCGGCAAGACCAGCGCCAGCAGGAGGGCAAGGCCGGCCAGGACCGCCCCGACGCCGTAGAACACCATGACCCCCGCGCCGCCGAATAGCCCGGCGCCCAGGCCCAGCTTCTTGGCTTTGGTGGTCATCTCGAGCTTGGCCAGCGCAATTTCGTCGCGCACCAATTGCGACACCTGTTCGCTGGCCAGCTTCACGAGGTCGGCCGTCGAGGTCGGCTTGGATCCGTTGGGTCCGGTCGAACCGTTCGGCGTGACCGTAACGGCACCGTTGTTCGTCGTGCCGACCGCCGGAGCGGTCTCGAACGTCTGCTCGGTCATGGCGAGCTCACCTCCACGGGCTGCGACGAAGCGGCCATTTGAGTGATGTCTGCCCAAATAGCTGCCCAGCTAACCCTGACACGGCGCCCGCGCGCAGACCGGGGAATCGGTCATCTTCGCTGGTTGGACAGCCAACGCCGAGCCCGTTCCGACGCCCCGGCTCAGCGGCTCGATCAGCCCCTTGCCTCAGCGGCGGCCGGACAACCGTCGTCCGGCGAATCCGACCGCCGCTGCCGTCACCGCTCCTGCGCCGATCGCGGCGGCGACTAGGCCATGCCGTTGTGACAGCCAAACCTGCGCGCTGCGCTCGGTCGACCGGCCGTCGAACGCGCCATGGGCGCCGAAGTCCCGGCCCGCGCGGCGATCGGCCGCCTTCCAGAGATTCGCCGGCTGCCGCGGGTCTCGCGGCTGGTCGGTCTGCTGGGATGTGAATCCGGTCCGAGCCAGATAGCGGTCCAGGAGTCCCGGGGCGACGGCATTCGCGGCCAGCGTCGCCGCGGTCGACCCCCCGACCCAATACTCCCGGCGCCGCGGATGGTCCGCCGCGAAGAGGATCGCCCGAGCCGCGACTTCGGGCTGATAAATCGGCGGCACGGGCTGAGCTTTGCGCGGCAGGCGGGACAACACCCAGCTGAACTGGGGCGTATTGACCGCCGGCAATTGGACCATCGTCGTGCGGACGTGGCTTCGTTGGTGCAACAGTTCGCATCGCACGGACTCGTTGAAGCCCTGGATCGCGTGCTTGGCGCCGCAGTAGGCACTCTGCAACGGGATTCCGCGGTAAGCGAGCGCCGATCCGACCTGTACGACGACGCCGCGGTCACGGGGCAGCATCCGGGTCAGCGCGGCGTGGGTGCCGTACACGTATCCGAGGTAGCTCACGTCCGTGACGCGTCGGAACTCGTCCGGCTCTATCTCGACGAACGGCGCGAACACGGAGGTGAAGGCCACGTTCACCCAGACGTCGATCGGCCCGAGCTCGCGCTCGACCGTATCGGCGGCCTTATCGACCGATTCGAAGTCGGCCACGTCCACCGGAATGGACAGAGCCTCGCCGCCGGCCTTTTCCACGTCGGCCGCCGCCCCGATGAGTCCGGACTCACCCCGGGCGAGCAGCGCGACCCGGTCGCCCCGCTCCCCGAACGCCCGGGCGACGGCCCGGCCGACACCGCCGCTGGCACCAGTCACCACTATGGTTCGCGGATCCGTCATGTACGGGTGCTACCCGTATCCAACCGCTGCTATGCCGAATCTCCGCCTATTCTCGCCACATCCGCGCTTTCTCGTCAGGGTGCGCGGCGGCGAGACGGAACTGGCTATCCACCGTGGCAGCAGATCATGCACAACCAGCGGACCATCCCGCTCGCGGTTGCGCTCATGAATCACTGCGGCATCAGCGTCTGCGCCGTCCCGTACGACGTCGGCAACCGACCGCGCCAGGAGTCTGCGAAGTCCTGAGTGGGCGCGACCGCTGCCGTCCCGGCGATCTCGCCCGGTCGGTACGGTCAGGTTCCGTCGCCCAGGCCGCCGCTGCTCCCGGACATGTCGACACCGGCCGGGTCGACGCCCGAGGCATCGGAGCTTGTGCCGGATCCGCCGCTGGGCAGGTAGCGCATCGGATCGACGGTCGGCAGACGTACGGCGACCGGTGGCGCGGGCCGCGCGCGACCGATGTTGTCCGCGCGTACGGCCATCGGGACAAGCAGGACCGCGGTGCCGTACGCGCAGATCTCGGTCCACGCCGACGAGAGGATGCGGTTGTCGAACTTCATGCCGATAACGGCGTCTGCGCCGAGCAGTTCGGCCTCGGCGGCAAGATTGGCGATCGCGTCCCGGCGCCAGCGCAGGAGCGACGGGACCATCTCCCTGGTGGCCCGGCCGTCCACGCGCTTGATGCCTTCGCTGAACGGGTTCAAGGTCCGGGCCGTCAGGCCGACCACCTCGCCGATGACGGTGTCGATCCGCCGACCCGGAACCTCGTCGGTGGTCACGATCAACATGGTCTGCTCACCGGAGCCCCTTCGACTGCTGACTGGCTTGGAGCGTATCGCCGCCGCAGTCGTGATTTAGCCCAAATACAGGGAAAACTCGTCGCCGAGCACCGGCCTTGCCCCCGGCGTACGACACCGCGGTCGAGCCCGGCACCTGTATGAAGGCCGGCTAACGCATCGATTGAACCGCCCGCAGATCGTCGGCCATCTCCTCGAGCCGTTGCACGGACTGGGTCTGGCGGAGGAGCGGGAACTCCTCCGACTCTTCACGAGCGTTGTGTCCCAGGACGGCATCGCGCAGAGCGATGAACTTCGGGTCGAAATCCGGATTGCCGGCGCCGAGACCGTGGAGTTCGGTCATCTTCACCGTCGCGTCGTCCTCGTCGTGCACCAGATCCTGCGCGAGCCCCGGATTTCCGGCGTGGTCGCGAGTCACCGGATGCACGACCTGCTGCTCGGCGGTCTCGTGCGAGGACAGCAGCTTCTCCAGGCGGGAGAAGGCCGCCATCTTCGAATCTCCCTCGAGCGTCTCGACCTCGGCGAGCGACCGCTTCACCTCATGGTGCTGGTGCAACAGCAGATCAATGACGTCGGCGTTGTCGGGCAGTGTCACGAGCTTCCTCTCCGGGTGACGCGAGACTCATTCGCACCGTACGACGTGGACGCGGTTCATCTGGCCATATCGATCGAAATCAGCGCCGCTCCATTGTTGGACATACCACCAGATCGGCGGGCGACGAGCAACGTCAAGCAGGTGCCGCCGTACGCGCCACAAGGAGGACGGCTTGGCCGTTTGCGATCGGGGGACGTGGGCATGACCAACGCGAGATCGTTCCGCCGGCTGGTGCCGCCGGATCGCCGGCCAGGTCGATCGGAGGAGGCGGCGGGTGGCAGAGCGGGAATCGGACGCAGACGAGCGCCACCACGGCGACGACAGCATGAAGACGATCATCATCGCGCTGCTCGTCAACCTCGCCGTCGCGGCGATCAAGGCGGTCGCCGGTGTCCTGTCCGCGTCAGCTGGTCTATTGGCCGAAGCGGCGCACTCGGTCGGCGATTGCACGACCGAGCTGTTTCTCGTGACTGCGGTGCGCCGGTCGGACAAGCCGCCGGATCGCCGGCATCCGTTCGGCTACGGAAAGGAGCGCTATTTCTGGTCGCTGCTCGCGGCACTGACCATCTTCGCCCTCGGCGCCGGATTCTCCGTCTACCAGGGCATTTCGACAATTGTCGAGGGCGAGCACAGCGCCGAGTCGCCGATCATCGGTTACGTCGTGCTCGGCCTGTCGGCGATTGTCGAAGCTACCTCGCTACGTCAGGCGACCGGCCGGCTGCGACGGGAGTCGCGACGCACCGACGTCAGCGTCGGCCAGTATGTTCTCGAGCCCGACGACCCGACCGTGAAGTCGGTGGTGATGGAGGACTCGGCCGCTCTCGTCGGACTGGTGTTCGCCGCGGCCGGTCTGGTCCTACGCCAGGTCACCGGCAACTCGGTCTGGGACGGCATCGCCGCGCTCGCGATCGCCGTCCTGTTGATTGTTGTCGCGTTCGAACTGGCGCGTACGAACGTCGGTCTGTTGATCGGTAAGCAGGCCAATCCGAGGCTCGTCCAAGCGATCAGTGACTGTCTCGAAGCTCAGCCCGAGGTGCTGAGCGTGGTCGACGTCCTGACCATGATGATCGGCACGGGAAAGCTCCTGGTCTGTGCGCGCGTCGACTTCGTCGATTCGCTTTCCGCGACCGAGGCCGAGCGGGCCTGCGTACGGTTCCACGATGTACTGGCTGAGCATTTTCCCGACGTGGAAACGGTCTTCATCGAACCGGTGCCTCGCGGCGATCATGAACTGCAGCGGCAGATCCGGGCCCGCAACGACGCCACCGACCGCTGATCCGCGATCCAACCAAGACCTAATGGGTCGGCCTACTCGCGACCCGGTCGCGGCCCGGTCACGACCCGGTCGCGACTGTCGTCCACGCGACGCCGGCGGGTGTTACCGCTGCCACCGCCAATTGAGTTCGCCGGCGGAGGGCGGCGGTCCGGGCAGGGCGGCCGCGTCATGGCGGCTCAGCCCGTCGAGGTGCTGTGCCAGATAGCGGCGGCGCAATTGCTTGGTACGTAAAGGATCTGGCACCCGGATCGCGGCGCATCCTTCGAGCAGCAGCCCGATGTCGGCCACGACCGCGTCGTCACGAATCCTTCCCGCGCGGCATGCGCGCGTGAAAAGTTGCTCGGCCATGGCGTTGGCACGCTCGGCATCGCGGCCCATCTCGGTGGTCGGTGCAAACGTGCCGGCCAGGCGGACCGTCAGTGAATGCACGTCGGCGTCGACGATGGCTTCCAGGAAACCGCTCAATGCACTCCACTCGTCGGCCACGGCACTCGCCGCCTCGGCTTCCGTGATGAACCGTCGGAGACCCTCGTGGCAGAGCGTACGGAGCAGGTCCTCCTTGCTCGCGTACCGCCGGTAGAGAGCACTGATGCCGACGCCGGCCCGCTCGGCGACCGCGGCGATGGGCGCCTTCGGGTCGGCGAGAAACACATCGCGGGCAGCGTCGAGGATCACGGCATCGTTTCGGGCCGCCTGCCCACGGCGACCAGGCAACCCCGGCGCCACGGCGGCCGCGGTCGCATCAGGCGTTCCGTCGATGCCTGGCGTCTCGGCGACGAACTTCTTCGGCATGAGTTGACGATATCACTGGAACGGATCGTTCCGCTCTGCTAATCTAGAACGGAACGAAGCATTCCGGTCCATCATTTGAGGGAGCATCCCAATGTCGACCACTTCGAACGCACACGCATCCGCCGGGCGCGCCGCAAACGCGACCGACGAGGCAGCAACGGCGATCCGGCCGTACCGTGTCGAGGTTCCCCAGAGCGACCTCGATGACCTGCAGGCCCGACTCGACCGCACGCTCTGGCCCGACGAGATTCCCGGCACCGACGGTTCGTACGGCATGACGAATGCGCGAGTCCGCGCGTTGGCCGGCTACTGGCGCACGGAATTCGACTGGCGGGCGTTCGAGGCGAGGCTGAACGCGTACCCGCAGTTCCTGACCGAGATCGACGGGCAGGACATCCACTTCCTCCATGTACGGTCGTCCCGCCCGGACGCCACGCCACTCATCGTGATGCACGGCTGGCCCGGATCGGTCGTCGAGTTCCTCGACCTCGTGGCGCCGCTCACGGAGCCGTCATCGGTCGACGATCCGGCGTTCCATCTGGTCATTCCGTCGCTGCCGGGCTTCGGATTCGGCGGCCCGACGCGCGAGGCCGGCTGGGACCGCCACCGCACGGCGCGAGCCTTCGTCGAACTGATGCACCGTCTCGGGTACGACCGATACGCGGCAGCCGGTAACGACGGCGGATCCATGATCGCGCCGGAGATGAGTCGCATCGACCCGGAGCACGTGATCGGCGTACACGTCACGCAGCTCTTCTCATTCCCGACCGGCGACCCGGCCGAGTTCGCGTCGTTCACGCCGGCCGACTACGCCGCGTTGCAGAAGCTGCAATGGTTCTACGAGAACATGTTCTCCTTCAACACGCTGCACAGCCAGCAGCCGCAGACGCTGGCGTTCGCGATCAGCGACTCGCCGATCGGGCTGCTCGCGTGGAATGCGCAGCTGATGGGCGAGAACCTCGACGCCGAGTTCGTCATCGCGAACGTCGCCATCTACTGGCTCACCCGGACGGCCGGTTCGGCGCTCCGGTTCTACTACGAGGATGCGCACACGACCGAGAAGCCCGGCGAACCGACGACGGCGCCGATCGGGCTCGCCATGTTCGCTGGAGACTTCGAATCGATCCGGCCGCTGGCCGAGCGCGACCACACGAACATCGTGAGCTGGCACACGTACGACGCGAATCTACCGACCGGTGGCCCGCGCAACGCCGGTGGTCATTACGCGGCGCACGAAGCGACGGATCTCCTCGTCGGCGACATGCGAGGGTTCTTCGCAGCGCTCACCTGAGCCAACCGGGCTCACCTGAGTCAAGTCAACTGGCACGGGTGCCGGGCGCGACTCCTACCCGAGGCTTCCTCGGGTAGGACCAGTCAGGGCCGTACTATGCAACGGAATCCGACATGGCCGGTGGACGTATCGACAGCCTCGCCTTGGCGCGCGGCCGGCCGGTAGCGCAGGCAATAGTTCGGTGCGCACAGATGCGAGCCGCCCTTAATCACCCGCCGCGGAATGCTTTCGCTGGTCGCCGGCTCGTCAACCCGCGGGTTCGCCGGTACGCAGCACGCGTCGCGGCCCCTGGTGGCCGAATGCGGTATGTCGGTCGATCGCCGGTGCGCTCGGCCGGAGTGGTTGGGGGTGAAGAAGTCGGCCGTCCACTCCCACACGTTGCCGGTCATGTCGGCGAGGCCGTAGCCATTGACCGGAAAGGCGCCGACCGGCGACGTGCCGTCGTACTTGTCGAGCATCAGGTTCTGCCACGGAAACTCGCCCTGCCACGTGTTGGCCATCATCCGCCCGCCCGGAGCAAACTCGTCGCCCCAGACGAACGTGGCACCGACGAGGCCGCCGCGCGCCGCGAATTCCCACTCCGCCTCGGTCGGCAGTTGCTTGCCGGCCCAGCGGGCGTAGGCCATCGCATCGGCGTACGTCACGTGGGTGACCGGATGTCGCTGCCGGCCGTCGACGGTGCTGTGCGGACCTTCCGGGTGCCGCCAGTCGGCTCCGGGCACCCAGGCCCACCAATTGCGGACGTCATCGAGCGGCACCGGGCCGGCCGCGCGGTGGAACACCAGCGATCCCGGCACGAGAAGCGCGGGATCCGCGTCTGGGTAGTCGGCCGGTTCCGGCGCGCGTTCGGCGCTCGTGATGTGGCCCGTCGCCTTCACGAACCGCCGGAACTGAGCCACGGTCACCGGGTGCTCATCCATCCAGAAGCCGTCGACGCTGACGTCGTGGACCGGTCGCTCTTCCGGGTAGAAGTCGGCCGACCCCATCCGGAACGATCCACCCGGCACCCACACCATGCCTTTCGGGGACGCGGGACGGGGCGCGGCAACCTCACGCTCGACGACGCTCATCATTTGGTTGTATCCGATCACGGTCGCGAAATGTCCCGAACGGTGGAGAACGCCGTCATGGCCGGCGCCGGATGCCGCCGGGAACGGACAAACAGCCAGAGCGTGACCCGTTGGTACGCAACGACACCGGCGCTCATGACGGCGACGGCGAGCCGCGATCACGACGGCGGCCTGCGTCGCCTCGGGGCAGTTTGGTGCGTTGATCTCGTAGCCGGGCTTGGCCGCGTACGTCTTCGCCGCACCAAGACCCTCGGCGAAGCCGACCAGCGGCACCCCGATCCGAGCAGCGCATGGAGCACGATCGCCGGAACCGCCGCGTAGCGGCCGACGACGGGCGGCACGCCGGCGATGGTGGCGTACCGCCCGTCGGATTCGGACGCTAGTACGGTCCGTACGGTCAGGCCGGCGACGGACTTCGCAGCGCCGCCATGATCCCTGCTAGTGACGCCACCATGCGCCGGATGATGCCGCCCGTATGTCGTTACGCGACCTCGTCCGTTCGTCGTGCCGTCGCGAGCGCCCAGATCACGAAGATGTCGATCGCGATCAGGGTCAGCGCCCAGAACGGGTAGTACGGGATGAAGAAGAATTGGAAGAACGCCGATACCGCGGCGACCAGGATGCCGATCCAGCGTGCCCACGTGGCCCCGGTGAAGAGGTAGAAGCCGGCCAGCACGACGACAATGCCGATGATCAGGTGGATCCACCCCCACCCCGTCGTACTGAACTTGAGGGTGTAGTTCGGCGTGGAGACGTACAGGTCGTCCTTCGCGATCCCGACAATGCCTTCAATGATGGCCATCGCGCCGCCGAAGATCAGCAGGACGGCGGCGAAGACGACCCCGCCCGTCACCATGGCGCGCGGGCGGCCGGTGGAACTCGTCATGGAATTCATGACTGATCATTCCTTCCGTAATCGTGACCTTCCCGACCGCCCCAAGGCCTGAGGCGGACGTTCGCTGCCCATTCCACCTCCGTCGCTGCGCCGATCGGCTGACTAGAGATCGACAATAGCGACGATTAGCGAAGTTAATTCGGAAATGACGCAACTGCCCCACGGGCGACGTTTAGCCAAGCCCAGCCACCGAAGTGACCAGACGAACTGTGGCAAATAACGGCTCCTGTGTCATATGCCGATTTTGCTCATCACTGGGGGTGTGCGGGGCTAATTGGCCGAACTTCACCATCTGGTACGTCTCGCTCCGTCACGCTGGTCTTGTGAAGCCCGAGGGTGACGAGCCGGCTCCGGACGAACCTGAGATTCGCTACGCGCCCGGCCCGATTGCCCCGACGACCCCGGCGACTCCGCCGCCCCCACCGCCGCCCCCACCACCGCCGGCGACCCCACCGGCCCCGGCCACACCGCCGCCCGCTGAGGCCGGGCCGCCCGCCCCGAAGAGCCGGCCGGGGTCATGGGCCAATATCAGCCGATGGACGGCCGGGATCGTGGTGTTGTTCCTCGCTGCCGTACTCGGCGGTGTCGCGGTTGTCGCCGGGTACGTCCGCAGCCAGGTTCTGGACACCGACACGTACGTAGCGACGGTGGCCCCACTCGCCACCGATCCCGCCGTCCAGGATGCACTTGCCCAGCGGCTGGCCAACGTGATCGTCACGCGCGCGGACCTGGCCGGCATCGTCAACGGACTCGCGTCGCGTCTCGTCGAGCAGGGTGCACCGCCACGCGTCACCGATCTCGTGTCGCCGCTCGTCTCCGGCATCACGACGTTCCTCAATGACACGATCCGCGGGCCGGCCGGCGCGCCAACCGCGACGTGACGCGACATGACGAGGAAGCCGCATGACCGAACGCATAACTGCGGGTGGATGAGGTGAAGCGCAAGTTCACCTATCGCTACTTGCTGGCCGGCACGTTGCTGCTCTATCTGCTGATCATCGTGGTGCCGTTTCGAGACGTCACGACGGCGATTCGAGTAGCGGTGCTAGGCGTTCTGTTGCTGTTGACCGTGCGGACGCGGCGTCGCGGCCGCCATCTCTTCGTGCCGGCCGCGATGCTCTCCGGCGCCCTCGTCATCGCGACCGTCGTGGCGGTCGTCATCGGATCGACCACCGTGCTGGTTTGCGTCGGGCAGGCGTCGACCGCGGTCCTCGTGGTCGCCTCGATATTCATTCTCGGGCAGACGATCATCGCGTCGGGCGTCATCGACGGGCGGACCGTCACCGGTGTGCTGTGCATCTACCTGCTACTCGGTTTGCTCTTCTCCGCGCTGCACGACTTCTGTGCCGCGCTCATTCCGCATTACCTCGACGGCGTCGGGTCGAATACCACGCAATCGGACACCCTCTACTTCAGCCTCATCACCTTGACAACTGTCGGCTTCGGTGACATCACGCCGGCAGCGAACCTCGCTCGAGCCATCGCCGCCGCCGAGGCGTTGGTCGGGCAGCTCTATCTCGTGTCGGTCGTCGCCGCCGTCGTGTCGCGCTTTCGCCCACAACGACTCGCCGACGCCCAGCCCGGCCCAGAGCCCAGCGCCGAACCCGGCTCGGCTTCCATGTCTGACCCCAACCGCGGCCCGGTCCGTGACGGCGAAGACGGTACAGACGGCGATGTCCGACCAGGTTGACGCACGCCCGCGCGGGAGGCAGTGTCCGTGACCGCATCGGTGCCGGCGGATACCTAAACCCGCCGCGGCGCCGCTGGTTAGGTACCCAGCAGCTTTGCCTTGGCCGCCGTGAACTCGGCGTCCGACAGCGCGCCCGCCGCGTTCAAATCCGCCAGTTGCTTGATCTTGCTCGCGAGATCGTCTCCGCCTGATGCCCCCGTCGAGGCACCAGACTGCTGCTGTTCGACCCCGGCCTGTTGCTGCGCGTCCTGGGGAGCTTGCTCGTCGGCGGCCGCCTGCGCGCGCCGTGTCTGCCGGTTGCTCACCGCGTTGGCGGTTGCGGTCGCGGTGCCGGCCACCACGGCTGTGCGCGCCACCGTACCCAGAAGGCCCGGACCCCGCCGGCCGACCATTCCTCGCCTCAACATTGTTGCCTCCTCAGGAGTGGCCCGTGCAACCGCGTCGCGATGACGCCGTTCCGCCCCGGCGGTGCCGGTCGATCATCGTCGCGAGCGCATATCACCGCCCGCGTCAGCTATGCGTGCGCGACGGCCTCGGCGACCGCTTCCGGAATCCTCTCGCCATAGACGACCGTGCCGTCCGCGGCGGCGACCATGTCCCTCAGCTGATTTGCCCACATGTGCTCGAACAGGATCACCGCGGCCGTCGAGCCCGCGTCGACGTTCTCGGCCAGCGCCGCCAGGTCGGCTTCGGAGATCAAGCCGTCGATGGTCTCCGGAATGATGTCGAGCGCCTCGTAGGCCGCTTCGCCTTCGCGCTCGCTCAGCTCGAATGTCGAGACGTCGCCGTCGGAGGTGCGCTCGATGAATGCGAGGTCCACCACCCGGATCACGCCGGCGTCGAGGAGCCGCTTCAGTTCCGGCGCCAGCCGTTCGCCCGGCACGGCATCCGGAAACTCGATCATGACCAGCTCCATCGGTCCACGGCTCATACCCATCCCCCAGGTGATGTCGACTGCACAGTTCCACCCGCTTCGCGCGTGGCGTTTCCATTGTCGCGAGCAGCCGCCGTCGAGGACGGCAGATCGGCGTATCTGCCCTGATCGGAACGTATGTCTTCGGATTCTGCGGTGCGTCCGGCACTGACCCGATCGGTCGGGACCTGACCCGTCCGAAACATGATCCACAGCGTCGTCGGCAGACGTCGCCAGCCAACTCTGTGGAGAGCCGACTTCCCCCCGGCGCACATCTACGGTTCGCGTCACCACACGCGCCCTGAACAGGTCCTATTCGCCTGCCGCGCGGCTCGTCGAGCGTCTTTAATGAGGGTACGGCAACCGGGCCGCGCACGGAGGTGACCGGCGGTGTCCTTGCGCTCCCATCCGGCCGTGTTGCGAACCATGGAACGGACGCGTGGCATCGCCGAGCGACTGATCGCGGTCCGGATCGTGGAAATGTCGATCGTCCTCGCGGCCCAGGCGTTCCTCGCGTTGTTTCCGTTGATCCTCGTGGTGGCCGCGGTCGTCCCGCGCGACGTATCGACCGGCCTCGTGAACGAGTTGCGCAGTCGCTACGGTGTGAGCGGCGCTTCCGCCGGCGCGCTACAGACCGTCCTCGTGGACCGGGGTGCTCTACAACAGAGCCTGTCGGTCTTCAGCTTTCTGTTGGTCATCGCTTCGGCGAGTGCGTTCACCCGGGCCCTGCAGCGCCTGTACCAGAACGCCTGGGGTCTGCCGAAGCTCGGCCTGCGCGGTGTCTGGCGAAGTTTCGCGTGGCTCGTCGGTCTCGTTCTCTATCTCGGCATCCTCGGTACGATCGCGCACTTCATCCATCACGGCGGCGTGCTGGCGCCGGTCTCCACCATCCTCGGCTTCGCGATGTGGTGGTGGACTCCATTCCTGTTGCTGGGCGGCCGGGTCCGAGCCCGCGCACTGATTCCCGCGGCCGTGATCATCACCGGTGCCCAACTGGCGGCCGGGTTGGTGTCCTCAGCGATAGTGCCGCGGACGATCCGCACCAACGAATCGAGCTACGGACCGATCGGCGCCGTGTTCGCATTCCAGTCTTGGCTCGTCATTGTCATGGGCCTGCTCGTCGTGGGCACGACGCTCGGTGCGATCATCGGATCCAGCGACAGCCGGATCGGCCGGTGGATCCGCGGCACATCCGATCCGGAAGGCTGGCGGCGTGAGCCGAAGCAGGTACGAGTCGCCCGGCTCAAACGTCCTACCCTCGCGGACCGCGCCGCGACGACACACGGCCGCAACGGCGCGGCCGACAGCGGCGCTGGGAACGGCCCGGTTAACGAAATCCGCGAGATCGGCGAGTCGCAGCCGGCCGATCACGCCGCCGGCGTGCCGGCACCGGTCGATCCCCGCACGTCGGATGAGGACCGGACTCCGGACCACGACCGGCCGCCCGCCGGCAAGCAGGCGGTGGACCAGCCCACGGTCGATGGCCGGCGGACGCCGATAGATTGACGGCAAGCTAGATTGCCGGCAATGCAGATTAACAGCGATCGATGTGCCCGCCGCTGGGCTCACCATGGGGAGACGACGGACGTGAGTGTGCCAGCCGAGCGGACGTCGTCCGACGATCGCGAGCGGCGTCGGCCGCGTGGTCCCTTCGCCGCCCGCTATCTTGCTGATCCCAAGCACGGACCGCTTCCGGCGTTGCTTCTCGTGCTCACGATCGTCACCGGTCTCGTCGACGCGGCGAGCATCCTCGCGCTGGGCCGGGTGTTTGTCGCGAACATGACCGGCAACGTCGTGTTCATCGGATTCGCGCTGGCCGGCGCGCCCGGCTTCTCGCTCGCCGGCTCGTTGTCGGCGCTGATCGGATTCGTCATCGGCGCGCTCGGTGGTGGCGCGGTAATGGCTCGGATGGCCGCGCACCGCGGTCGATTGCTCCGCGACACCGCGATTGCGGAATTCGTGCTGTTTGCGGTCGCCGTCGTGATTGCCGTCGTAGCCGAGCCGATGGGCGATTCCGCTCGCGTCGGCGTTGCGTTCGTGCTTGCGGTCGCGCTAGGCCTGCAGAACACGTCGGTACGTCGCCTCGCCGTGCCAGATCTCACGACCACGGTGCTCACGATGACGATCACCGGAATCGCGGCTGACATCAAGCGATCCAGCTACGCGGTGGCGTTGCGGCGCGCGCTGTCGGTGGCGTGCATGTTCGCCGGCGCGGTCGTCGGGGCCGTACTTGTCTTGAACGTCAACGTCCAGACACCGCTGGCGATCGCCGCCGGCCTGGCCGCGATTGTCGCCATCGGGGCCGCGGCCGCCAGTCGTCATCCGGCGGCATGGCACGACGTCTCGTGACCCCCGACGTCTCGTGATCCCCGCGTCTCGTGACCCCTGACGCTCGCGCCGCGCCCGACCGTGCCATCAGGTTGCGTCCAGGTCACGTACAGTTATTTTTCGGGTTCTCTGGGTAGTCTCGGCGAACACCGCCATCATCCGGGAGGTACCCGCAATGCATCCGGCACCCACCGCGCTGAACTGCCCAAAGTGCAACGGCACGATGCGGGCGTACGAACGCAACGGCGTCGTGATCGATCAATGTGGCGACTGCCGCGGCATCTTCCTCGACCGCGGCGAGCTCGAGCGCCTTGTCGATGCGGAGTCGGCGTTCTACCAGGCCGTTGACGCTCGCGGCCCGGCTTCCGCTCGCGTCCCCGCAAGCGGCGACTCCGACGTGCAGGGATATGGACACTACGGCGACGGGCACTATGGTGGCGGCCATTACGGCAGCCACGGCAGCGGGCCGTATCGCAAGCGCAAGAAGGGCGGATTCCTGAGCGAGCTGTTCGACTGAGCGGCTTATCGCAGTCAGGACGGCAGGTCGAAGTCGATCACGATGGGGGCGTGGTCGGACGGTCCCTTGCCCTTGCGGGCTTCGCGGTCGATGTACGCCCGACTCACGTGATCGGCGACCACGGGCGTCACGTACACGAGATCGATGCGCATGCCCATGTCCTTGTGGAACATGCCGGCTCGGTAATCCCAGTAGGTGAATGGGTTCGGACCTTTCATCGGCTCGGGCACGATGTCCCGGAGGCCCACGCCGAGCAGCGCCGTCAGCGCCTCACGTTCGGGCGCGGTCACATGGGTCGCACCGACGAACGCTGACGGGTCCCAGACATCGGCGTCGGTCGGTGCGACGTTGAAGTCACCGCACACAGCGAACGGCGCACCGGCGGCGACCGTCGGCGCCAGCGCCTCGCGCAGAGCGGCCAACCACTCCAACTTGTACGTGTAGTGCGGATCGTCGACGGTACGGCCGTTCGGGACGTACACGGACCAGATCCGTACGCCGCCGCACGTGGCGCCGATCGCGCGCGCCTCCGGATCCGGGAACCCCGGCTGGCCGTCGAATCCCTCGGCGACTTCGTCGAGACCGACCCGGGACAGCAGCGCCACGCCATTCCATCGGCCGCTGCCGAGCGCGGCGACCTGATAACCGAGGTCGCCGACCTCCCGTACCGGAAAATCCGAGGTCTTCGTCTCCTGCAGGCACACGACGTCGGGTGACGTGCCGTCGAGCCACTCCAGAAGGCGCGGCAGACGTGCGGTGACCGAGTTGACGTTCCACGTAGCAAGGCGCATACCGGCTGACCTTAGTCGCCGGGTCCGGCAATTTTGCCGCGGCGGGCGGGTCCCGATCGACGAGCATCCGGCCGCGGTCGGCCGGCGGCCAGCAATCGGGCGACTTGCCGGACTCGAGCGTCGACGCATATCTCCTCGAGCGACGCCGGCAGCGGCATCCGCCAGTTCGGATACTGGTCGGTGGTGCCGGGCATGTTGGGCTGGCGCAGTTCGCCGAGCACGTCGTAGAAGGACGCCGTGATCAGACGGGCCGGACTCGCCGCAAGCGCCGCGTGCATCGCCATCACGATCTCGTCATCTGATGGGCTACGCCGGCCCGGGCGCTCGGACGTGTCGAGTAGAAAGCCGTTGGCCCGCAACATCTTCACGAGCTGGCGCCGATCGTCGTCGGCGCGTGCTTGTTCGGCCGCCACGCTTTCGGTCAGTAGCCCCAACTCCGCTCTCGCCCGGACATGAACGCCGGTCAGGAAGCCGTACGCCGTGGGCAGATCGTGCGTCGAGATCGAGGCCAACGCGTTTCGCGGCCACTGGTCGGGTGGGAGGAACGGGCTACCAGGCCGGTCCCAGTCACGCGCGAACCACGCGACCGTGGACCCGAGCATGTTCCGCGACCGTAGAGCCCGCGAGACCGCCGGCTGTACGGTGCCGAGGTCCTCGCCGATCACGACCGCACCGGCGCGCTCCGCCTCCAGCGCCAGGATGCCGAGCATCGCGTCCGCGTCGTAGTGGACGTAGGTGCCGTCGGTAGCGCCCGCGCCCGGCGGGATCCACCACAACCGGAACAGACCGGCGACATGATCGACACGTAGGCCGCCGGCATGGCTCAATACTCGGCGAAGCAGGTCCCGGTAGGCCGCGTATCCCGTCTCGGCCAGTCGGTCCGGGCGCCAAGCGGCCAGACCCCAGTCCTGGCCGAGTTGATTGAACGCGTCCGGCGGCGCACCGACCCGGGCGCCGCTGGCCAACACATCCCCGAGCATCCAGGCGTCCGCTCCGCCCGGGTCGACGCCGACGGCAAGATCGTGCACGATGCCCACAGGCATGCCGGTGTCGTGCGCGGCGCTCGCCACGGTCGCCAACTGCTCGGCGCACAGCCGTTGCAACCACACGAAAAACGCGATCCGATCGGCCAACTCGTCGGCCGCCGCCAACACCGACTCGCTGCCGGCGACGCGTAGCTCGGGCGGCCACGTCCGCCAATCCGAGCCGTGCCGCTCGGCCAACGCGCAGTAGATCGCAAACGACGTAACCTCCGGGTCGGCATCCAGATCGATCGGGCCGGCCAGCGGGAACAACAATTCGAGCGCCGCGAGCTTCGCTGACCAGATCGCGTCGTAGTCGATCAGGTCGGACGCCGCTCCCACCGGCGGACGCAGCGCGACGACCCGTCCGGCGAGGTCCGCGTCTGCGGCGCGGAACGCGGCGGTTTCGGTCACGCTGAGGTAGAGCGGATTGGCAAACCGGCGGCTCGTGGGCGAATAGGGCGATGCCGGTACGGGATGGGTCGGCCCGACGGCGTGCAGTGGATTGAGCAGAATGAGGCCGGCCCGCCCGTCGTCGGCCGTGTCATGGAGGGCGGCATCGGCAGGATCTGGGCCGGCAGAGTCTGGGCCGGCAGGATCTGGGCCGGCAGAGTCTGGGCCGGCCGCATCTGGGTCGCCGGCCCACCGCGTCAGGGATGCGAGGTCGGCGAGATCGCCCATCCCCCATGAGTCGGCCGAATGCAACGCGTACAGCTGAAGCATCCAGCCCCACGTCGGAGCCGCCGCCGGCAATCGGCGCGGGACCACGACGAGCGTGATGTCCTGCTCGCCACAGGTCAGACGATGCCACCCGAGCGGTAGGTCGCCCGGCAGCGCGTCGCCGACGTCGATGCGTTCGCCCTCCTCGGTCGTCACCACGCCCGGTCCCGGCAACGGACGGTCGCCGCCACGTCGCAGCACGATGGTCGGCGGGAGAAGACGCGCGTTGGCCGACGCGCGCGCCGAGGCCAGCGCCGCCGCGATGCGGTCCGGCGTGGTCGCGTCGACGTCGAGCAAGCCGAGCACGCCGACGACCGTCTCGGCGCTCACCGTGACCCGTTCGCGCCGGGAATCCTCATACCACGTCGCCACGCCATGTTCCGCCGCCAGCGCAGCCAGTTGCCGATCCATGCGCCTCCCCACCGTCGACGCACATTACCCAACCTGCTGGCCGGCCACGCCCGGGTTGTCCGGAGGGTGACGCGGTCGGGTTCGTTTGCGATCGGCGCGCGGCGGCCGGGCTCGTTACGGTCAGGCTCGTTGCGGCCGGGCATGGGGCCGATCAGGCCCGCGGCCGTCAGCCCCGCTCGAGGAGGCCGTCGAGGATCTCCCTCGTGCGCTCGGTCATGCCGAGCCCGTCCGTACGCTCCCATGTCCCGATCTCCTTTTCGGCCAGATCGGCGAAGGAGATGGCGGTGTCGAGGACGGCCATGTAGTAGACGGCGTTGAGGACGTTGATGTGCATGCGATCCGGGAAGGGGCCGTCACCGGACGAGTATTCGCGCAGCATTTCCATGCCCTTGTTGTGCATGGTAACGGCCCATTCGCGCAGAGCCGCGACCGCGGCCAGTGCGTCGCCGGTTTCCCCCTGATCGGCGAATGTCAGGCGCAACAACGGTTCCAGTTGCGGGCGTGGTTGTTCGCTCGGACGGCCGAGCCAGGCGCGCAATGCTTCGCGACCCTGGTCGGTAATTTCGTAGCGATTGCGGCTACGCCCACCGTCCACTTCGCGGGACGACCGAGCAAGGCCGTGTGCGACGAGGCGGCGCGGCTCCTCGTACAGGACGCTGTCTTCTTTTGGCCAACAGAACGCGAGGCTGCGGCGGGCCTGCTGGACCAGTTCGTAGCCGGTCCAGGACCGTAAGGCGAGCAACCCGAGCACCGCGTACGAGGTGGTCGGGAGATCATCTGGCATAGCGGCACTTTACTGCCGTACGCGAGGGGAGGATACTCCGCTACCGGAGTAGCTTTGAACGGAGATCGGATATGACGAACCGCGCCTCCGTGCCGCCCACCCCCACGCCGCCCACCCCCGCGCCGGCCCTCCCAACGTCGGCCGTCCCCACGTCGGCCATCCCAACGTCGCCGACCGACCTGGCCACCACGGTCGATCACCTCGGCGTCGCGATCAAGCAACTCGTCCGCGTGTTGTCGAACGTACGGGACCCGAATGCGCCGGCGACCAACCGGTGGACCGTCACCGACGTGGCCGCGCACGTCGCCGGCAACCTCGAAGTGTGCACCGCGATGGTGCGCGGCGTCCCGTCGCCCGCTGGTTCGATCGACGCGATCGGAGCGCTCAACGACCTGGTGATCGCGACGCTCGGCGAGCGGGACATCAACCGGTTGGGCGAGCACATCGAGGCGCATGCCGCCGCGTACATCGAGGCGATCAGTTCGCTCGACGGCGACCCGATGGTGCCGTGGCACGCTCACCTGCACGTGCCCGCCTCGACCCTCGCCGGCCTCAGTCTCGGCGAAACGATCGTCCACGGCCTGGACATCGCACGCGCCACCGATCAGGCCTGGCCGGTCCGTAGGCAGTGGGCTCGTACGGTCATCGAGGCCGCCCTTCCCGTGCTGCCGCATTATCTGAAGCCGGATCGGGTCGCCGGCCGGCGCATGCGGTTCGAGATCCGTCTCCGCGGATCGGAGCCAGTGACCGCGCATCTGCTCATCGCGGATAGCCAACTCACCGTGGCCGAGGGCTCGGTCGGCGGCCACAAGGTCGACTGCTACGTGTCGGCCGACCCGTGGACGTTCGTACGCGTGATGTACGGCCGCTCCGGCCTGGGCGGCGCCGCTCGCCGCCGGCAAGATCGTCGCCTGGGGCCGGCGGCCGTGGCTCGGCCTGCGACTACCTGGGTACTTCCGCGCGCCCTGACCCGCTGATGCTCCGCCGTCCCGTCTCACCCGCCGGCCGGCCGCATCTGTGTCAGGCTCGAACGGTGGACGCATGGGAAGACGAAAGCTCGCGCAGCCGGTGTACGGCTACCCACGTGTTTCCCGGCGCCGACGGTGACATGACGGTGCGCTGCGACGGACAGGCTGGACATGCTGGACCGAGCCACCAGGGACACGTCGGCGCGCATCCCGTGCACTGGATCGACCGAGAACGAGCGACCGACGCGGGCGATTCGTCCCCGTCCGCGCCACCATCGTCCCCGTCCGCCGCGCCACCATCGTCCCCGGCTTGACGACCATCCTCCGCCGCCGTCGCCTCTCCCCAGAGCGGCCACCCGGCGGATCCGGTTCACGGCTCGGCCACACCGTCGTTGAGCAGCGACTCGACACTGTCGCGGCGTCACTTATGATCGATCGATGGGTCTCGCGGGTTGGCTGGCGATCCTCGTCGCCGTCGCCACGGCCGCAGGTGCCCTGGCTCGTCGCTTCGGCATCTCCGAGCCGCTGGTGCTCACGCTCATCGGCATCGCTGGGTCCTATCTGCCCTTCGTCCCGAATCTGCGGCTCACACCGGACATCGTGCTCGTCGGGTTGTTGCCACCGCTGCTCTATACGGCGGCCATCCGGACCTCGCTCGTCGACTTCAAGGCCAACAAACGCCCGATCATGCTGCTGTCGGTCGGGCTGGTGGTCTTCACCACGTTCGGCGTCGCGCTGGTGGCCTGGGCGCTGCTGCCGATCTCGTTCCCGATCGCGGTCGCGCTCGGCGCGGTCGTGGCACCCCCCGACGCCGTCGCCGCGACCGCCATCGCCCGGCGGACCGGCCTCCCCCGACGCGTGGTCACGATCCTCGAGGGTGAGTCGCTGTTCAACGACGCGACCGCGCTTGTCACGCTGCGGACGGCCATCGCCGCCGTCGCCGGAGCGGTCAGCATCTTGCACATCGGCCGCGATTTTGCGCTGAGCGTCATCGGCGGCATCGCGGTCGGCGTCGTCGTCGCGTACGTGCTCGGGATGATCCGCCGCCGGGTCACGGATCCGGTAATCGACACGACCATCTCATTCCTGGCACCGTTCGCGGCCTACCTTCCGGCCGAACGCATCGAAGGCTCCGGAGTGCTCGCCGTCGTCACCGCGGGACTGATTCTCGGCCAGAACGCGGCTATCTGGCAGGGTGCGTCGTCCCGGATCGCCGAGCGTACGAATTGGCGGACGATCCAATTCGTCCTCGAGAACGCGGTCTTCGTGTTGATCGGACTTCAGGTCCGCACGATCGTGACCGGCGCCTGGCACGCCGGACTCGGCCACCAACGGTTGGTCATCGCGTGCCTCGCCGTCCTCGCCGCCGTCGTCGTGTTGCGCCCCATCTGGGTCTTCCCGGCGACGTACGTGCCGCGGTGGATCCCGGCCGTCGGACGCGCCGATCCGCCGCCGCCGTGGAAGGTCCCGGCCGTGATCTCGTGGGCGGGGATGCGCGGCGTGGTGACGCTCGCCGCCGTCTTCGTGATACCGGCCAACACTCCGTACCATGCGGTCCTGGTTTTGATCGCGCTCGTCGTGGTCGCCGGCACGCTGCTCGTGCAGGGCACGACGCTGCCCTGGTTGGTACGGAAGATGAACATGTTCGGCCCGAGCCGTGCCGAGGACGCCCTCCAGGTCGCCAACCTCCTCCAGCAGGTCACGGCGGCCGGCCAACGGTTGCTCCGCCACGTGACCGACGAGGACACTCCGCCGGAGTTGATCGAGCAGTTGCTCGCCCGCGACGAGAGCCGGACGAACTCGGCCTGGGAGCGTCTCGGTCCCGGCGAAGCCGAGCGCCGGACACCGAGCGAGAGCTATCGCAAGCTGCGGGTGAAGATGCTGCACGCCGAGCGGACCGAGCTGCTGCGCGTGCGGGACACCGGTGTGCTCGACCACGAGGTGTTGCAGGTCGTGATGGCGATGCTCGATCTCGAGGAGTCGATGATCGACCGCGTCGACGAGGCAGCGGACAGCATCCGCGAGGAGGAGCTCACGCTGGTGCCGGGCTCGGCCGAGTGTGATCATCTCCGCGACGCGCCGCGAACCCAGCGGCCGGATACGCCGGGCGTGTGCCAGGAATGCATCGCCGAGGGCACGCATTGGGTCCATCTGCGGATGTGCTTGACGTGCGGGCACGTCGCCTGCTGTGACTCCAGTCCGCGGCGGCACGCGACCGCCCATCACGGCCGAACCGACCACCCGGTGATGCGCAGCGTCGAGCCGGGCGAGGCATGGCGCTGGTGCTACGAGGACGAACTCCTCGGCTGACGCGGTGTCCTCGGGCATCTCAGCGGCCCAGAGGATCGACAATCTCTGTCGGCTACGCCCGTTGTCGTTGCGAGCCGTTGTTGATAGGGCCATTCCGGTTGCCGAACTCGTTCGGGCTGTTGCCGTTGCGGGCCGTTGTTGTTACGGCCGTTCGCGTTGGTCGTTCGGTTCGGCCGCGCGTCGGCCAGCCATGGCCGCTCGCCGGCCCGAGTAGGTCCGTCCCTTCCACGCCGCGCCACGGCCGCGGAAGTGTTGGACCGCCGAGTCCACAGTCATGCCGAGGTAGAGCGTCGCGGTGAACGGGAGAGCCAGCGCCATCGGCGACGGCAGCCGGTAGTAGCGCAGCATCGGCACGTATAGCGCCGTCATCAGTGCATAGCCGGCGGCGCCGAGCAATAGCGTCGGTAGATCGACGGTTGCGGCGCCGATGAGCAGGCACACCGGGGGAACCCAGAACACCAGCGCCAACCCGGCGACCGTCCCAGCGAGCAGCGTGAGCGAGCGGTGCAGCTGCGCGAAGGCGCTCCGGGCCACCATTTGCCAGAGCGAACCCAACGTCGGGTACGGCCGGATCGAGTCGACGTGGTCGGCCAGCCCCAGGAACGTCCGCCCTCCCGCGCGCTTGATGGACCGGGCCAGGGCGACGTCATCGATGACCGCGTCCCGGATCACGTCCAGCCCGCCGGCCTTGGCGAGTGCGGTTCGCCGCACGAGACTGCACCCGCCGGCGGCCGCAGCCGTACGCGCTCCGACCTTGTTGCTCCAACGAAACGGATAGAGCAGCGCGAAGAAGTAGACGAACGCCGGCACGACGAGTCGCTCCCAACCTGTCCGTACGCGCAGCCGCGCCATCTGCGACACGAGATCGAGCTGGTTTGCCTCGGCGGCGCCGACCAGCCGGGTGAGGGAGTCGGGTTCGTGGGCGATATCGGCGTCGGTGAACAGCAGATACTCGAAACTGTCTTGCTCGCGTCGATCCGCGCCGCCGGTCGTTGCAGCGTCGGCCTCGGCTGTGTCGACCGACGCGGCGCCGATCCTGACTGTGTCGATCCCGGCTGTGTCGGCCGTGACGGCGTCGGGTCTGGCTGTCCCGGTCCCGGCTGAGTCGGCCGTCACGGCGCCGGTCCTCGCTATGTCGGCCATCGCGACATCGGGTCTGGCTGTCCCGGTCCCGGCTATGTCGGCCATCGCGACATCGGTGCTGGCTGTCCCCGTCCCGGCGGTGCTGGCTGTCCCCGTCCCGGCGGTGTTGGCCGTCGCGGCGCCGGTGCTCGCTGTATCGATCGTCGCGATGTCGGTCGTGCCTGTATCGATCGTCGCGGCGTCAGTCGCTGGGGTGTCCGCCGCGGCAACGCCGGCTCGGAGCGCCCAGAGCTTGCCGGCCCATCCGGCTGGCGGTTCACCCGGACCGATCACCGTAATATCTGGCCAGCGATCGGCCACGAGCGCGGCCGTGCCGTCGGTCGAGTTGTCATCGACCAGGATCACCCGCATACGGCCGCGATAGTCCTGGGCGACGAGCGTCGACAACGTCAGCGGCAGCACGTCGACCTCGTCCCGCGCAGGCACGATGATCGCGACCGACGGCCATCCCGCGCCTGTCGGGTCGACGGCCGACGGCAGCCGGATGTTCGTTCGCCAGTACATGCCGCGTACGAGCGCTAGCCACACCCATGCCGCGAGCGCCACACCGGCCAGAATGCGCAATGTCATCACGCGACCATCACCACGCGGCCGAGCTTGCCATCCGGCCGGGCATCAGCGACAGCGACCCACCCGGCCATCGATGTCGTCGCGAACGCGCGTCGAAGCTCAGCGTCGACGACCTTCCGCGAGAGCCCGAACGGTCGACGCGCGCATGCACGTCGCGCATTTCGCCCCTTTGAACGACTGCGCCCTGATCTGATCGCGATCTTCAGCCCGGCCAGCGTCGATCAGAGCGGCGACCCCTTCGAGCCGTTTCATACTGGCTCGCAAATGTCTGGCTGGCAGAGCGGCGCGATGGGCGGGGCAACGCCGGCCGCCGATGTGGCGATGCATAGCCCGGCCGACGATGTGCCGGCGCAGCCGGACACGTCTTGAACGCACGGCTCGCGTGCGCGTGCGTTTGCCGCGTAGCGTCCGGCGTCGCGTCGCCGCCCGCGTTCCCGTCGGATTGGCCACGTGGGGTGCGATCAGCTGCGAACGATTTGTGCGGCACCGCACGTCGCCCGATCGCTCGGCGCCAGGTCCCAACCCGCCACATGAACAGGCGACTCTTGGTTAGTTGCGTTGGTGGTAGGGGTTGCGGCGGGGCATCTGGGTGGGGTCGGTGTGGGTGGGTGGGGTGAAGGTGGGTTTGTCGGTCGGGTCCGAGGTGGATGGTCCAGTCGCTGGTGTGGATGAGTCGGTGGTGATATCGGCAGAGGGCGACGCCGTTGTCGCGGTTGGTGGTGCCGCCGTTGGTCCAGTAGACGATGTGGTGGATGTCGGTCCAGCGGGGTGGTCGGTCGCAGCCGGGGAAGGCGCAGCCACCATCCCGTGAGCAGGATGGCGGTGCGGGTGGCGCCGGTGAACGGGCGTCGGGTCCGGCCTACATCGATGGGGACGCTGGCGCCGTCGAGGAGGGCGGGCAGGATGGCGGCGTCGCAGGCGAGGCGTCGGGTGGCTGCGGGGGTGAGCAGTTGCCCGGTGTCGAGCTGGCCGACGGCTACGTCGCGTTGTAGGGCGTCGAGGTCGATGGTGACGACGACCTGCGCGGGTTGCCCGCCGTGGGCGGGTAGTTGTCCGGTGCGTAGCGCCAACTGGCAGACGTCGACGAGGGCGTCGGCGCGGCGGGCGGCGGGGGTGCGCAGGTCCGGGCCGGATCGCGTCGCGGATCGGCCGGGTGAGCGGCTCGATCGCGGCGTCGATGATCGCCGCGCCTTCCACATCCAACACACCGGTCAGGCGGATGCCGCCGAGCCCGTCGGGGGTCAGGGTGAACCCGCGGCGTTGCTGCGCGTGTTGCTGTTCGCGGTCGAGCCGGTCGCGGAGTTGCTGGTCGGCCAGGTCGGGGTTGATGTGGGCCAGGACGCGGTCGCCGAGGCGGCGCAGGATGGCGGGTTCGAACTGGGCGGCGTGGCCGATCAGCACGGTTTCGACCTTGTCGACCAGGCCGGGTTCGTGGTCGGGGACGTCGGCCAACACCCGGCCGATCGCCACGGCCTGGGCCGCGTTGACTGTGCCGTCGGTGACGGCGTCGGCTAACACCGGCCGCTCATCGAGCACCTGGCCCAGGGTGACCAGGGGCCGTGCCTCGGCCGGGCTGATGCGCAGCAGGTCGCGTAGCCACGCCACCGTCGACGTCGCACCCTGCCGCCGGGGCAGATCCCGACCCTGGGCCTCCCGGGCGAGTGCGGCGATCGCGGCGGTGGCCGCCGACACCAGCCGGTACAGACCGACCGCGTCGTGCGTCAACTGCGTGTCGGACAGGCCGTAGACCGGACGCGACGCGAACCCGGCGATGTCCGCCCCGGCCCGTGTCAACGCCTCGTCCATGACACCACAATCGCACACCCGTACGACAATCCCGGGAGCAGTGAAGCGGGCCGAAACCGTTGTGGCACAAACGATCCACGACCAGCAGCGTTCGGGCGAACCGGCATCTTGATGCACGACGGGACGCGGCACGACGACTGAAACCGTCGTGACACAGACGATCCACGACCAGCAGGGTTCGCTCGTGCCGGCAAGAGCTGACCTGACGACTCACCGCGGAACCCGGTCGGCCGAGAGGCTTGACGCAATGCAACGACGCGAGCGACAACCTGAGCCCGTTGTGACCGCTTGACCACCCGCGTGCGCCCACACCGGCAAGAGTCGGCCTGATGACTCACCCACGGGTGCACACCCCGCCGGGCGGCCTGATATACCGCGGGAACGCGACACGATGGGTGAAACCGTTGCGACCAAAACGATCTGCGACCAGGAGCAACGCGGCGGCGGCGCGGACCGCGCGGACTGAGGCGTCGTAGCACGAACAATCCGCGACCAGGACCAGCCAAGCACCGGCTGAGGCGGAGCGCTCGCCGCGCGGCCGATTACCGCCCTCTATCCAATTCGCGGTAAACGTATGCGTTTGAGGGGGAGCATCCTGATCGGACAGTTGGGCGTAGCGATCCATACACAATGAATGCAATAGTGGTCGGGACAGCCCGGAAACGTCGTACGGCCGAGAAGGGCGCACCGTGCCTCACCGCCAGGCTGCTGACGAAGCAAACGAATGCCACCTGGCGTTGGTGCCCATGGAGGTGCCGTGTCCGACCACGACGACCCTGCTCACCACGGGTCCAGCCGCAGTCTGCGCGAATATCTGCTCGCGGTCCCGCACCGCGGTTCGACGACGGAGTTGGTGACCGACACGTTGCGTGAAGCGATCCTCGACGGCGGTCTCGTGCCAGGCGATCGGCTGCGCGAAGACGAGCTCGCTCAGGACCTGGGCGTGAGCCGCACGCCGGTCCGCGAGGCGCTGCGTCGGCTCGCGGACGAGCGCCTCACGGTGCATCGGGTACATGCCGGCAGCGTCGTCGCATCGATGACCATCGACGATATTCTCGCCGTCTACCTCGTCCGCGAGAACCTCGAGGGGCTGGCCGCGCACCTCACCGCGATGCGCCAACCACCCGGGTTGTTGGACGACCTCACGCAGGTCCACAAGGAGATGGTGGACCGGCTGCCACATGCCGACACGGCCGAGTTGGTCACGCTCAACCTCCGGTTCCACCGCATTGTGCGGGAAGGCAGCGGCAACTCCTACCTGGAACGGTTCCTGACCCAGGTCGAGCACGCGGTACGGCGGTTCGGTCGCAGCACGTACGAACAACCGGGCCGCGCGGCGGCGGTCGTCGCCGAGCATGCGGCGATCGTGTCCGCGATCGCCTCGGGCGATCCCGAACTCGCGGCGGAGAAATCTCGTGACCACATGCGTGCCGCGCGCGAGATGCGCATCCAGACGTTGATTGCCCGCTGACCGCAGCTGCCAAGCGTTGACGACCGCCTAGGAATTGTGTTCAAGTAATATGCAATTGCTGCGTAGTGGTCGCGGCACCGGCCTGGCGGAGCCGCACATGCTGGATGCCACCTCGAGCACCCACGATGTCGTTGCCGGCATCGACCTCAGCGGGCGGCGGGTACTCGTGACGGGTGGCGCTGGTGGCCTCGGGTTCGCCACAGCCGAGGCACTGGCCACTGCGGGCGCGATGGTTGCGATCGCCGACCACAACGCCGACCGTGCGCGCGAGGCAGTACGGCGGATCAACGAAAATGCCGGCGCCGCACGCGCGCAGGCATACTCGGTCGACCTCGCATCGTTCGCGAGCGTTCGAGCATTCGCCGAAAACGTCTCCGACGCGCAATTCGACACACTTGTCAACAACGCCGGCATCGTTCGCCCGGATCTCGGTCGTACCGACGAGGGATTCGAACTCACCCTCGCCACGAACTATCTCGGGCACTTCCTGCTCACCGGCCTACTGATGCCGCGGCTCCTCGAACACCCGACACCCCGGGTGGTCAACCTCAGTTCGGGTGCGCACCGCGATTCTCCGGTGGTCTTCGACGATCCGTTTTACGAACGCCGCCCGTACGACGCACGGGAGGCGTACGCCCAGTCGAAGTCGGCGACCGCGCTGCTCACGCTCGCGCTCGACCGCCGCTTCGGCGACGCCGGGCTTCTCGCGCTGACGGTACGGCCGGCCAAGTCCGACACCGGCATCTTCGCCGGCCTGACCGACGAGCAGCGCGGTGCGTTCAGCACCCGCGTCAAGGCTCGGCAACCCGGCGCGCCGGTCGACGTCGCGGCCGCGACGTCGGTATGGGCGTGCGTCGCGTCGGAGCCCCCGCTCCAGCGGGCGGCGTACTTGTCCGGATGCGGTGTCGTTGCGACGCCGAGCGAGCCGGGCGCTGACGGGTCGGCGGCGAGCTGGATCTTCGACACCGAAGCGGCCGACCGGTTGTGGGCGATGTCCGAGACGGCGGTCGCCGAGACATTCGATCCGACGGCAATACGCAGAGCGCGGGGGCAAGCCGATGAAGATCCATGACCCGTTGGCCAAGGCATTCATCGCCGAGGGCACCCGATCGAGTTCGAGCCAATAGTGCGCTACGACATCCCGCTCATGGTCGTCGTCTATTACGACCGGGCCCTGGGCGCCGAATACCACCGGTTACGTCGACAAGGGAATCGGGCCCTAGTTCGGTCGGTCGACGGATAGGCACGAGGGCGAGAAATGGCCGCGGCGCTGCTTGCCGAATTGTCAGGCCGGCGGTCGGTAGGTGACGGTGCGGCCTCGCGGCTGAAATCCCAACGCCGTGTAGACCTGGCGCGGGACCGGGTAGCCGTCGTCGCCGCGGGCATACACCATCGCGTGCGTGGCACCGGCATCTCGGAACGCGTGCAGCACCGCGATGCCGACCGCCCGGGACAGACCGAGACGGCGAAACGACGCTAGCGTGCCGACCGGCTCGAACTCGCCGACCCGATTCACATCGTCGTACCACCCGAGGATGTAGGAGACGAGCCGTCCGTCCGGCGCCTCGGCCACCCAGTCGAAATCGAAGCGGTACGGCCATTGTCGCGTCATCGCCCGACACACGTCCTCGGTGAGGTCGGTCGACGCCCAGACCTCCCGATGCAGAGCCGCCCGGGCCGCCACCTCGTCGTCACCGGACACCGGCCGGATCCGGAAACCGTCCGGCAAGATCGGATGCGGCGGAATGTCGTCGAGCGTACGGTGATGGGCCACGAAGAAGTGGCCGGTCTCGTCGGGCGTGTATCCCAGCCGTACCAACGCTTCGGTCAGGTAGCGCTCGGTGGACAGCACGGTGACGGACACGCGGACCCCGGCCACTTCCGATGCCCAACCCACGACGGCGTCGAGCAGGTCGGTGTGCACCGGATCGATAGCCAGCGACAATCGATCGGGCCGCGTGAGCCAGCCCCACGCCGCGATGTCGCCGTCGCGCTCCCACAACGACATGTGCCACGTCGGTCGCCCGGTCGGTTCGAGCCCGAATTCCCAGGCGAAATCGCCGACGTGCCAGCGGCTGTCCGGTGTCCAGATGCGTTGCGCCAGGCGGATCAGTGCGGGCAGATCGGTCGGGCCCGCCCAATCGCGGCGGGTGGCGAGTGCGGGCATCTCGCCACTATGCCCGCACCCGCGCTATCTCCGCATCCGCAATAAGACCGCATTTTCAATAAGACCCATCCGCGACACTCACGGCACGGGTACGCCGTGGATCACCACCGGCCCGAGCGTCGGATCGAGTTCGGTCGCTTGGTTGACACCACTGGGGGTGATGACGTCCATCGCCTTCGGCACCGTGCCGGGATCGACAGCGCAGATCGGGGACGTACCGCCGGGTTGGCAGACGCCAAAGGCGAAGTCTTGCGGTGTCGGTGCGAACGCCCGCGCCTGGTCCGGACTGAAGCCGTCCTGACCGGTCAGCACGACGCCGAACGACCAGCCCGACGTCGGCGTACCGAGGGCGCTTTCCGGGACGGCGACCGTGATCGTGTTGGCGATCGTGGAGGAGACCACCGCGCCGACCGTTCCTTGAGCATTGCCGTTCGCGTCGACCCAGACCGGCGATGCGAAGCCTTGCACCTCGATGCGTTGGCTCCACGCGTCGGCCGGAGCGATCGTGTAGTTCCGGGTCGGGAACGCGGCCGCGGTCGAGGTTGGCGCGGCGTCGGCGGTGTGGATGAAGATGTCGAGCATCTGGGCGCCGATGGTGTTACCGAAGGTCGGCGTGAGCGTACGCACCGTCGTCCGTAGGTAGGCCGTGCCGTCCTTCGTCAACACCTGGAACCGGGTGATGTCAAACGATCCGGCCGTGAACGACGAGGACGTCGGATACGCGTACGTGCCGGGACCGTTGTCGTCGCTGGTCGGATCGGTCACGTCGAGCACCGTGGTGCCGCCGACCAGATCGCCGACCACCGACACCTGTGCCGTACCGGTCGCGGTGCCGAGGCCGGCGCCCGTGGTTGCGGCGACCGTGATCACGTTGGTACCAAAGCCGATCGGTACGGTCGCCGAAAACGCGCCGCTGCCGTCCGCGGTCGTGGTCACCACGGACGAGGCACCGGCTACGTCGGTGTCGTTGACGCCAATGCTGACGTTGGCGTTCGGCGCGGTCGTGCCGGCCACCGTTGTGGAGTCGCCGCCGACAGTGGTGCCGCCGGCCGGTGCGGTGATCGTCACCGGCAGCGCCGCCGGCGGCGCGTGGCGTACATAGCGGTCCGCCACGATGGCCGGCTGATCAACGATCGTGCCGTTACCGATGTTGAGGATGAGCCGCAACTCCTGTGCCTGGGCCCAGGTGAGCGGCGCCGCCGATCCGGCCGGTTGGCCGTCGGTGAAACCGATCGACGCGGTGGTCGGATCGCTGCCGTACGGCGACGCGGCCAGATCCGGGCTCTCCCACGCCTGTTCGGGCACGAGACCCTCGCCCGATGCCGACCGCAACATGAACTGCAGCTCGGCCGTGGCGGTCGTTTCGTCGCCGGTCAGCAACGCGGACTCCGCGCGCTCGCCGGACAGTACGGGCCACAGGTGCCCGGTGCCGGTGTTTGTCGTCGGCCACGGCTGGCCCGGATTCGTACAGGTCGACTGGCTCGGTTGGTAGCAGTCTCCGTACCCGTCGGCACTGCCCTTCGCGGCGGCGTCGGTGCCGTACCGGTAGTAGCCGACGCCGGATGGTGTGCTGACGGCGATCTGCTTGTCCACCACGGCCAGCGAGTTCAGGTAGTCGGGGTCGGTCGGCGACAGCTCGCCGAGTCGTACGAGTTCCTGGAACCCGCCGTCCACCACCGCGCGCTGGTCCTGGTCCGGCTGTACGCCGTTGCCGAGGTTGTACGAGATCGCCGCGTTCGGGTCACCGGTGCGTGAGAGCCGGATGAAGTACGGGGACGAGCTGTACGGCCCGGTCGAGGTGACGGTCCACCCCTTGACGTTGCGTTGGAACGAGTCGGCGACCGCCTGGTAGAGCCGGGCACTCGCGGTATCCGCCTGCATCGTGGCGATCTTCGCCGCCGCGGTCAGGCCGGCAATCTCGGCCGCGATGGTCGACGGCGAATAGCCCGACTGCTCCTCCCACCGCTCGACGCCGAACGACGGCCCGTGCGCGACCACGAAGTCGGCCGCCGGCTTGATGTGGTCGCGCCACAGCGTTGCGTCGCCGCCGAGCCCACTCAGATAAGCCATCAGGATCGGGTACGACGACTCGTCGAGCTGATCGCCGCCGGTGTCCGGCGCAACCTTGCCGTTCAACAGCGAATTGCGCGGGATCTCGCCCGTCGGCAACTGCTGCTTCTCGAACAGGAATCGGGTGGCCGCCTGCGCCGTCGCGCGGTCGCCGTCGGCGAGCAGACCCGTGAACGTCTCGTAAAGATCGCGTGCGAAGACCTCACGATAGGAACCGAAGTAGACCGGCTTGCCGCCGGGCAGCGTGCCGGCGTTGACGGCCTGACCCCAGGGCTCGCAAGCGACGCGACCAGGGCACCGGGGAATGTCTTGTCTTCACTGGCCTTGAGGACGTTCGCGCTCACGTAATAGGCGGCAAGCGCCTGCGTCGAGCTGACGCCGCCGACCGGCAATTTCGGCCGAACCAGCTTCGCGTCGTAGGCCGCCCAGCCGGCCAGGTACATCGCCGCGGTCGCCACGAATGGTCGCGCCACCGACGCCTTCGCCACGGCAACAGCCTGAGCCTGCGTCCGGCCGAAGCCCAGGCTCAGGTCGAACGTCGCCGGGCCGTGCGCGTCGCCGCTGGTCTTCAGTTGCTCGGTGAGAACGACGTGCCCGTTCGGCGCGGACTGGTACGTGGCGCCGAGCGAGTGGCCGGTGTCGAGCGCGGTCAGGCCGTCCGACGCCGATCCCGCATAGCCGACCGAGGCCGTCTGAAGCTGCGGCGACGTCAACGCCATGAACGTCGGAACCGCGTAGTCCCGGTTCGTAGCCTGGCTCACCGTTGACGAGTCGCCGATCACGCCGGCACCGGACGGGTCGACCGCGCCGGTGTCCGCTCCCCCGTTGGCGGTTCCGCCGCCGCCGTTGCCGTTGACGTGTGCGTCCAGATAGGCGTACACGCGGAGTTTGTTGATGTTCGTGTTCGTGCCGGCGCGCGCCTGCAGCCGCGTGTGCATGAGCACCGCGTCGCGGGCCGCGTCCGCGACGTAGGTCGTCACCAACTGATAGCCGTGCGCCGCGCTGGTGGCGGTGATCGTGCAGCTCATCCCGGTCGGATCGGTCGCCACCGTGTACGTGAGATCGCGCGTCTGCAGGTCGGTGAACGACGAGCCATCGGTCACCACATACTGCAACGACTTGACGTTGGTGTTGTCGATCGTCGGCTCGTACACATCGGACAGCACGCCGTCGGCGACGGTGAACCACACCTTCGAGGTGGTGTTGCGGGCGGTGCCCACGCAATCCTTACGGGCCAGGTCGAAGAAGGACGCTGCTCCCGGTGCACCCGGTGCGACCGTCGATGGCGGTGCCGCCGCTACCGCCCCGATCGGTACGGCGAGCAGCACAGCGGCGCCGACACCAACGACGGCACCGAACCGGCCGAGGCGGCGACGCCCCAACTGGCGGGAAACATGGTGCTGACGGGCATCACGGTAACGGACAACGGCCTGGCCAGACTGTGCCATGGGATCCTCCGATGTGGCGTTTGCGGAGACTCCCGGCAAATTGTTCTGGACGGGTCAGAGGCCGTCAAGAACGGTCATCGATGTGATGAAAATCGATCAACGCCGGATTGATTCGCGATCAGTCGACGGCGATGCTGACCTCGGTCGACTTGATCAGCGCTGTGACTGCGTCGCCCACGGATAGATCGAGATCCCCGGCTCCGTCTTTTGTGATCACCGCGGTCACAGTCTGGCCGCCGGCGATCGTCACTTTGACGGTGGTCATCACCGCGCCGTGGTCGACGTTCTCGATCGTTCCGGGCAGCCGGTTGCGGATGCTCAGGTTTTCCAGCGTCCCGGTCGCGAGGGCAACTTCGGTGGACTTGACCAGCACGCGCACGCGCTGGCCATCGGTCAGGCCGAGATCGTCGACCGCCTCCAGGGTGATCGCGGCGGTGATCTCCGGACCGCCGTCCAAGGCAGTCCGGACGGTTGCCATGACCTCGCCCCGGGAAACAGTCCGGATCAGCCCGTCGAGCTGATTGCGGATGCTGAGTCGCATGCGCCCGTCTCCATTCGCTACCGACGCGGCGCGGCTGCCGCGCGTCCAGGGTGATTCCAGTGCGCATGGCCGACGAGCCACGCCTGCTCATCGTGCCCGGATCCGGTGCCGAATATCCGGCGATTCGCCACGGAATTCCCGCCGCCACGAGCCGGATCGCCGAGGCATGCCGCCAAGCGATTGACCAGACGGCGAGCCGTGGCCGGCCGATGATCGCTCGGCCGCGGCCGTGCGTACGTGCAGCAGGAACGGGTCCGATAGGCTCGGCTGTCTGCGGGTTCTCGAACCCGACGTACTCGCATGTCCAAGATTGCAATGACGCGATCATGGATCTTCGGACAGCCAACGGCCCTAGGATTAGCGCACATGTCGGTGAAGGTGAGCGTCGTCATCCCGGTCTACAACCCGGGTCGATACATCGAGCCGTGCGTCGAGTCGTTGCTGAACCAGACGATGCCGCCGGACGAGTACGAAGTGATCTTCGTCGACGACGGTTCCTCGGATGAGACACCGGCCTACCTCGACGAGCTGGCCGACACCCACGCTGCGATCCGGACGATCCACATTCCCAACTCGGGCTGGCCGGGCCGGCCGCGCAACATCGGCGTAGACGCCGCCGGCGGCGAATACATCCAGTTCGTCGACCAGGACGATCATCTGGCGCCGGATGCCCTCCGCCGGCTCTACGACATGGGCGCACGCAACGGTTCCGACATCGTCATCGGCAAGGTGGCTAGCAACTTCCGCGGTATTCCGCACGGGATCTTCCGCGCCGACCGCGACAAGTGCACGATCCACGACTTCCCGCTGATCGACAGCCTCACGCCGCACAAGATGTTCCGGAAGGCATTCCTGCGCGAACACGACATCCGCTACGCCGAGGGCAAGCGCCGTCTCGAGGATCAGCTCTACATGGTGCAGTCGTACTTCCCGGCGCGCGTCGTTTCGATCCTGGGCAGCTACACCTGCTATTTCTACTCAAAGCGCGACGACGGTGGCAACGCCGGCTCGATGAAGATTGTCCCGTCCAGCTACTACGGCAATCTGCGCGAAGTCCTTGACGTCGTGGTGGCCAACACTGAGCCGGGTGCGTTTCGTGATCGCCTCATCCGGCGGTTCTACCGGGTCGAGATGCTCAGTCGCCTCAGCGAGCCGGCGTTGCCCAAGTACGCCGAGGACTTTCGCACGAACATGATCGACGCGATCGAGAAGTTGACGGCCGACTTCGTGACCGACGGCGTGCACGACGGCCTGGCCGCCGTGCAGCGGATGAGGTCGACGCTCCTGCGCCAGGATCGGCGCGCGGAGCTGGTCGAGTTGGCCCACCGATGTAATGACGTGATGGGCCAGACGCGGCTCGACGATCTGAGCTGGCGCGACGGGCGCGTTATCTGTTCGGTGACGTCACAGCTCGTGCACACTTCGGACAAGCGACCGGTGCTTCTGCTCCGCCAGGGCGACCGCTATTTCGTGCATCCGTCGTTCTATGACGGCCTCTTGCCGGCGCACGAACGCTTCGACGTGACCGACGAGCTCGGGAGCTTCCGCACCGAGATGGCGCTGCGGGACCGGGAGAGCGCCGTCGAGTGGCCGTGTCCGGCCGATTTCGTCGCGGAGATCGAGGAACTCGGCCCAGCCGACGGCCTCGACGGCGTCGCCTGTCAGGTGGTCATGCGCGGCACCGTACGGCTCGATCCGCGGCGGACGAAGACCCGCGGTCCGCTCGCGAAGGGTCAGTGGGATGCCTTTGCCCGGGTCAACGGCATCGGATTCAGCAAGCTTGTACGTTTCGGTGCTACGCGTGTCCCGCAGGTGGATGCGCACAATCTCCCCGCATTGCTGGGTGACCCGGCCACGCTGGTCGTGCCATTCTTCGTCGATACCGCCGACAACCTCACGCTGGACGTCGACCGGCGGGCCCACCAACTCGGCGACGTCATCGCGAGCCAGGACATTCGGGCGGTCTCGGCCGCTGGCCGGTGGATCGACCTCCTCTTGCCCGTGGCGACGCGACCCGGCACGGCCGCGAGCGACGCCGCGCTTGTCATCCGGGCCGGATCGCCCACCGACGCACCGGTCGTCCAGCCTGCTCGACTCGTGGCGGTCGGCGACCGCATTCATTTGCGTGCCCGCGGGCGCCTGGCCGACCGAGACGGCGAGACCCGGGCCGACTCGCCCGGCCTTCCGGCCGGTACGTGGGAGTTGGCGGCGCGGCTGGACGGGCCGGACGGCCCGGAGGTCGCCCTGGGACGGGTGCGGGTGAGGGCCAACGGGCAACTCGCCGTGACCGACGTACGGCCGATCGATCGCGACACGGCCCGCCAGGTTCGGCAGATTCGGACCAAGCATCGCCGGCAGGATGTGAAGCGCTCTGTTCGCCGCGTGGTCGGGCCGATCGCTCAACGCCTGCCAGCCGGTCCGCGCAAGGCATTGCGCGCTCGCTTCCGGTCCTGGGGGCTCTGAAGCGTTGGACTTAGCCCCGCGAGATGTGGACCGCGCACCCGTACGGATGAAAGCAGAGGACCCGTGCAACGGCTGAAGATTGACGGCGCCTGGAGCTTCGAACCAACAGTCTTTCCGGACGACCGCGGCAGTTTTCACGAGTGGTTCCGGGACGGCGAATTCGCCGATTCGGTCGGCCACGACCTGAACCTCGCGCAGGCAAACTGCTCGATCTCGGCCCGGGGCACGCTCCGCGGCATCCATTTCTCGGATCTGCCACCGAGCCAGGCCAAGTACGTCACCTGCGTACGCGGCGAAATCCTCGACGTCGTGGTCGACATCCGGGTCGGATCGCCGACGTTCGGCCAATGGGATGCCGTACGCCTCGACGACCGCGAGTTCCGCGCCGTCTACTTGGCTGAAGGACTCGGGCATGCGTTCATGGCATTGACCGATCACGCGACGGTCGTCTACCTGTGTTCGAGCGGATACGCCCCGGCGCGCGAGCATGGTGTCAATCCGCTCGATCCGGCTCTCGGAATCGCGTGGCCAACCGGTATCGAGCCGAAGTTGTCGCCGAAGGATGCCGCGGCGCCGTCATTGGCCGACGCGGAACGTCAAGGCTTACTGCCATCGTTCGAGGCGTGTGTCGCTTTCGGTGCGCAGTTGGCAACCGGCCAGAAACAGTCGGCACCGTAGGCTGCCGGCCAGCGTTTCCGATCTCGTCAAGGAGACCCGGATGTCTATCAGCTCCACAGTCAAGAAGACGGTGCGCCCCATTGTCGGCGAACGGGGCTGGCGCGCGCTGCGCAAGGCGAAGCGGCGGGTGATGGGACCGCGATCGGAGAGCCCGGCGGCCGAGCGTCGCCGTCTCGCCGCGATGTCCGACGACCTGTGCCGACTCGCTACGCACTTCAAGACCGACAAGTGGGGTACGCACCGCTACGCGCAGCATTACCAGCGGCATTTGCAACACCTGAAGAAGGAATCGTTCAACCTTCTCGAGATCGGCATCGGCGGCTACAGCAAGGCCGGCAAGGGTGGCGCATCGCTGCGGATGTGGAAGCACTTCTTCCCGGCCGCGCACATTTACGGCGTGGACATCCGCGACAAGTCATTCGTCGATGAAGACCGCATCACCACGTTCGTGGCCGATCAGTCCGATCCCGAGTCGCTCCGTGCGGTCGCCGGCAAGATCGGCGATCTGGACGTCATCATCGACGACGGCAGCCATCTCAGCCCGCATATTCTCGTCACGTTCGAGACCCTCTTCCCGCTGCTGCGCGACGGCGGCATCTACGCCGTCGAGGACACTCAGACGTCCTACTGGCCGGAGTGGCAGGGCAGCGTGGATCGGCAAGATCCGAAGACCAGCATGTCGATGCTGAAGGCACTCGCCGACGGGGTGAACTACGAGGAGTTCGTGGACGAGGACTACGAGCCGACGTACGCGGATCGCCATGTCGTGGCGGTGCACTTCTACCACAATCTCGTGATCATCGAGAAGGGCACGAACGCCGAAGGTACGAACAAGAGGAGGCTGCTCAAGAAGCGCTACGGGTCGGGCTGACGCGAAAGGCCGAGATTCTTGCGTAGCGAGGCGGCTACCGCGGCGCGGCGGCGGTCAACACGGGGACCGCGTCGGCCAGTGCCGCTCGCCAGTCCCGGATCGGCGTCAGACCGGCGCGCCGCCACCCGTCGTGGCCGAGAACGCTGAACGCCGGGCGGGCCGCCGGCCGGACGTACGCCGCGCTCGTGGTCGGCCGGACTCGAGTGGGATCGGCGCCGACCAGGCGGAACGTTTCCCGGGCGAGGTCGAACCAGGTCGCCTCGCCGCTACTGGTGCCGTGATAGACGCCAGCCGGCGCGGCACCGGAGACGGCGGCCCGGCCCAGCCGTACGAGGTGGGCGGCGAGATCGCCGGTCCACGTCGGCTGGCCGCGCTGGTCGTCCACCACGTCAACGGTTTCCTTCGTCCGTTCCAACGCGATCATCGTACGGACGAAGTTCGGTCCGCCGGCGCCGTAGAGCCAAGCGGTCCGGATCACGTAACCCGTGTCCGGTAGCGTCGCGCGGACCGCCGTTTCACCGGCCAACTTGGTGCGGCCGTACGCGTTGACCGGATCGGTCGGCTCGTCCTCGCCGTACGGAACCGTGGCGTTGCCCGCGAACACGTAGTCGGTCGAGACGTGCAGCATCGACGCGCCCGCGCGGGCGCAGGCTTCGGCCAGGTTGCGGGCGCCGTCGCCGTTGATCTGTAAGGCTTCCAGCTCGTGCTCCTCGGCGTCGTCGACGGCGGTCCAGGCCGCGCAGTTGACGACGACGTCCGGACGGTGCTGGCGCACGGCCGCCCGTACGAGGGTCGGATCCGTGATGTCCAGGGACCGCCGGTCGAGCCCGACCGCATCGTCGCCGGTCGCCGCCAGATGGGCCAGCACGTCCTGACCGAGCATGCCGCCGGCTCCGGTAACGAGCCAGATGGGGCGCGTGGCGATCATCCGACCAGTGCCGCTCGGGCCTTCAGCGGCTCCCACCATGAGCGGTTGTCGCGATACCACGCAACCGTCTCGGCCAGCCCCGCCTCGAACGATGTCCGGGGCGCGTAGCCGAGTTCGGTACGGATCTTCGTACAGTCCACGGAGTAACGCCGGTCGTGACCCTTGCGATCGTCGACGTAGACGACGCTGTCCCAGTCGGCGCCGCAGGCCGCGAGCAGCTGGTCGGTCAGCTCGTGATTGGTCAGCTCCGTGCCGCCGCCGATGTTGTAGATCTCGCCGGCCCGACCGCCCCGGCGGACGAGCTCGATCCCCTGGATGTGGTCGTCGATGTGTAGCCAATCCCGGACGTTGAGCCCGTCGCCGTAGAGCGGCACGGTGCGGCCGTCCAGCAGGTTCGTGATGAACAGCGGGATGACCTTCTCCGGGAAGTGGTGGTGGCCGTAGTTGTTGGAGCAGCGCGTCACCCGTACGTCGAGGCCGTGCGTACGGTGGTAGGCCAGCGCAATGAGGTCGCTGCTCGCCTTCGCCGCCGAGTACGGCGAATTCGGCCGCAGCGGATCGGTCTCCGGCCACGAGCCGTCGGCGATCGAGCCGTAGACCTCGTCGGTCGAGATGTGAACGAACGTGCCGAGTCCGTGGCGCAGAGCCGCCTCGAGCAGCGTCTGCGTCCCGACGACGTTGGTCTGGATGAACTCGTCCGCGCCGCGGATCGAGCGGTCGACGTGGGACTCCGCCGCGAAGTGCACGACCTCGTCGTGCGTCGCGACGAGACGATCGACCAGCTGCGCGTCGCAGATATCGCCGTGCACGAAGTCGAATCGATCGCTGCCGCGGACCGGGTCGAGGTTGGCCGGATTGCCGGCGTAGGTGAGCTTGTCGAGCACCGTGATCGACACGTCCGGCGCGGCTTCGGCCGGCGCGTGCGCGCCGAGCAGCGTGCGCACATAGTGGGAGCCGATGAATCCGGCGCCCCCCGTCACCAGGATTCGCTTTGACGTCATGAGGAAATCTGCACCTTGCTGTGGTCGCCGAGTACCAGGCGATGCGCGGCCGGGACCGCCGGCGCCGGGGTAACGACAACGTTGCGGCCAATGAGGGACGCCTCGATCCGGCGTACACCGGTGATCGACGAGTCGCGCAACACGATCGAGAATTCGATCTCGCTGCGCTCGATCCGGCAATGCTCCGAGACCGAGGTGAATGGCCCGATATACGAATCCGCGATGACGCAGTCCCGACCGATGATGACCGGGCCGACGATGCGGGAGCCGGTCACCCGGGCACCCGGCTCAATCCGTACCCGCCCAATGATCTCGGTTTTGGCGTCGACGGTGCCCTCGATGGACGCGTCGACCAGCTCGAGCACGGATCGATTGACCTCCAGCATGTCGGCGACATTGCCGGTGTCCTTCCAGTAGCCGGTGATCCGGGTGGAGCGGACATCGAGCCGCTCGTCGATCAGCCATTGGATCGCGTGGGTGATCTCGAGCTCCCCTCGGTTCGACGGCTGGATCTTGCGTACTGCTTCGTGCACCGCCGGGGTGAAGAGATAGACGCCGACGAGCGCGAGGTCGCTCTTGGGCGCCGGAGGCTTTTCCTCCAGCGACACGACCTGTCCCGTGGCATCCAACTCGGCGACACCGAAGTCGGCCGGGTTCGGCACCCGGGTGAGCAGGATCTGGGCGGCCGGCCGGGACGTCCGGAATTCATCCACGAGCGCCTTGATCCCGCCCACGATGAAGTTGTCGCCCAAATACATGACGAAGTCGTCCTCGCCCAGGAAGTCGCGCGAGATCAACACCGCGTGCGCAAGCCCGAGCGGCTGGTCCTGGGGGATGTACGTGACGGCGAGCCCGAACATCGAACCGTCGCCGACGGCCGCCTGGATCTCCTCCGCCGTGTCCCCGACCACGATGCCGACGTCGGTGATCCCGGCCGCGGCGATCGCCTCGAGCCCATAGAAGAGCACCGGCTTGTTGGCCACCGGCACAAGCTGCTTGGCCGAGGTGTGGGTGATCGGACGCAGCCGTGTTCCCGAGCCGCCGGAGAGTACCAGTGCCCTCATGCCGAGCACTATACGCAGGGAACAAGCCACGATGAGCAGCAGACAGACCACGCTATGCAACGGAGAAAACGAAGGTTCAGATGGTTGGCCGCCGCCGCCGGGCCGAGTGAATAAGATGATTCGCAATGATGAACAATCGACCGGGCCGTTGGCGCCACCGTTCACCCGAGCGAATCCCGGCGTTCAGCGAACGCGTGCCACCGGTCGGATATCGCGCCGTAATCCTGCGGTCGTAGCGTCGCGTCGCCACGATGGAACCGTGCCGGCGGCGCGATCGCCGGCGGTGAACCACCGCCAGCTAGACTCCCGCGGTTCGCGCGGGACTGTGCCCGACCGTTACGCAGCGTATGGAGACACGACATGCTTGCCGACCCCAGTGACCGCCCCGACGCGTCCGCCCTGCCGACGGTAGCGGTGGTGCTCGCCGGTGGCACGGGCAGTCGGCTCGGCCTCGATATCCCGAAGCAATTGGTCAAGATCGCTGGGAAGACGGTCCTCGAGCACACCGTGGCCATCCTCGACGCAGCCCCCGACGTCGACGAGATCCTGGTCCTCATGGCCGCCGGCTACGAACGCGAGGCCGAGGACCTGCTGCAGACCGGCCGATTCACAAAGATCTCCGCGGTGCTCGCGGGCGGCGGCACGCGCGCCGAAACGACCCAGATCGCCCTCGACGCGATCCAGCACAGCGAGTGCAAGGTCTTGTTCCACGATGCGGTGCGCCCGCTGCTGAGCCACCGCATCGTCCGGGAGTGCGTCAATGCTCTGCGACTCCACGCCGCCGTCGATGTCGCGATCCCATCGCCGGACACCATCATCGCGGTCGATGGCGACGACACCATCAGCGCGATACCGCCGCGGGCGTCGCTGCGACTGGGCCAGACACCACAGGGCTTTCACCTCAGCACCATCCGTCGGGCCTACGAATTGGCCCGCGACGATCCTGATTTCGTCGCCACCGATGACTGCGGCGTGGTCCACCGTTACCTGCCCGACGTTCCGATCAAGGTGATCGAGGGCAGCTCGGACAACATGAAGATCACCCACCCGGTGGACGTATTCATCGTCGACAAACTGTTCCAGCTCGCGACGCAGTCGGCTCCGGCGCCTCGGTCCGACCATGAGTACGCCGACGAATTGCGTGGTCGCACGATGGTGGTGTTCGGTGGCGGCTCGGGCATCGGCGCCGATCTCGTCGCGTTGGCCACGTCGTTCGGGGCGGATGTGCTCTCGTTCAGCCGCACCCAGACCGGCACGCACGTCGAGGATCCCGAGCACGTACGGGCCGCGCTGGCCGAGGCGTACCGGCAGACCGGCCGCGTCGACTATGTCGTGGTGACGGCCGGCATCCTGCACACCGGGCCGCTGGCCGATGCTCCGCCGGAGAACGTGGACGAGGCCATCGGGGTGAACTTCTTGGCGCCGGTCAACATCGCCCAGGCCAGCGTCGACTACCTGGCCCGGACCAAGGGCCAGTTGCTGCTCTACACATCCAGTTCGTACACCCGTGGCCGGGCAAACTATGCGCTGTATTCGGCGTGCAAGGCCGCCGTCGTCAATCTGGTCCAGGCGCTGGCCGACGAGTGGTCGCCGATGGGCGTACGGGTCAACTGCATGAACCCCGAGCGCACCGGCACACCCATGCGAACGCGCGCGTTCGGCGACGAGCCGTCCTCGTCGCTGCTGTCGTCGGAGGCCGTCGCGCACGCATCGCTCGATGTGCTGGTGTCCGGCCTGACCGGCCACGTCTTCGACATCCGCCGGCAGGAAACCGCACCGAACGCCGTCGTGCGCGCATAAACCAATCCACCTCCGCTACCACACCACTGACGTGAAGGGCTCGCGTTGATGCCACGGATCGGCAATCGGTCTCGTCAATCGGTCTACGGTGTCACCCTGCTCGTGTACCCGGCGGCCCTGCTGGCGGCGGCGTTCGACTGGCGATGGGCATTCGCGATCCTCGGGCTCGCGACCTTCCCCGTCGAGGCGTTGTTCACCCGCCGCGCCCCGCTCGCGTACGGCGTCCTGCGGCTCGCCGACGCCGGTCGGGCGGTTCGTGGTGCGGCGCGAAGTTTCGGAATCGTGCTCCTTACCGCGGTCGCGTTCCATCGCACGGTCGACATCGTGCTCGTCGCGTCGTTCATGTTCGCCATCGAGGCGGCCCGCGCCAGTAAGGAACTGATCGGCATCGTGGTGCCGGCCCGCCGCCGGATGCACATCGTCGCCCGCAACCTGGACATCTCTGCGCTGCGCATACCGGACCGCACGGTCGGGCCGGTCGAGCGGATCGATGCGCAGACGATGTCCTACCTGGCGGTGGCGCCGCTGATCGGCGTGATCGTCTCGGCGGCGACCGACTCCGCGGTGCCGATCGTGGTCGGCGCGCTGGTGGGCGCCGCGGTCGGCGTCGGCATCGTCGCGGTGGCCGGCACCCACGCGCTCGCGGCGCGCCGGATGCCGAGCCGGAGCAGGGTCGCGTCTGTCGTCAAGGACCAGATCGCCGCGTACGCCCCCGAGGTCGCCATTTACTTCAGTGGCGGCCGCACCTCGACGTACCAGATCAATATGTGGCTCGAGGTGGCCGCTCAGCTGGACCAGCGCGTGCTGATCATCCTGCGCGAGCGGGCGGTCCTCGACGATCTCGCCCCCACCTCGCTGCCGGTTCTCTGCGTGCCCGGCGCCGTCGATCTGATGGACCTCGACATGCCGACCGTTCGGGTTGCGCTCTACGCCGCCAACACCGGCAAGAACATCCACTTCCTGCGCCTGCCGGGCATGGCCCACGTGTTCATCGGGCACGGTGACAGCGACAAGGTCGCGAGCATCAACCCGTTCTGCAAGGTGTACGACGAGGTCTGGGTGGCCGGACCGGCCGGTCGCGAGCGCTTCGCCCGAGCCATGATCGGCGTCGACGACCGGGACGTGTTCGAGGTCGGCCGGCCGCAGCTGGCACCGATCGAGCGCGGCCCGCGCAAGACCGACGAGCCGATCACCGTTCTGTATGCCCCGACCTGGGAAGGCTGGACCGACGACCCGCTCAACACGTCGCTCATCACGATGGGTCGGGCGATCGTCGCGACCATTCTCGACCACCCCGACTCGGTGCGCCTGATTTACAAACCGCATCCGTTGACCGGCCGGCGATCGGACAAGGCATCGGCGGAAAACGAAGCGATCATCGCCATGATCGACAAGGCCAACGCGGCGCGGGCGGCCCGTCGCTCGACGATGCCGGTGGCCGACGGAACAGTCAACGGCAGCCCCGCTGCCAGCGCCGGAAACAACGCGACCGCCGATGCACAGCTCGCGTCCGTACGGGCGGCGATCGTCGCCGTTACCGGCGACTCGGACGCCGACGAGGCGACGATCGCCCGCGACTCGGCCGGTACCCATGTCGATGGCGTACAGCGGGCCAATGAACTCACCGAGCAATGGACGACGATGTACTGGGCGTCGCGCCCGGAGTGGACGCACCGCGTGGTGACCGACGCACTGCCGACGCTCTTCGACTGCTTCAACCACACCGACCTGCTCGTCACCGACATTTCCAGTGTGGTCGCCGACTATCTCTACAGCGAGAAGCCGTACGTCGTGACCAACTCGGCCGCGCTGGACCATGACGTGTTTCGCAACCGCTACCCAACGGCGACCGCCGCGGAACTGCTCGATCCCGACTGCGCCGCGTTGTCCGAGGTCATGACGAGCGTCGGCGCCGGCTCGGACCGTCTGGTCGAGCAGCGCCGCAAGCTCAAGGAGCACTTGCTGGGTGCCGACGACCAGTTGCCCTTCGAACGGTTCCGGGCGGCGGTCGACCGCGTGATCGCCGCGGTGGACAGGGCGCCCCGACCCGACTGGGACCACAGCGAGTTCGAGCCGGAACCGGACCAAGGCGGCCGGGACATCATCTCGTTCAACGACACGATCGAGCGATAGCGCATCAGTCAAGCGATGGCGCTCTGAGCGAGCTGGCGACTTCGGAGCCGCGACCGTCGGTCCGACCTTCGGTCGTGCGCAAAACGCTATCTCGGCCACAAATCTCCTCGATTTCTGTCAGCAACCCGACAGACGGCAACCGAGCGGACGACAGACCGCATCTTTACGTTGTGAATCCGCAGCTCAAGAGTTGAGCCACCGTCGAGCGTCCGCCGTTAGCGTTTTTGCGGCCGACTAACGACGTTGGCGAAGCTACCTCCGGTCCGCAGGCCGCTAGACCGGTTTCGCTCCCTCATAAATGCGACTTTTCACGCTTAGTGCCCGCTAATCGAATATTGTCGCGAAGAGCGCTAACCAGCCCAGACACCCAATCAGGGGTTTCCGATGACCATAACTGCACCGACCGCTACCCAAACCAGCATCAGCGCCCCATCGGCCGACTTGCGCGAGCAATTCGAGCGCGACGGTTACCTCGTGATCAAGGGTGCGCTCACCCCCGACGAAGTCGCCTACTACACGAATGCATTGGACGAGGTCTACGAGGCGCAGGTGACCGCCGGCAAGACCGCCCCCGGCGCCTCGATGCACACCCTCGGCGCGGTGGCGAACTGCCCGGCGTCGGTCAACCTCATCGACCATCCGGCCACATTCCCGTTCATCTGGTCAGTGCTCGGCTGGAACATCCACATCTATCACTCCCATTTGGACGTTCATCCGAAGATCGTGACCCCGAAGCCGTACCTCTTCGAGTGGCATCAGGACGGCGGCCGCCAGAACCGCGAGCTGGAAACTAACCCACGTCCGCGGCTCTCGGTCAAGCTCGCGTACTGGCTCTCCGACGTCTCGGAGACGGGTCGGGGCAACTTCAAGGTCGTGCCGGGCAGTCATCTGGTCAATCGGATCGATGGACCACCGCGCCGCGATGTCGTCTGGCCCGAACCCGAGGGCTCGATCGAGGTCTGTGCGAGCCCGGGCGACGTGGTGTTCTTCGACCGCCGGTTGTGGCACACCCGGACGAACAACTACTCCGACATCACGCGCAAGGGCATGTTCTTCGCGTACTCGCACCGCTGGTCGTACGGCCGCGACGAAAATGACGCGCTCCTCGCGAGCGAACAGTTCGCCGAGTTCACGCCGGTGCAGCGCCAATTGCTCGGAGCGCAGCTAGCCGTCCCCGGCCAGATCAAGGGCGACCACCAGTGGGGCCACTACCCCGACACGACGCCGGTGTACGGCTACCTGAAGGACAACAACCTCTTCGACCCGTCGTACCCGCCGCTGATCCCGTGATCTGAGGCAGTCCGACCGAGCGAGTTGGCACGCCGTGGCGCCATCACCCGACGGCGCCGCGTCCTGTCAGGCCGTTGCCTCACCGTCGATCGCCAGCGCGGCACCGGTTACGAACGCCGCCTCGTCGCTTAACCAATAGGCGACGTAGGCGGCGATTTCGTCTGCGCTGGCCACGCGCGATGTCCTCCTCGACGGTTACGTCGGTCGCCTGAAAATCGCCCGGCCGCCGCGGCTCACGATCTCCGCCACGACGCTATCGCCGGCCGCCGCACCACGTGCCGCGACCACCACGGCCGCGCCTTCCGCCGCGGCCCGTCCGAACCGAATCGCCTTGCCGGGCGTGTGATTCGGGTGTCGCCGATGCGCATCATCGCGCCGGCGACGAGAATGGCGAGTGTCGCCAACGCAGCCGTTTGCCCGTGAAGTCATTGAGGGAGTTGCCGTGAGTCGTCAGGTGCAAGGTGTGGTCTCGATGAGCAAGGGCGCGCCGGTCGAGATGCGCACGATCACCGTGCCGGATCCCGGCCCGGGCGAAGTCCTCGTCGACATCAAGGCCTGCGGTGTCTGCCACACCGATCTGCACTATCGCGACGGCGGGATCAACGATGACTTCCCGTTCCTGCTCGGCCATGAGGCGGCCGGCACAGTCGCGGAGGTCGGCGCCGGCGTTAGTCACGTCGCCGTTGGCGACTATGTCGTGTTGAACTGGCGGGCCGTCTGTGGTCAATGCCGTGCCTGCAAACGTGGTCGGCCATGGTATTGCTTTGCGACACACAACGCCTCGCAGCGGATGACGCTCGAGGATGGCACGGCATTGTCGCCCGCGCTGGGCATCGGCGCGTTCATCGAGACGACGCTCGTGGCCGAGGGACAGTGCACGAAGGTTGACCCAGCCGCGCCGCCGGAGGTGGCGGGCCTGCTGGGCTGCGGCGTGATGGCCGGCCTGGGCGCCGCGATCAATACCGGTGAGGTCGGCCGCGGCGACACGGTCGCGGTGATCGGCTGCGGTGGCGTCGGCGGCGCGGCCATTGCCGGTGCCCGCCTCGCCGGCGCGGCCCGGATCATCGCCGTCGACATCGACGATCGAAAGCTTCAGCTCGCCACGGACCTCGGCGCGACGCACACGGTCAACTCGACGTCCCACGATCCGATCGTCGCGATCCAGTCACTGACCGGCGGTTTCGGCGCCGACGTCGTCATTGACGCGGTCGGCCGACCCGAGACGTGGAAGCAGGCTTTCTACGGACGCGATCTCGCTGGGACGGTCGTGTTGGTCGGCGTACCGACGCCGGACATGGTGCTCGACATTCCGCTGCTTGACGTGTTCGGCCGAGGCGGCCGGCTCAAATCGTCCTGGTATGGCGATTGCCTGCCGGAACGCGATTTCCCCATGCTCATCGACCTCTACCTGCAGGGTCGCCTGCCGCTGGAAAAGTTCGTCAGCGAGAAGATCGGTATCGGCGATGTCGAAGCGGCGTTCGACTCGATGAAGCGCGGCGATGTGCTGCGCTCGGTGGTGGTGCTGTGACGGCCCGCATCGACAAGATCGTTACCTCGGGTACGTTCTCCCTCGATGGTGGCGACTGGGCGGTCGACAACAACGTGTGGATCGTCGGCAACGACAGCGAATGTGTAGTCCTGGACGCGCCACACGACGCCGCGGCGATCGTGGCCGCGATCGGCGGCCGACGGCTGGTGGCGATCCTCTGTACACACGCACACAACGACCACGTGAACGCGGCCGTCGCGTTGTCGACGGCAACGAACGCGCCGATCTGGTTGCATCCAGACGATCGCGAATTGTGGGCGATGACGCACCCGGATCACGATCCCGATGCCTGGATATCCGACGGAGACCAGTTCCCGGTGGCCGGCAGCATGCTGCGCGCGATCCACACGCCGGGGCATACGTGGGGCAGCGTCTGCTATCGCTCCGAGGATCTCGGCTGCGTTTTCACCGGTGACACGTTGTTCCAGGGCGGCCCGGGTGCTACCGGGCGATCGTTCTCCGACCACGCGACGATCGTCGACTCCATCAGCCGTCGCCTGTTCACGTTGCCGTCGTCGACCCAGGTGCACACGGGCCACGGCGACGACACGACGATCGCCGCCGAGACCAGCTGAGTCTTCAAAGCGCCTGGACCGACGGTCGGCGCACGTCGTGTGGACGTGACTCGACAGGCCGACGGCTCAACCGGCCAGGAACGAAAAGCGAATCTGCCGTACGGCATTGTCGCCGTTCGGATCGACGAGGCAGATCGACTGCCACGTGCCGAGGGCGAGGCGACCGCGCAGCACCGGAAGAGTGGCGTACGGGGCGACGAATGCCGGGACCACGTGATCGCGACCGTGCCCCGGTGACCCGTGTCGGTGTCGCCACCGGTCGTCGGCCGGCAGCACGGTGTCGAGCGCGGCGACCAGATCGTCGTCGGAGCCCGCGCCGGTCTCGATGATCGCGATGCCGGCCGTCGCGTGCGGGACGAAGACGTGCAGCAAACCGTCGCCGGCTTCGGCCGCACCGGCCAGAAACGAATTCGCCTCGCCGGTCACGTCGCGCACGATTGGGCGTGAGCCGGTCCGGACGCTGATGACTTCGCTCTTCATGAGCCTCATCCTGCCGTACCGGCGGATGGGTTTTGGGTTGGTCCGCAAGGCATAGACGCCGGACGCTCCGCGGTATGGAAGCCTCCGGCGACTATGCCTTGGCGGCGAGGCGTGACTGTGCGGCGACTCCAACCGCTCGGCCAGTGCGTAGAACCGGTGCGGCGGGTCGTCGTAGCGGACGAGCGACCATCCAGAATCGTCAAGCAATTGCCGGAGTTGGTTGGGCGCCAGCGGCTCATCGTCGCGCAGCGTTCGTCCATGACGGGCGGCAAGCGCGGTGCGACAGTCCGAGCCCGCGCCGGCAGCGGATGGCCACCGCCGGCGCGGGCTCAATGGAACTCAGTACGGTCGAAGCGATTACGGCAGTCGAAGCGATTACGGCAGGAAGTAGTTCGGGTTCGGCATCTTGAACGTACGGTCGGCGAACCCGCCCGTCAGATCGCTGAACTGGTCACCGAAGTTCGCGACGATGTCATATCCGAGCGACTCGATGTGGGCGCGCGTCGCGGACTTGTAGTGGATCGTCGTGCACGAGCCGTTCGGGTCGTTGGCGCACGCCGCCTTCAGGTAGTCCGGGTAGTCGGCCACGGCCGGCTTGGTGAAGAGACCGTCCTCGCCGTCGCTCAGCGTCGTCGGCTTCGGGTAGCCGGCGTCAACGCCGATCCCGTCCGCCGTCAGGTTGCCGAGGGTCGCGGCTTCCTGCGTCGCCGGGCGGCCGGTCAGGAAGAACACGGCGTAGCCTTCGCGCTCCGCGGTGTTGGCGAGATCCACCATCCCGAACACCGCCGGAAACTTCTGGTCGGTGACGAATTGGGCATTGGTAGTCGGGTTGAACGCCCAGTTGCTGAAGATCTCGTAGTTCCAGGTCAGCAACGTCGTGTCGTCCACGTCGAACACGATCGCCTTGGTCCCGTGTGTCTTGTGCCCGGCGCTCAGCCAGCGCTCGCCCGACGCCGCGACCGACTCAGCTTCCTTGGCGTAGTTGCTGTCGGCCGGTGAAACGCCGGTGCCCAATGGGTCGCCGTAGTAGTTGCGGATCTGCTGACGGAGCACGTCCAGGTTTGTAATCTGGTTGGCCGACCCAGGGGTGGACGTCTTGATGGCCGGTTGTTGCGTCGCCGCGTAGGCGATCCCGCCGCCAGCGAGAGCAAGCACGGCCGTGACGGCGGCCAGGATGATGGTGACGCGGCGCGAGGGTCGACGCCAGGAGTGTACGGACACGATGACCTTCCGATCGACGAGGATCATTTCACCGGAACCTATCGGTCCTCTGTGCCTCGCGCCACTCGCGACTCGCGTTCATCACCCCTCGGCGTAACGGTTTGTTCACTTGCGACCTGGGCCGCGGCAATTTTCCCTTGGCCCAGCGGCGCGGCTTTCGCCGATGCAGGATTTACGGCCGACCAGACCCGGAGGCAGGCCGCCGTTCACACCTCGACCGCGGCCGGCCTCGTCCCGCAACGAATACCGGCGGGTCGTGGCGATTGCCAGGCCGTCGCGCCGTTACGAAGGCGGCGCGGGAACAGGGTGGGCTACCGGATGGTCGTCGCGGTTGCGAGGCCGTCGCGCGGTGAACAGGGCGGTCGCGCGGTTACAGGGTGGTCGCGCGCGCCGACGCCCGAGCGCGGCCACGCCAGCGAAGCCACATGGGCCAGCGCTTGACCAGGCAGCGGAGCCGTCCCACGGCCGCCAACCCTTCGTCGTCGATCAACGATCGGTGCTCCTCGGTGGCGACCCGGAGCACCGAGTCTGGACTGACCACTCGCGGGCCCGACTCCGGGCTGGCAAGCAACGCCCCCGGCTCGCGCGCACCGACCTTCAGGCGCGACTCCATGCTTGCCGCCCGTAGCCTCGGCTGGTGACCGGCGACGTGTAGCCGCGACGTAACCCGCCACGCCACGAACGACGACTGGATCTGGTCCGGGTGGGCGTGCCGGGCGAGGAAGATCGCGCCGGCGATCGTCAGGCCGAACCCCACCGCGGCGGCCGGCAACAGGCCGGCGTGCACGCCGTCACCGAGCAGCAGCCATCCGGTGGCCGCCGGCCCGAGCGTCTGTCCGACCGTGCTCGCCGCAAACACGGCCGTCACTGAACCGCGTTGCAACGCGGTGGCATACAGCAGCGCGCCGAGCAGTCCGGCCACACCGACCGCGTACGTCGCTGGAGAGACCAGCAGGGCCGCCATAGATTGATCGGCGATCACCCGGCTGCCAACCGCAGCATCGCCAAATGCGAGTCCCGCGAGAAGCGCCGGCAGGGCCGATCCAGAGAGCAAACGGGTCGCTGTGAAAGCAATCACTCCGAGCAGGACGGCCGCCCCGAGGAGCGCCCATTGGCCGATCAACGGCAGACTGTCCGCCTTACTGGGGCGCTGAGCGACCACGAGAAGGACGATGCCGGCAAATACCGTACCGATGGCTATCCATTCGGATGGCGTGAGTTTTGCGCGGAAAAGCACCCAGGACAACGCGGCTATGAAGGCCAGACTTGCCCCGTTGATCGCCTGGACGACGAAGAGCGGCGTGCTGTGTAAGGCGACCAGCGTCACGACGAACGACGCGGTAAGCATGATCAACCCGACGACGTACGCCCCGGACCGGAGCACCGACAGCAGCAGCCGTGGGTCGACCGTGTCGTAGCGCCGCGCGTGGCGGGCTCCGATGGCCTGCAAGATCGTCGCGCCCGCTGTCAAGGCAGCCGCGAGTACGGCGAGCAGCAGTCCCCATTGCATATGCGAGCCCGAGTCAGTCGGAGTCGGGCAGTCGGCAGGCGGAGATGCTTCCTAGCGGCATTGCGCGGCTCCACGTCGTCTCGGCGTTGTTCGCTGCGGTCATTTCGGTGCGCTCCCGCCAGGTCAGGTCAGCACGTACGTCTTACCCGCCCCTGACGTCGGGAAACGTGCCCCGGGGTGCGTCGTCGCCGGGCGGGGTGAGTCACCACAGCAACTATAGGCATGCCCATCAGCCGCTCGATTCGTTTCGACAGCTGGGAATTTGGGCAAAGCGCTCACCAGGGAGGTGGCTCCATGACCGCTGAGAGTCCGCTGAATGCCGTGGAAGCCGCCGAAGAATCGACGGTGGGGCCGGTGAATCCGGCGTCCTGGCCGACGTCGACGCTCGTCCGTGACGAAATCGCGGAACGTGCGAACCATGCGGCGGGCGGGGCCACCGACAAGATCGAAGATTCGGTGCGTCGGTCATGACCAACCTGGCCGGGAAGATCGCGTACAAGCCGGTCGGGTTGATACTCGGTGCGGCCGCTGGTGCCATTTCGGGCCTGGTTTTCAAGCAGATCTGGAAGCGTCTCGCCAGCGATGACGATGCGCCGAACGCGACCGATGAAGATCGTGGCTGGGGCGAGGTTCTGACCGCCGCCGCGTTGCAGGGCGCCATATTTGCCGTCGTGAAGGCCGCGGTCGATCGGGCCGGTGCGACCGGCGTCCGTCGCGTCACCGGTCGTTGGCCGGCGTGATCCGATCGCTCAGCCGTCGATCGCGGACACGGGTGCAGCGTCGCCGTCAGTCGGCCATCGCTTACCTTCTGCGGTCGCGCTCACGTTCGGCGGCGTCGCAGAGCTGTCAGGCGACGACCGTGCCGTGCGCGGCCAGACGAAGCGGCGTACAAATCGGATGACCGTTGTTCCGCTCTCTGCCGCCTCGGTCGAGATCGCCGGGCGGATCCGTACGCCTCATCGATCTCTGGCGCACTTGACCCCGCCCGTTGGACAGATCGAGACTAGAGGAATATCCGCATTCATGATGAATTGGCGCGACTAACCGCCTGAGCGATAGGAACGCACCGCCGAACCAGGTGCCGTCGCGAAATGCCGGAGGCAACCGAGGGCGCGACTCCGAGCCTGCGCATCAGGGGAGGGTGGCAGATGACCGAGACCGCAACGGTTCCGACGTGGCATGTCGCCGGTGACTGGTTCGACGTATGCAAATGCGCGATCCCATGCCCCTGCTCGTTCGCGCAGAGCCCGACGTACGGCGACTGCGAAGGGGTACTCGCCTGGCATATCCGCGAGGGAACCTATGGGGACGTGACGCTCGACGGACTTAACGTGCTGATGCTCGGCTCCTTCGTCGGCAACGTCTGGGACGAGCATTCCGACGCGTACGCGGCCGTCTTCTTCGACGAGCGGGCCGATGATCCGCAGCGCCAGGCGCTACAGATGATCTTCAGCGGGCAGGGCGGCGGATGGCCCAAGCAGCTCACGGAGATGCTCGGCGCTGAGATGCGGGGCATGGATTTCGCCCCGATCCGGTTCTCGGTCGATGACGACCTGGCGGCCTGGAGCGCGGAGGTGCCCGGCCGCGTACTGGCCCGTGCCGAGGCCCTGACCGGGCCGACCGCGCCGGAGGGCGCCCGAGTCCAGAGCACCAACTTGCCGGGTTCCGAGACGGGGCCGGGACAGGTCGCGACCTGGGGACGGGCATTGGCCGACAGCGCAGACGCCTTCGGGTTCACCTTTGATTGGGCGGGACGCTCGAGCAAGCACATCACCTTCGACTGGTCCGGGCCGCCCTGACCGTCAAGCACCCTCCTACGGCCGGGGCGAACCCTGCCCGCACGCAACGACGGATGCGAAGGGGTGCCATGCAGCACAGCCGGAGCGCCATCGCCGCACCTACCCGGTCCGGGAGCCTTTGGCCGGTACGTGATCTCACGCTCGCGTGGTCCGTCATCGTGGCGCTCGCAGGGCTGGCGTGGTTGATCACTATCCAGCAGTCGCGTGGGATGGACATGCAACCCGGGACATTGGGCCTCGCCCTGCCGTTGTTCCTCGCGCTGTGGGTGATCATGATGGCAGCAATGATGCTGCCATCGATGGCGCCGGTCGCCATCACCTGGTCACGTGCGATCGCTCGGCAGTCTGCGGGTACGGAGCGCGTGGGCCGCATGATCCAGTTTGTCGGCGGGTACTTGTTCGCCTGGGCAACGTTCGGGCTGCTCGTCTACCTAGCACTGGCGTTGACAGGTCGGCTGGTGAACGATCACGCCGAAGCCGGGCGATGGATCGCCGCGACGGCCTTCCTGCTCGCCGGCGTGTATCAGCTAGGCCCGCTGAAGAACGTCTGCCTGCGGCACTGCCGCAATCCCATCGCCCACTTGATGCGCTACGCACAGTTCCGGCCGTTTGCGCGCGACCTGCGGGTCGGAGCTGACCATGGGCTCTACTGCGTCGGCTGTTGTGCCGCGCTGATGGTGATATTGATTCCGTTGGGTGTCATGAATATCGCGGCGATGGCCGCGCTGGCCATCGTGATATTTCTGGAGAAGTTGTGGCGGCACGGACCGATACTCGCGCGATTTGTGGGAGTCGCGTTCCTATCTCTCGCCATACTCGCACCGTTTCAGGACTGGCTGCTGCCAGGCCTGCATCCGATGAATGACGAGCAGTCCATGTAGGTCAGTCCAGCAGCACGCGGCGTACACCCATTGCTGTGCCCGGCTCTGGTTCATATCGGCGACGCTAGGCCGGCTGCTGGCCCGGACGAACCGGGTGCGCCGCCGGTTCCGATGCGGAGGACCTCCGTGTCGGATGCCGGTCGGCGCCCCGGCCCTTCACTGTCAGGGCAGCTTCTGCAGTCCGGCGCTGGTCAGTAGGTAGCCGGGAGCGACGGTGTCGGCGTCGGCCCGTACCAACTCGACGAGAGCGGCGCCAGCGCGCTCTGGGGTGAGCGGCTCACCCATCTGCCGGACGTATTCCTCCTCGGACTGGCCGCTGCGAGCCGCGTACGCCTGGACCGCCGGCCGACCGAGGTCGGTCAGCGGCGTGATCCGGGGCAGCACCGCGGTGAAAGTGATGCCCAGGCCGGCGCGATCTGCCTCGTCCCGGGCGTACCCGGTGATGAGACGCTGGGTCGCCTTGGCGCCGGCGTACCCACCGCTGAGCGGGGAGCCGGCCAGCGCGGCGCCGCTGCTCACGACGACCACGACGCTGCCGGGCCGAAGCGGCTTGAGGAGGACCTCCCGCAGCCAGTGGAACGTGATCCGGACGTCCGTGTGCCAGTTCACCGAGAACGTCTCCCACGTCTGCTGCTGCAGTGGACGCATGAGGGGACTCGCCCCGGCCACCAGAATGACGACTTCCGGCTCGTAGCGGTCGAGGAGGCTGCCTGCCACCGTAGCGTCGGTGGCGTCCGCGACCTCGGTCCGGATGTTCGCGCTCGTCGCGGCCAGCTCGGCAATCGCCGGGCCGGATCGGGCGACGGCGATCACCGGAGCGCCGGCCTCGGCGAAGGCACCGGCGACGCCACGACCCAAGCCTCTGCTCGCGCCCACCACAAGAGTGGTTCGCCCCGACAGGTCACTCATTCCGCGTCCCCTGTTCGTTGTCGTTGGGCTGCCCCTCACCCGTAGTGATCAGGTCCCGGAGACTGCCGTTGATGTAGAAACCCCATGCGTTTGAGCAGCTGTCGAAGCACTCATGGTCGGGAACCAAACCCGCGTGCGTGAAGCGGATTTTTGTCTTATCGCCGTCTTTGTAGATGTCGAAGACGATGTCCGTGCCGGTCCACTCGGTCTTGTCGTGTACGAAATTGAGGTAGCCGTCCAACACATGCCACACGACTCGTTCCGCAGGTATCAGCTCGGTTATCCGCTGCCTGCTGCGATGGATGTCCGCGTAGCGATACGTGAACTCGTCACCGAGTTTGTCGGTGCTGCCCTCAAGTTCTCCGGACCACCAGCCGCGTACGTTGTTGATGGCGGCGAACGCTTCTTCCGGAGTTTGGTCCACGGCAAAGGTGGTCGTGAAACCTACGTCATTCATGATTCTCTCCGAGCTAGTTTGGGTCGTACTCGCTGTTTGTTGATGTGCGGTGGTCATGAAGTGACCGGCTCTGCCCCGATGAGTGCCGCATTCTCGCGCTCGAGCGCCTTGACTGCTCCGCCGCGCCAGCTCTCGGCCATGGACCCCGACATGGGATCGGGAAAGATTTCGTCCTCCCCGTGCTCGACTCCGTCGAAGATGGCTCGGGCCACGGACTCCGCCGACGCCTTCGGTACATCGAGGTCTCTGGACATATCCGTATCGACAGGCCCGGTCAACACGGCATGAACGCTCACGCCCCGTTCGGCCAACAGGGCACGCAACGATTGGGACAGTGAGAACGCCGCCGCTTTGGAGATCGAGTAGGCCGGGATGACCGGCAGGGAGGCAAGCGCCGCCACCGACAGCACGTTGACGATGGCCCCACGGGAACGGATCAGCTTGGGCAGCAACGCCTGGGTCACCCCGTAGGTGCCGAACAGATTGACGGCGAGGTGCTGCTCCAGCATGGCCCGGTCGCTCAGGTCGTCGTAAAGCGCCAGGCCGGCGTTGTTGACGAGGATGTCGAGAGACTCGATCTCCTCAACCACGGCGAGGGTCTGCGCCGCGTTCGTCACATCAAGGATCAGCGGTTTGACGCGCGTATCCGGGTGGGAGAGGGGGCGCCGCGTGCCGGCGTACACCCGCTTGGCGCCTCTACGCAAAGCTTCTTCGACCAGCGCTTGGCCGATGCCTCGGTTGGCGCCGGTCACCAGAAGCGCCTTATCGGTGATTGTCATGTGTCCTCCTGCTCGTAATCGGCCGTCCACATCCCGCGAAGGCCGGCGGTGTGGACGCGTTCATAGAGGTAGACACGGCGCGCGCCGGAAACTCGGCGGCCCGGGCGCGACCAGTTCGATGGGCTGCCGGTGTCAGTAGGGAGAGAGATGATCTAAACGGAGGTGGCCGATGTCGGCAGAACTGCTACACCGGGCCCGCGCCGGGGACCGGGACGCATTCGCCGCCCTGGTGGAGCCGCATCGCGCGGAGCTACAGGTGCACTGCTATCGAATGCTCGGTTCGCTCCAGGACGCTGAGGACGCGCTCCAGGAGACGCTGCTGTCGGCGTGGCTCGGCCTTGACGGCTTCGAGGGCCGCTCGTCGGTCCGCACCTGGCTCTACCGCATCGCCACCAACCGCTGCCTCAACCTGTTGCGCTCGTCCGCACGGCGGCCGGTGGCGGCGGCGCCGTTGCCCGTACCGCCGCCGGAGCCGACCCGTCTGGGTGAGGTGCTGTGGTTGCAGCCATATCCCGACGCGCTCGAGGCGCTGCCCGATCAGGCGCCCGGACCCGAGGCCCGGTACGAGTCCCGCGAGGCGATCTCGCTCGCGTTCGTGACGGCTGTCCAGTTGCTGGCGCCGAACCAGCGGGCCGTCCTGTTGCTGCGTGACGTGCTCGGGTACCGCGCGAGTGAGACCGCCGAGCTGCTCGGGCTGACCGAGGATGCGGTCACCAGCGCGCTCAAGCGGGCCCGCGCAACGATGGAAGCGGCTCGTTCGCCCGACTCGCCGCCTCCGCCTCCGGCCGGCGGGTTGGAGGAGCGCGCAGTGCTCGACCGGTTCGTCGCTGCATTCACCGAACACGACGTCGACGCGCTCGTCGCGCTGCTGACCGACGACGCCTGGGTGCGGATGCCACCCTTGCCGTTCGAATACCGCGGGACGGCGGCGGTGCACCGCTTCTTCACCGCAATCGACTCGCACTGGCGGCGGATCGATCGGATGGAGCCGGTCCGTGCCAACGGCCAGCCGGCGTGGGGCGAGTACGTCCGCGACCCGGTCACCGGCAGCCTGCACATCACGGGCGTCGTCGTGGCCGGCCTCGCCGGTGACCGGATCTGCGAGATCACCCATTTCGAGACGACGCTCGCGCCGTACTTCGGCCTACCCCGAACGCTCGACTAGCACCGCTGCTGTCCGGTGAAATGGTCCGGCCGAACCGCCGGCCGGCCGACCCGTTTCGCAGTGCTATCCGTGGTCGGCGCAGCAGGGCGTCGGGTTCGGAACTTCGAACGGCGCCAGGCGGTCACCGGCGGCCCGCATCGTCACGAGCGTGAGCACACCGTCGATCCAGTGCGGCCGGACGAAGTCCCGCGTGTCCACCAGCTGTGCCGGATCCGCCTCCGGGCGCCCGGGCAGACCCATGGTCACGACCTTGTCAATGGCGCTGCGGTCCAGGATCTCGGCCACCGGCATCAGCCCGACCAGGTCGTCGACGCCGGGATACCGCACCGCTCGTCCAGATCGGCGCGAGCGGTGCTCGGCTTCGGCCACGCGTACGTCGTCGCCAGCGGTGCCGTCCGTACGCGGCACCGCCGGCGGCGGCAGTCTGGCCGGGTCGATGCCGTCGAGTGTGACGACGACCTGCCCGGACACGAAATGGGTGCACGCCACGAGGCCGGGCACCGGTGGCACGGTGGCCAGCCAGTGCTCGGCCTCGCGGGTCGTGCGGTGCCCAAGGCAAACGCCGATGACGGTCATCGCGAGGGCAGAACCCAAATCGGGTTGGTGTAGAACCACAGGTCGATCCACGGATCGGCGTCCCCGACCACGTCCATTGCCGGGCCGGCCGGGTCGACCGACGCTCCGAGGAAACCAGGGGCGCTACGGTGGCCGTCGGTGCCTCGCAGCCGCACGTAGAAGGGATCGTCCAGGGGGCCGAGGTCGTAGGTGAAGCTGACGCGGCCGCGTGACGTGCCGACCTCGAACGACTTCACGACCTTCGTGTCCGGGGCGGTGAAGGCATCCCGGTTCGCGGCCGGGCCGGTGACCGCGCCACGGATCACATCGACCCGATCGAGCACCGGCTCGACCTGGGCCCAGTTCGGTCCGTTGGCGAGATCGACCGTGATGCTCAGCTCGACCCGAGAGCCGCGCCGGGCCACCAGCGTGTCGCCGAGCGTGACCCATGAGTTACCACTGCGCACCCGTACGTCGATGCCGCTGATCAGGGCGCCGTGGTCGACCCATACCTGACCGGCTCGGAGGCCGGCCATCACGGAGGCGTACGAGAAGTTTTCCGATCCGACGTGCGTCCGGCTGTAGAACCCGGGCCAGAAGTCCGAGTTGGTGGTGGCGAGGCGTCCGCCGCCGTACACCGGGTCGTCAAAGCGGCCGTTGGCGTTGAAATCGCCGCCGCCACGTACGGCGATGTCCGCGTACACCTGGTGCGAGTCGGAGTTTGCGGTGATCCACCACGGCTTGCCCTCGGCGAGCAGGCTGTCCCAGAGGCCGCCAACGGTCGCCGTCATCCAGTCGAAGCCGCCCCACGTGCGGTAGCTCTCCAGCGGATAGGCCGCAAACGAGTCGGCCGTTGGCGAAAAGTCGTACGCGCCACGACCCCCGCCCGGTCCAAGTGGTGCAGGGAGGCCGGATGCTTGGTGCCCGGGTGCGCCCTCGAAGCCGACAGCGATGCGCGGTTCGGCATCTCGCCAGCCGCGGATCTCGTGTGGCGAGTCGATGCCCTTCCGGGCCGGGTGGTTGGCCAGGAACAGCGCGTCCTGGACGCGGCGTTTCGCCACGGCCGACGACAGGAAGTGCACGCCCGAGATCGCCAGTGCCTCGTTGGCCGGCGTCGACGCGCCGGTATTCGTGACGACGCCGTCGAAGGTGTTCTCGAACTCCTTGAGCACGGCGACCTCGTTGCGTCCTGGATGGACGAAGACGGTCCCGTGCTCGGCACCGGGAATGTTCCACTCGAATCCCTGGAACACCAGGGTGTCGCTGATCTCGTCGCGGGCGGCGACGATGTCCGGGTTCACCTTGTCGACGCCGATCTTCGCGTGCGCGACGCTGCCGTGGTCGGTGATGACCATCCAGTCCAGGCCGTACGCATTGGCGTGCCGTACCTGGTCGATCACCCGGTACTGCGCGTCGCTGCTGTACTGCGTGTGGATGTGATGATCGCCCGCCAACCACAGCAGGCCGTTGGTCCGCGAGTGGCCTTCGCGCGAACGGCCGTCCGCTTTCGTCGAGTCGGCGGCCGCAGCGTCCGGAGCGGCGAAGACGCCGGCCGCGGCCGCGGTGGCGCCAGCGCCGACCAGACCGGCCCGTCGCAGGAACGTTCGTCGCGAGAGGTCGGCCGGGGAGAGTTCGACGTCCGGGACGTCGTGGTCCAGCGCCGCCGACAACTCGCCGTCCACTGCGCCGTGGTCGTGATCGTGGTGATGCGGATGATCGTGGCTCATGAGTCCTCATCTCGTACGGGGGCCAAACGATCTCAGCGTGCTCTCAGGTAAATGTCGGGGCCGCCGGCAAACACTCGGTGGCCGTGGGTCAGCGGTTTGACGAACTCGGGCGTACGGGCACACACCGCGACATGACGTCGGAGATCCGGGTGTCGATGCCGTGGTCGCCCGATGGGGTGTGATTGGCCGCCGTCACCGACCTGCTCCCTATTGGCGCCAACGAAACGACCGGGACCGCCGTGCGCTTCCTTCCGGACGCAGCGCTCAATACGCCGGGGTTGATGCCGGCGTCCGAATTGGTTCAGCTGACCCGCGCGGGCTGGCCCCAGCTGAGCGTCGAGGTCGTCGACGAGCGCATCGTCTGAAGCTTTTTCCGATCGCCCGTACCAGTTCGCTGAACGGCCGCCGTGACGCGCGGCCCGGCGCAAAGCCCGGCGTAAAGGCCGCGGCCTTTCACGCCGTCACCGCTGCACTGGTGGCTTCATCCAGCCATCTCATCCGCGTACCCGAGGGATGCGCCCGTGCCAGCAGGGTGCCGTTACCACGCCCGTTCTCGAAGGAGACGAGGCCGAGGAGCGCGAAGACTCCGTCGCGTTGGTACTCCATCACCAGATTTTCGGGGACATCGAGAGCTTGGACGCTATGCCTGCCCTCGACGCCCAGCGGCACCAGCGGATCGAGAGAGATCCACACAAGGTCACGGACATTGCCCCAATGTTTGGCGAGCTGACGCAGCCGGCGGCGCTGCTCGTCCGCGAAGAAGACCGCGGTGTACGTGTCGGTCACCACGGGAAGTACATCAGCGGGAATCGCGTCGAGGATTGCCGGTAACTCCTCGATCGCATCGCCTCGCCGAAGGTTCCCAGGGTGCGCCGCAACGAGTGCGGCGGCGCGGTCGAAGCGGTCGAGCGAGGCGGTCTCGGGAGGCAGACACGCACGGGCCCACCGCAGATCGTCGGGGTCATTGACGTCGATCGGCTCGATGTCGACGCCGATGCGGGCCTCGATCGGCGGCATCCCGGCCGGTATCGGTGGCGCCAACGGCCCATCGGACTCACAGCGCAACGTCAGCGACGAGTCTGCATCGCCAAATTGGCGGCCGTCGCCCATCAGGTGGCGATAGCGGTCCGGGTGCAGGCCGAGCCCCGCACCGCTGCCCAGGTCTATCAGGGCGATCTTCGCTGTCGGGCGTCGCCGGCCGACCACTCCGAGCGCGAGCGCCACCTGAGTGGTTCTGGCCACGTCGTTCATCTGATACCGGCGTCGAGCGCACGCTGCGGCGAGCTCGTCGCGGTGGTCGAGACAGAAACCTCGAAAGGCCGGCTCGAACCCAGCGTCGATGGCGGGCTGCGGGTCGCCCGCGGCCGGGAAGTAGCCGATCAGCCCGTCCGGTTCGCGGTCAGCGATCAGGTGGCAGGCCGAGGCGCAGAACAGCAGAGCGGGGAGCTTATCCCCGGGTACGTCGGCCGCGAGCGCCAGAAGGTCCTCGTCACGCGCCAATGAGTCGAAGATGGCCGCGGTCAGCGCCCAGGATGCCGGGGCACCCGGCGCGGACCAGCCGCGCGCGATTTCCGTCGCTTGACCGCGCACCGCATCGATGCCCGCGCCATTCACAACGCGCGCCCGTCACCGGCCGGCTCCTCGCTCCACGGCTGCACGCCGTACCCCCGTCGTCGCCGGACGCCGTCACCACTCGATTCTCGAGCTTTGCAGCTCCTCGGTGATCCGGAGACAGAACCCACTTCTGGAGAACGCCTTGATCCTTGTGGGGCGTTGGACCGAAGTGTGCGGCGCGATCGGGTCTGTGGTGGGTTACCGCACTCGGGTGGCGTCGGTGCCCAGCTGCTGTGCGAGCACGGCCAACTGCGTCGGTCGGGCGGCGGCGTGCCGCTGTTTGCCGGCGTCGGTGAGGCGTACGTAGACGCCACGGCGGTCCTCCGCGCACATGTCGCGGCAGACCAGTCCCTCGCGCTCCAGCCGGGCGACCACCCGCGAGAGCGCGCTCTGGCTCAGGTACATAGCCTCACCGAGCTCCTGCATGCGCTGCTTGCCCTCGGGCGCCTCGGCCAGTCGGTCGAGCGCCTCGAACTCGCTCATGCCGAGCCCGTGGTGCTCATCCAGCTCACGATCGAGCGCGCCGCGGACCGAGTTGTAGCGGGCGGCCAGGTCGCGCCAGCTGCTCACGAGCTGGGCGTCGTCCACTGGTCGGGGCTGAATTGTGCGCTGCGCCACGACCCCTCCTCGTTGAGATTGCCGCCATCCTAGCACATGACCGTACATTATTTGTTTCTACATTAAGTGCTTGTGCATTGGATGCATGCGCATGTAAGTTCCTCTTCATGCCTTCGGAAACCTCTCACGCGACGACCTGGAGCCCGCGACTGTGGGGCGCGTTGTTCGTATTGTGCGGCGCGCTCTTCCTCGACGGGCTCGACGTGTCGATGATCGGTGTGGCACTGCCCTCGATCGGCACCGACCTGCACCTATCCACCTCGGCGCTGCAGTGGGTGGTCAGCGCCTACGTCCTCGGGTACGGCGGCCTGCTGCTGCTCGGCGGCCGCTCCGCCGACCTGTTGGGCCGGCGCCGAGTGTTCCTGATCGCGGTCGCCGCTTTTGCGGCCGCATCGCTCGTCGGCGGCGTGGTCACCAGCGGCCCGCTGCTGATCGCCAGCCGCTTCGTCAAGGGCATCGCCGCCGCCTTCACCGCACCCGCCGGCCTGTCCATCATCACGACGACCTTCCCGGAGGGTCCGGCCCGCAACCGGGCGCTATCGATCTACACGCTCTTCGGCGCCAGCGGTTTCTCGTCCGGCCTGATCCTCGGCGGCGTGATGACCCAGATCGGCTGGCACTGGACGTTGCTGCTGCCCGTACCGGCCGCGGTCACGATCCTGGTGGCCGGGATCCGGTTCATCCCTCGTGCGGACCACTCCGCGAAGGCGAGCGGACACTACGACATCTTCGGCGCCCTGAGCTGCACCGCGGCAACTCTGCTGCTCGTCTACACGGTCGTGTCGGCGCCGACGGCGGGCTGGGGCAGCGTCCGTACCATCGGCTCACTCGTGCTGGCCGCGGCGCTGGTGGCCGCGTTCGTGGCGATCGAACGGCAGACCCGCCATCCGCTGGTCCGTCTCGGCATACTGCGCAGCGGCTCCCTGGTGCGGGCCAACCTGGGCATGATGGCGATGTTCGGCTCCTACCTCGGCTTCCAGTTCATCGGCACGCTCTACATGCAGTCGCTGCTCGGTTGGTCTCCGCTGACCATGGCACTCGCATTCCTGCCGACCGGCCTGCTGGTGGTGTTCAGCGCGCCGTTCGCCGGTACGCTCGTCGCTCGGTTCGGACCGCCGCGGCTCATCGCCGCCGGCTTTATTGCGCTGACCGCGGGCTACCTGCTCTTCCTGCGCGTGACCATCACCCCGCAGTACGCGGCGGCGATCCTGCCGACGATGGTGCTGGTCGGGCTCGGCTTTGCGTTGGCCTTCTCCGCACTGAACATCCAGGCCACGTCCGGCATCGTCGACGAGGAGCAGGGGCTGGCCAGTGGCCTGTTGCAGACATCCGGTCAGCTCGGCGGCGCGCTCGCCCTGGCGTCGGTGACCGCTGTGGTCACCTCGGCCGGTTCGCACCACGCCGCGTCGGCCGCCCAGACATTGGCGGCGTACCGACCGGGCCTGGTCCTGGTGTCGATCGTCGGCGGTCTCGGCCTGATCACGGCGCTGTCCGGTCTGCGGCGCCGCTCCGAGGTCGACACCGAGCCAGAGCTGGCGGACACCGGCGAGGTGCCGATGCTGGTCTCGATCGACTAGCCCGCACGGACGAGGGCGACACCAACCGCCATGAACGCGAGGAACTCGCGAACGAGGCGGTTGGTGTCGCTGCGCTCAGCCGAGCGCAGCCAGCAGATCCCGGCATGTCTGCTCGCACAGCCGACACTCCGCGGCGCACACCCGGCAATGCTCATGCATATTGGCGTGGCGGGCACATTCGTCACCGCACGCCTTACAAGCCAGCATGCAGGCTTGCACCACGGCCCGGGTCAGGTTGGCGTCGTAGCCGGTGTGCCGCGACAAGATGCGGCCAGTGGTATCGCACATGTCCGCGCAGTCAAGGTCGGTGCGGATGCACTTGGTCAAGTCCGCGACCATTTCCTCGCTCAGACACGCGTCTGCACACGCGGTACAGGTCTGCGAGCAGTCGTAGCATGCCTCGATGCAGGCAGCGAGAACGCGCTTGTCAATCTTGCCCAGACCCAGTGGGTAGGTCTCCAACATGGCGGTCGCCTGGCTCATGACGAACTCCAGTCTGTGTCCTCAATCGATGGGCGATGCACCCTGTCTACCACCGGGCCACCCACCGATCGGCGGGTTTGCCGGATCCGCACCGACGCCGCGCTTGCATCCCAACGCACGCGACTTCTCACCGGCATCACCACCACCATCGACCGCTGCGCTCACGCTGCTTTCAGCCCTACGACCGTCCTCATCGGACTTTCGATCGACAGCGAACGGTGCCACACATGGCCGACAACAGTGACGCCCTGGGCGCCGAGGAGGAGCGCTCCCGCGACGTCCGGGTCGGCCAGCGCGGCCGACCCGGACATCGAGGGTTAGGCGACGTCGTACCGGCCGAGGTTCATCACTTTGCTCCACGCCGCGACGAAGTCGTGCACGAACTTCTCCCGCGAGTCGTCGCTCGCGTAGACCTCCGCCAGCGCGCGCAGTTGCGAGTTCGAACCGAAGACGAGGTCGACACGACTGCCCGTCCACTTGACCTCGCCGGTGGCGAGATCGCGGCCCTCGAAGATCTCCGCGTCCTCGGATGTCGCCCGCCACGTCGTGCCCAGGTCGAGCAGGTTCACGAAGAAGTCGTTGGTCAACGACCCGGGCGTCTTGGTGAAGACGCCGAGCGACGACTGCTTGGAGTTCGCGCCCAGCACGCGGAGGCCACCGACGAGAACCGTCATCTCCGGTGCGCTCAGGGTCAGCAGGTTCGCCCGGTCAAGCAGCAGATACTCGGACGGCAACCGGTGACCCTTCCCACGGAAATTGCGGAACCCGTCGGCCGTCGGCTCGAGCACGGCGAAAGACTCCACGTCCGTCTGCTCTGGCAAGGCATCGGTACGTCCGGGCGTGAAGGGCACCTCAACCACGTGGCCAGCGTTCTTGGCCGCCAATTCGACAGCCGCACACCCGCCGAGCACGATCAGGTCGGCGAGCGACACCTGCTTGCCGCCGGCCTGGGCGGCATTGAAGGATTGCTGGATCCCTTCGAGGGCGCGCAGCACCGTCGCCAACTCGTCGGGGTTGTTGACCTCCCAACCGTTCTGCGGCTCGAGTCGGATGCGTGCCCCGTTCGCGCCGCCGCGCTTGTCGCTGCCGCGGAATGTCGAAGCGGAAGCCCACGCGGCGGAGGCAAGCTGGGATATTGACAATCCGGACGAGAGGATTTGGCCCTTGAGAGTGGCGACGTCCTCCGCACCGATGAGTTCGTGCGTTACCGCCGGGACGGGGTCCTGCCAAATCAGCGTCTCCGTCGGGACCAGCGGCCCGAGATACCGGACAACGGGCCCCATGTCGCGGTGCGTCAGCTTGAACCACGCCCGGGCGAACGCGTCCGCGAACTCGTCCGGGTGCTCGAAAAAGCGTCGCGAGATTGCCTCGTACACCGGATCCATCCGTAGCGCGAGATCCGTCGTCAGCATCATCGGGGCGCGCGTTACCGACGGATCCTCCGGGTCGGGTACGGTGCCGGCCCCGGCGCCGTCCTTCGGCGCCCACTGGTTCGCGCCGGCGGGGCTCTTCGTCAGCTCCCATTCGTAGCCGAACAGCGTCTCGAAGAAACTGTTGTCCCACGTCGTCGGCGTGGCCGTCCAAACGACTTCGAGGCCACTGGTGATCGCGTCGCGTCCCTTGCCGGTGCCGTACGTGTTCTTCCAGCCGAGGCCCTGGTCCTCAATCGGGGCGCCCTCGGGCTCCGCGCCGACGTACCGCTCGGGGTCGGCCGCGCCGTGCGTCTTGCCGAACGTGTGACCGCCGGCGATGAGCGCGACCGTTTCCTCGTCGTTCATCGCCATCCGGCGGAACGTCTCGCGGATGTCGCGGGCCGCGGAGAGCGGGTCGGGCACTCCGTTCGGGCCCTCGGGGTTGACGTAGATGAGACCCATCTGCACGGCCGCCAGCGGGTTCTCGAGCTCCCGCTCACCGGTGTAGCGCTCGTCGCCGAGCCAGGTGTCCTCGGGGCCCCAGTAAACATCCTCGTCGGGCTCCCAGACGTCCGGCCGGCCGCCGCCGAAGCCGAAGGTCTTGAATCCCATCGACTCCAGGGCACAGTTGCCCGCGAAGACCATGAGGTCGGCCCACGAGAGCTTACGGCCGTACTTCTGCTTGACCGGCCACAGCAGCCGGCGCGCCTTGTCCAGGTTTCCGTTGTCCGGCCAGCTGTTGAGCGGCGCGAAGCGCTGCATGCCAGTGCCGGCGCCGCCGCGGCCGTCGTTGATGCGGTACGTGCCGGCCGCGTGCCAAGCCATCCGGATGAACAGCGGACCGTAGTGGCCGAAGTCGGCCGGCCACCAGTCCTGCGAGGTTGTCATCACCTCGTCGATGTCCCTCTTCACGGCGTCGAGGTCGAGGGTCTTGAACTCCGCGGCGTAGTCGAAGTTCGCGCCCATGGGGTCGGCCATCGGCGGGTTCTTCTGGAGGACCTTCAGGTTGAGTTGGTTCGGCCACCAGGTGCGGTTCCCCGCGCCCTCGGTCGGGTGGGTGACTCGGTGGATGACCGGGCAGAGGCCTTCGCTCTCTTCCGAATTCATGTCGCCAACGGCTGCATCGTGATGGTGATTCTCAGACATGCGCATCCTTCCGGGACGTGACGGATCAGGCTGTGCCTGCGGTGATATTCAGGGACTCGGCACGGGAGCGCAGTCGGAGCACACCCCCCAGTAGACGACCTCGGCCTCGTCGATCAGGAAGCCCCGGTCGTCCGACGCGATCAGGCAGGGCGTCTCGCCGACGGCGCAATCGACATCGGCGACGACGCCACAGGATCGGCACACGGCATGGTGGTGGTTGTCCCCGACCCGCGACTCGTAGCGAGCCACGGAGCCGGACGGCTGGATGCGCCGTACGAGGCCGGCTGCCGTCAGCGCACGCAGCACGTCGTAGACCGCCTGGTGCGATACGTCAGCGAGATCTCTGCGCACGGCACCGATGATCGAGTCCGTGTCGGCGTGGGGATGCGCGTAGACCGCGCTCAGCACCGCGACCCGAGGACGAGTCACCCGCAGAGCGGCGCGACGCAGCATCTGCTGGAAGTCCGAGGTCGTGGGCACGCTTCGAATACTGCCACTTTTCTGGAATCAGTCAAGAATCGGGCCTCCGACCGAGTTACCGGGACCGCTACTGGCGTCGCGGCTGTGTCCGGCGAATCGCCCGGAACCGGCAAAGCGGACAATCCGGAGCGCGGGTGCATCTCGCCTGTCGTCCGCCCCCGGCCGGTCCGACATGGCTCCGATCATTCTCTCGGATCGACGAAAACTGTTCGGTTCATGCCACACCATCCATTGCGGCCAGTGCGTGGTGCGTACCGCTACGCTGGCCCGTGTCGGCGCATGGACGCGAGCGTCGTCAGCCACACGGATGGGAGTCGCCACGATGGGCGTACAGAGAACGCTGATGCGCGCGGCAAACGCGATACCCGTCAAGATTTTCCGCATGTCAAACGGCCGATTGATGAGCCGCGCCGCCGGGTTGGCAACCTTGTTGCTGACGGTCGCCGGTCGCAAGACAGGTGTCGAGCACACGACGCTCATCGCGTATTTCGAGGATGACGGCCGGTACGTGGTCACCGGCTCGGCCGGCGGCAGCGCAACCGAGCCGCAGTGGTTCCGCAACCTGCGGCACGCTGATCGGGCCGTCATCCAGGTCGGGCCGACACGTACCGAGGTAGGCGTCGCGATCGCCGACGCCGCCGAGCATGCGGTGCTCTGGGAACGCTTGGTCGCTCGCGCGCCTGGCTTCGTTAGGTATCAGGCGAAGGTCGAGCGTCAGATCCCGATAGCGACGCTGACTCCGCGGAACTGAGCGACGCTGTCGACTCCGCCGCTGTCCGTTTCAAAGTTGCTTAGACCCACCCGGTAGAAATCCGGATGGCCCTTCGTCGTGTGAATACAGTGCCCGACCGGGCACCACGGCGAAGGAGTGCCCGATGTCCAATGAGTATCTGGCCAGTATGGTCTGGCAACGCGCGACCATGACCGAGCGAGAGCGCCGAGACTACGAGGAGGCCACCGGTCGGCTCGCGGCAAGCTGGTCACGTGGCCTAGGTCGGGCCGTGCGGGTCATAAGGGTCGCGGGTTCGTCGCGACGAGCCGTCATCGCACCTCGCAGCTCCGCATGAGACCCGTGGCCAACCAACCAGGCGCTGCCGCAGGAGGACCCATGACGCAACAGGCTATGACCAGCGAGGTTCGTGCGCTGCTGTCGTCGCTGACCAGCCAACGCAACCACGTGCTCGGCATTCTGGACGGCCTTTCTGATGAGGCTCTCCGCAGGCCTTTGCTTCCGTCTGGATGGACGTGTCTCGGTCTGGTACGCCATCTTGCCCTCGACGTCGAGCGCTTCTGGTTCCGTGCCGTCGTCGCCGGCGAGACGGTCGACCTCGAGAACGGCGACGCGGCCTGGCAGGTCGCTCCGGACATACGCAGCGAGGAGATCTTCGACTTGTACCGCCGGGAGATCGATCACGCCGATGCGATCATCTCTTCGACGCCCGTCGAGGCTTTGCCGACCTGGTGGCCCGAGACGATCTTTCCCGGATTGCCGCCACAGACGCTGCGCACGACCTTGCTGCATGTCATCACCGAGACCGCGTGTCACGCCGGCCACCTGGACGCGGTGCGCGAGCTTGCCGACGGCCGGACCTGGCTCGTCCTCACCGATTAAGACATCGCCGTCCGGCGCGGTTCGGAACCGGGTCCTCGACCGCAACCTGGTTGACCGGGCCACCGAGCGTCGCGACGGCCTGACCGAAGGCCGGCTTATCGGCCAGGCGAGCCAGCGGATGATGGCGGATCTGGCGCGTCCGCGCTGTCCCGCGACCGACACGACAGCGAGGACAACGCCTACGGCCGTGTGCAAATCAGCGTCCCTCACCAATGCCGCGTGGCGCGCGTGGGTACCCATAGGCTTCAGCGCCCGCCCGTGGTTGCATGGACGGCATGGACCCGTTCGCCGCGTACGCGGACTCCCCCGCCGCGCAAAGGGAGGCTCGCGTCGACCGACTCAGTGTCCGGACCGCCGCGTTCCTGTCCGACATCCACGCTAACGACGCGGCATTGACCGCCGTCGTCAATGAGCTCGTCGCCGAGCCGCCGGACGTCGTCGTGCTCAACGGCGACATCACGTGGGGCACGTTCCCCACCGAGACGGTCGACCTGATCGAATCGCTGCGCAACCTCGTCGGCGACGTCGTGCTGATCCGCGGCAACGGCGACCGGGCGCTGCTCGACCTGCATCGTGGCGCGCGGCAGCCGGAGTCGCCGCGAGATCCCTGGATGGTCGCACGGCACAGCCGGCGAGACGTGGCCGAGTTGAGTCGCGTGGTGTTCCAGGTGGACATCGAGGTCGCGGGGCTGGGCGTGATACGTGCATGCCACGGCTCGCCACGCGCAGACATCGAGATCATCACGCCGGGCACACCGCTGGAGCGGTTGGCCGCGGCGACCGCCGGCATCGACGCCGACATATTGCTCACCGGCCACTGCCACCTCCAGTTCCACCGCCGGGTCGATGGTTTGCGGATCCGCCACAGCGTGAACCCGGGTAGCGTCGGCATTCCCTACGGTGTGGACGCGCCGGGCGCGTACTGGCTACGCGTCGATGGGTCTAGGCCGGATCCGTTCGACTTCCGGCACACGACATACGACCTCCACGGATACCTCGCTCGCATGCTCGCGACCGATGACCCACGCGCCGACGTCGTGGCGAACTACCTCCGCGACCCGCCCACCCGCGACTACATGGTCTCGCAGGGCGAGTCGCTCATGTTTTCGGATTGAGCCCCCGCCGGGCGCGGCCTGGTGCTCCGCTGGACGCCAGGCCGCTGAGTCGGGAATTCGCGACACCGGCGTACGTCGAGTCGCGCCACGCGCTTGGCCGTGGCGACCGTCCGAAGGTAGATCGCGGTGGCTCACACCGGTGCTTGCCGGTCGCCCCAGATTGTCTGTCGCAGACACGCGCGACGCGCATGGACTCGATCAGGATCGGGCGCGATCACCGAAGATGGGGTGAACGCCTCATGATTGCCGTCCAGGTTCCGCCTAGCGTTGTCGCGAAGTGACGGCATTCGAGGACGGGAACGGCGATGGCGAACGTGGGGTCGGTCCATGTGACCGATGTGACGAGCGGCCCGGGCGGGCTCTCATGAGCTTCCCCCGCGAGAACTGGGATCTGCGCGAGTCCGGCCCGACCGACGCCGCCTGCAGGGTGCTGTTGCTGCCAGGCGGATTGTGCACCGCGGCGTTCTACCAGGAATTGATGGCCGAGCCGAAAGTTGCCGACGTCAGGTTTGTCGCCGCGACGCTTCCCGGGCATGGCGGGACTCGGTCTCCCGAGGATCTCAGCGTGGAAAACTATGCACGGCTGGCCGGCAGGCTTGCCAGCGAATACGACTGCGACGTCGTAGTCGGACACAGCATGGGCGCCAACGTCGCACTTGAGATGGCCGCGGCCGGCGAGTTCTGTGGTCCGCTGGTGTTGTTGGCGCCGTGTTTCTCGCGCGCGGATGAGGCGCTGTTCTTACGTCTCCTCGATCGGGCGTCACGCGTGCTGGGACACCTGCCTTATGCGCTGATGCTCAAGGCCATCGGTGGGGCGGTGAACGGGAGCGCACTGCCCCGGCAACGCCTCGACGAGCTCGTCGTCGAGCTTCGCCGCAACGATCCACGGTTCGTACGCGGCGCCGTACATGCATATCTGCAGTATCTGGATCGCTATGGCTCTGTTGCCGCACGACTGTGCGAGACCGGCGTGCCGGCTTGGGTCGTACACGGCGAACGAGGCGATGGTGGCGTCACCGCACAGGAGCGACACACCCTCAACGCCTACCCCCAGATCAGCCTGATCACGATTCCAGGCACAAGCTTCTTCACCGAGAACGAGGAGCCTGCTCTCGTCGCCGACCTCATCGTCAACGCGCTCGAAGCCAACCGTCACCGCTAGCCTCGGCCATTCGCCTCGGCCACGGTCACATCGCGCTGCTCCGGGCCGTAGCTAGCTGGCGGCCGGCTTGCGGTGCATCCGGTAATGCAGCACCAGGAACGGGAACCCGAACACCGAGAACGCGTGCTCCGCGCGTAGCTGGCCGTCCTTCACATGAACGTCGAGCTTCTCGGCGAACCCATGCACGGCAAGCGCCGTCAGATCCTTGCTATCCGGATCTATGTAGGTCAGGTAGTGGCCGGGCTGATCGAGATCACTGCGGCTGGTCAGCACCAGACCGCCGCCACGTCGGGGATACGGCGCCAGCGTCGCGGTGAAGTTGGCCTGTGGCAACGGAAAGCCGACACTCACGTACCCGCGGCCGCCGCGGCGGTACGTCGTGTAGATGCCGACGTAGATCGGCTCATCATTGTCGGCGAACGAGCGGATCCAGCCCCGTACGCCCACCACGCCGTCCTGGTCGAGGCTTATCGTGTCGATCCGGCTACGGATGCCGCGCTGCGCCTCACGCTGATTCATCGGGACGCTCGCTTGCCCGAGCGGGCGCGCCAGCGCGGTGCGGTAGAGCAGGTAGCCGGGCCGCACCCACATCCGCCACTGCGGGACGATGTCCAGCGCGAACCGGGTGGTGTGCTCGTAGAACTCGCGGACGAGCGGGTGCACGCCGGCCGGGTCGAACTGCGGGCCGGCCAGCTCATCGAGGGATTCGACGATGCCGACATCGTGCGCGTCGGCCTGGTACGTGCCGCCCAACACGCCGGCCAGCTCCCGCACGTACCCGGTGCCAACGTAGCGGGTCTGCGCCGGCAGTGGCACGACGAACGGCAGCTCCGCGGCGGGAACCCGTTCGGCCAATAGGCTCACTTGTGGGTCGCGGAACAACGCGGCGGACGCGCTACGAAACGCCAATATCGTGCCGCTGGCGACCGCCGCCGCCGGTACGCCGCCCCCACTCGCCGCGGCCGCGAGCCCGACCGCCGCGCCCACGACTGGACCCAGCGCGACCTTCTCCGGCCGGATCCCGATCGCGCCAGCGAGCGCTCCAGTGCCCACGCCGATCAGCACCGGACCGGCGCCGGCCTGTCCGGCGAGCCAGCCCAGCGGCGCCGCCATCGCCGCGCTCATCGCGATCCGCGACCACAGCTCCGGGATTTCCCCGGGGCGCTGCCGGGCTCGGGCCACCGCCTCGACCACGGCCATCGTGGACGCGCCGGCCGCCGCCCCGGCCACAGCGGCCGGTACGCCCCACGGTCCGGCCAGCGCTGCACCGGCCAGGCCGCCGACCACGCTCGCGAAACCAACCGATCCCGGGCGCCTTTCCGGGGTCGCATCCTGTACAGCCACCCCCGAAATCTATCGTGACGACTGACGTTCCCTGGTGCCGTGCGAGCTTCTCGGCCGGCTCCGGCCGTAGGCGGGCGCCGTGCATAGGCCCTGTGTCGGGCATGGTCAGCCGGCGTTCACCATCGCCGACATCAGATCGGTCGACGTGGCGGCGATCGGCCGGACGGCACTCCGTATGACTGGTCTACGAAGGGGTGTCACCGGCATCGGCTAGGAGCCGACGGGCTGAGGCTTCGTCGGACGGCGCGACCAACACGCGAACACCCTGGATCTGGAGTTGCGGCTCCACTCCTCCGGCGTCGTCTGCTGCCACGGCTGCAGTCAATCCATTACTGCGCAGCAGTCCGACGATCAGTTCTGCCTCTGTGCGGCTGGCAACAACCGCCACGGTCACCGTTGCACCGTCCACGATCCGACCTCCTCTACTTCTGGTACCAACTACTTCTGGCACCGACCCGAGGGCCGGTAATGGTCATATCCTGCTGTGGTCTTAGGTGTTCGAAGACTGCGAGCCTCCTCGTCGCTGCCGGGCGTCGTCCGGATCGGCAACGGCCACTGGCCGTTCGAAAAACGTCTCCAGCACGACGATGGTCTGGGCGCCGGTAACGCCATCGACGTCGAATATGCGGCGCAGCACAGCCTGCAGCTGCTCCGGGGACGAGGCGCGGACCTTCACCATTAGTGACGCCGATCCGGCGATGATGTGGGCCTCCTGGATCTCGGGGATGGCCGCGAGATCGTCGCGAGTCGGTGGATCGCCCATCCACGCGTTGGCCTGCAGCATGACGAACGCGAGCACGCCGCGGCCGACGGCGGCCGGATCGACGTCGATGGTCGTACGGCGGATGACTCCGCGTTCACGCAGCTTGCGCACCCGCTCGTGGGCCGACCCCGGCGACAGCCCCGCTACCTTCCCGAGGGCCGCATACGCCTGGGTGGCATCGGCCTGCAACGCCGCCAGCAGTGCCCGGTCTATTTCATCCAATGAAAAACCCCAAGCTAGAACGTGATTTCGCTGACTCGCCTGTTGACCATACAGCATTTGGCGATGCTAGCATTCGGCCAAACGCCAATCTCCTCACGACGCGGAGTCTTTTGATGACCGAGACCATCCCCGCCCGGTTCCAGATGCTCGACGAACGCTTCCAGTACATCAACGGCGACTTCGTCCTCGAACGGCTGCACAACGCCTCCCGCAAGACCGAAGGCCCGGCATACTTCCCGGCCGGGCGCTACCTGGTGTGGAGCGACATTCCCAACGACCGGCTCCTGCGCTGGGACGAGACCACCGGCGCCGTTGGCATATTCCGCCACTGCTCCGGGTACGCCAACGGCAACACCATCGACCGGCAGGGCCGGCTCATCACCTGCGAGCAGGGCAACCGGCGCGTCACTCGCACCGAACACGACGGCAGCGTCACGGTGCTGGCCGACCGGTATCAGGGCACGCGGCTCAACAGCCCCAACGATGTGGTCGTCCGCGCCGACGGCACGATCTGGTTCACCGACCCGATCTACGGCATCTTCAGCGACTACGAGGGCAACAAGGCCGACAGCGAGTTCGGCGGCGCCTGCTACGTATTCCGCCTCGACCCAGCCACCGGTGATCTACGAGTGGTCGCCGACGACTTCTGCCGACCCAACGGCCTCGCCTTCGCACCCGACGAGCGACGGCTGTACATCGCCGACACCCGGCAGGAACCGAGCCACATCCGCGTCTTCGACGTCACCAGCGAGGGCGCCCTGACCGGCGGGAAGATCTTCGCCGAATGCAACAACGGACGCTTCGACGGCCTCCGGTTGGACGACGCCGGACGCGTCTGGGCCGCCGCCTGGGACGGCGTGCACTGCTTCGATACGGACGGCACCCTCATCGGCAAGCTGCTGCTGCCCGAATCGGTCGCCAACCTCACCTTCGGCGGGCCCAAGCGCAATCAGCTCTTCGTCACCGCGGGGACCAGCGTGTACGCGCTGCGGGTCACAGTCAATGGCGCCCGCTACCCGTAGCAGTCGCGTGGCTGGTCGGTGGCGGCCATCCCCCACCGTGGCGTCCTCCGTGCCACACACTGGTCTGGCTGCGAGTCGCACGGGTGACTTACGGATGTCGAGTTGGCGGGCCTTCGGCCCCCAGGTGAGGGCCGGCCGTATCGCCTGAAGCTTAGGGCTAGCCGTAATGCGAAGCACTGCGGCAAGCCGCCATTCTTGACCGTATGAGCTTGCGCTGCTTGATCGTCGATGACAGCGCCCCGTTTCTCAAGGCCGCCCGAGGGCTGCTTGAGCGCGAGGGCATCGAAGTCGTCGGCGTCGCTTCGACAAGCGCCGAAGCCATTCGACGAGCCGACGAGCTGCGACCAGATCTTGTGCTCGTAGACATAGATCTCGGCCCGGACAGCGGCTTCGATCTCGTACGACACATCGACCGTAACGCCTCGGATCTCGGTGACGGCAAGCCCACGATCATCCTGATCTCCAGCCACAGCGAGCAGGACTTCGAGGAGCTCATCGCGGCCAGCCCCGCGGCCGGATTCCTGGGAAAGTCGTCCCTGTCAGCGAGCGCCATCCACAGCCTGATCTGCGACAATGGCATGTCGGAGCCGGAAGCTAACGCGCCTCGAGAAATGTGATCACGGCTAACACCCGCCGGTGATCATCGTCGGTCTCGGGGAGCGTCAGCTTGGTCAGGATGCTGTGCACGTGCTTCTCGACAGTCCCTTCCGTAACCCAGAGCTGGCGGGCGATTCCCGTGTTCGAACGCCCCTCGGCCATCAGCGCGAGCACCTCACGTTCGCGCGGACTCAGCGCGGCCAATGGATCGTCCCGCCGACGGGCCGCAATAAGCTCATGCACCAGCACGGGATCGACCGCGGCGCCGGATCTGGCGACCCGGTTCAGCGTCTCGGTGAACTCTTCGACGTCGGTCACGCGACTCTTCAGCAGATAGCCCACCCGGTCGCCGCTGGCCAACAGCTCCATTGCATGTTCGATCTCGACGTGGGCGGAGAGCAGCAGGATCGCGGTACGCGGAGACTCCTCCCGGATCGCGCGAGCCGCCTCGAGCCCTTCCGACGTGTGCGTCGGTGGCATCCTGATGTCGACGATGACCAGGTCGGGAGCGTGCTCACGGACCAGTTCGAGCAGCTCCGCGGCGTCACCGGCCTGTCCGATCACGGCGAAGTTGTGGCGCTCAAGGAGGCTAGCGACACCCTCACGGAGCAGTACGTCGTCGTCCGCGATCACGACCCGCATCCGAACCGCGGAGGGGCCCTGCTGGCTTTGCGTCACGTCCTGCATCCGCTTGCCCACCTCCACGCAACCGTAACGGTTCGACGCCTGCGTCGGGGTGAGTCGCGGTCGGGTTGGGGCAGGTCATCATGCGCGGCGGTCTGACCCGCCGCATGATCATCGCGAGCGCGCTGCTCGCGTTCTTGACGAGCGGCGCTTTTGTCATCCTGTTGCTGGCAATCGCCGACCAGCGCAAATCGGCTCAACTGTCTCGCCATTCCCAGCAAGTCCTGGTCACCGCGAGTCAGCTGGAGCGACTTCTCGTCGATGTCGAGACCGGCACCCGCGGCTACATCCTGACCAACGAACAGCGGTTCCTCGATCCGGCGCTCGATGCCGAGGCGGATTTTCCACAGGCCAGCAGCCGACTCGTCGACCTCACCAAGGTCTCCGTGCAGAACAGAACGGCGCGAGCGATCCAAAGCAAGGGCGAAGCGTATATCCGGAACTACGCCATCCCGCTTACCGCCGAAGCACGCTCCGGCGATCCCGCCGCACGTAGCGTGGCAACGGCCGACGAAGGCAGAGCACTGCTCGACGATATCCGGCGCAACTTCACCGCCCTGGAGTCGACCGAGCAACGACTCGGTGCGGAGCGCGAAGATCGCGCGCGCGCGAACGCCACCCGGGCGACGGCCGCCGCGCTAGCCGGACTCGCCGGGTCCGTGGTGCTCATTGGTTTCTTCGCCAGCTACCTGACCCGGACGATCGTACGGCCGGTCCGCCAGGCGTCCGCAATGGCTCAACAGCTCGCGACCGGCGATCTATCAACCCGCATGCCGACGACCGGAGTCGCTGAGATTGGCGTGCTCGAGCGGGCCTTCAACAGCATGGGCAGCTCGCTGCAGCGCAGCCAGTCGGACCTCGCCCAGCTCCTGGCGGAGCAGGCCGCTCTGCGCCGGGTTGCGACTCTTGTCGCTCAGGCAACCCCGCCCGAGGACGTCTTCCCCGCGGTCAACGAGGAGGTGGCCCGCCTGCTCGGCGTCGACGCCACCCGCTTGATGCGCTACGAGGCCGACGAGACGGCGACCGTCGTCGCCAGTTCGGGCGAGGAGACCGTTATCCCGGCTGGCACGAGGGTCACCCTGGAGGGACGCAACGTCGCCGCGCTGGTGCGCGGTAGCGGGCAGCCGGTGCGGATCGACAGCTTCGCGGACGCTCCCGGACCCCTTGCGGCGGTCCTCCATGAGCACGGCGTCGACTCCGCCGTTGGCGCGCCGGTCACGGTGGAGGGGCGGCTGTGGGGCGCGATGGTCGCGTACTCCATGGCCAACGAGCCGCTGGCTTCGGGCACCGAGTTGCGCCTGGCCAACTTCACCGACCTCGTTGGCACCGCGATCGCCAACACGCAGGCGCGGGCCGACCTTACGGCGTCGCGAGCACGCGTGGTCGCGGCCACCGACGACATCCGCCGCCGCATCGAACGTGACCTGCACGACGGCACCCAGCAGCGGCTTGTGTCGCTCACGCTGGACCTGCGCAACGCGCAGGCGAGCATCCCCAACAACGCCCCCGAGCTGGGAACGGAGCTGGCCGACATCGGCGACGGATTAGTCGCCGCGCTGGACGACCTGCGGGAGATCTCCCGCGGTATCCACCCGGCACTGCTGGCAAAGGGCGGTCTGGGGCCCGCGCTCAAGGCGCTGGCCAGGCGATCGCCAGTCCCCGTCGAGATCGACATAGATATCGATGGCCGACTTCCGGACCAGGTCGAGATCGCGTCCTATTACGTGGTAGCAGAGGCGCTCACCAACGTCGCGAAATACGCGCAACCGACGGCGATATGGATCAATGCCGGCGTTGCGGATGGACGCCTGCGGCTGACCGTGCGCGACGATGGCGCCGGCGGGGCCGATCCGGCCCGCGGAACCGGGTTGACCGGACTCACCGACCGCGTCGAGGCGCTGGGCGGGACGATCACCGTACTCAGTCCGCCGGGCGAGGGCACGACCGTACAGGTGTGGCTGCCCCTCACGACGGCGGACGACGCGACCTGACGCCCGTGCGGTCTTAGAGCGGCTCGGTGTGGGCAACTCCGGCTCTCCAGTGACCGGCTATACCGGCTAGCCGGTATAGCCGGATGCCGGTTGGCGGTAAGCCCGAATGGCCGCTGGCGTGGACGACATCGGTGCCGCGGAGCGGCAATGCTTAAGAACTACGACGAGGTCAACAGACCTGGGGGTGCTAGATGCGGCACGTGGACACGAAAGCAGCGCCCGGCCCCGGAACGCTCCCGGGCCGCCCGGTCAGGACGGCACGCCCTCGGGACGGCACGCTCTGTCTCAGGAAGGCACGATCATGAGAACAACGAGCCCGACTCAGCCGCCGGTTAGTCCCTGGACCGCGGGGTTCCCATCCGCACCGACCATCCTCAGCGAAGCCCTATTTGCCTCGCATCTGCAGTCGTCAGAGCACCCCACTCCCGGGGACGTCCGCGCGGCGATCGACAGCTCCCTCCGCGCGCTCGGCGTGGGGCTGTGCATCGCCAGGGTTGCCCAGGAGTTCGGCGATCACCCGGAGGCGGCGACCGCCCGAATGCGATGGGCCACCCATGCCGTCGCTGCGGCTTACCGTGACACACCCGCGAACCGGGCGCTCGACCTGCCAAGCCAAGGCGCCGGCGCCCACCGCGGGTTCGCCAGCAACAGCGCTCACACGATCAGCTACGTCTTGTAGCACCGTCAGCACGCACCGTATTACCTCGCTCGAGGTGGTGTTCATGAGAACGTCTCGATGGTTCGCGGTCGGCCAGGCTAGCGGATCCGATGCCGAACCGGGCCGCCGCGCCGCAGACCAGGCGCTGGTCGGCTCGGACCCAAGACTCCTCATCGTCTTCTGCTCCGAGTCTCTCGACCTGGTGGAGACGGTCCGTCAGATCGACCGCCGCTCGGGCGGCGCACCGCTGATCGGATGCTCGACGGCGGGCGAGATCGGTACAAACGGCCCGGACGACGCCGGCGTGCTGGTGGCCGCGTTCGGTGGGAACGGCTTCTCCGTCAGCACGGCGATCGCTCGGGACGCCTCGCGCAACCTCAGGGCTGCTGGCGAGTACGTCGCGGGTTGTCTGTCAAGCGCCGACGACCGGCCGCATCGCGTCCTACTACTCCTCACCGACGGTCTGGCCGGCAACCAGCAGGAGGTTGTCCGGGGCGCTTACGCCGTACTCGGCGCCGGCGTACCGCTGGTGGGTGGCTGCGCCGGCGATGACCTCAAGATGACCCGGACGTTCCAGATGTACGGCGACGAGGTCGTCACCGACTCCGTGGTGGCGGCGGGACTGACGTCTGACGCACCGCTCGGCATCGGCGTACGACACGGCTGGCGCAAGCTCGGCGAACCGATGCTGGCGACCCGCAGTGGCGATAATCGGGTGTACGAGCTCGACGACGAGCCTGCCCTCGACGTGTATCTGGACCGGCTCAACCATGCGGACTGCACTCCGGTGAGCCAGGAGGAGCTGGCCCGGACAGCGCTGCGACACCCGTTGGGCCTCAGCCGGCGCGACGGTGAAGAGCAGATCCGCTTTATCACCGGTGGCGACTTCACCGAACGTGCGCTGCGCTGTGCGGCGGAGGTTCCGCAGGGTGGCCTCGTCTGGATCATGGACGGAGACGCCGAGTCGGTGCTGGCGGCTACCGACGCCGCCTGCCTGGACTCGCTCGCTGGTCTAGACGGAAACCCGCCCCGGGGTTTACTCGCATTCGACTGCATAGCCCGGCGCGGAGTGCTCGGCGAGCAGGGGATCAAGGCCGAGATCGACCGCATCGCCGCTATCGCTCGGGGCGCGCCCGTCGCAGGTTTTTACACCTACGGCGAGATCGCGCGTAAGTCGGGCATGAGCGGCTTCCACAACCAGACTCTCGTCGTCCTATCGGTTGCTTGACATGGCCCGTCCATCCGCCTGGGCTACCTGGCAGCTCGCCGAATTCCTCGAAGTCGTCGCGGCTTTCGAGACCGAGGAATCGGCCGCGCTCGGCGCGGTGGAGCGCGCCGCCGAGGCTTTGGACGCCGAGGTCGCGGCGATCCTGTCGGCGGGACAGGTTGTCGCATCGATCGGTTATCCCGCAGGGGAAGTGCCGATCGCGGATCTGCGTGCCGTCGCGTACGACACCGGCCATGACGTGCCCGTCCCGGGGGCCGGGCGATGCACGGCGGTCCGGGTCTCGCTGGATCACCCCGACGACGCGAAGCTCGTGCTCGCCCGATCCGGAACCGGCGAGGTGGGCCGTGACGAGATGAGCCTGCTGCGCGGCATGGCGCGCGCCACGTCGATGACCATGCGCACCCTGCGCGTGCTCGACGACGAGCGCGCCGCTCGCAACCAGCTTCAGTTGCTGCTGGACGAGCAGGGCGCGCTACGACGCGTAGCGATTCTCGTCGCCAACGGCGTACCGCAGAACGAAACGTTCACCGCGGTGGCGGCAGAGGCAGGGCGGCTGGCCGACGCGGACTTCGCGCAGGTGATCCGGTATGAGCCGGCCGGCGTAGCACGCATGGTGGCCGTCTGGGGATCCCGATCCCCCGGCACTCGGGTCGGCACACTCCATGCACCGTACGACCACGAGGCTTCCGCGATCGTGCTGCGTACCGGCGAGCCGGCGCGAGCGGACGAACCGGCGCGAGCGGACGAACCGACGCGCGTATCCGACCCCGCGCACGGGGGCAAAGCGACGACCGACACCGTGCGCAGGGCCATCCGCTCTACAGTGGCGATACCGATCGTCGTCGACGGCGGGCTTTGGGGCGCCGTGATCACAGGCACGACTCGGCCCACCCCAATGCCGAAGGACACCGAGCAACGCATATCCGGATTCACGAGACTCGCAGCGACGGCCATCTCGAACGCGCAGGTTCGCGACGAACTCGCCGCGTCGCGGTCGCGTGCGGTGGTGGCAGCCGACGAAACCCGCCGCCGGCTCGGCCGCGAACTGCACGACGGCGTACAGCAGCATCTCGCATCGATCGCGTTGACATTGCGCACCGCGCAGGCGCTGCTGCCGCGCGGCTCGGACGAGCTCGGATCGGCCCTGTCACAGGCCGCGAAGCAACTGCAGGAGGTCTTCCACGAGCTGCAGGGGATGGCCCGTGACCTGCATCCGAGCATCCTGTCCCAGGGCGGCCTCGCACCGGCGCTCCGGATGATCTGCAACCGAAGCAACGTCCCGGTCGAACTCGAACTGAACGTCGACAGGCGATTGCCTGACCCGGTGGAAGTCGCCGCGTTCTACATCGTGTCGGAAGGACTGGCGGACGCCGTCAAGCACGCGCCAATGTCGACGGTACGGGTTGGCGTGGAGCTGACCGACCGAAGCCTCCGCGTGGACGTACGCGACGACGGCGTCGGCGGCGATGGGCCACGCGGATCGGGTCTGGTTGGACTGCGAGATCGGGTGGCCGCCCTCGGCGGGACGATCACGATGGTCAGCCCGCCCGGCGCCGGCACCGCAATCATCGCGGAGGTCCCTGTCGATGGCCGTTGACATGCCGACGAAGGATCCGTTCCGCGCGGGAGTGGAGGTCGTTCATGAGAGCGATCGAACCCGCGTCACGCGTGAGCATCTGGATGGCCGTACCGTCATCCGTAAGGAGCCGCGCGGCCCGGGCGCGGCGGATCGGCTTCGCCATGAGTCGGCGATGCTGGAGCGGCTCGATGGCGTTGATGGAGTCGTGCAGCTGGCGGCGCCATCGCGACCTGGATCGATTGTCTTGGAGGATGTCGACGGCGTCTGCGTGGCCCGCGACACGATGCCGCTGGATATCTCGCAGTTTTGCCATGTCGCGCTCGATCTGGCGCGGGTCGTCGCGAGGATGCACCGCCGCGGGGTCGTG
>CAWIKW010000004.1:0-326339 GCA_963836785.1 uncultured Actinomycetota bacterium | reverse complement strand
CAGCTGGTCGGCCTCGCTCGGGGTGAAGTCGGCGACATCGATCGCGAGCTGCATGAGCTGCTCCTGGAACAACGGCACGCCCATCGTCCGGGCCAGCGCGTTTTCCATCTTCGGGTGCGGGATCGTCGGTTCTTCCAGCTTGTTCTTGCGCCGGATGTACGGGTGGACCGAGCCGCCCTGGATCGGACCGGGTCGGATGAGTGCGACCTCGACGACGAGGTCGTAGAACTCCCGTGGTTTCAGGCGGGGCAGCGTCGCCATCTGCGCACGGCTCTCCACCTGGAACACGCCGATCGAGTCGGCTTTGCAGAGCATCTCGTAGATCTCGTCGTCGTCGAGCGCGAGGGTGCTGAGATCGACCGAGCGGCCGTCCGGCGTGGTCGACGCGAGCTTGCTCGAGTCGATCATGTCGAACGCATAGTGCAGCGCCGACAGCATGCCGAGGCCGAGCAGGTCGAACTTGACCAGGTCGATGGCGGCGCAGTCGTCCTTGTCCCACTGCAGCACCGAGCGGTCCTCCATGCGCGCCCACTCGACCGGGCAGACCTCGATCACCGGCCGGTCGCAGATCACCATGCCGCCGGAGTGGATGCCGAGGTGTCGTGGGAACGTGGCGACCTCGTTCGCGTACGCCAGCACCTGGGCCGGGATCTCCTCGTTGCCCGCCGGCGACAGTGCGCCCCAGTGGTCGATCCCCTTGCTCCACGCATCCTGCTGGCCCGGCGAGAAGCCCATCGCCTTCGCGATGTCGCGTACGGCCGACCGCGGCCGGTAGGAGATGACGTTCGCGACCTGTGCGGTGTGGTGCCGGCCATACTTCTGGTAGACGTGCTGGATGACCTCCTCGCGCCGATCGGACTCGATGTCGATGTCGATGTCCGGCGGCCCGTCCCGCTCCGGAGCGAGGAACCGCTCGAACAGCAGATTCCACCGCACCGCGTCGACGTTCGTGATGCCGAGCGCATAGCAGACGGCCGAGTTCGCCGCCGATCCGCGACCCTGGCAGTAGATGTTCTGTTCCTTGCAGAAGCGCACGATGTCGTAGACGACGAGGAAGTAGCCGGGGAAGTCGAGCTTGGCGATCATGTCGAGCTCGTATTCCAGCTGTTCGTACTGTCTGGTCGTGTCGGCGCCGCGTGGACCGTAGCGCTGGGCCGCGCCATCCATGGTGAGCTGCCGCAGCCATGTCATCTCGGTGTGGCCGGTCGGCACCTCGAACGCCGGTAGTTGCGGCGACACGAGCTGCAGGTCGAATGCGAGTTCTTTGCCGTAGATGGCGGCCCGGTCGACGGCCCCCGGATACGCCGCGTAGAGCGCCGCCATCTCCTCCCCCGATCGCAGGTGCGCGGTGGCCGCGGCCGGCAGCCAGCCGTCCATCTCGTCGAGGCTGCGCCGGGCCCGTACGGCGGCGAGCGCGGTCGCCAGCGGCCGGCGCTTCGGTGTCGCGTAGTGGACGTTGCCGGTGGCCACGGTGGGCAGGTCGAAGCCATCGGCGAGAGCCGCGAGCGCGTCACAGATGTCGTCGTCGAGCGGGTCACCGCGCCGGGTCAACTCGACGGCAACGTTGTCGTGCCCGAACAGCGCGACCAGCCGATCGAGTTCGGTGGCGGCCGCGTCCATGCCGCCGGCGAGCAGCGCCGCGGGCACCGGACCCTTGCGGCATCCGGTCAGCACGAGAGCGTGATCCCGGAGCGCGCCGGCCACCTCGTCCACGTCGTAGACGGGTTTGCCCTTCTCCCCGCCAGCGAGGTGGGCCAGGGCGAGCGTACGGGACATCCGCGCATACCCCTCCGGCCCGCGGGCGAGGACGAGCAGGTGCCGGCCGACCGGGTCGGGTTCGCCGTTCTGCGGTCCGGGCAGGTCGAGCGACAACTCGGTGCCGAAGACGGCGGGCAGCTTCCACTCGCGGGCCGCCTCGTTGAAGCGGACCACGCCATAGAACCCGTCGTGGTCGGTGACGGCGAGCGCGGACAGGCCGAGCTGCACCGCCTCCTCGACCAGTTCCTCGGGTTGGCTCGCGCCGTCGAGGAAGCTGAAATTCGTGTGGCAGTGCAATTCCGCGTAATCCACCGTGGACGTGACCGGTGGCCGTACGCCGGCCGGTGGCTGGTAGGCGGCCCGCTTGCGACTCCAGGCGGGCGAGTCGCCGCCATCGGCACCGGCCCACTCGTCGCTCGAGTTCGCGAGCACGTCGGTGACCGGCGGATGCGGGATGATCGGTTCGCCGTACGCGTCCCGACCGAGGACGTCCTCGGGTGTCGCTCCGCCGGAGAGCCGGCGCTCGAGCTCGCTCCACGAGATGCTCGGGTTGAAGTAGCCCATCAGCGCTCTGTCCTTCGTCGCGGCTGTCGTCTTCGTCGTGGCGGCCAGTCCGCCGCCACGGCCCGGTCAGTCATAGATCGCCTCCACCGACCAGTCGCCGTCGGTGAGGCAGAGCAGCAGCGCCCGGCCGTCGCCGAGGGCGACCTGAAATCGCGCACGGCGGCTGGCCTCCTCCGGCGCCCACCAGCGCTCGTCCACGGGCCACGGCCCGGCCCAGCCGACGATCTCCACGACGGTGTCCCGGGCCGGTGTGGTCTGAGCGGCTCGGGTCTGGGCGGCTCGGCTCTGGGCGGCCGCCACCCGGGCCCCGACGATGCCGCCGGTTGGCGTGATAACGAGGCGCGCCGGTGGTGCGGTGACCGCGAGCCGCGCGGTCACGCCGACCCGCGCTCCCGCGATGTCCCGCACGTCGACCGGCAGCGGTTCGACCAGCACGGTGGCCGGGGCGGGCGGCGGCAGGCGCCCCGGCCACGGCCGATCGGCCGGGCGGGCGGGCAGCCGCTCGTCGCCCCACGGGACGTACGTGATCTCGTCCATCGGGTCGCGGCCGCCGCTCGCGACCGCGGTCACCACCGCCTCCGGCCCGAGGAGGCCTTGCACACGGGTCATCGCCCGGTGCGCACGGTCGCGCTCGACGCCCGCGTCGCCCCACAGGCCGAGTTGGAGCCCGGCATGCTCGATGATGCCGTCGGGCACGAGTCGCAGCCGCACGATGCCGCCGCTTGGCCGATTCTGGTGGTGCAGCCAGCCATCGAGCTGCCAGCGCACCCGATCGCCGATCGCCGCCGCGGTCAACAGGCCGTCGTGGCGCCACGTGCGATAGAGCTCTTCTCCTCGCTCGGTGACCGCTTCGATGCCCAGACGCGTACAGGCCAGGCCGTGCCCGGCCAGCCGCTCATGCAGCCGGACGGCGAGCGAGCGGGCGGCGAACGCGGCGGCATCGATCCGGTCCAGCGGCTCGTCGAACCGTTCGATGACGTCGAGGTCGGCCGGTGGTTGGCGGATCGCGAGCGGTCGTTCGTCGCCGCCGGCGGCCAGCCGATGGACGAGCGCCGCGTCGAACCCGAACCGGGCCAGCACGTCCGCCGGCGGCAGCGCGGCGAACTCCCCGAGCGTACGGATCCCGAGCCGGCGCAGCAGGTCGACGAGGGCCTCCCGGGAGGTCATGCCGCGCACGTCACTCGGACGGGTGGCGGCTCGACTCCGACCGCCGGCCGAGTTGGCGGCATGGCCACCACCGATCGCGGCGATGTCGAAGTCGGCGAGGAACGCCGGTGTCGCACCGTTGGCGACGATCCGACCCGTACGGGCGGCCAACCCGGCCGCGAACACGCCGTCGGCGATGCCGACCTGTGCCTCGACGGCACACGCCTGGGCGACCTGCTCGACGAGGTGTTCGGCGGCTCGTTCCTCACCGCCGAAGTAACGGGCCGGACCACGGGCGGCGAGCGCGCACACGCCGGGCCGCACCACATCGACGCCGGGCGCGATCGCCTCGACGGTCGCGACGATCGACTCAAACGCGCGCGCGTCCCGGCCCTCGTCGTGCTCGATCGTCACGATCTCCGGGCAGCGTGCCTGTGTCTCGCGTTTACGGAGGCCGCGGCGGATGCCTTCGCGCCGAGCCGCCGCCGAGCACGCGATCACCCGGTTCGCGGACAGTACGGCAACCGGTGCGTACGCCGGCACGCCGTCGACGATGCCGGCCGCGACCACGGGCCAGTCCGGGCACCAGAGCACCAGCGTCCGGCTCATGAGGCGGCTTCTTGGCGCGCGTAGCCGAGCGCTTCTTCGCGCGCGTCAACGATTGGTCCATCCGGGACGATCGTGATGTCGGGCGGCGGCAACAACGACAGCGTTCGCTCCGCGTGGTTGCGTTCCCGCCACCGGTCGACCGACCAGCCCTCCCCCATCGCCGCGTACGCCGGCAACCAGAACGTGGCTTCCTTCGGCTGCGCCGCGGCGCCACGCCCACGAGCGGTGACGGTGAGCTTGCGTTTACGCAACCGTCCCCGGCCGTCGTCGAGCCCTTCCCAGTCACCGCGCGTCGAGGTGAGTAACACGTCGGCGCCCGGCCACCGGCCGTATCCGATGAGTACGCTGCCGCGTTGGCGGGCCCGGGCGGCGAGGCGCCCGGTCAGGGACGCGGCAACCGGGCCGGGCGGCGCGGTGACGACCACATCCACCCCGTCGAGGAGGGCGGCCACGACGGTGCTCCACTCCGGGCCCGGATAGGGCACGAGCGCGAGCCGGCTCAATTCGACGCCGGCTTCGGCCGCGGCCGCCGCGCCGAACGTCGGCAGTCCGACAACGGCGCACCACGACCCGGCCCGGGACGCGGCGGCGAGCAATCCGATCACCAACGAGGTGGCACCGGACGTGGCGACCGTTGACCCTCGACGCAGCCCGCCACCGGGCAGCAACGGACGCAACTGGTGGATGACCGGCAACATGCGATCGGGTGCGCCGAGGCCGCCGGCGATGTTGCCGGAATTCGTGCCGGCGGCAACGCCGGTCCCGGCGGCTACCCGGAGTCGGGGGGCGGCGGAGTGCGCTCGCCCCGTCCCGCGGACCACCTTCGTGACCGCCTTCGGCCGGGCAGCCCGCTCGGCTTCCGCCGGCGGATCCGGGTTCCAGCCGGGCTCGGTCGCAGGCTCGGTGACGGACACGGTGACGGACGGGATGGCGGTCGGCCCCGGGAGGGTGGTTGGTGTGGTCGCTGGCCGGACGAGGCCGACCAGCCCTATCGATCGGACCAGAGCGGCGGCGGTCGCGGCGGCCGACGGACCGGCGGCGGTGGCCTTCACGAGGTCGACCGGAGGGGTGGTGGATCGAGCAGAAGTGGGCCGCCCGGAGGATCGAGCAGAAGTGGGTGGAACCATGGCCGTCCGGGTGGATCCGGCTGGCGGCGTAGCGCGAGTGGTCGGTGCCGGATCGGCCGTGGCCAGGCCGCCTGCCCCCGGTGACCGGGACGGCAACGGCATGTTGTCGACCACGATGTCGCCCCTGGTGTCGGCCACGACGGTTCCCCCCTGTGTCGCGTGTTCCATCGCTGCACGCCCACCGCGAGCCGGATGCCGATCGGCCGGATGCCTTTGCTATCCGGTCCCGGACGACAGGCCCTTCGCGAAGCGGTGGGGCCTACCCTCAGGCGACGAGTTCGTCCAGCAGACCGGGGTGGACAAGGCCGAGAGCCAGCTCGACGACGGCGACGAACGATGCGGCCGCGCGAATGAGGTCGTCGGCCTCGCGGACGCTGACCACACGTGGAATGCCGGCTTCGGCGGCCGCCCGCTTGGCGGCGCTCGCCGCAAAGTAGGCCGCCCATTCGCTGAGCTCCGGGGCGACCAGGGCGAGCAGGTCCCACACGCTGGTGAGCTTGCTGCGTCGGCTGGGCACCGGCTTGGCCCGCGCCGCGACGACCGCCGCTGCGGCGCGCAGCGCGGCCAGGTGGGCGGTCGCATAGCGCAGGCCTTCGACACGGTGCTCGATCGCTTCGTCGAGGCCACGGCGCGCGAGCGCCAGGAGCTGCGCCGGAGTCCGGTGCGGGAACGCATGCGCCGGAACGGTCGGTGCGTCGGCCGCGCGAGACGGCCCGGACAGCCACCGGCCGGATGGCGGTGCCGTCACGACGTCGCTCACGTCGGTGGGCGTCGGAGCGTCTACCGCGAAGAGCGTCGGGGTCGATCCCATTGGTGCCTTCCTCCCTCAACCACGCCCATCCGAATCCCGGATGGGATCGCTCGACGCACGATGCGTCGGAGCCGGTGGCCGCCGGGAAGATGCGGCTTGGTGCTGCCGGTCGGACGTGGCGCTTCCCCACCACGTCCGACCGGCCCTGGTGCACCGCCCACCGACCGGGGGTCAGAGGACGGCGGCGGCGCACCCGGTTGGGACCAGGCCCGCGAATGCCCGGTCCCGCAGCCTGGCCGAGGCTGCAGTCCGTGCGGAGGGCACGCCGCGAACGCGCCCTCCGACGCTCGCCACACCCGCGCGGGGGGCGGCAAGTCCGGTCGAACACTGCCGTTTCGAGTAGCTGTCATGTGCGATGGATCAACGGTGGTCATCCTGGAACCTGTTTCTGAGAACCCCTGGTCGAGTGCGTCGATCCGAGATTCATTCGAACAATCGTTCGAACACATCTACAGTAAACCCCGGGTACGACAAGACCGCAACGACGGACACACAACCGGCCAAGATTTGTCAAGATCGCGTCGAAACCCGGCGCCGTGCGGCTGGGCCGCTGGGCCGCTGAGCGGGGCTGGACCGCCGGCCGGGGCTGGGCCGGGCGGCTAGGCCGCTGGGCCGCTGAGCGGCTGCGGGCGGCTGGGCAGGGCGGCGGGGCTGGACCGCTGGGCGGGGCTGGACCGCTGAGCGGGGCTGGACCGCTGCGCGGCTGGACCGCTGCGCGGCTGGACCGCTGGCGGCTCGACCGCCGGCGGGGCTGGGCAGGGCGGCTGGGCCGCTGCGCGGCTGGACCGCCGTGCGCGGCTGGACAGGGCGGCTGGGCGGCGGCTGGGCCGCTGCGCGGCTGGACCGCTGAGCGGGGCCGGGCCGCTGAGCGGGGCCGGGCCGCTGCGCGACTGGGCCGGGCGGCCAGGCGGCTGGGCCGCCGCACGGCCGAGCAGTCGACGACCAGGAGATCAGCGTGTGGTGTTTCGCGGTGCCGGTCGCACCGGCGCCCGCGCAGTTGCCGCGATCTTCGCCGCCCCGGCCGCCCGCCTGCCGCGGTACTCGCCTGATGCGATCGCGGCGGTGTCGCGGCGAACGGCCTGGCCGAATCCGCGTCCACCGGTGACCTCGTAGCTGTCTGGCATCAGATCGCGGCATCGACTCGGGGCATCGAATCGGGGCAGCGACCAAGGATGCGGCCGAGGCCCGGCGCCGAGCATCCGTATCCACGACCCCGAAGCAATCTTCCGTGTATGGCTGGTCATTCCCGGCCGCGGCCGGAAAGCTAGGCGCTGATCCCTGGCGCGAATCGCACCGCGGGTGCCGGCACGACGGACGACCGGTCACAGTTGCGCTGAGACGTTCAGCCGCGAGCCGAAGGAGCACGATCGTGAGCGTTGACTCTGCCGCCGACCCGACGACGCCGGGACGGGATCCGGACGAGCTTCGCCGGACTCTCGGCGACGAAGCGCTGGCCCTCATCGCACGGTTACACCGCGAATTCGAGCCGGTACGCCGGGACTTGATGAACCGACGTGCCGAGCGTGCCGTGGCGCTCGCCAACGGTGCCGTCCCCGATTTTCTCCCCGAGACCCGGGAGATCCGCGACAGTTCATGGACGGTCGCGCCGGTCGCGCCCGGCCTCGTCGACCGTCGGGTCGAGCTCACCGGACCCACCGACCGCAAGACGGTGATCAACGCGCTCAACTCCGGCGCGAAGGTGTTCATGGCCGACTTCGAGGACAGCAACACTCCGTCCTTCGACAACATGGTCGCCGGACAGGTCAACCTGCTGGCGGCACTGCAGGGGACACTCGATTTCACCAATCCGGACGGCAAGCACTATGCGCTGGGCGACAAGGTCGCCACGCTCGTCGTACGCCCGCGCGGCTGGCATCTCATGGAGAAGCACGTCCTCGTCGACGGCGAACCGGTCTCCGGAGCGCTCTTCGACGCCGCGGCCTACCTCGCGGTCAGCGCCCGAGCAGCCATCGCGGCCGGCATCGGACCGTACTTCTATCTGCCCAAGCTCGAAAGCCACCGCGAAGCGCGGTTGTGGAACGACGTGTTCAACGCCGCGCAGGACCAGCTCGGGCTGCCTCGGGGCACGATTCGCGCGACCGTACTCATCGAGACCGTGCTGGCCGCGTTCGAAATGGACGAGATCCTCTACGAGCTGCGCGAGCACGTGGCCGGCCTGAACGCGGGCCGGTGGGACTACATCTTCTCGGTGATCAAGAAACTGCGAGGCACTAGCGTCTCCGCGCCGCTGCCGGACCGTACACAGGTGACGATGACGGTGCCGTTCATGCGCAACTACACCGAGCTGCTGGTCAAGACGTGTCACGCCCGCGGGGCGTACGCGATCGGCGGCATGTCGGCCTTCATCCCGAACCGACGCAATCCAGAGGTCAACGACCGCGCGCTCGCCGCGGTCCGAGCGGACAAACAGCGCGAGGCGGCCGACGGATTCGACGGATCGTGGGTCGCGCATCCAGATCTCGTACCCATTGCCCTGGAAGCGTTTGACGCGCGGCTCGGCGGACGACCCAACCAGCTCGACCGGCAGCGACCCGATGTGACGGTGACCGCCGCGGACCTGCTGGCCATCGCCGACACGCCCGGCCGCGTCACCGAGGCCGGCCTGCGCAACAACGTCAGCGTCAGCCTGCAATACCTCGAGTCCTGGCTGCGCGGCGTCGGGGCGGTCGCGATCTTCGACCTGATGGAGGACGCGGCCACGGCGGAGATCAGTCGTTCGCAGATCTGGCAATGGATCCACGACGGCGTACCGACCGCCGAAGGCACCGTGATCACCGCCGACTACGTGCGCGGAATCGAGCACGAGGAGCTGGCGAAGATCCGCGCCGCCGTCGGCGATCAGGCATTCGACAACGGCCGCTACGACGATGCACAACGGCTCTTCGAACAGGTCGCGCTGAGCGACGAATTCGTTGAGTTCCTGACGTTGCCGGCCAGCGAATTGCTCGACTGACGGTAACCGGCCACCACGGCTTGGGTCGTTTCACAGACGGTCGGCGACCTCGGCTAACCTCCCGATGTGACCGCGACGGCGACCCGCGCCCGCACCACCGTCCATCCGGCGCTCGGCGTCGTTATGGTGGTGGTCTCAGGCGTGCTCTTCGCGGTCAATGGCACCGTCTCCAAGCTGATCCTCGAGGCCGGCGTGGACGCCTCCCGGCTCACGTTGCTGCGCGCCGTCGGCGCATGGACCGGGTTGACCGTGATCGTGGTGGTGACCCGCCCGGGTGTGCGCCGCCTGCGTGTCCGGCGCGACGAGCTGCCGCTGCTCATCACGTACGGGTTGGCCGGCTTCTTCTTCGTGCCGATGCTCTACTTCGTATCGATCAGCCGCCTGCCGGTCGGCATCGCGCTGCTCTTCGAATACATGGCACCGCTGCTCGTCGCGCTGTGGGCGCGCTTCGGCCAACGGCAACAGGTCAAACCGAGGCTCTGGTACGGGCTCGCGATGAACATCGCCGGCCTCGCCTGCATCACCCAGTTCTGGCAGGCCGACCTGCGCCTCGACACGATCGGCGTCATCGCCGGCCTCGCCGCCGCCGGGCTGTTGTGCTTCTACTACGTGCTCGGCGCGCGCGGCGTCGCTCAACGTGACGCGGTGTCGCTGACCTGGTGGGCGTTCGGCATCTCGGCGCTCGCCGGGCTCGTGCTCGCGACGTTCCGGTCCGGTGGCGCGTTCCCGGTCGCGGTGCTCGGGCACACGTCGCACGGCGTGCCGGTCTGGCTCCTCGCGATCTACCTCGTGGTCGGCGGCTCCATCGCGTCGTACCTGCTCGTCGCGGCCGCCCTACGCCACCTGCCGCCGACGAGCGTCGGGATCATCGGCATGGTCGAGCCGGTCATCGCGGCCGGTGTCGCCTGGGTCGTGCTGCGCGAACGTCTCTCGGCGTACCAACTCATCGGCGGCGTTCTCGTACTGATCGGGGTGGGCATCGCGGAGACCGCGCGCACCGCCGGACCGGGCGAGACGGCCGAGCTGCCGCCGACCTAGCGCCGGGTCCGTCCGACCTGTTCATCGCGGCCAGCGCGCCGCAGGCCCGCCCGTGCGAAAGCGCTCGGGTCGATGCGCGAGGATGGCGCCATGCATGTGAACGTACGCACGGTGCAGGACGCCCTGACCGCGGCCGACGCGGTCAACGGAGCCGGCGAGCCGAGCACTGTCCGAATGCTCTCCGACGCGGCGAGCACCGCGGCTCTGGCCGCGGCGGCGCTGGACGTATCGGTGGGGCAGATCGCGAATTCGCTGATCTTCGCGGCCGACGGTGACCCGTTGCTCGTATTGACGTCCGGTGCACACCGGGTCGACACGGCGAAGGTCGCCACCGCGATCGGTGTCGGCGCCCTCAAGCGGGCCACGCCGGACTTCGTCCGCGAACACACCGGACAGCCCATCGGTGGAGTCGCGCCGGTCGGGCACCCGAAGCAGGTCCGTACGCTCGTGGACACCGCGCTCGCCAGCTACGACGAGATCTGGGCCGCGGGCGGCATTCCACACGCGGTGTTCCCGACCACGTACGCCGAGCTGGTCCGCATCACCGGCGGTACGCCGACCGACGTCGAGTGACGCCGACAGCGCGGGTCCCAGCACGCCGCTATCCCGCTAGGCTTGCTGGACGAGGCCCGCTCGACGCGGGTTACCGCGAGTCGAGGTGATCGGGTGGACACGGACCGGCCGGCCGGAATGCGGCTCGTTGCGTGGACGCCGGCCGACTTCGGCAACCGGCTCGACGACGTCATCGAGGTTTATGGCCAGGCCATGTCGTACGACGTGGCATTGCTGTCGGCCCGCCGCGGCTACATGGCCTCGCACGTACGCCGACCGGGTTTCCGAGCGGTAGCTACCGTCGACGACCGCGGGCGCCTGGTCGGGTTCGGCTACGGCTATCTCTCCGAGCGCGGGCAGTGGTGGCATGACCAGGTGCGGGCGGCCATGCGCCGGGATGCCCGGCACGCCTGGCTCAGTGATTGCTTCGAGGTGGTCGAGCTGCACGTGCGGCCGTCCGCACAGGGTTTCGGAGTGGGTGCCGCGCTCTTGACGGCGCTGCTCAAGATGGCACCCGGTCGCCGTACGCTGCTGTCCACGCCGGAGGCCGACGAGCGGACGTCACGCGCCTGGCGGCTGTATCGCCGGTTCGAGTTCGTGGACGTATTGCGGCATTTTGTGTTCCCGGGCGACGAGCGTCCGTTTGCGATCCTGGGCCGCTCGACCCGGGTGCCGTAACCGATCCGCCGATCCGCGCGACAATGCCGGCGGCGGATCCGCGTGTGTCAGCCGTCGCTGCGATCTGATCCAGCCGATGTGGGCGGCCCCGGCGCTCGGTCGGCCTCCTCGGTCATCGATTTTGCGGTGCCGCCACGGGATCGCCGGCTGAACCTGATCCGGGCCCGGCTGTGTGCGCGCATCTTGGACCCTCTCGACGGTCCGGATGCAGTCTTTCCGTTCTCGGCCCGCCATGGGCCGTTCGGCTCGGTTACGGTCGCTTGCTCCCCGTTGGCGCCACCGCTGCCGCCGCGGTCGCTGCCTGTGCGGTCGCCGGTGCCGCGGCCGGTGCCGCCGCTGCCGGTGCCGTGGCGGTCGCTGCCGCCGTCTTTGGTCACGGTGTCGCTGATCGGCCCGACCCCGGCGTCGGCGCCAGCGCTGGTGGCCTCCGCACCGCTGACCTCCGCGCCGGCAGCCTCCGCGTCGGTGAGCTTCGTGGCATACCCGCCATCCGTGGCGTCCCTGACATCCGCGGCATCTATGGCATCCCTGCCGTCAGCGGCGCCCGTCGTGTTGGCGGCGTCGATCTCCGCTGTCCCCGCCGCCTGCGACCGGTAGACAGTGACGCTGCGGCCATATTTCTCGACCGCGCTGCGAACGCGCGCGCCGGCGTCGCCGAGCAGGTCGTCGAGCGTCGGCTCGCGAAGGGCGAGATCCGGCGACGGTTCGGACGGCTCATCGGCCGACGGAGCGGCGTAGCTAACCATCTCGGAGATCCCGCTATCGCGAACGTCCCAGTCGCCGGCGCTGACGTCGCGTCCACCGCCGGTCGGGTCGGAGGACGGGACCTCCGGCGTACGGCGCTCGACGGCCCCGATCGGGCCCGGGTTCGTCGGCGTGGCCGGCCGCTCGGTGGACTCCGGGGCCGGCGCGGGCGGCGGCGTCGCATTCGGCGCGCCCGCCGGCCGCCAGGTGGGCCAGCTTCGGCCGGCCAGCGCCCGATGTACGGCCGCCAGCAACTGCGTGATTCCAATGAGCCCGAGAACGATCCAGGTCGCGCTCGTGATCGCCGCGATGCCGGCCGCGACGTGCGGATTGAAGGATTCGGCGAAACCGGCCAGCACGAGACCGCCGATCGTGACCATGACGCGGGTGGGCCGCTCGCCCACGGTGACCGCGGTGATCTCGGTCATCCCGGCCGCGTTTCCCCGCGACCGAACGTATTCGTGCAGCCAGGCGAGCGCGCCCGCGGCGACTACGACGTGCCCGGCCGCACCGATCCGCCAGAGTGCGATCAGCCAGCATGCCTCACCGATGCGATCGACGACGGCGTCGTACACATACCCGAGGCGCGTCGTATGCCCACTGAGGACGGCCAGCGCCCCGTCGACGGTGTCGGCCAGCGCCGCCAGGAAGACGAGCAGCGCGGCCAGCAAGATGCCGCCGCTGCCGTGCGTGACCACTACGGCTACGACAACCGACGACAGCAGGCCCAGCGCGGTGACACTGCCGGCCGGGACCCTGGCCCGTTGCAACCACCGCGCGACCACGAACCCCAACCGGAGCCACCGACGCACGCCCGGTCGCACGTTTGCCAGGTCGACGCCGCCGTGTAGGCCGGACCAGTCAGCCGCGTACTGCTCCCAGGTCACAACGGGAACAGCCACGGCGTTGCCAACCTCTCAGGCGCGTACGGGAGCCAGGTCCCGCCATAGCTCACGGGTCGCGGTCGACCGGTTGAGGGTGATGAAGTGGATGCCCGGCACACCCTCCTCGAGAAGGCGCCGGCACATCGCGGCCATCTGCGCCATGCCGAGCCGCCGCACGGCTTTCGGATCGTCGGCGATCGGCTCGAACTGGGCAGCCAATGCCGGCGGGAACGGCGCGCCGGACAGCGCCTCCGACTTCGCGATAGTGCCCAGGCTCGTCACCGGCATGACGCCGGCCACGATCGGCGTATCGCAGCCCGAGGCCGCGACCCGGTCGCGCAGGCGCAGGTAGTCGTCGACATCGAAGAACATCTGGGTGATCGCGAAATCCGCGCCAGCCCGGCACTTGGCGATGAAGTTTCGCGTGTCCGAGGCGATATCCGGCGACCTCGGGTGCTTGTACGGGAACGCAGCCACCCCAACGCTGAAGTCGCCGGCGTTACGCACCAGCTCGACCAGCTCCGCCGCGTACATCAGCCCGCGCGGATGCGGGATCCAGTCGCCTCCCGGGTTTCCCGGCGGATCGCCGCGGATCGCGAGAACGTTACGCACCCCGGCCTCGGCCAGCCGACCGACCATGTTGCGCAGCTCGGCAATCGAGTGATTCACGGCGGTCAGGTGCGCCATCGGCAACAGCGTCGTCTCGGTCGCGATGCGTTCGGTCGCCGCCACCGTGGTGTCACGCGTCGAACCACCGGCGCCGTAGGTGATCGACACGAACGACGGTCGCAGTGGCTCGAGCTGGCGGATCGCCCGCCAAAGCTGCGTCTCCTGCTCTTCGTCCTTGGGCGGGAAGAATTCGAAGGAGAACGTCGGCTCGGCCGAGCGCACAAGATCCCCGATGGCGGGTTGTCCACCGGGCATTACCGAGGGAAGTCCTAGGGCCACCCCACGACTGTAACGGTCCCGATCCGTTCCGCCCGGAACTTGTCCCAGCCCGTGGTGCTCGTGCCAGATCGCCGACCGGCCGATCATCGCGGCTCCTCGTCGACTTGGCCGACCGCCGAGGTGTCGTCGCTGTCGCCGCGCACCAGGGCGTTCGCCTCCGGCTCGGTCGAGCACGCGTCGATGAGTGCCCGCTCGGCGAATCGGCGACAACGGCACGGCCAGACCAGCCCGCAGGCTCGGCAACGAGCGAGGACGCCGGCTCCGGCGAGGCCGGGCGAGTGATCCCGGAACAGGCAGATCGCCACTCGCCACATCACTGGCTGACGCACGGCCGGCGGCGGGTCGTCCGGCGGATTGGCGAGATCGAACGGCACATCGGTCATGGCGGCTCCCATTCGACTGCAGTGGGTGACGGCCTTACATAACCGCGGCGCCACGGTTGCGCGGAGGGGCCAGCAGAGGGGGCCATTCGAACATGCGTACGGAAATGTGTCGCACTCTGGCGCCAGCATGAGTGAGCGGACGCGACCGTGCGCCCGTCGTGTCGGAGGTTTCGATGGCAAAGCGAGCAACGGCAACATCGGCAATGGCAGCCTCGGAATCGGCAGCCGCAGAATCGACGTCGGCATCGACAGCCGTCGCGCGGGTGACCGCATCGCCCGGCACGATGATCATGGCCGCTCGGCGACGTCGCGGTTGGTCGCAGCAAGCGCTCGCCGGTCGCCTCTGCACGGCGACCGGGATGGCCACGGTCAGTCGCCACGAGGTCTCGCGCTGGGAGCGCGGGGCTCGACTCCCGTCGGTCTATTGGCTCGGACCGCTCACGGCGCTGCTAGGCATCGACCGGGCCGACTTCGACCGGGCCGTCGTCCGTGCACGCACCGACCGGCGGCGCTCGCGCAACGTCGACGACGTGCTGTCGCTATGGCACGTCACCCGGGCCGCGGCCGCAAGCAGCAACGACTTCGCCGATGCCTGCGCGAACGCGCTGGGCAACGACGACCGCCGCCGCGACCCACCGAGATCTGTCCCATTCACGGACCGCCGCGCCCGCGCCGACGGTCGCGCTGACCCGCGAACGGTGTCCGGTCGAGACCGCGCCGACCGAGCCAGACCCAGACCGAGAGCGTCACCAGCACCAGCGAGAATCCAAATCCAAGATCTTCAACCGGCGCGTACGCGATGCGCCAGCCGACGATCGCGTCCGGTCGATAGGTCACGACACGTGCGCCGGTCAGCACGCCGTTGGACAGGAGTTGGCCCACCAGGACGATCGGGTACGTCAGCCAGAAGACCTGCCGGGTGACCAGACGCGTACGGAGGATGGCGAGGTCGGCAACGAGTGCAGCCACGACGCCGAGGACAGCGGCCACGGTGTAGGTCACGAGAGCGGCCGCCGTCCAGAGCGCGGCTCCTCCGGCTCGCGCCCCGCCCCCGGCTCGCGCCCCGCCCCCGGTTCGCGCCGCTTCCGGGACTCCCCCGCTTCGCGTCGCTCTGGCCGCCCATCGGCGTCGGCCTGATCCCGAGCGGCGTCAACGAACGGCGGGTCGGGCACCTCATCGCCGGCGGGTGCCGCGCTGCCACGCACCGCGCGCACGGCCTCGAACCCGAGGATCGCGGCGAACGGGACGACCAAGAAGAACAGCAACTCTTCGAGCGGCAGGCCGGCCAGCAGCCGTACGGCCAAAGTCTGTGCCGGGTCGTAGCGCCAGTGGCCGGCGGTGACCGCCGCCACGTCCCAACCGCCGAAGATCACGACGACGACGGCGAGCGTGATCGCGAGACGCCGCCATCGCCGCACCACATGGACGTGCAGCACCGGCTCGACCCACAGCGCACCGAGCAGGCACCCGGCCAACACGGCGAGGTAGGTCAGGTGCCGCATGGCGGGATCAGTGCCCGGTCAGAAGCCGAGCGCCTGCGCGCGCCGCTTGACCTCGGTCGCCAGCGGACCGCCGAGGCCACTGGCCGGTGTGCCGGGCAAGGATGGATCGGCGGTGAAGAGCCACCGCATCGTCTCTTCGTCGTTATACCCAGCGTCGTGGAGAAGATTGAGCACGCCGGGGAGGTGCTTGCGGGCGGTGGGGTTGACCACGAACTCAGACGGGACCTGCAGCACACCGTCGCGGCGAACGGCGATGAGCTCACGATCCCGGATCATCTGGTGGACCCGGGTCACCTTGACGTCGAAGATCTCGGCGATGTCGGGCAGTGTCAGCCACTCAACGGGGCCGGCCACCGCGCCGGCGGTCACGGATTCAGTCACCCGTCCACGATGCCATGCCGGCGGTGGCGGCTGCGATGAGAGGCCGGGATCGGTCGGGCGCCAGTCATGGCGTTGACCAGTGCGTCGGACGTGGCGATCGCGGCCTGCCATCGGGCGGCTGCCGGCGTCCGGACGGTGCGGCGGGCCATCGTGCGCCGGTCGGATGCGTGGCTGTACGGACTCGACCAGGAGTATCCCGAATACGACGCCTATCACCGGCGCCCGCGCCGGATCGCCCGAGCGGTCGGCGTCACCGTGGTTGCCGCCGAGAGTCTCGCGGCCGCGACGGTCCGACTATGCGACGGGCTGGCGAACCGGTGGGCGCAGCGTCCAAATTCCGACAAACGCTCGGCGACGCCGCGCCGCGATCCGTCCGCCGGGGTACCAAGGGGCGGCAGCGGCCGGGCGCAACACGTGCGACGCCGCGACTTCGACCCGCCAACTCGAAGGGATTTGCCGAATTCATCCCGATCCGATGTGTCCGATCCGCCCGGGTCAGCGGTCGACCGTCCACCGGGTCAGGCCGAGGGCGCGCTGGCCGCCTTGCCCGGGCCGGACGGCGTCGCAACCGACGCCACTACCCCTGACACGCGCCACACCTCGGCGATCCCGTCGACGTTCGCGCCCGGTGCCGCTTAGACTGCCAGCCGATGAACACGAGGGTCGCGGACAACTGGATCGGCGCGCTCGTCGACGGGCGCTACCGGATCCGGGGTCGCGTCGCGAGCGGCGGGATGGCGACCGTCTACACCGCCACGGACGAGCGCCTGGAGCGCACCGTGGCGGTGAAGATCATCCATCCCGGCCAGGCCGACGACCCGCACTTCGTCGAGCGGTTCAGCTGGGAAGCCAAGACGATCGCCCGCCTCACGCACCCCAACGTCGTCGCCGTCTATGACCAGGGCACTCACGACGGGCTGCCGTACCTGGTCATGGAGTACGTACGCGGCCGGACGCTGCGGGACATGCTGACCGACGAGCGGCGGTTGGAACCGATCGAGGCGCTCGCGATCCTGGAACAGATGTTGTCGGCGATCGCCGCCGCGCACCGTGCCGGTGTCATCCATCGCGACGTCAAGCCGGAGAACGTTCTGATCGCCACGTCGCCGGCCGGCACCAGTCTCGCCGACGCCGTCGTCAAGGTCGCCGACTTCGGGCTGGCCCGGGCGGTCGAAGCGAGCGCGGACGACGGCGGCGGCCAGCTGCTGGCCACGGTCGCATACGTGGCACCCGAGTTGGTCAGCGACGGCGAGGCCGACCCACGCTCGGACGTCTATTCCGTGGGCATCGTGCTGTTCGAGATGCTGACCGGTCGGGTGCCGTACGACGCATCGAAGCCGATCGACATTGCGTGGGCCCACGTCGATCAGGACGTACCGCCGCCGTCGAAATACGTACCGGGCCTGCCGAACTCCGTCGATCAGCTGGTGCGCCATGCCACCCATCGCGACCGCGCCCAGCGACCGAGCGACGCCGGCGTGATGCTGACCGAGGTTCAGGCCGTACACGATCGGCTCGAAGGCCAGACCGCGCTGTCCGACAAGACGGTCGCCGCCCCGACGGTGACGGTCGGCCTGTTGGGCGGCAGCGGCGGAAACGGCGGCAAGGGCGGCGCCGGCACCAAGGGCAACCGCGCCGGCGGCAACGGACGCCACAGCGGCGCATCCGGCGGGTCGGATCGCCCGTCCTGGTCCCGCCTACCGGAGCGAGAGCGTGATCGGGGGACGCCGCCTCGCCGGTCCGCGGACAACTCCCGGGGCGGCCACTCGTCCCGCGGCGGGCCGATGGGCGGAATCGGCGGCGGCTTCATCGGATGGTTCGACCGGCTGATGTCCCGGCGCAACGGCCGCCGGACGTTCTACGCGACGATCGCGGTGCTTGCTGTCGTGGTCGCGTTGACCGGTTGGTGGTTCGGCTTCGGTCGATACACCACGACGCCGAAGCTGGTCGGCCAGACCCAGGCGCAGGCGGTCGCGGCGGCGAAGAAGGCGGGATTCGAGATCCGCTACGGCTCGCCGCTGTTCGAGGAGAAGATCCCGAAGAACACCGTCGTGAGCCAACAGCCGGGAGCCACCGAACGGATCCGGCGTGGCGGCGTCATCATGTTGACGCTCTCGCGCGGCCCGGAGCGCTACACGGTGCCGAGCGACGTCGGCAAGCCCTTCGACGCTGTGCAAAGCGACCTGACCGAGCTCAAGATGTCCGTACGCCGGGTGGACGCGTACAGCGACGCCTATCCGACCGGCTACGTCGTCTCACTCAGCCCGAAGCCGGGGACCGTCCAGCCCCCGAACACCCAGATCACGGTCACCGTCAGCAAGGGCAAGGCACCGATTACCGTGCCGAAGGTCGTCGGCATGGACTTCAACACGGCCAACCAGACGCTCACGAACCTCGGGCTCACCGTTGCGCAGACGCAGAAGCAGAGCGATCAGCCGGCCGGCCAGGTGATCGCGCAGAGCCTTACGCCGGGCTCGGGCGCGGTCACCGGCGCGTCGATCATTCTGACCGTCAGCGCCGGACCACCGCAGGTGCAGGTGCCGAATGTGTCCAACGTCGGTTACTCCTTCGACCAGGCCGCCCAGATCCTGCAGCAGTCTGGCCTCCAGGCGGTCAAGGTGGCCGACTTCCCAGGTGGCCAGGTGCGCAACCAGAACCCGGCACCCGGCACGACGGTCGCGCAGGGCACGCAGGTACAGCTGTGGGTTCTGCCCTGACCGAGATTCCAGTGCCGCGAGATCCCGAGATGCCGGATGGTCCCGCCAGAACGGGCAGTCCCGTGACGGCCCCGGAGGGCGCCACGAACGCGAGATGGCGGATTGGTGCCCACGTACCGGCGGCCGGCGGCCTGGCGCGGGCCGCGTTGCCGTACATCGACGCGACCGGCGCCGACGTCGTGCAGGTCTACGTGAGCAATCCGCGCGGATGGGCGCTGTCGCCGGGTGACCCGGCGCAGGATGCGGCGTTCACCGCCGGCTGCGCCGAGCGCGATGTGCTGACCTTCATTCACGCATCGTTGTTGGTCAATCTCGGATCGCCAACCGGGGAGACGGTACGCCGTTCGGCGGTAACGCTCGATCATGCGCTGCGGCGAGGCGCCGTGATCGGAGCCCGCGCGGTGGTGTTCCACGCCGGCAACGCGGTCGACGCCGGGCACGCCCCGACCGTGTACCGGCAACTCCACGACACGTTGCTGCCACTGCTCGACGCCGCGATGGCCACCGGCGGCCCACGCCTGCTGGTCGAGCCGAGTGCCGGCGGTGGCCGCCCGCTAGCGGGCCGAGTGGAGGCGCTCGCCGAGTACTTCGACGCGGTCGAACACCATCCGTGGCTCGGCGTCTGCTTCGACACGTGCCACGCGTGGGCCGCCGGCCATGACCTTGCGGCACCGGGCGGCATGACGGAGACGTTGGACGCGCTGGTTGCGGCGTGCGGGCCGAACCGGTTGGCGCTCGTACACGCGAATGATTCCAAGGACGGGCGCGGCTCGCTCCGCGACCGCCACCAGAACATCGGCGCGGGTTTGATCGGCGCCGACGCGTTCCGTGAGCTGTTCGCGCACCCCGCCGTCGCTGGCGTCCCGATCGTCGTCGAAACGCCCAGCGAGCGCGCGACCGGGCACGCCGCCGACATCGCGACGCTCCGGCAAATCGCGGCAGAGTAGCCCGCCCGCGTCGGCCGACCGGCCGAGTCGATCATCGGCGCAGGTCAGCCGGCCGTTTCTCAGTGAAGCGGGGCACAGAACCCTTGCGCTCGCCGCCCTGCTTAGGGCAACCTTACTGAGGTTGGCCTTGCCTAAGGCCACGGAAGCGATCACCGAACCGACCGGACCGGAGGGCGCATGTACACGTGCATTTGCGAGCGGGTGCGTGAACGTGACGTACGCGTCGCAATCCGCCGTGGCGCCAGGACCGAGGAATCAGTCGGCGACGCCTGCGGTGCCGGCACCGGCTGCGGCACCTGCCTCGACCGCATCTGCGAATTGATCGAGGAAGAGGCTCCCCCGGTACGCGTGCCAATCGCCGCGTAACCGCCCGATTTCGCCTACGCTTCCCCTAACCGACGTGTTAGGGGTCCATCCATGCGGGGCGATGCCCGGGTCATCGAGTTCCTGAACGAGCAGCTGACGGCCGAGCTGACCGCCATCAATCAGTACTTCCTGCACGCCAAGATGCAGGAGAACTGGGGCTACACGACGCTCGCGGCACACACGCGCGCCGAGTCGATCGACGAAATGCGCCATGCCGAGGTTCTGACCGATCGCATCCTGTTGCTCGACGGCCTGCCGAACTACCAGAAGCTGTTCGCGCTGCGCATCGGCGAGTCCGTGCCCGAGATGTTCGCGAGCGACATGAAGATCGAGGTCGAAGCGGTCGACCGGCTGCGCCGGGGCGCCGAATACATGCGCTCGGTCGGCGACATCACGTCCTGCAAGATCTTCGAGGACATCCTGGCCGACGAGGAGCACCACATCGACTACCTCGAAACCCAGCTCGCCCTCATCGAGAAACTCGGCGAGCCCCTCTACCTGCTGAGCGTCACGAAGCACCCCGACCCCGCGTAGCCGCGTCGCCGGCCTCCGCCCGGCTCTGCGCCGCTCTGCAGCGCCCGACTCTGCCGCGTGTACTCGCCGCGGCCGCCTCGGCCGCCCGGCACGCCCGGCCCGCCCGGCGAATGTACGGAAGTTGGCCGGTCCGCGTGCCACCGACGGCGAACTTCCGTACAAACGCGGGCGCAACTGCAGTGGCGGCGTGCCGCTACCGTCACCGCCATGAGGCGGATCGCACGCCGCGAAGCGCTGGCGCTCGCGGCCGGGCTGGGCACGGCGACTGTCGTCGCGGCCTGCACGCGTCGCGGCCACGCGAGCGCCGTCTCGTCGGCGGGCACCGGTTCGTCGGCGTCATCCGGACCGGCAACCCCGACGCCGAACGCGCCGACACCGAGCACATCGCCGCCGGGTCCGTCGCCGGCCGGCCCGGACTGGTCCGGCCTCGCCGGCCAGTTGCGCGGTCGACTGCTGCGCAAGACCACTTCCGGGTACGCAACCGCGGCTCGCCTCTACAACCCGCGGTTCGATACGACGGCACGCCCGACCGCGATCGTCGCCGCAGCGACGGCATCCGACGTCGCCGTCGCCGTACGGTTCGCTGCCGACGCACGCGTCCCGTTCGCCGTACGCAGTGGCGGCCACTCGTACCCCGGCTGGTCGACCAGCCCCGGTCTGGTCATCGATGTGTCATCGCTGGCCGGGGTCACTGTGGACTCGACCCGGCACACCGCCCGGATCGGCGCCGGTGCCCGACTCGTCAACGTCTACGCCGCCTTGGCCGCCAAGGGTGTCGGCATCGCCGGTGGGTCGTGCCCGAGTGTCGGCATCGCCGGACTCGCGCTCGGCGGCGGGGTCGGCGTACTCGGTCGGGCGTGGGGACTTACCTGCGACGCCGTACGGTCGGTCGACATCGTCACCGCCGACGGCGCGGCCCGTACGGTCGACGCGACCCACGACGCCGACCTCTTCTGGGCGCTGCGCGGCGGCGGTGGCGGCAGTTTCGGCGCCGTCACCGCGTTCACGGTCGACGTCCGTCCGGTGCCGACGGTGAGCACGTTCTACCTGCAGTGGCCGTTCACCGTGGCGGCCGACGTCGTCGAGGCCTGGCAGGACTGGGCGCACACGGCCGATTCCCGCCTCTTCTCGACGTGCAAGCTGCTCGCCGACCCACGGACGGACAGTCGCCGCGCGCTCGTCGCCGGCACGTGGATCGGCCCGTCGTCGGACTTGTCGGCTCGACTCGCGCCGCTGCGCGCCAAGCTCCCGAAGCCAACGTCGACGTCGATCCACGCCCATACGTACGCCGACGCGATGTTGCTCGAGGCCGGCTGCAGTGGCCAGAGCGCCACGAGTTGCCTCGCCGGCGCGCTCGCACCGGCCAAGCGCCAGCCGTTCGCCGCCACGTCGTCGATCGTCGCCGCCCCGCTGCCGGCGGCCGCGATCGCCATGGCGGTGACCCATGCGACCGAAGCGATGAACGTCGCCGGCATCTACGAGGGCGGCGTCTCGTTCGACAGTCTCGGCGGCGCAATCGGCTCGGTCGGGGGCGGCGCTACCGCGTTCGGCCACCGCGCCGCGGTCGCGACGGCGCAGTACACGGCGACGTGGACCGACACCGGGGCGTCGCCCGCCCGCTTCGACGCGTACGTCCGCGGATTCCGATCGGCGCTCGCGCCCTGGCTCGGCTCGGCGGCGTACGTGAACTACGCCGACGCGAGCATCGCCAACTTCGGGCCGGCGTACTGGGGCTCGAACTATCCACGGCTGCAGACCGTGAAGCGGGCGTACGACCCGCACAACCTGTTCACGTTCCCGCAGTCCGTACGGCTTCCCGGCGCCTGAGCCGCGAATCTCGTCGGATCCGTGGGCTAGCGTGGGCCGCATGCCGTCGGCCTTCACCGATCCGCGGGTGCTCACCACGAGCGCCTATGCCGACCCGACGAAGCTGGCCACGCGGGCGGCCATCTACGCCTATCAGAGCCCCCGGATCGATCTGGTCGGTGAGGTGGTTCGGCGCGTCCGTGACATCGACGGACCAATCCTCGACGTTGGCTGCGGCCCGGGCCGCTTCGCCAATGCTGTGCGCGACGCGGTCCCGTCGCGCCCGGTTGTCGCGTGCGACCTGTCCCCCGGCATGGTGACCGTGGCGGGGCCGCCGGCGGCGGTGGCGACCGCGGCCGCGCTTCCGTTCCGGGATCGGGCGTTCGCCGGTTCGCTGGCGCTGCACATGCTCTACCACGTCGAGTCGCCGGATCGGGCGCTGGCCGAGCTGGCCCGCGTGACGGCGGGGCTCGTGCTGATCTCGACGAACGATGTGGAGCACCGACGCGAGATGCATGAGCTGCACGCGTCGGCCGCGGCCGACGTCGGCGTGACGTCGGTTGACCCGGAGGGGCTCGCGTCCCGCTTCAGTCTGGACGAGGCGGAGATTGCGGCCCGCCGACACTTCCAGCACGTGGAGCGCACCGACCTCACCGGATCGGCCGCGGTGCCCGACGCCGCCCCGGTCGTCGCCTTCATCGCCTCGACCGCCTCGTGGTACGGCGATCCGGCGACGTACGGTCCGGTGCTGGACCGCGTCGCCGCCCGGGTCGACGAGATCATCGCGCGGGACGGGGCGTTCCGGTTCCGTACCCACGTGGGCTTTCTGGCGTGCCGGTAGGCGGACATGAACCCTGATCCGTGGCGCGACGACAACCGGCCCGACCAGCCGTCCGGCGCGCCCTCGCGCTGGGGCTGCGCGCTGGCCGCGATCATCGGCAGCGTCGCCGTGGTGATCGCGGTCGTCATCGTCCTCACCGTGGCGAATGGGTTCGCCGGGGACATCCTGCGGGAGCTGCGATGACGCTGTCGATCGAGCCTCTGGACCGCACCCGGTGGGACGACCTTGTCACGTTGTTCGGGCGCGGCGGCGCCAACAGCGGTTGCTGGTGCATGTGGTGGCGCCTGAGCGCGAAGGAGTGGTCCGCCGGTGCCGGCGCGGCCGCACACGATCCGGTGTGCGGCAACAAGGCCGCGTTCGAGGCCGTCGTCGCGGGCGGCGAGCCGACCGGCCTGCTCGCCTACGACGACGGCGTGCCGGTCGGCTGGTGTGCGGTCGCGCCGCGGCTGGCGTACCCGCGATTGCTGCGGTCGACGACGATTGCGCCGCTCGATCCGGACGAGGCCGGCGTCTGGTCGGTCAGCTGCTTCTTCATCAAGCGTTCGCACCGCGCGCACGGACTCGGACACACCATGCTCGCCGCCGCGATCGATTGGGCGGCCGAGCAGGGCGCGTCGGTCATCGAGGGCTATCCGGTCGAGACCGACGGCGCGCGGCACAGCTCCGGTGACTTCTTCACCGGTACGGTCGGCCAGTTCACCCGGGCCGGATTCGTCCGCGAACCGCGCCCATCGACCGGTCGCCGTGTCGTGATGCGACGCGAGGTCTGAGGTGGTCACGTGACAATCTCGATCGAACCGCTCGACGCGGCCGGCTGGGACGACCTGTGCACGCTGTTCGGTCCGGCCGGCGCCAGCACCGGCTGCTGGTGCATGTTCTGGCGCCTGCCGGCCAAGGAATGGTCGGCCGGCACCGGTTCGGCCGCGCGCGACCCGGTGCACGGCAACAAGGCGAAGTTCGAGAAGGTCGTCCGGGCCGGTGGTCCGGTCGGGCTGCTCGCCTACGTCGACGGCACGCCGGCCGGCTGGTGCGCGGTCGCGCCGCGCACGACGTACCCGCGGGTCTCGTCCTCCCCCACGATCGCGCCGGATGATCCCGACGAACCCGGCGTGTGGTCGGTGACCTGCTTCTTTGTCGGCCGCAGGCATCGCCGCGCCGGCCTCGCGAGCGCACTGCTCGACGCCGCGGTCGGTTGGGCCAAAGACCAGGGCGCGACCACCGTCGAGGGCTATCCCGTCGAGCCGCGCGACGTCCGCGGTCATGCCGGCGACTTCTTCACGGGTACGGTCAGCCAGTTCGAGCGGGCCGGGTTTGTGCCGCAGCCGCGAGTGAAACGCGGTCGGCGTGTGGTGATGCGGCGGTCGGTCTGAGGCAGGTGCCGGACGGCCCCTGGTCGCAGGCTAGCGATCGGGAAGATCGGCGAGCGTCCGCGCCCACGCCTTGAAGCCGGACTCGGACGCCGTGGCGCAGTAGCGACGGAACTGGTCGCGTGCCTTGGCCCGATGTATGCCGGCGGTCATCGTCGGCACCCGAAAGAACGGCGTGTCCGGGCTGTTCCGCCAGCCGGCCGCGATCCCCGCGCCGCCGTCGCCGGGCGACTCCAACGCGTAGTACACGTCGGCGACGCCGAGCGTCATCGCCGCGCCGAGGCACATCACGCACGGTTCCAGGTTGACCGCCAAGGCCAGGGGCACCGGCCGCTTCGTGTTGCCGAGACGCTCGTCGGCCGCGATCATCGCGAGCAGATCCGCGTGTACAAGGCGCCGGCCGGCGCCGCGTTCCCGGGTATGCGACGCGCGACGATCTCGTCGCCCATCACCACGACCGCACCGATCGGCAGCTCACCGGCGGCCATGCCGGCCTCCGCGACCTCGATCGCCGCCGCGACCATCTCGTCCGGGGTCACCGTCGCGCCGCTCGCGGGATCGGCTGCACGTGTGCGTTCACTTCGGAGACTCTAAAGTGTGCCTCGCGCGGCGCCCGGGCGGCTCGGGCCTAGAGGTCGCTTTGGCCTAGAGGTCGCTTTGGCCTAGAGGTCTTGGGCGGCGCGCAGCGCGGCACTGACCTGGTCCATCGTGTCCGGTGTCGCGATCGCCATGCGTTCGAGCAGTCGCGACCGCATGATCGGCTGTACGGTGACCGCGTTGGCCCAGCCGAAGTCGTCCACCGGCACGGCGAGCAGGCTGCCCGGATCGGTCTCGACGATATTCACCGCGAGTACGACGGGCACGGTGCGGTTGTTGTTGATCGGGTCGGCCGACACGATCAACCGCAACGTCGAGATGCCACGGCGGGCGACGACCGGGTCGTAGCGCCAGACCTCGCCGCGCCGCGCCGTCACTCCGAATTCCGCTCGAGCTCGTCGAGCTCGGCGTATTCGGGATTGCGGGCATACCAGGTGCCGAGCGCGGCGGCCGCCTCGGCGAGCGCGGTGTGCCGGACCAGGCGGTCGACGTAGGCGGACACATTTCCGCCGGTCTGCGACTTCGCCTCGCGGTTGAGGAACTCGACCGTCGTCTCGTCGAGACTGAGGGTCACACGCGACTTCATACGGCGATGCTACGCGCGTACGCACCGGAACGGAACGTCAGCGGCGGGCGGATCAGGGCGAGCGCCGATCGTCCTCATGCATGATCCACTGGCCTGGACGATAACGGTCGATGCCGCGGCCCAAATCGTCCACGCTGGTGGATCACCGCCGGACTCGCGTCGCAACCAGCCGCGCGTCACCAGCGACCCCGGGCCGTCGCCACCAGGCCCTGAGTCGCCGCCGCCACCGGCCCGGCGTCAGCCGGCCAGGATCGGGCTGAGCACCTCGATCGCGCGGTCGATGTCCGCGTCGCCGACGTCCAGGTGGGTGACGAGGCGTACGAGTTGCGGGGCCATCGGCGACACCAGGACGCCATGCTCGGCGGCCGCGGCGACCACCGACGGCGCGTCGTACGGGTGCTTGCTCGTGTCGAGCATGACGAGATTCGTCCGTACGCGGGCCGGGTCCACGAGCCCGTACGGCGCGAACGCCTCGGCCAACCGTTGCGCGCGGGCGTGATCATCGGCCAGCCGCTCGACGTGGTGATCGAGCGCGTATCGACCGGCAGCGGCGAGGATGCCGGCCTGCCGCATACCGCCGCCCATCCGCTTGCGGATCGTCCGCGCCTCGGCGATCTTCGATGCGCTGCCGATCACGAGCGAGCCGACCGGCGCGCCGAGCCCCTTCGACAGACACACGGACATCGTGTCGAAGAGCGCGCCGTATTCGGCCAGCGGCACTCCGTCGGCGACGTGCGCGTGCCAGATCCGCGCGCCGTCGCAGTGCAGCGCGAGCCCTCGCTCGTCGGCGAGGGCGCGCAACGCTTGCAGCGTCTCGAACGGGATGACTCCCCCGCCGCCCTGGTTGTGCGTCTGCTCGACGGCGATCGCGCGGGTGGGCACCCCATACCCGTCCTGGCGCACCAGTGACGCCACGAGATCGACGTCGATGTCCGGGCCGCAGGCCGGCCACGTCCGCGTCGAGATCCCGCCGATCGCCGCGGCCGCGCCGATCTCGTACGTGATCACGTGGGCGTCGCCGTCGCAGAGCAGTTCCGATCCCCGCGGCACCGCCAGCTGCAACGCGATCTGATTCGCCATCGAGCCGGACGGAGCGAACAGTGCCGCCTCGTGGCCGAAGAGCGCGGCGACGTAGCTCTGCAGCTCGTTGACGGTCGGATCCTCGCCGTACACGTCGTCGCCGACCGCAGCGGATGCCATCGCGGCGCGCATCGCGGCCGTCGGCTTCGTCACCGTATCGCTACGCAGATCGACGAACGACCCGCCCGGTACTACCGGGCCAGCCACCGGACCAGCCATGGAACTAGCCTCGCAGCATCTCGGCGACGAGGAACGCGAGCTCGATCGACTGCTGCGTGTTCAGCCGTGGGTCGCAGGCGGTCTCGTAGCGACCGGGCAGGTCGGCATCTTCGATGGCCTGAGCACCGCCGAGGCACTCGGTCACGTCCTCGCCGGTGAGCTCGACGTGCAGTCCGCCCGGATGGGTGCCGAGCTGCCGGTGCACCTCGAAGTAGCCCAGCACCTCGTCGACGATCCGGTCGAAGTGGCGGGTCTTGTAACCGTTGGACGACTCGTGCGTGTTGCCGTGCATCGGGTCGCACTGCCAGACGATCTTGCAACCGGCGGCGGTGGTCTTCTCGACGATGGACGGCAGCACGTCGCGGACCTTCTGGTTGCCCATCCGGGACACGAGCGTGAGACGGCCCGGCACGTTGTCCGGGTTCAGCCTCTCGCACAGCTCGATCGCGGTCTCCGGCGTCGTGTCCGGCCCGAGCTTCACGCCGATCGGGTTGGCGATGCGTGACACGAAGTCGACGTGGGCATTGCCCAGCTGACGGGTGCGCTCGCCGACCCACAGGAAATGGGCGGACAGGCCGAAGGCACGGTTGTCGGCGACCCGGGTGAGGGCTCGGTCGTATTCGAGCGCGAGGGCCTCGTGCGAGCAGTAGAGCGTGACCGTCCGCAGCGCTTCGTCGTCCTTCATGCCGCAGGCGCGGATGAACGCGAGCGCGCGATCGATCTCCGCGGCCAGCGCTTCGTAGCGCTCGCCGGCGCGGGACGTCGTGACGAAGCCCTTGTTCCAATCGTGTACGGCGTGCAGATCGCCCATGCCGCCGCCGAGGTAGGCGCGCAGCATGTTCATCGCGCTGGACGCGTTGGCGTAGGCGCGAATCATCCGCTGGGGATCGGCGACGCGGGCAGCCTCGGTCGGCTCGAGCGAGTTGATCATGTCACCGCGGTAGGCGGGGAGGCCGAGCGAGTCGAGCGCCGCGGTGCGGGGCTTCGTGTACTGACCGGCGACCCGGGCGACCTTGACCACCGGCAGGCTCGCGCCGTACGTCAGGACCACGGCCATCTGCAGCAGGGTCCGGGCGTTGGACAGCAGATGCGCCTCGGTGTTGTCGACGAACGTCTCGGCGCAGTCGCCGCCCTGCAGCACGAAGGCGTTGCCCTCGCACACCTGGGCCAGGCGCGATCGAAGCTCGTCGACCTCATAGGGCGCGACGATCGTCGGGACGGTCGACAGCACGGTGGTGACCTCGTCGACCTTGGCCATGTCCGGCCACGGCGGCATCTGCTCACGCGGCAGCGAGCGCCAGTTGTCGAGGCCGAACGCGGCGATCTCGGCCGCATCGGTCGGCGGCCGGCCGATATCGAGGCCCGGGTTCCGGAATTTATGCCACTCCTGGCGCATGCTGCCAAGCGTACGGGCGTGTCCCGTGGATCACCGCGCTAGGGTGCCCTGTCTCACAATCAAGGACGTGCCGCCCGCATCACGGGATCTAGCGCCTGGCTCGACCTCCCCGCCGGGCTAGAGCGCCGGGTCAAGCCGCGCGCCGCGTCAGGCGTGTAGCGTCCGGCGGACGTAGCTCGCGCAGCCGGCGTTCACGGTCTTCCACGCCACGTGGAACGTGTTACGGGCCGAAAGGTCGACGGTCAGCCCGTCCCGCTCGACGCCGCCCCAGAAGTCGAGCATCGCCGATTCGCCGTACTTCCCGACGAGGTACTTGATCGTCAGATAGCCGATGCCGTACGCCGCCGAGCCGGTCAGTCCGTCGCTGGACGAGATCTCCTTGGTCAGGTAGCACTGGCCGGACCATTTGCCCTCGCGGACGTACTCGCGGGTGTCGGCGAGCCGGTAATCGTCCCAGGTGGGGTGGCCGGCGTAGGCGATGTATTCGGCGATGCCCTCGATGAAGGAGTCGTAGCCGTAGTCCTGCGAATCGTTGTAGAGCGTGGCCACGTGACCCATCTCGTGCTGGATTACCATCTCCAGCCCGCCGTCGCCGGTGTAGCGGTGGTTCGCGGCGTCGGGCAGCACGACCATCACCTCGATGTCCGTGGACGTGAGCGAAACGGCCTCGCCATCGGAATTCTCGAGGATCCCGCCGAACCACTTGGCCGCGTCGCGGTGGTCGGCGAGGTAGACGAGGTAGGTCGGCACCTCTTCCCAGTGTGCGTACTTGTCGGCCGCCGCCGCCGCCCGTTCGGCCATCGGCAGGACTCGCGTGAGCTGCGACTTCTCCGCCGCGTCGGCCGCGACGATCACGTCCGTACCGGTCGCGTCCGTACCGGTCACGACCGACAATGCCGACGCCTGCCACGGGATCGGTACGACGTCGTCCGCGCTCACCGCAGGGGCCGTGTACGCGACGATCTCCGCCTTCCCGTTGACGATGTCGACGGTGACGGTCAGGTCCGTGTCACCGCAGAGATACACCAGGCAGTAACGGACGTAGATGTCCACGTCCGCACGGTCGCCTGCGAAGCTCGCGTCGGTCGACTGGTCGAACGTGCTGACGTGCAGCGCTCGGAGGTTCGCGTACATCTTTTTGTATGCGGCGACGGCCGACGTCGCCGTTGGATCCACCGCGGCCAGGAAGCCGGCCTCGTTGCCATCGATGAGCGCGCCCGACTGGGAATTGAGCACGGCGTCCAGCGACCCATCCGTCTGCGTCCCGGCCGGACCCGTGCTGACCGGGCCCACCGGGCCTAGGCTGCCAAATCCCGGATGCCCAACCGGCCGGGCGACGCGCAAGGCGGAAGCGACTCCGAAGGTCCCGACCAGGGCGACCACGATCGCGCCGACGACGATGGCCACGGCCAGACCGCGGCGCCGGCGCGGCGGGGGCACATAGGGCGGGTACGGCCAGGGGCCGGCCGGGCTCGCGACCGGGTACGGATACGGTCCGCCGGACCAGGCGGGATAAGCAGCGGACGCACCGGGTCCAGCAGGCGGTGCGACGAACGCATCAGCAGGCGGCGCGACGAACGCATCATCGGCCGGGCCGGACGGACGCGGAACCGACGGCGTCGACGACGATGTCGACGACGAATCGACCGCGGTATCGCCGCCGGGCGACGCGTCCGGTGCGCCGACAGGGCTCTCGACGCCGTCGCCGGTGGCCGGATGCGACTGCGACGAGGCGTCGGGGTTCCCCACAGCCGCAGCCTAGGTGTTCGGACGGCCAGGAAACAGGCCGGAACGAGCCGCGAGGGTTCATACACGGTCACGACTCGGCCACAGTGGGCGGTCGGTCGCGGTCAGGCGTGCAGCGTCCGCCGGATGTAGCTGGCGCAGTCCGCGTTCACGGACTTCCACGACACCCCGAACGTCTTGCGCGCCGCCTGATCGGCGGTCAGCCCGTCGCGCTCGACGCCGCCCCAGAAGTCGAGCATCTTCGTCGTGCCGTACTTGCTCGCGAGACGCTTGAACGTGAGATAGCCGATGCCGTACGCGGCCGAGCCGGTGAGCACGTCGTCGCTTTCGATCTCCTTGGTCAGGTAGCAGTTGCCGGACCACTTGCCGCTCCGGAGGTATTCGCGGGTGTTGTCCAACCGGTAGGCCGCCCAGTTCGAGTGCCCGTTGTACGCGATGAACTCCGCGATGCCCTCGATGAACGAGTCGTGCCCGGTGTCCTGGTCGTCGCCGTACAGCGTGACGACGTGGCCCATCTCGTGCTGGATCACCGTGCCGAGCCGGCCGGGGCCGGCATAGCGCGATTCGCCGGCCGCCGGCAGCACGACCATGACCTCGATGTCGGTCGCCGACAATCCAATCGCCTCACCGGTCGAGTGCTCCAACCCGCCGCCGAACCACGACTTCGCGTCGGACGGTCCGGCGAGATAGATGAGATAGACCGGTGGCTTGCCCCATATGGCGTACTTGTCGGCCGCCGCCGCGGCCCGCTCGGCAATCGGGAGCGCGTCGGCGAGTTCCGACTTTTCGGCCGACGATGCGGCAACAATCACGCGCGGACCGGTCACCGCGGTCAACGTCGACGTCTCCCACGGGATCGGCTCGTCGAAGCGTTCGCTCGGCACCGGCGGCACGTACGACTCGATCAACACGCGGCCATTGCGGACCGCCGCCGTCACGCTGAGCTGCGCGTTCATGTCTTTGCAGGTGGTGACGACGAAGCAGTAGGACACGTCGATGTCGAAGTGCCGGACGCCGCTGATCCGAGTGCCACCGCCCGGCGTCGATTGGGACCACGTGACCACGTGGAGGGCGCGAAGGTTCGCGTACATGCGCTTGTAGGCGGCCCGCACGATCTTGGACGCGGGATCCACGCCGGCCAGGAACCCGGCCTCGTCGCCCGCGATCAACGCCGCGGACTGGGTGGTCAGCACCGAGTTGAGCGTCAGCGGGTCGGCCGACACTTTCGGCGGCGCGGATACGGCACCGAGTCGGCCGGTTCCGGTCGACGCCGGCGCCCCCAACCGCGACACGGCGACGCTCACCGCCGCGATGAGCGCGACCACGATCGCGATCACGAGGATGGGCACGGCCGGTCCGCGCCGCGCGCGGCGCTGCCCTAGGACGACATCCGGCGGGTACGGCGGTGGCCAGGCACCGGTCGATCCCGGCGCGGCGTGCCGAACCGTCGAGTACGGATAGCCATTCGCCGAGTGCCCGTTGCCCGCGCCGTTGGGACTCAAGGGATCCGAATACGGCGCGGAACCCGGATACCCCAAGGCGCCGGCCGGCGGTGGCGACGTCGGATACGCCGGTCCCGCGAACGCGGACACCCTCGACCCGGCCGATCCGCCCGGAGTGGACTGATCGGCCGCACGCTCGCCACCCGGCACACTCGCGGCTGCCGGCGGCGCGATCGACGGCGGCACGGCGTCCGGGGTCTCCACAGCCGATGAGCCTATGCGGCCGGCCGGCCGGCGACCAGTGCGACGTGCACATCCACCAGCGGGTGTCGGCTCAGGCCTGCTCGCCCGCGATCTCGCGAGCCCGATCGCGGGCGGCTTCCAGCGCGGCGAGCAACGCCGCCCGCACGCCGTGTTTCTCCAGTTCGCGGATCGCGTTGATCGTCGTACCGGCCGGCGACGTCACCGCCTCGCGCAGCTTGACCGGATGCTCGCCGGAGTCGCGCAGCATGATCGCCGAGCCGATCGCGGTCTGCACGATCAGGTCGTGCGCGACCTGGCGCGGCAGCCCGAGAAGGATGCCGGCGTCGGTCATGGCCTCGACCAGGTAGTAGAAGTACGCCGGGCCCGAGCCGGACAACGCCGTGACGGCATCCTGTTGCGACTCGGGCACGCGGATCGTCCGACCGAGCGGTGCGAACATCTCCTCGGCCAGCGCAAGATGCTCGCCGGTCGCGTACGCACCCGGGGAGATCGCCGACATCGCCTCGTCGACCAGGGCCGGGGTGTTCGTCATGACGCGTACGACCGGCGTGCCGTCGGGCAGCCACTTGGCGAAGAATCCGGTCGGCAGGCCGGCGCACAGCGAAATGATCAGCTTTCCGGAGCCTGGCTCGATCATCGGTCCGAGCTCGTCCATCAGCGTCGACGCGTCCTGTGGCTTGACGCTGATCGCGAGGACGTCGGCCGTGGTGACGGCGGTGGCGGTGTCCACCACGCGGATGCCGTAGCGCTCGGCCAGTTCGTCCGCTCGATCAGACCGGCGAACGGTCGCGAGCAGCCGGCCGGCCGGCCAGCCCGACCGCAGCAGCCCGGACAGCAGCACCTCGCCGATCTTGCCGGCGCCGACGACCGCCACGGTCGCCGACGACTCGTGTGCGGCTCCGCCATTCGACCCGCTTGCGCGGATTCGACCCGGTTGCGGGATTCGAGACAGTCATCCGGTCACCTCCGGTTGCTCGTACCCGTCAATGATCCGCGGCGGTGCCGGACGCAGACACGGACCGGCACCACCGCGGACCAACTCACCCGAAGAACACCTCGGCTTCGGTGTAGCGCTCGACGGGGACGGTCTTGAGTTCCCGCGTCGCCTCGACGAGCGGCACGCGCACGATGTCGGTGGCGCGCAGCGCAACCATCTTGCCGAAGTCGCCCTCGTGCACGGCGTCGATCGCGTGCAGGCCGAAACGGGTCGCGAGCACCCGGTCGAAGGCGGTCGGCGTGCCACCGCGCTGGATGTGCCCGAGCACCACCGTGCGAGCCTCCTTGCCGGTCTGCGCTTCCAGCTGCTCGGCCAGCCATTGACCGATGCCGCCGAGTCGTACGTGCCCGAACGCGTCCAGCTTCTGATCATGCAACTGCATCTGGCCGGCAACCGGCTGGGCACCCTCGGCGACGACCACGATCGGGGCGTACTGCGTGTGGAAACGCTTGTCCACGTAGGCGGCGACCTGTTCGACGTCGAACTCCCGCTCGGGCAGCAGGATGACGTTCGCACCGCCGGCGAGTCCCGCGTGCAGCGCGATCCAGCCGGCGTGCCGACCCATCACCTCGACCACCAACGTGCGGTGGTGGCTCTCGGCCGTCGTGTGCAGCCGGTCGATCGCCTCCATCGCGATGTTCACGGCGGTGTCGAAACCGAACGTGTAGTCGGTCGCGCCGAGGTCGTTGTCGATCGTCTTGGGCACGCCGACGACCTTGACGCCCAACTCGTCGAGCCTCGTCGCAACGCCGAGAGTGTCCTCGCCACCGATCGCCACGAGCGCATCGATACCGAGCTCGGCGAGATTCGCCTTGATCTTGTCAACGCCACCGTCGATCTTGAACGGGTTCGTCCGGGACGAACCGAGGATGGTGCCGCCACGAGGGAGAATGCCGCGGACGTCGGCCACGCCGAGCGGCTTGCTGAAACCCTCCAGCGGGCCCTTCCAGCCATCGCGGAAGCCCACGAACTCGTGGTCGTAGGTCCCGATGCCCTTGCGGACCACGGCGCGGATAACCGCGTTGAGGCCGGGGCAGTCGCCGCCACCTGTGAGAACGCCGATGCGCATGGTCTGGTTCTCCTTAATGCATCGCGATGCCGTCGCATGTGCGATACCTGACCGGTCAGCTGATCGGTCAGGTAAACGTAGCCCGAAATGTCCCTGGGCCGTGCTCGCGGCGCATGAAGTCCGGCAGCGAGATCACCGCGACCACACCGCGCGGGGGCGCGGTCGGGCCGACGGTCAAGATCGGCGGCGCTGCCGAAGCCCGGGGCGGGCAGCACGCACTCTAGCGGCTCGCCGCCCGATCCGCCGAGCATGGGCCCGCACGTCACGCACCGTCGACCGGAGGCTCATCGAGGGTACGGACGCCGGCCATCGCATTCCACCGAGCCAGGTTGTGGCGGGCGTCGACGAGCGCGTCATGCCGGCCCTCCGCTTCCGGCAGCCTAGGTCGGCCGAGATCGTCCCAGAGCTGCCGGAGGTCCTTGGTGAACCGGGGGATCTCGCGCGGCAGCGCCGGCATTGCCCCCCACAGCTGGGCGAGGGCCACGTGGTCGTACGCCGCGTACCACGCCCACAGCTCCAACTGCTCGCCCGGCCGGTCGCGGATCGGCTCCAGGAGGAACGCGTACAGCTCGGTGCGGATGCGCTCCCGGGACCGCCACGCCGGATCGGCCGGCGACGGAAGCTTGTCCAGCACGTTGCGGCGCACCCACGGCACCGCGTGCGTGTCGTCGTATTCGGTCGACACCGCGTAGAACTCCCGGCCGTTCTCGTCGACGACGCCGATCGACACCAAGTCGATCAGCCGGCCGTCCTCGATGAACTCCGTGTCATAGAAGTACCGGTACGCCATGCCTACCCATCTCGACTTCTTTTCGCGCATCTGCCGGCCGGCGCCGACCGCGATCAACCTCGCCGCCATCTTGGCGGCTCCGGCGCCGGACCATCTCGTCGGGGTCGCCAGAGGCATCGATTAAGGTAAGCGTGCGGTTGGCTCGGGCCCGTCGTATGCACCTGCTCTCCGTCGTGGGATCGCCACGCCACGTCGACGTCGGTATATACAAAGGCACCACCAGCGGCCCATCATCTGGGGGGTGGGCGACGCACGAATCGCGTACGCCTGCCTGGCAATTCGCATGTGGAGGTCAGACCCGTGGACGTTCGGCATCACGAGACGCCCGACGCCTTGACGGGCGTCGAGATGTTTGCGGGGCTCGACGCGGAGTCCCGGCAGCGCGTCATCGCGGCGGCCGTCCCCCGGACGTACCGCAAGGGTCAGCTTCTGTTCGTGGAGAACGACCCCAGCGACTCGCTCATCGTGCTGAAGCGGGGCGCGATCGCGGTGTTCCGCACCGCACCGACCGGCGAGCGCGCGGTGCTCGCGGTGATCCGGCCGCCGAGTTTCTTCGGTGAAGTGTCGCTATTGGACGGTGGCACGAGGTCCACGTCGGCCGAGGCGATCGAGGACACCCGCGCGCTGGCGCTGTCGCGGCACGCGTTTATCGAACTCGTACACAGCAACCCAGCCATCCTGGACGCGGTCATGCAATCGCTCGGTAACCTCATCCGGCGCCTCACCGAGCAGCACGCCGACCACATCTTCCTCGACCTGCCCGGCCGCGTCGCCAAGACGCTCGTACGGCTGGCCGAGGACTCGGCGTCGCCGATGGTGACGATCGAGCTGAACCAGAGCCAGCTCGCGGCCATGGCCGGTGGCTCGCGGCAGAGCGTGAACCAGGCCATCGGATCGTTCGCGACGCGCGGCTGGCTGCGCACCGAGGGCCGGCGGATCGTGCTCACGGACATTTCCGCGTTGCGTCGCCGCGCCGGCATGTCCGAGCAGTAGCGTCCGCTCCGCCGCTTGCCGGCGGGTCAGGCCGCGGTCGCGGGGGTGCGGTCCGCCGTTACCACCACCGATGCCGCCGGTACGGCCGGAGCCGCCTTCAGCGTGGCGGCGTAGACGTCGACGTACTCGCGACCGGACAGTTCCATGAGTTCGTACATGATCTCGTCGGTAATGGCGCGTTCGACGAACCGGTCACCGGCCATGCCGGCGTAACGGCCGAAGTCGAGGGGCTCGCCGAAGCGGATCCGGACCCGCCTGATCTTCGGAAGGATCTTCCCCGGCGGCTGGATCTCGTCCGTGTTCAACATCGCGACCGGAATGACCCGGGCACCGCTCTCCAAGGCCAGCCGGGCCACCCCGGTCTTGCCGCGATACAGCCGACCATCCGGCGACCGTGTGCCCTCGGGGTAGATGCCGAACAGTTCACCGCTGCGCAAGATCGCAAGGCCGGTATCCATGGCGACCTGAGCGGCCTTGCCCCCGGACCGGTCGACCGGGATCGTGCCGGTGCCGACGAAGAACGCTTTGATGAGGCGTCCTTTGACGCCGTGCCCGGTGAAGTACTCCGCTTTCGCCACGAATGTGACTTTTCGCCGCACCATCAGCGGCATGAAGATCGAGTCGCAGAAGCTCAAGTGGTTGCTGGCGAGGATGGCCGGGCCGCTGTCGGGCACGTGCTCGCGGCCGGTCACGTCGGGACGGAACAGGGCGCGCAGGATCGGCCCTAGGACGACGTACTTCAGCAGCGAATAGAACACGCTCGCCCTCTCCCGCTCCGGCCCGGTCTGGTCGCGCTGTCCCACGCCGCCCCTTGGCCGGATCGGGTGGTCAGCTAGTCCGCCGATCGGTCCGGCCGGCGGATGGCGCCGTCGGCTGCTCGGGTCGCAGCCTACGAATACCATGCACCACACCACATCGCACTCCCCGCATGCGCCGTGGCCGTGTCACGATTCATGCGGGGACCGCTTTCGCGGTGAACTACCCGCGCAGAAGTCGGCGCGGCGCAATGATCGCGGCGCCCGCGCCGCGGTGGGTTCCACAGGTCGGGGAGGACGAGACGTGACCGGCGGGAGCGCACGCCACGGACGGCGGAATAACGGGCTGTTCGCGGCCGAATACGCCGTGGTTGGCGACGTCGACCCGCGCGTGGGCGAGCATCTGCTCGACGTTCTCGGCAACCGCGGGATCGCGGCCTATCTCCAGCCCTCGGCTGATCAACATCCGATCACCCGTCTGACCACGCTTCCCGGGCGGCCGGTGGATCGTTTGTTCGTGGACCGGCGAGAGCTCACCACCGCACGCGAGTTCTTCGACATGGCGACCGCGGACACCGCAGGCGCGATCGATCCGGACGGGCTGAACGCACCGCCAGCCCCGGCCGCCCGCTCCACCAGCGAGTTCGAGGCGGCGTGGGCGTCGATCGTGGCGAGCTTCGACGCGCCGCCGGCCGCCGGCCCCCGGCCCTGGCCGGCGAGCGAAGACGACAACCGCGACGGCGCGGTGCGCCCGATGTCGGACCCGACGCGAGCGATCCCGGAGATCACGTGGCCACCACCCACCGACCCGACGATCTCGACGTCGTCGGACCCGATGGCGTCGTCGGCCGCGCCGTTCGCCTCGCCGCCGCGGTCGCCGCAGGCACCCGAGCCGCCGAAGTCGGTGCGCGACGGGAACGACAACGTCGACGCCGGCCCGTCACTGCTCGACGGTCTGGACACGTTCGGGCGTGACCTGCCCGACGACGAGGCCGACGACGAGGACTACCACCCACCGGCGCCGCCACCATTGCCCCGCTTCGCCGGCATCACCGTGATCGGCATGCTCGGGATCATCGTCGGCATCGCTGTGATCATCTACCCGGCGCTGCTGCCGGTCTCCACCGGATTCGCCGAGATCCTGGGCGGGATGTGCCTGGTCGCGGGCGGTGCCGCGCTGATCGCGCGACTGCGCTCGGGCGATGAGGACGACTACGACGATCCGGACAACGGCGCCATCGTCTAGCTGGCGCCGGTCGTGAGAGCCCGTGAGCGCTCAGCGTCCGCCTGTCAGCCCTCAGCCTTGGCGCGCGACCTCAGCGCTCGGCTTTGCTCAACCAGTCGATGATCGCGTCGACCGGCTCGGCCCACCCGGCGTCGAGCATCATGTCGTGGCCAATCCCCGGGAAGAGCAGCGGCGCCCCGCCATAGTGAGCGGCCACGCGGTTGAGCGACGACATCGGCACGATGCGGTCGTCCGGACTGCCGGCGACGAGCACCGGCGGGTCGCCGACGGGCGCCTCCGGCTTGTGCCGTCCGAGCAACTGCCACTGGGCGCGGGATGACGCCGCGCCGAGACGGCCCAGGTAGACCTTCGACGCCGACGCATGCAGATTCGGGCCGAACAGCTGACCCCGGCGCAGGCGCAGCCGGCCGCCGAAGATCGCCGGTACGGTGCCGAGCGGGTTGCGGAGCAGTGCGCCGCCGAACGTACGCCAGCCGCCGAACACCGGAGCGAGCAACACACCGGCCCGGGCCGGATAACGCGCGAGTGCGTGCGCCACAACCAACGCGCCGGCGCCGTGGCCGACCAGCACCGCCTGCCGGGGCAGACCGGCCGCCACCTGTACGACGTCGTGCACGTACGCCCGCAGGTCCGGCTGGCCGGCCGTAGTGCTGTTGCCGTGGCCGCGCAGGCTCATCGCGTACGCCGGGAAGCCGCGCTGCGCCGTGTGCTCGAGCCAGTGCTCTTCGAAGACCCAGGCGGCATGCGCGTATCCCGGCACGAACAGGATCGGCGGCCGGGGCTCGTCGGAGGCCGATCGGGCGCTGACGACCTCACGCCGTACGGCCGGGATCGGGTGCGCCCACTCACGGGGTCGCATGATGCGCGTCGCGGTCGGCGTGCTCATCGGGCCGCCTCCAGATCGCCCAGCAGATTCTGCAGCGCCCGCAGGTAGACGGTGTGGCTGATCTCGAACCAGTGCCGCGTCGAGTCCTTGACCCGGGCATCGGTCCAGCGCCGGTCGGGCGTGGCCACGATGCTCTGCCAGAACTCGGCGGCCCGGCGCGGGTCGGCCTCGCGCAGCCGCAGCCACCGCGCGATCGTCACGGTCTGCCAGTGCACGATCGGGAACACGCCCGAGTCGGGTTGGATCATGCCGGCCACGGCGAGTGTCGGGTGGCGGCGCGCGAAGGTGTGCAGCGCCAGTTTCGGGCGCCCGTCCGCATCGGCGTCGAGCACGTCGGGTCCGAGGAACTCGAAGCGAGGCAGGTAGCCGGTCGCGAAGATGACCAGGTCGGGTCCGATGTGCTCACCGTTGGCGAGCACCACGCCGTCGCGGTCGAAGCGTTGCACCTCGCCGACGGGTCGTACGCCACCGTGGCCGATCTGGTAGAGCAACTGCGAGTTCACGATCGGGTGGGTCTCATAGACGCGGTGGTCGGGCTTCGGCAGGCCGTACCGCGTCACGTCACCGACAGTCAACCGCAACGTGCGCGCGAACAGCCATTGGCGCAGCCACAGCGGCAGGTGTTTGGCCGCGACTTCGTCGTTGACCTGGTCGACCGGTCGCCCGAAGACAAATTTCGGCGCGTACCAGTAGCCGCGACGGACCGAGTGCCAGCACACGGCCGCGTTCTGTGCGCCCTCGACCGCGATGTCGCACCCGGTGTTGCCACCGCCGACCACGAGCACTTTGCGGCCGCGCAGCGTGGCCGCCTCCTTGTACGACGACGCGTGGATCATCTCGCCACGGAAGTCGTCCATGCCCTCGTACGTCGGCAGCTTCGGCGACCAGTTGTGGCCGTTGGCGACGATGACGGCCGCATAGCGGGCCAGACGTTCGACTCCGCCGCCGCTCGGTCGAGTGCGGACGAGCCACCGGCCGTCGTCGACCGGCTCGATGGAGCTGACCTCGGTGCCGAACCAGATGTGCTCGCGGAGCCCGAAGTGTTCGGTATAGCGCTGCAGATAGTCGTTGACCTGGGCATGACTCGGATAGTCCGGCCATTCGTCGGGCATCGGGAAGTCCGGGAACTGCGTGAACGGCTTGGAGGAGATCAGGTGCGTGCTCGCGTAGATCGGGCTGCGGCTGTGGCGCCAATTCCAGGCGCCGCCGACGTTCGTCTCGCGCTCGAAGCAGTCGACCGTGAACCCCTGCTCGCGAAGGTTCTTGATGGCGACGAGGCCACTCGCGCCCGCGCCGATCACGCAGACGGTTTCACCACGGTCGTAGACGGGCGTCTCGTCCGGCCACTTCGACTGGGCCTCGCCGGACCATTCGGTGCTCTTCCAGGCAACGCTCATCCAGGAGCCGCTGTCCTCGTTCCACGCCGACCCGCTGAGTCGGCCGGGCTCGCCGGGCGCGCCGGACGGAGCCGATTGGCCGGGCCGACCCGGTTGGCCTGGTTGGCCCGGCCGATTTGGTTGGCCCGGCCGATTTGGTTGGCCCGGCCGATTTGGTTGCCCCGGAAGATTTGGTTGCGCCGGCTGATGTGGTTGGCCCGGCTCGCTCGGTTGGCCGGGCGGAGTTGGCGGCTGACCCGGCCGCCCCGGTGCGGGTGAACTCGCCGGCGACCGCGGTGTCGATGGCTGCGGTGTCGTGGGCTGCAGCGTCGTTGGCGGCACCGGCTCGGGCGGCGCCGAGCGCCCGCCACTGTGGCGCCCGCGACCATCGCTCGTCTTCCTGCTGCTCAACCGCATGCTGCCCCAAACGTCGTCGCCCGGCTGCGCCATCTTGGTGCGCAGCGGGCGACTTTGTCCAGTCCTCACCGATTCATTGCGACGCGACGGTCATGGCGACGCAGCCGGGGCCATCAGGCATCCGGGTGTCATGGTGTGGCTGGTGACGTGAAGCCGAACGGTGGAGCGCCGACGTCAGCGCCGGCTCTTGTTCTTCTTCCCACCGGCGGAGCCGGTCATGTTTGGCATGGCTTGCGTGTCTTCCATGGCGATCGTCGCACCGGACCCGCCGGGCGCCGATCCCTGACCGCGCGCCTTGCCGTGTGCCGGTCCGGCCGACTGACCCTTGTTCTTGCTGTTCCGATGACTCTTCGCCTGGTGCATATCGCGTTTGTCGGGCATGGAGTTGGCCTCCTCGTCGAGGATCTGTCCTATACCGGCATTCCACACTTACCGAGGCATACGGTACCTAGCACCGAGCAAGATCAACGGCATTTGAGGGTACGGAGAATCTCAAGCCGCCGGCCGTGCCTCGACCAGTACCGGCAAGTGATCGCTCGCGGCGACCGCGGACTCCGTGGTGATCACCTCGTACGCCGTGATCGTCCAGCGAGGATCGACGAACACCGCATCCAGACGGCGGCTCGGCCGGGCGGCGGGGAACGTCGGCCTGTCGTCGCCGCATGCGTCGGCCGCATCGGTGCGGCCGTCGGCCACCATCGTCCAGGACGGTCCCCCGGGCGTCTCGTTGGCGTCGAGCCCGACAACGACCGGGTCGGCGATCGAGCGAACCGCATCGGTGAAGGCGCGCGCCTGTCGCGGTCGCTCGACGTCGTCGGTCGCCAGATGTGTGCCGGCGACGACAAAACTGAGGTCGTGACCGTCCGAGCCGGTAATCGAGCACCGGGCGAACGCGGCTCCACGCAGATGGCGACCGGGCGTCAGGGGATAACGAAGGCACCAGGTGTGGTGGACCCGGACCCGCTGCGTCGTCACGATCAGGTTGCCCAGTGCCGGGAGACCGCCGGCGGCGTACACCATGCCCCACGAGTGCGCGAGCGCGGCACACTTCGTACGCCACCGGAACCGACGCGGCGCCTCCTGGACGATCACGATGTCGGGCGCCGCTTCACGTACCACCGACGCGAGCGCGCGACGATCGTCGCGCAGCCCATGCACGTTGTAGGTCAGCACCCGAAGCGACGGGATGCGCGAGGCGCTCGACATCGTCGTCAGCGCCGTGCGAGATCGGCGGCGCCGACGACACCGGCCGTGTTGCCCATCGATGCGCCGATCACGTTCGCCACCGGCAGCTTCGCCCGTTGCGGCAACCGTTCCACGTACGCCCGGCGGGTCGGTTCCAGCAGCAACTCGCCGGCGTCGATCACGCCCCCACCGACGACGAGCACCTGGGGGTCGAGGATCTGCGCGATATCCGACAGGCCCTGGCCCAGCCAGAAACCGCACAGCTCGAACGCATCGAGCGCGATCTGGTCGCCTGCTCTCGCAGCCGCCGTGATCAGCTGCCCGTTCAGCTTGGCCAGGTCTCCCCCGGCGTCGGCGAGCAACCGTTCGCCGGCCTTGGCGTCGGCCACGATCGCCTCCCGCGCGTAGCGCGTGAGCGCCTTCCCGCTGGCGTACTGCTCGAGGCAGCCGCGACTGCCGCAGCCGCACGGATACCCGTCCTTGACCGCGAGAGTGTGGCCCATCTCGCCGGCGATCCCGTGCGCTCCGCGCACCAATTCGCCGCCGAGCACGATGCCGCCACCGATGCCGGTGCCGAGCGTGAACATGACCATTGAGTCGTCGGCGTCCTTCGCGGCGCCGAAGCGGAATTCGGCCCAGGCCGCCACGTTCGCATCGTTCTCCACCACGACCGGCACCTTCAGTCGCGTCCGCAGCTCGTCGCGCAACGGCTCGTCCCGCCACGCGAGATTGGGCGCGAAACGGACCGTGGAGCGCTCCGCGTCGATCCAACCGGCGGCACCGATGCCCACCGAGTCGACGTCATGATCGGCGAGCAGATCGGTCACGACTTCGACGATCCGTTCCAGCGTCTCGGCCGTGCTGGCCGCCGGCGTGTCACGGCGCGACTGGGCGATGATCTTGCCGTCGTCGTCGACGACGCCGCCCAACACCTTGGTGCCGCCGATATCGACACCGATCGTCAACGACACGCGAGCGTTCCTTCCGCGATCCGGTTTCATACAGATGCCACCGCGACGGTGGCTCGCGCAACATTAGCCGTTCGCCGTGGCACGCGCTGCGGCCTTGCTGCGTGTCCGCCTGGTGGACGGCGAGTGCCGCCGCCCGCGAACTGACAACTGCCGACGCCAGGCGCGGCGCTCCGATCGTCGTCGATGCCGCCGGCCGGTCAGCCTCGCGGTTGCCGGGTCGTTCGCGGTGTCGCCTTGGAACCGGTCGCCTTCGCACCAGTCGCCTTCGCACCAGTCGCCTTAGAACCGGTCGCCTTCGCACCAGTCGCCTTCGCACCAGTGGCCTTGGAACCGGTCGCCTTCGTGCCGCTGGCGGCCTTTCGCGGCGTCGTCTTTGTCGCCGCCACCGCGGCCTTGGTTGCCGCGGACTTGGTTGCCGCGGACTTGGTTGCCGCTGTTGCCTTCGCGGAGGTGGCCTTAGGCGGCGACGCGGTGGTCGATTTGGTGGCCTTTGCGGAGCTGGCCTTCGTCGGCGTGGACTTCGTCGGCGCCTTCGACGGCGCGCGTTTTGCGGCCGCCGGTGCTGGCGGATTCTCGCTCGTCGGTGAACCGGCCGCGCGCGGCGGCGCCGGCGGTTCGGACTGCATGCCGACCGGAGCCTTGACGGCTTTCTTCGCCATCGGCTTCGGCGTGTGTGGCGCGCGTCGCGGCGGATCCGTCATCGGTGCGCGGGTGGCCGCCTGCCACACGCTCGAGAAGTCGGCGCCGAACCGCCGGCTCGGCGTCGGCGTCGGCGGCACGGTGTGGGCCGGTTCGCTAGCGCCCGGGGCCTCGGTGGCCAAGTCCACGCTCGGCTCGCCGATCGGCTCCGGCTCGGCCATTGTCGGCTCGGTCGGGTAGCGCGGCGGGTAGTCGTCGATAACGTCGACACGTCCCGGGCGTTGGCGCGGACCGCGTCCGACCCCGGTCACATCGCTGAACGCCCGCAGCATCGAGGTCACCCCGGACGCGAGGTCGCTGGCGCCGGTCGCGACGCGCTCGACGAACTCCGGTGACGGGTCGCGGACGAAGTCGATCGCCCGACAGACCGGGCACGAGCAGCACGCGTCGGAGCCGTTCGCGACGTGGTGCGTCGACGCCGTACGCCGGTCGCCATTGCCGGCGCGACCCCGGTCGGTGTCCCAGGCATCGTTCCGGCGGCCATACCCGTCGTAGCGATCGGCATAGCGGTCGTTGCCGCGGCGGTCACGATCCGAGCCGCCCAACCAGCCCCCGACGAGCCGGGTGGCCGCACCGGCGAGACCGGCCAGGTCATCGCCGAGACTGTCGTCGCGACGGCCGCGCTCACGCTCGCGCGAGCGGCGGGCCGCCTGCCGGCTCGCGAACGAAGCAGCCGCGAGTGCCGCGGCGATCAGGCGCTCGGCCTCGTCACGGGCCGTGCCGAGCCGATCGTCGTCATCCCGGCGAGCCATCTCACGCCGCCTTTGCTTCCACGCGACGCTTGAGCTCCTTGAGAGCGGTATCCATGATCACCTTTTCCGCCTTGCGCTTGAACATGCCCATCATGCCTATCGACAGCTCCACGGACAGTTCGTACGTGACGGTTGCGCTGCCATCGCCGTTGTCGGCGATCTCATACGATCCAGTTTGCGCCTTCTGCACACGCGACGGTGCCACGAGGTGCCACTCGATGCGGGAGATGTCGTCGGCGTACTCGTACGACAGCGTGTATTCGTCCTGAAGGATGCCGGCGTCGATCACGAACCGGACCTGGCTCGCGTAGCCATCCTCGTAATCCTCGACCACCTCGACCGACCGAACCGCGGCCGCCCACTCGGGATACCGGGGGAAGTCGCAGATCACGTCCGCGATCGCGGCCGGTGACGCGTCGATGAGAATCGACTGCGTTGAGGTCTCCGCCATGCTCCGCAGGCTACCGCGTAGCCGCCAGGTGCCAGCCCGGCGGCTCGCCCGGGACATGCCGGCGTCGCGACCTGACCCGGCAACGGGGAGCCACAGCAGGTACGTTTTTCCCATACCGGTACGCAGAACACGGCGCTCACACCGGCGCACAGCCGGCGCGGACCGCGTTCTGGCAGCGTCGCCGAGGTCGACGTCGCCAAGAGTTGACGCCGAGAGTTGACGAGGAGTTGGCGTGCAGGAGTTCTCGGTGCCATCGGTCGCCACGATCGCGGCCACGACCAACCTCACCGATCCGGTGTGGGACAACGCGGCCGCTGCGCCCGACGTCGTGCAGTTCAGCCGGCGGGTCGATGACCAGTGGCGCGATGTCACCTGCGGACAGTTCCGCGACGATGTCGTGCGCTTGGCGAAGGGGCTGATCGCCGCCGGCGTCCGGGCCGGCGACCGCGTCGGCCTCATGAGCCGGACACGCTACGAGTGGACGCTCGCCGACTACGCCATCTGGTCGGCCGGGGCGGTAACCGTACCCATTTACGAGACGTCCAGCTCGGAGCAGGTCGCGTGGATCCTGTCCGACTCGGGAGCGGTCGCCTGCTTCGTGGAGACCCCGGCACACGCGGCGACCGTCGACGAGGTACGCGGCCAGCTCGCCGGTCTGCGCGACGTCTGGGCCATCGACGGCGGCGATCTTGCCCGGCTCGTTGATCGCGGCGGCGCCACGTCCGATGCGGCGCTGGACGAGCGGCGGACGTCCGTCGCGGCCGACGACGTCGCCACCATCATCTATACGAGCGGCACCACGGGCCGGCCCAAGGGCTGCGTCCTGACGCATCGGAACATGTATTCCGATATCGCCAACGCCATCCCGGGTCTGCACAACCTCTTCCACGAGGGTGCGAGCACGCTGCTGTTCCTGCCGCTCGCGCATTCGTTCGCACGGTTGATCCAGATCGGCGTGGTGACAGCCCGCACACACACCCGCCATACCGCCGACATCAAGAACCTCGCCGACGAACTGTCCGAATTCCGGCCGACGTTCGTCCTCGCCGTACCGCGGGTGTTCGAAAAGGTCTACAACACCGCCCGGCAGCGCGCGCACGCCGACGGCAAGGGAGCGATCTTCGATCGCGCCGACCGCACCGCGGTCGCCTACAGCGAGGCGCTGGACACCGCCAGCGGTCCCGGACTGGGCCTTCGCCTGCGGCACAAGCTGTTCGACCGGCTGGTCTACACAAAGCTGCGGGCAGCGCTCGGTGGCCGCTGCGCGTCGGCGATCTCCGGCGGAGCGCCGTTGGGCGACCGGCTCGCCCATTTCTTCCGCGGCATCGGGGTCACGGTCTTCGAGGGGTACGGCCTGACCGAGACATCACCGGCCGCGGCGGTGAACCTCGAACACGCCATCCGGCTCGGCACCGTGGGCCGGCCGCTGCCGGGTGTGACGATCCGGGTCGCCGACGACGGCGAGATCCTGATCAAGGGCGACCTGGTCTTCCAGGGCTACTGGCACAACGCGACCGCCACGGACGAAGCGCTCGCCGACGGCTGGTTCCACACCGGCGACCTGGGATCGCTCGACTCGGACGGCTACCTCAAGATCACCGGCCGCAAGAAGGAACTCTTGGTCACCGCGGCCGGTAAGAACGTCGCGCCGGCCGTCCTAGAGGACCGCGTCCGCGCCCATCCACTCGTCAGCCAGGCCATGGTCGTCGGCGACGGCAAGCCGTTCATCGCCGCCCTCGTCACGATCGATGATGAGGCGTGGCCGAAGTGGATATCCGAAAATGGTTGGCCAGAAGGCACGTCCGTCGCTGATAGGGTTGGTGACCCTACACTGCGGGAGGCCATCGGCGCGGCGATCGCGGAGGCGAACAAAGCGGTGTCCCACGCCGAGGCGATCAAGAGCTTCCGAGTGCTGCCGCACGACTGGTCCGAGCAGACCGGCGAGCTCACGCCGTCGCTCAAGGTCAAGCGCAACGTCGTGATGAAGGAGTATGCCGACGAGATCGCCGCGATCTACGCCTGAACCGCCGGACCGACGCGGTCCGATCCTCGCTCATCAGCAGCCGGATCCGGATGCAACGGCGGGCGGAGACGCGCGCCCGGCGGGCGGTGCGGACGGCGATGGCCGTACGCCCCGGACGCATGGCGTGTGGGACGACGGCGTCTGGTCCGAGGAGGACTGGACGGTAACGACGCCGCTGGCCGAATCCGGACGGGGGGTCGGGTCCGACGACGGGTGGCCCGACGACGCGCCGGCCGTGTGGGCGGCGCGCTCCTGGCCCGCGGATACGGCGATCGACGACCCGGCAGCCAGCGGATCACTGGTCCCCGATGACCGGGCAAACGGTGACCCGGCAGACCCGGTGATCCGGCAACCGGTCAGCCCGCGCCCGGCGATGCGTACGATCCGGCGGCCGGCCGGGCCGGTCAGATAACGCTACCGGCCGGTGCGCTCGGCGGCGTCAAGCGGCGCCTGGCCACGCTCCGCTCCGATCCGGCCACGCTGACCAACACCGGTCAGATTCCGGACTACCAGGTCCCGCCGCGCGCGTTCATGCTCATCGGGCGATTCGCCGTGCTCGCGCTCGTGACCGTGCTCGGTCTGCTCGCCACCGGCTCGCCGTGGATCATCGCGTTCGCCGGGTTGTTGGCGATCGCGTCGCTGCCGTCGTGGGCCGCGGTGCCGGATCGCTCGGCCGCACCGCTCGGCCGGGCGTCCGAGATCGTGATCACCTGCTTCGCGGCCGAGTTCGTCGTACGCAACGCCCATCCGCACATGTTCGCGCCACCCGGAGTGGCCGCCGGCGCGATGCTCCCCTACCTCGTGGTGCCGCCGGTGGCGGCCGCCATGCAGCGACGCCGACGCGAGGCCGCCGGGCTCCTGGCACTCGCCGCCATCGTGTTGACGGTCCTCGGCTTGGTCGATGACCAGATCAACGACCGGGGCTACCTGACCGAGTCGATCGAGTGGGTGCTGTTGGCCGCCGTCGCGGCCGCCGCCACATCGGTGCTCCGCGATCTGCTCGCCCAACGGCGTGACCGGCCGCAGCCGTACGCGGAGGCGACTCGCCTGCTGACCCAGCTCCGTACGGTGGCCCGCCAGCTGCCGGGGGCGACGCTCGATCCGGGTGGCCTGGCCGAGCATCTGCTCGACGACGTACGGACCGTGGCCCGGTCCGATCGCGCCGCCGTCATGTGCGCGAGCGGCGGGAACCGGCTCGTAGTGCTGGCCCAGTCGGGCGCGACGCGGATCGACTGGGAGACGTCCCTCGACGCCGATTCGATGATCTCCGAAGCCTGGGCGAACCAGCTGCCGCAGACCGGGAGCACGTCGCAGGCCCGTACGCATCCCGGCGGCGACGTTTCGGTCCTCGTGGTCCCGTTGGCGGCTGGAGTCCGTACCGTCGGATTGTTGACTCTCGAATGCGACGTAGCTGGCGCATACCCCCGAGACGTGATCAATCGGGTATCGGCGCTGGCCGCGCCCGCGGCCCTGCGCCTCGAGGCCGCCCTGCTCTTCGACGAGGTTCGATCGCTGGCGACCAACGAGGAGCGCCAGCGCCTGGCACGCGAGATCCACGACGGCGTGGCGCAGGAACTCGTGATGGTCGGATACGGCATCGACAACACGCTCGCGGTGCTGCCGGACGCCGCCACCGACGCCGCCAACGAGCTGCGATCGCTGCGATCCGAGGTCACCCGCGTGATCACTGAACTGCGGCTTTCCCTCTTCGAGCTGCGCAGTGAGGTCGATCGCCACGGCGGTCTCGCGGCGGCCATCTCCGAGTACGCCCGCACGGTCGGCGCGTCCGGCGGGCTCCGCGTCCACATGTCGCTGGACGAGTCGACGGCCCGCCTGCCGGCCGCGGTCGAGGGTGAGCTGCTGCGCATCGCCCAGGAAGCGATCACCAACGCACGCAAGCACGCCGGCGCGGCGAACCTGTGGGTAACTTGCGCCGTCGACCCTCCATTCGCACAGGTCGAAGTCTCAGATGATGGTCACGGTATGGCTGACCAGCGCCCGGACGGCCGCTACGGTCTTGCGATCATGGCCGAGAGAGCGGAACGTATCCGTGGTCGGTTGGAAGTCCGACCACGGGAGCCCAGTGGCACGACGGTGGCCATCGTGATAGGAACATCACCCCGGGTGAGATGAATGCCCTTCGGCGAAGGGCACCATGGGTCAGCCCGTGCCGCGTAGAGGGAGTACAACCGGCTATGTCCACTAGCACGACCCCAATGGCCCGAACACGGGTGCTCCTCGTCGACGATCACGATCTCATCCGCAAGGGCTTGCGCCACGCGTTCGAGCGCGACCGACAGTTCGAGGTGATCGGCGAGGCGGCGACCGCGGCCGATGCCGTCCGGCAGGCGGGCAATCTCCAGCCCGACGTCGTCATCATGGACCTCCGCCTGCCCGACGGCAGCGGACTCGAGGCAACGCGCGCGCTGCGCAAGGCGAGCACGACGATGGGCATCGTCGTGCTGACCATGTACGCCGGCGACGACCAGCTCTTCGGCGCGTTGGAGGCGGGCGCGAGCGCGTTCGTGCCGAAGACCGCACCGGCGGACGAGGTCGTTGCGGCCGCCCGGCACGCCGCGTCGGCGCCGAGCGCGTTCACGGCGGCCGACCTGGCCGAGGCGATGAAGCGGCGCCTCGCCCCGAGCGGACCGCAGCTGTCGCCGCGCGAAGGCCAGGTGCTGCGCCTGCTGGCCGACGGCATGAGCGTGGCCGGCATCGCCAAGCAGCTGTTCGTCAGCGAATCGACGGCCAAGACGCACATCTCGAAGCTCTACGAGAAGCTCGGCGCGGCCAACCGGGCGCAGGCGCTCATGACGGCGTTGCGTCTCGGCCTTCTGGAAGCGCCGGACACGCCCAAGTTCTGACGCTCCCAAGTTCTGACGCTCCCGGCAACGACCCGCGGGCCGCGCCCCCACCGCTGTGGGCGCGGCCCGTTTTTCTGCGCCGGTACGGCCACCGGCGACCGGCCGCTAGATCCACGCAACTTCCGGGAAGTCGCCCGTTCCGGGTCCGTCGAGGGCGGCGACTTCCGGGAAGTCGCCCGGTCCGAGCCCGCCCACGGCGGCGACTTCCTGGAAGTTGCGGCGAGGGTGGGCGCCAGGATCACGCGTCGCTAGATGCGGCGCTCGATCAGCTCGGTCATCCGGGCCGCTTGCAGATCCCAGCGCCACTCCGCCTCGGTCCAGGCGCGACCGGCGGCGCCCATCCGCGCCGCGAGGCCGCGGTCGTCGAGCAACTCGACCAGCCGTTTGGCGAGCGTCGTGACGTCTCGGCCACCGACGACGTAGCCCGTCTCGCCGTCGAGCACGGCATCCGGTGCGCCGCCGGAGTCGCCGGCCACGACCGGCTTGCCGCTCGCCGATGCCTCCAGGTAGACGATGCCGAGCCCTTCGACGTCCAACACTTTCCCGCGCGTACGGCACGGCATGGCGTAGACGTCGCCGGCCGCGTAATAGGTGGGCAACTCGTCGTACGGCACCGAACCGGTGAAGACGATGTGCTCGCCGACGCCGGACTCCCGGGCCAGCGCCTTGAGCTTGTCCCGATACGGTCCGCCGCTCACGATCAGCAGCATGGCGTCCGGCACCTGGCGGACGACGTCCGGAAAGGCACGGATCAACGTGTCCTGACCCTTGCGCGGCACGAGGCGCGAGACGCAGACGACGACCGGGCGGGCGCCGAGGCCGTACCGCTCCCGGACGGCCGCGCCGTCGATGTCCGGTCGGAACTTGTCGACGTCGACGCCGGGCGCCAGGTGACGCATCGTCGCGCGGCCGTGCATCAGCGGCGCGAGCCGTACCCGCTGGTATTCGCTCAGGTACGTGACGACGTCGACGCCGCGCGCGATCCGTTTCAACGCGGCCCGACCGCCCGGCAGCGCGGCCCAGCCGACCTCGTGACCGTGCGTCTGCGCGACCGCCCAGGTGATGCCGGCCCGTCGCCGGAGACCGTCGGCGAGCAGCGCCAGCGGCGCCGCCGCACCGAACCACGCCGTGTCGCACCCGTGGTCGCGCGCGATCGCGGCCGCCCGCCGAGCCACCCGCGGCGTCGGCAGCAGCACGCTCGTGTCCTCGCGGATCACCGGGAACGGCTGGACCGCGTCGAACTCGGCCGAGCCGCGCCACTGCGAGCAGTAGACAACGACCGAGCCGGCCGGCTGACGTACGGCCAGGTTGTGCACGAACTGCTGGATCCCGCCCGGACGCGGCGGGAAATCGTTCGTGACGAGCAGCGTCTTGGTCACGCTGCGACGCCCGCTTCGCGGTCGCGGCCGAAGACGCGTGCCGCCGCGATCCGCTGCACGGTCGTCGGATGACTCGCAAACATCAGGTATTCGAACCGGCGCGGGTCGACGTTCGCGAGGTTCACCTCGGCCAGCCGGGCCTGCATCGCCCCGAACGACACCGCGTCTCCGGTCAGCCGCAGCGCGTGCGTGTCGGCGCGCGCCTCGATGCGGCGCGACACGACGTTCTGCAACGGCGAGCTCACCGCGCCCGCGACCGCGCCGATCGCCATGAGCAGCCCGAGCGCGCGGGGGCTCGCGATATCGGTGGCCCCGGCGTTGTGTACGAGTGCCGTCCAGCCGCCGATCACGTACACCGCGACGACCGCGATGGCGACGCTGAGCGCTCCGGTCGCCGTACCGGTCAGGACGTCCTTGTCTTTGGCGTGACCGAGTTCGTGGGCCACCACGCTGCGGACCTCAGCCTCGGTTGCCTGGTTGAGCAGCGTGTCGTAAATGACCACGCGACGGGTGGCACCGAATCCGGAGACGTACGCGTTGACCGCGTTCGTCCGCCGGGACGCGTCGGCCACGAGTACGTCACGGATCGGTACGCCGTCCGCCGCCGCGAGCGCGAACAGGTCGGCTCGCAGCGGCGAAGCCGCCATCGGCGTGAACTTGTTGAACACCGGCTCGATGAGTACCGGCAGCACGAAGGACAGCAGCACGACGAGCGCCGCCGCTCCGACGGCGGCCCAGACCCACCAGGTGCGCGGCGTTGCCCGTACCACCGCGAAGAACCCGGCGAGCGCAAGGCCGCCGAGCACCAGACTCACGGCGTAGCCCTTCAGCACGTCGACCGCCCAGCCACGCCAGCCCTGCGTGGACAGCCCGAAATCGCGAGCCACCCGATGCCGCCAGGCCGCGAACGGCAGTGTGACGATCGACGTGAGCAGCACGAGCGCCAGACCGCCCGGGATCGCCTCGGCATACCAGCCGCCGCCGAAGACCGAGCCGACGGCCGCGACCACGTGCGACCCGGCGGTGGTCAGGCCGAGCGCGAGCAGCGCGGCCAGCCCGACCAGCATCGACGCGTACGTCGCCGGCCGGCGGGCCGCCGAGAACGCCCGGCCGCGCGCGACCTGCTCGGCCGGTAGGTCGCCCAGGGCATCAAGTTGGTCGGCGCGCGACGGCGGCCGTTCGCGCCACGGGATCGTCCAGGCGCTCACCGCGACGAACACGGCCACCAGGACGACCAGGACGACGATGGCCCAGGCTCGGGAGGTCACGCGAGCCAGCGTACCGACGCCGGGCGGCCGGGCGGTCCGCACCGCCGGGACGCTGTCACACCACCAACGGCGATCTCACCGATGGTCAGGCGCGGGCGATCCGGCGTAGCAACGCCTCGGACGGCAACGGGTAGGCGCCGTGGCGACGTACCCCGTCCGCCACCTCCCGATCGGTCGAGATCACGATGATCGGGCGACCGGCCGGTTCGGCCCGCACCAGCCGGCGGATGAGTTCGTCGGCCAACTCGCCCTTACGGGAGAACAGCACCCGGACACCGCGCGGCGGCGACGGCAGGCCGACGACCCGATCGGCACCGTCGAAGACGACGGTGACCTCGGCGCCGGTCTGGGCGGCGAGCCCGCCCATTGCACTGACCAGGCGATTGCGCTGCTGTTCGAGCGAAATGTCGGGGAAGCCGGTCTTCGTGACGTTGTAGCCGTCGATGATCAGGTGCGCTCGCGGCAACGCCAGCAGCTGGTCGAGGCGGGCCGGATCGCTCGCATCCATGGCTCGACCGCCGACCGCGTCCTTCCCGCCCGGCCGGTCGGCGAACTCATCCGCGACCGCGTCGGCCGGCAGCAACTGCGCCGGCTCCAATGCCAACTCACGACGCAGACCGCTCGCCGCCTGGCCGATCGTCTCGAGCAACAGCCACAGGCGCGCGTCGTCGACCTGCCGTGCGCGGCTGGCGGCCGATCGCTGCGCGCCGGCGGCGTCCTCCGCCTCGGCGAGGCGCGCGCGCAGCCGGCGTACCTCGGCGTCGTGGTCCGCGGCTGTCCGCGCAATGCGACCCCGCTCGATCGCGAGCAACTCGGCCGACCGGCGCTCGCGCGTGCGCACCTCCCGCAGCTCGCGCGCGACGCCACGCAACTCGTCACGGATGGCGGCCAGCTCCTCGCGCAGCCGGCCCGACTCGTCCCGCAGCTTGTCGGCCTCGACCCGGGCGACGGCCCGCTCGTGCTCGGCACGCGCGGCACGAGCCTCGATCTCCCGGAACTGCGCTTCGGTCGCGGCCGAGTCGACGTCGGCGCGCACCGAATCGATCGCCGCGTCGATCATGTCCAGCCAGCCCGCTGGCCGGCGCAGATAGGCCAGCGCCGCAATTTCTACCGGTTCGGCGCCGGCCACCGGCTCGCCGGCTCCGATCGCCGCGCCCAGGTCGGCATCGTCGGGCCACACCTTGGCCGCGATGCGCTGGCGAAACAGCGGGTCGGCGGCCAGCTGCGCGAGGATGGCCGGACCGCCGAGCCGGGCGCGGCGATTCGGGGCGAAATTCGCGACCCGGCGCAGCGGCGACGGGATCTCCGCCGCCGGTAGCTGCGCCATCGCGGATGCGGCCAGGGCGGTGACACGGGTACGGACCGGCTCCGGCAACACCGGCTCCGGCTCGGTCGCGTCCGGCGCGGCCTCGACAGCCGCGTCTGCATCGGGCGCCGTGATCGCGTCCGGCGGCGCGCCGTCCCCCGCGGGGAAGCGACCGCTGCCAGCCTGATCAGACATGCGCCAAGTGTCGCACCGTGGCGGCCATTTTGACGTCGGGTATCTTGCCGCCCATGATCGCGTCGGCCGAAGTGTCGGACGTGGTGCATATGGTGCCGATGTGGCGCAGGCGGAGCACCGACCCGAGACCGGCGTGGCCAGCTCACCCGGGGACCGCCGGAACGGGTCGGGTCGAGTGCCGGTCCTGCTGCCCCGGACCGCGGTCAAGCCCGCGCCGCCGCGATATGTCCAGGAGACGTTTGACGCTCTGCTCGGCGATCCCCTGGCGATGTCCCTCCAGCAGACAACGTTCGTGGTCGTCGACCTGGAGACAACCGGGGGCACACCGGACGATTGCGGCATCACGGAGATCGGCGCGGTCAAGGCCTGCGGCGGCGAGGAGCTGGGCGAGTTCGGCACGCTGGTCAATCCCGGGCAGCCGATCCCGCCGTTCGTCACCGTGCTGACCGGGATCACGGAGGCGATGATCGCGCCCGCGCCGCGGCTGGAAGAGGCGCTGCCGGCGTTTCTCGAGTTCGCGCGCGGAGCCGTGCTCGTTGCCCACAATGCGCCGTACGACATCGGGTTTCTCAAGGCGGCATGCGCGAAGTTCGGCTACCCCTGGCCGCAGCCGAAGGTGCTCGACACGGTCGCGATCGCCCGGCGGGCGCTCACCCGCGACGAGGTCCCCAACCACAAACTGAGCACGCTGGCCTCGTTCTACGGGGCTCGGCCGCCGAGCCACCGCGCGCTCGACGACGCTCGGGCCACCGTCGATGTGCTCCATGCGTTGTTCGGTCGGCTGGGCAGCTACGGGGTGTTCACCCTCGGCGACACCATCGAGTTCGCCAAGGCGGTCACCGAGACGCAGCGCCGCAAGCGCCATCTCGCGGACGGCTTGCCCAACACGACGGGGGTGTACGTGTTCCGTGCCGTCGACGAACGCCCGCTCTATGTCGGCGTGTCGAAGACGATCGCGACGCGGGTCAAGTCCTACTTCACGGCGGCCGAGAAGCGCGCCCGGATCTCCGAGATGCTGAACGCAGCCGTCCGCGTCGAGGCGATCGAATGCGCTCATTCGCTCGAGGCCGAGGTCCGCGAGCTGCGACTGATCGCCGCGCACAAGCCGCCGTACAACCGGCGGTCGAAGTTCCCGGAACGCACCCACTGGTTGAAGCTGACGAACGAGGCCTACCCCCGGCTGTCGGTCGTCCGGACGGTGCAAAACGACCGCGCGACCTATCTCGGACCGTTCCCGACGCCGCGATCGGCCGGGCTGGCCGCCGACGCCATCCACGCCGCGATCCCACTGCGGCCGTGCGCCCTCCGGTTGTCGGTGCGCACGACGGTGGCCGCCTGCGCCCTGGCCGAGTTGCAGCGGTGTGCGGCGCCGTGCGAGCACCGCATTTCCACCGATGCGTACGAGGCCGCCGCCGTCGACCCGCTGCGGACGGCCGCGCTGGCGGACGTCTCGCCGCTGGTGGCCGGCCTCATGACGCGCATCGAGGCGCTGTCGGCCGGACGCCGGTACGAGGAGGCGGCGTCGTTGCGCAACCGGCTCGCGGTGCTGCTCCGCGCGACAATCCGGATGCAACGCCTGTCCTCGGTGACCCGGATCGCGGAGCTGGTGGCGGCGCGACCGGCCGAGATCGGCGGGTGGGAGTTCGCCGTGATCCGCCACGGCCGTCTCGCCGGCGCCGCCACCTCGCCGCCGCGACAGCACCCGCAACCGACGATCGCGGCCGTCGTCGCCTCGGCCGAGACCGTTCTCCCGGCGCCCGGACCGACGCCGGCGGCGAGCGCCGAGGAGACCGAGCGGATCCTTGCGTGGCTAGAACGGCCGGATACGCGACTGGTGTCGGCATCGGACGGATGGGCCCTGCCGGCCGGCGGCGCCGCTCGCTACACACCGTTACTGCACAAGGCGGAAAGCCCCATCGGGCACTCGGTGTAACTCGTCCGTTCGGCCCTCAATAACCGTCCGCAAGTGGGGCACTCGTCTCATTAGTCTAGGGACACACCACGCATTCCCATGAACGCGGACCACCCGCGTCGATGGTTTGTCGCGCATCGTCGCTGCCGCGTCCGACCGTCGATCGATGTGTCGCGTCGCCCGGCCAGGGAGGTGTCCGACGGACCTCAACGCCCCGCCCACGTGGGCGCCCGCGACTGTGGCCCGTCCAGGTGGACTCCGGGTGGATCTCCCGGGCCGTACGTTGGATCGTTGGCATCCGCGACGATGGCAACTTCGCCTGCCACTACGCGAGAGCAGCGACCCGGTCGCCGGCCTCATCCGCGCGCATCGGCGCGTCCACGCCCGCGGCGACGTCCGCCAGATCCGGTCCGCATACCGCAAAGCGGCCGAAATGCACCGCGGCCAGATGCGCAAGAGCGGCGACGAATACATCACCCACCCGCTCGCCGTCGCCGAGATCCTCGCCGAGCTCGGCATGGACACGACCACACTGGTCGCCGCACTCCTGCACGACACGGTCGAAGACACCAGCTACACGCTGCCCGCGCTAGAGAGCGACTTCGGCGCCGACGTAGCCCTGTTGGTCGACGGCGTAACGAAGTTCGACAAGGCGTTCTTCGGTGACACCGCCGAGGTCGAGACAGTCCGGAAGATGCTGGTCAAGGCCGGCCAGGACGTCCGTGTTCTGATCATCAAGCTGGCCGACCGCCTGCACAATATGCGCACGCTCGATGCCCGCTCCCCCGCGTCTCGCGCCCGGATCGCGCGCGCCACGCTGGATGTGCTCGTGCCGCTGTGCGACCGCCTCGGCATCCAGGTGCTCAAGCGCAGCCTCGAAGACACGGTGCTCTACGCGCTGGAACCGGAGGCCTTCGGCGAGATCGATGGGTACGTGGCCGGGCGATATCGCTTCACCCGTACGGTCGATCGGGCCGTCGTCGCCAGCCGGAAGGCGCTCGCGGCCGCCCATATCAGCGCACACGTCGGCCCCCGGCATCGGCACTATTACTCGATCTGGAAGGACACGCTCGCTCAGGGTCTACCCGTGGATCATGACCTTCCGCGCATCGTGATCGTCGTCGACGGGCCGCAGACCGACTGCTACACGGCGCTCGGCACCCTGCACGCGATGTGGCGGCCGGTGCCGGGCCGGTTCAAGGACTTCATCGCCTCGCCCAAGAACAACCTCTACCGGTCGCTGCACACCACCGTGCTCGGCCCGGGCGACCGCCCGGTCGAGGTGCTCATCCGCACCGAGGCGATGCACCACGCGGCCGAATTCGGCATCGCGGCCAACTTCCGGGACCCACAGGCCGCAGCTCGGCTCGCGCCGCCGGCGCGCGACGAGCCGCTCGCCTGGCTGCGCCGCGTGCTCGACTGGGAGGAAACGGTCGACGACGCCGCCAAGTTCATCGACGCGCTGCGGTGCGAGATCGGCGAGCAGCAGATCCACGTGTTCACCGAGGCCGGGCAGGCGGTCCTGTTGCCGCTGGGTGCGACGCCCGTCGACCTCGCCTATACGGTCGATCCGAATCTCGGTCACGCCTGCGTCGGTGCATCCATCAACGGTCGTCTGGCTCCGCTGTCGTCGTTGCTGGACGAAGGCGACGTCGTGGAGATCATCACTCGCGGAAACTCGGGCCCGCTCGGCGGCGGACCGGGTCCGGCCCGCGAATGGCTGGAGTTCGTTCGGTCGCCGCAGGCGCGCCTCGAGATCAACCGGTGGTTCGAGACGCCCAAGCCGGTCGCGACCGTCGAGCAGCGCATGCGGCTCGGCCGGGCGACGATCGGTCTGGCGCTACACGAGCAGGGTCGGCGGCTCGCCAATGAGCGGCCGCTGCGTGATCTCGCATCCGATCTCGGCTACCCCGACGTCGGTGCGCTGCTCGTCGCGGTGGCCGATCACCGGCTGCCGGCGGCCGAGGTAGCCAACCGTCTGGTCGCGATCGTCGACCGTCCGATCTGACGCACAGGTCGGTGCCGGGGTCGGCGTCGCACGTATCCGCCCGGCGCTGGGCCGATAGGGTGTTGCCCCATGACCGTTCGTGCCCGGCTGCGCGCCGTTGCCTACCGGGCCGCGTACCGGCTACCCGGATCCGTACGCCGCCGGCTGGTCCGCATCGCCATGCCGACGTACATCATCGGTGCCGTTGTGCTGGTCCGTGACGCGGTGGCGCCGGAGCCGGGACGGATCCTGCTGATCCGGCAGCCGCCCGGGCACGGCTGGTCGATCCCGGGTGGTCTCATGGATCGGGGCGAGAACCCGATCGAAGCGGCCGCTCGCGAGCTGCACGAAGAGGTCGGCATCAAGGTCGAGGTCGAGGACCTGGTCGCGCTCGCGCCGAGCGCGCTCGTTCACGTACACGGACGATGGGTCGACTGCGTTTTCGAGGCGCGCGTACGACCGGACACGCCGATCACGGTCGACGGCGGTGAGGTGATCGAGGCGGCGTGGTACCGCCTCGATGCGCTGCCGCCACTCACGGTGCCGACCGCGCGACTGCTCGGCCAGTACGGCATCGGTCCGTACGTCGATTACCCGGAGGCACTCATCTAGTGCCCGATGTCGCGCCCGATCCGGGCCTCGCATCCGTCTCCGCATCCGCATACGGAGCCGCAGCCGCGCCCCGGCCGGACGGGAGCGAGATCTGTGCCGTCGTGCTCGCCGCCGGCGAGGGTCAACGGCTGCGCCCGCTGACCCGTGACACGCCGAAGGCGCTGTGTCCGGTTGGCAACGTACCGCTGTTGGATCGGGCACTGGCGGCGGTTGCGTCGCTCGGATTCGTCGGGCCGGACGCGGTCGCCGTGAATGCCTGGTATCGGTCCGACCAGATCGTGCGCGCCGTCGACTCCCGCGCCCACGTGTCGCTGGAGACCGGCGACGCACCGCTCGGCAGTGGGGGCGGTCTGGGTGCCTTGAACGATTGGATCGCAGGGCGCCACGTGCTGGTCGGCAACGCGGACGCCTACCTCGACGGCGGTGACCTCACGCCGCTGCTCGACGAGTGGGCCGGCGACCACGTACGGATTCTGGGCGTGCCGGCCGGTCGCCGCCGAGCCGAGTTCGGCCCGTACCGGTTCGCTGGGTTCAGTCTGCTGCCGGCCGGCCGCGTGGCCGCCTTGGCGGCGGAGCCCGGCGACCTCGTACGGGCCGTGTGGCGACCGGCCGAAAGGGCCGGTGAGCTGCGCGTGGTCGACTACGGCGGCACCTACATCGACTCCGGGACGGCCGCCGACTATCTCGCCGCGAACTTGCACGAAGCACTTCGTGCCGTGGGCGGGAGCCTCGTCGACGAGACCGCGTCGGTGTTCGGCTCGGCGTCGCACTCCGTCATCGGCGCGGGCGCCGTCGTGTCCGGCACCATCGACCGTACGGTCGTCTGGCCCGGCTGCGTCGTCGCGGCGGGCGAGCGGCTCACCGATGCCATCCGCTACGGCGACGGCGAGACGGTGCACACCCGTGCGGCTGTGCCGGCCGGATGAGCACGCACGGCCGGATGAGCACGCACGGCCGGACGAGCCCGCACGGCCGGATGCGCATGCGCTGGATCAGCACCGGATGCACGACACCGCCCACCGGCGACTAGCATGAGCCGAACCTCCATCACACGCACAGGAGTGCTCTGGTGATCACCGCGATCGTCCTCATCGACTGCGCCAACGACGCGATCCCCGAACTGGCCGAGACGCTGGCCGGCCTGTCCGGCGTGAGCGAGGTCTATTCGGTCGCCGGCGGCGTGGACCTGATCGCGATCGTGCGGGTGCGCGAGTTCGACCAGATCGCCGAGGTCATCGCGAACGGCATCTCGAAGGTGCCCGGGGTCGTCAACACGGACACGCACATTGCCTTCCGGGCCTACTCGCAGCACGACCTCGAAGAAGCGTTCTCGATCGGTTTCGGCGGCGAGTAGGTCACGCCGAGTCCGCTGTGATCCACCGCGGCGGACGATTACGGTCACTAGCGCGGCCTCAATCGTCCACCACGGTGGATCTTGACAATGGAACGTGGTCCAGCGGCCTAGACGTACCGCCCGAACCACTCGACGATCGCGTCGAAGCGGGCGATCCGGTGCGACGGCAGGCCGCCGCGGGACAGCTCGTGGCCCTCGCCCGGGAAGACGAGCATCTCGGCCGGGACGCCACGCTGGCGCAGCGCCACGTAGAGCCGCTGGCCCTGCTCGATCGGGCAGCGCCAGTCCTGCTCGGAATGGATGATCAGCATCGGGATCTTGATGTCGTCGACGTACGTCAGCGGCGACTGCCGCTGCTGCTGCGCGACGTCGGTGCCGTAGAGGTCGTTGCCGAAGAACCAGCCGATGTCCGACGAACCGGTGAAGCTGTCGATCGCGTTGACCGCTCGCTCGGAGACGGCCGTCTTGAACCGGTGCCCCTCGTGCCCGGCGAGCCATGTCGTCATGAATCCACCGTGCGATCCGCCGAGCACGCCCATGCGCGAGCCGTCGAGATCGGAGTTCGCCGCGAGCGTCGCGTCCAGGATCGCCATCAGGTCGACGGTGGACACCTCGCCGACGTTGCCGATGACCGCTCGGCCGTGCGCCTGGCCGTAGCCGGACGAGCCGCGCGGGTTCGTGTAGAGCACGGCGTAACCGGCGCCCGCGTACACCTGGGCCTCGTCGAAGAGCTGCCAGCCGTACTGGGTGAACGGGCCACCGTGGATCATGAGCAGCAGCGGGTGTGGCCCATCGCCGTCCGGCCGGACGAGCCAGCCGTGCACCGGGTATCCGTCCGGCGCCGTGGCGGTCACCTCGGTCAGCGGCCGGACGGGCACCTCGGCCCGGTAGTCGGCGCTCCAGTCGGTCAGCACACGTTCGGTGCCGTCGGTTTGCCGTACCACCACGTCGCCCCAGGTCTGCCCGTCCGCGACGGTCGCCATGAGCAGCAGCCCGGCCGACGTCGTGGCGGCATCGACCGCCTGCACCTGGCGGCGGCCGTCCATCAGCACGGTCGGCTTGCCGCCGTCGAGCGGCACCAGCAACACGTCGACCGCACCGCGATTCTCGTTGAGGAACAGCACGCCCTCCGCCGTCACGACCATGCCGCCGTCGCCGTGGGCGAAGTTGTACGTCTCTTCGTCGGTGATGCGCGTCGCGTCGCCGCTGGGCAGCGGCACGGTCCAGAGCGACGTGTTGAGCGAGACCGCGTTCAGGTTGTCCGGCCCGATCGTCGAGCCCAGGAACACGATCGACGATCCGTCCGGCGTGAAGTGCGGCGATCCGACCGACAAGCCGCCGGTGGTCACCGACCGCACATCCGTGCCGTCCGGCTTGCAGACCCAGATGTCGCTGCGCAGATCGTCCCCACGGGCGTCGTGGCCGGCGGCCGCGTACGCCAGGAGATCATCGACGGGGCTCCAGGCCACGTCGCCGTGGTCCACATCGCCGCTGGTGATCTGCTGGTCGCCACCGTCGAGATCGGCGATCCAGATCTGGCGGGGCCGGTCGAAGAGATACCCGACGCCGTCGACGCGGTAGCGCATCTTCGTCAGACGCCGGGGCGGTTCCTTCTCCGGCGTGGTCTTCTCGACCGTGCCGTAGCGGCCCTCCTCGGGCTCGCGGGCGACGTACGCGATGCGCTTCGAGTCGGGACTCCAGACCGGCTCGCTCGCGCCGAGCTTGCGATCGGTCAGCTTGCGGGCGTCGCCGCCGGCGGTCGGCATGACCCAGATCTGCGGCTTGCCGACCTTGCCGGCACCGTCGCGCTCACCGCGGACGAACGCGAGCCACCGACCGTCGGGCGAGTAGGCGGGCGCGCTGTCGCTCCAGGCATACGTGAGCTGCCGGCTCGGCGAACCGTCGCTCGGGACGAGCCACAACTGGCTCGTGTAGTCGTCGGCGTCGCTGTCGATCGTCCGGACGGCGACGACCGCGGCCGAGCCGTCGGGGTGCACGGTCGGGGCACCGATGTAACGGGCGGAAGCGATGTGTGTTGGTTTCACGCCAACACCCTAGCCCGGCACCCACCGCGTCGCGCCACCCCGGATTCACCCTCGATCAGCGAGGCAAACCCCTTGTGAGCGTGCGATTACGCGCGGGATCGCCCGCTACTGGTTCGCTCTCAACCCCGTCGCGAGCGCGACCCAACGGTCGAGGACCTCGGCCGCCCGCCCGGAGTCGATGGCCTGTGCGGCGCGGGTGACTGCCGCGCCCATCGTCGCCGCCAGAGCGTCGTCCGTCGCGAGCCGGTCGGGATCGTCGAGACCGTCGCGCGCGGCCAGCGCGACCGCGGCGTTGACGATCACCGCATCGCGCACCGCTCCGGTCTCGCCGCTCAGCATGCGCCGCGCGACGCCACCGTTGAACGCCGCATCGGCACCGCGCAGCTCGCCCGCCGTCGACCGCGCGAGGCCGAGGTCGGCGGCGTCCAGAACCGTTTCTCGTACGGCTCCGCCGGCGGCCACCCACAGCCGGGTCGGTGCGGTCGTGGTGAATTCGTCGAGCCCGTCCTCGCCCCGCATCACGATCGCGGAATCGCCGCGGGCGGCGAATACGTTCGCCAGCAGCGGCGCCATCCGGCGGTCCGCGCAGCCGACCGCGGCACTGGTCGGCCGGCCCGGGTTGGTCAGCGGACCGAGGAAGTTGAAGACGGTCGGCACGCCCATCTCGCGCCGGGCGACGGCTGTGTGTCGATACCCGCTGTGGAACAGGGCCGCGAAGCAGAACCCGATGCCGACCTGCTCGATGCAGCGGGCGACGCCGCCCGGCGGTAGGTCGAGCGGCACGCCGAGGAACTCGAGGAGGTCGGCCGCGCCACACTCCGACGACGCGGCGCGGTTGCCGTGTTTCACAACGGTCACGCCGCTGCCGGCGACGACCAACGCACCCATCGTCGAGATGTTCACCGTGTGGCTGAGGTCGCCACCGGTACCTACGATGTCGACCGCATTGCGTCGCGTGGAGTCCGCGATCGGCAGTGGCGTCGCGTGACCGAGCATCGCCTCGACCAACCCGCCGATCTCGCCCGGGCTCTCGCCCTTGGCCCGCAGGGCGACCGCGAACGACGCGATCTGGACGGGCGTGGCGTTGCCGGACATGATCTCGTCCATCGCCCACGCGGTGTCGCCGCTTCCCAGTTCCTCCGAGCGCAGGAGCGCGGAGACCAGGTGTGGCCACGTACGGTCGCCCATGGCGGTCCTTCGGGGGTGGTGCGGACTCCCGCTTAGATCGGGAATCCAGCGGCGGGTAATCCAGCTGCGGGACTCAGCCCTTGCGCAGCAGCTCCACTACGGTTCGGCCGGTCGTCATCGGGTCCAGCGGATGGACGAGCGTCGCATCGACCTTCGCCCACGCGGCGAGCCATCGATCGGCCGCTCGCGCGATCACGACGCAGATCGGCGGGCAGTCCTCGACTTCGTCGCGCATCTGCCGGGCGATCCCGAGGCCGCCACCCGGCTGCGCCTCGCCGTCCAGCACCAAGAGCGCGATCTCGGTCCGGTCGACGATCGCGACACATTCGTCGTACGTCGCCGCCTCGACGAAGTCGACCGTCACGTTGCGGGCCGGCCGGGTGCCGATGGCTTGGCGGATCCGGTCGCGCACCTCGGGGCGGTCGCTGAACAGCAGCACCGTGTACGTCTCGTGCGGCGCCGCGGCGGGCTCGGTCGCGGACGGCGTGTGCGTGCTGATGGTCATCGGGTCTGCGCTCCACTCTCGCTTCGGTCCGCCATGACTGTAGCGGTCGGCTCGGTTGCATCGATGAGCCCGGTCGCGATCGCTCGGGGTGGCCGGCCGGCCCGAGGACGGGGGCGTCGACGTGTCCGTACCCGTGGCTGGGTCATTGCCTCCGGCGGACCCGGCGCCCTCCGACGGCGCGGCGTCGCTCGGCCTGGAGGCGGTCGATTCGTCCATCATCGGGATGCCGGAGGCGGCCGACCATGCCGCCTCGCGCTCGCGCATCGCTTCCTCGCGGCTGAGCCGCGCGCTGGTCCGGCTGCGTGCGGCGTCCTCACGATCGAGCCGCCGGTCGACCCGGATCGCTTCCTTGTCGGCCGATCGCATCCACTGGGCGACGAGCGCCGCCAGCATGACCACGGTCACGATTTCGCCGCCCGCCCACAGGATGCCGCCGGCGACGCGCTGATCGCTGACCGGATCGGACCAGCCCAGGTGGAGGTCCGGGTAGTAGTTCCCGGCGATCAGCGAGCTGCTCTGCATGATCGTCAGACCGAGGACCGCGTGGAACGGCGTGGACAGGATCATGAGTAGTGCCCGAGCGGGGTAGGGCCAGCGGCCGGGCAGCGGGTCGAGCCCGATGAGCGGCCAGAAGAACAGGCATCCGATCAGGATGAAGTGCACGTGGGTGAGGTCGTGGAACCACTCGTGCTCGAGCGAGAAGCGGTAGATGCCGCTGAAGTAGAGCGCGAACGGAGTCGCGACGTACAACCCGAAGCTGACCAGCGGGAAGGACAGGACTTTCGCGATCTTGCTGTGCAGTGCCGCGACGAGCCAACGGCGGGGCTTCGGTGGGAGCGTACGTAGGGCCAGGGTCACCGGTGCCCCGAGCGCGAGGCAGATCGGCGCCAGCATCGCGAGCACCATGTGCTGGATCATGTGATCGGACAGCAGGACGTCGTCGTACGCCGCGATGCCGCCCAGGGTGACGAACGCGATCGACCCGATGCCACCGACGAGGAACACCAGAGTGCGATACAGCGGCCAGCTGTCGCCGCGCTTGAGGAGTCGGCTCACGCCCCACAGATACAGGCCAACGGTGATGACCAGACCGAGGGTGATCAGCTGAAACGGTTCCCACGACGTGAACGCGGTGGCCCCGGTGAACGGCGGCAACTCGGCCTCGGCGTGGATCGTCAACACCAGGGCAGGATATGCCTGCGCGCGGCCGCTACCGGCGCCGGGAGCCGACACGCGGGCTAGATCGCCACCCCCGCGCCACGGCACGCCTGACGGGGGCAATAATGACCGCGTGACTGCGGCCTCGCCTTCCTTTGACCAGAGTCAGGTTCACTCCCTCACCAGGCCCAACATGGTCAGTGTCGGAACGATCATCTGGCTCTCCAGCGAACTGATGTTCTTCGCGGCGCTGTTCGCGATGTATTTCTCGATTCGCGCGGCCACCGGCCCGGCCTTCTGGCACGAGCACACCCAGCATCTGGACGTCAAATACGCGCTGCCGTTCACCATCATCCTGGTGCTGTCGTCGGTCACCTGTCAGATCGGCGTGTTCCGGGCCGAGCGGGGCGACGCGTTCGGCCTGCGGCGCTGGTTCGCCTTCACGTTCGTCCTCGGCCTGATCTTCCTGCTCGGCCAGGCGAACGAGTACCGCATGCTGGTCCACGAGGGCATCAAGATCAACACTGACGGCTACGGCTCGATGTTCTTTCTGACCACCGGTTTCCACGGTCTGCACGTCACCGGCGGTCTGATCGCGTTCATCATCTACATGATCCGTACGACCATGGGCCGGTTCACCGCCGCGCAGGCGACGACGGCGATCGTGGTGTCCTACTACTGGCACTTCGTCGACATCGTCTGGATCGCCCTGTTCAGCATGATCTACCTGCTCCGCTAGCCCCACCCGGTTGCGACGAGACCGGCGAGCGCCCACGTATAAATCAACAAGGTGAGGTCATGACCGCTTCTCCACCCGACACACCCCCGGCGGCGACACCCCCTAGGGGACGCCTGTCGCGCCGGGCGACGCAGTCCCGCCTGCGGCGCCGTCTCGGCTCCACGGCTCGGATGATCGCGGCCCTCGCCCTCGTGGGCACCATCTACGCAGCGTTCACCCCGAGTGCGCCCGCGTCGGGTGAACCGGCCCCATCGTCGGACGCGGCGGCCGGCAAGGCGTTGTTCGAGACCAGCTGTATCACTTGCCATGGTGCCAACGGACAGGGCGTGAACGGCCGCGGGCCGAGCCTGCTCGGAGTCGGCTCCGCCGCGGTCGAGTTCCAGGTCAACACGGGCCGCATGCCAGCCGTACGGCCCGAGGCGCAGGCCGAACAGAAGCAGCCGGTCTTCGACGAGAAGCAATCACAGCAGCTCGGCGCGTACGTCGAATCGCTCGGTGGCGGACCGCAGCTTCCGGCGGGTGACGATTTCCACAGCGGCGCGAACATCTCCACGGGCGGCGACCTGTTCCGCGTCAACTGCTCGTCCTGCCACGCGTTCGGCGCCGGCGGCGGTGCGCTGTCGTCGGGCAAGTTCGCACCGACGCTGGCCAACGCGAGCGACCGGACGATCTACGCGGCGATGCTCTCCGGTCCGCAGAACATGCCGGTCTTCGGCGACAACCAGCTGAGCCCGCAGGAGAAGCGCGACGTCATCGCGTACATCCAGAATCTGAAGTCGGATGAGAGCCCGGGTGGCCTGTCCATCGGCAAGATCGGTCCGGTTGCCGAGGGTCTGGTGATCTTCCTCGTCGGCATCGTGGTCCTGGTCTTCGCGACGCTGTGGATTGCGGGGAAGTCATGAGTACGCATGCCGGACTACACGCGGCCGAGACCGAGGCCGAGGAGTTCGATCACAACGATCCCCGGCTGACCCGGTTCGACCTCGTCAAAGAGGGCGCTCGGCGGGATGGCGTCGAGATCGTCCATTACGCGCCCCGCTTCCCGGTGCCGGGCACCCGGCGCGAAACGCGGGTCGTCCGTACGGTCTCGTTGATGTTCCTGCTGTCCGGACTGTTCGCGACGGCGTTCGTGGTGGCCTACATCGCCTGGCCGTGGAAGTACGAGGCCGGCTCCAACCTCAGCAAGCTCTACACGCCGGTGCTCGGTCTGACCCTGGGCCTGTCACTTGCCCTGCTCGGCTTCGGCATCATCACCTGGGGCAAGAAGCTGCTGCCCGAGGAGATCGCCGTCCAGGAGCGTCACGACGGCGCGTCGCCGGCCGACGAGAAGAAGCTGACCGGCGAGACCATGCTGAACATGGTCGACGAGCTCGGCATCAAGCGCCGGCCGTTGCTGGCCAAGGCGGCGCTGCTCGGGATGCTGCCGCTCGGCGCGGTCGCGGTGGCGCCGCTGATCGGCGGCCTCATCAAGAACCCGCACAAGCCCGACATCCTCCTCAACACCGGTTGGGATTCGGCGCTCTACAACAGCGGCAAGCCGATCGCCGTGACGCGCGACGACGGCACCAAGATCCGGCCGGAGGACGTCAGCGTCGGCGGCCAGATGACGGTCTTCCCGGGCATCTACGACCCGGACACGCACGAGTTCGCCGGGGCGTCCAGCGAATTCGCCGACTCCCCCACACTGCTGATCCACCTCCGTAACGACGACGCGGACGTGCTGCGCGCCAACTTGTCGCACGTTCCCCTCAACGAGCACAACACCTGGGGCAACTTCGTCGCCTACTCGAAGATCTGCACCCACGCCGGCTGCCCGGCGAGCCTCTACGAGCAGCAGACGAACCGTCTGCTCTGCCCGTGCCACCAGAGCCAGTTCAACATCCTGGACAACGCGCGGCCGGTCTTCGGACCGGCCACCCGCCGGCTGCCGATGCTGCCCTTGACAGTCGGACAGGATGGGTTCTTCTATGCTAAGAGCGACTATCAGGTGCCGGTTGGCCCTGGATTCTGGGAGCGGCCGTGAAGAAGCCTAAGTTTGACGCCGCGGCTCTGCCGGGCGCGACCGCCACCGAGATCGACGACCGGCTGCAGGTGGCGACGCCACTGCGACGCCTGTTCAACAAGGTCTTCCCGGATCACTGGTCGTTCCTGCTGGGCGAGATCGCGCTCTACTCGTTCATCATGCTGCTGCTGACCGGTACGTTCCTCGCGCTGTTCTTCGACCCGTCGATGCAAGAGGTCACGTACAAGGGCAGCTACGTCCCGCTGCAGAACATCACGATGTCGCGGGCGTACGAGACGACGCTGAATCTGTCCTTCGACGTCCGCGGCGGCCTGATCATCCGGCAGATGCACCACTGGGCCGCGCTGCTGTTCATGGCCGCGATCATCGTGCACATGCTGCGGGTGTTCTTCACCGGCGCGTTCCGCAAGCCGCGTGAGCTGAACTGGATCATCGGTCTGTCGCTGTTCTGGCTCGGCTTCACCGAAGGCTTCGCCGGCTACTCGCTGCCGGACGACGCGCTGTCCGGCACCGGCCTGCGGATCGCCAGTGCGATCATGCTGTCCATCCCGGTCGTCGGCTCCTGGGTGACCACGTCGCTGTTCAGCGGCGAATTCCCGGGGCAGGACATCCTGCCGCGGCTCTACATCTTGCACGTGTTCCTGTTGCCCCTCATCATTCTGGGCCTGATCACGCTGCACATGGCCCTGCTGGTCAAACAGAAGCACACACAGTGGCCCGGCCCCGGGAAGACGAACCACAACGTGGTCGGCATCCGCATGTTCCCGGCGTTCTCCGTCAAGGCGGCCGGCTTCACGATGGTCGTGTTCGCGATGATCGCGCTGCTGGGCGGGCTGTTCACGATCAACCCGATCTGGCTGTTCGGTCCATACAACGCCGCGGTCGTCTCGGCGGGGAGCCAGCCCGACTGGTACGTCATGTTCCTCGACGGGTCGACACGTCTGATGCCGGCGTGGGAGTTCCGCGGCAGCTTCTTCGGATACAGCCACTACACGTTGCCGCCGCTGTTCTGGCCCACGGTGGTGTTGCCTGGCATCTTGACCGTACTGCCGATGTTCTATCCGTTCCTGGAGGCTCGGTTCACCAAGGACAAACGCGCTCACCACCTGCTGCAGCGCCCGCGCGACGTGCCGACGCGTACGGCGCTCGGCGCGATGGCGGTCACGTTCTACGTGGTGCTGCTGCTGTCCGGCGGCAACGACGTCATCGCCGACAAGTTCGACATCAGCCTCAACGCGACGACCTGGATGGGCCGCATCGGCCTGCTGATCCTGCCGCCGCTGGCCTACTGGGTCACCCACCGGGTGTGCCTCGGCCTGCAGCAGCACGACCGGGAGGTGCTGGCGCACGGCGTCGAGACGGGCATCATCAAACGCCTGCCCGACGGCCGGTTCATGGAGGTGCACCAGCCGCTGGCCGAGCCGGACGAGCATGGTCACGTGCAGCTCGACTACACCGGTTGGGTCGTCCCGAAGAAGATGAACCGGGTCGGTGCGCTGAAGCCGACGGTCCGGGGCTTCTTCTGGCCGGTCGAGGAAGAGCCGGAGCAGCCGGAGATCGAGGCCGTGGAGCCCCGTGAGGAGATCACCAGCGGCTCGCAGCGCTGAGAGGCTCCTGCCGGTCAAGCACGTAAAGCGCCCCCGCCGTTCGGCGGGGGCGCTTTGCGTTGACGCTTCGTGGGGCAGCCGCGAGCACCGCGAGGCAGGGTCGATCGTGCCCAGAGGGGCGATGGCGTCGCGTTCGGGCCGTAGCGACCGCCTGAGCGGGCTGCGGGTGGACCACCGTTGCGCGTCGACCGCCGCTCACGGCCGCCGAGTGCCGGCGCCGTACGCTCTTAGCCGTGGCAGACCCGTATGTGGTTCGACCGGTCGGTCGCGTCGAGTCGCCGCTGCGCGATCTCGATGCGGCGCCCCGGCAGGGTGACGAGGGCGCGCCCGAGGCTTGGCTCGTCTTCGACGACACCTTCGCACCGGCGCTCGCCGACATCGCGATCGGCTCCGACGTGATCGTGCTGACCTGGCTCGATCGCGCCGACCGCAATGTGCTCGCGGTCCATCCCCGCGGCGACCTCGCACGACCGCGGACCGGGGTGTTCGCCACCCGATCTCCGCATCGGCCGAATCCGATCGGCCTGCACCGGGTCACGGTCCTCGACGTCAACGGCGTTCGGTTGCGGGTGCGCGATCTCGAAGCGATCGACGGCACGCCGATCGTGGACGTGAAGCCGGTCCTGGGCTCGGTCGCCGATCGCTGACCGAGTCGGTCAGCGACGAGACGGTGAAAGCGGCAGCGCCGCCGGTTGATGATGTTGGGCGAGTGCACCTATCGGTGGCGTTTGATACGTGCACTTGCCCAACGTCATCTTGGCGGGTCAGTCGTGGACGGCCTATCCCGTGATCTTGGGGTTGTCCACCTTAAATCGGTCGCGGATACGTGGATATCCCCAAGATCGCGGGCTGCGCTACGAGCGGTGTGTCAGTGTGCCCCGCGACGCGCGCCGGTGTAGTACTCGAACACCAGCGCGGCGGCGGCGACGACGGTGAATACCAGGCCGACGATGATCAGCCAGACGGCCCAATAGGCGATGCCGATGCCGGCGAGGAGAGCACACGTCGCGACGCCGACCGGCCAGTAGCTGCCTGGGCTGAAGAAGCCCACCTCGCCGGCGCCGTCGGCGATCTCCGCCTCGGCTCGGTCCTCGGGGCGCAGGTCGATGCGCGTCGACACGAACCAGAAGTAGCCGCCGCACATGAGGCACAGCAGGCCGGCGAGGATCAGGCCGACGACGCCGACCCACTCGACCTGGTGCGGATGCGTGTACGCCCACGACCACCAGGCGTAGACCGCGCACGCGACGAACAGGAACGCCGCGACGAGTCCGAAGATCCGCCATTCACTCTTCATCGTCTGTCCCTAACTGCTCGTCCCGTCGGCCCGGCTCCGAACGTCATGGTGTCGCGGTGTTCGCCGTCGGCGACGTATCGAACGGGACGGTCGTCGTCGCGTACGGCGCCTGGCCGATCGACTGGAGCGCCTGCGGCGTGCTCATGCCCGTCCGCTTGGCCGCGAGGAACTGGTTGTATTGATCGGGCGTCACCGACCGCATCTCGAAGTTCATCTGCGAGTGGTACGTGCCGCAGAGTTCGGCGCAGCGGCCCACGTACGACCCCGTCTTGTCGATCGTGACCTCGAACTGGTTGACGACGTTGCCCGGGAACACATCGCGCTTGAACAGCAGCGCCGGCACCCAGAACGAGTGGATGACGTCCTGCGAGTGCTCCTTGAACAGGATAGATTCGCCGGTCGGCACGACCAGAACCGGGATGTAGCCGCTGTCACCGATCGTGGTGACCTGCTGGCCCGACGGGTCGACATTCTGGCTGCCTTCGTACGTGAACTGCCAGTTCCACTTGAACGCGGTCACGTCGACCGTCACGTCCGGGTTCTTGCTGATCTTGTCGACAAACGTCTCGTCGCGCGCGGTGTAGAAGAACAGCACGGCGATGATCAGGAACGGGATCACCGTGTAGACGAGTTCGATCGGCAGGTTGTAGCGGGTCTGCAGCGGCAGCTCGGTGTCGGTCTTCCGCTTCCGGTAGACGATGATGCACCAGAAGATCAGGCCCCAGACGATCACACCGACGGCAAGCGCCGCGATCGTCGAGCCGATCCACAAGCCGTGCATCCGGCGCGCCTGCACCGTGATGCCCTGCGGCCAGCCGAAGGAAAAAGCCTGGTTGATCGAGCAGCCCGACAGGGCGAAGCCCGTCGTCACGGCCAGCGCGATCAGGGTAACGAGCCGTCCACGCCGCAGCGTCCGAGTCGACCGCCGGACGCCCGATTTCGTCGCCGATTTCGGTGCGGAATCCCTTGCGACCACCTGGTGGTGCCTCCTTCGCAGTGCCGCCGCCGACGCAGTGCGTGGCCGGGCGTCCTCGACGCTCGCAATGTACTCGACCAAGGTCGACCGCCCTGGCGTGGGGTGGCCCGAATCGCCTGCCGGCGCGCTTGGCCACCGACGGTGACGATACCGTCGGGGGGTGGCACCGACGGCGCGCAACGGCATCGCGACGCGCGCGTATTTCGACGCGGCGACCGCCGCCCCGCTGCACCCGGTCGCGCGTCAGGCCCTGTCGGCGGCGCTCGACGACGGATGGGCCGACCCAGGCCGGCTCTACACCGAGGCCCGCCGCGCCGCCCAGTTGCTCGATGCCGCTCGCGAGGCAGTCGCCGATTGCCTCGGCATCCGGCCGGACGAGGTCGCCTTCTGTGCGTCGGGCAGCCACGCCGCGCAGCTTGCTATCGACGGCGTCCGGGACGCGCGCACCGCGGTCGGGGCGACCGCCGTCCACTCCGCGATCGAGCATTCGTCGGTGCTGCGCGCCGCCCATCGTGGCCCGGCGCGGCCGATCGCCGTCGATCGGTTCGGCCATGTGGACATGGAGGCGCTGGCCACCGCCGTGGCCGAGCCGGCGGTGGCGGTCGCGGCCGTACAGAGCGCCAACCACGAGGTCGGTACGCGTCAGCCGATCGCGGCCGTCGCGGCGGCCTGCCACGCGGCCAATGTGCCGCTGTACGTGGACGCGGCCCAGACGGTGCCGTGGGAACCGTTGCCGGCCGGGTGGTCGCTGGCATCGGCGAGTGCCGTCAAGTGGGGTGGCCCAGCCGGTGTCGGTGTGCTGGCCGTACGCAAGGGCACCCGCTGGGCTCGGCCGTGGCCGATCGACCGTACGGACCCGTGGACCGTGCCGCTGCCGCTCGTGGTCGCCGCGGCGGCCGCGCTGCGAAGCGTGCGGGCGGACGCGGCGGCCGAGAGCGCTCGCCTGTCGGGACTCGTGGACCGGATCCGGGCCGAGGTCGCGGCCACCGTGCCCGACGTGGAGGTCGTCGGCGACCCGATCGATCGGGTGCCGAACATCGTCACGTTCTCGTGCCTCTACGCCGACGGCGAGGCGCTGCTGCACGCGCTCGACCGGAACGGTTTCGCCGTCTCGTCCGGCTCGGCCTGTACGGCATCCACCCTCGAGCCGTCGCATGTGCTGGCGGCGATGGGCGTGCTGACCCACGGCAACATTCGCGTGTCACTGCACCCGGGTGTGCGCGACGACGACGTGACGCGCTTCCTTGCCGTACTCCCGAAGGTAGTGGCCGATCTGCGTGCGGAGGCTGGAGTGGCCGACCTGTGAACGGCTACGACGCCGCCGGGTCGTCCCCGGCCGACCTGCTCGACTGTCGCGGCCAACGCTGCCCGTTGCCGATCATCGAGTTGGCCCGCACGTTGCCCACACTTGCGATCGGGACGGTGCTGCGCGTGCTGGCCGACGATCCGGCCGCAGCCGTCGACATCCCGGCCTGGTGCCGGATGCGCGCACAGGAGTACGTCGGATCGCCGGTGACGAACGCCTACGACGTGCGCCGGCTCAGCTGACCGGCGGCGCCAGGAAGCCCCGGACCTCGTCGGCGGCCTCGTCGCCGTACGACACGGCGAGCCGCTTGGAGAACTCGTCCTGATTGACCACGTACTCCTGGGTGCCGACCGTCTCCAGCACGAGCGTGGCAAGCATCGAGCCGACCTGCGCCGCGCGCTCCAGCCCCAGGCCCCACGACAGGGCCGAGAAGAACCCGGCCCGGAAGCCGTCGCCGACACCGGTCGGGTCGTAGGCCTGGACCTCCTTGGCGATCGGCACCTCGATCGTGTCGATGCCGTTGCCCATGATGCGTACGCCGTGCTTGCCCAGCGTCGTGACCCGTACGCCGACCCGGCTCAGCACGTCGGCGTCGGAGTAGCCCGACTTCGACTCGAGCAGGTCCTTCTCGTAGTCGTTGGTGATCATATAGGCGGCGCCGTCGATCAGCGTGCGGACCTCGGCGCCGGACATGCGGGCCAGCTGCTGCGACGGGTCGGCCACGAAGGCGAACCCACGGTCGCGGCACTCCTGCGTGTGGCGGGTCATCGCCGCCGGATCGTTCGGGCTGACGATCACCAGATCGATGCCGCCGATGCGCGCCGCGGTCGGTGCGAGCTCGATGTTGCGGGCCTCGCTCATCGCGCCGGCGTAGAACGAGCCGATCTGGCACATGTCCTCGTCGGTCGTGCAGACGAACCGAGCCGTGTGCGCGACCTCGCTGACCCACAGCGACTCGCAGTCGACGTTATTGCGCTCCAGCCACGACCGGTAGTCGTCGAAGTCGCGACCGACCGCACCCACGAGGATCGGGTGCAGGCCGAGCTGGCCCATCCCGAACGCGATGTTGGGCGCGATGCCGCCGCGCCGGACCACGAGGTCGTCCACGAGGAACGACAGCGAGACCTTGTGCAGCTGATCGGCGATGAACTGGTCGGCGAACCGTCCTGGGAAGTGCATCAGATGATCGGTCGCGATCGAACCGGTTACAACGATCTTCATGCGGCGTGTCCCTGCGGTTGACGGTCGGGTGAGCGAAGTCAGCGTACCGGCGCAAGCTTGGAGTCGCACGATGGACCGCGACCGTTTCCCGCGGCGGAGTGCCGCCGGGCGGGCACGAAAAAACCTGCCCGACCGCGAATGGCGATCGGGCAGGCTCAATCAGTCGAGATGACCTTGTCCACTCCAGCGGCCACACGTGGTCCGGCGAGTGGTGCTCGGCGCGTCGTGCGAGCCCGGAATGCGCCTAGTGGAACGAGTCACCGCAGGCGCACGAGCCGGACGCGTTCGGGTTGTCGATGGTGAAGCCCTGTGCGTCGATCCGGTCGGCAAAGTCGATCGTCGCGCCGGACAGGTAGGGCGCCGACATCCGGTCGACAACAACCTCGACACCGCCGAAGTCGTGCACGTCGTCACCGTCGAGCGAACGCTCGTCGAAGAACAGCTGGTAGCGCAGGCCGGAGCAGCCGCCCGGCTGCACGGCGATGCGCAGCCGCAGATCGTCGCGGCCTTCCTGCTCGAGAAGCGCCTTGACCTTCTCAGCCGCGACGTCGGTGAGCGTCACGGTGCTCGGCGCGATGCCGATCTGGTCCTGGTTCTCGGTCTGCTGAACGGTCACTATGTGCTCCCTGGCGAGAAGATCGGTGCCATGTCGAACTGAACGGTCGAACTGAACTGTCGAACTGCGCTTCAACAACGGCCAACGCTAGTCCGTCGACCTGACATTCCCATCCTCGCACGCCGAATTACGTTCGCCACCGTCTCGTGCCGGTTGCGCCCGTTACCTGCGCCACGCCCTACCGAGAACCTTTACACCGGTACGTGCCGATATGGTGGTTTATTGCGACGACCTGACACGGGGAGCCCACTGCCGGGCGAGTCGGTCGCCGAGCGCTCGGAGGCCTTCGGCGGCGGCCCCCATCGCCCGGTCGACGTCTCCGTCGAAGTGATCCACCAGCGTGTAGATATCGGTGATGCCGGCGGCGGCGGCCTCTCGCCGGCCGGCCGACGACCGCCCGGCCAGCACGATGCAGGGCACCCCACGGTCCCGTGCCGCCGCCGCGACCCCCGCGACGACTTTGCCTCGCAACGATTGGTCGTCCACCGATCCCTCGCCGGTGATGACAAGATCGGCGCCGTCCAGAACCTCGTCGAGGCCGGTCACGTCGCGGATGAGACCAATGCCGGAGCGGATGCTGCCGCCCAGCGCCAGCACGGCCGCGCCGAGGCCGCCCGCCGCTCCGGCTCCGGGGCGCGATGCGAGGTCGGCCGGGCATCCGGGCAAACCATCGGACAGTACGGCCGCGAACCGTTCCAGGGCCGCGTCCAGGAGCAGAATGTCCTCGCGAGTCGCGCCCTTTTGCGGTCCGTACACGGCCGTGGCACCGAACAGACCGGTGAGCGGGCTGTCCACGTCGGTCGCGCCGACGAGGCGTACGGACGGGATCGTCAGGTCGCCGACGATGTCCGAGCAGGCGGCAAGGGCGGCACCGCCGCGCGGGACCGGTTGTCCGGACGCGTCCACGGCGACCGCACCGAGGGCCGCGAGCATGCCGGCGCCGGCGTCGTTGGTGGCCGAACCGCCCAGACCGATCACGATCTCGGCCGCACCGGCGTCGGCCGCGGCCGAGATCAGCGTGCCGAGGCCGTACGAGGAGGTGACCTTAGGGTCGCGCTCGGCCGGCGAGAGCAGGTGCAGCCCGCACGCATCGGCGCTCTCCACGTAGGCGACGTCGCCGGCGATCAGGACATCGCTGCGGACCGGCCGCCCGAGCGGGTCGACGGTCGCGACCGGAAGCCGCTTGCCGGACAGGGCGGCGTCGAGCACGTCGACGAAACCCGGGCCGCCGTCCGACAACGGTCGCAGATCCAGGTCGTCGCCGGCCCCGGCGCCGTCGCGCCAGCCGTCCGCGATCGCCGTGGCGGCCTGCCGGGCGGAAAGGGTGCCGGCGAACTTGTCGGGGCAGATCAGGACGCGCAAGCGAACTCCTCGAGGCGTGCTGGGTGGTCTCCAGCAATCGTCAGGGATGGTGGGCGGTGGTCATCGGGCAGGGTCCGGCTTGATCCGCCGGCTTGATCCGCCGGCTCGATCGTCGCGGCCGGATCGTCCGGCTGGATCGTCCCGGCCGGGTCGCCTCGCCGGTGCCGTCCGGGTGACGGTACCCGCACGCGGACGTGCGCGATGTTCATCACAACAACCACACACCGTGGTTGTGTCACGATGATCTGGTGACGACCTGGGTCGAACCATCGGGCACCGCGACCGCGCTTCTGCTGCTTGGCCGGGGCGCCGACGCTGACTCCGAACGCGGGGTCGACTGCCCCGGAGAGCTGCCGGCACCGAGTGACCCCGATCTTGTCGAGCGCGCCCGGGCGGCCAAGGCGGCGCTCGGCGACCGGGTGTTCGTGCTCGGCCACCATTACCAGCGCGACGAGGTCATCCAGTTTGCCGACGTGACCGGCGACTCGTTCAAGCTGGCGCGCGACGCCGCCGCCCGTCCGGACGCGGAGTTCATCGTGTTCTGCGGCGTGCACTTCATGGCCGAGAGCGCCGACATCCTGACCGGCGCCCGTCAGCGGGTGATCCTGCCCGATCTCGCCGCCGGCTGCTCGATGGCCGACATGGCCGTGCTGAGTCAGGTCGACACGTGCTGGGACACGTTGAGCGCGCTCGGGATCGCCGATCGTACGGTGCCGGTGACGTACATGAACTCGTCCGCCGACATCAAGGGTTTCGTCGGCCAGCACGGCGGCGTCGTGTGTACGTCGTCGAACGCCAAGCGTGCCCTCGACTGGGCGTACACCCAGGGCGACAAGGTGCTCTTCCTCCCCGACCAGCATCTGGGGCGCAACACCGCGGTACTGGAGATGGGTTTCTCGCTCGACGATTGCGTGCTCTACGACCCGCACAAACCACAGGGTGGTCTCACCGACGAGCAGCTGCGCGACGCGAAGATCATATTGTGGCGCGGCCACTGCTCGGTGCACGGCCGGTTCACTCTCGACAGCGTCCGCGAGGTGCGCGAACGGGTTCCGGGCGTGAATGTGCTGGTGCACCCGGAGTGCCGGCACGAGGTGGTGACCGCGGCCGACTACGTCGGGTCGACGGAGTACATCATCCGTACGCTCGACGCGGCGCCGGCCGGCTCGGCCTGGGCCATCGGCACCGAGCTGAATCTGGTACGCCGGCTCGCCCGTACCCACCCGGACAAGCAGATCATGTTCCTCGACCGTACGGTCTGCTACTGCTCGACGATGAACCGCATCGACCTGCCGCATCTTGTGTGGGCGCTCGAAGAGCTCGTCGCCGGCCGCGTCGTGAACCAGATCACGGTCGACGAGCGGACCGCGACCAACGCACGCTCGGCACTCGACCAGATGCTCGCCCTGCCGTAGCTCGACGGTGGTTGCGCCGTCTATTCGGGCAGCTCACTCGGCGCGGGCGTAGTCGGATCGCCACCGTGCGTCGCGCAAGCTGAGAGCCGCCCGGCGCCGGACGCATGGTGCGATGCGGACCATAGTTGATCGCGTTATGCTGCCGTGGCGCCCGGGCACTTCCCCTGCCGTCCGGTCTGCCGACAACGACGTCGCAGCACCGCCACCGGCGCGACGTTCCACATCTTTCCGCGATGGGGGTCATCCGTTGACCATCGACGCAACCGCGCCCAGCAGTAGCCGTACGGCCGACACCGCCTTCACCGGCAGTTCCGGACCGACCGATGTGCTTCGTGTGCACGGCGGCGCGCCGCTGCACGGCGAGATCCGGGTCCGCGGCGCGAAGAACTTCGTCTCCAAGGCGATGGTCGCGACGGTCCTCGGCGAGACACCCAGCCGCCTGTACGACGTGCCGGGCATTCGCGATGTCGACGTGGTCAGCGGGCTCCTCGAACTGCACGGCGTGAAGGTCAGCAAGGGCCCACTGGGCGAGCTGGTCCTCGATCCCTCCAACGTGGAGGGCGCCGGCGTCGACAAGATCAACGTGCATGCCGGTTCCAGCCGGATCCCGATCCTGCTGTGCGGGCCGCTGCTGCACCGGCTCGGCCACGCGTTCATCCCCGATCTCGGCGGGTGCCACATCGGCGACCGCCCGATCGATTTCCACCTCGAGGCGCTGCGCCGCTTCGGCGCCGTGGTCGACAAGGCGCCCGAGGGCCTACACCTGACCGCGCCGAACGGCTTGCACGGCACGAAGTTCGAACTGCCCTACCCGAGCGTCGGCGCGACCGAGCAGGTGCTGCTGACGGCCGTACGGGCCGAGGGCGTCACCGAGCTACGCAACGCCGCGGTCGAGCCGGAGATCATCGACCTCATCTGCGCGCTCCAGAAGATGGGCGCGATCATCAAGGTGCAGACCGATCGGGTCATCGAGATCGAGGGCGTGCAGCGCCTCGGCGGTTTCAGCCACCGGCCCATCCCGGACCGGTTGGAGGCAGCCAGCTGGGCCTGCGCCGCGCTGGCCACCCGGGGTGACATCACCGTGCGCGGTGCCCGGCAGGCCGACATGATGACGTTCCTGAACGTGTTCACGTCGATCGGCGGCGCCTTCGAGGTCGACGACAATCCGGTCGGCGGTGGTATCCGGTTCTGGCACCCCGGCGGCGAGCTGCATGCCGTCGCGCTGGAGACCGACGTACACCCGGGGTTCATGACCGACTGGCAGCAGCCGCTCATCGTGGCACTCACCCAGGCCAGCGGGTTGTCGATCGTGCACGAGACCGTCTACGAGCGGCGCCTCGGCTACACCGGCGCGTTGAACAAGATGGGCGCCACGATCCAGGTCTACCGCGACTGTCTGGGCGGCACGCCGTGCCGCTTCGGCCGGCGCAACTTCAAGCACTCGGCGGTGATCGCCGGTCCGAGCAAGTTGCACGCCGCCGATCTCGTCATCCCCGATCTTCGAGGCGGGTTCAGCCACCTGATCGCGGCGCTCGCCGCCGAGGGCACCTCGCACGTGTACGGCGTCGACCTGATCAACCGGGGCTACGAAGACTTCGAGGCCAAGCTCGACGCGCTCGGCGCGCGCGCCGAACGCCTCGACGGCTCGATCTAGCCGGGCGGCTCACGCGCGCGCTGCTTCGACCGCAGACTTCCTGGAAGTTGCCCGCTCGAGGCGCGATTCGCCGGGCGACGTCCAGGAAGTCGCAGCGATCTTGGGAACGGCGCCCGCGTCGGCTACCCTTCACTGGTGCCCACGCTGTTTCGCCGCAAGTCCACCGCAACCGTGATCGAGGAAACCGACACGGGCGATGCGGTCGTCACCGAGCGCCAAACCCGGTCGTACACGCTGAGCAAGCGTGAGCAGGGCGTGGCGACACCGCGGCGCGGCAGTGCCAACCTGCGCCGACCGGGCGCCCCCGCGGCGGCCCGCGGCAGCGAGACGAAGGCGACAGCGCGGCAGCGGCGCAGCGAAGAGCGCAGCGCCATGATGGCCGGCGAAGAGTGGGCGCTGCTCCCCCGCGACAGGGGCCCGGACCGGCGCATCGTGCGTGACGTCGTCGACTCCCGCCGCAACCTCGGCTCACTCGTCTTCGGCGTGCTGATCGTGATCGTTGTGCTGTCGCTCGCGAGCCCGCAACTCGCCTCGCTCGCGGATCTCGTCTTCCTCTTCCTGATCGTGCTCGTCGCGATCGACTCGGTGCTGCTCACCCGGCGGATCAAGAAGGTCGTCACCGAGCGCCTGCCGAAGGAGACGCCGAACTGGCGCAAGCTCTACGGCTACGGCATCCTCCGCTCGACCAGCTTCCGGTTCATGCGCGCGCCTCGGCCCCGGCTGAAGCCGGGCCAGAAGTTCTGACCGTCGCTTAGGCACCGCATCGCACTCGCAGAAGAGCCCGCGCCGCCACCGCACCAACCCTCGGCCGCACCCGTGCGCGCCGGCCCGCACGGGTTGCGCCCTACGAATCGCCGGTACGGTGACCTCTCGACGCCGTGACCGGCGAGTGGGAGGGGCGGAGCCGTGCGGATCGGATACGTACTGCCGATGGGCGATGACACGCGACCCGGAGTGCCGGCGACCGCGCCCGAGATCCTCGATCTGGCCGACGCGGTCGAGGCGGCCGGCTTCGACTCGGTCTGGACGTTCGATCATCTGCTGACGCAGGAGGATGGCCAGCCGCCGGCCGGAACGTGGGAGGCATGGACGACGCTGACCGCGATCGCCACCCGTACGCGTCGGGTCGGGCTCGGTGTGTTGGTGAGCTGTACGGGTTTCCGCGAGCCGATCGTGACGGCGAAGATCGCGCACACGCTTCACGAGATCAGTGACGGACGACTGACGCTGGGGCTCGGCGCCGGCTGGCATGAGCCGGAATACACCGCGTTCGGCATCCCGTTCGACCACAAGGTCGACCGGTTCGCTGAGGCGATCGAGATCATCGGCGCGCTCATCCGCGACGGCCGCAGCGACTTCACCGGTCACTACTACCGCACCGTCGACGCTCCGCTGCTGCCGGCGGCCGCGAGTCCGGATCGGCCGCCGATCCTCGTGGGCGGCCGCGGTCCACGCATGCTGAGCCTGATCGCTCAGCATGCCGACGTGTGGAACGCGGCCTGGTTCGGCGTACCGGGCGAGAAGTTCGAAGCCCAGCGCGAACGGATGCGCGAGGCATGTGCAGCGCGCGGCCGCGACCCGAAGACGCTGCAGGTCAGCGTCGGGGTTTACGTCAAGGAGGACGGCGCGGACGGGCCGGGCGTGCCGGGCGACCGCGCCGCGCTGATCGATGCGATCGCGGCCTGGCGAGCGGCCGGCGTCGACGAGATTCTGTTCTGGATGGATCCGCCGACGTTGCCCCGGCTGGAAACGCTCGCGAACGCGATGGCGTGATCACGGACACCACAATTCGGCTGGCTTGTGGCGAGCGGCGCCGGTAGCGTCAGCACCGCACAGGGCCCACAGGGGCGCGTCGGAGGGTGGGACGACGCGCACATGTCCCGTCCATCGGAGTTCTGTGAGCACCCGTTCCGCATACCGGTTGTTGCCGCGCGTCGCCGGCCCCGGTCTTCTCGTCACCGCCTTTCTGGCCCGACTTCCGGCCGCGATGGCACCCCTCGGCGTCATCGTGCTCGTGTCCTCGGTGACCGGCTCGCTCTCGCAGGCCGGCCTCGCGACCGCTGCGCTCGGCATCGGCGCAGCCGTCGGCGGCCCGGTCACCGGGTGGTTGACCGACGTTGCCGGCCAACGGACCATCGGCCTCGCCACCGCGCTGGTCAACGCGTCTGCCCTGGTCGCCACCGCGCTCGTCGTATTGGGCGGCGGCGGTGTCGTGGCCACGGCGGCATTCGCCGCGCTGACCGGCTTCGCGTCGCCACAGGTCGGACCGCTGTCCCGGGTACGGTGGTCGGCCCTGCTCTCCGGCCGGGGACACAGCGACCTGCTACCGACCGCGATGGCCTACGAGAGCGGCGCCGACGAGACGTCGTACGTCGTCGGACCGGCCCTCGTCGGGCTGCTGGCGCTGGTCGGACCGCCCGTTGCGCCGATCGCCGTCGCGGCCGCGCTCACACTCGGAGCCGCCGTACCGTTCGCGATGCATCCGACCGCGACCAACGGCGCGACCGCCCGCCGCCGTTCGCGACACGTGGCCGCGACGCCGTCGGCCCCGGCGCCACTGCCGGTGACCGCGCTGGTAGTGCTCGGCATCGTGATGACCGCGATCGGCCTCGTCTTCGGCGCGACGCAGACCGGCATCACCGCCCTCGCCGAGGCATCCGGACACGCCGGAGTCGCCGGCTTGATCTACTCGGTGCTCGGCGTCGGCAGCGCCACCGCGGGCCTCGCCACCGCCTGGCTGCCCGGCCGATTCACGCTCGACCGGCGGTTGTTGGCCTTCGCGGCCTTGCTGTTCGCCGGTGCGCTGGGGCTCCTCGCGATCCGGGGCGTCGCCGTGGCGGCGATCGCGATGCTGATTCTCGGGGCGGCCGTGGCGCCGGTTCTCGTCACCGCGTACGCCATCGCCGAGCGGATCGCCCCGCCGACCCGGATCGCCACCGTGATCACGCTGCTGGCCAGCGGCACCGTCGCCGGGGTCGCGCTCGGCGCCGGAGTGGCGGGACCGCTCGCGGAGACGTACGGATTCGCGGCCGCCCTCGCCGTGCCGGCCGGCGCCGGCGCACTCGCGCTCGTCGCCGCAACGGCCGGCCGGCGGTCGATCGCGGCCGCTCTCGAAGCCGCCGCCCGGCGGCGCGAGGTCATCGCGACCGGCCGGGCATCGGATGCGCCAGCCGACGACGGGACGCGCTCGACTCTGGCCACCGCGGCCGCCGGTCAATCCCGATAGACCGGCAATCCCGATAGACCGGCAATCCCGATAGACCGGCAATCCCGATAGACCGGTCAGTCCTGATAGATGCGGGCGACGACGTCCTCGATGTCCGGCTCGATCACCGACAGGTCGCGTAACGTTGCAGCGGCCGCGATGCGAGCGACCAGCACGCCGGCATTCGCGCCGTCCCGCAGGCCGAACTCAAGCCGGCGACCATCCGGCGACACGTGCTCCACGGTGATGCCTGGGCCGACATCGCCGATTGCCGCGGTCACCGCGTCGATCTCGCCGAGCGGCGCATCGAGGTCGACCACCACCCGGCGGCGCGACTGGTATCGAGCGTGCAGCTCGGCCAGGCTGCCGTCGTGGACGACCCGGCCGCGATCGATCACGACGAGCCGCGGGCACAGCCGCTCGATGTCGGCGAGATCGTGCGTGGTCAGCATCAACGTGGTGTCGCCGGCGGCACCGATCGCCGCGAGGAACGCGCGCACGGCCTGCTTGCTCACCACGTCGAGGCCGATCGTCGGCTCGTCCAGGAACAGTACGTCCGGGCGGTGCAGCAACGCGGCCGTGATCTCGCCGCGCATCCGTTGACCCAGCGATAATTGGCGGACCGGCGTCGCCAGGAATTCGTCCAACCCCAAAAGCGACCGGCATTCCCGCAACCGTGCCGCGTGGTCGGCCGCCGGCACCCGGTAGATGTGGCGCAGAAGCTCGAACGAATCGCGCAGCGGCAGGTCCCACCACAGCTGTGACCGTTGGCCGAACACCACGCCGATGCGCAGCGCGAGGCGCGTACGGTCGGCCACCGGCCGGAGACCGCACACGCTCACCGAGCCGCCGCTCGGCGTCAGCACGCCGGTCATCATCTTGAGCGTGGTCGACTTGCCGGCGCCGTTCGGGCCGATGTATCCGACCATCTCGCCTCGGTCGACCGCGAGATCGATGCCGTCCACCGCAGCGACCGTCCGGCGCGTACGGCGGAACCGACCGGCCTTCTCGGTGACCGTGAACTCCTTGCGCAGCCCGCGCGCCTCGATGATCGCGCTCATGATCCGGTGCTCCGGTAATGGCGGACTCCGGTGCGCCAGACGTAGGCGGCGACGCCGCATACCGCGACGGACACCAGCGGCGTCAGCCAGCCGGTCCAGGTCGGCAGGCCCAGCGGGTCGGGCCGGTGCAGCAGCGTAAGCACCGGGTAGTAAGCGACGAAAGCGAACCCGAGGCCGTACGCGAACAGGTAGCGGAAGACCTGGCCGTACACGGTCATCGGGTAGAGCGTGAAGTTGCGGCCGCCATAGGTGAAGCCGGCACCGAACTCGGTCGAGTCGATCCACCAGAACGACACCGTCCCCGCCATCACGAGGAAGGCGGCGAAGAAGGCCGTACCGGCGACGGCCGTGAGCGCGACCAGCGCGAGCGTCGCTGGCGACCAGGCGACGTGCGCAAGCCCGGCCGCGACCGCGAGCACCACGATTCCCTGCACGACCCGACCGATGCGGCGCAGCTGGAAGTCCGAACTGACGAGCTGGCGCAGCAGCCCGAGCGGTCGCACGAGCAGGGCGTCGAGCTGACCGGTGCGGATCTGCACGCGCATGTCGTCGATCGAACCGACGATCTGGTCGCCGCCGGCGAAGCTGACGTTCGCGACCGCCGACATGAGGAACGCGTCGCGGAACGAGAAGCCACCGAGCACCGACGTGACGTTGAAGACGACCAGAATGGTGACGAGATCCAGACCGGTGAGGATCATGCTTCCGATCGCTTCGATCGCGAACGACGCCCGATAGCTCAGCTGCGCGCGCAGTTGCGCTTTCATGACCATGCGGTACGGGTGGAAGCGCTCGCCCCCGCCACCGACCCGGCACGCGTCGACGAAGTCGGCGAAGTCAGCCACCTTGCACCACCAGCTTGCGTTCGCCGCGATGCTGGACGAGGACCGCGAGCGCGAGGATTCCGACCGCCCAGGCGGCCTGGAGCGCGACCAGGCCCGCCGCCTCGGCACCCGTCACCCGCTCGGCGATGACGTCGAGTGGGGTCTGTAGCAGCGACGGGAACGGCGTGGCCACCCAGAGCACCAGTTGGATCGGCTCCGGTAGGAAACGCAGCGGGAAGTAGAGGCCGCCGAGACCGCTCGACGCGATCGTCCAGGCGACGAAGGCGCCCCGCCCGTCGAGCAACCAGTAGCTCGCGGCGTTCACGATGTAGCGGCAGCCGAAGCACACGACGACGGCCAGGGCGATCGAGATCAGGGCCAGCGGGTAGGTCGCCGCGTGGCGTGGCGCGTAGAAGTCGAACGCGAGCGCGCCGACAATGACCGGGACGGCAAAGCGAGTGAGCAACGCGAATCCGGCCCGACCGAGGTCGGTCGCGAGGTAGGTGGCCACGGGGTGCATCGGGCGCAGCAGATCGGACACGACCGCGCCCGTACGGATCCGGGCGGCGAGCTCCGTGTCGCCCCAGAGACCAACCGTCGCGATCAGACCCTGGCCAGCCCAGACGTACGACACGAGTTGCGGCCCGTCGTATCCGGCGACCGCTCCCCCACTGCCGGCGGCGACGGCCAGAAGCACGTAGCAGCGCAGGAATCCGAACACCGAATTGGTAAATATTCCCGCCACCGCAGCCTGGCGATATGTCGAATATCGTCGGAATCCTGCCTTGGCTAAAACGCCGAAAGTCTGTAAGGGTAAGTGCGACCGGTCAGCGTACCGTCGGGCCGCGCTAGCGGTGGTCGAAGGCAGCACGTACCCTCCTTCCGCATCGGGCCGCGACAGCGTAGCCGCCCGGTGCGCTTTGGCGCATGTACGTTTCACGGGCGAGGGGAGGCGGCGTGAGCAACGACGAGCGTGACGAACGCCCCCGCCCCACCGCCCCGGCCTGGGCCAGCGTGCCGACGATGGCCTGGCAACGGGTTACGCCGAGCGAGACCGATGAGGACGGCGACGAGGATCGCCCGGCCGGTCGACCGGACTCCCGGCGGCGCCCGCAGCCGCCGCTGCCGCCCGGTGCCGGGCGCGCCGCGGTCCCGCAGCAACGTGCCGGCGTAGCGAATGGCACCGCGCCCGGATCGCACGCCCCGTCCACCGCGCACCCTCCGATGGCGCCCGGGATGCCGCCGCAGGGCACCAACCCGCCGAGCGCGAACCCGCGAGGCCCGATGCCGCCGGGGGCACCGCGTCGCGGCGCCGCGCCCGGGCGTCCGGGTGGCCCCGTCCCGCCGGGTGGCCGGACACCGCCGCCCGATCCGCATCGCGACTACCCGGGTCCCTACGACCCGCGGGCCTACACCGATCCGGATAACTACGGACCGAGCGGTCATCCGCACAGTCCGGTTGCGCCCGGCCCTTACCCACCTGACTCGTATCCGCCCGGGCCGTACACACCCGGGCCACATCCACCTGGCCCATATCCGCCACGCCCCGCGTCGGGTCAGCCGTCGCGGCCGTTCAGTGGTCCGCCGTACCCGCCCGTACCGGCGCCGCCGCGCCCCGGTGGGCCGCACCCGGCCAGTCCGTACGGGGGCGGTCCGCAGAGTGGTCCGCCGTATCCACCGCGGCCGGGTCGACCGATCCCGCCGGCGGGATCGCCCGCGACGCCCCCTCGACCGCATCCGCAATCGGGTCCGCCCGGTCCGTATCGGGCGACCGGTCGCGCGGCCACACCGCCGTACGGCATCGCGCCCGATGGACTTGCCGCCGGTCGGCGTCCGGCGGGTCAACCCGGCCGATTGCCGATTCCGGTGCTGCCACCGTTTGCGCTGACCGATCCGACGCCGCCCGGTGGCGTTGCCGGCATCCTCGCCGCGCAGGCCGCGCAGGCCGCGCAGGCCGCGCAGGCCGCGCAAGCCGCCCAGGCCGCGCAAGCCGCCCAGGCCGCGCAAGCCGCCCAGGCCGCGCAGCCGCCAGGCCGCGCAGGCCGCTCAGGCCGCGCAAGCCGCTCAGGCCGCGCGCGCGGCTCAAGCCGCTGCTGCGTCGCCGGCGCCGCCCGTCGAACCGGCGGCACGACCGCAACGCCGGCGCCCGATGCCACCCGCCCAGCCGACCGCGCGTCCCGGTGCCGACCGACGGCCGCCCATCGACCGCGTCCGCCGACGCTTCGAGTCCGTCGACGGCGTCGTATTGGGCCCGCCGTCCGACGTACGACCGACACACCATGATCCGAGCGCGCCCGACTTCGGCCGGCCGGACACGGCTCGACCCGATGCCGCGCGGCCGGACCAAGGTGGCCGGGACGGCGTCCGGTACGAGACGTTCCACGATCTCGGTGATGGCCTCTCCCCGGCCGAGGCGTTGTTGGATCTGGGTGCCCGCATCACCGAACGTCCGGACACGGGCCAGCGGGGCACGGGTGGCATGTCCCGGCACTCCACCGACGATCCGACCGAGGCCGATGCCGACACGTCGGGCGCCGACTGGTTTACACCGAAGCCCCACCACGCGCCGTCGACCCCGGACGAGGCCGGTGTCGACGACCCGGACTCGCGACCGATTTCCGGTCCGGCATCGCTCTTCGCTCCAACATCGGCGCCGCCGGCCGAGACGGCAGCCGACGCCGCGCCACCCGCCGCTTCGGCGGACGCGGCCCTCGACCGGCCCACGAGCTATGCGATCGACGTCGCGACCGACACGGCGGCCGCGGACACGGCATCCGACGACACTGTCGCTACGACGGCCGGGGAGTACGCGGCCGACGAGACGGCCGAGGAAGTGCCGCTGGCCCGTTCCACCACCGGCGACGAATCTGACGCCACGCCGGATGGCGACACCGGCGATACCGTTGCCACCGACGCGATGCGGGTCGAGCTGACCGGCGACGAGGCCGCGGCCGACGAACCGGCCGGTCCTGGCGACGATGCCGTCGCTGCCCTCGATGCCGCGGCCGAGGCCGACGAGCAGGCGGAGTCGGCCGCGCCCACGGATCCGGAACAGATCCTGGCCAGGTACGAATGGAGTTACGACCCGGAGTCGCTCCACGAGGTCGTCGACGACGAGAACCGGCTGAACGAGATCCGCGACATGTTGACCGCCAAAGTCAACGACAACACGGACAACGCATCCCGGGCGCGTCTTCTGAGCCTGCGGGCGGTCGTCTCCCGCATCCTCGGTGACCTGCACAAGGCGCTCGCCGATGCGAAGCTCGCGCTCGCCCACGCCGAGGCCACCGGCGAACTTCGCCGCATCGCGATCTGCCAGGCACGGCTGGCCAACGTGCTGCAGTGGCGCGGCGAATACGCGGAGGCGGACCGGCTCTTTGCCGAGGCGAACTCGTCCGAGTTGCCGGACCGGCTGCGCGGCACGATGCATTCGCATGCCGGCCGCAGCGCGTACGACCAGGGTCGGTACATGGAAGCGTGCATGCACTTCGAGCGCGCGCTCGACCTCGGCAAGGAAGAGGACCCCCAGCTGCTCGCGGCCACGGAACTGGCTCTCGACGCCGTACTGCGGCGGGTCGTCGAGGGCGGTTGGGGACCCTATCCTCGTACGCGCGAGGAAGTCCTGCAGATCGTCAAGCCGCCGACGGCCGCGATGGACGAGCAGACGCAACTCTGGGGCTTCACCGACGCCGACGGCGAGACGGTCGTCGCGGCCCGGTACGCCGACATCCAACCGTTCCGCGACGGCGTCGCCTGGGTCCGGCGGTCGGAGTCGGAGACTTGGGAGCTGATCGACGAGGCCGGCGAAGCGCTGATCGAGGCCACGAACGGCTATCTCGGCGTGAGTTCGTTCGCCGGTGGCCTGGCCTGGGTGTCGCGCGACGGGAACGGCCGCTGGATCGCGATCGACCGCAACAACAACGTGACCATCTCCACCGGCTTCGACGACGTACGGCCGTTCCGCCGTGGCGTCGCCGCGGTGCGACGCAACGGATACTGGGGAGCCGTCGACGGCGTGGGTCGCGTGATCGTGCCGTTTGCGTACGACATGTTCGCCACCGCCCTGTCCGATGGGCGCTACATCGACGGCTTCTCCGACGAGGGACTAGCCGTCGTGCAGGTCGGCGGCCGCAAGGGCGTGGTCGACCGCTCCGGCCGGACGCTCGTCGACCCCACGTTCGTGTCACTCGTCATCCATCCGGTCGCGTTCCTGATGACCGATGACGATGGACGGTGGGGTGCGCTGGACCGTAAGGGCCGCATCCTCATCGACCCGACGCATCCGAGCCGCGTCTCGGTGACGATGGAGATCGACCGGCTACTCGCCGACGCTCGCCCGGTGCTGTGACACACGTCCGGCCGCACGGACCGGGCAGCCGCGCGTACAACGGCTTTGGATAGGCTCGACGGCTATGGAATTCCGACACCTTGGCCGATCCGGTCTCATGGTCAGCGAGATCTCGTACGGCAACTGGATCACGCATGGCTCCCAGGTGGAAGAGGACGCCGCAGTCGCCTGCGTCCGCGCCGCCCTGGACGAGGGCATCACCACGTTCGACACGGCGGACGTCTACGCCGGCACCCGGGCCGAGGCCGTCCTCGGCCGCGCGCTCGCCGGGCAGCGCCGCGAAGGCCTGGAGATCTTCACGAAGGTCTACTGGCCGACCGGCCCCGGCCGCAACGATCGAGGCCTGTCCCGCAAGCACATCATGGAGTCGATCAACGGCTCGCTACAGCGGCTGCAGACCGACTACGTCGATCTCTACCAGTGCCACCGCTACGACTACGAGACCCCGCTGGAGGAGACGATGCAGGCGCTGGCCGACATCGTCCATGCCGGTAAGGCGCACTACGTCGGCGTCTCGGAGTGGAACGCGAGCGAGATCCGGGCGGCGTACGACCTCGCCCAGGATCTCAACATCCAGCTCGTGTCGAACCAGCCGCAGTATTCGATGCTGTGGCGGGTCATCGAGGCCGAGGTCGTCCCGACCAGCGAGGAACTCGGGATCGGTCAGGTCGTGTTCTCGCCGATGGCGCAGGGAGTTCTGTCCGGCAAGTACCTGCCGGGCCAGCCGCCGCCGGCCGGATCACGGGCGACCGACGACAAGTCGGGTGCGAACTTCGTCGCCGGCTGGCTGCGCGACGACGTGCTGGCCGCGGTGCAGCGGTTGAAGCCGCTGGCCGATCAGGCCGGCCTGTCGATGCCGCAGCTGGCGGTGGCGTGGGTGCTGCAGAACCCGAACGTGTCGAGCGCGATCGTCGGCGCGACGCGACCGGAGCAGTTGCGCGACAACGTGAAGGCGTCCGGCGTGAAACTCGATGCCGATCTGCTGAAGGCGATCGACGAGATCGTCGACCCGATCGTCGAGCGTGACCCGGCAAAGACGGCGAGCCCGGCCCGCCGCCCCTAGCGCAAAACCGTCGCTTTGCGGCGCCCGACCGAACCGGTCGGGCGCCGCTTCGTGTCAGCCGCGTCCGTCAGCCGCGTCGTGTCAGTCGCCGTCGTCGGTCAACGCACGCGTGTCGGTGATGCGCTCGATCGCGGCCACGAGGCCGGTCGTCGCGGCCCGCTCGGCCGGGGTCATCGTTTCCACATACCCCTCCAGTACGGCCAGCCGCCGCAGCCGCGACGCGTGCAGCAGCTTCCGCCCGGCCGCGGTGGCGGACACGGTTACCTGCCGGGCGTCCGGACCGGTCCGGGCGCGGGTGGCGAACCCAGAGGCTTCGAGCCCGGTGACCGTCGACGTGATCGTGGCCGGGCTGACCCGCTCGATTCCGGCCAACTCGGTCATCGTGAGCGGTCCGCGAACGACGATGACGGACAGGGCGGACAGCCGGGCCGGGCTGAGGCCGGACTGGGCGTCGACCCGCGAGACCGCCCGCAGGAGATGGATCGCCGCCGAATGCAACCGATTCGCCAGCTCTTCGTGCTCACCCACTGACGTTCGCCTCTCGTCCGTTGCGCGATATCCTTCGAGCATCTAAAGTTTAGATGGTCGAAGCACTTATCGGAAGTTCCCGGAGGACAGCATGAGCGACGTGTTCACCACGATCGACGCGGGTGACGACGCGGCGGCGGTCGCGATGGTTCGTGACGATCCCCAGCTGGCCCGGCTGCGCAGCGGCGCCGACGGCGTGACGCCCGTGCTCTATGCGATGTACCGGCACAAGTTCGAGCTCGCGAAGGCGCTGGCCGACGCGGCCGGAACGCTGGACCTGGCCGAGGCGGCGGCGGTCGACGATGTTGCCCAGGTCCGATCGCGGCTCGCCGCCGGTGCCGCGGTCGACGACCGTACGCCCGACGGGTTCACGCCGCTCCAGTTGGCCGCCTACTTCGGCGCGCCGGCCGCGGCCGCGGAGCTGATCGGTGCCGGCGCCGACCTCAACTCGGTCGCCGAGAACCCGATGCGCATTCAACCGCTGCATGCGGCGGCGGCCGGGCGCCATGGCGATGTCGCGGGGCTCCTGATCGACGCCGGGGCCGAGGTCAACGCGAAGCAGAGCCACGGCTGGACGCCCCTGCATTCCGCCGCGGCCAACGGGGACGGTGAGCTCGTGGAGCGGCTCATTGCGGCCGGTGCCGATCCGGCCGCGACCAACGACGACGGAAAGACGGCCGCCGACGTAGCGGCCGCCGGGGGGCACGAGAGGATCGCCGCTCGACTCGGCTGACGGAAACACGTACCCGGCAAAGGAATTGCGCCGGCGCCCGACGGCGCCGGCTCAAGCGCTGCGAGCGCTCAGCTCCGGAAGCTGCGAGCGCTCAGTTCCAGAATCGGAAGAAGCTCTCGCCGAGGAACACGAACCCTGGGTCGAGCCCCAGGCTGCCCAGCAGATCGAAGAGCCAATTGAAGATCCGGCCGCGGGCCAGGTAGATCAGCGCGAACGCGAGCAGGAAACCATAGGGGCGCACCGCGTCGAAGCCACGCCGCCAGTCGTAGCTGAGCCACGGATAGACCGCGTTCCCGCCGTCCAGGCCGGGGATCGGCAACAGGTTGAGGATCGCCGCCATGACCTGGAAGAACGCGAGGTACGCAACGGCCGACCAGAACACGGTGTGCGCGAAGAAGTCCACCCCCGCGGTGAACGGCGCAATGAGAATCGCCGCGAAGATCACGTTTACCGCCGGACCCGCGAGGCTGACGCCGGTATCCCAGCGCTTGCTTCGCAGGCGATGGTGATCGATCAGGACGGCGCCACCGGGCAGCGCGATACCGCCGAAAATGATGAACACGATCGGCAGCACGATCGACAACACCGCGTTGGTGTACTTGAGCGGGTTCAGCTGCAGGTAGCCACGGTGGATGACGCCGTAGTCGCCGCCGCGGTAGCCGACCAGGGCGTGCGCGTATTCATGCAGGCACAGCGACAGCAGCCAGCCGAACACCACGAACACGAACACGTTGAACTTGTCGCTGCCCTTTTCGAACCACGCCAGCGCGCCTGCGGCCACGAAGATCGCGACGATGCCGAGGAAGACCGGGCTCGGCACGAACGAGCCGCGTGGGGCGCGCACGCGAGTGTCGGCGTCGAAGTAGCTCACCGGATCACTGGCCGGCCGGGGCGAGGCTCATCCGGTATTCGACGCGCTCGTCGTCGAAGAGCGTCGCGTTCGCCGCGCCCGACGCGACCAGGTCGCGCCAGTGCTGGCCGAGCCACGATTCGGCGTCGGACTGGCTCGCGAACGTCTCCTCCGGACCGCTTACCACGGTGCCGTCGGCGTCCTCGCACCGCCACGTCCAGGTCATTTTCGTCTCCATCCGGCGACATCGGGTCGGCAACGTCATCGCGGCGGCGGTGTTTCCCGACGCCGGCCGCAGGGTCGCGCCCGGCAAGCGTAGTCGGTCACGCGGCCGGGTGCCGACCACACGCACCGCCGGACGGTCGGGATGCGATGCGGCCTCCGGCGCGTCAGGTCGAGGCCATACAGTACGAGCATGTCGCCGGAGCACGCGCACACGATCCTCGTCCTTGGGGGCATCAGGTCGGGAAAGTCAGAGTTTGCCGAGGCGCTGGCCGCGGGGGACGCCGTCCGTTACGTGGCCACCGCGGCCCTGTCCGACGGCGACGACCCGGACCCGGAGTGGGTCGCGCGGATCGAGGCCCACCAACAACGCCGACCGCCGCACTGGCACACCGAGGACATCGGGGCTACGCCGGACCGCCTGCCCTCGCTGATCAAGGAGGCCGGACCGACCGAGACGCTCCTCGTCGACGATCTCGGCGGCTGGTTCACCGCGCTGCTCGGCCCGGCCGGGCACGGCGACCCGGACTCGCCCGACAGCGGCGAGATGCCCGCCGTCACCGCGATCACCGCCGACCTCGTCGCGGCCATCGAGTCGGCGGCGGCCCGGGTCATCGTGGTCAGCCCCGAGGTCGGCCTGGCCCTCGTGCCGACCACGCCGGCCGGCCGCTGGTTCACGGATGCGGTCGGCGCGGCCAACCGGAGCATCGCGGCCGCGGTCGACGCGGTGGCGCTGGTCGTCGCGGGCCGGTCGATATGGCTGCCGGCCAGCGGCACCACAGATTCCGGCGATGATGTGGCGGCGGCCGCCACCGCGACGCTCGCCGTGCCGGCCGGTCTGGCAGCTGGTCCGGCCGCCGACCGAACCGCGACCGCACCGGACGTCTCGGAGTTGGTGACGCCGGTCGGCCGACCGATTCAGCGGTCAGCGGCCGACCGGTCGGTGCCGGTGTTCGCTCCGAGTGCAGAGATCAACGACCCGGACACCGCCGACATCGCGATCGCGACCGACGACGATGACGACATCCGGATCGGCATGACGATCCCGTGGGCCGACACCACCGCAGCCGGCGCGGCCGAACGACGCAGCCAGCAGCTTCCGGTGGCCGGCGCCGGGATGGGCGGCCTTACACCGCTGGTCAAGTTCGTCGCCGGGGTCCGGGGCGAAGAACGTCCCCGGCCGTTCCAGTCCGTACGGGTCATCGCGATCACGGGTACGCATAGCGGTGCTATCGGTGCCGGCGGCGCGATTCCGGGCTGGGCCCACCCCGATACCGCCGATGCGAGCGCGCTGGCCCGACTGGCGGGTGCCGCCACGGATGTGACGATCGAACTGCTCGACGCCGGCACCGCCGAGCCCGTCGAGAGCGGCGATGTGCTGACCGACGCGGGCGTGCTGGCAGCGATGCGTCGCGGCTGGCGTCGGGCGCACGCGGCCGTCGATCGCGGCGACGACGTGATCGTCCTGGCCGCTGGCGGCCCCGGCATCGAGGCAGCGGCGTCCGCCGTGGTGGCCGCGATTACCCGGGCCGAGGTGCCGGCGCTGCTACCCCGGGTCTTCGGGCCGGACGGCACGATCGACGACGAGGCCTGGATGGAGCGCTGCGTCGCCATCCGCGACGCGGTCACCAAGGCGCAGGCTCGCGTTCACGACGGGCCGACGGCGCTGGCCGCGTTCGGCGGACCGACCATCGCCACCGCGACCGGCGTGCTGCTCGGCGCGGCCAAGCGGCGGACGCCAGTGATCATCGACGGGCCGGTCGGCGCGGCGGCTGCGTTGGTCGCCCGCGACTACGCCGTTCAGGTGCGCCTGTGGTGCTTGCTGACCGACATCGCCGGCGATCCGACCGTACGGTTCGCGGCCGATCGGCTCGGCTTCGAGCCGGTGGTATCCATCGGGCTCGGTCTCGGCGAGGGTGCGAACGCACTGGCGCTGCTGCCGCTCTTCCAGGCGGGGCTGACCGCCGCCGGCCTCGCCGACGATCCGCTCGACGACGCCCCGGCGGCGGGCGAGGCGGTCGGGGTCGACGGCCCGGCTGCAAACGACAGCGCCGCTACAAACGACAGCGCCGCTACAAACGACAGCGCCACTGCAAATGAGGGCGCGGCTGCAGACGAGGACGCGACGACCACGTGACGTCGCCGGGTGCCCCGCGGTCGAGGCTCGTCGACGGGCTGCGGCTCGGCCTGACCACCTTCACGATCGCGCCGGTACGGCCGGGTGCGGTCGACCGGCCGGCGGCCCGGGTTGCAATGGCGACCGGCGGGGCGTACGGGCTCGCGATCGGCGCCATCGTCGGTGGTCTCGCGATCGGACTCCGCGCCGCCGACGCCCCATCATTGTTGACGTCCGCCGTCGTCGTCGGCGTGGCCACACTCCTGACGCGAGGCCTGCATCTCGACGGTCTCGCCGACACGGTCGACGCCCTCGGATCCTATGGCGACCGTGACCGCGCGCTCGCGATCATGAAGAGTCCCGAAGTCGGACCGTTTGGCGTGGCGGCGATCGTGTTCGCGCTGATCATCCCGATCGCGGCGGTCGACGGGCTCCTGGACCGGCCCTGGTGGTCGGTGCTCGCCGCAACCGCGGTCGGCTACGGAACCGGTCGCGTCGCGGCTACGTGGGCCTGCCGCGTCGGCGAGCCGGCGGCCCGTCCGGACGGACTCGGCGCATTGGTCGCCGGCACGGTGCCGTGGCCGGCGGCCGTGGTCGCGACGGTCGTCGTCGGCGCGCTCGCCGTGCCGGCGGTGCCACACCGGCCGTGGCAAGGTCCGGTCGCTGTGCTCGCTGCGCTCGCCGCGACCTCCGCCGTCACGGCTCACCTGCGCCGCCGGATCGGCGGGATCACCGGCGACACACTTGGCGCTTGCGTCGAGATCGGCACGGCGATCGCACTGATCGGAGTCGCGTGGTGAGCACGACCGCACCGTCCTGGCAGAGCTGGCCCGCTCCGGTTCGAGCCATCGGTGCCGCCGTGGCTCGGGCGGTCGACGCGGCCGCGGGCACGGATTCCGAGGCGTACCAGGATGCGGCGGCGGCCGTGGTGAGCCTGCCGGCCGGGCCGACCGGGCTCGTGCTCGCGACCGTCACGCGAACGTTGATCGAGGAACTGCACCCGGACGGGCTCGACGCCGATGACGTCCAACTGGTGCTCGGCCGGTGCTACCGGAGCGCACACGCGTTCCTGGGCGACGCCGTTGACGTACGGGTGCTCATTGCCGTTCTCGCCGCCGCGCTCGGCATCCACGAGGCTGGCCTGACGTACCAGGAAATAGATCCGATCGAGACGGCGACCGACGAGTGTCCGCCGGAACCGCGAGCGGATGAGGGCGAGACGGCGACCGGCCGACCGCCGACGCCGGCGGAGTTCGCCTGGCACGCACCCCTCGTCATCGCGGACCTGTTGGCCGCGGGCGGGCGACGGATCGGCCCTTACCTCGACACGGCGTTCGCCGATCTCGCCACCGGCGCGGCCATGGACATGCCCTAGGACTCGTCCCGCCGAGCCAGAACAGCGGCGGGGCTCGGTTCAGCGTTCCGCGTCGAATGCCTTCACCAGTCGCTTCGGCGCGATCTGCCGCCACGACTCGACGATCAGCGCCTCCAGATCTGCCTTCGCGACCCGGCGCAGGTTCACCGACACCCAACCGAACCGGCCGACGTACGCCGCTGACTTGTACGTCTCCGGATCCATGGCGATGAGTTCGGCCTGGTCGTCCCTCGTGCACTTCACCGAGACCCAGGCCGATTCGGGGTGGCCCATCGCGAAGATCTTGTTATTGACGCGCAGCGTCGGCTCGTCCTCCCAGGTCGGCACCTCCGACGTGTCCGGGAGACCAAGGGCCATCGTGCGCATCTGGGCGTACGTCACCGGCATCGCGGGTCACCTCCGGGCATCGCGCGGTTCAGGGCCGCGCGTCGAGCATCATTTCACCGAGAGCGGCACGAACGGTGGCTTCACGACCGTCATCGTCGAGCGGCGGCCACGCACGTCCACCTCGACGTTGTCATCCGGCCCGAGCCCCGCGGCCGTGTCGAGCAACGCCAAGGCGATGCCGATGCGGCGCGTCGGCGAGAACGTGCCGCTGGTGATCTCGCCGACCGGCTCGTCCGTGCCGGGGCGCAGCACCGTCATGTGTGCGCGAGGAATTCCGCGATCCGTCGCCACGAGCCCCCAGAGCTTGCGGCGTGGCCCATCGGCCCGCTCGGCGCTCATCTTTTCCCGCCCCCAGAACGCCGGCTTCTTCCAACCGACCGCCCACCCCGATCCGGCTTGGACCGGCGATATGTCCAGGGACAGATCCTGGCCGTGCAGCGGATAGCCGGCCTCCGTGCGCAGCGTGTCGCGGGCGGCGAGACCGGCCGGGCGAATGCCGTACGCCTCGCCGGCCGCCAGGATCGCGTCCCAGGCCGCCCCCGCCGACGCGGCCGGAATGACCAGTTCGTACCCGTGCTCGCCGGTGTAGCCGGTGCGACACACGATCACATCCGTCCCGCCGAACGCGGTCACCGCAAAACTCATGTACGCGTGCCCGGCCGGCAACCCGACCGCGGCCAGTACGTCGGCCGACCGCGGCCCCTGAACGGCAAGGACCGCGTAGTCGTGATGCCGATTGGTGACCGTGACGCCGTCCGGCGCCGCGACCGCGAGCCGGCGCACCACCTCGGCCGTGTTGGCGGCGTTCGGCACCAGGAATACGAAGTCGTCGGCGAACCGGTAGGCGATGAGGTCGTCGACCACGCCGCCGGTCGCGTCGTCGCCACACATCGTGTACTGCGCCTGACCGGCCGCGATGCGGTCCAGATCGTTGGTCAGACACGCGTTGACAAACGCCGCCGCGCCCGGTCCCCGTACATCGGCCTTGCCGAGGTGCGAGACGTCGAACACCCCGACCGCGTCCCGTACCGCGGTGTGCTCCTTGATCACGCCGCCGCCGGCGTACTCGAGCGGCATGTCCCAACCGGCGAATCCGGCGAACTTCGCACCCAGCGCGACGTGCCGGTCGTGCAGGGGGGATCGGAGCGGGGCATCGGTCATGGGTGGCAACCTATCGCGTCAGGGTACGGTCGCTAGCATCGGCGGGAGATCCGGGCGGCGGCTGTTGTTGATTCCGGAAGGCCCTCGTCGAACCCGATTCATTTCAGATGTAACACCGGAGGAGATCGCGCGTGACCACGCCTGCCCATTCCGACCACGATGCCCCGCCGACGAGCGCACTACGCCTGGTCGATACCGATCCGGCGGAGCTGTCCGTCGACGCGGTCGTCATCGGCGTCTACAGCCAGGACGCCACCGCGCCGAACCCCCTGCTGCTCGCGGCCGGGTCGGAAAGCGTCGCCGTCGCGTTCGACGGCAAGCTCACCGACACGCTCGGGTTGTTGGGCGCGACTGGTTCGGCCGGCGAGGTGACGAAGGTCGCGACACTCGGCACGGTGACGGCACCGTTGGTCGTCGCGGTCGGGTTAGGCCCGGAGCCGGCCGGCGCGATGCCGACGACCGAGACCCTCCGCCGGGGGGCCGCGGCCGCGGTCCGCGGACTCGCCGGTTCCGCGAGCGTCGTGCTCGCCCTGCCGGTGGACGAGGGCTCGACCGGCTCGGCCGACGCGCACGACCACGACGCGCTGCGCGGCATCTGCGAGGGTGCGCTGCTCGGCGCGTACCGATTCGCCGGCTACAAGTCCACGCCGGTCCCACCGCGCCGGACGCCCGTCGGTGACATCGCCGTACACGTGGCCGACGCGGCCGAGGCGGGAGTCGTCGCCGAGGTCGACCGCGCGCTCGTGGTCGCCGCGGCCGTCGCCCGTACGCGCGACTGGGTGAACACGCCAGCCAACAACCTGCGGCCGCCGGCCTTCGCCGAGCAGGCCGCCGCCGCCGCGCGTGCGGTCGGCCTCGACGTCGAGGTCCTCGACGAAAATCAACTGCGCGACGGCGGGTACGGCGGCATCACGGCCGTCGGCCAGGGTTCCGAGGCACCGCCCCGGCTCGTCCGGATGGTCTACACGCCGGATGGCGCCGGCGAGGACACAAAGCGCGTCGCGTTGATCGGCAAGGGCATCACGTTCGACAGCGGCGGTGTGTCGATCAAGCCGGCCCAGGGCATGTGGGAGATGAAGTCCGACATGGCCGGTGCGGCCGCGGTGGTGTCGACGATGATCGCCGTCGCCGAACTGAAGCCGTCGGTGTCGGTCGTCGGCTACGCCCCGATGGCCGAGAACATGGTGTCCGGCTCGGCGTACCGGCCCGGCGACGTCGTCTCGATGTACAACGGCAAGCGGGTCGAGGTGCTCAACACCGACGCCGAGGGTCGGATGGTGCTCGGCGACGCGATCGCGCGGGCGTGCGAGGACAACCCGGACTATCTGTTCGAGACGTCGACGCTCACCGGCGGCCAGGTCATCGCGCTCGGCAAGCGCGTCGCCGGTGTGATGGGCACGGCCGAGTTGTGCGACCGCGTGCGCGACGCCGGCGATCGGGTCGGCGAGCCGGCATGGCCCATGCCGCTGCCCGACGACGTACGCAAGGGCATGGAGTCCGATGTCGCGGACATCACCCAGGTCAACTCCGGCATGGATCGGGCCGGCCACATGTTGCAGGGTGGCGTGTTCCTGTCGGCATTCGTCGCCGACGGCGTGCCGTGGGCGCACATCGACGTCGCCGGCCCGGCGTACCACTCGGGCGAGCCGACCGGCTACTGGAGCAAGGGTGGCACGGGAGTGCCCGTCCGGACGTTCCTCGAGTTGATCGACTCGATCGCCGCAACGGGCTGAGCTGCACCTTCCCGGCCGGTCCACGCACGTGGACCGGCCGGCTCGCATCGGCGCCTCGCCGACGCCGACGCCTCGCCCACGTTGCCCTGTGGACCGCCTGTGGCTTACCGTCTCGCGGTACGCCGCCGCAGGCCCCCAGAGCGGAGACCGAACGGATGCATTCCGCACCAACCGAGTTCGCCCACCCCTCGCCCCACGGCGCCGCCGTTGACGCACGGCCGAGCGCCGGCCGGAATCGCTCGCCGGCGCACGCCGCGACCCCCGACCGCGTGACCCCCGACCGCGTGACCCCCGACCGCGTGACCACCGACGCGGTGCAAGCGACGAGACGGTCGCCGGCACGGCATCCCCGCGTTGCCGTCCTTGACGGACTCCGTCTCGTCGCCGCCCTCATGGTGGTCTCGTACCACTACATCGCCCGCGGCGATGCCTGGACGGCAGCGAGCCCGCACGGATTCCCGGCGGTGGTCTACCTCGCATCCCGGTTCGGATTCTTCGGCGTCGAGCTGTTCTTCTTGATCAGCGGATTCGTCATCTGCATGAGCGGGATGGGCCGGTCACTCGGCCAGTTCTTTGTCGCGCGTGTCGTGCGGCTTTACCCGGCCTACTGGTTCGCGGTTCTCGCCACGGCGGTCGTGGTCACGCTGTGGCCGACGATCAACCAGCCGCTCGCGCACACCGATGTCGTCACCAACCTGACCATGCTCCAGATCCCGCTCCATACGCCGAACGTCGACGGCGTCTACTGGACACTCTGGGTCGAGCTGCGCTTCTACCTGCTGTTCGCGCTGGTCGTCTTTTTCGGCGTGACCTATCGGCGAGTCGTCGCATTCTGCACACTGTGGACGGTGGCCTCCGTGGCCGCGATGGCGGTGGGCGGCCCGCTATTGGACAACGGGCGCTCCAGCACGCTCCTCCAACTCGCGATCGTGCCGCAGTACTCGCCGTACTTCATTGCCGGCATGGCGTTCTTCCTGATGCATCGCTTCCGCCCGGATCCGCTGCTGTGGTGCATCGTCGGCATTCAACTGATGCTCGCGATCCACTATCTCGGCGTCGACCCAATGATCACGCACAAGTTCACCGGCACCGCCGCGGCGGTCGAGCCGGTGGTCGTCGTGTGCTTCTTTGGGATCATGGCGCTCGTGGCGCTGCACAAGCTGGCGGTCGGCTGGCGCTGGCTCACCGTGGCCGGCACGCTGACCTACCCGCTATACCTGCTGCATCAGCACATCGGATGGATTCTGATCGACAAGTTGCAGCACGCGGTGCCGGCACCGGTCGTCGTCGTCGCCGTGGTCGCGCTCATGCTGATGGCGGCCGGGCTCGTACATCGCCTCATCGAGAAACCGGTCGCGGCCCGTCTCCGGCGCTTGCTGATGCCGGCGATCGGGCGCCTACGGCCACCACGCGCGCCGATGGTTCGGCTTCCGGTCACATCGGTCCCGCGCCCCCGGCCGCGGGCGACCTCGACGCCCGATCCCGCGGCGGAACGTGCCGGTCGGTGACCGCAACAGCGAGCAACCGCTCAGCCAGCGGTGTGCTTCTGGCGCGCGTTGTAATCGCGCATCCGCTGCGGGTAGCCGACGAGGGCCACGTCATAAAACGGGACATTCAGGCCGCGGGCCCATCGACGTGCGGCGTCCGGACCGGGCACCCGTCGCCGCGTCCACGCGCCATCGTGTGCGATGAGCATGAGCGTGGTCTGCGTCATCATCGTCCGAGGCTCGAGGTAGGCCTCGACGCCCTCGCGTGTCTGGACAAATCGCTCGAGATCGTCCATGTCGCCACGATGCGCGTCGCGATCGATCGTCGGACCCTGCGACTTGGCGCCTCGCCGGAACCACGCCACCGTACCCAGCCTCCTTGCCACCCGGCCGCTCCCGGACCTGACCTTGCGCGGCAAGGGTACGTCAGCGTCCGGTCGGCGCGCCGCCCCCGAACGGGCGAAGCGACCGGCGAAACCGGCCACCAGGTGGGCAGCGTGTCATTGCGCACCTCGCGTCGCCGCTTGCGCCGGCGAGTGACAAGATGGCCGGGGGCACCCGGAGCACCCCACCGGCGTACGCCCTCGAAACGCCCGGCGACACCCTCTCCGGGCGCCGTCGCGGCATCGTAGGAGATCTCGTGAGCGAGTTTGACGTCGTAATTCTCGGTGGTGGCAGCGGCGGTTACGCGACCGCGCTGCGGGCCGCGCAGCTCAACCTCTCGGTCGCATTGATCGAGAAGGACAAGCTCGGCGGCACGTGCCTGCATCGCGGGTGCATCCCGACGAAGGCGCTCCTCCACGCGGGCGAGATCGCCGACCAGACGCGCGAGTCCGAACAGTTCGGCATCAAAGCCGAACTCGTCGGTGTCGACATGAAGGGCGTCAACGCCTATAAGGACGGGGTCGTCGACCGCCTGTACAAGGGATTGCAGGGTCTGATCAAATCGGCCAAGGTCACCTACGTCGAAGGCTCCGGCAAACTCGTCGCGCCGAACACCGTCGAGGTCGCGGGCGAACGCATCGTCGGCAAGAACATCGTGCTGGCCACCGGTTCCTACGTGAAGACGCTGCCCGGTCTCGACATCGACGGCACCAAGGTGATCAGTTCCGAGCACGCGCTCCTCCTTGACGATCTCCCGTCGTCGGCGATCATCCTCGGCGGCGGTGTGATCGGCAGCGAGTTCGCCAGCGCCTGGAAGTCGCTCGGCGTCGACGTGACGATCGTCGAGGCGCTGCCGCATCTCGTCGCACTCGAGGACGAGGACTGCTCCAAGCAGGTCGAGCGCGCGTTCCGCAAGCGCGGCATCAACTTCAAGCTCGGCAAGCCGTTCGAGAAGGTCGAGACGACGGATGCCGGGGTGCGCGTCACCGTCGGTGGCGGCGAAACCCTGGACGCCGATGTGCTGCTGGTCGCCGTCGGTCGCGGTCCGACCACGGCGAATCTCGGGTACGAGGAGCAGGGCGTCGCCATGGAGCGCGGCTTCGTGTTGACCGACGAGCGGCTGCGTACGAACGTGCCGGGCATCTTCGCCGTCGGCGACATCGTGCCCGGCCTCCAGCTCGCCCACCGCGGCTTCCAGCAGGGCATCTTTGTGGCGGAGGAGATCGGCGGGCTGAACCCGGCACCGATCGACGAGACCGGCATCCCGCGCGTGACCTACTGCGACCCCGAGGTGGCCTCGATGGGTCTCACCGAGGCGAAGGCGCGTGAGAAGTTCGGCGCCGACCAGGTGTCGACGTACAACTACAACCTCGGTGGCAACGGCAAGAGCCAGATCCTGAAGACGGCCGGCTTCGTCAAGCTCGTACGGGTCAACGACGGTCCGGTCGTCGGCATCCACATGGTCGGCGCGCGCGTCGGCGAGCTCGTCGGCGAGGCCCAGCTGATCTACAACTGGGAAGCTTTCCCGAGCGAGGTCGCGCAGCTCGTACACGCGCACCCGACACAGACGGAAGCACTCGGCGAGGCGCACCTGGCGCTGGCCGGCAAGCCGCTGCACGCACACGCCTAGACCCGCATCACCACCACGCGAGACAGCGTCCCGCGAGACGAACAAGGAGTCGGACGACATGCCGGTATCGGTCACCATGCCCCAACTCGGCGAGAGCGTCACCGAGGGCACCGTCACCCGGTGGCTCAAGCAGGTCGGCGATCGCGTCGAGGCCGACGAGCCATTGCTCGAGGTGTCGACGGACAAGGTGGACACGGAGATCCCGTCGCCCGCGTCCGGCACCCTGGTCGAGATCAAAGTGAACGAGGACGACACCGCCGATGTCGGCAGCGAGCTCGCCGTCATCGCCGGTGACGGCGAAGACGGGAGTGCCGCCGGGCCGTCCGGTCAGGCCGATGACGCGCCGCCGGCCGAGGCCGCGCAGGCGGAATCGGCGCCCGCTCAAGCCGAGTCCGTCCAACCGGAGCCGGTCCAGCCCGAACCAGCACAATCCGAGCCGCCTCAGGCGCCGCCGGCTGACGCCGATCCGGCCGCCGTCGGGCAGCCGTCCGCGGAGCAGGAGGCAGAGCAGCCGGCGCCGGCTGCGCCGGTCGCCGGTTCGCCCGGCGGCACGGTCGTGACGATGCCCGCGCTCGGCGAGTCGGTGACCGAGGGTACGGTCACTCGCTGGCTGAAGCAGGTCGGCGACTCGGTCGACGCCGACGAGCCGCTCCTGGAGGTGTCCACCGACAAGGTCGACACCGAGATCCCGTCGCCCGCCGCCGGGACACTGGTCGAGATCAAGGTGCCCGAGGACGAGACCGTCGCCGTCGGCGCCGAGCTCGCGGTCATCGGATCGGCCGGCGCCGCATCGTCGGCCCCGGCCCCGGCACAACCGGCCCCGGACCAGACGACAGCGCCGGCGCAACCGGCGCCGGCGCCGCGGCCCGCTCCGCCGGCGGTCGAAGCCAGCCAACCGGCCGCACCCCAGCAACCGGCCGCACCCCAGCAACCGGCCGCGCCGCAGCAACCGGCCGCCGCCGCTCCCCCGCCGGCCGCGCCGCCCGCAACACCGCCGGTGGCGCCGGCCACCAACGGCTCGGCCGGACGCGACGAGGACGCCGCCTATGTCACACCACTCGTCCGTAAGCTCGCCGCCGAGCAGGGGGTGAACCTGACGGCGCTGAAGGGGACCGGCGTGGGTGGCCGGATCCGCAAGCAGGATGTCATCACGGCGGCCGAGCAGCAGAAAGCCGCTGCGCAGCAGGCGGCCGCGCCGGCCGCGACGCCGCCCGCCGCCGCGAGCGCGCCGAAGCCGGCGACGGCCAGCCCGCTGCGCGGTCGCACCGAGAAGATGACCCGGATGCGGCAGCTCATCGCGCGCCGGATGGTCGAGTCCCTGCAGATCTCGGCGCAGCTCACCACCGTCGTCGAGGTGGACGTCACGAAGATCGCCCGGTTGCGTGATCAGACGAAGGCCGACTTCGCCGCCCGCAACGGTGTGAAGCTGTCGTTCCTGCCGTTCTTCGCGCTGGCCACGGTGGAGGCGCTGCGCGTGCACCCGAACGTGAACGCGTCGATCGACATGGAAGCGAACACGGTCACCTATCACGACGCGGAGCACCTCGGTATGGCCGTGGACACCGAGCGCGGCCTGATGGTGCCGGTGATCCGGGACGCCGGCGACTTGAACCTCGCCGGTCTCGCCCGCCGGATCGCGGATCTCGCGGAGCGTACGCGGACGAACAAGGTCACGCCGGACGAGCTTTCGGGTGGCACGTTCACGCTGACGAACACCGGCAGCCGCGGCGCGCTGTTCGACACGCCGATCATCAACCAGCCGCAGGTCGGCATTCTCGGCACCGGGTCGGTCGTCCGGCGCGCCGTGGTCGTCGAGGACGAGGAGCTGGGCGAGATCATCGTGCCCCGCTCGATGGTCTACCTCGCACTGTCGTACGACCACCGGATCGTCGACGGCGCCGACGCGGCACGGTTCCTGTCCACCGTGAAGGAGCGGCTCGAGGCGGGCGACTTCGAGCGCGACCTCGGCGTCTAGCCTCGGATTACGGCCCGGTTGGCGGGGCATGGTGCCCCGCGAGCCGGGTCGATCCGCGTCCGACGTGTGGTCCGGACCGTTTCGGGTGAGGATGTACCCGTGCGGATCATCATCGCCGGTTCCAGCGGCTTCATCGGTACGGCTCTGATCGACCGCCTCCGGTCCGACGGGCACGAGGTGGTGCGGCTGGTCCGCCGTACCCCACAACGCTCTGACGAGGTGAGCTGGAACCCGGCGGCGGGCGATCTCGCCCCCGCCGCTCTGGCCGGCGCGGACGTCGCGGTCAACTTCGCCGGCGTCGGCGTCGGCGACAAGCGGTGGACCGACGGCTACAAGCAGGAGATCCTGTCCAGCCGCGTCGACTCCACGGTCACGCTCTCGCGGGCGATCGCGGCGGCCGACCCGGCTCCACGCGTGCTCCTCAACGCCTCGGCCATCGGCTTCTACGGCGATCGTGGCGACGAGGTCCTGGACGAGAATTCCGCTCCCGGTGACGGGTTCTTCTCCGACGTGTGCCGCGCTTGGGAGGCGGCGACGCAGGCGGCCGAGGAGGCCGGTGTCCGGGTCTGCAACCTGCGTTCGGGACTTGTCGTCGGCCCGGGCGGCGGCATGATGAAGCGCCTGGTGCCGCTGTACAAGGCGGGCATTGGCGGCCCACTCGGCAACGGCCGGCAGTACCAGTCGTGGGTGTCACTGGCCGACGAGATCGGCGCGATCGTGTTTCTGATGAACGCGGAGCTGTCCGGGCCGGTCAACCTGACCGGGCCGACACCCGTGCCCAATGCCGTTTTCGCCGATGTGCTCGGCCACGCGTTACGTCGCCCATCCCTGCTGCCGGCGCCCAGGTTCGGGCTGAAGCTCGTACTCGGTGAGTTCGCCGACAACGCGGTCGAAAGCACGCGTGCGGTGCCGCGGATGCTCCTGGACGCCGGGTACGAGTTCATCCACCCCGACGTCGACCGCGCAGTCCGGTGGGCGGTGGCTCGCCGCTGACGGTCTCCGCGTGGGCTGCGCTCGGGCGACGGTCACCGTCGGGCCGCGGTTCGACGGCCTTGCTCGCTTTGGGCCACGGCCGGCCGCCGCCAGCCGTTACGATCCGCGACGTGGTGCACGTCGCTCCCGGGCGCTCGGGCCCGGATTCCTCTTCGGCCGACGTGGTGGATCCGGCCGCGACGCCGGCCACCGCACCGACCACCGCGCCGGCCGGCGCGGCGGCGAGGCCAGGCGACTCACACGCGCGCGCGCCCGTGAAATCGTGGCGTACAGATGTGCTCGTCGCGCTGGGATGCCTGCTGGCCGCCGGCGCCGTGACCTACCGACTGTGGGCCGCACCGAATTCGACCGAGCTCACGAACAATCGCGCCGACCAGGTGTTCTTCGAATGGCTTCTCGGGTATGTGAGCCACGCGGTCACCCATGGCGACAATCCACTGTGGACATCGGTGCTGAACGCGCCGCTCGGCGTCAACATCGCCGCCAACACCTCGATCACGGTGCTCGCCGTCCTACTCATGCCGGTGACGATCATCGCCGGCCCGTCGGTCGCGTTCGTCACCGCGATCACGCTGAACCTCGCCGGCTCCGCGTACGCCTGGTTCTGGTTGTTCTCCCGGCACGTCGCGCGTACGCGTGCGGCCGCGATCGCCGGCGGCGCGTTCGCTGGATTCGCGCCCGGCATGATCGCGCACGCGAACGGTCACTTGAACTTCACCGCCTGCTGGCTCCTGCCGGTGCTGATCTGGCAGTTGATCCGGTTGAGCCGGCCGGCGCGCGGCCGTGCTGCGACGATTCGCGACGGCGTGCTGCTCGGCGTGCTGGCCGCCGTTCAGTATTCGCTCGGCGCGGAGACCCTGTTCTTCCTGACCCTGGCGATCGTCGTGTTCGTGGTCGCGTGGGCCGTGCAGCGCCCCGGCGACGCAAGGTCGATCGCAGCGGCCGCGAGCTCCCGGGTGATCGTCGCCATCGTCGTCGGCGCCGCACTCCTCGCCTACCCGATCTGGTTGCAGATCGCCGGGCCGGAGGCGTACCACGGCAGCGGATTCACCCATCTCGGCGTGTGGGAAAACGTCACGTCGTTCGCGGCGTTCCCGCCGCAATCGCTGGCCGGTGCCGCCGGCTGGTGGACGGGATCGGGCCTGAACTTAGGGGAACGCAACACGTTCTTCGGCCCGGTGCTGTGCGCCGCGCTGCTGGTCGCCCTCGTGGTTCTGAACCGCGGGCGGGGCCGGCTGACGCGACGGCGCGGCGACGGCGAGCGCCCGCGTCCCGAGGTGGTGGCCCTGACCGTCACCGCCGTGGCCGTCGCCGTCACCGCGCTGGGCCCGCGCCTGCAGATCGGCGCCTGGCACAGCCCGATCCCGTTGCCCTGGGCCGCGGTCGGCCGACTGCCGTTCTTCGACTCCGCGCTGCCGGGCCGGGCGGCGCTGCTGCTCATCCCGATCGTCGCGCTGTTGATCGTCGCGGTCGTCGACGATGTGTTGGCGCGGCCGCGTCGGCGCCTGACCCGGCGAGTCGCCGCCGTGATCGCGCTGGCCGCGTTCGTCCCGATCCTGCCGGTGCCGATCGGCGTCTCGCCCCGGGCCGCCCTGCCGACATTCATCACCTCCGGCACCTGGCGCACCTACCTGCCGACCGGCACCACGATCGTGTCCATCCCGCCGTCGAGTTGGGACAGCTCCGACGCACAGCGCTGGCAGACCGCGACCGGCTACGCGTTCCCGGTCGAGGGTGGCTACTTTCTCGGCCCCGGCGACGACGGCCGCTCGACGATCGGGCCCCGCTCACGGCCCACGTCGACGCTGCTGATCGCGGTCGCCCGCGATGGAGCGGCACCGCCCATCACCGACGCCGACCGGGCCGCGGCGCGCGCGGACCTCACCTATTGGCGGGCCGGTCTTGTCGTACTCCCCGACCCGACGCCGGGCATCGACCATGGCTGGGCTCCGCGGCACGACCAGCTTCTGCGGATCGGTACGGAACTGTTCGGCCCACCGACCCGCGTGGCCGACGTCTGGCTGTGGCGGTTCGCGGACCAGGGTTTCGCGGCCCAAGGCCGCTGACCGAGCCGCGGGTACGCTCATTGACGTGACCACAACCTCGGTAGACGCCGCGGCCACCACGCCGACGGCGGTTCCGCCGACCACGACCCGACCCGGCCCGGCGACCAGCCGGCCGGCGGTGCGCTGGCTCGGCACGATCGATTACGTCGCTGCCTGGGACGAGCAGCGCCGCACGCAGGAGCGGGTGCAGGGCGGGGCGGAGCCGGACACCGTACTGCTCCTCGAACATCCGAGCGTGTACACGGCGGGCAAACGTACGCAGCCGTGGGAGCGACCGGCCGACGGCACCCCGGTCATCGACGTCGACCGGGGCGGCCAGATCACCTGGCATGGGCCTGGCCAGATCGTCGGCTACCCGATCCTCACGCTTCCCGGTGCGCGCGAGGGCCTCCCGGTCGACGTCGTGGCGTACGTGCGTCGCGTCGAGCAGATGCTCATCGACGTGTGCGCCGAACTCGGCGTGGAAACCATGCGGGTGGCCGGCCGCAGCGGCGTGTGGCGGCCGGCCGACGGTCAGCGTCCGGATCGGAAGATCGCCGCCATCGGCATCCGGGTGGTGCGGGGCGTCACGATGCACGGTTTCGCGCTCAACTGCGACCCCGACATGACCGCGTACGACAAGATCGTGGCGTGCGGCATCCGGGACGCCGGTGTCACGTCGCTCAGCCTCGAACTCGGCCGCGATGTAACCGTCGACGAGGTGCGACCGGTCGTCGAGCGGCACCTGCCGACCCTGGCCGGATGACCCCGACAGCGGCCGGCACAAGGGCCAGCCGCCGAACGTGACGTCCGTCGCGTAGGGGGTACTTTTCCTACGGGCGGTACGGCCGGCGGGCGTACGCTCGCACACGTGACCGAGTCCCAGCTTCCATCGGCGCCCGCCACTGCGACGACGGCCGGCGGGCACGTGGCGCCGGAGGGTCGGCGGATGCTGCGCATCGAAGCGCGTAACGCCGAGACCCCTATCGAGCGCAAGCCGCCGTGGATCAAGATCAAGGCGAAGATGGGTCCGGAGTTCACCGCCATGCGCGGGCTCGTCCAGCGCGAGGGCCTGCACACGGTCTGCCAGGAGGCCGGCTGCCCGAACATCTACGAGTGCTGGGAAGACCGCGAGGCGACGTTCCTCATCGGCGGCGACCAGTGCACGCGACGCTGTGACTTCTGCCAGATCGACACCGGCAAGCCGGCCGACTTCGACGCCGACGAACCGCGTCGGGTGGCCGAGAGCGTCGCGACGATGGGCCTGCGCTACGCCACCATCACCGGGGTCGCCCGCGACGACCTGCCCGACGGCGGGGCCTGGCTCTACGCCGAGACGGTTCGCCAGATTCACGGTCTCGTCGACGGTTGCGGCGTCGAGCTGCTGATTCCGGACTTCAACGCCGTGCCCGAGCAGCTGGCCGAGGTCTTCGGCGCACGGCCCGAGGTGCTCGCACACAACCTCGAGACGGTCCCCCGCATCTTCAAGCGGATCCGTCCGGCATTCCGCTACGACCGTTCCCTCGACGTCATCTCCCAGGCGCGCGCGGCCGGTCTGGTGACGAAGTCGAACCTGATCCTGGGCATGGGCGAGGAGCGCGCGGAGATCTCCGAGGCGTTGCGCGACCTGCACGCCGCGGGCTGCGAGCTGATCACGATCACGCAGTATCTGCGCCCAACGCCTCGCCACCACCCGGTGACCCGGTGGGTCAAGCCGGAGGAGTTCGTCGAGCTGTCCGCCGAGGCGACCGAGATCGGATTTGCCGGCGTCATGAGCGGGCCGCTGGTCCGCTCCTCGTACCGGGCCGGACGCCTGTATCAGCAGGCGCTGGCCGCCCGTACGCCGGCCACGGTCTAGCGTCGAGGTGTTCGTGCGGGTGCTCAGCGTGACGACGTCGCGGCGTTCCGTCGCGCCGCCGTCGGGCGACCGTCGGCCGCCAGGGTCGGATCGCACGATCGTTCGCGACCACTAGACTCTGCGCCATGGCAAAGCAGGAAGCGGCCGCGAAGGTCAGCCGAACCGAACGGTTCAAGCAGCTCGGCAGGGTGTTCGCGTTCGTGGCGAAGCGCGACCGCCTGTTCGTACCGTTGATCATCGCGGCGGTCGTGTTGCCGCTGGTGCTGGTCACCCTGCTTATCCTGTTCGCCGGGCTCACGCCGCTGTTCTACGTCGCCGGCGTCCTGCTCGCGGTGCTGGCCGTCATGATCGTGCTGAACGCCCGCTTCACCAAGGCGCAGATGACCGAACTGCACGGTCAGGTCGGTGCGGCCGCTGGCATCGTCGAGCAGATGCGCGGTGCCTGGGAGGTCACGCCCGGCCTCGCGGTCACCACCCAGGAGGACATGGTCACCTTGGTCATCGGTCGACCTGGTGTGATCCTGATTGGCGAAGGCAACCCGGCCCGACTGCGCGGCATGCTCGGCCAGGAGAAGCGCCGGCTCGCGAAAGTCATCGGTACGACCGAAATGCGCGACATCATCGTCGGCGATGACGAGGGCCAGGTGCCGCTGAAGAAGCTTCGAGTCACGCTGATGAAGCTGCCGCGTACGACATCGGGCGCCGAGATCAACGCACTGTCGACCCGCATCAAGGCGCTCCAGGCCCGCCCGCAGATGCCCAAGGGTGCGATCCCCAAGCACATGCGCCCGCAGGGCTCGCAGTTCCGTCCGCCGCGCGGCCGCTGACCCCGGCTAGCTCCCGGACGCGTCGAGCGTGGTTAGCCCGCCGCGCGCGGCTGGCGGGGAGCGTCCACGATCACGCTTCCGGTGAGGCGATCGTGCAGGCCACGCCGATCACCGTCCATGAGCACGGCGGGAATCACGAGACACAACAGGATGCCTCGTAGTGCCGCCCGCGGCACCCCGATCCGGCCGCCGGTCGTCACCGAGACGCATCGGATGCTCCGGACATACATCCCCGGCGTCTGTGCGAACAGGCCGACGAAGACGGCATACTCGACGACCAGCACCACAAGCGGGATCCACGAATCCCGGCGCGGATCACCGAAGATCGAGCTGATCAGCAGACACAGCACCCAGTCGATGAGCAGTGCTACAAACCGACGGGCAAGGCTCACCGGAACGGACGCCGGCTGATCCGGTGCCGTCCTGGTCGCCGCGGGCTGGTCACTCACGCTTCGAACCCTAACCCGTGGGTACGGCGGCCGGGCAGCACCCGTACCCGCGGATCGGACGGGTCACACCGCGGCGGACGGTCCGGTCGGGTCGGCCAGGCCGTACCAGCCGATCAGCGCACGGATCGGGATGCCGGACGGGTCGTCGGGGGTTGCCTCGATCTCCTCCACGAGCGCGGCCAGGCGCTGGGCGAACTGCAACGCCACGGGCGGGCTCATCCGGTGCTCGACCTGCATCAGCAACCCGCCCGGGCCGGATGCCGGTGAGTCGGACCCGCGCATGTCGACCCGACCGATGCGAAGGCTGCCACACAGCTCGTCGCGAAACCCGTCCAGCGTGGCAACGATGGTGTCCGCGACGTCATCGCGCACGTTCGGATCATTCAGCAGGGCCGGGCTGAGCAGCAGATTCAACTGCGCGGTCCGGTAGCGCTGCTCGTTGATCCCGGACACCACCCGGGTCTCGGCCACCTCGATCAGGTGTGCCTCTTCGAGTTGCTTCAGGTGGCGGTAGAGCTTCGTCTGCGGCTCGCCCAACTCGGTCGCGAGCTCCTTGGCCGACATCACGCGAACGCCCTGATCCGCATCGATCATCAAGCGCCGCAGGATTGCGATCCGCAGTGGATCCGACATCACCCGCAACGTCTCGGTGTCGGTCACCTCGCGCCGGGCCAGCGGCGGACCCGACACGAGCACCTGAACCTCGTCGCTTGTCACCACCATCGGGCCACCCATCTCGTACGCCAATTTCGACTGCCATCTTGCCACACGTTCACTCGTATGTCATCGTTCACGGCAACATGAATGATGCTGCAAACGCGAACGTTAACGATGGGAGCAACAGGATGTCCGCTCAGACGACAACCGCCGCCGCCGACGAGGCGTCGACCGGACTCGCGGTCCACAACCCGACCGAAGCCGGCGCGGAGCACCGCGTTCCATCGCTCTGGCGCAACTGGCGCTTCCAGGCGCTCTGGATCGGGTCCGGTACTTCGCTGCTCGGCCTTACCGCGGCGGATTTCGCCTATCCGGTGGTGATCCTCCTGATGACCGGCTCGCCCGCGCTGGCCGCTGTGTTCGGCTTTCTCCAGATGGCGGCCAGCACGCTCGCCGGGCTGCCGGCCGGCGCGCTCGTCGATCGGTGGGATCGCCGGCACGCGCTGATGGGCGCGGAGGCCGTCCGGGCGATCGCAACCGGCAGCGTCGCCGTCGCGTGGCTCTTCGGCCACCTCACGCTCGGCCACCTCTTCGTGATCGGCGCCGTCTTGGGCGCGATCACTCCCTTCGGCGCCTCGGCGCGGATGCTGATGGTCCGCGCCGTCGTTCCGCCCGAGCAGCTGACCCGGGCGCTGACGCAGGATGAGGTGCGTACGTCGGTCGCCGGCCTGGGCGGTCCCCCGCTCGGTGGCGCACTCCTCGCGATCAGTCGTGGACTGCCGTTCGTGGTCACGACGCTGACCTTCGTGATCTCGTTCGTCACGGCACTGATCGTCCGGGTGCCCGGCACGAAGGCGGCGCCGGATCCCGTCCCGTCGGCCGCGGCCGGCTCCGCGCCGAGCGGGGCCGACAACAGCGTGCTGGCCGGCCTGCGTACGTTGTGGCGCGACCGTACGATGCGTGGCGCGATGCTGATGTTCAGCCTGATCAACGTGGGCGGCAACGCGCTGTTCCTGGCGGTCGTCGTGCTGTTGCAGGGCGGCGGCGCCTCGCCGCGCACGATCGGCATCGCGGTCGCCGGCGAGGCGGTCGGCACGCTGCTCGGCGCCGGACTCGTCGGCCGGCTGCACCGTCGCCTGCCACCCGGTTGGCTACTGATCGGCGTCGGCCTGGCGTTCACGGTGCTCGTGCCGCTGCTGGCCGTACCGCTGGGTCCGTGGTGGGTGTTTGGTGTCTTGGCCGCAGCGACGCTCGGCGTGCCGTCGCTGCGCGTGCTGATCGATGTCCTGATCCTGCGGCGCGTCCCGGACGAGCAGCGCGGCCGCACGATCACCGCGCTCATGACGGTGCTCACCATCGGCATTCCGTTCGGCACGCTGGCTGGCGGCCTGAGCCTGCAATTCTGGGGCCCGACGACGACTATCCTGGCGATCAGCGGGCTGAACGCAGTCGCGGCGACCATCGCGGTGAGCGATCGCCGCCTGCGCACCGTGCGATGGCCCGCGTCGTGACGCCCGGTCGGGTGGACGCGGCCGTCCGAACCGGTGAGACGCAGCGTCCATCCCCTGGCCACGGTCGGCAAGCCGACGCAGGTACCACAGCTTGCGTAACAAGCTGGAAACAGTGGGGATACGCCGGGGCAATCGCCCGGACCTAGCGTTCCAGCATCCCGCCATACGCCCCTGCCATCAGGAGGACGAGTTGTTCGCCAATGCCGAGGAGCTTCTGCGCTACGTCAAGGACGAAGGCGTAAAGTTCGTCGATGTCCGTTTTTGTGATCTTCCCGGCATCATGCAGCACTTCAATGTGCCGGCCGAGTCGTTCGATGAGGCGGTCTTCTCCGATGGCCTCGCGTTCGACGGCTCGTCGATCCGCGGCTTCCAGCAGATCCACGAGTCCGACATGCTGCTGCTGCCGGACCCGGCGACGGCGTTCATCGACCCGTTCCGGGTCGAGAAGACGCTCGCGCTGAACTTCTTCATCCACGATCCGTTCACCCGCGAGGCCTACTCGCGCGACCCGCGCAACATCGCCCGCAAGGCGGAGACCTTCCTCGCCTCCAGCGGCATCGCGGACACCGCGTATTTCGGCCCCGAGGCCGAGTTCTACATCTTCGACTCGATCCGCCACGAGACCGCGCAGAACAAGGCCTACTACTACATCGACTCGATCGAGGGCTGGTGGAACACCGGCGCCGAGGAAGAGGGCGGCAACCGCGGCTACAAGACCGCGTACAAGGGCGGCTACTTCCCGGTCTCGCCGGTTGACCACTACTCGGATCTGCGCGACGCGATGGTGCGCCGCCTGGTCGACGCCGGGTTCACCGTCGAGCGCTCGCACCACGAGGTCGGTACGGCCGGCCAGGCCGAGATCAACTACCGGTTCTCCACGTTGCTGCACGCCGGCGACCAGCTCCAGCAGTTCAAGTACATCATCAAGAACACGGCCTGGCAGAACGGCAAAACGGTCACGTTCATGCCCAAGCCGCTCTTCGGTGACAACGGCTCCGGCATGCATACGCACCAGAGCCTGTGGCTCGGCGGCGAGCCGCTGTTCTACGACGAGACGGGCTACGGTGGTCTGTCCGACATCGCCCGCTGGTACGTCGGCGGCCTGCTCCACCACGCGCCGTCCGTCCTGGCCTTCACGAACCCGACCGTCAACTCGTACCGGCGCCTGGTGCCCGGCTTCGAGGCACCGGTCAACCTGGTCTACTCGCAGCGCAACCGGTCGGCCTGCACCCGCATCCCGGTGACGGGCACGAACGCGAAGGCCAAGCGCATCGAGTTCCGCGTCCCGGATCCGTCGAGCAACCCGTACCTGGCGTTCTCGGCGATGCTGATGGCCGGCCTCGACGGCATCAAGAACAAGATCGAGCCGCCGGAGCCGATCGACAAGGATCTTTACGACCTGCCGCCGGACGAGTTCGCGACCGTCCAGCAGGTCCCCGGCACGCTGCCGGACGTCCTGGCCGCGCTCGAAGCCGACCACGACTACCTGCTCGACGGCGGGGTGTTCACGCCGGACGTCATTTCGACGTGGACCGAAATGAAGATCGCGAACGAGATCGACCCGGTCCGTCTGCGCCCGACGCCGCACGAGTTCGCGATGTACTACGACGTCTGATCGGCTTCACACCACGACGCACAGACCCGCACGTTCGTCACGGCCCCGACCCGGGGATCCCAGAAATCTCCGGGCCGGGGCCGCCGTGCACCATCCCGACCAGCGTGTCGCGCATCCACTCCAGCTCACGGCTGACGTATTCGGTGATGTCCCCAGTCTTGAGGTGCGGGGGCAGGACGTCCCACGTGTACGTCTCGACCTCCAGGTGGTCGGAGAGCGGCGTGTCCGCGTGCACCGCCAAGGCCGCCTCGATCCCCGGTCGGGTCGTGCGGAGGCCGCCGAGGTCGTCCAGGAAAATCGGCAGGTGGAAGTGTGTCCGCCACTCGCGTCGGCCGGTCGGATCGGCTCGCCATGCGTCGATGGCGTCGGAGAGATTGAGCCGACGGGTCAATTTCCCGTCGCGTGATTCGGTCGTCTGGCTCAGATAGATGGTGTCGGTGAACGGTGTCAACGCATCGATGGCCTCGGACGTCACCTCCGGCACCCGGAGGGCGGCCGCCGCCTGAAACTTGAAGATCGGCACTCCGGAGTCACGCAACAGCCGGAGCGAGGCGGCGATGTCCTCGAATTGGACCGACTGATGACAGATGTCGAACACGACGCCGAGATGACGCCGTACCAATCCCACCACCTCGCTGGCCGGCAGGCCGGTGAGCCGCGCCAGCCGCCCGATGCCGTCCGCCGACCAGACATGATCCTGGAAGTAGCGCACGGTCTCCTCGGTGGTCTCGAGGAAGCAGTACGGCTCCGGTTCCAGAGCCAGCTTGACCCGCCGGCCCGTCCGTCGCTCGATGTCGATGAGATGCGCCACCACACGGAGCAGATTTTCGGTGAGGCGATCGACGTCGTCGTCGCGAGTCACGTTGGGACGGAAGGCCAGTGGCGCGGTCTGGATCGACGGTGCGACGGACGGCGGGGTGATCTCGGCGAGGATGTCGGCGACCTGCATGGTGTAACGGACGCGATCCTCGGTGAACCAGTCCGGCTCGTACACCTGCTCCATCACGACACGGCCCTTGAATGGGCCGTACGGGAACGCGTTGACCGTGAATACGTACATGTCGTGGTCGTCGAGCCAGCGGCGGAAGCGGACCCGCTCGTCCGGGTCGGCGGTCAACGTTTCCGCCGAGGCGGCCGAGATCCGCAGCGACAGCCCGTACGGTGCGTCGGGTGACACCCGAGCCTTGACGGCGGGCGCGAACGTTTCGATGCTCTCGCTCATCTCCGCCCACGTGTCACCCTGATGCACGAGGGTGGAGTACGCGAGATGACCGAGCCGGTCGCCGAGAAACATCAGCGCAACTCGCTGGGTGTGCGGTCGCCCTGAAGCCGTTCCTTCACGAACGTCAGGAATCTGGTGGCCGTGGCACCGTCGATGAGCCGGTGGTCGTACGTGAGCGCGAGGTACGCCATCGAGCGGATGGCGATGGCTCGTTCCCCGTCCGGACGGCGTACGACGACGGCACGTTCGACGATGTCACCGACCCCAACGATGCCGACCTGGCCCGGCACGAGGATCGGGGTGTCGAACAAGGCGCCGCGGCTTCCGGTGTCGGTCACCGTGAAGGTGCCGGCCGTCAGGTCGTCCGGGACGAGCGAGCCTCGGCCGAGCGCGGTCCGTGACATCGGCGATTCGCCGGGACAGTCCTCGCGGGTTCAGGTCGCCCGCGTCTCTGATGACCGGCACGACGACACCCTTGTCCGTGTCGACGGTGATGCCGATGTGTTGACGCCCAGGGTTGTGGATGCTCCGCCCGTCGGTGTCGATGGACGCGTTGAGGGGCGGGTAGGCGCGCAGCGCCTGTACGACCGCGTCAACGACGAACGCCATCGGGGTCGGCCGTCCTTCGTTCTCCTCATCGAGGCTGGCGCCGTGACGGTCGCGCAGTTCGACGACGTTCGACATGTCGACCTCAACGACGCACGTAGCTTGGGCCGACGTTTGCGGCGGGGCCACGATTGGCTGAGTGACGACCGCGTCCGGCACGCGCGCGACACGATCCACCGTGGCGGCCGCGTGCGTGACGTCGGCGCGCGTGACTCGACCCGCGGGGCCCGTACCGACGAGATCTTCGAGGTTGACCCCCGACTCGCGGGCCAAACGCCTGATCAGCGGCGAATGGCGGTGCCGTGGGCCGGCGGCCCGGCCGACGGTTGGTGCGGCGTGTTCGATGCGAATCGATGCACGCTGCGGCGGCATGGAAGCCGAAACCGTCGGCGGCGCAGCAGCCGAGACCGTCGGCGGCGCAGCAGCCGAAACCGTCGGCGCCGCGGGCGGCGCGACCGACTCGTTCGGCTCACCGATGACCGCGATCACCGTGCCGACCGCGACCGTCGCGTCGGCCGGAACCCTGATCTCGAGGAGCGTCCCGGCCGCGGGCGACGGCACCTCGGTGTCAACCTTGTCGGTCGCTATCTCGACGAGCGGTTCCTGATCCCCCACGGCCTCGCCGACCTGCCGGAGCCACCGCGTCACCGTTCCCTCGGCGACGGTCTCGCCGAGCTGAGGCATCGTCACATCGACATTCACTACTGCAGAGCCTTCTCGACGGTCGTGGCGATCACATCCGCTGACGGCAGGACCAGATCCTCCAACGAGTCCGCGGCCGGCAGTGGGATGTGCGGCGTGGTGATCCGCTGTACGGGTCCGTCGAGGTCCCAGAAGCATTCGTCGACCGCGATCGAAGCGATCTCCGCGCCCCAGCCGAGGAGACGTGGATTCTCCTCGACGGTGAAGAGCCGACCGGTCTTGTGCAGGGACCCGAGGATGGTTCGGGTATCCAGCGGGACGAGCGATCGAACGTCGATCACCTCAGCATTGATGCCCCGCTCGGCCAGATGCTCGGCGGCGTCGAGAGCGCGGGACACCATGAGGCCAAGAGCGAGTATCGTCGCGTCGCTCCCCTCGCGACGAACCTTCGCCGTCCCGAGCGCGTCGACGATATCGCCGTCGGGCACCTCGCCCTTCGATGCGTAGAGCCCCTTGTGCTCGAAGAAGAGAACCGGATCGTCGTCCCGGATCGAGGCGGCCATCAGACCGACGACATCGGCCGGAGTCGACGGCGTGACGACCTTGATCCCCGGGATCGCCATCGCCCAGTTCTCGATCGACTGCGAGTGCTGCGCCCCGAAGCGCAGCGCGCCACCATTCCCGGTCTTCACCACGAGCGGCAGAGTGACCTGCCCGTTCGTCATATACCGGGTCTTGGCCATCTCGTTGGCAACGAGATCCCAGCACACGGCGAAGAAGTCGGAAAACATGATCTCGGCGACCGGGCGCAGACCCGTCATCGCCGCGCCCATCGCCGCACCGAGGATCGCCTGCTCGGCGATCGGCGTGTCGATGACGCGCTTGGGTCCGAACTCATCGAGCAGGCCGACCGTCGTCTTGAACACACCGCCGGCGCCGGCGATGTCCTCGCCGATGAGAACGACCCGATCGTCGCGCCGCATCTCCTGAGCGATCCCGCGCGCGACGGCGTCGCGATACGTCAGTTCCGCCACGACGAACCTCCATCAGCCCAGACATCGGTGTAGGCACTCGCCGGAGCGGGAAGCTCGCCGGCAATCGCCTCTTCGGTCGCGAGGTCGACCGCCTCCGCGACGTCCTTGTCGATGACGTCGAGATCGGCCTTGTCCACGCCGAGCCGGAGCAGCCGTCCCCGGTAGACCGTGATCGGGTCGTACGCCTTCCACGCGTCGACCTCGGAGGACGGCCGGTACTTGCCCGGATCGGCCCGCGAGTGGCCACCGTGCCGGTAGGTCACCGCCTCCACGAGCGAGGGACCTTCCCCTCGGCGGGCACGATCGAGCACCGCTGCCGCGGTCAGATAGACCTCATCGGCGTCGTTGCCGTCGATGACGATCGACTCGAGCTGGTACGCCGATGCCCGGTCGGCGCCGGGGCGCGCCACCGCGGTGATGTCCGCGATGGACGTGTACTCCATGTACAGGTTGTTCTCGCAGACGAACACGACCGGGAGCCGGAAAACGGCCGCATAGTTGAGCGCCTCGTGGAACGCGCCGATGTTCGTCGTGCCGTCACCGAAGAAGCACACAGCGACCTGGCCGGATCCTCGGTACTGCGCGGACCAGGCGGCGCCGTTCGCAATGGTCAGGTGGGCGCCGATGATCGCGTACGAGCCCATCATCCCGTGCTCGACGCTCGTCAGGTGCATCGAGCCGCCCTTGCCGGCCATCAGACCGTTGGCCCGTCCGAGGAGTTCGGCGAGCACCGGCGTCATGGCCACGCCCCGGGCCAGCGTGTGGGCGTGACCCCGGTACGTCGCAAAGGTGTAGTCGTCTCGCCGCATCGCCGCCCCGAAGCCGGCCGCGATGGCCTCCATGCCGAGCGACAGGTGGCTGGTTCCCTTGACGAGCTGGCGCATGAACAGGTCGTAGGCGCGCTTCTCGAACTGGCGCATCTCTTGGAGCTTGCGGTACATCGCGAGGCGCTTGTCGAGGTCGATGGCGGCCGCGTCGTGTCGATCCTGCGCCGCCGGAGGTAACACGACCCCGTGCTCGCCGTACCGGTGGTCAGACAGGGGAAGTCTCATCCTGCACCTCCATCGCGACGCGTTGGGTGTTGATGTGGGATTGGCTGTCGCGTTCGGTGTTGAGGTATCCGCCGGCCGTGTAGTAGCGCTTGCCCGCAACCAGCAACTCTTCCGCGGGAAACTTGGTGATCACCTCGCAGCCGGTCTCGGTCACGATGAGTTCCTCCTCGATCCGGGCCGCGCCCCATCCGTCGTCGGAGGGCCAATACGTCTCGAGGGCGAAGAGTTGGCCGACCTCGAGCGTCTCGGGGTGGTCGATCGAGGTGAGCCGGCTGAAGATTGGACGTTCCCAGATGCTCAAGCCGACGCCGTGGCCGTACTGCAGCGCGAACGCCGCTTCCTCGTCCGGGAAACCGAACTCCTGCGCCGTCGGCCAGACCTGCACGATCTCGGCCGTGGTCGCGCCCGGTTTCACCAGGGCGATGGCGTTGTCCATCAGCTCCCGACAGATCTTGTACGCGCCACGCTGCGCCGCCGAAGCGCTGCCAACGGCGAACGTGCGGTAGTAACACGTCCGGTAGCCCTGGTAACTGTGCAGGATGTCGAAGAAGGCGGGGTCGCCCGGCCGAAGGAGGCGGTCGGAGAAGACGTGTGGGTGCGGCGAGCAGCGCTCTCCGGAGATCGCGTTGACGCCTTCGACGTGCTCGGATCCGAGGTCGAAGAGCTTCTTGCTCACCAGTCCGACGCATTCGTTCTCCCGGACTCCCGGCCGGAGGAAGTCGTACAGATCCTCGTACGCGGCGTCGACCATCGACACGGCCTGGGTCAGCAGCCCGATTTCGTCGACCGTCTTGATGCGGCGCGCCTCCAGAAAGAGCTGCTGGCCATCGACAACGGGGATGCCGAGGGCTTGGAGCGCCAGCAGCACGGGTGGCTCGATGATGTCGACGCCGATCGGCTGACCCTGCAGGCCGAAGTCAGCCATGACCTGGGCGACCTTGGCGGCCACGTCCTCCGCCCGCCCGGCACCGGGAGAGATCGCGCCGCGAAGGGTGGAGATGCCGGCGCGGGCGCCGTAGTGCGGACCGCGACCGGCGGCGTCATGCGGCTCGTCCAGCCACGGTGCCTGAAGCTGGTGGTGTCGGGCGGCCGAGCCGAAGTCCCACAAGACCGGGTCGCCGCCGCGCGGCAAGAGAGCGAACCTGATCATCTTGTCCATCGCCCACGTGCCGATGTGCGTCGACGTCAGGTAGCGGATGTTGTGAAAGTCGAAGGTCAGCAACGCTCCGAGGTCGGATTTGTCGAGCTCAGCCTTGATGCGCCCCACCCGCTCACGGCGCAGGCGGTCCATGTCGAGCCGGTTCTCCCAGTCGACACCCGTCGTGCCGAAGGTCGGGGACACCATGGGGGCTTCCTCCTTGAATCGCTGGTATGGCTGAGGGCTGCTGGTGTGGCTGCGGGCTGCGGGCTGCGGACTGCGGGCTGCGGCTGCATGCTGCGGGCCGCGGCATGCGCCCGCGGTCCGCGGACGGGACCTCGGGTCAGGTGATTCGCGCCTCGACGGTCGGAAGCGACGGTCGGGTACGGAGGTATTCGGCCGAGTTCGCCTCGCGCTCGTCCTTGAGGTAATAGGCGACCTCGACCAGTTCGAGCGCGAGCCCGTCCGGATCGCTGAAGTAGACCCAGCGCCATCCGGCGAGCGGACCTTCGTCGACGACGTTCACGTCGGAATAGAACGTGACGCCCTTACTCTCCAACTCGGCCTTGGTCGCCTTCACGTCGTCGACCTTGAAGCAGACGTGCGCCGCCCCGAGGTAGTTGTTCGGCACCGGTGCCGTACTCGACGGCGGCCGGTTGCCGTACTCGATAAGCTCCATCGTCGAGTTGGCGCCCACCCAGAGCGACACCTGGCGCAGCCGGGCTCCGGGCACACCGACTCCACGCTCGAGATCGGGACCTTCGAACCACGGCGTGGGCTCATTGGCGAATGGCAGGCCCAACAGGTCGTGGTAGAAGTAGATCGAACGGTCGAGGTCCCGCACGACCAGACCTACGTGGTGAACTGCCTTGAGTTCCACGGCATCCTCCAGAATTGAGCCGGTTGAATCAGGCGGCAAGCGTCGGCGACGCGAGAACCTTGAGCTGATCACCGCGCGGATCAACGAGCACGTCGAAGCCGAGCGTGACAACGTTGCGGAGCGGGACCTGCGCCGTCACGGCCTTCCCGACCGGATACTTGCCGGAGGCGACCAGCCGGATGATCCGCGGCCAGTCCGTGATCAGATAGCACCAACTGCCGACCAGACTCACGTCCTTCTCCGACAGCGCCATGCCATCGAGCGTCGCCGGCTTGGTGTGCAGGCCGGTCTGCACGATCGAGCCCCGCCGGCGCACGCTCGTCAGGGCCGTGGCGAGCCCGGGAGTGGACCCGGAACACTCCGCGACGACGTCGACGCCTATCCCGCGCGTCAGGTCCGCGATGACGTCGGCGAAGCCGTCCTGCGTCGGGTCGAGCACCGGCCCGACGTCGATCCCTCGCGCGAGTTCGGCCCGGTTGGGGTTCGGCTCGGCGATCACGACGGTCGCCGCGCCGACCGCGTTCGCGTACAACGCCGAGAGGATTCCGATGGGACCCGCGCCGGTGACGAGCACGACATCGCCGCCGTGCACTCCGGCCCGGTCGATGCCGTACGCCGCGACGCTGGCCGGCTCGACGACGGCGCCTTCCACATCGGAGACGTCGTCGGGCAACGTCGACACCTGGTAGTCCTTCAGCAGAGCGAACTGTGCCAGCCCCCCGGTTTCGGCGCTCAGCCCGGTGCAGGCGAACTTCAGGCACAGATGACCGAGACCACGGCGGCAGTAGTGACAGCGTCCGCAGACGATGGCCGGCATGATCGCGACCCGGTCGCCGACCGCCACATCGGTGACATCGGAGCCGACCTCGATGACGCGCGCCGAGAACTCGTGCCCCAGGGTCTGTGGCAGCGTGGCGCCGGTGAGCGGATGCGGGCGTACCGGTGTCACGATCGGCCCGACCAGGTATTCGTGCAGGTCCGTACCACAGATGCCACACCAGGCGACCTCGACGAGGACGTCGTCACGTTCCTTAACCGAAGGAACCGAGACGTCCTCGAGGCGGATATCCCTCTTGTCATAGAAGCGAGCTGCCAGCACGGTACATAGCCTTTCGGTCGGTCGGGGTCAGGCGACGGTGCGGCCGGCGCCGCGCACCTGGCTGTAAACGAGAGCGGCGATCAAGATGAACCCGCCCTGGAACACGTACTGCCAGGTTTGGGTGAGCCCGAGGAACGTCGTCGCGTTGAGGGCCTGGACGATGAGACAGGCACCGAGCAAGGTCCCGATAAACGACCCCCGACCGCCCAAGAGACTGGTCCCGCCGAGTACCACGGCCGTGATGCTCGACAGGGTGTAGCCGATGCCCTGGGCCGGGTCGCCGATGCCGAGCTGTGCGAGCAGGACGACTGCGCCGAACGCCACAAAAATCGAGGAGGTCACGTAACCCAGCAGCACAGTCCGGCTGACCTTCACACCGACGCGGCGGGCGGACTCCTCGTTCGAGCCGACTGCCCGTACGCGCAAGCCGGCCATGCGCGTCCGCAAGCCCCATTCCATCAACACGGCGATGACAACGAGCGCTAGGAACACGATCGGGATCGGGCCGACCTTCTTCGTGATGGCCGCCGTGACCTTCGCACTGATGAGGCCGCCCGGCGCCGCGCGAAGGAGGAAACTGAAGCCCTGCAGCGCAATGTACGTCGTGAGGGTGGCGGCGACCGCGGTGAACTTCGCGAACCTGATCAGTGATCCGTTGACGACGCCGGTCGCCGCCGCGACCAGAAACATCAGGACAAAGCCGAGGAGGATGACGCCGAACGACTTCTTGTCGTTGATGAAGAAGCTACCGACCACGACGAGGAAACCGACGAGCGGTCCCACTGACAGGTCGATGCCGCCCATCATCAGCGCCACGGTCTGCCCCAGCGATATGAAGCCGAGCGCCGCGGCTGCGACCATGAGCGAGCCGACGTTGAACGAGTTCAGATACAGGCCGTTTCTCGACAGGATGTACGCCCCGAGGCCGACGATGACCACGGCCAGGATCAGCGCCGGGGCATAGTCGCCCTTGAGAAATCGCTTCACCGCGGAGGATCGCGACGGTTTCGCTGGCTCGTCGGCCCGGATCTGCGCGGTCGAGCGTACGGCCGCGTTGACGATCCGCTCCTCGGTGATCTCCGCTCCGACGAGCTCTTCCACGACCTGGCCCCGGGACATCACGATGACGCGATCGCAGAGTCCCTCGAGTTCCTTGGCGTCGGAGGATGCCACGACCACCGGAACGCCCGAGGCAGAGGTCTCCCGCAGAATCTTGTAGATCTCTGCGCGCGCTCCGACGTCAACACCTTGCGTCGGCTCGTCGGCGATGACGATTCCCGGCTGCGAGAGCAGTGCCCGAGCGAGCACCACCTTTTGCTGGTTGCCGCCCGAAAGCGAGGCAACCGCCGCCTCGCTGGACGGCGTCTTCACGTCCAGCGCTTCGAGCTCGCGTCCAACGGCCTCAACTTCACGCTGCCGATTGAGCAGCGGGCCACGCGTGAATAGTCGCAGTGCGCCGACCGCGGCGTTCTCCCGCACAGACAGCGACATCATGAGCGCTTCACCGTGGCGGTCGGCCGGAAGATACGCCGACATGTCGAGAAGCTGCTTCGGGCCGTACTCGGTGCCGCGAATGGCGACGTTGCCGCTGTAGCCACCGAGGCCGGCCAGCGCGCGGAGCAATTGGCTCTGACCGTTGCCCACAACACCGGCGACACCGACGATCTCGCCCGCCGTCGCAGTCAGGGTGACGTTCGAGAAGCCATCGCCCGAGATGCTCTCAACGTTCAGAATCGTGGCGCTGTCGGCGCTGACTGTGTGCTTGGGCGGGAACGTCGAATCCAGCTGTCGGCCGACGATGAGCGCGAGCAGTTCGTCGTCGGTGATCGAATCGACCTGCGCGGTGCCCCGCAGCTTGCCGTCGCGCAGGACGGTGACGCGATCGGCCAGCTCTCGAACCTCGGCGAGTCGATGGGTGATGTAGACGACGGCGCTGCCGCGGGCCGCGGCCGCGCGGACCAGGCGGAAGAGCAGTTCGACGCTGTCGCCGCCCAGCGGCGCCGTCGGTTCATCGAGGATGAGCAGTCTCGGTGAAATCACCAAGGCCTTGGCGATCTCGAGGAGATGCTTCTGAGCCACGCTCAACTCCTCGACCCGGTCGGCGAGGTGGACCGTCGACCCGACCCCGGCCAGCATCGACCGCATCGTGGCGCGCTCATCCCCGCCCGCGCGCAGGACGCTTGGCGGTATGGCTACCCGGATGTTCTCCTCGACCGTCATGTCGGGGAGGATCGCCGGGTGCTGGTGCACGATGGCGATGCCAAGACCGGTCGCGACCGTGGGGTCTAGGGACGCGATCGACACGCCGGCGAACGTGATGGTTCCGGCATCGGCTTGCGTGGCACCGGAGGCGACGCCCATCAGGGTCGATTTGCCCGCGCCGTTTTCGCCGAGAAGAGCGTGGATCTCACCGGCGACGACATCGAGCGACACGTCCGTCAGCGCGGCCACGCCGGCGTACGACTTGCTGATGCCGCTCATGACGAGAGTCGGGTGATGACCCACGTCGACCTTCGTGTCCTCGACCACTCTCGTAGCCCTTCAATGCGACGTACTGCCGGTTGTGGACAGCGGCGGCGGGGCCGGCGCGATATCCGCGCCGACCCCATCCGTGGCGCTATTTCTGGAGCTTCGCCTGGTCCGCGCCGGACATCTCGGCGGACAGGTACACATCGCCCGGCAGGCTCTTGTCACACGTCACGCCGTGCGGCTGACCGCTGACCGAGTCCTCGAACACCGGCGCCTCGAACTCCTTCGAGGCCGGTGTCTTACCGCCGGTGGCCAGAGCCACTGCCCAGTCGACGGCGAGTCGGGCGTTGTCGTTGCCCGTCGCGACCGTGAACATCTTGAAATCTGGGTTAGTGGCCTTCTGTGCCTCCCAGAAGCACGACAGGACGTTGCCATCGGAGGTGACCAACGCCGGGATGGACCGGTTGCTCTTGTCGAAGGCTGGCAGCGCACCGACGAGCGAGGGGCCGAAGTCGGACACGATGACGTCGATCTTCGGGTACTTGGCGATCGCAGCCGTCAAGACCTGCTGAGTCAGTGCGGGGTCCCAGTTCGTCGGCTCGAACGGTTGCTGGCCGATGAATTGGTACTTGCCGGTGGGGTCGAGGACGGAGTGCAGCGCCTTGCCCTCGTCGATGCCCTGGCTGTTGCCGGCCGGGCCGGACAGGAACAGGACGTTACCGCCGTTGGGCAGGTTCTTGAGGATCCAGTTCGCCCAGTTCTTTCCGTCGGTCGTGAAGTCGGCTCCGACCCACACGTTGTAGTCCGTGCCGTCGGTGCCACCGGGGAAGACGCGGTACGGGACGACCTTCACGCCGGCCTGGTAGGCACTGCGGAGCGTCGGCAGCACGGCTTGGCCGGCGTCGGGGAACACGACCAGCGCCTTGATGCCCTTCGCGACCATGCCCTGGATGTCGGAGATGGCCTTCTGCGTATTGCCCTGGCCGTCCGCGTACTCGAAGTCGGTGATGTTCGGGCACTTGGCCACTTCGTTCTTGGCTGACGCGGTGGTCACGAGGCGCCAGCTGTTGCCGCCGAAGCCATCGGTGAGGCCGAGGGTGGCTTTCTTCGGACCGCACCACGACGGCAGGTTTCCACCGCCGGAGGCAGCGGCCGGGGTGCCGCTGGTTCCCGATCCGGTGCTTCCGCAGCCGGTCAGGAGCAGCGTGGCCACACCCAACCCCGCGATGATGCGGAGAAGCTTCTTGGAGGAACGCATGTGTCGTTTCCCTTTCTTCGTGACCTCCCGGTCGACCGGGACTGGGATGCGCGGACGACAGAGATGGGCGGGGACGAACGTGTTGGGATTTCCGTTGGTGTTTGAGGTGCGCCGGCGGACCGGCCGTAATCACGTCGCGGCGGCCGGAGATGGCGTGCGGGACGGTCGCAGCCGCTGTCGTGCCGCCGCCCAATCGACGCTGTACAAACCAACTCCGAGTGCAAGCGCAGCGGCTTGGACCAAGGTCTGGATGGCAAAGTCGACACCCAGAGCGAGAACGAACTGTTGGAGCTGGGTGAGGAACAGGGCCGCCAACGCCGTGGCGACGATGTTTCCCTTCCCACCGAGTAGCGACGTGCCGCCGAGTACGACGGCCGCGACCGACGGCAACAGGTACGCGTCGCCCTGGAATGCGGTCGGTTGAACGATGATGCCGGCGAGCAGCACTGCGCCGAGCCAGTAGAGGACCTGGGCCCAGACGTAGGCCGCGAGTCCATGTCGATTGATCTTCAGTCCGGTCGCCCGGCCGGCCCGGGGGTTCGCGCCGACGGCCTCGAATCGGCGACCGACCACCGTGTGCTTAACCGCCACCGTCGTGATTGCGACCGCGACGAGCGCGAAGAACACCGCGTTCGGAATTCCCAGAGTTTCGCCACCGGCGATCGAGGCAAGCAGGCTCGTCGTACGCCGCGGCGATCCGGCCGAGATACCCAGCACGCCGGCGTACAGCAATGCATTCGTTCCGAGTGTGGCGACGATCGGGTTGAGCCGAAGCCGCCCGATCAACGTGCCGTTGACCAGACCCGCCGCGATCGCGACCCCGAGGGCCATCAGGACCGCCGGCAGCAGCTTCGCGTTGTCGCCCTCGGGATGATGCGTACAGATGACAACGACGATCGAGACCGAGCCGGGCACCGACAGGTCAAAGCCCCCTTGCTGGATCACGAGGGTCTGGCCCAGCGCCACGATCGCGAGAACCGACGCGAACGGCAGCATGCCCTGAAGGGCGCCCTTGCTCATGCTGGTCGAGGCGAAAAGCAGCCCGGCCACCGCGAGAAGGACCAACGCGACCACCATCGTCCACAAACCACGCGACGTCGCGATGCGTCCTTGGACCGGGCGCGTTTGCACCGATTCGGCGGTGGTGGTCATGACATCTCCTCGTGGGGGTGAGGTTGGCCGGAAGGCTCTGCGATGTGTTGTGCGGGACTGTACATATGGGCCCAGGTGTTCACAAGGGGCTGACGCTCAGAAACGCGAATGACTCCGTTTCGTAATCCGCGTGGGTTAGCGAGGGTCGTCGCGCGCAGGCTGTGAAGTCGGACGAACGGCTAGGAATCGCGTCAGGGAAGCCATGTCCTCCGACCCGTACCCGGCACTGCGGGCCGCCGCGACGGACTGGGCGGCGGCATCGGTCAGCGGTACCGACACGCCCAACTCCTTCGCCAGCCCGGTGATGAGCCGCAGATCCTTGTCCACCAGATCGAGGCTCATGGCCACCCTCGTTTCTGGGTCCAAAAACGCCGCTCGCTTATAGACGACGAACGGTGCCGCGATAACACTGTCCTGGAACACGTCGTACGCGTCTTCCGCGGCAATACCAGCGGCTTTGGCGATCAACAACGCCTCCGAAACGGCCGCGTTGAGGTCGTGGACGACCAGATTGACGGCAAGCTTCATCGTCTGTCCGGCGCCCGCCGGACCGACGTGAACAACCTTGCGTGCGAAGGCACCCAGTACGGTTCTGGCCGCGTCAACGGCATCGGGTTCACCGCCGGCCATCACGAGAAGAGTGCCCGCCTCCACGGCCGAAACACTGCCGGAGACGGGGGCGTCGACAAAGCGCACATGAGCCCCGCGCAGACCCGTCGCGACCTCACCGGCGGCCCAGACCCCACTTGTTCCGAGGTCGCATACCACGGCGCCGGGTGTTAAGGCTGCGAGAACTGCAGGATCCAGCAGGACGGCACGCGTGACTTCTCCGTCGGCCAGGACCGACAGGATCACATCCTGGTTCTGCACCGCCGCCGCCGGCGTCCGCGCCATCGCAACGGTTGCCGCCGGCATGGACTCGGCCAAGTCCCGCGCGGTCGCTTCGGTGCGATTCCACACCGTGACGTGATGTCCTGCGGCCGCGACCCGCCGCGCCATCGCCGACCCCATCCGGCCGGTGCCGAGGACCGCGACGTCAGCCATGGCGCGGATCCACGACGATCTTCCCGCGTGCGGCGCCGGACGCCAGGCGCTCGAATCCGGCGACGATGTCGTCGAGGGCCACGACGCGATCGACCACAATGCCGGCCAGCGGCCTTTCGGTCAGGAGATCGAGCGCCGCGGGCAGGTCGGCGTCGCACACATGGGCGACGGTTGTTCGTACGTCGATCTCTCGGAGCACCAGGTCCGCCAGCTCGATCGGCTGAGGTTGTTTGGTCAGCCCCACCAGCAGCACCGTGCCGCCACGTGCCGCCAACCCAAACGCGCGCTGGGCCGAACCGGCCGCGCCCGAGCTTTCGATGACCACGTCGGCCCCGTCGGGGATCATCGAGCGCAGGTCGTCGGCGGACGAGTCGCCGTTGACCAGAAGCGTCTCGGTTGCCCCGAGCACCCGTGCCGTCTCGAGTCGCCCAGGGTCTACGTCCATGGCCACGACGGGTCCCTCGTGGCCCGAAAGTCCGGCCAGCAGGAACGACCCGATCGCGCCAGCACCGAGGACGACCACGGTGTCGCCGGGCCGCACTCCGGATCTGGTCACACCATGGAGGCCGACCGCTAGCGGTTGCGCGAGCGCCGCGTCGATGTCAGCGCAGCCGTCCGGGATCTCCCGGATCGTGCTGGCCGGAGCCGCGACGAATCGCGCCAACCCGCCATGGGTGCTGAGGCCCAGGGTGTAGTAGCGCGCGCAGAGGTTCGTACGGCCGCGAACACACCAAGCGCAGGCGCCGCATGAAACGCCCGCGCCGCTCGCCACGCGGCGCCCACTCCACATCGCTGCGTCCGCGCCCACGTCCACGACCGTGCCGACGAACTCATGGCCGAGGATGGTCGGACCGACGTGGCCGCTGCCGGGGTGCGCAACCGAGAGCGGCACCATCATCGGGCCCTTCGTGTACTCGGTGGCGTCCGTTCCACAGAGCCCGTTGTAGGTCACTTCGATCACGACTTCATCCGGCCGACACTCGGGCTCCGGCCGGTCCTCAAGCCTCAGATCATGCGGTGCGTGGAGAACGGCTGCTCGCATACCGACGGCTCCCAACTCTCACAGCGTTGCGTCTGAACTGATGTGGACCTTGACCTGCGCCCGGTCCGTGAGCACCGCCGCAATCGCCTCGTCGGCCCGGGCGAGCGGGTACGAAGCGGTGACGAGGGGCGACAGGTCCACGCCACTGCGGGACAAAAAGCGCAGTGTCTGGGGCCAGACTCCGGGCGACCCGATGATGCCCCGGGCCTGAAGTTCCTTCGACTGGAACAGGCCCAGCTTGGCCGGCACCGAGCCGCCGACATCGATGCCGATGTAGACCAGACGCGCGCGGAAGCCGGCGACTTCGAGCGCCAGAGCCATGGCGGGCAGCTTGCCGCTGGCCTCGAAGACGACGGACGCTCCCGCGCCCTCGGTGATCGCGTCGACCTCGGCCAGGAACGTGTCGGAGGTCGGGTCGATCACGTCGTCCGCACCGAGGGCGCGAGCAAGGTCTCCGCGCGCCGCGGTTGGCTCGGCGACGATGACGCGCGCGCCCCGGCCGGCCGCGGCCGCCACCACGCCGAGGCCGATCGGACCCGCGCCCAGCACGATCGCCGTGTCACTCGCGTCGAGGTTGTCGGCCCGAACGGTTGCGTAGTAGCCGCAGCTGAACGGTTCGACGAGTGCTCCCTGCGTCCAGGACAGATTGTCGGGAAGGCGGTGCAACCACGATTCCTTCGCCACGAAGAATTCGGCCGCCGCGCCGCTGATGCTGAAACCGAAATGCTCCTGCCCGATGACGCACTCGCCGACGACACGGTCACCCGCCCGCAGGCCCTTGACCGCGGACCCCACCCGGACGACCTCGCCGGACCATTCGTGCCCCGGGACGACCGGGAAGTCGAACGGGATGATGTAACGCCCGGCGAGCAGTTCGAGATCGCTGTGGCAGATGCCGACGCTGCGGCTGGACAGGAGAACCTCATCGTCGGCGATGGTCGGCACGGCGACGTCGTTGACCTGGCAGCGGTTGTCGCCGATGAACTGAAGGGCCTTCATGATCACCTCGAGAAGTCGCAGGATGGGCAGGGTATTGACCACGCGCTCGTTTGTCCAGAGCTGCGTTCACGCATGGTGAACGGCGGCGGAGCAGTGACAACGTTGACTGGCCGCGTCAGCGACGCGATGGCTCAGGCGTGCGGATGCCGTACGAACCAGATGCCACGTGCCGGCCGGTCGGATTTGTTGGTCAGCAGGTGGGGCGTCGACGAGTCGAACCCGATGGCATCGCCGGCCCGCAGTTGCACCACGTCAAAGCCGACAGTGACCTCGAGCTCTCCCTCGAGGAGGTAGCCGAATTCCGAACCCGCGTGCTGCAGCATCCGCTTGTCGTTGGTCGATGTGGAGTGCGGAGGGTAGAAGATGCACATGAAATCGAGCTCGGCGCCGGTGTTGGTGGCCAGCTGCTCCCAGACGACGCCGGTGTCCATCTCCAGTCGCTTGCGCTCCCCCGGCCTGGTGACGGAGATCCGCGGACGGACCTGGTCGTTCGGCCACGCGTCGGCGGGCGACCCGAGCGCGGACCGGCTGATCGGCTCCGCACCACCGGCGTTCGACGTTCCCGGCGCGACTGCCGAAACATCACGCGCGGATGCACTCTGCTCTGAAGCGTTGTGTACGGAGGCGTTGTGCGCCGAAGCGTTGTGCGCTGAAGCGTTCGGCGCGGCCGGATTGTGGTCGACAACCGCATCGACGTGTTCCCCCGAGAACAGCTCGTCGATGGAAACGTCCAGCAGCTGTGCCATCGAGTAGAGCGTCGCCACCGAGGGCGTCGACTTGCCGTTCTCCATCTGCGACACAAAGGACGCCGAGACGCCGAGCTGGCGGGCAACCTCTCGCAGAGCAAGGCCGGACTTCTGCCGCGCCCGCTTCAGTCGGCCACCCAGGTTCTCCATGGGCTCAGCCGCGGAGCCACGACCAGCGGTCGCGGAACCTCGCCGATCGGACACTGTTCTCCTTGTCGGGGGCGAGGGAATCCATTGGTCCAACCTTAGTCCGGGTCGCTCCGGACCGGGTGTCTGTACGGTCATCAGACCAGCACCATTCCACCGTCGGCCATGACGACCTGGCCGGTGATGTAGTCGGAGTCGGTTGACGCCAGGAACAGCGCTGTCCCCACCATCTCTTCCGGAGTTGCGGCGCGTCCCCGCAGGATGCCGGCGGAGAATTCGGCCATCGCCTGGCCCGGCCTCTCGGCGTCGCCGATGTCCTGGAGGTCCGCGTCCAGCTTCGTCCATAAGGGCGTGTCGACCACGCCCGGCGCGAACGCATTGCAGGTGATGTTGTATTCGGCGAACGCGCGCGCGGCCGCTTGGGTCAGGGCGTTCACCGCGAACTTGCTCGCACAGTACGGCGCGAAACTCGGATAACCCTGCCGGCCGGCGATGGACGACGTGTTTACGATCTTGCCCTGGCGCCGCGGGATCATCCGCTTCGCGCCTTCTTGGATGCCGATAAGGCAGCCGAGCGCGTTGACATCCATGATCGAATGCCAGTTCTCCTCGGTGACGTCGATCAGGTGCATGGGCCGGTTGAACCCGGCATTGTTGAACAAGACATCGAGCGTGCCGAAGCGGTCGATGAAGGTGTCCAATGCCTGCGCAACCTCCGCGCGTTTGCTCACGTCGGCCGACAACGCCACGGCTGACGCGCGATCGCCCTCGTTGATCTCGTCCGCGACCGTCATCGCGGCATCGTGGTTGACGTCCAGGACGCCGATGCTGGCGCCCTCGCGGGCGAGCCCGATGGCGAACGCACGGCCCATGCCGCTGCCGGCCCCGGTGATCACAATCCCTTTTCCTGCGACACGTCCCGGCATCACGGTCCCCTCGAGCAAATCCGACCGGGCGGAACGGCCCCGGATGCCGGCAAACGTTAACCCCTACTTGACGACGTGTCCAGCGCCGGGCATATTCGGCGCAGCACCGCACCGCCGAGTGTTCACCAAGACACCAACCCGACGCGTCTCGAGGAGCCCGCATGGACCGCACCGCTCTCGTAGTCGGCGCCACCGGCATTGCCGGCTACAACACCGCGCAAGCCCTGCTGGCGGCCGGATGGCGAGTGGTCGGCCTATCGCGAGCGCCACGCTACGAGATCCCCGGCGTCGAGCACGTGTACGCGGATGTCCTCGACCCTGCGTCGGTAGAACGCGCCCTCGCCGGCAAAGCGATCACCCATCTGTTCTTCACCACCTGGTCGCGTCAGGACACCGAGGCGGACAACTGTCGGGTCAACGGGGCGATGTTGGCAAACACCCTCGACGCGTTGCGACGCACTTCCGAGCTCGAGCACGCGGTACTCGTGACCGGTCTGAAGCACTATCTCGGTCCGTTCGAGGCGTACGCATCGGCACCGGCCGACACACCCTTCCGCGAAAGCCAGGATCGGCTGCCCTTCCAGAACTTCTACTACGACGAGGAGGACATCCTGTTCGCCGCCGCGGCCGAACAGGGATTCTCCTGGTCGGTGCACCGGCCGCACACGATGATCGGCTACGCGCTGGGCAACGCCATGAACATGGGCGTGACCCTCGCCGTGTACGGCAACATTTGCCGGATCACCGGCGAGCCGTTCGTCTTCCCCGGCAGCCCGCAGCAGTACGGCGGCGTCACCGACATCACGGATGCCCGGCTCCTGGGCCGCCACGCCGTGTGGTCCGCCACCGAGGCCGCCGCACGCAATCAAGCGTTCAATACGGTCAACGGCGACGTATTCCGGTGGCGGCAGATGTGGAAACGCGTCGCTGAGGGCCTCGGCGTCGACGCCGCCGAATACCCAGGGGAACCGAATCCACTCGACGGCCGGCTGGGGCATGCCGACGACGTGTGGGCCGGCCTGGTTGCGCAATACGGCCTCCAGCCGTACAAGGCCTCCGAACTCGCGTCGTGGTGGCACACCGACGCCGATCTGGGCCGACAGGTTGAGACGTTCGCCGACATGTCGAAGAGTCGTGCGCTGGGCTTCCTGGGCTTCCAGGACTCGGCGCGGTCATTCCTGGACCTGTTCGACACTCTCCGCGCGCAGAGGATCATCCCGCCGCTCCGTTGACGCGATCCGCCGACGCCCCGTCGGTAGGTCCGTTCAGCGACCCGACGGTGGCGGGGCCGGCACGGCGGCCGAGCCGGTCACCACGGGCGTCGCCGATGCCGCGGGCAACGTCACGACGACTTCGAGGCCGCCGCCCTCGATCGGCTCGGCGCGGACCGAACCGCCGTGTGCATCGGTGACCGCGCGGACAATGGACAGCCCGAGTCCGGCGCCCCGGCCGGAGCCGGTGCGATCGCGTACGCCCCGGCGGAACGCCTCGAACAGCTTCGGTACGTCGCCGGCGTCGACCTCGAACCCGGTGTTTCCGACGATCAGCCGAGCGGTTGCGCCCTCGGTTTCCGTACGCACCCAGATCCGGCCTTGCCCGTGGTTGTACCGTACGGCGTTCTCGATCAAGTTGCCGGCCAGCCGTTCGAGCAGGCTCGGATCGCCGACGACCGGAGCCGGCCGCAGATCCGTCGTGATGTCCAAGCCGAGCCGGCCGACCTCCCGTCGGACCGCCGACAGCGCCGCCGTGACGCCGTCGGCGAGATCGACCGGGACCTTGCGGACCAGGCGGCGCCCGGCCTGCGCCTCGGATCGCGCCAGCACCAGCAGAGCGTCGACGAGCGAGTTGGCACGCTCGGACGCGTCGCGTACCACCGTCCCCATGCGCCGGAATTCGGTCACGTCCGCGTCCGGGTCCGACATCGTCACGTCGATCTCCGTACGCATGACCGCCAGCGGCGTACGCAGTTCGTGCGAGGCGTTCGCCACGAAACGCTTCTGCGTCTCGAAGGCGTCGGCCAGCCGTCCGAGCATCGCGTCGAACGTCTCGGCCAGTTCGGCGACCTCGTCGTCGACACCGGCGTAGTTGATGCGTTGGTCGAGCGTCTCGCCCGACAGTCGCCGTGCGGTCGCGGTGACCTGCTGCAGCGGTCGCAGCGCGCGAGCCACCACGATGTAGCCCGCCGCGACACCGGCGAGCGTGATGACAGCGATGGCCAGGATGTCCATGGCGATCCGGTGGCGCCCGATCGCGATTGCCACGACGAGGAGGACCAACGCCACGACACCGAGCACCGCGCCGTTGATCAAGGCGAGCCGGACCCGCAACGTCGGCCGCAGCCGTCGTCGGTGGGGCGACCCGTAGACGGTCATGCCGCGATCCGGTAGCCGACACCCACCACGGTCTCGATGATCGGGGGGTCACCGAGCTTCTTACGCAACGTCATCATGGTGACCCGGACGATCGTCGTGAACGGGTCCGTGTTCGCGTCCCACACCCGCTCCAGCAATTCCTCGCTCGACACCACCGAGCCCTGCGCCTTGAGCAACTCCTCCAGGAGGCCGAACTCTTTTCGGCCGAGGTCGAGCGGGCGTCCGGCCCGGCTCACCACGCGTTTGGCCGGATCGAGCGTCACGTCGCCCACGGTCAGCACCGGCGGGGCAACGGGCGACGAGCGCCGGCCGAGTGCGCGGACGCGGGCGACGAGCTCGTCGAACGCGAACGGCTTGGGCAGGTAGTCGTCGGCGCCGAGGCCGAGCCCCTCGACGCGGTCAGCCACCGTACCGCTGGCGGTCAGCATGAGCACGCGGGTGAGCGTGCCTGCGGCCGCAAGATCGGCACAGATGTCATCGCCGTGTATGCCGGGCAGGTCGCGGTCGAGCACGAGCACGTCGTAGCGGGTGACGAAGGCCATTTCGTGCCCGCTCGTGCCGTCGTAGGCGACGTCCACGGCCATCCCGGCGCGCCGCATTCCCCGCGCGATCGCATCCGCGAGCGTGCGCTCATCTTCGATCACCAGAACCCGCACCGCTGCTCCCGCTATCCCGGACCGCCGCCGGACGCTGCCGGCCACCCGAGCAACCGTAGCGGCCGGACGCACGCCGCGCCGTCGGGCGCTGGACAATCGCCGGCGGACCGAGAGCTACCCGATCTTGGGCAGCGTCCAGAACGTCAGGGTGTACTTCGCGGTCATGCACCCAAGGTACGAGCCGATCGGGCGGCACACGTCGGCGGCCGGGCCGACCAGCAGCTGTACGGCATCGCGGACCCCGCCCGCCGACAGCGTGACGATCCAGGTGCGCCCGGGCCGGAACAGCGGCAGATGCACGACTTTCTCGTCGGCGGAGAAGTCCGCCACGTACGTCGTCTTGCTCACCACTGGCACGGTTGCCCCCGGCGCGGGCAATAGCAACGTACCGACTTTCGACGCCGGCACGAACGGGTGGGAAACCGCAGCTGCCAGGTCGGCGTCGTGAGCCGTGGTCGGTATGACGGCACCACTTCGCGTGTCCAGGATCACCGTCGAGCCGGCGGCCGACACACAGATCTCGACTCCACATTCGTAGCCCTTGTCGTTGGGGCTAAATCCGGCCGTCTTCCAGATCGGCTTCAGGTCACTGAGCCCGTACGTCTCGAACCGCGGCGGCTTCACCGCGGCATCCTCGACGACGACGACGTCAGTCACTGTGAACATCGAGACGTCCGCGTCCGTATCGGCCGCCGACAACGGGACGTGGCTGCTGATGTCGGGCTGACCGGTGTCCAGGTTGATGCGGCTTAACGTTCTTGAGTCGGGGCACATGACGACCATTGCGGTCGGCACCTCGTCCACGTCCGGCACCGCGAGAACGGGTGTCAAGCAGCCGGTCGGCAACGAGTACGACCACTTCACCGCACCGGACCGCTTGTCCCGTGCCATGACGTTGGTCTGGGCGGCGTTGATCATCAGCATCATGTCGCTGCCGAGCCAAGGGCTCCACACATTCAGCGACGTCGACCAGAGACGCCGCCCGGTGCGCTCGTCCAGAACGACGGAATGCGTACCGCGATTGCCGAGCGTGCCGGCGGTCACGATGACCACGCCGTCGGTGATCGTCATGCCGATGTCGTCGGCCTGCCGGATCGACAGCTCGGTGAACCAGTCCCGCCTACCGCCGGCCACCTCATACGACGCGACGCTCTCCCCTACTCCGTCCCGGCTGCCGAGGACGACCGCCCGCGCTCCGTCCGTCGCCAGTGCAGCGCCGAGCGGAACGGTGATGCTGCCGAGCCGGGCCAGTCGAGCCAGCGGCGGCGCCACCGATCCACCGACCAGCAGCGCGGCCACGACGACGATGGCAAGGGCAAATGGCCGGACGTGGGCACGCCACTCGACGCTGCGCCACGGTGCGGTGCCGACGGTTGAGGCGTTACCGTGACGGTCGCCCAGGTCGATAATCTCCGTCCGCGGTCCATCCGTGGCCGGCCGCCGCGTCCGGGGCCGACGTGACGAGGCGCGGCTGCCGTGCACGGCGCCGAGGAGCGTCGCGGCAAACGCCTCGAAGCGTCCGAACATTCGTGGCGCCTCGACGCCGTCGTCGGGAACGACCTCGGCCACCGATGAGCGACGGGGATCGCCGAGATCAATGACACCGCCGTCGTCGGGCTGCCACGGCGACTGCGGCAAGGCCGAGCGGGCCCAGGGCGATCGCGGGGCGCGGTCGGGACTGTCGTGGGTCGATCCGTCCTTCGCCATATCACGAACGTCCCGTCGGGAGAGCGGCACGTCGTCGTGCCAGACCGTCCACTGAGCACGCGGTCGCACCCATTATCGACACGAACCGCGCACGGCGACAAACACGCATTTCGCCAACGACGGGTTCAAACCGCGGTACGACCGCCACTCGGTCGTTACCCGCGGCGCTCCCGATTCATGTCACGCCTTCATGCCGGCGCCCTCATGCCGCGCCGATTCAGGCGACGCCGGTTGTTCTCGTGCGAAGCCCGGTCGCGGTCGGCACGGGTCGCACGATCAGCCAGCGCGGCGAGCGTCAACCGCCCTGGGCCACCGAGTCCACGTCGACGTCGGACAGCATGGCGAGGACGTCGCGGGTCACGCCGTCGACGGTCAGTCCGACGTCGGCCAGGATCTCGGCCCGTGTCCCGTGCGGGTACCAGTCGGCCGCGACGCCGAGGTCGCGCAGCGGCGTCCGGACACCGCCATCGCGCATGGCCTTCGCCAGCGCGTCCCCGACGCCGCCGGCGCGCACGCCGTCCTCGACGGTGACGACGAGCGAGTGCTCGCGAGCCATCGCGACGAGTTCGAGCGGCACCGGTCGCACCCACCTCGGGTCGGCCACGGTCACCCCGTATCCGGCCGCGCGCAACTGGCCGGCGACATCCATGCCGAGGTGGGCCAGCGCTCCGACCGACACCAGCAGCACGTCGCGCTCGTCGTCTTCGGTCAGGATGTCGACTGGACCGCGGCGGCGCAGCGCCGGCAGGTCGGCGGGAGCCGATCCGGTCGGGAAGCGGACGATGGTCGGCCCGTCGGTGATGGCGACGGCTTCACGCAACTCCTCGCGTACGGTCGGGGCGTCGCGCGGAGCGGCGATGCGCAGGCCGGGCACCGTACCGAAGACCGACATGTCCCAGATGCCGTAGTGGCTCGGTCCGTCCGGTCCGGTGATGCCGGCCCGGTCGAGCACGAACGTGACCGGGAGGCGGTGCATCGCCACGTCGAGCAGCACCTGGTCGAACGCGCGGTTCAGGAACGTCGCGTAAACCGCGACCACTGGGTGCATGCCGGCCAATGCCAGTCCGGCCGCGGACGTCACCGCGTGCTGCTCGGCGATCCCGACGTCGTACGTCCGCTCGGGGTATTTCGCGGCGAGCCGTGCGATGCCGGTCGGCTCGGCCATGGCCGCCGTGATGCCGACGATGTCGCTGCGCTCGTCGGCCAGCGCGACCAACTCGTCGGCGAAGACCGAGGTCCACTTGAGCGACGGCGGCGCGAGAAGTTTGCCGGTGAGCGGGTCGAAGCTGCCCGGCCCGTGCAGGCAGTCGGCCTCGTCGTCCTCGGCCGGCCGGTAGCCGAAGCCCTTGCGCGTCACCGCGTGCACGATCACCGGGCCGCCGAACCGCTTGGCCCGGCGCAACGCGGACTCGACCGCCTCGAGGTCGTGGCCGTCGACCGGGCCGACGTACTTGAGCCCGAGGTCCTCGAACATGCCCTGCGGCGAAACGGCGTCCTTGAGCCCCTTCTTCATCGCGTGCAGCGCTTCGTACATCGGGGCGCCGACGAGCGGCGTTCGGCCGAGCGCGTCCTTGACGACGTCGAGCACCTTCTCGTAGCTGGGGTTCAAGCGCAGCGTCGCGAGATGGTTGGCCATGCCGCCGATCGTCGGAGCGTAGGAACGGCCGTTGTCGTTCACGACGATCACCAGTGGGTTCTCGGTCGCGGCGATGTTGTTCAGGGCCTCCCAGCACATCCCGCCGGTCAGCGCACCGTCGCCGACGACGACGGCCACATGCCGATCCTCGCCCCGAAGCGCGAAACCCTTGGCCATTCCGTCGGCGTAGGACAGCGCGGTCGAAGCGTGCGAGTTCTCGATCACGTCATGCTCGGACTCAGCCTGGTTCGGATACCCGGACAGGCCGCCGCGTTGGCGGAGAAGATCGAAGCCGGCCTGCCGACCGGTGATGATCTTGTGCACGTACGACTGATGCCCGGTATCGAACAGGATGCGGTCTTTCGGGGAATCGAACACCCGATGCAGAGCGAGCGTGAGTTCCACCACGCCGAGGTTCGGACCGAGGTGACCACCGGTACGCGACACCTTGGCCACGAGGAAATCGCGGATCTCCGCGGCCAGGACGCCGAGCTCCGATGCGGACAGCTCGCGCAGGTCACTCGGGCCGTTGATGCCGGCCAGGAGGCCGGCCGCGTCGGGTAGACCGGTCGCCTCGGGCGCAGGTGTGCTCATGACCGGCCAGTCTAGCTAAACGGCGCGCGCCGGCATCGCGATGAGCCACGACGCACACGATTCCGTCACACGGCCCGGTCCGGTGGTTCGCCCTCGGGTGGTTCGAGCCGGCCGATGCACTCCACATGGTGGGTCATCGGAAACGCGTCGTACGCCTCGAGTCGGGTGAGTCGCCAGCCGGCCGTGCGGAATGTCGCGACATCCCGGGCAAATGCCGCCGGGTCGCAGGCCACATACGCGATCGCGCGTGGAGCGACATCGATCAGGTGGCGTACGACGAGGGCACCGGCCCCGGTCCGGGGCGGATCGAGCACCACGATGTCCGGCCGCCCGCGCAGGCGCATCCGCTCCACCGTGGACGAAACCACGGTCACCTGGGGTAGCGCCGCAAGACTCGACGAGGCGGCGAGGACCGATCGGTCGTCGGACTCGACGAGGGTGACCGAGCCGCGCGGGCCGACGGCGTCGGCGAGCGCGGCGGCGAAGAGCCCGGCCCCGCCGTAGAGATCCCACGCCCGCTCCCCCGGTCGGGGCGCGAGCATGTCCAGGACGGTCGCGGCGAACCTCGCCGGTGCGGCCGGATGTACCTGCCAGAAGGCGGCCGGATCGAGCCGGAACCGGTGGCCGGCCGCGACCTCCGTCACGTGTTCCGGCCCGGACACCGCCTGCCCGGTGCCATCGACGCCGATCGCGGTCACCGATACGTCGCCGGTGCTGGACGCGACCACCTCGACCGCGTCCTCGCCCGGCCAGCGCCGGTCGGTCACCCCCGCCGCCTGCACCGCGGGCGTCGCGATCCGGCACGTGTCCACGGCTACGACCTCATGCGAGCGGTGCTTGAGCAGGCCGGCCCGGTCGTCTGCCGCGACCGTGTAACGCAACCTCGTACGCCAACCGAGGCCACTGCCGGCGCCGCCACCGAGCGGCTCGACGGTAAGGCCCAGCGCGTCCACCTCGTCCTCGGCCAGCCGACCGATCCGGATCAGTTGCTCACGCACGACCGCCGTCTTCAGCGCGCGCTGCGCCGCCGGCTCGACATGCTGGAAATCGCAGCCACCGCACCGGTCCGGTCCGGCGTACGGGCAGGGTGGTGTGACCCGATCGGGCGACGACCGCAGGATCTCCACGGCGTCGGCGCGCAGATAGCCTTTGCGTTCCTCGGTGATCTCCACGGTGACGAGTTCGCCGGGCAGCGTATGGCGGACGAACACGACCCGCCCGTCCGGGACCCGGCCCACGCAATGGCCGCCATGGGCGACCGGCCCGACCTCGACGTCGAAATGCGCGCCGACCAGGTCATCGATCGCGGCGTCGACGTCGACCGGGACACCCGGTCGGCCGTTGCCCGCGGTCGCCCCGCGGACCGGCCGGCTCACGGCCGCGACGTCCGGTCCGGCTCGGGCGACGTATCCGGCGAGGTGTCCGGCGCCGCCGGTGATGGGCTCGAAGGTTTGGACGAACGCTGACCACGCGGACCTCGCAGCGGCGCCAGGGCGAGCTCCCGGTCGAACTTGTTCAGGTCCTTCCCGACGCTCGAGTTGAGCTGCCACGGAACGCTCGTGACCATGACGCCGGGCTCGTAGAGCAGGCGGCCCTTGAGGCGCAGCGCGCTCTGGTTGTGCAGCAGGTTCTCGAACCACTTTCCGACGACGTACTCCGGAATGAAGACCGTAACCACGTCGCGGGGTGAGTTCTTGCGCAGCGACTTTACGTAGTCGATCACCGGACGGCTGATTTCCCGGTACGGCGAATCGACGACGACGAGCGGGACCGTGATGTCCCGCGCCTCCCACTCCTCCTGGATCTTGCGCGTATCGGCGTCGTCGACGTTGACCGTGACCGCGGACAGCGTGTCCGGTCGAGTCGCCTGGGCGTAGGCCAGCGCTCGTAGCGTCGGCAGGTGCACCTTGCTGACCAGAACCACGGCATGGTTGCGGGCCGGGAGCATCGGACGTTCCTCGGCCGGCGCCAGCTCGCTGGCGACGTGGTCGTAGTGACGGCGGATCGCGATCATGACCATGTAGATCACCACCATCGCGGCGATCGAGATCCAGGCGCCGGCGAGGAACTTCGTGAGGATGACAAGGACGAGCACGAAGCCCGTCATCACGGCGCCGATGCCGTTGATCGCGCGCGACCGGTACATCCGGCGGCGGACCTGCCGGTCCCGTTCCGTGCGGAGCAGCCGGTTCCAGTGCCGCAGCATGCCGCTCTGGGAAAGCGTGAAGGAAACGAACACGCCGACGATGTAGAGCTGGATCAGGTGCGTCGGCTGCGCCTTGAACGCAACGATCAGGACGACGGCGAACGTGGCCAAGAACAGGATGCCGTTGGAGAACGCCAGCCGGTCGCCGCGAGTGTGCAGCTGGCGGGGCAGGTAGCGGTCCTGGGCGAGGATCGAGCCGAGCACCGGGAAGCCGTTGAACGCCGTGTTCGCGGCCAGGACGAGGATCAGTGCCGTCGCGCCGACGACGATGTAGAACGGCGCGGAAAAGCTGCCGAACACGGTGTGCGCCAGCTGAGGCGTCACCGGTTGGTCGAGAGCGTTCTGGATGTGTACGTGGGTGAGCCGCGCCAACACCACGATGCCGATCAGCATGGTGACGGCCAGCGTGCCGAGCAGGAGCAGCGTCGTGGCGGCGTTCTTGCTCTTGGGCTTTTTGAAGGCGGGCACGCCGTTGGAGATCGCCTCGACGCCGGTGAGCGCGGCGCTGCCGGATGAGAACGCGCGGATCATCAGGAACGCGAAGGCGAATCCGGTGACCGAATGAGCGTTGACGATCGGCTCCGTCGACGACGCCGCTTCCAGGTTGTTGCCGAAGAAGAAGATGCGGACGAAGCCCCAGCCGACCATCACGAGTACGGAGATCATGAACGCGTACGTCGGGATGGCGAACGCGAGCCCAGCCTCGCGGATGCCGCGCAGGTTAGTCGCGGCGAGTACGGCGACAACCGTGACCGCGACACCGACCGGGTGGTCGCGGGCGAACGGCCAGGCCGAGCCGATGTTGGCCACGCCGGACGAAACGGACACCGCGACGGTGAGCACGTAGTCGACCATCAACGCACTCGCCACGACCAACCCGAATCGGGGGCCGAGGTTGACCGTGGCCACCTCGTAGTCGCCGCCGCCGGACGGGTAGGCGTGCACGTTCTGCCGGTAGCTCGCGACCACCACGAGCATGACGACCGCGACCGCGATCGCGATCCGCCACGAGTAGGCGTAGAAGGCGGCACCACCGACCGACAGCGTCAGCAGGATCTCGTCGGGGGCGTACGCGACCGAGGACAGCGCGTCGGAGGCGAACACCGGCAGCGCGATCCGCTTCGGCAACAGCGTGTGTTGAAGCCGGTCGGAACGGAACGGGCGACCGAGGAGAAGCCGCTTGACGAGCGAGGTGGGTCGTGCCACAAACGACAAGCGTACGGGGAACACACCTCCGTAGGGTGCAGGGGTGATCGGCAACGCACGCCGGTCCGACGGCGGTCCAACGCCGCCGGGCCGGGACGCGGGGAGTCCGCCCGCACAATCCCGGATCGGCATGGCACCCTTTGCGTAACAGCCGCGACTGAGCTGTGGCTGAGTGGGCGAGAGGATCGATGTCTTGCACGTCGTGATCATGGGATGCGGCCGGGTCGGCTCGACGCTTGCCTACAGCCTGGAGGCGCGCGGCCACTCCGTCGCGGTGATCGACGCCGATGCTGACGCGTTCCGGCGGCTCGGGACCGAATTCACCGGCCTGACGGTCACCGGGATGGGCTTCGACCGCGAGGTCCTCATCTCCGCCGGCATCGAGCGCGCCGACGCATTCGCCGCCGTGTCCAGCGGCGATAACAGCAACATCATCTCGGCGCGTCTGGCGCGGGAGAATTTCGGCGTCAGTCGCGTGGTGGCCCGGATCTACGACGCCAAGCGGGCCGAGGTCTACGAACGGCTCGGCATTCCCACCGTGGCCACCGTACGGTGGACGGCCGATCGGATGCTGCGCCATCTCGTGCCGGAGGCGAACACCGAACTGTGGCGTGATCCGACGAGCACGATCGCGATCATCGAGGTGCCGGTCGACCAGGACTGGATCGGCAAGCCGCTGCAGGCGCTCGAGGAGGCGACCGGAACCCGGACGGCGTACGTCATGCGCTTCGGAATCGGCATGCTGCCCACCGCCTCCACGGTGGTCCAGGAGGGCGACCAGATCTTCATGCTCGTGACCGACGAAATGATCGAGACCGTCACCAAGATCTCCGGAGCACCGGAAGGGGGGCGCTGATCATGCGGGTGGCGATCGCCGGGGCCGGAAACGTGGGTCGATCCATCGCGGCCGAATTGATCGACAACGGCCACCAGGTCATGCTGATCGAACGGGTGCCGAACATGCTGCGCCCGGAGCGCGTGCCACAGGCGGAATGGGTGCTGGCCGACGCCTGCGAGGTCGCCAGCCTGCAGATGGCGCGCCTGGAGACGTGTGATGTCGTGGTCGCGGCGACCGGCGACGACAAGGTCAACCTCGTCGTGTCCCTGCTCGCGAAGACGGAATTCGGCGTCAACCGCGTTGTCGCCCGGGTCAACCGGGCCGAAAACGAGTGGCTGTTCACCGACCAGTGGGGCGTCGACGTCTCGGTCAGCAAGCCGCGACTGATGGCGGCGCTGGTCGAGGAGGCGGTCACGGTCGGCGACCTCGTCCGCCTGATGACGTTCCGCCAGAGTCAGGCGAACCTCGTCGAGATCACGCTGCCGCCCTCCGCGCCGTACGTCGGCCACCCGGTTCGGGACGTACCGATGCCGCGCGACTGCGCGCTCGTGGCGATCTTGCGGGGCAAGCGCGTGCTGGTGCCGAGCCCGGACGATCCGCTCGAGGTCAGCGACGAACTGATCTTTGTGGTCACGAGCGAGGCCGAGGACGAGGTCCGAGCGGTCATCCTGGGCGCCGACAGCGTCGAACGGACGCGCAGCTCAGCGATCTCCCGCACCGGTCGCGGTCCGCGCACCACGACGGCCTGACGCCGCCTGGCGCCGGTCAGCGCACGTCGGCGAGGCTCGGGTCCGAGGCGGTCAGGCGCCGCACCGACCACACGGTGAAGGCCAGCAACAGCGCGTACGGCGGATAGCCGAGCGCGAGCCGGGCGATGCCGAGCGCGGTGCCCGGATCGTGCGCACCGGTGTTGCCGAACAGCCACGTCTGAATGGCGACCTTGACCAGGTACGTGCCCGCCCACAACAGAGTCAGCCGGCTGAACAGGCGGACCATCGGCGGTCGGTCCCGCCACCGGGTGCTGCCCCCGGCGATCAGCAACGACCAGATCCACCCGACCAGCGGCCGGCGCACCAGCACCGACGCGATCATGGCCAGGCCGTACACCGCGCTCAGGATGATGCCCGGCAGATAGAAGTCCTTCGCGCTGCCGGTCTTCCAGGCGAACGCGACACCGATCGCGACACCGAACACCCCGTTGACGGCGTGGCGGATGGTCTGCCGGTGCAGCAGGCGGACGACGGCGATCAGCAGGGCGGATCCGATCGACACGATCATCGCCGGCCGCAGCGCCCAGAAGTTCACGATGATGAACACGGCGATCGGGATGCTCGACTCGAGTACGCCACGGATGCCACCGAGCTGCTCGGCCAGCTGCTCCGAGAAGGTCGGCAACACCTCGGTCGTCGCTGCTTCACCCGCTGGCGCCGCGCCGGCCGCGCCGGGCAAGCTGTCGGACGGCGACAGATCGGGCTTGGCCGGCGTGATCGCGGCGGCCGTCTCGGCGTCGATCGTGAACTCGAACGCGCTCGCGTCGAACGCCGAGGCGCCAGAGGTATGGGCGCGGCCGTGCGGCGTCGATTCGTCCGTCATGCGTTCGCCCCTCGTGCCCGGTGCGCGGGACTCACCGCGGCGGCTCCAACTCGTAATACGGGTTGTAGACGACCTTGCGATCATCGCGCGACGCGACGCGTCCGCGGATGGTCAGCTGCCGTCCCGGCTCGATTCCGGCAATGTGTCGACGCCCGAGCCAGACCAGCGTCACCACGTCGCTGCCGTCGTAAAGCTCGGCCTCGAGCGTCGGCAACGTGGTCCGCGGCGTATACACCACCGTACGCAGGCGGCCACTGATGGAAACAAGATCGCCCCGACCGGCGGCGTCGACCGGACAACAGCCGGACGCGACGGCCTCACGCTGTAGTTCTTCGGCCTCGAGTTCGGCCTCAGAGGCGACCAACCGGCGCATCAAGCGTCGGATCGATGATTCGCGATCAACCGACACCATGGTGCGGTGGTCACTCTCCTCAGCCACTGGCCTGAAACGCGGGCTCCGTCCCTCAAGCGTACGACGCCGCGGCCCGTCGTGGTCGGGTCCGTTCGGCCGACGCGGCGCGGGTACGAGCCCTGGCCCGTCGCCTCGGGCGACAGCCTGCGCGGTCGCGTGCGCGTAACAGAGTGGTTGACCGGCCGACCCGTCGTCGGCATTGACCGGGTCGCGCTCGGGCGCCGGCGCTGGCGCGCCGGGCAGTGTGGATTCAGCGGACATTCCTGGCCCTCGACGCCCTCGCGTCCGATTCACCACCCGGGCCAGCTCCCGGCACGACACCATTCGTGGCTGGCCGGCTCGCCTCCTCGGCGGCGGCCTGTGCCTTCGCTTGTTCGGCAATCTCACGCGGCAGGCGCAACGGCAACACCTCCAGCACCGGCATCGCGTCGCGACCGCGATCGACGACAAGTCCGTGGAAGCTGTCCAGCAACAGCGGGGATGCCTGGGGGTCGACCGCGACCGGGCCTTGGAAGACTGCCCGGAGCAGCCACCGCGGGCCGTCCACGCCGACAAAACGCAGATCGACAGCGCCCTCCGGCGTCGCGACCCGGGCGCGCAACGCGGTTCCGTACTCGCTGTCGCGAACGTCGTCGACCGTTGCCCCGCCGGCGCTCAATTCCTTGCGGATGTCGGCGCGGGCCTCGTCCCAGACACTTTCGTTGCGCGGCGCGGCCAATACGGAAAGCATCAGCGCGTTGTCCGCGTGCATGAGCGCAACCTGCTGGATGACGCCTTCCTCATTGGCCTGCACGCGGACCGAGACCCCATCGACGATCGGAATGTGCAGGCTGCCGAGGCTGAGGCGTTCGACTCCGTCGGGAGCCTCCGAAATGTCGTACGGCCCGGTCGCCTCGACGATTTCCTCGTCGGCGGTCTCATCGACGTCGGGAACCGGATCGGCGGAGCGTGCCCGCCTGGTCCCGCGATCGGCCGGTCGATCCGCTCCGGCCGAGGAGCGCCGCGGTTGCTTCGTGTGCCGTCCACTCCCGCGATCTCGCGAGAAGATCACCGCTGTGCCTCGCATCCCTCGTGCCGGGAGCCGTGCCCCGGCCCCTTCGTGCGCCGAGCGATCGCCGTGTCCGGAGCACCGCCGGCCTTAGACGCACCGCTCCTCCGCGTACCGCCGGGCGTCACTCTAGCCGAGCAGTCCGGCGTGCCCACCAGTCGAGCCATGCCGACCCGCGCCGCGCACCGTCTCGCCGAGAACCTCGACGCGGTGAAAGTGTGCGCGCTCGACGCGTTGCACGACAAGTTGGGCAATCCGGTCGCCCCGCGCGATGTGCGCGATCGCCTCGAGATCGTGGTTGACCAGGATCACCATGATCTCGCCGCGGTAACCGGAGTCGATGGTCCCGGGCGCGTTCAGCACCGTCACCCCGAGCTTCGCGGCGAGTCCGGACCGCGGGTGGACGAGCCCGACGTACCCGTCCGGGATCTCGATCGCGACGCCGGTCGGCACGATCGCCCGGCCACCCGGCTTGATCTCGGCCGGCGACGCGGCATAGAGATCGGCGCCAGCGTCGCCCGGATGGGCATAACCGGGCAGCGGCAGCTCCGGGTCCAGCTGCGCGACCGGGATGGAAAGCGGTGTCGTCTCGTCCACGTACGGCTCCTCCTCGCTAGGCCGACCTGGCCGACATGCTCGCACGTATCGCGGACCGCCGCCGAGCCGCCATCGAGTGGCGACGGTGCGCCACCGAGCCGGCCACCGAGCGGCCACCGAGCGCCGGCCGAGCGGCGACGGAGCGGGCCTCCGGAGGCGACCAATCCGGCGCCGGCCAGCGTGGCATACCCTCGCAGGGTGGCACAGGATTCCGGGACCGCCGCCGGCCGGGCGCAACCGCCGGCCCATCCCGCCGCGCGCGATGGTGACCGGGTCGCCTATCGCGAACGACTCACCGTGCCGTGGTGGACCTGGCCGGTGGCGCTCGCGTTTGCGGCCTTCCTGGCGGCCGAGGTGTTTCTCGGCGCCCCGACGGCGCTCGTCTGGGTGCCGTACGCGGTCCTGCTGCCGGCGACTGCCTGGGGCATGCTGGTGCTGGGGCGGATCGTGGTGCGGGTCGCCGACGGCGAACTGCACGTGGATGACGCGCACCTCCCGGTGTCGTACGTCACCGAGGTCAACGTGCTCGACGCCGAGGCGAAGCGGGCGTTGCTCGGGCCGGTCGCGTCGCGGTACGCCTTCATCGTGCAGCGTCCGTGGATCACCGGCGCGCTCCGAATCGTGATCGACGATCCGGCCGATCCGACGCCGTACTGGATCGTCAGCTCCCGGCGGCCGGCGAAACTGGCGTCCGCGATCATCGCGGCCCGGGACGCGACTACGGTTGGGCCGCGATAAACGACGCCGTAGCCGACGCGATCACCTCGGAGGGACGCCAGGCGGCCGCTAGGCCGGGCCGCCAACCAAGATTTACCGGCGCCGATGATCTAACGGCCGTCGAGGATATCCGGCCGTCGAGCACCTACCTGCCGTCGATGATTTTGCGCCGCTTGCCGCCGCGCAGGTCCTTGCGGATCTCGTCGGCGAGATAGAGCGTCGCTCGGCGGTTCAGGTAGCTCGCCACCGCGGCGCCGGTGAGCATCGGTCCATAGCTCGTGAGGTTGCGCCCGAAGCGCCGCAGCAGCCGATCGCGCATCTCCCGGCGGGCGGCCGTGCTGAGCACCGCGGCGACACCGACTCCGGGCATCATCGGGTTAATGCCGCGGCGATGGGCCCACGCAGTCATGAGACCGACACCGCGCTGCGTCACCGAGCCGGGGATCGGTACTCCGTACACCTCGTGCAGCTCGCCGATCAATTTGATCTCCACCGTGACGACCGCGACGGTCTCGGCCGCGAGCACCACCGGCGCCGTCAGGAGCGTCGGTGTCGCCACCCATTCGACGGCGGCGATGCCCCCGCCGGCCGCGCCGATCGCTGCCGCGGCACGGGATGCGTTACGGGCGAGCCGGTCGGCGATCTCGTCGTCGGTCATGCCCGGAAAGTGTTGGCGCAGCGTCTCACGCGAGCGGATCGGCAAGTGCGGAACGATGTCGCCGACGGCGTCCGCGACCCATCGCATGGCCGCCCTCGGCTTGAACGTGTCCGAGACCCCGCGGACGCGTAGCTGGCCGGCGAGACGTCCGAGCAGTCGGCGACGTTCGCCGGCTTCGAGGTCGGACTCCGCCAGTCGCGCGATGGATCCGGCCATCGCCGCCGCGTCCGGCGCCGTTTCGACGTCTTGGGCGACCAAGCCGGGAACAAGGCTGGGGCCGTTTGTCGGCGATTGCGCGGGCGGCGGCGTGCCCGGAGCGGTCGCGGGTGGCGGCGTCGGACGCGGAGCGTGCGGTTCGGTGTCCGGCGGATCGGCCGCGGGCATGGAAGAGCCCGTGTCCGGCCGCGAGCCGGACACGGGCGTCGTGTCGTCGTCAGGGTGCATCGCCGCGGCCTCCTCGAGCCTGGTGCGCCGCGCGGCCGCCGCTGCGGCTGCTCGTAGCGCCTCGTGGCTAATCGTCCGGTCGACTGCGCCGGCCGGGGTCGGTCCTCTTACCTTCCCCCGGCGCCGACGTCGTCAACCGTACGACGGCGATGCTTGCCCAACGGATTTGTCAGGCACATTCCTTACAGATGAGCTCACCGTTCTTCTCGACTGCAAGCTGGCTGCGATGATGCACCAGGAAGCAGCGAGAGCAGCGGAACTCATCCTGCTGCATCGGCAGGACCTTGACGGAGAGCTCTTCGTCGGCGAGATCTGCGCCGGGGAGCTCGAAGCTCTCCGCCACCTCGGCCTCGTCCACATCCACGACGGCGGACTGGGAATCCGTCCGTCGCGACTTGAGCTCTTCCAAACTGTCCTCGCCGAGGTCTACCTCGTCGCGACGCGGAGCGTCGTAGTCGGTGGCCATCGGTTGTCACACTCCCGTATCCGTATTTGCGCGGTGTAACGCCAAACCAACGTGTTTCATGCCAGGTCTGCCCAAGGACTTTTGCGGACGTTGCTCTGGCCCCCTCTGCCGTCGAACGCGCACAGCGTGCACCGTGGCGCATCGACGAACTCCCCCTCAAGATCCTCAAAAAGAAGATCCCGTTCGAGCGCGGTACCTTACCTCCCCGGCGGCGCTTGTGTAAGGCCGAATCGCTCGATGTTGTTCCCGATGTGACCCGGGCGACACCAAGGTAGGGGCAGCATCCCTCATATCCGGTTCGGCGCGCCGGGCTTTGGGGATGGTATTGCCGCGCGACAAAGGTTCACGCGTTACCCTCAGCGCGACGCTCTCGTTTGCGCCTTCGAGTCGTCGTCAGCTCGCTGATCAGGCACGGGAGCCGAACACATGACCGCAGCACGCATCCGCTCACTCGTCATCGTCGGCGTTCTGGTCATCGCCGCGGTCGTGCTGACGATCGTCACCACCAGCCGCGACACGCAAACGCACGCTAGTTACCTGTCGAGCTGTCCGGCGAAATCGGTCCCGGTCATCACGAGTCCGTTGCCGGCCCGTAACGACATCACGATCAAAGTGTGGAACGGCGCGAACCAGCCGGGTCTGGCCCAGACCGTCGCCGAGGACCTGCAGCACCGGGGCTATCGCGTGGAGAAGGTCGGCACCAAGGACAACAAGCCGACGTTCAGCGGTGTGGCCAACATCTACTTCGACCCGAGCACGGTGGCCGCGGCCCAGGTCGTCCGGGCCGAGTTCCTGATGACCGACCAGTCGCAGATCAGCGCGATGAAGTTCAACATCAAGTCGAAGTCCAAGGTCATCGACGTGGTGATCGGCAAGGGCTTCCGGCAGCTCGGCGCGCGGACCGAGGTCAACCAGGCGATCGCGGCGCTGGGCACGCCGACCGCGCCGAAGGGCACCTGCGCTCAGAGCGGCTGACGCCGTGGGTTGTCAGGTGCGTGGTCCGTCACGGTCCGCCGGCCGCGTCAAGATCCGCGAGTACGGGCAGTAGCCGGCCGTGGATCGCGGGCGGCGCCGCGACGAGCAGCGACATCGTCGGTGGCCCGCCGTCGATGCCGGTCACCGCCAGGCCGGCCTCGGTCGCGATAAGCGCACCGGCCGCCATGTCCCAGGAGTTGAGGCCGGCCTCGTAGTAGCCGTCGACGGTGCCCTCGGCCGCCAGGCACAGATCGAGGGCGGCGGAGCCGAACCGCCGGATGTCCCGGATGCGCTCGGCCAGACCGGCCAGCACCGCGGCCTGGTGGCGTCGTCGCGCCGAGTGATAGCCGAATCCGGTCGCGATGAGTGCGTGGCCAAGGTCCGTTTCCGTGGAGCCGTTCAGACGCCGTCCCCGGCCGTACGCGCCCCGGTAGGCACCGCCACCGCGGAGCGCCGTCCACTGCTCGCCGGTCGCCGGATTGCGTACGACGGCGGCGACCACCACCCCGTCGACCTCGGCCGCGAGCGACACCGCGTAGTAGGGCACGCCGTAGAGGTAGTTCACGGTGCCGTCGATCGGATCGAGAACCCATCGCACCCGCGACTCACGCACGCCGCCCACCGCGCCGGACTCCTCGCTGAGCACCGCGTCGTCGGGACGGGCCGCGGCCAGCTCGCGCGAGGATATAGCGCTCGACCTCCTCGTCGCCGGCGGTGACCACGTCGGTGTCCGTACTCTTCGTTCCGACGTGGGTGATCGCCTGCTCGCGGGCGTCCTGCGCGAGCGCGGCGCCGCCCTCGGCGACCCGTACCGCAAGGGCCAGTAGATCCAATGAACTCGGCGTATCGGCCATGCAGGCATCGTGTCAAACGACCGATAACGACTTTTACGTGCCGTCACGGGCGTGCGAGGCGGGTCGATCACCGAACACAGCGCTACAATTCACGCTGCCCAGTGCTCGTCGACCGGTCGCCACCAGCGCACGGGTCACAAGACAGGTCAACGCAACGCGTCCATCACACTGGCGATCGTGGTCCTGAGCCGCGCGAACACCGTTCGCGCGGTACGGTGGCCGCCGCCAACACTCCGCTCTTTGCCTCGGAAGGTCGCTCGTGACTGAAGCTCGTCAATCCGAACCGGACGTGCGCACGCTTACCGACACACTGCTCGCCGACGCCGCCAAGACCGGCGGAGAGCTGTCGTCGGCGGCCCTGGCCAAGGCGGTCGAGGACGCTGCGCTGTCCGCGAGCCAGGCCAAGAAACTCGTGCGTACGTTGACCGAGGCCGGTGTGCTGCACGTCGACGGGACGGCGAGCCTCGGCAAGCGACCGGTTGCCGCGGCGCGCTCGGCCACCGCCGCCGCGAAGGCCACGACCGCGAAGGCTCCGGCCAAGAAGGCGGCGCCGTCGGTCAAAGCGGTGCCGGATGCCGATGACGCGAGCAATGGCGCCAAACCGGCACAGCCGGCGCAGAAGGCCGCCGCGCCCAAGCAGGCCGCTCGCGAGACGGATGCGGTCGACGGGGACGCGGCGACACCGGCCAAGGCGACAACCAAGAAGGCGGCGCCGGCGAAGAAGGCCGCCGCGACCAAGGCCGCGAAGGCGGCGCCGGCCAAGGCGGCCGACGGCCCGGCCGACGCCGAGGCCAAGGATGGCGACGCCGCCGAGGTCGACGCGGCCGAGGTCATCGACGTCGAGCTCGACGTCGAGGTGCTGGCCGAGGAGATCGAAGACGTCGTGATCGACGAGCCGGCCGAGGTAACCGCAGCCGCCGAGGCGGACGCCAAGAAGGCCGACGACTTCGAGTGGGACGACGAGGAATCCGAGGCGCTCAAGCAGGCCCGGCGAGACGCCGAGCTGACCGCGTCGGCGGACTCCGTCCGGGCCTATCTCAAGCAGATCGGCAAGGTTCCGCTGCTGAACGCGGAGCAGGAAGTCGAGCTGGCCAAGCGGATCGAGGCCGGCCTCTACGCGGGCGAGCGGCTGCGCGCATCGGCCGACGGCGAGGAAAAGCTCCGGACCGACATGCACCGCGACCTGATGTGGATCTCGCGGGACGGTGAGCGGGCGAAGAACCACCTGCTGGAGGCGAACCTGCGTCTGGTCGTCTCCCTCGCCAAGCGCTACACCGGCCGCGGCATGGCCTTCCTCGACCTCATCCAAGAAGGCAACCTCGGCCTCATCCGCGCCGTCGAAAAATTCGACTACACCAAGGGCTACAAATTCTCCACCTACGCCACCTGGTGGATCCGCCAAGCCATCACCCGCGCCATGGCCGACCAAGCCCGCACCATCCGCATCCCCGTCCACATGGTCGAGGTCATCAACAAGCTCGGCCGCATCCAGCGCGAACTCCTTCAGGACCTGGGCCGCGAGCCCACGCCGGAGGAGCTCGCCAAGGAAATGGACATCACGCCCGAGAAGGTGCTGGAGATCCAGCAGTACGCGCGGGAGCCGATCTCGCTCGACCAGACGATCGGCGACGAGGGCGACAGCCAGCTCGGTGACTTCATCGAGGACTCCGAGGCAGTCGTGGCGGTCGACGCCGTGTCGTTCTCGCTGCTCCAGGACCAGCTTCAGCAGGTGCTGCAGACGCTGTCCGAGCGCGAGGCCGGGGTCGTACGGCTCCGGTTCGGCCTCACCGACGGCCAGCCGCGCACGCTCGACGAGATCGGCCAGGTCTACGGCGTGACCCGCGAGCGCATCCGCCAGATCGAGTCGAAGACGATGTCGAAGCTGCGCCACCCGTCGCGTTCGCAGGTGCTGCGCGACTACCTCGACTAGCCCACCGCCCGCACCGACCCGGTCCCGTACGTCATCCGGCCGGCCCGACGAGATCATCGTCGGGCCGGCCGGCATTCGTTGTGGCCCAGGTCATAGAGCGGCACGCGCGTCGACCGGCGGCGGCCCGGGCCGTACGGCGGAACAAGATCTACCGCGACCCGCCCGGCATTCATCTGTCCGCGAAATTCGGTGGCGCCTCGCCCTGGTATGGCCGGATTCGGGTTGTTATCTCGGCGTTGCCGAGTCGTGACCGATGGCGAGGCAGGATGGAGCCAAGGCACACTGATGGCTGGCATGGGAGGCCACGGTTTCCTGGCGCCATCCCCGATTCGGGTTAACCGCATCGGGGTAGATGTAGCAAGCACTGTGTCGGCGGCCTGGCGAACCACCGGCTTATGTGATCCGAGGGGCGAATGATCTCCCCGAGGTTGGCCGTTGTGACCTCGGTCCCCCGAGGCCAGAACGGGAACGCCCGGCCCGTGCCGGACGTTGCAGCATTACGTGAGCAACGACTTGAGATATGCGTTCGTCAGTGGAGACGACCAAGGAGGAGGCGCTGTGACCCCGACTCTCACGCCGCCGCCGGACACGGTGGCAGCACCAGCCGCTGATGAACGGTGCGACCGCTGCATGGCGGCTGGCAAGATCCGCATCGTGCTGGCGGCCGGTGGCGAGCTCGTCTTCTGCGGCCACCACGCCAACAAGTACGCCGACGATCTCACCAAGATCGCCGTACAGGTTGGTGCTGACCCCGATTTCGAGTGGCGCGGCAAGGAACAGTCCGCAAACTGATCTCGGCACTCACGCCGATAGCGATAAGCGAAGGGCCGCACCGGATCTCCGGTGCGGCCCTTGTGCGTACCCGCTCGCTCACGAGACCGGCTCGGGCGGGATCTTGGTGCCGCAGCGGCGCTCGGACGCCGACCTTGCACCAAGATCGCTCGTCACTCCGAGCGGTGGTGTCAGAGCGTGTGGATCGTCGCGATGCGGGCCTCCAATTGCTCGATCGTCGCCTGGGCGCTCGGCGGGCCGCCGCAGATCCGGCGCAGCTCGGCGTGGATCTTCCCGTGCGGCAACGCGGTGCGGTGATGATGGGCGGCCACCAGGGCGTTGAGCTGCTTGCGGAGCAGGATGCGCCGTTCGGCGGCCGTACGCGGCGCGCGCGCCGATTCGGCCCCGTCGTCGGATTCCCGCTGCGACGGCGGCCGGCGCTTATCCGCGGCGACCTGGTCGGCCTGCCGCTTCGCGAGCAGCACCGAGACCTGATCCGGCGTCAACAGACCGGGCAGTCCTAGGAACTCCTCCTCCTCGGGCGTACCGGCGAGGACCGGCGTGCCGAACGAGGCGCCGTCAAAGATCGCCTGGTCGAATTCGGCCGTCGCGCTCAGCGCCTCGAATAGCGTGTCCAACTCGTCACTGGCGGCCTCGGTGCGCTGCGCGGCGGCGATTAGATCGTCATCGAACCCGTCCTTCGTACGCGGCGCACCAAGTACGTGATCACGTTCGACCTCCATCTCGCTGGCCAACGCGAGCAGGTGACCGACGCTCGGTAGGAACACCGTCGCCGTTTCGCCTGGCTGTCGCGCACGCACGAAACGGCCGATGGCCTGGGCGAAGAACAACGGCGTCGACGCACTGGTGGCGTAGACACCAACGGCCAGGCGCGGGATGTCGACGCCCTCGGACACCATGCGCACGGCGACCATCCAACGTTCGGATCCCGAGCCGAAGGCAGCGATGCGCCCGGAAGCGCCGGCATCATCGGACAGGACGACGACCGCCTTCTCTCCGGTGATGTCGCCGAGAAGCCGGCCGTAAGCCCGGGCCGATTGCTGGTCGGTCGCGATCACCAGTCCGGCCGCGTCGGCCATCCCGCCCGCCCGTAGCACCTGCAGTCGGGCGTCGGCCGCGCGGAGCACCTGCGGCATCCAGTCGCCGGCCGGGTCGAGCGCGGTGCGCCACGCCTGCGCGATGATGTCGGGCGTCATGGGCTCGCCGAGCCGGGCCGCCAACTCCTCGCCGGCCGACGTGCGCCAGCGCGTTTCGCCGGAGTAGGCAAGGAAGATCACCGGGCGTACGACGCCGTCGGCGAGCGCGTCGGCGTAGCCGTACGTGGAATCGGAGCGGGATCGCGCGAGCCCGTCCGGGCCACGCTCGTACTCGACGAACGGGATCGGGTTGTCGTCCGATCGAAACGGCGTCCCGGTGAGCATGAGACGGCGTACGGCCGGCTCGAAGGCCGCCTTGACGCCGTCGCCCCACGATCGGGAGTCGCCCGCGTGGTGGACCTCGTCGAGGATCACGAGCGTACGGCGCGTCATCGTACGGCGCCGGTGTACGGCCGGCGCCATTCCGACCTGGGCGTACGTCACCACGGCGCCATGAAAGTCGCGAGCCGAGTGCACGTCGGCATTACGGAAGCCGCTGTCGAGTTCGATGCCGACCTGGCCGGCGGCGAGCGACCACTGTGACTTGAGATGTTCGGTCGGCGTGACGACGGTGATCGCCTCGACCGTCCCGTGTGCCAGCAGGTCGGCCGCCACGCGCAGCGCGAACGTCGTCTTGCCGGCGCCTGGTGTCGCGACCGCTAGGAAGTTCTCGCCCGGCCGCCGCAGGTAAGCGACGAGCGCCTTGCGCTGCCACGCTCGCAGGGGCGGGAAATTCGCCGCGTTGGGCGCCGCGGGCGCGGGCATGCAGACCCTCCTAGGGGTTCGGACCAAACAGCGTCACGCGCATCGCCACCGGCACGTCGCATGACAGCGTCACGAGAAAGGCCTCCGGGTCAGCGACCGCGAAGGCGGCCATCAGCTTAACCCGGCGCACCGACGGGCTCGCCACGCCGCTCCGGCCGCCGGGGCGAATCGTGGTGGCTCACCGCTCCGGCCGCCGGCGCTGACCAGCGTCGGGCTCAGCGGCCCGGCTCCTGACGCCGCTAACCGTGGTCGGGTGGCTCACCCGCTCCCACGGACGGCCCGGGCGGGACGGCGGCGCCGGGCGCCACGATCCGTGGTGTCGGCGCTGACCAGTGCCGGCGGAGTGACACGATTCGGATCGCGAACACGATGAACGCGGTGATCGTCACGCCGGCCGCCCGGGGGACGTCGGCCCACTGCAGCGTGAGTACGACGGCCCCGCCGAAAAGCGAAGCGACCGCATAGATCTCGCGGCGCAACACGATCGGGATCTCGCCGGTTAGGACGTCCCGGCCGAGGCCGCCGCCAATCCCGGTGATCATGCCGACGATGGCCGCTCCGACGATCGGCAGCCCGGCGTCGCGAGCCGCCAACGTACCGGTTGCGGTGAAGAGCCCCAGACCGGCCGCGTCGAGGACGAGCACCGTACGCCGCAGCCGGCCGAACTGGGGATGGAACCAGAACAGGAGGAGTGACGCCGCGACGGCGACCGCGAGATAGGGCCAGTGCGTCAGCGAGTAGGGCGGTATCGCGCCGATCAGCAGGTCGCGAAGGATCCCGCCGCCGAGCGCCGCGACCACTCCGACGAACACGACGCCGAAGACGTCGAGGCGCTTGGCCACTCCGGCGGAGGCACCGGAGGCGGCGAACACCGCGACGCCGACGAGGTCAGCGGTGAGGCCGGCGCTGCCGCCCACGTGTCACCCCGCCGGTACGCCGCAGACGTGTGGCCACGGCGCCGTGGGCACCGGCCGAGATCAGCTCGGATCCGGGTCGTACGAAAAGTCGTCGTTGTCGTAGATCTCCTTGCACGCCGGGCAGATCGGCGAGCCGGGCTTGGCGACCTTGGTGACCGGGAACTTGAAGCCGCACAGCGCCTCGACATACGTGCCGAACACGGCGCTCTCCAGCGACTTCGTCTTGTCGACGTAGTGGAACATCTCGGGGCCGGTGGTGGCCTCCTTGACGTCCGGGCGTTCCTGAATCTCGGTAGCGGTAGTCATCAGGTGCGTACCTCCAGCGTTCCAGTGTGCCAGAGTGCCGCGGCGCGGTCACCAACCTGCGCCGCGTCCCACCTAATTCCCCGCGACCGGGCAGGTTTGCCCGAGGCCATCAAGCGGGGCGCCGGTCGCGGGATCGAGTCGGATGTCTACGTCGCCCAGCCCGCTCGACACATGGAACCTGCTGTTGCTGGTAAACGCGGCCGTATCGAACTCGCACGGCGGCCCGAGGTTGGCGACATCCTTCGTCCCGAGGCCCGTCCCGACCCAGATGTGCAGCTCCGAATACTTGCCGACGTCGATGAGCGCGACGCGACGCAAGCCATCCGGTGATGTCGCGACCACCTGCGGGTTGTACGCGAAAATCTTGAACCCGTGGATCAGACCGGCGCCGGCAAACGACAGGGCCGCCACACCGATGAGAGCGAACCGGATCATGGGGCGTACGCGTTGCACGGCCGAATTCCGTACCGGGAACAGGAAGAGTGAGATCAGCGCACCGAGCACCAGCAGGATGCCGGCTCCGGTCAGGACATTGCCGAAGTGGCTGGTCAGGAACACGTTCCTGGTGAAGACACGTGCCAGGCCATATGCCACCAGGGCCGCGAGCCAGGCCAGGCACAGCACCGTGCCAACTATCCGTCGGGTCCAGGACAGCCGGTACGTCGGCGGAGCGTACGCGAGCGCGGTCATGGTTCGTATCTTCCCAACATATGGCCCGGTCCTGTCGACCCCGGTACCGTAACGATCATGCCGGATTACCCCACCACATACCCGATCCGGGTCCACCCTCGGGTGTCCGATGCATTGAACGCAGGGGGGCCGGTGGTCGCCCTCGAATCGACGATCGTCGCGCATGGACTCCCCCGACCGGACAACCTGACCGTGGCGCGGGACATTGAGCAGGAGGTTCGCGCGCACGGCGCCGAACCGGCGACGATCGGCATGATCGGCGGTCAGATCTGGGTCGGGCTCGATGATGATCAACTCGCGACGTTGGCGACGGCCGACGATGTGGCGAAGCTCTCCGTACGGGATCTGCCGGTGGCCGCGGCGGCCGGCGGACACGGCGCGACGACGGTGGCGAGCACGAGCGCGATCGCGGCGTCGGTCGGGATCCCGGTATTCGCGACCGGCGGCCTCGGTGGCGTGCACCGCGACGCGAACCGTACGTTCGACGAGTCGGCCGATCTCACGACCCTGGCCCGGACCCGCATCGCGGTCGTCTGCGCCGGCGTGAAGTCGATCCTGGACGTGCCGGCCACACTCGAACGGCTCGAAACACTCGGCGTCACCGTGCTCGGTTATCAGACCACGCGCTTCCCGGGTTTCTTCATCGCCGACAGCGGTTACGACCTCGACTGGTCGGTCGACAGCCCGGAGGGCGTGGCCGAGATTCTCCGGGCGCAGCGCGAACAGGACCTTGGCGGCAGCGGCGTGATCGTGGCCAACCCGCTGCCGGCCGACGAACAGCTCGATCCGTCGCTGCACGACAACACGCTGGCCGCGGGCCTCGCGATAATGGAGCGCGACGGCGTAACCGGCAAGGCCGTGACGCCGTTCCTGCTGGCGCACTTCCACGCGTCGACCGAGGGTCAGAGCCTGGCCGTGAACGTACGCATCATCCTGCGCAACGCCGCGCTGGCCGCGCGCATCGCGGTTGCGTTGGCCGGACTCGACCGACCGACCGCGGCTCCGCTGTTCTCCGACGGCCTGTCGACGCCACCGCTGGCATGACCGGCCCGGGCCGCGTCATCGTGATCGGCGACATCGTCACCGACGTTGTCACGGTGCTCGGTGCACCGATCGTCGCCGGCTCGGACACGCCGGCGCATATCTCCGTCACCGGCGGGGGGGCCGGCGCGAACACGGCCGCCTGGCTCGCCGACGCCGGCCTGTCCGTGACGATGTGCGGCGTCGTCGGCGCGGACACGGTCGGATCCGCTCGCATCGCGGAACTCTCGGCGGTCGGAGTGGCCTGCGTTATCCGGCAGTCACCCGACATGCCGACCGGCTCAATCGTGATCCTCTCCGGCCCGGCCGATCGTGCGATGATCACCGATCGCGGCGCCAACGCGCTGCTCACGGTGGCCGACGTCGACGCCGCGTTCGCGGACTCGGCGGATGCCGTACACCTGCATCTGTCGGGGTATTCGCTGCTCGATGCCGGCTCCGCCGATGCGGCCCGACACGCATTGGAGGTCGCGCACGCGCGCGGCCTCACGGTGAGCGTCGATGCCGCCTCCGCGGTGCCGTTGCGCGAGGTCGGTGGTCTCGCGTTCGTTTCCTGGGTACGCCGGGCCGACGTGCTGTTGGCCAACGGGGACGAAGCCCGGGTGCTGCTCGGCGAGGCCGATTCGCAGCGGTCGCTCGCGACGGACCTGGCGGCCGCGCTGGCGACGCGTCTGGAGGGACGGGCGGATGTCGGCGGCACCGTGGTCGTGAAACTCGGCGCCGACGGGGCCGTCGCCGCGACCAGCCGGGGAGCCGTGGTCGAGGCGCCGGCGCTGCCGGTCAACGCGGTCGACGCGACCGGCGCCGGCGACGCGTTCGCGGCCGGTTTTCTCGCCGCTTGGCTGGGTGGCGATGGGTTGGACCAGGCCCTGGCAACCGGCGCCGCGTTCGGGGCGCGTGCCGTGACGACCGTCGGAGCCCGCCCGCCGGTCGCCCGGTCGAATGGTCTCGATTAGCGTCGACGGAACCGCGGTCGGCGCGGTCAGGGATCGAGATCGATGACGTGACGCTCCGGTTCCGGCGTGCCGTCGGTCAGCGTCCGCTGCGGCGGCGCACTCGGCCGTGGCCGGTATCGGTTGGCCCGCTTGGGCGGGCGGTCGTTGGCGAGGATCACCGCGAGCCACGGGACGATGAACATCCCGAACAGCAGCACGGGCACCCACAGCCACACGAGCGGCGCATGGATGCTCACGAAGATGACGATCAGGATCAGGCAGACCACGCGCAGGCTCATCATCGCTACGTAGCGCACCTCGCGATGGCGAAGCTGCTCGACGCGGCTGGGTGCCGCGTCGGTGATGCGCGTGGGGCGAGAGCTACGGCGCACGCCATCCCCTCCCCCGATCCGGCGGTTTCCGCATCCCTATCGTCGCACCGCGCGCACAGCCACGTCCAAGCCGCCGCCCCGTTGGCGCCCGCGATCTGGACCGGTCTATCGCCGGCCGCGGGCTCTATCGCTGGCCGCGGCGGCCGGCGGCCTTGGCGGCAGTCAATCCTCCGCCGCGTCGGCGGCCAGTCAGTCCTTCGCCGCCTTGGCGGCCAGTTTCATCTGCTTCTTGTATTCGCGGACCTGGGCGAGGCTGGACGGGCCGACGATGTCGGCGACCGAACGGAACGAGCCGTCCTCGCCATACGCTCCCGCGGTCTCCTGCCAGCCGGCCGGGCGGACGTCGAATTGCTTGCCGAGCAACGCGACGAAGATCTGCGCCTTCTGCTTGCCGAACCCCGGCAACGCCTCGACCCGCTTCAGCAGCTGGCCGGCATCTGTTACCCCGGACCAGACGGACGCGGCATCGTTGGCGTACGTGTCCGCGATGGCTCGGCACAACTTCTGCGTGCGCTCGGCCATCGATCCGGGGAACCGGTGGATGGCCGGCGGCTTGGCGAAGATCGCCGCGAAGTCGACCGGGTCGTGGTCGGCGATCGAGGCCGCGTCGAGGTGGGTCACGCCGAGACGCTCGGCCAACCGGAGCGGCCCGACAAACGCCTTCTCCAGCGGGATCTGCTGATCGAGCAGCATGCCGATGAGAAGGGCCAGCGGTTGCGCACGGAGCATGCTGTCGGCGGCCGGCTCCTGTGCCAGATACAACTCGGACATGCCCGTCAGCATGGCAGATCTATCGCGGCACCGGCACCGGCCCGCCCGGTGAAGGTGGGGCGCGAGGTGCGCGAGTGGCGGCTGAGACGGTGCCGGACACGTACGATCGTCGCGTGGATCCCGGACGAGACACGAGCTTCGAGGCGCCGCTCTGGCGTGCCCTTGCCGTGTTCCGGGTAGCCGCGCTCGCGTACGCGTTGATCTTGATCGGCCACAATGCGCCGTCGTATCGGCACCCCGCCGCCGCGTGGATCGTCGGGGCGGCGATGGCGGTGTGGACCATCGTGGCGATCCGCCTGTACCGGCGCCCGTCGCGCCGCCGATGGCCGCTGCTCACCACCGATCTGGTGATCATGGGTACGTGCCTCCTGGTCAGCGTGCCGATCATCGGCATCGGACCGATCCCGTCGACGCGATCGCTGCCCGGCATCGCGGTCGCCGGACCGGTGCTCGCCTGGGCCATCAGCGCCGGCCGGCGTGGTGGAGCGGTCGCCGCCGTCGTCATCGCCGCGGCCGACCTGTGGACCCGCGGCATCGTCAACCAGAGCACGCTGAACAGCGACATCCTTTTGGTGCTGGCCGCGATCGCCATCGGTCACGTCGCGAGGCTCGGCGCGACCGCCCACGAACAGCTGGAGCGCGCGACCGGGATGGCGGCGGCCACCCGCACCCGCGAACGGCTGGCCCGCGACATCCACGACTCGGTGCTGCAGGTGCTCGCGCTCGTGGCGCGCCGGGCCCAGGCGCTCGGCGGTGAGGCGGCGGAACTCGGCCGGCTCGCCGGCGAACAGGAGGCGGCGCTGCGTACGCTCATCGGTTCGTCGACGCCGGTCGCCGAACTAGGCGGACAGGCCGACGTCCGGGTTCACCTGGACCGGTTCGCGTCGGCCACGGTGACGATCGCGACCCCGGCCAGCCCGGTGACGTTGCCCGGTCGCGTCGCCGAGGAGCTGATCGCCGCGGTCGGCAGCGCGCTCGGCAACGTCGCTCAGCACGCCGGCGCCGGCGCCCGGGCGTGGGTGCTCCTGGAAGATGACCCCGAGGCGGTGACGGTCACGGTCCGCGACGACGGTGCCGGCTTCGGCCCCGGTGCGCTGGACCGGGCGGCGGCGGCCGGGCGGCTGGGCATCGCCCAGTCGATCTGCGGTCGGCTTCGCGACCTGGGCGGGCGAGCCGACATCAGGTCGACGCCCGGCGAGGGAACGCAGATCGAGATGCGCGTGCCCCGACCCGTCGGCCGATCGGGCAGCTCGGAGACGTCGCGGGTAGCGGAGAGCGCGGCATGACCGTACGTGTCATGGTTGTCGACGACCATCCGATGTGGCGGGCCGGCATTGCCCGTGATCTCGCCGAGGCCGGCTACGACGTCGTCGCGACGGTCGGAGAAGGCGCGCAAGCGGTTCGCGTCGCACCGGCCGCCCGACCGGACGTCGTCGTCCTCGACCTGCAACTGCCCGACCTGTCCGGCGTCGATGTGATCCGCGGCCTCGTCGCGGCGCTGCCGTCGGTACGGGTGCTGGTGCTCTCGGCCAGCGGCGAGCAGCAGGACGTCCTGGACGCGGTGACCGCGGGAGCGGCCGGCTACCTGGTGAAGTCCGCGAGTCCGGCCGATTTCCTGGCCGCGGTCGCCGGCACGGCCGCCGGCGAGGCGGTATTCACTCCCGGCCTCGCCGGTCTGATCCTCGGCGAATACCGGCGACTCGCCGCCGGTGGGTCAACCACGGGCGGTGCCAGAACGGGCGAAGCGGGTCGCGCGGCGCCGCCCCGGCTCACCGATCGCGAGACCGAGGTGCTCCGGTTCGTCGCGACCGGCATGTCGTACAAGCAGATCGCCGACCGTCTCGTCCTGTCCCACCGTACGGTGCAGAACCATGTGCAGAACACCTTGCAGAAGTTGCAGCTGCACAACCGCGCCGAGCTGGTGCGTTACGCGATCGAGAGTGGACTCGACGACCCGTCCTGAGTATCCGTACTCACCGCCGGGACGCCGCGCTACCTAGCCCAATCACCGTCGCCGCACGGATGTCCGGCCGGCACCGCGGCGGCGAGTCTGATCGCCATGAACGGTCTCTACTCACTCAAACCCTGGTACGCCCGACGGCTCGCGCGAGCACGCCGGGCCCTCGTGCGTCATCACGTGTCTCCGGACGCGCTCACCTGGACCGGCGTCGGCTTCGGCGCGGCCGCCGGCACGGTGCTCGCCGTCGCTGCATCCGGCGTCCTGGCCGCGCTCCCCGTCGCTGCGCTCCTCGCCGGCCGGCTCGCCTGCGCCAACCTCGACGGCGGCGTGGCGCGCGACACCGGCCGCTCGACCCGGTTCGGCGCCGTCACCAACGAGCTCGGCGATCGCGTGGCCGACCTGGTTGCCTTGGCCGGCCTCGCGTTCGTGGCACCGTGGTGGTTGGTGGCAACGGCCGGACTGGCCGCGACGCTGCCGTCGTGGGCGGCCCTGGCCGGCGCGGCGGCGGGGGCACCGCGCGTGCAGGGCGGGCCGGTCGGCAAGACCGAGCGCTGCGCGCTGCTCGTGATCGCGGCCGCAACCGGCTGGTATGTGCCGGTGCTCGCGCTCCTCGCGATCGGTTCGGTCGCGACGGCCGGTCTTCGGCTCGTACGCATCCGTGCGTCGCTTTCGGCCGATCCGGCAGCGGCGGTCCGATCCGACGATGCTGTGCCGGCGGACCGCCGTACCGACGGGTCCGGATCGTCGACCGCGGACCCGAACGCGCGAGCCGGGCTGGTGATGTCGCGATGATCGGCGTCCTGGACACCGCCCCGTACGTCGCCGGTGCGCTCGGCGCTGGAGGGGTCGGCGTGTTCGCCTCGCGGCGCCGCGAGCTCATCCGCCGCTGGGCCACCTGGGCGGTGACCGCTCCGATCGTCGGCGGTGCCGTTCTACTGGGCCGGCCAGGCACGACGATCCTCGCCGGTGCGCTGGCGGTCGTCGCCACCGTGGAGTACGGCCGGCTGGTCCGCCTACCGTGGCTCGACCGCTGCGTGGTGTCGGCTGCGCTGGTTGCACTGATCGGCACAACCGCGATCACCGGCCGGGCGCTGACCATCGGCGCGATCGGCGTCATAGCGATAGGCCTGTTGCCCGTGTTGACCGGCGACACCGTCGACGGCGGCCGGCGAGCGGCCTACGGCGTGCTCGGCCTCGTGTGGTTGAGCGCGCTGGCCGGACTGGTAATGCTCGGCGACGCCACGATGGCCGTGATCGTCGCGGTGTCGATCGCGGACATCGCGGCCTGGTGCGCCGGCAAGGCGATCCGGAGTCCCCGTCTGTCGGCGCTGTCACCGGCGAAGGGTTGGAGCGGTGTCCTCGGCGGCGGCTTGGCCGGCATCGGTGTGCTCGCGTTGTTCGGTGCGCTGACGCCGGCGCTGGCGGTCGCCGTCGCGCTCGGCGGCCCGCTCGGCGACCTCTTCGAGTCGATGCTCAAGCGTGGCGCCGGCGTCAAAGATGCCGGGACGTGGCTGCCCGGCTTCGGCGGACTCCTGGATCGCATTGACTCGCTGCTGGTAGCGCTCGCGCTCGCGGTGGTGCTGTCATGACCGCGCCCGCACCGGCGTCGGGACATGCTGCGTTGCTCGTCGCGCGACCGTCACGGCGGCCCGGTGGGCTCGTCGCCGCCATCGCTCGTCGCGTGCTCTGGACGATCGCGCTGTGGATCACCGGCGGATGCCGGGCGGACGGCACCCTACCCGCTCGTCCGTGCGTGATCGTGGCGAACCACTCGTCGCACGCCGACACCCCGGCACTACTCGCGGTCCTGCCGCCGCGGCGACGGCCGGCAGTGGCCGCCGCCGCGGATTACTGGTTCGGTGGTCCGGCGTCGTTGCGATGGCGCGCGGTCGTCTGCACGTCGCTGACGGCCGCTTTCCCGGTACGGCGGTCCGGCGGCGGCAGCGCCGACCTCGCGTCCGCGGCCGCGCTGATAGCGGCCGGTCGCGACGTCATCGTGTTTCCGGAGGGGACGCGTTCCCGGGACGGCTCGGTCGGCCCGTTCCACTCGGGCGCCGTACGGTTGGCCCACGCGGCCGGAGCGCCGATCGTGCCGGTCGGCATCCGCGGGACCGGCGCGCTGCTGCCCGTACATGGACGGCTGCGGCGAACGCGGGTGGTCGTCCGGATCGGCGCCCCGGTCACGGACATGGCCGCCGCGCAGAAAGCCGTCGCCCGGCTCGCCGAGCCGGTCGGAACACATCGACGTCGATACCCGGCCGGCCGCTCGCGGTAGGGCCACATACCGGCAACATCGCCCGGCCGGCAAGGCACCATCCGCCGCCTGTGGATAACTCTCCTCGGACTGTCGCGTGCGGACGGTCTTCGATATCGTGAGCGCGGAAAGTGATCCGGCGCGCTCGTGCCGTTCACCACGGCTTCGGGGGAGGTTCCGTGATTCCGGACGGTGGCTCGGCTCCGGCGCCACCGCTCGCTATCGACGTCGACCCGAACAAGGTCACCGGGTTCGCCAAGACCGTGCAGACAAATGTGCAGGGCACCATCACGCCGACCGCCCCCGGCGTGCGCAGCACCCTCGACATGAGCGTCGGCTTCGGCGAGGGAAACCCGAGCGTGGCGCTGAAGGCGATGTTGCAGAAATACGGCGAGTGCCTCGCGACGATGAACCAACAGTTGACGAACGTCGGTCAATACGTCGACATTCTCGTCACGGCCGCGAATCAGATCAGCACGAATTACACGTCCAGCGATCAGCTGGCTCGAGCCTCCAACGAGGACATAGACAACGTCCTAAACGCCGCGATACTGGCGATCACGGCGAAGCAGGCACCGCCGCCCACGGCCGGCGGTCCGGGCCGGATGCGCGCGGAATGACCGGCGATACGAACTGGACGCCGTATAGCGTGCCGGAGCTCGCGGCCATTCTCGACGACGATCTGACGAGTGCGTGGGAGCAGGTCGGCGCCTGGTTCAGTGCCGACGCCATGCTCGACGACGCGGCGTCCAAGCTCGCCGAGGCCCGCACCGGTCTGGCCGCGGTGTGGCCGCCGGAATCGAGTCCGGCGGCGCAGACGTTCTTCCAGGTGGTCGACGCGCTGACCGAGTCGATGACGAAGACGGCGCTGGCCGCGAACACTAACGCCAATGCCCTGTCCCAGGTCCTCGACAATCACACCGCCACCAAGTCCAAGGTGGACGGTCTGCACTCGGCGTGGACGGTCAACCAGAAACTGGCGCCGGCGGACCCCGAGGAGCTTGCGAACCCGTCCCAGTGGCAGTCGGGCCTGAATGCCCAAGCGCAGCAGCACATGACGGCCGCGGACAACGTCATCAACGAATACACATCAACCCTCGTCGTGCCGCCGGTGATCCCGGTGCCCGGCTGGATCGATCCGGTCACCGTGATTCCCGGCAGTGACGGCACGCCGACGACCCCGGGTGGCGGCGGAGCGAGTAGCGGAGCCGGAAACCCGGGCGGCGGGATCCCGCTGCCCACCGGCGGCGGTTCGCGACCACCCGGTGGCTCAGGCCCGCCGTTGCCCGGCGTCCCGATCCTCACTGGCGGCCCTCCGCCGTCCGGCGGTGGACCCGGTCGGCCGTCGCCCGGGCCGGGGCTCCCGGGCCTTCCGGCGCCCCCGGGCGGACCCGGCGGACCCGGCACGCCGAGCGGACCCGGCGGACCGGGCATTCCGGTGCCGGTGATTCCCGGCGCCCCGGGTCCGTCCGGCACCGGCAGCGGCGCGACGCCAGGCGAGCCGGTCGGCGGCAGCGGTTCGTTGCCGGGCGAGCCCGGCGCCACGGTGCCGGCCGAACCGGGCGGCGGCGCAATCCCCGGCCGGCCCGCCAGCGGTCCGGTCGGATTCCCGGGCGAGGCCGGATTCCCGGGCGAAGGCGTTCCCGGGACCGGCTTGACCGGTGTTGGTGGCGGGTTCACCGGGGGCGGCCCCTCGGCCGGTCGGCCATCTGGGGAAGTCTTTCCGGGGCGTGGCGGCCCGATCAGCGGCGGCCCGCCGAGCGAGCCGTTGCCCGGGGCGGGCGGCGCCGGCGGCGGGTTTGCGGCCGGCGGCGCGGGCGAGAGTCTCGGGTTTGTCGGCGGCGGGCCGATCGCCGGAGGTGGCGGCGCCGTACGTACCCGCGGCAGCGTGGGTGGCCGAATCGCTGCCGGTGCGTTCGGCGACATGACGAGCGCCGAGGATGGCTCGTTGCGCGGCGACCACGTGCTGGGCCGGGACGGGACGTTGCGACCGGGCCGGCCGTCGGGTTCGCACTTGGGCAGCACCGAGTTGGCCGACGGCGTCGGCCCGGCCGCGGCCGACGGGACGCTGCGCCCGGGCACGGCGAGTCGCTCCGCGTACGTGGACGGCCCCGGCGCGACCCTGTCGCCCGGTGAATCGGAAGCGCGAATGTCGGGCAGCAGTGCCGGTGAGGACATGATGCCCATCGCCGGGTCCTCCGGTGGTTCGGGCGGCCGGCGCCGTAGCCGACGGAGCCTCGCCGACGTCACATGGGCCATGCCGGCGGGCGGTCCCGCGGTGCTGATCCCCGCGTCGGACCACGACGTGCACGATCCAGGCCCGGGCGTGATCGGGATCGATCGTTGAGGCTGCGCACCCGCGTCCTCGCCGGATTCGCGGTGTCGAGCTTGCTTGTGCTGCTGACGCCGGTTGCCGCCGATGCCGACTCGATCCGTAACCGGGAGTGGATCGTCGCGGCGCTGAACCTAGCCAAGGCCCACCACTACAGCGAGGGCAGCGGAGTTGTCGTCGCCGTCGTGGACAGCGGCGTCGATCCGACCCATGCCGACCTCGCCGGCAACGTCCTGGCCGGTGCCGACGTCTCGTCCAGCGGCACCGTGAGCGGCAACGGGCACCAGGATTCGCTCGGCCACGGCACCGGCATCGCTGGGATCGTCGCCGGCCACGGACACGGACCCGGCCACGCCGACGGCGTGCTGGGCATCGCGCCGAAGGCCAAGATCCTGCCAGTGAAGGACGGCGAATCCTTCGGCGTCGGCATCGCGCCCGCTATCAGGTGGGCGATCGATCACAAGGCGAAGGTCATCTGCATCGCGCAGAGCGATCTGCTGTCTGGGTCGCCGCCCGATCTCGAGCAGGCGGTGGAGGCCGCGGAGAAAGCGGACATCGTCGTTGTCGCCGGTGCCGGCAACGAGCCGCTGTCGACGTCGGTCGCCTACCCGGCCGCGTATCCGGGAGTGGTGGCGGCCGCCGGCACTGACGAGCACGGCAACCATGCCGCCGTGTCGGTGACCGGACCGCAACTCGTGCTCGCGGCGCCCGCCACCGATATCGTCCAGCCTTACCCGAATCACAAATACTCGGTCGGCACCGGCACGAGCCTGAGCACCGCGATCATCGCGGGCGCGGCGGCACTGGTCCGCTCACGCTTCCCGACGACTGTCGGCGACCGAGGTCGTCCATCGGCTGACCGCCACCGCGACCGACAAGGGCGCGCCGGGGCGCGACGACGAGTACGGCTACGGCCTGATCAACGTTGTCGCCGCGCTGACCGCGAACGTGCCGCCGCCTGCCGCCGGTGCATCGCCGTCGGCACCGACGACAACGACACCGCCGGCCGTGGTCACGACCACACCGGCCGGCTCGCCGACCTCCGCCGTCCCCGCCGCCCAGTCGTCGAGCCGCGCCCCCATCGGAATCATTGCAGCGGTCGCCGCCGTGCTGGCCGTCCTCGCCGTCTGGCTCGTCTCGCGCCGCCGGCGGATGTCGTAGGCCGGCCGTGTCACCAGACGTCGTCGCGGTGCTGCGTACGCAGTTCGACCTCGTGTGGTCGCTGTTCCAGATCAGCCTCGATCCGTTGACCGACGACGAGTGCCACTGGAGTCCGGTCGCCGACGATCGGACCGCCACCGTACGGCGCGATGGCGACGGGCGCTGGGTCGCCGACTGGTCCGGGCTGGAAGTCGAGCCCTATCCGGTCACGACGATCGCCTGGCTGACGTGGCACATCGGTTGGTGGTGGTCGACGACGATCGCGCATGCCACGGCGGCGCCGGTGCCCGACCGGGTCGATGTGACGTGGCCCGGTTCCGCCGACGCGACCCGAGCCTGGCTGCGTGACCTACATGATCGTTGGCTCGATGTGCTCGGCAGCCTGACCGAGGCCGATCTCGAATCGATCGCGCCGTTCCCGTGGCCGTCGCGCCCGGACCGTACGGTCGCGAACATGGTCGCCTGGGTCAACGCGGAGCTGATGAAGAATGTGGCCGAGATCGGCCAGCAGCGGATCCTGCGTACCGCATCGTCGTGAGGCCCGGCCACGACGCAGCGCTGAACCGGCGCCCAGGCAAGATTGAACTCGTGACCTATCCCGCCCTGCTGCCGGCCGAGGGCATCGCGCGCCTGCGCGACGCGCTTACCGGTGCCGGCTACACCTCAGCCGGCGTCGCCGCCCATCTCGGACCGGAAGCGACGGCCGCCACCCGCCGCAACGACTTCCGCGCCACTCTCGCCGCGACCACCGCCGGCACGCCACTCGACACGCTGATCCGCCTGTACGTCGGCAACCAGACCGAGTCCGAGGCGGCGGTGGCCCGAGCGTTCGCGCCGCTGTCGCTCGACGACGCCGTGGCGGCCGGTCTGGTCGAGCGGGTGCCGGACGGCCTGCGGGCCGGCCTGGATCTCGAGCCGTACGGCGACGCCTGGTGGGTGGTGTCCGACCTGCCGTCCGGTAGCCGACCGGGGCCGCTGCGGCCGGACCACGTACTTGGCATCGGCAACGCGTCCACCACGCTCGCCGATTCGGTGATCCGGACACCGGTCGGCAGTGCGCTCGACCTCGGTACGGGCTGCGGCGTGCAGGCTCTGCACCTGTCCACGCACGCGCAACGGATCATCGCGACGGATCTGTCGTCGCGCGCGCTCCGCTTCGCCGCGACCACCGCGGCCCTGGCCGGTCTGGACTGGGATCTCCGCCAGGGCGACCTGACCGAACCGGTCCGCGGCGAACGATTCGATCTGGTCGTCAGCAACCCGCCGTTCGTGGCCGGACCGGGCGTCGCGACGCATACCTACCGCGACTCCGGCCGGTCCGGCGACGCCGTGTGCGCGGAGCTGGCACGCTCGGCGAAGGAACTGCTGACCGAGGGCGGCACGATGCAGTTCCTGGCGAATTGGCTACACGTCAGGGGCGAGGACTGGGCCGAACGGGTCGCCGGCTGGTTCGCCGACAGTGGCCTGGACGTATGGGTGATCGAGCGCGAACTCGCCGACCCGGTCGCGTACGTCGACCTGTGGCTTACCGACGCGGCCGAGGAGCACGATCCGCAACGCGCGGCGGCGTGGCTCGACTGGTTCGACGCGCACAAGGTTGAGGGAGTCGGATTCGGGCTGGTGACCGCGCGCCGGGCCGAGCATTTCGACCCGGTCGTACGGGTCGAATCGCTGCGGCAACAGCTCAGCCACCCGTTCGGCGACGAGGTGAACCGTTGGTTCGAGCGGCAGAACTGGCTACGGATGCGGCCGGGACCCGAATCGCTGCTCGCCGAGCGATATCTCGTCTCCCCCGGCGTGACGCTGCATCAGGAGGCCGAGATCGGCGTCAGTGGCTGGGACGTGACCCGGCAGGTGCTCGTACAGACCGAGGGGTTGCGGTGGTCCGAGGAGATTGACCCCGTACTGCTCGCCCTCGTGGCCGGCTGCGACGGCTCGGTCGCGTTGCGGGACCAGGTGGCCGTGCTCGCCGCGGCGTACGGTGCCCCGGTCGACGCGTTCGCCGCGATGGCCGCCGTGATCGTGCCGGGCCTGATTGAGCGCGGATTCATCGAGCCCGCCGGCGATCCGGCCGGCCCGGTCGGACCCGGACCGGACCTGGGCGGCCCCACCAGCGACCCGGCCGGTACCGACCCGACCGCGCCGGATGCGTCGTGAGGGCGGTCGTCCAGACGGTGAGCAGCGCGAGCGTCACCGTCGACGGGGCGGTCATCGCCGAGATTTCCGACGGGCTGCTCGTGCTTGTCGGCGTCACGCACACCGACACGCCGCAGACGGCCGAGGCGATGGCTCGCAAGGTGCACGAGTTGCGGATTCTCGACGGCGACCAGTCGGCCGCCGAGACCGGAGCGCCCCTGTTGATTGTGAGCCAGTTCACTCTCTACGCCGATACGCGCAAGGGTCGGCGGCCGGGTTGGAGCGCCGCGGCGCCCGCCGGCCTCGCCGAACCGATCGTCGACGCAATGGTGAAATCCCTGGTCACCCGTGGTGCCACGGTCGCCTGCGGCCGCTTCCGGACGCACATGCTCGTGACGAGCGTCAACGTAGGTCCCCGTACCGTGATTGTTGATCTCTAATTCGTTCGTCGCCTCACGGCCACTTCACGCGCCGAGGTTCACTCTCATACCCGTGAGAGATCGCCGCACCGGCGGCGGGACCAAGTGCAGTGCGGGAAGGCGGTTGACGGTGGTTCACCCATCGGTTGCGAAGCCATCATCGGTTGCGGGGGCGTCTTCGGTTACGGAATCAACCCCGGCAACGCCGGCATCGGCAGTTGCGATGAGCACCGACCAGATCGAGCGCATCGAGCCCGACCTCGACGCCGAGGAGCCCGGAGCCACGACCGACATCGTGCGCAGTTACCTGAACGCGATCGGTCGCACCAAGCTGCTCACCGCGGAGCAGGAAGTCACGCTGGCCAGGCGCATCGAAGCCGGCCTCTACGCCGAGGATCTGTTGAGTCGCGAGTCGCTGCCGACGGAGTACGCCGACGCGGCCAACGATCTCGCGATCATCGCGGCCGAGGGGCACGCCGCGAAGAATCACTTGCTGGAGGCGAACCTGCGTCTGGTCGTCTCCCTCGCCAAGCGCTACACCGGCCGCGGCATGGCCTTCCTCGACCTCATCCAAGAAGGCAACCTCGGCCTCATCCGCGCCGTCGAAAAATTCGACTACACCAAGGGCTACAAATTCTCCACCTACGCCACCTGGTGGATCCGCCAAGCCATCACCCGCGCCATGGCCGACCAAGCCCGCACCATCCGCATCCCCGTCCACATGGTCGAGGTCATCAACCGGATGGTGCGCGTACGGCGGGATCTCGCGACCGCGCTCAACCGTGAGCCGACGGCATCGGAGATCGCCGAGGTGCTCGAGACGGACGTCGTGACGGTGCTGGAACTCGTCGGCTATGACCGCGAGCCGGTGAGTCTCGACCAGGCGGTCGGCCCGGACGGCGACGGCGTGCTCGCCGACTTCGTCGCGGGCGGCGCCGCCAACCAGGCGATGGCCGACACCGTCGTCGACCGGCAACTCCGGTCCGAGGTGGAGATCGTGCTCGCCACGCTCTCCCACCGCGAGCAGGAGGTCATCCGGCTCCGCTTCGGCCTCGACGACGGCCGGTCCCGCACGCTGGAGGAGGTCGGGCTCGAATTCGGCCTGTCCCGCGAGCGGATCCGCCAGATCGAGAAGACAACCCTGCTGAAGCTGCGGTCGCCGGATCGGGCTCAGCGCCTGGAGGCGTACGCCTGCTGAGGCCGTACCCACCCGTGAGACCTGGCCCCCGCGACCGACCCACCGGTTGCGGGGGTCAACGCTTGTCGGCCCCGGACACCTCGCCAGCGCGGGCCGTGATCGGGAAGCGCACGTGCACGACGCCGTCGGCGAACTGAGACGTGACCGCGAAGCCGGCGTCGGCGAAGACATGCTGCATCGCGAGGTTGCCCGGCATCACCTCGGCCACGAACTCCGTGATGCCGGCCTCCAGCGCGGCCGGCACCAATGCCCGCAGCAGCACCGGCGCGATGCCGCGACCCTGGTGGGCGTCCTCGACGACAAACGCGACCTCCGCGTCCGGGCCGCCGTGGGCCAGCCGCTCGTAGCGTCCGACCGCGATGACATGGTCGTCGACGAGGGCGACGAACGCTTCGCGGTCGCGGTGGTCGACGTTCGCGAACCGGTGCAGGTCGCGGTCCGGAATTCGTGGGTACGCGCCGAAGAAGCGCAGATATCGCGTGCGCTCGGAGAAGCGTGAATGCATGGCGACGATGCCCGGGGCGTCGGCCGGCTCGACCGACCGGACGTGGATCGTGCCACCGTCCGCGAGCACCTCGTCGAAGTCGCGCATCGCCAGTCCCGTCGGTCGTGCCGGCTCACCGGCCTCAGTCGCGTGCGTCCATCGGATCAAGCCCGAACAGCGGGAACACCGCGGTACGGGTGGCGAGGATCGCCCGGTCGACCGAATCCGGCGTCGTACCGGGCGCCCAGGGCCGATAAGTCGCCGCACCGCCGTCCGTCATCGACCGTGGGACGGCGCGACCCGGTCGCCGGAACGCGGCCAGCGCACGCCACTCCTCCGGCGTTGCCGTGGCCGGATCGATCGGCTCCCCCGTCGCGATCGCAAGCAGGTGGGTCCACGCCCGGGGTACGACCTCGACCAGCGCGTATCCGCCGCCGCCGGTGGCCACCCATTTGCCGCCGCACAGTTCGTCGGCGAGCGCCTTCATCGCGAGGTAGCTGGCCCGTTGCCCGTCCACCGACAGCTGCAGGTCGGCGAGCGGATCGAGACCGTGTGCGTCGGCGCCGCACTGGCTCACCAGGATCTGCGGCCGGAACGCTCGCAACACACTGGGTACGGTTGCGTGGAACGCGCGCAGCCAGCCGTCGTCGCCGACGCCGGGCGGCAACGCGACATTGACGGCGCTGCCGTCGGCGCCCGGGCCGCCGGTCTCGGTCGCGAAGCCGGTGCCCGGAAACAACGCCAGCGGCGTCTCGTGCAGGCTGATCGTCAGCACCCGCGGGTCGTCGTAGAACACGGCCTGTACGCCGTCGCCGTGGTGGACGTCCACGTCGACGTACGCGACGCGTTCCGCGCCGAGTTCCAGGAGCCGTTTGATCGCGATGGCCGGGTCGTTGTAGACGCAGAAGCCACTCGCCGCCGACGGCATCGCGTGATGCAGGCCGCCGGCGACGTTGACGGCGTGCAGATGCCTGGCCGGTCCACACCGCCTCGGCGGCGGTCGTGGACGCACCCGCGATCAACGCGCTCGCGTCGTGCATGCCGGGAAACGTCGGGTTGTCCGGCGTGCCGAGGCCGTGGCCGCGGACGCGCTGGTCGATCGACGCGGCCTTCACTACCTCGAGGTACTCGGGCGTGTGTACGGTGAGCAGCCGCTCGTCGTCGGCCGGTACCGGTTTGCTGACGGTGACGCCGGGCCGCTCGAAGAGGTCGAATGCTCGGGCCAACGCGATGGTCAACTCGACCCGGACCGGATCGAGCGGGTGGTCACCGAGGTCGTAGCCGAGGAGCGCGTCGTCCCAGAGGACGAGCGTTTCGCTGGTCATGCCCGCTCCCTCGGCTCGGCTTCGTGCGGATGGCCGGTGTCGTCGCGATGGCCGGTGTCGTCGCGATGGCCCGCGTCGTCGCGATGGTCGGCGTCGTCCCGATGGTCGACGCCGGTCGCGATCGGGCGCGTCGGGTCGGTGATCCATTCGCTCCAGGAGCCGACGTAGAGCGCGGGAGTCGGTAGCCCGGCCACGGCCGCGGCCAGGACCGTGTGGGCGGCGGTCACGCCGGATCCGCAGTAGGCACCGAAGTCGCTCGACTCGTCGATACCGGCCCGTGCCATCCGCTCGCGGATGCCGGCCGCCGACCGGAACGTACCGTCGGTGTGGATCAGGTCCGTGGACGGCAGGTTGCCGGCCCCCGGGATGTGCCCGGGGATCGGATCGACGGGCTCGATCTGTCCGCGGAAGCGCTCCGGCGCGCGGGCATCGACGAGCGCGCCGCGCCGTCCGTACGCCGCCGCCGTGTCGGCGTCCAGGACCGGAAGGTGCCCCGGTACGACGGTGAAGTCGCCGGTCGCCCGCGGTGTCGTCTCGGTGTCGGTTTCCGTCTCGATCTCCCGTCCGGCCCGCTCCCAGGCGTCGAAACCGCCGTCAAGCACCCGGACGTCGGGATGGCCGGCCCATCGCAACGTCCACCAGAGCCGGGCCGCCGGCACGCCGTCGCCGGTGTCGTAGACGATCACCGGCCGGCTCGCAGACACGCCTGCCGCACGCAGAGCGGCCTGCAGCGCGCCCGGATCGGGCAGCGGGTGCCGGCCGCCGGCGCCGGGTGGTCCGCTCACCTCGGCATCGAGATCAATGAAAGCCGCGCCGGGAATGTGGCCGGCCCGGTACTCGTTCCGGCCTGGTGGACCACCCAGTCGCCACCGTACGTCCAGCACGGTCGGCACCGTGGTGGCGCGAGCTGCGCCGGGAACGGCGGGCGGGACGATCGCGGCGGCCAAGGTCGCCACGTCGATCAACGGAGACGCGATATTCACGTTCTCAGTCTGTCCTACTTGCCGAGTACCATCAGCGCACAGGAGGAGCCCACGTGAACGATCTGGTCGACACCACCGAGATGTATCTGCGCACGATCCTCGAGCTCGAGGAGGAGGGTGTCACGCCGCTGCGCGCCCGGATCGCCGAGCGACTCCACCAGAGCGGCCCGACGGTGAGCCAGACCGTCAACCGGATGGAGCGCGACGGGCTCGTCACCGTCGAGGGCGATCGCCATCTGCAGCTGACCGATCTTGGCCGGGAGCACGCCGTCGCCGTCATGCGCAAGCACCGCCTCGCCGAGCTGCTCCTCGTCAACGTGATCGGCATGCCGTATGAGGAGGCCCACGACGAGGCCTGCCGGTGGGAACACGTCATGAGCGACGCGGTCGAGCTGCGGGTCTACGAGCTGCTGGGCAAGCCGTCCCGGTCGCCTTACGGCAACCCGATTCCGGGCCTCGCGCTGATCGATCCGACCGACGACTGCGCGAGCGCGTCCAGCGAAGGTGAACGCAACCTCGGGGCGCCGGGCCTGGCCGGCGAGATGGTTGTGCGCCGGATCACCGAGAGCGTCCAGACCGACATCGGCATGCTTCGCCGGCTCCATGAGGCCGGTGTCGACCCTGGGGCGACCATCACGGTCGCTCAGGACCGCGATGACGTGATCATCGACCGCTCGGGCGAACGGATGCGGCTGTCCCGTGATCTCGCGTCGCGGGTCTTCGTCGTCGGCGCCGCGTAGATCGCCGCGTAAGGCGGCGCTGAGCGCCGGTGCCCGGACGGGCGCCGCTCGTCAGACCGTGGTCTGGTCGACAATCTTGGCCAGATTCACCATCTTGGGCGCGAGCGCCTTCGAAATGTCCGGCGACGTCCCGGTCGGGAACGCGTAGCGGAAGATGATCAACCGATCGTTGCCGGAAAGCCAGCCGACCTCGATCACCGGGCCGGCGGATTTGGTCGCGCTCACCTGCGCCTCGTACGCGGTCTTGCCGAGTTCCGCGACCGACGTGGAGCCCTTCGGCTTGACGTCGGCGGTGAAGTCGGCGGGCGACAGATTAGTGGCCGTGATCGACAACGTGAGACGCGGGTAGCTACCGGACGACTCCTGCAGCACACACGAGAACGTACCGCTGGTGTCGGCCGCGGCCGAGACGGTGAACGCAGTGCCGAGTTGCTTGGCCACCGTATTGAAGTCGAGAAGTAGACACGCGCCGCCGGCCAGCGCCGCCGGAGTCGGCGGTGCCGTGGACGGAGTGACGGACGCGGGTAGCCCGGCGGCGGACGGTGTCGCGGTCGGCGCCGAGCCGTGTCCAGCGGTCGTGCACGCGGCCGGAGCGGTCAACGCGATGAACGCGACCGCCAGCACGGCGATCCGGTGCCGGCGCGGCTGCCACTCGAGACGACGCAGCCTGGACAAATGCCTATCCTCCCGGGGGTCGGTGCGGTCCCACCCTACGGCGCGTCCGAACCGGGTGCGAGTCCGTCCCGGGTCCACGTTCGGCTCGTGCGCGACCGCGTGGGCGGTCACGCGACGTACGGGCAGTGGCGGCACCCACGGCCGCAGCAGGTGCCCCGGTTCGCGAGGAATGTTGCCGTGAGCACGAAAAGACCGGTGGACGGATCGATGTAACCCGCTTCGCCGGTGTCAACGGCACGGGCGTGCGCGGCCAGAATCTCGCGACGACCCGGGTGATCTGGCGCCAGCCGAGCGGGATGCGGCTCGTTCACGCCGCGGTCGGCCAGCGGTAGCGCACGTGGCTCGGGTGTCGTCACCCGACAATTATCCGGCGGCGACTTGGGCGTTGCCTGGACCAGGCCGACGTCGACCGAGTGGGCACGTGCCGCTCCGCCGGTCGTACGCGCCATCCCGGCGAAACGCACCGGCTACGGGCTGCCGTTGGGCGCGCCGATGGGCCATCATGTTCCCCATGGGCGACCTCATTCCGCTGTTCCTCCTCGCCGACCTGGGAATCATGGTCGCTGCCCTGTTCGACTGCATCACCACCGAGTCCCTGCTGATCCGCAACCTCCCGAAGCTCGGCTGGATCGGGGTCATCCTCATCCTCTCCGGCATCGGCGGCGTGCTGTGGTTCATCGCTGGCCGTCCGACGCCGGAAGAACGATCCGCGCATGAGCCGCATCCCGGCCATCCGGCCGGACGTGGGCTACGCGCAAACGAGCCGCCCGACCCGATCGACATTTCGCAACCGTCGCCGCGGATGTTGGCCCCGGACGACGACCCGGAATTTCTGCGCGGCCTCTCCGACCAGACACGCCGGGCCGACGAGGAGCGCCTGCGACGGTGGGAGGCCGATCTACGGCTGCGCGAGGAGCGCCTGCGTCAGCGGGAGGACCCGCCGGGCGACCAGATCTGACGCGGTCCGCACGGCGGTTGTCGGCGCCGCATCACCTCGCCGGCCTGTCGATTGCCGGCGGTCCATTGCCGGCCGGTCTGGTGCCCGCGGCCTGGTGCCCGCGGCCTGTTGCCCGCGGTCTATTGCCCGCGGTCTATTGCTCGAACAGCCAACCGAGTGCGGCGAGACTCTTGTCGACATACTCCGGTCGGCCGGTTTCGCGGCCATGGGCGAGATCCTCCAGGACGCTGCACCGCGCGTAGAAAACTGCCCGCTCGCGCAGCCCGCCGTCGCCAGTGCCAAGCCCGGAACGCAGCAGCGCGTCGAGGGCGACCGGACCGAGGTCGCGATACAACAGCCCGACGTCGTACGCCGGATCGACCATGGCAGCGTCGCTCCAGTCGATGATGCCCGTGACCGCGCCGCTGCCCGGTGCGACGAGGACGTGCTCGATGCCGAGGTCATTATGCGAGAACACGAGACGTGCCACGGGCGGCGGCGGCTCCGCGGCGAGGAACGTTTCGACAGCGGGCCGATCGGTGGCTGGAATCCCGTCAGCGACGTCGCGATAGATACCCGCCGCATCCGCGAGCCACTCGGCGAGCGGAGCATCGTCCGTACCCACGAAGGCGGCCATCCGCGCCGGCGACAGTGTGTGCATCGCGGCGAGCGACCGACCCAGGACCTCGCCGAGAGCCTCGGCCCACGCGGACCGTGACGGGTGCGGCTGCTCGATCAGCGGCGTTCCCGGCAGCTTGCGGTAGGCGAGGCAGCCGTGCTCAGCGTCCACAAACACTATCTCCGGTACGGCGACCGGCAGCGCTCCGGCGATCTCGTCGAGCAGGCGGGCCTCCGCCGTGACCAGCGCCGCTCGCGTGGCATCGTCGGCCGCCTTCCGGAACCGTACGATCAGTGCGCCGCCGACGTCGAATGCGACGTTGTCCAGCCCCTCGCCGCAGGGAACGATCTGCGTGGCGGCACCATCGGGCACGTGGACCGACACCAGATCCCGCACCACGTCCACGTTCACCGCGACCGACACACCGCCACTCTAGATCGGCGCTCGCAGTAACTGCCGGAGTGCGAATGCATTGCGGAATGGCAACATGGACCGCCGGGTGAGCGCGGCCGGAACGACAATGACCTATGGCTCACACGCGTGTGGCCCGGCTAGTTGGCCTTGGTCTGTTGGTGCTCACGCTCGGCGTTGCCGGGTGCAGCGGCTCGGACCCGAAGCACGCCGCCGGCGCGGCCGCACCAGCCCCGCGACCTGCCCCGGCCGTGACGGGTGCGGCCACGTCACCCACCGCCTTGGCGACCACGCCGGACGCCAAGTGCGCCTATGCTCCGTCGAAAGGCGCCCTGCCGACGTGGGCCCGGAGCGGATTCAGTCCGCCGTACGACTCCTGGCCATACGTGACGAGCAAGAGCGGACACATCGTCGGGGTGCTGTTCGGCGCCCCGTTGCACGCCGGGACACCCGCGGCCACGCAAGCTCAGAACAAGATCCTCTGGGTTCCCGACGAGCCGTCGGCCGGCGAGTTGACCGTGGAAGGGCATCTCGTCGGGACGAACACGAACGTTGACATCGGAGACATCTCGTTCGGTCCGTCGTACGTCAATGTGCCACTCGCCGGCTGCTGGCGCTTCACGCTCCATTGGATCGGCGGCACGGACAGCATCGACATCGTCTACGGCACGGCCTGACCGCGAGCCGCTCCATCCGACCGTACGGGCCACGCGGATCCTTGGCGGGCGGCCCGCTCACGAGGTGCGAGCGAGCCACTCCTCGAACGTCGGGCCGGCCAGCGTGGCGTGCGGGCCGGGCAGGAGCGCGCCGGTGGCGATCCGGTCGTTGTCCGGGTTCGTCGGATCGTCCGTGACTTCGATCTTCACCGGATCATGACGTCGTTCCGCGAGTAGTACGGCCATGTCGGCCAGGGTCTCCGCGCGTGGCCCGGCGATCTCCGGAACGGAATCACCATCGGACCCGGCCGACCAATCCGCGGCGGTAGCCATGTCGGCCAGTGCCTCGGCGACGGTACGGGCGGCGACCAGTTGCGTCCGCATGCGCGGAACGTAGACGACCTCGCCCCGGGTGCCCCATTCCATGAGCTGCCCGACGAACTCGTGGAACTGCGCAGCCCGCAGAATGCGGGCCGGGATCGGACCGGCCAACGCGGCCCGCTCGTGGGCGAGCTTCGCCGCGTTGTAGCCGTACCCCGGAGTGAGGCGATCGATCCCGATGATCGACACCACGACCAGCCGCTGCACGCCGGCCCGCTGGCCGAACCGATGCAGATTGTCGGCCGCGGTCGTGAAGAACCGCGTGGCCTCGTCCTTGTCCGGCGAGGGACCGGTGGCCGCGTCGATGACCGTCTGCACACCGGCCAGGGCCTCGGCCAGACCGTCGCCGGTGATCACGTCGACGCCGCTCGAACGGGAGATCGATACGACGTCGTGTCCCCTGGCCGTGAGTACGTCGATGACGTGACGCCCGACCCGTCCGGTCCCCCCGGCAACTGCGATCTTCGTTCGCTCCGGCATGGTTGATCTCCTCCAAAGTCTTGGTACATCAGCTCAATGCAGCTTGTCTCTGCTATGACGGATGGCGACCCAGGAAGGTAACGACATTGATTCTGGCCGGACGATTCGCACCGCAAGACGAAAGCGGAGCCGGCCAGTGCCGACTCCGCTTCCCGGACTTCGCTGTGGTTCCCGGACCTCGCTGTGGCGATCGGGCCGTAGCGCCCGATCGCCACAAATTCAGCTGCAGCCGCTGGTCGAGCCGCAGCCTTCGCACACGTAGCAACTACCGGCCGGTCGCATCTTCGTACCGCAGGTGAAGCACAGTGGAGCATCGGCGCCCTTGCCCTGCACCAGCTCCAGCAGCTCCATCGACGATCCGGCGCGGGCGGTCGGCTTGGCGCCCTCCGCCGATGCCGTCGCCGTGCTCGGTGCCTCCGTCCGTGCGTCCGCTGGTGCGGCCGCCTTCGTCGGCTCGACCGGAGCGGCCTCGATCGGTGCCGACGACGCGAGAGCGGCGAAGTCGACGTGCTCCTCGACGGGTGCCGGCGACGCCGATGCCTCCGCCGCCGCGGCCTCGGCGCGTAGTTGCGCCGCGCGCTCCGCTGCGGTGAAGATGCCGAGCTCACTGCGCTGGTCGTAGGGCAGGAAGTCCAGGGCGAGCCGCCGGAAGATGTAATCCATCACCGACGCGGCCATGCGGATGTCGGGGTCGTCGGTCATGCCGGCCGGCTCGAATCGCATGTTGGTGAACTTCGAGACGTACGTCTCCAACGGAACGCCATACTGCAGACCGATCGAAATGGCGACCGAGAACGCGTCCATGACACCGGCGAGCGTCGAGCCTTGCTTCGACATCTTGAGGAACACCTCGCCGAGACCGTCATCCGGGTAGGACGACGCGGTGAGGTAACCCTCCGCCCCGCCGACCGAGAAGGACACGGTCTCCGACGAGCGCTTCTTCGGCAGCCGCTTGCGGATCGGCCGGTATTCGACGACCTTCTCCACCCTCGGCTCCGGCGCGACGACGGTCGCGGCCGGCGTCGCCTCGGCCTTCGGCTTCGCGTTCGACAGCGGCTGACCGACCTTGCAGTTGTCCCGGTAGATCGCGAGCGCCTTGATGCCGACCCGCCACGCCTCGAAGTAGATCTCCTCGACCTCATCGACCGTCGCCGATTCCGGCATGTTCACCGTCTTCGAGATCGCGCCGGAGATGAACGGCTGCGCCGCCGCCATCATCCTTACGTGCCCCATCGGAGCGATCGAGCGCTCGCCCATCGCGCAGTCGAACACCGCGTAGTGCTCGGCGCGAAGCCCGGGCGCGTCGACGACGTGGCCGTGCTCGGCGATGTATTCGACGATCGCCTCGACCTGCTCCTCCTGGTATCCGAGGCTGCGCAGTGCCTTCGGCACCGTCTGGTTGACGATCTGCATCGAGCCGCCGCCGACCAGCTTCTTGAACTTGACCAGCGCCAGGTCCGGCTCGACACCGGTGGTGTCGCAGTCCATCATCAGGCCGATCGTGCCGGTCGGTGCGAGCACACTCGCCTGCGAGTTGCGCCAGCCGGCCTTCTCGCCGATCTTGTTCCCGAGCGCCCACTGCTTCGTGGCCTCGGCCTGGACGTCCGCGGCCACATCGCCGTACACGTCGATCGCGGCGTTCGCGTCGGCGTGCTGGTGCATCACGCGCTTGTGCGCGTCGGCGTTGCGGGCATATCCGTCGTACGCGCCTACGACGCCGGCCAATTCGGCCGACCGGCGATAGGCGGTGCCCGTCATCAGCGACGTGATCGACGCCGCGACGCTCCGGCCACCCTCCGAGTCGTACGGCAGACCGCTCGCCATCAGCAGCGCGCCGAGGTTGGCGTAGCCGATGCCCAGCTGGCGGTAGGCCCGCGTGGTCGCTCCGATCTTCTCGGTCGGGAAGTCGGCGAAGCAGATCGAGATGTCCATCGCGGTGATGATGAACTCGACCGACTTGACGAACATCTGCGTGTCGAACGAGCCGTCACTGCGCAGGAACTTCATCAGGTTCAGCGACGCCAGGTTGCATGACGAGTTGTCCAGGTGCAGGTACTCGCTGCACGGGTTGGACGCGGTGATGCGGCCGGTCTCTGGGCAGGTGTGCCAGTGGTTGATCGTGTCGTCGTACTGCAGACCCGGATCGGCGCACTCCCAGGCCGCCTGCGCGATCTTGCCGAACAGATCACGCGCCTTGACCGTTTCGATCACCGTACCGTCGAGCCGGGCTCGCAGGTCGAACGGTTCGTTGTGCTCCACCGCATGCATGAACTCGTCGGTCACCCGTACCGAGTTGTTGGCGTTCTGGTACTGCACCGAGACGATGTCGGCGCCGCCGAGGTCCATGTCGAAGCCCGCGTCGCGCAACGCGCGGATCTTGTCCTCCTCGCGCGCCTTCGTGGTGACGAACTCCTCGATGTCCGGATGATCGACGTCGAGGATGACCATCTTCGCCGCGCGCCGCGTCGCACCGCCGGACTTGATCGTGCCGGCGCTCGCGTCGGCGCCGCGCATGAAGCTCACCGGACCGGACGCGGTGCCACCGGACGAGAGCAGCTCCTTCGACGACCGGATGCGCGAGAGGTTCACACCCGAGCCGGAGCCGCCCTTGAAGATCAGACCCTCTTCCTTGTACCAGTCGAGGATCGAATCCATCGAGTCGTCGACGGCCAGGATGAAGCACGCGCTCACCTGCTGCGGCGACGCCGTCCCGACGTTGAACCACACCGGCGAGTTGAAGCTGAATACCTGGTGCAGCAGCATCCAGGTCAGCTCGTCGCCGAACACCGCGGCATCACCGGGGGTAGCGAAGTATCCGTTCTCCTCGCCCGCCGTGCGATAGGTGTTCACGACGCGGTCGATGAGCTGCTTCAGGCTCCACTCACGCTCCGGCGTGCCCAGCGCGCCGCGGAAGTACTTCGTCGTAACGATGTTCGCGGCGTTGATGCTCCAGCTGTCCGGGAACTCGACGCCATGCTGCTCGAAGTTGATCGAGCCGTCCCGCCAGTTGGTCATGACGACATCGCGCCGTTCCCAGGTCACCTCGTCGTAGGGGTGCACGCCCTCCGTCGTCCACACCCGCTCGACCCGGAGTCCGGTCGGCGCTTTGCGGCTCCTGCCCCGTGCCGACCCACCCGACGCCGCGCCCACACTCTCCGTCATTCCCGGTCCCCCTCGATCCTTGCTACCCATGTCCGATCCTGCCTCGTCTGTTCCCGGTCGCTCGCGTCGCCGCCTCCGGTGCGCTACGCAACGGCTCGATCCGTGCGCCTCGCGGCTGCGCTCTGTCTCAACGTCCACACCACCGACCACGTCACGCCCTCCGGGGGTGCCTTGGCCGACATTGCGCGCTCTATTGGCCTTCCGCTCGTCGCGGCGCGGGCCGAACGGGATCCCATCCCCACGTCCGCGACGCTCGTGCGCTCCCGACCGGCCGAGCTCAGCCCGTTCCCGCGGGTACGCGGCTTGTGCCGGCGCGCACCGGCGGCGCCTTGCCGCCTCCACCCGTCGATCCGTCCGGTGGGCCGGTGGCCGCCCGATCGTCGGCGGAGACCGATCCGCGACCGTTGACCAGATCGTCACGGTCGGCCGGGCCGCCCCGATCCAGCGGGCGCCGCAGCACGGCAATCTCCCGTTCGAAATCGGCCAGCGACTCGAACGACCGGTAGACGCTCGCGAACCGCAGGTATGCCACCTCGTCCAGTTCGCGTAGCGGACCGAGGATCGCCAGCCCGACCTCGTGGCTCGGCACCTCAGCCACCCCCCGGGCCCGAATCGACTCCTCGACGCGCTGCGCCAGGAGCGCGAGCGCGTCATCGTCCACCGGCCGGCCCTGGCAGGCCTTGCGTACGCCGCTCATGATCTTGTTGCGGCTGAACGGTTCGGTCACGCCGCTGCGTTTGACGACGGCGAGCACCGCCTCCTCGACGGTGGTAAACCGCTTGCCGCACTGCGGACACGAGCGTCGACGTCGGATGATCTGGCCGTCGTCGGCCTCGCGGGAGTCGACGACCCGTGAGTCGCCGTGCCGACAGTAAGGGCACCGCATGCCGATCACCTCCCGACCACTCTGCCGACGAAACCCCGCCGCGTTCCCCGCTGCGGCCGTACATCGCGGACCACCGTCCTGCGACGAAAGCCTCGCTATGCCCACAATCTTGCCCAAAGACCGCGAACGTGATTTCTCTAGGACACAAGAACGGGGTCGACATCAGGTTCGCCACCCGATGCCGACATCGGCTCGTATCTCAGTCTACCGGCTGACCGACCCAACCTGTAGGGAACTCACACCCATGTAACTACTAGATGTGGTGTTGACGTTAGGCCCCGGACACCCTCGACGCAAGCGTGTCGCGCGTGTCGCGCGACGGATTTCGCACCGTGTCGCGCGTGGCGTCGGATCGCAGACCGAAACGCGCTGGATGGGCGCCTATGTCCGGCCGCCGTCGGCGATGCGAGTCCCGCCGACCTTCGTCCGGCGCCACGATCGCCTGATCACGAGTTCGGGACGAGTAGCTGCTGCCCGACATACACAGTGCCGTCAGGCATGTGATTCAGCCGCTCGATCATGAGCATCGTGTCCGTGAGCGAGCCGCGTGGATGCACGCGCGCCGCAATCGACCAGAGCGTGTCACCCGGGTGGACCACGACCGCGCGGGGCGGGCCAGACGGAGCAGCGGCTTCCACGGTCGACGCGAGCACCCCGACGATGGCCGCCGCGAACGCGAGCAGAAGAGCGGCCAGGACGAGGCGACCACGACGGGTCAGCCGAACGGGTGCATGGGTCGGCCGCGATCGGCCGGGCGCGCTCGCTGACCTGACCGGGAGCCGAGCGACGCGAGGGCGATTCGAGGGCGCCGCCGGAATCGACGGACTGGCGAGCGGCGAGCCCGACGGCACAGGTTTGGCGGATGCACCGACGATGCGGGAATCGAGCGTCGGTTTCGTGGAGCCAGTCGGCTCGGCCTCTGGCTCGATCGCCATGTCCGAGTCCGACCCCGCCGATGCGTAACGCAGCCGCGAGGCGGATGACGTCGCGGTCGCGCCGGTCGGCCAGTCGGCACCCGTCGGCAGCGGTGGAACCAGCCGGAGCGCGGGACGGCCCGCCGCGGCGAAGCGCTCGCGCGCCGCGATTCCCCCGCGGGCGCGGCGACTGACAACGGCCACCCGAGCCCCCGACGGGATCGCGACCTCAGGGCGGACGTCCGCCGCATCAACGGTGATTTGCCTAGCTGGAGCCCAAGTCGACACGCTCATGGCGGCCTCCCACTCGTTCGGGCGTTCGATCGGGCCGGACATCGGGCTCGTACGGGCGTTCGATCGAACCTACGTACGAAGGTCTACCAGAGCCCACCGACAGTTTCCAGCGACACGACGAAATCAACTCGTACATGCGTTTGAACTTGTCCGGTGGTCGGGATACGGTCATGGCACACCGGTTGCGTCGTTTCCCCACAGAGCCACCCGCATCGGCTCAGCGGGGTACAGGCTGGCAACCAGCGTGATAAATCCGACGAGGAGGACCACCGTGCCGAGCGAATCGAAAGCCGCACCGACTCGCCGAGCGAGCACCGCCCGCCGCCGTGCCGGCCACGGCGACGCCCCGCTCCGCGCCGTCACACCGGTGAGCAGCGGACTCGCCGGTGGCCTCGGCGAGGGGCTGACCGCTCGCCAGCGCCGCATCATGGAGTTCATCCGAGGCTGGGTCGCGCAGCACGGCTACCCGCCGAGCGTCCGGGAGATCGGCGAGGCGGTCGATCTGGTGTCGCCATCGAGCGTCGCCTACCAGCTGAAAGAGCTGGAGAAGAAGGGCCTTCTGCGGCGAGATCCGAACCGCCCCCGGGCGGTCGACGTCCGGACGCCGTCGGATATGGCGGCCGACGATGACGAGGCGGTGCGCGCCGCGCGTCCGACACCGGCGTATGTGCCGCTGGTCGGACGGATCGCGGCCGGTGGCCCGATCCTTGCCGAACAGTCGATCGACGATGTTTTCCCGCTCCCGCGCGAATTGGTGGGCGAGGGGACGCTCTTCCTACTGAGGGTCAAGGGCGACTCGATGATCGAGGCCGCGATCTGCGACGGCGACTGGGTCGTCGTGCGCCAGCAACCCGAGGCCGAGAACGGCGACATCGTGGCGGCCATGCTCGACGGCGAGGCGACAGTGAAGACGTTCCGCCGCCGCGAAGATCACGTGCTTCTGATGCCGGCCAACCCGGCGTTCGATCCGATCCCGGGCGATGACGCGACGATTCTCGGCCGTGTCGTCACCGTCATGCGCCGCATCTGAGGCACACAGCGACCCAGGTGCCCGGCCGGCCCGGACCACTGGCCGGGCCGGGACCGGCCTAGGCGGGCCGGGCTGGCCGGCTCGATCGGCCGGCTCGACCTGATGTCTACGCGGGCGGGCCGTCGCCAGAGGACCGTCGGGTCGGACACACGGGCTCAGCCGCGGTACTGACCATCTCCGTACGGCGTGCCGCGTCGGGGACCCGGATGCCCGGGACCCTCGTCGCGGTACGGATCGGCCGGGGCGCCGTACTGACCACCGCCGTATTGGCCGCCGTAGACGCCGCCGCTGCGGCCGTTCTGACCGTTCGGACTCGGGCCGCCCGGCGGCGGACCACCCGAACCGGGACGTCCGGGCGCGGGGCCGCCGGATCTCGAGCCGCCGGGGTATTGACCGCCGGGATACTGGCCACCGCCGTAGACCCCGCCGGCCGACCCGGGGGGAGCCGGTGGACTGTTCGGTGCCGCGTACGGATCAGAACTCCGGGGTGCCCCGTAGACCCCGGCGCCGCCGACCGCGGCCGACATCCGCCCACCGTCGCCGGCGTCGGCGCCCGATTCGCTGGCCTTGGCGGCCTCCGCGGCGAACCCCTTGCGTGCCCGCCGGATCCCGAGCACACCAATGAGCAGGAGCACGAATCCGACCGCGGCGACCGCGGCCAGGAGCCACATCAGCTGTGAGAACGTGAGCTTGTTGAACCACGCCCGGATCGCGCTCGGCTTGCCCGGGCCGGCGGCCGCCGCGGCCGCCTTCTTCGCCGCCGCCGCACTCAACGGCGCCGCCGGCTTGTACTTGAGGAGCGGCGTCGAGGACGAGCTGTCCGACACGGTCAGGAACGACTTGCCGTCAGTCGTGTACGCGATCGCGTAGCCCTGATCCTCGTTCGGCATCGGCGTGATGCGCGGCTTGCCCTTGGTCAGCGCGGCCAGTACGTCGCCGTTGGTCACGTCCCACTCGTACGCGTCGGTCAACGTACGCAGGGCGACCTTCTTGCCGTCGGGAGAGTTCGCGCCGCCGGTGATCTCGTTCTGGGCCGGTCCACGGTTGCCGAGCTTGTTCGACGTTCCGGTCTGCTCCGGCGTGAACTCGCCGACCTTGGACAGCTGCATGATCTTGCCGGTCGTCAGCGTACCGGTGTAGGTGAAGATCGTCGCCGGACCGCTGATCGCCTTCGTGACGAAGATCGGTGCGCCGTTGCCGTTGAGCAGGAGGGCCTCGGTGTTGTGCGACCCGTCCGGATACGAGAAGCGATAGCGCGTCATCGCGTTCTTGCTGGTCACCTTGAACAACGCGACCGTCTGACGCTGCGGGGTGACCGGCTGGTCGCCGGTGTCGGCGATCCACAGCGTGCCCTTGCTGTCGACGGCGATGTCCTGCGGGTCGACCGCCGCTCCGTTCGGGTACGACTGGGCCGAGCCGATCCGGCCGCAGCTCTTATTGAGGTACGCGACCCGGTTGCCCCAGCTGTTGTTCTTACCGTCGATGACGACGTAGCCATCCGACGTGGCGACGAGGCCGGTGATCTGGACGGCCGAGTTGTCGCTGATCGTGCAGACGGTGCTCGGAGCGACCGGTGACGGGACGGGCGTCGGCAGCGGCGTGGCCGCGGTGACCGGCGTGGCGACACCGGTGGCACCGGGCGACGGGGCCGCGAACGCCGGCGCACTGACCGATCCGACCAGCACGACAGCCGCGGCGATGGCCGCCATCCGAACAGACTGCATCGGCCTAGTGTTGCAGAGACAAACCAGAAAACAGTGACCGCAAGGCGTACCTCACAGTGTGTTATCAGTTAGAGATCCACTAGCCAGCTCATACGGGTGCAATTGGGCGGCAAGCGACTCGGGAACGCGTACCCACAGTTCTGTCCCGGCATCGCGGTGATCCGCGCTCAGCACCTCGCCGCGCTCATGGGCCGCGGCGACCAGGTCACCCCGGTCGTACGGCACCAGCACACGCAGCTCCACCGACGGGCGCGGCAGCCGGGCCTCGACCGCGAGCCGCAGGTCGTCGATGCCGGCGCCGGTGCGCGCGGAGACGAACAGCGCGGCCGGCCAGAGCCGCTTGAGTCGAAGAAGCGTCTCCTCGTCGGCGGCGTCGATCTTGTTGACCACGAGCAGCTCAGCGATCGTGTCCGCGCCGACCTCGCCGAGCACCTCGTGCACCGAGCGGACCTGCTGCTCGGGGTCGGGGTGCGAGCCGTCGACGACGTGCACGACAAGATCCGACTCGCCGACCTCTTCCAGTGTCGACCGGAACGCCTCGATCAACTGGTGTGGCAGGTGCCGGACGAAGCCGACCGTGTCGGAGTAGGTGAAGATCCGACCGTCGGCGGTCTGCGCCCGGCGCGTCGTCGGATCGAGCGTCGCGAACAGCGCATCCTCGACCAGAACGCCGGCGCCGGTCAGGACGTTCAACAGGCTCGACTTGCCGGCGTTGGTGTAACCGGCGATCGACACGCTCGGCACCTCGCGGTTGCGACGGCGGGACCGCTTGGTGACTCGTACCGTCCGCATCAGCCCGATCTCCCGCCGCAGCTTGGAGATGCGCGTGCGGATCCGTCGGCGGTCGGTTTCGAGCTTCGTCTCGCCGGGACCGCGGGAGCCGATGCCACCGCCCTGCGCGCCGACCCGGCCACCGGCCTGCCGGCTCATCGCTTCACCCCAACCGCGAAGGCGCGGCAGCAGATATTGAAGCTGGGCCAGCTCGACCTGAGCCTTGCCCTCACGCGATTTCGCGTGCTGGGCGAAGATGTCGAGGATCAGCGCCGTACGGTCGATGACCTTGACCTTGATCGTGCTCTCCAGGCGCCGCAGCTGACTGGGCGACAGCTCGCCGTCACAGATCACCGTGTCCGCGCCGGACTGCATGACGATCGAGCGCAGCTCTTCGACCTTGCCCCGACCGATGTACGTCGCCTGGTCGGGGCGGCTGCGCCGCTGGATGAGTGCCTCCAGCACCTGAGAGCCGGCGGTCTCGGCCAGAGCGGCCAGCTCGATCAGCGAGTTGTCGGCGTCGGTCGCGCTGCCTTCGGCCCAGACCCCGATCAGGACAACCCGTTCGAGGCGAAGCTGCCGATACTCCACCTCGGTGATATCGGTGAGTTCGGTGGACAGCCCGGCGACCCGGCGCAGCGCATTGCGCTCGGCGAGCTCGAGGTCGCCGTCCGTGCCGCGATCATCGCGATCATCGTCGGCGAAGTCGAGGTCGTCGGGATCAATAGCAGCGTCGAAGTAGATATCGTTACTCGGCTTGCGTCCGAGTCGGTCGTCATTCATCCCTTCGATCGTGGCACGGCAGCCTGCCAGCCGCACGCCCATTACACCCGCGCCGCCGCTGGCGTTCCGCCGCCGCCCGAGTCTCCCGCCGGCCGGCCAAGATTCGGTCGCCGGCCGAGCAAGATCGTTGCGGACGTGACGTGGGCCACGCCGGCCTGCCTCCCGCCGGCCGCCGGTGGAGGGCGAGACTGACTACCGACACCGGCGGCGGACAACGGGAGTGACAACCGGCGACCGCGGGCGGGATGCTGACGGGCACACGCACGACCAGCACGTCTCGACGAGGAGAGGTTTCACGATGGCGGCAATGCCCAGCGCCGGGTTCTCGATCACGGTCCGGGTGTCGGTGCCCGCCGATTCGACCGCTATCGGCCGCATAGCGACGGCCGTCGGCGATGCCGGCGCCATTGTGACGGCGCTCGACGTGGTCGACTCCGATCATCTGCGGGTGATCGCCGACGTCACGTGCGACACGGCGAACATGGCCCATGCCGATCATGTGGTGGCCGAGTTGGCCAAGATCGACGGCCTCGAGGTACGAAAGGTCTCCGACCGTACGTTCCTGCTCCACCTCGGCGGCAAGATCGAGGTGCACCCGAAGGTCGCGCTCCGCACCCGCGACGAGCTGTCCCGCGCGTACACCCCCGGCGTCGCTCGCGTCTGCCTCGCGATCGCCGAGAATCCCGACGATGCCCGGCGCCTGACGATCAAGCGCAACACGGTGGCGGTCGTGACCGACGGCTCGGCGGTGTTGGGGCTCGGCAACATCGGGCCGGCGGCCGCACTGCCGGTGATGGAGGGCAAGGCCGCCCTGTTCAAGCGGTTCGGCGGTGTCGATGCGTGGCCGGTCGTCCTCGATACGCAGGACACCGAGGAGATCATCCGGATCGTCAAGGCGATCGCGCCGGCCTACGGCGGCATCAACCTGGAAGACATCGCGGCGCCGCGGTGCTTCGAAATCGAGGCGCGCCTGCGGGAGATGCTCGACATCCCGGTGTTCCACGACGACCAGCACGGCACCGCGATCTGCGTGCTGGCCGCGCTGACCAACGCTCTGCGCGTCGTGGGCAAGCAGATCGGCGACGTGCGGGTCGTCGTATCCGGGGCCGGGGCGGCCGGTACGGCCATCATGAAGTTGCTGCTCGCGGAGGGCGTCGGCGACATCATCGCGTACGACCGCCAGGGCGCCCTGCATCGCGGCGCGGCCGGCTACAACCCGTCTTGGCAGTGGCTGGCCGAGCACACCAACGCCGACAACTACTCGGGTGGACTGCCCGGCGCGATCCGCGGCGCTGACGTGTTCATCGGTGTCAGCGCTCCGAACCTGCTGACCGGCGACGACATCGCCGGCATGGCCAAGGACGCGATCGTGTTCGCACTCGCGAACCCGGACCCGGAGGTCGATCCGCGGGAGGCCCGCAAGCACGCCGCGATCGTGGCGACCGGCCGCTCCGACCAGCCGAACCAGATCAACAACGTGCTGGCGTTCCCGGGCGTGTTCCGCGGCATGCTCGACGCACAGGCCCGGGGCTACACCGAGGACATGGCGCTGGCCGCCGCTCGCGCCATTGCCGACGTCGTAGGCGAGGACGCGTTGAACGCCTCCGTCATCGTGCCGAGCGTGTTCGACGCGCGCGTCGCGCCGTCTGTCGCGGCCGCGGTCCGGGCGGTCGCCAAAGGCACGCCGCCGGCCGAAGCGGCCGCCCAGGCCAGCAGCGTCGCGGCCGCCACGCTCGCGGCGACGCCGTCGCTGCGGGCCGGTTCGCTCTTCGACCTGGAGATGGACCTCGCCGACTGATCGCTGTGCGCGCCGGTCGCGCGAGTCGCGCCCGCTGCGCCTCAACGCCCTCACTTGTACGGAACTTGGCCGGTCCCGGCGCTTGCGACCGGCCAAGTTCCGTACAAATGCGGACGGGGTGCGAGGACCAGCGAACCTAGGGCCGGTCAGAGGGCGGTGACGTCGACGTCGCCGGTCGCCACGACGACCGCCGGGCCCGACAACCGGCAGGTGTCGCCGTCCAGTGTGATCGTCAGCCGCCCACCCGGTACGTCGACGGCGACCGTACCGGTTCCGGGCGTCATGCCTACGTCCCGCAGCACGACGGCGGCCACCGCACACGCGCCGGAGCCGCACGACAGCGTCTCGCCCGAGCCGCGCTCATACACCCGCATGTGTACGTGCCGATCCGCCCCCGCGACCGGCGCGCCGGCCGCGATGAACTCGACGTTGACGCCGTCCGGGAACGTGGCCGGGTCGACCCTCGGCGGGCGGCTCAGGTCGAGAGCGTTCAACGCGGCCACGTCGGCCACGGCGCAGACCAGATGCGGATTGCCGACCGAGGCGGCGACGCCCGCGTGCGCCAACCCGGCGACGGTCGCCGTCGACTCGCCGCCGACGATCGGGACCGGCAGCCCGACCGTCAGAGTGTCGGAACCGATCTGGACCGGCACGATGCCGGCCCGGGTCGCCACGTCGAGTCGGGTCGTGTCGGCGGCGATCAGGCCGGACGACGCGAGATACCGCACGTACGCCCGGACGCCGTTGCCGCACATCTCTGCGACCGAGCCGTCCGCGTTGTGATAGTCCATGAACCACTCGGCCTCGCCGGCGAGATCGGCCGCCTCCGGATGCTTCGCCGACCGGACGACCCGGAGTACGCCATCGCCACCGATCCCCCGGTGCCGATCGCACAGCGCGGCGACCAGGCGCGGCGTCAGATCCAGCGCGCCGTCCGGGTCGGGCAGCACGACGAAGTCGTTGCCGGTGCCGTGCGCCTTGGCGAACTTCATGGTTCTCCCGTCGTTGCCGTCGGTCCGCGTTCCATCATCGCAATCGCGTCGTCGACCAGGTCGGGCGCGGTCGCATCCAGCCAGCCTATCCGCGGGTCGCGGTGGAACCACGTGCGCTGGCGGCGGACGAAGCGGCGGGTCGCCTGGATCGTGTCGGCGGCCGCCCGGGCCAGATCGCTCCGACCGTCCAGGTAGGTCAGCACCTGCTGATAACCGAGCGCCCGGCTCGCCGTACGCCCGTCGGCCAGACCCTCCGGCACCAGTGCCCGGACTTCGTCCACGAGGCCGGCGTCGAACATATGCCGTACGCGCGCCGCGATCCGCTCGTCCAGCGTTGCCGAGTCGAGGTCGACGCCGATCTGCACGCTCGGGTAGACCGGCGACGGATCGGGCAACGCGGCCGCGAACGGCGCGCCGGTCAGCTCGATGACCTCCAGCGCCCGGACGAGGCGCCGGCCGTTGGAGGGCAGGATCTTCGCGGCCGCGCCCGGGTCCATCGTGGCGAGCCGGGCGTGCAACGGGCCGGGGCCGAGGTCAGCGAGCTCGGCTTCGAGCCGCGCGCGCAACGCCGCGTCCGTACCGGGGAAATCGAAGTGTTCGAGCGCCGCGCGGACGTAGAGGCCGGAGCCGCCGACCAGCAGCGGCACTCGGCCCCGGGCCAGGATGTCGTCGATCGCGGCGCGGGCGAGCCGCTGGTATTCGGCGACGCTGGCCGACTGTGTCACCGGCCAGACGTCGAGTACGTGGTGGTTGATGCCGTGGCGCTCGGCCGGTGTGAGCTTCGCGGTGCCGATGTCCATCCCGCGGTAGAGCTGCATCGAGTCGGCGTTGACGACCTCGCCGCCGAGGCGTTCGGCCAGCGCCAGCGATAGCGCCGACTTACCCGCGGCGGTCGGTCCGACGATGGCGAGGACGGTTCCGGCGTTGGTCACGCCGCGCGCGCCATATCGACGCCGACGGGAAGCCATGTCGCGACCGTGTACTGCACGCCGTACGGCGCGTCTGCGTACGTGACCGAACCGGTCCACGCCCCGCCGGACGCGTCGATCGCACCGGCCAACACCTGCCACGGTGCCCGGCCCGCGACGAGCAGATCGGTCGCCAGGTCGACGTCGAGCGCGAGCAACGCTTCCGTGTCGCACGCAGCCAACGCACTCGTCACATCCGCGTCGAACGACGTCGCTCGCGGATCGTCGTACCCGGGGGATTTCGGGCCGTGGCAGGCGGACCCGTCGCCCATGATCAAAAGGCCGACCCGCGACGAGCCGCTGACCAACGACGCACCGAGCCTCGCGCAGTCGAGGGCGGACTCCCGTGCGACCGACACGCCGACACGGGGTGGCTCAACCGGACGATCGCGCAGCAGCCAGGCCGCCACCGAAAGGCTGAGCGGCAGGGTCGCGGCGGCCACGTCGGCGGCTACATGCGGCTTCACCGGTGTCCGCGTCACCGCCGTCCAGGCGTACGGCCAGCGGAAGACCGTACCCGGCAAATGATCCGATAGCGGACGAAGCGTAAGTATCGGTCGAGACTCCATCGCCCACGACGACGATCTGATCCGGTTCGGCCGACCACAGCTTGTTGACCGCGGCGTCACAAGTTGAGCGAAGTTCTGTTAATTCCCAGGCAGCACGCCCTGCCATCGCTGGCACCAGGAGGGGAGGATGGGGGCAGACAACCGCGACGACTGCAGGCACGCTGCCACCGTAGCCGGACATCGACCGGTGCCAGGGGCCGACGGGTGCCGGTGTTCGTCTGGGTGTCAGGACACCATATGGTCACGGTCCGCGGCGGCCGCTCGACTTGTACCGGGGGATACCTGTGACAATGCCTTCGGTGGAAACTCCTTCGGGGCCTACACCGACTGCTCTGTGGCGGCTCGCGCCCATCCCCAAGCGTGGCCGGGAAGAACGAGGTTGAGATGGAAGACTGGACCGCCTTCGGGCGCGTGGACTCCGACGGAACCGTATACGTCAAGACGGCCGGCGGCGAGCGCGCGGTCGGGTCTTGGCAGGCCGGCGCGCCCGAAGAGGGTCTCGTTCACTTCGCCCGCCGCTTCGACGACCTGGTCACCGAGGTCAACCTCATCGAAGCTCGGCTCGGCAGCGGTGCCGCCGACGCACAGAGTGCGCTGTCGACGATCAAGCGCATCCATGCGAGCCTGCCCGAAGCGCACGTCGTCGGCGACATCGACGGCCTGTCGGCGCGGCTGGAGAAGCTCACCGGCGTCGCGACGCAGAAGGCGGACGAGTCGCGCGCGGCCCGTGACGCCGCCCGGGTCGAGGCGGTCGCTCGCAAGACGGCGCTGGTGACCGAGGCCGAGGCGCTCGGCGCCGAATCGACGAGCTGGAAGGCGACCGGCGACCGCTTCAAGGCGATCCTCGACGAGTGGAAGACGATCCGCGGCGTCGATCGCAAGACCGACACCGAGCTGTGGAAGCGGTACGCAGCCGCGCGCGACGCGTTCACCCGCCGCCGCGGCGGCCACTTCGCCACTCTCGACGCGACCCGCAAGCAGGCCCAGGGTCGCAAGGACGAGCTGGTGGCGGAGGCCGAGACGTTGGCCGACTCGACCGAGTGGAACGCGACGGCCAACCGGCTCAAGGAGCTGATGGCCGAGTGGAAGGCCGCACCGCGCGCGGCGAAAGACGTCGAGCAGCGGCTGTGGGAACGCTTCCGCGCCGCCCAGGACGCCTTCTTCACGCGGCGCAGCGCGACGTTCTCGGCGCGCGACGCCGAGGCGAAAGCCACGCTCGAAAAGCGGCAGACCATCCTGGCCGAGGCCGAAGCGCTCGATATCGACGCCGACCCGAAGGCCGCCCAGGCCGCGATGCGTGACCTGCAGACGCGGTGGCACGACGCCGGACGGGCACCGCGCGACTCGGGCGCCAATCTCGACCGGCGCTGGCGGGTGGTCGAAGAGAAGATCCGGGCCGCGATGGACGTCGCCTGGCGCCGACCCGAACCATCGGCGAGCCCGCTTTTGCTGCAGATGCGCGACCAGGTCGCCGAGGCCGAGGCGCGCCTCGATCGGGCGAAGGCGGCCGGCGACGCCAAACGGATCCGGGAGGCCGAAGCGGCCCTCGACGGCAAGCGGCAGTTCTTGGCCTTGGCGGAGGGCCAGGCCCGCTAGCCGCAGGCCGCCGCGCCGGTCACGGCCACAGTCGCGGGCGCGGGCGCGCCGACGGTCGGCATTCCCAACGCCACGCCGGGGGTACGGGTCGTGTGCCCGGCCTCGTAGGCATCGCCGGCTCGGGTGCGCCGGTGCGACCGGATCGCGCCGTCGGCGTTGAGATGATGCGGTGCCGCGTACGTGATGTCCGCGTGCACGACGTCGCCGGGTCGGATGGTTGTTCCGCCGATGCCTTGGCCACTGGTGCCGCCGTTCGTGGCGAAATGGACGAGGCGGCCGTCGCGAGCCCGACCGGACATGCGTCCGGTCGCGCCGTCCTTGCGGCCTTCGCCGACGGCGACCAGGACTTCCTGGGTGGTGCCGATGAGCTTGCTGTTCTCGGCCCAGGTGATCTCTTCCAGGGTGGCCATCAGTCGTTGATAGCGATCCGCGACGACCTCCTTGGGCACCTGGCCGTCCATCGTCGCAGCGGGCGTCCCCGGCCGCTTCGAATACTGGAACGTGAACGCGCTCGCGAACCGCGCGGTCCGTACGACCTCCAGGGTCTGCTCGAAGTCGTCCTCGGTCTCGCCCGGGAAGCCGACGATGATGTCGGTGGTGATGGCGGCGTCCGGCATCGCCGAGCGGACCCGGTCGATGATCCCGAGGTAACGCTCGCGGCGGTAGCTGCGGCGCATGCCCCGCAGGACGGCGTCCGAACCGGACTGTAGCGGCATGTGCAGCTGGTGGCAGACGTTGTGCGTCTCGGCCATGGCCGCGATCACGTCGTCGGTGAAGTCCTTCGGGTGCGGGCTGGTGAACCGTACGCGTTCCAGCCCGTCGATCTCCCCCGTCGCCCGCAGCAATTCGGCAAAAGCGGACCGGTCGCCACGGCGATTCCGTTCGACTCCGTCGAAGCCAACACCGTACGAGTTGACGTTCTGGCCGAGCAGGGTGACTTCGAGGACGCCGGTATCGACGAGCGCGCGGACCTCGGCGAGCACGTCGCCCGGCCGCCGGTCCTTCTCGGTGCCGCGCAGGCTCGGGACGATGCAGAACGTACACGTGTTGTTGCAGCCGACCGAGATCGAGACCCAGCCTGAGTACGTCGACTCGCGATGGGTGGGCAGCGTCGACGGGAAGACCTCGAGCGACTCGAGGATCTCCACCTGAGCCGACTCGTTATGGCGGGCCCGTTCGAGCAGGACCGGAAGGGAGCCGATGTTGTGTGTGCCGAACACGACGTCGACCCACGGCGCCCGCTTGACGATCTCGCCGCGGTCCTTCTGGGCGAGGCACCCGCCGACGGCGATCTGCATGCCGGGGTTGCGCGTCTTGACCGGTGCGAGGTGGCCGAGGTTGCCGTAGAGACGGTTGTCCGCGTTCTCCCGTACGGCACACGTGTTGAACACGACTACGTCCGCCGTCTGGTCGGCGGCGGCGGGCACGTAGCCGGCCGCGTCCAGCAGCCCCGAGATCCGCTCCGAATCGTGCGAATTCATCTGGCAGCCGTACGTGATCACGCTGTAGCTTCTCGACACCCGCTGACTTCCCTTCCTGACCACCTAGAGGCTACCCGGAGCACGGGTCCACTCCTATCCGCGCCGGCCTGGCGACCGGCCCGGCGCTGGACCGCTAGTCCGCCCGGCGCCGACCCGGCGGCCGACCGCATGGTTTTTCGCGTTCAGCTGAGCGCGGACCTTGGAAACGCGGTGGTAACAGAACCCGACGTAGGGTCGAAATATGACTTCCGCGCCTCCATCGCCGGCCACGCTCGGCGAACTCCGCGACTCCGGTTACACCGCCCGAACCGTCAAGGAGGAGATCCGCAACAACCTGCTCACCCGCCTCCGCTCCGGCGAAACCGCGTTCCCCGGCATCGTCGGCTTCGACGACACCGTCGTACCCGAGCTGGAGCGCTCCCTGCTCGCCGGGCACGACATCGTCCTTCTGGGCGAGCGCGGCCAGGGCAAGACCCGACTCATGCGTACGCTCGTCGGCCTGCTCGACGAGTGGATCCCCGTCGTCGCCGGTTGCGAGATCCACGACGAGCCGCAGGCGCCCGTATGTGTACGCTGCCGCCGCCTCGCGGCCGACCTGGGCGACGACCTGCCGATCGCGTGGCGCCATCGGGACGACCGCTATACCGAGAAGCTCGCTACCCCGGACACGAGCGTCGGCGACCTGATCGGTGACGTCGACCCGGTCAAGGTGGCCCAGGGCCGTACGCTCGGCGACCCGGAGACCGTGCATTACGGCCTCGTCCCCCGTACCAACCGCGGGATCTTCGGTCTGAACGAGCTGCCCGACCTCGCCGAGCGCATCCAGGTCGCGCTGTTCAACGTCCTGGAGGAGCGCGACATCCAGGTCCGTGGCTACTCGCTACGGCTGCCGCTGGATCTGCTCCTCGTCGCGACCGCGAATCCCGAGGACTACACGAACCGCGGCCGGATCATCACGCCGCTCAAGGACCGGTTCGGGGCCGAGATCCGTACCCACTATCTGGCCGAGGTGGCCGACGAGGTCGCGCTGATCGCGCAGGAGGCCGAGGTCGTCGCCGAGGTGCCCGAGCATCTGATGGAGGTGCTGGCCCGATTTACCCGTGCGTTGCGGGATTCGCCGTCGGTCGACCACCGGTCCGGTGTGTCGGCCCGGTTCGCCATCGCCGCGGCCGAGTCGGTGAGCGCGTCGGCGCTGCGCCGCGCGGCCCGCGCCGGTGACAGCGCAGTCGTCGCGCGGGTCTGCGACGTATCGCCGGTCATTTCGACCCTGCTCGGAAAGATTGAGTTCGAGATGGGCGAGGAGGGCCGCGAGGAACAACTCCTCGACCACCTGCTCAAGCTCGCGGTCGCCGATACGTTCCGCGCCCGGACGATCGGCCTGGACCTGACCGGATTCACCGACCTGTTCGCCGAGGGCTCCTACATTGAGACCGGCACGCTCGTGCCGGCGAGTGAGCTGCTCGGCCAGATCGGCGGCATTCCGGGGCTTTCGAAGCTGCTCGACCGGCTCGGGCACGGCGACGACGCGTCCCCCGGTGAGGTCGCCGCCGCCGTCGAACTCGTGCTGGAAGGACTGCACCTGACCAAGCGCATCGACAAGACCACGGTGGACGGCCGCTCCGTCTACGGAGCCTGACGCGATGGCAGGCGACACCCCGATGGGCGGCGATCCGATGGCCGGCGGTGGCCGGCCGGGCAACCGCCGACGGATCCGGTACGGCCCGTGGTCCGGTGGTGCCGACCCGCTGGCTCCCCCGTACGACATCCGGGCCGCGCTCGACGAGGTCGGCCGCGAGGTGCTGGACGGCGGAAGCCTGCGCGACGCCCTTCGCGAGATCATGCGCCGCGGCATCGACGGTCGCAGTGGACTCGACCGGCTGCGCCGGCAGGTCCAGAAGATGCGCGAGCGCGCCCGGCGCCGCGGCGACCTCGCCGGCACGCTCGACCAGGTGCGCGCGGCGCTCGATCAGGCGCTGGCGGCCGAGCGGGACGAGTTGGCCGCGGCGACCGACGACAACGCACGGTTCGCCGAGATGGAACTCGACACCGTTCCGGACGACGTCGCCGGGGCCGTACGTGCACTGGCCGATTACCAGTGGCGGTCGGACGACGCCCGCCGGATCTACGAGTCGATCGCCGACATGCTGCGGCGCGAGGTGCTCGACGCGCAGTTCGCGGGCATGAAGCAGGCGCTCAGCGGCGGCGACCCGGAGGCAATGGCCCGCGTCAAGGACATGCTGGCCGACCTCAACGACCTGCTGGCGGCGCACTCACGGGGCGAGGACACCGAGGATCGGTTCCGGGCGTTCATGGACCGGCACGGCGAGTTCTTCCCGGAAGACCCGCAGAACATCGACGAACTCATCGACGCGCTCGCCCGCCGGCAGGCGGCTGCGCAGCGGCTGATGAATTCCCTGAGCCGCGAACAACGCGAACAACTCGGCCAGCTGATGAGCGATGCGCTGTCCGATCCCGACCTCGCGTCGCAGATGGCGCAGCTGTCCGACAACCTCCGCGCACTGCGGCCGGGCCTGGGCCGCGGTGGACCAGTCGACATGCGACCCGGCGGCGAGTCGCTCGGCTATGGACAGGCGGTCGAGGCCGTGGCCGAGCTGGCCGACCTCGAGGCGCTCGACCGGCAGCTGTCCGAGAGCGAGCTCGGCTCGCCGTTGGATGACGTCGACATCGACACGCTCGAACGCCACCTCGGCTCGGCCGCCGCCGCGGACCTGCAGGCGCTGCGCGAGCTGGAGCGGGAACTCGAACAGCAGGGGTACGTCACCCGGGACGACGACGGCCTGCGCCTGACGCCGCGGGCGATCCGGCGTCTCGGGGAGACCGCACTCCGGCGCGTGTTCGAACAGATCGACACGTCCTCGCATGGCGACCACGCCGACCATCGCACGGGGTCGGCCGACGAACCGACCGGGCTCACCCGCCCGTGGACGTTCGGTGACGAGCTGCCGATCGACGCATCCCGTACGGTCGCGAACGCCCTTCGCCGCGGCGGTGTGCTGGCCGGACCACGCGGAGTGGACCGGGCGGCAGCCGGTGCTAGCGATCGCGTTGGTGCCGGCGATGGCGCCGATGCCGGCGTCACGCTTCTCGTGGAGGACTTTGAGGTCGTCGAGACCGAGCGCCGGTCGTCGGCGGCCGTGGCGCTCTGCGTCGACCTGTCATTCTCGATGGTCCAAGAGGGTCGCTGGGGCCCGATGAAGCAGACCGCGCTGGCGCTGTCACACCTCGTCGAGACGCGCTTCCGACAGGACGCCCTGCAGATCATCGGCTTCAACCTGGCCGCCCGCCGGCTGAGCTCGGTGCAGCTGGCCGAGGCCGAACCGGAGTGGGTCCAGGGCACGAACCTGCAGCACGCACTGATGCTGGCCGCTCGGCACCTGCGCCGGCATCCGGAAAGTGAACCGGTCGTCATGGTCGTGACCGACGGGGAGCCGACCGCGCACATCGCGGAGGACGGCGCGCCGTACTTCCAATGGCCGACGACCGCCGCGACGGTACGGGCCACGGTGGCTCAGGTCGACGAACTCACCCGCTACGGCGCCACGCTGAATGTGTTCATGCTGGGCGAGGACGAAGGTCTGGCCCGGTTCGTCGACGCGATCGCCCGGCGCGCCGGTGGCCGGGTGTTCACGCCGGACATCGATCGGCTCGGCGAATACCTGGTCAGCGATTACCTGCGGGCGCGGCGCGGGCGACGCTGACCGCCACGCATGTACGGAAGTCGGCCGCGTTCCCGCCGACTCAGTGGCCAACTTCCGTACAAATGCGGTGTCCGGGCCCGTACAGATGTGCGCGCGACCCGCGCTACCGGGCGATCTCGGTGACGCGCGACTCCCGGACGACGGTCACGCGGATCTGGCCGGGGTAGGTCAGCTCCGACTCGATCTGCTTGGCCACGTCGCGGGCGAGCACCGAGGCGCCGATGTCGTCGACGTCCTCCGGCTTGACCATGACCCTGATCTCGCGACCGGCCTGCATGGCGAACACCTTTTCGACACCGGTCTTGCCGGCCGCGATCTCCTCGATCCGCTCCAGCCGCTTCACGTACGCTTCGAGGCTCTCCCGGCGGGCTCCGGGCCGGCCGCCCGAGCACGCGTCGGATGCCTGCGTCAGCACGGCCTCGATGGTCTGCGGCAGGACCTCGTTGTGGTGCGCCTCGATCGCGTGGACGACGTCGTCGCTCTCGCCGTACTTGCGGGCCACGTCCGCCCCGATCAGGGCGTGGCTGCCTTCGACCTCGTGCGTCAGAGCCTTGCCGATGTCGTGCAGGAACGCGCACCGCTTGATCAGCGCCGGATCGAGCCGCAGCTCCGCTGCCATGATGCCGGCGATGTGGCCGGTCTCGACCAGGTGTTTGAGAACGTTCTGGCCGTAGCTCGTGCGATAGCGCAGCCGGCCGAGGAGCGTGACGAGCTCGGGGTGCAGATCGGTGAGGCCGACCTCCACCAGCGCGTCCTCCGCCGCGCGCTGGCAGAGCCGTTCGACCTCGGTCTTCGCCTGTTCGTAGACCTCTTCGATGCGATGGGGGTGGATCCGACCGTCCAGCACCAGCTTGTCGAGCGTGAGCCGGCCGACCTCACGGCGCACCGGGTCGAAGCACGACAGCAGCACCGCCTCCGGCGTGTCGTCGATGATCAGATTGACGCCGGTGACCGACTCGAACGCCCGGATGTTGCGGCCCTCGCGACCGATGATCCGGCCCTTCATCTCGTCGCTCGGCAGGTGCAGGACGCTCACGACGCTTTCGGCCGTCTGCTCGCTCGCGACGCGTTGGATCGACTCGACGACGATATGTCGGGCGCGCTCCTCGGCGGTGCTGCGGGCATCGTTCTCGATGTCGCGGATCAGCAGGGCGGCCTCGCGCTTGGCCTGCGTCTCGATCGATTCGATGACTTCCAGCCGCGCCGCCTCGGCGGTCAGGCCGGCGACGCGTTCGAGCTCGCGACGGCGCGATTCCTCGCCGGCGGCGACCGCGACCTCGCGCAGACTGAGCGCCGTCTCCCGCTCCGCCAGCTCCTGCTCGGTGACGCCGATGCGCCGATCGCGCTCGGCCAGCCGCTCGGCGTCCTCGGCCTGCATGCGCTCCCGTTCGTCGAGGCGCTTCTGGCGGCGTTCGACGTCGGCGACCTGTTCCTTGACGGTCGCGGTGAGTACCTCGATCTCACGCTCGCCCGCTCGTCGTCCGGCCACCCGAGCCTGCTCGGCATCGGCCTGAGCCTGGCGGTGACCGCGTTCGAGGATGCTCTCGGACTCAGCGTGGGCGGCGCCGACGATCCGTTGCGCCTCGGCCCGCGCGGCGCTCGCTTCGGCCTTCGCCGCCGCGGCCTCGCTGCGGGCCGCGCTCGCCGACGTCCGCGCCTGCTCGACGGCGAGTGTGGCCTCGTCGGCGGCGTCACGCAGGGCGGCGAGTGACTGTTCGTGCTTGTCCTTCTCGGCGGCGTACGCGGCGTCATCGATCTTCGACCGTTTGGCGGCCGACGTGCCGCCGAGGCGACCGATCAGCCGACCGAGCCAGAGGAACGCACAACCGATCACCGCGGCGAGGAGAGCTACGACGACTATGAGGATCGTCTCGCCGGTACTCACGAGCCACCTCCTTCGCCGACCGCGTCGCGTCCCGTCGCGGCAGCGGTGTAGACCGCGCCCGTGACGTGCGACGACGCTGTACCCGGTGAGAAGAAGCCCGACCCTGCGGCCGCCCCGCGCGTGTGCGCCGACGCGACCTGCGGCATCGGCGCCGTAGGTCGTGGTATCGGTGCTACCGGATCCGCCGCGACGCGGCGGTTCTTATGCGGGGCCAGCCGCCCTCGGCGGCTGAACTGTTGCCGTACTGTTACGCGATCTATGTTGTGCGGTATAAGCCGCGATGGTTAGGAGTCTTCTCTTTGGTAGTTCGAGATTAGGTTGCTGAGGGCCGCCGGGTCAAGAAATCATGATCGGGTATCGCACCGTCCGATCGCGGGCGCCCGCTGTGTCACCACTGTGTACGTGTGTTGACCTGGACATGAAGCGACGGCCGCGGCGAGACGCGGCCGTCCGGGGCCGGCGGGGGACAATCGGCCCGGTTGACCGGCCCGCATCGAGCTCGGTCGACCGACCTAATCGAGGGCCGTCGCGTCCGGATCGACCGCTGCGAGATCGGCGAGGTCGGCCGAGGCCAGCTCGTCGACGTCGAGTTGGGCGGCAAGCTCGCTGGTCGCGGCACGCTGCGCGAGCGCGTCCTTGACCGCGCCGATCGCGACGCCGGCCGGATAGCCCTTGCGGGCGAGCATCGACACGAGGCGGCGGAAGACCATCTCCGGTGGGGCCGAGCCCATGCTGCGCAACCGTCGCTCGACCAGCGAGCGGGCGGTGGCTGCCTCGGTGTCCGGGTCGAGATCTTCCAGGGCGACGCTGGCTACCTCGGCGTCCACGCCACGCTGGCGCAGCTCACTGGCGAGCGCTCGCCGGGCCAGGCCGCGGCCGTGGTGCCGGCTGGACACCCACGCCCGGGAGAACGCCGCGTCGTCGATCAGGCCGACCTCGTCATAGCGGTCGAGGACGGTCGTGGCGACCTCGTCCGCCACGCCCCGTTTGCGCAACGCCATGGCGAGTTCGGCCCGGGTCCGCGGTCGAAATGACAGCTGCCGAAGACAGATCTCGCGAGCCACCTCGTACGGGTCGGACGGCTCCGCTGGCGCGGTGGCGGCCTCGGCGCCGCGGCCGCTCCCCCGCCGATCCGATGACGCGTCGGCCGTGCTGCGGTCACGCCGCGGCCGGGGCGGACTCGCGTCCCAGCCCCGGCCCGTGCGTGCACGTCGTGCCGGCATCCCGTTGCGGCTCCTGACCAGTCAGGCGATCAGAAGTCGACCGTGATGATGTCGCTCGAGTTGGCGGCGTCCGCGCCATCGGCCGCGCCGACACCGAGCTTCTCCAGGATCTTCTTCTCGATCTCGGCGGCGACGTCCGGGTTTTCCTTGAGGAACTTGCGGGCGTTCTCCTTGCCCTGACCGAGCTGGTCCCCGTCGTACGTATACCAGGCGCCCGACTTGCGGATGATCGTCTGCTCGACGCCGACGTCGATCAATGAGCCTTCCCGCGAGATGCCCTGACCGTAGATGATGTCGAACTCGGCCTGCTTGAACGGCGACGCGACCTTGTTCTTGACGACCTTGACGCGGGTCCGGTTGCCGACCGCGTCGGTGCCGTCCTTCAGCGCTTCGATGCGCCGGACGTCCAGGCGGACCGACGCGTAGAACTTGAGTGCCCGGCCGCCGGTCGTCGTTTCGGGCGAACCGAACATCACGCCGATCTTCTCGCGCAGCTGATTGATGAAGATCGCGGTGGTGTTCGTGTTGCTGAGCGCGCCGGTGATCTTCCGCAGCGCCTGGCTCATCAGGCGCGCCTGGAGGCCGACATGGCTGTCGCCCATCTCGCCCTCGATCTCGGCCCGCGGCACGAGCGCGGCCACCGAGTCGATCACGATGACGTCGATCGCACCGGATCGGATCAGCATGTCGGTGATCTCCAGCGCCTGCTCACCGGTGTCCGGCTGGGACACGAGCAGGGCGTCGGTGTCGACGCCGAGTGCCCGCGCGTAATCCGGGTCGAGCGCGTGCTCCGCGTCGATGAACGCGGCGATCCCGCCGGCCGCCTGCGCGTTGGCCACCGCGTGCAGCGCCACCGTCGTCTTACCGCTGGACTCCGGTCCGTAGATCTCCACGACCCGACCGCGCGGCAGCCCACCGATGCCGAGCGCCACGTCCAGCGCGATCGAGCCGGTCGGGATCACGGCCATCGGGATCGTCGGGCGCTCGCCCAGACGCATGACCGAGCCCTTGCCGAACTGCTTGTCGATCTGTGCGAGCGCGAGGTCGAGTGCCTTCTCGCGGTCTGGCACCGCACCTGCCATGGCTGCCACCCCTGTTGATCTACCGGACTTCGCGGTTGAGTTCTTCACTGCGCACACGCTAGGCGGTCGGTCCGACAGAACGCATCTACCGCCACGCACTCCCTGTGGACAAGTACGCCTTGTGGACAATACCCGTACACGTGTTCGATGCAAGCGAAGACACGCCCGAGAGCGTCAGTGAAGCTTGGCCGGTACCCGATCGGGGTAGGTCGCGACTACCGCACGCCACACGGTCAACACTGGTACGCCGTCTTCCAGCGCCTGATTGACCGTCCGGCCACCCAACTCGGCGAGCACTTGATCGGACGCGACACTCGAGGCGTACGCCGCGCCGAACGTCGCCTCCAGGCGCTGCCAGAAGTCGCTCAGTCGCACGCCGTTCCCCCTACCGCTAGACCACCGAGGCTACCGCCGCGGTCACGCACGCCCCGCACGGCTCTCACAGCTTCAGGTCACGCCCGATGATCTCCTTCATCACCTCGGTCGTGCCGCCGTAGATCGTCGTGACCCGGCTGTTCAGCCAGGCCTTCGCGACCGGATATTCGAGCATGAACCCGTAGCCCCCGTGCAGCTGGACGCACCGGTCGGCCACCTTGTTCTGCAGCTCGGTGGTCCACCACTTCGCCTTCGCCGCGTCGACGGCGGTGAGCCGGCCGGCGTTGAACTCGCTCACGCAGTGGTTCAGGAACGTCCGCGCGATCGTCACCTCGGTGGCGAGCTCCGCCAGCAGGAAGCGGTTGTGCTGGAACGAGCCGATCGACTGGCCGAACGCCTCGCGGGTGCGCGCGTAGTCGACCGTCATCGAAAGGACGTTCTCCGCCGCCGCCACCGCGCCGACGGCGATGGACAGTCGCTCCCGGGGCAGGTTCGCCATCAGCTGATAGAAGCCCTGGTTCTCGCCGCCGAGCAGGTTCGCGGCGGGCACCCGGCAGTCATCGAAGAACAGCTCGGCCGTGTCGTTCGCCTTGAGCCCGACCTTCTGCAGGCGACGGCCGCGGGTAAAGCCGGCCGTACCGGACTCGACCGCGATCAGGCTCAGGCCGTGCGCGCCGCGGGACGCGTCGGTCTTGGCCACCACGATGACGAGATCGGCCATCTCGCCGTTGGTGATGAACGTCTTCTGTCCATTGAGCACGAAGTCGTCGCCGTCGCGAACCGCACTCGTCCGTACGCCGGCGAGGTCCGAGCCCGCACCCGGCTCGCTCATCGCGATCGCGGTGACGATGCTGCCGTCGCAGAAACCCGGCAGCCAGCGCTGCTTCTGCTCGTCGGTCGCCAGGTCGGTGAGGTAGGGCGCCACCACGTCGTTGTGCAGGCCGAAGCCGAGCCCGGAGCAGCCCGCCCGGATGATCTCTTCGAGCAGCACGCAGTGGAAGCGGAAGTCGCCCGCCTGGCCGCCGCCGCCGTACTCCTCCGGCACGTCCATCCCGAGCAGGCCGGTCTTGCCCGCCTTGCGCCACACGTCGCGGTCGACGATCCCGTCGCGCTCCCACTGGTCATGGAACGGGACTGCCTCGCGGTCGAGGAACGCCGCGGCCATCGCGCGGAACTCTTCGTGGATGGGTTCGTAGAGGTGCTGCTCCATGGTGACCGAGTCTGGCAGGTTGTACCGTGCAGCGACCAGCCGGCGCCCTGTCCATCGGCGGCCACGTTCTCGCGTCTTATGCCCCGGGCCGCCCGGGTGTGCCAACGACAGCGTGGGCGACCGCGTCGGCGAGCGCGTCGACGCCGTCAACGTCAAGGAGGCTGATCGTGATCCGTACCCCCGGTGGCGACGCGAGCCGATTCAGTGCGCCGGGCGCGACCGCGTAGCCGGCATCGCGGAGCCGCGCGACGGTCGCCGTTTCGTCGCCGCCCGGCAGCGGAACCCAGACGTTGATGCCACTGCCGCCGACCGCCGGAACACCCCGCGCGGCCAGCGCCGTAACCAGCGCTTCGCGTCGCTGCTCGTAGGAATCGCGGGCATCCTCGACGAGCTTGCCGACCGACGGATCGGTCATCAGCGCCAGCACGAGCCGTTGCAACACGGTCGAGACCCAGCCGGTGCCGACGCTTTGTCGTCCCCGTACCCGGGAAATGGTTGTCGCATCGCCCGCGACCAGCGCGACGCGCAGGTCCGGGCCGTAGGGCTTGCTGGTCGAGCGGATGAACGCCCACGACGTCGTCGCGCCGGCCAGCGCATGCAGCGGCTGCACCGACAGTTGGGCGGCGTGGTCGTCCTCGATCACGAGCACGTCGCCATGTTCGGCCAGGACCGCTCGCAGGGCAGCGGCTCGTTCGGCGCTCACGCTGGCACCGGTCGGATTGTGCGCGCGTGTGGTCACCACGGCCGCCCGCGCGCCGGCCGCGAGCGCTGTGGTCAGGCCGACCACTGTCGGCCCGTCCCGATCTACCGGGACCGGCTGCGGCCGTAGGCCGAGCGCGGCCAGCAGATCGAGCAGGTTCGCCCAGCCCGGGTCCTCGACGGCCACCCGATCGCCCGGCCGCAGGTGCGCACCGAGCACGCGCTCGATGCCGTCCAGAGCGCCACCGGTGACGACGAAGGCGGCGCCGTCGACGTCGATGCCGTCGGCCGCGAACGCCGCCCGAGCGACGTCGACGAGCTCGGGCAACGGGCCGCCGGCCGCATACCCGCCGGCGTCCGCGGCGGCCACGGCTGCGAGGGCCGCGGCGATGGGCGGTCGCAGGCGCGGATCGGGTTCGCCGGAGACAAGATCCAGAACACCCGGCGGTACGGCGATCCGCCGGCTCGCGCGCTCGCCGCTGACGGCCGGGCGCGGCCGGATCCTCGTGCCGTTGCGGCCGGCGGTCTCGACGATGCCGCGTTGCCGGAGTGCCTGGTACGCGGCGGCCACGGTAGCCGGGCTGACGCCGAGGTCGGCCGCGAGCGCGCGCACCGGGGGCAGGCCGGTGCCGGTCGGGAGTGCGTCCGAGCGCACGCCCGCCTCCACGCTGGCCGAGATCTCACTCGCCGTGCGCCCGGTGAACTGATAACGTACTGCCACAATGTGCTGACTGTACTAGAACAAACTCTCCACGCAAAGGGCGGTCCCCCATGAGCCATCCGGTAGCCGCGACCTATCCGGTGTCGGAGCTGACCACGCCGAGCCGATATCCCGAGCGCGCGACCTACGAACGCGACGCCGCGCACGACGTCCTCGACTCGGCCTTCGTGTGTCACGTCGGCTTCGTCGTCGACGGCGCGCCGCGGGTTTTGCCGACGTTGTTCGTACGGGTCGGCGAGACCGTCTACCTGCACGGTTCGACGGCCGCGACGCCATGGCTCGCCACCCGCCGGGGCAACGGCCTGCCGATCGTCGTGGAGACCACGCTCACCGATGCGCTGGTGCTCGCACGGTCGCAGTTCCACCACAGCGCGAACTACCGGTCCGTGATCGCACACGGCACCGGCCGGCTCGTCACCGACGAGGCCGAGAAGCGGACGGCCATGGCGGCGCTCGTCGACAAGGTCGGCAGCGTTCTGGCCGCCGGTACGCCAGCCGATCCGGCGCGGCCGCTGGATCTGGCCGCCGGCGCTTCGGATCGACGGCTGGACCTGGCCGCCGACGACCTGCGCCGCAGCACGCACAGCCGACCGCCGACCCCGGCCGAGCTGGCCAAGACCGCGGTCATCGCCCTGGATCTCGTGGACGTGTCGGTCAAGCGGCGCACCGGCCCGGTCGGCGACGACGAGGCCGACCTGGCCCTGCCGTACTGGGCCGGGATCGTGCCGATGCACACCGCCGTCGGCGTTGCCGAGCCGGCCGACGGGGTGAGGGTGCCGGCGCCGGCCTACGTCACCACGGCACGCCAACGCTCTCGTTGGCTCGACGGTGTCGAGCTGGTGGGTTCGCACGTACGGATGCGACCGATGACGGTGGCCGACGCGCCCGAACTGTTCGCCGCGCTCAACGATCCGGAGGGCTGGCCGTACATGACGGTGCCGCAGCCGACCGGGCCGCACGAGTGGGTCGCGCTGGCCGAGGCCGCGGTCGCCGATCGGGACCGGCTGGCCTGGGTGCAACGCGACGTCACGACCGGCGAGGTCGTCGGCACGACGTCGTACTACGGCGTGAACGAGGCGACTGAGTCGCTCGTGATCGGCTGGACGATGGTCGCGCGACCGTGGCGGCGTACGGCGATCAACACCGAGACGAAGCTGCTGCTGCTCACGCGGGCCTTCGAGACGCTCGGCGCGGGCCGGGTCGAGTTCCAGGTGGACATCCGCAACGACCGATCGCAGCGGGCGGTCGAACGGCTGGGCGCGACGCGGGAAGGCGTGCTGCGGCGGCACAAGAAGCGCGGCGACGGGACCTGGCGGGACTCGGTCATCTTCTCGATCACCGTCGATGACTGGCCCACCGTACGGAATGGCCTGGCCAGCCGACTCGCGACGCACGAGGATGATGCTCGTGTTCGGAGTCACTAGCCTGTGGACGTACGTCGTCGGAACGGCACTGATCATCCTGCTGCCCGGTCCGAACTCGATGTACGTGCTGTCGACCGCGGCCCGTCGAGGCGTACGCCACGGCTACGCGGCCGCCTGCGGCGTGTTCCTCGGCGACGCCGCCATCATGACACTGTCCGCGGCCGGGGTCGCGTCGCTGCTCAAGGCACAACCGGTGCTGTTCGACATCGTGAAGTACGCCGGCGCCGCCTACCTCTGCTACATCGGGTACGGCCTGATCCGCGGAGCGTGGCGGCGCCGGCACCACGGTGACGAGGCGGACTCCGTACCCGCGAATGTGGATGCGGCCGTCGAACCTGGCGCGTTTCGGCGGGCCTTAACCGTCAGCCTGCTGAATCCGAAGTCGATCCTGTTCTTCGTGTCGTTCTTCAGCCAGTTCGTCGACCCGTCCTACGCCTATCCGGTCGTGTCGTTTCTGGTCCTCGGGACGATCGCGGAGGTCTTCAGCTTCGTCTACCTGACCACGCTGATCTTCGCCGGCAGCTACCTGGCGGCGCAGTTCCGCCGGCGACGCAAGCTCGCCCGTGGCTTGACGACGGGCGTCGCGGCCGTGTTCCTGGCGTTCGCCGTGCGGCTCGCGACCGCGTCCTTGAGCTAGCCGTCAGCCCCTCGATCCTCTGCCGCCCGCGGCCGCGGCCGTCTCGGCCCGTGATCCGCGATCTTGCAACGTGACGGACCTTGTCCGGACACGATGAGGCCACTGGCGTACCAAGAGCACGGATCTTGGCACGGCCGGAGCCGGTCACGCGGCCGCCGAAGCCCACGCCGACGCCCACCGGCGACTTGTACGGAACTTGGCGCTCGCGCGGCGCCGGACCGGCCAACTTCCGTACACATGGCGACGGAGGACGCCGGCAAGACCGGCACGGAGCCCGAGGCGGGTCAGGACGGTTCGGCGAGCCGGTGCCGGTAGGCGTACTGGACGGCCTGGGCCCGATCGCGGACACCGGTCTTCGCGAACAGCCGGTTGATGTGCGACTTCACGGTCGCCTCGCTGAGGAACAGGCGCGACGCAATCTCCCGGTTCGACAGTCCCGCGGCGATCAGGCGCAACACGTCGACCTCGCGCGGCGTGAGGCCGTCAGGTGCCGTACCCGTGGGCGATCCGGAAACCGGCGCGGACCCGGAAGCGGCCGAGCCACCGGACGCCGCCGCCAGCAACCGCTGCTGTACGGCCGGATCGAGCACCGCCTGCCCGGCCGCGGCGGCCCGGATCGCCTGGGCGATCTGCACGCGACCGGCGTCCTTTGTCAGGTATCCGAGCGCGCCGGCACCGAGCGCGGTCAGGATGTCGGCATCCTCCGCGTACGTCGTCAGCACGACGACCTGCGTCGCGGGATGATCGGCGCGGATCCGTCGGGTAGCCGCGACACCATCCAAGCGGGGCATCCGCAGATCCATGAGGACCACGTCGGCACCGTGTTCGTCGACGAGCCGCACCGCTTCCTCGCCGTCGGCCGCGGCGCCCACCACCTCGACGTCGTCGAGCAGGTCGAGCAGGAGCACCAGACCCTCGCGTACCGCCGTCTGGTCGTCGGCCACCACGACCCGGATCGCCCTCACGACGGAATCCTGACATCGACCCGCCAGCCGTGACCGTCCGGGCCCGCGGTGAATGTGCCGCCGGCCAGTTCCGCGCGTTCACGCAGGCCGGTCAGGCCGTAGCCGCCGCCGGCGTCCGCGAGCGGTCGCTCGCCGTCCGGGCTGGCACCGTTCGCGACGCTCAGGGTCACCATCTCCGGCTGGTACGCGAGTGAGACGTCGACCGATGCGCCGGGCGCGTGCTTCCGGACGTTCGTAATCGCCTCCTGAGCCGTCCGGTACAGCGTCAACGTCACGTCGGCCGGAAGCTCATCGCGTTCACCCGTTATGTCGACCGTGGCCGGAGCGCCGGTGTCCATCTCGTACGCCGTCGCGAGCGTCGTGAGGAGATCGGGCAGCGGCAGCGTGTCGCCGCGGAGCGCACCGATCGCCCGCCGTGTCTCGGCCAAACCTTCCTTGGCCAGCTGGCCGGCTCGGCGTACGGACGTGTGTGCCTGCTCGGTGCGGCCGCCCTCGATCAGCGCGTCGGCCGTCTCGAGTTGCACGGACAGCGCGGCCAGGGAATGCGCAAGCACGTCGTGAATCTCCCGGGCGATGCGGGCCCGCTCGTCCAGGGCCGCGGAGCGGGCGTGTTCGTCGCGGACGAGCTGCGCCTCGCTGATGAGCTGGTCGTTCTGCCGGCGTATGAAGCCGAGGAGCAGGCTCACGATCACGACGCCGGGCCCGATGAGCAGCCACACGGCCGTGTCGGAGATCGCTAGGTGCCCGACCGTGTACGCGACGCCGAGCACGGCACCGAATCCGACGGCCCGTGGGATCGGCAACCACCGGGTGGCGCCCCCGATCGCGATCCCGATGTACACCACGGCCGCAGAGTGCGGACTGACCAGCGTCAACGCGGTGCCGGCGGCACCGGTGAGGACCAGTGCGAACGGCATCGAGATCGTGCCGCCGAACGGTTGAAAGGCGAGGCCGAGCCAGCCGAGATCGGCCGCGATCAGGAGTAGCGCGATGGCGAGGTGGCGACCGGACCAACCGGCGAACGGTGTCGCGCTCGCGACGCCGTACGTGACCGCGGCCGCGGTGATGACGTTGCGTATCCGGCGCCGGGAGTCGGCCCGCTCGGGGCCGAGCCACACCCGCACGGTGTCGCGCCCGACCGCCTTCGGCATCGCCGGTCCTCCTTGGTCATAGCGCGGTGGCGGTCGTCGTCGACCGCCACCGGATTGTGCCTGTTCGTTCCGGCCGAGCGTCATCCGCCGCCGGCATGTGGCCTAGCGGATGCCGATCATGCGACGATCCCGACGCGACTGCTGCGGCATGATCGCCGCACCCGTCGCCGCGGCCCGCTTCTGCACCACCAACGACTCGACGAGAAGGCTGAGGCCGAACGTCGCCATGATCGTGCCGCCCATCGGCAGGCTCACGCCGATCACATGGCCACCGGAGGCGAGCCCGATCCGCAGCACGATGAGAGCGATCCAGACGCCGAGCGTCGCGACCGTGTAGCGCTGCCACAGGTGGCCGCCCCGGAGGTAGAGCTGGATCGTCGCGCCCCGCCCAAGGCCGGCCAGCAGGCCGATGATCGCCTCGACGGCGAGCAGTGCGATCTCCGCCGCGGTGAATCGACCGTGCACGGCCTGGTCGAGCGAGTAGATGCCGTACGCGGTCAGGCCGATCGGCACGGCCAGCGACTTGGCCTGCACCGGCGAGCCGGCGAACCGGCGAACGATCATGAAGATGACGACCGCGGCAACCAGCACGATCTGCAACGCGTCCATGAGGTGTCCCAAGCTCCTTCGGAGGGTCGTTAATCTGACCTCTACGACGCTAGGTATCGACGACCCCCGACACCGCCACCCACGGGTGGAGGCCGGGTGGAACCTGGGTGTACCGTCCGCGGGTCGAAGCCGTCGGCCGTGGCCGCCCACCGGCGATCACCTCGGCGAATGTCGTACCGGCGGGGCAGGATGGACGGGTGCCTCGAAAGCCGCGCGTGCCCTCCCCCGGTGACCTGCCCCCGGTGGGACCGGCCGGCCTGCCGCTAGGAGGCGGGCTGTCCGCCTTCGGACCGGCGACCCGCGCCTGGTTCGACGCGGCGTTCGCCGCACCGACCCCGGCTCAGGCCCAGGCGTGGTCAGCGATCAGCGCCGGCAAGCACGCTCTGGTTGTCGCGCCGACCGGCTCCGGCAAGACGCTGGCCGCGTTCCTGTGGTCGATCGACCGGCTGGCGACCGAGGGGAAGCCGACCGATGCCACCAAGCGGTGCCGCGTGCTCTACGTGAGCCCGCTCAAGGCGCTCGCCGTCGATGTGGAGCGCAATCTCCGGACGCCGCTGGTCGGCATCCGCCACGCGTCGGCCCGGCTCGGCCTCCCGGAGCCGGACATCACGGTCGGTATGCGCACCGGCGACACCCCGGCGGACGAACGCCGCGCCTTCGCGAAGCGGCCACCGGATGTGTTGATCACCACCCCGGAGTCGCTGTTCCTGCTGCTGACATCGTCGGCCCGGGAGTCGCTTCGCGGCGTCGAGACGGTGATCATCGACGAGGTGCACGCCGTGTGCGCGACGAAGCGCGGCGCACACCTCGCGCTGTCGCTGGAGCGTCTCGACGCGTTGCTGCCCCAGCCCGCGCAGCGCATCGGCCTGTCCGCGACCGTACGCCCCATCGAGGAGACCGCCCGGTTCCTCGGCGGCGCACATCCGATCACGGTGGTGGCGCCGCCGACCGCGAAGACGATCGAGGTCAGCGTCGAGGTGCCGGTCGAGGACATGACGCGGCTCGACGAGATCGACACCGACGATGACGACGGGCCGCGCCGGCCCTCGATCTGGCCGGCGGTCGAGGAGCGGATTCTCGATCTGATCGAGGCACACCGGTCGACGATCGTGTTCGTCAACGCGCGACGCGGCGCCGAACGCCTGTGCGCGCGCCTTAACGAGCTGGCCGCCGAGCGCGCCACGGGGATCGACCTGATCGCCGCCGTGCAAGCCGCCGGCGGCCGCACACCGGCCGAAATCATGGCCGAGTCCGGGATGGCGGCCGGTGCCGCGCCCGTGGTCGCACGGGCCCACCACGGCTCCGTCTCGCGCGAGGAGCGCAAGCACATCGAGGAGGCGCTCAAGGCCGGCGACCTGCCGGCGGTCGTCGCGACCAGCAGCCTGGAACTCGGCATCGACATGGGCGCCGTCGACCTCGTGGTGCAGGTCGAAGCGCCGCCTTCGGTCGCCGCCGGTCTGCAGCGCGTGGGTCGCGCCGGTCACCAGGTCGGCGCGATCTCGCGCGGCGTCGTGCTGCCGAAGCACCGCGGCGACCTGGTCTCGTGCGCCGTCGTCGCAGACCGGATGGGCGCAGGTGCGATCGAGGAGCTGCGCTATCCGCGCAATCCGCTCGACGTCCTGGCCCAGCACGTCATCGCGATGGTCGCGATGGAGCCGTGGCACGTCGCCGAGTTGGCCGCGCTCATCCGTCGGGCGGCGCCATTCGGCGAGCTGCCGTCGTCCGCGCTCGATGCGGTGCTCGACATGCTCGCCGGTCGCTATCCGTCCACCGCGTTCGCCGAGTTGCGGCCACGGCTCGTCTGGGATCGCGTGACCGACGTGCTGACCGCGCGGCCGGGTGCGCAGCGGCTGGCCGTGACGAGTGGCGGCACGATCCCGGATCGGGGTCTGTTCGGCGTGTTCCTGGCCGGTGCCGAGCGCGGCGGCCGGGTCGGCGAACTCGACGAGGAGATGGTCTACGAGTCGCGTGTCGGCGACGTTTTCCTGCTCGGTTCTACGTCGTGGCGTATCGAGGACATCACGCCCGATCGGGTGCTTGTGTCGCCGGCGCCTGGTGCGTCCGCGCGCATGCCGTTCTGGAAGGGCGATGCGCTCGGCCGCCCGGTCGAGCTCGGCCGCGCGATCGGCGCACAGTTGCGGACGCTCACCACGGCGACGCCCGATGCGGCTCGGGCCTCGCTCACCGCCACGGGCCTCGACACGTGGGCGATCGACAACCTCCTGGCGTACGTAGGCGAGCAGCGCGACGCGACGCGGGTGCTGCCGGACGACCGTACGGTGCTGGTCGAGCGGTTCCGTGATGAGCTGGGCGACTGGCGGATGACCGTGCACTGCGTGCTCGGTGCGCGGGTCAACGGGCCGTGGGCGCTCGCGATCGCGCGCCGGATCGCCGAGCGTTATGGCGTTGACTCGCAGGTGATGCCGTCCGACGACGGGATCGTGATCCGGCTGCCGGACGTCGTCGACGAACCGCCCGGCGCCGATCTGGTGGCGTTCGATCCGGACGAGATCGCCACGATCGTCGAGGAGTCGGTCGGCACGTCGGCGTTGTTCGCCTCACGGTTCCGCGAATGCGCGGCCCGTGCGTTGCTGTTGCCGCGGCGCGACCCGAACCGCCGGACACCGCTGTGGCAGCAGCGCCAACGAGCGGCCCAGCTCCTCGATGTGGCCCGCGACTTTCCCGACTTCCCGATCACGCTGGAGGCGGCCCGCGAATGCCTCCGCGACGTGTTCGACGTGCCGGGCCTGGTCGAGCTGATGCGTGACCTCGGCGGTCGCCGAATCCGCCTGGTCGACGTCGAGACTCCCAAGCCGTCGCCATTTGCCCGGTCGCTGCTGTTCGGATACGTCGGCGCGTTCCTGTATGAGGGCGACGCGCCGCTGGCCGAGCGTCGTGCCGCCGCCCTCGCCCTCGACTCGACGCTGCTCGGCGAGTTGCTCGGCCGGGTCGATCTGCGCGAGCTGCTGGACCCGGTCGTGGTGACCGAGACCGAACGCCGCCTGCAATGGCTCGACGTGACGCGGCCGCCGCGCGACGCGGAGGATGCCGCCGAGATGCTCCGCCGGATCGGTGACCTGTCCGTCGCGGACGCGGCTATCCGCGGAATCGATCCAAGCTGGCTGGCCCAACTCGGTGCGACCCGCCGCGCCATCGAGGTTCGCATCGCCGGCGAGCAGCGCTGGATCGCGATCGAGGACGCCGGACGGATGCGCGATGCGCTCGGCGTCGCGCTGCCGGTCGGTGTGGCCGAGGCCTATACGGCGCCGGTGGCCGACCCGCTCGGCGACCTAGTCACTCGTTATGCCCGCACCCACGGGCCGTTCACCGCGGTTGCCTGCGCCGCCCGGTTCGGACTGGGCGTGTTCGTCGTGGAGCAGGCTCTCCGCCGACTCGTCGCCGACGGACGTGTCGCGTCCGGCGAGTTCACCCCGGACGGCGCCGGCACCGAGTTCTGCGACGCCGAGGTCCTGCGCATGCTGCGCCGCCGATCGCTTGCCGCGCTCCGCAAGGAGATCGAGCCGGTGCCACCGGCGGCGCTGGCCCGCTTCCTGCCGGCCTGGCAGCAGATCGTCTCGCCCGGCCGGGGCGTCGAGGCGCTCGGCCGAACGATCGAGACACTCCACGGCGTCGGCGTGCCGGCCTCGGCACTCGAACGGCTTGTGCTGCCGGCCCGCGTGGCGGACTACGCGCCGGCGTTCCTCGACGAGTTGTGCGCGACCGGCGAGGTGATCTGGGCCGGCCACGGTTCGATCGGCTCGAACGACGGTTGGATCCGGCTGGCGTACGCCGACCTGGCACCGCTGCTGCTGCCGCCGCCCGACGCCGAAGCGGCGGCCGGACCGTTGCACCAGGCGGTGCTCGCGTCCCTCGACCACGGCCAGGCGCTGTTCTTCCGCGGCCTCTCCGACCGGATCACCGCCCACTGGACGCCGACGGACGGCCCGACGCCGACCGACGCCGACATCGCGGCCGCGATCTGGGACCTGGTATGGGCCGGTCACCTGTCCAACGACACGCTCGCTCCGCTGCGGGCGCTGCAGGCCGGCGGCAGCGGTGCACACCGCGCGAAGGCGACTCCGTCGCGGACGCGACTGCGCCGACCCGGCGCCGGCGGCTACCGATTCGACATCGGCCGGAGCCGGGCGGCCGGAGCCGGCGCCGCCCCGGCCGCCGGCGGCATCAGCGGCGTCAACACACCCCGACCGCCACCACCGGCCATGGGCGGCCGGTGGTATCGCCTGCCAGAACTCGACCTCGATCCGACCCGTCGTGCGGCGGCGACCGCGGACGCGCTGCTCGACCGGCACGGCGTGGTCACCCGGGGAGCCGTCTTCGCGGAGGACGTGACCGGAGGATTCGCGGCGGTCTACCCGGTGTTCGCCGCGCTGGAGGAGCGCGGCGCCGCGCGGCGGGGCTACTTCGTCGAGGGACTCGGTGCCGCCCAGTTCGCGGTGCCGGGCGCGGTCGACCGGTTGCGCGCGCTGGCCGAGGCGGACGCACCGGGCGGCGGAGAGCTGCCGAGCAGTCGAGCATCCTTGCCACCGGCCCGGCGGACGGCAGCCGCACTCGTGCTCGCGAGCACCGACCCGGCAAACCCGTACGGAGCGGCTCTCCCCTGGCCCGACCGCGTGGTCGACGAGGGAGCAGCGCCGGGCGACGGCCAGACACCGACGACGAGTTCCGGGCACCGCGCCGGCCGGAAGGCGGGCGCGCTCGTCGTCCTCGTCGACGGGTCACTGGTGCTCTACGTCGAGCGCGGCGGCCGGACGCTGCTGTCGTACACCGACGACACCGACCTGCTCGCCCGCGCCGCGAAGGCGCTGGCCGATGCCGTACACGCCGGGGCCCTGGGTGCGCTGTCGGTGGAACGGGCGGACGGTGGCTCGGTTCACGCGAGTCCGCTGCGCGATGCGTTGGCCGCGGCCGGATTCCGCGTGACGCCACGTGGTCTGCGACTGCGTGGGTAAGGGATAGAACTCTCGACGAAAGGACCACCGTGAGCGACACCATCAAGACGCGCAGCGTCGTGCTGGACTGTCCCGATCCCCGGGCGCTGGCCGAGTTCTACAGCCAGGTCCTCGATTGGCCGATCACGTACGCCGATGAGGAGTGGGTCGTCCTTAAGAGCGCCGAGCCGATGCGGATCTGCTTTCAGCGGGTGCCGAATTACACGCCGCCGACGTGGCCCGAGGGTCCGGTGCCGCAGCAGTTCCACCTCGACTTCACCGTCGACGAGTTCGAAGCGACCGAGAAGCGCGTGCTCGCCGCCGGCGCGACGAGGGCCGAGGTGCAGCCGGGTGACGACTTCGTCGTGTTCTACGACCCGGCCGGACACCCGTTCTGCCTCTGCCTCTGACACCCCACTGCCGGCACGTTCGACGCCCGTCAGCCTCGGACCAGCGGCAGGATCTCGGCGATCGCGTCCACGTGGTCGACGTCATGCAGATCGGGCAGTTGCAGGTACAACCGCGATGCGCCGACTCCGCGATATGCGATGACGCGCTCGGCGATCTGTTCGGGCGTGCCATAGAAACCGCTAGCGCGAGCTCGATCGACGTTGGCTCCGGCGCGGCTCGCGCGCTGCGCTGCCTCGGCTTCCGTCCGTCCGCAGAAGATCGTTCCGGTCGCCGAGAACCGGATCGGATCACGGCCGGACGCGGCGCGCCCTACGCGTTCGCACGCGGCGCGGACCCGGTCGAACGCGACCGCGGCCTCGCCGACCGACGTGAATGAGTTGAACTCGCCGGCATAGCGGGCCGCGAGTTCCGGCGTGCGTCGCGGACCCTGGCCACCGACGATGATCGTCGGGCCGCCCCCTTTGACTGGCTTCGGCCGCGCCGGCGAATCCGTGACCCGGTAGTGCGCACCGTCGTAGCTGAACAGCTCGCCCTCTGGCGTGCTCCACATGCCGGTGATGATTGCCAGCTGCTCCTCGAGGATGTCGAAGCGCTCGGCGACCGGCGGAAACGCCATGCCATACGCGGTGTGTTCGGCTTCGTACCAGCCGGCGCCCAGGCCGAGATCGACGCGGCCACCGCTCATCGCGTCGATGGTCGCGACCGTGATCGCCAGCGGCCCCGGCTCGCGGAACGTGGCCGGACTGACCAGCGTGCCCAGCCGCACGCGCGACGTCTCGACCGCGAGGCCGGCGAGCGTCGTCCATGCGTCGGTCGGGCCCGGGAGGCCGTCCACGCTGCCCATGTGCAGGTAGTGGTCGGAGCGGAAGAAGCCGTCGAATCCGCACTCCTCGGTGCGGAGCGCGAGCCGGCGCAGGTCGTCATAGGTGGCGCCCTGTTGCGGCTCGTTGAAAATGCAGATGTCCAGTCGCTCGTCCATGAGGCAACCTTCTCAGGTGACCGATATCCACGTTCGCCGGGCCCGTCCGGCCGACGGTCCGAGCATCGACGCCATGTTCGCGGCCACCTGGGGCGAGCCGCGCGTCGCTGCCCGCGGCCGCCTCTACGACCTGCGCACCCTGCCGGCGCTGGTCGCAATCGGTTCCGGTTACGACAGCGGGGGTACGCACGAAGCCGGCGAACCGCCCAGGCAGATCGTCGGCGTGCTGACGTACGAAATCGACGGTGACGCGATCGAGGTCGTGTCGATCGAGGCGGTCCCGCCCCACCAGGGCATCGGCACGGCGCTGCTGGCCGCGGCCGCCGACCTCGGCAAGGCCGAAGGCCTGGTTCGCCTGATCCTTGTGACCACAAACGACAACATCGATGCCTTCCGCTTCTACCAACGACGTGGCCTGCACATCCTGGAGATCCGGCCGGACGGGGTAGCCCGATCGCGTGAGGTGAAGCCGTCGATCCCGCTGATCGGGTCGTACGGCATCCCGATGCGCGACGAGATCGTGCTCGGTCGCGATCTGTAGAACGCCGTCGCACCACCCGCGCTACGGTCGACGCATGGCAGGCAGCGGGTATGGCTGGATCAGCCTCACGACCGACTACGGCCGCTCCGACGGCTTCGCCGCCGCGCTGCACGGGGTGATCGCCCGCATCGCGCCGACCGTACGGGTCATCGACGTGACGCATGACGTACGGCCGGGTGACATCGCCCGTGGTGCGACCGTCCTCGCGCAGACGGTGGCCGACCTGCCGATTTCCGTACACGTCGCCGTGGTTGATCCGGGTGTCGGAACCCTGCGTCGTGCGATCGCGCTCGCTACCGACGGCGGGCTACTCGTCGGCCCGGACAATGGTCTGCTGCTTCCGGCCGCGGATGTGCTCGGCGGAATCACCGAGGCCGTCGAGCTGACGAAGCCGGACTGGCATCGGGAGACGGTGTCCGCGACCTTCCACGGCCGGGACATCTTCGCCCCGGTGGCGGCGCGCCTGGCCACCGGCGCGGCGTTCCGCGAGGCCGGCAGCCCCGTGGCCGCGGCGGATCTCGTCCGCCTGCCGCCGCCGGTGGTCGATCTCGGCAGCGGTTACATCGAGGCCGAGGTGCTGACCGTTGATCGGTTCGGCAACGTCCAATTGGCAGCGACCGCGGCCGACCTGAGTCGGCTCGGCGAGAACGTGCTGGTCGGCGGCCTGCGTGCGGTACGGGTCGCGACGTTCGGCGATGCGCCACGCGGCAGCCTCATTGTGTTCGGCGACTCGGCCGGGCACGCGGCGGTCGCGATCAATGGTGGCCGGGCGGTCGTCGCACTGGGCATTGAGCCCGGCGATGTGCTGCGCATAGCGTCACTCTGACGATCCGCGCGACGGTATCGCGATCGGCTTTCGCCTTACGGTTACGAAACCGCGAGAATAGGCGGCATGCCGGAGGGCGACACCGTCTTCAATCACGCGCGTGCGCTACACGACGCGCTAGCCGGGCAGACGATCGTGCGGTCGGACTTCCGCGTGCCGAAGCTCGCGACCACCGACCTCGCCGGCTGGACCGTCGTCGAGTCGGCCGCGCGCGGCAAGCATCTGTTGCTCCGCCTGGCCGACCCGGCCGGCGCGACCGCGACATTGCACTCTCATCTGCGGATGGACGGCTCCTGGCGTACGTTCCGCCGGGGCGTTCGGTGGGACGGCGGTCCGGCGCACACGATCCGGGTCGTGCTCGAGACCGACAAGGTCACCGCCGTCGGCTATCACCTGCACGACATCGCGCTCGTCCCGACCGATGACGAGCACACGCTCGTCGACCATCTCGGGCCGGATCTCCTCGGCCCCGACTGGGACGCCACGCGAGCGCTCGCGAACCTGTCCGCCGCACCGGAGCGTGCCATCGCGGACGCGTTGCTCGACCAGCGCAACCTCGCCGGCATCGGCAACATGTACAAGTCCGAGGTGCTGTTCCTGCGCGGCGTCTGGCCGTGGCGGCCGGTCGGTGACGTGGCCGATCTGGCTGGGCTGGTGTCCCTCGTGCGGCGGATGATCGCCGCCCATCGCGGCCGGTGGACCCAGTCGACCACCGGGTCCCTACGGCGCGGCGAGGAGTTCTACGTGTACGGCCGGGCCGGGCGCCCGTGCCGGCGCTGCCGGACGCCGATCCGGCGCGCCGACGAGGGCGACTACGACCGCGTGACGTTCTGGTGCCCGTCCTGCCAGCCCGAACGTTGATCAGGCCTGCTGACGCCGCGCCGCCGAGGTGAATTCGGCCAGTGCCTCGGCCATGCCGCGCAGCTTGTCCGACGCCTCGGTGAGCCGGCCCTTGGCGATCGGTTCGCCGAGCAGGCCGTTCTCGGCGACGACACTCGCCGCCGCCGTCACGAACCCCTCGTACGCGCCGACCCCGTCAGTGAGCTGCGCGACCATGTCCAGGTGGGCCGTCACCAGCTGGTCGCGTGGACCGGCGGTGGTGGCCGGCAGCCGCAGCACCCGCTCGACGGCAGCGGCCCGCTCGGCGAGGTCACGCAGCGCCCACTCGGCCGTCCTTGCCTCGTCGAGCACATCCATGCCGACCCGGGCGCCGAGACCGGCCAGCGATTTCGCGGCCCGATCGAGACGCGATCCGGCATCCGCGACGGCCGATCCGCGGAGCTTGGAGAGGTGCTGGACACGATGCAACTCGCCGATCGCCGTACGCCCTATGGGCAGTCGACCGACGAGACGCTCCAGCCGCTGCTGATTGCGGGCGGCCCGAGCCGACTCGGTGAGCGGCTCCGGGACCGGCTGGGCAGCTAGCGAGCGTAGATCGGCCCACCGCCAGAACGCGATGGCGACCGAGCCGCCGGCGCCCGCCGCCCAGAACGCATCCGGCAACCCGATGCCGTCGTAGGGCAACAGGACGATGGTCGCGCCGACGAGGCCGCCGGCCGTCACCGTCCACCACCGCGCCGACCGTCGCAGCCAGCGCATCCGCGTCAGGTGACGGGCACGAGGATCGACCACGCCTCGGCTCCCTTCCTGGGCCCCGCGCCACATGCGGGGCAGTGCCGCTGCCCCGGGCCTAACCGGCCGCGGACGTGTCGCCGGTCTTGTCCTTGGAAACGCTGCGGCGGATTTCGTCGAGGCGGGCGACGCTGGCGTCGCCGTCCCGGCCACCCGACGTAGCTGCGGAGTCGCCGGACGCGCCGGCGATGGCCTCCTGGTTAGCGCCACCGGTGAGCTGACCGCCCGACATGCTCGCCCGGATCTGTTCCAGGCGTGACGATCCGGCCATGTCGAGTGTGGACTTCTGCACCTCGAGCATGCGGCCCTCGACCGAATTCGAAGCCAGCTCGGCCCGGCCCATCGCGTTGGCGTAGCGGCGTTCGATCTTCTCGCGCACCTCGTCGAGCGACGGCGTGTTGCCGGGTGCGGCGAGCTCGCTCATGCCCTCCAGCGAGTGCGCCACCGTCTCCTGCATCTTTGCCTGCTCGAGCTGGCTTAGCAGCTTCGTCCGCTCGGCCAGCTTCTGCTGCAGCACCAGCGCGTTGTTCTCGACCGCCTTGCGCGCCTGGGTCGCGGCGGACAGCGCCTGGTCGTGCAGGCTCTTCAGGTCTTCCATCGCCTGCTCACCGGAGACGAGCTGGGTGGCGAACGTCTGGGCGGCGCTCTCGTACTGCGTCGCCTTCTCCTCGTCGCCGTCGGCTCGCGCCTTGTCGGAGAGCACCAGAGCCTGGCGGGCCGACGACTGCAGCTTTTCGACCTCGGACATGGTCCGTGACAGCTTCATCTCGAGCTGGCGCTGGTTGCCGATAACGGCCGCCGCCTGCTGGACGAGGGCCTGGTGCTGGCGCTGCGCGTCTTCGATCGCCTGCTGGATCTGGACCTTCGGATCGGCGTACTCGTCGATCTTGGCGCCGAACAGCGCCATCATGTATCTCCAGCCCTTGACGAACGGGTTCGCCATATCTGCGGTCCTCTCTCAGCCGTCTTCATATGCGCCGGTCGATCCGCGCCAGGCGGTTCGTGCGCCGCTGCGCGATTCGTACCGCGACGCGCCGCGTTACCGACGTATGCCACTCCATCGTCGCAGGCGCGCGCGACGACGTCACGCCGCATCCGGATCGATCTTTAAGACCGCCCGGATTTGTCTCGCGTCACCCTACGCATTTCGTGCCATCCGACCCGACCGCGGCACGCGGACCGATCAGACCGAGACGGGATCGCGGCCGCGGCCGTTCGCCGACCGGATGTTGCGCTTCGCGCGGAGCGTCGCCTTGAGTGGGCTGTCCTGGCGGATAGAGACGGAGACGTCGCCATCGACCGCGAGATGGTGCCCCGTGCGGGCGACCGCTGCCTTGGGCAGCATGATCGCCTGCGGTACCGGAAGCTTCGCGCCGTCGCTCGGCAGATCCGCCATCGACGCTCGCCCGGCCGAGGCCAACTCGGCCCGGGTGCGCTGGAGACCAACCGGTACGGCTTCGCGATCACGACCGGGCACCGGGTGACCAACCTCACGTCGGACCGGACCGACGAGCGCCGGAGCATTCGGGCGTGCGGGCACGGCGGTGTGGTTCTCGGCGACCTCGACGGTCTGGCTCACCTCGCGCAGCAGCTCGGAAAGCTGCGCGCCGAGGGCATCACAGATCGCCGCGAGCAGCTCGCTCGAGGCTTCCTTCTGGCCGCGCTCGATCTCGGAGAGATAGCCGAGGCTGACGTTCGCCGCGGTCGACACCTCTCGCAGCGTGCGGTGCTGAGACTGGCGACGCGCCCGCAGGGCGTCCCCGATTACCCTACGCAGCAGGATCATGGGCCACCCCCCTCTCCAGCGCCGTCCACGGACGGATGCCAGCCACGGTACCCGGTAACTGCTACCGGCGGCAGCGCGGCCCGCCGCCGTCTCGTGCACCGGTGCGAGATCGTAACCACATCTGGCGGCAGTACGCCGTATTTATCCCGGAACATCCCACTGGTCGGCGCGTCATGTGCTGTGCAGATCACGTTTTGCGGTCACCCCGTTCCCGGTCGAGAACCGTTGCGAGCAGTGCGATGGCCGCCGCCACCGCGCCCGCGCGGATCGCCGGCCGGTCGCCGTCCAGCCGCAACGCCTGTCCGGCGCTCGACGGCCCGGCGACGGCGACAAAGACCGTGCCGACCGCGACGCCGTCCTGCGGCGTCGGACCGGCGACGCCGGTTGTTGCCACGCCCCACGTCGCACCGCAGCGCTCGCGCGCGCCCGTCGCGAGCGCCGCTGCCACATCCGGGTCCACCGGCCCCCGCTCATCCAGCAGATCCACGGGTACGCCGGCGAGCGCCGCCTTCAGATCGGTCGCATATACGACAAGGCCGCCACGGAACACGGCACTGGCGCCGGGGACGTCGACGATCGTCGCGGCGAGCAGGCCCCCCGTGAGCGATTCGGCGGTGGCGACCGTCTCGCGGCGGGCAGCGAGCCGATCGATCAGATCCGCGATGCTCTCGGTCACGGCGCTAGTGGTCCCGGGTCGACTGATCTTGGCCGGACGTACCGCGGCCCGGCGCGGCACCACCCGCCGCACCATGATCAGGTGCGCCATGATCGGGCACACCGCTCGGGCCCGCCGCACCATGCACGAGGATTCCGCCCCGGCGCAGCCGGAGTGCCCGCGCCACGTAATCAACGCCGGTGACGACGGTGACGATCAGCGCCGCGCCCATGAGCCACGGACCGGCCTGTGCCAGCGACGAGTCGAACGGCCACAGGTACCAGACGATGGCGAGCGTCTGCAGCGCGGTCTTGATCTTGCCACCGCGGCTGGCCGGGATCACGCCGTGCCGGATCACCCAGAATCGCAGCGCCGTCACGCCCCATTCGCGCGCCAGTATCACCACGGTCACCCACCACGGCAGCGCTCCGTACGCCGACAGCAGCAGGAACGCCGCCCCGGTCAGCGCCTTGTCCGCGATCGGATCGGCGACCTTGCCGAACGATGTGACCAGGTCCCAGGTGCGGGCGATCCAGCCGTCGACGAGGTCGGTCACGGCGGCGACGAAAAACGCGACGCAGGCCGCGATGCGCAGGCCCGGATGGGTCAGGTCGGATGCGATGGTCAACAGTACGAAGATCGGGATTAGCACGATGCGCGCAACCGTCAGGGCGTTGGCGGCATTCACCAGTGGCGCCGGGCCAACCCGCCGGCCCATCGGCGCGGGCTCGCCCTTCTCGGAGACCACGGTGCCGTCCGTCACGCCGGCGATCCGATGGGTGACGCGGCACCTACGTTCGTCACACCACGCCCGCCGGTCGCCGCCGACAGCATCTCGACCGGTACGGCCATCAGGTCGACGCCGTCATTGCCGACGACCCGCGACCGTACGAGATCGCCCGGCCGCAGCGCCGCCAGATCGACGCCGTCGCCGTCGCGATCATCGACGTCGTCGATCAACGATGTCGAGCCATCCACCTCGGGCGCCTGGTGCGCGGCACGGCCCTCGACGCCGTCGCGTCCGACCGAGTCCACCAACACGTCGACGAACGAGCCGATGCGATCTTCGGCGCGCTGCGCGCAGAGCTCCTCGGCGAGCGCGCTCAGCTCGTCGTACCGGCGCTTGATCTCGTCGTCATTGATCTTGTCGGGGAAGCTCGCCGCCTCGGTGCCGTCCTCGTCCGAGTAGTCGAAGACACCGATCGCGTCGAGCCCAGCATCGGTGAGGAAACGCTCCAACTCGGCGTAGTCGGCCTCGGTTTCGCCCGGGAAGCCGACGATGAAGTTGCTGCGCGCGCCGGCGTCCGGGGCGATCTTCCGCGCGGCGTCGAGCAGCTCCCAGAACCGCTCCGTCGATCCGAAACGGCGCATCCGGCGCAGCACCGCCTCCGACGAGTGCTGGAACGACAGATCGAAATACGGCGCGACGCCTGCGGTGCCGGCGATCACCTCGACGAGACCGGGCCGGACCTCGGCCGGCTGCAGGTACGACACCCGGACGCGCACGATCCCGCCCACCCCGGCCAGCTGTGGCAACAGCTTCTCCAGCAGGCGGGGATCCCCCAGGTCCTTGCCGTAGGACGTCGAGTTCTCGCTCACGAGCACGATCTCGCGCACTCCGTCGGCGGCCAACCATTCGGCCTCGGCCAGAATCTCCTCCGGCGTACGGGACACGAACGCACCCCGGAACGACGGGATCGCGCAGAACGAGCATCGCCGGTCGCAGCCGCTCGCCAGTTTCAGTGACGCGACCGGCCCCCGGACGAGACGTTGCCGGAGGATCGGCCGGAGGTGGGCCGGCGTCGCGCCGTCAACGATCAGACCGTGCCCCGGGACTGACACCGTGGCCGCGCGGCGGTCGACCGGTGTCAGCGGCAGGAGTGTCCGGCGGTCCTTCGGCACGTGCGAGGTGACCGTCGCGCCGGCGGCGATCGCGTCGAGCGTGGCGGCCATGTCCGGGTAGTGGTCGAAGCCCAGCACCGCCGACGCCTCGGGCAGACTCTCGGCCAGCTCGCGGCCGTACCGCTCGGCCATGCAGCCGGTCGCCACCACTTTCGCGCCGGTGTCGGCCGCCGCGAGCAACGTGTCGATCGAGTCCTGCTTGGCGCTCTCCACGAAACCGCACGTGTTCACGAGCACGACGTCGGCATCCGAACCATCCGTCGTGACCGTCCAGCCGCCCTGGGCCAGCCGGGCCGCGAGCTCCTCCGAGTCGACCTCGTTGCGGGCGCAGCCGAGGGTCAGCAGGGCGACCCGTCGGGGCGACCCGACGCCGGCGGCCGGGATGACGGATCCGGCGGCGTGCGGGGCGGAGGAAGGCAGGTTGGACGGCACCTACAGAGGGTACCTAGCGGCGGCGACGTACCAGCACGGCGCTGTACGGATACTCAGGGTGACATTCACAACCCGTCAACAGATCCGGAGCCGAACTGGTTACGCGACCCGCTCAGGCCGGCTCAGTCGACTCCTCAATCGACGGGTGCCCCGCGCAACGAGTCGAGCACCTCGGCCAACTCGTCCGGTTTGATCAACACGTCGCGGGCCTTGGAGCCTTCGGACGGGCCGACGATGCCCCGCGACTCCATCAGGTCCATCAGGCGGCCGGCCTTGGCGAAGCCGACCCGCAGCTTGCGCTGCAGCATCGAGGTGGAGCCGAACTGGCTCGTCACTACCAGCTCGGCCGCCTGCAGCAGCAACTCGAGGTCGTCGCCGATGTCCTCGTCCGGCTTGCGTTTGCTCTCGGCCGGCGCGGCGAACACCTCGGCGCGGAACTCGGGCTCGCGCTGGTTCTTGCAGAATTTGACGATGTCGACGATCTCCGACTCGGCGACCCAGGCGCCCTGCAGACGGATCGGTTTGGAGGCACCCATCGGCAGGAACAGCGCGTCGCCGCGGCCGATCAGCTTCTCCGCACCCGGCTGGTCGAGGATGACGCGCGAGTCGGCGAGGCTCGACGTCGCGAACGACAGCCGGGACGGCACGTTCGCCTTGATGAGACCGGTGACGACGTCGACGCTCGGCCGCTGGGTGGCCAGCACCAGGTGGATGCCGGCCGCGCGGGCGAGCTGCGTGATCCGGACGATCGCGTCCTCCACGTCGCGCGGCGCGACCATCATCAGGTCCGCGAGCTCGTCGACGACCACCAACAAATACGGGTACGGAGTGATGACGCGCTCGCTGCCGGGCGGCGGTTTGATCTGACCCGAGCGCACCTTCTTGTTGTAGTCGTCGATGTGGCGGACACCGGCCGCCGCCAGGTCGTCATAGCGCATGTCCATCTCGCGCACGACCCAGTCCAGCGCGTCGGCGGCCTTCTTCGGGTTCGTCACGATCGGCGTGACGAGATGCGGGATGCCCTCGTACGACGTGAGTTCGACGCGTTTCGGGTCGACCAGGAGCAGGCGTACCTCGTCGGGCGTGGCCCGGGCCAGCAGCGACACCAGGATCGTGTTGAGGCACGACGACTTTCCGGCACCGGTCGCGCCGGCGATCAGGATGTGCGGCATCTTCGCGAGGTTCGCGACGACGTACCCGCCTTCGATGTCCTTGCCGAGCGCGACGGTGAGCGGGTGGTGGTCGGAGTTGGCCAACCGCGAACGCAGCACGTCGCCGAGGGCGACGTTCTCCCGGTCCAGGTTCGGCACCTCGATGCCGACCGCGCTCTTGCCCGGGATCGGACTGATGATGCGCACGTCGGGCGACTTCACCGAGTAGGCGATGTTGCGCGACAGCTGGGTGATCCGCTCGACCTTGACACCGTGGCCGAGCTCGACCTCGTAACGCGTGACTGTCGGCCCGCGGGTGAACCCGGTGACCGCGGCGTCGACGTCGAACTGGTCGAACACGCCGGTGAGCGCCGCGATCACATCGTCGTTCGCCTTGCTGCGCGCCTTCGGCGGCTCGCCGGCGCCGAGCATGTTCGACGGTGGCAGCTTGTAGTCGCCGTCGGTGAGCACGAGCTGCTCGTGCCGCAGCGGCAACGCCGAATGCTCAGGCGCCTTGCGTGACCGGCTCGGTCGCGGGAGCGCGATGGTCTCGCGGGCGGAGATCGGATCGGGGTCGGCCGCCGATTCGATCGGCAGCGGCAACGGGCGGCGATCGAGCGCGTCGTCGGCGTACGCGGACTGGCGTCGCCGGCCGCCCGACCGCCGGCGGCCATTCGCCGGCACGTCGTTGTCGTAGTCGTCGAAGTCGTCGTCGGCGGTCTCGTCATAGTCGGCCGGTGCGCGACTCCCGACCCGGCCGAGCGCCATGTCGCGCAGTTGGGCCAACCGCGACGGGATCTTGTTGATCGGTGTCGCCGTCACCACCAGGACGCCGAACGCCGTCAGCATCGCGAGCACCGGCACGGCGACCCACGGACTCACCGCGCGGGCGAAGAGCTCGCCGGTCAGCCGACCGAGTACGCCGCCGGATATCGAAATGTCGATTCGCTTGTGCGCGTGCAGATACAGCAGGCCGCTCCAGCCGGCGAAGATGGCCGACCAGCCGACGATGCCACGGCCGTGATGCTCCTCCGGTTCCTCTGGATGTCGCATCATGCGGATCGCCGTGATCAGCAGGATGAGCGGTAGCGCGACCGCGGCCGCGCCGAGCAGCAGGCGGGCGAATTCGTTGATGTCCTTGCCGACCACGCCGCCCTGGTCGAACCACACGGCCACGGCGAGTAGCAGCGCCACGGCGAAGGCAAGGAGCGCGGCCCCGTCGCGCTGATGTTGCGGATGCAGCCCGCGCGCCGTTGCCGCCTGCCGGCCGACCGCCCGGACGATCCAGCCGAGCAGGTGCGCGATGCCCATCCAGAAACCGACGATGAGTTTGCCCACGACGTCCAGCGGGCCGGGGAAGTTGGCGGCGCGGCGGCGACGGGCGGCGCGCCGGGCGGCACTGCCACGGGCCGGTGCCCGTCGCGGTGGCGGCCATGTCTCGCGGCCGCGGCGCTCGTCGGCCGCGCGTCGCGACGCGGTCGTGGCCGGCGTGCGCCGCGTGGACGCGGCGCTTCGCCGGCCCGCCGAAGAAGTGCGACCCGCCATTCGTTACACGGTAACCGCGCGACGCTCGACTGCCCGTCACGGCGCGCCGAGACCGTCCACACCGACGTGAGCCGAAGTCACGTCCGTTCCGTCCAGTCTTCGGGCGCGCGGTCGCTGCTACGGGGTGGCCGACCGGCGACCGGCGCGGTAATGTGCGCGACCGCACCGGCTCGGCCGGGCGTCCCCCGAGCGTCCGTACGAAGGAGACACCGATGGCCCAACCGACCGGCACTGGCGACGCGACGCCGTACGCACCACCGGTGCGAGACGTGCCGTTTCCGGTCGCCGGCGACGCGGCACGCGCCGCACCGACCGGCGGACCAGTCGGTCCGGCCGCCGGTGACGCCGTACGACGAGCCACTGCCGCCCGACGTCGCATCGATTGCCGCCGATCGGGAACTCGGCGATCTGGTCAAGGTGTTTCGGCCGCGCCGGGCGAACCAAGCGCTCGTGATCGGACTCCTCATCCTGTCGATCGCGCTCATCTGGTGCGTCGTCCCGATCTACGAGCTGTGGCTGTTGGCGCGTACGCCGAACCTGAACGCGCGCATCGCGGCCCGCCGCGTGTACGTGTTCCAGTCGGGCTTCGTTGTCGCGACCAGCCCGGGCAAGAATCGGCCGGCCGACCTCGACGTCTGGCGGTGGGCCGATGTGTCGACCGTGTTCCAGAAGGTCGTGAAGGCGAACACGCTGGGCGCGTGGACGGGCACGTACGACCGGATCACGGCGACCCGCGACGACGGCGCGACGTTCGCCGTCACGAACTTCTGGGACGACCAGGACGATCTCCGTCGACGCATCAACGTCCAGGTCAGCGCGGCGCTGTTGCCACCGATGCGCCGCGCGCTCGCGCAAGGTCAAGCGATCCGGTTCGGTGACATCACGATCGACCGAGACGGCGTGACGACCCGGGCCGGCACCACGCGATGGGCCGACGTGCAGGCATTCGACATCGTCGGCGCCTACTTCCGGATCACGGAGCGCGGCACATCACGGGTGGTCGCCGCGACGTCGAACGTACCGAACCCCTCGTTGCTCTACGCGCTGGCCAAGGAGCTGCGAACGGCCGCCAGCAGCTAGGAGCGCTATGGCTGGCCCGGGTGGCTCGCCTGGCCCGCGTCGCTCGTCTGGCCCGGGTCGCTCGGCTGGCCCGGCAGCGGCGGACGACCGGCGTCCTCCCACCCCATCACCGCCTCGGCCCGGATGCCGGTGAACCGTCCGGCCGGATCTTTCGCCAGCGCCCACGGCCATCCGCCGTAGTACGGCCCGATCTGCCGGAACATGTCGTACGCCTCGGCGTAGCGGCCGGCGCGCGTCAAGAAGTACGCGAGCCAGTGGCGTTGCGTCGCGTAGGCCGGCCGGTCGGTCGCGGCGGCGTGCAGGTCGGCGAGCGCAGCGTCGATGGCGACCTGGACCTCGGGACCGTGGTAGAAGTCCGCGCGATCGGCGTCGGTCTTGGGGATCCGCTCGAAGTAGAACCATTCGAGTCGCAGGTGGGTGAGGAGCGTTCCGGCCGGCTTGGCGAGCGTCGCCTCGTTGACGAACGACTCGGCCAGCTCGGCCGAGCCGAACCAGCGCGGGAGCCAGTAGGACAGCGCGGCGGCGTGCGCGTGCACGTGATACGGCGCGCGCGACACAACCTCGCCGAAGATCTTCCGGTAGTCGTCGTTGTCGTACTGCAGGCCCTGCGCGATCGTCTGCAGGACCACCCACGGCGTCGGGTCCTCCGGATCGACGGCGGCGGCGTGCAGGCAGTGTTCCGGGGCCTGCCGCAGCACCCGGAAGAACGCCTCCCACTGGTCGCGCTCGACGTCCTCGGCCCGCGACGCCGTACGGATCGCAAACGCGGTCGTGGACAGGTTCTTCGCGTACGCCGCGAGGGCGATCGCGTTATCCGGCTCCGCGGTGAGCCAAGCTCGTAGCCAACTGTCATCCTCGTCGGCGCGAGTGGCGAGCGCGGATACCAAAGCGTGCCGCCGCTCCCAGTCGGTGCCGGCGGTCTCGATGACGGCCATGATCGCGCCGGTATCGCGCCGCTCGACCGCCGCCAACACGGCGACCGTCAGCGGGTGCGGCTCGGCGAGCTTGTCGACCAACTCGGCGCGCGGCGGCAGGCCGTACTCCGCCGGTTTGATCGTGCGCGGGGCTGGTTCGGTCGAGGCTATCGTCGGCGGACCCACAACCCCGAACGTGGGCTTTCGACCCCGTAGTTTGTCGAACACGCTCATGCCGGCACTCCCATCGCGTAGACCACCGCGCGCATCGGCCCGGCGTCGGGTGAAACGGCCGCTAAGGCGTTGAGTGCGGCCTGCAGCTTCTCGTCGAGGTCGGGCGTCATCTCGATCGTGCCGGCCGCGTCGGCCCAGGAGTTGCGCCAGCGTACGCGGCCCTGAGCGGCCAGCTCGGCCAGCGCCCACGCCGCGACCATGGGAATCATCGACGTCTTCGCGACTTCCCGGGCCGCCCGGGTGCCCGCTTTCACGTTCGTCGCTCCATCGGATTTCGGCAGCCGATCGAGGATTTCGCCGAGCTGGCCGGCGTCGACCGCGTCCAGGAGACCGGACAACGGGCGTGGCGCCTGATAGAACGACGCGACGGCGATCCGCAGCGGGTCGGCCGATCGCGCGGCCCGGTCCGCCCCGGCCGCGGTCGCGAGCGTGTCCCAGTCGACCGCCTGCTTGGCGGCACCGTTGCGGACGAGCATGCGCACTCCGACGGCGGCGAGGGTCGCGGCCGGATCAGACAGCGTCGCGAGCGCCCGCGCATCGGATGTGTCCAGTGGCCGGCCGTCTGGTGGGAGGGACTCAATCGCGGCGATGCGGTCACGGATCGCCGGGTGCGAGTCGAACGGGTCCGGTGCCTCGGCCGTCGGATCCGTCCGCAGTTCGTCCAGGTCGGCCTGCCGGGACGGCTCGGACAGCAGGGCGGCGAATCCACCAAGCACCTCGCCCGGGAACGGGAGCAGGTCACGCTCGATGCCGGCGGCGACGTACCGGTCAACGTAGAAATTGAACGCGGCCTCGACCGCCGGCAGTTCCCGCAGTCCGGCGGCGGCATTCGCCTGGCCGGCAATGCCGGCGGCGACGCGATCGGCCGCAAACTCCTGCCGCCGGCTGGCCTGCTGCGTCACCGACAGGACCAATTGGGCGTACGCCCGGAACAGTGCTACGTAGACCGTCTGGCCCGGCATCCGGAACCGGCGTGGCGTTCCATCGGCCGTACGCCGCCCGGCGAGTCGCCCCTGCGCCGCGGCGACGGCGGCCAGCACACTCTCTCGGGCGCGATGGTCGATCGCCCCGAGCCGCGTGTCGCGGTTGCCGTAGTGACCGAGTTCGTGGGCGATGACAGCATCGAACTGTGCCGGCGTCAACGCCATCAACAGCGGCATCCCGATCATCATGCTGCGCCGGCCGGGGATCAGGCCGAGCAACCGTGCGTTCTCCCACACGGCTGCATTCACGTCCGGCACAAGGTAGATCCGCGTCGGCGGTCGCGTGCCGGCTGACCGGGCGAGGAATCGCACCCGCTCCCACAGCGCTGGCTCGTCCTGATCGCTCACCGACAGCCCCACGATGTGCCGGTCGCGCACCCGGGTGGACACGAACACGCCGCGTGCCACCACGTAGAGGGCCACGGCCGTGAGCAGGTAAGCGATCGCGACCTCGCGCGCCAGCGCGGGCGTCGACGCGTCGGCCTTGGTGACGACGACGTCGAGGGCGATGAGCGCGGCGAGGATCGCAAGGCACAGGACGTAGAACCCGGCAAGCAGTACGACGACGGTGAGTGCGTGGAAGATTCTGCGCATGGCCGTTCCGTGTGTCCCCCATGGATGAAGGCAGCAGCCTGTCACATGCTCCGGCTGTTGCATAGACCCGAACGCGCCGGACGGTAACGTCTTCGGGGAATGCCCGCGAAGCGATGGAGGCCACCGGTGCCCGGAACCAACCTGACCCGTGACGAGGCGCGTACGCGGGGTGAGCTGCTCCGGATCGACACGTACGCCGTCGATCTCGATTTCACCGCTGGCGGCGCGACGTTCGACTCGGTGACGGAGATCCACTTCGCGTGTACGTCGCCGGGCGCGTCCACGTTCGTCGACCTGATCGCGCCCCGGGTGCGAGCGATCACGCTGAACGGGCGCGCCCTAGATCCGTCCACGGCGTACGTCGACAGTCGCGTGCACCTCGACGACCTCTCGGCCGACAACGTGTTGCGGATCGAGGCCGACTGCGCCTACATGAATACCGGCGAGGGTCTACACCGTACGGTCGACCCGGCCGACGGGCGCACCTACCTGTACACGCATTTCGAGGTCCCCGAGGCGCGCCGGCTCTACGCGACGTTCGAGCAGCCGGACCTCAAGGCGAGCTTCGCGTTTACCGTCACGGTGCCGCAGGGGTGGCTCGTCATCTCCAACTCGCCCGCCCCGACACCTTCGCCGGCACTGGCCGCGAACGGAGCGGTCCGGGACGGCGCCGCCACCTGGCGGTTCGCCCCGACGCCCCGGATCTCGACGTACCTGACCGCGGTGGTCGCCGGCGACTACCACTACGTGACCGACACGTACACGTCGCCCGACGGGCGGCGGGTGCCGTTCGGCGTGGCGTGCCGACGGTCGCTGGCCGAATACCTGGAACCGGCCGAGATCTTCGAGATCACGAAGCAGGGCTTCGACTACTACATCGAGCACTTCGACCAGCCGTACCCGTTCGCGAAGTACGACCAGGTCTTCGTGCCCGAGTACAACATCGGCGCGATGGAGAACGTGGGCTGCGTGACGTTCACCGAGGCCTTCGTGTTCCGGTCGAAGACGACCGAGGCGAGCCGACAGTCGCGGGCCGAAGTGATCCTGCACGAGCTCGCGCACATGTGGTTCGGCGATCTGGTGACCATGCGCTGGTGGGACGATCTGTGGCTGAAGGAGTCGTTCGCGACCTACCTGGCCGCCCGCTGCCTGGCCGAGGCGACCCGCTACCGCGACGCCTGGACGACGTTCGCGAGCGACGACAAGACGTGGGCACTCCGGCAGGACGAGCTGCCGTCGACCCATCCGATCGTCGCCGACATCCGCGACCTCGACGACGTCGCGCTGAACTTCGACGGCATCACGTACGCCAAGGGCGCCTCGGTGTTGAAGCAGCTCGTGGCGTGGGTCGGCGCGGACGAGTTCTTCACCGGCGCGCAGCGCTACTTCGCCGACCACGCCTGGGGCAACACCACGCTGGCCGACCTGCTGGCCGCGCTGGAGCAAACCTCTGGTCGCGACCTGTCGGTGTGGTCAAGGGAGTGGCTGCAGACCGCCGGTCCGAACACGCTACGGCCGGATTTCACCGTCGGCGACGACGGCCGGTTCACGTCGTTCGCGGTCGTACAGTCGGCGCCGGCCGATAACCCGACGCTGCGATCCCACCGCATCGCGATCGGCCTCTACGACCATTCCGCTGAGGGCCCGGCTCCGCAGGGTCTTGTCCGGGTCGAGCGGATGGAACTTGACGTGGTCGGCAACCGGACCGAGGTTCCCGCGCTCGTCGGCCGGCGCCAACCCCCGCTAGTCCTGCTCAACGATGACGACCTGACGTACGCCCGGATCCGGCTCGACGAGCGGTCACTGGCGACGGCCCGCACCGACATCGGCGCCATCGTCGAGTCGCTGCCCCGTGCGCTGTGCTGGGCGGCGACCTGGGACATGGTGCGCAGTGCCGAGGCCGGTGCGCGTGACTTCATCGCGATGGTCCTGGCCGGCATCGACAACGAGACCGACATCGGCGTCGTCGAGACGCTGCACGCCGACGTCGTGACGGCGCTGACCCTGTACGTGGATCCGGCCGCCCGCGACGAGACAACGGCCGTGGTGGCGCGCTCGGCCCGCGAACACATGACGTCCGCCGCGCCCGGCAGCGACGGTCAACTCGCGTGGACGCGGCAGTTCGTCCGGGTCGCGGCGAGCGACGACGACCTGGAACTGATCGCCGCGCTGCGGGACGGGACGCGCCAGCTCGACGGGCTCACCGTCGACACGGATCTGCGGTGGGCATTGACCGGCGCGTTGGCCCGCCACGGCCGGCTCGACGGCGCCGACATCGAGGCCGAACGCGTACGGGACAACACCACCGCCGGTGCCGAGAACGCCGCCGGTGCACTCGCCGCCCGGCCGACCGCCGAGGCGAAGGCGGCCGCCTGGGCGTCCGTAATCGAGCGCGCTGACCTGCCGAACCGTACGCAGGAACGGATCATCGGCGGCGTACGTCGCAATCCGGCCGGCGTCGGCATGGTCCAGTCCGACCAACTCGACCTGCTTGCGCCCTACGTCGACCGCTACTTCGATGTCATCGTCGACGTCTGGGCGACCCGGACCACGGAGATCGCACGCACCATCGCCGGCGGCCTCTACCCGCGCTATTTCGTCTCGACGGACACGCTCAACCGCACCGATGCGCTACTCGCCCGCGAGGACGTACCCACGGGTCTGCGCCGGCTGCTCGGTGAGTTGCGGGCCGACGTGGCTCGTGCGCTGGCGGCGCAGGCCCGCGATCGGCGCTGAGCCGGCCGAGGTCATCGCCCCGCCGACCGCGCCTCACCGGCCGACCCGACCGCGCCTCACCGGCCGGGCCCGAACCCGCGACCTAACCGGCCGGCTTCGGCCAGGGCAGGCCGAGAATCGACTCGATCTGCTTGACCGTGTCCGGGCCGCCGTCCAGTCCGATCACGCCGCCGGCGGCCGGACGAACGGTAATCCCCGGGCAGCCGGACGTGCTGATGATGACGGTCGCGGCGGGCGGTCCGCTGGCCGACGACTCGAAGACGATCGTCAGGTTTCCGGTGCCCTCCATCGGGCATCGCGCGATGGCCGCCACCCGGCGCGGTGCATTGTTGATCAAGTGAGCGACCTGCGACACCCGCCCCGCGTTGGTCACGGTGACCGGTCCGTAGATGTCACGGTCGGTGACCACACCAAGGGTCTGCGCGGTCAGCGAGGCGACGAGGACGGTCGAACTCGGCGGGACAGCTTCGGCGCCGGATCCGTCGCCGGGCGGGGGCGTCACGATGGATCCCGTGCTCGGTCCGGTCGTCACCGGCGCCGCAGCGGTCGGTCCCGGGACCGCCGTAGCCTGTGGCGCCGATGACGTTGGGGCCGCGCCGGCGGGCGACGTGGTGGCCGAGCCCTGGGCGCACCCGGCGATGGTCAGCGTGGCCAGGGCCGACGCCAGAGCTAGAAGGCCGACCGGTCGCGAAACCTGAGTCAACGCGTGATGAGGCATGCCGTTAGGACGGCGCCGGTCCGCGACCGGTTCCCGCCGGACACCCTCAGACCTCGACGACGTTCGGAACGATCATCGGCCGGCGACGGTACTTGTCGTTGACCCACCGACCGATCGTGCGCCGGACGACCTGCTGCAGCTGATGCGGATCGGCGATCCCGTCGGCGGCGGCGCGATCGAGGGCCTCGGTCACGACCGGCAGTACGGCCTCGAAGACGGACGCGTCCTCACTGAACCCCTTCGCCGACACGGTCGGACCGCCGACAACCTTGCCAGTGACCGAATCCACGACGACCGTGCAAGCGATGAACCCGCCGTCGCCGAGGATCCGGCGCTCGGTGAGCAACGACTCGCCGACATCGCCGACCGCGAGCCCGTCGACGTACACGTAACGGCTGCGGACGTGTCCGGCCGGGCGCACCTGTCCCTCCACGAGATCGACAACGTCCCCGTCCTCGGCGATCACGACGCGCTCCTCGGGGATGCCGGATTCGATGGCCAGGCGTGCGTGCGCCCGCAGGTGCCGCCACTCCCCGTGTACGGGCATGAAGTTGCTCGGCCGTACGACGTTGAGCAGGTAAAGCAATTCACCCGCGGGCGAGTGACCGCTCACGTGGACCTTGGCGATGTCCTTGTGCACCACCATCGCGCCAGCGCGGGACAGCTGGTTGATGACCCGGTAGACGGCCGTCTCGTTGCCCGGTACCAGCGACGAGGCGAGCACGACCGTGTCGCCGGACGCGATCGTGATGTGCCGGTGGTCACCGGTCGACATCCGCCCGAGCGCGCTCATCGGCTCGCCCTGCGACCCGGTCGACATGAGCACCAGCTGCTCCGGCGGTAGCGTCATCGCGTCGTCGAGGCTCACGACGAGGCCCGGCGGGATGTGCAGCAGCCCGAGGTCGCGCGCGATCCCCATGTTGCGGACCATGCTGCGGCCGACCATCGCGACCTTGCGCCCGTGGGCGTACGCCGCCTCCATCACCTGCTGCACGCGGTGCACGTGCGAGGCGAACGACGCCACAATGATCCGCCCGCGCGCCTTAGCGAAAATCGCGTCCAACACCGGGCCGATCTCGCGCTCCGGCGTCACGAACCCGGGGATCTCGGCGTTCGTCGAGTCCGACAACAACAGGTCGACGCCCTGCGCGCCGAGCCGGGCAAAGCCGGCCAGGTCGGTGATCCGCCCGTCCAGAGGCAGTTGGTCCATCTTGAAGTCGCCGGTGTGCAGCACGACGCCGGCCGGCGTCTTGATGGCCACCGCGAGCGCGTCCGGGATCGAGTGGTTGACCGCGAAGAACTCGCACTCGAACGGACCGATCCGCTCGGTGACGCCCTCCTTGACCGTCAACGTGTACGGCGAGATCCGGCGCTCGGCCAGCTTCGCCTCGACGAGCGCGAGCGTGAACTGCGAGCCGACGAGCGGGATGTCCGGCTTGTGGGCCAGCAGGTAGGGCACCGCGCCGATGTGGTCCTCGTGCCCGTGGGTGAGCACGATCGCCTGTACGTCGTCGAGCCGATCGATGATCGCCTCGAAGTCCGGCAGGATCAGATCGACGCCGGGCTGGTCGACGTCCGGGAACAGGACGCCGCAGTCGACGACGAGAAGCTTGCCGTCGTACTCGAAGACGGTCATGTTGCGACCGATCGCGCCGAGGCCACCGAGCGGCATCACCCGTAGGGCGCCGGCGGCCAGCGGGCCCGGCATATCCAGGTCGACATGCGCCTGACTCATGCGCGCGCCACCTCCGGCCGCGCCGTCGCGGCGTTATCGCCCGGACTGCTCGCCCCCGTCGGCACGGGTAACGTCACGCCGGCCGCCGCGGCATCGACGCGCAGCGTGGCGAGTTCGTCCGCGGTCGCGTTGACGAGCGGTGACCGCACCGGTCCGCACGGCAGACCTAGTGTCGCCAGACCGGCCTTGACCAGAATCGTGCCCTGCGTCTTGAAGATCCCGGTGAACAGCGGCAGCAACTGGCGATGCAGGCGGCGGGCTTCGATCACGTCACCGGACTCGTACGCCAGGATCATCTGCTTTGTCGGCGTACCGATGAAGTGGGTGGATGTGCCGACGACACCGACCGCACCGACCGCGAGCTGGGCCAGCGTCATCGCGTCGGAGCCGCAGTAGAACGCGAGGTCGGTGCGGGCGGTGACCCACGACGTCGCGACCACATCGTCCTTCGCATCCTTGACGGCGACGATGCCGGGGTGTTCGGACGCGCGCACGAGCGTCTCGGTCGCGATCGCGACGCCCGATCGATGTGGTATGTCATAGAGCATCACCGGAGTGTCCACGGCGCTGGCGACAGCGGTGAAGTGGGCGAGCAGCCCGGACTGCGGCGGCTTGTTGTAGTACGGCGTCACGACCAGCAGGCCGTGCGCGCCGGCCTTTTCCGCTGCTCGGGCGAGGTCGATCGTGTGCCGCGTGTCATTGGTTCCGACACCGGCAACGATGCGTGCACGATCGCCAACGGCATCGAGGACGACGCGTACCAGCGCTTCCTTCTCGGCGTCCGTCGTGGTCGGCGACTCGCCGGCCGTCCCGTTGAGGACAAGCGCATCGTTGCCCTGCTCGTCCACCAGGTATGTGGCGAGTCGGCCGGCACCGTCGAGGTCGACCGTGCCGTCGGCCGTCATCGGCGTGATCATCGCTGTCACGAGTCGGCCGAACGGCCGCGCACTTCCCGTGGTGGTCATGCCCGTGGTGCTCATGCCCGTTGTGGTCATATACGTCAACCTAACCTGTGCGGCGGCCTTTCCGGCCGTGGGTGTTCGTGAGGTTCGCCCCTTCCGTGCCGTCGTCGCGCGACGTCCGGCCTCGGAAGGTCGTGGTCAACCCTCGGTGGCATAGGGGCTCGCCGCGACCTCGGTGCCGTCGGCGAGCGTTGAAATGACGAAGTCGCCGAACACGTTCGGCGCGATGTGTTGGAGCTGGCGGAGACACGCGATGGCAAGTTCGCGAATTTCGACGTCGGCCGGCTCGGTGGCTCGGACCGCGATGAAGTGCCGCCACGCCCGATAGTTGCCGGTCACGACGATGCGGGTCTCGGTCGCGTTCGGGAGCACCGACCGGGCCGCCTGCCGCGCCTGTTTGCGGCGCACCGTCGCACTTCCCGCCGTCGGGGCGGTGCCGTCGGCGCGCGGCGCCGAGCCGTGCGCCGCCGCGCTACCGCCGGCCGAGGTCGTGGCCGCGGGCGCCCCGCTGCCGGTCGCGAGCCGGCCCTCGAGACCGGCCAGCAACTCACGGTACGCGGTCAGGCTGGCATCGGTGGCCGCGGCGAAGATGCGGTGGAGCTCCGGGTCGCCCGCGATGACATCGGGCTCGACCATCGGCGCATCGCCGGACGGCACATAGCGCTGTGACAGTTGGCTGAAGGAAAAGTGCCGGTGCCGGATCAACTCGTGGGTCAGCGATCGCGACACGCCGGTGACGTAGAACGTCGCGCTGGCGTGCTCGATCACCGATAGGTGACCGACCTCGAGGATGTGTCGCAGGTATCCGGCGTTCGTCGCGGTCGACGGGTTCGGCTTGTGCCAGGCCTGGTAGCAGGCGCGCCCGGCGAACTCGGCCAGCGCCTGGCCGCCGTCGGCATCGCTGCGCCACCGGGTGCCGTTCGTCGTGATCAGGTCCGCGTCGGCCGGCGGTGCGAAATGTGTCCACGCGACGAGGACGACGTCGGCTGACGCGGTGCTGTTCACGTGGTCGACTCCTCTCCGCCGGCGGAGCACCCGGACTGGTGGGACGCGTGGTGTGGTTGCGCCGTCGCCGTACGGGACTATCGCGAGCCTAACGGTTGGCGCCGACCCCGTGTTTCGGTCACCCGACACCCGGGTCACATCCCGGCCGCGGGTTGCCCGGCTCATCGGACCGCGATGTCGTCTGACGTCAAAGTGACGTCGTCGATGACTTGACATGACGTCATTCAGTTGCCATGATGGCGTCATGGATTTGACACCGTACATCGACGGGCTGCAGCGCGATCTTGCCGCCAGCGCCGCGCCGGGCGGGCCGGAGGTGATCCGGGCCGCCGAACTCCTGGGCAGCTCGATTGAATCATCGGCCCGGTTACTGCTGCTCGAGGCCCTGTCCGACGCGGCGGCCGAGATCACCGCACGGTTGCGCTCGGCGACGGTCGACGTACGGCTCCGCGGCCGCCAGGCCGACCTCACGGTCACCGAGATCGATGACGTCGCCGACGAGCCGGTCGCGTCCGCGCCGACCGTGAGCGAGCAGCTCGCCGAGGCCGCCGAGCAACTGCGGGCGGCGGCTCGCGACGCCGGCGCCGGAGATCTCGCCCGGGTGACCCTCCGGCTGCCCGAACCGCTGAAGGAGCAGGTCGAACGCATGGCCGCGGTCGAAGGGATCTCGGTCAACGCTTGGCTCGTCCGCGCGGTCGCGACCGCGATCGGCCGTCCACCCACACCGCCGACCCCACCATCACCGCCACGGCGCGGGCCGGGCCGGCGCATCACCGGCTTCGCCCAGGCCTGACGGCCGACTCGACGTCCGGGTCCATGGCCGGACCGAACCACCACCGAACCGCTATCGGGGCCCGCCCAGCGGCCGGGACAACGCTGCTTGCTGTCCGACCGCAGATTTCCGTACAGCTGATCGTCCATAAGCGCACGCCATCCGCCATCCGCCATCCGCCATCCGCCATCCGCCACCCGCAAGGAGCGTCATCATGCCTGAATTTCCAGTCTCCGGACCGATCTCCGCGACCGTCCGGATCTCGTCCGGCTCGCTGCGGTTCGTCGCCGAACAGCGTGACTCGGTCGTTGTCGACGTGCGGCCGGGCAACTCCAGCGACGCCGCCCGCCAGGCCGCTGCGGAGACCATTGTCGAAATGACCGCCGACGGTCTCCTCATCGAGACGCCGCAGGCGCGCGGCTTCATCGTGCGCCGGTCGCCGTCCGTCGATGTCACGGTCCGCCTGCCCGCCGAGAGCCGGATCATGGCGCGTACCGCGTCCGCGGACGTAACGGTCGACGGCCGCCTCGCCAGCGCCGACATCAACACGGCGTCGGGCGACCTGCGTATCGAGCACGTCACCGGCGATCTGCGCCGGCACTCAGCATCCGGCGACACCCAGTTCCGACGCGTCGACGGCGCGATGAACGCGGACGGCGCCTCGGGCGACGTGCGCGGCGGCATCGTCGGCGGGGACTTCACCTCGAAGTCCGCGAGCGGCGACGTCATCATCGAGGCGATCGGCGGGTCGGTGCGGGCGAGCAGCGCCTCCGGCGACTTCCAGATCGGCAACGTCGCCCGCGGCCAGACCAACATCCACACCGCTTCCGGCGACGTCACGGTCGGCGTGGCCGAGGGCACGGCCGTATGGATGGACGTCAGCACGATCTCGGGCGATACCCGCAGTGAGCTCAACGTCTCGGACAACTCGCCGACCGGATCCTCGGCCAGCCTGGAATTGAGCATCCGCACGGTGAGCGGCGATGTGGTCATCCGCCGGGCCACGAGCAGCCCCGCGCAGCCCAAAACCGCCGGTTCAGCTGGTTCAGCCGCCGTCGACACCGCCGAGGACGAGGCCACCGACTAACGGGTACGGCCCCGACGAGGTTCCGCGGTTCAGAATCTTTGCTCGCCAAGGGAAGACGGGCGGTCGCGCGTCGGCAGTGCCGGCACGGGGCCGCCCGTCGGCGTGCCGGGGTCAGCCGCCCGCGCCGGCGGCTCGTCGGGCTGCGCTGGCTCGGCGGCGCGGTTCCTGGCGGCGCGGTCCTGCGGCGCGGTTCCTCAGCGGCGCGGTGGCTCGGCGGCGCGGCGCGTGACCGTCAGACGTAGAGCCAGGTGAACGGCGCCCACGGCAGGTTGCGCAACACGCTGAATACCAGCCACACGCCGAGGAACACACCGATCGCGCGCGGGCTGGGCCGAAACGCCGGCAGCTTCCAGTTGAACATCGCGCCGCCAGCCCAGGCGACGTACATGTACACGAGATACGGCGCGGCGAAGACCAGGACGAGATGGCTCCGCGCGGCGGCGAGGACGTTGCCGTGCATGAGGTAGTAGAACGCGCGGGTGCCGCCGCAGCCGGGGCAGTCGAATCCCGTCGTGAGCTTGATGATGCAGTTCGGCGTCGACGCCGCGTCCGATGAGGTCGGATGCGTGAGCAACGTGTACGCGACGCCGCCGAGAAAGCAGAACAGGACGGCCAGCGGTGCGGCCCAGCGCGGCGAGCGGTCCCAGGTGCGCAGCATGAGCCGGCCGAACCGATCGTCGGGATAGGCGTACTGCGCCGGCATCGCCACCATACCGGGCGGCGCATACATCCCTGGTGCCGGTGCGGTTCCGGATGACGCGGCGGGCGGGAAGGCGTACACGTAGCCGTATGCGTGCTGGTGCCCGTCGCCGGCAACGCCGTACGCGGCGTTTTCCGGCTGACCCACCGGCTCGTACGTCTGGGTCATCGCCGCCTCGGATCGAGCTGCCCGGTCATCGCCCCATCGGCCCATCGGCCACCGCCGGAGGCCGTGTTCCGTGTCGCCACAACGCTACACCGGCCACGCCGCCGACCCGCCCGGTCCGACCCGCACGTCGCGGGCGCTACGGCGCGGCCGCCAACCCGGGTCCGGCTCCGGCGGCGCTTACCGTCTTGAGCGCGCCGGCGAGCTTTGCGGCAAGATCGCCGCGGGTCGGCGGTTCGACAGCCGCTAGTCCGAGCCAGCCGGCCAGGCGAACGAGCTCCGCGGCGAGCGCATCCGCCGTGTGGGCCGGTGCGCCGGGCTCGCCGTACGCCCCCGGAACCTGCAGCACCCCGGTCTGCCGGTCCGCCTTCAGGTCGACCCGGGCCACGAGTCGATCACCGAGCAGGAACGGCAGCACGTAATACCCATAGATTCGCTTGGGCGCCGGGACGTAGATCTCGATGCGGTAGTTGAAGTCGAAGAGTCGCTCGGTGCGACCGCGGTGCCACACGATCGGATCGAACGGGCTCACCAGCGTGGCCGCCGTGACACGGCGTGGCACACGCGCATCTCGATGCAGGTAGGACACGCCTTTCGAGCCGTCGACCTCGACTCGGATCAACTCGCCGGACTCGACCAGCTCCTTAATGGCCGCGCGGAAACCGGCCACGGGCAACCGGAAGTAGTCACGCAGCTCGACGTCGTTCGCGACGCCCATCACGCGCGCCGACAGCCCGACGAGCGCGCGCATCGCCGCCGCGTCGTCCGGTCGGGGCGCGGCGAGAACCTCCGGCGGCAGGACGCGCTCCGGCACGTCGTACAGCCGGGCGAAGCCGGAGTTGCGCTTGCTGACCAGCACGTCGCCCCGCCAGAACAGCCATTCAAGAACGATCTTGGCGTCGGACCAGTTCCAGCCCCAGTTGCCGGACGGCCGCGGCATGTCCGACTCGAGGTGGGCCGCGGTCATCGGCCCGTTCGCGGCGATTTCGTCGCGAATGAACGACATGAGTTTTGGCTTCTCCCGCGCGATCCGTTGGACGCCCGGCCACGGATGGTCGTCCTTCATCCGCCACTGCATCAACGGATGCAGCTCGACCGGCAGGTACGACGCGACGTGGCCCCAGTATTCGAAGAGCCGGCCGGAGAACTGGAGCGGATCGAGCTGGACGCCGCCGGTGCCGCGCCGGTGTGGCCCGTACGCCGCCCGATCCAGCAACGACGTCGGGTACGGACCGAGGCGGCTATACAGCGGCAGGTAGTGGGCTCGCTGCAGCACGTTGACGGAGTCGATCTGGAACAGCGCCACGCGCTCCAGCACGCGACGCAGATGCCGGACGCTGATCGCACCGGTTGGGCGCGGGTCGCCGAACCCGGTCGCGGCGAGGGCGATCCGGCGTGCTTGCGCCACCGACAGCGAGTCCATCGCGCGAGCGTATCCGTACGGTCCGACACAACGCGGTGCTCGTGAGGCGGCTTTCTGCGTTGACGCCACATGGGCCACGCGGATAGGAACGTCGCATGATCTCGGTACGGCCGGCGATCGTTGACGACAGCGACCGGATCGCGCGCGCCCACATCAGGACGTGGCAGGCGGCCTACGCCCATGTGCTGCCGGCGGCCTATCTGGCGAGCTTCGATCCGTCGGTGTGGGCCGAACGACGGCGCAGACAGATCGCCGAGCAAACGCCGCCGGACGCGTGTTTCGTCGCGGAGGTCGACCACGAGATCGTGGGCCACGCCACAGTCGGTCGGTTCCGCGACGGTGATGGCGTTCGCGACCCGGCCGCCGGGGAGATCCTCGCGATCTATGTCGTACCGGAGCATTGGTCCGCCGGCGTCGGGCCCGCCCTCCTGCGCGCGGGCATAGACCACCTGGTCCGGAACGGCCTCAGCGAGATTCGGTTGTGGGTCATCGCGGACAACCCGCGGGCCCGTCGTTTCTACGAGCGCTTCGGATTCGTCGCCGACGGAGGGTCGCGCCTCGTGCCGGTCGGCGCCGACTACCCGGACGCCACCCCGATCGAGCATGTCCGGTACACGCTGTGCGATGCGCGCCGCGGATAAACACGTTGACGCTGCTTGCGCCGCGCCGATAGGAACATCACATGATCTCGGTACGGCCGGCGACCCTCGACGACAGCGAGCGGATCGCCGACATCCACGTCCGAACCTGGCAGGCGGCCTACGCCGGTGTCATGCCGCAGGAGTTCCTCGACCGCCTCGACGTCGACGCCCGGACGGCGATGTGGCGCCGCGCCATCGACGGAGGGACGCCGCCGGGCGCCATCTTCCTCGCCGAGGTCGACGGCGAGGTGGTCGGGTTCATCGCAGTCGGCCGCTATCGACGGTCGGAAGGCGGCCCAGATCCGGCCGTCGGCGAGGTCTTCGCCATCTACGTCGCCGCCGAGCATTGGTCGACCCGGGCCGGCCACGCACTCATGCGGGCGGCGGTCGACCATCTCACCCGTCATGGCGTGGCCGAGATCCGGCTGTGGGTGCTGGCCGACAATCCGCGCGCCCGACGTTTCTACGAGCGGTTCGGTTACGCTGCCGACGGCGAGACCCGGATCGAAGACATCGCGGCCGACTATCCCGGCGCGCGACCGGTCGAGGAGTTGCGTTACACGCTGCACGTACGCTGAGGCGTATGGCTACCGGTTTCGTCCGCCCCGCTCGTCCGGGCGACGCGTCCGAGATCGCACGCATCCAACTGGCGACCTGGCGTACGGCGTACCGCCGGCTACTCCCGCGCAGCGTGCTGGCCGAGTTGGACGAGGCCTGGATGGCCGAGCAGTGGCTGGCCGCCGTCGAGGAGCCGCCGTCGCCTCGACACCACATCATGATCGCGATCGAGCAGACCGGCCCGCCGCCGGACGAGCCGGACGCTGACGCCGCCGGCGAACCGGCGGTGCGGTCACGTGTCGTGGGATTCGTCGCGACCGGCCCGGCCGACGAGGCGGCACTCGCCCCGGAGGAGAAGCCACTGCCCGAAACGGCGGCAGCGATCACCGACCTGCTCGTAGAGCCACGCTGGGGTCGTCGCGGCCACGGCAGCCGGCTGCTGGCGGCGGCCGTGGACGGATGGCGTGCCGACGGCTTCGACACCGCCGTCGCGTGGGCCTATGACGGCGATCCGGCGACGCGGGCGTTCCTCGCCTCGGCCGGCTGGGAGCCCGACGGCGCGACCCGCGCACTCGACGTCGATGACCTGCTCGTCATCCAGCTGCGCCTGCACGTCGCCCTCGACGCCCTCGCCGCTGAACCGGCCGGCGCCTAGTCCCGGTCATCCGGGCGCGGCCCAGCAGGTCGTGTTCGAGGCGGATGTCGCCGCGCTGGGATTGTCCGGTGGCCGTCTCACATCAGACCCGGGCGAGCACCAGCTTCGCCAGGTTGATGAAGTTCTGCTCGGGTACGACGGCCGGGGCAGAGAAGATGACGGTACGGGTCTCGCGGTGGGACACCTTGGCCACGGCGATCAACGACTGGCCGTCCGAGTCGGTGAAGAAGGTCCCTACCTCGCCGACGCCAGTCACCTTGTGTATGACAACGTGGCTACCCTTCGCGATGGCATCGATACCCTGCTGCGGCGACAAGTACTGCTTGGCCGCCGTGACGACGAGGTCGAACGGGTGCTTGCCGCCGCTGCCGTACTTGCACTCGTAGCTCGCGAAGTCGTGGTTGGCGTCCGGCGCACTCTCGACGGCCGTCACCTTGGTCTGGCTGTTGGCGCCGCCGAGCAGCGTCTTGAGTTCGCCCGTGGACAACAACGGACAGGCGGCGGTTATTGTCGCGACGGGTTTCGGTGTCCTCGTGGGGGCGCTACTGGCTGGCATCGCGCTAGGCGATGTGGCGGTCGTCGCCGGTTCCTTCCAGATCGCGCTCGGGCTAGCAGTCGAGCATGCGGCCGTCAGCGTGACGATACAGATAGCGGAAGCGATCAGGACGATACGAGACACGTTGGAGCACACTACCGGTTGCGCTTTTGTGCGCGGTCGAGTGCGGCGTGGTCAGTGACCTAGCTTTCAGCGATACATTTGTACGGAACTTCGGCACTCCACACCGCGCCGAGCGCCCAACTTCCGTACAACTACGCGGGCACCCGGCACGCTTATCACATCTCAGTCGAGGAGTGACCCGAGTCCGATTGTCAGGCCGGGGCGGTCGATGATCGCTCGCACGGCCATCAGAACACCGGGCATGAACGACGCGCGCTCGTACGAGTCGTGGCGGATCGTCAGCGTTTCCCCGGCCGTACCGAACAAGATCTCCTGATGCGCGACGAGCCCGGCGGCCCGGACGGAGTGGATGTGCACGCCGTCGATGTCGACGCCGCGGGCGCCGACCGCTTCGTCCTTCGTGGCGTCGGGCATGCTGCCCATCGACGCCGCGGCGCGCGCTTCGGCGATGATCGCTGCCGTCCGCATTGCGGTTCCGCTCGGCGCGTCGACCTTGTTCGGGTGGTGCATTTCGATGATCTCGGTCGACTCGAAGAACCGGGCCGCGCGGGCGGCGAACTCCATCATGAGCACCGCGCCGATCCCGAAGTTCGGTGCAATCATGACGCCGACCTCGGGTTTGAGCGCGAGCCAGCCCCGGATCCGATCCAGCCGGCTGTCGGTGAAGCCGCTGGTGCCGACGACCATGTTGATGCCCTGATCGACGGCCCAGTGCACGTGATCCATCACGACATCGGGATTGGTGAAGTCGACGAGCACCTCGGCGCCGGCGTCCGACGCGTTGAACAGCCAGTCACCCTGGTCGACCATGGCGACGAGTTCCATGTCATCGGTCGCCTGCACGGCCCGGCACACCTCGATGCCCATACGGCCTCGGGCGCCGAGCACGCCGACCCGGATCGGTTCGCGTTCGTCAGTCACGCGATCAACCTAGCCCATCCCGCGGCCGCGAGCCGTAGAAGCCCAGCCCGTCGACGCCGACGTCGGCACGTTCGCCCGGCCGGCCGGTGGGCGACGTGATCACGGCGTCAACCGGTCTGGGCATGCGAGGATCACCGGTCACGACCCGCGAACCGGTCCGCGACGGTTCAGTCGGTCAGACGGCTCAGTCGGTCAGACGGCTCAGTCGGTCAGACAGGTGATCGAAGTCCTGCTCGCCGAACGGCCCGACGAGTGCAAGCGACATCGGTCGCGTCAACAGGTCAGCGGCAACGCGCCGGACGTCGTCCACAGTGACCGCGTCAACCCGCGCCAGCAGGTCGTCCACGGTCATCAGGTCGTTATAGAGCAGCTCACCCTTGCCGAGGCGGCTCATCCGCGATCCGGTGTCCTCCAGGCCGAGCACGAGCGAGCCCTTCATCATCCCCTTGCCACGGACGACTTCCGCCTCGGTGAGCCCGTCGGCGGCCACCCCCGCCAATTCGGCCCGGATGAGCGAAAGCACCTCGTCGACCTTGCCGGGTGCGCAGCCGGCGTACACCGCGAAGATCCCGGCGTCGGCGTACTGCGACGTATACGAATAGACCGAGTACGCGAGGCCGCGCTTCTCCCGGATCTCCTGGAACAGCCGGCTCGACATGCCACCGCCGAGGCAGTTGTTCAGCACGCCGACGGCGAAGCGCCGCTCGTCGAGTCGGGTCAGGCCGGAGCAGCCGAGCACCAGGTGCGCCTGCTCGGTGTCCTTGTCGCGAACGATGACGGACGGCTCGCGTACGGGTGCCGGCGGCTCGGTCGGGCGGTAGGCCGACGGTTCGGCGGTCGCACCGGCGACGCCGGACCGCGCGAACGACTCGGTCACCATGGCGACCACGCTGTCGTGGTCGAGGTTTCCGGCCACCGAGACGACCATGTTCGCCGGGACGTACCGCGTCCGGTAGAAGTCGACGATCTGCTCACGCGTCATCGGCGTGATGGTCTCCTCGGTGCCCGAGATCAGCCGGCCGAGCGGCGTGTCGGAGCCGTAGACGACCTCCGCGATCAGGTCGTGGACTTCGTCGCTGGGCTCGTCGTCATGCATCGCGATCTCTTCGAGGATCACGCCGCGTTCCGTCTCGACGTCGGCTTCGGCGAGGATCGAGTCCACCACCAGGTCGCACATCACGTCGACGGCCATGCTCGCGTCCTCGTCCAGCACGCGGGCGTAGTAGCAGGTGTATTCCTTCGTGGTGAAGGCGTTCGTCTCACCGCCGACGGCTTCGATGCCGGCCGAGATATCCAGGGCGCTGCGCCGGTTCGTACCCTTGAACAGCAGGTGTTCCAGGAAGTGCGAGACGCCGCCGCGACCGGGTTCCTCGTCGCGGGAGCCGACGCCGACCCAGACGCCGAACGACACGCTCCGCATGGCCGGAATCGCTTCGGTGACGATGCGCAGCCCGTTCGGCAGGACGGTTCGGCGCACCGTACCGCCCAACGGCTTGGCGACGATCGTCTCCGCGGGCGGGATCGGAGCCAGCGCGATCGGAGCCGGCGCATTCGACGCGGATGGGTTCGGTGTTTCGGCGTCCATGGATCAGCCTTCGCAAGGGTCAAGCAAGAGGGTGGATACCCGTGAGGGCGTAGGCATGCCTACGCCCTCACGGGGTTGCGCTCATCGTCCGTACGGACGCGTCGGTCAGCGCTGGCGACGCCGGCGGCGGCGCGCCTCGTCGCTCTCACCGGCGGGGCCGTCGCCCGAGGGCGCCCGGTCGTCGCCGCGCGACGGGCCACGGTCACCGTGGTCACGCTCGCCGCGGTCACGCGGACCACGGTCGCCGCCGCGGTCCCGGTTGCCCGGTCCGGAGCCGCCGGCCGGCGCGATGACCTCGCCGTCCGAGCCGACCTTGTCCAGGTAGACCTTGCCGCGCGCGTCGATCTCGGCGATCTGCACCTCGACCTTGTCGCCGACGTTCAGGTAGTCCTCGACCCGCTCGACGCGCTTCGTCCCGTCGCCCACCTTCGAGATGTGCAGCAGGCCGTCGCGGCCGGGCAGCAGCGAGACGAACGCGCCGAACGCGGCCGTCTTGACCACCGTGCCGAGGAAGCGGTCGCCGACCTTCGGCATCGTCGGGTTGGCGATCGCGTTGATCCGCTCAACCGCGGCGGCCGCGGCCGGGCCGTTGGTGGCTCCGACGTAGATCGTGCCGTCGTCCTCGATCGAAATCTCGGCGCCGGTCTCGTCCTGGATCGCGTTGATCATCTGACCCTTCGGGCCGATCACCATGCCGATCTTGTCGACCGGGATCTTCACCGTGGTCACGCGCGGCGCGTAGTCGCTCATGTCGCCGGTGACACCGATCGCCGACAGCATCACGCCGAGGATCGTGGCCCGGGCGTCGTGCGCCTGGGCCAGCGCGGCCGCGAGCACGTCGGACGGGATGCCGTCGAGCTTCGTGTCGAGCTGGAGCGCCGTGACGAACTGCGACGTACCGGCGACCTTGAAGTCCATGTCGCCGAACGCGTCCTCGGCACCGAGGATGTCGGTCAGCGTCACGAACGACGTCTTGCCGTCGACCTCGTCCGAGATCAGGCCCATCGCGATGCCGGCGACCGGAGCCTTCAGCGGGACACCGGCGTACATCAGCGACATCGTGCTCGCGCAGACCGAGCCCATCGACGTGGAGCCGTTGGAGCCGAGCGCCTCGGACACCTGCCGGATCGCGTACGGGAACTCCGTGCGCGACGGAAGCACCGGGATCAGGGCGCGCTCGGCGAGAGCGCCGTGACCGATCTCGCGCCGCTTCGGCGAACCGACTCGGCCGGTCTCACCGGTCGAGTACGGCGGGAAGTTGTAGTTGTGCATGTAGCGCTTGGACTTCTCCGGCGAGAGCGTGTCCAGTGCCTGCTCCATGCGCAGCATGTTCAGCGTCGTGACGCCCATGATCTGCGTCTCGCCCCGCTCGAAGAGCGCACTGCCGTGCACGCGCGGCAGGATGCCGACCTCGGCCGTCAGCGGCCGGATGTCGCGCGGGCCACGGCCGTCGATGCGTACCTGGTCGCGCAGGACCCGCGCACGCACCTCCTTCTTCGTGACCGAGCGGAACGCCGCGCTGATCTCCTTCTCGCGACCCTCGAACTGGCCGTCCAGACGCTCGTGGGCCACGTCCTTGAGGCGGTCGAGCTCGCTCTCCCGCTCCTGCTTCGCGGCGATCTTGAGCGCCTCGGCCAGCTCGCCGCGCACGGCGTCTTCGACCGCGGAGTAGACGTCGTCCTGGTAGTCCAGGAAGACCGGGAACTCACCGGTCGGCTTGGCCGCGCTGTCGGCCAGCACCTGCTGGGCCCGGCACAGCTCGCGGATGGCGGGCTTCGCGGCCTCGAGACCGCTCGCCACGACCTCCTCGGTCGGCGCGGGCGCGCCGCCGGCGATGAGGTTCACCGTGTGCTCGGTGGCCTCGGCCTCGACCATCATGATCGCGACGTCGCCGTCGGGCAGCGTACGGCCGGCCACGACCATGTCGAAGGTGGCGCGGGTCAACTCGTCGTGCGTCGGGAAGGCGACCCACTGGCCGTCGATGTGCGCGACGCGGGTCGCGCCGACCGGGCCGGAGAACGGCAGGCCGGCGAGCTTCGTCGACATCGACGCGGCGTTGATGGCCACGACGTCGTACGGGTGGGACGGGTCGAGGGCGAGCACCGTACCGACGATCTGGATCTCGTTGCGCAGGCCCTTGGCGAAGCTCGGGCGCAGCGGCCGGTCGATCAGGCGGCAGGTGAGGATCGCGTCCTCGCTCGGCCGGCCTTCGCGGCGGAAGAACGAGCCGGGGATGCGCCCGGCCGCGTACATGCGCTCCTCGATGTCGACGGTGAGCGGGAAGAAGTCGAGGTTGTCCTTCGGGTGCTTGCTCACCGTGGTCGCGGACAACACGACGGTGTCGCCGAGCTGCGCGAGTGCGGAGCCGGCGGCCTGGCGGGCCAGGCGGCCCGTGGAGAAGGTGACCTCACGGGTGCCGAAGGACCCGTTGTCGATGATCGCCTTGCTGGTTTCGGTGCCGAGAGTGTGCTCGGACATGTGTTGGTTGTACTCCTTGGTCTCCTCGACCCGGTCATCGTGACTCGGGTCGGCGGGCGACGACGCAGCCGGCGGGTTATGTCGAGTGGGCCGGTCTTCGATCGAAGCCCGCGGGAGTCACTGCCCGTGCGGGCGTGCCCCGAAGACCACTACCGGAGACCGGTTCACCGAGCGCCTTACCCGGCGAGGGGTGAGTCATCGTCCTGTGCAATTGGATTGGGTGTTGCTTCTAGATGGACTGTGCGGTTATGGGTCGGGGGAGCGACCGGGCACACGCGCCGTTTCGTGGCGCGATGCTGGTCACTCCCCCGCTGGCGTCACCTACGCAGGCCGAGCCGCTCGATCAACGACCGGTAGCGGCTGATATCGGTCTTCTGCAGGTAGTTGAGGAGCCGGCGCCGGCGACCGACGAGCAGCAGCAGGCCACGACGACTGTGATGGTCGTGCTTGTGCGTGCGCAGGTGCTCGGTGAGGTCGGCGATGCGGCGGGACAGGACCGCAACCTGTACCTCGGGTGACCCGGTGTCGCCCTCGGTGGTCGCGTAGTCCTTCATGATCTGTGTCTTCAGCTCTGCTGCGAGCGCCATGATCTCCCTGTTCGGTTGTGCGGAGTGGTTTCGAGGTCCGCGCGGCCGCGGCGTCGTGCAGGCACGCAGAACCTGCCGGTTACCCGGCGTCGATGTCAAGACTACCAGTCGAGGCGCCGATCCCACGAAGCGACACCGTTGGGCGCGCTCGCCGTCGTCCCGTTGCGGCCTGTTTGACCGTTTTAAGCCGGGTACGTCGGCCGCCGGCTTTCAAGATCCATGCGACAGTACGGCCCGGGTCTCGGTCACGTCCTTTGCGATCTGCTCGACAAGTTTCGCCGGGCCCTCGTAACGCCGCTGCTCCCGCAGGTGTGCCACGAAGTCCAGGCTGACCCGCTCGCCGTAGAGGTCGCCGTCGAAGTCGAGCAGGTAGGCCTCGACCCGGTGCTCGCGCCCGGCGAACGTCGGGTTCGTGCCGATCGACACGGCGGCGCTGTAGGTCTTGTCCCGAACGTGGAGCCAGGCGGCGTACACACCGTCGGCCGGGATCGCGGCGTACCGCGTACACATCAGGTTGGCCGTCGGGAAGCCCAGCTCCCGGCCGCGTTGGTCGCCGCGCACGACGACGCCCTCGATCCGGTGCGGCCGGCCGAGCGCGGCCGCGGCCGCCGCCACATCGCCAGCATCGACGCACGAGCGGATGTACGTCGAGGAGAACACCGTCCCGTTGTCGGTCACGAGCTCGGCATCCTCCACGCCGAACCCGAACGTACGGCCGAGCCGGGTCAGCAGCTCGACGTCACCGGCGGCACGGTGACCGAACCGGAAGTTGTCGCCGACGACGATGAGCGAGGCGTGCAGGTGCTCGACCAGGACATCGTGTACGAACTGCTCCGGCGAGAGCTGCGAGAACGTCTGGGTGAACGGGACGACGCACAGCACGTCGACACCGAGCGCCTCGATCAGCTCGGCCTTGCGATGCGGCTCGGTCAGCACGGCCGGGTGTGCTCCGGGCCGTACGACCTCGGCCGGGTGTGGATCGAACGTTACGACCACCGAGGACAAGCCGAGTTGTTCCGCCCGCTCGACGGTATAGCCAATGATCTGCTGGTGCCCGCGGTGTACGCCGTCGAAGACGCCGATGGTGATGACCGATCGGCCCCAGCCGCCCGGTGCCGCCTCATAACCCCGCCAGCGCTGCACGCCGATCTCCCTCCGGTGTCCGCCCACCGGCAAATGTACGGAACATGGGTAGCGTCGGGCCGCCGAGGTGCCCAACTTCCGTACAGTTGCTCGGCGCGGGCGACGCCGCCCACGGCGGGCGACGCCGAGCGATACCGGCGCGGCGCGAGAGTCAGGCGGGGGCGAGGACGACCTCGGCACGGGTCCTGCCGTCGCGCTCGGTCACGATCGCGATCACCGACCCGTCCGGCCCGAACACCGCGTACGTCCCGTCGAGGCCGACGGCGGCCAGCGGGCCACCGTGAGACACCACGACCGCCTCGTCCGGTGTCGCGTCGCGTCGCGCGAAGAATCGGACGGTCGCCTCGTCCAACGACATCGCGATCGGTGAGCCGCCCGCCGCGACCCGGTCCGTCAACGCGTCGAGCGTGACCGACTCGGCGAGGGTGAAGGCGCCGACCGCGGTACGGCGCAGCGCCGTCAGATGTCCGCCGACGCCGAGCGAGGCGCCCAGGTCGCGGGCGATCGCCCGGACGTACGTGCCGGTCGAGCAGGCCACGTCGACATCCACGTCGACCACATCCGGGCCGTCGACCACATCCGGGCCGGCGACAACTTCCGGGCCGGCGACCACACCCGGGCCGTCGACGGCGCGCAGCCTTCGGATGTCCAGCACATCGATCGCGGAAATCGTCACCGTGCGTGCCGCCAGCTCGACGGATTCACCGGCGCGCACCTTGGCGTACGCCCGCTGGCCGTTGACTTTGATCGCGCTCACCGCGGACGGCACCTGGCTGACGGTGCCGGTCTGCGCGGCGAGGCCGGCCCGCACTGCGTCGTCGCTGACCCCCGAGACAGATGCCCGAGCAACCACCTCGCCCTCGGCGTCGTCGGTGATCGTCGACGCGCCGAGCCGGATCGTCGCGCGGTAACGCTTGTCGGCGCCGATCACGTACGTCAGTAACCGCGTCGCACGACCGACGCCGATCACGAGCACGCCGGTCGCCATCGGGTCGAGCGTGCCGCCATGACCGACCCGACGCGTGTGGGCCAGCCGCCGCACCCGGGAGACGACGTCATGCGAGGTCATCCCGCCCGGTTTGTCGATCACGATCAGACCGGCCGGGTCGTCCGGCGACGAACGTTTCGCGGCGCACACGCCGATCAGCTTGTCATTTCACCGGAATCAGGTCCGCGTCGCACCCGGTACGGCCCACGCTCCGCGACGGACGCGCACCCCGATCCCGATCAGTCGTACGACGACGAACAGCGTCAGCCCGGCCCAGATGCCGGTCAGACCCCAGTGCAGCACGAGCGAGAGCCAGATCATCGGGCAGAACGCCAGCAAACCGGCGATCAGCGTGAGATTGCGGAGGAACGCGAGGTCACCGGCACCGATCAGCACACCGTCCAGCGCGAAGACGACGGCCGACACCGGCATCATCGCTGCGAACCATGGCCAGATCACGAGCGCCTGGCCCAGCACGTGCGGGTCGCTGGAGAACAGGCGCGGCAGCACCCGCACACCGGCACCGATCAGGGCACCCATCGCCACGCCGCAGACGAGCCCGACGCGGATGAACTGGCGGGCGAGCGACCGCGCCGCTGCCGCGTCCGACCCGCCCAGCATGGCGCCGACCAACGATTGGGCGGCGATCGCGATCGCGTCCAGGGCCAGCGCGCAGAACAGCCACAACTCCCAGGCGATCTGGTGCGCGCCGAGTGCCGCCGCACCGAACCGCGACGCGACGGCCGTCATGGACAGAAAGCAGACCTGAAACGCTCCACCTCTGATGATCAGGTCGCGGCCGCCCGTCAATTGGGCTCGGAGCAGCGCACCATGCGGCGCCAGCGAGACGCGCTCCCGCAGCAGCGCGCGCACGAACAGGGCACCGACGGTCGTCTGTGCGGCGACATTTGCGATGGCCGAGCCGGCCAGGCCGATGCCGAATCCATAGACGAGGATCGGCGACAGCGCGGCCGAGAACAGGTTCGCGCCGAGCACGTAGATGAGCGGTCGTCGGGTGTCCTGCACGCCGCGCATCCAGCCGTTGCCGGCCGTTGCGAGCAACAGTCCGGGCGCGCCGAGCGCCGCAATCCGCAGCCAGGTGACCGCGCCGTGCGCCACGTCCGCGTTGGAACCTCCGAGGGTACGGACAACCGGACCGGCCGCGAACTGCGCGCCGATCAGGATGATCAGACCGGCGGCGAGCGCGAGCCAGGACGCTTGCACGCCTTCCGCGACCGCGGCCGGACGGTCGCCGGAGCCGAACCGTCGGGCGGCGCGACCGGTCGTGCCGTACGCGAGCACGCCACCGAGCCAGGCGCAGAACGAAATGACCGTGCCGCCGACCGCGAGGCTCGCCAGCGCGGTGCCGCCGAGGTGCCCGACGACCGCCGTGTCGACCAGCACGTAGAGCGGTTCGGCGGCGAGGACGACGAGGGCCGGGAGTGCCAGGGCGGCGATGCGCCGAGCATCCGTACGCATCGGAGCCGGCGGCGTGGGATCGGACCTGGGGATGGCCGAGACAGGTTCGCGCTCGCTGACATCGTCCAGCACCGGTTCGCCCACGGCCCAGATCCTTGCACCCGGCACCGACAATCAGTTTCGTGGTTGTCCATGATCATGCTGGCCGGCGACCAGGCGGCCCGCATCATTTGGACCGGGATCGTCCAGGCAGGTGATCATCCGGCCGGCCATCTCGAGGCCCGGACCTGGGCCGGGATCATCGGCACGGATCGCCGCGGCGGACCCGCCCGGTCACACAGATCTGGGCGCCGGATCTGCCGGATTGATCAGCAGATCGGGCGCCCAGACCTGAAGTACCGTGCCGGCGGTTAGCAAGCGAACCTGGGGAGGTTGCCGCCGGGTCGTGCTCGTGCCGTCGCGGGCGCACCGATCGGCGCCCGCGGGCGAGGTTCTACTGACGCCTGTCCATCGACGTCTGCAGGGCGCGACGCGCTTCCTCGACCGGGTTCGGCACCGTGGGCGTGGGCTGCGGCTTGCGGTTCGTAGGCATGGCGATACTCCTGGAACAGGCATGTCGTTGCGACGTGGAACTCGAATTGCCGTCGCGACCGCCGTCCGGGATCGCCGGAATTGGGTGGCCGTGGGCTACCGCGCCAGGTTAGGCGCCGGTATCACCCCACCAAACTATCGTTCAGGTGAAACCCCGTCGACGGAATCTCGCATAGTGGACGCACCGCAACTACGCCATCGACGGTGCGCAACATTTCCGCCGGCGGGGCGGCCGACCTAGCGAGATCTTGGTGCGTTCACGGTGTCGGAGCGCCGCAAACGCACCAAGATCGCGGACCGGGCGTCAGTCCTCGTCGTCCTCGTCGTCGTCCTCGACGTGATCGACCTTGTACGGCTGCGGGTCGCCGGCGAACGTCGCTCCGGCCGCCCGGCGCTGCACTTCGGCGTCGGCGTGCTGGGCCACCGCGAGCAACTCGTCGATCTCCTTGGCGTGATCCTGGACATCGTCCAGAACGAACGCGAGCGATGGCGAGTGCCGGAGCCCGAGGGCCTTGCCCACGGTGCTGCGAAGCAAACCCTTCGCGCTGTCGAGGGCGGCGGCGGTGTCCGCTTTCTCCTCGGCATCACCGAGCACCGTATAGAAGACGGTGGCTTCGCGGAGGTCGCCGGTGATCCTCGCGTCGGTGATCGTGAGCATCCCTAGCCGGGGATCTTTGACCTGGGTCCGTACGGCGGAAGCGACCAGCTCCCGAATCCGCTCGGCGTGCCGGCGAATCCGCGCAGGATCCGTCATTTCGCACCTCCACTGTGCTTGTCGCGGTCTTGTCGCGCTTGTCGCGGAACTAGTCGCGGGCGCAGCATCGCGTCGGGTCGCGTCAGGTCGCAAGGTGGGGACTGAAATCGACTCTACTCGGGCTCCGCACCTTCGCTCGGCACCGGATCGGTGCTCGCTCCATCGAGCACGCGGATCGGCGTCAGTCGTCGTCGCCGTGCAGCCCGTGCCGTACGGACAGGATCTCCACCTCCGGCCGCCCGGCGATCAGATGCTCACACGAGTCGACTACTTCGCGCGCGTGCGCCGGTGACGCGGCGACGGACGCGACGCCGATCTCGGTGCGCCCGTGCAGCTCGAGCGCGCCGACCTCGGCCGCGGCCACCTCGAAGCGGTGCAGAGCGGCGACGATCGGCCGCACGTACGAACGCTTCGCCTTGAGCGACCGCGAATCGGCCGGTAGGAGCAGGTCGAAGACGGCTGTCGCGGTGTACACAACGATCGAGCGTACCGGCAATAGTGATCTTCCAGCGACTCGATTAACGTCGGCCGGCGGCGGTGTCAGGCGGCCGAGCCAGCCTCGGGATGCCAGGCCGGCACCATGGTGCGACCGATCCGCCGCTCCTCTTCACGCCACGACGCGAGGCCATCCTCGATAGCGAGGTCGCGGTGTCGCCGAACGTTGAGCAGTCGCTCGGGATCCGGCTCGTCCGGGATTGGCGCGGCCCCGCCGGCGGCTCGCGGACCGGGCTTGCGTGGCAGCCGGTCGCCGGCACTGCCGCCCCGACCGGGGTAGATCATCAGGCCGTTGATCGGGTCCGGCACCGCGTCGAGTGCCGCCACGACCGCCGGCAACTGCCGATAGGTGACCCAGGCATCCCAGTCCTCGAAGGCAACCTCGAAGACGACGCCCCAGTCGAACTTGTTCCACGCCCAATCCTTGGCACCGTGCGAAATCGCCGCCTCGATGAGCGCACCCGCATAGGCGTCGCGCCACCGGTTAGCCGGCAGCTCGGCGTCGAGAACCTCGATCGACCACCAATACTCAGCCATGTCGGCATCGACAGTACGCTCGCCGCAGCCGTGGGTAAATGCCCCAAATCGCGGGTACGGATCAGAGTTTGCTCAATGTTTCCGGATTGGTTTCTTTGACTCAATGCTTCCGGGCGACGAGCACATCCCGATTGATGGACTGGTCGACCCAGTGTTCGAGGTCGTCGAATCCGTTGCCGTGCTGGACACGGAGTCCACTGTCGTCAAGAATCTCGGCCGCCGTCGCGCGGTCGGCGACATGGGTGTTCCACGAGATTCCGATCGTGCCACCGGGCTGGATGAGCTGCGACCAGACCGGCACCGCCGCCTCCAGCAGCGCGACCGGACTACGCGACAGCCCGCGTTCCGTACGGCTGCCGTGCGTCACGCCGTACGGCAGGTCAGCCACGATGACGTCGGCGACACCACCCTTGAGGAACTCGCGCGCCTCGGTCGAGTCGGCGTGGAACACCATGAGCGATTGCTCCCCCGCGATCGTCACCGACAGGCGGCGGGCCACCGTGCGTTTGTCTTTGCGGACGGGCGTGACCTCGGAATGATGCTTCAGCCGTTTGCGCCGCAGCCACGTACGGATGAACGCGGCATACGCGTCGAAGTCCTTGCCGTCATTGTCGATGCCGATCGCGTCGTAGCCGTACATCAGGGCCTGGTCGAGCGTGGTTCCCCGGCCGCACAACGGATCGAGTACCGTCAGCCGGCGGTCGAGTATGCGGCCGGAGTGGTTCGACGCGAGCAGCGTGATGTTGAGCAGCAACTTGGTGAACTGCTCGTTGGTCTTGCCGGCGTACTTCTGGATCGTCAGCAGATCGTCGTCGAAGTGGGCGAGCGGTGTCAGCCGGACCGGACGCAGCAGGTCTTCGTCGAGGCGTTCGAACAAGGCGTACGCCGAGGACAGATTCGACACGTACGCGATGTCGCGGGCGCCGAGCGGTTCGGCGGTCTGAAAGCCGAGGTATCCGACCCCACCGATGTCGGTCGGCTCGACGTCGGCGATCTTCGCGGCGAGAACGGTCGATGCGAAGACGGCCAGTTCGGCCGCCGCCATCCGCGGCGCCGAGTCGGCGTACACCCGGTTCGAGGACGGTGCGATCAACATCGCGTAGTGGTTCACTGCCTCATGCTATGCAAGCGAAGGCTGTGAAACCGAATGCGGTGCCAACGACATGGGCCCGACCGTTCGCACGGTCGGGCCCATTGGTTAGTCGAGCGATCAGGCGCGGGGCTTCTCCCGCATCTCGAACGTCTCGATGACATCGCCGATGCGAATGTCGTTGTAGTTGCCGAGCGTCAGACCACACTCGAAGCCCTCGCGGACCTCGGTCGCGTCGTCCTTGAACCGCCGCAGCGTCGAGATCGTCGCGTTCTCCGCGACGACCGCGCCGTCGCGAAGCAGGCGAGCCTTCGCGTTGCGCCGGATGAGCCCGGTGCGGACGATGCAGCCCGCGATGAGTCCGACCTTCGACGAGCGGAAGACCTCGCGGACCTCCGCCGTGCCGAGCTCGACCTCTTCGAATTCGGGCTTGAGCATGCCCTTGAGCGCGGCCTCGACCTCTTCGATCGCCTGGTAGATCACCGTGTAGTACCGGATCTCCACACCCAACCGGTCGGCGTGCTCTCGGACCTTGCCCTCGGCCCGGACGTTGAACCCGATGATGATCGCGTCCGACGCGCTGGCCAGGTTGACGTCGTCCTGCGTGACGCCACCGACACCACGGTGGATGATCTTCAACTGGACCTCGTCCGCGACCTCGAGCTTGACGAGCGCATCTTCCAGGGCCTCGACCGAACCCGACACGTCACCCTTGAGGATGAGCGCGAGCGTCGTACGGTCGCCTTCCTTGATGCGATCGAGCAGGTTCTCGAGCGTGACGCGACCGCCGCGGTTGGCGATCTGGGCCGCCCGATCGCGGGCCGAACGCTGCTCGGCGATCTGTCGAGCGGTCCGATCCTCGGCCACCGACAGGAACGTGTCGCCTGCGCCCGGCACCGAGGTCAGACCGAGAACCATGACCGGCCGGGCCGGTCCAGCCTCGGCGACCAGTTCGCCGTTCTCGTCCAACATCGCCCGTACGCGACCGTGCGCGTCACCGGCCACGATCGACTCGCCCACGCGGAGTGTGCCGCGCTGGACGAGCACCGTCGCCACCGGTCCGCGCCCGCGGTCGAGATGTGCCTCGATCGCGATGCCCTGAGCCTGACCATCGATCGGCGCGCGCAACTCGAGTGACGCGTCCGCGGTCAGCAGGACGGCTTCGAGCAGCCCGTCGATGTTCAGTCGACTCTTGGCGGAGATGTTGACGAACATCGTGTCGCCGCCGTACTCCTCCGCGACCAGGCCGTACTCGGTGAGCTGCTGGCGCACCTTGTCCGGGTTGGCGTCGTCCTTGTCGATCTTGTTCACCGCGACCACGATCGGCACCTCGGCCGCCTTCGCGTGGTTCAGCGCCTCGATCGTCTGCGGCATGACGCCGTCGTCGGCTGCGACGACCAGCACCACGATGTCGGTGGCCTGCGCACCACGGGCACGCATGGCGGTGAACGCCTCGTGACCCGGGGTGTCGATGAACGTGATCGCCCGATCGACGCCGTCATGCGCGACGTGCACCTGATAGGCACCGATGTGCTGGGTGATGCCACCGGCCTCGTCGCCCGCGACGTTCGTCTGCCGGATCGCGTCCAGCAGCTTCGTCTTGCCGTGGTCGACGTGACCCATGACGGTCACTACCGGCGGTCGGGTGACCAACCGGTCGTCGTCGATGTCCGCGTTGAGGTCGATGTCGAACCGCGCCAACAGCTCGCGATCCTCCTCTTCCCGCGTGACGATCTGCACGTCAAAGCCGAGGTGCTCGCCCAGCAGCAGCAACGTGTCATCCGAACACGACTGGGTCGCCGTGACCATCTCGCCCAGGTTGAACATCTCCTGGACGAGCGAACCGGGATTCGCGTTGATGCGCTCGGCGAAGTCCGACAGCGAGGCACCGCGTGGCAGCCGGACGACCTGTCCCGCACCACGGGGGGCACCCGAACTCATCTGCGGCGCGGACAGGTTGTCGAACTCTTGTCTGCGCTGCTTCTTGGACTTGCGACCGCGTGCCGGCTTTCCACCGGGGCGACCGAACGCGCCGGCGGCACCGCCGCCGCGACCTCGACCACCGCCACCCGGACGGCCAGCGCCACCAGGGGCGCCGCCGCCGGCCGGCGCACCGCCGGGACCGCCGCGATATCCACCGCCGCCACCGCCGGGGCCACCGCCACCAGGGCCGCCGCGATATCCACCGCCGCCACCGCCGGGACCGCCGCCACCAGGGCCGCCGCGATATCCACCGCCGGCGCCACCGGGACCGCCGGGGCCACCGCTACGGAAGCCACCGCCGCCCGGACCGGCCGGACGACCGGCACCGCCCGGACCACCGCGGTAACCGCCGGGACCACCCGGACCACCGGGGCGCCCTGGTCCACCTGGACCGCCGGGACCGCCCGGTCGCGCCGGACGCTGCGACGGCATCTGCGATGGGTTCGGCCGGGGCGGCATCGACGCCGGGTTGGGCCGCGGCATGCCGGCCGGGCCGGCACCGGCGCGCGGAGCGCCACCTGGACCTGGCCGGGAGCCAGCCGGCGGCGTGATGCCGAACGGATTGTTGCCCGCGCCGCGGGCCGGCGGGCGTGCGCCCGGCCGTGGTGCCCCTGGACCGCCGCCGGGCAGGCTGCCCGGAGTGGGCCGCGGTGCACCGGGCGCCGGCGGACGGGTCGGGCTCGGGCTGGGGCTCGGCGTCGGCGGCAGCACGGACGGACCCGCTTGGGCCGCGTCGCGCTTGGCCGCCTGGGCCGCGCGCTGCGATGCCTCCTGCTCAGCCTTGAGTGCGGACGCGCGCGCTTCCGCCGCGGCCACCTCGATGTCGTGTGCGCTCGCCGGCTTCATGGGCGACGGCGGAGCCGGTACGGGACTCCGGCGGCCGGCCGCCTTCGCCGGCGGGGCCGGCTTTGCGGCGACCTTCGGCGCGTTGTTTGCGGCGGCCGGAGCCGCCGCGGGGGCTGACGAAGCGACCATCGCCTCGCGAAGTCGACGCGCCACCGGTGCTTCCACCGTGCTCGACGCCGACTTGACGTACTCGCCGATCTCTTGGAGCTTCGCGAGGACGGTCTTGCTCTCTACCCCGAGTTCCTTTGCCAGCTCATGTACGCGGGCCTTGCCTGCCACTGCACTCCTCACTTGTGAGGTCGTGCGGGCGACCCGCAACGACCTCAGTTGTCCACTAGAAGCCTGGTCATTTCTGGAGCTTCATCGCGTGCTCATGTTGGTCGTCCTACCTTGTGCATCCCGGGCACGGCGTCGGTCGCCGCACCATCGGTCGTACGTTCGTGCAGGTATGCCGCTAACGCGTCGGTCTCCGTGACACCGGCCACTCGTAGTGCACGCCCGAACGCGCGGCGTCGCACCGCTTGAGCGAGGCATGCGGGATCGAAGTGCAGGTGTGCGCCCCGGCCGGGACGCCTGCGGGACGGATCGGGGACGATGTCGACTCGATCGGCGATCTTGACATCACCGGCCGGATCGGCGCCGCCCTCGGTGCCGCCCGTGACGGCGACGACCCGCAGCAACTCGGAGGCTGGCGCGCGCTTCCGGCAACCCACGCAGGTGCGCACCGGATACGCACGACGTACCACCGAAAAGTCTACCCCTCTGACTGCGCGGTCGCGCCATCGGCGTGATCGGATTGATCGGCATCGGAATGGATGTCGATCTTCCAACTCGTGAGCTTTGCCGCAAGTCGGGCGTTCTGTCCCTCTCGACCGATGGCCAGCGACAGCTGGTAATCCGGCACGACGACTCGGGCCCGCATGTCATCGACGATGTCCACACGCAGGGCTTTCGCGGGCGACAACGCGTTTCCGACGAACGTGGCGGCGTCGTCCGACCAGTCGATGATGTCGATCTTCTCGCCGTTCAATTCGCTCATTACGGCGCGGACACGCTGTCCCATCGGGCCGATGCAGGCACCCTTCGCGTTCACGCCCTGAATCGTCGATCGTACGGCGATCTTGGACCGGTGGCCGGCCTCGCGGGCGATCTTCGTGATCTGTACGGTGCCGTCGGCGATCTCCGGCACCTCGAGCTCGAACAGTCGCTGTACCAGGTGTGGATCGCTGCGCGACAGCGTGATCTGGGGACCCCGGAACCCGCGGGTCACGTGGATCACGACGCACCGGATGCGGTTGCCGTGTTCGTAGAGCTCGCCGGGGACCTGCTCGCTCGGCGGGAGCATCGCCTCGATCTTGCCGAGGTCAACGCTGACGATGCCCTTCTCGGCCCGACCTTCGTGGGCCTGGATCACGCCGGTCACTAGGTCGCCGTCGCGGCCGGCGTATTCGCCGAAGTGCGCCTCGTCGGTCGCCTCCCGCAACCGCTGCAAGATCACCTGCTTGGCGGTCATGGTCGCGATGCGGCCGAAGTCGCTGGGCGTGTCATCGAACTCGCGCAGCACCCCACCGTCGGCATCGAGCTCAGCGGCCAGCACCGAGACGGCGCCGGTCTTTCGATCGATCTCGACACGAGCGTGCGGGTGTGCGCCCTCGGTGTGCCGATAAGCGGTCAAGAGCGCGGTCTCGATCGCGGAAATGATCGTCTCCAGCGGGATTTCCCGCTCGCGCTCGAGCGCACGGAGGGCGGCCAGATCAAGATTCACCGTTCGTCCTCCTCGCCGTCGTTATCGACGTCGTCGTTGTCGGCGTCATCGTTGTCGGCGTCGTTATCGGCGTCGATGACGTCATCGTCGTCCAAACCCACGACATCCGCTCGCTCATCCGCGGTGTCGTCGTCTCCGGTGGTGCTGTCGCCGAAGTCGACCAGGTCGTCGTCGTCGACGTCGTCCAGCCGGTTGAACTCGATCTCGATGCGCCCACGGCCCAGGTCTGCGTACGGGTGGGTGGTCTCGATGTCGTCGACGGCGAGCGTGGCGCCGGTGTCATCAGCGGCGATCAGGCGCCCGGTCACGAGGTGTCCGCCGAGTCGTACGGTCACCAGCCGGCCCACGTTGCGCCGCCAGTGACGCGGCTCGGTGAGCGGCCGGTCAGTGCCGGGCGACGAGACCTCGAGCTGGTACTCGCCGGCAATGAACTCTCCTGCCGCCGATTCGGCGTCGTCGAGGCCGTGCGAGATGTTGCGGGACAACTCAGCAACGGCGTCGAGCCCCACGCCGCCGTCGCGATCGACCGTCACCCGGACGACGTGACGGCGTCCCATCCGTACCACGGAAAGGTCTTCAAGGTCGTAGCCGGCGGACCGTGCCAGCGGCTCGATCACGTCGCGGAGGCGGGCCTTGTAGGCGGTCAGATCGCCGCTCGTCGGACCGCCGGTGGCGCGGCTCGCCGGCGGTGCACCCGGACGCTGGGCACGACCGCTGGTACGCGCGTTCCGACCGGCGGCGTGGCCGCGTGTTGGCGCCATCTCGAACCACCTTCCGATCGGTCGGGCCAGCGTTCGCTGGCGTTTGCGGCACAGACACACCTACCGCCGGGCGAACACAGCGCACGGCGATGGGCATAGAAGCGTAACCCGCCGCGTCGGTGCACGTCAGATCCGCGCGGCAGACGGACCATCCGGGCGTGCCAGAGTTTGGCCAACCCGCCCATATAGTGTTCAATTTCCCGGTGCCCGCGGACCCGATCCCGCCGCCCGAGCGAGTTGCCGCCGGGCGGGTCACTGCCGCGCATGCCCTTGGTGCCGGCCAGGGCCTCGAAGCGACGCAGGCCTTCGGCGCAGCGCAGGCCCTTGATCCGGCACAGGCGCTTGGTGCCGGGCAGGCCGTTGGCACCGCGCGGGCCCTTGGTGCCCGGGCCGTGGCCGGACGAGCCGTTGCGAGAGTTTCCGTGGGCAAGACCGGGCTCGGCGGACGGCTGACCCGGCGAACCGCATTGGCCGGCCTCGCGGCCACCGGCGCCGCACTTGCCGTCGCCGGGTGTACGCCGAAGCAGACGACACCGGCCGCGGAGCTGATCGCTGGCGACGCGCTGGGACCGACCTACACCGAGACCTCGCAGCTCATCGCGGCCTACGATCGCGCGCTCGCGTCGGCTCCCGCCCTCGCCGAGCTGCTCGGACCATTGCGCGAGGAGCACCGGCAACATCTGATCGCGCTGGCGTCGTTGATCGGGTTGGCGATGCCGGCCGTGTCGCCGGGTCCACATCCGAGCGGGATCCCCCTGCCGCCGGCGCATCCGGCGGCGTCGGCATCGCCGGCGTCGCCCAACGGTGCGTCGCCCGGGGCAACGTCGTCCACCAGCGCCACACCGCCGGCCGTGACGTCCGGGTCGACGCCGCCAGCGCCGGCCGGATCGGCCACAGCGTCGAGTCCAGCCGGGTCACCGGCGACATCGACCTCGGCGCCGGTTGTGCCCTCGGGTTCGCCGCCGACCGGACTCAGCAGCCCAGCGGTGATCAAGGCGCAACTGTCGGCCGCCGAGAAGACCGCACAGTCCAATGCGGTCGCCATATGCATCACGGTCGCCGCCGAACGCGTACCTATCGTCGCGGCGATCGCCGCCTGCCGCGCAACCCACGTGGCGGCCCTGCGATGACCACGCTCGACGATGCGTTGGACGCCGCGCTCGACGGCGAACACGCCGCCATCTATGCCTACGGCGTGGTCGGCCCGAGACTCTCCGGTACGGCACGGGCGATGGCGCTGCAATACGAGGCGGTTCATCGAGACCAACGCGACTCGATGCTCGAAACGATGACGTCAGCCCCGACCGGTCAGGCCATTTACGCGCTGCCGTTCGCGGTGACCGATGCCCGCAGCGCCATCGCTCTCGCCGTTGAGGTCGAGGAGCGCTGCGCTCAACTCTGGCGCGTGGTCGTCGCGGCGGCCGACTCGAGCGGTCGCCAGGCGCCGTTGACGGTGCTCACCAACGCCGCGCTGCGGGCCGCGGCGTTCCGCCGGATCGGCGGCGCGGTGCCGGGGACCGTCGCGTTCCCCGGTCTCACGTCCTAACCGGTCGGTCCCGGTCTCGCCTCCGCAAAAGCGGGATTCCGTCGCGCGCGGCGGCACCACACCTTCTAGGTTGGGACCATGAAGGTGACGGTGTTGGGCGGTGCCGGGGCATATCCGACCGCGCATCAGGGATGCAGCGGTTTCCTCGTCGAGCACGATGGCTTCCGGCTCGTCGTCGATCCCGGCTACGCGACGATCCAGCGCCTGCTCGCGCTCGTCGACGCCGCCGATGTCGACGCCGTCTGGGTGAGCCACGGCCACCCGGATCACTGCGCCGATCTCCAACCATTGCTGCGTGCGCGGGCGTTCCAGGCACCGCCGGCCGCTGCCCTTCCGGTGTACGCGCCACTCGGCTCGCTGGCGCCGATCCTCGCGCTGGACCGGCCGAACACGGTCGACAGCGCGTACGTTCTGCACGTCGTCGCCGACGGCGACACATTCGATGTCGGACCGCTGCGATGCACCGTCCGGGACCTGCCGCACATGATGCCGAATCTCGGCATCCGGATCTCCGCCGGCACCGCGACGACGCCGACCGTGCTCGCCTACACCGGCGATTGCGGCCCGAGCCCGGTCGTCGCCGAACTGGCCGCCGGCGCCGACCTGCTGATCGCGGACGCCACGCACCCCGAGGTGGTCCCGGACGAACATGCGGCGTTCCTATCCAGCGCACGTCAGGCTGGGGGCTCCGCGCAGAGCGCCGGAGCGAAGGCGCTGCTGCTCACACATCTGTGGCCGGGTACGGACCCGGACGTGGCGTTCGCGGCGGCGGCCGAGACCTTCGACGGACCGGTCGAGGTGGCGACGCCCGGCCTGATCATGATCCTGTGATGACCATCCGACGGGCGTGATCGGCGCTCCGCCGATTGCTGTTGCCCGACTGGGGGTCGGCCGTCGGCCGTTAGCCGACCGCCGTTGGCCCACCGCCGTTAGCCCACCGCCGTTAGCCGACCGCCGTGGCCCACCGCCGTTAGCCCACGCCGCCGATGCCGATGAGGTGCCCGATCCCGTACGTGGCCGCGGCCGCCGCTCCACCCAGGACGAGTTGGCGGCTACCGCTGAACCACCAGCGCTGCTTCGTGAAACGCGAGGTCAGCGCACCGGCCAGGAACAGGCCGAGACCGCCCACGATCAGCGCCGGCCAGAGGTTGTTGAACCCGAACAGATACGGCAGCAGAGGCAGCACGGCGCCGATCGAGAAACATAGGAACGACGACACCGCCGCGATCCACGGGCTCGGTACATCGTGCGGGTTGACGCCGAGCTCTTCCTGCGCGTGGATGCGCAGCGCCTCCTCGGGGTTTTCGGCGACGGCGGTTGCCACCTGCCGCGCCAGGTCCGGCGGCAGACCACGCTCGATCCAGCGCTGCGCCAGTTCCTCGGCCTCTGCCACCGGATGCCGTTCGAGTTCGCGCCGTTCCTTCGCGACCTCGCTCGCGACCTGGTCGTTCTGCGTACGCACGCTGGTGTATTCGCCGAGCCCCATGGAGATCGCGCCGGCCACCAGCCCGGCGATGCCGGTGAGCACGATGACGTGCCGCGACGCACCGCCACCGCCGACGCCGCTGATCAGCGCGATGTTCGTGACGAGGCCGTCCATCGCGCCGAACACGGCCGGGCGCAGCCAGCCGCCCGACACGTCGGCGTGGTGGTGGTCGTCGTACGCGGCCGGCGTCGTCCTGCTGTCCAGCTTGTGCCCCGGCGCCGACGCCGAGGCCGACGCTGGCGTCGCTCCGCTGCCGCGTGTCTCGGCCGACGCGCGTGCTGCTCCGCCGGCGGAGTTGTCCGCCGACGCGTGCGTCGGTGCGCCCGCGGCGGGTGAAGTCTGATCGGTCATGGCTGGGTCAGGATCTCCGCGCCGGTGTCGGTGATCGCGATCGTGTGCTCGAACTGGGCCGTCCACTTGCGGTCCTTGGTGACCGCGGTCCAGCCGTCCGGCCAGATGTCGAAAGCGGCCGTCCCGAGCGTGATCATCGGCTCAATCGTGAACGTCATGCCCTCTTCCATCACCGTCGTGAAGGCCGGGTTGTCATAGTGCGGGATGAAAAGCCCGCTATGGAACGTCGTGTGGATGCCGTGACCGCCGAACTCGCGGACGACGCCGTAGCCGAACCGCTTCGCGTACGCCTCGATGACCCGACCGATCACATTGATCGGGCGACCCGGCGCACACGCGCTGATGCCGCGCATGGTCGCCTCGTGCGTCCGCTCGACCAGCAGCCGCGCCTCGTCCGACACGTTGCCGACGCAGAACGTGGCGTCCGTGTCGCCGTGTACGCCGTTGATGAACGCCGTGACATCGATGTTGATGATGTCGCCGTCCTCGATCACGGTCGAGTCGGGGATGCCGTGGCAGATGACTTCGTTGAGGGACGTACAGCACGATTTCGAAAAGCCCTTGTAACCGAGCGTGGACGGATACGCGCCGTGGTCGCACAGGAACTCGTGCACGATCCGGTCGATCTCGTCGGTCGTCACGCCGGGCTCACACGCCGCTCCCCCGATCTGCGTCGCCTGCGCCGCGAGCCGTGACGCGAGCCGCATCTTCTCGATCGTCTCCGGCTTCTGGACGGCCGATCCGGTATAGGGCTGCGGACGCTTCTTGCCGACGTACTCCGGACGCGGAATGCTCGCCGGCACCTGTCGCCAGGGAGATTGGACGCCGGGAGTCAGCTCGGTGCGCACGGTCATGCACCGAGCCTATCGAGACTGGGGCGTTTCGTGCTCGCGGCCGCCCGCTAATCGCGTTGTCGGGGTCGCGGGTGCCGTGTCAAAGTGCCGCCATGTTGCCATCGACCCTCGACCGTATCGCCGGCGCGTGGAATGTGCTGTCTGGCGTACCGCATGGGTGGGTTCCCGGCAAGATCACGATCGAGTCGAGCACTGCGTCGGTCATCGCGCCGCCCGGCTGGGTCGGGGCTATCCGGCTGGGTGCCGGGTCGGTCGCCGCCGGTGCGTTGATCACGGCGCCGGACGAGCCACTGGCATCGTCGGTACGGGACACCCTCGGCACCGCCCTCCCGGAGCAGGCAACCGACCGAGCGGCGTGGGGATCGCTGTGGCCGTCGGACCCCGGCCGCATCCTCGGCCCGGCCGAGTTGGCCTATCTCGACGCACCGGACTTCGCGCCGCGGGACGGCGAGCCGGTCGACGTGGTAGCGCTGTCCGACGTCGAGGACGCAATCGCAGCACTCGAACGCGACGCCGGCCCCGACGATGTTAACGAGGTCGGCATCACGGACGCGACGTCGCCGCTGTTCGTGATCTGGCGGGCTGCCACGGTCGCTGGAGTCTGCGCGTACCGGCCATGGGTTGGTCGACTCGCGCACATGATGGTGCTCACCCACCCGGACCACCGCGGGCAGGGGCTGGCCAAGCGGGTCGCGACCGAGGCGTCGCGCCACGCCCTCGACGCCGGCCTGATTCCACAGTGGCGCGCCCGCGTGCCGGCATCGCAGGCCGTTGCGAGGTCGATCGGTTACACGACGGTCGGCGCTCAGCTGAGCCTGCGGCTGGGTTGAGTTTTGGCCGGCCTCCGTTGGCGGAACGCCTGTGCCACAACGGGTTCGGCTCGTCGTGTCTCGTCACCGCCGTGCATCGCTGCCGTCCGGCGGTCAGCGGACACGTTGAATCAGGCCCAACACTAACCCGGTTCGCGGCCGCTCCAAATCCTGGATGCTGTGTTCCACAACGGTTACGGCCGGTCGCGCCGCGCTCCCCTCGTGCATCAAGACTTTCCCGCGGCTGGCTACCGCGCGTGAGTCATGGGGCCTACTCTTGGCGGTCGACCGAACGTTGCTGGTCGTGGATCGTTGGGCTACAACGGGTTCGGCCGGTCGTGCCGGTCCCGTGCGACAAGATCGCGGCCGCAGGCTGTCGCGTCAAGCCATCAGCCCAACCGTTGCCGGTTCGACCGAACGCTGCTGGTCGTGGATCGTGTGGGACAGAACGGTTTCAGCCCGTGTGCCGGTCCCGCCCGCAAGATCGCGGCCGCAGGCTGTCGCGTCAAGCCATCAGCCCAGCCGTTGCCGTTCGACTGACGCTGCTGGTCATGGATGGTTTGTGCCACAACGGTTTCGGCCGGTCTGTGGCCCCGGGATTGTCGTACGGGTGTGCGATTGTGGTGTCATGGACGAGGCGTTGACACGGGCCGGGGCGGACATCGCCGGGTTCGCGTCGCGTCCGGTCTACGGCCTGTCCGACACGCAGTTGTCCGAGACGGCCGCAGTCGTGCACGCGATCAGCTCCCGCTGTGCAGCGATCCTCGCCACGATCGCGCGGGAGGCCCAGGGTCGGGATCTGCCCCGGCGGCAGGGTGCGACGTCGACGGTGGCGTGGCTACGCGACCTGCTGCGCATCAGCCCGGCCGAGGCACGGCTGCTGGTCACCCTGGGCCAGGTGCTCGATGAGCGGCCGGTGTTAGCCGACGCCGTCACCGACGGTGCAGTCAACGCCGCCCAGGCCGTGGCGATCGGTCGGGTGTTGGCCGACGTCCCCGACCACGAACCCGGCCTGATCGACAAGGTCGAAACCGTGCTGATCGGCCACGCCGCCCACTTCGAACCCGCCATCCTGCGCCGCCTCGGCGACCGCGTCCTGGCCCACATCAACCCCGACCTGGCCGACCAGCAACTCCGCGACCGGCTCGACCGCGAACAACACCACGCGCAGCAACGCCGCGGATTCACCCTGACCCCCGACGGGCTCGGCGGCATCCGCCTGACCGGTGTGTTGGATGTGGAAGGCGCGGCGATCGTTGGCGCCGCCATCGAGCCGCTCACCCGGCCGTTCCGCGGCGCCGATCGGCCCGGACCTACGCACCCCCGCCGCCCGCCGCGCCGACGCCCTCGTCGACGTCTGCCAACTCGCCCTACGCACCGGACAACTACCCGCCCACGGCGGGCAACCCGCACAGATCGTCGTCACCATCGACCTCGACGCCCTACAACGCGACGTAGCCGTCGGCCAACTCGACACCGGGCAACTGCTCACCCCCGCAACCACCCGACGCCTCGCCTGCGACGCCGCCATCCTGCCCGCCCTCCTCGACAGCGCCAGCGTCCCCATCGATGTAGGCCGGACCCGACGCCCCTTCACCGGCGCCACCCGCACCGCGATCCTGCTCAGAGATGGTGGCTGCGCCTTCCCCGGCTGCGACCGACCACCCCGCTGGACCGACATCCACCACATCATCTACTGGACCAACGGCGGCACCACCAACCGCGACAACGGCGTCGCCCTCTGCCGATATCACCACCGGCTGATCCACACCACCGACTGGACCATCCACCTCGGACCCGACCACAAACCCACCTTCACCCCACCCACCCACACCGACCCCACCCAACAACCCCGCCGCAACCCCTACCACCAACGCAACTGAACGGCGCGCGGTGTCAACGAGTCCGGCCGGGCCGAGGGTCAGCGGCGACCGCCGCGGCCAGGTAGCTAGGAGCATCGGTCAGCAAAGGTGTTGACGGTGTCCGGTGCGCGCCGGGCATGATCGGTACCGTGCTTGCCGAGATTTCCTTCGCCGAGAAGCCCACCCTCACCGGTGACCTCGTGGTTCTGCGCCCGGTCGGCGTGGCCGATGCGCCGGCCCTATTTTCGGCCACGCTGGATCCTGAGGTGGGTCGGCTAACCGGCACCCACACGAAGTTCAGTCTCGAGGAGTTGGAGCGGTGGTACGCCTCCCGGGCTGAGCAGCATGATCGGTTAGATCTGGCGATCGTCGAGCGAGCCACCGGCGAGTGCGTCGGTGAGGCGGTCTTGAATGACCTTGACGCCCACAACTATGGCTGCTCGTTTCGGATCTTCCTGTTCGGCGGCCGATTCTTCGGTCGTGGGCTGGGCACTGAGGCCATCCGGATGATCTTGGATCATGCCTTCGACGCCGTCGGTCTGCACCGAGTCGAGTTGGAGGTCTACGCGTTCAATCCACGGGCCCGCCATGTCTACGAGAAGATCGGTTTCGTCCACGAGGGAACCAAACGTGATGCGCTGTGCTGGAACGGCGACTGGATTGACGCACACACCATGGCCGTGCTGGCACACGAGTGGGCAGTGCATCGCGGTCACCCGTACCTCACACGGTGATGTCCGCGCGAGAAATTCAACCGTGTCGACGGTGGGCGATCCGTGGTTGGAGTCCGGCTGCCGCGTTCGGCAGCCGATCATCGAGCCGATGTTCGGGCAGATCGTGCTCCTTGATAGCGGACGCACGCTGCTGCTACACGGCCAAGCGGCCCGATGAACGGCGACGACTGACCGCCCGCCACAACGTACGCAAACTGTTCCGCGCCGCCGGTGCCGAAACTGGTCACGCGTGGGCGCCATGCTCATGATCGGCATGGCCGGCCGGCTCGAACTGGAACGTGCTGTGCTCAACATCGAAATGGCCGGACAGACACTGCTGTAGCTGGTCGAGAAGCTGTGGCAGATGACCGTCGTGGAAGCACGACTCATCGACCACCACGTGTGCCGAAAGGACCGGCAAGTCCGACGCGACCGAGGACGCGTGGAGGTCGTGCACGGTGTGCACGTGGCTGACGCCGAGGATGTGCCGACGGATCTGCTCAAGGTCAACGCTTCGCGGAGTCGCCTCCATCAAGACGTCCGTCGTCTCGCGGAGCAACTTCCAGGTGCGCGGAATGATCATGACTCCGATGGCGAGGGAGGCGATCGCGTCAGCTCGGGTCCAGCCGGTCAATCCAATGATCACGGCGGCCACGAGCACCGCGGCTGAGCCGAGGGCGTCGTTGACGACCTCGAGCATGGCGGCCCGGGTGTTGAGATTGCCGCGTTGGATGCGCGACAGCAGCAGGATCGACAGGGCATTGCCGAGCAGGCCGACGATGCCGAAGATGAGCATCGCGCCCGACGCGACTTCGGGCGGTGTGACCAGACGTCGGATGGCTTCGACGACCACGAAGATGCCAACGGCGAGAAGCACCGCACCTTGCGCCGCCGCGGCCAGAATCTCGGCCCGCCGGTAGCCCCACGTCCGACGTGACGTCGCCGGCCGCTCGACGAGTACGGCCGCGATCAGGGCGAGGGTGAGGCCCACGACATCGGTGAGCATGTGGCCGGCGTCGGCGAGCAGTGCCAACGAGCCGGAGATCAATGCGCCGATGACCTCGACGACCAGGATCGCACTCGAGATGCCCAGGACGACGGCGAGCGGCCGTCGATGGCCCGACGCCGCTAGACCATGATCGTGATCGTGGCCGCTCATCTCACGTCGCTCACGTCATGCCGCCGCAACATCGGCGACGCCGGTCGGGATCGCGGAGTCGCGCACCAACCCGATGGAATCGGTCACCGGCGCGTCGTCACCTTCTCCATCTGCGAGTCCGGCACCGCCTGACGAATCAACGCTTGCCGGCCGACCTCGACTCGACGAAACATCGCGCACCAGTTGAGCATCGCCCGAGGTGGCCTCGCTCGGCGGGCAAAGCTCGACATCGTTGCCGCTGGCCGCGAGCAGGCTCTCGGCCGCGGTCAACACCGTGAACAGTTCCGGTCGGCTGAGCCGATGGAGCGACTGGCGTCCGAGCGCACGGCTCTCGACGACGCCGCTCTCGCGCATGAGGGCGAGGTGGGCGGAGACCGTGGACTGGGCGAGACCGAGATGACGGGTCAAGTCGACAACCCGCCGCTCGCCCTTGGCCAACTCGTGCACGATCGCCAGCCGAGTCGGGTCGCCCAGAGTGCGAAACAGGCTGACCGCGGACGTCAGATCGACGCGGCAGTCGCGATCGTGCGAGCCGGATATCATCGCCATCAGGCGATCATAGTTTCGCCGGCATTACCGGCGATCAGGACACCCGCGGTTCCCAACGCCCGGGTCGTTCGGGTATCGGGCACCAGTCCCGAGCGCCAGCATCATCCCAGGACCCAGCACCCTCCGAAGGCCCAGCACCGTCCCAACGCCCAACACCGTCCCAACGCCCAGCACCGTCCCTAGGCCCGGCACGATCGAAATGCCAGCAACCCCCGCCCGGTTAAGCCCCGTTGCAAGGTTCAGCACCGTTCCAGGATCCAGCACCGTCCCAAGGCCCAGCACGGTCCCTAGGCCCAGACCGACCCAGGGCCAGCACCGACCCAACGCCCAGCACCGTTCCAGGGTCGAGCACACCGTTCGCGGATCGAGCGCCATGAGGATCCAACGTCTTTTGAGTTCCCGGCGCCCTTGCGCGACCGGCGATTGTCGGCAGGAGCGCGCGGCTTCCCTGCGAGTAGGCAGCCAGGTTCCAGCTACGCACCCCGTTTGCAAAACCATGTGTACCCGGCGAGCGTCAGGTGGCATCGTTACGAGGTGACAGCCGCCAGAGAAGACACCACGACGCACATTCCCGGCGACGCCGCGGCGGAGGCCGCCCGAGATCAGTTGGCCCAGCGCCTCGTCGACAGCGCGGTGCCGGCGATGGAACTGTTCACCGTTCATCTTGGCCTTGAGCTCGGGCTCTATCGAGCGCTGGACGAAGCATCGGCCGGCGGTCTGACCGAGGGCGAGCTCGCCGCTCGCGCCGGCATTTCCCCTCGGTACGCACGCGAATGGTTGGAGCATCAGGTCGTCTCCGGGCTCGTCACCTGCGACGAGCCGTCCTTACCGGCCGAGGACCGGGTTTACCGCTTGCCGCCCGGGCACGCCGAGGTGTTGTTGGACGCGGACAGTCCGTACCACACCGGACCGGTCGCGACGATGCTCGCCGGTATAGCGCGGGCGCTCCCGTTGCTCCCGGATGCGTTTCGGACCGGCGGCGGCGTGCCCTATGGCGCGTACGGGGACGAGATCCGCGAAGGCATCCAGTTACTGAACCGGCCGGGGTTCATCCACGACCTCGCGTCGACGTGGCTCGTCTCGATGCCGGACGTGACCGAAAGACTCGACCGCGATCCGCCGGCACGCGTACTCGATCTCGGCTGTGGCGAAGGCACGTCGACACTTGCGCTCGCCGCGGCGTACCCGAGGATCCGCATTGTCGGTGTCGACCTGGACGCGCGGTCGATTGCCGCCGCCCAAGCGGCGGCCGCGCACGTCGGCTTGGGCAATCGAGTGACGTTCGAGCTTGCCGACGCGAACCACGCTATCGACGGCGGCCCGTTCGACTTCGCGACGATCTTCGAAGCGCTGCACGACATGGGCGACCCGGTCGGGGTATTGCGGGCGGTCCGGGACGGTTTGGCCGACCACGGGACGCTGCTCGTCGCCGACGAGCGGGTGGCCGATGAGTTCACGGCGACGCCGGGCGATGTCGAACGCATGCAGTACGGGTTTAGCGTGCTGCACTGCCTGCCGGCAACGATGGCCGAGGATCCGGTTGAGGCGGCGGGGACGGTGCTGCGCGCGCCGACCGTCCGACGATGGGCGGCCGAGGCCGGCTTTGCGAGTTGCACGCAGCTCGCGGTCGACCACGAATTCTGGCGGTTCTACCGGATGGATCGATCCGTCGAGGCGTAACGCCGGGCGACTCCGTCGAGCGCCGATCGAGACCGCTGTGCGGGGACCACGGCGTCGGCGGCGCGCCACTAGGATCGCCCACCATGAACCCCCCGGACCAGCCGAATCTCGCCCTGCGCGACCGCCGGATAGACATCCTCTTCGCCGTCGTCTTCGCCGCGTTCACGATCACATCGATCATCAGCGACCTGCTGCCGACGGTCGGCGTCAACTTCTCTCACCCATCGTCGAACTTCTTCATTCAATCCAATTACTGGTACGCCCACGACGCCGATCCGCTGTTCATGAACCCACCCGACTGGATGCGGATCGTCACCGGCTTGTCGGCGTTCGTCTACATGCCGTTCTACATCGTGCTCGTGTACGCGCTCGTGACCGGCCGGAACTGGATCCAGCTGCCGTCGGTCATCTACGCCACGATGATCGCCGCGATTACCGGCGTCATCGTGTTCGGCGTCGAGTTCTTCGGCGAAGCGGCGTTCCGGACGCACAATCCGACCAAGTTCCTCGTCTTCAACCTGCCCTATGTGCTCATCCCGTTGCTCCTGCTCGTACGCATGCGCAAACCCGCGCCGTTCGCCCGCCGCTTCTGAGCCGACCGCTTCTGAGCCGGCCGCTGCTGAGCCCTCCGCTGCTGAGCCTGCCGCCTCCGGGGCCGCAGGTTCTAAGCCGCGAGTTCTGAGCCCGCCATTTCTGAGCCCGCCATTCTGAACCCGACGCTCTCAGCGAGCGAGCCGGCGAGAGACGCGAGCGCGCCCGGCGGCGGTCACTCCGGCGCGTGACAGACCGCTTCGACGTTGTTTCCGTCCGGATCGCGGACGAACGCGCCGTAATAGGTCGGGTGATATTCGGGCCAGACCCGCGGCTCGTGAAGGATCTCGGCGCCGAGCTCGACCGCGGCATCGAAGAATGCTCGGACTGCTCGTCGCGTCGGGGCGCTGAACGAAACGTGGCACTCGCGGGCCGGTCCCATGGTCGTCGCGGCGCCGATCCAGAAATCCGGCCGCTCGATCCCGTAGCCGATGATGTCACCGAAATCGAGAATCCGTGTGCCGCCGACCGGGGCGAGTACGGCATCGTAGAACGCCGTACTCGCGACGATGTCGTCGCACTGGAGAGACAGATGATCGATCATGCGGACAGCGTCCCAGCCGTTTCCGGCCGTTGTCGGCGCCACGCCGTCCCGGCTCCCGGCGGTCCATGGAGGTGGCACGAATCGTCCGCAAGGGGCTAGAACCCGACCGGGTCGCCAACCGAACGGCCGGCTGACCGGACCGGTCGCTAACCGATCTGCCGCCGACCCGAACGGTCGCTAATCGATCGCGACCTTGCGCAGGGCGGCGAACTCCGCGGCGAGTCGATCGAGCGTGTAGTGCGCGTTCAGGCCGCTGGGATTCGGCAGGATCCATACGCTCGTGTCGCCGATCGGGTCGGGCTGTGGACCGACGACCGCGTGACGACGACCGAACGCCGACCGGTAGGCCGTGACGCCGAGCACCGCGAGCCACGCCGGCCGGAGCCGCTTGACCTTGTCGGCCAACAGTTCCGCGCCGGCGACAAGCTCCGCCGCCGTCAATTCGTCGGCCCGAGCCGTCCCGCGCTCGACCAGGTTGGTGATGCCGAGCCCGTACGTGAGCAACGACTCCTGTTCGGCCGGATCGAGTTGGACCGGCGTAAAGCCGCCACGGTGTAGCGCCGGCCAGAACCGGTTGCCCGGCCGGGCGAAATGGTGGGCCGTCGCCGCCGACCACAGGCCCGGATTGATACCGCAGAAGACGACCGCAAGGCCGGGTGCCAGTACGTCCGGGATGGCTCGGCCGTGCGCGGCCAGGAGATCCGCCCTCGTCGGGCGGGCGAGTCGAGGAGTGCCAGTGCTGCGTTGCCTGATGGTTGTCACGCGTGCTCCGGGGCGAGTGCGGCCAACAACTTGCCCAGTGCCGTCTGCGCCGTCGCCGAGACGTACGGACCGACGGCCACGAGCGACGCGATGAGCGCAACTACCTCGCCCGGTGTGAACGCCAACGGCGGCAACGATGCCCGGGTGTTGATGCGATAGCCACCGCCCGGGCCTCGGCGCACCTGGACGGGCACGCCCGCTTCGGTCAGGCGGGCGAGATCCCGTTCGACCGTACGCACGGTCGTACCCGTGCGCAGCGCGAGGTCGGCACCCCGCACGAACCTGGGCGCACGGGCGCGTAGCTCCTCGATCAAGGCATGTTGGCGCTCGACGATCGGGATCGCCTGGTGCAGCTGCACCATGCCGGGAAGGCTCGCCGCGCCCACCAGCCGCCTCGGCCCGCGCCGACGCACCGGCCAGTTGACCGCGCTCACGATCTCCACGGACCCGGAAAGGTCATCTGCTTCGACAGCCACCAAAGTTTCCCGTCGCCGAAATTAGCTCGAATACCCGACACGGCGCAGTCGGGCACCCGATCATACGGTCAGTTCCATGACCATCAAGGTCTGCTCCCGCCGGCGACGGCCGGCGGAGTGCGCGGAGACGTCCAGCGCGGCAGCCTGTTCTACCGACATCAGGAGCCGTCACCCGTGAGCACTGAAACAACCTTGAGCACCGCAACGAACCTCGACATATCCGCTACGACGCACGAAACCGTCCCCTTGACCCGCGCCGCCGACGATGACACGCGACGCCGGGACTTCAACCGGCTCTGGCTGGGCCAAAGCATCTCGGCCTTCGGCACCCAGGTCACGACGCTGGCATTGCCGTTGACCGCGGTGCTGTACCTGCACGCCACCGCGACACAGATCGGGCTGCTCGGTGCGGCGCGCGAGTTTCCCGTCCTCGGTCTGATGCTGTTCTTCGGCGTCGTCGTCGACCGGATGCGCCGCCGACCGCTGATGATCGGTGCGGACCTCGGACGGGCGGCCGTGATCGGCGCCGTACCGATCCTCGCCTGGCTCGGTTATCTGCACATGTCCGTGCTGTATCTCGTCGCGCTGGTGGTCGGTTGTCTCGCGGTCGTCTTCAGCCTCGCCTACCAGGCTTATCTACCAACGCTTGTGGGGTCGGATCGCCTGCTGTCCGGCAACAGCCGCCTCCAGACGACCCAGTCGTTGTCCGACGTGGCGGGACCCGGATTGGCCGGCCTCTTGGTGCAACTCGTCCGAGCGCCGTTCGCACTGCTGGCCGACGCACTGTCGTTTCTCGTCTCGGCGTGGAGCGTCGCGGTCATCCGTACCCCCGAACCGGTCGTGGAGCACGAACCCGGAGCGACCGACGGCGGTCTTGTCCAGCGGGTGTTCGCTGACATCCTCGACGGCCTCCGGTTCACCGTCACGCACGCGCTGCTGCGATCGATAGCCGGCGCCGCCGCGGTGTTCAACGTCTTCGCCAGCATCATGTTGACGATCTTCGTGATCTACGCGGCGCGTGTTTCACACATGTCCGCGGGCGAGATCGGCCTGGTATTCGCCGGCTTCGGGGTCGGCGGCGTGGTCGCGGCCACGCTCTTGGACCGTGCGCTCAGCCGCGTCGGGCCCGGGCGTCTCCTGCTCGGCGGGTACGTCATCGGCGCGGCCGCGATCGTCTCGCTGCCCTTCGTCGGCGGCTCGGCGACAACGCGGACGATCATCTTCGCCGCGGTCTTCTTCATCGCCGGGTGTGCGATCGTCGCCGCGAACATCGTCGAGATGACGATCCGCCAGGCGGTGACACCGAACGCGGTTCAGGGCCGGGTCGCCGCCGGCTTCGGGTTCCTGATCGGCGCACTGACGCCGATCGCCGCGATCGTCGCCGGCGTGCTCGGTGACCACATCGGCCTTCGGGCGACGCTGTTCGTCGCCTCGGCCGGCGTGCCACTGTCGCTGCCGTGGATCGTGTTCTCGAAATTGCGGCGGATCGAATCCCTCGACAACATCGGGCCTTGCTGACGTCGGCCGGTCACCGGCCACGACACGTGTGCCACGCGGTCGACAATCCGGTTGCGCCTTCGAATGATCCGAGGCGAAGGTAATCGCACACGCACCTACCTCTCTGCACGCGTCAGTGCGTGCAGAGAGGTAGGACGATTCACAGCTGCCGCTTCGACCGGAGGTGATCTTGGCTATTCGAGTCGCGCGCGCCTGACAGGGGACGACGCCGACGGCAGTGCGGTTGGACGACACCTACCGGTGGCAGGCGGGGCAACCTTCCTGACAGTGGCTGGCCCAAATCTCGGCACGAGACGCAATCTCAGCGCGAAACGCATGGTGACGAGACAAAACCAGCAGGGGTACGGATTCCCGGATGCGACAGGCCGGGATGAAGCAGGAACTGGAAGTAATCGCTGGCTCGAGAGGCCGGCGGTGAATCGGTCACTCGCCAACCAAGCCTGCGAGCGCGTGCCGCGGTGACCCGGCGGTATCGCGAGAGAGCAGACGGAACCCTGGGCCCTTCGAGTTTGAAGATCACTTCGACTCGTAAGGACCGGCCATCACCAGAACCTCCGAGAACACGCCGTTTATCTGTGCTAACTGCGGCGTGGCTGTCGTGCTGCTCATCGGCGGCGGCTACCGCAATCACTGCCCGGACTGCCTGTTCTCGCAACACGTCGATGTCAAGCCCGGCGATCGCGCGAATCCGTGCCGCGGTCTGATGGCGCCGATCGCGCTCGACCACCATCCGGCCAAGGGATACATGATCGTGCACCGATGCCTCCGGTGCGGACAAATTGGGCGCAACCGTGTCGCGGATCAGTCCGACAACATCGAGCGGCTCACCGCACTGAGTGTGACTGCGACTCGCGGAGACCGCGACCGAGACCGCGACCCGGACCGCGACCGAGACCGCGACCCGGACCGTGACCGCGACCGCCGACATCGCCGACGACCGGCACGATGACGTCACTCCGACCAGGACTCGGTCACGCGGATTCGCTTCCGCCATAGCTCAGCGGCCATGTAGCCCGCGTCGCCAAGCGACCGGTGACGGTCCGCCATTTCCTGGCATCGCCGCACCATCGCGCCACGTCGCTCACGCCACGGTGGCTGGTCGCCGTACGCGTCAAACAGTTCGTGGAGCGCGCCAACGTGTCCCGGATGGTGCATGCGGACGATCCACTCACACCACGCGAGGTCTTCGATTGAACCGCCGACGTGCGCCCACTCCCAGTCCAGCAGGCCGGTGACCGCGAACGTACGGGGATCGAACAACATGTTGTTCGGGCCGTAGTCGCCGTGCACAAGGCGACGCGCGGCCCACGTGTTCTACGTGCGGAAACGGGAGCGACAAGGGAATCGACTGCAGCGTTCGCAACATCGCGCCGCAGGATCGCAGCACCCGCCCAGCGAGGCCGGCATCGATCAGCTCCTGGCCCTGAACGCCGGGGAGATGCGACATCCGTAGGCGGGGCGTTTCACCGCACGGCGTGCGTTCCGGGAGGCGGTCTGCCGTGCGATCCGCTCCATCCGGAATTAGCGCAGCGATCGGCAGCACACCCTGCAACCGTTCGAGCATGGTCCGTTCGCGATCATGGCGAGCCGCCGCGCTCGGGCCGACATACGTCTTCACGACGAACGCGCCGTCGCCCCGCGTGTCGTTGGTATAGCCGTGCGGCATCGGGTTCACGACGTAGGCGCCCGGAGTCTCAGCCGCGGGGCACGTCGTCACGGACGACGAGCCCGAGCGCGGTGGCGAAGGTCAACGCCTGCTGTACGTCGATGATCGCCCCGGTGATCGTCGACTCGGTGGGGTCGATCGCCGACACGTCGGATCCGCGTAGATCGGCCCGGCTCAGGTCGGCGCCGTGCAACCACGCGCCGGATAGGTCCACGTGCTGCAGGACGGCGTCCTGAAGCTGTGCCCCGGTCAGATCGACTTCGCGCATGCGTGTGCCGACGATCGACGTACGCCGAAGGTCGGCACCCGGGAGCCCCACGAAGGACCAGTCGCCGCCGGCCACCTTGAGCAGTCCGAACGTACAGCGCTCGAACATGCTTCCCACGAACTTGCACTCGGTGAATGTCGCGTCGAAGAACGTGCTGGTGGCGAACGAGCAGTTCACGAACGCGGCCGACGTGTGGGTCGAGGCGTTGAAGCAGCAATCGCGAAACGTGCAGTCGGTGAACGTGGCGCCGGTGCTCGTCGAGTCGAGGAAGTCGACGTCGACGAACGCGACGCGTTCGTACGTCTGGCCGGACAGGTCCGAACCGGCCCAGTCGTCGCCGCGCATTTCGGACTCGGTCGGCGGCGCCGGCGCGCCGTGCTTGCGATCGGCCATACGCGCCATCATGTCAAGTCGCGACCGCAGTCTGGTCGGCCACTCGTCGGGCGCGCGGGGAATAGGCGCGTTTCGACGTCATGTTGCGGTTAGCGGGCGACAGGACGGGAGCTTCGCGACATGGTTGACGCACGGGTGATCGATGGTCTCGGCACGTACGGTGTGTTCCGGCGCTTCAGCGCGCTGACGCCGGCATTCGCCGCCGAGTTGGAACGCCTCGGGTACGGCGCTATCTGGGTCGGTGGTTCGCCGGCCGGCGATCTCCGAGTGATCGAGGACTATCTGGACGCGACGACCACGATCATGGTCGCGACCGGGATCGTGAACATCTGGAAGGATGCCCCCGAGCCGGTCGCCGCGTCCTTCCACCGGATCGAGCAGCGACACCCGGGCCGCTTCCTCCTCGGCATCGGCGTCGGACACCCGGAAGCGACCGGGGCTCGCTACGCCAAGCCGTACGAAGCGATGGTCGCTTACCTCGACGCGCTCGACGAGGCGCACGTACCGGTCGATCGTCGGGTGTTGGCCGCTCTCGGGCCGCGCGTGCTGAAGCTGGCCGCGGACCGCACCGCCGGCGCCCATCCTTACCTGGTCACGCCCGCGCACACCCGACGCGCGCGCGAGATCGTCGGCCCGGGCGTGCTGCTCGCGCCCGAGCAGCGGGTCGTCATCGCCACCGACCCGGAGCGGGCCCGTGCGATCGGCCGTCCGACCGTCGAAAAGCCGTATCTCGGACTGTCCAATTACACACGCAACCTGCGCTCGCTCGGCTTTACCGACGAGGACCTCGCCGGCGCGGGCAGCGATCGGCTGATCGACGAGCTGGTCGTATACGGCGACGCGGCCGCCATCGCGGCCGGCCTGACCCGGCACCTCGAGGCCGGCGCGAACCACGTCGCCGTCAACCTCATCACCGGGCCCGACGAGGATGCTCTCTCGGGGTTCGCCACGCTCGCGTCCGCACTATTCAGCTGAGGCGCGACCCTCCGGTGGGATCGCCCGCGGAGGGCCACTCCAACTTCGTCAAAACCCCGACCCGGGCCGGATGGCCGGATTACGGTGGCTGGGTTCATGACCGGCTGGCTTTACATCATGTCGCTCACGCGGGGACGGCGGTTAGCTCGCACGGCGGTTGGCCCGCGCTGGCGCGGTGATCGCCGTCGAAGCCGCGAACTCACCGAAAGGAACCGACATGACGGGTATGCAAAGCGGGAAGGTCGCCATCGTCACCGGCGGCTCCGCCAACCTCGGCAAGCTCTTCTCCGAGTCGCTTGCCAGCGATGGCGCCGACGTGGTCGTCCACTACAACGGCGACCAGCGCAGGAACGAGGCGGAAGGCGTCGTCGGCGAACTCCAGTCGCACGGTGTGGAAGCCATGTCGCATCAGGGTGACCTCACCAACACCGCCGAGATCACCAACCTCGTCGATGCCACGATCGATCGGTTCGGTCACTGGGACATCCTCGTCAACACCGCCGGCATCATCGTGCGCAAGCCACTGGCCGAGACGACCGAACAGGAATTCGACCAGTCTTTCGCCATCAACGCGAAGATCCCGTTCTTCCTGATGGCCGAGGCATACAACAAGATGGCCGACAACGGCCGCATCATCAATCTCGTGACGACCCAGGTGGCCGTGACGGCGGCGACCTACTCGGCGTACGCCGGCAGTAAGTCGCCGGTGGAGCATTTCTCCAAGGCATTCGCCAAGGAGGTCGGCAACCGCGGGATCACGGTCAACTCCATGGCACCCGGTCCACAGAAGACGAGCTTCCTCTACGGCGCCGAGAACAAGGACACGCTCGCCTGGCTGGCCGGCCAGACCATCAGTGGCGAGCTTGGCGACCCGGTCGACGTCGTGCCGGTCATGCGATTCCTCGCCGCTCCCGAGACGCGTTGGGTCACCGCGCAGACGATCTATGTCAACGGCGGCATGATCTCACCGATCAACTGACGTCGGCCCGTCCGCGGACGCGGCGATCCCGGCGACGATCTCACGGACCTGCTGAACCGCCGCGCGATAGAGCCCCGCGCCGAAACTGACGCGGGCCACACCGAGTGCGGCCAACTCCGCGACGGTCGGGGCGCCGGGAGCCGCGAGGATGTTCACCCGGGCGCCGGTCTCGTCGACGATCGCGCGAATGTCACCCGCCGAGGCCATGCGGATCGGGTAGACGCAGTCGGCCCCGGCCGAGACGTACAACCTCGCTCGGCGGATCGCCTCGTCGAGCCGCGCCGTCGTCGAGGCCGCGCCGAACTCGACGCCCCCTTGGAAAACGTCGCCCGGGAAGACGTCGTCCAGGAACACGTCGATACGCGCGTTGATGACGAGGTCGATGCCGGCGGCGCGGGCGGATTCCCGTACGGCGCCGAGGAAATCGGCTTGTTCATGTGCGTCGATGAGCGTTCGCGTCGACGGCTGCGAGTCCTCGAGGTTGCAGCCGACCGCTCCGCTGGCTGCCAGCCGCTCGACCAACTGCGCCGGTGGAAGTCCGTACCCGCGCTCGAAGTCGACGGTGACCGGCACGGACACTGCACGGGCGATGCGTGCGGCCGCGTCGAGCATCTCCTCCACCGGCGCCGCCTCGCCGTCCGGATAGCCCAGCGCCTCAGCGACCGCCGCGCTGCTCGTGGCGACGGCGGCGAACCCGGACGCCGCCACGATGCGCGCCGAGCCGGCGTCCCACACATTCGGCAGAACCAGCGGATTCCCCGGCCGGTGCAGGTCGCGCAGCCGCGTCGCGGCCGCGCGACCAGTCGACGTGGTCATGACAGTGGCCACGCGCGCGCGGTTGCGCCGAGCCGATTCCAGGCGTTGATGACGGCGATGACCCAGATCAGCTCGGCCAGCTCGACCTCGTCGAACTGCTCGGCCGCCGCCGCGAACACCTCGTCCGAGACCGGAGCTTCGGTCAGCCGCGTCGCCGCCTCGGTCAGCGCCAGCGCGGCCCGCTCCCGCGCTGTGAAGAACGGCGTGTCGCGCCACACCGGCAGCGCGTACAGCCGCCGCTCGGTCTCGCCGCCCGAGCGCGCGTCCGCGGAGTGCATGTCGACGCAGTAGGCGCACCCGTTCAATTGGGACGCCCGGGCCCGTACGAGTTCCTGCAGTGGCGCCTCGATGCGCGATTTGCGCGACGCGGCCTCCAGGGCGTTCATGGCCTTGTTGATCTGCGGCGCCAGTTCATCCACGGCCGAGCGGACGGTGTTCGACGTCGTGACGAGTTGGCTGGTCGATTCCGTGGGCGCCGATTCTGTGGGCGTCGATTCCGTGGGCGTTGAGTCCGTGGGCATTGCGGTCTGCGTTGTCATGCCACCAACGTTATGGCGAAACCGGCCCTAGACTAAGGGCCAATACGACCTTGAAAGATTGGACCACTTTGGCTATCGACTGGGCCGCGTTCGGCGTCGACCTTCATCTCGAGGTCGACTCCGGCAGAGGAACCGGCGCCGGGCGTCGAGTCGCGCTCGAACGCGCGCTGCGCGACGGCGTCCGCTCGGGGCGGCTTGCGCCTGGGGCGAAGCTGCCGTCCAGCCGCTCCCTGGCCGCGGAGTTGGGGCTCGCCCGCGGAACGGTCAACGCCGCCTACGACCAACTCATCGTCGAGGGATACCTTCAGGCCCGTACGGGCTCCGGGACCATCGTCGCGGACGTTCGCTCCGCACCGCCCGCCGCCGCACGGCAGGCGGTCGACGACGCACGCCCCCGCTACGACCTCCGACCGGGGAGCCCGGATGTCACGAGCTTCCCGGCCTCGGCGTGGGCGCGATCACTGCGTCGGGCGTTGGCCACCGCACCCCCAACCATTTACGGGTACGGAGATCCACGCGGTCGCGTCGAACTGCGCCGAGCGTTGGCCGAGTATCTCGGGCGAGCGCGCGGAGTCCGGGCCGACCCGGATCGGATCGTCGTCGTATCGGGGTACGTACAAGGGTTGGCGTTGTTGACGACGGTCCTCACCGGCGCCGACACCGACGCCGACACCGGAACCGGCACCGGCTCGCCGCACGACCGTGGCGCGGCCGCGATCGCGATGGAGGACCCGAGCTTCACCTTCCACCGCGACGTGGTCCGGCATCACGGCGCCGATGTTGTGCCGCTTCCGGTCGACGGTCGCGGAGCACGTACGGACCTGTTGTCGCATAAGGCGTTCCGGAACGTACGGGCGGTCGTGGTCACGCCGGCCCACCAGTACCCGATGGGTGTCACGATGCAGCCCGATCGGCGGCACGCCGCCACGACGTGGGCGGCCGCGCGCAATGGCTTCATCATCGAAGACGACTACGACGGCGAGTTCCGCTACGACCGACAACCGGTCGGTGCCCTCCAAGGCACGGCGCCCGACCGCGTCATCTATGTCGGCACGGCGTCCAAGACACTGGCACCGGCGGTCCGGCTCGCTTGGCTCGTGCTGCCCGACTCGCTGGTCGAGCCGGTCGCGGAAGCAAAGCGTTACGCCGACTCGTTCACCGAGTCGATCGGGCAACTCACGCTGGCCGATCTGATCGCGACTCACGGATACGACCGGCACGTCCGATCCTGCCGGTTGCGCTATCGGCGGCGTCGCGATCTGCTCGTGGCCCGGCTCCGATCGCATTCACTGCACGGCATCGCGGCCGGTCTGCACGCTCTGGTGTCGCTGCCCGCGGGCGGACCCAGCGAGCTGGACGTCCTGCGCCACGCGACGTCGTACGGACTTGCCGTGGGTGACCTCGGTAGTCACTGGCTGGGTGCGCCAACAACGCCGCCAACAGAGCCGCCGACAACGCCGCCAACAACGCTGCCAACAAAGCCGGACCGACCGACACCCTCCGATCGACCGCAGGGGCTCATCGTGGGCTACGGGACTCCGTCCGAAAGCGGCTTCGCGGCTGCGCTGGATACGCTCGCGCGCGTCCTCCGTACCGCGAAGCGAGCGCCGTGATCATCCCGGCCGGTGGCCGACACCGGGATGGGCTGACCGGAACCTAGCCCGCGAAGCGGTGCGGCCGTCACACTTGGGGCATGACCATCGCCGGCGTCACGCGCGAGTTGCTCGTCCGGTATCTGGACGTGTGGACGCCGGCCGCGTTGCACAGCGCGAAGCGCGTCACGTTTGCGTATGCGTGGTCGGGATCGGATGGCTCCGACGAACGCACGCAGACCAGCGATCGGAGCGAACTGCACGCCGCCACGGCCGAGGCCGCCCTACGCGGTTTCGCGGAATTCGACGACCTGCTGCGGGCGCGCAAGCTGACCTACCTTGTCGTCGGACCGGACGCCGGCGTCGGAGCACATCTGCAACGCGTACAGGCTGACCTCCGGACCCCCGCGAACCTGGCCGTGCACGCGGTGGATGGCGAGCCCGAGCAGCTGCTGGCCGCGGCAATGACCGCGGCCGGTTCGAGTGGGGCTCCGCTACTGGTGTATGCGCAGGTGGCCGCGCCCGTCGCCGGACTGCATCGGGCCGGTCGACCGGTCGAGCAGATCGCCGTTCTGCCCGCGGGCGATTGGGTTCGGCAGCGCGACACCTTGCACGCCAACGGATTTGCGCTGACGACCGGCGTCGAATTCCTGGCTGCCGACGAGGATGCGTGCCTCGTAAGCCTGGCCACCGATCGAGCCAACAGTCTGGACGCGTTCAAAAACGCGCTGTGGTCGGTCGACGAATACGCCGGTGTGCGCTACCGCGACCCGACCGACCCGGACGGTCACCTGCAGGACATCTCGCTCGAACCACATCCGGGTCCGCTGCGACGCGCGCTCCTCGGCCATCTCGACGCCGCCGGCCCGCAGACGGTGACGCAGTTGCGGCACTTCGTGCTGGCCGAGACGATTTACCGTGCCTCGGACGCCACCCGGGTGATCTCCGCGCTGCGGCATGCCGGCGCGGTCACCAGTGACGCTCCGCACGGGCGGCTGTCCGGCGACGTGGTGGTCGCGCGGGCCGGGACCTGACGGCGCCGCGGCAGTCAGGCTTCCTGCTGAGCCGGTACGGGATCATCCGCCCCGCTCGTCGCGACGGGCTCCGGGGCCTTCCCCGCCGGCGCATTCGGCCCCAGCGTGGCCGCGCCGACCGTCCGGCCGCGCACCTGCCATGCGGCCCGACCGGCCGCCAGACCAATCTGCGCCCAAGCGCACACCGCCAGCACGGCGACCGCGACGACCCCGTCGAGCCACCAGTGATTCGCGGTGCACACCACAACGAAAATCGTGACGACGGCATGGATCGGGCCGAGCACCCGCCACCGGCCGCGCCCGATCCGTACGGCGTACCACGCGATCAGTACGGCCCAGAGCACGTGGACCGACGGCATCGCGGACAGCTCGTTGGCGGCGTCGCTGACGTACACCGACTGGCCGTAGAGAACGGCGGTGTCGACGAAGCCCCCACCGGCGAGGATGCGCGGCGGTGCCACCGGCACGAACGAGATCACCAGGCAAACCAGTGTGGAGACGGCGAGTACGGTGCGCACCGGCCCGTAGCGATCGCGGTGCCGGAAGAACAACCAGAGCAGGAACACGAAGATCATCGCGAAATGCATCGTGTCGTAGTACAGATTTGCCGCCTGTACGAGCGTCGGGTGGCCGAGCACCAGATGCTGGACCGACCGCTCGGACGGAAAGTGGAGCGCCTGCTCGAGTCGGTCGACCCACTGTGCATGGCGCACGGCGGTCGGCTCGTCGGAGACCGTACGGTTGGCGACGAACTGCCAGACGGAGTAGAGCGCGGCGATCAGCGATGCCTCGAACGCGAACGCCGCGGCGACGCGGGTCCACGCCGGACGCGCGCAACGGAAGCCGACTCCGGCGACGGCGAGCGCGGCGGTGAGCTCCGTCGACTGCGGCCAGGTCAGCATCATGTTGTGCACGCTGAAACATTATGCCTGGCCGGCTGCGGACGGCGGCCCCGACGATGAGATCGAACGCTAGTCCGAACCGAAGGCCACCTGGCCGGCCGCCCGGCGGCGGGCCACAAGGTAGAAGGCCCCGATCGCCAACGCCGCCGCGCCGCCGATGAGCAGCGCGTACCGGGCACCGAACGACCCGCCGATGGCACCGACGATCGGCGCCCCGACGACCGTGCTGCCCTGCCAGGACATCGACCAGATCGCCATCACCCGGCCGCGCATCTGCGGCGCGCTTTCCAGTTGCAGCAGCGTCTTGGCCGCCGAGTTGAACGTGATCGCACCCGCGCCGACCAGCACGATGACGCCGTAGAGCACGGCCAGGTTCGGCGCGGCCGCCGCGGCCGCGATGAGAATGCCCCAGATCGCCGCCGACAGCGACAGCGATCGCACGCTCAGCCGGCGTCGTTTCGCCGCGGCCAGCGCGCCGCCGATCGACCCGATGCCCAGACACGCCATGATCGTGCCGTAGACGGCCGCGCTGCCGTGAAACGTCTGCGTCGTCAGCAACGGCAGCGTCACCGGGAACTCCCACGCGAACATGCCGGTGACCAACACCATGACGAGCGGGGCCACCAGTGCCGGCGTACCGGCGATGTAGCGCAATCCGGCGCGGATCTGGCCCTTCGATCGGACCTCGCGCTTCGACGGCATCAGCTCGGACACGCGCATCGCGACGAGGCTCGCGATGACCGCGACGAACGAGATCGCGTTGAAGAAGAAGCAGGGCGTGACACCGACGGTCGCGATGAGTAGGCCGCCGACCGCGGGCCCGACGATCCGTGACGTGTTCATCGCGATCGAGTTGAGCGCGATCGCGTTGGCGATGCGCTCGCGACCGACCATGTTGCTGATCAGACTCTGCCGGGCCGGGCCGTCGAACACGTTCACGATGCCGAGCGAGACGACGATGGCGATGAGCGCGCCCAGCGATACGTGGCCCGTCAGTGACAGCAGCGCCAGCACGAGCGACAGCACAGCGAGGCAGATCTGGGTGACGATCATCATGCGTCGCTTGTCCGACCGGTCGGTGATGAGACCGCCCCACGGCCCGAGCAGCAGCAACGGCACGAATCTCGCGGCCGTAATCGCGCCGAGCACGACACCGCTGTGGCTGAGCTGCAGAACAACCCAGCTGATCGCGACGTTCTGCATCCAGTTGCCGGCGACCGACGTGCTCTGGCCGAAGAAGTAGAGCCGGTAGTTGTGGATGTGCAGCGACGCGAACATGCCGCCGGCACCGGGTGCGCCGTCTAACGAATCGGCATCGAAGGACTCGCCGTCAAAGGACTCGCCATCTATGGAGTCGGCGTCGATGGATTCGGCATCGAATGACTCGACATCCGGCCCGTCCGTGAGGGGCGCAGCCGTCGTGAGTGGAGCGTCGTCGGTCGACGGACCGCCGTCGAGCGTGCCGCCGCCGGTCGCCTTCCGGTCGCCGGTGGTGGCGGTCACCGCGATTCCCCTGGTACGTACCGACGCCAGCGCTCGCACGCGGCCATCAGCGGACCGACGTCGGGTCGGCGGCGGTGCGGTGTGCCAGGGCGTCATCCATCGCGGCACCGAGCCAGGACAACGCTTCCATCAACCGCGGTCCGTCCGGGGTGCGCGTGGCGAGGTCGGCAATCCGCTCGACCATGGCCCGCTCGACCCGGTCGAGCACGGCTTGCCCCTCGACGGTCAGCCTGAGCGCGACGGCGCGGTGGTCGTCACCGACGCTCGACCGGCTGACCAGACCCCGCTGACACAGCGAGTCGACGGTCGCGCTTACGGTCGGCTTGCCCAGGGCGAGGTTGCGCCCGACCCGCGACGCGCGCTCGTCGCCGGAGCCGATCGCGGCGAGCACGCGATAATTCGCGAGGCTCAGCTCGGTCGATGCCTTCTCGAGCATGCGGGACACGCGTGCCAGACCACGGATGGCGGCGATGGCCGTCTCGTCCGGCTCGCGCCCGCCGCCCGGGCGGCTCGATGCCTCGCTCGTGGTGATCCGCGTCCGCTTCTCAATCGCCACATCAGCCACACGCCGATGCTAGCACGTTTAGTTCGGTCGACGAACTACTCGGTGATGCCGCGCGCACCTGCCCCGGTCGGCAAGCCCCATGCCGACCGGGTGCGGAATGTGCGATCAGCCGCCGATGACGATGTGGTCCACGCCGGCCCAGCGCGCCGGGTCCGTGACCCGACGCCCGTCCACGAGCACGCGTACGCCCGGAAGGTCGGTGGTGGACAAGGACCGGTATTCGGCGTGGTCGGCCTGGATCACGGCGGCCGTCACCGGTTCACCCGCGTGCGGCGGGAGCCCGAGCGCCGACAACTCCGCCGAGCTGTACATCGGGTCGGACACGTACGGCATGGCACCGCGGGCGCGGAGCGCGGCCACGGTCGGGAACACGCCGGAGAACGCTGTCTCCTTGACCGCACCCCGATACGACGCGCCCAGCACGAGGACGCCGACGCCGGACAGATCGCCGTAGGCCGACTCCAGCAGCGAGATCGCATACTCCGGCATGTCCGCATTCGCCTCGCGGGCGGATCGGACGACCGTAGCCGCCGGGTCGTTCCACAGGTACATCCGCGGATAGATCGGGATGCAGTGGCCGCCGACCGCGATACCGGGCTGGTGGATGTGGCTGTACGGCTGCGTGTTGCACGCCTCGATAACCTTCGTCACGTCGATACCGACCGTGTCGGCGAAGCGCGCGAACTGATTCGCGAGGCCGATGTTGACGTCGCGATACGTCGTCTCGGCGAGCTTCGCCATCTCCGACGCCTCGGCCGAACCCAGGTCCCACACCCCGTTGGGCCGCTGCAGATCGGCGCGATCGTCGAAGTCGAGGACCGACGCATAGAACCCGACGCCGCGACGGGCCGACGCTTCGTCGATGCCACCGACGAGCTTCGGATAACGGCGCAGATCGGCGAAGACGCGACCGGTGAGGACGCGCTCCGGGCTGAAGACCAGGAAGAAGTCCCGACCGGCGGTGAGACCGGAGCCCTGTTCGAGCATCGGCGCCCAGCGGCCGCGGGTCGTGCCCACCGGCAGCGTCGTCTCGTAGCTCACCAGTGTTCCCGGCTTGAGCCCCCGGGCGATCGACTCCGTCGCATTGTCCATCCAGCCGAAGTCGGGCGTCCCGTCCGCGTCGACGAACAGCGGCACGACCACGACGACGGCCTCGCTCTGCGCAACCGCCGCCGCGGTGTCGGTGGTCGCGGTCATCAAACCGGCCGCGACCGACTCCTTGAGCTTGACGTCGAGATCGGCCTCGCCGGGGAACGGGACCATGCCGTCGTTGACGAGGTCCACGACGTGCTGCGAAACATCCGCGCCGACTACCTCGTGGCCTTTGCTGGCGAACTGGACCGCGAGCGGCAGTCCGATCTTGCCCAGCGCGACTACGCAGATCTTCATCCGGATTTCTTCCTCGTTCGTGTCAGCCGGCGGCATGGCCGGGAGATGAGCGTTGCGGACGCACCCGTGCCGGGAGCCGTATCGGGCTGGTAGCGCGAGCGCCATAATTATCGTGTCATCCGTTGCGACAGCGGCGCTAATCGCCTCCTGATGTGCACACGCCGGCAATCATTCGACCGCCCCAACGCCCGTCCGTGCGCACCCGTACAGCCGCTCGTGGCAGTAGTTCCGGTGTGGCATACTTGCGGCGCCATTCGACGACACTCAGCGCTCGACCAGGGTTCCCGTATCGATCCGGGCCGGCATCTCGCTAAGGAATTATCCTCTCATGATCGTGGAACGTTCCGGTATCTGGGACGTCGGCCTCCGGCTTCGAGGATGAGTGCCGCACAGTCGGCTCGGCGGAGGCTGAGGTCGGCGCTGCGCACCGTCGTCCCGCCGACGATCGCGCATTCGCGGGTGGCCGCCCGCATGTGGACGGCCGCGGTGTCCGCACCCGGGCTCCCCGACGCGGCGCGTTTCGAGCTAGCCGATCGGGTTCACTCCAGCCTGATCGACGCCGGGTTTCCGGCGCTCGCCGCCCAGGTGTCGCACAACGTCCTGCGACGGATCAAGCGCGGACGGTTACGCTCTGACCTGCTGTTGCGCCATGCGAATGCGCAGATCCGTTTCGGGACACCACCCGGACTCACGGCTGCTGCCGCCGCCGAACTTGCGTTTGCCGACAAGTCGCTCGCCAAGGGCGACATCCCGGGCTCGGTCGCCTCGGTTCAGGCGGTCCAGCGCCTCCTCTTCGACCGGCGACTTCACTTCGATCGTCTGACGTCGCCGTTGGCGGAGGATGCCGGTCGCTTCCTGGCGGCATGGCATGACAGCACGGCGGTTCGCGCGCTGTCGGCACCTCGGGGACGGTCCGGGGCCGCCGCGCCGCCGCCGCCCGGGCGGCCCGTACGCCTGCTGTTGGCGACCTACGGAAACCACGGATTCATCGAGCTCATTCGCCAACACTTCGACCAGATGCCGGGCGTCGAAGTGCGTTTTTTCGATCCAACGGGCGACGCGCCGGGCATCGCGCTGATGACCAACCAACGGTCGATGATGGAACACATCCTGTCCGGGCAATCGGCCTACGGCGACAAGGTCGCGGCATGGCTGCAGCCACAGGTCGAATGGGCCGACGTCGTATTCGTCGACTGGTGCGCCGCACTGGCGGTGTTGTTTTCGATGATCGACCCCGGTTCCACCCGGATAGTCGTGCGCCTGCACAGCTTCGAAGCGTTCACCGCATGGCCGCATCTCGTCGACTTCTCGCGAGTTGACGACGTAATTTTCGTGTCCGGTCATCTTCGTGACCTGGTCACGGCGGCGGTGCCTGGCCTGACGTCGGGCGGTCCACAACTGCACGTGATCGCCAACGCGATGGACCTGCAGCGCTTTGCCCGCGAGAAGGACCCGAACGCTCGATTTACCCTCGCCGTTGTCGGCGTCAAGGCGGTCGCGAAGGATCCCCGCTGGGCGGTCGATGTGCTCCGGCACCTCCGGACCCAGGACGAGCGCTACCGATTGATCCTGTTCGGCGACGACCCCAACGCGGCGGCCAGTGAAGACGCCGGACGGTACGTGGATCTTCTGCATCGTGACAGCGCCGACCTGGAGCCGTCCGGCACCGTGTCGCGGCCGGGCCATGTTGGCGACATGCCGGATGCGTTGAGTGACGTCGGCGTCGTCGTGAGCAGCTCCGTTCGCGAAAGCTTCCATTGCGGTCTCGTCGAGGGCGCGGCCAGCGGCGCCCTCCCGGTCGTCCGGGACTGGCCGTTCTTCGCCGACCGGAACAACGGAGCCCGCGCCCTCTTCCCGCCGGAGTGGGTCGTCGATACGCCCCAGGAGGCAGCCGATCACATCCTGGCCGCCACCGCCTCGGAGGACCTCTGGCGGAAGACCGGCGCCGAGGCATCGGCCCATGCGCTCGCCACCTGGGATTGGGCCGTCGTCAAGCATCAATTCGACTGGGTGGTCGGCGGTGACAGCGACCCGGCCGGAGCGGCGATCCCCGACCGGCCGGACCCGGTGGACGGACACCACTCGACGGGCCCCGTCGTTGAGCCATGACAACCCCTTGATACGCCCCCCGGATCCTGAACGAGCGTGAGGTAAGCACGTGACGGAAGTAGACGCGACAGATAAACAGGTACCGGTCCAGTCGGCGGTGGACAACCGCGCACCCGGCCGCATCGTGATGCTCGTCGACAACGGCGTCAACGGCGACTCACGCGTACAGAAGACCGCGATGTCGGCCGCCGCGTGTGGCTGGGACGTCATCCTGCTCGGCCGTTCGCCGACCTCGAGCGGCCAGACCTGGAAGCTCGGGTTGGCTGAGGTTCAACTTCTGCCCATGCCGAGTCCGCTGAGAGCCCGCCGGCACGAGTTCCGGCGGCGGTGGATCACCGGGCCATTGGCCTATCCGCCGACCGGAATCGCGGAGCATCGCGCCCAGACCGTACGAGCCTGGCAGGCGGATCTGACCGTACGGCGCGCGCTCATGAAGCTGAGCGACAAGCGGCCCTCGATCTGGGAGCGGCAGAGTCTGCGGGTCCAGACGGCCGCCGCCGCTGTTCTCAAGAAGTGGGTGTCGTTCCGCCGCTGGCAACTCACCACGGCAAAGCGCTATCGCGGGTCGCTACGGGGACCGTCGGACCGCGCGTACACGTGGTTCTGGCGCCGACTCAGCGATGAGCGATCCTGGCGGCGACTCGAGCCGCAGCTCTGGGACTACGAGTTGGCGTACGGCCCCGCCGTGAACCGGCTGAAGCCCGACATCATCTACGCCAACGACTTCCGCATGCTCGGTGTCGGCGCGCGCGCGAAGATCCGCGCGCGGGCGGCGAAGCGCGACGTCAAGCTTGTGTGGGATGTGCACGAGTATCTGCCGGGTGTGAAGCCGAGGGCCAACAACCGACGTTGGCTGGTCGCGAACCACGCTCACGAACGTGAGTACGCGCGGTATGCCGATGCCGTCATCACCGTCTCCGATCAGCTCGCCGAGATGCTGAAGCGGGACTATTCCCTCGCCGAGCTGCCCGCCGTCGTGCTCAACACGCCGAGTGCCGCCGATATGTCGGCGGCAAGTTCGGATGGTGCCGCGGACATCCGGACGGCGTGCGGGCTTGAACCACACGTACCGTTGGTCGTCTACAGCGGCGCGGCCGCCGCCCAGCGCGGCATGGGCGTCATGGTCGAGGCGATGCCGATCCTCGACAACGTACACGTCGCTTTCGTCGTCAACGCTCCAAGCGGCTCATATCTCAACAGCCTCAAGGCCAGAGCTCGCGAGCTGGGTGCGGCCGACCGGCTACACGTGCTGCCGTACGTGCCCCACTCCGAGGTCGTCGCCTTCTTGTCAACCGCGACCGCGGGCGTCATCCCGATCCATCACTGGCTGAACCACGAAATCCAACTCATCACGAAATTCTTCGAGTATTCGCATGCGCGGCTACCCATCGTCGTCAGCGACGTCGAGACGATGGCCGCGACGGTACGCGAGACCGGTCAGGGCGAGGCGTTCCGGGTCGATGATGTCGAGGATTACGTACGCGCGGTCAAGGCGGTGATCGTCGACCCACAGCATTACCGCGACGCGTACGACCGGATCGATCTGGCCGCGTGGACATGGGAAGCTCAGGCGGTGAATCAAGATCGGGTCTACCGACGCCTCGCACCGGCTCGTCGTCAACCCGCCGATTTCGCCGCGCCTCGCCCGACAGTCTCTCCCGAAACAACCAGCGCCGCACCGGTCAGCCCGGCACCCATCAGCGCGGCACCCATCAGCCCCGCACCCATCAGCCCCGCACCCATCAGCCTCGCACCCATCAGCCCCGAAGCCACGAGTCCTGAAGTTGGTAGCTCCGAAGTCGGTAGCTCCGCTTGAGCCGGGTGGCCGCACCCGCACCATCGATGTGAAGGATCAAACAGTGACAGATCTCGTCATATTGGGACTTGGCTATGTCGGCCTCCCGCTCGCGCGAGAGGCGATTCATTCGGGTGCCTCGGTCCTGGGCTTTGACGTTCGGGCCAGTGTGGTCGACGGGCTCAATGGCGGGCGGTCACACGTCGATGACCTCGCCGACGGCGACATCGCTGACATGATCGCCGCCGGATTCCGCGCCACGACCGACGAAAGCGAAATCGCATCGGCGACGACGGCGGTCATCTGCGTACCAACCCCGCTGGCGGCCGACGGCGGCCCGGATCTGACCGCAGTCGAGTCGGCGGCGCACGCTGTCTCGCGCAACCTTCGGCCAGGCATGCTGGTGGTTCTCGAATCGACCACCTATCCGGGCACCACCGACGAGGTTGTCCGGCCGATTCTCGAAGAATCCGGTCTGCGTGCGGGTGTCGACTTCAACCTGGCGTTCTCCCCGGAACGCATCGACCCGGGCAACAAGCAATTCGGTCCGCGCAACACGCCGAAGATCGTCGGAGGCGATACGCCCGCTTGCACGGAGCGCGCCGCGCGCTTCTACGGCGGTTTCATCGACACCATCGTCCGCACCAAGGGCACGCGCGAGGCGGAGACGGCAAAGCTTCTCGAGAACACGTACCGCCACGTCAACATCGCGCTGGTCAACGAGATGGCCCGGTTCTGCCATGAACTCGGCGTCGACCTCTGGGATGTCATCCATGCGGCGAGCAGCAAGCCGTTCGGCTTTCAGGCGTTCTACCCCGGGCCAGGCGTCGGCGGCCATTGCATCCCGATCGATCCGAATTATCTGAGCCACAACGTACGGGCCAAGCTCGGTTACCCATTCCGGTTCGTGGAACTCGCCCAGGAGATCAACGCCACGATGCCGGCGTACGTGGTCGGACGAGCGCAGAACATCCTGAATGACTCGGGACTGGCCGCCAACGGATCCCGTATCCTCCTGCTCGGCGTGACCTATAAGGCCGACATAGCCGATCAGCGGGAGTCGCCGGCGATTCCGCTGGCGCGTCTTCTCGGCGCGCTGGGCGCCAAGATTTTCTATCACGATCCGTTGGTCGCCAATTGGCGAGTGCCGGGCGTCGACGTACAGCGCGTGGACGACGCCGAGGTGGCCGTGGGCGAGGCCGACCTGGCGATCCTCGTGCAGAACCACGGTGCGTACGACGCCGAGAAGCTGGCCCGGCTGGCCAAACGCTTCTTCGACACGCGGGGTGTTACCTCCGGCGAGGCATCTCACCGACTCTGAGGTCGACTGTCCGTCATCGGAGTCGCGGCGGGCGCGCTACTTCGCGCCGAGCGCGACTACGCAGATCTTCATCCGGATTTCTTCCTCGTTCGTGTCAGCCGGCGGCGTAGCCGGGAGATGAGCTTGCGCGGACGGATCCGCGCACCCTGCAACGTAAGTTGACCTCGGTCGCTCTTGCTGAGCGTGGCCAAGTACACGCCGTGTGCCGTAACACACCACGCACGCTGGGTTCCGGCCACCGCCGACGCCCGTACGGGTGTCTCACGGGCGCCGGAGCTCTCGTCGACCGACCATACGTAGAGCGGGCCTTTCGTCTTGGCGAGTTCCGCGACGTGAAATGCTACCGAAGCGATCTGGCCGTCGGTCGTGGTTCTCATCCGCCCGCCGACATGACCGGCGCGAAGCTTGAGCGGCCGTGTCGCGGCGCCGGTCGGTCCGGACCGGGCACTACGAACCGTCATAACCAACTTGTCGGACAGCAGCCGGGTGCGCGCGGTGAACACCAGGTCGACCTTCTCGGCCCACTCCGCGGCGACCCCGGTCACGTCGAAACAACTGTCGGGCAGACCGGCGGCGGGGTCGCGGAAGCCGGGATACGCGGCGTACGAGCGCCCGGCCTCGACGACCGTGGGCGGGATGCCGTCCGTGGCATCCTGCCGGATGACCGCGACCAGCTGCTCGCGCGTGCCATGCTGAGCGACCGCCAGTCGGACCTGGGATTCCGGCCGCAGCCGATCGCGGATCGGGTCGGTGAGGTAAGTCTCCGCCTGCCGTGCAACGCCGGCCCGCACCTGCTCTTGCGCGTCCGGCGTCAGCGCGAGAAAGCGGTCCTCGAGGAGCTTGGACAGCTCCCACTCGAAGTGCCGGACCAAGATCGCGTCACGTCGCGGGCCCGGTTCGACGAGATTCGCGATGAAATCCATGATCCGGACGGTGCAGGCCAGGCGGGCCAGGTCATCACTGGCGTACGTGATGTTGAGGGCGTTACGCCGCCGCACCGAGTAGTAGAACCGGTAGTCCGACAGCACGGAGATCCGATTCGCGCGCAGGCAAGCCTCGAAGGTGAACGGCTGGTCGCTGCCGACCGGCATGTCCTCCGGATAGCGAATCTGATGCTTATCGAGCAGATCACGCCGGAAGAGCTTCGTGTTCGACAGGTGATAAGGCAACGACGAGTCGAACAGATCGATCGACATCTGATTGCTGTGGAAGATCGCCTGATGGGCGTAGCGCCCATTGACGCCGACCATGCGGCCCGCGACCACATCCGACTCGTACGTGTCGGCCGCGGCGACCAGCCGCGCCAACGCCTCCAGACCCAGGTAGTCGTCGGCTCCGATGAAGAACACGTACCGGCCGGTGGCCGCGTCGAGCCCGCGATTGCTCGGCACCGCGGGGCCACCCGAATTCGGCTGGTGGATCACCTTGACGACGTCCGGATACTCGCTCGCGAACCGGTCAAGCTCGGCACCGCTGCCGTCGGTCGATCCGTCGTCGACCGCCACGACCTCCATGCGGGCGACGCCGATCGTCTGGTTCACGAGCGACTTCAGACAGCGGGTGAGGTAGGGCATGGTGTTGTAGACGGCGATGATCACCGAAACGTCGGGCGACACCGTTGGGGCCGGCTCGGGCACGGGCAGGACGGCTCCCGCTTGCTCGGTCACGACGCGAGCATCGCCGGGGCGTCCGCCGGATCGATCGCACGATCCGGCAGCAGCCGCTGATAGACGCCATCGAGAACCTCAGCCTGCGCCGTCCAGGTCCAGGAGCTCAGCAACTCCGGATCCGCGTACGCCGCGCGGTATCGGGCCGTGTCGGCCAGGACCGCGCTCACCGCGCGGGCGTAGTCGTCCACGTCATCGGCGCGGAACACCTCGCCCTGACCGGTCTCCATCACCGTCTCCGACATCGTGCGCACATCACTCACGACGATCGGCAGGCGCGCGTGCGAATACTCGAAGAACTTCGTTATCAGTGCGATCTCGTGGTTCGGGAAGTGCTGGATCGGGATCACACCGACGTCCGCTCCGGCGAGGAACGGCACAACCTCCCAATGCGGCACGTACGGCACCACATGCAGCCGGTCGGCCGCGCCGAGTGCGGCGGCGCGCTTTTGCAGGCCAACGACATAGGGCGCGGTCACCTTGCCGACGACGAAGGCCACGTGTACGCCCGGCAGTTTCGGCAGCGCCTCGACCATCACGCCGAGCCCGCGCTTTTCCGCGGCGACGCCGCTGTAGACGAGCAGCGGGACATCCGGACCAACACCGCACGCCGCGCGCAGATCCGGCGCATCCCCCGGGGCGAGGTGGCCGATGTCGGGCGCGTTCAGCACGACGTCGGGCCGGACCGGAAGCTTGTGCGTGCGCTGCAGCAACTCGGCGAGGCTGCCCGAGACGGTGATGACCGCGTCGGCGTACGGCGCGTATTCGCGCTCGCACGCGACGTTGCCCGGCAGCCACCGCTCGTTGTTCTGCCACGGCTGCACACCGGGCAGAAACTCGTGGGCATCCCAGACGAGCTGAACGTTGCGGCCTTTGGCGCGCGCACGGATGGCGGCTCGGGCACCGACCCCCAGCATGCGGAAGTCGTTGGCGTGAATCAGATCCGGCTTCAGAGCGTCGACGACCGGACCGTACGCCAGCTCGTAGTCCCACAGGATCGGCTCGAGTCGGCGCCACGCGCGATCGCCCATCACGGTCTTCCAGAACAACGTGTAGGCCCGGTCCGACGGCAGCACCAGTCGACGCCGGGCGCGCTGGCCGAAGGCTAGCTGACGGCTGCGTAGCGCCACCCACTTGCCGGTGGCCTTCGCGGCGCGTTCCTGCGCGCGCAGGAGAGCGCCGGATACCAAGCTGCCGCCGCCGCTTGCCTTGCGGGCGGCGCGGCGCACGGTGAGGTCGGCCCGCCACGCCTTGATTTCCTGTTTACGCCGCGCGGCGACACCCGTCGGCGGGTACGCCAGCGGCGCAACGATCCAGCGGCGCCGGAACTCGTGGCGGCGGCGCGTCAGCGGCGCGGCCATCGGAATGAGGCGCACCTCGGCGTCACCCAGATGCCAGATGCGCGTCTCGGTACTACCCGAGCGACCGATCAGCACGACGTCCCACCCGGCATCCGCGGCCGAGCGGGCCGACTTCTGCACTCGCGAGTCGCCCTCGACACCGTTGTCGACCAGCATGACGACACGGCCCCGCGCCTGCCTGCGCGCCGGGGATCTCGTTGGCGCTCATGCTGTTCCCCCGTCCCGAAAAGTCAATGCCCTCGCCGAAGTCAGGACGAAGTGTACGGCAGCGTGTCAGTTGCCGCGCCCGGCAGCAACAGGCGGTCGAAGTCGCCGGACACGAGCGGCCAATCCCAGGTCGCGAGGGCGTGAGCGCTCGCAGCCTCTCCGGCCGCCCGCCATTTCGGCACGGAGCCGGTCAGCTGAAGAATGCGCATCGCGGCGGCCTGCGGCGAGTCCACCACCCAGTCGGCCGGGTAGAGCGAATACGCGCTGTGCCGTTTGCCGGCGACGAACGGCCAGTCGCGAACGACCGGCACGGCTCCGCTGGCCGTACCCTCGACCAGCGCGCAATGGAAGCTTTCCCGTGTCGACGTACTGAGAATCACGCCGACCTCGACCAGCGCCTTGGCGACGTCGGTGACCTGGCCGAGTCGGACCACGGCACCGGACGGCTCGAGCTCGGCATAGTCATCGAGCAGCGCTTCGTAGTAGTCGCTGGCCGCCTTACCGTGGCGCGGTTCGGGATCGTCGCCCATCAGGACGAGTCGATAGCGCTCATCGTGCTGGCGCAGCTCGCGCAGGATGTCGATCGCCCATCGCGGGTCCTTGGCCACGCTGCCGATTCCGACCAGGCCGAGCGTAAACCGGGCATCGTCGTCCTTGGGGTGAACGAACGAGCGCAGGTCCATCGCGTTGCTGATGACATGTTGTCGCGGTCCGTTGGTGAGCTGCGGAAGCACCTGATTGCAGATGTCGCGGAGGTGGTCGGAGACGAAGATCAGATCATCCGTGCGGGAGAAGTCCACCAAGTGGGGCCACAGGCTGAATGCCTCGAAGCTGTGCAGGCGGATGACGATCCGGGTGGTTCCCGGGTCGATCATGGTGATCATGACCGCGGCGGCAACACACCAGTCGACGAACACGGTGTCCGCCCAGTCGACGTGCGGTCCGATCGCTTCGGCGACTTGGTTGCCATAGGGCGAGCGCCCGGAGAGCAGATGCTCCATCATCCCGCGGACATTGTTTGTTGCCTGGTCCAGCCGCGGATCTTCGCTCAGGTCGAGGAATCGAACGTCCAGTCCGGGCATGCGCTCGTAGTGCTGGCGAATCTCGCCAAGGAAATTCGTGTTGCCGGCGGTCACGATGAGCAGCCGCATGGGCCGATCGGTCGGCGCCATCGCAACCCTCGCCACCCGCTCACGCGGTGCCCACAGCGTTTGTGCGGCGGTGCTGGCCCTCCAGCCGGCGAGAAACTCCGCTGGGTCGGCGGTCAATGGCGAGGTCCGGCTGTCGAAGTGCAGCCCGCGATGGAACAGCAATCTGGCGGCGCGCTGGAGATCGGCGGCGGCGCGGGCGTTCTGACCGTTGGCATGGGCGCGGTCGGCGAGTGCGAGCAACGCCCTCGCGGCCTCGGGGGCGGACGTGGCGTCGCCGGCCGCCGCGTCGACGAGCGCGGTCTTGAGAAGCACGTCGGCTTTCGTTCGATCGTTGGTGATCCGCGCCGCCGGCGGCGCCGCCGGCGCGGATCGACCGGCCCGGATCAGGCCTTGGTGGACCCGTACCGCGAGCTTCGCCCGAACCCGGTCCGGAATGCCTGGCGCGACCACGATCGCTCGCCACGCGGCCGCGACCGGCGAAACCCGCATCGCTTTGGGAGAGACTGAGGCCAGCGCGGCGACCTTGGCCGCAAGCCGCGCCTCGTCGCGTACGTCACGGGCGACGGCGCGGCCGCGCGCGGCCACGGCGCTGGCGGCGGTCGGGCGTGGTGCGGGCCTGCGGGCCGGGTCGGCGGCCACGACCGCTTCCACGGCCTCGACCGCGGGCGCCAGTCCGTACACGGCGGCCGGCCGAGGGTTGCGCTGCGCCAGCTCCCACACGGCGTGAAGGGCGGTCTTATCGAGAGCGACGAGTACGTCGGCTTTGCGGGCCCGCCGGCGCACCCAACGATCGCGTCGGACCTTCGTCCACAGTCGACGGTCCGTGGACGCCATGCGCACCCGGATCGGGTAGTCGGCGTTGTCCGTGTCCATTTGGCGCACCTCGGCCAGGTCGGCCGGGATCGTCATCTCACTGGCGTCGAAGTTCAGCACGACCGAGACGGTGGCGCCCGCGGCGCGCAGCTGGCCCAGGGCGTCCAGCAGCACGTGTTCGCGCGTCCGGCCGATCACGGCAAGGACGCGCGTCATGACGGCACGCTTTCCGACGCCGGCATCGACGCCGTGCCGGTGGGAGCGGAATCGACCGATAACGCATGCGGCGCGACCGTTTCGGTAATTCGCCGGACCACCGGCCCCAGCTGCGCGGCCCGCGCGTTCGGTCGGGCATACTCGCGCGCCGCGGCCCGCATATCGTCGGTGGCCGTCAACGCCAGCCGTCCCGCCTCGATGTACGCGTCCGCGAGGCGATTGATGTCCAAGCCGACCGGCCCCGTCCACAACGGGTGTCCGGTCAGGACGGTTGTCGCGTCATGATCGATCTCGTGGACGGAAACGATCGGCAGGCCACTGGCCATGAACTCGTACACCTTTCCGGACGTCATGTACTTCCCGCCGGTGAGCAACAGCACGAGGGCATCCCACTCGCCGTATGTGGCGCCAACCTGCGCCTTGGCCACCGGACCAGCGAAACTGACTCCATCCTCGACCGCGGCTTTGAGCAGGTCGACGTGGGAGTTTGCCCCGCGCAGCGCACCCGCTCCGGTGTGCCCACGGAAGACGAGGCGGGATCGGGCTAATACCGGGTCGCGGCGACGGGCGATGCGCCAAGCGGTCAGTGCCGAGTCGAGGATGACCGGCGCAAACGACGTGGTGCCGAGGTAGCCGAAAACCAGACCGTCCTCCGCGGATGGGCGGCGGATCTCGGGCGGCACACTGTCGTCGTCGTAGCCGTTGCGGGCGACCGAGATGCGCGCCGCGACCTCGGGATAGCGCTCGCAGTAGTAGTTGGCGATCGGCTCGTTGACGAACCACAACGCCGTGGCGTGCAGGAACAGGCGGCGCTCCCACTGACCGGCGGCCGAATCGGGTTCGAACGCCTCCTTGCCGTTGACCACGTCGATCGACCAGCCATCGCGGAAGTCGACGACATAGGGCACCTTGGCCGTCTGCCAGAGTTTCCAGGTTGCCGCAAGGCCTACGTACGGGGCGCAGGTCGTGACGACCAGGTCCGCCGGCGACTTCTTGTGCTCGGCGAGCAACGCCTTCTCCAGCGCGAATCGCCAACCACCGAACACCGGCTCCGGGAACATCGCGATGTTGCGCTTGTGGTGATCGGCAATCCAGGCGCCCGGCCGCAACGCGCGACGCTCCGAGAACGTCCGCAGATCGGTCTCCAGGTCCGCCCGCGCGAGCGGCAGCTCCACGACGCGCACCCGCGGATCGACCCCAGCGCGCAGCGAGTGGTCGAGACCGAACTCACGGCGCCAGGCCCGCTCGCCGATGGTGAGCACCGTGACGTCCCAGCCAGCGGCGCAAAATTGGTTTGCCGTCGCCCGCAACCGGTAGGCGCTGCTCTTGGCGGCCGGCGGAAAGCCGATCGCGACGTAGATCATGTGCGGTCGATGCGCGCGGTGCCGCCGGCGCGACACGCCGGCGTGGCTGGTGGCGTTCCCGATTCCGGACAAACTTGCCTGTTCTGTCATCAAAACCTAACCGATCGATTTTACCGAGCGCCCGTGCGCGGCCGCCTTGGTCAGGCCCTTGAGCGGCGAGGGCGGATCCGGCAAACCGATCGCAACCGCGCTAAGAGCGATGACACCATCCTGACCCGACGCCGATCCAAATTCGGCCTCGAAGCCGGAAAAGTACGGCAAATTACTCACTCGTTCATCCGCTGGCCACGCCTGGACGACGCAGCGAACCCCTCGTCGGACGGCCGCCATGATGCCGCGACGGGGCCGCCGGCCATCAACGGACGCACAAGTCGGCTGCCCCCAGCCGGCCGAAAGCCAGCCGACCCAGAGCCAGCCGACCCAAACGCCAGCCGACTCAAAGCCAGCCGATCCAAAGCTAGCCGACCGGAGCCACCCGACCCGAGCCGCCAACCGACCGGCACCTAGCCGATCGGCGCGACGCCCACCGTCGCGCCGGTGCGAGCGGACTCCAGCACCGCGGCCGAGACGTCCACCGTACGAAGACCCTGCCGCAGCGTCACGATGTCGCTGTCCTTGCCCTCGACGGCGTCGCGGAACCGCTCGTGCTCGACGAGCAGCGGCTCGCGCTTCGGGATGGCGAAGCGGATCATGTCGCCTTCGGCGACGCCGCGGAACGATCGCAGCGCCTCCCACTCGGTGTTGATCGCGCCATTGGCGTAGAACGTGAGGTCGGCCGTGAGCGTGTCGGCGACGAAGCAGCCGCGGTCGCCGGTCACGACGGTGGAGCGCTCCTTCAGCGGGCTCAGCCAGTTCACCAGGTGGCTGACCATCGAGCCGTCCTGGAGCTGCCCGACCGCGGCCACCATGTCCTCGTGCGGGCGTCCGCTGCGCGACACCGTACGGGCCGAGATCGACGTGTACGCCTGACCGGTGACCCAGGCGGTGAGGTCGATGTCGTGGGTGGCGAGATCCATCACCACCCCGACATCGGCGATGCGGTGCGGGAACGGACCCTGGCGGCGCGTGACCACCTGGTAGACGTCGCCGAGCTCGCCCGATTCGAGCCGCGTACGCAGACTCTGCAGGGCCGGGTTGTAGCGCTCGATGTGCCCGACGCCGGCGACCAGGCCGGCCGACTCGAACGCGTCGACCAGGCGGCGCGACGCCTCGACCGATGGTGCGAGCGGTTTCTCGATGAGCGCCGGCACGCCGGCCCCGGCCAGTTGAAGCCCGACCTCCTCGTGCAGCCCGGTCGGGCAGCACACGACGGCGTAGTCGAGACCGACGCCGATCAGATCGGCCACCGTCGGGAAGACCGGAATGCCGCGCAGCACGTTGTTGCCGTCGCCGTTCGGCTCGGCCACCCCAACCAGTTCTACGCCGTCGACGATCTGCAGCACCCGGGCGTGGTTACGGCCCATCGCACCGAGACCGATGAGTCCGGCGCGCAACTTTGGCGTACTCGTCATCAGGCTGCCCCACCCGCCGCGTTAGCCGCGTCCGCGATGCGCTCGAGCTGCTCAGGCGTGAGCGATGGGAAGATCGGCAGTGAGATGACCTCGGCCGCGGCCCGCTCGGTCTCGGGCAGGTCCCACGGACCCGGCTTGCCATCCGCGTCGAGGAACGGCCGGAGTCGGTGGATCGGCGTCGGGTAGTAGACCGCGTTGCCGACGCCGTGTTCGGCCAGCACCTTCTGGGCGGCGTCACGGTTGCCCCGTACGCGCACCGTGTACTGGTGATAGACGTGGCGCGCACCATCGGCGACGGGCGGGGTGACCATCTCGGTGATCCGGGAATCGAGGAACTTGGCGTTCGCCTGTCGCTGCTCGGTCCACTCCGATAGCTGGCCGAGCTGGACTCGACCGATGGCCGCCGCGACGTCGGTCAGCCGCATGTTGGCGCCGACGATCTCGTTGGCGTACCGCTGCTCCATGCCCTGGTTGCGCAGGAGCCGCAGCGTCCGCGCGACCTGCGCGTCGTTGGTGGTGACCATGCCGCCCTCGAGCGAGTGCATGTTCTTGGTCGGATAGAAACTGAAGCAGCCGGCGACGCCGAACGCCCCGGCCGGCGTGCCGCCCAGCGCGGCACCATGAGCCTGTGCGGCGTCTTCGACCACCGCGAGGCCGTGCCGCTCGGCGATCGGCATGATCCGGTCCATCGCGGCCGGGTGGCCGTAAAGGTGGACGGGCATGATCGCGACGGTACGTGGCGTGATCGCCGCGGCGACAGCGTCCGGGTTCACGCAGAACGTATCGGCGTCGATGTCGACGAAGACCGGCTCCGCACCGACCAGGCGCACAACGTTGGCCGTGGCCGCGAACGAGAACGACGGCACGATGACCTCGTCGCCCGGCTTCACTCCGAGGGCCATGAGCGTGAGCTGCAATGCCGAAGTGCCGGAGTTGACCGCGACGCAATGCCGACCCTCCACCAGCGCCGAGAACTCCTGCTCGAACGCGGCGACCTCCGGCCCCTGTACGACCATCCCGCTTCGCAGCACGCGGACGGCGGCCTCGATCTCGGCTTCGCCGATCACCGGCTTGGCCGGCGGAATCGGGTCGAGCCTCGTGTCCTGCATGTGTGAACTCCTGTCACGTCTGGAAAATCCGAGGCGATGCTAACGCCTCTTCCTAGCCCCGCCCGCGGCCGTCAAAGGTGAGAATCAGGTCACGACGCGCACTTGTTGCGGCGCCACCGGGACGCCGGGCGCCGCCTCGCACAACGACTCCAGCGCCGCGGTGGATGCCGCGGCCATACGGCTCAAATCTTTACCCGACAAAGGTGTACGGGAGATGGCCAGCCGCCAGTAGATCGGGCCGACGATCAGGTCCACGACGAGATCCGGATCAACCTCGCCGCTCAGTTCCCCGCGCTCGCGGGCGAGAGAAACCAGCTGTTCGCCGACGCTGCGCTGCTGCGCCCGCAGGAGGTTCTCCAACGACTCCGCGATCTCCGGCGTACGGGCCGCCTCGGCCAGCAGGTCCGGAATGATCTGCGAGGCCAACCGATGGCGCAGCGCACGAGCCACGATCTTGAGGATGACTTCCAGATCGCCTCGCAGGCTGCCGGTGTCGACGAGCGGCAAGGTCTCCCCGGCGACGGAGCTCACAACGTCGAGCACCATCTGGAGTTTGGAGCTCCACCTACGGTAGACAGCGGTCTTGGCGACCCCGGCCCGGCGGGCAACCGCTTCGATGGACAGGCGCCCATAACCGACCGCGGCCAGCTCGTGCACCAGCGCGTCGCGGATCGCCTCGGTGATGTCGCCACGGAGGACCGCCGCGCCGGCCGGTATGCGCCTGGTCTCCGCCGGCCTCGTGTCGGTTGTCACAGAGGCAAGGTAACACAGCGACGATCCGGTTGCGTAGCGACGTGTCCGGGACTACAGTGCTGTAGCGACGATACGGTGGCGTTTCATTGCTGCTGAATGTTGACTGGTCGTGAGGCTGACTGGTCCGCTGGAAGTGGCCACGGGTCGTGCTGGCGTTCGCGCCACCGCGACCGAGGCGTCGTTCAGAGACTGTGGCGTCATTCGGAACTGTTGGGGATGGGAGCGCCGAGTTGGTCAGCACAGCCACCGCCGGGCCAGATGCGGGGCTCACCGGGGCGGAACTCGCCGCCCGGCATGGGCTCAGCATCGCCGGCGCCCGGCCGAACCTCGTGAGCTACACGCGCCAATTGTGGTCGTACCGGAACTTCATGGCGACGTACGCGTCGTCGATCATCTCGGCGTCGTTCAGCAAGTCGAAGCTCGGGCGGCTCTGGCAGGTTCTGACCCCGCTGTCCAACGCGGCGGTGTATTACCTGATCTTCGGCGTGATCATCGGTACGAAGCGGGGCGTGCCGAACTTCATTACATACCTGTGTATCGGCGTCTTCACATTTCTGTTCACGTCGTCGTCGGCGATACAGGGCGTCCAAGCGATCACCAAGAATCTGGCGATGATCCGGGCACTGCACTTCCCGCGGGCGACGATGTCCATCGCAACCACATGGACCCAGCTGCAGAACTTCCTCGCCTCGCTGATCGTCCTGGCCGCGATCGCGCTGGCCACCGGTGAGCCGATCTCGCATACCTGGCTCTACATCCCGCCGTGCATTGCGCTGCAGCTGATGTTCAACACGGGGCTCGGCTTCGTCTGTGCCCGATTCGGGTCCAAGGTGCCGGACCTGAAGCAACTGCTGCCGTTCATCACCCGTACGTGGATGTACATGTCCGGCGTGCTCTACAGTGCGGCGTCATTCGACGCGCACCTGCCCGGACCGTTGGCTGGAGTCGCAAAGGCGAACCCGGCGGTCGTGTACATCGACATCATGCGCCACGCGATACTCCGCAATCATGCGAACGCCAAGGCCTACGCCTGGGTGTGGCCGCCGATGATCACGTGGGCGCTCGCGATCGCCTGGGCCGTCGGCATGCTGGCTGTGGGTTACGTGTACTTCTGGCGCGGCGAGGAGGAGTACGGCCGTGGCTGACCTGATGTGGCAATCCGAGCTGATGCAGCACAATGATCTCGTGCAGGATCAGGCCGGCATGGCATCGCTGGGGCCGGAGTTGGAGCCGGAAGCGGCCGAGCCGCGCAAACCGCGGCGTGAACTCGGCGCGCCTACGGTGATCGTCGACAACGTGCACATCACGTACAAGATCACCGGTGCCGGCAAGACGATGAACAACACGCCGGCGATGGCGCTCAAGCGGATCATGGCCCGGGACAAGGTCAACCCGACGATCCGCCAGGTCAAGGCGGTCAAGGGCGTGAGCTTCACGGCGTACCAGGGCGAAGCGATCGGCCTCATCGGCAGCAACGGCTCGGGTAAATCGACGATCCTGCGGTCCATCGCGGGCCTGCTGCCGATCGACTCCGGGGCGATCTTCACGATGGGCCAGCCGTCGTTGCTGGGCGCGAATGCGGCGCTGCTGCCGGACCTGTCCGGCGAGCAGAACGTCATCCTCGGCCTGCTCGCCATGGGCATGACCCGGCCACAGGCCGAGGAATTGATGCCCGGCATCATCGAGTTTTCCGGGATCAACGAGCACGGCGAGAACTTCGGCGAGCTGCCGATGAGCACCTACTCGTCCGGCATGTCGGCGCGACTACGCTTCTCCATCGCCGCCGCAAAGATGCACGACGTGCTGCTGGTCGACGAGGCACTCGCCACCGGCGACGCGCGCTTCCGTCGGCGCAGCGAGGAACGCGTACGGGAGCTGCTCGCCGGCGCCGGCACGATCTTCCTCGTGAGCCACGCGGTCGGCACGATTCAAGAGGTCTGTGAACGATCGATCTGGCTCGAACGCGGACTGATCCGGATGGACGGCCCGACCGACGAAGTTGTCGGGGCGTACGAAGAATTCATGGCTCGTTAACCCGCGACATCTCGGCCGACCGCGCGTTTCCACATTGTGGACTCGCGCGGTCACTGTATTCCGCGGCCGTTCAGCCTGCTCGGGCGGCTGCCGGACGTCCGCGCGCGCCGGCCCGACATCAGCGGCGGGTTACGGCGGCGTTACGGAGTTCCGGAAAGCACCATCGGGCCGCCGCCGTCCGTTTGCTTTTCGGTCGAGCCGTCGACATCCGCACTGTCTTGGATTGCCGGTGACCAGCTCACTCGACGCGCTGGCCACACGGAGGCATCCGCATGCGAGCCGCGACCATGAGCCGCACGCCCGACACCATCTCGCAGGTTCCCGACGTGACGGTGATCGTCGCCGTCTACAACACGATGCCGTATTTGACGCGGTGTTTGATGTCGTTGGTGCGGCAGAGTATTGGTCGGTCGCGGTTGGAGGTCATCGCGGTTGATGACGGGTCGACCGATGGTAGTGGTGTGGTGTTGGACCGGTTCGTGCGCCGGTTCCCGGATCTGTTCACGGTGATTCATCAGCCGAATTCGGGTGGGCCGGCCGGGCCGTCGAATCGGGGGTTGCGGTTGGCGACCGGCCGGTACGTGTTTTTCCTGGGCGCCGATGACTATCTGGGCCGCTCGGCGTTGGCGCGGCTGGTCGCCGCCGGCGACGGGTGGGGCGCCGATGTGGTGGCCGGTCGGATGGTCGGCTGTAACGGCCGGTTCGTGCCGCAGGCGATCTTCGCCCGGACCGACCCGGATGTGGATCTATACACCTCGGCGTTGCCGTTTGCGATGTCGAACACGAAACTGTTCCGCCGTAGCCTGCTCACCGAGCACGGCATCCGCTTCCCCGAATCGTTACCGTTCGGCTCCGACCAGCCCTTCACCGTCGCCGCGTGTGTCCACGCCCGCAAAATCAGTGTGCTGGCCGACTACGACTACTACTACGCCGTCCGCCGCCACGACGCCGCCAACATCACCTACCAGTCCAGCCACCGGCAGCGGCTAGCCTGCACCGCCCAGATCATGGCCGCCACCGCCGCCCTACTGCCGCCCGGAGCCCACCGCGACGCCATCCTGCACCGCAGCTTCGCCTCCGAACTCTCCAAACTCACCCGAGCCGACTTCCTCACCCTGGACCCGGCCACCCAAACCGACATCGCCGCCGGCATCGCCACCCTCGCCGACCAATACCTCACCGAACCCATCGCCACCCGCCTCGACGTCAACCGCCGCCTACGACTACGCCTAGCCCAACACCACCACCTCAACCACCTACGCACCCTCATCGCCCACAACACCACCCACCAACCCCCACCCCTGACCCTCGACCACCACCCCCACGGCGACCGCCTCTACGCCACCTACCCCGGCTTCCGCCAATCACCCGACTTCCCCGACCCCTGGTACCTCGTCACCGACTCACCCACCCACACCATCGCCCACCACCTCACGCTCACCGACCTGACCTGGCGACGACACCACGGCCGGACCACCTTGAGCGTCACCGCCCACAGCCCCCACCCACCGGCCACCGTCACCGCCGCCGAACTCCACCTCGTGGCCGGCCGCACCCGCACACCGGTGACCGTCCGACCCCACCCCGGCGGATCCACGATCCAGGCCGAGCTGTCCCTACGTGATCTCCTCGCCCATCGCCCTCGGTCGGCCGACAGCCAGGACGTACACATTGCGGCCGGGCCGGGCAGTTTCACGTCACCGGTTGCGATCCGGATGCCCGGCACGGTGACCGGCGGCGAGCGGCTCACGTTCGCCGGCTCGGCGGCATTCGTCATCCGACCGACCCGACGTACCGATGGGGAACTGGCGATCGACGCCATCCCGGTCACCCTGGGTCGGCTGGCGCGCCGGATCCGCGAGCGACTGCTCCCCGATCGTGGACTCGCGCCGTCGCCGAAGGTCGCCGCCTCCACCGCACCGGTTTCGTCGCCGTCCGCGGCGACGGCCGCGGTGGCAGCTCCGGGGCAGGCGCCGGCCCAGCAGCTCACGCCGGGGGCGCCGGCTCGATCGCCGCAATAGCGCCGGCCAAGCGACTGGCAGCGGTCGCCGCCGGGAGAACGCCGTTGCTCAGAGGCTGGTCGGGCGCTCCATGTCGCGCGAGATCACGTTTCCCTGCTCGTCGACCCAACCCAGCGGGCGCGCCGGATTGCCGGCGACGAGTTGGTTGGCCGCGACGTTCTTGGTGACCACCGACCCGGCCGCAATCATCGCGTACGGCCCGATCTCGACCCCGCAGATGATGGTCGCGTTCGCTCCGATCGATGCGCCGCGGCGGACCAGGGTCGGGGTGATCTTCCAGTCCGGGTTCTGCGCCCGCGGTCGCAGGTCGTTGGTGAACACGGCGCACGGCCCGACGAAAACCTCGTCCTCCACCGTGACGCCCTGGTACACCGACACGTTGTTCTGAATCTTGACTCGATCGCCGACCACCGCGTGCGCGTCGACGTAGACGTTGCGGCCGATGACGCAGCCTGAGCCGACCGTCGCCGACGACCGGATATGCGCCAGGTGCCAGACCTTGGTGCCCGGACCGACCACGGCGCCGTCTTCGACATCGGCGGTCGGATGGACGAACACGGGCTCCGCTGCGGTGCTATCGGTCATCGGTCCTCCTCACCTGCTGTTTCGGGGTTGCGCGGCGGTTGACGAGCCGAGCCGACTATAACCGCCGACCGTGGATGCCATGCCGGCACCCGCAAAGCTCGCTGCCGCCGGGTTTTGCGGTCGCCGGTGTGCCCGTACCGTGGAATGGGCAAAACGCTCGCGGACCGCGACGACCCGCGCGGCGATAGTGTTCGGACCATGCGATTTGCTTTTAAGACCTCGCCCCAGCACACGACATGGGCCGACATGCTGGCCGTGTGGAAGGCCGCCGACGACATCGACATCTTCGAGTCAGGTTGGACGTTCGACCACTTCTATCCGATCGCCGGCGACACCGACGGGCCGTGCCTCGAAGGCTGGCTCACCCTGACGGCGCTGGCTCAAGCGACGCGGCGGATCCGGATCGGCAATATGGTCACCGGCATCCACTATCGACACCCGGCCGTGCTGGCCAATATGGCCTCCACGCTCGACATCATTTCCGGTGGACGGCTCGAACTCGGCATCGGCGCCGGCTGGAACGAGCAGGAATCCGGCGCGTACGGCATCGAGCTGGGCACGCCGCGCGAGCGCAGTGACCGCTTCGAGGAGGCGTGCGAGGTGCTCGTCGGTCTCCTGCGCGACGAGACCACCGACTTCGACGGCAAGTTCTACCGGCTGTCCGGCGCCCGCAACGAGCCCAAGGGACCGCAGCGGCCGCATCCCCCGATCGTCATCGGCGGCAGCGGCGAAAAGCGCACGCTGCGGACCGTTGCACGGTTCGCCCAGCACTGGAACTTCGGTGGCAGTTCGTCACCGGACGAGTTCCCGCACAAACGGGACGTCCTCTACGCGCATTGCGAGGCCGTCGGCCGCGATCCGAAGGAGATCCTGATCTCCAGTCACGTCCGGTTCGGTCCGGACGGCGATCCGCAACTGGTGGCCGAGCGGGCCGCCGCGCTCGCCGCTGCCGGCGTCGACCTCGGGATTGTCGTGCTGCCCCCGCCGCACACGCCGGCGATCCTCGAACCACTCGCCGCGGCGCTCGAACCCTTGCGGTGATGGCCGCCGCGGTGCGTGCGCTGCCGCATCGCACTCGCCGCGGCATACCGCAAATCGTGTCCGCATAAGTGTTCCCACGTTCCCATAACGCCACGGGATCTGTGCTCTGCCGGTCGGGAACGGGTGTGCCCGAGGCTGACCGCATCAGCTCACCTCAGCGAAGGAGCACACCATGAACCGCCTCTGGCGCATCGCCGGCGCACTCTGCCTCGCCCACGTCGTCCTGCTGCTCGCCGGCTATTCGCAAATGAAGTCGCCGACGTTCGGTGCCGGTCCGGCGTCCATCGTCACGACGTTCGGCGGGGTCTCGACGTCCACAATGTTCGTGGGCGGCTTCATCGCCCTGATCGCCTGGCTGGTTTTGCTCGCGGCCGTGACACTCGTCGGTCGCCTGCTGCGTGGCACCACCGAGACCGCCGGCTGGTTGGCCAGTCTGGGCGTGGCCGCCGGCACGCTCGCGACCGCCGTCACGATCGGCGGAGGGTTCGCGACGACCGGCGCTGCGTTTTACGGCGCCAAACATGGCTATTCGACGGACCTCGTCGCTGGAATCACGTACGTCAGCAAGTTCGCCGACTTCATCGCGATCGCCGCCCTTGGCGTGTGTGCAGTCGGCATCGGCGGAGCCGCCCTGGCCAGCGGTGCCCTGTCCCGCTGGTTCGGTTGGCTGAGCGTGGCTACCGGCATCGTCGGGGTCATCGGCGCCACCGGTTCAGCGCCGCTCAACTTCGCGACCGTCGTCCTCCTCGGCTGGCTCGTGGTGCTCGCCGTCGTGTTGGTTCGAGGCCGTCGCAACGCTCCATCCGGAGCGGCCGATCGCCTTCTCGCAGCTGACGCCGCGTGAGGGGCTCGGCTTCCGGGCCGAGCGCTGGCACCATATGCGTCATGCCGGACGACTGGAGGCCAGGCAGCCGCAGACGGGTACCGACCGCCGTGATTCCGATCGCGGCGGTCGGCCTGGCGATCGCGGGCGCCGGGCTGGCCGTGTGGGCGCATGCCGGTGGCACCGCCGACCGCGTGTCCGCCGTCGCGCTTGCCGTCACCATCGCTCTTATTGCGCTGACCGGTTGCGTGGTCACGTTGGCCCGACCCGGCAACCGCGTCGGCTGGCTGATCATCGCGACCGGGTGCGCGTGGGGCGTCGGCGAAGGACTCTTCGACGCCGGTGTCCGAGGGATCGTGACGGCGCCGGGGACGATTCCCGCGGCCAGTGCCTTGGCCGTTGTCGGCGGACCGGTCCGAGCGGCCGGGTGGCTCGGCGCGGCGATCGCCGTACCTGTGGTGTTTCCGGATGGCCGGTTGCCCGGATCGCGCTGGCGATGGCTCGCCTGGACGGCGCTGGCGGCGGTCGCCGCCTCGTTCGTCGGCACCGCGCTCGCGACCGATGTCGAGAACACGGAGTTGCGTGCGGCCGGATGGCACAACCCGATCGCGCTGCCAGGCGCGCTGGCCGGCTTCGGCGATGCCGTATCGACCGTGTCTCTACCGCTGATGATCGCGACGATCGCCGGTGGCGTGGCGGCGTTGACATCACGCTGGCGGACCGGCACTACGCCGATCCGACGGCAACTGCTGACGTTCGCGGCCGGTGCCGCCCTGCCGGTCATCGTGGTGCCGACCGCGTTCGGTTTCGGTGCGGATCCGTGGGTGTTCGCGGTCGCGGTCGTGCCGGTGCCCATCGCCGTGGCCGTGGCAATACTGACCGGCGGCATGTTCGACATGGCGACCGTCGCGAACCGTTCACTGGTCTGGGTCACGTTGTCCGCGGCGATCGTCGGCATCTATGTGCTCGTCGTCGCCGGCACCGGCGCACTGTTGGGCGACACCGGCGCGCACTGGCTTCCGTGGCTCGGGGCGGGAGTCGTCGCCGTCTCGTTCGCACCGCTGCGCCATACATTGCACGAGGCCGCCAACCGCATCACGTACGGAGCTTGGCGGCAGCCGTACGACGTGCTGGCGGGTCTCGGTCCTCGTATCTCGTACGCGATGGATGCATCCAGTGTCCTGTCGACCGTGGTGACCGAGCTGCACGCGACGCTCGGGCTCGAGGGTGTGGCACTGCGCGATCCCGACGGGCGCATCGTCGCGGGCGCGCCAGGCGCGGCGCCGACCCTCGTGCCGCTGACGGTGTACGGGCGGCGGGCCGGCGATCTCCTCTATACCGAACCGGCCACGGCGCTCCGGCCGGCCGACCGGCGCGTGCTCGACGACCTCGCGACCCAGCTGGCCGTGCTGATGCACGCGCGGGCACTCACCGACGACCTGCGACATGCGCGCGAACGCCTCGTGCTTGCGCGCGAAGAAGAACGACGGCGGCTGCGCCGGGATCTGCACGACGGTCTCGGCCCCGCGCTCGCCGGCCTCATGCTGAAGGTCGACAACGCCCGGGCGCTGATACCGGAGGATCCGACGGCGGCGACCCGAGACCTCTTGGTGCTGCGCGACGACATCCGGCACACGGTCGAGGACGTACGGCGACTCGTCGAAGGGCTGCGCCCGCCGGCGATCGACGAACTCGGGCTCGCCGCCGCCGTCGCCGTCGCGGTCAACCGGCTGGCCTCGGCCAGCGGTACTGCCGTCGAGATCGCGGTCGACCCGCTGCTCCCGGCCGTGCCAGCGGCCGTCGAGGTCGCGGTCTATCGCATCGCGTGCGAGGCGGTGACGAACGCCATCAAACACGCCGCCGCGTCACGGTGCCACGTCGCCATCACGATCGCCGGGCGCTCGTTAGTGCTCCGGGTCGCCGACGACGGCCGCGGAATCGACACACCGGCCGCACTCTTCGAGCCCGTCGACGCGCGTCCGGGAGGCGGGAACGGCCTAGCGACGATGCGCGAGCGAGCCGAGGAGCTCGGCGGCGCGCTGGACATCGCGGGCACCGACGCCGGAACGACGGTCACGGCGATCTTGCCGTTGCCGGCGGCCGGTTCGGGCGCCGGTTCGAGCGCCGGTTCGGGCGCCAGTTCGGGCGCCAGTTCGAGCGCCAGTTCGAGCGCCGAGAGCGCCGGTTCGGCTTCTGGTCGGGCCGGCTCGGGCGTCGACCCGGCCGACCGGGCGGCGGTGCCCGTGGTCGGGATGCCACCGGTGGCCACCTCAGCGGCCCTGCTCGCGGACGGCGCCGCATGATCCGGGTACTTATCGTCGATGACCATCCGGTCTTCCGCGATGGCCTGGCGGCGTCGCTGGCCCGGCTGACCGACGTCGAGGTGGTCGGTGTCGCGGCCGCCGGCGAGCAGGCCGTCGAGCTGGCCGAAGAGTTGCATCCCGACGTCATCCTGATGGACCTCAATCTGCCCGGGATATCCGGCGTCGAGGCGACGCGCCGGATCATGGCCGGTCAGGAACGGCGGCCGAGCATCCTTGCCATCACGATGGTCGACGACGACGACACCGTCCTCGCGGCGCTCCGTGCCGGCGCCCGGGGTTACATCCTGAAGGGATCGACCGGCGAGGAGATCGCCGCGGCCACCCGTACGGCGGCGGCCGGCGGCGCCGTATTCGGACCGGGCATCGCGGCCCGGGTGCTCGCGATGACGACCGGCCGCCGGCCGCCGACCCGCGACGGTGCGCTGACCGATCGGGAGCGCGATGTGCTCGCGATGATCGCTGAGGGCGCGAGCAATGCGCAGATCGCCCGCGTGCTCGGATTGTCGCTCAAAACGGTGCAGAACTACGTGTCGCGCGTACTCGAGAAAATGCATGTGGCGGACCGTACCCAGGCCGCGCTCCGCGCCCGCGACGGACGCGTCGGCCCACCGGCGTAGCGAAGGCTGGGTCGGACAGGCGGCGTCGCGCACTATGCGTGGGTACGGGTGAACCGGCGGCGCCTGCGACGGCGTTCTAGGCTGTCGGTCATGACGTATGTTGCCGCCGATGACCGCTACGACAGCATGGTGTACCGCCGCACCGGCCGCAGTGGCCTCGACCTGCCGGCGATCTCGCTCGGCCTGTGGCACAACTTCGGCGACGGCCGACCCTGGGAGACCCAGCGCGAGATCTGCCGCCGCGCGTTCGACCTCGGGATCACCCACTTCGACCTGGCCAACAACTACGGCCCGCCGTACGGGTCGGCCGAAGTCAACTTCGGTCGGATCCTGCGCGCCGATCTGGACGTCTACCGCGACGAGCTCGTCATCTCCACCAAGGCGGGCTATGACATGTGGCCGGGGCCGTACGGCGACCACGGCTCCCGCAAGTATCTGACCGCATCTCTCGACCAGTCGTTGAAACGCATGGGACTCGACTACGTCGACATCTTCTACTCGCACCGCTTCGATCCGGACACGCCGCTCGAGGAGACGCTCGGCGCGCTCGATTCCGCCGTACGCGCTGGAAAGGCTCTGTACGTCGGCATCTCCTCGTACTCCGCGGAGAAGACATCCGAGGCGGCGGCTATCCTGCGTGACCTCGGCACTCCCCTGCTCATCCACCAGCCGTCCTATTCGATGTTCAACCGCTGGATCGAGGCACAGAATCTGCTCGGCACGCTCGAACACGAGGGCGTCGGCTGCATCGCGTTCTCGCCGCTGGCCCAGGGCCTGCTCACCGACCGGTACCTGAACGGCATTCCGGCGGACTCCCGCGTCGCGACCGGCGGCGCACTCGACAAAGGCATGCTCAGCGACGAAAACCTGCAACGGGTACGGGCACTCAATGCGATAGCGGAGCGGCGCGGCCAGACGCTGTCCCAGTTGGCGCTCGCGTGGTCGCTGCGCGATCCGCGGATGACGTCGGTGCTGATCGGAGTCAGCAGCGTGAAGCAGTTGGAGGACAACGTCGCCGCGCTCGATCGGCTCGACTTCAGCGACGACGAGCTCGCCGAAATCGACACGTACGCCACCGAAGGCCACATCAACATCTGGTCATCGTCGAGCGAGGAGTAGACGCCCGACTCGCTCGGCGTAATTGAGTGGCCGTAACACCCCCGACGGCCATACGCTCCCGCCGCCAGCGCCGCCTACCCATTGCGAGGAATCACCCGGTGACCGTTGTCCGACCGCTAACTGTCCGACCTGCCCGCGCCGATGAAATCCCGGCCCTCACCACGTTTCCCGGCGACAGCGAGCGCAATGCGTCAACGGCGGCGTACCTGGAGTTGCTGCTGGCCAAGGAATGCACCCGACCCGAGTGGTGTCTCGTCGCCGACGCCGCGGACCGACTGATCGGCAACGTCGTGCTGTGGGCGATGCCCGGCCGGGACATCCCCGTCGACATCGTGCTGCTGGAGGCGCCCGATGACGCGACCGGTGAGGCGCTGCTCGCGGCGGCGGCCGTACTCGCCCGCAACCTCGGCGCCACGGAACAGGGCCACGTCCTGGACACGCCGGGCCAGGCACCACAATTCCAGCGCAAGGCGGAGTTTCGCGAGCAGCTGCTGGCCCGGGCCGGCTTCGCGCTGATCCGGGACGGTCGCCGCTTTATCTGGCGGGCGGGGACGCCGCTGCCGCCGCAGGACTCCCGGCTCACCTGGCGCTCGCTGCCCGAACTGGGGCGCGAGCCGTTCATCGACGTGCTGGCCGATGTGCTCGTTGACACCGCCGATTCGATCCTCCGCGACGAGGTCGCCGAGCACGGCGCGCGCGGTGCCGCATCGTTGAACTTCGACGACATGGCCGGGATGGACCACGAGCCGGAGTGGTACGAGATTGGCTACGACACCGCCGATCGGCCGGTCGCCGTCAGCCTGCCGGCCCGCAACGCCGGCTCGGCCGTGATCGGCCTCGTCGGTGTTGCGTCGGCGCACCGGGGCCGTGGCTATGCCACCGCCGTGGTCGCACGCGGCGCGCACATCCTGGTGGACAACGGCGCGACCGAGATCCGGGGCGACTGCGACACCGCGAACGTCGGCATGGCGAAAGCGTTCGAGCGGGCCGGGTTCATGACGTTCGCCCGCCGCAAGATGTTCCGCCGGCCGCTCTGACCACATGGCTCAGGAGTCGGCGCTGTCCAGCTTCGCCCACACGCCGAGCGAGCCACTCTCGCTCCGGATGCTGAGCGAGATGACATTGGGCAAGTGCACCGACCAACCAACGGCGATGGGTGCGCTTGTCCAACATCATCACGCGGCGGCCAGGCCACCGAGTCGACACCGTACCAACGGATTGGGGTTGCTCAGTCCCGGCGCAGGGGTGACCGGCCGACCGGTTGCATGGGCCGCGGACCCGCCGCGATGCTGTGGTTGGGCCGTGTCTGCCGCACATGGGGGACGATCCGGAGCGGTTCGCCGTAATGATGTATGTCGATCGGATCGCCGTCGTCGACGAAGTAGGTCGTCTCCTGTGGCGTGATCTCCACATGCAGCGTTTCGCGTCGCCAGCACATGCCGAAGGTGAGGCGCGATATGCCGCTCGGAAGCCGCGGCGTGAACCACAACCGACCGTCCATCTCACGCATGCCACCGAAGCCGGCCACGAGAGCGATCCACGCCCCAGCGAGCGAGGCCATGTGGACGCCGTCGCGGGTGTTGTGCTCCAGGTCGGCCAGATCCATCAGCGCGGCCTCGCCGAGATAGTCGTAGGCGAGGTCGAGTTGGCCGACTTCGGCGGCCATCACGGCTTGTGTGGTGGACGACAGCGACGAGTCGCGGACGGTGATGGCTTCGTAGTAGGCGAAGTTGCGTGCCTTCTGTTCGGCCGTGAAGGCATCGCCGCGCGTGTGCATCGCGAGCACCAGGTCGGCCTGCTTCACGACCTGCTTGCGGTAGAGCTCCCGATACGAATAGTTCAGCAAGAGCGGGTACTTCTCCGGCGGAGTTGACGCGAAGTCCCAGACAGCGTGCTCGGTGAAGCCCTCCGCCTGCGGGTGGATGCCGGCGACCTCGTCGTACGGGATGGTCATGTTCTTGGCGGCGTCGCGCCATCCGGTGATCTCGTCGGCCGTCACGCCGAGCCGGTCGGCCACGTCGGGATGGCGTACGGCGGCGTTCGCGGCGCCGTCGAGATTCCGTTGTGCCATCAGGTTTGTGTAGACGTTGTTGTCGGCGAGCGCGCTGTACTCGTCCGGTCCCGTGACACCGTCGATCCGGAAGAGGCCGGCCGCGTCGACGTCGCCGAGGGACATCCACAGCCGCGCCGTCTCGACCAACAGTTCCAGGCCGATCTCACGCTCGAAGTCCACGTCGCCGGACGCCTCGACCTGGCGGATCACGGCGTACGCGATGTCGGCGTTGATGTGGAACGCGGCCACGCCGGCCGGCCAGTAGGCCGAGCATTCCTGCCCGACGATCGTCCGCCAGGCGAAGGCGGCGCCGCTCAATCCCATGCCGGCCGCGTTCTCGCGCGCGATATCGAGCGTGGAATGCCGCCAGCGCAACGCATCCCGGGCCGCCTCGGGCCAGGTGTAGGTCACCATCGGCAGCACGAACGTCTCGGTGTCCCAGAACGAGTGCCCGTCGTACCCGGGTCCGGTCAGTCCCTTGGCCGGGATCGCGCGCCGCTCGGCGCGGCAACTCGCCTGCAGGACATGGAACAGCCCGAACCGGACCGCCTGCTGCACGTCATCGGCGCCGTCGATCTGGACGTCCGCTCGCGCCCAGTAGACGTCGAGGAACTCTCGCTGCTTTTTCAGCAGGCCGTCCCAGCCGGTGGCCACGGCCGCCGTCAGCGCCGCCTCGACCTGAGCCTCGATCGCCGGCAGGGAGCGCTGCGCCGACCAGCCGTACGCGAGGAATTTCGTGATCCGCAGCGTCTGACCGGGATCGAGCGCGACCGTGACGGTGACCCGGCCCAGCATCGGATGGCTGACCGTCTCGGTCTGGAGATCCGCCGGACATTCGACGATGTGATCCATCCCCGCGCCGACGCGCAGCTGGCTCCGACGTGTGCTGTGGACCAGGACCGTACGCAGGCGGCGATCGCCGTGCATTTCGGGTACGAACGGCGCATCGACCGAGCCGGCCGCCCGGGGATCGTTGGCGCGCTCCGGCATCGGCTCGTTCACCACGAGATCCGACTGCAGCACGACCTGGACGCGACCGTTGACCGGCGTGACGTCATAACAGATCGCGGCCACCGCCCGCTCGGTGAACGAGACCATGCGGGTGCTGCGTACGTCGATCTGCCGGCCGGCCGGCGACGTCCACTTCGCGTGCCGGTCCAGCGTGCCGGCCCGCATGTCGAGCACGCGCTCGTGCTCCTCCAGGCTGCCGTAGCGCACGTCGAACGGTTCATCGTCGACCAGCAGCCGGATCACCTTGCCGTTGGCCACGTTGATGACCGTCTGGCTGGAGTTCGGGTTGCCGTACACCGATTCGCCGTAGTCGAGTGGCCGCAACTCGTGGACCGCGTTCAGGTACGTGCCCGGCAAGCCGTGCGGTTCGCCCTCGTCGAGGTTCGCGCGCAGCCCGATGTGGCCGTTCGACAGTGCGAACACCGATTCGGTCTGGGCCAGGACGTCGAGGTCGAGCTTCGACTCGCGGATCGTCCAGGGCTCGATCGGAAACGCGCCGTGGGTGATCATGCGATTTCTCCCTGCGCCTCGGGCGGCATGTTGGCGTCCGTACCCAGCAAATCGGCGAGATCGCGCACGACGATGTCGGCACCGTGTTCGCGCAGCGCGTCCGCGTGTTCGTCCTCGCCATGCTGGTCTACCCGGTCGACGCCCACGACATACCCGAATGAGCCGGCGCGTGCGGCGGCGACGCCCGACGTCGCGTCCTCGAACACCGCGGCGTGGGCCGGTTCGACGTCGAGCTTGAACGCGGCGTTCACGAATGTGTCCGGCTCGGGCTTGCCGCGCAGCGATTCCTTCGCGGAGGTGACGCCATCGACGCGGACATCCAGATATTCCGCGAGCCCCGCCGATTTGACGATCTGCTCGCAGTTGCGGCTCGACGACACGACCGCGGTCTTGAGACCGGCGGCTCGGGCCGCCCTCAGGTATTCGACCGATCCCGGGTACGGCTTGACGCCATCGCGCTCGACCTTTGCCAGGAAGATCTCGTCTTTGCGGGCGGCGAGACCGCTGATGGTCGGTGCGTCGGGGCCGTCGTCCGGCGAGCCCTCGGGCAGGTCGATGTGGCGGGCGGCGAGGAACGACCGGACGCCGTCCGCGCGCGGCTTGCCATCGACGTAGTCGTCGTACTCCCGGATGCGATCGAACGGCGTGAAGCCGTCGCCAAAGCGTTGCCGCAGGAACTCGTCGAACAATTCGCCCCAGGCGGCCGCGTGGACCAGCGCCGTCGGCGTGAGCACGCCGTCGAGGTCGAACAGGAGCGCGTCGATGAGGTCCGGCAATCCGATCTTCACGCTCCAACCGTAGCCGGAACCGCCGCCGGCGCGAGTCGCCTCGGTCAGTTCGGCCGGCTGCGACGGCGCGCTGTACCCGACCGCGCCGCGGCGGTGCGTTCGCGGATCAGTACCGCTGGATCGTGAGCGCGGCGTAGAGCACCATCAAGACACACGGCACATTGATGATCGCCACCAGCATGCGCGTGCTGGCGGTCGCCCGGACCGTGGCTCGGCCGAGCCGGACCGAAATCAGCGCGCCGACGAACGCGACCAGCGACATTGCGATCACCTCGGCCACATTCATGTAGTACGACGCGTGGCTGGCTGCCATCGCCAGGAACGAGGTGACACCCGCTCCGCGCAGCACCCACCAACCCGGCCGCAGGGCCACCGCCAGCTCCCGCAGCGTGTCGTAGCCGGCCAGGCGGCCGAGCGACCGATCGAGCCGTATGGCGAACTCACGGGCGAGCTGAGTCGACGAGACAAGCGGCTCGTTGGGCCGACGGGCGACGCCTGGTGGGGCCGGTGCGAGACCGGCGGCCGATCGCAACTCGGCGGCGAATGCGGCCGGCGGTCCGAGTCGCGACTGCAGCGGCGACGGGTCGGCCGCGGCCACTTCGGCCAGGTGCTCGGGAAGGTCCTCCAGCAGGCCGTCCCGTACCCCCGCGTCAAGATCGGTCATCGCGCCACGGACGTCGGCCAGATAGGCGGCGATCTCGGCCGTGCGGGCGTCGGCACGGGCATCGGGGTGGAAGCCGGTGCCAGCGTCGGCCACGCCGGGCAGAACGGCGCTCGTCGGGCCGGAGCTTCCGCCGACGTTGGCGTCGGTGCTCATGCCGAGACCCCCTGTTCGGTTAGCAGATCATCCATCGTGGACGCGAACGAACGCCAAATCTTCGCGGACTGCGCAAGTTGGTCGTGACCGGTCTTGTTGAGCGCGTAGTACTTCCGGTGCGGCCCCTCGTCGCTCGGGACGACGTACGTCGTCAGGGCACCGCCGGCATAGAGGCGGCGCAGCGTGCCGTACACAGACGCGTCGCCGACATCCTCCAGCCCGGCCGAGCGCAGGCGACGCAGCACGTCGTAGCCGTATCCGTCGCCGGTCTTGAGCACCGCGAGGACGGCCACGTCCAGGACTCCCTTGAGGAGTTGCGTCGCATCCATGGATCGGACGGTACTACGTATTGCGCTGTACCGTCAATAGCGGAACAGTGCCTAGCCGGAACATCCACGGCACACGGCTGGTTCGACCAAGATGTGCGTTCCCTCAGCGGCCTCGGCGATCGCATGAAGCCCTCATTTGGCCGCCGAGAGAATCAGCCGACCGTGATTAGGCCGACACTCCGACCGCAGCGTCTCAGGATTGATTAAGGTGCCCAAGTGAGCGGGGCAACATTGTTGAGTTTCTTTCTTGCTGCGGTGGCGGCGTGCGGAAACGCGCTGGCCAATGTCATGCAACGCAAGGCGAGTCTGGAGGGGTCGCCGAACCAGGCCTTCGGGCTGCCGCTGCTCTGGGATCTCCTGCACCGTCCGACCTGGCTGCTGGGCTTTGGCGGCATGGTCGGTTCATTCGTCTTCCAGGCGGTCGCGCTCGGGTACGGGCAGCTGTCGTCGGTCGAAACGATCATCACACTCGAAGTGCCGCTGACGCTGCTGGTGGCCTCCCGCGTGTTCCATACCTCGCTCGGCCGGAGCGAATGGACCGGAATCCTGATCATGACCGGCGCCATGATCGTCCTGCTGGCCGTGCTGAACCCTCGACCCGGCAACGAGACCGACGTGTCCCCGACGATCTATGCGCTGGCTGGCGGCGCCACGGTCGGCCTGATCGTCTCGCTCGTGATCGCCGCGCAGCGCGGTCACCGACTCTGGCGTACGGCCTGCCTCGGCGCCGCGGTTGGCACGAGTTTCGGGCTCACGGCCACTTTGATCAAGGAAACCGCCGCTCAGTTCAACGCGCGCGGCTTCGTTGGGGTGTTCACCACCTGGCAGACGTACGGCGCGGTCGGCACCGGCATCCTCGGCATCGTCCTGATGCAGTGGGCGCTGCACCTGGGCCCGCTGCTCGCCGCGCAGCCCGGCTTCACATTGATGGACCCGCTGGTGTCGATCTTCTGGGGCGTCCTCGTCTACCACGAGGTCACCCGGCAGGGCCTGTGGCTCCTCCCGGCGGCGATCGCCGGCGGGGCGATCTGCTTCGGCGTGGTGCTTTTGGCAAGATCACCGCTGTTGGTCGCCATCAACGAACACGACGTCGCCGCCGAACGTGCCGCCGCGCGCGGCGAAACGCCAAATCTTTTGCCGGGTACGGCGATTACTCCGTAGTAGCGAACGCCGGCTCGGACTGGCGCAACGCCCGCTCCCGCAGCCCGAACCGGACGCCCTGGTCATCGGCGCACTCGGCCCATCGACCGAACCCGGGACTCTCGTTCACCTCACTCGTGACGTGCCCGCCGAGCTGCCCGACCCGGGCCAACGATGCGTCGAGATCCTCGACCGAGAAGAAGACCTCGAAGATCGACGAGTCATCTCCGTCGTGGATCCCGATCGACAGCGCCGGCAAATCCACCTGCCCCGGCCCGCGGTCGCCGGACGCCCGCCAGCCGAGCAGTTGGCCGTAGAACGCGCGGGCGGCGTCGGCATCGCGCACGCCCAGCTCGATGTATGACGCCTCTCCGGTCATCACGTCCGCCTCTCGGGTAACGGAGCCTGAAAGCTCCACGGGTGTCCCTCGTGATCACGTACGCCGTACTCACGCACGCCGTACGGCATGTCGGCCGGTCCGTACAGCAGCCGGCCGCCACGGCTGACCGCGCGGGCGGCGTGCTCGTCCACGTCGGTCACGCCGGCCACCACCGCCGCACTCGCGACACCATCGGCGCCCGGTGACGCCAGGTAGGCCGTCGGCGGATGCAGGTGCACGAACCCGCGCCCGGCCAGGACTTCGGCGTGCACGACCGTCCCGGTGTCATCTCGCGTCACGGTGCCGGCCTCGAAAGCGAACATGTCGACCAGTCGACGTTGGGCCGCCTCGACGTCCTCGTACGGCAGGAGCGCCAGGACTTGCCGTACCGCGAAAGGACGTGCGGCGGTGCGTTGCATCTCGCGGATGATCGAGGTCGGATCGACCTCGGTTTTGGCGCTCGCGGTGTTGGCGTTTGCGGTCGTGGCGCTCGCCTGGTCGTCGCTCCCGGCGGAGCTTGCGTCCGACGCGGCCGGCAACAGCGCGTCCACCCGTTGGCGCAGGCGGCTGATCGCTTCGATCTGCGCGTCAAGTTCGGCGCGCTGGCGGGCGGCCGCGGTCCGAAGGTCCCACGTCGGGTCTTTCATGCGCGCCGCGATCTCCGACAGCGGGACGCCGAGACTCCGCAACACGAGCGCCGCGTAGAGCCGCTCGACGTCCGGTCGCGTGTAGACGCGGTGGCCGCCGGCCGTATGCGCCGACGGCCGGACCAGCCCGATCGCGTCGTAGTGGTGCAGCGTACGGACCGTCAGCCCGGTCTCGGCGGCCAGCGCGCCGATCCGCCACGTCGACTCGACGGCGTTCGTGGCGGGCGGCATGGACCGAGCATAGAACCTAACGTTACGTCAGGTTCAAGTCCTGGCTCAGACGTACGCGCGCGCTTCGAATCGCCTGATCGACGGCGCGTGCGCACCTACGCTGGGGGCGACATGAACGGATCTCACGATGGCCGGCGAGGCCGTCCACAGCTGAGGAGTCCGCATGGCATTGTCGTACGACGTGTTTGTCGCGCCGGTCACCGCGGCGAAGAACAAAGCGATCCCGCCGGGTCAGACGGCGGTGACGTGGTCGCCGATATCGGCGACGCTGATCTCGGGCGAGACAGACGCGGTTCTCGTCGACCCACTGATGACGGTCGACCAGGCCCGTGACCTCACCGACTGGGTCGCCGCGAGCGGCAAGAATCTCACGACGATCTACGCCACGCACGGCCATGGTGACCATTGGTTCGGCGCCAGCGTCGTCCTCGAACGGTTCCCGCAAGCGCGATTTGTCGCTGCTCCGGCGGTCGTCGAGGTGATGAAGACCAACACCCCGGAGATGGTCGAGCAGACCTGGAGTTCACACTTCCCGGGCCAGATTCCGGAGCGGGTCATCGCGGAGCCGTTGAGCGAGCCGGTGATCGAGCTCGAAGATGACGAACTGACGGTGGTGGCGCTCGGTCACAGTGACACCGACAGCACCACCTGCCTGCATGCGCCGTCGATCGATCTCGTGGTCGCCGGTGACTCGGTCTACAACGACGTGCATCTGTATCTGGCGGAATCGGCCTCGGGTGGTCGGGATCGATGGCTCGCGGCACTGGACACAGTGGAGTCGTTGCAACCCAAGGAGGTCGTCTCCGGGCACAAGCGAGCCGGACGTCCCGACGACCCGGCCACCATCAACGCGACGAGGCAGTACATCCGGGATGTCGAGATGTTCTTGGAGGCGAAGCCGACCGCTCGCGAGTTGTACGACGCCATGATCGCCAAGCATCCGACCCGCATCAACCCGGGCGCGCTGTGGGACTCGGCCAACGCGCTCCTGCCCGCGAAGTAGCGGC
>CAWIKW010000003.1:0-218847 GCA_963836785.1 uncultured Actinomycetota bacterium | reverse complement strand
CCTGCTTCGCCGTGAGCGGTAAGCCGCATGCGTCGAATGTTTCGGGGTCACCCATTGCGCTGCGCGGTATCCGTTGGCCGGCACTGTCCAGCAGCCGGTATGGCCCGCCGGCGCTTCTAGCTCCCGAAGCCGAGCCTCGTAGGCACCGCGGTCACCCAGTACGCGCTCGACGGATGAACGAATCAGGCCTTGATCATCCACGGTAACGGGCATACTGCTCCGCGGCACGGGGACGGTCAGCTGAATCGTCGTATTGACGTCGTAGCGTTCGTAAACGAGGAGGGTCGGGTCGCTGGCTTCCTTCTGGCGTTTATTTGACCGCCCGTCAGCGGCAAGCTCGTCCCGGCGCTGATGAACAGTATGGGATGCCGTCCTATCTGATCCCGTGCCCAAGGAATCTGGGCCAGGCATATCTCCGTCACCGGCAATGACCCGGTCCTTGGTCGCGCCACCTTTGGCGGCTTCATCGTCCTCGTGCGCACCCGGCAACGATGTGGCCTCGTCCAACTCGGTCTCATTGCTGGCCACCAGAGCCGCGTGCTTGAACTGTTCTTCGTACGTTGGAAAGTGCTGCAGGTAGAGAGCCACGTGCAGGTTGACGTCAACGGTGAGGTACTCCTCGCTCGGCTCGACGAGACAGGTCAGACCGAACTCACTAGCAGGCAGTTGGTCGACCGGAACGCCCGGCTCGGCTGGCAGATCCTGGGCTACAACGGGCTGATCAACAACCGGCGGGTCCTGCGGTGCCAGTACACCGACAACCCGCTGCCCGCGGCTGACGACCGCGCCAACGAGGCGTGCGCCCGGGTCACGACCTGCAAGTCGCTCGTGTGATACGTCGATGAATCGGCGTACGAGCCGCTCTTGATCAGCATGAGCGGCGACTCGCTGTGCGTGCTTGCCCATCCGGGATGGTCGGCGCGTCGCTTGCGCCGCCGCGAAAGCCGCTGGATCGTCGGCATTCTCGGCTCCGAAGGGCGGCGTTCTCTGCCCAGCCGGACTAACCGCGAATTCTGTGTCGAGTCGTAGGGGCTTGACGGTCACGGGCGCACTCCAGACGATCGGGTCGGGGCCGGCGTCACTCAACGCCGCTCTACGAGTCAGACGTCGGCACTCGAAGCCGTGAAAGTGGGCTGGCCGGAGGCGGTGCCTCGATCTCCGATGTGCTCGATCAAGCGGGTTGCCTCAGCAAGGCTCCAGGGACGCCGGAGTCCAGACATCGGTGCGAGTACGGCTTCTCCGACAGTAATGACTTGCCAGGTGGTCAGCTCCGCTGCGATATCGACGATATCGGGTCCGAGAGTCTCAGCAGCACGATCGAGTGCCGTCTGATCGCCCTTGGCATGCCACCGCGCGAGCTTGACGAGAGCCGTGCCGACAGTGGAGTGATGATTGCGGACTGCCTGCATTACGGCGGCGATGCGTGCAGCTTCTCCGGCAACGACTGCACTCCCCCCTATTGAACCGATTCGTGCGATATTTCGTGGATCGATTGGTCCGATGCGGTGAGTATGGGACCACTGGGCGACCGCAGACGAGGTGATGTCGTGACCAGGGCCGTCAGTCGTTCGGTTAGCTTGGTCGCTGACCCACTTGATGGCCACAGCATCGTCGAGCGCAACGCGCCATAGTTGCAGCAGCATGTTGACGACCTGCGGTCGCCAGTCGGCCAGGATCGGGCGGATGCGCTCGAAAAGCGTCCGACGTTCCGGCTCCGATATGCCGATCAGGGTCATGCCGGGTGCGATCTCGTCGACCGGGACGACACGGATGTCGTCGTCGCGAAGACGTTGCACACGTGCAGACAATGCGAGCAGGAAGACGGTCGCAGGTTGGGTGTGTTCGTCCCCAGCCGTTGACCGGACCACAACGGGTAGGGCGATCACGGGTGGTCGGTGTGTCGTGCCATTTTGGTCGTCGAGCTCGGATGAGTCGTCCAGTTCGACTTCCAGATCCGGCAGCTCCAGATCGAGGTCGTGTTCCGGTTCGCTCATCGCTGCGGCTAGGAGCGTGCGGTGACCCGGCAAGCTCACTGGCGCGCTCCGGTCACGGGCAATCGCTTGGGTCGTGAGGCCGAGGCTCCAGGTCCCAACCGTCCAGTTCGTCGTCCTGGGCGACGACGCCCGTTAGCGTTGCCAACGTCGCGCGCCGAGTGTCGCGGGAGACCACGCGACTTGGTGTATCGAATGCGCCACGCAGTGCCTGGTAGAGGCGTCCCTCGTCTCCGCGCCGCCCGAGGACGATGAGTTCGCCGATATCGGCCGCCGCAAGCCGCCGTCGCCAGGCCACGGCGGGAACGCCGATCAGTAGCGTCGAGCGATGTGAACCCGCCCCTTCGATCGTGTTGATGCTGCGAACAGTTACCAGCGGCTATCGCGAATGGGAAGCGAACCGGTACTGGCGAGCCGTCCTGTGAGAGCGTCTCGAGCGGTGCGAGATCCGCAGACGACATCCAGTTGCTGCCCCCGACGCGAGGCGTCTTCCACAAGATCTGCGATGACATCGGTGATGGGGTTATGGTCGGTTAAGGCGTCGAAGACGGCCGATAGGCTTACGCGGACCGCGCCCCATTCGGCTGCAACCCGGGCGCGCCACGACGCCGGGAAGTCATTCCGGGCGTCGGCGTCAAGGACATCGTCGAGAAACCGGCGAAGTGTCCTGCCGCCGTATCGTGGCGCGACGCGATCGTAGTCGGCCGTACGGGTGGGCAACTCTGTCAACAGCCGCGTGAGACGAGCCGCCCGGCACACCGGCCACGGAGCCGGCCCTCCGCAGGGGGTCACGGAGGCGTCCGAGTCGCTCCCGCACCTCCGCGAGCCCTGCAAGGCTGACATCGTCCACCGTGATCAGATGTGCGCGACCTCGCGCGCCAACCAGTGTGCCGCTCGGCGCACCGCTGGAGAGCCTCACGTGTTCTCCAGCGAGGAGGTCACCTGTTGCGCGCAGCCACGGCCAATCAGACGATCCACGTGTTATGGCTACTGGCGGGGGGATTCGATTGCGCGGCGTGAACGGTGGACTTGATACTCGCCACGGCACTGGCAGTGCGGACCTCTTCATGTAGGTCCACGACGGTGACGACCACACTCCGATGTGCCGCAGCCCAGTCGCTCGCGGTCGCTATCCAGTCTGCGCCAGGCTCGGCCGCAGCATCGACGACGACGACGCGAGGTTGGACGCCCACGACCGGCGGGAATCCGGTTGTCGGTGACACGAACAGCAGCCGAGCGGCACCGGTCACCAGACGCGGTCTACCACCTCGCAGAGGCGATGCGAGACCATCTCCGCGCAGTCTGTGGGGGCGTAAGGCCGGTGCGACAGGTACCGAGGAAGCATCGAGTTGGTCAAGCTCAGCGCGTCGGATAAGCCGTGGGCTGACTAGGGCCACTGGGCCTGGGAGGCGGCTCGGCACCGGAGAGACTGCTCAGTTCCGCCTGCGGGATGTGAAGTGTTTCTGCGGCGATCATGACAGCCGCCAGCAGCGGAAGGCGGTGGATTCCGCCTGGTAGCCGGATGAGGAGATTCGTCCCTCGACGCACGCTGAGCTGAACGGCAATAAGGAGGTCGCGCTCTGCCGCGGTCAGAGCCGGCCGCTCCGGTCTGGGCGAGTCCCATGCTTGGATCAACGGCATGAACTGAGCGGAGCGGCGGGCGCGCCCGAGTGCCGTTTCTCGCGGAACTGTCCATCGCCGTGCTGGCCGGTCGAGATCTTCCGTCGAGCCGAATCCGTCTGCGAATGGGGTGGCGCTGGAGTCAGGGTCGTTTAGTCCGGCCGTCCGTTCGGTCATCCCAGGCCGGTCCACGGCAGATCGTTGCGAACGGTGCTCCGGCCGTGTGCCCGCTCAAGAGTTTCGCGAAACTTCTTCTGCTCGCGCCCGAGCCCGTGCACGAGCATTGTCTGTGCTGGCGCCAGCTCATCAACTATCTCGGTCAGACCGTCCCGGTCCGCGTGAGCACTGAGGCTGTAGGTCTCGACGCGCGCCGCAACAGGGACCGCCATAAGTCCAGCCTGGGTATGAAGCGACAGAGTTGCCGGCACCGTGGGATCGTCTCGTTCGGCCAGCCGTTGGAGCGCCCGGCCGGCGGACTCCTCGTCCTGATAGCCGCACACAAACAGTGCCGAGTGAGGATCAGGCAGGATCTTTTCGGCCCAGGGCACTGCGAAACCGCCGGTAAGCATGCCTGATGTGGTGATCACGACGCCTGCCTGGAACGTGTGCATCAGGCGCGAACGCTGTCGGTTGTCAACGCGTTGCACGTTGCCGCCGAAAATTCTAGATGCGCTTCCCGTTCGTAGATGTCGCTGATTGCCCTCGCAAGCCCGTCTACGAGTACGGGGACATCGGGTAGCTGCTCTCGCAGCATTAGCGCTACCTCTTGGGCACGGCCGAGCCCGAACGCCGGAACCAACGCCCGCCCACCGCCGCTGACGACTTCCGCGATCGCATGAACGAAATCCTGGATCTGCATGCCCCGATCACGGTGACGGCGTCGCAGTACGTCGACTCGATCACGAGCAGATCTGCCTCACGGGCCAACCTCGGCGGCAATTGAGCCTTGCCGACCGACAACTGAGGAAGGTTGTAGATGTCGCCCGTGATCACAGCCCGTTGATCACCTGCCGTGATCACGACACTGGCTGCTCCGAGGATGTGACCGGCATCGAAAAGCTGGATCGTGAGATCTCCCACGTTGTGAGGGCGGCCGTATGCAAGCGGACGCAGGCTTTTCTCGGCCGCCTCTACCTCCGGCTCGCCGTACAGCGGAGCCAGCCAGCCGTACTCGGCCATGTCATTCGCCTGTTGCTCCATAACCCTCTTGGCATCGGCCCACATCTCAGGCATCAGAGCAGCGGTCGCCGGCGTGCAAATCGTTGCGGCCCGCGGCTGGTCGGCGATCACCCTCGGCACGAACCCGGCATGGTCATTGTGTCCATGCGTCACGATGACCGCGTCGAGCCGGCCTTCCTGCACGCGCGAAATATGAGGCGGCGCAGCGAGGCGAGGGGTGTCGGCGTTCGGTCGAACACCGGCATCGACGAGTATCCGGGTACCCCCCGCCTCCACAAGTACTGCCGATCCGCCGATCTCATTGCCACCGCCAAGCACCTCAACCCGCAGACCGCGATCCGCGCTTGCATACGCTACTGGCCGATAGCCGGTCGGTCGGCGGCCTGAGTGCCAGTCGCCCCGTCGGCGGCGGGAACGGCATCAGACAGTGCTGCGGAGTCCACACCAACGGATGGCAGTGCCCTGTCCAGGTGTTCAGACAGGTCACGGAGCTGGCCAACTTCCTTTTCGAGCCGAGTCCGAACTTGATTCCGTGGGAGATCTTGAAGCTCCACTTCAAGCCGAGAGATCCGGCCTTTAAGAAGATTCTGCAGGTACTGTGCTCGTCCCGGCAGATCGCCGAGCCGCTCCTCTTGCCGGTGACGTGAATCATTTGCCTTGTCGCGCTCGGCTTGAGCAGCGGCAGTCGCATTCTCTAGCTCGCGAACCTGCGCGGTATGGGCCCGGACGAGCGCCACGCGATCATCACGCAGATCGTTCAATTGCTTGCGCGCCTTCCGGAGATCGGCGGCTAGCTGTGTCGCGTTTTCTAGGCGCTGACGTTGTTGACGCGATGGAAGATCTGCGCGGGCCTGATCTCGCTCTTGCTTGAGGCGAACGGAGGCGACTCTCAGCGCCTCTATCTCGGCCTGGGCCTTAGATAGCTCCGATCGCGCACGTGCCAGCTCCGTATTGGATGCCCCGACAAGCCGTCGAAGTTCTCTCAGGTCTGGATCTTGGCGCTGCCTAGGTAGCTTTTCGTGGTCCTGCATGGTCGACGCCGCAAGCTCGGACCGCACGCCGACGTCAGCATCGGTGATCGTGCGTGTCGGCTCGGACGGCACCCCGGTTGATCCGAGTGGGAGTTGACGGAAGAGCTTGGCGGCCGTCGCTGCGGTGGTGTCACTTGGATCGAGCAACGCGCGAGCGACCAGCAGTCGTGAGACACCGACTGCCGGATGCTCGGACCGGTCGGACTCTGAGCTAGCCGCACTCGAGTGCGCAGATGCCGAAGCTGCAGCCTTCCGGACGTGTTCGTCAAGGACCGTCTCGTCTTCCGATGTCAACGCGGCAAGGCCCACGCGTGCTCGAACGTGTTCGCGCAACGCTCGATCAGCCACGAGTCCCGCGGCCAGCCGCTGGCCATACTTGGCGAGAAGCAGGCCGGACGGCCACGATGGCACGAGCCAGGAAACCGCGCGCCCGGGCCGGCGTGCCGGATGCACGCTCCGCCACTCGTTAAGCGTCTCTGCCGCAGCCAGCAAAACTCGATTCAGCGGATCTCCTCCGCCCGGCCGCCGGATCGATCTCCGACGTGCGTGTCCGCCCGCTCCACGCTGTTCTCTCATGCCCACACTCGATAAGACGACGCTTGGTCAGGTCCTGAAAGTCGGCGAATACTGCTGGAACCAGCGACGACCATAAGCGCGGCCTGACCTCGGCAAAAGCGCATCAGCGCGCCGCGCCGCAACGTGGCGTCAACGCCGTCCTTGTCGACGTTCCAAGAACCAACCGGCAGGCCTTCACGGGCGGCAAGCGCATGAAGGTAGGCGCGGCTGAACTGTTTCTTCTGCCACGACGCCGCCTCCATTGATATCCTCCACTCCCTCTCCCGGCAATCTATCGGCTACCGCGAGCGTTCGAAAGGTCTTGATCGAACTCGTCAACGACTTCGACTTCGGCGGCGCTGGCGCCCGTATCCCCCGTATCGCCGGTATTGCCGAGGCCGGGCATATCGCTGCGGCGCGGTGCGCTGGGCACCACTCTGCGCCGTCCTCTTACCGCGCCCGAGCGTCTCTTCCGTGCCGTTCACGTGGTGCGTTGGCGCAACGGTGGAGATACCGTCCAGTCGGCGGCCGCCAAAGGTGCACGCCGTACACCGCGCAGTCCGAATGACCCTGCTGTTGGCACACGCTGACAGCCGATTCACAGCCTGTGCGGTCCAGTCCAGCCCGGTTCGCACCCGTCCAACGGCTCCGGATCACCCACCGATCACCCACGGGCGTTCAGCGGCCACAGAAAAGGCCCCGAGCAAACGGATAACGCCTGCTCAGGACCTTGATGATCTTGTGCGCCGCCAGGGACTCGAACCCCGAACCCGCGGATTAAGAGTCCGCTGCTCTGCCAGTTGAGCTAGCGGCGCTCACTGGAACGTCGATGACCTTAGCACGCCGTCCGAGCGCCCTCCCACTCGAATGCCCGCACCCCGTCGGCACCCCGGGCATGACGGACACGGCCGTCGCGACGCGCGATCCGTGGCCGGCCGCGCCGGTCGCCGGCCACGGTGCGGCAACGATCCAGCGCCATCCGGTCCCGACAGAGCGCCGACGTACCGCCCGGACGGCGGCCAGGCAACGTCCGGACACCCACACCGCGCCGGCGACTAACGCGGCCTCCGAGGCAACCCTACAAACTGCGCAATTTGCATCCGCGCAGGTAGGAGGTCATGCACCATAAACCTGCAAAGTTCACATTCGGGGGCGAAGGACGGGAACTATGGCAGGCAGAGGTACGGGACTCAAGCTGACCGCAACTGGACTGGCATTGTCCGTACCCCTGGCATTAGGAGCCTGCTCGGGCGCGCCGTCCGCGAAGAGCGCAACCACCGCGGCGAAGGCCGCAGCGGCGGCGCCAACACCGACCATCGCCGTTTCCCCCAAGGTCAACACGACGAAGGTCCCGGTTTCGGTCGAGATCGGTACGACCGCCAGTAACGGTGTCGTGAGCGCGGTCAGCCTGGTCAGCGCATCGGGGCAGCAGGTGGCCGGTGCGATGCGGCGCGACGGATCGTCCTGGGTGCCGGGCGCACCGCTCGCGTTCGCGCAGCACTACACGGCGACGGTGACGGTGACCGGCGCTGGGGGCCGGACCACGCAAACCACAACGTCGTTCGTGACCATGCCGAAGCCGGCCACCAAGCCGATATCCACGAGCTTCAACCTGACCGGCGGCGGGACGTACGGTGTGGCCATGCCGATCGTGATCGACTTCGGCGCGTCGATCCCGAAGGCGAGCCAACCCGCCGTGCAGAGCCGACTTTTCGTGACGAGCTCGCCGGCGCAGGTCGGGGCGTGGCGATGGATCTCGGACCGCGAGGTGGTCTACCGGTCGCAGTCCTACTGGAAGACCGGCACGACGCTGGCCGTGCGGGCGGCGCTCGGCGGTCTGCCGATCGGCGGCCGCGTGCTGGACAAGGATCGCGCCGCGACCGTGACCATCGGCCGCGATCTGGAGATGTCGGTCACCAACAAGAACCACATGATGACCATCACCAGCAACGGCAAGGTCATCAAGCGCTATCCGATCAGCATGGGCAAGGCGAGCACGCCGTCGTGGTCCGGCCAGTTCGTCATCATGGATCGGTTGCCGGCGACCGTATTCGACACGCTCGACGAGGGCCCGGGCGGATACCGCGTCGCGGTGAAATATGCCGAGCGGCTGACCTGGAGCGGAACGTTCCTGCACTCGGCACCGTGGTCGGTCTACGCACAGGGCCGCACGAACGTCAGCCACGGCTGCGTGAACATCGGCCCATCGAACGCGAAGTGGATCTACCAGAACAGCATGGTCGGCGACCCGGTGAGCATCAGCGGCACACCACGCCACGTCGCCGAGGGCAACGGGTGGACAGCCTGGGACCTGTCGTGGGCGGACTTCATCAAGGGCAGCGCCGTGCCCGTCACGGTGAGTGTGCCGAGCACCTACGTGCCGTCGTTCTGACCCGCCCGATCCGCGGCCTCCGCCGGGTGCGTGGTTCGGGCGGCGCCCGCGGGAGATATCTGTCACGACCAGATCCCAGGGGTACGCGTTGGTTTGCCGCCTTGCCAAAAGCGGGCACCATGGGTGCATGCTGACGACAAGCACCCGTACCCGACGGGTCATCGCCCCCCTGGCGTTGGCCGGTTGCTCGGTCTGGCCAGTGTGCTCGCCCTGGCGGCGTGCTCGTCACCGCCGGCCGCCACGGGGAACGGTCGCGGAGGTTCCGGGTCGGCCAGCGGGACCGCCAACGGTCCGCGGATCACGTCGCCGGCCAACGGCGCCACCGACGTCCCGGCCGGCACGACGATCGCCTACCAGCTCGGCAACGCGACGACGAAGGTGACGCTGACCGATAGCACCGGGAACGCGGTGCCCGGCGCGGCTGGTTACGACCCGTCGACGTGGGTGCCGACAAAGCAACTGGCGTACGGCACGCACTACACGGCGACGATCGAGTCCACCGGATCGAACGGCAAGCCGACGAAGTCGACGACCTCGTTTACCACGATGGCGGCACCACAGAATCTCGTACGAGTGCAGAGCGCGCTTGGCGACGGACTCGTGTACGGCATCGGCATGCCGATCGTCATCACGCTCGGCCGCGGTGTCAGCAAGGCCGATGAGGCGAAGATCCAGAAGCGACTGACCGTGGTGTCGACCCCGGAGCAGACCGGCTCGTGGTACTGGATGTCCAACAAGGAGATCCACTACCGGCCGAAGGCGTACTGGCAGCCGGGCACGAAGCTGCACATCGCCGTACAGACCGGTGGCGTCCCCTTCGGCGACGGCTACTACGGCAAGAACGACCTGACCGTGGACGCGGACATCACCACGAACCCGTTGCAGGTCACGGTCGACGACAAGACCCACGAAGTGACGGTCGAACAGAACGGCAAGGTCGTCAAGACGATGCCGGCGAGCCTCGGCAAGGCGAGTACGCCGTCGTCCTCCGGTGCGATGGTCATCATGACCCGCAAGCCGAAGGAACTGTTCGACTCGTCGCTCGGCACCGGCGGCATCCCGGTCAACTCACCGGACGGCTACCGGGAACTCGTGTACTACACGATGCGGCTGACGTGGGGCGGCCAATTCATCCACGCGGCGCCCTGGTCGGTGGCGTCCCAGGGTCACACCGACGTCTCACACGGCTGCACAAATGTGTCGACGGCGAACGCGAAGTGGATGTACGAGAACTCGCATGTCGGCGATCCGGTGACGGTGAAGAACACCAAGCGCAAGCTGGCCTGGGGCGACGGCTGGACCGACTGGAACGTCAGCTGGGACGCCTATCTCAAGGGCAGCGCGCTGTAGCCTCTGCGGCGGCGTGCTTGGCAAGGTTCGCGCCGCGGACGAAGCCGACGCGACTGTCAAAACGTCGGATGCTCGGACGGCTCGATCGATACCGCCGCCGGCATGACGATCAGCGGATCGGGCGTACCCACGACCTCGTAGTCCTTGCCGGTGTAGTTGAAGCTCGACAGGACCCACCGCATGGCCTCGATGCGGGCCCGCTTCTTGTCGTTGCTCTTCACCATCACCCACGGTGCCTCGTCGCTGTCCGTCTCGGCGAACATCGCCTCCTTCGCCGACGTGTACGCATCCCACAGGTCCAGCGCGGCGATGTCGGTCGGCGACAGCTTCCATTGGCGAACCGGGTCGAGCTGCCGGATCGCGAACCGGGTCCGCTGCTCGCTGCGTGCCACCGAAAACCAGAACTTGATCAGATGCAGACCCGAGCGGACCAGCATGCGTTCGAGCTCTGGAACGTCGCGCATGAACTCGACGTATTGCTCCTCGGTGCAATAACCCATGACTCGCTCCACGCCGGCCCGGTTGTACCAGGAGCGGTCGAACAGCGCGATCTCGCCGGCCGACGGCAGGTGCTGGACATAGCGTTGGAAGTACCACTGCGACTGCTCGCGGTCCGTCGGCTTGTCCAGTGCGACAACTTTCGTGCCGCGCGGATTCAGATGCTGAATAAAGCGCTTGATCGTGCCGCCCTTGCCGGCCGCGTCGCGGCCTTCGAAGATGATCATCACGCGCGCGCCGGTCTTCTTCACCCAGTCCTGCAGCTTGAGCAGTTCGATCTGCTGCTCGCGCTTGAGCCGGTCGTATTCGGGCCGGGTCATTCGCTTGGGATAGGGGAAGTCCTCGCGCCACGTTTCGAGGCGATGACCGGCCGGCCCGACGAGGTCGGGCTCGCCGTCCAGGTCGTACTCGACGCTATAGTCCCCGAGCTGGTCGAACAGGTCAGTGGTGGTATTCGACGGACGCATCTGCCCATCATCTCTTGATCAAGACGTCGGTGTTCGCCGTTCGCCCTTGCTTGGTTCTTGGGCGCCGGCAGCATTGGCCGCTCGGGGACATGACGAAGCGCAGGCGCTCGTGCGCCTGCGCTTCGAATTCGACGGGTGGCTGACGGGACTTGAACCCGCGACCCCCGGGACCACAACCCGGTGCTCTACCAGCTGAGCTACAACCACCATCGCAACAATGCCGAACGGTCGAACGCGCGCAGGCGCGGTCTTACCGAACGGCGTGCCCGACCATGATAGCCGAGCACGGCCTCGATTCGTCGAGGGGGTTGCGGCGCGCTCGCGGTCCTTGCCGGCCGGCACATGCGTCGCGACCCGGACGGGTCGCGAGCCGGACGGCGTCGCGACCCGGACGCCGTGCTCCGCCGCGGCGGCTCGGTTCAGTCGATCGGGCGCGCGGCGGAGACCTCGGCCGCGATCGCCTTGGCCTGATCAACGTCCGGCCCCGGGCCGGGTACGAACACGGTGTGGCGGTAGTAGTCCAGCTCGCGAATGCTTTCCTTGATGTCGGCCAGCGCGCGGTGCGCGAGCCCCTTCGGCGGCTGGCCGTAGTAGGTGCGCGGATACCAGCGGCGGCTGAGTTCCTTGATCGACGAGACATCGATCATGCGGTAATGCAGGTGACCGTCGAGGCGTGGCATGTCGCGGGCCAGGAAGCCACGGTCGGTCGCGATCGAGTTGCCGCACAGCGGCGCGCTCCCCGGCGCGGGAGCGAACTGCTTCACGTACGCGAGGATCAGGTCCTCGGCCTCGGCCATCGTGATCGCCGACTTGCGGACCTCGTCGGTGAGCCCGGATTTCGCGTGCATGTCACGAACGACGTCGCCCATCGTGTCGAGCACCTCGTCGGACGCGTGGATCACCACGTCGACACCTTCACCGAGGATGTTCAGATCCGGGTCGGTGACGAGTGCGGCGACCTCGATCAACGCGTCTCGGCTCAGGTCGAGCCCGGTCATCTCACAGTCGATCCACACGAGGGCATCGGTCACGTTGGTTACTCTATGCGCTCACCGGTGGCCGGTCCCAACCAAGTCCGCGGCTTGTGGATAGTCACAGATCCAGATCCCGGGACACCCTGGCTAGATCGCCAGACCGCGACGCCGGGCGATCTCGGCCAGCGTCACCGCTGCGGCCACGGAGGCATTCAACGACTCGACCTCGGACGACATCGGGATCGCCACGCGGAAGTCACAGGCCTCGCCGACCAGGCGCGACAGGCCGCGACCCTCCGAACCGACCACGACCACCAGCGGACCGACGGCCGCCTCCAGGCCGTAGAGCGGCGTCGAACCGTCGGCGTCGAGTCCGACGACGGTGAACCCTTCATCCTGGCAGCGCCGCAGCGAACGAGTCAGGTTGGTGACCTGCGCGATCGGAACGCGAGCGGCCGCACCGGCGCTCGTGCGCCAGGCGGTCGCGGTGATCCCGGCGGCGCGACGTTCGGTCATGAACACGCCGTGTGCGCCGAACGCGGCCGCCGAACGTACGACGGCACCCAGGTTGCGGGGATCGGTGACGCCGTCGAGCGCCACGAGCAGCGGCGTGGGCTGCTCCAGCGCGTTGGCCACGACGTCGTCAAACGGCTCGTAGGCGTACGGCGGCACCGACAACCCGATGCCCTGGTGCAGGATGCCACCGGTCATCCGGTCGAGCTCGGCCCGCGTGACTTCCAGCAGCGCGATGCCGCGGTCGGTCGCCGTACGGACGGCCTCGGTCACGCGGTCATCGATGTCGATGCCGAGCGCTACGTACAGCGCAGTGGCCGGAATACGGGCCCGTAATGCCTCGACCACCGGATTGCGGCCGACGAGCAGCTCGGGCGCGTCCTTCGGGGTGGCCGACTTGCGGCCCGGAGCGACCCGGGGACCGGACCGAGTCGGCGCGCCGCGGCCGGACGTGCCGCGACCGCCGGCCGCTCGGCCACCAGCGGCGCCACGGCCGGCGGACGATCCACGTCCGGTCGATCCGCCCTTCGGCACGGCCTTGCGGCCCTGGGTGCCCTTGCCCCACGTGGTGTCGACGGTGCCGGGCTGGCCCGCCTTCGGCGACCGTCCCTCGGCCGCGGCGGCCCGCCGTTCCTTGTCCTGCTTCCACGCGGTCCGTTGCGGGACATCTTCGGTGCCCGAATACGCCTTGTGCCACGGCCGTTCCTCGGCCGGCAGCGTCCGGCCCCGGCCCGCGAGCGCGCCGCGACCCTTACCGCCCGAGCCGGCGGCCGAGCCCTTCTTCGGCGTCGTACGCCGGCCACGTCGTTGCGAATTTCCAGGCATCAGGCGCCTTCCCCGGTTCCGACGGTCCAGCGTGGACCGTTCGGTGTGTCTTCGACCACGATGCCGGCCTTGTTCAGCTGTTCGCGGATCGCATCAGCGGCGGCCCAATCCTTGCGGGACCGCGCCGCGCTGCGCTGCTCCAGCGCGAGCGACACCAGGTCGTCAACGGTCGTGCGCAGGTTGTCCACCGCCCCGGCACCGGACCAGTGCGCGTCGACCGGATCCAGGCCGAGGACGCCGAGCATCGCGCGCATGTCACCCAGCGCCGCCATCACGCCCGCGTCGTCGCCGCCGGCCAGCGCCGCGTTGCCCTCGTGCATGACGGCGTGCACATGCGCGAGCGCTCGCGACGTGTTCAGGTCGTCGTCCATGGCCGCCGCGAACTCGGCCGGCATCGCCGATGGTGGGACGGCGCCGACCCGCTCGACCGCGCGCGTCACAAAACCTTCAATCCGTTGGTACGCAACGGAAGCCTCCCGCAGCGACGGCTCGGAGTAGTCGATCCGCGACCGGTAATGCGGCGCCGCCAGGTAGTAGCGCAACTCGACCGGCCGGATCCCGAGCGAGATGACCTCGTCCAGATCGATCACGTTGCCGAGTGACTTCGACATCTTCGCCTCGCCGAGGTTCAGCAGGGCGTGATGCACCCAGTAGCGCGCGAATCCGAGCCCGGCCGCCCGAGACTGGGCGATCTCGTTCTCGTGGTGCGGAAACATCAGGTCGAGCCCGCCGCCGTGGATATCGAACTCCGGCCCGAGATAGCGCAGGCACATCGCCGAGCACTCGATGTGCCAGCCCGGCCGGCCCCGACCCCACGGCGAGGTCCAGTACGCGTCGTCCGGCTCGCCCGGCTTGACGCCCTTCCACAGCGCGAAGTCCTGCGGGTTGCGCTTCGCGCGTTCCGGACCGTCCTCGGCCGCCTGCATCGCGTCCGGCTTCTGGCCCGACAATTGGCCGTACGGCGGGTAGGAGTGCACGTCGAAGTACACGTCGCCGGAGTTGTCCTTCGCCACGTACGCGTGGCCATCGTCGATCAGTGTCCCGATCAGCGAGTGCATCTCGGTGATGTGACCGGTCGCCCGGGGCTCGTACGTCGGCGGGAGCACGTTCAGCGCACGGTAGGCGGCCTCGAGGATGCGCTCGTTGCCGTACGCGATCGACCAGAACGGATCACCCGACTCCACTGCCTTCGCCAGCACCTTGTCATCGATGTCGGTGATGTTGCGGATGAAGGTGACGTCATAGCCGCTATGCAGGAACCAGCGCCGCAGCACGTCGTAGTTGACGCCGCTACGCAGGTGGCCGATGTGCGGACCGGACTGGACGGTGAGCCCACACAGGTACACGCCGACCTTGCCGGGCTCGCGCGGGACGAAATCCCGCACCGATCGGGTCAGCGTGTCATAAAGGCGAAGCGTCACCGTAAAAGGATAGCTGTGTCTGCCGAAGTGCCTGGACTCTGCTTGCCGAGGCGCCTGGACTCTGCTCGCCGAAGCGCCTGGACTTACCAGTCGGCGCACCTCCGGCCAGTCGGCGCACCTCCGGGTTGCCGTGATAGAGGCGGCCCGAGGCCTGACGGTTCGGGTGGCCGTGAGACGGTCGGTGGGCGCGTCCGGTCCTGGGGACGTCGGTCGCATTACCCTCGCGGTGTGGCGGAGCGCACAACGGAGATCGCACAGACGCTGGACCGCGGACTGCGCCTGTTGCACCTTGTGGCGGACGCGCCGGGTGGGCTGACGGTGACCGAGGCGGCGGCGCAGCTCGGGGTCGGACGAGCGGTCGTCTACCGCCTCGCCGCGACGCTCGCCGAGCACTCGATGATCCGCCGTGACGCCGCCGGACGGCTTCGACTCGGCATCGGTGTGCTGCATCTGGCCCATCGCTCACAGCCGCTGATCGCGGACGTCGCACGGCCCGTGCTTCGCCGGCTCGCCGAATCCGTTGGCGCCACGGCTCACTTCACGATCGCCGACGGTACGGAGGCCGTCGCGTTGGCCGTCGTCGAACCGTCCTGGACCGAGCTACACGTCGCCTACCGGGCCGGCACCCGACACGCGATGGACCGTGGCGCCGCCGGCCGCGCGATCACGGCCGGTCGAGCCGGCGATCCGACCTGGGTGGCCACCAGCGGCGAACTGCAGCCGGGCGCGCATGGCATCGCGGCCCCCGTGATCGGAGTCGAGGGCCTAGAGGCCAGCGTCGGAGTGATCTCGCTCGCGCCACTTGACCCGGCGGTGGTCGGTCCGGCCGTGATGACCGCCGCCGCCACCCTCGCCACCGCCCTGAGCTAGCACCACCGCACAACAGTGCAGCCGGAACGTCTCCGGACCCACAGCCGAGTTCCTCTTCCGTACCACTGCACCTCGAAAGCCCGACCCCCGCGGACCGCGACCGGCCGCGCAGCCGGCCGACATTGCTCACGACGTAGATCAAGCCTGACCGCTGCGGCGTGAGCAATGTCGGGCCGGCTGTCGAACCACAGCTAAGGCGATGTCATCCCGAGAACGTCGAGAACCCGATCGAGATCCGCCTCGGAGATCCGCCCGGCCGACACGTGTCCGCGATCGATGACTACTTCCCGGATCGTGCGTCCCGACGCGAGCGCCTGCTTCGCGACCGCTGCCGCCTCCTCGTACCCGAGGTAGCGGTTCAACGGCGTCACGATCGCCGGCGACGCCTCCGCGTAGTAACGGGTGACCTCCTCGTCGGCCTCAAGCCCGGCGATGCACCGATCGGCGAAGATGCGCGCGACGTTCGCAATGAGCCGGATCGACTCCAGCAGGTTGCGGGCCATCACCGGCATCATCACGTTCAACTCGAAGTCGCCCTGCGATCCGGCGAACGCCACCGCCGCATCGTTGCCGTACACCTGCGCGCAGACCTGGCGCACGGCTTCACAGACGACCGGATTCACCTTGCCCGGCATGATCGACGAACCCGGCTGCAGGTCGGGGATCCGCAGCTCGCGAAGCCCGGCCCGCGGCCCCGAGCCCATCCACCGGACGTCGGACGCGATCTTGTAGAGACCGGCGGCGACCACGCGCAACTGTCCGGACGCTTCGACGAGCGCATCGCGGGCACCTTGCGCTTCGAAGTGGTTGCGCGCCTCGGTCAACGGCAAGCCGGTACGGGCGGCCAGACTCCCGATCACCGCGGTGGCGAAACCGGGCGGCGTGTTCACCCCGGTGCCGACCGCGGTGCCACCGAGAGGCAGTTCCGCGACCCGGGGCAGCACCGCGGCGACGCGCTCGATCCCGTACCGGATCTGTGCCGCGTAGCCGGAGAACTCCTGCCCCAGCGTGACCGGCGTGGCGTCCATCAGGTGCGTACGGCCGGCCTTCACGACCTCCGACCAGCCGGTCGCCTTCGCGTCCAGCGTGGAGGCGAGGTGGCTCAGCGCCGGCACGAGATCCTGTGCCAACGCGGCCGTAGCGGCCAAGTGGATGGACGTCGGGAACACGTCGTTCGAGGACTGGGAGGCGTTCACCACATCGTTCGGATGCACCGGCTCACCGAGTTCGCGTTCGGCCAGCGACGCGAGCACCTCGTTCATGTTCATATTCGACGACGTGCCCGAGCCGGTCTGGAATACGTCGATCGGGAACTGGTCGTCGTACGCGCCGGAGACGACGGCGGTCGCGGCGGCGATGATCGCGTCGGCTTGCGCCCGGGTGATGACGCCGAGATCGGCGTTCACGTTCGCGGCGGCCGCCTTGATCTCGGCCAGAGCGGCGATGTGTACGCGTTCCAGCCCGGTCCCGGAAATCGGAAAGTTCTCAACGGCCCGCTGGGTCTGCGCGCGCCATAACGCGGTCGCCGGCACCCGCACGTCGCCCATCGTGTCGTGCTCGATGCGATAGTCCGCATCGGGGAATCCGCCGTCGCCGAAACTGCCATCGGTGTAATTGCCCTCGCGGAAGTCGCCGCCCTCGCGGAATTCGCCGTCCATCTGACCATCCTGCCTCGCGTCGGGCTGTCTGGGCTTCGGCGTTGCGGGCCGGCCGGCGCCGGGCTCGTGTTCGCTGCGGTGTCGTCCCATGAGCTAGCGGTGGCCGATCGTCAGCACGGGTCTCGTGACCTCCGCGAAGAAGTCGTCGCCCTTGTCGTCGACCACGATGAAGGCCGGAAAGTCCTCGACCTCGATCTTCCAGATCGCTTCCATACCGAGCTCAGGGTATTCGAGCACCTCAACGTGCTTGATGCAGTCCTGGGCGAGCCGGGCGGCCGGACCGCCGATCGAGCCGAGGTAGAACCCGCCGAACTTCGCGCAGGCGTCGGTCACCTGCTTGGAGCGGTTGCCCTTGGCCAGCATGACCAGCGACCCGCCGGCCTCCTGGAACCGTTGCACGTACGCGTCCATGCGGCCGGCGGTGGTCGGACCGAACGATCCGGAGGCGTACCCCTCCGGCGTCTTCGCCGGGCCGGCGTAGTAAACCGCGTGGTCGCGAAGGTAGTCGGGCATGCCCTCGCCGGCGTCGAGGCGCTCGGCGATCTTGGCGTGCGCGATGTCCCGGGCCACGACGAGCGGGCCGGACAGCGACAGCCGGGTCTTCACCGGATATTTCGACAGCTCGGCCCGGATGTCGGCCATCGGCCGGTTGAGGTCGACGCGGACGACCTCGTCGGTCGAGCCGAGCGCGTCGGCGGTGACCTCAGGCAGGAATCGCGCCGGGTCGCGCTCGAGCTGCTCCAGGAACACGCCATCCGGCGTGATCTTGGCCAGCGCCTGCCGGTCGGCCGAGCACGACACGGCGATCGCGACCGGGCAGGAGGCACCGTGCCGGGGCAGCCGGACCACCCGTACGTCGTGGCAGAAGTAGCGGCCACCGAACTGTGCGCCGATGCCGAACTGTCGGGTCAACTCCAACACCTCGGCCTCCAGCTCGACGTCCCGGAAACCGTGCGCCGTCATGTCGCCGCTGGTCGGCAACGCGTCGAGGTATTTGGCCGACGCGTACTTCGCGGTCTTCAGCGCAAATTCGGCCGACGTACCCCCGATGACGATCGCCAAGTGGTACGGCGGGCAGGCGGCCGTACCGATCAATCGCAGTTTCTCTTCCAGGAACTGCATCATCCGCGTCGGGTTCAGCAGCGCCTTGGTCTCCTGGTAGAGGTAGCTCTTGTTGGCCGAGCCGCCGCCCTTGGCCATGAACAGGAACTTGTACGCGTCCGGGTGCCCGTCCGGATCGTCGGCATAGATCTCGACCTGCGCCGGAAGGTTCGATCCGGTGTTGCGCTCCTCCCACATCGTGATCGGCGCGAGTTGGGAATAGCGGAGGTTGAGCTTCGTGTACGCATCGAAGACACCGTGCGCGATAGCCGACTCGTCCGAGCCGTCGGTCAGCACGTGGCGACCGCGCTTGCCCATCACGATCGCCGTGCCGGTGTCCTGACACATCGGCAGCACGCCGCCGGCCGCGATATTCGCGTTGCGCAGCAGGTCGAGTGCGACGAACCGGTCATTCGGCGACGCGGCCGGATCGTCGATGATGTGCCGCAACTGCCGCAAATGGGCCGGCCGCAGGAAGTGTGCGATGTCGTGCATCGCCTCGGCGGTGAGCGCGGTCAGCACGGCCGGCTCGACGGTCAGGAATCGTCGGCCGCCCGGCCCGTCGGCGACACCAATGCCGTCGGTCGTGATCAGCCGATACTCGGTGGTGTCGGCACCGATCGGCAGCAACGGTGCGTAGGCAAACTCCGGCATGGTTCGCAGCGTATCCACGCCGGCCGCGACCGACACACTGGCCCTGGTCGATCATGACGCCGGCCGCACCGGCTCGGCTCGGCTTGGTTCGGCTTGGCTCGGTTCGGCCGACGCCGGGTCCGTCCGGGTCACGGATGAACGACGGTCGCCGTCCGGACCAGGATCGGCCCGAATGAGCGCCCGATGTTCACGATCAATGCCCGCTGGCCGACGCCGAGGATGGTGGCGCCGCTCTCGACATTGACCAGAACAGCACCGGTCTGCGGTGCCGTCACGACCAGTCGGCTATTGCCCGGATCGACGATCATCACGCCGTCCGGTCCGATGCCGACGAGGGCGGCCGGCGCCGCCGCCCGGGACCAGAGCGACGCACCGGAGTTCGCGTTGACCGTCGTGAGCGTCTTGCCGTCAGCCGAGCGCACCACGGCCACGTTTCCGTCGGTCGCGACGATGCGGGCGTTGGTCGGGGCGCGATACAAGACCTGTCCCGTACCCATGCTCAATAGGACGTCGCGGCCGCTAGGGTCGGTCGCGAGAACGACACCGCTGGCGCCCTTGGGGTCGTTGCGCTGGTCGCAGCCGAGGCCGGTGGAGGTGTGGGCGTTGTAGCCGGATCGACTCCACAGCGTGTTGTTCGTGGCCGGGTCCCGCGCGGACAGCGTGTAGGTGCAGCCGTCGCCGTGCACGGTCGAGGTCGCGACCAGCACATCGTGGCCGGCGACGACGACGCGCTGGGTCGGCTTCGCGTTGTAGACGTGCAGCTCGTGCCCGTGCGCGGTCGACACCACATGGATATCGCCGTCGAGGTTCAGGCCGATCAGCGACGGTACGTCGACCGGAACGGCACCGAGTGGCTTGGTGTAGTCGTCGGTGATCGGTTGCAGCGTCGCAAGCGGTTTACCGAGGCCGTGGGTGGACGTTCCGGCCGCCGATATCGGCAGCGACCAGATGTGGCTGCCCGTGGTGGGCTCGTCGGCGTACAACGTGCAGTCGAAGTCGTGGGCACAGTGCAGGACGAGGATCATGTCCTGGTACGGCCACACTGCGTCGCGATTGCCGTCCGACCACAGGCGAACGCCGGAACCGGCGTCGTAGACGTCGAACCCGCCCCCGACCGGCCGGCCGACGAGGACGACCGGCCGGCCGCCGCCACCCACGGCGGCCCACGAGTCCGTGTACGTCCACAAGAGCTTTCCGTCGCCCGGATTGCGAGCCTCAACCGAGCCCTCGGCCGTCACGACGATCGCGTTCGGCAGGACGGTCGCTGTGTCAGGCTGGTCGCCAGACCGTACGACCCACGCGGGTGCCGGCTTCGACAATGTCGTCGAGGTGACACCGGCCAGCCAGGACTGAACTTTCGGTAATGGGTTCCAGCCGGTCAGGATGCTGTACGTGACGACGAGCGCGACGATGCCGATCAGCCCGAGGAACGCCTCGATGCGTCCGACCAGCCGCCCCTGCGCCATGCGCCGACCGTAGCCGGCCTGGGGGTTTGTCCCAAGCGTGCCCGATCTGCCCGTGTCGATCCGTTTCGTCGCTTGATCTGGGGTCGGGCGCTTGGGATCTTGGGCTTGTCCACGGTATTTCGAGGTCCGATAGGTGGATATCCCCAAGATCTCGTTATCTCCACGGCTGTCCACAAGCACCCGCGCGATCCACCGGCAGCAAGATCGCCGGTCGCGCCGGTGGTGCGCAACGTCGACGCTCCTCACATGGCGAGACCTCCGACGCAACCCAGAGCGCTACGCGGCACGGTGTTCCGTGGCAGCGTCGCCGTGGCCGACGGCGTTCTGACACCACGACAGCTCGATGGAAGGTCGTGGCGTCGGCTTTACCGCGACGTATACGCGGATGCAGCGATGCCGCTCGGCCATCAGCTGGCCGTGCGGGGCGCTCTGCTCGTGATTCGGGACGGCGCCGTTGTCTCCGGGCGTTCGGCCGCCTATCTCTGGGGCGCGGCAATGTCTGAACCATCGGGACCCGTCGCGATCTGGTCGCACCGCCCGTTCGGTCCGATCCGTGGAATGACCATCCGCGTTTCGCCCATGCCGGCAAGTTGCGTGACCGCGCATCGCGGCATTCCCGTCTGCACGCCCGAGCACGCCGCGTGGGAGATGGCCTGGACACTCCCGCTTTACGAGGCGATGGGATGGATCGACGCACTCGCTCGCCGTCGGCATCTGTCTCGTGCGCGACTGGTCGAGCATTGCGCCGCGCACCCAAGCGCACGTGGTCGGCTCCGGGCACGGACGCGATTGAGCCTCGCCGATGCACGGTCGGAGTCACCGCCCGAATCGACGGTTCGGGTGGCGTTGGCGATCGCAGGCATCGAGCCGCCGATTCCTCAGTACTCGGTTATGCGGCATGGCTATTTCGTCGCACGGGTCGACCTCGCGTGGCCAGAAATTCGTTTCGCGGTCGAGTACGACGGCCAATGGCACTCCGATAGAGATCAGTTGACTCGCGATCGCCGGCGACTTCGCGAACTGACCGCGATCGGCTGGCAGGTCTATCACGTCACCCGCGACGACCTCGGCGACGTGGACCGGCTGGTTCGGAACATCGCGGCGGCGATCAAGGCGAGGCGGAGCGACCTGTCTCGGTGACGGCGGAGGCGACCAGGGGCATCACCCGATAGGGGATCTGCTCGGCGAGCGCGATGATCGTCGACGAGCGGACGATCTCGTCGTACGAAACGATCAGGTCGATGACCCGTTGCAGGTCGGCATTGGACCGCGCGACGATGCGGCACAGCAGGTCTCCCGTACCCGTGATGGTGTGGACCTCGAGGACCTCGGGGATGGCCGCGAGATGGGCCGTGACCGGGTCGTGGCCGCGGCTCTGGCGGATCTCGAGCGTGACGAACGCCATCACGCCGAACCCGAGCGCGGCGGGAGAGATTTCCGGGCCGTAACCGCGGATGACGCCACGGGCGGCGAGCTTGTCGAGCCGCGCTTGGGCGGTGCCGCGGGCGACGTGGAGGCGGCGCGCCGACTCGACGACGCCGATGCGCGGTTCGGCCGCCAACAGCGTCAGGAGCCGCACGTCAAGATCGTCAATGGCGGGTACGCGATGGTCCGATTGCATACACGACGACTATCACAGGCTGGACATAATGACCAGCAACTTAGCGTGTCGGCCGATCAGATTGCACAGGTTGACCACCTCTGAGTCGTCCAATTGACCAGTCGCGAGCGGGCGATGACGCTTGAAGACACACCCATCACGAATGGAGCCGTGCAATGACGCAGGCCATGGACCGCGCGACCCGCCACGACATGGACACCGCCGACTCCGCAGACACGCTCGATGCGTCCGTTGACCTCGATGCGCTGATCGGCGCCGTCGCACATGACATCGCGGCCGACCCTTTCCCGGTCAAGGGACTCGACCACATCCGTTTCTACGTTGGCAACGCGAAGCAGGCGGCGCACTTCTATTCCAGCGGCTTCGGGATGACCGCGGTCGCCTACCGCGGACCCGAACAGGGCTATCGCGACCACGCCGAGTACGTGCTGACTAGCGGATCGGCCCGCTTCGTCTTCGCCGGTCCGGTGCACGCCGACGCGCCGGCGGCCATCCACCACGCGAAGCACGGCGACGGCATCATCGACATCGCGCTCGAGGTGCCGGATGTCGACAAGGCGTACGCCCACGCGATCATGCAGGGCGCGACCGGCATCGAAGAGCCGCACGACGAGACGGACGAGCACGGCACCGTACGCGTCGCCGCCATCGCGACGTACGGCGAGACGCGCCACAGCCTGATCGACCGTTCGAACTACAGCGGCCCGTTCCGACCCGGCTTCGTCGCGCGCAGTCCGATCATCGATCGCAGCGCCGCCATCGAGGCGGGCATCCAGCCCAAGCGCTTCTTCCAGGCCGTGGACCACGTCGTCGGCAACGTCGAACTGGGCAAGATGGACGAGTGGGTCGAGTTCTACAAGCGCGTGATGGGCTTCACGAACATGGCTGAGTTCGTCGGCGACGATATTGCGACCGACTACTCGGCGCTGATGAGCAAGGTCGTGGCCAGCGGTACGCGCAAGGTCAAGTTCCCGCTCAACGAGCCGGCCGTTTCCCAGCGCAAATCCCAGATCGACGAGTATCTGCAGTTCTACCAAGGTCCGGGCGCGCAACACATCGCGATCGCCACGAACGACATCATCCGTAGCGTCGACGTCATGCGGGCGGCCGGCGTCGAGTTCCTCGACACGCCGGACAGCTACTACGAGGATGCCGAACTGCGTGAACGGATCGGCACCGTACGCGTGCCGATCGACGAGCTGCAGTCGCGCAAGATCCTGGTGGACCGCGACGAGGATGGGTACCTGCTGCAGATCTTCACAAAGCCGGTGCAAGACCGGCCGACCGTGTTCTTCGAATTGATCGAGCGGCACGGCTCGCTCGGCTTCGGCAAGGGCAACTTCAAGGCGTTGTTCGAGGCGATCGAACGCGAGCAGGAGCGGCGCGGCAACCTCTGACGCTCCGCCGGCCGCCGACCGCCCGCCACCCAGCCCGACACCCAGCCCGCCGCCCCGCGCTGGGCGGCGGCCGGCGCTAGGCCGTCGCTAGGCCACTGCCAGGCCGCCGCTGGGCCGTCGCCGCGCCAAGCGTGACACTGGAATCGAGACCTGGCCGGACTACTGTGTTGAGGACCGTGTCATGGCGACGCGCGTCGACGGCGCCCGCGCGGCACCGGCGGGCAAGACAGCAGCCGGTACGCTTGATCGCGCCGCAACCCACAGCGGCGGTGGAAGGCAACGAGTGAGCGAAATCGCGCCCGGTTGGTACAAGGATCCGGCCGACCCGACGACCCAGCGTTACTGGGACGGCGAGGTCTGGATCGGGGATCCCCTGCCCGCCGACGCGACCCCGCCGGACGGGCCGCCCGCCGGCGCCGCCTCCGTGCCGGTGCGCGAACCGGAGAAGCCTCGCGTTGACGCGGCTTCGGGCGCGCCGTCCGGACCGAGCGGGCGTACGCCATCGGCCACTCCCGGCGCCGTGGCCGATCGGCCGGGCCAGCCGACGACCGACTCGTCGCCGCCGGCGGATCATTCGCCGAGTTGGACGCCGCCGGCCGGATGGCCGACGCCACCGACCTCGGGTCAGCCTGGGCCGCCGCCGAACTGGATGCCCCCGAGCGCTGGGCAGCCCGGTGCCGGTCAGTCGAACGGTGATCAACCGGGTGCAGGCCAACCAAATACCGGCCAACCACATCAGGGCCCACCACATCAGGGCCAACCAAACACGGGCCAACCAGGCGGCGGCCAACCCGGCGCAGGGCACCCATCCGGGTGGCCGCCGGCCGGATCGCCGCCACCGAACTGGCCGCCGCAAAGCCGCCCGCCGCAGGCGTGGCCACCCGGCACGCGGCTTCCACCCGGCGTACAACTGCCACCGAACGGTCAGATCGAGAACCCGCCGCCGGGGTGGCCGGCCGGTGTCGGCTACCCGTACGTCGTGGTGGTGCCCCGACCGCACGGCATGGCCCTGGCGTCGCTCGGACGTCGGTTCGCCGCGCGTCTCATCGACATCGTCGCGGTTGCCCTCCTGTCCGCGATACTCACCGGATACCTGGTCTACCAGTGGTGGCAGGAGACATCCGGCTACTGGCAGCAGACGTGGCAGATCATGGAGGCCGCATTCAAGGGCGCCTCGGTGCCGAATGTCACGCCGACCATGACCAGCCGAGGCAACTGGCTGTCGGTGGCAATCCTGTTCCTCGTGATCGGCATATGGCTCGTCTACGAGGTGCCGAACATCGCATCGAGCGGGCAGACACCGGGCAAGCGGCTGATGGGCATCCGCGTCGTCGGCCTGGAAGCGACGACCCCGATCGGCGTACGCCGGGCCATCCGCCGATGGATGCCGCTGGGCCTGCCGATGCTCGTGTGGACCTGTGGCCCGCTCGGCTTCCTCTTCGGCGGTGTACTGCAGCTCATCAATTGCCTGTCTCCGACGATCAACCGCCCGCTGCGCCTTGCCCTACACGATCGGCGCGCGTTCACCGTGGTCGTCCAGACCGGGACCGGATCCGACGGCGACCATCCCGAGTCGGGATCGATGGCGCATTCGACGGCGGTCGGACCGCCCGGCAGCGATGGACGTAACGACACCCCACACGGAGGACCACGATGACCCAGCTGACCCGACCGGACCTGGACCGGCTTCCGGCCTACGTGGCCGGCCGTACCGTGCCCGGCGCGATCAAGCTGGCGAGCAATGAGGTGCCGTACGGTCCGCTGCCCGGCGTCGTCGAGGCGATCACGCAGGCCGCGCAGCAGTCGCACCGCTACCCGGACATGGGCGTCGTCGCGCTTCGCGACAAGATCGCCGAGCGATACGGCGTTGCCGCGGAACGGGTCGGCACCGGCTGTGGCTCGGTGGCGATGGCCGAACACCTTGCCCGCGCGACATGTGGCGTCGGGGACGAGATCGTGTACTCCTGGCGCTCGTTCGAGGCGTACCCGATCATCGCGGCAACCACCGCGGCGACGAGCGTGCCGGTGCCGAACACCGCGACGCACGGTCATGACCTCGACGCCATGCTCGCGGCGGTCACCGACCGCACGCGCATGATCCTGGTCTGCAATCCCAACAACCCCACGGGTACGGCGTTGCGCCGGCCCGAACTCGACGCGTTCCTCGATGCCGTTCCGGCCAACGTGCTCGTCGTATTGGACGAGGCCTACCGCGAGTTCGTCACCGACCCGACCGTGCCCGACGCCATGACGGCGTACGCGGACCGCCCGAACGTCGTGGTGCTGCGGACGCTGTCGAAGGCCTGGGGCATGGCCGGACTCCGGGTCGGATTCATCGTCGGCTCCCCTGAGGTCGCCACCACGGTCCGCAAGGTGATCACGCCGTTCTCGACTTCCGGCGTCGCGCAGGCGGCGGCGATGGCCGCGCTCGACCAGGTGCCGGAGATGGAACGCCGGGCGTCGCTGGTGATCGCCGAACGCGAACGCGTGCTGGCCGCCATTCGCCAGCTCGTTCCGGACGTCCCGGAGAGTCAGGCGAACTTCGTCTGGCTGCCCCTCGGCGACGGGTCGGCTGCGTTCGCGGGCGCCTGCGAAGCCGAGGGCGTGATCGTGCGACCGTTCCAGGGCGACGGCGTGCGCGTCACCATCGGCACCGCCGACGAGAACGACGCGTTCCTGGCCGCGGCGCAAAAGGCGGTCAGCCGCTAGCGGGTGTCCGTGCGCGGAGCTGGCGGCCGGCGGCCGCCTCGTCGCGCCGCCGGCCGGCGTAAAGCAGGAGCGTCCCGGCCAGGATGAACGCCGCGGCGATCGCGGCCATGAGCCGGATTGGATGCTCGAACCCGGTGAGCGGCAACGTCGGCGGTGTCGACGAGGTATCGGACGCGCCGGTCGACGGCTGCGACGATGGCGCCGTGCCGGACGAAGCTGGCGCCGGCGGAATCTGCGTGCCGGTGGGTGTCCCACCGATCGGCGGCACGCCGGCCGATGCCGGTACGGACACCGATGGCGCCGGGGTTGGCGAGGTTGCCGTACCGACCGGGCGACTCGACGCGGCGGCCGCCGGACGCGTACCCGAGCCGGTGAGGCCGACCCCAGCCCAGGCCAGCAGCCCGGCCACGACGAGAACGCCCGCGACCGTACCGGCCACGACCCACCCGGGACGGCGGCCACCGGTTCGGGTCGTGGCACCGGCCGCGACCGGAACTGCATCGGGCTCCCCGACATCCGACCCATCCGTGTTCGCACCCGCTCCGGATTGTGCTGAACCCGGTTGGGTCGTCGCGGAATTCCCGGCGGAGGCGTGCCCAGCGGCTGCTTGCTCCTCGCCCGCATTGGCGGCGATCACCTCGGCGGCCCCGTGGTCGGCACCGGCGTCGGCCGGCTCGCCGGCGGTCGCCTCGTTCGAGGACGCTTCATCTGCCACGGGCGCCTGACCTGCCGCGGGCGCCTGATCCGCCGCGGATGACGGCTCGTCGAGGAACAGGAGCCGCTCGATTTCGGCGACGGCGCTTTCTTCTTCCTCGGTGAGGTCCTCGTCAGCCGAGGCCGCGAGTATCGAATCGGCCTCGGCCGCGTCGCGTAACTGCGCAAACGCCACGATGTCCGCCGCGGCGGCCATGACCGCGTCGGCGGCCGTCGCGTCGCGCGGCGCAGGCCCGGACGGCGACTCGGCCGACGCCGTGCTGCTGTTGTCGCCGGCCGACGAGACATCGGTGTAGTAATCGTCGTTTGCGACGTCTTCGGCGTCGCGTACGTCGCCGCCAACGTCCGTCACCGTCGCGCCATCGAAGGGCAGCGATCCGGACCGGACACGTTGGATCACGCCGTCGCGCCCTCGGTCCCGCCAATCGCGGCCGTACCCGGCGATAGCGGCCGTCTCAACCAGGTCCAGGAGCGCCTCCGCCGCCATGCGCGAGTCGGCGCTCTTCGCCATTCCGGCGCGGACAACGTCGTGCAACGCGGTCGGGACGCCGCCCAGATCGATGTCCTCGGACTCGTGCCGGCGGCGTAGCCGTTCGAGGTCGGTGTCCTCCCAGTACGGCGGTTCACCGATGAGCGACTCGACGAAGCCGACGGTGGCCGCGTACACATCGGCGGCAGCCGTCGGCGGCCCACCGTTCCATCGCTCCGGCGCGAGATAGACGCCGCTGGACAACGCCGGCTCGCGGGGATCCCACGTCGCCGCGCCGACGTTGAGCATGACCGGGCGGCCGTCGGCGTTGATCATCACGTTCTCCGGCGAAACGTCACCGTGCACGATGTCAAGCGCGTGGGCGTACGTCAGGCCGGTGAGAATGTCGCGGAACACGATGAGTGCCGACTCGGGCTCGAACGCACCGCCGTCACGGATCAATGCGCGCATCGTTGTGCCATTTACCGGATCCATGACAATGGCGTTATGCCCAGAGTCCTGGACTAATTCACGAATTCGTACGAAATAGTCGTCAGGAAGCCCGCCGATATCATTGATCGCCGAGCGCAGATCGTCCGATGTGTGCGAAGAGTCGGTATTGAGATATTTAATGACAACAAGTTCGCCGGTGGATTCACCGGTCGCGAGCACCACCCGGCCGGTGCCGCCGGCCAGGTCTTCTCGCGGTCGATAGCCGGGAACTTGCCAGGGCATGCATTCCTCCGCGACGGACTCGATGTTTGCAAGCGGCTGAGAAAACGCCCGTCGCAGCGAGACGACGCCCGAACAGAATACGCACGATCGACCGGGTAATTACCTGCCGTATCTATCGGGAGGTTGGGTGCGTATAGGCAATCGGCGAAAGACCCGTGAATCACCCGTTAATCAATAATCAATTGCGATTTATCCGATGAAGTCAGGTTTGGGAACTGGAGGCGATTCGGCCCGGCACGACAGCGTTGATGGCGACGGAGTTGATGGCGACGGGCGGCCGACCGGATGCGACTAGCGCGCCGGACGGATCATGCCGGTCACGTCGCCGAGCGCGACCACGGTCTCGTTCGGGCCGGGCGCCGTCGCGCTGATGGTCACGCGATCGCCGTCGAGAAGGAAGCCGCGCCTCGATCCGTCGTCGAGCGTCACCGGCTCGGCACCGTTCCACGTACGTTCCAGGAACGATCCGGTGTTCTCGCGATCCGGCCCGGACACGGTGCCCGAACCGTAGAGATCGCCGGTCCGAAGCGACGCGCCGTTGCACGTCATGTGAGCCAGCTGCTGGGCCGGCGTCCAGTACATCGTCTGGAACGGTGGTCGCGACACCACGGTGTCGTTCCAGACCACGGACAACGACAGGTCGTAGCCGAATCGCTCGGTCTCGCGGAGGTAGCGCGCGACCGGCGGATCTTGTTGTGGTGCCGGGACCCGCGCGGCCGCGAGCGCCGCCAGTGGGGTCACCCAGGCCGAGATGGACGTCGCGAATGACTTGCCGAGGAACGGCCCGAGGGGCACCGTCTCGTACGACTGCAGATCGCGCGCCGACCAATCGTTGAGCAACACGACGCCGAACACGTGATCGCTGAAGGCGTCCGCGCTCACCGGAACGCCTAGCGCCGACGGCACGCCGACGACGAATCCGACCTCCGCCTCGACGTCCAGCCGAACGGATGGCCCGTACCGCAGGTCTTCACTCGGCTCGCGCCGTTGCCCACGCGGGCGGACGACATCGGTGCCGGTGACGACGACCGTCCCGGCACGTCCGTGATAGCCGACCGGGAGGTGTTTCCAGTTCGGCTGCAGGGACGGTTGGCCCGGACGGAAGATCTGCCCGACGTTGATCGCGTGCGCCTCCGACGAGTAGAAATCCACGTAGTCCGCGACCTCGAACGGCAGCACCAGCGTGCACTCGGCGAGCGGCACCAGAAGTGGTTCGACCGCCGGTCGGGCGGCCGCGTCGGTGAGCAACCCGACGAGTTGTCCGCGCACCCGATCCCACGCGGTCGGACCGAGCGCCATGAACGCGTTCAACGTCGACGCGAAAAACGCACCGCTGGCATCGACGAGGTCGACCCGCTCGGCCGCCGCGAGGTCAAGAACAAAATCCCCCACGCGTACGCCGACGGTCGGCACCTGCCGGCCGCGGAGGAACACGCCGTACGGGAGGGTCTGCACACCGTACGGCGAGCCGTCGGCACCCGGAACCCAGCTCCGGGCGGTCACGCGGGGGCTCCGAGTAGCAGCCTCAGGTGGGCGAGATCGGCCAGGGGCTCATCGATGCTGCAGCTGCCGTAGCCGACCCACAGTGGACGCGGCCGGTCGAGGCTGCATCGCACCGCCTCGACGACCGGCAGCGGATCGGTCGCGGCAAGCAGCTCGGCGACCTCGGAGACCTCGGCATCGTCCGCGGCGGCGAGCACGCCGGCCAGGATGCCGAGGAAGCCGTGGTGAACGAATCCGGTCTCGGGATCGGCCCGCCGGATCGCGCGGTGAAGACCGGCGGTGAGTTTGAACGGCACGTCGAGATCGCGGCACGCGCAGATGACGGCGGCCAGCTCGATCGGCGTGGGAAAGAGCTCGGCCGCAAGCCCACCGGTCCGGAACTTCGCGGCGATTCGCGCCCCAGTCGCGCGCGCCGACGCGATGGTCGCCAGCGCTTCGTGGAGGCCGACGCTGAGCGGCACTTCGGCGTACCCGATGAATCGAGGCCAACCAGCGAGGCGGCCGAGCAGATAATCGAGGCCGGGCTGCGGGTCCTCCCGTCGCTTTGCGACGGCGACCTCGACCTGGCGGATGTCGATGCGTTCGTCGACGGCGGCGACCGCCTCGGCCAGCCCGGCCAGCCCGGTGTCGCCGATGACGCCGACCGCGATCCGCTCATCCACCGCGAGCAGCGCGGCCAGCGAACGGAGCATCGACGCGGGGACCAGCAACGGTCCGACCATGTCGGCGTACCACGCGGTGCGGTGCCCACGATGCGCCGCGACGGCCTCGGGCAGCGGCGCGCTGCCGGGCGGGAAGACCGCCGCGTCATCGATCAGGCCGCGCAGCAGCGGAGGCACCTGTGTTGACACGGCTACAGAACCTAGCGGACGCTACATATGGCGGACAACAGCGTCCGATTATCGGACACACTCGTCCGGCAAACGGCTGAACGGTTACCAACTCCCCGATTACCGTTGAAGTCGGGCAAGAGGGCCGGTATGCCGAACGTCGGACCAACGCCCGGGATGCCGAACTTCGGACGAACGAACAGACCGGAACCGCAAGCTAAGGAGCTGCGATGCCCTACTACCGCCGGGTCGGCGAGCTGCCACCCAAGCGCCACACGCAGTTCCGCCAGCCGAACGGCGGGCTCTACGCCGAGGAGCTGATGGGCCAGGAAGGGTTCTCATCCGATTCCTCGTTGCTGTATCACCGCTTCCTACCCACGGCGATCGTGGCCGCCGAGGAGTACGAGCCACTGACGTGGACGCGCGCGGCGAACCGGCCGCTCAAACCACGGCACTTCCAGACGCACAAGCTCGATAGCTCCGGCGCCGATCCGATTCTCGGCCGACAGCATCTGATGGCCAACGACGACTGCCGCATCTCGTACGTCGTGGCCGACCAACCGTCGCCGCTCTACCGCAACGCGATCGGTGACGAGTGCGTGTACGTCGAATCTGGCGGCGCGCTGATCGAGTCCACGTTCGGTGTGCTGGAGGTCGCCGCGGGCGACTACGTCGTCATCCCGACATCGGTGATCCACCGCATCGTCCCGACCACCGGGACGCCGCTGCGCACCCTCGTGATCGAGGCGACCGGCCACATCGGGCCACCGAAGCGCTACCTGTCCGTACGCGGCCAGTTCCTGGAGAGCTCCCCGTACTGCGAGCGGGATCTGCGCGGACCGGTCGAGCCGCTCACCGTCGACGCGACCGACGTCGACGTGTATGTCCAGCACCGGTCCCGAGGCACCGGTCCCACCGGTACGGCCTGGACGAAGTTCACCTACGCCAACCACCCGTTCGACGTCGTCGGATGGGACGGCTGCCTCTACCCGTGGGCGTTCTCGATCCACGACTTCGAACCGATCACCGGTCGCGTGCACCAGCCGCCGCCCGTACACCAGACGTTCGAGGGTCCGAACTTCGTGATCTGCTCGTTCGTCCCGCGCAAGGTCGACTACCACCCGCTGTCGATCCCGATCCCGTACAACCACCACAACGTCGACTCGGACGAGATGCTGTTCTACACGGGCGGCAATTACGAGGCGCGCCGCGGTTCGGGCATCGAGCAGGGCTCGATCTCGTTGCACCCGAGCGGTTTCACGCACGGTCCGCAGCCCGGCGCGGTCGAGCGCGCCATCGGCGTCGAATACTTCGATGAGCTCGCGGTCATGGTCGACACGTTCCGGCCACTCGATCTGTGCGAGCCGGCGCTCGCCGTCGAGGACGCCGGCTATGCGTGGACGTGGGCTCGCCGGTCGGGCTCGCCGGCGGCGACCGACGCCGCCGATCCGGACACGTCGACCGGCTGAGGTTCGCGGCGGTCGTTCTCGACGCGGCGGGTACGTCGTCCCGACGCGCTAGTGGTGCGTCAGCGCCTGGTCGGCGACGACACGGCACACGACGCGGATCACCTCGGGCGGCTCAACTCGGAAGTCGACGCCGTCGTAGCGCTGGGACAGTTCCTGGATGAGTTCGCGGCCGTTCTCCTCGGTCATCTCGACCTTGCCGCGGATCTCGACATACTCGTACGGGTCTTCGGGGTCGAACATGCAGATGGCCACGCGCGGATCGCGCTCCATGTTCTTCGTCTTGCGCCGCCCTCGGATCGTCGAGAACAGCACGTCGTCGCCGTCTCGCTTCAGCCAGATGACGGTGGCCTGTGGCGCGCCGTCGGGATTGATGGTGGAAAGCGTCGCAAACGTGTTCGCGTCGAGGAGGCGCTTGGCGAGATCGGGCAGCGGAACGGACATGCGCCGATCATGCCATGGCGTCCTACAGTGGACTGCGTGCAGAGGTCGCACCGGAAACGGAATACCGCGATGGATATCGAGCGAAAGTCGCACCCGTACCGGCGCCCGATAGCGGCGGCGATCGTGTTTGCGCTCGTACCGTGGATCACTCTCGGATTCGGCTCGGCGCTTGCCTTTGCTTTGGCCGCGGTGTTTCTACGCGGCCTCAGCCGCCTCGCCTCCGCCGGCCTTTGGGCTTCCGCGGCGCTGTACGCGGCCGCGCTCGGTTTGTTCTTCGCTACGGTCGACGACGCTCCGGACGACTCGCTCACGTCGACGGCGAGCACCGCGCTCATAGTGATGTTCGTCGTCGCCGGCATGGAGGCCGTTGTGCTGTCGCCGTGGGTCGCCCGGACGATGCGTCGGTCGGATGCGGCTCTCAGACCAGGGTGACATGATCGCCCAGATGTCAGCGGCCGAACGCAACAAACTCGAGCACGACCCGGCCATCGAGGCGGCCATAGAGCAGCGCGAACGTCGGAAACTTGCCCGCAAGATCGTGGCCGACGATCACGCCTTGGCAACGACGCTCCGGATCGGACGACCTGACCTGCTCCGCGACTTCGCGGATGGCGGTCTCGTCGATGTCAATCATGTGTCCGACGGAGTGCTGGCATCGCTGCCGGGCCTCGACGCCCAGATGGCCCGGCGCATCGTCGGCGCCCGCGAGCGATTCGACGGGCTCCGCTCACTGGCCGATCTCGTGGTCGAGGCGGACATCCCGAGCGACGTCGTCGACGCGCTCGAGGACGTCCTCGTGTTCATCGTTGACGAACCGTAGCGACACGTATCACGCGTCGCGAGGTCACTGCTCTCGCTCTCGAGTCGAGCTCAGCGGGCCGGGACCTCGTCATCACGGCTCGGCGGAATCACCAAGGCGACCGCGACCGCCGCGACTCCTTCGCCGCGACCGGTCAGGCCCAGGCCATCCGCCGTCGTCCCGGCCACGGTGACCGGGGCACCGATCGCCTCGGACAGCGCGGCCTGCGCCTCGGCTCGACGTGGGCCGATCTTCGGAGCATTTCCGATCACCTGTACGGAGACATTGCCGATCTCGCAACCGACAGCCCGGACCCGTCGAGCCGTCTCCGCCAGCATGGCGACGCCGGAGGCACCCGCCCACTCCGGCTCGGCGACGCCGTAGTTCGAGCCGAGATCACCGAGCCCGGCCGCGGACAGCAGCGCGTCACAGGCGGCGTGCGCGGCGACGTCCCCATCGGAGTGACCGTCGAGCCCGGGGGAATCCGGCCACAACAGACCGGCTACCCAACACGGCCGGCCCTCGCCGTACGCGTGGATGTCCGTACCGATGCCGACCTGGGGAACCGTCACGGCGCCGAGCGTAGCTTGAGGCCCGACTCAGATCTCGCGGAGGTCGAGCTCGACGGCGAACGGCGCGATCGCCTTCACGACACCCGTGAAGACCTCGGTCGGCCGATACACCTGCGCTGCCGCATCGAGCACGTACGTGTGGACGACCGGGATTCCGACGCCGACCTGCTCGCTGCCTCAAGACCAGTCGCTAGCTTCGTGGCCAGCCGGTTGTGCCGGATTGTTGACCTCGGACTCAGCACGACCATTCCGTCCATGATCTCGATGTCCTGGCAGCGCTCTTCCGACCACGAGTCGTAATCCTCGGCCGTGACCTGTTCGTGCATCCACAGGGGCGTGGGCGCCTCGATTGTCATGGTCACCCCTCTCGCGGCGTATCGATGGCACTCAGGCTACCGGCCGCCAGACCGGCCGCATTCGAAGCGAGCATCGCCTCGGCCACGGCGAGATCGAACGGCCGGGTGATCTTGAATGCCAGGTCGTCGCCGGGCACCGTATCCACGCGTACCCCCGCTTGTTCGGCCAGGCCCGCGTCGTCGGTGTGGTCGTCAACGGCGCTGGCGTGCGCCGCGGCGAGTGTCGCGCGCCGAAAGCCCTGCGGCGTCTGGACCGCGCGCAACACCGAGCGGTCGACGGTCGCCACCACCTCGCCGTCAGGGCCGACGCGCTTGATGGTGTCCGCGACCGGGAGCGCTGGGACCACCGCGAAAGACCCGGCGCGGAGCTTGGCCGCAACCGACTCGATCAACGATGGCGGCGTCAACGCGCGCGCAGCATCGTGCACGAGGACAAGATCAAATTCTGCCGGTACGGCCGCAAGCGCACACGCCACCGACGCCTGCCGGGTCGGACCACCCGGCACGACCCGGACCGGGCAACGGATCGCCTCAAGCAACGACCCGACCGCGTCGATGTCCGCGGCTGGAGCAGCCACGACAATCAGCCCAACCGAGGGCGCCGCCGCGACGCCCCGAACGGCGTGCAGCAGGAGTGGCTCTCCGGCCAGCAGGCGCAGCGCCTTCGGCACGCCGGGGCCCAGCCGGACGCCCATACCCGCGGCCGGAACGAGGATCGCGACGTCACCGCGCGCATTGGTCTGCGCGGTCACGTCGCGATCCTCGGTGAGGGATGCGGATCTCGGCCCGGTCAGGCCTGGGTGAGAACCTTGTCGAGGAGCATCTCGGCCTCGTCCTTGGTGCTCTTCTCGGCGAGTGCCACCTCGCCGACGAGGATGTCGCGCGCCTTGGCCAGCATGCGCTTCTCACCAGCCGACAAGCCGCGCTCACGCTCACGGCGCCACAGGTCACGAACGACCTCGGCGACCTTGAGCGGGTTGCCCGACGCGAGCTTCTCCAGGTTTGCCTTGTAGCGCCGCGACCAGTTGGTCGGCTCCTCGGTGTGCGGTGCGCGCAGCACGTCGAAGACCTTGCTCAGGCCCTCCTCGTTTACGACGTCCCGGACACCGACGATCTCGGCGTTCTCGGCAGGTACACGCACCGTAAGGTCACCCTGAGCCACGCGCAGGACGAGATACTGCTTTTCCTCGCCCTTGATGACCCGGGTCTCGATCGCCTCGATGAGTGCGGCCCCGTGGTGGGGGTAAACAACGGTCTCGCCGACACTGAAAACCATAGGTTCGAAGCCCCTTTCGCTGTGTCTAGGGTAACACGTCGGCGGTCCTGGATCCCACTTGAGAGGGTGCCGTTAGCGCTGCTCACGACATGTCCGATGACACTGTGCCGGGCTTGACAACGGGTCCACCTCATGCATCTACGCCGATGACAACCGCGGTCTGGCCTGGGCAGATGCGTTTTGCCGGATATATACGACCGGTGCCTTTCGGCCGATAGATGGGGGCACGGCAACGGCCGATGCACTTCGTCACACAGCGTGCGGGCGGGTGCCCCTCGAGATGCCTGGCCGACGCCTCGTCGCGGTCGGTCGAATACCTGAACGATCATCGATATGGGCATGAAGATGAGGGTGCGGGAGCGGTCGCCGCGAACCAGCGGAGCGATCATCGACTGGCCCGCCACGCCACCGAACCAGCGACAAACTTAGCGGCTGAGTCTGGCATCCCCCGCTCGTATGAGCGACAGTTAGGGGAGGGCGAGGAGAGCGCACTATGGGTTCGTTTCGCGAGGGCGAAGGCACACCCCCTTCGGACAACGGCGGCGTGCCAGATCTGCCACCGGAGTGGGGCGTCGTCGTCATCCCGGATGACCCCTCGGAGCTGGATCGGGAAAGTTTAGCCCTGCGGCGCCAGCGTCGCCGCTCGATGCGCCGGGCGAAGTGGCGTCGGCGGCTCGGCCTCCCGGCCCGGACCGGCGCCGAGGACGAGAACCCGCCGGTCGGAACGCCGCTTTTGATCATGGCCATTGCGATCGTCGCCGCCCTGACAAGCCTCTTCGCGATCACGCTGTCCACCCGAACGGGTTCGGGGACCACGACGACCGCACAGCGGCCAGCCGCATCCCCGGTCACGCCGCAAATGATGAACCTGTCGCTCCCCGACGCCGCCGGCAAGCAGGTAAGCCTGCAAAAGTCACTGCCGGCTGTGATCTTGGTGCTTGACGGATGCCCATGCGAACAATTGATCCAGGACACGGTCAAGGCGGCCCCGGCCAAGGTCAAGGTGCTCGTCATCGATCGGAAGGCGCCGGCCCTGCCCGCCGGCGCGACCACGGCGGTCGCGCTGGCCGATAGTCAGCAGGCGTTGCTGGCGACGTACGGAGCCGGACCTGATCGCAACGCCAGCCCGGCCGGTCAGGTCACCGCCGTGCTCGTGGACGCGTCCGGCAACGTGATCCGCACGTTCAGCCACGCCAACGCGATCGGCGACTTCCGCGACGCGCTCGCCGGACTTGGTTGATCACGCCTCCTATAAGCGCAGCAGGGCCGCGTAAAGCGTGAGGCCGGGCCCGAACGCGAGAGCCAGGGTCCAGCGCGGCGGTTGCGGCCGCCGCATGATCTCGTCGAGCACCATGACCACCGTTGGCGACGAGCAGTTGCCATGCTCGGCCAGGACGGCGCGGGAATCGTCGAGGGCATCCGCCGGCAGGGCGAGTTCGGCCGCGATCACGTCGAGGATGCGGGGCCCACCGGGATGTACGGCCCATCCGCCGATGTCGCTCCGTTCCAGCCCATGGCGCCCGAGGAGACCGTCCACCATCCCGGCCACATGGATCGCGAGCACGTCCGGGACACGCGCGGACAGGCCCATCCGGAATCCGAGATCGGTGACGTCCCAGGTCATGTGGTCAGCCGTCGCCGTATCGGTCACGGCGGCGACCTCCACCACTTCGTACCCGCCTGCCTCCGGCGTGACCACGACGGCGGCCGCGCCGTCGGCAAACAGCGCGTGCGCGACGATCTGCTCCGCGTCGGCCGTCGCCGGCTGCACGTGCAGGCTGGTCAACTCGAGGCACAGCAGCACGGCCGGGCGCCCGTTGGCGCGCACATAGTCGCGCACGGCACCGAGGCCGGGCAGCGCCGCGTAGCAACCCATGTGTCCGATGTTGAGCCGCTGGGTCGAGGCCGCCATGCCGAGGTCACGGGCGAGCAGGATGTCGAGCCCGGGGGTGACGTAGCCGGTGCAGGAGCACACCGCGAACAGTCCGACGTCGGTGGCGGCCACGCGCGCGGCGGCGAGTGCGTCGGCCACGGCCGACTTGCCCAGCGGCATCGCCTCGACCAGGTAGCGCTGCATGCGGCGGCCGGTCGACCAGGCCGACACGTCCTCGACCGTCGGGTTGACCACCGCATGGCGGGCGCGAACGCCGGAGTTGGCGAAGATCCGCTTCGCCAGCGCCCGCTGTACGCCGCTGTAGTGCTTCGCGAAGAAGCCGTCCCAGAGGTCGTCCTGGGTCGTTACGGGCGGGTGGGCAAGCGCGATCCCGGCGATCGCCGCACCGGTCACCATCGCGGTGCCGAACCGTCTGAATCCGGGTCGCCGCCGATCGCGGCGACGCCAAGCCAGTCGGCGCAGACGTCCGAGGTCGCCGGCTGCAGGGCTCCACATCTCGCGTCACGGAACAGCCGCTCCAACGGATGGCCGCGGCGGCTGGCCGACGTCCCGGCGGCCGCGAGCATCGATGCCGCCACGTCGGCCGCGGTGTCGCCGGCCAGTAGTTTCGCTCGCCAGACCCACCGGTTCGTCTCGGTGTCCCCCGGCGCCGCGTCCACGCGACGAGCCGCCTCGCGTACGGCGAGGCGCGCGGCCGCGACCGCGGCATCGGCTCGGCCGACCCGCGCTCGGACCGCCGGCAGCTTGCCCAGACCACGTTCGGCCAGGTGCACGACCGCCGCATCGATGGCGGCCTGCGCGACGCCGACGTACACGGCGGCATAGCTCGCCACCATCCAGTGCGGCATCAGCTGGGCAAACCAGAGCGCGAGGCCCTCCACACCGCCGAGCAGCGACGTCGACGGTACGGACACGTCCAGGTGAAGGTCATTCGATCCGGTGGCACGCATACCGAGCGAATCCCAGGTCTCCTCGACACGCAGGCCGTCACTCGTCGCCGGGACCAGAAACTGCGACACGACCTGTGGGTCGTCCTCACGACGAGCGGCGACCAGGTATCCGTCCGCGTAACCGGCACCCGAGACGAAGGTCTTCGCACCGGTGATCCGGAAGCCGTCGCCGTCCGGCGCGTAACTCGTCGTCAGTGCGGACAGTCGGGATCCGGCGCCCCGCTCGCTCATCGCGACGGCGTAGAACGCGCCCTTGGCCGCGGCGCGCAGGATCTCGTCGCGCGCGACGAAGAAGTCGGCCGGGATGCCGATGGTGTCGGCCAGTTCCACCGGAATGCCGGCCAGGGCCCCGGTGACCGAGGCATGCATGTTGAACACGAGAGCGGTCGCACCGTTGCCGCGGGCCAGCTCGAAGGCCACATCGACGTACTGCCCGAAGCCGAGCCCGAGACCGCCGAGCGCCGCGGGCACCATCAGCCCGAAGAGCTGCGCCTCACGGAGGTCGGCGAAATCGTCGACGGGGAACGTACCGGCTCGGTCGTGCTCGGCCGCCCGCGCGGCGAACCGTGGCGCCAGACGCTGGGCGGCCGCGACAGCCTCGCTCATCGGCGTTCCTCCCGTGGTTAGTGCCGGTCGCTCCCGGCGGTGGTGCCCCGGCGCAATGCCGTGGCCGATGAGTTAGGGGCGGTTAGGGTCCGGGCCGCAGCACACCAACACCACGGTAGCCGCGTGCCATTACGAACCGGGTGCCTTCACGCTCGCCACCTGATCCTTCACACCGGCCGCTTGATACAGGACGGCGACCGAACGGGTCGGCACGATCGGCACCACGCCGCGCTTGGTGACCACGAACCGCAACAGCTTCGGCACGGCCGGTCGAATACCCCGGATGCGCAGTTGCACCCCATGACGCGAGCACTCGTCGAGCAGTACGCGCGGCGCGACGAACAGCTTCGGATCGTGGATCCCGCGCGGTGCTCCGCCGTAGAAGCGTTCCCCCAGTGTTACTGCGACAAACCTGCTGGTCGTGGTCGCGTTCAGCGTGTCGGCGACGAAAAGTCCACCCGGCCGCAGGACACGGCACGCCTCCGCGATGACGGCACGTACGTCGACCACGTGCTCCAACAATTCGCCGGCGGTCACCACATCGGCACAGCCGTCGGCCAGTGGCAAGTGGACAACGTCGGCCTGCACCGCTGTGACGCCGTGGTCGGCCGCCTGTTCGAGGGCCGACCGGGTCAGGTCGACGCCGACGTGGCGATAGCCCTTGCCGGCGACGTACGGGGACAGCAGGCCGGCTCCGCAGCCGAGATCGACGAGCACGGCGCCGGGCCGCTGGGCCGGCGGGACCAACCGCCCCCGAGCCTCGGCCAGCCAGTGCAGCATGGAGAAAACGCCGTTGGGGCGCCACCACTCCCCGGCAAGATCGTCATACTGGCGAGGATCGTTGCGGGCTCGGCCGCCCATCACCGGTGTGCGCGTCGCCACAACATCAGCGTGACACGCGCGGGAGCATTGCGACAGTCTTGTACAAAGGTTCGCCCGGCGGGATCGCCGGCGCTCGGGAGGCGGCATGGTGACGGAGTCGCCCGACGCGAAGGCGCAGTCCGACCAGGCCGGATCGTCGGGCCGCGTCGGTCGGGCGATCCGGGCGACCGGTGGTCTGATTCGGGCCTGCCACCCCGAGCCGACGGCCGCGGTGACGGTTGTCTCAGTTTTACTAGCGCTGGCCGCGGGCCGCGGCGCCGGCGGCGCCGCCGCTGTCGGAGCGACCGTACTCGCCACGCAGCTGTCGATCGGGTGGACGAATGACTGGCTCGACGCCGCCCGGGACATCGCGATCGGACGGACCGACAAACCGATCGTGAACGGCCAAGTCAGCCGCCGTACGGTCGGCATCGGCGCGATCCTCGCCGGGCTCGCGGTGGTGCCGCTGGCACTCCTGTCCGGTCCGGCCGCGGCCGTGGTTATCACGATCGCGTACGTGTCCGGTCTGCTCTACGACTGGCCGCTCAAGTCGACGGCGCTGTCGGTGCTGCCGTACGTCGTCTCGTTCGGGTTGCTCGTCGCGTTTCCCGTGGTCGGTCGGCCGGACGACAACGTACCGCCGTGGTGGCTCGTGACGGCCGGCGCGCTACTGGGCGGCGGCGCCCACTTCGCCAATGTGCTGCCCGACCTGGACGACGACGTGCGGACCGGCGTGCGCGGGCTGCCCCACCGCATCGGTCGCGGCCCGTCCACGGTCGTCGCGGCCGTCGCGCTGCTGGCGGCGACCGGCGTGCTTGCCTTCGGGCCGTCGCGATCACCGTCGTGGTTCGCGGTCGGTGCGTTCGTCGCGGCCGTCGTGGTCCTGCCGATCGGCTGGTACGTCGGCCGGGCGCCGGGTTCCCGAGCCCCGTTCCGCGCGGTGCTGGTCGTGGCCATGATCGACATTGTGTTGCTCCTGACGAACGGCCATCTGTCCTGACGTCGCCGGCCACGCAGCGATTCTGCCGGGTCTCCCGCTGGGGCGAAGTTGTCGCACATTACTCTGTAGCCCGGTTGGACCTTGTGACCCTCGAGGAGGATCGACGTGACGCGCTCGATCGCTGGTAGGCAGCGCCATGCGCGGCTCGTTGCCGCGTCGGCCGGGATCATTGCGGTGATCGCCGCCGGGGCGCTGGCCGGGTGCGGCGCGGGCCAGATCGCCGAGACGTCGACAATCGTGGCGGCGGTGCCCGGTGGCTCGACGTCGGTCGCGGTCCCGACGGGGGACAACCCGAACGGTGCGCTGCTCATCAAGAACGTGACGGTCGATTACAACGACGTCGACGGCTATGCGGCCGGCGCCACCGCCCCGCTGTCAATGTGGATCATCAATCAGAGCACCGATCCACTGACCGTGACGGCCGGGGACGCGCAACTCGTCGATCCGACGAAGGCCACCACCCTCACCCCGCTCGGCTCGATGAGCCTGTCCGGTGGAACTCCGGTCGTTCAGGCCGTCCAAGGTGTGGCTGGGAACCCGTCGACGCCGCCGGCCGCGCCGCCCTCGTCGCCGGCGAACACGACGCCGTCGAGCCCGAGCGAGTCCGGTGCGCCGAGCGCCGCACCGGCGGCCGCGGCGAGCGTCACCATCCAGCCCGGCACGATGATGGTGCTCTCCACGTCGGCCGGGTCCGACGTCCAGCACCTTCAGGTCGCCGACCTCAAGGGAGCGGTCGTGCCCGGCAACACGGTGCAACTCACCTTCAACGTGACCATGCCGGACGGCACACCGCTGCAGTCGACGCAGCTCGTCGCGCCGGTGTCGCCGCCGTCGGCACCGGCGCCGCGAGTGACCGACACCGGCTACCCGCCGAGCCCGAGCCCGACGTCCTGACGTCGGCGTCATGAGACCTCCGGAGCCACGCGGCCACGGAGGTCTCTTTCGTCGTACGGCTCGGATACCGTGCGCGGGTGACTGAGACATCGGGTCGGCCGGATCTGCAACGCACGCGCACGTCCCGATCGTCGGCTCCGGCGAAGCCGGCTCGCATCGCGTACGAGTGCGATGTCTGCGGCCATCGACCGCCGAAATGGCTCGGACGGTGTCCGGACTGCGGCGAGTGGGGCTCCATCATCGACTCGACCGGCGGTGCGTCGTTGCCGGCCGCGTTGCGGACGGTGTCGGCGCGCACACCGCTGGAGCCGGCTCGACCGATCGCCACGATCAGCGTCGAGCCGGCGCGGGCGAAACCAACCGGCGTGCCCGAGCTCGACCGCGTGCTCGGCGGCGGCATCGTTCCCGGCGCCGTCGTCCTGCTTGCCGGCGAGCCCGGCGTCGGCAAGTCGACACTGCTTCTCGACGTCGCGCAGCAGTGGGCAGTGGCCGGCGACTCGCCGAGTCTCGTGATCTCCGGTGAGGAGTCGACCAGCCAGGTCCGCCTACGGGCGGAGCGGCTCGGTGCGCTTCATGAGCGCCTCTATCTCGCCGCCGAGACCGACCTCGAGGCCGTGCTCGGGCATATCGACGCAGTGAAGCCCGGTCTGCTCGTGATCGACTCGGTGCAGACGGTCTCGGCGCCCGGAACCGAGGGCGTGGCCGGCGGCGTCACCCAGGTCCGGGCGGTCACCGCGGCGCTCGTCGCGGTGGCCAAGGACCGCGGCATGGCGACCGTGCTCGTGGGCCATGTGACGAAGGACGGCAATGTCGCGGGGCCACGGGTGCTCGAGCACCTGGTCGACGTCGTGCTGCAGTTCGAGGGCGACAAGCATTCGTCGCTGCGGATGGTGCGCGGCCTGAAGAACCGGTTCGGCGCGGCGGACGAGGTCGGGTGCTTCGAGATGCACGAGGGGGGCATCTCGAGCCTCCCCGACCCGTCCGGGCTATTCATCACGCGTTACGCGGCGCCGGTCGCCGGCACCTGCGTGACGGTCGCCATGGAGGGTCGCCGCGCCCTCGTGACCGAGGTCCAGGCACTGCTCGGTGCGACGGTGGCCGGGTCGCCGCGGCGTACGGTCAGCGGGCTGGACGGCTCCCGGCTGGCCATGGTGCTCGCCGTGCTCCAGCGGCGCACCGAGGCACGCCTGCACGACCGGGAAGTGTTCGCCGCGACGGTCGGCGGGATTCGCGTCGTCGAGCCGGCCGCCGACCTCGGCGTCGCGCTGGCGGTCGCGTCCGCCGCGCATGACCTGCCGCTCGCGGCCGAGCTGGTGGCGATCGGCGAGGTTGGACTGACCGGCGAGATCCGGCGGGTCGGTGCCGTTTCGCGCCGCCTGGCCGAAGCGGCTCGACTCGGCTATCGCCTGGCGCTGGTCCCGCCCGGATGCGGCCCGGCGGCCGGCCAGAGCCCGCCATCAATGCGAGTCCTCGAGGTCGCCGATCTCGGATCCGCGGTGCGATATGCGGCCAGCGCATCGGCCTAGATTGCGTGGCCACTGCACCTCGGTTGGCTGCGTGTTGTTGCCCGCATGCGTGCGAAGGATCGCGTCGGATTCGCGCGAATTGGCTCAGCGGAATATTGTGCTCACTCTGTGCTGATATGAAGGCGACTGGGACGGATGCGGCGAGCGTCGCATCAGTAGACTGGACGGGTGCCAATGGATCGGGAGGCCTCGAGGCCGGGAGCAGCGGACTCGCTGCGCCCGATTTTGGCGTTGATGGCGCCCGGCACATCGCTACGTGATGGCTTGGAACGCATTCTCCGCGGCCGGACCGGCGCGCTGATCGTGCTGGGTCACGACCAGATCGTCGAGTCGATCTGCACCGGCGGATTCTCCCTCGACGTCGAGTTCTCCTCCACCCGGCTGCGCGAATTGTGCAAGATGGACGGTGCGGTGGTGATGTCGAGCGACGGCACCCGGATCGTCCGGGCCGCCGTACACCTCATGCCCGATCCGACGATCCCGTCGGACGAATCCGGCACTCGTCATCGCACGGCCGAGCGGGTCGCGAAGCAGACCGGATTCCCTGTCATCTCGGTGTCCCAGTCGATGCGGATCATCGGGCTCTACGCCGGCGGGCAGCGCCACGTGCTCGACGACTCGGGCGCGATCCTGTCCCGGGCCAACCAGGCACTCGCCACCCTGGAGCGCTATAAGTTGCGGCTGGACGAGGTGTCCGGTGCGCTGTCGGCGTTGGAGATCGAGGATCTTGTCACCGTCCGGGATGCGATCGCCGTCGTCCAACGCCTCGAGATGGTGCGGCGGATCGCCGATGAAATCGCCGGCTACGTGGTCGAGCTCGGCACCGACGGTCGCCTGCTCGCGCTGCAACTTGAAGAGCTCATGGTCGGCGTCGACGCGGACCGTGCCCTCGTCATCCGCGACTACCTGCCGAGCGGCCGCAAAGCCCGTACGTTCGACGAGGCCGTCTTCGAACTCGACCTGCTGTCGGCGACCGATCTGATCGACCTCGTGCTCGTCGGGAAGGCGATGGGATACCCGGGCTCGTCCGACGCGCTCGACGCCGCGATCTCGCCGCGCGGCTTCCGGCTGCTCGCGAAGGTGCCACGCCTGCCGGGCACGGTCGTCGACCGGCTCATCGACCACTTCGGCAGCTTGCAGCGGCTGCTCGGCGCGACCGTCGAGGATCTGCAGGCAGTTGAGGGTGTGGGCGACGCCCGCGCCCGCGGCGTCCGGGAGGGCCTGTCCCGGCTCGCCGAGGCGTCGATTCTGGAGCGGTACGTCTGACGTCGGCGCCCGCCGGTCACCGCTGAATCTCGAACGCCTTCGGGCTGCTGGTCTTCGTGCCGACGCGACCGATCAAGTCGTACGATCCGGCCGGGGCCGGCGTGGACGACGCCGTGCAGCCGTGGGTCGTGATGTCATAACTCGACCACTGGATCGTCGCCGACACCGCGTCGCCCGGATGGAACGTACGGACATCGTGGGGCTTCGGCCCGCCGGACGAGCAGTCGTCGGACGACCAGATCTTCGTCGAACCGTGCTTGATCATCAGCTCTTCCGCCACTGAGCCGACATCTCGTGTGCACGTACGCGATGACGTGTTCTGGATCTGGAGCTTGAGGATGAACGTACCGCCGTATTGCAGTTTGCCCGCGCCCGGCGAAGTCGGCACGATCGACGTGGTCACCAGCACCTCGGAGTCGACGCAGCCCGCGCCCAATGTGGACGGTTCCGGCGACGGTCCGGCGCTGGGTGGTGCTGTGGAAGCCGTGGGCTTAGTGGTCGGCGTCGCTGGAGCGGACGCCGATGCCGACGGCCCGGACGGAAGTGACGATGTGGACGGTGCCGGTTCGATCGGCGCCGACGATGAAGCATGGGGACTCGCGTGCCCACCTTGCGAGCCGCCGGCATTGGACGGGTTGGGTCCGCACGAGTACACGATCAGCAGGATGATCAGGAGCAACCCGCCGAGTACGATCGCGCGACGCCGCCAATAGACGGCGGGAGGCAGCGGACCAACCGTCAGTTTCATGATTATCAACACGGTAGTACGTCGCCCGAATCGACCAACGCCGACGCGCCGCCGTCCATGAACGACTCTCACCGACCGCGATCTCGCGCCGCCGGATCGCTTCGGCGACGTCGCCGACGACCCCGGCATGACCGTCCGGCGACAGTTCGTGCCAGGCTGGGTGCATCATGACCGACCACGTCACGTCGCCCACACCTCGATCGCCAACGCTCGCGGATCATCGACCCGCGGCCGCCGCCGCACCGGAACCCACCCGAGCCGGCTCGGGCGATGGCGGCGCCGTCGGGATCGACGAACCCGCGATCGCGACGGAGGCCATCGAGTGGTTCGACCGCAACGCGCGTGACCTGCCGTGGCGAAAGTCCGAGGCGGGTGCGTGGGGCGTCCTCGTCTCCGAGATCATGCTGCAACAGACACCCGTCAGTCGCGTGCTGCCGGCGTATGAGGCATGGCTCACGCGCTGGCCGACGCCGGCCGCACTGGCCGCGGACGAGCCGGCCGAGGCGATCCGCGCCTGGGGTCGGCTCGGCTACCCGCGACGGGCGCTCCGGCTCCACGCGTGCGCGAGCGTGATCGCCGAGCGGCACGACGGGATCGTTCCCGATGACGTGGTGTTGCTCGCCGCGCTTCCGGGCATCGGCACGTACACCGCGCATGCGGTGGCGACATTCGCATATCAGCAACGGCATCCGGTCGTGGACACGAACGTTCGGCGTTTCGTCGCGCGTGTCGTCGCCGGCGAGGCCGACGGCGGTGCCGCGACGACGCCAGCCGATCTCCGCGCCACCGATGCGTTGCTGCCGCTCACGCCCACTCGCGCTGCGCGCGCCTCGGCGGCGTTCATGGAGATCGGCGCACTGATCTGCACCGCCCGAACGCCGCGTTGTGCCGTGTGCCCGGTGGCCGATCGATGTCAGTGGCGTGCGGCGGGAAGCCCGACGGCCGCCGGACCGACCCGGCGCCCGCAGACCTATGCCGGCACCGACCGGCAGATCCGGGGCCGGCTGCTCGCGATCCTGCGGGACGCAACCGACCCGGTGCCGACCGCCGCGCTCGACGCCGCGTGGCCGGACCCGGCGCGACGCGCCGGCGCACTCGCCAGCCTGCTCGACGACGGTCTCGCGGTGGAAGTCGACGGCGGGCGCTTCGCGCTCGGTGGCACCCGGTGGCCCGCCTCGGACCGGTCTCAGTCGAACGGATAGGGCGCCGGCTCGCGGCCGCGCGAGCGCATCCGTTCGGTGTACATCAGATAGCGGGTACGCGCCTCGGTATGCCGGCCGGCGCGGACCAATGTGGTGACCACGCCGAGGTGGCCGTTCTCGTCGTACGGAGCGTCTTCCAGCACCCGAAGGTGCCACGCGAGAGCGGCGTCCACATCGCCGGTCACCTCGCAGGCGCGGGCCAACGTGGCCACCGCGACGAGGTAGAGCTCGCGGAGGTCGTTGTCGGTCGGCGGGCCGGGCAGCTGACCGATGAGGTCGCTCAGCGTCTGACGGGCCCGGTTCGCGTCGCCGTCGGATCGGAACCGCGCCACCGCCTCCGCCGCGGCGCGTACCAGCCGGGCCTGGTCGGACTCGGTGGGCGCGTTTCGGAACGCGCCGACTACCCGGAGCGGGCCGGCCGCCGCGGCCGCCGCGGGGCGTACGCCGACGGCGCGTAGGCGCGCCTCGGCGGCGGCGATGTTCACGCCGGACCGGTGGGCCAACATCACCGCGTTCCGGTTGACGAACACCGGATTGCCCAGCATGGCCCACTGCCGCTGCGCATCGGCGAGCATGCGGATCGCGGCGGTGTCATCGTCGGTCGCCAGCGCATGCAGTTCGGCCGCCTCGGCAACCGCGCACGGATCGGAGTAGCGCTCCGCGTTGGTGAGCGTTGCCTCGACCTGTGCGATGGCGAGCGCGCGATCGCCCTCCTCCAGCGCGAACCAGCCGACCGTCAACAGCCCCCAACTGCGCCACAGACCCGGCACCGTCGCCAAGGCTCGATCGTTGAGCTGCCGAGCCGATGCCTTGTCGGTGGCCCAGCGGGCCCGGGACACCGCCACCAGGCCGGTCAGGGCCTGGTGATCGCCGGAGCGGTCGCCGATCGCGATCGACTCCGTCAACTCGGCGTCGGCCAGCTCGACATCGCCCCGATCCAAATGGGTATTGCCCAGCCCGATCAGCGCATACGCCACCAGATCGCTGCCGCCCGATCGCCAGCGCTCCCGCGCGGTGTTGAATTCGGCGATCGCTTCGTCGTATCGGCCGAGACCGCGGAATGCCCACCCACGGTTGGTCCGCGCCACGGCGCCGAACCAGCCGTCGGTGCCGGTCATGTGGGTCAATCGGATCGCCTCGTCGAGCTCGACCAGCGCGTTGCCGTAGTGTCCGTGCCCGATGAGTCGCTGACTGCGGTTGATCCGGATGCGCGTCAGTTGGACGAGATCGCCGCTCGCGGTGGCGGCCTCGGCGGCCCGTGCCGTGTAGGCCTCGTTGGCCTCGAAGTCGCCGTCGCGCTCGGCGATCATCGCCGCGGTCGCGTACGCACCGGCCAGCGCCTGCGGATCGCCGCACTTCTCCGCCATCGCGATCGCCTCGGTGACGACCGTACGGGCGGGCACCGCTTCGCCGCGCAGCCAGTGGACCGTGGCCTGCTGTCCGACCAGGATCGCCTCGTCGACGGGTTGGCTGCCGTCCCGTACGACGCGTCCGTAGACGGCCGCCGCGCCGGAGATGTCGCCGGCCAACTGACGGATCTTGCCCACTCGTCGCGCCACCGCCGCCGTGGACGCTGTCCCGCTGGCCTCGACATCGGCCAGACAGGCGAGGGCGGCCGGGACATCGCCGAGACTGTGCCGTGCCTCCGCCTCGACGAGCCGTACGGCCGGCGTACGTGCCGCGTGTGGGATCGCCGTCACGGCCGCCATAACGTCGCTGATGCGGCCGGTCGTGATCAGGTCGGCGCCGTACCGGTCGAGGACGTCCACGAGCATGGCTGGTTCCTCGAGGTCGACCCCGGCGGTGATCGCACTCGGCACATCGCCGCGGCGCAGGTATGACCGCATCGCCGACTCCAGGAGGCGCCGACGCCGGCTGTCCGGCAACGGATCCTTGGCCAACACGCCCGACCGGGCAGCGGCGCTCACCTGATACCAGCCCGGGCGGCCCGACTCCGGCATGAGCAACGGCGCCGCCCGGACGAGCAGGGCCTCCGCCGCCATGACATCGGCGGCACTGGGCAACGTCGTGGCGTCGCCGGGGGTGTCGTCCTGACCGACGTCGACCATGAGCTTCGCGTCAACCCGAGGCAGATAGGCCGCGGCCCGAACGAGCGACCGGGTCGGCGGATCGGCGCCGGCCAGCACCGCGTCGGACAGTTCGGCGTCGAACCCGGCGAAGGCGGCCAGACGCGCCCTCCGTACGCTGGCCGGCTGCTGAGCCAGCCAGGCGGCGCCGAGGCTCACCTGTCCCGGCCAGCCCGACGTGAGCGTGTGCAGGTCCGCCGCGACCTCGTCGGCCGCCGCGGCATCGCCGAGCGCGACCGTGAGGAGCTGGAACGTCTCGTCGACATCGAAGACAAGATCAGCCGCGCCGAGCTCGGTCAGGCGGCCGGTCTCCCGAAGCCGGTCGACCGCGAACGGCATCGCGTCCCGCGACGCCACGACCAGACGCAGCCCGGGCGGCGCGTGGCGCGCGAGGGCCTCGACAAACCGTACGGTCGGGCTCGTCGCCGGCAGCACCTCGAAGCCGTCCAGGACGACGGTGACCGGGCGGACGCCACCGGTCGGCTGTGCGTGGTCGACGGCGATCGCCAGGAGGCTGGCCAATGCGTCGGCGCGTGCCTGCTCGGCGGTGTCCCCGCCTGCGGCCACCGGCAACTCGGCCGGCAGCGCATCACTCCAACCGGGAATGCGCGCCGCGTCCGCCAGCCAGGTGAGCATGGCCGACAGGTCGGCGTCGTCGGGGCGTAGCGAATACCAGCGTGCGCGGCGTTCGGTGGCCCAGGCGCCGAGCGCCGCCGTCTTGCCGGCGCCGGCACCGGCGACGACCGTGACGAGCCAGGCGGCACCGCCCGCCGTCGCGTCCAAGGCCATAGAAATGCCGGCCCGGCCCACGTACCACGTGGGCCGGGCCGGCAAGGCTCCTGGCGCGGTCACTTACTCGTCGGATGCCGAAGTGGCGGCCGCGTCGTCCAGCTCGGCGGGCACCGCGTCGGGCACCTCGTCCGGCCGGTCCGCCCCGCGGAACACCAGCTTCGATTCCTCCACGTTGTCGAGGTTGCCCTCGGCATCGACGACCACGATCTGTCCCGGTCGCAGCTCGTTGAAGAGGATCTTCTCCGACAGCGCATCCTCGATCTCGCGCTGGATGGTCCGGCGAAGCGGTCGGGCGCCCATGACCGGGTCCCAGCCCTTCTTCGACAGCCACACCTTCGCGTTCTCGGTCAGCTCGAGACCCATGTCCTTGTTGCGGAGCTGCGTCTCGATCCGGACGATCATCATGTCCACGATGCGGCGGATCTGCTCCGGCTGCAGCTGGTGGAACACGATGGTGTCGTCGATGCGGTTCAGGAACTCAGGCCGGAAGTGCTGCTTGAGCTCGTCGTTGACCTTCTGCTTCATCCGTTCGTAGTTCGTCTCCGCGTCACCCGCGCCAGCGAAGCCGAGCGTGACCGACTTGGACACGTCCTTCGTGCCGAGGTTCGTGGTCAGGATGATCACCGTGTTCTTGAAGTCCACGATGCGTCCCTGACCATCGGTCAGGCGCCCGTCCTCCAGGATCTGGAGCAACGTGTTGAACACGTCCGGGTGGGCCTTTTCGATTTCGTCGAACAGCACCACGGAGAACGGCCGGCGGCGCACCTTCTCGGTCAGCTGACCGCCCTCGTCGTATCCGACGTATCCGGGCGGCGCGCCGACGAGGCGGGACACCGTGTAGCGGTCGTGGAACTCGCTCATGTCCAACTGGATGAGCGCGTCCTCGGTGCCGAACAGGAACTCCGCCAGCGCCCGCGACAGCTCGGTCTTACCGACGCCGGACGGGCCGGCGAAGATGAACGAGCCGGATGGCCGCTTCGGGTCCTTGAGGCCGGCCCGCGTCCGCCGGATCGCCTGCGACACGGCCCTGACCGCGTCGTTCTGACCGGCGATGCGACGGTGCAGCTCGTCCTCCATGCGGAGCAGTCGAGCCGTCTCCTCCTCGGTCAGCTTGTAGACCGGGATGCCGGTCCAGTTCGCCAGGACCTCGGCGATCTGCTCGTCGTCGACCTCGCTCACGACGTCGAGGTCGCCCGCCTTCCACTCCTTCTCCCGCTGCGACTTCTGGCCGAGCAGCTGCTTCTCCTTGTCGCGGAGCTGAGCGGCTCGCTCGAAGTCCTGCGCGTCGATCGCGGACTCCTTGTCGCGGCGCACCTGTGCGATGCGCTCGTCGAAGTCACGCAGGTCTGGCGGAGCGGTCATCCGGCGGATGCGCATGCGCGCACCGGCCTCGTCGATGAGGTCGATCGCCTTGTCCGGCAGGTAGCGGTCCGAGATATATCTATCGGCCAGAGTCGCGGCCGCCACGAGGGCTGCGTCCGTAATGGAGACCCGGTGGTGCGCCTCGTAACGGTCGCGCAGTCCCTTGAGGATCTCGATGGTGTGCGCGAGCGACGGCTCGCCGACCTGGATCGGCTGGAAGCGGCGCTCGAGAGCGGCGTCCTTCTCCAGGTGCTTGCGGTATTCGTCGAGCGTCGTCGCACCGATCGTCTGCAGCTCGCCACGGGCCAGCATCGGCTTCAAGATGCTCGCCGCGTCGATCGCCCCCTCGGCGGCACCGGCGCCGACCAACGTGTGGATCTCGTCGATGAACAGGATGATGTCGCCGCGCGTACGGATCTCCTTGAGCACCTTCTTCAGCCGCTCTTCGAAGTCACCGCGGTAACGCGAGCCGGCCACGAGCGCACCCAGGTCAAGCGTGTAGAGCTGCTTGTCCTTGAGCGTCTCGGGCACCTCGCCCTTGACGATGTGCTGCGCGAGACCCTCCACGACGGCGGTCTTGCCGACGCCGGGCTCGCCGATCAGCACCGGGTTGTTCTTGGTCCGGCGGGACAACACCTGCATGACCCGCTCGATTTCCTTCTGCCGGCCGATGACCGGATCGAGCTTGCCCTCGCGGGCGGCCTGCGTCAGGTTGCGGCCGAACTGGTCGAGCACGAGGCTCGTGGACGGTGCGGCCTCGCCGGCCGCTCCGCTGCCCGCCGCGGTCGGCTCCTTGCCGGTCTGGTAACCGGACAGCAGCTGGATGACCTGCTGGCGAACACGATTGAGATCGGCGCCCAGCTTCACCAGGACCTGGGCCGCAACGCCCTCGCCCTCGCGAATTAGGCCGAGCAGGATGTGCTCCGTGCCGATGTAGTTGTGGCCGAGCTGCAGCGCTTCGCGCAGCGACAGCTCCAGCACCTTCTTGGCCCGTGGCGTGAACGGGATGTGACCGCTCGGCGCCTGCTGGCCCTGGCCGATGATCTCTTCGACCTGCTGGCGGACACCCTCCAACGAGATGCCGAGGCTCTCCAGCGCCTTCGCTGCGACGCCCTCGCCCTCGTGGATCAGACCGAGCAGGATGTGCTCGGTGCCGATGTAGTTGTGGTTCAGCATCCTGGCCTCTTCTTGCGCCAGAACCACCACACGCCGCGCTCGGTCGGTGAACCGCTCGAACATGCCCTTGCTCCTCACCTGTCAGCCAGTGCCTCGCTGGGACGGCACCTTGAGACAATGCGACGTCCCCTCGCGGGAACGCCTCGACACCACGCGGAACCTGTTGGGAACCCGTGCCCTTACTCTATCGCCGCGGGCCGACGACCCGCCTTCGGCAAAACCCTTGGTCAACCGTGCCGCGTACCTTCGCAAACGCTGCGAAACCACCACGGAACCCACGGTCAGCCACTATCTCTGGCCAACGATGCGCCTCTCGGCCACGTTCCGGTGAGGGTATGACTACGCGGAAAGCGAAAAAACCGGGTCCCGCCCACCGAGACGCACGTCAGCCGACCGGTGCCGCCGATTTCGCGACCTTGATCGAACAACGTCGCACCTCTGGCGGATCACCACAGGCCAGGCATAACGGCGGCGGCTGGCACGCTATTCCGGCCCGCCCGCCGCCGCGCCGTGCTGGGCGCTTGCAAGATCCACCCGACGCTCGCAAGATCCACCCGTGTGGACGATTGGGGCCGCGATCGCGACCTCGATCGTCCGGCGGAGTGGATCATCGCCGCGCATCGTCGCGGGGTCAGCGGGTCTCAAAGATCACCACCGACAAAGCAGGGCGGGCGGCCGCCCACCGAAGTGAGTGGCCGCCCGTCGCCAACCGATGCGTCACGCGTCTGCGCTACGCATCGGCGGCCCAGCAACGGGTCGCGACGCGATGGTCAGCGGCCCGCCGCGGCGTGGTATTCGTCCACGATTCCTTGCGGGATACGACCCCGCCCGGAAATGTTTTTGCCCTTACGCTTCGCCCAGGCCCGAATGGCCTTGTTCTGCTCGCGATCGGCTGCCGCGCTGCCACGCACCGCACTGCGGCCGCCTACCACCACACCGCCACGACCGGACTTTCGCGCACCCGCGATATAGGGTGCAAGCGCCTCACGCATCGTCGCGGCATTATCTTTCGACAGATCAATCTCGTACGCAGTCCCGTCGAGACCGAACTTCACGGTCTCATCGGCTTTGCCGCCGTCCAGGTCGTCCTCGAGGACGACAATTTCTCGTCTAGCCACCAAATGTCCTTTCGCATAACCGCACATCCGCGCGGATATACTCGCACCGACATCGCAGTGCTCGCGCACCGATGCCGAAAGAATAGCGGGTCCACACCGGTAATGGTCAACTGGACCGCGTTTTGCTGGCACAAATTGTCAATCTCTCGCTAGCGACAATCTGTCGCGGCCGCCGCGCTCTTTTTGAACACCGTACGCGTCGCTCGTGAGCCGTTTGGGATAGGACAGCGCGCCGATCGACACCCGTCGACGCAGGCCGAAGCGCCGCCTCACGAATACTTGAATCCTTCGGGATATGCGTACGAGATTTGAGCACGCTGGCCAGGTAGGTGGCGAGTCGGTGGCATCAATGGCCACGGCGCCGCGATGCGTTGGCAAGCCCAGTCGCCGCGTACGTCATTATCCGGGCGACCGCAAGCGTGCGGCGGGGAGCGCTCGTTGATTCGAATACCAACGCCACCGCACCTCGGCTAACGACCGCCGGACACACAAACACGAAAGGACACGATCGCGTCACCGATCTGTGACCCACGACAGTCGCGAGGACAAACGGATGTCGCGTAGCGGGCGGCCACAAACCGGTCACCGAGCGATACGAGCGCAGCCCATTCGCTTCGACGAATACTCCGTCGCCGGAGTGGCGCCCGAGTGTTGCAATTTGCAACCTTCCTAACGAGATATCGGCGGGACTCGTACGCGTTCTTCAAAGGTCACGCGGCTAGGCTCGTCGACCGTGACCGATCGCGAGCAGGCACTGTCCTTCGGCAAGGCCGCGGCCTTGTACGAGTCCATCCGGCCGGGATATCCGCAAGAGGCGGCGCGTTGGGCGCTCGGCCCGGGCTTCGCGAACGGCACGGCAACGGTGATCGATCTCGGCGCCGGCACCGGCCTGCTGACCCGAATCCTGGTGCCACTGGCCGGACGCGTGATCCCGATCGAGCCAGACGCGGAGATGCGCGCTCAGCTCACCGCGGCGGTGCCCGGCGTCGTCGCGGTCGCCGGAAGCGCCGAATCGATCCCGTACACCAATGCTTCGGTCGATGCGGTCCTGACCGCACAGGCTTATCACTGGTTCGATCCGGATCGGGCCCATCCGGAGATCGCCCGGGTCGTTCGAACCGGCGGTACGTTCGCCGCGATCTGGAACCTGCGCGACAGCACAGTCGGATGGGTCGCGGCGCTCGAAGAGGCAGCCGGCCCGGCACCAGGCGGACACGTACGCGATCCGGAGCGCGAATTGACCTTCGACTTCGGGCCAGGCTTTGACCCGCCCGAGCGACACGAATTCCGGCACGACATCGCGATGACCGCCGACCGGGTTCACGCGCTGGTGGCGTCACGCTCGACCTATCTGGTCGCCTCGACCACGGAACGCGCCGAGATCGACGCGCGGATCGCCGCCGTCACGGCCCAGCTGCCGGCGACGTTCTCCATGCCCTACGTGACGATGTGCTATCGCGCGACCCGGCGCTGATCGCGCCCGGACGGGCGCCTCGGCCACCGCCACCGCCATCGGCCGACGACGTCGAGCGGCCATCTAAGCTGGCGCTCGTGCTGCTCTGCATCGACATCGGAAACACCAACACGGTCCTGGCCACGTTCGAGGGCGCCGAGATCGTGCATTCCTGGCGCGTCAAGACCGACGCTCGGACGACCGCCGACGAGCTGGGTCTGATGTTCCGCGGCTTGCTGGCGTCGGACAACGTGGAGATCACCGGCGTGGCCGCGTGCTCGACGGTTCCGATGGCGCTGCGTGCGTTGCGGACGATGCTGACGCGTTACTACGGCGCACTGCCCGCAGTGATCCTCGAGGCAGGCGTCAAAACCGGCGTCCAGCTCGCGATCGACAACCCGAAGGAAGTCGGTTCCGACCGGGTGGCGAACACGCTGGCCGCGTACACCCTGTTCGGCGGGCCGAGCATCGTCGTCGACTTCGGCACGTCGACTAACTTCGATGTGGTGTCGGCCCGTGGCGAGTACCTCGGCGGGCCGCTGGCGCCGGGCATCGAAATCTCCGTCGATGCGCTCGCCTCGCGCGCCGCTCAGTTGCGCAAGGTGGAACTCGTCCGACCGCCGCGCGTCATCGGCAAGAACACCGTCGAATGTCTGCAGTCCGGCGTGGTATTCGGGTTCGCCGGGCAGGTGGACGGGCTGGTGCAGCGCATCACCGCCGAACTCGGCCGCCCGGTCGCCGCGGTCGTCGCCACCGGTGGACTGGCTCCGGTCGTACTCGATGAATGCACGACCGTGACCCATCACGAGCCGATGCTTACGCTCAAAGGCCTGCGCCTGGTGTTTGAGCGGAACCTTGCTTAGGCCACGACTCTCGCATTCGACCGGGGCAAACCCTTCAGGGGTACGGCGAACCGAACGTTGCGACCGCCATCAGTCGCGCGAGTGAAGGTCCATCGCGATGTCGAGGATCGGCGACGAATGTGTCAGGCCGCCAACCGAGAGGTAGTTCACCCCGGTCTCGCCATAGGCCTGGGCGCGTTCTAGGGTCAGGCCGCCCGTTGCCTCGAGTTCCGCTCGCCCGGCCACGGCGGTCACGACCTCGCGCAATTCTTCCGGGGTCATGTTGTCGCAGAGTAGGAAGTCCGCCCCGGCATCCAGCGCTTCCAGCGCCTCCGCGACAGTCTCCACTTCGACCTGGATCGTGACGTCCGGGAACGTTTCCCGCACGCGCCGGTAGGCCTCGGTGATCGAGCCGGCCGCCAGCTTGTGGTTGTCCTTGATCATCGCGACGTCGTAGAGGCCCATGCGCTTGTTCGTGCCACCGCCGGCGCGTACCGCGTATTTCTCCAGCATCCGCAGGCCCGGCGTGGTCTTGCGGGTGTCGAGCACGGTCGCCCCGGTGCCCGACAATGCATCGGCCCAGCGGCGGGTGTGGGTCGCGACGCCGGACATCCGGCTGAGGAGGTTGATGGCCGTCCGCTCGGCGGTCAACAGCGAACGCGTCGGGCCGGACACCGTCATGAGTATGTCGTCGCGTTTGACCCGCGAACCGTCGCCGACTCGGATGTCCACTTGGATCCGGCTGTCGACGCGGGAAAACACGGCGGCGGCGACAGCGAGGCCGGCGACCACGCCATCGGCCCGCGCGACGACGTCGGCCGCGTCCATCTGATCGGCTGGAATGGTGGCCACGCTGGTCACATCGACACCGTCGGCGCCGCCAAGGTCCTCGTCGAGCGCCATCGACACGATCCGGTCGACCCCGGCCGGGTCCAGCCCCACCGCCTCGAACGCATCGGTAATAGTGCTCGGCATAGTGCTAATTGTCGCAGTGTCCGGCGTCATTGTGTCGCTCGTTTGCGATGGCATCGACGCCAATTGCGCGACATCGACCACATGCCGTGTCGGCGGCAAACCACGCGGCGTCGCGTGCGCGACGATCGGCGACGCAATCACGGACCAATCGCGGGCCGCGCCACCGGATTGCGGATATGCCGGGTCCCCGATCACGGCAGTGGCTCCCACGCCTGGGCGATCGAGCCATCCGGGCCGATTCCGGCCAGTAGATGGCCGAGCCAGGCCGGGTCGGCGGTCGGAAAGTCCTCCCGCCAATGGCAGCCGCGGGTCTCGGCCCGCCGCGACGCAGCGGCGAGCAACGCGGCCGCCACAGTCAACAGATTCGCCGCCTCCCAACTCGCCGTGTTAGCCGGCGCACGGCGAGTTCCAAGTGAGGCAACGGCCGTAGATGTGGCGGCGAGTGATTCCTCGGAACGCAATACGCCAGCTCCGCTGGTCATCGCCCGTTGTAGTGCCGGACGGATGTCGTTGTCGATCGCCCAGCCGTCTCTGGCGTCGGACCCGACCGATGCGGCCAAGTCCATGGTCGACCGATTGGACCCGGCGGCCGGATCGGTCTGGGCCGGCAGGTGGAGCGCGACGTCGGCGGCGATCCGCCGGGCGAAGACGAGCCCTTCGAGCAAGGAGTTCGAGGCCAGACGGTTTGCACCGTGTACGCCGGTGCAGGCGACCTCACCGCAGGCGTACAAGCCGTCGATGGACGTACGGCCGTCCAGATCCGTACGGACGCCGCCGCTCGCATAGTGGGCGGCCGGCGCCACCGGGATCAGCTCGGTCTCCGGATCGATACCGGCGGCCAGGCACGACGCCGTGATCGTCGGGAATCGGCGGGCAAGATCGGGAATGTGTCGGGCGTCGAGGAGGACATGGTCGGCGCCGGTCGACAGCAGTACTCGATGGATTCCCTTGGCGACGACGTCGCGCGGCGCCAACTCGGCCAACTCGTGCTGGCCGACCATGAACCGCTTGCCGTCCGCGTCGACGAGGTGCGCGCCCTCGCCGCGCATCGCCTCCGACACCAACGGCTGTTGCGCGCTGCGCTCGCCGCCCGGCGACGACGGCACCATGAGCGCGGTCGGATGGAACTGGACGAATTCGATGTCCGTTACGGTTGCGCCGGCGCGCAGCGCGAGCGCGACACCGTCGCCGGTGGACACCACCGGATTCGTGGTCGTGGCGTAGATCTGGCCCATGCCGCCGGTGGCCAGCACGACGGCGCGGGCCAGGATCGCCCCGACGCCGTCCTCGGAGCCCTCGCCGAGTACGTGCAGCGTGACGCCGCAGGCCCGGCCGGCCGCATCGCGCAACAGGTCGAGCACCAACGCATGTTCGACCAGCCGGATCCACGGGTCGCGGAGAACCGCGGCGTGCAGCGCGCGTTGGACCTCGGCCCCGGTGGCGTCGCCGCCGGCGTGCACGATGCGGTTGGCGTGGTGGCCGCCTTCCCGAGTGAGCATCAGCGCACCGTCGGGATGCCGATCGAATTCGGCCCCCCAGCGCATCAGCTCCCGTACGCGGGCCGGACCCTCGGTCACAAGTACGTCGACCGCGGCCCTGTCGCAGAGACCGACTCCGGCGACGAGTGTGTCGGCGGCGTGTTCGGCCGGCGTGTCGTACGGGTCGAGCACGGCCGCGATCCCGCCCTGAGCCCAGCGGGTCGAGCCGTCGTCAATGTTGACCTTCGTTACTACGGTCACGTGCAGCCCGGCCTCGCGCAGGTGTAGCGCGGCCGTCAGACCGGCTACCCCGGAGCCGACGACCACGACGTCGGTGTTCTCCGACCAACCTGGAGCCGGCGCGAGCAATCGGGGCGGCAACTGCGGGAGGCTCATGCTCTCCAGTCTTGGCTACCGCGTCAGCGCTGCAACGCCCGGGTCCCGATTCCCTTGATCGAGCCGGACCAGGGTATGGACGCCGACGCGTAGCACGCGAATGTCTGGTCGCTGCCGGCCCACAGGTTCGCCGAGTCCGGGCCGACCTCGGATACCCGCAGGTCGGAGCGCCTCTGCCCGGCTGCCACGCCGACGAACGAATCGACCAGTTGCTGGCATCCGGCGCTGACCACCTTCTGGATCTCCGGCCCGTTGTACGGCGCATTGGCTGGAGTGACCGTGTAGAGGCCGACAAATTCCGACGTGTGGGGCTGCCCACATTCGACGAAGCTCAGCCCGGCGGTCGCGGCCGTGCCCGACGGCGCCGGGCTCACCGCTTCACCACCGGTGGACGTCGGGTCACCGGCGGATGTCGAGTCACCAACGCAGTCGATGCCGAGCGACGCGGCACCGGGACCGCTCAGCGCGCCGGCGAGGCTCGCCGTACGGGTTACCAACCGCTGGCCGCCCGGGTCGGCGACCTGGGCGATGACACAGGCGAAGAAGCCGTCCTTGGCCGGAGCCACGAAGTCGGGGTAGATGGTGAGCTGGGCGCCGCGCCAGGCTCCGCCGACGTACGACCCGACCTTGTCGAGGCACGCGGCCCGGGCACTGGTCGCCATCACGAACGAGTTGACGGTCGCGTCCTGACCCTTGGCCTTCTGCGCGGTTCGTACGAGCCGCTGGTCGACCTGCCCGACCGAGACGATCTCAGCGGTGTGCGCCGCCGTACAGGCGATGGGCGAGCCGGACCATGGGAGCTGACGGCCGATCGTCGCCGAGTCGACGTTCCAGCACGACCGAACGGGCGGCGCGACCTTCGGCACCGTTGTCGGGACCGGCGTGGATCGGTTAGCCAGCCACAACACCGTACCGACAACGACGATCACCACCACCGCGATCGCGGGCGGCAAGAGACGGCGGGTCGACATTGACGGGCTCCCGGGGGTCGGCAGAGTGGCGAGCATACTACCGTGCGGTAACTACGGCAGCGCCCCGCTCCGCCTCAGACCAGCTGGACCGGGCCGTTGTCGATGAGGCGCGTGCCCGGCACGCCGGCCGCGGTGTCGCGTCCGATCCACGCCGCCACGATCAGGCGCGCCGGTCCGGTTTGGGGAGCGTCGCCCAGGTCGGGCGCCGTCAGCACGAGATAGTCGAGCTCGACCCGCTCGGCGGCGGCATCGGCCGTACCCGTGAATTCCTCGGTCGCGGCGGCGAGCGTCGCCTCGGGCCCGGCCCCGGCGGACGCCGCGTCCGCACCGGCCCGCAGCGACCGGGACAGGGCAAGCGCCGCGTCTCGGCCAGCCGGGGACAGATAGCGGTTCCGGCTGGATCGCGCGAGACCGTCCGGATCACGGTCGGTCGGCACGCCGACGACTTCGACCGGCACATCGAGATCGCTGGCCATCTGCCGGACGAGGGCCAATTGCTGATAGTCCTTCTCGCCGAAGAACGTGAAGTCGGGCCGGGTCAGCTGAAGCAACTTCATGACGACCGTGAGCACGCCGTGGAAGAAGCCGGGCCGGCTCGCGCCCTCCAGCATTTCGCCGCGGACGCCGGGATTCACCCGCACCTGCGGCGCGCCTTCCGGATACATCTCGTCGACCGACGGTGCGAAGACGAGGTCGACACCGAGCGATTCGCATCGGGCGACATCGGCCTCGAACGTACGTGGATAGCGGTCGAAATCCTCATTCGGGCCGAACTGCAGCGGGTTGACGAAGATCGTGACGAGCACGTGCTCGGCGCGGGCCCGAGCCGCGCGGATCAGCACGTCATGGCCCTCGTGAAGGGCTCCCATCGTCATCACGACCCCGACCGAGCCGTCGAGCTTGGTGCGTGCGACGGCAAGCTCGGCTCGGGTCCGCGCGATCACCGGGGCGGACATCTCAGAAATCCTCGTCCGGTCGGCTCGCCAGCACGCCGAGCAAAGGCTCGGCGGCAGTCGGCGTGATCCGGCCCGCGGCGATGGCCCGGTCCGCGGTGCGTCGGGCCAGGGCCAGATACATCGGTACGGACTCGCGTGCGTGTTCGGTCAGTGTGTCGAGATGGGACGCGACCGTGTTGGCGTCGCCGCGCGACACCGGACCGGTCAGGGCCGCGTCGCCCATGGTCAGCGTGTTGTCCAGCGCGGCGTGCAGCAATGGGCTGAGCACCCGCTCGGGGTGTACGACGCCGGCGTCGCGGAGCCGATCCATCGCTTCGTTGACGAGCGTGACCAGGTGGTTTGCGCCGTGGGCGAGCGCTGCGTGGTAGAGCGCCCGGCGCTCGTCCGGGATCCACTCGATCGCTCCACCCAACTCACCGACGAGTTCCGTGGCGGTCTGGCGCAGGTCCTCGCGGGCGGTCACCCCGAACGTAATCCCGCTGGTGAGCCGGTCGACGTCGTCGACCGCGCCGGTGAACGTCATCGCCGGATGCAGCGCCATCGGCAGCGCACCCCGAGCGGTCGCCGGATGCAGGATGCCGATCCCGTGCGCGCCGGAGGTGTGCGCGACGATGACCCCGGGCCGGAACGCACCCGATTCGCCGAGGTGGGCGACCAAGGGCGCGAGCACGTCGTCGGGTACGGCGAAGATCACCAGATCGGCGTGGCGTACGACATCTTCGGCTCGCCGGTGCACCGCGGCGGGCAGGCGGTTCGCGATGCGAGCGCGGGCGGGAGCCGACCGTCCGGACGCGCCCGTCACGTGGTGGCCGGCCCGAGCCAGCGCGACGCCCAGCGCTGTTCCGACGCGACCGGCACCAACGATGCCAACGGTGAGGGACTTGGTGTCGACAATCTCGGGTACGACGCGGGGGATGTTCGCGGACCCGTCAAGCCGTCCTCGCCGCTTCTCGCCCTGCGTGGTGCGCGCGGCAGCGTTCATTGCCATGATCCAGTCCTCTTCGCTGGGGTACCGGTCCAGGCAAGTATGGCGCCGGCAACGGCGCGCCATAAAGCGCGTGTGAACACATTCACTCGCGGCCAACCGCGTGGTGATCTCGGGGCCATCCCCGCCGTGATGACGTGGCCAGCCGCACGGAGGCCGATGCGCGGCCGTCGAATGAGCGTCAGACCTGCTCCGGGCTGGCCGCGCGGACCTCGCCGGACGTTCCCGTCAGCCGCACCGCCCGTGGGCCGGTGAGGAAGGCACGCAGTTCGGCCGCCTGGGCCGGGGACATGCCGGTCAGCGGGATCCACAGGACCGGGGCGTCACCGCATTTCCCCAACACGACTTCCCCGAGGTCGATGACGGTGTCGATGGCCGACCAGGCCCACGCAATGTGCTGGAACGGCGACGTGAACGACACGTCGGTATCGGTGATCGTGACTCGCTTCGGCACGCTATTGACCTTCGCCAACCGCCGGACGAAACGATCACCACCGCGGCGGAAGCTGACCAACACGAGCAGCGGATACAGCGCGCCGAAGGCGAGCAGGGCCGCGCCGAACACCGCCGTACCGGACGCGATGAGCACCGCACCGAGCGCAACCATCAGGATCGCGAGCGCGATCATCAGGACTCGGCGGCCGCGGAACTGGTGCGCGAGAAGGAGCCGCATGTGTCGGCGTTCGCGGTCAGGGTCGGGAAGTTGGGTGAACTCGATGTGCACGGCGCGCTCCACGGTTAGGGGCCCGGGCGCAGCATATGGAGGACGGGCCGACGAACGCGAGCCCGGATTCGGACGAAGGGCGGGGGCGCTGTGCGTCGCTGGCGGGATGCGATGGCCGAAGCGCTCTACGGACCGCGCGACGGTTTCTTCACCCGCTCGGGTCCGGGGCCGGCGGGCCACTTCCGGACCAGTGCCCATACCGGTCGGACGTTCGCACGCGCTATCGCGGCGTTCATCGCCGACGTCGATGCCGCGCTCGGGCATCCGGACCAGTTGGACGTCGTGGACGTGGGCGCCGGTCGTGGCGAGCTGCTGGCGCTCCTGCCGGATCGGCTCGCGTTGCATCGGCGGTGCCGGCTCACTGCGGTTGAGCGCGGGCCGCGGCCGGACGGATTGCCGGCCGGCATCGCGTGGCGGGACCGCATCCCGCCGCACATCACCGGCGTCCTTCTGGCTACGGAGTGGCTGGATAACGTGCCGCTCGACGTTGCCATTTCGGACTCGGACGGCTGGCGGTACGTACTGGTCGACGACCGCGGCGACGAATCGCCCGGCCCGACGGTCGACGCGCGCGACGAAGCATGGATCGCGCGGTGGTGGCCGGCCGGCGAGCGCGTCGAAATCGGCGACCCGCGCGACCGGGCCTGGGCCGACGCGATCGCTCACATCGACCGCGGGCTCGCATTGGCCATCGACTATGGGCACACGAGCGCCGCCCGGCCGCCGTTGGGCACCCTGACCGGCTTCGCCGGCGGGCGCGAGAGGCTGCCCGTACCCGATGGGGCTCGTGATCTGACCGCACACATCGCCGCGGACGCCGTCGCCACCGCCGGGTCCGTCGTGGCCGGGCTCGATCCTTTGCTGGTACGGCAATCTGCCGCGCTCGCCGCCCTCGGCGTGCGCGGGAACCGGCCGCCGATCGAGCTGGCGCACCGGGATCCGGCGGCCTATGTGCGGGCACTCGCCGATGCGTCGACCGCCACCGAGCTGACCGATCCGGGTGGGCTCGGTGGCCACTACTGGCTGCTGCAGCCGGTCGGCATCGAGCTGCCGCCTACGATGACCTTGTGACGGATGGCCCGCTGACGGACGGCCCGGTGACGGCGCGACGCGCAACCGCCGCGGGAGGTTACCGCCGGCACCGGAACCGGCCTCGAAACCAGCGACATCGTGCTCAACATCGGCCCGCAGCATCCGTCGACGCACGGCGTCCTTCGCCTGCGGCTCATCCTTGACGGCGACCGCATCGTCCGGGCCGAGCCGATCATCGGCTACATGCACCGCGGCGCCGAAAAGCTCTTCGAGGTGCGCGACTACCGCCAGATCATCGTGCTGGCCAACCGCCACGACTGGCTGTCCGCGTTCGCGAACGAGCTGGGGGTCGCGCTGGCGGTCGAGCGCCTGATGGGCATGGAGGTTCCGGAGCGGGCGGTCTGGCTGCGTACGGCGCTCGCCGAGCTCAACCGAGTGTTGAACCACCTGATGTTTCTCGGCTCCTATCCGATCGAGATCGGCGAGATCGATCCGGCGGTGCTGGCGTTCCGGGAGCGCGAGACGCTCCAGGCGGTGCTGGAAGAGGCGTCGGGCGGGCGGATCCACTACATGTTCAACCGCGTCGGCGGCCTCAAGGAGGAGGTGCCGGCCGGTTGGACCGGACGGGCCCGCGCCGCGGTCGGCGACGTACGCCGGCGGATGCCCGAGTTGGATCGGCTCATCCGGGGCAACGAGACATTCCTGGCCCGGACCGTCGGGGTCGGTGTGCTATCGGCCGAGACGGCCGCGGCGTACGGCGCCTCCGGTCCCGTAGCCCGCGGCTCCGGACTCGATATGGACCTGCGACGGGATGAGCCCTATCTCGCGTACGGGCAGCTGGACGTTCCAGTGGTCACGCGTACCGCCGGGGACGCGCACGCCCGCTTCGAGGTGCTGCTGGAGCAGGTGTACGTGTCGCTGGACCTCGTGACGGCGTGCCTCGATCGGGTCGATCGGATATCCGGCCCGGTGAACATTCGACTGCCGAAGGTCGTCAAGGCGCCGGAAGGTCACACGTACGCCTGGACCGAAAGCCCGCTCGGCATCAACGGCTACTACCTCGTGTCCCGAGGCGAGAAGACGCCCTGGCGAATGAAGCTGCGGACCGCGTCGTTCGCGAACGTACAGGCGCTGTCGGTCATCCTGCCCGGGGCTCGGGTGGCCGATCTCGTACCGATCCTCGGTTCGATGTTCTTCGTCGTCGGCGACATCGACAAGTAGGCCGGCCATGATCCGCTGCGGTGGACGATTGGCGTCGCTGTAACGGCCGTAATCGTCCATGCTGGTGGATCACGGCGAGGTCCGGCGGCTTAATTCCAGCGATCGTCGGTGACCTCGAAATCGAGCCGCGGACGACGGCCGCTCGATCGCTGGCTGGGCTCGCGAGTCCAACGGTCGTCGCGTTCCTCGAAGGCAGCCGACTCGGCTCGACGCGCGGGCGCGAATTCATCGCTGTCGCGATCCCGCCGGTCGGGCGAGAAATCACCGCTGTCGCGATCCCGCCGGTCGGGCGAGAAATCACCGCTGTCGCGGTCCCGCCGGTCGGGCGGGAGATCATCGCTGTCCCGCTGACTCGACCGCGGGACGTCCCTGCCGCCTCGGCGCGCGGCGGCCCGGTCATCGACCCAACCGCTTGCGTACGGATCGTCGGACCGTACGTCGGGCACCGCGCGGCCGGAAGTCGACCGGTCATCGGCCCGACGCCGGTAGATGCCGACATCGTCCTGCGAAAGCGGGTCGTGCGAGGGCGATTCCTGCGGGCCACCACCGCGGGCCGGCGTATCGCGAGAAGGCCGATCCTGGGACAGGCCGTTGTATCGGGATGCCTCGTAGCGATCCGAGTGATCCGGCTCGATCACGCCGCTGCGTACATCACGCCAGCCGCGACCGACCTCGCCGCTCGGTCGATCGGCGCGGACCTCATCTGGTGCGTTACGCGGCCGTGGCAGTTCCGCGCGAGTGACGGCGGTCGGGTATATCTCGTCACGGTCGTCTTGTTCCACGCGCCGACGCCGCTGTGCCCGGGTTTCGCGAGGCGGAGTGTGATCGGCGGCCGGCGGGATCCGCTCCTCCCGTACGGACGACCATCGGTCGACGATGCGCAGCTGGGTGCCGGTCTCGTCGACGTGCCGCTCCTCGTGGCGCTCGGCCATGCGCAACTCCCGGCCGCGATCGTCGGAGCGCACTTCCGCCCACCGATCGCCGTCGCGCATCTGCGACCATCGCGCATCGTTGGCCAGATCCCCGCTCGAATCCGACTGCTCATCGAGGCCACCGGACCGATAGCCGAGCGACTCCCTCATCTGCGGCAGGTAGGCCCGCAGCCGCTGCTCGGTCCACGACTCATGCGACTCACTGCCGTCAACATCACGGTCGCGATCATCGGCATCATCGCGGTCGCGGTGGTAGGCACCGTCGCGGTCAGCACGCCGGTCGCGATCATCGGCATCATCGCGGTCGCGGTGGTAGGCACCGTCGCGGTCAGCACGCCGGTCGCGATCATCGGCATCGTCGCGGTCGGACGAAAGCTCCCGCCGTGAGGGCACACCCCACGGCTGATCGTCCCCATGCGACTCATATCGGCCTCGCGACGCCGCGCCCGGCTCATCGCGGCGCGCATCCTCCTGCGAGTCCCGCTCGCGGGTCATCGGAGCGTCGACGTCGATCCAGCGGGCACTTCCGCGACCGCCGTCATGGCGGCCCGCATCGATTCGTGCTGAATCGTGTCGTCCGGAGTCGTGGCGGTCCGGAGTCGTGTCGTCCGGAGTCATGGCGGCCCGGATCGTCACGCTCGTCCGCGACGTCTGGTCGTCGACTCGCCGAGCCGTACGTCGTCGATCCGTTGACGACGCCGCCGATCGCCGCCCGACCGGACGCCGAGCGAGCCGCTGAGCCGTAAACGGTCGAACCCGACGGACGCTCGAACTCGTCGGCCGGGCGGTCCACGTACATCGAGCGGGTGACGACGGTTTGGGTGTGGCGTACGACGCCGGGGACCGACCCGACCACGGCGGCCGGGTGACGGCCCGGCGGCATCGGCAGCTCACGTTGGTTGTCGACGGCAGCTCGGGCTTCAATGGCGACCGCTCGGGCGGCCTCGACCTCGCGCTGGACGCCGGCGATCGCGTCCTCGAGTCGACGGATCCCGGCGAACGATTCGGCTAGCCGCTGCACGCCGGCGACCGACTCTTCCAGCCGCGACATCTTTTCCGACAACGCCCGATGCGTTGCCCGGGCGGCAGTCGTGATGTCGGCCCGTACGTCCTCCCGGAGCGCGTTCATCTCGTCTGCGGTGACGGTGTTCGCGCGCGCCGACGGCGCGGTATCCGAGCGCAACATCACCGATAGCGCGAGCACCACAACCGCGATGATGGCGATGACCGCGGCCGCGGCCGTACCGCCAAAAATCAACAGCAGCGCGGCGAGCGGCGCCAGCGCTATGCCGACCCAGAACTGCACCGCGAGCAGGCGCGACCGAGGGTCGGCCCGATCGGGCGCGGTGACAACGGTCGGGGCAGGCATGGGTGTAGAGGTTACCGAGATCGCCTCGCGTTCTCTAGCGGCCCGACCCACCGCGCTCAGGACCGAGCAACGATTGCTTCCACCAGCGTGAATGGGCCGTGCACCGGCGGCCAGCCCGGTGCACGGCCCATCACCGCGATGCGATGCCTACTGCGTGGTGAGCGAACTGTCGGACGAGAAGACCAAGCCGATGGTCGCCGCTCCGGACTGGATCGTCTTCTTCGTGACCGGTCCGCCGGCGTCCTGGCCCTGGCTCAGGAACTGGCCGAACTGGATACCGTACGTCTTCTGCAGACCCAGCTGGCAGAACGGACGCTGCGGGCACTCGGCCGGACCGGCGAGTGTCGTCGCCTTCCCCGAGCACTTCGCGGCGAAGTCGGACAGCGTCTTGAGTCCGTACTTGTCGGCTGTCGCCTTCGTCACCGCGAACGCGTTCGTGTCGAGCGCGGTCGACGGCTTGCCGAACACCAGGTTCTTCTGCGCGCCAAGGGCAGTCAACCGCGGCATCGTCTCGTTGATGTCGCTCGTCGGTGCCTGCGCCGCGTCGTTAGTGGTGTTGAGTGCGGTCAGCAACGACGCCGCGTACTCGGGCACGATCTGGATCTTGTTTTGCTCGAGTTGCGGCAGATAGAGCTCGCGGTTGCCGATCGTCTGCACGGTTGTCGTGTAACCGATCGAGTCCAGGACGATCTTGTAGACGTTAGCGATCTCTTCGTTTTCACTGAAGTCCGCGGCGCCGATCTTCAGCTTGCCACCTGGACCCTTGGCCAGGCCCTGCTGCAGGTTGTTCTGCTGCACAAAGGTCTGCGCGGCCGCGGCCGGCGTCTGACCGCCGGAGTCGACCAGCTTGTTCATCGCGATGAGCTTGTTCGTGTCCAGGTCGGCCGAGACCGCATCCAGCGCGGCGATGAGCTGGGTGTTCGCAGCCGCCTTGTTGATGGCCGGCACGACGACGTCCGACTGTTGGAGGTGCTTGTCGTCGGTCAGCACGACGAGATCCGTCCCGGCGACTCCGGCACAGCCCGCCCCGGTGGCCGCACTCGGCTGCGCCGTACCGGACGAACCGGCACTGCCGCACGCGGCAGCGAAACCGGCGACGAGGAGAAGACCTGCCGCGAGCGCGAGAGGTCGTTTGAACGAACGCATAGAAGAGGAGCCCGCCTTCCGTGTCCCGGCGCGACCAGGGTCTGGTCGGCCGCGTGTCCGACGGGCGGCACTGGGTGCAGTGGGTCCGCAACCATTCGCGAACGTACCGCCCGATGAGATCAGCCAACCCTGCCTCGTGGGTCGCGGCAACCGGAAACTGGAAATGTCATTGGCCCGTGACAACTCATGCCACGCGTGCATCGTCCCGGTTTGACCGTTTGACTTTTTTGGGTACGTCCGCCGCGGAGCGCCCCTACCTGCGGCTATGCGGCCTCGGCGGCGACCTGGCGTGCGCGGCGCCTCGACCGGCGCTGGGTCCGGAGCGGCTTCGGGGTGACGTAATGCACCACGATGCCGAGCACTCCGTTGACGAGAAGCGCCAGGATGGCCACGAGGATCCCACCGGCGAGGATCTGCCCGCCACCGACGGCGATGGTGAGGCCGAAGCCGGCGTAGATGATGTTGCCGAGCCCGCCACCGGCAACGAGTGCGGCCAGCGTGGCCGTCGCCACGATCTGTACGGCCGCCGTCCGGATGCCGGCCGCTATGTACGGGACCGCCAGCGGCAATTCGACGCGACCGAGCATCTGCAAGCCGGACATGCCCATCCCGCGGGCCGCGTCGCGCACCTCCGGGTCGACCTGCCGGATGCCGGTGTACGCGTTGGCGAGGATCGGCGGGATCCCGAAGATCGCGAGAGCCGGAACAGCCGACGCCGCACCGATTCCGGCGATGCCGGCCACGTAGATCACCGCGAGCAGTGCGTACGTCGGGATGGCCCGGGTCGTATTGGAGAAGGCGACGACCGACCCTCCGCCGCGGCCCCAATGGCCGAACCAGATGCCCAGCGGCAGACCGATGAGGCAGGCGAACAGCAGCGCGAGCCCGGTGATGACCAGGTGCTGCCGGAGGTCGTCGATGATCCCACCGGGGTTCGTCCAGTTCAGCGGGTCGTTGAGCCACAGGATGGCCTGGTGGATGAAGTTCACGCCGCCACCCCTCGCCGCGCCCACGGGGTGATCAGGCGGCCGATGCCGGCGATCACCAGATCGAGCGCCAGTCCGAGCGCAACACACAAGATCGTGCCGGTGAAGATGGGCGCCTTACCAAAGTTCGTGTGCAGCCCACTGAAGATCAGCTGACCGAGGCCGCCCTGGCCCACGATCACGCCCACGGTCAGCAGCGCGACGGTCGAGACGGTCGCCAGCCGGACGCCGGTGACGATCCCGGGCAATGCCAGCGGCAGCTCGACGCGGAGCAGCATGCCGAACCGGCTATAGCCCATTCCACGCGCCGCGTCACGGACCTCCTCGGGCACTTGTCGCAGGCCGGTGAGAGTGTTCTGAATCATAAGCAGCAGGGCATAGAGCACGAGTCCGATGAGAATCGTGGTGACGCCGATGCCGATGAACGGGGCCAGGAACGCGAACAGGGCCAGGGATGGGATCGTGTAGAGCACGCCGGACAGTGCAAGAATCGGCGCGGCGAGCGGCTTGACCCAGTAACACAGCACCGCGAGCGGGATCGCCACGATCATCGCGGCGATCACCGCCTCGATCGTCGTGACGAAATGAAACTGCAGGTCGCTCAGGATCTGATCGGCGTTCTGTTGGATGTAGTGCCAGGAGAACCAGGAGTTGGCCACCTCGGCCGGTGGCGCCGCGGTCGGCGAGCCCCACGGCGACGCTCCCAACAGGGCACCAGGGAAGGACATACGTGGACCGTACCCCGCCGGCCCCGAACGCCGCGACGATCATGTTGGACGGCGTCGGCAAGCGATATGACGACGGCACGGTCGCCGTCAGATCACTGTCACTCGAGGTGCCGGCGGGCGAACTCGTGGCGCTGATCGGGCCGTCCGGCTGCGGCAAGTCGACGATTCTCCGCATGATCAACCGGCTCATCGAACCGACCAGCGGCAAGATCCTGCTCGACGGCGACGACATCCTGTCGGCCGACGCCGTGGAGCTGCGGCGCAAAATCGGGTACGTCATCCAGCACGTCGGACTGTTTCCACACCAGACGATCGCGGCGAACGTCGCGACCGTGCCGAGACTGCTCGGCTGGCCGAAGGAGCGCACCCGACAACGCGTCAACGAGCTGCTGGAACTCGTCGGGCTCGACCCCGCCCGCTACGGCAAGCGCTACCCGAGCGAGCTGTCCGGCGGCCAGAACCAGCGCGTCGGCGTGGCTCGGGCGCTGGCCGCCGATCCGGCCGCCCTGCTCATGGACGAGCCGTTCTCGGCGGTCGACCCGATCGTACGAGTCCGGCTCCAGGACGAGTTCCTGCGACTGCAGCGCACCGTACGCAAGACGATCGTGTTCGTGACCCATGACCTGGACGAGGCCGTACGACTGGCCGACCGCGTGGTGGTCCTGTCCGAGCACGGGACACTAGAGCAATTCGCCACACCGGCCGAGTTGCTGAGCCAGCCGGCGAACGCGTTCGTCCAGGAGTTCATCGGCGCCGACCGGGGCATCAAGCGCCTCCGAGTCACGCCGATCGAGCCGAAGCATCTGGCCCCGGTGAGTTCGGTCGGCGATGTCGCCTCGGGACCGAGCGTGCCGGCCGACGGCATGCTGGCCGACGCCCTGGCCGCCTTGCTCGACGGTGGCCACGGTTGGGTCGCCGTGACCGACCCCGCCAACGGCCAACCCATCGGCATCCTGACCGCGACGGCGATCGCCGAATCCGGCGCGGTCGTGAGTTCACCGAGCCAGGACTTCGGCGCTACTTCGGCGCGTGCTTCATCAGATAGTCGATGAACTCGGCCCGGAGGACCGGTTCGGCACTGCCCAGGCCGTGCCCGGTGAATTCCCGCCAGAGGCCGACGAGGTCGGTGATCGACTCGCCGATCGAGCCGAGTGAACCGTCGATGTTGTCCTCGGCGTCCTCGGACGCCGGCAGGAGCCGGATGACCTGCACGAAGAACCTCACGTCGTGGTGCTCACGCGCCACGTGGAACGCGCGCTCGCGCAACTCCTCGGTGGTCAGCGCGTCGAGTTCGTCAAGGGTCGGCGGCGGCGCGTCAGTGCTCATGGTTGCCAGCGTATCCGTACCCCGGCCGGCGCAAACACGGCCGGGCGCGGAGCCGGACCGCTAGCGGCCCGGCCATGGGTCGCCGCCGGAATCCACCCAATCGGCGTGCGGCCGGTCCGGCTCGGCCGCCGGTGTCGCCACCGTCCGAGACGCTTCGTCGTCGCCCGGCCACTGCGAGGCGGACCCGCCGAGCCAACGATTCGTGGCTGCCTCGTCGTAGGCCCGATGGGGCCGCCCGTAGATTTCCACCAGCCTCGTGGCGAGCAACCCGATGATCAGCGCGCTGCCGATCAACACCCGCGGGTCGATCCGGTAGTTGGCCAGGTCGGAGTAGCGACCGACCAGGACGAACACGATCGCCGCCAGGACGGTGCCGAAGATCCCGCCGCGGCGGCCGTACGCGCTGGTGCCGCCGGCGAGGGCTATCGCGACGGCCACGGCCGACCAGGTGATGCCGGTGTCGGTCGCGGCGCCACCGGTCGTCAGGCTGTAGAGGATTCCCGCCAGCGCGGCGAGCACCGACGACACGACCATCGCGGCGCCGACCATCCAGGCCGCTCCCACACCGCGGCGGTCGGCCGGATCGCTGACCGGACGGAAGCGCCCGACAGCTGCGACGGACCGACCGGATCGCTCCGATCGTCGCGCCGGCCACGGCGACGACGGCGAACACGCCAAAGATCTCGTACGCGTGCGTGACCGGATCCGGCACGTCGACGAGACGAACGTCGGCCGGCAGATGACTGATCCACACGCTCACGCCGACGAAAGCGGCCAGACTGACCGCCCACCCGGGCACATGGAGGATCGCCACGATCAGCGCGATGACGGCGCCGATCCCGGCCGCGACGGCCAGCGCGAGGCCGCCGGCGACGTACCAGTTGTGGTGTGCGCGCTGCTGACCGAAGTAGAGCGCGGAGGCGACCATGATCGGCCCCATCGCGAGATTCACCGCGCCGGCCCGCAACGACAGGCCGGCACCGACGCCCAGCAGTCCGTACACCGTGACCAGAGCCAACAGTCCGCGGATGGCGAAGCTGTCGAGATGCGGAGTCGACTTCTGGTTCACCGCCACGACGAGACCAGCCGCGGCGAGCAACAGCACGATCTCGATGATCGCGTGCACGCCGAAGCGGTCGCGGCCGGGCTCGCCGTGCTGAGGATCGTCGAACGCGTTGTTCAACTCAACCGGCGTTGGCGCGAAGGGCACGTCGGGCGTCGCCGGCAAGGCAAGCGGCGCGCGCGGCGACAGCCCGGGTCGGGCCTCACCGATATCACCGGTCGCTGATTCGGTCGCCCCGACATCAGTTCCGGCCACCGGTACGGTCGATGCGTCGTACACGCTTGCCCCCGATTCGGTCCGATAATCCGGTTCCACGCGAAAGTCGGGCTCAACGCGAAATCCCTCGCCGAGGAACCGGTTCTTCGACGAATTGCGCTCGGGTGGGTACGACATGTCGCACCTTTCTCGCTGGCGCCTGGCCTGCCTCGCACGTCATGGGACGGCACGTCGGGTGATGTGTTGACGACAAGCGCACATCAGCCGCGCAGACCTGCGCGTAGTCCGGTGCACGACCGTACCCGTCGCACCGGTTTCGGGGAAGTCCTGCCGATTCCGCTGCCATGAAATCGGCCTTTTTTCCGCCGGTCAGCTCTTGGATTCGCCGGATTCTTCCTCGTCATCCGGTGGCGGCGGCACGCGGCACGCGTGCTCCAGGAGCAGCGCGCCGACGAGCAGCACGATCGCGCCGCCGACGCCGCCGAGCGACGGCGGCAAATCGCGGCCCGGTGCCGACTGCGCACCGTGCGGCTGTCCGAACAGCCACACCGCGACCGCCAGGAAGAACCCGCCGAACAGCGCACCCACGATCGACGAAGACTTGGCGAGCACGACATATCGGACGACGGTCAGCGGTTCAACCGGCGCCGCGCCGGGCTTACGGTCTATTCGCGACTTCGTGTTGATCGCCGCGAAGATCTGCAGAACGCCGAGGGCGGCCAGTATCACCCCGGGCAGCCAGGTCACGGTCGGGAAGCTGCTGTAGTCGTTCGCGATGATCAGCCAACCGATCGCCGCGGCGGCTAACGCGGCGACCACCAGCGTCGCTGGCTTCGTCGGGCGAAGTCGGGGCCGGTTGGCAGGGCCCTGGGAATTCTGTCGGGTCCTGCCCGGTGGCTCGGCACTCATTTTCACGGCTCCAACGACAAATCGACTCGGGGCGACAGGGCGGGCAGGTCGGCGGCGACCTCCGGGGTGCGCATCAGATCGGTCAGCCATCCGTGGTCGGGCAACTGAGCGTACGGCTGGATGTCCAACCAGGGGCGCAGGACGAACGCACGCAGATGGGCCCGGGGATGCGGAAGCGTGAGCGCCGGATCGCTGGACACGACCGGTAGCCCGTCCTCGGTCCACACCATAATCACGTCTACGTCCAGGGTACGCGGACCGTACGGCCGGTCCGGATCACGTTTGCGGCCGGCGCGCCGTTCGAGCTGGTGGGCCCGGCTGAGCCAGTCGTCGGCTGTCACACCGTCGCCCATCACGATCACGGCCGCGTTGAGATAGGGCGGCTGGTCCGGGTCACCCCACGGCGGCGTCTCGTAGATGCCGGATGTCACGACCAGCACGTCGGCGAGTCCAGCGACGGCGCCGCGGAGGTTGCCCAACCGATCCCCGAGATTGCTGCCGAGCGACAGCAGCGCGCGGGTCATGACCGCGCCTCGTGGATGTCGGAGCGGGTGCGGCGGATCGTGACGGCAACGTCGGTGAACGAGTGGGCGATCGGCGCCTTCGGCTTGTGTACGGTAACGGTCGCCGCCGTCACCCGTACGTCGTCGAGGCAGGCTGCCGCGAGACGGTCGGCGAGCGTCTCGATGAGCGCCACCGGTGGCCCGGCGACGATCGCAACCAGCCGGTCGGCGAGTTCGCCGTAGTGCACCGTCTCGGTGACGTCGTCCGTCGAGGCCGCCGGCGCAAGGTCGACTTCCAGCGTGACGTCGACAACGAAGTCCTGCCCGTCGGCACGCTCGAAGTCGAACACGCCATGGCGTCCGTACGCCCGCAGGCCGGTCAGCGTGATCCGATCGGACGGCGGCACCGAGGTCGAGGAGATTCCCGGCGCCGGCCGCGAAACGGGCGATGTCACCGGTACGCCTCCATTTCCTGGCAGACCCGGATCGCGTCCACGGTGGCGGCCACGTCGTGCACTCGGATGCCCCAGACGCCGGCCAGTACCGCGAGGACCGAGGTGGCCAGCGTCGCCGCATCGCGCTGGTCCACCGGCCGCGGCGTGCCGTCCGGCCCGGCCAGGAGCCGACCGAGATAAGACTTACGGCTCGACGCGAACAGCACCGGGTAACCGAGAGCCTGCACGGCATCGAGGTGCGCGGACAGCTGCCAGTTGTGTTCGGCGGTCTTGGCGAAGCCCAGGCCGGGATCCACGATGATGCGGTCTTCCGCCACGCCCGCGGCCAACGCCGCGTCGACCCGTGCCCGCAGTTCCGCACACACATCGGCGACCACGTCGTGATACGCGGCGAGCCGCGCCATGTCCTTGGAATGCCCGCGCCAGTGCATCAGGATCCAGGGCACGCCGGCGTCGGCGACGACCCGGGCCATGTCCGGATCGGCCAGGCCGCCGGAGACGTCATTGACCAGTGTCGCGCCCGCTTCGAGTGCAGCCGCGGCCACCGTGGCCCGCGTCGTATCGATGCTGGTCGGGACGCCGTCGGTGGCAAGTTGACGGATCACCGGCAAGACGCGGGAGCACTCGATGGCCGCATCGATGCGCTCCGCCCCTGGGCGCGTCGATTCCCCGCCGACGTCGACGAGGGCGGCACCCTGCGCGTGCATCCGCCGGGCGTGCTGCAGCGCGTCGGCGAGACGCGTGTATCGGCCGCCGTCGGAAAACGAGTCCGGCGTGACGTTGAGGACGCCGATCACGATCGGGTGACCCGGGCCGCCACCGAGCGGTCCGTCAACGCCGCCGTTGCGCCGTGAACTGGTCACAGCCGCCACCCTAATGGCTCACGGACCGACGAACCGCCGCGCCATCCACGAGTGGCCCAGCCGATCGACTTAGATCGCTTTAAAGCCATAAAGCGTGATGGCATGGCCGGGTCGCTAAGTACGACCGTCGGAACATTCGTGCCGATTCGCCAGCACGGTCGTGGCCAGGCGATTCACCCGTACGGGCAGGGTGGGCGCAAGTCGGCACGACCCGGCACAGTCGTACCGTGAGCACGCTTCTTGTTCGATACGTGAGGGCAACGTAGGCTCTCTCCTATTCCCGACTGGGCGGCCTACCCCCACCACCCGGTGTCACAGTCACCCTGGTAGGCCATACCCGCCCAGAGGGGACGAAGGCTCACGGGAGCGCGAGACGCGGCCGGCCCGCGCGGACGGTGTGCGGGAGGGCAAGATGATCATCGTCGCCACGATTCAAGCCGTGCACACGACCGTCATCCACACCGAGCATCTCGTCTCCGCGCCGGCCCCCAAGGAGATCAACACCCAGGGCATCGTCTCGTTCTTCGCCAGCAAGATCGCTCCGATTCTGCTCGCCGTCCTCGGCGTGATCTTTATCGGCCGGGCCGGCAAGGGCGAGATCTCAAAGGTGCTGACCAGCTCCGCGATCGCCGTTATCGGTCTTGCCTTCATCGCCGGCGCCGTGTCGCTCTTCTTCGTCGGCGACTACCTCATCGGTCTGGCCTTCAAGTAAGTCCATCATGCGGTTACGCACAGACGACGACATATACCGAGCGAGACTCGTCTACCTCGGCCCGCCCGGCTACACGCTACCGATCCAGCTCTCCTACGCGCAGTACGGCGTGTTTGCCCTGCTCGTGCCGCTCTTCATGCTGATCCACTACCTATTCACCTTCCACATCGACATCATTCCAGCGTGGGAAATCGCTCTGTCGATCGTCACGACGTCGTATATATTTAGACATGTCGATCCCGACCGGCCGGCCCGCAAGGTGGTCCGCACGGCCCTCACCGACTGGCGCCGATCCCGCGAGCCGGTGGCCGAGCGTCGCGAGCCGCGTCTCGTCGCGACCCGGGTGCGCATCCGGGAGGAGCTGACGTGACGCAACCGCCGCGCTCCCCCGAGTCGGACGAGCCGCCGGCTCGCGACGCGGATCGCGCGCCGGACCCGGGCGCGTGGGCAGGGCCGGACCCAGGCGCGTGGGCGGAGCGGGACCCGGACGCCTGGGCAGGGCCGGACCTGGACGCGCCGAGTCCGGTCGCCCCGCGGGCCGATCCGCTCGACGTCGACGCGGCCGACGTGACGATGGTCCCGCGCGCCGCGGTCGCGGTCTTCCACGGTCCACACCCGTCGGTGCCGGCGCAACCGTCGCCATCCGACGGCGGATTGCCCTGGTCCAGTTCCACATCGAACGGTCAGCGCGCCCCGCGGCCGCCGTCGACATGGCCGCTCACGGCGGCGCATAACCCGCCCGCGAACGGATCGCCTGCCGGCAGCACCCCGGCCACCGGCGACGCGGAGGAACCGCTCGGTGGAGAGGCCGACGAGTTCGACCTTTCGCCGTTCGAGTACCTCGTCAAGCCGGCCGACCCTCCGGCTCCGTTGCCCCGCCCGGCATCAGACGACACCTCAAATCTCCCCGAATCCGTCGGCGGGACGCCGTTCGCCGGGCATCCGCCGACGGTTGCCGGGTCCGTCGACGGCTCCGCTCCGCGCGGCGCCGAGATTCCGTCCCAGCCCCACGGGTACGCCGACGGCCCGGTCGCCGCCCGCGTGGTCGATCACATCGACTATGCGTACGAAGTCGACAATGCTGGGCCGGTCGACACGGTGGACGACGAAGCACTCGTGTCGGACGACGCCTGGTTTGCCGGCGTGGACGCGCCGCACGACGTACCGATGAGTCGCCGGGCGCGGACCGCGACGCCCGCTCTGCCGCCCGCGCCAAACGGGGCGCCGCCACCGTCCGGTCGGGAGCTCGTGCCGGCGGACCTGGCGCCGCCGTCGCCGCCATCGGGCAGGACGGCCGCGCCGAAGACCAAGGATCGCGACCCCGCGGTGGAACTCGCGATCAGTGAGGTGGCCGGGCATCTGACGTTCACGCCGTCGAGCGTCACCGCGTGGTACGCGCTGCCCGAAGTGCGATGGGCGTTCCGTCCGGACGCCGAGCGGGAGGCGCTGATCGCCGCGATCGCGGAGCAGTACGCAAGCCTCGCCGGCTTCCGGCTGCACCTGCGGCGCACGACGCGGCCGTTTCCGATCGAGGACTGGGCGCGTACGGTCGACCGGCTGACGCCGTCGCCGCTGCCGGACGTGCCGGGCGCGGGCAGCTGGGCCGACCATCTCGTCGCGGCCCAGCACCACCTGCACGCGACCGGACACTCCGAGGGACAGACCTATCTCGGCGTCACGTTCGCCCGGCGGTCGTTCGGCGCCACGTTCAGCGAGCGCATCTCGCACCTGTTCGGCAAGGGCGTGCCGGAGGGCGAACGCAAGCGGATGGCCCGAACCGTCGTGCAGTTCGACGAGGTGCTAGGCGCGTTCGGGATGCGCGGCCGGCGAGCGACCGCCCACGAGTTGGAGTGGCTGCTCTACCGGTCGGTCGCGCTCGGAATGGCCCCGCCCGACGCGCTCTCGCCGGTCGAGCACGGCGACTGGGAGCAGGGCGACCTGCTCGCGTTGACCGAACAGATCGAGCGGTATCGCACGCCGTACGGAACGACGGTCAAGCTCGTGAACCGCCTGACCGGCGAGGAACGGCATGTCGCGGTGCTGTCGGTCGGCCGGATGGAACCGCTGGAGATCCCCGAGCGCCACGAGCCGTGGCTGCACTTCCACGAGCGGTTGCCGTGGCCGACCGAGATCTCGTCGCGGGTGGACATCCTCGGGCCGGGCGACTCGTTCCGCAACCTCGAACATCGCCTGCGGATGATCCGGTCGCAGCAGCTCGACTACGCCGAGCACGGCATGGACGCGCCGCCCGAGCTGGAGCGCCTCGCCCAGCGGGCGCTGCGGATCGGGGACGAGATGACCACGGGTCTGCCGGTCGACTCGTCCCGCGCGCACGGCTGGCACCGCATCGCGATCAGCGGCGCCACTCGCGAGGAGTGCCTGGAACGCGCGCGCCGCCTGACCACGCTCTACGCCCGCGAGCTGCGGATCGCCCTACAACATCCGAAGAACCAGGACTGGCTCGCGCGCGAGTTCATCCCCGGCGAACCGATCGCCAACACCGGATACGTGCGCCGCATGCCGACGAAGCTGCTGGCCGCCGCGCTGCCGCAGGCGGCGTCGAATGTGGGCGACCGCCGGGGCGATCTGATCGGGCGGACCGCCGGCACGTCCCGCCGCCCGGTCTTCGTCGACCTCCATTTCCCGATGGAGATCCGGGAACGCTCCGGTCTCGCGGTCTTCGTCGCGGAGCCGGGCGGCGGCAAGTCGACGCTGCTCGGTGCGCTCGGATATCTGGCCGCGCGCCGGGGCGTACAGGTGACGCTGCTCGACCCGTCCGGTCCACTGGCCCGACTGGCGGCCATGCCGGAATTGGCGCCGTACGCCCGCGTCCTGAACCTGACCGGCTCCGACCAGGGGACACTCGCGCCGTACGCGTTGATCCCGACGCCGTTGCGGCAGCACTTCGAGGTCGGCCCGACCGGCGATCGCGAGTACGAGATCGGGCTGTCCAACGCGCGAGCCGAACGCCGCATGCTCGTCCAGGACATCTGCGCGATGCTCGTCCCGCCACAGGTCGCGCGCGAGGCTTCGACGGCGACGCTGCTGCGGCACGCCGTACGGTCGGTGCGCGCCGAGGAGACGTCCACGCTGGACGACATCGTGCGGTGCCTGGCCGCGATGGGCGACGACGCGGCCACCGAACTCGCCCATCTGCTGCTCGACACGGCCGAGATGCCGCTTGCGATGCTCTTCTTCGGCACACCGCCGCCCGGGCTGCTCGGTGCCGACGCCGCGCTCACCGTGATCACCATGGCCGGGCTGCGGCTGCCGGATCTCAAGATCGAGCGGGAGTATTGGTCGGCCGAGGAAGCGCTCGCGCTGCCGATGCTGCACACCGCACACCGCTTGGCCGTACGTCGCTGCTACGGCGGTTCGATGCACACCCGCAAGCTCGTCGGGCTGGACGAGGGCCACTTCATGGAGGGCTGGCGCTCGGGGCGGTCGTTCCTCGTACGCCTGGCTCGCGACAGCCGCAAGTGGAACCTCGCGGCTCTCGTCGCGTCGCAGAATCCGCGCGACATCCTCGGCCTCGACGTGCAAAACCTGGTGTCGACGGTGTTCGTCGGGCGGATCGCCTCCGATCCGGAGGTCGCCGCCGAGGCACTGCGAATGCTGCGCGTCCCGACCGACGTCGGGTACGAGGAGACGCTCGCGTCCCTGTCCGCGAACGACGCCGGCACGTCGGATCGGCTCGGCTTCCGCGAGTTCGTCATGCGCGACGTCGACGGTCGGGTGCAGAAGATCCGCGTGGACATGTCCTACGTTCCGGACCTGCTCGGTTACTTGGACACCACGCCGACGGCGAGCCTCGCCGGCGTCGTACACCGAGGTGCGGAGCCCGGATGACCGTACCCACGCGGCGCCTCGGGCACGGCGTCGCCGGAACGCGCCGTCATCGCCTAGGCGGCACTCGTCGTCGCGGGATTCATCGGGGCGCTGGCGGTCCTGGCCGGTTCGTCGTCAGCGAGCGCGGCACCGGCCCCGCAAACCCCGGCGCCGCAAACCCTGACGCAGCAAGCTCCGGCCCGGCAGGCGCCGGCTTCGGGCCAGTGCTCGGTCGCCCAGTGGCAGGATCCGGGCGACTTTTCGGCCTGCGTCGGCAAGCTCTCGGACCTGAGCTCCTCGCGGCTGCAGTGCCTGTCGCCGCCGACCCCGGAGACACCGGATTCGGGGCTGGCCGGCTGGTTCGCGTCGGAGCCGGCATCGTCCAAGCTCAACGGACCGAAGGGCCTCTACAGCCGGTACGGGTACGCCGGTTACGACTACACGACCTACGACGTCGGCTGCGTGTCACCGCTGACGCATCCGACCGCGACGTTCGAGGACACGGTCGCCAACGGTGAGTTCATGGCGGCCACGTCGGTCGTCGGGGCCTCCGACGCGCTGCGCGAGAAGTCGTGGGATCCGGGCAGCATGTGGGGCTGGGCCGACAGTCTCGTACGGAACGCGACGCGTTCGATCTACACCCAGGTGTTCACGGTATTCGGCGCGATCACGCTGGCGATTGTCGGGCTCTACCTGTTGTGGCGCGCGCGCCAGGCGGACATGAGTGCCGCGCTCACGACGGCCGGCTGGGCGATCCTGGTGATGGTGGCGATCACGGCGATCGCCGCGTGGCCGGTGCGATCGGCGCACCTGGCCGACTCGGGGCTCGTCCGCGGGCTCGACGTCGTACACAGCGCGATCAGCGCGCCGGAGGACCAGACCGGCTCGGCACCGTGTGCGCTGCCCGATGCGGACGCGTGCGTCGACCACCGGCCGCCGGCCGTACGGGCGAGCGACACCGCGACCGAGACGCTGCTCTATCGCAACTGGCTACGCGGCCTGCTCGGCTCGGCCGACAGCCCGACCGCCGTCAAGTACGGACCCGTCCTCTACGACTCGCGCTCGCTCACCTGGGACCAGGCCCAGCAGATCGCGGCCCACCCGGACACGCGCTCGGCCGTGCTTTCGGCCAAGCAGCAGGAGTGGCAGAAGGTCGCCGAGCAGATCAAGACCGAGGACCCGCAGGCGTACGACTACCTGCAAGGCAACGAGGGCATGGACCGCATCGGCGCGGGCTTCATCGCGATCCTGTCCGCACTGTTCTTCGCGTTGTTCGACATCACCGCGTCGATCCTGGTCCTGATCGGCTTCCTCATCGTGCGCTGGGCGGTTGTCGCGGCGCCGGTGCTCGGCACGATCGGGCTGCTGCGCCCTGCCTCGGGCGGCCTTCGACGGCTGGCCAACGCAGTCGTCGCGGCGGTGTTCAACGTCGTCATCTTCGGCACCGGCGCGGCGATCTATCTCTACGCCGTCGACCTCATCATGAACACATCGACGCTGCCCGGCTGGCTGCAGGTCGTGCTCGTCCTGCTCGTCGGCGTGGTCGGGTGGCTGCTGCTGCGGCCGTACCGTCGCCTGACGCAGCTCGGCGGCAAGGACCACACGAGAACGCTGACCGACGGCTCCTGGCATCGGCGCTTCTTCCGCGATGCTCGCGCGGCGGCGCGCCTCGATATCGCCGAGGAAGAGCTGGCGACCCGACGTTCATCGGTACGGCGTGAGCTGGAACCGCGAGCGGTGCGGCCGGAAGGGCGTACCGAAGACGTGACGGTCACCCGCCCGGGGAGTCTGGACGGAGCGCCGATCGAGCTGGAACCGCGCCGCACTCCGCCCCGGCAACGCCGTCCGGAGTCCGGCCGCCCGGCCGGCGACTGGACCGAACCCGACGTGCCGACCGCGCCCGCGAATTACAGCATCTACCGGCCGGCATCGACGTCGCCGAGCCCGGCCGAGACGGACCCGCGCCCGGCGCGCCGGCCGGAGTCGAGCCCGGTCGGCGGCTAGCGGTGCGTACGCTGCTGCGCCGCCTCGGCCTCCGCTACGGCATCAGCCTTGGGCTGGTCGTCGTCGTGATCGTGGTCATCGTCGTGTCCCGTGCCGGCGACCACCCGACCGGTTCGCTGGTGCAGCCGGGTGCCGACGCTGGGTTGGTCCCGTCGACGAGCCCGATACCGGATGACGGCGTGGCGAGCGTTCCGGCGCCACAGCCGCCGAGCACGAGCCCCGGCAGCGCGACTCCGCAGGCGGTCGCGACCACCTTCGCGACGGACTGGCTTCGGCACACCGGCGTGACGGCGGCCGGTTGGCGGGCCGCGCTGGCCGCACTGTCGACCGACCGCCTGGACGGCGAGCTGACCGATGCGGATCCGCAGACGGTACCGGCCGATCGGATCACCGGTCCGGTCACGCTGACCGACCATGCCGCAAGCTTTGTGGTGGCCGACGTCCCGACCGATGCCGGCACGCTCACCTTGTCGTTGCTCGCGACCGGCGGACGTTGGCAGGTGGACGCGATCGACTGGGCACCGGCGTGATCGGCGCGACCGGTCGGCCGGCGCCGGTCGATGTTCCGGCGCACGACGGTCGAAACGGAGCCGACGGTTTCACGGCGCGTGGCTGGCCGCGCCGCGCGATCCTCGCGCTGGCCGGAACGGTCGTGCTGTCGCTGCTCTGCTGCGGCGGTGTGGTGTCCGCCTACTTCTTCGGCGGCTTCGCCGGCGCCGGCAGCAACGGTGCGGACGCCGCCAACGCCAACCTCGCCGCGTGCGGCCAGCACGCCGACGTGACTCCGGACGGCACGCTGCCCACCGTCGCATCGCTCGACAGGGAGCAGGTACGTGACGCGGCGATCATCATCAAGGTCGGCCAGGATCGCAAGATCCCGCCACGGGGCTGGGTGATCGCCATCGCCACGGCACTGCAGGAGTCGCGGCTACACAACCTGCCGGATCTCGGCGCCCGCAACGACCACGACTCGATCGGTCTGTTCCAGCAGCGGCCGAGCATGGGGTGGGGTTCGCCGGAGCAGGTCGCCGATCCGGTGTACGCCACCGGAAAGTTCTACGACAAGCTCGTCACCGTTGCCGGCTGGCAGACCATGCCGCTGACGCAGGCCGCGCAGGACGTGCAGCGCAGCGCCTATCCGGACGCGTACGCCAAGCATGAGGCGTTCGCGACCGAGATCGTCAACGCGCTGGCCGACGGGGCCGCCCGGGCCGCCGGATCGCTGGTCGCGCTGCGGTGCACGGATCCCGGCCAGATCGCCGCGTCGGGCTGGACCGTGCCGCTCGTCGCCCGGATCAGCTCCGGATTCCGTACGCCGTCGCGGCCGACCCATAACGGCACCGATCTCGCCGCACCGAAGGGCACCGTCATCCACGCGGCCGCCGACGGCGTCGTGACGATCGTCGCGTGCCAGGCGCACACCGCGAGCGGCGCGCCCTACAGCTGCGACCGGGACGGATCATTGGCGATCTCGGGCTGTGGCTGGTGGGTAGAGATCCAGCACGCCGGCAACATCATCACCCGCTACTGCCACATGGTCTCGCAGCCGCTCGTCGTCGTCGGGCAGCACGTGACGGCCGGCCAACCGATCGGCCACGTCGGCATGAGCGGGCACGCCGACGGCCCACACTGCCATTTCGAGGTGCACACAAATGGCGATGACAGTGCGGCCGGCGCGATCGATCCCGTACCGTTCATGAACCAGCAGGGTGCACCGCTCGGAGTCCAACCATGACGGCACGGCCATGACGCAAGACCCGGGTGGCGGCTGGCCGCCGACGCAGCCGGCCACGCCGCCGTCGATCGTCCCCGTTCCGGCGGCCGGCCGCACCGATCTGCGGGGCGCCCGCCTGCTGATCGGCGTACCGGGGCTGGGTTGGCGGGGTGATCTCCGCGGCGACGCGGCCGTCGTCCAGGCCAGCCGGACGTACGTGCCGGTCCTGCCGGAGCAGGAGTGGTATCGGGCCGAGGCCGAGCAGATCGAGGTATTCGCACCACTGGTGCCGATCGATCGGGTCTGGGTCGAGACGATCGCGGCGGCCGATCCGGCGAGTCCGAGCACCCCGGTGGGGGACGTGTTCAGCCGACTCGTCTCGCTCGACGGGCCGCCACGTCGCCCGCCGGTGGCCGTACGTGACATGCCGACCGTGGCCGGACGCCGCGTCGTTCTCGCCGACGCATCCCGAGCGCAGCGCGATCTGCGCGCGGTCACCGAGGTCTACCAGAGCAGCGACGGCGACGTCTGCGTACGCGTCTGCTCGGAGCTGGAGTGGTATCGCTGGGCCTGGAACGGACAGTTGCCACGAACTCGCGAGGTGCCGATCTACCTGCTCTGGGCGGAGTAGTCAGCCCAATCGCTGTCGTCAGCCCGGTCGCGATAGTCAGCCCAGTCGCGCGACCGACGCCACGCACCACTGGTCGGCGCGATGTGTGGTGAACGTGAACAGGTCCGACTGGCTGCCGGCGCTGCTCACGCCGCCGATCGTGGCGACGATGCGCACGTCGACCGACGCCGCGTCTGGGCCGGCCGAGGTAACGGGGGCCTCCACCCACGTGAACGAGACCGACTGGCCGGCGCGCTGCTCGCCGGCTTCGATGGTGCTGCGGTAATCCTGGATCGCCCTCAGGTCAGACGGCCCTGGGCAGACCAACTGGCCAGCGGCCGCATCGTCTGGAACGTTGAGGTACAACTGCAGGTAGTTGTGCACGACCACATCCGGCTTACTGCGATCCGGTCGCGTCGCGGTGTCGTACGAGTGAAAAGCCAGCGGTATTACCCCGACGCACAGCAACGGGATCGCGGCCAAAACCACCGCGAAGACCACCCGCCACCGCGATCGACGCGGCGACCGGATCGGCGGCCCGGTGGGGACGAGCGGCGCCAGTGCGTCGCCGCGATCCGATAGCGCATGCGGTGCGACCGGATCGCCAAGCCGCGTCGCGCCTGCTCTCGGCTCCGGCGTCGACCCCGGCGGCTGCGCGTCCACATCGGCGAGCGTAGTCGAGCGGCAACGGCGTGTCCTGTGTGGCGAGTGCTCGGCGGAGGGTCAGACCGGCTCGGCATGGACGCGCGCGCCGAGCCGATCGCGATTTCGCGAGATCGCGCCGGTCGCGCCGCGGGCTTGCGCACGGCTCCTGCGTTAAGTTCGATAAAGCTTCACGGTCTTGCCCGGAGCGCCCCCGGACGTCCGCCCATCCCCTGCTCCTGTCCCGGGCGCGGCAGTGCAAGGGAGGTCGACATTGGCACGGATCCGCTCCAGTGTCGAACGTGCGGCCGCGCTGCACCGCCAAGCGGTCGCGACCGCCGATGCCGCCGCGCGTGTGTTCGACAACATGAGGCCGGACGAGTCGCCACCGGCGATCGATGCGACGCAGCGTTCTCTCGCCGCGACGCTGACCGCGCTCGCCGCGCACGTCGCGCCGGGATGGCTGGCCGTGCCGTGGGACGCGACCGTGGCATCACCGCCGGTTGGCACGGAAGCCGGCTCCGAGCTCGCCGTCCGCGTCGGTGTCGCATCGCCGCTACCCGGCGTGCATTTTCCGGTGCTGGTGCCGCTCCTCGGGGTCGGCCATCTCGCGATCGACGCAGCACCACATGATGCGGTCGCGATCGGTCTGATGCGCAGCGTCGTACTGCGGCTTCTCGCCGCGGCCACGCCCGGCACGCTGCGGGTGCGCGGCATCGATCCGACCGGCGTGGCGTTCGCGCCGTTCCAGTCGCTGTTCGACGGTCGACTGATGCCACCGCCCGCGGCCGAGCTGGGTGGGATGCGCACGCTTCTGGCCGAGGCCGAACAGTGGGTACGCACGCCCGCCCCGGCCGGACGCCACTTGCTGTTCGTCATAGCCGGACTGCCGACCGGCGCCGAGCCCTCCGACGTGGCGCGGGTGAACGCGCTCGCCGCAGCGGCACCGGAGGCTCGGCTCACCATGATCGTCGCCGGGCTGCCGGCTGCGCGCGACGCCGCCGCCCGGGTCCGCGACGACGCCGGCATGGTGCCAGTGGCCAACGCGACCACAGTCGTCGTACGCGGCGACACGGTGACCGTCGCCGGCCCGTACGGCTCCGATGGCGTGCTCAACTCGCCGGTCCAACTCGACGGCGACCCGCCGGCCCCACTGCTCGACGCGGTCTGCGCGACCGTGGCCGAGCAGGCGCGTATCGTCGCCACGCTGCGGATGACCGACCTTTTGCCGAGCGAGACCTGGCAGGAGAGTTCGGCCGAGGGCCTGGCGACGACGGTTGGCCTCACCGGCCATGCTGCGCTGTCGCTACGGTTGGCCGACCTGACCCCGCATTGGCTCATCGGCGGACGATCGGGCGCCGGCAAGACCGCGCTGCTGATCAACATCCTGTACGGACTGTGCAGCCGCTACTCGCCGGCCGAATTGACGCTGTATCTGCTCGACTTCAAGGAGGGCGTGTCGTTTCGGGAGTTCACCCCGACCGAGCGCGACCCGTCCTGGATCCCGCACGCGCGCGCGGTCGGTGTCGAGTCGGACCGGGCGTACGGCCTGGCCGTGCTGCGCGAGCTCGACGACGAGATGACCCGGCGGTCGGTGCTCTACAAGGATGCCGGCGTGACCCGCTTCGCCGACCTGCGGGAGACCGACACGCTGCCGCGGATCCTCTGTGTCATCGACGAATTCCAGGTGCTGCTGGCCGGCGATGACCGGATCGCCCGCCAGGCCGTCGCGTTGCTGGAATCGGTCGCGCGCAAGGGCCGGTCGTACGGCATCCACCTGATCCTCGCGAGCCAGACGATGCGTGGTGTCGAGTCGCTGTATTCCAAGCGGGACTCGATCTTCGGCCAGTTCCCGGTCCGGATCGCGCTGCCGGGCGGCGGCGACGTCCTTGACGTACGGAATGCGGCTGCGGCCGCCCTCCGGCTCGGTACGGCGGTCGTGAATACGGCCGGCGGCCTGGGCGGACCAAGTGGCGCGGCCCGGGCCCACGAGCGCCTGATCGATTTTCCGGACCCGCACGCCGAACCGCGGACGCTCTCGACGCTCCGCCGCCGGCTGTGGCTCGCCCGGTCGGCCGGTGCTCGGCCGCCGTACGTGTTCGAGGGGTATGCGCCGCAGCACCTGCCGACGATGCTTCCGTCGTCTCGACGTCCGATCGCGTACCTCGGTCGGATCATCGACGTGCCGCTCTCGCTGGCCGCGTTCGCGCTCGACGGCACACCCGGTCGGCACCTGGCGGTGATCGGTCCGAGCGAGATGGGAGCCGGGCTGCTGGACGCGGCCGTACGATCGCTGGCGGCGCAGGTCGAGCCCGGATCGGTCCGGTTCGTGCTCGCGCCGCTCGTCGCCGCGTCCGACACGGTCGGTGCCGATCTGGCCACCGCGCTCGCCAGCGCCGGGCATCCATGCGATGTGGTGGACGCGAAGGCGCTGCGCGGCATCGTCGAGGATCCGGCCACCGAGGACACGTACGTGTTCGGGTTCGGGCTCGACGGCGCCGCTGACCTGCGCGGCCTGCTCCGCGACGGCCCCGGCCGCAACGTGCACGTGTTCGGTTGGTGGCGCGGGTTGCGACGGTTCGGCGAGGACACCGGCGGTTCGGCCGGACGCGAGGACGTAGCCGGTGTCGTGCTGCTGAACGTGCCGGCCACCGACGCCGCGATCTTCCTCGGTGAACTCGACCTCGATTGGCACCCCCGACCGAACCGGGCGCTGTTCCACGATCGGCACGCGGCCCGTACGGAGGTCATCGTCCCGTTCGCACTCCCGCCGGCCGACCGCGGCGAAGACGCGGCCGACCTCGGTATGGGTTCTCAGCGATCGGCGCGTGACTCCGATGGGGCCTACGGTGTTGGCGGAAACGCCGACACATCGCTACCGGATCCGGATAGCGCCGGGGTCGGCCGATGAACCGGTGGGACGAGTATCTGGCCGCTGCCGTACGCCTCGACGAGGTGCGCCGGGAGTCGGCCGCGACGGTCACGGCCCAACGGGCCACCGCGGGCGCGACGGCAGCCGAACTGACCGCGGTCCGCCAGCGCATCTCGCTGCAGCGAACACGGCTCGTCGAGATCGCCACCAGCGTCGGACGCGCCGTGCCGCCGCTCGAACCACTCGACGCCGAACGTGGCGTGGTGGTGGCGCCGATCGGGGCGTCGGCCAGCGAGCCCGCCGCCGCCGGACCATCGACGGGCGAGGGCGCTGTCCTCACCGACGCACCGGACGCGCTGCCGCGCGCCCGCCGATCGATCGCGGATGCGACGGCCGACATCGCGGTCGCGTTGCAGCGCGTACGCACGACGTTGGACGCGGCCGACGCGACACTGTCGTCGGCTACCAGCGCTTCGGCGCAGCGCGGCTTACTCGCGGGCCGTCCTCCCGGCGTACGCAACGCGATCGTGTACGGGTGGTTCGCCCTGCTCGCTCTCGTCGCCCTAATCGAGATCAACTCGATCGTGGGCGACTCGCTACAGGCGAGCATCGTCGTCGCGGTGTTCTCCCTGATCGTTCCGGCTGGCGCCTGGATACTCGGCTGGATCACGCTCCGGCTCCTGTTCGGTCGAGCGGCCGCAACGGAAACGCCGGTCGGTGGGCGGCACCTGGGTGACACCGCGTACCGACCATCGGGCGGCGTGGTCGGTGCCCTGCTCTGTGCCGTACCGCTGGTCATCGGTTTGATTCTGGCGATCGTCTGACGCCCGCGCGACGACGCCGCCGGCGTCGACCCACCACCATCCGCCCGAGGAGGCCGCATGCCCGGCGTTGAAGAAGTCAAGCTCCACATCGCCGCATCGGTCGACGACGCCGAGCACGCCGTGGTCGGTATGCGGGCCGTCGTCGAGCGGCTCGAGGAGACACTCAACCGCCTTCGAATCGCGACAGCGGGCAGCGTCCACCCGCGGGTCGCCGATGCGATCGGCCAAGTCGAGCAGGCGAAGCAGAAACTCGAAGAGGCGCAGACCCTTACGCTCGCGGGCATTCAGGCCGCCCAGTCGTATCACGCGGTCATTTGACGTTCGCCCACTAGCGTTTGTGGACGATGGCCGAGGCATTTGCCGGACCTTTTCCACAGCATCGCCGCCATCGTTGCCACTCCGGTCGATCGGCTCGTTCCATGGACGAGCCGACCCGTGGTCGGGGCGGATCGATGCGATGGAGGCAACCGTGACGTTCCAAGTCGACATATCGGCCCTGCGAGGACTGCCGCAATTTCTCGACCGGCGCGACCGCGACCTCTATGCCGCGTTGCGCTACCTCACGACCGGGGCGGTGATCGAGGACGTCGCGCCGCTCTACCATCCGATGTACGTCCGGCATCGGGCGAACGTGCGGGCGGTTGCCCGATTTCTCGCCGACGCCGCGACCTACGTGTCGACCGACGCCACGCGGGTGCGGTGGGCCGCCGACGCGTACGCGGTGGCGGACGATCACGCCGCTTTGCGTCACGTCGGAGTGCAGGACGCGGTCCTGCCCGACTTTCCCACCGGCCTGACCGGACCGCCGCCGGCCTACGCCGCGGCCGGCACGCCGGACGCGTTCGCTGACCGCTCGACGCCGACGCGACGCCTGGCCGGCGTGGCCGACTCTTCGGCGTACCTGCCGGTGCGACCGCCGTGGACGCAGGACATCGAGGCCGCCGGCCTTATCCGCGACGCGATCTGGACCGCGACCCGGATCGCGGCCGCGGGCGGTCTCCTCGATCGCGCCTACGACCCGGTTGCGGTGCTGGTGACGCCGTTCGTCGGCGACTGGCCCGGCGTGCTGCGGTCGGCCGACGTGCTGGCCAACATCGCGGGGTTTGTGAGCGACGAGTCGACGTCGATCGACAGCGCACACCACGCCATCCCGGCCGTGTGGACCGGCCATGCCTCCGACGCCTGCCAGTGCAACCTCGGCAACCTCGCGGCCGCGCTCGCCGCGGCGGCCGGAGACCTGGCGACGCTGGCCGCGTCGTACCGGACCGTCGGCGATCTACTGCGCTCCATCATGGAGACGGCGGCGAATACATTCGGGACGCTGATTGACTGCGCGATCGACGTCATCGGCGACGGGCTGAGCGACGGATTGTTGATCCCGTTGACCGTGCCCGGGACAGTGACCGAATTCGCCGACGCGATCGCCGCCTTCATCAGGCTCGGGCGCGACGTCGGTCGTGTCGTCGACGGCGGCTTTCCGCCCGGCGACCCGCTCGCCCCGATGCTCGCTCTCCTGCCGGGCACGACGTCCGGGATCGACCGACCGCTCGTGCTGCCCGACCTCGCCGCGATCGGGGGTCAGGCGGAGATCCCGTCACTCACCGCGCCGCGTCCGCTGCCAGCGACGGTACGGACGGGCCGAGCGGCGTGAAGTGCGGCACGCGTCGGACGGTCAGCCTCGCATGATGAGGCTCATCGCCTCGGAGCGGGACTTCGGATCGACCTGGAGCAGGCCGCGCACCGCCGAGGTGACCGTCCGGGCGCCGGTCTTTTGAATGCCGCGCATCGCCATGCACATGTGTTCGCAGTCGAGCACGACGATCACGCCACGGGCGTCCAGCGATTTCAACAACAGATCCGCCACCTGCGACGTAAGTCGCTCCTGCACCTGCGGCCGGCGACTGTAGACCTCGACGAGTCGCGCCAGCTTCGACAGACCCGTGATGCGGCCGCTCGTGCCGGGGATGTAGCCGATGTGTGCCACACCGTGGAACGGCAGCAGGTGGTGCTCGCAGAGGGAGAAGACCTGGATGTCGCGGACGAGCACGAGTTCCTCGTGGCACGACTCGAACGTCGTGGTCAGCACCTCGGCCGGGTCGACGCGCAGGCCGGCGAAGAGTTCCGCGTACGCTCGGGCCACCCGCGCCGGCGTACGCTGCAGGCCGTCGCGGTCGGGGTCCTCGCCGAGCGCGATCAGGATCTCGCGTACGGCCCGCTCGATGCGGTCAAGGTCGACCGCGTCGGCGACGGGTCGGCCGGTGAGTTCGCCGTTGATCAGGCGCGCTGCCAGCTGATCCAGGTCGTTGCCGTGGCGGTGATTCGGTTCATGCAGGCGCGGTTCCGCGTCGAGGTCGGCCCGACTCGCGTGGCCATCCGCCCAGTAGGCCTCCGCCTCGGCGACCTCGGTCGCCTCGGCGTCGGGTCGGGTTGCGAAGTCGTTGCTCGTACGAACCTCGTCGGCCGGTGTGAACGGTGATACGGCCGACCGGGCCACCCCGTCGGGGTTCCGATCGGCCGCGTCACCGTTAACGCTCACGCTGGCGTCCACCGTCTTCGAAGTTCGAGGAACCGAGCACCGCCTGGGCCCCGTCGGCCTCGGCCTGGTTCTTCAACGCCTCGATCTCACTCGGCGTCATAACCGGAGGCTGGTCGGAAGCCTTGCGCTTGCCGAAGGTGTGGAACGGCGCGATCGGCGGGCGCTTGATGACGCGGGCACAGATCCGGGCCATGTCGGCCTGCGTGACCGTCTCCTTCTCGATTAGTTCGAGAACGAGGTTGTCGAGCACGTCGCGGTATTCGACCAGGATCTCCCAGGCCTCGTCGTGCGCCAGCTCGATAAGGCCGCGCACCTCGGCATCGATCTCGGACGAGACCGACTCGGAGTAGTCGCGCTGGTGGCCCATCGTCCGGCCGAGGAACGGCTCGCCGTCGTTCTGGCCGTACTTCACGGCGCCGAGCTTGGCGCTCATGCCGTACTCGGTGATCATCGCACGGGCGATCGCGGTCGCCTTCTCGATGTCGTTGCCCGCCCCGGTGGTCGGCTCGTGATAGACGAGTTCCTCCGCCGCGCGACCACCGAGTGCGTACGCCAACGTGTCGATGAGTTCGGCCCGCGTCTGCGTGTACTTGTCTTCGGTCGGCAGCACGAGCGTGTGACCGAGCGACCGGGCACGCGACAGGATCGTCACCTTGTGTACCGGCGCCGAGTGCGGCAGAGCCCAGGCGACGAGCGCGTGACCACCCTCGTGGTACGCCGTGATCTTCTTCTCGCGATCGCTCATTACGCGGGTCCGGCGGGCCGGGCCGGCGACGACACGGTCGATCGACTCCTCCAGGAACTCGTTCGTGATCGCCCGCTTCTCGCTACGAGCGGTCAGCAGCGCCGCCTCGTTGATCACGTTGGCCAGATCCGCACCGGTGAAGCCGGGCGTCCGGCGCGCGACCGCGTCGAGATCGACATCGGGCTGGAACGGCTTGCCCTTCGCGTGCACCCGCAGGATGGCCTTGCGGCCTTCCATGTCCGGGGTGTCGACGGCGATCTGGCGGTCGAAGCGTCCCGGGCGCAGCAGCGCCGGGTCGAGAATGTCCGGCCGGTTGGTCGCGGCGATCAGGATGACGCCGCCCTTCGTGTCGAAGCCGTCCATCTCCACCAGCAGCTGGTTCAGCGTCTGCTCGCGCTCGTCGTGTCCGCCGCCGAGGCCGGCGCCGCGGTGCCGACCAACCGCGTCGATCTCGTCCACGAACACGATGGCGGGCGCGTTCTCCTTGGCCTGCTGGAACAGGTCACGCACGCGAGACGCACCGACACCGACGAACATCTCGACGAAATCCGAACCGGAGATCGTGTAGAACGGCACGCCGGCCTCGCCGGCGACCGCGCGAGCGAGCAGCGTCTTGCCGGTGCCGGGCGGGCCGAACAGCAGCACGCCCTTCGGGATCTTGGCCCCGAGCGCCTGGTACTTGGCCGGATTCTGCAGGAAGTCCTTGATTTCCTGGAGCTCCTCGACGGCCTCGGCCGAGCCGGCGACATCGGCGAAGGTTGTCTTCGGTGTGTCCTTGGAGATCAACTTCGCCTTGGACTTGCCGAAGTTCAGCACGCGCGAGCCGCCGCCCTGGGCCTGCGACATGAAGAACAGGAGGAGCACGACGATGGCGGCGATCGGCAGGAAGTTGACCAGCACGCTCAGCAGGAGGCTGCTCTTGCTGACCTTCGTGTCAACGGTGGCGTTCGCGTGCAACTGGCCGTTCTGGTCAGCCGACGTGAGCAGGCCGTACACACTGTCGATCGAGAGCGCCGGGAACTGTGCCTGGATCTTGTCGGACTGGGTGCCGTCGGCGAGCTTGACCTTGTTCGCCAGGTCCAGGTCGACGGTTTGTTCCTTGTCCTCGATCGTCGCTTTCTCGATGTTGCTCGGGTTTGTGTGGATGACCGACAGGACGTCGGACGTCGTGGCCTGCGTGTAGCTCGGTGAGCCGGACAGGGCCCAACTGACGAGCACGACGATGCCGACGGCGACCGCGACCCAGAGAAACAGCGGCCGGCGATAGAAACGACTACGTTCCATGCGTGTTATTGAGCGCCGAAGCGCCCAGTTCCTCCAGATCAACGAGTCCTGTTTGCCGGTCTCAACGACAAGAGCCCCACGCGTCACGACACTTGCCGGCGACGGCCGGCGGTTTGCCGCAACGCGAGGGAAGCCTCGGCTATTCGAAGGTACACCGTGACTCTGCGTACCGTCGGAAAGGCATTACCCACCCATGGTACGAAATGGGCGGTTCAAAGGTTTGCTTCGCCAGGAATCCGTGCCTGGTCAGGCGCTGTTTGCGTGCTTTAGGCCCGGCCGTACGCCCATGTCGGCGCAACCACACCGGCGGCGTGTTTGGCCAGTACCTGCCACGGTCTACGCCGACCGCGAACGCGCGCCGTCCGGGGCCGATCGCGTGATCACACCCTGGCGTACACCTCGGGCTTGAGAATGCCGACGTAGGGCAACTCGCGATAGCGCTCGGCGAAGTCCAGGCCGTAGCCGACCACGAACTCGTTCGGAATGTCGAAGCCGACGTATTTCACCGGCACCTGGACCTTGATCGCGTCGGGCTTACGGAGCAGCGCGACGACCTCCACCGAGGCGGCCGACCGGCTCTCGACGTACTTCAACAGCCACGACAGCGTCAGCCCGGAGTCGACGATGTCCTCGACCACGACCACGTGCCGGCCGGCGATGTCGCGATCGAGGTCCTTCAGGATGCGAACCACACCCGAGGACGTGGCGTGCTGCCCGTAGGACGAGATCGCCATGAACTCGAGCTCAACCGCCTGCCCCTCCTGGCCGAGTGCGCGGGCGAAGTCGGCCATGAACATGACGGCGCCCTTGAGGATGCACACCAGCAGCACGGTGGGAACGTGTGCGTAATCTGCGGCGATCTTGCGCGCCAACTCGTCGATCTTCTCCCGGATCTGCTCCTCGGTCACGATGACGCGCTCGATGTCGTCGGTGAACCACGTGCCGCCCACTTCGCCCATGGCACAAGACTGCCGGATCGCTCGCCGCCGATCGACGACGGGTCACCCTTGATTCCGCGGCGCCACCCGATCTTGGCGGGCCGCGCGGACTCCGCCCCGATCGGCGGATCGATGTACTTCGACGTACCGAGCCATTGCCCGAACGTACGGATGCTGATATACGTCTATGTATCTAACTGACAAGAAACTTTCTTGATGGTTAGTCAGCCGGGCGCGCACAGGCGTAGGGGGTTACGCCGACGGGTAGCGCAGCCGCGAGGTGGGCTTCTACGCCGGCGCTTCGTTGCCGATGCGTAGTGCAGCCGCGGGGCGCGCGTTGCCGCGCGTGCCGGTGTCCATCCGTGTTCCACGGTCCCGCGATCGCATCCGATCGCTGTACACAAGGAGGACATGCATGCGACATCGAACCGTCGCGCTCGCCAGTGCCGCCGCGATCACCGTCGGCACGGCCGCGGTCGCGGCCACGCTGCTGGGCACCCCCGCCAGCGGCGCGACGCTCACGAGCAACTGGTACGGCTCCGCGCCGTACGTCATGCCGCTCGACAACAACCCGCCCGACCTCGGTCAGGTCATGGCGGCAAGCGGGCAGAAGGCTTTCGAGCTGGCGTTCATTCTGGCGCCCAACGCGGGCGGCTGTAGCGCGACGTGGGGCGGGACCGCGCCCGTCTCGTCGGACACGGCCGTGGCCGCCACCATCAACTCGGTGCGCGCCGCCGGTGGCGATGTTTCCGTGTCGATCGGTGGCTTCGGCGGCACGAAACTCGGCCAGACATGTAGCACGCCGGCCGCGACGGCCGCCGCCTACCAGGCGGTGATCTCGAAGTACTCGCTCAAGGCGATGGACTTCGACCTGGAGGAGCCGGAATACGAGAACACCACGGCGGTGAACAACGAACTCGGCGCCGCGCAGATCCTGCAGCGCAACAACCCGGGTCTGTACGTCTCGATCACCGTGCCCGGCACCACCAGCGGCACCGGCTTCTTCGGACAGAACGTGCTGACGACGTCGAAGAACCTCGGTTTCACGCCGGCTAACTTCGCCATCATGCCGTTCGACGGCGGCTTCAACGGGTCGGCATCGCAGATCTCGGCGCTCGAAGCGTTCCACACGTTGCTGGTCAACACGTACGGCTGGTCGAGCGCGACCGCGTACAACCATGAGGGCGTATCCCAGATGAATGGCCGATCGGACACGGGCGAAATGTTCACCCAGACCGATTTCCAGAACGTGCTGAGCTATGCGACGAGCCACGGCCTGTCGCGCTACACGTTCTGGGCGGTCAACCGCGACCGGCAGTGCAGCCCACCGGACAACAACGGCACGACCTCGGGTACGTGTAGCAGCGTGGCCCAGGCCGCGTGGGACTTCACGAAATTCACGACCCAATTCGCCGGCGCGACGCCGCCCACCACGCCGCCGACCGTACCGCCGACCACCCCGCCGCCCGGCGCATGTACGGCACCGGCCTGGACCGCGACCGCCATCTTCACCGGCGGCCAGACAGCCTCCGAAAACGGCCACCAATACACCGCAAAATGGTGGACCCAAGGCGACGACCCAGCCACCCACCACGGCACCGACGACGTCTGGATCGACAACGGCACCTGCACCGGCGGCACCACCACACCACCACCGACCACCGCCCCACCCACAACCCAACCCCCGACCACCGCACCACCCACCACGACACCGCCGACCACACCACCACCCACCGGCACCCAACCCTGGGTCGCCAACCACGCCTACACCGTCGGCACCCTCGTCACCTACGCCGGCCACACCTACACATGCCTGCAATCACACACATCACTCGTCGGCTGGGAACCACCGAACGTACCGGCCCTCTGGCAACTCGTGAGCTGAAGCGAGCGAGTCACACCGCGGCGGCGTCGGGACACGATTCCCGGCGCCGCCGCCGTTTGCGGAAACTGCGTGCGCGCAGGTCGGCAAGACGGCACGATCGCGGCAACCGCCCGATATGAGCCCGAGAGGAGGTGGCCGCACATGTCCGTACCCGTGCAAACACCGTGACCACCACGAAGGGAAAGCGTCATGCCATCTCAAACAAGCGATTCGCGGTCCGGCGCCTCGGCGTCGCGCATTCGCCACATCACTATCGACTGCGCCGAGCCATACTCTTTAGCGCAATTCTGGGCAACCGTGACCGGATGGTCGCTCGGCCCCGACGACAAGCCCGAAGATGACGAGGTCGCCGTCGTCGGGCCGGACCCCGACACCGTGCCAATCCTGCTGTTCATCCGCGTGCCCGAACGCAAAACGGTGAAGAACCGGCTGCATCTCGATCTCGGACCGGCTAAGACACCGCGTGATGAAGAGGTCGAGCGCCTGATCGCCGCCGGCGCAACACGCGTGGCCGATCACATTTGGCCGGACGGTCGGGGCTGGGTCGTGCTGGCTGATCCCGAGGGCAACGAATTCTGTATCGAGAGCAGTGACGCCGAGATCGCGACGCGGCGCGCGCAGGCCGCCGCGACCCAGGCCGCGGCGTCGCACGCCGAGCAGACGGACGGCTAGGCAGCCTCGCCGAGCCGAGCCGCAACGATCCCGGTGGGTTGAAGGCCGTTGGCGGTGTTGCGCCGGTATCGGCCCGCCTGGCCGCCGTGAGCCTCCAATCGCCGGGATCTTGCTGGCCGTAGGCCGGATAATCCGTGAGCCCGGCGCCCTCCCCCGAGGCGGGCGCCGGGCTCTCGTCGCGTGGACGGTTAGTGCAGGAGCGGACCGAGTGCCGAGATCAATGCGTGCGAGTCCGAGTCCTGGCTGATCTCCCAGGCCATCGCACCCCGCAGGTGCAGTGCTTTGACGAGGACCGTACGTTCGGCGATCGAGGCCGGCGTCGAGGTCGTGATGACGGTCGGCGTGGTGATCGTGCCGCTCGCCAGTGCGTGGGTCGCGTTCGGGCTGGCCAGGTACGCCTCACCCGCCGCCGCGTCCCAGTAGGCCGTGTAGCCATTCGCGCCCTTGCCGTTGGCCGTCAAGTCACCGGCGACGTCGACCAGGTCGTGATAGGTCGGCTGCGGCATCTGGTCGGGTTGCAGGCTGTTCGGATCGAGACCGGTGTTGTCGAACGTGCCGTAGAGACCGTGCTGACTCGTCGACGACACGTTGATGTACTGGTTGCCGTAGAACGGCACACCAACGACGATCTTCGATGCGGGCACGCCCTGCAGGAGGTAGTTCGCGACCGTACCGGTCGTGTTCCACGTCCAGTCGCTCGCGTTCGGGTCGAGCGGGTCGTGGCCGAACAGGGTGTCGAGCGCGGCCGACGAGCCACCAGGGACGTTGTAGTCGTACGTCATGACGTTGTCCCAGTCCAGGTAGTGCGAGAACTGGGCCAGCTCGTAATACTTCGTGGCGCTCGTCGCGGCCGGCATCGCCGCGGTGAGCAGGTAGTGCTTGCCGGTCTGGGCGCCGTACGCGTCGAGCTGCTTCCGGAATTCGGCCGCCAGCAGCGTCGCGTTGTGCCGATCGGCCGCGCTGTAGTCGACGTTGCCCGCGGCAAGCTGGGTCGGATATTCCCAGTCGAGATCGATGCCGTCGAAGAGACCGGCCGCCGCCCCGACACCGCCCGCGCTCGGCGGCCAGCTGTCGCCGGGCAGGTTGCCCTTGATGAAGGTGTCGATGCAGGACGATACGAACGCCTGCCGGCGCTCCGGCGTCGCGGCGAGGTCAGCGAACCACGTCGACAGCGTCCAGCCGCCGAGCGAGATCTCCACTTTCAGGTTCGGATTCGCGGCCTTCAGCTCCATCAGCTGGTTGAAGCTGCCGTACAGGTGTTGGTTCGCGTTGGTCGAGTCGTCGGCGACGCCGTTAACAGCGATGTCCGCCGTGTAGGGCTGCTGATAGTCGGCCCACGGATCGATGACGTCGCAGCTCACCGCGCCGGTCGACGGGTTGAACGTCGGCTTGCCGAACGCGTACTGGATGACGTTGAGCTTGTTGGCCGGGATGTCCTTGACGTGATAGTTGCGGCCGTAGACGTCCCAGTCGGCGAAGTAGGCCGTGACCACATGCGACGGTGCGCCGTTGGCCGATGAGCGCGCCGACGCCGATGTTTGGGCTGAGGCGCTGGTCGCGGGCAGCACGGTGAGGCCGGCGCCCGCGACGATCGCCGTCACCATGGCAAGACGTTTCTTGACAGAACCCATGACGCTCCTCGTGTCCGGGTCGATATCCGGGATTGCGCCCACGATGGACGTCTCAGAGCTATCTGTCAATACTCCTAACTATAGAACCAGGTTTCCTTAGAGCGGTGCCGTGCTTTCGCCGACCACTTGTACGGAACTTGGGCGGTCCGGGCGGGCCCGAGCGCGCAACTCCCGTACAACTGCACGGGCGGCGCGGGCGGCAACACGCTGCGCCGACCCAAGGGCCCAGGGCGCTTCGGAAACTCAGAACCCGACCGCGTTGCCGTCGGCTCGGCCTTCGGAGCCGGCCACGTATCCGGCGCCGTCCGGCAGCTTCCAGATAGCCTGGCCGTACCCGTACGCGCCGTGATCGGCGACGGTGATGTCGTGACCGCGCGCCGCCATCGCCGACACAAGCCCGGGGTCCATTTCGGATTCAACCTGTACGGACCGGCCCGCGTGCCAATACCAGCGTGGCCGGTCGAGCGCGGCCTGCGGATCGAGGCCGTCATCGATCGTCGACGAAAGGAGCTGGACGTGACCCTGGGGCTGCATGTGGCCGCCCATCACACCGAACGGCCCGACCGCGGCGCCGTCGCGAGTGAGGAAGCCCGGGATGATCGTGTGGAACGGACGCTTGCCGCCAGCGACGACATTCGGGTGCGTGGGATCCAGCGAGAAGCCGGCGCCGCGGTTCTGCAGACCGAAGCCGAAGCCCGGGACCGCCACGAACGAGCCGAAGCCCATGTAGTTGGACTGGATGAGGCTGACCATCATCCCGTCCGAGTCGGCGGTGCACAGGTAGACGGTGCCGCCCCGAGCCGGGTCGCCGGGCGCGGGGTCGCCGGCCGTGTCGGTGATGAGACCGCGCCGCCGGGTCAGATAGGCCGCGTCCAGCATCGCCGCTGGCGTCACCGACGGCGTGTCCGGATCCGCCACGTACGCGTGCGCATCGGCGAAGCCGAGCTTCATGGCTTCGATCTGAAGGTGCAGTCGTTGCTCAGCGGTAGCCGTACCGAAGTTGAACCCGTCCAGGATGCCGAGCGCCGCGAGCGCAGCGATCCCCTGCCCGTTCGGGGGGATCTCCCAAACGTCGTAGCCGCGGTATCGCATGCTGATCGGATCGACCCAGGTCGACGCGTGCTTGGCGAGATCATCGAGCGTCATCGGTCCGCCGGTGGTCGCCGCGTATTCGACCATCGCCTGCGCGATCTCGCCCGAATAGAACGCGTCGGCGCGGCTGTCGGCGATGAGACGTAGCGCCTTTGCCGCATCCGCGTTGACGAATCGTTCGCCGGCGCGCGGAGCGCGTCCGTCGCGAAGGTAAATGCTCTTCCATTCGGCGAATTCCGGGCCATCGAGATGGACGCGAGCGTAATCCGCGGTGCGCGCCCAGCCGCTGGCGACTCGCTGCGACACCGGGTAGCCGCGCTCAGCGAACGCGATCGCGTCCTCGAAGAGGCTCGCGAACGGTCGCGAACCGAATCGCTCGTGGAGGTCGCGCCAGCCGGCCGGCGCGCCCGGAACCGTAACCGGCAGCCATCCGCGTGACGGCATGATGTCGGCGGCCGAGCCCTGCGCACCGCCGAGCGTCGCACTCGCATGCTCCGCCGCGGCGTTGGCCATCTCCCAGGTCAGGGCGGCGGGAGAGCGGCCCGACGCGTTCAGGCCGTGCAGGCGGGTTCCATCCCACACGATGGCGAACAGATCCGCCCCGATGTCGTTGGAGCCCGGCTGGACGATGGTAAGCGCGGTGGCGGTCGCGATTGCGGCGTCGACGGCATTGCCGCCGGCACGCAATACGGCGAGACCGGCCGACGCGGCGAGCGGTTGGCTTGTGGCCACCGCGCCACGTGGCGCGTATAACGGCTTACGGGTGAGGCTCGTATTCGGCACGATGCCTATTTCATCGTATGCAATGCCGTGGAATCTAGCCGTCTGTGCCAACCGTTACCAAAGGCGTTGCGCATCTCACAACGCAACCCGGCGTCAGCGCCGCCCGCTGGGGATCTGGCATTGATCACATTGACGAAGATCATTGTAGACTTTGTGCAGCCAGACCGTCGCTTTCGGTTATTCCACGTCACGCTCCGCCGATAGTCCCGTTGCCATTTCCGGTACGGAGGAAGAACTCGCGGCGTTCTCATGGCTAAATGTCGGTGCGTCATTACCGTGCGCAATGCGTAGCCGGCCGGCTTGCCGTCCAACCAGGATCGCGCCGGGCAACGCGACGGGTCCTTGGCCGTGCCACGCCATCACAAGCGCGTCGAGGGCATCGATGTGCGCGGCGGCGAGGGCGCCGGCCGGCGCACCGAGCCGCAACGCGAACGTACGCAACACCCGAGTCCGGATCGCGGCCGGCATCGTGGCGATCGTGGCGATATCGAGTGAGCCGTCGTCGTCACGAGCCGTCGCCTCCGCGGCAGCGGCCCAGCCATCGAGCGCGGCCGTGTCCGCGGCCACCAATCGCGCCGTACGGGCCAGGTTGGCCACCACCCCGGGACCGAGCAGTTCGGACAGGAGCGGGAGGGCCGACCGTACGCGCGAGCGGGCGAACCGCGCGTCGTCGTTGTGTGGATCGGTCCACGGCACGAGCCCGAGTTCGACGCAGGCATCGGCGGTGTCGGCGCGAGCCACGTCGAGCAGTGGGCGGAGAAACGCGACGCCGCCGGCGTCCCGCCGTACCGGCATCCCGGACAAGCCACGCACGCCCGCGCCGCGCGCGAGCGCGAGCAGTACGGTCTCGGCCTGGTCTTCACGGGTATGCCCGAGCAGGACGACCGGGGCGCGTTCACGCCGGGCCGCGTCGGCAAGCGCGGCATACCGCGCGGAGCGGGCCGCCGCCTCCGGACCGTCGCCGTGCGGAGTCGCGTCGACCTCCACCGTGAATGCCGGTGACAAGTCTGCGTCCTTCGCCCACGCCACGACGTCCTCGGCCCGCCCGGCCGAGCCGGCCTGCAGTCCGTGATCGACCGTGACGAGCCCGGCTCGCAAGCCGAGCCGCGGCGCCACGAACGCCGTCGCGGCTGCGAGTGCCAACGAGTCCGGACCACCGGAGCAGGCGACCATCACCAGCGCCTCGGGCGCGAGGTCAGCCGATCGCAGTGCCGCGCGTACGGCGTTGCGGACGGCGGCGACCGGTGCGGCAAGCTCGCTCATGCCGCCTCGTTCGTCAGGCCGGCGACGAGCCGACCACGCGGGTGATCCACGCGTCCGGGTCGGCGATGTCGTCGGTGGTCGGCAGCGTCTCGGGAGACGTCCAGATGCGGTTGAAGTCATCGATACCGACGCGCTCGACGACGGTCTGCACGAACTTGTGACCCTCGGCGTATTGCCGCATCTTCATCTCGATCCCGAGTAGCCGGCGAACCACCCGTTCGATCGGGTTGTGCGACTCGCGTCGCTTGTTGAAGCGCGCGCGGATGTCCTCGACCGAGGGGACGACCTCGGGTCCGACGCCGTCCATGACGAATTCGGCGTGACCCTCCAGCAGCGTCATCAACGCGGTGAGCCGCTCGATGATCACCTTCTGCGCCGGCGTCTGCACGATGTCCAGCACGGAGGTGCGCGACTCCGGGTTCCGTACGGAATCGGCCAGCGCGCCGAGCGCCGCACGCAACCGGTCGGCCAACTGGTCGTTGCCGGCCTGAGCCGCGTCGGCGAACGCTTGCACCTGGGAGAGGAAGTAGCCACGCATCCACGGCACGGCGGTGAACTGCGAACGGTGCGTCACCTCGTGGAGGCAGACCCAGAGACGGAAGTCCCGCGGCACCACGTCGAGCTTGCGTTCGGTCTCGACGATGTTCGGCGCGACGAGCATCAGCTCGCCGGGCTCGGACGAGAACACCTCGAACTGCCCGAGCACGCGGCCGGACAGATAGGCGAGCACCGTGCCGGCCTGTACGCCCGTCAAGCGGGGCCCGATCATTGCCGACAGCCCGTTCATCTCACGACCGCCCGACAACTTGTCGGCCAGCGGGGTGATGACCTTTTGCAGCCCGTCGATGTTGACGCCGGCCCAGTCACCTCGGTCGACGACCTTCACCGGATGGTGCGCGACCTGCGGCGTCAGCTTCGCGAACGCGTTGACATGCCCGGCCGCCTCGTCGGTGAGACTCCGCAACTCCTCGACGACCTCGGTCGCCTCCGCCAGGCTGATTTCCGGGCCACCCTTGCCGAGAGTCTTCGCGGTGGCGGCCGCGAGATCCCAATCTACGAACTGCGCCATGCGGTCAACCGTACCCGCCACGCGCTCGGGTAGTCCTAAACCGGACAGCGACGTACCCACCTGGCGTTTTGATCTCCCCCAGCCGGCCGCGCCAGCGGCGCTCAGCCGGCGCAACCGCATCGATAAAGCGCAACGCCGATCGCGTCCTCGGCCGCGGGCGCGTCGAGTCCGATTGGCACCTTGTCGACCATCACGGCAAACGCGAGAGATCGCCCGGACGCATCGACGACGGTCCCGGCGAGCGCGCTGACTCCGTCGAGCGTGCCGGTTTTCGCCCGCAGCACGCCCGCCGCCGCGTTCGTCGTCCGGGCAGTGAAGCGACCGGCCAGGGTGCCGCTCCAGCCCGCGATCGGCAGGCCGGAAAAGATCGGATGGAACCGGCCGTGGTCGGGTTGAGCGGCGTAGCTGAGCAGCGCGGTGAGCAGCGCCGGCGTCAGCCGGTCCTGGTGCGAGACGCCGCTGCCGTCGAGGATGTGCGTGCCAGCGGTCGGGAGTCCGAGCTTGGCCAGTTCGGCGGTAACCGCGGCAGCCGCACCAGCGAAGCTCGCGGGGCGATGAGCGGCGATCGCGACCTGGCGCGCCATGAACTCGGCCAGAACGTTGTCGCTGTTGGTCAGCATCGTGTCGAGAATGCGCACGAGCGGTGCCGACTGCACCGACGCCAACACCGCGCCGGGTGCGGTGCCCGAAGCTCCGGACGCGGCCCGCGGCGCCCGGCCGTTCGCGACCGCGGTGGCCGGCAGACCGAGCAACTTCGCGAAGATCTGTCCCGCCGCCAACGCGCTGTTCGGATAGCGTTCCGAGTTGCCGGTCTTGCTGGGATTGATCCGGCCTCCATCGGTGGTCAGCGCGTAGATCGGGTGCACGTACGTGCTGTCCGCGTCGCTGTCCTCCCACCCCGTACTGGTCGCCGGCCCACTGAACAACGTGGTGTCGATGATGACCCGGGTCGGCTTGACGCCGCCGAGGGCACGCTTGACCTCATCCGCCAGCACGTCGAGGCGGCCCGATTCGGGATAGGTCGACCGCGGGCCGGCGGCCAACGTCGGATCGCCCGCTCCGACCAGCACAACCTCGCCCGGCCGAGCACCGGCAACCACCTGCGTGGTGATCCGGTAGTTCGGTCCACGGAGCGCGAGGACGGCCGTGGCCGTGGCCAGCTTCATCGACGAGGCCGGCGTGGTCGGGCTCGATGCGCCGTGGCTGTAGAGCAGGCGCCCGGTCGCGACATCACGTACGGCGACGCTCACGTGCGGACCCAGCCGCTTGTCGGCCATGGGTCGGGCCAGCGCCGCGGTGAGCCCAGCGGCGGTGGGCAGCGCCGCCGACGTACTGAACCCGTCCAGCACCGGCCCCGGCTGATCGATCTTGGGCGCCGGAGCGATCGGCGGCGCCGCCGAGTAGCTGTTCGCCTTCACGATCACGACGGTCGTAACGATGGCGATCACGATCACCGCGACCACCGCGCTGGTCACGGTCGCGATGCGGCGGCGGCGACGGCGGTCCGAGCCACTTCCTCGGGTACGCCCATCCGCCGGCCCGGAGTCCGCGCGGTCGGCCGCGCTACGGTCCGGAATTTCGGTGGTCTCGACGGCTTCGGTCGTCTCAGTGGCTTCGGTCTTCTCGTCGATCCCCCGCGTCGCGGCGGCTCGCACGTCGTGGGCCGTCGTGTCCGCCGGTTCGGTGACCTGACGATCGATCGCCGGTGCCGCCTCGGCCCGGAGCCGTTCGGTCCGCTGCCGTTCGGTCCGCTGTACGTCGGGCCGCGATTCTGTGGCCGGCGTGGCCGCCTGCGCCGCGTCACGGGCCCGCTGCTCAGCCAGTGCGCGTTCGCGCCGCTCGCGGGCGACTCGGTCTTGCTCGACGCGCTCACGGGCGGCTCGCTCGGCCGACTCCCGGGCCCTCCGCTCGGCCGCGACCCGCGCCGCCAGCTGATCCGCCGCTAGGCCGGCGGTCTCACGCGCGACGGCATCGGCCCGGGCCTGGCCTGGCCTGGCATTCCCATGCGCTGTCGAAGCAACCCGCGCGCGTCCGACGGCGCCCGGGCGATCCGATGCCCCGGCGCCAGGCGAGGCGTCGACGGCTTTGCCCGTGGCGTCGCGCGTCGTCTGGTCAGCGCCGACTGCGCCGCGACTGGCGGTGGCGCGACCCGCGCCGTCACGCGCCGGAGGGCTGGATGCCGGACCGGTCGGAGGAGTCGGCGGAGTCGGAGCGGCCGGAGCCGTGGAGATCGGAGCGGCGGTGTCGGGAGCCGGAGCGCTGGCGGCCCAAGCGTTGCGGGTCGCCGCGTCGTTGGTGTCGACATCGCCGCTGCCGGCCGTGCCTGCTTGCGGACGCTTTGCGTCCTCGCGATCCAAGGCGGCCGGTCGGTGCACAGTGACCTTCGCTCGACCGGAGACCCCCGGCACCGACGTCACCGGCCGCAGCGGGGTCGCTTTCGGATCCGCCGTTTCCGGCGCTGGTGGTCGGATCGGGGCAGTTCTGACCTGCGCGCCATCGGGCGGTCCGGACTTGGGCGCCGCGCCCGGCGACGGTGGTGCAGCGGTCGAGGTCGAGGCCGGCGGCGAGGCGGCCGGTTGAGGAGCGTTCGAGGCGGAGGCCGGCGTCGGGGTAGGCGGCGCCGGCGTTGCTGCGGCCGACGCCGGGGCGTTGGGCCGCGAGGCGGCCGGCCGAGGAGACCCCGACGCCATGCCCGGCGTTGCGGCCGCCGGCGTCGCGGCGGTTGGTGCCGAGGCCGCGGGGGGCGGTGGGGCGGTCGGCGTTTGCGCGGGTGCGTCAGTCGCGCGTGGCGTCGACCGGCCCGCTCGCTGGCCGGACGCTGCGCTGTCGGCCTCTCGTGAGCTTGACGTGGGCTCGGTACCAATGTCAGGCGCGTCCGGCCGAACCGGGCGCACTGCCCGCGCCGCAACCGTGGCCCGGCCGGTGTGCACTGCCGGCTTTTGCGGTTGCAATCGCGGTCCGACCGGCTTTAGTCGCTCGGTCGAAGTCGCTGGCCGGGCGGTGACCGCCCCGGGCGGCCCGGCCGGTTCGTCGGGGCCGGTCGCGACCGTCGACGTCGCCGCGGTCGGTTTGCCGGCGCCGTCCGACGCGGCGGGTTCAGCTCGGGTTCGCTCGGGCACCGACGTCATGCCGTGAGCGTCAGGGTCGACGCTGGTCGGCTGCGATGACTGGTCCGGCGTACCGGTGGATCCGCCAGATTCGGTGCGCACGCCAGTCGACGGCGCGGACCCGTCGACGGCGATCGTCTCCTCGTTCGCGACGTCCGTGACCTGCGCTGATTCGTCTGCCCCCGTTGACCCGGCCGGCCCGGCCGGGTCGGTTCCTTGATCAGACACGCATGGAACCCCAGACTTGATCTCCCCGAGCACCGTAGTGTGAAGCGTGCCTCGCCACGGCGCCCTCCTCGGACGCGGTTCAAGTTGCTACGCGACACTAGCCGACGCAGGTCGGAGCTTGGCCAACTCGACAATGAGGAGCGGTGAGAAATGGATTTCGACGTGACGGTTGAGATCCCGAAGGGCAACCGCAACAAGTACGAAGTCGATCATGCGACCGGACGGATCCGTCTCGATCGGACTCTGTTCACGTCGACTCAGTACCCGGCCGACTACGGGTTCATCGAGGGCACGCTCGGCGAAGACGGTGACCCGCTCGACGCACTCGTCCTCGTGCAGGAGCCCACGTTCCCGGGTTGCCTGATCCGCTGCCGCCCGATCGGAATGTTCCGGATGACCGACGAAAAGGGCGGCGACGACAAGGTGCTGTGCGTGCCCGCGTACGACCCACGCCTCGAGCACTTGAACGACATTTACAACGTCGGTGAGTTCGACCGCCTGGAGATCCAGCACTTCTTCGAGGTGTACAAGGATCTTGAACCAGGAAAGAGTGTCGAGGGCGCGAGCTGGGTCGGTCGGGTCGACGCGGAGGCCGAGGTCAAACGATCGCGGCAGCGCTACCTGGATGCCATAGCCGCCGGCACCTACTCCGATCCGGGCGTCGCACCGACGGCCTGGCCGGTGACGGATCCGACCGCCGAATCACACGACTGAGGCGCCGCTGCCGGGAATCCGCGGACGCCCGGCGATTCCCGATTGCGGCGACTCCGAACGGCAGCGGTCACAAATGCCAGCGGTCACAGATGCAGACCGCGCAGGCGGCTGTATAGACCGAGCACAACACAGACCAGCGGGACGATCGCGGCGAGCGACACCACCTCGGCCAGGTCCGCGAGCCGCCCAAGATACGGCGACACCGGCCCGCCCGCGCGCTCGCCGGCGCCGAGGCCAATCGTGATAAGTCCGACGAGGCCGAAAACGGCGGCGACGAGCAGCGCAGCCGATCCAGCGAAGATGCCCACCGCGATCAGAGGCGCCGCCGCCAGACCGGCCGTGACGAGCGCCGCGGCGCGGTGCCGGACAGCGGCATACATCCGCGCGCGAAGGGCGATGGCGCCCGCGGCGGCCAGAAGGAGCAATCGACCCGGCCAGCCGCCACCGACGGCAATCACCGCCGCCGACGCCGCCGTGGCGATGGCGACACCGACCAGGAGTCCGGCCAACATGTCGTCGGTGCGCGACACCGCGGCGAATAGCCGATCGGTGTCGACGGGGCCGGACCCCGAGCCCGGATCGCCGGCTCGGCCCAGTGGTGCCCGGTCGAGCGCCGTCGCCGACCCGGCGGGTGGCGTACCGGTGGATTGCACGCCCGTGCCGGCCGGACGCGGAAGCCCACCGATGCGCGCCGCGACCGCGGGTGCGAGGCCGGCGAAGAGCACGACCAGCCCCAGCGTGACCGCAGCGGCACGTACGGGCGTCGTGGACAAGGCGACGATGGAGTAGACGAGGCCGGACACACCCGCGACGATCGCGGCGACGAACACCGGGCGGACGCGGCCGACCCCGACCGCTGCGGCGATGGCGAACGCGACGACCGCCAGTGCGCCGGCGGCGATCTGCCCAGGCATGGTGGCGAGCGCGTGGATCGGCGACCGATGACCGGGACCGAACGAGCCGCCGGCGAGCACCCCACCGAGTAGTGCGTACGGCAGGGCCAACGCTCCGAGAAGCGTCCCGACGCGGACGTCCCGATAGGCCCGTGCGGCCACAACAGCGGCCGCGACAAGCAACGCACCGAACACGAGCGCGCTGACGCTCACCAAAGTCCAGGGTGGTCCGGCGCTCCCGACGGCGATCAGCGCACCGGCGTAGAGCGCCACCGCGGTGACGATGGACGCGACCCGGCTGGCGCGTGCGTCCCACCGGCGGCCGCGTCGACCGGCGCCGATCGCGATCGCCTCGACCGCGTCGTCGTAGTCGAGCTCCGGCCAGTTTTCGTCGGCGAACCCGAGACACAGCACGTCGCCATCGCGGACGCCCTGGTCGACCAGACCCTGGCCGGTGTCGAACGCCCGGCCCGACACCCGCCGCAGCACCCATCCGGCGTGCAATGCGCCGCGATCGGCCAACTCCTCACCGCCGGCCGCGAGGAGTGCCGGCAGCAACGTCGCCACTGGGACGCGCTCGGGCAGCGCGACGTCGACGCGTCGGTCCGGCGTCTGCACACTGACGCGGACGAGGTCGGTCCCGGTGGTTGCCACCGCACTTACCTATCACGCTCCGGCGACGGCGGGAAGCCCGGAGCTCCGGTTATCCACAACGGACAATGGGGGTACGCGACCGGTCGGCCTACCGCCTAGCATCGTCGGGGTGAGTGGCGGCATGAGCACGGTCACGGTGCGACGCGGTGCGCGCCGTCCGGCGCCGCCGCTGCCCACGGGCGATCTGCTCGTGCCGACGCCGCCAACGCTTCCGCCGCCGCCCGCGTCCCGATGGGGTCAGGTCGCAATGGCCGTGCCGATGCTCATGGGCACGTTGGCGACGGCCCTGTTGTTTGCGGGCCGGCAGGGCGGCACGTATTCGTACGTCATTGGCGGCGTCTTCGGCATCTCGTCGCTCGGCATGCTCGCGACCTCGTTCGGCGGCGGGGTCAGCGGCCGGCAGAAGCGGGTCGACCTCGCCGTCGCCCGCGGCGACTACCTGCGTCAACTCGGCAGTATGCGAGACCGTGTCCGGGACAACGCGCGCCAGCAGCGCACCGCGCTGAGTTATCGGCATCCAGCACCGGCCGACCTCTGGTCGATTGTGGACAGCTTCCGGCTGTGGGAGCGCCGGGCGTCCGACGGCGACTTTGGTGTCGTGCGGGTGGGTGCCGGGGTGCAGAACCTGGCCACGCCACTGATCCCGCCGGCGGCCGGTGTCAGCGATGAGCTGGAACCGATCAGCTCCGCCGCGCTGCGCAGTTTCCTCGCGACGTACGCGACCGTGCCGGATCTGCCGGTGTCCATCGCACTCGGCGGCTTCTCCCGCGTCTACGTACCGGAGGCGACCGAGACCGGACGGGCCATGGTGCGCGCAATGATCGCCCAATTGGCGGTGTTCCACGCACCCCACGATCTGATCCTCGCCGCCTGTGTCGCCCCGCATCGCCGGCCGCAGTGGGACTATCTCAAATGGCTGCCGCATGCCCGACATCCGACTCGAACCGATGCCCTCGGGCCGATTCGCCTGGTTGCCGATCGGCTGATCGAGCTGGAAACGATGCTCGGTCCGCTGGTCACGCGCCGGTCCCGGCCGGGCGCGGGTGGCGATGCGGGGCCGGCGGCCGTCGGCGCGGCGTTCGCCGCAAGCGCCTTCAGCGCAACCGGCGTCGGAGCCGGTGGACTCGGCCCCGGCGGGCTCGGCGGTTTCGTTGCCGGTTCGCGGCCCGGCGGGTCAGTCGCGAGCAATCCGTTCGATATGTCCCCGGCCGGGGTCGGCCCGGGCGGCTCGCTCGCCGGTCCGATGCTCGTCGTGGTCCTGGACGGCGCCGACCCGACGGGCAGCGAACACTTGCTTACGGCCGGCGGACTCGCCGGTGTGTGCATCATCGACCTCGACAATCCGCCGCCACGAGTGGCGAGCCGATCCTCGATCGTGCTGAACGTCGACGATCGCGGCGCGTTACGCAGCGGCGACGGCGATGTGGGCACGGCCGACGCGCTGAGCCTTCCAGCCGCCGAGGCGCTGGCGCGGCAACTCTCAGCACGGCGGCTCGACGGCGTTGCGCCCTCCACCGACGGCTCGCCCGATGCCGACGCGGCGCCGACGATGCTCGACATCAACCTCGCCGACCTGCTCGGCATCGGGGATCCGTCCACCATGGATCTGGCCAAGGCCTGGGCTCCGAGGTCGCCGCGTGACCGGCTGCGAGTGCCGATCGGCATCGGCTCCGGCGGCGGTCCCGTCGTGCTCGACCTCAAGGAGGCCGCGCAGGACGGCATGGGTCCGCACGGTCTGCTCATCGGCGCCACCGGCGCCGGCAAGTCGGAACTGTTGCGTACGCTCGTGCTCGGCCTGGCCGCGACGCACGACTCCGAGACACTGAACTTCGTCCTCATCGACTTCAAGGGCGGTGCGACGTTTGCGTCGCTCGATCGCCTGCCCCACACGGCCGCGGTCATCACGAACCTGGCCGACGAACTCGTGCTCGTCGACCGGATGACCGACGCGCTCAACGGCGAACTGGTACGTCGCCAGAACCTGCTGCGGACGGCCGGCAACCTGGCATCGTTGCGTGACTACGAACGAGCGCGGGCCAACGGCGCGCCGTTGCCGCCGCTGCCGGTGCTGCTGATCGTCTGCGACGAATTCTCCGAGTTGCTGTCAGCGAAGCCCGAGTTCATCGACCTCTTCGTCGCGATCGGACGACTCGGCCGCTCACTCGGCGTGCACCTGCTCCTCGCCTCGCAGCGGCTGGAAGAAGGTCGGCTGCGAGGGCTCGACACGCACCTGTCGTACCGCATCGGCCTGCGTACGTTCTCGGCCATGGAGTCGCGCACGGTGCTGGGCGTGCCGGACGCGTACGAGTTGCCGAGGGCACCGGGGCACGGCTACCTGAAGTTCGCCACCGACCCGCTCGTCCGGTTCAAGGCGGCGTACGTGTCGGGGCCGTACGAGTCGGCCAATGGCGCGCAAACGCCCGAGGCGACATCAAACCAGCCGTGGCAGGTGCTGCCGTTCACCACCACCTCGCTCACCGTTCCATCGCCACGGCACGCCGAGCCCGACCCGGCCGGGGTCAACGGTGGCCCGCGCACCGCTGGTCCGCTCGGCGGGCCGGCCTCGTCAAGCGCGTTCGGGACGAGCGGCCCGAGCGGACCGAGCCTGCTCGATCTCGTCGCCGACGCCCTGCACGGCGCCGGGACGCCGGCGCACCAGGTGTGGCTCCCGCCGCTGTCGGAGCACGCACACCTCGACGAGCTGCTCGGCCCGGTCAGCGTCGATCCGCATCGGGGCCTCGCGGTCGTCGAGCCGACCCGGCGGGCCACGCTCCGCGTCCCGGTGGCGTTGACCGACCGACCCTTCGACCAGCGGCGCGACCTGCTCACCCTCGACCTCGGATCGGCCGCCGGCCACGTCGCGATCGTCGGTGGACCGCAGTCGGGCAAGTCGACGCTGCTGCGCACGCTGCTGGCGAGCCTCGCGCTCACCCACACACCACGCGAGGTGACGTGTTACTGCCTCGACTTCGGCGGTGGTGCGCTCGGCGCGATGCGCGGCCTCCCGCACGTCGGCGCCGTCGTCAGCCGGCTCGCCGCCGACGCGGTCCGGCGCACGGTCGGCGAGGTCGCGACGGTGTTGTCCGATCGCGAGCGCGCGTTCGCGGCCGGCGGCGTCGAGTCCTACGCGCAGCTGCGCCAGCGAACCGCCGTTGCGAACGGCACGGACAGCGGCGCGGCCACGACCGGCACGGACGGCCGGGCGGCCACGACCGGCACGGACAGCGGCGCGGCCACGACCGGCGGCACGATGACCGGCGTCGACGCCTACGGCGACGTCTTCCTGATCATCGACGGCTGGACCACTATCCGGTCCGAGTACGACGACCTCGAACCGGTGATCACCGACATCGCGACACGCGGTCTGTCCTACGGCGTGCACGTCGTGATCACCGCGGGTCGCTGGACCGACATCCGGCCGGCATTGCGGGATCTCCTCGGGTCGCGCCTTGAGCTGCGGCTCGGCGATCCGACCGACTCGCAGATCTCGCGGAAGGTCGCCGGCGACGTCCCGGAACGGGCGCCGGGTCGAGGGATCACCAGCGACGGCCTGCACTTCCTCGCCGCGTCGCCGACGATCGCCGGGCTGAGCACCGAGGACCTCGTCGCGGCCGTACGGTCGCAGTGGCGTGGACCCGGCGCTCCGGCCGTACGAGAGCTGCCCGCGGTCGTGCCGTACGACCAGATCGCGACCGGCCTGGTCGCCGACGGCCCGGTGCCGGCAAGCGCGTTGACTCTCCCGATCGGGATCAGCGAGACCGATCTCCGGCCGGTCGGCATCGACTTCGCGGCCGAACCGCACTTCCTCGTGTTCGGTGACAGCGGGGCCGGCAAGTCCGCGTTCCTCCGCACACTCGCCGTCTCGATCACCCAGCGGTTCCGGCCCGAGCAGGCACGCTTCCTCGTCCTCGACTACCGGCGCAGCATGCTCGGCGAGATCGAAACCGAACACCTCATTGGGTACGCGACGTCGAGCGGTCAGGCGTCCGAGCTGATGGAGTCGGTCGCCGCGTACATGGCCGACCGGTTGCCCGGCCCGGACGTGACGCCGGCACAACTCCGTACCCGATCGTGGTGGTCCGGTCCGGAATGTTTTGTCCTGGTCGATGACTACGACCTGATCACGTCGAGCGCGTCGAACCCGCTGGCGCCGCTGCTTGAGTACCTGCCGCAGGCCCGCGACGTCGGCCTTCACCTCGTGATCGCCCGCCGGTGTGGCGGTGCCGTGCGCGCGATGTTCGAGCCGACGCTCGCGCGGCTTAAAGAGCTGGCGACGCCCGGTTTGATCATGTCGGGTGATCGCGAAGAAGGCGTGGTGCTCGCACAGGTGCGCCCGCAGCCGATGCCGCCCGGGCGCGGCACGCTGGTCAACCGCCGCGACGGCGCCCGGCTGGTCCAGGTCGCGTTCAAGCCGCCGACGGAGTAGGACGGTCGCGCCGGCGGCGGCCGGTTGGTGACGGCACCGGACTAGGTCGAGGAACCGGACTAGTCGGTGCAGGAACCGGTGGCGACACGGCCGGTCGCGCCCCGGCTCTCGTCGATCACCGGCGCCGCCTCCTTGGCCGTCAACGCAAACCCGGTCTGCGGATCGTCGGCGGCCGCCGCGAACACCACACCGAGTACGGCACCGGACGACGTGACGAGCGGACCTCCGGAGTTGCCGGACCGTACGAGGCCCCGGATCGTGTAGATGTCGCGGATCACGGTCTGGTCGTTGTAGATGTTCGGGCCCTTGATCGGTCCCACGTCACGGACCCGGGCGGGCTCGGCGTCGTACGGCCCGTCCAGCGGATAGCCGAGCACGATCGCGTCGGCGTCGGCAGCGGCCTGCGCCGACGCGAAGTGCATCACCGGCGCGTTGAGGTCCGGGACGTCGATCACGGCCAGATCCCGTTCCGGGTCGTAGACCACGACCGTGCCGGACATCGCCGGGCCGTCGCCCTCGGGGCGCACCTGCACCCGGCGGGTTCCGGCCACGACGTGCGCGTTCGTGAGCACCTGGCCCGAGGCGAACACGAAGCCGGAGCCCTCGATGCGCCGGCTGCAGCTCGGTGCCGTGCCCTCGATCTTCACGACCGAACGCTCGGCGTTGCGAACGACCGCCGAGTTGCGGAGCGCGGGATTCGGTGCCGGCACCTGCCGGACCGTCGTCGGGACCAAACCGCCGAACACATCGGGGAAGCCGCTCGTGTCGACGGTGCTTCGCAGCTCGTCCGACAGCGCCTGTGCCTCCTGAGGCATCACGCTGTTCACACCGTGAAGCACCGAACTCGTCCGGACAGCACGCGAAAGACCTGTTATCGACGACGAACCGAGCGGTGCCGCGACGAGCCAGGCGACGATCAGCAGCGCGATGACGGAGACAAACGAGCCACCGATGTCATCGAGTGTCCGCCCGGCGCGGTTGTGGATGCTCCGGCGGATCTTCAGGCCGAGCCAGTTCGCCATGGCCTGCCCGGCCAGCGCGATGCCGAAAACGACGACGAGCGTCACGATGAGCCGTGCCGGCTCCCGAGAGAACAGGTCGCCGAGCAGCGGGCCCAGCTGAAGACCGATGGCCGCCCCGCCGAAGAACCCGACGAAGGACAGCAGCCCGACCACGAATCCCTGCCGGTAACCATTGATCGCAAAGATGATCATGAGCAGGATCAACACAAGGTCGAGCACGGTCCCGGACACGGATCCAGGGTACGGGGCGTTGCCCACAACGGCTTCCGAGCCGATACGGCCAGACCCGTGAGCAGTGCGGTGAGCAGCGCGGACTGGCTGAGACTGCGGATGCGATCGTCGGGAGAACTGGCCGACAAGCGGAGACGGACTTGTCCGAGCGTGGGCGAAAAGGACGACGATCGGGCGATCAGCGGGGCAGGTCGACCGGTCGGCTCCGGGTGTCCCACGGACGCGACCAACCGCCCAGGTCGAGCAGCTTCGAGAGGATCCCGCCGGTAAACCCCCAGACCAGCATGTTTTCCGTCCGGAAGGCCGGCCCAATGAGGCCGCTCCGGTGCCGCACGCGCAGCCGGTTCGCCGGATCGGCGAGATGTGCGATCGGCACCCGGGCGACCAGGTCGACCTCCCGTGGATCGACAGCCGCGACCGGATGTGGCGCGCGCCACCACGCCAACACCGGCGTCACCACGAAGTTGCTCACCGGGATCCACAGCGATGGCAACATGGCCTGCACCTCGACCGTACGGGGATCGAGACCGACCTCCTCGTTCGCCTCGCGGAGGGCGGTCGCGACGATGTCGGCGTCGGTCGGATCGGCGGCGCCGCCGGGAAAGGCGGGCTGGCCGGCATGGGTGCGCATGTCGGCCGCGCGCTGCAACAGCAGGACGTCGGGGCCGTCCGGTCGGTCATCGGCCAACAGCACGAGCACGGCGCTCGGGCGGCCACCGTCGAGCGGGACGGCCAATCGACTGAAGTCCTCCACCCGTGCCGACGCGACCTGGTCGAGCAGCGGACCCCACCATTCGGGAAGAGCGTCGGTCGCCACACGCTCGGTCATCGGTGGACCGTCACGCCGAGGTACGTCGCCGCCAGCGCATCGAGATGCGCGGTGTCGAGCGCGGTTCCGCTGTTATACACGTAACGGATGTCGCCGCCCGGCGCGACGAACAATGTCGCCGGCAAGCCTTGGGCACCGATGGAATGAAGAATGTGCTGGTCAGGATCGGACACCATCGGGTACGTCAGGGCGAAGTCGCTGATCGTTGACTGCGCGGGCGACCGCTCGTCGGCGGTATCGACGCCGATCACGTCGATCGATGGCGCGGCCGCCTTGGCGAATGCCTCGACCGCCGGCAGCTCGGCGCGGCAAGGCTCGCACCAGGACGCCCACATGTTGATCACCGCGGGTCGGGAAAGAGTGTCGAGCCGGACGTCCCCACTCCCGTCGAGACACGCGAGCGACTGCGCCGGAACGCGACCGGCTGACTTGCCGGCGCTGGCGGACCCGCTCGACGGTGTCGCCGGACCCGTGCCGGATGGCTTCGCGGTGGCGGTCAGGCAGGTGCCCGGTCGTTCGGCGGACGACTTGCTGGAGTGCGAGGACGCACACGCCGCCGCCGCTACGAACACGGCGAGAGCTGCGAGAAACGTGGCGCCGAGACGGACGGTGCGATGAGTCACGCCTCGGCACCCGCACGCTCGGCAAGTTCGGCGACGCGCGGGCCCTTCAGCAACTTCACCGCCACCGCGGGATCGGTCGGACCGGTGCCGTACGACGGGCACATCTTGGCCAGCGTGCACGCGCCGCATGCGGGCTTCTTCGCGTGGCAGACCCGCCGGCCGTGGAAGATCACCCGGTGTGACAGCATCGTCCAGTCGCGCTTGTCGATCAGTGCGCCGATGGCGTGCTCGATCTTGACCGGGTCCACCTCGGTCGTCCAGGCCCACCGGCGAACCAGCCGCTGGAAATGCGTGTCGACCGTGATGCCGGGCACCCCGAAGGCGTTGCCCAGCACGACGTTGGCGGTCTTGCGTCCGACGCCCGGCAGCGTGACCAGGTCGTCCATATTGCCCGGCACCTCGCCGTCGAACCGGGCGACGAGCGCCTCGCCGAGCCCCATCAGCGACGTGGTCTTGTTCCGGAAGAAGCCGGTCGGCTTCAGCATCTCTTCCAGCTCGGCCCGATCGGCGGCCGCATACGCCGCCGCGTTGGGATAACGCGCGAACACCTTCGGCGTCGTTTCGTTGATCTTCTTGTCCGTACTCTGGGCGGACAGGATCGTCGCGACGATCAACTCGAGCGGCGTCGTGAAGTCGAGCTCGATGTGGGCGTCCGGGTGGGTCAGCGCAAGCTCGCGGGCCATCTTCCGCGCGCGGCGCTTCCGGCTCAGAGCCGTTTCCGTCTCCGCGAAGCGCGAGGCCAGCACCGTCGTTGTCACGCTCGCGAGCCTACGTCGCCGGTACGACGCCCGCGCCGGCCGGTCCCGTCCTCAACGACGCGCGGGAACGCCAAGGCCGAGGCGTCTAATCGACCTCGTCGCGCCGGTCCGACCACGACCGGCCCCCGGCGAGCCAGTCGCGGCCGCCCTCGCGGACCGCCGCATGCACCGCGCGTGCGATCCGGGCGCCCCAGGTCGACCGCGGGCCGCCGAACGGCTCGGCCGGCCCGTCCGGCGCACACAGCACCGCGGTCGCGTCGCTCGCCGTACCGGTCGCTTTCACCCCGATCTCCCAGAGTGCCTGTGCCTTCGCCTCGGCCACCGTCGCGACGGCGTTCACCAGCGCCGCGTCACTGAGGCGGACCGGCACCCGTACCAAGGCATTGATCGTGCCCACCGCATGTCGGCGGAGATCGCCGTCGGGCGCGGCGGCCCAGGCCGGCGCGCCGAGACCGACCGTCACCACCGCGTCGACACCGTCATCGTGGATCCGCCGGTGCCCGCGGACATCGACGCCCGTCATCAGCCCGACGCCGTCACCACGCAAGCCGAGGTCCGCGGCGATCCGGGTCAGGTGCACGTCCGGGTCCGCGCGGCCATAATCCATGGGTACGGTGGCATTGAGTGCCCAGCCGCGCAGACCGATCCCGCCACCGAGCGGCCCGGAACAGATCGCCAACTCGGGCGCGGCCAGCCGCCAGACCAGCACCGGAATGGCTACGCCGTCATCGAACCGGTCCACGATTGTCAGATCCACGACCGATATCGTGCCCGGTCCACAGCGTACGGTCCGTAGCAGGGCGCGAAGCTCACGTGTCGGGTGGTTATCCCGGGTGGTCGCCCGGTTGTGAACACCGTGTGCCTAGACTGACCTTGCGGTATTAGACGTCCAATGGGCGAACGAGAGGGTGCGCGATGGAAGAAACGCTGGCCCGGAGCGGCATTTTCCAGGGCGTCGACCCCGACGCGGCGGATGCGCTCGCCAAGGACATGGAGATCATCGAGGTCCGCAAGGGCGACGTGGTCTTCAACGAGGGCGAGCCCGGCGACAGCCTCTACATCGTTCTCAGCGGGAAGATCAAGCTGGGGCGGCGGGCGGCCGACGGCCGGCAGAACCTCATCGCGTTGATGGGGCCGTCCGACATGCTCGGCGAGTTGTCGCTGTTCGACCCCGGTCCGCGTACGGCCACCGCGACCGCCGTGACCGACACCCGCGTGGCCCGACTACGCAAGCAGGCGCTCCGCCCGTGGCTCAGCAACCGGCCGGAAATCGCCGAGCAGCTACTGCGTGTGCTCGCCCGCCGGCTCCGCCGGACGAACGACGCACTCGCCGACCTGATCTTCACCGACGTGCCCGGCCGGGTGGCCAAGAACCTGCTCCAGATGGCCGGCCGGTTCGGCTCCCGCGACGGCGGCGTACTGCGCGTGACCCACGACCTCACCCAGGAAGAGCTGGCGCAGTTGGTCGGCGCTTCGCGCGAGACCGTGAACAAGGCGCTGGCCGACTTCGCGTCCCGCGGGTGGCTTCGGCTGGACGGAAAGAGCGTGATCGTGCTCGACCCCGAACGCCTCGCCCGCCGCGCTCGCGTCTGATCATCCGCCGCGCGCCGCCGCCGCTGCATCCCGGCTCTCGACCCGCGCCGAACGACGGCGTCCAGCGGATCTAGGAAGCGCGACCCGGTCCCGGCCGGTCGAGACTTCCTAGATCGCGAGGGGTGCAGCCTCAACCCAGCGATCTTGGTGCAGAAACGGCGTCTCCGCACGGCATTGGCACCAAGATCCGACGGTCACGACCGGTCCCAGCAAATGATCATGGCAAACGCGCACGAAATCGGCGGGCCACCCGGATGCGCCGAGTCGTCAGGCCGGCCGGCCACCAGAGGCCACAGCATCGGGCAGCGGCCACCGAGATCTAGGAAGCGCGACCCGGCTATGGGCAGTCGAGACTTCCTAGATCGCGGAGGCGTGCGCGCAGAATCGCGATAATTGCAACTTATTAGGCGATTTGTCGTCGCTGACCATGTGCCACCCGCCCGTCCGAATCCGCGATCTTGGTGCAAAACCGGCACTCCAGCACCCGGTTGGCACCAAGATCCGCCAGGAGCGACCGAAGCCAGCAACGAGCGAAAACAAGCAGGCTTGACTGTTTGTTTAGAGGGCCGCAGGCTGGAGCCGTGACGATGTCCGGGCTGACGACCCGATCGCAGCAGGAGCGGAGCCGCCTCACGCGTCAACGCCTGCTGGACGCGACCGTGACCTGTCTGGTCCGGTACGGCTGGTCCGGTACGACAACGACGGTCGTCGCCGAGACGGCCGGCGTGTCCCGCGGTGCCCAACTGCACCATTTCCCGACCAAGACCGCCCTGGTTCTTGCGGCCGTCGAATACCTGACCGACCGGCGCGCGAGCGAGATCCGCCACGAAACGCAGGTGCTGCCGACGCGGGTCGACCAGCGGGTGGAGACGGTCGTCGACCTGCTCGGAGCTTCGTTCACCGGCCCGCTCTACCACGCGGCTCTCGAAGTCTGGGTCGCCGCGCGGACCGACGAGGCGCTGCGGTCGGCGCTCGTACCGCTGGAGGCGAAGATCGGTCGCGAACTGTTCCGCTTGACCGCGGCCCTCCTCGGCGCGGACGCCTCCCGAACCGATGTCCGCGACGCGATCCAGGCGACCCTCGAACTGCTGCGCGGCCTCGGAGTGGCGAATCTGCTCGGCACCGACACGCATCGCAGCCAGGCCGTGCTTCGCGGCTGGAGTCGACATCTGACCGACGTGCTCGCCGACCCAGTGGGCAGCGCACCATGACCGCGCCGCAGGTCGCGCCCCAGTCGCCGTTACGCATCGGCAATGCGTCCGGGTTCTACGGCGACCGGTTCGAGGCCGTACGGGAGATGCTCGACGGCGGACCACTCGACGTGCTGACCGGCGACTACCTGGCCGAACTCACCATGGGCATCCTCGCGCGCGACCGGCTGCGTGACCCGGGCACCGGCTACGCGAAGACGTTCCTGCGCCAGATGGAGACGTGTCTCGGCCTCGCGCTCGACAAGAACGTCACGATCGTCGTCAACGCCGGCGGCCTCAACCCCGAGGGCCTCGCCGCCGCACTGCGACAGACCGCCGACCGTCTCGGTCTCGCCGATCGGGCGCGCATCGGGTACGTCACCGGCGACGCGCTCGACCGCGAAGACGCGATCGCGGCCAACGCGTACCTCGGCGCGTTCGGGATCGCCGCATGCCTGCGTGGCGGCGCGAATGTCGTAGTCACCGGCCGGGTCACGGATGCCTCGCTGGTGCTCGGTCCGTCCATCGCGCATTTCGGCTGGGGTCGCGACGACCTCGACGCGCTCGCCGGCGCGACCGTTGCCGGCCACGTCATCGAGTGTGGTCCCCAGGCCACCGGCGGCAACTACGCGTTCTTCCGCGAGATCGGCGACCTGCGCCACCCCGGCTTCCCGATCGCCGAGATCTCCGCCGACGGGTCCGCGGTCATTACGAAACACTCGGGTACGGGCGGAGCCGTGACCGTCGGCACGGTCACCGCTCAGTTGCTGTACGAGATCGGATCGCCGGCATATCTCGGTCCCGACGTCGTCACGCATCTCGACACGGTCATGCTGACTCACGAGGACGCCGATCGCGTACGGATTGCCGGCGCACGAGGTACGCCCCCACCGCCCACCCTCAAGGTCGGCGTGACGAAACTCGGCGGCTATCGGAACACGATGACGTTCGTCCTGTGTGGACTCGAGATCGAAGCCAAGGCGGCACTCGTCCGGGCGCAGCTCACCGACGTGATTGGCACCGACGGCGTCACTTTCGACCTGGTGCGTACGGATCACGCGGATGCAACGCGCACCGAGGAGGCGAGCGCGCTGCTGCACGTACACGTCAAGGATCGGGACGGCAAGCGAGCGGGACGCGCGTTCTCCCAGGCCGCCGTGGAATTGGCGCTTGCGTCCTACCCGGGTGCGACGCTGACCACGCCGCCCGGCGATGCCAGTCCGTTCGCGACGTTCACCGCCGACGCCATCGCGCAGGATGCGGTGACGCACACCGCGGTCCTGCCCTCCGGTGAACGCATCGCCATCGACCCACCGCACGTCACCGACCCCGACGCCGGCACGCCACCGAGCACCGCGACCGCACCCAGCCAACCGACGGCCAGCCGCCCGACCACCCGGCGCCCGCTCGGCGACGTCGTCGGCGCGCGGGCCGGCGACAAGGGCGCGGAGGCGAACCTCGGGCTGTGGGTACGCAACGACGAAGCGTACGACTGGCTGCGCGCGACGATCACCACCGACCGTCTGCGCGAGTTGCTGCCCGAGACGGCTGAGCTCGCGATCGACCGGTATGAGCTGCCGAACCTCCGCGCGGTGAATTTCGTACTCCACGGACTGCTCGGCGACGGCGTCGGCGGGTCGACGCGCTTCGATCCACAGGCCAAGGCGCTCGGCGAACTCGTCCGCGCGCGCGTTGTCGACATGCCGGTGGGGCTGCGATGAGCAACCGCGCCCGGAAGCCGTTCGATCGCCGGCGTGTCGGTCGCGATGCCGACTCGTTACGCCTGGTGGCAGCAGCAATTCCTGGACCAACCCCCCGCGTCCCCGCGTTCCCAAGGTCGCCGCGTGTCGCCGCGACGACCTGTGAAGGGCGGCAACCATGCCGATCTTGAACACCACCGTCGATGTCGCCGCACCGTCGTTTGTCGACAACCGCGCCGCGATGCTCGACCGGCTGAGCGAGCTCGAACAGGCGCTGGACGCTACGCGGGCCGGCGGGGGCGAGAAGTACGTGACCCGGCACCACGCGCGCGGCCGGATGCTGCCGCGCGAGCGCATCGAGTTGCTGGTCGACCGGGACACCCCTTTTCTGGAGTTGTGTGCGGTCGCCGCGTTCGCGACCGACTTTCCGGTCGGCGCGAGCATCGTCGGCGGCATCGGCGTCATCGAAGGCGTCGAATGCATGATCGTCGCGAACGACCCGACCGTACGTGGTGGCGCCATCAACCCGTACTCGCTGCGTAAGAGCAATCGGCTGGGTGAGATCGCGGCCGCGAACCGGCTGCCGCTCATCAACCTGGTCGAGTCCGGGGGTGCCGATCTGCCGACGCAGGCCGAGATCTTCATTCCCGGCGGCCGAGCGTTTCGCGACCTGACCCGCTCCAGCGCGGCCAAGCTGCCGACCATCGCCGTCGTGTTCGGCAACGCCACCGCCGGTGGGGCGTATCTGCCCGGCATGTCGGACTACACGATCTTCGTGAAGGACCAGGCCAGCGTGTATCTGGCCGGCCCACCGCTGGTGAAGATGGCGACCGGCGAGGACACCGATGACGAGTCGCTCGGCGGCGCGCAGATGCACGCGACCACGTCCGGGCTCGCCGACTTCCTGGCCACCGACGAGCGCGACGCGATCCGCCTTGCCCGCCGGGTCGTGGCCAGGCTCAACTGGGTCAAGCGTGGTCCGGGTCCGCGACGTGTCCTCGCGAGCGAGCCGAAGTACGACATCGAGGAACTGCTCGGGATCGCTTCGGCGGATCTACGTATGCCATTCGATCCGCGCGAAGTGCTGGCCCGCGTCGTCGACGGCAGCGACTTCGACGAGTTCAAACCGCTCTACGGCACCTCCCTGGTGACCGGGTGGGCCGAGCTGCACGGCTATCCGATCGGCGTCCTCGCCAACGCCCGTGGCGTGCTGTTCAGCGAGGAGTCGCAGAAGGCGGCGCAATTCATCCAACTCGCCAACGCGACCGACACGCCCTTGCTGTTCCTGCAGAACACGACCGGATACATGGTCGGCGCGACGTACGAACAGAACGGCATCATCAAGCACGGCGCCGAGATGATCAATGCCGTCGCGAACTCGACCGTCCCGCACATCACGGTGAACATCGGAGCGTCGTACGGCGCCGGAAACTACGGCATGTGCGGCCGGGCGTACGAGCCACGGTTCCTGTTCGCCTGGCCGAACGCGAAGTCGGCGGTCATGGGCGCACAGCAGCTCGCCGGCGTCATGTCGATCATCGGGCGCCAGACCGCGAAGGCGGCCGGCCGGGATTTCGACACCGATGCCGATGAAGCACGGCGGCAGGCCGTCGAGGCTCAGATCGAGGAACAGTCGGCCGCGCTCTTCCTGTCCGGCCGGGTATACGACGACGGCGTGATCGACCCTCGGGACACCCGTACGGTTCTCGGGATCTGCCTGTCCGCCATCCACAGCGCCCCGGTCGAGGGTGCGCGCTCATTCGGTGTCTTCAGGTTCTAGAAGGAGCTCCATGATTCGCCGGCTACTGGTCGCCAATCGCGGGGAGATCGCCCGCCGGATCTTCGCGACCTGTCGTGCCATGGGCATCGAGACCGTCGCGGTCTACTCCGACGCCGATGCCACCGCGGCCTACGTGACGGAGGCCGACTACGCCGTACGTCTGCCGGGCAGCAGTCCGTCGGCGACGTACCTGCGCAGCGATCTTCTCGTGAACGCGGCGCGCAAGGCCGGCGCGGACGCGATCCACCCCGGATACGGCTTCCTCTCGGAGCGCGCCGAATTCGCCGAGGCGGTCACCGACGCGGGCCTCACCTGGATCGGGCCGCCGGCGAAGGTCATCGCCATGATGGGGTCGAAGCTCGAGGCCAAGGTGCGGATGGCCGAGGCGAACGTGCCCACGCTGCCGACCTGGACCGACCCGGCGGACGTCACGACATTTCCGGTCATGGTGAAGGCGTCGGCCGGCGGCGGCGGTCGGGGTATGCGCATCGTGCGCGACGCGGCCATGCTGCCCGAGGCCATGGACTCGGCCCGGCGAGAAGCGGCCAACGCGTTCGCCGACGGATCGGTGTTCTGCGAGCCCTTCCTCGATCGCGCCCGCCACATCGAAGTGCAGATCATGGCCGACGACGATGGCAACGTTGTCACGTTCGGCGAGCGTGAGTGCTCGATCCAGCGCCGGCATCAGAAAATCATCGAAGAGACGCCGTCGCCGATGGTGTCGCAGAAGCTTCGCGGCCAACTCTGCGACGCGGCGATCGCGGTGGCGCACACGATCGGCTATGTCGGTGCCGGCACGGTCGAATTCGTGGTCGGGCCGAGCGGCGACTACTACTTCCTCGAGATGAACACGCGGTTGCAGGTCGAGCATCCGATCACCGAGTGCGTCGTCGGGATGCTCGATCTCGTACGCCTGCAACTGCTCGTGGCCGAGGGCGCCGTGCTGCCCTACGACGGCGCACCACCGCTGCGCGGTCACGCAATCGAGGCCCGCCTCTACGCCGAAGACCCGTCCAACGCGTGGCTGCCGTCGACCGGCACCCTGCACCGCTTCCGCGTACCGGCGGTGGCCGGCGAGTTCCGCCCGCTGATCGCGCCGGGGCTGCGCCTCGACTCTGGCGTCGTGGACGGCGACACGATCGGGGTGCACTACGACCCCCTGCTCGCCAAGGTGATCGCCTGGGCACCGACCCGGGCCGAGGCCGGCCGCCTGCTCGCCGCGACGCTGGCCCGCGCTCAGATCCATGGCGTGATCACGAACCGCGACCTGCTCGTCCGGGTGCTACGTCACCAGGCGTTTCGGTCCGGTCAGTTCGACACCGGCTTCCTCGACCAGCACCCCGAGGTGTTCGCGCCGCTCGTGTCCTCGATGGACACCGCGAAGCTGTCATGCCTCGCGGCCGCTCTGGCCGGCTCGGCCGCTCGCCACGCCGCCGCGACCGGTCCGAACGTGCCGATCGGCTGGCGCAACGTGGGCGGCATGCCGCAGGTCATCGCCTACGACGGGCCGGCCGGACCGATCGAAGTGTCCTACCGGTTCGACCGGGCCGGCGCGCTGGCCGCGTGGTCGGTTCGCGGCGTCGAGCGCGTGGATGCGGGCGTACCCGGGATTCTCGATCTTGATCGTCCCGAGGCGCATCCGACGGTGAGCGTCGTGAGCGCCTCGGCCGACCATGTGAGCCTGGACGTGACCGGAATCCGCGTCGAGTTCGAGGTGCACGCGGTCGGTGCGGTGTCCTACGTCGACTCGGCCGAGGGCTCCGTGACGCTCATCGAGTTGCCACGCTTCGCGGACCCACAGCCGGACATCGCCGAAGGCTCCCTCATCGCGCCGCTGCCCGGCGCCGTTGGGCGCGTGCTGGTCGCGCCCGGTCAGCGGGTCGCGACCGGCGAACTGTTGCTGACGCTCGAGGCGATGAAGCTGGAGCACCCGGTCCACGCACCGGCCTCGGGGGTGATCGCAGAACTCCCGGTCGCCATCGGCGCCCAGGTCGACACGGGCGCCGTCCTCGCTGTCATCACACCCGATGACGGGGTACGCCCGGTCGAAGGCACCCGACGTGGTCGCCGCGCGAGCAAGCCGCGCCACAGCTAGCCAAAGCGCCTGGACCGATGGTCGGCGCGCCCCACCCAACAGCGGCGCCCTTGCCGCCTGTCGCATTTTCGCCCCGATCACGGAAGGTCACCCCTCATGACCTCGATCGATGAGACCGCCGAGCAGACAGCGTTACGTGCCGCCGTTGCCGCGCTCGGCGCGAAATACGGCCATGGTTACTACGTCGCGAAGGCAAAGTCCGGCGAGCATACGACCGAACTGTGGGCCGAGGCCGGCAAGCTCGGCTATCTCGGGGTAAATGTGCCCAGCGAGTACGGCGGCGGTGGCGGCGGCATCACGGAGCTCACGATCGTGTGCGAGGAACTGGCGGCGGCCGGGTGCCCGCTGCTGTTGCTCGTGGTCTCGCCGGCCATCGCCGGGACGATCCTGGCCAAGCATGGGACGCCGGCACAGCGTTCGACGTTCCTGCCCGGCCTGGCCGATGGCTCCCTGAAGATCGTGTTCGCGATCACCGAGCCGGAGGCCGGGTCGAACTTCCACCGGCTCGGCACGATGGCACGGCGCGACGGTTCCGACTGGGTGCTTTCCGGCCGCAAATGCTTCATCTCCGGCGTCGATGAGGCCGACTACATCCTGGTCGTGGCCCGGCTAGCCGACTCGACTGGTCGTCTCGCGCCCGCGCTGTTCCTGGTGCCCGTGGACACGCCCGGGCTCAGCTCATCGAAGCTCGAGATGGAGATCGTGTCGCCGGAAAACCAGTGGCTGCTCTACCTCGATGACGTACGCCTGCCGGCCGATGCACTGATCGGTGACGTCGGCACGGGTCTGCCTGCGTTGTTTTCCGGCCTGAACCCGGAACGGATCACGGTTGCCGCAATGGGCATGGGGACCGGCCGCTACGCGTTGGCCCGAGCCGCGTCCTATGTGGGCTCGCGTTCCGTCTGGGGCCGGCCGATCGGCAGCCACCAAGGCGTGGCGCATCCGCTCGCACACGCCCAGATCCAGATCGAACTCGCGAAGTTGGCGGTCTATCGCGCCGCTGCGCTCTACGACGCCGGCCGCGATGTCGAGGCGGGTATCGCCGCGAACATGGCCAAATACGCGTCGTCCGAGGCAGCGTCGCTGGCGGTCGACACGGCGATCCAGGTGCACGGCGGCAACGGGATGACGACCGAGTACGGTGTGGCGACGCTGCTCGGCGGCGTACGGGCCGGACGGATCGCGCCGGTCTCCCGAGAGATGATCCTGAACTTCGTGGCGCAGCACGTGCTCGGTCAGGAGAAGTCCTACTGAGTTGCCAGAAGCGCCTGGACCGATGGTCGGCGCACCTCGGGGCGGCCATGGAACGTCGGCGCGAAGCGCCCCATCGGCGGGGACTCCGCCCGGTCCGGGCCCGGACTTGTACGGGAGTTGGGCGGTTGCGGGACCTTGGGTTCAAGGGGCCAACTCCCGTACAAATGCGGGCGGCCGACGTGGCGAAGAGGTCGAGACGCGAGCCGGCCCAAGCCCGACTGGGCTCTTAACGAATAACGCGATAGTCGACGAGCAGATAGCCAGTCGGTGAGATCTCGCTTCGGATCGATTCGAGCTGAATCGATGGCAAGCCGTCGAGGAGTCGTCGTCCGCGGCCGGCGATCCTCGGCGCTATCACGAGCCTGAGTTCGTCGACAACGTCGGCGGCGAGCAGCGCCTGCGCGACCGAGATGCTTGCGTGGACGCCGACATCGCCTCCGCGCTGTTGTTTGAGATCCCGCACGAATTCGACCAGCCCGCCGTCGAGCGCCGTCGCATTGGCCCAATCTCGGTCAAGCGGCGTGGATGTCGCGACATACTTCGTGACCCCGTTGATGAATGTCGCGAATGGCTGGATCTGGCTGCTCGGCCAGAACTGTGCCCACTCGGTGTAACTACGGCGGCCGAGAATGACCGCGTCCTGTGTCGCGATCACAGCGGCAAGGTTGGCGTCCATCGCGTCGTCCCAGTTGGCGAAGAAACTATCTGGGTCCTCTGCAACCCCATCGAGGGACAACAACTCGTACACGACGATCTTTCGCACGCCGTACACCTCCGATTGGTCTCGATGCTCTTAGTGATCCACCCCGGTGGGCGATTTGCGTCGCGACAACGACCTCAATCGTCCACCGTGGTGGATCAAACTCGGAAGAGCCGGGCGGGCGCGGAGGGCGCAGCGGAACGGTCTACGGCTCGGTCGGGCTGGACCAGTTCACGGTCGGCGAATCGTCGTCGAGGGCACGCTGGCTGACCGCGAACACCGAGGTCGTCGCGACACCCAGCTCAGCGACCGGTATCGCGGCTAACGTGTCGCGCACCCAGGCCGCGGTCGGGCGCTCGCTCGGAGCGTTGCGCATGCCCGCCCGCAGTACATCGAGCAAAGCTAAGCCGACCCCCGGCACGTCGGGAATCGGCTGATCGAAGAGTTCGATGAGCGTCCGTACGCTCGGCATGCTGTCATCCGACCAACGCGGCGGGCGGCCACGCAGCATGGCGTAGAGCGACGCACATAGCGAGTAGACGTCGGCCGCGGCCGACGGCTTTATGTCGTACTGGAACATCTCCGGTGCGGCGTACGCGGGCGTCAGCACGTCCATCGCGAGCGACGTTTCGCGGGTCTCGGACAGCACGGCCAGACCGAAGTCGGCAAGCGCCGGCTCGCCGAATCGCGAGCACAGCAAGTTCGCCGGCTTCACGTCGCGATGCAGCACGCCGCGCGCGTGGGCGTCATCCAGCGCGTCCGCGATCTTCACGCCGACGTCGCGCACCTCGGCCGGCGGCAGCGGCGCTCGCAGCATCCGTTCCGCGTACGTCCCCGCGCACAACTCCATGATCAGGTACGGATGGCCATCCTCGGTGACACCGACGTCGAAGAGGTCCACGACGTGCGGATGGCCCGACATTTCCCCGGCGGCCTGCGCCTCGCGGAGGAACCGTCGTTGGTCACGCTCATCGTCGAGGGCCCGGTGCTCGACTTTGACCGCCACCGGCCGGCCGACCGATTCCTGCCGCGCCTGGTAGACCGTCGCGTAGCCGCCACGCGCCAGCACCGTCAGCCCGGTCAAACCGGGTACGACGGGCACGCGAGGCGTTGCCGGGGACAGATCCACGCGTACGAAACTAACCCAGCCCGGTCACGCTTGGGTCACCCGGTCAACGTTGGCCACAAAACCCATGCGGGCGACGAGCGCCTATGACCGTACGGTGATCCGGTGCAAGGCTTTGTGAAGCGCCGGCCGGTCGCGACGCCCGGATCGATACCGGACGCGCTCGACATGTTCCGCAGCGAGATCCGGTTCTACCGCGAGATCGCGCCGGTCATCGGCGTACGAGTGCCGGCGTGCTATCGCGCCGAAGACAACGCGGATGGAACGCTGCTGGTGTTGGAGGACCTCTCCGCCTGGGCGTTGGGTGCGGATCCGATCGACCACGCGAGACTCCTCGCCGACCTCCACGCGCGATGGTGCGGCGAGACCGGTCGGTGGCCCTGGTTGCGTCCGGTCGGAGCGGCCGCCGATCTCGTCGGCGCGCTGTACGACGAGGTGTGGCCGGCGATTGCGGCACACCCGGTGCTCACCCCTCGGGTACGCGAGGTTGGCGATCGTCTCGTCGGACGGGCCGCACAAACGGAGTCGATGATCGGTGCGGCCGGACCGCCGACGCTGTGTCACGGCGATGCCTCGTCCCGCAACGCCCGAACCGGCCCGGATGGCGAGATCGCGCTCCTGGACTGGGAGGACGTGACCGCGGCACCGGGCGTGACAGACCTTGCTTGGCTGTTGACGTCATCGGTGCCGCCCGAGCGGTGGGACGAGACGATCGCCGCGTACGGCGGTTGCGACGATCTCGCCATCGCTATGCCGAGCTGCGTTGTGCAGGGATTCCTGTCGCTCAATGACGTCATCTCCGGCGGTGACCGTGACGACGAGGCGGCTGTCACGTGGGGCCAGCGCCTCGACGCCGCAGTCGATCGCCTCCAACGCGACTGACCGGCTCCAGAAACCAACACGACTGACCGGCTCCAACGCGACTTGAGGGGCGCCGCTACCCCGCGTCGCCGAGGGCGGCCAGGAGGTCGTCGCTGGCCGCGCGCTCACTGCGTTGTTCGGTGGCGTACGCCGATGTGACCGCTTCCCCCGCGGACACCCGGGCCGAGTCGAGTTCGCCGTCGCTGGCCAGCGCCCGGGCCAGCACTCGCTGGGCCAAGCAGGCACTGCGCGCGTCCTCACCCGGCGCGATGATGGCTCGGCTCGCCCATTCGACCGCCTCCGGCAACCGACCGGCGACGATCAACGCCTCGGCGTACGCGGCGACGGCCTGCCGTCGGGTGATGAGCAGCGACGGTGCTTCGTGCGCGGCCGCGACCGGCTCCAGATGCCCTAACGCGGCGTCGATGTCACCGACGGCCAGCCGCGCCATGCCCAGGAGCACGTGCGGCCCGACGTGGGCCGCTTCGAGGACGTTATGTGGCTCGACCGCGGCGAGAACGGCGTGCGCATCGGCCTCGGCCGCGGCCGGTTCGCCCCGGTCCAGGTGCACGAAGCCGCGGATCGTCCGCGACATGCCGATGAGTAGCGGGTGACCGGTCCGGTCGCCGTACTCCAACGCCTCGGACAGCAGGTCCAGTGCATGGTCCGGCTCGGCCAGCCCGCGGGCGATGATCCCGCGTACGACGAGGGCGAAGCCGCGTCCCCAGTCGTCCGATGTGGCGGCGAACTCGCCGTACGCCCGCCGGGCCGACCGGTCGGCATTCGCGAGGTCGCCGAGTTCGGCCGCGGCGTACGCGTCGATCGCCCGCAGCGTGGCGACCGCCCACTGGTCGCCGACCCGTTCGCCGAACGGCAGGAACACCTGGGCGAGCCGCCGCGCCTCGCTGAGCCGACCGGCGAGCAGCCGCGCGAACGCGGTCGTGCCCCGCAGCCAGGCCCGACCAACCGGGTCGTGCTGCTGCGCGAAGAGTCGAGCGGCGACCGCGAGCGTCGCGTCCGCACCGGCGAAATCGCCGCGCGTGGTCGCGACCCAGGCCAGGTTCTGAAGTGACCACGCCTGGCTGCGCGCATCGCCGTCGTCCAGCGCCACCCGGTACGCCCGCGCCAGCCACGTGCCGGCCTCGGCCAGGTGGCCGCTCAGAAAATCGGCCATGCCCAGTCGGCGCATCGCCTCGGCCCGTACGTTCGCGTGTCCACTGGCGGTGCCGACGTCGAGCGCCTCTTGCCAGTTACCGATGGCACGGGCACCGTCGCCCTTCAATCGGTAGGCACGACCGGCCAGCAGCAACGCACAGGCACGGTGATAGTCGTCGTCGCCCGCGTCGGCGATGAGCTTCTCCGCCTGTTCGAGCGCACCGTCCGGCTTGCCGAGCTGCAGCAGCGCTCGCGCGTAGACGAGCCGATCGGCCAACGGCAGCACGCCCGCGGTCAGCCGGCCGGCGCGTTCGCCGTATCGAGCGGCCTGCGCCGGCTCGCCCGAACCGATGGCACGCTGCGCGGCGCGACCGAGCGCCGCGACGCCGAGCGGGGCAACCGACCGAGCCGGGGCGTCCGGCCGGAGACCGACGGCATCGGCCAGCGATTCGGCGCGCTCGACATGATCGGCGATGAAAGCGTCGGCGGTCGCCGGTGGCATGCGGTCCGGCGCCGGGTCCGACCCGGCCCAGCGGGCCAGGTCCCCATGGCGTTCGGCGAGGTCGGCTTTGCCGATCCCGGCGTAGGTCGCCTCGCGCAGCAGCGGTGTCACGAAGGCGTACCCACCTCGCATGCGGCGCAGCATGCGACGCGACAGCAACTCGTCAACGGCGCGCTCGAATTCGGCGTCGTCGGCCGCGGACGCGCGCGCTGGTCGGCCGGTGCGGCGTTCGCGCAACGCCTCCAGGGCCCCCGCTGGTACGGTCTCGCCGACGACCGCCGCGTCGCGCAACACCGCGCGCGCGTCGTTCGGAAGGGCGTCGATGCGGGCGGCCAGGACGGCGGCGAGATCCCGTGACAGCAGCCGGCCGCCGAGCGAACCGGCGGCGAGACGCCAGCCACCGGTGGCCGAATCGGTGTCGACCGCGGTCAGGGCTCCGCGCTCCATCAGCAGCGTGACGAGTTCGGCCAGGTAGAACGGATTGCCCTGCGCGGTCGCGAGCAGCCGGTCGGTGTCGGCCTGCGGCAACCGGCCGCCGCCCAGATAGGTCGAGAGCAATCGCGTCGCGTCGGCGCCACGCAGCGCCGGTAGGTTCGCCACCTCGGCGTCGGCGACGCGGGTCAACGCGCCGGCGGTACGGACGAGTTCCGGGCGTCCGAGCAGCACAACGAGCACGGAGCCCTCCAACCGGGACAGCATCGCGCCGAGCGCGTCGACCGTCTCCGGAGTCGCGTCGTGCAGGTCGTCCACGGTCACGACCAGCGGACTCTCCCGGGCCAGCCCGGTCAGGAGCGTCGCGACGGCGGCCGGAACGGCCTCGAAGTCGACACTCTCCGTACGTGACGCCGCACCCCACGGCGCCTGTACGGAGACCGCGGCGTCCGGATCGGCCCCCGGATCGGGCGCGCCGACCGCCGCCGTGAGCAGATCGATCGTGGCGCGCAGCGGTCCGGTCGCTGGCCAGCCGAGGCGTCCTCCGAGGCGGTTCAACCGGTCCTCGACCTGCGCTCGGGTGACCGGTGCGCCGGGATCGGTCCCGACACCGATGGCGGCCCGTACGAGGTCGGTCAGCGGGGCGAGCCGGCGGAGATCGCCGTACGCCGCGCAGGCCACGGCGAGCACCTGCGTCCGGGCGCCGGCCGTGAACCGGGGCGACGTCACGTCGTACGCCGCCGCCATCCGCTCGATCTGCGCGGCGAATCGAGTCTTGCCGAGGCCGGCCTCGCCGGTGACGACGAGAACCCGCGTCTCGCCCCGGTCGTCGACCTCAGCGAGCCGGCTCGCGACCCACGCCAACTCGGTCTCCCGACCGACGAACGGCGCCTCGTCACCCATGCCGGCCCGGGTGCCCGGCGCGTCGAGCATGCCAAGCAGTTCATAGCTCTCGACCGGCGCGCGCTTGCCCTTGAGCCGCAACGGCCGGAGCTGCCGCCACGACGCGACCCGGCGGGACGCTGATGCGGTGCTCTCGCCCGCGTACACGGTGCCGATCGCGGCCGCGTCGGCCAGCCGGGCGGCGGTATTCACCGCGTCGCCGATCACCGTGTATTCGAGTCCGGCCTGGATGCCGGCGACCACCTCGCCGGTGTTCAGGCCGACCCGCAGCCCGGAGGGCGCCCCGCCGCCGCGTTCGTCGTCGAGGACCCGGCGGACGGCTCGCTGCATCGACAAGGAGGCGCGGACGGCGCGCTCGGCGTCGTCCTCATGTGCGACGGGCGCGCCGAACACGGCCATGATCCCGTCGCCGGTCAGCTTGTCGACATGGCCGCCGAACGTCTTGACCGCACCGGCCAGGGCGGCCATGACGCGGTCGGTGACCGCGCCGACGCGCTCCGGATCAAGATCCTCGGCCCATGCGGTGAAGTCCGACAGGTCGCCGAAGAGGACGGTCACGACCCGGCGCTCGGCCGCTGGCAATGGTGCGGTGGTGCCGAGCGGCGTGCCGCAGTTGTGGCAGAAGTGTGCGCCCGCGACCGCAACCGTCCCGCAGACCGGGCAGGTCACGTCGGATCCAAGGTCTGATACACGCTCGGGTCGCGGTCCGGGACCAGATAGGCGAGCGCGGAGCGCACGGTCGACTCGGCCGCCGGCCGGAGCACCGCCTCAAGATCTGGGTACACATGTGCGACGACATCGGCCGGAGTCCGCGCGCCGGCTGCTAGCGCCGCGCGCACCTGCACGAGGCGTTCGTCGCGATGCGCCCGGTATTCGCGCGCGATCTGCCCACAATCCGGGCGTACGGGCCCGTGGCCGGTCAGCACTGGCACGCCGTCGAGCGTGCTGAGCTTGTCGAGCGTGACCAGGTAGTCCGCGAGATTCCCGTCCGGCCAGGACACCACGGTCGTACCGCGGCCCAGGATCGTGTCGCCGCTGCATACGCAACGTTCAGTGCCGTTGGTGACGAGAAGGCAGACCGAGTCGGCGGTGTGTCCGGCCGCCCCGATGACCTCGATCGTCAGGCCAGCGGCGGTGATCCGATCGCCGTCGCGGAGGGGACCGATCCCACGGCACAGCGCCGGATCGGCCGCCGTCACCGGTACGTCGCCGACCAGCTCCAACAGCCGGTCGACGCCCTCGGTGTGATCATGGTGAAAATGGGTCAGCATGATCATCTGGATCGGGCCGGCCGCGGCGATCGACGCGAGGTGCCCCTCGTCGGCCGGCCCGGGGTCGACCACGACCGCCGAGGCGGACCCCGACCCGCGCAGCAGCCAGGAGTTCGTGCCGTCGAGCGTCATCGGTCCGGGGTTGGGCGCCTGCCGGAGCGAGGCAAACGTGAGGCTCGACATAGCGCCCATCTTGACACCGCCATGCGACCACGGCGAGCGCCTGTCCCGGTCCGTCCGCTGGTTAGGCCGGTTGGTCGGCCCGAGTGGCGACCTCGACGATGACCTCGACCTCGACCGGCGTGCCCAGCGGCAGCTCGGCCACCCCGACCGCGCTGCGGGCATGCCGACCGGCGTCACCGAATACGGCCCCGAACAGCTCGGACGCTCCGTTGATCACCGTCGGCTGGCCGGTGAACCCGGATGCCGAGGCGACGAAGCCGACGACCTTGACCACCCGTACGACCCGGTCGAGCCCGACGAGCGCGTCGATAGCGGCGAGTGCGTTGAGGGCACAACGGCCGGCCAGATCCTTCGCCGCCTCGGCGGTCACCTCGGCGCCGACCTTCCCGACCACCGGCAGCTTCCCGTCGACCATCGGCAGCTGGCCCGAGACGTACACGTAGTTTCCGGTCTGTACGGCCGGCACGTACGCGGCCACCGGCGGCACCACCGTCGGCAGCTCGAGGCCGAGGTCGGCCAGTCGGGCGTACGGGTCCGTGGTCACGACGACTCCTTCGGACGCTTCAGGTAAGCGACGAGCTGCTCGCTGTTCGGACCGGGCACGAGCGCGACGAGCTCCCAGCCGTCTTCGCCCCAGTTGTCCAGGATCTGCTTCGTCGCGTGGACGAGCAGCGGGACCGTCGCGTACTCCCATTTCTGCATGCGCGCACGATATCCCGCCGGCCGGTCTGGCGTCTCGGAACCGGCGGTAACCCCGCGAAGGTGCGCGCGACGCGCGAGCGCCGGGTTCGATGGCGGATGCCTCGAGTGATCGTCATGCCCACTGATCCGAGTGGCCGTGACGCCGACCGACCCGGCGGCCGAGCGGACGGCGTCCGCGGCGGGATATACCCTTTCGAGCGTGGACGATCGGTGGCCGGCGCGACTGCACATCGTGACCGGTAAGGGTGGCACCGGCAAAACAACCGTCGCCGGCGCGCTCGCGTTGGCATTGGCCGGCAAGGGACGCCGCACGCTGCTGGTCGAGGTCGAGGGTCGGCAGGGGATTGCCCCGCTGTTCAACGTCGGCCCGTTGCCGTATTCGGAGCGGCGCGTCGCGACGACCGCGGCCGGCGGCGAGGTGCACGCGCTCGCCGTCGACGCCGAAGAGGCGCTGCTCGAATACCTCGACATGTTCTACAAGCTCGGCCTGGCCGGGCGGGCGCTGCAGCGGTTCGGGGCCATCGACTTCGCGACCACGATCGCCCCCGGCATGCGTGACGTGCTGCTCACCGGCAAGGTGAAGGAGGCCACGTCCCGTCGCCGCGACGGCAAGCGGATCTACGATGCCGTCATCTTGGACGCGCCACCGACGGGTCGGATCGGCCGTTTCCTCAACGTGACGGCCGAGGCGGCCAAGCTGGCCAAGGTCGGCCCGATCAAGACGCAGAGCGACGGCGTGGCCGCGATCCTGCGGTCGCCGATGACCGCCGTACACATCGTCACCCTGCTCGAAGAGATGCCGATCCAGGAAACGGCCGACGCCATTGTCGAACTCGGCGGCCTCGGCATCCCGGTCGGCCGCGTCATCATCAACGCGACACGCCCGACGCTCTTCAAAGGTCACAAGCCGACCGCCGCCGAAATCAAGCGCGGACTCGTGGCCGCCGGCCTACCGGCGGCCCGCGCCACGGTCACCGGGCTCGCCGGCGAGGCCAAGAACTATCTGGTACGACAAGGCATCGAGGCGTCGCTGCGCGCCGATATCGCCGATCTGGGCCAACCGGTGATCGAGATCCCGTTCCTGCCGACCGGCGTCGACCGCGCGGGGCTGAACGAACTCGCCGCCGCGCTGCGCTGACGCCCCGGATACGCTCTTGAGTGTGGCGGCAGACAGGGCTGCGCCGGGTCGTGATCATGGGTCAGCCGGCGCCAACCGATCGGGCGTGAGTCGATCGGACACGACCGGGAGCAACAGCCCGGTGTCGGACGCGCCCACGCTCGACGTCGACGCCATTCTCGCCGACCCGAGCGTCCGGATCGTGGTGTGCTGTGGCTCGGGTGGTGTCGGCAAGACCACCACCGCCGCCGCGCTCGGGCTGCGAGCGGCCGAGGTGCACGGCCGCCGTACGGTCGTGCTGACCATCGATCCGGCTCGACGACTCGCGCAGTCACTCGGCCTGACCGAGCTGGACAACACGCCGCGTCAGGTCAAGGGCGTGAGCACCGCGAGCGGCGGCGAGCTACACGCGATGATGCTCGACATGAAGCGCACCTTCGACGAGGTGGTGCTCACCCACACCGATGCGGCGCGGGCCGACGAAATCTTCGGCAATCCGTTCTATCAAGCGATGAGCTCCACGTTCTCGGGCACGCAGGAGTACATGGCCATGGAGAAACTCGGCCAGCTCCATGCCAAGGACGAGTGGGACATGATCGTCGTTGACACGCCGCCGTCACGGTCGGCCCTCGACTTTCTCGACGCACCGCAGCGACTGTCCCGCTTTCTCGACGGGCGCATGCTGCGCCTGCTGCTCGCGCCGGCGCGAGCCGGTGGACGGAGCATGTTCAACCTCGTGAGCGCGTCGTTCGGGGTCTTCTCCAAAGCCGTCCAGAAAGTGCTCGGTGGCCAGTTGCTGGCTGACATGTCCGGCTTTGTGGCAGCGCTGGACACGACGTTCGGCGGGTTCCGCGACCGGGCCGAGGCGACGTACAAGATTCTGCAGGCGCCCGAGACCGCATTCCTCGTGCTGGCCGCGCCCGAGCCGGACGCCGTACGCGAGGCCAGTTATTTTGCCGGCCGGCTGGCCCGGGACCGCATGCCACTGCAGGGCATGATCCTCAACCGTACGCACCAGGTGTCGGCGCCCGAACTCACCGCGGACGAGGCACTGGCCGCGGCGGCCGCGCTCGACACAAGAGACGAATCACCCGCGACCGCGGACGCTCTGCGCATCCATGCGGCGCTGTACCGGCAGGTCGAACGGGAGACCGCCGTCGCGACCACGTTCACGGCGGCGCATCCGCGGGTGCCGGTGACCGCGGTCGCAGCGCAGCCCGCCGATGTTCACGACATCGACGGGCTGCGCGAAATAGGTATTGCACTCGCCGGTACGACCCGCCCCAAGGGCGACGACCGGCCAGCAGAAGTCGATTAACCGGTAGGAACGAGATCGCGGTTCTTGGCGCCCTCGCGGAGCAGAGCCGCTTCGAACGTCTTCTTCCAACTGGCCACCTGCGGATGACGCCGCAGCAGTGCGCGACGCTCCCGCTCGGTCATGCCACCCCACACCCCGAATTCGATCCGGTTATCCAACGCGTCGGCCAGGCACTCGTACCTGACCGGGCAGCTGCGGCAAATCCGTTTCGCCACATTCTGCTCTGCGCCCTGGACAAATAGTGCATCCGGATCGCCATTGCGACAGGCAGCCGAGCTTGGCCAGTCTGCGATCATCCCCATGTGTCCACCGTCCCCCCTTCTTCTCAAACCGCGTCTGCGCGGTTTGTCATCGTGGCCGCCGGATCACGCGACATCCTCCCGATGCGGCGCCCGAGTGACCGGTGCCCCGCCTCTCGCCGGTTCGCGACGGCGACTGCGGTAACCACGTCGCCGGCCCGCGATGGGGACTGACGTGCGGTAATCCGCCGACCCATCATGCTCCGTAGTCAAGCGATTACGCAACGTTGAAGGCAAAAATCATTAAACCGGACAGTGGTCGCCAAACCGGTCAGACGTGAATTCACGTTCGTCTCGACCCGCGAGCGCACTCCGACTCGTTGACCGATGACGCCGGCCGTCGGCTCGGTGCACGCTTACACCAGGCGTGAATGAGCGGCTCACTGCAGCCGCGGCGGCCGCCCGTACCACCGGCCGGTGCGCCACGCCCGAAACGGGGGTGGGCGGAAATTGGCACTTGAAGCCCACCGGCATCATGGTTAACAGCGGAACTGTAAGCGGACGCCCAGTTCGGCCGGACATTGCCTCAAAGCTGCGTCGTTTACCCTGGGCCGGTGATTCGGATGCGTAAAGGCGATCGAAGCGTCTTGGCCAACGGCGTTTCGCTCGTGATCTGTGGGCTGTTGGCGGGCGTTGTTGTGGCCGCGGCGGCTTTCCCGGCCGTCGCGCTCACCGGGCTCGCGGCCAAGGCGGGCGCCGACAACTTCGACAGCTTGCCGTCGACGCTGCAGGTGCCGCAGGCTCCCCAGATCACCAACGTGTACGCCTCGGACGGCAAGACGCTCATCACGTCGCTGTTCGACGAGAACCGTCGCAACGTACCCATCGACCAGATCTCCCAGGCTATGCAGGACGCCGTCGTCGCCTCCGAGGACAAGCGGTTCTTCATCCACAACGGCGTCGACGTCCGCGGCATCGCCCGCGCCTTCGTCGCCGACCAGAAGGACCCGGGCCAGCAGGGCGCGTCGACACTGACGATGCAATATGTGCGGCTCGCGACGTCATACACGGCGACCACGCCGCAGCAGGTCCTGGACGCGACCGAGGAGACGCCGGCCCGCAAGATCCGCGAAGCCCACCTCGCGATCGCATTGGAGAAGCAGCTGACCGAGCAGCACGGCGGCGACAAGCACGCAGCCAAGCTCGACATCCTCGACCGCTACCTGAACATCGCGCCGTTCGGAAACGGCGCGTACGGCATCTACGCCGCCTCCGAGGTCTATTTCAACGAGCCGCCGAAGGCCCTCACGATCGCGCAGGCGGCCCTGATCGCCGGCTTGCTGCAGGGCACCACCGAGTTCGACCCGGCGACAAAGCAGGGCCTCATAAACGCCGTCGACCGCCGTAACAACCACGTGCTGCCCGAGATGCTCGACATGCACTTCATTACGCAGGCGCAGAAAGACGCCGCAGTCAAGGCACCGTCTGGGGTGAACTACCACGCGACGCCGAACGGCTGTATCTCCTCCAAGGCGTCATACGGATTCTTCTGCGACTACCTCTACCGGTGGTGGCTCGATCAACCGGCGTTCGGCGCCGATGCGTTCGAGCGCGAGAACCAGCTCGAGACCGGCGGCTACAAGATCGTCACGACGCTGAACGTCACGGACCAGACGGCGGCGATGAAACGGATCAATGACGAAATCAAAACCGGGAACAAAGAGGGCAAGAATTCGGCAGCGATGATGATCGCAGCCGTGGAACCGAAGACCGGCTACGTCGACGCCGTCGCGGTCAACCGCAAGTACAACAACGACGAGTCGAAGAACGGTCCGGACACGAATCCGAAGGCTCCCAAGGGGACGCTCGGCAGCTATCCCAACACGACGATCCCGCTCGTCACCGGCAGCCCAGACAACCTCGGCTACCAGTTCGGCTCCACGTTCAAGATGTTCACGATGCTCGCCGCGCTGGAGTCGGGCCTGCCGTTGTCGTACAAGATTAATACGACGTTCCAGTACAAGTCGAACTTCCCGGATGCGGGCGATCCGAATGCCTGTGGCGGGTACTACTGTCCGACGAACGCCAGCAAGAACGAAAAGGGCCCGTACAACATGTGGACGGGCTACGGCCACTCGGTCAACACGTACTTCGTACCGCTCGAAGATCGGATCGGCACGGCCGGTCCGATCGATGTGGCGCGACGACTCGGCATCACGATCCCTGCGTCGCTGCACATCAATCCGGCGACCTTCGGCGCCTTCACGCTCGGCGTCATCCCGGTCACTCCGTTGCAGATGGCCTCCGCGTACGGCGCGGTCGCGAACAACGGCATGTACTGCAAACCGCTGCCGGTCAGGTCGATCACCGATTCGAGCGGCCACCAGCTCGACATCGCCAAGCCGCAGTGCACGCAAGCGGTCCCGTCCGACATCGCGCACCTCGCGTTGGACGCGGCTCGGTGTCCGGTCGGTAACCAGTCGCAGGTGGGCAATAACTGCAGCGGCGCAACGGCGTCTGCCGTAGCTGGTCTGGTCGGTCGTCCGGTCGCCGGCAAGACCGGCACGACCGACAACAACCAGACCTACTCGCTCATCGCGATGACACCGCAACTAGCGGTCGCCGGCGTGCTCGCCGATCCGGACTATGCCACGCATCGACAGACGCTGCCCCGTCCGGCGGTTAACACCGCGGTCGCATTGACCCTCAAAGACTCGCTGAAGGGCCAGCCGAAGGTCGGCTTCCCGGCACCGGATCCAAGCCTCGCCTTTGGCAAGATGGTCGCCATTCCCAACGTCCAGTGCCAGTCGGTCTCGTCCGCCCGATCCGAGCTGGAAAACGCCGGCTTCCAGGTCGTCGTACAGCAGTCCGAGGTCCCCTCGACCTGTAAGGCGGGCAGCGTCGCGGGCACTGACCCGACCGGGTCGACCGTGCGGGGCGGACCCGTCGCGATCAACATCAGCAACGGCAAGGCGCCGACGCCGCCACCTGGCACGCCGCCGTCGACCCCGCCCGGTCGCGGTGGAGGCGGCGGGGGCGGAGGAGGCGGCGGCGGCGGCATCCCGATACCTCCGGTACCTCCGGGTGGCCATTGACGCCGTCGGCAGCGGACGAATCGCGCAAATACGCAGCGTGCGCCCGGACCGATGATCGGTCCGGGCGCACGCCCGTTCGGCGACTTTTAGCTGCCTAGATGGCGACGTACCTCGGCGGCGACGCGACCGCCCTCGGCACGGCCGGCGACTTCGGCCTGGGCCGCCTTCATCGCTGGGCCCATCGCCTGCTTGCCCGACAGGTCGAGGCCGTCGAGCGCCTTGGCCACCGCGGCCGCGAGATCCGCGTCCGACATCTGCTGCGGCAGGTAGGCCTCGAGCACGCGCTCCTCGGCTCGCTCCCGCTCGGCTTGTTCGGGTCGACCCGCATCGGCGAACGCCGTCGCGGCGTCCCGACGCTTCTTCATCTCGCGGGTGAGCACGGCCTGCACCTCCTCATCGGAGAGCGTCCGCGCCGCGTCACCGGCCACCTCCTCGTTGCGCACGGCCGAGATGGCCAATCGGAGCGTCGACACTACGAGTTCGTCGCGTCCCTTGATCGCGGCGCGGAGGTCGGCTTCGAGGCGGTCCTTGAACGTGGTCATGCTTCGAGAAACTACTCTGGGCGGCATGCGTACGCGTTCGGTTTTGCGGTCGGCGGCCGTCGGCACGGTCACGCTCGGCGTCGCCACCTTGGCTTATGCGTCGCTCATCGAGCGCAACATGTTCACGCTGCGCCGTGTCGACGTCCCGGTGCTCGCGCCCGAGGCCGAGCCACTGCGCGTGCTGCACGTGTCCGACCTGCATCTGACGCCGGGTCAACGGCACAAACAATCATGGGTACGGGAACTCGTCGGCACCGACCCCGACCTGATCATCGTCACCGGCGATAACATCGCGGACCCGGACGCGGTGACCGCCGTGGCGAACGCGCTCGGGCCCGTTCTCGACCGCCCCGGCGCGTTTGTGTTCGGCTCCAACGACTATCGCGGCCCGATCATCAAGAACCCGTTCGGTTACTTCGACCGCGACCGTGAATACGTGCAGGGCGTCGAGCTGCCGACGGAGGAGCTGCGTGAGCTCTTCCGTACGGCCGGGTGGGCCGACCTGAACAACGCCCGGACGATGCTCAAGGCCGGCGGCCGTACGGTCGAGCTGGTCGGCGTCGATGATCCACATGTCGAGCGCGACGACTACCCGTCCGTGGCCGGTCCGGCCGCACCCGAAGCCGATCTGCGGCTGGGACTCACCCACACCCCCGAGCCGTACGTGCTCGACGCGATGGCCGCCGACGGGTTTGACCTGCTCCTCGCCGGACACACCCACGGCGGCCAGGTCCGCGTACCCGGCATCGGAGCCTTGGTCACGAATTGCGGACTGGACCGGCACATGGCGCGTGGCCTGCATCGGTGGCCGGCCGGCGACCGGCGGACCTGGCTGCATGTGTCGGCCGGCCTCGGTACGCATCCGACAGCCCCGATCCGGTTCGCATGCCCGCCCGAGGCCACGTTGTTGACCTTGATACCGCGGTGAGCGCGATCGCCGCCGGCGGCGTGCCGATTCGGGCCGGATCGCGGTAACCCAGATTTGCCAACCCAGTGGCGTCGGTTAGTATTGCCCGGCACCTCGGGGTGTGGCGCAGCTTGGTAGCGCGCTTCGTTCGGGACGAAGAGGCCGTGGGTTCAAATCCCGCCACCCCGACAGCTGAGAGGGCATATCCGGATTCGGATATGCCCTCTTCCCCACTTCTGGGCGACTAACTGGGTGGATATTTCGCGCGACCGGATTGGCCCGCGACGTCTAGGGTCGGTCACCGTGACCGGCGCCACCGCTCACATCATGGCCCGTAGCCTCGTCGCGTCTCAGGCATAACTCGCCGCCGTATATAGCGCGTAGACCTCACTTCGCGAGCAATACCCCCAGGTCTTTATCAACGTCTTAGTCGCCCTGTGCGGCCGGCCGCACGTGGGATCACCCGCGAGCGGCCGGCAGTTCATCGTTATGGACGCGCAGACGATCGCACTCTGTCAGAGGTCGATGTGGCTGAGCACCAACTCCCGTACGGCTGCGGACCCGCGAACGACAGCGTCGGCGACAACCGCGACGCGCCAGGGCGAACCGTTCAGCACGCGTAAGGTGACCTCGCGTTCGTGGACGAGGTAGGCCACCAGATCGGCCATGCTCGGCTGCGGCGGCACCAGGTGGTAGCGCGCGAGTTTCGCTCCGTACCAGGCGAGCCACCCGTCGCCTTCGCGCGCCGCCGCCCGCTCCAATGCGGCCTCCGGTGATCCATCCACGAACACCGCGAGCACGAAAACATCGGCCGTCTGCTCCGCGAGCCGCTGGACAGTGGACGCGATGTCGTCCTCGGTGTAACCCCACGCCAGGAGGGACGGCACGTACGGCATCAGGGCGTCGCACACCACAACGTCAACGTCATCGGCCATCGCCGACCGCAGATACTCGACCGTCGCCTCGACGAGCACATCCGGGCTCATCGTGCCGGAACTCTTGAACTCGTCCGCTACTTGTGCGAACTGCGGCCGGGACAAGACGTCCGCCTCGTCGAAGTGATCGACCCGCATTCCCGCACGCCGCAGGTGTTGGGCCAATCCGACGCAGAGCGTCGACTTCCCGACTCCGGGCGACGAGCCGACGACGGCGATGAGACGCACGCAAACGATCGTGCCACTCGGCCCCGCATTTCGAGACGTTGCACCTACTCGGGCTTGTGCGCCTCGAACAGAAAGCGAACGCTCGTGGCGACGAACGGGCCGTTGGCGACGATTTGTTCGTGCAGGTCACGAAGTCGGTCACGATATCGGTCGACGGTGAACCCAGGCACTGTCCAGATCACCTTACGCAGGAAGTAAACCACCGCCGCGATGTCGTGAAACTCCATGCGGCCACGGAACTCCTGGACAGCATCGACGACGAGCCCCGCCTTGTCGGCCCCGAGCACGGACCATTTTGGGTCTCGGTTGGGGCCATCGCCGGCCGGACGGACGCCCATCATGAACTCGATCATCTCGGCGACCGAGCCCTGACCGACGTCCTGCGAAAGGTAGCTTCCGCCCGGCTTCAGGACGCGCGCGACCTCATCCCATCGGATGCCGACCGGGTGCCGGCTCACGACGAGGTCAAAGCTGCCGTCGTCAAACGGCAGATCGTCCCGCTCATCGTCCATCGCGACGACGCGACCACCAAGATTCGCGAGATTGCGCCGGGCGACCTCGATGTTGGGCGGCCACGATTCGGTCGCGACCAATGTCGCCGGTGCCGACGGGACGGTGGCCAACACCTCGCCGCCGCCGGTCTGCAGATCCAGCGCGGCCGCTCCAGGCATCCCGGCCAGCGCGGACATGCGTTCACCGAGCAGTCGCGCATAGCCCCAGGGCGGTCGCTCCTCGGTGGCCCGGCCCTCGAACCAGGAAAAATCCCAGCCCTCAACCGGTACGGACGAACCTTCCGCGATCAGATCATCGAAGCTGCGCACCCGGCCGAGTCTGCGGTTCGGTCATCTGGTCGGCAACCAGATTTCAGCCCAAGCTCAGCGCTACCGGTCAGCCTCGACCACGGCGCCCGGTCCGACTGGTGGGCGGCGCCGACGCCGAACGTCGCGGCCGTGACGTCGACCGCACGGGTTGCGGGAGCGCCGAGCCGTCTCGCGTGGGCGACCAGTGTGTCGGTCGCCGGAGCGTGTCATCGATCCTCGTCGCGGCATCGCCGATCGCCGCGTCCAGCTGCGACTGGATCAGGAAGATGGCGCCGCTCAGATTGGCACCCCGCAGATCTGCGCCGCGGAGGTCCGCTCCGATGACGTCGGCCCCGGACAGATCCGCGCGACGAAGGTCGGCTCCGATCAGGAGCGCGCCGCGCAGCATCGCACCGGACCAGTCGACCCCACGAAGATCCCGGCCGACAAGATCGGCCGATCGACGGTCGAGATCGGGATGACGAGCGCCCGCGCGCGCGAGCCGGCTCACTTGGTCGAGCAACGAGTTGACCCGGCCCGCGTGCTCATTGAGATCGAGTCGTACGAGTTGATCGGCACCGAGCCGGCTGAGCCGCTCCGTTTCGTCGTACGCGTCCGCCAGGTCGCCGCGAACGTCATCCGTACCGGACAATGCCATCGCGTCGCTCAGATACCACAGCAGTTCGTGGAGCCGTCGCATGACCGGAAATGCGGCGAACATCTGCGCTGCGACAGCTGGTGCGTCCCGCCAGTCGGTGCCACCGAAGGTCACCTGCGCGACCTTCTGCCCGGCTCCGAAGCAGTCGTACGCCGTACAGCCGGGAAAGCCTTTCGCTCTAAGCCGATCGTGAATGCCACAGCCGAAGTCGCTGCGGAGGTGGCGACAGGGCGTTCCCGGGGGTTTGCTGATCGCGAAGTCGGCCGAGGCCGAAAATCCCGGCACGACGCAGCATAGGCCGACGCACCGTGCGCAGTCGGCGCGCAAAGCGGCGCGGTGCGGGTCCGGACCGGCCATGTAAACGTCCTCCCTGTGGCCCGACCAGCCTACGACCGGCGCCGACCCCGACCGACATCCGACGGTACGGATGGGGACGAGTGGACCGGCTGTGGTCATCCGTCCAAGACCGGACGGGTCGAGCCGTCGCCCCGCTAAGCTCGGTGCGTGCCCGGTGCGCCCCGAACCGTCAGCGTCGTGACCGCCGTACACGCGCCGAGCGTCGGCTATCTGCCGGCCGCTTACGAGTCGTTGGTCGATCAGGTCATGCCGGCCGGATGGGCCTGGGAGTGGCTCGTTCAGGAGGACGGCACGACGGGTTGCGCACGGACCGCGCTTCCGGACGACGACCGCATCAGTGTCGGCACCGGGCGGCCGCTCGGACCGGGTGTCGCCCGGACGTACGCGCTCGGGCGGTCGAACGGCGAGCTCGTCAAGGTGCTCGACGCCGACGATCTGCTGACACCCGGTGCGCTGGCTCGGGAGATCGCCGTCTTCGCGGCCCACGCCGACATCGGCTGGACGACCTGTCGAGCGCTTGATCTGTTGCCCGACGGAACTACCGTCGAGCACCCGAACACCTTGTTCCAGCAACGAACCGAACGCGGTCGAACCTTCACGCATTGGCTGCGCCACGGGCACCGGCTCCCGGTGCATCCGGCAACGCTGTGCATCCGCCGGCCGCTGTTGCTGAGCCTCGGTGGCTGGATGGCGTTGCCGGCCGGCGAGGACACCGGGCTGCTGTTGGCCGCCGACGCGGTCGCGCCCGGATACCACATCGACGAACTGGGCCTCTACTACCGCAAATGGCCCGGTCAAGCGACCGCCACTGAGCAACACTGGAATGCGGCGGAGAGGCAACATCGCAACGCGGTGATCGAGGCGCGTGCACGCACGCTGGCTGCAACATTCGCAGGTGCGTAGTCACCGCGCGTCACGGTGACCGTACGTACGACGAGCGAGACAAGGCTCACACCGGCACCCGCTCGACGGGCGATCTCACGATCGCGGCGGCCGGTCGATCACGTTAGGCGACCGTCGGATCCGGATAACTCATCGCACGAGTGTCAAGTCGGTATCAGCCGTACGGCTACACAATGCGAGTTGATCTCATGACGGACAGTATTCGACGAGCGCGGCCCGGTAACCTGGAACGGCTGCTGGTACGGGGCCGGCGCGTGAAGGAGCTCTGATATTGCGCCTGTGCCACTGCAACGAGTGATCGCCGACGTGAGGGACGCAGTACGCGACGAGAGCACAGTGGTGGCGGCAAGCAAAGCTTGTCTGGACGCGATCGCGAACCATTCGGACGCGATGTGTGCCGTCCTGCTACCTGTGCATCGTCATCTCCGCTGCGTCGCGGCTACCGGCGCATGGCATGTCTACTCGAGCGTCGCCCCGGGTCGGGGCGTCGCCGGACGCGTGTACGCCATGGGCGAGACAGCGGTGATCACCGACCCCGACCACGACGCTGATTACATCCCGCTGAGCCCCAACTCGGCGGTGGAAATCTGTGTGCCGATCGTTGACGGCGACGGTCAGGTGATCGGCGCGTTCAATTCGGAATGGAAACACAAGATAGACATCGACGAGGCGACAAAGTCCCTCGAGGAGGTCGCCCGCCTGCTGGGTGACCGCATCGGTGAACTCGGCGGGCCGCCCCCGGAATCGCGGAGCGAGCGGCTGTTGCGATATGCGTTGGGCTTCGCGAGCGCGAGCAACGACGACGAGCTGCTCGCCCTGTCGCTGGACGCGGCTCGGCAGGTGTCCGGTCTCGCCACCCAGGTGATTGTGCTGGTCAACGGCGACGGGCTCGATGTGCACATCGACGACGCGAACCCGACCCCGCTCGGGGAACGGATCGCTGCGCTCGAGCCCGAACAGCTGCGCCGACTCATCACCCGAGCCGAACGCTTCGGTGCGTCCTATACGTTCGGCGACCCGGACAAGCTCGACGCTTCCGGGTGGGAGATGCTGACCAGCCTCGGCGTACGTACGTTGATCTCGATTCCGGTCGGCGTCAAGCGCGATCGCGACCGCATCGCCGGCGTCCTGCTGTCGGTCGACGACGCTGTCGCATACCCCGATGCCGAGATCGCGAATCTGCTGTCGTTGCTCGCCGCACAAGCGTGGGGCAGCCTCGAACGACTCCGGACGCTGTCGAACCTGCGCGACCTTGCGACATCCGACCCACTGACCGGGCTGCGCCACCAGGGCCCGTTCGGCGAGCGGCTGGCGACGTCGCGGCCGGGTCACACGGCCATGCTGGCCATCGACATTGACGGCTTCAAGGCGATCAACGACACGTACGGCCACCAGGCCGGCGACGCTGCTCTCGTGGATCTCGCGCGGGCGCTGTCGGGCGCGCTGCGCACCGGCGACGAGTTGTTCCGGGTCGGTGGCGACGAATTCGCGGTCGTGGTCGACGTGCAGCGCCTCGAAGAGGCCATGGGCGTGGCCGAACGGCTCGTCGCGGCGGCCCGGAGGGTCGGCCAGTCGATCAGTGTCGGCGTCGCGCTGCAGGAGACGACGGAGACACCCGGGCAGACGTTCCGGCGGGCCGACACGGCGTTGTACGACGCGAAGCGCGGTGGCCGCGACGGCGTACGGATGGCCGCGTAGCCGCCGCGCCGCCGTACCCGTGGAAGCTGCGGCCCAGGGCCGAGACGGACCGCGGACCGCATGATCGACGGCGCAGCGCACGATCAAACGACAACGGGCCGCTCCGGAAACCGGAGCGGCCCGTTGCGCGATCTGGCTAGCTGCGTTCGCTCAGCAGGAATTGCAGCCCGGCCGGGGTGCCGAGGCCGGTCGTGTTGTCGAATCCCTTGATACCGACGAGCGACGTGTCCTGGCCGAGCACCACGACGTTCGCGCCGGACTGCGTGCTGAACGCGATGGGCGTGGCCGGGTTCACGATGTCGGTGAACGCCGTGGCCCGCTTGCTGTAGAGCAGCGGGTTCGCGAACCCGAGCGCCACGTGCCGACCCTGACTGGCCAGCGCCTGGAAGCCCGCGAACAGCGGGCTGGAGAGGCTGGTGCCACCGATCACGAACGACGTGTAGGTCTCGACGTTGTTCGCGTCCGGCTCGGTCAGCGCGATCTCATAGCCGGTCTCCGGATCCGCGTCGAGCGCGACATCCGGCGTGACCCGCCACCGCGTGCCGCTCTTCAGCGCGAACGTGTCCGGCACGATGCTCTTCTGGTACGTCGGCTGCCCGAACAGCTTGCTCGTGCCGCCACCGGTGCCGAAGAAGAAATCGCCGGGCAACGGCTTGGAGAGCGTCGCCGGCGTCGTCCCGAAGTTGACCGGGTCCACCGTGTCGCCCCAGGACGTCTGGAACAGCTTTGAACCGGTCTTCGTCACGGCGAGGCTCGTGCCGCCGACCGCGGTGACGTTCGGATCGGTGCTCGGGTAGTCCGCCTCGGGGTGCGCGAGGCCGTCGATCGTATCGTCACCGTCGTCGCCGGCCGAGAAGTAGAAGCCGATGCCCTCGGTCGTTGCCTGCACGAAGATCGAGTGCTCCAGGCCCTCCGACGAGCCCAGGTTGTCCTCGCCCAAGGCTCCCCACGAGTTGCTGACGATGTCGGCCGAGTGGGTCTGGACGACGTAATTGATCGCGGTGTCAAGACCGGTGTCGCAGTCTTTGCCACCGACGTAGTGGATCGTCGCGTCGGGTGCCATGCCGTGCACGGCCTCGACGTCGAGCGCCTCCTCTTCGTTCCACCCGACCTCGCCACCGCATTCGGTCTGCAGGTCGAACGTCGACGGGTCGGCGGTGCCAGCCTGGGTGTACTGGCCGGACTTCATTTTCGGCAGGCCGTGGTCGGTCGACCAGTGGTTCAGATCGGCGAGCATGGTCGGCTGGGCGTACGCGTCGGTAATCGCGACGACCACACCGCGCCCGGTGTCGCCGGCGTGGATCGCACCGTCGATGCCGTACGCCTTGCGGATGTCCTGCGGCCCATAGCCACACGGGGTGGTCGGCAGGCTCGTCTTGCCGTACGTGCTCGGGACCGTCTGGGTGAACTGGCCCCAGTACGTCGAGCACGGTTTGGAGGTCGGCGGTGTCGCGGCCGGCGCGGCCTGCGGCGTGCTCGTCGCCTGCGGCGCGGCCTTCGCAGTCGGTGTCTTGGCAGTCGCTGCCTTGGCGGCCTGCGCAGGGTTCGCGACCGGCTTCACGTGATTGGTTTCGTGCTTGCTCGAGATGCTGTCGATCCCGGTGACACCGGCAATGAGCGGCGCGATCGACGACGGGACCGTCAGGTTCGCCGTCGGCGCGAGCGACGTCTGGCCGTGATAGCGGAAGGTCCGCAGGGTCGCGCCGAACGCCTTGCTCAGCTTCGCGACCGTCCCGCTCGCGGTCACCCATCGGTTGCCCTGCGCAACGCTCGTCACCGAGAGGCCCTGGCCGGCGAGGTAGCTGCGTACCTGCTTGATCTGTGTAGCGGTCGGCCCGAATCGCGCGTTGAACTGCGTCGGCGTGAGGTATTTCCCGTAGGACGGGCTCGTCGGATCCGACACCGCTGTCGCGAGGTTCTGGGCCGCGGCGGCATTGCGCAAGGGCAGGATGACGTTGACGGACAACCTCTTCGACGCCGACGGTGAGCCGGTCTGCGTGGCCGAGGCCACCCACCCCGGTTTCGTGCCGGCAACGGTCACGCGACTCTGCGCAGCGAAGCCAGCGGTGGTGGATACCGCCACCGCGAGCGTGCCAGCGCCGAGAACCGCGACCGTCTTGAGGCTGAGACGTGGCCGCATGGAACTCCTTCAGAGCAATGAGCGGGGGGAATGCGGCGGTTCCACCGTCCGGATCTTTCCGGGGACCGGCGGCGGCCGCGGCAAAGCCTGCGCGGGGGAAATCGAATGCTGCCCGCATATCAGACCGGTCTACGCAATCACATGTCAAGCACAGCGCCGATATCGAACAGAGGTGAAAGGGTGGCGATCCACTTTGTCAATCAAACCGGCCGCGTCGGCAATCAAACCCGCCGCGCGACCGCCGTCACGCCCCATGGATAAGCGCCGGCACCGCCCATCGTTTCGCCGAAGTGCCGACCCCATATGGGTACGAAATTGCCGACTGCGCGACGCGCACACACGTTTATCGCCGGCCCGTCCGGACCGATCGGGCGGATACGCTGCCAGGCCGTCGTGGCAGTTTTGTCGGTGCGGCGACATACGGTCGACGGATGACCACTCCCGTGCTGCTGATGATCGACGTACAACGGAACATGCTCGAGCCGCCGACCCCGGTGCCCAACGCGACGGCGGTCGGCGCCGCCATCGCCGGCATCCTGGAGTCGGCCCGCGATGCCGGGGCGACTGTGGTCCACGTGCGCAACAACGGAACCGACGGCGATCCGGACGAGCCAGGCACCGATGGATGGCAGCTGATCCATCCGGTGCGTGCCGGCGAGCCGATCGTGGATAAGGCGACACCGGATTCTTTCGCCGGCACCGACCTCGCCGAGGTCGTACCCGACGGCGCGCCGGTCGTCGTCATCGGCATGCAGAGCGAATATTGCGTGCGCGCGACATCATTGGCCGCATTGGCACGCCACCACCCGGTGACCGTGGTGAGCGGTGCTCATGCCACCTACGACGATGACAAGCCGGCCGTGGACATCTCGAAGGACATCGAGGACGAGTTGCGCGCCGCCGGCGCGACGATCGGTTCGGTCGAGGACAAGTTGTTCTGAGCCGACATTTCCGGCCGTTTCCGGCCGGAAGCGAAGACTCAGATAAGCGGCGGCTCAGCTTTTGACGAGTTCCATTGACAGCAATTCGGCAATCTGCGCCGTGTTCAGAGCGGCACCTTTGCGGAGGTTGTCGCCGGTGACGAAGAGGTCGAGGGCGCGGGGGTCGTCGGTCGACCGCCGGATCCGGCCGACCCAGCTCGGGTCGGTGCCGACCGCGTCGATCGGCATCGGGAATTCGCCGGCCGCGGGGTCGTCGACCAGGATCACTCCGGGCGCGTGCCGCAGTGCCTCGCGAGCCCCCTCGGCATCGACCTCGGAGCCGAACACGGCGTGTACAGCGACCGAGTGACCGGTCACCACCGGCACGCGTACGCACGTCGCGGAGACCTTCAGGTCCGGCAGCCCGAGAATCTTGCGGGACTCGTTGCGCATCTTCATCTCTTCCGAGGACCAACCACCGTCGCGCAGCGAACCCGCCCACGGGACGACATTGAGCGCGAGCGGTGCCGGGAATGGTCCGAGATCATCGCCGACCGCTTGCCGTACGTTGCCCGAGCGCGAACCGAGGTTGGGTTGGCCGGCGACCTTCTCGAGCTGACTGAGCAGGGTATCGACGCCAACCTTTCCGGCGCCCGAAACGGCCTGGTAGGACGCGAGGACGAGCTCACGCAAACCGTATTCGCGATGCAGCGGCGCGATCGCCACGATCATGGTCAGCGTTGTGCAGTTCGCGTTCGCGATGATCCCCTTCGGCCGGTTGCGAAGCTGCTCCGGATTGATCTCCGGCACCACGAGTGGCACGTCCGGGTCCATCCGGAATGCGCCGGAGTTGTCAACTGCGACGGCACCGTGGGCGGCGGCGATCGGCGCCCACTCGGCCGAGAGCTCGTCGGGGACGTCGAACATTGCCACGTCTACGCCGTCGAACGCCTCCGGCGTCAGCGCCTGCACGGTCAGCTTGTCGCCACGCACCACGATCGTTTTGCCGGCCGATTTGGCCGATGCGATCAGGCGAATCTCGCCCCACACGTTCTTGCGCGAGCTGAGCAGCTCGCACATCACCGTGCCGACCGCACCCGTGGCTCCCACGACCGCGAGCGTTGGCAGTTCAGACATGCTTCGACCTTCCTTCGTCGCCGCAGACATCGCGGCTGTCGCCACCACGCCGTTGCCGCGCGGCATCTTCGTTGACCGTGCCCGACCGCAGCCTCTCGCCCATGGTCGTACGGTGTCGATCAGCGGCCGGTCCCGCCGTAGACCACCGCTTCCTCGTCGCTGCCGAGTCCAAAGGCAGCATGAACCGCCCGAACCGCAGAGTCCAGGTCGCTATCCCGGCAGACGACCGACACGCGGATCTCCGAGGTCGAAATCATTTCGATGTTGACCCCCGCCTCGGCGAGCGCGCCGAAGAACTTGGCCGCGACGCCGGGGTGCGACCGCATGCCTGCGCCGATCAACGAAACCTTGCCGATGTGGTCGTCGAACAGCAGCGTCTTGAAGCCGAGCTTGTCCTGGATCTTGTTCAGCGCCGCCATCGCCGCTGGGCCGTCGCTGATCGGCAAGGTGAAAGAGATGTCCGCTCGGCCCGTCCCCTCGGTCGAAACGTTCTGCACGATCATGTCGAGATTCGTCTCGGCGGCCGCGACTGTCTCGAATAGCAGTGCCGCCTCGCCGGGCTCGTCCGGCACACCGACGACGGTGATCTTGGCCTCGTCGCGGTCGTGCGCGACGCCGGTGATGAGTGCTTGCTCCACGGAAAGATCCTCCATCGAACCGGTCACAATCGTGCCCGGCTTCTGCGAGTACGACGAACGAACGTGAATGGGCAGGTTGAATCGGCGCGCGTACTCGACACAGCGCAGCATCAGCACCTTGGTGCCACAGGCCGCCAACTCGAGCATCTCCTCGTAGGTGATCTGCTCGATACGTCGGGCGTTGGGCACGATGCGCGGATCGGCAGTGAACACACCGTCGACATCGGTGTAGATCTCACAGATCTCGGCATTCAATGCGGCGGCGACCGCGACCGCTGTCGTGTCGGACGCGCCACGGCCGAGCGTCGTGATGTCCTTGGTGTCCTGGGCGACGCCCTGGAAGCCGGCCACGATGACGATCGCGCCTTCATCCAGCGCCGTACGCAGACGTCCGGGCGTGACGTCGATGATGCGTGCGTTGCCGTGTGCGGACGTTGTGATGACGCCGGCCTGCGATCCGGTGTACGAGCGGGCCTCGTACCCGAGATTGTGGATCGCCATCGCAAGCAACGCCATCGAGATGCGCTCGCCCGCGGTGAGTAACATGTCGAGTTCCCGGCCCGGCGGCAGCGGACTCACCTGATGCGCAAGATCGCGGAGCTCGTCCGTAGTGTCGCCCATCGCGGAGACGACCACGACGACGTCATGGCCACTCTTACGCGCGACGACGATCCGTTCCGCAACCCGCTTGATCCGTTCGGCGTCCGCGACCGAGGAACCACCGTACTTTTGCACCACGACCGCCACGGCCGAGCCTCCTGATGTTCGACAGCTGGAGAAGCGCCGGCAGCCCTGCCGTACGAAAGCCGACATTCAGCCTACCGGTGCGACGCTGCTGGCCGGAGCGTCGATCCCACGATCCGGCCGGACGATGGTCAACAATGGCTGGATGCCCTGCCGCCGCGCCGCCCAAGTGCTGCACCGATGCACTATCGCGGTGACAGTGCTCACCGCTGCAGTGACCCTAACGGGTTGCGGCGCAGGTCACCCACCATCCCTTACCGATCCGACGCCGAGCTCCGCGATTCCGACCGGACCAGTCGACGCGGTTGGGCAGCTGGCCGGGCTCGCGGCCGCCGCCCACGACCGGCGGTACGTCGCCGCCTACACCCTGAGCGGCACCAGCACGTCGGGTCGCAGTCTGCTGGCTTCGTTGGCCACCGACGGCACATGGCAGGTGGACATCGAGGGCGGCGCGCTCGGCGGTGGTGGCAACGTCGCGATCGTCGGCCTCAAGACCGGGACGTACCAGTGTCTGTTGAGCGGGTCGGCCACGACGGCCGCGACCCCGACGCCACCACCGGCGGCACCGCCGACGACCAGCCCCTCGGCATCGGCGGGCGCATCGACAGGCGCGTCGGCGGGCGCCTCGGCCAAGCCATCGACGTCCGTATCGCCCTCACCGTCGCCGACTCCGGTGCGCTATCCGGCGCCCGTCTGTGTCAAGGTCGCCGCCGCCGGCAAGCCGGTCCCCAAGAAATACGACCCGGTGTTCGAGCACATTTTCACCGATTGGCTCGCCGTCATGCTGGACCGCACGGCGCCCATCTCGGTCTTCCCGGCATCGCGATTGGCGCACGCCGCCGGAGCTTGCTATTCGGTCGAGTCCAGTTCGGCATCCCTCGCACCGGTGATCGACTCGGGCATCTTCTGTTTCACTCCGGACGGCACCCTGACCGCTGCCAAGATCGGAGCGGGGACGCTCACGATATCCGGCTCCGCAGTCGCGGCGCCGCCGACGACGACGCTGCCCGCGCCGATTTCCGCCGGTCCGGCCGCGCCGACCAAAGCTCCGGTGCCGACGCCCTAGGTTCCCGCCCTGCCCCGCTGGCCGCCCTGCGCGGCTGGCCGCCGCCGGTCCGCCGTTGGCCGCCCCGCCGCCGCGCGCATTTGTACGGGACTTGCCCGCCAAACGGCGCGCGGCAGCGCCCAGGTTCCGTACAAGTCCCGGCGCGCTGCTCCGCGGGGCACACGTTCACCCCGCGCAGATCAGGCGACACAGGCACCAGCGGTCTCCGCCCGTGATCCGTGATCTTGCAACGTCACGGACCTCTTCCCGGAGGCGATTAGGTTGCTGTTGTTCCACGATCACGGATCTTGGATCGGCCGGGGCCGGCGGCCGCGAGCCGCCGCGCGCATTTGTACGGGACTTGGCCGCCAAACGACTCCGCGAGCGCCCAAGTTCCGTACCGTTGCCTGCTGGACCACCGCATGATCCACTGTGATGGACAATTAGTGCCGCTGTAACGACACAGATCGTCCACCGCGGTGGATCACGGTCGCCAGCCGCCCGCGATTCGCTCGCTGCGCCGGCGCCGTCCGCCCGAGCCGCTCCTGGTCGCCCCGTCAGCGTGCAAGCCGCGCCCAGCCCGCGCATTTGTACGGGACTTGCCCGCCAAACGGCGCCGGGAGCGCCCAAGTTCCGTACAACTCCGGGCGGGGGCGCCGCCGCCTCCGTACAACTACGGCCGCAGGCGCGCCCGTCGTCAGCCGGAACGGCGCGTAGAAGCCGGTCACGTCGCGAGACCGGCATCTCACTAACCGGGAGCGCTGGCCAAGTCGCGGCCCGATCACGTAGCGTTGAGCCGTTATGTGGCAGGCGCTCCTCCTTCGCCGCCGCGACGAGGCCCCATTCGGGCGGCACCTCGTCGCGGTGTGTGTGCTGGCTGCCTGAGCCTTGCCTCGTCGTCGCGGCTCCCCTGTTGGTGAGCCCGGCCGGAATTCCCGTCGATCCCGCACGACATCGTCGTCGTCCATCCGGGACCACCGCCTACGCCACATGACCGCACGAGATCGTTAGCAGGTAGCCATGACTGTCAGAGCTCAAGAGGCCGCCACGAACGCCGCCGAAGACACAGCCACAAACGGCGCCGGCACCAATCAGTCGGTAGACCACCATCCGGTTGTCACACGCGACTCCGTCGCCGTTATCCCGGCCGATCCCATCGCCCGACAGCGATCGAGCCGGATGCCGTATCAGCGCTACACGCCGTACCTGTCGGAGTTTTCCGTTGATCTTCCCGACCGGCAGTGGCCGTCACGGCGCATGGAGCGCGCACCCCGGTGGGGCGCCGTCGATCTCCGGGACGGCAACCAGGCGCTGATTGATCCGATGTCACCCGAACGCAAGCGCCGCATGTTCAACCTGCTCGTCGGGATGGGCTACAAGGAGATCGAGGTTGGCTTCCCGGCCGCGAGCCAGACCGACTTCGACTTCATCCGACAGCTCATCGAGCAGGATCTGATTCCCGAGGACGTCACGATCCAGGTGCTGGTGCAGTGTCGCGAGACGCTGATCGAGCGCACGTTCGAGTCCATCCGCGGCGCGCGGCGCGCGATCGTCCACTTCTACAACTCGACGTCGATACTGCAGCGCCGGGTCGTGTTCGGCCTCGACCGCGACGGCATCACCGATATCGCGACGCAGGGTGCCCGGCTGTGCATGAAGTACGCCGAGATGATCACGCCGGACACCGAGATCTTCTACGAGTACTCGCCGGAGAGCTACACGGGCACCGAGCTGGACTATGCGCTCGAAGTCTGCTCGAAGGTCATCGACGTGATCGACCCGACGCCGGACCGTCCGCTGATCATCAACCTGCCCGCGACGGTCGAGATGGCCACCCCGAACGTGTACGCCGATTCGATCGAGTGGATGCACCGCAACCTGCCCCGGCGCGAGTCGGTCGTGCTGAGCCTGCATCCGCACAACGATCGCGGCACCGCGGTCGCGGCGGCCGAGTTGGGCGTGCTGGCCGGTGCCGATCGGGTCGAAGGCTGCCTGTTCGGCAACGGCGAGCGGACCGGCAACGTCGACCTGGTCACGCTTGGCCTGAACCTGTTCAGTCAGGGCATCGACCCGCAGATCAACTTCATGCCGATCGACGAGATCCGGCGGACCGTCGAATACTGCAATCAGCTGCCCGTACACGAGCGGCACCCGTACGCCGGCGACCTCGTCTTCACGGCGTTCTCCGGTTCGCACCAGGATGCGATCAACAAGGGCTTTGACGCGCTGCACAAGGACGCCGCGGCGGCCACGACCGAGGTCGACGAATTCGCATGGGCCGTGCCCTACCTGCCGGTCGACCCGAAGGATCTCGGCCGCAGCTACGAAGCCGTGATCCGGGTCAACTCGCAGTCCGGCAAGGGCGGCGTCGCGTACATCATGAAGACCGAGCACTCACTGGATCTGCCGCGACGGCTGCAGATCGAGTTCTCCGGCGTCGTCCAGCGCTACACCGACGGCGAAGGCGGCGAAGTCGACCCGCGCACGATGTGGGACATCTTCGCCCGGGAGTACCTCGTCGACCACCAGCCGTCGCCGCGCGTCGCGATCGACAGCTACACGACGGCCACCGTCGAGGGCAAGGTCGAGATCAATGCCACGGGTACGGTGAACGGCCAGCCGGCGACGTTGTCCGGCGTCGGCAATGGCCCGATCGACGCACTCAGCAACGCGCTGGCGAGCGTCGACGTGCGCGTCCGGGTGCTCGACTATGCCGAGCACGCGCTGTCGTCCGGTGGCGATGCGCAGGCGGCGGCGTACGTCGAGGCGGAAGTCGACGGTGAGGTGCGCTGGGGCATCGGCGTCGACCAGAACATCGTCACCGCATCGCTGCGCGCCGTCGCGAGTGCGGTCAACCGCCGCTAGTTCGGTGCTAGATCTTGGTGCGATGCCGGTGCTCGGGCACCGGTATCGCACCAAGATCGCGAGGAATCACGCCGCGGCCGGCGGCGCGCCCTTCAGGTTCTCGTTATCGGCGACTGGGTAGTGGCATGCGACCTCGTGCGCCGAAGAGTGGAGCGCGAGCGGCGGCACGACATTGACGCACTTCTCCCGATCCGCATCGGTGAGCTCGTTGGCGAACTTCGGGCAACGCGTGCGGAAGCGGCACCCGGACGGCGGGTTGACCGGACTCGGTACGTCGCCGGTCAGCAGTACCCGCTCGCGTTGCGCCTTGTCGCGCCGATCCGGGTCGGGCACCGGTACGGCCGAGAGCAACGCAACCGTGTACGGGTGCCTCGGGTGGGCGTAGAGCTCGTCCCGCGTCGCGACCTCCATGATCTTGCCGAGGTACATAACCGCCACGCGATCGCTGATGTGCCGTACGACCGACAGATCGTGCGCGATGAACAGGTACGTCAGAGCGAGTTCCCGCTGTAGGTCGTCGAGGAGGTTCACGACCTGGGCCTGGATCGACACGTCGAGTGCGGACACCGGCTCGTCCAGCACGATCATCTTCGGTCGTAGCGCGAGCGCTCGCGCGATGCCGATGCGCTGGCGTTGGCCGCCGGAGAACTCGTGCGGATAGCGGTTGTAGTGCTCCGGGTTCAGGCCGACGAGTTCCAACAGATCCTGCACCGCGCGCTTGATGCCACGCGGCGTCTTGACATCCTGGATGCGGAACGGAGACCCGACGATGGCGCCGACCGTGTGCCGCGGGTTCAGCGACGAGTACGGATCCTGGAAAATGATCTGGATGTCGCGGCGCACCGGCCGCATCTTGCCGACGGACAGGTGACTGATGTCGCGGCCGTTGAAGACGATTTTTCCGCCGGTCGGCTCGAGGATCCGGTTGACGAGCCGGCCGGTGGTCGACTTACCGCATCCCGACTCGCCGACCAGGCCGAGCGTCTCCCCCGTACGCACGAAAAGGTCGATGCCATCGACGGCGCGCACCGCGCCGATCTTGCGTTGGAGGATGATGCCGCGCGTGATGGGGAAATGCTTCTCCAGACCGGTGACCTCGAGCAGCTTGTCGGCGGGCTCGATGCCCGGGCCCGAAGGCTGTTCGGGGACGGTTCGGGTCGACACGGTGTCTCCTTCGTTCACGCTGGTGCTACAGGCTGGGCTGCTACAGGCTGGGCGCGATGGCGTCGGTGAAGATCTCCCGGCGATCCGCCACCGGGATATGGCAGGCCACCGGATGGTCGCCGCTGCCGACGACGAGTTGCGGCTCGACGGTCGAGCACGGGATCCCGTTCGCGCCGGCGAATGCACACCGGGGGTGGAACGAACAGCCGGACGGCAGGTTGATCAGGCTCGGGGGCGTGCCCTTGATCGGTAGAAGACGCTCGCGGACCTCCCGGTCGAGGCGCGGCATCGAGCCGAGCAGGCCCCACGCGTACGGATGCTCCGGCGCCCGGAACACCGTGCGGGCCGAGCCGTATTCGACCGCCTTGCCGCCGTACATGACGAGGATGTCGTCGGCGAGTTCGGCCACCACCCCGAGGTCATGGGTGATCATGATGACGGCCGAGCCGAACTCGTTCTGCAGGTCGCGAATCAGATCGAGGATCTGCGCCTGGACGGTCACGTCGAGCGCCGTCGTCGGTTCGTCCGCGATCAGCAGATCCGGGTTGCAAACGAGCGCCATCGCGATCATGGCGCGCTGCCGCATGCCACCGGAGAACTGGTGCGGGTAGTCGTCGATGCGCTTGTCCGGCTGGGGGATGCCGACGCGGTCGAGCATGTCGATAGCGCGGGCGCGGGCAACCTTCTTGCTCACGTCGTTGTGCACCCGGTAGGCCTCGACGATCTGGTGCCCGATCTTGTAGAGCGGATGCATCGAGCTCAGCGGATCCTGGAAGATCATCGCCATCTTGTTACCGCGGAGCTTGCGCACCTCGTCCGGCGGCGCGGAGATGAGTTCTTGCCCCTCCAAGTAGACCTTGCCGCCAACCCGGGCACCGCCGCGGCCGCCGTGCAAACCGAGGATCCCGAGGCTGGTCACCGACTTTCCGGAGCCTGACTCGCCGACAATGCCGAGAGTCCGGCCGCGTTCGAGAGCAAACGACACGCCGTCGACGGCCTTGACCACACCGTCGTCGGTCGGGAAATGCACCGACAGATCCCTCACGTCAAGGAACGCCGTCTGCTCCCGGTTCGCGGCCAGGTTGCGGTTGTCCGTCACGTCGGTCCATTCATCCGTACGGCCCGGATCGGTGCGGCTCGGATCGTTGCGGCGGCTCATCCGAGCCGTACCCGTGGGTCGACGACTGCGTACGCGAGGTCAACCAGCAAATTCGCGATCACCACGAAGAACGCACCGAACAACGTGACGCCGAGAAGCTGCGGCAGGTCCTGGTTGGTCAGTGCGATGCGCGCGTAGAGGCCGAGGCCGGGCAGCGAGAACGTGCTCTCGGTGAGGATCGCGCCACCAAGCAGCAGTCCCACGTCGAGGCCGAAAATCGTGACGATCGGGGTCAGGGCGGATCGCAGGCCGTGCTTGATGACAACGTCGCGCTCACGTAACCCCTTCGCGCGAGCCGTGCGGATGTAGTCCTCGTTCATCGTCTCGAGCATGCCGGCCCGGGTGAGCCGCGCATAACCGGCGGCGTAAAGGAATGCGAGCGTGATCCACGGCAGGATCAGGTCGTACGCCCATTGCGCCGGATTCTGCGTGAACGGCGTGAACGTGCTCCCTGGCGCCGTCCAATGCAGCGTGTACGAGAAGATGACCAACGAGATCAGGCCAGTGAAGAAGATCGGCAGCGACACGCCGGCGAGCGCGGTGCCCATTGCGGCACGGTCGAAGATGCTGCCTTTACGCAACGCCGACAGCACACCGGTGGCAGTGCCGGCGATTAGCCAGATGATCGCCGCGCCGACCGCGAGCGACAGTGTCACCGGGAGCCGGTTGACGAGATCGGGCCAGACCGGGTTCTGGTTGATGAACGAGTAGCCGAAACATGGCGCCGGACAGTGCACCGTCGTCGGACCGGTGTTGTAGTTCGAGCCGACGAACAGCCCGCGGGCGAACCGGCCGTACTGCACGTAAAGCGGCTGGGTGAAGCCGAGCTTGACCGCGATCGCATGGATCTCCGCGGCGTTTGCCGATTTGCCGACGTAGCGCGACGCGAGGTCGTCCGAGGTTGCGCCACCAAGCCGCGGAACCAGGAAGAAGATAGCGAACGTCACGACGCTGACCACGAAGAGCATCAGCACTGCGCCGATGAGGCGACGAATGATGTATCGGATCACTGATTCGGCTCAGGTGGCCGACGGGCGTGACGCCCGTCGGCCACCGTGCCTTCACCTGCCTTCAGTATCTTCGCGCGGCAACCGACCGGTCAGCTGGTGCTTACGCCGAGCGCCATGTAGTCGTAATAACCACCGAGGCCGTCGTTGACGAACACGTTCGTCAGCCCCTTCGGACGGTAGAGCAGGGTGCTCGCCCACACGCCCGGAAGGACGAAGGCGTCGCTCATGACCTGCGCGTCGATCTGGCCCCAGATTTTCTCGCGGGCCCCAACATCGGTAGTGCTGAGCGCCTGGTCGAGCATTGAGTCGACCTGCGGATCCTTGACCGAGAGGTTTGAGGCTCCGCCGGTCGCACGGATCACACGGCTGTCCACGATCTGCGACAAGAAGCCGAAGCCGTCCGGCCAGTCGGCACCCCACCCGTTGGCCAACAGACCCAGGTCGTTCGCCTTGGCGTAGTCCGGCTTGCCGGCATAGAGCTTGAAGTAGTCACCCTCCGGGTACGGCTTCAAGTTGACCTTGATGCCGACCTTTGCGAGCGACTGCTGCAGCGCCTCGCCCTCGGCCTTCTCCTTCGGCCGCTCGGCGCGGTAGGCCATGTTCGTCGTGAAGCCGTTGGGCTGGCCGCACTTGACGAGTTCGGCCTTGGCCGCGTTGACGTCCCCGTTCTTGTTGGCGAGGAAGTTGTACGGGTCGGCCTTGGTCGCACCGGGCACGCTTGGTGGCATCATGCTGGTCGCGATCACACCGCCGTACGAGCCGCCGAACGCACGCAGGAAGCCGTCGTGGTCGGCGGCGAGTTCCACAGCCTTGCGACAATCAATGTTATTCAACGGCGCAACGTCACCGTTGATCGACGTGTACCAGAGCCGGGCTTGCGGCGCGAGATCCGCGTTCGCCTTGAGGGTCGGATTGTTGACGATCTGGGCCTGGGTGTCACTCTGCACGCCGGTCCCCTCGACGGCCACGTCAAGCGTGCCGTTGAGCATCTGCTTGTCGATGTCCTCAGGGTTGATGTGCAGCTTGACCGAGATGTTGTCCGGCAACGCGGCACGGTTCGGGTCGCTCGCCGCACTCCAGTACGGGTTCCGCTTGAGCGAGAAGCTCTTGCCGGCAACGTACGAGTCGAACATGTACGGGCCACTCGACACGATGTGCGTCTTGTACGTCGCGCCCGTGTCGGCCTTCTGCGGCACCGGGATGGTCGCCGGCAACATCGCGAAGTAGTCGAAGTCCGAGAACGACTGCTTCAAGTGGAACACGATCGTGTTGTCGTCCGGTGTGTCGATCGCCTTGAGGCCGAGCTTGTCCGGCGTCGGGTCGTTGTAGGGGCTGGTGTAACCCTGCAGGTCGAGGAAGTCGTTGAAGTAGGTCGGACCGTTGGGGAACACCGTCTTGTCAAGCGAGCGCTCGACGCCGTACTTGATGTCCTTCGTGGTGATCGTGGTGCCGTCCGAGAACTTGAGGCCCGGCCGGATGTGGTAGGTCCAGGTCTTCGCGTTGTCGCTCGGCACGCCGAGGGACGTCGCGAGGTCCGGCACCAGCTGCGTGCCGGCGTCACCAGGGGCGGGCTTGAACATGACGAGCGAGCGGCCGTAGTAGCGGATGAAGTCCCACGAGTAGCCGTAGTACGTGTCCGCCGGGTCCAGGTTGTCCCAGTCGCCGGAGTTCGCATACGTGATGGTCCCGCCCTTTTTGGTGGACGGGTTGAAGATCGCGCCGTTGGCCGCGTTGAACTTCGGCGTCGCCGCCTTCGTAGAACCGGACGGGGACGATGAGTTGCTCGAGCCGCAGCCGGTCAGCACGAGCGCGAACGCCGTCGCGGCAGCCAACGCCGCGATAGCTGGTCGTCTCTTCATGGAGGTAACACCCTTCCTTTACACGAACCGGACCGCTCACGCGGGCCAGATTTGGATCTAACGCGATCGGGGATCGAACGCGTCACGAAGGCCATCACCGAACAGGTTGAAGGCCAGCACGGTGATGAAGATTGCCAAGCCGGGGAAGAGCATGAACCACGGATCGACGGTGGCCCATTGGACAGAGTCGGAAAGCATTCCACCCCACGAGGCGGTCGGCGGGGGGACGCCGACGCCGAGGAAGGACAACGCGGCCTCGAAGAGGATGTTCGTCGGGATCAGTAGCGTCGTGTAGACGAGGATCGGCGCGACGAGGTTCGGAAGCACCTCGCGGAAGATGATGAACATCGGCCTGGCGCCCAGGCTCCGCGAAGCGTCGACATATTCCCGCTCGCGGATGGACAGCGTCTGGCCGCGGATGATGCGTCCGACATAGGGCCAGCTGAAGAAGCCGATGATGAAGATCAGGATGACGACGCGCAACGTGTCGCCGGACAGACCGAACGAATGGTCCGGGATGACACCGGCCAGCACGAACGCGAACAGCAGCAGCGGGAAGGCCAGGAACGCGTCCATCGCCCGGCTGATGATCGTGTCGATCCAGCCGCCGAAGTAGCCGGCGACGACGCCGAAGAACACCCCGATGACCACGGACAGCACCGTCGCGAAGAACCCGATGATCAGCGAAATGCGCGAGCCATAGACGACGCGGCTGAATAGGTCGCGGCCATTGACCGGCTCGAGGCCGAAGAGGAAATGCCGGTTGATGCCGCCGAAGCCGCTGAGCGGGAGGCTGTCGTTCTCTGAGACGAGATTGCTGTGGTACTCGTTCGGCGGGTGGCCGAGCAGCTTGACGATCAGCGGCGCAAGGATGGCGACGAGGACCAGGAAGACGATGATGCCAGCGGAGATCGTCGCGATGCGATCGCGCTTGAGCCGGGTCCACGCGATCCGGCCGAGCGAGCGTCCTTCGACCGCGGTGACGCTTCCGTCCAGAGCGGACACGGGCTCATCGACAAGATCCGTCGCCGTCGTTGACGGTTCTGGTCCCATGACCATGCCAGGCCCCTGCCCTTCACTGCCTGCCGGCAGCCCGCACCGTCGGATCGCCGTGATCCCGACGTCGAGCTGCCTGCTCGACAGCCGAGGACCATGCTGTTGTCGACATGGTGCGGGCCGGGCTACCCCGGAAACGTTGTGCGTATACGCGAGCGGACGGGCAGGTGCCCGACCGCTATGTGGGAGAGGGTCGTCGCAGGTGACCGTCGCGGTCAAGGGGCCGGAGGCCTCGTAACCAACTCCAGGCCCAGCCGTTATGGTCTCGTGACCTAATTTTCGGGTCGTTCCGACCCTGTGAGCGTCCGATGTGGCAGCTCAAAGTGCCAGCTAGCGCACGCCGACGTAACGTTCAGGTTGCGGAAACGGTCGCTGCCGGACAGATCGACGTGGCGACCGGTTCGCCGGATCAGCCCGTTGTGCCGGATCCGGCCGGATCCGGCCGGATCCGGCCGGGATGAGGCCGGATCTGACCGGGGCAGCGGCTGAATAGCCAGGAATCGCGCCAACTGGTCCGGAAAGTCCGACCGACTGTCTGATCTGTAGCACCCGTGGCCGCGCACGTGCGACCTACAGCGCCCGGCGGCCCTCGAAGGCGCGGCCGAGCGTGATCTCATCGGCGTACTCGAGGTCGCCACCCACCGGCAGCCCACTCGCAAGCCGCGTCACCGCAATGCCCATCGGCTTGACGAGAAGGGCGAGATAGGTCGCCGTCGCCTCACCCTCGGTGTTCGGGTTGGTCGCGAGGATCAGTTCCTTGACCTCACCGTCGGCGAGCCGCGTCATCAACTCCCGGATCCGGAGGTTGTCCGGGCCGATGCCTTCGCGCGGATTGATCGCGCCGCCGAGCACGTGATAGCGGCCGCGGAACTCGCCGGTACGCTCGACGGCCACCACGTCCTTGGGCTCCTCGACGACGCACAGCACGTCGCCGGAGCGCCGCGGATTGCGGCAGATCTGGCACTGCTCGCCCTCGGCGACGTTGAAGCACGTCGCGCAGAAGCGCACCTCGTCCTTGACTCGGATGAGGGACGCCGCGAGGCGCTTCACGTCGACCTGGTCCGCTGCGAGCAGGTAGAACGCGATGCGCTGAGCGCTTTTCGGCCCGACGCCGGGCAGCCGACCGAGCTCGTCGATCAGATCTTGCAGAGCACCTTCGTACACGTCAGAAGCCGGGCAATCCCATGCCGCCGAGGCCACCCGCGAGCGGGCCCATCTTCTCCTCGGTCAGAGCACGCGCGGCGTCGGTCGCGTCGCGGAAGGCGAGCATCACGAGATCTTCCAGCGTCTCCACGTCGTCCGGATCGACGATCGACCGATCGATCTTGACGGCCGTCACCTCGCCGCCGCCGTTGCAGGTGACCGTCACGAGACCGCCGCCGGCCGTGCCGGTGACCTCGGCCTCGGCTAGTTCTTGCTGCGCGGCGACCATCTGCTGCTGCATTTGCTGCGCCTGCTTCATCAGCTGCTGCATGTTGGGCTGTCCACCGGGCCGCACGACTGTCTCCACTCTGCTGGACATCGCTTCGTTGACACGACTTAGTCCTGCCAGCGTATCCGGCGGCGTCCGGTCATGCCGGCGGCACGCCCGGCCGCCGACCCGATCGGATCTTGGCGCTACGGCCCGGCGGCGGACCCGCCGACCGCGGACGCGATGGGCAGTGGCGCCACGACGGTGACATCGGACACGAACGGTCCGATCTCTGCACCATCGCCGCCCACCGCAGCCGGCATCCGCATGTTTCGGACACCCGGCGACAAGAGCGCCAAAGCCGTGGGTACGACGACGGACGCCGCCACGACGAACAGCGCGTGGCGGGTGCCGAGCCATCCGGCCAGCGGTCCGGCGACCACGACGCCGACCGGGCCGAACAGCAAAGAACCGAGCGCGTCGTACGAACTCACCCGCGACAGCGCCGCCTCGGGCACGCTGCGCTGCATCGTCGTCTCCCACAGAACGGCGAAGATATCGATGCACAGGCCGCCGACCAGAGCACCGGCCGCCACCACGAGCACGGGGGCGCCGAGCCCGAGCAGCAGCGGCGCCAGGGCGAGCGGGAACGTCAGCAGCACGCCCGTGAGGATCGGCCGGCGGGGGCGGATCCGAATCGCGATCACGACACCGACGAGCATGCCGATCGACTCGCCCGCGAGCACGATCGACCAGCTCGGCGCGCCGTTAAGCTCGCGCTTCGCGACGACCGGACCCAGGACGCCGTAGAACGCCTCGAGTCCGCCCACGAGGATCGAGAATTGGGCGACGACGACCCACAGCCACTGCTTGGACGTGAACTCCTGCCAGCCCTCGCGTAGGTCGGCGATGATGTTGCTGGCTTCGATCGTGCCGGTCCGCGGCAACCGCAGACGGGTCAGCAGTAGCGCCGAGATTGCGAAGCCGGCCGCGTTGATCAGCATCGCCCAGCCGGCGCCGACCAAGGCGACCATCGCGCCGGCGATGGCCACGCCGAGAATGCGCGAGCCGTTCTCACCGAGCCGGAGAAATCCGTTCGCCGCCTGCAATTGTGCCGACGGAGCGACCTCCGGGATGACGCCGGTCATGGCCGGCCAGAACAGTCCCGTACCGGCGCCGGCAAGCACTGCGACCGCCGCCATCACGCCGATCGGCGCCCAGCCGGTCAGCAGCATCACGCCGATGGTCGCCCACGCGACTGCGGACAACCCATCGGAGGCATACATCACCTGGTAACGCGGCAGCCGATCGGCGACAACGCCGCCAATCAACAGCGTCAGCAGGATGGCGACCGACTCGGCCGCCAGCACGATCGATAGGCGCGTCGGCGTGCCGGACGGGAGGCCGAGGATGCCGAACGCGAGCGCGACCGGCCCGATGGATGCGCCCAGCACCGCACTGGTCCGCGCCGCGAAAAGCAGCGCGAACCGGCGGTGACGAAAGATGCTGAGGTCCCGGCGCACGGGCTGACGGTACGGTGGAATCCGTGCTTGCGCACGTGAGTTTTGCCCGGTCACGTACGTGCCGAGCGTTACGGGTGGTAAGGATCCGCTGGCCTAGCGGTCATTACCGGCGCGTCGCTCCGCGGTGACACCGATCAGCGGTTGTCGATCTCGGCGATCTTCTCGGCGCCCAATGCGTCGCGCAGCAGGTCGAGGGCCTGCTGTTCGCTCGTCTGGCGTACGGTCTCGGCGTCCGCGTCGTCGTCCGGCTCGTCGCCGGGATCGAATCCGACGTGCCCGGCCGACGGGATCGGTCCGTCGAACTCCGGATCGTAGGGCGGCTCTTCGTTGCCCGACCAGGCCTCATCCGTCGCGGGAACCGATCGGCTCGCGCCGGTGCGGGACGCTGGTGTGCGCCCGGTGCCGGACGTCGATGCCGTACGTCGACCGCTCGCCGGGCTGCTACCTCGAACGCCGGACGCACCGCCGCCCGCCGCGGCGGCTCGGGCGGCCGCGATCCCGGTTCGTGCAGCGCCGCCTCGCCCCGGGACGGTGCCGGCCGCGGGTGACGCTGCCGCCGCGGTTACGTCAGGTTGGTCGACGTTGGCGGGCAGAGGCGATGGCGTGGGCTCAGCTCCGTCGGCCTCCGGCGGGCCGCCGAGGGTCGCCGGTGTCGGCCAGTCATCGTCGCCGATTGGGGTGGCGGCGCCGATTGGCGCGTTGCCGCCGCTCGCGGCGCGGGCCGTCGCGCTGCCGCCGGTGACTCCGCCCGTCGAGGAAACGCCAATTGAGGCACCCTCCGATGCGGTGGAGTCCGAGCCGCGCTGCCGCGCGCCACCGGCCTCGGACCGACCGTTGCGCCGGCCAGCGGTCGGCGGCGCGGTAGTGGCGGCCGGCGTGACCTCGACCGGGCCGGGTGTGTTCGGCCGAACCGGACCGGTCGTGCTGGCACTCGCCGGCGCGACAACGCCCGATTGCCCGGCGACCTCGCATTGCACCTGCCAACGCCCGCCCAGGATTTCGTAGAGCGCGTCGAGCAACAACTCCGGCGCGCTCGCCAGCGCCTGAGCGTGGAACTGATGCTTAAAGAGCAGGACGAGTACGTCGCCGCGAACGTCTCGTACGGTGGCTTCCCGTACGACGGCGGCGGCCCGGGGGCTCTTGCGCCGGACCATCGTCAGCACTTCGTCCCAGATGCGCCGCACGGCGGCCGCGTCCAGGGCCGTGGTGGGTGCCGATGCGGGTCGGCCGACGGGGGTGCCCGATGTCTCGTTCTTCGCCTTCGTTGCCGGTTCGGCGGCCGCTGCCGGCGCCGCGACCACCGGCTTCTGGGCCGCCTTCGGTGCGGGAGTCGCATCGGTCGATGGGGCAATCGGTGCCGAGCGCGCCACCACGGGTGCGGCGTCTGTCCGTACCGGCGGATCGGTTTCGTCGCCGGCGAGCGTGAGTCGCCGCTCCATGCGTTCCATGCGCTGCAGCAATGCCGCCGCCGAATCCTCCGCGCCGGGCAAGAGCATGCGCGCCGTGACGAGTTCGAGGACGAGCCGCGGCGCGGTCGTGCCACGCATGTCGACGAGCCCGGTGTGCACGATGTCGGCCATCCGCGACAGCGTGGCCGGCCCGAAGTGCTCGGCCTGGGCCGTCATGCGCTCGAGTTCGTCGTCGGCCCCACCGAGCAGGCCCTTGGTCGCCGCGTCCGGCACCTGCTGGAGCACGATCAGATCCCGAAGGCGTTCGAGCAGGTCGCCGGCGAAGCGGCGGGGGTCGTGGCCGGCCTCGGCGACACGGTCGATCGTCGCGTACGCCGCCGCGCCGTCGCCCGCCGCCAACGCGTCGCACATCTCGTCGATCAGTGCGACGTCGGTGACGCCGAGCAGGGCGACCGCTCGGGCGTAGGTCACACCCTCGGAACCGGCGCCCGCGATGAGCTGGTCCAGCACCGAGAGGGTGTCGCGAGCCGAGCCGCCGCCGGAGCGGACGACAAGCGGAAAGACGGCCGGTTGCACGGTCACGCCCTCGGCCGCGCAGAGCTGCTCGAGGTATGGCCGCAGGATGCCGGGCGGGATGAGCCGGAACGGGTAGTGGTGCGTGCGGGACTTGATCGTCCCGAGGACCTTCTCCGGTTCGGTCGTCGCGAAGACGAACTTGACGTAATCCGGCGGCTCCTCGACGAGTTTCAGCAGCGCGTTGAAGCCGGCCGGCGAGACCATGTGGGCCTCGTCGATCACGTACACCTTGAAGCGGCTGGACACCGGCGCGAAGAACGCACGCTCTCGCAGGTCACGGGCATCGTCGACGCCACCGTGGCTGGCCGCGTCGATCTCGATCACGTCGATCGAGCCGGGACCGTCGGGGGCGAGGGCGATGCACGACTCACACTCGCCGCATGGGTCGGGTGTCGGGCCCTTTACGCAGTTCAGTGAGCGGGCGAGGATCCGTGCGCTGCTCGTCTTGCCGCAGCCGCGAGGGCCGGAGAACAGGTATGCGTGGTGCAGGCGGCCGGTGCGCAGCGCCTGGCTGAGCGGCTCGGTGACGTGGTCCTGACCGATGATCTCGGCGAACGTCCGCGGCCGATATTTGCGATACAGCGCCAAGGCCATCGGTTCGCGTCCCTCCAACCGCCTCCGGGGTCATGCCGTCCGCCACGGCGGGACAAGCCTCTCACGCCGATCCGACATCGCACACCGTGCGACCGGTGGGACTGATGGGGTGGCCGACGCCATCGAGATCGGCCGGCAGTCGCCGCCCGGTCCGGGGCATGAAAGGCCCCCCGTGCACCCGTCAGAGCCCGCTTATCCTTGCTGCCTTCCGGCCCTGGGGAGGTTCACAGGTTGTACGCCGCACGAGGGGTGCTGTAACTCTACCCGACCGGGCGCACCGGCCGCCGGTCCACGCCCCTGACGCCTGGCCAAGATCGAACGGCCGGTCGACCGGCGGCGTACCCGTGCCAGATTTTTGATCTTGGTGCTCCGCGTATCCCCGCTGGCGCGGTCCCGGGCGTTCTGTATCCTTCTCGGCGGAGGATTCGCCTAGAGGCCTAGGGCGCACGCTTGGAAAGCGTGTTGGGTTTACACCCTCACGAGTTCGAATCTCGTATCCTCCGCCACACCCACCGGCGAAAACACCTGGCAGGTCCACGTGGACCGGTCGATCGTTGATCTTGTGTAGATGTCTGGTCTCAGTTTTGGTCTCAGTCCGCGTCCGCACGGGCGCCTCCGGGAACAGCCTGAGCCGGAATGGTCGCCGCCCGGACCGCGCTCGATTCATCACGTGGCAGGTCGGGCAGAACATACCGGTAGGCGGTCCGCACGAGGTCCGCACGATCGGGTACCCACCGAGGCCAGATTCGTAGGCGTCCACCAGAACAGTGGTTCTTGGCGTCGATGCGGATTTGATCTACGACGGCAAGCGCAGTTTCGAACCGCTCGGCGGTTGCGCACCTCGCCTGCCGATCCTGGCCCGCCGGGACAGAGCGGTCGATGGACCGGCCTCGCTCGCAGGCGCAGCCACAGCTAGATCGAATAAAGCTTGGAGGTCAGGTACCGCACTCAACAGATCCTTGGGGAACTTCACCAGGTACCGCTGTGCTGTGCGAAGAGGCCTCTTGTCCGAAAGCTCGAACGGGAAGTAGAGCGGTCCGCCGATTCGATCAGTCAGCGTCGCGTCAAGACGCCGCTGACGCGGCGCGACCGTGCCAGCCCGGCGCCACGCTTTCGACCTTCGGCCTGCCGCGCGCGCCGGCCGGCCGCACCAGCTCATGCGGGCTACTGATCCGAGTACTGGGCGTGACAGGCACCGGGGCTCCGCCCCGAGACCCAGGGATCTCGGGCTCCGGGCATCCCTCCCGCCATCGAGCCAGACGAAGCCGAGCAGACCTGCCCCAGCCTGTCCAGGTCGTTCAGCCGTAGGGTGCTCCATCTGGACAGGCTTGGGCAAGCCCCACTCCCGTGTGGATGGGTCGACGGCAGACGGGACGGATAAACGGTCCGCCACTGTGCTAGGTGGTGGCCACGTCTTGGAGCCAGGACATCGTGTCGGCGTCGGTCTCGATGATCCCACGGTTGGGCGGTTAGCCACGTGGGTCCCTTTGCAGCGAGGGGTATCGACAGGGTTGGCGATCGTGCGACCTTCAGTTGGACGATTCCAGCCGGAACGCCCACGCATCGGAGATGATGTCGTGCAGGTCTGGTCGTGTCGGGTGCCAGCCCAACTCCACACGCGCCTTTGCCGAGGAGGCCACCTGAGCGACGATGTCGCCGGGCCGGCGTGCTGCACGGGTGACTGGCACGGGATGACCGGTCACCTCCCGGGCCATTTGAACGACGTGCAAGTTTGAAAAGCCCTTGCCGTTGCCGAGGTTGTAGATGCGGTGCGCTCCCGGCTGGCTTGATTCCAGCGCGAGCAGGTGTGCGCTGGCCAGGTCCGCGACGTGTATGTAGTCGCGGACGCAGGTGCCGTCAACGGTGTCGTAGTCGTCGCCGTAAAGCGGGAGCGAGTCGCGCTCGCCCGCCGCGACCTGAAGCACGATGGGGATCAGGTGCGACTCGGGGTCGTGCCGCTCGCCGCACGACTTTCCGCCTGGTCGCAGCAATGCGCCTGAGGCGTTGAAGTATCGCAACGAGGTCGCGGCGAGTCCGCGGGCCGAGCAGTGCCCCGCAAGCATTAGGTCCACCGCCGTCTTGGTGGCCGCATAGGGGTTCAGTGGCGCCAACTCGGCGGTCTCGGTAATCGGGTGCTGTTTCGTGTTGCCGTGGACGGTTCCGGTCGATGAGAAGATCAAGCGACTGACGCCGTGACGGTGCATCGCGTCCAGCAGACGCATCGTCCCGCCGACATTGTTGTCCCAGTACCGTTCCGGCTCCTGGACACTCTCGGCCACCTCGATGAAACCCGCGAAGTGCAACACCCCATCGAACGTGGCCGACCCGAGCACGTCATCAGCGGCATCTTGAACACGGGCCTTGATGAATGAAACGCCATCGGGCACGGCCGATTCGTGTCCCGATGACAGATCATCCAAAACGGTGACCTCGTGGCCCGCCTCTACAAGCAGCGTGGTGACGGTCGATCCGACGAAACCGGCACCGCCGGTCACCAGCAACCTCATGGCGATCCCATCTATAGCCGGACGCTCGTCCGGAACATCAGATCATGGCAGGATGTCGTGACGCCAGATCACTCGACCGCAGCCGACAACTCGCGCAGCAGACCAACAACGCCTTCTCACCCCGTGTTGTCAGGCCGTAGATAGGTATGCACGGCCGACAGTGCAAGTCCCACGACCTAACCCGCAACCGATGCAGCGCTCTTTGCAACGCGGTAACCATTTGCGCTCTCGTGCGGTCTTTGTCGCGTGCCTGATCCCGCTGGTTGCTCGCCACCGGCGGGCCAATAACGGGCCAGACACCCGTGGTTTACGGGGCCGCCGCAGGCATCGTCAGACCTAAGAGTTTGCAGCGTGTCTCGTTCCGACCGGCCAATTTCTTTGATTCCCAAGCTGACAGTGCGGGTTCGATTCCCGTCACCCGCTCCACCACTCCCCGCAGGCGACGCCCAAGGTCAGCATTCGGGCGCTCGGCCGCAATCGTCGTTTGCCCTGAGGTGCCCGTGAGTATCGGCCCGCCGGACGTCTGGCGAGCCATCGCCGGCGGCCCGCCGTCTGTTGTGAGCCGCCTTTACCGGAACTGCGGGCCCCAACGTCGACCCCTGTAGCGATCGCTCGATCAGCTTCACGACTGGCGTACTGGTAGATCCGGCGTCTGGTCACCCTATGCGCGTGGAGTGAACAGACGTGCACCTACTGCCAGACGTAGGTCCACGTCTTGAGGACCGTTACGAGCTGGTCGGAGCCGGCGATGCCCGGTACCCGTACGCGAAGTGGTCGAAGACGCCGTCCACGTCGACCATCACGCTCGTGGTACCGGCCGAGTTGTAGACATCGAACTTCCGACCGCCGAGCAACGCCGCAACGCTGTTCGGCACGGTACGGCCGGCGGCCGCGTTGATGTTGCTGGCCGTCGGGCGGGTCGATCCGTCCGGCCACACTGTGAGATAGGTGGACGCCGTCGGCGCGACCGCCGTCACATTCAGGACCAGGACCCGGGTGTTTGCGTCGGCGACGACGCCGGGGCGGTGACGGTCCCTGTGGCCTTTGCACCGAGAGCCGACGTCAGTCCGAGGCCAATGCGCGAGTCGGTGATCCGGGTCGGCGCCACCGGCTGGAATCGGAGCCCACCGGGAACCTGGGTGGCGTCGTACGTGCCCATCAGGTCAACGATCACGTTCACCGAACCGGACGAGAAGTTCTCGATCGTGATTTCGGCGGCGTCTGGGTGATCGCCGCACGGCGTGGGGTCTGTGAAGAGGAACGCACAGTCGCCGGCCCTGACCGTGGCCATGTTCGCGACCGTCGTACCCGGCTTGAAGTTCAGCGTCGACACATTCGGCGTAAAGACAGAACCGTCCCAGGCGGTGAGGTAGCCGGACGCCTGGGCGCCGGTTGCGGTGATGTTGACCGCGGCAGCACCGGGGTACTGGAACTGGCCGAGGTCGAACATGACCGTAATCTTCTGATGTGCGGCCAGCGTCTGCGTCGACCGGGTGTCCAGCACGCGGGTCGGCTTGTCCAGTGGACGGTACGAGTAACCGAGCTGGGCGTACTTGTCGTTGATGTAGTAGCCGCTCACGTCGGCGATCACCTGGACGGAGCCGGCGTGATTGTAGATGTTCACCGTCCCGTCTGAGCCGACCGGCACAGTGACCTGGTTCGCACCCGTCCAGCCGGCGACGAAGTTGAGATTGGACGCGGTGGGCCGAGCCTGACCCGACGGGTAGACGGTCAGATAGCTGCCGGCCGTAGCGCCGGTGACGGTCATGTTCATGACCACGGCGGACATGCCGGAACTCGGAAGTCCCTGCGCACCGGCGACCTTCAGGTTGATCGTGCTATTCGGGCCGACCGCACTCGGCACACCGAGGCCCTTGCGGGTGTCCAGGATTCGGACCGGCCCCCTCGGCTCGTACGTGCCGGCCGCGTTGACTATCGCGGAGGCCAGCAGCTGCGAGCGGCGCTGACCCCCGAAAGACTGGTCCGGCACGACCAGGCTCGCGGTGAACGAACCGGTTCGGGTCGGTGCGGCCGACATCACGACCGTGCAGGCCTGCCCATACGCCAAGGTGGCGTGGGAGCAATCGTCAGACGTGATCGAAAACGCCCCGGTGGGATCGTTCTCGATCGAGGCGGTACCTAGTGTGTCGGGTGCGACTCCGGCCCCCGTGATCGTGACCGTACGCGACTCTGCCGGGTCGCCTACCGCAGCCTGGTCGAAGATCTCTTGAATTGTGGAGCTCGCCGCGATGTACGGCCGACTCGACGCGAAACGCATCTCGCCCTTGGTTGGGTTGGCCGGTGCTCCCATGTTGTAGAAGCTGATTGTCGCGGCGAACGACGTGAGGGCGGCTGCGTTATACGTCGCCTCGGCAACGCTCAGGGTCCCGGTGGTGCCACTTAACCCCAGGCTGCCGAGCGCGCCGGACATCCTCGCGTCGTCCCATCTGATGAGCCCGTCACGGAATACGTGGTATCGGCCTGGAACTGCGCGCCGGTCGGCGGCTGGAGGTATAGCGCGTAGTCCGGTACGTCTGGGTTGATCGGGCCGATGAACGTCAGCCCCGCCCCATTGGGCGAGATCGTGAATCCTGCGGTGTTGTTGTCATCGATGATCGTCTCACCCTCGGCCATGAGTGACGTACCAGGCCCACCGTCTAACTCGAGGAGGTTATAGGGCGCGGACGGGGTTGCCGACGCACTTGCGGAGGCGACAGCCGGAACGAGGAGCGCGCTGGAGATCGCGAGCGCCGCGACGAGCCCAGCACCGATGGAACGCATGGATGTCTCCGCTCGGGGGATGGATCGACGTCAACGGGAAGCTGATCTTAGGGTGGTTCGCAATGTCGCGCCACCCTTGGTCTCTGGCAATGACCTCTTCGGGACGGTGCAAAAGACTAGCCATGGTCCCGATCTGATCTTGTAGCCAAACCCGTAGCCAAGCCGGTCGGCGAAGACCGCCCATGGTCGATGCAGGCAGACGACCGGACCGGCCCAAAATGAGTAAGGCGACACCCATCGACTATCCGCCTGGACTTTGCAAAGGGGTGGCGGGCATCACCTCAGACACCCAGCGCCCATACATTGACCACCGGACCCCTACCGGCTTGGATGCCCTGCACAACCGCAGCTCCGATCTCGATCTACTGCCAAGACGCCCCGGGCGATGACGGCAAGATCTACCCGGCGGCCACGATCGCGGCGATCGCGGCGGAATACGGCGTGAGCCAAGCGAAGGTCCGCGTTGGGATCGCCGCGGAGGTGAAGCGTCAAGAATCGGTGCGCGCAGCGCAACCGTCGGGCCGCGTGAAGTCGCCCGGCCTCGCGTCTCGCAATCCCCGCCGCCGCGGCACGTACCGCTTAGAGCCGACATTATGAGGAAGCTCTTCTGGAGCTGCGCCCAGTCGTGAAACGAGGCCCGGTCTGATCGGCATCAAGCCGATCGAACCGAGCGTTTGCCTACGAGGTAAGAAACCTTCGAGCTGCGCATGTAGAGATTCACGGACCAATCTACCGTGGACAGCCCACTACTCGAACGGGACGGTGGCTTGGGCAGATCTGCCCATCCGGTGCGGCGAACTGCAGGTGTCCCAGTTGTAGGCTTGATGGCCGCGGGTCTCGTCGTGACCGGTGTGCAGACAGCAGACGCACCGAATCCGGTGGAGACAACGACGTCGAGCAGGTGCCAGCTCGGCAATCGAGTGGAGCACGTCATCGGCTGGTCCCGACGGTGTTGCAAAACCGCAGGTTCACGTGGCCTGCCGTCGATCACGTGAAGGGCTATGCTGCCGCGTGTGTGGGTGAGTCGCGGTGCGGTCGCGGTGTGGCTGGTCATCGCCGGTGCGTGTGTCGCCGGATGCTCGGGCTCAGGCAACAATTCGTGTACGCCCGCCAAGTCGTCGCCGCAGGTCACAAAGTCAGTGCCGGGTACGATCTTTGGCACTGTCGTGGTACCGGTGTCGGCCGCGGTCGGTGACACGATCACCATATCGGCGACGTTTTCACGCCCACCACGAGACGAACCGACCGTCACGAACGCAGCGGTCGCGTGCATCGTGTCGACCCAGGTTCGCGACGACCGCAGGACGATCGTTGTCTACACGCGGAAGGTTGGCACCACAGGGGTGATCGCGGTCGCGGTCAACGGCCCCGCCAACGGCGACCAACTCGACATGTCGCTCACCGTCACCGGCTAGCTCGACGCCTCTGCGACACAGTGACGATGTACGGTCCGGCTAGCTGCGTGTGTTCGATTCACACATTCCGGTGACGACGTTTTTCTTCCAGTGCGAGAAGTCACTGTTCCATGCGCTGCGTGCCTCGGGTTCGAGTGGGCGCGGCGGAAAGCCATAGGTCTGCAGTTCTTGATCGGTCGCGCCAACCGGTCGCCATCCCGCCGGTGGCAGTACCTGGGAAAACTCCTGGCCGTTGAGTAAATAGACGTACTTGACGGCGTATCGATCGGCACGTGCCCCGGGCGGTGCGGGACTGCCATCAGCCTTGATAAGCACCGTTCTGACCAGCGTTGCGCGAATGTTGCAGTCGCTGACGCCGCTGTCATCATTAGTGCCCGTCGTCGCGGCGGCGGAGCCTCCCGCGGCAAGGCATACGACCGCCACAAGGCAGGCGCCGCCAGTATCACCGGGGTTCCGTGTCACGCGATGACTATCAACTCCGTCACCTTTCCGCCATTGCACCCCGGCAGAGACGTCGGCAACTGTCACAATATGCATTCCGCTGCACGTTTCGGGAGGACGTCGAAGCCCGCCGGCAAGGGAAAGCAAATCATCTTCCGACGAGATGCCCCTTAGCTACAAGCGCTCCATTCAACGCGATTCCCAAGCTCAAAGTCGGGCAGAATTCCGTCGCCAGGTCCACAAGTTCCGGCATGTCAGCATCGATCGCCGGATCATGACGCGGGTCTGATCACATCTCAGGATCCGGGTCCTGGGCGATCAATCGATCGGGTCTAGTGCTCCGATGAGATGGACCAGCCCCGAGCCGTATTTAGCATCAAGCCCGCGTTGGCGCTCCTGGGTTGCCACCAGTACTTCCGCGTCGATGGTGCCGGTGACGGCGTTCGTGGAGGAATTGAGCACCCCGTCTCCTGAGAGCTGGTTCTGAACCTCGACAAGCTCCGCGTACGGGTGTTTCGCCAGGGACACGCACAGCGCGCCGCCCCACACCTTGCGGATGTCCGCGTCATGCCGCGCCAGGTCCTCGGTGAACCGGACGTCGAGCAGGAGCTTGGTGGGATCGGTCATGACCACCCGGCTGTGGTTGGGATCGGCGGGCGGGATCTTCTGGTCGATCCAGAGCCCACCGAAGTTTGGATCGGCGCTGACCATGATGCTCGCGGCCCGCAACGCGCGGTCGGTGGCCTTGGCCAGGTTGACAGGCCTCCATCCACCCGCCGGGACAGCACAGGGCGACGTGAAGTCGGGAAGGCTGGGTTGCACGTTGCGGCGGTTGACCGTCGCCGGTTCAGTGAGTTTGAAGACATGGCCATTGAACGTGCCGGTGACCACGTAGAAGCCCCACGTCGTACCCGAACTGGACTCGGGGTCCAGGCCCTTCCACGTCCAGCCGGAAAGTGCGATCCCGCCACATGGCGGCGGCACCGATGCCGTCCCCGAGTCGGCGGCAGCCATCAAGATGCATAGCTGTGGGCCGTGCTGTTGGTTCTCTAAAACCGTTCCCGCGACCCGAAAACGGCCGGTGTACCCGTCAGGGACAGGTTGTCCGGCCCCGCAAGCGACAAAGCAACAGCAGGCGTCACGGGGGCGGCAGCCTGAGCGGCGCATCCCGTGATCCCGGCGAGCAGGAGTGATACGAAGGTCAGCCGAGCGATCCTCATAGCGGTACGACGTTGGTGAATGCATAGTGGTTCCGTTCTCGTTCAAACCCTCACCTAGCGCCCGGCGCCGTACGACTGCGATCTTCACAGAATCCGTGACACCCAACCGGTCGTGCCAAATCCGTGCCAGACGCTGCGGACAACTCGGGGAGGTCACGGTCGTTTCGCGGCGCGAGCAACACACTGATTTGACCCCCCACATTTGACCCCAACTAAGGCGACATTTCCCACCCGAGGCCTCATCAGAGCGAATCCTCGCACGCCACAGAATCATCCAATCAACGACTGCACATCTCTTGTAGTCGGATGGTCGCGACATCGGCGCGACGCCGACAGCCACATCAGACCGTCCGCTTCGCGTGCCATTAGCGTGCCGTGGGTGCTACCGCCGGCCAGTCGGGGCCACTCGGGGCAGAGGCTGATCAGCGCCATCCAGCTCCGACCGATCCCGCTGTACGGTTCCCAAGCTGACAGCGCTGGTTCGATTCCTTCGGACACGTAGGTGAGCCATTCGGCGGTCTCTCGTCAGACGCGTGCACGCACGTAGTCTCAGTTTTGGTCTCATTCACCCGCGAACGGGCACGTTCATCGACGTCTCGGAAGACGCGGTGACCTGCGTCGCGAACAGTCAATGACCTCACCGAACGCGGCTCCGCAGACTTGGAACGCGTGTTGGGTTTACGCCCTCACGAGTTCGAATCTCGTATCCTCAGCCGCACCCACCATCGGCGACACCCTGTCTTTGAGTTGTTTGTCACCCACGGCTCATGAAGTCTCCGACGGCCATGCCGGCGGGTCCGCACCGTAGGGCACCAGACGTTCGGTGGCGGGCAGGGTCAGGTTGCTGAACGTGACCGGCGGCGCCAGGAACGTCACGGCGCCGTACGCGGTGTCGATCGAGACCGTCTCCGCCGGGTAGGTGTCGGTTTCCGGCAGCTGGCTCTGGGCCGCGACGTCGAGCAGGCCGAGTCCCTGGACCCACATGACGCTGCGGGTCAGCGACAGCTTCACCTGGTACGAACCGCCTTCGGTGGCCCGCCGGAGCAGGGCCGCCATCATCCCGGCCGCCGCGCAGTATCCGGTGATCAGATCGGCCACGTAAAAGACCGGGGAGAACTTCGGCGGGCCGCCCTGGCCTTCCTCCAGCGCGAACCCGGACGTCACCTGCCCGTTCTGGTCGAATCCGGGCCGGTGCATCCATGGACCGGAGTGCCCGTACGCGTTGGCCGACATGTAAACGATGCCGCGTTCGCTGGCGGCGGCCAGCACTTCGGGCAGCAGTCCAAAACGTTCCATCACCGTCGGGCGGTAGGAGCAGGCGAATACGTCGGCCGTGGCGGCCAGCTGCCGCATGGTCGTCATGTCGTTTTCGTACCGCAGGTCGAGGAACGCGTCGTACTTGCCGGCGTCGACGCCGAGGTGCTGGGCGAGGGTGTCGGCGAACCACGGCGAGCTGATGTGCAGCACCTCGGCGCCGTACTCGGCGAGCGTTCGGGCGCTGCGCGGGCCGGCGAGCACATGCGTGAAGTCGAGCACCCGAACGCCGTCCAGCGGCGAGTCGGCGTGGTCCTTGAAGGGAACCGGATCGCCGTCGGCGATCTTGACGATCTCGATCTGCGGTACCGCCGCGAGTGCCTTTCCCTGGGGATGGGCGAGCCACTCCTCGCGGGTCCTTGCCCGGCAGGCCGGGAGACCGGCGTCCGACAGCGCTTGTACCAGATCCTCCGCGTCCCACTTGGCGACCTCGCGGGCGAAAGACTGCTTCTTGTTACCGCAGTCGAAGAAGTCGAGGTAGCCGTTGAGCAGCTTCTGGTACGGCGGCCCGGCTTCGAGCATGACGTAATGGCCGTCGCGGGTCGGGAAGACACCGTTGACCTGGACGAATTCGGCTCCGACGTTGCTGGAGTAGCCGGCCTGCTCGACGAAATGGGTCGGGTGCAGGTGGTGCAGCCCGTGGATGATGTCCATGGAAATGTCGGTACGCGCGCCGCCGCGGGCTTCCCATATCGCCGCGCCGGCGGCCGCGATCAGCAGGTGCGCGGTGCAGGACGCCTCGGCGAGGCGGTGCGGCGATTGGATGACCGGGTCCGACCCAAAAATGGTCGCCTCCCCGGTAAACCGCCCGGCCAGTCCCACCTGCTCCATGAGGTCGGCCAGAGGTTTCAGCTCGCCGCGCCGAAGACTGCGCGCAACCTCTACTTTCATGCCTGAACCCCCTCCACCCTGGTCGCCATCATCCGCTACCAGCGGCGGATCCGGCGGTGGATCAGCCATCAATGCCCGCGAGGCTGCCCGCCGTCAAGGGCGCTGCGCATCGCTACGCGATGGCCTATGGCCGCACTGGCCCCGACCGGGCCGCCCTGGTCTCGGCGCCGCTGGAGGGGACGGCGGCGACTGAGGTGCATCCGCCGCCGTGTAGAACTGGCTGCCAGGAGGTTCGACCATGACTGCGGAACCGGGAGCGAAGAGGGTTCCACACCCCTTTATTGACGAGCGCGCTCAAGGACAAGACGTCCTTGGTCTCGGGGAGCGGGAACGTGACTACCTACTCGCGTGGGTCGGCGAGAACCTGACGCTGGTGCGGCGGTCGGCTTTCGGGCAGCGGATCTTGTACTGGAGCCTCGGGATCGGCTTCATCGTGGGTCTGGTCGCTCATGTCGCCGGATTCCTGCTCAAATCCGCGGCGACGACGGAGCCTCTGTTGCTGATGGCCGACCTGCTCTACACGCTCGGCTTGGCCACGTGGACCGGTGTCGTCTTGGTGGTATTCGTCGAGATCTATCCGGAGATGAAAAAGCGTCAGCTCAAACAGGCCCTCGATGCCTACGAGGCGGCGGCGGGCGATCGGGCCCGAGCCGGAAATGACCACACCCCGGATCAGGCGGGCTGCGAACCGCCACCGGAATGACGGGCAGCAACTCCACGCGATGCCGGGCCTAGCCCGCAGCCAAGCCAGCAGACACCGGCGGCCCCTGACGACTCGGTCCGGGCCGCCACGTTTCGTAGCAGGTAATGGGTCCCAAACTAGGCTCGCTCATGTCTGGCGGTCTTCGCCGGACCCCGAGGATTCTGCGCTAGCGGCGGCAGGGCGGCGGGAACCATCGGGCCACGCGCATATGCAGACGCGGTTGCCGGCGCGGTCGGCGAGAATCCAACTCGCAGGGGCATCGGAATCGTCGACGATCCGGCCTCCTGCGGCGAGTGCGGCGGTTAGGCGCTGCTCGACTTGCTCGCGAGCGACGGACACGTCGACATGCATCGCGTGTCGTAACGGCTTGGCTGGGTCGAGTTCCTGCATCCAGACCGTGGATCCGTGGCCGAGCGGATCGACGGCGTTGTCGTCGGACACCCCGGCATACCCGAGGACGGCGCGCCAGAAGCCCACATCGACCGCATCTGGCTGCCCCGCGATGGCGAGCTGCACCTCTTGCGCCCGCGTGCGGTCGACGACGGCCCCGTGCGCCCGCGCCACCGCCGAGACCGCCCGCGCCAGGTGGACGTGCTGTTGCTCCAGCTGCCAGATGTCGCGGGTCAACCGCACCGTGAGCTGGTCGTCGGCGATCGTCATCAGCACACCCGCGCCGTCGAGCCCGGAGGCGTGCGCCACCGCCTCGGCCAGCCGTGCTGCCTCGACCAACGATGGGACACGGAACACCGCCATCGCTCCGCCATGCAACACCACCCATTCGGCGACATCCTCGGCGGCAAGAAACTCCTGCCATCCTTGCTCACTCATGTCCGCCTCCACCGCGGAATGGTAGTCACGAGCGCGTACATCCGCGTGGCGGCAACGGTCGTTCCCGCGCGAATGTGGTGCGCTGAGCGCGACGTCACCGCGACCGCCACGGCGCTGTGGTCACCGCTCGACGCAGTCGACATCGATCTCCGACGGCGTCGTCCCATCGGCAGCGACTGTCACCACCGACCGCGCGCGACACGTGACCGCCCCGTCGCTGTACATCGGACTTGTGCCGATCACCACATACCGTCCGGCCGGCACGCGAATCGTGAACCGACCGTCCGAACCGGCCCGAGCACGACCAACCGTGGCGCCGCCGTTCATGAAGACCACCGTTCCCGACAGTCCGCGTGGACCAACGTTCGCTGGACCACCCACCGCCCGGAGGATGCCGGTTGCGGACATCATCACGCCGCCGGGTTCGGCCGGAGGCCGGGACGTGTCGCCCGACCATGCTCGGATGCCGCCGATGCCACCCAGCACAACCGCGACGACGGCCGCTACCAAGCCCCCGACCGGATGCCAGCGGCGAGATCGGCCGCGCAGGGTGTCGTGGGCCACATTGAGCCGAGTCGTGACGGTTCTCGCGTCGACCCTCACGTCTCGTATGACGCCGGACGTCGCCGTCCGGTTCCATGCCGAATCCGTACCCGGCACATCAGACGAGGCACCGGGCCAGACCGCGGGGGTCGACCCGGTGCTCGTGGACGTTGGTTACTCGGTCAGAGCGTCCGGGCAGTATTTCTCGAGCGCGGCCATGCCCTGGAAGTCGGTGCCCAGGTTCTCCAGGTCGCCGATCGAGTTGACCTTGTTGATCTCGGTGTTGAGTGCGTCCGCCGAGTCGTTGAGCGCCTTGGCGAGACCGGAGTCACTGGCCTTGCCTGCGTCCGCGCGCAGCACGCCGACGAGTTGCGTCAACGCGGTCTTCGCGGTCGTCAGAGCCTGCGACTCAATGGCGCTGGGGTCGGTGCCGGCGCTGCCGTTGGCGAGCCCGCTCATCGAACCCACAATGCTCGACTCCAGGGCTTTGCCCTGGTTCGTCAGGTCGGTGCAGATCTGAGTCGTGCTTTCTTTCCCGCCACCGCCGGTCGCGCCGAGGTTGCCGGTCGACGGATTGCCGCTGCTACCGCATGCGCTAACGGCTCCGACGAGAGCGAGACCGAGGGCGGCTGCCGGCACAGATCTCGAGACCCAGCGTGGAGTGTGGAACGTCATGCTGATATCCCCCTGACCTTTCGGTTGAGCCCGCTCCGGGGTGGTCGCGGACCTTGCACAGTAGACGGATCGCACAAACGTGATTCATCTTGCCGATCACGGCCGTCATACCCGGTCGCGGCGACCAGAAACCGTCGCGGCGTCACACAGAATCGCCCGGTCCACCGCACATCGGACGCACAGGACATCAAACTCGCCGGCCGACCACCTGGCAACCGCTTGTCCGGACCACGACAGCACGAGATCTACCCCGACCTCCGCGGATTCAAAACCCTTGACCGGTGTACGGACGGGACGGGCACGGTCATGGCGACGCCGGCGGACATCCGGCGGCCGACGACGGGCTGGCAGGACATCAATCAGCGAGCGACCGCTCGGTTCGGATCATGATGTGCTCGTCGGGCCGAGGCGGCGGGTCGAATAGGCTCGACATCGTGCACGTACGCCCCGTCGTCCTCGTGACTCTGGCCGTTGCCGCGGGCATCGGCCTGTCGGCGTGCACGTCCGCCACCGGGACCGAGACGGCCGGCCCAGGTCGACCTGCGTCGGCTCGACCGTCGGCATCGGCAGCGCCATCAGCGACGCCGCCGCCGAAGGTCTATCTGGCCGCCAACGGATGGTCGGCGGCATCGCCGGTATTCGAGCCGAAGAACGTCGCCATGTCGGCCGACTCGTCCTTCTACCTGGAGTCCATGACCTGGACCTGGTCGAATACAGAGGCGATCGGCACCGGAACCGGCACGGTCAATACCTGCGAGCCGGACTGCGTGCACGGCAAGCACATCTCCGCCCCCATCAAGGTCGTGCTGAGCAAGCCGCAGCAGGTATGCGGACGCGACTTCTTCACGAAGATGGTCATCAGCTGGGTCGCCCGCAACCCTGACCCGACCGGGCCGCGCACGTCGACTCTCGCGTCCGGTGCCCCGCTCTGCTGACGCGCCGCAGACCTAGAGGCCTCGGCGCTCGGGCGACCGGGCCGGATCAGAAATCTCGATGACAATACGTCGGTCGAGGCGGCCGGTGACCTCGTCCACGTACGGCTCCCCGATCGCTCGCGCGCCGCATGCCTCGTAGAACGGAATCGCCGAGGTCCTCGCGTCGGCCCAGACGAGGTGCGCGCCGCGCCGCCGCCCGTAGTCGACAACCTCGGACAGGAGACGGCGGCCACAGCCGGAACGCTGTCGGCCAGCGGCCACCGCCATCCCCCACAGGTAGACGGCCGGCGTAAACGTATAGCCCGGGCATGGCCACGGCATCATCGACACCACCGCGATGATCTCCTCGGCGTCGACGAGGGCCAGATGCCCTGCCTCGGGATCCAAGTCGGGTTTGGTCGGGGAGTCGTCCCAGCCCAGCACGGTCGACCGCAACGGCACGGTCGCGGGCCAGGACACGTTCACCACTCGCATCGACTCGACCGTAGCGGTCGTCCACCTGCGACAACGCGGCCCCCCGACATCGGTTGTGTGGAACCCTCAGTAGTAAGGCGTTCTGGGGGTGCTCATGGACGAGGGGCAAGCGCCTCTCCGCAGCGCGCGCGAGCCAACGATCACCGGTGCCCGGCGTTGGACCGCTCGCCTCGCCCTGCTCATCACGGCCGGGGCGCTGATTACGCCGTTGATCTTCGAAGGCTTCCGTAGCCTGATCCTTCTGGCGATCGGCGCGGTTGGGCTCGGCGTCATCGCGATCGGGCTGTGGTTGGCGCTAAGCCATCGGGGCGCTGTGCGTGTCGCCGGCGTAGCGATGGCCGTGCTTGCGGTCGCGGCGATCGTGACGATCTTCCTCCTCGCGAACTTCTGGTGGATCCTCGCTCTCTCGGCCGCGCTGTGGCTGGTCGCTGGGGTCGTCGCCCGCATCGCGCTGCGCGGGGCCGAGCCGCAGATGCACGAGTACGTCGCCCCGCCGGTTCGCCAGCCGTTCATGATCATGAACCCGCGATCGGGCGACGGAAAGGTCGCTCGATTCGGGCTGGTCGCGAAGGCGGAAGCACTCGGCGCGAAGGTCACGTTGTTGGACGGGCCCGAACATGTGGACGTCGCCGCGTTGGCCCGCGACGCCGTCGCCGCGGGAGCCGACGTGCTCGGAGTGGCCGGCGGTGACGGCACGCAGGCCCAGGTCGCCGGCGTCGCCGCCGAGCACGGCGTGGCGCTGCTGGTGATTTCGGCCGGAACCCGCAATCACTTCGCCCTCGATCTTGGTCTCGATCGCGACGACCCGTCGCACTGCCTGGACGCCCTTACCGACGGGGTGGAACTCCACATCGACCTGGGCAGCGTGAACGACCGCCCATTCGTCAACAACGCCTCCTTCGGCGCCTACGCGGAAGTCGTACAGAGCCCCGAATACCGAGCCGACAAGACTCAGACGACGCTGCGTCAGTTGCCGGACCTCCTCGTCGGCCATGCCGGTGCGCGGCTTTCGGCCGAGGCCGGCCGCGTTCGGATCGATGCGCCCCAGGCCGTACTCGTCAGCAACAACCCGTACGGCACGGGCGACCCGTCCGGCCTCGGCCGCCGACCGCGGCTGGACCTTGGGACCCTCGGGCTGGTGGGCGTACGGGTAGACAACGCCCGCCAGGCCGCCGGCCTGCTCCGGGGCGCGGCGTCCGATCAGGTGACCGTCACGGCGGCCAAGGATGTGACCGTGACCGCCGACGCTCCGACGATTCCGGTCGGTGTCGACGGCGAGGCGTTAACACTGACGAGTCCAGTGCGGTGCAGTATCCATCCCGGCGTGCTCCGCGTACGGGTGCCCCGCAACCGTCCCGGGCGTACGCCGAGGCCCACGCTCGACTGGCGACTCGTGCGCGACCTCGCCGGACGGCTGTTCGTTCGGGCCGGCCGGTCGCGGGGGGTCGACTCCGAGGCCGTAGATCAAACGCCCGCCGGGCGGGCACCCTGATGGCAGTACTCGCGCGCCCCGAGGTCCTACGCGAACTCGACACGTTGGATCAGGCGGTGTACGAAGCGATCGCGGCCGTTCCCACGCCATCGCTGGATCGGGCGTTGGCGCGGCTGTCTGACGCGGCCGACCATTCGAAACTCTGGCTGACGAGTGCCGGAGTGCTCGCCCTGGTCGGCGGGCGGACCGGCCGGCGCGCGGCCGGCCTGGGGCTGGCCAGCGTCGGCGTCTCCTCGTTGGTCAGCAACATAGGCGTCAAATGGCTGGTCCGCCGCCGGCGTCCGGACCGCGCCGGCGCGGTCGTACCCGAGGAGCGCTGGGTCCACATGCCGACATCCCGGTCGTTCCCCTCCGGGCACAGCGCATCGGCGTTCGCGTTCGCCTCGGCAGTCGGTGCCGCCTTGCCCCCGCTGTCCCTTCCGCTACACCTGGCCGCCGCGGCCGTGGCGTATTCGCGGGTACACACCGGCGTGCACTATCCCGGCGACACGATCGCCGGCGCGCTGATCGGCACCACATCCGCCGCACTCGTCCGGCAGGCGTTGACCCGGTGGGGCCGCCGCCAGGATGGGTCCGGCCGCCACTGACCGGCGGCCTCGCCGATCGGTGGGCCGGATCTCAACCCATCCGCGCGGCTGCAGGCCGCGTCTCAGCCCATCCGCGCGGCGGCGTCTCAGCCCATCCGCGCGGCCGCGGCCGCGACGAATTCGTCGAGTGCCGGATCCGGTTCTTCGGAGACCATGGACACGGCGTTGGTCAGGTCCCAGTACGGGTGGTAGTCCCGCCGGCCGGTGATGTCCTGCCAGCACGCGAGGAAGCGATCGGCCTCGGCCTGGCCGTGGTGCTGGGCGAGGTTCACCCGGCAGTGCGACACGTCTTCCTCGGGCGGCCCGACGCAGGACGACACCCAATCGACCACTCCAGTGATCTGACCGTCGACCCAGAGCACGTTGCCGGGATGAAAGTCGCGATGCAGGAACACCCGATCGCTGGGCGGCGGCGGTCCCGCGTACGCCTCCAAGGCCCGCTCCCATGCCCACCGATGTTTCGTCCATGGCGGCGGCACCAGGCCGGGCTCAGGTGGGTACGGCGCCCAATCGCGTAGCTCCGACGAGACGGCGACCTCATGGATCGCCGGCAGCGCTTCCGCCAGGCGCCACAACCATGTCTCCAGGCTGGCCGGCTCCCAGACGATGTCGCCGGAGAGCGCGGACATCACGACCATGGGTGCGCCGTCAACGCGGCCGTCGGGATCGGCGGCAAGCAGGCGAGGCGCCGGCACCAACGCCGCCGCCTTCAACAGCGCCAGAACGGTTGCCTCGTTGCCCGGCGCCCACGGCTCCTCCTTGACCCAGTCCAGGACGTAGCGTCGCAGCACGACGTCCAGCTGTGCTCCCGACGGCGTCTTCAGCGACAGCACATGCACCGCCGACGACGTGCCTCCGTCGAGCGCCCTGATCGCGACGACCCGTGCCCCCAACTGGGATTCGACCCACGCGACGGCGGACTCGGGCGGCCGGCTGCGCAGCCGGCTATGCAGCCGCTCGTCGAGGTGAAATCCGTAGGCGGACGGAAGTCGATCGGTCACGCCGTCAGGCTGACGCCCGGAACGGTCGGGACGCAACTCCGTTTGATCTACACCGTTGACCGTCACCTCGGTCTTCGGCCTTTGGCGTACCGCCACGGTTTCGTCACGGTACGCGGGTACGTGCGCGCTCGGCCGATGGTCGATGGTGGTTCAACGGATTCCGTTGGACGCCCACGTCCGCCGCCACGCTCTTTCGACTGTTCGTGAACCGGCGACTGAGACCCCCGACGTGAGGCCTAGGAACCCGCCCTTGATGAGTACGATCGGGGAGCTCGGCGCATTACTTGACCGAGAAGCAAACGCGGCCACCGCTACATCGTCGACGACCGAACAGGCATCGACCCGGACAGTCGGGCTGAAGACGAGTAACGGACGCCGCCGTCTGTAGCCCCGTCCGGCCACCGCATCCGCGATCGCGCCGATCCGACACGCCCACGCCGTAAGGGAAACCAGACCATGAGCCTCGCGATTGATGTCACCCGCGTCACTCACGTACTGCTCGCCGACGGTTGGCATGAGGTAGCGGACGGGTCCTTCACCGTCGCACCGTACGAGTTCGGGCGGCCCGCCGATACGCGAGCTGACGATCTTGCTGTGTTGTACAACAGCGGCAGCATGGGCACCGGCCCAATGGGTTTCGAATTTACCGAGGCCCGAACGAGCGCGTTAATAGGTGGTCCGCTCACGTCGGTGATCGCCGTTCGACGGGAACGTCCGTGAGCCTTCGGATCGGCCACCGAACTCCAAATGCGCACGGCCACGGTGGTACGCCGGTGGCTTCTGCGGGCGAATGAGACCAGGCGACTTCGCAAAGATCAAATGCCGGGTCTCCCATGATCGGGAGCCCGGCATTTGCGTTGCTAGCGAGCGGTGGCGGCGGGATTTGAACCCGCGGAGGGCGTGAACCCTCACACGCTTTCGAGGCGTGCTCCTTAGGCCACTCGGACACACCACCGCCGAGAAGGTTACCTGACCGCCGGCCGTACGCGCTCGTCGGTAGGCGCGCACCGCACACCGTACGAAACCTGGCAGGATCAGCCCCATGAGTACCCATATCGGCGCCAAGCCCGGCGAGATCGCCCCGCGTGTCCTGATGCCCGGCGACCCGCTGCGGGCGAAGTGGATCGCCGAGACCTACCTCGACGACGCGAAGTGCTACTCGACCGTGCGCAACATGCTCGGCTTCACCGGCCGATATCAGGGCGTCGACGTGTCGATCCAAGGCTCCGGCATGGGCATGCCGTCGGCGTCGATCTACGCGCATGAGCTGCTCGCCGAATACAACGTCGACACCCTGATCCGCGTCGGCAGTTGCGGTGCGATCACCGACGATCTTCAGCTCCGCGACGTCATCGCGGCGAGCGCGGCGTGCACCGACTCGGCGATGAACCGCGTCCGCTTCGACGGGCTGATCGACTTCGCCCCCGTTGCCGACTTCGGGCTGCTCCGCAACGCCGTCGATGCGTCCACCGAGCGCGGTATCTCGATGCGCGTGGGCTCGGTTCTCGCCGCCGACGCGTTCTACACCGTCCGGCCCGACCTGTTTGAGAAGTTGGCGATGTATGGGGTGCTCGCCGTCGAGATGGAGTCGGCCGCGCTCTACACGATCGCCGCGCAGTTCCGGGCCCGCGCGCTGACGATCCTCACGGTCAGCGATCACATCAAGACCGGCGCGCAGACCACGTCGGAGGAGCGCGAAAAGACGTTCGCCGACATGGTGGAGATCGCGCTCACCGCGATCATCAAGGACCAAACCCCTTAGCGGTACGGCTGGAAGAACGCTCGCATCATCGCCGCGCTTTCGTCGGCGAGCACGCCCCCGTACACCTCGGGGCGGTGGTTGAGTCGTCGATCCCGTACGACGTCCCACAGTGATCCGACGGCGCCAGTCTTGGGCTCCCAGGCACCGAAAACGAGCGTGGCGACGCGCGCCAGAACGAGGGCGCCCGCACACATGGTGCACGGCTCCAGCGTCACGACGAGTGTGCAGCCGTCCAGTCGCCACTGACCGACGGCCGATGCCGCCAGCCGGAGCGCCAGGATCTCGGCGTGGGCGGTCGGATCGCCGGTGCGCTCCCGCGCGTTGCGGGCGTGGGCGAGCTCCGTACCGTCGGGCGCGAATACCACCGCGCCGACCGGGATGTCCTCGGCCTCGGCCGCGCTGGGGTGGGGCGGCACGGCGACATCGATCGCCCGCCGCATCCAGGCCTCGAAGTCGGTCGGTTCGCTCGGACGCACCGCGCTCACGCCTCGCGCAGTTCCTCGATCTCGTCGGCGCAACCCATGACGGCGCAGATCTCGGCGGTGATGTCGGCCGGCATCATGCCCTCGTGTGCGCACAGTTCGAGCAGATGGTGGGCCGGCACCCCGAGATCGGCCAGCAGGTCGGCGTCACCGACGGGGTCGGCGTCCGGCTCGACCGCCGGCCGCGGCTGCGTGTCCTCGTCGATCTCGACCTCGCCGCCGTCAGTCACGTCCTCGATCTCGAGCACCGGCTCCTCGATGTCTCCGAGCAGCAGTGCACCGAGGCGGCTCTCCTGGCCGAAGACCTTGTCGGAGCCGAAGACCCGCAGGTCCTCGCCATCGTCGAGGCGGAGGATGGCGAGATAAACGTCGTCGGACTCGACAAACATGATCGAGACGTCAGCATCGTTGTCAACGTCTCGCAGCCGGTCGGCGACCTCTTCGATGTCGGCGGCACCGGTGAGATCCACCTCAGCCGATGACCAGCCCTTGGGACCGCGAACCACCGCGGCGGCGAAATAGGACACGGTTCCCCCGGTCGGTGCGAATCTGACATGGCGCCTCGCAGCAGCGCGACGCGTCGGCGCCGGTTACGCGTGACGCTATCCAATTGGACGGCATGTTGCTGTCCAACGCGAGCGTTGTGTCCGAACGATCACACGCTCGGTGCATCAACTGGCGAGACGTCGCCGATTGTCGACCAATTCGCGGATGCGGACCATGCGCGCCCGCTGGGGCTGCATGCGAATTCGCTGCGCGGCGGAGTCGGCGTATTCGGCCAGAACGTACAGGCGACGACGGCGACGATCGGGGTCGAGCCGGGGCAGCGGAGTCGACATAGAAATGAGACTGACCAATGTCTTCTCGCACGTCAAGGCCGACCTCGGCGCGCAATCGGGCGATTACGTGACGTGAATTCACCTTCACGACAGGTCATCTCACCACAGCAGCCAGTGACCGCCGAGCCAGTGAGAGACGACGACGCTCATCGCAATGGCGAGCCCGACTCCGGTCGACATTGCCACGCCCGCGGCGATGCCCCGGTCCCCCGAACGGGCGAGCACGGCCGCGGCGGCCCAACCGGCCAGCGCCGCCCCGATCGTCCACCAACAGTAGCTTCGAGCGCTGTGTCCAAGGAGCCCGAACAGCAGCATCCACACAACGCCCGCAACGGCGCCGATCACGACCGAACCGGGTCGTGCCGGGAGCGGTTCACGGTAGATCGGCCGCAGCGAACGCGGACGCCGACCACTCGCTGATCCACCCGGTCCCGCACCGAACGACCGCGAACCGGATGTTCCCGGACCGAATGCCGCCGGGCCGAACGACGCCGGACCATGCGCTGCCGATGTCGGCGCGAGCGCGCGCCACGGCGCTCCGGACGACGGTGGCGCCGAAGACGGCGGGGCCGACGCTGGGAGCGCCGAGGACGGTGGCGCAGAAGACGGCGCCTGCCACGCCGACGGGACCTGCGGCCAGCCGGGTGGCGGTGCGGGCGGCCCGACATATCGCGGACCATCGCGACCGGCATCGGCGCCCGGTCGGCCGTCACCGGCGTACGGCGCCGGACCCGGGTTCGGAGATGCGGCGACCATCGGGTAGGCGCTCGGGGACAGCGGTGAGCCAGGCGCCGGCGGGCCGGGCGCGGCTCGCGGACGACCAGGCTCCGGAACGGGTACGTCGGTCACTCGCCACCTCCACCCAAAGCGTAACGAGCCCATCGCCCCGGCGGACCGGCAACGGCGCACGCAACCGACCGACGTAGATTGTGATCGCGCCGGGCCGGCCGCGACCCATACGCCGGCGGCCGGGCGCCGGGTGGAGGTGAGGCAGCGATGCGTATTGCCGTGATCGGTCTGGGTCTGATCGGCGGATCGGTGCTGCGAGCCATCGCCGCCGCCGGCCACGAGACGTACGGCTACGACGCCGACCCGGCCACGCGGGCGATGGCGCGTACGGCCGCGGGGCAGGCCCGACCCGCCCACCGCTGGCACATTTCGGCGTCGGTCGGTGAGGCCGTCGCCGACGTCGAACTGGTTGTGCTGGCCGTGCCGTGGCCGGCCGTGGCGGGAGTAGTCGACGAATTGGCCAACTATGGCTACAGCGGCCTGATCACGGACGTCACGTCGGTGAAGGGACCGGTGCGAGCCGTCATCGTCGACCGCTGGCGGAGCTCGGGCATCGCACTGGCCGGTTTCGTCGGCGGCCATCCGATGGCCGGACGCGAGACATCCGGCTTCGCCGCGAGCGATCCGAAGCTGTTTCGCGGTGCGGCTTGGGCGCTCTGCCTGGAACCGGACGAGACGCGGCTGGCCGATTGGCTCGAGGTGGCGACGCTGGCCACCTCGCTCGGCGCGCGTGTCGTGCCGACAACCGCCGCCGAACACGACCGCGCGGTCGCCGCGATCTCGCATGTCCCGCACGTGTTGGCGGCGGCGCTGATGCGGGTCGCCGCGGACAATCCACTCGCGCTCTCGCTCGGTGCCGGATCGTTTCATGACGGTACGCGGGTGGCCGCCAGCCCGGCGGAGCTCAGTGCGGCCATGTGCGGCGCCAATTCGGTCGCGGTGACCGCGTCGCTCGCTTCGATCGCGGAAGAGTTGGACGCGGCCGCCGATGCACTGCACAGTGGTGACCCGATCGCCGCCCTGCGCAAGTGGTTCGCGCCCGCCACGGCCGCCCGGCGTGCCTGGCCACCGCCGCCGAGTCTGCCGGCCGAGTTGCCGGCCAATCCGGACGTGCTCGCGCGGCTCGGCCGGGCCGGCGGCTGGATCACCGACATCGCCCGTGATCGGCGTACGGTCACCGCGGTCCGACCCGCTGACTGAGCGGCCGACCGAACCGTCGGTGCGACCTGGCTGGCGCGCCGAGCCCGCGCGGCTCAAGTAAGTTCGGTGACATGCACATTCCGGCGGACCGGCTGCGTACCCATCTGGCGGGGCGATGACCGACGCACCAGCGGCACCGGCCCGCGATGCCGCCGCTGACCTCCGGGCCATCGCCTTCCTGCTCGAACGGGCGAACGAGTCCACCTATCGCGTGCGGTCATTTCGCGGCGCCGCGAAAACCGTAGCCGCGCTGCGCCCCGATGAGCTCGCCGCCCGCGCCGCCGCGGGCACGCTGGCCGAGTTGCCCGGCGTCGGCGACGTCACGGCCCGATGCATCATCGAATCGCTGGCCGGCGAGGTGCCGGTCTACCTCCGCCGATTGCAGGCGACCGAAGGCAGCGACGTCGGCGAGGCCGCCCAAGCCCTGCGCGCTGCGCTGCGCGGGGACTGCCATCTGCATTCGGACTGGTCCGATGGCGGGTCGCCGATCGAAGAGATGGCGTTGGCCGCCGTGCACCTCGGCCACGAGTACATGGTGCTGACCGATCATTCGCCACGGCTGACCGTCGCCGGCGGTCTCACCGCCGATCGGCTACGCCAGCAGCTTGATCTCGTCGAAGCGATCAACGGAGAGTTACCCGACGGGTTCCGCATCCTGACCGGCATCGAGGTCGACATCAACGCCGACGGCTCGCTCGATCAGTCCGACGAACTGCTGGGCCGGCTCGACGTCGTGGTTGGTTCAGTGCACAGCGGCCTGCGCGACGACGCGGACCTGATGACCCGCCGGATGCTCGCTGCCGTCACCAATCCGCACCTGGACATCCTCGGGCACTGTACGGGCCGAAAGGTCGCTGCCGCCGGTGCCGGCGACAAGGGACATCGAGCCGGGCGTACGCGCCCGGAGAGCGTGTTCGACGCGGCCGCGGTGTTCGCCGCCTGTGTCGAGCACGACAAGGCCGTCGAGATCAACTCGCGCCCGGATCGGCTGGACCCACCGAAGCGCCTGCTGCGACAGGCGCTGGAGGCGGGCTGCCGGTTCACGATCGACACCGATGCCCACGCACCGGGGCAACTCGATTGGCTCGACAACGGGTGCACGCGGGCGGCGCTGTGCGGGGTGCCCGCCGATCGGATCGTCAACACCTGGTCGGCCGATGACGTAGTGGCGTGGGCTCGCGGCCACGACTAGCCTCGCCCGCTATTTGCGCCGGTCCGACCGCCTAGGGGGCACACCGGTTCGGATTTCGGGGTGGACTGCGCCCACTACCGGTCACGTAAGGTCTGACCTCGTGGGAAACATTGACGACATCGCCAACACCTATGTCACCGAGTGGGCGCCACTCGATCCGCTCGCCGCGTCCTACGCCGGCATCAGCGGCTACGACCACCTGCTCACCGACGTCTCGCCGGCCGGCTTCGCCGCCCTCGCCGACCTGGACCGCCGTACGCTCGCGGCGCTCGACACGGCGACACCGGCCACCGAACGCGAACGGGTCGCCAAGGAGGCAATGCAGGAACGGCTCGGGCTGGCCGTGGAACGGTATGACGCCGGCGAGACCACGAGCGAACTGAACGTGATCTCCAGCGCGCTGCACAACATGCGGTCATCGTTCGACCTCATGCCGCTGGCCGGCGACGAAGCGGCGGCCAACATCGCCGCCCGGCTGACTGCCATGCCGCACGCGGTGGACCAGTTCAAGCAGACGCTGCGCGAGGCGGCCGTCGCCGGTCACGTTTCGTCCCGGCACCAGATGCTCGAGATCGCCAAGCAATGCGACGTCTGGTCCGACCCGGCCGGCGACGACTTCTTTCCGGGGCTCGTACGGCGGACCAAAGCGGCCGGTCCGGTCTCCGAGGCACTGGCCGCCGACCTCGACCGGGGTGCCATCGCCGGCCGCGACGCGACTCTCGACTTCGCGGCGTTTCTCCGCGATGAGCTGTCCGCCAAGGGCGCCGACAAAGACGCCGTCGGCCGCGATCGCTACGCGCTAGCGTCCCGTTTCTTCCTGGGCGCCAAGGTCGACCTCGACGAGACGTACGCCTGGGGATTCGCCGAGCTGGCCCGGCTCGAATCCGAGATGCGCGCCGTCGCGAACCAGATCGTGCCGGGCGCCACGGTCGACGAGGCGGTTGCCGCGCTCGATGCCGAACCGGCCCGCAACATCGTCGGCAAGGAAGCCTTCCGCGACTGGATGCAGCAACTCGCCGACCAGGCGATCGCCGAGCTCAACGGCACCCACTTCGACATCCCGGAGCAGGTACGCCGGATCGAGTGCATGATCGCGCCGACCTCGGACGGCGGTATCTACTACACCGGCCCGAACGAGGACTTCACACGACCGGGCCAGATGTGGTGGGCCGTCCCGGCCGGCATCGACGAGTTCTCCACGTGGCGCGAGGTGACGACCGTCTACCACGAGGGCGCACCGGGTCATCATCTACAGGTCGGGCAGACGGCCGTACGGGCCGAGTTGCTCAACCGGTGGCAGCGACTGCTGTGCTGGGTGTCCGGTCACGGCGAGGGCTGGGCGCTCTATTCCGAACGCCTGATGGACGAGCTGGGCTATCTCGAGGATCCGGGCAACAGGCTCGGCATGCTGGATGCGCAGGCGTTCCGGGCCACGCGGGTCATCGTCGACCTCGGCATGCACCTAGAGCTGGAGATTCCGAAGGACAATCCGTTCGGCTGGCGGCCGGGCGAGCGCTGGACGCCCGAACTCGGGTGGGAATTCCTGCGGGCGCACTGCCGCATCCCGGACGAGAACCTGCGCTTCGAACTCAACCGCTATCTCGGTTGGCCGGGCCAGGCACCGTCCTACAAGGTCGGTGAGCGGATCTGGATGCAAGCGCGCGAAGATGCCAAGGCCCGTAAGGGATCTGACTTCGATCTCAAGGCGTTCCATCTGGCCGCACTGAACCTCGGCTCGATCGGACTCGACCCGTTGAAGGCGGCGCTGGACCGGCTGTAGCACTGCGGGTCGGCTCAACCCGATCGTGGCAATCGGAGGCGTGCGCGGCGCGGACGCCTCCGATAGCCGACGGCCGCTGCCCCCACGCCGTGAGCCGGCCGGTGTTGAATGGCCGGATGCAGCCTGACGACGCACCCGAACCACCGGCGGTGCACGGCCGGCCGCACGACAGCCGTGGCTATCCGGTGCCGGCGATCACGCCCTGGCGCGATGGTGTCCCGATGTTCGCCGCGACGAGCGTGGCCCGCACCCTGATCTGCGCGGTCGAACGGCGCTGCTCGATCTGTGGCACGCCATTCGGCACCGACACCGTGTGGCGGGTCGTTGCGGCCGAGGAGGCGACCGCCATGGTCACGGCGCTGGCCACCGAGAAGGCGTACGGCAACCGGGCCGGCACGGCCGAGGCCCCGGGCCACCTCGCGTGCATGCTGTACGCCGCGATGGTGTGCCCGTATCTCGCCCGCCCGAACGCCCGCCGTGGCGCCGACGTACGCATCGGGGACTTCACGGCGACCCGAGGTGCCGCTCGAGGGGAACTCGACGGGATCGGTGGTGCCGTCGCGGGCTTCAAGACGTACGAGTTCGAGGTCAGCGACCAGGTCACGTTCCGGTTCTCGGGGCTCGTCGCGGTCCGGTCACACCGCCTCGGCGCCGAACACCTTGCGGCACTGCGGGATCTGCTCAGGGCCGCCGACATCCGTGTTTCGTCACCGAACGACTATCCGCCGTACCTGATGGCCGATGAGGTCGCGGCCGAGCGCCGAGCCGCGCAGTACCGCTGACGGGACCCCGCGCCCGACGTGGAACAGCGCTGGCGACGAACGGGGGACCGTTCGTCGCCAGCGGTTGCAGCGTCCGTCGCAGAGCCGCAGGCCAACTTCAGTCTCGGAATGGTGACGACGCACCGGACGGTCCGCTGACGGCGATGGCCACCGCGCTCAGCGTGCCGAGGGGCACCGAGGCGGGATCGCCGAACGCATCGACGCTGGCGATTGAGCCGGACGAGGTGGTGAGCCAACGCGTGGCCGCGGCGCTGAGTCCGTGCTTCGGGTCGATCAACAGAACCGGCGATCCGCTCATTGCGGCGATCAGTTGCATCTGCCAAGACGTGCTTGGCACCAGTGCGATCGTCGTCGGACCGTTGGCGGAAGTCTCGAGCGTCCGTAGTGACTCGGTCGCCGGATCTTTCGCGGACAGATTCACGACCTTGACCGACGGCCGACCGGGCCACGATCCACCCACCGCGGCGGCCGCATCGGCGCCGAGCGCGTACACCGTGGGTTTACCGTGTGCACCCAGCGCCAACGCGTTGAACGCAGCTCGCTGGGCGGTTGACAGCGTCCGCCCCGGAACGAACAGCACCGGCGAATTCGTGGCCCGTGCGAGGGTCTGGTAGTCCGCGACCGCGGCGCCATCGCGATCGGAGACGACCAGCACGGTCGGCGATCCGGCCAGACCTTCGGGCGTTTCCAGATAAGGCGCGGACGCGCGCCGCACGGCGTACCCCATCGACGCCAGGGTCGTGGCGATCGATGCGGAAACCTTGCCGACCAAGGTGATTGCGGTGTCCGCCGACGGTTGAAGCACGCGGGAGATCTCCGCCCGGACCCTTGGATCGAGCGCGCCACCGTGCACGAACAGCACCGGGCCAGCCAGGCCGGTCACGTCGATTGCGGTGGTAGCCGCGCCCGGGTCGTCGGTGTCGATCAGCGTCACGACGTCGGCGTTCTGCTCGGGCCGGCCATCCTGGTGATTGGCGTCAATCCAGCGCGAGCGCGAAAGGGTGACGGCGGCGGCGATCGGGTCGGCCGTGCCGAGCCAGCCCGTCGCCGTTGCCGCGAACGGCCGGTACGCCGGGGTGCCGGGCGTCCTCGACTCCACACGCACCGGATTCTTGGTCGCCGACTTCGGCGTCGCCGACACCGATTCGACATCCTTGGCCGTCCCGAACGCGATTCGCTTGCCATCGGATGACCACGCCGGCGACGAGATGCCCTTGACGCCGAAGGTGATCTGCACGGTGGCGCCGCCCTTGCGATTCACGATCGCCTCGACGAACAACTGCCCGCCGCGCCCGATAAATGCGACGCGTTGACCGTTGGGAGCGAGCGCGGGCTGACTGCCCTCGGCGACCTTGACGGGCGTCGGCTCGCGCTGGTTGCCATCCAGGATCCAGACCTCGGCTCCCTTGGGCCCCGCGTGCTGGTAGGCGAGCCGGTCGAGGCCGAGATCGATGGGGATCACGGCCGGTCTGCCGACCGCGTTGGGCGCGGTGTCGCCGTGCGACTTGGTGTCGCCGAGCCAGTCGACCTGCTCCGAGCTGGAGGCGATGCCGTTGCTCGACACAGTGACGAGGCGCCACACGCCGTCGTGACCCCGTTCGGTGAATTCGATCGTGCTTCCGACGCTGGCCCAGGTTGGGTGGGCCCGCTTGACGGTCTTATCGGTGCGGGTCAGGACGTGGACGTCGCGACCGTCCGGCTGCGCCGTCGCGATGTTGCCGTGGCCGTCGACGTAGGCCAATCGCGATCCGTCCGGCGCCCACGCGGCGTCCGTGACGGTGGACCCGAATCGCGTCGACCGTCCGGCGATGGTGACCGTCGCGGTGCCGTTCGTGATCGACGGGGCGTTGGAGTTCTGCGCGCCGTGTACGTTGCCCGGCCCGGCGCCGGTGCCGGCGTCGGCGTCGGCGTCGGCGTCGGCGTCGACTGCGCGATCGGGTGACCCGGTTCCGCCTTCGCCGACGTAGGCGTGTCCGCGTGCCGGTTCGCCGACGTGCAACCAGTGGCCGCGGCGAGTGTCGTAACCATGACGGCGGAAAGGATGTGGTGGCGGCGAAGTTTGCGGTTCATGTCGTCTCTCCTGAGGCGTTGGCCAGGTCATCCAGCCGTCTGCCCTCAAGGACGCCGCCCCGGCCGGGCAAGGTTGCCGGTGCCCGGGAGAATTCTTAGAGCCGCTCCGGTGCCGCGATGCCTAGCAGACCGAGTCCAGTCCGCAGGGTTCGCGCGGTCAGATCACAGAGCACAAGGCGATTTGCCCGTACGGGATCGGACGGCGCGCCGAGCACCGGACACGCATTCCAGAACGCGGCGAGCGCCTGTGCGAGGTCGAACAGATAGCCGCACAAACGATGGGGTTCGGCCTGCGCGACGGTTACCGCGAGAACTCCGTCGAATTCGTCGAGGCGCAGTGCGAGACGACGCTCGGCCGGCTCCATTGCCGCATTCACGTCCACGGTTCGCGGCACACCGACGGCCTTGCGGAGGATCGAACACGTACGGGCATGGGCGTACTGCAGGTAGACCGCCGTGTTCCCATCGAGGGCGAGCATCCGGTCCAGGTCGAAGACGTAGTCGCGGGTGCGGCCGGTCGAGAGGTCCGCGTACTTCACCGCGCCGATGCCGATCTCCCGGGCCCGGCGCGCGGCCGTCTCGACGTCAAGTTCGGGACTTCGGTCGGCGAGCACCGACGCGGCCCGGTCGACCGCGGCCATCAGCAGCGAAACCAGCTTCGGGGTGTCACCGTCGCGTGTCTTGAGCGGCAAGCCGTCCACGGCGAGCACCGAACCGAACGCGACGTGCTCGACGGTGACCCGGTCGGGCAGCCAGCCGGCCCGCCTTGCCGTCTCGAAGACCATCCGAAAATGCAGCGCCTGCCGGACGTCGACCACATAGCAGATCCGGTCGGCGCGCAGGTCGTCGACACGGCGGCGCACGGCGGCCAGATCCGTTGCCGCATAACCGAATCCACCGTCCGACTTCCGCACGATCAGTGGCACCCGTGCGCCGTCGCGTCCCCGTACGTCGGCGCTGAAGACACACAGCGCGCCATTGCTTTCGACCGCGATACCGCGCTCGACGAGGGTCGCGGCAATGTCGGCCAGTACGTCGTTGTACGAGCTCTCGCCGTCCGTGTCCGCGGCCGTCAACTCCACATCGAGCAGGTCGTAGATCTCGGCCAGGTAGCGCTCGGACTCGGCGACGATCGTGCGCCACTGCGCCCGTACCCATGGATCTCCGGTCTGAAGATCGACGACGCGTGACCGGGCGTGCGCGGCGAAGGCTTCGTCGCGGTCGAATTCGGCCCGGGCCGCTTCGTAGAGCGCGGATAGCCGGGAGACCGTCTCGGCTTCCGGGCGCGCCGCGATCGTCGGTTCGGGATGCTCGTCGAGGTAGGCGATCAACATGCCGAACGGCGTCCCCCAATCGCCGACGTGGTTCTGTCGGATCACGTCCGCGCCGGCGTGCCCGAACAGCCGGGCGAGCGCATCCCCGATGACGGTCGAGCGTAGGTGGCCGACGTGCAGCTCCTTGGCGATGTTGGGACCGGAGTATTCGACGACGACACGCTGGCCGACCAACGGTGTGGCGATACCGAGGCGGGGCGCGGCATGGCGCCGGGCGATCTGCGCCCAGATCGCCGGCGGAGTGACGGTCAGGTTGACGAAGCCGGGTCCGGCCACCTCGGCGCGGCCAATCACGTCATCGTCGACGACGGCGGCCGCGATCGCGGAGGCCAGTGCGCGTGGCGCGGTCCGTCGCTCGCGCGCCGCCGCCAAGGCGCCATTCGCCTGGAAGTCGGCGTGGTCGGACACGCGGATCAGCGCATCGGCACCGAGGTGCCGGCCGACCCGCTGCGACAGTTGCTGCGCGAGCGAGTCCATGGCTCACCCTACGAATGCATCAGTCGGACGTGATAGTGAATTTGTCGGCGGTCAACGTGTCCGATTGCACGAACGCAAGCGTCAGCGTCGCGTCGGTAAAGAACGGATCGGAGACAGCGAGCGGTGGCAGCGGTGGCGGCGAGTCCGGCGTGAAATCGACCGGTACGACGCCAGCCAGATTGCCCTTGAGCTCGGTCGCGAAGATCTTCACGTTATCGGTGAGCGTGAGCTGCGAACTCGTAACCGTGCACTGGTGATCGCCGACCGGCACGTCCAGCTCGAACGGGGTCGACGTCGTCGAAGTCATCGAAAACTGCATCGCGACGATGCTGCCCCTAGCCGTCGGCAACGACACGTTGCCGTCGTAGGACAGGCCGGCCGAGGTCAGCAGCCGCGTCTTCAGCGTGGCTGGCCGCTCGCCGATGATCGGCTGGCCGTCCGCACGAGCCAAGGCCTTCGGGGTCGTGGAGCAGAGCGGTGCGCTCGACGACGTCGACGGCCTCGGCGCGGTCGACCGCGATGTCGACGGGCGCGGCGACGACTTCGTGACGGTCGGTCGCGGATTCGTGGTCGGCGTCGGGGTCGCGGTCGGGCTGGGCGTCGTGGTCGGCGTCTGTGCCGGGCTCGACGGACTCGCGGACGGCGTGTCGGCCGGCGCCGGATCGGGGGACGCCGACGCCGCTGCGGCGGTCGGCGCGGTGCCACCGGTCGGCGATCCGAGCCCGAGCACGCCAAGTACGCCGCTGACGATCGATGCGACCGGCTGCGGCTGATCGCCGGCGATTGGCGCGAGTGCGGCGTCACCGTGGTGCTTCGGTGTCGCCGCGGCCGTCGTCGTAGCGGGAGCCTTGGTCTTCGTGCCCGCCGGTTCGTGCAGGCCCGATTTGGCGATCGCGCTCTGGATCGCCGACTGCATCGGAGTCGGCGTGCATGTGTCGGCGGAGGCCGGCGCGGCATTGTGGATGGCGAACGCCGCGAGCGCGCCGAGAGTCAGCGCGATCACGGTAATCGTGAGGGCGCGCGGGTTGGCGCGCCCGTCGCCGCGCTCGTTCGGCTGTTCGCCCGCGGATGGGTCGTCCCCCGCGTCTTCGGCGGGTCCGCGGCTATGTGGCACGTCAGGAATGCTGCGCACGCGCGACATCGGCGCGGTCGTTTCGTTCGGGTCGCCCGGATACGCGACCTCGTCAGCGCCGTCCTCCGGGCCGATGATCGTCGGACCCGTCTCCGGGGCCGTACGCGCCGCCGGGACTACGGGCTCGGGCTCATCGTCGGCTGCGTGGCGGGGCTGGCGAAACGGCTCGCGCTGCTCACCCTCCTGCTCTTCCGACGCCTCGCCGTCCGGGTCGCGCCACTGTTCCTCGTCCTCACCGACGTACGCCGCGACCGGCGCGCCGATCTCGGCGGTGACGTCCTCGTCGTCGGGGTCGGCGTGATCGACGCCATCGGCGACTACGCGCTTGTCCGGCACCCAGGCAATCGACAACGCGCCACCGAAGATGCCCAACACCAGGCCGATGATGAAGCCGCCCAGATTCACGGACACGACGGAGTAGACGGCCGAGGCCGTGCCGATGATGCCGTAGAACATGCGCTGGGCCGGCGTCGCCCAGATCAGCGCACCGCACAGCACAACGACGAGCGGGATGATGTACGACTTGAAGCCGTTGAGCCCAAGGTGGATCTGGATGTTGCCGAGGTTCAGATTGCCGCTGTAGAAGATCTCGACGCCGGCCGCGATCAACAACAGACCGCCCCAGAACGGGCGGGATTTACGCCATCGCCGAAACGCTCGACGCGCGCGTGTCATCCGACTGTCGTCGGGCGTCGCAACGTCCACGGTCATCTGTGTTCCTTCCGATTGCTGCTCTTGCCCATGCCTCGCGAGCGCAACGTCGGCGCGCGCACTCGCATGGCCACGCGAAACGGGCCCCGCGGTCGCGATCCGCGGGACCCGCTATGGCGCGAACTAGCAGCCCGAGCTACCGAGGCCCAGGTTGAGGCCCGGCAACGTGAACGTCCCCGCGGTGGTTGCCCACGCGGTCTGCGACAGGTTCTTGATGACGACCTTGTCGGCACCCTGACCGAAGCCGCCGACCGAGCCCTTGCTCGACAGCGTCGAGGCGTCCTGGCCGATGTTGATGTTGGTGAACGTGGCGTCGCCGCTCAACTGCGTCATGGCGATCAGCAGGTTGTCGGCGTGTGCCGGCGTGCCGTTGTCACCCGCGGTCAGCTTCAGGACGACAGTGCCGATCGGCGTCGGCTGCGCGACGGACTGGCAAAGGTTCGTGAGGTCGGCACTGCCGATCTCCGAGATGGCGACCGCATGCGGTGTGCCGTCCTTCTCCTGCACGATCGAGCCGTATTGGACGAACTTGGTGCCGGTCAGTTCGTCGGCCGTGACCTTGAACGTAACGCCGGACACCGCGAAGCTCACGGGCACGGCACCGTTGGCGATCCCGGCGCCAAGGGCGCCGACGATCACGACGGTCGGCACGATGGCGGCCGCGAACCGACGCCAGCGTGTGCCGCCCTCGGTTGCTACTTGCTGGTCTTTCACGGGGGGTCCTCCTTGACGAGTGCGGTCACCGCACGTACCACGTCGTCGTGCGGCCCAATGAGGACGCTTGCACCGGCGATGCACTAGGTACGTGAGCCCGCCGGTCGCGCTGGACCCGCTACGGCGTTGGCTGCCGAGATCGTGCCGCACCCTGGGAGCGCAAACAAGACCGGTTGCTACTCGTCGGTAACACCAATTCGGCCGACGTGTCACCCTCAGCAACGTGACGGACGCCACATAGCGAACGTTCAGCCCGCCTTTTCCTCCGAAATCCGGCGAATCGCCGGCCTCAGCGCTACCACACGTCACTCAACCGCTCAAACGTCACGATTCCATAACAGGATCGCAACCTGTTCGGAACGTTGTCGGTCGCCACCACGAGAATCTGTCGTTCTCGCAGCTCAGTGACGGTTCGGAGGGCTCCGACGCGATCGGACACCCGCTGCCCGCATGGCGAGAATTACGTACCAACTATTGAGCGCTGACCGAATGGCGTCGATACGGCGGCTCAGTCTGTGTGCCCGGGCAGACCGTCCGGATAGATCGCGACCGCGATTGCGTCGATGCTGACGCGACGCCCACCGGGCAGTCCGACCAACGCCGACGACCGGGCTGGCGGCGGCACCGGAAAGACGTCGGCGAAGACCGCGTTGATCGCCGGCATATCGGCGAGGTCGGTGTAGAAGACGGTCGTACGTACGACATGCCGCAGATCCGAACCGGCCCGCTCCAGCACCCGGCCCAGGTTCGTCAACGCCTGTCGGCACTCCGCCTCGAAGCCGCCGGTCGCCGGTGCGTCACCGGTCAACGGATCGATCCCGGCCTGCGCCGACACGAACACGAGTCCGCCGGCGCGGACAGCGGGCGAGTACGGCCCGAGGACGGGTAGGTCGTCGCCGCTGATGACGTCGTACACGCGGATCGCCTCCGTGGGTGGACAGCTCGTTGTCGGTCAGGGCTCCTACGCTACGGCGATGTCAACCAACGACGTGCAGCCGATGCCGCGGACGCGGCCACCCGAGTCGGGGACCGAGTGGGAGTCGCTGACCGCGATGCTCGACTTCTTCCGGGCCACCGTGGTCAACAAGGTCGCCGGATTGAGCGACGAACAGGCGTTCAGCGCGGTCGTTCCACCGTCGACGCTCACGCCGGGTGGACTCGTCAAGCACCTGACCGGCACGGAGCGCTTCTGGTTCAGCATCGATTTCGCCGGCGCGGACCTGCCCCATCCGTGGCCGGAGGACGACATGCATGGAGCGTTCGCGATAGAGGACGGCGACACTCTGGCCGGGCTCGTCGCGGCGTACGTCGCCGAGTGCCAACGGTCCCGCGATGCGATCGACGGCGCCGACCTCGGCGATACGGCGCGTGGCAAGGACATGCATTTCTCGCTGCGGTATGCGTTGCTCCACATGATCGAGGAGACCGCACGGCACTGCGGCCACCTCGACCTTCTCCGCGAGCGCATCGACGGCTCGACCGGCCAGTGACCGCACCCGCCAGCACGGCCACCGGCAACCACCGGCACCCGGCACCCGCGGCACCCGGCACCCGGCACCCGGGCGCCAACGAGCTAGGCGGCCGATGCCTGCTGCGGGATCACCGCCGAGTCGAGACTCCAGACGCTGTGGCCAGCCGATCGGAGCTTGAGCCAGACCGGGCTGCCGTCGGTGACGATCTCGTGGCGGCCACCCTTCAGAACGACGGTGCCCTGACCGACGACGTCGACCTGATACTCGACGTGCTCGCCCGAGAACAGCGCCGTCAACACCTTGTACGCCATGGCTCCCGCACTCGAAGCCGTGCCGGCGGGCGTGGTTGCTGGCGACGTACGGCGGATCGTCGTCAACGGCGACGGGGCCACAGGGGAACCGGGTTTGTTCGCCGCCGGCGATGTCACGCACGTCCGGAACGGCTTCGTGTCCGAGGCGATCGCCGAAGGCGTACGCGCCGGCACAGCGGCAAGCGTCTTTCTGCAGCGCGCTGCTTACCGCTAAAGCCGCCCGGCCGCCGGATCAGCGCGTAGGCGGCGGCTGATTGATAAGCCGCCCATCCTGGGCCGAGAGTAGTAATATGAACGTAGGCTTCAAGCCTACGGAGGTAGTACATGTCGAGGCCATCGGTGTCCGTCCCACCGGCTCTGGCCCGGCGGGCGAACAAGGTTCTACGGCCCCGAGACATCGGGACCGTCTATGCCCATCCGCGCGCCGAATTGGCGCGCCTGGCGCGTTCCGGCGTCGTGCAGCGTCTGGCCGCTGGCTACTACGCGGTTGTACCGCAGGAACGACTCGGCGACCTCCGCTGGCGTCCGGAACTCGATGCCGCGGCCCTCGGTCTGGCTCAAACCGACTACGGCATCGACGCCGTGGCGCTGATGGGCGTCAGCGCCGCCCGCTATCACGGCGCGATCCCGCGTGCCCTCGCTGTCGCTGTCGTCGCCGTACCCAAACAGCGCCCGGAGCTAACAAGCCACCCGGGACGGATGATCTTCGTGAAGCGTGACGTCGCTCGACTCGATATCGAACGCGTGGACACTCAGCTCGCCTCGGGCTGGGTCACCACGATCGAGCAGACCCTGCTCGATGTCGCCGCCCGCCCGGAACTTGGCGGACTAAGCCGTCAAGACGTCGCCCAAACTATCCGCGCACTTGGTGCTCGAGCCGACTGGGCACTCGTCGACCGGCTGGCCGCTGCCCAGCACAAACCTGCGGCCCTCCGATCCGCCATGACCATCGCGGAACGCAGTCGTGATTGATCCGGTAGAACTTTCCGACGTCGCCGCGGCCTTCGGTGTTGCCGAGACGCAGGTCCGCCGTGATCATCTGATCAGTCACGCCCTGTCCGGCATCGCCGGTCTCGGGCTGCCGCTGACATTCTTCGGCGGCACCGCCCTCGCCCGTACCCATATTTGTGATCCCGCCGCCGGCGCGCGCTTGTCCGAAGACATCGATCTGTACAGCCCGGATCGTCGCCGGGTGGCCGAGATCCTCGATGATCGGCTGCCGTCATTGCTGCGTCGTGAGTTCCCAGGGACAGCCTGGGATCCGCCGCTGACCGCCGTACGGGCCGTCGACTCAGCCGAACTCGCCAGCCGCGACGGCATGCGCGTTCGGATCCAGCTGCTCGACAGCGGCGGCGGGCACCAGGACCTGGCCCGATGGCCCACCGAAGTACGCACCATCGATCTGCGATACCGGGACTTGCCCGATCGCGTCGCGCTACGGGTGCCGACCCTAACCGCGTTCGCCGCGATGAAGACCATCGCCTGGGCTGACCGGCACACCGCCCGCGATCTCTATGACTTGGCCCGCATCGCCGGCATCGGCGGTCTCACCCGAGACGTCGCGACCCAGGTACGTCAAGCGACGGGCTGGAGCGTCCAACCTGGACTGTTCTCGTCCTTACCGCCACTCGAGTGGGCGGCTCAACTCGCCCATCAAACAGCGACCTTGCCGACCGCCGAGCAGTGTCTCCTCGACGTCCGTCAAGCGTTCGCCGCGGCACTCGACTGGCCGATCTCCAACGGCCCATGCAGCGATTGACTCTTGCGTACGCGATTTCGTCGTCCTCGCCCGTCGACTGGGCGACCGGTGGCCTGTCGCGACACATCGGGGAGATCACTTACGTCGAGTCGACCACGCCACGCACAAACGAAACGGCCCGATCAGCAGTTCCGCTGTTAGGCCCGTTCTGTGTGGCGCCCGAAGGGATTCGAACCCCCCAACCTTCTGATCCGTAGGAGCGGGCGACTATCCACCGACCCCCGATCACGCCGCGGGGTGGTTCTGCCCGGACGTGGCCACGAGGGCGAGAATGAGTCCGCCGCTGGGGTCAAGTTGGGTCGCCGCCAGCGGTGTCATTGCGCCGACCGGTTGGCGGCTCGGCGAAGCGGGAAACGAACCCGCACCGTCTGTTTGGAAGATCATGTCGGTTCGGATGCTCTGCCCGGTCCCGCAGTTTCGTCTGCCTCGGCCGTGGTCTCACGCGGCCTCCGTTATCCCGACAATGACCCGTGCGGTGGCACGCCAATGGCACACCTGATCGACAGATGGGCTGCCTCCGTGCCCCGACGGCCGTCGAGAAACCCCGGCATAACTGCACCGGGTGCCGCACCCCCCGCCGCGCACAGTGGACACACATAGGACAGACACCGGTGGCCGCGGTGCGGTAGAAGGATCCATGGCGAAGTTTCGATGGCCGCGGTGGACATCGGGAACCACATTCGTCGCCGTCCTGTGCGTGGTCGCGGCACTGATCGGTGGTTACGAAGCCGAGCGCACCTGGAGGTACGTGCCGGCGGCGCCGCCGAAAGGCTGCTCTCTGGTCCGGCCGGGGATCGTTGACATCGTTGTTCCTGGGCATGATCCGAGTCGTCCGCCGGTCCTTTTCGACGTCGATGGTGGTCGCACCAACAACTACACGGCGGTCAGCCATTGCGAGGTCGACTCGGCGACGACGATCCTCGGGATAACCATCCGGCACGCCGGGTATGGACCGGAGGGCGGTCCACGCGACCAAGCGCACGCGTTGTTTGCGCAGTTTGAGGACAGTCCGTTCACGGTGCCGGCCGACCTCGGTGACGAGTCACTGGTCCGCCAAATCAGTCGTGGTCCCGACTACCTGAGTCTCTGGTATGTCGGTCGGGTCGGCGCGCACGTGGTCTTGGTCTACTTCGGGTCCAGCGATCCGATCACGTACGAGGCGGCGCGCGATGCCGCACATGCCGTGCTTCAGGAGGTCCTCTCTCAGCTATGAACAGGTTGAGCAGCTTGCCGGTTGGCACGATCCTTCTGGGTCGGCCCAGCGGTCTCCCGAGGATCCCGAGGCGCTGGGTGATCCTGTCAATCATCATGATCATCCTCAGCGGAGTTCTCGGCTGGGGTCTGGTCCGCATTCCGCAGACCGTATTCTCACCGGTCGAGGTGAAGATCGTGGATGGCGGCGGGCACCGCCCGCCGCCGCCGCCGTTGCCGACATCACCGTTCCGTTAGGGCTTCGCAGCCAGCCCCCACCGCAGACGGCGTGTTCGTCTTCTCGATCCTGCGCCCGTGCTTGGTCGCCCGAACCCCGACAGAGGACCCAGCGACGGGCGAGCGATACCGGAAGATCACTGGATACCTGGGATGCTGTTCACGACAAAGATCGGAACGCCAATCGAACCCCGGAATCTGAACCGACATTTCGACTCCTTGTGCGCACGCGCCGAGGTTCGCGGGATCCGTTTTCACGACCTGCGGCATTCATGCGCGACCATCGTTACGACCAGGGCGTCTCGATCGAAACATTCAGGACGTGCTCGGTCACAGCTCCCCACGGTCACGAAGACCATCTATGTGGACGCGACGCGAAGGGTCCAGCAAGATGCGGTCGACCGACTTGGATTCTTGTTCGATGAGTAGCCGGCTGGGGTCAACTGCTGGGGTCAGGAGATCAAAAAACCGGCTCCCCGTTGGGGAAACCGGCTTTGACGTGCTGCGCGCCCGAAGGGATTCGAACCCCCAACCTTCTGATCCGTAGTCAGATGCTCTATCCGTTGAGCTACGGGCGCTCGTGCCCAGCCAGTGTACATACCCGACCAGACGCGGAGGCTCCGGGATTCGAACCCGGGAGGGGCGATAAACCCCAACCGCATTAGCAGTGCGGCGCCATAGACCGGACTAGGCGAAGCCTCCCCGATGGTCTACGCGACCACCGCCGGTCGAGAATACAGGCCGCTGGGCAGCCGGGCAAAGCGACTACCAGCAGCCTAGCCGTGACACGTCGACGACCGAAATGCGGAATCGCCGCGTCGCGGGCAGCGACCATGACCGGCGAATACTAGGCTCACCCATCATGGGGCAGGACACGGCTGATTCGGCGCGCGAAAGTGAGCCGAACGCCACATCGCGTCGACGCCCGCCGGCCTCACCGCCCGCGGCGCTGTTCCTGCCGCCGGTCATTCCACCCCAATCCGACGGTACGGACGATCCGACGCCCCCAGCCGCAGAGCGATCGTCCGGTGGTCCGGAAGTCGCGAAGCCGGCCGCCCGTTCGGCCGCACCGATAGCTGCGTTCCAAGCGGCGCCCACTCCACGGTCGTCGGCCGACGAACCGCCGGCTCCACCGGCACACCGCGAGCGGCCGTCAACGACGGTGTTCACGCCGCGGCCCATCGAGGCGGCGCCCGCATCGTCGAACGGCACCGAGCAGCGAGCGGCTTCGCCCCGAAAGGCGAACGGTGTCGCCGTTCCTCGACCGGCCGAAATGCAGCCGGCCGAACCCCAGCCAACCGATACGCAGCCGGCCGACAAATCTCCGGCGCCGCCGAGCTCGGGCAGCAGCACCCGGCGGGCCGCGCCGGCGTCGGGTCGATCGAAACCCACGCGCCGATCCCCGGCCGCGACGCCGGCGGACAAGTCTGCGGCCGAGCCGACGGCAGCCGCACCGGCATCGGCATCTGCATCGGCACCCGCCAACGGAGCGGCGACCGGCGCGCCGACGCGCCGAGCTCCGCGCAAGGCCGCGCCGCTGGCTGCGGCCGACTCCCCGAAGGCCAGCTCAGACGAGACGATTCCGGGGGCGGATCCGGCGGATCCGACGACGCCAGCCTCTGCGACCGCATCGCCCCGGCGAACTCGCAAGGCCGCCGCCGATCAAGTAGCCGATCACCCAGCAGTGCCCAGGCGCCGAGCCCCCCGCAAGATGGCATCAGCTGTCCCGGCCGCAGCCCCAGAACCCGCCGACGCGGGCGCGGCCGTCGAGCCGGCGCCGGCCGAACCAGTGCCGGCCGAACCAGTGACCCCGGCGACCAGCACCCCCGAAGCCCGTGGCGACCGAGCCGGTGGCCGCAGTGCCGGTGACCGGCGAGCCAGTCGTTGAGCCGACGCGAACGCCACGCAAGCGAGCGGCAACCGCGGCCAGGCGCGCGACCGCAACCGCCGCGAATCCCGAATCTGCCGCAGCCGCTCCACCCGACGGCGTCACGGTTGCGCCAGCGTCGACGAAGTCTGCCCGTCCGCGCATGCGGGCCACGGCAACCGCACTAGCGCCGGCAGAGCCGGAAGCGAGCACGGTGGCAACCGTACCGAGCTACGCCGAGATGTGGGCCGCCGTACGGGATCGACCACACCGTACGCCGGCGGCGCTGGCCCTGGCGGCCGTGGCGCATTACGGCACCGCGGCCGGGGAGCAGGCCGCATGGCTCCGCGAGACGTATCCGACCGTCGGCATCGATCGGCTCACCCGGGTCGCGATCCGCGACGCGCAGCGGCGCGCCCGGGTCGCCACGGCGGCCGCCGTCCTGCCGCTCGGCGGACTCGCCTCGATCGCGACCCAGTTGTGGACGCACGCGCGACTCGTCCTCGAGATCGCCGCCCTCCATCAGGTCGACCCGCGAGAGCCGGCGCGCGCGGCCGAAATCCTCGCCCTGCTGGAGATCTATCCGGACCTCGGCGCGGCGGCCGCCGCCGTACGTGGTGTGACCGACGATGCGGACGCGCCAACCGATGGCAGCCGGAATGTTCCCGCCTTACCGAAGTTCGGGGCGGTCGCGACGACGTTGGTCCGCAGCGGCGTGTCCCGTGCCGTACCCGGGGCTGGTGTTGTTCTTGCGGGCCTGGCCGGCGCGGCGGACGTCGCCGACGTCGCGGCCCGCGCAGCCCGCTTCTACAGCGCCGCCCGCTAGGACCGGCGCCGGAGCCGGCCCAGGACGCCCTGGTCGCGCCGGATCTGGCCCACCACGTTGCGCCCCGGCACGCCGGTCACCCCGCCGCCGCCATGTGTCGCCGATCCGGCCTGGTAGAGGCCCTTGATCGGGGTACGGAGATCGGCATAGCCGGCCGCCGGACGCATGTGGAACATCTGGCCTGGCGTCAGCTCGCCGTGGAAAATGTTGCCGCCGACCAGGCCATATTCCGTCTGCATCTCGTGGGGTCCGATGACCTGGCGCCCGACGATCGAGTCGGTGAAGCCGGGCGCGACCGCTTCCATCCGTGCGGTCAGCCGGTCCGCGTAGGCCGCCAGCGCCTCAGCATCGGGCGCGTCGGCGTATGACGCGGGCACCCACTGCGTGAACATCGAGACGATGTGATGGCCGTCGGGAGCCAACGAGTCGTCGAAGACCGACGGGATGCAGATGTCGGCGAACGGCAGCTCGGCGGCGCGACCGGCCGACGCATCCTGGAAGGCCCGCTCGACGTCGTCCAGCGATTCGGACAGCACGATCGTTCCGCCGTGGATCTGCGGGTCGAACGTCGGGTGCGAGGTGAATGTCGGCAGCTTGTCCACCGCAAAGTTGACCTTCACCGTGCCGGACCGGGTCTGGTATGACGAGATGTCCGCCACGAAGTCATCGGGCAGTTCATCGCGATCGACCAGATCCAGGAACGCGATCTTCGGATGGACCGTGGCGACAACCACCGGCGCCATGATCTCCTCGCCGGATTCGAGTACGACGCCTCGGACCCGTCCGCCGGCGGTGACGATGCGGGACACCGGCGCCGACGTACGGATCTCCGCTCCGGAGGCCCGAGCCGCCGAGGCGATCGCGTTGGAGATCGCGCCCATTCCACCCCGGGCGAAGCCCCACGCGCCGGTCTGACCCTCGACGGCGTCGCCGACATGGTGGTGCAGCATGACGTACGCCGTGCCGGCGCTCCGCGGGCCGGCCCACATGCCGATGACACCCGACACCGACAGGACGCCTCGCATCGCGTCCGACTCGAAGCGCTCCTCGACGACATCGGCCAGGCTCGCCGTGAACAGGCGCGTCAGGTCGTACGCGGCCCGGACGTCCACGCCCCGCAGCTGCTTGACCAGCGCCGCCTGGGCCAGCAGATCGGCCGGCCGCTTCGAGCCGAGCTTCGGCGGAATCTGTTGCAACAGCGGGCCGACGAGTTTGCCGAGGCCGGCGAACCAGTGCTCCCAGCCAACGTAGGCGTCGGCGTCCTTCTTGGAGAACTTCGCGATCTCGGCATGGCGGGCCGCCGGATCGTCCGGCAACGCCAGGTAGCGCCCGTCCCGGCGCGGCGCGAAGTACGGACCCTGCGGGTAGACGTGGTAGCCGTACCGCACCAGATCAAGATCGCGCACCATCTGTGGCGAGAGCCAGCTCACGACGTACGACAGCGAGGTCACGGTGTAGTCGGGGCCGAACGGATGCTCGGAGACGGCGGCTCCGCCGACGATCGGGCGTCGTTCGAGCACGAGGACGCGCTGCCCCGCTCGGGCCAGATATGCGGCCGCGACCAGGCCGTTGTGGCCACCGCCGATGATCACCGCGTCGTAGTTGTTGCTGGTCACGCCACGCCTCCCCGAGCGCCGCGGCGCCGACCGGCGCCGCCGCGTGTCTGACAGCATTACTGATGATCCGCTCAGGCAAAAGCCCCTGCTGGGAAACGATCTCAGCGACTCGGCGCTGGCGCCGGCGACGTTACGGGACGAGACCGGGGAACCAGCGGTGCAGATACGGCCGGAGCAACGCGTACCCGACGAACGACACGATGTCGAGAATCGAGTGGGCGACGATGAGGGGCGTCACCCGGCCGTACCGGCGGTAGAACGACGCGAAGATCACGCCCATGACGGCGTTGCCGATGAACGCGCCGAAGCCCTGATACAGGTGATAGGAGCCGCGGATCACCGCCGACAGCGCGATCGCGGCCGGCGTCCGCCAGCGCAGATCGCGAAGCCGGGTGAGAAGGTAACCGACGACGATGACCTCTTCGTTGACCGCGTTCTGGATCGCCGACAGGATCAGCACCGGGATCGCCCACCAGATGTGCGGCAACGACGCCGGCACCACGTTTGCGCTGATGCCGAGCGCCCGGGCGGCGACATACAAGCCAATCCCGGGTACGCCGATGAGCGCGGCCAGACCGACGCCGATGCCGGCGTCGCGTCCGGGCCGTCGGGCGTCCAGGCCCAGCACTCGGTACGGGTTGCCGTGGTCGCGGCGCAGCAGATGGATCACGAGCGCGACGGGGACCAGCGCGAAGAAGATGCCGAGCAGCTGGTACGTCAGATCGAGCCACGGCCGGCCGGGCGCCTGCGAAACGTTCAGTGAAGCGGTGGCCTTCGACAGGCCACCGCGGGCGGTGATGTCGGCCAGGAGTTGGACGACGGCGTAGACGGCACTGGCACCGAGTGACAGCAGGAAGACGATGATGACTTCGCTGCGGAGCACGCTTCGGGGCAGCTCCGACCGGGGGAAGCCGGTCACCCAATCCGGCTCGTCGTGCCAGATCGCGCGCGTGGTCGCCCGTACCCTGGAAGCTTTTTCATGCAGCGACGCCCATGCGCGGCGCGAACGGGCGATGATCGGTGACCGGGCGCCGTCGCCGCTGCCGGGCGCGTCGAGCGGTGACGGGGCGCGGTCGCTGTCGGCCGGCGCGAACGGCGACCGGATGCGCCTGAGCGCCGCCGCGAACGGCGACCGGGCGCGGCGGCCCTCGGCCGGCGCCCGGTCGCCCACCTGCGGCTGCATCGACGTCCCTCCGACCGTGACAATTGCACGGAACATACGTGGTCCGGCGGCGATTGACCGCCCAAGTCCCGTGCAATTCTGCACGGCCCGGCTGAGCGCCGCCGCGCACACGGGCCAAGATCCGCCGCGAGCGCTAGCTAAGCGCCGGCGCCGGGCACCCGCCACTCGATCCGGTAACGCGCCTGCAGCGCAGGCGAGCGGACCAACCAATAGAACACCGTGCGGTCACCGGGCCGGCGGCTCGTCTCGGCCGGCCCGAGCGGGACGCCCTCGCTGGTGAGCGAGCTGACGGTGCCCCAGACGGCCGGTTCGATCGCGGTCGGGAAGTCGAGCTCGATCGCGAGTTCCCGAGTCGGAAGGCGGATCGCTCGCTGGAACCACGGTCCCCATTTGAGCTCGGGCACGCGGTAGCCGTACTCGATCGTCGCCCGACGGCCGGCATAAAGGGGGAACCGGCGCTCGCCACTTTCGAACTTGAGCCACAGCTCCTTCGTAGTGTCCGAATCGTGCGTCGGCTGCCACGCCATCGGCTCACCGTCCGGCCCGTACGCGGCGAAGCCCAACTCGGACCACGTCAGCGGGGCGCCATGGTGCAGGCGTGCGGATCGCCGCGGGTGGCCGGGGTAGCGGTCGACGCGAATCCGTACCGGATAGCGCACCACGGCCTCTGGCCCCGCGTTGTAGAGGTGCCGCCGGACCCGGGTGTGGAAGATGCCGCTACGGAAGCTGAGGCCGGCGTATTCGCGCTCGACGATGAGTCCGCTGCCGGGCGGCACCCACACTTCTTGCTCCGGGGGCGCGGCCGGCGCGGGGATCGACCGCCGCAGCGTGTTGTAGGCGGCAAAGCTCTGCCAGATCTCGCCACCGGTACGCAGGACAACCTCAGCCCGGCGCGCGAAATCCTCGGTCGGCCGATGCCGGCCACCCTCGATATGGCTTACATAGGACGGGTCGAACCCCATCTCGCTCGCGAGGGCACGCTTCGACAGCCCCCGCTGCGTACGCCATCGGGTGAGCTGCTGGGCGAACTCCTCCGATGCCTCCTGCAGCGGTGAAAACGTCATTGTGGTGCCTCGCCGGCGGTGTCTTGAGCCTTGTCAACGGCTGCCACAATCCCTGTCACAGCCGAGCACAGTCTCTCACGCACCGACCGGCCGGGCCGGCCAGCGACGCGCCCAAGCTGGGGCGAACCCTCGCAAACCGCCAGCGTTCGGGCAACTTCCAGGAAGTTGCGGTGAAGGGAGCGCCGCCACGCAAGCACACGTCGCACAGCGAAGCTGGACGATCGCGGCGAGCGCTACTTCGACGAGGATGAGCAGGTGACCGGCGCTTTCCACGTCCAGCGGACGTCCCACACAACCGCGTCCTCGACGTCCTTACCCGTGCCGATCAGCCGATCGACCGATGATCGGATCGTCCCGACGCGCGGCTGCGCTTTGTCGAGAACGATGATCGCCGTGTGCCAGTAGCGAAGGTCGCAGATCGCCTCGGTGGTGTATCCACTCGCGTTGGCCGGCAGCGTCCAACTCCCGTTGCCGACCGCGCCGAGGACCCGCTCCGTGTCGCGCATCTGTGGTCCGTACTGGCCGCGCTCCTGCGACGGATCACCATTCTTCGGTTTCCCGTCCGGCCCGAGGAAGTAACCACCCGGCACCGAGAAGTCCAGCCCGGCGGCGACCGCCCACCGCATGTACGCGATCGAGTTGTCGTCGTACGGCGTAGCCGACATGATGCTCGCGCCGGCCGGGACGTACGGCTTCCACGCCCCGCTCGTGATGAACCGCGGCACGGTGGGCAGCGGTGCCACTGGGACCGATCGCGGGACGATCGCCACGACCGCCGCGACAACGGCGGTGACCGCGCCGACCGTCGCGCCGACGCGCCAGAGCGCTACGCCGTCGAATCCGGCGAGCAGCGGCAGGCATTCGCGGATGGCAAATGCCACGAGCAGCCCGACGATCGGCAGCGCCACCATCGCGAGCCGGCTCGGCAGGACACTGTCGAACAAGGGCAGCCGGCTCAGGTGCCGCCACAACGACAGCGCCGGGTGTGCGTGGGCCGGGTCCCGGAACACGACCGCGTTGCCGAGCGACGCCCACACGAACAACACACCGACGATGCCGAGCGCCCGCACCGCGGGCCGCCGGCGCCAGAGCATGGCTACGGTGACCAGCGCGACGATGACCAAGGGCCAGCCGAGGAAGGAATTCTCCTCGGTCTGTGTGCTGATGAGATTCCAGTTCGCCGCAGGATCGCCCCAATGCGACAGCCCGGGCAGCGTCACCCACGTCTGCAGCGGCAAGCGATAAGGCCATTCCTCGAGCCACACCGGCAGGCCGCTGAAATGCTGCGGGCCGTAGAACTGGAAATACAACGGGTACGCCACGAGAACGGCCCCGAGAAGCCCGGCCGTGCCGAGACCGGTGAGAACCGGACGCACCGCGTTGCGTGCCTCGGCCGGTCGGAAGGCCAGGTAGATCAGCACGAACATGGTGCCGGCCAGTGCCGTCAGGAACAGCACTTCCTCGTTGATGAACACCTGATACGTCGCGAGCAGGCCGAGGATGATCCCATCGCGTACGGGCCGACGTGAGTTTCGCAGCGCCAACGCCCGCCACAGGATCAGCGGCACGACGAAGCCGGCCGTGAGGTTCGGGTGCGAATTCGCATGCGTGATGATGCCGGGTCCGAAGCCGCAGACCACGCCACCGACGAAGGCCGCGAATCGGTGCCCGATGAAGTGCCGCGACATGACGTAATACCAGGCGAACGCCGTGCCGGCGAGGCCGAGCATGATGATCAGGACGAACGTCGGCGCCGGCCCGATCAGTGCGGTGACGGGAGCGAACGGCAGCGACAGCCCGAGCAGCCCGGTGTTCGACATCAGGTTCACGCCGAGCGGAGCATTCAGCTGCGTCGTAAAGAACGGATTGTCGCCGTGGCTGAATACGCGGACGCCGTGCGTCAGCATCCACTCGAAGAACGTCTGGTCGGTGGAGTTCGCGGCGGTCGTGTGACCGTTCGGGTTCTGCCACATCTGCGCCGTGACAAGGTAGCCGCCCAGCAGGAACACGAATGCGACGATCGCGTCGAACCGGTTCCACCGCATGCGGGACGGCCGGGTCGGCGTACCGTCCTCCGGCACCGATATGAGGTGTCGTACCGTCCGTCGCCGTACCAGTGCTGTCTTTGTCGCGGCACCCAAGCTGGACTCATCGGCGGACCGCTCGCCGTGCGGCGCTGGGCGGTCCTGGACCGGTCGGGTCGTGCTCAGCCGTTCCCACGTCGACGGCGCATCGTCGGCCGTCGACTCAGGAATGGGCAGGTGGCGCCGTGTCATCGGCGCCGCCGCCGGCCGGAATGTCCCGGCGGGTGCACCAGTCCAGCCGGCCGGCCAGATCGCAGCCTGGCCAACGCGGCGTCCCGAGAACAGCGGCACATGCGCGCGATGCTACCCGAGCAAGCTGATTGAGCCGGCCCCTCAGGACCGCCGAAAACTATCGGCGGCTCGTCTGCGATTTCGCACACATGTGCGTAAATGTGGCAACCTCTCGCGGCGCCAGACCGGTCAGGTGGTGGCTGGCACTCGTGCGACGGCGAACACCGACTGCCCGAACGGCGGTCGCACGATTGACTCGGCTGCCTTGGTGGCCGGCAGCACGAGACGGTCGTAGACCTTGACCATCGCGCCTTCCTTCGGCGTCAGCTTGAACAGGCTCGTCGCGGTGTAGTAGCCGATCAGACCGAGGGCGTTCGCGTACTGCACACGCTCGACCTCGAGGCCGGCCTCAGTGAGCGCGGCCCGCATCGTCTTCTTCGTGTAACGGCGGACGTGGCCGGTGGCGATGTCGACCGGGCTCATCGCAAACATGAACGCCGGCACGATCAGCACGACCGCGCCGCCCGGACGCACCAGGCGCGCGATGCTCCGCAAGGCGCCGACGTGGTCGTCGATGTGCTCCAGCACGTTGTACGACACGGCCGCGCTGTAGTGGCCGCTGTCTTCGGACGGCAGAAGCATCTCGCGCACCGAAACGCCCGGGTGATCGACCATCCGCTCCTTGAGCTTGACGAGTCGCTCCGGATCGGCCTCGGTCGCGGTGAATCGCGGAATCCGGTCGGCCCATTCGATGGCGTAGTCACCGAGCCCGCTGCCGATCTCGATCGGATCATCCCCGAGATAGGGAACCGCGAGTTCGACGAACCAACGGCGGTGATTCACGGCCGTCGCCAAGCCTTCGAGGACCTCCGACTGGACCTGCTGGTCGCCGGCGATCTCCGCCATGCGCGTCCTCCTGGGTGTCGGCCGGCGGCTGAGCACGCGAGCACCGCCGGCGGGTTTTGTCCGAACGTCAGTTCTGATTGAGCGAGCTGTCGTTCGTGCATACCCACTTGGTTGGAAGTCTTACACCTGAGCCCGAATTCGGCTCAGACTTGAGCACAGCATAGACGGTGACCATGTGAGCGTGGTTAGCGATGCGTGTCCGATAGGCCCTACGCAGGGGATTCAGCGCTTTCCGGTGGCACCGATTGAGCGGGCGTCACGGATCCCGGTGCCTGCTGTGGCGGGTGATGTGCCGGATATGGCGGGAGGCCGGAGCGTCCGGCCGAATCGGCGACGGACGCCGTCCCGCGCGCGACGATCGGTGGCCGCTCGGCGGCGGTCTGGCTGCCGGTGTCGGAGCCATCTGAGCCGTCTGGAGTTTCGGCGGTTTCCGGCGTCGGCGCGGCCGTCGTCGGCGCCTCGGTCGCCGGCGGGGTGGCCCCGCCGAACGGCGCTGGGTCGCCTGCCGACGCCGGCGCATTCGATGGTGCCGCCGGCGCTGTCTCGCTGACCGGCCGTGTCTCTGCGCGCAGCCCTGTCTCTGCGCGCAGCCCCGTCTCTGTGCGCGGCCCCGTCTCTGTGCGCGGCCCCGTCTCTGTGCGCGGCCCCGTCTCTGTGCGCGGCCCCGTCTCTGTGCGCGGCCCTGCCTCTGTGCGTAGCTCTGTCTCGGTCTGCGGCAGAGCGGCTTCGGTGAACGGAACGGTCCCGCCCATCGGTCGCGGCTCGGTGACCAGCAGTACCTTTCCGATGTGGTCGCTGTCGGCCATGATCTCGTGTGCGGTCGCGGCCTGCGACATCGGCACGGTGCGGTCGACCACCGCCAGGATCTTCTTGGCTTCGATCAGTGGCCACACCTCCGCACGGACGCCGGCAACGATCGACGCCTTGTCCGCGGTGGTGCGCGATCGCAGCGTTGTCGCGGCCACCGTCGCGCGCTTGGCCAGCATCGCGCCAAGGTCAATTTCGCCGGTACGGCCACCCTGCAGTCCGATGATCACGACGCAGCCGCCGTCAGCCAGCGCCTGGATGTTCCGGCTCAGGTACGAGGCGCCCAAGATGTCGAGGATCAACTCGGCGCCCCGGTTGCTCGTGGCCGCCATAACCTCGGCCACGAAGTCCTGCTCGGTGTAGTCGATCGTGACGTCGGCACCGAGCGCCTTCAGCACCTCGTGCTTCGCCTTGCGGGCCGTCGTCAGGACGCGTACGCCCAGCGCCGAGGCGTACTGGAGAGCGAACGTACCGATGCCGCTTCCGCCGCCGTGGACGAGAAGTGTCTGCCAGTGCGACATGTGGGCGACGCGGGTCAGGTTTGACCAGACCGTACAGGCGACCTCCGGAAACGCGGCCGCGTCGACCAGATCGACTCCGTCCGGTACGGGCAGCACCTGTCCGAACGGGACCGCGACCTTCTCCGCGTACCCTCCGCCGGTCAGCAGCGCACAGACCTCGTCACCGACTCGCCACCGGGTCACGCCGTCGCCGACGGCCGAGATCCGCCCGGAGCACTCCATCCCCGGGTACGGCGATGCGCCCGGCGGCGGATTGTAGAACCCGGCCCGCTGCAGCAGATCGGCCCGATTGACGCCGGCCGCGACCACGTCGATCAATACCTCACCCGGCCCGGGCTCCGGATCGGGCACCTCGGCCCAGGTCATGACCTCGGGTCCGCCGTACGTTGGCAAAGTCACCGCGAACATGCCGGCCATTCTGCTAGATCTGGGGCCGCATGACACCCTGGCGTTTTGTCAGCTTGTGCGGTCGCGGTGTCGGCGCGTTGTGGGCCAAGGTCGCTAGCGGCGACCGCTATCCCGATCTGGCACACTGGTGCCGCTGGAACCGTGCCTTGCCCGGTCCAGCATGGGAGGGCTCGCCTAGTGGCCGATGGCGGCGGTCTTGAAAACCGCTAGGGGCAGGAATGCTCCTCCAGGGTTCGAATCCCTGGCCCTCCGCTTCCAGCACCAGAAACAGCCCCTCGACCAGCGGTAAACGTAAGCGTGACGGGCCTGTCAAAATCGAGAACCATTCTCACTAGATCTCGCGCAAACCCGCTCGGACTGACGCGTCGCGTCAAATACGCGTCAACGATCATGCGCCGTCATCGACATCCTTGGGCCTTACGCCAGGCACGGCTAGCACCGCGCAGGGTGCGCGTCTTCCCCTCGCGTGCGGGGCCATAGTCCTCGGCAATCATCGGCGGCGGCGCGACAAAGCACACCAGTGCGGCCCCGAGCGCGCCGCTGTATCACTCGAAGCCGACCTCGATCGGGAGGCTACGTCACCGACCCAGCTGTCAGCGTGGCTTGGGCGGTCGCGGGAGAACGACAGATTGTCGAAGATCTCGATCGAGACCCTGCGCTGATGTCACGGGCGTAGCGTCGAAAAAAGTCTGCACGGGTGCCCGGCCATCGTCGTGATTGACCTAAGGAGTGCCCTGACGGATAGGAGACTCACATGTCTACCAACACCGAAGTGCGGCCGTTTACGATACAAACCTCCGACGCGGACCTTGAAGATCTACGGTCGCGGATCGCGGCCACGCGATGGCCCGATAAGGAGCCGGTCGCGGATGACTCGCGAGGGTGTGCCGCTCGCGACTATGCAGAAGCTCGCCGACTATTGGGCGACGGAGTACGACTGGCGCAAGGTCGAGGCCCGGCTGAACGCCCTGCCGCAATTCATCACCGAAATCGACGGCCTCGACATTCATTTCATCCACGTTCGCTCGAAGCATGAGAATGCCCTGCCGGTCATCATCACGCATGGATGGCCCGGCTCGATCATCGAGCAGCTGAAGATTGTCGACCCGCTCGTCAATCCAACAGCGCATGGCGGCAAGGCATCGGACGCTTTCGATGTGGTGATTCCGTCGATGCCGGGCTACGGGTTTTCCGGGAAGCCGACCGACGACCGGCTGGGACCAAGCCCGGATCGGACGTGCCTGGGCGGTGCTGATGAAGCGCCTTGGGTACACGCGATATGTGGCGCAAGGCGGGGATTGGGGCGCGATCATCAACGACGTGATGGCCACGCAGGGACATCCGGAATTGATCGGTCTCCACACGAACCTGCCCAACGCGATTCCACCCGAAATCAACAAGGCGGCCGCGGCCGGCGGCCCGCCGCCGTCGGGTCTCTCGGCCGAGGAAAAGCGCGCGTACGAGACGGTTGTCGCTTTGTACAAGACCATTCCGACACAGTTTTTCATGGGGTCGCACCCGCAAACGCTGTACGGCATCGCGGATTCACCCGTCGGCGTGGCAGCCTGGTTGCTCGACCACGACCCGGCCAGTTTGCGGCTCATCGAACGTGCTTTCGACGGGGAGTCCAACGGCCTTACCCGGGACGATGTGCTCGACAACGCCACGCTGTTCTGGTTGACGAACACGACAGTCTCTGCGGCGCGTCTCTATTGGGAGGGCTTCGCGAAGACCGACTTGGGACCCAAGAACATCACCATCCCGGTTGCGCTGAGCGTCTTTCCTGACGAGGTCTATCACACGCCGCGGACTTGGGCGGAGCAGGCCTATCCCAACCTCATCCATTACAACCAGCTCGACAAGGGCGGGCACTTCGCGGCGTGGGAACAGCCGAAGCTCCTGGTGGATGAGATGCGCGCAGGGTTGAAGTCGCTGCGGTAGATGGCCGTGTCCGCACGCCTGCACATGCCGCCGCTCAGCGGGGCTGCTGCGTGTGGCTCAACTCCGAGCCACTGAGCCCCGCGGGGCTTCGCGGTCAGGTCGTCCTGGTCGATTTCTGGACGCTGACGTGCATCAACTGGCTGCGCGCTGAGCCCTACATTCGGGGCTGGTCGCGCGCCCACCGCGATGAGGGCCTGGTCGTCATCGGCGTGCACCAAAGCTGGCTAGATCTGTGTGTTTGGCCGACGAGGGCAGCGCTTGTCCAAACACCTTCGACCTGAGCATGACCGCGTGATGATCAACTGCCGCCGGGCTGTTGGAGGGCGGCTTCGATGCGGCGCCGAGACGCCTCATCCTGGCCGTCGATGCACTTCGCGTAGACCTTGAGAAGGACGTGCACGCTGTGACCAGCCCACTCGGCCACCTGGGTTGCCGGGACGCCCGCGTTAAGCCACAGCGACACGGCGGCGTGCCTCAGCTGGTACGGCACCTTCGCGAGCGGCGACCGCTGTTGTGCCGGGCTGAGGGCAGCGGCCCGGGCCTGGCGCCACACGCGCAGGTAGGTCTGCAACGACACCGGACCCTGTCGATAGCTCTGAGACCGGAAGACCCGGCCATCAGGTGCGACCCCGTAGGCCGTGATGTGGCTGCGAAGCGCGTTCACTAGCACGGGTGGCGCAGGCACGTCCCGCACGGCCGACGTAGCACGATGCTTGAGGCCTCGATCCTCGCGAACTCCCTTGTCGTCGCCCCAGTCCTGCCCGACGTGCTGCGTTGATCCGGTCAGATGGAGCCATCCCCA
>CAWIKW010000002.1:0-711325 GCA_963836785.1 uncultured Actinomycetota bacterium | reverse complement strand
CCTGGCCAAGGTCGTTCCGGTCGAGGCCGTTGCTGTCCCGGGACGGCTAAGCCGGTTCTCGCTCCGCGGACGCAGACCTCAGGCGGACGCAGTGAACAGCCAGGCATACCGGTGAAGTGCCTTCGTCGTACGCGCGTCGACGTCCGCGACGAGTCGGCGGCGGAACTCCCGCCGGTGCCCGTCGCTGAGGTCATCGAGAAACTTCCGCGTTCCGTGGGTCTGCAACCAACGCCACAACGTCTCACCGTCGGCCAAGGGAATCTCCACGGTGAGCGCACGTTCGCACACGTCGGCGAACCCGGCCGATCGTAGGGACGCGAGTTCCGCGAACGGCTGACCCATCCCGCCGTCAACCGGCAGATGGGCCGAGAACTCCGCGAACAACGCGTTCGCCGCGTCGTGAAACACGAAGCCATCGGGTACGCGACCCGGCACCGTGAACAGAAACGTGCCGCCGGGTCGCAGGACCCTCCGTACTTCCCGGATCGTCGCCAACGGGTCGGGCAACAGATGCATGACGAACCCGGCGGTCACGACGTCGAAGCTCTCATCCTCGAAGTCGAGCGAGGCGGCATCCATGACCCGTGCGCGCATCTCCGGATGCTCGGCGCGCAGTCGGGTCACCATCTCCGCCGAGCGGTCGACGGCTACCACGGCATATCCGCGTTCCGCCGCTTGCGTGGCGACAGCTCCGATGCCTGCACCGAGATCGAGCAGCCGGTCGCCGTGAGTCGATGGCGGCAACCACGCCGCCAACTCGGCACCGAATCTCGCGAAGAACGGCAGCACGGTGTCGTAGACCGGCGCGACCTCGTCGAATGTTCGGATCACCGGCTCAGTCACATTGATGAGGTTGGCCACACGCTCGTCGCCGGACAACTCATTTCGCGCCGAGACGCTCGAAGTGGGCGGCGTCGCTGCTATCCGTACGTCGGGCGTTGCGGCCACCCGGGCGGGGAATCCTCCCAGTCTTCCTGCCGGCCGTACGGTGTCAGGTCGAGGACGCTGTTGACGAACACGAGCCGGTCGAGCCACAGGATGTCGTGCTGTACGGCACGCGGAAGGGTCGGGCGGGCAATCGCTGCTACGCGGTGTCGCCGACCCGCTCGATGAAGATCGGCGTGTCCGACACCGCGACCCGCAGTTGACCGCCGTCGACATTAACCGCGTGCTCGTGGCCGAGAGCGTCGGTCGCGCAAGCCGAATCTGCCGGCCACTGCAGGTGCACCCGCACCGGCGGCAGATCCTCGCCGTCGAAGCAGTCACGTTGGTCCCACACGACGACCAGCGGCGGCGCATCAGACCGATCGATCTCGAAGGCGAAGATCGACGGCGAGTCGGCCACGATTATCCGTCGTGCGTCGGTTACCCCGGCGAGGCGATCGGCCAGATGAGCGAAGGTGTCCGCCGCGGGCCGACGTCGATCGAGATCGGTTCCGTCATAGTCCAACAACGGAAGTTTGCCGAAGAGCAAATGCATCATCTGGTACGGGTCGTGCCAGCCCGCGATTTCCGGGGCGAGGTTCCAGTAGGCCATGACGCCGGATGCCGCACGCGATAGCGAGCACCGTCCGCGCCACAAGCTGCCGGCAGTTGATCCGGTCCCGCTTGGCCTCGAGTTCCGGCGGGCAGCCGTCCATGAACATCTGCAGCCGCGGTGGCAGCTCGGGCATTTTCGCGTACAACGCCGTCATGGCGCGCCGTTCCGGAGTGTCCTGCCCGGCCAGCGCCGCGAGTTCGTCCGTGCTCTGCGTCGGTGGCGGGTCGGCGAACGCGGCCGCGAACACCTGCCCGATGACGTCGTCGAGTTCGGGAAACTCGAACAGCACCGGCCCGCCGTGCTCCCCAGCGACGATCGGCTTGTCGTACCCGTACCGGCGCATCATCTGCCGGGCGGTGTCGACGTACTCGGGGATGCGAGCGGGCTCGCCGTACAGATGGACGCTGAACAGATCGAACGCGTCTCGTCCGGCGTCAACGAGGTGGTCGAAGAACTGTCGCGGCGCGCTGTCCGGTGCGCCGCTGAACACGTCGTACCCGCAGCCGCCGAGCACGACGAGCGCACGCGGGTCGACCGCCCGGACCACGGCGTGCATGGACTTGAGCTGGGCAACATATTCGGGCGCCGTGCCGGCCCACAGCAGGCCGGCGTTGCTCGGCTCGTTGTCGCACTGCCAATACCGCACCCGGCCGGCGCAGTGTCCGACGAGACGCCGGACGAACTCGGCGTAGGCGCCGATGTCGGTGGCCGGCGATGGCGGCAGGAAGTTCGTCGACTGCCGCGTGGCCCAGGTCGAGCTGGAGCACACGGTGATCCATACCTCCTCGTGCCCGTCCAGCTGGCTCAGCAGCGCGTCGACGGTGTCCCAGACGTATCGGCCCGGCTCCGGTTCGACCTGAGACCAGTAGACATACGCGCGCACCAGATCGGCCCCGAGCGCACGCGCCTGGGGCACGAACGCATCCGGCTGGGCGAACAGGCCATAGCTGATGCCGCGGACCACGCCGAGGCGGACTCCCGTCAGGTCGGTCGCCGACGTTCCGGAATGGCTGGTCATGATCACGCTCCGCTGAGTTATGACGTTGAGTTTATGCCGTATAGCGCGAGTATAAGACGTATACTCAAGCCATGCCAAAGCGTTCGTCCGCCCACGAGCTGGCCCTGATCTGGACGCAGCCACCGCCGCCGGCCCGACACCGGACATTGGGCCGTGACGAGATCGTCGCGGCCGCGATCGCCGTGGCGGACACCGACGGCCCGGACGCGGTCACGATGAAGGCCGTCGCCGCACGCCTCGGCTCCTACACTCCGATGGCGCTGTATCGATACGTGCAGAGCAAGGACGGTCTGGTCGACCTCATGCTCGACGCGGCGATCGGGTCGGTTCCGGTGCCCGAGCGGCCCGGGCCTGATTGGCGCGCGGACCTACGCGCGGTTGCCGGCGGAACCCGGGAAATGATCAAAAGACATCCCTGGTACGCGTGGCTCGTCCACACCCGGCCGCCGGTCGGGCCGAACGCCATGCGTCGCACCGAATTCATGCTGGCCGTGTTGGTCGGGCGTGGATCGGCCGTCCCCGCAGCGATGACATTCGCCGCATTGATCGACCGGCACATCTTCGGCAGCGGTCTCCAGGAAGCGCAGGAGGCGCGGTTCAATCAACGCCACGGGCTCGATCACCCGGACGAGCTGATCGCGGCGATCACATCGGTACGCGAACTCGCCGCCGCCGATGGCCGGCTGCCGTTGCTGACGTCGTGGCTGGCGGAGCCGACCGCCGACACGGTCGACGAGCAGTTCGAGCTCGGGCTCGACTTCCTGCTCGACGGGATCGCCACGCGCCTGCCGCGACCCCGGCGCGCGTCCGCGACACCGCGAATGGTCCCGTCCACAGCCGGCGAAGCCTCGCCAAGACGGGGGCAGACCGAGGTTCCGGACGTCGGTATTGTCGGCCCATGAGACCACGAGTCGATTACCTGCTGTCGGCCACCTTGTTCCTGTCCCCGCAGCTGGCCGGCGACCGCATCTACTTCATCTCGGATCTGTCCGGCCGGCTCAGCCTGTGGGCCATGGACGCCACCGGCAGCGTGCCCGAGCGTCTCCTTCCGGCCGACATCGGCCTGCTGACCCCGGAGCTGGTCGGCGGCGAGTCGTTTGTGGCATTGCCGCGGCTCGGGAAGATCGTCGTCATGATGGACCGCAACGGCGACGAAAACATGCAGCCGTGCGTCATTCCGATCGGTGGCGGCGACCCGGAACCATTGTTCGGCGATCGTTTCGCTGGCCAGCAAGTGATGTTGGTCCGGCTCGACGCCGATGGTCGCGGTCGCATCCTGGTCGACCCGCGTAAACGCCCGGACGTCGAGGCGTACGAGTTCGACCTGACCGAACCGGACGCCGGCCTGCATCTGCTCGGCTTGTCGAAGTACGGCTACCTGCCGGCCGGTCGCGACGACGACGGCAGCCGGTATCTGATCGTCGACGAATACCTGCCCCGGGACACGACCCTGTGGCTGTGGGAACGTTCCACCGGCGAGCGCCGGTTGTTGCGCGGGACCCCCATCGACGCCCGCTCGGGCGATGAACCGGAGCGGCGCGAGGGCATCGGCAACGGTTGGTTCATCGACGATGACCTCGTGCTGCTGGAGTCGTTCGCGTTCGACGATCTCGGCGGCCTCGCGTGGCTCTCGCTGGCGGAACCGGATCGGCTCGCTCCGGTGGAAATCACTGGACTGCGACACAGCGGACGGGGCGAGTTCGCCGGCGCCCACCACCTGACCGGCGACCGTTACTCGCTGACCTACAACGTCGACGGCGTGTCCTTCGGGTACGGCGCCCACTTCGATCCGGCGGCTCGGCGGATGGTCGTCGACGAGCTGCTGTTCGGCACCGGTGATCTCGCCAGCGGCGTCGTCGAGCACATGCACTACGACGAGACGACCGATCGCCACGTGGTGTCCTACTCGTCGGCTGCCACGCCGTCCCAGCTGGCGCTACTCGGCGCGGTCGACGACGGCGGCGTACGAACGGCGACGTTCGTGACGCGCAACCGCGTCGTCGGCCTCGACCCCGGCATGCTCGGATCGGGCGAGGACGCGTCCTTCACCAGCCACGACGGCCTGCGGATCTCGGCCCGCCTTTACCTACCGGCCGCGCAAATGGGTTACGACGGGCCGCGTCCGATCGTGTACTACATCCATGGTGGTCCCCAGGGTCAGGAACGGCCCGACTTCACCTGGTTCTCGATGCCGCTCATCCAGTACCTGACGCTGCGCGGGTTCGCCGTCTTCGTGCCGAACGTACGCGGTTCCACCGGCTACGGTCAGGAGTACATGGCTCAGGTCGACCGGGACTGGGGCGGAAAGGACCGGTTGGATCACGTCGCCGGCGTCGAGCACCTACGCCAGGATCCGCGGCTCGACGCGAGCCGGATCGGTGTGATGGGTCGCTCCTACGGCGGCTTCATGACGTTGACGCTGGCCGGCCGCCATCCCGACCTGTGGTCGGCCGCGATCGACATGTTCGGCCCGTACGACCTGCCGGTGTGGGTCACCCGACTGCCGGAGGCCTGGCAGACGTACTTCCACCTGGCACTCGGCCACCCCGAGCGGGACCGCGACGAGCTGATCGCGCGATCGCCACGCACCTACCTCGGTGAGCTGGCCTGCCCGATGATGGTGATCCAGGGCGCCAACGATCCGCGCGTGACGAAGGCGGACTCGGACGATCTCGTCGAGGAGCTGCGCGGCAAGGGCAAGCAGATCGACTACCTGGTCTTCGAGGACGAGGGTCACGACGTCACCAAGGCCGCCAACAAGGTCCGGTGCTACGAGTCGATCGCCGACTTCATGGCCGCCCACCTGCACCCGGGCGAACCGAAGCAGTGACGGGCACGGTCCGGCGCGGCGTCACTGGCCGCGCCGGCCGGTCATCCACGGGTACGGCGCCGATCGGCGCTGTCGTGTGATGTGTCCACTGTGCCGGCTGTGCTCCGATGGCCACTCAACGTGAGTGTCGGACCACGTCGTATTCTCGGTGCAACGAACAACGCCCGTCCCCCGCGTTGAGGAGTCACCGAATGACGGTCAGCACCGCACCCGTCGCCTCGTCCGACAAGCTGGATCGCGGCGTCCTGAAGGTCGCCGGGGTGGTCGTGCTCGGCGCCATCATGGCGATCCTCGACATCACCGTCGTGAGTGTCGCGCTGCCGACGTTCCAACGGGTGTTCCACGCGTCGTACGCCACGGTTGCCTGGACGATGACGGGGTACACACTGGCCCTGGCAACGGTCATTCCGGTCACCGGATGGGCGGCCGACCGCTTCGGGACCAAGCGCCTCTATCTCGCGTCGATCGCCTTGTTCGCGGGCGGTTCGGCGCTGTGCAGCGTCGCGTGGGGCATCGGCCCGCTGATCGGATTCCGGGTGCTGCAGGGCCTCGGCGGCGGCATGCTGATGCCGTTGGGTATGACCATCATGACCCGGGCCGCCGGCCCCGATCGCGTCGGACGAGTCATGGCCGTGCTCGGCGTGCCGATGCTGCTCGGCCCGATCGGCGGTCCGATTCTCGGCGGTTGGCTGATTCAGGCCGCCAGTTGGCACTGGATCTTCCTGATCAACGTACCGATCGGCGCGGTTGCGTTCGTAGCGGCGCTGCGGATCCTGCCGACCGATCAGCCGCGGCCGTCCGAGGCGTTCGACTTCCTCGGCATGCTGCTGCTCTCCCCCGGCCTGGCGCTGTTCCTCTACGGCGTGTCCTCGATACCGGGCGCCGGCACGGTCGTCGCGGCCAAGGTGCTCATCCCGGCGATCATCGGCCTCGTCCTTGTGTTCAGCTTCGTGCTGCACGCACTGCGCAAGGCTCACCCGCTGATCGACCTTGGGTTGTTCGGCAATCGCAACCTGAGGATCGCGGTCATCACCATGACACTGTTCTCGATCGCGTTTATGGGCAGCATGTTGTTGTTCCCGAGCTACTTCCTGCAGGTTCGCGGCGAGACGACGCTCAACGCCGGCCTGCTGCTGGCCCCGCAGGGCTTCGGCGCGATGCTTACGATGCCGGTCGCCGGGCGGCTGACCGACAAGATCGGGCCGGGCAAGTTGGTCCTCGGCGGCATCGTCCTGATCGCCGCCGGCATGGGAGTGTTCACCCAGGTGACCGCCGGCTCCCCGTACCTGCTGCTGCTGGCGGCGCTGTTCGTGATGGGCATGGGTATGGGCATGACCATGATGCCGATCATGTCGGCGGCCCTGGCCAGCCTGCGCGATCACCAGATCGCACGGGGCTCCACGATGATGAACATCATCCAGCAGACTGCCGGCTCCGTTGGCACGGCCACGATGTCGGTGATCCTGACCAACCAGGTCCTGAACAGCAAGGCCGCGACCGCGTACAGCGCGGTGACCCAGGGTCTCGTTCCGGCCAGCCAGGTCCCGGCGGCCGTTCGGGCGCAAGGACAGTCCGCGCTCGCCAGCGCGTTCGGTCACACGTACACGGTCGGTTTGATCCTCATCATCGCCTGCATCGTCCCGGCCCTCTTACTTCCGCGGAAGAAGATCGAGAGCGCGGCCGAGCAGAACGCGTCCGAACTCGTCGCGGTGTCTCAGTGAACGAACGATTCGGGGCGTGACCGCGCTAGTGCTGATGCGACGCGATGCATGCGTCAGGCACCGAGCCCGGCCATCCAGGTGACGAGCTGCTGCCGGCGGGTGTCCGGCTCCGCCGCGACCTCGATTGCCGGTGTGTCGGCGTAGCCCGGTCTCACCTGGACATTCGCCCCACGGGCGACGAGAAGCTGTGCGGCACGCAGCTGACCGCCGTGGCAGGCCTGCCAGAAGGCCTCGTCGATCTCGTCCTGGGTCGCGGTCGCCGCCACCTCGTCCAGACGGCCGAGAAGGCCGAGCGCCGCGGCGTGCCAGAGTTTGTCGACGGCGGCGCCGCGGTCGACCAGGCGGCGCGCGACGTGCCAGCAGCCGTACCCGATCGCATTGTCCAGGGGCGTGCCGATCGAGCCGTCCGGAGCTTCGATGTCCGCGCCGGCGTCGATCAGCACGTCGGCCACGTCCAGGTCGTCCGTGCTGGCGGTCCAGTGCAGTGGTGTCTCACGCGCTCGCGGTCCCTCGGTGCGTGCATTCGGATCGGCACCGGCGTCGATTAACAATGCGGCGATCTGCGGGCCGTTTGGAAAGTACCCGGGCCAGTCCGTCGCGACGTGCAGCGCGGTCCGACCGCCCGGTCCCGGAGCGGTGGCAACCTCCGGCCGTTGGGCTATCAACCGGTGCAACGCTGATACGTCACCGGAGCGGATCGCGTCCACGAGTCGCCCGAGAATGTCGGCCGAATCCATGGCTGGGTCTACGGTCATCACCAGATAGTGCACCCGGCGGCGCGCATGGTCGAAGCGCAGCGCCGGTTCCGCGCCGGGCCGCCATCATCCGCATTGTCGTTTCCCCGGCCGTGAATGGGGGAATCCTCGGGCATGGGCAATCCGTCGGCGTCGTCCCGTCCCCGTATATCGCACGCGCCGCTGGGTGGCGGCCACCGGATCGCGCCGATCGTCGGTGTCGGCGTGGCCGCGACCGCCTTCGCGGTGTTGCTTCTACTCGTACGGTTGCAATGGCCACCACTCGAGTCGGTCGACCGGGGGGCCGCCGCCCACCTGAACAGCGCGGTCGCGGCACATCGGGCCATCGTGGCCGTCGTCAAGGCGGTCACCTGGCTCGGCAGTGACGGGGTGTTGTGGACGGTCATCGTGTCCTGCACGCTGCTGCTGGCGATCCGGCGTCGCTGGCGCCTGGCCGGGTATCTGCTGGTCACCGGGGCCGGCGCGCTTACCCTCGATCCCATTCTCAAGTCGCTGGTCGGACGGCTACGTCCGGTGGTGGCCCATCCGATCGCCCATGGCGGCGGCAACAGCTTCCCGAGCGGCCACTCGCTCGGTTCGATCGTCTGCTACGGCGCCGTGTTGCTTGTCTTCCTGCCGGGCGTACGGCGCCGGTGGCGTACCACGGTCACCGGGTTGGTCATCGCGCTCGTCGCCGCGATCGGGATCAGTCGCCTGCTGCTCGGCGTGCACTACATCAGCGACGTACTGGGCGGCTGGGCGCTCGGGGTGACCTGGCTCGGGTTGACCACGGCCGCATTCGAACTCAGCCGCCGCGCCGCCGGGCGGCCGGTGACGCAGCCGATCAGTGAGGGGCTGGAACCGGAGGCGCGGACCGATGTCGAACCGAGCGCGTCGTCGGAGACCGCACCGTCGGACGCGGCCGGCCGCCATCCGGTCGGTGTCGCCGCCGCGGTCGTCGTCGTCTGGGTGCTGATCGTCGGAGCCGTGGTCGGCATCGGAGAGCTCGTCGTCCGCGGCGGCACACATCGCAATCTGCTGGGCGACGAGACCATCCCGCACTGGTTCGCCGCGCATCGGACGCCGACGTGGACGACATGGAGTCAGGTTTTCTCCATCCTCGGCGCGACGCAGGCGATTCTCATCGTGTCCATCGCTACCTGCGTCGTCGCGTTGGCGGTGACCCGGCGATGGCGGCCGGTCGTGTACGTGGCCACCGTCATGGTCGGCGAGCTGGCGGCGTTTCTCCTGGCGGCCGCCGTGGTCATGCGGCCACGACCGGATGTGCGACAGCTTGACTCACACCTTCCGACCTCGGCCTACCCGTCCGGACATGAGGCCGCGACGTGCTGCCTGTACGTCGCGATCGCCGTACTCGTCCTCGGCTCGGCCCGGGGTTGGTGGCGGTGGCTGTCGCTCGTGCCGGCGATCGCGATGCCGGTGCTGGTCGCGGTGTCCCGGATGTACCGGGGCGAGCACCACCCGACCGACATCCTCGGCAGCCTCCTGTTCGCCGCGCTCTGGCTCACCGCCGCGTCCGTGCTGATCCGGCCGACACACGCCGCCGACCGGACCGAGCCGGGCGACGACGCAACGGTCCGCCCGGGACGGCCGCGACTCCCGATCCGGTCGACCCGGCCGGATCGCCCGGATCGGTCGGATCGGCCGGATCGGGAGCGAGTTCATCACTCGATGGGTTGACGGGCGATGGCCAGCGGCTGCCGACCCCCGAACAACCAGCCGCCCGCCGTGGCTAGCACGGGGAGGCCGACGAGAATCAGGATCAGGTCCAGCGTCGGCGGATGGGCCATGCGTTCGCTGAGTTGGCTTCGGAAGAACGCGGCGGTGGCGAGGTAGGCAACCGCCGTACCCAGGACGCCGCCGAGCAGGCCGAGCGCACCGGCGGTGGCCGCGGTGATCGCGCGACGGGTACGGCCGCTCGCGCCGGTCGCGGTGAGGGTGCGCAGCTCGCCGGCGGTCTCGCTGCGGATGAGGCCGATGGTCATGGCCAGCATCCCCAGCACCAGCAGGATGCCGGCCGAGGTGGCGTCGTTGCGGACCGTGGCGAGCGACGGCGCTTGGCTTCTCGTTTCGATCGTCATCCCGGCGGCGACCGCGAGCTGTCGTGCGGTATTGATCTGAATCGCGCTGAGCGCCTGCGGCGTCTGGATCAGCCACGCGGCGTTCGCCGTCACGTGAAGCTTGAGCGCGGCCACCGCGCGTTCGGTGGCCAGCAGGTTGGGCGCCGAGGCATCGGTCGGCAGGTTGGCGAACGTCTGGATCCGCGGGTCGTTCAGCGCTTGCGGGTCGGGTCCGGAGCCGCCCGAAACCAACTGGAGTCCGCCGGTGTCTTGCAGGGCGGGGCGCGACGTCACGAGGAGTGTGGACGGGTCGATCGCGTTCGGGTCGATGCCGTAGTGCGCCAGAAGCGCCGGCGTAGCGAGATAGATTGTGCCGGGGCCGCCGACGTCTCCGGTCGCGGTGTGCTCGGCCAAGAACGCATCGGTCGAGTCCAGGGCGAGAATGTCGTGGCTGTCCAACTCAGCCGCGATCGCTCCGGCCTGGGCTTGCTGCTGGGCGGGCGTTTCCGTCGGCGCCGGCGCCGGACCTGCTTTGGGTCCCACCGCACCGTTGTCGCCTGCTTGCACTAGAAGTTGGTTCGCCGGGAGATTCGGTCCAAAATAGTCGACCGGATCGGCGTACCGGCCGGTGGTGATAAGCGTGATGAGCATCGCGATGAGGATGGCGAAACTGGTCGCAGCGAGCGCGGCGCCCGAGCGCGATCGATATCGGGCCAGGTCGCGAAGTGCGATGCGGATCGCTACCGGAGCGCGGCGGGCGCCGACGCCGAGCAGGCTGATGGCCAGCGGAGCGAGCAACAGCAGTCCGGCCGCGGTAGCGACGAGCCCGAGGAGTTGGAACCCCGTGTCCTTGCCGCTGTTGCCACCCCACCCGCCGGAGAACGCGAGCATCAGCGTGGCGACGGTCAATACGACGGCGCCGGGGACCGCCGAACGGTGCACCGCCTTCGCCGTCGGGGGGCGACCGGACAGGGCCGCCATGACCGGGACACGGGCGACGCTGCGAGCCGGCCGGCGGGACGCGACGGTCGCGGTGAGCACCGCCAGCACGATCGCGCTTCCGACCAGCCACCAGGGCAGGCTCGTCCAGGTGACACGGTGGTGCGCTCGGTCGGCCAGGGACGGCGCGTACGCGATCCAGGCGGCGAGACCGACGACGGCGCCGATGAGTGCACCGAGGACGCCGACGAGCGCGCCGTTGGTGACCATGACCAGCCGTACGTTCCGGTCGGTCGCGCCGAGCGCCGACAGCATGCCGAGCGCACGCAACCGCCGCTGAGCCAGCACGGTGAAGCCGGCCACGGCGACGAGGCCGACGAAGATCAGACCGATGATCGCGATGGCGAACACGATGACGGCCGGATCGATCCCGGACGAGCGCACCGGGGTGACGGGGGCCGTGCCGGCCGGGAACCGGAAGCCCGCGAGGCTCGCGGCGGTGGCGTCAAACAGAACGGTCACCCGGTTGGGTGTGCCGACCTGCCCCGGCGCAACGAGCGCGAAGTTGTCGAGCAGGCTCTGCGGGTTCTCGACGACTCCCACGACCCGCAGCTCTCGACCGCCGTTCGGCCAGAGATCACCGACGTGGACGCCGAATGTCGACGCCAGCTGCTTGGTCATGGCTACTTCGTTCGCGCCGCTCGGATAGCGGCCGGACACGAGAGCGAGCATCGGGCCGCCGTACGCGCCGTTGGGGTCCTGGGCGCGTAACTGCCCACCTTGCGTCAAGCCGGTGGTGAGGTTGGCATTCTCGATGACATCGGCGGTGCCGAAGTGATTCTGGATAGCGGCGACGTCGGCCGCGAGATGCGGATCGCTGCCCGGAATGCTGACGAGATGGTCGGCGGTGCCAAAGCCGGCGTTGGCGGGCGGCGGTGTGTTGCTTGCGACGGCGGCGCCCAGAATCGTCGCGGCGACCGCGACGACAATCAGGGCCAGCACCAACAGTTGCTGGCGCCATTCCCGCCGGAACAGGCGCCACGCCCAGCGCATCACGGCTCGGCGCGCTGGTGCGCCGCCGTCTCGGATGGCGGTCGGGCGATCGAGCACGGCGGCGGTCATGACCGCGGGCTCGGCTGCGGAGCGGCGTCCAGCAACGACTCCGGGCTCGGCGGTGGCGATGTTTGATCGATGACCCGCCCGTCCCGAAGGAACACGACCCGGTCGGCCCAGGACGCGAGTTGCGCGTCGTGCGTGACGACCACGGCGGCCACACCGCGGCGGCAGGCGGCCAGCACCATCCGCATGACGGCCTCGGCGTTGGTCGAGTCGAGCGCGCCGGACGGTTCATCGGCGAGCAGTAGCCGCCGGTCGCCAACGACGGCGCGCGCGATCGACACCCGTTGCCTTTCGCCGCCGGAGAGTTGGTCCGGATAGTGCGCAGCCCGATCGGCGAGACCCAAGTCGTCGAGCGTCTGCAGCGCGGTCGCCTGCGCCTTGCGGGCCGCCACACCGTCCAGTTCCAACGGCAGGGCCACGTTCTCCAGTGCCGTCAGGCCGGCGAGCAGGTTGTAGTCCTGGAAGACGAACCCGATCGAGCGGCGCCGCAATTTGGCTTTGGCGCCGCGCGACAGGCTCGCCACCTGCGCACCCGCGACGATCACGTGGCCGCTGGTGGGATCGTCCAGGCTGCCGGCGATGGTCAGGAGCGTGCTCTTGCCCGAGCCGCTGGCTCCCATCACGGCCACCATCACGCCGGCATCGACCGACAGACTGACCTCGCGTAGGGCGTGCACCTCGGCCGCCCCTTGCCCGTACACCTTGCTGACGGAGTGCAGTTCGAGCACGCTCATCGCCGCACCCCCACCCGACGACGCATCTTCGGCATGGGAAATTCCGGTGCCGGCACCGGTTCGATCGCGGCCCGCTTGAGACGACCGTCCGCCGCATCCAACCATCGGATGACCGAGTCCAGCCGGAACAACTCAGCGTCGACGACCAGCGCGAAGCTCAGGTCAAACTGTGCGTCGTCCTCCTTGAGGCGCGTCCATTGCTGCATCAACTCGACCAGATACCGGCGATGGACCTGAATCACGTCGCGTACGTCGATCCCGGGGACCCGCAGCGCCACCAGGACCTTTACCACCAGCTCGTCGCGTGGCGGCGAACTGAGGTCGGGCGGCGTACGCAGCCAACGCGTCAGCTCGGTCTCGCCCTCGGCGGTGATCTGGAAGTTCTTCTGGGCACCCTCGTCGGTCGTGTCGTCGGACGCGACGAACCCGTCGCGCTCCAGCCGCTGCAACGTCGTATACACCTGACCGACGTTCAACGGCCAGACCTCGCCCGTCCTCGCCTCGAACTCCTGCCGGAGCTGCAGACCGTATTTCGGACCCTCGCTCAGCAACGCCAGCAAGGCGTGACGCACGCTCATGGCCACCTCATTCAGTAGGATACTGAGTATCATACTAGGTGACGCGAGACCGATGGTCCACCCCGGACTGTCGGGCGTGTCCGTCGGGTGTCTCCAGTGGAACCCGCGATTTCGGTCAGTCGTCGACCGAGTCGCGTGCACCGCGTGTCGTGAGCAGCCCGAGCCCGAACACGAAGACCACAGCGGCGCACAGCGCGGCGCCGCCGTCGTGGGGTGGGCGATCGGGCCACAAGAGCGGCGTGGTCCAGCGCTGGTTGATGGCGTACGCGCTCGCCGCCCACAGCGACAGTGGACCGAGCCACGACAGCGTGCCGCCCGTAACGATGGCGACGATGAGAGCCACACCGATCAGGCCGCCGACGTCGCGAACCAGACCGAGGACGCCGTACTGGAGATGCGCGCCGGCCGAACCGGCCGCAAGTGCGGCGACGGCGAGCAGCGTCATGGCGAGCGCGGCAAGGAGACGAAGTGCGACCAGCCGGCGGCCGGTCGCGCGCTCGGCCTCGCCGAAAGGGCTGCGGGTGACGATCCCGACAACCGACGCCGCGCCGGCACCGATGAGCAGCGGAAATATGCGCGCGCCGGGTCCGGTCCCGGACGGATTCCAATGCAGAATCACGCGCAGCGCGATGGCGCAGGCCCCGATCGCCAGCACGGCGGCCGGAACGCCGCGGCTCGCGAGATGAAGCCGGACGATCCGCGGCGCGATGGTCGCCCGCGTACGCACCGTCGCCTCGACCGCGGTCACGGTATGTCCGTGAGGGTGAGACGGCCAGTACGCAACGCTTCGACGTGGGACGCGAGCCAGTCGTGCCGGGTTATCACCGGGAGTGCGGCGAACCGCTGCGCCGCTGCCGCGGCCGGCGATCCGGGTGCGGGCAGGAGCGAGTCGGCTTTGCGACCCGGTACGTCCACATGCATCGTCCGGGCGAGGGCGCCCGCGATGGCCTGCTGAGCCGGCCCGATCGTCGCGGTGCCGGGCGCGACCACGAGCTGGATGGCCCCAACTGCCACCTCGGTACGCAGATCCGGCGGCGCCGCGTCGAACGTGAGGCCCGGATCGATCAGGACTTCCGGGCCGATGACGATGGCGTGTGCCGTGCGGCCAGCGGAGTTGGTCGAACCGATCTCGACGCGCTCCGGCCCGCCGGGCAGACCGGCGACCTCGTCGAGCAGCGGGCCGATCTGCGCGACGAGGACCGGCAGCATTGCCTGGTACGCCGGGTGCACGCAGACCGGGATCACGCTGTGTTCGCATACTGGCGCCGCGACGAGCGGCCGGTCATCGGCGGCGGCGTGTAGCGCCGGTATGACGATGCCCTGCCCGGTCTCGCGCGCGGTGTCGGCCAGTGCGACGCCCGTGCCGGCGGCGAGCACACCAAGCGCGGTCACGACCGCGCCCACCGTTCGAAGCCGTCGTCCGCCGGCACCGCCCGGCAGGGCCAGTGCGCCGAGGGCGACGGCCGTGATACCGAGGAGGAACAGCAACTGAGTGACGGACAGGCCGGGGTGGAACGGAATGAACGTTCCCGTGCCCGGTACGGTGGCGCCCTCGGCGAAGCTGACGCGGCCCCATGGATGTCCATGCTGTATCGCAATAACGCCGATCTGCGGAGCGAACAGCGCGACGATCGCTACCAGCGGCGCGGTAAAGCGGCTCGGGAGCGCGGTGCCGATGGCGAACCCGATCGCGCTGAACGCGACTATCGCCGCGGCCCCCACCCCGGGTAGCCACCAGATGGGTCCACCCCAGTCTGTCTGGGCCGCGGTCCGGCCGTAGACGACCGCCACGCACGCGCCGTAGAACACCAGCGCCCAACCGGTGACGGCGGCCCACGCCGTAAGTTGCCGGCTCCAGCGAGGTCGGACCGTCGTCACGACCAGATCGGTCAGGTGTCGTCGACGATCTCGAGTGGCTACCCATGCGGCCACGGCCGCCACGATCGCACCGGTCAGCTCCACCTGAATCTGCAGATCCATGCTGCGCACCGCCCACAACGGAGCGTGGCTCAGGTCGTTGCGAATCTCGGTCGCGCCCAACAGAACGGCGAGCAGCGGCAGCAGCGCGAGCATCGTGCTGCGACGCAACTCCAGGCGAGCGAGACGAGCGATCGCCGGAACACCCGGACGCCACCGGGAATCGTGTCGTGGCGGAGCGACCGTCGGCGACGCGGTCACGACCGAGCCTCGGCCAGGACCGCGCTGTACCCACGTTCGAGCGGAGCATCGCCGGCACCGTGCCCGTCCCCGCGCGCCGCCAACTCGGCCGGCGTACCGTGGAAAACGATCTTTCCCTCGTCCATCAGCGCGACCTCCGTACAGGCTGCGCCGACGTCCTCGACCAGGTGGGTGCTCACGACGACGGTTGCGCGCCCGCCGAGTTCGCGCAGGAGCTCCCGGAATTGAATGCGCTGCTCCGGGTCGAGACCGGCGGTCGGCTCGTCGAGCAGCAGGAGCTGCGGATCGTTGACGATCGCCTGTGCGATGCCGGCGCGGCGCAGCATGCCACCGGACAACGTACGGAGCTTCGCGTGTGCCTTGGCGCCGAGTCCGACCCGTTCCACCGCCGACGCAACCGCGCGCGACACCTGGCTCGCCGGCACCTCCTTGAGCAGTGCGAAATACTCGACGAACTCAAGCACGGTAAATCCGGGGTAGTACCCGAGCGACTGCGGCAGATAGCCCAACCGCCGTCGGATCTGGCGCCGGGGTCCATAAGTGCCGGGATCACGATCCAGCAGCACCATCGTGCCGGAACTGGGTGCGATGACGGTCGCCATCATGCGCAACAGGGTCGTCTTTCCGGCTCCGTTCGGTCCGAGCAGGCCGAACACGCCCGGACCGGTGCGGAGATCGACGCCGGCGACGGCCGGCGTGCGACCGAACCGGCGGGTCAGGCCGGTGAGTTCGACGTTCATGCGTAACCTCTCGAGACTCGGGTCGCGACCGCGACGATCGCGGCACAACACAGGCCGACCGCCACGTACGGCACTGTCAGCAAAGAACTGGTGACGGCGGCCGAGAACGCGCCGGTCGCCGCACGGGTCGACACGATCGTGATAGCCCAACCGGCGAGTCCGGCCGCGACACCCGCGTTCGCCGACCGCGCGACCGTCGCCGTGGCCAGGGCCAGCGCCGACATGGCGGTCATCGGTATCAGCCAACCGAAGGTCAGGCCGACCGCGCTCGCCGATGCCGCCGACGCGACGAGTCCGATGACGGCATCGATGCCGAACACGGCCACCGCTCGGACCAGCAACACCATGCGGTCGCTGACAGCCATGCTCCGGGACAGTTCGTAGGCGGGGTCGATGCCCGGCCCGTAGGCGTACGCGATGCCGGCGGCGGCGACCGCCGGTGCGACCAACGGGACCACGGATACGCCGCTGCCGACCGTCGCCGCGACGCCAGCGCCGAGTACGACCACGCTGGCGATCAGCCACGGCACGAGAAGTGACGGCGTCGTGAGTAGCGCTCGGGCAAGCCCCGGCGACCGCAATAGCCGGATTGCCGACCGTTCGATGCGGCCCGGCCGGCGGCGCCACACCTCCGTGGCGACGCCGAGCCAGACGCGATCGAGATCGACGCCGGCGACCGATTTCGCGTCGGTCATCTGATCCCTCCTTCGGCGATGCCACCGCGCAGGGCACGACGCATCACGCGGCGTACCCGGAATGCCCGGCTCTTGACGGTGCCGACCGCGACGCCGGTGCGCGCCGCGACGTCGGCAATCGTTCTGTCTTCGACGTAGAGCAGTTGCCACACGTCGCGCTCCGGCGACCCGGGTGGACCGAGTTCGGCGAGTGCGGCCTCGATGTCGGCGCGCCATCCGGCGATCTCCGCAGGGTCGTGTGCGGCGCTCGATGACGCCTCGTCGGGCAGCGGCGCGAGTGCCGACGGCCCCCGTCGACGCAACCACAGCGCTGCCTGCCGGCGGGCGATGCCCCAGAGCCAGCCGCCAGCGGTGTGCGGCCGATAGCCGCCGGCACCGCGCCAGACCGCGAGGAAGGTCTCCTGCAGCACGTCCTCAACGTCGGACGGCGGCAGCAGAACGCGGAGGCGGACAGCCAGCCATGGCGCGTGTCGGGCGAATAACTCCCGCAGCGCGATGTCGTCACCGCCGGCGATCGCGGCGATCAGGTCGTCGTCCATCACCTCTCTATTGCTCGCGCACGGCCATCGGTTCACGGTCACATTCCCGCGGGTACGGCGAGAGCATGGCGCAGCCGCCAGATGCGGACGGTCTGGGCATCGTAGAGGCAGAGGTGCCGCCGGAACAGGATGCGGAGCGGCGGGTGTTCGCGGTGAGCGGATGTTCGCGCTGAGCGGATCCACCGCTATGGACACCCCTGGCATCGGAGCGCACCCTGAAATCCAGTCGAACTGCCGGGGGTGGGACGTGCTACGTCGCCGAGTGCGTCGGATGATCACCGGGCGCCGCGACCGGAACCGCATGCGGTCGGTCCGCTGGCGTCGCGGTCGCGTGCTCCTCCGATCGCGCCACCATCGCCTGGTCTACGCGGGGCGCTGGCCGCTTGCCGCAATCGCGGTCGCGCTGTGCGTTGGTGTCGCTATCGTCGCCGCTGTTGCGGGGCCGCCAACGATCGCGACCGCGTCGGCCCTCGTGATCGCCGCGTGGACGACGTACGCCCTCCGGCTGCAACGCCTGGTGCCGGCCGGAATCCGCGGCGACGGACCCGACTCGCCGCCCGGCGTCGGCGTGCGCGAGCCACGCCGTCCGTTGCCCAAGAGCCCGGCCGGAGCGGCCGAACGGCCCCTGCCCTTGCCGTGAGCCGTCGCGGTGAGCCGTGGCGGTGAGCCGGTGCGCCGTCCGGGATCAGCGCTGTCCCGACGGCTTGACCAGCGGAAACGCGATCGAGTCCCGGATCGGACGACCGGTCAGCATCATGACCACGCGATCGATCCCGACGCCCAGGCCACCCGTCGGCGGCATCGCATATTCGAGCGCGGCCAGAAAGTCGTCGTCGAGATCCATCGCATCCGGATCACCGCCGGCGGCCAGCAACGACTGGGCGGTCAATCGCCGGCGCTGTTCCAGCGGGTCAGCCAGCTCGGTGTAGGCGGTCCCGATCTCCATGCCGAAGGCGACCAGATCCCATCGCTCGGCCAACCGCGGATCGTCACGATGCGCCCGGGCCAGCGGCGACACCTCGACCGGGAAGTCCGTGTAGAACGTCGGCCCGTCGGTCGCTGCCTCGACCAGGCGCTCGTAGCACTCGAGGAGCACCTGCCCACGGTTCCACGACGGATTGACCGGCACCTTCGCGGCCCGCGCCCACTCGGACACCATCGCCGCCGGCGTGTCCGGGCACAGCGGTTCACCAAGTGCCTTGGCCACCGCATCGTGCACCGTGATCACCGGCCACCGCTCGCCGAGATCGACCTCGGTCCCGTCGACACGCCGGGCCACCGGCCGCCCGCACGTGGTGGTGGTCGCGGCCGCGACGATAAGCGCCTCGGTCAGCTCGCGCATGTCGGTGTAGTCCGCGTACGCCTGATACGCCTCGAGGATCGTGAATTCGGGGTTGTGCCGGGCGTCCACGCCCTCGTTGCGAAACGCGCGTCCGATCTCGAAGACGCGCTCGACGCCGCCGACGGCCAGCCGCTTGAGGAACAGCTCCGGCGCGATCCGCAGGTACAGGTCCATGTCGTACGCGTTGATGTGGGTTGCGAACGGGCGCGCGTTGGCACCGCCGTGCGATCGCTGCAGGATCGGCGTCTCCACCTCGAGGAAGTCCCGTTCGGCGAGCACACCCCGGAACGCGTGCAACACGGCTCCGCGCCGGCGCAGCGTGTCCCGCGCAGCCGGATCGATCGCGAGGTCGAGATAACGCTGCCGCACCCGCGCCTCCGCGTCGACGAGGCCAGCGCGCTTGTCCGGCATCGGTCGCAGGCATTTGGCCGCCATCTGCCAGCGAACCGCGCGCACCGACAACTCGCCGCGACGCGACGTGACGACCTCGCCGGTGATCGCGACATGATCGCCGAGGTCCACACCGCCACGCCACTCGGCCAACGCGCTCGCGTCCAGGCCACCGACGTCCAGCAGCACCTGGAGGTCGCCACTCCAGTCGCGAATGGTCGCGAAGCAGACCTGGCCGTGGTCGCGGGCGAGAATGACGCGGCCCGCGACGGTCACCGTGACGCCGGTGGCCGAGTCGGGTCCCAGATCGCGATGGTCACCAACGATCTCGGCACAGCTGTGCGTACGGATGATCCCGACCGGGTACGGATCCCGACCGGCGTCGCGAAGTACGTCGAGTTTCGCGATGCGGACGCGTTCCTGTTCCGGTCGACGTACCACCGCAGCGTCCTCGGCCGCGACTACGGCGGAGGCTGGTCCGACCGAACCGGGCGGCACATCGACCACCGACCGGGCCGCGGGTGCGGTCCGTACGTGCGCGCGACGCAGCAGCGTGCGAAGCCGCGGCACGACGACGAATCCTTCCGCGATGCCGGACGCGAGCGCGACCTTCGCCAGGTCGCGGCGATCCTCGAAGCACAGAAAGCGAGGGACCCACTCAGGTCGATACTTCACGTTGGACCGGTAGAGCGATTCCAACTGGAACCAGCGAGACAGGAACAACAGCAAACCGCGCCATGCCTGCAGCACGGGCCCGGCACCGATGCGCGCGCCATCGGCGAACACCGACCGGAAGACGGCGAAGTTGAGTGAGATCCGATTGACGCCGAGTCGCGGAGCCGTGGCGACCAGCTCCGCGATCATGAATTCCATCAGACCGTTGTCGCTGGCGCGATCCCGACGCATGAGATCGAGCGACAGTCCGTCACTCCCCCAGGGCACGAACGACAGGATCGCCGCCTCACGGCCGGCGCTGTCGATCGCCTCGACGAGGACGCAGCGCGCATCGGCCGGATCGCCGAGCCGGCCCAGCGCCATCGAGAAGCCGCGCTCGGTCTCCGTATCGCGCCAACGATCCGCGAGCTCGATGATGCGCATCATGTCGTCCGGCGCGATCTCGGCGTGGCGCCGGATCCGCACCGCGTAGCCGGCCCGACGGACCCGGGCAACGGCTTGACGGACCGGCCGCATGCCGCGACCGTCCAAGCCGAAGTCGGCGACGTGGACGATGGCCTCGTCGCCGAGTTGCAGCACGCGCAGTCCGGCCCGGGCGTACGCGGTCGCCCCCGCCTCGCTCGCGCCCATCACGGCCGGCGCCCACGCGTACGTCTCGGTCAGGCGACGCCACGCGTTGATCGCCGGCGTCCACGCCTCCGGATCGCCGAGCGGATCTCCACTGGCCAGGCAGACGCCGGCGACGACACGGTAGGTGACGGCGGCCTTGCCGGAGTCCGAGAAGATCACCGACTTGTCCCGGCGGGTGGCGAAGTAGCCGAGCGAGTCGCGATCACCCGACGCCGCCAGCAGCCGGCGTATGTCCTGCTCATCGGCGGCGCTGACGGTGGCGATGCTGCGCTGCGACGCGAACAAAGCGGCCACCACGGCGAGGATCGTGAGCGCACCGCCGAGTCCCAGCACCAGATCGACCCACTCCGGTGCGTGGCCCTGCCGGGTGATGTCGAACACGAACGCGCCGCCGAGCACCTTTTCCAGGCTGTAGACAAACCGGTCCCCGGACTTCAGCGTGCCGGGAAATGCCGCCACCAGGCCCCACCCGGCGACGGTGCAGCCAATCACACCGACGACGAGCACGGCCGCGGCCTTGCGTACGCTGGCCGGCTGCACCTCCGCGCAGAACCGGCCGCGCGCGCACCACAACACCGCCGTCGCGGCGATCGCGATCGCGAGATTCGCCGCGGTGCTCGACGCGGCGTACCACGGGGCGCGGGTCAGCCCGGTCAGGTGGCTGGCGAAGTCGCCGACGCTACCGAGCAGCGCGAGTGCGCCGAGATCGGCGACGATCTGTATGCCGAAGTAGATCAGCAAGACCTTGAACGCCAGGCGTTTGCGCCGCTCCACACTTACCGCGAGGATGCCGACGAACGCGGCGTAGGCGAGGTTCGCCGGCGCCGGCAAGAGGACGTCGTTGATGGCTTCGCGGACAGGCTCGCTGCGCGCGAACGCCGCCTCGCTCACCGCCGCGACCGCGCACAGAGCGGTGAGCACGCCCAGGACGACGGCGAACACGGACGGCACACGCGCGGTCCAGCCCGCGGGTTGCGCCGGCCGCCGGCGGCCCGGCCCGACCACGTCCGCGTCCGGCCGAGGCATCGCTCGTCGCTGGTCGGTGGTGTGCTTCACGCCGCCATCCTGCTGAGTGCTTCCTGAAAGGACGCTGCGACTCATGTGCATCGATATTCGAGGAACGGTCGTCCGCGATCGGGCGACGAGATGGCGGCCAGCGAGGCGCCGGCCTCAGCGGATGGCGAGGTAGACCAGGCTCGCGAGGCCAGCGACGACGCAGTAGATCGCGAACGGGGTCAACGTCCGGGTCTGGAAGTACCGGGTCAGCCAGCGTACGGCGGCGTATGCGCCGACCGCGGAGGCAAGGCTACCCAGCAACACCTGGCCGCCGATGCCGTTGCCCATGGGTCCGGTCAGGTCGGGCAACTTCAGCGCACCGGCCGCGAGGATCACCGGCGTGGCGAGCAGAAACGAGAATCGCGCCGCGTCCTCGTGGGACAGCCCGCGGCGAAGCCCGGCCGCCATGGTGACGCCGGAGCGGCTGATGCCCGGCAGCAACGCCAGGATCTGGGCGGACCCGATCAGCGTCGTTTCGGCGATGCGGCGCCGGGCGATACGCGCGTTCGACTCGTCCCCCGTGTCGGCCGGTTCGGTGGCCTCGCCGAACGACATCGCCGGCACCGGTTCCCGACCGCTACCGTCGCCCGTGACATCGTCGACACCCTCGAGGCCGGGGCCGGGTATGGCGCCGGGATGGCCGGCGTCGGCCGTGACCAGTCCGGCGTCCCGTCGCTCGGCGTACGTCGACGACGAGTACACCGTTCCGCGCTCGTCGGTGCCGACCGCGATCGGACGACGACGCAGAGCCGGCTCGTCGCCCGCTCGGCGCCGCAGGCGTTCGGCGCCGTACAAGATCATGCCGTTGATGACGAGAAAGACTGCCGCCGGCGCGGGCTTGCCCAGCACGGTGCGGAACGTATGCTCCAGCAGCAGCCCGGCGATGCCGACGGGAATCGTGGCGACGATGATCATCCAGGCGAGGCGCTCCTCCGCGGTCTCCACCCGCCGGTACCGGATCGACGTCACGAAGCCGCTGATGATGCGCACCCAGTCTCGCCAGAAGTACACGAGCAAGGCCGCGGCCGTGGCCACGTGGAGTCCGACGATGAACGCAAGATACGGCGACTCGGGCGCCGCGACGTTGAGGTCGGCCGCCCACCGTCCGCCGATCAACGCCGGCAGCAGAATGCTGTGGCCGAGGCTGGACACCGGGAAGAGCTCGCTGACACCTTGCAGCAGACCGACGACGATCGCTTCCGGATAGGTGATGGTCACTGCCTCGGCTCCCCCGCTCGGGCTGTTTGCGAATCGGTATCGGCCCGGCCTGCCCTAGGGCCGGTCCGGTGTGTGGCAGGGTCGATAGGGTGCGCGCCGCGGTCGACGGGCAGATCCCGACCGGCGGCCGCCCGGCGCGCCGACGCGGGTTCGCCGGACCCCGGACTTCGCCGCCGCTCACGCCGGTTCCGCAGGATTTCGACGAAGATCGGGATCACCGAGACGATGACGATGACGGCAATGGCCGGCAAGAGGTACTTGTCGATGTTCGCGGCGCCGACCGTGTCACGAAGCTTGCGCGCGGACAGGTAGCCCGCGAGCAGGATCCCGTCGGCCCACACCACTCCGCCGATGACGTTGTAAAGCAGGAAGCGCCGGGCTGGCATGCCGAGCATCCCGGCCACCGGGTTGAGGAAGGTACGCACGACCGGAATGAACCGGGCCAACAGCACCGCCTTGGCCGGCCCGTACCGGGTGAAGTAGTGCTCGGCGCGCTCGACGTACTCGGCCTTGAAAATGCGCGAATCGGGCCGGGCGAACAGCCGGCGGCCATATCGTGCCCCCAGCAGGTGCCCGACCTGCGCTCCGGCGATGGCACACAGGGGTACGGCGACGAGCAGCACGACGATCGGCAGCCGCACTCCGACGACCTCGGTAGCCACCGGCGACGCGGCGACACCGGCGAGGAACAGCAGGGAGTCGCCCGGGAAGAAAAAGCCGATCAGCAGCCCGGTCTCGACGAACATGATGATCAGGACGGCCGCCAGCCCGAACGATTGCAGCAGCGACTTCGGATCAAGCACATTCAACGCGACGGTCGAGACGTGCACTGTGTCTGCGCTCCCTGTATGTCGTTGGCACGTCGTCGGCGTGCGGCCGGTTGGGCAAGGTCAGGATGCCGGTTTGGGTACGGTCAGGACGAGGGTACTTGATAGCCCTACAGCGTGTAGGGATTTCGCCCGAGACTACCGAGGTGGCCGCGGCGGCGCAAAAGATACGGTGCATTCATCTCAGATGTCGCCGATCTGGTAGCCACGGCCGCGGACGGTCCGGACGGCGTCCGGCCCGAGTTTGCGGCGTAGGTAGTAGACGTACGTCTCGACGATCGACGGATCCTCGGCCGTGTCGAACACGCGCCGGAGGATCTCGTACCGGCTGACGATGCGCCCGGGCCGGATGGCAAGCTCCTGCAGCAGCGCCGTCTCCCGGCCGGACAGCCGTACGGTCGACAAGTCGCTGCGATGGGCCACCCGGGATATGAGGTCGACCGAACCCCGCCCGATGACGAGCCGGTGTCCGTCCGTGTTGGCTCGCCGCATCACGGCCCGCAGTCGGGCCAACAACTCGTCGGTCTCTATCGTCACCGGCGCGCAGTCGTCGGCACCGGCATCGAGGATCGCGACGCGGTCGGCCGTCGTGCTCGCATTGACCAGGAGGACCGCCGGCGTGAGGACGCCACGCTTGCGGAGTCGGAGCAGCAGGTCGAGGCCGTCGATCACCGGAATCCGGCGCTCGATGACCAACGCCTCGTAGGTGCGGGTGAGCGCCCGGTGCAGGGCGACGTGCCCGTCGCCGGCGTCGTCGACGACATAGCCGTGGTGGTGGAGCGCGCCGACGACTCGATCGGCGAGCGTACGGTCCCGGGCCGCGACGAGCAGCATCGGCTGGCGACCCAGTGCACGGGGAAGATCGAGCGGGCGTCCGAGCGCCAGATCGGTCATGGTCGCAACGTGGGGTGTCGTGCCGGCGTGGTCGCGCCACCCGGCTGCGGGTCGGCGTCGCAGCTCACGAGTTGATGCAGGGCAATGCCCGATCGGCAGGCGACCTCACCCACGATGCCGGCATCGATGCCGGTGATGTACATATCGCCGTCCGCGCTGACGATCGTGGTGGCGTGCCGGAGACCCATCGCCTTATCCAGTGCCGCGGCCAGAACCGCCGGGGTCGGCGTGCGCACCAACGTCATCGGTTCCGACCGGGCGCCGAGCACCTGCTCGACCGAACCCTGAGCAACGAGCGAGCCGGCCGAGATCTCGATGACGTCATCAGCGAGGAGCCGGACATGCGACGGCGTACGCGAGACGAACACGACCGTATGGCCGGCCGCGGTGAGGTGACCGAACAACGCCTGCATCCACCGCAGGCCGACCGCGTTCAAACCGCGGTGGGGTTCGTCGAGCACGAGGAACCGCGGATCGGGCACCAACGCGGCGGCGATCGTCAGCCGGCGCCACTCCTCGACCGACAGGCCAGCCCCGGTCTGCCGTTCGGCCGCGTTGAGCTCCACCAGCTCCAACAGTTCGGATGCCCGCGAGCCCGGCACGCGCCGCCGCCGGCAGAGCCGTCGCAGATATGCGCCGATCGACTCGGTGTTCACCAACTCGTCGGGCGGATCAACCGTTGGCCCCAGGACGGCGCCGATGGTCGCCGCCGGGTCGGGCAGGTCGGCGTACCCAAAGCCGTCGATCATGATGCACCCGGCCGTCGGCTGCTCGAGGTTGAGCAGGAGCCGCAGGATCGTGGTCTTGCCCGATCGCTGCGGGCCGAGAATCGCGGTCACCCGGCCCGGTCGCACGGCGAACGACAGGTGATCGACGGCGGTTATCTGACCGAACACCTTTGTGAGTCCGAACGCGACGATTTGTCCATCGGACACGGTCGCTCCCTTCCGGCCGACGCGGCGTGTGGCCGGTCGATGCCTTCATTTGCAGATAGTCGATGCCGTCATTGCCAGATATCGGTGATAGGCGATGTGCCAGCGGCCGCGCCGATCGGCGGCAGCCCGAACATCGCCTCGATCGTGCGCAGGATTCGGTAGTGGTCGACGGCCTCGGGGTACGTGCCCGGGCGCACACCAGCGCCAGCGACCGTCGTGAGGATCTTGTTGCCGGATCGTCCGTCGTTTTCGTCGTACGTGATCAGCAGCAGGCTGTGGTGCGTGGTCGCCCAGTCCAGATACGGTCCGAGATTCGTCCGTGCCCATCGGTCGCCGACGGTCGTGGGGCAGTCGTGCATGTCGTGGCACAGGTTGGGAATCACGAACGCCACCGACGGCAGATCGCTGAACTGTCGCGGAAACGCCGAATACGGCTGGTTGGCGGTGGCCGGCACATTGTCGAAGTGGGCCCAGGGGTTGTGTTTGGCGGCGTACCCCGCGTGCGAGCAGCCCTGGAAACCGACCGAGGGCAGATCCTCGGAGTAGCCCGTGAACGATCGTCCGGCGTCCAATAGCTGCGCTCCGAGGTTAGGGCGGTCATGGAACGGGGTCAGGCAACGATCGGTGGCGACGCCCTGCGTCGAGCCCGAGAACAGCGCTAGATAGTTCGGTTGGCTCGGGTGGGTGATGGCGCGTGAATTCGTGAACTTCGCGCCCCGGGCCGCGACCGAGGACAGGAACGGAGCGGTGGTCGCTGTCTGCGACGCGACGTCCTTGTTTTCGAAGATCACGACGACCAGGTGGTCCGGCCGCGGAACGGCCGGCTTGCCGGTCGCACTCGAGGACGGAGTGGGCTGTGCGGCGGCAATGGGTGGCGGCGTCGCCGGCGTCGGCTGGGAGGCGGTGGGCGCGACGCTGCCACAGGCCGCGACCATGCCTCCGGCCACGACCGCGATGACGGCGCGCATCCACGTCCGCACGTGCCTCGCCACCAGCGCTCCTTCCGTGGGTGTCGGTCCGCCGATGAGCTGACGGTAGCCGAGTTTTCCTACACCCTGTAGGGTGCTCTCCAGAGCTTCTCAGGTTTATGCAGGTAAAAGGGTGTTTTCGCTGGTGGATCCGTCGGATCCACCCGGGCGTCGCGGCGCCCGGAAGCATCGCGGACAATGGCGGCCGGAGGTGGATGTGAGTACCTGGTTGCTCGTCCTGTCGGTGTTCCTGGCCTGCGCGGTCGAGGGCGTCGAGGCGACCACGATCGTGCTGGCAGCGGGAACGACACGTGACTGGCGCTCGGCCCTGACCGGCGTCGGCGCCGGCATCGCCGTACTGGCCGTGATAGTCGCCATTCTCGGCCCGGCGATCACCGCGATACCGCTCGGCGGACTACGACTGGTCGTCGGCGGACTTCTGTTGATCTTCGGCCTGCAGTGGTTGCGCAAAGCGATTCTCCGCGCGTCCGGCCTGAAGGCGCTGCATGACGAGGAGGCCATCTACGCCCGCCAGGTGGCCGCCGCCCGCGAGGTCGCGACCGGCGGTCGGTACTCGATCCCGGACTGGTACGCCTTCACCCTCTCGTTCAAAGGCGTCGTCCTCGAAGGCCTGGAGGTCGTCTTCATCGTGATCACCTTCGGCGCCAACCAGCACGGCATCGGCTGGGCCGTCGTCGGAGCGGTGGCCGCGATCGTGGTCGTCGTCGCCGCCGGTGTCGCGGTCCGCGGGCCGCTCGCACGAGTGCCGGAAAACACGCTCAAATTCGCCGTCGGGGTCATGTTGACCAGCTTCGGCGTGTTCTGGGGCGCCGAGGGCGCCGGCGCGCACTGGCCCGGCTCCGACGCCGCCATCCTCGCCCTCATCGCGACCACGCTCGTCGTATCGCTGGCGACGGTAGGCGCGCTGCGCCTCAGCGCACCCCGCACGGAGTCGACCGACTCCCCCGCCGCAATGAAGGTGAGCTGATGCGCGCTCTTCGCGGATTCTTCGCATTCTGGTACGACTTCATCGTGGGCGACGACGCCACCATCGCGATCGGTGTCGTCATCGCGCTCGCGCTCACGGCGTTGCTGGCTCACCATCACACCACCGCGTGGTGGTTGTTGCCGATCGCGGCGCTGCTGCTCCTGCTCGGCTCGATCGCCCGCGCCGCGCGAGCCGAACGCAAGCCACCGCCGCGGTGACTCGCCGTCGCAGGTAAGGAGGCTCACGCTATGGACGCACCACGTCACGAACGGCGTGCGGCCGGGGCCCTCGAATCGGAGGTGCTCGCGGTGCTTCGTTCGGTCGACCATCCGATGAAACCGTCGGAGATCCAGTCCGCCGTCGGCCGCGATCTGGCGTACAACACCGTACACACGATCTTGACGAGGCTTCAGCAGAAGGGCGACGTCGCTCGGCTGCCGTACGCCGGCCGGATCGGCTACGCGCCGGTGAAGAGCGCCGCGCAGGTCGCCGCCGAGCGGATGCGTGACGCGCTCCAGTCCAGCGATGAACACGACGAGATCCTCCAACGCTTCATCACCGCGCTCTCTCCGGACGAAGAAGACGCACTTCGCGCCGCTCTGGACGGTGATTGGCGATCATGAACATCACGGTCTATCTGCCGTTCGTGGCCAGCATCCTCATCGGCCTCGCCGGCCCGGTCGTCGCCCGACGAGCCCGCCCGGCCGTGGGCGCGACGGCCCTCACCGCGATCGTCGCCATCGGCGCCATCGGCACGCTGTGGGCTACGGCCCTGCTCGCGGCCACATTGGTTGACGACGTACCGTTCCTGGCTCGATCGGTTGCCGCGATACCGGTGCCGGACGGCGTCGCCCTGGTCGCGCTCATGGCGCTCGGCGTCGCATCGGTACGGCTGGTTGGCGTCCTCCGTCGGCGGCGCCGGCTCTACGCACGCATCCATGACGTGATCGCCGATCTCGAACCCGTCGACTCCGACGTCATCGTGATCGCCGATGATCGGCCGGACGCGTTCGCGGTGCCGGGCCGTGGATCGGCGCGGCGGCGGCGCCAAGAGCCGCGGATCGTACTGACCGAAGGCATGCTGGCCGCGCTCGACAATCGCCAGAGGTCGGCCCTGCTCGCCCACGAGCGCGCGCATCTCGGCGCCGGGCACCATCGTCTTCGTGCGGCGGCGGATCTCGCGGCGGCGGCCAACCCGCTCCTGATTCCGGCTCGCAATACCGTGGGGTTCTTGTGCGAGCGCTGGGCCGATGAGCGTGCGGTGGCCGATGTCGGCAGTCGCCGGCTCGTCGCCAATGCCATCGCCACGGCCGCGCTGGCCCAGGCGGCCGACGCTCGGGCCACGGCGGCCAGTCATCAGGTGGCACTCGGTTTCAACCACTACGGCACCGTCGATCGCGTCGCCGCTCTGCACCGGCCGCCAGCATCGGCGCTGCGCGCGGCAACGGTGCTCGCGCTGGTCGCCAGCGTGTGCATTCTGGCCGCCGACGTCAACGCGACCGGAGAGCTCCTGGAGATGGTACGTCGGCTGATCTGACCGCCTCGGCCAGCCGCGGTGCCGGCGTCCGTCGTCCGAGCAAATCTCCGTTTCGTCAGCGATAGGTCGCAGCGGCCCGCTGAGCCGCGTCGTACACGAGGTCCGCATTGGCGCGGAGGTCTGCGCCGGACCTCCGCGCATGGCTTGGCCGCTGAGGATCACCTGAGCGGCACGGCGATTTGTAACGGAGATCAGTTTTAATGCGGCCTATGCCTCGTCGGAACAGCAGCCCCGCTCGTGATGATCGGACCGCCAACGGCGGAGTGACAGGCCATCGTGCGTGGTCGCTCGAGCCGTTGGCGGCGAAGGTGCCGGAGATTACCGTCCTGTTCTGGGTCATCAAGGTGCTGACCACTGGGATGGGCGAAGCGGCATCGGACTACCTCGGCGAGGTCAGCCTGGTCCTGGCCGGAGCGGTCGGCGCACTCGGCTTTGCGGCCGCGCTGTGGCTGCAGTTTCGCACCAGGCGTTACGTGGCCGTCGTGTACTGGTCGGCCGTCGCCATGGTCGCGGTTTTCGGAACCATGGCCGCCGACGGTCTGCACGTGGCTTTGGGCGTGCCGTACGCGGCATCCACGGTCTTCTACGCCATCCTGCTCGCGGCCGTGTTCTATCTCTGGCGCCGCAGCGAGGGAACGCTGTCGATCCACAGCATCTATACCCGCCGCCGGGAAACGTACTACTGGGTCACGGTGTTCATCACCTTCGCCCTGGGTACGGCGGCCGGCGACCTGACCGCTGCCGCGATGCACCTCGGTTACTTCACGTCCGGGGTCATCTTCGCGATCGCCATCGTGGTGCCGGCGGTCGCGTGGTGGCGCTTCCGGCTGGGCGAGGTTGCCGCCTTCTGGATCGCGTACGTGCTGACCCGTCCACTCGGCGCATCGTTCGCCGACTGGTTCGGCAAGCCACACCGCATCGCCGGCGGCCTGGGTTACGGCGACGGCACGGTCACGCTCATCGCACTGGCTGCCATCGCCATCCTCGTCGGCTACGTGGCCGTCGCGCGGCGCGATATCCAGCCCGCGCTGGACGCCGCCGAAGCGGGTCCGATCGCGGCATCCGACCCATTCGTCGCCGACGGCGCCGGTATCAAACCCTGACGACGTCGACAACCCCTGACGGCGTCGACCGGGCCGGGCCGACGACCCGCGTCACAAGGTCGTCGAGCGGCTATGGGCAAACGTGAGATCTCTCCCAGAAATGGGACGTAGCCTGGCGAAATGGGCATCCCGCCGGCGCTCCCACCAAGCTCGTCCGCGAGTTGGTCGTCTCGACTAGCGGCCCCCGAAGCCGACCGGGCCGACGGCGATGAATCGTAGGCAGGCACTTCGCGCCGCGGCCGCGGTGGGAGCGAGTCTGAGCGCCGCCGCCTGTGGAACGCGCCGCCCGACCGTGGGCCAACACGGTGCGACCTCGACGCCGACTCCCGCGGCACCGACCTCGCGTGCGACGACGGATTCGGCCGAGACCCCGGGGGCGACCCTGCCGCCGGAGGTGACCAACGGACCGCGTGACCGACCGGCGGTCGCCCTCACCTTCCACGGCCAGGGCCGCCCGACGCTCGTCACGCAACTGCTGTCAAAACTCGAAGCGCATGACGTCCGCGTCACGGTGCTCGCCGTCGGCAGCTGGCTTGCCGGCGAGCCTGCGATGGCCCGCCGCATTCTCGACGGCGGGCACGAGTTGGGCAACCATACGCAGCACCACCTCGACATCGTGCGCATGAACCGCGCACAGGCCTTCGCGGAAATCGACGAATGCGCGCAGACCCTCGAAGCGCTGACCGGGTCGATCGGAACCTGGTTCCGCCCGTCACAGACCCAACACGCTACGGCCACCATCCGCGCGCAAGCCACCCGGGCCGGCTACCGAACCTGTTTGTCCTACGACGTCGATTCGTTGGACTACACCGATCCGCCGACCGCGACAGTCGTCGATGCCACACTCGGCGCGGTCCGCAACGGGTCGATCGTCAGCATGCACTGCGGCCACGCCGTCACCATCGCCGCGCTCGGCCCGATCCTCGACGGCCTGCACAGGCGCGGGCTGCACACCGCAACTGTGAGCCAACTGGTGGCCGGATGACGCGGCGGCGTCGGGTGCGGATGGCCGTACTACTGACGCTCCTCGCGATCAGCGTGGCCGGGTGCACGTCGCCGTCGACGTCGCCTCCTCCGGGCGCCGATCCCATGGCCGGCATGCCCGGCATGTCCAGCATGCCAGGCATGTCCAGCATGCCCGGCATGAGTTCAGACCCCGGCACGACGACGCCGCCGACCGAATCCGGGGCGGGTGCGCCCGATCGTCTCGCGCCGTTGCCCGGGATGCCGCCCCCGCTGTCATCCGACGATCTCTACGCCGCCGACCGGCCCAATGCGTTGTCCCGCGCCGTCGCCGGTGACATCCCCCGCATCTACGTACCGAACCATGCCAGCAACACGGTCTCGGTCATCAACCCGGCGACATTCACCGTGGTGCGTACGGTGCACGTGCCGGCCGGTCCGGAGCACGTCGTGCCGTCGTACGACCTGAAAACGTTGTGGGTCAACAGCGACACCGGCAACGCGCTCACGCCGATCAACGCGAAGACGGGGCGATTCGGACGGCCGATCGCCGTGAACGATCCGTACAACCTCTACTTCACCCCGGACGGCCGGTTCGCGGTGGTGATGTCGGAGGCCGCACATCAGATCGTCTTCCGCGATCCGCACACGATGGCGGTCCGCAAGGTTGTCCCGGTGCGGTGCGGCGGCGTGAACCATGCCGACTTCTCGGCCAACGGCCGCTATTTCATTGTCAGCTGCGAATTCTCCGGCGACCTTTTGAAGGTCGACACCGAGCAGCAACGGGTCGTCGCTCAACTGCATCTGCCGAAGCGGATGTCGATGCCGCAGGACGTCAAGGTGTCGCCTGACGGCAAGACGTGGTTCATCGCGGACATGCAGAGCTCCGGGCTGTGGATACTGCACGACGATCGGTTCGCCGCGCCGACATTTCTGCCGACCGGAGAAGGCGCCCACGGCCTGTACGTCAGCCGCGACTCCAAACGTCTCTTCATCACGAACCGCGGCGAGGGCACGATCTCCGTCCTCAACTTCGCCACCAACAAGCTCATCGCGAAGTGGAGGATCCCCGGCCATGCGACACCCGACATGGGCGGCGTCTCGGCGGATGGCCGCACTCTGTGGCTGAGCGGTCGTTACAACAACGTCGTGTACGCCATCGACACCACGACCGGCAAACTCGTCCGTACGATCCCGGTCGGCGGCCAACCGCATGGCCTGTGCGTCTGGCCCCAGCCCGGTCGGTATTCCCTCGGCCACACCGGAATCCTGCGCTGACTGGTCATTCCTCGGCCAGGCCGGCGAGAATGTCGCCGGACGGTGGCTTGGCCACTGGCCGACCATGCTCGACGAACCATTCCCGGCCGAACGCGAGCCGGAACAACGGTGCCGGCAGCCGGAGGAACCAGGCCAGGTTTCGCTCGACTCCATCCGCCGTCGTCTGGCTCACGTGCGCACGCATCGCTTCTCGCTTCTGCGCCAGGAACGCACTCACGTCGACGCAGTGGGTGATGTCGTCGGGATCGGTGTAAAGGTGCGCGAAGCGCGACGCGCGCAGATCCGTCGAGCGGGGTTTCGCCCAGCCCATGATCCGGACAGCTCGCTGCAACGCTCGACGGTCCACGGTCGCGTTGAGGAGCAGCGGCGTTTGCGCTAGCGCCGCAGCACGCCGACCCACGCGGTGAACCTGAACGTGGTCCGGATGCCCGTAGCCCCCGGCCGCATCGTAGATCGTCAGGGCAGCGGCGCCCTCCTCGTCCAGTACGGCGGCGAGCCGACGGGCCGCAACCTCGGGGTCGGTCCGGGCGAACGCGTCCGTGGCGTCCGACGGTCGACCGGCCATGCCCGAGTCCGCGTAGCCGAGAACGACGACGCGCTCGCACCCAAGAATCTCGGCCGACGTCGACAACTCGCGCTGCCGAAGGCTCCCGAGACGGTTGCCCGCGCTGAGATCGGCCGATGCCAGGCCCGCCTCGCCGGCGGTCGCCGTCACGAGTACGACGCGATGGCCCTCGGCGGCCAGCCGCGCCATGGTGCCGCCGGTCAGCAGCGCTTCGTCGTCCGGATGGGCGTGGAAGAAGACGACGGTACGGTTCATGTCAGCGCCGCCCGGTCGACCGCTGTCGGTATGGTGCTCGCGGTCGGGCCGATCGCTTGCTCGTACAGCGAGTCGGTGAGTCGCATCGTGTCGTCCCAACACACGGGCGGGTCGGTCGTGGCATTGTGTAGCCGCATGCGACCCAGTGTCTCGGGCGATGTCGCCAAGGCCACGATGTGCCCCACCATGTCGTCGTCGTCGGCGGCGAGCAGACCCTCCACTCCGTCGGCAACGAAGTCGGCGATGCCCGTGCCGCGATGGGCCACCACCGGCAACCCCGCGCACCGTGCCTCGAGAGCCGCGATGCCGAACGATTCCAGGATTGCCGGGGCGACATAGAAGTCGGCGTACGCATGGATCCGCCGGATCTCCTCGGGACTCGCCGCCCCGACGAGACGTACCCATGCCGTCATGTCGTGGCGCGCGAGATACCGGCGCAGCGACGGAGCCAACGGGCCGTCGCCGGCGAGAACGGCTTCGATCTGGATGTCGGCGGGGATCGCGGCACGTGCGCGCCGAAGGATCCGCAGCAGCTGCCGCGGCCGCTTCCGCGGTGCCAGACGCCCGACGCTCGCGATGACGACGTGCTTCGCGTCGTGTGCGGTTGGCGGTGTCCGCCAAGCCTCGGCGTCAACACCGTTGGGCAGGACTGCAACCGGCACGTCCGGCCCGAGAACGCGCCGAAGCGGTGCGGCGGCGACGGAGCTTACGGCCGACCACGTCACCGGCCAGTCCCGCCAACGCACCGCCAGGTCGGCCCAGCGGAACACCGGTGACGCGTACGCCCACAACGAGTGGACGGTGACGACGGTCGGAATGCCCAAGCGGGCAGTGGCCGCCGCCGTCGTGAATGCCAACGGCGAAAACGTCGACGCGTGTACGTGCACGACGTCGGCGCCGCTGTCGAGAACGTGCCGTCGGCCTCGTGGCGACCAGAGGTACCGAATGGTCGCCGGATCGTCGCCGGGCCGCGGCCGTGGGCGGTGGACGGCGATCGCATCGGCTCCCGATGACGACACCCCGGCGACGCTCGTGACGATCTGCACATCGTGCCCGTGCTGCTGCTGTCGGACGGCGAGGTCATGGATCTGCCGTTCGATACCGCCGACTCGGGGAAGGTAGCAGTCACTGACGTGGGCGATTCTCATCGGATGAGACCCGCCGGTGGTACGTCGACGACGACTACCGGATCATCGACCGGAACGACGCGACTGGCAAGTCCGCGCGGTCCCGGCACGTGACCGGCGGCATCGACCAGCCGCACCGGCTGCGGCGCTTGCGGAGCTCGGCGCTTCGCACCGCGCTGTGGTGACCGCGCCAGTTGCACGACGGCCACGCCGAGCAGGATGACGAGCGCGACGAGCGCGGCACCGCCGCCCGGACCGCGGCGGATGTGCTCGTCGTAGACACTGACGCCGACCACGATGCTCAGCAGCGGATCGATCGCCGCGGTAGCGGGCATGCTCGCGGTGATGGGTCCCGCCTGAAACGCGAGCTGGCTCAGCAGCAGCCCGGCGGCACCCAGGACAACAAACGCATACAGCTGCCAGCTGGTGACGAGCGCAACCGGGGACCGTACGGCGATATCCGTGACCGCCTTCAGCATGGCGGCGGAACCGGCATATACGACGCCGACCGCGATGCCGAGCAGCGCCGCCGAGCGCCCCCGCGCCCGTTGGCGCCGGCCGAGTTCGATGCACGCCGCGGTCAACGCAACGCCGACGAGACCCGCAATGATGGCCGGCAGTCGATCCACCGACTCGTGACGAACCGCCGACCGACCGGTCGCCGCGAGCGCCAGGAAGCCGGCCAGTGCCGCGGTCACGATGACGCCCCAGGCGAATTCGCGCGCAGTGATGTGATGGTGTTCGTAGCGCTGGCGCAGAATCAGCGTGAACAGCAGTCCGGAGATCAGCAACGGTTGTACGACGGCCAACTCACCCAAGTGCAGCGCGATGACCTGCAGTGTGAGTCCGACGATGTCGCAGCCGATCCCGCCCAGCCACAGCCGGTGCGTCAACGTGGCCCGGATGAACGTGCCGACCAGCCCGGGACGGAGGGTCTGAGCGTCGGGGACGTGGCCCGCGCTGACATGTTTGAGCGTGCTGGACATGGCGAAGACGAATGCCGCGCCGAGGCTGAGCACCACGATCAGCCACGGATGCCCCATGGGCGCGCACCTTTCTCCAGCGGTCGGCCGTGGACCGCGCGACGGCCTGGCAACGCCATCCAGCAACGTGGCGGCGGTCATCCGGTGATCAGGCCCGGGGCACCGTTCGTCGTTTCGCCGTCGGACCGCCGCTCATTGGCGCTGTCGATGCGCGAGCACAGGCGCGGATCGGGACCGCTGAACACGGGATCGTGCGGGCGGATTGATCAATCAGCCGTTCATCTCGTGCTCCCGGTCTCGTACGCGCAGGATCGCGCCGGGAGGCGGCGCGCATGTGCGGACCCCGGCAGGCCGACCGTACTACGACAAGCTGTGTAGTAGATGAGAAAAGTTCGCTGGCCGAGATCGGGCGTCCGATCACGTCTCCAGGTCAGGCTCCGGGGTCGCCAGCAGGTCGAGCACCAGCCGCTCGTCGTCGCCGGACAGCGCACTGACGAATCGGGTCAGTACGCCAGCACGATCGTCATCGGATTCCAGGAGGCGACGCATCCGGATGGCGGTGATTTCCGCGGGGTCACGTACCGGCGAATAGATGTCGGCTCGACCGCGACGCTGCTTGATCGCGAGTCCTTTGTCGGCGATGCGTGCGAGGACGGTCATCACCGTCGTGTACGCGAGCCGGTCGTCCAGCGCGGACCGCACCTCGGCGGCTGTCATCGGCTCCGCCGAGGCCATCAGCGTCTCGATGACCTCGGCTTCCAGGCCACCGAAAGGGCGTCGAGTATCCGCCATCCGCCCTCCTACCGTGCCGGACCAGGTCGACCATCCGCTTGAGAGTCTAAGCGGATGGTCCTCGCACGGTCGGCAGAGCTTTCTCATTGTGCCCAACAAGATCGTGTGTGACGAGTTGCCCATGCTGGACGCGCGAGGTTGTTGAGATAGCGCGTTGCTGAGGCCTGAGCAGGATCGCGCGTAGTCGACGGGCGATTCGACCCGGCGTGACGGGGATGATGTCGATCGCCATTTCGCCGTCGGCCCGGTGGGTCGGTCGGATGACGTACGGCCGCGGGCCGGCAAACATGAGCCGCTGATGGCCGGTAGCACTGGGGGCGATTCGTAGCGGTATGGACGTTCTGATGGATGTGCAATCGGCGGTGTGGATGACCATGTCGTGGGTGTGGGCCGAGCGCGGTCGGCTGGCGAGCAGCGCGTGAAGCGGTATTTCGGCGCGCACGAATGTGCCGCCGGCTCCGTTCGGGCGTGCGGTGATCGTCGCTTCCGCCGTACCAACGGTCAGGCGTAGGTCGGCGATCGCGACGGCCGCGCGCGGGTTCGGGCTATAGGCGGCGAGGGTGAGCACCGCCCGCCGGTGACGGTATCGGGTCCACGTCAGGGTGGTGTGTAGCAAGTGGTGGGCGATGGTGTGGGTGGGTGAGTCGGTGACGAGGTACCAGGGGTCGGGGAAGTCGGGTGATTGGCGGAAGCCGGGGTAGGTGGCGTAGAGGCGGTCGCCGTGGGGGTGGTGGTCGAGGGTCAGGGGTGGGGGTTGGTGGGTGGTGTTGTGGGCGATGAGGGTGCGTAGGTGGTTGAGGTGGTGGTGTTGGGCTAGGCGTAGTCGTAGGCGGCGGTTGACGTCGAGGCGGGTGGCGATGGGTTCGGTGAGGTATTGGTCGGCGAGGGTGGCGATGCCGGCGGCGATGTCGGTTTGGGTGGCCGGGTCCAGGGTGAGGAAGTCGGCTCGGGTGAGTTTGGAGAGTTCGGAGGCGAAGCTGCGGTGCAGGATGGCGTCGCGGTGGGCTCCGGCCGGCAGTAGGGCGGCGGTGGCGGCCATGATCTGGGCGGTGCAGGCTAGCCGCTGCCGGTGGCTGGACTGGTAGGTGATGTTGGCGGCGTCGTGGCGGCGGACGGCGTAGTAGTAGTCGTAGTCGGCCAGCACACTGATTTTGCGGGCGTGGACACACGCGGCGACGGTGAAGGGCTGGTCGGAGCCGAACGGTAACGATTCGGGGAAGCGGATGCCGTGCTCGGTGAGCAGGCTACGGCGGAACAGTTTCGTGTTCGACATCGCAAACGGCAACGCCGAGGTGTATAGATCCACATCCGGGTCGGTCCGGGCGAAGATCGCCTGCGGCACGAACCGGCCGTTACAGCCGACCATCCGACCGGCCACCACATCGGCGCCCCACCCGTCGCCGGCGGCGACCAGCCGCGCCAACGCCGAGCGGCCCAGATAGTCATCGGCGCCCAGGAAAAACACGTACCGGCCGGTCGCCAACCGCAACCCCCGATTCGACGGCCCGGCCGGCCCACCCGAATTCGGCTGATGAATCACCGTGAACAGATCCGGGAACCGGCGCACGAACCGGTCCAACACCACACCACTACCATCGGTCGACCCGTCATCAACCGCGATGACCTCCAACCGCGACCGACCAATACTCTGCCGCACCAACGACATCAAACACCGCGTCAAATACGGCATCGCGTTATAGACGGGGACGATCACGGTCACGTCGGCGACGGCGGCCAACTCCGGAGTCGCCGACCGGGGCTCTCGGCTCATCTCGACCGCCAGGCCACCGCCGAGCGGGACGCAAGCCGCGACCGGCGCAAGCGACCAGGCCCCGGGACGGCCCCGGCGCCCGGCTCACGCCCCGCACGGAATCGCCCGTGTGGCCATCCGTGACGCGCCAACCCAGCCGACCCAGCAGTCGCTGACATCGCCGGCGATGCGGCGCCGCAGTACGGACATGCTGTCCCAAAAGCCACGGCCCGGACGCTACTACGACGTGCTGTGTAGTAGATGAGACCACATGAGCGTTTACTGCCAGGTCAATGCGTACATCCGCCGCCCGGGTGGCACCCAGAACCTATGCTCCGGCCATCGCGGCTGGTGGGGCCATCCGGATCGCAGATGTGGCGGCACATCGGGGCGGCCAGGGTCCGGGCTAGCCGGCTGAGAAGCGCACGTGAACGCGGGATCGATGTACTAGCCCGGACCTGCGAGATCAGATTTTGCGATAGCGGGACTGCGCGAAGCAGTAGATGCCGAAGGCGACAAATCCGAGCGCGACGATCACCAACAGCGCGGTGCCGAACGGCTGACCGGCCAACGTCCGCAATGCACCGTCGAGGCCGCGGGAGCGGGCGGCCTGATCGGAGATCGCGGCGTTGAACAGCAGCGCGCCGACGATCGCAAACGCCACACCCTTGGCGATGTAACCGACCTGGCCGAGCCGGACGACCGTTTGCCGCACCGGTCGCCGTGCCGAGGCCAAGTTCAGCTTCGACTCGAAGGACCGCTTCGCACCATAGATCAGCATGCCGACACCGATCGCGAACACGATGACGCCGGCCAATGCGACCAGCCATTGGCCGGCCGGATGGGCCAACACGCCGGCGGTGGCATGCTCCTGCGACGACGAACCGGACGTCGCTGTGCCCTGCAGAACTCGGATGTCCGTCCACAACAGAAACGCGTAGACAACGACGCGGGCCAAGGACGCAATCCGTTCGAACGTACGCCGCCGCCCTTGGTAATTCGTATGGCCGACGGCGGCGACAAGGAGTTGCCAGAGCGCCATGGCACCGAGACCGACGGCGATGACGATCAGGAGTGCGCGGCCGGCCGGTTGCTTATCGAGCAACTGAAACGCGCCGACCTGGTCCGCCTTCGTTCCGGCGCGGTGCACCGCGACCTGCAGAGCGAGCCACGCGATGGCGAGGTGGAGCAGACCGTACCCAAGGAATCCGATCCGGGTCAGCGCTTCGAGCGCTCCGCTGTGCGCGGTGCGGCGAGCACCGCCACGGACCGTGGCAGTTGTTGACATGCTTTCCAGTTCCCCTACAACGCGTCGGAGAAACACGATCGCGCGCCGCGGCGGTTGGCAGTCTCGCCCTCGCAACTGCCCAAGCGAGGCCGAGCGCCGGACGTTCGGTGTCTCAGGCGTGCTCGTCGCGACGGTAGAGCGTCGCCACCCGGGCGAAGAACGTATGGAGTTCGGCCATGGAGGCCTGGAACGCGTCGTAGTTCAGCGCCTTCGTCACGTACGCGTTGGCGTGATCCTGATAGCTACCCAGGACGTCATCCTCGGCCGACGACGTCGTCAGCACGATCACCGGGATCGTCAGCCACGGAGACTCTGGCGCCTTCAACGTCCGGAGGAGTTCACGACCGCCCATGCGCGGCATGTTCAGGTCGAGCAGGATCAGGTCCGGCGTCGGCTCACCCGCGTACTCGTCCTGGCCGGTCAGATAGCAAAGTGCCTCGACGCCGTCGGCCACCCGGCGCAGGTCCGCCGGGTACGAATGGCTGTCGAAGAACTCCTCGACCAGTACGGCGTCGGCGGCATCGTCCTCCACCAGCAACACCGTCAATGGTGGTGCGGCGAGTGCTGCAGCGGCCATCAGTGCGCTCCGGCGGATCGAGGTGGCGAGGCCCATCCGGGCGCTGTCCGCAACACCGTACCCCTGGCGATCGCGCGGCGACAGACACCAACCGCCAATCGCGCGGCGACAGACACCAACCGCCAATCGCGCGGCGACAGACACCAACCGGGGACGTGATTCCGCGTGGCATGATCGACCGACCGCGACCGATCCGACCGGGCTACGCTGACGTGATGAGGGGTTCGCAGGGCGCAGGACGATCGGCGTCGGCCGTTCGTTCGGCGACGCCGGGCACATGACCGACTCCCGCACTCCCGCCGACCGCGTCGAGAACGCCGATCCGTTCCCGGTGCGGTTCCCGGTGGTCGCCCTCGTCGCGTCGGCCGGCGGCATCGAAGCTCTGATCCGCGTCCTGGCGCCGCTCCCCGTCGACCTGCCGGCCGCGGTCCTCGTCGCACTGCATCAGGATCCGGCGCGCGCCAGCCATCTCGTCGCCATCCTCCAGCGCGCGATCGGACTGCCGATTGCGACGGCGGCCGATGGTGACGTCATGCGTCCCGGATGCGCGCTGGTGGCACCGCCGGGTCGACACATGCTCGTGACGTCGACCGCGCGGGTCGGTCTGATCGAGTCAGGCGAGCCGCCGCCCTCGCGACCGTCCGCCGACCTCCTGCTCGCGACGTTGGCCGTCACATGTGGTTCCCGCGCGCTGGCTGTCGTGCTCACCGGCATGGGCCACGACGCCCAAGCCGGCGTCCGCGCGATCGCACATTGCGGCGGCACGATCCTGGCCCAGGACGAGACCAGTTCCAAATTCGGCGCGATGCCGGCCGCGGCCGTCGCTACCCGATTCGTGAGCCGGGTGCTCGCCGCCGACGACCTCGCCGGCGCAATCGTGGCTCACGTTGGTGTGACCGCAGGCGCCGCGCGTGACGGTGGCTTAGTCGCCGACTGACTTTTCCGACGATCCGTTGCCCGACGGGTTTGCCCGACGGGTTCACGCGATGCGGCTAGGCGAGTGGGTTTAGGCGCACCGTGGCCCAGACGGTCTTACCGTGCGGTGCGGCGCTGCTCCCCCAACTGGTCGCCAGTGATTCGATCAGCCGCAATCCGCGGCCGTGTTCGGCACGCGGCGAAACCGCGTCCGGGACCGGGCGTGCGCGGCAGGTCGACACTCCGGTCACGCACTTGGAGAAAAAGGAAGTCGCGACGGAGCACGACAGTGACGTCGAGCTCGGTGCGGGCGTGCACGACGGCGTTGGTCACGAGTTCCGAAATGATGAGCCGCGCTCTGTCCGCCAACTGGTCGAGGCGCCACGACCCGCACGCGTACTGGACAAGCGACCGGGCGACGGCGGGCGATGTCGCTAGCGGCGGCAGATGCAGGTGCATCCGGGTCGGCGACGGCACCACATCGATCGTCGCCCTGCGGGCCGCCGCGCGATTGTCATAGATCGGCAGCGCGTCACGCAGTTCTCGGCGCGCCGATCGACCGACGTCAGTGGCCGGATGAGCGACGACAAACGTGGCGATGTGGTCGTCGGACAGACCTCGGGCCGCTGCGGCCAGGACAATCAAGAATCGGGGCTGGTCGACGGTGACGCGGTCGATGTCGACGATCACGGCCTGTGGATGATCGGCGCCACATTTAAGGATGCCGGAGCGGGCGGCTGGAGCAGTCGTGGCGTCCAACTCGCCGATCAATTTGACATGACCCAGGCCGAGCTCAAAGTCCTGCTCGATCACCGCATGGAGACGCCCGGCCTCAGGTTCGCCGATCACGCCGATCGACCGCAGTCTGTCCGCTCGCTCGAAATGACCGCATCGGAGCGCGTCGGACAGGCGCGCGGTTCGCGCAGCCCACTGCGCAATCACCGTACGTTCGAGTTCGCCCATCGGCCTCACCCCTACGGTGGCTGCGCTCTCACGGCGGTGGCGAATCCCCGCGAAGATCTCGAACTTCGTCAGACCGACAGCCTGCGTATCACCGAATCTACGCGCCTGTGAGCGACTCTGCCGACCGTGATGACATGGTCTACCCGTTCGGCTACGGTCAGCGGCAACGCCATCCCCCGCGATCAGCTGACCTTTCCACATCGGAGCGAGCCGATCCACGCCGCTCAGCGTGGGGTCAACCGACGATGCCGGAGACTGACCCAGACGGTCTTGCCGTGCTCCCCCAGGCTGCTACCCCAACTGGTCGCGAGCGTGTCGACCAGCCGCAGGCCGCGGCCGTGTTCCGCGTACGGCGAGTCGGGGTCGACCTCCGGTGCGCGCGGTTCGTTGAGGCTGCGATCGCGCACCTGAAGGATGAGATAGTCACGGCGAAGCACGACGGTCACGTCGAGATCCGTCCGAGCATGCACAACAGCATTGCTCACGATCTCCGACATGATGAGCCGAGCCCGATCCGTCAGGTCATCGAGGCGCCACGCGTGACACGCATATTCGACCAGCGAGCGAGCGATCGCCGGCGAGGTCGTCAGCGGCGGCAGGTGTAAGTGCATACGAGTCGGTGAGGGCACGGCATCGGCGGTGGCCATGACGGCGCCGTCGCGACTCGCGTGCACCGGAATCATGCCGGGAAACTGCCGGCGAACTGCTTGACCGATAGGCGTCGTCGGGTCGGCGACGAGGAGCGTCGCGACCTGGTCGTCGGAGATGCCGCCGGGCGACCGCGATGAGGACCAGGAGGAAGCGCCGATCGACCATCTTGACACGATCGAGGTCGACGATGACGGCCTGAGGATGCTCGGCCGCGCACTTCAAGATGGCCGAACGGGCCGTCGGCGCGCTCGTTGAGTCCAACTCGCCGTGCAGGATGACGTGGCCGAGGCCGAGGTGAAAGTCGTGTTCGATCGAGGCGGTGAGGCGGTCCGGAACTGGTTCATTGATCATATTGATCGCCCACGCTCTCGGTCGGCGTGAGGATGCCCGACCAGGTGTCGTCGATGATGATGGTGATGCGGTTGGGGCAATCACCATCATCGCTCCGCGCGTCCGTGTGTGGGGAAGCACGTAAGGATTAATCTACGCGGCCAGCGGTCACTTCGCCCACGCTGGTGCACTGTTCAACGCATATGCCGGTTCAACGGGGTCCGCAGACCGGCGGCCGGAACCGACATCGCGGTGAAAACACCGCAATCGATGTGCCGGCGTCAACGAAACGAACGTGCCGCGGCCCGGAAGCGGCACGAGCGTAGCAATCGTGTGTCATCTCGACACCTGATGACGCCTATCCACGCATCCGATGGGTACGGTCGAGGTACCGGCGTTGGCCACGCTACGGTCGGCCGGCTCGACAAATCTCACCGTGGCATCGCCGAGATCAAGGGCGATTGTCGAGGAGGCACAGCGATGATGTACCGCGACATCGTGGTCATTGGGGCCTCGGCCGGCGGTGTCGAGGCGCTGCGGACGGTCGTCGCGGGTCTGCCGCAAGATCTTCCGGCGGCCGTACTGGTCGTGCTCCATATCCCCCGGTCGTCACCGAGTGCGCTGCCGGCCATCCTCGGCCGGTCCACGGACCTTCCGGTCCGTGCCGCCGTCGACGGAGAACCGCTCCGCCCCGGCCGGATCTACGTCGCCCCGGCCGATCGTCACCTCTTGCTGCTCGACCATCGCGTTCGGCTGTCGCGTGGTGCGAGCGAGAACGGTCATCGCCCGGCCATCGACCCGCTGTTCCGGTCGGCCGCTTACACGTTCGGTCCACGTACCGTCGGGGTGGTCTTGTCCGGGACCCGCGATGACGGCGCGGCCGGACTCGCGGCCATCGTCGCGCGTGGCGGCGTCGCCGTCGTCCAGGATCCCGATGACGCCCTGCACGCATCGATGCCGCGCGCAGCGTTGCAGCAGGTTCATTCCGAACATGTACTGCCGGCGGTGAAAATCGGCGCCCGAATCGCGGAGATGGTGCGGTCCGAGGCCAACGAATCCAGCGCCACCGATCCCACGTTGGCGGCTGAGGTCGCGATGTCGGATCTGGCGCCGTTGACGACGCAGGACTTCTTCTACGCTCCGGCCGGGTACGGCTGCCCCGCCTGCGGCGGCGCACTCTTCGAACTGCCGTCGGTGAATGTGCCCCGCTATCGGTGCCGGATCGGCCATGCTTGGTCCCCGGAGACCCTGCTCGACGAGCAGGCGACCGCACTGGAGAGCGCTCTGTGGACGGCGCTGCGCGTAGTCGAGGAGCGCGCTGCGTTGAGCCAGCGCCTCGTCGGGAACTGGGCGCCGGACGATCTGCCCCATCAGGTCGACCGGTATCGGAAGATCGCTTCCGACGCGAGCGGCTCCGCCTCCACTATCCGGTCTCTGATCGCCGGCGTCGGGATCGCCGAGGACGGACATCCGACGAATCGACATCCCGGCTGGTCGGAGCCAAGCGGCGGTTAGCCCGCGCTATGAGTGGCCACGCCCCGCTTCGAGCGCGAGTCCCGTGCAACGGCCGGCTCGCCCAGCGGTACGGTACGGTCCGGTGCGCCTCGTACGGTGAAAGGTCTTCGATGAATCCGACTGACCATGACTTCGAGACTCTGCTCCGCCACATCAAGGAATCTCGCGGGTTCGACTTCACCGGCTACAAGCGCTCGAGCCTCATGCGACGCGTCGGGCGGCGCATGTCGCAGCTGGGCGTCGACGGCTACGCCGAGTACCAGGACCATCTGCAGGTGCATCCGGGTGAGTTCACCGACCTGTTCAACACCATCCTGATCAACGTGACCGGCTTCTTCCGTGACCCCGAGTCGTGGGATTATCTGCGCGACGAGGTGGTGGCGCCGATGCTCGCCGAGCGCGCGGCGGACTGGCCCCTTCGGGTGTGGAGCGCCGGCTGCGCGTCCGGCGAGGAGGCCTATTCGTTGGCGATCGTGCTGGCTGAGTTGCTGGGCGTCGATGAGTTTCGTCGGCGGGTCAAGATCTACGCCACCGACGTCGACGACGAGGCGTTGGCACTGGCGCGGCACGCGACGTACGACGAACGGGCGGTTCGGGTCATGCCGGCCGACATCGTCGAACGGTATTTCGAGAAAGCCGGCGGAGCCTACGTGTTCCGCAACGACCTACGACGGTCGGTCATCTTCGGCCGGAACGACCTCGTGCAGGACGCGCCGATTTCGCGCATCGACATCCTGGCCTGCCGCAACACGCTGATGTATTTCAATGCGGAGACGCAGGCGCGTATGTTGTCGCGGTTCCACTTTGCCCTGGCGCCCAGTGGCGTGTTGTTCCTCGGCAAGGCCGAAATGCTGCTCAGTTATTCGGGCATGTTCGCTCCGGCCGATCTGAAGCGACGCGTCTTCCGGACGCTCCCCCGTGCCGTGCTCGGCGACGGCGCGGCGCCGTCCGAGCTACCGACGGCGCCGACGGCGAGCGAACCCCGGGCGATCGACAATCTGCGCAACGAGGCGTTCGTCGCGAGTCCCGTCGCGCAGATCGTCGTCACGTCCGACGGCCTGGTCGCGCTCGCGAATCGTCAGGCCGAGTTGCTTTTCGGTGTGTCGTCGCGTGACGTCGGCCGCCCGTTCCGCGATCTGGACGTCTCCTACCGTCCGCTCGAACTCCGTCAACACATCGACCAGGCGCAGCTCGAGCGCCGAGTCACGACGCTCCCGGATGTGACGCACAAGGTCAACGGCGAGCAGACATTTCTGAACGTCCAAATCAATCCGCTCGTCCACACCGACGGAAGCCTGCTCGGCGTGGCGTTGAGCTTTCACGACGTGACGACCAGTCGCCGGCTTCAGCACGATCTGGAGATCGCCAATCAGGCCTTGGAAGCGGCGTACGAGGAGCTTCAGTCGACCAACGAAGAGTTGGAGACGACGAATGAGGAGCTTCAGTCGACCGTCGAGGAACTCGAGACCACGAATGAAGAGCTCCAGTCGACCAATGAAGAACTCGAAACCATGAATGAGGAACTCCAGTCGACCAACGACGAGCTGCAGAACATCAACGATCGGCTGCAAGACAGCACGAAGCAACTCGACGACGCCAACATTTTCCTGGAGGCGGTGCTCACCAGCCTGCGGGCGGGCGTAGCGGTGGTCAATCGTGACCTGCAGGTGACGGTCTGGAACGGACCGGCCGAAAACCTCTGGGGTGTACGGCAGAGCGAGGCAGTCGGCCAACATCTGCTGAACCTCGACATCGGCCTGCCAGTGGACCGGTTGCGGCCGCTGCTCCGCCAGGTGCTGGCGGACGGTCAGGCCCAAGAGGTCACCCTGCCGGCCGTCAACCGGCGCGGTCGCTCGATCGTCCTACGGGTCACCTACAGCCCGTTGACCACCAAGGAATCCGACACACCCGTCGGGGCGATCCTTGTCATGGAGTCCGACGATGAGAAGCCGCCACCGGTGGATGCGCCGGAGGAATGACGACGTCAGTGCGAGCGATGTCGCGACGGCGTCGCATTAATCGGCGTGTCGTTTCGGGCCAGTTCGTCCGGGCCGATCGCGGTGAAGCCGGCGAACGCCGCCACCACGAACGCGATGATTCCGAAGATGTGGGCCACTCCCGAGTCGGCGATGGTGAGCAGGACGATGCCGATGAGCAGACCGGCGATCGCCACACGTGCGGACCACGCCGGTCGCGGCGCGTCGGGACCGGCCTTGGGTGCCTGCGCGCGGAGCGCCCCCGGATCGAAGCGACCGGCGAGACTGAGCCGGAACAGTAGGCCGAGGCTCGGAAAGAGGATGACGGCACCGAGCGCGATCGAAATGATGATGGCGATCATGGTGCTGTCGGCGGCCGCGGCGGCCGACAGCGTGAGCCCGGGAAGAACGAAGGGGCGTTGCGCCGCCGCCCAACCGGACAGGATTGCCGCGACCGCCACCGCCGCGCTGGCCCGCGCGGTTCCGTAGCGCCGGATCCAGGTCAGCCCGAGCGACGTAATGCCCGCGACCCCGGAGATGATGACGGCGGTCAGTCCCCAGCCCGTGGTGAGACCGTTGTAGATCCGGGGAGCGTCATGGTCCTCCACGATCAGACCGGCGATCGCCAGTGCACCCGCGGCGGCCCCGGCGATAAGCGCCCGGCCGCGAAAGGCGTCGGCGAGACGCGGTTCGTTCAGGCGGCGCGCGTCGGCTGCGAGATACACGGCGGCCAGGAACGCGCCGGTGACCACGGCGAGACATCCGGACAGGATCGACGTTGGATTCACCCAACTGGTGACCAGGTCACCGGCGGCGTTTCCGACCGGTACGCGGCCGGACGCGATCGCGCCGATGACCGTACCGAGCATGTACGGGGTGATGATGGACGACACCGCGAACGTCATGTCGATGAGCCGGCGCTGTCGTGGCTCCATGGTGGCGTTCTGCAGCGTGTACGCCAGTCCACGGAACACGATCCCGATCGCGGCCACGAAGATCGGGATCGCGAGCGTGGAGAACACGGAGCCGAAAACGGTCGGGTAACCGGTCCACAGGACGGTGATGACCAGGATCAGCCAGACGTGATTCGCTTCCCACACCGGCGCGTTGGCGTGGTGGGCAAGGTCGCGGATCTGCCGGCCACGTTCGCCGCCGCCGGCGATCAGCTGCCAGAACCCGGCACCGAAGTCGGCTCCGGCCAGGACCGTGTAGAGGATGAGACCGACGAGCACGATCACCATCGGCAGCGTCTGCAGGATCATGGCACGGCCGGATCTTCCACGGGTGCCTCGGCCCGGCCGGCCGCCGGCCCGGGCATCGGTATCTTCGCCAGTCGCCATAGCGTCCACGCGACGCCCGCGATAAGGATCACGAACACCGCGGCCAGGACGCCGTAGCCGATCGGGATCCCGGACGCACCGGTGACCGCGTCCGACGTGCGCATCACTCGATAGACCACCCATGGTTGGCGCCCGACCTCGGTCGTGACCCATCCGGCGATCAGGGCGACGTAGGCCAGCGGTCCGGCGACGGCCAGGGCGCGATAGAACCACTTCGTGATCGGCAGTCGCTTGTAGCGCCAGCACACGAACAAGAACACGAGCGCGAACAGCGCCAGCAACGTACCGATGCCGACCATGGTCTGGAACGAGTACCGGACGACGTTCACCGGTGGTTGGTCGGCGATCGGAACGGTGTCCAGGCCCCGGACGACCGCGTTGGGGTTGTGGAAGGACAGCAGGGACAGCAGATCCGGGATCTTGATGCCGTATTTCACCTGCCCGTTCGTGTACCAACCGAGCACGTGTTCGGGTGCGCCGCGCGTGGTCTCGCCCAAGCCCTCGAAGGCGGCCAGCTTGACCGGCTGGGTGGTAGCGACGGTGCGCGCGGCCCAGTCGCCGACGAGAACCTGCAGGGGCGAGGCGACCACGGCCGCGGCCAGCGGCACGGTCAGCGCCGTACGTTCGTAGCGCCCCCACCGCCCGCGTAGACGGCCGATGGCGTACGCGCCGGCGACGACAAATCCCGTCACGATGAACCCGGCCAGATACATGTGGACGAACTCATGCCAGAAGTACGTGTTGCCGAACAGCGCGTAGAACGGATGCACGTCCACGACTCGACCATTCCGCAACGCGAAGCCCTGCGGATGGTTCATCCAGCCGTTGACCGAAATGACCATGAACGATCCGATGACGCCGGCGGCCGCGATCGGGATGCCGGACAGGAAATGGGCGCGCGGCGACATGCGGTCCCAGCCGTAGACGTACACGCCGATGAAGATCGCTTCGAGGAAGAACGAGAAGCCCTCGATGGCGAATCCAAGCCCGAACACGCTGCCGAACGTGGCGGTGAAATTGGGCCAGAGCAGACCCATCTCGAAGCTCAGAATCGTGCCGGTCACGACGCCCGCCGCGAACAGGGCGACGAGCACCTTCGTCCAACGCCGGGCGAGGATCCGGAAGACCTCATCTCCGGTGCGCAGGTAGCGCCACTCCACGAAGAGGATCAGCGCCGGGAAGGCGATGCCGAAGCAGACCAGCGGGATGTGGACCATAAACGACATAGCCTGCATCTGCCGGGCCTGAAGCAGATACTGCTGCAATCCCATCGGCCGAACCCTTCCCCCCGGGGCCGCACGTCGGCAGCCTCAGTCTGCCATGATCGCATCAGCCGATCACCGCAGTCCCGCGCACAGCGATGGCCGTCGCGGTCCGTGCCGCCTGCGAAGATCACCCGCCGGTACGGTCATCAGCAGCTTTGTGGCGATCGGACGGATGGGGAGCCGGCTGCTGCCGAAGGTCCTGCCGTCGGAAATCACGAAGCCCGGTCGCCCCGCGAACCGTGCGACAGGTTGGGCGGATAGCGGGCGCTCGCCCGTCCGCCCGTACCGCATCTCGCTCGTGATCTCTTGCCGGCGCGGCCGTCCCGCGCTCCGCGGCCCGAGGCCGCTGCAAGATCGCGGCGTGCGGGCAGTTTCGACGGGTCGGCTCGACCGGCGCACCCGCACCCGCATCCAGCGGACGGCGTGGCCGGGGAACGTTCGACGGCACGGGTTCCATCCGGCGGCGACGCGGCCATGCGATACGCGCTCTAGCCGCCGTCGGCGTCCGACTACCGCGGATCATCGGCAACTGGACGGCGATGCCGACGATCGCGGCCCCGACAAGACCATCCAACCAGTAGTGGTTCGCGGTGCCGACAACGACGGTGAACGTGCATACCGGGTAGAGCAGCCAGCACCAGCGCCAGCGGTTCCGAGTCGTGCGTATGAGGCCGATCGCGACGATCAGCGCCCAGCCGACGTGGAGCGATGGCATCGCCGCGTACTGGTTGGTCAGCGTGTCGTCGCTCGGCGGCCCGTAGACGGACGGGCCGAAGACGGTGGCCGTGTCGATCATGTGCAGGCCAGGCACGAGGCGCGGCGGTGCGAGCGGAAACGTTAGGTGCACGACGAGCGCGACACCCGTGACGGCGGCGACTAGGCGCCGCAGCGGGACATACTGCGCCGGCCGGAACAGGTAGACCCAGAGCAGAAAGACAATCATCGCCGCGAAGTGCGCCCACGCGTAGTAGATGTTCGCGGCGCGAACCAACGACAGGCTCGCCATGAGGGCATGTTGTACGTGCCCTTCGTCGGGCAGATGCAGCGCTCGCTCCCAGCGCCACACGTGCACCGCGTCGGTGTACGCCCGGGCAACGTGTCCGTCGGCAACAGCCCGGCCAACCTTGTACACCAGGAACAACGCGGCGACCAAGCCAAGCTCACGGACCGGCCGGGGCCGCAATCTCGGTGGCGCGCTGCGGATGGTGGATCCATCCTGAGAGGAACGGTCCAGCAATGGCGTGATCGGCACGTCGGCCCTCCGATCTTGGGACCACGTGCGAACGCTAAAATGCTTACCGGCCGGCCGTCAAGGAAGATTCGGCGTGATCGTTCATACGTCGGCTACCGGTTGCCAACCGCACGTTTGTGTGAACGGGCGGGGGCTCGCCCCGCGACCTGCGGTTGGCGACGGGGCGCCATGCCGATGCGGCCGTTGCGCCGACGGTTTCTAGCCCGGCGGCGTGCTGGCGTCGCCCCGCAACAGGTCGCCCACGCCGGTGAGGTCGAGCACTCTCGCCACGCGGCCTTGGGCGCCGATAGCCCGCAGCGACTTGCCCATGCGGTCGGCCAGGTGTCGGCATCCGATGAGTGTGCCGATGCCGCTGGAGTCGATGAACGTGACACCGGCCAGGTCGATGACGAGCCTCGTGATCGCGGCGTCGGCCAGACGGCGACTCACAATGTCGTTGACCGCCGGTTTTGCGGTCAGATCGAGCTCACCGCCGAGGTGGAGTTGTGCGACGCCATCGCGTTGCGACTCGCGGATGGTGAAATGATCGTCCACTCGGCTCCCGTCGCGATGTCGCATGTGTCGTCCGCACCTGTAGTAGCCGATGCTATCCAGGGCGTGGACCGGATCGGGTCCGCCATTCAGTGCGTTTGCCGAGTAGCCGACCTGGGTATCGGGTCGGGGGCCTCTCGCGGCAGCCCGGGCGCGAGGCCGCTCGCCGGAGACACTCTGTTGCTGTATACGGATGGCCTCACCGATGCCCGCGTCGACAGCACCGGCGGCCGGTACGGGCCGGAGGCGTTGCTACAGCACGCACGTACCCTCGCGCCGGCCAGCGCGTCCGAAGTCGTCGCCGCGACGTCACGGCTCCTGGACACGTTCGGAGACGGTCTTGACGACGACGCAGCCATCCTCGCTCTGACCGTCGAGCACGCTTCGCATCGGTAGGTCGGAGCCGGCTCGGATCGGATTTCGCGATTCCACCGCGGGCTTTCCCGCAACCTGACACACTCCTGCCGTCCCACGTCGACCCGCTGGGCCGCGACAGGACGGAAGGCCTGTCGATTTGGCTGGGACTTGTTCGTCGTACTTGTGGATCGACCAAAATTCGGCGGCACGGGCCGACCGATGGATCAGAGGAGTTGTCATGGCAAAGTTCGTCTACGTCTACACCGGTGGCCAGATGGCGGCCACGCCCGAGGCTCAGGAGAAGGCGATGCAGGCCTGGGGCGCATGGTTCGGCACCCTCGGCGGCTCGGTCTCCGACATCGGCAACCCGTTCGGCAGCTCGAAGACGGTGAGCGGCGGCGGCGTTTCCGATGGCGGTGCGTCAAAGGCAGCCGGATATTCGATCATCGACGCCGACTCGCTCTCCGACGCGACGGCGAAGACGGCCGGCTGCCCGGTGCTTGATGGCGGCGGCGCGGTCGAGGTGTACGAAGTAATCCCGATGTAGGTGATCGGCGATATAGGTGGCGCTGGGGGTGCAACAGCGCGGGCCGTTGCACCCCTGCGCGCGCTCCGAGCCGCGACGCGCCTGCGGCCGACCAGAACCCGAGAGGACATACCCGTGCACAACAACACCGTCGTGACCTACACCGTCCGTCCCGAGGCCTACACCGAACATGTACGCCTGATCGAACGTGTCTTCGCGCAATTGCGCGCCGAACGCCCCGGCAACGTCGACTACCAGGTCCTGTGCTTGGCCGATGGTGTGTCCTTCGTGCACGTGTCCAACCATGACACCGCCGACGGCTCCAGCCCGCTGCCGGCGTTGTCCGCGTTCAAGGAGTTCACCAGCGACCTTGCGCACCGGGTCGCCACCCCACCGACGGCCTCCGATGCCAAAGCCATCGGCACCTACCGCGGACGCACGGGTAGTCCCACCGACGCCGAAGACCGCACCTGAGACCGCAGCCGACTTAGACGTACGGCCCGGATTGTGCGGCGCGGAGCGGCGCTGCTCGGTCACCGCGCCGATCGTCAGATCCAGCCTGCAGCGCTGTGGGCTCGCAAGTGTCGCGACGATCACCGGGTGACGCGCCGGTGGGCGACGCCCGATTCGCGACGCTCGGCGCGGCACCGTGGGCAGGTCGCCGGACAGTAGGTCGTCGCCGCCGGCAGCCTCGACATGTGGAGAACGTGGGCAACGGTCTCCTCGAACGTCGATGACTCGGCGATGACGTGCTCTCCCGGGATTCCCAGCACGTCGTGCGACTCATACCAGCCGAGCATCTGCTCCGGCGTGACTTCGCTTGCGAGCGGCCGAGTTGCGTGTCGCCGTACCGTCTCGTCGAACGACACGTCCAGATAGAACACATGACTGTCGCCCTCATGCGTAGCAACGAGGTCATGGAGCATAGGCGCGTAGCCCACCGACGACAGGATGCCTTCCAATACAACGTGGTAGCCACGATCCAGGGCGAACTTCGCGGCGGTCGCGATGAAGTCCGGTGCGATCCCCTTCGACGCCGCAGAATCGTGCTCTCGCAGAACGATCCGCCGGAAGTAGTCCTGCTCGATCAACGCACAGCCGCGGCCGTACCGAGCCCGAACCTCGCGCGCGACCGATGTCTTGCCAGATCCGGAGTTGCCGCGAATAACGATGAGCTTGCTCCCGGTCACCCGGGCGAGGTTAGTCGGGTGCCGGCGGTTTCGTGGGACGGGGCGGTCAGGCGGCCGACCGACCGATCGCGCGACGCACGGTGAATGCCTCGATGATCTGCCAGACGCCCAGCACAACCAGCCAGATGCCGACGAGGATCGCCAACGTCAGGAGCGAGGGGACCGGATTCACGATCACCACGACTCCCGCGACCGCGAGCAGGACGCCGCCAAAGATCTGCCAGCCCCGATGCGGCTCATACGGCGCCGACGCCGCCGCGACCGCTCGGACGATGCCGCGGATGAGCCAACCGAACCCGATCCACAGCGCGAGGAGCAGGGTTGACTCGAAGGCGCCACGGAAGCACAGCAGACCGACCAGGATCGAGAGGGCGCCGGCCACGACAGCGAGGACTCGCATCCCGGTCCGTTGCTCCGGCGCGAACGCCAGCAGGATCTCCAGGAAACCGCTGACCAGCAAATAAATACCGAACAGGATGCCGACGACGCGCAGTGTCCGGTCCGGCCAGACCATCACGATCACGCCGATCGCGATCGCCACCAGGCCGAGCCCGATCGACCACATCCAGCTCTTGCGGGCGATGGCCTCCATCGGTGAGGTCCGGTCGGCCATGGTCTGGGCGCCGCCGCCTGATGGAACGCGATCGCTTTCCTGGGTACCGAGATATTCGCTCATGTGGCTCGCACCCGCCCTCCGACTTGCGCGGTCCCACGATCCGGCCGGGAGATCCGTTGTTGATCATTTTACCCGAGGCCTGGCCAGTTTGCACCGATTTCGGGTGACATCATCCGACTTGGCGACGTGGTCGGCGAAGCGAGCCGACTCGCGATAGGACCGTCAGCTATCGGGGCATCGCCCGTGACGGGTCACGAGGAGATGATCTTCGCCAGCTCGAGGATCTTGGCCGGTGGAAGGTACTGGTCGGTTACCGTCGCGCCGAACGGTGACAGCGCATCCTCGATCGCGTTGGTGATCGCGGCGGGAGCGATGAGAAGTCCCCCTTCGCCCACTCCGCGGTAGAAGACCTCCTCGTTGGGCTCGTTCGCCAGATGTTCGATCTCGATCGTGGGTATTTCGGACGCCGTTGGCAGGAGGTAGTCCATGAACGTGCCGGCCAGGTAGTTAGCGTCCTCGTCGTACGCGGACCATTCGTACAGGACCTCGCCGATGCCCTGGGCAACGCCGCCCCGGATCTGTCCCTCGACGATGGCCGGGTTGATCATGCGACCGCAGTCCTCGACGACGAGATAGCGCAGGAAATGCACCTGCCCGGTCTCCAAGTCGATCTCGACGTGGCAGAGGTGGGTGCCGTCGGACCAGCTTCCAATGCCTCCGTCGTAGCTCGCCTCGGCCTCGAGCGATGTTTCGATCTCGCTCGGCAGGTCCTCCGGCGACCGGTACGCCCGGTCCGCGACCTCGGCCAGGCTGACCCGGATCGAGGGCACGCCGGCCGGATATACGTAACCGTCGTCGATGCGGAGATCCTGCGGGCCGACCTCCAGCATCTCTCCAGCGATCGCGAGGACCTTCTCCTTGACCTGCCGCGTCGAGTGCAGCACCGATCCGCTGGCCATGGTGGCGGCCCGGCTGCCACCCGTACCGAACATCGCGTACGGGCTGACGGCGGTATCGCCGTGGTAGACGTGCACGTCGCGGAGGGCGATCCCCATCTCGTCCGACGCGATCTGAGCGAGCGTCGTCTCGTGTCCCTGCCCGTGCGGCGCTTGGCTCGTGAAGATCGACAGCGTTCCGTCCGGCTCGATCCGAGCCACCGAGCGCTCGTCCCCGCCGGCGCCGTTGACCGGACCCGGTGCGGCCTCCAGGAACGTCGCGAAGCCGATGCCGACGCACCGGCCCGCCTCGCGGGCGGCCGCCTGTTCGCGGCGCAGCCGTGGATAGTCGGCCAACTCGAGGGCGCGCTCCAGCGATTGAGCGCAGGAGTTGTCGAGCAATGTGCGGCCGCTCAGCATCGACGCGCTGCCGTCGTTCGGCGCGAAATTCCGGAGCCGTACGTCGCCCGGATCCAACCCCAGCCGCCGGGCGACGACATCGATCATGCGTTCCCGCGCCCAGGTCTCGATCGCCCAGGGGGCGCGATAGGCGCTGTACGTGCACTTGTTGCTGGCCACGACCGTCGACTTCATGGCAAAGCCCTGCAACGCGTACGGTCCGGGCATCATCGCGGCGACCATGCCGACGATGCCGCCACCGACGAACGGCACGGCCGGATAAGCGCCCTGGTCGAGTACGAGTTCGCCGCGCATCGCGAGAATCGTGCCGTCGCTCGTGACGGCGGCCTCGAGCTCCATCCGCTCTTCGCGCGCCTGGCCGGACGATTGCAGATGCTCGTTGCGGTCTTCGATCCATTTCACCGGGCGTCCGAGCCAGTAGGCGGCGGCGCACACGGCGATGTCCTCACGGTGGCACGCAATCTTGAGGCCGAACGCGCCACCGATGTCACCGTTGATGGTGCGCGTCTGCTGCAGCGGAATGCCGAGGGCCTCGGCGATATAGGCCTTTACGGTGTGCGGTGACTGGGTGCCGGTGTGGTAGACGAAGTCGCCGGTCTCCGGACTGAAATCGGCGACGCCGCCACGTCCCTCCATCGGCATCTGCGCCACCCGATGTTGGGCGAATGTCTGCCGTACGACGGCGTCGGCGCGTGCGAACGCCGCGTCGACGTCGCCGTAGCTGCTGTCCATCTCGAACAGCACGTTGCTGTCGAGCGACTCGAAGATCTTCGGCCCGGACGGATCCAACGCCTGCTCGAACGTGGCGATCGCGTCCAACGGCTCATACTCGACGTCGATCAGTTCGCAGGCGTCCTCGGCGAGGTACCGGCTGTCGGCCACGACGATGGCGATCGGATCGCCGACGAACCGCGCCTTGTCGACCGCCAGGGCAAGGATCGGTTCGAACTTGTGGCCCTCCGGCGCGACGAGCGGCGCGACCCCGGACGTGTTGGCCGCGATGTCCGCACCGGTGTAGACCGCCGCGACACCGTCCAGCGCGCGGGCGGCCGACACGTCGATGCTCACGATGCGCGCGTGCGGGAGCGGACTGCGAACGAACGCGGCGTGCAGCATGCCGGGCAGCTTGACGTCGTCGACGTACCGGCCGCGACCGGTGAGGATCCGGAGATCTTCCACCCGAAGCGTCGAGCTGCCAACCGTACGGGTGCTGCCGACGGCCGCCGACACCGTCATCGGAGGACCTCGGCATTCGGACCGAGACCGGCTCGGGCGGCACGTTGCACGCCGTCGACGATCGACTGATAACCGGTGCAGCGGCAGATATTGCCGGACAGCGTGTGCCGGATCTCGTCCTCGGTCGGATCCGGATTCTCGCGCAGCAGCGCAAGGGTCGTCATCACGAACCCGGGCGTGCAGAAACCGCACTGGAATCCGTGGCTATCGCGGAAGGATTGCTGCAGTGGTGACAGCTCCTCCGGCGTGCCCAGACCGTCGATCGTCTCGACGCTGGCGCCGGCCGCCTGGACGGCCAGCATGAGACACGACCGGACCGGCTCGCCATCGAGCAACACGGTGCAGGCGCCGCACATGCCGTGTTCGCAACCGACGTGCGTGCCGGTCAACCCGAGTTCGTCCCGCAGGAAGTCGACCAATGTGCGTCGGGTCTCGGTCGTGGCGTGGCGCTGCACACCGTTGACCCGGATCGCCACGTCTTGCGTTGTCATCGATCTCCCTCCGCGCGGGCTAGCGCTTCCCGCAGTCCGCGCCGCACGAGCACGTCGACGAGGTGCTTGCGGTAGGCCGCCGTACCGTGCAGGTCTGATGTGGGGTTGACCGCGTCGGCGGCGGCGCGGCCAGCCTCGGCGAAGGCCGCGTCGCTCGGCGCGGCTTCCACCAGCGCCGCCTCGGCGGGCGTCGCGCGCACCGGTTCGCCGGCAACGCCCGACAATCCGATCCGCGCGTCGGCGATCGTGCCGGCGTCGTCGAGCCGCAGCACGATCGCGGCGCCGACCAGGGCAAAGTCTCCGCTGCGGCGGCTGAACTCGTTGACCGACCAGCCGCTTCGATCGGCGCTCGCCGGCACGTGAATCTCGGTGAGCAGCTCGTCCGGCTCGAGGCTCGTGGTCAGAAAGCCTTGGAATAGTGCGTCGGCATCGATGATGCGGCGGCCGCGCACGCTCGTCGCCACGATCGAACCGCCGAGGACACGCATGACCATGGGCGCTTCGGCCGCCGGGTCCGCGTGCGCCACGCTGCCACCCAAGGTGCCGCGGGTACGGATGGCGTCGTGGCCGACGTAACGCATGGCGGCACCGAGCATCGGGGCAATCGCCGCGACAGCATCCGAACGCTCGACCGCCCGATGGCGGGTGAGCGCACCGATCGTCAACCCGCCGTTCACGCTGATGCCAGCCAACTCGGCGACGTGGTTGATGTCGATCAGCACCGCCGGTCGCGCCAGGCGCAACGCGAGCATGGGCAACAGGCTCTGGCCACCGGCCAGGATCTTCGCGTCGTCGCCGTGCTCGGCCAACAGCTCAACGGTCTCCGGCACGGATCTCGGAGTTCGGTAGTCGAATGGAGGTAACTTCATCCGATGCCGTGACCGGTCCGAACATGAACCATGGACGTGGACCTCCACCAGACCTATGACCGTCGCGGTCGGCCGATATCGCCACCGCGATCGACCGGGCGCCGGGATTTCCCGCTGTGATCCGATCCTACTGCCCTGCAAATCGCCGCTGGTAGCTGTGTGCGGCGTCAAGCGGGAACGCGTCCGGCGGGCAATGCCCGGAACACAGTTATACAGTCCGTTGTGGCCGGCGCAGATCCACGTGTCGCCGCGATCGCGACGATGCGAAGAGGATGCTGGAATGACACTTTTGTCGCGCGGGCGCCACGGGTCGCTCGGTGCCTGAGTTACCCGAGGTCGAGTCGGCACGGGCGGTCATCGAACGGGCCGGTCTGCAACGGCGCATCGTCGCGGTCGACGACTCCGACACCTACGTGTGCCGACCCCATCATCCCGGCGAGATACGTGACGCGCTGGTTGGACGCCAGCTCACCGCGGCATACCGCCAAGGCAAGACCATGTGGTGCGACACGTCCGGCGCGGGCCGATCCGGCCCGGACGGCCCGACGCTGGGCATCCACCTGGGGATGTCCGGCAAGATCGTAGTGGCTGCCGCCGACGGTACGGAGATCGACGGCGGCGACTACTGGGAACGCGGTCGGGCGGCGGGCGACTACCGATGGTCACGGTTCTCGGTCACCTTCGCCGACGGCGGCACGCTCATGCTGGTCGACCCACGCCGGCTCGGTCGCGTACGCCTGATGCCACCGATCGAGACCCTTGGTCCCGATGCGGCCTCGATCACGCCGGCACAGTTTCGCGCTGCGCTCGCACGCGGCACGGCTCCGGTCAAGGCGCGCCTCCTCGATCAGCAGGCGATCGCCGGTATCGGCAATCTGCTGGCCGACGAGATCCTGTGGCGCGCCCGCGTCCACCCCGCGCGGCGCGTCAACGACCTGGCCCCGGCCGACGTAGATCGGTTGCTGAGAGCGACACGACAGGCCGTGGCGACCGCAACCCGCCACGGCGGAGTGCACGCCTTGACACTCGTACCGTTCCGAAAGCCTGGCGCGTTGTGTCCCCGTGACGGCGCACCGATGGCTCGGGGCAAAGTCGGTGGCCGTACGAGTTGGTGGTGCGAGCGCGAACAGCGTCTGTAGCCTTTGGCCGCCTATCGACCGTCGAGGATTGCCACCGTGGCGACGATGTCCTCGGCTCGCCGTCGCAAAGCCTCGTCGACCATATGACCGTTGGACAGCGCGACCACGCCGAGACCGCGATCTCGGGCCCGGGCGAGCGCGTCCAGGACCGCTACGGCGTCGGTCAGTTCCTGCTCTGTCGGGCGGTACGCCTCGTGGATGACCGGGATCTGTCGCGGATGTACGGCGGCGCGTCCCCGGAAACCCATCGCTCGACCGGCCCGGCTCGTCCGCAACAGGCCGTCGAGATCGTCGAGGTCGAGGTAGACCGACTGGGCCGGCGCCGGGAGGCCGGCCGCTCGCGCGGCGACGATCACGCGTGACCGCGACCAGGTGAGGCCGGCGGGGTCCGCGGTCCCGAGGTCGCTTGCGAGATCCGCCTCGCCCAGCGCGATGCCGGCCACGCGCGGCGCCGACGCGATGGCGAACGCGTTCTCGACTCCGAGAGCCGATTCGATCAGGCAGCACAACGGCGTCGTTTGAGCCGTCAGCAGGTCGGCAGCCAACGCGATGTCGGACGGCGACGTGATCTTGGGGAGCCGGATCGCGCGCAGCGCGGCCGCGTCCGTAAGGGCGGCGAGGTCGTCGCGGCCGGCCGGCGTGTCGGGACGGTTCACCCGAAGCTCCACACTGGCGGGCGCCGCATCGATCAAGAACGCCAGTGCCTCGCGCCGAGCCCGATCCTTGTGGTCGGCCGCGACCGCGTCCTCGAGATCCACGATGACAACGTGTGCGCCGCTGCCCGCCGCCTTCGCGAAGCGCTCGGGCCGGTCGCCCGGCACGTAGAGCCAGGACAGTGGATGGTTCATACGACACCCGCCGCGCGCAGCCGTGCCACCTGATCCGCGTCGTATCCGAGCTCGCCCAGCACCTCATCGGTGTCCGCACCATGCGCTCGGCCGGTCCACCGGATCTCCCCCGGCGTACCGGACAGGCGCGGGAACACGTTCTGCATCGCGAGCGGTCCGAGGTCGTCATCGGGCACCTGAACGATCGTTTCGAGAGCCGCGTACTGCGGGTCGCCCATCACGCCTCGAATGTCGTACACCGGCGCGACCGCCGCCTGCACCTCGCCTACGAGCTTGACCACCTCGTCGGCGCTCCGTTCGCCGATCCAGCCGGCGACGGCGGCATCGAGCTCGTCGGCATGTTCGGCGCGACCCTGCCCGGTGCGAAACCACGGCTGGTCGACCAGGTCCGGGCGCCCGACGAGGCGGATGAGCCGCTCGGCAATGCTCTGCGAACTCGACGACACCGCGAGCCATTGTCCGTCGCGGCTGCGGTAGACGTTGCGGGGTGCGTTGTTGACCGAACGGTTCCCGAGCCGGGGTTGAACGTATCCGAGTTGGTCGTACGCGGTGATCTGGCCGCCGAGCATGGCGAGGATAGGTTCGATGATGGCCAGGTCGATCACCTGGCCGCGACCGCTGCGGTCCCGCTCACGCAACGCCGCCGTGATCGCGAACGCACAGGCCAGGGCGCTGATGCCATCGGCCAGGCCAAACGGTGGCAGCGTCGGCGGCCCGTCCGGTTCACCGGTGATCGCGGCGAAGCCACTCATCGCCTCGGCCAGCGAGCCGAACCCAGGACGATTCGCGTACGGCCCGAACTGGCCGAACGCGGTGACGCGCGCGATCACAAGTCTCGGATTGTGGCCCAGAAGCATCGCTGGATCGAGCTGCCAGCGTTCGAGCGTGCCCGGCCGGAAGTTCTCGATCAGGACGTCGGCGCGCCCGATCAGGTCGAGGAAGACGTCGCGCGCCAACGGTGATGAAAGGTCCAGGGTGACCGCGCGCTTATTGCGGCCGATGGTCTTCCACCAGAGCCCGATGCCGTTCTTACTCGGGCCGTGGCCGCGGGACGCGTCCGGGCGACTCGGGTGCTCGATCTTGACGACGTCGGCACCGAGGTCGCCCAGGTACGTCGCCGCGAGCGGACCCGCGAACAGGGTCGCCGCCTCCACGACCTGCACACCGGTGAGCGGCCCGCTCATGTCGTTATTCCTTCCTCATCGATCAGGTCGTACGCGCAACGGAACCCGATGCGCGACGACCGCTGCACTCCCCCACCGGGCAGCACGAACTTGAGTTCCCACTCGGGTGGCTGCGGACCGCCGTCGACGTACCAGGAGGAGCCCGCGGCCGCGTAGTCACTGCCGCCTTTGAGTAGGACGTAGCGGGTAATGCCGTCGGTGCGCTCGGAATCGGTCAGGTTCCACACGAGTGGCTTCCGTCGATCCGCGCCGACGGTCTGTGCGAGTTGCCACTCCGCCGGTGTGGGTAGCCGCGCACCGCGCCACCGCGCGTAGGCCCGCGCATCGTCCAGGTCGACGTACGTCACCGCGGCGTCCGGCGATCCGTCGCGCGTGCCCAGGAACGGTACGTGCCGGTCCGGCACCCGTGGTCGATAACCGGTCTCGGCGCAGAAACGCGCGTACTGTGCCTCCGATACCTCCAGCCGGTCGACGGCGACACGACCGATGACGACCGAGTCGGTCCGCTCGACAATTGCGTGGAGATCCGGCGGCAGCGGTTTCCAAGCCTCGACCCAGGGCGCCTCGTCGGCCTGACCGGTCTCGCGGCGCCGACTCCGGACCGGGAGCCAGTGGCGCCCGGCCGGGAGCACGACCGTGTCGGCGGGGACGTCCCGATGCCGACGCGACGGGTCGCCGGTCACGCCGACGCTGGCCCGGGCCGGAAACGCGGCGTCCAACGGAGACGCAGCGTCCAGCGGAGACGCGGCGCCTCGATCGCGTGCGCCGGTCGCCGCCGCCGCGGTGGCGAGACGTTGGGCCACCGCGACCACGGAGTCGCCGTTCGGCAACCGGGCACCGTTGGCCGTCGCGACGATGCCGGTGATCGACCGGGCCGGTACGCGGCCGTGGACAGCACCGTCGGCGCCGATGGCGAGCGAGTCTCCGGTGACGTCGAAACACTCCCGTTGCTCGGCGCCCGCAAGCAACGGCCCGACGTAGTCCGCATCGGACCGGTTCACGATCGTCCACAGCACGGTGCCGTCAAGGTCGTAGCGATGTGCGTAGACGTGGTGCGACTCGGTCGACGGATGCAACGCGCACAGCGGAGTCCACGTCCCGTCCCGTAGGACGTCGGCGAGCGCCCGCTGCACGGGTCGCATAGCCCGCAGCGTTGCCCGGTCCCGGAGGTTCCAGCCGACCCAGACGCCGAACACGTCGTCCCAGACGAGGACGCCACAACCGTTGACCCACGCCGATTGCAGCTCGTCGCTGTGGTCGCGGTTCCACCGCCGGGTGTGATGCATCATGTGGCGCCGTTCGAACCAATGCGCCCGCAGCACTCCCGGCGCCTCGGTGTCGGCGAACCACTGCGCCCACGAGAGTGCGTGCTCTCCAATGCCGGCCAATGGCACCCGCGACTCGCCTTCCAGAGCCACCGGCCGTGTCGTGGCCGCGAGAGCATCGATGATTTCGGGATCGCCATGCTTGAGGGTGTCGAGGAAGACGCCGTCGAAGCCGTAGTCCGACACGAGCGCCGCGAGTTCCGCCGGATCGCCGGCGGGCGCTCGGCGTGTGCCGACGTCCCATGGGTTGTAGTTCACGAATACCTCGACGCCGCGACGGTGAAAGCGATCGACGACCTCGGCGAGGTTGGACACGTCCCGGTAGTAGTCCCATTGGTTTCGCTCGTCGATGCCGATCACCGGGTAGGCGTGCCACAGCACGACGGCGTCGAAGCCGCCGAATTCGCGTGCGCCGTGGTCGAGGAACGCGTCGACCGTGAACTCTCCCCGGACCCGGTCATACAGCCGCTCGTCCCATAGCCACACCAGGCACGGCGTGAAGCACCGCGCCGCCCATGACGGGCCGGTGTCGTACGCGTGGCCGTCGTAGCCCAGCCGCACCCGGGCATCGGCCCGCCACGCCGTCAGGACATCGCGCCAACGCTCGCGGTCGCCTGGATCGCGCGGTGCCGCGAATATCTTCGCCTCGTCCAGTGCCGCGAGGTCCGCACCGTCATCCAGCGGTACGGTCGTCGGCAGGTCGATCGGACGGGGAACGAGCAGATCCCGTTCCGCCACCGGCTCATCGGCACCGATCACGTCGGTCCAGCCTTGGTCATTGCGGCCGCGATCTCGTCGGCGCTAGGGATGGACGGGATCGCGCCGAGCCGTTGCACACTCAGCGACGCGGCGGCGATCGCACGCTCGGCGGCGGCCGTCATCGACGTACCGGTGGCCAGACCGGCCGCAAAGACACCGCAGAACGTGTCGCCGGCGCCGGTGGTGTCCACCGCGCGAACGGCCGGGGCCGGCAGGAGTCGACCGGGACCGGTCCGTTCGGCAACCCGGGCACCGGCCGCGCCGAGGGTGACAACGACCGTCGGAACCCGCATGAGCAACGCATCGACGGCACCGTCCAGATCAGCGGTGCCGGCGACCTCGCGAGCCTCGTGCTCGTTCACGACGAGAACGTCGACGGCCTCGATGAGAACGTCCGGAAGCGGTCGGGATGGCGCGGCGTTGACAACAACCGTACGGCCGGCCGCGCGAGCGACGCCCGCCGCTTCGATCACCACCGGAAGCGGCACCTCGAGCTGACACAGGAGTACGGCCGACTGCCGTATCACGTCGCCTTCATCCGGCAGAAGCCGTTCGATCGTCGCGTTCGCGCCCGGGGCGACGACGATGCTGTTCTGCCCGCGGTCGTCGAGCATCACCACGGCCAGACCCGTTGGCTCCGAGGACGTACGCACCAACCGCACGTCGACGCCCGCGGCCACGAGCGCGTCGCGCACCAATCGACCGTCGGCGTCACCGCCGATCCCCGCGATCAACGTCGTCGAAGCGCCGGCTCGCGCGGCCGCCACTGCCTGGTTCGCGCCCTTTCCACCCGGCAGCCGGGACGTGTCGGTGGCCAGCAAGGTCTCCCCCGGGCGGGGCAGTTCGGCGAGCCGCAGCACGAGATCCGCGTTGGCGCTGCCGACCACCACGACGCCGCCGGCGCTCGTCGACTCAACCGGCGTCGCCGTCACGATGCCACCGCACAGGTCCGATCCGTCAGCTCCCCCACGGTGATGCCATCGAAGCCGGGCAGCGTGGTCCGGAACCGGTCACCCAATGGTTCGGTCCACGACGGGGGCAGACTCGCGGCGCCGGACAACGCTCCACAGATGGCGCCGACGGTCGCTCCGGCCGAGTCGGTGTCCCAGCCGCCCGACACCGCGAGGGCGATGGCCGGCCCGAAGTCACCGTCGCTGGCGGCGAGTGCGTACGCGATGAGCGCCGCGTTGTTCAGTACATGCACCCAATGCAGGTGTCCGTAGCGTGCGTGCAATTCATCGAGCGCGCGCTCGTTGCCCACGCCTTGTTCGGCGAGCGCCATTCCGAAGCGCACCGCGTCACTCAGCCGCGACTCGGGTGGTATGACCGCGAGTCCGGACGCCAACACGCTCGACGCGTCGGCCGCGACGATCGCCGCTGACGCCATGCCGGCGACCCAGCGCGCTCCGTACACACCGTCGCCGCGATGGCTGAGTGACGCATCCGCGTCGGCTAATCGGGCCGCGGCCGACGGGTCGCCCGGATGTGCCCAACCGTAGAGGTCGGCTCGGATGAGCGCGCCGATCCACTCACGGAACGGGTTGCGGACGAACGCGGCGCGTTCGGGCTCGATCCCAAGGAGGAGGTTGCGGTAGACGGCACGTTCGGCGGTGAAGACGCGCCCGGCCGGCAGGTTGTCCAGCCAGGCCTGTGCCACGTCCGCGGTGGCGAGCTTGTCGCCGTACCGCTCGACCATGGCCAGCGCGAGCATCGTGAAATTGAGGTCGTCGTCCTCAGGGATGCCGTCGAGTGTCTCGACCAGGCTGGTCAGCCGTGAACGCCGATTCCAGGGCCAGCGCTGCGCGACGTCGGCCGGTAGACCGATCTCGGTGAAATAGCCGGTGATCGGCCAATTGCCGGTGGCCTCGGCGATAGCTCGGATGCCGGCACGCGGAATCTTCTCCACGGGTTTGCCCAACACACACCCGATCGCGCGACCGAGCCACGCTCCGCGAACCCGGTCGTCGGACGGCCGGCCCGGCAACGGCGGCACGGCTGGCACGCCCGGCAATCCCTGTTGTTCGGCTCCGGCACCGCGCCGGTCGATTTCGTCGAGCAGGTCGCCGGCGAGATCGCTCACGTCGGCCGAGACGATCGGCCCGGCGCCCGATCGTGGTGGCCGCGGGTCGCCGCCGACCGCGATCCATCGCGCGACAAGGTCGTCGGCTGGTACGCCGTCGGAGACCGCCTGTACGAACGCGTGGGGCAAGAGGTCGGCCGGATCGGTCCACGTGAGTCTCACGTTGCGACCCGGTCCGGCGCGGTCGTCGACTCGGCCGGCTCAGCTGTGCCGGCGAACAGTCCCGACCGGGCGGCCCGGACCGCCGCCGCACGCTGTTCGTCCGCGGCGTGCAGGTCGGCCAGGACTGCGGCCATCACGCGGCCGGGCTGCTCGATGTCGATGCGGCTCGCCGCGGCCACCTCGCTCCGCCACTGCGCCGGGACGGCGGCGACACCGTTGAGAGCGCCGGTGATCGCGCCGGCCATCGCCGCGATCGAATCGGCGTCCCGGCCGTAGTTGACGCCGCCGAGGATGGCGCTTCGGACGTCGCCGCCGGACGCGAGGACAAAGCCGAGCGCCACCGGAAGTTCTTCGATGGACTTCGTACGCGACGGCCGGCGCGCGTCCATGCTCGGCTCGCGGTAGTTCGGGCCGACCGTGTCGAACGGTGCGATCGCCGCCCGGAGTCTCGCCCCCGCTTCGCCGGCCGTACCGTTCGCCGCCATCTCGACGGCGAGCAGAGCCGCACGGGTGCCGTCGTGCGCCACGCCGACGGCCGCGGCCATCACATCGGCCGGGGTCGCACCGGGTGCCATTGCCGCGGCGACGGCGGCCGCGAAGACGCCGGCCGCCTCCCGCCCGTACGACGACTGATGGGCGCCGGCGATGTCGATGGCTTCGGCGTAGGCACCGATCGGGTCGCCGGCGTTGGCGATCCCGACCGGCACCATATACATCGCCGCGCCACAGTTGACGATGTTGCCCACGCCGGCCTCACGCGGGTCGACGTGGCCGTAGTGCAAGCGAGCGACGAGCCATTTCTCGGCCAGGAAGATGCGCTGCAGCAACAGAGCCGATGTCTCCAGTTCGGGCACCCAGCGCTTCTCGCTGATGAGCAACGGCACCAGGTGCTCGGCCACGAGGTAGGCATCCAGATGCGTACGACGCTTGGCGTAGACATCCACCAACGCATGTGTCATCAACGTGTCGTCGGTGATGTGCCCGTCACCCTTGTGGTACGGGGCGACCGGACGCGCGTCCCGCCAATCGGCGAAGTACGGCGGGACGATGCCGGTGACCGGCCCGCCGTACCGCTCGGCGATCTGTTCGGGCGTCCATCCTTCGGTCGCACCGCCCAGCGCGTCGCCGACCGCCGAGCCGGCCAGCGCACCGACCGCCTTGTCCTCGATAAGGCTCACCGCAGTTCCACTTCGTCTCGTCACTCGTGACCCGTCACCGCTCGCTAGCGGTTGACGTTGTCCCACCCGCTCTGCAGTTTCGTGGCCAGCGCGTCGATGCTGGTCTTGTTCTGCAGGTACTGCTGCAGGGCCGGCGTGGCGATCTCATCCTTCCACCGCGGGTAGTTCACGGCCGACTGGAACGGCGCCGCAACCTGCGCGTCCGCGCCGGCCAGCGTCTGTGTCCAGCCACTCTTGCCACCGGTCTGCTGCTGGATGGCATCGCGCGCCTGCTTCGACGTCGGGATCAGCCAGTCGCCCTGGCCGACCGCGGCCAGGTTATCGGCCTGCATGAAGTACGCCAGGAACTCGGCCGCCTCCTTCTGGTGCTTGCTGGACTGCGACACCGACAGCGTCTGCGGGTCGGCCGCCTGGTCGGACGAGTTGCCGGTGAGCGGCGGCAGAACCGTCCAGTTGAACGTCTTGGGCGCCTCTTCGGTGATCTGCTGCGCGGCGTAGTTGCCCTCGACCACCATCGCGAGCTTTCCGGCGTAGAACGACGGCAACACGTCGGTGCCGCTCTGGGTCAGCGTCGCCGGGTCGATCGACTTGTCGACGTAGGCCATCGCGTGGATGCGCTCGGGCACCTGCTTTTCCGCGTCGCCCACCTGGACCTTGGCGTCCTGCCCGGTGCCGGTGAAGAACTTGCCACCGAAGTTCAACGACAGGCTCATCACGGTCGCCGTCGGCGACTTGAGTCCCCAACCCAACCCGTACGCGCCGCCGGTCGTGGCCTGCTTGGCCATCGCCTGGAACTGGTCCCAGGACAGCGATCCTTGCGGGACGGTGATGTTGTCCTTCGTCAGCAGATCGGTGTTGGCCATCACCACGTACGACTGCAGCAGCGTCGGAACGGCGTAGATCTTGCCGCCCTGCGACACGGTGTTCCACACGCCGTCCGGCACCGAGCTCTTGACGTCGGCCGGCAGGTACTTCGAGATGTCCGCGAGATAACCCTGTTGCGCGAACCCACTGATGTCGGCGGCCTCGTCGTGGATGATGTCCGGCGCGGTGCCGCCCTGGAACTGGGTGACCAGCTGATCGTGGACCGAGTCCCAGGAACCTTGGTTGAGTTTCACTTGGATGTTCGGGTGGGCCGCGTTCCAGTCGGTCACGATCTTCTGCACGGCGGCGATCGTGGGCTTCTGGAAGGCCAGGCTCTGGAAGGTCAGCGTGACCTTGCCGCCGGAACTGTTGCTGCTCGTCCCGCCCGAGGAACTGCACGCCGCCAATGCTCCGGCGGCGAGGATTGCGGCGGTTGCCGCAACGAATGTGCCTCTCCACTTCACGGTGGGCTCCTTCTTCCGCCGGAAAACCGGCAACTGTCGGTACGGTTGTGCGCACAGCGCTGGGGAAATCGATTGATTCGAAACAGTGCGGGGACTATCCCTTCACCGCGCCGCTCAGCAGTCCGGACGCGAGTCGGCGTTGCAGGAAGGCAAAGACGGCGAGGCTGGGCAGGGTGGCGAGCACGGATGCCGCGGCGAGCGGCCCGAGCGAGACCTGCCCCTCCGAGCCGACGAAACGGGCGAGGTTCAGCGGCAGCGTCGTCTGGTCGCCCCGCAGCAAGACCAGGGCGAAGAAGAACTCGTTCCAGGCCGAGATGAACGCGAACATCGCCGTCGCCACGAGACCCGGTCGCAGCAACGGAAGCACGACGCTGACGAGGATGCGCAGCCGCCCGGCGCCGTCGACCGCGGCCGCCTGCTCCAGATCCGGTGGCACGGCCGCGATGTAGCCGCGAAGCATCCACAGCGCGAACGGCAGAGTCCAGACCAGGTACACCAGCACGAGGCCGCCGAGCGAATTCAGCAGGTGCAGATCGCGCAGGATCATGAACAACGGGATCACGATCAGGATGACCGGAAACAGCTGGCTCACCAGGATCCAGGCCGTCGCGGCACCCCGCAGACGGGTACGGAATCGAGCCAGCGCATAGGCGGTCGGCGTCGCGACGACGATGGTGAGCAGCGTCGAGCCGGCGGCAACGATCGTGCTGTTGAGTGCCGACCGCAGCAGACCCTGCTGCGAGAACGCGTCGGAGTAGTTGCGCCACTCCCAGTGGCGCGGAATCAACCGTGGCGCGATCGACGCGAGCTCCTGTGGCCCCTTGAAGGAAACCGACAGCAGCCAGACGAGCGGGAAGGCGAGGAAGATCAGGTAGAGCGCCAGCACGACGTACTGGCCGGCGCGGACGCCCGGGCTGCGCAGCCGTCGCGCGTCGCGTACGTTCCGGCGGGCCTCGGCCCGGATCCGTACCGGTCGCCCGGTCGCCGCGGTCATGGCTCGCTCCGCAACCGAGCGCGCAGGTAGAAGCCGAGAAGCAGCAGGACGAGAACGACCATCACGTTGCCCATCGCGGAGGCGTAGCCGAACTCGCCGTAGCGGAACGCCTCGTTGTACGAGAAAAGCATCGGCAGCATCGTCTTGCCGCCCGGGCCGCCCGCGGTGAGTACGTACACGAGCCCGAAGGAATTGAAGTTCCAGATGAAGTCGAGCGACGTGATGGCGAGGATCACCGGGCGCAACTGGGGCAGCGTCACGTTCCAGAACCGCCGGAACGCCCCGGCGCCGTCGACGGACGCCGCCTCGTACAGGTCGCCGGCGATGTTCTGCATCCCGGCGAGGAGCGTGATCGTGGTCTGCGGCATGCCGACCCAGACGCCGATGACGATGACGGCCGGCAGTGCCGTGTTGAAGTCGCCGAGCCAGTTGATCCCAGTGTCGCTGAGGTGCGTCGACCTGAGCGTCTGATTGACCGGGCCGACCGTCGGGCTGAGCAGCAGGCGCCACATGATCGCAACGATCACCGGCGGCATCGCCCACGGGACGAGCGCCAGCGTGCGTGCCAACCATCGCAGGCGCAGATTTTCGTTGAGCAGCAACGCCAGCCCGAGGCCGAGGGCGAATTGGGTGACGGTCACCGTCACCGCCCAGATCAGGCCGATGCGGAACGAGTCGAGGAACAGACTGTCGTGCCACAGTTCGCGATAGTTGGCGAATCCGGTGAAGTGTGTGGTGATGCCCAAACCGGCCCGTGCGTCGGTGAAGCCGAGGTAGATGCCGCGGACCAAGGGGAAAACGCTCAACACCAGCACCGGAACGAGGGCCGGCAACACGAGGAGCCAGGCGTCGCGCTGGTCGCGTGACCGCCGGGCCGTCGATCGCCGTCGCCGTACGTCCTGGTGCGGTTGGGTCGAGCGGGCGTCGCTCACGGTGGCGGTCATCGTCGATCCCTCGCCTTGGTCGCCCGAGTAGCGGCCGGCCCGGTTGCCCGAGTCGGCGCCGGCACGGTTGCCCGAGTTGCCGACGACGCTGCGCTGGAGTCGCGCTCGACCAGGCGTGGCTGCACGGTGACTCGGCTCGTTGCGCGATCCGGCTCGTTGATCCGATCGAGCAGTAGTGTCGCCGCCTGCATGCCACGCTCGGCCGAGCCGAGGCACACGCTGGTCAGGGTCGGCGTCGTAAGGTCCGCGAGCTCGGTGTTGTCCATACCGACGACCGCGACATCCACCGGCACCGACTTTCCCTCCTGCCGGAGGGCGCGCATGGCACCGATGGCCAGCAGATCGTTCGCGCAGATCAGCGCGTCGGGCGTGTAGCGAGCGAGCAGCGCACGGGTCGCCTTTTCGCCGGCGTCGGCGGTGAAGTCGTCGGCCGAGACGATCGCGCGCTCGTCGACCTTGCCGTGGGCGGCCTCGGTCGCGCGCCGGAAGCCGCGCAGTCGGGCGTCACCCGGCGTGGTGTTGATCGGTCCGTTCACGAACGCGATCGACGCGCGGCCGCCCGCGAGGAGATGCGCGTGCGCGAGTCGGATGCCGCGCATCGAATTCGCTCGTACGTTGTCCAGCGCCACCGACGGCGGAATCGTACCGATGACGACGACCGGAACGCTGGCGGAGAGTAGTTCGTCGATGACGGCCGGCGTGATGCGCAACGGACTGATGATCAAGCCGTCGGCGTAACCCCGGCTCATTCCGCGAATCGTGGCGATCTCGTTGTCGGCGTCCGTGCCGGTGGCCGTGACGACCAGCCGATACCCGGCCGCGCTGACCACGGTCTCGATCGCTCGCATCATCGTCACGTACACGGGGTTGGCCAGGTCCGCGACGGCCAGTGCGAGTTGTTCGGTACGCCGGACCTTGAGCGAGCGGGCCATCGCATCGGCCACGTAGCCGAGTGCCACCGCCGCTGCCCGGACTCGTTCCACCATCTCCGGGCTTGCCGATGCGCCGGACAGCGCACGCGATGCCGAGGCCACCGACACGCCGGCGGCCAGGGCCACTTCGTTCAGCGTCGGACGCGACCGCTTCGGCATCGAGCGACCTCCTGCCAGAGTGGGTACCCAGGATGTGGAAACGTTCTTGGAAACGATTGCAAGCGCCCGGTCACTGTGGCACCGTCGTAACCGTCTTGTCAACGACTAGAAACGAAGCTGTCGCCGATGGCGAGCCCGATACGACGATCCGGGACTCGCTCTACTCGGCTGCGCTCGGACAGCGGCTGGATTATCTGGTCCACTGGCCGCCCGGCCGGGCCACCGGCGGTCCCACGTTGCCCACGCTGTATCTGCTCCATGGTCGCGGCGAACAGATGATCTCGTGGCTTCCGGTCTTCGACTGGTTGGACGAGAGCGTCCGCGCCGGCCTGATCCCGCCGATGCTCGCGATCGCTCCCGACGCGCCGTGGTCCGACCGAGCCGGTTGGTACGTGGACTCGCAGTACTCCGGCGCCGACGACCCCGGATATCCGGTCGAGACCGCACTGACCACGGATCTCGCCGCGCATATCGACCGCGTGTATCCGACCGTGCCGGACCGGGGTGCGCGCATCATCGCGGGTTACTCGATGGGCGGCGCCGGCGCGCTGCGGTTGGCGCTGGCACACCAGCCGTTGTTCGGTGCGGCGATCGCCCTCAGCCCGGCGGTCTACGTACCCTTGCCGCCGCGCGGGTCGAACGCCCGGTCATCGGGTGCTTTTGGCCGTGGCCGGCGCCGCTTCGATGCCGCCCGTTACGGCGAGCTGTCCTACGATGCGTTGCTCAACGCCGTCGATCCGGCGCTTCCCGTGCAGGTTTTCATCGGGGCTGGCGACAGCGAACACACGTATCCGGACCCCCGAGACGCCCGGCACGATATGCCGGCCGAGGTCGCCCGGCTGCACGGCCGGTTGAGCCGGGTTCCCGGCGTTTCGAGCCACCTGCGCATCTACGGTGGCGGCCACGATTGGTCGACGTGGTGGCCGGCGCTGCTGGAGGGTCTGGGTACCGATCGCGAGCCCAGCCTGACGGAGTCCCCGGCACGCCGCTTGCCGGCCTGGCAAGCTGATTCGGTGACAGACTGGGCAACCATCGCCGAGGTCGGTACGGCGGCCGGCACGCTGGTGCTCGCCATCGCCACGTTCGCTTCGGTCCGCTCGTCCAACCGCTCGGCCCGGCTCGCCGAACGATCGCTACTAGATGCCCTGCGGCCACTGCTGCTGCCCTCCCGTATGCAGGATCCGCCGGAGAAGGTCGGCTTCCAGGACGACCATTGGATCCGGGTGTCGGGCGGCATGGCGGTCGCCGAGGTCACGCACGCGGCGATCTACCTGGCGATCTCCCTACGCAACGTCGGACCCGGTCTGGCCGTACTCAACGGCTGGTATTTCCATCCGGAACGGATGACGGGCACGAGCGGCCATCGCGATCCCGAGCAGTTCCAGCGGCTGACCCGGGACCTCTACATCCCGGCCGGCAACAGTGGTTTCTGGCAGGGCACCTACCGCGACCCGGCCGACGTTGCCTTCCAGACGGCCGCCGGCGTCATCAACATGCGCAAACCGTGCACCATCGACCTGCTGTACAGCGACGGCGAAGGCGGTCAACGGATCATCACCCGTTTCTCGCTCCTCCCCGCACGCGACGATGAATGGATCGCCTCGGTCTCGCGGCATTGGAATCTGGACCGCCCCGATCCTCGGTAGCGCGGAGAGCGGCAGCGCAGATCACCGAATGTAGCCGCTACAGGGCTCCGGCCTTGACGATGTGTTCGGCGATCGCCAACGACGACGTAGCCGCCGGCGACGGGGCGTTGCGGACCAACAGGATGCGGCCCGACCGCTGCAGGACGAAGTCATCGACGAGGTCACCGCGGCGGGTCAGCGCCTGCGCACGGACACCGGCCGGCGCCGGTTGCAAATCGTCGACCTCGATCGCCGGGACGTATCGGCGCACCAACGTGGCGTAGCGCCGGGTCGACAACGAGCTCGCCAACTCGAGCAGACCGGCCCGCCAATGTTGAGCCGCCAGCCGCCACATGCCGGGCCACGTCAGGATTCGCCGTAGATCGGCCGGACGGATCGTGCGCCGCAAATATCCCTCGTAGGCCAACGCCAGAACCGCGTTCGGCCCGACGTGCACACCGTCGTGGACGTCCCGGGTCAGGTGCACCCCCAAGAACGGATAGCGAGCGTCCGGAACCGGGTAGATCATCCCGCGGACCCGGTCGCTCGCCTTCGGCGACAACGCGTAATACTCGCCGCGAAACGGCACGATCCGAAGATCGCCCGACTGCCCAGCCATGCGCGCGACCCGGTCGCTGTGCAGGCCGGCGCAGGCAACCACGGCGCCGAATGACCGGCGCGTACGTCCCGTGTGCACCTCGACCGTGTCGGTCGATTCGACGACGCCGGTTACCTCCGTTCCGGTCAGCACCGTGCCGCCACGACTCTCGATGTCACGGACCAATGCCGCGCACACGCCCACGTAGTCGACCGCCGCCGTATGGGGCGAGTACAACGCGGCAACACCGCGAACGTACGGTTCGACGTCGGCCATCTCCGCCGGCCCCAACCGGGCCACGTCCGGCACGAGGTTGGCCGCCGACCGGCGTTCGATCTCGGCGAGGGCGGGTAGCTCATCGTCCGAACTCGCCACAACGAGCTTGCCCAGCTCGCGGTACTTGATCTGATGCTCGGCGCAGAACTCGCGCAGCATCCCCGCTCCCCGGCGGCAGAGCTCCGCCTTGAGACTGCCCGGTCGGTAATAGAGCCCGGCGTGCACAACGCCGCTATTGTGGCCGCTCTGGTGGGCGGCAACCCGGTCCTCCTTCTCGAAGACCGTCACCGCGAGCCCTTCATTGCGATGCAACAACTCGCGGGCCACCGCCAGACCGACGATGCCCCCGCCGATCACCGCCACCGACTCCGGCTGTGCTTGGTGCATGCTCACTGACCCCTTCAGCCGGACGTGGCAGCCGACCAACCGAGAATAGACGCCAACAACGCCGGCGCTGGACGCTTGGACCACGCCGCGCGCGACGGCGCCCGACCGTTGCCGGCAGTGTTGACCGCGGTGCCGCCATCGACCGTGTCCGAACGACGGGTAATCCTACGGTGATGCCGGCGCCGGACTCCAGGCCGACCTTGCGCCCTCGATCTCCATCCATCGCGGCTGGCAGGGGCATCGCCGCTGTTCAGGGATGCCGGCGACGCGAGTGGGCGGTCTCGACGCAAACGCGGTCGGTCGGCCACCGAGGCCGACGCTCAGACGCGGACGCCGGAAACCGCCGGTGGCGCCGGCGGTCGGATGCGGAAATCAGTGATTCGTCGGCGGGATGTGCGACGCGGTCTTATCTGCCGCTTTGGCCCGCTTGGCCGACCGCTTTTCCTTGAGGGTCTTGCCGACCTTCTTCGTGTTGGCCTTCTGGCTGTCCTTGTTTGCCATGATCCGTTGTCCATTCTGTGCAGGCGGCGATTGGCCGTCGCAGGCGAACTCGCTGTCTGCGATGGATCCGGTCCGGCCGATGGCTGGGCCACGGGTGCCGGGTGGCGCCGGTTGGGGTGCGGTTTACATGGGCGCCCTGGGAGCCAGGCGGACGATGCTCACCCTACGCCCTAGCACGGTCGATGCCTCCGTACCGCGCCGGCGAAATTTGCGGCGACCTGGGCCGGAATCGCACATAGGCCCGCATGCGGCCGATCCGGTGGCCCAGACCGGGCCACCGGATCGGCGTCTACGTGCGTGCGGTCAGATTCCCTCGAGCGCCTGGACGACGCCGTCTTTGACGGCGCGTTGGAAGTCGGCGTAGTCGTGGTCGTTCTGGTCGGCGTACGTTTCCGCGAACTCCGCGATCGCCTGATCGAACTTGTCGGACCCGCCGAGGTAGGCCGCGAGCGCAACGCGATCGCCGGAGCGAGCATGCGCCCGCGCCAGTGTCCAGCCGCACATCCTGTGCGTAGATCATCATGCCCTGCGGGCGCAGGTATTCGATCGGCATCGAGAACTTCCAGTCGCGGAGCTGACGGACGTAGATAGTCGCGCTCGACTCCATCGGGTCCGCGTACGTGGGTCCAGCCGAGGAAGATGTCGCTGGCCGCCTGCATGAGCCGCTGGCCCGCGACGACACGCTCGCCCTCGTTGCGGTACTCGCTCCGACCGCAAAAGTCCTCCAACACCGACGGCTGCGCCTCTTTGGCCTGTAGGAACAGCGGTTCGTCGCCGTCACCGGCATCCATGAGCACGATCCACGCCCGGGTGCCGACGCTGCCGACTCCGACCACCTTGCGGGCGACCTGGTTCAGCGTGAACTGCTCGAGCAGATGCCGCCGGTCGGATTGCAGACTGCGGCGGTATTGACCGACGACGGTACCGATGAGTTCATACACGGCGGTGCTCTCAAAGTCGCTGAAGACCTCTTCGACGGGCACGATCGTCGGCGGCTCGCTCACGATGCGCCGCTGTCCATCCACCACGGTCGTGAGCTTGGCCAACGCCTGAGTGCTGTCGTGGGTGTGGGCCTTCGCCAGCATCGACTCCAGGGTTTTGACCCGCTTGGCTTTGATGTCGGATTTGAAGTTCTGCATGGCGTCCTCGACGTCGAGATGCGCATACCAGACATTCATCAACGGCTGGTCGGCGAACCCTCGCATCGCCATGCGGTAGGACTCGCCAACCGCGACGTCGAGTTTGCGCCGCATCTTGGCCGGGAAGCCGTTGTCGCGCCCAGCGATCGAGAAACTCGCGGCCAGACGTTTGACATCCCACTCAAACGGACCGGGGAGGGTCTCGTCGAAGTCATTGACATCGAACACCATGCGTCGCGCCGGCGAGGCGAACGCGCCGAAGTTCGACAGGTGAGCGTCGCCGCACAACTGCACGCGCAACCCCGATGCCGGCGTGTAGGCGAGATCGACGGTCATCGGCAATGCGGCGCCGCGGTAAAAGGCGAATGGGGATACCACCATCCGGCCGTGCCGGATCGGAACCAGCTCGGGCACCCGAGACGTCGCCTGCGCCAACAGCAGCGCGATCGGATCCCGCGACCGGCGCGAGCCGAAGTCGGCGTGTGATTCGAGCGGCGTCAATGCTCTCGCTGCCTTGCCGCGGGCCACTCGTTCCGCGCGGCTCAGATGCTCGGTGCTATCAGGCCGTGCCACTCGACCGGTCGAACCCCGGCCGCGCGACGCTTTCTTGGCGACGCGTTCTGCTACCGCCGTCATGACCACTCCTCCAAACCGCAACGCGGTGCGCGTCATTCGACGCTCGCCGTTACGCGGGCCGCTCGAATCCTGTGATGGACGAAGCCGAGACGGGCCGCCCTAATCGAGTGAAACACGGTGCCGGGCGCGAAGGGTCGGAAGTCCGCATCCGGGAGACGTTTCTGCTCATTGGTGGTAAACCGCCCTTCCACCCCCGCACCGACCATCTGGGCCGATTGTCGGGATCATCGCCGCTGGCGCTCGAGGTAGTCCTCGATGTCGCGGGCAGTATGCCGCGCGAGGCGATCGGCCTGACCCGATCGCGCCAACGCCGTGGGAGGAACGATCACCACGGGACAGATCGAATGTCGCGCACAGAATCGCGCAGTCGCCGCGGTGCGCAGGCGGCCCCATCGGCGCGCGCCACAACCACCAATGATCAACAAATCGGACTCGCGATCGGCCACCGACACAAGCGCGCTGCCGGCCGGACCCGCGAGCACGACAATTTCGATCTCGACATCCGGCGGAAATTGGCCGACTGCTTCGGTAAAGGCCGAGCGAACTTGTTCGGTGGCGGCGCTCGTCAAAAGCGCGGCGTTCAGGAGGCCCTCCTCGCCATTGGCTAAGTGAAATGTCCGCACCGCCACGAGAATGACGTCCCGTCGACGTGCCTCGCCAACGGCGTAACGCAGCGCTTGGTACGCGCCGAGGGATCGGCCGACGCCGACGACGACCCGACCAGTGGGCTCCACCGCGACCACCTCCCTGTCGTATCTGTCGTCGTCGCGTCGTTCGACCGTTTGGCCGATCGACGCGGCGGCCGTCGTAGATGCGGCGGCCGTAACAAATCATGTGAGCGACCGCCCACGTGTGGCCTTACAAGGCGGCCGAGCGTGCCGAGTTCATCGATGCTCCGGTGACCTCCACTGGGTCACCAGCGATGCGAGGACCGCGCCCGCCAGTACGATGTAGCCGGATCACCCGCAGCCACGGGAAGTTCCCACGGATAGCAAATGCGAGCGTCACCGCCGGAGGCACGGCAACACCTCTCGCCGGCTCCGCACACAGCGGCACGCCATCGCGGGCGATCGTCAAGCCTGGCCGGCCGGGCAGACGAATCTTGGCCGGACCGGACGCTGCTGCCCCACCTGCCATGATGCGTGCCCCCGTGTCGAATGCCGTGTGGATTACCAGCCGGAATCCCGTGTGGAAACCCATGCAAGATCCAGCTGCGACATCGAGAAGGTGTCGGCGACGAGTCTGGATCCGACATCCGGAAACACATTCACGTTACCCTCAAACGCGACGAGATGTCCCTAATGTGAAAATCTCGACCAGCGGGCCTGAGCCGTTCATCATCGGAACCCGTCGATGCCATCCGCGCGCGCCGATGCAACGACGGCGCCGCCGGTGGCGTACGGTCGGTGAAGTGGCCCGGGCTCTGGTCCATCATTCGGGCGAGTGAACAGAGGGCAGGTCCCAATGGAGATCAACAAGACCAAGGTCATCGAACTGCTCAAGCTCCGGGGGCTCAACGATCGCGCCGAGTGGGTTGATCGACAGCTGCCGGCGCGCATCGACGTAAACGACAACGCAAGTCTCCTCGCGACGCTGAGCATCAACCCCGATGAACTCGCGGACGACGCGACGTCGGACGACTCTCCTTCGAACAGGTAGCACTCGAAGACGCGTTGTGGCCCACATGCATTCGGCACACAGTGTGTGTCCGCCACCCATGGGCGGGCGGTCGGCAGATCCGTAAGTTCGGCCCATGACGATCGCCGAACCCGTCGACCGTGTGGTCCGCCTCGATCTGCACGGCCGTACCGCCGTCGTGACCGGGGCAGCCAGCGGAATCGGTCGGGCCGTCGCCGTACGCCTTGCCGCCGCCGGTGCGCACGTATTGGCGGTCGACCTCAACGCTGCCGCGGTCGAGAAGCTCGCGGCCGACATCGGCGGTGACGCACTCGCGGTGGATCTCGCCGCGACCGAGGCGATCGATGCTATCGACCTGGGCGGCGCGACGATCGTGGTGAACAGCGCCGGCCTCCAGCACATCGCGCCAGTCCCGGAATTCCCGGGCGAACGATTCGCGTACATCCAGCGGGTGATGGTCGAGGCGCCGTTTCGCATCGTGCGGCGGGCGCTGCCGGCCATGTACGACCAGGGCTGGGGACGGGTCGTCAACATCTCGTCCGTACACGGTCTGCGCGCCTCACCGTTCAAAGCGGCCTATGTCGCCGCCAAGCATGGCCTGGAGGGTCTGTCCAAGGTCGTCGCGCTGGAAGGCGCCGGCCATGGTGTCACGGCCAACTGCGTGAGCCCCGGGTACGTCCGCACGCCGCTCGTTGAAGATCAGATAGCGGCGCAGGCGGCCGCCCACGGCATTGCCGAAGCCGATGTGCTCGAGAGCATCCTGCTCGTCCGCTCGGCGATCAAGCGCCTGATCGAACCAGCCGAGGTGGCGGAACTCGTCGCATATCTGTGCTCGCCGGCCGCCGCCTTCATCACCGGTGCGTCGCTGAGGCTCGACGGCGGGTGGACGGCCAGTTGACAATTGCCCTCATGCCGGCGACCCGCGAGTTCCTTGACCTGCTGGCGCGGGAGGCGGCGCCGGTCGAATTCGAGGGGCCGCTGATCGCTGCCCGGACCGCCGGCCTGCCCGCGGCCGAAGTGGCCGAACTTGAGGAGGCGAAGCTCGTCGCCCTGCGCGTGCGCAGCCTGCTCGGCCGTCGCCGGCGCCGGGAGGAGGAGCTGTCCGCGCTCTACGACACGGCCAACGACCTGGCCGGGCTGCGCCAGCTGGATGCCGTGTTGACCGCCATCGTTCGGCGGGCCCGGACGTTGCTCGGCACCGACGTCGCGTACATGACGTTGACCGACAACGAACGCGGCGACACCGCGATGCGCGTCACCGACGGCTCGGTATCGGCGCGATTCCAGAATCTCCGGTTGGGTATGGGCGAAGGGCTCGGCGGGCTGGTGAGCCAGACCGCGCGGCCGTACGTCACGGCGAACTATCCGAAGGACAGCCGTTTCAAGCACACCGGCAGCATCGACGCCGGCGTCGGCGAGGAAGGGCTCATCGCGATCCTCGGCGTGCCGCTGCGGCTGGGCTCCAGCGTGATCGGCGTCCTGTACGCCGCCAACCGGACGGAACGGCCGTTCGCGCGTGAGGAAGTGGCGCTGCTGGTGTCGCTGGCCGCGCACGCCGCCGTCGCCATCGACACCACGCGCCTGCTCGACGAGACCCGCACGGCGTTGCAAGAGTTGTCGGCGGCCAATGCCGTCATCCGCGCGCACAGCGCGTCGGTGGAACGCGCTGCCGCGGCCCACGACCGGATGAGCGCCATCGTCCTGCGGGGTGGTGGCCTCGAGGACGTGGCTGCCGCGGTGACCGAACTTTTCGGCGGCACCCTGGTCGTGTACGACGACGGCGGTCGCACGTTGTACGGCACCGACACCCACGACCCGTCACTTATCGCCGACGCGGTCGCCGCCTCGCGCCACGAGGGCCGAAGCGTTCTGCGCGACGGCGTCTGGGTGGCACCGATCTTCGCCGGCACCGAAGTGCTCGGTGCGCTTGCCTTGCGACCCAAGGTGAGCCTGGTCGACGCGGACCAACGTATCCTCGAACGCGCCGCCGTCGTGACCGCCCTGCTGCAGTTGTTCGCTCGCAACGTGGCCGAAGCCGAAGGCCGCGTGCGTGGCGACCTCCTCGACGATCTGCTCACCTACCGCGACCACAATTCCGATGCGCTGCGGACGCGCGCGGTCCGCCTCGGCGTCGACCTGGATCGACCGCACGTGTTGGTTGTCCTGGCCGCCGACGACGATCCGTTGCGCCAACGTACGTTCTCGTGGGCGTCCACCTATGCGTCGAGCCGAGGCGGCCTCGCGGCGGCCCGGCAGACTCGGATCGCGTTGCTGCTGCCCGGCAGCGATCCCGGCGACGCATCGCGCGCCGTGATACGGGACCTCGCGCGAACCCGGCCCACCGGCACAACGGCCGGCGCGGCCGGTCCATCGACCGACCCGGCCGAGTTCGCCGGTCTGTTCCGCGACGCCGATCGGGTCGCGTCGGCGCTGATCGCGCTCGGCCGCACCGGCGACGGTGCCAGCGCCACCGAAATGGGCTTCATCGGCCTGCTGCTGGGCGACGATCGGGACGTCACCGGTTTCATCGAGCGGACGATCGGGCCTGTCCTCGCCTACGACGCGCGGCGCGGGACGGCACTCGTCGGGACCATGCAGGCATATTTCACCGTCGGCACCGGACTTTCGCGCGCGGCCGAGGCGCTGCACGTGCACGTCAATACGGTCACGCAACGTCTGGATCGCATCGCCCAACTGCTCGGCGCGGACTGGCAGAAGCCCGAGCGAGCGTTGGAAATCCAACTGGCTCTCCGGTTGCACGCGATCGGGCCATCGCTAGCCGGGCAATGACCCGCGGATCGCCCGCACCATCGCTTGACCCAACGGCCCGGGTTCGCCAACGGAATCAACGTAGGTCGCCCGGCGATACATCCTTTCCGGCCGTACGCGCTCCGGAGACGGCGCGCAGCCGGGCCGGTAGGCCGGTGATGCCGCCCGGAACGAACAAGACAATGACGACGAATGCCAGGCCCAAAAGAAACAGCGGCTGCTCCAACGGGCCACGCACCACGCCCGGCAACGCGGCGACACCCGACGAACCGGACAGCCGGGTCAGCGATTGGCTGGCATAGGCGTACACCGCCCCGCCGACGATCGCACCCCATCGCCGTCCGGATCCGCCGAGCACCACCATCACCAGCAGCGCCAGGGTGAAGTCCGACGTCGACACCGTCGGCGTAGCGCCGCCGAGCAACAACAGATAGACGACGCCGCCGGCGGCGGCGAGCACGCTTGCGATCGCGAACGACAACAGCTTGAACAGGTACGGGTTGAGTCCGAGCACTTCGACGCGGCGCTCGTTATCGCGCAGCGCGCGCATCACCTTGCCGGGCATCGACGCCGAGATCCCCCACACGACCGCAACGCAGACGCCGAGGTATGCCAACGCGATCCAGTACAGGTGGGGCGTGTTCAGCACCCCGGCCAGCGCGGTCGGCACGGCGTCGTCGCGCAACGCCTGGCCCTGTTCGCCGCCAGTGAGCTGCGGCGATCCGGACAGCACGAGGATCGACACGGCTTGCCCGAAGGCGAGCGTGACCATCGCGAACCCGATCCCCGAGACGCGCAGCGCGACCGCACCGAGCGCGACCGCCGCGATGACGGCGCCGGCCAGTCCGATCGCAGCCGACGTCCACAGCCCGAAACCGGCGTGGTTGACCAGAATCGTCGTGGCATACATGCCCACCGTTACGTACATGCCGTGGCCGAAGGACAGGATGCCGGTGTAGCCGAACATCAGGTCGTAGCTGATGGACAGCCCGGCGAAGACGAGGCAGACGGCGAGCAGCTGATCGACGCCGGGCGAGTTGAACGGCCCGTCAAACACGCCGGGTAGCGTGAGTGTCGAGTAAGGCACGGCCGCGAGCAGCGCCGCCACGACAAGTGCGTGCAGCCACCAGGCCCGGCGCAGGAATGTCATGCCGGCCGCCCCACGAGGTTGCGCCGACGAGCAAGCAGGACGATCGCGAGCAGAATGACGACCGACAGGCTGCCGAGATTCGCCGACACATAGTTGGCGAACTGCTGGACCAGGCCGACGACGGCGGCGGCGACTGCCGTGCCGACGATCGATCCCATCCGGCCCAAGACCACCACGACGAACGCAAAGATCAGCAGCGAGGTGCCGTCGCCCGGTGACACCGATCCTTGATACACACCGTCGAGGGCTCCGGCGAGCCCGGCCGCGGCACCACCGAGAGCGAACATGCCGGTGAACGCGATTCGTACGTCGATGCCGAGCGCGGTGACCATGTCCCGGTTCTCGACGCCGGCCCGAACGATGAGGCCGGCCCTCGTACGGGCCAGAAACGTGGCCAGGCCGATCAGGACCACGATCGCGACCGCGATGAGGATGAACCGGATAGCCGGGACGTGAGCGCCCGCCACGGTCACGGTGCCCGACAGCCAGGCCGGCACACTCCACGTCCGCGCATCGCCGCCCCAGCCCGCCTGGATCGCGGCCGGTATCGCCAATCCGAGCCCGACGGTCGCAAGCACCTGGTCCAGTGGACGGCGGTACAGCGGACGAATGACCACGAGTTCGGTCAGCGTCGCGATGCCGGCGCCGGCCGCGATCGCGGCGAGACAGGACAGGACGAGTCCGGGCGTGCCGCCGACAGCGTTCGCGACGCTCCAGCCGACGTACCCACCGATGGTGACAAATGCGCCGTGGGCGAAGTTCAGCACATCCATCAGTCCGAATATCAACGAAAGGCCGGACGCGACAAGGAAGTAGAGTGCGGCCACGCCCAGCCCGGTGATCGTCAGCAAGACGACGGTGGTCATCGAGATGGCTCCTTCAACGCGACGCCGAGCAGCTCGTTCGTCAACCTCGCGTCGGCCAGAAGGGCGGCCGCGTCACCGGTGTGTACGACCCGACCGGTGTCCAGGACGACCGCGTGACGGGCGGCATGCCGTACCACCGCAAGGTTTTGCTCCACCAGCAGCACCGGGACGGCCTCCGCGATCCGGGTGAGCGCGATCGCAACCTCGGTGGCGATCCGCGGCGCGAGACCTTTCGTCGGCTCGTCGACAAGCAGCAGGCGATTGTCCACGAGCAGGACCCGCCCGAGCGCGAGCATCTGTTGCTCACCCCCGGACAGAGTGCCGGCCGGTTGCCCGGAACGCTCGCGTAGCACGGGAAAAAGCTCGAACATGCGTGACCATCGATCACTGCGCTGGTCCGGTTGCGCGAGGCGCAAATTCTCCAGGACAGTCAGCGACGCGAACACCGCTCGGTCCTCAGGCACGTACCCGATGCCACGACGGGCGATGCGGTGCGTGGCCATGCCGGCGATGTCCGCTCCGGCGAAGCGGACCGAGCCACGGGACGGCGCGAGACCCATGACGGCCCGGAGAGTGGTGGTCTTCCCCACACCGTTGCGCCCGAGAAGTGCCGTGACGCCGTTCGGCGCGACGTCGAACGAGACTCCATGCAGGATCGAGCTGCCGCCCAGCGTGACCCGCAACCCGTGCAGACGAAGGATCGCATCGCTGTCGCCGGCAACATTCTGGTTCGGCACCGGAACGGTCATAGAGTCACGCCCATGTAGGCCTCGCGGACAGTCGGGTCTGCGGCGACGTCACCGGCGGATCCGTGCGCGATGAGCTCCCCGTGGTGCAGTACGGCGATGCGTTCGGCGATGTCGAGCACGACATCCATGTGGTGCTCGACCATCAGCACCGTCGCGCCATCCCGGTGGATCGTGCCGATCAGGTCGGTGAGCTCCGGGACTTCCTCCATCGCCATGCCCGCCATCGGCTCGTCGAGGAGCACGACCTCGGCGGCGCCGGCGAGCACGATTGCGAGCTCCAGCTTGCGTTTCTCGCCGTGCGACAACGCCCCGGCCCGCACGCCCGCGCGGGCACCGAGCCGGGTGCGGTCAAGGGCATCGCGGGCCGTGGTACGCGCTCCCGCGGTTATCTTCGCCCACGGTGCCAGCGACTTCCACGGGCCGCCGATCGCGGCCTGTGCGGCGAGTTCGACGTTTTCCCGTACGGACATGCTCGCGAACACACTGGACGTCTGGAACGTACGGCCGAGCCCGAGGGGTACGCGCCGGTGTGGTGGCATTCGAGTGACGTCCCGGCCGTTGACGATGATCCGGCCCGCGGTCGGTCGGATGAAGCCGGTGATGAGGTTGAACAACGACGTCTTGCCGGCACCGTTCGGGCCGATCACCGCGAGCAACTCCCCCGGCGAGACCTCGAGCGAGATCGCATCTACGATCGTTCGGCCACCCACCCGCCACGTGAGGTCGACGAGGCTAAGCGCGGCGCCGGGCCGGCTGTCGCTCAGCCGGCCCGTCGACGTTCGTTGTGTCGGTGCCGTCATCAGCCAGCCGACCAGGCTGACTTCGTCGGCTCCGGCGGTGCGATGGTGGTCGGGTCGATCGCCTTGACCAATTGCGGCGTCCACGATGTGCCGGACCCGGTCAGCTTCGCCTCGAACTCGGGCTGCAGTAGCGCGTGGTCGGCGGCACGGACCGTGTACTGCCCGGCCACGCCGGCGAAGGACCAGCCTTCGAGGGCTGCGATCTGTTTCGTGACATTGCTCGGGTCGGCCTGGATGGCGCGGGCGAACATCTGGGCCGCCGTGAACCCGTCCGGCGTGAACAGGTCGACGGTGCCCCCGGCGCTCTTCACCGACGCGGACATCGCCGACTCGATCGGGTTGTTTCCGCCCGCGCCGGCGAAGTAGTGCGCGAGAAACTCGATCTTCGCACCGGCCGGACCCGTCGCGGCGTACGTGGCGGTGTTGGCGAGTCCGGTCACGACCTGCGTCTTGGCCAGGACGCCCTGCTGGTCGAGAGCGGTCCACATCTGCGTCGCGTTCGCGCCGGCCCAGGCGACGAACAACAGGTCCGGCGCGGCGGCCGTCACCTTCTGCGTGAAGGGCGTGAAGTCGGTCGCGGTCGGCGGCACGAGAACCGAACTGACTGTGGCTCCCTTGGCACCGAGGACGGCTTTGACGCCCGCGACGTTGGCCGTTCCGAACGCGCTGTTCTGCGCGAAGACGACGACCTTCTTGCCCGCGAGATCGCCAACGAACGTTCCCGCGGTCGCGATGTCCTGGTAGGACTCTCGACCGGAGCGGAACGTATAGCGGTTCAGATTGTCGAGGCTGTCGACGGCGGCCGGCCCGGCGACAAACAGCACCTTGTTCTGCCCGGCCACGGCCGCCACCTGCAGCGCGATCGCCGAATCGATGGAGCCGCCGAGAATCGTCACGCCCTTGCCGATCAGGTCCTTCGCGTCCGAGACGGCGGTCGTCGGATTGTCGGCGTCGTCGTCCACGATCAGATCGATCTTGTGGCCGTTGATCTTTCCGGTTCCGTGGGTGACGTAGCTCAGACCCGCGTTGAGCCCGGCCAGGTATTCGGCCGCGTACTCGGCGTACGGCCCGGTCTTCTCGGTGACTATTCCGATCTTGACGTCCCCGCCGCCCTTCGACGGCGCCGCCGAGGTACTCGTAGAACACGCCGCAGCGAACGTCACGGCGAGTACGGCCGCGGCGCCTCCAGCGACGCGCAGAATGGGTGAGCGCATCTTCGCTGCTCCTCGGTCTCCGAAAGTCTCATCAGGATGGCGTCCGGGTCATACACCCGGCGCTGACTGTGGACCATAGGGACCGACGGCGGGACCCGACCATGTGTGTGAGCCACACATTCCGACCCCAGGAACGTGGGCTCGGATGCAACATCGTCGCTACATTGCTGAGGGAGCACCGTCATGGAGCCGATTCACAGCAGGCCGATGGCCGGCCGAACCGTGTTGGTCACCGGCGGAACGGGCGGCATCGGTGCGGCGACCGCCCGGGGCCTTGCCGCCATGGGTGCGCATGTGGCGATCGTCGGCCGGAACCATGGCCGTACGGAGGGCGCGGCCCGCGAGATCCGTAACTCCGGCGGACAGGTGGACGTGTTCCTTGCGGACCTGTCCGTCCAGTCCGAGGTCCGGCGGCTCGCCGACGAGGTACTTCATCGCCTTCCACGGATCAACGTCCTGGTCAACAACGTCGGTGGGTACTGGAACACCCGCCACGAGACGATCGACGGCCTCGAGCGCACTTTCGCGCTCAACCATCTCGCGCCATTCCTGCTCACCAACCTGCTCCTCGATCGGATGAAGCAGAGCGCTCCGGCGCGGGTGGTCAACGTCGCATCCAACGTGCAGGCCCTGGGTCGAATCGACTTCGACGACCTCCAGAACGAGCGGTCCTACTCCGGCGCGCGGGCGTACAACCAGTCCAAACTCGCCAATGTCCTGTTCACCTATGAACTGGCCCGGCGGGTACCGGCCACCTCCGTGACCGCCAACGCACTGCATCCCGGAGTCGTGAGCACCGCTTTCGGAGCGGAAGACCCCGGTACCGTCCAGCGACTGTTCACGCCGTTCATGAAGCCATTCATGAAGGCGCCGCCACGGGGTGCGCTGACGTCCATCCATGTGGCGTCGGCTCCCCATCTCGACCAGGTGACCGGCCGTTACTTCGCCAATAGCAAACCCCGAAGATCCGGCCAACGCAGTTACGACAAGGCCGCGGCGGCGCGGCTGTGGCAGATCAGCGCCGATTTGGTCGCCCTGACCGGATGACGAGGCCTTGTTAGTTCATCCGCACGACGTACGTGCCATCGAGCGGGCGCTATGCGAGGCTGGCGGCATGGCCTCGATCAGCGTCAGATACATCGTCGACGATGTCGACCGGGCGATCGACTTCTACGTCACGCATCTCGATTTCGACCTGGTGATGCACCCAGCCCCGGCATTCGCGATGCTCACCCGCGGTCCGCTGCGGCTGGTGCTCAGTGCGCCCGGCGGCGGGCCCGGCGGCGGCGCAGCGATGCCGGACGGCACGCTCCCGCGACCGGGTGGCTGGAACCGCTTCGCGATCGAGGTTGACGACATCGACGCCATGGCGGACCGGCTGCGGGCGGCGGACGTGCCGTTCCGCAGTGCCATCATCGACGGCGTGGGCGGCCGCCAGGTGATCGTCGACGACCCGTCCGGCAATCCGGTCGAACTCTTCGAACCGTCGATCGACGAAGCGCGGTTGCGCTGACCTTCGTATGTCGACGGCGACCCGGACGCGCCGCACACCCCTACGATGACCGTCATGACGCAGTTTGCGATCAGCGACGCCGCCGAACTGCTGGGCGTCAGCGCCGACACGGTCCGACGCTGGTCCGACACCGGCCGGCTCCAGGCCAGCCGAGATCCGCACGGCCACCGCATCATCGACGGCGAGGTCCTGGCCGCCTATCTGCACGAACACGGCCGGGTCGATCAGGGTACGGCGACGTCATCGGCCCGTAACCGATTCCCTGGTCTGGTCACGAATATCAAGAAGGACGCCGTGATGGCGCAGGTCGAGATCCAGGCCGGGCCGCATCGCGTCGTGTCCCTGCTCAGCCGCGAAGCGCTCGATGAGCTCAATCTCTCGGTCGGCGACATCGCGGTCGCCGTCGTGAAGTCAACGACCGTCATCGTCGAGACGCCCCGGTAAGCGCTAACCCGCCTCACCGCCCGCGGAGCGCTTGGCCGATCACGTCGAGGGCGCCGCCGCGGGCAATACGATGCGAAACGTCGCGCCGGCGCCCTCGCGACCGGTCGCGGTCAGCGTGCCGTCGTGGGCTTCGACCACCTCGCGGGCCAGAGCGAGCCCGATCCCGAAGCGCCGGCCGCTGCCGTGCGCGCCGCGGGCAAATCGCTCGAAGATCTTTTCGGTATCGCCCCGTTCGATGCCGTGCCCGTCGTCGACAACGTCACAGACGACTGTCGGCGCGCGGCCATCGTTGCGATGAATGGCGACAGTGATGTGTCCGCCCTCGTCAACGTGGCCAATCGCATTGTCGACCAGCGCGTTCAGCACCCGGCGCAGGGCCGTCGGCGACCCGGGCACGACGTACGGCCCGCCGTTGCTCCGAATACTCAGCAGCACGCCACGCTCGCGTACCCGGGCCTGCTCGGCCTCGACGACATCGCGGGCGACCTGGTCCAGATCGACCGGGACCATGGTCGTCGGATCGGCGCTCAATTGGGCCGAGATCAACAGCTCCTCGACGATGTCGCCGAGTTCGCGTGTGCTGTTGACGAGCCGGCCGGCCTCCTCAGCTAGTTCAGGGTGTCCGTCGACGTCCTGCAGCGATCGTTGCAGAAGCTGTGCGCGCAGGTGCGCCTGCGTCAGCGGCGTACGCAGCTCATGGCTGGCGTCGGCGACGAAGCGCTGCTGCCGCAGGCTCGCCTCTTCGAGTGGCCGCACCGCACGGCGAGCGGTGACCGATCCGATGGCGATTGCGATCACGATGCCGACTCCGCCGGCGACCGCGAGCCCTTCGATAAGGCGGTGGCGCTCCCGATTCTGGTCGGTGAGGTCGAGGGCAGCCTGCACCGTTACCTCACCGCGTCGGGCCGTACGGAGTTGGTACTGGCGGCCGCGGGCGGTCACTTCACCGGTTACGGCCGGACCACCGGCCGCCACGCTCTTGACGGCGGCCGCGTCGAGTGGATGGCCCCGGAGCTGCGCGGACGATTGGACGCGCCCGTCGGCTGACTGATAGATGACGATCCCGGCCGGTGGGTCGGTGATCGCGTCCTCGTCGACCACCGCGGCGCGCAACTGCCGTTGGGCGTCGGCCGTCTGCGCCCGGAGGATGAAGAACGCGGCCAGCGCCCCGATGGCCACGAGGCACACGGCGAACAGCGCGGCCGTTTGCAGCGTGATGCGCCGCGCCGTACTGCGGATCAGTGCGTGCTCGGGCGTCGATCGATGGGAGGTCACATCACGCCGATCCGGTAGCCGTGGCCACGCATGGTGCGCACGACGGCCTTGCCGAGTTTGCGGCGAAGGTAGTGGACGTAGGTGTCGACAACGGAGTCCGAGTCGGCCGTGTCGAAGACCGTCGCACGCAATTCGTCGCGGTTGAAGACTCGGCCGGGGCGGGACGCGAGCGTACGCAGCAGCGCACATTCCCGACCGGACAGCTCGACGGCTTTCCCGTCGGCGGTGTGAGCTACGCGGCGCACGAGGTCGACCGTGCCGTCGCCGAGGCGGATGGTCTCTCCGATCGAGGCGTGCCGTCGGAGCAACGCACGCAGTCGCGCCAGAAGTTCATCGATATCGAATGGCTTGACCAGATAGTCTTCCGCCCCGGCATCGAGACCCTCGACCCGATCGACGACCGAGCCGTACGCGGTCAAGATGATCACCGGGGTGGTCACACCGCGACCGCGCAGTCGCCGCGTCAGGTCGAGCCCGTCGATCGCCGGGAGACCTCGGTCGATCACCATCGCGTCGTAGCGATCGGTCAGGGCGCGGTGGAGCCCGGCCTGGCCATCGGCCACCGCGTCGACCCGGTAGCCCTCGTCGACCAAGAGCATCTCCAGCATCGTGCGCAACTCACGATCATCCTCGACGATCAGCAGGTGTCGCGCGTCGGTAAGACGATCGAGGCCCTCGATGTCGTCCACGCCGCTGCCGCCTCCCGCTGCACGCCGAACGCCTCAGCCGCCGTCCGCCTCAACCGCCGAAATGAGCGGCGTCCAGGGCGGCTTGGAGCGACTCCCGGTATCCGTCGCTGGTGACCGTGGCACCGCTGACACCGTCGATTCGGGCGCTTTGCGCAGACAGTACCTCTTGCCGGAGGCGCGGCAACGCGTAGGAGTTGATCGCCTGGTCGTGGCCGCTACCGGACGGAAATACCAGCGCCTTCACGTCGGTGATCCGGTGACTGGCGATACGCACCTGCACCTGGACCGGGCCCCACTGTGTCTGCGCCACGGTTCCGTTGACGACGCTCGCCGACGACGAGTCCGTCGCCGCCGACGAGGGTGCCGGCTTCCCATTCGCCCCGGCGCGAGGCGTCGGCTGAGCGCCGACGACGCCCGGTGCCTGAGCGGGCGGTTGCCCGCCGGCAACGGTGCGGGAGTTCGTACTCGTGTGATAGCTGAACAGCAGCACCACGATCGCGACCGTGGCGGTCACCCACAGCGTTATGCGTCGCACCCGCTACCTCCCTGATCACGGCATGTTCGTTGCGGCGTTCGACCAGCCGCGGTCACCAACTGAACGTCTCCAGGTGAATGTGTTCGCTCGGCACCGACATGCGTTCGAGCGCATCGGTCACGGCCGCCATCCATGGTGTCGGGCCGCAGACGTACACGTCGCTGTGCGCGACGTCCGGAGCCAAGGCGCGCAATGCGGCCAGGTCGTCGCCGTAGCCGCTCGGCAGCCAGGACGAATCGTTGGCCCGGCGCCCGACCAGGTAGTGCACGGCGACACCACGATGGCGTGCGAGGTGCTCGAACTCGCGGTAGAACGTGAGGTCGGACGGCGAGCTGGCTCGATAGATCAGGACGGCCTCGCCCGGCAGGTAATACTCCGACTCCAGCAGCGCCCGCATTGGGGTGATCCCAATGCCGGACGCGATCATCGTCAGGTGCCGCCGGCGGCGCATCTGGCCGGTCAGCCGCCCGTACGGCCCCTCGACCAAAACTCGGGTCCCCGGCTTGATCCCGATGACGTCCCCGCTGCCGTCACCCAGCTCCTTCACCGTGATCCGGAGCAGATCGGGCCGCGGCGCCGCCGACAGCGAAAACGGGTGCGCGCGGGTCCAGCCCGGTGCGCCGAGGAAGCGCCACAGAAAGAACTGACCCGCCTGTACGGGCATCCGCTCGAGTTCCCGCCCGCGGATATAGATCGACGTGACGCCAGGCGACTCCGGTACGACCGCTTCGACCCGCAGGTCGTGTCGGACGCTTCGCCAGACCGGCAGCCCGAGCCGAAAGCCGACGATGCAGCCGACCGTGAGGATGTAACAGAACCACCAGTAGGCGCGGGCCGCTCCGGAGCTCACGAAGTCGGCGCCGGTCCACAACTCGTGCGGAAGTGCGAGCCCCACGCCGAGGTAGGCGTACAGGTGCAGCAAGTGCCACGACTCATAGCGAAGCCGGGCGCGGGCCGCGCGTACGGATGTGACGGCGACGAGGACGAGGGCCGCGCTGGCGGCCGTGGCCAACAGCATTCCCGGGTACGTCGTCACGAGCTGCCACGCCTCGGGCAGCAGGGAGCTATGAGCCGTGGCGGCATATCCGAGAGTGGTGAATAAGACGTGGACCAGCATGAGGTTGATCGACGTGAACCCGACGAGCCGATGCCAGCGAGCCAGCCTGTCCTGACCGTAGGTCCGCTCGATCCACGGCACCCGGGCCATCAGGATCACCTGGATCAGCAGCAGATCGGCGGCGACGAGGCCGGTCAGGCGCCCGACGGAGGTCAGGGCCGCGCCGCCGCCGCCGAACAGGGCTTGGATATTGCCGCCGCGCACCCAGAGCGCGACGACGATGAGAATCGACGCGGCGGCGACTGCGCCGATGGCGTCCGGCCACCAACCGCGCGGGTGAGAGCCACCGACGCCCGGCGGTATGCGGCGCGTCCGGCGCGTCGCCGTCGCATCCATTCGCCCCGCCCCCCTTGCGATTGTGCCGGTCGTCCACCCCACTGTTGCCGACGATTCTTAGCCGCGGCTAAGGACGGCACCGCCTGGCAACGCCTGGCAACGCCTTCGCCGCCGCCGAGCAACGGCTTGATCCGCTCAGCGACCGCCGTGGGCGTGGTCGCCTGGAAAATGCGCGCGGTCGCCGAGGTCCGTTCGCCAGGCGCCTGCGACGGATAGCGCGAGGACCGCGGCGAGTGCACCGGACACGACGGCGGCGACCAGGGTGGCTGACCGCCGGCGCCGCCCGGGAACGCGCCGATCGTCGAACGCCCGCAGCACGGTGAGTTGAAGCGCCGGGATCAGCCGCCCGAGCGTATGGGCGCCGGTGACGATCCCCCAGATGACGAACGACGCCTTGTGGATCATCAAAAGGCTGACTCCGAACCCGGCGGCCGACACGAACGGCTGACGTCCGGTGTCCGGGCTTACCAAGATCAGGGCGATGCCGGAGGCGAGCACGGCCAGCGTGGAGGCGATCACGAGCGGGCCGAGGATCCGCAGCACCATCGTGGGCGGGCCGGCATCGCGGTACGGCCGACTCCCGGTGTAGTAGCGCACGATCCGCCAGCCCGTACTGGCCGTCTTGACCAGCGCCGGCGGGATGAGCAACACCCCGATGACGATGTGCCAGTCGATCCAGCCGCGAACGTCGATCAGCGTGACCAGCTCGGCGCCGAAAAGCACCAGCAGCAGCAGACCGGTCCACGCCGTGAGCCGCGCGTTTCCGGCCGGACCGCCGCTGGATCCAACCACCTCATCCCGGCGGTGCGAAAGACCAGCGGCCTGCCGGGCGTAATCCACCACGACAGCGCGAAGCACCATCGATCCCCCTCGGATTGATGTCCTTCGCCAGTCGCCGCGGGAACTCGCGATGCGACCACGTCAGTAAGGACGCGCAGACCGATCATCTGGGTTGTCGGCAGCATCGGCGATGCCGACATCGCCACGGTCCACTATCGTGGCCGTTTCTTAGTGTCGTCTAAGACAGACGGCTTCGGACGGCACAACAGGCGGGAGGCGAAAGCCTCCCGCCCGTCGTGAGCGTTGGCGATCGTGTTTAGAGGATGCCGGTCGGAATGCCTTCCGTCGGGTCATGGGCGGCCGGATGGTGCACTGCTCCGCGGACTGCGGGAACGATAACGACAGGGCACGGCGCGGCTCGTACGACCGCGTCGGCGGTTGACCCGAGAGCCGCGTGGAACAGTCGGCCGTGGCCGTGGCTGCCGAGCACGAGCATGTCGGCGTCCTGAGCGCGTTCGGTGAGCACCGTTGCCGGGCGGCCATTCTCGACGACTCCGGCGATGAGCAGACCGGGATGCGCTGTGCGCGCCATCGCGACCGCTTCGGTGATGATCTCGTGGGCGAATCGCTGTGGGTCGGCGTTTTCAGTCGAGATGACGACGTTGTCGAGGACATGTTCAGGGTGCCAGGCGATGACAGCGGTAACGATGCCGTTGCGGTGGAGGCACTCCTCGGCCGCCCAGTCGAGGGCGCGTTGGCCGGCGTCGGACCCGTCGACGCCGACGACGAGCCGGTACACGGTGTTCATGGCGGATCCTTCTCCCTGCGTACGGCTCAGCCCGATGCCGTACCGCCATCTCGACGTGATAGCTATCGCCAGTGTGCGCGGCGTCGAGGACGGCGATGCAGGGCCGAAAGTCCCGCCCGAGCGGAAAATTCGCCGTCGCGATGTCGGGCCGCGCATGATCGGGGCCGACCACCGTCGACTGACCGGCGGCCGGGCAGCGCGCGATGATCGGCCCCGTGCCGCCCGGCACAGGCGGTACGGTACGGCCGGTCAGGCCGATCGGGAACCGACGGCCAACTCGTCGGAGCTGAGCACGTCCTCGCCGTACAGATCCTGCAGCCAATTCGTCTGGTAGACGGTGTCGAGATAGCGCTCGCCGAGGTCTGGGGCGATGGCGACCGCGGTGAGCTCACGCTCATCATGCTGGGCCAACCAGCCGACGGCGCCGCTGACAACCGTGCCGGTGGATCCGCCGAAGAGGAATCCGCTTCGGGCCAGACGATGGCAGGCACGGATGGTGTCTGCCTCCTCGACACGTACCACATCGTCCACATAGGACTCGTCGAGCAGCGGTGGACGGACGCTCGTGCCCAGGCCGGGAATCATGCGGCGGCCCGGCGCGCCGCCGAAGGTCACCGAGCCGACGCTGTCGACCGCGACGATCCGCACCGGCCAGTGCCACCCCCGGAAGTAGCGCGCACAGCCCATGAGCGTCCCGCTGGTGCCGGCTCCGACGAACAGCACGTCTAGTCGTGGGAACTGGCGAGCGATCGCTGGGGCCGTCGTACGGTAGTGCGCCTTCCAATTGTTCGGATTGGTGTATTGGTTGAGGCACACGTACCGGTCGTCCGAGGCGCACAATGCGCGGACGTATTCGATCCGCGCGCCGAGGAAGCCGCCGCTGGCATCGGGCTCGGTGACGATGTGCACCTGAGAGCCCAACGCCTCCATCGCCCGCCTCGTGGACAGGTTGCAGCGCGAGTCAGTCACGCACAGGAACGTGTATCCCTTACTCGCCGCGATCATGCTCAGCGCCACACCCAGGTTTCCTGACGAGGACTCGACCAGGATCGAGCCCGCCTTGAGGACTCCGTCCCGCTCTGCCGACTCGACCATCTCGGCCGCCGCCTTCAGCTTGATCGACCCCGCGAAGTTGAAGCCCTCGCACTTCAGATACAGCGAGTGCCCAAAGGTCGCGCGAAGGTCGACGTAGAGTTCCTCTTCGTTGAAGACCTCAGGAACGGAAATTACTGGCATGATCGCCTCCTCATCTGTGGCAGAACACGCGGACGTTCAGCCGTATCGATGTAAATCGTGGAAGAAGTCGTCGACGACGCGTAGCTCACCGGCGCTGGCCACCTCGTCGTAGACGTATTTGCCGACGGCGAGGTCGAGCACGCCCAGGCCGAACGGCGAGAACACGACCGGCCGGTCCGCCGGCACCAACGTCCGCCCAGCCATCACGTCGTCCAATGTGCCGCTCAGGAAGTCGCGGTTGCCCGTGAGCTGTTCGGCCAGGTGCGGCGACGTATTGGCCTTCATGCAATGCTCGATGTCATCGAGGATGTTGGTCGAAGCGAGCAGGATCTCCGGTGCGAGGTCGCGAAGCGACACGTGCAGCACCACCGGATTGTGCGCGAACCACGACACGTCGGAGACGTGTGGCTCACCCGCGACCGTGGCAAAGACGACCATGTCGCTGGCGCGGATCAGCTGCTCCGGGCGGTCGTACACGGTGATCCGGCCGGGGACGTCCGACCGTTGGAGGTATCCGCCGAAGCCGGACGCATTGTCGGCGGACAGGTCGTGGACGCCGATCTCGTCGAACGACCAGCCGTTGCCAGCCAGGAACGTGTGGATGTAGCGGGCAATCAGGCCCACGCCGAAGAACCCGACACTGCGTGGGCGCCGCCGGTCTCGGCTGAGCCAGTCGGCGGCAAGGGTCGCCGAGGCGGCTGTCCGGGTCGCGCTGATGATCGAGCTTTCCAGGCAGGCGAATGGGTATCCGGTGTCGTGGTCGTTCAGGATGAGCACGGCCGAGGCCCGTGGCACACCGGCCGCGACGTTCTGCGGAAAGCTGGATATCCACTTCAGCCCGTCTACCCTTACCTGCCCACCGATCGACGCCGGAAGCGCAATGATCCGGGCCGATGGTCGGTCGGGAAACCGCAGGAAGTACGACGGCGGGTTCACCGATTCGCCGGCACCGTGCAGGCGATACGTGCCCTCGACCAGCGCAACGATTTCCTTCTCGCGGCCATGCAAAGCGTGCTGTACCTGCGCGCCCGAGATCACCGAGAACGGCGGTACGGACGCGCGTGTGACCGTGGTCGGCTGCGCGGCAGTATGACGCGTCGCGGTCATCGGGCCGTCACCTCGCCCGCGGTGCGACGGTCGCCGAGCCGCACGGTGTCGGCCATCCCGACCAGCACCTCGCGCGGGCCCTCGAATGGCTCCCGGCTGTGCGCGGTGCGGACGTTGTCGACCAGCATCAGATCGCCGGCCTGCCACGGTTCGCGGGCCGTGTGGGCGTCGTACACCTGGTTGAGTAGGACGACGATGTCCTCGGTGATCGGATCGCCGTTGCCGAACCGGGTGTTGAATGGCAGGCCGTCTTCGCCGTACATGTCGACCAGGTACTCGCGAATCTCCGGCGCGATCGTCCACTCGTTGAGGAACGCGATCTGGTTGAACCAGCAGCGCTGGCCGGTGACCGGATGAGGCACCACAGCGCTGCGTCGTTGCCACGTACGCAGTCCGCCGTCGGGCTGCCACTCGAAGTCGATCGCGTTCGCGCGGCAGTAGTCGGCGACGGCGTCTGGATCGTCGGTGCCGAACGCCTGGGCGACCGAGGCGCCAATGTCCTCGTTGTAGTTGCGGGTGAGCAGCCATCCGTCACGCTCGAATCGCTCGGTCAACTCGGCCGGCAACGCGTCGAGCACGGTCGGCGAGTCGGCCACCGCGGTCGCCCCGCCTTCCGACGGCGGGGTCAGGCACGCGAACATCATCAGTCCCGGGACGTCCAGCGTGTAGCTGAGCTCATGGTGCATGCACATCGGCTGGTTCGCCGGCCACGTTGCGGAGGAGTAAACGCCATCGGCATACGTCTGCCGGGGCGCGAAGGCCTCTCGCTCCGTCATGAGACCGTTGGACAGGCGCGCATACACCGCGGCGACCTCGCCCGCGTCACGCAGCCCGAGGCCGCGCACCAGGATCGACCCGTGCTCGGCGACGAGCGCGCGCAGCCCGTCCCGGTGTTCGGACGCCCAGGTCGGCGCGTCACCAGGAACCTCGACCCGCATCATCGGGGGTTTGCCGGGTTGCCGGTCGGCGTCGAGCAATGAGGCTGCGGAAGAGGACGACATCTCGGTTTCCTTTCGGTCGCTCGTCACTGAGAGGCCAACAATTCGGTGGTACGCACGACTGCCTGCGCCGCTTCGGTCGGACGCGTACGCAAGAAGTAGTGGCCGCCGTCGCGAATCTCGTACGTGTCAACGTGTTCGGCCAGCAGGTGCCACTCGCCGTGCCGGCGCGCGGACTCCGCCGTGTACGGGTCATCCGTCGCGACGACGACGGTGACGGGCGCGGACAGCCTGACCGCCGGCGGAGTGTCCAGGAGGTCCGCGAAATAGCGATGAGCGGATACGCAGTCATGCCGGTAGGCGGCACCGATCTGTTCGTCGCCGCCCACATCCAGCTCACCGGTCTCGGTGTAACCGCCGTCCGCACGGAGCCCCGCGGCAATCTCGGTCGTGCCGCGGTCGGTCAACTCGGTGATGGCCGCGCGTCGGTCGGCGGCGTCACCGAGCAGCTGGGCGGCAACGAACACCCGCTGGACATCGACCCCACGCTCCTGCAGCCGGCGAGCCGTCTCCAGCGCGAACGCGCTACCCGAGGAATGTCCCCACAGCAGCACCGGGGCGAGACCACGCCGAGTGATTTCGTCGACAACCTGCTCGACCACCTGCGCCATCGGTTCGAACGGCTCGCTTTCCGCGGCCACGTCGTGGCCCGGCAGCTCGACGGCGTAGACCGCGAGCCCGCTGTCGCGCAGAGCCTTGGCCATCGGCTGGTAGTTCACCGCGTTGCCACCGGCATACGGGAAGCACACCAGGGCGCCAGTCGGCGCACCATCGGAATCGGATAGTGATTGCAGCAGGCCCGAGCGGTGCTCGGACCGGCCGTCGACCAACCCCGCGAGGTCGGCGAGGATCGGATGCCGGGTGACGTCCGTCAGCGACACCGTACGGTCCAGCGTGATGGCGAGTTTCACGGCCGACAGCGAGGTTCCGCCGCGGTCGAAGAAGTGGTCCCGCCGGCCGATCTGATTCTCCGGGATCCCGAGCACCTTCGCCCATGCGGCCGCGAGCCGTTGCTCGGTCACCGTACTCGGCGCGTCGTAGTCGGCCGCCACGACGTCGAGTTCGCCAGCGAGTGCGACCAGCGTCTTGCGATCGATCTTGCTGTTCGCGGTCAGCGGCAGACTCTCCCGCCACTGGAATGCCGATGGCACCATGTAGTCGGGCAACGAGGCACGGAGCCGATCCCGCAGGATCTCGACCGCCAGCGGCTCCCGCGCGGCGTAGAACGCCACCAGGTGCTTACTCTGGTCGGTCCGCTCGGCGACGACGACCGCGCCGTCGCGGACACCGGGCACCCGCAGGAGGGCGTTCTCGATCTCGCCGATCTCGATCCGGAAACCGTAGAGCTTGACCTGGGTATCGCGGCGACCGAGGAACTCCAGCTTGCCGTCGGGCCGCCAGCGGCCGTAGTCGCCGCCCCGGTAGAGCCGCTGACCCTCGCGGTGCGGGTCGGCCATGAAGGCCTGCCGGGTGCGCTCGGCGTCGTTGACGTAACCGCGACCGACGCAGATCCCGGAGAAGACGATCGCACCGGGGGCGCCCAGCGGCACGGGTGACAGAGACTCGTCGACGACGTAGATGTGCGCGTTGTTGACCGGGCGACCGAGTGGGACCCGTGGGCCGGCGGGTGCCCGGTCCATGACCTCGTGGTTCGTGTCGTCCGAGGTCTCGGTCAACCCATATGCGTTGACCAGCTTGATCGCGGGCTTGGCCTCGAACCAGCGCTGCGTGAGCTCGGTCTTGAGCGCCTCGCCGGTGACCGAGACGCATCGCAGGTCCGGCAACTCGCGGGGGTGCTGCTCCAGATAGGACAGTACGACTTCGAGGTACGACGGCACGACTTGGAGCACGGCGACCCGACCGTCAACGATCTTGTCGACGAACCGACGAACGTCCAGGATCACGTCCTGCTCGACGATCAGCGTTCGTCCGCCGACCAGGAGCGCGGAGACCAGCTGCCACAGCGAAATGTCGAAGCACTGCGGCGCGGTCTGGGCGACCACCGACCTCTCGTCGATCTCGAGATCGTCGATTTTGGCGAACAGATGGTTGAGCATGCCGGCGTGCTCGCACATGGCGCCCTTGGGCTCACCGGTCGAGCCGGACGTGAAGTAGATGTACGCCAGCTGATCCGGCGCGACGTCGATGCCGAGATCGTCGTCGGCGAGGTCCTCGTCGTCGGCCGCCTCGACGAAGATCGTCTCGACTCCGGTCACGGACTTGACTGCCTGCTTGAGCGTGGTCGAACTGGCAGGTTCGGTCAGCGCGAGGTGGCAGTCGGCGCGCGACAGCGTGGTCGCGATGCGGTCGGCCGGGAAGTGTGGCTCGATCGGCAGGTAGGCACCGCCGGCCTTGAAGACCGCGAGAACGGCCACCATCCAGTCCAGATTGCGTTCGGTCACCACCGCCACGACGCCCTCGGGGCCGAGTCCTCGTGCCAGAAGGGCTCGGGCCAGCCGGTTGGCGCGACTGTTCAGCTCGCCGTACGTCAGCTGCCGATCGCCCTGGATCGCCGCGATGGCGCCCGGGTGGGCGCGTACTCGATCTTCGAACAGCTCGTGAAGGCGGCGGTTCGGAAGCTCCCGCCGCGGACCGGCGAGTCCATAGAGCTGAACGTGCGACTCCTCGGCCGACAACAGTGTCTGCTGGCCGTGCCCGGCGTCCGGGTCGGCGGCCATCAGTGCGAGCGCGGTGAGGTGATAACCGGCGATCCTGGCAGCGCAGTCCGCGTCGAGCACGTCGGTCCGGTATCGCAATCGCAGCATTAGCTCGTCGCCGCGTGGCGAGATAGCCACACACAGCACGGCGTCCTCCGCCAGCTCCGCACCGGCGTCCGTCGGATCGAAAACGATCTCGAACGACGGTTCGGACAGGCCCAGCTGGCGCCTGAGGTCACCGACCGGAAAGTCCTTGTGCACCAACAGTTCTGATTCGGCTCGATGGGTTTCCTTGAGCAAGGTCCGCCACGAGTCGGGCTCGGTCGAAAGGACGCACGGCAATGGCTGGCCGCGGTCGGCGACGACGTAGCCGGTTGTGACCTCGCGTTCGCCCGACAACCCGGCGAGCACCTTGCCGTGCGCGGCCAGCAGCACCGAGCCGAGCGGCACGCCCAGCTCGTCGGCCAACCGGCGTACCGCCGCCACGCGGTCGTCGGGGATCGTCGCCTCGTACTCGCTGACGCCCGGCACCGGGTTGAGCGTCCACCGTGGGATGGCGGTGAGCCCGCCGGCGGTGAACGCGTTGCGCCAGTACTCCCGGTCGCCCGTCGCTAGGCGTCCCATCGAGTCCCTCCAGCCACCGCTGCCACTGGGCTCTCCGTCGCTCCGAGTGCTTCGCCGCCGCTGCCGTTGCCACCGCCGCACACCTGGGTGTTGGCCACGCGGTCATCACGAAGATTTCTGGCTGGGTTTCCAGTCCACCGTGCATGCGGTGGGACGTCCTCGCCCTTCATGAGAAACGCGTCGGGGGCGAGTACGGAGCCGTCGCCCATCGTCACGCCGTAATGGACCCAGGCGCCGATCCCAACGGTGCAGCCGGCACCGATCGTGATGCGGTCGGATTTGAAGGCGCCGTCCTCCTGCGAGTGGCACTGGATGGTCGAACCGAGATTGAGGGTGGAGTCGTTACCGATTGTCACCAGCGTCTTCTCGGGAATCGAGCAGCCGTCGTCGAAGACCCGGCGGCCGATCCGAACACCTAGCATCCGCCAGACCACGTTCTTGAACGGGGTGCCGTTGAAGAGCTGGAGGTACGCCGTTGCCGCGGCGCCCTTCCAGAAGCGTTCGTGGCGCCAGAAGCGACGGTCATAGATCGAGCAGTACAGCGGCCGCAACGGCAGGAACACCTGGACGGCACGTTCCACCGCCACGAAGTAGAAAGTGGTGAACACGAGACTCGCGACGGAGGCCACCGCGATCGCCACCGTACCGGCCGGACCGTAGAGGCGAGCGGTGGTCCACGCGAGCAGGGTGAGAGCGAACACGAAGATCCACCTGGACAGCAGGTACATCGCCGCGGTGACGGCGTTGTGCCGGTTCTTGGCCTTGAGACGGCGGCGCAGCTCGTCGCCCGTCCTCAGGTGGTCGAACCGGGTGTCACGCTGGACCGATCGCGGAATCTCGAAGGAGGGTGAGCCCAGAAGTCCGACACCCTCGCGGACTTCGCCGTCGATCGGGATCATGGCCTTCGTCGCGAGGAGGCAGTTGTCGCCCGTCTTGCCCTGTGCCGGATAGCCGATGTAGTTCCCCAGGAAGTTGTGCGGTCCGATCGAGGCTCGGGACACGCGGAACGACGTGCTCGAGTAATCGGCATTGATGATCGACAGACCGTCAGCGACCATCGTCCCGCTACCGACAGAGCTCAGGTACGGGTTCTCGTGCTTGAGCTGCGTACCGAAGTTCGACCCCGTCTGCTCGACGTCGGGAAGCCGATATCCGAGGTAGCGCAGATAGTGGACGATGCTGGAGCTGTCGCCGAAGAGGGTCTTGAAGACTCTGTTGTTGGTCATGCCGACGATCGCCCGGTGTACCGAGTAGTGGATGCCGTACAAGGGATAGATCTTGTCGGGTTTGATGGCGAGATTGAGCAGGCGCGGGACGGTCGCCACGACCAGAAGTCCGACGAGCATCATTCCGAAGAAGAGCACGAAGGAGACGACCAGAGCGTCGAGATAGAACGTCCAACTCCCGAGCGCCTGAGGTCCGGATTCCAGCGCCGCCAGTCGCGGGATCTCACGCAGCACAATGTCGACACCGCCGACCGCCAATGGCAAGAAAACGAACAGCAGGTTCAGCACCTGCAGGACCGCATACCCGGCCCTGCGTAGGATGCCGCACTCGGTGTGGTCGATCGTCCGGTAGTCCACCTCGGTTCGCTGCGCCGGGGACCCGTGCCAGCGCTCGCCGTCCGGCACTACCTGACCGGTGTGCAGAGAGGAGGTATGGCCGAGTTCGGCGCCGTCGCCCATGCGGGTCCCGATGTCGATCACCGTCAGCTCGCCGACGAACACGTTCTTCCCGAGCGTCACCGTCCCCGTTTCAATGAGGCCGGAGTCGGCTCGGTAGCCGGTGAGGTGCGAGTCCTTGCGGATGACCGTGCCCTCGCCGATGGTGAGCAGGTCGGTGCAGACGGGCACCGTCCGCGAGAAGATCGCGACGCGACGCCCGACTTTCGCGCCGAGTGCCCTCAAATAGAGCGGGTAGAGCGGCGAGCCGACGAACAACAGGACCAATAGGTTCCGCTGGACAAGCGTCTTGACGATCCAGAAGCGGACGTACGCGAGGCTCCAGACGCGGATCTGCCGGGGTTTCCACCGACCAATGAGCACCCACTTCATGAGGATCGGGAAGATGCTCAAGGCGAGGAAAGTCGCGCCGCCGAACAGGACCGACCGCACGTAGTAGTCGATCAATCCCGTGCCGGCGGATATCCACTCATAGCCCAGGGTGACGACCAGAGCGACGATCACGGAATAGCCGAGGAAGATCAGAAGCTGTATCGCTCCGCAGAGGAGGTACTGCGGCGTACTGGACGGTGTCAACGCCTCGACCGGCGCTGGATCCGGCGATTCGATTGCGGTGGAGTCTGTTTCGTCGAGTTCTTGAGCCAGGCTCTTGATCGTCGGGTGCCGATAGATGTCCCTCATCGAGACCGACGGCAGGTCCGCCCGCTTCCTGACGCGCGCACAGAAATGGGCCATCACCAACGAGTTAGCACCCAGGTCATCGAAGAAATGACTATCGACCGACACCTGTTCGACGCTCACGACGTCAGCCAGCACCTCGGCGAGAACCCTTTCGGTGCCGGTCATTGGGCCGATACCGGAGTCCTGGTTGGTTGACGATTCGGCCGAATCGGCTGTCAATACATCGACAGTATTTTCCACCACGATTGCTCATGCCTCCCAGCGGAAGGAAAGGTGGACAGTTTTGGGCGCCGTCTGAAGAAAAGCCCGTGCGTGGTCGCCTCCTTGACTGTGCGACAAGAGTTGCCGCCTCATGGGGCTGCGTTCCCGTGGGACGCTGACGGCGTGGGCAACGGCGCTTATGAGCGCTTCGCGAAGGGCGGCAGATTGACCCTAACGCGTTCCCACTCGCATGGGACGGCAATGACCCGGCATCGAGAAAGAAGCCGGGCGCCGCACGCTACCTCGCCCGGACTGCGCGCCGACGTCAGCCGATTGTGAAGGTCAGACGTTCAGCGCGCTGTCGACGTAACCTCACAGTAGCCTCACAGAGCACGACGTTAGTTGCCATCGCGTCGGCAACGGATGGAAACGCGGAAATCGACCGCTCGCCGAGCACGTATCCGAGGGTGTCGGGTGTGGCGATGATCAGCGCGATACGAGAGCGGCTTAGTCGGCAACGGTCGTATCATCGGGCGACCCTACGGGGTGTAGTGAAGACCGCCGCGTCACACGGCGCCCTGGCCGGCGGGTCGAGGATCACGTTTGATATCCGGGCCGGGTCCGGCAACGGGTGAGCCGGCCGACTGACCGGCGATTGCTGCGGCGGGCGGACGAACGAGCGGCCGGGTCGGACGATTGCGGTGATCGGCCGAGGACACCGGGTTCAACGCTCAGTCCACAAGGGACGCCCACGTCTGCTCGGTGACGATAACCGGGACGGTCGCAAGCACGGTGACAGCGGCGACGTAGTCGTCGCCCGGGTGCAGATCGGTGATGGTGGCTGCCAGCGGCGCACGGTCCGGATAGCCGAGCAGCGTGGCCGGTTCGCTGGGCCGGCTCACGCGGACCCGTTCCAGCGCCGCGACGACGCCGTCGCCGGTCGCCTTGACAACCGATTCCTTGCGCACCCAATAGACGAAGAAGTCGGTCGTCGAATTCGCGTGCTCCTCGAGGCCCAAGACGCCGGACGCCATCTCGGCCAGATCGATGGAGCTGATTCGCTCGACGTCGACGCCAACCTGGCCGGCACGCGTCAGAGCCACGGCGATCCGATCGCCCGAATGTGAAATCGATGCGTGGAGATCGGTCCCGACCAGTTGCGGCCGCCCATGCGGTTCGCCGCATGTGTCACACGTCCGATCGACGCAGATCATGGCGGGATCGATGTCGGCCAGATGCCCTGCGGCGAGGCGCAGAAGTGCCGCCCCGGCAATCTGTCGCGTGCGGTCCTCCGCGTTGGTGACACGGTTGACCCGCGTCGCCTCGGTCGGGTCCAACAGGTCGCGACGACGAGCGAGATCCATGCGATCGCCCCAGAAAACCCAACAGGCGTCTGAGTCCGGCACAGTGCGCTAGTCTGCCACCCCGCGCACACGAGTGTGGCGCCATCGCACAGGTACGCAGCGGCTGCGGTGAACCGGCGCTAGGGCTCGGCGTCCGTCGACCGCGTCTTGGCCCGTACCACGAGCGTGGCTACTCAAGGCGTCGACCACGTCGGACCTGATCATGTTGTCGGCGCAGACCGCCAATGCGATCACGTATCACGGTCCGCCGGCCAATTGACCCTTCGTTTCATCCGCCTCGCGGGTTCCGGACGCCGGCGGATACCGAGGTAGGCGGACAGCGGCAGGGCTTCACGTCGCTGGCGTTCGTTCACCGGGCCAACTGAGCGATCATGTCACTCCCGGTGACGATCCCGACGACGACACCGTCAGCGTCCACGACGGCGACCGCGTCGGTGCCGATCGCGCGCATGGCCCGGGCGGCGTCGAGTACGTGCGCGCCCGGCCCGACGATCGCTGGGCCGGCCTCCATGACGGTCGCAGCCGTAACCCGGGACAGGCAACTCGGGTCGGCGGCCCACGCGGCGGCGATGGCACGGTCCGAAAGGATACCGATGAGTCGACCGCCGTCGTCCACGATGGCCAGATGGCGTACCGCCGAGCGCACCATCGTCGGCAGTGCGACGCCGAGTGGCGTCGATGCTCGTACGCATTGCACCGGGCTGCTCATGACGGATGTGACCCGCCGGCGAGCGGCGTTGACGCCGCTGGTCGGGTCGTGCGGGTCGACGTAGATCGCTTTCATGGCTTCTCCGATCACCGGTGTCGCTACCGTCTGCGATGGCATCTCCCATTGATGCTGCCGACCTGATCCGAAGACGGTCAGGGCCGGACAGCACCCGCGCCGGGGGTCGGTCGGCCCATTGGGCTATCGGTGTCCGCCGGCCATAGCAACGGGTACCGCCGGACGCGTCGCTCGGCAAAACGGGACCTTCGGCCCGTGTGCCCCGACATTCGCCGGGACCTCTGCCCCTACCGCCGGCCGGCCCGGCCGCCGATCGTCGACGGTAGAGATCATGCAATGAGAAGGGAGGCTCGTCATGACCGTCGTACCGTCGATCGATGTCGATCTGTTCCGCAGCGCGGTTACGGCGGCCGTACGTGCGCCGTCGGTGTACAACGTCCAGCCGTGGCGTTTCGCCTTCGTCGATCGCGCCATCGAAGTCCGCATCGACCCGTACCGGCTGTTGCCGGTGGCCGATCCGGGCCAGTGGGCGACGCGGGTCGCGTGTGGTGCCGCCGTCGCCAACATCGAGCTGTCCTTGGTGATCGCCGGGGTGCGGGCCAAGACCCGGCTGTGGCCCCGATCGGGCGATGAGCTCCTGGTCGCCACCATCAGCGCCGACGGCGCATGTGCGCCCTCACCCCGGCAACAGGCGTTGGCTTCGGCGATCACGCGACGACGCAGCAATCGGCGACCGTTCTCGGACGCGCCGGTCCCGGCCGACGCCCGGGCCCGGATCGTTGCCGCGGCCGAGGCCGCGGGCGGATGGCTGGTGCTGGTCGACGACCGTACGTCGGTCGCGAACCTGGCCGCGATCGTCCGCGACGCCGAGCAGGTGTTGCGGGGCGACACGGCCTACGTTGCCGAGATGCAAGCGTGGACCAGCCGCTACCACACCGAACAGGTCGGCATCCCCACCGAGGCGGCCGGCATCGCGCCCGCGCCGCAGGACGTGCTCGCCATGCGCGACTACGGCGGCAAGGAGCGAGCCGAGGGCCGGGACTTCGAACAGGAGCCGTTGCTGGCCGTCCTCGGGACCAGCGGCGGCGGCCGCTACGACGATGTCGTTGCCGGCATGGCGTTGCAGGTGGTGCTCCTGACCGCCACCGATGCCGGACTGGCGGCATCCATGCTGTCGCAGCCGATCGAGGTTCCGCCGGCCCGCGACGAGCTTCGCCGCACGCTACGCCGGCAGGGCACACCGCAAATGATCATCAGGTTGGGCTTCGGTCAGCCGACCACGAGTTCACCCCGGCGACCGATCGACAGCGTCATCGACACCACCGGCTGACCACGTCATGGGGTTAAGCGTCGTCGCACGGCGATGTCACACGATCGCCGCTCCGGTCGACCGAATCACTCGGCTGCCTCGTCGGCCACCACGGGTGGGTCGGTCGGCTTGACCAGACCCTTACGTACGGCACGGCCGCCGGCGATCACCGCGACGGCGACTGTGATCAACGCCCCGACGATGAGCGCGGCCGGCTCGCCCGCAGCGAGCACGTGCAACTCGGATCCGACGGTCGCCGCGGCGACCGGCACGCCGAGTTGTGCGGCGGCCAGGCCACCCATCGACAATGGCTGACCGGTGACCCGCATCGCCAGGTGGACGAGCACCGCGCAGCCGCCGAGGACGATGCCAAGGAGGATGAACGACTTGTGGTGACCGAATTCGCGAATGTCGAGTGACGCCCCCAGCCAGACGAAGAAGAGCGGTCCCAGGAAACCCTCGGTCAGCGCGAACAGTTGTCGGGCCAGGCGTCGCGGCTCGCCCACGGCGGCGACGGCGAGTCCGAACCCGAAGCCGGCCAGGAGAATCGACACGTGCGTCGCTACGGCCAGAGCGGCCAGCGCGAACAGGATGACGAGGTTGATCCGCAGTTCCAGGGCGAACTTGCGATGTTCGGAGAGCCGATGGACGCGCCGACGGATGCCGGAGCGTTCGAGGTGCCGCAGAACGACGAACAGCACGGCCGTACACCCGATGACCGCCGCGGCGCCCAACGCCGCGCGGGCCGCATGGCGTGTGTCGATGACCAGCGGCAGCGCGACAATGCCCAGCGTGTCGGCGATGGCCACCTGGGGCAGCAGCGCAATGACGGGCGCGCCGTCGAGACGCAGCGTGTCGACGATCGGCAGCACGAGTGCCGCCGACGATGACGCGAACAACACGGCGTAGAGCGCCGCATGCCCGGTGTCGAACACGTGTGCGACGCCGAGGGCGACCGGTACGGCGAGGGCGCTGACGCCGAGCACCCGCAGGCCGCCGGTGCGCAGGGCGGCCGGCAGGCGTGGGTCGCGTATCGGCACCTGAGTTCCGGCGACGAACATGACGAGCGCGAAGCCGATGTTGGCGAGGAACGTAAACGTCACGTCCTCGGGATGCAGGATGCCGAAACCGGTGTGGCCGAGGACGATGCCGGCCAGCAGCTCGCCAAGGAGGAGCGGTAGATGCCAGCGGCGCGGGAGGGCAAGAAGCGGACCAAGAACCGCCACGGCCGAGATCAGTGCGAGGGTGCCGAAGCTCATCGAATCTCCCCACACCCCTCTTCGACCCGGGCTCGTCTCCGACGCCACCGACGTGCCCAGCAAACCCGCCAATGGTGACCCGCGGCGCGAAATCGTCGAGAAAGCGTCGGGCCGCGACGGGCCGGACAGCTCCCACCGGACCGCGGTCCTGGCCACGCCTCCGCGAACACATCATCGGCGACCCGACCGGTTCCGGCCAGATCGCCGATGACGTCAACCGCGCGACGTAGCGGCCGCGGTCCGCACGGGTCACTCCACGATGGTGATCGTTTCGCTCGCCGGCAGCCGTGGAGTGTGCGGCGTCGCCTCCTGGTCGGGGTCGGCGATGCCCAGCCGTACGGCCAGCTGCGCGTAGCCGAGACCGGAGAGCATGCGGTGCAATGCCTGTCGGGTGAACGCCTCCTCGACGGCCGCCGACAGGGGCAGCACGGCGATGTTGTGTGCGACCGCATAGAGCCACAGGGCCGACAATGCCCGTCCGGCCTGGAGCCATGAGGTTGGCTCGTCGTCGGGGCCGTAGAGGATCGCGTACATGGCGCTTGCGTCGTGGCCCGAGTTTGTCGGAGCCACGCCCGGATGGCCGAAGTCACGCGACGGTACGGTCGTCTGAGCTGGTTCGCTCAGGATGTTCGCGTCCGGCACCCCGGCGCCGGGAGGGCGGTGGTCGCCGGTCCACGCGTCGAGTTCGCGTTGGGCGGCGCCGTCGTCGATCTCGTCGCGTTGTGCCCGTGCGGTCGCCGCGGCCAATTCCAGGACATCCGTACGACTGATCGGATGCAGGCCCGTGCCGTATCGGCCGGCGATCGTACGCATCGCGGCAACGTCGCTGCCCCGGATCGACCGGTCGAGCAGCGGCCGCCGGTCGGTGTGACGGATCTGGATCGTGTGCAACAACCGCACCGCGTCGTCCGTCACCGCCGTACGGCCGGTCACGGTGATTCGGGCCAGATGAGTCGGGTCACCCGTGCTTGGGAGGAGATCGACCTCGGCGGCGATCCCGTCGGCGGCGAGTGCGGTGCACGCGTGATCCAGGGCGGCACCGCAACTGAGCGTCATCAGCCGCCGGTCCGAATCGACGACGACGAGTTGTCGCCGGGTGTCGGCGTACAGGTCAGCCACGCCGCCCCGCAGGCGCCATCGCCACGGCTGGGTGTTGTGGATCGACGGAGCGCGACCGGCGACGGTCAGTGCTTGCGCGAGCCGGTCGGTCACGTTCATCTCGGCGCGGGTGTTCGCCATGTCCATATGGGCCTCCCAGGTCACTTCCAGCCTCGGTCGTGATCGCGCCGCCGGGCAGAGCCGCAGGTCCCGACCACGCCGGGCTACCTGGGTCCCGTCCGCGGGGGCCGTTCGACCCTGCCTGACCCGGTCGCGAGCGTGTAGAAACAACGTGTGATCCGTGTCTTCCTGCTCGACGACCACGAGGTGGTCCGCCGAGGCATCGCCGACCTGCTCACCCAGGACGGCGACATCGAGATTGTCGGCGAGTCGGGTTCGGCCGTCGAAGCGGTGCACCGCATCCCGGCCCTGCGCCCGGACGTCGCCATCCTCGATGCGCGGTTGCCCGACGGCAACGGCATCGACGTATGTCGCGACGTCCGTGCGGTCGATCCGACGATCCAGGGCTTGATCCTCACCTCGTACGAGGATGACGAGGCGCTGTTCTCGGCGATCATGGCCGGGGCGGCCGGCTACGTGCTCAAGCAGATCCGCGGGACCGATCTCGTCGACGCGGTGCGACGCGTTGGTGCGGGCCAGTCGCTGCTCGACCCGGCCGTGACCGCCCGGGTGCTGGATCGGATCCGCACCGGTGTCGAGCAGCCCAACGAACTCAAGTCGCTGACCGATCAGGAGCGGCGCATCTTGGAGTTCATCGCGCAGGGTCTGACCAATCACGAAATCGCGCAGAAGATGTTCCTCGCCGACAAGACGGTCAAGAACTACGTATCCAGCGTCCTGGCCAAACTTGGGCTGGAGCGGCGCACCCAGGCCGCCGTGCTGGCGACCCGGTTGCTCGGCAACAAGGCGCGCTAAGCCGCGGGTAGCGGCGGCAGGCCCGGCAGGCCGGTCTGGCCAGCCGGGGACCGCCGGGCCAGGCGGACCCGCGACAACGCGGAGATGTCGAACTCCGGCGGCGTCCACGTCGTGCCGTCGCTTCCGGTCTCTGAGGCGGAGGACACACGTAGATCCTAGGGTCACCCGATCCTCCTCGGACCGGCGTGATCGCCGGGTCGAGGCGTGGTCGGCCGGGTGGGCCGCAAACGGCGCCGCCGCGTCTGCATGTGTGGTGCCGAGCGGACCGCACCGGCGATGTGACGGTTTCGGCGACCGGCTAACGACGAATCCCCCGCCGGGCCGGTCGGCCCAGCGGTCACGGGCCGTTCGCCCTCGCGGGGCCATCACCGACCGGCGGATCCTGAATGTGTACAGGCCCGGCCGACGAGCACAGCCAGCGTCGCCGGCGGTTCAGGAAACGGTCCCGGCGGTTGAGGGACCGGCGCAAGCGGTTCAGGCCGTCCAGCGGCCGAGCGGCCCAGCGGAGGGGAGACACCATCATGCGTGCGCTCATCGTCTACGAAACGTTGTTCGGCAACGCAAAGTCGGTCGCAGAGGCCATCGGCGACGGTTTGCGAACCGGTGCCGAGGTGACCATCATCGACGTGCGTACGGCGACCGAGTCCATCGAGGATATCGATCTTTTGGTCGTCGGCGGCCCGACTCACCAGCTGGGCATGACCCGGCCCGGGTCACGGCGGCAAGCCGAGACCCAATACGAGGAAGCGCCGCCCGCCGCGCAGATGGGGCTCCGGGAGTGGATCGCGGCGCTGCAGATTCCGCGGGGAACGGCGGCGGCCGTGTTCGACACGCGGTTGAACCACCCGAGCGTGCTGCGCGTGCTCGACCATGCGGCCCGTACGACCGGCCGATTGCTGGAGCATCGCGGCGCACACACCGTCGCCCCGCCGCAGCGGTTCCTCGTCGAATCGGCCACCGGACCGTTGCTCCCCCACGAGATCGATCGCGCTCGCGACTGGGGACAGACGCTACTCAGCCTGGCCGGGACCCCCGCGCAACGATGAGGGCGGTTCGCCGTCGCGGGCGACGGACACCGCCGGCAGACCGTCGGACCGGAACGCGTCGCCGCGCTCCGTGACGGCCGCGCTCTCATATCCGTCCAGCGCGGCGAGCCAACCCAGACCACGGTCGTTCATCGCTACGGCCGCGGTCGCGTACGCGTCGGCGACCGCCAGGTCTGGACCGGTGACCGTGACGGACCGCAGGAACGACGCGGGCTGCCCGCTGAACGGATCGATCACATGAAGACCGCGCTCGTACGTTCCAGACGTTGCCACCGCCAGGTCGGATCCGGCGACGACCCACGCAACCTTGTCCGGCTGCCACGGATGCCGGATGCCGACGCGCCACGGCTCGCCGTCGTCTGACACGCCCCGGACGCGGACGTCGCCACCGGCGTTGATGCAGTGATTCACGAGACCGGCCGCGAGCAGACGGTCCGACGCGACCTGCACGGACCAGCCCTTGACGTAGCCTGACGGGTCGAGATGGCGGTTCGCATATATGTCGAAGTAACCGCCGGTGTGGACCCGCATCTGTTCGCTCGCGTCGAGGACCGCACGCATATCGTCGGAGAAGTCCTCCGGCCGCAGCTCACCGCGGTCGATGCGGCAGACTTCGCTGTCCGGCTTGTACGTGCTGAATCGACGATCCACCGCGTCGAACCACTCGAAGGTCTTGGCCAGCGCGGCGGTCACGTCCACATCGGACGGTGCGTGCGCAACATCCACGGCGATCGCCGTCCCCATGAGCATTTCCACGCGATGCATCGCCGTCGCCACGCTCACCCGGCCGATTTCAAGACCGCGCTCAACGCGGCCTTGTACGCGTCGGACGTGTAGGTGGCGCCGGACACCGTGGCGATATTGGCGCTCTGCGCGGCGAGTGCTTCCGATCGAAGAGTGGGGCATGCCTTTGTGGTGCAGTATTCCGGCGAACGAGAATCGTAGGCCGCTGTGATGGCCGTGATCCGGTGCCCGGATATCGAAACCGTCAACGTGAGGGTCCCGTACCGCTCGCTCGACGACGCCTTGTACGTGCCGTCTCGCGGGCCGGTCGGCGTGGGCTTGGGCGTCGGTGCCGCGGGCGGCTTCGACGTCGATTTCGTCGACGGAGCCGTCGGATGCGCGGAGGGCGCCGTCGGCTTCGGCGACACGTGACCGGGAGGCGAGGGAGCGACGGTCGCGGCCGAGCCGCCGGACGATCCGCCCGCAGGCGGGACAACGGTGGTGCCGTTGGGTCCGGAGACTGCGGTCGCGGTGGCAGCGCCCGACGGCGCGAACGGCGTGTTACCGACCTTGGCGCCGACCAGCAGGCCGGCGCCGGTGACGGTCCCGAGGACAACCGCGGTGGCGCGACGCAAATCGAACCCCTCCCCTAGAACTCGAATGGATCCATGTGAATGTGCTTGCGTCGAATATGGAGTGGCTTCAGCGCCTTCATCGACGTTTCGACCAGGCCGGGCGGCCCACACAGGTAGACGTCGCGCTGCTTGACGTCCGGCACGAGCTCGCGCATCCCCGCCGCGGAGAACGCCCGTCGCGGCCCCGGATCGTCCCGCGAGCCGAGCACGTACCAGAGCCGGGCCTCCCGATTGTCGGCCAGCCATTCGAGCTCGTCACGGAACACGAGCTCGTCGAGCGAGCGCGCGCGGTAGATGATGACCGTACCGGTGGGCAGCTCCTCCAGCAGCGCGCGGATCGGCGCGATGCCGCTGCCGCCAGCGATCAACAGAGCGGCCGGATGCCGGCGCTGATCCGCGGTGAAGATGCCCCACGGACCCTCCGCGAATACCGCGACGCCCGGTCGTAGCCGGCGCAGATCCGACGTGTGCCTGCCGACCACCTTGATGGTCAGCCGCAGCCAGCGTCCGTTCGGGGCCGCGGATAGGGAGAACGGATGCGCCTGCCACCAGCAGCCGCGCGCGAGGAAGCGCCACCGGAAGTACTGCCCCGCGCGCACGTCCAGGTCTTCCAGACGCCGTCCGGTGATGTAGATCGACACCATGTCGCCGGCCTCGGTAACGACGTCGGCCACTCGTAGGCGGTGGCGCGCGTTCAGCCGGACCGGTCGGATCAGCCGCCCCCACACCACGCACGTGACGGTCACCGCGTAGAGAGCAACCCAGTACCAGTGCCCGAATCCGCCCTTACTGAGTTCCTGGCCCGCGGCGAACTGATGGCCGTAGGCGAGCAGCAGCACGAGGTAACTCGACAGGTGCAGGTAATACCACAGCTCGTACGGCATCCGGCTGCGCACCGCCCGGATGGCGAGTAGCCCGATGGCCGCTAGTACGCCGGTCGCGACGTACGCGCTGATCATCGCGGTCGGTGCGTCCCACAACTGTGCTGTCTGGCGGAACGGGGAGATGCCGGCCTCACCGGCGTAGCCGAGCGTGATCAGGACGACGTGAGCGATGACCAGAATGACCACGGCGGCACCGAGTTCACGATGCCACACGAGCAGATCGTGCGATCCGATCGACCGTTCCAGCACGCTGATTCGGCTCATCAGCAGGATCTGTGCCAGCAGGAAGAACCCGGCGGCCATCCCGGTGACGCGACCGCTCTCGGTAAGGACAGCGGCGGTGCCGTGGACCGAGCGCAAAGGCGTGTCCAGCCACCACAACTCGATCGAGACGGCGAGCATGAACCAGAACGAAATGACCAGGAAGAGGCGTGCGCCGCGGTCCGCCCGTTCCGGCACGATCGGCTGATATCCCCAGTCGCCGACGAACTCATGATGCAGTGCGGCGGGCGCTCCGGCCGCGGTAACGCCGGCCGTGCCGTGCTGTTGCCCCAGTCGGGCGTCGGCCGGCTCGGGCAACCGTACCCGCGGAATGCTGCCAGTGGCGGTGACGGTCATCGGCGCTGGCCGACCGGTCCGGTGCTGGGACGCCGCCGCCGCGAAGGTCGGATGACCCGCACGCGCATCTTCATCGGCCGGCCGGCGCTGAGTTCCGGGCTCGTACGACATGCGTCGCGGCGGTTCAGCCATGTGTCGTGACGTCACGCGGTGCTCCCGCCACGGCACAGTCGCAATGAGCTGTCCCCGCCGATGTCGGCGGAGGTTCCGGCATCTCGTGTCGGCATCGCTCGCATCGTCGAAAATATAGGCGCAGATCAGCCGTCCGTCGACGGCGGGACCCCGATCGGGCAGAACCACATCAGAGCGCGCTTATCCAGTGACGGTCTGTGGTTCGCCGACCATCAACGACTCCGCGTCAACAGCACCTTGAGAGCACCGGTGTCGGCCGGGCGCGCAAAGGTGTCGTACGCGACCTCAAACTCGTCGAGGCCGTACCGGTGCGTGACCATGTTGGCGAAGTCGAGCTGGCCGGCGGCGAGCATCGTCAGCAATGTCGGTGTGGAGTAGGTATCGACGAGACCGGTGGTGATCGTGATGTTGCGGATCCACAGATCTTCCAGGTGCAGTGTGGCCGGCTTGCCGTGTACGCCGATGTTCGCGACGTGCCCACCCGGTCGGACCAGAGTGGTGCACAGTTCGAACGTCCCCGGCGTACCGACGGCCTCCATGACGACGTCGGCGCCGAGACCGTCGGTGACCGCGCGGACGACCTCGAGCGGATCGGCGTCGGGCAGCACCGTGATGTCGGCGCCGATCTGCTTGGCCGCGGCCAGGCGGGGCTCCGCCTTGTCGATCACGATGATCCGTGATGGTGAGTAGAGGCGAGCGGTGAGGATCGCGGCGAGACCGATCGGCCCGGCACCAACGATGACGACGGTGTCGCCGGGCTGCACGCAACCGTTGCGGACGCCCACTTCGTAGGACGTGGGCAAGATGTCGGCGAGGAGTACGGCATCCTCGTCCCGAACCGCCGCGGGCCCAGTTTGTACGTCGACAGGTCGGCGAAGGGCAGCCGCGCGAATTCGGCCTGCACGCCATCGATCTTGTGGCCGAGGATCCAGCCGCCACCGCCGAGGCACTGGCCGTAGCTGCCGACCCGGCAGTATCGGCAGGTGCCGCAGGCGGTGATGCAGGACGCGAGGACGCGGTCGCCGGGGGCGAGGGTGTTGACGCCGCTGCCGACGTCCACGACCGTGCCGACCGCCTCGTGGCCGAGGACGCGTCCCGGCGTGACGGCCGGTACGTCGCCGCCCAGGATGTGCAGGTCGGTGCCGCAGATGGTGACCGCGTCCACCTGAATGACCGCGTCACCGGGATGGATGATGGCCGGATCGGGAACATCCGTCCACGACATGCTGCCCGGGCCGCCGTACACCATTGCCTTCATGTTGTGCTCCTCACGTCGTGGTCCGTGACGCCTGGGGGCCGGTGTCACATATGCAGTGGTCCGGACCTCTAGTTCCAGGCTGCGCTTGCATCCGCAGCGGGGTGAGGGCCGAATGACCCCGACGGGTACGGTCGGCGGACCCGTTCACATAGCGCAGCGGCCCCCCGCGGGTGCGAGGGGCCGCTCGGCTTAGCCGACGTGGTTGCCGGTGTCAGACGGTGACCGGTGTCGTCGTCGCCTCCGCCCGGGGGAGGATTTCGGCGGTCTCGGGCACCCGTCGAGCGTGCCAGAAACCGAAGCCGACCAGAATCAGGAGCAGGGCCGCGAGAACGAACGAGGCGATGCCGGCCCAGAGTGCGATCGTCGCGAACACCGAGAACGCGTACGCCTCCAGCAGCAGGCCGCGCAATGTCGTGCCTTGGAAGGACGTCTGCACCTCGGCGGCGAGCTTCGCGTCGTTCGGGTTGGCCCGCGAGGCCGCGCTGACCTTCGAGTAGACGCCACCCAACGGCATCTCGGACAGGTGCACCGCGATGAAGTGGTCGGCGTAGGCCTTCGCCTGCGCGCCGGTTGTCAGGTTCTGGCCGGCGTACTTGTTCAGATAGGGGCCGATCTGTGGACTCGCGAGAGCCTCGCTGCCCTTGTCCGGGAAGACGATCTGTTGCTGTGCCAGTTGGGTGTGGACGCTGGAATTTGCGAAGCTGTAGCCCCACATCGCCAGGCCGCCCGCAACCACCAGCATGACCACGACGACCAGACCACCGAGGCTGGCGAGAACGTCGAAAACCTTGCGGCGCATGGGAATCACCCTTCTCCATTCGGTTGTGTTGCTCGAGTTGCTGATGGGCTTTGTGTTTCTGGCGTTACTGTCCGCCCTGGCCGAGGCCCGGCAGTAGGGTCCACCGCCATCTGTTGCGGGGGTCCAATGGCCCGGGTCCACGGGGCCGGCACGCGACAACGGATTTTCGGGGGGCACGCCGCCGCTTTTTTCAGATCAGCGCGGCGGCCATGAATTGGCGCAACGGCAGCCAGCCGCCGGGGCGCACCGACGGCCAGCCGGACGGATCTTGCCCGCATAACGGCGGTTTGGCCTGGGAACGGCATCCGGCGCCGTGCCGCCGAGTCTGGCGACAGGGCACGGGCGGCCGGACCGGTCGGCATACTGAAGGTTGCAGGTCCATGGCAGTTTCGGCCGTCGCATAGGAGGTCTCCATGAACGGGCATGTCGGCGACCGGCTAGTTCTTCGGGGCACGCACGTGGGTGATCCCGGACGGGTCGGCGTGATCACTCAACTGCGACACGACGACGGGACGCCGCCGTACATCGTGCGGTGGCTCGACAACGACCACGAGGCCCTGGTCTTTCCCGGCACCGACGCGTGCGTCGAGGCACCGCGCGACGACCAGCCGGCGATACCGGACACCACCTGGTGACAACCGGACACCCCGCGGCCGGGCATCGCCACGCGCTCACCTAGGCCGCCCTCCACGCGGCCTAGGTTGTGTCACATGCGTCGCTAGGTCATCATCCACGCACCGCCGGCGGGCACGGCCGCCGCAGCGAAGTTCCCAGGCAGGCCAGGCCGATCGGCCCGGATGGGCGGTCGATCGGCGGGGTCAGCCTGGACGAAACCAGCTAGGTCAGCCTGGCAGTCGACGCCCATGTGCGGTCCGGCCAGGCCGATCCGTCGATAGCAATCCACGCACCGACGCTTACTCCGAGCGGGAGTCCCGACCGGGACAGGGCCAACGGCCCTGGGGTGCCCGTCGAGACGGCGCAAATATGAGAAGCGGCACCCGCCGGCCGAGAGACACCTGCCGGCAAACACAGAGGGGCGGCGCGTGGCCGGCCACGCGTCGATGTGTACGCGTCATCGATACGACGCGAATCTCCGTCGGGCGACCGGCTGGCCGATCCCAGGCCGACGGGTGCCACGCACCGCGCCGGTGGCGTCGCGCCGTCGGTCGCCTCACTCGAAGGGCGGCTCGCGATGATGAGTTGGTACGGGCATCACATGGGTGCCTGGGCGTGGACGTTCGCCGGCCTGTTCTGGATCATCCCGCCACGTCGACGAGGCTTGAGGCGCTTACGCGACATTTGATCCGCGAGGGTCGGACCGCATTGCGGTCCGACCCGTTCCGTGCCGCTTAGGCCGATAGGCGGAACGGCGGGTACGCGTCGGTGACGAGTACGAATGCGTAGGCGATCACCCGGTTGTGCCAGCGGATGACGCCCTCGACGAAATCGAACAAGACACGCGGGTACCGGCCGGTGAACAGGATCGCGAACCATGCGATGACCACCGCTACCACGGCACAGATCTGCAGGACGAACAGCACGATGTAGTGCGGGATGGCAAGGAACCACTTGACTAGCGGCAGCCACCGGTTCAACTCACGGGACGCGTCGGGGTAGATGTAGTCGAGCCGTACCGATTGTTGCTCGTCGGTGGCCGGATACCGGTCGTCCATCAGTGCCAGGTATGCGGCCGTACGGTTGGCGAATCGTTGAAGCTCCAGGTTGAAGTCGAACCACCAGCGCGGGTACTTGCGTCGGAACAAGATCATCAGCAACGGCGCGATGAAGAGCAGACCGCCGGTACCCACGGCCACGGTCCGGGCGTCCGAGCCGCTTCCCACCGACCACGTCGCGCCATCGACCGCGCCGAGCACGATCAAGATAGGTATCGCGACGAAGATCCGGAAGAATGTGGTCAGTCGATTGAGTGGTCGATCGGGGAACTCGATCGCGAAGGTCACCGGGTAGTTCGGCTGCATGTCACACCCTCCTTGTCACGGTGGCCGGTCGGCCACTGAACTGATTGTCATCGTGTCATGACTGCTTGTCACCACGTCATCACCGCGTCGTGGCCGAGGCGGCGATATCCGGCCGCCCACAGAGCCTGACATCGCCGGGCAGCGCCAGGCCGGCGAACCGTCGGATGCTCGGCCACACGCTCCCCCGATCCGTCGACGGGGACCGCTGACCTCGGCATGTGTATTCACCGTTGTAGCGGGGAACTAGGTTGGCCGGATCTCGGCCAAGGCCGTCGGGGAGGCGTGCGGGATCGTCATGGTCCGTACCCCGGTGGAGGTTTGAGATGCTGGCGGCGCTGCTCCTGTCGGGCCTGGTAGCGGGTCCCTTCACATCGCTCGCTCTGCTCACGTTTCCGCGCCGGCGTTTCGGTGGTCGCGGTTGGTTCCACGTCGGTCGACGATTCGTGTACGCCATGGTCGCCACGGCGGTGACCGCGCTTGTCGACGTCCTACTGCTGCGGCTGTTCGGCGTCGGAACGCATCTGCTCATCATCGCGGTCGGTTCGCTCGTCGCCATGTGCATCGTCTGGCTGCCGCTGACTCGACGGTGGGGCGGTCTCGCGCATGTCGCCTGGGCCTGCGGTGTCTATTTGTTCGTCGCCTATCTCGCGTACCTGTTGTGGTGGACGTTCGCCAGTCATCTCGGCCCGCTCAGCACCGTCGGCGGCCTCATTCTCTGGGTCCTCGAGGCATTCACGTCTTTTCTCGCGTGCGCATACCTGTGGGAACTGTGCGACTCACTGGGCACGGAGGACTGGCGTCGCCGCGTGACCCCGACAACGACGATTCCGGACGCCACGCCGTTCGTCAGCCTGCACGTTCCGGCCCACAACGAGCCGCCGGAGATGGTGATCGAGACCCTGAGTTCGTTGCTGCGCCTCGACTATCCGGCGTACGAGATCATCGCGATCGACGACAACTCCGAAGACGAGGATTCGTGGCGCCCGGTCGAGGCGTGGTGTGCGGCCAACGGCGTCAAGTTCGTCCACCTTTCCGACTGGCCCGGGTACAAGTCGGGCGCACTGAACTTCGCCCTGCGGCGACTCACCGATCCGCGCGCCGAGGTCGTGGGCGTCGTCGACTCGGACTACCAGGTCAATCCGAGCTTCCTGCGCCGATGCGCGCCACTGTTCGCGGACCCTGGCGTCGGCTTCGTACAGGCGCCGCAGGACTATCGCGACTGGTCACAGGACCCGTTCTACCGGCGGCTCTACTACTCGTACCAGTACTTCTTCGCGGTCACCCAGCCGTCGCGAAACGAGCACGACGGCGCGATCTTCGCGGGGACCATGGGCCTGATCCGACGTCGGGCGCTCGAACAGCTCGGCGGTTGGGACGAGTGGTGCATCACCGAGGACGCGGAACTGTCGCTCCGGTTGCTGCGGGCTGGTTGGTCCGGGCTCCACATCGATGAATCGTTCGGGTACGGCGTCATGCCGTTGACGTTCGAAGCGCTCAAGAGTCAGCGCTATCGCTGGTGCTTCGGCGGGATCCAGTTGTTCCGGATGCATTGGCGCAGCCTGTTCTCTCGCTCGTCCGCGGGGCGACTCACCGCCGCCCAACGATGGGCGTACCTGTGCGGCGCGATCCAGTGGTACGGCGACTTGATGGGCGTGGTCTTCTACGTCCTGATGCTCGGCGGAGCGATCAACCTGGCGACCGGTGGCGGACAACTCTTCCGCAAGATGACCGTCTTCCTCGTCGCCGCGATCGCCATCCTGGTTGCCCTGGGTCTGGTCCGCGCGCTGTCACTGATGCGCCGGGGCACGGGTGCGTCTTTGCGGGATGCGCTCGGCGCATTCTTCATCTGGCAATCGACCGGGCTTACCGTGGCCCGCGCTTCGGTGCAGGGGTTGTTTGCCCGCAAGGCCGCCTTCCTGCGCACGCCAAAGGTCGCCGAGCGGGCCGCCGTTTGGCGGGCGTTCGCCGCCAACTGGGCCGAGACGGCGCTCGGAGTTCTCGGTGTCGCGGCGATCGTGGCGTCGCTCACGCGCTTCGACACGGCCAGCGGACCGCTGCTGGCGGTGCTCCTGCTCGTGCCGACCATCGGATTCCTCGCCGCTCCCGCCAACAGTCTGGCCGCGCAGCGCGCTGCGCTGCCGCCTGAGTTGCGCACGCGCCGGCAGTCCGAATGGCGCCGCGATGGACGCGCTCTCGTCGGCGGAGCGACGGCTGTCGCGGGCGCTGGAGCCGTCGTAGCGGCAATCGTGGCATTGTTCGCGCTTCTCGTCGCGCCGAGCCCACATTTCGCGCCGCCGCATCTCACGGAGCCGGCACGTCCGCACCACGTGACCACTCCGGGTCCGTCCCCGTCCGGGAGTGCGTCGCCGTCATCGCAACCGTCGCAAGCCCCGTCTTCGACGCCGTCGCCGTCGCCGAGCGCTCCAACCGGAGCACCGTCGCCGTCGAACACGCCGACCTCGGGGGCATCAAGCGCTCCGGTTCAGCCGAGCCCTTCGGGCTCCTGAGCCAGCGCCGGCTCGGCCGGGCACGCTTGGGTCCGTGCGAGCACCGATTCGCCAGAATCGCGGACGGTCCGTTGCTAGCGTTGGTGAGTCGATCTCGCATGAGAGGAGCAACGGCATGTCTCATCATCTCGACACCCCGCTCGCGCGGCAGAACGGCCGGCTCTACATCGACGACCTTTACGTCTTTCCAGGTCACCACAGCACCGTCTTCGTCATGGATGTCAACTCGACCATTACCGGTCCCGATATCCAGCACGGCTTCCACCCGGAGGCACGATACGAGTTCAAGATCCATCTTGACGGCGGCGAGTTCGAGGAACTGACCTACCGCGTCTCGTTCGGCGAGGCCGACTCCAGCGGCCGGCAAGCCCTTCAGCTCCATGCTCTCACCGGCGATGACGCCCGCGACGACAACGCGACCGGCACACTCGTGCTCGACGGTCAGACCGGCGCGTCGACCGGCATGAACGACACACGCCTGTGGGCCGGACGCATTCGGGATCCGTTTTATATCGATCTCGCGCAACTCGGGACCGTCAACGCGGCGTTCAAGAACGGCACCGCCGTGGACCGGTCGGCCTGGAACGCGGCCGACGCCCGGAACAGCTTCGCCGACACCACCGTGGAGTCGATCGTCATCGAGGTCTCCCACCAGCATCCGCAGCTGCACGCCGGAGCACACATCGGTGTCTGGTGCGCCACCAAGCTCGCCACCGACGCCGGCGGATGGCGGCAGATCAACCGGGCCGGCCACCCCATGATGTGGCCCATCTTCTGGCCCGACGACACCGACTTCAGCAGTCCCGCCAACGATCGCCACCCGTCCGCCGACCTCAACGCCGACGGCAAATACATCGCGGATACGGTCACCAGCGTCGTCGCCGCGAGTGGTACGTCCGAGGACGCGCCCGGTTACGGTCAGACCGTCGCCCGCGCATTGTTCCCGGACGTGATCTCGTACGAGGTGGGGACACCGGCGACGTACGGATTCGCTACCCGCAACGGTCGGACAATGGCCGACAACGCACCCGAAGTGATGTTCTCTCTCGTCCTCAACACGGCCGTGACCTCCGGACTGGCGCCGTCGGTGTCGGAGCGCTACCGCGCCGGCAATTTCCCGTACGTCGTGCCGGCGTAGGCGGCCGAGTCCGTGACCTGACCGGTGAAGCCGGCCGGGTCCGATCGGCCTCGGCCTGAGTACTCATACTCAGGCCGAATGAGCAGTTTTCCGGTGTAGCGACTCCGGGCGAGCCCATAGCGTCATGCCCGTGCCTGATTCGACGAACAATTCGCGCGGTCCGATGCGCGAGACCGTGACGATCATGACGATTTTCGGGCTCGCCGCGGCTACCGTCGCCGGCGCCGTGATCGAAATCGACCAGTTCGTGACCGCCGCGCTCGGTCAATGGGTCCTGAGCTACGACAACAACCCGGTAGCGTCGGCCGATGCCGCCGCGCGGGCCAACCGCGCACTGGCGCTGTTGGACACCGATATCGCGGTGGGGTTCGCGCTCATCGCCGTCGTCGCGGCGATCCGTCGAGAGCGAACTCTGTCGCGAGTGTGCACCGCTATATCCGTAGCTTGCGTGCTCTTCGGATGCTGCGGCGTCGCCGCCTGGTCGGCGCGCGGATAGTCGCCGGCTCGCCGTGATCAATATGAGCTGATCGGCGGGGTGCGCTGACCCGGTGACCAGCCTCCGATCGTTCAGCGTGCACGCTTGACCTTGCCACCGGCCACGGCGCCGACGCCGACGCCGATACGAAGCGTCAAACCGCCCGAGGCTGGTGGCGAAATCGCATACGTTGGGTACGGCGATAGCGAGACGACGCTCGGGCGGGAGATGCGAATGAGCGGGCAAGCAACTGCCGAGATCGGTGTGACGGGACTGTCGGTCATGGGCCGGAACCTGGCCCGAAACCTCGCCAGGCACGGATATCCCGTTGCCGTACACAACCGCAGTGTCGAACGAACGCGCAGCCTCATCGACGACCATGGCGGCGAGGGAACGTTCGTAGCCAGCGAATCGATGGCGGATTTCGTCGCGTCGCTCCGTCGACCGCGGGCGATCATCATCATGGTCAAGGCGGGCGACGCCACCGACGCTGTCATCGGCGAACTCGTCCCGCTACTCGACCGTGACGACATCGTGATCGACGCGGGAAATGCGCACTTCACCGATACGCTGCGGCGCGAGAAGGCGCTGGCCGACAAGGGTTTGCACTTCGTCGGTACGGGAGTGTCCGGTGGCGAGGAGGGCGCGCTGCACGGTCCGAGCATCATGCCGGGCGGCTCCAACGAGGCGTACCAGAAGCTCGGGCCGATCTTCGCGACGATCGCCGCACAGGTCGATGGCGTGCCGTGCGCGACCCACGTCGGGCCGGACGCGGCCGGGCACTTCGTCAAGATGGTCCACAACGGCATCGAGTACGCCGACATGCAGCTCATCGCGGAGGCGTACGACCTGCTGCGCACGGGACTCGACGCGACGCCGGGCGAGATCGCCGAGATCTTCCGTCGCTGGAACACCGGTGATCTGGATTCGTTCCTCATCCAGATCACCGCCGACGTGCTCGCCCACACCGACGCGGAGACCGGCAAGCCGTTCATCGACGTCGTCGCCGACCGCGCCGAGCAGAAGGGCACCGGCCGGTGGACCGTCCAGAGCGCGCTCGACCTGGGCATCCCGATCACCGGCATCGCCGAGGCGACGTTCGCGCGATCGCTGTCCGGGCACGTCGACCAGCGGCAGGCGGCGCAGCGTGCCTTCGACGGACGGGCCGGCGATGCTGATCTCGGCAAGCTCGTCGAGGACCGCGACCAGTTCATCGAGGACGTCCGCAACGCCCTGTACGCCTCGAAGATCGTCGCGTACGCCCAAGGCTTCGACCACATCGTGGCGGGCAGCAACGAATACCACTGGAACATCGACCTCGGGGCGATGGCGACGATCTGGCGCGGCGGCTGCATCATCCGGGCCAAGTTCCTCGACCGTATCCGCGAGGCGTACGCCGATCAGCCCGACCTGCCGAGCCTGCTCGTCGCGCCGTATTTCGCGGACGCCGTCGAGCGCGGAATCGAAAGTTGGCGGCGGGTCCTCGGTCTCGCGATCCGCGGCGGCGTGCCGACGCCAACGTTCTCGTCGTCACTCGCGTACCTGGACGCCCTGCGCCGTCCCCGCCTTCCGGCCGCTCTCATCCAGGGGCTGCGCGATAACTTCGGCGCCCATACGTACCAGCGGGTGGACAAGGACGGCAGCTTCCACACGATGTGGGCCGAAGACCAGCGCGAAGTCAGCGCTTAGGGCGCGTCCGTCGTGGTGCCCTGGCGTCGCTCGACTCGCGCTCGTTGCGGAACGACGGTGTATTTCGGGTCCCGCGCGGATTCTTGACCGGCACCGAAAATCGCGAACCGGGTGCAGACGGATCCGGCCACGAGTGCGGCGCCGGCCGCGACGGACGCGGCGCGCACCCATCGGTTCGACGCGCGCGGCGGCGACATCAGCTCGACGGCGGCGGTGACCGCGGCGCCGGCGACGGTCATCGCCTTGCTGGCACGCATCAAACGGCCCGGCGTACCGGTGTGCAGCGCCTCGGCCGCAAGGCCCATGGATTCGTCCATCCGCCGCTCGGCGGCCAGCTCGCTGCTAGCGCCGGCGAGCGCCATCCGGCGCGCGGGCCCGGCCTCGTCGACGGGGACGGCCATCATGGCCAGACCGCCCGCCGCGGCTGCGGCCGAGCCTACGAACACGAACGGCAGCTCGCGATAGGCCTCGTGCCACGCCGGTGTGGCCGTGTCCGCCAGCAGCACGGCCGTGTACGACGCCACCGCGGGCGCGACGACAGCGGCACCGATGCCGGCCGGACGCCCGAGTCGACCAAGAACTCGCTGCGCCCAGCCGAACTTCGGCGGCAGCGCTTGAGCGATCTCCGCTGCACCGGCGACGCCGGCGAGCGGCGCGTAGGCGGTGAGGACCCACGTGCCGACCGACATGGGTGAGGTCGGCTTGGCCACGCGCAGCATGTGGGTGAAGCGGGACGGCCGGCCGAGATCGTGGACGAGCGCGGCAAAGCCGAGTGTGATCCCGGTGAGGCCGGCGAGCCGGCCGGCCCGACGGAGCGCCGGACGTCCGGTCAGATCCGCACCGGCGCCGAGCAGCGAGGATCCGGCGGCCAACCCACCGAGGAACAGGTACGCCGGGATGTCGTCCTGCCACGGCGCTGCCTTGAGCACCGGCCGACCGTAGTACGACGTGAAGGTCGCATCGGGAACGACCGGTGCGCCGTCGCCACTTTGTCCGCGGCGCCGTCGACGCTTCGCGGGACGGTCGGCACCGGACCGCGCCACGCCGCCACCACCGGTGCGCGGCAGCGTGCCATCTTTTCGAGCCGCGGGACCGTCAGCATCCCTGATCCGCTCAGCGTCGCCGTGAGCCCCGGTCATCGGCGTCGTCCGAGGAACGACCCGACCGCACCGACGGCGAGCGCCATCGCGGCCAGCCCGGCGTTACGCCACATGTGCGGCAGGTCGCGGGTGGTGACGACCGGGTCCGGCGGCAGCCCATACACCTCGGGCTCATCCAGCAGAAGGAATATGGACCCGCCGCCGCCGATGCCGTCGTCGGGGTCGTCGAGGTAAAGCTGCGCGTCGGTCACGCCCTGGTTGTGTAGCTGGTCGACGCGCACGCGCGCCCGCGTCCGCATCTCATCGAGGTCGCCGAACTGGATGGACTGGGTCGGGCAGGCCTGGGCGCAGGCCGGCATCTTGCCGACCTCGAGCCGGTCGTAGCACAGCGTGCACTTCTGCGCGATGCCCACGTTCTTGGTGTTTTCGTCGCCCACTCGGCGATCGATCACGCCGAATGGGCACGCCGGCACGCAGTAGCCGCATCCATTGCAGATGTCGTCCTGCACAACCACCGTGCCGAACTCGGTCCGGAACAGCGCGCCGGTCGGGCATACGTCCAGGCACGCCGCGTGGGTGCAGTGTTTGCAGACGTCCGAGGACATCAGCCATCGGAAGTCGGTCCGGCCCTCGGCTCCGTGGGTGGCGCCGGGCAGCGTGGTCGACGGCATGCCAAGGCTGACCTTGGTCGAGTCGGTGCCTAGTTGGCTGCGGTCCCCCGACAACGCGTCACCGGCGGCGCGATTCAGCTCGTCGCTGGCGGCCGGCCCCGTCGGCGTCCCGACCAGCCCGGGATCCTGCCCCGGCATGCGGCGTGGCTGTTCGATGAACGCGACGTGCCGCCACGTGCTCGCCCCGAGCGCGCCGGTGTTGTCGTATGACGAACCGAGTAGGTTCAACCCATCCTCGGGCACACCGTTCCACTCTTTGCACGCGACCTCGCACGCCTTGCATCCGATGCAGATCGACGTGTCAGTGAAGAACCCCTTGCGCGGCGGCGGATCCGTCCATCCGGCATCGGCGGCCACCCGTTCGTTTGCCTCGACGTTCTGGCTGCTCATTCGACCTCCGGTGTCCGCAAGAGATTACCGGTTTCCACGGTCGTGCCGGCCCGACTGCGATATTCCTCGACGAAGCGGAGCAACGCCGGCCCGGTCGGCCGGCGCCCCGGCTGGATGTCGCAGGAGGCCACCTTCGACTCCTGGATGTGGACGTTGGGGTCGAGCGTGACGCCGAGCAAATCGTTGGCCGAGTCGCCGACGGACAACGCTCCGCGCCCGACCCCCCAGTGGTATGGCAGTCCGATCTGGTGAACCGTACGACCGCCGACGGTCAACGGCACCATCCGATCGGTCACCAGCACCCGGGCTTCGATCGCGGTCCGAGCGGTGACGATCGTTGCCCAGCCCAGGTGGTCGAGCCCTCGCATCCGAGCAAGCTCCGGCGATATCTCACAGAAGAACTCGGGCTGCAACTCCGACAGGTACGGCAAGAATCGGCTCATGCCGCCGGCGGTGTGGTGCTCGGTCAGCCGATAGGTGCTGAAGACGAACGGGTACACCTGGTTGCCCGGCTCCGGCGGCGACGGGTTCTGGTAATTGTCCTTGCGCCGGTACGCCTGACGGACCGGGTTGGCCTGCTGCCGGTAGAGCGGGTTGCGGACTGGTGACTCGGCCGGCTCGTAGTGCGTCGGCAGTGGACCGTCGAGCAGTCCGGTCGGCACGAACAACCAGCCCTTGCCATCGGCCTGCATGATGAACGGGTCATCGCCGGCCAGGCCCGCGACACCGATCGTGCCCGGCTCGGGGCGATAGGTCGGCGGCCGGTTCGCGACAAAGTCCGGCACGTCGTGACCGGTCCACTTCTGCGCGTCGTCATCCCACCACACGTAGGCCTTGCGCTCACTCCACGGTCGCCCGTCCGGATCGGCCGACGCGCGGTTGTAGAGGATGCGCCGGTTGGCCGGCCACGCCCATCCCCACTCCGGTGCGACCCACGACTGCTCGGATCCGGGCTTGCGCCGTGCGGCCTGGTTGACCCCGTCCGCGTACACGCCGCAGTAGATCCAGCAACCTCCGCTGGTCGAGCCGTCGTCGGCCATCTCGACAAAGGTCGATAGTGGCTGGCCGGCCTTGTCGCCGGTCAGGTGGAAGCCGTTGATCTCTTGGAGCACCGCTTCGGCCGACGGCTCGTCCTGCTCATCGACCGGATAGTCCCAGGCCAGGTCGAGTAGCGGCCGGTCACGCGTCTCGGTCGAGCCGGCAAGCCGCTCCCGCAGCTTGCGACCGAGGTGGAAGAAGAAATGCAGCTCGCTGCGGCAGTCGTTCGGCGGATCGACCGCCTTGTGGTGCCACTGCAGCATCCGCTGGGTCTGGGTGAACGTGCCGTCCTTCTCGGTGTGCGCGGCGGCCGGCATGAAGAACACCTCGGTGCCAATGTCGGCGGTCCGCAGCTCACCGGTCTCGATTTCCGGGCTGTCTTTCCAGAACGTCGCCGAGTCGATCATGTTGAGGTCGCGTACCACCAGCCACTTGAGGTGCGACATGCCGAGCCGCTGCAGCTTGCCGTGGGCCGAACCGACGGCCGGGTTCTGGCCGAGCAGGAAATAACCCTCGACCTTGTCGGCGATCATGTCCATCACGGTCTGATATGTGCCGTGGTCTCCGGTCAGGCGCGGCAAATAATCAAAACACCAATTGTTGTCGGCGGTGGCGGCGTCCCCCCAGTAGGCCTTGAGCAGGCTCACCGTGTACTTGCGAGCCTCGGCCCAAAAGCCCTTCTGATCCGGGCTGGTAATGGCGGCGACGTAGTCGTCGAGGGTGTCGTGCTCTCCCAACTTCGGCATCGGCAGGTAGCCCGGCAGCAGGTTGAACAGCGTCGGAATGTCCGTGGAGCCCTGGATGCTGGCGTGGCCGCGCAGTGCCATGATCCCGCCGCCGGGGCGGCCCATGTTGCCCAGGAGAAGTTGGATGATCGCGGCACCCCGGATGTACTGCACGCCAACGGTGTGCTGCGTCCAGCCGACGGAATAGACCCACGCCGTGGTGCGCTCCCGACCGCTGTTCGCGGTCACTGCTTCGCAGACCCTCAAGAACATGTCGGCCGGCACGCCACAGGTCTCGGCGACGACCTCCGGCGTGTACCGAGCGTAGTGCCGCTTGAGCACCTGGAGCACGCAGCGCGGGTTTTCCAACGTGTCATCCCGCTCCACCCCGGCGTGTCGAAGCCGTGAACCGTGGGCACCCGTTTCGTCAGGAGCGCTCCGCGCCTGGCGGGACTGACCGCTCTCGGGTCGTTTCGCAGCGGGTAGGTCATCTTCGCCGCTGGGCGAGACCTCCTCGACGCCTTCGTACTGCCACGAGGAGGGCTCGTACGTCCCAGTTTCGGGGTCGTAGCCGGAGAAGAGGCCGTCGAGCTCGTCGGTGTCCTGGAAATCCGAGCGCAACACCGTCGCCGCATTCGTGTAGGCCCGCACGTACTCCTCGAAGTACAGCTTGTTTTCGAGGATGTAGTTGACGATGCCACCGAGGAACGCGATGTCGCTGCCGGCGCGCAGCGGTACGTGCGTGTCCGCGACCGCCGACGTGCGGGTGAAGCGCGGATCGATGTGGATGACCTTCGCGCCGCGCGCCTTCGCCTCCATCACCCACTGGAATCCGACCGGATGGCATTCGGCCATGTTGGAACCCTGGATGACGATGCAGTCAGAGTTCTGCAGATCCTGTTGGAAGGTGGTGGCGCCGCCGCGACCGAACGAAGTTCCCAAACTGGGAACGGTGGCGCTGTGTCAAATGCGGGCCTGATTCTCGATCTGTATCGCGCCCATGGCGGTGAACAGTTTCTTGATCAGGTAATTCTCTTCGTTGTCGAGGGTCGCGCCGCCCAGCCCGGCGATGCCGAGCGTCCGGCGGAGCAGCGCGCCGTCGTCGTCGCGCTCCTGCCACGTGCGCGACCGGGTGTCGATGATGCGATCCGCGATCATGTCCGTCGCGGTCTCGAGGTCGAGCGGCTCCCACTCGGTGCCGTACGGCCGTCGGTAGAGGACCTTCGTCTGCCGGCCGGGGCTGTTGACCAGCTGTTCGCTGGCAGAGCCCTTCGGGCATAGGCGGCCGCGGGAGACCGGCGAGTCGACGTCGCCCTCGATCTGCACGACATGGTCGTCCTTCACGTACACCCGCTGACCGCAGCCGACGGCACAGTATGGGCAGACACTTCGGACGACCCGATCGGCGGTCTCGGTCCGCGCGACGTGGTCACGCGTGCCGCGCGACTGGACCGATGCGCCGCGCCCGAGCCGATCGGACCCGGCTAGCTGCCGGAATACCGGCCAACCCAAGAACGCCTTAGGTCCCTCCACAGCCGTCACATTACCCAGAAACGGCGGACCGTAACGACCAATCCGCCCCTCGGATTTGCGGTTGGACGGGATGCGCTGGTGAACGGCGGTGGGGTCGCCGAGCAGGCGATATTCAGTCGGCCGAACCGACCGGGCTGGGCATACGGTGCCACTCGGCGCGGCGCGTCAGTGGATCGGGAAGTCCCGGCCGTGTTCGTCGGCGGGGCGAGGCCCGAAGATCCGCCGCTCGGCGTCGTCGATGGCAACGTCGTTGATGCTGGCCTCCCGGCGCCGCATGAAGCCGTGCTCGTCAAACTCCCAGAGTTCGTTGCCGTAGCTACGCCACCACTGTCCGGCCGAGTCGTGGGATTCGTACTGGAACCGTACGGCGATGCGGTTCTCGCGGAAGCCCCAGAGACCTTTGCGGAGGGCGTAGTCCAATTCGCGCTCCCATTTGCCGGTCAGGAATTCGATGATGGCTTCTCGGCCGGTGATGAATTGGTCGCGATTGCGCCACACCGAATCGACCGTATAAGCGCCGGCGACCTTGACCGGGTCGCGGGTGTTCCAGGCATCCTCGGCCGCCTGCACCTTCGCGGCCGCCGATTCAAGATCAAATGGTGGAAGCGGTGGGCGATCGGTCATCGGTTCCAGTCCTCGAGACGAACGGCAGCCCTGCGGTTCGCATATCGGGCCCGTACGGCTCAGATTGTAGGCAAATGCCCGGGCCGCCAGGGGCCGATGGCCAACTCCAGCGGGCCGCCCGCACCACTCGCGGGTCAGCGCTGGCGACGATGAAATGTGACCGATGAGCGACGGTACGGCCGTGGCGCCGCTAGTGGCCCAGCGCGGTGCGCAACCAGGACTCGATGCCGGCGACGTGGACGGTCGCCCACGAGCGGGCGAGATCGCCATCCCGAGCGATGATCGCGCGATAGATCGCGCGATGTTCGGCCAACGTTCGTTCGAGCGCCCGCGGCTCGGTCATGCCACGCCAGATCCGCGCACGGGTGGTCGGCGCGGACATGTTGTCTACCAACGATGCGAGTACCGGATTGGCGGCGCCGACCGCGATCAGCCGGTGGAATTCAAGGTCCGCCGCCACGAGCTCCTCGACCGGCGTGTCCACGTCGACCGACTCCAGCACCTTGCCGAGCTCGACGCGGTCCTCGTCGGTCATTCGCGTCGCCGCCAGGGCGGTCGCCCCCGGTTCGAGGATCCGCCGCACCTCGAGGAAGTCGAGCACCGTGTCGTCGCGATGGAAGTCGACGATGAAACTCAGCGCCTCGAGCAGCAGCGACGGCGCGAGACTCGTCGCGTACGTGCCGTCGCCCTGGCGTACGTCCAACACGTTGACCAGCGTCAGTGCCTTGACGGCCTCGCGTAACGAGTTTCGGGACAGGCCGAGCTCGGCGGCGAGATCCGCTTCTCTCGGGAGCTTTTCGCCGGGGCGTACCCGTCCCGACACGATCATCTCTTTGATCTTGAGGATCGCCTCGTCGGTCAGTGCCACTGCTCCCCCTCGGTCCCGTCGCCGATCCGGTAGACGCGTGCCGCGGTGCCGGAAAACGCGGCCGCTCGCTCCGATGTGCTGAGGTCGGCGGTCAGAGTCTCCGCCAGCCCGAGTACGTCGGCATACTCGCGGGCCAGCAGGCAGACCGGCCAGTCCGAGCCGAACATCAGCCGCTCGGCGCCGAACGCCGTCAGCACAATGTCCACAAACGGCCGGAACGCCGCCGGCGGCGCGTCGCGGTCGGCCTCGGTGACGAGCCCGGACAGCTTGCACACCGTGTTCGGGCAGTTGGACAACGCACGAACCGCGCTGGCCCACGGTTCCAGGTCGCCGGTCGCGATCGGCGGCTTGCCGGCATGGTCAAGAACAAACTGCAGGTCGGGTACGGCTTGAGCCGCGTACACGGCCGCCGCCAGCTGATGGGGTCGGACCACAAGGTCGTAGGCGAGCCCGGCCCGCGCGACGTGGCGCAGACCGGCGATCACATCCGGCCGGCGCAACCAGTCCGGGTCCGGCTCCTCCTGCACCTGATGGCGCAGCCCGACCAGCCGATCGCCGCCAGGCCGCCCGGCCAGCCGGGCGAGTTCGCCTGACACATCGCGGCCGGTCAGATCGGTCCAGCCGACCACGCCGCGCACGAGCGGATCGGTAGCCGCGATCGCCAGCATTTCCGGTGTCTCCTCGGGGACGGTCACCGTTTGCACGAGGACCGTGGCGGTGACGCCGGCCGCGGCGGCCACGGGGCGTAGATCGTCGACGGAAAAGTCGCGCCGAATCGTCGCCATGGTGGCGCCGACAATCCACGGCTGGTCGCGCGCGCCGAGATCCCAGACGTGATGGTGGGCGTCTATGACGGTCACAGCGTCCACACCACGGGAAGTCCGGCCGCGGCGCCATCCGCCGAGTAGTCGTGGACGACGTCCAGAAGCTCGGCCATTCGGGCTTGCCAGGCCACGTTCACCGGCAGCGTCGCCAGACCCGCGAGCAGCGCAGCATAGTCGTCGCACTCGATGAGATGGAACAGATCGGTGCCGCTGCGCCATATTGTCCAGGCCGTGGCACCGCCGGCACGAATCGCCGCGGCCAACGCCGTCGGCACATCGCGGTGTGCCTGTTCGTACTCGGCGATCCGATCCGGGCGTACCCGTGTGTGCAGCGCGACTCTCATCCCGCATCACTCCCCGACCGTCGTTCGTCGAGCGCGGTCCACAGTTCCGGCGGGATCGCAAGGCCGCGCAGGGCGACCGCGTCGGCGATCTCGTAGGGGCTCCGCGCCCCGATCAGCACGGCCGCGACGGCTGGATCGCCGAGCGCGAACCTGACCGCGGCCGCTCGCAGCGGCACGCCATAACGTGCGCAAACCGCCGCGATTGACTGTGCGCGGTCAATGTCGTCGGCGGACGCCGTGCGATAGTCGAATGTGGCGCCGGCACCGGGGTTCGCGAGCAGGCCGGAGTTGAAGACGCCACCGATCATCACGCCGACGTTGCGTGCCAACGCTTCCGGCAACAAGCTCTCGGCCGCCGTTTGATCGAGCAGCGTATAGCGGTTGGCCAGCAGGACGACGTCGACGTCGGTATCGGTGACGAACCGGGTCAGCATGTCGGCCTGGTTCATGCCGGCTCCGATCGCCCGGATCACGCCCTGCGATCGAAGTGCCTCCAGCGCCGGATACGCCTCGGCGAACGCCTCCTCCTCGTGCTCGTCGGGGTCGTGGATCAGGACGATGTCGATCCGGTCCAGCCCCAGACGATCGAGGCTCGACTCGATGCTGCGGAGCACGCCGTCCGCGCTGTAGTCGTACCGGCGCCGGTAAGCTGCCGGCACCGCGAAACCGTCGGTGTCACGGCCGCGCGGCTCGGCTACGGGTATGAGCAGCCGGCCGACCTTCGTGGATAGCACGTACTCGTCGCGCGGCCGGTGCCGGAGCGCCGCGCCGAGGCGTCGTTCGGCGAGGCCGAGACCGTAGTGCGGGGCCGTGTCGAACGTTCGGATGCCACAGTCCCATGCGGCCTCAATCGTGGCGGTCGCGGTCTCGTCATCGACCTCGGTGTAGAGGTTGCCGATCGCGGCCGTACCCATCGCCAGTTCGGTCACGGTCACACCGGACCGGCCCAGTCTCCGCCGGGACAATCCGGTACCGGCCGGTGGTCCGTCGCGGCCGGTCGCGTTCGACGTCATGACCGGGGCCGGAGTCGGCGGGTGGCCAGGCGGAATCGCAGCAATCGCATTTGGTCAGCCTTCCGCCGTCGACTCGCCACCGATCACCCGGGCGAGGAACAGCGCGAACAGAATCACGGCACCATCGATCGCTTCGATCCAGTAGTTCGAGACGTTCGCGAGGTCCAGGATGTTCTGCACCAGGCCGAGCAGGATAACGCCGGATGCCGCACCGACCATGTTGCCGCGGCCGCCCTTGAGGCTGACGCCACCGATCACGGCCGCCGCGAACACCGAGAAGATGATTCCTTCGCCGTAACCCTGCTGTCCGGTGACCGCCGAGACCCGGCCCGCCTCCATCAGACCACCGAGCGCCGCGAGAACGCTACCGAACACGTACACGCCGATCTTGATTCGGTCGACCTTGATGCCGGCGGCGCGGGCGGCGGCCGGATTGCCGCCCACCGCGTAGATCGCGCGGCCGGTCCGGTGGTAGCGCAGGAAAAGCCCGACCAGGACGAAGATGATGGCCGCGACGACCAGGGACACCGAGATGCGTCCCCAATAGGCGGCGCCAAGGTAGCTGAACGCGGTCGGCAGACCAAACAGCGACTGTGCTTTGACGATGCCGTTCTGCAGGCCGGCCAACACAATCGTCATGCCGAGCGTGACGATGAACCCGTTCAGCCGGCCCTTCACGATGAGCAGTCCGTTGGCAATGCCGACCGCCGCGCCGACGGCGAGAAGGATCAGGATGCCAACGTACGGGTTGAGCTTCGTACCGTTGCCGAACGAACTGACCGGCAGGATCAGCCAGGCGGCGACCATCGGCGCGAGGCCGTAGGTGGACTCCAGTGACAGGTCCATCCCGCCGATCATCAGGATCAGGCTTTCGCCGACCACCACGACACCGAGCGCGGAGATCTGTTGCCCGATGCCGGCGATGTTGGAGACCGTGAAGAAGACCGGGCTGACGAACGCGCCGACAATGAGCAGAATCGCCAGGACGGGCAGCAGTGCCACCTCGCGCAACACGCTCACGTTCGCACCACGCACCCGATCGGCGATGGCCCGTCCACGCGACGGCGGTCCGTCGCCGATCCGCTGGGCCGGCACACTCGCGGTGCCCGGACCCGGCACACTCGCGGTGCCCGGACCGTTGGCCCCATCCGGGGCGAGCGCGGCGTCCGGTGTCGATTTGGAGATCATCGTGATGCCTCCTCGGCGTTGCCAGCGGCCGTAGCGACGAGCCCCTCGGTGGCGACCAAGAGTGCGTCGCGGTCGAACGGCGGCTCGGTGAACTCCGTGAAGACCTCGCCCCGGACCAGTACGACGACACGGTCGCACAGCACGAGATCAGACAGTTCGTCGGTGCACAGCAGGACCCCGGCGCCGGTGTTGCGGGCCACGTCCGCGAGCGACTGCAACAGCAGCGCCTTCGACGCGACGTCGACGCCGCGCGTCGGCGTGATCGCGACGACGACCGATGGGTTGTGCGCCAAGGTCCGTGCGACGGTCACCTTCTGTTGATTGCCACCGGATAGCTCGCCGACCGGCTGGCCCGGACCCGACGACACCAACGAGAGCGATGATGTGATCGGGGCCGCGGCGGCCACCCGGCGCCTCGGCCGGGTCAGGCCGAGCCAGTCGGCAAGCCGCTCGGCGATCGTCATGGTGACGTTCTCGGCGACGCCGAGGTGCGCGACGAATCCTTCCGATCGTCGGTCCTCCGGGATGTAGCCGATCCCCGCGTGCTGGGCCACATCGCGACGCCCACCGGGCACCGCGCGGCCGTGCACCCTGATGTGGCCGGCATCGTAGGCTTCGACACCGGCCACGGCTCGGCCGAGCGTGGCGACGCCGGCACTCAGCAGTCCGGTCACGCCGACCACCTCACCCGCGGCTACCCGTAGCGATACCCCGCCCAGTCGACCGCGGCCGGACGATGCCCGCAGGTCGTCGACGCTCAGCACCGGCTCTTCGTCGGGCCGCGCCGTGGCCGGTCCCGCTGCCGCCGACGCATCCGCGACCGGGGCGGAGCCAACCATCGCCGCCACGAGGTCCTCGCGCCGAAGCGCGCCGGTTGGTGCGGTGAGCACCAGGTCACCGTCCCGGACGACCGCCACGTCGTGACAGATTTCGAAGACCTCTTCGAGGTGGTGCGAGATGTAGAGCACCGCGACGCCACTGGCAACCAGCTGCCGTACGCGGTCGAAGAGCCGGCGTACCGCGTCGCGTTCCAGTGCGGCCGTCGGTTCGTCGAGCAGTACGCACCGTGCGCCCCGAGCCAGCGCGCGAGCGATCTCGACGATCTGCAGCTGCTCGACCGACAGATCACGACAGCGCGCGTCCGCGTCGATGGCGTAGCCCCATTCGCCCATCACCTCGCGCGTGCGAGCCCGCATGTCACGCCAATTCACGACACGGTCGGTGCCGCCGAGAAAGATGTTTTCGGCGACCGACAGGTCCGGCACGACCATCGAATGCTGGAACACCGTTGCGATCCACTGGCGCCATCCGGTGACATCGCCGATCCGCGGCGCCGGTGTGCCCTCGAACCGCACCTCACCGGCGTCCGGCTCGACCAGCCCGGACAGGATCGACACCAGCGTGGACTTGCCGGCACCGTTGCGGCCGACTAGGCCAAGACATTGCCCGGCCTCGATCGTCAGGTCGACGCCGCGCAGCGCATGGGTGCTGCCGAACCACTTGTCGACACCGGTCACGTCGACGAGTGGTGCGCGGCCGGTTGTCATCGCGAATCCCTTCCGGTTGACGGGTCGTGTCAACGGCATGTCATGGTGCGGCCGGCCCCCCGAGACGCCGGCCGCACCATGGGTCAGGTCGTCGCCGAGCAGACCCCACCGTGCGCAGCACCGTACACATTGCCCCAGAGGTTCTGGTCGGTGACCGGACTGGTGGTCAGTGTGCCGGGCAAGCCGTCGACCGGCGAGCTGATCGTGAGCGTCTGCTGCGTCTTCGTCACGAACGGTGCCACGATCGGGTCGGCGAGGTTCGTGTCACCTTGGTAGGTAACGTTTTGCAGCGTCGGCGCGCCGCCGCCGGGCTGTCCGGCAGCGAGCTTGACGCCCTTGGCCGCGTCGACCGCGTACGTGAGCGCCCACTTGGCGTAGAGATCGGCCGGCTGGGACTGCGAGGCGTCGACCGTACCCTTGCCGATGTCGCACATCTCGAACGGCACGCCGTCATCGCTGATCAGCATTACGTGGTTGGGCGAACCGGCGCCCAGACCCTTGCTCTTCAACAGCGGGATGATCCCGGTGTCCGGACTCGACCACTGCGAGTAGATCGCCTTGAGCTGGGAGCCGTACGCGTTGATGGCGTTCTGCGCGTCGGTGACCGCCGTCGCGTCGGTCCATACGGTCGGCTTGGCCAGCACCGTCACCCCGGGATCGTTGGCCTTCATGCAGTCGTTGAACGCGTTCGTCCGATCGGCACCATTGGACGACGTCAGGTCGCCCTCGAGGTCGAGCACGTACCCGGACTTGACGGTCTGCGAGATGTACGCGCAGGCACTCTGTCCGTAGAGCGTGTTCGAGGCACGGACCACCATGTAGACCTTGCCCGCGCCGACGATCGTGTCGACCGAGACGAGCTGGACGTGGTGTGCGGTCGCGTAGGAGATTGCCGGACCGAGGCTGGTCGCGGTTTCCGGGTTGACCACGATCGCTTGCGCACCCTCGTTGACGAGGTTTTCGATCTGCTGGTTCTGCAGGCTCGCGTCCGCTCCGGCCAGTAGGGGGCCGAGCAACTTGATGTTCATCTGCTGCGCGTACTGCTGCTCGTAGTTGATGTACGCCGACCAGAACGCGGTGTTGTTGTACGTGAGCGCGATGCCGACCTTGATCGGCCCGGATGACTTCGTACTGCTGCCGGAACCGCCGTTGGATCCGCAGGCGGCTAGCAGTGTGCTGACGGCGACGACGGCCGCGAACGCCAGCAGGCGACGCTTTGCTCTCATGGCTCTCCCATCGTGCGTTCGTGAGCTTCGGGCTGGGGATGCTGCGGGTCGAGTGGCCATCCGGTCGCGGGTCGCAGCGCCTGCCACACGGAGCCGTGCGGGAATTCGTGATCGGCCAGCGACTCGATCCGCAGCGTCGAGGAAAACCCCGCAACCCTCGGCGCGAGATACCGGCCAGCGACGATCCGGACCGGATCGACGAAGTGTTCATGAAGGTGATCGACGTACTCGATGACTCGGTCGGCCATCGTGCCGCAGACAGCGACGTAGTCGAACATGGCCAGGTGCTGGACCATCTCGCACAGACCGACGCCGCCGGCGTGCGGGCAGACCGGAACGCCGAACTTGGCCGCGAGGAGCAGGATCGCTACGTTTTCGTTGACGCCGGCCACGCGGCACGCGTCGATCTGCAGGAAATCCAGCGCTCCGACCTGAAGCAGTTGCTTGAACACGACCCGGTTGGCCACGTGCTCACCCGCCGCGATCTTGACCGGCGAGACCGCCGCTCGGATCCGGCCCAGGCCAAGGATTTCGTCCGGACTCGTCGGTTCCTCAACCCAGTACGGCTGCCACGGCGCGAGTGCCGCGACCGCGGCGATCGCCTCCGGCACGCTCCATCGCTGATTTGCGTCAACCGCGATCCGGATGTCGGGACCGACCGCCTCCCGCGCCAGCGCCATCCGGCGCGCATCGCTCGCGGCGTCCCCGCCCACCTTGAGCTTGATCTGGCCGAAGCCGTCGGCAACCGCCTCGCGGGAGAGTCGCTGCAACTTCTCGTCGGAGTAGCCGAGCCAGCCTGGCGTTGTCGTGTACGCCGGATAGCCCTCGCGCTCCAGATGCTCGATCCGCTCGGCCATGCCTTCCCGACCGGCCCGCAGGATGTCGAGCGCCTCATCGGGCGTCAGGGCATCGTTGATGTAACGGAAGTCGACGAGGTCGACAAGTTCCTCCGGCGTCATGTCCGCGAGCAGCCGCCATACGGGTTTGCCGGCCATCTTCGCGGCCAGATCCCAGGCCGCGTTGACGATCGCGCCGATCGCCATGTGGATGACGCCCTTTTCCGGACCCAGCCACCGCAGTTGGCTGTCGGCGACGAGGTCGACGCTCAAACCGCCCAAGTTGTCGACAACCTCGTGCGCAAGTCGTCCGACCACATGCTGGCGAAGAGCAGCGATTGCCGCAACGACGACCTCGTTTCCGCGGCCGATGGTGAAGCACAACGCGTGGCCTTCCAGACCCGGTTGATCCGTGCGGAGCACCGCGTACGCCGCCGAATAATCCGGATCGGGATTCATCGCGTCGGACCCGTCATGCTGGAGCGATGTCGGGAACCGGACGTCGAAGCAGTCGAGTGCCACGATCCGCGGCCCGGCCGCCGACTCGCCGACACGAGTCGCTGGCACCGGTCGGGACGGTTGCGGTTCGACCTGCGTCACGCCAGACTCCTCGCTGCCGTCATACGCACGAAACATCCGATCTATAGATCGGATGTATAGCGGCTGGCTCGGCGTCGCGCAAGACCGCGTCGGAACGGTCGGCGGCCGTGGCGGGGGCTCAAGTAACCGATCAAAACGGACTCTGTGTCGGGTATGGCCAGCTCATCCGGCATCCAGGGTCGTGCCGGACGAGCGCTAACATCCGAGCCATCGGCACGTCACGATTTGGAAACACCCGATGTATCTAACACCCGATGCATCCGGCGGCCGTATCCATCCACGCGATGCCTGGCGGCGCACTCGGCCCACCACGGTGTGATGGGCGGTTCGTCGAGACCAACGCGATGGCGCTCGACGATCTCCCCGGAGTGCGAGCCATCTAACAGCGTTGTTCCAGCTGTTGTACGGCTGGCTCACGGCTTCCATCGTTATCGTCGAATCCGTGGCCTACTACAACATGCTGGCCTGGTGGACGCAGCGCCCAGAGCACGAACAGAGCCAGTGGTGCGACGTCGTACGCGCCAACGGCGCCATCACCCCGACGATGGCGGAGACCGTCGGCTCCAACAGATCCGGTACGACACTCGGCGGGGCGTGGCTCATTCCGATCCGCGATTCGAACACGCCGGCCACCGCGTCCGAACAACTCTGGATCATGAGCCGGCGATTCGAGGCGTTCATTCGGGAGCAGTGCCCCTAGGACTGGGCACCGTCGCCGTGAATCGAACCGAGATGCGGGCGCCTAGCCACGGAGCCGGTCCGGCGCGATTCGAACAGCAGCCGGCCGGCTCAAGCGAGTGCTGCGGTCGTGCCGGGATGGGTCACGCGATGGTTGACCATGTCGAGGTGGTGCACCGTGTATGTGCGTAGCGCGGCGAGCTGCCGAGCGGTGATGTGATCGCAGATCCAGTGCCAGTGAGGTAGCGTCCGTCCCATTCCAGGTGTCGTGACTTCACGACCGCCTGATTTCCATCGACCGAAACCACTTGCCCCCACCGCATCCAGCAGCGGTCGAGCACAGTCAGCGCCTTCGCGGCCTTGCGATCGTCGCCCGCTCCATCGAGTCCGCGATCGTGCCGAGCGGTAGCGCGTCCAGCAAGCCGTTGCCGACAAAGGTGTTGGCGAATGTAGCGAGCGCGTCCTACATATGCGGGAGTCGAGCGAGCCCCTCCTGCACATCGTCGGCGTTCATCACGGGCGCCAGGTCAATCTTGGCGTTCAGTCCCATGAAGAAGGGCTCGGCGATCTCTGGAATCTGGGTCGTGTCGTGCAGATCGAAGACAATGTATGCCGTCCGCTGGCCCTCACGTGTCGTGAAGTAGGCCGCTTCGGCGTGTAGCTGCTCGAGTGTCGACTCCATCGTCTTCGCTAGGCTTCCGTCTCTAATAGCAGGGTTTGTTGCCTCGGTGTCCATCTGGACCGTCATGAGCGTGCGCATGTGGTACCTCCCCTTGTGATGCCTGTACGACCGGTCTGGTCGGCTCGTTGCCGTCACCATCACTCACAGTCTCGTCCAACCGGCGTTTGGTCGTGGCCGTTCACGCAAGCCGCGTGCGTTGGGCTCCCTGCACCGCGACCGCCCGACCGCTGGCCGGTCCACACGGCTCCACTGTGGATCGTGCGGGGTCGGCCATCTCCGCCTCATCCCGTGCCATCGGCGATGTGCTGACGAAGTCTGTTTATGGCCGACCGATCCGAAACCCACGCAGGCACGCATGACGTTCCACTATCGAGTGACGACATCGCTGACCGATGTCCGCGGTGGTCGGCGCACGATCTTTGGTCCGGCCCAGCGGGCGATCGCCGCTGTCGGCGATTCCGCGACGCGTGACATAGTGTCGGCATGCCCCGCACTCTCTACCGCGACGCGGCGCTCGCGGACGGGACCGGTCCACAGCTCAAAGTCGGCGTAAGCCTGCTGGTCGATGACGATCGGATCGAGTGGGTCGGGCCGACGGACGACGAACCGGACCCGGGACCCGACACCGAGGTCGTCGATGCATCTGGCTGCACCATCGTGCCGGGACTCGTGGACAGCCATAGCCATCTGACGTTGCCCGGCGGGGCGCACTGGATCGATCGTGGCTTCGACCCGGCCGACCGGTTGCTGCGGGTCGCCGAGCACAACGCACGGCTCCAGCGAGCTGCGGGCGTGCGTTGGGCCCGCGACGTCGGATCTCCGATGAAGACCGACCCGGTCGACGGACGGACCCGTGCCCTGGCCCTCGGCGTACGCGATCGATGGGCCGGCCACCGCGAATACCCCTATGTGCGCGCCGCGGGGTCGTGGGTCGCGCGATCCGGTGTCCTGCCCGATGGGCTCGGCATCGCCGTGGCGGACGGCGACGCCCTGGTACGTGCGGCGGTCAGGCAACTCGACGACGGCGCCGACTTCGTGAAGCTCTACCTCGACGGACCCGACACGGATACCGCCCCGTTCACCGTCGGCGAGGTGCAGGCGGTGGTCGCCGCGGCGCATCAGCGCGGTGCTCGGGTCACCGCGCACTCGGGTCAGCTCGCCGGCGCGAAGGTCGGCGCGGAGGCCGGCGTCGATTCCCTTGAGCACGGCTTCCAGCTCGACGCGGACGTTGCGCGCACGATGGCCGCGAACGGCGTCGCCATGGTCTCGACACTTGCGGTTTTGGAGTCCTGGCGCTCCTTCGCGACGACGACGTCGAACCCACGGTTCGCCGAACCGGCCGGCCGGGCGCGCATCGCCGCACGGCGGGAGTGGGCGCACGAGAGCGTACGGCTCGCTGCCCGCGCCGGTGTCCTCATCGCGGCCGGCACTGACTTCGGCGGCGGCTCGCTCCGCGCAAACCATCTGGCGTGGGAGATCGAGTGCCTGGTAACCGCCGGACTACAGCCGTGGCAGGCACTGGCCGCGGCCACCCGCAACGGTGGCGTGTTACTCGGTGAACCCGATGCTGGCGTTATCCGTGCCGGCGGTCCCGCCGACTTCGTGCTCGTCCACGGAGATCCGCTGTCCGATCCGGCGGCGATGTGGCGGGTCTGGCTGGTCCACTAGCCGCCCTACTCCGGCTATGCCTCGGGCCGGGCGTGCCTCGGGCCGGGCGTGCCACGGGCTGCCTACCTTGGGCGCTCAGAATGTCATGATCTGGTAATGGCCGACCCGCGCATTACGCCCGTGATGCGAAGATTTCTATGGAGTGGGTGCGTACCCGACCCCGCCGACGGTCGGCTCGAAAAAGTCTGCCGGCGGACGGTAGTAATCGCCGTCGTCCATTCGTCGTACGGGTCGAAGCGCACTCGTGCGAGTGCGACGATCCGAATCGGGAGGACACATGAAATACCTGATGCTGGTCTGTATCGACCGACCGACCGATGCCGGTCCCCGCGATCCCGGCCGCACCGTCGGCCCCGCGCCGGACGAGATCGACGTGGACGCGTGGGTCGACGAGATGGACGGCCGGGGTGCGCGCCTGATCGGGGAGCGTATCCGTCCGGATCGGGACTCGACGACCGTACGTGTCCGCGACAACAAGGTGCTGCTGACCGACGGCCCGTACGTCGAGACCAAGGACCTCGTGGCCGGCTTCGACGTACTCGAGTGTGCCGACCTCGACGAGGCGGTGGAGATCGCCTCGAAGCATCCGATGGCGCGGGACGGCGGTGTCCTGGAGTTGCGGCCGTTCTGGACCGACTGAGGCCAGATGTCGGGCCGGATCATCACCAGGTGATCCGGCCCGCCGGTCACTCGACCCCACCGAACGGCGAGGCTACGCTGTCCGCGTGATCGCGCTCGGACTGATTGTGTTCGTGGCCGTATGCGTCATCGTTGCGGTCTTCCGCCCCAAAAACTGACCCAGCGCCACCGCGAGTGTCTGCGGGCTACGATTCGCAGGTGGCGAGCGCGCAGGCGTGGCAACGGGCGCGGCGGCAGCGAGTCGCCGCGTCGTCATGCACAGTCAAGCCATGGCCGCCCCGTCGACGGCAACCGACCGTGACGGACGCTGCGATCCGCGTGCCGACCATGCCCGACTCCCTCGGAGGAGGTGCGGGCATGATCCGTCTTCGCTGAACACCGTCCATCACACCCGGTCGGGTGACCGTTTCTGCGGGGCCACGAGTCTGAGCGTCAGGCCAATCCCCGTAGCGTTTCATGTGGGGTGAATTGGCATGACTTTAGGCGAGCGCACCGTGCTGTGTTGTCCGCGATCATGGTCACGGCCCGGCATCGGTGATCCAAACTTGTCCCCGCCAATCGTCGATCGGCGAGTGCCGCGATGAACGGCCGTGGAGCGTCCACCGTGACCGCCGCCGGCACGGATGCGGTCAGGTTGACGCAGTATGCCCATGGCGGCGGCTGCGCCTGCAAGATCCCGCCGGGCGAGCTCGAGGAAGCGGTCGCCGGGCTCGTCGGAGCCGGCCGCGATGATGGTGACTACGAGCTGCTCGTGGGGCTGGACGACGGAGATGACGCCGCCGCCGTACGGCTGTCGGGAGACACCGCCGTCATCGTCACCACGGATTTCTTCACTCCCGTCGTCGACGATGCCTACGACTGGGGTCGGATCGCGGCGACGAATGCGTTGTCCGATGTGTATGCGATGGGCGGTACGCCGATCGTCGCGGTGAATCTGCTGGGCTGGCCGCGCGACGTACTGCCCATGGATTTGGTTCGCGAGGTGCTGCGCGGTGGTCTGGACGTGGCGCGGCTGGCGCGTTGCCATCTGGCCGGTGGGCACAGCATCGATGATCCGGAACCGAAGTACGGGCTCGCGGTGACCGGCATCGCCGACCCGGCCCGGCTGTTGCGTCTCGACGCCGGGCGTAGCGGGGTGCCGTTGTCATTGACGAAACCGCTCGGTGTGGGTGTGCTCAACACCAGACACAAGGCGACCGGCGAACGGTTTCCGCAGGCCATCGAGGCGATGACGACGTTGAATCGAGACGCGTCGCAGGCGGCGCTGGCGTCCGGCCTGACCTGCGCCACGGACGTCACCGGTTTTGGATTGCTCGGCCACCTGTTCAAACTCGCCCGAGCGAGCGGCGTCACCGCCCGGCTCGATCCCGCGGCGGTTCCCTATCTGGATGGGGCCCGAGAAGCGGCGCGGGACGGGTTCGTCAGCGGTGGTACGCGGCGGAATCTCGACTGGGTTCAACCGCATGTCGAGTTCGCGCCGGGCGTCGGCGAACTCGACCGACTACTTCTGGCTGACGCACAAACCTCCGGCGGCCTCCTGATCGCCGGAGAGGTACCCGGCGGCGTCGTCGTCGGGGAACTCATCGATGCCGGTTCGCATGCGCTTGTCGTGGGATAGCCGGCCGCCGCACCTCCATCCGATGGGCGGACAACGCGATATGCGAACACTGTGATGGGCGGACAAAGCATGTCCGGGGATGACCCGCGGCGGCGTATCCCGCGTACCGACGACGTTCTGGCCGATGAGCGGCTGGTCGGCGCCGAGCGTGCGGCTTGGCGCCACGACAGTCAAACATGCGGTACGTGAGGCGCAGATGCGTGCGCGGCGGGCCGAGATCGGGCCGGAGGACATTGTCGATGTCGCGCTGGCGTCGCTTGCCGGACACGGCGTCGGCGCTTCGCCCGGTGCTCAACGGAACCGGCGTCATTCTGCACACGAATCTCGGCCGGGCGGCACTGTCGGCCGCGGCGGTGACCGCGATCGCCGCGGCGTCCGGATACGTCGACGTGGAGTACGACCTTGCCACCGGCGTACGGGCCCGCCGCGGCCGGTCGACGCTGGATGCGTTGCTGGCCGCGATTCCGGCGGCGGAGGACGCGCTGGTCGTGAACAACGGTGCGGCCGCGCTCGTCCTGGCGGCGACGGCTCTTGCCGGCGGTCGGGACATCATCGTCAGCCGAGGCGAGTTGGTGGAAATCGGCGACGGATTCCGCATCCCGGATCTGATCGCCAGCACCGGCGCGCGACTGCGCGAAGTCGGCACGACCAATCGCACACACTTGACCGACTACCGAAACGCGGTCGGACCCGACACCGGCTTCGTGCTGAAGGTCCACCCGTCGAACTTCACGGTACGGGGATTCACCTCGACCGTACCGTTGCGGTCGCTGGCCGATCTCGGCGTGCCGGTCGTTGCCGACATCGGCTCCGGATTGTTGCATCCGGATGCGTTGCTGCCCGACGAGCCGGACGCGACCACGTCACTCGCATCGGGCGCAACGATCGTGACGGCCAGCGGCGACAAGCTTCTGGGCGGGCCGCAGGCCGGTCTCATCGTCGGGCGCCGGGACATCGTCAACACGTTGCGACGCCATCCGCTGGCCCGGGCGTTGCGGGTCGACAAGCTGACGCTGGCCGCTCTCGAGGCGACGCTCACCGGCCCGGTCAACCCGACCCGACGAGCGCTGCACGCCGATCCGGCCGAGCTTCGCGCGCGTACGGAGTCACTCACCGCTGCGTTGATCCGTGACGGCCTACACGCTCGTACGATCCCGTCGGCCAACGTTGTGGGCGGCGGCGGCGCTCCCGACCTCGTACTGCCGGGATGGGCCGTCGAGTTACCGGAGGAATGCGCGGTCGAGCTTCGCACCGGACGACCACCGATCGTCACCCGGGTCGAGCACGGACACTGCGTTCTCGACCTGAGGTGCATTCCGCCGGCGGACGACGAGGCCGTCCGTCGCGCCATCATGTCGGTGCACACATCCGGTCGCGGCAACGGGGAGGCGCCACCGCAATGCACGTAGTTGCCACGGCCGGACACGTCGACCACGGCAAATCCACCTTGGTCCGCGCGTTGACGGGAATGGAGCCCGATCGGTGGGCCGAGGAGCGCCGCCGCGGGATGACCATAGACCTCGGCTACGCCTGGATGAGCCTCGACGACGGGACACAGATCGCATTCGTCGACGTACCGGGGCATGAACGGTTCATCACGAACATGCTCGCCGGCATCGGCCCGGTTCCCGCGGTGCTGCTTGTCGTCGCGGCGGACGAAGGATGGTGCCGGCAGACCGCCGAACACCTCGCCGCGCTGGACGCGCTCGGCGTCCGCCACGGCGTGCTGGCGGTCACCCGCAGCGATCTTGGCGACGCCGATCTCGCGATCGAAGAAGCCCGCGACTACCTGGCCCACAGCTCGCTCGCGGACATCGAGGCGGTCGCCGTCAGCCCGGTCACCGGCACTGGTATCGACGAGCTACGCGCCGCACTAGGGCGCATGACCACCGAGCTGCATCAACCCGAGTCACCGGCGACAAGGCTGTGGGTCGATCGTGTCTTCACCATCCACGGCGCCGGTACGGTCGTGACCGGCACCCTCGCCAGCGGCCGGATCGCGGTCGACGACGAGCTGACGGTGTCGTCAACCGGCGAAACCGTACGCGTACGCGGCCTGGAAAGTCTCAAGACCCCGATCACTTCGGCATCGGCGGTCGCGCGGGTCGCCGTCAACCTACGCGGTGTCAAACGATCGAAGATTCGTCGCGGCGACGCCTTGATCACCGCGGGGCTGTGGGCCGAGGTCCGGTCGATGGACGTACGACTCGTCAACGTGTCGACCCGCCTGCCGCCCCAGCCGATCCTCCATGTGGGCTCGGCTGCGCTGCCGACGCGACTTCGGACCCTCGGGACCGACACGGCACGGCTCAGCGTCGACACGCCGCTACCCCTGCACGTCGGCGAACGCGCACTGTTACGGGACCCCGGCCGTCAACACGTCGTCGCCGGCGTCGTCGTGCTCGACACCGATCCACCGCGACTCGTACGACGCGGCGCCGCAGCGCGGCGGGCGCAAGACATCGCTGCCGTATCAGGCCACCCGGACCCGGCCGGCGAAGTCGGCCGGCGGCGCGCCGTCCGGTTCGACCAACTCGTCGCGGCCGGCGTCCTAGCCCGCGGCGATCCACCACCGGCAAATACGATCGCGGCCGGCGGTTGGCTCATCGACACCACACAGTGGGCCCAATGGCAGCGGGACCTCCAAGCGGCCGTCGACGATTGGGCGAAGGCTCGACCACTAACTCCGGGCATGCCCCGCACCGCCGCCACGCAACGCCTCGGCCTGCCCGACGCGACCGTACTGGAGCTGATTGTCCGGCAGGTTCCGGACCTGGTCATCGACGGCGACGGGGTCCACCGCCGCGATGCCGCATCGGCCTTCCCACCGGAGATCGACGCCGCGCTCGACGCACTCATAACACGCCTGACCGCGCAGCCATTCGCGGCCGCCGAAGGCCCGGAACTCGCCGCGGCGGGACTCACGGATCGCTACCTCGCCGCCGCCACCAAGGCGGGCCGGCTGATACACATCGCTGCCGGCGTCTACCTGCTGCCCACCGCCCCCGATCAAGCAGTCCAGCGACTGGCGAGTCTTCCGCAGCCGTTCACACTCAGCCAAGCACGCCAAGCACTCGACACCACACGACGAGTCGCCGTGCCCCTGCTCGAATACCTCGACCGGCGACGGTCAACCGTCCGCGTCGACTCACAACAGCGAACCATCCGCACCTGATCGCGGATCGCGACCGGGTGGTTGGCGGAGGCGGACGGGAATCGAACCCGCCAGACCGAGCTACTCGGTCTCGTCGGCTTTGAAGACCGCGACGCCCACCAGGACGCGTACGCCTCCGAGTTGACCAGCAACCCGCATCGCGCAGCGTACCAAGGCACCCGAGCGGTTGGCCGATCGCTCGAAGCCTGCCGTTGCGAATGATCGCCGTCAGTGTGAAGTCGCCAACCGGTCGGTTCTGGTCCGGCTGGAACCACGGCGCGGACGCTCCGCGCCGGGCCCGGACGCTCGACCCGACGCGAAGCACATCTGAAACGCGGTCGACCCGATCAGGCGCCCAAGACCGGCCGGCCGAGCGGCAGCGCCTTACCGCCGGTGGCGACCGATGCCGAGCTGACGAAGAGATAGACACCGACGGCCGCGAACGCCAGCACGAAATATCCAGCCGCCTTGAGCAGACCGGTCGAAGCTTGCTCGGTGGCGATCAACACCAGCAAGAGAGCGACGTCGATGAGCACGAAAACGACGGTGAAGCTGGACGGCAGCCGCAACGTCGCCAGGGTCAGCATGACGATGACGACGAGCCATGTGATCAAGAAGAGTTCCTGGGTGGACGTCGCCGCGCTGGCGGTAATGCCGAACCAGTTGTGCGTCAAACCGAGGACCAGCACGGCATAGCTCAGCCAGAATCCGGCGAAGATGCCGAACACGCTGGCGACGGCGCTCTGGCCCAGCGCGTAGCTCCAAATCGTCGCCAGGAACAATCCGGTCGACGTCGCCGCCAGGATGATCGGCAGGGACGCGCCCGCGGCAGAAGCCGGCACGACGCCGACCAGCACGAGGCCGAACGCCACCGATCCGACAATGAAGCTCGGCAGGCCGAGCATGGTGGGGTCGCCGGCGGGCAGCCCGACCGCGGGTGCCTCGACGAGATCATCAGACGGTACTGCTTCGAGGGTGCTCATCATGGTTCCCCTTTGCAGAATTGTTCCCTAATGCCGCGCACAACCCTGACTAAGGGTTGCAGCGTCACCGGTGTTACGCCGTTCTCACTTTGAGTCATGATTTGTTCGTCGCGGCGGCAACGGCGACAACCGCCAGCCTGTTGCGCCTGCGGGCGGGATGCGGAGGCGGTGCGAGGTCGGCGTGGCGGCTCGCCTCTTCGTTACGCGGGTTTTCGTTACGCGGGTCGCCGCTCGATCGCGTTGTGGCTCAGGACCGCGTGTACGCCCCATGTCTGGTTGGCCACCTGGGTGACGCGCAGGTCCACCGTTGTGCTCGCCAGCGCCAGCGCCGTCGACCGGTCGAGGTCGAACAGGTGCTGCATCCAGCGCAGCATCGCATCGAGCGCGTCGCCGGCGGCTTCGTTCAGATCGCTGGAGAACCCGAAGGTGATCCGACCGGTCGGAGTGATCGCGTGTATCGAGTCGAGCAGCGCGTCCGCGGCGATGTCGATCACCAGCTCGGTCGTCATGCCACATTCGATCGCGGTGCCGCCGACCTCACCGTCGCCCTGCGCCGCGTGGCCATCGCCAACATGGAGAAGCGCCCCGTCCACGGTGATCGGCAAGTAGAGCGTTGACCCGGCCACCAGCTCCCGGCAGTCGATGTTGCCGCCGCCGTGGGTGCGGGGCGGGATCGTGGAGTGTTCGCCCGGTTCCGCCGGCGGCAGACCTACCACGCCGAGAAAGGGAGCCAAGCTGCACCGAAAGTCCGCGGTCGTTGAGGCCGACTCCGGTCGCCGCATCGAGCTGCCACAGGAGCCACGACGGCGCAACGTCGGCCGTGCCCAGACGACGGTTCAGCACGTTGTCGCGCCCACCGGCCACGGTGAATCCCCAGTCGTCGGGGCGCATCGACCGGAACTCGACCGTGAGCACCTGCCCGGCCCGAGCGCCACGGACCGCGATCGGCCCCACGAGGCAGTGCCCACGCCGATCCGCGAACATCAACGGTCGCGACTCACCCGGTGTGCGCTGCGGCGACAGATGTCCGGACCCGTCCAACGTCCGCACGACGACGGTGTCGCCAGGATCGACCGTGAGCACCGGGGCGCGCTCGCATGAGAACACGTCAGTGACGCAACTGGCGTCCGGCTCCAACCAGTGCTCGGCCATCGATTGCCCTCCTGAACTCGCTGAACCCTGTCTCGGAAATCAACCACCGTCGGTAGCGGAGCGAACGCGAACACCCGCACGGCGGCGAACTCGGCAAGCCCTCGCTGACCACACGCGACGCATCCCCGACGAACTTACCCAACGCCCCAGGTACCGTCTCGGCATGGATCCGTTGCCCAATCGGAGCGTCGACCGCGTGCGCCATTTGTTCGACTCGGAACATTTGTCGCTCGTCATCGACGCTATTGGCGCGGGCAACAGTCCCGCGCGGGTGTGGGTCGATGGCCTCACGGCTCCTCGGGCGGCGTTGATCTGGGATGGATCGCACAGCGTCTACCTCGCCGGGAGCATTGAACGTGCCGGCGAGTGGCGGAACCTGTTCGATCGCGAAGTCGCACCGGCCGGACACGGCGTCCTCAAGGCGTACGTCACCGACGTCGCCGCCGAAACGGTCTTTGCCGGCTGTCCGTTGCGACGCCGAGAACGGGTGCTCTATCGTGGCGGCCGTCGATCGATCCCGGACTGGCGAACGCGACTGCCGGACGGCTTCCGGATCAGCGTGATCGACGAGCGTCTCACCGGGCGCGACACGTTCGCCAACGCGGTTGACGTGATTGCCGAGATCGAGTCGTGTTGGGAGTCGCTGTCTGACTTTCGGCGTAGCGGATTCGGCTTCATCGCGCACGATGCTCAGACGATCGCGTGCTGGTGTACCGCCGAATTCGTCAGCGGCGGGAAATGTGGCATCGGCATCGAGACGATTCCGGCCTACCGCGGTCAAGGCTTGGCGACGCTCACCGCCAGCGCTTTCCTGGAGCACTGCGCCGAGCGGGCCATGACGCCACACTGGGATGCCTGGGCGCACAACCTGCCGTCGGTAGCGGTCGCGGAAAAGGTTGGCTTCGAGAAGGTCGAGACGTACGCAACCTATGTGTGCGAATTCGATGACGTCAGGCCCTCGGCAACGCCATACGCGGGCGAAGACGCTGGCTGACGACGACGCCGGCTACGCGGTCCGCAGGATCAAGAGGGATATCTCGCTCGGAGCGAATACGCGGAACGGTGGCCCCCAGAATCCCGTACCGCGACTGGTGTAGAGCTGCGTGCGCGCGCCGTGACGACTCAGCCCGGCCACGACCGGTTGATCGGTGCGGACCAGGAAGTGGAAGGGCCAGATCTGACCGCCGTGGGTGTGGCCAGATATCTGCAGGTCGATTCCGTGCTCGACGGCGCCGTCGACCTGCTTGGGCTGATGGGCGAGCAACAGCACCGGAACCGTACGGTCCGCGCCGGCGAGCGCCGCCGCATGGTCGGCGCCGTGGCCGGGTCGGCCAGAGCCCTTGGCGGTACGGTCATCGACCCCGGCAACGACGAGCCGTGCGCCGTCACGCTGGACCACGATGTGACGATTGTGCAGCGCTTCCCAGCCGAGGCTCTGCATGTGATCCAGCCAGCCCTGCGCCTCGCCGAAGTATTCGTGATTGCCCGTCACATATGTCTTCGCCAAACGTGCCCGGATGGCGCCGAGCGGCGCGGCCTGCTCCCGCCGCTGCTCGACGGTGCCGTCGGCGATGTCACCGGTGTGACACACAACGTCGGCATCGAGCGCATTGACGGCGTCGCTGACGCGCTGAGACCACCTCGCACGGTTGATCGGACCGTAGTGAGTGTCGGTCAGAAGCACCACGCGCATCCCGTCGAGGCCGGCGCCGAGGCCCGTCATGGCAACCTCAACCTGTTTGACCCGGGGCACGCGCATTGCCTCGCGGTTGCCCCAGACGAGCAAAATCACGGACACGGTAAGGACGGCGATGGCGACGACCCGGGCGCGGCCGGGATCCTCGACGCCGAATGCCCACAGGATGATCCGCAGAATATTGCCCAACACCGACCAGGCGAACAAGACCCAGATGACGCCCAGGATCGAGTCGCCTGTGACCGCGAGCCGGTCGCTTCCGCGGCCGTGACCGCGGAACATCAGCCACGGGAACGCCAGCAACGTGCCGACGAAGACGATCGTGGCCAGAATGAACACGACGAGGGGCCACCGTTGCCCGGACGCGACGAGCGTCACGTACGGCACACCGAAGAGGAGCGCCAGAATGGCGACGACGATCGCAATTCGGCGGGTGCTCCGGCGGCGCCGTCTCGGGCGCGCCACCGGCTCGGTTTCGGCAACCGTCACGTCAGTGCTCCTCCCACGGCCAGTGGACTGCAGCATGCCACACCGGCGCGGCCTCATCATCAACCACAGGTTGTATGCCGGCGTCACGGGCCGGCGCCAGTTGCATGCCCGCGTACCGACCATATTCGGCCCCAAGCACGAAGCGGTCCATCTAGTGTTCGCGGCGTGACGCATCCACTGTTCGCCGCCGCCGGTCATCGGTCGTTTCGGCCGATAACGGTCGAGCTCGGGCCGGGGCCGTCCGTGGCCGAAATGGTACGGAGGATCGCGGAGGCTGACGACGATGCCGGCCTGGTCTGTCTGCACGGGCAGTGGGCCGGTGGTGGCGGCATCGTTGCCACTCGGCCGGTGGTGACCCGGCAAGCCGACGCCGACTGCCATCGACATGCTTCGCATCGGCCCGCACGCCGATTCGGTCGTCGACGATGACTTCGTGGGCGGCGGGTGGTTCGGTTGGCTGAGCTATGACGGGCCGTCATACCTGGCCTTTTACGACCATCTGCTGCGATGTGACCGGGCCGGTCGGTGGCGTTTCGAAGCGCTGTGGACCGCCGAGCGTGCGGTCTATCCTCGACGAGCGCCGACGCGAACTTGCTGCTTTGTTGCGATCGAAGGGCGCACCGCTTTCCAGCGCGGTCGGCACGTTCAGCGGACCGGCCATGACACGGCATCTCGCAGCGGTCGAGGACGCCATCGAGCTGATCCGGGCCGGCGAAATCTTCCAGGTCAACGTGTGTACGCGGCTCCGCGCTTCGTTCGACGGTCGTCCGGCCGGTCTGTTCGCGGACGCCGCCTCGGTTTTGCAACCCGCGTTCGGGGCGTTCGTCGATGCCGGCCAAAGGGCATTGGCCGGATTCAGTCCCGAGCTGTTCCTCCGTCGACGCGGCCGTCACATTACGACCTCCCCGATCAAGGGAACCTGGCCGGCCGCCGATCCGGACGCGGCGGCTGCGCTGGCCGCGTCGACCAAGGACGCGGCGGAGAACGTCATGATCGTGGACCTGATGCGCAATGACTTCGGTCGCGTCTGCGAGGTCGGCAGCGTTGCCGCGGCCACGCTCTTGCAACTGGAGCGGCATCCGGGCGTCTGGCATCTCGTCTCGACCGTCGCGGGCGTACTGCGCAGCGATGTCGACGACGCCGAGCTTCTGCGCGCGACGTTCCCGCCGGGCTCGGTGACAGGTGCGCCGAAGCAGCGCGCCATGACCGCGATCGCGGAACTGGAGGACCAACCGCGTGGCGCTTACACCGGAGCCGTCGGCTTCGTCAGTCCGTACTGGGGCGCGGAATGGGCCGTCACGATTCGCAGTTTCGAGATCGCCGATGGCCGCATCGAACTGGGCGTCGGCGGCGGCGTCACCGCGGACTCGGTGCCGATGCTGGAATGGCGCGAATGCCTGCACAAAGCGGCGCCACTGTTGAGCGCGCTCGGTGCCGGACTGGCCGGCGACGCCGCCGCCGACGCCGCGAGCGCCCAACCACGTCAATTGACCGGTGGCCTCGTCGAAACGGTGGCTTGTCGCGACGGCCACCCGCTACGCCTGTCCGACCATCTCGGTCGGCTGGAACGCTCCAGCCGCGAGCTCTACCGACGCGGCCTACCCGCAAACGTCGCCGCGATGGTGAACGCAGCGGCGCAGCAGACCGGCAACGGATGGTTCGCGGTGAACATCGGATTGGGTCGGGACGGCGGAATCACCATCACGACGGCCCCGGCTGACGCCGAAGCGACCGCGACGCCAGTGCGGAGTGTCACCCGTGACGGCGGCCTGTGGCGACACCGTTGGGCGTGGACCGCGGGTGGTGTTCCCGGAAGCGCCGAGCTCACCGACGGGCCGAGCGCCGACGGAATCGAACCGCTGTTCATCGCCGCCGACGGCACCGTCCTGGAAACCGCACACGGCAACGTGTTCCTGCTCCTGGCGAACGGGACGCTCATCACACCGCCGCTCCGCGACGATCTGCTGCCCGGCGTGACTCGACGCGCTCTGCTCGACCACGCCCGCGATGAATCTCGACCCGCGCACTTACGCGGCTTTGACCGCAACGAACTGACCGCGAACGCCGCGTTTTGGACGAACAGCCTCAGCGGCGCGGTACCGATCGCGAGCGTCGACGGCGTGCCCCTTCCTCGAAGGGATGACGAGATCGCCGCATTCGCCCGACACCTTGTCGGGACCCGTCCGTGACAGGTACCGGGTGGCGCCGTTGCTATCGGCGGCCACCACCGTGACGGGGCGATCTGTCGATCCACGCGCTCGTGTCGGGGACCAACGCGGGTCAAACGCTGTTGTTCGCTGCATAGCGCGATGTCACCCCACGACGACGGTGGGACGAACGGGCGACCACCCATCACCGTGACGTTGACGCCCTTTCCGTTGCCGAACGCGACGAGCACGATCACAATTCACGACCACTGCTCGGCCTCGGGACGGGAACCGAATCGAGGCGGGCGGTGTACAAGAGACACACGACCGACGAGGGGGAACGACACGGACGACGCCGAGGTGATCGCCCGAGTGACGGCAGGCGAGCGGGATCTGTTCCGGGTCTTGGTCGTGCGCTACAGCGCGCTGGCACAACGCACCGCGATCCTGTGCGGCGCCGGAAGCGACGCCGACGACGTCGTCCAGGAGGCATTCGTGTCGGCCTATACAGCACTGTCGCGATTCCGTACCCGCGAAGCCTTCCGGCCCTGGCTGCTGCGCATCGTCGTCAACCAGACGCACAACACGACGCGCGCGCGATTGCGGGCGCGCAACCTGGCTGATCGCGCCGCCAACTGGCACAACGACATCCTTGACGACGAACCCACGATCAGTGCGCTGACCGGCGAACGCCGCGAGGAGCTGATCAAGGCGCTCGGCGCCCTGCGCGCTGCGGATCGGGAGGTTCTCGCGCTCCGCTATCTGCTCGACCTAACGGAGGCCGAGACCGCGACGGCGTTGAACCTGCCCAAGGGCACGGTGAAGTCGCGAGCCGCACGCGGACTGCACCGACTCCGACGCATCCTGGCCGATCAACGCGTCGAGGTGGGAGCGGGCGATGACTGACCTCCGTGATGAACTGCGCGAGTTGGGACGCGGCATCACCGTCGAAGCCCGCGACGACATGGCCGATCTCGTCCTGACCGCTATCAGTGTGCCCAGGCGACGTACCCACAAATGGCGCCGCTGGGTGGCGGCGCTGGCCGCGTTGCTGGCCGCCGTCGGGGTGTCGGCCGCGGTCTCCGCGCCGGTGCGGGGGGCGATCACTCACGTCTTCGGCTTCGGCGGGACCGAGGTGCGGCGCGAGCCAGGACCGCCGCCGGCGTCGAACCCGGCGCTTCCCGGCACGCACGCGGCGGACCTTGCCGCCGCCGAGCGCGAGGTTGGTTTTGCGGTACGGGTGCCGCGCGCCCTCGGCGAGCCGGACTCGATTACGGTCTCGGACCGACGAGTGGTCTCGGTGCATTATGCGTTGCCGGCCGGTCCGGTCCAGATCGACGAGTTCCGCGGGGATCTCGGGGTTCTGTGGGAAAAGTACATCGCCGGCGGCTTGGCCCAGCGCGTCGATGTCAACGGACACGAGGCGGTGTGGTTCGACAAACCGACCACGCTTGTCTTCGTCCTGCCCGATGGCAGCGAGGACCCGGGCTCGGCCCGGCGGACCGACGGCACGTTGGTCTGGACCGAGGACAACATCACCTACCGGCTCGACGGCGTCCGCCCGTTGGCCGCGGCACTCGCGCTCGCGTCCGGCATGGGATAGCGGAACCTTCTCGATCGCGGCGGTGTATTCACTCTGACCGACGATGAGGGGACGAAAACATGATTCGGCGCATGTGCGTGGTGGTGGCGGTGGCCGGTTTGGCCGTCCTGATGATGGCCGGCCCGGCCGCGGCGAAGGGCGCGGACCAGGCAACTATCACCGGACCCGGTATCTCGACGCCGATCGTGGTCGGCGGCGATGGCGAGCCCGGCAGCAACGGGGGGTTGGGGCAGCTGGGCGACGCCAGTGGGCTCTTCGTTGCGATGTTCGGGCCCGAATCGAGCGGCGCGATGGCGCTGGCCAGCACGGCGCCGACGGGGCCTCTCGGTCCACGGTATGAGCTCACGTACCGCGTGCCGGGCGCCAATCCGAAGCCAGACACACTGAAGCAGGATGCCTATCCGCTGGCCGCGGGCGGTCCGGTAACCTTCACGCCGGCCGGGCAGCCGGTGCTCGGCACGACGACCACCGGCGGCTGGTATCACGCTCCGGACACGTTCCGCCCGCTGCTGACCTCGCTCGGGGTGCCGGGCTTGAGCACCGCGGCGACCACCCCGAGCCGCCCGCAGCCGACGAGCCTGGCTAACCCCGCCAATGCGGCCAATGCTGCTGATGCCAGCGCCGTGGCACCGGCCCACCGGACGCGATGGCTGGTCATCGCGGCCGGCGTGATCGGCATGTGCGTTGCCGTAATAGCCGTTGCGTTGCTGCGTCGATCGTCCCGGCCGAGGGTGACCTCGCCTCGCTAACCCGACACGACTGCCGTTCGTGTGCCATTGGTTGCCGGATCGGACGGCCAGCGCTCGACTATCGCGCGGCGTGACGCTCGGGCGAGCGGCCGGTCACGTCGTCGCGCCGCCGCCCCGACCCTCGGATGTCGTTCTTCGCGCCGACGTACGTCGCGGCGGCGTCCGCAGCACCTGCTCAAGGATGTCGGCGCCCCGAACGATCCGGCCGAGGTCCTGGACGCTCTCCGTCTCGTGGTAGCCGGAGATCGCGACCAGGCCGCCGATCAACGCGCCGGCGTACGCCGTGCAGAAGGGATCGTCGGGATCCGTTCCGAGTCGTTCGGCGAGTGCGGCGGCCAACAATCGCATGGGGCGGAGCATTTCCTCGACGATGCCGCGTTGCAGCTCCGGCACGGTTGCGATGAGCTGGTTGCGTTTGAGTTCCAGCTCCAGATCTTCGGGCGACATCGATTCGATGAGTTGCTGCATCGCATATTTCATCGCCTGCACCGGGCTCATCCGAGCGGGCGCCTCGCGGAAGAATCCCACCACCCGAGCGTCGAAGTAGTCGGCCAGCACCGTGTCTTCCTTCGTCGCGAAGTAGCGGAAGAAGGTGCTGGGCGACACCTCGGCGGCCTCGGCGATCTGTTCGATGGTCGTGTCGCGGTAGCCCTTCTCGGTGAACAGTTGCAGGGCATGGCGTTGCAGTGCGGAGCGGGTCCGCACTTTCTTGCGCTCGCGCAGTCCTAGCGGCGTGCTCGGCATGTCAGGCTGTGGGCTGCGGCTCGGGTTCGACGACGGCACCCTCCGATTGTCCAGCATCGTGGGTCGCCTGGCCGGCGCGACCGGTGTTCGGCAGGAACAAAAACACCAGGATCGCCGCGGCCAGGCATACCGCGGTGGACGTCCACAGCACGGCGCCCATGCCGGTGGCGAACGCGTTCTGCGCCGACTGTACGACCGACGGGGCGTGCAAATGCTGCCCGACCGTCACGCCGGACGTCACGCTGTCGCGAACGGACATTGCGGCACTGGCCGGCAGGCCGGTGGTTTGCACGTCGGAGCGGTACACGCCGTTGAGCACCGCACCGAGCGCGGCGATGCCGGTGACGCTGCCAACCTGCCGCATCGCCTGCATGACGGCGGTGCCCGCGCCGGCTCGTGGCTTCTCGAGCGTGTTCAGAGCCGCGCTTTGCGCGCCGATGAGGCCCATGCCGGTGCCGAAGCCGGCCAGCGCGGTCCAGGTGCCGATCAAGGCGAATCCGGTGTGGACGCCGGTCGTCGTGCCGATGACCAAACCAGCGGCGAGCGCGACGAAACCAATCGTCGCCGACCGGGCGAAGCCGATCCGTTTCGCTAGGCGCATGCCGCTCTGCAGTCCGATGATCATTCCGATCAGCAGCGGGAGGGTCCGTATGCCGGTCCCTAAAGCGTCGACACCGGTCACCGAGCGGAAGTACTGCGGCAGGACGAACATGACGCCGAACAGACCGAAATTCGCCAGTGTCGCGCCGACGACGCCCCAGCGGAACGATGTGTTGCGCCACAATCCGAGCTCCATGAGTGGCTCGACCGCCCGGATCCGCGCCTCCCATCGCACGAATGCGATCAGCAGCCCGATGCCGCCGAGCAGCGCGGTCATGACCGGCGCCGACGTCCAGCCGCGTACGGGACCTTCGATGAGTCCGTAGGTCAGCCCGACAAGACCCGCGGCCGACAGTCCCACGCCAACCTTGTCCACGGCTCCCGGCCGCGACGGGCCGTCCGCCGGTAGCAGGGCGATCGCGGCGGTCAGTGCGATCGCGATCACCGGTACGTTGATCAGGAATACCGAGCCCCACCAAAAGTGATTCAAAAGGGCGCCGCCCACCAACGGTCCGGCCGGCAAGCCGACTATCGTCGCCGCTCCGATCACACCGATCGCCTTCGGTCGCTCGTCGGGCTCGAAGAGGACGACGACGGTGGACATGACGAGCGGGATCAGCACGGCCGCACCGACGCCGAGCAGGATCCGCGCACCGATGAGGCTGGTCGCGCTGCCGGCGAAGGCGCACCAGATCGAGCCGGCGCCGAACACGCTCAGCGCGCCGATCGTCAGCTTCTTGCGGCCGTACTTGTCGCCCAGAAGGCCGGCCGGCAGCAGTAGGGCGGACATGACGAGCAGGTACGCGTCCGCGAACCACTGCAGCTGGCTGGTCGACGCGTGCAGGTCGATCGCCATGGTCGGAAGCGCCACGTTGAGGACGGTGCTGTCGAGGCCGATCACGAGCAGGCTCAACGCCATCGCGACCAACGCCCACCAGCGACGGTTGGAGGCTCCTGACATGACAGCTTCTCCTTTATGAGAGCTACAGCTTTTTGAGAGTCACTGTCAGAATAGCTCCACGGGCGGCGCTCCGCCACCCGCACGGTGCGTACGTTCGGTCGGCAGACCGGTGGGTGCGCAGGTTCGCCAAACTGATCGCCGCCGTCAGAGATCCCCGGGCGTCCGCGATCCGTATACCCCTACGTGGGAGCCTCCGACGACGGTCTGATCGCGGGGATGGCTGCCGGGGACGCCCAAGCGACGGCGGCGTTCGTGCGACGCTTCCAGGCTCGGGTGTTCGGCCTCGCGTTGAGCATCGTGGGTGTGCCGGCGGTGGCCGAGGAGGTCGCGCAGGAGGCGTTCGTACGGGCATGGCGTTTCGCTGGCGGCTATGACCCGCGACGAGGCGCGGTCGCGGGATGGTTGTTGGCCATCACCCGCAACGCGGCGATCGACGCTCGACGGTTGATCCGCGACCAGCCCTACGACCCGCAGGTCCTCATCGACCTGGTGACCGAGCCGGCACAGTATGCCCATTCGGATCGGATTCCTGACATTCAACGAATCCGGGCCGGCCTGGCCGCGCTGCCACGGGAGCAGGTCGTGGCCGTGGTCTTGGCCGCGGTGTACGGCCTGACCGCGCGGGAGATCGCGGAACGCGAGGCGATCCCGCTCGGGACGGCCAAGACCCGGATCAGGTTGGGCCTGGCCCGACTGCGCACCGAGCTCGAGGTGAGTGATGGACGAGACACCTGACTGCCAGTCGGTACGCCCGCTGCTGGTCGAGTTGGCCATCGGCGCGGCCACCGGCCACGATCGAGCCGAGGCGCTCAGGCACGTCGCCGGCTGCGCCGGCTGCCGCCACGAGGTGGCCGAGCTGGCCCGCGCCGCCGACGATCTGCTGCTGCTCGTGCCGGAGCGGGAGCCACCACCCGGCTTCGAGACGCAAGTGGCGCAGCGCATCGCGAATCTCGCTGAGGCGCGTCCGCGTGGTCGGCGAGGTCGACGACCGGTACCGCTCGCCCGCACGCTGCCGCGATCGGGCGGTGCGATGTCGCGTCGGCCGCCGGCACGCGCCGTACGGCTGGCCGCGGCCGCGGTCGTACTCGCCGTAGCCGCCGCCGGCGGTGCCGCCGCCGCGTACTGGCAGGCGGCATCCGATCGCCATCTGGCGGACCGGTACCGGCAGACCGTCGCCGCGTCCGGATATCCGTCGGCGACGGCGGTCACCAGCACGAGCGGAACCGTCGTCGGCCACCTGTTCTTGTATCAGGGCAGCCCGGCCTGGGCGATGGTCGCCATCACCGACGCTCCCGAGTCCGGCAACTACACCATGGTCGTGCTCACGACCAGCGGACGCAGCTACTCGGTGGGTGTCTGCGCCGTCACCGGCCGCAGCGGGACCGCCGGCTATCCACTGACGGTGCCGGTAACGCAGATCGCGGCGATAGAGCTGAGCCGGCCCGGGATCCGGCTGACTGCCCGCCCGGCCTGACACCGACTGCCGCGGACTAATCGGTCCACCGTGAATCCCAGCGATGCCCGAGGTTCGTACTACTTCGAGACCACCAACGGAGGTACACCGCAATGCGAGGAAAGACACTGGCAACCATCGGCGCGCTCGCAGGCGCGCTCGCCCTGGCCGGCTGCGGCACCGGAAACGCCGCGTCGGCCCCGGTGGCCGGCAAGCAGACGACAACCGTATCCACGCGCGACATCGCCGGGGTCGGCACCATCCTGGTGACCTCGAACGGCGACACGTTGTACTTCGCGGACCAGGAGAGCAGCGGAAGCATCCACTGCGTCGGCGCCTGTCTCCAGATCTGGACGCCGCTCACCGTAGCCACCGGACAAACGGCGACCGCGGGAACCGGTGTCGGCGGAACCCTCACCACCGTCGCCCGGCCGGACGGCCCGGCCCAGATCACGTACGACGGGAAACCGCTCTACACCTTCACGCAGGACGGCGGTCCCGGACACACCGACGGGAACGGGGTTACCGACAGCTTCAATAACACGCAATTCCTATGGCACACCGTGACAGCGAGTGGCTCGGCCGCACCGACAACCTCCGGTACGAACGGCTATGGCTACTGATCCGGCCAACCCCGGCCGGCAGGATCTCCGGGCCTGTGAGCAGTGGCGGTTCGAGTCCGGCGTCTACATACTCGGCGCGCTCAGCCCGGCCGAGCGGCGCGCGTACGAAGGGCACCTGAGTCGGTGTCACCCGTGCCGCGACGACCTGGCATCCGTCGCCGGCTTGCCCGGCTTACTCGCCCGGCTGATCCCGTGCCGAATCGATGACACCGAGCGCTAATGGCCTCGAGGCCGATGGTTCGGGTCGTGATACCCCCGTGAGTCGCTGTCGTGCGACGACCGGTAACTGCCGTGCCGGCGGCATCGCGGCCGGGTAGACCGGTGGCAGGCCGAACTGCATCAGCAGACGGGGCTCGGCGAAAACGGTGATTGCCGTGATCGCCGGGATCGCAGGTGCTTGCCGCGGTGAGCACGACGATGCCGTACGCATGGTAGGCGCCGTTGGCGCTACGCCGGTACGCCGCGGCGGCGGGTTGCCCGTTGGCGCCGGTGGCAACCATCCGCCAGTCGCCCTGAGATCCCAGACCAGCCACGGCGTGCGTGGCCGCATCCTCACCCGCGAACCAGACCGGGGACGGCGGCAACTCAAGCGTGGCGTCGGCTCGCAACAACCGCTGCAATGCATCGGCGTCAGAGTTTTCGAACGCCGCGATATACCGGTCGAGTAACGCGCGGGCGGTCGGGTCGTCGAGCGCGCTGACGTGTTCCGGGGCCGGGGCGACCTCGTCGAGCCGGGCCCGGGCACGCTGAAGCGCGCTCTTGACGGCCGCGGTGGTCGTGCCCAAAATTCCGGCGACCTCGGTGGCCGGGAACGCGAGCACGTCCCGGAGGATCAGCACCGCCCGCTGCCGCGACGGCAGGTATTGCAAGCTCGCGATGAGTGCGAGCCGCAAACTTTCCCGCGAAACGGCGACGGCCGCCGGATCGCCCGACTCCGGCGTCACGAGCGCGTCCGGAATTGGTTGCAGCCAGGTGATCTCGGCTTGGGTGGGTGTCGACGCCTCGTCGCCCCGGTGGCCGAGACCGGCGGGAAGCGGACGTCTCGCTCGATGCTGCATAGCGGTGAGGCAGGTGTTCGTGGCGATCTGATACAGCCAGGTCCGCACGGATGACCGCCCCTCGAATCCGCCGTAGGACCGCCATGCTCGCAGGTAGGTTTCCTGCACCATGTCCTCGGCGTCATCGACCGACCCCAGCAGCCGGTAGCAGTGAGCCAGTAGCTCACGGCGGAACCGCTCCGTCTGGTCCGCGAAGTCCTCGCCATCTCGCATCGCGCGAGGCCGCTCCAACATCACCACACCCCAAGGTCAGGCCGTCTTGCCTGCATAGACTTCAGACTCGGTGATTCCGGAACGGAATCGCGCTGGCCGTGCCGCCCGGCGACACGGCCAGCGTTGCACTCCCCTGCGACGATTCAAGCCGCCTCGACCGGGCAGCCGTGGTACGCCTCAATGAGCCACCGGCCGTCGTTGAGGGCGAGAACCCAGGTTGCCCGCTCCCGACGCTCGTTGTCCGGTCCCGCTCCGCTGGGAAACACGGTGGTGCTGTTAGTGACGGCGACGGCGGTACCTTCGCCGAGGAACCGGATGCTCTGCACGTCGTGCGTGCGTCGGGATCCTTGCAGCGAGCCAGCGAAGGCAACCGCCATGGTCGAATGGATCGCCTCCTTGTCCCGGAGGTAGAACCCGGGCAGAACCGCGGACGCGCCGTCCGCGTACCAGGCCGTGAAGCCCTCCGCATCGCCGTTCCCCCACGCCCGTGACACCTCGGCGAACACGGCTCGTACCGCACTGTCGCGGTCGGTCCGGGCTGCGGTGATGTTGCTCGTCATTGTCGTCCCCTCGTCGTGATGGCACCTACGCGAATACAGACCCGCAGCGGCCCGGAAAGGAATCGCGCCCGTGGAAAGACCGGTGGCCGGTACTCGTCCGATCCGCGCGAGCGCCATCTCGCTGGGCTGTCAGCTCGTCCGTATCGGGCGGATCTCCACGGCGCTGTGCCCGGCGTAGACCTCGTACAGCTCGGCGGCCAAGGCGGTCACCTCGTCGAGATCGGTCGCGTCGATCAAGTAGAAGCCGCCGACCTGCTCCTTCGTCTCCGCGAATGGTCCGTCGGTCGGGCTCAACCGCCCAGTGCCCCCCGCACGCAACGTCACGGCCGTGTTCGGCTCGAGCTCGTGGGTAGCGACGATCGTCGCGCCGACAGTTCTGGCCGCCGCCCGCAAGGAGGCATGCCCCTGGTCGAGTTTCGTCAGCTCGGGTCCGGTCATGTCGGCCCACTGCTGCTCGTCGCCGTAAATGAGGATGAGATATTTCGCCATGTCACACGTCCTGCCGATATCCGGGTGGCCAAGAAAGGCCCTGACACCGTATCGACGAACGACATGGGCGCCCAACTACGGCGCATACTCGCGTTTCTTCCCCGGGTCCGGTCCGTAGCGGGGCGGCCGGCACCGGTAGCCAATGTCCGGCCGCGGGTTGGCGGGGTCGGGCGAGCCCTGCACGACGAAGGACTCGCCCGCTCCCCCCGGCCCGCGCGGATCAGCGGTAGATGCCAGGCTTCACGACGCCGGCGTAGTACAGGAAGTGGGCTCGCGTGTAGGTGCGATTGCCGGTGATGTTGGGGTTTGGCGTCGGCCCGAGAACCAGGTCGGTGCCGAGGAATGGCCGGAATCGCGGGTTGACGCTGAGGTAGCTGGTCGGGTCGGCCCGGAGCAGGCCGATCAACGTTTCGGCGACAATGCGCGCGCCGACCGGTCCCAGTGTCAGGCCGCCGGTGGCCACCTTCGACTCGGCCAGGACGTAGTACCACAGTGGGGTGCTGCTGCCAAATGGCCGATACACGCCGGCGATGTCGCCCAGATCGCCGGACAGCAGCGGGTCCACGCCCATGGCGGCGGCGATGGCCTGGCCGGCGGGCAGGCCCCAGGTGAGCTGGCGCAGCAGGTTCCGTTGGGCCAGGACGAGTGGCGCCGTCTGGGTGTGCGGTGCGATCGCGCCGAGCGGCAGCGTGAACAGCACGCTGGAGATGGTGGTGTCGATCTTCTTGTTGTTCTTGACCTGACCGTCCCCCAGATCGAAGAAGGTCTGCCAACCGATGTAACGGCGGGGCGCCGGGTAGCCACCGAGCAGATCGGCGCGGTCATGGTCGACCGGCGCGTTGAAGGCCGGCTCGTTGACGTCAAAAACCAGGGCGAAGAACGGGTTCGCGGTCGGCGACGTGCTATCGCCCGTACCACTGGTGAAGTTGGCCCGGTACGACGGGCGGACCATGCTGTGCCCGAACCGGTACGCCGCCGCGCCGAACTCGATCGGCAGGAACGCATTGCCGGCCGGGGGCCGGTAGAACCGGTTGCGGTGATTGAGCACGTCGTCGACGACGGCCTGGCCACAGATCTGGGGCAGGTGCTCATTGACGAGGAGCCACTGGTAGTGCCAGAGGGTCACCTCGCGCGCGAGGAGATATTGCAGGTACGGGTGGTTCCGACGTTCATCGGGTGCCACGGCGCTTGGAAAGCCGTGCAGGTCGAGCTCGTCGAGATCGTCGATGACGCGGTTGTAGAACAGGATGTGGGCATTGTGCAGGCCGGCGACGATCATGTTCTCGTCGTTGCGCGGGTCGCCGAGCAGCGCCGTGTAGGTCCCATCCCCGTTCGGTTTCCGGGGCACGTCCTCGTGGACGCCACCGCTACCGATGAGGAGCTTGGGACCGACCGAGCCGTCCCGGTTTTGTACGTACAGGTCCGGCCGGCGTCCGGGGCCACCACCGAACACCGAATCCAGGTCGAGCGCCGGGGTACGGGTGTTCGGCGAGACCAACGGGTTCTGCGGCACCCCGAGCTGGGACGTCTGGTCGAAGGTGAGGTCGTGGTCGGTGAACTGACCGACGAACGTCGACCCCGCCGTCATCGTGGGGTTGTCGGGATTGGTGCCGTACGGGTTCGTCGCGGTCGGATTGCCGTTGACGGTCGGATCGGTGATCAGCCGCGTCGGCCCGGCCGCCAGGTCGTCTCCACCGTCGAGGATGCCGCCCGGCATGCCGACCTCGATGAGCGCGGAACGGACCTTGTCGGTCGCCTCCGCGAACGGTTCCAGGTCCGGGAAGAGCCGACCGAACTCGCTGCTGTCATGCGGCACCCCCGGACGACCATGCCCCTGCAATACATCCGCGGCCGCCGGCGTGACCGCGGTCAGGACCGGCAAGGCGGCCAACGAACCCGCGGCAACGCCCGCCCGGCCGAGCAGACGGCGGCGAGACACTCCCCCACGCGGACTCTGATCAGTCATCTCTGCCCCTCAGTTGGCTCACAGCTCCACGCCTCGTGACGCGGAGCCTCCTGAGCCGGTACCTGCCCGTTGAGCAGCCCCTATGCACCGGCCGCCCTCCACAGTGGGTGACAGATCATGGACGAACCTTGCGCGAACCTTGATTCGGCTGGTTACGGCCGGTAGTACGAGCGTTGTCAGTGGAGAAGGTGGGACACGATGAGCGTGCGGTTCGCTGTGCTCGGTGAGGTCGAGGCTCGCGTCGGCGGCCGGCTCATCGAGCTGGGCCCGGCCCGGCAGCGGAGCGTACTCGCCGCCCTGCTCATCGACGCGAACCAACCGATGCCGGTGGACCAGTTGGCCGACCGGGTCTGGGGCCAACACCCGCCGCAGCGGAGCCTGGAGACTCTGTACAGCTATCTGTCGCGGCTGCGGACCGTGCTGGCCGATGTCGGCGGCGCCCACCTGAGCCGCCGTTCGGGGGGATACGTCCTCGGGATCGAGGCCGATGCCGTGGACCTGCACCGGTTCCGGCACCTCGCCGCGCAGGCTCGGCGGGCAGACCAGGAGACCCGAGCGCCGGCGCTACTCCGCGACGCGCTCGATCTCTGGCGCGGCACGGCATTGCGCGGCCTGGACACCCCCTGGGCCAACGCAACGCGCAATGCCCTGGAGGCCGAACGGGTTGCGGCCGAACGGGATCTGACCGATCTGCGGTTGCGCGTCGGCGAGCATGGCGCCCTGCTCGGCGATCTGGCCACCCAGGCCCACGAGCATCCGCTCGACGAACGCCTGGCGGCGCAGCTCATGCTGGCCTTGTACCGCAGCGGCCGAACGGGGGATGCACTCGCGCATTATCGGGAACTCCGCGTCCGACTTGCGGCCGAGCTGGGCATCGACCCAGGTAGCGCACTCCAGCAGATGCACCAACGGATTCTCCGCAGCGATCCGGAGTTGGCCACGCCGACCACGGCCCGGCCGGCCGGATCTGATCGCGCCACCCCGGCCACGGCAACATCGAGAGACCGACCGGTCCCCCACCAGCTCCCCGCGTCGCCGCCGCTGTTTGCCGGCCGCGCCCGCGAACTCGCCCGGATCGGGGCGGCCTGGCAGACCGCCACCGACTCCGGCGACACGATGGCAATTGTGACGATCGACGGGACGGGCGGTATCGGCAAGACCTGGCTGGCGCTCCGTTGGGCGCACGAGCACCTGTCGTGGTTCCCGGACGGCCAGTTGTACGTCAATCTCCGCGGCTTCGACCCCGCCGACCGCCCGCTCGCGCCGACCGAGGCGTTGCGTGGCTGCCTCGACGCACTCGGCGTGCCCGCTGGCCAGATCCCCGCCGGGTTGGACGATCGGTCCGCGCTCTACCGCACGCTTCTGGCCGCGCGCCGGGTACTCGTGGTGCTCGATAACGCCCGGGACGTTGACCACGTACGGCCACTGCTGCCCGGAACCCCCGGATGTCTGGTTCTGGTGACCAGCCGCAGCCGGCTCACCGCACTCGCGGTGACCGACGGTGCCACCGGCGTCAGCCTCGACCTGTTGTCCATCCCCGAGGCCCGGGACCTGCTGGGGCGGCGGCTGGACGCGGCGCGGCTCGCGGCCGAGCCGGCAGCGGTCGACGAACTCGTCACCCGGTGTGCGCGGCTGCCATTGGCACTGGCCATCGTGGCCGCGCGCGCTGCCGCACATCCCGCGGCGACGCTGGCCCGGCTCACCGCGGACCTGCGAACGGCCGCCGCCGGCCTGGATGCCTTCGACGGTGGCGACGCGGCAAGCAACGTACGGGCGGTCTTCTCCTGGTCGTATCAAACGCTGCGTCCCGAGGCCGCCCGCCTCTTCCGGCTCCTGGGCTTACATCCCGGCTCCGAGGTCACCGGGCCGGCCGCGGCCAGCCTCGCGGGCCTGCCGCTTGACCAGACCGTTCTGCTGCTCGCCGAACTGGCCCGGGTCAATCTGCTCACCGAGGTCGTCCCCGGCCGGTACGGCAGCCACGACTTGATGCGGGCCTACGCGGCGGAGCGCGTGCGGGTCAGCGAAAGCGCCGCGGACATAGATGCCGCGCTGGCGCGGATATTGGAGTACTACCGCCACACCGCGTGCGCCGCCACGTTGCTGCTGGATCCACACCAGAGCCCGGTGCCGATGGCTCCGCCGATCGCCGGCGTCACCCTCGACCCACCGGCCGACTACGACAGCGCGCTGGCCTGGTGTGACGCGGAACGCGTGGCCTTGGTAGCAGCGGTACACCGCGGCGAAGAGCAGCGCCACGACGCGGTCACGTGGCGACTGGCCGTGGCGCTCAACACGTATCTGCACTTGCGTGGTGGCTGGGATGACCTGATGGCCACGCAGCACGCCGGCCTGCGTTGCGCGCGGCGTGCGGCCGATCTCGCCGGGCAGGCCCACTGCCTTCGGGCGCTCGGGCTGGTGGCGGCGCGGGTCGGGCGCCTGGACGACGCCTACGCCCACACCCAGGAATCATTGGGCCTGTCCGCGCAGATCGGCGACGAGTTGGCCCAGGCGCGAACTCAACTGAACCTTGCTGGCATATCCGAGCGCCGGCAGCGCCACCGGGACGCCATCACGCACTCGCAACTGGCGCTCGACCTCTACCGCACGGCCGGTCACCTGGCCGGCGAGGCGCGGGCGTTGAACTCGCTCGGCTGGAACTACGCCCAGATCGGCGACTACCCGCAGGCGCTTGTCTACTGTGGCAAGGCGGTGCCGCTGCACCAGGAAAGCGGCGACCGCAGCGGCGAGGCGAACACGTGGGACAGCCTGGGCGACATCTATCAGCGACGGGGTGACCACAAGCAGGCGCTGGCCTGCTACCGGCACACCCTGGAGATATGCCGCGGGATCGGCGACCGGCAGTTCACCGCGATCTCACTGACCAACATCGGCGACGCCGCGCTGACCGGCGGCGATCACGAAACCGCCCGGCAGTCGTGGCAGGAGGCTCTCGAGATCATCACCGAACTCGCTCCGGCCGACGCCGACGGCATCATGCAGCGACTACAGGCACTCGCCACCGTCGGCTAGTGCACAGCGCGACCTCGCGGCCAGCGACGCTAATCCTCCCACGTGATGTCCGTCGGGCTCTGACCCTCGGCCGGGCCGAGCCGCCGGAGGAGACATCGCGCCGCCGCGACGACGCGCCGCCGGTCGTGGGTGACGGCAAACGCGAACTCTGAGCGGGTGCCGGGGATTGCGCGTGCGAGCATCGCGCCGGCGGTGTGGGGACTCAAGCCAACGATGGCCCATTCCGTATTGAGTGCATCGTCGGGGTCCAGGTGGCCGCCGCGGATCCCGCCTCCGGGATGAGTCGCGATGCCGGGTCCGAGCACCCCGGCGAGGACTCCCTGTCGGGCCAAGCGGGAGAAGCGATTGTGTTCGGTCGCACCAAACATGTGGGAGTCGGGAAACAGTGCGAGCAGCGTCGCTGATTCGATGAGGTCGACGCCGTCGTAGGCGACCTGCAGCCCCACGGGGTGGAGCATCCGTGCGGTGGCGCGGCTTACCGGCCGGCCGCGGACCGCGTCGAACGGCGTCGGCACGGTTGAGATCGGCCGTGATTGCATCGAAAGGGCGTGGGGCGGCACCGGTGGCGTCGTCGCGATCGGACCCGGCCGGCCGAGGTATCGCCCCTGGGCCAGCGTTGCGCCGATCGACCGGGCCGCGCTCGCATGCCTTGGTCCTTGGACGCCCTCGGCCAGAATGGTCGCGTCGGTGCGCTCGGACTCCGCGTACACACAATTGAGGATCTTGGCGATCGCGGGCGTGGGCTTGCCCTGCACTACCTGCAGATCCAGTTTGATCAGGTCCGGTTCCAGGATGGCCAGCATCGATAGTGTGCCGGCGTTGGCTCCGACATCGTCGACCGCTAATCCCGCGACCGTGCCGCGCACCCGCGCGATGCCGTCGAGTAACGATCGTGGATCGCGGTCCAGCGAGCGTTCGGTAACCTCCAACACGATCTGCAGGCGGCGGTACGCCGTATCGATGTCCTCATGTGCGTCGTCGGGGCATTTCGAGTCGAGTGCCAGTGGTTCGATGTTCAGGAACAGCGGCAGGTCGGGGCTCAGTCCGGCGGCCAATGCCGCACGGCACGCTGACGCACGTGCCGCCCAATCGAGATCGACGATCCGACCGGTCCGGTACGCCTCGGCCAGCAGCGACGGTGCCGACGCCAGGCGGGAACCGGTCGGACCGCGCATCAGGGCCTCAAACGCCACGGTCTTGCCGTCGGCCAGACGCACGATCGGCTGGAACACTGTGTGCAGCCGATGATCTCGGAGGATGCGATCGAGCGCATCGTCTCGAGCAGCAGTCACGACTCCCCCATCGACATGCCGGCGACCGCCACTACGTGTAGTAGATCATGGTCACGCACCAGCACCGACCGATCACACCGGCCGACGTGCTCCATATGCCCGCTATATGTCGACGCTATTCCTGGTTTGCCTCATTTCGGTCGTGGTTTGGCGGGCTGCCCACTCGTGAGAATCGCCGTCGCGAGGGCGTCGGCCGTTCCGACCGCCGCGCGGGGGTTCATCTGGAGCACCAGATCGATGTCGCCCAGATCGGGCAGCCCGGCCGCCGCGGGCAGTTCCACGAGATCGTCCGGGACGAGGCTGCGGGCAAAGATCGCGAGACCAAGCCCGGCCCGCGTCGCCGCGACGAGGCCCAGGACGCTACGGACCGTGCACGTCACTCGGTAGGCGAGGCCAGCCCGCTCGAGCGCCTGGACGCCGAGCGATCGACTGATGCTTGGCGCCTGGTAGACGACGAGCGGGACGGGTCGACCGGTTTCCACCTGAGTTCCGGGTGCGGCGGCCCAGGTCAGACGGTCGCGGCGGACCAGCCGACCGCGCGTCTCCCCAGGCGCCTGCTTCAGGAACGCGATGTCGAGATGGCCGGATTCCACGCGCCGCTGCAACGTTGCGCTCTGCGAGACGGTCAATTCAAGGTCGATCCGGGGGTACAGCTGCCGGAAGTCGCGCAGGATGCGCGGAACCGGGGTGAGCGCCAGGTCGTCGGTCACACCGAAGCGCAGCCGACCGCTGAGGCCGGAGCCGGTGAAGTAGGCGACGGCCTGTTCGTTGGCCGCGAGGATCGACCGCGCGAACCCGGCCATCGCTTCACCGTCGGACGTGAGGGTGACGCTGCGCGTGTCGCGTACGAACAGCGGGCGGCCCAGGGCCTGCTCCAACTTGCGGACGTGCTGGCTGACGGTGGGTTGACCGAGGCCGAGGTTTGCCGCCGCGTGCGTGAAGCTGAGCGACTGTGCCACGGCCAGGAACGAACGGAGCAGGTCGGGGTCGTACACGGAGCCGTCCTTCCTCCATCATTGCGAAACGCAATCATACTAATTCGATCAATTCGCTTTGCGAATGGCTGGGGCATAACAAGACTGAAGTCATCGACCTACGACGACGATGTGGACACCCGTTGAACGCCCCCGGCGAAGCCGAGAACAGCGATTCCCGATCCCCCGACCACCTCCCAACGTTCCGTCGCTCCACGGCTGGCCGTCGCATCCGATCGGCGGGCGGTTCCGGCACCACCTTCGGCTCGTTGCGTACTCGCAACTTCCGCCTGTTCGCGACCGGGCAGATCTTCGCCAACACCGGCTCATGGGTGCAGCGCATCGCCCAGGACTGGCTGGTATTGAGCCTGACCGGCAGTCCGGCGGCCGTCGGCGTAACGACGGCACTGCAGTTCCTGCCCACGCTCATGTTCGGCATGGTCGGCGGACTTCTCGCCGATCGGTACCCGAAGCGGAAGATCCTGCTCCTGACGCAGGTCGGAATGGCCACCGTGGCCGGCACGCTGGCCTGCCTCACGCTCGCTGGCTGGGTCGCGCCCTGGCACGTGTACGTGCTCGCCTTCGCGCTCGGCATCGTGACCGCCGTCGACAACCCGACCCGGCAGTCCTTCGCCAACGAGATGGTCGGCCCCGATCAACTGCGCAATGCCATCAGCATCAACTCATCGGTGTTTCAGCTCGGTGGCCTGGTCGGGCCGGCCATCAGCGGAATGCTCATCGGTGCCGTCGGGCCCGGATACCTCTTCGCCTTGAACGCGCTGTCTTATATGGCGCCGTTCGTCGCGCTGTCGCGGATGCGCGACAGCGAGCTCACTGTCATGCCCAAGGTCGTCGCGCGGCCCGGGCAGCTACGCGACGCGCTGCGCTACGCCCGCGGCCGGCCCGAAGTGTTGTGGCCGACCGTGCTTGTCGGCGTTTTCGGCATGTTCACCGCGAACCTTCCGGTGACGCTGGCCGCTTACGCGCGGTCCGTCTTCCACTCGGGCCCGTCCGGGTACGGGTGGCTCAACGCGACCGTTGCCGTCGGCTCGCTCACGGGCGCGCTCGTCTCCGCGCGCCGCGCCCGGACGACGTTGCGGACGCTCGTGGTGGTGGGTGCGGTGTTGGCGTCGGTCGAGATGGCCGCGGCCGCGGTGCCGGGCGAGATCGGTTTTCGCGTCCTTCTTCTTGTGATCGGCGCGATGACGTTGTTGTTGCTCACATCGGCCAACGCAACCGTACAAACCGCGGCCCCCGATGCGATACGTGGCCGGATCATGGGCATGTACCTGCTTGTCTTCATCGGCAGCGCCGCGATCGGCGGCCCGCTGTTGGGGGCCACGGATGAGCACCTCGGCCCGCGCATCGGCATGCTGCTCGCCGGCGCCGTACCCGCCATGGCCACGGTATTCGTCGGTGCGAAGGTCGCCCGCATCGCTCCTGCGGTCGGTGCCGGCGTTGCCGGGACGGCCGGCGCGCCCGAGCGTTGGCGCCGCAGGCCACGGTCACTGCCGAGTGGGGCGTTGCGCAAAACAGACCCCGGCCGCTCACCCGTATCGCCCCGGTCACAACCACGGATGCAGGTACCGCACGCACGCCGGCATAACGACTACCGCGAGCACCTCCGACCGGTTCGGAAGGCAGCGGGAAGCCCGGTCCGGCGAGCAAGAGTCTGCCGTAGGTCCTTCGGACACGCCCGGTGTCAGCGACGTTGCGTGCGTGCCCAGGCGTCGAGGCCCACCGCCAGAAGCAGGATCACGCCGAGGGTGATCTGTTGGTAGAGCGGGTTGACGCCAAGGAGGTCGAATCCGTTGCCCACGAGCGCGATGAAGAGCACACCGACGATCGTCCGCCAGATCGCGCCGTCACCGCCGAGGATCGACGTGCCGCCGACGACGATGCCGGCCAGGATCGTGAACGCCAGGGTGGCGCCGGACGATGACTGGGCGCTCAAGACACGAGAGGTGTCGATGACGCCGGCCAATGCCGCCGCGGTTCCGCTGGCGGCAAACGCGACGATGCGCACACCGGTGACGCGCACTCCGGCGAGTCGTGCCGCTTCGGGGTTGCCCCCGGCGGCGTACAGATACCGGCCCGTCGTGGTGCGCGACAGGAGTACGCCAAGGCAGAGCAAGGCAATCGCGGCGATCCAGATCGACGTACGGATGGTCAGGAAGCTCGTCTGCGCGATCTTCGCGAAGCTGGGTTCGGACGTGAGGACGATGAGGTTGCCGTTGGTTACCTTGCTGGCCAGGCCGCTGATGATGAACGACATCGACAGCGTGGCGATGAGCGAGTTGATGCGCAGCACCGTACTGATGAATCCGTTGATCAGGCCGATGGCAAGGCCACTCAGGATGGCGAGGAGCACCGACGGCAGCACACCGTGGTGCTGTGCGAACTGTGCCGCGACCACACCGGAGAGCGCGTAGGTCGCCCCAATCGAAAGATCGATGCCGCCGGAGATGAGGACGAGTGTGCCGGCGGCGGCCATGATGAGGTTCGCCGACTGCTGGTCGAGGATGTTGAGCAGATTCGGTTTCGTGAAGAACGATCCGCTGCTGGCCGACAGCACGATGAAGAGGATGACGAACGGGATGAGGATTCCGGCCGATCGCAGCTTCGACAGGTAGTCCGGCTGCGCGAGCCGGCTGCTGGTCCTGGGTGTGCCGGCTGGGGTCACCGTTCCGGTCGTCATGGCACCGCCTTCGCTATGGGGAATTCTGTTCGGGGTGGTCCAGCGACTGGCCGCCGCGGAACGCAGCGGTCAGCACGTTTTGCTCGTTGATGTGCTCGCCGGCGAACTCGGCGACGATGCGGCCGCCGCGCATCACCAGGACGCGGTGGGCGAGGCCGAGCACCTCCTCGATATCCGAGGAGATAACCAGTACGCCGAGGCCGGCTCGCGCCTGGTCGGTGATCAGCTCGTAGATGGCCCGTCGAGAGCCGACGTCGACACCGCGGGTCGGTTCGTCGGCGATGAGGATGCGCGGTCGACTCATGAGCCCACGCGCGAAGAGGACCTTCTGTTGATTTCCCCCGGACAGCGTCCGGACGGGTACGTTCAGTCTCGGCGCACGGATGGTGAGCCGGCGGACGAGATCCGCGGTCGCCCGCCGCTGCCGCTGTGGCATGACGATGCCGAAGCGGCTGCAGTCCTTCAACGCGGAGACCGTGACGTTCTCGACAAGTGACCGGTTGGGAAGCAATCCACTTTCTTTGCGTGACTCGGGAATCATGAACATCCCGGCGCGCATGGCGCGACGCGGCGTGCGCAATGAGCGTGTCTCCGCCGCGACGACGGTGGTGCCGTGGGCCAGCTTTGAGTTGCCGAACAGCGCGTTGGCCAGTTCGGTCCGACCAGCACCGACGAGACCGGCCAGACCGACGATTTCACCCGGGCGGATGTCGAGGCTCACGTCGTAGACGCCCGGCGCGGACAGCGATGTGACCGTAAGGATGGGCGCGGTGTCGGCCGCCGATACAGCGGGCGGCTTGGGCGGAAATACGGAGCCCAGTGACCGGCCGAGCATCGCCTCGATCAGACTCGCCTCGGTTTCGTCGGCAGCCGGACGGCTCGAAACGAGCGCGCCGTCGCGCAGAACCGAAATCGTGTCGGCGAGAGCCAGCACCTCCGAGAGGAAGTGTGAGATCAACACGACGGTGCACCCGGCGGCTGCGAGCGTCCGGATCACCTGATGCAAGCGCTCGGCGTCATCGCGCGAGAGGGCCGCCGTCGGCTCGTCCATGATTATCAACGACGCTCGCCGGGAGATCGCCCGCAGGATCTCGACCTTTTGTTGATCGGCCGTCCGCAGCGCGGCAACTGGCTGATTCGGTGGCAACTCGAATCCGGTCTGCTGTGCGAGAGCCGCGTACTTCTGCGCCAAGGCCCGGCGACGTACGAAGCCGAGCCACCGCGGCTCCGCGCCCAGGTACACGTTCTGAGCGACGCTGAGACGCGGCACGAGTGCGAGTTCCTGGGCGATCGTCGCGATGCCGTGCCCGAGGGCGTCGCGAGGCGAGCTGAACGTCACCGGTTGCCCGTTGACGATCAGCTCGCCCGCCTCGGGCGTGATAAGCCCGGCGATGATTTTGCTGAGCGTTGACTTACCCGCACCGTTCTCGCCGACAAGGGCATGGATCTCGCCGCGCCGAATCGCAAGGGTGACGTCCTTCACCGCTTGGACGCCGCCAAAGCTCTTCGACACGTTGACGAGGTTGACGATCGGTTCGGCGTTGCTGGCGCCGCCCGTGTCGGGATCGGTCACGATCAGCCCGGCCACTCGGCGGTGAACTGCGACGCATTGGCACTCGTGACGATTCCGCCGCCGGGCAGCGCGGCCACCGGGTCCACCCCACCGGTGACGGTTCCGGAGCGGATTGCCTTGATGAGCGCCTCGACGCCGAGCTTGCCCTCGGAGGCGGGCGCCTGAGCGACGTCACCGAACACCGTACCGGCCTTGACGTAGCCCAAGCCCGCCTCGCTCGCACCAAACCCGACCATGAGAACGCAACTTGTCGGACAACCACCTGGCGACGACTGCTGTCTCCGCTCGTACAACACTCGTAGCGACGCCGACCGGCCAACGCTCGATCAGCTTGACGAGCACCGCGAGCAGACGTCATTGTAGGGCTGGCCGGGTGTCCGCACATCGGACCGACCGTCCGAAAAGGGCCCGTGGCGATCGGTCGCGCATTTTGCATGTCGGGCCCAAGGCGTTTGCGGAAACCGGCCAACGGACGCGGGTCGACGCCTCACGCGGCGTTTCTACCGGTCCGTTGGACCCGCCGCACTCGCGAGGATTCGCGGCAGCCAAGCCAACTGGCGCGCGCGGTGATGGGCGTCGCCGCCCTCGTGCTCGTCGAACTCGTACGCGACGATCTCTCAGCGCGCCGTCGTCGCCTGGGCCCTCACCTGCGGGATGTCGCGACCCGGCGGCCAGTGAGCTGCGCGTAGGACATCGGCCGCTTCGTGTTGCCAATCGGCCGCCGGCGGCCAGGTGCGGGTCAGCATCGCGGTGCCGTGCAGGGCTCCGCGGTGCCGGCTCACCCGCGCCGCGACGCCGGCTCCGTGGAGGCGGGTGGCATACCGCTCCCCCTCGTGGCGAAGCGGGTCGTACTCGGCGGTGAAGATGACCGCAGCCGGAAGGTCGTGGAGGTCCGCCGCGAGTAGCGGCGACACGAGGGCGAGCCGCGCCGACCGGAGATCTGTGAGGTAGCGCCGGACCGCTTCGTCGAGTTCGTCGCCCATGTCCTGACCGTCCGTCGTCGCCGCGGCGCGCCGCGCCGTCGCGAGGGTCAGGTCGAGCGCCGGAACCTCGAGGAGCTGTAACACGGGTCGGGGCTGGTCCCCCGCGTCGCGGACCTTGATCGCCAGGGCCGCGGCGAGATTCCCACCGGCGGACGAGCCGCCGATCGAGATGTTGTTCGAGTCGACGCCGAGGCTGCTCGGCGTGCTCAGCGACCCAGGCGTACGCCGCAAACGCATCGGCGAGTGCGGCGGGGAATGGGTGCTCGGGCGCGAGCCGGTACTCGACCGCGACGACGACGACGTTGGCCTCGACGCAACGCTGGCGGCAGATGGCGTCGCCAATCAGATCGTCGATTGAGCCTTGCCACCAGCCGCCGCCGTGCAGCGCCACGTGCGCCGGAAGGCCGGCGTGGTCGCTCGGCCGGTAGACGCGGCAGCAGACCTCACCCCCGTCGACCGCCACGTCGTGGTCGGTGACCGTGTGCACGGCGGGTCCGGGGCGGCTGAACCGGAGGAAGTTCAGGTCGATCAGCAACCGCATGTAGTGCCGCTGGCCGGCAACGTCGAGATGCGCCATACGTTCGGCCCGGCCGGCTTCGACGAACTCCCGGACGGCTGGATCGAGCCGCATCAGATCGTCCTTCCGGGGCGCGCGCCCGGAACGAGCGCGGCGTTGCGACGGGTGTCGCCCGATGAAGCGCAGGCCGCTGCGGACTGTGATGCATCACGTTCGTTGGCGAGTTCGTGGTAGCGATGGCAGGCGACCATGTGCGATGAACCTCCGTGGACGGGCAACGGCTCGGCGCAGATGTCGATGGCGAACGGGCAGCGGTGACGGAACGGGCAGCCGGCATCGGCCGCCGGCGACGTCGCCGGCTCCACGGCGAGAATCTCGCCGGCATGGCGCGCCCGTTGCATGGCCGGGTCGGGCAGCGGGGCCGCCGCGAGCAACGCGCGCGTGTACGGATGCGCCGGCTGCTCGCAGACATCCGCGACGGTGCCGGTCTCCAACAGCCGACCGCGGTACAGGACGGCGACGCGATCGGACACGTGCCGGATGACCGCGAGGTCGTGGCTGATGAACACGTAGCTCAACGCGAGCTCGCTTTGCAGGGCACGCAGCAGGTTGAGGATCTGGGCCTGGATGGACAGGTCGAGTGCGCTGACCGCCTCGTCGCAGACGAGCAGTCGCGGTGCCAACATGAGCGCGCGCGCGATCGCGATGCGCTGCAACTGCCCACCGGAGAAGTGAGCCGGGAAGCGCGTCGCCGCACCCTGATCGAGGCCGACGCGTTCGAGAGCGGCGGCGACTTCGGCCTGGCGCACGGCCCCCTTCGCGTGCCGATGGGCGAGTAGCGGTTCTTCGAGCGTCTGGCCGATCGTTCGGACCGGGTTGAGAGAGCCTTGCGGGTTCTGAAAGACCTCTTGGATATCACGTGTCAGCCGCCGGCGCTGAGCCGGTGAAGCGGCGGTGATGTCCTCGCCGGCCTGCCGAATCCGCCGGCTGCCGGTTTGACGACAGAGGATGGCGTTGCCCTGTGACGACTTAAACGACCGCTTCACCGCCGCGACGATCGTCTCGCCCGCTGCGACTCCCGGATACGGCGGACAGCGCGGTGAGATCCGGGTGCCCGCGTCCGCGCCGGTACGTGACGGTTAGATCGCGAACCTCGAGCAGGTTCGGTGCAATGTCATCGGCGACGTCGCCCCCACGGCTCGTAAACTGGCGATCATTTGCGCGTCGGTCAGGGGTACAAGGGAATCTCGACATGGCCTCACCCCGGTTCGGCCATTGGGCAGCGCGGGCGAAATGGCACCCGACTGGCCACTGACCGGGTGCCGGAACGGTGCCCGGGATCGACGGCAGCGACTCTCCCGCAAGCGCGAGGTGTGGATTCGCGGCAAGCAGCGCCGCCGTGTACGGGTGCCGAGGTTCGGCGTACAGCTCGTCGACGGTGGCGAACTCGACGACTTCGCCGGCGTTCTTGACGTTCTCGGGCTTCGCACATGTCGGCGAGTACACCCCAGTCGTGGGTGATGAGCAGGACCGCCATGCCGAGCCGGTGCTGCAGATCGCGTAGCAGTCCGAGAATCTCGGCCTGGACGGTGACGTCGAGCGCGGTTGTGGGTTCGTCGGCGATAAGCAGCTTCGGTCCGGCGGCGAGGGCCATGGCAATCAGCGCGCTGCGCCATGCCACCGGACAGCTCGCCGGCCCGCCTGGGAGGACCGCGGCGGCGTCGGGCAACCGGACAAGCTGCAGTAGCCGCAACGACTCGGCGTTGGCCTCGCGGCGCGACAGCGGGCGGTGCCGCCGGATGACTTCGCGTAGCTGGCTCCCGACGGTGTACGTCGGATCGAGGCTGTTCGCCGGATCCTGGGATATCAATGCGATTCCGGCGCCACGGATCGATTGAGTTCCTTCTCGCGCAGCCTGGTCAAGTCCCGACCGTCGAGCCCGACGCTGCCGGCGTCATGAGTCCACCGGCCGGGAGCAGACCGAGCACCGCCATCGCGGTCATGGTCTTCCCGCAGCCGGATTCGCCGAGATGCCGACCGCCTCGCCGGCGTTGATGTCGAAGCTGACGTCGCGCACCACCGTCGCACCGCCCAGCGTGACTGTGAGTCCGCGTACCGCCAGCACCTCGGCGCCGACGGATCGCCGCCCGGCGGCCGGTCTGGCGTGTTCGCGCACGCCTCCGCGTTGCAGCAACGGGACCGCCGTGACCGATCGGCCCATCGTCGCGTCGCGGACAATGTCGCCGACGAACCCGAGGGCCGCCACTGTGAGCATCAGCGCGGCGCCGGTCGGCACCAGCATCCACGGATCCTGACTCATCGCGTTGGACGCCTCGGCGACCATGTTTCCCCAACTGGGTCCTTGGGTTTCCGGACGGGTCAGGCCGAGAAACGACAGCCCGCTCTCGGCGAGCAGCGCGGTCGCGCAGAACAGGGACGTCTGGACGATGATTGGCCCGGCGATGCGCGGTAGGACATGGCGGCGCAGGATCGCTACGGTACGCAGGCCGGACAGCCGCGCTGCCTGCACGTACAGCTCGCCGCGGATGGACATGGTGGCGCCGCGCACGATCCGTAACAGGCCGGGGCATCCGATCACCCCGAGCGCGACCATCGTGGCGATGTCGTTGCCAGGAAAGATGGCGACCACCATGAGCAGCACGACGATGCCGGGTACGGCCAGCAGGAGATCGGCGAACCGTACGACGATTCGATCGAGCCAGCCGTCGCGGTATCCGGCGGCGATGCCGAGTGGCACACCGATGGCGAGGAAAACCGCGACCGCGACCGCGACGTCGAGAAGCGTTACGCGTGCACCGAACAAGAGCCGGCTGAGGATGTCGCGCCCGAGCCGGTCCGTTCCGAGCCAATGCGCGTGGGACGGCGTCGCCAGGACATGTGCGAGGTCCTGGTGCTCGGGGTCCGTCGGGGCGACGAGCGTCGCTGCGGCCGCCGCCGCCACGAGCTGCACGAGATACGTCGTCGCGGCCGTGGCGAGCGGATACGAGCGGACGGCCGCGCGTGCCGACCGACGGGTGACCGGTCGACGCGGGCGCACTTCCGCAACGGTGTCGGCCGCGGTCGCGAACGTCGTCATGCCGCCCGCACCTTCGGGTTGAGCCATCCGTAGGAAAGGTCGACGAGCAGGTTGACGATGACGACGACCACGGTGAAGTAGAACGCGACGCCCTCGATCATCGGTAGGTTGTGGGCACTGCTCGCGGTGACCGCCTGCTGTCCGAGGCCCGGAATGGCGAACACACCCTCGATGATGACCGTGCCGCCGAGCAGGCTGACGAACATCACCCCGAGCAGCGTGACGACCGGGATCGCCGCATTGCGAAGCGCGTGTTTGACGATGATTGACCGAAGACTCAATCCGCGCGCTCGCAGCGCGGTGACGAAGTCGCGCGCGAGCACATCTGCCATCGCGTCTCTCGTCTGACGGGCGATGAACGCCGAAGCCCCGAACGATAACGTCACGACCGGAAGCACAAGGCTGCTGAGCCACTGGGCCGGATCGGCGGAGAACGTGACGTAGCCGGTGGCCGGGAAAAGCGGAAATTGGACCGCAAGCAACTCGACCAGCACCAGGGCCAGCCAGAAGTTCGGAGCGGCCAAACCGATCAGTGACAGGCCATCGAGCAGCTTGGCGACGAACCCGCCACGGACGGCGGAAAACACCCCGATGCCGATACCCACGAGACTCGACAGCGCGATGGTTCCCACGATGATGGACAGGCTGGCGCCGAGGCGTTCGTTGAGCGCCCGGGTGATCGGCTCGCCGCTGAAGAGATCGGTGCCCAGGCTTCCGTGCAGCAGTCGGTCCAACCAATGCCAATACTGGGCCGGCAGCGGCCGGTCGATGCCGAGTTCATGGCGTAGCTGCTGATACTGCTCCGGCGTGTAACTCGTCGTCTGCCCGGATAGGATCGCCTTCGCGGCATCGCCCGGAGCAAGCGCGTTGAGCAGGAATGTCAGGACCGTTACCGAGAAAAGTAGCGCGGCCGAAGAGATCAGCCAGCGGATCGTTGCCCGGACCATCGTGCTCCCTCGCTGTCCCGCGAATCGTGTGCGCCACGATCCGGGTGGGGCGGGCCGCCGTCCCACCCGGATGCGGTGTTACTGGGCCGGTTGCACCTCGTAGATCGAGGCCAGCGGCGCCTTCGGTGACACGGATGTGCCGGTCACCTTCTTCGTCGCGTAGTACGGCAGCCCGGTCGTGACGACCGGCACGAACCACGCCTGGTGTACCAGCCAGCCCTCGACTTGTCGATCGGCCGCGGTCTTGGCGTCGCCGGAGGCCTTGGCCGCACCGTCGTACAGCGCCTGCAGATCGGTGTTGGCCGAATGGAACGGGTTGAACAACGCGCTCGGAAGGAAGAGCGACGGGCCTTCCGTCCAGATGGGCTGCTGCCCGAAGATCGTCATGAACGCGGGATATTTCGCGCCGAATGCCTCGGTCGTGTACTGATTGGCGTTGGCGCGATCGGTGATCTGCAGCTTGACGCCGACTTTTTGCCATTGCTGGGCCAGAGCCTGGGCGACGAGGTTCATCGACTGGTAGTCGGCGGTGACAATCTTGAGTGAGAACCCGTTGGGGTAGCCGGCGTCGGCGAGGAGCTGTTTGGCCTTCGCGGTGTCGTACGGGTAGGCGTTGTCGAGGCTCGCGTCGTAGCCGTAGCCGCCCGGCACCGTCAGTTGTGCGGTCGCCTTGCCGCCGTTGGGGAACAGCGCCGTGGCGATCGATGTGCGGTCGGTCGCGTAGTTGAGTGCCTGCCGCACCCGGACATCGGCCAGCGGCTTGGACATGGCCCCGTCGCGATCGGCCAGCGTGACACCGGTCCACAGCAACGGCGTCATGGTAACGGTCAACCCGGCGCGGTTGGCCGCGGCGAGTGTGCTGGCGTCGCCGACCGCGAAATCGACCTGACCGGTCTGCATCGCGTTCAGCGTCGCCTGTGGGCTCGTGATGGCCCGGACGACGACCTTGTGCCAGTGCACTGAGCCTTTGTCGTAGTAGTTGGGATTGGGCACGAACGTGTAGTGGTCACCGGCGACGGTGGCCGACGGATCGAGTTCGTACGGCCCGGCGCCGAAGGTCTGCGTACCAAGCTTTGCCTTGTTCTGCAGGCCCGTCGGGCTGATGATCCCGCCCACGACGTCGTCCTGCGTCAGAAGCGTCGGCAGATCCGGGTTGGGTTTGGGAGTCTTGACGACAACGGTCATCGGTCCGGTCGCCTCGAACGTGTCGTCGGCGAACAGCGGCGCAAACTGGCCGCCGGACGCCAGGACATACTGGAAGTGGTCGACAACATTCTGCGCGCTCAGCGTCGAGCCGTCGGAGAACTTCACGCCGGAGCGGAGCTGCAGCTGAAGTTGTGTGTTGTCACTGCCGACGTACTGCCAGGATGTGGCGAGGCCAGGGGCGAGGCTGCCGTCCGACTTGCGCACGATCAACGGTTCGTAGGCCAACGCCTGGTATAGCGAGTTGTTCTGCACGGTCTTCGCCGGGTCGAGCGTCTGCGGCACCGACGAATACGCGACAGTGAGCGTCCCGCCGACTTTGCCACTCGCCTTCGGCTGCGAAGAATCACCGCGCGCCCTCGACGTACAGGCGGTCAGCGCCATCGCGAATACGACGACCGCCGCGACCGCGCCCCGCCGGCGTAGGGGTCGCAACGTGCATCGGCCCGCGGCGGATGAGTCGTTCAAGAAAGGCACGTCTCCTCCTCATCGATGAGCTTGCGCATGCTGTGCCGGTCGGCCGGTCAGCCGCCGAGCGCCTCGCGTTTCGGGCGTGTGGCATAGGTAACTCCGCCTTCATACGACTGTCAAGAGTTTGTTGTAAAGCACTTCGCACATTGTCACGTCGCCGTGATAGGCGTTTGAACAACTTTTTGCAAAGCACTTGACAGCGACCGCGCGGCGGGGTTCGACTTGCTGTGCGCTCGACCGGGCGCAGCGAACCAACCACCTGTGAGCGGGCACGGTCCGGGCCCGCCGAGGCGTCATTCACCGAATCGAGGAGCTCGCCGTGCGCCCAGCCACACCCAGCCGCAACGCCGTGCTCGCAGCAGCCGTGCTCGCACCAGCCGTTCGGCGGCTCATCGACGAGACGCCGCCCGGCGTGCCCGAGCATCTCTCGCCCGCGGAACAGCGCGAATACATGTTGCTGCTCAGCGACTTGATCTTCATGCGGTACGGGCTGCCCGGACCGGACGTACACGCGGTCGACGATCACCTCATACCGGTGGCCGGTGCCGAACTGTGTGTGCGCATCTACCGGCCGAGCGAGCAACCGCGCCTGCCCGGTCACCTGAGTCTGCACGGCGGTGGGTGGAAGCTCGGCTCGGTCGACGAACGCGTTGTCGACGCGATCTGCCGGCAGCGCTGCCGTGAGGCGCATTGCGTTGTGCTGAGTGTCGACTATCGGCTCGCTCCGGAGCATCCGTTCCCGGTCGCGCTGGACGACTGCTTCACCGCGCTGCGATGGGCGCACACCAATGCGGAAGCTCTCGGGCTCGATGCGGGCAACCTGTCGGTCGGCGGCGCATCGGCCGGCGGGAATCTCGCCGCCGCCGTCGCGCTGCGAGCGCGAGACGAGGGCGGTCCGCCGCTGCGGTTCCAGTTACTCGAAGTCCCGGCGCTGGACCTTACCCGCGAGACCGCCCGATCCACGTTGTCCTCCGGCGTGATCCCGGACGTACCGCAGCCCACCTTGGACGACGCCACGAACAGCTACCTGCCGGATCCAGCGTTGGCGCGCAATCCGCTCGCGTCACCGCTGTTCGCCGACGACCTACGTGGCCTTCCGCCGGCACACGTCATGACAGCCGAGTACGACGTCCTGCGTACCGAGGGCTCGCGCTACGCGGAACGCCTCCTCGAAGCCGGAGTGGTGGCAACGCACCGGCGCTACCCGGGCGCGCTACACGGGACCGCGATGCTCACCCGTACGTGGGACGAGGCGCGTCTGTGGCAACATGACGCGGCCGCCGAGCTTCGACGTGCGCACTGGGCCGATGCCGAGCCGGCAGCTCGCACACTCGCGACGACGGTTTGAGGCCGGACGTCGCCTGCGGTCGATGCCGACTCGGCCGTAACCTGGCGAACGACACGATGACGTCGCATCGACCGGATGCTATGCAACCGAAGGAGAACCAGTGATCATGCCCGCTGAACATGCGACGATCTACGACGTCGCGACGCGCGCGGGCGTGAGCATCTCGACGGTGTCGCACACCCTCAACCGACCCCAACGCGTGCACGAGGCGACCCGCCAACGGGTCCTCGACGCCATCGACGAACTTGGCTACGTGCCGAAGGCGACCGCCATGGCGCACGCCCGCAAGGCCGTCGGTCGCGTCGGCGTCATCGCACCGTTCAGCTCGTACGAGTCGTACACCCGCCGTCTGAAAGGCATCCTGCAGGAGGCACGGACGGACGCGACGGAGATCGTCATCTACGACCAGGAATCGGCTGCGTCGGCATCGTCGCCGCTCCTGAGCGCCCTGCCGGTCACACGCCGCCTCGACGGCGTCGTCATCATGGGCGTACCACTCGACGACCGGCTCGCCGACCGTCTTTCGCCCAAGGCCTGCCGACCGTGTTGGTCGACAGCGATCGCCCGGAACTCGACTCGATCGTCATCGACGACCACGCCGCCGGCTACCTCGTGGGAGCGCACCTTGTCGAGCGCGGCCGGCAGTCGTTCGCATATGTCTCCGAGGCGCAGCGGTCAGACGCCTATCTGTCGCAGGGCCAGCTACGACGAAACGGTTTCCGGCGTGCCGTCGCCGAAAGCGGTGTCCAACCCGATCGGGTCCAGCATCGCCACACGACCAACGACATCGCCGGCGGTCGCGCCGCCGTGAGCCGCATGATCGACGACGGCGAGCTGCCCGAGGCGATCTTCGCCCACCAGGACATCCTCGCCGCTGGGATAGTGCTCGAATGCCGTCGTCGTGGCGTACGGGTTCCTGACGACGTCGCCGTGGTGGGATTCGATGACGGAGACGTCGCCGAGGTCCTCGGCCTGACGACGATCAGGCAACCGCTGGAGGAGTCCGGACGGCTGGGTTTCCGGCACCTTCGGAGGCGCTGGCCGGGCGGCACGGCTCTGCGCGACACGTCACCCTGGCCGTCGAACTCGTCGTACGGGCGACAACGTAGACCCGAAATCGGTCGACGGGCCTCGCGTCAAGCGTGCGCGGGTTCGAAGCTGGCCAGCATCATCTCGAGGGCCTGCTGGTCCGGGCCGACGAACGGGTCGGCCTCGGGTGCCTCGGCGAGCATGCCGAACAACTGGTCGTCGATGCCGGTGGCCGGCGGTAGGTGCGTGCTGAGAACGACGTCCGGATCGATTTCTCGAACGGCCCGTACGGTCTCGAAGTAGCGGTCGGAGTTTGCATAGTGGATCCAGGGACTGTCGACCGTCGCCCAGAGCAGCTGCGCGGCGCGTAGGTCCCCGGCCGCCATTTCACGTGCGTCCGCGCTGCTCGCCAGGTCTGCGGTGGGCATCGCGCCGCCGAAGCAGTCCGAGCTGAAGCAGAGTCGTGACGCCTCGTCGTAGAAACCGACGGTGGCCGGGTTGTCGAACAGCGGTGGCCGGAACCCGTGCAGGACCCGGTCGCCAAGGTCGAGACTCTGGCCAGGATTGAGCAGGTATACCCGATCGAGCGGGAGCGGCCGTTCGGTCGACATGATGCCGGCGCCAAGGAACGTCGTGATGAGGCGTGCGTGTGGAGCAGCATCCAGAAGATCGAAAAGGCCGCCGGTATGGTCGCGATCCGGGTGAGTGAGCCAGATCCACCGTACGTCGGCGGGGTCCATCACGGTTGCGAGCGCGCCGACGAAGTCCCGGTCGGGCAGGCCGAGGCCAGTGTCGATCACCACCGGCTCGCGGCCGTGGAGTACGAAAGCGTTGACGGGCAGGAACCCGATTCCGGGCACCTCGAGATGGTCGTTCAGTACGGTGACGTGCCTGCCGATTCGATATGTGTGCATGACGTCTCCCTTGATCGTGGTTCAAAATGGAACTGGCGTATTCAGAATCCCTTCGCCGGTCTCGCGGCCACTGACCGTGCGGCAGAACTCGACCGCGTCGAGCGTGATCGCAGGCCCGCCGGTGCCGGATTGGTAGGCGCCACCGGCCGCGCCGGTGAGCGTCAGTGCGAACGGCTGCTGGTGCCGTCGCGCCCATTCCGCGACGACATCCGAGACCAGGCGGCCATCGTGCGCCGAAGACAATTCGACCGGGCGGCCAGTCGCGCGGCTGATGTCGATGCGATGCATCCAGGGGTCGCGGGTATAGATGATGTCGAATAGGTATCCGAACGTCCACGGTTGCTCGCCGGGCAGTGCAACGTCGAAAGTTGCGGCTCGCTCCTCGCTGGTCGTTGCGCGGCGCCCGGTGCGCCCTCGTTGTGCGGCGTCGTGCAGCGATCGAGTCAACTCCGTCGTGCTCAGATCGGCGTGCTCGCGTACCTGCAAGGCCGTCATTTCGTCCAGTGGTATGCCGCCGGTTTGCTGGGCGATGCCAGCGGCGGCCGCAAATTGCCGCGTCCGTTCCTCGGCATCGGCGTGCTGTTCGAACATGCCGAGCAGGTGTCCGAGCATGTCCTTGACGTCCCAGTCGGCGCAGTCGGTACGGCACGACCAGTCGCCGTCGACGAGATCATCTGCGAGCCGCAGCACTCGGTCGTACTCGGTGGCGGCGAGGTCCATGGCCTCGTCATGTCCGATCTCCGGGATATGGTCCACCGCGACTGTCGGTCCGGTCATCGGGCTGCCTTCCTCGCGTGGATGGCTGCGTAGTGGGCGAGGTACATGTCGGTGACGTCGTCGACCAGGCGCAACCATCGGTCACCACCCGGTTCGTTGGAAGCCTGCTGCGCTGCCAATCCACCGATGATCGCAATCCAGGCATCCCACGCTCGTGAATCGGATATGCCGCACGCCCGCAAATTGCCACGAGTGTGTTCGAGAGCCTCAAGCGCCGGCGCGTACGACTCAGGACTCGGCTCGAACCCGGGGATCGTACGTTGGAACAGCAACTGGTAGCGCACTGGATCTTCAACGCAGAACCGCAGGAAAGTCCGCGCAAGCGCTCGCAGATCCGCTACTGGATCGGCCGTGGACGGCAGTCCGGTGAACCGACCGAGCAATTCACGATTAGACGCGGCGAACATCGCGTCATAGATCGCACGCTTGGACGGGAAGTACACGTATAGCGACTGCGCACGCATGCCTACCCTGGCGCCGAGGTCACGCATCGCCAAGGCGGTCAGACCATCGTCGCGAGCCAACTCCCAGGCCGCGCTCAAGATCTCCGCGCGAGTCGCGGCGTTGCGCTCGGCCCGACGATCCCTCGAGACTATTCCTGACATAGTCAGTAATTATGAACTTTGTCAGGACATATGGCAAACCGCAGGTGGCGGCGTATCGAGTGAGATCGCCCGGTCGAAAGCGGGCCGGTTGTCCGGAGCGTGGGGAGAACTGACTGACGCGGTCAGGTGGGTGGTCCCCCGCGTGCTCGCGGCGATGAATGCGGAATGAACGGCCAGTTCGGGGTCGACTACGGCAGCAGTGCGGCGGCCAGAGAGTCACCGATGAATTGGCCGTATCGGGCCGGATCCCATCCGCACCGCACGACAAGAAGCTCATAGAGTTCGGGTGAGCTGTACGTCCACATCAGGTCGGTGGCGGCTTCGACTGTCATCCCGGTCTTCAGGTGGCCGCGGTCGGCCAACGTCGTCGCGTTCTGGCGCATCCGGTCGCGACGTTGGGCGTCGCTGTCGCGAAGCAACGCCGCCATTTCGGGGTCAGCGATCGCGGCATCTCGCACGAGCAGATGGATGGGTGCGACCAGCGGCGCGACTTCGGCACCGAACGCGCCCCACCGACGTACGACGACGTGTGGGTCCAACTCTGCGTGTTGCATCTCGTCGGAGCGGTGTGGTGCGGCGACCGGGCCCTCGCCGGCGAGGCTGCGCTCATAGATTGCCCGGACCAGCCCGGCCTTGCCGCCGAACGCCTTGTGAACGGTGTCGATCGCGACGCCAGCCTTGTCAGCGATCGACGTCATGGTGGTGGCCGCGTACCCGTCGGCGAGGAACCCGGCGCGGGCGATGTCGAGGATCGAATCCCGGTTGCGGCGCGCCTGTTCCTGGCGCCCGCGAGAGTTGTACGTCCGGCTCGTTTTCGCTGCACTCACAGCGTGTATTCTATGCTACCGTATTAAATCTAGCTACCTAGATTAGAATTGAGGTCCGGCATGAACGGATCCACCAGCCCGACAGCGATGGTGCGGCGACTCGAGGCGGCGACCAACGCGCACGACCTCGACGCGCTCGTCGCCTGCTTCGCCGACGACTACCTCAACGAAACGCCGACGCATCCGGCCCGCGGATTCCGCGGCTCCGACCAGGTGCGGCGAAACTGGGCGCAGCTGTTTGCCGGCATACCGGATCTGACGGTGCGCGTGGTCGGCACCGCGGTGGACGCCGACACCGCATGGTCCGAGTGGGAAATGTCCGGGACCCGTCGTGACGGAGCGTCTCACCTGATGCGCGGAGTGATCATCTTCCGGATCGTGGAGGGCCGGGCCGCAGCCGCCCGGTTCTACCTCGAGCCGGTCGACGAGGTAAGCGGCAACGTCGACGCCGCGATCGCCCGAACAACGGCAACCTCGTCACCACGCGACGACCGGCCATGATCCTTGTCGCCGGCGGCACCGGTACCTTGGGCGTGCCGCTGGTCCGCGCGCTCGCAGCCAGCGGTGAGCGTGTGCGGGTGGTGACCCGGGATCCCGGTCGCGCCGACGCGCTTCTCACGTCAGGCATCGATGTGATCATTGGTGACGTACGCGATCCTGCGACACTCACCCGGGCGTGTACCGGCTGCACGAGCGTGGTCTCGGCGATACACGGATTCACCGGCCGACGCGGAAGCAACCCCGCCACGATCGACCGCGACGCCAACATCGCGTTGATTCGAGCCTGCCGGGAAGCCCGGGCCGAACACCTGACCCTCATCTCCGTCTACGGCGCCGCACCGAGCCACCCCATGAGCCTGCACCGCATGAAATTCGCCGCCGAACAAGCGTTGGCCGCCAGTGGTTTGCCGTGGACCGTCGTGCGACCGACACCGTTCCTGGAAACTTGGATCGATCTGATCGGCACCGAGATTCCGAGCCAGCGCCGAGCTCTCGTGTTCGGCCCAGGCGAGAATCCCATCAACTTCGTCTCGGCGCGCGACGTCGCGGACATGACCGCCCGCGCGGTCCACGACGAGCGCACGCAGGGACAGATCCTTGAAATCACTGGACCGGAAGACTTGACGTTCAACGAGATCGCGACGCGACTCACCGCCTCCGCCGGCCTTCCAGCCAACACGCGCCACGTTCCGTTGGCCGCGATGCGGGCGATGTCGTTGTTGTCCAGACGTCTGGCACCAGCGTTCGCCCGCCAAACGCAAGCCGCGGTCGTCATGAACACCACCGACATGACCGCACGCCACGAGCGCGGGCACGTCGGTCCCACCACGGTCGACCAGCTCATCCAGGAGCGGGCGAGCCTTCTCGCCAGCAACTGAGCATGCGATCGATCAGGTCTTCGCCCGCATGCTCGATCGGGCCGGGTTGCCCTGCGCTTCGGCCTTCGGGTCCGTTACGTCCTTCTTCGCCTGTACGCCGGCTTCGACGCGGTCGCCAAGGTCCTTGTCCACGTTGCGCCAATATTCGAAAGCGCGTTGGAGGACCGGCTCGCTCACGCCGTTGAGCAGGTGGCCGACGATGTTGTTTACGAGACGCTGGCGAGCGGCGTCGTCGAGCACCTCCCGCACCATGGTGCCGGGCTGACCCCAGTCGTCGTCCTCGGCGCGCGTTGTGTACGCGGCCCGCACCATCTCCCCGTCCGAGTACCAGTGACCGCCGTCGTCGGTCCGCTCGGGCTCGGCCTTCGGGCCACCGTACGAGTTCGGCGCGTACACCGGGTCGCTCACGTTCTGCACCCGCATCACGCCGTCCTTGGAATAGCTGTGCACCGGCACTTTCGGCGAGTTCACCGGGATCTGCTTGTAGTTCACACCCAGCCGCGCCCGGTGCGCGTCGGCGTAGCTGAACCCACGCGCGAGCAGCATCTTGTCCGGCGACAACCCGGTGCCGGCCACCAGGTTGTTGGGTTCGAACGCGGCTTGTTCCATTTCGGTGTGGTAGTCGGTGACGTTGCGGTTGAGCGTCAACCGGCCGACCTCGTGCAGTGGATAGTCGCTGTGCGGCCAGACCTTGGTCAGGTCGAACGGGTTGAACCGGTACCTCTTGGCATCCTCGAACGGCATGATCTGCATGTTCAACGTCCAGCTCGGGAACTCCCCGGCCTCGATGTGCTTGTAGAGGTCGCGCTGGTGGTAATCGGTGTCGACCGCGGCCATCTGATCGCCCTCGTCCTGCGTGAAGAACTCGATGCCCTGGTCGGTCTTGAAGTGGTACTTGACCCAGAACCGCTCACCCTCGGCGTTTATCCACATGTACGTGTGGCTGGAGTAGCCGTTCATGTGCCGCCACGTCCGTGGAATGCCGCGATCCCCCATCAGCCAGGTCACCTGGTGCGCGGACTCGGGCGACAGCGTCCAGAAGTCCCATTGCATGTCGTTGTCGCGCAGATTGTTCGACGCGCGGCGCTTTTGCGAGCGGATGAAATGCTGGAACTTCATCGGATCCCGGATGAAGAACACCGGCGTGTTGTTGCCGACGATGTCAAGGTTGCCGTCGCTGGTGTAGAACTTCACGGCGAATCCCCGCGGGTCGCGCCACGTGTCCGGGCTGCCCCGCTCGCCGGCGACCGTCGAGAAGCGGATGAGCACGTCCGTCTCCGCACCGGGCTGGAACACAGCGGCACGCGTAAAGGCGCTGACGTTCTGTGTCACGCGAAATGTGCCGAACGCGCCGCCACCCTTGGCGTGCGGCTGCCGTTCCGGGATGCGTTCACGGTTGAAGTTGGCCATCTGCTCGATCAAATAATGGTCCTGCATCAGCAGCGGACCGTCCGGGCCGACGGACAGCGAGTGCTCGTCACTTGCGACAGGAATACCCGCGTCCGTGGTCGTCGGACGACGATCTTGTGCAGTCACGTTGAACTCCTTACGTCGGAAGAGATCGAATCTGGTCCCTTCTGAAAGCTGGGGCACGGCCGCCAGAAAAGTCGACATCCGTCGTGAGCCACAGCGCCGGCACGCCAATCGATGGTGGCTGACATCGAGTCACCGCAATCCACGGCCTGATCACGCGCGGTCCAGCCGCGCGCAGCACAGCATCGGACGAATGAGCCGTTGACCCGAACGTCCCACCGTCTCTGGAACGAGTCAAGTCGACGTCGCAGCCGGGCCACTCAACGAGGTGGCGAGCTTGATCGATCCGGGACGGATCCGGCGGCCGATCGTGGAGCGTGATGTTCTCCGTACGGGCGAATGGCTGGCCGAGTCTTGGCCGTTACGCGACTCGATGGACGGCATAGTCGATGCGGCGCGTCCGGAGCAATCGACCAGCCGACGAACGGGTGTCGGGTCAGCCGGGCATACCGCCTGGCGCCCGTGACAAAGGTTATCGCCAGTCGCATCTCCTGGTCGCCGCAATCGGTTGTTTCATTGGCCTCGCCGACGCGGACGAATGTCTCCGACCGCTCGACCTGCCTTCGGACGTTGACATTTGCACAAGAACTCTTGTACAAGATGTCTTGTGGATGTACGTTGGACGCGTGACCACCGAAGACCGCGTCCTGACGGCGATGGCGCATCCCCTGCGCCGCCGGCTGCTGGACATCCTGAAGGTGTACGGACCCGCGACCGCGAGCGCGTTGGCGGAGCGATCCGGTCAAGGCGTCGGCAACATCAGCCACCACATGCGGATCCTGGCCGACGCCGGCCTCGTCGAGGAAGCGCCGGAGCTGGCGCGGGACCGTCGAGAGCGGTGGTGGCGGCGATCGGTGCAGAGCATCACGTGGCACAGCGGCGATGCGAGTCTCGATCCGGCGGCCGAGGCCATCGAGCTGGCCGCGGTGTCCGCCAACCTCGAGCGTCAGGTCCAGCTGGTTCGTGACTGGCTCGGTGCCACCGATGACGAGCGGGCGGCGTGGCCCGAGGGGCCGTTCTCCATCGATGCCTGGCTGCGCGTCAGTCCGGCCGAGCTGACCGCATTCGGCGCCGAACTCATGGCGGTTGTCCACCGGTGGGCCGAGCGCGAGATCCCCGAGGACGGGCAACACCGCGACACCGTCTTCACCTTCGCGCGCGCGGCACCCGGCCGGCCATAGCCTTCCGCCGGTTGGCGCCATCTGCCGCCGGCCCGACCCCTGCGTTCCACATCTGTCGCCGCTGGCCCACGGGGCCGCGGCGCGATGAGCCCTGTCCTCATGTCGACACGATCCGCAGCCAGGAGTCTGTCATGCCAAGCACCCCCACGTCCGCCGACCGTCTCGACGGTGCCGCCACCGCTGCCCTCGCCGCCCCGGCCGTGACCGACGGCGATCCGCCGCACGCACCCGATTGCGAAGACCACGCGGCGACTCCGGTCGCATCGCATGCTCGCGCGTCCGGCGGCCACGATCGTCAGGGACCGACGGGTTCGGTCGCGCCGGCCGTTTCGGCCCGCCCGTTATTTCGGGACACGGCCGTCCTCGGCTGGGCGCTAGCCCGCTGCGTCTCGGACATCGGCGATGCCGTCGCGTTCGTGGCAATCGCGTACGCCGCGGCCCGACTCGGTTCGCCGGCGATAGCCGGCCTCGTGCTCGCCGCCGCGGCCACGCCGCGAGCCGTGTTCATGCTCATCGGTGGCGCCATCACCGACCGCGTCGATACGCGCCGACTGATGATCGGTACGGACCTCGCCCGCGTCGCCGTCCTCGCCGCGGCGTTGGCGGCGATCGCCGTGTGGGGCGTGTCGGCGCCCCTTCTGATAGCGGTCGGTGTGCCCTTCGGCATCGCCGACGCCTTCTATACCCCTGCGTCCAGCACCTTTCCCCGGCAACTCGTCGCCACCACAGAGTTGGCCCGACTCGCTGGGCTCCGGCAGCTGATGACGCGCATCGCTACGATCGTCGGCGGACCACTCGGCCTCGCTCTGGTTGCCTTCGGGGGGCTGGGCGCCGCGTTGGCCGCCGATGCGTTGTCATTTCTCGTTATCGCTGTCGTCCTCGTCGCCGTACGGCCGCGGTGGCCCATGGCGCGATCGGCGGGACGATCGATTCTCGGTGACGTCCGCAGTGGCCTCGGTTACCTCGGGCGCACTCCTCCGGTCCGGGACCTCGTCATCGCACTGTCCGGACTCAACGTCTTCGGTGCGCCGGTCCTGTCCGTCGGCATCGCCCTGCGCACGACCCAGCAAGGCTGGAGCCCCAACGGGCTCGGCCTGCTCACCGGTTGCATCGGGATCGGCGCCGCCGCCGGGACGCTAGCGATCATGGTGTACCGCCCGCGACGTCCGGTCCTGTTCGGACTCCAACTCATGTTCGTTCAGGCCGCCGCGGTCGCCGCCGTCGGCCTGCTGCCCTACCCGGGCGAGGTTGCCGCGATGCTGGTCGTCGGTATCACGGCCGGATTGGCCTCGCCACTGCTCGCCGGCGCCGTCCAAGCAGTCGTCGCCGAGCAGTTCCTCGGCCGTACCAGCGCCGTACTGAGCATCGCCGACACCGGCCTGGCCCCACTCGCGCTCGCCGGCTTCGGTCTGCTCGTTAGCACGTCGAACCTCGCCGCCGCGTGTCTGGCGTTCGGCCTTGCGTTCGCCGTACTCATGGTGTTCGCCGTGAGCCGCCCGCACCTCGCCGCGCTGACCCCGGCCGGCAGCTGAACGCGCTAGCGTCCTATGGACGGTGCCGTCGATGGGCGACGCTTGCGTTCGACCCGAAGCCGTCCGACCAGAGTGCTGGCTGTGGCAGCAGATTCAGTGGTGCGGCACGTGTGCATTCGCGAATACCAGGAGCTGCCGCGTCGCTCGGAAAGCGACGCGGCAGCTTCCGTGATCGGGCTGTGTGGCCTCGTAACTGGTCGGCGGTTGTGTTGCCCCTTGTGTTACCGCTCTTCTAGCGGCCGTCTACCAATAGTGTTTGCGACCGCCAACCTGGCGTCCGGCCGCGCCGAGCAGGAACAGTGCCGCGCCGACGATCAGCACAATGACGCCGATCGTCCATAGCACCGGGATATGGGCAAGCAGACCGATAATCAACAAGACAATGCCGAGAATGATCATGACGATATTCAACCTTTCGAGGGGTCCTGCTTCGGGGGTAGTTGCCGTCCGTCGGCACACAGGGACGGCCGATGATGCTCAGTCGCTGAGGTCGTTGACGTCCGCGTCGCTCGCGTTCTTCCTGATCGACGCGATGGTGTCCAATGCGGACTGTTTGCGGGCGTAGCTCTCGCTGGTCGCAACAACTTGTCCGTTGCTCGCGACGAGGTTGAACCGGAACTGTCCGCTCGACGATTTCTTGATCTCGAACTTCATAGGGGCGCCCTCCCAGGTTGCGCTTGACGATGCCGCACATGCGTCTTCCCCGAATCCGGCCAATTCATGCCGCAAGCGCACGCGACTGGTTCGTGCTCCCGACTCATCACGTCCACACCGGGTCGACGTACGCGGCGACGCTTGTGGGTATCGACCTGGCTGGCTCGACTGCCGCTCGCTCGCGGACGAGCGCGGTCGCCAGCCGTCCGATCGATGGCCGCACCCGACGTAGGTCGGGTCGAGATTGTGGCTGGCGTCGCTATGGCGCCCGACCGTTCCCGCGGCCATCATGACGCGGATGGACACGGTCAAGCCGCAAACAATCTCCGCGAACGGCATTCGCCAGCAGGTACTTATCGGTGGGCCCGACGACGGCCAACCGGTGCTGTTCGTGCACGGCAACTGCTCATCGGCGGACTTCTGGCGGCCGCTGTGGCGCCACTTGCCCGACGATCTCCGGATCATCGTGCCTGACCTGCGCGGTTACGGCGGGACGCAGACGGCGCCGGTGGACGCGACACGCGGGCTGCGAGACTTCGCCGACGACGTGCTCGCGGTGCTCGACGCGGTCGCACCGGGCGAACGACCCGTGGTAGTCGGCCATTCCATGGGCGGCGGCGTCGCCATGCAGCTCACGATCGACCGTCCAGATCTGGTCGCGGCGCTCGTGCTCGAGTCGCCGGTGTCTCCGTACGGGTTCGGCGGCACCCGCGACGCGACCGGTACGGCAACCACACCTGACTTCGCCGGCACCGGCGGAGGTGCGGTCAATCCAGAGTTCGTCAAGTTGCTCGCGGCAGGCGACCGGGGCAGCGATCAGGCGAGTCCCCGTACCGTTTTGCAGACCACCTACGTCGCCGATCCGGCGTCCCTCGCCGGGGACGAGGAGTTGCTATTGGATACCGTGCTGTCGACCGCGGTCGGCACGGACAACTACCCCGGCGACTCGACCGGCTCGCAGAATTGGCCGATGACGGCGCCCGGCCGGCGGGGCGTGCTCAACTCGATGTCGCCCCGGTGGCTCAACCTCACCGGCATCGTCGCCAGCCCGGTCAAGCCACCGGTGACCTGGATCCGCGGCGACGCCGACCTCATCGTCTCCGACACCTCAATGTTCGATCTCGCCCAACTCGGCAGCCTCGGATTCATCCCGGGATGGCCGGGCGCGGACGACTGCCCGCCCCAGCCGATGGTGACCCAGACCCGGCACGTTCTCGACCGGTACACCGCGGCGGGCGGCACGTACCGCGAGATCGTTTTCGATGCGTGCGGCCACTCGCCACACATCGAACAGCCGGGCCGGTTCGCTGCCGTGCTGGCCGAGGTCATCGCACAGGCACGGTGATCGTCGGCCGAGCGTCGGATGGTTGACATCTATTCGTTAGATATCTAATCTAGCGACATGAAGGTCAGTCTCAGCATCACCAACTTCTCCTGGCCGGATCCGGTCAGTGAATTGGGCGAACACCTCGCGGCGACGGCACGCGCGGCGGAATCCGCGGGCCTCGATACGGTGTGGGTAGCCGACCACCTGGTCCAGTCCGACCCGGCGAGTCGGCCCAATGAGCCAATGCTGGAGGCATACACCACGCTTGGCTTCCTCGCCGGGCAAACCCGCTCGATCCGCCTCGGCACGATGGTGACCGGCGCAACCTTCCGTGCTCCGGCGCTATTGATCAAGGCAGTCACCACGCTCGATGTGCTGTCTCGAGGCCGAGCATGGCTGGGCATCGGCGCGGGATACCAGACCGACGAGGCCGGTGCCATGGGTCTCGACTCGCCGTCCGTGTCGCAACGGTTCGACGCGCTCGCCGACACCATTGATATCGCCAACCGCATGTGGACCGGGGACCAGTCAGCATTCCGCGGCCGACTGCATAATCTCGATCATCCGATCGGTAGTCCGCTGCCGGTAAGCCAGCCCCGGCCGCGGCTGCTCATCGGTGGGACGGGCGAACGTCGTACGCTCCGCCTGGTCGCCCAGCATGCCGACGCATGCAACCTGTTCGACATCCCCGACGGTGGAGCGACCGTGCGTCGCCAACTGTCGGTCCTGGGACAACACTGCGCCGATGTCGGTCGCCCGGTCGAGGAGATCGAGAAGACCATCAGCACTGCGCTCGCGCCCGACGAACCGGTGTCGCGATTCGTCGAACACTGCGGCTCTCTCGGCGAAGCCGGCATCGACCACGTCGTTGTCATCACCCGCGGAACGCCGTGGACGGACGAGGCAATCGCCACGCTTGGCACCGCCGCCGACCAACTCCGGGCGGCCTGAGTGGACGCCGGCCGCGTTCCCGGGCCGTCCGGCCGACCCGTGCCGATGCCGCCCGGGCCGACGCCGCCCGGGCCGATGCCGCCCGGCGCGCCCGGGCCGATTCCGCCCGGTCCGCCCGGGCAGATGCCCATCGGGATGTTGGTCGCCCGCGTCGGCAAGACACTCGACCGCGCGTTCGACGAAGCGCTCGCTGCGGCGGGCGGCACGAGACCGGCCTGGCTGATCCTGCTCGCGGTCAAATCGGGAGCGGGAACGACCCAGACCGAACTGGCCAAGCATGTCGGCATCTCCGGACCGACCCTCATCCACCATCTCGATCGGCTGGAATCGACCGCGCTGGTTGCCCGAACCCGCGACCCAGCGAACCGGCGGCCGTACACGATCACGCTCACCCCGGCGGGCGACGAACTCTTTGTCCGCCTGCGCGACGCCGCGGTCGCGTTCGACCGCCGTCTCCGTGACGGAATCAGCGATCGCAGGATCGCCGACCTGCGCGGCGTACTCACTGCGCTGAACGACAACCTCGTCGACACGGGGCCACTGGCCACATCCGAACCGTCGGGTACGCATGACGGTCCACCGAAGTCGGGAGGGAATCCATGACGACGTCCACCGGTCGGAGCTCGGTTCATAGGAGCGTGCGTCACCCACGGAACCCGGCCGAGCCGACACTCCGCCTCGTCCGCGCGGCAACGTGGCGCGGCTAGTCGAAGGAGATCACGATGTCCGCGACCCGATACGTCAAACCTCCCTGGGCCGCTCGTGTTATCGGCGCCCGCCTGGCCAGGCTCTTCAAGCCCAAGATCGTTCAGGTGCTGTCAGTTCCGGGTCGACGCAGCGGTGAGTGGCGGACCGTCTCGGTGGCTGTCCTGACCCACAACGGGCAGGAGTTTCTCCTGTCCGCGTACGGGCAGACCGACTGGTCGCTAAACCTTCGCGCATCCGGTCGAGCCCGGCTCAGCCGCCGCCGGCACACCGAAGAGATCACAGTCGAAGAAGTTCCGACCGACGACGTGCCACCACTCATCGATGAGTACCTGCGGCAGTTCGGCAAGCTGCCCAACGTTGCGAAAACCTTCGCGGCGTTGCCACGCCCGGCCGACCACAGTGCCTTCCGCATTACCAGCGCTCGAGCCGTCCAGGCGTCGTGAATTCGTAGCGCCGTCGGTCGGTCGAGGTCGCGGATCGCGCCACGGTAAACGCCACCGCGGGCCGCGACCCCGGCCGATCTCGCGGGTTGCGCCGTGCGAAATGACATCGCATCGATCAGCTCACGCCGACCTCCGGCGCGGTCGCAATGACCGGGTGATCGTCGGCGTGCGCAATACGGGTGAGTTCACGCCAGAGCATGACCACGAACACGGCTGAGCCGACGAATGCGAACCAGAATGGTGCCGTCACGCCGAAGTGGCTCGCGAGGACGCCGCCGATCGCCGAGCCGATGACGAGGCCGCCGAACGTCCCGATCGAGTTGACGCTGTTGACGCGGCCCTGGAGTTGCGTGGGGACCGCGCGCTGACGCACGGTGATCGACGTTGTGCCCCACACAAATGCATGTGCGCCGAACACGAAGAAGATCGACGAAGCGACCCACGGCGACGTCGTAATGGCCAGCCCGAGGTGGGTGAAGGTTTCGATGATCAGTCCGGCGCGCATGACATTGCCCAGACTGACCCGGCGGGTGATCCATCCGTACAGGGCGGTGCCAAGGAGGCCGCCGGCGGCTGAGACCGTGGTGAGTAGCCCGAAGCCGATGGCGCCCAGGCCGAGACGTTGCTGTGCGTAGAGAACGAGGACCGACCAGGCCGCACCGAACGTCACGTTGAAAATCAGGATCGTCAGAACGAGGGTACGGACCGCGGGATGTCGAACCGTCCAGCGCACCCCTTCGACGATGTCGCTCCGGAGGCCGCCCGGGCCTGCCGCCGCGTGCTCGGGCTCGACGGTGGGCAGCGCGATCCTCGATACCAATGCGACGCCGGCCGCCACGAGCACCATCTCGCTCGCGAACGGCCAGGCCCGTCCGACCGCAAACAACGCGGCACCGATCGGCGGCCCGATGAGCTGGTTGAGCGTGATAAACCCGGTCTGCAACCGGGCGTTCGCGATCGCGAGGTCGTCGCGATGCACGAGCATCGGAGCCAGCGTCGCCGACGTGTTGTCCGCGAAGACTTCGGCCGTCGCCAACAATCCCAGAGCCACGACCGCCTCGACCGCGGTGAGCCGGCCGGCGGCGAGGGCGAGAACCATTGCGATCAGCACCACGGCGCGAAGACCGTCCGCCGCCATCACGATCCGGCGGCGGTCGCGCCGATCCGACAACACGCCCGCGTACAGGCTGAAGATCAGGGCCGGCGCCCACCGCAGCAATGCGGCCAGCGAGACCAGGAAGGGGTTCCGGGTCAACGATGCGACCAGCAGCGGTCCCGCCGCTATGGCGACTCCGTCGCCAAGGTTGGTCGTCCAGGAAGAGGCCAGCAACCAGCGGTAACTCGCGCCGAGGCGGGCGGGGGCGACGACGTCGAGGAGCTTGCTCACGAGGTGAGCACGGTACCTGTCCCCCAAGACGACCGCACTCCTATTTCGCGAGCCGGCCGTCCGCAAGGTCGAAGCGCTCGTTCCGTCGGCGCGTGACTTGGTGTGGGCGGCACCACGGGGCGCCGGTCACGTCCGCTATCCCGCGATGATTGCGGGCTCTCGTTCGTCGCCCAACGTTGGTCCGTTCTCACGCGGGTCGTCGTCAGACGGCTTTCCGTCGGCGGTGAACATGTCGGCTCGTCGGGCCGTGGCCATGGCCGCAATCATCGGCGATGCGCAAGCGGCCGACAACGGATTAACAACGCCCGCACCCTTGGTCAACGGTTGCGGGCGCGCCCTACTCATGATCACTCAGGGTGACAACCACCTGGCGCGGAACGGCTCATTGGCTGTCCGATCTCCGCGCTCCTCGGTAGCGGACCCGGACGGCAGCCGGAGCCAGCACGCCTGCATCGCAAGCGATGGCGGCGCACTCCGCGGGCACGCCGCGTGCCAACACTCACGAGGGCAGATTCAGATTCCCGGCAAGTGTCGCGTCGTCGATTGACAACCATTGGCATCGCGCGTACACGATGCATACGGCCGCCGACTGGGCGGCACCCAACTAGGCCAACGGCTGTACTCGTCTTCTACGGCGATGAGGTGGGTCATGATCGACACGGTTCGAGCGGTCTCGCCCGCGGGACAGGACGCAGCGACCGTCACGCGTCTACGCCTCGGCGTGGGGGTCATCGCGGGCGCGCTTCCGTTCGTGGTGCTATTCGGGAACATGCTGTTCGCGCACAGCGCCATCTGGCTCGGTTCGATCAGCGGCTCGTACTACACCCAGATGCGCGGTGTGTTCGTCGGCAGCCTCTGCGCCATCGGCGTCTTTCTGATCGCGTACCGGTACGAGAAGTGGGACGACATCTGGTCGAGCGTCGCGGGTGGGCTGGCGATCGTCGTGGCCCTCTTTCCGACTCCGCCGGATCCGGCCAACGGCGTCGTGACGCGCACCCAGGTGTCGATCGGCGTAGTCCACTACGTTGCCGCGACGTCGCTGTTCCTCGTGCTCGGGTTCTTCTGCCTATTCCTGTTTACCCGCTCGACCGACGGCACGGGCCCGACGCCGCAGAAGCAAACACGCAACATGATCTACCGCTACGCCGGTGGCGTGATCGTCGCCGCGATCGCGGCCGCCGGCTTGATTGCTCTTTTCGCCCCTCGATCAGTGCGTGAGTCGTGGAACACGTTGTTCTGGTGCGAGACCATCGCGATCCTGTCCTTTGCCATGGCGTGGCTGACCAAGGGCGGTGCCTTCCGTTGGTGGAACGATCCGTCGCCCGGTGCGATCGCACCGAGCCAACGTGCAGAGTCGCGAGAGCCGACCATCGCGCCGTAGGGTGATGCGCCGCTTCGCTCTGGCACAAACGATCTGGCGGCCGCCCGACCGGCAGCGGAACCCTGATCGAGGACGGAGCCGATGACGGCCGACGTTGTCATCATCGGCGCGGGTTCGGCCGGCCTCGCAGCGGCGGCCGCGTTGCAGCGCCGTGGAATCGACGCGATCGTCCTCGAACAGGGACCCGACGTGGCGATGTCGTGGCGGGCTCGCCACGATCGGCTGCGCCTCAATACGACGCGTCGCACGTCCGGGCTGCGACAGCTGCAGATCCCGCGGGAGGCAGGCCGATGGGTCAGCCGCGATGGGTACATCGCATATCTCGAACGGTTCGCATCACGCCAACGCATTCAGATCCGCTTCAACACCACCGTCCACGCCATAGATCGGTCCGACGATGGCTGGCAGATCGCGACCAACGCGGGGACGCTTCCCGCGTCTGACGTCGTGGTGGCAACCGGGCTCGACCGGATCGCGTGGACACCGGACTGGATCGGACGGTCCGGCTTCGCTAAGCCCCTCGTCCACGTCGCCGATCTACAGCACGTCGATGACCTGAGCGGACAGCATGTCCTTCTCGCCGGAGCCGGCAACTCGGGCGTGGACATCGCCGCCCATCTCGTCGACGCCGGCGTCGCCAGCCTGTGGCTGTCGGTGCGCACGCCGCCGAACATTGTGCCGGCCGAGATCCATCGCGTGCCGCTGCAAGCGATTGCACTCGCGGCCCGACCGTTGCCGGAACGGGCACGCGATTCCATTGCCCGACTCGCCAGCCGGTACGCCTTCGGCGATCTCCGTCGTTTCGGGCTACCCACCCCCGCCGACGGTCCGTACCGGCGTTTGCGCACAACGGGCGTGACCATCGCCGTCGATCAAGGATTCGTCGCTGGGATCAAAGCTGGCCGCGTGCGTCCCGTCGCCGAGATCCACCACCTCGACGGCACCGACGTCGTGCTAACCGATGGCACCCGCTTGCAACCCGACACACTTCTCGCCGCCACCGGATACCGAACGGGCCTCCAGACCATGGTCGGACACCTCGGAATTGTCGACGAACACGGGCTCCCACAGCTGTCACGCCACCGGACATCGCCCGTGCCCGGCTATGCATTTCATCGGCTTCCACCCCGCCATCGAGGGCAACCTTCGCCAACACCCGATCGAAGCCCGACGGATCGCACGTGACATCGGCCATCGACGCCGACACGGCCGCCGAACGTAGGTATCGTCGCCCGGCAACTTGAGTACCGGTTACGCATGTGCGGCAACGTTGACGGGCCGACCATATCGGCATCGGAGAAATGACGCCCCGCCGGAGGTCTTGTCGTGAACGGTGAACGCGAACCGGTGTTATCGATGCCGTGTCCTCAGCCCAACTGCGAACGATCAGCAACAGTCATCGACCGGTTCACGTTGTGGTCGACCGATGGCGAGATCCTTCATCTGAAAATCCGGTGCGGCCACGGTCATTGGTTCACGCTTCCCGTCGACCCGGTATCGGTTCGGCGCGATCGTGTGCACGTCGTTATCGCTGGGGCGGCAAGGCACTCAGGCGTATCACCGCACATCGCGATCGGCCGACCGCGAGCGAAATCGACGCGCTGATCCGTGAGTACGGCCGATCAGGCGCCGGGTATAAGCACGCCAAAGCCTTTGCGCGCCAAGCTGATCAGCACGTTCCCGGGGCGGGTCAGATCGCGTACCCGGGCTGTCGCTTGTTCTTCGAGCACGGCGAGTTCCGCCGCGTAGTCGTCGGACCCGATCCGGCGCGCCCGATCGAGTGTGACCGCGTTGCGCCACACCTTTGCGCGAGCCTCGGCGAGGAATCGGCGCGTTGCCGCGCGGTTCGCCGGGCGCAGCAGCCGATCGAGCAGCGAACTGGTCGAGATGGCATTGAGTTCGTCGTCCTCCGCGCCGACTCGCGCCTGCAGGACGGCATCGACGTGCCGGTGGTCGGCCTGCCGGGATCGCAGCACGCTCGGGTTGTCGAAGTCGGCCGAGCTGATCACCGCGAGGAGTGCCTGCGGCAGGTCGAAGTTGATGTGGGCGTTCAAGCCGAAGAGCACATGCCGCAGCGGAGGAAGGTCAGGCTGCGCGCGAGCCGCGTCGAATGCGATTCGCCACGGTCCGGAAACGGCGTCGCCGCGGCGGTCGGCGTGCAGCGCGTTCACGTAGAGTTCGGCGAACGCGAGGTCCCAGCGACTGGCCCAAGCATTGTCAGCGAACCCGCCGCGATCGATTTCCGCCGCGACGGCAACTGTGGTGCGTAGGTAGGTCGCGTGGAAGAAACGCCGGGCATCATCCAGACCGTCGAGATCCGCGCGCATGCGGGCGATGAGACTAGCGATGCCGTCCTCAGTCACGGTCCAGTCGCTCCATCCGAAGGTAGAAAATCGCAATCGCGAGCGTCAGTACGGCGAATCCGGCGACGAACGTCCACGTGAGTATGTTGTCGGACGCGAAGTCGCCACGAGCGCGGATCCCAGCGATCAGTATGAACGTCAGCATGACCAACGCGACCTGGAGCGGGATGCGGGCACTGATCCACCGCCTATCGATCACGGCGCCGATGCCGGCGAGGCCGAGACAGAATACGGCGCCGATCACACGGGCAGTCAGCGGTGTGAGCGGCCATGGCCACACCGAGATCGCGCGCGCCGGGGCGAGGAATAGGAAGAGACCGGTGATAAGCGCGAGTGCGCCGACGACTCCGATGACTCGCGCTGCCGTCAAAGGCATCACCACATCTCCGGCCGCGGCCGGTGGGTCATGCCGGCGGTTGACGACGTACACGTACGCGATGAGAAACGGCGTGGTGAAGTAGAGACCGGCCCACAACCAGAATGCCACGTGCCCGTGATGGAACTTGTCCCAGTGGATGATGGTCGCGATGCCGAGCAGCGTCGCGAACACCGCTACCGGAACGAATCCGCCCTTGACCGCCTGCCATTGGGTCGCTCGGGCGGCGCGGACGAAAAAATACGCGCCGCCGAGGTAGGCGGAGCCCAGAACCATCGGAGTGAGCGTCGGCACGATATGCCACGCAAACAGCGCGTCGGTGTCGGACGGGACAGGCCAGAGCACCGCGAACGCCACAACCAAGAACGGAACGATGAACCAGGCGACGCCACGGGTGAGCGGAAGCACCCGGCCATCGCGAACCCCGGATGCCATTGCCGTAGATTCGCACGGCGCGAGAGCGGCTCATATCATGCGAATCGGGGAGTCCGGCGAGCTGTCGGGATGACTCGCCGTCGGTCGGAAGCACGCCACGGGAGGGACGACGACATGTCGAGGACCTATCGGCTCGGGCCAGCACGTCGAGCGATCAATGTGGCTATGGCGTCGATGCTGAAGATCGGCATCGGGCCGAAGTCGAGCTATCTCATGACGACGACGGGCCGCAAGACCGGCCAGCCCCGGACCACACCGGTGATCCTGGTCGAGGCAGACGGCCAACGTTGGTTGGTCTCTCCCTACGGGCAAGTCAGCTGGGTCCATAACGTCCGCGCGGTGCCCGAAGTATCGCTACGACGCGGCCGTACGACGCAGAGACTGTACGCACGGAGGTCGGAGCCGATGCGGCCGGACCCGTGCTCAAGAGCTACGTCCGCCAGGTAAAAGTGACCGCGCCGTTCTTCGACGCCAAGGTCGACGACCCCACTCCTCATTTCATCGAGGAAGCAGACCGGCACCCGGTATTCCATCTCACGCCGATGCAAGTCCCTCGCTGAGAATCCGCCGGTTCATCCATGCACCGCGGGCGCTCATCCGATCGCGAGGATCACCTTGCCGCGTGCATGTCCGCTCTCGACGTGACGTAGAGCCGCAGCCACGTCCGCGAATGCGTACGTCTGGTCGAGCACCGGTGTGAGCTTGCCGTCCTCGACGAGCCCGGTCAATGTGAGCAGGTCCCGCTGATTCGCCTTGGCCGAGAGCGGTCGGATGCGGTGATGCACGAAGCCGTTGACGATCGCCGCTTTCGCCATGCTGCCGACCGCGCCGACGACGTGCCCGGGTGAGCCGCCGCCGTTGACAACGAGCGTTCCGGCCGGGGTCAATGCCTTGCGAAGGCGGCCGAGCGGCCGGTTGCCGACGTTGTCCAGAATCACGTCGTAACGCGCACTGCCGTCCGTGAAGTCATCCGTCGTGTAGTCGACGGCGTGGTCCGCGCCAATCGACCGAACCAGCTCGACGTTGCGCGTGCTGCACACTCCGGTGACCTCGGCGCCGAGCGCCGCCGCGATCTGGACGGCGTAAGTGCCGACGCCGCCGGCGGCGCCGTTGATCAGAACCTGCTGCCCGGCCCGCACCTGGGCGACGTCGACCAGTCCTTGCAGAGCGGTCAGAGCCGCCATCGGGATCGCTGCCGCCTGCTCAAAAGTCAACCTCGACGGCTTGGGTACGATCTTGTCCGCCTTGGCTCGGGCGTACTCCGCAAACGCTCCTTGGCAGAATCCGAGCACCTCGTCACCTGGCCGCAGCCCGGTGACATTCGCGCCGACGGCCTCCACGCGTCCCGCCCCGTCGACCCCGGCAAGCCGATCCTTCGGCTTGGTGAGCCCCACGCCCAGGAGCCGCGCGACTCGCGGGTCGCCGCGCAGCATGTGCCAGTCGTATGGGTTGAGCGCGGCGGCTTGCACGCGAATCAAAACGTCATCGGCACCGATCTCCGGCACGTCGATGTCCGCCACCCGCAGGACCTCCGGCGGGCCGAACCGCTCTTGGACGATCGCCTTCATCGGTCTCCCCTCCGCCGCCTCAGCGACCGGTCCGATTGCGCCGACGCCGAACTCGCCCGTGCCGTCGCGGGTGCCACCAGAGTAAGCCGCATGGTCGAGCTGCCGACCCGTCCGCGCCTGGTTGACACAATCGGCACGCATAGCACTCGCGGCCGAGGCGGCGGGCGAGCCCGCGCATCGGGTCGCGCTATAGAGTCGCGCTATGGGTCGCGCTCAGGATTTGCCGCGCCAGTCCGTGCGATTGGAAATGTCGCCGTACGCCCACGTCATCACGTGCGCCGGATCGACCCGCCACACCTCGACATCGGGGGCGCGTACGCTGTCGCGGATCCCGCTGCCCGGGTCCACGTACTTTGCCGACCACGCGCGGTCGACAGCGTCAACCTCGGTGCGGTCCGAGACCAGCGTGGCCGGGCCTTCCAGAATGACTGCGTCGTCACCGTCGCCCAGATGCGCGACGGCCCACGATTGGTGCCGCAGGTTCACCAGCTTCTGCAAGTCGAAGCGGCTCACCGTGTACACGGCCGGATCGCACCAGACGAACCAGACCGGCACGGCGTGCGCCCGGCCGTCTGGTCTCGCGGTCGCGAGCCAGATCGTGCGCGCGGCCCGCATCCGCAGGTCGACCACGGACCACGGGACGAAGCCGTTGGTCAAGGTCAGCACCATGTCTTCCCTTCGGTCCACAACACGCTCAAGGCAGCGCGACCAACTTAGGTGACAGGTGTGACATGCGCGGCGACCGACCGCTGGTTGGCCGCCTGATCATCGAGGAGGCGACGGTGGCCCCTACCACCGATGCCCAGAGTCATTCGCCGTCCACGCCGCTCAATCGCGCCGCCACCTCGGCCAGCGCGTTCTCGTCGCCGACGTTGCCGGCGAACACGACGTACGGCCGACCGACCGCGCGCGCGTCGGCCGAGATCGGTCGGTAGACGGAAACCATCCCGGCGAACAGCTGGCCCGCCACCTCCGCGCGTCGGATCCCTAAGCCGCTGATTGCGACGTCATGCGACGTGATTCCGCCCTTGGCCAGCACCCAGGCGGGTTCGGCCGAGAGCACGGCGTTCACGATCGTCGACACGCAAGCAGACACTCGTTGCGCGATCAGCAAACTCGATTCGCGATCGGGCGCGGAGACCAGCGTCCGGCTCGTGAGCAGCAGCACGTCCGATCTCGTCAGCGCCGCCGCGATCCGGCCCGCGATCTCGTCCACGTACCACTGTGTTGCTCGCTCGGCCCGCGCGAGCAGCGCCGGAACATCGAGCTCGACCTCTGCCATCCCATGGACCTTCCGCAACGCGGCAACCTGGCGGCTCGTCTGGCCGACGTGCGAGCCGACGACAATCAGGCCGTGTCGGCCCGGATGGCCGTGCGGCCAGATCTCCGACGCGGCAAGGGGTGCGCGTGGCTCCTGACCGTCGAGGGCGCGCACGAACGACGGCCCGGTCCGGTACAGGAACGATTTGCCGCCCGCCTCGACCGCAAGCGCCGCCAACGCCACAGCTTCCAGATCGGTGTAGTCAAGGGCGTTGACGATGATGATGTGACCCCGGCCGGCGCCGTCGAGTATCTCGGCCACACGCTCCGGCCCGCCAATGCGGATATCCTCCAGGCTGATCGAATGGATGCCCTCGCTGCCGATGGCGCCGCGGGCCGCAGACAGCACGAACTCGCGCAGATTCGAGTCGGAGTATCCGAACGTGGCGTCGCGCGCGAATTCCGTCTGCCCGACCGGAACGTAGCGACCGTCGACACGCGCCCAATGGACATCGCCGGCAGTAACCCGGCCGGCCTCCAGGTACGCCGGCACAAACAGGACCGCGTCGTGGCTCCGTCCCCGAGCGGCACGCACTCGCTCCAACGCCGCGATCTCCGCGAAAACGTGGCCGCGAAGCGTGGAATCACTTCGGCTGACCAGGTCTATCGGCCGTCCTTGCTCCTCCGCGAGGGCGATCAGATCCGTGCCGACCGACATGTTCAACGCGACCGCAGCAGGCTCCGTCATGGCGCGCGTATTGGTGAGCACGAAAGCCGTCGGCGTAGGCCCGGTGAGCGCGGCTCGATACTCCGCCGGGTCGGGCACCGTCACCACCTGGATGCCGTGTACGGACTGGGACCCGGTCGGGTCGTCGTCCAATACGGCGATCATGCGGCCCGATTCGGCGCGCAGCCTGCGGATGCGGGACCGGAAGTCGGTATCGGCAGAAATCGGGGGAACGTCGCCCCAAGGTTCGTCGATCATCTTCCCCCTCAAGCCTCTGGTGTTTAGGCAGTCGCCAGACAAGCAGTCCCGACGGGATCGCGTCGCCCGGCCCAACGTGACAACCTCGCGTCGTTACGCTGGCCAGTGGCGGCCGGGACCGCCCAGCGGACACCTCCCGAGCGCCACCGCGTGCAGTGGGTCCGCGTCGATCAACGGGAGCCGCCGTGAACGTCGTCATTACCGGAGGAGCTGGGTTCCTCGGCGTCCGCCTGGCGCGAACGATTCTCGCCCATCGCGCGATCGCGCTCGACGGCCAACCGCCCCGATCCGTCCAACGCCTTACCCTGATGGACCGAGTCGATCCGCCGGCCGACCTACTCGACGACACGCGCGTCAAAGTCGGCCGCGGCGAACTCGTCGATTCGTTGTCCGCGCTCGCCGACGCCGACGTGGTATTCCACCTCGCCGCCGCGGTCAGCGCCGACTGCGAAGCCGACTTCGATCTAGGCATCCACGCCAATCTTGAGTCTGGGTACGCATTATTCGAAGCGTGCCGGGCGCTCCCCCGGCCGACGATGCTCGTCTTCGCCAGTTCGCTTGCCGTCTACGGACAGTGGTCCGGGCAGCCGCTGCCCGAGGTGGTGACCGACCAGACCCTTCCGACACCGCGCAGCAGCTATGGCGTCCAGAAATACATCTTGGAGCAGCTGCTGACCGACTACACACGCAAGGGGTTCATCAACGGACGGCCGGTGCGGCTGATGACCGTGAGCGTCAGGCCCGGGCGTCCGAACGGCGCGGCGTCCAGTTTCTTGAGTGGCATTATCCGTGAACCGCTCGCCGGCCACCGGGCGATCTGCCCGGTGCCGGCGGATACGGAAGTCGCTCTGGCGTCGCCGGGACGGACCATCGAGGGTCTGCTTCGTGCCGCGGCGGTCTCCGCGGAAGCGTTCGGGCCGCCGATCGCGATAAACCTTCCCGCGGTACGGACGACCGTCGGCGACATGGTCGAGGCGCTGTCCGTTGTCGCCGGCCCGGACGCGGCCAGTCTGATCGATTGGAAACCGGACCCCGCGATCGCGGCAATCGTGGCCGGGTGGCCGGCCCGATTCGAGACGGCTCGAGCCGCCGAGCTGGGCCTCTCGGCTGACCCAGACATCACCTCGATCGTGCGCGCCTATGTGGACGAGACCGGGGGCATCTCAGGGTCGGCTGGGGGTGCCTCCGGATGGAGGTAACGGTCGCTCGCCCGAATGCTGGTATCCGTGAGACAAATCAACGAACCCACCCGCCATGTCGGAGTCGAAACACGTTCGGCTCACGGGCGATTGCGTAGAGCCGCGATCGCGACTCTGACGGCCGTGACGCTGACCAACTACGCGTGGCAGGTACCGTACGCGGTCCACCAGTACGGCCTCCGTTGGATCGGGCTTCCCCGGCTTTCGATGTTGCTCATCATCACATTGGCTTGGTTCGCTGCGGCGATAGTGCTGTTCACCCGAAACCGGCGAGGGGGAACCGCACTGCTTGCGTCGTTTCTCACCACGGAAGCGCTGTTCTATGTGGTGCACAACTTTACCGGCGCGTTCGGCCGCGACCTGCCGGAAACCAACCCGGTCGTTCTCATCGCATCGATGCTTGGCTATCTGAACCTGGCCGCCGCGATTGCCGCGCTCGCTGTTCTCGCGACACGCTCTCGTCGCCGTCGCGTGGCACGTAACCAGGTGATCGCGACCGTACCGGCGGAGGCACGCTCGAACGTCGAAACAAATGCCAGCGTGACACAACATGCGGGCGAGAGCGGCGATCGCCAGACCTGAACCCATCGCGTGCACAACCGGTGCGATGGAGGCCACTTGCCAACGCGAGTACGGTCTGGGGAGTTGTCACAACTCGTGAGTCGTCAGGAGGCGACACGAATGTCTGGCAGATCATCGCGGTCGGTTACCGGCTCGGGTGAGACCACGCCCGGTGAGCAGGAGGAACGCATCATGAGTTCGCCCGGAATGCGCCGACCGCAAGTCTGGGGGAACGTCGATGCAACCGGGCCGGTCCCTCGGCAAAACCGGATCGGCGCGGACTGGCCGGCAACCAGCTGGGGCGCAACTGAGCAAGCGGATGTGCGCAACCCGGACCCTTGGCCGCCGAGCGCACTGACGGCCACCAACATTCCCGTGACGGAGTCGTCGACAGAGCGTGAGCCGCCGGCGGCACTGCCACAACGGTCGCGGGCAAGTGCCATCGCGACACTGTCGCTGATGGCCGGATCATTCGCCGTCGCCGCCACGTTGACCGGCCTTCTCGCTCCGCTCGGTTTCGCGGCCGGCGTGGTCGCGGTGCTGTTCGGCGTCTGTGGGCTCCGCGCGGTCCGGCGCCCCACCGTCAACGGCCACGGGCTGGTCAGCCTGGGCCTGTTCTTCGGCTTCGTCGCGATCCTGCTGAGCGTGCTTGCCATGACCCACTCCGCCTCTTGGCTGTCCAACCGCACTGACGAGATCCCCGTGGTGCACAACTGGCTCAACAACCACATCCATTGGCTGCGCCGCTGGTAGGTCACGGTCCAACCCGTTCGCGGGTACGCACGACCAACGCGCGCCGAGGCATATCGCCTCGGCGCGCAGTCGTGTACGGATCGACGTCGCTGCCTGGCATCCCCCTACGGATACCTACCGGGGCGTCCGGGCGCCTAGGTATCTGGGCCCGTCCGTAATACGTCATCGCTGCCGATGTGACCGGCATCCGGCCGCCGAACGATGGAGTCATCGAGGAACAACATCGTGAGGAGCCCAAGATGTTGATCTACCCAGAGGGCATGCTGGCCATCAGTTCCCAGCACCGGCAGGAAATGCTCGACGAGGCACAGCGCTGGCGGCTGCTCCGGCGCGCCCGGCGTACCCGTCGCGATCGGCACACGGCGCCCGACGGCGCCACAAACCGCACCAGTTACGGCGCGGGCGCGGACGCCCAGCCAGACTCCGCTTCCCGCCGTGGCCACATCGCGGGCTGGGTCGCGGCCGGCGGCCGCGGCCGGGTGGAGATCCCGCCGAACCCGTCGACCAGGAACGATCTTGGTCGGCGCCCGCTCCGCTCAGGTCGGTAAGGGTCGGGCGTGATCGCGTCGCCGACGCATCGCGCAGGCAAGCGTGAGCGTGGACGCGTGTTCAGGGTCGTGAAAGACCTCCTGATCTGCCGATTGCAGGTCGACGGCGGTGCCCAGCGGCTCACCGGTGCCGGGCCGCGGCCGATGACCGATTGTGTCCCCGCCACGAGCGCCGGTGACGTGCTGGCATGATCTGCCGGTGGCCACCTATGAAATCGCGCTCGTCCTCCTCGTCGACCGCTCGGGCGCGGTGCTTTTGCAGCATCGAGACGGACATACGTCCGTCTCCCCGAACCAGTGGAGCCTGCCTGGTGGGCGAATCGAGCCCGGCGAGACGCCCGAGGAGGCCGCGCGTCGTGAACTGCTGGAGGAGACCGGCCTGACCGCCGATGGCCTGGACCCACTGTGGAGCGGCCCACGCCCGTACGAGGAGGGTTTCCCGCACACCGTCACTGTCCACGTCTTCCGCGGAACCACCGAGGCCACCCAGGACGATGTCGTGCTGGGCGAGGGCCGCGCCATGGTCTTCGTCCCTCGCGACAAGCTGCTGGACCGTGACCTGGCCGTCTCGACGGTGGTCGTCCTGTCTCGTCATCTCGACGCCGTCTGACACCGTGGACGCGCGGGCGCGGCTCGTCGGATCACGAGGAGCTGCCGCGGAATGCGCAGACATATCTCCGAGCTGCTACCGGCGGCGGTCGTCGGTCGGCGTCGCGTTTCTGATCGTGACGATGTGCCACCTGGCGGTTCGCCGGTTGTCAGCGGCCGCGCGTGCTCCGAGCCTTGATCATGGCGCGGATCATCAGCAAAGCGGCGATAACGACGATCTGTCCGCCGACGATCACCTTGTTGACATCAACTGCCGGACGCCAGCCAACGGTGCCTTCTTTGATGACGAAGACGCCCACCGGCTTGGCCGATGTCCCCACTCCACCGCCGCTCCCGCTAGCGTCACGGCCATCCTCCGCAGGGCTCGTGCCGCCGCCACCACCGCCACCGCCGCTGACCTTGGCCACCGGCAGTATCGTCAGCCCGTCCTGGGTGATCGGAGCGCCGAAGACCCGTCCGGCCGCGGCGCCGTCAATCACATCCCGGATGGTTTCCAGAACGTCGGTGTCCTTGCGGGTTGCCTGTGTCATGGTCATCAACTCCGTCACGTTCCGGTGGCCTACAAGTCTGCGACACAGTCCGGCCAGGCAACGTGGCCGGCGCGGCCGGGCCGGTGTGACGGCAGCCCAGCCACGCTGGCGGTTACGCCGGAGCGATGTTCTGGTTGAGGTGGAAGACGTTGTCCGGGTCGTACTTCCGCTTGATCTGAGCTAGCCGGTCGTATCCGGAGCCGATGTTGTCCCGCACGCGGCCCTGGTCGTCGGCGGACGCGAAGTTGGTATACCCGCCCGACTCCGAGTACGGCGCTAGCGCGGCGAAGTAGTCACGTACCCATGCAGTGTGGGCCTCATTGTCGGCGGGATCGGGCCACATACCCGCGATCACGCAGGCGTAGTTCGCCTCGCGGTGGCTGAACGCCGTCGCGTCGGCCGGCACATCATGACAGGCGCCATTGATCGGATAGATGTGCACGGTCGAGTTGACGACCGGCACGCGTGGCCCATATGCGAGGTGCGCAGCGATCGCATCGTCATTGAGGTCCTCCACGAACACCGCTTTCCAGTAATGCTGCAACCCGCGCGGCACGAGAGCGTCGAACGACGAGTTCAGGGCCGGGTACGGCATCGGTCCGATCATCTCGGCCGCCGGCTTCGCGACCTGCCGGAACCGGTCGATCACGCGCGCTCCTTCGTCGTGGTCGCCATTCCAGCACGACACCACGACCAGGAATGGATCGCCGACGCGGTTCTCCGGAATGAACGGCAATGGCGGCGCGAGTTGCCACGCCGGGAACCCGCCGTACTCGCGTGGTGCGTCGGCGATGAAATCGCGGAAGTACCGCAGAACGTCAGGAGCGTCCTCCCGTTCGAACAACAGCAGCCCACCGTAGATGTCGCGGACCGGGTGCAGTCGGAACTCGAAGTCGGTCACGATGCCGAAGTTCCCGCCGCCGCCGCGCAACGCCCAGAACAGGTCGGGCAGTGACGTTTCGCTGGCGGTCACTGCGCGGCCGTCGGCCAGGACCACCTGCGCCGAGATGAGGTTGTCGCAGGACAAGCCGTGCGATCGGGCCAGGTAGCCGATGCCGCCGCCGAGCGTCAGACCGCCGACGCCGGTGGTCGAGATGATGCCCCCGGTCGTTCCGAGTCCGTGGACGTATCCGGCGTCGTTGAACATTCCCCAGGTGGCGCCGCCGGCGACGTGGGCGGTCCGGGACGCGTGATCGATGCTTACGTCATTCATCATGGACAGATCGGCCACGATCGCATCGTCCGCGGTGCCGAAGCCGGGCACGCTGTGCCCGCCGCCGCGGACCGCGAGGTCAAGACCACTCGTTCGGGCGTGCGCGACGGTGCCTTGTACGTCCTGGACGCTCGCGCACCTGACCACCGCGGCCGGATGCTTGTCGATCATAAAGTTGTAGACGCGACGGGCGTCCTCGTAGTCGGGGTCGTCCGGGATGATGACGGCCCCGTCGACGCGCTCGCGGAGTACGGTGATCGACGCCATGGTTGCCTCCCATTCCAGTGGGTCGGAGGGGCCGGCATGAACTGTGGATGCGCATCGCGTGGAGACCCGCTCACGGGCGGGCGACCTCGACGCGGTGACTGCCGCCGGAACGGCAGCTACAACCGCTGCCGGAACGGCAGTCATGACCGGTTCTCGCACGAATACCGGCATACCGATCTCACGGCACAGCGGCATGGTCAGTCGTGACTATCGACGCCGGTTCCCTGTACCCAGGGTGGCACAGGCGGGTGTTCGGCGGGCTCGAATGCGGTCAACCCGTCCGGCGGCCGGCGACGTGTTACCGCCGCCAGCCGCCGCCCTCGCACCTATCGCCACTCAGACACCCGGATCAACCGCCACCAAGATGCGGTCGAAATCGGGAGCAAAGTCAGTTGGATTCGACAGCGTGATGGTATTCGTGCCGGCGTTGAGGGGAACGGTGATCGTTTTCGTACCGATGGTGTTGAAGTCGCCGGTCGGTACGAAGGACACCGATTGCGCCGTGCCGCCGTCCGCCGTGACGAGCGCCGATCGGCCGGTGGTCGACCCGTCCAGGTAGACGAGCGTGACCTGGTAGTCGCCGGTCGAGGCCGCGGTCACGCCGTTGAACGTCAACGTGCCACCACTGCCCACGAATCCGACCTTTTGGCCGCCCGAGCACGCGGTGCACGACGCCACCCGCGCGCCACCGGCCAGCGTATTGCCGGATGCTTCCGCCTCGTACGATGTCGGCCCCGGCGGCGGCGTCACGGCACCATCGGCGACGGTGAAGCCGTTGAACACAGCGGTCGCGGCCGTGCCGGTCGCGTGCGACGTCACGAACACGCCAGCGTCCTGCGTGTCGGCCTGACCGCCGACGGTCGCGGTGCCGACCTTGTACCAACCTTGCCCGTCGTACGAGTAGTAGCCGGTGTACGTCGACGCGCTCGTGCGCTCCAGCTTCAGATGGATCGGCACGCTGTAGGGAAGCGTCCCGTTCGCCGGTGTCACCGAGTTGATGAAGTTCCCGCCGTTGTTGTTCCATTCGAGCTGGACGCCGCCGGATGGCGACGCAAACAGGATCACGCCTTCGGGCGTCGTGCCGGATCCCGTCATGTCGTTGCGGACGATGATGCCCGCCTTGCCGAACCCGGAAAGGCTTTGGGTTGAGGCGAGGTCGACGTCGATGGTCGACGAGTCGCTGACCGTACCGGGCCGGTAGATCGTGCTGTACGCGTCACTGCCCGAGTACAGGTCCGAGCCGGCGCCGATGATGCCGAGTTGATCCCCGGATTGGGCGAACAACGCCGGTGCGTCGGTCGCGGACGAGTAGGTCCGGTATGGCGCCGTGACCGGTGGACTGACGGTGACCGACTCGGTTGTAGTCGCGCTCTGCGGCGTCTTGCCCGCCCAGGTGTAATCGGCGCTTCCGGTCAGCGTCCCGGCTTGGAACAGACCTGTTGGCGACGGCGCCGTGACATTGAACGTAGCCGTGACGGTCTGCTCGGTTTCGACCGCCGGGAAGCTGGTCGTCGATGTGGGTGCGACGGTCCAGCCCGATGGCGCGTTCACCGCGAGGCTGACGTTCTTCGCCGCCAGATCGCCGTGATCGGTGAAGGTCGCGGTGAAGGTCGCTGGCGCCCCGCCGGTGACCGCCGCCGGCCCCGACATCGAGTACGACACGTTCGGCGGCGCCTCGATCGGATTGTTGAGCGGCGTCACGCGGTACAGCGCGACTCCGTGGGACGCGACCACGGGCGAGATCACGCCGGTCGTTTCGGTCGTCGAGTGCGCCCAGAGATCGTTGACGGCGTAGTCCGTACCGGCGGCTAGCCCCAGTGCGGACGCCGAGGTGGAGATGGCCTGCGGCTGGCCACTGGTGTTGAACAGCGCGACCACGACCGCTCCGTCTGACTCGGTCTTGGTGAAGATCTGCTGGCCGTTCGCGTTGTACACGCGAGACGCGTCGATCGCGTCCTGGTCAACCGACAGGACGTCCTTGTTCTTCAGCAGGGTCAGGTCGGTCGGGTCGAGATGGGTGAGATCGGTGCCGAGGATGAACGGCGATGCGCCCATCGCCCACAGGCTCATCTGCGTCTTGCGCTCGTCGACGGTGAGACCGTCGTTGGTGCCGTTGCCGACCTCGATCGAGTCGTAGTCGTTGAACCCGCCCGGGCCACCGTACGGCTGCCAATTCGCCACGGTGTTGAAGCGACCGGAGACGCTTGACCACTGGGTCAGCGGGTAGCTGGAGCCGCCCGGACCGCAGTAGCACTCGATGTCGCCGCCGGTGCGCCAGCCGTTGGCCAGTTGTTTCCAGGTGGTCGCGGATCCGATGGCGAGGCTGTTGGACAGCTCGAGGTGGATCGGCCGACCAGAGTTGACCAGCGCGGTCGACCAGGCTTGAATGTCCGGGATGTCGCTCGTGCCAACGCCGTCGATCTTCAGGTAATCGACGCCCCAGGACGCGAATTCCTTGGCCCACGAGTCGACGAACGCCTGGGCCCCCGGCTTGCTGTAGTCGATGCCCACCATGCCGCCGCAGTTGTAGTTCTTCTCGCTCGTGGTGGTGGCGATGTCGTCGGCGTGATATGGCGTTCCTTCGATCGGCGTGTTCTGCGCGACCGCCTGCTTCGAGATACCGGGTGTGACGTAGATGCCGAACTTCAGGCCTTTGCTGTGGACGTAATCGGCCACGACCTGGATGCCGTTCTCGCCGTTCGGGCCGGACGGAAACTTGGTCGCGTCGGTCAGCCACCGGCCGTACTGGTCCACAGTCGGCCCCTGGCTGCCCGGGCACACGTAGTAGAAGTCGTCGATGTTGACGTACTGATATCCGACCGAGGACAGGCCGCTGCTCACCATCGCGTCCGCGGTGGCCTCGATGTTCTCGGCCGAAGGGCTGTGCCGGATAAAGCTCCAACTGCTCCAGCCGAGTGGTGGTGTCGCGCCAAGGCCATTGTCCGAGGCGGCGGCGGGAACGGCGGTCGCGGCTATCGACACTGCTATCGCCGGGGTCGCGATCAACGCGGCCAATAGGCCGCGAAGCACTTTCTTCATGCTGCTCTCCGTCAGAGTCGGGGGGTACGAGCTGCTGCGCGGCGGCCAACGTCGACGGTGGACAGCTACGACCCCAACCCTGTTCGCCTCACTTCAACCCGAGTCAGCGACGTCTCGTTAACGGTGGTGGCGAGTTCGGCTTGCTGCGGCTACGGCGCACGGCGCCGCCACGACGGCGGTCCGTTCACCACGCCCGATCCAGGTCGGGCACCGTAGGAATCGAGGGTTCCGGTCACGACTGAGCTCATCGACTGAGCCGTCGCCGAAGGAGCGGGGACTCCTTCGGCGGCCAGTGCCGATCCAACAGGATCGACCAATGTGTACGCTTCAATCCGTCAGATTCGCACTGAATCACACACACTCCGACAAGTCAATGCCTTGACGCTCCTCCGATGTCCACTTTGGATCCGCCCGTTGAGTCGGGATCACCGTTCGCCTGACCAAACCCGCTGATAGAAGTGGTGACGAAGGTCGCGGCGAGCAACTGGCGGACATACGTCATCAACCGCTGAGGCGCGGATGCGTTGTCGCGCCAGCGGGGCAGATATCCGGTGTCGTCAGGTTGGGGCGTGGACCTTTTGCCCGATGGTGGGGCTATCCGCCGGCCATCGCGCCGAGGATGATGAACGGCTCCGTACCGGCGATGACCTGGTCGGGTAGCGCCGCGTCGGGCGAGGCGTTGGAGAGGTCTTCGGCGCAGCCGTAGAAGCGCACGTACGGCCGACGCTCGCCGCTGCCGCGGTCACGGATCGTGCCGAGCAGCATCGGATACTGCGACTCCAGGCTGTCCAGCAATCGGCGCTGGGTGACCGGGCCGGCACCGTCAACCGGGCCGGCCACCTCGATGCGTACCTCGCCGCTGACGCGAGCCAGGTTCTTCAAGTGCGCGGGCAGGACAACGCGGATCACGGGAGCGCCTGAACTTCCACCGATAGCACGGCGGGCAGGTCCCGTACGATCGGTGCCCAGCTGTCGCCGCTGTTGGCCGAGTGGTAGACCTGTCCCCCGGTGGTGCCGAAGTAGATGCCGCACGGTTCGAGCTTGTCGACCGCCATGGCGTCACGGAACACGTTGACGTAGCAGTTCGACTGCGGGAGGCCGTTGGTCAGCGGCTCCCAGTCGTCGCCACCGGTACGGCTGCGGTAGACCCGCAGCTTGCCCTCCGGCGGGTAGTGTTCCGAGTCGCTCTTGATCGGCAACACGTAGATCGTTTCCGGCTCGTGCGCGTGGACCGCGATCGGGAAGCCGAAGTCGGACGGCAGGTCACCACTGATCTCGCGCCAATTCGCGCCGGCGTCGTCACTGCGCATCACGTCCCAATGCTTCTGCATGTAAAGGGTGTCGGGCCGGGACGGGTGCTGGGTGATGTGGTGGACGCAATGGCCGACCTCGGAGTCCTGGTCGGGAATCTCCCCCGAGCGCAGGCCTTTGTTGATCGGCAGCCAGCTGGCGCCGCTGTCGTCGCTTCGGAACGCGCCCGCGGCCGAGATCGCGACATAGATCCGCTCTTTGTTCAGCGGGTCAAGGATGATCGTGTGCAGGCACATGCCGCCGGCGCCCGGCTGCCACGCGGGCCCGGTCGGGTGGGTACGCAGAGCGGTGAGCTCGCGCCACTGCCGGCCGCCGTCGGTCGACAGGTAGAGGGCGGCGTCCTCGGCGCCGGCGTACACGGTGTCGGGGTCGTCGGGTGACGGCTCGAGGTGCCAGATGCGCTTGAACTCCCAGGGGCGTGGAGTGCCGTCGTACCACAGGTGTTCGCCGATCTCACCCTGGTAAGCGAAGTCGTTCCCGCCGGTTGCCCATGTCTTGCCGCCGTCGTCGGAGCGCTGGATCACCTGCCCGAACCAACCGCCCGACGGGGATGCGTAAAGTCGGTCCGGATCGGCCGGCGACCCGGCGAAGTGGTAGACCTCCCAGCCGCCGAAATGGGGTCCGTCGACCGTCCACTCGTCGCGTCGGCCGTCCGAGGTCAGCGTGAACGCGCCCTTGCGCGTGCCGACCAGCACTCGTACACCGCTCATGCCCTCATCCTTCCCGCCGTTCGGCGGTCCGGACAAGCTGCGCTGTCCGTCGCCGAAGCCTGGTGCGTCAACACCGGAACATACTTCTCTTCCGGTACGACGAACCCGCACCTCGGAATTCGACACCGAGGCGGAAACTACTTCGGCGAGATTCGAACCGGGTCGAGGATTTGCCCGCGCAACCGGTTCGAACCGCAGGTGAGGTAGGGCAGCAGCGTGCGCGCATTTGAGCCGCTGAGCTGCGGCATCAGCGCGCGATTACTCCGATGTGACCGGTGAGCCGTGTCAGGCCTGCGGCGAAGCGATGTTCACCATCCAGGCAACACCGAACCGGTCCACGCATTGGCCGAACTCGTCGCCCCACATCTGCCGTTCGAGGGGAACCGCTACGGTGCCGCCGTCCGACAACTTGTCCCAGTAGGCGTGGAGGTTGTCCGCGTCGTCGCCACTCAGGCTGACCGTCATGTTGTCGCCTGGGTTGAACGATTTGCCAGGTGGACAGTCCGCACCCATCAGCGTGAAGCCCTTGTCGGTCTCCAACATCGCGTGCATGACCTTGTCCGCGCCCTCGGCATGTGGATCGCCAAATTCGCTGAACGTGCTCAGCGTCAGGTCTCCGCCAAGGACGCCCTGGTAATACTCCATCGCCTCCCGGGCGTTGCCACCAAAACTGATATACGGGTTGAGACGTGAACTCATCGCATGCTCCTCGGGCCGTAGATGGGTCCTCATCGCAGATTATCAGGCGACCGACAAACCATCCCAGATCACCTCAACATCGACATGGCCAGGTGGATCGGCCGAGGTCGAGGCGTGACGTGGGTCGCGAGGCAATCGGCCTTATCCAGCGGGAACCGCCGGATCGAGCTCGTCGGCCCTCAGGTGCTCGTGCACCATACGTACGACCGTGGCGCCTTCGCCGACCGCTGAGGCGACGCGCTTGATCGAACCCTCTCGCACGTCGCCCGCTGCGAAAACACCCGGCATGCTCGTCTCCAACGTCAACGGCTCGCGGGGATACGTCCACGGGGTTGCGGCGCGCTCGAGAACGTCGTGACCGGTGATCAGATAACCGTGCGGGTCGCGGGCGATCTCATCGGGAAGCCACTGCGTGTGCGGTTCGCCGCCGATCATGACGAACAGCGCGTCCGCCGCCACTTCCTGTACGGTGCCATTCGCGCGATCCGCGAGCGTGACGGACTCAAGCGATTCAGCGCCGGATCCGTCGACCACCTCCGTACGGTCGCGGACGATGACGTTCGGCGTCGACTCGATGGCCCGCAGGAGGTAGCTGGACATCGACTTCGCGACACCGTCGCCGCGAACGACCAGCGTGACCGTGCGGGCATGCTTGGCCAGGTGCGTCGCTGCCTGTCCGGCCGAGTTGCCAGCGCCGACGATGAACACGTTCTGGTCCTGCATGGCACGGCTCTCGCTGACGGCCGCGCCGTAGAAGACGCCGGAACCCACGAGCGCCTCAAGTCGAGGCACGCCGAGCCGCCGCCATTCGATGCCAGTTGCCAGCACAACCGCGCGTGCACACAACTCGCTCCCGTCACGTAGGTGGACGACGCGAATCTCGTCCCGGCGTTCGAGTGCGACCGCTGGCTGCGCGAAGACGATGTGCGCGCCCATTAGCCACGCCTGCTCGCACGTGCGCCCCATCAGAACGCCACCGTTTATGCCGTGCGGAAAACCGGGATAGTTCCTGATCAGCGGGCTCGTGCCGGCCTGCCCGCCGGAGACCTTCTCCTCGAGCAGCACCGTCTCGAGCCCCTCGGAGGCCGCATAGACAGCCGCGGTGAGCCCGGCCGGCCCCGCTCCGACGATCGCGACCTCGCACATGTCAACATCGTTCGTCACATTGACGCCGATCGCGCGAGCGAGATCGGGCATGCTCGGGTCGATGATGGTCTGCCCGTCGTAGCGGACCACCACTGGCAAACGCGTCGTTTCGAGCCCGGCCTCGTGCAACAAGCCACGCCCGGCTTCGCTGTCGACCGGATAGAACCCGAACGGCATGCTAAACCGGGTCATCACGTCGCGCAGCTGCAGCACTCGGCTGTCGCCCTCGGCGGCAACGATACGAAATAGCTCGAAATTCGGCTCCTGCTCCCGGATCCACGAAAAGAGGTAGTCGCTCATGGGCCCGTACATCATTTCGTCATCGGCCCATGGCCGCACGATGTGATAGTCCGCGCGGCCAAGTGCTATCGCCTGCACCGCCGGGCTGGTCGACGAATAGTCGCGATCGACCAGCAATACGCGCTTGGCCCGCGGATGCAACTCGTGAGCGTGCGCGAGCAGATCGGCGTCACCGTCATCGACAAGCAGCAGCGCGACGGACACGTCCGCGGCGGCCATCTCCTGCAGCGCGAGCAATGCCGCCTCCGACGAGGCCTCGCCACGCACCGTGAAACCGTTACCGAATCGCCGGGACAGGTCGGACCGCAGTGCATCGAGCGACGCTACGTCGTGATCGACTACATAAATCACTGGCAAAACCGACAATTGCCCCATACGCCAAAGCTTAGTCGGGCAAGCCAAGATCCTCGCTACGATCGGGAGAGAATGCCTACCCGGAGCTTCCGCAGAGGGGGATCCAATGGCACGTTCCGACTTCGCGACAGCCTTGAACAAGACGAACGAGGTACAGCTCGGCACCACCGGCCGAGTCTCCGGTGACGAGAAAACCCATCCCGTGTGGTTCGTTCAGCACGACGACAAGCTCTATCTGCTGCCGCTGACCGGATCAGCCAGCCAGTGGTACAAGAACCTGCTCAAGACACCGAGTCTCCACTTGACGGCGCAAGGTCGGGACTACCGCGCGACGGCACACCCGATTACCGATCCGGACGAGGTGCACCACGTGGTCGACGACTTCCGTGCCAAGTACGGTGCTCGGGACGTCGCCGATTACTACCCGAACGCGAACGTGGCCGTCGAAGTTCCACTGACGTAGCGCTCGGAGATCGGCTCCGGTCGCCGGCCGAAGTCGTGTCGATATGGACCACTGGGACGCCTTTGTGGGGTTCACGATCCGCCGGCCTGGGCAAGTACCTCCTTGGCTCGCCGTACACCAACTGGGTTGCCCGTCTGCTGCTGGATGTCCAACGCCTCGCTGGCGTGGGCCACGGCGTCCCGCGGGTGGCCATCGGCGAATTCGCAACGGGCGAGCGCGGTCAACGCGTCGGCTTCGATCAGCCGATATCCGGCCTGGCGGGCCGAGTCGAGCGCCGCGCGAGCCGCGGTCAGCGCGTCCGAGCGGTCGCCGCCGTCGAGTCGGGAATGGGCCAGTCCGATGAGCGCTAACGCTTCGCCGCGGGCGTACCCGGTCTCCCGCGCCAGCGCGAGCGCCCTGTCGTCCCACCCGTTGCCGGCCGCGCCCTGCCGACGCTCCACCGCGGCCAGGGTGTGGCACGCGTCGGCTTCTACGCGCCGATCGCCTGCGTCCTGGGCGATGGTGAGGCTGGTTTGCGCGAGCTGCCTCGCCTCGTCCAGTCGGCCGGCGTCCAGGTGTACTTCGGCCAGGTTGTTGAGGGTGTCGGCCTCGCCCTCGCGGCTGCCCGCCGCGCGGTGCAACGCCAGTGCCTGATCCAGGTGGTTGCGGGCCGCGTCCAGCTTGCCCTGGAAGCGGTACGCGCAGCCGAGGCTGTTGAGCACGTGCGCCCGGGCATTGTCCGCGCCGATGCTCTGGTAGATGTCCAGCGCCGCGGCGAGGTTGTCGGCACCTTCGCTCAGCGCGCCGGAGTCGATCTGCACGTTGCCCAGGTTGCTCAGGCTCACCGCCTCACCGCCGGACTCCCCGGTCTGTTGGAAGATCGCGCGCGCCCGACGGTGGTATTCGGCCGCGTCGGTAAGTCGTCCTTGGTCGCGGTACAGGTTGGCGATACTGCCGGTGGCAGCGGCCTCGCCCTGCCGCCAACCGGCTCGGGATGCGTGGTCCACCGCGTCGGCAAAGTGGTCGATTGCCGTGCCGTGGTGGGACAGGAACCGATGAGCCTGGGCAAGGCAGAGATGCGCCGCGGCCAATCCGTGATCGTCGTCGTCCATTGTGGCCGCCGTGAGCGCCGCGGCGCCGGCCGCGAGCCAGTCGGATGTATGGCGCCGCATCCAGAAGTACCCGCGAAGTGCGTCCACGAGGAGCCAGGCAACCGGCCGCGGCCCACAGCCCGCGGCCCGTTCCGCGGCGGCAACGAGGTTGCTTCGCTCGGCCTCCAACCAGGCGAGGGCGGCGGCCGGATCGGCCAGGTCTACTGGCTCCGCGTTCGCCGGCCGCGCGTACTCCGGCGGGAGCGGCAGCCGCTGCATCTGTGGGTACAGCAGTCGTGCCGCCGAATCCGCGGTGCGCAGATAGAACCCGTACAGTCGCTGCGTTGCCGCGGACCGCTCGGCCGGGCTGTCCTCGGCATCGGTGAGGGTTTGCGCATAGAGCCGCATCAGGTCGTGCAGCACGTAGCGGCCGGCCATCGGCTCGCCGAACAAGTGAGCGTCGGTGAGTTGCGTGAGGCTGCGGGTGACCTCGCCGCCGCGCGGCTGCCCGATGAGCGCCGCCGCGGCCGGTTCGCTCAGGTCGGAGCCGGGCAGCAGTCCGGCCAACCGAAACAGCCGCTGCGCTTCCGGCTTGAGGGCGACGTACGACAGGTCGAAGGCGGCGCGGACCGCCGACTGCTCGTCGCCCTCGATCTCTAGCGCGGCGAGTCGGTCACCGTGGCGAAGCCGCGCGACGAGATCGGCGATCGGCCGATCCGGATGCCGGGCGAGTTGGGCGGCGGCGATGCGCAGCGCGAGCGGCAGGTGACCGCAGAGCCGAGCCAGCTCGGCCGCGCTCCCCGGCTCCCGGTCGAGACGCGCGCCGCCGATCAGGCCGGTCAGCAGATCGAGGGACTCACCGGCATCGAGCGTGTCCAGGCGCATCAGTCGGGCGCCGTCGCGGACGGCCAGCCCGGCCAGCCTGTCGCGGCTGGTGATCAGGGCCATGCAGCCGGGACCCGCGGGCAACAGCGGCCGGACCTGGTCGACGCCGACCGCATTGTCCAGCAGTACGAGCGTCCGCCGGTCGGCGAGAAGGGTGCGATAGAGCGCGGCGGCCTCGTCGAGGTCGAGCGGAACCTGCTCGGCCGGTACGGCAAGAGCGCGCAGGAAACCGCCGAGTGCCTGCTCGGGTCGCACCGGCGTGCCCGGGCCGTGGCCGCGCAGGTTCACGTAGAGCTGCCCGTCCGGATACCGGTTGCGCTGCTGGTGGGCCCAGTGGGTAGCCAACGCGGTCTTGCCGACCCCGGCGGCGCCGACAATGACCGCGACCTGGCCGGTTGTCGCGTGCGACGCGGCCAGCCCGGTCAGGACGATGAGCGCGTCCGCGCGGCCGGCGAAGCCGTCCACCGCGGCAGGCAACTGGGCCGGCGGCGGCGCCGCGGTGGCCGCATGGACGGGCGCCTGGACCTGTGCCGGACTGCTGCCGCCCGCGGTAGGCAGCGGATCCTCGTCCCGCAGGATCGCGACCTCGAGGCGTTGCAGTGCGGCGCCGGGGTCGAGCCCCAGCTGCTCGGCAAGGTCGTGACGGATACGCCGGTACGCGGCGAGCGCGTCACCTGACCGTCCACTGCGGTGCAGCGCCACCATCTGCTGACCGGCCAGTCGCTCCCGCAACGGATGGGCGGAGGTGAGGTCGGCGAGCTCGTCCACCAGTTCCCGATGCCGGCCCAGCCGGAGCTGGGCGTCGACCCGGTCCTCCAGCGCGGTTAGCCGAGCCTCTTCCAAGCCCGCGCATAGGCGTTCCCGAGTGGCCGACGGAGCGGTGCCGCCCAGGGCCGGGCCAGACCATAGGCCCAGCGCGTGGTCCAGCAGCCCGACGCGCTCCGCGTCGCTCGGCGCGACGCGAGCCGCAGCCAGCAGCGCGCGAAACCGATGCGCGTCGACCGTGGTCGGGTCGACGGCGAGCAGATATCCGGTGCCCTGCGCCACGATGTCGACGGCGCCGGCGAATGCAACGCGCAGCCCCGACACGCATACGCGCACCGCATGCGTCGCGGTCCGCGTCGGACCGTCCGGCCAGATCAGGTCGACCAGCCGATCCATCGGCACCTGATGACCGGCCTCCAGAGCCAGGATCGCGAGAACGAGCCGCTGCTTACGAGGCCCGAGGGCGATCGAACGGCCATCAAGGAGGGCCCGTACCGACCCCAACAGCCGCAGCTCCACCGTCACCAGCGTGATCCTAGTGGCGAGCGCTGCCCCGATTATGAACCGACTATGACCGGCGAGCTCCACGCTCACGTCATGCGCATCGACAACCGCCACGATCCGGCCAGCGGTCGGGCGCGCCTCGCAGGCGCGTACCTGCGCATCACGACGGAACCCCTGCGGTCGAAACAGAAGGAGAAATCCGTGACACTCGCCCGCGCGCTCCTGCGGAGCACTGTGTTGACCATTTCGGCCGGCGCACTCGTCGCCGGTTGCTCAGCCGGGCCGAGTACGTCCGCAGCCGCGCCCAAAGCCGCGGCCACGACCGCGCCGGCCACGTCGCCCGCAAGCGTTGCCGCGAGCACGCCCAGCGCCGGCGGAAAGCTCGACCCTTGCTCCATGCTGACAACCGACCAGGTCACCGCGGCACTGGGCGAGCCACCGGCAGCGGGAAAGCCGGAGCCGAACTTCGACGCACCGGAATGCGAGTGGGACCCGGCGTCGGGTCACAACGGCACCGTCACGCTCGACGTTGGCCCGTGGAGTGGCGACCCCGGCGTCGAGCCCATCCGGTTGGGCACACCGGTGCCGAACGTTGGCGATGAGGCCTACGACGGCGGGAACACCGGCCTGTACGTCCACAAAGGCGCCGAGGGCTTCCGGATCTGGGTGTTCAACGTACACACCCAGAGCAGCCGCCTCGAGCTGGAAAAACAACTAGCCACGATCTTGCTCACGGAGATGTAGCCGGTAAGAGACCCACGTCATCCGTTCCGGATGGGGTCAGGCCGCAACCGCAGCGCTCGCAGCTGGTTCGGTGATCAAGCATCTCCGCGTCCGACGTACGCGATCTTCCACAGCTGATCCACAGCGTCACCAAATGGTTCTGGTAGTTCCGTGGGATGTGCTGGCGCCACCACGGAAGGAGCCGGCATCCATGCCAGGAAACGCACCACACCCAGCCGCCACGGACGGTTCGTCGTCGACCAGTCCCCCGTCTGCGGGGCGGCTGTCCGTCATCGACGAGGCGAATGCCAATCATGTCGCCGGACTGCCGTGGGTCGCCCCGGATCCGTCGGCTCAGACCGGCGTCGCTCGTCGACGTCGCGTTGGCCGCGAGTTGGGCAGCGCTCAATCGTCACGGCTGCAATGGCTGCGCGCGCATCCGTGGCTGAGCGGGACGACGGCCGTTGTCGTCTTCGCGGGTGCCGGACTCGGCATTTACTTCGGTACGCGAAGCAGCGCGCCGGCCGCCGCGGCCACGACGACCGTCGCGACGGTGACGACCGGAACGATCAGGCAGAGCGTTTCGGCCACCGGCAGCCTCGCGCCGGCCGAGCAGGAGAACCTGAACTTCGCGGTCTCCGGCGAGGTAACCAGCGTCAAGGTCAGCGCCGGCCAGACCGTCAAGAAGGGCCAGACACTCGCGACCGTCGAGTCGGCTTCGCTGTCGGCGACGGTCGCGCAAGCCGAAGCCGCGGTCGCGTCGGACAAGGCCAAGGTCGACGCCGACGATGATGTGAGCGATACCCAGCTCGCCGCGGACAAGGCCGCGTTGACGGCCGCGAAGAACCAGTTGGCCTCGGCCAAGGCTCAGCTTGCGGCCGCGACGATGACCTCGCCGATCGACGGCGCCGTCGCGGAGGTCAATCTGACTGTCGGCGAATCGGTGTCCGGCAACAGCTCGGACGGCGGCTCCGACACCGGCTCGACGAGTGGGGCAACGACGTCAGGCTCGTCGACCTCGTCGAGCTCATCGGCTCAGGTCCTGGTGATCAGTACGAATTCGTGGATTGTCGACGCGACCGTGGACGCGACGTCTGTCGGCCTCATCAAAACGGGCGAGCAAGCGCAACTCACGGTCACCGGGGCCAGCGACGTCGTGTACGGCACGATCGCCTCCATCGGGCTCGTCTCGTCGTCGTCATCGGGCACCGCGAGCTACCCGGTCGTCATCGACGTCACCGGGTCGCCGAGCGGTCTGCACGACGGGGCCAGCGTGACCGCGGCGCTCATCTACAAGCAGGTCAGTAACGCCGTCGTGGTCTCGACGCTCGCCTTGCACCGCAACACATCGGGCGGCCAGTACGTCGAGAAACAGGTCAATGGCAAGATCGTGCAGACGCCCGTACAGGTGGGTATCTCCTCGGGCGGCCAGACCGAAATCACGTCCGGCCTGTCGGCCGGCGACAAGATCGTCGTGCCGCAGCTCCAGCGCACCACCGGTGGCGCGTCGACGGGAACCCGCGGCACAAACGGCGCCGGCACCGGCACGTTCCCGGGTGGCGGCAACTTCCCCGGCGGCGCCGGCGGGGCGGGCGGGGCCGGTGGCGGCTTCGGCGGCGGTGGCTTCGGTGGCTGACACCCGGATCATCACGCATATAGCCGGACGCGGAGGCGCCCACGCCGGTATCCCGGCCGGCGACTATGGCGGTGCCCCGGGTGGCGATGCCGACGCCCCCGCACCGACCCTTACCGCGCCCGTCATCGATCTCGACGACGTCCGGAAGGTCTACCGGACCGGATCACTCGACGTCGAGGCACTCCGCGGCATATCGCTGTCGATCGAACCGGGCGAGTACGTCGCGATCATGGGACCGTCCGGCTCGGGCAAATCGACGCTCATGCACATCCTCGGTTGTCTCGACGTACCAACGTCGGGCGTGTACCGGCTCGGCGGTGAGGATGTCAGCGCGATGGACGAGATCGAGTTGGCCGAGGTCCGCAACCGCCGGATCGGCTTCGTCTTCCAGCAGTTCAACCTGCTGCCATCGCTGACCGCCCTGCGCAACGTCGAGCTGCCGCTGTCGTACGCCGCCGTACCCCGCGACCGACGCCGAGTCCTTGCCACGGAAGCGTTGGAACGGGTGGGGCTCGGCGATCGGGTGCACCATCGTCCCGGAGAGCTGTCCGGCGGTCAGCAGCAACGCGCCGCAGTCGCCCGTGCTCTCGCCAGCGATCCGGATCTGCTGCTCGCCGACGAGCCGACCGGCAATCTCGACTCGGCCGCCACCGAAGACGTCCTCGGACTCTTCGATCAGCTGCACCGGCAAGGGCGCACCGTCGTACTGATCACCCACGAGGCCGAGGTCGCCGACCGAGCCGCCCGGATCATCCGCATCCGGGACGGCCAGGTCGCCTCGGACGAAGCGCACACGAGCGCCGACAGGGGACGTCGATGATCTGGGCCGACATCCTCGGCAACGGCTGGGACGCCATCCGTACCCACAAGTTGCGTTCAACCCTCACCGCGCTGGGCATCCTCATCGGCATCGCCGCCGTGGTGCTGACCGTCGGCCTCGGCCAGGGCGCCCAACAGCAGGTGTCGAAGCAACTGTCCGCGCTCGGCGGCAACCTGCTCATCATTTCGCCCGGCAGTTCGACGAGCAACGGTGTTCGTGGTGGATTCGGCTCCGCATCAACGTTGACCGCGGCCGACGCCAACGCGCTGTCGTCGAAGACGTCCGCCCCGGACATCGGCGGTGTCGCGCCGATCCTGCAGAGCAACTCCCAGTCGCTGGTGAACGGATCGACCAACTGGACGACCACGGTCGTCGGCACGACACCGTCATGGTTGTCGGTACGCGGGCGAACACTCTCCGCCGGGCGCTTCATCAGCTCCACCGACGAGACGAACGCCGCCGCCGTCACGGTGTTGGCCGCGGACACCGCCAGCGAACTGTTCGGGTTCCTCGATCCAGTCGGTCAATCCGTGACGATCAACAACGTCCCGTACGAAGTTATCGGTGTCCTCGCGTCCACCGGTTCCGACTCGTCGCAGAACCTCGACGACCAGGCGATCGTCCCGCTGAGTACGGCCTCGCAGCGGATCGTCGGCGGCTCGAACCGTACGTCGGTGCAGACCATCTACGTCAAGGCGACCACGCCCACCCGGCTGACCGGCGCGTACCAGGAAGCGAACTCGATCCTGAGCTACCGGCACAACGTCACGTCGTCGTCGAGCGCCGATTTCACGATCACCACCCAGCAGTCGGTCATCAGCACCACCAGCTCGGTGGACAGCACGCTGACGACCTTGCTGATCGGGGTGGCCGCACTGTCCCTCATCGTCGGCGGCATCGGGGTCATGAACATCATGCTCGTCTCGGTCAAGGAACGAACTCGCGAAATCGGGCTGCGCAAGGCACTCGGCGGCACCCCGGCCACGATCCGCAAGCAGTTCCTGTCCGAGGCATCGATGCTCGGCCTCACCGGCGGCCTCCTCGGCGTCGCCGCCGGCATCGGGGCGGCACTGATCCTGCCGCACTTCATCAGCAACCCGGTCGCCATATCGGTCCCCTGGATCCTGATCGCCATCGCGACCGCCATTGCGATCGGCATCGGCTTCGGCGTCTACCCGGCCGCCCGCGCGGCCCGGCTCTCGCCGATCGACGCACTTCGCAGCGAATGAGCACGACACCCATCGACTATGACGAAGGATCGAACATGACCCACCGCCCAAGCCCGCATGGGCCGGCCACCATTCGGCGGCTTGTCGTCGTCGTCGCGTCCGGGGCCCTCGCCGCGGTCGCCCTGACCGCATGCGGCAGTTCGTCGTCGAGCAGCGCCGCCGCGCCGCAGCCGGCCGCTGCCCCATCGTCGAGTTCCGGAGCATCGCGGCCGGGCGGCCCGGCCGCGTCCGGCACGGTCGCCGCCGTCAGCGGCACGACGATGCAGGTGCAGAGCCAACAGAACGGCCAGGTCGCGGTCTCGTGGAGCGACTCGACGAAGTTCAGCCACACCGTCGCCACGACCATGTCGGCCGTCAAGGCCGGACAATGCGTCACCGCCGTCGCGCCGTCCGGGACATCGTCGTCGGCGACATCGTTCAGCGCGACGACATTGGTCGTGAGTGCACCGGTGAACGGTCAATGCACTGGCGGCTTCGGCGGTGGTGGCGGCGGCGGAGCCCTGGGTGGCGGGCGGCCGACCGGAGCACCGTCCGGTCGCCCGTCGGCGATGCCGTCCGGCGGACAGCCACCGGCGGGCGGTAGCGGCGGGTTCGGCACCATCGCCAACGGCAAGGTGCTGTCGGTGTCGGGTTCCACACTCGTGATCGCCGCTCAGAGCTTCGGGCCGAGCAACTCAACACCGACGAGCAAGACCGTGTCGGCCAATTCCGATACGAAGATCACGACAGAGGCGAGTACGACCTCGACGTCGGTCAAGGTGGGCGTGTGCGTCACCGCACAGGGAACCGCCGATGCGACCGGGACCGTCGCCGCCACGAGCGTGCGAATAACGAACGCGACGAACGGCCAGTGCACGGGCGGTTTCGGAGGCCCTAATGGCAGCCGGTGATTCCCGCGCGCAGCGCGCGCGCCGACGCACAACCCGCCGACGTCGCGCTGTCGCCGCGGCTGCGGGGCTCGCGGTCGTTGCCGGCGGCGGTACGGCTGCAACCGCGGCCATGACTGACGACGCGCCGCGATGGCAACTGCAGACGGTCGGGCTCGCATCGGTGACGCAAACCGTCGAGTCGTCCGGCACGATCAGCGCCGCGCGCAAGTCGACGCCGTCGTTCGCGGTGTCCGGGACCGTCAAGTCGGTCGGTGTGAAGGTCGGCCAGAGCGTCCGCAAGGGACAGGTGTTGGCGCGATTGGACACGACCTCGCTGCAAGCCGACGTTGACTCGGCCACCTCGACGCTCGCCAGCGCCAAGCAGAAGCTCGAGGCCGACAAGACCGGTCAGACCTCGGCGGCAACCGGCGGCTCGGTAACGGCGGCGTACGACGGGCCGTCGTCCCCGACCGTACGAACCGCGGCGGACACCACAACCGTCAGCGAATCGGCAACAACCATCGCGACAGCGCTCGCGACATCGGCGGCCACGACTCTCGATGAACTCGTGCAGAAGGTGACGGCGGCCCAGAACGCCGTGATCGAAGCCCAGAAGCACGTCGACTCGGGCCAGACCGCGGTGGATGCGGCGCGGAAGCCGGTCGATGACGACGTCGAACAGAACGCTGCATTGCGGGATTCGCAACAGAAGGCGTGCGCGACGGCGGACGGCTCGAGCGAAACGTCGGCCGGCACGACCGGCGGCTCGACGATGTCGGCGGCGTGCACCAGCGCCATGGCCGACTACGAGGCATCGGCGACGCGGCTTGCGTCGGACATGACCACGCTGGACGACAAGATTGACGCGCAGGACGACGCCGTCAAGGCCCTCGATTCCGCCGTGACGGCATTGGACAAGCTGATCGTTCAACTGCAGTCGGCCGCCTCGACCAGCGGCAGCGGCAGCGGCAGCGGCAGCGGCAGCGGCAGCGGCAGCGGCAGCGGCAGCGGCAGCGGCAGCGGCAGCGGAGGAGGGAGCATGGATCATCGTCCGGCCAGACCAGTACCAACAAGTCCACTGGCGGCGCGTCGACCGGGAGCGCGTCGGGCAGTACCTCGAGCAGCGGCAGTCAGAGCGGCTCGGGGCAGGCGACAACCGAGCCGGCCAGCGCCGCGCAACTCGCGGCCGATCAGGCCGCCATCGACGCGGCGAAGGCGCAACTCGCCCAGGCGCAGCAGAACCTTGCCGCGGCCACGCTGACCAGCCCCATCACCGGGAAGGTGGCCGCGATTGGACTCAGCGCGGGCGGCAGTGCCAGTGGCACGGTCACGATCGTGGGCGCCGGCGTACAGAAGGTCAGCACGACCGTCCCACTCGCCGACATCGACCTGATCAAGCCCGGCGAGTCGGTAAGCGTCGCCGCCGACGGCGTGGCCGGCAAGTTGCACGGCACGGTCACGTCGATCGGCATGCTCAGCACCACATCGGGCTCGACTACGGCGTTCCCGGTGACGGTCACCCTGGACAGCGAGACGTCGAATCTGTACGACGGAACCGGCGCCGATGTCGTGATCACCACGGGTACGGCGAGCCATGTGACCGCGGTGGCAAACTCCGCGATCCACACCGGTGTCCGAGGCACCCACACCGTCACGGTGTTGCGCGACGGCAAGACCACGACGGTCCAGATCACGCTCGGCGTCGCCGGCACCGATGTCACGCAAGTCAAGAGCGGGCTCAAGGTCGGCGATCAGGTCGTTCTGGCTGATCTGTCGCAGGTCCTGCCGACGAGCACAACCAGCACCACTTCGCGTGGCGGCACGTTCATCCCATTCTCGGGCGGCGCCGGCGGTCCGAACTTCGGCCCGGGTGGTGGCCGCTAGGACGCAAACACCGTACTGGGCGCCACGATCGAGCGTCGGCCGGACTGCACGCGCCAGATGCGCCGAGTGCCGCGGGCGGCCGACCGGTTCGCCAGCCGCGTAAGCAGCAGGCCCAACCGCACCATTGGCACCGTTCTTTCCCAACCCGGTCCCGCGCGTCCCGCGCCGCCTAGGCTCGACTGAATACGGGCGCCCGCAGCGCGTCGGGGTGCCGTTCGCATGGGGGTGGGGCAATGACAGGCGTCGAGGTCAAGACATTCGACAAGCCGGACGAAACACGGATGTTCGAAGGAAACGGCATGGCAGAGTTCGTCACCGTTGCGGGCCGACCCGTCTCGCGGGGCACATTTGAGCCCGGCTGGCGCTGGTCGAGCAACGTGAGGCCGCTTGCCGGCACCGATTCCTGCGAGGTGTCTCACCTCGGTTACTGCGTGCAGGGCCGCATGCGCATTCATATGAACGATGGCAGCGAACAGGACATCACACCGGGCGAGATCGTCGCGATCGCACCCGGACATGACGCATCGGTCGTCGGAGACGAGAGCTGCATCTTTATCGACTTCGGCGAGATCGCCGAGTACGCCAAGCGACCATAGCCAAACAGCGGGCGATGCCGCCCAGGCCGCCCGAACCACTCGTCGCTCCGCTCTCCCGCAGGGGTTAACGCTGACCGCTGCTTCGCCGCGTTCGTGTCGATGCGCCGCGCCATTTTCGCGCGCAGGTTCACCACGCGCAGACCAGGCGATGGACACAGGCGGCAGCGGCCGTCTCGGCCCGTGATCCGCGATCTTGCAACGTCGCGGATCTCATCCGAGCACGATTGGGTACCTGTCGTTCCAAGGTCACGGATGTTGACACGGCCGGAGACGGTCGCGCGTCCGCTGCACCGTCGGCCGGCCAGCCGTCGCCGCCTCCCATCGGAATCCGGATTCCGGTTTGCTAGGCTTGCCGTATCGGAAGCAGGGTTCCGTTTCGCGGGAGGTCTTCGTGGCAGTGGGTAGCGTTCGCGGACGCCATCAGGTGACGTTCGCGGTGTTGGCGCTCGGCGTCGGGGCGTTTGCGCTGTTGCAGTCGCTGGTGATTCCGGTGCTGACGACGGTGCAGCAGGAGTTGCACACGTCGCAGAGCGCCGTGACGTGGGTGCTGACCGCCTACCTGCTGTCGGCGTCGATCATGACGCCCATCCTGGGCCGGGTCGGCGACATGTTCGGCAAGGAGCGCGTCTTCGTGGCCACGTTGGTCGCGTTGGCGGTCGGCTCGCTTCTCGCTGCCGTCGCGTCCTCGATCGGTGTGCTCATCGTGGCGCGGGTGATCCAGGGGATCGCGGGCGGCATGGTGCCGGTCGCGTTCGGCATCATCCGCGACGAGTTCCCGGCCGCGAAGGTGACCGGCGCGGTCGGCGCTCTGGCGTCCCTCACCGCGGTCGGGGCCGGCCTCGGCATCGTGTTGGCCGGTCCGATCGTGGACGCGTTGGACTATCACTGGCTGTTCTGGCTGCCGCTGATCCTGACCGTGGTCGCCGCGGTGTCCGCTGTGCTTTTCGTTCCGGAGTCGCCCGTGCGAACGCCGGGCCGGATCGGCTGGATGCCGGCGCTACTGCTGTCCGCCTGGCTGGTCGCGTTGCTCGTCGCGTTGAGCGAAGCCCCAGCCTGGGGTTGGGGCTCGGGCCGAGTGATCGGTTTGTTGGTCGCGGCCGTGGTTATCGCGGGCGTCTGGGTCCTCGCCGAGTTGCGCGCGGCGACTCCATTGATCGACATGCAGATGATGCGCCAGACGGCCGTCTGGACGAACAATCTGGTTGCGCTGCTGATCGGCGTCGGGATGTACGCGACCTTCGCGTTCCTGCCCGAGTTCGTGCAGACACCGGCCGCGGCGGGTTATGGATTCGGCGCGACGATCACCCGGTCCGGGCTCATGCTCCTGCCGTCCGCCATCACCATGTTCGCGGTCGGCATCTTCGCCGGCCGGCTCGCGCGCCGACTCGGCGGCAAGGTGCTCGTGATCGCGGGATGCCTCATCGGCTGCGTGGCCATGCTCATCCTCGCGTTCGCGCACGGCCAGGAATGGGAGATCTACCTGTCCAACGCCATCATGGGTGTCGGGTTCGGTCTCGCCTTCTCGGCGATGTCCGCGCTGGTCGTCGCGGCGGTGCCGCCGTCGCAGACCGGCGTCGCGAGCGGCATGAACGCCAACATCCGTACCATCGGCGGCAGCATCGGTGCCGCGGTCATGGCCAGCATCGTCACCTCGCAGCTCGCACCGTCGGGCCTGCCCAAGGAGTCCGGCTACACGACCGGCTTCGCCGTGATGGCCGCTGGTCTCGTGCTGGCTGCCGCCGCCGGCTTGTTGATCCCGTCGGCGCGGCGGCCTCGACCGATCGTCGGCGAGCCGGAGCACGCCGAGATGGCGATGGTCGCGGGTGGGACCGTCGTCGGTGACCAGACCGAATGAGTGGAGCTGCGCCCGTGACGGGGCGGCGCGACGCCGTCCGCAACTATCACCGCATCCTCGATGCCGCTCGTGACGTGCTGGGCGAGTCCGGTGCCGATGCATCCATGGAGGAGATTGCCGCGCGTGCGGGCGTGGGCGTCGGCACCGTATATCGCCGGTTTGTCAGCAAGGATGCGCTGATCGATGAACTGCTGCGGCTGGCGTTGGCGGAGGTGCTGTCATCGACCGACGCGGCGTTGGCCCGCACCGACGGGTACGGGCTCGAGGATCTACTGCGCGCGCTCGGCCAGTCGTTCGCCGACCACGCCCGCTATGCGATCCTTTTCCTCCAACGGAGGACCGACGACGCCACCTCCGCCCGAATTCGCGCCGCCATCGACGAACTGACCGCACGCGCCATCGCCGCCGGCACGGTGAACTCGAGCATCACCGCTGGCGATGTCCTGGCGCTCATCTGGGCCATGCGCGGCCTCGTACAGGCCTCCGGCGAGGTGGCTCCCGATGCGTGGCAACGATTCCTCGACATCCAGCTGGCCGGGATGCGCTCCCCCGGCGCGTTGACCAACGCTCGGCCCATGTCCACCCGCCAGCTGTCCAAGCTGGCGCCACGCCGGCGGCCCTGACCGCGAGCCCCCTAGTGATCGTTCGAAAGCGATACGATTCCACGCGCTATGCGATCGCTGCGACGTCAAGACTCCGGCACCGCTGACGCCGTCGGGATCGTTGAGGCCGGTGGCGCCGGCGCAGTCGACCGCGCGGCGGTCGAGTCTGGCGGCGGGTCGGATGTCGACCGGGCCGGTGGGATCGGCCGGCCGGTCCGGCTGATCGTGGCCGCCGTTGTGGCCGCATTGTTGCTGTACGGCACGGTTGCGGGCCAGGACGACCTTTTCCCCTTCGGCCCATTCCGCATGTACGCCACGGCCGACAAGCTGAACTCGCCGGTCGCGGACACCCATTTCGAGATCGTCGACACTACCGGCGCCACGATCGAGTTGACCGAGGTCAACACCGGCATCCGTCGGGCCGAAATCGAGGGTCAGCTCGGCCGCTTCCAGAAGGATCCGTCGCTGCTGCGGATCATCGACGACGCCTACGTCACGCTGAATCCGAAAGCACCGTCGCCCATCCGGGTGCAGATCATCATTCGCTGGTACGCGCTGCATGATGGCACCGAGACCGGCGCGTACACGACGCAGACCGTCGCGACCTGGACGCCGCCGGGGGTGACCAATTGAGGCGGAGCGTCACGACGACGCCCGGCAAGCGCGCGAGGTTCCTGGTGACGTCGCCGACCGTGGCGTCGACCGACGGAACGGACAGTCCCGCGGTCGAGCCGGCGCAAGCATCGGGCCCGCGTCCGCCGGTCGGTCGCCGCATCTCGGGTTGGATGTTCGCCGCCGTGCCGACCGGCCGCGTCGCGGCGTTCCGTACCGTGGTCTATCTGTTCGTGGCGCTCGACCCGCTGTGGTTCACGCCGTGGGTGAGGTCGCACGCGGCGATCCCCGGGGTCTTTTACCAACCTCTACTCGTCGGTCGGTTGCTGCACCTGCCGACCCCGACGCCGCTGCTGGTCAACGGCATCTTCTGGGCGCTCATCCCGCTCGCGGTGGCGGCCGCGACCGGTCGCGCGCCCAGGCTGCTCGGGTGGACCGTTTTCGCGCTCTACTTCGAGTGGATGATCATCGCGATGAGCTACGGCAAGGTCGACCACGACCGGTTCGGCCTGCTCGTGGCGCTGGCCGTGCTGCCGACCGCTGGCCCGGCACGGCACGGCGGGACCCGGATGACCGAGCGCGGTGGCTGGGCCCTCCGGATGACGCAGGTGGCGGTCATCGCGACGTATTTCCTGTCCAGTTGGGCCAAACTGCGCTTTGGCGGAGTCGGCTGGCTGACCAGCGCGACGCTGGAGCGGGCGCTGATCCGGCGCGGCACGCCGCTGACCGACCTGCTCACGTCGACTCGCTGGCCGCTGCTGCTGGCTCAGTTCGGCATCGTGGCGTTCGAGTTGTCGAGTCCGGTCGTGTTCTTTGTCCGGAGCCGGCTGCGCTACTGGATCGTGGGCTACTTCTACCTATTTCATCTCATGGTGATGCTGACCATCACGATCTCGTTCGCACCGCATCAGGTTGCCATGACGAGCTTCCTACCGCTGGAGAAGGTGCGGCCCGTCGTCTGGACCCGGCGGCTCCTCCGACGGCTGAGTGGCACGCTCGATCGGTCAAGGACACCGCCACGGCCGAACGACGAACACCGGCCATCGGCGTCGCCGCCCGCCGTCGTGGAGCAGCCTCACTAGAGTTCGGCGTTCAGCGCCGCCGCTCGCTGGCGTTCGCGCTCGGCCTGCGACAACGAACACGCCGCGGTGCCGCCGGGCAGGCGGTGGCGGTTACGCGCGATCCATCGGTACGCCGGCCACGCCATCCGCAGCATCGGCCGCGTGCCCAGGAGCAACCCGAGCGGGCGCCAGTACGACCCGGCGTCGTTCAGTAGATCGGCGATGGCCGCGGGTCCGGCCGTGACCGGGCCGGCGCTGGGGATCCATTGGACGGCCTGCTCGGCGGCCTCGACGGTCACCCCGAGCCGGTCCAGATCGGCGAATTGCCAGGCGACGACGTGCGCGGTGGTCGGAAGATGCCGTTGGATGAATCGGGCGCACGACGTACAGAATGCGCAGTCGCCGTCGAAGAGGAACACGTTGGACGCCACGCATCCAGTCTGCGTCGTCGCTCCAGACGTCGTCACCCGGGGTCGCCCGCCGGACGAGTACCGTACCCATCTCCACGACTACTCGAGACCCACAATCGCGCCGTAGCCCCGTGCGCCGTGAACGCGGTCTGTGTTCGGATGGGCAGCAGCACGACACCGGCGAGTCGATCCGGCATATCGACATGAGGCGAGGCTCACGTGAACCCACCCGCTCGCGGCGGAGCCGCCCACACACGACCCGAACGGGCCGGCGGGCCGCCGGCGCAGACCCCGGCACACCCGTCGATGGGATCTTCGGCGGCCCGAGCCGCGTCGCGATCGCGTCAGCAGCGATGGCTGCTGGCCGCCGCTCTGCTGCTGACCGGCCTGTCCATGCGTACCGCGGTGACGAGCGTTGGCGCTGTGCTCGACGGACTCGAGCGCGGGCTGCGTACCAACAGCGGTATGGCCGGCCTGATCACCACGCTGCCGCCGATCTGCTTCGCCGCTCTGGGCGCCCTGGCGCCACGAATGGCGTCTCGTGCCGGACCACATCGGCTGTTGGTGTTGGCGTTGACCGCTATGACCGTCGGGTTGCTGGCCCGAGCGTTCGTCGGGTCGGTCGTAGCGTTCGTGGCGTTAAGCGTGCTCAGCCTGAGCGGGTCGGCCGTCGCCAACGTATTGATGCCAACGCTCGTCAAATGGCACTTTCCCGACCGCATAGGGCAGATGACCGCGCTGTACACGACAGCGATGGCGGTCGGCGGCACTCTTGCGGCGGGTCTGTCGGTTCCGATCGGACTACTGGCGTCGGGCGAGAATTCATGGCGAGCCGGTATCGGTTCGTGGGCGCTTCTCAGCGCCGCTGCGGTGCTGCCGTGGCTTTCGACGCTGCGGCACGACACCCGATTCGCCGCGGGCACCACCCGATTGCCGGCGACCGCACTCGTGCGCAGCCCCACGGCATGGATGGTGACGCTGTTCTTCGCGTTCCAATCGGTACAGGCGTACATCGCGTTTGGCTGGTTCGAACGCTTCCTGAGCGCACATGCGATCAGCGCGAGCACCGCCGGGTGGATGGTTGCCCTGTTGTCGGCGATGGGCATTCCCGCCTCGATGATCGCCCCGATCGTCCCGGTCCGCTACCACCGACCGCTTGTGCTAGTCCTCGGCGGCAGCTTCGCCACGGCCTACGCCGGCCTGCTCCTCGACCCGGCCGGCGCTTGGGCCTGGATGGTCCTGGCCGGCATCGGCGGCGGCATGTTCCCGCTGTCGCTGACCTTGATCGGCTACCGGACGACCTCGGCCCAGATGACGGCATCCCTGTCCGCGTTCGCGCAGAGCATCGGCTACGTCATCGCCGCCTCTGGTCCGCTCCTGTTCGGTGTGCTGCACGGTGCCACCGGAACGTGGACGGCCTCCTTCGGCGTGCTGTGGGCCGCCGTCATCCTCGCCACCATCACCGGCTGGCTGGCGTCGGCGCCACGCACCGTCGACGACGATCTCGCACGGATACGATCCGCCAGCAACACGTGACGCGGTCGCGGCTAGGGGAACGCATCGAGCGACACTCGGCGACCTAGCCGGGGCTCGTGCTGCGCCGTTGGACGAGGCCCACCGGAAAGATCTGCCGAAAGTACGGCTTCGCGTCATCGTTGAGCAGCGTCCTCGCCGCCGCGGCGGCCATATCCTCCACGGGTAGGCGCACCGTGGTCAGGGACGGATTAGCCGCCACGGCCAGAATGCTGTCGTCGAACCCGACGACGGCGACGTCGTCCGGGACTCGACGACCGGTCGCCACGATCGCCTGGATCGCCCCGACCGCCATCAGGTCGCACGCTACGAACAGTGCGTCGAGCTTCGGATCAGCGGCCATGACCTGAGTCGCCGCCCGGTAACCGCCGTCGCGCCAGAAACCGCCGTCCGCGGCGACATCGGGCACACCGGCATCGTGGATGGCGTCGAGATGACCGACCCGCCGGCTGGCCGCGCAAGTGTTCCGGTCTGGACCATGAACGGCGGCGATGTGCCGACGTCCGAGCCCGTACAGGTGCGCGACCGCGGCGTGCGCGCCGGTCTCGTTCTCCGCCTCGACCGCCGGGATGTGTACGGCCGTCCCGCCGAGCGAGACCACGCGTCGACACCGGCGATGGAACCTCGTAGCCATCGGCGGTGGCACGTTGACGAGCACTGCGCCGGTGGTCACGGCGTCGGCCAATCGATCGAGCGCGTCGGACGCATCGCCGGGCGCCACCAGCCGCACACGCATGGCCGTGCCGGTGTCGTCGAGCGCCGACAACATGCCGGCCAGGACACGACTGAAATACGGGTTGACACCGAGCTCGGACGGCTTGGTCTCGTGGGCGACCACGACCAGGTCAATGATGGGCGCGCGACCGGACGCCAGCGCACGGGCGGCCGCGTTCGGCTGGTAGCCGAGATCGGCGACCGCCCGGTGTACGCGCGCGCGGACCTGGTCGGATGCGCCCGGCAGATTGTTGATGACGCGAGATGTGGTAGCCCGGGACACGCCGGCCTCCCGGGCAACGTCCTCGATTGTCAGCCTTCGACTCGCCATCTCATTACCTTCGTTCACTGCCGATGCTTCGGCTTCCACACCGTAGCGACGAGAGCGCTCTCACCGGTAGCCCCATCGAGCAGTCGACCGGGCGCGGCGGTCGATTAATGGGGACGCGCGAACGGCTGCCGATCGCTAGCATTCGCGCCATGTCTCGAGTCGGGCCTGCGGTGACGGTGGTCGATCTTGTCCGAACATTTCAACCGCGCAAACAGGCATTGGTCACGGCGCTTGACGCGGTGAATCTGTCGGTCGACCAGGGCGAGGTCCACGGCTTGCTCGGGCCGAACGGCGCCGGCAAGACGACGTTGGTCAAAATACTGACCACGGTGCTTTTGCCCACGTCGGGCCGCGCAGAGATATGCGGCCACGATGTTGTACGCGACGCCAAGGTCGTACGCCCGATGATCGGCATCGTCTTCGGCGGGGAACGCGGCCTCTACACGCGGCTGACCGCGCGTCAGAATCTTGAGTACTGGGCGTCGCTGTATCGCCTGCCCGGATCGCAGATCAAACCACGCGCCGCCGGCCTCCTCGAACGCGTCGGTCTCGCCGAGAAGGCGGATGTCCGCGTCGAGACGTACTCCCGAGGTATGAAGCAGCGCCTGCACCTCGCGCGCGGCCTCATCGCCGGCGCGAAGGTGTTGTTCCTCGACGAGCCCACCGCCGGTATGGATCCGTTGGCGGCCCGCGAATTTCGCAATCTCATCACCGAGATACGCAGCGAGGGCACGACCATCCTGCTGGCTACGCACGACATGGTCGAGGCCGAGGTGCTGTGTGACCGGGTGACGCTGATCGACCGCGGTCGGATCCTGGCCACCGAGTCACCCCGCTCGCTCGGCCGTCTCGTGTCGCGGTTCCAGCGCATCGACGTTGACGGCGCCGACCGCGAGCTGCTCGACCGCGTCGCGGCGCTGCCGGGCGTCGAGAGCATCGCGTCCGGGACCGAAGGTCACCGCATTCATGTCGACGGCGACGAGCACGTGTCCATCGTTCTCAAGGTCATCGTCGAGGGCGGTGTCGTCGGTGTGCGGACGTCACGACCAAGTCTTGAAGAGGTGTACGTCGGCCTGATCGGCGACCGTGGGCTGGAGGTGTAGCGATGCGTGGGTTTCGTGCCGGCTTCCGACTGCAGCTCTCGTTCTTCCGCAACTACCCGGACATGTTGATCCCGCTGCTGACCGCGCCATTGTTCACCATCATCTTCTCGATGGTGCTGCGTCACGGCGGACGAGGTGACCTGTCCGGCTACGCGGTCATCGCTCCGTTCTACATGTCGCTGTGGTGGTTCGCCATCTTCAACGGCGGCTGGGTGATCCAGACCGAACGCTGGGAGGGCACGATCGATTACCTGGTCGCCGCACCGACCGGATTCGCGTCGGTGATTGTGGGCCGGATATCCACAATGATGTTCGCGGGCGCGTTCGCGTTCGTCGAGGTTTGGCTTTTCGGCCGGTACGTACTGCACGCGACAGTCACGATTCATCATCCGTACGTGTTCGGAGTATCGCTGCTACTGACGCTGTTCGCCATGACGACGACGTCGCTGTTCATGGCGAACCTGTTCGTGTTGAGCCGCAGCGCCGCGACGTTCTCGAATTCGGCGAGCTATCCGATCTACCTGCTGGGCGGAATACTCGTGCCGGTGGCGCTCCTGCCCGGCTGGCTACAGCCGGTGACTAACATCGTGTTCCTCTCCTGGTCGGCTCGACTGCTGCGCGGCAGCCTCGGCGCGGCGCCGATCGCGAATGCCGGCTTCGACCTAGCGATGGTGTTCGTACTGGGGTTGGCCGCCCTCATTCTGGCCAGCGCCCTGCTGGCGCGGATCCTGCGCCGTGCGCAGCAAACGGGAGAGCTGGCGCTGCGATGACGACGTTACGCATCATGCGCTACGCGCTGCTGTCCGGCGCGTACGACTACGGATCGATCTACACGTGGCGCAGCTGGCTCGGGGGGTGGTTCCTTCGCGTGCTCGCCCAGGTCTCATTCTTCGCACTGATCGGCCGCCTGTTAGGCGCCGAACAGCAGACGTGGTTCCTCCTGGTCGGCAACGCCGTGATGCTCGCCGCGATGGAGGGCGTGTGGGCCCTGAACATGGTCGGCTGGGAACGGAGCGCCGGAACCCTGCCGCTGCTCGCGGCGAGTCCTACGAGCCCCGTTCTCGTGCTCGCCTCCCGTGGCGTCTATCTCATCGCCGACGGTTCGATCTCGGCGCTCGGTGCCTTGTTCGTGCTGGGACCCTTGTTCGGGCTGCCGCTTCCATGGCCGCGGGTCCTGCTCGTGATCCCGTTGACCATCCTCGTCGGTGCGTCGGCGTACTGCCTCGGCACGTTCCTCGGCGGCATCGTGCTGGGCTTCCGTGGAGTGAACAGCCTCGTCGCCAACGTCGGACTCGTCGCCGTGATGACGCTTGTGCGGGATCAACGTGCCCCTGGACGCATACCCCGGTCCGATCGCGTGGATCTCTCAATGCCTGCCGGTGACCCACGGGCTGATCGCCGTGCGCGACGTCTTGGCCGGAGACTTGGCCGCCGCCGGCGCGCAAGCCCTCCTCGAGGCCGCCGTGGCCGCATGTTGGCTGGGCATCTGTCTTCTCACGTTCCGGTGGTTCGTCTATCGCGGCCGACGAAGCGGATCGCTCGAGTACGCCACCTGACGTCGAGACCGGTGGCAAGGATCCGCGCTATTCAGGTGGTAGCGCCTCGTCCACCTTCAGCGCACCGGCCACCCGGTAAATCGCCACGACCGCGCTGAGCGACAGCGGCTCGTACACATGGGGAAACGTTCCGCCGTCGGAAGCCGCCTCCCAGCGCAGCGATTCAGTCACCGCCCCGGCATCGACGGCCACGACGACGAGGTCTGGCTCGTCCGGGAACACCCGACGGGCTGTAGCGCCGACCTGCTCTCGCGATGAGAGGTGGATGAACCCGGAACTTCGGTCGAACGGCGAACCGTCGAACCGCCCGGCGGCCTCGAATTCGGCCCACTCAAGCGGCAGCAGAATCTTGTAGATCACCATGGCAGGACCATGTCTATCAGACGTTCCCGCCGCTCCCGGCGGCACGTGAGCGCTCAAGTCACAAAATCGTTGGACACGCACCCACCGACTGCACCATGGTCGGCCGCATGCAACAGCACGAGATCTGGGACGTCGAGGCCGCCCAGCGCTACGACACGCCGGGCACCGGGATGTTCGCACCTGAAGTCTTGCGGCCGACGGTGGACCGCCTCGCCCAACTCGCCGGCGACGGACGGGCGCTCGAGTTCGCCATCGGAACCGGCCGGGTGGCCATACCGCTCGCCGAGCAGGGAGTGCCGGTCACCGGTATCGAACTGTCCCAGCCGATGATCGATCAACTACGAACGAAGGCTGACGAAGCGACGATCCCCGTGCTCATCGGCGATATGGCCACCACTGTCGCTCCCGGCGAGTACACGCTCGTGTATCTGGTGTTCAACACGATCTCCAACCTGCTCACCCAGGCCGAGCAGGTCGAATGCTTCCGAAATGCGGCCCGTCACCTCGCGCCGGGCGGCCGGTTCGTCATCGAACTCTGGGTGCCCGAACTGCGTCGGCTCCCACCGGGCCAGCCGGCCACGGTCTGGCACTCCGAACCCGGCTACATCGGCTTGGACACCTACGACGTTCTGCGTCAGCACGTTGTGTCCCACCACTTCAGATTCGATGAGAGCACACAGGCTCGGCTGTTTCGCAGCCCGCACCGATACATCTGGCCGGCCGAACTCGACCTCATGGCGCAGATGGCGGGGTTCCATCTGGAGGCCCGGCACGCCGACTGGATCGGCGCAGAGTTCACCGCCGAGTCCCGCTCCCACGTATCGATCTACCGGATCCCACCGGACCACTAGCTTTGTATGAGTCGAGCTCGCCCCCGGTTGTCTCGCGGGTCAGCTCGACGGTTGCATGTTGATGATGACGTCGCCGACTTTGCGTCCCGTCTCCACATCGCGGTACGCGTCGACGAGCCGATCGCACGCGTACGTCCGGTCGATCACCGGCGTGAACTGTCCGGACTCCATCAACCTGCGCATGTAGCCGACCATTTCGCGTGCCCGCGTCCGCTGCACGGGAAACTTGACTCTCTTGCCACCCAACAACGGCGTGATCAAGGCCGCCGTCGACACCCGGTCGTGGTCGCGCGAGATGCCAATCGCCTTGACCGGACAACCACAGCTGCATAGCATTGTGATATCACTTTTTATCACTGACAGCCACCGAGATGCGCAGGTGGCGGCGCAGCGGGCGGTGCGGGACAGGCGGATCCATGAACATCGACGAGGGTGCACCCGCAACGAACAGCTTGCACCGGCGGTGCGCAGACAGCGCCGAGGTCGGGGCCGGCCGCCGGACGCCGGCGATCGAGGTCAATCACGTGACCAAGGACTTCGGCGGGCGGCGCGCGGTTTCGGACGTCTCGTTCACGGTCGACCGCGGTGAGGTCTTCGGGTTGCTCGGCCCGAATGGCGCCGGCAAGTCCACGATCGTGCGCACCCTCGGCACCCTCGTCGCACCGACGTCCGGTTCGGCGACGGTCGCGGGAATCCCGTTGACCCGCGAGAACGGAGTGGAGATCCGCCGACGGATCTCGATCATGCCCGAGTCGCCGGGCCTCTATCTGCGCCTGAGTGTGCTCGAGAACCTCAAATGTTTCGCCGACCTTTACGAGGTCCCCGACTCGAGCGATCACATCGACCGCGTCCTGCGGGCCGTCAACCTGGCCGACCGGGCGCAGGATGCCTGCGGCATTCTGTCCAAAGGTCTCCGTCAGCGAGTCGCCTTGGCCAGAGCGCTGCTGAGCGAACCGGAGGTGCTGTTCCTCGACGAGCCGACCGCCGGCCTCGATCCGGTGGCCAGTCGAGACGTCCATGAGTTGATCGGCGCGCTCGAGCGCGGCGGTGTGACGATCTTCCTCACCACGCACCGGCTCGACGAGGCCGAGCGCCTCTGTACCCGCGTGGCGATCTTGAACCGGTCGTTGCGCACGATCGGTCGACCCGAGGATCTGCGTGAGAGGCTGTTCGCGAAGACGCTCGTGGTGAGGACGCTCATCCCGCTCGCGACGCCGGACGGTGTCTTCGCGGGCCTTCCGGCCGTCACTAGTTGGCGGCAGGACCGCCCGGCCACGTACACCCTCGCGGTGTCCGACCCGGCCGTCGCCGCGCCGGCCGTGACCCGAGCTCTCGTGGCCGCCGGCGCCGACGTGTTGTCGATCGGCGAATCACCGCATTCGCTTGAGGACGTCTATCTCGAGCTGATCAACCATGATGAGGAAGCGAGCGTCCGATGACTGTGAATACGACGCACGTCGGCGCCATCTTTCGCAAGGAACTCCGCGAGTACCGTCGCAACGGTTCACTGGTCATCGGGGCGATGGCGGTCCTTCCGCTGCTGTTTGTCGTGCCATCACTGATCGACGTGTTCGCGTTGCCGGCGTCCTCGGCGAGCGAACTGCGACACGGCGATCCGCTGCTCTACATGCTGGGCATCCCGGCGATCGTGCCCGCCGCCCTCGCCGCCTACTCGATCGTCGGCGAGCGCCAGCAGGGCACCCTCGAACCGGTGCTCGCGACCCCGATTCGCCGCGAGGAGTTCCTGTTGGCCAAGGCCCTGGCCGCCATCGTCCCATCGCTTGCGATCGCGTACGCGGTCTATGCCTTTGTCCTCGTCTGCATCGGGCTCCTCGCTGATCCGGCGGTGGCGTCGGCGCTCGTACGCGGGCCGGAGATACTCGCCCAATTCATCTTCACGCCGCTGCTCGCGGCCTGGTCGATCTGGATCGGGATAGCGATCTCCACCCGAGCGAGCGACGTCCGGGTCGCCCAGCAGCTGGGCATGCTGGCAAACCTTCCGTCGGTCGCGGTCACAACGCTCATCGCGTACGACGTGATCCCCGCGACGCTCGGGCTTGCGGTCGGCCTCGCGGTCGGGCTACTGGCGCTCAACGGATTCGGCTGGCGAATAACGTCGGCGCTGTTCGACAGCGAACGCCTGATCGCCTCCGCCCGCTGATGGCACGTGCGCCGGCGGATAGAAATGATGCTTTAGTCCGAACGGCGCGCCACGATGAGGGGCCGAGCTTAGCGGCGACCGTGCCGAGATAGCCCAGCGTTACCCGAAGAATTGGTACACCGCGGACGTCGCCTTCCGTACATCGGACGCCGGCGGCGCCTTGATGGCACCGGGCGAGCCGACGTGGCTGAACGCGAAATCCATGGCCAGGTAGTGATTGCCGCTCAGGTGAAGTTGCGCCGGTCGGCCACTCTCGTCGAGCACCAACGTGAACGGCTCGGCTTTTGCGGCTGCGCCGGCGTCGTCGACGTCAGCGGGATCGGGCGCGAGACTGCCGTCGGCTTGGCTCAGATCAACGGTGCCGCTCACGTGTGTGGGGTCTGTCTGCCGTACGTCGGCGACGGCGCTGAACAGATCGCTGACGCGGAGCGGATCGCCCGAGTCCTCGATATCGAACGGCAGGCTGTCCGGGTCCGAGATCTTCGACAGGGCCAACCGGTACCAGATCTTCGGTTCGATGCCGTCCCGCCGGCTGATCGTCCCCAGGTCGATTTTCATCCACAACGCCGAGCCGATCTGGGTGAAGGCGACGTCGCCGTGGACACCGTCCTCAAGGCCAACGAAGTCGACCGTCGCCGCGTGATGAGCGGGATCCATCCGGCCGGTAGCGGTCAGCCCGCCGTACTTCACGACGACGGAGTAGCCCTGGTCGAGGCTCGTCATCGCGGTATCAAAGGTGTCCGCGCCGTCGACGGCAGCCGGTGGCTCCGACGTGGCGGGCGCGGACGTGAGCACGCCGATGCCGCGAGTGGGACTGCCGGACCGTGCACACGCCGACAGGGTCAGACCGATCAAGGCGAGCGCAGTGGCGCCCGCGACGATGACGCGCCGCCGCTTCATGGATCCTCCGGGATGCACTGCGCCGAGGGCCGGATCGGCCGCGGTGTCGGACCACTGTAGGCGAGATCCGCCCCGTTGTCCGTCCTGCTGGAAGGAAACGACACGATGAAATGGCGGTAGGCCACCTCGACGGATCGAGGTGGCCTACCGGTCATAGTGTCGGTCAGAGTGTGTTGAGGTTGAACGCGTCGGCGATCGCCCGGTAACCAGCGTCGTTGGGATGCAGGAAGTCGCCGGAGTTGTAGGCCGGGTTCATCTGTTGCGGATCGGCCGGGTCGGCGACCGCCTTGGCGAAGTCGACCACGGCGTCGTACGCGCCCGAGTGCAGGATCCAGGTGTTAACGGCGTCGCGAATCGTTTCGGCCCGGGTGAAGTCCTCGGCCGATATGTACGGCGCTTTGAACGGAGTGATCGTGGCTCCGATCACCCGGATTCCGCGGGCGTGGGCGGCCCGGATGAGCGTGGCGTACGCATCGATGATCTGGTCCGCGGTGACCCGAGGTGTCTCACCACAGCCGCCGTACGCGCCCTCGCTGTCCCAGATGTCGTTCGCTCCTTCCAGCAGGACGATCGTGCGGACGCCGGGTTCGTCGAGCGCGTCTCGATGGAAGCGGTCCAGTCCCGGGTCGCCGAAGCAGGGCAACCCGTTGATCAGCTCGTTTCCGGTGATGCCGCTGTTGGCCACGCCGATCGCCCGGTGTGCTTGCGCAAGCCGTACGGCCAACGCGTCGGAGTACCGGTCGTTGCCGCCGACGGTCGAGTTGTGCCCGTTGGTGATCGAATCCCCGAACGTCACGACCGCGTCGCGCGTCGGACCGCCAGCCACATCGATACCGGTGAGGTAGTAAAACGAGTGGCTCGTCGCACCGCCGAATGCGTCACCATCGGTGTCGACGCGGTGATCGCCGGCGGCCTCGTACGTCGTGGTGAGGCCGTCCTCGTGGAACGTCGCGGGTCCGGTCGAGCCCGCGAGATACAGCGTGACCGTCAGCGATTCCAACGTGGTCACCCGGAGGCGTACGGCGTCGGAGGTTGCGATGGCGCCGGCCGCGATTGACGTCGACCGTGCGCCGTGGAAGCTCACGTACCGAACGCTGCCCGGCTGGACCGACGCACCGTCGCGGGTGGCCGCGATCGTGGCGCCGGTGATCGTCAGCGGCTTCGTGCCGTACACGTTGGACAGCCGGATGCGGACCTGGCTTCCGCCGCGGCTGATCCGTGCGATCTGCCGTACCGTCTGGTGGTTGAAGCCGCCGACGGACCAGTTCGGCCCGGTCGGGGCATCGGCCGCGACCGGTCGTTGCATCGCCGAAGCCCACGTCGCGGTCCAACGAGTGGCCGGCCGGATCGCCGCGTTGGCCGTCGATGCGGCGACGAGCGCACCGGCCACGACCGCGACCGATGCGACCGCGACCGCCCTACTGCGGATGCTCATTGCTGGTGTTCTCCTTTGAAGAATGCGCGAACCTCGCGCGCGATCTGGGCGACGATCTCGGGCTTGCCGCCCGGGTTGGTGGGGCTGGGATCGCTGGACGCGCCGTGCTGGAGACCGGATAGCTCCACCCGCCGGTTGCGCGGCAACGTGTTGGCGAGGGCATCGCGGCCAGACTTGAGGAACGGCAGCCCCTTCGTGCCGCCGAGCACCAAGACATCGGCATCGACAGTCGAATATGCGTCGACGGTCCCGGCCGACTCTGCCAGGAGCGCTCCCTCGTAGTGCAAAGTCGCGGCCAACTGGCGCATCGTGACGGCGCCGGCGACGGCCGTGCGGTCCTCTTTCTTCATCGCGGCGGCGGTCATTGCGGTCAACAGTCTGCGCGGGATGATCTTGAACACCGGCGGCCCAAGCTCCAAGCCCTCCATGCTCGTGATCATCGCCGCGGCCGTATCGCCATCGGCCATTTCCCGGTCGAAGCGGCTCAACCATGCGGTGTGCTTCGCTCCATCCATGACCAGCGCCGGCTCGTAGACCGCAACCTTGCGAAGGTCGGGCAGCGTACGAGCGGCTTCCAGCACGACCAGTCCGCTTGCGCTGACCCCGAACGCCATGTGCGCACCTGAGGCGGCCATCACCGCCGCCAGGTCTTCGACCTCGGTCCGGATGCTGTGATCACGCCGGTACGGCCCAGACATGCCGCGACCCCGCCGGTCGGGCAGGTACACGGTGAAATCGTCGGCCAACTGCTCGGCGAGCAGCGTGTGGCTGCGTGCGGACTCCATGCTGCCGTGCAAGATCACCACCGCTGGGCCGCGGCCGACGGTCAGGTAGCCGATCGACGTGCCGTCCCGCGAGACGACCGAACCGGAGCTCATTGCTGTCTCTGTCTTCAACATGGGAGCCATAGTTGCACACGATCTAGTTTCAATGCAACTAGTATCAGCGGGACGTAGTTTGGGTGTACGGTGAGAGCGTGACCTCGACGTTCCGCCGTTCCCCACTCGCGCTGGCGATCCTCGGGCTGCTGGAAAACGGACCGATGCACCCGTACGGAATCCAGCGGCTGATCAAGAGATGGGGCAAGGACAAAGTCGTCAACGTGGATCAGCGGGCGAGCCTGTACCGGATGATCGACCGACTCCTCGAAGCCGGGCTGATCACGGCCGGCGAAACCGACCGTGACGAGCGCTATCCGGAGCGCACGACGTACCACCTGACGGACGCGGGACGGGCGGCCACGCAGCAATGGCTAGCCGAGATCGTGTCAACGCCCCGCAACGAGTTCCCCGAGTTCCCGGCCGCGTTGTCGTTTCTGATGTTGGAGACGCCGAAAGCGGCCCAGACGATGCTCGAACAGCGGCGCGATCAGCTCATCAAACGCGTCGACGAGTTGGACGCCGAACTCGCGATGGAGATCGAGGGCCTCGAAATTCCGCGAATCGCGATGGTCGAAACTGAATACCTACGTGCTATCACCGACGCCGAACTGCGCTGGGTCACCTCGATACTCGATGAGCTGCACGCCGGCTCGTTCACGTGGGATCGCGAGGAACTACTCCGGCAGGCTGCCGCCGCACGCGAGTAGGAGCTCACCCCCGCAACGGTTTCGAACCACCCTCGAATTCCGGGCATGACAGACCGGCTTCGCCAAATCCGGCACGCCCTGGCCGACGGCGTCCGTATCGTGGCCGTGCAAGCAGAGCTCACGCAGCGCCGGGGGAGGCTGTTGTGCGTCGACGTCTGGTCACCGGCGTGGCCGCCGGGATCGCCGCCGCAGTATGTGCCGCCGGATGCTCATCGTCACCCAGCCCGCCAACACGCCACACGTCTGGCATCACGAGCGCTCCACCAGCGTCGACCCCCACTCGCGGCAGCCCCCAGCTCGAGGGATCGAGAACTCCGATGCCGGGCTCGTCGAGGTCGACCGACTCGCTGCTTCCGGACGACGGCAACGGCGGCTACGACGTTGGCCGCTACGCGATCGGGATTGCGTACGACCCGACGACGCGGGTGCTGACCGGCGGGGTAACGATCACCGCAACCTCGACGCAGGCGCTGTCCAGCTTCAGTCTGGATCTGCACGCTCTGACCGTCACATCGGCGGCGGTCGGTGGTCGGGCGGCGAAGTTCAGCGTCGCCGGCGACAAGCTCACCATCACTCCCGCGCGCCCGATCGGCCTGGACACCGCCTTCACGACAACGATCAAGTACGGTGGTGTGCCTCGGCCGTACAACGGCAACGCCTTTGGTCTGCAAGGCTTCATTGCGCAGCCGGATGGGGCGCTGGTACAGGGTCAGCCGCAAGTCGCCGCGACGTGGTTCCCGGTCAACGACCGGCTGACCGACAAGGCCAGCTATGACATCACCATCACGGCGCCGACCGGGCTCGCCGCCGTGTCCAACGGGGTGCTGGCCAGTAAGCGGGTCAAGGGACCGCATACCACCTGGCGGTGGGTCGAGGCAGCGCCGATGGCGAGCTATCTTGCCATCGTCGCGATCGGCAAGTACCGGGTGAGCATCACGAAACACAACGGCCTGCCGGTCGTGCTCGCCGTCCCGGATGCGTTGCCGCGCACGGTCGACGCGGAACTGGCCAACACTCCGACGATTGTCGACTTCCTGGCCAGCCAGTTCGGGCCGTACCCGTTCAAGTCCGTCGGCGGCATCGTCTACACGCAGCCCGACCTCGACGCCTTGGAGAACCAGACCCGGCCGTCTTACTCGGCGGACGACTTCGACTCGCCTGACGATGCAAACGACATCATGGCGCACGAACTGGCGCATCAATGGTTCGGCGACAACGTCACGATCGCCGACTGGTCCGACATCTGGCTCAACGAGGGCTTCGCCACCTACGCCGAGTGGCTCTGGTCGCAGCACATCGGCGGCCGTACGCCGAAGGAGTCCTTCGACCGCCTGTACGGCAAGTCCGACCGGTTCCCGCTCGATCCACCCGCGAAGCCGACACTGGACTCGCTGTTCGACGACACCGTGTACACGCGCGGCGCGGCGACCCTTGAGGCACTCCGCATCACGGTCGGCGATGCCACGTTCTGGCGGATCATCCGCGGCTGGGCCCAGCTTCACGCCGGTGGTGACGCGACAACAGCCGAGTTCATCGCGTACGCCGACCAGGTCTCCGGACGCTCACTCGATGCGTTCCTGCGTTCATGGCTCTACACATCGGGCAAGCCACCCTATCCACAGCCGCTCAGGTAACCGGCTGGTGGCTTCGCGGCACCACTCCCCTGTCATCGGGTATGAGACGCTCACGACCGACCACCACCGGGTCCCGCGTGGATGAATCAGCTGAGCTTGCTGATGACCCCGGCGACCTCGCTCGCGTTGTAGGCACGAAGCGTTGTCGAGCGAACGTTGCCCTGTGAGCCGAGCGCGAGCAGAAACGCCGTCCCGCTCTCGTCATCCGGGAAATCGGCGACAGTCACCAGGTCGTATTGGCCGACCGTCCAGAAAATATTCGTGACGCTGCCGCCCATCCGCTGCGCCAGAGCCTTCGCCGCGTCTGCGCGGGCCAGAGTGTCCGCGAAGTTTCGGATGCCTTGATCCGTCCAGTTGAGCAGACTGATGTACGTCGCCATTGCGCACTCACCTCCGTTGATGCATACCGAGCGACACAGGGTGCGAGCCCGCGCGCGTTACATGTAACCGATCTCCTGCAGATTCGCCGTGTACGCCGTTACGAGCTGCTGGGTCGCTTGATCGTTGCCGCCGGCGAACGCCTGAATCTCAAGATCGGATACGATGGCACTCGCCTGGTCGGTCAGCCGAATCGTCTCGTCTTCCACGAGGATCTTCATGAGCTCATCCAGCTCACCGTCGATCATCATGAAGCCGCCATTGCGGCCGGTGACCGAGAAATACTCCTGATGGCCGTGAACGCGGCCCGACTTGGCCAGCTCCTCGAAGCGGGCGACCGTCTTTCCAAACACATCCAGGCCCGCGGCCTCCCGATTTGGGATGCTCGCGCCCCAGCGGATCAATACTGCGCCATTCATGGGATCCTCCGTGCGGTTGCCATTTGATTGGTGCCGCTCGATGGCGGGCAACGACACGGGCCGCAAGTTCCCGCGTCGCCGCCGGGCACCATGCGCAGCAGCTGAGGCGATCGTTCCGCGGATCACATCAGCCGTTGCATCGACGATAGGCGCCGTACGCCGTCCCACGCAGCGGAACAATGAACTCGACCGTGGAGCAACATCACGTCGTCAACCGGTTGTTGCTCCGTTTAATGTTGCGGCCGCATACGCTCGGTGTGGGACGCGTCGGGTCGGATGACCGGCGTGACCTTGGACATAGCCTTCGCTCGGAACTCCGGTGTTGACCTGCGAGTGTCCAGTACGTACCGGACACAGTGGACTCATCGTGCTCCAGCGCGGCGCGTGGACACGGCCGCCGTGATGGCGTAAACAACGGCTGACACAAGCGTGGACGGCACCCGGAACCGCGTACCCGGGCGACGCCCGCCGCGTCTTCAGACCCACCATCAACCGCGGAGGTCATCGACCCATGCTCGGGCCGTCCCATGCTCTGTCCGGCGCCGCCGTCTGGCTCGCCGCCTCGTTCGGAGCTATGCAGTTCGCGCACTTTCACCAGTCGCCGGCGCAGATCGCGATCGGTACGGCGATGTGTGCCGGCGGCGCGCTCGTACCCGATCTCGACCTGTCCGGCCGCGTCACCGCGGACAAGGGCGGCGCGACCGTCGCGCACACCTTCGGTGTCGTGTCGCTGTTCACCGCCGAATGCATCGAAAAGGTCTCCCTCGGCGTGTACGACGTGACGAAGACGCACCGTGACCCGCACCGGCACAACGGGCACCGTACGCTCACCCACACACTGATCTTCACCGCGCTCGTCGGCTGGGGTGTGTATGCCGGCTGCGCCCGGTACGGCAAGACCGCCGTGCTTGTCACGCTGTTCCTGTCATTCGCCATGGCGCTGCGTGGACTGTTCGCCCGCTGGTCGAAACGGGCCGGCTGGCTCCTGGTCACGGCCGTCGCCGGGTGGACCACCTACCTCGCCTACCACCACCTGTCCACCGGTCGCGGCTACCCGGTGTTGGGCCTGTCCATCGGTGTCGGCTGCCTCGTCCATCTCCTCGGCGACGTCATCACGAAAGAGGGCTGCCCGCTGTTCTGGCCGCTGCCGATCGCCCGCCGCAGGTGGTACGACGTCGGTGTGCCCAACGCCGTCGCCGTCAAGGTCGGCGGGGCCATGGAAGTCATCGTCCTACGCACGATGTTCTTCCTCGTCTCGCTCGGCGCCGCCGCCGGACTAGCCCAACACTGGGCGAGCACCCAAATCGGCCGGTTCACCGGATAGCCGCCGATCATTTGTCGCCGGACCGCAGAGCCGCCACGAGATCGACCTCGGTTGGAAGAGGTCTCGACGCTCGCCGGTTGTCGGGCACGCCGCTGAGCGTAACGGCGTGATCGCCACGCCAGCCGCATCGGACGTGTCCGCCTAACGGAACCGTAAGGGTCATCGGTACTCGGGATTCGCGAAATCGAACCGGGCGCCTGCGTCCCACTCCCGACGCTGGTTGCCGTACGCCGGAATGCCACCCGCGTCCTTGACCATCCGCGCCAGGTGCATCAGGTTCCATGTCATGAAAGTGGTGTTGCGATTGGTGAAGTCGTTGTCCGGCCCACCCGATCCCGGGTCAAGATAGGACGGTCCCGGTCCGGCCTCACCGATCCAGCCGGCGTCGGCCTGCGGCGGGATCACGTACCCGAGGTGTTGAAGGCTGTAGAGGATGTTCATGGCACAGTGCTTGATGCCGTCCTCGTTGCCGGTGATGAGGCAGCCGCCGACGCGGCCGTAAAAGGCGTATTGGCCGGCGTCGTTGAGCAGCGACGAGCACGCGTACAGCCGCTCGATGACTCGTTTGGTGACCGAGCTGTTGTCACCCAGCCAGATCGGGCCGGCGATAACCAGAATGTCGGACCGGACCACTCGCTGATACAGGTCGGGCCACTCGTCGGTGGCCCAGCCGTGCTCGGTCATGTCCGGCCAGACGCCAGTGGCGATGTCGTGGTCGACCGCGCGGAAGACGTCCACGTTCACGCCGTGCCTTTCCATGATGGCGCGGCTGATGTCGACCAGACCGCCGGTGTGGCTGAGCTCCGGGGAGCGCTTGAGCGTGCAGTTCACGAACAGGGCGTTGAGGTCGTCGTAGCGGGCAAGCGGCTGGGTCATCGGGATCGCCTTTCGGTCAAAGCATTTCGGTGTGTTCATCAGGTCCTACGCGCCGAGCCGTGTCGACCGTTTCTTCGGCGGCCGGGAACCGCCACCGCGATAGCTGTCCTGCCCCGCACGGGGCGGGTGGCTCAGTCAGGGCCATGATCCAGCGACGAGCACGACGCGGAAGCCGTCGGGATCAAGGATTGTGACACCAACCCGATCCCAGTACGGATTAGCGCTGGGCACCGCGGAAACACCGGCCGCACTCACCAGCCGGTCGACCACTTCCCACGTGTCCACGTACAGCACCAGCAGGTCCTCAACGTGCGGGCTCGGTGCCGCGACGTGAGGCGTCGACGTGAACTCAAGGTGAGCGCCAGTCCCGGGAAGATCGAGCATCACGCCGTTGTAGCCGTCGTGGTCGACGAACCGGGTGAGCTCTGGAAGCCCAAGCCCTTCGCGGTAGAACGCGACCACCTCGTCCATACGCTCTGTCTGGCGGGCGATTCGTACCTTCATGCGCTCCCCCTCGATCGCGTCGCTTCACGGCCGCTTCAACAGAATGGCCCGGGTGTAGAGCAGGTCGAAGCCGCGCCGCTGCACGTTCTGCTGCGACTTTGATCCCGGTTGTGTGGTGACGACAGCGACGTCGCAGCCGGCCGCCGCGGCATCCGCGAGACGGGCGGCGAGCAACGCCGTTTGGACACCTCGCCGGCGATGCTCAGGCGCGGTGGCGGCGCCAGTGAGCTGCGCGACTCCGTCGGCCAGGTGAAGGCTCCCCCCGCCGGCGACAGCGCCATCGCACAGCGCCAGGTACGGCCGGACGCCGGCGGCTATGAAATCGCGCTCGGCCTTCTCCACGACGTCCCGGGGAAAGTCCTCGTGGGTGGGCACGCCTTGCGTGTCCGGATGGGCAACGCCGTCGACGACGACGTCGAGCCACGCCTCGAAATCGTCGCCGCCCGGCCGGACCTCGATGCCAGGGGGCATGATGCGCTCTGGCTCGTCACGGAGGGCCAGTCCGAGCACGTTTTCGAAACCCACGAGCCGGTACCCTCGTCCGGTCAGCAGCTCACCGATCGTCGGGTCGGCCAGGTGCGCGAGCTCTATCTGGACGGGCTCGCCGCGAGCGGCAAACGCTTGCTCGACACGGTCGAGGTCGGCCGCGCTCGGCAAACCGTGGAACCCTAGTCCGGCGATCTTGTTGAACGGCGAGCCCGTCTCAGCGAAGCTCGCTACGCCCCCGGCGATGCGGAGCACGAACCCGGTCGTGTCCGCCCGCCGACGCCCGGCCGACTCACTCGCTAAGGCTATGAGCTGCGCCTCGACGCGTTCGATGCGCTCGGCCAGACCGATGTCGCAGAAGAGGGGCAGCCGAATCTCACGCTCGATCATGATGATGAGTGTCCCGCGATGGCCGGCTCGTTACGGTCGGCACGAGCTTCTTTCGCCCCCCGAAGAACCCGTGTCTTTCGCCCGCAAAGATCCTGTGCCGACGATCGGGCACGGAGATTGCGCGGACGGCACGGCCGATACGTGGCGATCGCCGGACCCTTGGCGTGGCTAGAGTGGGCGCCGTGGTCGCTTCGGAACCCTCCGTCGATGGCATCCCCGTCGGTCTCGACGAGGACTCGGTGCGGTGGGTCGGCGACCTGAGTGGCGACGGACGCGCACGCGAGGCGGCGATCGTCCGGCTGCACGAGTTGCTGCTGCGGGTGGCGCACAACGAGCTGCGCCGTCGCGGTGGCGTACTGCGGATCGCTGGTCCGGAACTGGACGATCTCGCATATCAGGCCGCCGCGGATGCTGTCGTCGCGATCATCGCGAAACTCTCCACATTTCGTGGGGAGAGCCGATTCACGACGTGGGCGTATCGGTTCGTGATCCTCGAGGTCTCGTCGAAGGTCGGCCGTCATTTCTGGCGCCACCCCACTGTGAGTGTGGACGTCGAGCAGTGGGATCAGTTACCAGACCGCTTCGGCGTCGATCCGGCGCGTGTACCGGAGTCGCATGAGCTTGCCGCCGAGATCCGCCGCGCCGTGGACGAGGACCTCACCGAATGGCAACGTCGGGTGTTCGTGGCCATCGTGTTGCGGCAGATCCCGCTGGACGCTCTCGTCGTCGAGCTGGGCACCACCCGCAACGCGATCTACAAGACCTTGTTCGACGCGCGCCGTAAGTTGCGGGCGGTCCTCGCCGCTAACGGATATCTGACCGACGACCCGCCGAGGCACCCATGACCGACTGGCCCGGGCTCGACCGCTTCCTTCGCACTGATCCGCGGGATGTGGGCTGCGACGAAGCGATGCGTGTGCTCCATGTCTACGTCGAGTTGATGTCCGCCGGCGAGGACCCGGCAGTCCGGTTTCCGGGCGTCGCGGTGCACCTGCGGGCGTGCGGACCGTGTGGGACCGACTTCGACGGCCTGCTCGCCGCGATATCTAACGGCTGACGTTATATCCCTTACGAAGTCCTGACCGGCACCTGCCCGGCGGTAAGACCGCGGCCTGGGTCGATACCAACCCAGTGTCCAGATCCCACCGGTTGACAGGAGCATCATGCGCACCAGCACCCGCGGGCGAGCAATCGCCCGCATCGCCGCCGGCGCCGGCCTCGCCATCGCCGCCGCCACACTGTTCGGCTCCCCCGCACAGGCAGCCTCGACGACTCAGCCGCATCCCGCGGTGTTCGTCGAAACCGACAACACGGCGGGCAACAGCGTCGTCGCCTACGACGCCGCCATCGACGGCACACTGACTCAGGCCGGCGTGTACGCCACCGGCGGCCTCGGCGGAGTCCTCGCCGGGTCCGTCGTCGACCACACCGCATCACAAGGCTCGCTGGTCCTTGACCGCGAACACGGCCTGCTTTACGCGGTCAACGCCGGAAGCAACACCGTGACGGTCTTCGATGTACACGGCGACCGGCTCGTACGCCGGCAGGTCATCTCCTCGGGCGGTACGTTCCCCGTCAGCGTCGCCGTCCACGGCAACCTGGTCTACGTGCTCAATGCCCGCGACGGCGGTTCCATCCAGGGTTACGTACGCATCGGCAGCACCCTCGTACGCGTTCCGGCATGGCGGCGCGAGCTCGGCCTGGACACCACCCTGACACCGGAGTTCACCAATACCCCGGCCCAGATCGGGTTCACCCCGAGCGGTTCACAGCTCGTGATCACGACCAAGGGCAACGGCAATAGCATCGACGTGTACGCCGTCAACGCCTTCGGCGGTCCGGCCGCCCGCCCGACGGTCAACGTTGAACCAGGTAGTGTCCCGTTCGCGTTCGCTTTCGATGCCCACGCGAACCTCGTCGTCGCCGAAGCGGGCCCTAACTCGATCGCCTCGTTCGCGTTGCACCGCGACGGCACCCTCACGGCAATCGACCAGGCCGCGACCGGCCAAGCCGCAACATGCTGGGTGGCCACCGACGGCACGCATTTCTACACCTCCAACGCCGGCAGCGCCACCGTGTCCGGGTACACCGACCATGGCGACGGAAGCCTGCGGGCACTCGGTAACACCGCCACCGATGCCGGCACCGTCGATGCGACCACCAGCTCCGACGGCCGGTTCCTTTACGTGCAGGCCGGCGCCAACGGCACCGTCGACGCGTTCCGGATCGCCGCGGACGGCGGTCTCACCGCGATCGGCTCGGTCACTGTGCCCGGCGCGGTCGGCGGCGAAGGCATCGCGGCCAGCTGACCCGCTTCGCGGGGATGGCGGCAAAACGGAAAGCCGACCACCGTCATCCCCGCTCGCGGTCCCATCGCCACGATCGCAGACGTCGCCGCCTCCCGCGCGCGGATGCCCGCGACGTCGGTGCCTGACGTACCGGCCGGGACGGTCGTCACCGTATCGACCAGGAACTCCATCAGGTCGTCCTCATCGACACGGAGTTACCTGCGGATTTCGTCAACTCCGATGGCTGGCCACTGGGTCACGCAAGCGGGATTCGATGTGGTCGAGCATCGCGTCCATTGCGACCTCGAGTGGCCGGACCTGCCGCTGGATCTGGGTCAACAGCAGGCCACCCTGCAGCGCCGCGAGCGTGGCGAGGGCCAGGTCGTCGGGATCAGCGTCGAGTTCGCCGCGATCGTGCATCGCCCGCAGTCCAGCCCGGACCGCGCTTTCCCAGCGGAGGAAGCCGGAGGCAACGGCGAGCCGGGCCTCAGGATTGTTCTCGGCGAGTTCGCTACCGAGAGAGCCGATCGGGCAGCCGCCGCGGCATTGTTGCCGCCGCTGATATTCGACCAGGGCGTTGCGCCACCGACGTAGGCCGCCGATGGTGTCGAGCTGGTTGAAGTGATCTTTCTGTAGGTCGAGGACCGATGCCGTTTGGTATTCGATGACGGCCAAGGTCAAGGCCTGCTTGTCGGTGAAGTAGTGGTAGATCTGCGAACCACTGACGCCCGCAGCGGCGCGTACGTCCTCCATGGTGGCCTCGGTCACGCCGCGCTCGTACATCAGGTGGGCGGCGGCGGCCACGATCCGTTGCCGTGTTTGCTGTCCCTTGCGGGTCAGTCGCTTACCGGGGGGTCGACGCGTGTCGGTGTCCATCGCCGCAACGTAGCACTTTCTGGATTGGACAACCCATTTTTTCGTCGTCAGTGTGGGGCGTGCAACCCGAATCTGGAGGAGCACACTGATGTATCTAACTGGCAAGATCGCACTCGTGACCGGGTCGACCGGCGGCATCGGCGGCGAGACCGCGAAGTTGCTCGCCGCCGCCGGCGCCGAGGTCGTCGTGTCCGGCCGCAACCCGGACCGCGGCGAGGCCACGGTGCAAGCGATCATCGAGGGCGGCGGCAAAGCCCGGTTCGTGGCGACCGATCTCGCCGACGTAGCCGCGCTGCGTCACCTGGCCGATGTGGCCGGCGCGGTCGACATCCTCGTCAACAACGCGGCCGCGTTTCCGGTAGCCGCCACGGTCGATCAGGACGTGGATTCGTTCGACGCCGCTCTGGCCACCAACGTGCGGGCACCCTACTTCCTGACCGCGGCGCTCGCGCCCGGCATGGTCGCCAAGGGCTCCGGCAGCATCGTCAACGTGACCACGATGGCCGCCCGGATCGGCATGGCCGGGCTGTCCACGTACGGAGCCACGAAGGCGGCGTTGGAGTCACTGACTCGAACTTGGGCCGCCGAATTCAGCGGGTCCGGCGTCCGCGTCAACGCTGTCTCGCCCGGCCCCACCCGTACGGACATGGTCCTCGCCACGATGGGCGAGGACGGTGCCCGGCAGGTTGCCGGCACCACGTTGCTCGGTCGGCTGGCCGCCCCGCGGGAGATCGCCGAAGTGATCGTTTTCATTGCATCGGACCGCGCGAGCTTCGTCACCGGTGCCACGATCGCCGCCGACGCCGGTCGCACCGCCATCTGATCGGTACGACTGGCCGGTCGAAAATCGGCAGAGGTTCCGGTACAGGCGCACAGCCCTTTACCCGGTAGGACGTCTGGCGCGGTTCCATATCGCATCCGCGGTCGTACGCGCCGGCGGCACGTCCGCAATTGACGGGCTCCGCCGGCGCGCTGGCGGTCACGCGGCAACCCGGCCTCGGGCTGGTAATCCCGCGTCCGTAGGCGTCGCCGACGTTCGGTCCCGGCGAAACAGCGACACGGTGACGTCGCCGAATCGACGGATCCATACGACGCTGTAGTTGTGGGTCAACGCCAGCTCCTTCGCGACTGCCACATCCGCAAGCGCGCCCTCGCGTGGAGTGTGCACCCGTGGAACCGGGCCGGAACCGATCACGAAAATCCTTCGCTCGGCATCGATGCGGGCGCCGATCGACGCGGCCTTGGCCTCACTGCCGCCAATTGCGTCACTGGTGTACGGCGAGAACACACCGCTCAGCGCGACGTCGGATGGGAGCCCACGTTCGGTGTCGGCGCCGCCCAGGTACGGCTCCATCCCGACACGATAGGACGGTGGGAGGAACACCACGCCATCATCGGCGTGGGCGCTACCTCGGATAAGGGAGGCGGCCGCCCGGAAGTCTTCGTACTTATACGACTGCGCGTCCTGCACGATCGTCCCACCGGCATTGGCGAGGGCGATCGCCGCCAGCAGAGCTCCTGCGGCGCGTGGCGGCAGCCGCATACCGGCGAGCACGGAGACCAATACAACCACGAAGGCGGGCAGAGCTACGAGGACGTAGCGTGGCACCAACAAAGGCTGCCAGACGCTCAGCCCGATGACACCGACTATCGGCACCACGGCGCAGCCGACGAGCGCGGCACGCTCGATACCGACACCCTGGCGGATCGCAGGTCGGAGTCCGAGTATGAGGACGACACATACGACGGGCGCCGCCACGCCACCGCCGACGACACGAACCAGGAAGCTACCCACTGACGCCGGACTGAGCCCCGAAATCCACGCCACTTCAGCGGACTGTCGTCGACTGACGAGCACGAGCGGAACGGCCGCTGCCAACGGCACGCAGATCGCCGTGAGCAGCGGCACACGATGGCGGCCCCGGACGGCCGCGATGCCGGCATGGACGGCCAAGACGAGGGCGGCTCCAAGAACCTGCATGTACAACGCCAACACCGCGAGCGCCACGTAGACGGCAAGATATCGCGTGTCCGGCGTGCGCAGTATCCGCAGCAGCACGACCGTAGCGGCCGTCATCAGCAAGGTTACGAACGCGTACGGGCGTGCGTCGTGCGCGTAGAACACAAACAGCGGATGGAGCGCAAGCAAGGACCCACTAGTCGCTCCGATGACCGGACCGTACATCCGTGCGCCGAGCAAAGCGGTCAGTGCCACGGTCCCGACCCCGGCGACCGCCGAGGGCAGCCGCAGCCAGAACTCGTCGACCCGGACGCCCACCAGCCCGACGCCATCGATCCACAGGTGCATGACCGCGTAATACGCACCTAGCGGAGCGTCGGTGTGCCCGAGAAGCGTCCACAACGCGGTCCACGAACGGTGTCCGGCGTTCACCGTCACGGCCTCGTCCCACGACAACGGTTGTGATCCGAGCCGCGTCAAACACGTTACAACGCCAACGCCGGTCGCAATCAACACCGCGTGAATAGAGGTACGCGGAACCACACGATACTGCCGCCCCACCGACATCCCATCGTTGGCAACACTTGCGCAGCCGCCGATGCATCTCGGCCCGCGCCGTTTACCAGTACCGCACGCCTCACCTATCGCGAGCCTGAGACCGAGGTGGGAAGCCACTCATATGCTGCCGGCCAAGTGCTGCACTGATCCCGGCGCGGCGCAGCAGGGCCGGTAGAGATCCCGCCCGTTATCGACCCGTCACGTCGGATGCGGCGTGCCGTGCACCGGCGGGCACCGCGTCGGGTTCCTCGGCGGTCGGGGTGTCGACCGGGTCGCGTTTGCCGGACAGCCTGCTGGGCCACCACATGTGGCGGCCGATGTCCATGGTGAGGCCGGAGACGAGTACCGACCGGACCACGAGCGTATCGAGCAGCACGCCGAAGGCCACCGCGAACCCAATTTCGGTGAATTGGGTCAGCGGCAACGTGGCCAGCACGGCGAACGTGCCGGCCAGGACGAGACCGGCCGACGTGATCACGCCGCCGGTAGCGGCGAGCCCGATGAGGGCTCCGCGTCTCGTTCCGTACCGCAAGGCTTCCTCGCGAACCCTGGTCATCAAGAAGATGTTGTAGTCGATGCCGAGTGCGACCAGGAATACGAACACAAACAGCGGCAACGAGCTGTCGGCGCCCGCGAAGCCGAAGACATGCCGGAATACGAGCGCACTGATCCCGAGTGCGGCCGCGAAGGACAGCACGACGGTACCGACCAGGACAAGCGGCGCGACGATGGCGCGCAGGAGGAGCCCCAAGATGATCAGTACGACGGCGAGCACGATCGGGATGATCAGATTGCGGTCGTACCGCGCGGCATCCTGGACGTCGAGGTTCGTCGCCGTTGTGCCGCCGACCAGAGCGTCGGCATTCGGCACCGCGTGCACGTTGTCGCGTGTCCGGTTGATCGTGTCGTAGGCGGCGCTACTGTCCGGTGGACTGGTCAGGGTTCCTTCCATGAGCGCGGTACCACCCTCGGTACGCGGTGGCGTCACGCTGCCGGCGGCGATGCCGTCCGTCCCGGCGAACGCTGCTCGGACCTGAGTCGCCTGGTCGGCCCGGCTGACCACGACGACCGGCGTACCGGATCCGGCGGCGAAGTGGCGCGACAGAATCTCTTCGCCGACGACGGCATCGGGGTTGCCGCGGAACGACTCCTTGTTGGTCAGACCGTTCGCGTCGAGTTGGACGATGCCGACCGCCATAATGGCCAGCACGATCGCGGTGCTGACCCAGGTGGTGCGCGGCCGCCGTGCGATGCGCGTGCCGACCCGGGCCCAGAAGCCGCGGGTCGTCGGTTCGGCAGAGCCAACAGTTGGCCGGGTCGGCCAGAAGATCCACCGGCCGACCGTCACCAAGAGCGCCGGCAGCAGCGTCATCATCACGGCCAGTGCGACCACGACACCGATCGCCAAGACTGGGCCGAGGCCCGCGGTCGAGTTGGTCTCGGCGACCATCAGGCACAGCATGCCGGCGATGACCGTACCAGCGCTCGCGATGACCGCCGGACCCGCGCGGTGGAGCGCCACGGCCATCGCCTCGTGACGGTCCGCGTGGCGGCGCAGTTCTTCCCGGTAGCGGGCCACCAGCAGCAGGGCATAATCCGTCCCCGCGCCGAAGACCAGGACGGTGAGGATGCCGGCGCTCTGCGCGTTGACCGTCAGCCCGGCATACTTCGCGAGGAGATAGATGAGCGCCTGCGCGATGGTCAGGGCAACGCCGGCAGAGATGACCGGCAGCAGCCACAATGTCGGGCTCCGGTACGTGAGCAGCAGGATGATTATCACCACGGCGGCCGCGCCGAACAGCAGCGAACTGTCGATCCCCTCGAAGGCTTTGCTGGAATCAGCGGCGTTTCCGGCCGGACCGGTCACGTGGGCCGTCATCCCGTTGCTGCCCGATCTCGACGTGGCGGTCATCTTGTCGACGATGTCGGCCGCCTTGTCCCAACCATTGGGTCCGAGGTTCAGCGGCACGATGATCTGCGCCGCTTGGCCGTCCTTGGACGGAATCGGACCGGCGACCGTGCCGTCGATCTCCGGGTACGTGCGGAATTGTTGCGCGTCGGCGGCGATCTTCGCGCGGTCGGCCTGGGTTAAGCCGGAGGACCGCTCGTAGACCACGACCGCTTGGATCGTGTTCGGCGAGGTGAAGGCGGCCTGCGCATCGAGCGCCTTCGTCGATTCGGCGCTGCCGGGTAGCCACGACTTCGCGTCGTTCTTCTCTGCGCCGGCGAGCTTGCCGGCGAGCGGGCCTGCCGCCGCGACGAGCAGCACCCAGAACAGGAGGACGAGGTACTTGATCCGTCGGCCGGTGAGGATCGTGACGACTTTCCCAGTCATGACATTTTCCGATCGGCGTTCCCGGTCGCGAGGCATTGCACCATCGGACCTGTGCGGCTGCCCGGCCCGGCAGGTCCTCCGAACGTCGCGTTCGGCTGCTCAACGCCGAGGCAGATATCCGTAGCTGAAATGCGATATCCGGCTATGGTACGGGTTCTTGCCGACCGTATCCGCGACATCGGACGCGACACGAGTGGCCCGAGCGCTCAAGTCAGCCGGTGGTGTACCCACACGTTGGGCTCGATGTAGGTCGCTATCTGCTCGGCGAGGTCGCAGCGGACTGGTGCCAGGGCAAGCGGAACGATCACCGGCCCGTCCGAGTCGAACTGCAGTCCGGTCCACCGTCGCCAATCGTCGAGCGGCGCAGTCACGGTCATCGAGGTGTGCGCGATTCCGGCAATCGTCGCCCCAGCTCGCACATGTGTGCGCAGCCACGGATCAGTAGGCAGACCGTCCGGTCGCACGCGACGCAGATATTCGGCCATCGGCTCAGTCGGGTATTCGTGCTTGCGGTTGGGCCGTACGGGGGCCACCAGGCTGGTGTAGCCGAGACTGGCGAGCGTCCGTCGCAGGGCTTCCAACATGACACCGGAGAGCCCGTGTCCTTGTCGGTCGGGCCGGACCGTGATCTCAAGGGCCGCCGCAAGCTTGCCCCGCACGCCGTTCACGGCTTGGTCGGCGGCGCCGCGGAGGATTACGTGATCATATCCGCCGGGCGGAAGACCGTCGTCGAGGTCTCCCGGCCACGAGTACGGGACAGCGCAGGCACGCGCAAGCGGCTGCGATGGTTGCGCCGGATCGATCGCGATAATGTTTGATTCGGGGTGTGCTCGCAGGAGTTGATCGAAGAGCACCTCCGACACAATGTCGTGATACATGAACTCCGGCCACGTGTCCGGGAACTCGTCGAAAACTGCGGCCAGGTCGGGCCGCCCGGCCAGGCTGGCGATTTGGAGATCCATAGCAGACCGTACCGCGATCTTGGGTAGTGGCGTGGTTCGAACGACTGCAGTTCCATCTGTGGTCACTGGCTGTGACCCAGGTCGGTGCCAAGTAAGTTCCCGAACCGGATTCCCGAACGAGCGACGAAGACGCGTTGTGACTGAGGGTAAAGTGGTTTCCACCGCTTTGTCCGGCCGTATCAGCATTTTATGCAATGTCACCCGCGCTCGCCAAGATCCAATCTGTCGATGCACTTGACGATCGATTTGACCGGACGTACCGGTCGCGGGCGGCCTTGGAGTGGCGCGATGACGTAGCAGGGGGCCGTTGTGCGTGCCAAGCACTGGATGATCCTTTACTGGATCTGGATGGTGCTACTGACCGCCGCGTTCTACGCGCGGCCGTCGTGGCACATTCCAGTGTGGAGCCTGATCGCGCTCACCGGCGCGTCCGCCGTCGTGGTTGGTGTGCGCCTCAATCGTCCTCGGCTCGCGACTCCCTGGGTGCTGCTGGCGATTTCCCTGGTTTCGTTTGCCGCCGGCGACACCACCTACAACCTGCTCACGTCGGTTGGCCACGAAGTCAATCCATTTCCGTCGGTCGCTGACGTGTTCTACGTCGTCACCTGCGTCACGCAGATCGCCGGGATGTTCGGTTTGGTGCGTGCGGGCACCGCCAGCCGCGATCGCAGCGCACTGCTTGACAGCCTGGTCCTGACGTCGGGCATTGGCGTGATCTACTGGATCTTCGTCATCAGTCCACGCATACACGACCCTCAGCCGACCGTGGTCGCGACGATCATTTCGATCATCTACCCGCTCACCGATATCCTTCTCCTGGCGCTAGTGGCGCGGTTGGTTGTCACATACCGCCGCACTCCGGCCGTCTTGCTGCTCGCGATCGGCATCGCCGGCCTTCTCGAGGCCGACATTGCATACGACGTGGGTCAGCTGAACGCCAGCTGGCGTATCGGGGGACCCGTCGATATTGGATGGATCGTGCTCTATGCGGCGGTCGGCGCGGCGGCCATGCATCCCTCGATGGTCACCCTGACATCTCCACGAACGGCACGCCCGGTGCAGATGGGCCCCGTGCGGTTGCTGCTGCTCACGATTTCAGCGCTCGTCGCCCCGGCGACTCTGATCGTCGAAGCCGCCCGAGGCAACGTTCACGACGTCGTATTCATTGCCGTGCTTTCGTCGCTGGTGTTTGTACTCGTGATGTTCCGGCTGTCCGGCGTTCTCGGCAGCAACCGGCAAGCGATCGGGCGCGAGCGTGCGCTGCGGCGGGCGAGTGATGCGATGGTGTCCGCCACCGAGGTGACCGGCGTGCGATCCACGGTGGAGGCCGCGGTTCCACGGATGGTACCCGAGGGAACCGCCTTCGCGGTTGATGTTGTGGAGGGCATCGAGGCGTCCGCCGGGCCGCACCCGGCCAATGGGTCCCTATCGGACGCTGAATTGCGCTACGTGAAGTCGCTGGGACCGCGTCTACCGACTGCGTTCCACCGCTTCGAGCTGGCTCTCACGTGTCTATTGCCAACCCCCGACCCGACGCATCAGCACACTAGCCCCACCTTCGTGGTGCTCGGTGCGGACGAAGCCACCCTTTCGACGATGAAGGCACCACTCGAAGTCCTGACCGCGCAGGCAACCCTAGCGCTGGAGCGGATCGCGCTGACGGAGGAGGTCAATCGGCGTAAGAGTGAGGACTACTTCCGTACGCTCGTGCAGAACACCGCGGATGTCATTCTGATCGTCGAGGAGCACAACGTCGTCAGATATGCCAGCCCGTCGGCCACGTCGGTGTTCGGTGACCAAACCGTGGTCGGTATGTCGCTCGACACATTGCTCAACATCGACGACCAAGACCGCGGTGAAGGCCTGATCGGACTGATGCGGCGGCGTGCGCTGACCGCTGCGACGCCGGACGAGGCTTCGGTCGAGCGGGTCGTGAAGCGGCCAGATGGCCAGGTCGTCCGAGTTGAGGCGTCCTCACGCGACCTCACCGATGACGTCACCGTACAGGGCGTGGTGGTGACGCTTCGAGATATCACCGACCGGCGCCGCTTGGAACGCGAACTCACGCACCACGCCTTCCATGATTCGCTGACCGGCGTCGGCAACCGGCTGCTGTTCCAGGAACGGGTGAAGGTCGCGGTCGCGCGGGCCGCGCAGCGCGGCGGCATCGTCGGCGTGCTCTTCGTCGACATTGACGACTTCAAGATTGTCAATGACACCATGGGCCACCACGCCGGCGACCAACTCCTGGTCGCCGTCGCCGAGCGGCTGAAGTCGGTACTGGACCTGCCCGACAGCGCGGCCCGACTCGGCGGCGACGAATTCGCAGCTCTCGTCGAGGACATCTCCGAGCCGGCGGAGGTCGAAGCGGTGGCCGCACAGATCATTGCCGCGCTGAGCGAACCGTTCTTCGTGGGCGAGGTGTTAGTTAGCGGCGTCTCCAGCATCGGTCTCGCGACGACGGCCGACGCCGTTGACGAGCAGGACCTGCTACGCCAGGCCGACCTCGCGCTCTATGTGGCCAAAGGGAGCGGAAAAGGACAGTGGCGGCGCTACCAGTCCGATTTGCACACCGCCATCCTCAAACGCATGCAGGTCCGCACGGAACTCGATCAAGCGATCAAAGAAAACGCCTTCGAGGTTCGCTACCAGCCGATCGTCCAGCTCGCCACTGGACGTACCGTCGGATTCGAAGCACTGGTCCGATGGGTGCATCCGCAGTCAGGACTCGTTCAGCCCGCAGATTTCATTGATATCGCAGAGGAGAGCGGACTTATCGTCCCGCTGGGCGACTGGGTTATGCGGACCGCGATCGCGGCCGCCGCCGAATGGCGGGATCCCGAGTCCCACGTCAGCGTCAACGTCTCGGTACGTCAGTTTCGAACCCCGGGGTTCGTGGACAACGTACGAAGCCATCTCGCGGACGCCGGGCTACCACCCTCACGGCTCATGGTCGAGATCACCGAGAGTCTGCTGCTGCCGGACGAAGAGCAAGTCTGGGACGATCTGAGTACGTTGCGTGCGATGGGTGCCAAGATCGCGATCGACGACTTCGGCACCGGGTACTCATCGCTCAGCTACCTGCGCCGCGTGCCGATCGACGTCATCAAAATTGATCGGTCCTTCGTCAACACCATCGGGTCATCCGAGCAAGATCGTGAGTTGGTCGGGGGGATCGTCTCGCTCGCCGCGACATTGAAGCTCGACGTGATTGCCGAAGGCATTGAGACGAACGTCGAGCGTGATCTACTGATTGAGCTGGGCTGTCCCATGGGGCAGGGGTATCTGTTTTCGCCGCCACTGACGCAAAAGGCCAGCGTAGAGTGGCCAAACCCGAACCAGCAGGCGGCCTGAGCGAGGCCGGCAAGCGCCCGAACCGGACTGCGGCGAACGTTGTCGCGGCACCCAGAGAGGGAGCCACATGACCACGCATGCACCTTCCAGCGCGGCTGCTCACGTCCGGCGCGCCGGACGTCTGGCGGAACTCGCCCGACTCGTACCCGATAGTCCTATGTATGACGCGGTCATCGACGAGATCGACGGCCGGCGCATCAGGATCGGATCGCACTGGCTCACGGACTACGCATCGTGCAATTACCTCGGATTCGACCTCGAGCCGGAGATCATGGCCGCGGTCGACGACGGGATCCGTCGTTGGGGCACACATCCGAGTTGGTCACGCCTGCTCGGCAACCCCCGGATTTACCCGCAGATCGAAGAACAGCTGACCGAACTACTGCATGCGCCGGACACCCTTGTCCTGCCGACCATCACGCACATCCACATGTCAGTGATCCCCGTCCTTGCGGGCCAGGGGACGGTTCTCTTCGATCACATGGCCCACAAGACGATCTTTGACGGATGTGTATATGCCCGCGGACTCGGCGCGTCCATCGCGCCGTTCGACTCCGCCGACCCACAGCACCTCGACGATCTGCTGCGCGCCTCGCCGGCCGGCGTCGGACGGCTGGTATGCATGGACGGCGTCAACAGCATGACCGGAGACGCGCCGGATCTTGCGACGTTGGCCGGCATCTGCCGGGAACACGACGCGCTCTTGTACGTCGACGACGCCCACGGATTCGGCGTCATCGGCGAGCGGAGCGCCGCGGAGACGACACCGTACGGTATCCGCGGCAACAGCATCGTGGCGTACGCCGGCGAGGCCTACGACAACCTGATCCTCGTCGGCGGGTTTTCCAAGGCGTACTCTGCGTTACTCGCGTTCATCGCCTTGCCTACCTGGCTCAAGGAGCACCTGAAGGTGGCGGCGCCGCCCTACCTCTACTCCGGCCCGTCGCCGACGGCATCGCTTGTGGGAGTCCTTGCCGGGTTCGAGGTAAATGCCGATCGGGGTGATGCGCTGCGGCACACGCTCTACTCTCACACGGCCCGCGTGCTCGATCAGGTTCGCACCCTCGGCGTGGCGACGCCAAACACCACCGGTACGCCCATCATCGAATTGCCGCTCGCATCGAGCGACAAGATGGAGCTCGTTGCCGACCTGCTGTGGCGTGACGGGGTCTACGTGACCTTGGCCGCGTACCCGCTCGTCCCGCACGACCAGGTAGGTTTCCGGATCCAACTGACCGCCACACACACGCCGGAGCAGGTCGATGACCTGTTAAGGACGATCGAAATGCTCGCCGCGAAGGGTCTGCTCCGGCCGGCGGCCGATCATGAATAGCGACGCACCCGCCACGCCGCAACCGTTGCGCAACGCGGACGTCGACTGGAACGCATGGCCCGTTGCCGATTACCTGGCCGAGGTCTACCGCGAGCTGCATCCGTCCGACGCCGCGGTGATCGAGCACCACTCGGCCTTCTACCGGACGCTGGCGCCAAACAGCGTCGCGAACTCGGTTGAGCTCGGCGCGGGGCCCAACCTGTATCCGTTGATGGTGGCCGCCGCCGCCAGCCGGCACATCGAGGTGATCGAGCCCAGCGCGGCGAATCTCGCGTATCTCGAACGGCAGCTACGTGAACCCGACCCGAGCTGGTTGCCGTTCTACGAACGGTGCCGCAGGCTCCAGCCAGCCCTTCCGGCGACCCTCGTGGAAGCACTGTCGCGGGTCACCGTCCGCCCCGGATCCGCGGCAGACCTGCCGCCCGACACGTACGACCTGGGGTCGATGCACTTCGTGGCGGAGAGCTGCACCGAGGATTTCAACGAGTTTCGGGATATCTGCCAATCGCTTGCACGTAGCGTCAAGCGAGGTGGGCATCTGATCGCCGCGTTCATGGAGAACATGGGCTGCTACCGGATCGGCGACGGCCCGGAATGGCCCGGGATCCCGGTCGACGCACGGTTGGTGCGCGAGGTGTTCGCCCCACTCGTGGTGGACCTATCAACGACACATGTCGGTTTCGATCCCACCGGTCCGGACTACGGATACACCGGAATGGTGCTGATGACTGCGACTCGGTGAAGCGATGAGGAACACGCGGCCAACACCTCGAAGAGCTCACCGTCGACCGTCATACGGATGGGGATTCGTGCCGCGTCCATTTCGCCACCCATCGCGCGGTCGAGGACCCCGATCATACGACGTGCGACGATAAGGTTGGGTCGTTTGATTCGGCCGGAGGTCGTACGCTGTGCAACCGATGCTTCGTTATCGGCACTCGTGAACGGCAGCTACCGCCCCCGCCGTCGGTCGTTTGGCGGTCGCTGTTCGATCCGTACGAGCCTGCCTCGCGACCCTGGCTCGATCTGCTCGACGACGAGCAGCCGCCGACGATCCTGCACGCCGACGAGCCAACGCAGATCGTCTGGTCTTCACTATGGCCAAGCCGCCCACGTGATCTGGTGCGCTTCGAATTGCGTGCCGTTGGCGTCCAGACGGCTCTGCGGTGGACGTTGGAGTCACCCGATGTCCCACCCGACGCGAGCAAGACTGGTCACCTGAGACGTCGCATGAACTTCCTCATCAACGAGCGACTTCGCCGATCGTACGGTCAGTAGTCGATCCATCGTGGTGTCATCGCTCGGCGCTTGGCGGGGCAGGCCGGGGGCCGGCAATGAGCCGCCGAGCGGGGGCCTGACGCCCACCCGATCTTGGCGGCGGATGGGCTCGCCAGCAGGCGGTACGGACTAGCACGCAGCGTTGGTCATCCGCGGCCGGCCTACCCGGGGGTGGTGATGCGCACGGCGGATAGCCCGGCGGTGAAATCTGCGTTACGTTCGTGCGGCTTCGCTCCGCTGCCTGGGAGGTCACATGGGCGATGTGCAGGTCGCTGTCACGCAGATCCATCCGATAGTGGTCACCATCCGCCTCAGCGGTGACATCGACCAGCGGACCACCAGCCAACTCCGTGCGGCACTCGTCGACGTCATCATTCACCGCAAACCCGACCGACTCATCATTGATCTTGACGCGGTGACCGCGCTTGATGACGTCGCCATCGGTGTCCTCCGTGCGGGTCATACCGCCGCCGACGATGCTGGACTATCCGTCAGCGTCCATACCACCGGATCCCGTATCGCCGCCGACCTGGACGAGGACGGCATCCACCACGCCGCCTAGCTATGGCGCGCATCATGCCGCTCGTTCGACCGGCTGTCGACGTGAACGAGAGATGAACTCGGCGGCCCGGACTGCATACACACACCGTCCGCTATCGCCAGAGTCGCGGCGGAAGATCGGCGGCGGTTACCGGGCGGGAGTCGACGAGGCGCCGCGCTTCCTCCGGCTCGAGCCCGGTCAGTACCGCCGACGCCTGCGATGGTGTCAGCAGGTTGAACCACCGCGTGGCCAGCGCGGCCAGGTCGGCCTCTGACGGCACGCCGTACAGGCGCAGTCGGGCCATGCCGCCGTCCGGATACACGTCCAGCCGGACATGGGTCGCATCCGGCGCGGCGAGTGTGGCGAACCGGTGCGGCGTGTCGGGTTGCAAACGTGTGTCCGGCAGCAGATCGAACCAGGCATTCGCGTCATCCATGTCGCCGGCCCGCACGTCGATGCCTCGCAGCGCGGCTCGTCCCGGCGCGTTTCCCTTGAAGTGGCTGGTATCCAGTTCGGCCAGCCGTACCCGGCCCGGCGCGGCGAGGCGAATCACGACCCAGTCGTTGCCGGCGTCCCGACGGCGCGCGGTCTCCCAGCCCTCCCCCATCGTCCGCGCGAGACCGGGCATCAACAGGTTGTTCGGCGAGCCGTAGAACATGTTGCTGCATCCGACGACGTGGCCACCATGTTCCAGCGCCGCGAGGTCGACCGGAATCAGCGCGAGCATTCGCGGGTCGGCCACCACCTCACCGTGTACGCGCAGCCGGGCGACACCTCCGTCGGGGTAGATCGAAAGCCGTACGTGTGTGACGCGCTGCGGCTCGTCCACGGCGAACGAGTTGCGGGTGTCACCGGCGAGCGCGACCTTCGGCAGCAGGGGAATCCATTGTGCTTCGGCGAGCTCGGCCGGATTCGGGTAGCCCTCAACGCCGCAGCCCTCGACCGATGCGTATGGCGGGTAGTTGCCGGTGAAGTACGCGGTGTCGATGACGACTCCGCGTACGACGCCGGGCGCGCCCAGCCGCACGATGGCGTGGTCGTGTCCGGGCTCCCGGCGCCGGCGGGTCTCCCACCCGTCGTATATCTGGCCCTTCGGCCCGAAGGACTTCGGCTGGAAGCTCGGCGGAGCGGGATCCACCAGGTTGTCGGCTGCGGCGAACAACTCGTCGTTGGCCCAGACCACGCCGCCGCCGAGGCGGCGCGAGGCGAGGTCCGGCAGGGTCGCGAAGTCGGTCATCACGGGTCGCTCCGAGATAGCAGGGTGCCGCGCGGTTCTCCGTCCACGGGGACGCCGCGCAGCCACGTTGTGTGCACCACGCCGTGCAGACGCCGCCCGGCGTACGGGGTAACGGGGTGGCGGTGATGCAGGCGGACCGGGTCGACTGTGAAGGTCTCCTCGGGAGCGAAGGCCACCAGGTCGGCGTCGTATCCCACGGCGATACGGCCCTTGCGCGGCAGGCCGACGATCTCGGCCGGACGCTGCGCCATCCAGCGCGCCACATCATCGAGCCGGAATCCGGAGCGGGCCCGGGTCCAAACCACCGGCAGACCGAGTTGCAGCGAAGCGATCCCACCCCAGGCGCTGGCGAAGTCACCGGAGTCGGGCGCCTTGAGCTCCGGAGTGCAGGGCGAGTGGTCGGAGACAATCTCGTCGATCACACCGATCGCGAGACCCCGCCAGAGCGTGTCCCGGTTGGACCCCTCGCGGATCGGCGGGCAGCACTTGAAATGCGTCGCCCCATCCCGTACGTCTTCGGCGGCCAGCGTCAGGTAGTGCGGACAGGTTTCCGCGGTTATCCGTACGCCGTCGCGCTTGGCCTGCCCGATCATGTCAACGGCGTCACCCGACGACAGGTGCAGTACGTGCACCCGCGCATTAGTGCGGCGCGCCGCGTCGACAACGGTGGCGACGGCGCGGTTCTCGGCGGCCCGAGGTCGGGATGCAAGGAAGTCCGCGTAGCGGCGCGAGGGTCGGGCGTCGCTGGATTTCGTGCGCGTCCTCGGCGTGCACGAGGAACAGCGCGTCGACCGCCGACAGCGCAGCCCGCGAGCTCATTCGAAGACAGCGGCGGAAACTCCGGCACGCCGGAGTCGACCAGGAAGCATTTGAGGCCGAAGACGCCGGCGTCGTGCAGGTCAATGAGTCTGTCGAGATTGCCGGGTACGGCGCCGCCCCAGAACCCGACGTCCACATGGCACTGTCCGCGGGCCGCGCGTCGCTTGGCGCCTAAAGCGGCGACGGAGACCGTGGGCGGCAGGCAGTTCAGCGGCATATCGATAATTGTCGTAACGCCGCCGGCCGCGGCGGCCCGGGTCGCCGTTGCGAAGCCCTCCCAGTCCGTACGACCGGGCTCGTTCACATGCACGTGCGGGTCGATCAAGCCGGGCAGCAGGGCGAGATCGCCCAGATCCTGCCCGGGCGTGGCGTAGTCCTCGACAGCCGTGATGCGCCCATGTTCGATGCAGACAGCGGCCGGCCGCGTTCCGCTCGGAGTGACCACCCGGCGGGAACGCAGCACCAGGTCGTAGCCGGCGCCATTCGCTGCACTCATCGCGCCTCGCGGCCGTCGCTACGCATCGGCGCTCTCATCGCGCCTCGCGGCCGTCGCTACGCACTGACTCCCACGCCGCCAATGGCAACCCGATATCGTCTTCATCCAGCGCGCCGCAGTCGCGGCCGCGCAACAGGAAGCCGGCCAACGCGCGGGCGGTGGCGGGCTCATCCAGCACCCCGCCGCTATCGGGAACGCCGGAGCCGCCAGATCCGCCGTGCCCGAGGTAGGCGGCCAGCCGCGCGGTCGCGGCATCGCACCCGTCCCGGTAGAAGGCGTACGTCGCCGCGTACCTCGTGGGCAGTTGCGCCGGGTGCAGATCCCAGCCCTGATAGAAGCCACGCTCCAGCGACCGTCGGACCAGTCGTGTGTGCAACGCCCACGCCGCGTGCACGGCCATGGTGTCGCCGACCGGCAGCACGTTGGTGGAGCCGTCCGAGAGGCGCACGCCGGTGCCGGCGGCGGCCACCTGCATCACCGCCTTGGCGTAGTCCGCGGCCGGGTGTTCCAGGCTCTGGTATCCGGCGGCGATCCCGCACGCGGCACTGTAGTCGTACGTGCCGTAGTGCAACCCGGTCAGCCGGCCGTCCGCGGCTTGGATCAGTCGGGCGACGGTGGCGGTACCGTCGGAGGCGAGTACCGCCGGCGGTGTTTCGACCTGGACCTCGAACCGCAGCCGCCCGACCGGGTAGCCGTGTGCTTCCTCCAATGCTCCACACAGGACGGTCATCGCGTCCACCTGCTCGACGGCGCTCACCTTTGGCAGAGTCACGACGAATCCGTCCGGCGGCGGCCCGAGCGCGTCAAGAAACACGTCCAGGGTGCGTACGGCACGGCGGCGGGTCGCCCTCTCCAGACTTTTGCACCGGATGCCGACGAACGGTGGCATCCGTCCGGTCCGCATCGCAGCGGCCGCGGCCCGGGCGTCAGCATCCTCGCGCGCGTCATCGCGTGCGCCGTACCCGTCCTCGAAGTCGACGCGCAGGTCTTCGATCGGCTCCCGGCGCAGCTTGGCCACCACCCGCTCGCGCAGCGAATCCGCAAATGGCAACGGTTGGTGGGCGCGCAACGCGTCGAGGGCCTGATCGCGCCAGTCCGCGACCAGGTCCGCGTGGAACCGGTCGGCGGGCACGTAAACCGTGTGCACCGGCTGCCGGCCGGACACGTCACCGGGATAGTGGCGCCGCAGTTGCCCGTCGATCTCGTCGAGTCGCCGGTCCAGCGACCGGTAGACGTCCTCGGACAGCATCAGCAGCCCACGATGTGCTCGGGTCGCACCGGCACCCGGGTCAGCGGCCGCCCGGTCGCGGCGCGGATGGCCGCGACGATGGCCGGGGTGGACGAGATCGTCGGCGGCTCCCCGACACCACGCAAACCGTACGGTGCATGCGGGTCGCCCAGTTCCAACACGTCGACGTGCATCGGCGGCATGTCGAGGATGGTCGGGATCAGGTAGTCGGTGAAGGACGGGTTGCGCAACACGCCGTCGACCAGCTGGATCTCCTCCATCAATGCCAGACCCAGCCCCTGGGCGGTACCGCCGTGAATCTGTCCGAGTACGGCCTGTGGGTTGATCGCCTTGCCCACGTCCTGCGCGGTGGCGATTTCGACCACCCGCACCAACCCAAGTTCGGTGTCGACGTCCACCGTGGCCCGGTGCGCGGCGAAGGCGTACTGCACGTGCGCGTTGCCCTGCCCGGTGATCGGGTCGAGCGGTTCGGTGGGGCGATGGCGCCACTGCACGGTCTCCTCTACCGCGCCGTCGCGCAGCACGTCGGCGAGATCGGCGAGGGGTTCACCGGAATCGCCGATGATCCTGCCCGCGACCAGCCGGGTGCCGCCGACGCGGGACAGTACCCGCTCGCGTACCGCAATACACGCCGCCCGCACCGCGCCGCCGGTCATATACGTCTGCCGCGACGCCGAGGTCGAGCCCGCGCTACCGACGCTGGTGTCCGCGACCGCGACAATGACCTGTTCGACGCCGAGCTCGGTCCGCGCGATCTGCGCCTGTACGGTGACCAGGCCCTGTCCGACTTCTACGGCCGACGTGTGCACCACGACCGCCGGGGATCCGCCGACGAGATGCAGCCGTACCCGTGCGGTGGCGTAGTCGTCGAAGCCCTCCGAGAAGCCGACGTTCTTGATGCTCACGGCGTACCCCACGCCGCGCACCACGCCCTCGCCGTGCGTCGTGTTTGACACGCCGCCGGGCAGTTGGCGCAGGTCGCCCGTGGCCAGTTTCGGGGCCGGCGCGGACGCGACCAGGCGGAGCAGTTGCGCGACCGGGGCCGGCCCGTCGACTATCTGACCGGTCGGCATCGTGTCGCCGGTCGCCAGTGCGTTACGGACGCGCACCTCTACCGGATCGAGGCCGAGCGCCGCGGCGAGCCGATCCATCATCGACTCGTAGCCGAAGCAAGCTTGCACGGCGCCGAAACCCCGCATCGCGCCGCACGGCGGGTTGTTGGTGTAGGCGACGGAGGCGTCCATGACCACGTTGGGTACGCGGTACGGTCCGATGCCCAGTGTCGCGGCGTTGGCGCAGACCGCCGTGGAACTTGAGGCGTACGCGCCTCCATCGAGCACGATACCGGCCCGTAGATACACCAACTCGCCATCCGCTCGGGCGCCCAACTCGTAACGCATCGTCGCCGGGTGCCGGTGCACGTGACCGAAGAACGACTCCTCCCGGCCGTACATCATCTTCACCGGCCGCCCGGTGCGCAGCGCCAGCATCGATGCGTGTACCTGCATCGAGAGGTCTTCGCGGGCTCCGAACGCGCCGCCCACCCCGGCCAGGGTCAGGCGCACCTTCTCGGCGGGCAGGCCGAGGCAGGCCGCGACCTGCTTCTGGTCGACGTGCAGCCACTGGGTGGCGATGTACAGATCGATGCCGCCGTCGTCGGCCGGTACGGCGAGTCCGGACTCGGGTCCGAGGAACGCCTGATCCTGCGTGCCGACGTGGAACTCGCCGGACACAACGACCTCGGCGGCCGCGGCTGGATCGCCTCGCCGGACTGGTACGTGGCGCAACAGGTTGCCGGTCGGATGGACGGCATCCGCGCCCGGGCGCAGCGCCGCTTCGGCATCGGCAACAGGCGTCAGCACCTCGTAGTCGACCGTGATGCGGGCGGCGGCACGGCGTGCGGTCTCCGGATGGTCGGCGGCCACGATCGCGACCGGCTCGCCCTGGTAGCGCACCTGGTCGATGGCCAACACCGGCTGGTCGGCGATTTCGAGGCCGTAGAGCTTGGCGCCCGGCACGTCCTCGTGGGTGAGCACGGCGTACACCCCAGGCACCGTCAGGGCCTCCGTCAGATCGATGCCGCGGATCCGGGCTCGCGGATGTGGGCTGCGCAAGGTCGTGCCCCACAGCATGTTCCGTGCCCACAGGTCGGAGGCGTAGGCGAACTCGCCGAGAACCTTGAGCGTGCCGTCCGGGCGCCGGGCGTCGTCGCCAACGCCGCCCGGCACCGACGTATCGAGCACCGCGGCGTCGGGCGCGGCGGTGTCGGGCGCAGCTGTGTCGGGCGCGGCGGTGTCCAGCGCCGCAGTCTCAGCCGCGGCGGTGTCCAGCGCCGCGGTGTTGCGCACGGCTGCGTCGAGGGCCGGGCCGGTCATGCCGCCACCGCCCCGGCCAGCCGCCGCGCCGCGACCCGGATGCGGCCGGCCAGGTCCGCCTCCGGCACGCCGGACCAGGGCGCCTCGCTCGACGATCGGTACGCCGCCGACCAGCAGCAACTCCACCATGGCCGGCGGACCGAGCACCAGCGCCGCCACCGGGTCGTCGATGCCCTCGTGACCCAGTCCGTCCAGCCGCCACAGGGCGACGTCGGCGAGCTTGCCCGGTTCCAGCGAGCCGAGTTCGTCCGCCCGGCCGAGGCAACGCGCACCGCCGATGGTGCCCAACGCGAGCGCCTGACGCGCGGTCAGCGCCGCCGGCCCGCCACGCAGCCGCGCCGCGTACAGCGCCTGGCGCAGTTCGGCGGCGAGTTGTCCGGCCTCCTGCGACGCGGCTCCGTCGACGCCCAGACCCACCGGTACGTGTGCGTCGAGCAGGTCCCGTACCGGCGCGATGCCGGCGCCCAGCCGGGCGTTGGAACTCGGGCAGTGCGCCACGCCGGTGCCGGTCGCGCCAAGGCGAGCAATCTCCGCGGCCGAGCAATGGACGCCGTGCGCGAGCCAGACGTCGTCACCGAGGAATCCGAGTTGCTCGGCGTACTCCACCGGGGTGCAGCCGTACTCGCGCCGGCAGTACGACGATTCCTCCGCCGTCTCGGCGAGGTGGGTGTGCAGCCGCACTCCGGCGCTGCGTGCGAGGGCGGCGGACTCGCGCATTAGGTCGGGCGTGACCGAGAACGGCGAACACGGGGCGACCGCGACCCGCAGCATCGCGCCGGGCGACGGGTCATGGAAGCGGTCTATCGCCTCCTGGGTGGCGGCGAGCGCCTCGTCGGTCTTCTCGACGAGGTCATCGGGGGGTAGGCCGCCTGCGGAGACGCCGAGGTCCATCGACCCCCGGGCGGGGTGGAACCGCATGCCCACCGCCGTGGCCGCCTCGATGGTGGCGGCGAACAGGTCGCCCCGGCCGCGCGGGAAGACATAGTGATGATCGGTGCTGGTGGTGCAGCCGGACAAGGCCAGCCAGCCGAGCCCGGCGGCGGCGGCCGCGCCGGCCACTTCCTCGTCGATGCCGGCCCAGATCGGGTACAGCTCGGTCAGCCAGCCAAAGAGGTTCTGGTCCTGGGCGAGCCCCCGAGTCGCCCACTGGTACAGATGGTGGTGGGTGTTGACCAGGCCGGGCGTGACCAGGCAGCCGGTGGCGTCGACGTGACTGACCGGTTCCGGGTAGCGGTCGGCCGCACCCGGGCCTACCGCCACAATCCGGTCGCCGTCGATGACCACGTGGCCGGGGCGGTGTTCCGTGCCCGACGCGTCCACGGTGGCCACCGCACCGCCCTCGATGATGATCATGGCCCGACCCGGGCTGATGCCACCCGGGATATGGCGAGCCGCACCGCGTCGAGGATCTGCTCGTATCCGGTGCACCGGCACAGGTTCCCGGCCAGGGCTTCCCGGATGTCCGCCTCGCTCGGGGCCGGATCGCGGGCCAGCAGGTCGTGCACGGCGACGATGAGCCCGGGCGTACAGAACCCACATTGGACGGCGCCGGCTTCGAGGAACGCCTCTTGTATCGGATGCAGACCGTCGCCACCAGTGAGGCCCTCGACGGTACCGATGTGGCGACCCTCGGCCTGCCCGGCGGCGACCAGACAGGCACAAACCGCGACGCCGTCCAGGTACACCGTGCACGATCCGCACTCGCCCTGCTCGCACGCGTTCTTGGAGCCGGGCAGCCCGAGCCGTTCGCGCAGCAGGTAGAGCAGGCTCTCGCCGGGCCATACACCGTCGGCCGCGCGGCGCTGCCCGTTCACTGTGCAGGTCACGCGCATTGGTACTCCTTCCACGCCCAGGTCAGGGTGCGCCCGGCCAAGACCGCGAGGGCGTGGCGGCGGTAGTCCGCGGTCCCCCGTACGTCATCGATCGGCGACGCGGCCGCGGCGACCAGTTCCCCGAACCGCCGGGCCAGCGGGTCGGGCACCGCGCCACGGTTCTGCCACGGCAACTCGCCGGCCAGCATTTCCTCGGCCGCGATGGCCCGCAGCGGGGTCGGCCCCGCCGAGCCGATGCCCGTGCCGATCCGCCGCCGCGATGCGTCGAGCACCAGCGCGAAGGAACACACCGCGATCACCATCGCGTTGCGGGTCCCGACCTTCGCGAACTGCTGCGGGCCGCCCGCCGGTTCGACGAGGATCGCGGCGATCAGCTCGTCGGGCGCCAGCACACTGCGCTTGGGGCCATCGAAGAAGTCCGCCACCGGTACCCGGCGAACACCGCGCACCGACGCGAGTTCCACCAGCGCATCCCCGGCGATAAGCGGTGGATGCGCGTCCCCCGCCGGCGACGCAGAGCCGAGGTTGCCGCCCACCGTGCCCCGGTTGCGGATCTGCGGCGATCCGACCGTCCGCGACGCCATGGCCAGCCCCGGCAGCTGCGCACCCAACTCGTCGATGATCCGCTGGTAGGTGACGCCAGCCCCGATCCGAACGTGCTCCCGATCCCTCCCCCACTCCCCGAGCGAGGCGACCCGGGTGAGATCGAGCAGGGCCTCGGGCCGGCGTCGATCGAAGTTCAGTTCGACCATCACGTCGGTGCCGCCGGCGACCGGTACCGCCGCCGGCCGCTCGGCCTTGGCGGCGAGCGCTTCGTCCCAGGTGGACGGCTGCAGGAAGTCCATGCTCACCACCAGGCCAGCCCGGCCGGGGGCGCATCGTCCCGGAGCACCGTGCCCTCGATCAGCCCGTACGGTCGGTCCGCGGCCACGAAGACCTCGTTCGGGTTGTCCAGCCCGAACGGCGCCAGATCGACCAGCAGGTGGTGCTTGTTCGGCAGATTCAGCCGCACCTCCACGATCTCCGGTCGCTTCTCCAGCACCCGCAATCCCATCTGGTACAACGTCTGCTGCAAAGAAAGGCTGTACGTGTCGACGAACGCCTCGATCAGCGCGGCGCGGACGCCGGCGTTCGAATCCGCCCAGTCACCCGGCAGCGCGCCGAATCGCCACTGTGCGGCCACCTCCGTGGCCAGGATCCGATCGCGGGTCTCCGGCAACGTTGTATACGCATCCTTGAGGTAGCCCCAGAACTCCGAGTCGGTGGAGTTGAGGAGCACCAAGCCTTTCAGCCCACCGACCGCCGACGCCGCGTGGCCGTCGTACGTGAGCACAGCCGTCCGCGTTTCGCCGCCGTCGCGGGCGAACGAGTGCGGCCCGAGCCGGGTCCAGCCGTACTCCTCGATGGCGATCCGGGCCGCGTCGATGCTCGGCTGGGACTCGACGAAGTGCCGGGCCAGGCGCAACCCGAACTCCTCGACCTGACCGACGCCGTACTGCCTCGCGAAGGCGTACACGGTGTTCTTCATGGAGTCGGTCGGCAGGACGGTCGCGTTGTCGCCGGTCAGGTGCGTGCCCTCGAGGTCGCCGCGCAGCGCCACGCTCACATTGAGATCTCGCAACGTGTGCCGCTCGCCGTCACGGTCCACCCGGACGAGACGGGTCTCCGCCTTGCCGTACTGGTTGGCGCCAAGGACGATGCCCATCTCAGGTTCCCCGATAGGTGGTGTAGCCGTACGGGCTGAGCAGCAGCGGAACGTGGTGCGGACGGGATGGTTCGAGCACTTCGAAGACGACCACGACCTCCGGGAAGAAGGTCCCACCCGTCTCGAACACCAGCCGGTACCGGCCCAAGCCCCAGTCCGACGCCGGTACCCAGTCCCGCAGCCGCCCATCGGCATCCGTGGTCCCGTCGGCGACCGGCGCCCATCTGTCGCGAACGAGCCGCTGCAGCCGCACCGGCACCCCGGCCGCTGGCTCGCCCCGCGCCGTGTCCAGCACATGCGTGGACAGGCTCATCCGGTGACCGTCCCCTCGACCCTGTTGGTCGCCCCCTCGACGTCCAACAGCCGTTCCACCCGCAGCGCGACGATCTTCGCGAGCTCGTCGCGGATCACGCGCCGTTCGGTCGCCTCATCGTTGCGCAGCCGTTCTTGCGCGATCTCCAGCATCTCGGCGCCGCTCTTCCCACTCGCGAAGATCAGTAGGACGCGTCCGAACCGTTCGTCGTAGGCCCGGTTCACCTCGGCGAGCGCGGCCAGCGTGGCGTCGTCGCCATGGTCGACGCCGGCCTGCTCGCGCCGCGACCAGGCCGCATCGCGGTGTTGGCCGGACGGCCGTGCGCCGATCCGTGGGTGGGCGGCCAACGCGAGCGCGATCTCCGGCCACGGCAGCGCCGCCAGCGCCGCACCCGCCGCGGCGCTCACCGACTCAATATCCGGGTACGGCCGGCCCGCGGCCACCGCACGCGCCCAGACCGGCGAGGCGCAGCAGGACAGCAGTTCCTCCTCCGCCGCTCCGACCGGGAGGTCATTGATCCTGCACAGCGCCGATAGGCCCATGGTTTTGAGTAGAGCAGCCGGAGCGTCGCCCCGATATTGGCGTCCGATCCGAACCGGCCACACCTGCGGCGTATGTTTCTTGTAGGTTTCTCCAAAAGGGCGGCGAAATGCGACTGCGTGAGGTACTGGACCTGCCCAACCTGCGACTCTCCTTGCTGACCGGCACGGATGAAGATCTCGACCGGCCGGTACAGCGGGTATATACGACTGACCTGCTCGACCCGACGAGGTATCTGTCCGGCGATGAACTGGTCCTCACCGGGCTCATGTGGCGTCATGACCCATCGGATTCAGACGCATTCGCGGCGAACCTCGCCAAGCTCGGCGTCGCCGCGATCGGCGCCGGTGAGGCCGCCCTCGGCGGCATACCGCCCGACCTCATTGACGCCTGCCGCCGGCACGGACTGGTCCTGTTCCGGGTGCCGGTGGACGTCTCATTTCGGTCGATCACCGAACAGGTAAGTCAATCGATCATGTCGCAGCGCGCGAGCGGGCTGGCCACACTGCTTGACCGGCAGCGCGGGCTCGTCTCGGCGATGGCCCGCGGCGCACGGTTGGCCGACCTGCTCCCGTCGGTCGCGGGCGAGCTGGCCGTCTCATGCTGGGTGTGCTCGACCACCGGCCGGATCATCGCCGGCACCGGGCCCCTGCCGGCCACTGTCGCCCAACGGCTGACCCGCAGCTTCCTTCTCGCCGATCGGCTGCCCAGCGCGGCCGAGGTCGACGGTCGCGACTTCCTCCTGCTGCCGGTGGCAGGCCGACCCGAGCACCGGCTCGCCGCCTGGTGCCTGGTGTGCGAAGGGCCGCCGCTGCGTAGCGACAGCCGGGAGTCGCCGACCAACCGGGCAGCGCAACCGCCCGCGCTGTCGGCGGTGACCGACGAGTTGCTCAGCCTCGTCACCCTGGAACGCGCGCAATTCGACGAGGGGCGCCGCGCGGAACGGCGGCTCGCCGCGCAGCTCATGCGCATGCTCGCCAGCCCCGACGAGCCGTCCGACCTGCGCGCGGCCATGCGCGCCTGCCGGCTCTCCCCGGACGCCACCTATCTCGTTGCCACGGCCAGCCTCATCGAGCAGGGCGTCGGCCCCGCACCCGCCAAGCTCGCGACCTACCTCCTCGACGAGCTGGTACGGCCGTTGTCCGCACACGCCACGGTCGGGCGGATCCCGGACGCGGCGATGGCGGTGCTTGCGGTGAAGCCCGAGCAGGAACGCGAGACGATCGAGGCATTGCGGACGGCGGCTCAGTCCCTGGCACCCGGCCTGCGCACCCAGCGGCTGGCCATCGGAGTCAGCGGCCCCGCGGACGGCGCCGCCGCTCTACCCGGTGCGGCGGTACAGGCGCGGCACACCCATCACGCGGCAAGCGTCCTCAGCGAACCCACCGCGGTGGTGGCCAGTGCCGATCTCGCATCCCATGTCCTACTGCTGGCGAGCGTAGGAGCGGACGCTCGGCAATCGTTCCGCAGCCGGTTGCTCGGTCCGCTCGCCGAGTACGACCGGAGCCACAACGCCGACCTCATAGCGACGCTGGATACCTTCCTCAGCTGCGCTGGGTCGTGGCAGCGGTGCGCCGAGCAGATGCACGTACACGTCAACACCCTCCGGTACCGACTGCAGCGCGTCGAGCAACTGACCGGCCGGGATCTGAGTCGCTTCGAGGACCGGGTCGACTTCTTCCTCGCCCTTCGCCTGCTCCCATCCTGACGCGCACACCATCGCAGCGACTGGCTGGCACGCCCTGGAAGGTATCTGACACATATCTGGCGCACAGAAATTCCACAGAGTGGGGTGTACTGGTCACACGACGCAATCCGCAGCGCGCCATCATCGGGTTGACACGTCGCCATCGTTGGGCGGGGGGTCCACATGGCACGCACGCTGGCGACACCGAGATCGACGCGATTCACGCGGGTGTTCGCGTGCGTCACGGTCACCCTTCTGTCCACGATGCTGACCACATCGATAGCGCCGGCCGCCAGCTACGGCGCGGCAGCCGTGCCAGCGGTGTCTCCCGGCACGTTCACCGGGCTCGGATTCGACGCCTGCACCGCTCCGTCGAGCGCAGCGATGAACGCGTGGTTGGCGTCGCCCTATCGCGCGGTCGGCATCTACTTCGGCGGAATCAACCGCGCCTGTACGCAGCCGAACCTGACCCCCGATTGGGTCGCCGAACAGGTCGCCAACGGCTGGCACCTCATGCCGATCTACATGGGCCTGCAGGCGCCGTGTACCACCTCGAACAAGAAGTTCCTGTTCACCGCGGCCAATGCAGCGGCGCAAGGACGCGCGAACGCCGAGGACGCCGTCGCACAAGCGACCGCTCTCGGCCTCGCCCGCGGCAGCGTGCTGATCAACGACATGGAGGCGTACCGGACGGATGACGCCGGTTGCCGTACGGCGGTGCAGACGTTCGTCAGCGCGTGGAGTTCCCGCCTGCATGATCTCGGCTACCTATCGGGCTTCTACAGCAGTCTGAGCTCCGGTGTGGCCGATCAGGTCGCGGTCTACAACTCGACGACGTACGTGCGCACCGACTACCTGGACTTCGCCCGATATGACGGCGTCGTCACGACCTCCAACTCGGCGATCCCGTCGTCGTACTGGTCACCACACCGCCGGATCAAGCAGTACGCGGGCGGCCACGACGAGACCTGGGGCGGCGTCACCATCAATATCGACAACGACTACCTCGACGTTGCTCCGTTGCCGACGACCCCGTTCGGCGACCTTGGCGGCAACGGCTGGTCCGACATGCTTGCTCGTACGACGGCCACCGGCACGCTCTACCTGTATCCGGGCAACGGCACGAATCTTGAGCCCCGGACCAGCCTCGGCACAGGCTGGAACTCGTTCAACATGATCGCGCGAGCCGGCGACTTCAACCGTGATGGGCACGAGGACGTGATCGCGCGCCAGACGTCCAACGGCGACCTGTGGTTGTACCGGGGCACCGGTACAAGCCTGGGTAGCCGCATTCGCATCGGGGTCGGTTGGAGCGGCATGCGCGAGATCACGCCGATCGGCGATCTCAACCACGACGGGTATCCAGATCTTGTCACGGTGCAGGCGTCCACCGGGAAGCTGTTCTTCTATCCGGGCATCGGCAACTGGTTCGGCGCGCGTATGGAGATCGGCATCGGATGGAACTCCGTGGACGAGTTGACGGGCATTGGGGATTTCAACCGGGACGGGTACGTTGACTTGATCGCCCGGCAGAAGTCCAACGGCGACCTGCTGCTCTACTTCGGACGCGCCGGCTCGCACGTCGGCTCACGTACTCGGATAGGCGTGATCTGGAACGGGATGCGTGATCTCGTCGGCATCGGCGACTTCAACCGGGACGGCTACGTCGATCTCTCCGCGGTGAACAAGGCGACGAATATCCTGTACGTGTATCCCGGGCGGGGAACCGGTTTCGCCAGCCGCATCGCATTGAGCAGTGGGTGGAGCGGGCGGCAACCCCTCCTGTGACGGAGTTATCGAAACGTACGCGACGTCAGCCTGAGAACCGGCGGGGCACACCCCGATCGGATCGTGACGTGCGGGATAGTGGTCATCGGCTGCGGAGTCCGCTCCGGGCTCAGCCCGGACCAGGAGTTCGGGTTCGCAACACCGAGCGCCGGGAGACAGACGATGACCGACTTGGCCGACCTGACGGCCACCGAACTGGTCGCCGCGTTCCGGGGCGGTAGCGCTTCCCCGGTTGAGGCGACGCGGGCGGCGCTGGCCGCAATCGATGCCGGCAACGACGAGGTGAACGCCTTCGTCCTCGTCGACCCCGACGGTGCGTTGGCCGCCGCCGAGCGGTCCGAGGCCCGTTGGCGATCCGGCAGTGCTCTCGGGCTGGCCGACGGCGTACCGACCTCGATCAAGGACCTCCTCTATACCCGCGGATGGCCGACCCTGCGTGGCACCAACCTGATCGATGAGCACGGTCCATGGACCGACGATGCTCCGGCGGTCGCGCGGCTCCGGGAAAGCGGAGCCGTTCTGCTGGGCAAGACGGCCACGCCGGAATTCGGTTGGAAGGGCGTCACGGACTCGTTGCGGCACGGTCCTACCGGCAATCCGTGGGACGTCGAGCTCACCGCGGGTGGATCGAGCGGCGGCAGCGCGGCGGCGGTCGGTCTACGCATGGGTACGTGGTCGGTCGGCACCGACGGCGGCGGATCACTGCGCATCCCCGCCGCGTTTACCGGTACGGTCACGATCAAACCGACGTACGGGCTGGTCCCGATTTGGCCCGCGAGCCCGTTTGGGACGCTCTCGCACGCCGGCCCGATAACCCGCAGCGTCGCCGACGCCGCCGCCATGCTCGACATCCTCACCGGCTTCGACCCGCGGGACTGGTCGGCGTTGCCCACCCCGACAACGTCGTTCCTGGACGGGCTGGACGACGGCGTGCGCGGCCTGCGCATCGCTGTCTCACCGGATCTGGGCTATGTGCGCAACGACCCACAGGTCGACGCCGCGGTGCGTGCCGCGGCCGCGGTGCTGGCCAATGCCGGTGCCCATGTCGAGCAGGCCGATCCTGGTTTCGTTGATCCCGTGGACGCCTTCCACGTGCTGTGGTTCGCGGGTGCGGCCAGCGTCCTCAAGTCGTACGGCGCCGACAACGTAAGGCACGTCGATCCCGGCCTACGCCGCATCGTGGAACGCGCCGGGGAATTCAGCACCGCGGACTATCTGGATGCGGCCGCGGTACGAGTGGATCTTGGCGTCCGGATGGGGCGCTTTCACCAGACGTACGATCTCCTGCTGACGCCGACGCTGCCGATCACCGCGTTTCCGAAAGGCCGGGATGTCCCGCCGGGATGGCATTCCGTGGACTGGACCAGTTGGACTCCGTACACGTACCCGTTCAATATGACCCAGCAACCGGCGGCGAGCGTGCCGTGCGGATTCACCTCCAGCGGCCTACCGATCGGATTGCAGATCGTCGGCCCGCGCCACGCCGACGGCCTCGTGCTGACGGCCGCTCGCGCCTATGAGCGGGCCACCGAGTGGACGTCTATCCGACCGCCACAGACTCGCCGCTGACAACGCGCCCGCCTGAGCACGAATCGGCTACCACTCCGCTGTCCGCAGGTTTGCCGGCCGACGATCGGCCCGCTTAAGTCAATGGACGCGAAACCGGCGGCTGTGGCAGGCTCCGTCCCCGTGTCCGAGGTCAAGGTCGCCAAACTGCACGATGATGAAGTGGACATCGACGCGCCGCTGGTGGCGCGCCTGCTGGCCGAACAGTTTCCGAGATGGGCCGGGCTGCCGGTTCGGGCGGTCACGTCGTCGGGCACGGATAACGTGACGTTTCGCGTGGGCGCGAACCTCGCCGCCCGCCTGCCGCGCGCCGCATGGGCGCAAGGTCAGGTGGAGAAGGATCTGATGTGGCTTCCGCGCTTGGCCCCTAAGCTCCCGTTGGCCGTTCCCGAACCATTGGCCCTCGGGTCGCCGAACGAGGAGTTCCCCTTCAGCTGGGGTGTCTACCGCTGGTTGGAAGGCGCGTCCTTCCAACGGGATCAGCTCACCGATCCGTCGGCCGCAGCACGCGAACTCGCCGAGTTTGTCCACTGCCTGCAGGAGATCGACGCGACCGGAGCTCCGATCCCGCCGAACGACCCGTTCAGCCGCGGTACGCCGCTGGCACCGCGCGACGAACTCTTCCGCGCCGCGGTCGAGGAGCTCCGGGACGAGTTCGATACCGGGCTCGTGCTCGCAGCGTGGGAGGCGTCGCTCGCGGTAGGCGCGTGGGACGGGCCGCCGCGGTGGATCCACGGAGACCTTATGCCGGGCAACGTGCTGGTGGCCGACGGTCGGCTCACCGCGGTCATCGACTTCGCCACCGCTCGCGCCGCCGACCCCGCCGGCGATCTGCTGGCCGCCTGGTACCTCTTCAGCGGTGACTCACGGCGGGCCTTCCGCGATGCGCTGGAGATGGACGCGCATGCTTGGGTACGCGCCCGCGGCTGGACCCTTTCCCTAGTAATGATCGCGCTCCCGTACTACCGAACTCGCAGACCTGCGGCAGTACGCAACGCCGCGCACCTCATCACCGAGCTTCTGGCCGATTTCGCCGCCGAACAGTAGGCCGCGACCCCGAATTACTGCCGGACGACGTGTGCAGCCGTGATAACACCGCCGCGAACCGTGTATGTCCCGACGTAATGTCGGATCGATCCGTCGCTCTGCTCGGCGTCGAGGGTCACCGACACCTTCGCGCCGTTCGTTGAAGTCACCGTGATGGTGTCGTTGACGGTATCGGCGAAGCCGGCGACGAACGACTCGTACGACCCGCCGAGGTTCTTCCCGCCAAGGTCCCACGCGCGCCGGTAGTCGCCCGCGTTGATGGCGCCGAAGTACGCTCGGACGACGTCCGCCGGCGCGGCCGACTCCGACGACGAAGCGTGACCGGCCGGCATCGTCCATTGTGCGGTGTCATCCGCGAATCCACTGTCCGGGACGAACTGGACCGTGGCGAGCCGGATCCCGGTCGGGACGCTGAAGACGACGAAGCCCAGCCGGCTATCGCCGGGCTCGATGCGCACCTCCTCGAACAATCGGCCGGCCGTGATGCTGGGACCGATCTCGGGTTGGTACGCCTGACCCTTGTCGTCGATGAGCTGGACGTCATTGTCGATCGCATCGTGGTACGGAACGGAACCGGCATTGGCGATTCGGAACTGCGTACCAACGAGGCGGTCGCCACCCTGCGGAGTGGAGAATTCGTCGGCCGGAGTGGCCGGATCGACGACTTTTGTCAGCGTTACAGCCAGAGTCTCGCCATCGGTCACACCATTAACGGTCTGGGTATCTCCAACGCCCTCGCCCGCCGGCGCCGACGACGCTGGGCGGGACGCCGACGGCGCCGACGAGGTTGACTGGGATGCCGACGGCGCCGGCGGCGCGGGCGCCTTGCTCGGTACGGCCGATGGCGGATGCGGCGCGGGCGCCTTGCTCGGTACGGCCGATGGCGGATGCGCCGTAGGCGACTGCGTCGGCGCATCTGCCCGCGCGGAGGGCACGGAGGGCGCAACCGTCGGCGAGGAGCCGGACGCGCAAGCGGCCAACGATCCGGCCGACGATAGGGCCGCGAGCACGGCCAGCAACGCGATCAGCCGAAATCTCATGCTGTCCCCTCGCATCGATGTCTCCGACCCAGGGGGATCCATCGAGCCTATGGCACTGTTGCGTACGCATTCCGCCGGACGCGGATGCACGCCCGGTTTCGACCTCGGTGTCCGGAACCGTTCGGCCTCATTGCCGAAGGCACACGGGCCGGGGCGGCGCAGCTAGTCGGAGCTGTCATTGCGGGCCGACCGTCGCGATGGTGAACGTGTCGCTGTAGGTGCCGTCGGCGGCGTTGCGCTGCAACCGCCAGGTCAAATGGCCACGCGCCGCCGCCAGCGGGGCGCCCAGCGGCGGCATGACGCCAACGGGCGCCGGCTCGGCCGCGCCGTCACCACACGTGCCGACGCAGGTGAGTTGCCGGACGAAACCGCTGGTGAGGCTGAGATTGCAGACGGTGCCGGAGATCCTGCCGTCGGTCATTTCCCAGGTTCGGTTGCTGTGGTACTTCGCGCTGACACCGGAGACCTTGACACTTTCGTCGAACGCATCGCGCATGTGGAAGCTCCACGTGCCGGTGAGCGTTCCATCTGTGGCTATCGTGATCGTCACCGGTCCCGTCGCGTTGTTTTGGTCGGCCAGTTCACCGCCGGATATCGGCATCTTCTCGCTGAAGGTGTTGGTGTTGGTGCCGACGTACGTTCCCGGAGGCACATCCCTGGGCGTGCACGCGCCCGGGGTAGCGGGATGCGTCGACGACGGCGCCGCGTCGTGATAGACGAGAATGGCGACGCCGCCGCCGCGAGCGTCGAGGAGCGTGTTCAGCCTGCTCTGCAGACCATCGATGTACGGCGCAAACAAGCGCGCCGCGTACGGCCGGAGCAGGTCCGGGATGTCGCCAAGCAACGCGTACGTGAGACTGGCCTCGGCCTTCGCGATCTCGGGCCGGTGGACGCTGACCGGCATTGAGTCGACCTGATTGCGTACATCGCCATGCGGATCACCAGGATCGACATCGGTACGAAAATCCCAGGATGCGCGACCGTCGGCGTCGGTGATGTCCGTGATGTGGCCGGACACGGTCGGTTCCAGCATCGGGTCTCCCACAGCGGCGAGGGGTCCCCAGGTCAGCGCGATGCCCTTGGCCTTGAAGTCCGGCAACTTGATTTTGGTGACCTCGGCGCAGTCGGCTATCACGGCCGGCCAGGTCGGAAGATCACCTGCGCTCACCGTAGCGGTGAAGTTGCCGGACAGCCGCTGCGGCCCGAGCCTGAAGGTGCCGCCGCCTCCGTCACCGCTGGCGACGACCTTGACGGCATAGGGCACCAGTGAGGCAATGTTTTCCGCGGCCACGGACACGACCCGGGCTACGTTACGAATCGTGCTCAGCACCGCGTCGGTCAATGTGCTGACCAGCTTCTGTACGAGCGCCTGGGCGGTGCCGACCAACCAGTTCCAGATCGAGACCACGATCGCCCCGGGCACGTTGTTCGGACTCGCCAGCCGCAACGCAGCGAAGAAACCGACGATGGTGTTGTTGATCCAGCTCGCGGCGGCCGAGCAGATTCCGCCTGGCGCCGGCTGCCGCGCCGGGACGACCATCGATGCCGGCAACGCGGCGGCCGCCGAGTCCGCTGTTGCCGTCCGTCGCGAAGCGGCACCGGACTTCAGATCAGCGGTCCGCCCCGCATGTCCGGCCAGATCCGCTGCGAACAATACGAGTACGACGGCGGGGAATCGCAAAGCCGCGGGGGCGAGCAGATTCTGACCGGCCATCAGCGCCCGTGCCAACGCGCCACCAGGCGAGTCGGCTGCGGCGACGTAGGCGGCGAGCAACTCCGACGTCGTGGGCATACCGGTGGCGCCGGCCGGCAGCGGTACGACGTTGTCGAGCTCGCTGCCGGTAAAGGCGGCGCGGGCCCATGCTCCGACGGCCAGGGCGTGCGTTTGGAAGTCGAGTAGGCGGATTGGACTGGCCGAGCCAACGACGGGCAGCTCGGCTTTTGCGGCGGATGGATCCGCGAACGTGCCGACCCCCGACCGGGCCAAACCAGCAACGAAAGCAGCGGTCGTGTCGGTGGTATAGGTCCGCGCCGAAAGACGATCGGCCAGTGCCCAGGCATCAGCCCCGATTGGCGCGACGGCCCCGTTTGGTGCGGTCCGTACGACGGTGCTGCGATTGGCCGTCGCGGTTGGTCCCTTGGTGCACCCGGAAACGAGCGTCCCCACCATCACAAGTACCAGTAGCACCGACAGCCGTAGGCTGCGCCGGTGGGAGTGTTGACTGCCAGGGTCGGAACTATTACGTGACGCGCGACGTGCGGGACGAATGCCGGTGGCCATATCGGATCCGATCTATGGAATCGCATTGTCGTTGGTTCCGCTCGACCGCGGTTCCGATGCGACACGGGGACGGGGCTCCAGATGTGGCTTGGCTACAGCTTTCCGGAGGCGACCTTGGCGACCGCGACGGCCGCGTCCTGCGCGCCGGGTCCGCTGAAAATGATGCTGACGAGAGTCGTTCCCTTGAGGAACAGGAGCGTGGAAACGTGATCGGTGCCGGCTTCGAACGCATCGTCGCCTACACCCGGCACGTTGGTCGCTCCCCGGGCCCGCGCTGCGCTACGTGTTTTGTCGTACAGCGCCTTGCTGTCGGTCTTCATGCTGACGATGAGTGCTCCATCGTCATAGATGCACTCCGAGAGCGCTGCGGTACCGCCTGCCGTTCCCGGACCGGCCGCGCTCCCGATCGCGGTACTCGCGTCCTGCGCCGTGATCAGCCCACACGCGGTGAGGCCGCTGCCCGTCGCCGCGGCGGTCGGTGTAGTTGCCGGGTTCGCCGCAACGCGCGTAGCAGCAGAAGCACCTGAATTTGCAATACCACCATTTGCTCTAGACGGTTGCGCCGCACCGCAGCCGGCGAGGAGAAGGCAACCAACCGTGCCGAACAGTAGGTTTCGTGAGCTGAAGCCGATCATGTTGAACTCCTTTGTCCGCTGTCGATCAAGGCGATGAACCCGGCGCAGGTGACGCCTCGTGTGTCCTGGGGCTACGCGCCGCGTCTTCACGAATCGGTAGTCATCGGGGGATTGGCTGTGGGATCCAGGACCGGAACCCGCGTTCACGTCGGGGCCGGCCCGGTCGGTGTCGTGTCGGTCTGGCCGCCGACCATCAGCACAGCATCGGTGAGGCGGTCGAAGGCGAAGTTGACTTGCTGGTTGACCGCTTCCACGGCGTCGGCGGACGGTGCGCGGAACAGACAGAAGCACATGTCCTCGGTCGGCAGGTACGCCGAATACAGGTATTGCACGCCGGCCCCGTCCGGACTCGCCGCCGCACAGAGGCCGGCGAGGCGGGCCGTCAACGTCACTAGACCGGTGGCCGCCGCGGGAGACAGGTAACGCTCGATGAGAAAGGCGTGCGAAGGATTGCCGTGATGCTCGGGCTGCGGCCTGGTCATCACTCGACGCTATGGCTGGACTCAATGCTTCGCGTCGGTGGAATCACGCAACTTTGAGCCGCCTAAGCGCGTAGTGGTTCCTACGAGGCTACGCGGGTAGGTGACGGGACAGTTCGGTGCGCGAGCGCAGTCCGAGCTTGCGGTAAATCCGCCCGAGGTGGCTCTCGACGGTGCGTACGCTGATGAACAAGGCGGCCGCGACCTCGCGGTTCGTCGCTCCCCCACCGACCAGCCGAGCGACGCGTATTTCGACGGCGGTCAGCTCACCGATGGCAGTCCGGCCGCCCAGGCTGAGGAGCTCGACGCCGGCCCGGGCCGCCTGGATCGGCGTGCCGATTTCCACGAACGTGGCACGTGCGGCCTCGTACTCCCGTCGAGCATCATTGCGATGGCCGCAGCGCCGTAGAACGTCGGCGAAGATCATGCGGGTCTGTGCCTCTTCGAACGGCATCGGCAGCCGGCGGTGAGCTTCCAGTGCGGACGCGAGGGACTCAAGTGCGCCCGGCATGTCGCCACCGGCGGCCGTCAACTGCCCACGGCACCGGCCGGCCAGTGCGATCGACCAGGGCCGACCGTTGACACCAGCGCTCACGTCGAGTTGGTCGGTCAACCGCGATGCCTCATCGATGCGTCCCAGTGCGATCAGGGTCGTGACCGCGTCCGGGTGCGCCCGCAATATCGCTGGTTCACGGACGCCGACCTCCTCGACCGAGATCGCTAGGGCGCGCGTCAGATAATCAGCTGCTGTTAAGAGCGCGCCAGCCATGAGTTCGGTGACGCCGAGGCTGCGACGGTGCAGAGCCGTTGCCGCCACGAATCCGAGCGACTCGTCCGCGGCGAGATCGGCTTCGCCGAGTGCGCGCGCTTCCTCGATCCGCCCAAGGTGGGCCAGCGTCAGCACGTGAGCCGAGGTAGCCATGGGAGACCGCAGACCGGTTCGTACCGCGTGGTTGCGTCCGTCGATCGCGTATGTCAGTGCGAGTTCGTACCGCCCGGCCCAGCATTCGAGGGTGGCCAAATGGCCGAACGTATTCGGCAGTGCGCTCTCGTCACCTTCGTCGACCGCTGCGGTTCGGACGGTATGCAGCCATGTCCTGGATTCGTCGAATTGGTCAACAACCTTGAGGTACATGCCCAAGCCGAGAGCGGCCCGCTCGTTGACTGGTATCGGCGGAGCTTCGGCCTGCAACGCCGCCGCCCGTTCCAGCAGGGTCACGGCCAGTCCCTGCCCGAGCCGGCACCCGTTGACGGCGACGTTGGTAAGCGCATTGGCCAGCAGCTCCGCCGGTGGCGCGTCCATCGTTTCCAGCAGATCCACGGCACGCTCGGCATGAAACAGATCCACGGCGGCTCCGGACGGGCTGGTGTCGGCCAGAGTGGCGTGGCAACGCGCGCGCAGTAACGCGTCGTCGCCGGCCTCGCTCATCGCCTGGTGGCAGAGATCGGCGACCGTGGCGTCGCCAAGCTCCCACGAGGCGATCGTTGCCTCGAGCAACAGTCCTCGCACGCGGGATGGTCCGGACTTGGCGGCGGCAAGACCGTCGTGCAGAATCGTGCGCGCCCGGGCGGTGTCGCCGAGAAGGAAAAGGTACTCCGCGGCGCTCACGGTACGCCGCAGCAGCGCGGCCGAATCATCGACCGGCGTACGGCTGACGGCGAGTTCGGCAAGTTCGGCCGCGGCGTCGAGGCTGCCCCGGCGTCGGGCATGTTCGGTAGCTGCGTCGAGCGCCTCAGCTACCGGGGCGGATCGCTCAAGCGAGCCGAGCGCCGCGTGGCGGGCACGCTCCTCCGGGTCACTCACCGAAGCCGCTAGCTGTTGATGTAGGCGGCGACGATCGTCGGCGGCAAGATCGGCGTACGGGATCGACGCGATCAAGGGATGCGTGAAGTGAACGCGCTCGTCGGCGTACTCGAGAAGTCCGGCCGCGACGGCTTCGGTAAGGGCTCGTCTCGCTGCGTCCGGATCGTCCACTGCCCCGGCGATCGCCGCGACGGTCGGGCGGGCGATCGCCGCGGCCAACAGAAGCGTCTGTCTCGCCTGCTCGCTCAGGCCGGCCAGCCGATCGGTAACCAGCAGTCGGAAATCCGACGGAACGGGAAGCGGCTCATTGACCGACGGCTCCCGCCCCCGCCGCTGTAGCGCTCGCGCCATCTCGAGGCAGAGCATCGGGTTGCCGCCGGTTGCTAGGTGGAGTCGAGTCAGCGTCGGACGCGACACTCGCTGGTGAACCTGAGCCTCCACGATCCGCTGCAGCACGCCGATCGTCACGGGACCGACGACCATCCGCTGACCGCCAAGACCCAGATCCGGCTCCGCAATGGGATCAGCGAGGACACCCGTGCGGTACGAGACCATCAGTCGAACCGGCTCGTCCACCAGACGTCGCAGCGCGAATGACAAGACCTTTCGCGAACTTGTATCCAGCCACTGGACATCATCCACCGCCAACAGGATCGGCCCCGATCGGGCCAACAACCGCAATGCGCTGAGGACCGCGACCCCGACGACGCGATCGCCTGGGGGGCGCTCGAGATCGTCCGACAACAGCAGCGCAGCGGACAGCGCCTGCTGCTGGACCGTCGGCAGCGCGGCCAAGACTGCGGTGTCGACACCGTCGAAGAGATCACCGAGCCCCGCGAACGCCAGGGTGGCGTCGGACTCGCCGCATCGGCAGGGCCGTACAGCGACACCATCGGCCCGGGCGCGCCGCACCACCTCGGCCCAGATCGCGGTCTTTCCAATCCCGGCAACGCCCTCGAATACGAGCGCCGCCGGGCCGTCGGCGATGTCCATGACAAACCGGCGCGCGACGGCCAGCTCGCCTTCACGGCCCACGATTGACGCCGACGGAACACGCATCTGCTATCCCTGTCGCTCTGCAGGTGAGCACGACCGGTAGTCGCCGCTCTCCGCTGCACCGTAGCCCAGCCCGACGCTGCGGTGTTGTTTCCCGAGGCTGCCGCGTGCCAGGCTGCCGGTACGGCTCACGACTGGCCGACGGTCGCGCGGGAACCGGTGGGTCTGCCCATCCATGCTGGCTTTCCGGAGCGCCAGCTGAGAGAGCGCGACCCGGACGGGCCGCTGACGGTCACACTTGTCGGGAGACTTCGAGCCGATCGCCGCGCGCCGGCACACGACGACGCTTGCAGCGAGTTCGTCGATGGAGGCGCTGTGAACGTGCAGTCGTGATCTCAGCGCATCGCCAGCCGATCCGTGTGGGCGACCACGACCGACGGCGAGGCGTTCGTCGCGTTGCGCCTGCGGCTTCGGCTCAACCGGACGAGCCCGACGAAACCGGGGGATATATGGAACCGAACTCACTGCTGCTGTTGGTGATGCTGCTGCTGGGCACCGCCGGGCTGCTCGTCGCGTTCGCGCGCTACCGCCATCTGGTGGTACGGACTGCCTGCGGCACGCTGGCGACGGTGTTGGCCGTCACCGCCGGCATTTTTGTGGTCAACGACTATTACGGCTATTACCAGTCCTGGTCAGAGCTGTACGCCGACCTGTCGGGCAGCTATGCGACCACCAGTGCAGTTCCCGCCGTCGACCGCACGATCGCGTGGGTCGGTAAGGGCCGGGTGCAGTCGATCGATCTGCCCGGTCCACGCAGCGGGATCAACCGGAGCGGGCTGGTATACCTGCCACCGCAGTACTTCCAGACGCGGTACGCCCACACACAGTTCCCCGCGATCGAACTGCTGCACGGCACGCCCGGCAGCCCCTCCTCGTGGCTGGTCCACCTGCAGATCGCCTCGGTCATGAACCAACTCATCACCAAACGCCTGATCGGACCGATGATCCTGGTCATGCCGACCATCAGCGCCGGACACGACTACCAGGAATGCGTCAATGCACCCGAAGCGCTCGACGATACCTACGTCGCCGAGGACGTCCGCACCGATATCCAGGCCCACTACCGGGTCAGCGCCATCGCCGCCGAATGGGGCATCGCCGGCTACTCCTCGGGCGGCTACTGCGCCGCCAACCTCGCTCTGCGCCACCCCGCCGACTTCGGCGCATCTGGAATCATGGACGGCTACTTCCGCCCCCAGGACGGGCCTGCCGCCAAAGCCCTGCACTACAACCCGGGCGCCGAAGAAGTCAACGACCCACTGCGAGAAGCCGCCTCGCTCGGCGCCGACCCAGCGCCGCTGCCGTCGTTCTGGCTATCCACCGGAACCGGCGACACCGGCGACGTCAAGGCGGCGCGCGCATTCACCACCGCACTCCACGGCGTCGAGACCACCACGCTGTACCAGGTGCCGGGCGCGGGCCACAACTTCTATGCATGGGAACCGGCCATCCCATATCTGCTGCAATGGATGTGGAACCAGCTCGCCCCACCACCACTACGCGTGCAGTTCCCGCTGGCCGGCTCCGTACGTACCGCGACGATCAACCTGCCAGCCAACATCCGCGCCGCAGCCAGGGCGGCCGCGCATCCCGCCAAACCGAAAGCGCCAAGCGTTGTACACGTACCCACCGGCGCAAGCACCGACGCTTGATCCGCCCCTCAAGCCAACGCTTCCTAGCGCTCAGCGGTTTCAGCCATGGCCAACTCCAGGCGCGGGGTCGTGGAAATGTCCGGCCGACCGTGCCGGCGTGAAGATACGCATCACCGACGGGCCCCGGTTGGCCCACAGGTGATACGGGACCGCGACCAGTTCGACCTCGCGCCCGGATCGATCGGGCTCCTCCCCCAAGGTCGCCCAGCCCGTCCTGGACCAGCCCGAGTCGTCGCGGGCGATCGCGGCAACTCGTACGGTAACGATGGGCTGACCGAGCAGATCGCTGTGGAGCTCCTCGGTCAGCGGCCGGCCGACGAGAATCTCGACGCGGTTCAGGTCGACACCGGCTGCCTGGTCGGGGCTCTCGAAGCAGTACACGAGCGGCCCACGCTCGACGGCCACCATGTCGCGTACGGCATCGACGGCGGGGTGCGCGACGGTCAGTCGCGGTGGCATACCCATCGCGTACCCGACCACGTCGCCGGCTCGCCACGGCCGGTTGATCCGCAGGTACCCGAGCCCATCAGCGGAGGCGTCAACGGGCACGCCGTTGACCGTGAGGGTGGCATCGCGACACCAGCCGGGAAGGCGGAGACCGAGAGTCCAGGCGTCGGATCCGGTCTCGACGACGGTGAGCGTCACCGCCCCGTCGATCGGGTACGCGGTGGCCAACTGCAGGCGCACCGTCGTACCACCGCACTCGGCCTGAATGTCCGACGGTACGTACTGGTGGACTTGGACACCTTGGGCGGTGTGGGTGGCGACGTAACCGCCGAGCGATGCGATCGTGCGCATGATGTTGGGCGGGCAGCAGGCGCACTCGAACCACGGCGGCCGCGTACCGGGAGCCTCCGCTCGCTGCTGTCGCCCGTCCGGAGCCGCGGGGGCATGCGGGGCACGGCGCTGCGCCGGGTTGTTGTAGTAGAACGCATTCCGGTGCACCGACGTGGACGCCGACACGAGGTTGAACAGCGCCCGTTCGAAGGCGTCGGCGAAGCGGCCCTCCCCCGTGGCGAGCAGGAGCCGCCAGGCGACCATCATCGTCGCGATGGTCGCGCAGGTCTCGCCGTACACCAGGTCGGGCGGCAGCTCGTACTCGTCACCGAAGGACTCCCCCTCGAACCGGGAGCCGATCGCGCCGGTCAGGTACAGCTTGGTCGCGCTCATGGACGACCACTGCCGCAGAGCGCTGTTAAGAAGCGCTTCCTCGCCGGTCTCGAGATACACGTCGACGACGCCGGCGAGTAGGTACAACGCACGCACGGCGTGCCCGACCACCGTCACCTGCTCACGTACCGGCGTGGCGTCCTGGTAGTACACGGAATCGAAATGCCGCTGAGGCTTGAGAACGCCGTACCCGCGGACATTGATCAGTTGCGTGGCGAGGTCGAGGTACGCCCGCTCGCCGGTGTCCCGGTAGAGCTCGACCAGCGCGGTCTCGACGACCGGGTGACCATCGGTGTCCTTGCGCTGGTTGTCGCCGAAGTCCCGCACCAAGCAGTCGGCGGCCCGGCGCGCGACCTCGAACAGCTCGGAGCGCCCGGTGGTCCGATGGTGGGCCACACCCGCTTGGATGAGGTGGCCGATGCAGTAGAGCTCGTGGCTCATCACCAGGTTGTCCCAGCGCACCCCGAACCCGGCCTGTACGTACGAGTTCAGGTAGCCGTCCGGCCGCTGCGCCGATCGCAGGACGTCGGTCAGTCCGGCCAGCGCCGACTCGATCTCCGGCGACGGCGACCGGCCGAGGTCCCAGGCGAGCGCCTCGAGCACCTTGTGTACGTCAGAGTCGCTGAACCACATGCCTTCGTGCGGTCTCGACGGCGCTTCGCTGCCGACCCGGCGCAGATTGCCGACCGATCCATCCCGCTCCAGCCATTCGAGCGCATGCGGGGCGGTGGTGTCGCGGTTACGTTTCTGCCAGGTACCGAAGAACCCGCCGGTGACCTGGATCTTGTCGAGACCGAGTGGATGCATGGCGAGCTGATCGGTCGCCAACGGGGAGACCGGTCCCATGACCGGGTTCGGTCCAAGCACGGACATTCTCCATTCGGTGTCGCCGGCGCCCTGGGTCGGGGCAGACCGGTGCGGATCGCGTTGGTCAGCCACGGAGCGCGCCGGTGACGAGACCGTTGACGTAGAACCGTTGCAGCGCGAGGTAGATGACCAGGCACGGGACCATCGCCACGACGACACCGGCCTGGAGCGCGCCGACATCGAGGATGTTGAAGGACGCGTACCGGATGTTGACCAACATCACCGGCAACGTGTACTTGGTGCCGTCATTGAGGAAGATCAGCGGTGCGAGGTACTCGTTCCAGGAGGTCAGAAACGCGAACAGAGCGACCGTGACGATGCTCGGGAACACGATGCGCGCCGATACGTGCCGCAGCGCGCCGAACGCGGTGCAGCCGTCGACGAGCGCCGCTTCTTCCAATTCCCGTGGTACGGATTCGAAACTGTTGCGCATCAGGAAGACGCCGAACGGCAACTGAAACATCACGAGCACGAATGCCAGCCCGATCAACGTGTTTTGCAACCCGAGGTGTCCGAGCACGATGTAGAGCGGCAGCAGGATCGTGGCGTACGGAACCATCAGAATGGCCAGCGTCGAGCCGAACAGCAGACTCTTGCCGCGAAATGTGTACCGGGCGAATCCGTACCCGGCGAGGACGCAGATGATGACCGAGCCGACCACGGTAAACGCACAGAGCGTGAACGTGTTCAGGAGGTAGACGCCGATGCCTTGGTCGAATCCACTGAGGCTGCGGTAGTTCTGCAGCGACAAGCTGTGCGGCAGCCACGTCGGCGGTTGCTGGTTCGCCTCGTCCGACGTCTTGAAGGAGTTGAGAGCCGCCCAGATCAGCGGTGACAGGAACGCCACCGCGAGCACGATCGCGACACCGTGGAAGGCACTCGTCGCGGTTTTCCGCCGGATCGGATTCGACCGCCGGCGGCGGATCTGGGCCGGCCGTGGTGAGATCTGCGTCCGCGGCTGGACGCTTGCCGTGTTCGCCGTCGACATCAATTCTCCCGCTCTCGGAACAGCCGCAGCTGGATCGCGTTGACCAACACCAGGACGATCAAGATCACGACTGCTTCGGCGGCGGCGTTGCCCAACCGGAACGACTGGAAGGCCTTGTTGTAGAGGGCAAGGACGACAGTGACAGTGCTGTTGTCCGGCCCGCCATGGGTCAGCACGAAGAACTGGTCGAACGCCAGTAGCGAGCCCGTTACCGACAAGATGGTCAGCAGAGCCAGCGTCGGCCGCAGTGCGGGCAGCGTGATGTATCGCAGCCGCTGCCACGTCGACGCGCCGTCCATGCGCGCCGCCTCGTACCATTCGGTCGGGATCGCCTGCAGGCCGACCAGCAGCACTATCACCTGGAACCCGACGAACTTCCACACGACGAGCGCGATGACGGTGATGAGCGCTCGATCGGGCGTACCCAAGAGGTCCGCCGGCTGGTTTGTGATGCCGACCGTGTGTAGCACCTTGTTGAAGACGCCCAGCTGATCGTTGGAGTTGACCCACCACATCGATGACGCGGCCGCGGTGCCGACGACGTACGGCAAGAAGAACGCGGTCCGGTAAAAGGTCGTGCCGCGGCGGCTGCTACCGGAGATGGCCACGAGCGCGAACGCGATGGCGAACAGCACGACCGTGGTAATCGCGGTGTAGAGCAACGTGAACTTGATAGCTCCCAGGAACTGATCGTCGGATCCCAACGCGCGGTAGTTGTCCAGGCCGTTGACGTGGGGCGAACCGATCAGGGGCCAATCCGTGAACGACATGTAGATGAGAATCCCGAGTGGAACCAGGAACAACGCGGCGACCAGGATCGCTGCTGGCGCCACGAAAGCGAAGCCGACGGCGGGGCGACGAGCCGCGGTGCCGACACGCCGCCGGCCGGTGCCGGGTTCGGACGCGGCGGGCGGATCAACCGGAGGGGTACGCGTCAGCAGCGACACGGTCGTCCTTTCGTCGGGCGGACCGGCCGTGACCGTTGATGGTCACGGCCGATCTGCGGGGTGTCAGACGCCGTAGGTCAGCTGCTGGCGTTCAGTCCGGCCTGGATTTTGGCCTGCCCATCGGCGAGCGCCTTGTTCAAATCAGGCCCGTAGATGGCGCCACGAATCGTCTCGACCCACGGCCCGTTCGGGTTGTTGAACAGGTCACCGAACGGCAGAGCGTACGGAGTGACACCGTTCTTCAGGCCGTCCGCGATGAATTTCGTACGCGGGTCCGACGCCGTGTACTTGTTGCCGGTCAGGTCCGTACGGCAGGGCAGATCGCCGTTCTTGGCGATGATCTCGACCTGAGCGTTGTCGTCCAGCGTCCACTTGAGGAAGTCCCATGCCTGGGCCTTGTGCTTGGACGACTTGGAGATACCGGCAACGTCACCGCCGACGAAGGTGGCGGTTTTCGAGCCGTCCGGCGCCATCAGTGACGTGACGCCCCAATCGAATTTCTTCTGCTGCAACAGCGATCCGACGATCGGTGAACCCAACGCGAGCATGCCCACATTGCCGGACAGGAAATTGTTCGGCCAGGTCGAGCCGTCCTGGGTCTTGTCGCCGCTGGCCACGAGCTTCTCGTCGGTCAACTGTCGGTAGAGCCCGAAAATCTGCTTGAACGTGTCGTTGTCGATATCGACCTTCTTGCCACCGTCAGGCAGGACATCGACGCCGGCCGCCCACGCGTACGGGAACAGGGTATAGACGCCACATCCGCCGCAGCTTCCGGCGATGTCAAACCCGGTGACGCCATTGCCCAGGGCAGTGATCTTCCGCGCATCGGTAAGGATGTCGGCGAAATTCGCCGGCGGCCCGGCAATGCCGGCCTTGGCGAACAGGGTCTTGTTGTAGAACAGCACCGACGAGTCGAGCTTGTGCGGGACCGCGTATGTCTTGCCGTTCAAGGTCGCTACCGCGAGGTGCGACTTCGCAATGGTGTCGTAGTACGGCAATGCTTTGAGTTCGGGGGTGATGTCCTGGAACAGACCCTTCGTCGTGTAGTTCGGGGTATAGACGACATCCGACGCGAGGATGTCCGGGAGGCTGTTGGATCCGGCCGCGGTGCCGACCTTCGTCAGGTAGTTGTCGTTCGGGATGATCGTCAAGGCGACGTGGTTCTTGTGGCTGGCGTTGTACGCGTCGACCAATCGCTGGCTGAACTGATCGGTCGCCGACCGCACCCACATCGTCAACTTCGTGCCGTTGTCGGGTGTGCTGCTCGCGCTGCTGGAGCCGCCGCCGCTGCTACTGCACGCGGAGACGACGAGGATGGCGGCAGTCAACGCTGCCGCGACGCCGACCAGTCGAGTTCGGCCGGTGCCGGTCGGCATGGCCGGCCGGTCTTTGCCAGGTGCCATGTCTGCTCCTTTGACGTGCCCCCGCCGAGCCATTCGGCAGGAAAAGTTTCCGCAACAGAGGACTCACGGATACGGCTTTCCGGGACTGTAGAAGTGCCAATCATCCGGCGTCAATAGCGTTTTGTAACGCCTGTGAAACAGTGGCATCTTGCGGAAACTTTTCCTTTCTGGTTAGGGTGATTTTCGGGTTTCGGAAAGGAGGCGTGGGTGGTCCGGAAACATCGCGAAGGCGTGGCGACAATCAACGACGTCGCCGCTCTGGCCGGGGTCTCGCCGGCCACCGTGTCGAAGGCGCTGAACGGACGCGGGCAGCTACGGGCCGAGACACGGCGCCGCGTCGTCCAAGCCGCGAAGGAGCTTGGATTCCACGTCAACATGTTGGCCCGCAACCTCGCCGAAGGCCGCACCTACACGGTCGGGGTGCTCACCGCCGATAGCTTCGGACGCTTCACCATCCCGGTGATGCTCGGCGCCGAAGACGCGCTCGGCGCCGGTCAGATCTCGGTCCTGCTATGCGACGGCCGGGGAGATCGCATCCGTGAGCAGCACTACGTACGGACCATGCTCGCGCGTCGCGTGGACGGCATCATCGTGACCGGTCGCACCACCGACCCACGCCCATCACTCGGCCGCGACTTACCCATCCCGGTGGTCTATGCACGAGCGCGCTCGGACGACACCGAAGACCTGTCCCTTCTCCATGACGACAAGCAGGGCGCCAGCCTCGCGATCGACCACCTGCTCGCCACCGGACGTACGCGCATCGCACACATCACCGGACCCGACCGTCATCTCGCCGCGCGCGAGCGAGCGATCGGGGCGAAGGCTGCGCTTGAAGCGGCCGGCCTCGGGCTGGTGCTCGACGAACCATTGATGGGCGAATGGAGCGAACGGTGGGGCCGCGAGGCGACCAGCATCCTGCTGCGCCGCGGCGCTCAATTCGACGGCATTTTCTGTGGCAGCGATCAGATCGCACGCGGCGTTGCCGACGCATTGCGCGAGGCGGGGCGTCTCGTGCCGGAAGAGGTGGGCCTCGTCGGCGTCGACAACTGGGAGGTCATGTCCGAAGGTTGCCGACCACCGCTGACCACCATTGACCTCAACCTCACCGAACTCGGCCACATCGCCGCCACGAAGCTGCTGAAGGCGATCGAAGGTCATCCGCTGGAGAAGGGCGTACAGCTCCTGCCCTGCCGGCTCGTCACGCGGCGCTCGACCGAGATGCTGCTCGAAACCACGATCCGGCCGCGAACATCGATCGCGTAGCGGCACGGGTCGCGACATGAGCTGCGACCCAGAAGCGAGAACGTGAGAGCCGAGCCCTACTCGTGCGGATTTCTGCGGCATCTACGGGTCCGATGGTTGCGACGGGCACGTTCCCCTGGTGGTCTGTTGGTCCGGATCATCCACGGAGCGTCCTGCGACCCAAGTATCTGGCATACTTAGCAAAACGGACATTATGCCGCCCGCTGCGGGGGTGACGCGTCATGTATTCAGACCGGAACACTCACACCGGCACATATGCGCCTATCGCTGAACATGGCCTCATTGGCAATCTGCAGTCGGCGGCCCTGGTCGACACGAGGGGAACGGTCGACTGGTACTGCCCGGGGCGATTTGACGCACCGAGCGTGTTCGCCTCTCTCCTGGATCCGGAGCGGGGCGGATCCTTCCGGATAGCCCCAACGGGTCAGGATTGGACGACTCGGCAGCTGTACCTGCCCGACTCCGCCGTGTTGGTGACCCGGTTTCTGGGGACCGATGGGGTGGCGGAGGTCGTCGACTTCATGCCGGTCACCGGTCGCGCGACGGACAGCCCACATGTGCTCGCCCGACTCGTACGGGTGGTAAGCGGGAATGTGTGCATGGCCGTGCACTGCGCACCACGCTTCGACTACGGCCGGGCACCGCACAAGCTGACGTGTGAGGGCAATGTCGCAGCGTTCCACGGACCCGACTACACGCTGCGGCTCGACACAGATGTCGAGCTGAAGCCCGACGGCGACGACGTGACCGTGACGATGGATCTTTCCGCCGGTGCGACAGCATGGTTCGCCCTGGCCGGTGGGGTCGAGGGCGAATCGATGCCGCGTCGGGTCGAGGCGAGTGAGGTGGACGGCCGGTACCGCTCCACATTGGACTTCTGGCACCGCTGGGTGGCCGCCGGCTCGTACCGGGGACGCTGGCGCGAGACGGTGACTCGATCCGCGATCACTCTGAAACTGCTGACATACAACCCTTCTGGCGCCATCATCGCCGCGCCCACCGCCGGGCTGCCCGAACAGATCGGCGGCGAGCGCAACTGGGATTACCGGTATACCTGGATTCGCGATGCCGCGTTCTCGGTGCACGCATTGCTGCGCCTTGGCTACGGGGAAGAAGCGCGACGGCTCTTCACGTGGCTCATCGCTCGCCCGGGTGGCGCGGACGGTGCAGACGGCGGTCCGCTGCAGCTCATGTATCGAGTCGACGGCTCCCCCGACGTGCGCGAGGTCATCCTCGATCACCTTGACGGCTATCGGTTGTCGAAGCCCGTTCGTATCGGCAACGACGCCGCACTCCAACTTCAGCTCGACATCTACGGGGAGTTGATCGACGCCATCTGGGCGGCGTACCAGCGGGGCGGCCGGGTGAGCACCCGCGGTTGGGCGCGTTTGCGCCAACTCGCCGACTGGCTGTCGGCTCATTGGGATCAGCCCGACGAAGGCCTCTGGGAGACGCGCGGCGGTCGTAAGGACTTCGTACACGCCCGCGTCATGGCATGGGTCGTGCTGGACCGGATGATCCGCCTCGCCGGCGCGCTCGGCTGGCCGGCTGACACGACGGGGTGGGCGGCCGCCCGCGATGCCATCCACACCCAGGTTCTGACGCGTGGCTGGCACCCGGAAGCGAAGGCGTTCGTGCAGACGCTGGACGGCAACGTACTCGACGCGGCCGTTCTGATCATGCCGACGGTGGGTTTTCTTTCGGACACCGAACAGGCCTGGCTTTCCACCTTGGATGCCATCAGTGAGCACCTGATCTCCGACAGCCTGGTATATCGATACGACCCCAACGCGTCGCCCGACGGATTGGCCGGCAACGAGGGCACCTTCTCGATGTGTACGTTCTGGTACGTCGAAACTCTTGCTCGGGCCGGCCGTCTCACCGAGGCGAGACTGGTGTTCGAGAAGATGTTGACCTACAGCAATCACCTCGGCCTGTACGCCGAGGAGCTCGGCACCAACGGCGAACAGCTCGGCAACTTCCCGCAGGCGTTCACCCACCTCTCGCTCATCAACGCGGCAACCACCCTGGACGCCTATCTCGACACTCCCGCACACCTACGCCCGGCTGAGCTGGCATAACCGGGCATGACCACCGTCACCACGTACGCCACCAGCGCCACCCGCGCGCCGCTCGCAACCAGGTTGCCCCTCGCCTACCGTGGCACCCCTGGCGTAGATGTGAGCTACACGTACGTGCCGGTCGCGAAACTCACGATCGACGATCTAGAGCCGGGCGATCTCGTGCAGGTCGACGCCGCCGGCGAGGCGAGCACCGCCGACGGCGTCAAGAAGGCCATGCACGGCCGCTATTTGAAGGCCACCACGACGGGCAGCATTCACGCCGATGAGGGCATCCTGCTTGCTCGAGCGATGGGCACAAACATCACGGCCGACACCCACCACAGCGTGCTCACCGCAACTGGCGCGTTCGTCGCGGCCACGCCGGGTCCCGTACAACTGATCTTCGTCATGTACGCGGCGTCGCTGTCCGGACCGAAGAACCGTTGCAGCCTGGTCGTTGACTACGTCGAGCTGCGCGCCACAGCCACCCGCACGCGTGTCGTACGTGCCGCGGCCTAAACCGTTGGTCGGGCCGAGGCGGAGGCACGGTCAACCCTGTCTCGGCAGCCGACCCACCGTTGCGGACAACGTAACGGACGACACGCCGCAGCCGCTGACACTGCTGCCGTTGCAGAAGCCGGCTGCTACCGGGACGTTGAGGAACTGCCGATAGACCGGATCGAGGTCGACCGGGTCACCGTTTGCCGCCGTACCTGGCGAAGCGCCGTCGCCCGGCCGTCGTTCCGCCATGATGGTGGAGATGCGTACGCGGTGGGTTCCGTTCGGGCACGCCGGTCTGAGCGTCAGCTGGAATCGGGGGTGGATGTTGGCGGCCGAGAGTTACGACGACGGGCGTACGGATATCCCGGGCGGAATCGCCGGCCCCGTCGAACGCGTGGTGGTCGTAGGCGCCGGGATCGCCGGACTGACGGTCGCGAATGCCTTGATGCACGCCGGAGTTGATTGCGTTGTCGTAGAGGCGCGGCAGCGCCTCGGCGGTCGGCTGCACACGGTCGACCTGGCGGGCTCACCGGTCGACATGGGTGGGTCGTGGATCCACCACCCGGTCGGAAACCCGATGCGTGCGTTCGCCCGACAGGTCGGCATCCCCTGCCGGAGTGGGGATCCGTTGCCCGAGCTAGCCGGCTTCGACGGTGGTGACGGGCGTCGCTTGTCGGCCGCGGAGGTCGCGTCGAATCTTCGCATCCTGTACGAGACGTTTCCGGATGCGCTCGGCCGGTTGCGGATCGAGCTGGGCCCGGAAGCGTCTGTCGCGGAAGCGATCGAAGCATTTGTTGTTGGTGCTGACCTGACCGACGTTCAGGCGAGGCAAGCGCGTCAAGGTTTACGGGCGGTGATCGAGGCTGAGTCCGCTGATCTGTCTGAGCGTCAATCGCTGCAGTGGATGTGGAATGAGATCGAGTATGACGGCAACTACTTCGGCGATCTGCCCGCCGGAGGCTATCGAACGCTGGTCGACGCCATGGCCACCGGCATCGACGTCCGTTTGGGCGTTGAGGTCGACGATGTCTCCGTCTCGGCCGATGGCGTGGCCGTTCGCGCTGTTGACGGCGCAACCGAACGCGGCTCACATGCCGTGGTGACGGTGCCCCTCGGTGTGCTCAAACAGGGCTCACCACGTTTTGACCCGGCGCTGCCAGCGGATCGCATTGCTGCGATCGAACGGCTCGGGTTCGGCCACTACGAGAAAGTGGCGCTCCGGTTCGACCACCCGTTCTGGCGCGACGCGGGCGTGCCACACCTGATGTTCTTTCCGCATAACCCGGCTGAATCGACCGTCTGGATGATCGGACAGGACGCGTTCGACGCCGGTCCCACGCTGGTCTGTTTCATCTTCCACAGCGCAGCCGGCCGCGTCCTCGACACGACGCCCGATGAGGCCGCGCAATGGGTCCTGACCATGGTGGCCGAAGCGATCGGCCGTCCATGTCCGCCGCCGACAGCCGTTGCCGTGTCCGGATGGGCCCGCGATCCGTACAGTCGCGGCGCCTACACCCACATTCCGCCGGGGGCCGAACCCGCCGACCTTGACCTGCTTGGTACTCCGGTCAATGGCCGGCTTCTCTTTGCCGGAGAACACACCGTAAGCGCACGGATGGCGTACGCCGACGGCGCGTTGACCAGCGGCATCCGAGAAGCAAAGCGACTATTACACCGGCCCAGCGTCCACCTCGGCCCGATCCCGACACCGATGCATGACGACGCGTGAACGTTGTTCACAGGTCCAGCACCAGATCCGTACGGGGGCGTGAGCAACAGATGAGTACCTCGCCGGCGGCGGGCGGTTCGAGCGGTGACGGTTCGTAGCTGACGTCGCCGGACACCACGGTGGTGATGCAGGTGTGGCAGACGCCCGTGCGGCATGACCAGCGGGTGGGTACATCACATGCTTCGGCGAGTTCGAGCACGGAGCGGTATTTCTGTGATGTCGGAACGACCAGGCCGCTGCGGGCGAACGTAATGGTCGGCCCGGTTCCGGGTTCGCCGGTCGGCGGGTGCGGGTGTCGCTGCGTGACGTCGACGACGCCGGGATTGATCGGGGCGAGCGCACCGAACATTTCGGTGTGTACGCGGTTCGCGTCGATGCCCGCGCCGACGAGCGCGTCGGTTACGTCACTCATGAATCCCGCCGGGCCGCAGAGGTACGCGCTCGCCTCTGCCGGCAGACGTAGGTTTCCCAGCGCTTCGGCGGTGATGCGGCCCTGGGCGGCCGACGTGTCTGCGGGTATTGGCCCGCTGCTGTAGAAGACGTGCTCGTGTGTGTGGGCCAGCGATTGCAGCAGCCGGCGCGATTCGGCGGCGAACGGTTGTGCCGCGGCGGTGTGGCTGGCGTGGATCCACCAGATATCTCGGCCGCTGTTCTGGGAAGCGAGCTGGTGCAGCATCGCCATCACCGGGGTGGCACCGATGCCGGCGGAGATCAGCAGGACCGGTTCGTCGCCGTCGCCGAGCACGAACTCGCCGCGGGGGGCGGCGACGTCGAGCACGGTTCCCTTCGCCAGGTGTGCGTGGAGGTACCCGCTGACGATGCCGTGCGGTTCGCGTTTGACGCTGATCCGGTACGTGTCCGAGCGCGGGTCGGACGACAGCGAATAGCTGCGTACGGGCGCGGGGTCACCGGCACCAGCGACACGCACCGTCAGGTACTGCCCGGCGGTCGGGGTCGGTAGCGGCCGTCCGTCGGCGGCGGCGAGGTAAACCGATGACACGGATTTGGTCTCGGCCACGAGCTCGACCACTCGCAGTGCCCGGAATCCGGCCCACTCCGGTTCGTGGCCGATCGGCGGTGCGCCAGCGGCGGTGCCATGATCGGCGGCATCGAGCAGGTCGCGGAACGATTGCTGCCAGCCCGGGCTCAGCGCTGGAACATCGACGACCGCTCGCAGCTGGCCCGGGTCGCGATCGGGCAGATAGAGCAGCGCGTCGACGTCGGCGACGCTGAGTGCGTGGGGCCCGACCCGGGTACGGACGATCTCGTCACCGGCCTGGACATGGCCCTCGCTGATGACCCGGAGGTAGAAGCCGGGCCGGTGATGCGCCACGAGCAGCGCCGGGAGCTGCGGTTCGCCGAGCCGCATGCCCACCCGGAAGCAGGTGACCCGTGGCTGGGTGACCTCGAATTCGGCCTCGCCGATGCGGTAGCGATCACCGATGCAGACCTCGTCGTCGGCGAGACCGTCGACGGTGAAGTTCTCACCGAACTGACCGTATTCGAAGTCATCGCGGCCGAAGTGCTTCTGCCAGTGGTCGTATGAGTCGATCTGGTAGACCAGCACCGCGCGCTGTTCGCCGCCGTGACCGTTCAAGTCGCCTTGCCCGTCACCATCGATGTTGAGCCGGCGAACCATGCGAGCGCCAGCGACCGGAGCTTTCCAGATCCCCGTGTATACGGTTCTTTCCTGCCACGCCACGTTCTTGGGCTTGCCAACATTGACCGACAGTAACGACGCCATCAGCCGACTCCTTCTGTACCGAGTTGGCCGAGCGAGATCTTGTGATCATCGACCACGGTTTGTCTTGCAGCATTGTCACGCAACGGGTTTGATCCTCTGAAGGAAATCCCTTTTTACCTGTGCCGCCAGCAGTGCAGCTAGCGGCGAGGGCGGTTAGTTGCCGACGAGTTGGCGGTAGGCGGTGCGATCCTCGACCTCACCGCACGGGCGCACTGGTCATCGTTTCTCCCGTGGTGTGCGCGATCGGGTGCCGGATTCCGGCGCGGGGTTCGGGTCCTTGGGTCCGTCGCGCGGAGGGTCATCCGTTTGGAGCCGGCGTGATCGCGGTCGGCCTTGGTGCGAACCAAGCACGTGCACGAGTCCGCTCACGGTGCGCCACACGTTCCGCAGCCTCGAATCCGAAGCCGGTGCGCTGAGGTAGGTCGCCGGCAGCGGACCGATGGCCGGGGTGACCGCGTAGCTGTCGCTCGATGCGCTCGACCGGTACGCGGCGGCGGCCAGTGACGTCTTCCGCATCGACATGGCTCCTCCCACGGTGTCGCGATCATGGTCAGCTCGGCATATTGACGGGTAGTTTCGGCCAGCTCATCCATTGGATCGGATCTTGTGGTCCAGTTCAGGCCGTTCTGGCTGGCCGTTTCGCGACGCGGCGCTGGACGCCCGCGACGAAACCGGTCACTAATGACGTACGGTGATTTCGTCGACGTCGAGGCCGCGGTCAACACCGTGCGCGATGACGGTCTGGCCCGGCTCGAGTTCGAGGCGCTTGCCGTCGAGGTAGACGTCGATCTTGTCCGGTTCGAACGACACCATGTCCGCGACACGGCGCACCTCGGGCCACGCATCCCGGTACGACCAGGCCGCCCGGGCGTGATCGCCGATGTCGTAGTAGCTGGCCAATCCCTTGTAGGGGCAGAACGTCTGCCCATCGACGGCGGTCAAGGCCGCCTCGTCGACGTCGGCGCGCGGCACATACCAGCGCGGCGCGAACCCCGACTCGTACAACACCAACGGCCGCGCCGACTCGGCGACGACCCGGTCGTCGTCGCGGACCACCAGATGCCGTGACGTCTGCCGGATGTCGTTGCGGTGATACAAGTCAGCGGCGTGCCCGACGATGCGCTCGTCTTCCTCGTAGAACGCGTCGATCGCCCGCCACGCGAACGCCACCCGATCACGCAACTGCGTGGCGAAGCTGGGCAGCTCGATAAACTGCCACGCCGCCCGGTCGATCGTTCGATCGCCCGCGGTGACGGTGAACCACGCCGTCGCGCCCAGATCGCGGTGCTCGGTGACCCGGTCGGTCGGTTGCAGCACATCCGGACGGATCGCGGCGATCGGAAAGTACGCCACCGGATAGTGCCCCGGCTCGTGCAACAACACGACATCGTCGCTGTCGGCGATCCACTGGCTCGCCAGCTGTACGCGCATCCGACGCCGCAACGGCTCCGCGTAGAGCAGCCGCTCCGGCAGCGGCTCCGGCGTGAGGAAGTGACCCAGTGCTCCGCTCGCGAGCGGACCTTGCTGCCATGACAAGCCCATGAGGATTCCCTTCGGCCGATACGAGCGGACGTTCCATCCGCGTCAATTCGCTACTTCGGGATGGTTCTGCCGGTACGTGAGGACGCACGTTCGCCGCGGTGATCGGGGTCCGACTGGCGGAAGCCGATCTCCTGGAGCGCTCACGTGTTCCCGTCCGGGTCGGTGAAGTCGGCAAAAGCTGGTGGCGCATCGGTGAGGCCGACACCGATCTGCACCGAGCAGTACGAGCGGGGTGGTGTGAGCTGGACGACGCGGAATCCGCCGGTGGGGCGGTAGGTCGACGTCAAGCGTGAAACCGGCCTGTTCCGTATGGAACGCTGCGGCCTGGTCGACGACTGTCATTGGCAGGGTGATGACCTGGATTTGGTATTCCATCAGGCACCTGCCTGCCCGCGGTCGGTGTCGGTGTCAAGCCGGCCGGCGACGCGGCGGTCGAGCGTGGACGAATCGATCTCGGCCGCTCCGTCTTGGCGGACTCGGCTCATCGATAGATAAACCGTATCAGTGGCGATGGCGGGCTCGCCGGCGTACACGGCAGCCAGGGCCGGCCACACTTCAACAGCCTCATGAGGATCACGCGGAACGCCTCGCGACCGCAGTACCCACCATCCGGCTCGTTATCGTCGGCGTCGCGAGCCGGTCGAGACTGAGTCTTCCGCAACGTGAGCGTCTCAGAAGGTCACGGCGATCCCGATCACCGGCTGTTTCGGCAAATGCAGGATCCGCGTGAGCCAATTGCCCGTTCGAGACAGGACATACTTGCGGGCCAGGAGCGTTCGTCCGGCTTGCGTGTCCGCCTCGTCGAGCAGTCTCGCCGTACCCGGAGCGCTCGGAGCGTTCGGAGGGATCTTGCCGCGGATCCCGCAGACCGTGACCACGACGCGGCTATCGTTGCGGATCCGCTTGACCTTCCAGGCGTTCGCGTCGGACACGACGAGGAGTTCGCCACCGTTGACCACGTGCCAGACCGGCGTGGCGACCCCAGTGCCGTCTTTGCGGTACGTGGTCAAGCTGACGTACCTGCTCCGGCCGATCTCGTCGAGGACGCTCATCTGTTAAGCCTATCGATTCGCGCATCCCGGTCGCGTCATGAACGGATCTCCATTTCGGCTATCAGGCCACCGACGAAGCGATACACATGCGTGACGATCCCGTCGGCGATCGTCCCACCCGCCGCGTCTTGCACAACTTGATGCACGGTAACCGCGATGCGACCATCACCCTCGGGCCGGAATCCGGTCGGTACGACGGTCGGTTCGATCTGCGCCCACTGGCGCGTCCAGTAATCACGAACGCCGTCGCGGCCACGTACGGTGCCGCCCTCCCAGCCGTTCGGCCATACGACGTCGGGCCTCATCGCAGCCACCAGAGCAGGTATGTCGCGCCGATTGAACGCGGCGTAGAGGTCGGCGAGCTGGCGCTGCTGAATCGCAAATCCGTCCTGGCTCACGCTGTCGAGTGTCGCGCCCACCTCGCGCACGATGCACGCGTGTTCACGACCGGCAGAAGACCCACGTGTGTGGTTTGGCGGTCAGCGCCAGCTTGTCGCGTACATGGTCGGCGTCCGGATGGTCGAGGGCCGCCAGCAACACCAGCGCGGCGTCCCAGACGTCGCGAGCTTCGCTGCGCCCGTGCCAATGGTCGATGCCCGCCGATAGTCCGGAAAGCGCGGTTAGATAGCGTTTGTCGATGAGGTATGGGGCACATCTCCCCTTGATCGACTTCGGCAACCATGGTTGGCGGCCGGGACAGTTGGCGTCCTACACCGACCGGGCGCGCGAACTTGGTTACGGCTTCATCAGCGCGAACGACCACATTGTCTTCCAGAAGCCCTGGCTGGACGGCATCGTCGCGCTGGCCAGTGTCGTCGATCGCAGCGGAGACATGCAGCTCGCGACGACCGTTTCCCTACCAGTTATCCGCGGACCCGCGGTGCTGGCGAAGGCGGCGGCGGCGCTGGATATCCTCTCCGGCGGCCGGCTTGCTCTCGGAATTGGGCCAGGCTCCTCGGAGCGCGACTACGAGAGTGCGGATCTGAGCTTCGATGAGCGCTGGCCGCGCTTTGACGAATCAATCCGCATCCTGCGCGAACACCTGACGACCGGTGCGCCACGATTCGAGGGCCACTTCTACTCCGCTCAGCCGGAACTCGAACCTCGGCCGATGCGTCCGGATGGACCACCGATCTGGATCGGCAGCTGGGGTTCGGACGCCGGTATCCGGCGGGTTGCGCGGTTGGCCGACGGCTGGCTCGCCTCGGCGTACAACCTGTCACCGGCACAGGTGAACGCCGCCCGCGCAAAGCTCGGCGATGAATTGGCGAAGCGCGGCCGCCGCCTCGATGGATTTCCGTGTTCGTTGGCCACGATGTGGATGTATGTCACCGAGGACCGCCGAACGCGTGAGACACACCTATCGGCGCTCGCACAAATGCTTGGCCGGCCGGCTGTCGAGCTCCATGGAAGGGTGCTTGTCGGGCCGGCCGAGGACTGCGCGGCGACACTGCGCGCCTATGCCGACGCGGGAATCGACCACGTCTTTGTCTGGCCCGTCGCGGACGCTCCGGAGCAACTTGAGCGCTTCATGCGCGATGTTGCGCCGTTGGTGTAGCGGTGCGGCCGGCGCTGGCGCCCAGGAAGCTACATTCCGGTGTACGGATGGTCCAACTCCCACTCGTCGCGCGGTTGGGTGTGGACGAGCCAATAGCGTTCGGCAATGTCATCCGGGTCGAAGTTCGAGCCCGGAGCGATGTTCCCGTACACGGTCACCGTCGCGACGTGCACTCCGTTCGGCCCGTACTGCTGGTGCAGGATCTCGGCCAACGCGCGCACCGCCGCCTTCCCCAGCGACAGGCTGGTGTACTGCGCGACCGGCTCCGGCATCCCGCTGGTGATGATGAACGAACCTCGGCCGCGCGACGCCATCGCCGGGACCGCGTGCACCGCCGCCGTCAATGCGCCGACGACGTTGACCGCGTACGCGTCCAGGTGTTGTTTCGCCGTCAGATCGCCCGGGGCGTCGCTGCGGATGAGCGCCGCGTTGTACACCATGACATCCGGTATCCCGAACTCGTCGACAGATCGATCGATGGCCGACCGCAACGCATCCTCGTCGGCCACATCGGCCTGAAGTGGCAGCACGGGCACGCCGCGTTCCCGTACCCGAGCGGCGATCCGCTCCGCCGCATCCCGACCTCGCCCGATGAGCGCGATCGGAAAGCCCTCCCGCGCGAATCGATGCGCGATGGCCGCGCCAAGGCCCGGCCCCGCACCTATCACCATCGCTCCGGACACAGTCCCTCCTCAAGACCCGCGCATGATCGGCCGCAATAGACATCCGACCACACGCACGCCCCCGGATTTGCTCGGGCGTCGCCGGCCGGGCAGTTGGACGCCCACCGGTAGCCAGCAACGTGTCGTGCCACCACGTCAGTTGAAGGGCTCGACGATGAGCGCGCCGGCCGGTGGCAGGGTGCCCATCGAGGCGAGCGCACCGTGCGCGCCGGCCAGCGCGTCCAGGCCGGCACGGCTGGTGACGATGGAGCCCGGGTGCAATGTGCCGGCGGTGACTTCGGCGAGCATGGTCGGGTAGTCGTGAGCGGCCATGCCGTGGCTGCCGTAGATCTCCAGTTCCTTGGCGATCACGAGCCCCATCGGTACGCGAGCGTAGGCGTCGTCGCCGACCATGAGCCCGACCTGTACGTGGCGCCCACGTGGCCGTAGACACTCGATGGACGCCTGAGCGGTGTCGGCGCTACCGAGTGCGTCGATGGCGACGTGCGCGCCGCCGCCGGTCAGCTCGCGGATACGTGGCACCGCATTCTCGGAGCCCGCGTCCACGGTGTCGCGAGCGCCGAGCGAGGCGGCGAGTTCCAACGCCTGCGCGGAGATATCGACGCCGATGACGCGAGCACCGCGCGCAGCGGCGATCATGATCGCCGACAGGCCGACTCCCCCGCAGCCGAAGACAGCGACATTATCGGACGCGCTAACCCGTCCGTGCGCGGTGACGGCGCGGTACGCAGTGGCGAACCGGCACCCGAGCCCGGCGGCGGTGGCGAAGTCGAGCCCGTCCGGCAACTCGACCACGTTGAGGTCCGCGCGCGGGATGGCGACCCGCTCGGCGAACGACCCCGACATGGTGAAGCCGGGCTGGACCTGGTCTTCGCACACTTGTTGCGCGCCCGCGAGGCAGGTTGCGCACTTGCCGCACGCGCACACGAACGGCACGGTCACCCGCTGCCCGACGCGCACCCGTGAGACGTCCGGACCAACCTCGGCGACGACACCGGCGAACTCGTGACCCGGGATGTGCGGAAGCACGATGTCCGGGTCATGGCCGGCCCAGCCGTGCCAATCACTGCGGCACAGACCGGTCGCGCGCACCTGGATCACGACGCCGTCCGTCGGGCATATCGGGTCGGCGACCTCGCGCACCTCCGGCGGCGCGCCGAACGCATCGACGACGAGCGCCCTCATCGGGTGTCGACCAGGACCTTGATCGCCGTGCGCTGGTCCATTGCCTTATAGCCGTCGGATACGTTCTCCAGGCCGACCGTCAGGTCGAACACCGGCGACGGGTCGACGCGGCCGGCCAGCACATCCGGCAGTAGCTCGGGGATGTACGCGCGGGCTGGCGCAACCCCGCCGCCGATGCCGATGTTGCGACCGAAGATGGTGCGAACCGAGAGCCCTTCGGTGACCCCCGCAGGCACACCGACGTAGCCGATCCGGCCGCCGTCGCGCACCGCGCCGACCGCGGTCCCCCAGGCGAGGTCGGTGCCTACGCACTCCAACACGCGATCGGCCCCGAGCCCGGCGGTCAGGTCCTTGACCCGGCTCACGCCGTCCTCACCGCGCTCGGCGACGATGTCGTCGGCACCGAACCGCCGGGCGAGAGCGGAGCGTTGTTCGTGGCGCGACATGACGATGATCCGCCCCGCCGCCAGGCGGCGGGCCGCGATCACGGCGCAGAGCCCGACCGCGCCGTCGCCGATGATGGCAACGGTCTCGCCTGGCTGTACCCCTGCCGATACTGCGGCGTGATGGCCCGTACCCATCACGTCCGAGAGGGTGAGTAACGCCGGCAGGCGCTCGTCGCTTTCGTCGACGGGTAAGGCGACAAGCGTGCCGTCGGCGAACGGAACCCGCACCGCCTCGCCCTGCCCGCCGTCCGAGCCGGGTGCGCCCCAGCCGCCGCCGCGCAGGCATGACGTCTGCAACCCGCGCTCGCAGTAGAAGCAATCGCCGTCACTCCACGCGAACGGGGCGACGACGACGTCACCGACGCGCAGCGTGCGGACATCCGCGCCGACGTCGGTCACCACACCGAGGAACTCGTGGCCGATACGCCGTGGCTCAGGGATCGGGTACGTGCCGCGGTAGCCCCACAGGTCGCTTCCACAGACGCACGACAGCACCACGCGGACGACCGCGTCGGTCGGCTCCACGACTATCGGATCGGGGACGTCGGCCACCCGGACGTCGTGATCACCATGAATGAGGGCAGCGCGCATGCCGGGACTCCGCTTCGATAGGCATCTGGCTCACGACCGTATCGCTGCGATACTGTCGCACAACGCTTCACAACTTTCCACAGACACCGAAGATAGTGAAGGTGGCGGGGTGCAGCTCGATCTGATCATCGAGAACGCGCGGGTACACACAATGGATGGCGCGTATCCCCGGGCCAACGCGATTGGCGTGCTGCACGGGCGGATCGTAGCGCTGGACACCGAACTCGCGGGCATACCCACCCGTCGCCGGGTTGACCTGGGCGGGCGTACGGTGCTGCCGGGTTTCGTCGACGCACACAACCACCTGGCGTGGACCGGTCTCGCTGCCGGGTCGCTGGATCTGTCCGCCGCGACGAGTGTCGAGGACGCGCTCGACCGCATCACGCGCGCCGTCGACCAGGCGCCGGCGGGCGGCTGGGTGGACGTCGTGGGCTACGACCAGCGTCCACTTGGGCGGCATCTCACCCGCCACGATCTCGACCGGGTCAGCAGTGGCCGCAAGGTCTACCTGATCCATACCTCCGGGCACGCCCATCTCGTCAACTCCGCGGTGCTCGCCGACCTCCGGGCCGGCTTCGATCCGACGAGCGATCCCGGTGTGGTGGTGGATCACGACGGCACGCCCACCGGTCTGTTCCTCGAATCCGCCACCCGTTTCGTCAACGCGGTACGGACGCCGTACACCGTCGCCGAGTTGAGCGACGCTGTCGCGACGGCCGGACGCATCTGCGCCGCCCAGGGCATTACCTTCGTTGCCGAGGCCGGCATCGGCGGTGGCCTGTCGACCCGGTCGCCGATCGAGGTGCTCGCCTACCAGGACGCGATCGACACCGGGCGGTTCGGCCTGCGCGCACAGCTGATGGTGTCGGCGGACGCCATCACGACGACGGCCGCCCACCCGGACGACGGCGTGGTCCGTGCATTCCCGCTCGGCATGCGCACCGGCTTCGGTTCCGATCGGCTCGGCCTCGGCGCCGTCAAGGCGTGGTTGGACGGCGGCATGATGGCTCGTACGGCGGCGCTCAGCCACCGTACGTCGAGCCCGGCGTCCCGCGCAGCGGCGAACTGGCCGGCGACCTCGACGACATCGCCGATGCCGCGATCGAGGCACACGCAGCGGGTTGGCAGTTGGCGCTGCACGCGATCGGGGATCGCGCGATCGACGCCGCGATCGACATCATCGAGACCGCGCACCGGCGGCGGCCCCGCGCGGACGCGCGCCATCGCATCGAGCACTGCGGGCTCGTCCGGCCCGATCAGCTGCATCGGCTGGCCGCCGCGTCGATCACGGCCGTCACCCAGCCGACCTTCCTGTACGAGTTCGGCGACGACTACGCGGCGATCATGGGGCCGGAACGGGCGGACTGGATGTACCGCGGTCGCAGCTATCTTGATCATGGCGTCGCGATCGCGGGCAGCTCGGACCGTCCGGTGGCCGATGGCGCGCCGCTGCGCGGTGTGCAGTTCATGGTGACGCGGCGGTCGTCGAGCGGTGCCCTGATCGGTGGTGGTGAGGCGCTGTCGGTGTCCGAAGCGATCCACGCCTATACGATGGGCGCCGCTCGCGCATGCCGGATGGACGACCGGATAGGCAGCATCAGCCTCGGCAAGTACGCCGATCTCGTCGTCCTCGACGCTGATCCCTGGGCGGTACCAGCGCAGGAGCTGGCGCAGATTCCGGTCGTCTCTACGGTCGTCGCAGGCGAGCGCGTTCACGGCGGATGGACGGCTTGACGCACACCTAGGTGAGCCAGCTCGGCAACCTGCCCGAGCGCACTGCCGCCCACGTCTGAACGCGAACCGATCAACCGGCGATCTCCGGCAGAGTGGCGTCGGCGAAGTGGCAGGCGCTGGGATGGTCCGAGCCGGGCCGTTCGATCAGCGCTGGCACCTCGTGCGTACAGATGTCCTGCGCCTTCCAGCATCGCGTCCGGAACGCGCAGCCCGACGGTGGATCGAGCGGGCTGGGAACCTCGCCCTCCAGCACGATGCGTTGGCGGAACGTCGGCGCAGTCGGGTCAGGTTCAGACACCGCCGACAGCAGTGCCTGGGCGTACGGGTGGGTCGGCTCGTCATGCACCTGCTCGGCGCTGCCTTGTTCGACGAGCCGGCCGAGATACATCACGGCGACCCGGTCGGACACGTGCCGGACGACTGACAGGTCGTGCGCGATGAACAGGTAGGCCAGGCCGAGATCCGTCTGGATGTCCTTAAGCAGGTTGATCACCTGGGCTTGCACCGACACGTCCAGTGCCGACACGGGTTCGTCCAGGACGAGCAGGTCCGGACTCAACGCCAGAGCACGAGCGATGCCGATGCGCTGACGCTGCCCGCCGGAGAATTGGTACGGATGCCGACCGAAGTGATCGGGGTTGAGGCCGACCCGGTCCATCAGCTCGCGTACGCGGCCGAGTCGGTCGGCGCGCGGCGCCACGCTCGGATGGATGTCGAACGGTTCGCCGATGATCTCGCCGACCGTCATTCGTGGATTCAGCGAGCTGTACGGGTCCTGCAGCACGATCTGCATGTGCCGGCGGAATTCGCGTAGCTCGCGCCGGCCCAGCTCGAAGACGTCGGCGCCGGCGATCGAGACGCTGCCCGCATCAGGTCGGTCGAGCGCCAGGATCAACCGAGCCAGGGTCGATTTGCCGCACCCCGATTCGCCGACGAGTCCGAGCGTTTCGCCTGCGCGGATGGTCAGGCTGACACCGTCGACGGCCTTCACCTGACCGAGGGTCCGGCGCAACACGCCCTTGCCGCGGACCGGGAAGTGACGCACGAGATCGCGTACCTCGAGCAGGGGGTCAGCCGACGGGCTCACGGTGCACCTCCTCGGCGAAGTGGCACGCGCTCGTATGACCGGGAGACGTCGTGAGCACCGGCGGATCGTCGGTGCGGCAGATGTCACGGGCCATCGGGCAGCGCGGATGGAACGTGCATCCGGATGGCAATGCCGCGAGCGAGGGCGGGCTGCCCGCGATCGGCGTCAACCGCTGCCCGCGCGCTGCGACGCGTGGCACCGAGTTGAGAAGACCGGCCGTGTACGGATGGCGTGGCCTCGCGTACACCTCGGCCGCGCTGCCACTCTCGACGACGCGACCCGAATACATCACCGCGATCCGGTCAGCCACTTCGGCGCTTACCGCGAGGTCGTGCGTGATGAACAGCAGCGCCATCCCCGTGTCGTCGCGCAACTGCATCAGCAGCTGCATGATCTGCGCCTGTACGGTGACGTCAAGCGCGGTGGTCGGCTCGTCGGCGATCAGGATGTCCGGCTGCAGAGCGAGCGCCATCGCGATCATGATCCGTTGCCGCATCCCGCCGGAGAGCTGGTGCGGGTAGCTGTCGTACCGGCTGCCGGCCGCGGAGATCCGTACGCGGTCCATGAGCTCGACGGCCCGTGTTCGAGCCGCCGACTTCGAGGCCCCCTCGTGGACCCGCAACACCTCGGCGATCTGCGTACCGACACTGACGACCGGGTTCAATGCGGCCAGCGCGTCCTGGAAGATCATGGCGATACGCCGGCCCTGGTAGCGACGGCGCTCGGCCGGCCGAGTACGGAGCAGATCGATGCCCTGAAACTCGACCGAGCCCTTGACCGCCGAGCGGCGCGGATCGAGCAGGCCCATCACGGCCTGCGCTGTGACACTCTTGCCCGAGCCGGACTCGCCGAGCACCGCGAGCGTCTCACCGCGGGCGAGCGTGAACGACACACCGCGCACCGCTTGCAGCACGGAGCGGCGAACGGTGAAGTCCACCCGAAGGTCACGGACCGCCAGCAGGGGCGTCTGGTCAATCGTCATTGCGCCTCGGATCGAGCACGTCCTCGAGCGCGTCACCGAGCACGATGAAAGCCAACACCGTCAAACTCAGGAAGACCGCCGGGAAAATCAGTAGATGGGGATGCGCTTGGAAGTCGCTCTGCGCGTCGGACAGCTGCAGACCCCATGAGATCGCCGGTTCTTGCAGGCCGACGCCGAGGAACGTGAGTGTCGCCTCGGCCGCGATCACCGCGCCCACCCCCAGCGCACTGATCACGATCACCGGGGCGATCGCGTTGGGCAGCAAGTGCCGGCGGATCAGTCGCCAGTCGCTTGCGCCGAGGCTGCGTGCCGCCAGCACGTAGTCGTGTTCCTTGGCCGTCAACATCGACGCCCGCATCAGCCTGGTGAGGGTGGGCCACGTGAACAGGGCGATCGCCAGCGACACCGTCCAGACGTTGTGCGAGCGGAACGCCGTGAGCAACACCAACGCGCCGAGCAGGAACGGGAAGCCGAAGAAGACGTCCGAGAGCCGGCTCACGATCGCGTCCACCACGCCCAGGTAGTAGCCCGACACCGAACCGAGTATCACCGCCAGTACGAGCCCGAACATGCTGGCCAGCAAGCCGATGCTGATTGAGTCACGTGTGCCGTAGATGACGTTGGCGTACACGTCGCAGCCCTGCTTATCGAATCCGAACGGGTGGCCCGAGCTTGGCCCGATAGCGCTGTTGACCAGGTCGCAGGCGCGCGGGTCGCCGTGGCCGAACCAGCCCGCAAATGCTTGCGGTACCGCGGCAATCACGATCATCAAGACCACGATGAAAGCGGCGAGCAGGAAGCTCGGGCGTCGCAGCAGTCGCCCGAGCGCAGTGTGCGACAGCGACGCCTGGGCCTCGATGTCCCAGGCTTGGCCGGTCTCGTCGGCCGCGACAGTGACGTTAGACAACGCGGATCCTCGGATCGAGCAGGCCATACAGGACGTCGACGATCAGGTTCAGCAGCAGGAAAATGATCACCAGCGCGGTGGCGACGCCGACGACGACGGAGCCCTGCTGCTGCCGGATGGACGTGAACAGCAGCTGACCCACGCCGGGCAGATTGAACACGCCCTCGACCACCACGGTTCCGCCGAGTAGATAGCCGAGGTCGATCGCGATGAAGGTCAGGACCGGGATGAGCGAGTTCCGCAACGCGTGGCGCACCACGATCCGTCGTCGGGGCAGGCCCTTGGCAACGGCGGTACGGATGTAGTCAGCCTGCAGGCTGCGGATCATCGTCGACCGTGTCAACCGGCTGACCGATGCGGCGCCGAAAGCCGCCAGGACCAATGCCGGCAGGATGTAGCTCATCGGCCAACCGTCCTCGGTGCCGGCGATCGGGAAGATGCCGGCCTTCACGCCCAATAGCAACTGCGCGGCGAACGCGGCAACGAACGCTGGGACGGAGATGACCGACACCGAGAGCAGTAGCAGCGTGTGATCGCTGAGCTTGCCGCGCCGCAGTGCGGACACCACGCCGAAACCGACGCCGAGCACGATCTCGAAGACCCACGCCATCGACGCGAGCCGCAGCGTCACGGGCCAGCCGGTCTTCATCAGGTCCCAGACACTCTCGCCGTAAAAGTCGGTGCCGAAGTCGCCGTGCAGCACGCCCAGGATGTATCGCCCGTACTGCTGCCAGAACGACTCGTCGAGGTGGTAGTGCTGTCGGATCGCGGCGATCGTGTCCGGTGGTAGTTGCTGGTGCCCGGCGAGGTTTCGGATCGGATCGCCCGGTAGCACGAACACTGCGAGGTAGATCAGCAGCGTGACGCCGATGAATACCAGCACCAGCTGACCGATCCGTCCGAGAAGGTACCGGCCCATGCGCTACCGCCCGGGACCGTGACGGCCGATGGCGTACGCCGACGCCGCCAGGATCGCACCGAACTGCACGCCGACCAGCGACTTGATGGGCAGCGTCTCCGCCGGTGTGACCTTCAGCGCCGCCTCCGACCACTGCTCGTAGACCGCGGTCATCCGCCGGTACTGCTCGCGGATGCGCGGCGTGCCATTGCCGGCGTTGATCTCGGCCTCGAGCAGGCGGAGCGTCATCCCGCCGTAACGCATCCGGAATCCGTGAACCGTGTCGGCGCCCGTATACACCTCCGCCACCGTTGCCGATCGGTCGTTGTCCGGCAATCCGGCCCGGTGGGCCTCCCGTTCAGCGTTCTGACTGAAGTGCGGTGCGAACTGGCGCATCGCCCGCAGGAACGGCGATTCCAGGATGAGGTCCGGGGCGACCTCAGCGAGGACGGAACTGATCGTGGCACCGAGTTCACCAAGTCCCTCGGCCCGCTGCCGCAGGACCTCCGGGTAGGGCGTCTCAGTCGGCGTTTCGTCGCCGGCGTCGGGGTGCGACCAGTACGGCAGCTCACTGACCAGGGACAGCGTGTTGTACTTGCGCGCGTACGCGGCGCCCGAGGTGCCGCTGTCAAGACCCTTGGTCGGGTCCATGTCGAGCGCCGTCACGAACTCGTAGTGCTGCTCGACGCCGGTTTCGCCGAAGATGGCCGTCGCGTACAACGGCGCGTACGGGATCTCCGGCTCGCCCGAGTCCAGTGGGATTCCGACGTGCGCGGGGATGGCGTGCAGGTACGGGTACAGCTCCGGCGCCTCGGCGCTGAGGTAGTAGTACACGCCCCCGAGTTCGCCGTTGTGCAGCGAGCACATGAAGGTGGGGCGGACATCGTCGATCAGCCGCATCAGGGCGAGGGTCTCGGGAATGACCCGGTCGAAGTACAACTCCTTGTACTCCAGCGGAAACGTCCATTCGACTTGTTCGTTTGAAGCCGGGCGGAAGAAGCGACGACCGTACTCTGCGCGGTCGAGTGCGCCGGAGAACCAGTCCTCGTTCAGTCGCATCCCGTCGGGGTCGGCGCACCCGATGATGTGCCACGTGTAGTCGAGCTCTTCGCGCAGGCGCGTGTCCGCCACCAGCGTACGGGCCAGATGAAGGGCGGTCGGGCCGCCGATCGGCTCGTTGGGGTGTATCCCACCGAACACGACGGCGTGTTCGCGACCGCTCCCGATCGTCACCGCATGGATCGGCTCGCCGAGACGGGACGATCCGACACGCCGTCGCCGTACCAGGGCCGGCTCCCCCGCCGCGAGCTCGTCGAAACTGGCGACGAGCTCGTCGACGGTCGGGAACCGGTCGATGTGCGGAACCGCGTCGACGAGATCGAGGATGCGGTTCAGCGGCAATTCTGTGCGGCCATGGCTCACTTCAGGGTCACTGCCTCGTAGTCGGTGTCGATCTGGAACGGGCGGGCGTGCACGTTCGCGACACGGTTCGAGTACACGAACGGGAACGCCTCGTAGAACGTCGGAACCACCGGGAAGTCGGCCTCAATCGCGCGCTCCGCGTCCTGGTAGTACGTCACCGACTGCGCGGTCGTCGTGGCGGCATCACCCTTGGCGATCAGCTCGGTCACCGTGGGGTTGGTGTAGCCGCCGATCGAGTAGTTGTACGCCCCGGTCGGGGTGAACAGCTGGTGCAGCGTATCCGTCGGGCTCGGGTAGGCCGAACCCCACTTGCCGCGCCACGGCCCGCCGGTGATCGACTTCTTCTCCAGATCGGTGAAGAAGTCCGAGAAGCCGACCGTCGGCTTCGCCGTCACCTGGATTCCGAGGTTCTGCCGGATCTGGTTCGCAACCGCCTGGAACGCCTGGTCGTAGCCGGCGCCACCGGGGTATGTGATCGTCATCGGGCCCGACCAGCCGCCGGCCTGCTGCAGAAGCTGCTTCGCCTTCGTCGGGTCGAACGTGCAGTACTGGCAGGCATGCGTCGAACCGCCGACCATGCTCGTCGCGAACAGCGAATCGGCCGGCGTGTACAGCCCGCCGAAGATCGCCTTGTTGATGGCTGGACGGTCGATGGCCAGCGAGATGGCCTCGCGCAGCTGCGGGTTCTGGTATCGCTTGTCGAACAGCGGGAAGGCGAGGAACTCGATTGACGCGCCGCTCGACTTCGCCACTCGGGTCCCGAAGTCGCTCGCGATCTGCGCGAACTTGTCCTGCGGGGCGAGGTCGATGTCGACATTGCCAGCAATCGTGTCGGTATAGGCCGTGTCCGGGCTCGTGTACATCCGGAAGACGATGTTCTCGATGTGGCCCTTGTTCGGACCCTTGTAGCCGGCGTATCGCTTCAGCTTGACCTGCTGGTTGAGCTTGGCCGGGCCGTTCATCTCGTACGGCCCGTCACCGATCGGGTTCGTCTTGAAGGACGCGAGATCCTTCAAGCCGGCCTGCGGCATCGGATAGAACCCCGTCTGGCCTTGGCTCAGCTCGAGCGGGAACTGACTGTCCGACTTGGTCAGCGAAACCTGCAAGGTGTACTTGTCGACCACCTTCACCCCGGACAGTGTCTTAGCCGTCGGCTGGCCGGTCGCCGGGTGCACCGCGTCGTACCCCACGATATTGGCGAGCTCGCCGCTGTTGACGTACGCATTGGGCCCGTACGCCGTCAGGTTCCAGCCGTCGGCGTAGCTCTGCGCGGTCACCGGCTCGCCATTCTGGAACGTCCAGTCCGGGCGGAACTTGATCGTCCACTCCGTGCTGTTGTTGCTCCCGGTGATCGAACTCGCCTGCACGTACTGCAGGCTGCCGTCGTCGTTGAACGACACGATGGGCGCGAAGATGATCCCCAACTCTGAGAACGACAGTGCGGTATTGCCTGGCAGGAGGGTGTCGAGCTCGCTGTTACCGTCGGCCACCACGAGGGTGCCGCCGCCCGACCCTCCGCCCTTGCTCGACGAGCTTCCCGAGCACGCTGCGGCCATCCCGGCCACGCAGGCAAGAGCGATGACGCTGACCGCCAGACGAACGGTTCGCTGCGGGTGTCTCATCCGGTTCTCCTTCACCACGAGGAGCTGACCGGCGAGGGCTCGCCGGCCGGAGTTGGTACCTGACGTTGTCGCCCCTCCGGTGCTGGCCAAGGTCTGTCATCCTCGGTGGGCGGTGGTGTCACTCTGCCAGAGCTTGCTAAGCTTCGGAATATTCCGAATGTAACGAGTGCGTTTCCATTTGTCGGAGCGCCTCCGAGATAATCGACCGTGCCGGATATCGTCCAGAAAGCACAGCCGGGGCATGGCGCCCGCATATGCACGGGAGGTGGAGCTCGATGGTGTCAACGCAGGCGCCCAAGCCAGTAAGCCGACCTCGCCATATGCGGGACGAGACTCGACGCGAGATCGTCGACGACATGGGCACGCTCTGGGAACAACTCGGGATGCCCCGCTCCGAGGGCCGCATCGTCGGTTGTCTGATGCTGAGCAACGCCCCGGCCATGTCGAGTGCCGATCTCATGACGGACCTCGGCCTCAGCGCCGCGGTCATCTCTACCGCCACCCGCCGGCTCGCCGAAGTGGGCTTCATCAAGCGGGTGACCCAGTCCGGCCGGCGCGGCCACTTCTTCCGCGTCGAAGACGACGTGTGGGGTGCGTTCCTTGCCGGTGAACGTGGCTACCTGGACAAACGAGCCTCATTCGCGGAGAGCATTCTCGGCCAGCTCGGCGTCGACGACGAGGGCCCCCGCCGCCGGGTCAGGAACATGCGCGACTACATGAGCTGGTTGAGCACCTATCACCGCAAGATGCTCGCCGAGTACGAGCAGTTCAAACGCGAACAGGCCGACTACGACGGTCGCCTGGATTCCTGAACGCTCGCCGCGGGACCGGCAAGCTTGGCTTGTCAGCGGGTTGACGAGCTTGGATTGTCCGCGCGCCGGTGAGCTTGCTTGTCAGTCTGTTGACGCGCGGCTGCCGGCTCGCGTTGGGGCGTGCTCAGCGATCTCGCGGTGATGGTTGACGATCGTGTCGGCGACGTCGCCGAGCACCTTGATCTGCTCGTCGGACAACAGGTCGATGAAGTGCCGGCGTACGGACTCCACATGCAACGGCGCAGCCGCCCGGATGGCCTGGCGGCCTTCCTTGGTCAGGACGAGCACAGCGCCCCGCTCGTCCGACGCGCAATCCTCGCGGTCAACCAGCCCGCGCTGCTGCATCCGGGTGACATGGTGGGACAGCCGACTCTTGGACCACAGCATGTGTGCGGACAATTCAGTCAGGCGCATCCGCTGTCCGTCGCTCTCCGACAGGTTGGACAGGACGTCGTAGTCCGCCTCGGACAGGCCCGAGTCCCCGGCGAGGTCGCGGGATATCTGCAGGTCCAGCAGTAGCCGCATCCGGCGATACCCGAGCCAGGCCCGCATCTGTCCATCGTCGAGCCATCTGGGCGTCTTCACACCGGCACCTTATCAGAGAGTTGACATGTCAACAACGATTGCGCTAACGTGTTGACATGTCAACCAACAAGCTTGCTCGGCGGCTGGTCAGCCTCTACCTGGGCTTGGTCATGTTCGGCGGGAGCGTGGCCCTGATGCTCAGATCGGGGCTCGGCCTGGACCCGTGGGACGTGCTGCACCAGGGCCTGTCCCAGCACACCGGACTGCGCTTCGGCTGGGTCGTGATCGCGGTGGGCGCCATCGTGCTGCTGCTGTGGCTCCCACTCAAGCAGCGGCCCGGCCTCGGTACGGTCAGCAACGTCGTTGTCGTCGGACTCGCCGCCGATGCCGCACTATCGATCCTTCCGCACCCACACGCTCTGGCTCTGCGATTCGCCTTCCTGGCGGCCGGCATCCTCGCCAACGGATTCGCCACCGGGCTCTACATCGGCGCCGGTCTCGGACCCGGGCCGCGCGACGGCCTGATGACCGGCCTGGCCGCGCGCGGTCATTCGATCCGCGTGGTCCGCACGTCGATCGAGGTATCTGTGCTCGCGGTCGGCTGGCTGTTGGGCGGCAGCGTCGGCGTCGGAACCATCCTGTACGCGCTGAGCATCGGTCCGCTCGCGCATTTCTTCATTCCCAAACTCGCGATCGCCGACCCCGGCGCGGCCTCGGGTGAAACCCGAGGCCCGGTCTCGAATGAAACCCGGGGCCACGGCGCGGTCTCGGGTGAAACCCGGAGAAGGGTCCTGACCCATGCCTGATCTGCTGTTCGGACTAGACCTGCCAGCATCCGCGGAGTCCGGTCGCGACCCCGTCGGCGAAGCCCGACAGGCCGAGGCACTCGGCTACGACTTCGTATCGACGTCGGACCACCCCTGCGGCTCCGCCCCGACTAACGAGACCTGGACGATGCTGTCCTGGGTGGCCGCCAACACCTCGCGGATTCGGGTCGCCACCCGGGTGCTGGGTGTGCCGTACCGGCCACCGGCCATGGTCGCCAAGATGGCGGAGACGCTCGACCGGCTCTCGGACGGCCGACTGATCCTCGGGCTCGGCGGCGGGTACTCCGACGAGGAGTTCCGAGCATTCGGACTCACCGTGCCGACGCCCCGCGAGAAGGTCGACGGCCTCGCCGAAGCGATCCAGATCACCCGTGGTCTCTGGTCGCAACCACGGTTCACGTTTGCCGGCCAGCTGTACCGGACCGCCGCCGCCGACTTGGAACCCAAGCCGGCGCACCACATCCCGATCTGGCTCGGCACGTTCGGAGACCGTGCGCTGACATTGACCGGCCGGCTCGCCGACGGTTGGATCCCCTCGCTCGGGATGGCTCCGCCGGAACGTATCCCAGCCATGCTCGCGCGCATTCACGCCGGCGCCCGAGCGGTTGGCCGCCCGCCGGAGGCCATCACCTGCACGTACAACCTGGGGATCCGGATCGACGAACGGGCCGCCGGTCAACCCGGCACGGTGTCGGGAGCCCCCGACGCGGTGACTGACCAGCTCATCGCATTCGTCAAGCTGGGCTTCACCGCATTTAACTTCCAACCGATCGGCCCGGGCCGAAGCGAGCAGATCGAACGCCTCGCGCGAGAGGTCGTCCCTGCGGTCCGAGCGGGGGCATGATCCGACGGTACGAGACGGGCAACCCGGATCTATGCGGCCGTACGGTCCGGGCCGGGCGACGGCGTGTGGCGGTAGTACTCGACGGGCTCGCTCGGCAGGGGTGAGTTGCCGAGAATCAGGTCGGCCGACTTCTCCGCCACCATCATCACCGGCGCGTAGATGTTCCCATTCGTGACGTACGGCAGCACCGACGCGTCGACCACTCGCAGCCCCTGGATGCCGTGCACGCTCATGCTGGCCGGGTCGACCACGGACCGCTCATCGGTACCCATCCGCGCGGTGCACGACGGATGCAGGGCGGTCTCCGCCTCCCGAGCGACCCAGTCAAGGATCTCGTCGTCGGTGCTTACGGCCTCCCCCGGTGACAGCTCGCCCGCGTTGTGCGGCGACATCGCCGGCTGGTTGAGGATGTTGCGCGCGACCCGGACCGACTCCACCCACTCACGCCGGTCCCGCGCCGTCGACAGGTAGTTGAAGCGCAGCGCCGGATGCACCCGGGGGTCGGTGCTGATGATCTTCACCGACCCGCGAGCGTCGGAGTACATCGGACCGACGTGCACCTGATATCCGTGCCCACCGGCCGGCGCGGATCCGTCGTACCGGACCGCGATCGGAAGAAAATGGAACATCAGATTCGGGTACGCCACGTCCTCGTTGGACCGGACAAACCCGCCCGCCTCGAAGTGGTTGGTGGCACCGGGTCCGGTGCGACCGAACAGCCAGCGGGCGCCGACCTCGGGCCAACGCAGCTTCGCGAGGTACGGCTGCATCGAGACCGGCTGGCGAGCCGCGTACTGGACGTACACCTCCAAGTGGTCCTGCAGGTTCGCGCCGACTCCGGGCAGGTGATGAACCGGCTCGACGCCCACCGACCGCAGATCGTCGGCGTCACCGATCCCGGACAGCTGCAGGAGTTGCGGCGAGTTGATCGCGCCGCCGCACAGCACGACCTCGCCGGCGTCGACCGCGCGCACCTGCCCACCCCGGTGCGAGTAGTCCACACCCACCGCACGCGCACCGGAGAACCGGATCCGGGTCACCATGGTCCGGGTCAGCACCGTGAGGTTCCGCCGGTTTCGGGCCGGGCGCAGGTAGGCGCGGGCCGCGGATAGCCGGCGACCCCGGTGGATGTTGCGATCGAAGGCCGCGAAACCCTCCTGGCGGTACCCGTTGACGTCGTCGGTCAGCGGGTAGCCCGCCTGCTGTACCGCCTCGAAGAACGCCGCAAAGAGCGGGCCGGTCGCCGGCCCCCGCTCCAATACCAGCGGACCGTCGTGCCCGCGGTACGGATCGAGCGGCCCGGCCGCCAGAGCGTTCTCCAACCGCTTGAAATACGGGAGGCAGTGCGCGTAGTCCCACGTGCCCATTCCCGGGCCGGCGGCCCAGCGCTCGTAGTCCATCGGATTGCCCCGCTGGAAGATCATTCCGTTGATGCTGCTCGATCCGCCGAGCACCTTGCCTCGCGCGTGGTAGATCCGCCGGCCGTGCAGATGCGGCTCCGGCTCGGAGTTGTACTTCCAGTCGTAGAACCGGTTCCCGATCGGGAACGTCAACGCCGCGGGCATGTGGATGAGCACATCCCACGGATAGTCCGGCCGGCCCGCCTCCAGCACCAACACCTTGTTGGCCGGGTCAGCGGACAGCCGGTTGGCAAGGACGCTGCCGGCCGATCCGCCACCGATGATCACAAAGTCGTAGCGCACGAAAGAACCTTTCCATGGACGCCGCCGTCAACATAGTTCGCCGTGCGCAATCGTGGAGCGCCCGGTGCCGCCGCGCCGACGTACGGGAAGGCCGGACCTGCGCGGCTCAACGTGGGACGGCTCACACCCGCGGCGTGCCTCGGGTTGATCCGTCCTATGGTTGCCCGATGACTACCCCCGTCTTCGATCTGTGCGACGACTTCGTGACCCGATCCGCGCAACTCGACCCGATCTTCGCCACCATGCGAGGAATCGCAGGCCCGACCGCCGGTGTCGTCACCGACTTCAGCCCCGACGGTATCGCCGCCCGCGCCGACCTGGTGAACGGCACGCTGCGCCAGCTCGATGCGCTCGCTCTGACCGGCGACGATGACCGTCTCGCCGCTACGCATCTGCGCGAGCGGCTTCAAGTCGAACACGACGCGCACGCGCTGGACGAGCCGCTGCGTAACCTGCGGGCACCGTTCGGGCTGCTCAACACGCTGCGCGACAGCGTCGACCTGATGCCGCGCAACGATGACGACCAGTGGGCCGCCGTCGCGCAGCGACTCGCCGGGATGCCGGCGATGCTCGGCGGCTGGCGCGAAACATTAGAGCTCGGCCGGGAGCGCGGACTTTACGCGGCGCGGCGCCAGGCTGTGGAGGCCGCAGCGCAGGCCCGCCGGTACGCAGGCGATGACGGCACCGCGCCGACATTCGACACTATTGTCGCCGGGTACGGCGACGGACCGCTCGCCGGCGCGCTGCGAGCCGGCGCGGACGCGGCACACGCGGCTTTCCAGGACACCGCACGCTACCTGGCCGGTGAGTACGCGCCAGGCGCACCCGAAGCGGACGGCGTCGGTGCCGAACGCTACCGGGTCGCCAGCCGGCTGGCGCTCGGTGACACCGTCGACCCGGTCGAGGCGTACGAATGGGGCTGGGACGAGCTGTACCGGCTCGAGGCCGAGATCGACGCGGAGCAGCAAGCGATCAAGCCCGGCGCCGACCACGACGAGATCGTCGCGCTGCTGGACGAGGCGTCGAGTGTGGACTCTCCGGAGGCGTATCAGGAATGGTTACAGGAGCAGCATGACGAAGCGATCCGCCGGCTCGACGGCGTGCACTTCGACCTGCACCCAGCACTGCGTACGGTCAACGCCGTGCTGGCCACCGCGTCCAGCTCCGGCGCGGCGTACTACACGCCGCCCAGCGAGGACCTCTCGCGACCGGGTCGCACGTGGTGGCCGTTGGGCGGCCGGCACCAATTCGGCGTTTGGAAGGAACTGACCACCGTCTTCCACGAGGGCGTACCAGGTCATCACCTCCAGCTCGGCGCCGCCCGGGTGGCCGGCGACCGCCTGTCACGCTACAGCCGGATCTCCGGCGTCAGCGGGCACGGCGAAGGTTGGGCGCTCTACGCCGAGCGGTTAGCCGACGAGCTCGGCTGGTTCGCCGAACCGGGTACCCGCCTTGGGATGCTGCACGGTTCGGCGTTGCGCGCCACGCGAGTGATCGTCGACATTGGCCTGCATCTTGACCTGCCGATCCCGGCGCGGGAGGCGGAGCGCTACGGCGAACGGTGGACGTTCGACATCGGAGAGCGGATGCTCACCGAGCGCGGCCGGCTCGCGCCGCATCGCGTACATCCCGAGATGGTCCGGTATGCGGGATGGCCGGCCCAGGCCACCGCGTACAAGTTGGGCGAGCGCGCCTGGCTGGCGGCCCGCGACGAAGCCAAAGCCCGGCAGGGTGCCGATTTTGATCTGAAGCGTTGGCACACCGCGGCGCTGGCGCTCGGCCCGATCGGCCTTGGCGGGCTGGCCGACACGCTGCGTCGGGCCGGCTGAATCGCCCGCGATTGTGGGTGCACAGCGCGACTCCGGCCGGTTCCTTTCTCATCCGCCCGAAGCGCGCGGAATCCGGACCAACATCGCCGGGTCTGCACCACCGCGCGTGCGTCGTGGTGCAGACCCGGCGACCGGAGACGAGCCGCCAATCAGCCGGTGACGCTATTCGTGCCGTCCTCGAGGTGGCCGGTGTAGCGCCGGGACCATGAGTCGTCGCCGCTCATCGTGACGGACAGGTCGTACCACCCATGGCTGGACACGAACGGCTCGACCGTGTGCGTCGCGTGCCCATGCGCGGGCACGCGGTAGGTCTTCGCGCGGTCCTTCGAGTAGTTGTTCGACGCGACGGTGAAGGTGACCGCTTTGGTGCCGCTGTTGGTCAGCTTCAGCGTGAGCTTGGGCTCTGGACTGAAGCCGCCTCCGTAGTAGGCCGCCTCCACTTCCGCAGTCTTGCCGTCGCCGTTCACATCTCCGGTGAAGTGCCGCAGAAACCGGTTCGGACCCACAACGGTCAAGTCGTACTTGCCGTCTCCGGCGCCCGCGCCGATCTCCACCGACCCCGGCACGGTTCTGTTCCACACCGTGTGCGACGGCTCGACGGTGTACTGCCCTGGGAACTTCGTCGGGTAGTCGGCGAGCGCCTGATCCGGAGCGGCGTTGTTGTAGACGGCGAAGTGGCTGGCCCGGCGGACGTGCGGCCCGTTGTTGCTGAACGACAGCAACGCCTCGATCGCTCCGTTGCCGCCGAACCTGAATCCGTCCAGATTCGCGTTGGGCTGGAACGGCAGCGGCCGTGCCGGCTTGGTGCCGGGCTCCTGCGTCGGCATCGCGTTCGTCGTGACCGGTGGGCGATACGAGCCACCCGCCGGATCGCCGATGACCGTGGTCGCGGGCAACACCGGAAGGCCGAAGACCGGCGATTCGAAGTCGAAGGCGGCGGTCAGATCGCCGCAGACGCTGCGGCGCCAGGCACTGATGTTCGGACAGATCGCGGGCGCGCCGAGCGCCTCGGTCCACTTCTCCATGAACTGGATCACCGAGGTGTGGTCGGAAACCTCCGAGGTCACCCAGCCGCCCCGCGTCCACGGCGAGATCAGGATCAGCGGGACGCGGAACCCGAGGCCGACGGGCATCGGCTGGGTAACGCCGAAGCTCGCGAGGCCGCCGGACGCCTCGAAGTAGAACTCGTCCGTCGTCCCGGGTGCCGGCACCGGCGGCGGTACGTGATCGAACTGACCGTCGTTCTCGTCGTAGTCGATGATCACGAGGGTCGAGTTGAAGACGTCCGGGTCGGCGTTGAGCGCCTCCAGGACGCTGTTCACGTAATACGCGCCGTCGTTCGGCGCGCCGTCCGGGTGCTCGGAGAATGCCTGGTTGGTGACGACCCATGACACCTGCGGCAGAGTGCCGGCTACCACGTCGGCCCTGATCGCGTTGGCGAGGTTGTCGGCGTTGGCGCTGATGCCGGTCAACGGCTCGGGAACGTTGGCGACGCCGTTGTCGTACAAGACGTTGCCGGGCGCGGGTGTACCGCCCTGCGTCGGGTCGTATCGGGCGAACGAGGCGAAGTACTCCAGGCCGTTGTCGCCGAAGTCATCCGCACCCTGATAGACCTTCCAACTGACGCCGGCCTTCTGGAGCGTCTCCGCGTACGTCTCCCAGAGCAGGAACTTGCCCAGTTCGTCACCGCCGTTGAACGCGACAAAGGTGCTGAACTTCTGCTGGGCGTCGATCGTTCCACTCCACAGATAGGTCCGGTTCGGACCGGTCGCGCTGAGCACGGAGCAGTGGTACGCGTCGCCGACCGTGTAAGCGTCTGCGAGTGCGTAGTGAAACGGGATGTCGGTGCGGTCCAGATAGCCGAGCGTCGTCAGGCCGCCCTTGGCGAACACCCAGCCGTTCATCAGGCCGCCGTACCAAGCGCCGTGCTGGTCGTCCCAGCTATGTGACGTCCCGCCGTAACCCTGCGCGCCGACTTCCGAACTGGGCGGCTGGTGACCAGCCGGGTACGCCGACGCCGGAGCGTCGCTCAGGTGCCACGGGTACTGCGTGGTCGTGACGGGCGTGCCGGGCAGCGTCGTCGGCTGCTGGAACACGGGCCGGCCGCCGGGCAGTGTGATGGTCGAGCGATCCCCGAAGCCGCGGACACCCCGCATCGAGCCAAAGTAGTGGTCGAAACTGCGGTTCTCCTGCATCAAGATCACCACATGCTTGATGTCCCGGATGTCTCCGTGCCGCCGAGGCTTCACTGTCGGCACGGGAGCTGCCTGCGCCGCGGCTGGCAGCGCCACACCGACCACCGCGGCCCCCGTTGCGGCTGTCGCTGCGCCGAGGAAACCCCTACGAGAAAGTTCAGGCATGCATGACCTCCGGTAACGGCAAGAGCCCACGGCACGTACGTGGACCGACGCCGCGAAGTTATGGGCGCCAGATACCGGTCATGCGACATCGAACTGAACGCTCGACGAAGCGAATGAAAATCATGAGTCGGACTCGGATCGCAATTTGCCGCGATGTCCGACGTCAGCTCCGCCGCGGCAGCCGCGTTCGTCGACTGTGGATCGAAAAGGGTGGGATCCGGCCGGCGCGACGGCCTTCGAAAAGAGCGTGGTGGCGCTCACCGGCCGGTGGTCGTGCTAGACGATGGCGGGTCCCCAGACAGATCGGTCAGAGTCGATGTTCATTGGCAAGTGATGTAGTGCAACGTGCTGTCCTCCGGCGGGAGATCCGTCGAGTCGGGCACCTTTACGTACTCGACCGCCTGGTCGTCGTACCCGTCGGTGTCGGGGTCGGCCGGATGGATGGTGATCGTGAGGGTCAGCGTCATTCCTTCGTACTTCGACAGGTCCGCCGCCAAGATGTTCAGGGTCGATAGGGCGGTCACGGTCTGGGGGTCGGTGTCCGTCGTCCACTTCGACGTCGGTTCGTCGAGTGTGCCGCTGTCGAGCAGTCCGTTGCCGCCCTCGGCGTCGCTCCAGTACACCGTCGTGTCGCTCGCCGCGCCGGGGCCCCGGTATTTGATTTCGAAGCGCATGGCGAGGGAGGCGTCGCCGGCGCTGTCGAGCGCCATCTGGCACGAGTCCCGATCCCAGTAGACGCCGTAGTCGCGGATTGGCGACGGCGACGCGCTCGGTGACGTGGTCGTGGTGGTGGCGGTGGTGTGCGTCGGCGTCGCACCGGAACTGGCATGGTGACCGGTGGTCGGCGTCGGCGCGGCCGTGGCCGTGGCCGTCGTCGACGTAGGGTCCGAGGCTGACGTCGATGACGCGGGAATCGCCGTCAACGAACCGGCTCCCCTGACCGGGGTTCGGGCGCACGCCGCCAGAAGTCCGACCGCGAGAACGACACACGCGACAGCGGCAAGGTGTCGAGGCATGGATCGACACTCGCCGCTGCCCACGCGTGGGTGCCAGCAACTGTCGTGGACGCGACAGGGGCCTGGTCTTAGCAACTTCTCAGGCGGAGGCCGCGGCCGACCAGCCGCCTCACCGATTCAGTATCCGGCGTAGCGAACGGTCGCGGTTGTGAGCGCGGCGGCGACGACCACCACGATGAACGCGACGCGCCAACGGACAAGAACGATCGCGACGAGGACACCGGCGGGACGGGCCACGTCGCTGAGATGGTGGCCGTCGGTCAGCGCGCTGGTTGCCATGACCGCGAACAGGATGACGACGGCGGCGGCGTCGACGATTCGACGGGCGCGCTCGGTCAAGTGCAGGCGATCGGCCGTGGCCGGGCCCAGGAGCCTCATGATGTACGTGCCCGTGGCCAGTGCCGTGGCTGCGATCACGGCGCTCCCCATGCCGGTCATGAGTGGTGGCCTCGGGTCTGTGGACGGACCAATATAACGAGTCCCGTCAGCGCCAGCAGGATGGGCAGACCGGTCGGGAGAACCGTGCTGGCAGTCAGCGCGATGGCGGCGCCCGCGAATGCTGCGCTGCGTACCCGGCCGGTGAGCTTGGGCAGGACCAGTGTGGCGATGACCGCGGGAAACACAGCGTCCAGGCCGAGCGTGTCCGGGTTGGCGATCAGCTGGCCGGCCATCGCGCCCAGCAACGTGCCGCCGGGCCAGCACACGAGGATCGCCACGCCGGACACGTTGAGTGCGGCACGGCGAGCGACTGGGCTGGTCTCGGCGAGAGCGAATGCGACGGTCTCGTCGTTGAGCAGATGACTGCCGGCCAGCCGCCGCCACCCGGTTCCGACCGCGTCGTGAACGGTCATTCCATACGGCAAATGCCGCAGATTCAGTAACAGGCCGGCCGTTGCCGCGGCGAACGCGCCGCCGCCGGACGCCAAGATGCCGATCAGCACGAACTCCGAGGATGCAGCGACCACCGTTATGGCGAGCGCGACCGGGAACCAGGTCGGAAAACCGGCGGCAGCCGCGGTGGCCCCGTACGACACGCCGACGAGCCCGACCGTGAGCGCCGTGATAACCATGGCACGGCGGCGATCCGTCGCCAACGTCCGCCAAGCCGAACCCATGTTCGCTACAATGAACCGTATCCGAGCGTTCGTCAAGCCGAACGAAACTCCACTGGAGCGAACATGGCCGAAACCAGTCGTCCGCCGGCAGCCATGGTTGCCGAAGGCCTCCGCCGTGAACGTCAACGTACGGGCACCACGCTCAGCGAGCTGGCCCGTCGAGCCGGGATAGGCAAGTCCACGCTGTCCGAGCTGGAATCGGGGGCAGGCAACCCGAGCTTGGAGACACTGTGGGCGCTCGCGGTCGCGCTCGACATCCCGGTCTCGCGACTACTCGAAGCACCCAAGTCGCAGATCAATCTCATCCGCGCCGGCGACGGTCCGACCCTGGCCAACGCTACCTCGGAGTACCGCGCCAGCTTGCTCAACACGTCGCCGACGAGCGGCCGACGCGACATTTACCGGGTGGTCGCCGAGCCGGGCGAGGGGCGCCAGTCCGATCCGCACATGCCCGGAACCGTCGAGCACGTGGTGCTCAGTAGCGGACGGGCCCTGGTCGGCCCGGCCCAGGAGCCGGAGACTCTCCGGTCGGGCGACTACATCAGCTATCCGGGCGATCAGCCGCACACTTTCCGCGCCCTGGTCAAGGGAACCACCGCCGTCCTGATCCAGGAGCACACCTGAGACGACGACCAATTCTGACCGATCCCGCGATCGCCAGCGCATACGTACCAGCGGCCTTGACAGGTCTTGCGCTCGCAGCTCGGCGGAGCCGAGTGGACGACTCATGAGCGATTTTCGCGTTCGGTCACGCCGCTCGCCGGCCCGCCGGTAGCGTCCCGCAGTGGGCACCGACCTCACGGGAAAGGGGCATTCCATGAGCACAGGCCACGTTTCGACCAAGGACAACGTCGACATCTTCTTCAAGGACTGGGGCCGAGGGCAGCCGGTGGTGTTCAGCCACGGATGGCCCCTGACCGCGGACGCGTGGGACGACGCGATGATGTTCGTCGCCGACCATGGTTACCGGGGTATTGCCCACGACCGCCGCGGGGGCGGCCGTTCCAGCCAACCATGGGACGGCAACGACCTGGACGCGTACGCCGACGACTTGGCCGCGGTGATCGAGCACCTTGATCTCACCGACATCGTGCTCGTCGGGCACTCCACCGGCGGCGGTGAGATCACCCGGTACGTCGGGCGGCACGGCACCTCACGCGTTGCCAAAATGGTGCTGGTGAGTGCGATCCCGCCGCTCATGCTCAAGACCAACAAGAACCCGGAGGGGCTTCCGATCGAGGTCTTCGACAACCTGCGCATGGGCTTGTCGGCCGACCGGTCGCAGTTCTACGAGGACCTCAGCGCCCCGTTCTATGGCGCCAACCGCCCGGGAAGCACGGTGTCGCAAGGGCTGCGCGACCAGTTCTGGGAGCAGTCGATGACGTGCGGGCTCAAGGGCGCGTACGACTGCATCAAGGCGTTCTCGGAAACCGACCTGACGATGGATCTCGAGGCGATCGACGTCCCGACGCTGATCATCCACGGCGACGACGACCAGATCGTGCCGTTCGCCGACGCGGCCGGCAAATCCTCGAAGATCGTCAAGGGCGCCGAGCTCAAGGTCTACGAGGGTGCCCCGCACGGCCTCACCAGCACGAGAAAAGACCAGTTCCAGGCTGATCTGCTGGCCTTCCTGCAGTCCTGACCCGACCAATCGCCCGCCGGGGCCGGCGTGAACGCCGGCGCCGGCATCGGCGTCCCGCGTGACCAGGCTCAGCAGCGACTCCGGCACCGTCGGTGTTGCTCGCTACCGCGATGGTCAGTGCCGAGGTCAGCGCGGCGGCGCGCAGGAGGCGCGCTCGACAAGCTCCGTGGGCAGCCGTACGTGCGTGTCGCGCTCGACGCCGGCGATGAGGTCGACGAGCAGGCGCAGCGCCTCGGCCCCCATCTGCTGCAGCGGCTGCTTGATCGTGGTCAGAGGTGGAGAGGCCAACGCCGACTCGGGTACGTTGTCGAAGCCGATGACCGACAGGTCGTCGGGCACGGTGAGGCCGAGGCCGCGCGCCGCCTTCATCGTGGCGATCGCGGAGAGGTCGTTCGCCGCGAACACGGCCGTGGGGCGATCGGCCTGGCTGAGCAGCTGGCGGGCCGGCCCTTCGGCGGTCTCGGTCCGGTAGCCACCGATGCACACCAGCGACTCCTCCACCGTGACTCCGGCCTCCGCCATCGCCTTGCGGAAGCCGGCATCGCGAAGCCGCGCCGACTCCAGGTCGGGGCGACCGCCGATGAATCCAATGCGCCGATGGCCCAGCCCTAGCAGGTAGTTCGTCGCGAGCACGGCGCCAGTGAAGTTGTCGGAGTCGACGGTCGGCATCCCGGACGGCCCGGTGTGCGGGTCGACGGCGACCACGTGGAAGCCCTGCTTGGTCTCCACGACGGTGGGGGTGACGAGGATGGCGCCGTCGATGAGCGTGCCCGACATGCGGGCGAGCGAGCGCCGCTCCCAGCCGACCATGGATCCTCGTGCTCCGGCGGTGTAGGCGAGCAGCTCGTAATCGGTCTTCACGACCTCGGATGAGGCGCCCTTGAGCAGCTCGGTCGAGAACGGCTCGAATTCGGCGACCAGGATGCCGAGCACGTTGGTGCGGTGGCTGCGAAGGCTCTGCGCACCGAGGCTCGCTTCGTAGCCGAGCTGATCGATGACCTGCTGCACCCGGTCGACAGTCGCTTGCGCGACGCCGTATCGTGCGTTGACGACCTTAGAGACGGTCGCCACCGAAACGCCGGCCGTGCGGGCGACGTCGGCCATCTTCACGCGGTGCGGGAAATCCACGTAACGATCATAGAGCCGTGTTGGCCACGGTTCGCAAACGTTATCGACACCGATTGACACTTTACGGCCACGACGTCGTGGGATCCGTGACCCGGCCGGTGGCGCAGCTACTCGGCTACCGTCGCGTACACCTCTTGCCGGGTCAGTCCGCGACCGTGCGATTCACTGTCCCGACGACGCGGCTCTCCACGCTGGACCGCAGCCGACCTCCCCCGTAACCGTTGGCGCACACGTCGCCCCGCGTACCCCATCTCGGTCAGTGCGGTGAGTGCATCCATGGTTTCTTGATGTCGAGGAACTCCGGCTCGCCGACGGTCAGCGCATCCATCTCCGCCATCTGCTGCTTCAGCTCGGGCGGCGGCTCCTTGCGCTCGCCCTCGCGTGCCTCCGCCTCGGACGTGAAATACATCGCCATCGTGTAGCCCCCGTCCTCGTATTGCGCGGCCACGCTGGCAATGATGTCCGGGCGGAACGCAGCCCATTCGCCGGAGTCCTGCTGCATGAGTTCCCGGGCGCGGTCGGGGTCGCTTCCCCGGCCCTGAATAACCTGCACGAAACCGGCCCGCTCGGGGTCACCGACGACATCGACCGCAACGTCATCGCTTTCCTTGAAACTGGCGCCACCGGTGAACAGCTTCGACGTCTGCTGCCACCACCGGTCCTGTTCGGGACGTTCGCTGTTGCGCCGCGCAGCCTCCGCCGACTCGAACCGGACGAGCTCGATGAACTTGCCGTCGTCGGTCACACCGCCGGTCGAGCCGAGCCATCCGTCCGCGCCCGGCGCCAGTTCGCGCTCCCATCGATCGATCGCCTCACGGGCCTTGCCCGCGTCTTTCACCTGTCCCTGGATCACCTGAACGAACACCGGGAGTCCCCTCTCGCCCCAGTGCGCGCGGCCCGCCTGGCGAACCTCGCGCGACCACACGGTTTCCCGCGACGATACCGCCAAAGATGCAGGCCAGGAGCGGTTCACGTGCTGAACTACATGGCGTCGCGCGGGTCGCCGGTACGGTCGGTAAGGAGCCCAGAATCGGGGCAGCCGGCCGGCAACTTTCGACGTCATCGTGACCGCCAGCCAACAAATCAGCGCCCGACCGAGTGCTGGCGGGTATTGCCGGCTCACGGGCATTGACGCAACCATCCGATTGCAATAATCTAGCAATCGTCCGGTTGCTATCTTGGAGGTCGTCATGGGTTTTCCTGATCGGATCGAGCGCACGGCGGAGATCGCTCACCCGCCGGAGAAAGTGTGGGCGGCATTGACCACCGCCGACGGGCTGGCCGCGTGGTTCGGCAACGAGGCGACGATCGACTTGCGTCCAGGTGGGTCGGCCAGCATGCGGTGGACCAATGGGCACACGGCCGACATGCGCGTTGAACGGGTGGAGGAGCCGAAGGTCTTCGGGTTCAGCTGGCACATCTACGGTCTGCCCGAGGAGGATCCACGCCGCACCTACGTGGAGTTCACGCTCGAACCAGTCGGCGCCGCCACGCGGTTAACGGTGGTGGAAAGCGGTTTCGCACAGCTGCCCGAGGATGCTCACCACACGGCGTACGAGGGCAACGTCAAGGGCTGGGCGAGCGAGCTGAGCGAACTGGTCAGCTACCTCGATGCCGCGTGATATCGAGGCAGTCGCCGAACAGGTCTTCAATGCTCTGGCCGACCCGACCCGCCGCGCCATCCTGGCCGCACTGGCCGCGGGCGGGCCCGCTACGGCGACCGATCTGGCCGATCGTCTGCCGATCACCCGGCAGGCAATCGCCAAACACCTGGCCCTGCTGGCTGAGGCTGGTTTGGTAACGGCCGAACACGGCGAGTGGCGGCGCGTGCGGTACCGGCTGCGTTCGGCTCCGATGCAGGTGGCACAGCAGTTTCTGGCCGCGCTGGCCCGTGACTGGGACCGGCCGCTCGAGTCGTTGACGGAACACCTCGACCGATCCGCTCGCGGGCCTACCACAACTCCACTCGAGGAAGCCTGAGGGGCGCCATGCCTGATCATCGATTCACCTCCGCTTTCGCCTGGGACCGCGGCTCGACGGAAGCCATCGACGCCGGCACCGTCGCGAAACAGGCGGGGGGCACGGCCGCGACGGTGGCCGTGGTCACGGCCACACTGGGGCTCGCCGCCGCATGTTGGGTGGTCGCCGTCCGGCAGATGACCGGAATGGACATGGGCGTTGCCACCGGTCTTGGTTCGTTCGGGTCGTTTGCCGCACTGTGGCTGGCGATGATGGCCGCGATGATGCTCCCAGGGGCGGCCCCAGCAGTGATCAAGCACATTCATGCGGGCCGTGGGGCGGTTGCCGCACCGTCGTTCGTCGGCTCGTACCTTGTCGTCTGGGCAATCGTGGGCGTCGCGGTGTACGCCGTCTACCGGCCACACGGGTCCGTCATCGCCGCCGTGGTGGTGATCGCGGCCGGCGTTTACGAACTCACGCCGCTCAAGCGCCACTTCCGCCGGCGCTGCAGTGACAACGTCCGCTCCGGATTCGAGTACGGGCGCTGCTGCGTCGGCTCCAGCATCGGACTGATGCTCATGCTGGTCGCGCTGGGCGTCATGAACATCGCCTGGATGCTGGCAATGGCCGTCGTCGTCGTTGCTCAAAAGCTGCTGCGGACGAAGGCAGCCATCGACGTGCCGATCGCGCTGGCGATCGTCGGACTCGGCGTCTTCATCGCCATCGCGCCCGCGTCGGTTCCCGGACTCATCCCACCCATGTAGAGGAGAGAAAAATGACTAGTCACAAGATCGGAACTCGTGAGGAATGGCGCACGGCCCGGCTGGACCTGCTCGAGGCCGAGAAGGCACTGACCCGGCAAAGCGACGAACTGGCGCGGCGGCGGCAGGAGCTGCCCTGGGTCCGCATCGACAAGGACTACCGCTTCGACACCGACGAGGGCCCGGCGTCGCTCGCCGATCTGTTCAGCGGAAGGTCGCAGCTGCTGATCTATCACTTCATGTTCGGGCCCGAATACACCGCGGGGTGCCCGGCATGTTCCGCGATCGCGGACGGGTTCAATGGATTCGCCGTACACCTGGCGAACCATGACGTCATGCTGTGGGCGGTGTCGCGGGCTCCGCTGGCGAAGCTGCAAACTTACAAGCAACGGATGGGGTGGAGCTTCCCGTGGGCGTCCTCGTACGCCAGCGACTTCAACCCTGACTTCCAGGTCGGCAGTAGCGAGGAGCAGCAGCAGTCGGGAGTCGGCGAGTACAACTTCCGCGAGTTTGACTTGCGGCCTCCTGAGGAGCCCGTTACCGAAGGGCCACTCGCCGACTGGGCCGCCACGACCGGCACGGACTGGGCGACCTACACACAGCAGTCTCCCGGGATGAGCGCCTTCGCGATGGACGACGGCGTCGTGTACCACACGTACTCGGCCTACGCGCGCGGGCTCGACGGTCTGTGGGGCATGTACCAGTGGCTCGACCGCGCGCCGCGAGGACGCAACGAGGCACGAACCGACGATGCCCCGCTCAACTTCTTCCGTCGCCACGACGAATACGACACCGAGTGACCATGAGGAGTCTCGGGCAACTCGGCTAGTCGGACGCGACGCGGCCCGTTCGCCTCAGAGCCGACCACCAGCGCTCTGGCCGCCACCCATCCGTTGGGCCAACCAAACCGGTACCACGGACAGCACGATGAGTACGGAGGCCACGACGTTGATGACCGGAGCCTGGTTGGGTCGGAACAGGTTGCTGAAGATCCAGATGGGCAACGTCTGCACGCCGGGCCCGGCGGTGAAGGTGGTCACCACAATTTCATCGAAGCTCAGCGCGAAGGCAAGCAGCGCGCCGGCGAACAGCGCCGAACGCAGCAGTGGGAAGGTCACCAGGCGGAATGTTTGGAAGGTGTGGGCGCCCAAGTCGGCGGAGGCCTCCTCCAGGTTGCCACCGAGCCGGCGCAACCGGGCCAGTACGTTGTTGTACACGACGACCACGCAGAAGGTGGCGTGTCCAATGACGATCGAGAACAGTCCCTTGCCGATGCCGAGCGGTTCGATGACCGAGCGGAACGCCGTGTCGAGCGCAATGCCGGTGACGATGCCGGGCAGGGCGATGGGCAGCACCACGAGCAGCGACAACGAGTTCCGGCCGAAGAATCGGTAGCGCGCCACGGCGAAGGCGACCATCGTGCCCAGCACGAGCGCGATGACGGTGGCGCTGAGACCGGCCTTGACCGAGGTCCACAACGCCGCCCGGGCACCGTCGTTGGCCCATGCGCTGGTCCACCATCGCGTGGTCCAGCCCGGTGGCGGCCACGCGAAGGTGCGGTCGGCGTTGAATGAATTGATGAGAACGATCGACAGCGGCAGATAGATCACCGCGAGGCCGACAGCCATCGTGATGCGCAACAGCCAGCGGGCGCCCCGAGACAGCGTCACAGCTCCTCCAGCGCACCCGAGCGGCGGACCGCGAACAGATAGATCACCATGATGAGCACCGGGATCGTGGCCAGCGCGGCGGCGAGGGGGAGGTTGTTCGCCGCGCCGATGTTGGCGTACACCAGGTTGCCGATGAGCTGGTTCTTGCCACCGACGATCTGCACCGTGATGTAGTCGCCGAGCGATAGCGAGAACGTGAAGATCGAGCCGGCGAAGACGGCCGGCACGATGATCGGTACGACCACCGACCGGAACGTACGCCATCCCCGCCCGCCGAGATCGGCGGACGCCTCGAGCAACGAATCTGGCAGCCGCTCCAGGCCCGCGTAGATCGGCAGGATCATGTACGGGAGCCACAGATAGGACAGCACGATGATCGTGGCCGGCAGACCGTAACCGGGTCCATGGCCCGGCCCGCCCAACACTGTGTCGATGGGACCGCCGTTGGCCAGCAGCACCCGCCACGCGTACGCCTTGACCAGGTAGCTGGCCCACAGTGGGGTGAGGATGGCGATCACCAGCCACTTGCGCGAGCGGGGCGCGGCGACTTTGGCCATGAAGAACGCCATCGGCAGGGCGATCGCCGTGTCGATGACGGTGACCGCGGCGGCCACGCCGATGCTGCGTAGCGCGACGGTGCGATACACCGGCTGGCTGAGGATGGTACGGAAGTTGTCGAGCGTCGCCTGGTGGATCACGTCCCCGGTGAAGTCGTTGACGCTCCAGAACGCCGAGATGAACAGCACCAGCAGCGAGCCGAGATACGCCAGTAGCAGCCAGGCCAGTGGGGCCGACAGCAGTGCGGCCAGCCGTACCCGGGCATTGTGGTGTAGCCATGAGGCGAGCCCGCGGACCGGACCGGCCGACGCCGTCCGGCCCGCGGTGGGACTGATGGAGCCCATCAACCCTTGATTTCCGTCCACGCCTGGGTCCAGGCCGCATAGTCCTTGCAGGTCACGTTCGTCCGCCCGTCCAGGCACTGGGTGGTCGGTGTGGTCCAGTACCAGATCTTGCTGGCGTAGTCCGCGTCCGCTGCGTGGTAGGTCTGGCAGAAGTTCTTGTCGGCGGTGTGCGAGCAGGCCAGCTTGTTCGCCGGCGACTCACCGAACCATTCCGCGACCTGGGCGTTCACCTCGGGCGAAACAATCCAGTTCATCCACTGGTACGCGCAGTTCGGGTGCGCCGCCTTGGCCGCCACCATCCACGTGTCCGACCAGCCGGTGGCGCCCTCGGACGGGAGCACGGCGGCGACCGGCGCCTTGTCCGCCTCGGCCAGGTTTGCGATGACCTGCCAGGTCGTGCCGAGCACCGAGTCACCGGACTTGAACGCCTCAACCTCCTTGGTGTAGTCCGACCAGTACTCGCCGATGCTCTTGTTCTGCGTCTTGAGCAGATCGATCGCCGCGTTGAACTGCTTGTCGTCCAACGCGTACGGGTTGGTGATGCCGAGGTCCGGCTGGTGCTTCATCAGGTACAGCGCCGCGTCCGCGATATAGATCGGAGAGTCGTACGCCGTGACGTGCCCGGCGTACGTGGACGCTCCGTCGAACACCGCGCCCCACGAAGTCGGCGCCGGGTTGACTTTGTCGGTGCGGTACATCAGGAGGTTTGCACCCCAGCCGTGGGGAATGCCGTAAGCGACGCCGCCCACCGAGTTCCACGGCTTGAGCTTGAGGAAGTCGAAGATGTCGGCGTAGTTCGGAACCAACGCGGTGTTCACCGGTGCGACCACGCCGCCGTAGATCAGCCGCAGGGTGGCGTCGCCGGACGCGGAGACCGCGTCGTAGTCGCCGCTCTTCATGAGGGTGACCATCTCGTCGGACGTACCGGCGACCTTGACGTTTACCTTGCAACCGGTCTGTTTCTCGAACGGTGTCACCCAGTTCACGCTCGGGTCGTCCGATCCGTTTTCCACGTATCCGGCCCAGGCGACCAGGTTGACCTCGCCTTCGCCGGTGCCGAGCGCGGCCAGCTTGTCGATCTTCGGTGGCGTCAGCTTGCTCGTCGCGGCACCGGTCGTGCCACCGCCGCTGCCGCAGCCGGCCACCACGAGTAGGCCGACCGCGGCGATCGCGGCTTTGCTTAGCAGGGATCGCATGGGAGCTCCTTCGTGTTTTGGCGTGAAGCCGGGTTTAGCCGTGTGCGGCCGGCTCAAGTGACCGGTCGGCGGCAGTGCCGGCCGGCACGGCGATGACGTGCTCGGCCCGCCAGGTCAGTTGCACCGGCTGGTTGCGGAGCCGGGCGACGTCGTCGAATGTGGTCTGTTGGTTCTGCGCAGCGACGACGAGTTGCACGCCGGCATCCAGCGCCACGACGAATCGGGTAACCGAGCCGAGGTAGATCACCTCGACAACCCGCCCGTCCGCGCGGATCTCCCCTGCCGATGCCTCCGCACGATCGGGGGCCAGCGACAACACGATCTTTTCGGGACGGATGGAAAACACTCCCTCGCGCCCGAGGACGGACTGCGCGGCCGCGCTCGTGAGCAGGTTCGCGGTACCGACGAAACCGGCCACGAACGCGGAGTTCGGGCGCTCGTACACGTCGGCAGGCGTACCCACCTGTTCGATTCGACCGTCGTTCATCACCGCGATCCGGTCGCTCATGGTCAGCGCCTCCTCCTGATCGTGTGTCACGCACACGAAGGTGATGCCGACCTCGCGCTGGATCCGCTTCAGCTCGGTCTGCATGTCTTGGCGCAGTTTGAGGTCCAGCGCACCGAGCGGCTCGTCGAGCAGCAAGACGCGAGGCCGGTTCACCAGCGCCCGGGCGAGTGCCACCCGCTGCCGTTGGCCGCCGGAGAGCTGCCCAGGCTTGCGATCGCCAAACCCGTCGAGCCGGATCATGGCGAGCGCGTCGGCGACCCGGCGCTGCCGCGCCGCCTTGCGGATCCCCTTGACCCGCAGCCCGTACCCGACGTTCTGGGCCACGGTCATGTGGGGGAACAACGCGTAGTCCTGAAAGACCGTGTTGACATCGCGGTCGAACGGCGCGACCCGCGTCACGTCCCGGCCACCGAGCAGCACGGTGCCCGCGGTCGGCTGCTCGAAGCCGGCGACGATCCGCAGGATCGTGGTTTTGCCCGACCCGGACGGCCCGAGCACCGCGAAAAACTCTCCGTCGGCGATGTCCAGGTCCACCCCGGCCACCGCGTCCACCGTGCCGAAGCGTTTGCGCAGACCCCGCAGACTGACGGCGGCTACCCCGGCGCCGGTCTCATCGGTCGCGTCGGTCGCATCGGTCGCATTGGTCGCATCGGTCGCGTTGGTCGCCAAGCTCGCCTCCGTCCGACCCGCCGAGGGGTATCGGTCACCGGGTTTCACGAACCGCGGGGACGCGGCGGGCCTTCGCGATGGACGGTGTCATCGACGCGTTCGGCGCCGGTCGGTTCAAGGACATCCTGAACATGTCGAGCCACTGCGCGGTCCGGGCGTCCGATGAGGAACAGGACAACGCCGACCACCGCAACGACGGCCATCACGAGCAGCGTGACCCAGTCGAGGTTGAAGTAGCCGCGGGGGCTGGCCAGGCCGGTTGGCGCGACGACGTTGACGAACATCAGGGCTAGGTACGCCACGGCGAGGATGCAGACTGTCCACCCCCAGCGACCCAGGCGGAAACTCCCCTCGGGAATCCACCCTCGAGCCCGGGCCACGATCGACGCGATCACGGTCAGCAGGAACGACAGGTAGATGCCGCTGACCCCGAACGACACCAGAGACACGAGCGCGTTGGTGTTCGCCGGGTACGTGATGAAGCCGAGCTTGATGTCGTGATCGGGCGACGCGAACACCAGCAGTACGAACAGCACCGTGACTGCGGCGCCGGCCAGCAGCGCGTTGATGGGGGTACCGAAGCGCTGGTTGACCTTCGCGATCCACGATGCCCTGGGCAGAGCGCCGTCTCGCGCGTAGGAGAAGGCCAGCCGACTTCCGGCACCCTGTACGGACGTCCCGCACGAGAAGAAGGCAAAGATGATCAGTAGCAGGAGAAGGTCCTGCAGCCCGCTCGGCAGCTGTCCGAGGATGAACGTGACCCCGCCGCCCTTCACGGTCTGCCCGACCGGGTCCGCGCCCGAGGGCATGGCGAGCAACAGGGCGCCGATCAGGATGAACGAGGCGAGGCCACCCCAGATCAAGGCCATCCGCATGGCCCGCGGGACCTGCCGGCCGGCGTCCTTGGTCTCCTCCGAGATGTCGCCGGCGGCTTCGAACCCGTAGAAGATGTAGACCGGCGCCAGTACGGAGATCAGCGCCGCGCCGAGCAGCCAGTTCCCGCCGAAGTTGAGCCCGAGCGGATTGCTCGCGGCGTGCTGGACGTTCTGGGTCGAGAACAGGAAGCCCAGGCCGTGGTGGAATCCGTGTATCGCCAGGATGATCGCGATGCCGACGGTGCCCACGATCTCGACGTACACACCGAACTGCGCGACCCGGCCCATCACCCGGGCGCCGGTGATGTTCAAGCCGGTCTGGATCGCGAGCAGGACAACCGTGATGACCAGGATGGTGAGGTGGTTCGTCGGATCGAAGTTCCAGCCGAACCAGTTGTGGGTCAAGGCGGTGACGTAGCTGACGACCCCGGTGTCGACCGCGGCCACAGTGATCAGGAGCGCGATTCCGTAGAACCAACCCACGAACCATCCGTACCCGGGTCCCACCGAGAACTTGCTGTACTGGTACAGCGCCCCGGCCACCGGATAGTGGCTGGCAAGTTCGCCGAACACCAGCGCTACCAGGAGCATCCCGATGACCGGGACCCAGGTCAGCCACACGTACGCGGGCCCGCCGGTGCCGACCCCGAGGACGAACAGCGAGTAGATGCCGACCATCGGCGACAGATAGGTGAACGCAACCGCGAAGTTGGCGAACAAGCCCAACACGCGACGCAGTTGCGGCGTGTAGCCGAGGTTGGCAAGCCGAGAATCGTCGTCCCGCGGGACTTCCGGAAGCTCGGGCGCTTCTACCTGCATCAGAACCTCCGGGGTCGAAGTGGTAATGTAACCTATGACTTCATAGGTCTAGCGTCAAGACATCCATCGTGGACTTGATGAGGCGGACAACGACTTGATGAGGCGAACAACGCCCAGCCGACTGCCCGCACCGGTCGGCGGAATCGCAGCCACCCCAACACATTGAGCTGCGAGGAGGGAACACCAGCATTGACAGCGACAGGTGGGTCGGCCCACGTCGGCCTCACAACGGTGGCCGCGCGGACCATCCTCGCGCCGCCGGCCGAGCCATCCGGACGAGTGGACATGGTCGAGCACCGACTCAGCCAAGCCATCCGGCTCGGCCTCATCCTCGACGGCGAACAACTCCCGCCAGAGACCAAGCTCGCAGAACAGCTGGGCGTCTCGACGGTCACGTTGCGCGAGGCATTGGCCGTCCTGCGGGAGCAGGGCCTGATCACTACCCGGCGGGGACGCGGCGGCGGCACCTTTGTCCAGGCGCCGGCCGACGTCCTGCAGCGGCTCGTGCAACGGCTTCGCCAATTCACCACGCAAGAGCTCAGTGACCTCGGCGACCACCGAACCGCGGTCTCCGGGACGGCGGCTCGGCTGGCCGCGGAGCGCGCACTGCCCGAAGAGGTGCAAAGCCTGACCCGGCAGGTCGAACGCCTGCGGGCCGCCAGCACGACGAGCGAGCGCCGCCGGGCCGACACGCAGTTCAACATCGAAGTCGCGGCGGCGGCCCAGTCGCCCCGACTCACCCGCGAGGAGCTACGACTGCGAGCCGAGGTCGGCGACCTCCTGTGGCTGCAGCTCGACGAGAAAGATCACCAAGCCTCGGTCGCATCCCGGGCCGATCTCGTCGACGCCATCAGCCGACGCGAACCGCTCCGCGCTCGCGAACTCGCCGAGCAGCACGTGGCCACGGACACCGCCCGAATGCTGCAGCTGCGGCTTCGGCTGTATGACCTCGAGCGCTCGGGTAGCACCGACACATTCGGACGTACTCCGTGAGCCAGCGCCAGTCACCTCCGGTGGGCGAGGTACTCGGCCACGTCGTGCACGATCTCGAACAGGTCTTCGGCGCCCTCGATACCCTCGGCCGGAAATTGCGCGACGTCGTGACCCGGGCGAACGCGCTCGAGACGCCATTGCAGCGCAGCGATTTGACGCAACTGCATGAGGTGATCTTCGACATCCTCGCGAACCATCGGGATCTGGTCGCTGGGGCCGGCGTCATCGTCGCCCCAGACTTGCTCCGCGATGCCCCCCGCTGGCTCGAATGGTGGTGGACCACGACGGCCGGCACGCCAGAGGCGTTGCGTGTCAACCTCGACCCCGACGCTCCCGACTTCTTCGACTACACCACCGCCGACTGGTACGCGACGCCGGAACGAACCCTGACCCGCCAGGCGGCCGGCCCGTACGTCGACTACGCCTGCACCGGGGAGTACGCGATCACACTCTCCATCCCGATCCACCTCGGCGACCGTCTACTGGGCGTCGCGGCAGCCGACGTTCTCGTTTCGAGCGTGGAGCGACGCGTGCTGCCCGCACTGATGTCCATCGCGCACCCGGTCGTACTAGCCAACATGGACGGGCGGGTAATCGCTTCTAACTCCCCACACTGGACACCCGGGCTACGAGTGGCCGTCAATGGCGGCAACCCGGCGGTCGCACCTGAGCCCGATCTCGACGGTGACGCGGTGTCGTCTCCGCTCCGCTCATGGATGCTGGTCGATGTGGGCTCCTCCCCCGTGGCGAGCGCCGCACATTCCGGCAGCGCGACAATGGAGACGCCGACCGGCGAGGCACGTCGACAACGGAAGAAGGAACATGCCGACCCGCGACATTCCTGAGCCCGCACAGCCGATAACCCGCGACGTACTGCTGCGGGCACACCTGCAGCCCGCCAAGCAGACCCATCACATCGAGTTCCGACGCATCCAGATAGCGCCGGGCCACGCTGTCGGGCTGCATGTACACAACGGCCCGGTCGTTGGAAGCATCCTTGACGGCTTCGCCACCTTCCAGATCGACGGCGAGCCGGAGTCGATCCTCGGTCCCGGTGACGTGTTCTTCGAGCCAGAGGGAGCACGCATCGCACGGTTCGATGCGCGCGATGAGGGTGTGACGTTCCTGGCGTACTTCCTGCTCGAACAGGATCAGGACCCAGAGATCAGCTTTCCGGACGAGTAATTCCACAGAGAGCGCGGCAAAGCCTGCCGTGCCGCTTCGCCGTATTAAAGACACCCGGCAGGAGTCCCGTACGCTCCCCTCCGGAGACGGTTGGTGGCAAGGTGTTGAGGTACGGGCTCCGTGCGCAGCAGGCGGACACGTACGGCGGAATCGAGGCCATCATGACGTATGCGGAGACATACCAGCGCAGTCTCGACGATCCCGAGTCGTTCTGGATGGCCGCGGCCGACGCGGTGACCTGGGAGCGGCGACCGGACCAGGCTCTCGATGACAGCCGGGCGCCGTTCTACCGGTGGTTCCCCGGCGGGCGCATGAACACGGCGTACAACGCGCTGGACCGGCATGTCGAGGCCGGCCGAGGCGAGCAGGTGGCGCTGATACACCACTCCGCGTACACCGGCGTCTCCCGGTTGACGTACCGGGAGCTGCGCGATCAGGTAGCCAACTTTGCCGGCGCACTCCGCGCCGAAGGCGTCGGCCAAGGCGACCGTGTCGTGATCTACATGCCGATGGTTCCGGAGGCCGTGGTAGCGATGCTCGCGTGTGCTCGCCTCGGCGCCGTCCACTCGGTGGTCTTCGGCGGCTTCGCAGCACCCGAGCTGGCCGCCCGGATCGACGACGCGCGGCCGGTCGTCCTCGTCATCGCATCGTGTGGCATCGAGCCGGGCCGGGTCGTGGAGTACAAGCCAATCGTCGACGAGGCCTTGGCCATAGCCGACCATGCGCCCAGCCGCGTCATCGTGCTGCAGCGTCCGGAAGCGTCTGCCGTCATGACTTCACCGCGGGACGTCGATTGGCATGACGCGCTGGACGGTGCTCGGGCCGCGGAGTGCGTCCCGGTCGAGGCGACCGATCCGCTCTACATCCTCTACACGTCCGGCACGACTGGCCGGCCCAAGGGTGTGGTTCGCGACAACGGCGGCAACGCGGTCGCACTTCTGTGGTCGCTGAAGAACATCTACGACATCGATCCGGGCGAGGTCTTCTGGACCGCGTCCGACATCGGCTGGGTCGTCGGACACTCCTACATCGTGTACGCGCCTCTGCTGGCCGGAGCGACCACCGTGATGTACGAGGGAAAGCCGGTCGGCACGCCGGACGCGGGAGCATTTTGGCGCGTGGCCGCCGAGCATCAGGTGAAAGCGTTATTCACGGCTCCCACCGCGATTCGCGCGATCAAGCGGCTCGATCCGAACGGCGAGCTCCTGCGGGACGTTGACCTCAGCAGCATGCAGACGCTGTTCCTCGCGGGTGAGCGGCTCGACCCGCCGACCGGGCAGTGGGCGCAGAGTCTGCTCGGCGTGCCCGTGGTGGACCACTGGTGGCAGACCGAAACAGGGTGGGCGATCTGCGCCAACCCACGCGGACTGGAGCCGTTGCCCATCAAACCTGGTTCACCGACCGTTGCGATGCCCGGCTTCCGGGTGCACATCCTCGCCGAGGACGGCACAAGGCTCGGTCCGGACCAGGAGGGCGCCATCGCTATCGAGCTGCCGCTGCCGCCAGGCACACTGCCCACATTGTGGGGCGACGACGAGTGGTACCGGCGCTCGTACCTGGATCGCTTTCCCGGCTACTACCTGACCGGCGACGGCGGCCACGTCGACGCGGACGGTTACGTGTACGTCATGGGCCGCACCGATGACGTGATCAACGTGGCCGGGCACCGGCTCTCCACCGGAGCGATCGAGGCGGTGGTCGCGGCGAACCCGGCCGTCGCGGAATGCGCTGTCATCGGTGTCGCCGACCCGGTCAAAGGTCAGACGCCCCGCGCGCTCGTCGTCTTGCGCGCCACATCAGAGGTTTCGCCCGCCGCTCTCACCGCGGAACTCGTCGACGCCGTACGCCGCGAGATCGGACCCGTCGCGGCGTTTCGTGACGTGGCCGTCGTGGCCGCGCTTCCGAAGACGCGATCCGGAAAGATCCTTCGTAAGACCATGCGCGACATGGCTGACGGCAAGCCGGTCAATGTCCCATCGACCATTGAGGACCCCGGCGTGATCGACGCGTTGAAGCCGGTCCTGAGCGGTGACCCCGGCACCGACGGCGCTTGACCGCGACCTGGACGTCCGCTTCTGGGCCCCCGGTCAACGGACCCCTTTAGTGGGCGAAATCCCAGCGGGTGGCGCCAAAGGGTTCGGCGGCGAGCGTCTGCGTGAGAAACGCACAGCCCCCGAGCGCGACAGGCGCTCGGGGGCTGTGCGTGGGGCGTTGGCCCCTGGCGTGGTAATCAGGTCTTTCGGCTTGGCCTTGCTACTGGGCCGAAGCGTTAAGACCCCACTGCTGGGTGTTGTACGTGAAGTACGAGCCAGCGTTGTTGTCGCGGATGTTGATGTACTGGTTCGTCGCGACCTGCAGGTTCGGCTTCTGGTACAGCGCAAGGGTGACGAACGCCTTCGCCATGATGGCGTCCTGCTGGTTGAGCAGATCGGCCTGCTTCTGCGCGTCCAGTGTCTGGGACATCTGGTTGAGCAGCTGGTCGGATTGCGGGTCGCTCCAGTGCGTGAAGTTGTTACCCGCGTCCTTAGACCACAGGTCGTGGTCGCCGGTCAGCAGCGGCGAGTTCGAGAAACCGAACTGGATGATGTCGAAGTTGAACGTCGACAACGCCGTGCCGAGGTCAGGGGTCACCTTGTTGTTGACCTTGATTCCGATCTGCGACAGGTACTGGGTGACGAGCTGCGCCGACTGGTCGCGGACCTGGGTGTCGGTGTGCACGAAGTTGATCGACACCTGGCCACCACCGTTCGGGGCGATCAGGTTGCCGCTGCCATCGAACGTGTATCCGGCGGCCTGCAGCACCGACTTCGCCTTCGCGACGTTGCCGGTACCGACGTCGGGCGTGACCTTGTTCGTCACGTCCTGGTAGCCGGTCACACCCGGGAGGATGTTGTCGTTGTAGTCGCGCTTCGCAGTCGGGAAGAACGGCTTGACAGTCTTGTCGATCATGTCCTGGACGTTTGTCGCGTCGAAGATCGCCTCGCGCAACGCCGGGTCCTTCATGAACTTGCTCGCCGTGTTGACCTCGAACAGCTCCCACGAGAAGCCGGCCGAGACCTCGTAGTTGACGCCCGGAATCTGGCTGAGCTGCTGCACGGTGTCCTGGTCAGGCTGGATGTTCAGCGCCTGGATTTCCTGGTTCTGCAGCGCCGGGACGTCCTGCGTCTGGTCGGTGATGTACTTGAAGGTGATCGTCTTCAGCGACGGCTTGTCCTTGCCGTACCACGAAGTGTTCGGCACGAAGGTCGCCGACTGCTGCGACTGGTAGTTCGACAGCTTGTACGGGCCACCGGACCAGTCGGTCGGCGGAGTGTTCCAGACCTTGAACGCGGCCTCGAGCTGGGCGTCGGTGTCCAGACCGCCCACCTTCTGCTTCGCGTACCACGCCGGGAAGAGGCCGGGCTCGGAGAACAAGCCCTTCCAGTCCGGGTACGGCTTCGAGAAGACAACCGTGACCGTTTGGCCGTTGTCAGAGCCGGTCACGCTTTGGATCTGGTCATAGCCGGTGCTGCCGACGATCGGGATGTTCTTGTCGTGGCCGTTGTTGCTCTTCCACTCGTAGATGAAGTCGTCCGCGCTGATCGGCGTGCCGTTGCTCCACTTCGCGTTCGGGTTGATCTTGTACACAACCGTCTGCGGGCTGGTGCTCGTGACCTGCGGCTCGGACGCGAGCAGGTCCTGGTTCCACTGGATCTTGCCGCTGGGCAGGAAGGTGTACGCGCCCGGAACGACCAGGTTTTCCTGCTGAACCGTCTCGACGATGTTGCCGTCGGAGCTCCAGTCGTTCCAGGTCGACGGGTACTTGCCCAGGGCCACGACGATGTCGCCGCCGTCCTTACGCGGCCCGCTGTTGCAGGTGTCCGGGTTCGCGCTGCAGTCGGCGTATCCCGCTGACGCTTGTGCTGCTCCGCCGCTGTTACTACTGCTCGTGCCACAGGCCGTTACACCGAGCAATCCCGCGACAGTGAGAGCGACGAGGCCCCCGAGCCTCTTCGTCCCTATATGCATGTTTCCTCCAGAAGTTTCTAACGCAGTCGACAACGTACGTACTGACAGACCGCACGCGGATGATCGGGGCTGCGCATAGTGCTGCAGGTAACGTCTCACCGGTGGCGCGGCCCGCCCTCGAATTTCGGGGTGTATAGCGCGAGGCCGCACAGTCGAAGCAGGTGCACGGATCGGCTGGTCGAGCCGGGTTCAGCGGCGGTGATCCCATCGCCGCCAACCCGGTCGACCGACCACGAAACGAACGCGGGGCCCTGGCCTGTTCGATGCCTCCGTATGTGCTCAGCGATTACGACGGAGGGCCGTCTCCGCGTGGTGGCTCTTCGGCACTGCCCACACTTGTCCGAGGCTTTGCCCGGCCGATCTCGCCGGAGATCGGTAGCCAGTAATAGACGACGAACGCCGCGATCACCGCTACCCCGAGCGCAGGGAGCAGGGCGCCCAGTAGTGTTCCGGCGCCTATCCAGGCAAGGGCGAGTTGGAAGCGTCAAAGGAGCGGGCCAGAACCGAGGCGGCAAACGGGAGGAACGCGACGTCCATCAGCAGCACGGTGTTCAGGAACAGCACTACCCGGTCGGCATGACGGATGTGGTCGAACAGGACGTGATGGTTTGCCCATATCTGCCCGATCAACATGAACGTGAGGACGTATGACACGTATGACGGCCAGAGTGCGGCGAGGCCGTGGAGCAGGTGCTCGGTGTCCTGCGGCGGACGGATTTCCAGAACTAGAAGGGTAACGGCGATGGCGATGACCGCATCGCTGAACGCGACGACGCGTGCGGGATCACGCTCCGCCGAGTCGAGCGCGTGGCGCGACCTCCCAGTCACGACAACCCTTCGTCTTGGCCGCAACGGCGAAGCAACGATACCCGCGGCCCTGACCGGCACCAGCAGCCGGTCGCAGTCGGCGACCGCGGATGCCGGCAGTCATCAGGCTCCCCATCCTGCCTGCGTGCCGCCGTTGCGATCCGCTTCGATTCGCTCCTGATAGCCGCTGCGGGCATAGGCCGCCATCGGGTCGGCGGGTAGGTTGCGCGATTCGCGCCAGTCCGCGAGTGCGGGTCGCACATCCGTATAGAACGCGTCCATCAGGATGCCGTTCGCGCCGAGGACATCGCCGGCGGCCTGAGCTGCCCGCAACGCCGCGGTGTCGACAAGTAGCGCACGGGCGGTCATCTCCTGCACGTTCAGCACGCTGCGAATCTGACCAGGAATCTTCTTCTCGATGTTGTGGCATTGGTCGAGCATGAAGGCTACGTCCGGATTGGCGTAACCGCCGCCTCGAATCACCTCGTAGAGCATCCGGAACAGCTGGAACGGATCCGCCGCGCCGACGATCAGGTCATCGTCAGCGTAGAACCGCGCGTTGAAGTCGAAAGAACCAAGCTTTCCGAGGCGCAGCAGCTGGGCGACGATGAACTCGATGTTCGTGCCCGGCGCGTGGTGTCCGGTGTCAAGGCACACCATCGCGCGATCTCCAAGCGCGGAAACTTGCACGTAGCTGGTTCCCCAGTCCGGAACATCCGTGTGATAGAACGCCGGCTCGAAGAACTTGTACTCCAACACGAGACGCTGGTGCTCACCAATCCGTTCGTAGATCTTGGCGAGCGAATCCGCGAGACGGTCCTGGCGGGCGCGGATGTCGTCCTGGCCCGGGTAGTTTGTGCCGTCCGCGAGCCAGATCTTCAGGTCCCTCGAGCCGGTGACGTCCATGACGTCAATACAGCGGTAGTGGTGGTCGATCGCCTTCTGGCGGATATTCGGATCCGAATGCGTCACCGAGCCGAGCTTGTAGTCATCATCCTGGAACGTGTTGGAGTTGATCGTGCCGAGCGCGACCCCGTTGTCCTCGGCGTGCTTGGCCAGATCCGCAAACGAGTCGACCGCATCCCACGGGATGTGGAGGGCGACCGTTGGTGCCAGCCCGGTGAATTTGTGCACCTGGGCCGCGTCGGAGATCTTCTCGAACGGGTCCCTTGGTATACCGGGCGATCCGAACACCTTGAAACGCGTGCCGGAGTTCCCGAACGCCCACGAGGGTAGTTCGATGGCCTGCGCTCCGAGCGCTGTTGTGATGTCGGCGAAGTCAGTCATTTCAGTTCATTCGATTCTGTGTGGTTTCGTCAGAGTTGGCCCGGGCTCTGTGTTCCTAGCGGCTCGCACCGGCCGGCTCCGGTAGGGGCACGGTGACCGATGCGTGGCCTCCCTCCAGCGGTCGGTCCTCTTGGCCAGGGAGGCGGAGGACGCCCTCGACACCCTCGGGTACGTCGACATCGACGGCGAATTGGTCACCCGAAACGACCCAACGTACGGCGACGCGGCCCTGCGGGGTCTCGAGTTCCGTCTCGGCCTCGGTCAGGCCGCCACCGGGTTGTGGGGCGATCAGCACTTGCGAGTAGCCGGGGGCGAGTGGAGCGATACCGCCGACGACGCGGTGCATCCAATCGGCAACCGCGCCGAGCGCGTAGTGGTTGAAGGAGGTCATCTGACCGGGGTTGATGGTGCCGTCGGGGAGCATCGAATCCCATCGTTCCCACACGGTGGTCGCGCCCATGGTGATGGGGTAGAGCCAGGACGGGCATTCGCGCTCGAGGAGGAGCTTGTATGCGTCGTCGACGTGACCAGTCTTCGTGAGCGCGTCGGTGATGAACGGAGTTCCCGCGAATCCGGTGGAGATGCGATAGCCGGCCTGTGCGGAGAGTTCGGCGAGCCGGTCACCGGCCACCGCCTCGTCCGCCGCGTCCAGCAGGCCGAACACGATCGCCAGGGCGTAGACCGTGGTGCAATCGCTGAAGACGCGGCCCCCATCGACGTAGTGCTCGTTGAAGGCGGCACGAAGGCCGGCCGCGAGCTCCGCGAATTCGGCGTGCTCCGATTGTCGGCCAAGGATTCTGGCCGTCTCGGCCACGATCGTCGCCGAGTGGTAGGCAGACGCGGTCGCCACGACACCGGTGTCGGCTTTCGCCCGGGCCGGGTTCTCCGGTGGGGCGTCGGGGTCGAGCCAGTCGCCGAACTGGAAGCCCGTGTCCCAGAGTCCGTTCGGTGAGAGCAGCGAACGGACGCGGCGGACATGTGCCGACATGCTGTCGAACTGATTGCGGAGCACTTGCTCGTCGCCGTACGCCTCATAGAGGGTCCACGGGACCCACACGCCGGCGTCGCTCCAGATCGCGGTCGACTCGGGTGCGGGGAAGCCGCCTGGGCGTTCGAGGAACTTCAATGCGTCGGGTACGACGTACGGGATGATTCCGTCGTGGTGTTCCTGCTCGAGTGCGAGGTCGGTCAGCCAGTTGCTGAGGAATGAGTCGACGTCGTACAAGAACGCCGCTGTCGGTGCGAACGCCGCGATATCACCGGTCCATCCGAGGCGCTCGTCGCGCTGCGGGCAGTCCGTCGGTACGTCGAGGAAATTGCCGCGCATCCCCCAGACAACGTTCTTGTGGAACTGGTTCAGCAACGGGTCGGAGGTGCGGAACGTTCCAATCCGCTTGAGCTCGGAACCGATGGCGACAGCGGTGAGGTCCTCCGGCCTGAGCTCCCCCGGCCAGCCCGAGATCTCGGCGTACCGGAAGCCGTGGAACGTAAAGGTGGGTTCGAATTCGTCCCGGTCGCCGCTGAGGATGTATCTGTCGGTTGCAAGAGCCGTGCGCAGCGGCCGGGTGCCTAGTTCGCCGTGTTCGAGAACTTCGGCGTGCTTGACGGTGATCTCCGTTCCCGCCGGTCCCTGTACCGCGAAACGCACCCAGCCGACCAGATTCTGGCCGAAGTCCACGAGCGTCTTGCCGGACGGCGACGTCGTGATCTCCTTGACCGGGAGCTCGTTCCAACGGACAACGGCCGGACCGACATACGGCGTGAGGATCTTCGTGTCAAAGTCGAGTGCGTGAACGCCGACCCAGTTCTCGCCGGCGAATCCCGGCCGCAACCACGAGTCGTCACGCAGGCGCGCGTCGATGGTCTCGCCGTCGTACAGGTCGTTCGCGATCACCGCGCTCGGGCCTGCCGTCCAGCTCTGATCCGTGGCGATCACCTGGGTGGCGCCGTCTTCGAAGGTGACGTCCAACTGGGCGAACGCGCCGAGTTCTTCGCCGTACAAGGCGGACCGTCCCGACCAGCCCAGCCGCCCACGGAACCAGCCGTTGCCCAGCGCCAGACCCAACACGTTGTCCGCGTCGATCAGGCCAGTGACGTCATAGGTCGCGTAACGCAGACGCCACTCGTAGCTGGTCCAGCCGGGCGTCAGAAGGTTGTCGGAGATCGGGCGGCCGTTGAGCCAAGCCTCCACGACGCCGAGGGCGGTGAGCGTGAGCGATGCGCTCGTGATCGAGCCGTGACCGGCCTCGAGCGTGAATTCGCGTCGCAGCAGGGGCGCGCCATCGAAGTCTTCGTCGGCGGCGATCATTCGCGCTTGCCAGCTCATTGATGTGTCTCCATTGGATGTCGGTCGTTCTCGGTCTTCGAACTTTGGCTGCAGCGGCCTGACCACGCCAGTGCACGGGTCGGGTGGGCGAGTGGCGACGGTGTCGGGCTGCAGTGTCAGCCTTTGATGGCCCCGCTCGTGAGGCCGGCGACGATCTGCCGGTTGGAGAAGATGTAGGCGATCAGGGGCGGGATGGTGATCAGCAGGATGTCCATGAAGAGGAGGTTGTAGTAGCTGATGTTCTGGCCCTGGAACGTGAACAGGGTGAGTTGGACCGTCGCATTCTCGTTGCCCGGTAGGAAGTAGAGCGGGCCAGCGAAGTCGTTGAAGACGAATACGGACTGGACCACGACCACCGTCACCACGACCGGGCGCAGCAACGGCAGGACAACCCGGAAGAACAGCCTGAGTGGGCCGGCGCCGTCGAGCACCGCTGCCTCGTCGAGCTCGCGGGGAATGTTTCCGACGAAGGCGCGGAATAGCAGGATCGAGAACGACAGTCCGAAGGTGGCCTCGATCATGATCATTCCTGGCAACGTTCCGAACAGCCGCAGGCGCTGGAGCACCCAGATGGTCGGCACGACGGCTGGTGGCACGATCAATCCGGCCAGGACGAAGAAGTTGACGGCCGCGTTCCACTTGCTCTTCCTGCGCGCGAGTACGTAGCCGGCCATCGCGGCGAGGACGACCGTAATCGTGACTGACGTGACGGTGAGGATCGCGCTGTTGAAGAAGGCACGCCAGATGATTCCGTCGTTCGTCTGGAGCACAGCGCGAAGGTTCGCGAAAAACTGCCAGTGTGTCGGCCACGAGAACGCGAGGGTCGACGCGTCGGCCGGTGCCTTCGACGCCTGGAGAATCACAAACACGAACGGAACGAGGAAGACAACGACCGACACGAGGATCGCGATGATGCCCACGATCCAGGCACGGGTACGTGCGCTGGTCACAGCTCCACCTGCTTCCGGTTGAGCACATACGCAAGCGGCACCATGATCACTGTGACGACGAGGAACAGGATCACGTTTCCGGCGGCCGAGAGACCATAGAATCCGGCCTCGTATTCCTTGTAGATGACGGATGCGATCACGTCGCTGGTGAAGCCGGGTCCACCGCCCGTGGTGGCCCAGATGATGTCGAACGATCGCAGGCCACCGATCAGGGAGAGGATGATGACGGTCGCCGTCGGTCCTCTCGAGAGTGGGATCGTGATCTCGCGCAACATCTTCCATGAGCCTGCGCCATCGAGCTTCGCCGCTTCGAAGTAGTCGTTGGGAATGGCGACAATGCCGGCCATGAAGATGAGCGTTGCGATGCCGACGCCCTTCCAGACGTCGACGGCCGCGATCGTGTAGATGGCGAGATGTGGATCGGTGAACCAGCCCGGTTGCGGTAATCCGAAGAACCCGAGAACGGCGTTGACCATGCCATGGAAGGGGTCGAGCAGGGACTTGAACATGAATCCGACACCGATCGTCGAAACCAGTACCGGAAAGAACACGACTGCTCGGAGATAGCCGCGACCGATGACGGGCCCGGTGAGGAGCACCGCCAGGAAGAACCCGATAATGACCTTGGCTCCGGAGGTAATGACACCGTAGAGCAGGGTGTGAATGAAGCTGGTGTAGAGCTGCGGATTTTGGAAGAACTGTTTGAAGTTGTCGAACCCGATGAAGTGCGAGTCGAACAGCGACCACCGCGTCAGCGAGAAGTAGAACGACGCGACCGAGGGGATGGCGAAGAACACGATGTACAGCACGACTGTCGGGATGAAGAACCACGACGGGTAGTACGACTTGATTGGGCGCCGTTTCTTCGACACATGAGGCTCGGTGATGACGTCGGCCGCTGGTATCGCGGTCGCGGTGTTGGCCGTCGACACGATTTGCTCCTCATCGGGTTCACTGCTGGAATGCGACACACGGGGTCGATGGCCGCTGGTCATCGACCCCGGTGTTCACACGCTTTGCCACAGGGGCATGAGGGTCGCCCGGTCTACCAGCCCGGCAGTCCGAGCTGCTGGGCCTGAGCCTTCACGTCGTTGTCGTACAGGGAGGCGCCCTGTTGCGCACTGCTGATGCCGGAGCCGACCTGAATGAGGATCTTCTCGAGGTTCGGGCCCTTGATCGGCGAAATAAACTCCAGCGCCAGCCCGGTCTTTCCATCGGTCTGATACTGGGCTTCATCGGCTACCAGCGCCGGGGCATTACTCGGAACCGTACACGTGCTGATCGCGAACGGACCGGCAGGAACGCCCGCCGAGTTCTGGATGTCGCAACCGGCCGGCGAGTTGATGAAGGCGACGAACTTCTTGGCCGCGGCGAGCTTGTCACCGGTGGTCGACTTCGGGATGTACGATCCGCCGGCCTCCCATACGGTCGCGTGCGCATCACCCGAGTCCGGCGGCATCGCGAAATAGCCGATGTCGTTGACCTGGTCGGGGTTGCTCTGCACCACATTGGAGATCACCACAGTGATCATTGGGTACTGCGCGGCCTTGCCCGTGGCGAGCAGCTTCAGGGCGTTCACGTTCGTCAGTGACGCGTAGTCCTTGTTCATCAGGCCCATGTTGAAGATCTGCTGGGTGTGCGTGAAACCAGCCAGCGCCGGCGGGTTCACGTACTTCGCCTTGTTGTTCGTGTAGTCGGTCGCCCAGTTGGGATCTTGTGCGCTGACGTTCGCGAAATCGGCGAGCACAAACAGCTGGCTGGTCCAGGTGTCCCCGTAAGACGCAAGCACGGGGATGATGCCGGCCGCCTTGATCTTCTCGCTGTTGCTGATGAATTGATCCCAGGTAGTCGGCACCGAGAGGCCGAGCTTCGCGTAGACCTTTTTGTTGTACATGACTCCGCCGTCGAAGGTGGTGCCGTTCGGGGCGCCGTACAGGCCCTTCGACGTGCTGACCGTCTTCTTGAAGTCGGAGGTGAGGTCTTTCACCCAGGGCTCGTTGGTAAGGGGCTGCAGGGTGGAGTCGGGGTGGAGAGCCTGGAACAGAGACCCCGAGTTGTACAGGAACACATCGTCCATGGTCCCCGTCGACAAGCGCGTCTTAATGAGGTTGTCGCCATCGGTGCCGCCCGGACGAGTGTCGACCTTAACCGTGATGGTCGGGTTCGCCTTGTGGAACGCAGCCGCGAGATCGTTCGCGAATTTCGTGGCCGCCGGATCATTTCCACCCGCCAGCAATGAGATCGTCGTCGCGCCGCCCGAGCTGCTAGCGCTCGATGAACAAGCGACGAGCGCCGCGCCGATTAGGGCAACGGAGCCGAGTGTGGCGACAACGCGGCCTGCCGTCCGTCTAGGGAACATGAAATACCTCCTTGTATTGGGCGTCCCCGCTCCCGCCGGGATTCCGGCTGGCATTGAATCGCTTCACACGAAAATAGGTAGTTGCGTGCCTCACGTCAATTGCGGGCTGTAACGATTCAGAAACGTCTAACCCGGTAGCCTCGCCCAGCCCGATCTTGCGTGGGCCGATCTTCGTCAGCGCGGTTACGGGTGCTCCACTCTCGTTTGTGGGAAACGCCGACTCCGGCGCCAATGAATGAGTGGATGCGGCGTTGCGGCGGTAGTCGTCGTTAGCCTCGGGTCCTTCGTTTCGGCCTGCGTCGACGGATTCGCCGCGGCCCGCGGGTATCTGGTTGATCGAAACGTGTTGGCGGCGCATCGCATGCATACGTGTCCCATGGGATCCGTTGGGTCGGTGACCGCTTTTGCGGGCCTGCGCGCCCAGCCTGGACCACTTATCCCGGCATAGAACTGGAGGTGATCGCTTAGCGGCCGCAATATTCACCGAAGGCGAGAGACCAGAGATGCCCGGGATCCCGACTTCGAGACTCAGCAGACTCAGTACCAGCGAGGTGCTCGCCGAGCGACCAACCCCGCCTCGCTACCGTGATGAATTGAGGTACGCAGGTCTCTCGCCGCAGTACTTCGGCTGCCATGCCATTGCGCTCAACCTCCGTCTCTGCGGTTGTGGCCGCGGGGTTGGCGGCCATGGCCGGCCGGTTGAGCAAGCGCGCGGATCGGCACGCGTAGGCGTTCGATCCGGCCTGTCTTCGACACAACTTCGACCACCGGGGTGTGCGCTGGCTCCGCTTGCTCCATCCCAATCACCGGTGCCCCTGACGTGAAAGATTTCACTATGGCCAGGGACGCTAGCGGTGTGCGCCACATCACGTCAAGGGAGTGTTTCACTTTCGTTACGGACGCTCGGCGGCGTCCTGATCCGGTCCGTCGCCCTCGTCGCCAGGGGAAAGCCAGCAGTTCGCGCGCCGTGCACACAACAGCACGGTTCCGTGCACACAGTCGGCGGCGCACCTTCTCCGCTGGCGTTGGCGGGTTGGTGTGTTGATACCATCAAATCCGCCGGCTGCGCTGGGAGGACGACGTGACCGACCCCGCAAACATCATAAATGTCGCCAAACGGGCAGGCGTTTCCCTAGGCACGGTGTCCAATGTGCTCAACCGGCCGGAACGGGTGGCCCCCGCGACCCGCGAACGGGTTCTCCAAGCCATCGAGGAGCTCGGGTTCGTTCGTAATGAGGCGGCGCGGCAACTGCGCGCCGGGCGCAGCCGTACCATCGGATTGTTGGTCCTCGATATCGGGAACCCGTTCTTCACCGACCTCGCAGCGGGTGTCGAGAACGCCGCGGCCAAGTTGGGCCTCTCGGTCATCCTGTGCAACAGCAGCAATAGCCCCGACCGGGAGAACCACTACCTGAGCCTGCTCCAGGAGCAGCGTGCCTACGGCATCCTCATCACGCCGGTCAGCAGCCGCAACCCGCGCATCGGGGAGATCCGCCAGCACGGCACGCCCACCGTCCTGGTCGACCGCGGCGCGCCGCGGCGACAGTGCTCGGTCGCCGTCGAAGACGTGGTGGGCGGCGAGATCGCCGCGTCACACCTCCTCGACCTCGGCCACACCCGGATCGCGTTCGTTGGCGGGCCGTTGAAAATCAACCAGGTCGCCGACCGGCTCACCGGTGCCCGCCGAGCGGTACGGACGGCTGGACTCGACGAGGACAGGTTGTCGCTCATCGAGACCGACGTTCTCAACGTGTCGGCCGGGCGGGAAGCCGGCGCCCGGATCGCCGACATGGGCAAACGCAACCGGCCGACTGCGGTCTTCTGTGCCAACGACCTGCTGGCCCTCGGCGTGCTGCAGGAGATGACGCGCCGCCACCTTGACGTTCCGGCCGACCTCGCGATCATCGGGTACGACGACATCGACTTCGCGGCGGCGGCCGCCGTACCGCTCACGTCGGTACGGCAGCCACGCTCGCAACTCGGTCAGGCCGCTACCGAGCTGCTCATCGATGAGGTGGCCCAACCCGAGACACACCAGCACCGGCAGGTCGTCTTCGAGCCGGAGCTCGTGGTCCGCGAATCCACCGACCAGAAGGCCCGCATAGAGTAGGTCGGGCCACCCTCTGGCGTACCAGTCGATGGTGGCCGGACTGGCGCCGACGGTGCCAAAGCGGTTGGGATCAGAACGCCGACGGTCGCAGTGCCCGGAACGCCGCCGTCGCTGTGCGCCGCGGCCGCCGACGAGACCGGACAATCGGCCTCGCTAGCTGGCGTTACCTCGCGGCTTGCAGAAATTCGTCGACATCGGCCGCGAACTCGGCATGGTGCTGGAACAGGAAGCCGTGCGCCGCGTCCGGGTAGATCTTGATCTGGGCCTGCGGGATCAGTCCAGCGAGAAGGTAGGAGTAGTGCGGCAGGATCATTGGATCGTTGTCGCCGTTGGCCACGAACACTGGCATGTCGAGAGCGCTGACCCGTTGTAGGAGTCCATGATCGGGGATCCCCCAGGCGCAGACCGCGTCATACTGAGCCTCGCGGGTGGCCCATGTCGTGGGCGTGTCCCGGTTCTCGGTCCGGGCGTACATCCGGGCCAGCGCTTCCTTGCCGGCCTGTTGGCTGGCGGCCGACCGGGTGAAGAACACCCCGAGGTATCCCTCCGGGGAGGTCTGAGGCGAGCCAACGGCGTCGATGACGTCGGTGGCCCATCCGTGCATCCCCGTCGCGCCCTGTGGGGCCGAGGACGCCAGAATCAATCTGCGCACCAGCGCCGGTCGTGTCAGCGCGATTTGCTGAGCCACGAAGCTGCCGATGGAGAACCCGAGAACATCGACCTGGCCGTGCTCCAGCGCGGTCACGAACCCGATGGCGTCACGGGCCATCTGCTCGACGGAGTCCGGCGTCGTACCCGTCGAGCCGCCGACCCCAGCGTTGTCGAACGTGACCACTCTACGGTTCGATGCGAGGGCGTCGATCAGCGCCGGATCCCAGTTGTCGAGATTGCCGCGGAAGTGCTGCAGCAAGACCAACGGCACACCGCCTTCGCCGCAGTCACGGTATGCATAGTCGGTCCCGTTCGCGGCACCGATCACCTGGTTCGGACATTCCGAATATGTAGCTGTCATCGATCGTCCTCCTTCCCGGTTCGCTCGTCCGACCGGTCGCCGCAGCATGGCGCTGATCACCCGGACTCGTCGAGGCTGCTTCGGGCGGCGCACGCCCCGTCCAGATCCAGCGCGGGTCCCGGGATCACAGCGCCGACCGACGCGATCTGACACAGAAATCAACACGGCATCAGCCAACCGCGATCGGACAACGCAACAGCTCCCCCAAGCCGGACGCTACGCCGCCATCGGCGCGCCGGTGGGCCGATCTGACGGTTGGGCGGCGAGCCCGCGGCCGCGTGTTCCAAGCGGTAGTCGGTGGTTCAGGCCGCACGTACGGGTGCCGGACCTAACCGCGCGCGAGCCTCAGCGAGTGCGTCGTTGATCGTGAGACTCCGGCCCGAGTCGACCAGATCGTTAAACGCCTCAGCGGGCACAAGCGCCCTGACCCGGTCAATGGTCCGCCGTTCCAATTCGGTCACTGACGGCCACGGTGCGAGACCGATGTTGTCGCGTGCCGCGGCGGTTGCTCCGATGAGGCGGGAGGCGAGGTGGCTGTCTCCGCGTTCGAGGGCGAGCGCGCTGAACGCGCCGATGCATCGAGCCAAACCGTCGAGGTGGTCGAAGTCGTGGTAGCGATCGACCGCCACGTCCAGGTGTGATTGCGCTGACTCGCGATCGCCAAGGAGCATGACGTCCAACGCCAGGTCGTAATGGGCTTCGGCAATAAGGTTCTGGTCATTGAGCGAGCATGCGATGTCGAGCGTCTGCCGATGACGCTCCTGTGCCTGAGTCACATCGCCGTCGAGGGCCAGGAGCAAGCCGTAGTGGGGCAACGCGTAGCCCGTGGCGAGCGGGTCATCGGCCTCGCCCGCCACGGACAGCGCCTCCTCGAAGTACGCGCGGGCCTCGTCGCGTGCCGCATACGGCATGACAATCGCCCGCGTCGTGAGCAAGAACGCTATTCGCGTCGGCATCTCGATCCGGCGCGCGTCCGGCATCATCTCGTCGATCAGCGTGCCCGCCTCGACAAAGGCGCCGTCGTTGAGCAACCGGTCGACCTCCAACCACTGCAGCGCCAATCGATCGCTCTCCGTGCGGAGGCCGCTCTGGGGCAGTGCCTGGATCTTTTGCCATAGCTCGGAGGTCTGCCGCAGGTTCCCGCACGCCAGCATCCACACCCAGACGTCGCCGAGAGCGCGCAGCAGCGGGCCGGACGGCTTTCCAGTGCGGCCGATCCACTCGATCACCACCTGAAGGTTCGGTTGCTCGCTGTCGAGTCGACGCATGAGCAGGTCCTGCGAGCCGAGCCGGTCGTTGGCTGCCTTGAGGACGTCCAGGACGTACCCATGGAGACGGCTGAGGGTGTGATCCGCTTGCTCCAGTCGCGAAGCCGCAAATCGGCGGATCGGATCCAGCAGTTGGAACCCACGCTGACGGTCGAGCCGCTCCGACGAGCTCACCATGCTGCTATCCACCAGGGTGGATAGATCCTCAACCACGTCGCCGTCGTCGGTCCCACAGACCGCCACAACACCGTCGACGGTGAACGGGGCCGCGAACACTGACAACCGCGTGAGCAACTCTCGAGCGGACGGCGAGAGCAGGTCATAGCTCCACGAGATCGTGTTAGTAAGCGTCTGCTGCCGATCGGGCAGATCGACCAGGGCGCCAGGTTGCTCGAGACGGCCGTACAGCTGGGTGAGCATTTGTTCTGGAGTCAGCAGCCGCATCCATGCCGCGGCCAGTTCCAACGCCAGCGGCAACCCGCCCAATCGGCGGCACAACTCGGCCAACGCCGGGGCGTTTTCACTGGTCAATTCAAACCCGGCCTGGACATCACGAACGCGATCGACAAACAAACGCAGCGCCGGCGACCGCGCCAATTCCGCAGCGTCTGCGCCCGCCGGCGGGACCCCTAGCGCAGCCACTCGCCATTCCTGCTCGCCGCGTACCCGCAGCGCCACTCGGCTGGTCACCAGGGCATGCAGATGTGGTGCCCGCTGCAGCAGGTCGGCGATCACGGGTGCGGCGCCGAGCACCTGCTCGAAGTTGTCGAGGACGATCAGCATGTTCCGGTCGGAGAGCCGACGCTGCAGAGCGTCCAGCGACCGTTCCCTACCCTGCACGACCAGATCGAGCGCTGATGCGATCGCGTCGGGCACAAGCCGGGCATCGGTGATCGCTGACAGGTCGACGAAGGCAACGCCGTCCGGCCATTGCTCCACGCTGCGCTCCATCGAGGCCAGGGCGAGCCTGGTCTTGCCGACCCCGCCTGCGCCGGTCAGCACGACCAGACGGCGCTCGCTCGCGTGCAGCAAACCGACGATCTGGTTGACGTCGTCGTCGCGCCCCACCAGCGTCGTGACCGGCGATGGAGGGACGGTGCTTTGGACGTCGCGCTGCGGGATGTCGAATCGTTCCGCGAGCAATGTCGCGAGGTCCGTCAGGATCAACTCCTGCAGTTGCGTGGCATCCGTGAACTTCGTGTAGGAAGACTGACCGCTCGCTTTGATCCGGTCGAGCATCCGGTCCAGCGCTGGATCCCGACCGGGTGCTGGTGATTTGACGTAGAGCAGCCGCGGCATATCCGCCGCCAACTGGAATTCATCTTCGAGGCCCGAAATCGTCATTCCCGGCCCGATCCAGCCGTAGCTGTCGGCGTAGATGCCGATAAAAACGTCGGACTGCGAGAGGTATGCCCGGTACAGCGCTTGCGCCGGATGCGGCCGCGCGCCGGACTCGAACATCACTGGGGCCAGTCGCAACTGCTCGATGCCTGCCCGGGCCGCACTGCGCTCAGCGGCCAGTTCGACCAAGGTCGACGACACGAACACCCGCAGCCGCTGATCCGGCGTCCTGATGGCGGCGGACCGCTGCACGCCGGTTTCAGCCATAGGCGTGTCCCATCACATCGCTATTGACGCGCACGACGATCGTCCGGGGACGCCGCCGACCGCGTGCACAGCGCTGCCAGATCCCGCTGTGCGCGTTACGCCAAGCTCCACAACGATACAAGCCGAGACTGCGTGGCGACGCAGATCTGTCGGCGAACCCGCCATGATGATCTCCATGGCGCTCCGCGACTCCTAGTCGGCCGGCCGGCTGAAGCCCTGGCGAGCCGGGGGAAGAACTCGCCCAAGCCGTCCGATCATGGATGCGGATCCCGACATCCGTACCTCCACGCCGCTCGCCGATTCCCGAGTACCGACGACGTGCGATCGATAGCGTAGAAGCCGTGAACAACGAGCCAGTGAACAACGTGCCCGAGCCTATCCCCGAGCGTCTTCGGGACGCCGTCTGGAAGGCGGAGGACACCGGAGATCCGACCGTCCTCGCAGCGCTGTCGCCCGAAGACTATGCGACCGCAGTGCGGTACCTGAAGGGCATTCAAGCCAACGTTGCGCAGGTCCTGGATACGCCTCGCACGACGCGCCCGTAGTACGCGCGGATGGCCCGCAGGTCGTTACCCGCTACCGCCGGTCGATGAGGTGGGGTACGACGGGCTTGACGATCGGCGCAGTCCCCAACCAACGAGCGGACCCGTGGACGACCCGGATCGACACTAGTCGCGCACGCTCAAGACGATCTTGCCACCGGGATGCTTGTGCTCCAAGATCTCGTGCGCTCGCGCGGCATCGGCCAGAGGAAGAACGTGGCTCACCGTTGGACGTAAGACGCCGCTGCCGAGAAGATCTGCGAGCCGCCGCGTGCGGTCTCCATCGTTGTCGATCAGCACTCCGTGCACCGTCAGGTTGTGGTCCACAATCGGGTCTACGGGAAGCGTAGGCGAGGCAATCGTCGCAAGTGCGCCACCGACTCTCACAACGGGCGCTACCGATGCCAACAGTGTGCCGCCAACGAAGTCGGCGATGGCGTCAACCGGTCCACCGGCAAGTTGCTTGGTCCGGTATGCGACATCCTCACGGGTGTAATCCACGCAATTGGCGGCGCCCAGGGCACGCATGGCCTCGTGCATCTCCTGTCGGCCGACGGCGATCGGAACGAGCCCACGGAGGGCGGCTAGTTGAAGAAAGAACATTCCAACGCCTCCGCTGGCGCCGAGCACGAGGATCCGAGCACCCCGCTGGAGGTTGAGTCGCGCCATTACGTCCCAGCCGGTACCAGCGGCAAGCGGTGTCGCGGCCGCTGCTTCAAATGAGACCGTCGCGTCCAGACGAGCCACCTGGTCGGCATCGACGACCACGAGTTCGGCGTATCCGCCCGCGCCGTCTGGGAAGCGTGTCATGGCCATGACACGGTCGCCAACGGCGAGTGTCGACACTTCACTACCCACTTGGTCAACAACCCCGGCGACGTCATAGCCGAGGATGCACGGCGCGCGCAGACCAGCCCACGTGCCGTCGGCACGATTCCCGGTGTCGACGGGGTTGACACCGCAAGCATGGACAACGATGCGAACTTGGTCAGCCCCGGCAACCGGCTCGGCCGCCTCGGCCAACCGCAATTGCTCAGGGCCACCAAACGCGCTGACGACTATCGCTTTCAATCGCGGTCCTCCTTTCGTCACCATCATTTCGCAAGGGCAACGTGTCGGTGTCACCGGATCGGTCGTTGGGCGGGTTGAGGGCCAGCTGACGCAAGTTCGGTGCAGTTCGACGCTGTGAAGCCCAGTTCGAAGCAGTATTCCGCGGCCAAGCCGACGCGCCCAGCCCATCCGGTACGGGTGTGACCGCGCCCGGCGGCGCCAGGGATATCTTCGGCAATGGCATGCCCCGCCGGTTTCGACTCCCGGCGGGGCACGTCGTCTCGGGGCCGGCGGGTAGGCGGTGCCGCGTCGGCGGGTCGGTTACGACGTCGGGGCGACGGCGGCCGCGAACCGGATCAGGTCGGCGTCCGAGAGCGGGCCTTTCTCCGGTTCGTGCACGGCGTAGTTGAAGCCGGGCCGCAGGACGTACACCGTCACCTGGCCGTCGGGGTCGTGGTTGATCTTGGCCGGGTAGCCACCGACGGTAATCGGCGTACCGGTGGCCTGTTTCGCGATGTCGGCCGTGCTGACCACGCCGACGGCGTCGTCGGTCATCTGGTTGTTCAGCTGGTCCGGCGCCGACATTTGGAAGTAGAACTCGGTCGGCGAGAGCTCCGGGTGGATCTCCTGGAACGCCACCTGGTAGCCCTGCGGAACGAGGGCCAGCGTGAACGGCAACGGGCCGGGCGTGTGTGGGCGGTCGGCGAGGCCGTTCGCGTACTGCCGCACCTGGGCGGAGCTGAGGCCGCTACCCTCGACCGACACCCACTTGCCGTGCAGCTTCCAGACGATAAGCACCCCCGGGGCGCCGTCGAGCGACCCGGTGTAGATCGTTGCCGGGTGACCGTTCACGGTGGTCGGTTTGTGCGTCGCCGCGCTGACGTCGACGGCCGGCCCGTCGACGCCGACTCCTGCGATGAGGCCCTTGTCGCCGGTCGCGGCGGTGTAGACCAGCCGTACCTCGCCGACGGTCTTGCCCTCGGTCGGCGCGGGCAGACCGGCCGGCGTGAATGTCGGCTTCATCGGGAACGCGACGGGCGTGAACGTCGGCGCGGCAAGCGGTACCCGCGTCGGGTGGGACGGCGCGGCGGGCGGGCTCGTGGCCGTGATCGCGGGGGCGGTAGTGACTTTCGGCGCACCAGCGTTCACCGGTACACGGCCGGTGTGCCGGGTGCCGGTGAGCAGGTACGGCGTACCAATGGCCGCCGCGACCGCCACGACCGCGGCGACGCCGGCCACGCTGGCGCGGTGACGCAGTTGCAGACGGCGCGATCGCGCGCGTACGGCATCGAGCGTGCCCGACCCGTCCGGCGCGTCCTCAGCGTTGGCGAGGAGCGAGTCACGCATCTCCCGATCGAGATCCTCGACATTCATTGTGGGTCTCCCTGTGGTTGGGTGATTCGCCGCGACAGCCCGGCCCGTAGCGTGCCCAGTGCTCGTGAGGCATGGACCCGTACGGTGACGGGGGCGCACCCCAGCACCTCGGCGATCCGGCGGTCGTCGAGGTCCTCGTAGAAGCGCAGCACCATCACGGCCCGTTGCGCCCGCGGCAGGTTCGCCAGCAGCGACCACAGCTCGTCACGTGAGGCGAGTTGCTGGGTGAAGTCGACCGACCTGGCATTGGGCTCCGGTGGCTCGGCGAGCACCTTCTCGGTGCTCATTCGCCGCCGTCGCCAGGACAAGTGCGCCCGTACCAGCGCGGCGCGCAGGTACGCGTCCGGGTTCTCGGTCTCGATGCGGCGCCAATGCCGGTGCGTCCTTGACAGGACGTCCTGCACGAGATCCTCGGCGAGGAACCGATCACCACACAACACGTACGCGAAGCGCAGCAACCGCCCACTGCTCGCAGCCACGTACTCCTCGAACGAATCCCGCATCCGCGCTCCTCGTGGTCGCTGCTCGCGGCTTTTGTTGGTTGTCACGTTGAACGCGGTGAGCGGCGTGGATTGTTTACCGGAAGACCCGCTCATTGTGACGCCGACGGCGGCCGGCGTGACCAGGCGACCGGCCGTCGCGCTGTCACCTGACAGGCCACTTGCGGGGCGATGCCGCGACGATACGTCTGACTTGGGCCGATCCGAGGAACCGGTACAGTTCGCGAATGCCTCGTCCCTGCCGCGTCGGAATCCAACTGCCCGAGGTCGAACGGCGCGTGGAGTGGCCGGAGTTGTTCGCGATGGCCCGCGCCGCGGAGGGCGTCGGGTTCGACTCCCTGTGGCTCGGCGACCACTTGCTCTATGACCTTCCCGGCGGCGTCACGCGGGGACCGTGGGAGGTGTGGACTGCGCTGGCCGCGCTGGCCGCCGCTACCGACCGCGTCGAGCTTGGCCCGCTCGTGGCGTCGACGAGCTTCCATGCGCCGGCGATGCTTGCCAAGCAGGCGGCGACGGTCGACGCCATTTCGGGCGGGCGGCTGATCCTCGGCCTCGGCGCGGGCTGGAACGAACGGGAATACCGTGCCTTTGGGTTTCCGTACGACCACCGTGTGTCCCGCTTCGAAGAGGCGTTCACCATCATTCGCCGCTTGCTGCGGGATGGCCGGGTCGACTTTGACGGCGCCTATTACCGGGTCGAGGACTGCGTGGTCGACCCGGGGCCGACGAGGCCGGGCGGCCCACCTCTGATGCTCGGCTCAACCAGCCCACGCATGATGCGCATCGGGCTGCCTCATGTCGACGCGTGGAATGTGTGGTGGAGCGAGTACGGCAACACCCCCGACGGATTCGCCGCCGTCCGCGACCGTGTCGGTGAGGCGCTCGCGCAAGCCGGGCGTTTGCCGGGCGAGGTCGCCGCCACCGCCGCGGTGTTGGTCGGTCTGCCCGGCGGAACCGGGCGGCTCATGGGCGATGCATACAACAGTCGCGTCCGGCCGGTCCATGGATCGCCCGCCGACATCAGCGGCCACCTTGAGGCGATGGCGCGCGCCGGCGCCTCGCACCTTCAACTTGTGGTGGACCCGATCACCATGGGATCCATCGAGATGCTGGGCGACGTGCTCGCCGTACTAGACCGTGAGTGAGAAATGCCGGCGGCCTTCTTTGTGACGTGCTGAGTCGGTAGCGGCGCGACTGCGCCATACGGGGCGCGGAACGCGGGGTCCGAGCCCTCCCGGTCCGGTGCGGCATAGGCGTTCTGTCCCGGGACGCGCCTGGCCGCGGATAGCCTTGACTATGCCTGCCGCACCGGCTGATGCAGCCAACTTTGGGGTCGGCTCGTGGATCGAGCGCCGCGCCAGGGTGTCGCCAGGTCGTCTGGCGCTGGTGGGCGACGGCCGGTCGTTGACGTACGCGGACCTGGCCGGTCGGGTTCGGCGTCTGGCCAACGGTCTGCGGAGGCTCGGCGTGGAGCGCGGTGACCGGGTGGCGTGGCTGGGATCGAATCACCCTGCGTTCCTGGAGTCGCTGTTCGCCTGCGGGCTGGTGGGCGCGGCCTTGGCGCCGGTGAACCACCGACTCACGGCGGGTGAGATTCGCGCAGTTCTTGACGACACGCGGCCGAAAGTCCTGATCCAGCATGGCAACGAGCCCGACCGCGTCGCGACGCCGGACGCGGTCCAGCACCGGATCACGGTGGCGGGCTCCGCCGACGCGGGGTTCGACTTCGAGACGCTCGTGACGGAGTCCTCCGAACATCCTGTCGATGTGTCGGTGGACATGGAGGATATCTGCCTGCTCCCCCACACCTCCGGTACCACCGGCTCGCCCAAGGCAATCATGCTGACCCACGCCAACGTGACGTGGAACGTGGTGAACCTACTCACCTCGGCGGACCTTCACAGCGATGACGTGACGGTGGCGATCACCCCGTTCTTCCGGGTCGGCGGCACCGGGGTCAACGTACTGCCGGTCCTCTTCATGGGTGGCACAGTGGTGATACCGGATGACACGAGCCCCGAGGCGATCCTGCGGGCGATGCAGCGCCACCGCGTCACAGTGGGGTTCGGCAATCCCGACCTCCTCGACGCCCTGGCCGGGTCTGCGGCATGGCCACAGGCCGACCTCTCCAGCGTCCGCTTCATCGTCACCGGCGGTGCTCCGGTGCCCGAACGCCTCATCCGCCAGTATCTGGAGCGCGGCGTGACGCTGCTGCAAGGCTACGGACTATCTGAGGCAGCACCGCTCGCGCTCCTGCTCGACCCGACCAGCGCGCTAGCCGAGGTCGGATCGGCCGGAAGACCACCGTTACTCGTCGACGTCCGGATCGTGGCACCAGACGAAACGAGTGTCGGCGCGGGCGAGACTGGCGAACTGCTCGTGCGCGGCCCGAACGTGATGGCCGGGTACTGGAATCAACCCGAGGCCACCCGCAAGGTCATGACCCCAGCGGGCTGGCTGCGGACGGGCGACGCGGCGCGCACCGACGATGATGGCTACGTCTGGATCGTCGACCGGATCGCGGACCGGTTCTTCTCGGATGGCCGGCCCGTCTACCCGGCAGAAGTGGAGCGGGTACTCATCGGCCATCCCTCGATCGCCGATGCTGGTGCGGTGCAGGTACTCGCCGAAGACGGCCGCCAGGTGGTGGCCGCCGTTGTCGTACTGGCGGCCGGGTCGAAGACCACCGAGCACGAGGTCCTCGCGTTTGCTCGCCAGCACCTCGCGTCCCACCAGGCGCCCGAGTCGGTGACCTTCGTCGGTCAACTTCCCCGAAGCTCCGTGGGAAAGCTGGTGCGTGCTCAGCTCCGCGCCTTTGTCACCGCGGAGCCGGCGGACTAGGCAGACGCCCGAACCCGGCCCCCCATCCAGTGGCGCGTGCACCCCGCTGTGCGGACCGCTAAGCTGCGGCGATGAGCGCGATCGATTGGCTGCTCGACTCCGACTCCGACCCCGCCATCCGCTGGCAGGTGCTGCGCGATCTCACGGACGCCTCGCCCGACGAGGTCGCCGCCGAGCGAGCACGCGTAGAGCGTGAGGGCTGGGGCGCCCGTCTCCTGGCGCTCGAAGACGCCGACGGATTGTGGGACGGCGGCGCCTGCTTCCCGGCGTCCTACACCGGCGGCGAACCAGGGCAGCCTTGGACGCCCACGATGCACACCCTGCAGACCCTGCAGATCTTCGGGCTCGACCCGGCGTCGGAGGCCGCGAGCCGCGCGATCGCGCTGATCGCCGAGCACGGGCGCTGGGAGCACGCCGGGCAACGGTATTTCGACGGCGAGGTCGAGCCATGCATCAATGGCAGGACGATCGACAGCGGTGCGTACTTCGGGGTGGATGTCTCGGCGATCGTCGAGCGGATTCTTGGCGAGCGGCTCGCCGACGGCGGATGGAACTGCGAGGTCGAGAACGGATCCGTGCGTTCCTCATTCGACACCACGATCGACGTGCTCGACGGGTTGCTCGAATTCGAGCGCGTGACCGGCGGGTCCGCCGCGGTGCGCGAGGCACGACGCAGCGGGGAGGAGTACCTGCTCGATCGCGGCCTGTTCCGCCGCAAGAGCACCGGCGACGTTGCCGCTCCGGCGTATCTCGAATTCGCCTTCCCGTACTACTGGCACTACGACGTGCTCCGCTCGCTCGACTACTTCCGGCGGGCGGGCGCCGAGCCGGATCCCCGGATGGCGGAGGCCGTGGAGGTCGTGCGTTCGAAGCAACAGGCCGACGGCCGCTGGTTGCTCGACCGCATCCACCCGGGTCGCGTGCATTTCGCTCTCGAGGGCGGCGTGGGGCAGCCGAGCCGCTGGAACACCCTTCGCGCACTCCGGGTGCTCGACTGGTGGAAAGGCTGAGCCGCTGAGCCCGGCAACGTGAGCGTTGGTGAAACAAACGGCATGGGATCGCTGACGTGTCGGCCGGTCCCGCAGTCTAGAGCCGTTTGATTGTCGCGAACCAAGCCGGTGCGCGCCGTCGTGGAATCTCGTCTCAACCCGGTCCGGCTCGATGGCGGCGACATTCCATCCAGTGCTCGGGTTGAACGCCGCTCTCAGCTCTTCCTGACTGATGGGATGCGGGCTCGTTCCCTTCCTCCCGCTCAGCAGCAGAAAGATCTTGAAGGTCTTCGTATCATCTCGGCTCGGAGGCTCCAGTATCGCCGGCCGGCCTCGACTTCGTCACAGCTCAGGCCGGAGACGTTGGCCGCGCATTCGCCGGCGTTGTGTCCGGTGGATCGTCGGGCGCGTCGGGCGTTGTCCATATGTCCAGGGTTAGTCCGGTCGTTGGACGCGGGATTGCTCGTATGGCCAGCTGTGATGCGCTGCGGCGTCCTATGGTTGGCCTAGGAACGTGGCTGGTGCGATGCCCTTGGAGCGGGGCCCGGCCGGCGCTTCACATCGAAGCGGTGCTCCTCGCGATGAGAAGCTGCGCCCGCGATCAGGCTGGGCCACGGGTTCGTCATATGAGGCGGATGGCCTCGTATAAGTCGGATGGCCCGTGCTCGACCTCAATGTAGCCCGACACGTGAAGGAGATCGGCATGTCTGTCACGACCGAAGCGTCCGCGGGCGCCACCGGGATCCGGCCGTTTAGGGTCGAGACTCCGCAAGCGGAGCTGGAGGCGCTACGCGACCGCATCGCCGCGACGCGCTGGCCGCACAAGGAGCTCGTCGACGATCGGTCGCAGGGTGTCCAGTCGGCGACGATTAACAAGCTCGCAGACTACTGGGCATCGGATTACGACTGGCGGACGTGCGAGTCGAAACTGAACGCGCTATCGCAATTCAAGACCGAAATCGATGGGGTCGACATCCACTTCATCCACGTGAAGTCGCCGCACCCGGATGCGTTGCCGCTGATCATGACGCATGGCTGGCCCGGCTCGGTCATCGAGCTGCTCGATGTCGTTGGCCCACTCACCGACCCCACCGCGCACGGCGGACGCGCCGAGGATGCGTTCGACCTCGTGCTGCCATCCCTTCCCGGCTACGGCTTCTCCGGCGAGCCGACCGAGGTGGGATGGGACCCGGGCCGCGTCGCGCAGGCGTGGGCGGAGCTGATGCACCGCCTCGGCTACAGCCGCTATGTCGCGCAGGGCGGCGACGTGGGCGCCAGCGTCACCGATGCGATGGGCCGCCAGGCACCCGAGGGGCTCGTCGGCATCCACACCAACTTGCTCGTGACGGCGTTGGCCGGCCCCCAGCCGTCGGAATCCGCAGAGGAACGCGCGGCGGCCGACGCGCTCGCCACATTCCGGGCAAGCGGCTTCGGCTACTTCCTGGAGCAGGCCACGCGGCCGCAGACGATCGGGTACGCCCTGCTGGATTCACCCGTCGGCCTGGCGGCTTGGATGCTCGACCACGACACGGACAGCTACCAGAAGATCTCCCGCGCGTTTCTCGAGGGGCAGCCGGCGGGCAATCTGACGCGAGACCGGATCGTCGACAACATCACCATGTACTGGCTGACGGGCACCGGAGCCTCGGCCGCCCGTTCGTACTGGGAGAGCGGACGAGCCGCGGCGCTTGCGGCCGGCCAAGCTCCGCCGCAGGTCTCGATGCCGGTCGGCTTCACCACGTTCCCCGGCGAGATCTTCCAGGCTCCACGGAGCTGGGTCGAGAGCGCCTACCCCAACCTCATGTACTTCAACGAGGTCGACAAGGGCGGCCACTTCGCCGCCTGGGAAGAGCCGGAACTCTTCGCGAGCGAAATCCGCGCAGCGTTCCGACCGCTGCGCTAGACGACAGCGCCCGACCGTCGGGCACATGGTCAAGACTGTCGTTTGGACTCGCTGCTCGAGGAACGGAGCACTCATGGCCACGATCCACCTCAACCAGACAACCACCGCGACGCCCGAGCAGTTCGTCGCCGGGCTCACCGACTTCGGCCCGGGCCGCTCGGAGCTCTTTGGCAGCAGTGCCGACGCCTACCTCAAGGTTCACGACCAGAGCCCTGGCCACGCCGACGTCACGGAGGGTTCGCGCGGCGTCTGGGAACGGCTGCAATACGACTGGTCCGAACCAAACCGCGTCGTCATGAAGACCACCGACTCCAACGCGTGGGGCGGCGCCTCGAGTCACACCTACACCCTCACACGGCAACCCAACGGGACTACCGACGTGGACGTCGTCGTGGTGCGCGAAGGCAAGAACATCAAGGGACGGGCGCTCGGGCTCTTGGTCGGCGCCGTCGGTAAGCCAATGCTCGCAAGCCAACTCGGAAAGACCATCAAGGCCATCGAAGCCAGGAACTACGAAACTCCGGCGTAACCCTGTACCGGGTTGGATCGCCGCCGATCATCCGCGCGGGTCAGGTTCGCGTACGCTCTGCGGCATGTTCGCGAGCATCGTCGTCCGACTTGTCGCGGCGACGGCCCTTGTAGTGACTTCGTTCGCGTTGCTCGTCTCTACGGGAGTTCGTCGTCCGCAGCGGCTAACGATCGTCCCTTCGCACGCTTTCGTCGTCCCGGCCGTCCGGCGCATTCGCCGGCTCCAGATTGGGCAGTCGCTGCTGGCTACGATGATCACCGGCGCCATTGCCTTGGACGCCGGTGCCGAACCTGACGTGCACACGCTGAACCTGATTGCGCGCGTCAGCAATGCAATCGCCGCCGTGCTATGTCTCGCGATGGCCATAGTTCTCATAATCGGATGGCGTCGTCCACCACTTACCTTGACCCCGCGTGGGGTGCAGTCGTTCCTCGGAACGATCACCTGGGAACGATTAGAGGCGATGCCGTCGCTGCCTCGCCGATTCCCCTCAGCGCACTCTCGCGGGGCGCGCTTCGCCGAGTTGGACGCCGACCCCCGGTTCGTCGCCGCAGTGATCGAGTACTACCGCCGTCATCCCGGCGCACGGGCGATGATCGGCCACACCGACGAGTACGAACGCCTCAGCCAAGCGATCGCGGCCACCGGCGGGATTTGAAAGCCCAAGGCGTGAACCACACCGCCGGGACAATCTCAGCTGACGCGGGCTACGGCGCCGACCTCAGCATGAACATGATGGGCGGGCACGTGCCGGCCTGTGCCTGGCCGGTGACGACGAAACCATGACGCTCGTAGAAGGGAACGGTTCGCGGGTTGGGAGTTTCCAGGTAAGCGGGCAGATGATCCGGATCGACGATGTCGAGGCACAACTTCAGCAGCCGGCCGCCGAGTCCGGTTCCCTGGTGCGCGGCGTCCACGCCGAGCCACGGTAGGTACCAGTGTGGAAAGCTCGGATGGGCCGCGTCCATTTGCTCGAGAACCGCGTACAAGTCGGCGTGTTTCGCTGGGGCGACGCTCTCGGTGAGATAACCGACGATAGCGTTGCCGTCCGGCTCGACCCCGGGCGGCAACCACATCGCGACCGCCGCCAACTCGGCGAGCCCCCAGACGGTGTGCTCGTCGAATGCCTTGCCGCCGAATGCCGCCAGGAAGCCGGGAAATCGCTCCAAATAGGTTTGCCGATCGGGATAGAGCCAACGCTCGACCGGATCGTCGGCGAACGCCGAAACGAGAGTCGCGTATGCGCTCGCCTCATCGGTGCGGGAGACGGGCGCGAATGATCGATCCGTCATACCCCTTGACTCTAGTGCGCCGATTCTGGTTCATCTTTTGTATCGCGACCTTGTCTTGAGCCGCGATCAGCCAACGCAAGGCGCCGATCAGACCATGCAACAGCACGGCTCGTCGACCTGGCCATCGACAGCGCTTGGTGGCTGGCGAGGGTCGACGTTGCCGCCGACGGCCTGGATTGCGGATTCAATACCTCGTAACCTGCAAGCAGCGGTGTTCCACCATGACCGCTCGGTTGACAACGCCAGATCGACAGTTTACCGACGCCAGGCAGTTGTTATTAGGTGCGTGCGACAACGCTCCTTACCGACCGTCCGATCGGCAGCAAGCGAGATGACGTCCGGGCGCAGACCGTCGCGCCTGTCGATGCCGGCCGACACCGCGCCGACGAAACGGGGATCAACGTGCGTGACTACGCCGAGCGGACGCGTCGTTGGGTGCCAGTTGTCGTCATTGGTGGCTTGCTGGGTGTTGCCGCGCTGGCCGCGTCGATCGCCGCGCCCGGCGTACATCGCAAGCCGGTCCCGCTTCCGTCGCTACCGACCGTTTCGATTCGATCGAACAATCCGTTCGGCGGGACCGCGCCGCCAGCGACGCCAGCGGGGGCACTTGCGCCGCTACGGGACGCATGGCTCCTGGCGACCATCGTGTTCGCTGTCGCATTGGTCCTCACGGTCTTCCTGCTGTGGCATCTCATCGTGATTCGCAGACGTCCGATCCAGCGGTTCGCGCGTGACGACGAGGGAACGCCGAAACCGTTGTCCGCCCGCGCCATGATCGCGGCGTTGGACGACGGGATTGCCCGGCTCACGGGTGAGGGCGACGCACGGTTCGCGGTCATTGCCTGCTGGGTACGTCTGGAAGAGGCCGCCCGGATGGCCGGGACGGCCGGGATGCTCTCCGATGCGCCGGCCGACCTGGTCACCCGCGTACTCGGCGCACACCAGGTGAGCAAGCCGGCCCTGACGTCGCTCGCCAATCTGTACCGAGCGGCCCGCTACAGCACGAATCCGATCGACAACTCCATGCGTGACCGCGCGCTCGCCGACCTGAGCACAGTCCGGAGTGAAATCGCGGCGTCCGTCGCTTCGCCGATCGATGATCCGCAAACTGTGCACAGCGACAGCGCTTGGCGGCGACGGTGAATCGACTCGGCGACCCGCTGAGTTACCGGGACAAGCCACCTCGCCACTGCGGCGGCCGTGGCGTGCCGCCAGATCCCCCGACTCGGATGCGCTCAGGTACGGCCGAGGAGCGCCCGTGCAGCGTTGGCGAAAAAGCGCTCGATCTCCGAACCGAAGGGGTTGTCGTGCACCATGTACGTCCACGTCGCCGACGGTCGTGACAGGCCAACGTCGTCCGGCGTCCAGTCAGGACTGTCTATCTGCGCCGCGTCGAACGTCTCCACGGTCTTGTCCTCCGCGGCCGACATGAACTCGCGGAACGCCGGGATCGCCGCGCGGTGGAACTCATCGAGCGGATCCTGACGTCCAAGCGCGCGTAGATGCACGCCTTCTCGAATGTCCGCGAGCATAGCGAGATGGTCGGCCCAACCTTCGTCGAGCCGGTAGAGCGCGATCAACCGGGCGATTCGGGCGGTCGCCTCGTCACCGATCTCCTCCGCCACCTCCGCGTATCGTTCACTGCGCTCGCTGATCAGGTCGGCTGCGGCGTCTGTGGTGAGCAACTCCGCGCGCCGGGCTGCGAGCAGTTGACGCTGGCGCTCGATGAGCACTCCGTACCGCCAGGTGTTGCGGTGGATCTCGAAGGCAACGCCCTCAGCGACCCGCTGAGCGTGCGCGACCGCCTCGTCAGCGTTTGGACCTGTTATCCGACCATCCCAATCGGCACGACCGTCGACGTGTTCGTCGTTCGTGACGACCAACGGGTCCTCGGAGCTGACGTAGAAGACCGAGCCGCCCGGGTCACCCTGGCGACCGGCGCGGCCGCGCAGCTGGTCATCGACCCGACTGCTGTCGTGCCGGCCGGCTCCGATGATGAAGAGACCGCCCAGCTCCACGACAGCGTCTCGATGCGCCTCGGTGCTGCCACCGAGACGGATGTCGGTGCCGCGACCGGCCATCTGCGTCGAGACGGTCACCGCACCCACACCACCGGCCTCGGCGATGATCGCGGCTTCCTCCGCGTCGTTCTTCGCGTTGAGTACGGCACATTCGATGCCCTGTGCCCGCATGCGCGACGCCAGCCGCTCCGACTCCGCGACGTCCAGCGTGCCGACCAGGACGGGGCGGCCGGTCTCATGTGCCGCGGCGACCTCGGCGATCAGCGCAATTTCCTTCTCCTCGGCGCTCGCGTATACCCGGTCGGGCTCGTCGACGCGGATGCACGGACGGTTCGGTGGGATGACGGCTACCTCGAGGCGGTAGAACTCGCGTAGTTGGTCACCGATCTTCATCGCCGTACCGGTCATGCCACACACGGTCGGATACAACCCGATGAACGCTTGTACGGTGATCGACCCGAGCACTTGTCCCTCGTCGGTCGCGACGAGGCCCTCCTTCGCTTCGACCGCGGCCTGCAACCCGTCCGGCCAGCGCCGCCGGCGGGCGACCCGGCCGCGGAACTCGTCGACGAGCGCGACCTTGCCGTCGCGCACGATGTAATCGACGTCCCGAGTGAGTAGCGCTCGCGCGTGCAGCGCCTGGTTGACCGCGGTCAGTCGATGGAGGCTGCCCTCTTCGTAAAGGTCGACCCCACCGAACGCACGCTCGACGACGACCGCGCCGCGGTTCGTGAGCTGGACGTTGCGACGGTCGTCGACAACATTGAAATCCCGGCCGGGCCGCAACGTCGCAACCAGAGTCGCGGTCGCCGCCGCGATACTCTCGTCGTCCGAATCACCGATGCTTCCGGCGAGCACGAGCGGCACACGGGCCTCGTCGATCAGGATCGAATCCGCCTCGTCAATGATGACCGTGGCCATCGGCGGGAGAACGGACTCGGCCGCATCGACGATCAGCTGATCCCGCAGGAAATCGAAGCCGGCCTCACTGATCGATGCGTATGTCACATCGCTCGCGTATGCCGCCGCGCGTTCGTCGTGCGTGCTGCCTTCGCCGACCGCGGCCACCGTGATACCGAGGAGTTCGTAGACCGGTCCCATCCACGTCGCGTCGCGGCGGGCGAGATAGTCGTTGACGGTCAGTACGTGTACCCGTGAGCCACGCACCACGTGGCCGAACGCCGCGATGACAGCCGCGAGTGTCTTGCCCTCGCCGGTTGCCATTTCCGCGATCCGCCCATCGAGCATGGCCATCGCGCCGAACAGCTGGACGTCGAATGCCCGCTCGCCGAGCGCACGGCGGCCAGCCTCGCGACCTAACGCACAGACCTCGATGATCTCGTCACGTGTCAATGCGGCAACCACGGCTCCGAGTTCGGTGTCCACCGCGTCGGCAGAGTCAGACGGTTCGTCGATATCCAGGCCCACCGCACCGGATTCGTCGGCGCCGCCCGATTCGCCCGTGTCGCTCGCGTCGTCGACGGCGTCCGACTTGCCGTTAGTGCTGTCAGTATTCGCGCGATTTCCCGGCAGCATCGCTCGTGCGGCGGTCGTCAGCTCGGCATCGGACCACGCCTGAATCTCGGCCTCCCGGTCCTCGATGTCGCCTATCAGCGCCTCGTAGGGCGCAAGGCTGACCGTGGCGCCGGGCCGTTGCAGCAGCTGGCGAAACGACTTCCTCAACCGATCGGAGATTCCCACTCCGCTACTCTAGGCGGCCCCGTGGGTTAGATCCGATCCGCCGCCAGCCGGCCCCGAACCTCGCCTGGTACCCGTGAAGGTTTATTGATCATTTGTGGGACAGTGGGATCACGGGCTCTTCGGTCAGAGGCAATCCATCCAGCCCGACGCGACGATCGTGTCGCGTCGGCATCAGGGTAGTTTCGCGACGGTCAGCAGGACCGCCGAGTCCTCCAACGCCTCCACACTGTGCCGGGCGTCGGGCACGATGAGCAGATCCCCGGCACGGCCCTCCCACGACAGGTCACCCGCCGACAGCCGGACCCGCCCGCGCAACACCTGCATCGTCGCCTCGCCCGGGTTCTCGTGCTCAGTCAGAACCGCATGTCCGGTCATACCGATGACCACCTGGCGGAGGACCTTCTCGTGACCGCCATACACCGTGTCCGCGGTGTGTCCGCCGCCGGCGGAGGCCGCCATGTCGACCTGCTGCCGGGCGAGGGCGTCCAGTGAGATCTTCTGCATAGCCTCATTCTCCTGCCACGAGCAGATGTTTTACGCGAGTCGCGTGACCAACTGAGATCATCCCGTTCGGTGAGGGAACGTCCAGCGTGCCGCCCCGACACTGGCTGCGTTCTCGGCTTGCCCGGCGTCCCGCATCGACGTACCGTGTCCGCTTGCCGACGGCGGGCGTTGGCGTGCGCCGCAAGGATCGGACATATGCCGCATAAGTCGTTCAGTCTGAGGGTGGTGGTGACCCTCTTAGGCCTACTCATCGCCGTGCCGGCCGCAACCCTGACAATGACGTCGTCGGCATTCGCCGACGGCGACGGCTGTTGCCGCGTGAGCATCGACAACATTCCCGGACAGTTTCCCAGCGGAGGCACCGCCCAACCTTTCACGGTGCGTGTGGTTAACCAAACACAGCAGACGGTCCGGTACCTCAACGTGTCCTTCGTGCTCCAGGCGAATGGACTCGTCGGAGATCTGGTCCACCTGCAGCGTCAGCGCGTTCTCGGCGGATTGCATGGCGTCGGAACGTTCACCCAGCGCGGTGTGCACAGCGGTGTCGTCACGGCAAAAGATCAGATCGACTTCGGAGCGCAGCAGGCGCTACCGCCCGGCGGCGGAGTGAACATCGAATACCAGCTCGCCTTTAGCAAAAAGATGCCCAGCGCCGGACTTGCGCTTTCCGTACAAGTTCAACCCAGGCGAAGCGACGGAGGCATCAGTTCGGCCGGTCCGTATCGGTCCGCGATCGTGGCAGCGGGACAGCCGATCCAGACTCAGCCAGATCCAGCGCCGACGGCGAGTCCGAACGCCGCGCCAAGCGATACGCCGGCAGCGGCCGGTACGACCGGCGTCGGGGCAACGTCAGCGGACCAGCCATCGTTCATCGGCGGCGGCTCGTCCGGCGGCGGCGGAAGCTCGATGATGTGGCTGGCGTACACCATTGGCGCTCTGCTCGTGCTCGGCGGGATCGCCGTGATCGGCACGCTGCTCTGGCGGCGTGGATCCAACGGGTTTGAGACCTTTGGGGACGAGCCGCAGCAGTACGGCCAGCCCACACACCCGACGCAGCCACTCGGTCGTCACGCGCCCACCCGTGTCGCCGAGTACGGAATGCCGCCACAGACCAGCGGCTACGCGGCGCACACACGTGTTATTCCGTCCGTCTACAGCGCGCCCGACAGTCACGCGTCTCCGACCGCGCGGTTCCCCGTACCGCAGGAGCCGTCTGCGAATGCCGATCAGACCAGGCGTGACCCGGTTACGTACCGCCAATCCGATGGCCAACAATCCGAATGACATCGGACGGACAGCGACCAACCGCGTCGCACCCGTGATATGCCCCCACTAAAGCGAGTGGCGACTGCCACGGCCTGGTCATGACGTACGCATCACCGGTGTCAGACTCGCCTGTGTCATCATGGTCGCCAGCCGCTGATCGGTCGTCAGCCGGGCACGGCCGCAGGTCGACCGGCACCGACCGTCTGTAGATCGTGATGTCAGGAGTGAGGTTTCGGGTGCGCAGCAGAGTACAGACAATCACCCCCGACAAGGCCGCCGCCATGTTGGCCGCCAATACCAGCAACCGGCCGCTGTCGAAGGCCGTCGTACGCTCGTTCGCCGACGCGATCCGCCGCGGTGAATGGATGGTCACCCATCAAGGCATCGCGTTCGACACCAACGGTGTCCTCACCGACGGCCAGCACCGTCTCGCCGCGATCGTGGAGGCCGACCAGCCGGTCGACATGCTCGTCATCACCGGCGTCGACGCGGCGACCTTCGACGTCCTCGATATCGGCAAACGGCGCAACGCCGCCGACGTGCTTGCGATCGAGGGCGAGAAATCCACCTCGATGCTGGCCGCGATGGTCCGCACCGTATGGCTGTATGAGAACCGTCCCGAGGCGAACTGGTCCAGCGGGTCGGCCGGTGTGTCCAACCACCAGATCGTCGCCACCCTGGCCGAACATCCCAAGCTACGAGAGTTCGTCAAGGTCGGTGAACGCCTCGCCGGCGCGACCGGGATGATCAAAAGCGCGGCCGGGGCCGCCAGCTATCTCGTCGAGCAGGCCAACAAACGGGCCGATCTCAGCCCATGGTACGAAGGTGTGATCGACGGCGCCGGTCTGGCCAAACAGGATCCGCGGCTCGTATTCCGCCGAGTCATGTTCAACATGGCCCGACGTCAGGCCGGACAGGTGATGCGCCGCCGCTACACACGCGAACACGTCGCCCTCTACCTGCGGGCGTTCAACGCCTGGGCTGCCGAACAACCCCTAACACACCTTCGCTACGCGCCCCGCGAACCGCTTCCTGCCATCGCCAAGACCCGCTGAACTGCATGCAGTCGGCAACGACGCCGGCGACAACAGGATCCAGCTGAGCCATCGTGTGCTCGTGCCGCGACCGGAATCGTTTGCGTGGTTGACGGTTGTCGGCTGAGCAGCCGGACGGGGTAGATCGCCCATTCAGTCGCGCCCGGCCCGTCGCGCCACCCGGCTCTCTATCGACAACTTGGTACGGTGGCCCAGGTCGCATCCCTGGGAGACTACGGCGGTGCGCGAGGGAGAGGGCCAGGCAACGGTGCAGGCGTCGGAGGTCACGCGTGCAGTGGCTGCGGCCATGTCGACCGCCTCGTCACTTGATCTGACAGTCGACGACGCGATCCTTCTCCATGACTCGAACAAGCTCACTCTGCGTCTGCTGCCTTGTGACGTCCTGGCCCGGGTGGCACCTGTAGCGCATCAGGTCGCACAGTTCGAAATCGACCTTGCTCAACGGCTCGCCGAATCCGAGAGCCCAGTGGCTGCTCTTGAGCCTCGAGTCGAGCCACGCGTCTACGAGCGTGACGGATTCGTGGTCACGCTGTGGACCTACTACGAACCTGCGACGCCTCGAGAGGTCTCACCAGCCGAGTACGCCAATGCGCTCGGGCGGCTGCATGCCGGCATGCGCAAGCTCGATGTCCCGACGCCGCACTTCACGGATCGAGTCGAGCAGGCCCAACAACTCGTGGCAAGCCGCGACCACACTCCGGCGCTCGCCGACGCGGACCGGGAACTCCTCGGCCACACCTTACGAAGCCTGAGGCGAGTGATCGGCGAGCGCGGCGGCGCCGAGCAGCTACTGCACGGTGAGCCGCACCCAGGCAACGTGCTCACCACGACGAACGGCCTGCTGTTCATAGACCTCGAGACGTGCTGCCGTGGGCCTGTCGAATTCGACCTCGCCCATGCGCCCGAAGAAGTCAGCGAACACTATCCGGGTGTCAATCAAGGCTTGCTACGCGAGTGCCGGATCCTCGTGCTGGCGATGATCACAACGTGGCGCTGGGATCGAGGCGACCAACTCCCGAACGGGCGTCAACTGGGCACAGAATGGCTCAGCCAGATCCGAACAGCGGTCGGTCGCAACGGCCTGGAAACCCAAGGCTGATCGCTGGCCTTCGAGGTCGTGGACGGCCTGGCTGCTGAGGTCGGGCCGGCACTAGGTGCCATGACCGGACGATGGTGCTCTGCTGTCTCGCCGCAAGGGATGCTGTTCGGGAACCTCGACGAGAACGATGCGCGTCCCATCCGGGTCGGCGACCCACATCTCGACCAGGCCCCACGGCTCGCGCTCGGGCGGGCGTACGATCTCGACATCAAGAGCCGCAAGTCGCTGCTGCTCGACCCTGACGTCGCGCACCTGCAGCCATAGCGACACATTGGGTGCCCCGATTGCCTTCTCTCCGGGGCCGGAGATCTCCAGGAAGCCGCCACCGAGGAAGAACACGAGCGACGGATCCGCAGGGTCGCCGAACTCCCGGTAGATCGCAAGCCCCAGTACGTCGCGGTAGAACCGGCGGCTGCGTTGCAGATCGATCGGGCGCAGCAAGACTCGGCTGTTCAGTACTTCCATACCTCCGATGATCCTCCGTTGGGCCGGCGCAGGGAGTGGGGCGCGAGTGCGCCGCGGAGGCCGGACCCTGGACCTGGTCGGACAACGTAGTGCCGCCCGACAAGACGACCTTCGACTGCGTGCCGAAGGCGTCACCAAGCGCGACTCGATGACCGTGAAGGCAACGCGCTGGTCGAGGCCGACGCCGGGATGCACACGTCGGTCCGGCCGGGTGACCTGACCAACGAGCTGGGTCGAATGGTTACGGGTCGAAGTTCAGCGGTTCTTGGTTGGTAGGGCGGGAGCGAAAAAGTTGACAAGCAGTTGTACGACGCGCTCGGGCTCGTCGTGATGCACCCAATGCGACGCGTCGGGCAGGCGCTCGACGCGGTCGAGGTTAGGTACGTCATCGCGGTCGGGCTCGGCTAGTTCTCGGCCGAGGAAGCGGTCGCGTTGCCCCCAAATGACCAATGTGGGCGCCTGAATGGGCCGAAGTGCCGCTTCGGCGCGCTTAGGCGATTGCCGCACCGAGGACCGGTAGTAGTTGATCATTCCGGTTGCTGCGCCTGGCTGCGACCACGACTCGACATAGCGGTCGATCTCTTCCGGTGTATAAGCCGGGCGGGCGTCGCGCAGAAAGTTCTGGAAGAACCACCAGCGCCTGGCGCGAACGGTGCGCTCAGGCAGCCACGGTGGCTGAAAGAAGAAGAAGTACCAGGACTTCCCGAGCTGGCGCGGGGTTCGCAGTCCTTGCATTAGCCGCCGCGGATGGGCCGCATTGAGGATGGCCAACCGGTCTACGACCTCGGGGTGGTTCATTGCGGTGGCCCAGGCGACGCTTCCGCCCCAGTCGTGACCGACCAAGAGTGCGGACTGGGCTCCGCGTTCTTGAATGAGACCGCGGACGTCGGCGGCCAGTCGGTCGATGTCGTACGCCCCAACGCCGTCCGGCCGCGATGAGAGGTTGTAGCCGCGCATATCGGGCGCGACGACGCGAAAGCCCGCCGCCGCAAGCGGTTTGATCTGCTGCCGCCAGCCGTACCAGAACTCGGGGAAGCCGTGCAGCAGAACGATCAACGGCCCGTCGCCGGCCTCGACGTAATGCAGCCGTACGTCGCCGATCTCGGCGTAGCCCTCACGAAGTTCGCTGTGCTCGTCCAGCATGATCGCTCCCGTGGATAGAAAGCGAGTAGACGCCTCGAGCCTACATGCCGGATGCGCGTCGCACGGCGTCAACCAGCGGCTACCCAGCCCGCGACCTCCACTGATCCGGGTGAGGTCGAATCTTCCACCGAACCCGCGCTGCCGGGTGCCGACCGGCAGGGCGAAGTGGATGCCGTCGGTTAACAGGTCGCCGGAGCAGGGCGGTCAGAACCGGTTGTGCACCACACGCCCATCCATCCAGACCTGCGATACCGCCTCGCGCATGATCTCGCCGCCCTTGGGGATGAGGTCGAGGACGTCTCCGTCGAACAACGTCAAGTCTGCGCGCTTGCCAACCTCGATCGTGCCGAGTTCGTCGGCGACGCCGCACAGCTCGGCGGCGGATCGGGTCGTTGCGTGCAGCGCCGCAGCCGGCGACATGCCGCATTCGACCATGAGGCGCAGTTCGTCGAGGTTGTTGCCGTGCTTGCCGACGCCGGAGTCGGTGCCCATTGCAATCTTCACACCGGCGGCTACGGCCTTGCGCACCGCGTCGGTGTGTACGTCGGCTACCATCCGCGCCTTCGCGACGACCTCTGGCTGCAGCCCACCGCCGGCGGCGGCGATCTCTAGTACGGCCCGCGGCGCGACGAGCGTCGGAACCAACCAGGCACCCCGCTCGACCATCAGCTCGATGGCTTCGTCGTCGAGATAGATGCCGTGTTCGATGGAACGTACGCCATTTCGAACCGCCGCCTTGATGCCGTCAGCGGCCTGCGCATGCGACATCACGTACCGACCAGCCGCCGTTGCCTCGGCAACCATCATCGCGATCTCGTCGTCGCGAAAGTGACCGTGGCGCGGGTCATCCCGGGGTGACAGTACGCCCCCGGATGTCATGATCTTGATGACGTCAGCCCCGGCCCGGATCACCTCACGGATCTTCTTCCGCGCCTCTTCCGGCCCGTCGATGATGCCGGACGGCGCACCCGGGTGGGTGACTTTGAGGGATGCGCCGCAGGCCAGCCATCCGTCGCCGTGGCCGCCGGTCTGCGACAGCGGGCTGATGGAGATCTGAATCCGCGGGCCCACAACGAGGCCACGGCGCACCGCCTCGGCAACGCCAAGGTCGGCGCCGCCCGCATCGCGCACCGACGTGATGCCGCACTCCACCGTCGTACGCAGATTGCCGACTGCCTCGAAGAACGGCAGCGAGAACGGCCGGCTCAATGACTTGAGCACGTCGACACCGGACATCATTACGTGCGTGTGGCAGTCGAACAGGCCGGGCACGACCGTCTGACCGGTTGCGTCGACGACCTCGTCACCGTCCAGCCCACTACCGAGCGCGACGATCCGATCTCCTTCGATGACGACATCCGCGGTGACGGGTGCGGCACCGCTGCCGTCGAAAACCTGGCCACCCGTAATCAATGTACGTTTCATCGCGTCAGACCCTATCGAGGTCGTGGGTCGCCCGCTAGATCCGGCCGCATCGTCTGCGCTCCGATCGGAGGCCGGCGCCGGATGCCGGCGGTTGACAGCCTTACCGACCCGCGACGATCGCCACCCCGGCACACCAGCGGTAGGGTCGAGCCGTTCATGGACACGGACTCCGGAGGGTGGATGTGGGGCTGTCAGTCTCTGTGCATCACGACGCTACTGGGGGCGCCCGCGTCAGTGTGGCGGGCGATGTTGATCTCGCGACCGTTGGCCAGCTCGACCAGGACATCGCAACAGCGGTCGACGAAGACCAGACAACCAGCATCGTCGTGGATCTAGCCGAGGTCGCGTTTCTCGACTCGAGCGGTATCGCGTCGCTGCTCAAGGGGCGCCGGCTCGCCGACGGACTCGGAAAGCCATACCGGGTCACCGGCGCACAGGGCATTGTCCGGGAGGTTCTCGATCTCACCGGCGTGTGGGCCCATCTATCCAACCCATCGATCTGACGCCGCGTCGCCGGCTCGGCGTGTCCCATCCGTAATATCGGCCTGGGCGGGACGGTCCGCCTGCGACAGCCGACCTGACGCAAACTACGCGTACGTGAAGGATGCGGTAGCGATGGCCGAATCCGGCGCGCGTAGCAGTGACGAGAAGCTGCGTCGACTCCAAAGCATCGCCGACGCTGCTCTGTCACGGCTCGGAGTCGAGGAACTCCTCGCCGAGCTGTTGGACCGTACCCGCGACCTACTTGACGCCGACACGGCGGTGATACTCCTCGTCGACAGCACCGGCACTGAACTCGTTGCGACCGCGGCAAAAGGTCTGGAAGAAGAGGTGCAGCAGGGCTTCCGGCTGCGGGTCGGGGAAGGATTCGCCGGCCGGGTCGCCGCGCAACAACGCCCTATCGCGATCGAACACGTCGACCACAGCAACGTCGTCAACCCACTGCTGCTGAGCAAGGGCGTCACGTCTGTCCTCGGCGTACCGATGATAAACGCCGGTCGGCTCACCGGCGTCCTGCACGTCGGCGTCCTAACCCCCCGCCATTTCACCGACGACGACGTCGAGCTATTGCAACTCGTCGCCGACCGCGCCAGTCTCGCGACCCAGGCCCGCCTGTCCCAGCTGGACCGGGCCACCACCGTCGCGCTGCAAAACAGCCTGCTACCAGCCCGGCCCGCATCCATCCCCGGGCTCGACGTGGCCGCTCGCTACGTCCCCGGTGCCGACGTTGGTGTCGGCGGCGACTGGTATGACGTGTTCACCCTGCCGTCAGGCAATGTCGGCATCGCCATCGGCGACGTGGCCGGCAGCGGCCTCCGCGCTGCCGTCGTCATGGGCCGCATCCGCAGTGCGCTCCGTGCCTACGCGATGGAAACCGACGACCCGGCCGACGTCCTCACCCGACTCGACCGTAAGGTCCAACGGTTCGAGCCGGACGCGATGGCCACCGTCCTCTACGCCGTCTTCGACGCCGAACTCGACAACGTGACACTGTCCAGTGCCGGCCATCTACCGCCGATCATCGTCACCGACGGCGCTCCCGGGAATCCACTCAGCCTCTCCCCCGATCTACCGCTGGGGGCCCATCGCGACGCTCCGCGGCACAACATCCACCTCGCCGTACGCCGCGGGGAATGCCTATTCCTGTACACCGACGGCCTCGTCGAACGCCGCGATCGCCCGATCAGCGCCGGCATCAAGCAGCTCGCCACCGCCTTGACCTGCGGACCAGCTGACACCATGTGTGCCACGGCCATGGCACGACTCCTCGACAACCAGGCCGCTCGCGACGACATCGCCGCGCTTGCCGTCAGACGCATCTGAAGCTCAACGCGGGTACGGGTACGGGTACGGCGCCTCGGCCGTGGCCGTTTGGGCGCCGTACCCGTTGCTTGGGTATCCGGGGCCGTACCGGGTGCAGTCAGAGCAAGTCAGCGAGAGGTCGCCGCCTTGTCCGCCGCACTGCGCGCGAACCGGGATGCACTGGTTGCGCGGTGCGGAATCAGCTCGCAGAATCCGTCCGAGCCGATGCCCAGCCCGAGGTTGTTGATGTTGAAGAGGTGGTTGCTGGAGACAAGCCACACGATCTCGCAGATCCCGCGCTCGGAATAGTGGCGCGACAATGCCGAGAACGTCTTCGGGCTCACGTGCTTCTGCTCGGTCAGCTCGGCGGCGAAGTCGAGCGCGGCGCGCTCCTTGTCACTGAACAGCGGGCTTGTTCGATAGTCGTCGAGCGCATCGAGTTTCGGCAGGTTGTGCGGCGCGTTCTTCATGGCGTACCACCTGCCGGCGTCCGCGCACCACGTACACCCGTTGATACTGTCGACCTGTGCGCGAACCAGCGTCACGGTATCCATGGGAAGCGTGAGCTTCCGGTTGAGCTTGTAGACCTTTCCCATCCAGTTGGTGAAGCCGAGCGGCATCCGGGCGCTGAACACGCTCAGCCAGCTCGGTACCTTGCCGAACTGCCGGCCCAACAACCGGTACAGCAGTTTCAGCATCAAGCCCTTCGGCTTCTCGATCGCGGGCAGGTACGTGGTCATATGGTGGCTCCTCCCTAGCGTTGGCGGCCCGCGTTCTGGCGCTCTCCATGTCACATTCGCCGCGTCCGCGGGCTCACCTGTATGAGCCCTGCCGACGGGATGGTGTGACCGATGGACGAGACAGAGTGGCTGGCCGAGCGCTTCGAGCAGCACCGCACGCGGCTGCGGGGGGTGGCTTATCGGATGCTCGGCTCGCTGGCCGAGGCCGACGACGCCGTGCAGGACGCCTGGCTGCGGCTGAGCCGCTCCGACGCGGCACAGATCGACAATCTCGGCGGATGGCTGACCACCGTCGTCGCTCGAGAGTGCCTACATGTCCTGCGTTCCCGCCGACACCGCCGGGAGGACTCGTTCGGAATACGCCTGCCGGATCCGATCGTCACCCCCGACGGGGAACTCGACCCGGAGCAAGAGGCGCTGCTGGCCGACTCGGTCGGCCTCGCCCTGCTCGTGGTGCTCGAGTCCCTCTCGCCGGCCGAGCGGTTGGCGTTCGTACTGCACGACATGTTCGAGCTGCCCTTCGAGGAAATCGCCACCGTGGTCGGGCGCACTCCGACCGCTGCCAGGCAGCTCGCCAGCCGTGCCCGGCGCCGCGTGAAGGGCGCTGAGGTCCCGACGCCCGATGCGGACGTGGCGCGTCAGCGGCAGGTAGTCGACGCCTTCTTCGCCGCGGCCCGCGCCGGCGACTTCGACGCGCTCGTCCAGGTCCTCGACCCCGACATCGTGCTGCGCGCCGACTTCGGCGCCGCTCGGCCGCCAGCCATCTTCCGCGGCGTGCAGGCCGTGGCCAAACTGGCCCGCGCGCCACGTGGTGCCCGACTACATCCCGCACTGGTCAACGGCGCGGTCGGGGTGGTCATCACCCTCGACGGACAGCCCTACTCCGTGCTGGCCTTCACGATCGTCAACGACAAGATCATCGAGATCGATGGGATTCGCGACCCCGACCGCATCCACCGGATCACCGCCGCCGTCCTCACCGAAAAGTAGTGATCAGCCGACACGCATTCGGCGGGAGGCGGCGCGGCATCAGACGGTTACGCCGGCCGGCGCCGCACACGGCACGCGCGACGCGGGCTGCGCATGGTCCGAGATCGGGGATGTCCTGGGCACCACGCGGCAGGCCGCATTCCAGCGCTTCGGCCGGCCGGTGGACCCACGTACCGGCGAGCCGATGAACGCGGCGATCCTGCCCGGCGCGGCCGAGGCCGCACTCGCGGTGTACGTCAACACGACGACTACACCGTCGTCGACGTGCCGCTGCAGTTCGAGGTCGGCGAACAGATCGGCCGAGTCAGCTTCAGCCGCGACGGCAAGGTCGCCGGCCTATTCGTCCTGCCGCCGGAGGCGACCTGACCGTGCCCGACCCCGCCGCCCGACTCTAGATCATCGCGCTCCTCTTCGCATTTGCCGCGTTCTGCCACGTTGGCAACTCGTGGGTTGGGAGCTCCCGACCTCACCGGCTACACCGTGGGGGCTCTCCCGGTCGAACCGCGGACGATCAACTCGGTGGCCAACTCGATGTGCAACGCATCGAGGCGCTGGCGTTCGAGGAGCCGGATGAGCAGGCTCACCGCAATGCGGCCCATCTCTTGCAACGGTTGGCGCACGGTGGTGAGCATCGGGCTGGTGGCTTGGGCCAGATCGATGTCGTCGAAACCGGCGATCGGACAGGTCATCGGGGATGCGCAGGCCGCGCTCGGCCGCTGCGGCCATCGCGCCGACGGCGGCCTTGTCGTTGAATCCGATCAGCGCTGTCGGCCGTTGATGAAGGTCGAGCAGCTCGCAAGCAGCGGCATGTCCGCATTGTGCGGTTGGCTCGGTCGGACGTACCAGGGCAGGATCTGGCAGCACGCCGACCTCGGCGAGCGCGGATGCGTGTCCGGCCAGGCGTGCGTCGCTGGCGAGCCAATTGTGCGGTCCGGCGATGACACCGATCCGCCGGTGCCCAAGCTCGACCAGGTGGCGGGTGACGCTGCGTGCGCCCGCGAAATGCGCGGCCGAGACGGCGGCGATGTCGCGGGGCATGGGGGTACGCGGGTCGACCACGACGAAGGGGAAGCGGCGTGCTCTCAACGCCACCAACTGCTCGCCCGGCTCCGGCGGGAGGACGAAAATGGCGCCCCCGATGTCAGTCCGGGAGGCGAGCGTCGGCAGCGTGGCGGCCGGCTGGACGGCTTCTCCGGCGTTGAGCAGCAATGCTCTGCCGTGCAGGTCAAGCGTTTCGGCGATCGAGGAGACGATCAGTCCGAAATAGTCGGTCAGCAGGTAGGGACACCGCAGATAGACCGGTGCCTGCGCTGGTCGATTGGTGGCTGCACGCGGGCCGGGAGCCTGCACGCCGAGTTGCTGCATCGCCCGCTGGACCAGGTCGCGGGTGTGCGGGGCCACATGGGTCCGACCGTTGAGGACTCGAGACACAGTCGCGATGGACACGCCCGTCTGCGCGGCGATGTCTCGCACCGTCGCCCGGTGACTGGTCGGCCGACTCATCTTGTTACAGGCAGTTGTTTCATACGCCTCAGCATACGACCGAGATGTCGCGGCCACATTCATCGACGCTCGTTGACAAACGATCGCGCTGGCTGATTTCCTGTTCGTATCGGAAACGTTCCCGATTGTTTCACTTTGTTACAGGCGGCATTCTCGCTTCACTGCGCCTCGCTACTGGCTCCGGCGCGACCGCCGACGACGTCCAGCCGTAACGCGGCGACGTCACGATGCAGCGCTGAAGAGGCACCGCAGGTGTCGCCCAATCTACGAACCTGACCGCGCAGAGCTACCTCACCCCGAAGGATCCCCCATGCGCAACCGTTCGAAAGCGCTGGCCACGGCGGGTGCCCTCATCGTCGCCGCCGTAGCCGGGCCCGGTCTCGGCACCGCATCGGCCGCGACTCCCAGCCACCACCCCGCCGTTATCGCCCACGTGTGGATCACGACCCCCGACGGCACCGACAAGATGGCCGATCTCGGCACCGTCGCGTTCAGCGACACGCCGACAACCGCACCGACCGTCGTTATCGATCCGAGCCGCACCTTCCAGACCATGTCCGGTTACGGCGCCGCCATCACCGACTCGTCGGCCTCCATCCTCTACACGCTGGCGCCGCAGGCCCGCGCCGCCGCCATGACGTCGCTCTTCTCTCCGACGAGCGGTGACGGCCTTGACTACCTGCGTCAACCGATCGGTGCCTCCGATTTCACCGCGACCGCCGCGTACACCTATGACGACCTGCCACCCGGCCAGACCGACTACAGCGTCGCGCATTTCAGCGTCGCCCACGACCAGGCGCAGATCCTGCCGCTGCTGCGGCAGGCCGAGCAGATCAACCCGGATCTGCAGATCCTGGCCTCGCCGTGGAGCCCGCCGGCCTGGATGAAGACCGGTGGCTCGCTCATCGGCGGGCGCTTGATCGACGACCCGCGTATCTACCGTGCGTACGCCACGTACCTGCTGAAGTTCATCCAGGCGTATCGCGCCAACGGCGTCCGCGTCGACGCGATCACCGTCCAGAACGAACCGCAGAACCGCACGCCGGCGGGCTATCCCGGGACGGACATGCCGTCGTGGCAGGAGGAGAAGGTCATCAACGTCCTCGGACCGATGCTGCACCAGGCCGGTCTGGACACGCAGATCCTTGCGTACGACCACAACTGGACAGAGCACCCGAACGACGCGTCGTCCACCCCGCCCGACGAGACCGCCGACATCGACGACTATCCGCAGCAGATCCTCGGCTCCAGTGCCGCCCGCTACGTCTCCGGCACGGCATACCACTGCTACTTCGGAGATCCCAGCGCCATGACAGCGTTGCACAACGAGTTCCCATCGAAGGACATCTACTTCACCGAATGCTCCGGCAGCCAGTCCAGCGACCCGGCGAACACCTTCTCCGACACCCTCAAATGGCACGCCCGCAACCTGATCATCGGTGCCACCCGCAACTGGGCCAAGACGGTGGTCAACTGGAACATCGCGCTCGACCCCAGCGGTGGCCCGCACGTCGGCGGCTGCGGCACATGCACCGCGGTGCTGACGGTCAATCCCGACGGGACGGTGACGCGCAACGCCGAGTACTACACGCTCGGCCACCTCGCCCGCTTCGTGAAGCCGGGGGCCGTCCGCATCGCCAGCACGTCCTTCGGTACGACGGGTTGGAACGGCGCGGTGATGGACGTCGCGTTCCGCAACCCCGACGGCAGCACCGTGCTGGTCGCGCACAACGAGAACGACAACCCACAGACCTTCGCCGTACGCGACGGGACCCAGGCGTTCACGTACACCCTGCCGGGCGGTGCGCTGGCGACGTTCGTCTGGCACGGCTCCACCGGCGCCACCGGCCTTCGGCCGATCGATCCGACCGGCTGGACCGCCACCGCAAACCCCGCCGGGCCGACCGATCCGTGCTGCTCAGCCGACGTGGCTGCGAACGCCGTCGACGACGACGCCAGCACTCGCTACAGCACCGGAACCGGGCAGGCACCCGGCCAGTATCTGCAGGTCGACCTCGGCCGGCGCCAACCGGTCCGGCAGATCGTCTTCGACACCGGAACATCTGTCGGCGACTTCCCGCGTGGCTACAGCGTCACCGTCAGCGCCGACGCCATCCACTGGAGCACCGAGGTCGCGAGCGGCGTGGGTAACGGTCAGTTCACCTCCGTCAACCTCGCCGGCAATCCGGTGCGCTACGTACGGATCACAATCACGGCAGCGGCGCCAAACAACTGGTGGAGCGTCGCCGACATCCGCGCCTACACCGGCGGACACTGAACCGCACCTAACCGCGGCGGCGGGCGCCCACTGGCGACCGCCGCCGTGAGCGGTCAGGGCGTGCGCTTGCCCAACCAGCGCAGGGGGCGACCGATCAACCGGTTGTGATGCCAGCCGCGCTGCACCACGGTCTTGCGTAGCCGGCGGAGCTGGTCGCGGGCGCGGACGGGAAGGCCGGTTCGAGACTGATCTTCGATCTCCCGAGCCCACTTGCTGATCGAGTGAGCACATCGGGTGCAGACCGTGACCTCCGGATGATTGCCCAGGTGCACCAACCTGACCGGGTCCTCGACCGCGCCGCAGCACCAGCACTCAGACTGCTGCCGTGGTTCCTCGCCGACCACTACCTGCGCTGACATCCCGACCGCTCCTCACCCGGACGCCCTTCGCGCTCGATCCAGCGATTATCGCGCGTCGGCGCGCTTTCAGCGCGGTCCGTTCGCGTCGGATGTCGAAGCCGCGGTCGCCATCACGATGGCTCCCAGTACACCTCCACTCGCCAACCGTCCGGGTCGAGACACTTGAACGAAACCAGTTCCGGTTCATCGTCACGCTCGATGACCGGCACGCCGTCGCGTTCCAATCGGGCGCGCAGGGAACGGACCGCCTCCGCGTCGGCCATGGCAAACCCGAAATGGAGGAAGCTCGACGATGCGCCGGCCTCCGTCGCCGGATGCAGCGCCAGATCGAACCGGTGAGCGTTGCGTACGATCACCGTGCCGTCCGGGTACGACTGCGCGGTGGCCGGGTCGAATTCGAAATACGTCGCGTAGAAGTGCAAGCTGCGTTCGTAGTCGCGCACGGGCAGCCCGAGGTGACGAAGGTCCACGAGGTACGAGGGTCGCGTCGTCGCGGATGCGGTGTCAACCCCGGAGCAAGAACCCAGACCGACCGCCGCCACCGCCGACGCACGATGATCTAGAGACTGGCCCAACTCGTGTCGCATGCATGAACGAGGAACGTGCCCGTGGTGCCGCCGAACCCGTTCGACTCCGCCGCTCGAGCTGGTCAACGACGGCCGCGCTATTCTGCCGGCGACTCACACGACCGCGATCACGATGCAGAAGGCCAGCAGCGCCAAGCCTTGCAGGACCGACCGCACATTGATGATCGACTCCCAACGGTCTTGCAGGGTCCGCGCATCGGCGGGCGTCTCACCGGCGTAGCTTGCGGCAATGAGCGCCTTGTTGATCGGCAGCGCGATCCGGTTGAACAGGACCAGCCATACAAGCAGGAACACGAGCCCGGTGGTGGCCAGGACACCCGCCTGCGGATTGCCGGAGGCGAATGCGGCCACCGCGGTCGCAGCGGCGGCGACGACGCTGACGATGCCGGGCAGTGGCAACCGCTGATTGCCGAACCGGTGTGTACGGCCAGTGATCTGGACGAGTGTGTGGTTGTCGACTTCGCGGAACGCTGGGCGGAGCACCACGGCGGCCAACACATCGATGCCGAAGATCACGGCCGTGCACAGTGTGGCGACGATGGCGAGCGCGTCGATGACGATAGGCATAGCAGGACTCCCCTCTAACCTTCTAGCATTGCTAGACTCTAGCATCGCTAGATCTAGCGATGCTAGAGTCAATGCTGTGACGCAGCCGACGAAGGCTCAAGCGGCCCGTGTCGAACGGGAACATCGCATTGTGACGGCGGCTCGGGCAATCGCCGAGGCCGACGGCTGGCCAGCGGTGACGGTCCGTCGACTAGCCGACGCGATCGGCTACAGCCAGCCGGTCCTGTACGGCCATTTCCCCGACGGCCGGGACGGAATCGTGCGGGCCGTCGCCCTCGACGGCTTTGAACGGCTCACCGCCGCATTGGACGCGGCGCCGCGAGGCGGCGCTCCCGCCACGCGTATGCGCGCCGTCGTCCAGCGCTACCTGCGCTTCGCGCACGACAACCCCGCCTCCTACGAGGCGATGTTCTCGATGCCGACCGATCTGCCGTTCGCGACCAAGGCTGCACCGGCTCCGCTGCGGCAGGGGTTCGCCGCGATTCGGCGCGCGGTGCCCGACTCGGCCAAGGACTCCGAAACCGCGACCGAGCTGCTGTGGAGCGCGATGCACGGGCTCGCCGACCTCCAACGCCACGCACGCCTTCGGCCCTCACATCAAGCCGCACGCGTACGCCTTCTGGTCGAACTTTTCAGCAACGACGGGAGGTAGCACCGGCTAAGACCGGCGAGTCGCTAACTTGCGCCGGCCGATGTCGGTCCACCCATCGCGTCACGACGTTTTGTGACGACGCGTCGGTCATGCAGCCGCGACGATCTCGCGCAGGATGTCGGTCACGACGTCCGGCGCTTCCATATTCACCATGTGACCAGCGTCCGGTACGACGATCTTGCGCGCGTGCGGGATCTCGGCGGCCAACACGTCGGCCATCTCCTGGAAGCACGGCACGTCGAGGGCCCCGATGACCACGGTCGTCGGCGCGGCGATCCTGCCGAGCAGCGGCCGGCAGTCGGGGTGCGGACCATGCGGATCGTGTTCGGTCCAGTGCACCCCGGAGTAGTCGTCGACCATCCGGGCGAGCCGGTCAGCCACGGCGGAGCGCCGGCGCGCGGGGACGAAGAAATCGTGGGCCAGCCACGCGGACTTTGCCCCGGCTAGGCCGCGTTCGCGCAATCCGTCGCCGATCGACTGCATGCCTTGCGCGGACCTAGCGTCCCACGGCACTCCGTCCACAACGGCGTCGAGGAGGACCAGGGCCTTGACTCGCTCGGGCGCGTGCAACGCGGCCTCGGTCACGATACCGCCGCCCATCGACAGACCGACCAACACCGCAGCGTCCACACCGAGGTGATCGAGCAGCGCGAAGAGGTCGGCCGTGTGCGTGTACGGGAGGTCGTTGTCGCGAGGCGTTGAGCGGCCGAATCCTCGTACGTCGTAGCGAATCACAGTGGCGTCGCTTGCCAGCGGGCCGACCTGGTCGTCCCACATTCGCCCATCCAATGCCAGCCCATGCACGAGCACCACCGGCACTCCCTGGCCCGCGACGTCGTAGTAGAGATCGACGCCATCCAGACTCAGCACGGCCATTGGATTCCCTCCACGATCGCCGCCGCGGACTGCGGTCGTCCACGTTGAACGGCGTCTCGGCCCAGATTTCGGCCACTCCATTCTCGGCTACCAACTCGACGACAGACCAGGCGCCGTCCGCCGTGCACGGTGCGAATCCGCAACGCCGCCGGATCTCCCCTGCCGTGCCGGCGATCGAAAGGTGGCGCCGGCGGCGATGCCGGGTCCGGACGACCCGACCATCCGCAGAACCGGGTGGGGGAACCGCCAAGGGCGCCATGCCCGGCACGAGGCGCCATGCCGGGCACGATCTGGGCGGGGCGATGCTCGATGGATGCCATAAAACGGATATAGGCATCATTCACCACCTTGGGCGCCCCATATCGCCCCAGCGATCGGTACCACCGACCGTGCACATACGAGCGCCGGATACGTGACGACTTGCAAGACTGATGGGGGTTTGCCCAGCCAGGCGGCAAGGGCCGGCCGCAACGGAGGTGGAGGTGTCATGGCGGAGGACAGCGGCGTCTTTGATGCGATCGTGGTCGGGGCAGGGCCGGTCGGGGAGACAGTCGCGGCATGCATCGCGCGCGGCGGTCTGACGGTGGCTGTCGTCGAAAAGCGCTTGGCCGGCGGCGAATGCCAGTACTACGGGTGCGTCCCGAGCAAGGCGCTGCTGCGGCCGATGGGCTTGGCCGCCGAGGTCAGCCGGATGCCCGGGCTGGAGCTGCGCGGCCCGATCGATACGGCTGCGGTGTTGGCCCGCCGCGACAAAGTCGTCTTCCATCTCGACGACAGCAGTGAGGTGGGCCGGATCGAGAACTTCCGAGCGACGTTCATCCGCGGTCAGGGACGCTTGGCCGGACCGCTGCGGGTCGAGGTGACGACGGCGCACGACGACATCCGGATGTTACGGGCCCGGTACGCCGTCGTCGTCGCGACGGGCACCGACCCCGCGATCCCCGACGTGCCCGGGCTACGGGAAGCACAGCCGTGGACGAACCGGGAGGCGACCAGCGTTCAGCGCGTGCCGCACCGGCTGGTCGTGATCGGCGGCGGGCCGGTCGGCTGCGAGATGACCCAGGCGTTGCACTTCCTCGGCGCCAAGGACACGACGCTGCTCGTACGGGGCGATCGGCTGCTTCCTCAATCCGAGCCGTTCGCCGGTGAGCTGCTGGCGAGCTCGTTCCAGGAGTCGGGCATCGACATACGCTTTGGCCGCTCAGTCGTCCGCGTGGAACGGCCGGTTCCGGGTGGCCCGGTGACCGTCCACGTTGACGACGGCTCACGTATCGAGGCGGATGAGATCCTCGTCGGCACTGGCCGCCGGACCGCTTCGGGCGACCTCGGACTGGAATCCGTCGGCCTGTACCAGGTCGACTCGATCGAAGTCGACGGAAGCATGCGCGCGACCGGCGTCCCCGAAGGCTGGCTGTACGCCATCGGCGACGTCAATGGGCGCAACCTGCTCACCCACATGGGCAAGTACCAAGCCCGGGTATGTGGCGACGTGATCGTCGCCCGCGCGAAGGGCTTGCCCGACGACTTGCCGGCCTTCCGCGCCACCGCCGACGACTGCGGCGCGCCCCGGGTCATCTTTACCGATCCGCAGGTCGCCGCCGTCGGGCGCACGGAGTCCCAGGCTCGCGCCGACGGCTTTGCCGTGCGCACCGTCGAGTACGACCTTGGCGCGGTCGAAGGCGCGCTGCTCCAGGCGGACGACTACATCGGCCGAGCAAAAGCAGTCGTCGACGCGGACCGCCGCGTCTTGCTCGGCGTCACCTTTGCCGGCCAAGTGGTGGTCGATCTTCTCCACGCGGCCACCATCGCGGTGATCGCCGAGACCCCGCTGGACCAGCTCTGGCATGCCGTTCCGGTGTTCCCGACCGTGAGCGAGATCTGGCTTCGCCTCCTGGAGGAATATGGCCTGTGATCTCAGGACGCGGTCATCGGGACTACTTGTCCGCGTCGGCGGCCTTGGCGAACAGCTCCAGCGTGGCGGTCCAGCCGCCGCCTTGACCGATCATGTCGCGGATGACCTGGCCGGCGACCAGCCGATCGAGATGCCGGTGTTCGAGCTCAACTGTGGTCTGCTCGGGACCGTTCGCGACGAACCGTACTTCGATCTCGCTGGCGTGCTCAGCGTCGGCATCGAACTGCCACTGGCCATTGATCTGCCACGTGACGACCAGCCGATTCGGCGGCTCCCAGACCAATACCCGCCCCCAGTCGCATTCGCTGCCGTCCACACCGCGCTCGTACCACCGTCCGCCCTCGCCTGGTTCGAGGATCGCGTCGACCATCTCGGCTTGACCGATGTGGTAGTCGGCCGGCCACCAGCGGCCAAACGAGTCGGTGAAGAAGCGGAACGCCTCGTCGACGGGCATCGCGACGGTTGCTTTCCCATGCAGAGCGGGACTGGCAGATGCGGTGGTCATGACTGCTACTCCTGTTCGATTTCGGTGGCCGCGTCGGCGGCTTTTTGAAAGGCGGTCAATGCGTCGTCCCAGATGCGCTGGAAGTACGCCTGGAACGCGGCCACTCCGTCCGGGTTGAGCCGGTAAATGCGACGAGTCCCCTCGGGTGTGACCACGACCAGGTCGCCGTCTTTGAGTACCCGCAGATGCTGGGACACCGCCTGCCGGGTGATCGGCAACTGCTCGGCGAGCTCGCCGACCGAGCACGGATGCCGTGCCAGCAACTCGAAGATCGCGCGCCGGGTCGGATCGCCGAGGATGCCAAGGTCGACATCTCCGAAAGTAGCCACGTACGTAAGTCTCCACTTGCGGAGTGTCTAACGCAAGCGACTCGGTCAACCAACCTGTACCGCTCAGGTCCTCGTGCTCGCGGTCTGCTGGTATTTGCGGTCTGCTGGTATTTGAAGGCTCGTGCCAGTCGGCGCGTGGCGCGACCGGGCGTCAGGCTCGCTTGTAGACGATGTCGACGATCTCGGTCGATGCGGACGGGTGCAGCGTCCAATGCAGCGCCAGGCGCCAGCACCCGGGCTTCGGCACGTTGACGAACGATCTTCCGAGAAAGATTTCGCCGATCTCGACGGCCTCCGGCGTACCGACGAGGTGTGCGTCGACGGTCAGCCCACCGCCGAGCGGATCCTTCGCTGCCCAGACGATCTTGTTTCCTAGGTTGCCGGGCGGTAACGGCGCAAACGGCGGCGCGGCGAACAGCACGGCCAGGATTTTGCCGTCGGTGCTGAGCACGTGAGGCCATCCGGTGTACGGCGGGCCGAAGCCGTCCCGCGCCCATGCCGGCAGCTAGGCCGACGACGGCTTGTAGTGGCACGGGGCATCCGCCGCGCCGCCCGAGATCACCGGTGGCGGCGGGACGGGTGGCGCCGTGGTCGGCACGACGGGCAGCGTCGTGGTCGCTACAGCCGCGTTACTAGTCGCGGTCGATCGCGCGTGAGACGGACCGGTACATCCGGTCGCCGCTACGACCAGAGCGGCGCCGCACATGGCCAGCAACGCCACCGATGAACCCCCGTGTAACCCATGACTCATTCTTGGATGGGCCGAAATCGATCGGCAAGGCCCGAATTGGTAACCGCGTAACGAATTGACGGCGGGCGATCAACTCGAAGTACCGGTCGAGCCGCGCGCGGTACGTCGTCGGTGTCCGAACGGGACAAGCCGGGTTGCACGCATCTGCGATTGTCATTCTCGTGGGCACTTGTCCACGGGCATCGGGCGGTGACGGGCATGGCAATTCGCGGACGGTGCGGCAAAGTTCTTCTCGTCTTGATCCTGGGTCTGTTCGGTGGTGCCGTCGTGGCCGCGGCGCCGGCTCGGGCCGACTCGCCGGTCGGCTTCTGGTACGGCACGGACAGCAGCTACATCGCGATTCCCGGTACGGTGCCGTACCGCGAACCCGTGATCGGTGGCACCTACGGCGGCTATATCGGGATGGCCGGCAACTGGGCCAACTGGCAGAAGTGCAGTGGCGACGGGGTGGTCTGGTCGGCCACGGACAGCCGGGATGCCGACGCCGACTACGCCGACTCGCGTGGCATCGGTGTCGGCGTCTACTGGTTCATGGGAGGCCCGGGCGTCGATCCGCACTACAACGGCACCGCTTCGGAGGCGACGTCGTGGGGAGCGGCCCAGGCCGCACAGACCCTGACCGACATGACCCATCTCAGCAGCAAGGTCACCTATCCGGTCGTGTTCATGGACGTCGAGCTGCCCGGTCACGCACCCGGATATAGCCCGGCCACCGACAACGGCTGGAACTCGATCTACACCTCGACCTGCAGCGGGAAGGTGAAAACGCTGCATATCCCGGCCGCCATCGACCGCGCCGAGTTCAACGGGTACGCCAATTACTTGACCAGCCACTCGAGTTACAAGGCCGGTGTCTACTCCGCACCGAGCGTCTGGAAGTCCATCTTCGGCACCGGCACGTCATCGGTCCTGAGTAACACCTACGAGTGGACGTACACGAATGACACGAGCAGCCTGACCCATCACCCGGTCGGTTGGTGCCTGTCCGGCACCACCACGTGCGCCCAGTTCTTCGGTGGCAAAACCAGCACCAGCAAGTACGCGCTGATGTGGCAATGGTCGGGCGGCGGCGGAACGCACAACGGGTACGGCGACTTCGATCAGATTGACGCTGCCCGCACGCCCTAGGTGGGTCGGTGACGAGCACCCACGACGACGGGGTGGCGATCCTAACCGGGACCGTCGACCCGCCGCTCACCGCTGTGTTTTATGTTGTCAGCCGCTGTGCCGCGGTCGTCAAGGTCCGAATGCGGTACAGACTTGACGAAGCGGTGATGTACAGATCATGTCCGTCGATTCCACCGAAACACAGGTTCGCGATTTTCTCCGGGACCGGTACCTTCAGCAGGATCTCGCCGTTGGGGGAAAACACCTGAACTGAATCCAGGCTGGATGTCCAGATGCGGCCGTCTTCGTCGACGCGGAACCCGTCGGCGCAGCCCGGAACGACGGCGATGAAGTCGCGGCCGTTCGCGACACGGCCGCCGACCACGTCCACGTCGTATGCGCGGATCAGACCTCGCCGTTCGTCGACGGTGTCCGACACGTAGAGGAGCGTTTCGTCCGGGGAGAACGCCAGCCCGTTGGGGCGGCTCATGTCGGTGATGACCGGCGTGAGCACTGCGCTCACTGGATCGTAACGAAACACCCAGCATCCGCCGTACTCCATTTCGCCGGGGTGCCCCTCTTCGGGGAGGAAGATGCCGTACGGCGGATCGGTGAACCAGATCGTTCCGTCGGAGGCCACGACGATGTCGTTGGGCGAGTTGAGTCGATACGTCTGCCAGTGATCGACGATGGTCTGCGGCTCGCCGTCGATTTCGTACTCGATGCATCGTCGCCCGTGGCTGCACTGCACGACACGGCCCTCGCGGTCGAGGGTCCGGCCGTTGGTGAATTCGACATCCTCGCGGTGGACGTGTGTGCGGCCCGACGCTGAGTCGAACTCAAGGATGAGATTGCGATGGATGTCGCTCCATCGCACGCTTTCGGTTCCCGGAAGCCACACCGGACCTTCGCCCCAGATCCCGCCAGTCCAGAGCCTCTCGAGCGCGGCGGCCGGATCGATCAGTCGAGTCATGCAACGATAATGACCGGTCGAGGGTGGCTTGTGACGTCTTCGGGAGTTACTCGCGGGTGGTACGTCCGCCCAGCCGGTACGGCGACTCGCTGCACCTGGATCAGGTGTGCTGCGCCGGTAGGTGAAATCGGCGGGACCGTCGCCTCACTCCAGCCAGAACGAGTCGTGCCGGAGGAAGAAGGCGGCTCGCTCTTCATCGGTCATGGTCGCGAGCTCCGGTAGGCCTTCGAAATAGCCCTCGCGCGGCGCGCCCGGCGCGAAATGCAGAAGCATCGACACCGGCGCCCCGGATTCGTTGCGATACCCGTGAATGCCGCCCTCCGGCACATGTACGTAGTCGCCGGGCGCCGTGTCGATCCAGCGGGTGCCGTCGTAGACCCGCATCGAGCCGGCGAGGATGTAGAACGACTCGGATATCGATCGGTGGAAGTGCGGCTCGGGGCCGCCTGGCTCGGGGCCGATCTCCCAGCGGTAGAGGCCGAACTGGCCATTCGTAGACGCGCCGGTCGACAGGTAATGCACGGTGTTGCCGCTGCTGTACGTCAACTCCGGCGCGGTGTCGACCGGTCGATAGGACGCGCTGACCTCGCCATGGTCAGCCATGTAGGTCGCGGGTGGATATGACATACCTCGACGCTAGACGAACCACGAGAGACGTGTCGGCGATCCGCGCTTGGTGTGGGCAGCGCCGCATGTGGTCAGACGCGACGATTTTCAGATACTGATCGCGACTTTCCCCCGGATTTCGCCCGCGGCAAGGTGGCGCATGGCATCCGGGACCTGGGCCAGCGGGTAGGTCCGGTCGATGCTCGGGGTGACCTTGCCCGCCTCGATGAGTTCGCTCAACCGGTCCAAATCGGCCGAGCGCTCCTTGCACAGGACACCAGTCAACCGCTGGCCCACGAACAGGGACATAGTCATCGCGCGCAACTGTCGGTCCATACCGCCCGTCAGGTTGCCGCCCTCCTCCCCGCCGACGATGACAGCGGTCCCGGTGGAGGTGAGTGCGCGGCGCAGACGGGCAGGTGACGGGTTTCCGGCTATATCGACGATGAGGTCATACCGGTGGCCGGTGGCGGCGAAGTCGTGGCAGGTGTAGTCGATGACATGGTCGGCACCCAGGGATCGCACCAGATCGAGTTTCGCGGTGCTGCACACGCCGGTGACCTCCGCCCCGAACGCCTTGGCCAGTTGTACGGCGTAGCTGCCGACCCCGCCGGACGCGCCGATGACCAGCACGTGCTGGGTCGGCTGGACGTGGCCGACGTCGGTGATGGCCTGCAGGGCGGTGAGCGCGGACACCGACACCACGGCGGCCTGCTCGAATGTGGTGTTCGCCGGCTTGCGGGCCAGTTTGTCCGCACGGGCCGCGGCATATTCGGCGAACGTGCCGCGGCCGATGCCGAACACCTCGTCGCCCACGGCGAACCGGGTCACGGCCGACCCGACGGCGACCACCGTGCCGGCGACCTCGCGGCCGAGCACCGGGTTCCTCGGGCGGCCTAGCCCGATGCCGAGCCGCATCACATAGGGCCGACCGGTCATGAGATGCCAGGCGCCCCGGTCGAGGCCAGCGGCGTGCACCCGCAGGAGCACCTCGTGGTCGCTGATCTGCGGTCGGGCTACCCGCGCGGTGCGCAGCACGTCGGCAGAGCCGTACCCGTCCTGCACGATCGCCTGCATCGTGCGATCCACCGTCTCGGCGTGTTGGTTTACAGATCCCATGACCGCTTCCCGGACGGCGGGACTGTCCCGCCGTACTTTGTACGAGTACGCTATCGTACAAAGTACGGAAGCGCCATCATTCGCGGGAGCCAACATGTCGAAGCCGGTCCGTGACAGCCCGCACGTCCGTCCTGCGCTCAGCCGGGACCGGGTGTTGCACAGCGCGCTCGCGGTCGCCGACGCGGGCGGGATCGCGTCGTTGACCATCCGCTCGCTGGCCGAACGGCTCGGCGTGAAACCGATGTCGGTCTACCACTACGTAGCGAACAAAGACGAGATCCTCGATGGCATCGTCGACCTCGTCTTCGGCGAGATCGAGCTGCCGATCGCCAGCGGTGAATGGAGGTCCGAGATGTGTCGGCGGGCGGCCTCGGCCCGCCAGGCTCTGAAACGCCACCCGTGGGCGATCGGTCTCATGGAGTCGCGGACGGCCCCGGGCCCGGCCACGCTGCGACACCATGACGCGGTCATCGGTGCCCTGCGCGCGGCGGGCTTCTCGGTCGTGATGACGGCGCACGCGTACGCCCTCATCGACAGCTATGTCTACGGGTTTGCACTCCAGGAGGCGTCACTGCCATTCAAGGGACCGGAGACCGTCGGCGACATCGCCGAACCGATGTTGCGACAGTTCCCCAACGGGGAGTATCCCCACTTCGTCGAGATGGCCACCGAATACGTGCTGCAGCCCGGCTACGACTTCGGCGATGAGTTTGACTTCGGGCTGACCGTGATCCTCGACGCCCTCACCAACCTGATTCCCGACGACGTCCGCTCACCGTCCGCTTGACATCGACACAGGTTTACGTCATGTGCCGGACGTTCACGCGCGCCACGACACGGACGCGAGATTGCTCTGACTCAGCCGCGGTGTAGCGCCTAGCAGCGCTCAGGTTTGGGACTTGGCGGTAAGGAGGTAATCGTCGGCGTCGGGGCTCCACTGTAGATCGACGACCCCGGCGGTGGCGGCCGCCTTGCAGAACTGGAGAAAGCTGCCGTACCCGAGCTTCTTCTCGCTGAAGTCCGGCCGTACCTTGCGCAGCTGATTCTTCAGACCGGACAGCGCAACCGACCCGTCGCTGCCCGCCAGATCGACAACCACGGCGCGCAGCAGGCTGAACGCCGCCTCCCGGTCGCCGTGCTCCGGAAGGCTAACTTCGGGATCGCCCTTCGCGGGCCCTTCAATCAGCTCAACGACGTTGCGCTCGGCCAGGTGGCGCAGGAGTTCGCCAAAGGCGCGGAACCCGTAGTCGGCCTCGTTGAAGGTTGGATCCTTCCGGAGCAGGGTGCGCTTGAGCGTCGACGCGGTTACCGCGCCGCCGGAACTGCGTTGAAGACCGGCGACGGTCTGGGCAACGAGCACAGCGAGCGTGTCGACATCGCGTGTGGACGCATCCGCCACCGGCTGGGCTTCGGGTTCCCGCTCCATCGGCTGCGGTTCCGCGTCCGGAGATCGGGCCGGCCGGCTCCGCCGGGAACGTGTCGGCGGGATCTCGACACCCTCGAGGCGATCGTAGTAGAGGAACTCGTCGCACGCCGGCGGCAGAAGCGCCGAGGTTGTCTTTTCAATTCCGACACCGATGACGCGTTTGTTGAGCTCGCGGAGCTTGTGAACCAGTGGTGTGAAGTCGCTGTCGCCGGTGCAAAACACAAACGTTGATATGTAGTCCCGCTCGAAGGCCAGCTCCAGGGCGTCCACGGCCATCTTGATGTCGGCGGCGTTCTTGCGCGAGGCGCCCATGCGCTGCGGCATGTCGATCAGCTCGACGTGTGACCGGGTGAGCATCCGACGGTCCTCATCGAAGTAGGACCAGTCGGCGTAGGCGCGACGTACCACCACTCGCCCCCGCTCGGCGAGCGCATCGGCGATGGGCCGCAGGTCGAACTTCATGCCACCAAGATGGTCGCGCGCACCAAGCGCCAGATTCTCGTAGTCAAGGAACAGGGCGATGCGCTCTTCTTGATCCACGTGCGCCAGCGTACGCCCGTCGGCGCCGCACAGTCCGTGCCAGCGCCGACAGGTACGAGGGGCGAAACGCCAACCCTGACGGCGTTCGTGTTCACTGTGACTGGTGGATCGTCAACGGCTCAGCAGCATCGCGCACTCACATCACCCCATTGCGGCACCGATTTCCGGCGTCAACGTCAACCGGCTCCTCCGCCGGGCTGACCGGCGACCGGCGGCACGGATCCTCGACCTCGGCTGCGGGGAGGCCGCTTGGGCCCTACAAGCCCTCGCTCACTACCCCGACGGACACGCGGACGGTGTCGAGCTGAGCCCGTACGCCCTCGAACGCGCCGCGGCAGCCGCTGCGGAACGGGGCCTGGCCGACCGGCTCACGCTGCACGAGCGCGACGCCCGGACGTATGTGCCGGACGGCGACTACGACCTCGTACTGTGCGTCGGGTCAACCCACGTGTTCGACGGATTCCTCGGGACGCTGCAGATGGCCGGCCGGCACGTGAACACCGACGGCATTCTGCTGATTGGCGATGGCTTCTGGCAGGCCCCGCCGACTCCCGAAGCCCTGTCCGCGCTCGGCACGACACCCGAGGACTTCACCGATCTTGCCGGCTTGGTCGACGTCGCCGAACAGTCCGGCTGGACCCCGGTGTACGCACACGTCAGCGATGCTGCCGAGTGGGACAACTACGAGTGGTCCTGGATCGGCTCACTCACCGAGTGGGCGGTCGACAACCCCGGCCACCCCGACGCCGCCGAAGCACTCGCGGTCGCGCGCAAGCACCGGGACCAGTGGCTGCGCGGCTACCGCGATGTGTTGGGCTTCGCGACCCTAGTGCTAAGGCGCGCCTGACCCTCGGTGCCCACCTCGACGGAGATCGACGAGCGGATCGCGTGACGGTTGATACGCGCAATGTCGGGGCGGATTGCGCGGTTGCGGCCCTACGATCTGGACATGCGGACTTTGCTCGATCATCGCGCAAGTCGGCCAACGCTGCCGCGGTCGAATGCCCATCGCAACTGGTTGGAGCAGCCATGGACGACTCCCGACTCGACTACACCGTAGAGCTATTGAGGCATTTCGCCGACCTTCGTGACGGCGTACACGGCGACGCAGTCTCCCGTCGGGACAAGGAGCGCTTGTTCGCTAACGCGGTCGCTCTCCTTGACCGCTACGCCCGGCAGGCTCTCAGCGAGATCAACGACGACCTGCTTCTTGGCACCGGCGAAATCCTGGCCACAGGCTTGCGTTCGACCACAGACGGCGTCGATGCGATCTGGGCGTTGACGTGGCCCGAGCAGCGGGATGCGAGCATCAGCCCCATCACGCTTCACGTGTTCTACGGCGCCGGGTTTCACCACCCGCATCTGCGTGGAGGCACCGTCCGCGACTGGCCACTCAACGTCTTCACCCAGGAGCAGGCCGCAGCGAAACTGGCTACCTTTCGCCAGATCGCGTCGGCCGAGGTGCACAATCTCGTGTTTCAGCGCGACTACCGGATCATCCCAGCCACGGTCAGGCAGCAAAACCCGTGACCGTGCGCACGGTTGGTGGCCGAGATCACCAGCGGTTGTACGGCCCGCCACCTCGATAGCAGTCAAGCATGGTGCCCGCTCACGGGGCACCGTCCTAGCGGACGACCACGACGGGACACGGCGAGTGCTGCGTACAGTGCTGGCTCACCGAGCCGAGCGTCCGGCCGGAGCCGTCACCACCACGGCCGACCACGAGAAGCTGCGCCTCGCTGGCTGCGTCGAGCAGCACCCCGATGGGGTGGCCCTCCACGACCCGATCATGGATTGCAACCGCTGAGTCTGATCCCGCCACGTCCGCGATGACACCATCGAGCATCTCCTGGGCGATGTGCCGGTGGTCGTAGTCTCCAGTTGACGGCAACGCCCACCCGTAAATGATCGGGTACTGCCACGCGGTCACCGCCTCGATCGGCGACCCGTCGAGGCGCGCCCGACGCAGCGCCCAACCTAACGCCTCCGTCGATGATTTGGACCCGTCGATCCCGACGACGATCGCAGCTGGTGAGTCGGGCTGCGTAGTCACGATGCCTCCTCGCCTCGGACTGCGAACAGCACGGGATGTGGCATGGAGCCAGCGCCGAGCCGGCGCAGCGTCAGCGCGGACGAGCTCGTCGATGCCCGCCCTCCACCATCGCACGCTGCGGCCGGGCCCGGCGTATTTTGGCCTCGACCGACCGATTGATCAGCCGCGTTCCACACGTTCCTGACTTCCTGCTGATCAAGCTGACACGACTAGCTGGAACCTTGATCCGTCTCAACAATCCAGATCGCCGCGGCGCGGTGGAACACCGTGTTGGCCGGAATTCGATCTTGCAGAATCTCTTACGTCAGCAATCTCCGCGATCGCTTAATGCATCAGCGCCGGTTTGGGTGCGCCGAACCGTAGCGTCGCGGTGACGATGACAACGAGGACGAGCCCGAGCTGCAGTAGCGGTGCAAGCACCGGTGCGTAGATCACGAGTAGCGTCGCGGCCGCGGCGCCGGCGATCAGACCGGCGATGATCTCGGCGCTCGGCAGCACCAGACGCGGGTGCCGCCCAGCGGCGAGCGCGGCCATCATCGTGGTCAGCGTGCCGGTCATGTACGTCGTCGACAGGCCGGAGACCCCGAAGCGAAGCACGGCGCTGCTCTGCACACCGAGGGCGATGGCGTTCGCGCTGAGCAGCAGCAGTTGCACGTTGCCGATCGGGTGGCTCCCAGACAGCCACCATCCGATCGCGTACGCGCCGAACGCCGCCAGTTCGACGCACATCGCCCGCGTTACCTGATGTGGCCAGAGCGGGTCGTCGTCGGCCGGCTGACCGGCGAGACGGCTGCCAATGACGCACCCCGCCATGAACAGCACGATGGCGAGCGCCGAGCGAAGGGCGACGGTACCGTCCGATTTGGCCACCGACAAGCCGATCAGAACCATATTTCCGGTCATCACGCTGGTGAACGCCCCGCCGAGTGCGACAAATCCGATCGCATCGGTCGCGCCGCTGGTTACCGCGAGAAGCACGAGCAGGTACTGCCGCCACCGTGTCGCGGTCGTCGGCTTCGAGGTCACGGGATCGGAGCATAGCCGGACCAGTACCGGAGGAACGGGCCGGATGCGGCGCCCGTGACCAGCCCCTTCGCCCACGCCGAATCCGCGACCTAGCACCCGCGCTGTGCGAAGCACGATCCGACCGGCCGAACGTTCGGCCGGGCTCTTCAGCCCTGCATGTCTCGGAGCACTACCTCGCATCGCCCGCGACGATCAGACCGTTCTCATACGCGAACACCACCGCTTGGACCCGGTCACGCAGGCCGAGCTTGGCAAGGACGCTGCTCACGTGGCTTTTCACCGTGGCCTCCGTTACGTACAGGCGCTGAGCGATCTCAACATTCGACAGGCCGCGCGCAACCAGGCCGAGCGCCTCCCGCTCACGCGGTGTGAGGGTCGCGATGACCGCGTCCGGCGGGCGGAGCGGATCGGTGCGGCTGGCAAACTCCTCGATCAGCCGGCGGGTAATCGATGGCGAGAGCAGCGCCTCGCCACCGTTGACGACGCGAATCGCGTCGACCAGCCGCTCGCGCGACGCATCCTTGAGCACGAACCCCGCGGCTCCCGCACGCAGTGCGCCGAATACGTATTCGTCGAGGTCGAACGTGGTCAGCATGAGCACGCGCGGCGCCGGATCGAGGTCCGCCGCACTCAGCCGTGCGGTCGCCTCGATTCCGTCCATCCGAGGCATGCGGATGTCCATCAGCACCACGTCGGGGCGAAGCTCCTCCGCCAGCTCCCACGCCTGGCGTCCGTCAGCGGCCTCGGCGACGACGTCGATGTCCTCGTACGACTGCAGGACCAGGTGCAGGCCGGTCCGGACGAGCTCCTGGTCGTCGGCGATGAGGACGCGGATGGTCACGCCGCACCGCCGATCGCCGCGGCACCTATCGGGAGCCAGGCACCGACGCGAAACCCGCCGCCGACGCGCGCCCGCGCTTCGAACACGCCGCCCAGTGCCGCTACGCGCTCGCGCATGCCCAGGATGCCGTGGCCCGACCCACCCGCCGGCCGTTCCGCCGCCGGCGTGGCACCGTCGTCTTCGATCGTGACCTCAAGCGCCGAGCCATGGAACCGCAGCTCAACCGCGACGACGCGGGGATGCGCGTGCTTGAGCACGTTCGTCAGAGCCTCCTCCACGATGCGATACACGGACAGTTCGACGCCGCTGGGCAGCGGCCGTTCCGGCCCTTCGATCCGCAGCTCCACGGGCAGCCCGGCCGTCCGGTAGTCGGCGATCAACTCCCCCAGGTCCGCCAGAGTCGGCGCCGGGCGGATCTCGGCGACGTCATCCGGGCTGCGCAGCACGGAAAGAATGCGGCGCAACTCGGCGATGCTCTGCTCGGCGCTCGTCTCCACACCGCCCAGGATGTCCTCGGCGGCCGCCGGCGACCTACGCAGGACGTCTCGTGCACCGCGCGCGCCGAGCAGCATCACGGTCACCGAGTGGGCGACGATGTCGTGCAGTTCGCGCGCGATGGACGCGCGCTCGCGCTGCGCCGCGATCTGGTTCAACTGGTCCCGCTCACGTTCGAGCTGCGCCGCCCGCTCCTCGAGCGCGGCGGTGTAGCGATGACGCGTCTGCACGTACGCGCCGAGTGCCCACGCGCCGATAGCGATGGGCGGCGAGCTGACCGAACCGACCTCGAGCAGGACCGCGGTCGGCACGAGCGCAGCCACCGACAGTCGCCGCTCGCGAAGTTCCGCCACGGTGTACATGGCCACGATCACCGGCGCCCCGCCCGGGTACGCGTGCGTGACCACCAGCACCGCGGTCAGTGCGCCGGTTGAGCCCAGGACAAGGAGCGGGAACCGACGACGCAGCGTGAGGAGTGCGCCGGCCAGCACCGTGAGCAGCACCGCGTTCGCCGTTACTCCGAGCGAGCCATCGACGAGCAGGCCGATCTCGATGCCCGTCGTGATGACCGCGACGAGTACGTCGAGTACCGCCGCTCGCCAGGCCCACGCCCACTGGACGAAGGGCAGGCGAACGGCGGTCTGCCGGAGGCGGGCCATCAGTGCTCCGGCCGTACCCGTCATGCCAGATCGCGCCGACGCTCGCTAGCGAGCGCCCCACCAGCCACGACCGCCGTCCAAGCGGCCAGTACGAGGCCGGCGGCTGCGACCGAGAGCGTGGTGTCATGCGTCATCCGCGACAGGATCGACGACGCCCCGAACGGCGTGAGGTTCGCCAGCCCCTCCTGCGCGCCGGCGATCAGCGGGATCACCGCGAAGTTCACCACGAGCAACACAACCACCCCGACGATCTGATTGCGGACCAGGGCACCGATCGCCGCGCCGAGGATGGCGGACAAGACGCACGCGGCGAGGTTTCCGGCCACGACCGAACCGATCTGCGCTAGATCGAGATCCGGGCCCGGTTGGTCGCCGAGCAGTGGCAGGCCCAGGGCCAGCGAGGCCCCGGTCATCACGGTACCCAACCCGAGACCGGTCACCCCGTACGCCACCAGCCGGGCAGCGAGCAGCATCCCCCGCCCGTGCCGGGCCACCAGCGCCGCGGGTGCGGCGGTCCGGTGACGGTACTCGCCGGCCGCGCCGACGAGGCCCCAGACCAGTAGCAGGATCGGCAGGCAAGACAGCGCCTCGTCCTTCTGGTTCACGCCGCGCAACGTTCCGGACGCGACCGCGATTACCACAGCGTTGAGGAGGGAGAAGCCGACTCCGCCGACGAGGAAGGCGTAGAGGGTACGGGTGCTCAGCGTCTTCATCAGCTCGCCCCGCAACAGCCCAGTCACGACTCGACACCGCCCGTCAGCTCGAGGTACGCGTCTTCGAGTGACTCGCCGCGGCTCTCCAGATCACGGATCGAGCCCTGATGGACGACGCGGCCGTGGTCAATGACGACGACATCGTCGACGGTCTGCGCCGCCTCGCTCAGTACGTGGCTGGAGAGCAGTACCGTGTGCCCGCGCGCGGCCTGCTCCCGCAGGAGCGCACGCAGCCAGGCAATGCCCCGTGGATCTAGGCCGTTGACCGGCTCGTCCAGCACCAGAATCTCCGGGTCGCCCAGGAGTGCCGCGGCAAGCCCGAGGCGTTGGCGCATGCCCATCGAGTACTTGCCCACCCGCCGGCCGCCAGCCCGGTCGAGCTCGACGACCGCGAGCACCTCGTCGACCCGATCGTTCGGAAGGCCGGCGAGCGCAGCTAGTGCGCGCAGGTGTGCCCGCCCGGTGCGGCCCGGGTGCGCGCCGCACGGCTCGATGTAGACGCCAACCGCGCGCGCATCGGGCTTCGCCGCGCCAACCGGCGCGCCGTTGACGAAGGCGCGCCCGGCGCTCGGACGGGCGAGCCCGACGAGCACCTTCAGCGCCGTAGTCTTACCCGCTCCGTTCGGACCGAAGAAGCCGGTAACCGCGCCGGATCGGACGCTGAAGGACAGGTCGTGTATCGCGGTGATGCGGCCGTAGCGCTTGGTCAGCCCGTCGGCGACGATCGTCGGGCCCGACTTGTTCATTAGCTCAAATGTCATGATCCCAGGCTCGGGCAGCCGGATCTCGCGGTCATCGGTCGAGGGATCGAGTTCCACGTTCGACTCAAGGAGGAGATCGGTCAACGACAGCCGGCTAGCTATCCCGCTTGTTCGATGGCTTCCCCCGGGGTTGGCAGGCGTCGCAGGAACACCGCCAGCAGCCGAGCCAGCTCCTGTTGCTCCTCCGGATCCATGCGGTCGACGAGAGTCTGCTCATGCGTCAGTAGTTCGCCGACAGCACGTTCCACCGCGCGGTGGCCTCCATCAGTGAGCTCGACCAGAACCGTGCGGCTGCCGCGGCGTACGGCCAGACGATGTACCAGGCCGTCCCGTTCGGCCCGGTCGACCCGCTGAGTGATTGCCCCGGCGGTCACGAGGCATCGGGTGGTCAGGTCCCGCGTGGACAGGCGGTAGGGCGGTCCGGACCGGCGCAGCGTGCTGAGCAAGTCGAGTGTGGCCGCGTCCATGCCAATGCTGGTCAACGCTCGCCGCCGCTGGTCGGCCAGCAGCTTCGCGGCCTGGTGGATGCGGGTGAGGATGCCAATGGAACCGACCGGGATGCCCGGCTGCTCGCGCTGCCACGCTCGGGCGATCTGGTCCGCGCGATCAATCGGGGGCTGGTCTGGCGTCGTCATAGTGGTAGTGTGCCATGCACGTTTAGGTCTAAACAAACGAGGAGTGAGGATGCGCCACACTGTCGTTACCGGTGGAGGAACCGGGATCGGGCGAGCGGTCGCGAAGGCCTTCGCCGACCACGGGGACGACGTCGTAATCACCGGCCGCCGCAAGGACGTACTCGAGGAAGCCGCTGCCGCGCTCGGCCCCAACGTTCGCGCTGTTGCCTTCGATGCTACCGACCCAAAGCAGGTCGAGGCAGCGCTGCACGACCTGCCACACGTGGTGGACGTCCTGGTCAACAGCGCCGGAGGCAACACCGATTTCGGCGTCGCCACACCGACCGACCTGTCGGGCATTGCCGAAGCCTGGCGCAGCAACCTCGACGCGAACGTCCTTTCGGCGGTGCTGGTGACGACCGCGGTGCGACCGCGTCTGACCGCTGGCGGCGCGGTGATCAGCATCAGCTCCATCGCCGCGCACCGAGGCGGTTCCGGGTCGTACGGTGCGGCGAAAGCAGCCATCGAGGCGTGGAACCTCACCCTGGCCCAGGAACTCGGCGGCGACCGGATCACCGCGAACGTGATCGCCCCCGGATACATCGAGGCGACGGAATTCTTCCGCGGCCGCATGAGCGAGCAACGACGCGCGACCCTAATCGCTCAGACCACAAACGGCCGCGCTGGCACGCCCGCGGACATTGCCGGCATGGTCCTATTCCTGACCTCGCCGGCCGCCAGCCACGTCACCGGGCAGGTGCTGCACGTCAACGGCGGAGCCGTGACCGGACGGTAGAAGCGTCAGCTGGAGACACGGTGCTCACTCCCCCGCACCCGTCTGGTGGATAGGCCGGCCACCGTCGGCGCGCGATCCGGTCACGGAGATGCTTCATCGTCCATGTCGCGGGTGTCGAGGTCATCGAGCGTCTCCCGCCGGATCAGGGTGTGGGGGTGTCCGTCGCGGACGGCAACGAGTGGCGGGCGGCCGACCAGTTGGTAGTTCATGGCGCGGGAGTGGTGGTATGCGCCGGTGCCGGCGACCGCGAGCAGGTCCCCGGGGCGCGTATCAGCAGGCAGGTGCATGGTGGGGATGATGATGTCGTCGCTGTCGTTGTGGCGACCCACCACGATGGATAAGGCCGATGGTGTGTGCGGCGTGCGTCCGATGAGGGTGGCTGTGTGTTGGCCGCCGCACAGCGCACTGGTGGGACAGTCGCTCATGCCGCCGTCGATGGCGATCAGTCGCCGTCCGTGCCGGTCTCGGTTGACCGAGATGACGTGGTAGAGCGTGACGCCAGCGCGTGCGACGATCGCCCGGCCGGGCGAGACGGTCAAGTGCGGTTCCGGCACTCGGGCGTCGTCGGCTTCGGTGCGTACGACGGCGCGGATCCGGTCGGCGAATTGCGCTGTCACGAGGGATCGGTCGTGGCCGGAGTAGGCGACGGCTTGTCCACCGCCGATGTTGAGTTCGGTGAGGTACAGCCCGTGCCGTTCGCTGATCGTGGCGAGGAATCCAGTGACGGCGCGGACCTCGCGTTCGTACGCGGCGACGTGGGTGATCTGGTGACCGACGGAACAGTCGAGGCCAACGAGGTGCAGCCCTTTCTGCGCGACGATGCGGGTAACGGCGTCGTATGCCTCACCGGTGTCGATGCGCAGCCCGAAGCGCCGGTCGACGCCGTCGGCCATCTCCATACCGGTTAGCACGCGCAGCAATAGGCGTTGTCCGGGTGGCGCGGTGGCAGCCAACCGCGGGATCTCGCTAAGCGACTCGACCACGATGGTGCCGACCCGGCCCAGATACGCGGCGTGCAGGTCCTGCGGGGTCTTGGCGTTGCCGTAGAGAACGATCCGGTCGGCCGGGAATCCGGCTGCCTGGGCAACATGGAGTTCACCGGCCGAGCTTGCGTAGAGGCCGAGGCGTTGCTCGGCGATCCATCGTGCGATCGCCCGCGTTAACAGGGCTTTGGCGGTGTAGGCGACGCCGCCGTGTCCGAAGGCGTCGGTGTATTCGCGGCAGCGTTGCCGTACGTCCATCTCGTCGATGACATAGACAGGTGTGCCGTAGGTGCCGACGACGCTCGACATGGCAACGCCGCCGACAACCAGATCGCTGCCGGAGGATCGCATGGCCGTGGCCGGCCAGATACCGATGTCGAGGGAGTCGCTCGCGATGGGCGCGGTTGAGAAATGCTTCTGTTTGACGTTCATCGCACTTACCGGCCGACCGCAAGTCGCGGACGGGAGCGTGCGAACCGGCCGGTGTTGGCCAGTAGCGGCTCAGATGTTGCGGCAGCAGAAGCTGCCGTCGGGCTCGTCGGTGAAGTCGTCTACAGACAGCGTCGCCGGGCGAAGGATCAAGTGCACGCTGGTTCCGGTCGCGCCACCAGCGGCACGCATCCGGTCGACGAGGTTCTCGAGGTCGGTGAGATCCCGGCAACGTACTTTGACCACCACGTCGACATCACCGACAACATGCCAGGCCGCGACCACGTCGGCCTCACCGCCGAGGACCCGCTCAAACTGCTCGAAGCCAAACCCGGGGAGGCGGACGAAAACGAGCGCCTCCATGCTGGGTAAGTCATATGAACTCATGCATCCGAGGGTGACTGGACGCGCGCGGTCCGCCTAGGTGCAATGACGAAAAAACCATGCGGGCGAGCCATTTCTTGACATCACATTGACGTTGTCCCGGCACTCGGCGGTGTTCGTCGACGCGACGGCATTCGCTCGTGCGGGTGCCGACATTCAGCAGTCGACCCGATGTGCGAAGTACGTCACGGCTGGAACCGGTAGCCCATCCCGGATTCGGTGATCAGATACCTGGGGCGCGCCGGATCGGGTTCGAGTTTGCGGCGTAGCTGGGTCATGTACTGGCGCAGGTACTGGGTCTCATCCTGGTAGGTGGGTCCCCACACACGCTGCAGTAGCTGCCGTTGGCTGACAAGCTTGCCCGGTTCGGTCACGAGCACTTCGAGGAGTTGCCACTCGGTGCGGGTCAAATGCATGGTTACGCCGTCATCGTCAGTGACCTGACGTTTGGCGAGGTCGACGGTGTATCGGCCGATGCGCGCCGACGACGGTGGTCCCGGATTGGCTTGCCGCCTCGTCACGACGCGGACGCGGGCGAGCAACTCCTCCATGCTGAACGGTTTGGTGACGTAGTCGTCCGCACCGGCATCCAGCGCTTCGATCTTGTCCTGGCTACCGGCACGGCCCGACAACACGACGATCGGCACCGGCGACCAACTGCGCAGGCTGTGGATCACGCTCACGCCGTCGATGTCGGGCAGGCCGAGGTCGAGGATGAGCAGATCCGGACGCACGCTCGCCGCCATGTGGAGGGCTTCCGCGCCATCGCTGGCGGTGTGTACCTCGTACTGGCGGGCTTGCAGGTTGATGCGTAGCGCGCGCAAGATTTGTGGTTCGTCGTCGACGATGAGGACCCGAGTCACTGCGACACCTTCCCGTCCGACGGGCCTTCCAACTGAGCCGTCGGCCCGGACACGGCTGGTGGCACGGGCCACCGTTCGAGGCGTTCAAGGAGACGCGGGTCTGCGGCGTCGTGGTCGGCGATATCAGCGGCGGGCAGGCGCAGAATCATGGTCAGGCCACCGCCTGGTGTGGCCTCCGGCGACAGCGTGCCACCCATGGCTTCGGTGAGTCCGCGGGACAACGCGAGTCCGAGCCCGACACCTGTGTCGTTGTCGCGGTCGCCGAAGCGTTGGAAGGGCATGAAGACCTTGTCCCAGTCGGCGGCGGGGATCCCGGGGCCATGGTCGGCGATGCGGGTCTCGACATGCCCGGCGTGGTCGCTGATCGTGATCAGCGGCGGCTGACCGGGTGGGCTGTAGCGCAGCGCGTTGGACAGCAGATTGACCAGAATCCGTTCGGTCAAGGCCGGGTCGGCGTAGGCGTCGCGCGGATCGTCGGGCAGATGCAGGGTGATGTCGATGTCGGTCGTACCGAGATCGTCGAGCGCCTGCGAGGCAACTTCACCCATGCTGATCGGCTCCGGGTAGACGCCCAATGCCCCGGCTTGGACGCGGCTCATGTCGAGCAGGTTGTCGACGAGCCGGTTCAGCTTCTCCAGCGATTCGCTCGCCGTGGCGAGCAGCTCATCCCGGTCGGCATCGCTGAAGGCGACATCGCTGGCGCGAAGTCCGTCCACGGCCGCTTTCGCCGATGCGAGTGGGGTACGCAGATCGTGGCTGACCGCGGACAGCAGCGCGGTGCGCATCTTGTCGACCTCGGCCAGCGGCCCGACCTCGGCGGCTTGCGCAGCGAGACGCTCCTGCCGGAATGCCACGGCGGCCTGCGCGGCGAACGCTTCGACGATCCGCCGGTCGGCCGCGGCCAGTTGGTGTCCGCGGAGCATCAGGTACAGGTCATCGCCGATCGGTACCGCCGCGTCGCCTTCTGCCGGGCTAAGGCAGGGCTGGTCTCCTACCGCGGCCACCACGCGCCACGCGTCGGGGTTGTGCGGAAGATCCGGTCCCGGCGCGGCATCGGGCCGCCGCTCCAGGAGGGTGACGCCGGCAAATCCGTACGCCTCATGTAACTGGTCCAACAGAGCCGGCAATATCTGATTCCCACGGACGACAGAGCCGGCGAGGATGGACAGTGTCTCGGCCTCGCTGCGCGCCGCGGCGGCCTCCCGCGTCGTACGCGCCGCGCGGTCGACCGTGATGCTGACCGCCACGGCCACGGCGAGAAACACGGCCAGGGCGAGGACGTTTTCGTGTTGCGCGATGGTGAACTCGTGGATGGGTGGCGTGAAGTAGTAATTGAGCAGCAGGGTGCCGAGGACGACAGCGAGCACCGCCGGCCACAGACCACCGACTAGCGCGACGACCACCACCCACCCGAGATACAGCAGAATGTCGCTGGGCAGCGAGAGACCATCGCGCAGCGCGGCGAGGCCGATGGTCAGCAACGGGAGGCCGGCCACCGAAAGCAGGAAACCGATGGCGCGGCGACGCCCGGTCAAGGCGCTTCGAGGCATCTCGCCGCGTCGGCCGCGGCCGACCTCCTCGTGGGTGACGAGGTGGACATCGATCGATCCGGACAGGGCCGCGGTGGTCAGGCCGACGCCGGGCGACAAGATGTGTCCGAGCCGGCCGCGGCGGCTCGCGCCGAGCACTAATTGGCTGGCGTTGACTCCGCGCGCGAAGTCGAGCAGCGCATCGGGGATGTCTGAGCCGACGACCTGGTGGTAGGTGCCGCCGACACTTTCGGCCAACACGCGTTGCCGGACCAGGTTCGCCGGGCTGCCATTGTCTAGGCCGTCGCTGCGGCTGACGTGCACGGCCAGCAGGTCCGCGCCCTTCGTCCGGGCGGCGATCCTCGCTGCGCGGCGGATGAGGGTGTCGCCTTCTGGCCCGCCGGTCAGGGCGACGACGACCCGTTCGCGCGCCTCCCAGGTGGCGGAGATGTTGTGTTCGGCGCGGTAGCGGTCGAGCTGGTCGTCGACTTTGTCGGCGACCCATAACAGCGCGAGTTCGCGAAGCGCGGTGAGGTTGCCGACGCGGAAGTAGTTGCCGAGTGCGGCGTCGATCTTTTCCGGCTGATAGATGTTTCCGTGGGCCATTCGTCGGCGTAGCGCCTCCGGCGCCATGTCGACGAGTTCGATCTGTTCGGCCCGGCGTACAACCGCGTCCGGCACGGTCTCCTGTTGCGGTACGCCGGTGATCTGTTGGACGACGTCGTTGACGGATTCGAGGTGCTGCACATTGAGGGTGCTGATGACGGTGATTCCGGCGTCGAGCAGCTGCTGGATGTCCTGCCAGCGCTTGGCATTGCGGGAGCCGGGCACGTTGGTGTGTGCCATTTCATCGACGAGGACAACGTCGGGTCGGCGGGCGAGGATCGCGTCGAGGTCCATCTCGGTGAACGTCGCTCCGCGGTAGGCGATCGTCTGTCGGGGCACGACCTCCAGATCGGCAATCATTGCCTCGGTGAACGGTCGGCCGTGAGTTTCGACGAACCCGACGACGACGTCGGTGCCGCGTTCCCGGCGCCGGTGACCCTCCTCCAGCATGCGGTAGGTCTTGCCGACGCCGGGGGCGGCCCCGAGATAGACGCGTAGCGCTCCTGAGCTCACGCCACTGCCCTCCTATCTTGGGACCTACCCGCCGGTGCGCGGCCGGCCCTCCCAGTCCGGCGGCGGCAGGTCAGCCGCTGAACGGGTACTGCTTGTCGAGTGCGGCGTTGAGCTCCAGCACGTTGACGGCCGGTTCGCCCATGAAACCGAGCGCGCGGCTCGTGGTGTACTTCTTGATCAGCGTGTTTATGGTTGCGACGTCAATGCCTCGGGCATTCGCGACGCGCGGGGCTTGTAGGTCGGCGTACGCCGGGCTGATCTGTGGGTCCAGACCGCTGCCGCTGCCGGTGACCGCGTCCGACGGTACGGCCGAATGTACCGGCGCGTGTCCACGGATCGCGGTAATGAAGCCCAGCTTGGTGTAGTCGGTGCCGAACTGGGCACATTGGACGGTCACTCCCTTGTACGTGGAGATGAACGGGGTGGCCGGGCACTCCTGGTTCACCGAGTAGACCGCGGTGATCTTCCCGGCCGGGATGCCGCCGGCGCGGACGACGACGAGCACAGCGCCGATGCCGTCGCTCGTGCAGAACGGCCGCGACCCGTCGACCCCTTCCAGTTTGCCGACGGCGAGACTTTGCGAGCACACCTGGGTCAGCAGGCTCGGGGTTCCGCTGTCGTCCTTGTTCTTCGGGTCCGGCAGGACGTCGACGATGTTCTCCGGACCGAGGTTCGACGCGCTCGTCGCCGTCGGGTCGTAGCCGTCACCGGCATGCGATGGCCGGGACTGGAAGTACTGGACCAGCGGGTTGCCGTCCTTGTCGGTGAACGCCTGGCCGATCAGGGACGACCCGACGACCTTGCCGTTGACGGTCATGAGCGACCCGTCCGCCTTATGGTGGAGCCCGGGCAGCTGCGCCACCCCGAAAATGGCCAGTGGGTAGACGATGCCGGTGATGATGGTGAACGCCACCAGCACGCGCAGTGCCGCCCAGTGGGTGGTGATCCAGCTTGGAAGACGCATGAGTTTGCCCTGCTTCACTTGATGCCGGGAATGAATTGGATGATGAGGTCGATGAGTTTGATGCCGGCGAAGGGCAGGATGATGCCGCCGATGCCGTAGATCCACAGGTTGCGGCGCAGCATCGCCGCGGCACTGGAGGGTGTGTAGCGCACGCCGCGTAGGGCGAGCGGGATCAACGCGATGATGATCAGGGCGTTGAAGATGACCGCGGACAGGATCGCCGAGGTCGGGCTGTGCAGCCGCATGATGTTCAGCCGGTCCAGGCCGGGGTAGATCGCGGCGAACATGGCCGGGATGATCGCGAAGTATTTGGCGATGTCGTTGGCGATGGAGAACGTCGTCAATGCACCGCGGGTGATCAGCAACTGCTTGCCGATCTCCACGATCTCGATCAGTTTGGTCGGGTCGGAGTCGAGGTCGACCATGTTGCCGGCCTCTTTCGCCGCCGACGTGCCGGTGTTCATCGCCACGCCGACGTCGGCCTGCGCCAGCGCGGGTGCGTCGTTGGTGCCATCGCCGGTCATCGCGACGAGCTTGCCGCCTTCTTGCTCCCGGCGGATCAGCGCCATCTTGTCTTCCGGCTTCGCCTCGGCCAAAAAGTCGTCGACACCGGCTTCGTCGGCGATGGCGCGGGCGGTCAACGGGTTGTCACCGGTGATCATCACGGTGCGGATGCCCATCCGGCGCATCTCGTCGAACCGCTCCCGCATACCGGCCTTGACCACGTCCTTGAGGTGGATCACCCCCAACACCCGGGCCGTCGACCCGATCCGCTCCCCGACCACCAGCGGCGTACCACCGGAGGCGGAGATCCCGTCGACGATCTGACCCGTCTCCGCCGGGACCACACCACCGTGCTCACGGACCCACTCGGCCACCGCAGACGCCGCTCCCTTGCGCAACTCCCGCGCGGGCTGCGACCCTTCGGAGGCGAGGTCCACGCCGGACATGCGGGTCTGCGCGGTGAACGGCACCCACGCCGCGTGCCGCAACTCACCCGCCTCGCGTTCCCGCAGCCCGTACGTCGTCTTGGCGATACACCACGACGGAGCGGCCCTCCGGCGTCTCGTCGGCGAGGCTCGACAGTTGCGCGGCGCTGGCCAAATCCTCCGAAGTCACCTCACCGACCGCGATGAAATCGCTGGCCTGGCGGTTGCCGAGGGTGATCGTGCCGGTCTTGTCCAGCAGCAGCGTGTTCACGTCACCGGCCGCCTCGACCGCGCGGCCCGACATCGCGAGTACGTTGCGCTGCACGAGGCGGTCCATGCCGGCGATCCCGATCGCCGACAGCAACGCACCGATCGTCGTCGGGATCAGGCACACCAGCAGCGACACCAGCACGATGCCGGTCACGCCGTGGTTGTTGAGTGCCTGGTTGTCCGGGGTGAACGCGTTGACACCCTTGGAGAAGATCGCCAGCGGCTGCAGTGTCGCGACCGCGAGCAGGAAGATGATCGTCAGCGCGGCGAGCAGAATGTTCAGCGCGATCTCGTTCGGTGTCTTCTGCCGGTTCGCCCCCTCGACCAGGGCGATCATCCGGTCGATGAAGCTCTCCCCCGGCTTCTGGGTGATCTTCACGACGATCCGGTCCGACAGCACCTTCGTGCCGCCCGTTACCGCGCTGCGGTCACCGCCGGACTCCCGGATCACCGGCGCCGACTCACCCGTGATCGCCGACTCGTCGACACTCGCGATGCCCTCGACCACATCGCCATCACCCGGGATCGTCTCGCCCGCCTCACACACGACAAGATCACCCTGTCGGAGCTCGGCCGCGGCGACGGATTCCTCCACCAGTGTTGTTGCGCCGGCCTTCCATGTGCCGGTGATCCGGCGCGCCATCGTGTCCTTCTTCGCCGCCCGCAGTGTCGCCGCCTGTGCCTTGCCGCGGCCCTCGGCCACGGCCTCGGCCAGGTTGGCGAACACCACGGTCAGCCACAACCACACGGTGGTCACCCAGGCGAACACGCTCGGGCTGGAGATCGCCAGCACGGTGGTGAAAACCGAGCCAACCTCCACGATGAACATCACCGGGTTACGCCACAGCGTCGCCGGATTCAGCTTACGCAACGCGTCCGGAGTGGACTTCCACAGTTGCTTCGGATCGAGCAGTCCACCGGAGACCCGGCGTGTGCCGACGGCCTGCGGCGTTGCCGCCGGCAGCCCGACTGCGGTCGCTGTCATGTCACGTCCTTCTGAACGGAAACTCTCATTAATGGATGTCGATGTCATTAGTGGATTCCCTCGGCGAGCGGGCCGAGTGCCAACGCGGGCAGGAATGTCAACGCCACGATGATCAACGTGACGCCGACGAGCATGCCCACGAACAGCGGCCGGTGCGTCGGCAACGTGCCCGCCGATTCCGGCACCGGCTTTTGTCGGGCGAACGAACCGGCCATACCAAGCACAAACACGATTGGCAGGAATCGGCCCAGGGCCATCGCCAAACCGAGCGCGGTGTTCCACCAGGTGGTGTTCACGGTGATGCCGGCGAACGCTGACCCGTTGTTGTTGGTCGCTGAGGTGAACGCGTAGAGCACTTCGGACAGGCCATGTGCGCCCGGGTTGAGCGCCGTCGAATGGTTAGTCGTCGCGAAGGCCAGGCCGGTACCGATCAGCACGATGGTCGGCATCGTCAGGAAGTACAACGACGCGAACTTGACTTCCCGCGCGCCGACCTTCTTACCGAGGTACTCCGGAGTGCGACCGACCATCAGCCCGGCCACGAACACGGTGATCACCGCGAGGACGAGGATGCCGTACAGGCCGGATCCCGTGCCGCCGGGCGCGACCTCACCCAACATCATGTTGACGATCGGGATGCCGCCACCCAATGCGGTGTAGGAGTCGTGGAACGAGTCGACCGCACCAGTTGATGTGAGCGTCGTAGCGCTGGCGAAGGTAGCCGAGTCCGGTATGCCGAATCTGGTCTCGGTGCCTTCGGTCGCGGCGCCGACGGCGTGCGGCACGGTGCCACCGTGCGCGATCTGCAGAGCGTTGATGACGATGATGCTGCCCAACGCCATGATGACCATCGCAGAAACGATCGCGTAGCCCTGCTTGTTCGAGCCGACCATCTTGCCGAAGGTGCGCGGCAGGCTGAACGAGATCACCAGCAGCAGGAAGATCTCCAGCCAGTTCGTCCACGTCGTCGGGTTCTCGAACGGATGGGCACTGTTGGCGTTGTAGAAGCCGCCGCCGTTGGTACCGAGCTCCTTGATGATCTCTTGACTCGCCACCGGGCCGCCGGTGATGTGCTGTGCACCGCCGGCCAGCGTCGTCACGTCGGTCGTGTGGAAGTTCTGGATCATGCCTGCGGAGACGAATACGATCGCGCCGATCACCGCGATCGGCAGCAGGATCCGGATCGTGATGCGCACCAGGTCGACCCAGAAATTGCCCAGGTTGGGCGTCGACCGACGAGCGAACCCTCGCACCACGGCGACGGCGACGGCGATACCGACCGCGGCGGACAGGAAGTTCTGCACCGCCAGGCCGGCCATCTGCGTGACATAGGTCATCGTCGACTCGCCGGAGTACGCCTGCCAGTTCGTATTCGTCACGAAGCTGACGGCCGTGTTCCACGAGAGAGCCTGCGTCACACCGGAAAAGTTCGGCCCGGCCGGGGCGATCGCGTGAAGATGGGCTTGCAGTCGCTGCAGCAAATACAGCACGAGCACTGACACCGCGGAGAATGCCAGCACTGAGCGGGCGTAGACGCCCCAGGCTTGGTCACCCTCGGGGTTGACGCCAACGAACCGGTAGAGGCCGCGCTCGACACGCGAGTGTTTGACGGGGGTCACCACCCGGAACATGTAGTCACCGAACGGCTTGTAGGCCACCGCAAGCGCGATGACCAACGACACGATGAAGACGACTCCCGCCGCCGTTGAGCTCATCAGAAACGCTCCGGGAAGATGAGGGCGACGACCAAAAAGATCGTCAGACCAATCGCGAGAATCAGACCGACCACGTTAGCGGCGCTCACAACTTCTCCGCCCCTTTGACAACCAGCAACAGCAAGGCGAATAGAGCCACCGTTAACAGCACGAACGCCACATCAGGCACCGTGCTCCTCCTCCTCCATCAATGACGGCAGCGTCCGCTGGCCGTCCAAACCACCACGCCATGATTGGGCGATGACCGTTGCGGCTTTCGACCGCGCACGCAGCGTGCGCACGTACAGAAAGCCCGTACCGACCGCCCAACCACACGCGCCGGCCATCACCAGAACCAAGACCCGCCACAGATCCCCGTAGCCATGCCAGGTCAGGTCACCGAACTCGTCTTCCAGAAACCCGTTCGAGATCAGGAACCCGATGAGCGCAACCCCAGCCAGTGCCCGAAGATCGAGACCTAGTGCGAACACGCCGACGGCCACTGCAATCACAGTGAAGCGCCAGGCCGGTTGCGACCCCGGCACGGCCGCGGCGATCAAACCCGCCGCCACCATCAAGACCGCACCCAGTCCGATCGCGAGGCCGGTCGGCATCGCCATCGAAGTGGGCGTGGCCGGTCGCGCCGACCCTTGGGCCGACTTCATCAGCACTTCGCACGGCTCCCAGCTGGCTCACGCCGCGGCCGACCCTCGACCGCACATGGAGTTAAGAACCTGGGGGACGCCGTTGACAGAGTCCTTGACGCAAAAACAACGCGACTGACTCGGTTCTTGACGATTTCTCGACGCGCCACCACCGACCCGCCACCGTCTACACCCGAGCGCAGCCACGGGGTTACCGACCGTGTTGAGAAACGTTTTCCCCCGGACCAGCACTCGTCAACGTCGTCGCCAACGACAGTGTCATGATCGTCGTCGGCACCCGTCGACGGTTCCGACCGGGTGTCGGCGTCGGCGGATACTGCGCACGGCACGCACCCTGCCCGGTCGTCGTCGTGCCGCCACCTTCGATGGTGGGGTGCGCCAACACCCGGCACTTCTCGCGGTCATTGCGCCGCGAACTCAACGACCTTGCCGGCTGGTCGTCCTTCACCCTCTGACGCGCGTCGTTCACCATCTTGTTGGCCTGGCCCACAGTCCGATTTTGAGCGGTCGGCATCGTCTGGGGTCGGTCGCGGGTTGCCGGCTATGACGTGCTCGAATTGCGCATCAGCGACCGCCCGCGGACCGAACGGGTTGACCATGACTTGGATCCTCGATCGACCACGCCACGATCACGAATCTGGACCACTGTCCACGTCCCCGCACCCGCCCGCCTTCGACGCGGCAGACGTAAGCCGGCTATTGCGGATCCTGCTCGGCACCGACACCTACCCACCCGATGCCAACGGTTCGTCGTGATCACCGACGCGCCGCCACCAGCCACCGGCGCCATCGCCGGCCAGGCCTGGCGGCGGCTCGCCGCAGGCCACACCCTCACCGGACCTGCCCCACGCAGCCGACACCTGTACGCCGCCTACGCTGGGCGTACGATCCCGACGCAGGAACCGCGGGTGGCCGCCGACGCGGTCGGTCACCTCTTCCACCAGCACGAGCCCGGGCACCGTGGCCAGAGCTCACGAGCGAACGCGGCCGCCGTCGACGAGCCGAGCCTGGCATGAGCAGCTTCCTGAACTCGCTACTGAACCTGCATGGCCCGGTCGTGTACGTGATCGTCGGGCTGCTGGTCTTCGCCGAAGACGCCCTGTTCGTGGGGTTCGTCCTACCCGGCGAGACCGCCGCCATCCTGGGCGGCGTCGCGGCCAGCCGCGGCCATGCATCCCTGACCCTCATGTGCATCGTGGTCGTCGCCGCCGCGATCGTCGGCGACAGCGTCGGCTACGAAATCGGCGCTCGCTACGGCACCCGGCTGCTATCACTGCAGGTGCTGCGCCGCCGCGCCGCCCAAATCGAGCGCGCCCGCGCGATCCTCGCGCGCCGCGGCGGACCCGCAGTCTTCCTCGGCCGATTCGTCGCGTTCCTCCGCGCAGTCATGCCGTTCCTGGCCGGCAGCGCCCACATGCACTACCGACGATTCCTGGCCTACAACGCTGCCGGCGGCCTCGTCTGGGGCATCGGCACCGTGCTGCTCGGCTACCTGGCCGGAAACTCGTACACCACCATCGAAAAGACCTTCGGCCGGGCCGCCGCGCTCACCGTCGCCGGCCTCGTCGTCATCGGTCTCATCGTGTGGCGGATCCGGCGCCACCGTCATGAACGGACCGCCGATGCCGGAGACGCCAACGAGTCTGAAACGGGCGATAAAACGGATGGCTGACTGGCTGATTGGACTGTGCATCGCGATCGGCTTCTGGCTAGCCACTTGGGGCCTGCTCTGGCTCGCCGCTCGACGGCTACCACCCGGACTCCTGCACGACCTCGCCGCGTTCATCCCCGACTGCGTCACGACCGTTCGGAAGCTCCGCAAAGACCCACGGGTCCCCCGCCGTGCCAAGATCGCCATCGTGGTCGCGGGCCTATACGTGGCATCTCCGATAGACCTGATTCCCGAATTTATCCCGATCATCGGACCGCTCGACGACATCGTCGTGGTCGCCCTGGCTCTGCGCTATGCCGGCCGGCAAGTACCCCGCCAGACGCTCCTGACCGCGTGGCCCGGACAACTCCACCTCATCGAGCGACTCCTCGGACCACCACGAGCCGCAGGCCCTGCCCCCGACCAACCTCCCGACTCGGACTAACTCGGCACTGGTCCCAAACCCGCCACCGGACCAGACCACCAACAACGTCGACCCGAGATGTGGGAGTCGCACATGCGTGCTACTCCTCGGCTTTCTGTGGGCCACGCCAAGTGGCGCAAGGCGACCGGCCGTGCAATGGGGCCCGAAGTGTGCGCACGCTTGGCTTGCGCGACTGGCGACTGGTCTGCGGCTAGTCGAGGCGCAGGACGCTTTCCTCGATCTCGGTCCGGCGTGCGGACGCGTACGAGACCTCCGTGCCGATGATCGTAAAGCCCGCTTTCCGTAGGACCCTGAGCGATCCGACGTTGTCGCTCGCGGCGCGCGCATAGAGGGGTCGCACCACAACGGTGCCGAGGAGCAGGGCGAGGGCTTCGCTGGCGACCCCGTGTCCCCAGACGGCACGGTCGATCCAGTACGTGACCTCGGTGTGGTCATCGACGACGAAGCTGGCAATGCTGCCAACCAGGCGTCCGTCGCGGGTCACCGCGCGCATGGTGACGTCCGCAGAGGCCCGCACCCTCGACATGTGGGTATCAAACGCGTTGCGATCGTCGGGATCCTTGGCGGTGAAGGCCGCCATCCGGACCGACTCGGGGTCACGCATCTGGTCGAACAACGCGTCGAGGTCAGAGTCCTCGATCGGCCGCAGTGCCACACCCGCCACCACGGTTCTCCTTACGTTGGTCCGCACGATACGAGGGCAACGTATCAGCGACATCCGACTGTCTCTCAGCCCACGCGCGACGCTGAATCACCCACAGAAAGCCGAGGACATCCACATGTGTTCGATCCTCTGGTGATCGCGGCTAGGTGTTGTGGTGGTGCAACGGCGAGCCGGGGTCGTCTCGCTCGGCGAGACGTCGACATCCACTTCGAGCCCGAGACTCGAACAGTCCAGGCGCGCCAGGGTGGATCAGACCGGCCCCGGAGATCGGTCGGGAGCGTGGTGGCTCATGCGAGGCCGCCGTCGATGAAGGTGAGCGTGAGCTTCTCGAGGTGCTTCCGGGTGGCATCGGGGACCTCGCGCAGCGGCCCCTGTCCGGCGAGAACGGCCAGCCCGTGCACCGTCGACCAGATGGGGTACTCGATGCCGTCCCGGCGCCGCCGGTCGAGCACGCCGGCGTCGACCAGTTCGTCGAGCCTGGTGCGCAGCTGACCCAGGGGTGTGCGGTCGTGCCCGGCTCCGCCATCCGTAACGGCGTAGGCGTGCTGCTGCGGAAGCGCGAATGCAGCGGCGAACAACCCCGGTTCCTGGCGAGCGAATTCCAGGTACGCGGTGCCGATCGCGCCCAAGCGGCGGCGGGCCGCCGCGGCGTCGCCGTACTTGCCGCGCACGCGGGCGACGCCGGCGGCCATCCGGTCGGCCAGTTCGGCCATGGCGGCCGTACAGACGGCGGCGAGGAGCTCGTCACGGTCGGCGAAGTGCCGGTATGCGGCGTTTGGCACGACACCAACCAGCCGTGTCGCTTCACGCAGTAGGACCGCTTCCGGACCACCGGATCGGGCCAGTTCGAGCCCCGCGGCGACGAGGCCGTCGCGGACGGCGCCCCGCGGACGGCGCCGCCGCCGCGCCTGGTCTATCTCTTCTGATGATCGGCCGGTTGTCACAACGACAGGATAACAAGTGGACAGCGTCCACGTGGTGCGTTAACGTGGACGGCGTCCACTAAACGGCGAGGGGGTTCCGATGGGTACGAACGAAAGAGTGGCACGGCCGCGGCAGGATCAGGAGCGGGTGACGGCAGCGCAGTGGTTCGCCGGCGGTCAGCGCATTCCGTACGACCCGGATTCTGCCCGCGTACTGACCGAGGAGGAGGCCGCCGGGACTCCGGGTGCGCTTCGGGTCTTCGAACGAGTTGTCGCTGGGGAGCAGGATCCTCGTGCAACGTGGCTTACGCTGCTGCCCGGATTCCCGGACGGCTCCTACGGGTGGGCCCAGGTGGATCGGATGCTCGGCGACGATCTGGGTCCGCGGCTGTACGTGGAGCCGGTGGGGCAGGGCGACTCGGACAAGCCACGGGACTACCCCTACTCCAGCATGGAGCGCGCGGACCTCGTCCAGGCGATGTGGCGCAACCGCGGTGTACGCCGCACCGTCGTGGTCACGTTCGACTACACCTCGCTGGCCCTGCTCGAGCTGCTGCGCCGTCAGCTGGAGCGAACCGAATCCGGAGACACCACGATGCCGGAAATCGTTGCCGTACTCATGGTCAACGGCGGCCTATTCGCCGACGCACACACGCACCCGTGGCGGGGCACGCCGCTATTGCGCACGCCGCTCGGCGCACTCGGGATGCAGCGGGCGCAGCACTCGCCGCGCCAGTTCGACGCGGCGATGCTCGGGGCTCGGATGTACTCCCGCAGCTACCGGCCGACTGCCGGGGAACTCGCCGAACTGCGGTCGGCGGTTACCCGCCGCGACGGAGCAGCGTTCCTCCACAACGCCGCGGGATTCGTCAGCGAACACCGTAAGCACGCCCAACGCTGGGATCTCGCCGCCATCGCCCACGACCTGGACGGCCGGGTCGACCTCTACATCGGCGGCAGCGCCGAAGACCCGTACGAGCACCGGCAGATCCAGGCCACCCGCGAGCGCGTGCCAGCAGCCGAAGTCCTGACCTTCCCTGGCGGCCACCTGACCACCAGCGAGCACCCGGACCTACTCGCCGCGGCCATCGCCGACATCGCGGCGCGCCACGGCGTCGGCATATCGAGCACCGCCCACTGATGACCCTTTGGAGCGGAGCATAGCCACCGTGACGGTGCTCACCGTGCTTGCGGCCGCCGATCCAGCTGCCGATGTGTCGTCATTGTCGGCCGCACGGACGGAGCGCCGTTCCTACCGCTCGTGTCGTTCGAGTGCAGCCCGGTCCCAGCTGGCGTGGGTGGCCGCCGCGTCATACGTCGTGTGTAGGAACTCCAGCAGCGCACGGCCTGGATCGTCTGCTGTTCGTACCGCCGCATAAGGCAGTACGAACTCCGCGAGGTCACTGTCGTAATGCGCGGCTGCCGGACGCACAGCCGCGGCACGAAACCCGTCGGGTTCCGGGTACGCGTAGGAGTAGAAGACGCCCTGATCGTCGCCGCCCGGCCAGTATCCGGCGCTACTGACCTCGTGTGAGTAGGCCTCACGCATGACGTGTGGGCCGCAGTTAGGAACACGACCGGGGTACGGCGGTGCGGGACGTCCGGAGAATCGGGTGACCGCGAGGTCGAGCCCACCCCAGAACAGATGTACCGGGCTGACCTTGCCGACAAACTCGCTTCGAAACACCTTCAGGACACGCTCAACTTCGACCAGGGCCAGCCAGAAGCGTTGCGCGTACGCCGGGTCATATGCGCCGTGGACGCGGTCGTCCGCGAACGGGATCGCGCCGGGGATCTCCACCGGAACTGGCCAAATCGGCGTGCCGACCCCCAGATCGTCCAACAGCCGCATCATCCTGGTGTAGAAGTCCGCCACCGGCATGGATTTCAGCGTGATCGAGGCGGTGTCTCCCGTGGTGGTTGCGACGTCGAGGCGATCGCCGAGCAAGTCGAAGTCGATCTGGAAGCTCGCGCCGCTGGTATGCGGCATGAGCGACGTGGTCAGCCCGCGCACGGTCGGGTAGAGCGGCACATTCCACCAGTGGGCGGCGAGTGGCTCGCTAGCAAGGCGTACCTTGCCGACGATCTGCGTCCACAGTTGCAGCGTGTCTCGGGTGTCGCTCCACTCGGCCAGCGGCAGCGCCGGCCACGGCCGTACCGGCTCCCACACGCTCGACCACCTCCGGTTGCACCTCTGCTATCGCCGGCGGCCGAGTACATCGACCGACACGACCACAACCGCCGCTCCCTGTCGCAGCAGATCTCCCGCGAGCCGATTCCCCGAACCGGCAGAGCTTGGCATTCCGACGCAGATCGTTTAGCCGACGGTGAGGACCAGTTTGCCGGGTGGGTGGCCGACCTGGCTGACGCGTTGCGCGTCGGCGGCCTGCTCCAGCGGGTACGTGCCGCCCACGGTAGTGGTCAGCTCACCGCGCGCGGCCATGTCGACGCTTGCGGCCAGATCACTCGTCGACCGGTCGGCCCGGGTGCCGGCCGAGAATTTCACGCCGAGGCTCGGTCCGGCGGAATCGGCCAGCGTGATGATGCGGTCGGTTCCGCCGCGAAGTGCGATCGAATCCGGCAGCGCTCCCTTACCGGCGGCATCGAGCACCGCATCGACGTGCGGGACTAGTGCTCGAACCCGCTCTACGAGCCCGTCGCCGTATCGGGTTGGGATTGCGCCCAACGAGCGAACGTAGTCCTGATGGGCATCGCTGGCGGTGCCGATGACGGTGGCACCACGTGCCAAGGCGATCTGGACGGCGATCGTGCCAACAGAGCCGGCGGCCCCGTGAATGAGCACGGTTTCGCCCGCCGTCACTCCGAGCAGGTCAAGTCCACGGTTGGCTGCCTCCACCGCGGTCGGCAGCGTGACTGCGTTGGCGAAGGGAAGGTCGGCGGGCTTGCGAACGACCTGACTAGCGAGGGCGTATTCGGCGTATGCGCCGGCCGGCGCGTCGGCCCACCCGACGACGCTCTCGCCGGTTGGAAAATCACTGACGTTGCTACCAACCGCGTCGACGATCCCAGCGACGTCGATGCCCAAGATCGCCGGAAGCGGGGTGGGAAAGACCGCCTGCATGGCGCCGGACCTGATTTCCGAGTCGATTGGGTTGACCCCGGCCGCCCGCACCCTGATCCGCATCTGGTCCGGACCGGGTTCGGGAGCCTCAACTTCCGCCACATGCAACACGTCCGGATCACCGAACGTATCGAGCACGACCGCTTTCATTTTCGGCACCTCCCAGATTTGGTTGGCTGAAGGCACACCGGACGCCCGCTGCTGATTCACGCTGACCCGTACCTCCGCAGCGCCGCCGCGCGACGGATACGCGTTCCGAACGCCGCGCCCGCGCTGTGCCGACAGCGACGAAGCCAACTCACGGCACCGCGACGTCCATCTGGCACACCACGCACCTACGCCACGCGTCACGACAACGCGCCACACCCGCCTCCACCAACGGTACGGTCGGTCGCTCACCGGCGTGCGGGAACTTCGCAATGCTCGACGGAGGATGCCGGCGCGCCTGCACGCACCGCATCGCGCGATCCCGGAGTGCCGGCGGTGGAACTTCGGAGTGTGTTCACCTCGATGCCTGGTGGTGTTGGCTCGCGTCGCAAGCCGGTCATGCATAGTGATGCCATGGTGGCCCAGCCGCACCCGCGTGGCGTGCTGCTCACTGCCGCCGGCCCGCATATGCACGACGTGCTCCATGACCTCGCGCTGCCGTCATTTCACCGCTACGGCGCCCGGTGGGGCTACGACGTACACCCTGTCGACCTTGCAGTGGACGGCGTCGGCGCCGACGATGCCGCGCAGCGCGCGAAATGGACCAAGATCCAGCTGCTACGCGAGGCACTGGACTCGTATCCGCTCGCGTTGTGGCTAGACGCCGACGTCCTGCTGCTGCGCAACGACGAAGACATCGCCACCCACCTGCACCCGGATTCCTTCCAAGCCCTTGCCCTAGAACAGGTTCCCCACGAACATCGGATCAATCCCAACACCGGTGTATGGCTGATGCGTGCACACCCTAACGCGGTCGCGTTCCTCGACCACGTCGAGGCCGCCGGCCCACAACCAGGTCCGTGGGCCGACCAAGGCGCGGTACTCGCCGCGCTCGGCTGGGACCGCGGCGACCCTAACTACCACTGGGCCAAACCCGGCCCAGGTAACCACTTCCTGGCCGGGACGAGCTGGCTACCGCCCGCCTGGAACCAGCCGTATCTCGACCGCCGCGACGAAACCGACCTGTATAACGGAACTGCCGACTCATACACCGACCGGCCCGCCGTCGCCCACCCGCACGCGCTGCACTTCATGGGAATGACCCCGACCGCCCGCTACCACCACATGCACGCCCTCACCTACACCTCAACCGGCCGGTAAATCGCTGGACCGCGGCAGACACGGCGCGTCGTGGGGCGGCGATCACAGTGGCCGGACCCCCGCCCGCCTACATCCGTCAGCGTTGGGGGCGGTCGCGCCCGTCAGGCGACGGGCTTGTCGCCTGACAGGGCGGCGATCTCTGCCCGGGCGGAAGCGACGAGTTCTTCGTTCGTGTTCGCGTGTCCCTTAAGGCCCCATCCGCCTTGGGGTGCCTCGCTGAGCAGGACCCACGTGCGATCGGCAATGCTCGGGTCGCCGGCTGCGATCGCGATGATGTCGGTGAGTTGGCGTACGACAGCGAGTTGCTTGTCCCGGTCCAGTGCGCCCGCGTTGGTCAGCACCTGCACGCGCACGTAGTTGCTATCGCCGTCGACGTTCGAGATCGAGTCCACCGGCAGGTCGTGGACGAAGGCGGCAGTGTTCTTGCGGAACATCGGAATCTTCGGCACCTGCTCGATCGTCATGACGGCGGCAGCGAGATCCATGGCGAGTTGGTGCTTGTCGGCGAACGTACCGACGGTCGCGTAGGCATCGATCATGGGCATGATGCGGCTCCTCGAATATGACGGTTGTCATAGAACGTAGAATATGATGGGCGTCATAGTCAAGGAGGGCGTATGGCCGGCGCGGTGCGAGATCGGATGGTCGCCGGCGCGGTCCGGCTGCTGGCCCGTCGCGGCCTGCAGGCCACATCGTTCTCGACGGTCCTGGCCGAGACCGGCGCACCCCGGGGATCGATCTACCACCACTTTCCTGGCGGCAAGGACGAACTGGTGAGCGCTGCCATCGCCGCGACAGAGGAGCACGCGCTCAGGCTCCTGGACCAGCAGCCCGGCGCCTCGGCGCTCCAGGTGACCGAATCGTTCTTGGGCGCGTGGCGTGCTCTGCTCATCGGCGCGGACTTCGATGCCGGTTGCGCCCTCGTCGCGGTGACCGTCGCAGCCGACACACCGCACCCGCGCGAGCGCGCGGCCGACGCCTTCCGCACCTGGCGACATCGGCTCGCCCGCGCGCTGAACGAAGGTGGACTCGAGATCGCCAGCGCCGAGGCCACCGCCGCACTCCTACTCGCCGCCAGCGAGGGCGCCGTCGTCATGTCGCGCGCCGAACGTGACATCCGACCGTTTGAGACCGTAGCCGCGGAACTCCTTACCCACGTACGCAACCTCGTCGGCGACACGACGTCACACGACGCCTGACAGTCGCGTCCCGCCTCTGTGCGAGCGAGATCGCCGAGTCACCACCGTCGACCTCCTGAAGGGTGGCACGACCGCCACCCAGATCGGCCGATGAGACCGGTCGTACTCACGGTCGGGATCGCGCTGGCGAGCCCGGTCAGCGTTGCGGCCTGGCTGACGGTTAGCCAGCCGCCTGACTCGAGTGCCTGCACCGTCTGCTTGTACGTCGCCAGGAGCTTCGCCCTCACGGCCGGGTTCGCCGACGGGATGAAGTCGAGTAGGGCGTTGGAGGCGACGCTGACGAGTGCTGCGACCACCAGACGCGTCAGTGCGCCCGATGACTGGTACTTCGCCGAGCCAGTCACGAATTGGGTCGTCAACGTGCTGAGGTCGGTCGGCTTCACCGTCACCGTGAACGTCGTCGATCCCGATCCGACGTTGTCAGCCTTGTCGGTAGCCTGCGCCGAGAGCGTGTGGGAACCGGCGCCTAGCGACCAGGCGGTGGCGTTGGTGTCGGCGCAAGTCGTGGTCGCGATTCCGGCGAGCGCGTCGGCGGCGCTGCAGGTGATCGCGACCGTGCTGAGGATCCCGTACGAACCCGCGTTGCCGGCGTACGTGACGGTTGGCTTGACGGTGTCGATCTGGGCCGTGTAGCTCGCGTCCGCGGAGTTGCCCGCGCGATCGACGCACGTACCGGTGGCGGTGCCACTGGCAGTCAGCACGTCGTCAGCGAGCGAGCTGGCCGCCGGGTCGACGCCCGAACCGGCATCCGTGCAGGCGTAGGAGACCGTCACGCTGGTGTTGTTCCAGCCGTTGGCGTTCGCGGCGGGAGTCGCCCTCGCGACGATGGCCGGCGGGGTCGTGTCTGGCGGCGGAGGCGGCGCAGCGCCGTCAGGAGAACCGATCTCGTCGCCGTCGGCGGCCAGGAACCCGCCATTGACGCCGACCGCGCTCAGTGTGGAGACCGTCGGCAACGGCAGCGTGGTCGAGCCGAGGCCGGCCGTGTTGTCGAACGTGGCGAACGGTGCCGCCGACGGCGACGCGCCGAAGGCGATGCCGGTGACCCGGTTGCCGTTCGCGTCGAAGAGGTTCACGGCGTCGCCGCCGGTGGAGAGACCGACGCCCGAGCCGCCGTAGTGGCCGATCAGAAACCCATCCGGCAGCGTCGAGGACCCGAACCACGCCTGCGCGAAGCTCGCCTCCACCGTCGCATCATCCAAACCACCGGTGTCCTCGAAGAACACCGCCGACTTCCCCGCCGGCAGCGTAGAAACCCCGAGCAGCGGGACGGCGTTCGCGAACAGGTTGGAGTTGTCGTCCATCTTCCAACCGGTCAGATCCACCGCCGTCGAGCCGGAGTTGGTCGCCTCGAACCAGTCCACCGCATAAGAACTGTTCCCGCTCCCCCACGGCGCCGCCTCCGTGACGGTCACCGACGGCGTCGGCGGAGGCGGTGGCGGTGTCGCGGTGCTGGCGCCGGGAGAGCCGATCTCGGCGCCGTCGGCGGCCAGGAACGCCCCGTTGACGCCGACCGCACTGAAAGTGGAGACGGTCGGTAGCGGCAGCGTGGTCGAGCCGAGGCCGGCAGTGTTGTCGAACGTGGCGAACGGTGCCGCCGACGGCGATGCCCCGAAGGCGATGCCCGTGACTTGGCTGCCGGCGGCGTCGAACAGGTTCACGGCGTCGCCGCCAGTGGACAGCCCGACGCCCGAGCCGCCGTAGTGACCGATCAGGAACCCAGCTGGCAGCGTGGAGGATCCGAACCAGGCCTGCGCGAAGCTCGCCTCCACCGTCGCGTCGTCCAGACCGCCGGTGTCCTCGAAGAACACCGCCGACTTTCCTGCCGGCAGCGTGGACAGCCCGAGCAGGGGCACCGCCGTCGCGATCGAATCCGAGTTGTCGTCCATCTTCCAACCGGTGAGATCCACCGCCGATGTACCGGTGTTGGTCACCTCAAACCAGTCCACTGCGTACGAGCTGTTCCCGCTGCCCCACGGCGCCGCCTCCGACACGATCACCGACGTCGGCGGTGGAGGCGGGGGCGTGGTTGTGGTGACACCGCCGGGAGAGCCGATTCCGGCACCGTCGGCGGCCAGGAACCCGCCGTTGACACCGACCGCGCTCAGCCCGGAGACGACCGGAGCTGACAGCGCCCCGCTGCTGCTGAGTCCTTCCCGGTTGTCGAACGTCGCCAACGGCGCCGTCGACGGCGATGCGCCGAAGGCGATGCCGGTGACCCGGTTGCCGTTCGCGTCAAAGAGATTGACCGCGTCGCCGCCGGTGGACAGCCCGACACCCGAGCCGCCGTACTGGCCGATCAAGAACCCGGCCGGCAACGTGGAGGACCCGAACCACGCCTGCGCGAAGCTCGCCTCCACCGTCGCATCATCCAGGCCGGTGTCCTCGAAGAAGATGGCGGACTTCCCGGCCGGCAGCGACGACACCCCCGCCAGCGGCACCGCACTTGCGAACAAGTTGGAGCTGTCGTCCATCTTCCAACCGGTCAGATCCACCGCCGACGTGCCGGTGTTGGTCACCTCGAACCAGTCGGCGCCGTAGCTTGCAGTACCGCTGCCCCACGGCGCTACCTCCGAGATCGTCATCCTCGGCACGGTCGGTTGAACCGACGGCGGCGCGTAGACCCACAGTTGTGGATGCGCGGCGTCCCCGCCGCCGTCCTCACTGACGGTGTAGAGATAGCCGCTCCGGTCCATCGTGACGCCTTCGTGCGTCTCATCGGCCACCGAAATCGGGCTGGTCGGGTCACTGATCGTCAGCGAACTCTCGACATTCCCGGAGCGGTCGACGTTGACGATCTTGCCCGACTCCTGGCTGATGACCAACAGGTGAGTCGAGTCCGGGCCGGTGACGTTAGGCAGGTTCGACAGCGCGAACACGTCGGAGAAGTCATTGAGACCGGCCAGGGACGGGTCGAACAGATTCGTCGACTCGTCCGTTGTCGGTGAACCGTTGGTCGCCGTACCCGCGGCAAAGTCGATATTGGTCTGGAAGATGCTCTCCGGGCTCGTCTCCTTCACCACAACGAAGCCCGGCGAATTCGCCGTCGACGTCTGCGGATCGTAAGAGATGCCTTCAATGCCGATGTTCCCGATCGTCGTTCCGAGCTTGACAGTCTGCGCATCGCTTCGGGTAAGCACGCCGCCAGGTACGTAGGTGAACAGATTGACCTGGCGATCGCGCTCCTCACCGAGGACGAACTTGCCGCCGCCGATGTACGTGATCGCCTCGGTGTCGTAGAACGTCGTGCCCTGCGGGCTGTCACCGGGCGCGAGGGTCATCGAGTCGATCAACTGCCCGGTCTTGGACACCTGGACGACCGACGTGCCACCGTCGCCGACGACGAACAGCGTGTCGGTGTCCCAGTCATAGGTAACCGAGGACGCCTCCTGTGCCAACAGACTGTCGGCCGGCGGCGTCGTGCGCGTCGGCTCGGGCAGGTCATATCGCCCGACCAGGCTGTACTGCGACAGGTCAACGCCACCGCTCGGCGTGTCGGCACGTGCCACGCGGGGCGCCGCCACACACAACGCCCCGACCAGCGCTACGAGCGCGACCGACGTGCCCGCCCGCCGGCCAACCAATGCAGTCACGACCGCCCCCACCGTCATCGACAAATCGGCGTGACCGCCGCGCTCGCCGAGCTTATGGCCGCGCAGCGCGCGCAAAGCCGACGCTCCGATGTCGAACGGCCATACGGGAGATGAACATGTATTGGTGCGCCGCTAAGCCCGGCGACGGGCACCGTCCAGAGTCGACGTATGCCCGCACGACGTATCCGCGCGACTTGCGAAGTTATCGCCACACGCCGCCGCGGCCGACTTACCGTATTCGCCGCAGGGTCACACCGATCTGGGCGATGGCGACGTGGGCGGCGTCGAACATGGCAAGCTTGCGGGGAAAGTTGTGGATCATGCCCTGGTAGCGGACGCCCACGACGGGGACGCCAGCGTGCAGCAGGCTCGCGGTGTACCGTTCGCCCTCGTCGCATAGCACGTCGAGTTCGGCGGTGATGACCACCGCCGGTGGTAGACCGGCCAGGTCCGCGGTGAGTGGGCTGAGATCCGGGTCGGTACGGTCAATGCCCGGCGGCGCGTACGCATCCCAGAAGAACCGCATCTCGTCCCGGTGTAGGCCGTAGTCGTCCAGCGGCGGGTAGTCCGCCGCGGGGTCGAGCACGGGGCAGATCAGGACCTGCGCGGCCAGACCGGCGCCGCCGTCGCGGGCGCGTCGAGCAACCACCGCGGCCAGATGTCCGCCGGACGAGTCGCCGGCCACCACGATCCGGTGCGGATCCAGCTCGTAGCGGGCGGAGCCGTCACCGCGCAGCCAGGCGAGCGCACCGGACAGATCCTCGATCGCGGCCGGATAGGGGTGTTCCGGGGCGAGCCGATAGTCCACCGCGAGCACGGCCCACCCGGATGCGGCCACCAGGTGACGGCAGAGCCCGTCGTGGGTGTCGAGGTTACCCATCACCCAGCCGCCGCCGTGCGCGAACAGGATCACCGGGGCGCGTTCCGCGGCGCTGTCCCGGTACAACCGCGCCGGTACGCCACCGGCATCGAGATCGACCACGGTCGCGACCGCCGGCCCGGTACCCACTTCGGCTGCGGTCGCGTCGACCATGCTGCGGCGTACCTCGGAAAGGTTTGACACGGTCAGCGGCACGCGACGTTGAGCGGCCAGCGCCGCGCGCGCCTGCGGGTGCAGCCGTGTCGGATCCATTGGTACCGCCCTCAATGTGCGTGACGGGCCGGTTACGACCCGCTACGGTTGCCGCCATGACTGACCTGTTGCCGGCGCTGCCGGAGAACTGGGAGCGGTGCCTCGCGGTGGCCGCGCATCCCGACGATATCGAGTATGGCGCGGCATCGGCGGTCGCCCACTGGACCGCCGCCGGCAAGCAGGTCACGTACTTGCTGGCGACGCGCGGCGAGGCCGGCATCGACGGGATGCCGCCCGATCGGGCGGCTGTCGTGCGCGAGGCCGAGGAGCGCGCGGGCGCGCGGCAGGTCGGCGTAGACGTCGTCGAGTTCCTCGACTACCGCGACGGTGTCGTCGAGTACGGCCTGCCACTGCGCCGGGACATCACTCGGGCGATCCGGCGGCATCGGCCCGAGATCATCGTGTCGGGCGCCTTCGCGGTCCGCATGATCGGCGGCATGACCAACCAGGCCGACCACCGCGCGGTCGGCCTCGCTGCCCTCGACGCGGCCCGCGATGCCGGCAACCGATGGGTCTTCCCCGAACTCCTCGACGAGGACCTGCAGCCGTGGGGCGGCGTGCGCTACGTATGCCTGGCCGGCTCCGATCACCCGTCCCACGGCGTCGACATCACCGGCGACCCCCTGCGCCGCGGTATCGCCTCACTGGCCGAGCACGCTGAATACACCAAGGGCCTCGGCGCGGCCGCGTTCGACCCGGCCCTGTTTCTCACCTGGGCCGCAGGCATGAGCGGGCAGGCTCTCGGCGTCGAGGCCGCCGTGCTGTTCGAAGTCCACACCCTCGCCTTCGAAGGACCGCCACCCTGGATCAGCCCGGAAGGCCAGAACCCACCCACGTAAATCCTCCGCCGGCCACACGAGCGCGGGTGTTCACCGCGGCTGCGAAACCGTGAACACCCTCAGCGCCGCGCGAGTCTGGTACTGGCTGCGCCCTACCACGCGCGATTTCCTGGCCGCGGAACGATTGGCGTCGAATCGTTCAGCAATCGCATTCGGTCAAGCTGCACCGCGATCGCGTACGCCACTCCGAGAATGTCTTCTTGCGCAATCGCCTGATCCCGCAGCGGAAGTTGCGCATACAACTCGCGGGCAACCGCGTCTCGAACCATGCTCAGGCCGGGCCGAAGACCGTCCTCGTCACCGACCGTATATTCGTCGCCCATACTCGTATCCTCGTCGGCGTAGCCGTCTGACGTCACCTGTGCCTTTGACGTCGGTCTCCCGTACGAGCCAGTGATCGCCCGCGCCATGGCGGGCGAAGCGTGCCGAACCTCCGGAGCCACCGTGCGCCCGCCGATGACGCGACTATGACTGGACAGTGATCGCGGTCGGCCAGTCTGCGGGCATGTCATCCTTAATGAGCAAAGGTGCCGTGCGTACCGTTGTCCAGTACACCACCTTCTGCTCCGCTGCCTTCTGCACCGCGCTGCTCCTCGTGGGCTGCGCGTCACGCTCGCCCGATCTGACGGCGGGCAACGCAGCGAGCTCCGCGGCCGCAACGGTCGGTGGCGGCTCGTCCGCCACCCCGTCGACCGGCACCACTCCTCCGGCCGCCTCTGGCAAGAACGCTTGCCAGTACCTGACGGTCGACCAGGTCAAGAAAGCCCTCAAATACACCGGAACACTTCAGGTCGGCCCGGGGAAGGCCAGCTTCCCGAACGACAGCATGTGCCAGTTCACAGTACCGGGCGACGAGGAAGCTCCGGCCACCGTGGACATCATGACGGACCCGCGGATATACGACGCCGCCAAGGCGACCTTCCTGACCACGGGCTGCAAGTCGGCTGGGATCGGCGACGAGTCGGTCTACTGTCCCGGCGGTCCCATCATCCCGGTGATGTTCACCAAGGGCGGCGTCGTCGTGCTTGTCAGCGTCAGGGACTCGGAATTTGAGGATTGGAAGACGGGCGACCCCGTCGACGCTGGGCTTGCGCTCGGCAAGATCGTCGCGGGCGAGCTCTGAGCGCGGCGTTGACGTAACTGTCGGCGCTGCGGACGCCTGAACACGTCGCGGCCGTAGTCAGCGCCACACGGCCCGATGTCTTGAGTCAAGAAGTTGGCCGGACGGACGTGCAGGCCAGTCCCGCAGGCCGATCGCTAGCCGGGCGTCCCGTCGCTCTCGCTTCTTCGGGCGAGGCGTTCGAGTTGCCGCACGTGCACGCCGCCCACCCAGTCCCAGCCGGGCGCGGCCGATGGGCCCACCCGCGGGTCGCTGGGATCATGGCCGTCCCGCAAGGCCTGCACGTACGCCCGATCCTGGTCGATCCGTGCGCGTACCTGATCAGCTCCGCCGACGGACCCGTGGCCCGGGACGAAGACATCGACGTCGCCCGCCACGCCCTCAAGCAACCGCAGCCCGGCGAGGTAGTCCTCGATCGGGTCAGCGGTGTCGTTCAAGTCGAGCATCGGAATCAAGACATCAGAAAGCATGTCGCCGGCGACGAGAACCCCGCGTTCCTCAATCAACAGCGCCGCATGGCCCGGGGCATGCGCTTGATGCTCGACAACCCGGACATGAGGGCCATCCCAAGGAATCTGTGCCATCTCGGCGGGCAGGCCGGTAATGAGGCCCAGCAGGTCCAACGGTACCTGCTCCGCGATGTCCGGCGGTATCAGCGCGGCGACGCGGGCCTTCGCACCCGCGTCCGACAGCCGATCTCGGACAGTAGCCGCGCAGCGCGCCGTGCCGTAACGAGGCGCCGCCCCGAGCCCGGCGTGCCAGAGCAGGTGATCCCAATGAGGGTGCGTCGAGAAGCCTGCCACAACGGTCTGGCCCGAATCGGACAGGTCGTTCGCGAGGCAGGCCATTTCGTCGCCGCGCACCCCGGGGTCGATGAGCAACACGCCAGCCCGGCCGTGCACGACAACGGCGTTACTCTGGCAAAACTCGCTCTCGTGGATCAGCACACCCTCCGCGACCTGCCTCAGCACGGGTGGCTCCTTCCGCTTGTGGTTGCAACCGCTTGTCGAGACCGTAGTCGTGAGCTCGCGTGAGAACGTGCGTCCATGGGCAGCGATATCGCCATTGATGTGACCGCCTTGGCGATCAACGTCACCATCCCGGAGGGGCTCCGATGGACCGACGTTCGACGCGGTGCGGAGTTTACGCTGACCACAATCAACATCCGACTCCTGCCGGACGGACGCCTTGCGGCGAAGGCCTACGGCCGACCGATCGACGGTGGTCGCGGCACATACGTCTCGTTCCCGGTGCCGAACCCGGCCCGAGCTGGTGGCTTTGGTTGACGCAGCTGCCAGCCGGGCCGGCGCGCTGTGGGCCGCCCACCGTGGTTTGGGCTGAAAGGTCCGACTGCATAACACGGCACGCGCACATCGTCACCCAACGGTAGATGGCTCGGATGCGAGCGTTCCCGGCGGAGCGTGGCAGTGCCGTACGTGGGGGTGCCCGGCCGGTTAACGACGAAGCGTCCGGTGGTGTGCCGTGGTCAGATCCGTTCCGAAACCTCAACCAGCCGGCGCCGGAGGTAGCGGCGTTCAGCCTCGGTGTTGGCCTGCTGGATCGCGAGTTGGTATGCGGCGATGGCTTGCTCGGGGCGGCGGGCGCGCCGTAGGAAGTCGGCGCGGGCGGCGGCCAATATGGGGTACTCGGCGAGCACGTCGTTGAGCGTGGGTAATTGGGCGAGCGCGGCCTCGGGGCCGTCGCGGTAGCTGAGCGCGATGAGCCGGTTGAGGGCGATGACGGGGCTGTCCTGGATTGCGAGCAAGGCGTCGTAGGCCGCGACAATGCGGGTCCAGTCGGTGTGTTCGGGGCGGGTCGCGGTGGCGTGCAGCGCGGCGATCGCCGCGTGGAGCTGGTACGGCCCAGGGGTGGTGTCCGGTGAGGTGCTGGTGAGGGTGCGTAGCCCGGCAGCGATTTGGTCGCGGTCCCAGAGGCCGCGGTCTTGTTCGTTTATCGGTACGACTTCGCCGAGCGAGCTGATCCGGGCGTGTCGCCGGGAGTCCTGCAACAGCATCAGCGCGAGCAGTGCCCTGGCCTCGTCGTGGTCGGGCAGCAGGTCGACGAGCAGTGTGCCGATCTCGATGGCCTCGCGGGTGAGGCCGTCGCGTAGCGGCTCACCTTCGGTGGCGAGGTATCCCTCGTTGAACAGTAGGTAGATCACAGCGAGTACGTCGTCGACTCGTTCGGCCAGCCGGTCGGACGGAGGGACCCGCAGTGCGATCCCCGCGTGAGCGATCTTGGATTTGGTTCGCAGCAGTCGTTGGCTCATCGTCGCCTCGGACACGAGGAATGCCCGAGCCACCTCGCGGGTGGACCGTCCGGTGACGGTCTTGAGTGTCAGGGCGACCCGGCCGGCCAGCGGTAGAGCGGGGTGGCAGCACGCGAACAGCAATTTGAGGCGGTCATCGTCGTAGGCCGACTCGCCCGTCTCTGGCATGGGAGGGTTCTGTGGGGTCATGGCATGAAGTTGAGCGAGCTTGTCGCGCTCGATGCGGCGGCGCTTGAGGACGTCGAGTGCTCGGTGGCGGGCGGCCACGCACAGCCACCCCTCGGCGTTGTCGGGGATCCCGTCGATAGGCCAGCGGGCCACGGCACGTTCCAGCGCGTCCTGCCAACAGTCCTCCGCCAGGTCGAAGTCCCCGGTTACTCGTACGAGCGTGGCCACGACCGCCAGTCGCCCGCGGCGGACGGCCGCCTCGACGGCTTCCGCGGCTGCCGCCGCACCGGGCGCGCTCACTCAGTGGGCCCCGGGCCACCCATGGAATGGATCGGCCGGATCTCGAGACGACCCTCATAGGCCATGTTGTGCTTGAGGGCCTGCTCGATCGCCTCGTCGAGGTCCTGCGCCTCGATGATCGCGACACCAGCGATCCACTCCTTGGACTCGGTGAACGGGCCGTCGGTAATCAGCACCTTCCCGTCACGGACCCGCACAGTGGTCGCGTCCGAACTCGGCTGCAACCGGATGCCCTGCAGGTAGGCGCCCTTGCCGATCATGTAGTCGAACCAGCCGTCGATCGACGGCGCCGCGGCCTCGTCGGCCTCGGTCACCTCCGGATCGACAACGATGAACATCGCGTACTTCATCGGCACTCCTTGATCGTGGTCCGTGCCCCGGTATTTTCACCCAGATGACGAACGACCCGAGCCGATCCCGACACAAGTCTTGCAAGACGTTGTCGGAAACGGCAGATCTCGACCGTCAGGGGCCGAGTCGAACGGTCCTACCGCGGCCAACTCGGGCTGCCGCCGGCGAATCCGCCGATACGCGTTGCCGACGTGCTCGCCAAGAAGCACACACAGATGACTCCTCCGACCCGCGACACGCCGACTCGATCTAGAGTCAGAACGTGGATGCGCAACGGAACCCTCGCGTTGACGACTACATCGCCGGCCTGCCTCAGTGGCAGCAAGCGATCTGTCAAGAAGTTCGCGACCTCGTGCACGAGGCAGACCCGGCCGTCGAAGAGACGATCAAGCGCTCGGTCCAGCCGTACTTCGTGCTCGACGGCAACATCTGCGCCCTGCTCGGTACGAAGGATCACGTGAACGTCTTCATCTACGATCCGACCGTTGCCGACCCCGACGGCGTAATCAACCAAGGACACGGCAACGCCACCGCCAGAGCGATCCAGATCTACCGCGACGATCACATCAATTCAGCTGCGATCCTTGCCCTATTCCGTGGCGTCATCGCCAACAACCGAGCCGGCGGCTGGCGGCGACTCGCGCAGTAAGCAGGCGATCACATCTCACGGGGAAACAGCGACACCCGCCGGGCAGCCTCGTCAGCCTGCCCGCGCGAGCACAAGTCATCCGGTGTCGCCTGCTCCGGTGGCACGACCGACTCCACCATCGCAGATGGCGCGACCGGGCGACGATGGCGAAGCAATTGTGTTCGTCATCGCGTGCCGGCTGCGATGTTGCCATCGCCAAGCAGGTCAGTTGACTGCGGCCAGTCGCAGCGTCGGCAACGCGGTGTCCCGCCGCTCTAGCAGACCGCCAGCCGCGCCGAGGATGCGCGGAGCTTCCGCGAGCTCCGCTGCGCTCGTACCAACGGCTCGCGGGTTCTGGTTTTGGCAGGCCGAACGGCCGTTGGATCGCCAGTCGTGTCACTCTAGGCGATTACTTCCTGGTTCGCCATGATCCGACGGCGTGGGTGTTAACCAGGGATTTCCGGGTTCTGAGTCGCCACCTCCGGTCTGCCGTCGAACCGTCCCATCTGGCGGGTGGCAGTCCCTTGTGATAGTCATGAAGATCGATCTCGCGAGGACTTCGACGAATCTGCGGCTCCGAAACTGACACGTGACCTCGGGCTCGCGGTCGATTGATGACCGCGCCCGTATCGGCCACGCGCCTGCTCGGGTCATCGCGCGTCGGTCGGAGCGGTCTTTGTGTGTTGGCTGTCCTCGTGCGCACTGACCGAGGAGGTCACGTGATGTTCAGTTCAGTCAATGTCAGTCGTCTCACTCGCCGAAACATGCTCATCGCGTTCACCGCCGTCGTGACGACGGTCGGGATCGGGCTGCCTGGCCTTGTGCGCGATAGCAGTGCAGCCGCAAGTTCGCCCGAGGCTCCGTGGCTCGCTGCCGGCATGCCGGTGTCGGCTCGGGTCGAGGTCCTACTGAAGGCGATGACGCTTGACGAGAAGGTCGGTCAGATGGACCAGCAACTGGTCACGACGCTGACCGACCCGAACAGCGCGAGCTGCGGCGACAATGGATTCAACCTGCCCAACGCCGCCTGCATGCAGAAGATCCTGATCGACCAACACGTCGGTTCTGTGCTCGCCGGTGGCACCAACAATCCGATCGACACGACCGGCAAAGGCGGTGTCGGTAACACCGGCTTCGACTGGGCCAACGAGTACAACATCATCCAGCAATTCGCGATCAAGAACTCGCGGTTGCATATCCCGCTGGTCTTCGGCGTCGACGCCGTGCACGGTTTCGGTCACCCGTGGCAGGCGCCGCTGTTCCCGCAGTCGATCGGAATGGGCGCGACGTGGGATCCCGCCGCCGCGCAAGCGGGTGGCGCGGTGACCGCCAACGCGTTGCGCGCGACGGGATGGGTCTGGGACTTCGCACCGGTTCAAGATCTCTCGCGGGACAACCGGTGGGGTCGCACCTACGAAACCTGGGCCGAGGAGCCTGCCCTGTCGGCAGCCATGGGCGCGGCGAACGTCACCGGTCTGCAGACCGCCGGACAAGGCGGTGCGCTCAATGTGTCCGCAACCATCAAGCACTTCGCGGGATACTCGCAATCGGTCAACGGCCATGATCGCAATGAAGCGCTGCTGCCGCTGAGCTACCTGCAAAGCATGATCCTGCCGTCGTATGCCGGCGGGATTGACGCGGGTGCCGGCGCGGTGATGGTCGACTCCGGGTCGATCAACGCAGTTCCCGCGACCGCCTCGCATTACCTTCTGACCGACATCCTGCGCAAGCAGATGGGGTTCAAGGGCGTCGTCATCAGCGACTACCAGGATGTACCGGCGCTGCAAAGCGCCTACCACACCGCCGCTGACCTGCCCGGCGCGATCGCCGACGCGGTCAACGCTGGCGTCGACATGAGCATGGAGGTCTTCGGTCCCGATCAATGGCAGAATGCGATCCTTCAGGATGTCAGGACGGGCAAGATCTCCCGTGCCCGCATCGACGAGGCGGTCCGCCGGATCCTGACCATGAAGTTCCAGCTCGGTCTGTTCGACCAACCGTGCGTCAGCGATCCGAGCAAGCCATGCGTCGATGCGAACGCCGCTGACGCCGCGGTAACCGCCGGCCGGGACGAGACACTCAAGGCGGCGCAGGAATCCATCACACTGTTGCGTAACAGCGGCAACGCACTTCCGCTGTCACCGACGAGCAAAGTCGTTGTCACCGGTCCGAGTGCCGACTCGATGACCAACCAACTCGGCGGCTGGAGTGTCAGCTGGCAGGGAGTCTTCGGCGCCGGGCACGTGTGCTGCATGGGTCCGAGCGATCAAATCCCTCCCGGCACCACCGTGCTCAAAGGCATCCAAGCCGACGATCCTGCAGCCGTGTACGCGCCCGATCAAGCAAGCGCGGTGGCCGCCGCCGGCACCGCTGACGCCTACGTCGTGGCGGTCGGTGAGAAGGCGTACGCCGAGGGGCTGGGCGACAACCCCGCACCAGCGTTGCCCAGTGACCAGCAAGCCTTGATCTCCGCACTCAAAGCCACCGGCAAGCCCGTGATCGTGGTCGTCATCGCCGGTCGCCCGGTCGGGCTCGGCACCGCGAAGACCGCGAACGCGGTGCTCATGGCCTATCAAGGGAGCACCGAAGCCGGCCAGGCCGTCGCCGATGTGGTCTTCGGTAAGACCGATCCCAGCGGCAAGCTGTCGGTAAGTTGGCCGTCGGACGCGGCGACCGTGGGCGGTGACTTCGACGGTGCAGCGCCGTCGCCGCTCGGTGACCAACCCAAGTTCTTCGACCAACTTCCGGGCACCGGCTCCGGTCAAGGACACGCCTACAACCCGCTATACCCGTTCGGCTACGGCCTGTCGTACACGACCTTCCAGACCACCAACCTGTCGGTGACACCGACCGTGCCGCGCCACGGCAACGCCACCGCGACGTTCACCGTCTCGAACACCGGCTCCCGATCGGGCACCGACATCGTGCCGGTCTACGTAGCGCAGCCGGTCAGCGCAGTCGTCGTCCCACCGCAGCGCCTGGTCGCCTTCACGCGAGTGACACTCGACCCGGGCGAATCGAAGGTCGTCCACGTCTCCTTCCCCGCATCCGCGTTGGCCGAGAGCCAGGGAGACATCAACACAGCGGCTCCCCCCACCGTCGAGCCGGGCAACTACATCGTGCAGCTCAACAAGAACGACACAACGCCGTACGACGTCGATCTATCCGCATCGTTCACGATCTCCTAGCAAGCCAGTCAGCCCACGCCTAGACAGGTAGAACCAGCGCCACCCGGCCGGCCGGGTGGCGCTGGCAATACCCCCAACAACTCATGCTTCCGGGATTGGCCTCCCGTAGCTCTCCAGCGTGATCGCCGAAGGCTCGGGTCCACCGCGCTGACCAGTATCAAGGCTGTCGATCGCGGCCATTTCCTCGGCGGTCAGTTCGAAGTCGAAGACGTCGAAGTTCTCCGCGATGCGCTGCGGTCGGGTCGACTTGGGAATCGCGGAGCGACCCTGCTGGAGGTGCCAGCGCAGCATCACCTGCGCGGCTGTCTTGTCGTACGCCTGCGCGATCTTGTTGATCTCGGGATCCTCCAGCGTGCTGCCATGGACGCCATCTCGGTAGAAGGTGATCCCCCCGATCGGCGACCATGCCTGCGTCAGGATGCCGTGTTCGGCGTCGAACGCCTGCACTTCATGTTGCGCGAAGTACGGGTGAAGTTCGATCTGGTTTACCGCGGGCACCACGGTCGCCCGATCGAGCAACGCGGTGAGGTGGTCAACCATGAAGTTGCTGACGCCGATCGCGCGAACCTTGCCGTCGCCCAGCAGCGTCTCCAGTGCCCGGTACGCCTCAAGGGTCCTATCGAAGGCGGACGGAAGGGCTTGATGGAGGATGAGCAGGTCGATCTGGTCGACGTCGAGCTTGCGGGCGCTCTTGTCGAAGCCGTGCAGCGTCGCGTCGTACCCGTAGTCGCTGATCCAGATCTTGGTCTCCAGGAAGACGTCGGACCGCGCTACCGCGAAGTGGCCGACAGCCTCGCCCACCTGCCGCTCGTTGCCATAGGCCGCTGCCGTGTCGATGTGCCGGTAGCCGGCCGCGAGCGCGGCTTCGACAGCAGCCCGGGTCTCGTCGGGCGGGGTCTGGAAGACGCCGAGACCGACAGCGGGCATCACGACGCCGTTGTTCAGAGTGACTGTTTCCATAACTCGAGCGTATGAGCCCTCTGCGGCTCGCGGGAGGTCCTGCCGTTACTCCCCAGCGGCCGCGGTTGGCCGTCTCAGACTTCGTCGAGGATCACGGCCCGGGTCAGGGCGCGCGGGGCGTCGGGGTCGAGCCCCTTCGCCTCCGCGATAGCGGCCGCGGTCCGTTGCGCCCGTACCAGCAGCGCCAGCGGGTCTGCCGGCGTCGTCTCCAGCTTCGCACCGGTGGCGATGATCTGCTCGGCGAGCCCTTCGGGCGCTGGGCCGAAGACCCACACGGATGAGCGCTGGTCAGCGATGCTTATCGGGCCGTGCCTGTACTCCATCGCGGCGTACGACTCCGTCCACAGTTGGGCTGCCTCGCGAAGCTTCAACGCCGCCTCGTGGGCGAGGCCGATGGTCCAGCCGGTGCCGAGGAACGTGTACTGCTCGGCGAATGCCGACGGTGCCGGCGTGGCCAGTTCGACGGCAACATCGGCGATGGCCTGGGTCAGGTCCTCGCCAAGATACGCGCGCCACAGCGCCAACACGGTCGTCGCGAACCGCGTCTGTACCACCGATTGCTCGTCGGCGAAGTCGAGCGTGATGACGTCCTGGGCGAGCCGCGGCACCGGCAGGTCGGCCGCGGTGCTCAGCACCGTCGTGCGGGTGTTCGCGGTCACGGCCCCGACGAGCTCGATCATCTCCGTTGTGGTGCCGGACCGGCATACGGCGACGACGCGGTCGTATTTGCGGCCGTGCGGGAACTCGGACGCCGCGAACGCGTCGGTCTCCCCGTGGCCGGACCGCTCGCGCAGCGCTGCGCAGGCCTGCGCGACGTTGTACGAGGTGCCACAGCCGACGATCGCGACGCGCTCGCCGTCGGCCGGTAGCGCCGCCCGCACGGAGGCGTCCGTCGCCATTGCGGCGGCGCGCGTCCACATATCGGGCTGGCTGGCGATCTCGGTCGTCACGAAGGACATTGCGCGATGGCTCCCTACTTGATAGATCCTGCGGTCAGGCCGCCGACGACCTTGCCCTCGATGAACGCGAACAGGATGATGACCGGGATGGTGGAGATCACCGACGCGGCGAACAGGTGTCCCCAGTCGATGGAGTACTGCCCGATGTAGTTGTTGATGGCCACGGTGAGCGGCACATCCGAGTTCGGCCCGCCGCCGGTGAGCGTCAGCGCGACCAGCAGCTCGTTCCAGGCGCTGATGAAGGTGAAGATGACCGCGGTGATGACGCCGGGCATGGCCAGCGGCAGCGTGATCCGCACGACCGCGCCGAGCCGGGTCGTCCCGTCAACCATTGCTGCCTGTTCCAACTCGTGCGGGATGGACGAGAAGTACGCGTTGAGAATCCATACCGCGAACGCCATGTTGAAGCCGGCGTTGACCAGGATGAGCGACAGGATCGGGCTTGGCAGCGCGAAGCTGGTGAACTCGCGCTGGATGCCCACCAGCATCGCGGCGGGCTGGAACATCTGAGTGGCCAGCACCAGCAGGAGGAACAGCGCCCGGCCGCGGAATCGGCGCCGGGCGGTGTAGTAGCCGGCCGGCAGCGCGACCAGCAGCACCAGCACGGTCGAGCCGCCCGCGATCTGCAGACTGGCGCCGAGGTTCGCGCCGAAGCCGGTCGACCACAGCGATGTGAAGTTCGACCAGTCGAAATGTTTCGGCAGGTAGTTGCGGCCGAGCAGCTCGTTCGCCGGGCGCAGCGCGGAGATGACCATCTCCACGTACGGCAAGAGGAAGATCAGCGCCACCAGGTACCCGGCGACGGCGAGCCCCAGCCGCTTCGGGCTCAGCGTGCGTTCCGCGCGGACGCGCTTGACCACCACAGGAGCCTCTACGGGTGGATCGGCAACGACGGTCACGTCAGCTCACCTGCTCCCGCCACCGCGATACGCGCAGGAAAAGCAGCACCAGCACGATGATCAGCGCGAAGTTAATCACTGACATGGCGGCCGACTCTCCGATGAAGCTCTGCTTGAGCTGAAAGAGGAAGGTGGTTGTGGTGCTCGTCTCGTGTCCGGGTCCGCCGCGCGTCATCTCCCAGATGATGGGGAACGAGTTGAACACGTTGATGATGTTGATGAGCGCGGCGACCAGGAACGCCGGCCGCAGCAGCGGCAGCGTGATCCGCCGGTACGTCTGCCAGGGGGTGGCACCGTCGACGCGGGCCGCCTCGTAGATGTCGCCCGGGATCGACTGTAGGCCGGCCAGCAGCGCGTACGTCGTGAACGGAACCGACACGAATACCGCGACCACGATCATCCAGGCCAAGGCCGACCAGGGCCGGCCGAGCCAGTCGGCCTCGTTCGAGTTGAACGACTTGATGATGCCGATCTGGTGCAGGAAGACGTTGATGACTCCGTTGTTCGGATCCAGGGCCCAACGGAAGATGAGCGCCGTCATCGTGACCGACGCGGCCCAGGGGGCGATCAGCGCCCACCGGGCCACCCGGCGGCCCGGCCACCGCGCGTTGAACATCTGCGCCAGCACCATCGAGATGAGCATGCTTATGACGACCACGGCGGCGACCCAGATCACGGTGCGGATGAGCACCCCGTTGAGGTCCGGCTCGTCGAACAGGTTCGAGAAGTTCCTGCCGCCGGCCGAGCCGAGTACGAAGCCGTCCGGGCTGATGTGCTGAAACGAGGTCTGGAAAAGCACCACGACCGGCCACAGCACGATCACGGCGATCAGCGCCAACGCCGGCCCGACCCAGAGCAGCGGCGCCAGTGCGTGCCGCACACGTCTACGGGCTTTCCGGCGCGGCAGGAGCGTCGGCACGAGATGCTGGGTCATCTGTCTCCCTCCCATCACCCGTTAAAGTCAGGACATCGTCGTCCCCGGCCTCGGCGGAGGCAACCGCTGAGGCCGGGGACGTGGTGTTCGGACCGCTCAGCTGCCCTTCGTCGCCGTCTGCTGGATCGTGCCGAGCACCTTGCTCGGGTCACCCGTGATGGCAGTTCCGATGGTCTGCTGGATCTGCGTCTTCGTCGCCGCCCACGCCGCGCTGGCCGGGTACTGCACCGCCTGCGGCAGCGCCTTCAGGAACGGGCCGAAGATCGGGTCAGCGGAGAGCGTCTGGCTCGCCGAGTTGGTGGCGGGCAGCAGGTCGTACTCCTTGTCGAACTGAAGCTGGTACGTGTCCTGGTAGGCGAAGTCGAGGAACTTCTTGATCGCGGCCTTCTTGCTCGAGTCACCGCTCTTGAACGCGGCCGTGAAGTCGCAGACGCCAAGCGTGGTGGTCAACGGACCGGCCTTGCCCGGGATCGGCACCGACGCCCAGTCTGAGTCGGTAAGAACCTTGCCCGCCTGGATGATCGGGATCAGCGCGGGCGAGCCATTGATCATGCCGATCTGGCCCTGGGCGAACTGCTTCCACAGGTCGGTGCGGTTCTTCGTGCCCGGGTTCGGCTCGGTGGCCCCGGAGGCGACCAGCTGCTTGAGGAACTGGAACGTCTCGATGTTCTGCGCGCTGTTGATCGTCCATTTTCCGCTGCTGTCGGTGTAGTTGCCGCCGTTGCCGAGCATCCACAGCAGGGACTCGGCCTGTGCCTCTTCCGAGCCGAGCGGCAGCCCAAATCCGATGTCGCCCTTCGCCTTGACGGCCGCCGCGTCGGCCTGGACGTCGGACCAGGTCTGCGGCGCCGACGCGATGCCGGCCGCGGCGAACAACTTCTTGTTGTAGAACAGCGTCCGCGAACTCGTGGTGAATGGCATGCCGTACTGGACGTTGTTGTAGCTGCCCAATGTCTTGAAGACACCCAAGAGGTTCGACGGGTCGCTGAACACGTCGCTGACCGGGTAGAGCAGGCCCTCCTGCGCGTAGTTCGCGAAGTAGTCGCCCTCGGTGATGTCCGGGTATTGCTTGTTCTGCACCATCGTCTGGACCTGGTTGTCGAAGTCGTTCCAGTTGATGGTCTGCACGTGGACGGTGATCGACGGGTTGGCCTTGTGGAAGGCGTCCGCGATTCCCTGCCAGTAGGTCTGGCTGGTGTTGGACGGGCCGGTGCCGTAGTCGGCCGCCACGAGCTTGAGCGTCGTGCTGCCGGACGCCGAAGAAGAACCGTTGCCGCTGCTGCCACACGCCGTCAATGCCAGCGCCGTCGCTACGCACAGCGCCGCAACGGCCGCGTACCGTGGTTTCATGCATCCTCCCGAATCCGCATGATGTTGGCCGTCCGGCGACGCCGTCGCGGCCGGGGTGACCTGTCGCGACGACACGGCGCACCGATCATCTGATGATTGAAACTGCTTCGATGTCGCCGTATTCAGTCACGTTCGATCGCCGACGGCCCACATTAGACCAAAGGTGAGCCTCGGTGGAAGGACCGGCACCGGCCCGACGCGGAAGTGTTACCAATCTATGGAACGGGGCCGGATTCGTGGTCGTGATCCGCTGGCAAAACCGCGTCGACCAGAGTGGACGAACCGGGGGCGACGGCGAGCCGTGGTCATTGAAGGCGAACTGACTTTCGAAGGTAAGCTCACGCTCGCCGAGTCGCCCGGCCAGTCTTGCGATGACTTATAGCGAAATGTCGGGTGACGGAAAGCCAGCCATCACCGTGCAAGGAGTGGATAGACACACACGGCCGCGCGCCCGGACGATTCCGGAGAGCGATGACGTGGTCGGACAAGGAGATTCTCGGTGCTTCGGTACGAGCGGCTGAACGCGGTCCTGGACATGGTGGCGCGCCAGGGGCGCGTCTCGGTGGAGCAGATCGTGGACGCGTTCGCGCTGTCCCCCGCGACCGTCCGGCGTGATCTGGACGAGTTGGCCTCGCACCAGCTCATCGCGCGAACCCGGGGCGGCGCCGTGGCGCAGGCACTCACCTACGATCTGCCGCTGCGCTACAAGCACGTTCGCCGGCCCACCGAGAAGCGCCGGATCGCCGCCGCCGCGGCCCGGATGGTCACCCCCGGGATGGTCATCGCGCTCAACGGCGGAACCACAAACAGCGAGGTGGCCAGAACCATCGCCGGCCGGAGCGACCTGACCGAGGCGCCCGACACGACCACGTCACTGACCGTCGTGACGAACGCGCTGAACATCGCGAACGAGCTCGCGGTGTGGCCGCACATCAAGCTCGTTGTGCTGGGCGGCGTGTCTCGGCCGCAGTCGTATGAGCTGGTCGGATCGCTCAGCGTGCCGGTACTCAGGACGCTGACCATCGATCTGATGTTCCTCGGAGTGGACGCGATCGACCCGGTCGGTGGCGCGGCGACCGTGCACGAGGAGGAGGCGGTCGTCAACCGAGCGATGGTCGAGCGGTCGAACCGCATCGTCGCCGTCGCGGACAGCACCAAGCTTGGCCAGCGGGCCTTCTGCACGATCTGCGAGATCGATGCCGTGCATGTGCTGGTCACCGACACCGGCGGCGATCCCCGGATCGTCGAGCAGTTCTCCGCCGCCGGCGTGGAGACGCAGATGGTGTGAGCCGCGCCGTGTTGAGCGTGACCGCGCCGTTCGGCAGCGCGTGACCGCGGCCGGATCGCTGCGTATCGTGTGGCCGGTGTCGGACGAGCTCGCATCCCTGATCCGCGCGGCCGCCTGGCCAGAACCCCGCACCGTCCCGGACGGCGGTGGCTCGTTCGCACCGGCGGCCATTCGCGTGGTGGGGCCGAACCCGGCGGTGGACCGCATCGAGATCCTCGACCGCCTTCACGTCGACGCGGTGAACCGGTCGGTCGAGGTGCTCACCCGCGCGGGCGGCAAGAGCCTCAACCTCGCCCGCGCCATCCGCCGGCTCGGCCTCGACGTCTCTGTGTACGGCTTCCTCGGCGGCTGGACCGGTACGTTCATCCGAGGTGCGTGCGCCGCGCACGGTCTCAACGACCGCCACACCACCATCACCGGGGACACTCGCATCAGTCTCGTACTCGTCGAGCCGGCCATCGGGGTGTCCACGGTAATCAACGAGCCCGGCCCGATCGTCACCGCGCCCGAGGCGGCCGCCCTGCTCGACGACCTGTCGGCGGATTGCCGGGCCGGCGATATCGCCGTACTCAGCGGCAGCCTGGCCCGGGGCTTACCGGTCGGCTTCCACGCCGAGATGGTCCGGCGGGGCCAGGCGGCCGGCGCCCGCGTCATTGTGGACACCAGCGGACCGGCATTGGCGGCCGCGGTCGAGGCCCGGCCGTGGATGATCAAACCCAACCTGACGGAGTTCGCCCAGCTCACCGGCCGGGACCTGCGCTCCGATCGGCCCGACGCGGTCCTGGCCGAGATGCGTACGCTGGTCGATGCCGGCATCGAGACCGTCGTGGTGACGCTAGGCCAGCACGGCTTGCTGTACGCCGACGCCGAGAAGGCACTGCGGGTGCACTCGCCCCGGGTCAACGCCAAGAACCCGACCGGCTCCGGCGACATCCTGCTCGCCGGCTTCGTCGCAGCGCGCGCCGCCGGGGCCGACGTCGTCGCCGCCCTGCGCATCGGGGTCAGCGCAGCGGCCGCCAGCTGCGCGCGGATCGAGCCCGACATCGACGGCCCGGCGGACGCGCTCGCACTGCTGCCGCAGGCGTTGGTCGCCGCGGCCGAGGCGGTCCTGCCCGGCACCGGCGGCCCGTGACGCCTCCCCCACCGTCCCGATCCGTCCAGCCAGGAAGCGATTGCCATGCCGACCGCCCGCGCCGCCGACCTGATGTCCGCTGTGTACGCCGCCGGCACTGGCGTCGGGGCCTTCAACGTCATCTGCCTGGAGCACGCCGAAGCCATAGTCATCGGGGCCGAGGCGGCGCGCCTGCCGGTGATCCTGCAAGTCAGCGAGAACACCGTCGCCTATCACGGCCGGCTGGCCCCGATCAGCCTGGCCTGCCTGGCGCTGGCGGAGAGCGCCACCGTACCGGTCGCCGTACACCTAGATCACGCCACCAGCGAGGATCTGTGCCTGCGCGCGATCGACCTTGGGTACAGCTCGGTCATGTTCGATGCGTCCACGCTCCCGTACACGGACAACGTCCGCTCGACCGCCGCGCTCACCGCGCAGGCGCACCGCCTCGGCGCCTTCGTTGAGGCCGAACTTGGCATCGTCGGCGGCAAGGGCGGTGCCCACGCGCCCGGCGCGCGGACCGACGCCGGCGAGGCCGCCGCGTTCGTCGCCGCGACGGGCGTTGACTCGCTGGCGGTCGCGGTGGGTACCAGTCACGCGATGGTTTCCCGGGACGCGCTGATCGATCTCGACCTCATCGCGCGCATCCGCGCCGCGCTGCCGGTGCCGATCGTCATGCACGGCTCGTCCGGCGTCCCGGACGAGTCGCTGCGCGACGCGGTGCGGACCGGCATGACGAAGGTCAACATCGCGACCCACCTGAACAAGGCGATGACCGAGCGGGTACGCCGGGCGCTGGCCGACGATCCGGCGCTCATCGACCCTCGCCGCTACCTCGGCCCCGCCCGGGATGCCATCGCGGGCGAAGTTCGTCGGCTGCTCTGCCTTCTCGCGCTGGAGAGCCCGGTCGATTCGGAATCCCGGCTGCAACCGTCCACGCAGGACATAGCCCGCACCGCGTCATGAGTTAGCGCGGTAAGACATTGACAATCCCCTCTGGGCGATTGAAACTGCTCGCAACCCGGCGCGAACAATCACAATCGCTTATCTGCGCGAGTGTCGTCGCCGCGACGGTGCGGGACGGCCGCTATGCGGACATCGAGCGACTGTGCTGGTTCGCCGTGTCCTGACAGGGGAGGCAGCAGTGCCGAAAATCCGCCGCTCAACCAGATGGAAACTTCTCACAGCCGCCGGCGTCGCCGTCGTGATGGGGCTGGGGGTGGCGCTGACCACGCCCGGAATCGCGATGGGGAGCGACGACCCGACGGCAAACCCGCCGCAGGTCATCCCCAAGCCGGTCTCGATGACCGTCGGGAGTGGACAGTTCACCGTTACGCAGCACACGCGCATCATCGCGCGGGACGACGCCAACGAGGTCGCCCAGGACCTCGCCGACTACCTGCGCCCCGCCACCGGATTTCCGCTGCCGGTCGCCTCCGGCACGCCGAAAGACACCGACATCGACCTGGTCATTGGCGACCCCGGAACACTCGGCGGCGACCAGTACGGCGAGGGGTACCAGCTCGACGTCTCCGCCGACGGCGCGACGCTCGAGGCGCCGACGCAGCACGGCCTGTTCAATGGCGTCCAGACGATCCGCCAGCTGCTTCCGGCACAGATCACTAGCGCCACCGCCCTACCGGTCAGCTGGACGATGCCGTACGTGCACATCACTGACTACCCGCGCTACGGCTACCGCGGCGTCATGCTCGACATCGCGCGGCATTACGAACCGCCATCCGCGGTCGAGGAGCTGATCGACCAGGCCTCGGCGTACAAGGACAATGTCTTCCACCTGCACCTGAGCGACGACCAGGGCTTCCGGGTCGCCATCAACGGCTTCCCGAACCTGACCGCGATCGGCGGGGAAGGCTCGGTCGGCACCGGCGGAAAGACCATGGATCCGGGCGGCTTCTGGACGCAGGCCCAGTACAAGGCCGTCGTTGCGTACGCGGCTGCGCACTTCATGACGCTCGTACCCGAGGTGGACACGCCAGGGCACAACAACGCGATCATCATGTCCGAGTACGGCGACACGGCAAACCCGCTGCTCAACGGCGACCCGCAGGACATCAACTGCAGCACCAAGAACCCACCGGTGTGGAACTACACCGGTGCCGTCGGCTACAGCGCGCTGTGCCCGACCAGCGACAACACCTGGGCGATCCTCAGCGCGATCATCGACCAGCTCACCGCGATGTCGCCCGGCCCCTACTACGACCTCGGCGGCGATGAGGTGCCGAGCACGGTGCTGAGCCAGACCCAGTACGCCAGCCTGGTCAGCCAGGAGGCCGGCATCGTCAACGGACAGGGCAAGATCGCAATGGGCTGGGCGGACATCGCCGGACCAGGCACACAGCTCGCTCCGGGCTCGGTCGCCGAGTATTGGCAGACCGCGTCCGGATCCAGCTCCGGCACGATCACCGGCACCGAGGCCGTGGCGAAGGGCATGAAGGTCGTCATGTCGCCGGCGAACCACGCGTACCTCGACCAGAAGTACGCCCGTGGCATCCCCTCCTCGCTCGGCCTGACCTGGGCGTGCAACCGTGGCTGCGACGTCGACCAGTTCTACAACTGGGATCCGGGCAACTACGTCACCGGTGTCACCGACGCCAACGTGATCGGCGTGGAGGGCGCGCTGTGGAGCGAAACGCTGGTGAGCTTCGCCGACGTCGACTACATGGCGTTCCCGCGCCTGCCCGCGCTGGCCGAACTGGGCTGGTCTACAAGCACGACGCGGACCGCGACCAGTCCGGCGTATCAAGACTTCCTCGTCCGGCTCGCCGCGCAGGCGCCGCGCTGGCAGTACGCCGGGATGAACTTCTACCCGACCCCGGAGGTCTCCTGGCCGCTCACGCTGGCACCGGCCGATCCGGGTAGCGGAACGCAGGAGGGCGTCGACGGTACGGTGGCCACGCTGTCCGCGCCCGGCGTGCCGGCCGGCGCCATCACCGCCACGATCGACTGGGGTGATGGCACCACATCCGCGGGCACCGTGACCGGCACGGCCGCGACCAGCAGCGCGGTCAACGGTCTTTACTCGATCGGTGGCGACCACACGTACGCCCACCCGGGAACCTATTCGGTCAACGTCACCGTCACCGGCCCGAACGGGGCCACGCAAACGGTGCAGCTGACGCTCCACCCAGGAAGCTGACAACAACCGATCACCGTGGCGCGGATCGCCGGTCGCAGGCCGGCGGTCCGCGCCCCCGGCGGTCCGCGCCCCCGGCGGTCCGCGCCCCCGGGCGGTCCGCGCCCCCGGGCGGTCCGCGCCCATCGGCGGTCGACCAGATCCTCGGCAACGAGTTCTGCCCGTGGGTAGAGACCGAGCTATGTCCTTGGCTTGACGACTTCGACGGCATGATCGCGAAGCATGAGCGTCATGAGCGAAGTGGACGTGGTCACGGTACGTGGCCTACGGAAGAGCTATGACGGCCGCACAGTCGTCGACGGCCTGGATCTTGACGTGTCGGCGGGTGAAATCGTCGGTCTCATCGGAGCCAACGGTGCGGGCAAGACGACAACGGTCGAGTGCATTCAGGGTCTACGCCGACCGGATTCCGGGACGCTGTCGGTGCTCGGCCTCGATCCGGTTAGGCAGGCGGACAGACTGCGGATGCGGATCGGTAGCCAGTTGCAGGATTCGGCGTTGCCAGACCGGTTGCGCGTCGCCGAAGCCGTATTTCTATTCGGCGGTGGAGATCCGGATGGGTTGTTGGAGCAATTCGGCCTGGCGCGACGTCGTCGCTCCGCTTTCGCGTCACTGAGTGGCGGCGAACGTCAGCGGCTGTTTCTCGTCCTGGCGTTGCTGAACCGGCCACGGCTGGTCATCCTCGACGAACTCACGCAGGGCCTCGACCCGGCCGCGCGACGCAGCGTATGGGCCGCGGTCGATCAGCTGCGGCGGGACGGCACGACTGTGCTTCTCGTGACGCACGAGCTGGATGAGGCGGAGGCGCTCTGCGATCGAGTCATTGCCATGCGGGCCGGCCGGATCCTCGATGCGGGCGCACCTGAGGACCTTATCGATCGGTACGGCCGCTGGGCGACCATCCGCTTCACGTTGCCGGTAGGTCGCCGCGGCGACATCTCGCTCGAGACACTCGGCACGGCCAGCGGCGTACGAGCGGTCGAGGCGGTCGGCGAGCGGGTGACGATCCACGGCGATCGCACCGCTATCGCGTACGTCGGCGCGATGTTGACTAGTTCCGGCTGGGTGCCTCCGGACCTGTGGGCACACGTGCCGAGCCTTGAAGACGCGCTGCTCAGCCTCCTGGAGCAGGCGGAGATCGACGACCAATCCGGGCCCATCACCACCACTCGGCACGGCGACCTGACGGGAGCAGCCCGATGAGCACAACCGTAGGCCGCCTGGTGCGCACAGAGCTTGTCCTCATGCGCCGGGACCCGATGACGCTCACCTTCGTCTTCGTGTTTCCGGTCGTGACCATGCTGATTATTGGTGGATCGTTTGGCACGTCACCTGACCCCGCATTCGACGGTGCGAACCCAGCGCATTGGTACGTCGCGTCCTATCTCACCGTTGTGATCGCTGCGACTGGGCTGATCATGATCCCGGTCCACCTGGCGTCGTACCGTGAACGCGGCGTGCTACGCAGATTCGCCGCGGCCGGCTTTCCCCGGTGGTCGTTCGCGCTGGCCCAACTCGTGGTCGGCGTGGTCGCCATCGTGGTGTCGTCGGCGATCCTGCTGGCCATCGCGGCTCCGATTTATGGCGTGCCAGCGCTGCATGACGCCGGCCGCGTGGTAGCGGCGTACTGTCTGGGGGCCGTTGCGTTCGTCGCCATCGGCGTGCTCCTGGGCGTCGTGTTGCCGTCGGCGCGCGCGGCGCAAGCGGTCGGGCTCATCTTGTTCTTTCCGTCCTTCCTGCTCGGCTCGGGCGGACCGCCGCCGAACGTGATGGGCTCGGCGCTACGCACCATCTCGGGCTACCTACCGTTGACTCGGCTGACCGACGCCGTCCGGGTGCCATGGCTCGGCATCGGCAACGCGACCGGATCACTGGCTGTCGTGGCGGCGATCGCCGTGCTCGCAACGATCCTTGCTGTGCGACGATCGGGTCTCTGACGTGCCCGCTGCGGGACCATCGTCCTCGATGTGGCTGCTCGGGCGGCTGCGGGAGGACGATGGGGGTCTCCGGTCGATAGGATTCAGGCGAGTGTTCGCGAGGGATGAGATGCGGTCGGACGTGCGGTTGACCAGCCTGCACAAGCGGCTCGGTCTCTGCGGGTTTGTCCTGTTCGCGATCATCGGCGCCGCCATGCGACTGCCCGGCAATTTATCCCCGATCGCGATCACAGGATTAGTGATCGCCGTCGCGGTTGCGGTCCCGATGTTTCTTGCGCCTTCACGGTTGCTTCTTGGGTACGCCGCGGTCGCGACCGTAGGGATCACGTTGGTGGCCACCGTGGGCTCCGGGTCGAGCAACGTCGCCTGGTTTGCGCTCTGCATCGTTGTGTTCTGGTGCGTGATGTCCGGCGGCATACGTGTCGGCCTCGTCTACTGGGCGGCGATCGTAGCGATCTTCGTCGCCGAGTCTGTGCTGAACGTTGGTGACGCAGGCTGGGCGAGCTGGGTTGCCGGCGCGACATTCACCGGCCTGGCCGCATTGCTCGTCCGGCATCAGATCGTATTGACCGAGCGATTGAGGCAAGCACAGGCCGCTCTCGTCGAGCAGTCGCGAATTGAGGAGCGTAACCGGATCGCGCGTGAACTTCACGACATCATCGCCCACAGTCTCACGATCTCGCTGCTGCATGTCGCGAGTGCACGGTTGGCCATCGACGATGACCCAGCCGACGCCGCCCGCGCCCTGGCCGAAGCCGAGCGCCTTGGCCGCCAGAGCCTGGCCGATGTTCGCGCCACTATGGGATACGCCCGCGCGGACCGGTCGGACGAGATCGCTCCTCCCGTACCCGGCATACGCGACCTGACTTTCCTGGTCGAGCGGATGAAGACGGCCGGAGTTCCGGCACGACTGGACACTCACGGCGATCTGGATCTGATGCCGGCCACGACCGGCGCGACTACATACCGAATAGTGCAAGAGGCCCTGACGAACGCGGCCAAGCACGCTCCCCGCGCGCCGGTGGGAATCGTCGTTACCGCCACCGATAGCCGCGTCGAGGTCTCTGTCGACAGCGCCGGCACTCCCGGACACGGCTCGGGCATGGGGTTGACCAACATGCGAGAGCGAGCCGAGGCGGTCGGCGGCACCTGCGCCGCAGGTCCCGGCGGCAACGGCTGGCTGGTGCACGCACTGCTGCCGCTCGACGGACATCGGGACACAGGTGAGCAATGATGATCCGCGTATTGCTCGTTGACGACCAGGAACTGATTCGCGCCGGACTCCGTGGCATCCTGCGCGAACGATACGGGTTCACGATCGTCGGCGAATGCGGCGACGGCAATAGCGTTCTCGCCACGGTTCGCGACACCCATCCACATGTGGTCCTGATGGACGTACGGATGCCGCTCGTGGACGGTGTCGCTGCCACCCGGCAACTGCGAGCCGAGGAAGAGACCGTACCCGTGATGGCATTAACGACGTTCGACGATGACGCAGCGCTGGCCGGCATGCTTCGGGCCGGCTCGCAGGGATTTGTTCTGAAGGGCGTACCGGCCGAGGACCTTCAACGAGCCGTACGCATCGTGGCCGGCGGCGGCGCGTGGCTCGACCCAGCAGTAACCGGGCGGGTCCTCGCAACGTATCGAGCGACGCCCGAGGCCTCAACCGCGCGGCCCAGCGCGATGGAAACACTGACCGCGCGCGAACGTGAGGTACTCGGCGCCATCGGACGTGGCCTGACGAACGCGGAGATCGCGGTCGAACTCCGCGTGGGCGAGGGCACCGTGAAGACGCACGTCAATCACTTATTCGCCAAGCTACATCTGCGAGATCGCTCGGCCGCGATCGTCTACGCCTACGACCACGATCTCGCCGGACGCCGGGGCACCTAGTCGAGCACGTTCACCACGTGTCCGAGGGCGACCGGCGGGTGGCGGCTCGACCATTCCGCGGGGCTCATTCGGTTGGCGGCTCGGCGGCTGGCCAGACGGGCACGACCCGCACGGCCGCCTCCCTGATGGCTCGCGCGTCCAAATCGACCCGGCGTTCGGCCAGGCCGACTGCGGGCCATTCCACGACGAGCGCGAACGGCCCGAGTGGCGGCAGCGGCCACATCCGCAACCGCTGTTCTTCGCCGCCCGGACCGCCGTGCCCGCCGTGGAACGCCAAGACGAGATCGGCCGACGCGTCGTTGTCGTCGAGATTGGTCGCAGTGCGGCCGTCCGACATGATGACCCCGACTCGCAAGAAGTCAGGCGGCACCTCCCCGCCGTGGACGTGCGGCCCCGTTCGGTGGTGATGTTCCAGCGGCTCAAGCAGCTGTCGACGCCAGATCGTCAGCGTGAACTCGACGATGTCTGAGTACGCGTGAATACCGGTCAATCCCAGGGCTGTCGTGTGATCGCGCCAGATCACCGTCGCACCCGGTACGGCAGCGGGGATCTCCCAGCGCTCACGCTGCCACGGCGTGTCCGGAAACCTGAACCCCCGCATCAGGACTCCTCGGCCCAGAAAGGCTGGCTGCGTGTGGCGGCCGTGTGAATCGCCTGCACATCCAAGGCCACATGCACGGGCGCCACGCCTTGCCCGGGCCACTCGAAGACGAGCGTGAGCGATCCGGGCGGCGGCAACGGCGTCGACCAATACCGGGCCTCGGCGCAGTTGTACGGTCCGCCGCCGCTGGTGCTGCCGCCCTGGTAATGCAATTGCGGGCCCTCGTCGCCGTCGGTGAACCGATCGATTGACACCTGCCGTCCGTCTCCGAGGATCAGGCTGACGCCGGTCGCGGCGCCGTCCCGGGGCCGAACCGGGTTGTGCAGATGCGGCTCTTGGCCAGTCCATCGCAGATGGACGGCGAAACCGAATCCGGTCCTGTTTGCCACGACGTCGCTCATCGCGGCCGCCGCGTGCTCGCCCCTCCAGATCAGGCGTTCCAGCGCGACCGACGCCGAAATGTCGTTCCAGTCCGGCGGCGGCAGGACCTCACCCTCTTCGGCACGCCGCGCAGCCGCCCGCTCGTTGACGGCCGCTACCGCAGCATCGAAAAATCCCACTCCACCACGATCCCACGAACCCGTTGGTCGGGCCGGCAACGTCGTCGTTGCGATCGCAACGTGGACCGATGCTGCACGTCACCGCCCGACGGTTCGTCACTGACCCAGAATCCCCCCAGAGGACATCCGATTGCCCCGAGGACTGGGTCCGGTCCTCGGGGCAATCGATGATCAAATCAGTAGCTCAGGTCGCTGTCACGGGAGGTTCGTTTCGTCGGCCGGGGCCTGGCCGTAGCTGACCGCGCCGTCGACCGTCTGGGTGAATTCCTGTCCGCTGGTGGTGAGGTTCAGTTCTACGTCGATCTCCCAGCGTCCCGCGACCGGTGTCGGTGCGATGAGGGTGGCGTCGGCCACCGGCACGCCGGAACTGTCGGTTGTGGGGGTGGACACGCGGGAAATGACCGTGCCGTTCGGGTCGATCAGGAAGAACGTGAACTTGTTGTCGGCACTGGCATCCGCTGTGTGCAAGCTGACGTTCAGGCTTTGCTCTCCTTGCGGAACATCAATGTTGTACGTACTGATCTGTCCGACGCCACGCCCGACGCTGCTGGTGATCGTCGTCGTGAATGCGCCACCGTCCGCTGGGATCAATGTCCGGCGGGCTACCGGCAGCGAAGTCCGCGCCCCGTTGAGGGCGACGAACTGCACCGATTCCGGGTGGTCACCGGGCTCCGTCGGCATGACGACCTGCAGCGGCACGTCGACGCTCGAGTGCGCCGGAATGAACACCGGACGGACCGCCGGAGTCACCACGTAGTGCTGACCGGTCACACGGAACGAGATGTTGCCGCTGAACGACGTCGGTACGTTCGGCGGGGACTGCAGATGCGCCCGGCCATTCGCCCAGAGAATCTTCGCGGTCCACTTTCCGGCCCGCGGTGCCGTTACCTCGACGTGCTGGATATTGGACACCGAACCAAGTTGTCCGGGCCGGGTCGATGCGGTGCCGAAGTCGTAGGAGATCTGGGTCAGCCGGCCGGTCGGGTCGATAAGGGTGAACGACAGAACGGTCGAGTTCGTGGGATCTGGGATGGTCATGTCGGCATCGAGCCGGTCCAGTCCGGGCGGCACCGTGAAGGTGATCGGCGTGGCCGCCGTCGCGCCCTCCGCCGGCACCGCCAGGCTCGGGTCTGGCGCGCTGACCGGCTCGGTGACCGTGTTGCCGATCTGCTCGGCCGTCCCGAGCGAGCGGTACTCCCCGGTCACCAGGGTCGGCACCTTGCTTGCGTTGAACAGCGTCACCGACTGCGAGCTGATTCCGCTCGCGGCGGTGATGTCCAACTGCGTCGGCGAGGTGATCAGGCTATGCGAATCCGACGGGGTGAGCTGGGTTGCCTTGCTGCTACCAGGCTCCTGCTGAGCGGCCCGCACGGCAGCGTAGACGTCCAACTGGCCGGCGCCCTGCTCGTCGGCTGGCGCGCCGATGTCGTCCGCGGTGCTGGTCAGGATCTGCTTGATCAGCGCGGGCGTCGGCTTGCTGCCGTTGTGGGTGTCGGCGTAGGCCTGGATCACGTCGGCCACCGCGCCGGCCACGAGCGGACACGATTCGCTCGTACCGCCGAAGGCCTCGGTCTGCGTGTTCGTCGGGCAGTCACTGCCGGTCGGGCTGCATGCGGCCTCGCCACCGTAGCCGGGTGCGACCAGATCGACCATGCGGTTGTTGGGCGCGGTGCCGCCGGAGGACAGCGGGGTGATGTTGTTGTTGGTCCAGTTGGCATATCCGTAGGCCTGGCTGACTAGGCGCAATGTATTGGTCGCGCCGACCGCGATGACGTTCGGGTCGGTGGCTGGCGAGGACACCGTGCCGGACACGCCGCTGTCGCCGGAGGACACCACCACGGTGACGCCGGCCGCGACGGCGGCGTCGTTGGCCGCGTAGAAGATCGAGTACCGGCCGGGCTGCTGACGGAAGCCGAACGACTCGGAGATCACGTCGGCGTGCTCCTGCACCACGGCGTGGTCGATTCCGGCGACAACCTCCGACTCGGATTCCGATTGGGCCTGTCCGTTCACGCTTTCTGGCGTGTCGATCAGCGAGGTGTCGACCAGGGATGCGTCCGGCGCAACGCCCTTGATCCGGAACGTGCAGCCGGCCGGAAGGCCGGAGAATGGCAACTCGTTAGCGAAGTCGTACGTCACCAGGCCCTGCCCGGCGATGGACGAGGCGTCACCGTAGAACTCACCGTCGCTGTCGTCCGCGGTGTAGTCCGGGGCGTCCAGCACGACGTGCGAACCGTCCGCCCGCACGAAGTTCGGATTGCCGGCAAGCTCGTTGATGCCGTCGTTGGCAACGATGACACCCTTGCCGGTGGCCACCAAGGCGGCCTGGTCCTGGTCGTTCGTCACGTCGGTCTCGGTGTGCGTCACCGACAGCGCTTCCGGCTCAAGCAGCGGCGTGGCCGGATTGCTGGGGCACAACGCCGGGTTCAATTTCGCCGGTGCCTCCTGAGGTGTGCTGGCCGCGGGCTGCACGAGGATCGGTTCGTCCGGCACGACCTCACTCACGGCCGGGTTGGCGCGCAGCCGGTCGACCTCGGCCGTGGACAGGTGCGCGGCGACCGCGTTCACGCTAACCAACTGCGTGACATCGGTGCCGCCGTGGTCCACGATGTCCGACACGATCGACCGCTGGTCGGACCGGGTGGTTGCGGTGCGCTGCGCGCCTTGCGCCTTCAGCTTGATGTCCGCGTGCTGGTCCTTCAACACCACGATGACGGCGCCGCCGGCAGCGGCACCGTCCACCGCCGGGGCCGCCGGACCGGGGTCGGCCGCGGCAGGCGCGACGCCGCCCAGCATCACCAGCACTGCCCCCAGCATCAACGAAGCGGTTGTCGTAGCTAAGCGAGATCTGCGCACCGAGCCCTACTTTCGCCGTGGTCATACGTCAACAGGTTTGGTTGATAGGGACGCCGTGAATGGACTGTTCGCGGCTTCGGCGCTGCTGCCAGAGAGCGCCTGGTTGGGATGATCTCCGAAGAAAGGAAGTCCGAAGGTTGTGTCGCACCCTGTGCTCATCGCCGCACGTTCTGATGAGCTGTTTTCGGACAACCCGCCCGTACGTGATGCACTCCGCGTTGCCGCTGCAACAAAGCACTTACATGCCCCGTCCCAGGCCGCATCGTCCACATCGGACAGCGCGACAAGATGTAGATCATGCTAAGACACATCAAAGTACGCCTATATGATGGGCCTGGCAACCCGCGCATCACGGTGGCGTCCATGCCAAGTCCACTCACGTTGGGCTGTTCGCGAGGACGGGCCTCTGTCCATCCGGCGCGATGCTGATCGGCGGGATTCTGCCGCCCTCATCGGTGACCTGATCTCGAAGGGGCGCGGTCGATACGGCCGCTGTATGGCTTGGGTGCGCTTGCGGTCCGGGTACTCATGGCGTTGCTGGCGGTGGTCGGCGCCGCGGACGGGCCGGCGGACCGCAGCCAAGCCGGCCCTTCGTGCCTCGGCCACTCGGGCCGCCCAGGAACCGCGCGAGCGTGGCACCCGTGTGACCAGCGCAGCGGAGCACAGCGCGACCGTTGGGCGCTCGGACGCCGTCGACGCGCATGGCCGGATCGGTACGTCCGCGGCGACGAGCACGTGCGTGATCCTCATCAGCGTGAACGCCGAACGAAATTTGTCTGTTCATCGCTACTCGTCGATCATTCAGGACTTTGGGTGCCGCGCAGTGCTTTTCGGCTGACGCCATGGGCTCGGCCGTTTTGCGGCGAAGGCTACGACTGCCCTCCGTGGCGCCGCGACCAGCCACGTCGCCGCTTGCCGGGGCTGATGGCCGAGGAATTGTGGCCACCTAGGGTGTTGTCTCGCGTGTCCGGTCGCGGTACTTGCTCACTCAGGATGGGTCATCGGCGTCCATGATGGACGGGTTGCCGGGAAGTTAAACGTCGGTGCCGGGCCACGCCCACTATGCCTCCTGAGCCGATCGCCGTGACCATCGGGTCGTCACCGTGACGGGGTGCCGAGACTCCCAGGTTTTGCCCAGCCCCGACGACATGTCGTGGTCGCGGAAGCGGGGCTGCGGGTCGCGGTTCAGCGGCATCTAACGACCGTCCTGAGTGGATGGTCCAGCGAACCGACTCCGAGTGGTGGAGAACGTCTCTTTAATGCGTTGTTCATTCGCATTTCCGGCCAGATTGTCATCGCTGGCCCTATCGTCATCGACCGGTGCTTTGTGGACGTTCAACTTCCCGGCGCTGCATGTGTCATTCGCCGCATGAAGCGTGAAGGCCGACGGAGAAGGAAGAAGCTATGGACACCCCGCTAGTGGTGCGCGCGCGCGCACTTACCAAGTGTTTCGGTGATGTCATCGCGCTCGATGGCATCGACCTGGATGTCGCGCCGGGCCGAATCCACGGTTTGGTCGGCCCTAACGGTGCCGGGAAGACCACCCTGCTCGGCCTGCTGCTCGGACTGGCTGTCGCAGACGGCGGCAGCCTCGAAGTCCTGGGGGTGCCGGTCGGACGCGCGCTGGCCGCGCCGGACGGTGTCGCCGGCTTCGTGGACGGCCCTGGGCTGTACCCCTCGCTCACCGCCCGCCAGAACCTAGCTGCACTTGCCGCACTTCGCGGCCGTGACGCCCGTACGGCGGGCATCGACGAGGTGCTCAATCAGGTCGGACTCACCGACGTCGCCGACGAACGCGTCCGGGGCTTTTCCCTCGGCATGCGCCAGCGGCTGGGGCTCGCCGCCGCGCTGCTCACCATGCCTCGATTGCTGATACTTGACGAGCCGACCAACGGTCTGGACCCCGCCAGCAAGAACCACGTACACCGCGTGCTCACCGACCTTGCCGCGGACGGGACCGCCGTGGTGCTTTCCAGTCATCGCATGGATGATCTTGAAGCGCTGTGCTCCGAGGTCACCATCGTCAGCACCGGCCGGGTCGTGTTCTCCGGCCCGGTGGACAAGCTGAGCGCCGAGAGCGGCGAGCTCGATTACCGGCTGATCACCTCCGACTCCGGCGCCGCCCGCGAGCTGGCACTCGGCGTACCCGGGCTGCAGCTGGTCGACGAGTCCGTCACCGGTCGGCGCGCCACCGGCGACGCGCTGGTGGTGCGCGCCTCGGTGGCGGGCCTTGACGAACTGGTGGTGCGGCTCGTGCACGCACGGGTCGCGCTGCGTGAGCTTGCCCCCGTGGTCTCGCCGCTGGAGGCGGCGTTCCTGGCCCTCACCGAGCAGCAGGAGGACGACCGATGACCGCCACGATCGCGGCCCCGGCCGCTGCCCCGCACCGTGTTCCGGTCGCGCGCGGTTACCGCTTTGAGCTGGTCAAGTTGCTGTCCCAATGGCGGGTGCGTCTGCTGATCCTCGCCTCCTGCGTCGCGCCGGCGGTCTTCGTGGGCGTGGTGAGCCAGCAGGACTCGCTGCCCTCCGACACCGTGTTCGGTCGCTGGATGCACGCGACCGGCTGGGCTGGATCGCTGGTGGTTCTCGGCTTCGCCGGCACGTGGGCGCTGCCGTTGCTGACCTCGGTGGTGGCCGGCGATGTGTTCGCCGCCGAGGACCGACTCGGCACGTGGCGCCACCTGCTGGTGGCGATCCGCTCCCCACGGCGCATCTTTGTGGCCAAGGCCTTGGCCAGTCTCACGGTCATCCTGCTGTTGGTAGCCGGGTTGGCCTGCTCCAGCGCGGTCGCCGGGGTCCTCGCTGTCGGCAACCGGCCGCTGGTCGGCCTGGATGGGCACGTGCTTACGTCGGCGGACGCTGCCGGCAAGGTGCTGCTTGCCTGGGTCTGCGTGCTGGCTCCGACGCTGGCACTGGCGGCGATCGGCCTGCTCGGATCGGTCACGTTGGGACGGTCCCCGATGGGGCTGCTGCTGCCGGCGGTTGTTGCGCTGGCGATGCAGGTCGCCCAGATGCTGCCGCTGCCCGTCGCTGTGCGCCTCGCCCTCCCCGGCTACGCCTTCATCGCCTGGCGCGGTCTGTTCACTAGCCCGACGCAGCTCGGGCCGCTGCTGGTCGGCATCGCCGTCAGTCTGCTCTGGGCTGTCGTCGCGACCGGGCTGGCGTACTGGTTGTTCCTACGGCGTGACTTCACCAACGCCACTTACGACGGTTCCGGTCGCCGTGCGGTCACCGCTGGCGTCCTGCCGTTGGCCGCGCTGCTCGTCCTCACGGTCGCCGTCATCGCGGTCGCGACTCCGGCGACCGGCTCCGGGATCGAGCAGAGCAAGCTGCAGCGTTCAGTTGCGACGGTGTTCGCCCACCTGTATCGGGTGCAGACCGAGCAGTTGCACCGCCCCGCCGTCACGGAAGCACAGTTGCGGACCTCCGCGACCTGCGACAAGGGCGGCGGCCTGGAGGAGAACAGCGGCCCGGGCAACGGCTGGCGTTGCGTAGTCAGCTGGCACCTGCCCGGCGTCGACGCCGTGGGGCAGGCCATCTATCAGCTCGACGTCACCCCAGACGGGCGGTACGTCGCCGACGGCGACGGACCGCAGGAAGTGAACGGGTACTTCCTGGTGCGTACCCCGACCGGGGACGCCCCGAACCCCATGTGGCAGATCGACGGCGCGGTCGACCTGCTCGCCACCCCCCGGAAAGGATAGAAAATGCAAGTAACTCGCCAACGACGACGCGACCGAGGGATCCATTTCGGACTCTCCCTTCGCTCGAGTCGCCGGGTCCGCCTGGCGATCGCCGGTGCCGCTGCGCTGGCCATCGCCGGCACGGGCTCTGGAATCGCCTACGCGTCCACGCGTGCGCTGGGCACCGACCAGGCCGGCCAGACGAACGGTCAGGGCCTGGTCCTGTCCGACGACCAGATCATCAACCCGATCGGTGACCGGCTGGTCATCAACAACGGCAAGATCATGGCCGACACGATCAGCCCGGACGGCAGCCACCTTGCCGCACTGACCACCGATGGCGGGATCGCGCTGACCATCGTGGACCTGAAGAACTGGAAGGTGCAGCAGCTCATCGGCAGCTCCTCGGCCGCCAACCTGAAGATCAGCGGCGGCGATGTGGGCCAGCAGGGGCCGACGTACTCCCCGGACGGGAAGACGCTGTGGGTGCCGCGCACCAACGGCTACTCGCGGTTCCCGGTCAACGCCGACGGCACGGTGAGTGCCCCGACCGCCATCAACATCCCCAAGGACGGCTCCAAGAGCGCGCTGCCGGCCCAGGCCGTGTTCTCGGCCGACGGCTCCACGGTGTACGCCACCGTCAACGGCCAGAACCGCATCCAGGCCATCGACGCGGCGAGCGGTGCCCTCGGGCAGAGCTGGGCGGTGGGCAACGCGCCACGCGGCATCCTGCGCGTCGGCACGAAGCTGTACGTCAGCAACGAGGGCGGACGTACGGCGACCGCTAGCGACACCACGATCAACTCCTACGGCACGCAGGTGCCAGCCAACCCGAACACCGGCGCCACCACCACCGGCACGGTCAGTGTCATCGATCTGGCGCAGCCGACCGCCGCGGTGAAGAGCGTCGATGTCGGCCTGCACCCGACCGATCTGTACACCAAGAACGGGGCGCTGTTCGTCACCAACACCGGCAGCGACACCGTCTCGGTCATCAACACCAGCAACGACACGGTCGTCCAGACCATCACCACGCAGCCGTGGCCGGAGGCTACCGTCGGGTACGAGCCGGACGGCATCACCCTCACCGACGACGGCCACCTGCTGGTGACCCTCGGCCGGGCCAACGCGGTCGCCGTGTACAAGTTCACCAGTGCGCAGCAGTCGGTCCGCTACGTTGGTCTGCTGCCTACCGACTATTTCCCGGCCTCCGTCGACCAGGTGGGCGGGGAGATCGTGGTCGGCAACACCCGTGGGATCGATGCCGCGCGGCCGGACAGCAACGGGCACAACACCCACGACACCACGAGCAGCCTGACCCGGTTCAAGCTGCCCAGCGACCTTGACACCGCGGGCTACACCGACAAGGTCTTCCAGTACAACGGCTGGAACAACGGCTCGGTCCAGTTGGCCAAGGGCAAGCAGGCGAAGCCGGTGGCGGTCCCGGCGAAAATTGGGGATCCGTCGACGATCAAGCACGTGTTCCTGCTCGTCAAGGAGAACCGCACCTACGACCAGGTGTTTGGTGACATGCCGCAGGGCAACGGCGACCCGTCGTTGACCCAGTTCGGTGAGAACGTGACGCCGGACCAGCACGCGCTGGCGGAACAGTTCGGGCTGTACGACAACTTCTACGACCCGCCGACGAACTCCGCCGAGGGGCACAACTGGCTGATGCAGGCCGACGACCCGGAGTACACCGAGTCGTCCGCCGGTGAGTACCTGCGCAGCTACGACACCGAGGACGACGCACTGGGCCACCAGCGTTCCGGCTTCATCTGGAGTGGTGCGCAGGCGGCGGGCCAGACCGTGCGTGACTTCGGTGAGTTCAACCAGTTCGAGTCGGTGCCGGCCGGCAACAACTGGGGCACGTTCTACTGCGAGGCACAGACCATGGACGAGACGGGGCAGTCGTCCACCATCAACCAGGTCACGTCCTCGCCGATCCCGTCGCTGAACGATGTCACGAACCACGCGTTCCCGAAGTTCGACACCAGCATCCCGGACCAGTACCGGTACGAGATCTGGAAGCAGGACTTCGAGAAGAACGGACCGGCCAACCTGAACATGTTCTGGCTGTCCAGCGACCACACCGGTGGCCCGCTCAACTCGGCCGCCCAGGTCGCCGACAACGACCTGGCGGTCGGCAAGATCGTCGACACGATCTCGCACAGCAAGTACTGGAAGGACTCGGCGATCTTCGTCGTCGAGGACGACAGCCAGGCTGGTCAGGACCACGTCGACGGTCACCGCGCTCCGATCCAGGTCATCAGCCCGTACGCCCAGCGTGGCGTGGTGGACAACACCTACTACTCGCAGATCACGATGATCCGGACCATCGAGCAGATCCTCGGCATCCACCCGATGAACCAGGAGGACAGCGCCGCCACCCCGATGACTACGGCGTTCACCAACAAGCCGAACTTCACGCCGTTCACCGCGGTGCCGAACCGTACCTCGCTGACCCTCGGCTACGCGACCGAGCCAAGCTGCGGATGGGACAACGTCGCACCGCAGTTTGCGGCCGCTCAGCCGTCCATTGTGGTCCCGGCTGCCGAAAAGCAGGTTGCGGCGCAGTGGCAGCAGTGGAAGTCGAAGCAGCGTCTGTCCGGACCGAACGCGGTTCCGGACTTCGCGAACCCCGCGCAGATGAACCACTTCACGTGGTACGACACGCACGGTTGGAACACCCCTTACCCGGGCGAATCCAAGATCTACGCACCGAACCAGGTGCCGGGCGCCTACCTTCCGTCGTCGGACTCCGACAACTGACAGTAGGCTGATCGCAGCAGAGAGGGCTCTTGGTCGGCGATACCGCCGGCCAAGAGCCCTTGCCGGATGACGCGGTTGCCACGAAAGAGGACACGCCGGCCTCAGGACACCGACGGTGCGGCGTAAACGTGTTGTGCTGTATCCGATCCAGCCCTCGAGCCAGCGACCTTCGGGCCGGTCACGGCGGTGCGAGCACCCTCCAGAGGCCGGGTCTCGTCTCCGCGCATGAAGGTGCACTAGACACATCGCGGGTAGCCGACGGCTTTGATGGGTACAACCAGCACGTGAGTACCTCCATGAAGCACGCCGCCTCCCCCGTCCCCGCCGGTCAGCCGCGCCGTCGGCCGCCGCAACTTGGCCGCGTCGCGGTCATCGCACACCAGGGCAAAACCATCGGTGGCGGCCTCGACGAGCTCCGTAAGCTGATCGCCGTCGAACGGACCGATGAGGTCATCTGGTACGAGGTGCCCAAGAGCGCAAAGGCGCCCGCGAAGGTGCGCAAGGCGGTGAAGAAGGGTGCGGATCTGCTGTTCGTATGGGGTGGCGACGGCATGGTCCAACGATGCGCCGACGCACTCGTAGGCTCCGACGCGACGATCGCAATCATTCCGGCCGGCACGGCGAATCTGCTCGCGCACAACCTCGGCATTCCACAGGATCTCACCGACGCGGTGCACATCGGCTTCCACGGCGAGCGTCGGCACGTGGACCTCGGATGGATGGCCGGCGAACACTTCGCCGTCCTCGCCGGAGTCGGCTTCGACGCGGACATGATCCGCGACGCCGACCGTGGCCTCAAGACCAGACTGGGGCGCCTCGCCTATCTGAGAGCCGGTCTACGCAACATGGGCACGGACGCGACACATCTGAAGATCAAGATTGATGGTACGGCCTGGTTTGCGGGTGAGGCGACCTGCGTGCTGCTGGGCAACGTCGGCACGATCCTCGGCGGTGTTCGGGTCTTCGACGACGCCAGCCCTGACGACGGCTGGCTCGACGTCGGCGTCAGCACCGCTACGGGTCCGTTCCAATGGGCGCGGCTGCTCGGCCAAATCAGCACCGGCACCGCCCGCCGATCGCCGTTCATCCGCACCACCCGCGCGAAGCGGATCTCCATCAAACTCAGCGTGCCGTTGGCCTACGAACTCGACGGCGGCGCCCGGACAAAGACGAAGCGGATCAAAGCGCACGTCGTCCCGGCCGCGATCACAGTCTGCGTACCAAACGGCGGAGCGAATTCGCACTGACATGCGGGCGCCGTGCCAGCCGAAGCCGATTGGACGGAATTCGATCTTTCACGAACGTTTGCCGTTTGCGGTCAGCGATCTTAGTGACCGCTCAATGCAACGGTGCCCGACAGTTCCCGGTACCGTGTCGTCATGTTCAAGTGGTTGTTCCAGCGGATCGAGCGGGTCGTCGACTGGGCTGCTCGGCGGGAGGTCCGCAAGCGCGATGAGATACGCCATGAGCGCGACCGGTACTGAGCCGGCCGCTGCGAGCGAGCGCCGGTCCGCTACACCGGCAGCTCGGGCTTCGTAGCATTTGTCGATTGTGCAGCGGACGGCGCCGAGATCCTCGCGACGAGGACCCACCGATGCGTACGGATCGGCCGCGACTCTACGATCGGGTATGACCACTCAGCCAACCGGTGGCTCCGGGATGGAGCCGAGGGCGCAGACTCTTCGCTTCCAAGGGATCGCCAACTGGATCGTGCGGGCTCTCGGGCGGACGCCGCTGGTGAATCGGGCCTTGGGGCGCTGGCTCGTTACCGTCTACGTTGTGGGCCGAAAGTCGGGCCGGCGCTACACCGTGCCGGTCGCATACACGCAGCACAACGACTCGCTGCTGATCGGCACGCCATTCGCGTGGGGACGCAACTTGCGCAGCGGGGAGCCGGTTGAGATCCGGCTCAAGGGTAGGCGCCGGCGGGCCGGCGTTCAGGTCTTCACGGATGAGCCGAGTGTCGTCGAGCACTACTCCCTGATGGCTCGGGACAACCGCAACTTCGCCAACTTCAACAAGATCGGCTTCGATGCGGACGGCAACCCCAATCCGAGCGATCTGCACCTGGCCTGGGCCAGCGGCGCCCGCGCCATCCTGTTGACCCCGCTCTGATCACCGGCTGAGCTGACGGGTTCTGTCGCGTTCATCGATTGTGGATCGGCCACGATCGACTGGTGAGGCTCTTAACCCGCCGGCGTGGGGTTCCGGGTGGAGGTCATCACGGTGACGGTGTTGGCCCAACGCGAAGTCGAGGTCGATCACGTCACCGTCTTCCGGTGCATTCAGCCTTCACGCCGTTGTCGCCGATGCGACCCGCTTCGCCCGCCACTCGACGGGGCGATCGGTGGCCCGTCGATGAGACCACGTCGAGGTGCGCGGGGATGGCGATGCCGCGGCCGCTTCTTCCACCGCGTTTAACGGCGCCTCCGCTGGCGTACGTAAGACGGTTCCGCCCCGCGATGCAACACTTTCCGGCTCCCGTGCGTCCTGGCATCGAGGAGGTGCTCATGTCGGGTGATTCAGCGTTCGAGTCGTTCGTACGTGACCGCGGTCCGGCTCTCTACCGGTACGGGTACGTGCTGACCGGGAGCGCCCACGACGCCGATGATCTGGTCCAGGAAGCGCTCATCCGGCTACGCGGTGCGTGGACGCGCGTCGAACGCCAGAGCGATCCGACCGGATTCGTTCGCACCACGATGGCCCGACTGCACATCAGCTCGTGGCGACGACGGCGCCGGGAGTGGCTGACCGCCATCGTCCCGGATCGTGCCGTCGCGGACGTGGCGCCCGACCAGGTCGCCGCGAACGAAGCGGATCAAGTCATGTGGCGTGCGCTCGCCGCGTTGCCGCCTCGGCAACGCGCCGTCATCGTGCTGCGGTTCTACGAGCACCTGACCGACGACGAGATCGCCGAAACGCTGGGCGTATCGAGGGGAACCATCCGGAGCCAGGCATCGCGGGCGCTGGACAAGCTGCGACAGATGCCAGCGCTCTCCTCTAATGCGAGGGGGTCAGATGAGTTACGACGATGAGCACGTCACCGAGGTTCTCGAACGGTTTGCGAGTCAGGCGCCATCGATCCGGACCGACATGGTCGACTCGATCGAGGAGCGGTATCGACGACGGCGCAGCCGGAACATCGGCGTCTCCGGGGCAGCGGTTTTGGCCGCCGTCGCGGTCGTCGCCGGTGTGGTCGTGATCGCTCATTCGACATCGACGCCGACCGTGGGCCGACCGGCCGCGGACGGCTCGAGTCATCGGGCGGCACCGACCATCCCCACCGGGAACGGCAACGGCGCGTGGACGCTGCCAGGGCAACTGCCATGGCAGTCGCCGGACAAAGTGTGGCCGGCGGCGGCATTGCACTTCCCGACGAAGGCGCCGGATGGTGGCAAGATTTTCCCGATGCGGATGCTCGATTCGACGCACCTGCTGGTCGAGAGCCAGCCGAAGTTCGAGGCCGCTGGCGCGATCTACTCGTACAACCTGAGGGACGGTTCGTTCCGGACGATCGTCGCGCAGATCGGAACGCCAGGTAAGACCACCTACTTGCAGCAGTTCGCCGTGTCGGCGACGTGGATCGTGTGGTCACAGTTCGACGGCGGCCATACGTACGACGCCTTCAAGGCCCCCCGCACCGGTGGCACACCGGTGCACCTCGGGTCGCTCAGCGATGCCGAGTCATCTGGCCTCTGGGTGGCGTCCGATACGACGATCTACCTCAGCACCGACGGGGGCATCTACTCCATGCCGATGACCGGTGGCACGCCGAGTCCGTTGGCCGGCTATCGCGACGCGCGATTCGTCGACAACTCCGGCTGGGCGGTCGAGGCCAAATGGGGTGACGGGCCGGGGCCGGGCGTCGGAGATTACGTCACCGCGGCGATACACAACGTGTTCACTGGCCAACGACTCGCCGCGACGGCACCGGCTGGCACGACCTGGATGTCATGTGGACCCACATACTGCGTCGGCGGCAACAATGGGGACAACGATGCGCTGACATTCCTGCAGAAGCTGGACGGCGGCGATCGCGTGAAGCTGCCCACCGACATCGGTGCCGGCGTGGTCGAAACGTACGGCGGGACAAGCTTCTACCTCGGCGTCGGCGCCGACTACATTCTCGATCCGCTGTCCGGGAAGGGCTCCGAGAACCCGAACCTCCGATCACACGCTAAGTCCTACAGCACCTTCGACGCGTCGGCCGGGATCATCGGCTGGTCGATTGGCGACGGTAAGATCGATCATTACGTCTCGCTCGAACTCGCGGGCGCCGGCTGACGACTACGTGGACCACGATGCGGTGCCGGCCTCGGACCGAGGCCGGCACCGCTGTACGGCCGGCTGACCCTTGCCGCGATTGGATTCATCGCCTTCTACGCCGCCTGCTTCCTGGTCACGTGGACCGTCTACCTGCGCAAACATTCGCGGCAACCCAGAAGCATCTAACGCACACCGCGCGCGATCTGCCACCTCGCCAGGACACCGCCGATGTGCAGAATTGGTTGACACTCAGGTTGTCGATTCATTGGCTCGGCGGCTTCGAGGGTGTGTGGCCAGCAGAGCGCCCGTTTGCGCAAGTTCACGGGGTGCCGGGCAGGGCGGGGTACACCCGATTGCGGCCGCTGCGTTTTGCCCGGTACAACTCAACGTCCGCGGACTCGACAAGTTGGCTCCAGCTGCCGTGCCGCGGCGGGATCGTCGTGGCGACCCCGATGCTCACCGTTATGACTCGCTGGCCGACTAGTTCGTGCGGCTCGGGGAGCGTCATAACCGCCGTCCGCAGGCGCTCAGCCGCCGCCACGGCCGCCTCGATCTTCATCCTGGGCATCACGACCGCGAATTCCTCACCGCCATACCTGGCAACCAGGTCCGCGTCGCGTACGTACTGACGGAGCCTGGCGGCGACCCGCTGTAGGCATCGGTCGCCCGCTGCGTGTCCATAGTGGTCGTTGTACAGCTTAAAGTGATCCACGTCGATCATTGCGACACTGATCGGAGACTCCATGTCGTGCGCACGTTGCCACTCGGCGTCGAGGACCTCCTCCAGCTGCCGCCGGTTGGCCATTCCCGTGAGCGGGTCGGTGACGCTCAGTTGCTCAAGCCGCTCATTAGCGATTCTGAGCAGTTCGTTGGTGACCGCCAACTCCTCCGTACGCTCGGCGACTTTGTGCTCGAGCGATGCATACACCATGGCGTTGTCGAGGGAAACGGCCAGTTGGCCGGCGATGAGCCTGACACCGTCGAGCCGTTCGGTAGAGAACGCGCCGCGGATGAGGCGGTTTTCCAGCAGCAGCACCGCCCGCAGCATTCCCCGGTTGACGATGGGCACGGCCAGCAGTGAGCAACGGTTGATGTCGGCGAAGTACGGGTCGCGGGCGAAGCGGTCGTCGCGGGTGGCATCGCTCGTGACCAGCGGCTCGTGCGTCCGTTGGACGTACCGCAGCACGGACATCGGCACCGCGAACTCGTGTCCGGTTCTGATCAGGGTCGTGTCGCTTCCGCTGTCGGTCGTGGGCAGCAGCCAGTCCTGCTGCTCGTCGCTCCACAGCAGCAGGTGTACGCCGGTGGCGCCGGTCATCCCGCTGAGCACCTCGACGACGTACGAGTGGAGCCCTTCGATGCTGGTCTGTGAGCTCAGCTCCTGCGACGCGGACAAGATGCCGAGCAGGTCGATCGTTCCAGTCCGGACCGTGGAGCGACGATACGAGAGATCACCAGGCTGGTCGCCGCTGGGTATGCCGATCGCATCGGGTTGTGGCCGCAAGGTCGGGTAGGCCCAGTCCAGTTGGTCGACTTTCGCCGTTGCGCCCCATGCGAGGTACTCCTGGCGGGCCTGGGCCAGAAGGCCGTAGCCGGCGTGTTCGATGCCTTGGGCAAGGTAGAACCGGGCCGCGCGTTCGGCGATCAGCGCCCGATGCCATGGACGGGGGCGGTCGGCGACCTCGCGGCGTGCGGCGTCGAAGGCGAGCACCGCGGCACGGAAGTCGCCGATCGCCCAGGCCCGCTCCGCCTCGACCAATCGCAGCAGGTGCAGGAGGTTTTCCGGCGCGTCCGCCGCGCGTGCGGCCAGCCAGTGGGTCGCATCGTCCAGTTCGGAGAGCAGGCCGTCGCGCTCGGCACCGTGGGTGGCGCGGACCTGCCCGGCGAGGGCCAGCCCGCGCACCAGATAGGCCACGGCGGTCGGGTAGCTGCCCAGGTCAGCCGGCAGCACCGGCATCGCCGCCGCGGTGTGCTGGGCCAGGGCGATCGGATCGCCGAAGATGGCGGCCGCGACCGCGTGGCTGATATGCCCATGGAGAACCGCAAGCGGGTTGTCCGCGTACTTGTCGATAGGGGCCGCCTCACCGGCCGCGGCGAAGCTTTCGCCACGCAACACACCGACCAGCCACCGGTAGATGTCAAGCGTCGCGCCGGTCTGCTCGTCGCCGCCACGACGCACCAAGGCCAGTCCCGCCTCCACCTCGGCGACCACGCTGGCGAGCGATGGCGCGCAGTCCAGCATGCCCCGCACGGTCGTGTGGTAGGTGTAGATGGCGTACACCAGGTCGCCGCCACCGATCAGCCCCTCGCGAGCTCGCCGAGCAGCTTGGACCCCGTTTTCGATCGGCTCGAAGCACCAACTCAGGGTGGCGAATAGGAAGCGTGTCTGCGCGGTGTCACGCTCATAGCCGCGGGCCTCGGCCAGCGCCAGAATCCGCCGCAACGCCCGGTACCCGACTGTGTAGTCCCCACGCATTGCCACGGCGCCGAAGGCGGCGATGCCGACGGGGCCGACCAAGGTACGGCTCGGGCCGTGTTCGACCCAGATCCGCACCGCCTCAAGGCTCAGCCAAGCGTGCGTGGTGGGGTCGGGGAAGAGGTAAGCCGCCGGCAGGACCGCGTCGATCAGACGAGCGGTGGCGAGCAGCGTCGGGTCGGTGATTTCCGGCCGGGTCAGGTCATGCGCGTCTTCGGCGCGGTCGAGCCACCGGTCCAGATAGTCGAACTGGCGGTCGAGCTTCGCCGGGATCAGGTCCGCCGCCGGTACGGCGATGCCGAGCTTACGCAGCGACGCCAGGCCAAGGCTGAGCGCCTCCGCGTATCGGTTCCGAAAGGTCAGGCTACGCACCTGCACCCCGGTCGCGGCGGCGCGCTGCATCGTAGTGGGACGCAGCCCGGCGATCGTGCGGTACTCCTCGTCCGCCTCCTCCAGGCGCCCCGCGCTGAACAGCGCGGCGTGGCGGCCGGTGTGCACCTCGATCAGCGTTTCGGTCTCACTTGGGTCGGCCAGCCGCACCGCGGCCGTCAACAGCACGTTCACCAGCGTGTGGTAACCGACCATGACGGCCTGGTCGGCGGCGCGCCGGAACAGCCCGACGACCTGACGTCGCTCGCCCGGATCTTCGACTGCATCGACGACCGGCAGGTAGACCTCCGCTGCGACGGCGAACAACTCCGGCACCGCCGCGAGCCGCCGCGCGATGGCCAACTGCAGCGTGCGCCGCCGGTCTGGGTCCAGCCCATCCAGAATCACCTCACGGATCTGGTCGTGGCGAAACCGCATCGCCTCGCGTATCCCGGGCTCGACCACCAAGAGGCCCTCGTCGAGCGCTTCCGCCAGAGTCTTTTCCACCACACTCGCCGGCTCGCGGGTCGCAACTTGCAGCACGGCGACCTCGGCGCGCCCGCCAAGACACGCCATTGCCTCGACCATCGCCCTCGACTGCGCGGGCAGGGCCTCAACCCCCGCCGCGAGCAGCCCGGCGATCTCAGACCGGCCGAGGCGCGCTCGCACGGCGACCGCGTCCCACCGCCATCCGCCATCCGCCGCGGTCAACAACCCGTCGCGGCGCAGCGCGTTGAGCAACTCAACGGTCTCGTACGGATTGCCAGACGTGTACGGTTCGATCACTTCGACCAGGCCCGCCGCCATAGCGGAGTCCACATGCAACATCTCCGCGACCATGGTTTCGAGACTGCGCACGGGCAGGTTGCGAAGGCGAAGGTGCCGGACTGCGGCCTGGTCACGCCATCGGGACAGCGGCGCGGCGAGCGGATGCGCCACGTCCACGTCGTCTTCGCGGTACGTGCCCACCAGCAGCAGGCCGTCGACCTGTTCGTCACCCAGCACGAGGTCGACGAACCCGAGTGGGGTGCGCCCCGCCCATTGGAGGTCATCGAGGAACAACACCACAGGCCGTTTCCGCGAGGCGACCGCTCGGAGCATTTGTACGCCGGTTCGCTGCGCGCGCACCTGCGCCGTCAACGGATCCCCCGGATCCGGCGGCACCGCCAACAGCGCCGCGAACTCCGGCGAGCTCGCCGTCACCAAACCGGCGTTTGAGCCGACCGCCTTCAGGATCCGCTCGCGGACCTCGGTCAGCTCCTCCTCCGGTTCGGCCAATAACAGCCGACCCAAAGCGCCAAATGCCTGATGGACCGCGTCAAACTCAAGAGCCCGCCGGTACTGGTCAAACTTGCCGGCCACATACCAGCCATCACTTCCGGTCACCACCGGCCGCAGCTGATCGACCAGCGCCGTCTTGCCCACGCCCGGCGCGCCGCCGACCAGCACCCCACGGCACCGTCCGGCCAGTGTCTCCGCGAACGCCGTCTCCAATGCCGCGACCTCGTCCTCGCGACCCACGAGCCGCGACGGCGCCAGCAGCCGCAGCCGAAAATCGTGTTCACCGATGCGGACCGGACCAGCGGCCGCACGTGCCAGGCTGTCCCGCAGCCGCTCCAGATCGTGCGCCACGCCGTCCGCGGTCTGGTACCGGTTGTCCGGTTCCTTCTCCAGCAGATGCATGATGATGGCCGACAACGACTCAGGGACGGCCGGGTTCACCTCGGACGGCGGCAGCGGCACGCGCGCCAAATGATCATGAGTGAGCCGCAACGGGTCTCCAGAACCGAACGGCGGCTCACCGGTCGCCAGCTCGTACAGCGTTGCCCCCAAGGCATACAGGTCGGCACGTTCATCCACCGAACGGCCGGTACGCCCGGTCTGCTCCGGCGCCATATACGCCAACGTCCCGACGATGTCGGTGTGATGCGTGAACTCCGGGCGGATCTCAGCCAACGGCGACGCCAACGCGAAGTCCACCAGGCACGGAGCGCCGTCGCCGGAGACCACGATGTTCGCTGGGGAGATGTCCTGGTGCATCACACCCCGGCGATGCATCCCCGCTACGACGCGGGCCAACTCCGACGCGAGCCCGACCACGTCGTCAATCGCCAGCGGCTTCGCCAGCCCAGCCAGGCTCTCGCCCCTGTCCGCCAGCACGACCGACCCCGGGTATCGCGGCGCATCCAGCAGCTGTGCGACCCCCGGAACAGCGCGCAGCCGCTCGAGCATCGCCAGCTCATGCCGCAGCCGGCGTTCCGCGTCCGGCCCCAGGGGCTCCTTACGGATAGCGGTACGTGCCGCTAAGAAGAGCCGACTCACGCGTGTGCGTCCGCTCTCCTGCAGTACTTCGGTCCGAACCGGCGCATCTCGGCCCGGCGGCACCCAGCCCCCCATCGGGCACCTCCCCGCGCGGCGAGGCCTGCTTATACCGTGCTTACACCTGTTCGAGGGCGAGAGCGACCGTTTGATCAGAACGCGACGCGGCGCAAAGCACGCCAGCCGTACCCGGCGCCCAAGGGACGGCCCGGAAGTGATGATGAGTCCGGCGATCGGGCTCGTGGCCGTGCTCGAGCTGATCGTGTCTGGTGTCGCTATCGTCGCGACCCGGCGGCCATTAGGTAGTAGGCCTGGTTCCAGCGCAGCTCGTTGTCGAACTGGCGTCGGGTGGTGGTCTCGTCGATGAGGGACAGCTCGGTATGAGTCATCGACGCGAACATGCCGAGCATGTCGGCATCGAGCGCGGTCGACAGCACCGTGTGATGCGGACCGCCCGCAGCAAGCCAGCATTCCGCCGACACCGCTAGTGACGGCCGGGGCTCCCAGACTGCGCAGGCAACCGGCAGCTTGGGCAGGTCCTCGTCCGGCGCCACCACGTCGACGACGTTGGCGGTCAGCCGGAACCGGGCGCCGAGGTCCGAGAGGCCGACCGTGATGCCGGTGCCGGGCGCGGCGCTGAACTTGAGCCGCACCGGATCCTCCCGGCCGCCGATGGCCAGCGGGTGGATCTCCAGGCTGGGTCGCCCGGCGGCGATCGATGGGCAGACCTCCAGCATGTGCGCACCGAGGATTCGCTGTGGCCCTGGACCGTAGTGGTAGGTGTAGTCCTCCATGAATGACGTTCCGCCGGGCAGCCCGTACGCCATCACCTTGAGCGTGTGCAGCAGCATGGCGGTCTTCCAGTCACCTTCTCCGCCGAAGCCGTACCCGTCGGCCATCAGGCGCTGCACGGCCAGGCCGGGGAGTTGGCGCAGGCCGCCGAGGTCCTCGAAGTTTGTGGTGAACGCGGCGAAGCCGCCAGCGGTGAGGAACTCGCGCAGGGCGGCCTCGATGCGGCCCCCGTAACGCAGCGAGTCGTGGCGGGCACCGCCTGGGCGCAGCGGCTCCACGACCGCGTAGCTGTCCAGGTACTCGTCGATGAGATCGTCGACGGTGCGCTCGGCGACTGCATCCACGGCCGCGACGAGTTCGTTGACCGGATAGGTGTTCACCGAGACACCGAACCGCATCTCGGCTTCGACCTTGTCGCCCTCGGTCACCGCGACGCCGCGCATGTTGTCGCCGAACCGGGCCAGCTTGAGGTGCCGCATGTGCTCGCACGCGGTGGCCACCCGGATCCACGATGCGATCCGGTGGCGTACGGCGGCGTCCGAGACGTGGCCGCACACGGTCACCCTGGACAGGCCCATCCGGGTCTGGATGAAGCCGAACTCGCGGTCACCGTGCGCGGACTGATTGAGGTTCATGAAGTCCATGTCCAGGCTCGACCACGGCAGCGCCTCGTTGGCCTGGGTGTGCAGATGCAGCAGCGTTTTGTCCAGGGCATCCAGGCCGCGGATCCACATCTTCGCCGGCGAGAAGGTGTGCATCCAAGCGATCACGCCGACGCAGGCGTCGTCGGAGTTGGCGTCGAGGATGGTACGCCGGATCGCGTCGGAGTCCATCAGCACCGGCTTCCACACGATGGCGACCGGAATCAGCGGGTCGGCGTTGAGCACGTCAACGATCTCGCGGGCTTGCGCAGCTACCTGGCGCAGCGTCGCCTCTCCGTACAGGTCCTGGCTGCCGGTCAGGAACCAGACGGTCCGGCCTCCGAATGGTGACTGCATAAGTCAGTCCTTTCCGCTCGATGTTAGCGTTAACGTCATTGGCCACCGGTAAACCGCGACCAACCCGACCGGACCCGAAGGCGGCCGTCAGGATGGGGGGCCGGCTACGCTGGCGCGCTGCACAAGTGTCGGTGCGATCACCTCATGCGCCGGCTGTGCTCCGGTCTGGCCGGCCAGCCGGTCCAGCAGCATGGCCAGGGTGCGCCGGGCCACCTCGACGAAGTCCGGCCGGACGGTGGTGAGCGGCGGGATGAAAAAAGCCGCCTCCGGCACGTCGTCGAAACCCACTACCGACACGTCCTGCGGTACCCGCTTGCCCCGCTCGTGCAATGCCCTCAGTAGCCCCAATGCGACGTGGTCGTTCGCGGTGAACACCGCGGTCGCACCGTCCATTCGCGACAGCATGGACCCGGCCTGGTAGCCGGACGCGGCGGTCCAGTCGGCCCGGATCAGCGGCGGGATCTCCCGCCCCGCCTCGCGCAAGGCGACCTCCCACCCGGCGGCGCGGCCGGCGCTGTCGAACCAGTCGGACGGGCCGCAGACGTGCCAGACCGTTTCGTGGCCGGCGTCCAGCAGATGCCGGGTGGCGAGCTTCGCGCCGGCCACCTGGTCGACCGTCACCAGCAGGGTCGAGCGCTGCGGATCGCCGTCGACAGCGACGATCGGGATGTCGCCCGGGACACCCTCCAGCGCGTCGCTGGCCGACGCCACGGGCGCGATGACCGCGATGCCCGCTACCCGCTGCTGCAGGTGGCGGTTGAGGGCCTCCGTGATCGAAGCCCGGTCGAAGGTACCCACGCTGACCACGCTGACCGCGAAGCCTGCCTCGGCTGCCTCGCTTGCGAACGCGGCGAGCAGTGAGGCCGGACCGAACAACGTCGAGCTCTGCGCCACCACCCCAAGTACCTGGGAGCGACCGGTGACAAGAGCCTTAGCCGCCTGGTTCGGCCGGTAGTCGAGCTGCGCGATGGCCGCCATCACTCGGTTGCGGGTCTGCTCGCGCACGCTCGGGTGCCCATTGAGCACCCTCGACACCGTTTGGTGCGAGACCCCGGCCAGGGCCGCGACATCGGTCATTGCAGGGTGCTGGCGCACGCTAGCGATCATGTCACCCCACCCGGCCACGGCAGGACAACCACCTTTTGACCGGACCGGTCGGCCGCGACACGCATCGCCGCCGCCGCGTCGTCGAGGGCGAACCGGTGGCTGATGAGATCATGCGTGTCGACCCGGCCAGACGCCAGCAGCTCGATCGCACGGGGGTAGACCTCCTTCATTCGCCGGGACAGTGCGATGGTCAACCCCTTGCGGCGCGCGGCGGACGCGAGGAACGTGGTCCGGTCCTCATCCGGAATGCCCGCCAGCACCACCCGTCCGCCCGGCCGAACCAGGTCGATCGATTGCTGCACGGCCGCGTCCGTACCCGCCACTTCGATGACGACGTCCAAGTCGGCACCTGGTCCGCCCTCGGCGGTCGCCTGCGCTGGCGTTAGCGCGGTGGCACCGTAATTGGCGGCCAGTTCCCGGCGCCACGCCAGCGGTTCGACGGCAAGTACCCGGCTTGCGCCGGCCAGCCGCGCCAGCTGCACCACGAATAGCCCGATCGGCCCGCAGCCGACGACACCGACGCGGGCACCGAGCCGCTGGTGGGCCAGGTCGTGCGCATGCAGCGCCACCCCGAGCGGCTCCAGCAGAGCGATACGCGCCGGGTCCAGCACCTCCGGTACCGGGTGGAGGCGCTCGGCCGGCCAGCTGAGGTATTGGCGCATGCCACCGTCAGTCGTCCCGTGTCCGGCGAAGATCACGTTCAGGCATAGGTTGGGGTTCCCGTCCCGGCACGGACGACAGCTCCAACACGGGATGGCCGGATCGATGGCCACCCGCGTGCCGGCGCGCGGCCCGGTGGCGATAGTGCCGCCCATCTCGTGGCCGAGCACCAGCGGACGATCGAGCCGTGCGTCGCCGATGGACCCCTCGGTGAACCAATGCACATCTGAGCCACAGATGCCGACCGCCTCGACTCGGACTAGTTCCTCGCCCGGCCCCGGCCGCGGTTCAGGCTCCTCAACGATCCGGATGTCTCCAGCGGCGTACAGCCGCGCGACTGTCATCACTGCTCGATTCTCACCGGCGCTGCCCGTACACGTTCTGGTACCGGTCGTAGAGTTGCTCGATCGCGTGTGGCGGGATCGGTACTGGATCGCCCAGCTGGCGAGCCAGGTGCACGGTGCGGGCGACGTCCTCGCACATCACGGCGGCCTTCACCGCGTCCGTGGCATCCCGACCTATGGTGAACACGCCGTGATTGGCCATGAGTACGGCCGGTGAGCGGTGCCCGGCGAGAGTGGCCACGATGCCCCGGCCGATCGAGTCATCCCCGATGATCGCGAATGGACCGACCGGAATCGGGCCACCGAACTCGTCGGCCATTGCGGTGAGCACGCATGGGATCTCCTCGTTGCGTGCGGCCCAGGCGCTGGCGTACGGCGAGTGGGTGTGCACCACGCCGCCAACCTCCGGGCGGTGCCGGTAGACATAAGCGTGGGCTGCGGTGTCGCTGGATGCCGCCAGATCACCGGACAGCGCGACACCGTCCAGATCGCAAACGATCATCGCCGCCGCGGTCAGGTCACGGTACGAGACCCCGGACGGCTTAATCACCAAGACGTCGCCTTCCGGGCCCCGGGCTCGCGCCGATACGTTGCCGGCGGTCCAGGCCACCAAGTTGTACCGGACCAGCTCCTGGTGCATCTCGACCAGTTGCTGGCGGGCCTGCTCGACGGTTGGCGGGGCGGTCGAGAGGATGCTCATCGGTCGACTCCGTTACGCAGAGCGCGCAGTCGATGCAGCACCTCGTTGCCGCCGCCCGCCTCGTCGCGACCAAAGTAGTCGTGCAGACGCAGATACTCCCGGTATAGGCCGTCGTACGCCGCCGCCCGGCGTGGATCGGGCAAGTACGCGTTCCGACGTACCCTGGCCATGGCGCGGGCCGCCGTCGGCACGTCCGGATATGCCCCGGCGGCCACCGCCGCGTGGATCGCCGAGCCGAGCGCCGGTGCCTGCGTGCTCTCCGCGATGGACAGTGGCCGATTCGTAACGTCGGCATAGACCTGCATCAGGAACGTGTTCTTCAGTAAGCCGCCCGCGACCACCAGCTCGTCGACGGCGACGCCCGAGTCACCGAACGCCTCGATGATCCGCCGGGTTCCAAACGCGGTCGATTCCAGTAGCGCCCGGTAAACCTCTTCCGGCCGGGTGGCCAGGGTCAGCCCCACGATGACGCCGGACAGTTCGTGATCCACCAGTACCGACCGGTTGCCGTTCATCCAGTCCAGCGCGATCAGTCCGTGCGCGCCGACCGAAGCCTCGGCGGCGAGGTCGGTCAGGTACTCGTGGACGGTGACACCACGCCGGTCCGCCTCGGCGCGGTACCCAGCCGGGACGGCGTTGTCGACCCACCAGGCGAAGATGTCGCCAACGCCGCTCTGCCCCGCCTCGTAGCCGTACCTGCCGGCGACGATGCCACCATCGACGACGCCGCACATCCCCGGCACCTCGACCAGGACATCGGCCGACATCACATGACACGTCGAGGTGCCCATCACCAGCAGCAGCTGACCGGGTTCCACCGCGCCGGCGGCCGGTGCGCTGACATGCGCGTCGACGTTGCCGACCGAAACGACGATGCCCTCGGCGAGTCCGGTCCAGCCGGCCGCCTGACCCGAGAGGCGCCCGGCCGCGGAGCCGAGCGGGGACAGCGGATGGGCCAGCCTGGTCTCCGCGAAGTCGGCGAAGCCCGGGTTCAGCGCGGCGAGGAACTCCCGCGTGGGATAGCCGCCGTCCTGGAAGATGCCCTTATAGCCGGCGGCGCAGGCGTTGCGCGTCTCCGTACCGGTGAGCTGCCAGACGATCCAGTCGGCCGCCTCGATCCACCGCGCAGTCGCCCGGTACACCTCCGGATCCTCCTCCAGCACCTGCAGTGCCTTGGCGAACTGCCATTCGCTGGAGATCTTGCCGCCGTACCGGCCGATCCACGGTTCCTTGCGGCGATGGGCCAGCTCGTTGATGCGATCGGCATGTGTCTGGGCCGCGTGATGCTTCCAGAGCTTCGGCCAGGCATGCGGACGGGCCGCGAAGGCATCGAGCTCGCACAGTGGACGGCCGTCGGCATCGGTAGGCAGCACGGTGCAGGCAGTGAAGTCGGTGCCGATGGCAATCACGTCAGCGCGGTCGACACCGCTGACCCGCAGCGCCTCCGGCACCGCGTTGGTCAGCACACCCAGCCAATCGGCCGGATTCTGCAAGGCCCAGTCAGGTGGCAGTCGCTGGCCGGTGCCGACAAGCCGGGCGTCCAGGACGCCGTTTGGGAAGGTATAGACGGCCGACCCGAGCTCCACGCCATCGCTGACCCGGACGACCACCGCCCGACCGGACAGCGTCCCGAAATCGATCCCAATCGTGTAATTGGGCCTGTTATCGCTCACCGGCCAGAACCGTTTCTCTGCGTCGTCGCTCGTCCACTGTTTCGTGGTCTGCAGATGTTAACGCTCACACGATGGCCCGGCAAGGCCCGACAGCAGGGGGCAGAGGTCCTAACGCACCCAACGACTACCTGCCGTCCGGCTGACTTGTGCGCCCATCGCGCCTTCTCCGCAGAGCGAACCCAAACGAAGGCGGCGCCGACGCCAGGGCGGGCGGACCGCATGACCGATGCGGCCGAACTCCCGGTTGCGTACTAGCCAAGGATCCCGAGCCGTACAAACAACGACCTGACTCGCGCAGCGCGCCGTCCCGGTACTCGATCCTGTTACCGAACCGCGTCGGCCGGATGTCGTGAGGACCGTTGACGTTACCGGGGCGACAAGGTACAACGTAGGAACCACGGCGATCGGCGTGGTTCACCAGTGCAGCCACCACGGTATCCAAGGAGCGCCCATGCACGCAGAACCAAAGTCCTCGGTCGTTCTCGACCCCGAGCACCATCGCGGTGTCGTAGACGAGCGGCTCTTCGGTTCCTTCGTCGAGCACATGGGGCGCTGCGTGTACACCGGGATTTACGAGCCGGACCACCCGACGGCAGACGAGGCCGGTTTCCGGGCGGACGTGGCGAGGCTCGTCCAGGAACTCGGTGTGAGCCTGGTGCGCTATCCGGGCGGCAACTTCGTCTCCGGCTATGACTGGACGGACGGGATCGGCCCGCGCGAGCAACGGCCCCGTCGCCTCGACCTAGCCTGGCGCTCCATCGAGACGAACCAGGTCGGGACCGACGAGTTCCTCGCCTGGGCAAAGGGACTCGGCGTCGAGCCGATGATGGCCGTCAACCTCGGCACCGCTGGTGTCCGGGAGGCAGCCGCCTTGGTGGAGTACTGCAACCTGTCCGAGGGCACCTATTGGTCCGACCGGCGTCGGGCGAACGGCGCGATCAAGCCGCACGAGGTTGGCCTGTGGTGCCTCGGCAACGAAATGGACGGCCCGTGGCAGACCGGGCACATGAGCGCCACACAGTACGGCTCGCTCGCGGCGGAGGCGGCAAAGGCGATGCGGCTGGTGGATCCAGGCATCGAACTCGTCGCGTGCGGCAGCTCGTCGCACACGATGCCGACCTTCGGCTACTGGGAGTCCACGGTCCTGGAGGCGGCCGGGAACCACATCGACTACATCTCCATGCACGCCTACTACGAAGAGCACGACGGCGACCGGGACAGCTTCCTCGCCTCCGGGGCTTCCATGGATTCCTTCATCGACGGGGTCATCGCGACCATCGACGCGACCGCCGCCAGGCGGCGCAGCGCCCGCAAGATAAACATCTCGTTCGACGAGTGGAATGTCTGGTACCAGAGCCGGTTCCCGGGCAGCGAGGCCGTTGCGATCGACGTTGCCGGCCCGCGCATCGAGGATGTCTATTCCACCCTGGACGCTGTCGTCGTCGGCGACTTGCTCACCAGCCTGATCAACCACGCCGACCGGGTTAAGATTGGCTGCCTGGCTCAGTTGGTCAATGTGATCGCGCCGATCATGACCAGGCCGGACGGCCCGGCGTGGCGGCAGACCACCTTCCACCCGTTCGCCGCGGTCGCCAACACCGCGCGCGGCCTGAGCCTGGTGACCCGGGTCAACTCCGAGACGCTCACCACGCGCCGGTACGGCGATGTGCCCGCGCTGGCCGCCGCCGCAACTCACGATCCCGACGAGGGCATCACCTCAGTCTTCCTCACCAACCGCGCTGGCGCGTCGACCACCGTCGAGCTGCGGCACCGCAACTTCCCGCACTGGGCAACACAGTCCGCCCGTGCCATTGCCGCCGACCAGGTCGGTCCGCGGCAGCAATTCGACGCGTCTGGAATCCGTCTGGTCGCGACGGCTGTCCAGGACGAACCGACCAGCGGCACCACCGTTATCACCCTGCCACCACACAGCTGGGGCGTTGTCCACGCCTCCACCACCCCTCGCAGCTAAACCGCCGGCCAAAGACCGGTTCCCCCCACCCGCACACGAGGAGTCCCCATGGTTGTCAACGCTCCAACGACCGGCGCGACCGGGACCGCCGGAAACGTACCTCGCCGCCAGTTCTTGCAGATGTTTGGCGCGCTCACTGCCGGTGTGGCCGGAGCGGGCCTGCTCGCGGCCTGCGCGCCCGGCTCGTCGTCCGCCCCCAAGGCGCTCAGCTCCACGGTGGACGCTAAGGGCAGCGCCACGCTCTGGTTCCGCGACGATGACCTGCTCAAGGTCTTCCGTACCGTGGTGCCGTCCTTCAACCAGAAGTACCCCAACGTCAAGCTCACGCTGACCGGCGTTGACATCGACACGAAGCTAGGGCCGGCGCTCATCTCCGGCACCGGAGTGCCCGACGGCTCGTTCTTCGGCGATAACAGCATCCTCGGCCAGGCCGAGCACCTCTACGACGTATCCGACCTGATGTCGAAGTACACCGCAGACACCGTGCAGTACAAGCTCGACATCAACACGGTCAACGGCCGGCTGGTCGGCATTCCGTGGGACACCGACCCCGGACTCCTGTACTACCGCGAAGACGTACTCTCCGCGGCCAACGTCGACCCCAAAACGCTAACCACTTACGATGCATTGCTCGACGCGGCCAGAGAGATCAAGGGACGCAACCCGAACGCGAAGCCAATCCCCCTGGAGCAGGACCCCAACCTCAGCATGCAGTGGCTGATGATGATGATCAACCAGCAGCAGGGTACCGGCCTGATTGACGCCAACGGCAAACTGACCATCGACACCGACGCATACCGCACGGCGTTGACATGGATCAAGAAGGTCGCCGACGAGGGCCTCGGCGCCCGGTGCAAGTTCGCCAGCACCGCGATGATCGCTCAGGCCGACGGCGACACAATCTCGTTGGCGCCGTGGGCGATCTGGTTCAACTTCCTGATCCAGAGTGCCTTCAAGGCGAGTGTCGGGCACTGGCGGGTCGCACAATTGCCCGCCTGGGCCAGCGGCGCCGCCCGGTCCGGTGTGATGGGCGGAAGTTCATTCGTCATACCGGCAAAGGCGGCCAACCCACAGTTGGCCTGGCTGTTCTACGAGCACGCGATCTACTCGCCAGCGGGCTACGCGGGGGTGTTCGGCAGCAACAGCGTCTACCCCAACGGTCTGAACACCGCCTTGCCGTCGGTGAAGTCGGCGCTCAGCGCGTCGACCCCGCTGTTCAAGCCGTTGGCCGGGCTAGGTAACGAGTCTCTGTGGGAGGTTGGTACGGCAGCGTCCCTTGCCATCCCGGCCGGATACCGCATCCCGTCCTGGTTCGACCAGGCGGCCAACTATCTCGGGGCCAACCTGCAGAAGCTTATGGACGGCAAGATGAGCGTGGACGACGTGGTGAAGAATTCGGCCGCCGACATCCAGAAGAACCTCGTGGACCGGTCGGGCTGACGCGTGGCGATCGGAACCTGGAACACCTCGGCGCCACGTCAGGCGGTGCGGTCTGACAAGGCCGCGCCGCCCCGGCGCTTCGGTCGGCGCCTGTCAAGTCAGTCGCGGACCGGTTACCTGCTGATCGCACCATTCTTCGCGATCTTCTTCGCCTTCACCGCGTACCCGATGGTGTACGCCCTGGAGCTGAGTTTCAGCGACTGGCACGGCGCTGGCGCGCTGCACTGGATTGGCTTCGCCAACTACACCTACCTGTTGACCAACCCCGGCTTCTGGGAATCCGTGGGCAACTCGGCGATCATGTGGTTGCTGATCGTCCCGATCCAGACCGTCGGCGCAGTCGCGGTCGCGACCGCGCTTACTCGATCCCGGCTGCGCTTCAAGAAGACCCTGCGCACTGTTGTCATCCTGCCGTACGTCACGCCGCTGGCCGCGATGGCGCAGGCCTTCATCCTGATCTTCGACAAGGATTTCGGCGTAGCGAATGCGATTCTGCGCGTGTTCGGCGGGCCAACGGTCGGCTGGCTCACCACCACCACCTGGGCCAAGCCCACGATCGCCCTGTTCGTGCTCTGGAAGACCAGCGGGTTCGCGCTGATCATCATGCTGGCAGCGGTGCAGAGCATTCCGCACGAGGTGTACGAGGCGGCGGTCGTCGACGGGGCCGGGCCGGTCCGCACCTTCTTCTCGGTCACCATGCCGCTGGTTCGCCGCGCCGTGGCGTTCTTCGTCGTGATCTCCACGCTCGGCATCTCGCAGATGTTCCTGGAGCCGTACGTGATCACCAAGGGCGGCCCGTACAACAGCTCGACCACGACGGGCCTGTACCTCTATCAGCACGTCACCGCCTCCGACCTGGGCACTGGCGCGGCGAACTCGTTCATCCTCGTGGTCGGAGTGCTGCTGCTGTCCCTGCTCGCGGTTCGCGTGCTGCGCTCGAAGGAGGACTGACTGCCGATGGCCACCGTGATGCTGACGGGAGCACGATCCATCCGTGACGACTCACCCGGTACCGGCCGGAAGGTCGCCATGACGCCGCACCGCCGGCTCCTGCGTGCGCTGGGATATCTGAGCATGTTGCTCGCCGCGGTGGCCTTCCTCTACCCGTTGGTCTGGATGATCGCCTCGTCCTTCAAGACCGGCTCCAGCATCCTCAACGACCCGCTCGGCTTCAGCCCGGCCGAGGCGACGCTGCGCAACTGGACGGGGATGGTCAGCAACGTCCCGATCCTGCATGCGCTGCTCAACACCGCCATCGTCGTGGTACTGAAGGGCGCGGTCCTGCTGGTGTTCGCACCGCTGGCTGGGTACGGGTTCGCAAAGTTCGCGTTCCCGTTCAAGGAATTCCTCTTCGGTTTCGTGTTGCTGACCCTGATGCTGCCCACGCTCGTACTGATCATCCCGTTGCTACTCGAGATGAGCCAACTGGGCTGGGTCAACACTTACCAGGCGCTGATTCTGCCCGGCGCCGTCGACGCGTTCAGCGTGTTCTGGATGCGCCAGACCATCAGCCAGATCCCGGACGAGTTGCTCGACGCCGCTCGCATCGACGGCTGCGGTCCGCTGCGGGCGTTCCGGTCGGTGCTCGTACCCGTCCTGCGACCGGCGCTCGCCGCCCTCGCAGTGCTGTCGCTGTTCAACATCTACAACGACCTCGTCTGGCCGATCGTCGCGATCAACGACCAGAGCCACCAAACCATGGCGGTCCTGCTGGCCGGCCTATCCTCCAACGTCAGCGGCGCACAAGCCGGCGCCAGCAGCGCCGACCTGTGGGGGCAGCTGATGGCCGCGTGCACGTTCGCCACGGTGCCCACTGTGCTGCTGTTCGTCGCGCTGCAGCGCCACTTCATTCGCGGGCTGCTGGCCGGCAGCAGCCGGTGATTACCCACCCATCCCCCCATTCGTCGGCGATCAGCCCGGCGGCAGGTCAATCACCCGACAAGGAACTCACTTGCCCCACTCCACGGCCACCGTCACCGTCCACCCCGAGTTCAGCCACGGCGACATCGACCGTCGCATCTTCGGCAGCTTCGTCGAGCACATGGGCCGGTGCGTGTATACCGGCATCTACGAGCCCGGGCATCCGACCGCGAATGCGGCCGGTTTCCGGGGCGACGTGGCCGAGCTCATCGCCGAGCTCGGAGTGACCACTGTGCGCTACCCGGGTGGGAATTTCGTCTCTGGCTACGACTGGCGGGACGGGATCGGCCCGGCCGCCCAGCGGCCAACCCGTCTAGACCTCGCCTGGCGTTCCATCGAGCCGAACCTGGTCGGGCCGGACGAGTTCCTGCCATGGGCGGCGCGGTGCGGACTGGACCCGATCATGGCAGTGAACCTCGGCACCGCGGGGATCCGCTCCGCCGCGCAGCTCGTGGAGTACTGCAACCTCGACGCGAATACGAGCCTCGTCGCGGAGCGGATCGCCAACGGGCACCCTGACCCGTACCGGATCGCCACCTGGTGTCTGGGCAACGAGATGGACGGACCGTGGCAGATCGGCCACACCACGGCGGCGCAGTACGGTCGCCGGGCGGCCGAGGCGGGCCGAGCAATGCGGCTTGTGGACCCGGACATCGAGCTCGTCGCATGCGGGTCGTCGTTTCGGCACATGCCCACGTTTGGCGCATGGGAGGCGACCGTCGCCGAGCTGACGATGGATGTCGCCGACTTCATGTCGATGCACTCGTACTACGACGGACGGGCGCACCGCCGTGACTTCCTCGCCTCCGGGCACCGGTTGGACCTCTTCATCACCGACGTCGTGAACACCTGCGACGCCGTCGCGGCGCGGCTGAACTCGCGGCGCCGGATGCAGATCGCGCTGGACGAGTGGAACGTCTGGTCATCGGCGGCCGTCGAGTCTCCGGTCGGCCAGCCCAGGGAGATCGCGACCGCGCCGCGCATCACCGAGGACGCCTACCAGGCGGTGGACGCTGTGGTGCTCGGTGATCTGATCGTGAGCATCCTCAACCACGCCGACCGGGTGCGCATCGCCTGCCTGTCGTTGCTGGTCAACGTCAGCGCGCCGATCATGACGGAACCCGGTGGGCCGACGCGCCGGCAGTCGATCTTCTACCCGTTCGCCGCCGCCGCCCGTCTGGCCCGCGGGGAAGCGCTGCGCAGCGTGGTGTGTAGCGAGGAGTACCAGACGCCGTCGTACGGGACATTGTCATCGGTCGCGGTGGCCACGACGTTCGACCGCTCCTCCGGTCGCGCCGCCATGTTCCTGACCAACCGGGCCGGCGCCCCCGTCTCCTGTGCCATCAACCACGGCGGTTTCGACACGTTCGAGATCACCCGTGCGTCCACACTCACTGGGGCGGACGGCCGTGACCCGAGCCAACTTGGGCTCATGCCGCTGACGGAGGTCCAGACGGGCGGACGGGCGTCAAGCATCCGGCTGCCGGCTGAGTCCTGGACCGCGGTCGAGATTGCCGCGATGGCCTGACCGACCGAATTACACGCAGGGCGGTAGATTTTATTTTGCATTTGTTGTGGAGAGCCGGAGGCGTACATGGGTGACCCCACCTTGCACGATGTCGCGGCCCGCTCGGGCGTCTCCATCAAGACGGTCTCGAATGTGCTGCGTGGCGTCACCGGCAAGGTATCGGCAGCGACTGCTGCCCGCATCCACGAAGCCATAGAGGAGCTTAACTACCGGCCAAACCTCTCCGCGCGCCGGCTGCGCAGTGGGCACTCGGACGTCATCGCGCTCGCCGTCCCCGACCTTCGTAACCCGTACTTCGCCGAGGTGGCCGCAGCGATGATCGGCACCGCTCGCCAAACCGGGTACACGCTGCTGATCGAGGAGACCGGTGGCGACCCCGACGTGGAAATGAGCTTCGCCGAAGGGCTGGGTGACCCGCTGATCGAGGGCGTGATCATGTCACCATTGGCCCTCGACCCGCGCCGTCTCAACGAACGTGGCCGCTCGATCCCGTTAGTGCTGCTCGGCGAGCGGGACTACCCCGGTCCGTGTGATCATGTGATGTTCGACAACGTCGAGGCCTCCTACCGGATCAGCGCCCACCTGATCGAGCAGGGGTACTCCCGGATCGCCGTGATTGGACGGCAGGACGACCCGCCGCACGCGACAGCGGTCAAGCGGCTTAAGGGATATCAGAAGGCCCTGCGCGAGGGCGGTCTTCGCTACGACCGCACGCTGGCCCCGGTGGTCTCCGGCGCACCGTACAGCAAGATGATCGGCGCCAACGCCGCCCACCGCCTGCTGGACCGGCCGCAGCGGCCGGACGCGATCTACTGCTTCGCCGACGTGCTCGCGATCGGGGCGCTGCGCGCCGCCCACGAGCACGGGCTGCACGCGCCCGCAGACTTCGGGCTCGTCGGCTTCGACGGGATTGAGGAGGGGCGCTTCGCGATCCCCACGCTGACGACGATCGCACCGGACTTCGCCGAGATGGCTTCGCTCGCCATCGCCGCTTTGGTGGAGCGGATGCGCTCCGGGGTGACCATCGAACACCGCGACATCCGGTGCCGGTACGAGCTCATCATCGGAGAGAGCTCGGTGCGCCCGGTCCACGGCTCCACTGGAACGCGCCCCAGACGCGCTGCCGGTCATGCCGGCCGCTCCCCCACGGCAACGGCGACCATCTGAGCCTCGGCGCCGGACACAGCTAGCGGGACAGGTAAAGGTGACGCGCCAGCACCGAAGATGTTGCCAACTGTACTGACGGCCAGCCGAAACACGAGGCCCGGCTCAACAAGCTGTCCGGGCCTCGTGCGCGTCGGCATCGTTGTTCCTTACGGAGTCACCAGAAGGCTCATCTTGGAGGAACTTGCGTCGGTCGCGTTCTTTTTAGCGGAGTCAGCCCACACCGCGCACAAGCCTTGATTCAATGTCGGCAGTGGGACGAAGACGAGCCCGCTGTCACTGTTGTGAGGCCGCGACGGACTTCGAGACGGGCTAGTTGGCACCGATCGCGGACACCGCCTTGACGACTGATGCGGCTGAGCGTGCCGAGACCGTTTGGTCTCCTGTGCTCGCGATCACGATGATCGCCAGCTTCGTGCCTTGAAGGTCGGCGCCGACGCTCAAGGAATCCGAATCAGCTCCCGGGATGGCCTTGCCGTCGGCAATCCATTGGTAGGCGAAGGTCACCTTGGTTGAGGGCGTCCACGTGCCGGTGGACGCTTTCACAGTCGTTCCGATCTGGATTTCGCCCGTGATGGAGGGAGCCGTGGTGTTGGTCAGCGGCGTTTTCGAGTTCCCCCTCCCGAGGACGGTGAGCGTCTGGGTCGCCGAAGTGTTGCCGGCCTTGTCGGTTGCTCGGAAGTTGATGACGGTCGTGTCGTGTCCGAGCTTGATCGCTCCGCTGACCGGCTGCCAACTGCCGTTGTTGGCGCTCGCTTCGACAACGTCGACACCCGATAGCGCGTCGCTGGCTGAGAACGACACGGTCCGTTTCGTGGTGTCGACGATCGGCGACACGCTGGGAGCTGTCGAATCGATCTTGAACGTCAGTGCTTTCGCGTCGGTTTGTCCGTAACCGTCGTAGGCACGGTAGCTGACCTGGTGGATGCCTTCGTCCGCGACTGGGGTTGGTCCAGTGAAAGTGGTCCACGGTCCGTTGTCGAGCGAGAACTCAACGCTGGCGGGCCGGCTGGCGCCCTGGGTGGTGAAGGTCAGCGAAACTGGCGAGCTGTACCATCCGTTTCTTGGCTGGTGGTCCGACTGCGTTTGCGCAGCCACCGTAAGCCCGTTGTCGCTGGAAGCGACGGTGGTCGGCGCCGCGGCCACGAATTTCGCCAGGGTGACGGCGTTGATGTTAGGTGCCCACGCATCTGGATTCCCGAGCGTGATTGCGCCGTTTGCTGTCGTCAGGTGCACAGGCACCGTGTAGTTCCAGAAGCTCTGCCAGGCGTAGTTGTGCCGTACGGTGGCTTGCACGGTGGACCCGCCTGCTTCGGACAAGTCGATGAATCGGCTGATGACCTGGGGGTTGTAGTTGATCGCCGCAGACTTGTCTGCGTTAGCCGCCGCCAGCACGAGCTGGTAGTCGCCGGCCGTGAAGCCGTCGGGCCGCTGAAGCGTGGCTGTGCTGTCTGCGTTTAGCCCGAGGAATTCGACGTCGTGGCCACCGGTTCCGTTGGAGCTATTGGGCAGAGTCTCGAGTGTGGCGCTTCCTGCGAGCTGGAGGTCTGCCGCTTCGTAGCGCCTCGCGTAGTTGGTGTCCTGGTCGGTTGCCTTCTGGTCGGCGCCGCGAAGGGTCGTTACGTTGGATACCAATGCACCGCTGGGAGCGGTGACCGCGATTTCGTTAATTCCTTCCGGCAGGAACACCCGCGCCGTTGAAGTCCAGTACCCAGCTCCGTCGGTGGCTGGGAACGTGATCTCCCGTCGGTTGACCGTGAGGTGGATCGCCGATGCGGACGTCGTTGTGAAGTGCGTCGAGATGTCGTAGTAGCCGGTGTCGACGACCGAGGCGAAGTAGGTGGCCTCGGCATCGCCCGAGAGCCTGGCGTCGCCGGCAGTCGTGTCGTCCGTGTAGGAGATGGTTGCACCGTTTGAGAGTCGGGCGTCGATCGACGGGTAGTCGCCCTGCTCGCCATCGGTCACGTCGTACAGGTCGAGCCGGTCGATCGTGATGTCGGATCCGGGTAGAAGGGTCGAGCCGTCGCTGCTTGGCCGCAGCGATAGGGTGTGCTTCCCAGCGCTCAGCTTGAGCGTTGCGTAGGTTGTGCCGCGGTAGTCCCATCCGAGGTCGGCTGTGTAACTGACGGTCTGATTGAGACTGCCGTCGACGAACAGAGCTTGCTTGCCCGGAGACTGGTTGGTCGCGCCGAGGATGGTGAGCCGGTAGGTGCCGTCTCGCGGGACGTTGACGTCCCAGGTGATCGACGAGGATCGGTTGTTCATGCATCCGACGTCGTAGCTTCCGGATGCGAGGTGGGACCATTCGACTGTCGGATCCTTGAATCCCGTACAGACGGCGTTGAGTGTCGCGTTCTCGGCCTCGGTGGAGTTCACGAGATCCGTGGCGACCGGCTGGTGGATCGCCAGGTGAGGCGTGATCTCCACCTGGTACGCGGAGTACCTATCGTTGTTGGGCACGGTGAGGCTGACCGATCCGTCCGCGACCGGGATCTGCGTCGACAGAACCACCGGCGGCTGCAGAGAGTCACCCTCAGCGCCGTTGATCCGATCTTGGCGGATCACGACGTCGACCGAGTTGCCGAATGCGCTGGGAACTCCGGTCATGTTGAGGTCGATGTTCGTGCTACCGCCGCCCATGAGCACGGTGGCCTTTCGTTTGCTGTCGTCGATCGCGGCGATGCCCTGCAGCGTGTCGACGGCATTCAGCCGCGGCGGAGTCAGCTTGATCGTCGTGGATCCGGTCAGGTCCCCGTACCACTTGAACATCCACCAGCCGCCGTTGCCGCTGTTGTTGCGGGAGGAATTGTCGGACAGGTTGCCGGGGTAGTTCCAGAAGGCGGTCTGAGCGTCGACCTTCTCGTCCTCGAACATCGACAACCACTGGATCAGTTGGCCGGGCACACCCATGTCGCGGGGCATGCCGTACTCGGTGATGTCGACCGGAATTGGCGGAATGTCGAGGCTGGTCAGGAGGTTGCGGAATGCCTCAACGTGTGAGCGGAAGGTCGCCAGGTTTTGCGTGCCGAGTTCGTGCCAGATGTTCACGTCGGGCAGCTCATCGTGAGCCTTCGCGTAGGCCAAGAAGTCGCTGACTCGGGTCGGCTGCCAGGAACTGTCACCGTCGCCGCCGATGCGCGCGTGGCCGAGCCCGTGCTCCGCGTACACGCCCTCGATCGTGTTGTAAGCCGCTGTCCAGTCAGCGAGAAACTGGTCCTTCTGGGTGCTCCAGTTCGGATACCAGTTGCCGCCGTCGGGTTCGTTGAACGGGATGAAGACATAGTCCTCGGGGTGTGCGGACTTCGTGGCGATCTGTTCGACGACGTTCTGAAGGATCGGAAGGTAGTCCCACACGCCGTCGTTGTTGGCGTCACTCGGTCGCTGTCCGCCGTTGTAGGCCCAGTCCGGGTACTCGTCCTGCACGTAGACGTACAGATCCTTTCCGGCGCCGGCGAAGAAGTTCCCCTCGACGTTGAGGGCATCTCCGCTTGGGTGCTGTAACCCCTGCGGTGGCTTCTGAGAGATGTTCGTGACGTGAGCGCCGTCGAGAACCGCCTGGCTGGGGACATCTTTGTCGCCGAGGCCGTAGAGGCTTCCGGAGGCACCACCCTGGAAGGCGCCCGTCGTGCTGGCGAAGTCGACACTTACGGTGTCATTGGCGGCAGCGGCCGCCGGTGTGGCGGCCAAGCCGCCTAGGGCAGAACCGACTAATGCGAGGATCGTAAGTGTGCAACCGATGGTTGCCCGTCGTTGCGGATGGGACATTGTGCACTCCTTCGGTACTCCTCTGGGCGGGCCGGGGACTAGCGCGGGGACCGGGCGGGTGGAGCTTCGCCCGTGATCGAGTCGGTGGTGCGATTGCCGGAAAGTGCGGACGTGCGGTCGGTGTTGTCATGTCCAGGCGTGCCGCGCCGCGGCCGACCCGCGCTCGGTGAGGCGATCGATGGTTTTCGGACGGTGGCCGCACTACTTCACTGCGCCACCGGTGATGCCGGAGATGATGCGTCGTTGCGCGACAGCGAAGACCGTCAGTAGGGGGATGCTCATGAGCACCACGTAGGCGAAGATCAGGTGCCAGTTGTTCAGGTAGAGGCCGGCACTGGCGACCTGGAACAGGTTCAACGGCAGGGTGTCCTTGCGGCCGCCAATGACGAAGAACGCGTAGAACACGTCGTTCCAGATGTAGAGACAGATGAGGATCGTCGCCGTGGCCAGGACCGGACGCAGCAGTGGGACGATGATTGTCACGAAGATCCGGACTGGGCCGGCGCCGTCGACGCGGGCCGCCTCTTCCAGCTCGGGCGGGATTGTGCGGACGAAGCCGGTGATGAAGAAGATCGCCGTCGACATGTAGATGCCCGTGTAGACGAGCACCATTCCGGTCACCGTGCCGGCAATGGACATCTGCCGTAGCAGCAGCACCAAGGTGATCACCGCCGGCGGCAGGACAATCCCGCTGATCGCGATGGAGTACAGCAGTGAGATGAGCCATCCGCTGCGCCGGGCCAGGACCCACGCGGCCATCGAGCCGAACAGCAGGAGCAGCACCACCGACGGAACAACGATGGAGACGCTGCCCAGGAATGCTTGCCAAACCCTGCCGTCGGTGAACACCTCGGCGTAGTTGGCGCGCAAATGCCAGCCGTGCGTGGGCAGGGACAGGCTCGGGTTGAGGGCGTCGCCTTGGCTCTTGGCCGAGGTGACCAGGACGAGCCAGAGTGGTACGCCGATGAGGACGACCAGCAAGGCGATGACCACGGCGGGACGGCTGAGGCGGCGGGCAATGCGGTTGGTCTGGGGCGAGGTCACAGCACGCGCTCCCGTCGGCGAAGCAGCCAGATGGTGGGGAAGGCGATGAGCGCGATGACGATCAGCAGCACGAGGCTCATCGTGGTGGCCTGCGCGAACAGGCCTTGGCCGAAGGTTCGGTAGATGAAGATGTTGAGGATCTCGGTGGTCTGCGCCGGCCCGCCGCCGGTGGTCGCCTGGACGATGTCGAAGCTGTTCATCGAACCGAGCAATGCGGTCGCCACGTTGAACGTCACGGCGGGAGCCAGCAACGGAAACCGCACGCGCCAGAACCGTTGCCCGGGCGTGGTCCCGTCGATGCGTGCGGCCTCCAGCACGTCGACGTTGATGGTCTTGAGTCCGGCCAGGTAGATCAGCATCGCGAGGCCCATCCACTTCCAGGAGTGGATGAGGGCGACGTAGAGCAGCGTCCAGCGGGTGTCGGCCAGCCACGCGTAGTGAATGTCGTGACCGATGATCACGCTCAGGATGCGGTTAATCGCCCCGGTCGGCTTGAGCAACGCCTGGAAGACATAACCCACCGCCAGTGCGGACATGATCACCGGAACGAAGAACATCACGCGGGCGAACCGATTCAGCCTGGTGTCGGCCTCAAGCAGCAGCGCGAGGATGAGACCGAACACGTTCTGAAACACGGCCACGAGCGCGGCATAGATGAGGGTGGTTCGCAGATCAGCGAGCAGGATGCCGTTGTTGAGCAGCGACCGGAAGTTGTCCAGCCCGACCGGGTTGATCGCGGTTTTGAAGCTTGACCAGTCGGTGAAGGCGTAGATCAGGTTGTACAGCGTCGGCACCAGGAAGAAAGCAAAGAGCACGACGAGTGCCGGAGCCAGGAACCACCAGGGTTGGGCCGGTCTGGGTCGGTTGTACCGCCGGGCGGTGCGCTCGGGGCTGCCGGGCGCACCGCCTTCCACGCTCGCGGCGGCTGCTGTCGCAGTCAGACTCATGATGCGTCGCCTCCGCGTATGGTCGCTTCTCGGTCACGTACCGGTGTCGCTCAGAACCCCGGGGCCCCGATGGCCTTGGCCAACTGCGCGAACTGAGCCTGTGTGGTCGACGCCACCTGTTCTGGCGTCATCTTGCCGCTGAGCATGTTGGCCAGGTTGATGTACAAGTCGGGGTTGGCGACTGCCAGCGCCTGCATCGACCCGACCGACGTCGTGAGCGAGTCGCTGACGGCCTTGAGCGCGTCCGGGACTGTGTCGGGGGAGGCAACGTCGGTCTCGAGCGACACCGTGTTCTGGTCGGCGAGGAACTTCGGGTATTCCGAACCCAACCAGAACGACAGGAGCTGTCGCGCCGCCGACTCTCGCTTGGCGTCACCGGTCTTGAAGGCCACCAGCGAGTTGGACTGGTCGGGGATGAAGGTACCGACGTTGCCCGACGGCGAGATCGGGAAGAAGCCGATCTTCTGGTTGAGTTCGTCGGTGCTGGCTGAGGCCTGCAGCTCGCTGAAAAACGAGTTGACCTGGACGACCATCGCCGCGTCCCCGGCCAGGAGCGCCTTTCCCTGGTCGACGAAGGTAGCCGAGGTGATGTTGGAGTTGAACAACCCCTGATCGACGAGGCTCTTGTACGTCTTGATGGCTTTGAGAATGGTCGGGTCGGTGAACTTCTCCTGATCCTTGTCCACGCGGTCCCACAGGCCAGCCTTGGCGGCATCAGCGAGCTGGACCTGCACCCACCACTGGGTAGCCCACCGATCGGCGCCCATCTCGTAGAACGGGGTTCCGCCCTTGGTCTTGATCGACTTAGCGTCGGCAATCATGTCGTCGAAGTTCTTCGGGAGACTGGTGATGCCGTACTTCGCGAAGACCTGCTTGTTGTAGTAGACGCCCTCCACCGCGGGACTGGAGATGAGCGCGGCGTAGCGCTTGCCGTTGAGGATGCCGGTGATGTTTTGCAGCGCGGGCTTGAACTTGCTGACCCACGGGGCACCGTCGAGGGGCTGCAGGTTGCTCGAGGCGTTGAGGCTCGTCAGCTCGGAGGCGGTGGGCTGCCAGAAGGCCAGATCAGGTTTGTCGCCGGAGGCGACCTTGGTCTGCACGTCCTGCTCGTACGGATCGGGGACGGTGACAATGTTGACCTTGGCGCCGGTCGCGGACTCAAAGTCGGAGACGACCTTCTTCGCGACGGTGTTGCTGTTCTGCGCGGCCCAGATGGTCAGGTTCACGCCGTTGAGTTTGGCGGTTTCGGCCGGCCATGTCGCGGGCGTGGACGTGCTGTTGCTGCCGGCGCCGGGATTGCTACACGCGGCCAGAACCAGTGAAGCCACCACGACGGCGGCCGCGCCGATCATCTTTCGCATCGATTCTCCCTTGGTCTCTCGTCCTGCGGACGCGGCCTCACCGGTTGCCGCGGAACGATAGCGGATGGACTGCCTGTTGCCTTCCCTTGGCCCGACACGGATGTCGCCGGACGTTTGCGTTGCGCGGTTACTCATTCAGGACCGGCCTCAGTGCCAACACCCTGGCGGCGTGTTGCCCCGACTCGTCGGCGACGTCCAGAGCGCTGGCTTGGATGTTGAGCCGGACCGATAGCGGCGAGGCGGTAGGGAATACCGCCGTGGGTGCATCCCAGTGGTGTCCCGCCGGCGGCGGCGGAAGCGGGATAGTGGCTTGGCCGGCTTGCTGGCCGCGTCGCCAGATCGTGAGGAACACGGCGCCGTCACGGTCGCGCAGGCCCAGCGCGACCCATTCGTCGTCCCATCCGGGTAGCCCGAGGGGCCAGAACGGGCTGGAGGCCGGCATCCGGTCGCGTAGCTGCTTGTGGGCTGTCACCGCCTGCGTAACGATGTCGCGCTGGGCTGGATCGAGGCGGTCGAGCCAACCGGACAGGTACAGCCGGCCCAGGACACCTGTACAAAGCGTGTAGATGATGTCGTCGTCGGACATTCCGGGTTGCGGGTAAGCCCAGTTTCCGGCCTGCTCGGGCAGTACCAGCATCGGCGCCGCCGCGGCGATTGGCGCGTAGGCGTGGAAGTCTTCCTGGTCAGATGTTGACTGCAGATCGAACCGGGAGACGGTCGCGAAGTCCTGCCGCATACCGCCGGACGCGCAGTTTTCCAGTACCAACGTGGGATGGCGTTGCCGTAGTGCGTCGACCCATGTCAGATAGGCGCGGTTGTGCAATAGCAGCCCGTGCCCGGCGCTGGCCGTGTTGGCATCGGAACCTACACCGGCGCGGATGTTGTAGTCGAACTTGAAATATCCGACGCCGTGGTCGTTGACGAGGCGGTCGATGACCTCGTCGATGAAGGCTACGGTCGCTTCGGCAGTGAAGTCGAGGTGGTAGCGGCCGTGGTCGCTGACCCGCACCCCGTCGCGTTGCAGGAACGCGGAGTCAGGCAGTTTGAGAGCTACAGGGCTGTTGACGCCGACGACTTCGGGCTCAAGCCACAGTCCAGGGACCATGCCACGTCGCCGGACATGGTCCAACACCTCGTTGATCCCGTTGGGGAAGCGACCGGTGGAGGGCTGCCACTCCCCGACTCCGTCCCACCAGTCACCGCCGTTGGCATACCAGCCGGCGTCGATGACGAAGCACTCCGCGCCCGCCTCGGCGGCCGCGTCGATCAGCGGATGCAGCACATCGGCGCTCGGGTCACCGGCAACCGCGTTCATGTAGTCGTTGAAAACCACGGGCAGCCCACCCGGACGTGGGACATGCATGCTGATGCGGCGGAAGGCGGTCAGCGCGCCGATCGGTCCCGCTGCGCCGGTTTCCTCTATCGCGAGGGAGGCCGGGACTGTCTCGAACGACTCACCGGGGGCCAGCTCCAGCCGCCACTGGTGATGCTCGTCGGTCGGACCCAACAGCGCCACGTAGAGCCCGTCGGCCATCTCGCCGACCTGCCACAACCAGCCGCCGTTGTGCTCGATCTGAAAGGACCACCCGCGGCCGCTGCGAGCGTTCCGCACGACGCCGACCGGAAGCTCGTATGCGGTCGACCAGCTGCTGACACCGCTGGCCTCGATACAGCCCCGGGTGCGAAACGGACGCCCTTTGTAGGTCAGATCGGGCAGCCCCGATTCCCGTAGGCCCTCCTCAACCCACCGGCCCTCGGCCAGCCAATCACTGCGGCCACGCAGCAGCGTCATCGAGTCGACGCTGCCGCTGTCCTGCCAGGCGAAATCGGCGAACACCAGGGAGCTGACCGCCAACAACGTGACCGCGCCAGCGCCTACGTTGTGCACCCGAGTCACACTCCGCACGGCGCGGTGATCGTCGTGCACCGATAGCACCGACACGAATTCCAGCCCGGTCGCCTCGTCGAACTGGGTCAGCGACAGGGTCTGCCACGCACCGCTGCGGTCGATGCGGTGGCTGCGATGGCGGAGCCGCTCGCCGATCATGGTCGTGATGTAACGCCGGCCTGACCAGTTACGCCCGTGACTAGTGGCGAGCGCCTCGACCAGCGGTTGCGACGACGTCACCCCGGCCGGCTGCCCAGGCAGGCGCAGCCCCATCGTCGCCGGAGCGTCATCGTCCCAGCTCGCCCTCAATTCCAGGCCGCTGCTACCGGTGGTCATGCTGATCGAGGTCAAAGTCCGGCTCCTGCTTCTCGTGTGTGTCGATTATGAAAACGTTAATCAGACACGAGCGCAAGAGTTTCGGACAGATTTCTGAAAGCGTTATCATTCCGTCGCGCCGGTTACGGCGGATGTCTAGGATCACTGCTTCGCGACCCGCCGGCAGGCCCGGGCGAATACCAGCGCGTACGCCGGCCTACCGCGAGCTGGTCATCGGGAGCGGCGTGCGGTGCTTTCACGGATGACCAGGCGAGCCGGAATGCTGATCGTCTTGTGGCCGTCGGATCGACTGATCGCTCGGTCCAGCAAGGCGAAGCTCTGTCGACCGAGTTCGGCGAAATCCTGCGCGACGGTCGTGAGGGATGGTGAGACAAGCGATGCGAGAGGCTGATCGTCGAAGCCAATGACGCTGACGTCACGAGGAACGCGTCGACCTTGCTCCGTGAGCGCGCGCAGGACCGCGAGCGCCACCTCGTCATTGCCGGCCAGCACGGCGGACACGGCGGGATCGGCAGCAAGGATCTTGGCCAGCTCGTATGCATCCAGGAGGTTCCAGGACGTCGACAGAGCCTCCGGTGGCTCGATGCCGGCGGCCTTGAGCGCGGCGCGCCAGCCGGCGGTGCGCCCGCCCTTGCGGCCTGAACTTGGCAGCGCGATGTGATGGACGGTGGGATGCCCCAGCGAGAGCAGGTACTCCGTGGCCTGCCGGGCTCCGTGTTGGTCGGCGAGATAAGCCCGCGGCAAGGTAATCGATCGTGACGGTGACGCGGCGGCCACGACGACCGGAACGGTTGACGGCAGCGCAGTCAGCGCGGCGTGGCCGGGTTCGTCGAAGTCGAGCACGATCACGCCGGCGACCGAGTGGCTGAGCACCATGTCGACTGCGGTGTTGACGGCGTCCGCCTCGGCCGTTTCCACGACGGTGATGACGACCATGTAGCCTGCGGCGCGCGCCGCCTCCTCGATGCCCTCGACGGTACGGGCGTAGCCGTAGCGGGAGGTGTTGGCGGCCAGGACGGCGATCATGGACCGCCGGCCGCTGACCAACGCCCGTGCGGCAGCGTTCGGCCGGTAGCCCAACTCCTCGATGGCTCGTTCGACCTGTTCGCGCCGCTTCGGCCCGACTGGGACAGAGCCGGTCAGCACCCGCGAGACTGTGGGCACCGACACGCCCGCAACCCGGGCCACATCGGCGATCGTTGGCGGTTTGCCGGTCATGTCGCGGTCACACCTGCTCTTTGCTGCTCGGGTGCCCGCCAGACTACCCAATGATCGACGATTTCAGAGCATCGCCGATATCGCCCGCAACCAGCGGTCGCCCCGCGAGCTGGAGCGCAGCAGACCCGGGCGAACGTCGACGCCCGACCGCCTCCGCATCGCCATCCGCCGATCGGAAGCGCCACCCAGGTCTTCCCAAGCAAAAATGACAGAATCATCGATTCGGGCCGCCCCAACGACGAGTGCGAGGGCGCGGCGAGCCTTGTGAGTACCGGGGGGTCGAGCCTTAGGTTGCGTCGCAGCTGGCGTCACGAGCCCGCTCGACGAGCAGCTCGTCTGAGGGCGTACCCGTGACTTGCACGGGAACCTGCCGACGCCACCCCACGGGGCGGAATCGAACGCCACCGTCAAGGCGTCACGTTGGACACCAACGGCGTGTCGATCGACGGTCAACCTGGCTGGGCGCGGTCGTGAAGGCCGATCAGTCCGGTAGAAATGCTCGTGATCACCGGTGCCCGCGCGGCGGGCCGACGCGAAATGCCCAGTCCCGCCGCCGGGCTTGCGTCGGCTCGGGCCAGTTGGCGTCTCGGTGGGCGGCGCCGGCTGTCATCCTCGGCCGGGAGTCACCCCGAGTTGCACCATTAGCCCACCCATGTCAGCCAGGCCCCAGTGCTCAGAGAACCTGTTGTCGCGGACCCGCACCATATCCATGACCTCGACGGACACCTTCCGACCGGTCGGCGGTACGCCGACGAAGTCGGCCTGATGCGTGCCCGTCATGCGCAGCACCGCAGCAATGGTGTCGCCCTCGACGATCTGGTTCTCGATCCGAAGATCGAGATCCGGAAACGCCTGCAGCACCTGGCCAATGAAGTCCTTGGCGCCCTGCCGTCCCGTGTCCTGGTCGGGCGCGGGGATATGTTCCACGAAGTCCTCGGTGAGCAACTCGTCGATGGCGTTGACGTTGCGGCGCCGGAAGACTTCGTCGTAGAAGTGTTCATTGAGCTTCTTGAGATCGTCGCCACGCATGGCGGCCCCCTCTCGCCTAGCATCGGCCTTCGACGTCAGAACCGTCCGATGGATATCCCTCTCGTCAGTATCAGCCTCTTTCCGAAGGAATCGCTGAAAATCGGATCTACCGGCTCGCTCTGAACCCACTAATGCAGGCCAAATCGCAGATACCACCGCAGCGCCACCGTGATCACCTCGGCCGGGAACCGGAACCGGGAGCCGGAACCGGGAACCGGCGTACGTAGACCGCGGCACCGGCAACGGATGCTGACGAGTTGAGAGCTTTTACTGCCCCATCCCGCCCGATCCACAATCGACGAACGCAACGGCACCCGAGGCTACGACGGTCGCGGGTTCGAGCTGGTGTTTGGGTCGGAGTGGATGCTGCGGAGCTGGTCCGGCACGGCCCACCACTGGTCGGGGCGGTCGATGACGGCGGCGGTTGGGCCGCTGTCGATGACCCGGGCCAGTCGGAGCAGAAAGGCGGCGATGCCTGCGGCGCCTTGCATCCATGAGGTTCGGGGTGGAAGAAGGGGCGGGTCCTGGCGGTACTCCACGAACCGCCAACGGGCGCCGGCCTCGTCGCGGATCGCACGCTCGACGAGTGCGTCGCCCATGGTCTGCGCAGCCTGCAGCAACAGCTCACCGCGCGCCTGGTCGGAGGAGTCCTGCGCGGCGTCGAGCAGAACGTCCCCGACCCCGGCGGTGCCGCAACAGCGGCCGTCGTTGTCCCAGAATCCGGGGCGCAGCCGACGAGGAAGTCCTGAGGCCAGGACCGAATGCAGGCAACGCTGGCGCAGCGCACCGACCTCGAACCCACCGACCTGCTCAACTCCGGCGAAGGCCAGCGCGGCGAACAGATGCGAGGTTCCGGTGGGGCCGTGGCACCAGCTGTACGTCACCGGCTCCACCTCCCGCTGCGAGTACGGCAGGGTGTGCGGAACAACGAAGCCGTGGTCATCGAGGGAACCCACGGCCAACAGATGCTGCGCGCCCCGCCGGGCGGCGCTGAGGAAGTCTTCACGATCCAGTGCGTGCCCGGCGATCGCCAACGCAGTGGCCACCCCGGCGGTGCCGTGCGAGTAGTTCGGCGTACTCGACCGGTAACCCGGCCACATGTGCCAGTCCAGGCCGCCCTGCGTCTGCTCGGCCGTTCGCAGCAATGCTTCCCCGCCGGTCGCCATGATCTCCGTGGCAAGCTCACCGCCGGCCCAGGCTGCGGCCAACACCACCCCGGCGGTGCCCATGATCAGATCCGTCGGAGGGCCACTCGGACCCTGCCCGATGTCCAGCGTCGTTTCCCAGCCCGCAGCGGTCTTCAACTCGACCAACCGGCGCAGCGCGACCTGCTCCCGGCCGTCAGCGAGCAGCTTCAGCGCCGTCACGTCCCCGCCCAGCCCGTCGTACAACGACGGTTCAGCGCGCGCCGACGCCATGACCGACAGCCGGGCCACGATCCCGGCCACGAGGGCCCGCTCACCATCGGTCAACGCACGGTACTGGCCGACTTCCGCCAACACCGGAGCCAACCCGGCGATACCCGCGTACAGCGAGTCACGATCGCCCGCCGGCCGTACCGGCGACTCCTCATCGGAAACGACGTCGGGCACCCACGGCCCATCGTCCTCCCGGACCTGGCCGAGTACCCACGACCAGGCCCCCTCCCCCAACTCGCGATACATATCGGCGGCGATCACCCCGCCACGCTACCGAACGCCGCCAGCGACGAACCCCGACCGGGCTGCCGACCAATCCATGCTTCGGCGCCCGTGACGTCTCCGACCATCCCCGGTCATGTGCATGGCAACGCTTGCCGCTGTGACGGCAGCGACGTTCGGGAGCGGGAGGCGATCTTCACCGGCCGATCGGGCCCGAGCCCACCGCCCCACCGACGGTGGCCAGACGGATCGCGTCGGCGGGGGTGACTAGCGTTGGAAGTCCACCTGACCGAGATTGCTGTCGGAATCCTCGACGTCGCCGATGTCGCACGCTTCGCTGTACTTCTTGAATACGATGTCGCCGTTGCGGGCGTCAGTCCCGTTGTCGAACAGCTGCAGTACGTCGTCGTGGTCCTTGACCCGCCAACCGTTGCCGTCGCCCATGTCCTCCACGGTGAGGTTCTTGTTGTTGTACGGCGAACAGAGGTCGTCCTCGTTCGGAATCGGCGGTGTCTTGCCGGACGGGTCGCGCCAGTAGTCGAAGATGTAGTCGCCCTTCGGGTCGCGATTGTTGTCCCGCCCGATGTAGCAGTGTCGGGTGTAGCGCTGTGCGAGGGCGAGTGCCTCCTGGCCAACATCGTCAGTTTGACCGTGGACGCGGATGACGATGGTGTTGCCATCGCTAACGATGAATGTGCCGGTGGCACCACTGCCATCGACGGTCAGATTATTGGGGTTGTAGGAGACACAGTCTGCGTTCGTAGGCCACGTCGATGTGGACGTGGTCGTCGTGGACTTCGACGTCGGTGTCGTGTTCGGTGCCGACGTTGGCTGGGTGCTCTTTGGCGCGGCCGCCGCTCCGGTGCCCGACACGGGTTGCAGCACACCCGACCCGGTCGGGCTCGCCTTGCTACAGGCAGCGGTAAGAGCCAGCAGACCGATGGCGGCCGCAATGGCGATCCTCGTACGCAACATGTCACGGCACGCTAGACGATCGATGCAAGCATTGTGTCAACTAGCTGTCACTTCGCCGATTCGACGGGCAAAGTGCCGCTCGTGCGTACGGACAAATCGACCCAAGCCGATATCATAGGCCCGTCGCGTCAATGTCCACCGGCACGTTGTGCCACCGGCACTGTTGGATTCAGCGATCACGTGATGGCTAAGGCCCCACCCGTGCCGGCCGTAACAACCTGAGATGGCTGCGCCCACCGCCCCAGGACACCGACCGTCTTCGGTGGCGCGCGTGCGCGCGCATGCCTGGAGAGCACGGTCCTCGCGCCGGCGCGGTTAGGTTCGTCGATCGATGTGTCGGCTATCACTGAAGGCTTTGAGTAGCCGCCGGTACTGACCGGGGCACCGAAAACATCCACGGCCTCAGTCACAAGGCGTCGGTCGCCTTCGGACCAGGTCGCCGGCGATCCGGTCCGGTGCTGCTGCACGACCTGCTGATCGCCAAGTGGTACGAGCAGGAGGGCGGCGCCGTCGTCCGAGCGACGATCCGCGGTTGGTCGGTTGTCGGAGGTGCCAACTATCGTCGCCGGTATGCCTCGCCGTACGTGAATTCCGCCGAGACCAGGGGAGCGCCGGTGGCCGTTGACGTTGCACATCCGTACGAATCCGACCACGACTTGGCCGTGCGTGGGCTCGACCAGGCTGAGGAGTATGTCGCAGGCATATGCTTCAAGACCGGTCCGCCCGAATTGCTCGGTGTTGAGCTGGAATGGACCGTACATCACGCTAGTGACCTGACACGCCCCGTTGACAACTCTCTTCTTGCCCGGGCTCTTCACCCCCATGCACCGCCCACCGTGGATCCGGACACCGATCAAGCGCCATTGCCCAATGGATCGGTGCTCTCCGTTGAACCGGGTGGGCAGGTCGAAATCTCGACACAACCCCATTCTTCGCTGGCGGCGCTCTACGCCGCGGCCGACCACGACGTCGCCTATCTGACGGATTTGCTGGCGCGCTCCGGACTGGCTCTGGGCGATAGCGCGATCGACGCGCACCGGCCCGCCCATCGCGTGTTGCACACACCTCGGTATGACGCGATGGCGGAGGCGTTCACCGCGGACGGACCACACGGCCGCATCATGATGTGCAGTACGGCGGGCCTGCAGGTGTGCGTCGATGCGGGCGAACCCGAGCGGGTAGTTCTACGGTGGGCTGCGCTCCACGCGCTCGGGCCGGTGCTGCTCGCGGTGTTCGCCAACTCCCGAAACTATGCCGGGCAGCGCACCGGCTGGGCGTCGACCCGGATGCGGGCGTGGCTCGGCATGGATCCGGCGCGGACCGGGCCGGTGCCGGCCAGCGGAGATCCGGCATCCGACTGGGCCCGGTACGCACTCCGCGCACCGGTCCTGTTTGTGCGGCGTGACGGCCGATCCAGGAGGTGTCCCCCTCGGACGAGTTTCGCCGACTGGATCAACGGACGTCTTGATGATCGTCCGACGTATTCGGACTTGGACCTCCACTTGTCCACGCTGTTCCCACCGGTGCGCCCGCGGGGGTACCTCGAGATCCGGTACCTGGATCAGCAGGCGTCGCGGGAGTGGCACGCGGCGGTCGCGGTAGTCGCCGCGCTCCTCATCGATGACGCATCGGTAGATGCCGTCAGAGATCTGTGCATGCCGACCGACGGACTGTGGACGGACGCCGCCCGCTACGGGCTGGCGCACCCGCAGATCGCGGCGACGGCCCGCGCGGTCATGGCCTTCGCCGGCCAGCAGCTGTCGAGAACCAGTCTGCCGCAAGAAATCTGCGACGAGGTGAACGAATCGGTCAGCCGCCGGCTGGCGGACGGAATGGAGAACACGACATGACGCAGACCGAGACGCTGCGCGTCAGGATCGCGGACGAGCTCGACCAGAGCAGAGCACGTACAACGATGCTGACCGACGCGGTCGATACCGACGAATTGATCAAGCAGCACTCGCCGCTGATGTCACCACTCGTGTGGGATCTCGCGCACGTCGGCAACCAGGAAGAGCTATGGCTCGTACGCGATGTCGGTGGGCAAGAGCCGGTGCGCGTTGACATCGACAACCTGTATGACGCATTCCAGCATCCGAGGGCCAACCGACCAGCATTGCCGCTGCTGTCCCCGATCGAGGCGAGATCGTATAACCGGGTCGTGCGCGACAAGGTGTTCGACCTGCTCGACCGTACGCCGCTGTCCGGCAAGCCGTTGATTGCCGACGGCTTCGCGTTCGGCATGATCGCCCAGCATGAGCAGCAGCATGACGAGACGATGCTGGCCACTCATCAGCTGCGTATCGGCCCACCGGTGCTGTCGGCCGCACCGCCGCCACCCGCAGCCGCGACGGTGGCCGGCGAGGTGTTGGTTCCAGGCGGCCGATTCACGATGGGTACGTCGATCGAGCCGTGGGCGCTCGACAATGAGCGGCCGGCTCACGACGTCGATACGCCGGCATTCTTTATTGACGCGGGCCCGGTGACGAACGGCCAGTACGCGGAGTTCATCGCCGACGGCGGATACGACCAGTCTCGGTGGTGGACACCGGATGGTTGGCGGCATCGCATCGACGCTGACCTGATCGCCCCGATGCACTGGCAGCGCGATGGCGACGGCTGGGTGTACACCCGGTTCGGAGTAACGTCGTCGGTCGTCTCGAACGAACCTGTCGTGCATGTGTGCTTCCACGAGGCGCAGGCGTACGCGGCGTGGGCCGGCAAGCGACTTCCCACCGAGGTCGAGTGGGAGAAGGCCGCCCGGTACGACCCGGCGTCGGATCGGTCGCGCCGGTATCCGTGGGGGGACGAACCTCCGACGGTGCGCCACGCCAACCTCGGCCAGCGGCACCTGAGCCCGGCTCCGGTCGGCGCCTATCCGGACGGTGCGTCGCCGCTCGGCGTGCATCAGCTCATCGGCGACGTGTGGGAATGGGTGGACGCTGACTTCCATGGGTATCCGGGGTTCGTGGCCTTCCCCTACCGGGAATACTCGGAGGTCTTCTTCGGCGCGGCCTACAAGGTGTTACGCGGCGGCTCGTTCGGAACCGACCCGGTAGCGTGCCGCGGAACGTTCCGCAACTGGGACTACCCGACCCGCAGGCAGATCTTCAGCGGCTTCCGATGTGCCCGAAGTCCCCGACCGGGTGAAGCGGCCTGACGTATGTGCCGACACTTGGCCTATCTGGGCCCACCGATCCCCCTATCCGCCGTGCTCTTCGATCCGCCGCATTCACTTGCGCATCAATCATGGGCACCGAAGGACATGCGGAAAGGCGGGACGATCAACGCGGACGGCTTCGGCGTGGCGTGGTACCCGGATGGCAGCGACCCGATCCGGTACCGACGCGACCGTCCGTTGTGGACCGATCCGGATCTGCCGGCCATCGCGCAGGCTACCGCGGCCGGTGCCTTCGTCGCCGCCGTCCGCTCGGCGACAATCGGCATGCCGGTCACAGAGCCGGCCGCCGCACCATTTCTTGACCGGCGGTGGCTGTTCAGCCATAACGGCGTGATAGCGGGTTGGCCCGATAGCGTGCTGCCGCTAGCCGCCCGACTACCAACTCGGGATCTGATGACCTTGGAAGCGCCGACCGACTCGGCGCTGCTGTGGGCCCTGGTCCGGCACCGGTTACGCGACGGCGTACGGCTGGCCGATGCGGTACGGGATACCGTCGACGACGTTGCCCGCGCCGCGCCCGGCTCCCGTCTCAACGCGCTGGCCAGCGACGGCACGACCATCGTCGCCACCACACTCGGCCACAGCCTCTCCGTACGCGCGGACCCGGGTTCAATCATGATCAGCTCCGAACCTCTGGACGATGATCCCGCGTGGCGCCCAGTGCCGGACGGCTATCTGATCACCGCCACGCCGTCAAAAGTGGACCTTTTCGAATTGCCGATCGGAGTAGCGCAACGTGCAAACACCTGAGCTGGACGTGTACCTGGCCGAACGCGACCTTGACCGTGCCCTGCGCGCCGACGTACGCCGGGGCCTGACTGCGACGCCGAAGTCGCTGCCCCCCAAATGGTTCTACGACGCGCGAGGCAGCGAGCTTTTCGAAGAGATCACACGGCTTCGGGAGTATTACCCGACCCGCGCTGAACGAGAGATACTCACTGCCCGCGCTAGCGAAATCGCTCGCCTCACCAATGCGAAGACTCTCATCGAGCTCGGCGCCGGATCATCGGAAAAGACGCGCCTGCTGCTCGATGCCTTGCGCGCGAACGGCTCACTCGGAGCGTTCATCCCGTTGGACGTGTCCATCACGGCCCTGCGATCCGCGGTAGACCGCATCGCCGCGGACTACACCACGCTTAAGGTGCACGGGATCGTCGGCGACTTCCATCGGCATCTCGGACACCTGCCCGCCGGCGGCACCCGGCTCGTGGCATTTCTCGGCGGGACCATCGGCAACCTCGTACCCGCCGAACGTGCAACGTTTCTAGCCACGGTGCGCGCCGCGATGGAGCCGGGAGACTGGCTGCTGTTAGGCGCCGATCTGGTGAAGGATCCGCGCGTTCTGGTGGCCGCCTATGACGACCCGGCCGGGGTCACCGCCGAGTTCAACCGCAACGTGCTGCGCGTGCTCAACCGCGAACTAGACGCAGACTTCGAGATCGACGCATTCCGCCACGTCGCCCTGTGGGACGCACAGCACGAATGGATCGAGATGCGGCTACGCGCCGATAAGCCAATGACGGTACGAGTGCGCGCGCTGGACCTCACCGTCCACTTCGCTGCCGGCGAGGAGCTGCACACCGAGGTGTCAGCAAAGTTCCGCCGCGCAGGCTTGGAGCGCGAGCTCGTGGCGGCCGGGCTGGCCCCCCGGCGGTGGTGGACCGATCCGGGTGCGCGCTTCGCCGAGTCGCTCGCCGAAGCACAACCCGTCGGCCTCTAGCGCCGCTCATCCATGACCGCCGATCACCGTAGACGTTTGGATGTCTGGTGGCGACAATCGTGCCCATGAACATGCCGTGTGTCGTGGTCGGCGCCGGGCCCGCCGGTCTCGCCGTCAGCAGGGCGTTGACCACCGCCGACGTTGAACACATTGTGCTCGAACGCAACGAGGTCGCCGATACCTGGCGCAGACAACGGTGGGACAGTTTCCGGCTCAACACCCCCGGGTGGATGAACACGACGCTGGGTCCGGTCGAGCCGGGCTCGTTCTGCCGCCGCGACGAGGTGGTGCAGCTTCTTAGTGATCGCGCAGAATCCTTGCCCGTCCACACGCACTCCCCCGTCGAATCCCTCGAACACGACGGGTCGACGTTCGTCCTGCAGACACCCGATGACCAGCTCCGCGCGACAACAGTGGTCCTCGCCAACGGCCTGCAGAACGTCCCGAAAATGCCATCGTCGACCGACAAGTTCCCACCCCGGGTTCAGCACCTGCACACCGCCGACTACACCAACCCGACGCAGCTTCCCGACGGTGCGGTCTTGGTCGTCGGTAGCGGCCAGTCCGGCTGCCAAATCGCCGAGGACCTTACGTTGGCCGGACGACAGGTATACCTATCCACGAGCCACGTTGGTCGATTCCCGTGGATCTACCGAGGACGCGAACTCATCGGCTGGCTCGTCGACTGCGGACACTGGTCCCAACGCCCCGAAGACCTCGACGATCCAGCCGATACGCGCGCCGCTATCCCCGTCGTGGGCTCCGGGGGACACAGTCTCGACCTACACATCCTCGAACACCTCGGCGTGAAACTTCTGGGACGGTTGACGCGGGTAAGCGGTGAGCACGTCACGTTCGACCAATCGTTGGCCGACAACATCGCACACGCAGACTCGGTAGCGGCGCTGTTGCAGGCGAAAGCCGACCGCTACATCGCGGCGCACTCGATCGACGCGCCCGACCCGGAACCCACCTCCATCCCGTCACGCACGCCACAGGCAACAATCAACGAGCTCGACCTCGCCGCCGCCGGCGTCAGCACCGTGATCTGGTGTACCGGCTTCACCGGAGACCTTTCCTGGGTGCAGGCACCGATCCGCGACGATCACGGATTTCCGCGTCACAGCGGCTGCGCGTCGCCGATCCCCGGGATGTGGTTCATCGGATTCCCGTGGCTGACCAGGCGGCGCTCAGGCATCCTGCACGGAATCCCCGCCGACGCCAACACGGTCGCCGACCATGTCCGAAACCACCTGAACGACCCAACCTAAGCTCGAGAGCGGCCGCTAAGCCGGTTTCCGGATTACTGGCCGACGCGGCCATCGATGCGCTCGCGCAGCAGGTCGGCGTGGCCGTTGTGGCGCGCGTACTCCTCGATCATGTGCACCACGACCCCGCGCAATTCGGGCTGCTCCTCGCTCTTGCCGGTCACGTCCATGCTCGTCGCGCCGGCCACGAACCGTTCGGCGTACGCGACGGCCGCCCGCCAGGCCGCCCAAGCGTCCGCAACCGCAGCCGGATCAGCGGCGGCCGGATCACCGGCAGATCCGAATGCGACCGCATTGGACCGGAACCGGTGCGGCGTCGATTCGCCGGCCATGACTTGCCGGAACCAGTAGTCCTCCACACCGGCCAGGTGCCGTAGCAGCCCGAGCAACGACAGATCCGACGGCGGGACCGAACGCATCACCATCTGCGCGGCATCCAGATCGGCACATTTCATCTCAAACGTCAGCCGCCGATCGCGCAGGTAGCGCACCAACGTATCGCGCTCGCCGGTAACGGGGCCGCCCTGTTCGCGCGGGTCGTCCTCGGGGCGAGCCCACATGTCCCACCAACCAAATGTGCGTTGCGCAATGTTCGAGTCGGTCACCGGCCGATCGTGATCCGCGGCCGCGATGAAACGCAACCAATTAAGCGAGCGCGAGCGAGATGATCCCGTCCGGTCCGAGATTTGCCGCGAGCATTCGCACCGCTTCGGCCCGCCACACGTCTCCGTAGTCGCCCGGCCTGAACGCCTCCGCCGCCAGGAACGCGACATCGGACAGCCCGCGCGCGCAGCGCCAATATGCGAGGAGATCCGGGTCCACGGACACCGTGCCGTACCCCTCGAAGAACCACGCCCGCTCGTCGTCGCCGATGTGATCGTCGCCGTACGTGCCGCCCAGCACGAACATCAGGTCCTGCTCGCGAGTCGACACCGCGGCATCGTCCCAGTCGACCAACCAGACGCGGCCCGGCCCGACCAGCACGTTACCCAGGTGTGCATCGGTGTGGCAGACGGTCGTCGGTGTCACCGCGGGCGCGAGCGCCTCGACGCGGGTGGTCACCGCCGTGAGGCGGTCGGTGTGGTCGAGCCAGATTCGGCGCGCCGTGGCGGCCAACGCATCCTCCGGTTCGGTGCTGCGCAGCAGCTTGTCGGTAGCGCGTGCCTGCGCCACGTCGCGTTGGTGACCAGCCACGGGCAACACGGCCGCGAGCTCCGGCGTGATCGGCATCGCGTGCGTCGCGGCGAGCACCTCGCCGAACGCGCGCCACTGGTCAGCGTCCATCCCGCCGTCAATGGCGCGGCGCTCGCCGACCCACGGCACCACCGACAGCCGCCGCCCGTCCCGCTCCGACCACAGCCGGCCGTCGCGCGTGCGCATCGGTGCGGCCACGCCGGTGACGCCGCGGTTGGCCATCGCGCCGGGCACGACCAGGCCCGCGGTGGTCCCACCGGCGGACCATTTGATGGCGTACGCCCGACCACCAGCGCAGCCACGGAAGTTCTGGGCCAGTCGATCAACCCCGCCGCCGAGCGGCTCCACCGAGTCGAGGTGGATGTCGAAGTCCGCGGCAAGGTACTCGATCACGTCGCGCAGGCTAGCGCCGATGCATCTGAGCAGCGATCGTATTTCATTCACGCGCGGGGCTCGACGAACCGGCCCCGAGCGAACGGCGGTCGCAGCCGGACCGTCGGTGGGTGGCGCGGGCATGGACACGTCGACACTCATCCGCGGCCGCGGCAGCTAAGCTATCGATTGATCACATGGTGTAGCTCGCGCAGCGATGCCTGGCACGGGGGTCAGTAGCTGAACGTGGTGGCCGCTTCATCGCCGATCCAATTCCACATGGGAATAGTGCCGTTGAGTTCGGCGCCAGGGATGAGCGCGTCAGCATCCAGCTGCTTCGTGTTGAAGCAGATCGGGCACACATAGTAGCGTCCACCGGCGGCGTCGTAGCGCTTGAGCAGTTCGGCCAGGGGTGGGCAGCCGTCGCAGGCGGTGCCGACCGCGGTACCGATAACGGCGACCCGCACGGCCTCCTTGGTCAGGAACATCAACGTCTCGTGCCCGGTCTCGGCGGCGCCGACGGCCACCAGGAACGCGACGGTGACCCTTTCCGGGTCCTCCATCCCCGTCGCCAGGCTGACAACGGCTTTGCTGGCCATGACTTCCCCCTCCTCACGATGCAGGTGAGGGGAAGGTTAGGAGCGCCGGGAGGTCATGTCGTCGGGTGTTCTCCCGACAAATCCAGCGGGTCTAGCAGGCCGTTGCGCAGCGCGAACAGCGTAGCGGTGGCACGCGACGAGGCTCCGGTCTTGGTGTAGATACGCTCGATGTGGGTGCCCGCGGTCTTCCGCGAGATTCCGAGCGTGCCGGCTACGTCGCGTGTCGTCGTGCCACGCGAGATGAGGATCAGGACCTCGACCTCGCGGGGCGTGAGTCCGGCCGGACCCGATAGCCGCTTTGATCGTACGGTTCCCGCTGCCGCGAGCACGGCGTCCGTCGCGTCGGTGTCGAGCCGTCCGGCCCGCACCTCCGCTCGCAGCACAGCCACTGCCTGCTTGGTGGGCAGCGCGTTGCGGTGCGCCCGCGGCTCGACCATCGCCCGATACGCGCACGCCGCGGCCAGGATGCGCCCGCTTCTGGGTATCGCGGACCCGGTGAGACCGCGATGGTATCCGCTGCCGTCCATGCGCTCGTGGGCCAGGGCGGCAATGGCTCCGATCCGCGACAGCCCGGCCGGTCGGGCCATCACGCGCTCGGCGTAGTAGGAGTTCATCCGTATTCGCTCCCACTCCGTTGTCGACAGCGGCCCTGCTTTGTCGAGAATCGTGACCGGCACGCCGTGCAGCCCGATGTCATGGACCAATCCGGCCCGGCGCACAGCAACGACATCGGCCGGCGGTAACCCCATCGCGCGAGCCGCCCCGGCCGCCAGCGCAGCGACGCCTTGCGAGTGCCCGGCACGGTACGCGCTGCGCAGATCGGTGAAGTCGGCGAGTGCGCCGAGCGCGGCGTCCAACTCTACAGTCGACAGTGGGCGCTTCAGGTGAGGTTCGCCCACGACGAGCTCGTGTACGTCGGACCGGTCCGCGACCGCCGGCAGCACGTCGGCGGCGATTGCGCAAAACGAATCCACGACATCGGGCGCGAACTGCCTGCCACGGCGGGCCTGAGCCACCCGCAGGGCTCCGCCCAGTCCAGCGGCCCGGTGGTGGACTTCGACCACATCGGCGAGGTGGAACAGCCGCATGACCGGGGCGATGTCGGCGCCGCCCACACCGGGCGGTACGCCCCGGCCATCCCAACGGGTGAAGAACTGCCGCAACGCGGCGCCGACGTCGGCGCCGAGCCCGAGCCGCTCGGCCAATGCCGATGTGGTCAGGCAGTGGGACTGGATGCCCTGAGCGACCCGACGGCCGCCGGTAAGCACCAGGGTGGCGGCGTTCCGTAACCGGTGCGGCGCCGACCCCCCTTGCCCGGCATGGTTGAGGAAGAACCCGAACGCGGCCGGGCCGGCCACGTCGACGCCGTAGCTGTCCGCCCGGAATGCGATGTCGTCGCCGAACAACGCAGCCACCTCCGGGGCGTCCGCCACGCATCCCACCCAGGCCAGCATCGCGACAAAAAACAGCGACTCCCGCTGCCCGTCGCTGATCTTCATGTGGTCGGCGAGTCGCGTCGCGATCTGCCAGGACCGGAGCATGTGCTCCATCGGCTGCCCCAACCCGAGGTCGGTAGCGAGCGAGAACGCGGCTAGCAGCTCGGGCAGGGTTACCCCGGAATCCTGCTCAGGCCGCTCCATGGAGGCAGCGTACAAGTGCTAGGACGGGCGTTGCGTTGGCCTGGCCGCGGGTGGGTGCCGGTTCGCACTCGCCTGCGTCCAGCTACGCCGGCGCCGAACCCGCAGCCAGCCAGCGCCCGGAGCCCCTCGACTGGTTGCCGTGGGTACGGGTCACTGGGTGGCCCTCCGGTCCGGCCGACCTGAGTGCCGATTGGGTTCGTAACGTTTCATCGAACCCGGCGCTGACGCTACGACCCGATTGAGTGGCAAGTCAAGACATGCGTGGCGCTCGTTGTCCTGACCGCCGATACCACTATGTGGACGGCGATCGGGATCCCGCCCACAGCAAAGTCCTAGGTGGCGCACATCGACACTGGTCAACGTCGCGTTACTAATTCGTTACCAATCGATGACCGAAGCGAACGCTTGCGCTCGATCAGTCAGAGGGAATATGTTCTCGCACACAACAAAGCACGTCGATCTCCGGCCAGATCGATGGGCGCCAGCGACGCGATGTTCCAGCTCGGCGGTACCGCCGAGCACCTCGCCTGATCCGCCGCGGGCACCGTTGCCGGGTGCGCTAGCACCCGGACGGGTCAATCCACTGCCAGTGCCGTGCCGCCTCCTTGCCCATCCCCCAGCAGGAACCGGTGGGAGCACACGACCCTGGTCCGTTCCCGCGTGTGAAGCCACCTGACTTCGCGACGTCCGGAGGAGGAACCACCGTGTCCCCAACCAGCGTCCAACTACCCCAAAACAAACGTCGACTACGGCGTACGGCCGTCGTCGTGACCGGCCTGCTGGTCGCATCCGTCCTCAGCCCCGTGATGAGCTCCGCCGCCACCAACTCCACGAAGGACGCGTGGGGGCAGGGCACCCTGACCAACAGCGAAATGCTCTCCCTCGTCGGCCAGATGACGCTGTCCGAGGAGATCGGCATGGTGCACGGCGAAGGCGACCCGCCGAACAGCGCCGCCGCCACCGCCAGCTGCACCGCCTCGGCGGTGGGCTGCGTCGGTGAAGCCGGCTGGATACCAGGCGTCGCGCGATTGGGCATCCCGCCGTTGCGGATGACGGACGGGCCGGCCGGAGTCCGACTCGCCCACGTGGAAACCGCGATGCCGGCCCCGGTCAGCCTAGCCGCGTCGTTCGACCCCAACACCGCCAAGCAATATGGTCAGACAGTCGGTGCGGCCGCCCGCGCCACCGACCAGGACGTATGGCTCGGGCCGATGGTCAACGAGGTCAACTACCCCACCGCCGGGCGCAACTTCGAAACCCTCGGCGAGGATCCGTATCTGGCCGGCCAGATCGCCGCCGGCGAGGTCACCGGTGCGCAGGCCGAAGGCCTCATCACCGAGCTGAAGCACTACATCGAGAACGACTTCGAAAACGGCCGCACGTCCACCAATGTCGTGATCGACGACCAGACCCTGCACGAGACCGAGCTGCTCGCGTTCCAGACGGCCATCAACGCTGGCGCCGGGTCGGTTATGTGCTCCTACAACCGGATCAACTATGTGTACGGCTGCGGCAACAGCACGACCATCGGTGACGTGCTGCGCGAGCAGCTGGCGTTCGGCGGCTTCGTGCAGTCCGACTGGGGCGCTGTGCACAAGACGACCGACCTGGTCAACGGCGACGACATCGAGCAGCCCAACGGCTCGAACTTCAGCGTCGCCGCGCTGACCGCGGATGTCACCAACGGCACCCCGGCCGTGGCCGCCACCGCGGACTACCCGGCGTACCCGGCGATCACCGGCGCCCAATGGAAGCAGGCGCTGGACAGCGCCGTCTACCAGATCCTCACCACGATGAACAAGGCCGACCTGTTGGAAGGCACCCAGTACGGTTCGCAGTTCACCGGTACACCCACGCCATGGGTACCGCCCCGACCGGACTTGGCCAGCTTGCAGGCCGGCGACGCGACGACCGCCGAGTCCATCGCCGAGGCCGGTGCGACGCTGCTGAAGAACGATAACGCCGTGCTACCGCTGGCCAAAGCCGACGCCAAGAACGGTGGATTGGTCGTGATGGGCCCGACTGCGTTCGCCTCGTACTACGGCGGTGGCGGTAGCGCCCACGTCACTCCCTACGACGGCTCGACCAGCCCGCTCGCCGCGATCCAGGCGGCCGCCGGCAGCGGCAACTCGGTGTCCTACGTGCCCGGCTACGATCTCGATGGCCAGGTCGTACCGTCCACGGCCCTGTCCGCACCGGACCCGGCCGCCGGCTATCCGAACTGGACGCTAACTTCGGCTGACGCCGCCTTCGCAGGCCAACCCGGCCTGCTGCGCCAGCAGATCACCACCAACCCCGTCCCCTCCGGCTCCCAGCCGGCGCTGGACACCGACCCGGGCGCGGCGCCGGATCAGCTGGACAGCACGGTCGACTACACCGGCTCGTCCAGCATCCCAGCCGGTACCGCGTTCCGTTGGTCCGGCCTGCTCACCGCCCCAACCAACCCGGGCGGCACCGGCTGGCAGCTCAAGGTGTTCGTCAACAACCAGGTCAGCTCACAACTGTTCATCGACGGCCTGGCCACCGCCCAGCGCCACATCAACATCGGCGCCTACCCGAAGGCACCGTCCTCCTCCTACGCCGGGCTCACGGAAAGCGCACGGTCGCACGACCCAGCCAACCCGACGCTGCAGCAGTCGACCTACTCGGTCACGCTGACCGCCGGCCAGCAGATCCACCTGGACCTGCGGGTCATCGCGGGCACCAGCAGCAGCCAGATCCAATTGCGGTGGGTACCGCCGGACAACCAGACGACCGCCATCAACCAGGCCGTCGCCGCTGCGAAGACCGCCAAGAAGGTCGTCCTCTTTGCCTACGACGACGGGCAAGAGGGCTCCGACCGCGGCGGCTCCGACCAGGCCGCAGGGCTGGAACTGCCCGGCTACCAGGACGCCCTCATCAGCGCAATCGCCGCGGTGAACCCGAACACGATCGTCGTGCTGAACACCGGTGACGCCGTATTCATGCCGTGGGCCGCAGCCGTCAAGGGCATCCTGGAAATGTGGTATCCCGGCCAGGAAGGCGGCACCGCGACCGCCAACGTGCTGTTCGGTAAAGCGAACCCGGGTGGAAAACTGCCGATCACCTTCCCGGCCAGCGCGACACAACAACCCATGTACGACCCCAACTGCACCGATACATCCGCCACCGGTAACTGCCCGATGTACCCCGGGACGGTCGGACCCAGCCCGTACCTGGCCGGCGCCACGACCAGCTACCGCACCATCACCGGCATGCAGGTCAACGGGATCTATGAGGGCTACCGCTGGTACGACGAGCACGGCGTAACGCCGCTGTTCCCGTTCGGCTACGGCCTGTCCTACACCTCGTTCAGCTACTCGAAGCTGTCCGAAAGCGGCACCAAGTCCGCGGACGGGATCAACGTCACCTTCACGGTAACCAACACCGGCACCGCGGAGGGATCCGAGACCCCGCAGGTCTACCTAGGACCGTCACCGGACCTGCCGGCCAGCGTCCAACAGGCCGTACGCAAGCTCGTCGGCTTCCAGCGCGTAACCCTTGCGCCGGGCGCCTCGCAGAGCATTACTGCGCACATCACCCAACAACAGCTGTCCTCGTGGGCCGACGCCGCCAACAACTGGATGGTCGGCACCGGAACACGAACGATCTACATCGGTTCATCCTCCCGTGACCCACGCCTACAGAAGAGCTTCACCCTCAAGAGCTAGACGCACCCTCCGTGGTGGCCCGCCGCGACCGCTACCGGTCGCGGCGGGCTACCGCGCCGCAACGCCTTGCCCAAACGAGCCTGACCCGGCACCGCACGGCCTGCGGCCCTGGCGGCCGTCACGGTGGTACGGCGAAGCATCGGTCACCGGATCGCGACGCCGGCGATGTGCGGACTGTAGATTGCCAGGCCGCCGCCGCCGTACGTCTCGAGGTCGACCTGCGCGAAGCCTGCGTCGAGGATTGTGGTGGCGGTCCGGCGCGTCGGATCGCAGCCGTGGTCGAACCGCCGGGTAAGCGGCGCGAACGCGGCCTGCAGCACGAACACGTGTTACGCGCGCTGCGGGCTGGCGCGAGTGGGTTTCTACTCAAGGACACGCCGCCGGACCGCATCGTGGACGCGGTGCGCAAAGTGGCGGCCGGGGACCCGATCTTGTCGCCACAGATCACCCGTCGGCTCATGGATCGCGTCGCGACCGAGTCGGGATCGTACGAGTCGGCCCGCGCCTCGCTGGCCGCGCTCAGCCCGCGCGAGTACGACGTCGTCCTCGCGGTCGCTCAGGGTCGCACGAACGCTGAGATCGGGCGCGACCTGTTCATGAGCGTGGCGACCGTCAAGGCGCACATCTCACACATCCTGACGAAGCTCGATCTGGACAATCGCACGCAGATCGCGCTGCTTGCCCACGACGCCGGCCTCGGCTGACGCCGGACGAGCCGTCATCAGGAAGTGGCCGATCAATGGTCGTGATCGATGGGCATTGACGCCACCCGGCTTGGAAAGGCTACACCTCGATGTGTGAGCCCATGATGACGGTACGTTCCCGGGGAAGACCGAAATGCTCGGCTGCATCGGCAGTGATGTACGACGTGGCGATGAAGAGGCGTTTGCGCCACGGGGCCATCGTGGGTTCGGCGCCGCGCCGCAGTTCGATCTTCGACAGGAAGTAGGACGCGTCGTGGAGGTTTAGCTCGCCTTCCGTTTGCGCCCGTTCCAGTGTTCTCAGTGCCGCCGGCACGTCCGGTGTCTCCATGTATCCGTACCGTGCGGTGACGTGGATAATCGCGTCCTCGGGGTGGCCGAGCCCGTCGACGGTGATCCGCTCGCTGGCGGGAACGCGGGGTACTGGCTCCGTTTCAATCGAGATGATGACGATGTGCTCGTGGCGGACATGGTTGTGGTCCACGTTGGCCCGTAGCGCGAGTGGCGCCGTTTCCTTACCACGGTTGAGGAAGATGGCCGTTCCCGGTACCCGCCGAATCAGGGCCTTTCCTGTTCGCAACTTCTCGACGAAATCGCGCAGCGATCCTTCTTGTGTTTTGCGTGCCGTGGTGACGATTTCTCGACCCCGCTGCCAGGTGGTCATGACGGTGAACGCGGTCAGGCCGATCAGCAGCGGTAGCCACGCCCCGTGAACCAGTTTGGTCAGGTTGGCCGCCACGAACAGCAGATCTACCGCCAGCAGCGCAGTCGCCCCGCCGATCAGAATCCACAACGGCGTCTTCCACTTGAACCGGGCAACATAGAAGAACAGCAGAGTGGTGATGGTGATCGTCCCAGTGACCGCCATGCCGAACGCGAAGGCCAGCGCCACTGAACTGCGGAACGCGAAGACCAAGGTGAGTACGGAAACCATCAGCAGCCAGTTGATCCAGGGCACGTAGATCTGGCCCACGGTGGACTCCGAGGTGTGCGCGATGCGCAGCCGTGGCAGGTAACCGAGCTGGGCAGCCTGTGACGCCACCGAATATGCCCCGGTGATCACGGCCTGGGAGGCGATCACTGTCGCCGCGGTGGCGAGCAGGACCACCGCCAGGCGTCCCCATCCGGGCACGAGAAGGAAAAACGGCGCGCTGATATTGCTGCGATCATCCAGGATCAGCGCCCCTTGTCCCAGGTAACTGAGTACGCAGGCGGGGAACACCAGGATCAGCCAGGCCCGGGTAATCGCGCTGCGGCCGAAATGCCCCATGTCGGCGTACAGCGCCTCGGCGCCCGTTACGGCCAGCACGATGGCAGCCAGAGCGAAAAACGCGACGTGGAAATGGCCCAATAGAAACTTCAGCGCGTACACCGGAGACAGCGCCTTGAGGATGTCGGGGTGCTGCGTAACACCGGCGATACCGCAGGCGGCGATGACCAGAAACCAGATGATCATTATGGGGCCGAACACACGGCCAACCGCCGCGGTCCCCCGTCGCTGCACCGCGAACAGCGCCACGATGATCACCGCCGTGATCGGGACGACTAATCCATCGAACGACGGGTTGACGACCTTGAACCCCTCGACCGCGGACAGCACCGAGATCGCAGGGGTGATCATGCTGTCGCCGAAGAACAGAGCGGCACCGAAGATGCCCAGCCCCGTGAGCACCAGTGTGGCTCGCGCCCGTTTCGGCGTGCTCCACCTCCGCAACAGCGTGATCAGGGCCATGATGCCGCCCTCCCCGTCGTTGTCGGCGCGCATGGCCAGTAACACATATGTAACCGTCACGATGATCATTACGGACCAAAAGACGAGGGACACCACGCCGAACACGTTGCCGGTGCTCACCGGGACCGGATGCGGATCGGCGGGGTTGAAGACCGTCTGCATTGTGTAGATCGGGCTCGTGCCGATGTCACCGAACACGACACCGAGCGCACCCACGACCAAGCCAACCCGCACGACATCAGGCGCCCCAGAACCATGTCCGGGCGCATGAGCATCTGCCTTGGTCACGCGGTGCTGGTTGGCCACGATTCCTCCCCGCCCTCAACGCCTGGCGCTGCACGACGGCGACAGGATCACCGAAACTAGAGGTGATCGCCGCCGCCCACGATTTTCCTGATGGTCCCGAAACCGGATCCCCGCGAAGCAGACCTGCGGTATAGCCGATGGACGCCCGCGAGATGCGAGCCGCGCCGGCCGGTCGTGCCTGGTCTCCAACCAGCGAGAACCAGCCCGCGCGTACCGCTGCCGGCGTGCTGGCTTTGATCCACGTGATCGCGAGCATAGTTGGCGGGGTGACGGCCAACGGCTTGACCCCGACCGCCGCCGGTGACTAGGCACCGGCGCTACGGCACGTCCCAAAGTTTCGCGTGACGGTCTAGGAGAAACAGCGGAACCGAAGCCGCCGCACGCGCGTCACAACGACATGACAGGACAACGACGCCGGTTCGCCGCCGCGGCCCTCGGGCTCGTGGCCGGACTCGCACTGGCCGGCTGCACTGGCGGGCCCGGAACTTCAGGTAAGTCCGCCGTGCCGGCCGGCTCCATGTCGCTGGTGGCGTTCCGCAGTTGCGACGATGCGGTCGCCGGCCTGCGCAGTGCCGCGAGGGCCAGCGTCGGGCCGTACGGTCTGCCGGGGGGCGGCGTCGCGGTATCCGCCGACGAGGCGGCGCCCGGCGCTATGGCGGCCGGTTCGGACGCCGCGCCGCGCGCCGCCGTGCCACCGGATACCGCGACGCCCGCATATTCGGGTACGAACACGCACGAGGCCGGTGTCGATGAACCTGACCTCGTCAAGACGGACGGGCATCGCATCGTCACGGTCTACCGTGGAGTATTGCGTGTCATCGACGTGACCACCGGTGCGGTCGCCGGCCGGCTCGACGTCGCCGCCGCGGACGAGCAGTACCGCTATTCGATCGTGAACATCCTTCTCGACGGCGACCACGCGCTGCTGCTCGTCAACTCACCGTCAGTCATGTACGGCGGCCCCGTGATGTCCGGCGGTATCGCCGACGGTACCGGCGCGGGTGTGGATCCTGCCGCACCTGGCACGGGCAGCGCAACGCCCGGTGCGGTGCCCGGCCGCCCCGCGCGGCCGCAGCCGGTTTCCGGGCCGAGCCTGCTCCTGATCGACCTCGCGGGCCAGCCGCGGATCCTCGCGACGTACAAGATCGACGGCGGCCTGGTCGACGCCCGACAGATCGGCGCCACCGCCCGCGTGGTGATCCGATCTGCGCCGCGAATCGCGTTCCCACAGCAGCAGGGCGGCATGTCCGATGCCCAGCGCGTCACCGCGAACCGGGCGGTCATCGACCACATGGGCATGGCGGATTGGCTGCCGCGTTTCGAAATGACGACGGCCGGCACGACACAGCGCGGACAGGTGCCCTGCACGGACGTGAGCCGACCGGCGACGTACACCGGTACCAATCTGCTCACCGTGCTGACGTTCGATCTCGGCTCGGATGCCCTCGGCACTGGCCAACCGGTGACGATCGCGGCCGACGGCGACACTGTGTACGCGACCGGCACGAGCCTGTATATCGCGAGCGACCAGCGGTGGCGGATGCCGGTCGGGCCTGCGGTGGCGCCTGTTCCGCCCGGCGTCGCCCGGCCCGGTGCCGGAGGCACACCCGCCTCGCCGGGTGCCGCACGTCCACCCGCCGCCCCGCCGCCTACGGTGATCTACCGATTCGATATCTCCCATCCCGGACGGCCAGCGTACGTCGCGACCGGCGCCGTGCCCGGCTACCTCGTCGACCAGTACGCCATGTCCGAGCAGGCCGGATATCTTCGGGTCGCGACAACCACCGGCACCTCCTGGGCCGAGGCCGACGGCCGGCCGCCGGACGCAGTGACCAGTGAATCAGCGGTGTACGTACTCGCCACGGCCGGGCCGACCATGCGACAGGTGGGGCACGTCGGCGGCCTCGGCCGCGGCGAGCGCATTTACTCCGTACGGTTCCTCGGCCCGATCGGGTATGTGGTGACGTTCCGACAGACCGACCCGCTCTATACCGTCGACCTCAGCGATCCGGCGCGACCGCAGGTACGGGGCGAGGTCGCGCTCACCGGCTACTCCGCGTACCTCCACCCGGCCTCCGATACCCGCCTGATCGGCATCGGTCGGCAAGCCGATGCGCAGGGTCATGTGGGCGGAACCCAGGTGTCCTTGTTCGACGTCTCCGACCTCGGGGCGCCGAGCCGGTTGGCCACGTTCGCGATCTCCCATGGCCAGTCCGCCGCGGAATTCGACCCGCACGCCTTCCTGTACTGGCCAGCCATGAAAATCGTCGTCGTTCCGCTCCAGACGTACGGGATGAGCGGCTCGATCACGCCGGGCGATCCGTCCGTGCCGAACCCGGCCGCACCGACGTCCGGTGCGCTGATCCTGCGCATCGACGACTCGGGAATCGGCGAGGTTGGTTTCGTCAGTCAGCCGACGGATTCATCGGTCGGGTACCCCGGTCCGGCCACGATCGATCGGTCGATCATGATCGGCCAGACCCTATGGACGGTGTCGGGCGCCGGCGTCATGGCCACCGACCTCACGAATTTGCGACAGTCCGCGTGGATCCCGTTCACGTGACGGCCAAGGCTCCATCCGTGCTGGCCGTAACAACGTAACGTGGCTGCGCCTACCAAAACTCGGCTGTCGGTCCACCTCGGACTCGACGGGCAGACCGTGGCCGAGTCGTTAGGCACTCGGCATTGCGGCGTTGCGCCGACGTCTCTACCGTACTGATTGACAGTTCTCAATCAGATGATCGGCATGGGGGTAATCGATGTCGACGAATCCTGCGCCACCGACGACCCGGCCGGCCGACGCCACCTGGCGACGCCGCTTCACCACCGACCGGATCTGGGTGGCCCGCGTTGCGACGCGCAACCCCGGTCGCGGCCTCGTCATCTCGACGCAGGGCGACTTGCCGCCACGGTTGAATGCGTGGGCGGTGACGACAGGAGATCTACGGCCGGCGGCCGGCGACGGCGAAGGCGTCGGGTTCGCCGCCATCGACCCGCCGGGCGAGTACCTCTACTTCCTGACCGACACCGGCGGCGACGAGCTCGGGCATCTGTGCCGTGTGCCGTTCGGCGGCGGTACGGTCGAGGACGTCACGCCAGACCTCCCGCCGTACACGCTGCGCGGCATCGGTTTCAGTGCCGACGGCCGTACGGTCATGCTGAACCCGATCAACGCGGATGGCTTCGGCGTGCACGCGGTCGACGTGTCCGGCGAGCATTTCCGATCCCGCCTCGTCTACCGAGACACGTGGGAGACCTGGGGAGCGCTGTCGTCCGCCGACGGCGACCTCGTCTCGTGCTGGTCCACCGCGAAGGCATCCGGCATACGACAACACACGTTGCTCGTCTTCGACGCCGCCTCCGCCGAACTCGTCGGCGAGCTGGACGATGGACGCGAGGCTGGGGTGAGCGGGGTCGCGTTCAGCCCGGTCCCCGGCGACAGTCGGCTGCTCGCGCAGACCACGCGCTCCGGGTTCGTCCGGCCCCTGGTGTGGAATCCACGCACCGGGCGCCGCGACGACCTCGAACTCGCCGACACCGGCGATGTCGTGCCGATCGCCTGGTCGCCCGACGGGCGCGCGGTGCTTCTGTGCCAGCCCGGCGGCGCGCAGCGGTTGCACCGCTTCGATCTCGACGCCGGCACGGACCGGCCGCTGAACCATCGGGCGGGAACGTACTTCAACGAATTGTTGGGTGGCCCGTCGTTTCCGACCCCGGACACGATTGTCGGCGTGTGCGAGACCGCGTTGACGCCGGGCGGCATCGTCGAGATCGACGCGCACGATGGGCATCTTCGCCGGGTTTTGGTCGACCAGCCCGCCGCGCCCAAGGCTCATCCGTGGCGCAGCGTCGTCTTCCCGTCCGCGGACAACACCCCGATCCAGGCGTTCGTGGCCACACCGGACGGCGACGGACCATTCCCGACGATCGTCGAGATGCACGGCGGCCCGCACCTCTCGGTCAACGAGTCCTACCAGGCTGGGGCGGCCGCCTGGGTCGACAACGGGTACGCGTGGATCAGCCCGAACTTCCGCGGCTCTAGCGGGTTCGGCCGGGCATTCCGCGAACAGATCTGGGGCGCGATGGGCGCCAAGGAGCTCGACGACATGGCGGCGGCCCGGGAATTCATGGTGCGTGAGGGCATCGCCGATCCGGACCTGGTCTTCGCGCACGGCACCTCGTACGGCGGCTACCTCACGCTGCTCGCCGTCGGTCGCCAACCCGATCTGTGGGCAGCCGGCCTCGCGATCGCCGCGTTGGCCGACCTGGCGGCCGCATTCGACCAGTGCTCCGACGCGTTGCGCGGCGCGCTGACCGGCTGGATGCGCGGCACACCGACGGAACGTCCCGAGGCATACGCGAAGAGCTCACCGATCACATACGCCGCCGACGTGCGCGTGCCAGTGTTCGTCGCCCAATTGGAGAACGACACCCGCACGCCGTCCGGGCAACTTCGCAACTACGAGAAACGGCTCACCGAGCACGGCAAGCAGATCGAAGTCGCGTGGTACGGCGGCGGTCACATGTCGTACACACCGGCGACGGTGCTGTCGATATACGAGCAGATGTTCGCCTTCGCGGCCAAAGTCATCGCCCAAACGCAAGGCCGGTAGGGATCGGTCGGTAAGGCGGACGGCCATCCAGGTGTGGCCGAGCTATGAGTCGGAGTGGGCCACGGTCAGCGCGCTCGCGCAGAAGCTGGGCATCGGCATCGCCGGGACGAGAGCGATCATCGGCTCGTCCGGTCAGGTTGTAGGTCGGGCGCCGGTGCCCGGCCACCGAGCGGGTTGGCGTGCGCGGGCGCCCGCAGGGTGGTCATCCGGCGCCAGCCGAACAGACGTTCGTAGGCGTAGATGGCGGTGATGCCGACGCGCAGAAGCGCCGACTTCCAGCTCGGCCAGTGCAGCAGCCGGCCCATTTGGGCCATGACGGCGACACTCACGGTGCGGTAGACGCGGATCTCGGCCATCGCGGTGGTGCGTAGGGTGTGCTCGATCAGCTCGGAGTGTCCGTTGCCGCGTAGGCGGAGCAACTCTTCATGGCAGTAGGCGAGATGATTGTCCTCGTCGTGGGAGATCATCCGGATCGCTCGGGCGAACTCAGGGCGCCCGGTGGTGTAGCGGCGCAGGGTCCGCATCTGTTCGGCGGCACGCTGTTCGGTGACGCGGCTGTGTGCGAGGTAGGTGATGATGTCCTGCTCGCTCAGCGGCTGGTTGTTGCGCAGGTCCTCATGGGCCACCCCGAACCCGCGCTCTTCGAGCAGCATCGTGTAGTCGGTCTCGGGCGGAACCGGCACGGTCGAAAGACCGCGTTGGCGCAACAATGCGGTGAAGATGCGGCCGTGTTTATCCTCGTCGGCGCCGTGCCGGGTGATCTTAGGCGCAAGGTCCTGGTAGCCGGGCGGGACGAGCGCGGCGATGCGGGAGTTCTCCCAGCCGCCCTGGGCCTCGCCGCTGGCCGCGATCGAGCAGAACAACTGGAACGCTTCGTCGTCGTCGATGATCTCCTCGAACACGGCCCGGGCAGACAGAGCGACCATCTCCACCTCCGATGCGCGGCCCACGGCGCCGACGCTTAGCTGGTAGAGCCAGGCTAACAAAACGCCTGGTAGAACGGCACGAGTCTGCCTTTGTTGCCAGCCGCGGGTCGCTGGGCGTCCTGGATCTTTGTGCGTCGAATCATCGGGCTTCGAATACCCGCACTCCGCCCGCTATCTGAGCCGAGTTCTCCCGGATCTGCCGCGATGCGTCAGCGAACGATGAGAAGGTTGGCCATGTCGACTACCGGCCGGTAGCCGAGGGTCGCGTAGAGCGCGTTCGAGATCGGGTTCGCTTGGTCGGTGAACAGGCAGACCCGCGCACCCTCTTCCTGGATCCGTCGAGAAACCTCGGCGACCGCGTTGCCGGCCCAGCCGCGCCCGCGTTGGGCCGGCGGTGTGTACACCGGGCCCACACGGGCCACCCCGAACGATGGCGGGTTGGCGCCGGTGAGATGCACCCGCTCCCCACTCTCGTCGACCCAGAACCACAGCTGGCCAGTTTGGAGCCGGCGCAGCATTTCCGCGCGGTCGGGCACTTCGTTCGCAGTAGCACCACGCGGCCGCCCAGCCTGCTCGTCGGCGTCGCCCATGAACGCGGCGAACCATTCCGTAACCAGTTCCAAGTCGTTCCCGGTCGCGACGGCCAAGCCGCCAGGCACAGCCGGCGGCCGCACGAGCTCGCCGAGTTCGTGCAGCCGCGTGTGCTCGCTGACAACGACTCGACCCCCGCCAAGCCGGGCGAGCTCGGCGGCACACAGTTCAACGGTAGGCAGCGCCCCGTTGACCGCGATTACCTCCTCGCCACGCTCATGCAACGCCCGGGCCAGAGCAACGGCCGCCTCGTCGGGCATCGGCAGCAGGAATGGCGGGTACGGTGCAAACGTCGCCGTCCGCATCCCCGCCCCAACCACGGCGCCAGAGCCGTCGGTGACCACTAGCCACCAATTGCGATCGGGCTGCGCGATCCCGCTCGCCTGCTGTGATAGCAGCCGGTGCGCCATCGTCGTCACGACCGTGCTGACAACCGGATCAGCGGCCAGGTAGGCGCCCGCCGCGGCCAGGTACTCGCCCGGATCGGTACAGAACTGCAGCCGCAGTCCAGCCATCGGGATCGCGCTCATTCGCGCACGCTAACCGCGGCCCTGCCCACCGGCAAGGAATTTCCGCGCTGTCATCCACACACCGAGAACGGCTGGGCGACCTCTGGCGGACGTTCATCGACCACCATGGACGCCTGAATGGAAGGAGGGGCCACTGGGTGCAAGTGGCCCCTCCGCTGCACGCCAATGGCGGCTAGACTTCAGGTTGGCAGTTCATCCGTGCTCTGCTGTAGTGGGCGCGGCCTCGGGAGGGTGTTCCAGCACCCTCTCGGGGGTCCGTCCAACTGGACGGCGCCTACTCGCAGAAGACACGCACTTTGGCATCGGGCTGGTCGACCTCCACGGTCATCTCGTCGAGGTGCTCCACGAGCGCCTCGAGCTGTTCGGGCTTGAGCTGCGTCAGGTCGAACGGCACGCCCGACTTGTTCAGTTCGGCGTTGGCCTGACCCAGTGCCTGCGGCGGGATCAGGGCCGCCAGCCGTACGCCGGCCCGCAGCAGCTGCAACGGCACCCGCACGTTGACCCGCCCCGGCTCGCCGTTCTCCATGGAATCCACCACCACCCGCAGGTACTTCGCCTTACCCTTCGGCGGGGTGTCGAGACTCGACGCTGCCGGCGGCTGGTCCCGTTCGAGTGCGGCGATGAGCCGTTCCGCCTCCTCCGCGGTGATCTTGCCGTCGGCTAGCATGTCGAGGATGTCCTTGCGCTGTTCGTTCATCGGAACCTCTCCTATCGGATAGTTACGAGCACGGCCGTACGGCCCTGCTCGACGTCGACCCGGGTGCCGGGCAACGCGGAGACGAAGCGCCAACCGGTGCCGAGTGCCCGCACCACACTGACGCGGTACACGAGGCAGGCCACGGCCGCCACTAGCACGGCCAGGACCACGACCGGCGAAAACACGAGCACTACGGGGAGTACCGGGACCCAGATCCGGATGGGACGACCGTCCGGGCGTTTGACCCGTACGGTCAACAACTGCGGCATCACGTGCGACCCTCCAATTCGGTCAATGCCTGCTGTGCGGATATCTCGCCGCGACGCAACCGATCGATGATGTCGGCCCGCGACGGCGCCGGATCGGTCTCGACGAAGTCGAGCATCTGAGTGATCCGGTTCAGTCGTGATTTGATCGTCGGGTAGCTCACCCCGAAGATCCGCTCCATCTCCTTGATGGAACCGTGGCACCGCACGAACGCCGTGACGAAGACCTGATCCTCGATGTTGAGCTGAGCCAGTTGCGGTAGCTCGAACTCGCCCTCGATCGCGACGCCGCTGCCTGCCAGGCGCACCCGCTCGACGACGAACGGCTGGCCCCGGGTCAGGTTCGTGAGTTCATGCCAGTCCATCGCCTGCTCTGTCATATCTAAAGTTGTACGCGATGTATCTTGCATTTTCAAGATGTTGATCTTAATTTTCTTAATTCAGCACTTCCCTCGTGCTCCTTGCTGGTCCGCCGCCCGCGCTGCCGCCCGTCGCTGCCCGCTGCCCAGCTTTCCGTTGATCTAGGGCCTGGCGACACGAGATCTACGCGCGTCTTCGACGAAAGGAAGCGGGGCAGCACGACGCAGCTCGATCGCCTAGCGTGATACGACGTGTGTCGCTTTCGTACGGTCGTGGCGGTTTTCCTTGTTGTCCTATGCGCCGGCGCCATCACGAGCTGCAGCTCCGGCGGCGGTGCGAAGCCCGCAAGCACCAGCACGCAGTCGCCGCGCGCCAACGCGTCGGCTCGTCCGGCCGCGGGCGAATACTGTGCGACGGATCGAGCCGGCGGCCGGTCGGTGTACTTCGGCGCCGGATCGGCGCTCGCGGGCTATGAGTACGGCACCGGTAGCACGGGAATCGTCTTCGCGTCCCAGTCCGACGGCACGGCGTGCGACTGGATGCCAGAGGCGGGTCGACTCGGCAAGCTCGGCTACCGAACGCTCGCCTTCGACTACCACGGTTTCGGCGCCTCGAAACGAATGCCCGGGCCGTTCTCCAACGATGTGAACGACGCGATCGACTTCCTGACCAGCGATGGAGCCACGTCCATCGTGTTGGTCGGTGCGTCCATGGGCGGAACCGCTGTGCTCGCCGCCACCGCACAGACGAAAACGCGACCCGCCGCGGTGATCGCGCTCTCGTCGCCGGCATCGTATGCGGACTCGGATGCGCTGGTCGCCGCCCCGCGCATCACGGTTCCGCTGCTGATGCTGTGCGGCTCGCTGGACAGAGGCTTTGTGGGCGATGTGAAGGACATTTACGCCGCGGCCACCGCGACCACACACAAGCAGCTCGTGCTGGCCGACACCAGCGCGCACGGCATCCAACTCGTCGAGGCCGGATCGAACAGCCAGCCCGAGCCGCGGGCATACGCCGCGTACACGGCGTTCCTCGCCAGGTACGCCCCACCGAAGGCGTAACCGAGGCGCCGAAGGCGTGACCGCCGAGTGCAACCTCACGCGGTGTTCGCGATGGGCCTGCGGTGACCGTGAAGAAATGAGGTGTCGGGTCAACCGACACTCGTATAGCTTCGGCGGATGCCGACCATCCGCCCGATCGCCCTGGCCGTGCCACGTCGTGGTGAGGATCTGCTCGTCTTCGAGTCCCACGATCCGACCAAGGACCAGACCTTCTACCGGCCGTTGGGCGGGGGCATCGAATTCGGTGAGACGGCCGAGTCGGCCGTATGTCGCGAGCTGCGGGAGGAACTCGGCGTCGAGCTTCTCGACGTACGCCTGCTGGGCGTGCTGGAGAACATCTTTCACGGATTCGGCCGAGACGGGCACGAGATCGCGTTCATCTTTGGCTGCCGGCTCGCCGACGAGGCCGTCTACGAGCGGGATGTCGTCGGCGAGATCCTCGATAACGGCGGCACCAAGGTCATGTGGCGGTCGCTGAGAGGCTTTAACTCCGGTAGTCCGCTGTACCCGGACGGCCTCGCCGACCTGCTCCACGAGGGCTGAGCCGGCCTCATGTGGTTGTGTCTTGAGCTGACGTCTTAGATCGGTGATGGACCAAGTCGGTGCGCTACGCGGCCGGCGCAGTGCACGACGTCTCGTTGCCGGTCGGAGACGCCGCTACCATCTGCACATGCACGTCGAGCCGTACGCCGTCGCGGTGCCGGAGGCGGTCCTGGAAGACCTGCGAGAGCGCATCCGGCGTACCCGCTGGCCCGACCCGGCGCCCGGCGAACCTTGGAGCCAGGGCACCGACCTGGATTACCTGTTTGGATTGCTGGCCCACTGGGCCGACGGCTTCGACTGGCGGGCGCAGGAGCGTCGGCTCAACGGCTACGAGCACCACGTCGCCGAGGTCGAGGGCGTACGCCTTCACTTCATCCACCACCGTGCACCCAGCGGCGGAGTGCCACTAATTCTCACCCACGGTTGGCCCAGCACGTTCGCGGAGATGCTCGGGCTCGTCGACCGCCTCGGCGACCGGTTCGACTTGGTCGTACCTTCCCTTCCCGGTTACGCGTTTTCACAGCGCCCGGCCCGCACAGGCGTCGACCGGGCGTTTGTCGCCCGCCTCTGGCACCAGCTTATGCAGGGGCTCGGGTACCAGCGGTACGGCGCGTACGGCGGCGACTTCGGCGCCGGCATTACCACCCAGATGGCGCTGACACAACCCGACCGGATGATCGGCATCCACCTCAGCACGCCGGAGATGCGGCCGTACGTTGGGCCGGGCGCGCCGCCGCTGTCGGCCGAGGAACAGGCCTACGTCGACCACGTCAACCGGTGGGACGAGACTGAGCGCGGCTACAGCGCTGTCCAGTCCACCCGGCCGCAGACCCTGGGGTACGCACTGAACGACTCTCCAGCCGGGCTAGCCGCGTGGGTACTGGACAAGTGGCGCTCATGGTCGGACAGTGGCGGCGACCTTGACGCCCGGTTCGGCCGCGATGCCCTCCTGACGATGTTGACCATCTGGTGGGCGTCCGGGTCGATCACCTCATCAATGCGGGACTACTACGACAACCGCTGGCACGGCACGCCGATCGGGCCGGCCGATGCCGTGCGCGTACCGACCGCCATGGCGGTCTTCGCTAACGAGTTCGTACCTGAAGGACAACCGCCACGCTCCTGGTACGAGCGGCTCTACCTGATCCGGCGCTGGACAGTCTTCCCGCGCGGTGGCCATTTCGCCGCAATCGAAGAACCGGATCTGCTGGCCGACGACCTCGCCCACTTCTTCGCCGATCTGCGTTAGCCAGCCGCTACCGAAGCGCGAAGGTTAGGAGCGCGACGGCCCAAAGTCATCGCTTCGACGACTCGTCTTCGGCCGCGAGAAGCTTCACCATCAAGGCGATGAATTCACGTCGCTGCGCCATTGTCAGGGGTTTCAGAACTTGCTCCTGAATTCCGTCGATGACGTTGTCGAGTTCCAGGAGTTGTTCGACTCCGGCCGGGGTGATGGTGACGATGTTGCGACGCCTGTGCTCGGGGTCGACAGACCGCTCGACGAGCCGACGTGACTCGAGCTCGGACAGCGCCGCCGTGACGTCACTGCGATCGATCCCGGTCCCACGGCCGAGGTCGGCCTGGCTCGCGGGCCCCCACTCGTCCAGCGCAGCCAAGAGGCGGTAGTGGTAACTGCGAAGGCCGCGGCCGCGTGACTCGAACCCAGCGGCGAGGAGACCCGACGAGCGAGCGAAGGTCCGGCTTATGAGCCACGTCGGACGATCCTTAACGCGGGTGGGAGTACGGCTTGGCGGGTGATCCATCGGCATAGGTAGACGTTACCAGTTGTTGGCGCGACCAACATGCGTTAATGTTGGCCTCACCAACATTGACGCTATCTAGGAGACCGGGTCATGGACGAACCAACCATTGGCGGACGCGAACGGATTCTGGTCATCGGCAGAAGCCCAAGCGTGATCCTCGACGCTGCCGACATCCTGCGCGGCAAGGGCTTCCACGCAGATGCGACGAACCAGTTCGACGAGGTGCTGACGGAGTACGACACCACGAACATCGATGTCGTTGTCTTCGGTGGCATGGTTCCGCCTAACGCCAAGCAGTACCTCAGAGAAGAGATCTCCAAGGTCAACGGCCACGTCACCTTCGTACAGGGACTCGCCGGAATCGCGGGCCTCATCGCCGCCCAGGTTGAGGGCGTCACGTCGACCGCAGGAGACGGCAACGGCGTGGAATATGACACGACGAAGAGAACGGTGCAGCTCACCCTGCGGGAGCCGGCCCAGGTGGTCGTCGAGGCCTGGTGGGCCACCTCATTCACGCCGCCCGAGCCGACGAGTACGTCGATGCGTGTGATCGACGCCCACTTCGATTCAGGGGCGTACTTTATTCCGCTCCCCGCCGAGGTTCCGCCGGTGGCGTCGTTCGTCACCGTGTCCGTCGGGCCAGCCGTCCGCGCGTTCACGGTTGGCGCGATGCCAGAGGCAGTAATGCGGATGGTTCCAACCGGCGGCCCGACCCAGCCCCCCGCGCTCCCTCCCGTCCGAGCGGTGGCGACCCACAGCAATGACTGACAAGCCGGGCGCCCCAGCCGTACGGACCATGCGCGCACAGGGGTTGGTCAATCTCGTGATACGCGGCCTGCTGCGCATCCCTGGTCTAAGTCGGATCATCGGCAGCCGATTAATAACGCTGTACGTAGTGGGACGAAAGTCGGGACGCAGGTACGCAGTGCCCGTCTCCTACCTGGCCCGAGGTGACTACCTCCTCATCGGCAGCAGTTTCGGTTGGGCCCGAAACCTTCGGACAGGCGAGTCTGTGGCCTTCAGATTCAAGGGAAAGGTCAAGTTGGCCGACGTCCAGACTTTGACCGCTGAGCCCGACGTCGTCACGGCATACGCACACATGGCGACCGCGAATCCGGCATTCGCCCGCTTCAGCAGGGTGCACGTGGATCAGGACGGCAACGCCAACCACCGGGACCTGCGCTCGGCCTGGGTTGGAGGCGCGCGGGTCATCAAGCTCACGCCCCGATGACCCGCGCTTACCCCTTGTGCCGTCGGCGTCTACCAACAAGCGCATCCCGCCCGATGGCCTTCATCGACGCGGTATCTCACGGCCTCGCTGATCGCGACATGTTGGCGCTGATCCATGGCAAGCGTCATAGGGGCATCGGCGCCACCGCAGCTGCCACTGTCGCCGCACGGGTCCGTATATGAGCATAGTTGGCCTGGTCTAGCATGATTTAGAGCGACGAGGCCGGCGGCGGGCACGAAGGTTCCTTGACCCTCCGAGGCCGTGACGCGTCGACGCGCTGAGCATCGACCACTGCCCGACGGTGCACGTCCGGTGCCTACCGTGGCGCAGTGTCGCCAGTCCCCCGGGTGATGGACGTGAGCAGGTAGACGGCCATACGTCACGGGAGGGCTCGGGATGGACGCGGTCGGTGGTGCGTCGAACTGGCGTCTGCCGGAGCGCCTTGATGTTCTGTACGACAGCGAGCGGACGCGGGTGACCCGGCTGTGGATGCCGGACGGCCCCGTCATTCGCAAGGAGCCACTGGGACAAGACCGGGATAAGCGAGTACGAAACGAGGTCGCGGTCCTTGAGCGGCTCGCCGGCGTCGAGGGTGTGGCACAGCTAGCCGATGTGCCGGCATACCCAGGCTCGATCATGCTCGCGGACGTCGACGGCGACGGTCTGGACCATCGGACCATGCCCATCGACATCGACGAGCTGCTGGATCTCGGGTTGGCTCTCGCGCGTGTGGTCGCGGCCATGCATCGCCGGGGAGTTGTGCACCGAAACGTCTATCCCGGCAATGTGTTGCTCCATCCACCGCGAGGAACCCCATTTCTGATCGGCTTCGGCATGGCGACGACGTTCGCCGAGGTCCGCCCGGAGTTCACTCACCCCAATGAGATCATCGGCTCGTTGCCGTATCTGGCTCCCGAGCAGACCGGGCGTACGGCTCGCGCAGTCGACCAGCGTGCCGACATCTACGGGTTGGGGGCGACGTTATATGAGCTGGCCACGGGCGAACCACCGTTTGGCACCGGCGACCCGCTGCGGTTGAGCCACGACCACCTTGCCCGGGTGCCGGTCGCCCCGGCCATGGTGAGCCACACCGTGCCCGTCGGACTGTCGGACGTCATCATGCACATGCTGGAGAAGGAGCCCGACAACCGCTACCAGACCGCCGAAGGATTGATTCACGATCTCGTGGAGCTCAACGACCGGCGGGATGACCTGAACGCGCTGTCGCAGGTCGGCACACATGACTACCCGCTGCGATTGCTACCGCCATCCCGCATCATCGGACGCGACACCGAGATCGCCACACTCGACGCGGCCCTGTCAGCCGCGCTCAACGGCCGGTGCCACGGTGTGATCGTCAGCGGGCTACCAGGCGTCGGCAAGACATCTCTGATCAATGAACTCCGGCCGATCGTCACCGCACGCAACGGCTGGTTCGTGGCCGGAAAGTTTGACCAGTACCGGCGTGACCAGGAGTTCGACGCCGCATGGCAAGCGATGCACAGCCTCGGCCGATTGCTTCTCGCCGAGCCCGAGGAGGAGGTGGCCGACGTACGCGCGCGAATGCTGCAAGCGCTCGGGCCGTACGCCGGCCTCCTGGCCGCCGTCCACCCCAGTTTCGCGGCGCTGCTGGACGTCGCTCCGGACCCGACGACGGCGGATACCGGGGATCCGCTCCAGCAGCAGGCCCGTCTGCAGGCCCTCACCGTGGAACTCCTCCGCATTGTGGTGTCCCCCGAACGGCCCCTGGTGTTCGTGATTGACGACCTGCAATGGGCCGGCCGGACACCGCTCGGCCTGGTCGACATGGTGATCAACGACGACAACCTCGAAGGTCTACTGCTGGTCGGCGCGTACCGCGAGGACGAGGTGGACGCCACTCATCCGTTGACCCCGATGCTGTCCCGCTGGACGCGGCCGGGTACCGGACCCGAACGCCTCCGGCTCGAAAACCTGCCCGAGGCGAGCCTCGCGGCGCTGCTCGCCGACGTGCTCCGCCTCGATGCCGATAATGCCGCCGAGCTGGCGAACACCATCGCGCCGCGAACGCAAGGAAACCCCTACGACACCGTTGAGCTGCTCAACTCGCTGCGACGCGAGGGCGTGCTGGTGCCAGGCGGCGATGGCTGGCGATGGGACGCCACCGGGCTGCGCCGCGCGCTCAGTCGGACGGAGGCGGCGGATCTGCTATCAGAGCGTGCCGACGCCATGCCGGCGGCCACCCGAGACCTGCTTAATACGATGGCGTGTCTGGGCGGCCGGGTCGATCTGAGCCTGCTCCAGGCCGCGACGGGTCTGCCGGCGGCCACGGTCGAACAGCATGTCGTGCCGGCTCTCGATGACGGCCTCCTGGTGATGGAGCCAGGCCTCCCGGACGCGGTACGGTTCCGCCACGACCGCGTCCAGGAGACGCTGCTGCGCCGCTTGGGACCGGAACGCCTGCGCGCTCTCCGGTTACGCCTCGCGCGACGGCTCGCCAAGGAGCCTCGGCTGTTCGCGGTTGCCGCCGAGCAGTATCTGCCTGTGTCGGACGCGCCGCGTGAGCCGGATGAACGCCGGGCGGTGGCCGCGCTGCTCCGCCGTACGGCCGAGCAGGCGAAGCTGGTGAGCAACCACGCGCTTGTAGAGAGGTGTCTGTCGGCGGCGGGCACCCTGACGGATGCCACGGACACCGCGACGATGATCGAGCTACACACTGGCCGCCTTGAAGCGCTGTACAGTCTCGGCCGTCTGGACGAGGGCGACGAGGTCTACCGTGAGCTGGATCGGCTCTGCACCAAGCCGTTGGAGCGGGCTCCCGGCACTCTCGTCCAGGTAAGCAGCCTGGCTAACCGGCGGCGTCCGAAGCAGGCCGTCGGGCTCGGGCTTGAGCTCTTGCGGCAGTTCGGGTCCGAGGTGCCGAGTCGAGAGACGCTGGACATCGACATTGAGCGCGGCCTTGACGCCCTGTACCGATGGGTCGATGAAGTCGAGGAGGCGCACCAGCCGGACGTCACCGATCCGACACTCATCGCGACCGCTGCACTCATTAACCGGATGATTCCACCGGCCTGGAACTCCGACCAGTCGATGTTTGCGTGGTTGGTCATCGAGGCGGTGAGGATTTGGGCGGAACACGGACCGGCCCGCACGCTCATGGGGCCGGTTAGCCACGTCGCATTGGTGACCATCGCACAGCGACAGGACTACCGCACTGGCTGGCGGGCGCTACAACGGATCCTGGCCATGAGCGAGGACCGGAACTACGAGCCCGACGCCTCCCAGGCCCGCTTCCTGTACGTACTCAGCACTGGCCACTGGTTCGAACCGCTCGAGGTCAACGTACCCCGGGCTGCGCTCGCGCGGGAACGGCTACTCCACGGCGGGGACCTCCAGAACGCATGCTTCACCTATATCCCGGTGATGCACCAGCTCATTGAGTACGCGCCATCGCTGGACAGCTACGCCGAGGAGGTCGAGTCCGGCCAGACCTTCGCGAGACGTACCGGAAACGACCTCGCCGCCGACATGATCCGCGGTTTCCGTTCGTTGGTGCGCGTGCTGCGGGGCGAGGGCGGCGGATCGATCGTCGACGAAATCGCTTCCTCCAGCACGGACGCCGGCTATCCGCCTGCGATAGTCATGGTGCACATCACGCGTGCGCTTGGCGCCGCCGTGCTCGGTGATTCGACGCAATTGGCCCAGCACACTGCTGCCTTGATGCCGCTACTACCCAACCTTGACGGCATGTACCTGACCGTGCCAGCGCACGTGCTGCGTGCCGTGGCGGTAGCTCACCAGATTCGCTCCGCCACCGCGGATGAGCGTGGCCCACTCCTCGCCGAACTCGACAGTGCGATCGACTGGCTGGCGTTGCGCGCCGCGGACGCGCCGATGAATTTCCTGCACCTGCTCCGGTTGGTCGAGGCGGAGCGCGCCTGGGCGATCGACGACTTCCGGGCCGCGGCGTACGCGTTCGACGTAGCGCAGCGAGAAGCCGCCGCCCGGCAACGACCGTGGCACCGGGCGCTCATCCTTGAGCACTCGGCCCGGTTCTACCTGGCCCACAGCATGGACCACGCTGGCTACGCATTGCTGGCCGCGGCGCGCCGGGAGTATCTCTCCTGGGGCGCGACAGCGAAGGTGAACCAGCTCGATTGGGCGTACCCGACTCTGCAGACCCGACGGAACAACCAGGCCTCGGCGGATGGCGACGAACCGGGCGATCTCATGGTCGGTCCGTCGGCCACCGTGACCGGCGCGATAGACCTGCTGGGCATCCTCGCCGCCTCCCAGGCGTTGAGCTCGGCGACCAGCATCGGTAGCCTCCGGGACCAAGTCGTCGAGGTGCTCAGTGCCATGACCGGTGCGACGCTTGTCCACCTGCTGGTATGGAACCGCGACGAACAGAACTGGCTCCTCTCGACGGCGGGAGGCGGTGACGATGGCGGACTTCCGGTCGGCGAGGCCGGCCAAAAGGGACTGTTGCCGTTGTCGGTAGTCCGCTACGCCGAACGGACTCGCGAACCACTGGTGCTGAACGACGCAACCCGGGACGATCGCTTCGCACGGGACCCCTATCTCGCGAACCTCGATCGCTGCTCCATGCTCGTCGTCCCGATCCTCAACCGAGGCAGGCCTCAGGCGTTGCTCCTGCTGGAGAACCGCCTCATCCGGGGCGCGTTCTCCACTGAGCGGCTCGATGGCGTCATGCTGATCGCCGGACAATTGGCCGTCTCACTCGACAATGCCGAGGTCTATGCCTCGCTAGAGCGCAAGGTTGCGAAGCGTACCGAGGCCCTCGCACTCGCCAACAAGCGGCTTGAGCTACTTAGCATCACCGATCCACTCACCGGCCTGGCCAACCGGCGCCGATTTGCGGACGTCCTCAGCGCCGAATGGCGTCGGGCTCGGCGTACCGGAGCCCCCATCAGCTTGGCGATCGCCGACGTTGATCACTTCAAGCCATACAACGACCGCCATGGACACCTCGCCGGTGACGCGTGCCTTCAACGCATCGCCATGCAGCTGAAGGAATATATCCGCGACACCGATCTGGTGGCCCGCTATGGCGGCGAAGAGTTCGCGATCGTCATGGCTGGTACGCCCATCGGCACTGCGCTCGAAGTTGCCGAGCGCCTCCGCGCCGCCGTTGCTGCGCTCGCCGAACCGCACACGGCGGTCGCCGATCAGATCGTCACCGTGAGCATTGGCGTCGCTTCAATAACTCCCACAGCTGCCAACGCCCAAGCGCATCTCATCGAAGCCGCCGACGCCGAGCTCTACAAGGCCAAGCGCAGCGGCCGCAATCGGGTCAGCGGGGCATCCGCTGATGACCACGTGTGAGGGCGGCGCTCTCCCCAACAGCGGTAGCTGATCGGGAAAATTGGTCATGCCGACCGTAAATCGACGATGTCGGCGAGGATTTCGGTCGGCTCGTGCAGCGGCTTGAATGGACTGGTGGCTAGCGGGCTGGTGGTAGGCGGCGTGCTGATCGCGGTGCTGGTGGTGGCACCGGTGCTCGCGTTGTGGCTGCTGCAGCGACGGCTGATCTACTTCCCGAACCGCTCGCCGCTACCGGCCGCGGCGGCGGTGCTTGCCGGCGGCGAGGACGTGGTACTCGAAACGTCGGATGGTCTGCGGCTGGGCGCCTGGCTGGTGCGGCCGGTGCGGGCGGTGCGGCCGGGGCGCGACATGGCCGTGCTGGTAGCGCCCGGCAACGCCGGTAGTCGGCTCGACCGGGCCCCGTTGGCCCGCGCTCTGGCCGATGTCGGCTTCACCGTGCTGCTCATGGACTACCGGGGCTACGGCGCAAACCCCGGCAACCCGAGCCAGTCCGGGCTCGCACGTGACGTCCGCGCCGCCCGGGACTACCTGGCCTCCCCGGCGGGGTTCACGCCCGAACCACACGATCTACTACGGGGAGAGCCTCGGCGCGGCCGTCGTCACCGAGCTGGCCACGGTGTATCCGCCGGCCGGCCTCGTCCTGCGCTCACCATTCACCGACCTTGCCGCGGTGGGCCGCCACCACTACCCGATCGTGGCGGTGCGCGCACTGTTGCGCGACCGCTACCCGGTGGCCGACCTGGTCGACCGGATCACCGCACCGACCGTCGTCATCTACGCAACCGCCGACTCGATCGTGCCACCCGGACAAAGTCGGGCAGTCGCGGCGAGGGCGGGCGGTCTGACCCGGGTGATCTCGGTGGACCGTGCCGATCACAACGACCCCGTCCTGCTCGACGGCGCACCCGTCATCGAAGCTGTCATCGAGGTCGCCGACCGGATCGGCGACTGACATGTCGCCCACCAACCCCACACGATGGGACTGTTCGCGAAACGACCCCCGTTGGCTGCGGGTGGAATTTCGAAGTAGCCGTCTTTGGAGCGGAAGCCTCATTCGCGGTACGCCGCGCTCAGCCGCCGAAGCTCAGCGCCCGCCGCAGATCCGGGTCGAGGCTGTCCTTGAGCAGCGGATCCGGCTTCGCCCCGGCGGCGCTCAGGACCGTACTGAAGAAGCACCTGGCGGCGGCGGCAAGCATGACGTGGAAGATCTCGGTGTCATCGAGACCATGCATGCGCAGGCAGGCGATATCGCTTTCGGTGATCGAGCTGGCATCGGACGCGACCTTCCCGGCGAAGTCGACAACCGCGTGCTCCTGTGCCGACAGGTCGGTGCGGCCATGGTCTGACGCGATGGCCGCGACGGTCTCCGCATCGAAGAACTTGTCCCGCAGCACCTTCCCGTGGGCGAGTCCACAGTAGGAGGACCTCAGAGCTCGGGCCGCGGCCAGCGTCGCCAACTCGTAGCGGCGCAGATCCATTCCTGCCTTCACCGCACCGTTGAGTTGCTGCCAAGTGCCGTACACGGCTGGGCTGTGGGCAAACACCTGGGTGTAGTTGGGCAGATAGCCCATCGCCGACGTGTCCGCGTCAAACATGCGCTCGGTGTCCGGCGAGTCGTCGGCCGGCTGCAGAAAGCTCATCTGAATCCTCCGTGGGCTTGACGCGAAATCGTACGCCGTTATCAACGCCCGGCACTGTCCGAAATGTGGCACAGCGATGCTCGAATGCGAGCATTGTTGCTTTTCCGGTCGCGGCACACCGATGGTCCACAGGGGATTCCCATCGAGTTCCATCAGTACTAGCTTGACCCGAGAAGCTAGATCCCGAGCCACGAGCGATGGGAGAAACAGTGGAACGTCGTCAATGGAGACGGTTGATCGCGTGCGCCGGAGGCCTGTCATTGGCGCTCGCGGCACCGCTGACGGTCACGCAAGCACGTTCGCCCGGGCTGACTGGCGTGACAATGTACCCGACTGTCGCGGAGTACACCCAGCTCACCTCGTCCGAAACGCCTCCGACCAGCGCGCAGTGCCTGTCGGCGAAACGGACCTGCTTCGGGCCAGCCGCGACCCGCGCGTCGTACAACCTCAAGCCGTTGTATGACCAGGGCTTCGACGGGCGCGGGCAGACGATCGCGATCGTCGACGCGTTCGGCAGCGACACGATCGCGCACGACCTGCACGTCTACAACACCGCGTTCGGCCTGCAGCCGATGTGCGGCGAAGAGGGCGTCACGTGCTCGGCCGGCATGCCGACGTTCAGCGTGCTGCACGTGCAGGGATCGCCTGGGACAAAGGCGCCGCCGCCCACCTCGAACGGCACGGGCCAAGAAGATCGCAGCGCATGGGCGCTGGAGGTCTCCCTCGACGTCGAAACGGCGCATTCCATCGCACCCATGGCCAACATCATTCTGGTGACGACGCCGACCGCCGAAACGCTCGGCGTCCAGGGCTTCCCCGACATGATGAACGCTGAGCAGTACGTCGTGGACAACCACCTCGCGACCGTCATCTCGCAGTCGTTCGGATCGGCCGAGGACGCCTTCAACGGCTCGAATTCGCTGCTGAACATGCGGCACGCGTTCGAGTCGGCCGCTCAGAATGGCGTGACGGTGCTTGCTTCGTCCGGCGATGGCGGCTCGGCGAACGGCAAGAAGTCGCCGGTAGGCAAGGGCGGAACGACGTTCCCGTTCCCGACGGTCGGATGGCCGGCATCCGATCCAATGGTCACCGGCATCGGCGGCACGTACCTGTGCACCGACCCGGATAACACCACGTCGCGTACGGTCCTGTCGCCGAACGTTGCCGCCCGGTGCAACGCATTCCCAACCCAGGCGGAGGTCGGCTGGACGTTCGCCGGCGGCGGGTTCAGCCACGTGTTCGGCAAGCCGTCCTATCAGAACGCGCTGCCCGGAGGCAGCACGTCGATCGGCAGCATGCGCGGAGTGCCGGACGTCGCCTTCCAGGCAAGCTCCGGAACGGGCGCGCTCGTCTACATCACGCTGCCACCGGACGGGCAAAGCGGTTTGATCTGCGGCTCGGCGCCGTGCAGCACCGGATGGTACGACATCGGTGGCACGTCATTGTCGTGCCCGCAGTGGGCCGGCCTCGTCGCGATCGCCGATCAGATCAACGGCCACGGCCTCGGGCTCATCAACCCGGCGCTGTACAAGATCGGTGCCGATCCGACCCGGTACGCAAACGACTTCTTCGATATCACGACCGGCAACAACACCGCCGACCCGGACATCCCCGGCTACCCGGCCACGACCGGTTGGGACCCGGTCACCGGACTCGGCACGCCCAACGCCGCCAACCTCATCCCCGACTTGGTGAGCGCGGCGAACGGCAATTAGCGGCACCCACGGTTTGACGTGATCGGCGGCCGGCGGCGCGTAGGCGTCGCCGGCCGCTGCTCGATGCGGGCATCTCGTCGTCCGTGGCGCACGAACCGCCCGACGACCTGCCGGCCGCCCGCGCCTTAGGGCTCGCTGAGCTTGCGAGCGAGCGTGAGGCCGTCGCCAATCGTCAACATGACCTTCTCAACGCGGTCGTCATCCCGCACAAGGTCGTTGAACGCGATGATGGCGGCGGTGTCGCCGGTCGCCGTCGGATCGAGCACCCGGCCACTCCATAGCGTGTTGTCGACCGCGATGACAGCGCCAGGCCTCATTCGCGGCACGAGCTCGGCCCAGTACGACGCGTACCCACCTTTGTCGGCGTCGATGAACGCGAAGTCGAGATGCGCTGTCGTGGGCAACGACTGCAGAGTTTCCAACGCCGGCGCGAGCCGCAACTCGATGCGGTCGTCGACGCCGGCCCGCTGCCAGTAGCGCCGTGCGATTGACGTGAACTCGTCGGACACATCGCAACAGAGAAGCCGACCACCGGGCTCAAGCCCGCGGGCGATCGCCAACGAGGAGTAGCCGGTGAACGTGCCGACTTCGACGGCCGCCCGGACTCCGATGATCTTCACGAGCATCGTCAGGAACGTGCCCTGATCCGATCCGATCTGCATACTGGCCGCCCGCGGGAGCGCCGCATGCGTCTCCTCGATCAGGTCGCGTTGGACGTGATCCGGCGGAGTGCCGTGAGCGACGACATAGTCATAGAGCTCCGCGCTCGGCGCGATGAAGCGGTCGGACATCACTCGACCTTATCGGAGATCGCCGGCGCGTCGGATGAGTTGGTCCCGCCAGCTCCCCACCGCTGGCATCTCACGGCGGATGAAACGGACCCACCCGGATAACCGGTGAGTCAGCGGCGCGGCCGTGTCCCAAGTGTCGTGTTCGCTACCAGGTCAGCTCGATCTCGAGTTCGGTGCCATCGTCCTCGATCTCGAACTCCACCTTGAGATTGACGTGATCGGGGACGTGCGCCACGAACCGCATGTCCTCCTGCTCGATCACGACATCATTGCCTGACGCAAGCTCGTCAGCGATTGCATGCAGGCGCGCGGCCGCCTCCTCTCGCCCGAGCGCGGTCTTGTGCTTCAATTCCATCAGCTTCATCTGAGTCTCCGACTCCTAGTGGTCGTCCCGTGCCGACAGGATTTGACCGTCGCCCGGGTTGGCCAATCCGATCATCTGTCCAAACCGGGTCAACTGCGGACGTCTTGCCGATTTTCATGCCAGCCACGAACACGGTCGGATCGTCGAACTCCTGGTTCGGGCCGGCCAGCCGCCGGCGCAGGTGCTGTCCCCCGCAAACCATGCCGTGCCGAAATGGTCGACTCGGGCGGCCTAGAACAGTGCCCTCCGCGTCACACTGCAAGCCGGACGACACGAGGGCGTCGGCTGGCCGGTCGACGCCTCTGATCCCCGATCCGGTCAGGATTCGAGAAGCCCCCTGGTGTCGTCGGACCTAGTCTGGCCTCAGATGGCCGGCATCGCGCCGAGTCTTAAGCGTCGAAAGGTGGCGAAGAATGCCTTCGAAGAATTCCCGGACGGCGTCCGACGGCTTCAGTGCTGAGGAGCGCGCCGCGATGAAGGAGCGCGCCGCGGAGTTGCGCGCCGAGGGCAAGAAAGGTGCCAAGAAGGCCGACGAGCTCCAGGCGGTCCTCGACGGCATCGCGAAGATGGCGCCAGAGGATCGTGCGCTTGCCGAACGTGTGCACCGAACGGTGACCGCGACCGCACCGGAGCTATCGCCAAAGACCTGGTACGGGATGCCCGCCTACGCGAACGCGGACGGCAAGGTTGTCATGTTTTTCCAGGACTCAGGCAAGTTCAAGTACCGGTATTCGACCCTGGGCTTCCAGGACGCAGCCAACCTCGACGACGGCGACATGTGGCCGGTGGCGTACGCGCTCCAGAAGTGGAGCCCCACGGTAGAGAAGAAGGTTGCCGAGATGGTGAGGGCTGCCATCTCCTGAACGTTGCAGCGACCGCTGCCCGCACCGGTTAGCTGAGCGGAACCGGCCGGATCGGGCAACGCAACTGTGAGTCTGGGTTTGCGGTTCTGAGCTGGCGCACGCGCCAGTGGCCGGTCGATCCGGCGTAGCGCGCCGAAACACACCTGAGTCCGAACGGAGACGAAACCCGTGCCCCAAAAAATCATCCTGGACTGCGACCCTGGCCACGACGACGCCATCGCCATCCTGCTGGCCCACGGCAACCCGGAGATCGACCTGGTCGCGATCACGACGGTAGCCGGCAACCAGACGCTGCCAAAGGTCACGCGCAACGCCCTGCGGATATGCACCGTCGCCGGGATCACCGATGTGCCGGTCGCCGCCGGATGTGCCGGGCCGCTCGTGCGGCAGCAGATCGTCGCCCCGGAGATCCACGGCGAGACCGGCCTGGACGGTCCGGACTTCCCCGAGCCCACGGTCGAGCTCGACCCGCGCCACGCGGTCGACCTCATCGTCGACACTGTCATGGCCGCGGAGCCGGACGAGATCACGCTGGTCCCGGTCGGGCCGCTCACCAACATCGCGATGGCCATTCGACGTGAGCCCGCCATCGTCGAGCGCGTCCGCCAAGTCTCGCTCATGGGCGGCGCCTATACGCGGGGCAACGCGACGCCGACGGCCGAGTTCAACATCTTTGCCGATCCTGAGGCGGCCGCCGCCGTCTTCGACGCTCCCTGGAAGGTCACGATGGTCGGCCTGGACCTGACCCACCAGGCGGGCGCCACGGACGCCGTCGTGGAGCGGTTCTCCGCCCTGGGTACCCCGCTGTCGAAGATCGTGGTCGAGCTGCTGACGTTCTTCGGGTCGACCTACAAGAAGGCCACCGGGTTGGATGCCCCGCCGGTGCACGACCCGTGCGCCGTCGCGTACGTGATCAACCCCGCGCTGCTGACGACCGAGGACGCGTACGTCGGGGTGGAGCTCAAGGGCACGCTGACCTACGGCATGACCGTGACCGACTTCCGCGACGCTTACGGCCGCGCCCACAACACTCAGGTGGCGACCAAGCTCGATGTCGACGGCTTCTGGGACCTGGTGGTCGACGCCGTCGCCGCAATCGGTTGAGCCGGCGGTGTTGCATTGCCGTGCCGCACGCGGACTTGTGTTTGACGCCCTCGGCACTTCACGCACCCGTACGCAGTACACGAGGGCGCCCGCCCGACACGACACGGTCCATAGCGTGTCGTGTCGGGCAACCGTGATCTCGCTTTGATCAGCATCGAAGATGTCGCGAACTGCGAATGCTGTCCCGCGCGGCCGGTGACTACTCGGTACGCAGTGCCTTCGTGGTGCTCGTGCGAGCCGCCCATCCGGCTGGCAGCAGCGCACCGGCGATCGCGATGATTAGGCCGCCGAACGCCAGCGGCAGCAACACGCCCGGGTGGTAGACATCGATGTCGACCTGCGGGATCCGGGTCCCGGCGGCATGTCCCATCCGCGGCAGCACCCAGTCGTGCAGCAGGATCCCGGCTGGCACTCCGATCAGGCCGGCGATCATTCCGATCGCCCCGACCGAGGTGAGCACCATCGCCACCGTCTGCCGCGGCGACATCCCGAGCGCCTTGAAGACCCCGAGATCGTGTACGCGGTCCCGAGTGTCCAGCACGACCGTGTTCAGCACGCCGAGCCCGGCAACGACGACCAGGAGCAGCGTCAGGGTCCCGGCGAGCGTGTCCATCGCGACCACGATGCTGCTGATCTCTCCGGTATTGAGCTCGGCCTGAGCATTGAGCGGTTGCAGGGTGTTGTTCAGCTGGTCGATGTAGGACTTGATGTTCGTTCCGGGCGCCACGTCGATGTGGTACTCGGAACCCTCCACTGAGACATCGGGAGCGAGCGGTGCGAGCGACTCGGCATCCGTGATGATCACCTGGCCGTCCTGGCTGAGATCCAACGCTTCGCCGACGATTTTCACGGTCGCGGTGTGACTGCCACCGGTCAGCGTGATCGACTCGCCGAGGCGTAGGCCGGTGGCGTTCAGGAAACCGGTCGGCACGACGGCCTCACCCGGTCCGGAGAACCACCGTCCGGCGATCATCTGGTAGCTCGCCCACGAGGTGTCGCCCTCGAACGTGTCAACGGCGATGGTGCCGGTCAGCCCGGCCACCTCGACCTCAGCATGCCCGCTGGTGAAGTAGCGCTGGGTGCCGTTCTGGCTCTCGATCGCAGCCCGTACGGCCGCCGCGTCAGTCGGCGCCGGGTTTCGGCTCGGACCGGGAGCCGCGCCGGAGGGGGAACCGGGAGCCGCGGGACCTGCCTGCCCCGGCATCGGGATCCCGATGTTGACCAGGACATCTCCGGCATCGCGCTGGTTGAGCCCGTGCTGGATGCCGGCTAGCGACGACGCCAGACCGATGCCGAAGGTCACGCCGAGCGCGCCGAGCATCACCGCGACCGCGATCGTCACCGACCGGGCCGGACGGGCGAACGGGTTGCCGAGACCCAGACTCATGGCCCGAGGCAGAGCCAGACGGCCGAGCACCGCTCGAGCACGCCGGCCCCGCCCGGCGACCGGCGTACGCCCGACCGCGATCGCGTCCACCGTCCGCAACTGGGCCGCCCGCAGCGCCGGAACGAGTGCCGCCATTGCGACGAGCGCCAGGGCACCCACCGGTACGACGACCGACACCCATGGGGCCAAGGTGCTGACGCCGGTACCGAAGGCGTCGCCCTCCTCCCGCAGAACCGGGATGGCCGCTAGGTTTCCGAGCAGCACTCCCAGCGCCGCGCCGAGAACTGACGGGATCAGTGCCTGGGCGACGTAGGCCCGAGCCACCTGCGCCGGGGTGAACCCGATGGATTTCAGGATCCCGATGCGCCGGGTCGACGAGCTGACAGCTCCGCTGACCACGATGCCGATGATGAGCACCGACATGATCAGTCCCAGGACGCCGAAGGCTATGACGAACGGCGCGAACGTTGCCGCCGTGCGCTCGGCACCGAGTTTGATCGTCAGGTACGACGCCGATCCGGCGAGCCCGCCGGCCGGAACCGCCGCGGCGATCGCCGTGCGGTCCGCGGCGATGTCGGCGTCGCTGCCGGCGTGCTGGAAGCGGTAGAGCATCTGATAACCGGACGTGACGCCCCGGCCCTGCATCGTTGCGAGTTGCGAGGGCAGCACCCAAGCTTGGGCGCTTTGGCTGATCGAACGGGCGATGCCGACGACCGTCAGCGTCGGGTGGCCCGGTGCTCCCGGGAACGACAGTTGATCGCCGATCTGGATCGGGCCTTGGCCGTCGGCCCAGACGATTTCTCCGTCCTTGCTCGGCCAGCGACCGGCGGTGATGTCCAGGCGGTCGACGGCGTCATCGGCGCCCGGGCGCCCGGCGATCGTGATCTGCGGCAAGTCCACGCCGGCTGGCATGGTGAAGGCCCCGGGTCCGGGTGAATGCACGGACGTTGTGCGGGGCCGTAGGGACACCGTGCGGTACGGCCCTGCGGCCGCGGTCACGCCGGCGGCGTGTGCGGTCGCGGCGACGTCGGCCGCGGTTACCTTGGCCGGGTCGAACGTGGCGATCAGATGCGCTCCATGCAAGCGATCGAAGGCGTGCTGGAACGGCGCGGATGAGGCCGCCACGAGTCCAGCGGCGAGCACCGACGCCGTCACCGCGAGCAACGTAGTCAGCGTCATCACCACGGTCTGCACCCGGCGTCGGCCGACGCCGGCCCGAACTACACGCCCTAGACCTCCGCCGCCCCGGCGGCGTGGGTCTTCGTGCGAACCGCGCGCCGGTTCGCGTAGCGCAACGTCGCCGGTCATCCCGCCACCATCCGGCCGTCGACGAGTTCGATCGTTCGGGTTGCGCACGCTTCGGCCAGCACCAAATCATGCGTGACAAGCAGTAGTGTCTGGCCGTCCTGGTTGAGTTCCGTCAAGAGTTTGCGGACCTCCTGGCCAGATGCGGTGTCCAGGGCGCCGGTCGGCTCGTCGGCCAGCAGCAGGCGCGGCCGGTTCATCAGCGCTCGGGCCACCGCCACCCGCTGCCGCTCGCCGCCGGACAGCCGGCCCGGGAAGGCTGGCGCATGCCCCGCGATACCGAGATAGCTCAACAGCTCGTCGGCCCGGGCCCGCGCCCGCTTGCGCGACATGCCCGCAAGCTGCGCCGGCAGCAGCACGTTGTCCAGCACGGTCAGGTCGTCGAGCAGGTTGAAGAACTGAAAGACGATGCCGATCTGGCGTCTCCGGTATAACGCCGAGGCGGCCTCGGACAGGCGATCCACGCGTACGCCGTCGACCGTCACCGTTCCAGTACTCGGCCGGTCCAGCCCGGCGACCATGTTGAGCAGCGTCGACTTGCCACTTCCGGATGGCCCCAGCACGGCCACAGCCTCGCCGGGGTGCACCTGCGCGCTCAGGCCGTCGAGTGCGGGCGCGCCGTCGCCGTACCGCTTGCTCACATCGCGCAATTCGATCAAGGGTGTCGTCATGGTCCAGGACGCTATGGACGAAGCAGGCCCGAGCGCGTCAGCCGCGTTAGCGATTCCCGGTCATCCCCAGTGCTGATCATTGACGACGTCATCCTTGCGATGTACGCACACGTGGGGACGCGTGGCGGGTCGCGGCCCTGGAACACTAATGGCGTGATTCGGAACGAGATAGTGCGGCGCTGGCGGTCGACGCTCGCGTGGGTGCGGCACACGACACCGCCTCCGGCGCGACTCACGCCGTGGGGATGGGCCGCCGACGGCATTATGGCGGTCCTGCTCGCGATCGGCGCTGTCAACGGGGCGATGCAGATCCAGGACGGCTCCTTTAGGCCGTTCGAGCCGATGGTCGGTACGCCGGGATTCGTGCCGATCCGCCCGGTCCCACCCGTCCCGCCGGACCTGGTTGGCGGCGTCCACCTACTGTGGTGGGAGTTTGTCCTGGCGGCGCTGACCGCTCTGCCGCTGGTCACTCGGCGACGCTTCCCGCTCCTGTCGTTCTGGATCATCGCAGTGGCTGCCGCCCGGGTCTTCGAGATCAACGGCGCCAACCTCGTGTGGACGGTGCTCGCGGTCCTGATCGGCGCCTACAGCGCCCCGGCGTACAGCCCGTACCGCAATCTGGCGTTGGTGAGCGTCGCCGGCGGACTGTTGATCATCACAAGCATCGGCGCCGACCTGCCCCTTTTCGGTTCCGGCTCGTTGGTCTTCCTGCTGGTGGCGCTGATCGGCTTGGGCGCGAACGCGGTCTACACCTGGCAACAGCGCGCCCAGGCGCTGCAGCGTGAGCGCGAGTCCGCCACTCGGCTGGCACTGGAACAGGAGCGTGCCCGACTCGCCCACGAGTTGCACGACGTGGTCGGCCACAACGTCAGCGTGATGATCATCCAGGCCGGCGCCGCCCGGAAGATGCTCGATCTCGACCGTGATCAGGCGCGCGAGGCACTGCTCGCGGTCGAAGCGGGGGGCCGCGCCGCGATGACCGAGCTGCGCCAGGTCATCGGCGTGCTCACGGTGGACGGCGACGGCGCCAATCTGGCACCCCAACCCGGTCTCAAGCAATTGCCCGATCTGGCGGCCCGGGTTCGCGACACTGGCGTGCCGGTCAGTCTCACCATCGACGGCACCCTCGACACACTGCCGGCCGGAGTCGAACTGGCGGCCTATCGGGTGGTGCAAGAAGCGCTGACCAACGCCGTCAAACACGCCGCCGGCGCCGCCGTGGCGATCAGAATTAGCGGTACGACGGAAGAGTTGCGGGTCGAAGTAACCGACACCGGTGGATCAGCGGCGGCGGTCACCTCGGGCAGCGGGCGCGGGCTTATCGGTCTGCGGGAACGGCTGGCCACATACGGCGGCACGCTCACCGCAGGACGCCGTCCATCCGGCGGGTTCCGGGTCCTCGCGGTCACGCCCCTGCAGGCGTCGCAATGACGGAGACGCTGCGCGTGGTGATCGCGGATGACCAGGCATTGGTACGCACCGGATTCCGGATGATCCTCGCCGCTGACGGAATCCAGGTGGTGGCCGAGGCAGCCACGGGCACGGACGCAGTAGACGCGGTACGGCGCACCCGGCCGGACGTCGTGCTGATGGACATTCGAATGCCCGAGATGGACGGACTCGAAGCCACCCGCCGGATCCTTACCACCGAAACCGAACCCCTCCCCCGAGTCATCATCCTCACCACCTTCGACCTCGACCGGTACGTCTACGCCGCGCTCTCCGCCGGGGCCAGTGGCTTCCTGCTCAAGGACGTGACGCCGGAACACCTGGTGGCCGGCGTACGCCTGGTCCGATCCGGAGACGCCCTACTCGCACCAACGATCACCCGCCGGCTCATTGAGCGGTACGCGGTCCGCGACCAGCACACCGCCACCCTGCACCGCGACCTGTCCACGCTGACCCCGCGTGAGGTGGAAGTCTTACAACTGCTCGCCCGCGGGATGTCCAACGCGGAACTCGCCACTCGCCTCCAGCTCAGCGATGCCACGGTCAAGACGCACGTCGCGCGCATTCTGTCCAAACTGCAGCTGCGCGACCGGACACAGGCGATCGTCGTCGCATATGAGACCGGGCTCGTGACTCCTGGTACACGGGACGGGTGACCAGGCGCTGGTGTCTAAACCGCAGCGGGTGTTGGCCGATCGGATACCACTTTCCCGGATCGAAGTTGTTACTTTGCCACGGTGGCGCTGACTTCCGCGGATCTGCTACTGCTGTTGACAGGCGGCGTAGTCGCGGGCGTGATGGGTACGGCCGGCGGGATCACATCCATGGTGTCGTACCCCGCACTGCTCGCCGTCGGCATCCCCCCATTCGCGGCGAACGTGGCAAACCTCGTCGGCGTATTCACGTGCTGGCCCGCTTCGGCCGCTGTGTCAGGTCCCGAGCTCGCCGGACAAGGATGGTGGCTGCGGCGGGGACTGCCGGTCGCGGCGATCGGTGGCGCCGTCGGCACGGCGCTGCTGCTGACGACTCCGACCGCACTGTTCGACCGCCTGGTACCCATCCTGGTCGCTATCGGATCGCTGACGCTGCTCGCCCAACCGTGGCTGACATCGCGAATCGGCCGTCACGCGGGCGCCCACTGGGCGAGCGCACTCGTCATGATCATGCTGTTGTCGGTTTACGGCGGCTACTTCGGCGCCGGCTCCGGTGTCATGCTCCTCGCAACAGCGCTCATACTCATAAATCCCCGAATGCCCGTGGCGAACGCGGTCAAGAACATGCTCGTCGGCGCGGCGGCACTCACCTCGGCGGCGATCCTGGCTGTCACCGGCCCAGTCGATTGGTCAGCCGTCATTCCTCTTGCGTGCGGCCTGTTCGTCGGAAGCCTCTTCGGTCCGGCTCTCGCACGTCGACTGCCCGAGTCGGTGATCCGCTGGACCGTGGCCACCCTCGGGCTCGGTCTGGCCATCAAACTGGGATTCGATGCGGCGTGAATCCACGCACGCACCGGCAGCTCTGTCCAAGTCTCGCTCTGCGCTGACGCATGGCCCCCGCCACACCGATCCCGGACGCCGGCGAGTCGAAAACCTCGGCCGCCCATCCTGGCGATCCACAATCGACCACTGCCACCGATTCGAGCGACCCTTGCCATCGCCCTTGCTTCGGCCCGGGCGGTATCGGTTGACCACAGACTCGGACACGATGGTGCTGTGCGTTTACTGTGCCGACGCGGGCGTGGCAGTCCGTGCGGTGTTGGTTTGGAAGGGGACCGAATGCTCAAGAGACTTAGCGTCGTAATCGCTGCCGCCGCGGCCGTCGTGCTGGCCGCGAGCGCACCGGCCAGCGCGATAACACACGGGCAGCCCGACGCCGGCGCCCATCCCCAAGTGGGTGAGCTGCTGTTCTTCGTGCCGGACGAGCCGGACTCCCGGTTCGACAACCCAGGCGCGTGGTTCACCTGCTCCGGCACGCTGCTCAGCGACGATGTCGTGCTCACCGCCGGTCACTGTACGTATGGCGTCGGCAAGGACGGCGCGTCGACGACCACCGGCGGCGGAACCGGTTCGGGCGGCGACGATGTGTGGATCAACTTCAACGACGCACCGGACTTCTCGATCCTGCCGCCCAGCTCGTCGTACGGGCGCGGCCAGAACGCCCAGCGCTACCATGACTGGGCCGCGGCGCTCAACGCGTCAAGCCAGTGGCACCGGGCCAGTTCGCACCCGCATCCACAATTCGATCCCAGCCAGTTCTTCCTGCACGACGCAGGGGTGCTCGAGCTCGAGCACCCGGTGCAGCACGCCGAGCACGGACGGATTTCCCCCGCCGGCTTCCTCGACCAGTTCCAGACCGGGCCGAACAGCCAGCAACGCTTCACGGTGGTCGGCTACGGGCTCAACAAGGAGCTGCCACACACCGACTTCGGCGGCGACGTCCGGTTCGCCGGCACGGTCAAGCTCATCTCGCTGAACGGCACGTTCGGCGTCGAGCAGGGCACGATTGCGCGTTTCAGCAACGACAACGGCACGACCCACCAGGGCGGAACATGCTTCGGTGACTCGGGCGGTCCGACGTTCGTCGCCGGCACGAACCAGATCGTGGCGGTGACGTCGTTTGGGCTCAGTCCGAACTGCACCGGCACCGACGATGAATACCGCATCGACCAGAGCGACGATCTCGCGTTCCTTGCGAGCTTTGGGATCACGCCGTAAGCCATCGACCGAGTCGGCGCCGAGCGGCCGGACGTGTTGTGCCCCGCCCACCCGGCGGGGCACAACCGTGTGCGACGCTGTTGGTCGGGGCGTCGCTGGAGCTGTCCGGCGTGTCGCTGCCCGACGGCGGTTGTGGCCGCGCAGGCGGCATAGCCACCACGGTGGTCGGCGGACTGATCGCGCGCGAGCTCGGTGGTGGCCGCCGCGGCCACCGGCCGCGCGCCGTAGCCCGACGGTGACCATCATTGAACTCATGGTTGTCGCCGCCGGTTGGCCTACCACCGCCGAGGAGTTGATCGCTACGCAGCTGGCGCTGGCCCAGGCCACGCCACCGCCGTGGGCGCCGCCGGCCCGGCCGACCGTCGCCGGCTGCTTCGCATGTTTCTCCCGCGGCAGCAGCGGCCCGGGCCAGGCCGGCGAGGCGGGCTGGGCGGCCGCGGCGGTCTACCGTGGCAGGCACTGTGTCGCTCGAGCCGCGATCGACGGCCGGGCCGGCGCACCGTATCTTCCAGGTTTGTTCGCTCTGCGTACCGGAGCCCTGCTTGAGAACGCGGTCCGGTCCCTACCGATGCGGCCCGACGTACTGATAGTCGACGCGACCGGACGCGATCACCCACGGCGCGCCGGACTGGCCCTTCATCTGGGAGCCGTGCTCGACATACCGACGATTGGCGTCACTCATCGCACGCTGCAGGCCGTCGGGGATTGGCCAACCGACGATCGGGGGGCGCAGAGCCCGTTGATGCTCGACGGCGTGTTGGTCGGATTCTGGGTACGCACCCGGGATGGGCGCCGCCCTTTGGCCGTACACGCTGGTTGGCGAACCGATCCCGCGTCAGCCGTTCGTGTCGTGCTTGCGGCCGCACACCACCGCACCCCCACACCGCTGCGGGAAGCCCGCCGACTGGCCCGCACCGCCCGAGCCGGCGCATGACAGACGGTCGGAGCCCAAACGCAACCTGCTCAACCGAATCCTCTGGCACTTCGGATGGCTTTTGCTCGGGCCGTTCTCGCTATGAGTGAGCTAGCGGTGGCGACTTGTTCTGCGAATGCCTGTGGATTGTCGAGCATGATGTTGTGGCCGGCGTCCGGGATGGTCACCACCCGTACACCGGCGGCCTCGAGTTCCGAACTCTGCGATAGCGGTTGGGACCGCGCTCCAACCAGGAAGGTCCGCGGGATCGGCAGCGACATCAGAAGCTTGCGGGCCGTCGGGTTGGTCCCGGCGCGTAGTCCCATTGCGCTGCGGTGCAATGCGATCGGATCGGCAAGGCGCATCGTCGCGGCCCACAGCGGCCCGACCTGGTCCAGGATCTGGGCCATGGCTCCCGAGTTGAACTCGGCCTCCGTGAAGGTCGTGACACCGACGCTGCCCGGCGCTGGTGGGGGCACCGGGTCGAGGGTGGCCTCGGCCAGGATCAGCCGGGACACCAGATCCGGTCGTCGGCTAGCCAGCGCGATCGCTACCGCGCCGCCCATGCTGTGGCCAATGAGCTCGGCGTCGGTGATGCCCGCGGTGTCCAGCGCCCGGGCGAGCGCGTCGGCGTGGTCGTCAAGTCGATAGCCGAACCCGGCCGGGCGGTCGCTGAGCCCGAAACCCAGCAGGTCGATCATCAACGTTCGCCGGCCGGCCAGCGGCGGCAGGGTCATTGCGTAAGTGAAGTACGCCGCCGCCTGCGCCCCGGCCCCATGGACACACACTCGAGCCGGTGCGGCGCCGGCGATCTCCACCCATCGGATCCGCGCACCATCAGGACCAACTACCGCGTCTTGCACCTGTTGTTCACTCCTCAGCCGGCAACCGGGCACAGCCTAGCTCGCGGGCTGCCGGGCAGAAAGACAGCTTTGTCCCGATCTATGGACCACGCTGTTGAGCGGAATTCGATCTTGCAGGAAGTCTTCGGTCCGCGATCTTGGCGATCGCATGTGGCAACAGTCCCGTCGGGCTAAACGCTTCATGATTCGCCCATTGATCATTGATGCGAGACCATCCGAACCTCCGCGAAACTAGACTTGAGCGGATGAGCTCCGACGACCCGCGACGGCCTGACCCGCCGGCGGGAGCGGACGACGGGAAAGTCATCGAGATGGGCGGTGCGCCGCCATCGGCGCGTCGCTCTATGAATCGCCCTCTCCGTTGGCGTCTCGTGATCGGGATCGCGGTCCTTGTCGTGGGCGGAGGGATCGGGTACCTGATTGGCAATCGCCACAACCCAGGCGATGCGGCACGCCCGCCGGTTGGACGCAGCGAAGCGCCTGCGGTCACTGCGGTCACATCGACCGGTGTGACGTGCTCGATGCAGCAAGGCACTGCGCTGTCGATCGGCGTTCAACTCGTCAACCATTCCGGACATCCGGTTAACCTCGACGAATTGATCGTCGAGCTACCGCCGGGGTCCCGTTTCGACCTGGTGGCTGGCTTTTGGGGACCATGCGGGACCAGCAGTCATTCGCCGCAGCCACGGGCGGTCGCGCTGGAGACCAACGCGACTACGTGGGTCTCCGCGACGGTGGCTTCACGAGTAGTCTGCGCGATTCCCGACCCGGTCGTGTTTGTCATCGACTACGACCGAGGGCACAAGTTGCGCGCGCAGTTCACTGCCCTGGGCGACGGGCGTTACACCGGATGCCATGAGTCGACTGGCTGACAGACCACAGCGCCCCGCCAGCCGGATATGGCCATCGTTGTAGCACGCGCAAGTGTCACCGATTCGTCGTCGATATGTCAGGTGAGGCGCCGGCGGGCCCACCAGAAGCAGAAGCCGGCGAGCAGGACTGCGGCGGCGATGAAGATGCCGGTTTCGGCGAATTGCAGCGGCCAGAAGTGGCTGACGGGTTGGTACGTGATGTCTTGGCGCAGGCCCAGGCTGCCGATCCAGTTCAGACACGGTTCGGGGTTTGGGTTGCCGCAGTATTGCGGGCTGGCGGGGCCGGTGAAGAGGTGACCGGTCGCGGTGATGGTCTTGTTGGAAAGTTCCCAGGCGCCGCTGGGGTGGACGCCGCTGACGACCTCCAGTGTGCCGCCGGGACCTTTTGTCAGGCTATCGATCCGGCTGACGTCCAGTGGTGTTATGGCGTGCGCTACGGGGGCGAGGTGAGCGCGGATCCACAATGGCATCGAAATGACGGCGGCGATGTAGATCGCGAGGGTGGTGGCCATAGCGGGGACGGTGCGGCGGATGAGCATGCCGGCGGTGACGCCGAGAGCGAAGGCGAACAGGGCGTAGCCGATCGGAACGATGCCGCGGGCCCCGAAATATTGGGGTTTGAGCATGATGCCGGTGGCGTGGTCGATGTGGTGTGCCCATGCGGTCGCGGCCCAGCTGAGCAATCCGGCGGTGGCCGCGGCCGCGGTGCCGACGACGATGAGTTTGGTGGCCAGCCAGCGGGTACGGGTGATCGACTGGTTGAAGGCGAGGCGGTGCGTACCGGTCTCAAGTTCCCGGGCGATCAGTGGGGCGCCCCAGAAGATCCCGATCACGGCCGGCACGACATACACCAACCCGGTCGAGAAGTTGTGAACCTTGTCGTCGAAGCCGCTTCTGGTCACCTGGTCGAGGAAGGTGCTAATCGCCGCACCGCAATTGCTGTGGCAGGCCGCGGCGCCGCTAGAGATCCACAGATCGGCGACGTTGTGGCCGCTGATCGCGAGGACGGCAGCGATGACGGCGAGGCCTCCAATGGTGATCCAGGTTTGGGTGCGGAACTGGCGCCAGGTGAACCAGGTCATCGCTGTGTCTCCAATACGGCGGTGCGGGCGGGTGCGGTGGAGGCCTGGGCCATGTAGGCCAGGACGAGGTCTTCGAGGGTGAGTTCTTCGACCGCCCAGGCTGGGTCGTCGATCGGGGTGCTGCTGCGGACGATCAGCGTGGACTGCCGGTCGGTATGGCTCTCCTCAATCGTCTCGACAAGCGGAAGCAGGCTGTCGAGATCGCGGCGGGCGCCGGTCACCCGGCGGTGGGTGCCGAGGAGGTCGTCGACCTCGCCGGCGATGCGAACCCTGGAGTCGACCAACACGATCAGGTAGTCGCAGACGCGTTCCAGATCGGAGACCAGATGTGAGGACAGGATGACGCTGGCGCCGTGGTCGGCGATGAACGCCATCAGGCTCTGCAAGAACTCGCGCCGTGCGAGGGGATCAAGGCTGGACACCGGTTCGTCGAGGATGAGCAGATCGGGTCGTTTCGCGATGGCCAGTGTCAGCGCGAGTTGGGCGCGCTGCCCGCCGGAGAGCTTCCCGGCCTTCTGCGACGGGTCCAGACGAAGTTTCGCGATCCGGTCGTCAGCCAGCTGCTGATCCCAGCCGGGGTTCGTGTGGGCGCCGAAACGGAGATGGTCGGCGACGGACAGCCCCGCATAGGTGGGCGTCTCTTGGGCGACGTAGCCGACCCGGGCCAGTTGTGCCGCCCCGGAAGCGGGCTGGCCGCCGAGCACCTCAATCGTCCCGGAGGTGGGCGGCAGCATACCCACCGCGATCTGCAGCAATGTCGTCTTGCCGGCACCGTTGGGGCCGACGAGCCCGACCACATGGCCGGCCGGAATGGATAGCGTGCAGTCGGACAGGGCGGGGCGTCGTCCGTACCGCTTGGTCAGGCCGGTGGCCTGCAGCACAGGGCTGCTCATGCTGTCTCCTCCACAGGTGTGCGGAACGTAGTCACGAATAGAGCCTCGATACTTTCGCCGTCCAGACCGGCCGCCCTCGCCTTAGCGAGCCAGACCCGGAGTTCCTCGCGCAGCGGCCCGTGCGCTGCCAGCGACTGATCGGTCAGGGTCCGGGTGATGAAGGTGCCGACCCCGGGACGCGGCGCGGCCAGGCCCTCGTATTCGAGTTCCCGGTAGGCCTTGAGCACCGTGTTCGGGTTGATCGCCACCTTCGCGACGACATCCTTGACCGTCGGTAACTGGTCGCCCTCGGCTAGCAGACCCAGCCGCATAGCCTGGCGGACCTGCTGGATCAGCTGCATGTAGGGAGCGACGCCGGAACGGCCGTCCAGGTGGAACTCGATCACCTCAGCACCATTCATCTAGGTTCCTAGCACTATAGACCGGCGCGACAGGTTCCGGTCAAGCCTCTTGACGAAATTGCGCCAGACGATCCGGCAAGGTCGAAACACGGTCACCCGAATGCCCATGCCGCTCAGCAACAAGAAGGTCAGCGGAGCCATGCGGGACGGCACGATCACCGTGGCCTGGGCCGACAATGGGCAGGCGAGGACATAGAACGACCCGCTGCCGCCGAGTCGACAGCTAGAGCGCTCGCGTCATGCGTCGCTGACCCCATTGTTGACGCATGCCGATATGGGCATATGATTGCGCCATGGCACGAGCAGCGACGACGTCGGACGTCTTCAACGCGATCGCCGAGCCGCAGCGGCGGGAGATGCTGGTGCTGCTGCGGGCGGGTGAGCGGCCGGTGACCGAGTTGGCACAGGCGCTGGGGATGACCCAGCCGGGGGCGTCCAAACACCTGCGGGTGCTCCGGGAGGTCGGGCTGGTGCGGGACCGCAAGGCAGGCAAGCAGCGCCTGTACGGCCTTGACGCCCGTGGGCTGCGACCGGTTCACGAGTGGACCGGCGGGTTCGAGCGGTTCTGGGACGAGAGCTTCGACCGGCTGGACGCGTACGTGCAGGACCTCAAGCAGGCAAGGCAGGAGGAGTAACTGATGAGCGTGACGGGACGAGGAGCGCCGGCGCAGTCCGCGACGGCCGACCGCGAGATCGTGATCTCCCGGGTCATCGACGCCCCACGGGAGCTGGTGTTCGAGGCGTTCACCGAGGTGCGGCACCTGTCGCGGTGGTGGGGGCCGGAGGGGTTCACCACCACCACGCGGGCGTTCGAGTTCCGCGTCGGCGGGGAGTGGGACTTTGTGATGCACGGACCGGACGGGACGGACTACCAGGAGTGGATCTCCTGGACCGAGATCGCCCCGCCGGAGCGGATCGCGCTGCTGCACGGTGAGTCCCGCGGCGACCCGAACGCCTTCGAGTCGGTCCTCAAGTTCGCGCCCGACGGGGCGGCGACCCGGATCGAGATGCGCACGGTGTTCCCCACCAAGGAGCTGCGCGACGAGGCGGTCGAGAAGTACCACGCGATCGAGGGCGGCCGGCAGACCCTGAGCAAGCTTTCTGCCTATATCACCGAGATCGTTCGGAAGGGGGCGGAGGGCTGATGGCCGGGAAGGTGTTCTTCAGCGTGTCGATGTCGCTGGACGGGTTCATCGCGCCCGAGTCCCTCGAGGACTTGATGGGGCAGCAGTGGATGGAACTGCAGCAGTGGATCTTCCCGCAGCGGTTCTTCCGGGAGAACCTGAAGCTCGGCGAGGGCGGCGAGGAAGGGCGCGACAACGACATCGTGCGCGAGACGTTCGAGCGCACCGGCGCGAGCGTGATGGGCAAGCGCATGTTCGACGCCGGCGAGCAGGCGTGGCCGGAGGAGGCACCGTTCCACACACCGGTGTTCGTCGTGACGCACGAGAAGCGTGACCCCTGGGAGCGGTCGGGTGGGACCACCTTCCACTTCGTCAACGACGGCATCGAGTCCGCGCTCGACCAGGCCCGCGAGGCCGCCGGCGACAGGGACGTCCGCATCGCGGGCGGCGGCGCAACGATCCTGGAGTACGTGAACGCCGCCCTGATCGACGAGTTCACGATCGCGCTCTCACCCGTGCTGTTCGGCTCCGGAATCCGCCTGTTCGAGGGCGTGGACGCGGGCCGCGTGGCCCTGGAGCCGGTCCGCGCGGAGCCGACGCAACGGGTGACCCACCTGACCTACGCAGTCCGGGAGCGGTAACTGTCTCGACCTCAGCGCTCCCCCGCCGAGGTCAGCAGCGGAGCGTAGGCCGTTCTCCCCCGTACACGTCGTCCGTGCAATCGTCCACTGTCGACACCTTCGGGCGAGGCCCGCAAGACGTGGGAGGTATTCGACCGGGTAGACGGCTCGCTCGTGTACCACGCTGGCTATGTCCATCCGGCCCACTGTCCACGGGCCGGCCATCGCAACGCACGGCGGCCCTGACTTACGGCCGCAGCGTTGCTATCGCAGGCGCTGAGGCACGCGGCTTGGCGGTTGAGGTAATGCTGTTCGGCGCGGCTGGTGGTGCGGCCGCCACCTTGCCGAACCGTCGGTGGCAGCGGTTAGTGTTTGGCTATGCAAGAGGTGGTGTCGGGAAGCGATCTCGATGGCTGACGCCGATGATGTCCGTCGCCTGGCACTCGCTTTGCCCCACGTGGCCGAGATCGACAGCGACGGTTTCGACTTTCGGGTTGGCGACAAAGGGTTCGTGTGGTCTTACCCCGAGCGCAGACCGGGCAAGCCACGCCTCATCCGGACCGACATCGCGGTGCTGTATGTCGGCGATGAAGCGGAGAAGCAGGCGCTGCTGCTTGGCGACCCTGAGGTCTTCTTCACCACGCCCGCCTACGACGGACTGCCGTTGGTCATGCTGCGGCTGGTGCAGGTGAACATCGATCGTTTGAGGGTTCTCGTAACAGACGCGTGGCGGATGCGTGCCCCCGACGTGCTCGTTGGCGAGCTTGACAGCGCTGATGAGTCGCGCCCAGATCCAGGGTGAGGTCGTCACCGACGTCTGGCCGGTCCACCGACGGGTCCTTGACGTGCCGAGCGCAATCGGCTCAGCCGCGGGTCGCGACGGCCACGCCGTCGGCGCACCCGGCCAGCTCCAGAAGCAGCCGCTTGACGCCGGTCGCGTCGATGCGCTCACAGGCCACCGACGCGTCCGAGCAGAGCAGTACGGGACCATCCGCCGGGTCAGTCGGCAGGCGCCCATGCGATCCGCGTACGGCCTGTGCGCCGGCGTCGAGTCCGACAACGTTCATCAGATATCGCATGCCCAGTTTCTTGCGAGCAAGGGCGGCGACTGCGCGCAGCCGTGCGGCGCCGGGCGCGGCGGGGTCGAAGAACAGCTCCGCCGGGTCGTACCCCGGCTTGCGGTGGATCTCGACGAGCCGGGCGAAATCGGGGGCGCGCGCATCGTCGAGCCAGTAGTAGTACGTGAACCACGCGTCGTCGTCGGCCACCAGCACGAGTTCGCCGGCGCGCGGGTGATCCAGACCGTGTGCTGCCTTGCCCGCCGCATCGAGTACGCAATCGACCCCGGGCAACTGTTCGCACAGAGTCTGTACGGTCGGCAGGTCGGCCGGGTCGGCCACGTAGACGTGCGCGACCTGATGGTCGGCGACAGCGAACGCGCGCGACGTCCACGGGTCCAAATACTCCATGCCGTCCTGCGAGTACACCCGCAGCAGGCCCTCGGCCCGCAGCATGCGGTTGATGTGCACCGGCCGGCTTACCGGCGTGATGCCGTACTCCGACAGCGCCACGACGATCGCGCCGCGCGCACTCGCGCGATCCAGCAGAGCACCGATCGTCCGGTCCAGATCGGCGGCGGCCATCGTGGCCCGCGGATCGGCGGGGCCGAAACGCTGCAGGTCGTAGTCGAGGTGCGGCAGGTACACGAGCGTGAGGTCGGGATCGTGGTGCGCCATCACGCGGGTGGCGGCGTCGGCGATCCACCGTGACGAGGCGAGGCCGGCGGTCGGTCCCCAGTAGTTGAACAGCGGGAACGTGCCCAACGCCGTGGTCAGGTCGTCGTGCAGTTCGGGTGGGTCGGTGTAGCAGTCCGGTTCCTTGCGCCCATCGGCGTAGTACACAGGGCGCGGCGTCACGGTCCAGTTCACGTCGGCACCCATCGCGTACCACCAGCAGACGTTGGCCACTGTGTAGTCCGGGCGCCGGGACCGCGCCGCCTGCCACACCTTCTCGCCGCCGACGAGTGCGTGGTGCTGCCGCCACAGCAACACCTCGCCAACCTCCCGGAAGTACCAGCCGTTGCCGACGATGCCGTGTTCCCGAGGCAGCGCTCCGGTGATCAGGCTGGCCTGGGCCGAACACGTGACAGCCGGCAACACCGTGCCGAGCTGCGCCCGGAAGCCGGATGCGGCGATCCCCTGGAGGTTGGGCATGTGGGCCAACAAGCGCGGGGTCAGTCCGACCACGTTCAGCACGACCAGCGGTGCGGGGCGGTTGTTCATCATGCCTCCAGTCATCACGTCGCTCTTCATCGCGCGGATGTGTCCGCGGTATTGGCCGCGTACAGACCGAGATCGAGCAACTCGTCGCGGGCGAACGCCAGCTCGGCGGCGATGCCGGCCGCGAGCTGCTCCGGCGTCTCCGGTCGCTGGTCGGCCGGAAGCACACCCCACGTGTACGTCTCGACCTCGAAGTGATCGCAGCGGGCGCTCGTACCACCGAGCAGTTCGCCGAGCGCGGCCCGCAGCGTCCCATGCGTTGCGTGGAGCGGCGGTGCTGGCGCGGCGTGCAGCGGTACGTGAAAATGCACGCGCCACGGTCCGGCCATGCCGGCATCGAGTGCGTCGCCCAGATCGTCGACCCCAGACCCGTCCCGGGCCCGGGTCTGGTGCAGGAAGCGTGGTTCTACGTAGTGGCGTAGCGTGTCGCGGGCGCCGGCCGGGTCGCCTACGCCGAGCGCCGCCGACACCTGGACCTTGACGACGGGAAGGCCGGCGTCGGTCAGGGCGGCGAGGGCGTCCGCCGGCTGCTCCCAGGCGCATGCAAGATGCGCGAGGTCCAAGCAGATGCCGAGAAATCGAGTGTCCATCCCGGATAGTTCGCGCTGCGCCTGACTCGTCGTCTCGATGACACATCCGGGCTCAGGCTCGAACGCGACACGTACCGTCCGTCCGGTCCGCGACGCGAGATCGCTCAGCCCGGTCGCGAGCAGGTCGAGGTTGCGGCGGGCCGCGGTCGAGCGTTCGGCGCTCCACGGATCGCGCCACGCCAGCGGAAGCGTGGACACCGAACCGCGTGCCGCGTCGTCGGGCATCAGGTCGGCCAGGATTCCGGCCAGTATGAGTGTGTAGTCGAGACGTTCGCGTGTGGTCCAGTCCGGTTGGTAGACCGCGTGTTTGACTACCGGCGCATGGAACGCTCGGTATGGGAATCCGTTCAGCGTCACGACTTCCAGACCACGAGCGGCGAGCTCCCGGCGCAGGCGGGCGCGCGAAGTGGAATCCGCCGCGAGCCCGGCGGCAGCGTCCACCGCCAGCCACAGGCCGATTCCGAGGATATCCACATCGAGCAGCCGTTTGGCCGGCACCGCGTACGTGTCGAGCTGGTGCACGATACCGTCGAGATCCTCGGCCGGATGGACGTTCGTGCAGTATGCGAGGTGTACGGTCTGTCCGTCCCGGTGCTTCAGTCGCATCAGTCGCCACCTCGGAGGATCGAGTTGCCGGCGTGCGTGGCTCCGACTGCGGTGATGTCGGCCAGTTCGAGCCGGCCGGACTGGGCGTAGAACTCCACCGGGTTGCGCCATAGCACCCGATCAACGTCTTCGTCCGAGAACCCGGCCGCGAGCATTGCATCGCCCGTCGCTCGGGTCAGCAGCGGATCGGAGCGACCCCAGTCGGCCGCCGAGTTCACGAGGATGCGTTCGAGCCCGTACCGGCGAAGGAGCGCAACCATCCGATCCGGCGACATCTTGGTCTCGGGATAGATCGAGAAGCCGAGCCAGCATCCGGTGTCCCGGACGAGATCAACGGTCACTTCGTTGAGGTGGTCGATCACGACCCGCCCCGGATCGATGCCGGACTCGGCCACGAGCGCAAGAGTGCGCGCGGTGCCGCGGGCCTTGTCCCGGTGAGGCGTGTGAACGAGGGCCGGTAGTTCGTGCCGGACAGCCATCTCCAGCTGCGCCGCAAAGACGCTGTCCTCGTCGGCTGTCATCGAGTCGAACCCGATCTCGCCCACTGCTACGACGCTGTCCTTGGCCAGATACCGGGGAAGCAGGTCGAGCACCCCTCGGCACCGAGGATCGTTGGCCTCCTTCGGATTCAGTGCCATGGTGCAGTGATGCCGAATCCCGAATTGGCTCGCACGGAACGGCTCCCAACCGATGAGACCGTCGAAGTAGTCAGCGAATGTCCCGACGCTCGTGCGTGGTTGCCCGAGCCAAAACGCGGGTTCGACGATCGCGCGAACCCCGGCGGCGGCCATCCGCTCGTAGTCGTCCGTCGTGCGCGACGTCATGTGGATGTGCGGATCGAAGATGCGCATCGCGAGCCTCCTTGCGGTGGTTGGGCCAATCGTGGCGTCCGGCTTCCAGTTGCCGTGGTCCGGCGTCAGGCATCGGTTGCGGTGGTCAGGCGCCGAAATAGAGCCATGGCGTCGTCGGGGACGGTGCGTCCGGCCGCTTGGCGCTCCCGGACCAACCCGTCGAGCATCGTCGCCAGCTCGGCGTCCGCGCGGGCCTCCAGATCGGCGACGTTGTGCAGCGGTACGCCGGTGAAGACGCATTTCAGCACGGCCTGTCGCCACATCGGCGCGGTCAGGCAGGCAGCGGCGGGTCCGAGCGCCGCTGCGAGGAGACGGGAATCGTTGGTACGGATGGCGTCGTCGAGCAGCGCACGCGTCACGTCGGAAGGCAGATCCAAATTGGCCAGCGACAGCAGCACGCCACGCTTCTCATCCGCATCGCCGAAACGGTATAGACCGTCGACGACTTCGGCGAGGACGGAGCCACCCAGCGGCATCGCACGTAACAACATGACGCGGGCCGCGTCGTCGACGCGCCAGCCGGCGGCTCCGGCCTGATTCACGTGACGCGTCGCGCCGGCCGCTACGCCGGAGCGTTCGCCCCGCCCGCAATGCCGTCCCACCGCCGGGAACAACTCGACGATCGACTCGGGTTCGGCGGCGACGCGGCGCAGCGCGTTGCCGAACCAATCGGGATCGGCGATCCCGATTAGCGCCACGGACAACTCATCGATGCCTGTCATCGCTGACCCTCCCTCTGTGTCCCACGGGTGTCGAGTCGCGCCGAAGCGTCATTTCGGGGCGGCGATCCGGCGTCGGTGCCGGCAGACACCACGATGTCGCCGGCGGACTGCGGTCGCATCGACACGGCGGTCTCCGCGGAACGCTGCGCGGCACGCAGGAACGCCAGTGATTCGGCGGCAATGGTCGGCGCCGCGTGCGAGTGACGCGGGAGTTCCACCGCGACGAGTCCCCGGTAGCCGGCGTCGGCCAGCGCCCGCAGCACCGGCGGGAACACGATCTCTCCCCGACCGAACTCCAAGTGCTCGTGGACCCCGCGGCGCATGTCGTCGATCTGTACGTTGACGAGGTGCGGACCGGCCGCGGCCACACATTCGGCCACCGGTGCGGACTCAAGACACCGGCAGTGTCCGATGTCCAATGTGAGGCCGAACCGCGGTGGCGCACCGAGTTCGGCGTGCAGTCGGGTCCAGTCGGCGATCGTCTGCACGAGCATGCCCGGCTCCGGCTCGAATCCGAGCGGCACGCCGCGTCGATCGGCGACGTCGACGACGCGGGCGCAGCCGGCGATCAACCGATCCCAGGCCACGCCGGAGTCGAGTCCGGGTGGCGGGACACCGGCCCAACACGAAACCGCCTCCGCCCCCACATCGGCTCCGATGGCCAACGCTCGGTAGAGGAAGTCCAACCGGCGGCCCGGTTCGTCGGACAGCAATGTCGGCGCGTGCTTCTGCCACGGGTCAAGCAGGTAGCGGGCGCCGGTCTCGATCACCACGGACAAACCCAACTCGTCGAGCCGTGCGGCGGTCGCCGCGACACGCCTGGCCACGCCACGCCCGTACGGGTCCAGATGCTGCTGGTCGAGCGTCAGTGCCACGCCCACGTAGCCGAGGTCGGCCAACACCGCCAGCGCGTCGTTCAGTCGGTGGTTGGCGAAGCCGTTGGTCCCGTACCCGAAGCGCAGGTTCATGTTGGGCTCACCTTCCGGGCGAGCCGGCCGCCCAGCGGCGCGGCCGCGGCGACGGCCAGAGCGCCCGTGACGTTGCCGGCTCGTGCGACGAGCGCACCTTGCAGCATCGGCAGACCGGTGATTCCGGTGGCCACGGCCGTACGGATCCGGGCCGCGCCGGGGTCGAGCACAGCGTGAGCCTGCGCCAGGCCGTACTGGACGGCGTACCAACCGGACAAGAGCGCGCCGACCCGGCGCCGGCCGCGCGATGTTGCGGATCGGCGCGGCATTCCGGCCGCGACGGCGACCGCACCGGTCAGAGCGAGCGTGGCCGCCGGCAGCCGCCGGCTCGCGCCGTCCACCTCATGCCTGGATAAGGCGCTGACGGTGTAGGTGTGCGCGGCCACGGTGAGCGCGGACGGCAATGCCCTCGTGATCGATCCGCCGCTCGCGCCGAGCAGCACGTCGAGGCCACGACAGCCAGCCATGACCGCAGGTCCAGCCGCGCCGGATTTTGCGGCGATGTCGTACGCCCATACGGCACCGGCCAGCGGCAGCGCGACGCCCAGCGCACGTCGACCACCCGCCGTTGCGGCCACCGCGAGTCCCACGGCGGTGAGTCCGGCGGCCAGGCCGAGGGCGACCGGAGCCGGCACCCGACCCGACGGAATCGGGCGTCGCGGTCGCTCGACCGCGTCGACGTGCCGGTCGGCCCAGTCGTTTGCGGCCATGCCGGCCCAGTAGATGCACACGGACGCAGCGGCCAACGCCGGCGTACGGGCGCCGACTGCGTCCGCCGTCGCGGCGCCGGCAAACACGTCGCCGGGCACCGACAGCGCGGCGGGCGCCCGTACCAGCTCGATCAGATCGCGCGTACGCATGCCGGCGCACGAGGCTGTGGCCGACGATCGTCGCGCGCTGGACAGCGTGCCGGTCACGACTGTCCGCCGATGTCGTGTGCCCATTCGACGAGAGAGTCGAACTGAGCGGCGAGCTGGTGTTCGTCGGTCGCGACCGGGTCCTTGAAGAAAAAGGCGAGCGGCGCCTGGGGTCCAACTCGACCGACCGCGTGCGCCTGGGCCAGCAGCCGGGCCAGGTCGAGAACGAGCGGCGCGGCTAACGCCGAGTCGCAGCCACTCCAGGTGAACTGCATCGCCATGCGCGTGCCGAGAAAGCCCTCGAACGAGACGTGGTCCCATGCGGTCTTCCAGTCACCGAGGTGAGCGACGTAGTCGATGTGCAAGGGCGCATCGACGTCGTACCCGAGGACCTCGCGCAACACCCGGGCCTTGCTGGCCGATTTGCTGGCGGTTGCTCCGGCGTCGGCCAGGGTTGCGCCGTCGCCGCCGCCCAGCAGGTTGGTGCCGGCCCAGGAACGCACGCGCAGGCCGCGTACGGCGAACATTGGCGCGAGGACGGATTTCACCAACGTCTCGCCGGTCTTTCCGTCGCTTCCGGCCCACGGCAGGCGTTGCCGGCGTGCCAGTTGACCGAGCGCCGGCAGCCGCGCGCCCGCGCCCGGTGTGAAATCGGCGAAAGCGCATCCGGCCCGAAACGCGGCGTAGGCGTACAGCGAACTGGCCGGGAGCACGGGCTGTTCGCGGTCCAGCGCCCGCTCCAGGTCCGCCAGGTCATCGTGCGCCGGATCCGGGCTCACCGGGGGCTCGGTCGACGAGACGTTCACGACGACTACCCGCGCACAGTCGTGCCGGTCCCGGAAGTCGCGGATGTTCCGCTCGACGTGTGCCGCGAAGTCGATCTGGCGGGCGGCTGGAACCGTTGGTACGGGCCGGATGTCGCGATCGATTTCGGCAAGGTCCGCGGCGAGCGCGCGTGCCAGTGCGGCCGGAAGCACGCCGGCGTCGCTCAACGCGATCGCGCGGTCCACCAACGGTGTCGTGGCGGTGTCGCACCCGCCGAAGACGAGGTCCGCGAAGTCCGGCAGCGCCACGCCGGCCAGCCGCGGGTGTTCGGTGACGAGACCGGTGCGTTCGGCGAGTTTCTGCTCGACGGCGAAGGCACCCACGATCGCTGTCGTGGCAACCGATCCGCGACCTCCCGCGAACCACACACCGGTCTTCGTTCGTTCGGTCGTCATGTCCGCCTCCCCGCTGTCAGCCGTAGCCCGCGAGCGCGGGATCGGTGGGTTCGCCAGCCTCCGACCCGACCACCGGCCAACACGCGGTTGGCCGGCGGCCGGCTCGGTTCAGGACTGTTTGAGGGATTGCATCCAGTCACGGAGCTGACGAGCCTGCCGGTCGAGCTCGCTTCGCGCTGCTGCCGTACCGGCGTCGGCTTGCCCGGCAATCGTGATGATCGCGTTGAGGGATGCCGTCGCCGCGTTGTAGTCCCGGTCGAGATAGCTCGCCTGTGCAGCGTCGACAAGCGCGTTCGCGTCTGCGGCCGAGGCGCCGGTGAGTGTGCCGGCCGTGGCGTCGGCCCCGATCAACGTCCGGGTTTGCCGGAAGGTTGAACAGTTCGCCGCCGTCTGCCCGGCCGTCCACTTGATGCCCTCGAGAAGGATTTTCGTGAACGAGTCGCGGTAGTACTGCGCGCGATCGTGACCGAGGATGAGCGAGAACTCCCGACCGCCGTCGAACTGTTGGCACCAGGAGATCGGATGGTCGCCGCCCATGAGCGTCAACGGATTCGTCGCGGCGTCGCCGCTGTTGAGGCTTCGCTGATACGAGGCCTCGTTGAGGCTCAGCAGCGTGTGTACGTCGGCCCGGGGGTTGTGCTCGAAGTTGTACAACTCGTCGATGGTGAGCCACGTCCGGGGCAACTGCGCGGTCGCCGGGTTCGTACGGTCCTCGGTATTGACCTGCACGTTGATGCAACTGCCGCACGTGCCTTCGCCGTTCTGACCGCCCGGGTGGTTGGTGAACCACGCGCCGACAACGTCGCGATACCACGGCACGTTGTGCATCGAGTCGGCGGCCCCGTGCAGCCCGACGTATCCGCCGCCGGCCTCGATGTATCCCTTGAACGCGGCCAACTCGCTGGCGTTCAAGGCATCCGCGTCCGGCGTGCTGTTCGTGTTCGTCCCGTCGACTGGCGATGCGAAGATGATGGTCTTGTACTTCGCCAGATCAGCGGCCGACGTGAACGGCGTGGTCGGTAGCGATGCCGGTGCCTGCCTCGGATCCCAGACATCCACGTTGAAGCCGTACTGCTGGCCCCACTGCTCGACAAGTGCCGCGGTGTCGGGGATGTGGTCGTGGCGGAATCCCTTGGTGGCCGAGAAATAGAGCACGCGGAACGTGGCGCCCGGGAAGTTGGTCGACCCGGATGATGGTGTCACCGCCGGGATCGGGTTGGGGCCGGGCACCCGCGTCACGGTCACGCCGGTCGGCGGTTCGGCCGGCAGGGTTCCCCTGAGTTGATCGATGAGGTAGCGGGCGTCGCCGACCACCGTGTCCCGTACCGTTCCCGGCGCGAGGCCATCCTGAGCCTCGGAGCGGAACTCGTTGAGCAGCTGCGACCGCCTGCGTCGTGTCGCCGGATTCGGCCGCGCTCTTCGCAGTCCGCCAGCGTCGACCGGAGGCCGGTTCCGAGATCGGCCGTCACGTCGCCACCGTTAACGAAACCGGCGATCAGCGTGTCGAGATCGGTGAAGGAGGTGGTCACGACGAACGTCTGGTCATAGCGCGCGGCATTTCCGGCCGTGTCGTTCGCGACCACGCTCATCGTGTGTGCGCCGGGTGCGAGGCTTGACGTCGCGACCGGCAACGGCGTGACTTCGGCCGCGTCGATCCACATCCGCTGGATGAATACGCCGCCCGAGCCGGGGGCCGGGATCGGTCCGGGTCGGGATGAGCGTCGCGGTGTGCCCGACGTGACCGTCGACGATGCCGGGCCACGTGACCACCGGCGCGACGGTGTCGATCCGGACGGTGAGGGTGTGGGTCGCTTCGATCGAGCCGTCGCCGCTGATGGCCCGGTACCCGATGCTGGTGGTGCCCTCGGGGCTCACGCGGCACCGATGCCGGTCAGTGTCGATGGGAACGGCGCGTCGGCGGACGTCGCGGTCTGAAATGGCGCGGCATTGCCCAGCCGGTACTCGATGCGCTGTACGCCATTGACGGCGTCGGTGGCGGACAGGTTCAGCGTGACGGGGCCCCGGTACCAGCCATTGGTGCCGGTCGGTGCCGCCGGCGTGAGCGTGGCGGTCGAGATGGCCGCGGACACCGCGTCCGGTGCGGCGGTAGTCGCGGCCGAAGCCGGCACGGCGATCGCCAGTGACGCGACCGGCAGGACGGCGCGACGAGACATCGTCGGAGCCGGCGTTTCCTGTTGTCTGCGGACGGTCGTAGGAACGGAGGGACGTATTTCGCGAGCATGATTCTTCCTTCCGACGGTGGGAACGGCGAGTCGAGGCTCCACTCGGACCGCGGGTGCCCGAGGCCTCGCTCGGACCGCGGGTGCCCGAGGCCGCCCAGTCAGGGGTCGAAGGCGAACAGGCGGTGGCCCGGGGGTGCCGCGGCGGTCGCGGCACCCCCGGGGATCGCGGTTACGGCGTGCCGACGCCCGCGCCACCGAACTCAACCCAGTTCAGGTTGAAGAGGTTCGACGTGGGACCACCGGAGACGCTGCGGAAGACCACGTACAGCTTGTGGGTACCGCCGGGATCGGTCAGCGGCACGGTCTGGCTGGCGTAGTCGTTGTTTCCGGTTGTCGCGTTGATCGTTGCCGTGGTCACGACTGGACCGTCCGGCGCGTCCAGGTGCAGTTCCACCGTTCCCCGCGGCGTACCGACCGACGACGCGGAGCCGCCGGACACCCGGAACGTCACGGAATCGATGTTCTGGAAGTTCACCACGCGGTTGACCTGTACCCAGTCGCCCGGATCAACGCTCGTAACGTTGAGGTTGCCGCCGCTGGGGTCCGTCGTCGCCGCCGTGGCGGTGCCGTGCACGCTGGTTGCGTACTCCAACTCCTGGCGCTTCACCTGGATTACGTGCTGATCGATGGACGTTAGCGGCGGCTGGCCGTTCGCACCCAGGTCGGTGTACGAGGCGGTCAGACCTCCGTACAGATAGCCGCTGCCGTGGTCCGCATCCTCGGTCGAGGTCTGCCACACGCCGGAGCACCCTAGCTGGGAGCCCTCGTTGTGCCCGTGGTCCTCGTGGCCCAACGTGAACGTGAAGGTCACCTTGTTGCAGTCGATCGACGAGTCCTCAGGGTCGGTCACCGTCGCTGACCACGGAATCTTGTCGCCCCAGTTGAAGAAGCCACCGTCGACCGGCGTGGTGAGTGTCACGGTCGGTGCCGTGTTGCCCACCTCGATGGGTACGGTCGCGAAAGCGGTCTTGCCACTGGAATCGGTGACGGTCAGTTTCGCGGTGTAGACGCCGTTGGCCGTGTAGGTGAACGTCGGATCGGGATCGGTCGAGTCGACACTTCCGTTGTTGTCGAAGTCCCAGGCGAATCTGATGGAGTCACCGGGGTCCAGATCGTTCGATCCCTCGCTGGAGAAGTTCACCGTCAACGGCGAACGACCGCTCGTCGGCGTCGCCGCCGCCACTGCGGTCGGGGCGTGCGTGCCCTTCACGTAGCTGAACTTCACCAGCAGCGCGTCCGGATTCGCCCGGAAGAAGCCGTCGCCGTAGGACATCAGGTAGAAGTCGCCGTCGGGCCCCCACCGCATGTCCATCGGCGAGTCGCAGATGAACGGCAGCTTGGACCGGTCGGCCGACACGTCGCCACAATTCAGCAAGTCATTGATCTTGAAGATGTGGCCCTGCGAGTCGAGCTTGATCTCGCGCATGGTGTCGCGCGTGAACTCGGCAAAGAAGATCGAATTGTCGTAGTAGGCGGGGAACTTGGTCGGGTTCGGGTTGTTCGCGTCGTAGTGGTACGGCGCCGCGCCGTGCGGTCCGACGCCACCACCAGGCCCGAGCTCGGGGAAGAGCTGCGGGCAGGTGCCCGGCGGGTTCTGCATGTACTCGGCCGGACACGGCGTGCCCAGTGGAGTGGGCTGGTTGTTGTCGCGATAGGAGTACCACATGTCCGGGGCGGTCAACGCTGGCTCGACCGTGAGGCCGGTGTTGAACCGGGAGGTGTTCTCCGGGCCATGGCTCGGGTTGCCGCACTCGAACGGCTGCGGCGGGTCATCCAGCGGCTTGCTCTGGGCGAAGTTCCACCGGTAGTACGGCAGGTTCGGCGAGGCGCACTGCGGCCAGCCGTAGTTCGCGGCGTGCCGGACGATCTCCATGCGACCGACACCGGGTGGGCCACGGAAGACCTGCGGCGTCTGGGAATCCGGCGAGTAGTCGGTGACGTACGCGACGTCGTTCTGGTCGAGGTTCAACCGGAACGGGTTACGGAAGCCCATCGCATAGATCTCGGGTCGGGTCTTTGCCGTGCCCGGCGGGAACAGGTTCCCGGCCGGAATCGTGTACGAGCCGTCGTCCTGCACGTGGATGCGCAGCAGCTTGCCGCGCAGGTCGTTGGTGTTGCCGGCCGACCGACGCGAGTCGACGTACGGTGCGTTGTAGCACGGTGCCGGGCACGAGGCAGTCGGGTTGACCGTCAGCTCGTCGTTCATCGGGGAGAACCCGCCTGAGTTGCCGCCACCAGCCGGCGAGTCGTCACCGGTGGTCATTAGTAGGTTGCCCTTGGAGTCGAACCGGATTTCGCCGGCGACGTGGCAGCACGCGCCGCGGTTCGTGTTGACCCGCAGGATCTGCTGTTCGCTTGACGGGTCGAGGTGCGGTGTCGGCGATTCAACGAACTTGAACCGGGACAGCTGGTTGTATCCGTTGAACGCGTCCCACGCATGCGGGTCGGTACTGCTGGTCGGTGCGTCTGTCAGCGGCGTGTTCAGCGGTGGCGCGTAGTACAGGTACACCCAATGGTCGTTGGTGAAGTCCTTGTCGACCGCACCGCCGTACAGACCGTCCTCGTCGTGGTTGTAGACGGGGATCGTGGCGATGATCGACTCGTTGCCGGTGGCCGGGTCGTGCAGCCGTACCTGTCCGGTGCGGACGGTCTGGATGACCCGCCCGTCGGGCAGCACGTCGAACTCGACCGGCTCGCCGAGGTTCGGCGGCGCGGCGATCACGGTCTGCTGGTAGTTCGCCAGGATCGTCGCACCGCAGTCACCGGTACCGTTGCCGGCGGCCCAGTCGATGGCGCCACCCAGATTGCCCTGGAAGGACGAGTCGTTGAACTCGGCCGTGGTGTCGCCGAGCCCGGTGTAGAAGGACCGGCCACCCTTATAGTCCTTGCACCACATGATCGGGTGGTCCGGACCCATCGTGCCGCCGGTGTAGGTGGTCTCATCCACCGTCGCGAGAACGTGTTCCACCCCGCGTACGTCGGCGGCGAAGTTGTAGAACGCGTCCTTGATCTTCCAATACTCGGGCAACCCGGCGCTGGCCGGATGCACCCGGTCGGCGACCTTCACCGTCGCGTTCGTCACGGCAGACTTGCCGGTCGACCGCGTACCGATGATGTCGGTCAGGAACTGCCAGCCCGGCTCGGTCTCGATTGCCGAGTGGATGCCGACGAACCCGCCGCCGTCGTGGAAGTACGCCTCGAACGCCGAACGCTCGGCATCCGAGAAGACCGCTCCCGACGTGTTCAGGAATACGACGGTGCGGAACTGCTTGAGATGCGGTTCGTCGAATTTGCCGGGATCGCTGGTGACCTCGACGACGAAGCGCCGATCGTTCCCGAGCTTCTTGATCGCGGCGACACCGGCGGCGGTGGTGGCGCTGTCAACGCCGGTTCCGCCGTCGAAGACGAGGACCTTGTATTCGTTTCCGGAACTGGTTGCGGCGGCGGCTGGGGCGGGCGCCGTAGCGGCCAATGCGCTCCCCCCGGGCGTGGCGACCACGCTTACCAACACCGCGCCGACCAGCAGGGCTGCACTGGCGAGGCTGGTAGCCTTTCGCCTGACGGCTTTGTGCATGATTCTCCTCTAGCTCGGGGCCGTCCCAGACCCGCCCGGGGTCGATCTGCACCGCGAAATGGAGACACGGCCCTGGGCGGGGCGGGACTGACGTGGTGACCGGCTGTGATCAGCCGCGCCAGCTTGCGATGTTGTCGTAGCTGATCTGCGAGTCCTGCAAGGACTGGTTTGGCGCCGTCGTGGCGTTGCCCGGCGCGTTGTCCTGTTCGTAATTCGGGTAGTGGTAACCCTTCTGCGGCACCGCGTTCAGGAAATCCTTCAGCGGCAGCACACCGGTGCCCGCGGGCACGAAGTCGTACCCGTCCGCGTTGTTCGCCGGCACGCCGTCCTTGACGTGGAAGAGCGGGAACCGGTGAGCGATCGGGGTGACGGTGGCCAGGGGGTCGAAGATGTCGGTGCTCGTGCCGCCGGTCGCGTTCGTGTAGGACTGGTACCGGTGCTGCGCAACGAACGCCCAGTAGATGTCCATCTCGAACCAGACGAGATCCGGGTCGACGATGGTCAAGAAGTACTCCAGCCCCCGCAGACCGGTCGACCCGGTCGGCTTGCCGTTCGCGTCGAGCGGACCGGCGTCGAGCAGGAAGTTGTACTCAGCGTGGTGATTGTGCTGGTACAGCTTGATGCCGCGTGCGGCCGCCGCGGCGCCCCATCGGTTGAAGTTGTCCGCGGCCTGTTCCCAGTCCGACTTGTACCGACCGTTGGTGGGGATCGACGCCGTGCCCAGGTGCGGCATTCCGAGCGTCTCCGCGATGTCGAGCTGCGCCTCGATCGTCGCGTCGCTGAAGCTGATGTGGCTGCCGTTCGCCTGCAGCCCGTTGTCGTCCATCAACTGGCGGATCTCCGCCGGCGTGATCTGCCGGCCGAGGATCGACGTGCTCTGGGTGTAGCCGGCGAACTCTACCTGCGTGTACCCCATTCCGCGCAGCTGCTCGAAGACGTACCGGAAGCCGCCGTTCACGCCGGTGGCCGCGTTGGGTGCGCGGGTGACGACATCGCGGACGGTGAACAGCTGGATGCCGCGCTTGCCCGGTTCGACGGTGACCCCGTTTTCGGCGAACGCGGTCGATGGGAGAACCGTGATCGCGGCCGCTGCGCCGGCGATTCCGGCGGTGGCGCCGAGGAAGCTGCGCCGGCTGATGCCGCGCCCCTTGCTCGGTGGTGTGGTGCTGGTGCTCATGTTTCCTCCTCCGTTGTTTTGAGCGAATGCTCAGGCGGAGACCTCCGCCATTACGGGCACCATGTCCACTCAGGACGACCCGGTCCGGCCGTGCATGGCCGTGCGGGGAATCGATCGCAACCGCAACCCGCCCGCGAGGTAGCGATGGGTTCGGGTCCCGGCGTCTGGTTCGATCGGGTCGAGCGTGCAATGGAGCGGACAGTGCTCGTAGCTGATGCGCGGCTGGGTTGCCGCGATGCGCACCGGTACGGGTGCGCGTCGAGGACCACTAAGTCGGGCACCTGATCGGGCACCGACTCGGGAACGGATCGGCGAGGCGAGTCATCGCGACCTCCTGATCGGGGGGAAATGGGCGCGGTCGTCCGGGCGGCCGTCCAACGGACGGCGCCGGTCATGGGGTCATGGGGTCAGGCGAACTCGGGTATCGGGTGGCCCGCGGTGGCGCCGGGCTCGGGCACGGGTAGCGCCAGCCGCCGCGGCGCGGCGACCCGGAACTGTTGGATGAAGTCGGTGCCGGCTGCGTCGGCGCACCGCACCATGTGGTGATCCGGAGCGTTCGTGAAGCCCGCCATCATTGCTCCTGACTGCCGTAGGCCAGGTCGCTGGCCAGCACGGCCGCGCCGACGACGCCGGCCCGTGGCCCCAACTCGGACATCACGATCGGCAGGTTTCCGGTCGCCAACGGCAGCGACCGCTGGTAGACAACGCTGCGGATCTCGGCGAGCAGCATGTGACCCAGCAGGGCCAGACCGCCGCCGACAACAATCATTGATGGATTGATGAAGCTCACGAGACCGGCCAGAACGATACCGAGCTGGCGACCGCCGTCGCGGATCAAGCGTGCGCACACCGCGTCACCACCGGCGGCGGCATCCCCGACATCCCTTGCCGATAGCGCGCCTTGACTGGCCAACCGATCGGCCAGCGCCGGGGACGCGCCGGATCGAGCCACCGCGAGTGCATCCCGGGCGAGTGCCGCACCGCCGAAGACCGCCTCCAGGCAGCCGACGTTGCCGCACGCGCACAACTGAGTGTGGCCATCCAACTGGATGTGTCCAATGTCGCCGGCGCAACCATCGGTACCGCGATAGACATCCCCACCAACGTAGACACCGCAGCCGATGCCGGTGCCGACCTTGAGGAACAGTGCGTTGTCCACCGACCGGGCGACGCCGCCGTGCCGCTCACCAATCGCCATGATGTTGACGTCGTTGTCCACCACGACCGGGCAGCCATGTTCTCGGCTGAGCACTTCGCGTACCGGATACCTGTTCCAGCCGGGCATGAGCGGCGGGGACACCGGCACGCCGTCGCGAAAGCTGACCGGGCCAGGCACGCCGATGCCGATCGAGCGCAGTCGGTCGTACGCGCCCTCCGCCTGCAGTTTGGTCAGAATCTCGGTCACTCGGCGCAGGGTCACCTTCGGTCCGGACCGGATGTCGGCCGGCTCCGCGTACCCGGCGACCGGTTCCAGGCGGCCGTCCGAGATTTCCACGTCGATCGACGTCGCGCCGAGGTCAACGGCGGCAAATCGAATGTCCGGCGACAACTCGACCAGTGTGGAGCGCCGGCCACCGCGCGAGGCCGCTGGTCCGGCCTCACGGACCAGATCGCCGGCCACTAGTGCGTCGATCTCTGCGAGCGTCCGCGCCCGCGGCTCGCCGAGTCGCCCGGCCAGATCCGCGCGGGACAGGGCGCCACAGTCTCGGAGCAGGCACAACACCCGAAAGGAGATGGTGCCTTGGACGAACGGCGATGCTGACGGGACCATCGGCGTCTCCTGGTGAGATGTTAGGGGGACTCTAAGAAACAATTTCCAGGAGGTAAAGAGCTTCACGTGATTTAGGCAGAAACTTTTGTCAAATTGGACAGAAGTCCCAGCGTAGTCGCGAAAAGCGCTTGGAGCGGTCCGAGCAGTGTTCGGCGACTCGTAAGGGCCAAGCGGTTTCGGTTGCGAACTCGTTGTGGCCGCGGCGGAGGTTCTGCATCGCGACAGGACAACCCGAAGCGCACGCATCAGCGCCACCGGGGGTTACTGGCAGCGGTCACGCTATGTGGCGCCGCGACATGAGGCGCTTGCGCTAGGTTGCGTCACCACGCTGCCCCGGCTCGTGGCCGAGGATTCCGGTGATCGCCGCGGTGTGTACACGCTCGGCGATCCGCTCAAGATCATCCGACGGCAGAGCGCCGAGTGGGCCGTCGAGCAACAGCATCGCGAGCCCGTGGACGGTCGTCCACGCCACCATCTCGGCACCGGCGCGGCGCTCCGCGTCGAGCACGCCGTACCTGACCATGTCGTCCAGCGTCGTGGTCAGCGCGACGAAGCCCGGCGCGGTGAGCATGGCGGTCCATTGATCGTCCGGCCGCGCGTCGCTACGGCAGAACGCCGTACGGAATAGGCCCGGCTCCTCCCGTGCGAAGCGCAGATAGCCGACGCCGAGGGCACGAAGCCGGCGAATGGCCTCCTGGCCCGGGTCCGGCTCGGGCGTGCCGGCCGCCAACTCCGCCTCCATTCGACCGACCAGTTCGGTCTGGCAGAGGTGCTTGATCGTGTCTATCAGTGCGTCGTGCCCGGCGAAGTGCCGGTACGCGGCGGTCGGCGACACGCCGACCTTGCGCGCGGCCTCGCGGAGCACGACCGCCTCCGGACCGCCACGACGGGCGAGATCCAATGCGGCGGCCGCGAGTGCGTTGGCCAGGTCGCCGTGGTGGTACGAGTCGCGGGTCGCCGTTGATGTCACGCTTCCATCCTGCCCGATGTTGACAGTGTTAGCATAACATGGCATGTTGACACCGTAAACATTTGCCAAGCGGGGGGATGATCATGTTGGAGCGGTATGGCAGGTTCGTCGCACGACGCGCGCGAACCCTGCTGGCGGTGTCGGCGGTCGCGATGATCGTCGCGCTTTTCCTTGGATTTGGTACGTTCGGCAAGCTCAAGAGCGGCGGCTTCACCGACCCGTCGGCTCAGTCAACGCGCGCGGAGCAGCTCATCGACGCGCACTTCGGCGGCGAGACCAACCTTGCCTTGCTCGTCACGGCCGATCGCGGCAGCGTCAATGACGCTGCGGTCGCAGCGGCTGGCCGCCAACTCACGACGTCGCTCGGCGCCGAGCCGAACGTCTCCGGTGTCGTCTCGTACTGGTCGGCCAACTCGCCCGGCCTCCGGTCGACGGATGGCAGCCAGGCCCTGGTCCTGGGGCACGTCGCCGGCAACGACGACCAGGTGCTCGATCGAGCGAAGGCGCTCGTGGCCAGATACTCCGGATCTCGCGGGCCGATCACCGTCGAAGCCGGCGGCGAGGCCGGCGCGAACGTCGACGTCACCCATCAAGTCACCCGCAGCCTCGCCATTGCCGAGTCAATCGCGGTGCCGATCACCATGGTGCTCCTCGTGCTCGCGTTCGGGTCGTTAGTCGCGGCGCTACTGCCCCTCGTGATTGGCGGCCTCGCGATCCTTGGAACGTTCGCCGAGCTGTTCCTGATCGGCTCCGCGACCGACGTGTCGATCTTTGCGATAAACCTGACCACGGCGCTCGGCTTGGGCCTCGGCATCGACTATGCGTTGTTCATCGTCAGCCGCTTCCGGGAACAGCTTGCCGCCGGCGAGTCCACAGTGGACGCGGTTGCCCACACGGTCGCCACGGCCGGCCGTACCATCGTCTTCTCGGCGGCGACCGTCGCCGCCGCGCTCGCCGCGATGCTGGTCTTTCCGCTGTATTTCCTGCGCTCGTTCGCCTACGCCGGCATCGGGGTGGTCGCAATCGCCGCGCTGAGCGCGCTGGTCGTGGCACCCGCCCTGCTGGCCGTGCTTGGCCCACGCGTGAATGCTGGCAGGCTGCCGTGGTCGCGCGCCGCGCGCGGTGCGGCCTCGCCGTGGTGGGGACGGCTCGCTGGCGCCGTGATGCGGCGGCCCGCTCGCGCCGCGCTGCCGGTTGTGGTGCTGCTGCTGGCGCTCGCCGCGCCGTTGCTTGGCGTCCGGTTCGGGACGCCCGATCCGGGAGTACTGCGGGACAGTGCAGCCAGCCGGCAGGTCGCCGATACCGTCGCGACGGCATTCCCCGGCAACGCCTCGGCTCCGATCGACGTCGTCACCACCGACGCAGTCGAGCCCGGCCCGCTCGCCACCTACGCGGGCGACCTGTCACGGCTGCCGGGCGTGGCGACCGTCGCGAGCAGCGCCGGCACGTTCGCCCACGGTGCCGAGATCGCGCCCGGCAACGCGGCACTCGGTACGGCCGACGGGCAGCGCCTGACCATCACGAGCACCGTCGCCAGCAAGTCGGATGCGGCACAGCGGCTGGTCCGTGACGTCCGCGCGCTGCCGGGTCCGGCCGGCGCGGCGATGCTCGTCGGGGGGAATGACGCCCAGTTCATCGACACGGTCCATACGATCGGTGCACGGCTGCCACTGGCCATCGCGCTCATCGCGCTCACGACGTTCATCGTGATGTTCCTGTTCACCGGCAGCGTCGTCCAACCATTGCGGGCGCTGGTGCTCGGCTCGCTCAGCCTCGGCGCGACGCTCGGCGTGCTCACCTGGATGTTCCAGGACGGTCATTTCTCCGGCCTGCTCGGCTTCACCGCCCGCCCGATGGACTTGGCGATGACCGTCCTGATGTTCTGCATCACGTTCGGGCTATCGATGGACTACGAGGTCTTCGTCATCAGCCGAATCAAGGAGCTCCACGATCGCGGTGACGCGCCGGAGGCCGCGGTGCCGGGCGGCCTTGCCCGCACCGGCCGCATCGTTTCCACCGCGGCCGGGCTGCTGGCGGTCAGCTTCTTCGCCTTCGCCACCGGCTCGGTGAGCTTCCTGCAGATGTTCGGCATCGGCTGCGGGCTCGCCATCCTCATCGACGCCACGCTGGTGCGCGGTGTGCTCGTGCCGGCCGCGATGCGACTGCTCGGGCGTGCGGCGTGGTACGCGCCAACGCCCCTGCGCCGCTTGTACGCCCGGGTCGCGCTGGCCGAGGCGTAGCGGCCGCGGTACCGCGGCAAAGCGGTGGTGCGGCCCGCAAGCGAGCCGCACCACCGCGAACCGTGCTCCGCTGGTGGCCCTGGCGCGCGAACGCGCGATGCCGGCGAGCAACCGAGCGACGGGCAGGCCACCGTCATAGCGCAGATTGGAGCCCGGAGGCTGCGTCACCGTGGTCGTCGCGGCTATCTGTTCGCGCTGGGTCTACAACTCACCGCATGACGACGGTGTCACGGTCGGGGAAGACGAGTTCGTACGTCGGCCTGTTTGTTGTCTACGCGAGGCGCAGCGGCCAACCCGCGTTCGATGAAGCGTACGAGATGATCTCTCGCGGCCGGTCCGCCTGCGGTGGGATCGGTCAGCAATCCGAGGATCATTTCTGCATGCAGCGGCGGATCGATGTCGGCGGCGAATGCTTGCTGGCTGACGCCTTCGGTGAGAATGGCGGTGAGCAGTTCGCGCAGGTCGGTTAGCGGTTCGTGGATCACGGCGAGGAGGTGGGGCGAGAGCTTGCCACCGCCATCGCGTTGACCGGCGTGTGATCGCCCACGCTGGGCGGCCCAGTCGTGCACGGCAACAAGGTAGCGGCGCAGCCGCTCAGACGGACTCGACGCTTTGGCCAGCTGTCGGTCGAGGCGGTGGCGAAAGCGTTTCGCCTGGTCGGCCACGAGCGCGGCGATGACGCGCTCGATGTCGGGGAAGTAGTTGTACAGAGTGGCGCGGGCGACGCCAGCCCGGCGGGCCAGTGCGGACATGGCGACGTTCGCCGCGCCTCTCTCGGCGATGAGGTCCGCGGCGGCGCGAAGGATCTGCTCGCGTTGGCGTTCTTTGTGACTGGTCAGGGAGTCTTGCCAGGTCGTCGGCGCCATCTGGCCTCCCATCGGTCACGTTCCTGCAACGGTTGGACAGGCCGCGGCCGGCTGCTTGATGCGCTGGACGGTCTTCGCGGATTTGTACAGTCTGCCTTGTAGTTAGACAGGTGTCCAACAACACTGGTGGCGGTCGCACGAAGGAGGCTGTCGCATGGACCCGACCACCGCATGGCCGGTGCTGGATGGCAATTATTTCGTCGCTGACCCCAACGCCTCGGTCGCTGTCTGCACGCTCACCGACCAGCAGCTATCCGAAGGGGTCGCGGCGCTGCCCGGGGTGGCGATCGTCGGGACGCTGGCCACGGCGAACCTGGGCATCGAACGTCTGGTCACCAACGTTGTCACCAACCCGGCCATCGGCCACCTCCTGGTGTGCGGCAAAGACTCTGCCCTTTTCAGCCCCGGCCAGTCGCTGCTGGCGCTGGCCCGGACGGGAACCACCGACGACCGGCGCATCCTAGGTGCGACCGGCTTTGACCCGGTCCTGCGTAACCTCACCGCCGAGCACATCGATGACTTCCGCAGGCACATCAACGTCGTCGACCGGATCGGCCTCGACGACCTGGACACGATCGGCGAGCAGGTCGCCCGCCTGGCCGAACAGCCGGTCCCGTACCGAGATGCGAGAGCCCGGGCCGGTGTCCAGTCCGAGGACTTCGTCGTCCTGCCGGCCGGCGGGCGCCGTCGCCATGCTGTCGACTACGACCCCGCGGGCTTCCTCGTCATCACAGTCGACCAGCCGGCGCGGCAGATCCTCGTACGCCACTATCGATCCGATAACACCCCGGCCCACCAGATTCGCTCCCGCAACGGCGAGGCAATCATGCTCGCCCTCCTCGACCACGATCTGGTCACTCAGATCGACCATGCCGCGTACCTGGGTGCCGAACTGGCCAAGGCGGAAACCGCTCTGCGCCTGAGTATTCGCTATGTCCAGGACCGGCCGCTACGGCCAGTCCAGTCAACCGACGCCGCAGTCGTCGCACGGATGGAGCCCGCCATGCCCGGCCCCGGCACATCGGCGATCACCCAACACACAGACCGCAAGGCCGGCACCGACGGGTCGACCGCCACACCGCCCGGTCCGATGCCCGCGGTCGGCCCATCACAGCCCGCTGACACCCTGGCCAACAGTGTCCCCGCACCCGACGTGCAGATGACCGTCGAGGTTGTCGGGCAACCCGATGGGGAACCGCTCGACGCCATGATCGCCGAACCCGATCCCAGCGACCCGTATACGCGCTACCGGCGCACCGACCAACGAGTGCGTGTCCGCTACACCGACGAGACCCGCATCGCTATGGGTACCAGCGCCGACATCACCATAGGTGCGTTGCTACGCGTACGCGGAACCTTCGACACAGACGGCGAACTCCACGCCGACGCATTCGCCATCCTCACCCAGGTGGCAACACTCACGGACGCGTAGGCCACCGAACTCGCCATGGCGATCTGAGACGCAGACTCAACTGGTCCGCAACCCGGAGCTGGGACTACGCAACAGCGCTCGCGAAAGATCCGTCAACTGTCCACAGTGCACCGCAAATCATCGCTGTTCAAACACCTCAAGGGTTAGCGGCGAGCTTAGTCCGGCGATGGCGGTGCGCGACTGGCCGCCTGGACAATAGCCGTTGGTCTATGTCAGTGTGTCACGATCCGACCATTCGAGGTTTCGGGCGAACCGGATGTTCCACGCGCGTGGCGTGCTCCGGCTAGCCCGACTGTGCGAGGAGGACGGCGATGTCTACAAGCGACGGTTCTGGTGGCGCTTCACTCCACTTCGACGCATTTCCGAACAATCGAGGCGTCAGCAGGCGCGGTCTGCTTGTCGGGGGTGCGGCACTGCTCGCCGGCGCTGGGCTCATGAAACCGGCGCCTGCACTCGCCGCTGACTCGACCGGCGGGGCGAGCGAGACGACGGGTACCGAAACGTTCGGGCTATCCCCCGCGCAGCAGGTCGGGCAGCTCGTGATCTGGTCCTATCCCGGTCTGACGCCGCCGCAGGCGCTCTTCGACGCCATTCGTGCCGGACTGGTCGGCGGGGTGATCTTCTTCGGCGAGAACATCAACCGCAGCGACCGCAGCCAGATTCAAGCGGTGACCAGCGAGTTGGCGCAAGCGCAGGCCGACAGCGGCATCGGATACCCGCTGCTGCTGATGACCGACCAGGAGGGCGGTATCGTGCAGCGGCTTCCCGGCGCCCCAGGGATCTCCGAGAAGCAGATCGGCGCGTCCGCCGACCCGGTTGGCGCGGCGCAGTCTGCGGGCACCGGCGCAGCGCAGAACTTGCTCGACGCCGGGATGAACTGCAACCTCGCGCCGGTACTCGACGTCTACCGACAAGCCGGCAACTTCGACGACCAGTTCGGACGCTCGTACAGCATGGATCCGGTTGTCTGCGGTGAGTGCGGTGCCGCGTCCATTGCCGCACAGCAGCAGCTCGGTGTGGTCACAACCGGTAAGCACTTCCCCGGGCTCGGTGCGGCGACCCGCGCCCAGAACACCGACCTTGGGCCGGTGACGCTCGACGTGTCGTTGTCGGATTTGCGCAGCATCGACGAGTTGCCCTTCACGAACGCCATCGACGCCAACGTGGACATGATCATGACGTCGTGGGCGACTTATCCGGCGCTCGACCCGGACCTGCCGTCCGGCCTGTCACCGAGAATCGTGCGCGGCGAGCTCCGCGGGCGACTCAAGTTCCGCGGGGTGACGATCACCGACGCGATTGAGGCCGGCGCGCTGCAGAACTTCGGCGACACCGGTGAGCGTGCGGTGGCGGCCGCGGCGGCTGGCATGGACATCGTGCTCTGCTCCGCACGTGACATCAGCCAGGGCCAGGACGCGGTCGACGCGCTCCAGGCGGCGGTCGCGGACGGGCAGCTCGATCGGGGCGAGACCATCCACGCGCTGCAGCGCGTCCTCGCGCTGCGCGGCCAGCTCAGCTAATACGGCGCACTCGGTCGCTGCTGGTCGCCGTGTGGGTTGATACACGACCTTGCGCGTCGTCTACAGCTCGGCGTGCGGGTGGTCTTCTTTGGTCAGCGCGCCGCGCGCGGTTTCGATCTCGTGGATGTTCGGGCCAACGCCGTGAAGGTCCAGCTCATAGTTCTGGCCGATCAGGTCAACGCCGAAACTGCGGTGGGGCTCCTCGTCGACGAGCCGAAATCCCCGCGAGAGGTAAATGGACCGGGCCGACACGAGTGGGTCGTTGGTCCATAACACCATCCGCTGATAGCCGTGTGCGCGAGCAAACTCGACGCAGATGTCCACCAGACGGCCGCCGAGGCCATGCCCGCGAGCGGCCGGATCGACGAGGAGGATGCGCAACTGCGCCGTGCGGTCATCCGCGGCCACGCAGAAGACGCAGCCGACGCGCCGGCCCTCGAGCTCGGCGATCCACGCTGCTTCCCGGGCCGGATCGTGCTGGCGGGCGTAGTCAGCCACGATGCCCGCGACCAGGGCCTCGAACGTGGTATCCCAACCGAACTCCCGCGCGTAGAACTCGCCGTGCGCGGCGACGACCCAGCCGAGGTCGCCCGGCTGATCGAGCTCGCGGATCCGCATAGTCTGGTCCATCACGACCGCCTGGTCCGCCATCATCTCCCCATTCGCTGTTGCGCACTGAAACACTCGTTTCAGTGCCATAGTAGCCCCATGACCGACACGAAGCGAGCTCCATCAGCCCGCCGGGGCGAGCTGCTCGACGCGGCGTACCGCTATGCGCTCGCCCACGGGCTGGTCGATCTGTCGCTGCGGCCGCTCGCGGCCGCGATCGGCTCGAGTCCCCGGGTGCTGCTGTTCCTGTTCGGATCGAAGGACGGCCTGGTCCGTGAGCTATTGGCGAAGGCGCGCCTCGACGAACTCGCGCTGCTGACAACCCTGCGGGGCAGCTCGTCGGGCCCCGACGCGATCGACGGCTTGGGGGCAGCGGTCCGGGTCACCTGGCGCTGGCTCGCCGACTCCACGCACCGGCCATTACTGATGTTGTGGTGCGAGGCCTACGCGAGGTCGCTCGTCGAGCCCGGCGGCGCCTGGGCCGACTTCGCCCGGCAAACGGTCGACGACTGGCTCTCGGTGCTGGCCGACGCCCAAGCGCCGGTCCGGCGGCGCACCCGGGCCGGCCTCGTCGAACGCACGCTTGCGCTCGCGGTCCTCCGCGGTGCGCTCCTCGACCTGCTGGCAACGGGCGACGTGGATCGCACGACGGCGGCGGTCGAACGGCATCTCGCGACGACGCGTCGAGCTGCGTGATCGTCAGCCGGCATGATCGTCGCACTGTGGCGAACGGAGGACGCTCAGTGAGACGACTGTTCCTGCGTAGGCTCGCCGGCCCGCGCGCGGGCGGCCTGACGGACTAGATGGTCGCGCTCGGCGAGATCCGTGGCCCGACGGGCGGCATCCGCGTATGCCGTGGCGGCGGCGGGGAGGTCGCCGCCCAGCTCGTGCAGGTGGCCGCGGACGGCGTGCCACCGGTGTCGCTCGCCGAGCACCTCGCGTAGCCGGTTGGTCTCGCGCAGCCCGGCGGCGGCGCCGAGGACGTGGCCGACCGCGACCGCGCGCCCGAGTACCGCGGCGGGGTCCTGGCGCACCGGGTCGTCGGTGAGGGCGACGAGGTCGTCGTACCAGGCGAGGATCTGCGGCCAGTCGGTCTCCTCGGCGTTTGCCGCGTCGTCGTGCAGTGCGGCGATGGCGGCCTCGATCTGGTAGCGACCGGGGCGCTCAACGGCCAGCGCCGACTGCAGGACGCGCACGCCCTCGGTGATCTCGCGGGCATCCCACAGGCCGCGGTTCTGTCGGTCCAGCGTGACGATGCGGCCCTCCGAGTCGAATCGCGCCGGGAGGCGGGCGTGGTTGAGGAGCATCAGCGCGAGTAGTCCGCCCGCCTCCGGTTCCTCGGTGGCGAGGGTGAGTTGGCGCGCGAGCCGGATCGCCTCGCTGGCCAGGTCCACCCGGCGCGCGTGGCCGGCCGTGTAGACGAGGTAGAGCACGCGCAGCACGACGGCGAGGTCGCCAGGCTGGTCGAGGCGGCGCCCAAGCAAGGCGCGCTTGGCCCGGCTGATCCGCTGCGCCATCGTCGCCTCCGGCACGTAGAAGGCGTCGGCGATCTCCCGGGTGGTGAGGCCGCCGACGGCGCGCAGGGTCAGCGCCACCTGAGAGGCGGGCGCGAGGTCGGGGTGGCAGCAGCAGAAGAGCAGGAAGAGGGTGTCGTCGCCCTCCTCGGCGGCGGCGGGCCGCGGCTCGGCGTACGTCGCCTCCTCGCGGCGTTGACGGGCCGCCTCGCTGCGGCGGGCGTCGACGAGCCGCCGTGTCGCGACGGTCGCCAGCCACGCGAGCGGATCGCGCGGCGGGTGCTCGGGCCACACCCGCAGCGCGTCCAGCAGCGACTCCTGCAGCGCGTCCTCGGCGGCATCGAAGTCCTCGCCCCGCCGGACCAAGCGCGCGAGCGCCCGAGGGACGAGGGCGCGCAGCGCGCCCTCGTCCAGTCGTCGCGTCGGCTCGTCGATCACGCCGGGTCAGTCGTCCGAGGACGCCTCGGACATGACCTCCCGGACGTCGATCCATTCGTACAGCGGCTCCCCGCCCGGGCCGGGCTCGGACGAGACGTAGGCCGCGAGCTCGACCGCGCGCTCGTACGAGTCGACGTCGATCATGTACCAGCCCGCCACGAGATCGCTGGTCTCGGGCAGCGGGCCATCGGTAGTGACTGGCGCAGCGCCCGGGCCGCCGTAGCGCACCCAGGTACGCGCCGGCGTGAGCGCCTGCCCGCCGACGTACTCGCCGTTCTTCTCGAGCAGTTCGCTGACGTGCTTGAGGAAGGCCATGTGCGCCTCCACGTCCTCGGGGGCCCACTGGTCCATCGGGGGGAACGGATGGTGCGGCTCCGGGCCGCCGCGGTAGTGCTTGAGGAGCAGGTACTTCGGCATGGTGGCCTCCTAGCGTCGTGGGCCGCGGCTGTCGTGGCCCCTTCACCTGGTGAGCGGAGCCGATCAGCGCTTCTCGACATGAAATCACTCATCAAGCTCCGAGATCGTCGCGTCGGGAGATCGGCTACCGGTTCAGCGTCCCGGTTCCAGGCGGGGGTCGCGGTTGCCGAGACCCGTGAGTCGTTCGATGGTGGTGCCGCTCACCGTAATTTGTGTGACTCGGGTCACCGCACGTCACATCCCGCGGGGCTAGCTGGTCCTTGAAGCGAACAACCAGGCAGTGTCCCCCACGGAAGGAAACTTCGTGTTCGCCGCCTACGTCACGGTCACCATCCTCACCTCGGCCTTCACCGGCATCGCCGCCGTCACCTACCTGATCGGCCACGACTACCCCAAGGCCCAGCTGGACATGAAACGCCTGCCGCGGTCATGGGTGCCGATGTTGGGCACTCTGCTGGCGGCGGGCTGTTTGGGACTGCTGGCCGGGTTTGCTGTGCCGCTGCTCGGCACGCTCGCCGCCGCCGGCCTCGTGCTGTACTTCGTCGGCGCGCTTATCGCCCACCTGCGGGTCGGCTCCCGCCAGCTCGTCGGGCCGGCCGTATTCTTTTCCACCGCGGTGGCCGCATTGGCGGTGAGCCTGGGCTACCACGGCGTCTGATGACCCGATCTCGTGGTTGTCGTTGCCGCTGCGCGTGAGATCAGGCTTCCGGGAGCCAGCTTGCGACCGTGCGGCCAACCGCATGACTTCTGCGACGTCCGGGCCGTACGCACGGCACGGTCCGGTGGTGTCGGTCATCGTCACCACCGGACCGCGTGTCACGGGCAGCGCCGCTATTTCTTGCCCTTCTTGCCCTTGTTGCTCTTCTTGCCCTTCTTGGCCTTCTTCGCCATGCTGGTCGCCTCCTTCCTATGATGATTGCCGTTGCCTCTTGTCCGGTTCCGGCTCGGCGACAAACGTGGAACGCAGCAGCACCGACAGCCGTCGCGCTAGCCGCTTACGCGACCACCGCCGGTCGACGACGAGTGCCTCCAGTACGTCAAACGACATCAACGCCCACAACATGTCGGTGGCGGTCTCCACCGTCCACGGTGCCGCGAGGCGCGCTTCGGCGGCGAGCCACTCGGCCAGACGCCGGCACGATTTGCGCCACTGTCGCATGACTAAGTCCCAGTAGTGGCCGGCGTCCGCATCCGTTCCCCGGACCCGCTGGAACGCACGCCCGACCGGGATCAGCTCCGTATGGCAGCGGGCCAAGTGGCGCGCCCACTCGTCGAGTGCCGCCGCCGCGTCGGGCGCCAGCCACACTGTCTTCAGTGACGCGCTGAGCTCCGACGCCTCGTTGACGTATTCGTACAGCGCGGTGACGAGTTCGGCTCGCGTTGAGAAGTGCAGGTACACCGCCCGACGCGTGACGCCGGCGTGTTCGGCGACCGACGCCATGGTCACCGCGGGAACGCCCTCCCGCTCGACCAGCGAGCGTGCTGCGGCGAGCAACGCCAGCCGCGTGCGGCGACTACGAGCGTTTTGCTGAGCCACCGCACCATACCTCCCGCGCTTTGCCTGAACTTCACACCATGTGTACTTCCGAAACTATACACCACGTGTAGTTCGTGCAAATCGACGCAGCAACACGCGCGGAGTGAACAGCGTTCCGCGGGCCGCCCCACTCCCCGGCCTCGAACCGTAGGCGGGAGTCGAATCCGCTACTGCTGCCGGATGGACGCCAGCCACGTCACATGGGTACGCAAACTTGAGCACACCAGCCACCGGGCACGCCCCGCTTCCACCGCGCTGGGCGCGTTTCCGCCCGATGTCCCGATTGCCGTTCCGCCCGGCGCTGTGGCATCTCGCGCTTTCCCGTGGAAGCAGACCCTGCTGACCCGGTAAGGGTTAACGTCGCGGACGTGGCGGGGCGCCAGCCGCGAGTGTGCCGGCGGATCGAAACCCGCGCAATCCACGCGTGATGTTTCAGCTGAGGGGGAGCGATGCCGTACATCAAGGTGGGCCAGGAGAATTCCGGCTCGATCGAGCTGTACTACGAAGATCACGGTTCGGGACGGCCGGTCGTGCTGATTCACGGCTATCCGCTGTCTAGCCGCGCCTGGGACCGGCAGATCCCGGTGCTGTTGCAGGACGGCCACCGGGTGATCACGTACGATCGCCGCGGATTCGGCAAGTCCAGCCAGCCCACCACGGGCTATGACTACGACACGTTCGCCAACGACCTACATGTCCTGATGGAGACGCTCGACCTTCGCGACGTCACGCTGGTCGGACATTCCATGGGTACCGGTGAGGTGACGCGTTACCTGGGTCGGTTCGGATCTGACCGGGTCTCGAAGGGCGTGCTCGTGTCGCCGATCCCGCCTTTCTTGCTCCAGACGAACGACAACCCGGACGGCCTGCCTGGCAGCATGTTCGACGGGTTCATGCACGACGCCCGGCAGGACGTCCCGGCGTGGATGAAGGGCTTCCTGGACAACTTCTACAACATCGACAAGTTCGGCGGCACGTTGGTCAGCGACGAGGCATTCCACAGCAGCCTGAACCTGGCCATGGACGCCTCGGCCACCGCTGCCGTGGCGTGCATCCCGACCTGGGAGACGGATTTCCGGGCGGACATCGCGAAGTTGGACGTGCCGATGCTGGTCATCCAGGGCGACGACGACCGGATCCTGCCGTTCCCCAACACGGGCAAGCGGCTGCCCGACATGATCAAGGACGTGCAGTTGGTCGTCATCGACGGCGGGCCGCACGCGATCGCGTGGACGCACAGCGACCAGGTCAACGCCGCGTTGCTGAAGTTCATGTCCTGACCGCCGGCGGTACCGGCGCCGGACTCGCGAGGTCTCGCCGCGGCGCGATCCCCAGGCATGTGGGATTGCGCCGAGGATGGCCGGATTCGAACTGACTCTCGTCCACATTGGCCGGCGTCGGTACGATCGCAGTCGTGCCGGAACGCGACGCCGCCGACGATGGCATCGAGCCTCGTCGCCGGCACATCGTCTGCGGCGACAACAGCCTGTCGTACCGGCTCATCGCGGAACTCGGCGCGCTGCCGGACACCGACGTCGTGGTCATATCGCGGCGTCGGCACGGCGACGCGTTCGCCGTGCCGGGAACGGCGCCGGACGTCGAGCTGATTAACGTCGACCAGCTGGACGAGGCGGCGTTCCAGGAAGCGCGGCTCGGCGACAGCGACGCGATCGCGTTCCTCGATCAGAACGACATCGAGAACCTCGACGCGGCGTTGCTCGCGCGTGAACTCGCGCCAAGCATCCGGATCGTGGTTCGGATGTTCGACGACGTGCTCGCGGCGTCCGTGCATGAGCTGGTGAGCGACTGCGTCGTGTTGTCCGCGACCGCGGTGGCGGCGCCGGCGTTCGTCGCAGCCGTCGGCGGTCAGACGCCGACGCCGCTGCGGCTGTTCGGCCGCTCGCTCTTCGTGACCGAACGCGACCGCACGCGGCCGGAAGACGTCGTGTGCGGCCTTGCGATCGCGGACGGCGTTGCCGAGCCGCTCGTTCTCCCGGATCGCCTGGACGACGCGGACATCGTGCTCACCAGCGCGGTGAGCGTTGTCGAGACGGAGCACGGGCCAGCGTCCGTCGCTGACGTCCACCGCCGCGCCCGCCGGCGCGCTTTGCTCGCGTCGTTGTCGCTCATCGGTACGCGACTGCGACCGGTCGTAGTGGCGCTACTCGTCATCGTCCTCGCCGGCACCGTGACGCTCACGCCCATCGACCACGTGAACTGGTGGCAGGGCTTCTATCTCGCGGTGTTAGCGACGCTCGGCGGTGCCTCGCCCGACCTGGCCGCGACGCCTGGGCTGCAGGTGTTGCACATCATCTTCACGGTGTTGAGCATCGCGGTGATCCCGCTCGTCACCGCCGCGGTCGTCGAGACCGTCCTCAGCGCGCGCCTCGCGCTCGCCAGCGGTGGGCTGGTCGGACCGGTCGAGTCGCACGTGGTGGTGGTCGGCCTCGGCGACCTCGGCACGCGCGTGCTTATCGCGCTCGACGATCTGGGCATCGCCGTGGTCGGCGTCGATCGCGATCCGCAGGCTCGTGGCGTCGAGGTCGCTCACGAACGACGGATCCCGGTTATCGTGGGCGACGCCGGACGCCAGGAAACGCTGCGGTCGGCGTCCGTACACACCGCTCGCACCGTCGTGGTGTTGACCAGCAGCGACCTGGTCAACGTGCAGGCCGCGCTGCTCGGCCGCAAGGCAAATCCGGGGGTACGGGCGGTGCTGCGCGTGTTCGACACCGAGTTCGCCGCCCGGGTGCAGCGGAGGTTCGGGTTCACGTCGCGCAGTGTGTCCGCGCTCGCGGCTCCGTCGTTCGCGGCCGCCATGCTTGACCGCGCGGTGGTCGCCACCATTCCGGTACGGCGACGAGTGCTGCTGGTCGCCGAGGTGCCGGTCGAGGCCGAGTCTGCTCTCGAGCACCACGTCGTCGGTGACCTGCAACGGCCGGGCGTATCTCGGGTCATCGCGATCCGCACCGGCCGTGGCGCCCAGGTGTTGTGGACGCCACCGGCGGGTCGCCGGCTGACTCGCACCGACACACTGCTCGCGATCACGAACCGGGATGGCCTGGGCGATCTGCTTCACCGTGCCGCGTCGAGCCAAGAGCCACGAGCGATCACACCGTACGATGCACCGCCGCCAATGCCACGGCCATCGGCCTAGGCGCCCGCCTCGCACATCGGCCGGCGGATCCGGCGGCGTTGCGCGCGGCCGTGCGAAGCAGATTCGGCACGTGGACGGCGCCGTTGCCGACCATAGGATGGTGGGATGCGCGTTGACCTGTCGCCCTTGCAAGACACGTTCCGAGGCACGCTCGTCACGCCGGCCGATCCTGGCTACGAGGCGGCTCGCGTCATGTTCAACACGCGCGTCCGGACGCGACCGGAGGTCCTCGCGCGCTGCGCCGACACGGATGACGTCGCCGCCGCCGTACGGTTCGCCCGGGATGCCGGCCTGCCCGTCTCGATCCGGAGCGGTGGCCACCACGCTTGCGGATTCTCCCTCGTGGACGGTGGCGTCGTGATCGACGTCGGCGGCATGAAACGAGTGGCGTTCGATCCGAACACCGTTACCGTGGTCGCCGGGGCGGGCGCTGGCTGGCGGGACATCGACCAGGTCACGTATCTCGATGTCGACGTTGAGGGCGAGGCCGGATTGGCGCATGGCTACGCCCCGCCCGGCGGCGAGTGCCCGACCGTCGGAATCTCCGGATACAGCCTCGGCGGTGGGTACGGTCTGCTGAGCCGCAGGTACGGCCTCGCGTGCGACCACATCCTGGCCGCCACCGTCGTCGACGCCGACGGGCGTGTGTTGCGGGTGGCGGAGGATGAACATCCGGACCTGCTATGGGCGCTACGCGGGGCCGGCGGTGCCGGGTTCGGCATCGTCACCGACCTCACGTACGGCCTGGATCCGGTGCCGAAGACCATCATCGGCGGGGTCATCGCCTGGCCGATCGAGCAGGCGGAGGATGTTCTGCGCGCATATCGCGACCTGTACGTCGGCCGCGATGACGATCGCCTCTCGTTCTTCATGGTGCTCACAACCGACCCGTACCCGGAGGGTGCGAAGGTCCTCATGATGTACGGCCTCTACATCGGGCCGCCGGCGGAGGCGGAGTCGGCGCTCGCCCCGATCCGCTCGCTCGGGCGGCCGCTGTTCGACGGCCTGGAGCCGATGTCGTACTGGGACCTGCAGCGTGCACTCGGCAACGAGATCCGGTATGGGCTGCAGTTGAAGTGGCGAGGCGGCTACTTCCGCGACGACGGCTTCAACGACGATGCGTTCGCCACCATGGTCGATCGGTTCCAGCAGATGCCGTCCGGCTATACGATGATCCGCTTCGATCTGCTCGGCGGTGGCGCCGTCAGTCGGGTGCCGGCGCACGCGACCGCGTTCGTTCACAGGTCGGCCCTGTTCCACATGTCCGCGATCTCCCTCTGGCAACGCGACGACGAGACCGCGGCGAACGTCGAGTGGGTGGACGGTCTAATGGATTCGATGCGTCCGTACCTGTCCGGCGAGGTGTACCAGAACTACGCCGACGAGGATGTCGCGGACTGGCCCCACGCTTACTACGGCGCCAACTACGCGCGGCTCCAACAGATCAAGGCGCGCTACGACCCGACTGACTTCTTCCACCACGAGCAAACCATCCGACTGCCCTAGCTGTTCGATCCGCAGCAGGCTCGCGCCGCAGCAGGGTTCGGGCGCAGCAGGGTTCGGGGCGCAGTGAGTGCCCCGCAGTAGGCAATTCAGGCATCACGAGACTGCAGCTGAGGAAGGTAGGAACATGAGGGCTCTCCTCACATCGTCCGGGATCAAGAACAGCAGCATCCACGACGCGCTGGTTGACCTGCTGGACAAACCGATCGCCGAGTCCAACGCCCTCTTTATCCCCACCGCCGTCTACCCCTTCCCCGGCGGGCCCGGCATGGCGTGGCGGGCGATCTGCGGCAAGGGTCCATCGCCGTTGTGTGAATTGGGTTGGAAATCGTTGGGGGTCCTGGAGCTGACGGCGCTGCCGAGCATCGAGGAGGCTGCCTGGGTGCCAACGGTCCGGGACGCCGACGCACTGCTGGTATGGGGCGGCGACCCCCTGTTTCTCGCCAACTGGATGCGGCGCTCCGGTTTGACCGGTCTCCTGCCGACGCTGCGCTCCGAGGCGGTCTACGTGGGGGTGAGCGCCGGGAGCATCGCTGCTACCTCCACCTTCGTCGAGACCTACGACGAACCGCCCCGCGGCAACGATGGACCGCTGAAGTCAGAGGACATCGTCTTCGCCACGCCCCAGGGTGACGTCGACAGAATCCTGGTCACGGGACAGGGAGCGGGACTCGTTGACTTCGCGGTGATCCCGCACCTGGAGCACCCGAACCACCCCGACGCTTCCTTGGCCAACGCAGAGAGGTGGGCGGCACGGATTCCTGCGCCGACGTACGCGATCGACGATGAGACCGCCATCAGGGTGGTCGACGGCGCCGCCCAGGTCGTCTCCGAGGGGCGCTGGAAACTGTTCCAGCCCTAACGGGACCGGGCAGCTCCCTCGCGGCCATGAGTCTCGACCCCAGCAGTCAGGGCCGACGCCGGTCGACCATGCGGTGAAACCCGCCCTAAACGCCTTCGGTATCGCCTTCGAAGGACGGCTGACCGCGGGCCGCAAATAGCTGTCGAACAACCGTGGACACACCATTCGTTCGACAGACCCAACATCTGCACCGAAGCGGGCCTCGCTCACCTACGAGCCGGCACCATGCCGCTGCCGCCAGCCATTCGGTCACCACGGCTAACCCGGATGGCGGTACGGATCGACCGTAGCGTGCCGCCGCGAGAGATTGAATAGCGACTTAATGTAGGTTAAGGTGGCGATACCGACCACATGAGACAGACGGCACTAAAGACGACTCCGCAGTGGCCCCAATCTGAGTACGTCCAAATCTCCAGCCGAGCGATGAACGTTAGTGGCGCGACGCGCACGGGCGTGGGGCGCTTCCTGTGAATGCAGGAGCGGAAGATCCGATGGATCAAGATATTGCCAGCCGGGTCCGGCTCGAAGTCGGTCCCGATACGCCGTCGACAGCAACCGCTGCGTGACTTCGGCGAAGGGACTCATTGGATGCGTACGCGTCGCGGGCTCATCGCTTTCGGATTGCTGTCCGCATTGCTCCTGTTCGGCATTTCCGCCGTCGACTCGGCCGCCGCTGCCGGCGGTGCCGGGCCGGCGGACGCGGCCAAGCATGTCCACGAGCTCGCTCCGGAGCATGTCGACCAGCATGACGACGGGGCCGAGCACATGGCGGAAGACCTCGTGGGAACGCCGATGCGGGTCATCGAGGAGCGGACCGCCGCGAACGCGACACGGATCCAGCGCGAGACCGGACTGCGCCCCGGAATGGCACGTACCAGGGCGTCCGCGGTTGCCGACCCGGGGAAGTCGGGATCGTGGAGCCCGGTGGTCGATACGCCCGTCGTTCCGGTGTTCGAGGCGGTGCTGCCTAACGGCAAGGTGCTGATCTGGGATTCCGTCGGCGACAATGCGGCCGAGTCGTATCCGGTTCACAACTTCACGCGTGCGATGGTCTGGAATCCCGCTGATGACACGTATAAGCGGGTCGACCTGCAGGGCTCCAACATCTTCTGCGCGGGGTTTGCGCATCTCGGAAACGGCAACATCTTGGTCGCCGGCGGAAACGCCAACGCGCAACTTGCGGGTACGGTCCAGACGCACGTCTTCAACTGGAAGACCGAAACGTGGACCCGCGGCAATGACATGGCCGCCGCGCGCTGGTATCCCGCAGTGGCGGAAACGGCAAACGGCGAGGAGGTCATCGTCGGCGGAGGCCCCGCGACCGCCGAGGTGTACCAGACGAACGGCGCCCTTCGCGCGCTCTCCGGCTTCACGAAGTACAGCGCGCGGCTCTATCCCTTCATGGGCTCGCGTCCGGACACCCAACTCGGGCTCTTCGGTCCGTACGCCACCGGCTACACCATCAACACCTCGGGAACCGGTGTCATCACGGCAACCGGCACGCGCGACGTCATTACCCGGGACTACGGCAGCTTCTCCACCTACGACATCGGCAAGTCCGTCGTCGTTGGTGGCGGCAAAATCACCGAAGGAGGTGTCGCGAACGTCCCCACCCGAACCGCTGTCGTCGTGAACAGTAGTACCGGACTGATCCCGTCCGTCACATCGACCGGATCCTTGTCGACCGGGCGGCGGCAACTCAACGCGACCTTGCTCGCCGATGGTTCGGTGCTGGCGACCGGCGGCATGACCAGCGCGGCGACGTCGGACCAGGTTGACTTGAACAATGCCGCGACGGCTGCGGAACGCTGGGATCCCGCGACGGGTCAATGGACGGTGCTCGCGAGCGCGAGCCGCATCCGGCAATATCATTCGACGGCCGTGCTCCTGCCGGACGGGCGAGTCATGACCGGCGGCGGCGGAGTCTGCGCTATCTGCATGAGTGTCGGGTATCTCGAGAAGAACATCGAATACTTCACCCCGCCATACCTCTACAAGAAAGATGGCAGTGGTCAGCGCGCGGCGCGACCGATCATCTCCACGGCACCAGCCGGCGTCGGCATCAATGCCAACTTCACAATCTCCTCCGCTCAGGCGGCGAGCATCAGGAAGGTCGCGCTGGTCGGTCTCGGCGACGTGACCCACGGCGTGGATCAAGGCCAGCGCTACGTCCCATTGAAATTCTCGGCTTCCGGCACGACGTTGACGGTCACCGGCCCGCCGAACGGCGGCGTGGCACCGCCTGGTTACTACATGCTCTTCATCGTCGACGCCACCGGCGTCCCGTCTGTCGCGAAGATAGTTCAGGTCGCTAAGGGCCCGAACCCGCTGATGAGCCCGGTCAAGAACAGCACCGGCCGATGCATCGACGTGCCGTCGGCTGCGACGGCGATCCGCACATACCTGCAGGCGCACACCTGCAACAACACCAACGCGCAGGCGCTGACCCGGCTGCCCAACGACAATACGATGCGAGTCCTCGGTAACTGCGCCGACGTGCCGTCGCGAAATTTCGTACAAGGTCAGAAGGTCTGGACCTACACGTGCAACAACACGATTGCGCAGACCTGGCAGTTCCGTTCGGACGGCACGATTCGGCCGATCGGGAAGACCACGCTGTGTCTCGCCGCAGCGTCGTCGGCCAGCAACGCGGCGATTCTTATCGCGACGTGTAACGGCAACGTGCTCCAGAAATGGACGTGGTAGCCCTCCGGTTCTGGCCGCGGACGTCGGCTAGCTCTTTGAGCTGGTCGCGCGGTCCGGTGGACCACCCGCGCCATCGGGATCTCACGACAGCACGACGTTTCCGCGGGCGACATCCGGCTAGCGTTCGTAGGAGCGCGGAACGACGAGGCCGGATTCGTACGCGGTGACAACGGCCTGTGTACGGTCGCGGAGCCCGAGTTTCGTCAGGACCCGGCTGACATGGGTCTTGACCGTCTCCTCGGTGATGGTCAGCCGTCCCGCGATCTCTGGGTTGGATAAGCCCTCCGCGACGAGACGCAGGACCTGTGTTTCGCGCGGGGTCAGCGCCGCGATCGCGGCCGCTGGTGGCGTGTCGGGTTGCCGGTGCATCGTGGCGAACTCGCTAATGAGCCGTCGGGTAATGGCGGGAGCCAAGAGCGCGTCGCCGGCGGCGATGACTCGGACGGCATCGAAGAGCCGCTCCGCGGTGACGTCCTTGAGCAGGAACCCGCTGGCGCCGGCTCGGATCGCATCATAGACGTACTCGTCGAGGTCGAACGTGGTCAGGATGAGCACGCGCGGCCCCTTTCCGCCGGGGCGCGTCAGGTGACGGGTGGCTTCGATTCCGTCCATGCCGGGCATCCGGATGTCCATCAGGATGACGTCGGGCGCGGCTTCGCGGCTGATCCGGATCGCCTCGGCGCCATCGGCCGCGGTGCCGACCACGGTGAAGTCGGGCTGCGTCGCGAGGAGTCCGGCGAATCCGGTGCGTACGACGTCGTGGTCGTCGGCGATGATGAGCCGGATCGTCGTATGCGGATCGCTCATCGTATGTCCCCAGCTTGGATCGGCAGCCGAGCCTCGACCTTGAAGCCGCCGGTGCTGGCCGGTCCGGTATGCAGGACACCGCCGACGGCGGCGACGCGTTCCCGCATGCCGAGCAGTCCGTGGCCGGGCACCGGTGCGCCGTTCATTGGCCCGGGTCCGTTGTCGCGGATGATCAGCCCGAGCGTGCCGGTCGTGTAGTGGAGTTCCACGTCGACGGCGGCGCCCGGCGCGTGCCGGCGGCTGTTCGTCAGGGCTTCCTGGACGATGCGGAACGCGGCGAGTTCCACGCCGGGATCGAGCGTGACCGGCGGCCCGTGCAGGATCAATCGCGTGCTGGCGCCGGTGGCGTCGCGCGCTTCATCGAGGAGTTCGTTGAGTTGTGCCAGACCGGGCTGCGGGCGCCGAACCGCGGTATCGGCTTCGGCATCTTCGCGGAGTACGCCAAGCAGCCGACGCATCTCGGTCAGCGCGGCGCGAGCAGTGTCGCCGATCGCGGACAGGCGCTCTGCCCCGATGGAAGGCATGCCCGGCGTGGTCAGTCGGGCCGTCTCAGCCTGCACGGCGACCATGGAGATGTGATGGGCTACGACGTCGTGGAGCTCGCGGGCGATGCGGGCGCGTTCGCCTCGCGCGGTGTGCTCCAGCAGCGTGCCGGCCATGGCCTGTTGGGCGGCACGGTTCTCGATGTTCTCGTGACGCATTCGGCGAGTGATGGCGAGCAGTGCCACCGCCGGAACGCCGGCTGCCAGCAGCACACCGATGATGCGTATCTCGTTGTTTCCGGCCGCGGTCAGCACGATCAGCAGGTACGGGACGACCGCAACCGCCGCGACGATCGGTCGGCCACGACGGCCGAGCAGGTAGGCGGCGATCAGCTGCGCGACACAACCTGGCAGCGTCAGGGTGTTGAAGATCGTGAGGGACAGCACGCCGGCCACGGTCACCGCCATCGCGGCGACCGTAGGGCCGGGCAGCGCCAGCGGCAGCGTGGTAGCCAAGCCGACGAGGCAGAGCAGGAAAATCAGGCCGGGTACGCTGATGCCCGGATGGCGGACGAGCGTCTCGATGATCGCGCCGAGTCCTAATAGGCCGACTCCGATGATGGGGCCGTAACGGGCCATGGCGGAGCTTTGCTGCCAGGGGAGCCCGGTGCCATTGGCCGTCCACACGCAATCATTCTCGCCGCAGGTGGACGCGCATGGCATCCCTGACGCCAGGGACACCATCGATCCCTCGCGTGAGGGATGCTGGGTGTGCATCCCGGACGCGAGGGATGCGCAAGATGGCTCTGCGGCGTGACGACCCGACGTCGGCGGGTGCCTAGCGTGGGCGGCATGGAAGCGACTATCGATGTCACCGGGCTGCACAAGCGGTTCGGCACGACCACTGCGCTGGACGGGATGACCTTCACCGTTGAGCCAGGACAGGTGACCGGCTTTGTCGGCCCCAACGGTGCTGGGAAGTCGACCACGATGCGGGTGATCCTCGGGCTGGACGCCCAGGACGAGGGCACCGCGCGGATCAGCGGGCAGCCGTACCGAAGGCTACGCCACCCGCTGCACCACGTCGGCGCGCTGCTGGATGCCGCGGCGTTGCACCCGGCTCGGAGCGGCCGCAACCACCTGCTGTGGCAGGCCCACTCCCAGGGCATGTCCGCCCGGCGGGTCGACGAGGTGCTCACCCAGACTGGCATGGGGTCCGCGGCCCGCCGCAAGGCAGGCGGATACTCGCTCGGCATGCGGCAGCGGCTCGGCATCGCCGGAGCGATGCTCGGCGACCCGCCGGTACTGATGCTCGACGAACCGTTCAACGGCCTCGACCCCGAGGGCATCGTCTGGATGCGCGGGTTCCTGCAGGCGCTCGCGGCCGAGGGTCGGGCGGTGCTGGTGTCCAGCCATCTGATGAGCGAACTGCAGGACACCGCCGGGCATTTGGTGGTCGTGGGTCGCGGGAAGGTGGTCGCGGACACCAGCGTCGCCGACCTGATCGCGACCGCGTCCGGGGACCGGGTGACGCTGCGGACCACGGCGCGGACGGAGGCGATGACCGCGCTTGCCCGCGCCGGCGCCACAGTGACCGTCTCCGACCGCGACACGATCACCATTACCGGGCTCGCGTCCGAACAGGTCATTGCCGTGCTCGGCGAGGCGACGGTGCCGTTCTCCGAGATTTCGGCCCACCGGGCCACGCTCGAAGCCGCGTACATGGAACTGACCCGTGACGCGGTCGAGTTCCGTGCCGCCGTGACCGAGGAGGCGGCACGATGACCGACACGATGATCGACAAGATCACGCCGTACCAGTCGGCGCAGCCGGCCGGACGGGACGGCTTCGCGCAGCTGCTACGGGCCGAGTGGACCAAGTTCCGCAGCGTACGCGGCTGGCTCATCGCCTACGGCCGTCGCGGCGCTGCTAATGGTCCTGGTCGGGATTCTGACCGGTGTCAACAGCCACAGTTCGTACGACTCGACGCCGGACAATCCGAACGGCATCGTCGGGCACCCCTATGTCCCGATCGGGCCGGGTGGCGAGGCAGTCACCGACAGCTTCTACTTCGTCCATCAGCCGTTGGACGGCGACGGGAGCATCACCGCCCGCGTAACTTCACTAACCGGCGGCGTTGTGTCCGGCCCGGCCGGCCCCGCCGGTCCCGGCGCGGAAGCGCCGGCACTGACCGCCGGCGCCGTGCAGCCATGGACGAAGGCCGGGCTCATCATCAAGGAGAACACATCGCAGGGGTCGGCGTACGCCGCAATCATGGTGACCGGCGAGCACGGCGTCCGGATGCAGTACGACTACACCGGCGACATCGCCGGACCCGCGTGGACAGCTTCCACGGCATCGCCGCAGTGGCTGCGGCTGACCCGTACCGGCGACACGATCACCGGATACGCCTCCAGCGACGGCACCATCTGGACCAAGGTCGGCACAGCACGCCTGAACGCGCTGCCGACATCAGTACCGGCCGGCATGTTCGCCACCTCACCGGGGCAGAGCACGTCCACCCAAAACTTCGGCGGCGGCAGCGGCATCGGAAGCCCCACCGTCGCGTCGGCCACCTTCGACAGCATCGACCTGCTGGGCGGGTCCACCAGCAGTGCCTGGGCCGGTACTCGGATCGGCGATGACGGGCCTGCCGAGAGCTTCCAGGCGTCCGGCGGCACGTACACGGTCGTCGGATCTGGCGACATCGCACCCGGCCAGGGCGACGGCGCCGGAGGCGGCATCGAGCACACGCTCGTCGGCGCATTCGCGACACTGACCGTGATGGTCGTGCTCGGTGTGCTGTTCATCTCGACCGAATACCGCCGGGGCCTCATCCGCACCAGCATGACGGCCAGCCCGCGCCGCAGCCGGGTCCTCGCGGCCAAGGCCATCGTCATCGGCGCCGTCACGTTCGTGACCGGGCTGATCGGCGCGGTGATCACGATCCCGTTAAGCGAGCACTTGCTGCGTGCAAACGGCAACTTCATCCCGCCGATCACCGGGCTCACCGAAGTCCGCATCGTCGCCGGTACCGCCGCGCTGCTCGCGATCGCCGCCGTGCTCGCGCTCGCGGTCGGGACGATCCTGCGGCGTAGCGCCGGCGCGGTTGCCGCCGCCATCGTCCTGGTGGTGCTGCCGTACATCCTCGGCACCGCCGGCGTGCTGTCCGCCGGACCGTCAGAGTGGCTGTTGCGGATCTTCCCCGCCGCCGCGTTCGCGATCCAACAGAGCATCCCCGCCTACCCTCAGGTCGATCAGGCGTATACGCCGCTGAACGGCTTCTACCCGCTCGCACCGTGGGCTGGGTTCGCGGTGCTGTGCGCCTGGGCCGCGGTCGCGTTGGGCGTCGCCAGCTACCTACTGCGCCGGAGGGACGCGTGACCGCGCTCACCGGCCGTGACGCCTGGTCGCACCGGCACGCCGTCACCGGACTACGACGCGGCGGGGCCATCACCGGCGCGCTGCACGCGGAGTGGACAAAGCTGCGTACGGTCGCCGGACCGGCGTGGCTGCTACTAGCCGCCGCCACGCTCACCACCGGACTGAGTTGGCTCGCGGTCGCGGCAACCACGTGCCCCGCTGCCGGCTGCACCGTGGACGCCACCAAACTCAGCCTCACCGGCGTCCAACTCGGCCAAGCGGTCATCGCCGTCCTGGCCGTACTGACCGTCGGAACTGAGTACAGCACCGGCATGATCCGCACGACGCTCACGGCGATGCCCCGTCGGACTGCCGTACTCGCGGCGAAAGCCACGATCCTGACCAGCGGAGTACTCGTCGCGGGGGCGGCGGGAGTGTTGGGCAGCGTGCTAGCAGGGCGGCTCATCCTGCCCGGCAACGGGTTCACCGTCGCCCACGGATACTCGCGGCTGTCCGTTGCCGATGGCACGACACTGCGTGCCGCCGGCGGCTCCATCCTCTACCTCGCGCTGATCGCGCTGCTCAGTCTCGGCATCGCCACCCTGGTACGCGACTCGGCGGCGGCGATCGGTGTCATCCTCGGCCTGCTCTACCTCGTCCCGATCCTGCTCAGCGTCATCACCGATACACAATGGCGACGACACATCGAGCAGATCGCGCCGAGCAACGCCGGCCTTGCCATACAGGACACGATCGGGCTGCACAACCTGGCGATAGGTCCGTGGGCCGGGCTTGGCGTCCTGGGCGCATGGGCCGCCGGCGCGTTGCTCGCCGGTGGCGCCCTGTTGGTGCTACGCGATGCGTAAACCACACACGCGCCATCAGGACGGTTGCGGTTATTCAGACGACAGTCCGGCCGAACCCACCCAATCCGTTCGCTAGGTCAGCCGGTGTAGGGCGAGAGCAGATGCGTGAAGTCCCAGGTGTTCTGGACGATGCCGGAGCAATCGTTCTTGTCGCGGCCGCCGGGGCAGCCACCGTTGTCGCGTTGGATTGCCCAGATCGACAAGGTGCCGATGCCGTTGGCCTGGGCGAACGTGAGCAACTGCTGAGCGTCGGCGACGAAGGTGACCTCGGTCTTCTTGGGGAAGTCGTCGATGCCGGGCAGGATCGTGTTCCCTTCCATCGCCCACAGCTGGGCCGATGTCTTGGCCGGGTACAGAGCGGCGAGCTGGGCATGGAGGCCCTGCGCGGCGCTGATCGCGGCGGCGCCCATCTGCGTGGTGACGTGGTCGTAGTAGTCGAAGGTCATGATGTTGACGACGTCGACGCGCGCGTTGTTCGCGACCGCGTTCTGTAGAACGGCGAGGCCGTTGGACTCGAGTCCGGCCGGTTCGACAGGCAGCGTGTAGGAGATCTGCAGCGGCCGGCTCTGCGTGGCCGCCCAGTCCTCCACAATCTTGATCGCCTTGTTTCGCCGGTCGATGCCGGCGGCGTTGGACAATGATTTCACTTCGACATCCATGTCGAGGCGGGTCACGTTGTAGGTGGTGATCACCGATTCGTAGGCGGCGGCGATCTGGTTGATGTCGGTACAGGAGTCGGCGAGCTCGGTGCCTCCATTGTCGGCGCTGAATCCACCGAACGACGGGATCACGTCCCCACCGAGGGCGCGAAGGCTGGCGATGTCCGACAGGTAGCGGCCGGCTGCCATGGTCTGGGCTGCGTCACCGTTCCATACCGGGGTGCAGGAGCCTTTCGTCGGCACTTCAACGAAGGCGAGCGTGAAGTAACGGGCGCCCGACTGCTGCGCGGTGGTGGTGATGCTGTCCGTGGTCCACGTTTCGAAGTACGGCGCGTACACATGCGCCGGCATCGGCGTCCCGACGGCGTACGCCGGCGCGGCGGCGAGCATGGCACCGCCAGTGCCGAAGATCAGGGCGGCGAGCAGGGCGAGGGCGTGTCGGGGTCGGAAGGTCATGTCAGGCTCCGCTCATTTGCCAGGCGAACGCCAGCGGCGACGTAATGGTCAGGTCGACCGCGGGTTCGGTGTTTGAGTAGGACTGCACGTCGTCTTTGAATTCGGCCGCGTTGTTGAACGGCGAATACACGTCGACACCGTTGGCGGGGCACGTACGCATGCCGGACACGAGCCCGCGGGTGGCCGCGGCGTTGGGGCCTTCTACCGCCGCTCCGGCGAGTACCGGTGCGGTTCCGTCGAGCGATCCGACGAGGTTGGCGACCTGATGTTGCATGCAGTGCGGGAAGGTGGTGCCGTCGCCGACGATCAGCGACAGGCCCCACGCGTTGGCGCCCAGGATGTTGGCCAGCCATCGGTCGGCGTCAGCGGCATATGTGGTCGTGGCGGTGAGGTGGTCGTACTCCCGAGCCATCACCGTGAGTCCGGCGCCATGCACGGTCGTGTCGTACGTGGCCCAAGGGAACCCGAATCCGAACGGGTCGGTCGCGGATTGGGCGACCGCGTTGTCGAGCTGCTTCTTCAGGTCTGCCGTGAGGGCGGCGACGGTGGTGGCCAGCCCGGGCGGGCTGCCGGCGCGGGCGATGGCGTTCGCGAGCTCGTAGTGGGCCAAGCCGCTGACGTCATAGAGGTTGAGAGTGTCGCTCGCGTCGTTCGGGCCGGCGATGTAGGCGTTGGCCCAGGTCGAGGCGCTCTGCAGGTAGAACGAGGGATCGGTATGCGGCAGACCCGCGGGTGGTGTTCCGGCCGCCAGCGCGAGGTTCAGCTCCGTGGCGCCGAGTTCAAGGTCGTCGCGCCACTCGGTCTCGGGATAGAAACTGAACGGGATCACGGTCAGCAGTGGTGCGGTCGGGTTTGTGTTGGCCAGATCGAACACGTGCTCGGCGGACAGGAGGCATTTGCTGGCGTACGCCGGGTCGCTGGTGCGGTAGACCTGGTAGCACAGCGCCAGAGCGGCCGCTTCACGCCCGGCGAGGTTCGGGCTGATCAGTCCGCCGGGGCTGTTGGCCGGGAACACCGGCCGATTGCGGATGTACCTGTCGGGAGCTGCGGTGCCGCCGAAGGTGTCGTCGGCCTGAGGGAGTCGCCAGATGTCGTGATCCCCGACGATCTTGGCGTTGCCTTCGCCGATGCCGACCTGGTAGTAGAGCGTCCGGGTGTTGTCGTTCCACATGTTCTGGAGCCAACTAGTCCCGAACTTGGCTTCGGCGTTGAACGCCGCGCCCATCTGGGTGGGGAAGTCGCGCACGCCGGCGAGCATGAGATCGACGGTGAAGCTCTCGGTTTGCACGAACTTGAGGTAGTCGCCAGCGTCCCACCATCCCCCCGAGGCGTCCATCGTGATGCCGAGCGGCGTCAGGTCGCCGGCGAAACTGCCCGAGGACTTCGCATGTGGCGTTGCGTACGTCATCGCGGTGGCGTCGTTGAGGTGTCCGGGCGCAGTCCGCAGGGCAGAAGGGATGTAGTTCGCGCCATCGCGTTCGTTCTGGTAGAACGAGACGGCGTTGGTCATCGCGGCCGAGTAGACGTTCTGGCCGCTGTCGACCCGGAACGTAGGTGACGTCGCGGCGATCGGCCCGGTGACCGTGATGGTGTAGCTGCCGGCCGTCGCGACGGTGTCGAAGTCGAGCGCGTAAACATCCGGGTAGCCCGAACTCCACGATCCGAGGTTCGCGCCGATCGCGGCGGTGTAGACGGTCGTACCGCCGGAGTTCTTGACGGCGAATGTTGCACCGGTCTCAAGCCCCGAAGCCATCAGGTACGCCCGTTTCGTCGCGCTGGCGTAGCCGAGTTGATTGACCCGTACGAATGCAGAACTGGCCACCGCCCGTGCGGGGGCGCTCGGGGTGACGACGAACGCGGCGAGGACCGCCGCAACTACCGCGGTCCGTAAGACATGGAAACGTAGCAAGGCTGGCATGCAGGGCTCCTTCCACGCGGCCGCAAAAGATAGTTAGATTTCCTATCTGATAGATACGCGCGCATATCCCCATGTGTCAATGCCAAGCCGTGGCTGCTCCGGGCCATTTCGACGGAGTATCCGCAACCGGAGTCCAGGGCGCCGGGCGCGATGGCTGGCGTCCTCGTCCCGGCCAAATATCGCCGGAGCCGTGAGAGCCAGAGGTCACCCGGTCGGTGCAATTTGAGCCATCCCGCACGACGCGTCGGTGTTGCCCGCCCGTGCCACCCGGGTCTTGGCGTAGCGCCGTGGCGCTCCTGGAATCCGCTCGGCGTCACATAGGACGGTCCGGCGGGGCGATCGGATTGAGGCCTCGATCGTGGTGGTCGCCGGCGGGCGAGCCGGTCCGCTATCGGGGCTGGCTACGCGTCGTCGACCAGATTGGTCGCCGACCAGTTCACGCCGGACCTCTGCACCGAGCGCTCGGTCGGGACCGCGCCGTGCCCGAGACCACCGTGGGCACGGACACGGCCCCGTCCGCATGGCGGGCGGGGCCGTGGCTCACCGGCCGGCGATCAGCTCGCCGGGTAGGTGACGATGTCGCTCGGACCGGGGCTGTCGGCCGTGACCGGTGCGCCCGTGTCGTTGACGACGTGGTCGATGCCGCCGTCCGCGTTCAGGAACCGGGTAAACACGTCGTGCAGCTGCACGCCGGCGGTGTCCGGCACCAGGAACGCGGTCGCCGATTCGATCGGCACGCCCTGGTTGAAGAAGCAGTAGCTGCCCATGCCGTACCCGCTGAAGGTCTTGACCTTCGACCCGACCACGAACGCCGGGTATCCCTTGGTCGTCGGCGTCGCCATCCAGGCGGCCTGGCTCGGCGGGTCGTAGGGCATCTCGTTCTGGAAGAACACGACCTGGCCGTTGTCGCCGTTCCAGATGACCTCGTTCTTCTGGTAGTGCTCCACGAACAGGCCGTAAGCGAGCACGTTGTTGCCGTTGACGATCACGCCGGTATCGGCCGTGTTACCGGTCCACGACACGCCCGCGCCGTGGTCGGCCCGCCAGGCCCAGATGTCGTCCAGGATGACCTCCGAACTGTCGACGACGAGACTGGTGGTCGCCTTGCCGGGCGTGGCGCCGCCGATACGGAAGAACACGTCCTGCACGAGCGTCGGGTCGTCGGCCCGGCCGCCGATGACGTTGCCCAGCCCAGTGCCGAGCTGTAGCAGGACCGGGGAGTTCTTCGGCCCGGCGTCGACGGTGAAGCCAGAGAGCTTCACGCCCGGCACGTCCAGCGTCCGCAGCGCGGCGGTGCCGTGCTGCGGGACCAGCGTCGGGATGCCCAGGCCGAGCACGATCGTGTCCGGACGGGTCACCAAGATCGGCGCCGTCAGGTTGTACACGCCGGGCGTGAGCAGCAGGTTCTTGCCCGCGGCGAGCGCGGCGTCGATCGCACCGATCGAGGTGCTCGGCGAGGCGATGAAGAACTTGCTGATCGGCACGGACGTTCCGGCCGTGCTGCCGCTCTCCCACGACGGCCCGGCCGTGTCGTGCCGTAAGGCGGGCACGAACACGCTGTAGTGTCCGGTCGAATCTATCTGCAGGAACGGCTTCTCCGCCGACGCGGGCGTGCGGTCGAGCGTGGTGTACGGCGGGGTGCCGCCGGCGAGACCCGAGGTGGCCGAGAAGCTCTGCGCCGGTGCGCCCGGCGATCCCAGGAACACCTGGTTCCACACGCCGTTGGACCAGCCGTCGAGGTTGGTATTGCGGACGATGAATTGCTGCTGTGAGCCGTTGATGACGGTGCTGCCGGTGAACGCCGAGTCGGCGATGAAGCCGCCGCTGGCGAACTGCGGGCCGGCCGTGCAGTAGTCCATCAGCGACGTGAGGCCGTTGACCACGACCCGGCGCATCGGCGCGGCCTGCGAGACCGCCCAGAACTCCGTGTTCGTCTGGCAGCCGGAGCCGCCGGCGACGTTGATGGTCAGGTTCGACATCGACCGCCAGAAGTTGTCCAGCGCAATGCAGTTGGGGCTGCCGTCGTCGTTAGTGAAGCACTGGTTGTAGACGTCGACGGAGCCGTTGATGGTGACGTCACCGGGTGAGTTGCCGAGGCCGGCGACCTCGGTGTAGTAGCCCACCTGGAAGATCAGCGGGTCGGTGGCCGTGCCGTACGTGCCCGGCTCGAACAGCAGCGCGTAGCGCTCCGTGCCGAACTGGTTGGGCACCTGCTGCGTCGCGATCGCGTTGACCGTGGCCTGGATCTGGCTCTGCGGCATCTCGGGTGTGAACACGTACACGTTCGGGCCGAGGTCGGGTTCCCCCGCCAGGTGCACCGCCGGCGGAATCGGATCCGCTTGTGCGGGACCGGCCGAGACCACGGCGAAGATGCCCACGGCGGCCAGCACGGCGGCGACGGCGAGAACCGCGGGACGGCCCCGGCGCATCGTGAGCCGATCCATGCCGCCGTTTCGGTTGTGTGTCGGATTCATACGCAGTCCGTTTCTGTCGGTTGCGCGAGCGTAACCACGCCCCAAACGAAAGCATGTCGCATCGGCCGACCACGTCAAGAGAATCCGACGGACTTTTCTTGCGAAGTGGAAAAACTGCCGAACTCACTGTCCACTGTGCTTCCGGCGTGTCGGGGTCGGGGACGCGCTGACTGCTTGGTCATGCGGCGTGCCGGTCGCTAGCCCATTCAGAGAGTTGGTTGGAATGGGGACACCGGCGACAGGGGCCGGAGCCCGCGTAGTGCGGTCCGGCCCCTGTCGGCGGGCGTTCACCCAGATGGAACAGCGTCGGCGACGCTACGCTGCTGTGTCATGCAGGACACGCGCCTTGACACTGCTCGGATCCGGGCCGCTCGGCGGGTAATCGACCCGATTTTTCTCGACACTCCGCTGTACCGCTGCGAGGCGCTGGAGCCCGACCTCGGGTGCGCGGTGAGCATCAAGCTCGAAACGGCGAACCCGGTCCGCAGCTTCAAGGCCCGCGGCACCGAGGTAGTCGCGAGCCTGCTCGCCGACAATGGCTCGCGAGCCGCGGTGTGCGCCAGCGCGGGCAACCTTGGCCAAGCCCTGGCTTGGTCCGGTCGCGGTCGGGGGCTCGACGTCACGGTGGTGGCATCCCGCTTTGCGCCTGCGGCCAAGCTTGATCGCATCCGCGCGTTGGACGCCAGGTTGGAGCTGGTGGACGGCGACTTCGACATGGCTCGCGAGCGGGCGGCGGCCGTCGCACGGTACGACGGTATCCGGCTGGTCGAAGACAGCCTGGACATCGAAACCTGCGAGGGTGCGGCGACCATCGGCCTGGAACTGGTGGACACCGTGCCGTCATTCGACGCGGTCCTGATTGCTCTCGGCGGTGGGGCGCTGGCCACCGGTGTGGGTCATGTCGTCAAGGCCTGCGCGCCCGAAGTCGAGGTGATCTGCATCCAACCGCTGGGCGCGCCGGCGATGACACACTCGTGGCGCCAACGGCGCGTCGTCACCACCGACTCGACCAATACCATCGCTGACGGCGTCGCCGGCCGGCGTCCCATCCCAGCCGTCCTGGACGACCTCCTGCTGGTCGCTGACGACGCCGTCCTGGTCCAGGAGGCGTCGATCATCGCCGGTATGCGGATGCTCCTCGACCATGCTGGCCTCGTCGTCGAACCGTCGGCCGCGCTCGGCATCGCGGCGATCCTCGAAGACCGCGACCGCTTCGCCGGCCGACACGTAGTCACCATCGTGTGCGGCAGCAACGTCGACGTAGACGCCTATCACCGCTGGGTCGGTGCGGCTGCCATCCATGGGTCTTGACAATTGCTCGCGATAGCTACGCACCGTCCTGGGTCTCCGTGTGCGTGGTGTCCTTAGGCGGCCGAACCGAATACGAGCTTCGTAGGCGGCCGAGCGAAGCCGCACCAAAGCCCTACGTCCGGTCCGCGGCCGCACGCAGGCCCGGCTCCCCTCTACCCATCTTTCGCCCAGATCGAGCGAATGTACCGTGCGGCGGGTATCCGGACGTCGACCGTCACGACACGTCCGTCACACGAAACGTCACCCACGCAGCGACGGCGGCGCCTCTGCCGGCGTGGCGTCATCCTGACCAGATGCATGATGGTGCATCTCATTCGACCGCCGATCCATCCGGCTCAGGAAGGTCAACTCGGTGGGCTTGGACCGTCCATAAACGCGGTGGCGTGATCGGCGACCCACTGGCGAAACGGTCGCGGCGGCGATCCGAGGATCTCGAACACCGTAGAAGTAGCAAATGCCGGCCGTCCCATCGTGGCGCCCCACGCGGCGAGCAGCATATCCACGGCCGGGCGCGGCCAGTTTCCCTCCGTCTCGCGTCGAAACTCGTCCGGCGACAGCTCCTCGAACGCGATCCGACGCCCCAAGACGTCACCGATGATGCGCACCTGCTCTTCCTGACTCAGCGACTCGGGGCCTGTGAGGACGTAGTCGCCTCCAGCATGTCCGTGCTGATACAGGGTCCGCGCCGCGACGGCTGCCACGTCGCGGTCATCAACGGGTGCCGTCTCGGCAGCGCCGTACGGCCACCGCACGGCACCGTCGGCGCGAATCGCGGGAGCCCACCAGAACAAGACGTTCGACGCGAACATCCCCGGCCGGATGATCGTCGACTCGAGCCTGGCGGCCGCGATGAGCCGCTCAATATCGGCGTGGAGCACCGCCATGGGATTCGGTTGCTGGAAGAAAGGGTGCGGAGTTTGGTGCGGTGATGAGAGAAAGACGACACGCCGCGCGTACGTTGCCAGACGCTCGACAACTGCCGGAACAGTCGCCGGCGGGGCGGTCCAGACGAGAAAAACGGTGCTGACCCCTCGCAGTGCTGCGTCGAGCGACTCGGGCACGGTGAGGTCGCCGGTGACGACCTCGACGTTCGCCGGCAGCGCCGCCGCCGCCTCGGCCCGACGCGTGAGGGCGCGCACCGGCACGTCAGCTGCTAGCAGACGGTCGACTACGGCCCGCCCAACCCGGCCGGTCGCCCCGGTGACGAGCACCGGAGGCACTCGCGTCCGTGTCATGAGGACCTCGATGTCGTTCGTGGTGGGTGTACGGCGTGCATCCTGCCATCGGGCGGCGAGGACACCAACGTCAAGGCGTTGACCCGCAACGCGACGCCAGCACGACTCGCTCGAGGGCAACACTAACGAGCCGTGGCGAATGAGCGCCGTGACGCCTCCGCGCCAGAGCAGCGCACTCCCGGTGGCTGTATAGGGCCGGTAGCGCTCATTGCGCTGTTCGAGACCATGTGGCAGCGCGCCTACCCGCTGCTGCCGAATGCACTGCGACCTCATCACCCGCCGGGATCAGGCCCGAGGGCATCAGGGATCGGTCGGCCGGTACATCCCGTCAGGGGCGATGCCACGCCCCTCTCAAGCCACGCGGGCCGATTGTTGGCATCCGGTGTCAACGACGGCTGAAATCTGACCGCTCGCCGTGTTGTTGGTTAGTCGTTGGTCGCGGGAGCGTCAGGCCGTCTGTGCAACGGATCTGGACGGAGGGCTGGTCTTGAACATCTGGTCGACACCGGTGGCGGGCACCGGACGTGAGTACAGGTAGCCCTGCGCGAAGGAACACTTGAGATCCCTGAGGGCAGTTGCCTGCTCCGGCGTCTCGACGCCCTCAGCGATGACCGTGCGGTCGAGGCTCGCGATGGCTTCGAGAATCGCGCCGATAAATGACCAGCCCGACTGGGCCGCACCGTCATTGCGATTTTGGGTAAACGATTGGTCCAACTTGACGATGTCGATCGGCAGGTTGGACAGGTATGACAGCGAGGAATAGCCGGTGCCGAAGTCGTCGATGGCGATGCGGACGCCGTGCGTGCGAAGCCGCTTGAGCTGGGTCCAGCCCAGCTGGTCGGGTCGGGTATCGATCAGGCTGCTTTCGGTTAGCTCCAGCACGAGGTTCGCCGGCCGCAGGCCGCCGTCGGCCAGTGTGGCGATTACCATGTCGGCAAAGCCCGGATCGTCAAGCTGGCGGCCGGAAGCGTTGACGGAAACGAACATCCCGTGCGCGTCCTGCCAGCGGCGCGCATCGCGGCAGGCCTGGCGCAGCACGCGCGCGCCGATGCCGTTGATCAGGCCCGCCTCCTCTGCCACCGGGATGAAATCTGAGGGCGGGATCATTTGTCCGTCGGGCAGCCGCCAGCGGGCCAGCGCCTCCACACCGACCATGCCTCCGGTGGCCAGGTCGATGATCGGCTGGTAGTGGGTGAACAGGTCGTCGTGGTCGAGCGCGCGGCGTAGCCCGGTACCAAGACGCAGCCGATCCAATCGATCGTCGCGCAACCGCGGATCGAAGGGCACCACCCGGTTCTTTCCGCCCTGTTTGGCCGCGTACAGGGCGAAGTCGGCGTCGCGCAGGGCTTCGGTCGGGCTCATCGGGCACTGGCCCGGCTCGATGGTTACCAACCCGATGCTGGTCGACAAGAACATCTGCTGTCCGTCGATGACAAACGGTGACCCGATCGCGTTGATGATCCGTTCGGACTGGGCCAAGGCCTGCGGTTGGTCAGCTACGGCCTCGACCAGGATGGCGAACTCGTCGCCGCCAAGGCGGGCCACCAGCGCGTCGACCGGTGCGGCGGTGACCAGCCGGCGGGCGACGTTGACGAGGATGTCGTCGCCGACGGGGTGGCCGAAGGTGTCGTTGATGTCCTTGAACCCGTCGAGGTCGATAAGCAGCACGGCACGGCTGTCGCCGCCAGCACGGCCCAACGCCCGTTCCAGGCGCTCGGCGAGCACGATCCGGTTGGGTAGTTCGGTCAACGGGTCGTGCATGGCTCGGTGAACCAGTTGGTGCTGCAGCGCCTCCTGCGCGGTTACCGCGTCAGACAGTTTCCGGTGAGCCCGTTCCAGACCCTGGAACGCTGTGGACCGTTCTGTGGTGATCACAGCAAGCAGCAGTCCTGTCAGCGCAGCAGTCCCGTTGAACGCTTGCAAGATGATCATTTTAGTGAACAGGTCATGACCGGCGAATGGGCCGGACCCGAGGGTAGCCGCGTGAATCATCAGCCCGGACACGATCAGGACACAGAGCGTGACGCCGCCCATTTGGAAGCGGAGTGCTGCCCAAATCAAGACCGGGAACGGCAGAAACAGCAGGGCTGCCGGAGCCCGTGTCACGGCCGCCGTCACGATCGCGGCACTAAGCAGCATGCCCACCGCCTCGACCCACCAGCCCAGCGGGACGCCCCGAGGCCACCGGGCCCGGCGCAGAAAGAGCAGCAACGGCGCAACGACGAGGACGCCCATCGCATCCCCCGTCCACCACACCGACCACACCGACCAAAAGGTGCGCGGTGGAATCGCATCGGCGGCAAGCAACGCAACGCTGCCGACGGTCGCACTGATTAACATCCCCGCCAACGCCCCGAGTGTCACGAGCAACAGCACGTCACGTACCCGGTTCATTTCAGTGCGGAAAGCCACCCGTCGCAGCATCCAGTACGCGCACAGCGGAGCGAGCGTATTACCGGCCGCGATCGCAATGACTGCCGACACCGACGGCCCGATCGGCGCATTGACCAGCAACGCCCCGAGAGTGATTCCCGGCCAGATCCGTCCACCCAGCAACAGCAAACAGACCAGGGCAAGACCTGTCGGCGGCCACAAAGGCGTGACCTGTCCCCCGATTACCTGCAGCACAAGACCAAACCGAGCGGAGACATAGTACGCGGCGGCAACGCCTAGAATCTGGAGAACCTTCGACGTATCACCCAACAACCGTTGCCGTAGCCCCTGGCTACGGATGATCGCGATCATACGAAGGCCCCTCGCATTCACGACGCGACGGCATCGAAGCACCGCCAACGACCCATCCTGGGTAGATGCACCGCGGCTGGCGGCCACAGGTGCAGTGCCGCATTGATGACGATGAGGCTGCACACGTCGCCACGTGCCGAAGAATCGGCATGGACTCAACCCGATCCAGCCGCCGGCAGTCACAACATCGATCGCTACACCCGGCTCGAATCCCTTCGTCACGGTGCACCGATGGCGTACGACATGCAACCGCGGCCCCAACCGCGATGGGACACCGGCACCGGCAGGTAACACGAACACCGCGGTTCTGACCGTTTATCCGACCCGGTGTGGGCCGAACGAAGGATACGTGGCTCTCGGTGGGTATCTGCTGTTCGCGCCGATCAAGGCGGCTGCAACGACCCTGCCCAAACACGAGGCAGCGCACGTCAGGGGCAGCAATTGCTGTCGATTCGGCACGGCCGGGCTCGGGTGTTTCGCGCAAGCTACCTGGCCGCGCGGCAACGATGGTGGACCGCGACGAGATTCTCGTGGGCCGATCCGACGACGCGACGCTCGGCCGCCTCCGGGCGTCCCACACTTGTTGCAGCCGCACGCGTTCATCCCGGGCGGTCGGCGACTGCTGCGACAGCACTTTCCCAACGTGTACGCGGCGCTGCTGTGCGCTGGCGCTTCTGAAATGGACCTGCGCCGCAAGCTGACCGGACGCACAAGCGATCGCCGGGAGTCCTGTCCGTCACTGCCGGGCCATTGGCCTGTGCTGAGCGGACATGGTGTCGACGACGGCCTCGATACCGACCCAGTAACGGAATGGTTTTGACGCACCTGTTGGCTAGCATTCGGGCCCATGGCGCTGTCGGTAGAAGAACGCGAACAGTTCCTGGCAGAACCCCACATCGGTGCGTTGTCGGTGGTCGAGCGGCCGGATCGCGCGCCGCTGACCGTCCCGATCTGGTACCAGTACAGCCCGGGCGGTCAACTGTGGGTGCTGACGGAGCCCGGCTCGCGCAAGACCCGTGCGATCGACGCCGCCGGCCGGTTCAGCCTGATGGTGCAACGGACCGAACCAACGATCCGGTACGTGTCGGTGGACGGGCCGGTGATCAGGACCGCCCCGGGCGGCACCGAGCGTTCGCGGGAGATGGCGGCGCGGTACCTACCGCCGGACAAGGTCGCCGACTTCCTGGAGTACGAACGCACGCACCTCGGCGAACACATCACTGTCTACATGCGGCCGGAACACTGGCTGTCCGCCGATCTGGGACCGGCCTGGTGAGGCACCCAATCCACCAGAACAACGAGCAGCGACAGGCACTGGGGCCGCGCGCCAACCGCGTGCTCGGTCGACCGAGACGCGGAAACCGTCGTGCCTAGGTATGTGCTCCAGACGACGGTCGCTTACGAACCACATCCAACGGTGAGCCGCCGGACCTGCGTCATAGCAATTGACGGCGGGCCGCCCCGACGTCGAGGTCCCAGGACCGGTAGGTGTCGCTGGGCTGATAGCCGAGCTGATCGTTGATCGATCTCATGTGCGCGTTGGACGCGACATTGCCGGTGAGGACGCGCCGGACCGCGGGCTCGTGCTCCGTCAACAGCTCCAGCATCACGATCTTGACGAGTGTGCCGAGCCGGCGCCCCCGGTGTCCGGGCAGGACACCGGTCATCTGTTGCAGCGCCCACTCAGGCGTCTTAGGGTCCGTCGTCATCTGGGTGAGCGCGGCAAACCCACCCGTACCGCGGTGCCGAGCGGCGACCGAGTAAAGGGATACGCCCTGTGCCAGCGCGATGTCCTCGGACCGCCTGATGGTCGCGGCATCACGGGTGTGTGGCTCCACCCCCGCATCGCGTGGCGCATCCGACATCGCGGCGTTCACCCGTACGACCTGGGCAAGGTGATCGTCCGCGGTGCGCCCGAGCCAGGACACCAGGTCGTACTCCCCCGCACTCGCCATAAGTTCGGCACGCATCGCGCCAAGCCGAGCCAGCAGCTCCGCGTCCACATACTGAGTGCTGATCACCTCGACCTGACCGAGACCGGCGCCGACGGCCTTGGCGAACACGGCCCCGGATGAGCCGTCACGCACTTTCGTCCTGGTCGCATCGGTACTGGTCAGACGCGACCGCCCGTGTCGACGCACCTCGGCCGCGCAGTGCTCAAGCAACTCACCACCCAGGCCCATACCCCGCCGCGCCGGCACCACGACCAGGCAGCACCCGGCCATCGTGGTGTTCTCCTGCGCCGGGAACGTCAGCAGGCAGCAGCCCACCGGTTCGCCGTGCTCATCGCGCGCAAGCCAGCTTTGCTGGGGCACGCCACCATGCGCCCACCAGCCGGCGAAGCTCTCGAATGACTGGGGCGGCAGGTTGGGATGATCAATCGGCCGGGCCGCCTCCATCACCACATGACATGCGCGCAGACGCGCCAGATCTTGCTCCGGCTCGAACCACTCGACGTGCATCCCAGCAGCTAACACCGCCCTCGCCACGGTGGCTAACGAATTGCGACGGACGCCCGCAAGAGCGCTCGGCCACGATTGACGCCGGGCTGCGGGCGGGCCGACTCAGGCGAGTCGCCCGACCCGACCGTCCGATCTGGGCGGAGCTGTGCCCGGCAGGTGCGCTGTCATGGGCGCCCTGTGTCCGACATCGCGTCCGGCGGTTTGACCATCGCACTGGTGGGTAGAGGGATAGCCGGCCCGGGGGGCGCCGGCGACGCTCCGGAGATCCGTGCGCGGTGTCCGGAGCGTCGTCCTTCCGTGTTGCCAGCTGTACCGACTGCGGCGAACCGGTCCGTGACATAGGCGGGAGCGGACGCGCCCGAGAGAGTCGATGCCCCGCCGAGCCACCAGGGCATCCGGGCGAGCGCGACGTGTCAGCGCTCGGTGTACTCGTGCGTGAATGAGCCGAGGCACTGCGCGCATCCGATCACGTCGCGCGGGACGCGACGCGGGGTGTCGGGCGGCGCGCGCCGATTGACGCGAGGGCGTCGGCCAGTGGGTAGACCCGGAAGGGCCGCGTTGCGGGGGTCACCGCGCGACGCGAACACAAGGTCTATGTCAGGCCTTCGAGAGATCGGTTCGTGCGCCCTGCCCCGGGCGACCCCGGTGGATGATTGCGACAGCGGCGGCATCCCACCGGTTCTGCCCGGCTCGGCCGGACCGCTGCGCGACAGGTCGGAGGCCGGCGGCAGCGGCTATCGAGCGGAACCGTGCGGGTGTGACCTTCAGGAACTTGGCCGCCTCTGTCGTCGTAATGGTGTCGGGAATCATGCCTCCCGACCTACCCGCGTCGTCCGTGGAGGCAAACACTTCGGGTCTGATCCACACCGACAATGGAAACGTTATAGTGATGATAATCATGAATGCACCAAACGCCCGATCCCTAGCTGAAGGGCAAGGGGCGGACACGGACTTGCGTGACGAAGTGATTGTGGACACCAAGGCGTTGCAGACTGGGCGGGTGCGGGGAGACAGTTCGCGCCACAGTCGCTCGACCCGCTATCAATCCGGTGCGGTTCACGGTGCGGTGCCGGTCGGCGCTGGCGAGTGATAAAGATGCTTCGCCCCGCCAACAGCGCCCCCTCGGGGGTGAGCCGGATCCCGCGGCCCACTCGCTGGAGGAACCCCATCCAGCCTTGAGGCGGGTCAGGTTCAGCAACGATTAAGTTCATCTATGAGTTCGGGCCAAACGTGGCATTGGACATCATGCCACTGGGGCAGCCACCACGGCTTCATCACCGAGCTGATCCGACCAAGCTCGACCAACAGAAGGAGTGGAAGGATGTCACTTACCCGCGTCCAACACATCTCCATCTCGCTCGACGGTTTCGCCACCGGCGAAGGTCAGAGCCACGACGAACCGTTCGGCCACGCCGGCGACAGGCTGCATGAATGGATGTTCGGCACCCGGTGGTGGAGCGAGATGCTCGGCCAGCCCGGCGGCACCGGCGGCATCGACAACGCCTTCCTGCGGCAGTTCGCTCCTGGGATCGGCGCCGAGATCATGGGTGCCGGGAAGTTCGGCTACCCCGGATGGCACGAGGATCCGCAGTGGAAGGGCGCGTGGGGTTCCAACCCGCCGTTCCACACACCGGTCTTCGTCCTCACCCACCACCCGCGCCCGTCGATCGAGATGGAGGGCGGCACGACCTTTCACTTTCTCGACGCCCCGCCCGCGGAGGCGCTCGAGACGGCCCGCGACGCTGCAGGCGGCCAGGACGTACGCATCGGCGGCGGTCCCACCATGATCCGCGACTTCCTTGCTGCCGGGCTCATCGACCACATGCACATCGTGGTGGTCCCGATCCTGCTCGGCCGAGGCGTACGCCTCTGGGACGGACTCGAGGGCCTCGAGAAGGACTACCAAGTCGAGGCCACCTCCTCGCCCAGCGGAGTCACGCACGTGACGTTCACCCGTACCGGTCTCTGAACCGTCTCGGTCGACGACCCCAAGGCGCGCGGGTACGGCTCGGGACGGATTTGGGAAGCATCGAAGTTGAGGACGTCGACCACGCTGACATGGTGAACAGGCGGCTGGTGTGCCCTAGCGTGGCGCTGATCGCGACCGGCGTATGGCCCGCTAATGGCCTGACGGTCGAGCGCTTGTGCAGCGAGGCCGTCGACGGTTCTCGCCGTCCGCTACGGCGTGGCCTCGCCGTCCGTCGATGCGCCCCGGCCGTCGGCGGTACTGGCCGCGTGAGCGCGCTGACTGTCGTCGAGCGCTTGGGCGTCCGGGTCCGTGAGCGCCTCGTAGTGCGACGGCGCGGACATGCACGCTGGCCACTCACCTCTGGGCAGACCTGGGTCGAGGCTTGACGGTCGTTTCGTCGGTTGGTGGCTCGTGTCGAGCCGGTTTACTGGGACTTCTTCGTTTTCTCGATGGCTTCGGCGATCGCCTTGATCCGTCGGAGCCGGCCGTCCCATGCCTGGCCGACTTCGGCGAGTTGTGCGACCGCGCGTGCCAATTGATCGGGGTCCACGCCGTACCTCACCTCCCTGCCTGCCGGCTCCGCGTTGACGAGGCCGGTGCGCTCCAGGACGGCCAGGTGTTTGGCGACGGCTTGCCGGGTGACGGGTAGCCTGCGGCTGAGGCTGCTGGCGGTGCCGGGTCCGTCGGTGGCTAGTAGGTCGAGGACGCGGCGTCGTGTGGGGTCGCCGATCGCGGTCCATAGTTCGTCGTCGATCTCGCGGATCATCGCTGGGCCCCCTCAGCAGCAAGACTGGCGACGTATGCCGGCAGGTCGGCCAGGAGCCTGGACCAGACCGTGCCGTCGGGGTTCAGATCGAAGGTGATCAGCACGGAGTTGTGCTTCATGGGCGTGGTGCCCTCGGGGACGGCTGGCGCTGGTGGCGCCACCCAGTGGAAGGAGAAGCGGGTGCTCGGGACTGCTCACCATCTCGTAGACCACCTGCGGTGGGGCGTTGATGCGGATCTGCTTCTCGATTGACGCGCACTCGATGTCCCTCACAGGGTCGCCAGCTTCGCGGCGTACGTCGCCAGGTCGGCAAGGTGGCGGGTCCAGCCCTCGTCGTGGCTGGTGTAGTACTCCTCCAGCACGGCGGCCTCCCAGCCCTTCTCGCGCATGCCGTCCTCGGTCACTGTCAGCACCGTGCCGTCACCATCCGGGGTGAGGGCGAAGGTGACCAGCATCGAGTTCTCCGGCGTTGCGGCTTCGCGCTCGGGGTAGACCCACCGGAACGAGAACAGCTCGCCCGGCACCGCTTCGACCACCGTGATCTCGACCTGGAACGGCTTGGTCACCGCCCGCTGGTCCCACCTCAGCACGCCGGTCCCGCCCGGCGCGCTCACGAAGTCGGCGTCATCGGTCCACCACTGCGCGATGTGCTCGGGACGGCTGACCACCTCGTAGACCACTTCAGGTGAAGCGGCGATGCGAGATCTGCTTGGTGATCGACCCGTACTCGGACTCCGAGAGCGCCATCGTCACGCCGATTCCGGTCCGTGGCCCTCGGGCATCTCGATCAGCGTGCCGACCTCGACAGCGCCACCGGATGCCAGCGCCGGGCAACGACTGGCGATTTCCTCGGCCGTCTGCAGGTCCGTGGCCGCGATGATGCTGTACCCGGTCAGGCGCAGTAGTGGCGCTTCCGTACCGACTGTGGCGGCGTTGGTCACGGGCCTGCCGACGTCGCGCACGTCCTCACCCAGGCCGCCGAGCCACGTGTTCCAGGCGGCGACGTCGTCGCCGCTGTTCATGTGATCTTTCGGCAGTCGGTAGAGGAACACAAACTCTTGCATCTGAACCTCCGTTGATCTGCAACTAATGGTTGCATGTTAATCCGACCTCCGGGCATTATGCAACCACTCGTTGCAGTTCTTCGGAAGGACTTCACATGCATCCGATGAGTCACCGCCCCGGCTGGACCCTCTTGCTGGCGTCGGTCGCGGCGTTCATGACCAGCCTCGACACGATGGTTGTCACCACGGCACTGCCCGCCATGCGCGCCCACCTCGGCGGATCGGTCGGACAGCTGGAGTGGACGATGAACGCTTACTACCTCGCGTTCGCCTGCCTCCTGATCACCGCCGCCGGTCTGGGCGACCGATTCGGGCGTCGCAAGGTACTCGTCATCGGGTTGGTCCTCTTCGGACTCTCCTCGGCCGCGGCGGCGCTGGCTCCCGACCTCGGTGCCCTCATCGCCGCCCGCGCCGTGCAGGGCGGTGCCGCAGCCGCGATCATGCCCTTGACACTCACGGTCATCAGCGAGGCATACCCGCCCGAGACCCGCGGCAGGGCGATCGGCATCTGGGGCGCCCTGCTCGGCGCAGGCGGCGTGCTTGGCCCGCTGGCCGGCGGCGGACTGGTGGAGACCGTCGGCTGGCGCGGCATCTTCTGGGTCAACGTCCCCATTGCACTGATCCTCTCGATCGCCGCAGGCCTCGTGATCACCGAGACCCACGGACCGCGTCACCGGCTCGACCTACGCGGTTTCGTGCTGGCCTCGGTCGGATCCCTCGGCCTGGCGTGGGGCCTGGTTCGGTCGGCCGACAAGGGCTGGAGCGAGCCCGCGGTCTGGATGCCGCTGGCTGTCGGGGCAGCGCTGGTGATCGTTTTCGTCGCCGCCGAGCATCTTGCGTCGTTCCCGTTAGTGCCGACGAGCCTCTTTCGAAATCGCAGGTTCAGCGCCGCCAACGGCGTGAGTATCTGCATCTACGCCAGCCTTTCCGGCGCCGTCTACCTGATGTCGCAGTTCTTCCAGATCGCCCAACACGTCAGCCCGATCGTCGCGGCGCTGCGCTTCGTCCCTTGGCCGGCGCCCGCGCTGATAGTCGCACCGCTCGTCGGCTCGTGGGCCGCCAAGCTCGGGAACCGATTCTTCCTCGTCGTCGGAATGGCACTGCACACGACCGGCATGGTCTGGTTCGCGCTCGTCGTCCACGCCTCCGCGCCGTACCTCGCCCTGTGCGGCCCGCTCGTGTTGTCCGGCATCGGAATTGCCTGCGTCTTCCCGACCGTGTCGAGCGAGGTCGTCTCCTCGGTCCCGCCCGAGCGTATGGGCGTCGCCGCCGGAGTCAACGGCAGCATCCGCGAACTCGGCGGCGTCCTCGGCGTCGCGCTAGCGGCGACCGTCTTCGCCCGCAGCGGCAGTTACGACACCACGTCCACCTTCACCACCGGATTCATCCACGCCATGTGGGCGTGCGCCGTGCTCTCCGGCCTCGGAGCCATCGCCGCGCTCCTGGCTGCGCCACACAAAGCGGACGCAACCTCCCACGCCTCCAACCAGGCTTCGACACGCCAACTTGATGCCGTACTCGAAAGATGATCTAGCAAACAGCGGCGAGTGCCGGCCAGCGGCGAGTCAAGAGCGTGAGCGCCAGGTTGGAAATGGGGCCACTCCGATCCCCACCACCGCAGCAGCGGCGGTATGCGTCAACGCTCACCCATGCCTCGATCGCCACACACCACACATCAACCTCGACGGCAGTTCCGCCCACACGGACGATTTCAGCCACAAAGCACTCAGCCCGCCGAAGAGTCAGATCACGGCGGTCGTTTCACGAGCCAGCGTCGGGCCGCAGAGCCACGAATCCCTCATGCCCTGGCAAAGACATCGCATGAGTGTGTGATGTCCGATGCTCGCTCGTCAGCGAGTCTTCTCCACGAGACACGCGACCGGTAGGGCCACCTCGGTGTCACGAGCTCGCGATGCGAGCGCCGGCCCAGCCGATCACAAATCCAGGAGGAGGCGCTGACCATGACGAGCAGCGGGACATCACCGAGAGCGAAAGCCGTCCAGGCCCAGTCGGCGGCGGCAGCCCATCGGGACTGGCCGACAGGTGAGCGCGGCCGTATCGCCGTCGCTCCGGACGGTACGGCGATCGACGTGGTGGGCGGAGAGCCAACGAAGCCGATGAGCGTGGGAGAGCTGGTGCGCCCGGCACGGGTTCTCTCGGCCGACACCGGGTTAGACGAGGTTGACCAGCTGTTTCGGACTGAACGGACGCGGTCCGAGGTAGTGATCAGTGGTGAGGCAGGCACGGGTCTACTGATGCGCAATCGGCTCTCTGTGTTGCCGTCGCGGCCCTTCGAGCGTGGGCACGCCTGCCCGAAATACCGACGCGCCGACGACACGGCCGACCGGGCGCCGCGGCGGATGCCGGCCGCGGAAAGCATTGTGGCATTGGCCGAGCGGTTGCGATCTCAGCCCGACGACCAGCGGTTCGACGATGTCCTCGTTGATCTCGACGAAGCCGGCGTCGGCCAGGTTCCGGCGGCGGACCTGTTCGACAGCCTGGCCAGCCAGCTCACTCTGTGGGCCACCCACAACCCGTTAACCGACGTGATGAACCGCACGCAGTTCCTGCAGTTACTGACCGCCGCGTGCAGGAAACCCACAGATGAAAAGTTGATCCTTGCCGTCATCGACCTCGACGGCATGGAACGCGCCAAGGGCGACTTCGGACACGTCGTCGGCGACGCCGTACTCGGCCGAATCGCCGATCAGCTGACCGAAGCGGCCGGACCCGGCGATACCGTTGCCCGGCTGGGCGACGACGAATTCGCCATCCTCGCGTGGGCGCGCGCCGACGAACAGTTCGCGGCCGCCACCGAGCTCGGGCAGCGGTGCCGCCTCGCCGTGGCGGCACCGCGGGGAGCATTCGTGCCGGGCGGTCGGCAGCGCGCAAGCGTGGGCATCGCCGTCGCCGAACACGACGCCGACCCGACAACGCTGCTGTCCACGGCCCACACGGCCGTAAGCCGCGCCAAGCAGGCAGGCGGCGACCGAGTCGAGGTCACCAGGGGCGCGAAACCTCGCGGGCCGCGCGACGTCGCGGTACTGAATCGTTCGGTAGCCGACGCGATCCACGACGGCGAGTTGCGCCTGTGGTATCAACCCGTGGTTCGCATCGACGACAACTCCGTGGCCAGCATCGAAGCCCTCGTGCGGTGGGCGCACCCCACGATGGGTCTGCTCACCCCCGACCGGTTCCTGCCCGGCGCCGGCCGCGCGGGGCACCTGCCCGCCCTCGACCGATGGGTGCTCACCCAAGCGTGCCGCGACTTCGCAGCGCTGCATCGTGAACTTGGGAACCAGGCTCCCCACAGCGTCGCAGTCAACCTCTCGCCAGCCACCCTGGCCACAGATTTCGATAACCTCGTGGAAGCGGTCCTTGCCGACGCCAGGCTCCCCGCGTCGCGACTGGTGGTCGAGCTACCGGAGGACGCGGATCTCGAAATGCTCACCCATGCTTCGCCACGTCTCGACCGGCTGCGCTGCCGCGGCGTCGGTCTGGTTCTCGACGACATCGGCGCCGGCCGCACCACGCTACGTCATCTGTCTGCCGTCACCCTCGGCGGTCTGAAAATCGACGCCGCGTTCATCAACCGGATGCTGCACAACCCGGGCGACTACACCATCGTCAAACTCCTCGCCGGCCTCGGCCACCGCCTTCAGCTACCCGTCACCGCAGAGGGCGTCGAAACCGCCGACCAGTTGACCGCCCTCGCCGAAATCGGGGTCGAATACGCCCAGGGCCACTACCTTGGCCGGCCGTGCCCGATCACCGAGATCACCTCAGCGCTGCACGTCCGCTCAACGCCCGGATGGTCAAGCGACGGCGGCGACGGACATGACATAGACGCGATGTCCAACGCGCGGCACGGAGCCCGGCTCAGCCAGGTCGGTTGATTGCTGGCACATCATGCTCGGCGGCGATGCGGGCAAGCTCCACCCGCGATGAGATGCCGAGCTTGGTGAACACATGACGCAGGTGGCTGCTGACGGTGTGGGTCGACACGAACAGTTGCTCGGCGACCTCGCGGTTGGTCATCCCGGCGGATACCCGGCGGACCACCTCGAGTTCGGAGTCGGTCATCCCCGCCCAGCCGCGCGCTGGCCGATCGGTTGTCGCGATGCGCCGCCGTACCCCCAACTCTCGCAGCCGCCCCCGGACCCGGCGGGCATCCCACGACGCCTCGCATCGCGAGTAGATCTCCAACGCGCGTCCGAGCATCGCCACACCGTTGTTCCGCCTTCCGATTCGTACCTCTGCACGGCCAGCGTCCTCCAGCGCCGAGGCCAGGGCGAGACGACGGGGGCTTCCTTCGAAGCTGCTCACTGCCGCCACAAATTCGGCCGGGTCTCCGGTGGCGACGCCGCGGGTGTGGGCGGCGGTTCCGACAATCGAGGCGACCGTCGGGTTACGCTCGGCCCGCTCGGCCGTCGATGCAACGGCCGATCGGACTAGCTCCGTATCGCCGGCCGCGCGAGCTATACGTGCCAGGGTCACCGCAGCGGTGAAATCCATTGGGTTCGTTGACATCATCGTGTGCCGAGCGTCCTCGCCCATGGCACACAGCTCCGCACGCGCCGCCACCGGGTCGCCCGCCGCCATCGCCTTCCGAGCGAGCAGCCACGCAGTGAGGCGCTGTAGGTTCGGAGGGCCGGAACTGGCTACGTCACGCATGATGGTCACGCATCGCTCGAGTTGCCGCGGATCCGCCGTGTGGATCGCGACGCTCCCCAGCGCCGCCACCACGGCAGCCTCATAAAGGCCAACGTACGTAACCTTGCTGGGAGACTCGACGATCCCCTCTAATGCTGCGGCAGCGTCGGAAAGCTGACCGAGTTGGAGCAGCTGAGAGCCCCGCCAGCCCTCCCACAACCGTTCGGCCATGCCCTGCCGGTCGCGCTGAGCCAACGCCAGCTGCTCGACGGTCTCCGCCATGGACTCGTCGTAGCGATCGAGGGCAGCGAGCACTGCGCTGCGTCCGGTCCGAACGAGCACCGTTCGTACTGGCTCGATGCCGTGGACGTCGGCGTTCGACACGGCGTCGATCAGACGGTAGGCGCGGGCCAGGTCCCCCGCCATGTACGCCAGGGTCGCTTCGGCGAGTTGCACCGCGACGGTCGCGTTCGGATCAGCACCGGTACGAGTTGCCACGCGCGCCTCTGGCAGTAGCGCCTCAGCATCGGCGAAGCGCCCGGCAATGGCCAGGTTGCGCACCAGATACCCGAGATGGCGAGCCCGCAGACTCGTCGGCAGGCCGGGCAATGCCAGCGCCCGGCGGCCCGCTTCGGCGCGTTCGTCCGGCGATACGCCGAGCATGTCGGCGAGGCTCAGTCGGACCTCTGCCTCCTGCTCTGCCGGCAGCGCCTTGCTCAGTAGCGCATCCGCAAACTCCTTGCCCTCGTCGATCCGTCCGGCCGCGTGTAGCAATAGGACCGTCTGCGCCGCCAAGGGTCCCCGCGCCGACGTGTCGGCGCCGGCCAACTCCAATGCCTGCGCGCTGAGGTTCGCCGCCGCGCTCGGGTCTGAGCCCGCGACCGCGCGTACGGCGTCCCGCAGCGTACGCACCGCAATCTGGTCTCCCGGCGCGGCGCTGGCGGCCAGCTGTGCCGCAACCTCTGCCGGCTCTGCCCCGGTGGCCAGCAGCACGTCGACGGCCTGGCGTTGCAGTGCACGCAGCGCGGATGCCGGCAAGGTGTCGCGGACGGCCTGTCGCAGCAGATCGTGCCGGAACGTCAACGCGTCCTCTTGCTGGCTAAGAATCTCCGCGCTAAGCAGTTCCCCGACCGGCGCGAGCAGCCGTCCAGGTGCAACGTCGAGCATGCGTGCCAGCTGATCGAACGAGAAGCACCGGCCGAGTACCGACGCTACGTCGGCTACCTGGATCGCAGAGTCGGTCATCCTGGCCAGGCGGTCGCGCATGCTGTCGCGTACCCGCGCCGGCAACCGCTCGTCGACCAGTCTCGCCTGATCTGACTCGATTGCCACCAGCGCTTCGTCGCGAAGGCCTCGCAGTAATTCGACGAGTAGGAACGGGTTGCCGTGAGCGCGTTGGGCAAGGCTCAGCAGGGCGTCGTCGGGCTTGGCCTGCATCACATCCCTGACCACCTGCCCGGTCGCGACGGTGTCCAGCGGACCGAGTACACACGTCGGCACACCGCTGTTCACCAAACCCTCAAGCGCACTGCCAAGCTTCCAGGATTCGCGGCCAGGCCGGTAGGCAACCAGCCACACGATCGGCTCGGCGGAAAGGCGGACCGGAAGGCTTCGTAGCGCGTCGCGGCTCACCGAGTCGGCCCACTGCATGTCGTCCAGACATAGCAGCAACGGAGACTGCATCGCGGCCCGCTCCAACAACGACTCCAACTCATCGAGCAGCCGATAATGCTGCTCGGGCAGGTGGTTCAACATGGCCCGCGCACTGCGATCCAACAGCGGTTGGGCACCGTCGAAAAGCGCGGCATTCAGGACGGCCAATGGGACTGTCTGGTCGCTAGTCGTTGCCGAGCCTCGGCCGACCCTGATGCCCCGGCCAACCGCGAACTCGGCGGCCTCGTCCAACAGACGGGTCTTTCCGAACCCCGGACGGCCCTCCACTAACACGGTGGCCCCGCGTCCGGTGACAGCCCGGTCTAGCTGATACCGGATCAGCGACAGCTGCCCATCCCGCCCACGTAGCGGGGTTCTTATCACCGACATAGTCCAGCACGCTCCGACCGCATCAGCGGCCACGTGATGCTCCGCAACCGCAGCGCGACTTCCGATCGCCAACCAAATTCTAGTCGAATCCGGCCGACCGGTAACTCTCGGACAGACCAGGCGCTAAGCGTCACCATGTCGCGCTCAAGGCGACCGGACTAACTGTAGGTCCATTTTCAAAACCAGCTAACGGTCTCTTGACCTGCAGCCGGCCGGGCCGGCGGAGAGTCTCAGCGGCCAATCTTGCTGGGCTCACGATCGCCGAGCGCAACAGCGCCGTCCATTCGCACGTCCCTGGTTGTAGCCATCGACTCCTGGTGAAGCGTCCGCGCATGCCGGCCTCCGCTGGACCAACTGGCCGTATGAATGGCTACACGAAGCGTCCGCTAGGTCGAGAGACTGGGAGGTGGCTGGGGTTCTGTGGTGGAACGGCAAGGGGTGCCTCGCTCGTGCGCGGTAAGTAGGGTGCCTCTTATGTCGTTGTTCCGCACGCCTCAAGTGATTTTGTTCAGTGATGACCTCCCGCGGGCCGTAGCTTTCTATGCGCGCCTCGGGTTCACCGAGACTTTCCGCGTGCCAACCGACGGTGAGCCGATTCACGTCGATCTCGCGCTGGACGGGTACAAGATTGGCATCGCCTCGGTTGCGTCCACGCGCGACGACCACGGCTTGGACCCCATCGGAGAAGGACAACGGGCGGCGGTCATCCTCTGGACAGACGATACCGCTGCAGCGTATGAGGACATCGTCGCAAGTGGAGCACCCGCCCTGGCGTCCCCGCATGTATGGCTCGGCCGGCTCCTGATCGCTTGGATCGCCGACCCTGATGGCAACCCGATCCAGATCGTCCAGTCCTTGGCGTCCCCGGCTGCGACGACCCGACAGTAAGACTCAAGCGTCGGCGGGAACGGAAGCCGACCCGCACTGTCAGCTTGGGAAGCATCGAAGCTGAGGTCGTCGACCACGCCGACATGCAGGAGAGTCGGACTCATGTCCTGACGGTTGAGCGCCCGTACTTTGAGCGTCGGGCACCAGAACCTCGTTCACGTGCTTCAGGACAACTTGCACGACCTCCACCAGGGCTCGGATTTAGGTACGGCATTCAGCGACATATGCCGGCAAGCCTCACTATGGTAGGCACCGTGGTCCTGGCCATGGGGCTTCGCGCCCATCATGACGGGGGGCAGATACGAGCACGCGACACACACCGGTGAGCGACCTCGCGTCAGCCGGATCCTCGGTCATGCGGGGCGGTCTGGCGACGACCCTGTTGTGGATCGGAGCGCTTAAGTTCACTGACTACGAGGTCCAGAACGCGGAGGTTCTGGTCACGGCGAGCCCGCTGACGTCGTGGCTGCGGGAGAAGCTGGGTGCACGGAAGCTCGGGCAGGTCATCGGCGTCACGCAGATAACCCTGGGATCTTTGATCGCGGCGAAACCGTTCGCTCCTTGCGCATCGGCGGTAGGCGGCTTCGGGGCCGCGGCCATGATGCTCGGCACGCTCAGCTTCCTGGTCACGACGCCGGAAGCGTGGCAGGAAGGGCGGGGGATGCTGCGGCTGTCGATGCTAGGTGAGGCCCTGCTGAAGGATTCCGTGCTTCTGGGCGCGGCCCTTCTCACGGCTGCCGAGTCAGTGCGCGCCGTTCGTACCCGCTAATCGCCCGCAGGAAGGGGCGTGACGTCACAACCGTCGGGCGCCGCACCGGGCAAGTGACTTGGTTCGGGGGGCGCGGATCCGAGCATCTCATGCCGTAGCGATCATCGGGCGGCGAGGGAACCCGGTGGCGATGGCATCCACCACCAGAACGGGAACATTCCCCGACGTGCCGGTGGGCATCACCGCCACCATGCTCTGCGAGCCAAGCAGGCCCGTGCTCACGTTCGCAGCCGAGGAAGAGCTTGCCGGGCCGCAACAACCGCCGGCCCCGCGCACCGATTGCGACCTGAGCCTTCGCTCCTGCGTGGTGAAGACCCCGGACCTCATCTCCGAGAGCAAAGGAGGACCAGAGAAATGAAGATCGCTGTCATCGGCGGGACTGGGCTCATCGGATCGCAGGTAGTTAAGATCTTGAACGCGGGCGGGCATGAGGCCGTGCCGCAGTCGCCGTCCACCGGTCTGGACCTGCTCAGCGGGCAAGGCTTGCCCGAGGCGCTAACGGGCGCCAGTGTCGTTGTGAACCTGACGAACTCGCCTACCTTCGACGATGCCTCACCTGCGTTTTTCCGGCAGACGATGGACAACCTGCTCGCGGCCGCCAGCGTCGCCGGCGTCAGCCACGCCGTCATCCTCTCGATCGTGGGCGCCGACAAGGTTCCGGGCCTGGTCTATTACCGCGCCAAAGTGTTAGAGGAGGACATCCTCAAGGCCGGCCCGCTGCCATACTCGATCGTCCGCGCCACGCAGTTCTTCGAGTTCCTGGACGCGACCGTGGCGTCGATCGCAGATGAGAACACCGTTCGTCTGCCCGCCACCCTCATCCAGCCGATCGCCTCAGCCGACGTCGCCCAATCCGTGGCCGACGTCAGCGTCGGCGCGCCGCTGCAGGGCACCCGCAACATCGCCGGCCCTGAGGTATTCGCGCTGGACGAACTTGGCAAGATCACCCTCGCCGCCCACGATGACCACCGTACGGTCGTCACCGACAACGGCGCAGGCATGCTCGCCGCCGCCTCCGGCGACGCCTTGATCCCCAAAGACGGCGCGGTCATCGCCAAAACGACGTACCGCGAGTGGCTCGCGCGTTAGGCGGCTATGTGCCCTTGAAGTGAAAGGAGCAACAAATGAATGCTCGACCGAATATCGTTCTCGTCCACGGCGCGTGGGCCGACGGCTCCAGCTGGGCAGCGGTCATCGAGCGCCTGCAGGCCGAGGGATATAACGTCACCGCGCCCCAGTTCCCGGAGTCTTCACTGGCCGCTGACGTTGCCCGGCTACGCCAGGTGCTGGCTCGCCAGGGCGGCCCGACCATCGTCGTCGGCCACTCCTACGGCGGCCAGATCGTCACCGCTTTGGGCACGGACGCACCGAACGTCGTCGGCATCGTCTACATCGCTGCCTTCGGCTTGGACGAGGGCGAGTCGATTGGCGGGTTGCTGGCGAAGGGCCCCCCGACTCCGGCACTGGCGCACCTGGACATGGACGAGCAGGGCTTCGCCTGGCTGCCTGAAGATGACTTCGTGCACCACTTTGCGGCCGATGTCGACCCGGTCAAGGCGCAGGCAATGTATGCCGTGCAGCAACCACTGGCCTGGTCCGCCCTCGACGAGGTGATGGGCGTCCCAGCCTGGAAGTCATACCCGACGTGGTTCATGGTCGCCGACGGCGATCAGGCCATCCCGCCAGACGCCGAGCGCCAGTTCGCCGCTCGAATGGGCGCAACCACTGTCGAAATCCCGACGAACCACGTGGCGATGGTCTCCCACCCCGACGACGTGGTGCAGCTCATCCATTCGGCTGCCGACGCTCTCCAAGCCGCATAACCGCTCGGGCGCGGGCCGCGCCGCCACGGTGTGCGGATTCTGCGCAGCGACAACCCGCACGCTTGATGAATCGCGGTCCCAGCGGCGCCACGGCACAACGTAGCCAGGAACGGCCGGCGCGTGCAAGCACGGCAGGCCCGGACGTTGAAGGGATTCCAACTGCGCCTGCCAATCGGCAGACGGAGTAGATGGCCGGCCGGATTCCCTGGCGTAGCGCACGAAACTCCTCCGCGCTACGGTGATCGGGTGATCGCGCGCATGAACGGTTGGTGGCCCGCCTCGTAGGCGGACCCGTCATCGCGCACCAAACGGCCGCCTCGACAAGGCGGCCGTCGTCGAGTCCAGACGCCGGGCCGCTTTCCGAGCGGCCCGACCCGAAGGACAGCAAGTGAACACAACTCCGCCAGTTACACTGCCCGCCGCTGCCGCCGAATCGTGGCCGGCGATTCTTGCGATCTTGCTCGCCGCACGTGATCTTTCCAGCCACGCGGCGGCGGCCGATGCGAGGATCGACGAGAAGGGCACTCACGGTGGCCGACGCTGATCTGCTGCATTTTCGTCCCGCCCAACTGGCCGACGCCGCGGCTATCGCTGCCTTACACACCGAGAGCTGGAGCCGTCACTATCGAGGCGCCTACTCGGACGCCTATTTGGACGGCGAAGCCGTCAGCGACCGGATGGCCGTCTGGAAGGATCGGCTAACCGCAGCCACTGGCCGCGATTACACGCTGCTCGCAGACCAACAAGGTGTGGTCGTCGGCTTCGCTCATACGATCCTCGGCGAGCACCCAATCTGGGGGGCGTTGCTCGACAACCTCCACGTCGCACACGGCCACAAGCGACGCGGCATCGGCGCTCGGCTGGTGAAACTGAGTGCCGAGTTCGTCGTGAACCAGGCGCCAGGCTCGGGGCTCTATCTGTGGGTTCTGGAGCAAAACCGGTCTGCTCAGACCTTTTACCAAGCACTCGGTGGCGCATGCGTGGAACGCGGCACCGTACCCGCGATCGGCGGTGTTCCCGGCCGGCTCAACGGATCTCCGGCTTGCTTACGCTACGCGTGGCCCGAACCCGGCAACCTGCTCTCAACCGCATCCGCCACCACGACCAAGCCGCGCAGCACCTGAGCGACGACACAGTACGCCGTCCCACCCGGGCGGCTGTACACTTGTCCGTCGGCGAATGGACGTCGTTGACGCTTTAGCTATCAGACCCGTCGCCGCACTGTATGCCGTCGACCTGCCAGCAAGGAGTGACCGGGAGCCAGGTTCCGGCTCGACTCGTCCAGGTCGATGGCGTGCGGCGCTGCCACCGGAGCCCGAGACCCGGGTCCAGGGCAGTGCCCTGGTCGCCAAAGGCACCCGCACAATTACTGCCGTAGGCGCGCCCGGTGTCGTCGAACACCCGGCCAAACCGTGTGGCAGGGTCGTGCCATGGCGAAGACGACGTACTACATCTCCAGCAGCATCGATGGGTTCGTGGCCGACGACGATGACTCGCTGGACTGGCTGTACGAAATCGACCGGGACGGGCGAGACGTGTTCGCACCGTTCATCGCGGAGATCGGCGCTTTCGCGATGGGCGCTGCCACCTACGAATGCGTGCTCAGGGATTCCGACGTGCTCGCGCATCCGGAGAAGTGGCAGGAGGAGCACGCGGGCCGGCCGGCTTGGGTCTTTACCCATCGGGAACTGCCGACGGTGCCCGGCGCAGACATTACGTTTGCCAGCGGCGATGTCCGACTGGCACACAAGACAATGATTCAAAGCGCCCAGGGCAAGAACGTATGGATAGCGGGCGGCGGAGCACTGGCCACCGCGTTCGTTGACGCGGGCCTCCTGGACGACATAGTCCTCGGGGTGGTGCCGGTACTACTCGGACACGGCAAGCCGTTGTTCACCGGCCGCCTCACGTCGTCACGGCTCTCGCTGGTCAACGTCGAACGGGTTGGCCAAATCGTGTACCTGACCTATGGCATCCGCCCCGCCGCCTGAGTTCAGGTCGCACCGTCCCGATCGTGACGAGCCCTGGCATTTCGTTGTGGAGCGGGTGATGGGAATCGAACCCGTACGGTCAGGTTGGGAGCTGTACTGGCCGAACCTGACCCGCACCGAGAATTGATCGCCCGTTCAATGCCCGCAAACCCGAACCACCGCTCAACGAGACAACAGAAACGCAACCACGGACGAGGTCGACATCGTCCCTCCGGTTGGTGGCGGGCGGCGAAAGCCGCGCCTGCGGGTTGGTCTGCGGACACCGTATGCGAGGGCGCGGTGGCTACGCTCCGAACCAGCAGCGGGGAAGGCGATGGGAGAGGCAGTGTCACCGAACGTTGAGCAGCTCATCGCAGCGTGGACCGAGACGATCCCGGAGTCGATGCGCCGCCTCGACGTGCCCGGCCTGGCGATCGGGCTGTGCGACGCGGATGGCCCATTGTGGTCGGCCGGCTTCGGTGCGACGGCCCGCGGCGGCGATGTCGCGGTCACGCCGGCGACACGGTTCAGCGTGCAGTCGACGTCGAAGCTCGTCGCGGCGACGACGGTGATGCTGGCGGTGCGCGACGGACTGGTCGACCTGGACGTGCCGATCTGCCGATACCTTCCGGAGTTCACAGTGCACAGCGTGTTCGACGAGCGGCCGCAGGCTTTGATCACGATGCGCCACCTGCTCAGCCATACCGCCGGGTTCACGCACGAGGCACCGGTCGGCTCCAACTACGACCTGGGCACAGGCGATTTCGACGAGCACTGCCGGAGCATCGCGAGCACCTGGCTGCGGTTCCCGGTCGGGCACCACTTCGAGTACTCCAACCTCGGGATCGACCTCGCGGCCTACGTGCTGCAGCGGGTCAGCGGGGTGCCGTTCGCGGAGTACGCCCGCCTAGGACTGCTCGACCCGCTCGGGCTGTCGCGCTCGACGTTCGACCCAGCCATCATCCTGGCCGACCCCGGCCGCGCGATCGGGCACTGGCGGCCGTTCGACGAGGCGGGACGGGCGCTGCCGGTCGAAGTGGCGATGGTCGCCGCGGGCGGTCTCTACACGAGTGTCGACGACGCGCTCCGGTTCGTCCGCCTTCACCTGCGGCACGGGGCGCCGCTGCTGCCGCCGACGGTGATCGCGGAGCAGTACCGTGTCCCGTTCGCCGATCCCCATCAGCGAATGGGGTATGGGCTGGGGGTTTACCTCGACGAGTTCGCGCCGGGGGTCCGAGTGTTGCACCACGGCGGATCCGGGTTCGGGTTCCAGGCCCAGCTGTGCTGGGTTCGGGACGCGGCGATCGGGGCGGTCGTGCTGACGAACTCGTTCGACCACGACCTGCACAACGAGCTCGCGCATCAGTTCGTCGAGCATGTGGCGCGCGAGGCTCGGCTGCCTTCGGCGACGCGGCCGGCGTCCTCGGAGTCTGTCGACGTCGAGGCGGACGCGCTCACTGGCGAGTGGGTCGGCCGGCTGTCCAGCCTGCAGATCCGGCGCAGTGACGGCGGCATCGACGTCGTGCGCGGCGACACGACATACCCGGCCAGACCGATCGGACGGCACACGATCGAGATCCAGGACGCGGACTGCACCCGGCTGCACGCCAGCGAAGGACGCGACGGATCGATCGCATACCTGCTCGATCTCCGCGACGGCCATGTGTACTACCGCAACGAGGCCGCAACGACACCGGGCTCGACCCTCGATCCGGCGTACGCCGGTACGTATGTCGCCTCGGCGTGGGGACTGCCGATCAGGCGTTACCGGCTGGCGCAGGACGGGGCGTCACCGGTCATCCAGGCCAGCAACGATCCCGCCCTTCGACTCACGTCGATCGACGCCGGCCACTACCTGTCGAGCACGGGTGAGGTCCTCGACCTCACCGGCCCGAACCCTACCTATGCCAACATTCGGCTCGACCGCGTCTCGGACAACCCCACCGGCGACTGACCTCATTTGGTTCGGATCGACCACCGACGCTGACAACCACTCGGCGCGACGATCGTGCGGCACGTTCCGAGAACGGCAATCACTGGATCACGTTGGCCGACCCTGGAGGCAACGAGTTCGATCTCACCAGCATCTGAATTGCAACTAGGCAGCGCTGCCGTCGCTAGAGCAAGGCAGGGCGCAAGGAGAAGCCATGCCCATGATCGACGTCTACGCGAGCGAAGGAAAGTTCGCGGACAAGCACCACCTCGCCAAAGATCTGGCCAACGCCGTCATCCGATGCGAGCAGGTTCCCGACCTCGCACTCGTCGGTTCCATTGATTCCCGGCGCCGGCTACGGCCTCTGGAGGCGATGACGTTCGCGCCTTCCAATCGGTCGGGTCTGCGATAGCGCAGGACTCCCGGTCCGGGGCGATGCGGCTTCACTGGCGGTCGTCTGTCGACATTGGTCGACGTTGGTCAGCACTTGACGGCCCAGTGACGACCCAGACGGCCCAGGCACGGCCCCTTGATCACGAGTTGTTCAAGGGCGTCGACGCTGCGAGCCTGGCGCCAGCCGTGCCGGCGACGGTGAAGCCAACCAGACGGGTATGGATGGTCGCCGAGGTCTCGGTTCGGCATCGATGAGATTGTTGATCTTGCTTTAGTGGGCGCTGCGCTCTATCAATAGGAAACCTTCTCGATATCGATTGCGGGAACGTTCCCGGGAACGTAGCCGTGTGATCATGACGCACCTAGGCACGACCGCCCTAGAAAGGTCTCGAGCGCATGACATGGGGTTTCTGAAATCTGAAGTGATGTCATTTCCTCCGGTGGCCGCGTTCCGCATGTCGTTCGAGATCTCGTACGGCGTTCCAGCGAAAGCGGCTATTTCCCCCGATCCACCCAGCGAGCGCATCCCAGGTCTCGAGTACGGAGGTCAACGTGAGTCAATCAAATCTGTCCCGGCGTAACTTCCTTGGTCTCGCCGTGGGCGCCACCGGTGCTGCGGCCCTCGCAGCATGTGGCACCTCAGGCCCGGCGTCGGGCGGTGGTAGCAAGGGCAGCGCTGCATATTGGTCGCTGTCCGGCCCGCCCGGTCAGCCGATCCGCCAAGCGGCAGTCGACCGCTTCAACAAGGCGAACCCTTCTACCAAGATCACCGCGACGTTCTTCCAGAACGACGCCTACAAGCAGAAGATCAAGACGGCGATCGGCGCCGGCCAGGCCCCGACGATGATCTGGGGCTGGGGCGGTGGCGGTCTCAAGGCGTATGTCGACGCCAACCAGGTCGTAGACCTGACCGACTGGTTCGGCCAGAACGCCGCGGTCAAGCAAAAGATCCTGCCGTCGTCGTTCGGCGCCGCCACCGTCAACGGCAAGATCTACGCCATCCCGATCGAGACCGTGCAGCCGATCGTGCTGTTCTACAACAAGAAGGTCTTTGACGCTGTCGGCGTGCAGCCGCCGCAGTCGTACGGCGACATCCTCGACCTGATCCCGAAGTTCAACGCCAAGGGCATCGCGCCGTTCTCGCTTGGCGGCCAGTCCCGGTGGACGAACATGATGTGGCTCGAGTTCCTGCTCGACCGCCAGGCCGGTCCAGATGTGTTCAACAACGTGTTTGCCGGCAAGGCGAACGCCTGGTCCGACCCGTCCGTGCTGGAAATGCTGACCAAGGTGCAGGACCTGGTGAAGGCCAAGGCGTTCATCAAGGGCTTCTCGTCGATCACCGCCGATTCCAACGCCGACCAAGCTCTGCTCTACACCGGCAAAGCCGCGATGATGGTGCACGGCTCGTGGTCGTACGGCATCCAGCAGGCCAACGGCGGCGACTTCGTCAAGTCCGGTGGCCTGGGCTGGATGAACTTCCCGGGAATCGACGGCGGCAAGGGCGACCCGACTGACACCGTCGGCAACCCCGGCCAGTACCTCTCGATCTCGTCCAAGTCGTCGGCCGCCGACCAGGCCGTGGCGAAGAAGTTCTTCTCCACCACCCTGGTTGACGACGCCGAAAAGGCCGGTTGGGTCAAGTCGGGCGGCGTGCCGGTCCTGACCGACAGCGCCAGCCTGTTCACCGGCGACGACGCGCAGTACCTCAAGGACATGTCGTCGATCGCGTCCGGGGCCAAGGTTTTCGCGCAGTCCTGGGACCAGGCGCTGAGCCCGACCGTCGCCGAGACCCTGTTGGACAACATCGCCAAGCTGTTCCAACTGCAGGTCAGCCCGCAGCAATGGGTCGACAGCATGAACGGGGTCATCGGTCAATGACGTCGCTCGCTCCGCCCGCCGCACGAGGGAAACCGTCCACCGGCGCCGGCGGGCGGAGCGGCGTTGCCTGGATGGCGCTGCCCGCACTTCTGATGTTCCTGGCGTTCGGCCTAGTCCCGCTCATCGGCGTGCTCGCACTGAGCTTCACCACCTGGGACGGGATCGGCGCGATCCACGCGTCCGGGCTGACGAGCTGGCGGGCGGCGCTCTCTGACCCCGGGCTGCTGCACGCGCTCTGGGTCACGTTCGAGATCATGGCCATCTCGTGGCTCGTGCAGACGCCGATTTCCATCTTGATCGGAGTCTTTCTGGCTGCCTTCAAGAAGTACCGCGGGTTCTTGGCGGTGCTGTACTTCGTCCCCCTGCTGCTGTCCTCGGCGGCCATCTCGATCACATTCAAAGCGTTGCTCGACCCGAACTTCGGAATTGGTGCCGGCTTCGGGATCGGCGTGCTCAAGCAGGACTGGCTCGGCGACCCCACGCTCGCCATCGGTGTACTGATCTTCGTCGTATCGTGGCAATACATCCCCTTCCACACGTTGATCTACCAGGGCGCGGTCCGGCAGATACCCGTCTCGATGTATGAGGCGTCGCAGATCGACGGCGCGGGCCGGATCCGGCAGTTCTTCTCGATCACACTGCCGCAGATCAAGTACACGATTATCACTTCGTCGACGCTGATGGTCGTGGGCTCGCTGACCTTCTTTGACCTGATCTACGTGCTCACCGGTGGCGGTCCTGGCGACTCCACCCGGACGCTTGCGTTGGAGATGTACCAAAAGGGCTTCATGGCCAACCTCATGGGCCCGGCTAGCGTGATCGCCGTGATCCTGGTCCTGGTCGGCTTGCTCCTCGCTCAGTTGCTGCGCCGCCTTGGCGGCCGCGGCGACGAGAGCATGTCGGAAGGGGTCTGATGTGACGACGACGATCAAAGTCGCCGACACGCCGGCGCGAGAGACGCCTAAGCAAACTAGCCGAGCCAGCAAGGTGCCAAGCAAGCTGCTGAAGTTGAACTGGACCGGCGGCGGCTTTGGATGGATTTGGCTGTTCATCGTGATGGTCCCGATCTACTGGATCGTCATCACGAGCTTCAAGACCCAGGCGAACTATTTCGTCACGAACACCTTCGCCCCGCCGAGCCATCCGACGTTCGAGAACTACAAGACGGTCATCGACAACGAGATCGCGCGGTACTTCCTCAACAGCGTCATCGTCACCGTCGGAGCCGTGGTCCCCGCCGTAATTATCTCGTTCATGGCGGCGTACGCGATCGTCCGCGGCATCGGCAATCGCTGGCTTCGGTGGACGAACGGCATGTTCCTGATGGGCCTGGCGATTCCGCTGCAAGCGGTGATCATCCCGATCTACCTGATCATCATCCGCCTCAAGCTGTACGACAGCTTGCTCGCCCTCGTCCTGCCGTCGATAGCGTTCGCCATCCCACTGTCCGTCCTGGTCCTGACGAACTTCATCCGGGACGTGCCGCGAGAACTCTTCGAGTCGATGCACATGGACGGCGCCTCCGAGTGGGGCATCCTGTGGCGGCTCGCGTTCCCGCTGACCCGCCCTGCGCTGGTAACCGTGACCATTTACAACGCGCTGGGCATCTGGAACGGCTTCCTGCTGCCGCTCGTGCTGACGCAGAGCCCCGAGAAGCGCACCATCCCGTTGGCTCTAGTCAACTTCCAGGGCCAGTTCGGAGTGGACGTTCCGGCAATCACCGCGTCCGTCACGCTGACCACGATCCCGATCATCCTGCTCTATGCAATCGGGCGCCGGCAGCTACTGAGTGGTCTCACTGCCGGCTTCGGCAAGTAACTACCAAAGAACGGCAAACACAAATGACATCCGTACTGCACGTTGCGGTGACCGGCACCGACGACGCCGACGGCTCTGCCGAGCGGCCGTTCCGGACCATCAACTTGGCCGCCGCGGTCGCCCAACCCGGAGACACCGTCGTCGTGCACGCCGGGGAATACCGAGAGTGGGTGAAGCCCCAGCGCGGCGGCCTGAGCGACACCCGGCGGATCACCTACGAGGCGGTGGCCGGCGAGCATGTGGTGATCAAGGGATCGGAGCGGATCAGTGGCTGGGTCCTGGGGACCGGGAGTGTGTGGCGGACGACCGTGCCGAACGCGCTGTTCGGCGACTTCAACCCGTTCGCCCAGGAGATCGTCGGGGACTGGATCGTCTCCCGATCTGGCGAGCAGCGGAAGCATCTCGGCGACGTCTACCTCAACGGAGTCAGCTTCTACGAGGTTTCCTCGCGCGCTGAGGTGAATGATCCGCCGCTGCGCACCGAGGCGATCGACGACTGGACCGGCGTCACGGACCCGATCCGGGATCCGAAACAAACCCAATTCGTCTGGTACGCCGAGGTCAGCGCCGACGAGACGACCATCTGGGCGAACTTCCAAGGCGCCGACCCGAATTCAGAACTGGTAGAGATAAACGTGCGACCGGCGGTGTTCTTTCCGACCGATCACCACCTCGACTACATCACCGTGCGCGGGTTCGAGCTGTGTCAGGCAGCCTGCCCGTGGACCCCGCCCACCGCCGACCAGCCCGGCCTGATCGGCCCGAACTGGGCGAAGGGCTGGATCATCGAGGACAACGACATCCACGACGCGAAGTGCTCGGCGATCTCGATCGGCAAGGAGTCGTCGACCGGCCACAACTACGCGACAATGCGCGGCGACAAGCCCGGCTACCAATACCAGATCGAGTCGGTGTTCTCCGCCCGGAGTATCGGATGGGACAAGGAGCACATCGGCTCGCACATCATCCGCGGCAATACGATCCACGACTGCGGCCAGAACGGCATCGTCGGACACCTGGGCTGTGTGTTCTCCACGATCGAGGACAATCACATCTACAACATCGCCATCAAGCGCGAGTTCTACGGGTACGAGATCGGTGGCATCAAACTGCACGCGGCGATCGACGTGACGATCCGGCATAACCGCATCCACGACTGCACGCTCGGCACTTGGCTGGATTGGCAAACCCAGGGCACCCGCATCTCCCGCAACTTGTTCCACGGCAACAACCGGGACCTGTTCGTCGAGGTCAGCCACGGCCCGTACTTGGTCGAGCACAACATCCTGGCCTCACCGGCCGCGCTGGAGCTGTGGAGCCAGGGCGGCGCATTCGTGCACAACCTGATCTGCGGCACCGTGCGGCTCGAACCGGTCATGGACCGAGCCACTCCGTATCACCGCCCGCACAGCACCCAGATCGCCGGCTACGCGTTCATCATCGGCGGCGACGACCGCTGGGTCGGCAACTTGTTCGTCGGCGGCGACGCTGCGACCGCGTACGGCCCCGGCCGGGAGGGCGTCGCCTCAGCGGTCGCCGGGACCGCCGGTTACGACGGCTACCCCGCCTCGTTCGAGGAATACATGGCGCGCATCGCGGCTCAACCGCCGGGCGACCACCAGCGGTTCCTGGACGTGAAGCAGCCCGTATACGCCCACAGCAACGTCTACGCCTCCAGCGCTGCCCCGTTCGCAGGCGAGAACGACGCTTTGGTCCTTCCCGCCGGGACCGTCGCGGTCGTCGTCGAGGGCGCCGACGTCTATCTGGAGACGAACCTGCCCGTTGAGTTCGACCGCGTCAGTCTCGAACCCATCACTGGCCGAGACCTCGAACGCGTCCGTTTCGCCGACGCCAATTTCGAGGAGCCTGACGGCACTCCGGTGGTCGTGGACGTGGACGTGACCGGCGAGCAAAAGCTGCCCGGTCGGCGATCGGCCGCCGGGCCCATCGCTGACCTAACGTCAGGAGACTGCCGCACTCAGGTCTGGGTGGGCCGGCACCGTAGTTCTCGGCACGTCGACCTCCGCCAATACTCGGCTGCCTCGCATCGACCGTTGTCACCTGCATGATCGGCAAATCGAACGGCTTCACCGTGCTGGCCTCCGCACGACTGTCGATGGTGCCGGCAGTCAATTTCTACGCGATGGAGCGGCGGCAGTTGGTGGCAGGTCTGACAGAGGGAGCGACCAGAGGGTGACCGAGCCAAGCAAGCTAACGATCCTGGACGTCGCCCGACTGGCAGGCGTGTCACGGTCGACGGTTTCGCGGGTGATGAATGGAAAGGACGACGTTCGCACTGAGGTGCGCGCCAGGGTGCTCCAAGTCATCGATGAGACTGGGTTCCGGCCCAGTGCCACAGCGCGGTCGCTGGTGTCCCGACGAACGGGTGTCGTGGGGTTGGTCATCCCGTGGCGTGTATCGCAACTCCTAGAAGACCCTTACTTTGCCGGTCTGATTCGAGGCGTTAGCCGAGCCAGCAACGCCGCAGGTACCACGCTCTCGCTCTTCCTTTTCGAGACCGAAGATGAGGAGCGTGAGCTGTATCGACGTGTCGTGGCGCCGCGGCTAGTCGACGGCCTCATGCTGGTTGCGCTACGCAAGGACGACCCACTCCTCGACGAGGTTGCCAACAGCGGCCTGCCCATGGTGTCGCTGGGACGCGTAATGCACCGCGATGACGTCAGCTGGGTGGACGTCGAAAACTTCGAAGGCTCCCGGCGCGCGGTGCAACACCTCGCCGGTCTCGGCCACACCAGAATCGCGGCGATCGCGCCTCCCCAGCAAATGATCGCGGGTATCGACCGCTACAACGGGTTCGTTGAAGGCATGCGCGAGGCCGAGCTAAACCCCGGACTCGTAGAGTTCGGTGACTGGTCAGGCGAGGGTGGTTACGCAGCAATGTCTAAGCTTCTGCACCATCAGCCAACCGCCGTGTACGTCGCCTCAGACACCATGGCAGTGGGCGCTCTGCGCGCGATCGATGACAGCGGCCTGTCCGTTCCGGAAGACCTGGCAGTCGTTAGCTTCGATGGCCTGCCGGCATCAGAGAGATCCAGTCCGCCCCTCACGACGCTGCGCCAGCCGATACCCCAGATCGGGGAGACAATGATCAAGATTCTGCTGGACCAGATTGATACGGGGACACCCAATCCCGTCGGGAAGCTGATACCAACCGAATTGATCATCCGGCAATCAAGCCGCTCTTCTCATACGACCGAACCACGTACAACGACGGGTGACCGGTAGCGGCCCCGGCCGCGGAATCCGTCCGATAACGCAAGGAGTGTTCGATGACCGCTGCAGGGATCAGCTCGGACGGCGTCTTCTCGTTCCCACCCGGCTTCACCTGGGGCGCGGCGACGGCTGCTTACCAGATTGAAGGTGGGGCGGCGGCCGACGGTCGCGGGCCGTCCATTTGGGACACCTTCTGCCGCGTACCGGGCAATGTCCGGCGGGGCGCGACCGGAGACGTTGCGTGTGACTCCTACCGCCGCTATCGCGAGGATGTGGCGCTACTCGCGGAACTCGGCTTGACCGGGTACCGGTTTTCGATCTCGTGGCCACGTGTACAGCCGGGCGGCTCCGGACCGATGAACCAGAAGGGCCTCGACTACTACCGGGCGCTGTTGGACGAACTCGCGGCGAACGGCATCGCTGCCGCGGTCACGCTCTATCACTGGGACCTGCCGCAAGAGCTGCAGGATGTTGGGGGCTGGGCAGTTCGTGCTACGGCCGAACGGTTCGCTGAGTATGCGATGCTCATGGCCGGCCAACTCGGTGACCGCGTCTCGCGCTGGATCACGCTGAACGAGCCGCAAGTGGTGGTGAGTCACGGCTACCGCGAGGGCGTGCACGCTCCCGGCATCGCTGACGATGCGGCGGCGGCTGCCGCGACGCATCACCTGCTGCTGGCGCACGGTATGGCGGTGCAGGCGTTGCGCAGCGTGAATGGCGCGACGCCGGTCGGCATCACCCTCGACATGCACCCGGTCCGGCTGGTGGACGGTGCGCAGCCCGAGACACTCGAACTAGCCAGGCGGGCCACCGACGCCGAGCTCAACGGTCTGCTCCTGGAGCCGGTCCTGCACGGCCGGTACCCCGAGCATGCGCGGACCGCGCTGCTGCCGCCACCGGAGCTGATCGCCGACGGCGACCTCGCCACGATCAGCCAGCCAGTCGACTTTCTCGGCGTGAACTACTACTCGCCGGTCTTCCTGCGTGCCGGCGACCCTGACGACCTGCGGCGCTACGAGGAGCCCGCACGCTGCCGGTTGCCAGGCGTCGTGGAGTACCGACCAGCCGACCTCGATCGCACCGCGATGGATTGGCTGGTTGACCCTGAGGGACTGTATGAGCTGCTGCTCCAGATATCTGACGCCGCGCCCGGACTGCCCCTGTACATAACCGAAAACGGTTGCGCATCGGAGGATTACGTCGACGCCAGCGGCGCGGTCAACGACGTCGACCGGATCGACTACTTGCACCAGCACCTGGTGGCTGCGGCTCGGGCTCTCAAGGCCGGGGTCAACCTGGCTGGCTACTACGTCTGGTCGCTGCTCGACAACTTCGAATGGGCTTGGGGCTACCAGCGGCGGTTCGGCATCGTGTTCGTCGATTTCGAGACACAGCGGCGGATACCCAAGCAAAGCGCGAAGTTCTACACCGACGTCGTTCGCGCCAACGCCGTGCCGCCGTTCCCACTGGACGCTGTCGTCTGAGGAAGCCTTGAGATTGCGGGCCGCGCAATCCAGGTGGGCGTGGGCCGGCTGCCCGGTCCGCAGTGCAAGCACCGTGCTCGCTGCATCCGGGCGTCGACATGCTCGTTGGCGACCTCTTCAGTGTCAGATCTGAATGACGCTGGCCTGGGCACAGCGTCCAGTCACCGACACGGCAAGACCTAGGCGACGCCATAACGTTACGGCCGACGATAAGAATCGGTTCGGCGGTCATTCCTGGTTTCATGGGTGTCGTGCCAGACTCACGAGCCGCCCGACGGGAGCGGTGGGAGCGGCATGTGAAGGCCTATGACTGTACGGATGGCGATCATGAGCGGGTCGCGAGCGGCGAGACGCCCGAGCCAGAAGCGAGGAATTATGGCGGTCATGCCGAGCACCGGTTTGAGCGATTCCATCGCCCATAGCAGCATGCCGAGGACGGCCGGCGAGCCTTCGAATTCGCCCGCATATAGCGCATCGACGAGGCGGCTCCGTGCGGTGTTCACCGCCGCATCGCGCTCGGGGTACTGGAGCGTGTACCGACCGTCTTGGTCGTAGGCCCAGTGCCTTCCCAGACTGCCCATCCGTTCTTGCATCGCGGCGGCGACGTCCGGGCCGATCATCTGGAGCCATTGGTACGCGGGATGTGCTGCGCCGTCGGCGACCCGGGCGAGCACGCTGTCGAGAAACTGGTCGCCGGTTGGTGTGCCGTCGGATACGTGCACGATGGCGAGCTTGCCGTGCGTTAGCTCGACGCGGTTACGCAGGCGTAGCTCGGCCAGTGCTGCGGCGGCGAGTCCGGCGTCCAGAACGTCGATATTCGGGCGCGCCCGGCCGCCCGATCGACGGACAAGTAGAAGAAGTTCGTCGGGCAACAACAGCGACACCCGCTCGGGCGGCGTCGCTACCGACAGCGTTCCGAGGACGGTTCCTGGATCCAGCGCGACCCGCCCAGGAAATGCCCACGTCGCCGTGGTCGCCTCGTCGAGGCCACAGTCACGCAGATGCGCTCGCAGGTGAGCGACCGATTGGGGATCGGCACAGGCCTGTGCGACCAGGGGCCGCAGGATGAGTGGTGAGTCGTCGGCTGATCGCAATATCAATGGCTCACCCCACGTGTACGTCCAATACGCGTGCTCCGAGGCGACGAGGGTCGCACTGACCGCGGCGACGACACTGTCAGTCAGACTGTGCTGATGAGACGTGTCGGTCGACGTCGCCGCTCGCGTCAAGGCCATCGTTAAGGCCTCGCCGCGACCGGTCTGGAGGATGTCGAGCACGCCGCCGAGTCCGCGACGCTTGGTACCGGCGACCTCGGCCGCCGCGGCGTACAGCTTGTCGGCGTCGCGTTCGGCCGCGTCCTGGACCGCAGTCTCCAGCGTCGTGGTGAATGCGTCGGCGTCGAACGCCGCCAACACGGCATCGCGGTCGATGACGAGGTCGATCGCCGCACGGAGATCGGCCGGCGCAGCAGGTTCGGAGTCCGAGTCGTCCCCGCCGATCAACCGGAGCCGCTCAGCGAGCGGGGGATGCGAATCCCATCGCGAGGTCGACGCTCCGTCCGCATCCGTGCCGGCGCCACGTGGGTCGGTAAGCGACGGATTCGCCAGCAGCGATCGATAAACATCGAGCATCTCCGCGGCCGTCTGTCCGCGCTGCTGTGCGACCTCGATACAGCCCTCCACCGTCGCTTCCCAAGCGGCATTAAGCCGAGGCAACGCCTTCAGCGCCTCCCTGGTCGCCGTCGTGCCCGCGACACGGGCAGCCGCACGGTCCGCTTCCACCTCCATCCGCCGCATGACCGCCAGGGCGACGGCGAAGTACAGTGCGGCATACACGGTGAGCAGCATCCCGGCCACTCGCCGGGGCCCGATGTCGTCGATTGTGTGCTCGATGCTCCGGCCGCCGCGATACGCGACCGCGCCGAAGACCGTATGCCCCCGCGCGTAGTGGCCCAGTTCGTGGGCGATGACCGCCCGGACCTGCGTCACTGTCAACGCCTGCAACAATGGGACACCGAGATACAGGTATCGCTTGCCACGCCCGAGCCCAACCCGCCCGGCGTCCTCCCACACCGCGGCGTTGACCACCGTCACCAGACGGACCTCGTCCGGCACCCGGGTACCCACCGCGCCGGCCACATCCCGCACAAGTTGCCACAGCTCGGATGCCTGCTCGTCACCCAACAGCACGGCATCGGGAGGTTCGGGCCTGGCCCGCAGGACCTGCCACGTCGGCACCGCCAAGCCGATCGCTAACCCGGCCGCAAGACCGCTCACGTCACCAGCAATACCGCCGCCCAACGGAGCCCACAACTGCACCGCCAACCAGACCAGACTTCCCAGCAATACGAGTCCAACCAGGTAGAAACCCACGAGCAACGACGCCGCAACGGCCGCCCGCAACCTCGTCGCCACCGGGACCCGCTCCACCGGCACATCCTCACATCCATGGCGAACATCGCGCCATGACAACTTCGTACGACGATGGCGGCGTCCGGGAACCCGGGTCACCCCCACTTGCAAGGCGCCGGCGACTCTGGTCGTGACGTTCGACGCGGTTCTCCACGTCGGCCGGTTGCGCTTCCGATCCATGCGCTGCCGGTGCAGGTCGGGCCGGTTGATGTCAAAGTTCGGTCACGTCTCATTGATTTCGTGCAGGCTCGCTAGCGCCGTCATGAGCGTCTGCCTTTGCTTTCGGCCCGCGTCCGCCAGCTCCGCCCGCGACGTCGAAAGCAATCGCACGGGCACCGCAGCCCGGTCGAAACCGCTGCATTTCCACCCTGTTGTGGACACCGGCCGAGGGGAAAAGGGGGCGGCCGGCGGCCGGCCCCTTTGTCGACATCCTGGTGTCTACATCGTTGTCGGATCTGACGATCCGGACGTCGGCGCATCAAGTAAGCAGCCATGCGCAGATTGCGGCGGATGAGCCACCGGCTTTGAACGAGCCAGTAGTCAAAGCCCACACCGAAAGAGGAAAAGATGAGAAAACTGGTCGTGTCGACCTATGCAACGCTGGATGGGCGAGTGGACGAACTCCAGGATTGGGTGATTCCGTACAACGACGACGCGTCGGTTGTGTACCACACCGAACTCCTGAAAAACAGCGATGGCCTGCTCCTGGGCCGCAAGACATACGACATTTTCGCGGCGATTTGGCCACCGCGATCAGGAGAGCTCCCTTACGTCGACAAAATTAACAGCATGACCAAGCACGTCGCGTCGACCACACTCAAAGACCTGGAGTGGGAGAACAGCGAGCTGATCGAGGGCAATGTCGCCGACGGCGTCGCGAAGCTCAAGCAGCAGCCCGGTCAGGACCTGGTCATGTACGGCTGCCACGACCTCATGCACAAGTTGTTGGAGCACGACCTCATCGACGAATATCGAATCCTGGTTCACCCCGTCCTGCTGGGAAAGGGCAGAACCCTCTTTGAGGACGGCGCGAGGCCAGTGAACCTCGAGCTCATCGACACCGCCGTGATCTCACCGGGGGTCGTCGTTCTCACGTACCAGCCCGTGCGATAGAGAGCTGGCCGGTTCGATCGGCTTGCCGGAACGTGTGCCACGCCTTCTCTCCACACCGTCGCGGTTGGATGCGACCGGGCGCAGCACCCGCAATCGGCCTGCCATCCCGCGCTATTGCCTGCGGTCGTCGTCGTGGCCCGAGACGTAATCTCGATGCGGCGGTCTGCCGGGCATGGGACACTTCGCCATGCTCTCGCATCGGGCACAGATCGGACGCTTGCGACGGCTTGCCGTACGAGCTCTCGACTCGTACCCACTTGTCGATCCGCGGCTGACCTTCATCGCGCACGGCGAGAACACCACGTTCCGAGTGGAAGCGTCGACGCTCGGTCGGCATACGCCGGCGAATGGACGTGATCACTTTTTGCTTCGTGTCCACCGACCGAACCGACACGGTCGCGGTGTCGACTCGGCAGCGGCGATCGCATCCGAACTCCACTGGCTCACGGCCCTACGGGCCGACACCGGTTTGTCTGTGCCCGAGCCGCTGCTGACCCACGATGGATCGCCGACCGTCACCGTCTCATGCGCACCGGTGCCAGAACCGCGCGTGTGCTCGGTCTTGCACTGGATGGACGGCAGCGTACACAGCGGCTCACCCAGGCCCATCCACCTGCGTCGCCTGGGAGGCGCCATGGCACGCATGCACAGCCATGCGCAAACGTGGGAACGTCCCGAAGGCTTCGTACGGATGCGGTGGGACTGGGAGACATTCTTCGGCGACACCATGGAGTACGGAGGCGTCAACGCCGCACAGGTATGGAACCTCATCCCGGATGATCTTCGGCGCAGGTTCGACCGAGTGGCGTCCACCATGGAGCGCCTCATGACGTCGCTCGGCGACGGCCCAGACATGGTCGGGCTCATTCACGCCGACCTTCACCTCGACAACGCGCTATTCGCGCACGACGACATCCGACTCATCGACTTCGACGATTGCGGCGTCGGATACTGGCTCTACGACATCGCCGTCGCGCTGTGGGAGCTACGGCACAGGCCGGACTACGAATCCTTTCGCACCGCACTCGTGCAGGGCTATACGCAGCATCGAGCGATGCCGACCGACCAGCTCCGACACCTCGACGATTTCATCGCCACCCGCGAGGTTGCGTTCGGACTGTGGTTCGTCGGGACAGCACAAGTCAACCCCACCTTCCGCGACGAGCTCGACCACCAACTCGCGGCCATCACCAAGTCACTCGATGCCCTGTCGCGGACCTGACCAACCGCCGGCGCACTCGCCGCCGATCGAAGGCCCAAACGCCATCCGCTGCCGACGCCGACCTGCCGGATGACGCTCTACCCTGACGACAACTCGACGCAAGACGTCAAGCTGGCTCTCACCTGGGGCGGCCGGGCGAGCTGACCGTGGAAATGCTCCCCGCGTCATCGTTGAGAGTTCGCCAGAGCCAGTTTCGGCGCGTTGATAGTGCCAACAGTTCTGCTGCGCGACAGACCAGCGGCAACGGCGGTACTAGGCTCCAGGCCGTGAAGTTTCGGCGACTCGGCCGAGGGTTCGGCCCTGGCGCGTTCATCCTCGCCGGGTGCCTGCTGGCCGCTCCGTTTGTCACCGTGTCGTGCGATGCCCCCGGCGGCTATGGTCGCGCAGCTCCGGGCGCCACGACCAGCTATACCGGACTCGACCTGGTAACCGGCGGGCGACCGACCGTCACCGGCGGCCATTTCCGGCCGGCCGACCACATCCAGGACGACACGATCGGCCCGCAACCGCTCGCGATCATGCTGCTGGCCCTACTTGTCGCCGGAGCGGTCACCGCGATCGTCCTCGCCGAGCCGCGACGGCGGCGTGGCGCGCTCACCATCATCGGCGGTGCCGCGGTCGGTGTGCTGCTGCTCAACCAGGCCATCGTGCACAACACCGTCCAGCAGAAGCTGGTCCGTCAACTGACCGTGCCGATGCCGGTCGGCCACACGGCCAAGGACTATGTGCACACCGGCGCAGGCTTCCTCTGGTGTCTCCTGGTCCTGATCGTGTTGACGGTCGCCAACCTGACCGCTTGGCGCCGCACCAGGACGCGCCCACCGGACCCGGTCGCACTACCGCCGGGCCCGCCCCTGCCGACGGCGGTCGACCCCATCGCCCCGCCCTGATCCCTGCGCAAGGTCCACCGCGCAGGCGGCCCAGTTCCCGCCCGAACAGAATGTTCGAGCACCTCAACACCCTCACCGTCCACATCGACGACACCGAACTGGCCATCGAACGTGACGACCGGACGCGTGTCGTCCCCCGCAGCAACAGCAATCCGGTCATCCGGATCAATGCCCACCGACCCCGCAACACTGAATAACTCACCAGCCGGGAACGGTGACCACATGACCGACGACAACGAGACGCGCCGTAGCGACCGGCCGCAACCGCGGGCGCGAGGGCGGGCATGGACGCACACCGACCGCACCGGCGGACTCATCGACGAAGTACTCGATCGTCTCCGGACCGACCGGCCAACCCTGGTGGTGCAGCGTCTGGTTTGCCTACACCCCGGCGACGACGACAACGTGTTCTGGCTGCGGGACGGCGGCAGCGATCACGACGTGCAAATCGACACCAACATCAGACGGCGGACCACCGTTCATACTCGAAGACGACGCCGGACCTCAACGTCGCCTAGACAATGCCGATGGTGACGAAGTGGCCGGCGCGATCCGGCGAATGCTCGATGACGTCGACAAGCAACAAGAACTCAACAGGAAAATCACTAAGGGTCGCGCGTCAAGCGACAGGTGCGACGGAAAGGGCGGGTTCAACCGGCACCTCAAGCATGTGGTGGGATTCGAGCGAGTGCGGGTCGGAGTTCGAAATATGCGTGATTACACGGTGGTTCGTGAGTGGCGACGGTACTGGCTAGTCACGCCGGGGACAGCGAGCACCGGCGACTGGCCGCGGGCCGACCCGCGACCAGCTCGCGGCACCGCGTCAATCCAGCTCAGACGTCACGGCCGGCTTCGATGCTCTAGTAGTAATTGTCGATCGGCTGGCGTGCCTCGTCGAAGAGCGCCGGCCCCTCGTACCGCACCGGCGGCAGCGGCGGGGTAGCCGGCTTGACCTCCGCGAATTGTTCGGCGGACAGGGCGTACACCACCCGGCCGAGGCCAGATCGGTCTATCGCGGTCGCGCACATAGGGCAGGGTTGGCAACTGGTGAACATCGTGGTGTCGGCGGCTACGTCGGGAGCGAGTTCCCGGGCGGCCCAGCGGGCCAGCTTCAGTTCAGGGTGGGCGGTGATGTCCGAGTCGGAGACCACGGTGTTGTGGTCCTCGATCAGGACAGTGCCGTCCGCACCGACCAGTAAGGAGCCGAACGGCCGTTCGCCGGACGCACCGGCTTGGCTGGCAAGTTCCACTGCACGGCGGAGAAACTTCTCGTCGGCTGGGGTCATCGGTCCTCCTTGGACTTGTGGTGTGCGGCGACGGCCGCCAGCGTCCGCCAGGCGCGTTCGGGCTGGCGGATTTCGGTTAGGTCGCCGTTGAACGGGTCGAGCACCACCGTCTCCGCGCCGAGCAGACGCATCTGATCGATGTCGGCGATGATCTGGTCAATCGTGCCGACACCGGCCAGCCGATCCGGGGCAGAGACCGGTTCACGGGTCTCCTGGAGTGCGATGCGCGGCGTCAACGCGGGCACGTGCCTGTCCAAACCGTCGGCGGTGGCCTTTAGCCGACTAACCGCCTCGGCCAGCCAACCGGGCATGAATCGCAGCGGATGCCAGGCGTCACCGAGCAGTACCGCGCGACGAATGGCGGCGTCGCTGTTGCCGCCAACCCAGATCGGGATCGCGGGCGCTTCGTAGTCATCGGTGTTCCGCCAGGCCTCGCGCATGGTGTGGAGGTACTCATCGGTCAGCACACCGCGCTGGCGGAACGGCACGCCGAGCGCCTCGAACTCCTGCCTGGCCCAGCCGACGCCGACGCCGAGGACGAGCCGGCCGCCGGCGAGCCGATTGAGGTTCGCCGCCATTCGAGCGGTGAGCAGGGGGTGCCGGTATGGAATGACGAGCACCGTGGTGCCCAGCCGGACCCGATGGGTCACCCCGGCCAGCCAGGACAGCGTGGTAAACGGCTCGTAAAACGGAGCCGGATATCGCCCGGCCACGTCCGGGGTCACCGCGACGTGGTCGGAGACCATCAGCAGGTCGAAGCCGAGGCCCTCGATCGTCTGCGCCCACCGTCGAAGCATTTCGGGGTCGGTACCCGGTGCGAAGTTCGGTACGTTTACGCCAATCTGCACAGATCCGAGACTAGTCAGCGTGGATCTGGCTTGTGAACACCGTCCCTCGTACGCCGTGGAAGGGATCAAGCGGTCTCGGGCGCTTCACGCCGATGGTTGGCACGACATGCACATGCACGCCCGGCTGGCCATCTGACCATCCGACGACGGTTCGCGACGACTCGGCCGTCCGCGCACGGCGGGCGTACGTTTGCGTCGTGCCGTCTGGCCGTGGTCGGTCGGGTCATCCGCGCGCCGCCGGTGTCACCCGGTCGCGCACCAGGGCAACCGGCGGGCTCGCCGACGTCAGCTCGGACGCCGCTTGGCGAGCCGGCACCCAATCAGCCGCCCGCCAAGCGCGTGCCGGACCAGGTCAGCGCCCGATGAACCGACGCCGCTATCGCCGGTCGGCCACGAGCTTCGCCAACCGGTCAGACATCACGCGGTCGAGATCGGCCGGGTAAGCAATTCCGTGTATCCGCGCAAGGGGCACCGCCAGCCCCCGATAGAACCCGACGATGACGTTCGCCGCATCGAGCATCGCGCGTTGCTCGAACGGACAATAAGTCGACCGCAACGCCGCCAGCTGGCCGGCTGGCACCGCCTTGTCGAGCTTTTCGTAGCCATCGGCCGACGCCGAGAAGTCCTGCCGCAGGCGGGCCAGGTTCACACAGTGCCCGCGCACCTCCTCTAGCTGGCCATACGCCCACCACAGCTGCCCCCGGCCGATCGCGGCGGTGAAGTGGGACAGGTCGTGCCAGAACCAATAGACCGCGCGTCGCAACGTCTCGACCTGCTGGTCGCGAGGCGACTCGCGCTCGGCGACGGGCTCGGACAGGACGCCGTTCTTGTCCAGCAGGACCGTGTACGGACCGCCAGGAAACTGCTGTAGGCGATCTTCCCGGCCGAGCCAGATCTCCGCCTCGATGCCGCCAGGGAGAATGAAAAAGACCGCATCCGGAAGGTCGAAGTCCTCCAGCAACAGCGGCTCGCCCAGTTGTTGAACAAACGCTTCACAGCTGGAGCGGAAATCGTCATACCCGGCGGCGGTGATGATCACACCGAGATCCAGATCGGAGTACTCATCCGCGGCACCCCTGGCGTAGGAGCCGCTCAGAAAGGCGGCCACAACTCGTTGGTCGGCCCGGCAGGCAACGACGAACCGATCCAGGACAACCCGATGGCCATGGGACAGCCCCATGTCGGGCGAGTCGGTTGTCGCGCCATCGCGATAAGGCTTCTCGGTCATACCTTCCCTGTCCCCCGACGAAGCGGGGAGTTTATGCCCACAACAACACCATCCCCAAGCTGAGGAGACACCTCAGCTCGCGAGCCGCGTCCCATTCCGGCACGATCTCGGCCAGCGAAGGTCGAAGCTTTGCCGTCTCTACGTTGTTGCCGTGGGTGCCTCGCCCCGGAGCTTTCGTCGCGATGGTGTCACCCGTGCTGCGTCAGGTTGATGACCGTGCCGTTCGGGTCTCGTACAAAGAACCGCCGCAGGCCCCAGTCCTCGTCCGTGAGGGGGTAGACGACCTCGGCACCAGCCTCGACGGCTCGGCCGAAGACCGCGTCGACGTCGTCGACCTCGATGGAGATGTCGGGGTGGACCCCGGCCTTGATGTCCAGGCTCATGACACTGAGCTGCACCTCGCGCTGATCCGTCCCGAAGAACAGGATCCAGTCGAGGCCAGGCTGCTCCTCTAACCCGACCACATCCCGGTAGAAGGCCCGACTCTCCTCGAAGCGGTCGGATCGGATATTGGGCTTGATCCGCTTGACAGTCATGCTCGGAGCCTACCGACGCCCCGTGCGCTCCAGCGGTTCCAAACGATCACCCCGCTTCCGACAACCTCAACTCGGGCAGTTCCGCGCTTTCGGTATTCGCGGCTACTTAAAGTGTGGCTGGTCGTCCGTCGCGGGCAGGTCCCGACCCGAACCGGGAAATTCGTTCGAGTGAGTGGGTCAGTGGGTCCGGTGCCTGACCGGGCGGCGTATGTCGAGCTGTCCCCGATGTGGCTGCCCAGCGCCCGTACCCGGGCCTGTAAGACCGGGTTCGCCACGCCGTCGGCGGCGGTGCGCGCCAGTGGAACCCGGCTGTGGTCTCCGGACTCGGCTTGGTGTACGAGGGCCCATGCGAGGAATTCGGGTAGGTCGGCACGTACGGCGTAGTCGTGGAGCCGGGCCGCTGCCGTCGCGGCCACGTCGGTTCCCTCCCGGGCCGCCATCTCCAGATCGGCGAGTCCGATGTACGCCGAAACCCATACGTACCGATCGGACACTCGATCACAGCGCCGCCGCGCGTCGGCGATCCACGTCTGAGCCGCGGCATGGTTGCCGGCATGCAGCTCGATGAGGCCAAGCGCCCGGCCGGCCATGCCCTCCCAACACGGGTCGCGGAGCTCGCAGGCGAGCGCAAAGGCGTTCTCGGCGTCCTCGCGGGCCGTGTCCCAATCGCCAGCCTCAGCTAGTGCCTGGGACCGGAGCACTTGTGGCCAGGGCAGGTAGGCGTTCCACCGCTCCTGGTGCGCCACCGCGATGCTGCCCTCGGCCGCCCTTCGAGCCTGTTCGACATCGCCGGAAAGGAGCAAAGACCGCGCAAGTACGCCCAGGGACCACGCCTGCTGGCGACGGCGGCCCGTCTGACGCGCGGTCTCCGCAGACTCGGTCAGCAGTGCGGCGGCCGTGACATGGCGGCCCCGGTCCGCCTCGTTCATTCCCTGGACGGCGCGGATTGCCGCGAGCAATGCCCTGTCTCCAACTATCGCCGCCTGCTGCGCTGCCTCCTGCAGTGAGCGGGCGGCGGATGCATGCCGGCCGGCCTGCACATCCACAAAGGCCAGCTCGCGCAGGATCTCCGCGGCGACTTCGGCACGCTCGGCGCTACGCGCTGCCGCGAGGGCGCGGTGTAGCACCACGGCCCCTTCTCCATCGAACCCGCGCACGGCGTGGACCAGGGCGCTTCCCAATGCGCGAAGGACGTCGGCCTGCAACGCCACGTCGCGTGCGCTTTCGGCCTCTTCCGCCGCCCGGCGCAGCGTCTCGATCCCCGCGTCAGCCGCCCCGGCATCCAGGGCTGCCGTGCCGGCACGCAGCAGCGACCCGGCGACCACCCCCGCGCGCAGTCCGGTTCGGTGCCGCGGCCCACGACCGCGGGCCGCGGCGCGTAGTGCCGGCGATGGCACCAGCCCTTCGCCGGCGAATGTGGCCTCACACGACACCAGATGCACGGACGCCTGTGCCTCATGTCCCGCCGTGACAAGCGCGCGCAGGAACAGCTCCTGGGCCGGCTCGTCCAACGGGTCGAGGCTCGCCGCGCGTCCGGCGACCGTCACGGCTTGGTCCGCGTCACCCGTCGCGAGCAAATCCAGCGCTCGCTGGCGAAGTTCCTCCATCGACCGGGCGGCGCTGCGTGGGCGAGCCACCAGAAGCCATGTCTCGAAACCCGGGCAGTTGCGAAGCTCGACGCCATCTAGCAACGTGCCGCCGATCTCCGCGGCCGGCAGAGAGCCGTCCTCGAGCGCCCACACGTCCACCCACACCTCGGCCGGTGTCAGACGAACTGGGTCGCCGCGCAGCACATCTGGCAGATTGAGGCTCCGCCGCAGGTCGGCCAACGACCACCGCAGAGCACCGAGCGGGTCGTTCGCCTCGAAAAAGAGCTCACCGGCCAGTTCCCGTCTGGAGACCGGCCGCTCCGTCAAGGCGACCCGGGCCAGGAGCGCCCATGACTTGAATCCGCGCGGTTGCGGGCACGGCAGCGCGCCGCTCTCAACCTCTGGGCGCCCGAGCAGCCGTACCCGCGTTCTCACCCCGCGAACCTCAACCTCACACGGCGGCCCGGGATCGCCCCTGAAGCGCGTGGACGTCGGCGGTCGTGAGGCCATTGCCACCGATACCCCAGTCGCCGCTCTTGACCTCGTCGACGACCACCCACGTCACCTGGCGCAGGTTCTCTCCCTCGATCTCCACCATCGTCTCGGTGAGTCGGTGGATCATTTCACGTTTCTGCTCCGGGGTGAACACACCCTCGATGAGCTTCACATTGACGAGCGGCATGACTTCTCCTTCAGTTCGCTGACTGCTGTTGGAGCGACCATGCCCGCCCACCGTGTGACCCGCCGTGTGAGGAAACAAGAATTTCCCTGCCGCTTCCAGCCTAAGGCCGACGCCACGACATCGCAGGACGACCAGGGTTCATCACATACTCGCTCATAGGCCGATGCCGCATGGTTCTAGTCCGCGGCTGGATGCGGCCGCGCTATGTCGGCGGCAGCTGAAAACTGAACACCGGGCGCGGCAACCGAAAGCAGCGGGTCGTCCACGTCGCGCACGCACGTGCCGTTGAAAGACGCCGTGTCACAGCACGCGGGGTGACTTTTGGATGGGACTCGGGTGACAAAGGGTTCCGAAGCGGTCGCTGGACGCGACCGTGCGCAGGCTCCCGAACCATGCGGAGCCGGCCTGATTCGATGGACGATGCGGTCGAGGCCCGAGCACTAGCTGTTTCGGACATCGACATGCACGACGTAGTAGAAGTCGCCGGATCCGTCCGGCTTCTTCAATTCGCCGGCGCGGATCGCGAGCACCTGGTCGCTGCCCGGCGCCACCTGGATGCCGAGCCCGTACGTTAGATGGCCCTCGAAGTCGCCCCCGAAGCCGTAGCTCTTCAGGTTCCGGAAGCCGATGTGGGAATCCGGCGACACCTTGATCGTCGACTTGCCGGCCGCGTCGTGTGCCTGCGCATCCACGAAATGGATATCCAGGTAACTGTTGCCCTCCAACGAAATCGGCCTGCCCTGGCCCTCGTCGAGCACCTGCCGGACGTACTGGAAGTGGTAGGACGGGAAGGTGCCACGGAAGTAGAACGAGATCCGCCCGTACTTCGGGCTCGCCTCCGGGTGGTCGCCCACGTAGATCGCCACCAGATACGGCAGCGGCGGCGATGGCGCCGGCGCGATCGGTGGCGTGAACGGGTGATGGACCGTGACGGTCTTCGCAGGCACGCCCCAGTCGTAGCTGACCCGGTACTCGGCGCTGGGCGCCGCCGGCTCGCTGGCCGGCGGCGCGGGCTCGGCCGGCTTGGCGCCGCCGGTGGACGACGCGGTCGCGGCGGGCGCCCGCGTAGCGCCGCCCTGGCCGGGGGTGGACGCGGCTTGTTCGGCGCAGGCGCCAGCGGTCAAGGCCGCAACGGCACAGAGAAACACGGGTACGCGGCGCATCCTCACGATGGTCCTCCTGGCGGTCGCTTCGAACGTCCGTCGAGTCTTGGTGTGTGAACGAGTCTTGGTGGGAAGATGACGCGCCAGCGCGCAGTCCGGTTTACCGCCGGCCGTGTCGCGTCGGCGACACCGGTCCGCGACGGTCGTTCGCCGTGGCCATCCCCGAGGCGGGTGAGGCGGCGTCGGTGATGCGGCGGTATGGCCGTATAGGCTGCCGGGGTGGCATCTAATGATGACTTGATGCTGGCCAGGTCGCGTGGTGCCCGGTGGCTGCCGTCGCCCCGGGTGGGCACATTGGAGGAGGCCGCACGGTTCATCGAAGACATCGGGTTCGCTGTGCTGTTCCCCGCCGACCGTTTGGTGGTGCCCTCGCTCTTCGAGGCGGTCGCCGATCCTGACGCGGTCGCATGGGCACACGGCATGGGTGTTGCCGAGTCGATGGTGTGGACCTGGAAGGATGCGCTGCCTGCGGCCGGATACGCCTGGTCCGGCAAGCTGCTGCACCGCCGGGCATCGCTGGTGTCGCCGACCCTGCTCGCCTCGTTGTATCAGGGCCAGGGAGATCTCGACGATCACCGGGGCTTCGAACTCCCGCCGGACTCGCATCGGATCGCCGAGGCGCTGCTACACGGCCCGTTGCCGTCCTCCGCGCTGCGCGAACTGGTCGGCGACCGTAAACGGTACGGCCTGGGCATTACCGAGCTACACCGCAACCTGCTAGTAACCTCGGCCGGGATCGTCGAGCAACGCGGGGGCTGGCCGGCCACGCTCGTCGACCTCACCTGTCGGGTCTTCGACGTCGGCGGGGGCGGTGACCGCGCCGAGGCCACCCGGCGCTTCATAGCAACCGTCATCGAGGCCAACCCGGCGGGTCTGGCAAAGGCGTTCGGCTGGCCGCTGCCCGTGGCAAAGGCCGAGTTCGCCAACCTGGCGGCAACCGGTGAGGCGCAACTGACCCCGGCCGGCAACCATCGGCTCGTCGAGACGCCCTAAGCGGGGCAGTGTCGACGTCGACGCCGGTCATCTGGACCCGCGGCCGTACCGCCGCCGGCCGGGTTGCCACGATCAGTCGGTCGTTCATCGACGCGGGCTTCGACGAGGTGTTCATCTCCGGACCGGGCCTGCGGTTCGGCGTTGGTGTGCACCGACTCCCGCGCCGAGACGCCACCGCTGCCGACCGGAGTGAGGGCGTTCACTTTCGTCGGTCACTAACCCGCTACGCGGCTGCGGTCGGTGTCACGCAATGAGCGTACGGATCGCCAGAACGACGATGACCGCACTGGACACGATCGCCGTAGCGAGGCGGCCGCGATCACTCGCGAGTGTCCGGCCGAGCGCCGAACCTCCGGCGGCCAGAACCAGTTGCCAGCTCGCCGACGCGAACAGCGCGGCGACGACGAACACGGCGGACCTCGCGCTGCCGCCTGCGATGCCGGTCGACTTCGCACCCAGAACGAGAGCGACGAAGTAGATCACCGTGGCCGGGTTGAGAAGCGTGAGACCGAGAAGTGCGCCGAACGCCCGCGGCGCGGTACGCAACGCCGGCGTCGCCACCCGCCGGGTCGGGTCGTGGAAATGCCGCCATGCCGTGTACCCGATCCGCGCAGCGATCGCGAGCAGAACCACTGCGGCGACCACGCGCAGCGGCGTCGCGATCGGCCGTATCAGGCCCGCGATCGCCACGCCGCCCACGACGGCGACGGTGGCGTAAAGCCCATCAGCTGCGGCCACGCCGAGCGCCGCACCCACGCCGACCCGCAGCGACGTCCGTGCCGACAGGCTGATGATCAGGACGCCGATCGCGCCCACTGGAATCGCGACGCCATATCCGGCGAGCAACCCGGATAGGAGTGCCTCGCCCATTCGCGGAAGCCTGCCAGACCACGGCCCGGCGCCGCACGGCCTTTTTTCGCGATCACCGGCACCGTCCCAGAGTCCTCCCGACGGGTTCCACTATCCCGACCGATGTGCGTACGCGCCGATTGTGCGCTCACGCCAGGGGCGGCCGGTCGACGGCGACGACGGCGAGACCCCGATCCCGGAGCCGTCGATCGGCAAACGGAACAGCGCCCGCGACTACCTCGACACCCGCACCGTCCAAGGCCGCACCCGACGCAAAGCCATCCGCTGCCTGAAGCGCGACTCGCCCGGGAGATCTACCACCTCATCGGACACCTCAGCTTGCAGAACGGACCTTACAAACGGCTCGACAAACGTGGGGGCATCAGCGCCCGGCCGTCTTATTCGACGCGCCTTCACGTATACCGCGCCGTCAGCGTCCACGTGAGCAAGAACGGCGGTGAAGACCAGCCTCGCGATCGAGGGAGCACGTCACGGCAGACTGGTGCGCCCGTCGGCTGCCCGCCTTGCCCGGGCGTTGGTTGGGGTGAGCGGATTCCTCTGGTCGGCCTGGTCACAGCACGGCGATGATCTTGCTGAGGGTGGTCAGGTCGTTGTCGGAAGCGATGAGGTAGCTGAGCCCGTGGCGTTCGCGCCGGGCAGCCATGTCCTCCCCGATCTGGTCGGCGCTGCCGATGAAGACTGTGGGCATCTCCCAGACCGTCTCGGGGTCGACGCCGTGCCAACCGCGAGAAGCGATCAGGTCCTCGGTGCTGGAGCGGCGGGTGTCTGTGAGGACGAATGTGGCGAACGCGCTCAGTTCGAGTTGGGAGAACCGGCCCCCCGCGGCCGACTCGACGATGGCGCGCTTGGCGTCGAACGCTGCGGGTAGCCGGTCCGCGGGGTCATCCGGGTCGTTGGGGCCGCGGATCGCCGCGGGCAGCAAGCCAACAATGTCGGCATAACGGGCAGCTAGGCGGAGCATCCGCGGCCCGCCGGCGCCGACCGCGATCGGAGGCTTGCCGGAGAGGTTCGGGACGGCGCTGAGGTCGAGCCCGTCGATCTCGTACGTGATTCCGGTGTGGTGCACGGTTTCGCCACGGAACAGACGAGTGAGGATGTCGAGGGTCTCCTCGAGCCGGTCGATGCGGCGTCCGGCCGGGTCGAACGAGATCCCGGCGGCTTCGTACTCGGGCTGATACCAGCCGGCCCCCAGGCCAAGCTCGAATCGCCCGCCGGAGATCGCGTGCAGGGTCGCCGCTTCGTGGGCGAGTACCGCAGGATGGCGGTAGTCGTTGCTGAGCACCATCGTCCCCACATGCAGGCGGGAGGTCGCTGCGGCGGCGGCGGCGAGTGCGCTGAACGGGGCGAACTGCGGTCCGAACGGTCCGGTCATGAAGTGGTCGCGCATGAGGAGTACGTCCACGCCGCTGTCTTCCACGCGCCGCGCGAAATCCAGCCAGGCAGTGGGGTGCGGTGCGGATTCGTTGACCACTCCAAACCGCAACGGTCGACGAAGCGATTGATCAGCAGCAACCGGAGGCACCGGTCGTCCTTTCGATATGAGGTGCGATTTGTCGCGGTAGGTTACGTGGTTGGTCGGGTATTGAGATCAAGCCGGGAAGGCGCAGCCTCGCGACGTCGCCGGTTCCCGCGTTACAGGTGGCACAGGTCCGGGTTCAAGTGCCTGCGTCGAACAGCCTAGCGACAGCGGCGCCGACCGGGCTTGACGGGCAGGCCACGCCGCACCACAGACTCGCGGGTGCGCAGGGCGGACCCCTTTCTAGCACGGCCGGGGACAAGTCACCAGGAAGCCAGGCCGTCATACGGCCGGGCAGACAGTTGCGTTGGCGGATCAGCCGGAGCACGACGTACGCGGCCGAACATCCAGACGGAATCCTGTGTGCACCGAACGTCAGCGGCTGGTCAGCGACCTCACACTGGGATTCGCTGTCACCGTTCTGCGCTCGTCGATGAACCTCAAACGTGTGGCCGACGTAGCGCATCGCGTCCACCACACTCCGCAGGTCCGGTGCGCGCGGGTGTGCTGCTTTGCCGTCCACGGAGCCGAGTACGGCGCCCGATTCTCCGGCACGCCGAGGTTGGGCGCGTGGCTCGAGTTCTGGCGGCGTGCCGGGCGGACGTTTTTGTGCCTTGGCCGACGGGTATCGCCGATCATCTCTCCCCAGAAACGACGGTGATGTCCGATGACCGCCGACACGGTTAGTCGCAGCCGGTGGCGATTCAGCTTGTTGCTGCGGGCGTACGCCCGTCTGATGGTCGGCTTGCGATGGATCGTCCTGGCCGGTTGGGTCGCGGGGGCCGTCTTGGTTGTCATGCTGCCCCCGATCGGCAGCAACGGCGAGGATCTCAGTCAGCTGGTATCGGCGAACAACCCAGCTGTCCAGGCGGAGCTGCGGTCGGCCGACAGATTCGGATATCCCCTCCTCAGCCGCGTCGCTATCGTCCAATACAACGTCCACGGCCTGCCCGCGCCCGTGACGGCGCGGGCCATCGTCCGTGCCCGCGAAACCTTGACCGCCGGGGCCGGATCGGTCCGCGCGGCTGTACCGGTCCCGAACGCGGCGCTACCGGGCGTCCGGCGACCGGGGACCACCATCGTCACGTACCTGTTCATGTCGCCCGACCTTGACTTCGGCCAGCAGACGACAGCGGCCCGGCAGTACGTTGCCAAGCATTTCCGAGCCGACGACGACGTGGTCGGCATCACCGGGTCGATACCGGCCCGCGTCGAACAGAGCGACATCGTGTTGTCGTGGCTCAAGTGGCTGGAGGCGGCGACGGTGGCCGCCGTGTTCCTGATCGTCGCGTTCGCCTTCCGGTCGTTGCTCGCTGCGGTCGCTGCATTGACCGTCGCCGGCGTAGCCGTTTTGTTCACCCTGCACGTCGGCGGCGCATTGGCCGCGCGGTACGACATTGCTGTACCGCAGGAGACCCAGCCGCTGTTGGTCGCGCTGCTACTCGGTGTGGTTACTGACTATGCGGTCTTCTACCTATCGGCCGCTCGAGCGCAACTGGAAATGGGGGCCGACCGGCTCTCCGCCGCCCGTTGGGCCACCGCACAGTCCTCCCCGATCATCGCAATCGCTGGGATCACCGCCGCCGCCGGTACCGGGGCGCTCATCGTCGCAGGCTCGCCAACGTTCCGCGCGTTCGGCCCCGGCATGGGGCTAGCCGTGCTGATCGGCATGATCGTCGCGGTCACGCTGATGCCTGCGCTGCTGGGCATCCTCGGATCGGCAATGTTTTGGACACCGCGCCGAAAGGCCCGCACGGCAGCGCCAGACGGACCGGTCGTCGCGCCCGCGACGCGTTGGTCGCGGATGCTTACCCGACCGGCCTACTCGCTGATCGTGTTGGTTGTCTGCGTCGGCGGCCTGCTATGGGCGGCTGCGCCGGCCCGCCACCTCACCCTCGGTTTGTCGTTCATCCAAGCGCTGCCCAGTGGTGACCCCGCCCGGATCGCGGCCGACCGGGCCGAGGCAGGATTCGCCAAAGGCATCCTGTCGCCGACCGAAATCCTCATTGAAGGAGCCAGCATCACCGGGCACAAGCCCCAACTCGCCGCCCTGGAAAAGTCGATCGCCCGCGAGTCCGGCATCGCGGCGGTCGTCGGCCCGACCGACGTGACGATCCCGCAGCTCGCCCCGCTGCTCTCGTCGAAGGACGGCGCCGCCGCCCGGTACCTGCTCGTGCTGTCCGACGACCCGTTGGGCGCCAAAGCCGTGGCCACGATGTCACGCCTGCAGCGCGACCTGCCCGGTCTGACCGTGGCCGCCGGGCTCGGCGGAGCGCGCGCGAGCATCGACGGCGACACCGCGATCACCGCCGCCATCATCGATCAGACCATCCACGACCTCAGCCGCGTCGCAATCGCCGCGCTCGCGGCCAACCTGCTGTTTCTGATGCTGTATCTGAAAACGCCGCTGGCACCGCTGGTGCTACTCGCGTGCAGCCTCCTGGCCATCGCCGCGACGCTCGGGCTGACCGTACGGCTGTTCGAGGACACGCTCGGCCACGACGGCATCACGTTCTATGTCCCGTTCGCCGCGGCGGTCGTGCTGATCTCGCTCGGCTCCGACTACAACATCTTCGGCATCGGCCCGGCGTGGAAAGAGGCCCGGGGCCGGCCGCTGCGCGAGGCGCTGGCCGTGACCCTGCCCCAGTCTGCCCGGGCCATCCGCATTGCCGCATTCACCCTCGCGGCGAGCTTCGGGTTGATGGCACTGATACCGCTACAACCCTTCCGCGAGCTGGCGTTCACGCTGTCGGTAGGCATCCTCCTCGACGCGTTCGTGGTGCGGTCGCTCCTCGCTCCGGCCATGCTCTCCATCATCGGCAGCGCCAGCCAGTGGCCGGGCCGGCGACTGGTCCGACGCAGGTCGGCTCCCGCATCGGCCACGGCCGACGAGACGGTCACGGTCAAACCGATCGGCGAGGCAACACCGTGACGGCAGCTCGAACGAACCCCTCGTTCCCCATCCGAAGGCAGTAGGCCGGCCAGCTCGACCAAATGACCTGCAGAAACCGCCAGACGCCACCGATAGTGGCGCAGTGTCCGAGAAGCGCGAAGGTCTTGCGTGTGCAGGGGGACTTTCTCTGTCGGCGGCGGATCAATGCTCGACACGGCAAGGGATGCCGACGGGCTCCGCGTGCGCTCGGCAGACGTGCTGGCGCCCTTGGCCATCGGTACGCGGTACGCCATTCGTTCGCGCTACGGGTTTCCGGTTGGGTGTGGGCGTCCTGCGTTGTCGTGGTTGACGGGTAGCAGGCCTCAGCCGGCAACGTTGCGCGATGCCGCCGGTGGGATGCAGACGAGTGCGAGGGCCGCGGCCGCCAGGTACGCAGCCGCGCCGATGGCCATGCTGGCCTGTAGCCCGCCGGCGAAGCTGGAGCTGCCGGCTAACAGTGAGCCCCCTAACGCAACGCCTGCGGCACTGCCGATCTGGCGGGTCGTGTTGAACAGACCGGAGGCCGTGCCGGAGTAGCTGTCCGGCGCGGCTGACATCACGGTCGTCGTCGCGCCGGTGAGGGCAAAGGACGTGCCAAATCCCGCCGCAACCATCGGCGCAACCAGCAGTGCGTAATCCGGGTTTGGTCCGGCCGCGGCCCAGCCAGCCAGGCCCGCGGCCCCCAACAGCATTCCGGTGACAACCAGCGGACGGTTTCCGGTATGGCGAGCGAGCCGCCCAGACAGCACCGAGGCAAACATCGTCACGGCCACGGCCGGGACCAGTGCAATCCCGGTACGCAGTGCGGTCAGGCCGCGCTCATGCTGGAAGTACAGGCTTGCGGTGAAGATCATGCCGTAGAAGGCGAAGTTGAACAGCAGGCCGATGGTCGCTGCGCCACTCAACTGGCGGGAGCGCAGCAGCCACAGCGGCAACACGGGCGTGCGAGCCAGGCGCTCGCGCAGGACGAACGCGGCGGCGGCCAACAGGCACAGGCCGGCACCGGCGAGGATCAGCGGGTCCGCCCAGCCGCGTCGTCCGGCCTCGTTGAGCACGCCGATGAGCAGGGCCACCATCGCGATGATCGCGCCCTGAGCCGGCCAGTCGATGGGACGGTCCGAGCGCCGCGCCGAGGCGGCTACGTGGCGCAGCGTCAGCAACAGGCAGGCGCATCCGACGGGCAAGTTGATGAAGAACACCCAGCGCCAGCCCACCGTGGTCACCAGCAGGCCACCGACCAGGGGACCGGCGGTCGCCGCGACGCCAGCCATAGAGCCCCAGAGGCCGAACGCCCGAGACCGATCCGCGGGCGAGGGATATGACTGTTGGAGCAGGGCTAGGGAGCCGGGCACGATCAGCGCCGCACCGAGTCCTTCCACTAGCCGGGCGGCGACGAGCGACTCGGTGTTCGGTGCGAGTCCGCACCCGGCCGAGGCGACGGTGAACACGACCACGCCCGTACAGAAGATCCGGCGGTTGCCCAACCGGTCCCCTAACGCGCCAGCAGCGAGCAGCAGTCCGGCGAAGACCAGGGTGTAGCCGTCGGTGATCCACTGGATCCCGGTCAGCGAGGCCGACAGTTCCCGTCCCACCACCGGAACGGCGACGTTGATGACGGTCACGTCCAGGATGACCATGAAGTAGCCGGCGCACACTGCCAGAAGCGGGGCCCGAGGCAGGCCCGAGGCGACGCGCCCGTCCTGTCGGTCGGACGCCGAGCTAGCGCCTCGCACCATGGCAACACGGTATCCAGGTATGTACGGCGGCCGTGGCCCGCTCACGGTCTTCGTGGCCTAGTCGTCCCGCGCGACGCGGCGATAGGGTTTGCGGTGGTGCCGGCTGGTCTGGTCGGCCAGTCTGGTCGGCTTGCCTGGTGTCATATTCGCGGGCGCCGATGTAGGTGAGCCCGGTGCCAGGGACCTGGGGCTTGTCGAGGAAGGCGGCCTCGACGCCCGACGCGGCGCCCTGCCGAGCGCGAGCGACTCTCCGCCGAGGCACGCATCCATCCGGCCGGCTAGTTTGAGACCGCCACACGCGTGTGTCCTTTAGCGAGGGTCCGCGGGCCGGTATCCGAGGATCCGGCCTGTGGCAGGCCGCCCAGGCTCACGGCCCGGCATCCTTCGGGGTGTCGGGCCGTAGTGCGTTTTCTACGCCCAACGTTGGGCCGGACGCGCAGCCATCAGGGCCAAACCGGCGACATCCCCCGTTCGACGGGCAGCCGTCTTCTTGTCGTACCCCTACCATTCGCGCATGACCGATACCGCGCAGGTGGACGAAGAGATCGTTGGCGAGCGGCGCTCGAGCCGGCGGCACGCGCTGCGCTGGATGATCGTCGGCGTACTCATCGCCGCGCTCATCGCCGTTCCCACGTGGTGGGTCGTCGCGACCGACACGTCACATCTCGAGCAGGGTTCGTTCTCGTCCGGCGATGCGTGGCGGATCCAGGCCGGCGACACGGATGTGTATTGCTTCGGAATCGCGCCAGGCGATTCGATCCAGCTCGGCTTCTCACTGCGCAACGCCAGCTCGCACACGATCACGATCACCGGAATCTCCCTGGCGATGGGCAGCGCGATCCGCCAGACGATCACGGTAAGCCGCGTCGATCGCCGCGGCTACGAAGGACCGGAGCTACCGTTCGCGCCGGTGACGCTGCCGCCGCAATACGAGGCGTACTTCTCCGTCTTGCTGCAGGTGCCAAACGACTTGAGCATGAGCGGGGAGTCATACAAGTTCACCGACACGGCAGTCACCGACTACCGCGTGCTCGGCAGGAAGCTTCAGCGGCTCGTACCGCTGGGTCTTTGGTTCGAGTTCAATCACACCGAGAACGGCAAACTACCCTGCCAACCCACGCCACCGACCGGCACATGAACTGTGCCACCGTATCGGGGCGGTGCTCTCACTGGGCCGAGCTGTCGGAAGTTGGGAGCGGGAGGGAGATTCGAACTCCCGTCCTCCGGGGAATGAGCCCGGTGCGCTACCTACGTGCGCCATCCCGCAAGTACGCCAGGTGGGAGCTCGAAACCACGTTCACACGGACTAAGAGTCCCTTGCACAACCAGACTGTGCGACCGAGCATGGTGCGGAAGGTGGCGGACTCGAACCGCCGCAACGCCTGCGCGCTGCACGCCGCTATGAATACCACGGCGGGCTTGCCGGAACTCTCGGGAGTTGCCGGCCAGATCCACCAAACCCTCCCGAACGAAATCGGTCGCCGAGTCGTTCGGTGACCGTGGTCGGGCATGTCATGGATCATCAGCTCCCCCTCTGCACAGCAAGAACTTGCCTCTCCACTGTCACACCAACACTGCCTGTTTGGTGGAGACCGCCCAAAGCACCCCGAATGCTGTCGTGGCCGGATCTGCTGCCTCCGCGGGCCGCGCGTCACCGTTTTCCAGCGAGATCCTCGGGTACGGGCGAAGGTAGGAGTGACCGCACGAGACCACATGAAGGGTGCTGTGCGCATGACGACCGTGCCTACGACCATGCTGAATAACGGCGTCGAGATCCCACAACTCGGCTTCGGCGTCTTCCAGATCCCGCCCGATGAAACGAAGCGGGCGACGCTGAGCGCTCTCGACGTCGGGTACCGGCACATCGATACCGCCGAGATGTACCGCAACGAGCGGCAGGTGGGCGAGGCGATCCGCGAATCGGGGATCCCGCGCGACGAGGTATTCGTGACGAGCAAGCTGAACAACCGCTATCACGCGCACGACGATGCGCTGAAGGCATTCGATCAGACCCTCGCCGAACTGGGCTTCGAGTACCTGGACCTGTTCCTGATCCACTGGCCGTTGCCGGGCGTCGGCGACTATATCGAGACCTGGAAGGCCATGCAGGAGATGCTGCAGGGCGGACGGGTGAGGGCGATCGGTGTGTCCAACTTCCAACCCACCCATCTGCAGCGGGTCCTCGATGCCACTGAGGTCGTTCCCGCCGTGAATCAAATCGAGATCCACCCCTACTTCACCCAGGACGACGTGCGCGCGTTCAACACGGAGCACGAGATCGTGACCGAGGCGTGGGCGCCGCTCGTCGAGGGCCGCATTCTCGCCGACCCGACGATCAACCGAATCGCCGACAAGATCGGCAGGACTCCCGCACAGGCCACGCTGCGCTGGCACATCCAGCGCGGCGACATCGTTTTCCCGAAGTCGGTGACCCGCTCCCGTGTCGAAGAGAACTTTGCCATCTTCGACTTCGAGCTAAGCGACGACGACATGGACGAAATCACGTCGCTCAATCGCGATCAGCGCAACGGGCTGGACCCAGATACGAACAACGACGTCGACACCTGATCGACGGGCTGCCGGCGACAAAGTCCGCGAGGTCAGCGGCCAGCAGGGAGCCACTGTCGAGGACGCAGTGTCGATGTCGCACATCTCGTACGGCATGAAAGAGCCGGTGTCAGCACAGGTCCGCTCCGAGTGCGCCATTCTCGCCGGGCTGACCAAGCGACGGAAGCGTCGCCCATCACAGGAAGGAACCGACATGGATGTCAGCTTCGCCGCTTCGGCGTTTCCCCCGCTCGCGCTCGGCTTCTTCGGCCTCGGCACCGGCTATCTGATCTGGGGCCCCGAGGAGTTGACGGGCTGGCCCAGACGCGACGAGCGGGTGGACCGGTCGCTGGGCGTGTGGGGTATCTGGATGCCGGGCCTGTGCCAGCTCGTCGCTGGCATCATCCTGTTCGTCGGACTGACCTGGCTCCAAGTGTTCACGAATCAGCCGCCTCTCTACATGGCCGCCCTTGCGTTCACGGCCTATGGCATCCACTGGTTCGCGATCGGCTGGAACCGCTATCGCGGCAATGACCCGCGCCCCAATGCGGGGCTGTCGGTGGCCTATATGGTGATCTCCGCGACCGGTGCGACCGTGTTCTTCAAGGTGGGTGACTGGCCGGTGGCGCTGGTGTTCCTCGGACTCTTCGCCGTCTATTTCAGCGAGTTCTTTGCCACGATCGGCGTCAACGTTGCCGAGCGCGCGCTCGGCCTGTTCCGCATCGCCACGGGTGCGTGGTTGATGTACCTGACCTACGCGGTCGCGGTCGACTTCGCCATCGGCTACCACTGGCGCATCTAACCATCTGCTGAGGACGTTACCAGCGGGAGTGGTGCCCGATCGGATTGCCGGCCGACTCCCCACGGTCTATGGCCGCTGGCGATGTGCAGTGTGATGCAGCCAGTTGACGCCGATGTAGCGGGATTCGTACTCGCCGTTTCTCAGTCCGGTACGCATCATGGCCAGCAGCCCGCACGCATGCGCCCGACCGCACCGCGCGCGGACGCCAGGCGGCCACGCGGTCGACATGTTCTCGGCATGGGCTGCATCGGGACAAGACAGGGAAGGCCCGTCGCCGCTAACTTATCTGTGTGCAGCCCGACTACCCCGTTCCGCCCGGCGGTCCGGCACTCGATCAGCCCGGGATGCAACGGGCACTTCGTCGCCAGATGCGGTCCTTACGAGGTGTCGAGCTCACCGCGATGGTCATGCTGACCGCGATCGTGACCAGTGCCGCGCTTCAGGTCGACGCACCCGCCGGTGGCTACGTGGCGGTCGAGGCAGTGTGCTCGATCGTGCTCGATCGGCGCGCTCGCCGTCACGATCCGGTTGAGCCGTCGGTACCGCAACATCCGCGCAACGCTGCGCACGAATGCGTGGCGACCGGTTGACGGAGTCTGGTCGGATAGCCAGCGCAGCAACGCGGCGAACGTCCTGATACGCGATCCCGCAACCGGTGAACAAGCGGTCCTGCGAACACCGTCGGTCATCCGGCCGGATCCCGACGTGCGCGTCAGGTTATGGTTCGCCGGTGATCTCCGCTGGGGCGGTGTGGTGACCGCGGCCGGAGGCGGTCATCTCTCCGTTGTCCACTGGCATTCCACAGCGGCCATCCGCCAGAGCGCCGTACCCACACCGCAGTGGCTCGACGCACACAACTGGCCCAGGCCCGCGCACGCATTGCGGCGCACATACGAAATCTTCGACCTGGACAAGCTACGAGACGACGGCTATGTACCGCCGACAGCTGGTGACTCGATCCCCGCGGCTTGAGATCCGGGCCGAAGCCAGGCCGCGCGAGCTTCCAAGCTACCCGATTTGACCGAACCGGTCTGGATCGCTATCGGCGCGCAGCGGTCGGTGCCGAGAATTTGGAGACCGTCGCAGGATGGCCCCACGTCAAAGCTACGACCGCATGAGCACTTTGGACCACACTGGCCCGGCCGGCGGACGCTAGCTATGCTCGCGCCATGGCGCCAGCCTCGACGCTTGCAGCCGGCTCGGTCGGTAGCATCGAAACGCAGTACCTTGACCTGCCGGAGCCGGTACAACTCGACTGCGGGCGGGCGCTGCACCCAATCCGAGTCGCGTACGAGACCTACGGCACCCTGTCACCGCGACGCGACAACGTGATTCTGGTGTGCCATGCGCTCAGTGGCGACGCCCACGCGGCCGGATTCTCGAAAACGCCGCCCGAGGGCAGCACGCGTGACGGGTTCGCGGCGGAGGACCGCGACGGTGGGGCCGGCAAGGGACTGGGCTGGTGGGACGGGATGATCGGTCCCGGCAAGGCGTTCGACACCGACCATTACTTCGTCGTCTCCACGAATCTGCTCGGCGGCTGCCGCGGGACGACGGGACCCTCGTCGATCGACCCGGCGACCGGCAAGCCGTACGGTTCGGACTTCCCCGTGATTACCGTGGCGGACATGGTGCGGACCGAGCGTGCGTTCCTGGACGTACTCGGCATCGAGCGGCTCGCGGCGGTGGCGGGCGGCTCGCTCGGCGGGATGCAGGCGCTGGAGTGGGCAATCCTGTTTCCCGATCAGGTCGATGCCATCGTGGTGATAGCGAGTACGCACGCACTCCACCCGCAGGGCGTGGCCTGGAACGCGATCGCACGTGACGCGATCATGCGGGATGCGGCCTGGCAGGGCGGCCACTACTACGGGACGGGTCGGACGCCCGACGCGGGCATGGGTGTGGCGCGAATGGTCGGCCACGTCACGTACCTGTCCGCACCGGCGCTGAGCGAGCGGTTCGGCCGCCGGCTGCAGTATGCCGACGACATTCGCTACACGATCACCGACGCGGAGTTCGAGGTCGAAAGCTATCTGCGGCACCAGGCCGCGTCGTTCGTCAAGCGGTTCGACGCCAATACTTATCTCTACACCTCTCGGGCATTGACGTATTTCGATGTCGCTCGACAGTACGGCGGCGGGTCGCTCGAACGAGCATTCGGCGATGTTATGGCGCGGACGCTACTGATCGCCTTCAGCTCGGACTGGCTGTACGCGCCGTCCGCGTCCAGGGAGATCGAGGACGCGCTGCGCGCCGCCGGCAAGCCGGTCGAGTTCCACGTGATCGACGCGCCGTACGGCCACGACTGCTTCCTGCTCGAGGAAGGGCGTCAGACGCCCCTCATCCGCCGTTTCCTGGCCGAAAGTCGCTGATATGGAAGAAGAGGCTTCGTGACCGACAAGTCCCTGCGCGCCGAACAAGCCCGCGCATTCGGATTCGAGACCCGGCAGCTGCACGCCGGGCAGCGACCCGACCCGAATACCGGCGCACGAGCGGTGCCGATCTTCCAGACGACCAGCTACGTCTTCGAGGATCCGGAGTCGGCGGCGGCCTACTTCAACCTGCAGGAGTACGGGAACACGTACTCGCGCATCATGAACCCGACCGTCGCGGTGTTCGAGGAACGCGTGGCGAACCTGGAAGGCGGCAGCGGCGGGGTCGCGTTCGCGAGTGGGATCGCCGCGCAGGCGGCCGCGCTGTTCACACTGCTGCAACCGGGCGACCACGTCGTCTCGTCGGCCGCGCTCTACGGCGGGACGGTCAACCAGTTCAAGCACCTGCTACGCAAGATGAACGTCGAGCTCACGTGGGTCGATCCTGATGACCCCGATGCATGGCGGGGCGCGGTCCGGCCGAACACGAAGGCGTTCTACGCCGAGACGATCGGCAATCCGGCCGGGAACGTCCTGGACATCGAGATCGTCGCATCCATCGCGCACGAACATGAACTGCCGCTGCTCGTCGACAACACGTTCGCGACGCCGTACCTGTGCCGCCCGATCGAGTGGGGCGCAGACATCGTGATCCACTCGGCGACCAAGTTCATCGGCGGCCACGGCACGAGCATCGGCGGCGTCGTTGTGGAGGCCGGCACGTTCAACTGGTCCAACGGGCGGTTTCCGGTGATCGCGGACCCGTCGCCGGCGTACCACGGCCTGCAGTTTCACGAGACGTTCGGGATGTACGGGTACCTGATGAAGCTGCGTGCAGAGACGTTGCGCGACCTCGGCGCAACGCTCGCGCCACTCAACGCGTTCCTGTTCCTGCAGGGGCTGGAGACGTTGTCGCTGCGGATGGAACGCCACGTCGAGAACGCGCGGGCGGTCGCGGCGTTTCTCGAGTCGCACGATCTCGCGACGAACGTGACCTACCCCGGCCTTCCATCGAGCAGATACCGACCGCTCGTGGAGAAGTACCTGCCACGTGGTGCGGGCGCAGTCTTCTCCTTTGACTGCGCCGGTGGCCGCGCCGGCGGGCAGGACCTCATCCGCGGCGTGACCCTCTGGTCCCACCTGGCCAACGTCGGCGACGCCAAGAGCCTGATCATCCACCCCGCCAGCACGACGCACCGCCAGCTCAGCGACGACGAACTCCGGGCGGCCGGCGTCGGGCCAGGGACTGTGCGGCTGTCGGTCGGCACCGAATCCGTCGAGGATCTGATCTGGGACCTGGAACAGGGCTTCGCGTACGTCGGCGCGACAGCGGGAGGTCCTGGATCGTCGAGCTCAGAGGCCCATCCGAGCGAGGTGGCGACGGCATGACCGACCTCGAACGCTATCAGGACCCATCGGCGATCCAGCGCGTGATCCACACGGCAACGACCATCGCAATCGTGGGTCTGTCGAACAACGAGCTGCGGGCCAGTTACTTCGTCGGCTATTACCTCAGGCGCCACGGTTACCGGGTGATCCCCGTGAATCCCCGCGAGACGGAGATCCTCGGCGAGACGTGCTACGCGAGCCTGAATGACGTACCCGAGCGGGTCGACGTCGTGAACGTCTTCCGCGCGCCGGACGCGCTGCCCGGCATCGCACGCGACGCGGCGACTATCGGCGCCGGTGCTCTGTGGTGTCAGTTCGGCGTGATCAACGAGCAGGGCGCGCGGATCGCCGAGGAGGCTGGCCTCACGGTGGTCATGGACCGTTGCCTCAAGATCGAACACGCCCGCTACGCCGGCCGAATGCATTGGCTCGGCTTCAACACGCAGCGCATCACGTCCGTCCGCACCGGACTCCAATAGACGATGCCGGAGCCCACGACGGTGCTCGTCAGACAGGTCGCCCGCTCATTGTCCTCCGGCATTCTTCCCGGCTGTCACCCGGTTCGACTCGTCTCTAGGCGCTAGCTCCGGCTGAAGTCGTTAAATTGTGGGTTGAGGCCCGGACGCCTCGCCTGGTCAGGAGCAGCGGCTCACCGGTTCTCGCGATGCGTCGACAATGGTGGCATGTTCGAGCGGATTGGGCCTGTAGCCAGCTTCGGGGATCTTCCTATCGACCTGCTGTTGCCGTCGGTCTCGTCGGATGCGAGGTCCCGGCTCCGCGCGATCGGGCTGAGCCTCGATCGCGCGCAACTCGACGGTCGCTGTGCCTGGTATGGACATCCGAGCAATGCAGAGGTGTCCGACGTCGGTCCTCATGTATTAATCGCGACGTTCGGGTTCAGCGTCGGCACGTACACGGCTCGTAAGAATGATTGGCTTGAATTGACTGTTGAGGTCGGTTGGGCGCGTCCGCGGTTGCGGTCGGTCGAGTTCGATGTCGGCGTGGCCTGCTGGTGCCAGGATGACCATGGAACGCACTACGTCGTAAGCCGTAGCGAGGTTGTGGGTGATGACACGCGGCTGGTCGCTGCGTTTGAGCGATCAGCGGCCGAACTAATTTCATGGTGGCGAGTCGGGCCGCACGACCCCAACGCTGTTCGAGCCGCAGTCGGTCTGCCAAACCCCTGACCACCGCCAGCTAAGGCACACGCTCTGTGCTTGCCTTATATGCGGCCTTGTGCAGCCAATCGACGTCGGCGATCATCGAGATCACCGCTGCCGGCGCATAATGCCACGGTGACAACGACGACAGCACCATTCCGCGCTGGATAACGTGGTTCGGAAGTCTCCTGCTCGCGGGTCTTGGCGGCTGGTTCGAAGACCCGTGGTACGAATCGTGGCATCACCTCTATCCGGCCGCACCCGCGTGGATGGTCTTCGTCACGATCCTCGAACTGGCCGTGATTGGCATCGTCGTTGTCGAAGTATTGCTCGCCAAGATCGTTAAAGACATACAAGGCAAACACCGCAGCGCCGTTCACGACTAACACGGATGGACGCAAGCGGAGCCAACCTTTAGATGTCAACGACGCCGGCCGCCAGGTCTGGTCGTGGCGCCGGGCAGTCCAAAGGTCGCACGCGATAGACAAGCTCAAGTTCGGACAGATCCGCGCAGTCGGACCCCCATGCTCTCTCAGCCGGCGTGGAGGATCCGAAAGCGATCGGGTTCCGCCGGATCTCGATCAACGACTTGGATGGGCGGCCAAGCCCATTGCCAAACGCTGATACCTGGCGTGCGGGAGAACTGGATCTGCCCGCGGGTGCCGTCGACGGCAACGCGCGGCCAGGCATCGGCAATGCCCGCCCGGTCCACGCCATGAGAACGCAGCACATCGGCGAGGACGGCGACCGTGTCGTAGCCCTCGAAGGCGACGAAGGAGGGCGCTTGGTCTAGCCGCTCGCGGAGGGCCGCCTCGACTCGTACACCGAGTGGGCTGAGGCGCTCGGGCCGGTAGCGCAAGAACGGGATCGCGGCACCGTCGTCGCCCAGCAACGTCGCCCATTCGGTGAATTCCGGTTGCCCGGCCGGAGCACCAATCATGACCTCGGCGAGGCGCCGGTCGCGGCGTACAGACTTGACGATCGATACTGCCGGCTCCGGGTGGCCGACCAGCAGAAGCAGGGCTGTCGCGCGATTGTCGACGAGTTCGTCGCACACGGCCGTGGGCGCGAGCGCCCGCATGTCGAGTTCGATGACGGTGCCGCCACGTGGAGCGAGGTAGTCCCGCAGAATGCGGGCCCCAGATGCCCAGTAGACACTCGACTCGGCCGCTACGGCGATTCGCCTGTGGCCCGCGCTGAGGAGGAAGTCTGCGTAAATCCGCCAGCCGTAGGACTGCGCCGAGGCGAGGCGGGCGACCCAATCCGTTGGCTGTTCGGTGAGCGCGTCGAAGACCGCTGACGAGCAGAGGAACGGCAGGCCGAGGGCATCGGCCCTGGCGGCAGCGGCGCGAGCGACGACGCTGTGATACTCCCCCGCCAATGCAGCCACGCCCAGGCCAGCCAATTCATCCACGGCCGCCGCGGCCCTGTGTGGATCAGCCGCGGTGTCTCGGACCACGAGCTCGAGTGGTCTTCCAAGGATCCCGCCAGCGTCATTGACCTCGCGAACGGCCAACTCGAGACCAGCGAGCAAGTGTTGGCCTGCCTCGACCCAACCGGGCCGAGTCAGCGGAACGAGCGCACCGATCTGGACGGATGATCCGTCAGTCGGCTCCGCTCCCGGTGGCGATGGTGGCGCATTCATGCGTTGGCGTCTCCCGTGTGACGATTCGGTTGCAGCCGCGAAGCGCCAGCGGAGCGGTCCGAGGTCCGCAGTCCGCAGTACGCGGCAGTACGACGCGTAAGCGTCACTGGCGGCGAACTCCGGTTAGTATCGTCGATCTGCTCCACATTGGCGCCGTCGCCGTTGTCGAACACGGCTAGTCGGTGAGGTGATTCTCCAGCCATGGCCTAAGCGCCCGTTCGTCGCCCCGACTCACCAGGGCGCCGAGGGTCACGATGGTGGCGCCAGCGGCGGTTAACGCCGTGGCGAGTCCCGCGGCCCCGAGTTTGCCGGAAGCTCGAACCAGTGCCCTGTTGCGATCGCCACTACAGTTCTGAGGATGGGGTTGGTCCCCCGGCGGCGTGCCGCGCCACCGCGGCTGGAGTAGGAGACATGCGTCTGCACGACCGTGGACGACGTCGGACGGCGGCCCGCCGGCGGCCGCCCGCGGGATGCGGCTATTCGCCGCTTGCCGGCCTGGAATAGGGGTAGCGTCGGAGATTGCGCTTCCTACACGGCGGCCAGACTGCTGTGCCGCAGGGCGTGCTGGCCCGAGTTGTGCTGCAGATCCTCGGGCACATTCGCCTCATTGAGTGCGACGGGAGGTCTCATGGCTCAACGCGTGCTGGATGACCTGCGACCTCTACGGGAACTGCCACTTCAGGTGGAGCAGATTGAGTCCCTCGATCAGGTCGCCGTGGCCCTGGCCAAAGCGGTGGAGCATGTGGCTCCGGAGGGAGCATTCGTCAACGCGACGCTGAGCGGCACCGCTCTCGGCCACCCACTCCATCCGCCGCTCACCGATGTCGTCATAGGAGCCTGGACGAGTGCCGTGGCCCTGGACTGGCTCGGTGGTAAGCGCGGTGGCCCAGCGGCAGACTGGCTCGTCGCACTCGGTGTCCTGTCGGCGCTTCCCACCGCAGCAGCGGGGCTCAACGACTGGGCGACGCTCGATGGACCGACCCGACGGCTCGGCCTGGTGCACGGTACGACCAATATCGTAGCGACCGGACTCTTCGGGGCATCGTGGCTTGCGCGCAAGACGGGTCGTCGGACGTTCGGAAGGTTGCTGGCGCTGGCTGGTTACGGCACGGTGAGCCTTGGCGCCTTTCTCGGCGGCCACCTTTCGTTCCGAAGGGGGGTGGGCGTCGACCACACAGCCTTTCTGGAGGCGCCACAACACTGGACGGCGGTCGCCGACGAAGCCAGTGTGAAGGAGTCGGAGCCTCTGCTGGTCAAGGGCGCGGGGGTCGAGATTGTGATTGTCCGCGAGCAGGGGTCGTTGTATGCGCTCCTTGAAAGATGTGCTCATCAAGGTGGTCCGCTCCACGAGGGCAGGATCGAGGATGGGTGTGTCGTCTGCCCGTGGCATTCAAGCCGCTATCGCCTCTCTGATGGCGTCGCCCTGAGCGGTCCCACCGCCCATCCCCAGCCGGTGGTTGAGGTGAGGGTGCGCGACGGCAAGGTGGAGGTGCGGCGGTTGGTTGAGCGTAGACGACGCGGTCGTGGTGACGACGTCGCAGCACCGCCAGCAGCTCCACCACGGGATTCGCCGTCTGCGACGACACAAGTCTCACGTCCGCGCTAATGAGAAGCCGTAAAGCCCGAACTTTCCGACGCTGCAGCTACCGCGGCCGCAGCAGCACATGACCTATATGCCCCCGTGCATCAGCGCAGCGACCAGCGCTACGGCCCGGTCGGAGGTGTTCTCCGCCGCCTGGGTGATCAGCTACCCGGCACCGAGCGTCCCGTCTCTGGCAGCCGGGCTGCTGGCCCGCCCGTGGGGCTGGAGGCCACGGCCTACCGCTACATCGCGTTCGTCGCAGTGCTGTCCGTGATCGCCGCGGTCCACGCCGGACGTACACAGGCTCGCCAGCGCACCGACGACAGGCGATCCGCGACCTCCGCGGCCGGGAGCCGGCACCACGAGCAGACCCGTGCTGAGCCCCCACAACCACCCCACACCGACACTCCTTCTTGAAAGGACTCGAGCATGCGAGCGATCACCGCGCGAGACCGTGACGCGGGTGTCGACGGCCTGACCCTGACCGATATGCCTTACCCCCACGCTGCCGAAAACGACGCCATCGTGCGCGTACACGCCGCGGGCTTCACCCCCGGAGAGCTCGACTGGCCGGCGACGTGGTCCGATCGCGCCGGCCACGACCGGACCCCCAGCATCCCCGGGCACGAGCTGTCCGGAGCCGTGGTCGAGCTCGGCTACGGAACCACTGGCCTCACCGTGGGCCAGCGGGTGTTCGGACTCACCGACTGGACCCGCAACGGATCCCTGGCCGAATACACCGCGGTCGAGGCTCGCAACCTCGCCCCCCTCGCGGCCGACATCGACCACACCGTGGCCGCCGCGCTGCCCATTTCCGGACTGACCGCATGGCAGGGACTGTTCGACCACGCCCACCTCACGACCGGCCAGACCGTCCTCATTCACGGCGCCGCGGGCGGCGTCGGCTCGATCGCCGTCCAACTCGCGCGAGAGGTCGGCGCCCGCGTGATCGGCACCGGCCGAGCCGACGACCGTGATGTCGCGCTCGGCCTAGGCGCGCAGACCTTCCTTGACCTGGACGCTGACGATTTGCGGCACGTCGGCGAGGTGGACGTGGTGTTCGACGTCATCGGCGGCGACATCCTCGAGCGATCGACCGAACTGGTACGGCCGGGCGGCACGCTCGTCACCATCGCCATGCCACCCACCGCGCAGCCCAAGGACGGACGAGCCATCTTCTTCGTCGTCGAACCCGACCGCGCCCGGCTGGCCGACCTCGCCCAACGCCTCCGGGCCGGACGGCTCAGCCCCATCGTCGGCGCCGTACGACCGCTCTCCGAAACGGCTTCCGCGTTCGCCCGCCACCGCCGCGCCCCCGGCAAGACGATCATCCAGGTCGCAGACGAACAATGAGCGCGGATTCGTGATCAGTGCGCGAATCGTTAGCGTCATGCTGGTTGCGCATAAGGCTCCCGCACCATGCGAAAGGCACCAGATTTAAGGCGGATTCCCCCGGCTCGTCGTCGTTCCCAACTGTGTTCCCAAATCAGCGGCACGTTCGACCGGCCGGCGACAGCCTCACCGCGAGCCCCGATACGTTGCGCGCCAAACCTCCGCGTGTAAGGGCCGTCCGCCCTGGCGAAAGCCCGCTACTTTCCCTCGGGTACCTGGTCTTTGACATCCTCGTAGCCGACCTTGGTGGGTGCCTCGGTCGGCGAGTAGATCACGCGGATCACGCCCGTCGGAAACACCTCCGTCGCCGTCATCTTCAGGTGGTACGGCGCATCCCCGTCGTCGAAAAGCCTGCGGCCCTTACGCGCCGCGACGGGGTGCACTAGCAGGCGCAGCTCATCGACCAGCCCCGCGGCGAGCAGTTGCTGTACCACGGAGATCGAGCCGGGGATGAGGATGCCTCTGATGCCAGCATCGGCCTTGAGCGTGGTGACGGCCCCGAGGAGGTCGCCCTTGATCAGCTCGGAGTTGCGCCAGGAGAACTGCAGCGGCTGGCGCGAGACGACCACCTTGCGCACGTCACCGAGTTGCTTGGCGAACGGTGCGTCGTCCCCGCCCGCGGCCTCGCGGTCGGGCCACGCCCCGGCGAAGCTGTCGTAGGTCTCGCGGCCGATGAGCAGCACGTCGGAGGTGTCGTAGTCCTCGCCGACGGCACGGCCCATGTTCTCGTCGAAGTACGGGAAGTGCCAATCGGGGTCGATCTCGGCCACGCCGTCGGCCGAGATGAACAGAGTAGAGATGACCTTTGCCATGGCGGTGATCCCTTCGCTTAGGTGGTGTCGGTAGGTGGCGGGTGCAGCATCCAAACCCTGCTTCGCGTGCGTCTTCGGCGATCGGTATCGCTACTTGGTGAAGAGTCGTTGCAGGGCGTGCCGGAGGATCGTGGTGGCTTGGGAGCCGGTCATGCGTCCGGCGCGGACTTCGTCGCCCGCGGCGTGGCCGAGCGCTGCGGTGGCCGCAATGATCCAGGTGGCGGGGAGCTCCGGGTCGATGTCGCCGTCGCGTTGGCCCCGACTGATGAGGACGTCGAGCGTGTCGAATACCGGCTGGTGTCGCTGCTGCTCGCTGTCCGGGTCGATCGGCGTGCGGGGCAGCTTCAGCAGGAACGGTTCGGTGTCGAAGGTCTCCCAGCCGATCTGGACCAGCCGGAGAAGCGCCTCGCTCGCCGGACCCTGGTCGAGGTCGGCAGCCTCCAAGGCTGCGGTGACCCGGTTGGTAGCTCGATCCATCAGCGCACCCACGAGGGCGTCGCGTGACGGGAAGTGCGCGTAGACGGTCTGCCGGGTCAGGCCCGCGGCGTTGGCGATCTCTTCGATGCTCGCGTGTGGGCTCTGGCCCAGCAGCTTTCCAGCCGCGTCCAGGATCGCGGCGACACTTCGTTCCGCGTCGGCTCGGCGTCGGCGTCGGCGGGTGGCTGCGGAACCCGTTACCTCTGACACAGTTGACAAGATTATCAGGCGGGCTTAAATTTGACGATGTTGTAAACGTTAGCACCTCTTGTCGGCGTCTGCCGCCTGGATCTCGCATCGAGGGAGTCCGGCGCATACCCAACCAACCGGACCCGCCGGCCGGCCAGCCCGCCGAGAGTCAAACCCATCAGCCACAACCCGGAGAGGTCACCGGTATGAACCTGATCGAAATCACTTGCCCCGAAGGCGCCCTGCACGAGACCCAACGACAGACGGTCGCGGACGCGATCATCTCCAACCTCCTCGTCGAGCCGGACGCCCCCGCACAAGCCATCGAACGCGCCGGACACACCACCCACGTGTGGTTCCATGAAGCGCGCAGTTGGACCACCGGCACCGGCCCCTACCAGCACAGCACACCGACACCGTTCGTCGTCACCATCACCGTGCCCGACGTCTGGCGCGAGGAGCTATCCCGCCGCGCCATCGGCGCAGTCCGCACCGCGCTCACCCGCCACGCCCCCACAGCCGCCCTCAACGAGGACGCGGCCGTCTGGATCAACGTCGTCGGCGTCCACGACGGCAGCATCGGCATGAACGGCAAACCCTCCACCTCCACCGACATCGTGCGCTACCTCACCCACAACATCGAACGACCCAACCCCCAAGATCTCCCCGACGGAGTGGTCATCGACCCGATCTGCGGAATGCGCGTCCACCTCGGACCACACACGCTCACCCTCACCCACAACGGACAGATCATCGGCTTCTGCGCCGCGGGATGCCGAGCCGTCTACGGCGAAAACCACAACATCCCCATCGAAGCCTTGAACAGCGAAGGTGGTCGGGACTAACCGATGCGGTCACGCGAACCTTAACGCTCTGGTCACCACATCGATCCTGTCTTCTTATGTTGTTTAGCGATCACGAACTCGGCGGCAGCTGTGGCATCTCGCATCACTGGCTCCGTCTCGTGCACGACAGAAACCTCACGGAGCAGCATCCGCACGGCGCGCCGTATCGAGACCCGGTGAAGTGGGCCAAGGTCGGCCTTGCGTACGAGCACGGCTTCCACTGGGCTCCCTTCTTCGGGGCTCCAACGAAACAGGCCGTTCCGTTGCCAGCGACCGGTGGCAAGAACTCGGCCGCGCTGGCGGGCGAAAGACCGATGTAATCGACCCGCTGGCAACCGCTCGCGGGCCGCGACGCCGATGTATTGCAACCAGCAATCGAATCTGCCGCGACTGCGTTTGACGATCGTGTCGCGCGACCGTGTCGGCGTACGTAGGCTTTTGCCGGTGGGGCGCAATCGCGCCGAAGACGAGAACAGGTGCGGCTCACGCGTCAGCGTGAGGACGTGGTTCGCCGCTGCGGCGCTGATCCTGGTCGCCGTGCCGTTTGCCCTTCTCTTGGTGCTGGTGCAGGCCGGCTGGGTGCCGTTGCACGACGCAGATCTCGATGCGGCCTCCGACCTGCACGGCTATGCCGTCACGCATTCGGCCTTTGTCACGGCGATGCGGACGCTGTCGATCATCGGCTCGTACCGGGTCTGGACACCCGTCCTCGCCGCGCTCGCCGTCTGGCTGTTTTGGCGTCGCCAGCCGCGTCTCGCCCTGTTCGATGCGGTCACCGCGATCGGCAGTTCTCTGATCAACAACCTGGTCAAGAGCCTGGTCGATCGAGCGCGGCCGATCCTTCCGCAACCGGTGTCGGTGGCTCACGGATTCGGCTTTCCCAGCGGTCACGCCCAAGCCGCCGTGGTCGGCTATGGGATCCTGTTGGTGATCTTCTCGCCGATGGTGCACGGCGCGGCACGCGTCGTCGCGGTGTGCGGCGCTGTGCTGATGATCGCCGCGATCGGATTTTCTCGCATCGCGCTCGGCGTTCACTACCTGAGCGATGTACTAGCCGGGTACGTGCTGGGCGCGGCGTGGCTCGCCGCCATGGTCGCCGCGTTCGACGTCGGGCGCGTCAAGCCACGACAGCGTCCGCATTCCCGGACTTCGTAAGCGCAAGCGCGGAACGCGGCAGGCAACCTTGAGTGGGACACCGCCGAGCACATCGAGTTGTCTTAGAGCGACGAGCGAACGACCGGGATCGGACCGGCGACCACCGGGGCCCCAACCCGGCGCTCTCACCTGGCTGAGCTACAGCCACCAGTACCCGGGGCACGGTCTCGAACTGCCGGCCTGCGGTGTCTGGAACGGCCGCTCTGCCAACTGATCTACCTCGGCGGGACCGCCAGCTCACCGGCGGCCGTTGGTTTCAGTTCAGCGCAAACGGGCGCCGTTCAACCGTCGCCGTACAGGGGTGTCGAGGGGCTCCATGTGTGCTCGATAGACGGGCGCGTGACCACGAACCACGCGTGCGCCAGCGAAACATGCCAGCTGACCAACAATGGCCGGAAACTCCGGCTAGCGTTGAGTCATGACGACCCCAGCCGGTCCGCTGCGGCTCGAACCGAGCAGCGGCCACCTGGTCATCCATACACGCCGCCAAGGGCTCGCGGCGAAGGTCGGCCACGACCTCATCATTGACGTGATGGACTGGTCGGCAGAGGTTGACCCGGGTGGCAACGATCCATCCGCGGCCCGGGTGAGGGTCGAGGTCGAGCTAGGCTCGCTCGCCGTGCGCGAAGGCACAGGTGGGGCGCTGCCGCTGTCCGCGAGCGATCGCGGCGAGATCGACGCGAACATGTTCCGCGTCCTCGCCTCGGGTGGTCAGCCGACGGCAACGTTCGTCTCCACCCGCGTCGTCCCGACGCCGGACGGCGGTGCCATCGATGGCACGCTGACCCTCAACGGCGTCGAGCGGCCGCTGCGACTGCAGATCGTGCGCACCTCGGCCGAGCACTACCGGGGCAACGCCACCGTGGTGCAGACCGAATACGGGATCAAGCCGTACACGGCGTTCTTCGGGGCGCTGAAGTTGCGAGACGAGGTCGCCGTCGAGTTCGATGTGGACCTGACCTCGGCCGTCCCGGTGGACCCGGCGTGAAGTTCCTCAGCCGAAGCGGCGGGACGAATCGCGCTCGCCGGGAGCGATCACCAACGATGTGGCGATGACATTTCTGTCTGGCCCTTCGCTCACCCGGCAGGACCCCGCCCATTTCGCGGGCATCGGCGTCAACGGCGAAGATTCACCCGGTCGGCCGTCACGAGCAGACTCGGTTCGCCTGTCTCCATAGAACTCCCAGCCGCGCGAACCTGCGGTTTCTCGGCGCACGCCGGAAAAGCGCTCGCCGGCGGTGCCGCGCCCGACAAACGTGCGGGATGATCGCGGTTGACCAGACGCCCATCGACAAGCCGGGCCGTTATCGGCTGACCGATCAGCACGCCGACGAGGACCAGCGCGAGGCCGACCGACTGCCGCGAGGTCAAGGCGTCTCCGGCGGCGAGTGAACCCAGCAGCACACCGGTGACTGGGTTCAGGAGTCCGACCACACCTACGGTTCCCGCATTCAGATGACGTAGTCCGCTAAACCAGCAGGCGAACGCGAGCGCCGTCGCCACGATCGACACGAACGCGAACCCGACCACCGCTCGAGCGTCGAGCGCCGGCGGCCCGCCCTCCGCCGCAACCGCCAGCGGCAGCAGCACTAGTCCCCCGCCGATGAGCTGCCACGACGTCATTGACAGCACGTCGGTGTCGGCGCTCCATTTCTTGGCGAGCACGTAGCCCACCGACGACATCGCCATCGCCGACACCGAGGCAACAACGCCGGCTGGACTCACGGCGCCAGCGCCGGTCAGCAGCATCACACAGACGCCTGCGATGCCGACGCCGGCCCCGAGTACGGCCAAGAGCCGCGGTCGCTCCGCCAGAACCAGCCAGGCGACAAGCATGATGACCATGGACGACGTCGCCATCACAGTCGAGGCGATGCTGGTCGGCAGCAGTTGCGCCGCCACGTAGACCAGAGCGAAGAAAGCGCCCATGTTGAGCGCGCCGAGCACCAGCGATTTCCACCACCAGGAGCCGTGCGGTCGCCGCCGCCGCATGGCAAGCAGCAGCAGGCCGGCCGGCAGCGCCCTCAACACCCCACCCCAGAGCGGTACGGAGACGGGCAGGAACTCGCGTGTCACGAAATAGGTCGCTCCCCATGTCACAGGCGCAACAGCTGTAACAGCGGCCCAGCGCAAACTAGCTTCCATGGAAGCTATATTACCTTCCGTGGAAGGTATTGTGAAGGGATGACCGACCACGTGGCACGCATCCAGGCCGAATGGAGTCGCGAGCGACCCGACGTCGACGTCGCGCCCCAGGGCGTGATCGGCCGCCTCCACCGCCTGGCCGGATTTCTCACCGAGGAACTACTCGTCGTCTACCGCAGGCACGGTCTCGCCGAAGGTGACTTCGACGTATTGGCGACCCTGCGCCGAGCCGGGGCGCCGTACGAACGCGCGGCCGGCGAACTGGCCGACTTCACCATGGTGACGACCGGGGGTATGACCAAGCGCATCGACCGGCTGGAACAAGCGGGCTTCGTCACTCGCCGCGCCAGCGAACAGGACGGTCGCGGTCGCGTCGTCACGCTGACCGAACGGGGCCGCGAGGTCATCGACGCCGCCTTCACCGAACACATGCGCAACGAGCGCAGGCTCCTGGATCAGCTGACCTCGCAGGAGGCGGCCCAGATGGAAGCACTGCTCACCAAGTGGCTGGCTCGCTTCGAGGAGCCAGAAATAGCAGGCTGACGTTCGCCACCCGCGTCCGATTCAGCTCAGCCGGAGCAGTGCACCTCAGCCCCGGCCCAGTCGCCGTTGTCGTGACCGTTGCCGTCACCGGCATCACCGACCTGCAGGGTGAGCGTGTGCGCTCCGGTGATGTTCGCGGTCAGGTGCGCCACGGCGGACGTTCCGGTCAGCGTGCCGGTGCTGGCGACCTGCATGCCGTCGGCTAGTACGGTGAACGTCACCGAGCCTTTGCCTGCGGCGCTGTCGTCAACGCCGACGTCCGACGTGAACGAGGTGCAGGCGCCGCCGACGTCAATTACCACCGAGCTCACCGAGTTGGTGCCCAGGCCCTTGGGGTAGACCTTGCCGCGAAGGGTGATGGGTCCGCCGTCGCCCGAGCTTGTGCCGCCGACGTTCATGTCTCGTTCGACTGGGCCGAACCCGTTGGTCGACGAAACGAACGGCAGGTCGCTGACGTACTGGTCGCCAGCGGACCGTACGGTCAGCGGCAGCACGGTGCCCGCCTGCCCGGTAGCGCCATCCACCGTGTACGAGGCCACCGCAGCGAGTTGATACGACCCGGTCGGCGTGTCGGACGGAATCGTCACTGTCCATTGAGCGGTCACGGAGTCGCCGGCGGCCAGGCTGGACGGGGCGTCGCCACCGGTGACCGTCCAGCCGGACGGTGTGTCCAGCGTGCCGACCACATCCGTGGCCGGACCGGTGCTCCGGTTGGTCAGCGTCCCGGTGACGTGGATGACGTCGCCGGGCCGAGCCGGGTTGGCCGCGTCGCTGGTGAGCCCGTCAACGGTCACCTTGCCCGGCACGTCTGGCGACCCGTACACCGACTGGCTCCAGGACGGCGCCTCGTCGAGAGTGACGGGCACACCGCCGCGTACCGTGCCGAGGTTGGTCAGTGCTACCTTCTCCAGCCCATTGCCGGCGCCGCCGTTGCTGGTCACCGCGATGGCCAACGCGTTGGCGCCGTCGGGATTCAAGATGCCGTTGGGCACGACGAACGTGTGCTGCGGCCCGACGTTGGCGATGTACTGGCCGATGTTCCAGCCATTGACGTAGATCAGCGCGCGGTAATTCGCGCTGGAGTGCGGCGTCGATGGGTTGCCGATCGTCACGCCGAGCGAGGCGTCGTCAACGGACGGTACGTCCAGCTGGAAGCTCGTCCGATACCACTGCGTGCCGGGCGCGGCCGAGGCCGCGGGCACCGCCGCCGGCAGCCACGACTGGTCCGGGTAACCGGGCAGATCCCAGCCGTGCCGCTCGCCGTAGAGGCCGCCCGCGTTGGTGACGCCGCGAGCCGTGTCGACGATGTCCTCGCCACCGAGGTTGCCCTGAACCTTCCAGGTGATGGCGGCCGGGACCGACGCCGATGCCGAGTCGGCCATGGAAACCGATATGAGCCCGCGGCCTTCCTTCTGTGCGTCGTTGACGCCACCGTCCTCGTTATGGCCGTCGTTGCGCACCATCGCGGAGATCTCGTGGTCGCCGCTGGTACGCAGGCTCGCCGGGATGGTGAACGTTGCCGTACCCGTCGTTGGTGGCGACGACAGGTTGGACGCGAGCACGTCTTGCCCGAGATAGACGCCGTCGAGCCAGATTTGCACCATGCCGGCGCCGCCACCGCCGTAGCGGACGCTGATCGTACTGGCCGCCGCCGCATTGGAGTACCGGCCCCGATACCAGACGTCGCCCTGGTGGAAGCCGTAGTCGTCGGCGGTAAGCACCGGCTGCCCGGCAGGCGGCTTGGTGGTGCTGTTCGTCGTTGTCTTGTCGGCCGCCGCCCACGAGGAGTCGTCGAAGGATGGCGAGGCCTCCGGCGACTCGATCGCAGTGCGCCACGCGGCATCAGACAGGTCCGGCAGCGTGACCGCCGCGGGGCCGGCCAGCTGCGCACCCGCCAAGTCGCTGCCCGCGGCCGTCGTGGACGTGTCGACGGGCTCGCCGTTCCACTTGATCTGGTGAACCTGTGCGGGCGCCCACACTTCCAGATCGCTGGCCTGCGCGGTATCGCCCGTCAGCGCCAGGGTTGACCCGTTGAGTACGGCGGTGCGTACGAGCTCCGGACCGCGTACCAGCACCGGGCCGGCCGAGGTGTTCGGTGCCCAGAACGTGCCGGCCGTGTCCTCGTCGGCCAGCAACAGCGTCAGCTGCGGACGGTTGCCGCCGTTGATCTGGACCTCGGCCAGGCCCTTGTGCGTGTAGTCCAGCCGCAGATCGCCTGTTGCCGGGTCGTACACCGATTGGACGTCGCCGGAGATCACATTGACGTGCGGCTCGCTGTCGTAGCGCAGTACCGTTTCGCCGTCCTCGCCGTCCCGCCCGTGCAGCAGCGCGACGTCCTTACCGTCCTGCACGAGGTGCGTCATGATCTCCGACGTCGAGTACACGAGGTGCTGGCCGTCCATGTCGTAGTCGGCCACCAGCATCTTCGAGTCCTGACCGTTGATGGCCAGCGTGCCGGACGCGGGTACCTGGTAGTTCCCGTCGGCCGTCGCCACGTTGAAGGTGAAGGCGTCGTTCGTCGTTGCGCTGGACGGGTTGTGCATGGCGATATAGAAGTGCGTGCCGGTGTCCGGGTTGACATCGTCGTACACCTTGATCTTGGTGTTTGACGGTGTCACGGCGGGACCGGCGTCCACCTTCGTGATCGGTGTAACGCTCTGCAGGAACAGCCCGATCTCCTTCATGGTGGTGGCCTTCGGCCGGATCTGCCGCGCCTCGTCGATGGCCGCGCCATAGTCGTACGAGGTATAGACGACCGGCGCCGGCAACCAGCCCCACGAGGTGCCGCCAAACGTCATGTAGAAGTTCTGCAGGGTCAGCCGGTTGGCGATGTTGGTCTCGTAGAACACGCGCTCGTATCCGGGACCCTCCCGAGTCGCTGTGCACGCGTACGTGCCGGCACTGCCCCAATAGTCGAACCAGCCGCCGCCGAATTCAGCGGCGAACCCTGGAGTGTTCGGCGACGCGGACGAGCCGCCGGTGGCGCCTCCCGTGCCCCAGATGCCCCAGTCCGGCGCGGCCGACGGCGAGCCGGGCGTGGCGTCGGTGTGGCATGTGCCGCCTGGATAGCCGTCGAACGCGTACATGTCGCTCGGACCCGGCACCGTCCCCGGAACCGTCGAGCTGCTCGGCACCCAGATGCCGTTGCGGCCCTTGTCGTTGCTGAAGATCGGCACGGTGATGCCGTCCGCGCGCACCTTGTTGTATAGGTGCTGCATGTAGTTGCGCTGAGACGTTCCGGTGGACGCCAGCTCGTTTTCGATCTGGTACGAGATGACCGTGCCGGTGCCGTTGGTCAGCTGGTGCCGGGCCAGGATCGCGTCGATGTTCGTGAGCCATTCATCGGCCGCCGCCTCGTAGTCCGGGGCGTCGCTGCGCGCCTTTCCGGCCTGCGTTGTCAGCCAGCCGGGGAAGCCGCCGCCGCTGGTCTCCGCGTTGATGTATGGGCCTGGCCGAGCAATGACGTACAGCCCGGTCTGCTGCGCGATGTCCAGCAACTGGTCAACATCGCGGACACCGGTGAAGTCGTACACGCCCTGCTTGGGCGAGTGGTACGCCCAGTCGAAGTAGATCGAAACCGCGTTGTAACCCTCGGCCTTCATCTTCTGAAGCACATCGCGCCAGAGCGACGGGCTTGGCAGGCGCCAGTAGTGGAATTCGCCGGACCAGATCATGGTGCGCTGACCGTCGATCATCAACGAGTACTTGTCGAAGGTGATGGTGTGGGTGGTCGGCGTTGGGGGTGGCGCGGATTGTGCGCTACTCGGCACGGCCGTGCCGGCTACCAAGCCGAACGCCGCCACAGCGGAGGAGACAAGAACCGCGATGCCACGCCGGGCACGCTGACGTCCGGAGACCATGGCTCTCCTTGATCGCTTCGAGGCGCAGAGTGAGGGAATCTGCTCGATTAAGTGCGATCCTGAGGCACAAATCGACTAAGGTCAAGGTCCTAACTGGAGAGACGCGTTGGTATCTGTGCCATATTGTGCGCTTGGCGTATGTGGCGGCAGCCCGCCGGTGTCGCCTACGGTTGCGGTCGCACGCTGGATCTTCATCCCGGCTCGGTAGCTCACCCCGCCACGGAGAGCACCGGCGCTCCGGTCGAATCCCTTATCACCAGCCGGCAGGGCAGATTGTGCAACCCAGGCGCGGGCAGCCCGTCGATAGCGGCGAGCAGTTTTTCGGCCGCAAACCGGCCGAGCTGCGTGAGGTCCATGTCCACTGTGGTCAGCGGCGGCCGGCAGCCGGTCGCGATGACTTCCCAGTTGTCGTAGCCGACCAGGGCAATGTCGTCGGGTATGCGTCGTCCGCTCTCGCGCAATGCGTCGGCTATTCCGCGGGCGATCTGATCGGAGCCACAGAAGATCGCGTCGACGTCAGGCGAGGCATGAAGCAGGATATGCGTGGCCTGACGCCCCCATGCCTCGCTCCACTCGCCGTGCAGCGCGCCGGGGTCGGCCAACGACAGGCCGACCTCGGCGAGCGCCCGGCGGGCGCCGTCGGCACGCAGCCGAGCGGCGAGAAATCGCTGCGGCCCGGTGATGTGGCCGATACGTGTGCGCCCGGTCGCGAGCAGATGCGAGATCGCGAGTCCTCCCCCCTGCTCGTCGTCGGGGGCCACCGAGCAGTCGTCCGGGTTCGTCGACTGGGTCATCGCGTAGACGATCGGGACCGGCAGGTCCGCGCCGATCGGTGGGCGCGGGTCGGCCCGCCGCCCGGTGACCACGATGCCGTCGACCCGGCGGCCGAGCAGAGTTCGGATGTAATGCTGTTCGCGGATCGGATCATCGCGACCGTCGCAGAGAAACACCGAGATCTGGCCCGCGCCGAGGGCGTCCTCGACGCCCAACATGATGGGAATGGTGAATCGGCCGAAGCTGTCCGTGGTGATCAGGCCGACCGTGTAGCTACGTCCGGCAATCAGGCTCCGAGCTAGCGCGTTGGGCTGGAAGCCCAGGCGGTGCGCGGCGGCCAGAACCCGCTCGCGGGTCTCGGCTCGAAGCTGACCGCGTCCGTTGAGCACTTTGGACGCCGTGCCGATCGAGACGTCGGCCAGCTCGGCGACTTCAGCGATAGTCGTCGGCGCTCGTCTCTGTCCAGCTGTCACGGTTATCCCTTTTCCTGATAATCCCGGCCGTTGTGCCACAAGAATATCGCTTGCGCTGCACGGCGACGATGTTGCAACGCCATGTATTGACAACTGTCAGTAACCCGTCTTAGGGTCCGACTCGGAAAAGGTTTTCCTTGATCGGCGCCGACGCGTGGGCCTCGCTGGCCTCCAAGGCATGACATGGAACGCAGCGTCTGGCAGACGAGGGGGTACCCCGTGCGACAGGCCGCGCGTACACGCAATCAACTCATCATGAAATCCGCCGTGTTGTGTCTCGCGGTGGTTGCCAGCCTCATCGTGTCCACCGGGGCGCAGGCGCATTACCAGCCCGGCGAGCCGCCAGGGATCAACCCCGGCGAACCCACCTTCACCGGGTCGTCGACTCCGGTGCCGGCGGAGCCGGCCGGCTACGACCCGAGCCGCAACATGCTGCAGGCGATCTACGACGCCGATGTCGCGGCCGGCGGCACGTCGTACTGGTTCGACCGGATCCTCGCCCGCCCATTCCTGTCCAACTCCGACTCCGCGTTGATGACTCGTGGCCGTGCGCTCTACATGTACACCCACAACCCGCGCGTGCTCGGCTTCGGTGCCGGCGGTACCGGCGCGAACGGGGGCGGCGGATACGCGTACCGGCAGCCGCCGACCACGGGCGCGGCGCGGAGCCTCTACACCATCGCCGTATCGGGCGACCCGCTCGTCGAGGACACCAGTCAACGGGAGCAGTACCCGAGCTACTTCTCCGCGGCGTTCGACCGGACCGGATTGTCTGTCGCCGAAAAGAAGTTCATCACGTATAACAACGTCGCGGTCACCGACCTGACGCTCACAAACACCGGTGACACGGCGCTGTCCACCACGCTCACCGCGTCGTCACCGATCGCGACCACGGCTTCAGCGGACGGGACCGAGTTGACCGGTACCGTCACCCTGCGGTACGCGTTGTCCACGATCTTCCCCGCATTTAGCGGCGACGGCTTTACGGTCAGCGGCACGAATTTGACCCGCGACGTCAGCCTCGACCCGGGCGCGTCGGTCACCGTCAAGCTTCAACTCGGCGCGATCGCGAAGGAACTACCCGACTCCGCGACCGAGTACCAGCGATACCGGACCTACGACCCGAACACCGCGTGGCTGACGCAGATGCGCGAGTACAACGCATTCTGGGTCGACAACGTGCCCTATCTCGACCTGCCCGACAAGAACGTGGAGAAGATCTCCTATTACCGGCTCTGGGAGAACCGCTTCAACTCCTTCGACGGCAACATCCCCGGCAACGACTTTCAGTTCCCGGTGGACCTCGAGGGCGCGCTCGGATACAACAACCAGATTTCCCTGACCGTCCCGATGCGCCTACAGGACTTGCAGTTCTGGCGCGATCCGCTCTACTCCTACGGCCCGTGGCTGTCGCAGGGCGAGGAGTCCGGCTGCCAGGCGTTCCACGACAACCCGGGCAACACCGGGAACTGGAACAACACGTATGAGCAGTGGACCGGCGAGCAGGCTTGGCAGAGCTATCTCATCCACGGCGGACCGCGCTCGATCGTGGCGAACCTGGCCAAATACGCCGAGTGCGACCTGGACGGCACGCTGGCCAAGTTCGACACCAATGGCGACAACCTGATCGAGTACTCGTCCGGCACGCTGCCCGGCAACGACGCCGATTCGGTGGCCTTCAAGTATTACGGCACCAGGCCGCAGGACCGTACCGAGAGCTCGTACTGGTATGCGGAGGCCACCACCGCGGCGGCCGAGTACAAACTGCTGGGCAACACCGCCAAGGCAGCGAAGATGACCGCGATCGCGGATAGCATCAAGACCGCCATCCTGAACAATCTGTGGGCCGACGGTCCGGTTACGAACTCCGACACTAGTGGCGGCAACGCGACCGGAGCGCGGGTGCCGGGCGAGATCGGCAACGCGGTCCGGCTGTCGGGCAGCAACGAGTACGTGAACCTGCCGACCGGCATCGTGTCGGGCCTATCAGACTTCACCATCTCCGCCTGGGTCAACCCGAGCGCCACCACCCAATGGACCCGGGTCTTCGACCTCGGCACCGGGACGAACGTGTACATGTTCCTCACCGTCAACGCCGGGAGCGGGCCCCGGTTCGCGATCACCACCAGCGGCGGCGGCGGCGAACAGCAGATCTCCAGCAGCACGCAACTGCCGGTGAACACGTGGACCCACCTCGCGGTGACGCTGTCCGGAACGACCGGCACGCTGTACGTCAACGGCAACCCGGTGGCAAGCAACCCGAACATGACGCTTCACCCATCGAACCTGGGAAACACCAACCAGAACTGGATCGGCAGGTCGCAGTACTCCGATCCGTTCCTGCGATCAACCGTCGACGAATTCCAGATCTACGGCCACGCGCTGTCCGCCGCCGAGGTCGGCGCGCTGGCCGGTGGCCAGGCCGGCGCGGGCGACGTAGCGTCCTACAAGTTCGACGAGGACTCCGGGGCGACCGCGATCGACTCGTCCGGCAATGGCCGAGACGCGACGATCATCTCGTTGGTACGGCCGACCATCACGTGTCCGGGCCAGGTGTTCCTGCAGAAGGACCTCACCACCGGGAACCTGGTCTGCTGGAAGGACCAGCAGAACTTCGCGCCGTTCATCGACGGGGTGCCGCCGAACACAGACAAGTACACCGCGGCGCTACGGTATTACGCCGACAAGAACGAGTTCCCGATCATGCCGATCTATACGGCCGACCAGGCCGACCAGGCGGCGGACGTGGCCTGCGAGGCGTGCAGCCACGGCAGCAACAACTTCTCGAACATCAACGCCACGTTGCAGGCTCGGCTGTACTCGACGGCGCTACGGGACTACCCGTCGCCGTACATCACGCCGGACATGTACCGGCAGCTGATCGAGTGGCTGTCCTGGAACGAGGACATCAACGGCGACAACCGGTTCCCGGACAACAACGAGTTCTTCTTCAACTGGGATCCGGCCACCCAGACCTTCGGCCGGTCCGGGATCCACCATGACGTGCTCGGTTCGTACAACTGGATGATGTATCAGGACGTCGCCGGCCTGCAGCCGAGGGCGGACGACGCGGTCGAGCTGTCACCGATCGACATGGGGTATGACCACTTCACCGTCAACAACGTGAGCTACCACGGCACGGACCTGTCCATCGTGTGGCAGAAGCCAGGCGGCACGAGGTTCTACCCGCAGGCCCCGGTCGGGTACTCCCTCTATGTCGACGGACACCTCGCGTTCACCGTGAACGATCTCGCGCACGTGACGTGGGACTCGCGCACTGGCCACGTCACTGTGGACGGCGGCGATACGCGGGTGCTGTTCCAGACGAAGGTGTCACTGGCCACGGCCGACCAGGTGGACCTGTCCGGCAACGAGCGGCTCGTCGACGACCTCCAGCGTTCCGGCGTCGACCTGACCCACCACATCGGCGTGGCACCGGACCTCGCCCTGGGTAAGCAAACGACCGCGTCCTTCACGACGACCAGCCCGGCGTCGCAGGCGACCGATCCCGCCAACGCGGTGGACGGCTTCACGATCAGCGGCCTGCCCGTCGTCACCGGCTCGTACGTCGGCACCAACCCGATCTGGGGCGACCTGGGTTCACCCAACGCACAAGACTGGCTCGCGGTCGATCTCGGCCGGCCGACACTCGTCAACGACGTGAAGCTGTATTTCTACAGCAACAAGGCGTTCGGCTCCGGCGGTAACACCTACCGGGAACCGGCCACCTATACGGTGCAGTACCTCAACGGATCGACCTGGGTGGATGTGCCGGGCCAGCTGGCCAACCCCCAGACCGCCGCACCGAACTACAACGACGTGACCTTCCCGCCGCGCCTCGTGCAGCACATACGGGTGCTCATGACCCCAACGACTGGGTTCGCGGTCGGAGTCAAGGAACTCCAGGTCTACGACTACCAGCCGAACTAAGAAACCGGCTAGAGGAGCAGTGCATCGATCACATCGGCGTCGTCTCTTGTCGCCTGCGGCCGGCCGTACCACCGGATCCGGCCCTGGCGAAGCTTCAAGCCGAATTGCCACCCGGAACCGCACGCTGCCGGGAGCCGCACTGGCCCCCGGCGCGGCGCGGTTGGCCACCGGCCTGACGCCAGCCCCCACGGTATGCCGCAGACTTGTCGGTCGGGCGTGCTTGGCTGTAGCGGATATGGGCTCGTCGGTAGAGGAGTTCGGTGGGAGGAGTGTCGTGACCGACGTGAAGGCAGAGCTGCACCGCAAGCTCCAGGCAGGCCGGGCCGTGGTGCTGTCGAAGGTCGACGGTTTGAGTGAGTTCGACCGTCGTCGTCCGATGACGCCGACCGGGACGAATCTGCTCGGTCTCGTGAAGCATTTGGCCGGGCTCGAGTACCTATACCTCGGCGAATCATTCAACCGCCCGGCGCCGGAGAGCATGTCATGGATCGAGGACGGCTCGATCTGGGAGGGCGCCGACATGTGGGCCACGCCCGATGAATCCAGCGCCTACATCATTGATCTCTACCAGCGTGCTTGCGCCCACGCCGACCGTGTCATCGCCGAACTCGACTTGGAATCACCCGGATCCGTCGCGCACTGGCCTGCAGACCAGCGCGACACCACCCTCGGCGTCCTGCTGATCCGGATGGTCGCCGAAACGGCCCAGCACGCCGGCCACGCCGACATCATCCGAGAACTCATCGACGGTAAAGCTGGCGCGGACCAGGACGAGATCCTCGACGCACCCGCCTGGCTGGCGTACGTTGCCCAGGTTCAGGCCGCGGCAGACACTTTCGCGGCGACGACCGACCGACCGCCACACTCGTCTGGCTCAACAGCTCGACAGATCATCTAGGGCGAACACCACGCGGCGGTCGACAAGGCCATCCGCGATCCCGCGACATCCGACCAAATACTGTCTGCGCGTTCGGCGGCTGTGTCGGCCCGGAGCCGCGGCGTCATCCGCTCGGGATCCACCGCCACACGGTCCCTCTCCGCACGTAGGCGACAAACAATCTACCGGTCGGTAACCTGTCGGCCGTGACTACCGACGGTGCTGCGCTCGCGGCCGTACTGCGGACCGAATCCGGCCGGCTCTGTCAACTGCTTGCCGCCGGCGCCGACATCGGCCGGGCGGTACCCGGCCTTGACTGGACGGTCTCCCAGGTGGCCGCACACCTGCTGAGCGTGTACGGCGTCTTCGGGGCGGCCGTGGCCGGCGAAGATGTGTCGAGCCTGTTCGCGGCGATGCCGGACAGCCCGACGCTCGCCGAGCGGATCGCGGCCGTCAACGACTTCGCGGTCGCCCAGCTTACGCTCGACAAACCGGCCGAGGCGTCCGCCGCGCTCGGCGCGGCCGCTGCCCGCCTAGCGGCCGCGATTGAGGCACATCGAGACCTTGCACAGACCATCTCCACGCCCTGGTACGGCAGCACCGCCGCGCACGAGGTGGCCACAGTCGCGGCGCTCGCTGGCTCGGAAACCCTGGTACACACGCTCGACGTCGCCCGCGGCCTCGGCGTCAGGCACCGTTTGTCCGCCGCGGCCGCGGCACTCGTCACGCCGATCGTGTTCGCGAAGATGCTGCCCCACACGGTGGACCCGCGGGCGGCACGAGGCGTCACGGTGCGCTATGAGGTACGGCTCCGGGGAGCGGCCCGGTTGCGGGTGGCGATCGAGGACGGCGAGGCGACCGCGGGGCCAGCCGGGATCGGGCCGGTCGACTGCGTACTGTCGATCACGCCGATAGCGGCGCTGCTGATCGGATTCGGCCGGCAGTCGGTGTGGCGGGCGGTGGTGACCGGGGAGTCGTTCGCGTACGGCCGCAAGCCCTGGCTCGGCCCACGCTTCCCGAACTTCTTCCGCCACCCGTAGCGCCAGCCGCTGCCAGACAGTCCAGAGGCCGCCCCTGCGCGCCCCCACCGCACGCATCAACGCGGCACGCACCGCGTTCTAAAATGATCGAAACGCAAGCCGATCCGACGTCAGCCGGCCGGGGACTGCCCCGACTTTGGTTGATCTGATGTGAGTGCGGTCGGTACTGGCCATTGGTCGAACCCGTTCACGGACGACGCCTCGACTCGCGCGAGCACCCCCGTCGCGAACGCTCTCCCGAACGCAGCCCGAGTCTCTTGCCGGGCATGACCAGTACACCGATGAACCGGACAGCCTGAATCGCCAGCGGTTGCCGAAATCTACCTATAGCGTGTCTGTTGCGGCTCTTCCTTTCGCGGTCGACCGGACCTCACCGCGTTCGCGGTCCATGATCGCGTTGACGGCAGTATTAAACGTCGACCCGGGCCGGCGCTGCATATTTCGTCCGGAGGTGGACGGTGCTGTTCGCGCTCTCCACCCCGTTGCTAGCGCTGCTGCTGCTGATCGTTCTTGTCGGTGCGGCGACCGGCGGCCTACTGCTGGGACGTTCCCTACGCAAGAAGCGGGAGTCCGGCAAAGAGACATTCGGCGTCCTCCAGGCCGCGTTGATCGGTTTTATGGGCCTGATCCTGGCGTTCGGCCTGTCGCTCGCGGTCGGCCGGTACGAAAGCCGCCGTCAAGCCGTCGTCGATGACGCCAACACGATCGGCACGGCGTATCTGCGCGCGCAGACCCTGCCGGAACCGATTCGCAGCCAGTCGCTGGTCCTGCTCGTGCGTTACACCGACGCTGAGCTGCGCCTGTCGCAGGTTGTACCCGGCAGCGCCGCAGCCCGCCGGGCGATCGCCAACGCTAACGCACTGCAACGGCCTTTGTGGCGGCTGGCCACGCAGGCCGTGCAGGAACAGCCATCCGCGACCGCGCCGCGCCTGTATGAGGAGAGCCTGAATGACATGATCGATGAGCAGACAGTGCGGGTGGCAGGCCTCGGCAACCGCATCCCGTTCGAGGTGCTGCTGCTCGAGATCTTCGGAGCGGCAGTCACCCTCTCCCTGCTCGGACTACACGTTGGCGTACTCGGCCGGGGCATCGTGCCGCTAATGCTGGCGGCGGTGATCGTGACACTGCTCGTGTACACCATCATCGATCTGGACCGACCGACCCGAGGCCTTATCCAGGTGCCGGATACCCCTCTCGTCGCACTACGCGCATCGATGAACTTGCCGCCGGCAGCCGGGAACCCATGAGGATGGGTCGGCTCCCGCGACGAGTCGCGGAGGCAACGGAGCCCCACCGGGGCACCTGACAAGCGACGACTCAGGTGTCGAGGTCGTCGGCATCCTCACACCGCCAACATCTGCCGCCGTCGTCTTTCGGCATTCTCGTCCGGCCGTACCTAGCTGGTCGGAGCCTGCGTGGGTGCTGGCGAACTCGGGTCAGGTGCCGGCGGAGCCGCGGTCGCGCTCGGGTCAGGCGCAGGGGCGCTCGGGTCAGGTGCCGGCGGAGCCACAGTCGCGCTCGGGTCAGGGCTGGTCGGGGTCGGCGTCGGCGTCGTACTGGTCTGTGGGCTGATCGTCGGCGTGGGCGACGCCGGTGGGATCGGCGTCTGATTCGGCGGTGTGGTGCTTTGCGATGGCGCGGGCGGCCGAGGCGACGGATGAGTGGCAGTCCTGTTGGTGGTCGTCTGAGCGCGCGCGTCGGCGGTGGCCGTGCTCGTCGGAGATACCGTGGGGGTGACCGAGCCTGGGGTTGCCGATTGGGCCGTCGCTTCGGGTGTTGGCGCGCTGACGACGGCGCTGCCGACGTTCGCAGCCGGGGGCTGGCCGTCGGAGTTGGTCGGCACGAAGCAGAAGACGACGAGGCCGACGCCGGCTACGCCCGCCGCTGCAAGCGTGCCGACGGTCTTGGTTGTGCGTACGGGCTGACGGCGTCGGCGATGGGCGGCCACGGTGACTCCTGGGCGTATGTCGGGACGCGCGGGGGACGCGACCTGTGCCAGGTTGCCTCCGGCCTATACGTCAGCCAAGTTTTCCCAGGCCAGCGTGGTCAACGTCACATCCACTCGCCAAATCTTGACCGTGCCGTGCCACGGCTCCACGATCCCCAGCATTTGGCGTCTGCGAAGGTTCCTGTGCAACTCTGGCCGATCGCTGGATCACCCGCGGTGGCCGCGTGGCCACGCGTGCGAAGTCACAGCTGGCAGAGTGTAGCTATTCGAAACCTGTGGTATGCGTCGATCTTGGTGCAAATGGTCCTTTGCCTGCCAAGGAGCGCGGAAACGTCGGCGTGGTAGCGCGCCTCGCGGCTACTCAACGGATCTTTTGAGCTTGACCCGGTTTCGAATCGGGCGGGAACCGTCAGCCACGTCGCCCCGACATCACGAAGGCCCCCGCGCGGCACTAGGGCGCGGGAGCGCGAGTGTAGGGCGACCGAGTTGTGGAGTAGAGCCATTTGTGCCAGGGATGGGCGTTGGAGTCCGCGCCAGAGCGGCACATCGCCGCCATCATCGGGCGGTTGTCCACATCGACGAGAGACAGCACCGAGGCAAAGCCGCGCCCGCGGGCGGCGCGGTAGGCCGCCCGGAGGAGCTGATCCACGTAGCCGCGACCGCGTTGCTCCGGTAGGACACCGATGAGCACGACCGTGCCAACCCCCGGATCATCCACCCGTTGGGCCAGACCCACGAACCCGACCGGGACACCGCTCGTCGTCTCGGCGTACAACCACGACTGGGCTTCTGCGGCAGAAGCGCGGTGGTCCAGGAACGTGGTGACCCACTGCTCGGGCCGATGCCGGCCAAACACCAGGGTGTCGGTCCGGTCCAGGGTCTGTGCCAGACACCGCCCGATCACGGGTACGAACGCCTCTCGCCCGATCCGCGACATCGCCTCGAGTCGCAGGCCGCTTGGCTCGGGCAGCGCTTGGCCGGTGTCGTTCCACCAGAAGCCCTCTTTCTCCTGGAACAGCCCGAATCCGCACGCCTCGGCAACGCGGCAGCGAGTGGCGTGGTCACGACTCACCTCGGCGTTGACCGGCAGGTAGACCGCTGCGCCCGGCGGAGCCGAGTCCACAGCCGCGGTTACCGCTACCCGCGCGGCGTCCAGCCCGCCGTCTGCCCAGTGCAGGCGAGCCAACGCGTACTCGGTCGGCTCGCGCTCGAAGATCTCCGCCCGCCCAAACACCACCGACGCCTGTTCCACGCCATTGTGCTCCACCACAAAACGCGCGATCGGCCGCAACGTCGACCCCGGCCTAACCTGCGACGGATCAAGCGCGACCCGACGAACCTCACCCATTGGACAACCCCCAGTCCTCCCATGCGCCAGCCAGAACATCCAACACCTGCGCGGTACGAGCGGCGGTTCTGCCCGCGCCGCACGGTGCCCTCATCGGCAGTTGTGGAAGTTGCCAGCCGCTGAGTGATCGCGCGGTCAGCGGCTCCGGACGCTAGGCCCGCTCGAACGTGTGGTTGGCTGCCGGCCGCAGGTCGATGTCGGCGATCAGCGACCGGAACTGCGCCTCATGCCAACGTGCTGCACACGAGCGAGTCGCGACGTTGATCCATGGGGACACCAGCGGGTTCATCGGCGCCACGATCAATTCTGCATCGTTGGACTCTGGCCTGGTACTTGGCGTCGAGTAACGCGTCGGTCCTCATGCTGGCGCGTGCGCCGCTAGCAAGTCGTGGATTGCCGCTCGGACCGCTGTCGCTTCCGGTCCGCCGGTCCTAGCCGCCAGCTGTACACCGTGGCTGTTGCAGTTCGGTGCGACAAGCAGTTTCTTGTCAGCGCCAGCCCGGGTGGCATCCGACAGCGTCTGCGCATCGTCGGCGAAGCCCGAGTCGCCGGCGCAAACCGCGTACAGCACCGGAACCGTGAGCTTCTTGACCGCCTCGGCGGCGTCCACACCGTCGAAACGGGCCGGACCCGACAGACTCGCCACGGCAGCGACCGGCGGCGTGATCTGTGGGGCGGCCGCAAGCACCGCGGTCCCACCCATCGACGCACCGATGAGTACCACCGCGTCAACCCCCTGGTCGCGCAGGTATCCGGCGGCCGCCACGACCGCCGCGTCATTGGCGTCGCTGCCGGTCGACAGGCCCGAGCCGGCAAAGTCGAAAATCAGCGACCGGTATCCGGCCTGGGCGAGTTCATCCGCGTAGTCGGCCCATTGACACCGGTCGCCGCGGCTCTGGTGGGCCAACACCACCCCGGTCTTGCCGGTGCCCATAACGATCCCGACCAGATTCGTCGCGCCCGCCGCGCCGAACCGGACCATCTGGCCGCCGGCGGTGGAAGCACCGCAACTCGCGTCGACCAGCCCCGCCGAGGAGCTCGGCGACAGCCCTGAGGACGGCTTCGCCCTCGTGGGCGTCGCGATCGACGTGCCACCCGTGCAACCGGCAAGCACGACGGCGGTCGCCGCGGCCGCCAGCCGTCGAATCATCGCCATCGAGTTATTTCCCACCTGCTGGATGCTATCGCGGGTCCTCGATTTGGTGCGGCCCGTGTGGACGGCATTGGTGTAATCCATTGCCGGCATCATGCGTGTCCACGGCGCAGAGCGGGCGCTCCCGAGCACACGTCACGCCCTCCGCGCAATGCTCTACCCTCGTCGCAATGAGGATCGCGACTGCCGCCATCACCAAGGACCTCGCGCCGAAGGGCGCCCTACGGGCCTCAATCAATCTGGGTAATCCGGTATTGGCGCAAGGCACGCCGACGGCGCCGACCGGCGTTACGGTCGACATCGCGCGCGAGGTCGGCACGCGTCTGGACGTGCCGGTGGAACTCGTCTGCTTCGACGCAGCACGAAAGTCGTACGAGGCAATGACGGCGGGCCGAGCCGACATTTGCTTTCTGGCCATCGAACCCGCACGTGAGGCCGAGGTTGCCTTCACCGCACCGTACGTACTTATTGAGGGCGTGTTCGTCGTGCCCCAAAACTCGCCCTTCACCACGGCCAATGACATCGACCGTCCAGACGTGCGTATCGGCGTGAAGCGTGGGTCCGCCTACGACCTGTTCCTCTCCCGCACCCTTCAACATGCGAGTGTCGTGCGCGGAGAGGAAGGAATCGATGAGTTTCGCGCCCAAGGCCTGGAGGTGGCGGCTGGCATCAGGCAGCCGATGACCGAGTTCGTTGCGACGCATCCCGAAGCCCGACTGATCGACGGTCGATTCATGCAGATCCAGCAGGCGGTCGGCACGACCACGACCCGACAGCCCGAGACCGTCCAGTTCCTTCGGGACCTCGTCGAGGAGCTGAAGGCCAGCGGATTCATCGCCGACGCTCTTCGGCGCGCGAATCAATTCGACGCCGCGGTCGCCCCACTCGGTCAGGCCCAGACTCCGGAGCTGCCAAAACCATGACCCACCGGGCCGCGTCCAGACCACTGCCCCAGCGCCGTCGTACGTGGTTCCGGTCGCGCCGACCGCATCCTCGGCTTAAGGACCGCTACGAGCATGACCACACCGCTCGTGCTCGACGCGCTCGATCACGCAATCCGAGCCGTGGCCATGCCGGCATCACCGATGGCCTGGTGTTTGGGACGTGGCCCTGTACTCCGCTGCTGCACTTGCAGTCCGCATCCGCCTGATGCGTAGGTCTCACGGGGCGGCGAACTCCGGCTAGCCCGTCGACCTGCGCTACCTTCGCTCCTTCGCGCCCGCCGTGCGCGAGACTACGACGCGTCATCGGGTGAGCGTCTGGTCCGTGATCGGCCCGCCGACCTTGTGCGCGTGCCTTCCAGCCAGCCGATCTGGCGCTGAAAGGCCTGGCCGACCGCGCGGCATCCAGGGCGGTGCGGTGTGGTTCGACTGATCGGCCGACCCGCATGGCGGCTGCCTGCTGGCACGATGACGGTTTGTGAGACGACGTGTACGCGCGCCGGACGGCACCCGCTGGTGGGTCGGCCGCCGCATCCTTCCGTGGACGCCGCGCCGCCGCATGCCTGCCTGGGTCCCGGTCGACGGCCTCGACTTTGCCGACGGCGTCGAGAGCCCTGTCGTCGTTGCGGTGATCGTGGGGATCGTTCTGCTTCCAGTGATCATCCTGCTCGCTGTGTTCTTTTTCGAATGGCTGCTCGTGCTACTGCTCTTGCCGATTGCGACGCTGGCGAGCGCCTTTGTCGGACGCCCGTGGCTGGTCGTTGCCCGCCAAGGTAGCGGTTTCCCGGCTACACACCTCTCGCGTGCGCAGCGGCACCGCTACGCCCACGCTGTACGTGGCTGGCACGAATCGACGCGCACGATCGCCCAGGCCCGGCGCGAGATCGCCGAGACCGGTACGCCTGTGTCACTGGGCGAGCCGAGGCCGCTCCGGCCGCCACATCAAGTCCGGGACAAGCGCGCACTACCTTCCGAACAGTAGCCAATGGCGAGATCCCGTTGTGTCATGGGCGAGTGCGCCGCGGGCGCCTGCCCTGCGACGATCTCGTAAGCGCTCGTCAGGCACCACTGTGGACGTGGCTCTTTGCCCACATGCTGCCGTCCGGATGGCACCCCGCTAAACATGGCACGCGATTGGGCGCGCTTTCCGATCGTCGAGGGTTGTGTTTTCGACCTGGATCAGTAACGTTGTCGACACAATCCAACTAATTCCCTCACGATCGAACGCCGTCGCCCCCGCATCCGGTCACTCGCGGGGAAGTGCGTTGAGAATTGGTTGATTTGGCAGTCGCTCGCGTTGGAGCGGAGGAATGACGTTGACCAGTCCGTGGAGCGGGCACGTCGTCGACTCTTCCATCGCTGCGCGGCGAAGTCGCTGGTTCATCCCCCCGTTCCGTGCCTGCCATGGAGGTCCCGTTCATGCCCGCACCACACAAACGCGGCCGCGGCATGCGCCGTTTTCTCGTTTTCGGCGCCGCGGCTGCGCTCATCGTCGGCCTGAGTAGTGGCGTTAGCTCCGCCCAAGCCGCATCGAGCACTCCGACCCCGGCGCAGGCCGGCACCACACACACGGTCACCTACGACGGCTATTCGTTCATGATCGACGGTAAGCGCACGTACCTGTGGTCGGGAGAATTCCACTACTTCCGGCTGCCGAGCCAGGATCTGTGGCGCGACGTCTTGCAGAAGATGCGGGCCGCTGGATTCAACGCGGTCTCCCTCTACTTCGACTGGGGCTACCACTCGCCAGCGCCCGGAGTTTACGACTTCACCGGCGTGCGCGATGTCGACAAGCTGCTCGACATCGCTGACGAGTTGGGCATTTACGTCATCGCCCGGCCCGGGCCGTACATCAATGCCGAGGTCGACGGGGGTGGCTTCCCGGGCTGGCTGTCGACGAAGGCGGGAAACACCCGCAGCGACAACCCGGACTACCTCAAGTATTCCGACGAGTGGCAGACGCAGATCGACCGGATCCTCGCGCGCCACCAGCTCACCAACGGCACGGGTACGGTCATCGAGTACCAGGTCGAAAACGAGTACTACAACGGCAACGCGGCCGGCCGCTCGTACATGAAGCACCTGGAAGACAAGGCGACGGCCGACGGCATCACGGTTCCATTGGTTGGGAACAACAACGGAACGTTCAACTCCGGCACCGCCGCTCTCGACGTTGACGGCGCCGACTCGTACCCGCAGGGCTTCAACTGCAGCAACCCGACGCACTGGAACGGCGTACCCGACATCAGCTATGACCACGTCGCCGGCAAGCCGCTCGAAACTGCGGAGTTCCAGGGCGGCGCCTTCGACCCGTGGGGCGGACCCGGATACGACAAGTGCGCCCAGCTCATCAACGACCAGTTCGCCAACGTGTTCTACAAGCAGAACATCGCCGTCGGCGCGACATCGCAGAGCTTCTATATGACCTACGGCGGTACCAACTGGGGCTGGTTGGGCATGCCGGAGAACTACACGTCCTACGACTACGGTGCCGCGATCCGCGAGACACGCCAGCTCGATCCGAAGTACTACGAGGACAAGCTGATCGGCTACTTCACGCAGGCCGTCGCCCCGCTCACGAAGACCGACGCGATCCCGCCCGGCACGCCGGACAACCCGGCGATCGTCGACACCGCGCGGAAGAACCCGGACACCGGCACAGAATTCCACGTGTTGCGTCACTCCAACTCCACGTCAACGTCGGCCGACAGCACACACATCTCGATCGACTTCAATGCAAAGCCGATCACCAACGTCAGCTACACATACGACGACACGGACCCGGCGCTGCAATACAGCGGCAACTGGTCGCACGTAGCGAACCAGAGCTACACGGGAGGCGACTACAAGAACACCGAGTCGTTCTCCAACCGGGCGGGCGATTCGCTGACTGTGCCGTTCAGCGGCACCGCGATCCGGTGGATCGGATCCCAGACAAACAACCACGGGTTCGCCGACGTCTACATCGACGGGGTCAAGCAGGCCACCGTCGACGCGTCGGGCAGCAAGAACCAGGCGGTGCTGTACCAGACGAGCGGACTGGCCGACGGCCAGCACACACTGAAGATCGTCGTCGATGGGACGCACAGCTCGGGCTCGACCGACAACTACGTCTCGATCGACGCGATCGACCTGACTGTCCCAGCGACGACACAGCCGACGTACCCGGTCGTGCCGCAGCAGCCCGGTACCGGCATCTCGCTCAACGGCCGCGAGTCGAAGATCATCGTCGCGAATTACAACCTCGGCGGCAACCAGTTGCAGTACTCGACATCGGAGATCATGACGAACGCGACGATCGCCGGCCGCGACATCGCGGTGCTCTACGGTGACCAGGGGTCTGACGGTGAGACGGTGCTGCGCTACGCCGCGAAGCCGACCGTCACGGCAACCGGTGGCGACGTCACGACGACATGGGACGCGGCGACCGGCGATCTGCGCCTGAACTACAAGCACAACGGTCTGATCCGCGTACAGATCACCGGCGGCGATCACCCGCTGCTCCTGTTGCTCGCCGACACGGCCACCGCCAACACGTTCTGGCGGCAGGACACCGCGGGCGGGCCGGTCCTGGTCCGCGGTACCCACCTATTGCGCGGCGCGACGAGCGACGGCTCGACGCTCGCCCTGACCGGCGACGTGGCGACCGACGGCTCGATCGAGGTCTTCAGTGGCGCGCAAAGCGTGACGTGGAACGGCGACCCGGTCGCGACGCAATCCACCGACAGCGGCAGCCTCGTCGGCACCGTACCGACCGCCGCGCCGATTGCGCTGCCCGCACTGACCAACTGGGTACACACCGAGGAGTCGCCGGAGGCACAGCCCGGATTCGACGACTCGACATGGCAGGTCGCCGACAAGACCACGACGAACAGCATCACCGCACCCGGCACGCTGCCGGTGCTGTTCGCCGACGACTACGGCTTCCACACCGGCAGCACCTGGTACAGGGGTCGGTTCACCGGCACCGGCGCGGAGACCGGCATCACGCTGTCCGCGCAGAGTGGCGGCGGCGCCGCGGCATCGTCCGTCTGGTTGAACGGCACATTCCTCGGCAGCTCCACATCGGACGGATCGAAGACGTACACGTTCCCCGCGGGTGCCGTCAAGCAGGGTCCGGACAACGTCATCGCGGTTCTCACCGTGAACATGGGTCACGAGGAGGACTACAACGAATCCAGCGGCAACAAGGCTGCGCGTGGCCTGACCGCCGCCACGCTCGTCGGCGCGCCGCTAAACACGGTCACCTGGCGCCTGCAGGGCGACCGCGGAGGCGAAGACCCGATCGACCCGGTACGTGGCCCGCTGAACACCGGCGGCCTGTACGGCGAACGCGCGGGATACTCGCTGCCCGGCTACCCGACCGACACGTGGCAGCCGGTGACCTTGCCGGCGACCGATACGACGCCTGGAGTGTCGTGGTACGCCACTGACGTAACCCTGAATCTGCCGGCCGGACAGGACACCTCGCTCGGCCTGACCATCAGCGACAATCCGTCACGAAAGTACCGGGCGGAGATCTTTGTCAACGGTTGGGACATGGGCAACTACGTCAACTACGTGGGTCCGCAGCACAGCTTCCCGATCCCGAACGGCGTGCTCAATCCGAACGGCGACAACGATATCAAGATCGCTGTCTGGAACCTCGACGGCTCCACGGGAGGACTCGGCACCGTCGCACTCACGAACTACGGCAGCTACGCCTCCTCGCTCACTGTCGCCCAGAACGACAGTCCCAGGTACAACGGGGCTCAGTACAAGATGCCGAAGGCACCGGGATCGTCAGTCGACCTGCAGGTCCCGGGGTCGGTCAGCGCCGGCCAGCAGTTCACCGCGACGGCTACTGTCAGCGTGCCGGTGGATGGGGCGGCGGCCAAGGACGTGACGGCGGCGCTGAACCTGCCCGCCGGCTGGACGGCAAGCGACTCCACGCCGGCCAGCGTCGACAAGATCGTCGGTGGCGAGTCGGCGACGTTCACGTGGAGCGTCACCGCACCGACCGCGGTGGCCAAGGTGAACGCGCTGACCGCCACGGCGACGATGCAACAGAGCGCCCGCCAGAGCACCGCCAGCGATGAGCGCATCGTTGGTGCGATACCGCCGCTGCCGCCGGTCGGCAACGACCAAGTCAGCGACCTGCCGTGGTTGTCGTCGACGAATGGGTGGGGGCCGGTGGAACGCGACGAAAGTGTCGGCGGGAACCAGCCCAATGACGGCCATCCGATCACCATCAACGGCACGGTCTACGCCAAGGGGCTTGGCACGAACTCACCGAGCGATGTCGCCGTCTACCTCGGCGGCACGTGCAGCGAGTTCACCGCGACCGTCGGCATGGACGACGAGAACGGCAATGCCGGAACGGTCACGTTCAGCGTCGTGCTCGACGGCAAAGTTCTCACGACGACCGCGACAATCAACGGATCGTCACCGGCCGTCTCCATCGACGTACCGGTGGCAGGTGGCCAGGTCCTAGACCTTGTCGTCGGCGATGCTGGTGACGGCAACGGTAACGACCATGGCGACTGGGCCAATCCGGTGGTCACCTGCGCCGGCTAGGCACGCCAACATCGAGCCGCTCGCTCGGCAAGCGGGGCCCTCAAGCCCCGAACGTCACGACGAACACCGCTCGGTACGCGTACCCAGCGCGGTGGCACCGGCTCGCGCCGGTGCCACCGCGCTGGGCTTACCATCAGCACGCTGTGCCGTAACCGATACGGTGACGGCGCGTGTTGCGCTGTCGGTGGTCAGCTACCCGGCCGTTTGCGTTATGCGTCGCGGGCGCGTGCCTCAAGGCCGGGGCCACGCCGGGTCCGAGGTGAAGTAGTACGGCGGATGCCCAGTTGCAGTCCCGCTGCGGCTCCTGCGGGTAGTCTGAAGGAACGCCAAGATAGGCGGCGCGACGGTGCTGACCGGCGCCACGGGGCTGACGTTGTACTCGTTCGCCCCCGACACGCCCTACATGTCTAGCGCCTCGGCACAATCACGCGGTCCGACGGCGTACCACAAGCCGACCCCGCCGGGCGCCCGCTGTACACGTTCGTCGGCGACACCGCTCGGGACGGGCCACCGGCAACGGCAACGGCCTGAACGCGTTCGGCGGGCTGTGGCATGAAGTCACCACATCCGGCGGCGCCCGGACCGGCAGATCCTCATCGGGCGGCGGAGGTTCCGGGTACTAACTGGAGGGCACCAGGCAAACGCGGAGGACCGACAGATGACACAGCGGCAAAGCGTGACCGGGTCGGGAACGGGAAAGGGTGCCGGGCGAAGCCTGCGGGACCGCACCGAATGGGCGGCGCCCGGCTGGCCCAACGTCATCCTGCGGGTGGTGGGTTCGGGTCTGTTGATCGCCACCGCAGCGATCCATCTCGACTTGTACCTGACCGGGTACCGGACGATCCCGACGATCGGGTGGCTGTTCCTGCTGCAGGTGATCGCGGCCTTCGGCCTCGGGCTGGCGGTACTGGCCATCCCCAGTCGGTTCGTTATCGCGAGCCGGTTGGCGGCCGGTGCCGGCGCCGGCTTCGCCCTGGCTACCCTCGGCGGCTATCTGCTGACCGTCTGGATCGGGCTGTTCGGGTTCAAGGAGGTTCGCACGGGCGCCGGCATCGCCGCCGGCGTGGTGGAGGTGGCCGCCTTCGTGGCACTGGCCGCGCTCGCGCTTGCTCCCGCGCCGGCCACAGCCGTAGCGGACGGCACGGCGGCGGCCCCGGCCACATTCCCCACCCAGATCCCGCCGGCGACCGCCAGGGCGGCCGCGGCCACCGCCGCAGGCCTGACGGTTGCGGCGCTCGTGCTGTTTGGGTTGGCGGTCGCCGGGGCCAGCTCTTCGGCACCCGCAGCCACGACCACTGCCCTCAAGACCACGACGATCGGCGGGACGACGGTGCTCACGAACGCGAAGGGTTTCACGCTCTACTCGTTCGCCCCCGACACCCCGACCGCGTCGAAATGCTACGGAACCTGTGCAGCGTACTGGCCGCCGGTGACCGGCACCGCCGCGGCCGGCTCGGGCCTGCCGGGCACGGTCGGCACGATCAAGCGAACCGACGGCTCTGAGCAACTCACCTACAACGGGCATCCGCTGTACACCTACGTCGGCGATTCGGCCCCCGGCCAGGCGGCCGGCAACAACCTCAACCTCAACGGCGGGCTCTGGCTTGAGGTCCCTGTCGCCCGGTAAGGCTGGCCGCGCCCAGGCACAATGACGCCCCGCTACAGCTGTGTGAGCGGGCGGTTCGGTCGGTGGCTGAGCGAAGTCATGAGCACGGATCGGGTGGGCGACGATCGAGTCGGTCGCTACTTCGCGAACACCTGAGACTCGTCCTGGAACGCCTTGAACTCCAGCGCGTTGCCGGCCGGGTCACGAAGGAACATCGTCCACTGTTCGCCGGCCTGTCCGGCAAAGCGCAGATACGGCTCGATGACGAACTCGATACCACCCGCGCGTAGCCGCCCTGCCAGGTCGTGAAAGTCCGTAATGGACAACAGCAGCCCGAAGTGCGGCACGGGTACCTGGTGGCCGTCCACCGAACTGTGGCCGGCGTCGGCGGTGCGCGGCGTGGTGGCCACATGGGTAACCACCTGGTGACCGTAGAAGTTCCAGTCCACCCACGAGCCCGACGAGCGACCTTCCACCAACCCAAGTACACCGCCGTAGAAGGCGCGGGCGGCCTCCAGATCCGAGACCGGGATGGCGAGATGGAACGCGGGCCGATTACTCGTGGTCATAGGTGACATCCTCTCACCCTGGTTTGGGTCGGCCCGGCGCGGAAGGCCGCGTCG
>CAWIKW010000001.1:0-873800 GCA_963836785.1 uncultured Actinomycetota bacterium | reverse complement strand
GTCGATATGCGGATGCATCAGCAAGGTCGCTATCTACATGCCTTCTCGAGGGTCAATGCAGGGGACCCGGCCCTCCGTTCCAGCCCTTGCCTTATCTATCGATAGTCGATAGATTCCCGTCGCAAATCGATGGAAGGATCAGCGTGGGAAAGCTGACAGTGCGGGCGCTGCGCGCCGTGCTCGTGGTGATGCTCGCCGGCACGGTGTTCGTGCAGGCAGGAATGGTGTGGGCGTTGGCCAGCGGGAGCGACCCGGAGGACGGCTCGCTCCCGCTGACCGCGTTCCGCGTCATGACGATCCTGGGGATGGCGTCGGTCCAGGTCGCCCTGGTCTGTGTATTGCGGCTGGTGACGATGGTGCGCCGTGGAACCGTGTTCTCCCACGCCGCCTTCCGATACGTCGACGTCGTGATCGGCGCGATCGTGTCGGCTGCCCTCGTGTGGTTCGCGGTTACGGCCATCAATGCGCCCGACCAGCGGGATGACCCAGGCGTCACCATCATCATGGGTGGCGTTGGCGTGGCCATCCTCGGTGTCGCGCTCATCGTGCTGGTACTTCGGATGCTGCTCGCCCAGGCTGTCGCGCGCGACGTCGAAGCCGCGCAGATGCAGGCCGAGTTGGACGCGGTGATCTGATGCCGATCGCTGTCGACATCGACGTGATGCTAGCCAAGCGGAAGATGTCCGTGGGCGAGCTCGCGGACCGCGTAGGGATCACTCCCGCCAACCTGGCGGTACTCAAGAACGGCCGCGCCAAGGCGGTGCGCTTCTCGACGCTCGCCGCGCTCTGCGAGGAACTCAACTGCCAGCCAGGCGACCTGCTGCGCTGGGAGGCCGAGACCCCCCAGTCGGTTGACACGCCCATTCCTGCACATGTCGCTGATCAGCGTGGCGGCATACCGTCCGGTCATGCCGCGTTGGGCGCGGACGGCTAGGCGGGAACCCCGACACCTCCCGTCGCGGCGTGAGTTCCCCGGACCCGGCCCGGGTCATTCGTGTCGCTTTCGACCTGTGAGAACTTTCTGTACGAAGTTCAAGACGGCCCGCCAAGCGGGCCGTACGCGCCGCGACCAGGGCGCGGACAACGGCCGCTCCGCTGGCGCTCCGCGACCGAGTCCTCCCTACCGGGGCCCGCCGCCGGCGCGAATCCCAATTCCGAAGAGCGCGGTACCTCGGTGTGCAAGAACGCGGCCTCCGGCGGGATCTCTGGCCCCGGTCCGGGCCGGCCCATCCACCGCCGACCAGGCAAGCCGAGCAGACCAGCCGGCACCGCCGCAAACGTTCATCGCACCGCTAAGGCTCGCTCGAGTGATGCGGCGACACCGGCCGGCCCGCTCCCCAGAGGGTGGTCGACGGCGGACGGGCCTTCGCCAGCAAGGTGATGTCAAGCGTCGGTTGACCAGCCGCGTCCCGGCAGGCGATAGAACCGTTGAGGGCCGGCGTACGAGCGGTGACGCCTAGGCGTCAACAGGGCACCGCATCCCCTTCGCAGTTGTGGGACCGGTCAGCTGAGCCGCACGTTGCGAGTACTGCCGAGCCCGCCACGTGTAGTCGCTTTACGACTGCGCGAGGCGTATGTCGTGTGGCGACCTTTGCCCGATACCACAGATAGTTGCCAACTACCGCGAGCACGACCCCGCTCCCGAACGAGACGCCCATGTACAGCAAAGCGGACCGACTAACAGGATCGCCAATTATCAGAGCCCCGAGAGGAAGTCCTGCAGTTGCCGCCGTGACAGCACCGATCAGCAACAACGCAAGGCCGGTCATCCCGCTGGGTGTTCGGGCAGCCCGCCGGAAATGCTCTCTACTCATGAGTTTCACGTCACGAGAACCCGCCGTAGGCCGATATACGGCGCGAACCGCAAGACGAGTGCATCGCCGGCATCGCCGCCGAATCGCCACCCTCGAACCGTTGGGCAAACACGTCGCAGCCCACGGCGCGTAGGCTACCCATGACACGGCAGCGCAGCAAGCTCCAGCGCGCCAGACCGAGAGAATCCGGCGCCCGGTACGGCACCGACAGTACGGCACCGAATCAATTGCCGATTTTAATCTCTAATGTAGATCAAGGCGCCGCGCACGCGCGGCGCGACCGTGCTGGCTCGGCGCCACGCTTTCGACCTTCGGCCTGCCGCGCGCGCCGAGCCGGCCGCACCCACATCCGCGGATCGGTGATTTGAATACGGTGATACCGGGGCTACGACCCAGGGCTGTGCCCCGGACCCCCGGATCTCGGGCTCCGGTTGGTCGCCTCCACCATCGACCCAGGCGAAGCCGAGCAGACCTGCCTCACCGGGTCCAGGTCGTTCGTCCGGTTGGGCGCTCCACCTGGACCCGGTGAGGCAGGCCCGCTCCCTGGAGGTGGGTCGACGGCATACGGCGAAAGCCGCAGTCTGGAGGGTGAGGCTGTCAACGTCGGCCGAATTTGGACCCCCTGGCGACGGGTGAAAATTGACCCCCTCGCCGTTGGGTTTGGTTAGTCGTTGGTTTGTGCTGCTGGGACGCGTCCCAGGTCGCGGTCCTTGAGTCGGTAGCTGTCTCCTTTCATGGAGATGACCTCGGCGTGGTGGACGAGCCGGTCGATCATGGCCGCGGCGACGACGTCGTCGCCGAAGACCTCACCCCACCGGCCGAAGGGTTTGTTGCTGGTGACGATGAGTGAGGCGCGTTCGTAGCGGGATGAGACGAGTTGGAAGAACAGGTTCGCGGCTTCGGCTTCGAACGGGATGTAGCCGACCTCGTCGATGATCAGCAGCGGGACGCGGCCGAGTTTGACCAGTTCGTCTTCGAGGCGGCCGGAGTGGTGGGCGTCGGCGAGGCGGGCGACCCACTGGGCGGCGGTGGCGAACGCAACCCGGTGCCCGGCCTGACAGGCCCGGATCCCGAGCCCGATCGACAGGTGTGTCTTGCCGGTGCCGGGTGGTCCGAGGAACACGACGTTGTCTTTCGCCGTGACGAAATCCAGGGTCCCGAGGTGGGCGATGGTGTCGCGTTTCAGTGAGCGTTGGTGGTCGAAGTCGAAGTCCTCCAAGGCTTTGCGGGCCGGGAACCGGGCCGAGCGGATGCGGCCCTCACCGCCGTGGGACTCGCGGGCGGAGACCTCCCGTTGCAGACACGCGGCCAGGAACTCCTCGTGCGACCAGGACTCGGCCCGGGCCCGTTCGGCGAGACGCTCGACCGCCGCGGCCAGGGACGGGGCTTTCAACGCCCGGGTCAGAAACGCGATCTCAGCAGAGACGTTGCGGGCTGGAGCCGTGGTTGTCTTGGTGGGCATCAGGCCACCTCCAGGTCGTCGAGGCCGAACATCCGGTCATAGTCGGCCAGGTCCCGGGACTCGACCGGTGTCGCGATCGGTGTCACCGACGCCCGCCGGTGCGCCTCGCGGAGTTGGTCGGCCGCGCTGCGGTGGGCCGGGTCGGTGATCGACTGATGCCTGGCCCAGCAGCGGTCGTGGCGGGCGACCGGCCGTCCGTCACAGGCGACCTGAACGTGGGTCATGTCGGCCTGGACCTCGACGCGGCGGCCGACCACGGAGGGGTGCACCGAGTAGTCGTTGGCATCCAGACGCACGTAGTGATCGCGCGGCAGCCGGGTCGTCAGCCGCCACCCCGACGGTCGGTGCGACCGGCGGCAGCGGCACCATCGCGGCCCGGTCGGCATCCAAACGGTCCGCGGGCCGGCAGCCCAACGCCCGGTGCTGGCGGTTGTTCGCCACCGGCAACCACGCCTGCAACTGGAGGTTGAAATCCTGCGGCGAGGTGAACGCTGCGCCCGGGCAGGAACGATGTCTCCAGGTAGCCGTTGGCCCGCTCGACCAGGCCCTTGGACTCCGGATCGTTCGGGCGGCACTGCCGGACCGTGATCCCCAATGTTCCCCGGAACGCGTTCATCGCCGCGGTCAGCTGCGGCTTGCCACCGCGCCACTGACCGATCCCGGACTCGTTGTCCCAGACCAACATCCGCGGCGCCACACCCAACGCCGAGATGATCGCCCAATGACCCAGCAACAGGTCCGGGATCTGCCGCGACGGGATCATCACCGCCGACAGCCACCGCGAATACCCGGCCACCATCACCAACACCGGCGGGGACCCGGCCTGACCGAATCCCAACGGGACCTCCGCCGGCGGGAACCACAGATCACACTGCGCGATCTGCACCCGCCTCGTATTCGGTGCGCTGCGCCGGATCCGGCGGCAGGAACAACGGCCGCAGCACCCGCACCCGATCCTTGAGGACCGTCAACGACCGTGCTCCAGCCGATCCGTTCCGCGATCACCGTCGCCGGCATCGTCGGCCACTGCCTCAACAACTCCCGGATCTGCGGCTCGACCTCATCCACGATCGAGCCCTTCCCCGCCCGCTCATATCGCGGCGGCTCCGCCGCCGCGATCGCCCTACGGACCGTGTTCCGCGCAATGCCCAACCGACGGGCAATCACCTTGATCGGCATACCCTCGGCCCGATGAAGCCGACGGATCTCCGCCCAGTCCTCCACGTTCAACACCTCTCGATCATCAAGAGGGGGTCAATATTCGAACGTCGCTAGGGGGTCATTATTCGAGCGTCGGCGACAGAGGCCACACCAAAAGGCCAGGTCAGATATCAGCAGTGGAACCGACCGTGTTGAACCGGGGTGCTAGCTTGCGCAGAAACCTAAGGGAGTGCGATGAGCAGGCGTCGGAAGTTGCTTGCGTACGCGCTTGTCGCTACGTGCCTCATTGGCCTGACCGCCGGGGCGGGTAGGTTATATTCCCGATTCTTTGGAGACCCAAGCGAGCACAGCGTGGCCTACATGGGACTGATTCGGGTGGACGCGGTCTACCACGACATCAGCGCCTACCACGGCGGCAGTGACTCGTGTAACTGCGTCCAGCGTTGGTACGTCGGACCGGCCAGGCTCGATCCCATGCTTGGGTTCACAGGGCCGGGGCTGGTCTGGGTGCCGACACAGGGCATCGATCCACCCGGAACGGGTTGGCATGGAGTGGCCGATGCCGATCCAACGACGCCTCAGACGGGCCGCTGCGATGTGTCGCTTACTCGCGAAACGTCTGAATACCAGCTTGACGATGTTGTGCGCATGTCAACCCAGCAGGTCGACAGCTGGGTTGGAGGAAACCTCGATGTGATCGAGGTGGACGTCACGTGCGAACGCGATACAGGCCGACTGTGATGTTTGACCACTACCGACGAACTCATCGCCGCCGTGCACAAGCGTCCGGGAATGTGGGCGGGAACTCGCCGCGGACCAGCCGAGATGGCGCCGATCAGTATCGTGGTTTCTGCGGTTTCGCGATCGAACGTGGCGCTGCCACGAGACGTCCGAGATGAGGGATAACGGGATGAGTCGTATAAGAGATCTGTTTACCAAGACCAATATCGAAAGCGGCCGGCCCCAGTCGAGTGGAGTTTGGCCATTGTACGATCCCCATGCCCCAAAGATGAAAGGCCCGCCTGTAAGAATCCCCGCGTGGGGAATGCTTCTATTCGGTTCGGTGATCCTGGCGGCCTGCGCCGCGTTCGCACTGGTTCTGCTCTTGCTGTCCTAGACCCGGCCCATGAGGACCCCAACTAGGCGGTCGCCCGTAGCGGACGGCACGGGTCCACCAAGCCAGACCGGCCGTTACCACCGCGATCGGCAACCCGGTCGCATAAAGATCGCGCAAACGGTCTGGAAGGAGAACACATCACCGACAGCCGAGAGCCACGCCCAGTCTTTGTCCGATATGGCCGACCGAGTCTTTATGAGACCGTGCCAGCGGAACTCTTGACCGATCTGACAATCGGAACGGCGGAGATCCTCCGAGCCGGCTCGAGGGGTTTCACGGCGAGGCTGTCCGACGCACAGCGCCTCGCCGCTGAAAGCCATCCCCTTGTCACCGGTGTGGAGGAAAACCCCGACTGCTTGGCCCCTCTGCACTACGCCGACCAGAAGCCCGACGTACTTGACCGCTACACGGTCAAGGTCCAGCGCGGCGTCGCGCCCGCCACCGTCATCGCAAGTGTTGATCTGCGCACGGCAGACGTAGAAATCACGGGAATGTGGATCACCGCCACGCTCACCGCCGACCAGCTCGACGCCCTACGACGCACGCCCGGCGTCGACTTCATCACACCCGCAGTCATGGACTATCCAATGTGATGACCGCCGATCGATATCCGCCGCCGCGGACCTAAAACAACATGTCTGCCTCAAGCGCCCGATGAGTACGCCGCTGACGCGCAGGGACGACGGAAGCCCACGACAATTGACCTCGCGGCCACGTCTACGAAAGTGCTCAGAATGGCGGGCGGATTACCGAATGGACCACGGCATGCCGGCTGCGTGCCCGATGCGGCGGTCAGCCTCTGTTACCCACGGCCAACGTCGACAGTGGCGGACAGTCCGTGATCAGCACGAGGAGCAGGTAGGCAGATCGCCACTGACCAGTGATCGACAATTCCTAAACCGCGGGCCACGTCCACGGGAGTGGTGTAGAAGACGATCACCGTGGAGATCTGGGTTGATGTTACGCGGCGATCGCCGCGGGGTCGGGTGTGGTCGGGTGGGTCTGGTCGGTGTCGGTGTTGACGAGGGTGAGTCGGGCCTTGGCGAGGATCTCTAGGCCCATGTAGCGGCGTTGTTCGGTCCATTCGTCGGTCTGCTCGGCCAGTACGGCGCCGACGAGTCGGATCATCGCGGCGCGGTTCGGGAAGATCCCGACGACGTCGGTGCGGCGGCGGATCTCCTTGTTGAGGCGTTCTTGCGGGTTGTTGGACCAGATCTGGCGCCAGATCTCGTGCGGGAAGCTGCGAACGCGAGCAGGTCGTCTCGGGCGTCGTCGAGATGTGTTGCCGCGTCAGGGAACCGGGCCTCGATCGCCTCCACGACCCGGTCGAACTGGTCGGCCACCGACGCGGCGTCGGGTTGGTCGAAGACCGTGCGGACCATGGTCGCCACCCACGGCTGCGCCGATTTCGGCACCTTCGTCAGCAGGTTGCGCAGGTAGTGGGTGCGGCATCGTTGCCACGCCGTGCCGCGCAGGGTGGCGCCGATCGCGTCGACCAGACCGCCGTGGGCGTCGGAGACCACCAGCCGCACCCCGGACAGGCCGCGGGCGCGTCAACGAGCGCAGGAAGGCCAGCCAGCCGGCGCCGTCCTCGGTCGAGGCGACATCCAGGCCGAGGACCTCCCGGCCACCGTCGACGTTGACACCGACCGCGACCAGGGCATGCACGTTGACGGTCCGGCCGCCCTCACGGACCTTGATGGAAAGCGCGTCACACCACACGAACGTGTACGGGCCGGCATCCAGCGGTCGGTTGCGGAACGCCTCCACCTGCGCGTCGAGATGCGCGGCCATCTCCGACACCTGCGACTTGGACAACGAGGCGACGCCGAGCTGTTCAACGAGCTTCTCCACCCGCCGCGTCGACACCCCCAACAGGTAACTCGTGGCCACCACGGACACCAGGGCCTGCTCCGCGCGGCGTCGATGCGCCAGCAGCCAATCCGGGAAATAGGACCCTTGCCGCAGCTTCGGGATCGCCAGCTCCACCGTGCCGGCTCGGGTGTCCCATTCCCTTGCCCGGTAACCATTACGGGAGTTCACACGCTCCTCACTGCGGGTGCCGTACGGGGCGCCGCAGACGGCGTCGGCCTCGGCCGACATCAACGCGTCCGCGAACGTCTTCACCATCTCGCGCAACAGATCCGGCGACGCGGCGTCCAGTTGCTCGCGTAGAAAGCTTGCAGCGGTCACACTCTTGGGTGCGGTCATCGCGTTCGGTCTCCTTGATCATGACTTGGTCGTCTGAAAAAGGATCTACGCGGTGACCGTCTCTACGTAAACGACACGCCCAACATCAGGCCAGCCGTACACCACCCCAGCGGACGTGGCCATATGGCGCGTACAGCCATTCGTACAGCCAAGGCGACCGACATCGGCAGACACCGGCCGCAGCGGACCTACGGCTGACCTGCCTTACAAGCCTTTGACTGGCACCGTGCCCACGACTCTTAAACCGCTGGTCGGTCGAGGGGTAGCGGTTACCTCCTTCTGTACGAATCGAGCCGTGGCCATTCATGCCAGCACGAAGCGCACCCAGAGACCCGGCAATGCATCCAGCCACCGCACGTCTCGTCAGGTGCCCACAGCGTGTGTTCACTGATCGGGTGGACACATTGGTCGCACGCAACCGGGGCACGAACCTCGTGTGCGCCGGCGGCTGCATGCTCGCGACATTAGCGGAACGCGAACCACTCGACGCGTGCACCAAACGTTTACGCGCGCGACGTGCACAGGACCATGGGGACGCGAAGCGGTGTGCAATTGGCAGCAACGGCCCGGCGTCGGGTCGACAACGATGAACCACGGCAAATTCAATGCATGAACGCCAGGGCATGACATGCGATCATTCCGGGAAACGGCCCAGCCACCGGAGTCACTATGGACGACCTCTCGCCAGAAAGCTCAACGTCGTCCAGCGGCAAGCCACCACGCCTGACTGCGAAGATACTGGCCAGTCGGGCCGCGGCGGCGGCGCTGTCTGGCCCGGCCGTCACCGCATCCCAGTGGATATACCGGAAGTCCGTTGTCGTTGCCACACCGGCTAACGCGGCCAGCCCGGTGACTGTCGAACGCTGGGCCACCGCCGACAACACCGCGGCCGGCGCCTACATCGACGGACAGCTGGAGGTCGGCGCATGGATGTGGCCGGTCACCCCCTCCGGCACAATCATGACAAAGGCAATCACTCAGCCAGCGATCAGCTACGACTCCCTGAGCTTGCTGCCCAGCAAGCCACGCGCCCTCGTCGCCCTACTGGGCAAAACCCCCGTCACCAGAGCACGCCCATGGCGCCCAGGACACGCAGTTGAGCTGATCGGCGAACTGTTCCAGAGCTACCTCATGCCGCCCGAGGCGGCCGCGCGCATCTACCACGCCCTCGGCGCGATCACAGGGGTCACTGCTCACGAACACGCCACCGATGTGGCCGACCGGCCTGGCACCGGCTTCCTGTTTACCGGCACCGGCGGAACCCAGGAGATCATCATTGATCCCCACACCCACCAGTTCACCGGATACCAGTTCCTCGGCGACGGTCGAGACATCCACGCGGACGGTGCGTGGGGTATGGCCATCCTGCACCTGGCCTTCGTCTCCGGCCCCGGGATACGCCCAAACAAGACCGGTTAGCGATGCACAAGCGCTCGTCCGACGTTGACCGACCTGGCAGCGTCCACCAATCGTCGGCGGTCCTTGTTCAGTCCTCAAGAGGTTGGACTGCGACCGTCGATGCTGAGAGATGCCAGCAGGTGTTTGCGCAGCCCCAGCGGAACTTATCCAAGTTGCGGAGGTCGCCTACTTGATCTCGTAATGCGAAGGTCGCCTGACGTGACCAGGACATCGTGACTTACGGGGCGGCACAGTGCGCGCGGCAACTGGTACGGTCCGGTCGCCAAATAACGCGACGACTGGAGAGGAACCCGGGTGAAGGCTGCCGTCGCCGCGATCGCGGCGGTACTCTGCGTGCTCCTGGCCGGCTGCGCCTCGCATCGCCCCGCCGTCACGTCCAGCCCGCCGGCTGACCCACCCACGTCCACCGTCCTTACCGCAACGCCGTCTCAGCACTCGGTGGTAGCAACGGTCAGCCAGTACGCCGACTTGCTCCGTAAGCCCGTCGCCGCCCTTCGGTCGGACTGGACTGCCTACACAAATGCCGACTGTGCAAGTGGCAGGCGCACACCCACGTGCGTCCAGGGACCACTGACGCTCAACTAGGCGTACGAGCGGTGACGCCTACGCGTCAATGCCGTTCGGATATTTGGTTATAGAGTCCTCAGGGTGAACCCGAAGGTGAACACCATCAACCTGACGACGGTCGGCCAGGCCATTCTCGCGAGCGAACACGTCACTCTAATTGTCGGACCGAACAACGTCGGAAAGAGCGCCATTCTCGTTGGCATTCACCGAGAGATTGCGACCGAACCTGGCACGCAACAGCTTCCAGTCGTCGGCCCCGTCAGCTCTGTCGTGGTTCAAATGCCAGCCGCCGACGAGTTCACGGTGTTGATCAATGAGCGAGCCAAGCTCTTCGCGCCTGGCATCTTTCCTCAGGGCACGTACTATCAACCAACGTTCGTGTTCCCCAACGGCACTGCTATACCCCAAAGCGTCGTCGTCGGCCTTCAGTCAAGAAGCGACAGGTTTGGTGCGCTGGCGGGAAGCATGATGCTGTTGATGGGTCCGGAAGGACGTGGCGGCGTACTCGCGAGCCAGGGGCTTCCCGATCTGATGGCCAATCCTGCGCGCTCGCCAATGCAACAGCTGTGGGAGGATCGCGAACTCGAGAAGAAAATCGACATATATATGCAACGAGCCTTTGGCAGGAGGCTCTTGGTCAACCGGCACGCCGGGGCAAACGTCCACCTGCACATCGGTGAAGTGACCGCCGACGAGCCTCAAATGGGTGTCAAGTCGAACTATCTCGACGAAGTCATGAAACTGCCGCTTCTCGCAGCACAGGGTTCGGGGATGCTGGCGTTCATGGGAACAATACTGACTCTCGCGACTGGCACCTACGACATTGTGCTGCTCGATGAACCGGAGACTTTCCTGCACCCGCCGCAAGCACGGCTTCTAGGAGAAGTCGTTGCTGAGATGAGCCGTGATGGCGGCCCGCAGGTAATCGTCGCCACCCACAGCGACGACTTTGTGCAAGGCGTCATAAACGCTTCTAAGGATGACGCTGATGTCTCCGTTGTCCGACTCACCCGCCCAAGCGACCACGAGAACCGCGTCGCGCAGGTAGATCCCGACTCAATTAAGTCGCTCTATCGCGACCCGCTATTACGGTACTCGAAAATCATGGACGGCATCTTCTACAAGGGGGTGGTCGTCTGCGAAGCTGAATCGGATTGCACGTACTACTCGGCGACCCTTGGTCACGTTGAAGACACAGACGGCCTCAATGCGTCGGATCTATTGTTTGCTCAATGTGGCGGCAAGGACCGGTTCAAACGGGCGCACCAAGCACTTGATGCTGCCGTTCCGACCGCAATCGTCGCCGACATCGATATCTTGGCCGACAAAGCCAAGTTCCAGGACCTATTCGAGGCGATGGGCGGCAATTTTCCGTCCATCCAGGCGAGCTACAACGTGCTCGAGAGCTCCGTAAAGAATCACAGCGCAACACCGGAAAGAGCGAAGGTTAGAACGGAAATGCGTGCCGTCCTCGATGGCTCGGCCGATCCTCACTTTGCTAAATCTGAGCTCGACCGCATTGGTGAACTCATCAAGTCCGAGTCCGGCTGGAGGCAGATAAAGCGCAAGGGCGCGGGAGCCATCGACACCGGCGACCCGACGGCCGCCTTCAACAGCATCCTGGCCGCTAGCAAGTTGGTCGGCCTGTTTATTTTGCCCGTGGGCGAACTCGAACGCTTCCACTCGGATGTCTCCGGGAACAAGCAAGAGTGGCTGCGGAAAGTGCTTGAGCAGGAATTATTCAGGACCTCCCAGGAGGCGCACGACCTCATGCGAGAGGTTCGGGAGTTCGTCGCCGCTAACCAGTAGGAATCGCGATCCTCTTAGGACGATCAGGTCGGACTGCTCATCAACAAGTTGCTCGGATTGGGTTTGACATCTATGCGTAATGGACGCTTCCTGACTGGACCTGTCATATGCAGGCATCGGTTCGGCCCCGTTCCCCACGAGCTGTTCCACGGCGGACACGCGCATAGCCGTTAAGTCGCCGCGGCTCGGTGCGCGTTGTTGAGGTCGGTGATGTCATTCCGGCCGGCTGCGCAAGGATAGCAAGAGTCTGGTCGGGGTCGCACGGCACAAGAGGTCCTGTGGCGGCTTCCGCAAGCGCTCAGGCTGTGGCGCCGTCCTCGTATGTGTGATCGCAGGGCGCAACAACTTGTGCCCGTTGAAGCCTCGGCTGTTCGCACTGTCGTGGCGTGCTCCTTGCGTCGAATCGGGATTTGTGACCTGGCGCTCGCGAGTTGGTCGCGTCGCGTCATCGAGTCCGGCCATTCAGCAGCCGTCTGGGCGATCGACCAAGCAACGACGGAGGCCCAGTCCAACCCGTCGGCGCAACCTGTGGCAACATGACCGCGAATCGGACAGTTCGCATTGACCGAGGTCAACGCTCCGCTAGCTCTGGCCCTGAAACCGTCGAGGGCTGCGGCTGCCCGGATCCGCTTGACAGCGGGCCAAACGCAAGCGACGGTGGCGCGGTCAGCCGACGACGGCAGAGCTTGGATCGGTACTAGCACCTTGGTGACGGACGGAGACAGGTTGACCATCATCGACGGGGTTCGCGCTCTCACAGTTGACCAGTTGAAAGCCGCGCTTGGGCGAGTCGAACGTGCGAACGATATGCTTCCTCCGCGAGAAGATGACAAGGTCGCCGGTCGAATTGCAGCCCGATTCACCGAGGGCCTTCACGCGCGTACATCCACTGGTCAGTACCGATGTGGAGTCGCAGCGTCGGTTCCAGTTCCGAAACGCCAATTGTCAACCCGTCCGGCCGCTATTCTTGCATTGAAAGATAGGGTCGTGTTTGAGGCCCTCGTAGAAATCGCACGTCCAAGGATCACGCGACACCTCGTCTCCGAGGAAAGTCTAATTTGGCCCAGGGCGAATGAGTCGAAGCCGGCATGGGACAAATTTGAACGCGGACCAGTTGAGATGGGTGGCGGGCACGTCGTCTCAGCCGATGTCGCAGGCTTCTACGAGTCGGTTGACCACGAGAGGCTGTTGTTGATACTGGCTGATGCGGGAGTATCCGCCAGCACGCGGAATGCAATCAACGAACATCTCGGCGAGCTTATGCACAATAACCGAGGCCTGCCACAGGGGTGGAGACGTCAGACGCATTGGCGACTGTGTATCTCGCACCCGTCGATAGCACGCTGCAACGCACTGGCCTTCGGTTTTGGCGGCATGGGGACGATTATCGAATTTGGACAAACTCATACCCGGCAGCTCTTGCGGCCGTGTTCGAACTCGAACAAGCACTAAGACGGCACGGCTTACTCTTGAGCGCTGGAAAGCTCTCCGTCGAGTCGCTCGCGCAATATAGTCGTGTCCTAGATGATGTCGATCGGGCATCCGCCCTGTTTCGCCAGCGCATGCAAGACGCACGTGAGCGGGCCCTCATCGAAGCTACGGAGGAGGAGCTGGCGGCGGCGGCCGAGGCCGCTGGCGTCGACGAGGATATGCAATGGCGGTTCTTCTATCACCACACCGTCGAGCTTCCCGAATTGCTGCTCGCGCTTGCCCCATCTCTTACGCCTAAACCGATCGAGATTGTGGTCGAGATGTTGACCGATCTCATGAGTACAACCCCACGGGAGCAGCTGCCCCCGAAGCTGGCCCACGCCCGTCTGACGTTCTGTATTCGCCGGCTCGCGCGGGCCAAGTCTCCAGCCGCCCTTCCCTGGCTCGGCGAACTGTTGGTGAAACGACCGGACGAAGTACAAGATCTGGCGAACTACATGCTCGCCCTGATCTCAACTGAGCCCGAGAAGGTCATTGCCGCCTGTCAGTACGCACTGACCACCAAGAAACATCTGCTCGACTGGGAGCGGGCGTGGGTTTACCGCGTTCTCAGTCGGCGTAGCGATCTGGTTCACAGAACGGTGATGGCCGAGGCCGAGCGCGTTGCCGCGTCCGACGCCTCGAATTGGCTGGCGCGAGTCGAAGCTATGCGCTTGCTCGCTAAGGCAGACCGTCTGACCCAGGCGACCGTGACACAGATTGCTCGGGGTGCACCAGAGTGCTTTGGTGGAGATATCGCCGGAATAATCGCAATGATCGAGGCGCCAGGCACGTGGACCGCGAGGTACCTCGATGGCGCCCGTCAAGACGCTCTGCAGGCGGTAGTTATAGATGCAGTTCGCGCCAAACATGCCCAAGACTCAGCGCAAAACCAGTCTGGCGGAACTCGGGTCATTGACACCGCCAGCCAGGCGTTCTGACTGATACCCCAACACGCATTGGGGAAGCCCGGAACCGACCCGCACGACCGTCCACCGCGAGAACCCACGACGTCAGCGCTACGGCAAACAACGCGAGCACGAACACGAAGCCGCCGATCGCGAGGTTCGCCCGAGCAGCCTAGAAACATCCATCGCCGTCGATTACCGTTAGCATCATCGCCTGTTCGGTCCGTAGCGGGCGCGACGGTTGGCCGGTCGACGGGAGCTCTCGATGGCTCAGCGCAAGTCGATGGTCGCGCAGTTGTACGCGGCTCATCAGAAGTCCAAGCTGGAGAAGCGGAAGGCCGAGGCCAAGGCGGCTCGGGAGTCCGAGGCCGATGCACGCAAGATCGAAGCCGACTTGAAGCGTGAGCAGGCCAAGCAACAGGCGCAAGCGAAACAAAAGATGCGGGAAGCGCAGCTGCGGGACAGTGCCGAGCGCGCCGCGGCCGCGAAGCGCGAACGCGAGGCGGTACAGGCGCAGAAAGTTGCGGAACGGCAAAACGCCGCCATGCTCCGCGACGCGCAGCGCCAGCAAGCGGCGGCCGACCGTGAACGTCAGCAGCTGACCGCGCAAGAGCGGCGGCAGTTAGTCGAACGACGCATCGCCGAGGCCGAATTCCGGACCGAGGCGCTGCGCCGGCAAGTCGACGGCTACGGCAGGCTGTTGCTCGATCGAACCCGCGACCTGGTGACACGCTCGCCCGCCATCGAGGACACGTTCCGGTCATTGGGTTCAGATGCGCTGGTCGCGGTGCTTCAGGAAAGCTTGGCGGCGTCGAACTATCCCGATGGCCTGCGCGGCTCCTGCGCCGCATTGTTTCGACCTGAGGCACGTGAATTGCTCGTCGAGTACGAATTGCCGCGCCAGGACGTGATCCCCAACGTCGTCGCCTACCGGTACGTCAAGTCCAAGGACGCCGTTCAGCCCGAGTCACGCCGCGAAGCCGACATAAAGAAGCTGTACGCCGACCTTATAGCCCGCGTCGCGCTACGTACCCTGGCGGAGGCGTTCGAGGCGATACCGGGGTCGCTCGTGAACGGAATCGTCTTCAACGGGTACGTCTCTGCGAAGGACCGAGCCACTGGCAAACCGATCCGGCCACTACTGATCAGCACTCACGCGACCCGGGAGGCGTTCGCGGAGATTCAACTCGATGAGCCCGAACTCGACCCGGTGCTGTGCCTACGCGGATACCTCAACGCGATCGTGTCGCCCCACCCCTACGACCTGGAGGCAGTGCGACCCGTTCTCGAATTCGACCTATCCAAGTACAAATTCATCGAGGAGATGGATGTGGTCGCCGGTCTCGACAGCCGCCCCGATCTGCTCAGCCTCAAGCCGGTCGAGTTCGAACACCTCATCCGGCAACTCTTCGAGGCCATGGGCATGAAGTCATGGGTCACCCAAGGATCCAAGGACGATGGCGTCGACGGCGTCGCCATCAACCCCGACCCGATCGTAGGTGGGCTCTGCATCATTCAAGCGAAGAGATGGAGCAACATCGTCGGACTCGAAGCCGTCCACGCTCTCGCCGGCGTCATGGAAGACAAATCAGCCGCTAAAGGCGTACTCGTCGCGACGTCATGGGTCGGAAAAGCCAGCCGCGACTTCGCAGCCCGCAATGGCAGAGTCGAGATCATCGAAGGCCGCCAACTGAAATCACTCCTGCTCGAACACCTGGGCCTCGACGTCCTCATCAGCCTCCCGAAGCTTCCGCCGCACTGGGAACGGGCCGAAATCGCGTGAAGAGCCAAATCGGGGTCCAGAGTCGTCCTCGATCTCTGCTCGGCAATGCCGCACCAAACGACGTGAGTGTCAAACTGAGTGACAACCACGAAGGATCACTCTGGACGTCGCCGGACGTCGATGGACCAATGTCACAGCTCACGCACCTTTCCACTGCAGGTCCACATCGGGCGGTTGTTCCCTGACACGGAAGCGATCTCTTATCGTCCCGACGCTGGATCCTCGCTGCCAACGATGGAGTGACCGAAGCTGGCTCGTGCTCGCGTGACAGTCGACTCGTCGGGTCCGCCATCGCGGAGCCACGGTTCCGGGTCGGCCGCCTCCACCAGAAAACGTCTGTTCGCTACCTCGCTGACCCGCCACGCCGACAGGTCGTCCACCCGTTCTAAGTGCCGGTCGGTCAGCAGCTGCATGACGTGCGCGTCCGGCACGTGGTCGTCCCAGAGTTCCAGTCGTCGGTGCAAGCGCGCTGGCTTCATGGTCGGCAGCGGCGGTTGTGCGAGCCTGCGCGACTCCCACAGATACACCCAGCCGGGGATCATCGCGATAAACCCCACGCGGGCGATATCGGCCACCGCAACGAGTGCGTCCCGGACCGCATTCAGGCTCGAGCCGGCCAGATCCCAACATTGCCCAACCGTTAGCCCATCCGCGCCAACCGACACGTGCCGCGCGCCCGCATCGTCCACATAAGAGACGGAAGCAAACGATGCGCCGGCACCGCCCAGCACCGAACCGTGCAAAGCCGCGCCCACGCCGGCCTCTGGCGCAAGCTGATCATAGGCGACACGACTCAGATATCCGATGCCCCCTGACGCCCTGGACCACTCTGCCCACCGTTCACACCAATCCCTCGCCCGATCGTCGTCCGGCGTAATGACGCCGTCGTAGGCGACGTACGCGGTCGGCCGCGAAACAGTAAGTGAGGTGTACGACCCCGGCAGCGTCGTTACGGGCGTGGTCCGGATCGTACCGGCGATCCCTGCCACAGCGAGCTCGCCAGCGAAAACCTGCAGCCAGGACCGCAGCGTGTCCTCGTCCTTCCAGCCGACCATCACCACCGACGCACCGTCGTTAGACAACTGAACGCTCTCAGCCCAGGTGTCCTCATGCATATCGCCCGGATCACCATGCGCATCATTGGCCACGTCGACGGCCTGTTCGACCGCCTGAACGAGACCTGACCCAACCATCGAATCGGTCACGATGTCGAGGCGGACCTCCAAGTTTGTGTCAGGCCGCACCGCCCGGAGAATGTCATCGAAATCGATGCCAACGGCAGCTCCCATGCCGCCGCACGATACAGGGACCGCACATGGCACGCAGCTGACACCCAACGCGACGGCTGACTCGATAGCGATTTCGACTGACGGTTGGCCGCCGAGCCGCGGACACCGGCTTTCCAAGCTGAGTCCGGCCGGGCAGAGGATCCGGCGTGCTCCTTCGGATGCGTACCGTCTCGCTTGGCGCTGGCAGCGGTTTCCGGTGATCATGGAGCGGACATGACACGCGCCGCTACGGCCGTGGCAGGGCCCGATCAAGCTACGGGTCAGCCGACATCCCCGCGGTCGACCACGTGCCCTCTTCGTTGACATCCATTTCTGACATCAACGGCCGCACACCACGGCAGCATAGCGCGGACAAAGGCGCGGGCGTTTGCCAAGTCAGCGGACAGTCGCGAACGTCCCGCCACCCGCCCAATGAGCCTTACAAGCGGGGGTCGCTGGTTCGAAACCAGCCGTGCCCACATAAACTCTTGGCCATAACCCCAGGTCACGGGTCAGCGGTGGCGCGCGTCTAGGTCGCCGTTGTTGGCCGCCTTTAGCCGCGGCTGACCGACCGTGGCCGGCAGTTGGGGCACGCGGGGGGCACGCACCAGCAGCGTGAACCCAAGCAGCCAGGACGGCGCGGATCCCCTGCTTGCCAGGTGGGTGATACCTAGTCCGCGGTCGGTGGCGTGCACTAGACCGCTGGGCAGCGGGGCGCGGTCAACCGCGCAGTCGTACGAGATAACCCGGCGACATCGGTGGTCATCCCCGCAATGATGGCCGACATGGACGTGGACGAGGTCGAGATTGTCGTCGCCCATAACGAGCGCGCGACCCTGCGCGTCGGCGACGTGTTCGTAAAGATCGACGCTGATCAGACCCGCATCGACGTCGAGGTCGAGGCGATGGCTATGGCGCCGGTCCCGACTCCGGAGATCCTGTGGCGCAAGCCGCCCGCGCTCGCGCTCGCCGCTGTCCCGGGGACGGCACTTGGCCACCTCGGCGAGCCATCTACCGCTTCGTCGGCGGCGTGGGCCGCGGCGGGTGCCGCCGTCCGGACGCTGCACGACGCGCCGCTGCCGCCATGGCCCGGTCGGAGCCTCGACGAGCTCGCATCGCAGCTCGCCGGCGAGTGTGAGTGGCTCGTCACGAACGGCGTCCTTCCCGCCGACGTGGTCACACGCAACCGCCGGCTCGCCGAGACTGCGCTCCGGCCGTGGACACCGGTGTTCATCCACGGCGACCTGCAGGTCGACCACGTGTTCGTCGCCGGTGACGAGGTCACCGGCGTCGTCGACTGGTCCGAGGCGTCCCAGGGCGACGCGCTCTTCGACCTTGCCATCCTCACGCTCGGACACAAGGAGCACCTTGGCGACGTCGTCGCCGGCTACGGCACCGACGTCGACCGCGACCTCATCCGCGCGTGGTGGTCGTTGCGATGCCTGACTAACGTACGCTGGCTGGCCGAGCACGGCTACGGCTCGCCGGACGAGTTCCCCGAGGTCGCCGTGCTGAGATCCCAGCTGTGAGGCTGCACGAGCCCGACGGCTATTAGTGCGTCCTGCGGGTGTTTCTCGACGCCGAGCAGGTCGCCCCCGAACAGGTTCGGCATCATGCAATCAGCTGCCAGCTGGTGCACAACTGGATCAAACGTAGTCGGGGAAAGCCTGGGTTCCAGCTCGCGGCCCTAGCCGACCGCGTACACGTTGCGTGACTCTTTCGTAGAGTTTGGGGCGTGACAAACCCGGCCTCATTCGTACTCACCGCAGCCACACCGCACGTAGCCGCGGGAGTGCTGTTCAACGACGGGTTGGGTGGCATCCTTCTGATTCGCCTGACGTACAAGCCGTTCTGGGATCTTCCCGGCGGCTACGTCGAGGTCGGCGAAAGTCCTCGACAGGCGGCAGTACGCGAGGTGAAGGAAGAGCTGGGCATCGATGTTGATGCCAATGCCCTTCTGTCCGTGGACTGGGCGCCCCACAAAGATGAGGGCGACAAGCTCTTGTTCATCTTCGACGGCGGAACGCTCAGTCCCGAGCGGGTCCACTCAATGCGCTTCCAGGATGGCGAGGTCGGTGAGGCTCGATTCGTAGGCGAGTCCGACCTTGACGTATACACCGTCCCTCGGCTCGCGGATCGGCTGCGATCGACGGTCAGAGGCGCCCGCTCGAAACGCGTCGTCTACCTTGAGCACGGGCACTCGGTCGAAGATCTACCCGCGTCGGACAATGCATCAGGCAGCGCTCACCGACCCGAGGGGCAAGATCGCGACGTTTGAGCCGGTCGCTGAGAGCGCCGCGGCTAGGGCATGACACATTGCCACGAGGCGGTGCCTGTAGACCAAGGCGCGGTTTACAAATCCATCGCCACTCGCCTGCGGTGGTCGTCCACCTCTCGAGTGCGTTATGACCGTGACGAGCTGGTCGATTGTCAGCGGTGGAGGGATGTTGCTGGCCGGATGTTGGCGTTGCGGTGGAAGACGTTGCGAGGGTCGTACTTCGCCTTGAGTTTGGCTAGCCGTTCGTACTTCCCGGGGCCGTACGAGGCCCGCACACGATCCTCCTCGAACTCGGTGTTCGCGTTGACGTAGCTGCCGACGCCGAGCGAGTACGGGCGCAGCGCCTCCCAGAAGGAGCGCACCCATTCCCGGTCGGCGGTCAGGAGTTCTGGCGTCGGGCAGATCGCGATGATGAACGCGGAGTATCGGGGTGAGCGCCCGCCTCCGAACGCTGTGTCGTCCTCGCCGACCTCCGAGTACGCCTGATCGAGGCGGTAGAACAGCAGGACCGACAGCGGTGAGCTCTTGCGCCGCATGTGGTCGGTGATGACCGCGATCGCCTCGTCGGACAGGTCCGAGATATAGGTGGCCTTGTCATAGGAGTGGAAACCCCACGCGTTTGCCTCGTCGAGCAGCTGCTGCAAAGCCGTGTACGGCGTGGGAGTGACGGACTCCCACAGCGGCGGCAGTGCCTCGCGGATGCGTGCCACCACGCGGTCATGGACGTCGACGGACCCAAAACCGACGACGACGAGGGCATAACCCGGCTGAAGCCGGTGCTCTTCGGGTACGAATGGCGCGGGCGGGGCGTTCAGGCCGGCGATGAGGATGTTTACATCCGGCGGCATGTCCGTGGTGACCTCTCTGGCGACACGCAGCACGTCGGGCCCCTGCTCGATCCCCCAGAAGAGGATGCCTAGCTGCACGACCGGGTTGAGCTCGTGGAGGCGGAACTCGAACTCGGTGACGATGCCGAAATTGCCACCACCGCCGCGGATCCCCCAGAAGAGGTCGGCGTTCTCCTCCGCGGAGGCCCGCCGTATCTGCCCGTCGGCGGTTACCACCTCGGCGGATTGGAGGTTGTCGATACTCAGTCCGGCCTTGCGCGTCAGCCATCCCATGCCACCACCGAGCGTGAGCCCGGCGACTCCCGTGTGGCTGATCATGCCGGCGGGCGTGGCGAGGCCATACTTCTGCGTCGCGGCGTCCAGGTCGCTCAGCAGTGCGCCGCCGCCGACGCGCGCTCGTTTCGCTTTCGCGTCGACGCTGACCCCGTTGAGCCGGCTGAGGTCGATCATGAGCCCATCGTCGACGCTCGAATCGCCGGAAATGCTGTGCGAGCCTGCGCGCACTGCGATCTCGAGCCCGTGTTCCACGGCGAAGGTGACCGCTGCGGACACGTCGCTCGCTGATTCACACTTGGTGATCATCGTCGGGTGTAGGTCGATGTCGGCGTTCCATAGGCGGCGGGCCTCGTCGTAGTCCGGGTCCGCGGCGCCGATCACCGGTCCGTTCAGTTCCGTTCGTAGGGCGTTGATCAACACGCCCGCCGCCTGTGTCATGAGCTTTCCCCTGACGTCGGTGGGTAGCCTTCGCCGCAACCGGGGCGCCACACAGCCGCGTACGCATCCGGCGCGGCCGACTCCTCGTCCCGATCACTGACGACGGGACACTGCAAGCCCCAAATTGTCGCACGTGTCCGGCTTTGCCGGCACCGGTTGTGTCTCATAGCGGCCTGCTTTGGCCTGACGCAATCGACAACTCGGAGCCTCCGGTCATACGGTGCCGCAGGCTTGTCGGAGACACGGTGTCGCAGGTGGTGACCGTGCTGTGTCGGGCTCGGTTTCGGGATCCCGGTGTCGAGTCTCGGTGTCGGGTCTCAGGACGTCCGTGACGGATCGGTCTCGGGACATGGGTGACGCTGGGCCTGCCCTGCAAGACTGTCCGGGTGAGTGTCCTGGTTCAGCTGCTGGCCGACGTCCCTCATCTCATCGAACCAATCGGCCGGATGCGGTTCGCGGAGTGGGGTAACGACGATGACGTTGACGAACATATCTCCATCACCAGGCGAGAAGCGGGCCGTGAGGACCTGCCGGTGACCTGGGTGGCTGTCGACGAGACTGGTACGGCGCTCGGAGCGGTGGCGCTCGGAACGAGCGACGTGCCCGGTCGCCCGGAGCTGGTGCCCTGCGTTTGGGGCATGGTGGTTCGCACCGACCTTCGCGGACGCGGCATCGGACGGCTGTTGCTGCAACGGTTGGAACGCTTCGCCGTGGGCCGCGGCTATGCGGCTGTATGGGTCTTAACCGGGCCGGCCGCTGTGGGGTACTACGAACGCTGCGGCTGGCACCGTATGGAAGAGCGTGCCGATGGGACCCTGTTGCGCAAGTCAATGTCGTCAGCACTCGGCGCAGTGTCACCCATCAATTGACATCGCAGTGTCACGGATCAAGCGGAGCCGGACAGCTTGTCGCCTTGCTGCGTGTGAGAACTTTCTGTACGAAGTTCAAGCCGGCCCTAAAGGGCCGGCCGCGCCGCCGAACAGGGACGGACACCGGCCGCTCCCGCTGACGCTCCCGCGGCCGGGTCCTCCCGCAGCGCCCGTCGGCCGGCGCGACACTCGCGAGCCGCGATGACCCGGAACCGGATTTGAGATCGATCGGCGTCAGCCGGCAGGTCGCCCGAAGCTGCCACGTCACCGAACTGCGAGTCGGCCGCCGTGGCGCAGTCCGTGCTTCGGCGCCGCACGAGGTATGCCTCCGGCGGGAACGCTCCGGCCCCGGACATGATCAACGCCGTCTGCGGCTGCGAGGCCTGTGGATGGTTGCGCAAGTCCCGGTCGCCATCGACCGGGGCGAAGCCGAGCAGACCGGCCCCGGCACTGCAAGGCTGCCTCGATTACGTCCTGGCCGCGACGCGGTTGTGGCGCCGGGGCCGGCCCGCACCCCAAGGGGCGGGCCGACGGCGAACGGGACCCATTGAGTGTGTGGGGGCGATTGACGCGCCCGGTGCGCCAGTCACCGATCCCGACCGTTGCAGATGGGACCCGGCAGAGCTTCGATCACCTGTGGACCGTGTTCAGCTACGGCGTGCTCTGCTATGAGATCTTCATCTGGTCCACGACCTGACCGGCCGTCGTGACGCGCTTGCGTCCGGGCTGTCGAGGTGCCACTTGCCGTTGTACGCGACAAGCTGACCAGGTGAGCAGCGTCAATGCCGCCTTGACGGCGATTGACTGCCTCGACGTACAAACGCCGAGCCCGTTGATACGGAAGAGGTCCGCAGTGAGGCACGCAGCGGCTCGCTTATGGCTCGTAAAGGTCCACTGTGGTCCTCGCTGGCGGTGGGCCGGCTTGTCGATATGGTTCAATCCTGATCAGTTTGGCCCGCGTCCTGGCTGTTCAGCGCCCGAGGACGTCCACCAGTTGCTGCCCCAGGCCGGTGCAGGCCTCCATGTCCAGGCGGTACGTCACGTAGCGGCCGCGGCGCGCCGAGATCAGCAGCCCGGCCGCCTTCAGCACCGCGAGGTGCCTGGACACCTCCGGCGCCGTCACCTGCCAAAAGTCGGCCAGCTCGCCGGTCGTGTGCGGACCTCGGGCGAGCGTGCGGCAGAAACGTAGCCGCAGCGGGTGCGCAAGCGCGGTCAACCGAGCATCCAGCTCGTCCACCCGTAACACCGGGCGCGGGTCCCAGCCCGGTGCCGGGTACTGCAGCACGGGCTGCCAGCCGGTCGCGTACACGATGGTCATATGCGGTGCGCCGTACGCGCTCGGGATGAGCGTCATCCCGCCGCCGCGACCGTCTGCGATCTGGTCCTGCAGCTTGTCGATCGTCAGGATGCCGCGCTCGGTGTCGACCCCGATTGCGTGCGAGATCCGGCCGAGGGCGCCGATACCCTCGCGGGCCAGGTCGAAGCGTCGACGGTTGGCTTCCTCGGCGAGCGCTGGGCGGACGCGTTCCCAGACCGTGCCGAAGAAGGCGGACTCGCAGGCGAGCAGAAAGCGACGTACCCGTTCGCGCTCGGCGGCCGGATCGGCGAGCACCCGCTCGGCCCACGCCGCCTGCTGAGGCCCTCGGGCGCGGGCCGCAGCCAGCGCCCGCTGCCGCACGATCGGGTCACGCAGCGGCGACCACATTCGCGGCGCCGGTGAGGTGGCCCGATGGGCGGCGAGCGCCGCAGCGACCCAGCGCTCGTCGTCCAAGCGGTCGACGCCGTCCAGTTCCTCGCGCAGGCTCGGCCGTGGATCGGGCGGGAACAGAAAGTCGGCCCGGCCGGAGCGCCAGAGCAGGCCAAATTCCTCGAGGTCTGGGGCCAACTCTGTGGGAAGGGCAGCCGCCATCATCGTAAGCGCCGCGGCGGTGTTCGGATGATGCTGCGGCTCCGCGAGCACGTGCAGCACCGCGCCGAGCTCCGCGAGCGGCGACGGCGTTATCCGGATCCGATCGGCTGGTACGCCGGCGATGTCGACGGAGGTAACCACGGTACCGATCCTGGCAGCGGTTCGCGCCCGGGCAAACCGATTGACGTGGTTTGTCAATCGACGAGCCGTGGATTGACGACGCTGGCCAACCCGGGTCTCTTCGCAGCCGTGTGGCCGGACGATCGGAGCCGTGACGACCACCCGTACGACGCTTCGTGAGCTGGTCCGCATCCCGGGCGGCGGCCGCTACGCGCTCAGCGCCACAGTCGAGGCAGCGACCTCCGGGATGCTGCGCCCCTTCATTGTGATCTACGCCGTGCTAATCGGGCTCAGCGCGCCGCAGGCCGGTATGACACTGACCGTCGGCATGCTGGCCGGCCTCTGCGCCGTCCCGCTCGCCGGACGCTGGATCGACCGCGGGGCGCGGCGCGCCCCCGCCGTCGCCGCGCTACTGGTGCGGGCGGTGGGGTCGCTGCTGCTTGCCCTGGTGCCCGGCATCGCCGGATTCGCGATCGGTGCGGTGCTCATCGGCGTCGGCACGCAGATCGCTCCACCCACCATTTCCGCGCTGGTCGCTACGCTCGCCGGCCCGGCCCAGCGTACGGCGGCGCTGGCCGCAGGCCGCTCGCTGCGCAACGCCGGCCTGGGTGCCGGCGCCCTGCTCGGCACGGTTCTGGTCGCGAGCGGGCCGGAGGTGCTCCGCTGGCTCGCGCTGGTGACGGCGCTCGGGTGCGCGTTCGGCGCGGCGGTGATCGCCCGGGTGCCGCTGCCCCATCAAGATGTTCCGGCCCCCGCCCCGGCTGCCGCAACGGGGGAAGCGCGCGGTGCCGGCCTACGCACCGTTACCATCCTGGCCCTGGCCGGCATTCCGTACGCGTTTTACGCCGACATCCTGGAGATCGCCCTGCCGCTGCTGCTGGTGCAGGGCCTGCACGCGTCCCTGGCGTGGCCCTCGGGCATCTTCGTCGCCAACACCGTCATGGTGATTGCACTGCAGCTCGTCGTGGTAGTGCGCCTCGCGAAGTGGCCGCACCGCACCGTGCTGTTCTGGTCCGGCTTGTTGCTTGCCGCCTCCTACCTCGGCTTCTGGCTCGGCGGGGCGACCGGCGGCGGCCGCGGCACGGTGCTCGTCGCGCTGGTCATCGTGCCGTACACGCTGGGTGAGATTCTTTATACCGGCAGCAGCGTGCCGCTGGTGATCGAGTCAGCACCGCCACACCTGGTGGGGCGCGCGCTCGCCCGCTGGCAGCTCAGCTACGGCCTGGCCCGGGCCGTCGACCCCATCATCATCACCGGAATGCTCAGCCTGGGCGCGGCGGCGCTGTGGCTGCCGCTGGCCGTCGCGACCCTGCTGGGCGCAGCGACGGTGCGGCTGCGCACTCGACGGCATCGTCTGCACCGTTCGCGTGGGCAGTCCATGAGTCATGCCGTGGCAGATGGCGGGAGCCGGCCGTCGATGGTCCCCTGACCAAGAGCGTTCACGGTGCCGAGCGGACGGTGGCCTCGGCACGGTGGCGGAGGTCTTCACGATCAGGGTCAGCCGGGACCAAGCGTTGGTGTACTCAGGTCGAGTAGCCGGGACGGGTTTAACCTCTCGGCTCTCACAGATCTGGGCGTAACAGTCTCCCGTTACCCATCTCGTGCCGCCTGCCCCCCACTTGAACGCTCTCGCCGACCACGTGCTGGGCGAACGAGTCACCATCCGCCTGTCCGCTGCGCGCCGGCCGGCGAGTGAATGTGAGCGGCGTCGCCGGCGACGAAGACTTGCGGCTATCCGCAGCCGGGCGAAGCGGCGGTTGAGGTTGCGGGGCTCCATCGGCGTGCCGAGCTCGGATGGGAACGCCAGGCCATGCTCCTGCCAGATCTCGCCCAGACGAGTCCGCTCCGCTTCCTAGTCCTCCCGGTGTTCCAGCAGCGTGAGCTACGTTCACTCAGGCAGCGGAAGAACCACCTCCGAGCCCTCGGTCCGGATGCTTGGCGCAGAACTCGTTGCCCTCGGGATCGGCCAAGACCGACCAGCCGTCATGCTCGGACATCACCGTGGCGCCCATCCGGAGGAGTTCGTCCAGGTGAGCCTGGTCCCGGAGCCGGACATCGACGTGCATGCGGTTCTTCCCGGTCTTGGCCTCGGGAACCTCTTGGAGGAAGAAAACCAGCGAACCGTCCGGGGGGTCAATGGCCACCGTCGGATCAGTTTCTGGTGTCAGGCCCAGCGCGGCAAGCCGGGCGACCTCGGCCTCGTCGTATGGCCGGATCCGCCAGCCAAGCGCGGCCTGCCAGAACGGCGCGAGCTTCGACGCATGACGACAGTCCAGCACGATCTCCACGAGTCCGCTCATCCGGTGAACGCTACCGGCGGTGCACGGGCACTGCGACCGGGTTGACGCTTGTGTGGTCGGAGCAAGGTGCTTCGGGGATGGAGGCGGCGTACTTCGGCTGACGCTTTTACATCGCTGTCTCGCCTGATGCTTGACAAGTTCGGTGGGCGCGCAGCGGCAGACGAGTGCGGTTGGACTATTCATAGCCGGTGGCAGCGCCGATGATCTCCGCAAACGGGGCCACATGACGCCCGCGGGGGCCGGACGGCGGAGGTCCCGCTAGATTTTCTGCTGGCAGAGTGTCGGATCCGGAGCGACGCGTTCGTAGCAGAGGTGAGATGTGGCCGGAGGTGGCCGCCGGGACAAGGGAGTCATGAGATGGCGCGATACCTGATCTCGTTCGATGACGGTGCGATGGACCATATCCCCGACGAGGACTTTCCCGACGTGGCCAAGGCCGCGCACGAGGTGATGCAGGAGGCCGTGAACGCCGGCGTGTGGGTCTTCGGCGGCGGACTGGCAAGGCAGATGGCGAGCGTTGTGGCCACCGACGGGATCGTGACCGACGGCCCATACCCCGAGACCAAGGAGGTCGTCGGCGGGTTCTGTGTCGTCGACGTCCCCTCACGCGAGGAGGCGCTGGCGTGGGCGGCCAAGACAGCCGTCGCCTGCCGCTGTGCACAAGAGGTCCGGGAGCTCCTGCCCGACCCCGAACAAGACGCGATGCTCCGCCAGGCTGATAGGCGACGGTGACGTCCCGACGAGGTCTGATCGAAGGCAACCGGCCACGCTAGAGCACGACTTGTGATGGCCGCGGTTGACGACCTGGGTCTGCACATCGACCAGAACTGGGACGCGGGGCACTGACAGGATCGGGCGCGGGGCGCGCCCGATCCCGGTGCCTCACCGGGATGCCGCAACTAGCGCCGGGCACGGCTGGTTCGAAACCAGCCGTCCCCACTCCGATGACCTCGAATACGCCGAGGTCATCATCTCTTTGGACGGTGTTGGACAAACGCACGTTCGATCGCCGACGACCGCCGCTGACCGCGACTTCGCCGATCCTTGGTACACGTGTGGGCACGCGACAAGGCAGGCCATGACCACATGACCAAGTTCGATGGCCTCGAAGCGAACTTCGACAACGTGGAAGATCTCTCTCTTGAGGTCACTGCTCGATCCAAAGGGACCTGCATCTGGGTAGCTGAGGTTTCGACTCAGCCATCGACACCTGTTTCACGAACGTGCCCCCGCGTTGCCAATTGCTCAGGAGCATCGGTCAGACCTGTTCCCGCCGCTGCCGGCAAGAACGGCCCGGAGATCGCACTTGCACCCCGTGCCCGAACGCCGGCTTGCGGTCTGTTCGCCGCTGGCTTCGCTCGTTAGGGCACGCGTTAGCCCGGGTCGTAACTTCCACGTGAGTGGATGAATCGAATCTGCCCTGCGGGCTTGACCTTGACGCTGCGTCAACCCTCGATACTGGCCGTCATGAGCATCCCGGCAACAATCGATCAGGTCGAGCAGCCCGCGATACACGTGCATGGCCTGGAGAAGTCGTTCAAGCAACTGAAGGTGCTGCGTGGCGTGGACATCGACGTGGCGCGGGGCAGCATCTTCGCCCTGCTCGGCTCAAACGGGGCCGGCAAGACCACGGTGGTGAAGATCCTGTCCACGCTGCTCAAGGCCGACACAGGGACTGCACGAGTCAACGGCTTCGATGTCGCGACACAGGCCGCCGACGTACGCGAGTCCATCAGTCTTACCGGGCAGTTCGCGGCGGTCGACGAGATCCTCAGCGGGCGGGAGAACCTCGTCATGGTCGCCAGGCTGAGGCACCTCAAGGACCCGGGCACGATCGCGGATGACCTACTGAGGCGCTTCTCGCTGACCGAGGCGGGCACCCGGAGGGTAGCGACCTACTCCGGTGGCATGCGCCGCCGCCTGGACATCGCGATGAGTCTTATCGGGAATCCGCCGGTTATCTTCCTCGACGAGCCGACGACCGGGCTGGACCCGGAGGGGCGTCTCGAGGTGTGGCAAGCCGTCAAGGAGCTCGCCGAGGGCGGCACGACCGTGCTGCTCACGACTCAATACCTCGACGAGGCGGAGCAGCTCGCCGACCGGATCGCGATTCTCCACGAGGGCCGGATCATCGTGAACGGCACCCTCAGTGAGCTGAAGCAGCTCCTCCCGCCCGCCGAAGTCGAGTACGTCGAGAAGCAGCCGACTCTCGAGGACGTCTTCCTCACCCTCGTCGGCGCCAGAATGGACAAGGAACAACGATGAACAAGCACTTCCTCGGCGACACCGCCGTCCTCCTGGGACGTTCGCTGCGCCACATCAGCCGCAGCCCGGACACCATCATCACGACCGCGATCATGCCGATCGCCTTCATGCTGCTGTTCGTCTACGTCTTCGGCGGCGCGATCAAGACCGGTTCGGATTCGTACGTGAACTACTTGCTGCCCGGCATCCTGCTCATCACGATCGCCTCGGGCATCTCCTACACTGCCTACCGGCTCTTCCTGGACTTGCAAGGCGGCATCTTCGAACGGTTCCAGTCCATGCCGATCGCACGATCCTCCGTGCTGTGGGCGCACGTCCTGACCTCGGTGGTCGCCAACCTGATCTCGCTCGTGGTCGTCGTCGGCGTCGCGCTGGTCATGGGCTTCCGCACGGGGGTGGGCGTGGCGGGGTGGCTCGCGGTCGCCGGCATTCTGGTCCTGTTTACCCTGGCGCTGACCTGGATCGCCGTGATACCCGGCCTCACCGCAAAGTCCGTGGACGGCGCGAGCGCGTTCTCGTATCCGCTCATCTTCCTGCCGTTCATCAGCTCGGCCTTTGTACCCACCGAGTCCATGCCCGGCCCCGTGCGCGCCTTCGCCGACAACCAGCCGGTGACCTCCATCGTCAACGCGATCCGCGACCTGTTCACCCAGCAGCCGGTCGGCACCCACATCTGGATCGCCCTGGCCTGGTGCCTCGGCATCCTCGTCGTTGCCTACGTGTTCGCCAACATGTCCTACCGTCGCAAGATCTCCTGAGCCGGCGTCGACCGGGTCTGGGCGGGTTGAGGGCAGGATCAGAGCATGCTGACGATCAGTCAACTGGCGGCGTATGCCGGCGTCACGGTGCGCGCCGTGCGCCACTATCACCAGATCGGACTACTACCCGAGCCGAAGCGGGATGCTTCGGGTTACCGGAGGTATGGCGCGACGGCAGTCGTGTCCCTGATCAAGATCCGCGCCCTCGCCGACGCTGGCGTGCCGCTATCTCGGATCGGTCAGATGCTCGAAGCCGACGCATCGACTTTTGCCGAAGCGGTCCACAGCATCGACAGCCACCTACGCGACCAGATCGAACGGCTTGAGACCAGCCGCAAGCAGATCGCGCAGCTCGCGGCCGGGGACAGTCTGGCGCTCCCACCGGAGGTGACCTTCTATCTCGATCGACTTCGGCAGATCGGGGCGTCCGAGCGGATGGTCGAGGCCGAGCGGGACGGGTGGATCCTGGTTGCGGCCCGGTGGCCCGATCGCGTCCGCGAGTGGATGCCCGAGAAACTCGCGCAGCTCGACGACCCGCAACTCGTCCGGCTCTACCGGGTCCTATCGGAGATCTTCGAAAGCGATGCAGCCGACGACCCGCGACTGGAGGAAGCCGCCGACATCATGGCCAGCCTCGCCGAGCAGGCATACACCGCCAGCGAGACCAACCCCGCCGAGATGGCGCACGACGAACTACCGTCTGACCTACTCGACGATCTTGCCGACGAGACCGACCCACGGGCACAGCGGTTGCGGGACCTGATGCGCGAGCGTGGCTGGTCCGGTTGGACCCGGATGGAGCGGCTCGCGGAGCCGCCCAACTAACTTCCCGGCGCCGTTCACACCAGGACCTCGACCACTCATGTCGGCAGGAGCCTCAAGTGCCCACGTTCCAGGGCGCCGCAGCTTCCGTCACCAATTGCACTCCCATGATCAGGGATTACACCGTTCGTTCCGGACCCAGAGAAATCGAAGACGCTTGAGTTGACGAAACGCCCGATCGCTAGCGCCGGGGTGTCGGAGCGCTGCAGAAGCGAGCGCACCCGAGTGCCGATGTATGGGGCCACGGGCGGATGTTGTGTCGTACGGTCACGTGCTGATGACGTCGGCGACCTGCTGGGGGAACTCCATCGAGATGAATGTGCGGCCGCCTGGAACGGTGGTCAGCGTCGCGTTCGGGAAGGCGGCGGCCAGCTTTTTGGCGAAGCTTATGGGGAAGCATTTGTCGGCGTCTCCCCAGACGAGGCGCACCGGTTTGGTGAAGGTGTCGAATCGGGTGGAGACCTCGAGCAGATCCTTCGGTTGCATGGTGCTCATCAGCTTGGCGGCGTCACGGCGAATCGCCTTGTTGCTGAGTGCAGGCTCGATCCAGCTGCGGGTGACGTGGGGATCCGGTGTGCCCGCGAAGGTGAGCCCGTAGCCGGTGTTGCTGTGTCGGATGGCGGTGGACTTGAGTGCGGTGAGCATCGGCTTGATGAGTGCAGCGTGGCGGCCCACCTTGATGAGCCCTTGGAACTCGCGTGGCGGGAAGACGTCGAAGGCGTCGCAGTTGGTCAGGACCAGGCGGCCAATGCGGCTATCGTCGGTGTCGATTGTGTACTGGCACAGGGCGCCGCCGGTGTCACTACCGACCAATGTGACGTCGCTGAGGTCGAGAGCGGCCAGGAACCCGTTGATGATCGTGGCGATGCCACGCGGGCTGAGGTCGGTGTCGGCGTTCATCGGTACGCGATGCGAGCCGAGTGGCCAGGTGGGCGCGTAGCTGCGTATGCCGCGGTCGGCGAGCACGTCGGCGACACCGGTCCAGAGCTGGCTGTCCACCAGCAAGCCGTGTACGAACACGACCGGTGGGGACGCGCTGTCGGCCGGGCCGGTCACGCGGTAGGTGATGGGCCCTTGTGGGAGGTCAAGTCGGTTTAGGTTCGGCGCGGGCGTTGCGGCTCTAGGCATCGTGGGCTCCTTACGGCGCGGGCCAGGGTTCGATGGCGAAAGACAGCTGTCTTGAACGCAGTGCGGGTGGCGGTCGAGGTCATGAGTCACGCGCCTCCGATCCCGGTGGCTGTCCGGTTAGCTGAGGAGGACGCCGCTCGCCGTCGCTACGAGGCGATCATCGGCTTGGAACGTCGCGTTTGCGAAGGCCACCCGCGTTCCATGGTGTTCACTGCGCTCCAGCGCTGGCGCCATGCTCCGGGTGCTGACCCAGTGGCGTCAGTAATCAGCGACACGGTGACGATCGGCGGGCGAGCCGCGAGAGCTGTGGAGGTCGTGTGACCGAAGATTGAATCGCCTGAGGTGAACGAGCAGCCCGGCGTGGACGAACCCGCGCGCGTGTGTATGTGGTCCAGCTTAAGGCCAAGGAGTATCGGCTCGGGTGCGGACTCGTAGACCGGTCCGATAGAGCGAGATGCAGGCTGGAGCATTGGATACGGGATGAATCCGGCGGGTGGTGACGTGATTGTCGCCAGGCGACCTGCATCGTTTGCTGACGGTGACAGGTGGCGCAGGCCCGATCGACGTGTGTCCATGAGCTCCGGCGAGACGGCGACGCCGTCATGGCAAGCGCTTCATCGGTCGCGCGACGCATACCGCTGCAGGGAGGGCTTTAGTCGCCGGTGTCGGCTGTGGGCAGCGACGCGGCCAACTGGTCGAGTCCTGCCGCGAGGGTGTCGTAGCCAGCGGTTGTCATCTTGCGGTCGCCCAGGAGCTCGGTGAGGTCGGCGCGTAGCGCGGTGATCTTGTCGGTGCTGTCGTGGCCGTGGCCATCGCCGCGATCAAGGGTGTGGGCGAGGCCGTTCAGTTGGTGGACGAGATCATTGGCGGCGTGTGAGTCGACCTGGCCCGCCTCCACCTGCTGTTGGAGCAGGGCTTGGAGGGCCGCGATCTGGTCGGCAGGATCGCCCGACGTGATTGGCGTGGGCGTGTTTGAAGGGGTCGGCGATGCCGTCGCGGTCGTCGAGGTCGTGCTTGGTGGCGGTGCGGCCTGCGGTTGGCCGGCGGGACGGTTGAGAAGGGCGGCCGCTAGTACGGCCGCGGTCGCAAGCGCGACGACGACAACCGCCGCCATCGTGACGCGGCCAAGGGTGAATCGCGGATATCGGTCGGCCCAGCCGCTGCGTCGGTACTCGTCGTGTCCCAGCGCCGCCGGCATGGTGCGAGTGGGTGTGGGCACGGCGGCGCGGGCCACCGGCCGTACGGCGGTGACTGGTCCGGCCGGTCCAGCCGTTGGCCGCCGGTCGACAACGCCCAACGCGGCCAGCACCTGCCGGTGATCGGCCGGTCGGTCCGCGGGATCTTTGGCCAGCAGCCGGTCGATCAGAGCCGCCAGCTCGACGGGGACGTCGGCCCGGCGGGATCGCACCGGTGCCGGGGCGTTGTGCAGGTGCTGGTAGATGACCGCGAGCGGGCTGTCGCCGGTGAAGGGTGGCGCGCCGGTGAGCATCGCGTACAGCACGCAGCCGAGTGCGTACAAATCGGTCCGGGCGTCGACCTGATCTCCGGTGGCCTGCTCGGGCGCCATGTAGTCGCTGGTGCCGATCGCGGAGTCCGGGGCGGTTAGCGTCTGCCCGGCAGCGTGCAGCTGCCGCGCGATGCCAAAGTCGCAGACCTTCACGGCACCGGCGGGGGTGACCATGATGTTGGCCGGTTTGACATCGCGGTGGATAACGCCGGCGGCGTGGGCCGCGCCGAGCGCGTCGCAGGACTGCGCGGCGATCGCTACCGCCTGCTGCACCGGTAACGGCCCGGCCTCCAGCAGCGCTGCCACACTGACTCCGCCGATCAACTCCATCACCAGGTACCCGACACCGTCCTGGGTACCGACGTCGTACACGGCGACGATATTCGGGTGAGCGAGCCGCGCGACCGTGCGCGCCTCACGGTCGAAACGCTCCGCCGCGCTCGGGTCACTAAGGCCCGCATGATCGAGCGTCTTGACCGCGACCGATCGCTCCAACCGCAGATCCCAGCCCCGCCACACGGTCGCCATCCCGCCCGAGCCCAGCACATCCTCAAGCCGATACCGATCACCTAACAGCTGCATAGCCACGCCAACCACCCTGACACACTGCCACCGCCGCGCACCCCCGCCGACGTCGGTGGGTGGCTTACGCCCCGATTTGTGTATGGATCACCCTGATGAAACCCGCAGTCGGCACGGCCGGCCGACGCGGCCATCCCCCAGGGTCGCGCGGTCAGACCTAACCAAGCCATCGTGTACGGCGGGGCCGCTACGCTCTGGGGGAGGAGGGCACGCCAGTGGCTGGACCCGATTGGCGCGTGCGTTGGGCGTTCATCGTCGGATCACTTTTGTTGATAGCGGTGTACCCGATGCTGTCGACGTTGGGCCGTGGGGTCGCATTCGCCTTTGCGTCGCTCGCGGCGATACCGGCGGTCATCGCGGCTCTGCGGCGCCTTGACTCCGGGTATCGACGGCCCTGGTGGCTGTTGCTAGCTGCCCTGGTGACCGTCAGCATTGCCAACATCGTCAGGGTTGCTCCAGGCGATGCAGCTGTGACCAGCAGTAGGCTCCTCGACGCTGCTGGCAATCTGCTGGCTCTAGCTGCCGCCTTCGCGTTGGTGGTCCGTCGAGGGCGCAACGACCTCGGCGGCATCATCGATGCCAGCATCGTCGCGTTGGCGGTCGGGGGCCTGCTCTGGGACGTGGCCCTACGACCGAATTTGCAGGACGACTTCACAGCTACCACGGCGCACGTTGATCTGTTCGTCGTCGTGTTCGCCCTCTGCGGCGTGCTGGGAGCCTTAGCCCGGCTGATACAGGTGGCCGGGCGATCGATCAGCGCGTTGTGGTGGCTGGTCTCGGCCGTCGCGCTCGCCCTAGTCGGCAACATCGTGCTGGCGTTGGCGAGTGATCACTGGCTCCGGTCGGTCGCCATGATGATGTTCATTGCCACCTATGCCTCGATCGCGCTGTTCGGCCTGGACCCCTCCGCCGTGCTCCTGGCGCGGCCGGGACCGCTGCCCCACGAGGACGCGCTTTCCGTGGGCCGGCTTGTCTTTCTGGGCGCAGCAGTGGCGGTGATCCCGGTGGTCGTTGGTATCCGCGCGCTCGTGGCCGGCGGTAATGACGGCCTGCTCCTGGCAATCGGTGGGTCCGGCATCGCCGTCCTGGTGATGGGGCGCATTGCCCACCTGTCCGCCGAACGTGACCGTGCGGAGCAGGCACTGCGACACGAGGCGTCACACGACCCGCTGACGGACCTCCCCAACCGGCGTGAATTCATCGCCCGGCTCGGCGACGAACTGTCGATCCACCCCGACTGCATCATCGCCTTTTGCGATTTGGACGGATTCAAAGCCGTCAACGACCGCCTCGGCCACGACGCCGGTGATCAGCTTCTGGTCGAGGTCGCGCGGCGGCTTCGGGCTTGCGTACGTGATGGCGACGTGGTGAGCCGGTTCGGCGGCGATGAATTCTTAATCTTGTCGCGCGGCGCGGCACTCGAGGAGATTGATGCAATCTGTGAGCGGATCGTCCAAGCGCTGTCGCGCCCGATCAAGCTGCGTGAGGAACTCGTGACCATCGGTGCGAGCATGGGGATTGCGGTCGCCTTCGGCGCGGACGATCCCGAAGACCTCATCAAACGCGCCGATCACGCGATGTACAGCGCAAAGCTCGATGATCCGGACGCGTCCGGAATACGCGTCATCCGCGCGTGAACGGGTGTCCGTAGGCCTGGCGAGGAGGGCGGGCGGAACGCGGTTGCTCACCTAAGGCAGCACAGCCTGACGGGTCATGTCCGGCAGGCTGTTTGGCCGCGCCCGAGCATGGATCTTCCTCGGTTTGGTCGGTGCCTGCGCCAGGCGCGACGCCAGAGGTTACCGTCGAGACATTGGCTGATGGAGCCGCGTCCGCGGGCCTATCGCGCGGCGCTTGTTCCGCCCCGCCGCGCTTGCCCGGAGACGACGTGAGTGCGATGGCCGGACTCGTTGCGCCGTGGCGTCGCCCCGCCATCAGGGAGCTGAGCTTGTGCCACGTACTGCGCTGACGACCGCGATCAACGAGGCCGCGGCCCGCGACCCCGTTGTCGCCCACCTTGTTGCGAAGATCGGTCCGATTCGGTACTTGCCACGCTTTCCGGACGGTGCGTTCGGCTTTGTCGTACGCGCGATTGTCTCCCAAGAAATCTCGGGCGCGGCGGCGCAAGCCATCATCGGCCGGGTGGCCGCGGTCGTCGGTGGATCGTTCAGCCCGCAGGCGTTCGGAGCCGTGTCCGACGAGACGCTCCGGACCGCCGGGCTTTCGCGTAACAAAGTTGCCTCGCTGCGCGATCTGTCCGCCAAGGTGCTGGATGGAACCGTCGACCTCAACATAGCGACGCGGAGCGACGATGAGGAGGTCATCGCCAGGCTGTCGACCGTACGCGGCATCGGCCGGTGGAGCGCGGAGATGTACCTGATGCATTGTCTCCGCCGGCTTGATGTCTGGCCGGTGGCCGATCTCGACGTGCGCGAGGGCTTCGGGCTCGCGTGGCGGATCGACCCGGCGCCGACCGCCAAGCAGCTCAAGCCGCTCGGCGATCCGTTCCGTCCGTACCGATCGATCGTCGCCCGCTACTGTCAGGAGGCGGTCTTCCTCCATCGGGGCGGTACGGACCCTTGGAGTGACGAATGATCGTGCACGAATGGATGGCCGCAGTCGCCGCCTCCGATGCCGCTCGCCCCTGGCGATCGCGATCAGTCTGTCGATGTCGGTCGTGACATGTCGGCCCGACGGCCGGCGGGGTAGACCAAGACCTTGCTGGCGGTCAGCGTTCCTTCCGCGAGTGCCCGGAAGGCCTCGGGTGCATCGTCGAGGTCGACGCGTGCCTCGATGAGAGGTGCCAAGTCCGCGACGTGGGCGCTGGCCCAGATCGCGGTATCGCGGAACGCGGCGTCGTCGTAGGCGAAGCTGCCCACGAGGGAACGTTCGGCAGTGCTCAGTGCGTAGGCGGCGAGGTCGAGCCGTGGCGTGGCCATCCCGACGAGAACGATGCGAGCCCCGAGCGCCGCGATGTCCATGGCGCTCTGCAACGTCTGGGTGGCGCCGACCGCGTCGATGACGACGGTCGGCGCCGCGCCGAGGAGGGCCCGGATGTCGTCGGTGGTCTGGATGTTCGGGTCGACCGTGGCAAAGCCGAGTCGGTTGAGCAGGCCCCGGCGGGCGGGATCGAGTTCCGCGACCACTGGTGTGGCGGCGCCGATGCGCCGGGCGGCGATTGCGACGGCCTGTCCGATGGGGCCGCCACCGACGATGTAGAGGGTGTCCTTGTTGCTGAGGCCGCCGCGCTGGCAGGCGTGGTAGCCGACGGCGAGGGGCTCGACCAGGCCGCCGATCTCGGGCGGAGTGCCCTCCGACAGGGGTACCAGGTTGCGCGCCGGCGCGACCATGCGTTCGGCGAAGGCGGCGCTGATATCGGCGTGGACGCCGATGACGCGCCGGGTCGGACAGCGTTGCGGTGCGCCGGCGATGCAGGCGGGACAACGTCGGCAGCCCAGGACGGGATTGACGGTCACGAGTGTGCCAGGACGGTGCATGCCAGTCCGGTCTTCGAGGACGCGGGCGACGGTTTCGTGGCCCATGACCTGGCCGGGGTGGCGACGACCGTTCTCGCCGGTGTAGCCGTGCAGGTCGGAACCGCAGATCCCGGTGGCGATGATCGCCAGCAGGACGTCGTCGGGGCCGGCCTCCGGCTCGGGGCGGTCCTCGACCGTCATGTCCCGCGGTCCATGGAATACGAGCGCGCGCATAGTCGACTCCGTCGGGTTATCGGATCCGTCAGCGACGGGGGTCCACGTGGATTTTCGGGGCGTGCCCCCACTCGGCGCGGCGTTCGCCGGCGAGGACGGCGGCGAGATCGTCCAAACCGACGGTGGCGGCGATGAGCGGGCGTGGGTCGACGGCACCGGACGCATAAAGCTCAACGGTGCCGGCGATACCGCCGGACGCGCTGAGCACGCCGACGGCGGTGACATCCTTGAGCACGAGCGTCCGGGTGTCGACGAGGCTGGGTTCGCCGGCGAGTCCGATGTAGACCACGCGGCGTCCCGGTTCGACCAGGTCTGCGGCGAGCGCGGGCAGGAACGCGGCGTTGGAGGCGTCGATGACCGCGTCGTACGGCAGGTCGGGCAAAGTGTCGCGAGTCCAGGCATTGTCGAACCCGTACGATGCCGCGAAGTTGATGGACGTCGTACTCCGACCGAGCAAATGCACCTCCGCACCCTGCGCCACACCGATCTTTGCGGCGAGCAGGCCGATCGTTCCCGGCCCAAGCACGAGCAGCCGCTCCCCGGGCTGAATCCGGGCACCGAGGACGGCGCGGAAGGCGTTGCCGCCGGGCTCGACCAGGGCGCCGAGCGCCGCGTCGACCGTCTCGGGCAACGGCTGCAACGCTGTCACCGGCACCTCTAATTGCTCGGCGAGCGCGCCCGGCCAGCCGTGGCGGACTCCGATCTCGTACCGGTCAGCGCAGACGTGTTGCCGGCCGCCGAGGCATCGGGTGCAGCGGCCGCAGCCGAGCATGGTGTCCCCGGTGACTCGGAGCCCGAACCAGGAAGGGTCGACACCGGAGCCCACGGCGGAGACGGTCCCGGCCCACTCATGCCCGATCCGGATCGGGTATCGCGCCTGTCCGCTGTGCAGATAGGACATCTCGCCGGTGAAGAACTCGACATCGGTGCCGCATACGCCAGCCCGTTCCACGTCGACGACGACCCGTCCGGGACGCGGCTCGGGTGGGGCAACGTCCCGGACCTCAGCCTTGCCCGCTCCGGTGATGAAGAAGGCGCGCATCATCGGGGCGCCGCGACGACGTCCCGTCGGACGCCGAGCCCGTCGACGCGCAGTTCCGTGACGTCAACCGACAAACACCTGCGGTACGCGGTCGAGGTCGGCACCTCGCCGAGTCCGTACACGCCAGTCGAGGCCAGCGACGACTGCAGCGCCGCATCGGCGGATGCGCGTCCCGGGCTCATCCGACGACCGTGCGGCCGTTGACCGTTGCGTGGATGGCCGGGACCTGGTCGATCAGGTGCGCCAGCGAAGTCCGGGACGCTGGCGCGGAGATACTGACGGCGCCGCTCGGGCGGGTCGGGGAGGTGAGGAACGCCGGTACGGCGACGCAGACAATGCCGGGTTCGTTCTCCTGGTCGTCGATCGCGTACCCGCGCTGTCTTGTTGTGCGCAGCGCGGCGGCGAGACTGTCGGCGGTCGTCCGGGTCGACTTGGTGCGCCGCTCCAACGTGCGGTCACCGACCCAGGCCGCGACGGCGTCGTCGTCGGGGAGCGAGTAAGAGAGCAGCAGCTTGCCGACACCGGTGCTGTGCGCGGGATTTCGTCCGCCGACAGTGGACGTGAGCCGCAGTGGCCCGGACGGTGGATCGACCTTCGCTCGGTAGACAACGGTGTCCCCGTCAAGAACCGCGTAATGAGCCGTCTCACCGTAGCGCTCGGCGAGCTCGGTCAACACCGGCGCGATGCGCAGGTGATCGGGGCGCGCTTCGTGATGGGCGAACGCCAGCCGCAGGAACTCGTCGCCCAACGCATAGTGGCCGTGCCCGTTTCGGGCCGCGAAGCCGAAACGGCACAGAGATGTGACCGCCCGGTGGACGGTGGGCTTGGGGCTGCCGGTGGCACGCGTCAGACCTTCCAACGAGATGCCGTCGGGGTGGCGCGCCAGTTCGTGGAGGATCCCGAGCACGCGATCCGTCCCGACAAGATGGGATGCGCCTGCGGGCTGCATAGGAGTACCGTACCCGAGATTCCAGATAATCAACTGGCGTTCTAATAATTGGATGATCAATGCCGGAGCTTCGCAGCGCCGAGTGGTATTCGGGCGCAGACCGCAACGCCTACATCCACCGGGCATGGATGCGCCGGGGCCTGCCCAACTCCGCGTTCCAGGATCGACCGCAGATCGCGATCGCCAACACGGCGTCCGACCTGACCCCGTGCAACAGCCATCTGAATGAGGTGGCCGAGCATGTCAAACAAGGCGTCTGGGAGGCCGGCGGCGTCCCGCTGAACCTGCCCGTGGTGTCGCTCGGTGAGACGCAGGTCCGACCGACGGCGATGCTGTGGCGCAACATGGCCGCGATGGCCGCCGAGGAGATGCTGCGCGCCAACCCCGTCGACGGCGTCGTCCTGCTCGGTGGTTGTGACAAGACGATTCCCGCGCTGCTCATGGCGGCCGCGTCGGTCAACCTCCCCGCTGTGGTCGTGCCTGGAGGTCCCATGCTCACCGGCACGTTCCGCGGCACCCCGCTTGGCTGCGGCACGGACGTATGGCGTCTGAGCGAAGAGGTCCGCGCCGGGACGCTCGGTCAGCAGGATTTCCTCGAATCCGAGTCGTCGATGATCCGCAGCCGCGGTCACTGCAACACGATGGGCACCGCGTCAACCATGGGCCTGCTCGCCGAGGCGCTGGGAATGGTCCTGCCGGGCACCGCCGGAATCCCGGCTCCGGACAGCCGCCTTCTGGCCCGCTCTCACGAGACCGGCAAGCTGATCATCGAGATGGTGGCCGCCAGCCGCCGCCCCAGCCAGATCCTGACCACGGGCTCGTTCCGCAATGCGATCGTTGCCCTCGCCGCGATCGGCGGCTCCACCAACGCGGTGGTCCACCTGTTAGCCATCGCGGGGCGGCTCGGGGTGCCGTTGACCCTGACCGACTTCGACCGCATCGCGGCGGATGTGCCCCTGCTCGTCAACCTGCAACCCGCCGGAAAACACCTGATGGAGGATCTACACCGCGCAGGCGGACTCGCCGCCGTGCTCAACGAGGTGATCGACCTCCTCGACGCCGACGCCATCGACGTCACCGGACGACCATTCGTCGAATCCCTGGCCGCCGCGCAGATCTGGGACGGTGACGTCATTCGGGCTCGGGAGGCCCCGCTGCAACCGAGCGCCGGAATCGCCGTCCTGCGCGGCAATCTCGCCCCAGCGGGTGCGATCATCAAGCCGGCGGCGGCATCGCCACACTTGCTGCGGCACCGAGGCCGGGCAGTCGTCTTCGACTCGGTTGAAGACATGCGGGCGCGCATTGACTCACCCGACCTCGACGTCGACGCCGACAGCGTGCTCGTCTTGCGCGGCTGCGGCCCGCGTGGCTACCCGGGCATGCCCGAGGTGGCAAACCTGCCGTTGCCCACGAAGCTGCTCCGGCAGGGCGTCCGGGACATGGTGCGGGTGTGCGACGGGCGGATGAGCGGCACCGCGTACGGCACGGTCGTTTTGCACGTCGCCCCGGAGGCGGCCGCCGGCGGACCACTCGGCAAGGTCCAACCCGCCGACTGGATCACCCTCGACGTCGACGGGCGCAGTATCTCGGTCGACGTGCCGCAGGCCGAATTCGACGCCAGACCACCATCGGCGGCGATGGCCGCCGCTCTCGCCCGACCGACCCGCGGCTGGGAGAAGCTTTACGTCGACACGGTTCTCGGTGCCGACCTCGGTGCCGATCTCGACTTCCTCGTCGGTTGCAGCGGAGATCAGGTCGCGCGTGAGGCCCACTGACCCGGCCGGCCCGGTCGAGTTGGCGTTGATGCGCGGTAGATATCGGGGCCGCGTGTGCGTCGGGTGGCGCTACGCGGCGTCGCGTCAATCAACGGCGAGCGCACCTGTACATACGCTTGCTAGCAGCAAGTGCCATCAGGACCCAGGTCATGACGCAGACACTGACCGGGCCGTAGCCATACGTCTCTCGTAGGTCCGTGTGAACGCGGTCGACTGGCGGCACGCGGTTGAGACCCGGCGGAACGTGATGTCCGGATACCGCCAGCGTTCGGGCCACGCCGTGGGCATCTTTGAGCGATGTCTGAAACTCCCGCCCGTCACCGGGGCATGCTCCTGGCCGTCCTGCTTGCCGGCATGGTCATGAACAACATCGATGTCGCGATCGTCAACGTTGCCGGCCCGTCGATTGGATCCGGCCTTTCGGCCAGCGGCGCCGAACTTCAGCTCATCGTGTCCGGATATGTGCTCGCGTACGCCATGCTGCTTATCACCGGAGCACGACTGGGTGACCTGCGCGGTTACCGGCGGACTTTCCTGTGCGGGCTCGTGATTTTTACGTTGGCGTCGCTGGCCTGTGGTCTTGCTCCGGCAGCTGTCCCGCTGATCGCCGCCCGCGTCGTCCAAGGCGTGGGTGCGGCGTTGATGGTGCCGCAGGTGCTGACCGGCATTCAGCGCGCCTTTCCGGACGGTCCGGCCCGGCTCCGGGCACTTGGCTGGTACGCGGCGGCGCTGTCCGGCGGCGCGGTCGTGGGTCAAGTACTCGGCGGCGTACTGGTCTGGGCCAACCTGTTCCACGCGACCTGGCGACCCGTCTTTCTCATCAACGTGCCGATCGGAATCGTGCTGCTGGTCGCCGCCTCGAGACTGCTGCCGGCCGACGGCGAACACCGGCGCGATCGGCTGGACTTCGCGGGCGTGGCAACGCTATCGGCGACAGCGATGCTCACCGTGCTACCGCTGATACTGGGTCGCGACCTGCACTGGCCGCTGTGGGTGTGGATCTGCCTGGCGGCGAGTGGTCCCGCTCTGGCCGCGTTCGTCGCCACCCAACGGGCCGCGGCCGCACACGGCCGCCGTCCGCTGGTCAACCTGTCCATCCTGACCAGGCCGGTATGGCAAGCGTTGCTGTCGAACGCGGCCGCAAGCAGCACGTACTTCTCTATGCTGTTTGTGCTTGCGCTGTATCTACAGGTCGGGCTGGGGCATAGCGCGTTGTTCTCCGGACTTGCCCTGGTCTCGTGGGTGGCCGCGTTCGGGGCCGCCGGGCCCGTTCTTCGCCGCTTCCCATCGCGGCTCGTGCCGTACCTCGTTCCCGCCGGTCAGCTCTTGCTCGCCAGTGCGTACGCATCGTTGGCCTTTGCCGGACAGCCGTCCGGTCCGCTGCTGGTCGTGACGCTCGGACTCGGCGGGCTGGGGTTGGGGTGCGGCTTCAGCGCGACGCTTGCCCACCTCAGTGCGGCCGTGCCACCGCGGTTCGCCGCCGACCTCAGCGGTCTGGTGACGACGACAGCGCAAGTCTCCGCGGTAGCCGGCGTGGCAACGTTTGGCACCGCGTATCTCGCAGTCGTCGGTGGTCGCGTCGGCGCGTCCGCGGCCACACACGCCTTCGGCGTCACCAACGGCGCACTTGCGGCCACCGCCCTGGTCGCGGCGGGGCTGGGATATCTCGCCGTCCGCTCCACGGTCTCGCCGCCGTCGCCCGTCGACCGAGAGCAGGTCGTGACCGTCTTGCAGCGCTGACCGACCCAGGTCATGACTCGTCGTGTCGTGCAGGTCTGGCTTGCTCGATGGCGGTCAGATACCGTCGCGTCACGACCTGGGTGGAGGCCGACCGTGGCACGGCTGATTGTGGAGCGGCGCGAGTGGTGGGGGCGCGACCGTTTCCGTCGCTGTCAGCTCGTGCTCGATGGGCATCCTTGCGGCAGCGTCGGGCACCGCGATCAGGAAACGATTGAAGTGGTGCCGGGAACGCATCGTCTGCAGGCCCGTCTGGATCATTTCGAAAGCGATGTCATCACGGTCACGGTCGCGGACAACGACGATGTGTACCTGGAGCTGCGGGCCAGAGTCCTTGGCACCACTGGGGTCGCCGCGTCGACCGTGGCCTGGTCGGTGCTGGAATTCCGGTTCACTGGCGCACCGCAGTTTCCGGTCCACAGTGTGGGCCTGGGGCGGCTTGCCGATGCGCTGCAAATCGGTGCCGTACTGGCGGCCGCGGCAGCGCTGTCGCTAGAGGGATTTGGTGGCCACGTCGAGGCCCATCATGCGATGGCGCTCACAGCTTGTGCGGTCGCCGCCATGTGGTCCGCGATGATCGTTCGCGAGTACTCCCGGCCGCGCCGGTCGCCCGGCCGAAAACGACGCACATAGCAGCCGCTGTCCGCGTCGCTCATGGTCGGCGGCCCGCGCGGCTGGTCTGAAGAGGTCGCTAGCCGCGAGTCGCGAGCAACGACCCGGCGGGGTGACCGGCGTGGCGGAATCGTCGCGCTGGGTTGGGCTGGACGGCTGTCGGGTTCTCGCGTACGGCCAGTCGCCACCAACCGAGTTGCCGCTGATACCTCGCGCCCGTATCCGTCCCCGGTCGGATCCCCGTCCGTGGACACTACGGCAGCCCGTCGGTGCCGGCGAGCAGCTATGCGCCGTCAACCCACCGCCACGGCTCCGTCGCCGGCGACGGCCCGACCCGGTTGAGCTCGAATTATCGCCCGTCGCCAAGTACGGCGCGGGTCGGCAGCGGCGGCCGGCCGGCGCCGATCGCCTGAGGAGATCGTCAATCGTTCGGGTATTTTTGTGACCCGCGTCACGCCGAATCTCGAATCGACGTCGGCGCCGCGTGGCAGCTCGGGCACGGTACGTGATCGCATTTCGGGCGGTTGGCGGCTCTGGTGACCTATCGGTCCCGGTCGGGAGCAGCGCGTGACCGAATCATGATCGTGACGTTGTGTTATCAAGATGTGCTGGCTGAACAGGGCCGGCCGCGCCGACCGGATACGCCGAGTCCTGTCCACCGGGCGGTGCGCCCCCAGGAAATTGAGCAAGGACAGGAGTGGGGGAACCCTCGATGGCGCCGCGACCGCGGTGCCTTGGGGTGAAGCCGGGATTTCCCGGCCGGGCAACCTTCGCGCCCGAACCCGACAGCTCACCTCGCAGGCGTACGAAGGGATAGCTGTGCATCGATACACCCTGCCCGGCGACAGCCAGGGCAATCCTTCGGCGCGCCCGAACGCAGCGCCCCGCCAAGATCATCGCTATGACCCCCGCCACGGAGAAGACCGCTTCGCCCACTTCTGGGCCGGTGGCGACGACACGTCCGGACCTACGCACCGTCTTGCTACGGAGAGCCGCACCCCGCAGCGTCGCGACCGCCATCGGGGCGAGCATCGTCATGTCAGGCGTGGCGCCGGAAAGAAGAAGTGGCTGCTCATACCCGTTGCCGCGATGGCCGCCGCGCTCACCGGTGGCATCGCGGTCGCAGCGACCGGTGCCGGCGGCATCCACTTCAGGGTTGCCTCGCCAGTGACAGTCCAGGCGTTGGGTGTGGACGTCAGCAAAGCGGCCGTCGGTCAGACGGTAACCGCCGGCGCCAAGGTCGTCGCCGCGAGCGAGACCACGCTGTCCGATGTCGCCCTCACGGTGAAGGGTCCGGACGGAATCCGAGTCGACTTCGCGCGCGCGCACGCGTGGAAGCTCGGCACGTCGCAGAAGGTGTTCACCGGGAGCAGGGCGTTCAACCGGGTCGGCACGTACACGTACTGGTTCATGTACAAGAAGGCCGGTCATTGGATCAGCCTGAACCCCAGGCAGACCTTTACCGTGGGTACGCCCAGCACCCCGACTCCGGTGCCGTCCACGCCGGGTGCAACGCCGAGTCCGTCGAGCCCCGGCACGCCGACGACCGGCCCCACCGGCCAGCCGACGACCGGGCCGACCGCCGCGCCAACCCCGAGCGGACCCACCGCTGCGCCGACTCCGACGGGTTCCCCATCGGGTGGAGGCTCATCTGGCGGTTCGACGCCCCCGTCAACCAGCCCCTCGCAGCATGGTTGCGTGAGCAACCCGGCCGCCTGCGGCTATCCGACGACGGCGACCGCCGGAGTACCCGCGGGTACAGCGCTCACGGTCGTCAACGGCGGCCTCACCGTCACCACCAATGGCGCCGTGGTGCAGGGTAAGGAAATCCACGGCTGCGTCGACGTGCGTGCCTCGAACGTCACCATCCGCAACTCGCGGATCATCGGCCCGTGCGCCTACGGTGTGAGCACGTACTCGGCCGGCGGCACGACCACCCTGGACCGGGTCGAAATCAACTGCGTGAACGGCAGCGGTACCGGCCTTGCCGGACCCAACTTCGCCGCGCACGCCGTTTACATCCACGACTGCGAGAACGGTCTGGAGATCAACGCCAATTCGTCGCTGGTCGACTCGGTTGTGTCGGCGCGCGAGGGCACGTCGACCGCTCACGGCGACGGGATCCAGTCCCAGGGTGGAAACAACGTAACGATCCGCCATAACACCCTCCTGGAGGTCAACCCGGTGACGTCGGCGATCATCACCAATCCGACGCTGAACAACGGGTGGGTAGTCGAGGACAACTTCATGGGCGGTGGCGCCTACACGCTGTACTGCCCGGAGCAGGGTACGAACTGGGTGGTACGCGACAACCGGTTCGTTCCGCCGAAGTCCGGCGTCTACAGTGCCGCTTACGGGCTCACCGACGCGTGCGGCCACGCCGGTATCACGTGGACCGGCAACTACCGCGACTCCGACGGCAGCGTCGTCGCTCCGTAGTCGCATCAACAGCGGCCCGGCTCCCCGATCGGGAGCCGGGCCGCTGCGCGTACGAGGAGCCGAACGTCCACAATGATCGCGTGATCTGCCACGCGTCGTAGGTCGGACATCGGCCCGCAGCATCGGACGGCGTCATGGTTCACCGCTGCGATCGCGTAACGATGTCGGTGGGGGTTGGTAAGCCATATCGCATGCGATTTCCTCCGTTTGAGGTAACTGAATCGGCGATCGAAGAAATCGGTCGGCATGGCTCAGTCCGCATCGATCTCGCCGCGTTGGGGTGTTCCGGCACGGCTTATGTGATTGACGTTGCGGACGAAGGTGCGGCCGATGAGGGATTCGGCTGCGAGGGCGCTCGGCTAGTGGTTAGCCCGGCAGCGCTTGCCGTGCTGACGGGTGCACGCCTGGATTACGGCGCTCGGCTCAAGCCGCCGAGGTTTCGGGTGTTGAACAATGCCAATACGCCGATTCGATGCCCGTGTAACCGTTCGTTCGGCCGCGAGTGGCCGGGTCGCGGTCATCCCGACTGCCAGGCCAAGACGCCGATGCCTTGGGACCGGTAGTGGCGGCAGATTCACGGTCTGGGGCTCCAGCGGCCCGTTCCTCGGGCGAAGCGCACGGGCCGGATCTTGTCGCCGAACTGACCGCGTTCATGGCGCGGTATGAGGCGGCGAACAACAGCCATGACATCGGGCGTGTCGCGCCGATGATCGATGCGGACGCCACCTACTGGTTCTCGGACGGTTCTCATCGGGGCGTCGGTGAAATCACGGCGGCGATCGAGCGGACGTTCTCGACAATCCATGACGAGGTGTACGAGATCAAAGATCTGGAATGGTTGGTGGCCGCACCCGACCATGCCGTGTGCCGGTACCGCTTCTCCTGGACCGGCGTCGTCGATGGCCGGACTAGCTCCGGGCAGGGGCGTGGCACGAATGTGCTGGTGAATCGAGGCGGCAGCTGGACGATGCAGCACGAGCACCTCAGCGGTTGAGCGCTCTTGATGATCGCTTGTGCGTAGCGATGATGTCCCCCGCGTCGGTCCGACCTTCGGACGGCTCTTTCCGTCATTGCGGCTATACGTCAGCGGGAGCTGCGCGCTAGCCGCTGTAGACCTCGCGCCACTCGCCCTTGTGGTACGCGCCGAACGGCTCCCTCGCCACTAACGAGGACGAGGGACAAAGCGCGAAAGACAGCGACAAAGACCAGCGAGTCAGGCCAATCAATCCGCCTACATCCCGGTCAAGCGGGCCGCACCCCGTTCGTGCGTATGGAACGTGGCGACGTCCGCTGCGGCGACGGCCGTACTAACGGACATGTATGTCTGAATGAACGACGAACCACGCTGGCCGAAATCGCGTACGGCCGCACGCTCTGAGGTCGCCCTGCCGGGGCGGCCTGATGCACACTCGCCTACGGCGATAATCTCGTGGAGGCGCAGACGGGTGACCGGTCGTCGGCTGCTCTCCACTGTGCCCCTTCGGCGCCGCTCATCGGTCGGCATCGCGCGCCGCGATCGGTTGGAGGATTACGCATGTCGCATGACAATGGGTTGCTCGCGCTCAGCGACGACGCTCCGATGTTGCCCAGCTTCGCGGTGGCGATGCGCGGTTACGACAAACGTCAGGTCGATGAGTACGTCTCGCAGCTGGCGAACGAGATCTCGACACTGACGGCCGAGCGTGAGCGGGCGTACGACCAGGTCCAGGACCTCGGGGCGCAGATCCGCCATATCGAAGGCGAGCTGGCCGAGATGCGCGGGCGACCGCCGCAGGTCGACCGTGCATCGTTCCGCCACCTCGGCCCGATGGTCGACCAGATCCTGTCGCTCGCCGAGAAACAGGCCGACGCCATCACTGATCTGACCGAGCAGCGCGTTGCCCACCACCAGGCCGAAGCGGAGCGGATGCTGGCCGAGAGCCGCCAACACGCCGACAAGCTGCGGGCGGAAGGTGTCGCCGCTCGGGAACGTGCCGAGCAGGAGGCCAAGCAGATCGGCGAACGCAGCGCCGAGCAGGTCGAGCGAGCCCATGCTGAGGCCGAGGCGGCGGTCGAGGCGGCACGTGCGCAAGTTCAGCAGGAGATCGAGGCCGGCCGCGCCCAGATGGAACAAGAGCGCGCGCAGGCCAAGGCCAACCTCGAACGGGAGATCGGTGAGCAGCGCGCGGCGGCCGAGCAGGACATGACCGAGCAGCGGACCATCGCCGATCAGAAGAATGCAGCCCTTCAGGCGGACGCACAGCGACGGGCCGCCGATCTGCGCCGGCGCGCCGACGAGCAAACCGCCGCTCATCAGCAGCAGCTTGCCGGCGTACAGCAGCAGATTCAGACCCGTCGGCAGGCGTTGACCCAGATGCAGACGGAGCTGGCGGCGGCCGAGCAGCAGCTGGCCCGGTCACGTCATGAGGCGAACACCACGAACGCCCAAATGAGCCAGCTGCAACAGCACCTGGGCGGGGTCCGGGAGGAACTGGCAGCGGAGCTGGCACGGCTGGACGAAACGCGACGGGCGGCCGACTCCGCCGACCGGCACGCGAAAGAGGTGCGAGCTCGCGTGCAGCGCGAGGCCAAGCGGGTAGCCGACCTGGCCGCGGCCGCGGTGATGGCGGCCGCAGCGAGCAGCGGCGACACCGGCGAGTATCCCCAGGTGGTGGTGCCGGAGGCCAGGCGAGCGGTCGACCCCGCGTCCGAACCGGTCGCCGACACGGCGACCGAGCCAGCGCCGGACGACGAAACCCAGGCGGATCCGGCCAATGCAACGGCGCAGAGCCTGGGCGCCGCCGAGCCGGAGTCCGACCGGGTAACCGATCCGCGGGCGGCCATGACTGACGAGCCGGCCATGGTTGATGAACCGATGGCTAACGAGCCGGCCCTGACTATCGAACCGGCGACGGCCGCCGAACCGGCCACGGCTGCCGAACCGGCCACGGCCGCCGAACCGGCCACGGCCGCCGAACCGGCCACGGCCATCGAACCGGAGGCCGCCGAGGAGGCCGCACTGCTGCCCGCAGTGCCGACGGCTGACGGCGACCACGCCCGCCACGACGCGAACAATGTCGTCCCGGCGCAGCGTGCACCGGAGGAGACGACGGTGGCACAGACGGTCGCGCCGGCCTAGCGACACAGCAAGTACGGTTCGACTCAGCGCGAAAGATCTTGGTCGGGGCCGGTAAAGCGTACGCGGACTCACGTACATTCTCGTCGCTTTCCAGACTGGTTGCCGAGTGCGTGCCTGCGGACCGCAGGCGGTGCCGCTGCGTAGGGTGCGCGTGTCGGGGGGTACGACAGCTCAGAACAGCGCCATGAGATGGGGCCGGCTCCGATATCGCGATCCTGCACTCGGTCCGGTCAACGCGCCTACCCTGGGCTGGAACGGCGATAACACCTGAGTGCCCTGGCCGCCTGGACCGAGGCGAGCAAAGCACGCCTCAAGGATGAAGTTCTTCGGGCTCCAGGACCCGTTCATGATCGCCACGCCGGACTCCATTTCGACGGCGGCGACGGTCATGCGAAACACGGCCGCGTGAACACCCGCGGCCGTGACCGTCGTGCTGCCCACAACTTCCTCAATCTGTAGAGAGGGCCGAGGCATGCAATATGCAGTGTCACGAAATGTGAGAGCGCACATGCATGGTTGGCGCGCCGTCGCGGTGCTCGTGTTCGCGAGCCTGTTACTCGTGGCGTGCGGGAGCAGTAGCAATGGCAGTAGCAGCACCACTGGCCAAACCACCAACCCGTATGGAGGGGCGGCCGGTGGAACTACGCCGTCGGCGCCCAGCGGACCGGCCGTGGTGATGACCAAGACCGGCTCGGCCGGGACATATCTGACCGACGGCTCGGGCAAGTCTCTGTATTTATTCGTTGCCGACACCGGCGGTAAGTCGGTCTGCACTGGCGCGTGTGCGGCCGCCTGGCCGCCGCTGACGACGAAAGGCAATCCGACGGCCGGCAGCGGCGCGACCGCGTCGATGCTAACCACGTTCACTCGGAGCGACGGCTCGACACAGGTGGTGTACAACGGCCACCCGCTCTACTACTACGTGGCCGATACCGCACCCGGACAGACGACCGGTCAGGGTCTGAACCAATTCGGCGGTCTCTGGTGGCTCGTTTCACCCGCCGGAGCGGCGATCCAGAAGTAGCCGCGACTCAGAAGTAATTGCGATCCAGAAGTAATCGCGATCCAGAAGTAACGGCGTAGAACCTCGACCGCGCCGGCGCACCCGGGGCAGACCCGTGGGGCGCCGGCGCGTCAGGCGATGTCCGCCGTGCCGGTCCATCCAAACGTCGAACCCGGGGACACAGGGGTTCCGAAGATCACCCGGTGGAGCTTGGCGGCGGTGTGGTCGTCCCGCCGCCAGGTCCGCCGCCGGAGCCGCCGCCCGACGTACCCCCGCCTCCGGATGTATCGCCGCTGCCGGATGGACTCGGAGCGGCGGACGGACCGCCACCGCCGGTCGGCGTTCCCGTCTTCGGCGGAGCGGTCGACGGAGCCGCGGCGGTCGGCTTCGTCGTCGCCGTCGTGGCTGCCGTTTTGCCTGCGTGCGCAGCACCCGACGGTTGGTGGGACGTTGACGTTCGGCCCTTCGCGCCGTCCGCGCTGGACCCGCCGGGCGCTCCCAAAGGTCCCGGCCCGGCCCCGGTCGATGCCGTCGACGTCGGCTGCCCCGGCGGTGTCGTGCCAGATATGCCGGGGTGAAACGCAGCCAGGAGGACCGCGATCGCGATGCCGGCGACCGCCAGGCTGGCGACGGCCGCGGCGACTCCGCGCTTCGAACGCGGTTCCGGGGGTACGGGAGGGACGGCGGGTCGGGTGATCCCGGTGGCGGCGACCCGTCCGGCCGGCGCGAAACGGGCCGTCGCCGCGGTGGGCGGTGCCATCGCCGCGGCCGGATAGCCAGCCGTTCTCGGGTCCGCCGCCCGCTGTGCCGCCATCGCCATCGCCGCGGCGGTCGGAAACCTGCTGGCCGGATCCTTGGCCATGGCCGTCATCACGACGTCGCGTACCGCGGCGGGAACATCGGCCGGCAGCGTGGGTGGCTCGTCATAGACATGCGCCATGGCGACGGCGATAACGTCGTTGCCCGGGAACGGCGGCGTTCCAGCCAGACATTCGTATGCGAGTGTGCCGAGCGCATAGACGTCCGTGGCTGGCGTGAGCGGCCGTTTCGTGGCCTGCTCCGGCGCCATGTAGCGGGCCGTCCCGAGGACGTCGCGCACCCCGGTCAGTCCCTCGGTGCCGGCGGTGTGGGCAATGCCGAAGTCCACCAGGATGACCCGACCTCCGGCGTCGATCAGCACATTGCCCGGCTTCACATCACGGTGGACGATGCCGGTCGCATGGGCGGCGTGGAGCGCCGCCGCCGTCTGAGCCACGATCGACATGGTCGCCGCCGGGGACAGGCGTCCGGACGCGGTCAGCCGGTGGGAGAGCGGCTCACCGTCGACGTACGCCATCACCAGGTATGCGACCTCCGGCGCGCCTGGGCCGGATGAGACCTCGCCATAGTCGTATATGTCGACGACGCCGGGATGGTGCAATGTCGCGAGCATGCGTGCCTCGGCCCGGAACCTCGCGCCGAACGACGCGTCGACCGATCGGTCGGACCGCAAGATCTTCACTGCGACGGTACGGCCGAGCACGCCATCCGTCGCGCGCCACACTTCACCCATACCGCCCGTGGCGATCGGTTCGTCCAATCGGTAGCGGTCGGCGAGCGTCTGTCCCGGGTGCATCAAACCCGCGTACCCAGTTGTCGGGGGATCGACGCGTGAATTCGCCGTTCGTCACACCGCCGGTACGGCGTCAACGGTCAAATTTCCCCTCAGACGGGCCGCGTGCGGGCGATACGTGCAGAACCTCGGTGAGCCCGGTCACGTCGATCGTGCTGGCGACGATGCCGTGCGCGCCGACCGCGTCAAAGCCACCGCCGTGCTCGACCATCGCCTGGCGCAGATGCAGCAGGAGCCGCAGCCCGGAGGAGTCGCAGAAACTGACGTCGGCAAGATCCACGACGAGTGAGCGCGCCGTACTGAGGTCGGTCCTCTGTAGCGCCTCCAGGGCACGCTCGGCGGTTGCCATGTCGAGTTCCCCAGCGAGGCGTACGACCACCGCGTCGGCCCGATCCGTCACGGTGACATGGAAGTCCATTTTGTACGATTCCATTCCGATCACCTCCTCGTGCGCGTGGGGTCGGGGGCATGCCTCGCCAGCGGCCGCAGGCGGATCGGCCGACCTGAGTCGTCGAGCCCAACCGGATTGCCGGCTCATGATGAACAGCGCCGCGGACGCCTCCGGTGTTACTGGCGCTCGGCGTTCTGGTCGACCCCGGTTCGTGCGGGAGTGGGGGAACTCGGAACAGGAGTGTCGCTGGCTATGGGTGCGCTGACTGGCTCGGGTGGCTGGGGTGCACGGGGTGGCTCGGGTGCTGCACGGAATAGTCCGGGTGCTGCACGGGATAGCTCGGGTGCGCCGACTGGCTCGGGAGCGTCGATTGGCTCGGGGACGGCGATGGGCTCGAGTGCGGCGGGTGGCTCGGGTGAGCGGGGTGACTCGGGTGCACCGGCTGGCTGGGGCTCCCCGGCGCTCCGGACGCGGAATGTGGCTCCGGCGATCCGCTGGCCAGCAGCAGGCCGCAGAATTCCGCGACCTGGTTGCGCCCGTGCGCGGCCTGGATCAGGTCGGTGAAGGCGACGCCGAGTAGCGCGTTGCGCTGCTCGGTGGAGTCGAGCGCGTCGAATACGCGGCAGCTTCCGGTAAGCGTTGCCGTCGACGCCGCTGGCGTCGGGCTCGGGCCGAGCGGCGCCGTATTGTGGCTTGTCGAGCGGGACGCCGATTGTCCAGGCACGCCCGGCGCGCGTGCGGCTGCCGGCGGTCGTGACACGGAGCTCGCCGTGCCATCGTCCAGCGCTCGGGCTAGCTCGCCGGAGCCGGCAGCGACCGCCATGCCGCTGGCGGCGAGAACGGCGGCGGCGACGGCGGCCTTGATCGTGAGGAGCTGTCGGAATCGTCGTCCGAGAGTGCCGGTGCGGCGGTGCGAGACCCGGCGCGCTGAGTGGCCGACGACGCACTTTTCCGTCACCGCGCTCGGTTCTTGACGCGCCGTCGTTAGTGCCGACAGCGCTTGACGTTCTCCGGCGGTCTCGCAGTCGAGCGACGGCGCGAAGAGCGCCGACAGCAGCTCAGCAACCGGCTCGTCATGGCGCGACGCGCCGTGAGCGAGGGCGGCGAGGGTCCGCTCCGCGGATTTGCGCGTGACCCGGCGCGGGTGGCAGGTACTCATGTCGTACCTTTCAGCGTCCACGTGGACGTCGGTGTCACTGTACGTCTCGGCGCCCGATCGGCGCTGGCCGGTTCGGGCTCGCTCAGGACAGCCGCAAGGCGGCGAAGACCACGATAGGAGGCCGTGCGTACGGCGCCGGCCCGCTTTCCCAGGACCTTTGCGGCGGTCTTGGCGTCCAGACCCATGATGACTCGCAGCAGCACCGCCTCGGCTTGGTCTGCGGGTAGTGCTCGAATGAGTGACAATGCCCGCTCGCTGCCCAGCGCATCGACCGCATCCACTGAGGTGTCATCGTGCGCGGCTCGCTCGGCGAAATCGTCGGTTGGTACGGCCACCGCCACCCGGCGCTGGTGGTAGCGGATGTTGTCCAGGGCGCGATGACGTCCGATCGTGGCGGCCCAGCCGCGGAATGCATCCCCGTCGCCACGAAAGCGATGCAGATCTCGTGCGATCTGCAGCCATGTCTCGGACGCGACGTCCTCGGCATCGCCGCGGATCAATGAGCGCAAATAGCGCAGAAGGGGCGGGTGTACGAGGCGGTAAACCGTACGGAACGCGTCGTCGTCACCGTCGCGCGCGGCCACAATCGCGGCGGTCAGCGCGTCCGCGGCGCCTATGCTTTCGCCGGTCACCGTCACCACCGTTCGCCGTGAGTTCTCGGACGTCTACCACGCGCCCGGCCACGTGCTGAATCGGCCGGAGTGCCGGTGAACGCACTACCCCGAATGAGCCGGGGCCACGCGTCGCCGGGCGCGCCAGCGATTCAAATTCTTCGACGCATCTGCGCGGATGTCGAGGACCGGGCGCGTGCTTTCGTCCTAGGGGTGAATACACCAGGCTGGCGAAAGCGAGAACGGATGCCGTACGCGCGCAGGTGCCCGAAATGGCGGTGACAGCGAACGCGCGGCGGCTGAGGTCTCAGCGCCGCGCGTCGCAATCGGGGTTAGCGGATCGGGAGAGCCAGCCCGGAGACATCCACTTCCTGGTCGAGGCACGAGACCTTGCCGGTGTTCGTCACCTCGCCGCCGGAGTTCGGGAAGTTGTCGCGCCGGTTACCGTCTGAGCTTGTCGTGCACAGCGTACGGCCGAGGAACACGGGGCTCGTCGGTGTTTCGAGCGGGCCGCCGTTCCGTCGACCGGTGGTCGCGTCGACCGGGTTACGGAAGAACTCCGTGAAGCCGTTGTGGTCGTCGACCACGACGATCGCTTGGCGCTCGTTGGCGTCGGCCCAGATCCGACCGGCGGAGTCCAGGGCGATCCCATCGACGCCCTCGAGGTACGGGCTTTCGGCGAGCACGTCGTCCAGGCAGAGCGTGTCCGCGGTGTACGTCTGGTCGCAGCCGGTCGGACTCGCGACGGTGCCGGATCGGTTGAGGCTGACCTGCCAAAGGGCACCGCGAGCGGTATCCGCGATCACCATGTCGCCGTCCTGTTTAAACGCGATTCCGTTGGCGACGATGTCTTGCGGATTCGGAGCGTTGGTCGGCGTGGTCCCTTGCAACGTCCCATTCTGTCGGCCGACCCCGATCGAGTTCGCCATCGGAGGAACCCGGAACACCTCGGACGCCGCACCGCCGGCCGGACCGACCCGGTAGACGATCCCTTGCTTGTTGTTCCCGTCGGTGGCCCAGAGGTTTCCGTCCTTGTCGAAGGCGATGCCGTTCGCCTGCGCAACCCCCGTGGCGAAGACGGTCGCCGCCGTTGTCGCGGAGCCCGGAGCCAGGACGTCGATCTCGTCGAGAGCCGGCGCATTGCCGCCGGTGATGTAGAGCCGACCATCGCGGCCGAATGCGAGCCCGCTGGGCGAGCATGGTCCGGGAACGAATCCCACCTCGGTCGTGGTGCCGGTCGCGGCCGCGATCTTCCAGACCGGACACGGATTGGTGCCTCCGCCGCGTTCGGCCACGTAAAGGTTCCCGTGATCGTCGCCGGTAAGGCCCTCGATCCCGGCCCGCGTGCCCTGGAAAACGGTTGTCCAGGTCGCGCTGGGGCCGAGCGCTACGAGTGAGCTCTGACCACCGTTCCCGCCCTTCGCCCAGCCCACCAGGACACCGGTGGTGGTAACCGCCGCCACGAGCACAACTGCCGCCCGCCATGCGGCTCGTCGTTTCGTACCCACGTTGAGCCTCCTTCGTCAGGTCCAATGGTCTGACAGTAATGACGAAAGGCCACGCGCGGCGGTTCACCGTGGACGGTGCGGCTCACGCCGTGCCCGGGCGCAGAGCGACGATGCCGGCCGCGACGCTCAAGACCAGGCAGACCGGCGTGTACGTGGTGAGATTGAGCCAGTAGAACGGAGTATCTCGGGCGGCGCCGATCCCGGCGATCCACGCGACTCCGGCCAGTCCACGTGCCAAGAGGCCGAGAGCGACCGCCCCGGCGGCCGTGGCCAACACCCAGGAGGGAAGTCCGGTGTGGACGAGATCGGCGCGAGCGAGCACCGCGGCGCCGCCGATGGTCAGCACGACGACGAGGGGTAGGAGGACGCGAGGCGTGAATGGCACGTCCGCGTTGAGTACGGCGTGCGACAACGCTCGCGTATTGCGCGCCGGCCACACGCGGCCGGTCAACCAGTAGACATGGATGAGGGCATCGAGACCGAGCACGCTGGCGACCGCAATCGCGGCGATATGACTTGTCTGCATGACCAATAGAGGAGCGGCGGCGTCCGTTCACTCCGGTGACGACGGTCACCTTTCAGCGGTGACGGCCGCCGAACCGGTCCTCGAAGCGCCGCAGCGTCGTACGTGCCAGCCGGCGTTGCCAGCGCGACAGCAACGGTGCGATCAGCCGCTGGCCGGGTATCCGAAGTCCAGCGAGATAGCCGAATCGGGTCATCTCGCCGTCGGCGACGGCCGCCATGCCGAAAACCAGGAAACGGCTCTGCATCAAGCACCATCCGGGCCGGAGCACCATGTCAAATGGCGCGCGGAGACCGGATCGGCCGAGCACGTGAACTCGGAGCCGGTCGCCGTCGCGGTCGATGACCCGGACGGAGCGTACGTCCGGGACCAGCCCCGGAAATCCGGTCTCCACGTCTTCCAACACCGACCACACGTCTTCCAGCGGTGCCCGCAGCACGGTCTCCGCCAACATCGCGCCGGGCATCGCGGCGTGCAGAACCCGCAGCCGCTGCAACTCGTCGAATTCGCCCACCGGCCAGGTCACCGCGCACCTCCGTCCGCCTGCCACAGCCGCCGAAACGTCTGCCGCGCGCGAAACAGACGAGACCGTACGGTGCCCTCGGGCACGCTCAGCACCGCGGCCGCGGTCGACTCGTCGAATCCGTCCATGTCCCGGAGCATCAACACGGCGCGATGCTCGGGCGACAGCCGGGCCAGGACATCGTGCACCTCCACGGTGAGCGTCGGATCGCCAGGTGCCGGAATGTCATCGAGTTCGTCCGGCGCCGCCCGAGTCGTGTGACGCGCGACCCGAACCGCCTCCCGAACGGCGATCGTACGGACCCAACCGAACAACGCGGCCGGTTCGCGCAGCTCGCTCAACCGGCGCAAGACGATCACCAGTGTCTCCTGGACGGCGTCGGCCGAGTCCTGCAGCGCGATCGGACCGCACCACCGTCGGACCGGCTCGGCGACGGCGTCGAGGACGTCATGCATCGCCAGCATGTCACCGTGTTGCGCCGACCGGATCGCGTCCGCCAGGGCATCGTCGACACCGCGCTGACGGTTGGGCACGGCCACGCGGCCGAGCGTAGTCGTGCGGAGCTCAGACCGCGCGATCGAAGCGGCTTCCATCGAGGCCACTCCGGTGCAGCCGCGCGGCCGAGCTCGGCGTTGGTTCGCGAATCGTCACGAAATGGATCGCAAGCGCGATCAACGGTGCCTGCAGGAGCGCGACGATGGCGAATCGGAAGAACACGCCAGCCGGCGTCCCTGCCGACATGAACGCGACCGAGCCGATATAGACCGAGCAATCGATGAGGTACGCAACGCCCAATGCGCGTATCGCCCGCGGTGATCGTCGGGCCAGGCCAACGATTCACCCAGCAGATCGCCACGCCCGGCAAGACAGCGTCGACCCCGAACTCGACATCGGCGAACATCGAGGCCCGAGCCCCATCGCCGTTCGCCAAGGGGCTATAGCCAACGCCGGGCAGCAGGCCGGGCACGACGATGGCCGTCCAGGCGCGAGCCACGATGGCGTAGAGCGCACCCGCGGCGAGAAGCCATCCGTGCCTGACGACTCGGGCTCTACGGGTCGGGACGAGATCACGGGTCACCCGTGCACCGTCGGCCGGCGCGATCCCATCGACGCGGGCGGACCGCGGCGGAGTTCGACCGGGTACCGCCTTTCGCGATGCGGCGACCGGTGCACGCGCGCAAATGGGGCGAGGTGTGCTAGCTGACTTTTGCCCCGACGTCGACGATGCGATCGGCCAGAACGTCGAGCGATTGCGGACGACCGAGGTAATACCCCTGCGCGTATTCGACGTCGAGTTCGGCCAGCGCGGCCAGTTGTTCGAGCGACTCCACGCCCTCTGCCGTCACCGGCAAGTCCAAGCCACGCCCGAGGTCCGCGAGGAGTTTTACCACCGTGTGATCGCGTGGATTGTGGATCATGCCGTTGACGAACGTCGCGTCGATCTTCAGCCCGCCGATGGTCAGCGCAGACAGGTGCCGCAGGCTGGTCGACCCGGCACCCATGTCATCGAGCACCAGACCGACGCCGAGTTGGCGCAGTCGCTCAAGCCCGCGCGTGGCGGCGTTGAGGGTGTCGAGACTCGCGCCCTCGGGCAGTTCCACAAGGAGTCGCGAGGCGGCAAGGCCGGTCTCGGCAAGTGCGGCGGTCACGAGCTCATCGAAGTCGGCCGCGAGCGTCGCCGGTGAGATGTTCACCGCGATCTGCGCGGGGGAACGGGAGCCGAGCCGCCGGTCGAGTTCCAAGATGTCCGCGCAGGCGCGAGCAAACACCCACCGATCCAGATCGGGAAGGTGGCCGGCTCGCCGCGCACCCGGGAGGAACCGGTCCGGTGCGAGCATGCCCATGCGCGGATGTGCCCACCGCACCAGCGCTTCGATCGCGACGAGCGACCGGTCGGCGATCCGCACGATCGGCTGATACCACACGCGCATCTCGCCGCTCTCGATCGCTTGCGCGACCGTTCGGTCGACGAGGTCGACACCGATGGCGAGGTCGGCTTCGACGTCCGCGGTCGCGTGCACCTGCCCGCCGCCGGCCTGCTTGGCGGTGAACATCGCCATGTCGGCCTCGGACAGAAGCGTCGTCGGGTCGGCGCGGTCGCCCGACACGGACACGCCAATGCTCGCCGTCAGCCGTCCCTCTGGCACTCGCGTATCGGTCGGGGCGCCAATCGCGAGGAGGAAGCGCTGGCCGAATTCGCGGGCCGCATCCGTGGCGGAACCACGCCGGGACGTCCGCGTCAAGACGACGAATTCATCCGCGCCGAGTCGCGCGACGACTTCGCCCGCCCGTGCGGCGTTGGTCAACTGGCGGGCAACGCGTGACAACACCGCATCGCCGACAGTGTGGCCGTACGTGTCGTTGATCCGCTTCATGCCATCGAGGTCGATCAGCGCCAGCATGACCCGGTTATCTCGGAAGTCCGCACAGATCGTGCTGAGCAGCTCCAGGAAGTGCGTTCGGTTCACGAGACCGGTGAGGTCGTCGTGGATTGCGCGGTACGCAAATTGTCGGGCGAGGCCGTCGAAGAGATCCGCCGCCGATGCATGGCCGACGGTGTTGCTGTCGATGTCGACGAGCACGTCGTCGTACCGGTGAATATCCGGGCGGGTCCGCATCCGGTTGGCGACCGCCGGAACCATCGAGTCGGCCGCCACGCGAAGCGGCGCCCAGTCGGTGATCTCCCGGACACTCCGGCGCGCCCACAGGGTGCGCCCGTAACCGAACGGCCCGGACATCATCTGCCCAAACGCCTCGCGCATAACGAGCCCGAGACGCTCACCATCGCTGACGGCGACACAGGAGAGGTTCGTGTCGCCTCGGAAGGTCATGTCGAGATCGGCACAGGCGGTATCGGCGGAGATCGTCACGGCGATGCGGGCCAGATCACCCACTGTCACTGGTAGCCGCATCGGTCATCGACCCCCGAAGATCGCTAATATCCGCCAGCCTAATCACGGCTAGCCGGACAGAAGCGATCCTGTCGGATATGTCGTCCGAGTCACCACAGACCAGGTCCGACTGGCGATGCCGCCCATCTAGACGATCGATTCCACAGGCCGGCCGTCATGGCCGTCAGGGGGCATATGACGTGGCCAGTGGGGTGGATGTGGCAGATTTGACCAACGCTCGTTTCGCTGGCTCCTGGTGCACATGGTCGCCGACAGCAACCACCGTCGGTACGACCCACGTACGCGCCCGTTGCAGCGACCGCGTTGAGGCGCGAGGATGACGCCAGATTCGACCGGCGGCGCCAGACGTGAGCGGAGCGGCATGTCCGAGGTCATGAAGCGACGCGTTCCGTCCCCGCCGGCACTGACCATCGGGCTGCTGATCGCCATCGGCCTGGGAGTTTGGCTCGTCGGTTTCGCCGCGCGGACTGGTTCGTCGGATAGCGCGAGATTTGTGGCAAGCACCGAATGGACCACCTGGACGATCGCGGCCGGTCTGTCGGTGGCGGTGTTCGTGACGATGTTGGTCCTCGGGCTCGCTGCGATCGTGCGTCCACCGCATGACTGGGGACTCGACGCGACACCGGATCGCCGCCGGTTCGGATATCTGGTCGTCGCCTTGTTGTTCGTCGCCGCGCTCGCGGGCATCCTCGTGTTCGGCAGTGCGCCCTCACAACCGGTCGCGAGCCTGCCTGTCGAGCACATTATCTGGCGGACGCGCGGCGTCCTGGTAACCGGATTCCTGGCGATGGTGCCGTGGCTCGCCTTGGTGTGGCTCGCGCACGCCGAGTGTTTTCAGGTGAAATCGACGATCGAACAACTGTCGCCGTGGCCGGCGTCTACGGCCGACCATGATCACGACGGAGTCGATGGTCGGCCGGGCGAAGCTGGCGTAGAACCGACCCGACAGACGATCGAACAACTGCAGCGTCTCTGGCGGCTGATGACCCGCTGCGTCGCTGCGGCCGCCATTACCATCGTCGTCGCGATCGTCACGTCCGGCGCTCTGCGTACGGCATTCCTTGCGTACGCGCCCCGGCGCAGCGCCGACTTTCCGGCCTCGACGGTGTTGTTGTTCGGTTTGCTGTTCGCGCTCCTCCAGGCGGCGATCGGATTACCGCTGATCACGTCGTGGCGCGCCCGCGCACGGTCTCTCGTCGACGTCGTATACCCCGTCAGGTTCGGCGTCTGCATGGCCGACAACCGGCTGAGCGATCGGAAACAACTTGAGCAACTACTGCACCTTGATGTGCCGCTGCTACGCAACCCGCTGACCGCGCTGAGCTTGTTCGCGCCCCTGCTCACCAGCGTGCTGGCGGTGTTCATTCCACAATTGACAAACGGCTAGAGCCGTCCCCCGACCAGGCGTTGCCGGCCCCGCTGAACTGCTGGCCCCGAGCCCGTACGACACGACAGGAGGAGGCATCCACGAGGCTGCTTCCGCCGCTGACGACCCCCAGGGATACTGATGCCCATGGATCAGGGCTTCTCCGCATACGAGGTCGATTCGTGGTGTGAGGCGATCGACCAGCTTCACGACTACGCCATGCGCCACGCGTATTCCCGGCGCGAGGTTGAATACGCGGTCGGGCGGGAGTTGTCCCGATGGGGCTTTCTTGGTGCTCCGAATCCAGTGCTGCAGATGATGTCGCGGGCGGTCGAGTCGGGATATGCGTTCGCGCTTCGCGACATCCGCGAAGGCAGCTACGACCGCGAGATCGTGCAGTGGCGGCCGGCACTGGGCCGCACCCGCCCATAGCCCCGCGTGCAGAAGCGCTGGGCTCCGGATCGCGATGCCGCCGTGGGTTTGTTATGTGGCGACTTGATAGTCACCGCTTGCCGTGTCGCGCGGCGCGGTCGAACTAATCCGCTTGCTCGCGTCAGCGACCGTGGTTACGGTTCCGAGCAGCTCTGATCAGACCGGTCCAGCGTGCGAGAAGGTGTTTTGATGCGTGTCGACGGCGTCCGTCTCCGCCCTGTCCAGACGACCCGTCCATCACACGTAGGGAAGCACCGAAGTGGACCTGCCACGCATATACACGATTCGCTACAGTAGCCACCGGATCATCGATCCGTTCACCTCAGAGAAGTTGGCCACGCTAGGTCGAGCGATTCGCCTCCGTACCGGATTGTCGATTCTCGATCTTTGTTGCGGCAAGGGCGAGATGCTCGCCACCTGGGCGCGCGACCACGGCGTCACCGGCGTCGGCGTCGATATCAGCACGGTCTCGCTCGCCCAAGCGCGCGAACGCGCCACCGAACTCGGGGTCGCGGACCGCGTGCGGTTCGTGCACGACGATGCCGCCGGGTACGTGTCGGCCGAGCCGGTCGACATCGCGGCCTGCGTCGGCGCGACCTGGATCGGCAATGGGGTGACTGGCACCGTCGCGCTTCTCGATCGCAGCCTGCGCGCCGGCGGCATCATGCTCATCGGGGAGCCGTTCTGGCGGGCCGAACCGCCGAGCCAGGAGGCCGTCGAGGCCTGCCACGCTCGATCGGCGGACGACTTCGACTCGTTGCCCGGCCTCGTCGCGCGCTTCGGAGATCTCGGCTATGACGTCGTCGAGATGGTGCTCGCCGACGAAGACAGCTGGGATCGTTATCGGGCCGCGCAATGGCTCAACGTTCGCACATTCCTCGATACGCACCCGACCGACGAACTTGTACCGGAGCTCCGGACCGAGTTGACCCGCGGGCCACTGGACTACGTCCGGTACGGGCGCGATCTGCTCGGCTGGGGAGTCTTCGCGCTCATGAGGCGCTGATGAGGCGCTGACGGCCGACGTCCGCGACGCGGGCAGCGTTGACGGCGCTGCCCGCGGCGCGACGCAGGCGGACTACCGGTCGCGTTTGACGAACCAGGCGGTCGTGTTCCCGGCGATCATGCCTGGCGCGCTGGTCGCGCTGCTGATCACCGGAGCGTCGCCCGCCACCAGTTCGGGCTGGGCGACTGGCTCGTCGGTGACGTTGACAACCACGATGACATCGTTTCCGCGACGGAATGCGAGCACGCCGTCCTCCGCATCGATCCACTCGATCACAGCGTCAGCGGATGCCACCATGCCACGCCGGATCCGAAGGGCGCGCCGGTAGAAGGAGAGCGTGGACGCCGGATCGGGCTCCTCGGCCGCCACGGTGACCGACGCCCACGTCGCCGGTTGGGGCAGCCACGGCCGGCCGGCCGGCCCGAAGCCGTACGGCGGTTCGGTGCCGGACCAGGGGAGCGGCACTCGACAGCCGTCCCGGCCGAGCCGACGGCCCTCGGTCATCCGGAAGACCGGATCGAGGCGGAGCTCCGCCGGGATGTCCAGGACCTCTTCGAGACCCAACTCCTCGCCCTGGTAGAGGTAGGCGCCACCGGGCAGCGCGAGCATGAGCAGGGTCGCCGCCTTCGCCCGTCGAAGACCCAGCTCGCCACCGCCGAAGCGGGTCGGCGGCCGTTGTACGTCGTGATTGGCGAGCACCCAGGTCGGGGTCGCTCCTACCGTGGCGAGCTCGATCATCGTGTGCTCGATGACCTTCCGGATCGCCGTAGCATCCCAGCCGGCGTTGTAGAAGTCGAAGTTGAACGCGGTGTGGAGTTCGTCGGGCCGCAGATATTGGGCGAACCGCGACGGGTTGGGCACCCACGCCTCGGCCACGAAGACGCGGTCGCCGGCGTACTGATCGATGATCCGGCGCCAGCCCCGATAGACGTCATGGACCTCGTCTCGATCCCAGTGCGGATGCGTGCCTGTGCGTCGCAGGTCGTCGGCGGCACCGACGAGATCGGCGAGGTCCGGATCCTTGGCGAGGCCGTGCGCGACATCGATGCGGAAGCCGTCGACGCCGAGATCGAGCCAGAACCGGAGAATGTCGTCGAATTCGGCCACGACCTCGGGGTTCGTCCAGTTCAGATCGGCCTGTTCCGGCGCGAACAGGTGGAGATACCACTGCCCGTCGCTGACCCTTGTCCAGGCCGGGCCGCCGAAGCTCGACTGCCAGTTGTTCGGTGGCTGGGCGCCGTCCGGGCCGCGACCGTCGCGGAACAGGAATCGCTCCCGCTCCGGGCTGCCCGGCTCGGCGGCCAACGCGGCCTGGAACCATGGGTGCTGATCGGAGGTGTGGTTGGGCACCAGGTCGACGATCACGCGGAGGTTGTGGTCGTGAGCCTCGCGAATGAGCGCGTGCGCGTCGTCCAGCGTGCCGTAGACGGGGTCGACGTCACGGTAGTCGGCGACGTCGTAGCCGAAGTCGGCCTGGGGGGACGGGTAGAACGGCGAGAGCCAGATCGCGTCGACCCCCAGCGCGGCCAGGTATCCGAGCTTCGACCGTACGCCGTTCAGGTCGCCGATTCCGTCGCCGTTGGCATCGGCGAAGCTCCGCGGATAGATCTGATACACCACCGCGTTGCGCCACCACGCCTTGCTCGCCGACGAATCTGCCGCCGACGATCCTGTCGCCGAGACCGCTGCCGGTACGTCACTCGAATCGCGTCCCACCGGGGCCCCTTCCTGTCGTGTTCGGAGGATTTTTGCCGCGCGGATGCCGTCGACGATGCTAGGTCGACTCACCGTTGGCGGACGTCGAGGCCCGGTCAGGCTGCCCGCGGCCGAGCGGATGTGCCGCGGACGATGAGCTGTCCCGGGAAGAGTGTCTGCATCGCCGGTCCGGTGCCACCGTCCAAACGATGGATCAACGCGGCCATGGCCGCCCGGCCCATGCCGTTCGCGTCCGGGCTGACCGTCGTCGTGGCCGGCGTGGTCATCAACGCAGCCTGCGGCGTCATGGCCAGCGACACGAGGGAGAAGTCCTGCGGCACCCGCCAGCCGTGCTGGTGGGCGGCCGTCATCACGCCGGGCACCGCCTGCTCATTGAGCGCGATCATCGCCGTGAGGTCGCTTTCGCGACGCACCAGATCGCGCAACAGTCGTTGCCCGGCGGCCGCCGACGATGCGCAGTTGTGGACCGTCAACCGGATCCCGGCATCCTTCGCGGCCCGTACGACCGCGTCGCGGGCCCGCACCGACGACCCCAGTCCGGCGGCCACGAACGAGCGCGACTGATTGACGAACGCGACGTGCCGATGACCCAGTTCGGCAAGATAGGTCACCGCGACGCGGCCGCATTGGTCGAAGTCCGCATCGACGAAATCGGATGCGACGTCGCCGCCGTTGTGGCCGATCATCCCGAATTCCACCCCGGCCTGCGCGAGCACGTCCGTGCGTTCGTCCGCGAGGCGCACCTCCATCAACAGCGCACCGTCGATCAGGCCCTGCCGGGCAAGGAGGCGCAACTCGTCGAGAGCACCGGCGTTGGCCGTCCACAGCAGTACGTGATAGCCGTGTTCCTGCGCGAAGTCGCTGGCGCCGAGGATGTAGGCCATGCCGCTGGTGTCGATGCCACGCCGACCGGTCGGAAACAGCACGGCAACGATATGGCTCCGCCGGCTCTTGAGTCCGCGCGCGAGCGCGTTGGGCGTGTATCCCAATTGTTCCATCGCATGCTCGACCCGCTGCCGGGTCTGCGCGGTGATGGGCCGGGCCCCGGTCATCGCGTAGGACACCGTGCTGACCGACACGCCAGCCATGCGAGCCACGTCCGTCATCGTCGCCACAGTGGCTCCCTCCGTTCGCGACCGAACCAGACGTGAGGCACATATCCAGCGGCGCATTCGACGGTCCCGCCCCAGACGAAAGCTACTCCGTCGGAGGGCTTGTTCGACCATCGGCCATCGTGGTCAACCGTCGACGACGGGCGGAGCACGTCAAGGCGCGAACGGCCAGAGGTAAGCGCCGCGGACCGCCTCCGGCCGCGCTGCTAGAGCTTGAACGCCCACTTCTGCTTGCGCCGGGCCAGTCGCTGTACGGCGATCGCCAGCAGCGCGACGATCTCCTCGGGCTCGTGCCGGCCGTACACCTTGATGAACGCAGCGACATTGTCGGCGTCGGCGAGGCCGATGCCGGTCAGCTCCGCGTAGGTCGCGATGGCCTTGTCCAACTGCTCATTCACCGCGGCGAGGGCTTGCTCCTCGGCGGAAGGTTCGTGCTGGTCGCGCTTGCGCGAAGCCATAAGCCGGTACGTCTCCTCTCCGGCGCACGACGGCGCGGGTCCGTCCGGTGCGCAGTATTTACGCCGGGTCCTCGTTCGTGAACAACCATTCGCCGGTCGTGGCATCGACGAAGGTCACCGTGTTCATGGGCGCCGCCGGTCCATTGAACGACGTGGACATCAGTACGCCGATCTGAAAGCACATCCAGACCGGCAGATGGTCGACGCGGGTCTCGCCGTCGATCGTTTCCGAGAGCACGCCGAGACGGCAGGTCAACGGTGCGGACCGGGGCGTATTGGCGTCTAGTCGGGTGGTGGCGCGAGCCGTCGCCAGATTCACCGTCGCGCCGGCGAGGGCGCCCGACGCCACTGGTTCGACGACGATCGTGTTGTTTTCCAGGAGCACATCGCTGGTCAGGGGCGTGCCGTCGGCCTGATCGACGGCACGGAGCGCGGCCGTGTCCGGGCGGGCCGTACGAGCCGGACTCGGTACCGGAGCGCGTCCGTACGGCGCGATCGTGCGCTGTGCGGTCGGATCGGTCGGGACCGGTACGCGGTCAGCCGAGCACGCGGCCGTGGTGACCACCGCCGCCGTCACGGCGAGCGCCACCGATTGCCGCCGCCTCACGTCGTGTCCGCGATCGCGAGCAAGGCATCGCCGGTGGTGGCGTCGACAAAGGCGACGATGTTTTCGTGTTGCCTCGGCGTCGCCGACGGCCCCACGATTGCATTCACCCAGACGCACATCCAGACCTCGACTCCGCTGCGGTCACTGGTGCTGTTGGCCGACGTGCTGCCGGCATCGGGGGCGCCGTGGTCGAAATAGATCAACGTCCCGCTCCGGCAAATCAGGGAGGCCGGATCCGACGCGCCGGGCTCGGCGAGGACCGTTCGGCGGGCCTGGGCCGCCGTGACACGTAATCGGAGGGCATCTGTGGGCGGCCCGATGACGATCGATCCGCCACGCAGCCGTACCTCGTCGGTCAGCGGCTGGCCGTTGTCGTCAGCCAGGGCCAGCAGTGCGGCGGTGTCCGGCGTCAGCGATGGCACCGATTCGGTGGCCGGCGTCAGCGCCGGTCCGTGGCCCGATGTCCGAGCGGCGCCGTCGGCTATCTCGATGCGGTCGGCGGCGCAGCCCGCGAGCAGGGCGATTCCGAGCCAGCTCGCAACGGCGTAACGGCGCCACATTCCATCATTGTGCTCCGGCCGCCGGGTCGGCCGACGGTGGTCGATGCCGAACCGGTCGCGGTCGATGCGAAATCGTCATACGCGGAAAGCACAGTGGAGACCGTGATTCTTGAGATCCGTACCTATCGGTGCGTGCCAGGTCGGCGTGACGACTTCCTCAACGTGATGCGGCGGCGGTCGATACCGCTGCTGGCGACGTACGGCATCCAGGTGGTCGATTTCGGCGCGCCGCTCGTCGATGAGGAGCCGTGGGAAGAGGCCTATCTGATGCGCGCATTCCCGAGCCTCGTCGAGCGGGACCGGCTCGAGGAGACGTTCTACGGTGGCGACGACTGGCGCCTTGAATTGCGCGAGTCGGTGATGTCGTGCATCGAGAGCTACCACACCGTCGTGCTCGACATCGCCGATGAGGGTGTTGCCGCGTTGACCCGCTCGGTCGACGCCCGCTAGGCGCCGCGAACGGGCGGCCCGGTGTTGCGCACCGACCGGAGCGGTCCGGCCGGTGCGTGTCGGTTCGGCGTACCCATGAATTGCGAAAGTCCTGCTCAACGCGCGCACGCGGCCGATCCGGCGCGGACATCGTGGCCGGCGGCAGCCGCCGGGACCAGCCGAGCGAGGGGGGCAGCAAGGGTCATCCCTCGGCGCCCGATCGGCGGCGAGGGTGCATACAAGGGAGTAGATGGGTTTTCCAGTCGGGGCGCTGGCCAGGACGCTCAGGGGCGAACATCAAACCCGCGTAGGAGTGTGATCCATGCCCCGAGTCCGCAGACGGCTGCTACTCGCATCCGCTGTTGCCGTCGGCTTGGCCGCTTCGTCGATCGCCTGGACGTCCGCAACCGCGGCCCCCGGTACGGCGAGCGCCAGCCAGCCCCAGCACAACTTCATTGTGGTGCTGCGTGACCAGCACACGAACCTGGCTATCAGCAAGGGCATGCGATCGGCCCGGGTCCAAGCGACGCAGCGCGACCAGGCGCCGCTACTCGCCAGCGCGAGCAAGATGGGTGCGCGCAACGTCCGCGGCTTCTCACTTGTCAACGGCTTCGCCGCGAGCATGACAGCGGCTCAGGTCAACTCGATCGCGGCGAACCCCCAGGTCGCGGCCGTGCTGCCGGACCGACCGATCAGCCGACCATCGATGGCCACGACCAGTCCGGCCGCCGGCGCAGCGACGGCGACGACCGACACGTCGACGATCTGCCCGTCCGACCCGACCAAGCCACTGCTGGAGCCGGAGGCCTTGCAGACGACGCATACGGCGTTCCTGAACAAGAACACGCCGCAGGCGCAGAACATCGTGGACGGCTCCGGCGTCAAGGTCGCGTGGATCGCCGACGGCATCGACATCGACAACCCGGACTTCATCCGGCCCGACGGCAGCCACGTCTTCGTCGACTATCAGGACTTCTCGGGCGACGGTCTGGCCGCACCGACGCTAGGTGGCGAGGCCTTCGGCGACGCCAGCTCGATCGCCGCACAGGGTCTACACCCCTACGACCTCGCGAACTTCGTCGTGCCGCAGCACCAGTTGCCGACCGGGTGCACCATCACCGTCCGCGGTGTCGCGCCCGGAGCGAGCCTCGTCGGACTGAAGGTGTTCGGCGCGGCCCCGACCGCTCCGACGTCCCGGTTCATCGAGGCGATCGACTACGCGGTGAACGTCGACCAGGTCGACGTGCTGAACGAGTCGTTCGGCGCCAACCCGTTCCCGGACTTCGGCCTGGACCCGGTCTCGCTCGCCGACGACGCGGCGGTCGCCGCGGGCGTCACGGTCGTCTCCGGTACGGGTGATGCCGGCACCGCCGGTACGTTCCAGTCGCCGGGCACCGATCCGAACGTGATCAGTGTCGCCGGGACCACGAATCTCCGGCTCTACCAGCAGACCGGGTTCGAGGGTGCGAACTTCGACAATGGCACCTGGGCGAACGACAACATCGCGTCGCTGTCCGGCGGCGGCACGTCGCAGGCCGCGCGCGTCCCGGATCTGGCCGCGCCGGGCGACTCCGGCTGGGCCCTGTGTACACCAGATCTGGATCAGTACGCGGAGTGTGCCGACTTCAAGGGAGCGCCGTCACCGATCGAGGACTTCGGCGGCACGAGCCAGTCGTCGCCGCTCGTGGCCGGGGCGGCCGCGCTTGTGATCGAGGCGTACGAGAACACGCACCACGGCGTCCGCCCGAGTCCCGCACTCGTCAAGCAGTTCCTGACGAGTACGGCGACCGACCTCGGCGCACCCGCGTACGAGCAGGGCGCGGGCGAGCTGAATTCGCTCGCCGCGGTACAGGCGGCCCGCAGCTGGTCGGACGGCAACGGCCAACCGGCAAGCGTCGCCGACGCGATCATCGCCGGGCCGACGCAGCTCACCGGCATCGGCAACGGCGGGTCGACGGCGACGGAGTCGCTCAAGCTCACGAACACGTCGTCGAGGGCCCAGACCGTCAATCTCGCGACTCGCAAACTCGGCGCTTTCCTGTCCCGGCAGTCCGGTTCGGTCAGCTTCGACGCCGCCACGGCGCCGACGTTCTTCGACTTCACCGGTCTCGCCCGGGCGTTCGTACGCAAGACATTCACGGTGCCGAAGGGCGCCGATCGATTGGACGTGTCGTTCGCGGCGCCGACGCCGGTCTCGCCGATCCGGGTCAATCTGATCGACCCGACCGGGCGTTTCCAGCAGTACTCGTCGCCGCAGGGCAACGGGAACTTCGGCCACGTCGATGTGAACTTGCCGATGGCCGGCACGTGGTCGGCGTACTTCGTGATGGCGCCGACGTCCGGCTTCAACGGTCCGGTGCACTTCAGCTTCACGACCCAGAGGTTCGCCACGTCCGGCTCGGTGTCGCCGTCGTCGGTCAGCATTCCGGCCCACGGCAGCCGGACGGTCACGGTGTCGACCAAGCTCGCCAAGGCGGTGGGCGACGTGTCCGCCGCCGTACAGGTGACGCCCACCCGTGGTGCCGTCCTCTCGGTGCCGTTGACGCTGCGCACGCTGGTGCCGACGAACAAGCCGAGCAACACGTTCACCGGTGTCGTCACGGGCGGGAACGGCCGTAATATCCCGATTTTCGGTCCGGCCCAGTCCAATGTGTACTACCTGGACGTGCCGGCCGGTAAGAAGGACATGACGGTCGGGCTCACCCTCGACAGCGACGCCGGAGACATCATCGAGGCCCTTCTGACCGACCCGAACGGCCAGGTCGCGTCCTACCAGTCGAACGTCAACTTCGACAACGCGGGCAATCCGCAGCAGAGCAACGGGCTCCAGCTCTACAAGCGGTCGCCAGCCGCCGGTCGATGGATCCTTTCGCTGCTGGTGATCGACCCGGTCACCGGGCTCGAGACGAGCCAGGGCTTCCACGCGACGCTCGGGTTCAACACGGTCAAGGTGAGCGCGAAGCTGCCGAACAGCGCGTCGACCGTGCTCACGGCCGGCCAGGCGGTCAACGTTCCGGTCAAGGTCACGAACACCGGTCTGGTGCCGTTGACGTACTTCGCCGACGGCCGGTTGAACACCACCGGCGACATACCGCTGGCGGAGTTGTCCGGCACGCCACAGCCGATCGACCTGCCAGTGGCGCCGGGGATCGCGCCTCGGTGGCAGGTGCCGCCGGACGTGACGCACTTCAACGTGGCCGCGGTCGCCACGACCGGCGTCAACCTCGACCTGTTCTACACGTCGGGCAACCCGGACGTGTATGCGGCGAACGTCGACAACTCGGCGATGGTGAACGTCGATGCGCCACAGGTGTCGCCGGGATTGTGGGCCTCCGACATCGGCCAGACCGGCCCGTTCGACGGCCCGGCGCCGCATGGCACGTTCACCATCTCGGCCAGCGCCCGGGGCCAACTGTTCGACCCGGCGGTCAGCTCGACGACGGGCGATATCTGGGCCGCGGGGGTCGACCCCGGCGCCAACAGCGCCGTGGCCAGCCTGCTGCGCCAGGGCCGGGCCGCCGCAACCAAGATCAGCGAGGGTACGCGCGTCGCGACGTCCAAGGCCGCTGCCATGTCGACCGAGGACGCGGCGACCCCGACCGGCACCGGTCCGATCACGTTGTTCCCGGGCCAGTCCACGACGATCACGGTCACCATCACGCCGACCGGCACGCCGCACTCCCTCGTGAGCGGACACCTTTACGTCGACACGTTCGGGTTCCTCACCGGCTCCGGCGACGAACTGATCGACCTGCCATACGCCTACACGGTCGGGTGAAGGGTAGCGGGCAGGAAAGAAGCCGCATCCCGTAACGGATGCGTTGGGGGACGGCGGGCCCGGACTGCGCGGGCTGGGCCCGCCGTTACCTGCGCGGACGGCCGCCTGGTCACGCGGACGACCGCATGGTCACGCAGACGGCCGTTTTATCGCGCAGACGACCCATGATCCACTGCGCTGGACGATTCGTGTCGTCGCAGCGGCCGTAATCGTCCAGCACGGTGGATCATGGACGCCGGCTTGATCCACCGTCGGCCAAAACCGATGCCGATGAATCCGACAAAGCGCTCAAAGGCTATCGATCGGTGGACGGTGCGGCGTAGCGTAGAAACATGGTCAGTAACACGCCACCACCGCGACCGTCGGATCCGCCCGCCGGACAAGCGTTCGGGACGTCGACCGGCCTGCCGCCCACCGGTACGACCGGCGCCGTCGAGCCGCAGACGCGGCCGAGGCGCGGCGCCCGCGTGCCGGCAAAGGTGATCGTCGCGCTCGTAATCCTCGCCGCGGCCCTGTGGTTCATCTTCGCCAACACCCAGGACGTCAAGGTCAGACTATGGGTCCCCACGGTCACCGCGCCGATGTGGGTCGTGCTGCTGGTGACGTTCGCCGTCGGTGTGCTCCTCGGTCTCGTCATTCCGCGGCTGATGCGGCGGCGGCGCGCGAAGGCGGCGGCCCGCGCGCAGATGCGCTAGCCGACCTCTTCTCGGCGAGGCGACCGGGCCGGCTGTCACACCGCCGCCGTAGGTTCGGCGCGTGGCAGGTCGTTGGCTCGTGTCATCGGGCGATCCGCGGCGCGGTGCCGGGCGCCCGAGCGGATCGGTGGCTGCCCGTCTTGACGTTGCTCGGCGGCTCGCCGACGAGTATGCGGCCGATCCGGCCGTTCTCGGCGTGCTCTGTGCCGGGTCGACCGGCCGCGGCGACGCTGATCGCTGGTCGGATCTCGAGCTGTTGACCGTTTGGTCGACGTCGCCTGACGACGGACAGCGCGGCCGCGTGGCGGACGCAGTCGGCGCGAGCGCCGTGCGGCTGTTCGCCCACAACCCGGCCGAGTTCGGCTCGGCCGACGACTTCTGGCTGGGTGAGCCCGGCCTCGGGTTGCTCGTCGAGGTCGGGCACGCCACCGCCGCCGACGCAACGGCCGCGCTAGACCGCCTGCTCGTCGACGCGGAACCGGACATCTACCTGCTCACGGTCGCCTCGGCGTACGCGTCGGGTCGGCTCATGTGCGGCGACCTGTCGGCCTGGCGTGATCGCGTGCGGTCGTATCCACCCGACCTCGCCGCCGCGGTGATCCGCCGGCACGGCCAGATCGACAACTTCTGGCGCTGGCAGATGTACGTCGAGCGGGGCAACCCGCACGGCCTCCGAACACACTTCGCCGGTGTCGCCGGAGCCGTGTCCCACATTTCGTGCGCGCTCAGCGGTCGCTTCTGGCCCGGTGGCAAGTGGCCGACCCGGACGCTCGATGGCCTTCCGGTCGCGCCGGTCGACCTGGCCGAGCGTCTCGCCGCGGTCGACACGATGCCGCCGGCCGCCGCCGCGAACGCGCTCGCCGATCTGGTGGACGAGGCGTACGACCTGGTCGAGCTACGACAGCCGGCGGTCGATGTCGACCGGCTCCGGGAGATCTTCCATTTCGGACGGTCTCCGTGGCCGCCGGGCGAGGGCGATCACGTAAAGTGACGACGCTCCGTAACGGCATCGAGACGTACCGTCGATGAGCTGGGAATACCGGCCTCCGGTCGTGCCAGATCGCGAGTCAGATCACGGACAGTTGCCGAACGGCGGCCCGGCCCACTGGCACGGCGCGATCCAGTGGCGCGGGCGCGACCGCACCGCCACGCACACGCCGCCGCGACAAAGCCGGGCGACGAGGCGTTTACGCGGCTCGACGCGCCTCTCGATAGGCGAGGCCCGGGATCGTCGCTACGAGCGCGTCCTGGACTCGCGTCGAGTCCGGCACCGCCCACTCGGTCTGCTGTGGAGTGACCGTCCAGCGTACGTGGCCGTGCGGTGTCCGGGTCGGTGGCGCCGGGATCCACGAGTGTTTGCCGTGTAGTACGACGGAGTGCTGCTGGGCCAGTTCGCTGCGCAGTTCGGCACCCGGCCGTACCAGGAACATGTATCGGCCCAGCGGCGTGACCGCGACCGGCCCGCGGACCGCGCGAGCGGCGGGAACGCCGATGTATGCCGGCACGTCCAGAACGTCGAATGCCTCACCGGTCGCGAGGAGAACTGTGTACGGCCGCCGCGCCCAGACCTCGGAGACTTCGTCGGGATCGGTTGTCACGTGGTCGCTCCACGGCTCCAGCGCTGGGTGTACGGCGACCGTCCGGCAGCCGAGGCCGCAGGTGAAGCGCGTGCCGATCAGGCAGGCGCCGGGAAGCACGCCCCAGTTGTGGGTCGCGTAGCGAAGCGCCGAATGACGCAGCGACATCCGCCGCAGTCGGGAGCGCGCGGGACAACCATCGGTGAACACCCGCTGCCGCATTCTCACGGCGTCCCCCCACGTCGGCGCAGGCGCGATCGCCACGGCATCGGCCGCGTCCATGCCACTTCGGACAGTGCATTCATCAGCGCGCGGCCCAGATCGACCAAATTGAGAGCCGATTTCACGTCACCTGTCCGAAGTGGTGGTCGTTGAGCCGGGCAGAGCGACGATTGCAAGTTGCACCCAAACGTACGAGCATCAACCGCAAGGCGGGCGCACATCGAGTGCGACGACTGTGGACAATGGGGCGACCGGGACACGGAACGCCCGTAACGCGACACCGGCAACACCGCGACACCGGCAACACCGCGACACCGGCAATGTGCGTCGGGCCGCAACACGCGCCCGAGCACGACGGAAGGGGCCGACATGGACGAGCTGCCGATCGGGCGTCGAGTCGCGTATTGGCGGGGACGTCGCAAAATGTCGCAGCAAGTCTTCGCCGACCGTCTGGGCAAGTCGAAGAGCTGGGTGGACAAGGTCGAACGCGGCGTACGTCGGCTGGACAAGTTCTCCGTGGTGTACGAGATCGCCGATGTCCTGCAACTCGACGTCGCGTTGTTGATGGGCAAGGATCCCGAGCGCCGCGAAGGGTCGGTCAACTGCATCGACCAGGTCGAGGTCGAGGACATCCGGGCCGCGCTCGAGCGGTACGACCAGATCAGCGCGTTCTTCTACGCGCCGCCCGAGCCACCGGCGATGGACCAGATGCGGCTGGCCGTCGGACACGCGTGGAACACGTTCCAGCACGCGAAGTACGGGGTTCTCGCGCGCATTCTCCCCAAACTGATCCGCGAGGCACAGGCGGCCGACACGGCGTACGCCGGCACCGAACACACCCGCGACGCGGCGCAACTGCTCGGTCAGGTCTACCAACTCGCGTCATCGATGCTGCGCAAGCTCGGCGAGCACGAACTGTCCTGGCTCGCGGCCGACCGGTCGATCGCGGTCTCGCAGCGCGCCGGCGATCAGCTGCTCGCGGGATGCGCGACCTATCGCGTCGCGTCCGCGCTGCTCGCGCTCGGCCGGGCCCGCCCGGCACTCGAAGTCAACGTCAACATCGCCAACCGACTCGCGCCCGGAGCGGACGGCGAAACGACCACTCCCGAACGCCTGTCGGTCTACGGCATGCTGCTTCTGCAGGGCGGGATGGCGGCCGCGCGGATCGGCGACTCGTCGACCGTACGGGACCTGATGGGTGGCGCCGAGGACGCGGCCCGCTCGGTCGGCGTGGACGCCAACCACTACTGGACATCGTTCGGTCCGACGAACGTGCAGCTGCACCGGGCGGCGGCCGCCGTCGAGCTGGGCGAAGGCCGCGTCGCGGTGGACATCCACGAGTCGCTCGATCCGGACGGGTTCACCGCGATGTTGCCGGAGCGCCGGGCCCACCACTTCATCGACATCGCACGTGGCCTGACGCAGATCGGCGACATCGACCGGGCCAGCGAGATGCTCCTCGAAGGCGACCGGCTCGCGCCGTCCGAGATCCGCTGCCGGCCGATCGCCCATGAGGTGATGAGCGACGTGCTCCGCCGCACGCGGGGGACGCCGGCGCCGGCCGTCGCCGAGCTGGCCGAACACATGGGTGTCGGGGTGTGACCAGTCGGCCCGTCCTCTACGTCCTCGCATGCGGCTCACCACCGACACGACACCTCGACCGGCTCGTCGGGCTGGCCCAAGCGGCCGGCTGGGACGTCTGCGCCGTCGTGACCCCGGACGGGCGAAAATTCGTCGACACGCCGGCGCTGGCCGCGCTCACCGGACATCCGGTACGTAGCGCATACAAGAATCCCGGCGACGTCGATGTGCTGCCGGATGCGGACGCGATGATCGTCGCGCCGGCGACCGTCAACACGATCAACAAGTGGGCGTTGGGTATCGCCGACACGCTTCCGCTAGGCCTGCTGATCGAGGGGCTCGGCAAGGGCCTGCCGATCGTCGCCGTGCCATACACGAACGCGGCGATGGCCAACCATCCCGCCTTCGCGGAGAGCATCGCGAAGCTTCGCCGCTGGGGTGTTCGGGTGCTCTATGACGACGGGGTGATCAAGTTCCACCCGCCGGGCGTCGGTGAGGCCATCGCACACGAGTTTCCATGGCATGTGGCCCTGGACGCGCTGGGTCCGCCGCCGGCGGCGTGATCCGCCGGTCGATCTCCGCGATGCGTAGCGGCTGCCGCTCGCGGCAGCCGGGAGGCGCGGTTGGCACCGGCCCAACCCGACGAAATGCGTGGGTACGCCGCCCGGCCAGCCGCGGTACGTCGATCAACTCCGGCTCACCCGACTGGTAACGTCGCGACGTGAGCAATCCCGACCAGGGCGTCGAGGGATAGCGCCATGGCGCCGGACCGCGTCGACACGATCGGCGCAGCCGTCGTCGGCGACGTCGTGTCGTTTCTCGACGGGTGCTACCCGCCGGCGTGGGCGGCGGACTGGGATCGCGTCGGTCTCGTCGTCGGCGACCCGGGTGCGTCGGTCCGCCGCGTTCATTTCGTGATCGATTGCGTTGCCGAGACGGTCGCCGAAGCGATCGCGAACGGTTCGGGCATGATCGTGGCGCACCATCCGCTGCTGCTTCGTGGAGTTTCGAGCGTCGCGGCGACGACGTACAAGGGCCGGATCGTGCGCGATCTGATCAAGAACGACATCGCATTGTTCGTCGTGCACACCAATGCCGACCACGCCAACCCCGGTGTGTCCGACTCGCTCGCCCGGCGGCTCGGACTCGGTGATCTGCGACCGTTGCGGCCAGCGGCGTCCGACGTCTCGGCCGGGACATCGGCCGGAGAAGTCCCGGCGGCGGGAGCCCGCGCCGGCGGAGTCGGCCGCGGCGCCGGCCGGATCGGTCGGTTGGCCGCGCCGATGACGTTCGCGGAGTTCACCGAGACGGTGGCCACGTCGCTGCCCGCGACGGCCGTCGGCATCCGCGCCGCCGGCGACCCGGACCGGCCCGTTGTCACGGTGGCCGTCTGCGGCGGCGCCGGGGATACTTACCTTGACGACGCGGTGCGCTGCGGTGTCGACGCGTACGTCACCGCTGACCTGCGCCACCACCCGGCAAGCGAACACCTAGCCGGTGGCGGCCCAGCGTTGATCGACGCCCCGCATTGGGCCACCGAGAGACCGTGGCTCGACGACGTCGCCGGCGCCGTACGCGATCGCACCGGCCTCGCCGTCACCGTGTCCGACCTGGCCACCGATCCGTGGACCAGTCATGTTCCATCCGCCCTCACCGCCAAGGAGCAGCGCCTGTGAAGGCCGCACCCGCAGATCAACGCCGCCTGCTCGACCTGCAGGCCATCGACACCGCGCTCCAGCAACTTGCGCATCGCCGCTCGACGCTGCCGCAGAACTCCGCCCTGAACTCCGTCGCCCGCGAGATCGCCGGGCTCGACGACGAGCGCGTGCGGGCGCAGGTGGCGGTCGACGACATCGATCGCGATATCGCGCGCTTGGAGCGCGACACCGAGCAGGTGCGAGCGCGGGCGAGCAAAGATCAGGCCCGGCTGACGGGAGGCTCCGGCCCGGCCCGCGAGCTGGAAGCGTTGCAACATGAGATCGCGTCGCTCGCTCGGCGGCAGTCGGAGCTCGAAGACAGCGAGCTCGAGTTCATGGAGCAGCGCGAGGAGGCTCAGGCCGCGGTCGACGCGACCCTGGCCAAGCTCGAGGACGCGCGGCAGCGGCGCAGCACCCTGGAGGCCGAGCGCGATGACGCGCTCGCCGAGATCGCCAAAGACGAGGAATGGAAGACCAGCTCCCGTCGGCCGCTCGCCGACGATCTGCCGGCCGATCTCGTCGCGCTCTACGACAAGATCCGGGCGTCGTCCGGCGGTCTCGGCGCGGCATTGCTGCGCTCCGGCCGGTGCGGGGGGTGCCGCATCGAACTGTCCGGTGGTGAGCGGGCGCGGGTCAAGGCGGCCGCACCCGACGAAGTCGTCCGCTGCGACGAGTGCCGCCGGATCATGGTGCGAACAGAGGAGTCCGGTCTGTGACGTCATCGGCTGGCGCGGTCGGACCGCCGGATCGGCCCGCCGCCACGGTGAGTGGCGGGGGTGAGGCGGGCACGTCCAGCGTCATTGTCGAGGCGGACGGCGGTGCCCGCGGCAACCCTGGGCCGGCCGGCTTCGGCGCGGTCGTCCGGGACGCGGCCACCGAGTCGGTGCTCGCCGAGCGCAGCGGATCGCTCGGCGTCACTACCAACAACGTGGCCGAATACACGGGTCTCATCGAGGGCCTCGCCGCCGCGGTCGAGTTGGGCGCCCGCGATGTGACCGTACGAATGGATTCGAAGCTCGTGGTCGAGCAGATGTCCGGTCGGTGGCAGATCCGGCACGCCGGGCTCCGGCCACTGGCGGCGAAGGCGGCCGCGCTGGTGTCCGGGTTTGAAGCCGTACGGTTCGAGTGGGTGCCCCGGGAACGGAACAAGCACGCGGACGCGCTCGCGAACCGGGCCATGGACGAAGCGGCCGGCGTCGTGAGTGACCGTGGCGCGCCGGCCGAGCGAGCGACCCGATCGTGGACGCTGCCCGAAGGCACGCCCACCCGGATGATCCTTGTGCGGCACGGACGCACGGCGTACACGGCCGAGGGCCGTTACTCGGGACGCGGCGACGTGCCGCTGTCGGATGCGGGGCTGGCCGAGGCGGCCGCCGTCGCCGACCGCGTCGACCGGCTCGTTCGCGGCGGGTCAGCGGATGGCTCGGCGCCGCCCGGCACCGGGTCCGACCGGCCGGCGCTGGCCGCGATCATCACGTCACCACTGGTACGGTGCACGGCCACAGCCGACGCCATCAACGCCCGATTCGGCGGCGACCGACCGATCCGGATCGAGCCCGACCTGATCGAATGCGACTTCGGCGCCTGGGAGGGACGCACCTTCGCCGAGGTGGCCGAGGGCTGGCCCGATCAGATGAAGCGATGGCTCGACTCACCGGCGGTCGCACCACCGAACGGCGAGTCGTTTCGAGCGGTGGCGACCCGGGTGCGCCGGGTTGCCGCCGGTCTGCGGGCGGCGTACCCGTCTCAAACGATCGTGGTGGTCTCCCATGTGACCCCGATCAAGGTTTTGTTGCGCGACGCGCTCGCCGCGGGCGATGCGTTCCTGTATCGCCTGCATCTGGACCCGGCCGGGTTGTCGATCGTCGACTCGTGGTCGGACGGAGGGGTCTCGGTGCGTACGGTCAACGACACGAGCCACCTCTAACAGGTGATTTCCGCGCCGGCACGCACTGCGGGGCCGTCAACGGTCCCTTTGCCTTTGGTCCGTGTATGGGGCCTAGGTGGCGAAACGTCCCGAGGCTTGGCACGTTCGGTCGCGGATGCCGGCTGTGTGCGTGTCGACTTGGTCTCTGCCCTCGCCTACCATCGGATCCCGTTGCTGCGTTGTGGTGACCGTGTCGCTTCGCGGCGATCGCTGCACGTCGGGGTGACTGTCGCCTCGCGCCTATTCACCGTTCGGTGGTGACGGCGCGTCGCACGATCCAGGGAGACGACGTTGACAAGCTCCTTTGACGACCGGCCCGGCGAGGTCGGCGGCGTGGGACAGGCCTCGACACAGGTGCTGACGGTGAGCCCGCCAGCGTCCGCACCGCCCTATCCGACCGGGGCGGAGGCGAAGCAGAAGAACAGCATCGCGGTCGCCGGCCTCGTGCTCGGGATCCTGCCGCTGCCGCCGTTCGGCATCGTGTTCAGCGTGCTGGGCATCATCCGTGCGGCGAAGGTGAAGGTCGGCATGGCCATGTCGATCGTCGGACTCGTCCTGTCGGGTCTGTGGGCCGGCGGTGGTGTTGCCGCTGTATTCGTCGTGCCCCACGTCATCAAGGCGAATAACGCGGGATGTCAGGTGTTGGCGCGATTCGACCAGGACTATCCGGCATCGAAGCTGGCCGCCGACCAAAATGTGCCCGCGCAGTACCTCTCCGATCTGCAGGCCTATTCGGCCGCGCTCATGCGTGTCGCCATGGTGGCGCGGCATGCCGAAGTCCGCACGGCCGCACTGACCGAGCTCTCTGACGTGGAACTTCTGCAGCAGTATCTCGATCAGCAGGCGCAGCCGGACGCGGCCACACTCGCCAAGCAGAAGTCGGACAACGACGTCTTGCACACGGCATGCGGAGGCTTCTGACCGTCCACAACGGACGCCCGGTGACGAACGCGCTCATGTCCGGCTTGAAATCGGCCGTACGGATAGGATGCGGTCGGCCGTCCGGAACGCTAGAGTGACCGATCAAGTCTTCCCGGCCGAGAGGGACACGTGTCGTATCCGTGGCACGACCATGGCGACCGCATCCGTACGGAGGATTCCCCGTACCAGCAGGGTGCACGCGAGATGTCGTGGGCTGGAGATGGTAACGAAGCGTATTGGTATGACTCCGCTCGGCGACAGGCCACTCGCGACAATGTGGGTTTAGCGGACTCCGAGTCAACCGGGCGCCACAGTGTCGACGAGTCGCGCACCGGATCACCGGCAGCCGCTCGTTCGTTCGCCGAACGGCTGTGGCCCCCGCAGCAATGGGCGGAGCCGCGCTGGCCGGCACCCGGTCAAGGTCAATCAGCATCCGGGCAATCTTCACCGCGTCAATCGTTACCCGGTGAAACCAACACATGGTCCGCGTTCCCGGCCGCGCCGCTCGGACGCGTCCCGGACAGCCAGATATCCGGCGAGATCCGACCGGTGATCGCCCGTTCGAGGTCGGCTCGCTCGACAAACGAGACCGACCGGGGCTGGGATGCCGGCAGCGGATCGATGTCGACGACCGCCGGTGCCCGCCCCTATACCGCCCATCCGCACCACACCGACCCGGGCCGTGCGGGCCAGGGCACAACGCCGCCGGGGACGCGTTGGGGTACTCCGGCCCCTCGATCGGCCCCGCCCGGCGGACCACGGCACGCATCGGCACCGCCGTACGCCCAGCGGTCGTCGTCGCCGGCGTCCGGGCCGCCCGGCCGGCAGCAGTCGGCACCGCCGGCCGGGCCACAGCACGCATCGGCACCGCCCTACGCGCAGCACTCGACGCCACCGTATGCGCAGCAGTCGGCGCCGCCCGCCGGACCACGCCACGCATCGGCACCGCCCTACGCCCAGCGGTCCGCGCCGCCCATGGCGGGGCGGCCCACCGCACCGCCTCGATACGGCTCCGCTCCCCACCGTACGGACGTGCCAGGACGGCCCACGTCCACACCACCACTTCCGCGCCGGACGCCCGGACAAAGCGCTCAGCGCTCTGTGCCGTCGATGAGCCCGGGGTCGGTGAGCCCGGGCTCGGCGCCGCCATACGCGCAGCGATCGGTCCCGCCGCTGCAGCATCACTCGGCGCCACCGCTTCAGCAACGGCCGGTCCCATCGATGGTCCAACGGTCCGCGCCGCCGATGCAGCGGTCCGCGCCGCCGATGGATCAGCGGTCCGCGCCGCCGTACCCGGAGCACCGCACGACAACGACCGGCGGGCAGGAGCGTCTGAGCCGGCCGTACCAGCCGTCTACGTTCTTCGACGATGCCGCGCCGCCATCCGCGCCGCCGGCGTCGTCGGTGCGTGCCCCCGGTTACGCCGATGGCAAGCCTCGCCCCAACGGCGCCGCCGTGGCCGCACTCGTCTTCGGTATCGTCGGCGGCTCGGTGCTCGCCATCGTTCTCGGCTTCATCGGTCGGGCTCGGGCGAAGACCGCCGGTCGCGGCCGTGCGATGGCGACCACCGGCCTGGTTTTCGGAGTGATCTGGCTCGCTGTCGAGGGTGGGGTCATCGTCGCGGAGACGCACTCCGGCGTACACGGCACCCCCAAACCCCAGACCACATCGACGGCAACGGCAACGGTCTTGGATCCCGGATGCACAATGGCCGAGGGATCCGCCGCCGCCGCGACCATGGAGGCCGACGCCAAGGCCGGCAACGTGACGAAGCTCGTCGCCGACTTTCGCACCATGGCGAGCCTGATGACCGCGGCGCAGGCCAAGACGGCGCGTCCGGCCGCGGCCGTGGCGATGAAGCAATTCGCCGCCGACCTCACGACCTACGCGGCGTCGCTCAGCAAGGGTCAAGCGTTCACTCAAGCGGAAATCAACAAGTTCGTCGCCGATGCCGGCGCGGTCGACAAGGCCTGTAAGCCGTAGCGCAGCCCGGGCGGTCAGCCGGTATGGCGGGCTACGGCTTGTACGTGCCGTCGGCGATGTCGGCGAGCTTCGGCAGCAACCACGGCGCGATGATCTGCTGGACGCCGGCCGGCGTGTAGTGCAGTCCATCGCTACGAATGCGGAGGTTGCCGATGGTCCAGGTGAACTTGCCGTTGGGGCAGACGAGTTTGTTCAGGTTCAGGATCGTCACCGTGTGCGGGTGCTTCGCCTGCTCCTGGACCAGTAGCTGGTTCCACGCGTCGACGCGGGCCGGGGTGTCTTCCGGATAGAGGCTGCCGTCGGGTTTCTCGGCCCGGTGTGTGTACGCCGCGGTCAGCAGCACGACGGCGGCGCCCTTCGAGCCGGCGATTGTGACTGCCTTGTCGAGCTGCCCGAGGAGATACGCGTTGTACGCCGGCTCGCCAACGTGTTGGTACGTGCCGTTGAGCTTGCGATCCATGAGCTCCCAACGGTTGAGCTCGATCACCGATACATCGGGATCGTCCTTGTTGACGCCCTTCTGCCACCGACTCGGCCAATTCGTACAGCCGGGGTAGTTGGTGTGGGGTGTGCCGAGTTCGAGGATGTCGGGCAGCGTCGCGATCCCGCAGCCTTCGATCGCTCGTACGCTCGTCCACAGGCCGGGATGCTTCGGCAGATACGTTCCGATCACCCAGGACACCGAGTCGCCGAAGAACGTGACCCGCGGCTCGCTGCCCGAGGTGCCCTTTGTCCGGTCGGTGCGGTCCATCGGGACGTACACGCCGGCCTTGGACGCCGACGGCTGCGGCTTCGTCGACGTGACGATGACCGGGGCGGCCGACAGCGCTGGCGTCGGTGCCGGGATCGTGGTCAGGACGACGGCGAACGCGGTTGCTCCCATGGCCAGAACGGTCACGCCGACCGGTGCCCGCCGCGGCAGTCGCCGCTGCACGAGGCGAGTCAGCGCGCCCCGGCGGATCGGCTGCTCGATGACGAAGAAGCTGATGATCGAGATCACGAGCGTGGCGGTCAGCCGTACGGCCAGCAGCGGCCACCGGTCGAGGCCGGTCCGGTCGCTCGTGACGAACTCGAAGATCGGCCAGTGCCACAGATAGACGCCGTACGAGATGCGACCCAGCCAGACGAGTGGTGCGAGCCCCAGCAGCCACGCGGTCGGCGAGTCCGGGCTTACCACGGCGTGCGCGATGATCAACGCGGTGGCGATCGCGATCGCCGCCAGTCCACCGTGGTAGAGCCAGGCGTCGTTGTCGCCGGCGTAGTGCCACATCCACAGCGTCGTCGCGGCGCCGACGATCGCGAGCGCACCCAGCACCACGTGCCTCGATGCGCCGCGATGGCGGGGCGCCGGTCGATTGCTCGTCGGCGCGAGAATCGCGGCCAATGCCGCTCCGATCAGCAGGGCCTGGGCCCGCGTGTCGGTGCCGTAGTAGTCGCGGCTGATCGAGTCGGGGGAGTAGAGCGCGACGGCCAGCAAGGCCGAGGCGACCGCGCCGACGCCGCACACGGCCAGCAACACCCAGCGGGTACGGCGGGCCGCCAGCCACGCCAGCAACCCCGCGATGATCAGCGGCCACAGGACGTAGAACTGTTCCTCGATGCCCAGCGACCACGTGTGCTGCAGCGGCGACGGTGTTGCGGTCGCGGCGACATACCCGGTGCCGCGCCAGATCATCCGCCAGTTCGCCACGTACGCGATCGCGGCCAGGCCGTCGCCACGCAGCAGCTTGAGGTCATCGCTGTCGAGCAGGAAGTGGCCGGCGACCGCGGTGGCCAGCAGCATGGCGAGCAACGCCGGCATCAAGCGGCGTGCCCGGCGGGCCCAGAACCGGCTCAGTTTGATGCTGCCGTGGCGCACATGCTCGGCGAGCAGCAGCGAGGTGATGAGGAATCCGGAGAGCACGAAGAACGCGTCGACGCCGAGGAAGCCGCCGTTGATGCCGCCGACGCCGGCGTGGAACAGCACGACCGACAACACCGCGAACGCACGAAGACCGTCCAGCGCCGGGCTGTAGCCGAACGCGGTCGGCGAGTGCTCCGAGGAATTTCTCAAGGTCATTTAGTGGTGCTCCGATGAGATTTGTCCAAACCCCGATAGACCTTAACGAGTGGTTCCTGAGATGGGCGCAGAGGGCGCCACTAATGCGGTGGCACCTGGGTCGATCCATCCGTAGGGTCGGTACGTGAATGATCAGGTCGACCGTCGTGCCGTCCTCCTCGCCGCCGGTGCCGCGCTCGTCACCGTCGTCTTCTGGGCATCCGCCTTCGTGGCGATCCGTCAGGTTGGTCATGATTTCGGCCCCGGCGCGCTCGCCCTGGGGCGGCTCATCGTTGGCTCCGTTGTGCTCGGCCTCGTCGTGCTGGCCCGCCGAATCCGGCCGCCCCGCCCGACGCGTACCCGTGGTGGTGATATTGAAACCAGCGCGACCACCGCGGTGGCCGATCCGGCGACGACGGCGCGCGCGCCGATGTCGCGACGCGAAATGTGGGTACGGCTGATTGCCATCGGCGTGCTGTGGTTCGGCGTCTACAACGTATCCCTGAACGCGGCCGAGCGGCGGGTGGATGCGGGTACAGCGGCGATGCTGGTGAACGTCGGACCGATCCTGATCGCGGTGCTCGCCGGGCTGGTGCTCCGGGAGGGCTTTCCGAGCCAGCTCGTCGTCGGTCTGGTCATCGCGTTCGCCGGTGTCGTCGTCATCGGCCTCGCGACGTCCGACGGCGGCGCCGCCGATGTGTGGGGCGTGGTGGGCTGCTTGGTGGCGGCGATCGTCTACGCGGTGTCGGTGGTGACCCAGAAACCGCTGTTACAGGCGATGTCGGCGCTACGCGTGACGTGGATCGCGTGTACGGTCGGCGCGATTGTGTGCCTGCCGTATGCACCCGAGCTGATCCGCGAAATCGGACGCGCGCACCCGGCCAACGTGTGGTGGATCGTCTACCTCGGTGCGTTCCCGACCGCGCTGGCGTTCACGACCTGGGCGTACGCCCTGGCCCGCACGAGTGCCGGCCGGCTCGGCGTGTCGACGTACGTGGTGCCGCCGATCGCGATCCTGCTCGGATGGTGGCTGCTCGGCGAGGCACCGGCCGGGTTCGCCTACCTCGGCGGCGTGCTGTGCCTGCTCGGCGTCTACGTCTCGCGCCGGTCCCCGCGCTCAGTCCGAAAGCGGCGGCAGCTGGAACCGCAGCCCGAGCAGGTCCGCGTTGGTGACGGTGAGGTCGCGCATCGCCCGTAGCCGGCAGGCCTGTCGAGGGCGCCGCTCATCGGTTCGGCGGATACTCCTCCTCCTCGTCGAACTCGTCGCCGAGCTCCTCGTTCTCGCGGAGCGGGTCGTGCCCGAGAGTCCGCAACGTGTCCTGCCACGGGCCGCGGTCGCTGCCGGGCTCGGGCGGGTTCTCCAGGAGCTGGCTGATCTCGTCGACGACCTCGGCCATCAGGTCCTCGTCGGCCGGGGTCAGGTCGACCTTGCGCTTGCCGAGGATCCGCGACACGCCTTCGCCCAGCTCCCGTACATCGACGTCCGGCTCGTTCGCGTAGATCTCCACGCCCTCGCGTGTCTCGACGAGCCAGTCGCTCAGCTCCGGCGACGGCATCGTCACCAGGCGGTGGAACTCCTTCCACAGCTCGTCGCGTTCGGGATCGTTGCGGGTGTGCTTGGCCATGCGTCGCCATCCTTGATCGTCGTGGTGTCCGGCCGTGGTCGGCGTGATCGAGATCGTGGGCCGAGGCGTCCTACTCGCTGTGTGCGCCCGGTCCGAGCGTGGTCGTGGCCGGACCGCCAACCCACACCGAGGTGAGGTTGCAGAATTCCCGGATGCCGTGTGCGGACAGCTCGCGGCCGTAGCCGGAATGCTTGACGCCGCCGAACGGCAGTTCGGGGTAGGACGTGACCATGCCGTTGAGGAACACCATGCCGGCGTCCAGGTCCTGAACGAATCGCTCCTGCTCGACCGGGTCGATCGTCCACGCGTTCGCGCCGAGTCCGAAGTCGGTCCCGTTCGCGAGACGTACCGCCTCGTCATAGGAATCGACCCGGAACAGCCCGGCCACCGGGCCAAACACCTCGTCGGACCACATGGCCATGTCGGGCGTGAGATCGGTGACCACGGTCGGCGGATACCACCAACCGGACTGATCGGGCGCCTCGCCGCCGCACAGCACCGCGGCGCCCTTGCTGACCGCGTCGGCCACCTGGGCCGCGACATCGTCCCGCCCGGCCCGCAGCGCCAGTGGACCGACGTCGGTCTCGGCGTCCATGGGATCGCCAACGGTCAGCAGTGTCATGTGGGCCACGAACGCATCGGTGAACTTGTCGTACACGTCGGAGTGCACGATGAAGCGTTTCGCGGCGATGCACGACTGGCCGTTGTTCTGGCAGCGGGCAGTGGTGGCCACCTTTGCCGCGGCCTCGATGTCGGCCGACGGCATGACCACGAATGGATCACTGCCGCCGAGTTCCAACACCATCTTCTTGAGCTCGCGGCCGGCGATCGCGGCGACCGACCGGCCGGCGGCTTCGCTGCCGGTGAGCGTCGCGGCCTTGACCCGCCGGTCGCTCAGCACGCCCTCGACCGCGTCCGCGCCGATGAGCAGCGTCTGGAAGCTTCCGTCCGGGAATCCGGCGCGGCGGAAGAGTTCCTCCATGAACAATGCGGTCTGCGGCACGTTCGATGCGTGTTTGAGGAGCCCGGCGTTGCCGGCCATCAGGGCCGGTGCCGCGAATCGCATGGCCTGCCAGAGCGGGAAGTTCCAGGGCATGATCGCGAGTACGGGACCGAGCGGCCGGTAGATCGCGTACGCCTGGTTGGCGCTCACCGCCGCGGCGTCGGCCGGCTCGGCCGCCAGGAACTGTTGGGCGTGCTCGGCGAAATAACGGCAGGCCTTGGCGCACTTGGTGACCTCGGCCTTGGCCGACGCGAGCGTCTTGCCCATCTCGGTGGTCATCATCGTGGCGATGCTGTCGACCTCGGCGTCCAGGATGCCAGCGGCGGCGACCATCCATTCGGCCCGTTGGCCGAACGTGGTGTGGCCCAGCGCGGCGAATCCGGACTCGGCGGTGGCGAGCCGGCGGTCGATCTGGTCGGGCGGCAGCGCGTCAAACGCCTTCAGCTGCTCGCCGGTGGTGGGATTAACGGTGGCGATGGGCATTTCGACGCTCCTCACGGACGCGGATCAGTCCTGATCAACCTCTCACAGCTTGCCGGGTTGCGGGAGGGCAAACGCCACGGTCCGTCGCGCGCGTCCGATCCCCGCCGGCGGGCATCGTCACAGAGAGGTCCTATCGGCCAAGATATGCCAGCGAAACTGCCGTCAAACGTCCGCCCCGCGGTTTGCCGTGCAGTTGTACGGGACTTGGTCACGCTCGGGCCGCAGGAGCGCCGATTCTCCGTACAGTTCGCGAGATGCGGCGGTCGGGCGGCGCTAAGTGGTGCCCGTAAGACGCAGTGTCAGCCACAGGGCGCCGCAGGCGGCCAGGAGGCACGCCGGCACAGTCAAGGCACCCAGCGCCAGAAACGTACGGATGTCGGGCACGTGGTCGCGGGCGTGCAGCACTTGGCGCCATAGCAGCGTGGCGAGTGAGCCGACGTACGTCAGGTTCGGCCCGATGTTGACGCCCAGCAACACGGCGAACACGAGGCCGGGGGAGTGCGCGACGACGGGCACCAACAGCAGCGTCGCCGGCAGGTTGTTGAGCACATTCGCGAGTACAGCCGCCAGCACGGCGGCACCCAGCAGCCCGGCGAACGTCGGCGTCGATGGCGCCCACTCGGCGACGAGGTGGCCGAGCCCGGTGTCGCGGACGGCCAACACCACGATTCCGAGCGCAAATACGAACGCGCAGAACATCGGGTTGGCCGCGCGGCACAGTCGAACGGCGACCCGACCACGCTCGCCCCGATCGGTCGTCGCGACATCCCGTACGCCCAGCACGAGCGCTCCGCCCAGCGCCACCCACGCCGGCGCGACGCCGAGCGGTTCGAGCGCGGCGAAACCGACCAGAGTCAGCGCGAGGACGGACAGTGCGAATCGGGGCGCGGGCGGTGCCGGTTCGGGCCGCACAACGGCATCCGCGCGCCCGCCGTCGGCGACCGGACCGCGGTCGGAGCTCACGAGATCGGCCGCGAAGAACCGCCGGAAGATCACGTACTCGATGGCGATCGCGACGATCCACGGCAGCGACATCAGCGCGGCGAACCTCACGAAACTCACGCCGCTCGCGGCAAATGCCAACAGGTTCGTCAGGTTGGCGATCGGCAGCAGAAGCGACGCGGAGTTCGCCAGGTGGGCGCAGGCGTAGACATGCGGCCGTGGCCGTACCCGCAGTGTCTGTGCCGTGAGTAGGACGACCGGTGTCAGCAGCACCACCGTGGCGTCGAGGCTCAGCACGGCGGTCGTGAGCGACGCGATGAGAAAGACCACCGCGAGCAGGCGCTGCGCGCTGCCGCGACTGACCCGCGCGGCGACCGCGCCGGCCCAGCGGAAGACGCCGGCCCGATCGGCGGCGTGGGCGAGGACCAGGACGGCGGCCAGGAAACCGACGGTCGGACCGAGTGCCCCGAGTTCGTCGAGCGCCTGTCGCCCGGACACCACTCCCAACGTGACGACCAACGCCGCCGCCGGAACGGCCGCGACCGCCTCCGACAGCCGCTTCGGGCGCAGGGTGGCAAAGACCAGTACGGCCGCGAGCAGCGCGACCGCGACCGCTGTGCTCACGCGAACGCTTTGACGAACAGGATGATGCCGACGACGAACGAGAGGGTCACGATCACGACTCGCAAGATGATCGGCGGAAGCCGGCGGGCCACCCGCGCGCCGACGTACCCGCCGATGATCGTGGCCGGCGCGAGCAGGAGGACGTCAACCCAGTCAACCGGGCCGAAGAGGGCGAACACGAGGACAGTGATCAGTCCGACGACCGCGGAGATCGCGTTCTTGAGTGCGTTGATGCGCTTGAGACTCTCGTCCAGGATGAGGCCGAGCGCCGCCACGAGCATGACGCCGAGCGCGGCGCCGAAGTAGCCGCCATAGACGGATCCGACCCCGACAAGCATGTGCAGCGTGATCGTCCGCCGGCGCGGCGACATATCCCGCGGGTGACCGACGACATTGCGTAGCCGCTGCTGGAACGCGAGCACGAAGGCCGCCCCGATGACCAGGAACGGGACGATGTCCTGGAACGCCGCGGCGGGCGTTGCGAGCAGGAGGACGCAGCCGAAGACCGAGCCGGCGACGCACGTGGGCGTCAGCCACAGCAGGGCTTGGTGGCCGCGGGAGTCGGCCAGCTCGGCGAGATCCATGCGGCTGCCGTAGACGGACGCCGTGTAGCCGGGGAAGACCGCCACCGAATTCGTCACGTTGGCGGACTTCGCCGGCAGACCGGTCGCGAGTAGGGCTGGGAACGTGATGAGTGAACCGCCGCCGGCGATCGCGTTCACGGTGCCCGCGGCGAGGCCCGCGAGCAGCAGGAATGCGATATGTGCGGCGCTCATGGGCGCTTACGTTAGATCCCGCCGGGGTGGGCTGGCCAATCATGCACCGACGGTGCCTGCATCATTGCGCAGCGGCTCAGTCGGTGCGGGTGGCTCAGTCGGCGCAGGGCGGCTCAGCGGCGCGGGGCGGCTCAGCCGCTGCGGTGGGCGACGACGACGTCATGGTCGTCGACGTCCGTGACGACAAAACCGGCATCGCGCATCTCGAGGTCGAAGTCACCCGCGGAGACGAGGAACCCGTCGAACGTCTCGACTTCTTCGCGGATCACCGCGTCGTCACGCGTGACGCGATAGGTGAAACGCCATTCGATCGCGCCGGGCCGGTTCTCGACGCAGGTCACGTCGCCGGAGTAGATGTCGCCGCCGAGGTGCCACGCCGGAAGGGTGGCATATGGGCGGCCAGGCGCGTCCGGTGGCCGCTGCACGACGAGCGTCGCGTCCGGTGTGAGCGCACCCGCCAGGGCCGCCAGCGCCTCGGCACGCTCGTCGCGACCGAGCGTACCCATCGTGTTCAGGCACAGCCCGAAGTCAGCGACCTGGCGAAGACCGAGATCCTGGATCGGACGGGCATGCACGCGTACGTGTTCCAGCAGCTCCGGCCGCGCGGCCAGCCGGCTCAGCAGGACCGTACGCATGCTCCGGGTCGGTTCGACGGCGTGTACGGTCACGCCGCAGCGCTTGGCCAGCAGCTCGGTCGCGAGGCCGGTACCGGCGCCGACATCAAGCGCGCCGACCCGTGGCCGGCCGAGCCACCGCGAAAGGACGGCGTCGGCCCGCTGCACATATCGACTTGCTTGGAGCAGGTCGTAGAACTCGGCGGTGATCTCGTACGAGCGCATAGTCGAAGCCTGCCAGCCCGACGGCCCATCGCGGCGCGTACGCGCGCGGTACCGACATTTCCGTCGACTTCCGACAATGCTGCCGCGGACCTCCGGGCCCGACCTCCGGCAGAGGCTAGAATGATCTACGACGGACGAGTTGGCTGGGCGGCCGCGTCGGCGGGCAACCGCCGCCGAGGAACGTCCGGGCTCCACAGGGCAGGGTGGTTGCTAACGGCAACCCGGGGTGACCCGCGGGACAGTGCCACAGAAAACAGACCGCCGCTAGGCCGCGGCCGCTTCGGCGGCTCGCGACCGGCCGGTGAGGGTGAAACGGTGGGGTAAGAGCCCACCAGCATCCCGGGTGACCGGGATGGCTCGGTAAACCCCACCCGGAGCAAGGTCAAGAGGGTCGTCGTCGAAAGGCGACGGCCTGCGCAGGCGTTTGAGGGCGGCCCGCCCGAGCCTGCGGGTAGACCGCTAGAGCCTGTCGGCGACGGCAGGCCGAGATGGATGGCCGCCACCGGTCGGTGCCTCGGCGCCGGCCGGAACAGGACCCGGCGTACAGGCCGACTCGTCCGTCCCGTACCGCTGCCGTGGCGAGCGATTTCTACGGCGGATCTCCCGGCTGATATGGGCCGGCCCCGGGTGCCTCTGGCACCCGGGGCCGGCCGTCACGGCTTCCCCCACAAACCGTGAGTCAGGGTTACTGCGCGGACGCCGTAAGACCCCATTGCTGGGTGTTGTACGTGAAGAACGAACCAGCCTGGTTGTCGCGGATGTTGATGTACTGGTTCGTCGAGACCATCAGGTTGGGCTTGCGGTAGAGCGGCAGGTCGACGAACGCCTTGGTGAGAATGGTGTCCTGCTGGTTGAGCAGGGCGGCCTGCTTCGTCGGGTCGAGTTCGACGGCCATCTGGTTCAGCAGTTGGTCGGACTGCGGGTCGCTCCAGTGCGTGAAGTTGTTGCCGGCGTCCTTGTACCAAAGGTCGTGATCGGCCGACAGCAACGGCGAACCGGCGAAACCGAACTGGATGATGTCGAAGTCGAAGTTCGACAACGATGCTCCGAGGTCCGCGCTGACCTTGTCGGTGACCTTGATGCCGATCTGCGACAGGTACTGCGCGATCAACTGAGCCGACTGGTCACGGACCGCGGTGTCGGTGTGCACGAAGTTGATCGTCACCGGCACGCCGCTGGGGGTCATGAGCTGCGTACCGTTCAGCTTGTAGCCGGCCTGCTGCAGGATCTGCTTGGCCTTGGCTACGTTGCCGGTGCCCTCGTCGGGTGCCGCCGCCTTTGTGACGTCCTGGTAGCCGGTCTCGCCCGGGAACATGTTGTGGCTGTAGAGGATCTTGGCGCTCGGGAAGAACGGCTTGATCGTCTTGTCGATCATGTCCTGGATGTTGATGGTGTCGAACACGGCCTCACGAAGCGCCGGGTCCTTCAGGAACTTGCTCGTGCTGTTGACTTCGAGATGTTCGAAGCCGAATCCGGCCGAGACCTCGTAGTTGACGCCCGGCGTCTGGCTGAGCTGCTGCACGGTGTCCTGGTCGGGCTGGATGTTCAGCGCTTGGATTTCCTGGTTCTGCAGCGCCGGGACGTCCTGCGTCTGGTCGGTGATGTACTTGAAGGTGATCGTCTTCAGTGACGGCTTGTCAGCGCCGTACCACGCGGTGTTCGGCACGAAGGTCGCGGACTGCTGCGACTGCACGTTCGACAGCTTGTACGGGCCACCGGACCAGTCGGTCGGCGGAGCGTTCCAGACCTTGAACGCGGCCTCGAGCTGAGCGTCGGTGTCCAGACCGCCGACCTTCTGCTTCGCGTACCACGCCGGAAGTATCTCGGTGAACAGGCCCTTCCAGTCGGAGTACGGCTTGGAGAAGGTGACCGTGACGGTCTCGCCGTTGTCCGAGCCGACGATGTTGCTGATCTGGTCGAACCCGGTGCTGCCGACGATCGGAATGTTCTTGTCGTGGCCGTTGAGGCTCTTCCACAGGTAGATGAAGTCGTCGGCGCTGATCGGCGTGCCGTTGCTCCACTTGGCGGTCGGCTTCAATTTGTAGACGATCGTCTGCGGGCTGGTGCTGGTGATCTGCGGCTCGCCCGCCAACAGATCCGAGTTGTAGACGATCTTGCCGCTGGGCAGCAAGGTGAATGCGCTCGGCGCGATGAGCGCGACCTGCTGGGTCGTCTCGAGGACGTTGCCGTCCGAGCTGTTGGTGTTCCACGTGGACGGATACTTGCCGAGCGCGACGACGATATCGCCGCCGTCCTTGCGGGGTCCGCTGTTGCACGTGTCCGGGTTCGTGGCACATGCCGAATACCCGGCCGACGCGGTGGACTGAGAGTTGCCGTTCGATTTGCTCGTGCCACACGCCGCGACGCCGAGCAGACCGACAGCAGAAAGAGCGATGAGACCGGTAAGCCTCTTCGTTCCTACGCGCATGTCTCCTCCAGATTTTTACCGCGAACAACCAACTGGAACACGCCGACCGCATGGAACGGCTAACGCGGGTGCTGCGGTGCCTCAAGGAAACGTCGGGCGGTTGGTGCCTCAGTGGAATCACAGGAAAGCTTGACGGGCTCGTTACGGCGGCGGCGCACCGCTGTGATCTAGGGCCAGATCCCAGGCATTTTTCGGGAACCGAACGGCTCGTGTTAAGGGGGCCGTTAGGGGGATGCGTATGCCTACGTGACGGCGCGCTCGGCGCCGCGGTGTCACGGACGTCTATCCGAATTAGACGGAAATGCGAGGCGTAGGCTCGGGCGCGCCAGGATGACGGGACAGTTGGCGATCGCCGCAGCCTCGTCGAGCAGTCGGACGTGGTCGTGCCATGGCCGTAAGTGGGTCAGCACCAGCAGCCGTACACCCGATCGAACGGCGAGGCGCGCGGCGTCACCGGCCGTCGAATGGCCACTCAGCGGCCCATCGGCGTCGAATCCACACGCCTCGGCGAGCAGCACGTCGACGCCGGCGGCGAGCCCGTCGAGCGCTGGGCACGGCGCGCTGTCCGCGGTGTAGCAGAGCTGATCGCCGATGCGGGATGCCCAACACTCGCCGTGCTCGACGCGGGCCAGCCGGACATCGAATGGACCGAGACGGTGCAATCCTTCGTGGGCGATGGCCGGCGTGAACTCCTCAGGCTGATCGACGATCACCGCCGGCATGTTGGATGGGCCAATGATCGGCAGTGGCGCGGTCGTGGTCTCGATCCGCAGCCGCCACATCTGCAACAGATCGGCAAGATGGTCCGTGTGGTTGTGCGAAAGGATCACCGCGTCGATGTCGCCCGGCGCGACGAAGCGTTGGAGTGTCATCGATGCGCCGGGGCCGAGATCGAGCAGTAGCCTGTAGTTGCCCTGTTCGACCAGGTAGCCGCTGCAGGGTGAATCTGGTCCGGGAGCCGATCCGGAGCTGCCGAGGATCGTCAGTCGCATCCGCCCACGATGCCGGCAGCTGTCAGCTCGGGCAAGGTCCGAGGCACGCTCACCGACTGACGCTTGCCCGTGCTCGGGGAAGCGACGCAACCACGAAGCGACGGCACCGAAGCGGAACTGGGAAGCATCGTCAACCGGCCTCCGGTCGCCCTACCCTGGATCCGAGGGTTGGCAACGGCGCCGACCGCCAGTCAACGCAGATGTGCGTCGAGCGGCGGACGGAGACGCGGATGGACAGACTCAGCTCCGGGGAGCGGATCAACGGCGGCGAAGCGCTGACGTCACCGAACGGCCGCTACAAGGTGGCCATGGAGACCGATGGCAACCTGGTCATGTATGACGTCGACAGGCCGGTGTGGGGAACGAACACCGCGGGATCGGGCGCCAACATCACGGAGATGCGCGACGACGGCGATGTCGTGATCTACCACGAAGGCGACAAGCCGGCGTGGACGAGCCGCACGAGGGGCCACGAGGGAGCGGTGCTCGCCCTCCAGGACGATCGTGATCTTGTCGTCTACGCCGCCGACGGCAAGAAGCTATGGTCAAGCCGCACGTTCGTCGCGTCGTCCGCCGATACCGCGGTGCCGCCGACCCGTTCCGCACCGTCGGGGAATAACCTTCCGCCGGTACGTCCAGCCGACGCTGGCGCGAAGCGGGGCAACCGCCGGGACTGACCGGACCGCCGAGGACGGCGCAACGGTCGGGTCCACCGGCGGGCTGGCGTCTTGCCGCCGCCCGTATCCGCAGCGTACGGTCGTAACGTTGCGTCATCGATGCATATCGATGGCGCAGATGGTGACACTCAGGGTTCCTGAGCCGGGTACCTGTCACGTGACCGCCTATAGGATCACGCAACGCAGGCTTTTTCCATTCGCGCGGAATCTTCGGGTCGATGACGCCAAAAGTTGTCGCCTATGGTGCAGCCGACTCGGCTCTCCGCGCCGAACGGAAGTGTCGGCCCGAACGCGTCCGCATGCGAGGGGGATGGACGCTTGGCGGTCGGCCGCGTTGGTGGGGGGAGGATCGCATGTCGTTGTACCAGGTCTCGACGCGTGCGAGCCGTCGTCGGCGGATCGGTGCGTGGCTCCGAGCGCGATGGGGTCGGCGGGTCGGATCGGGTCGTCATCACCAGACCGGTGATGTCGCGTCCCGTTACCCCTACACGCCGAAAGTGGTGCAGCACGCGTTCGTACCGCCGGGTGAGCCGTCATCCGCGGACCTGGTCGATGTGAACGTCGATGCCCTGGAGCAACCGTCGACCAACGGAGGGCCGAAGGTGCCGCAACAGCGTCCGCCAAGCCGCACGACATCGGTCTACCCGAACGCCTACCGCGCGCGGTGAGCCATTGCGTATCGGTCAACGTCGTCGCCGCAGCGAGTGTCGCTGATGGCTGACATACGGCTACGTTCCGCGCGGCCGGCCGAGGCCGGGGCGCTGAGTGAGATAGCGCAGCGATCGAAGGCGCACTGGGGCTACGACGCGACGTTTCTCGAGGCGTGCCGCCCAGGTCTCACATTCAGCGAAGACAAGGTGCGGCAGAGCCGATTCGTGCTGGCCGAGCAACATGTGTCGGCCGAGACGCATGGGCCCGACGCTCGGGTTGGGCGGAATGCACGGATTCTTGGATTCTACGAACTAATTGGCGATTCGCCGGAATTCGAGCTGAGTAACCTTTGGGTCGAGCCGGACTCAATCGGCACCGGCATCGGCCGCATGCTCTGGACACATGCGATGAGCGCGGCTCGCGAGATGGGTGGCATCACGGTCAAGATCGAGGCCGATCCGAACGCACTCGGCTTCTACGAGGCGATGGGTGCCGTCCTGATCGGGGAGACGCCGTCCGGCCCGATTCCCGGCCGCCTGCTGCCGTTGCTGAGATTCGTGCTGTGCGGGGCTGAAACGAGACTGACGGGCGGGTCCGCGACAGCGGCCGTCCCGCCCCCGTGTTAATGGGCGGCCGTGTGGCGGACCCGCCCGTCACCCGCTCATGGTGGCAGTGGTACGCCGCCGTTGTCCGGGAATTGCATGATGTCGAGACCGGCCGCGGGTGGATGGTTGCCGGCTCGGTGGTTGGCCAGGCTCCGGGCCGGGTAGAAGCGTGGCGATAGATCCGGCGGTCGGGGCGTCGCCGACCTGGGGGGAGGCGTACATGGACGGGCCGCAGATGGGCATGACTGTCGACGCGAGCGACACGGTCGCACCGTACGAGCAGATTCGCGTGCAAATCGCGGATCACGTCCGTACGGGACGCCTGGCGTCCGGGACGCGGCTGCCGACCGTACGTCGTCTCGCCGAAGACCTCCACGTCGCTCCCGGCACCGTCGCGCGCGCTTATCGGACCCTCGAAGAGGACGGCGTCATCGAAACGCGGGGCCGCCACGGCACATTCGTAGCCGCCACCGGCGATGCCGCGGCGCGCGCCGCCTTCGCCGCGGCCGTCGACTTCGTGGCCCGAGCGCGCCGACTCGGTCTCGACCGCACCGCGACACTGGCCGCCGTCGAGGCGGCGATCACAGCGACTGCGGCCGTGCACTGATCGCGACCGCGCTCAGACGTCCGGCGGCGAACCGCCTCGAAGGCGTCGCCGGCGAATTGCACGAACGCGGCGTCCGGCGAACGCGCGGCCAGGAATCGCGTGGCGAGATCGGCTACCCGTACGTAGGCCCGTGAAAATCCGTACCGCGCGCCGTCGAACGTGACTCGCAGCTCGCTTCGCCGGTCCGATGCTGCCCTTGCCGGTCAGCGGTGTCCGATCGACCGGCACGAAGCCGACGAGACAGGGCTGGCGACGCTTCGCATCGCTCGTGGCGGTCGCGATCGGCGGCAGAGTCGGCGGATTACCGACCGCGATCGTACGGGGACGGCGTGTCGTACCGAAAAAGTTTTGTGCCGCCGACCGGCCGATTTTGCGGCCATCCCGGACGCCTCGGGCGTCCACGCCGGCCGGGAATCAGGCCTAGAACCGTTGGCACGCAAAGGAATCCCGGCGCTACGCCGGTCGTCGGCGCCTGGCGGCGGCGTGGCGCCCGATTCTTGGCTGATTGCATCCAATGTGGAAGCCGTATGGCATTTCGCCTGAATCGGTAGCGGATGAGAGGTTTGCCGTGCACAGTGATGTCATGAGTAGCAGTGGGGTTGGCGACGCGTACCTGGGCTGCGCCAAAACCGCTGCGGTCGTCGACGGACGGGCGCCCCGCTCGCCGCGACGAAGGTGACGTACACCGGAGAGGTTCCCAAGGGAGGGACATGATGGCCGCAGCTTCCGAGGCCACGATCATGCCGGCCGTGATTCGCGCGGCGGGTAGGACGGTCGCGGCCGCGAAGAGCGCCGCGACGAAGACGGGCGCCAAGCCGGCGTCCGCCACGAGTAAGACGGTGCGTGCGACGGTCGCCAAGAAGGCCGGTCCGGCAAAATCCACCGCGAAGAAGACAGCGGCGGCGAAGTCAGCGCCGGCGAAGAAGACGACCGCCCGCAAGACGACCGCGACCAAGTCTGCTGCCACCCGCAAGGCGACACCGGCGAAGAAGACGGCCGCGACGAAGTCGACGACCGGCCGCAAGGTGACGGCCGCCAAGAAGACCACGGCGGCTAAGAAGACCACAGCCAAGCGCACACCGGCCGCCAAGAAGACGACGGCGGCCAAGACCACTGCCGCACGCAAGACCACGGCCGCGCGCAAGACCACTGCGAAGAAGACCACGGCGGCCAAGAAGACCACCGCCGCGAAGAAGGCCACGGCGGCCAAGCGCACGCCGGCCGTGAAGAAGACGGCAGCAGCGAAGAAGACCACCGCTGCACGCAAGTCGACCGCGCGGCGCACGACGACAGCGAAGCGGACGGCGCCGGCCAAGAAGACGACGGCTCGCGCCACCGCGACCAAGCGGACCGCGGCCGCTCGCAAGACGACCGCCCGCAAGGCGACGACCGCTCGCAAGACGACCGCGCGCAAGGCTACGACCGCCCGCAAGACGACGGCTCGTAAGGCGGCGACGAAGCGCGCTCCGGCTCGCAAGGCGGCGAGCGCGCGTCCGGCCGCGAAGCGGACCACCGCAACGAAGTCGACGGCCCGCAAGTCCACGGCCCGCAAGGCCACCGCACGCAAGACAACTGCGGCGGCGCGCAGCACGGCCGCGAAGCGGACGACCGCGAAGGCTACGACCGCCCGCAAGGCGTCGCCGGGCCGGCGGACCGCCGCCAAGAAGGCTTCGTCGACCGCGCGTAAGGCACCGGGTCGGAAGGCGACAGCCGGGACGGCGACGGCTCGGAAGGCGTCACCGGCCCGCCGGACCGCCGCCAAGAAGGCACCGGCCACCCGCGCCGCCAGCGCCCGTACGTCCACCGCACGCAAAGCGACCGCACGTAAGGCGACGGCTCGTACGGCGACGGCTCGCAAGGCCACGGGACGGAAGACGACGGCCGCCGCCCGGTCGACGACTGCGCGCCGGACGACCGCCACGGCCCGCACGACCGCTCGCAAAGCACCGGCTCGCAAGGCCACGGCTCGCAAGGCCACGGCTCGCAAGGCCACGGCTCGCAAGGCATCGCCGGCTCGCAAGGCGGCGACCCGCTCGACCGCCACGCGATCCGCGACCGCGCGAAAGGTGACGGCCCGTAGGGCGACCACTGGTACGGCGACGCGGGCGAACGCCGCAAAGCGGGTGTCGACCGCGCGACGGCCCGCCAGCCGTACCGTGAAGTCGACCGCGGCCAAGCGCGCGGCACCGGCGAAGAAGGCACCGGCGCGCAAGGCCAGCGCGCGACGGACGGCGATCAAGCGGACGGCACCGGCGTCGCGCTCGACCGGTACGCGTTCCACGGCACGGGCCAGCGCGACAGCGCGGGGCCGTTCGACAATGGGTCGGTGACGACCGGAGCACTGTGCCGCTGGTATGACTGAGCCATGGTCATCCGCCGGCTCATCGCGCCGAGTATCGATTTCAGTGCGCTGCGCCGCGAGCTGAAGCTGCCTACGCAGTTTTCGCCCGCGGCGCAGCGTGAGGCCGACGATGTCGCGGCCACCGGGCCGACCATGCCGTCGGTGGACCACACCGATATCGCGTTCGTGACCCTCGACCCGCCCACGTCGATGGATCTCGATCAGGCGATGTGCCTGCAGCGTCGGTCGAAGGGCTATCGCGTGTGGTACGCGATCGCCGATGTCTCCGCGTTCGTGGCGCCGGATGGGGCGCTCGTGGATGACACCTGGGAACGCGGCCAGACGGTGTATCTGCCGGACGGTCGCGTGCCGCTGCACCCTCCGGTCCTGTCCGAGGGCGCCGCGAGCCTGCTGCCCGATCAACCGCGTCCGGCGGTCGTGTGGACGATCGATCTCGACGCCGACGGTGCCACGACGGCGGTCCGGGTGGAGCGCGCCGTCGTACGCAGCCGGGCCAAGCTCGGCTATCCGGCCGTACAGGCGGATGTGGCCGCCGGTTCCCTGGACGAACCGATCGCCTTGCTGCCCGAAATAGGTGCCCTGCTGATCGAGCGCGGGCTGGCCCGCGGTGCCATCAACCTGCCGATACCGTCGCAGGAGGTTGAGCCGGTCGACGGCGGCTGGGAGCTCGTCCTGCGGGCACCCGATCCGGTCGAGGACTTCAACGCCCAGATATCGCTACTGACCGGCATGGCCGCCGCCCAAATCATGATCGAGGGCAAGGTCGGGCTGCTGCGTACGATGCCAGCGCCCACATCGGGGGCGATCGCCAAACTCAAGGCGGCGGCCGGACCGCTCGGCGTCGCTTGGCCGGCCGGTGTCTCGGCCGGCCGCGTGATTGGCGCGGTGAACGGCAACGATCCCCGCGGTGCGGCGTTTCTCGGTCAGGCCGGCGAACTGATGCGCGGCGCGGGCTACGCGGCCCTCGACGGATCGATTCCCGAGTTGCACGAGCACGGCGGGGTGGCCGCACCGTACGCCCACGTGACGGCGCCGTTGCGGCGCCTCGCGGATCGCTACGCGACCGAGGCGTGCCTCGCGCTGTTCGCCGGGACGGAGCCGCCCGAGTGGATCCGCCCGGCGCTGCCGAAGCTGCCCGAGGTGATGGCGGCTACCGACCGCGTGGCGAACACGGCCGAGCGCGGCGCGGTCGATCTGGCCGAGGCCGTGCTGCTCGCCGGCCGCGTCGGGGAGCGGTTCGACGCCGCGGTCCTGGATGTGGATGGCTCCAACCACGCACCCGAACACGCGCATGGTGCCCAACCGGCCAAGCCGCCCAGGCCGCCGCGGGGCACGGTGGCGCTGGACGCTCCGGCCGTGCGCGCCCGCTGCGAGGGCCCTGGCCTGGTCGCCGGCGAGCGGTTGCCGGTCTGGCTCACGGTCGCTGACCCGGTCGAGCGCCGGGTGCTCTTCGAGACCGTCGCTCCGGTCGAGAATCGAGTGGTATGACAACACGGTGCACGCCGCACCCGAAAACGCAGCATCATGAGCACGGCACGACGAGCACAGCTACGCATCGGCTGGGCGATGAGCCTCGCGGCTGCGCTAGGCATCGGGTGGTATCCGCTGGATGAAGGGATTCGTGACCGTGGTCGACAACGGCTCCGACATCGTGGCTTTCCGCAGCGCGCGGGACTTCCTGATCGCGCACCGCGATGACTACACGACCGCGTACGAGCAGTTTCGATGGCCGCGGCTGACCGACTTCAACTGGGCCCGCGACTGGTTCGACGGCGTGCTCGCCGTCGAGCACGCCGACGAGACCGCACTGTGGGTCGTGGAAGAGGATGGCAGCGAGGAGAAGCTGACGTTCGCCGACATGTCATCGCGGTCGTCGCAGGTCGCCGGCTGGCTGCGCGGGCACGGCGTGGGTCGGGGCGACCACGTGCTGCTGATGCTGGGCAACCAGGTCGAGCTGTGGGAGACGATTCTCGCGGCGATCAAGCTCGGCGCGGTGATCATTCCGGCCTCGACGCTGCTGGGTACGGACGATCTCGCCGACCGGGTTCATCGTGGCCACGTTTCACACGTGATCGCGCGCAGTGTCGATGTCCCGCGCTTCGAGGGCGTACACGGCGGCTGGACGCGCATCGCCGTTGGTGAGCCGGCAGGGGGCTGGCTGCGCTATGCCGACTCCTACGACTCGCTGGACGATTCGAGCGAGGACAGCCCGACGCGGGCCGACGATCCGCTGTTGCTCTACTTCACGTCGGGTACGACGGCGCAGCCGAAACTCGTCGAGCACACGCACACGTCCTACCCGGTCGGACATCTGTCGACCATGTATTGGATCGGGCTGCGGCCCGGCGACGTACACCTGAACATCTCGTCGCCTGGCTGGGCCAAGCACGCCTGGAGCAATGTCTTCGCGCCGTGGAACGCGGGCGCGACCATCCTCATCGTGAACCAGGCCCGCTTCGCGGCCGGCTCGTTGCTGGACACGATCGTGCGCTGCGGGGTGTCGACGTTCTGCGCGCCGCCGACGGTGTGGCGCATGCTCATCCAGGCCGATCTGGCGGCGTGGCGGGTGCCGATGCGCGAGTGCGTCGCCGCCGGCGAACCGCTCAATCCGGAGGTGATCGAGCGGGTGCGCGCGGCGTGGGGGATCACCGTCCGGGACGGCTACGGCCAGACCGAGACGTCGGCCCAGATCGGCAACACACCGGATCAGCCGGTCAAGCTGGGCTCGATGGGCCGGCCGCTGCCGGGCTACCGGATCGTGCTGGTGGATCCGGTGACGAACGAGCGGGGCGACGAGGGCGAGATCTGCATCGACCTGTCCGCACGGCCGACGGCACTGATGACCGGGTATCGCGACTCGGAGGAGCGTACGGCCGAGGTGATGCGTGACGGCGTTTACCACACGGGCGACGTCGCGGCGCGGGACGCCGACGGCTACATCACCTATGTCGGCCGTACCGACGATGTGTTCAAGGCCTCCGACTACCGGATCTCGCCGTTCGAGCTGGAGAGCGTGCTGCTGGAACACGACGCGGTCGCTGAGGCCGCCGTCGTCCCGTCGCCGGATCCGCTACGGCTGGCCGTACCCAAGGCGTTCGTGCTTCTCGCCGCCGGCCACGAGCCCGACGCCAGCACCGCCCGCGACATCCTCGTGTTTGCGCGCGAACGGCTGTCGCCGTTCAAGCGCGTTCGTCGCCTGGAGTTTGCCGACCTGCCGAAGACCATCTCCGGCAAGATCCGCCGCGTGGAGTTGCGCGGCGTCGAGGTCGAGCGCCATGCCGACGGTACGGCGCCGACCCGGGCGGCCGGAGAGTTCTGGGAAGAGGACTTCCCCGACCTGAAGTCGTGAAGCGCGACGATCTCGGCGAGGGACTCGACCTGCCGTTGCCGCCGCAGCGGATCGTGTCGCTGGTGCCGTCGCTGACCGAGGCCGTCGCGTCGGTCAACGTCTCGCTGCTGGCCGGTGCGACCGACTACTGCACTCATCCCGGATCGCTCGACGTACCGCGGGTCGGTGGCAGCAAGTACCCGTCGGTCGAGGCCGTACTGGCCATCGCTCCCGATCTCGTGCTCGCCAACGTCGAGGAGAACCGGCGCGAGGACATCGAGGCGATCCGGGCCGCGGGTGTGGCGGTGTGGGTCACGTACCCGCGAACGCTCGACGAGGCCTTCGGGAGCCTGCGGCGGATGTTCGACGCGATCGGCGTGGCGGAACCGGCGTGGCTACGGGCGGCCGAGGCGGCCTGGGCGCCGGACCCGTCGCCGATCGCACGTCGCGCCCTCGTCCCGGTGTGGCGCCGCCCGTGGGTTGTCCTCGGGTCGGACACGTTCGCCGGTGACGTGCTGAGCCGACTCGGCGTGACGCATCTCTACGCCGATGCCGCCGACCGATATCCACGACCCGCGCTGGACGAGTTGCGGGCCGCGGCGCCGGACCTGCTCGTTCTGCCGGACGAGCCGTACGCATTCACCGCCACCGACGGGCCCGAGGCGTTTCCGGGAGTGCCGTACGCACTCGTGTCGGGCCGCCATCTGACCTGGTACGGACCGTCGCTCGCGGAAGCACGTGACGTCCTGACGGCACAGCTCGGCCACGCATAGTGCCCAGCGTGGTCATCGTTGGCCCAGCCCCAAGATCCGCGCAACTTCCCGGAAGTCGCCGCCTTGGACCGGCCGCGACCGGGCGACTTCCCGGAAGTCGCCGCGTTGGACGGTCCGGGACCGGGCGACTTCCGGGAAGTCGCAGGGGCATCTTGGGAGCCGGGTCAGGTGCGGAGCCGACGAAACGCCCAGGCGGGTAGACCCTCGGGCGGAGCGAGACCGCTGCGGCGCAGCATTGGCATGACGCGGTCAGTCGCGCGGATCAGCAGGTCGGCGCAGGCGAGGGCGGCACGGCGCAGATCGGTCGCGTCGAGTGCGGCGACCGTTGCGTCGAACTCGGTCGGCACCGATTCGCCCGGCGTGTCCAGGATCGCGGTTAGTCCGTACCCAGGAAAATCGATCTTGCTCCCTGCGGCCCACAGCTTGAAGGCTTCCCCGCGCGCCTCCTGAAGCCGCGCGTGCGCCTCCCACAGTGACCCCCGATCCAGGTATTTCGCCAGGTCGCCGAGGGCGATCCAGCCGAGCGCGGCCCACTCGCGCAGCGTGGCCGCATCGACATCGGCGGCCGGGGGCCGCATCGGAGTCGCGAGTCGAGCGTCGGCGTCATAGAGCGCAACCGATCCCGGCGGCAGGCCGGTGCGCCATGTCGAGCGCATGAGTACGAGGCTGAGCTGCGCGCCGTCGGTGTACAGCGTGAACAGGTGCCAGCCGTGCTCGTCGCCGCGACCGGGAAACGTCTGCCGCATGGTGTCGCTGATCGGCCCACCGGCGGCGGCGAGGCGCGCGCCGAGGTCGAGCGCGTCCGGCCAATTTTCGCCCGCGACCCCGACCCCGCAGTCGATGTCGGACAGCTCGTCGCCCGCATTGCGACCCAGTGAGCAGCCGAGCTCGAACCAGCGCAACGCCGGTTCGAGCTCGACCACTCCAAGCATGGCCGTCAGGATGTCCCGCTGGCGCGTGACGGCTTTCGGCATCGCCGCGAGGAACTGGCTACTCAAATGTGTGCTCCGCAGCCGGGAATGCGCCCGAGCGCACCTCGTCGGCGTAGCGCCGGGTCGCATCGCCGAGGACGCCGGCCAGATCGGCGTAGCGCTTGACGAACCGGGGCGCCTTTCCAGCGCGCAGACCGGCCATGTCCTGCCAGACGAGCACCTGCGCGTCGGTATCCGGCCCGGCACCGATGCCGATCGTCGGGATCGTCAGGTCATGGGTGATCCGTTTCGCGATGCCGCCCGGAACCATTTCGAGTACGACCGCAAACGCGCCGGCCTCGGCGACCGCATGAGCGTCGGCGTGAACGTCCTCGGCCGCATCGCCACGTCCCTGGACGCGGTATCCGCCGATCGCGTGCTCGCTCTGCGGCGTGAATCCGATGTGGGCCATGACCGGGATGCCGGCCTTGGTGATCGCCTCGATCTGCTTGGCGCAGCGTTGACCGCCCTCGAGTTTGACCCCATGGCAGCCGCCTTCCTTCATGAACCGTACGGCGGTGCGCAGCGCCTGCTTGGGCCCCTCCTCGTACGAGCCGAACGGCAGGTCCCCGATGACGAGACTGTGAGTCGTCGCGCGTACGACGGCGCGGACGAGGGGGAGTAGTTCGTCGGCGGTGATGGGAACCGTTGTCTCGTAACCGAAGACGTTGTTCGCCGCGGAGTCGCCGACCAGCAGGACCGGGATACCGGCCGCGTCGAAGATGCCGGCCGTGTACTGGTCGTAGCTCGTGAGCATGGCCCACTTCTGACCACGGTCCTTGGCGACCTGCAGGTCGCGGGTGCGGACACGGCGAGTCGCCGGGCCGCCGTAGAGGGCGGTGACTTCGGGTTGGTCGGCGGTTGGTCGGGCCGCCGGGTCGGACGTCGTTGGCTCGGACATCGTTGTCTCCTCGCGTCGTCTCGAGGCCGCCGCCCCGCCCCGATCGGACGGGTGTTCGCGGTCCCCGGATTCGAGCCGATCGTCCCACCGTCACGCCGCCACTCGGCAGGGATCAGTGGAAGATTTCACAGTCCCCTTTCCGGTCGTCGATGTACTCGACGATCTCGCGGTCGCACGCCTCGATCGGTCGGGTCGAGTCCACCACCAGGCGATCGTCGGTGCGCGGTTGGTATTCCGCGGAGCGCTTTTCGACCTCGGACCAGTCCGGATAGGTCCAGCCGGGAACGTCGTTCGCGCGCGTTTCGACCCGGCGCCGATGTGCGGCGAGATCGGCGCAGACAACCTCGATCACGGCATGCCGTGCGTCCGACGCATCGGCCAGGTCCCGCCAGCCATCCCGCGCCTCGGTCACCGGGTTGACCGCATCCGCGATCACCGTGAAACCGCGGCGCAGATGGCTGGCCGCGATGTCGTGGGCGACACCGTACGCGGTGATGCCGGTCTGGTCGGGGGTGAGATTGTGGCGCCGCATCGCCGCCTCGATCTCGTCGATGCGGAGCAGCACGGCGCCCATCCGGTCGGCCAGACGGCGGGCGAGTGTCGACTTGCCGCTGGCGGGCAAGCCGCCGAACTCGATCAGAAAGCCACCCGCCACGCGATCACTCCTGTCGCCAAAGCCCACTTTCGCTGTACGCCATGTATAGTCATTTGCTATACGCTCCGTCAAGCGAAAGGCAAATGCCGATGCGTCTGGACGGTCGCCGGGCCGCCGCGACGGCTGCCACCCGTCAAGCGATCATCGACGCCGGCCGCCACCTGCTCGCCGCCGGCAACTGGCGAGGGTTCACGCTCGACGCGGTCGCCGCGGCGGCCGGCGTCACGCGGGTCACCGTCTACAACCAGGTCCACTCGAAGTCCGGCCTGCTCGACGCCGTACTCACCGATCTGACCGAACGGGCGGGCATGGACCAGTTGCTCACGGCGACGAAGGCGATGCCCGCCGAGGTAGCGCGGGCGTACGTCGTCGAGCGGACATGCCGGTTCTGGCATGCGGAGCGGGCCGTACTGCGGCCGCTGTTCGGGTTGTCCACGGTGGACCAGGACATCGCGGCGAACCTCACGCAGCGCGAGCAGTGGCGCACCGACCAGCTTGATCGGCTTCTCGACCGACTGGCCGAAGAGCGATCCGCGCCGCAGCCCTCGGCCGCCGCATTGTCGCGATCGGACATCCTCGCCGGCCTCGTTGCGGTGACCTCGTTCCCCGCCTACGACGCGCTCGGCTCGCTCGGCGACGACCCGACAGCGGCGACCGCGGTCATCAACCGGCTGGCCGTGAGTCTGACTGGCTAAGCGTAGGTCGCCTCAGCCGCGCTCCCGCCAGTTGTTCGTGATCGGCAGCCGCCGGTCCCGACCGAACGCCTTGATGGAGATCTTCGTGCCGGGGGCCGATTGCCGCCGCTTGTATTCGGCCAGGTCGACTAGGCGCAGCGTACGGTCGACGACCTCCGGATCGTGGCCGGCCGCGATCAGCTGCTCGCGACTCATGTCACCGTCGACGTAGCCCGTCAGGATCGGATCAAGCACGTCGTAGTCGGGCAACGAATCGGAGTCCAGCTGGTCCGGTCGCAGCTCGGCGCTCGGCGGCTTCGAAATCGAGTTCTCCGGAATCGGCGGCGTCTCGCCCCGCCGTTCCGCCTCGTCGTTGCGCCAGCGAGCGAGCCTCCAGACCACAGTCTTCGGGACGTCCTTCAACGGATTGAAACCGCCGACCGAGTCGCCGTAGAGCGTCGAGTAGCCGACCGCGAGCTCACTCTTGTTGCCGGTCGTCAGGACGAGGTGAGCCTCCTGATTGGACAGACCCATGAGCACGACGCCGCGTACCCGCGCCTGCAGGTTCTCGGCGGCCAGACCGGTCAGGTGCAACGCATTCATGAACGCGTCGACCATCGGCGCGATCGGTTCGACGCGATAGTCGAGGCCGGTTCGCTTGGCCAGATCGGCCGCGTCATCCTTCGAGTGTTCGGTCGAGTAGGCACTCGGCATCGAGACGCCGACGACCCGGGATCCGCCGATCGCGTCGGCCGCGAGCGCCGCGACGACCGCCGAGTCGATGCCGCCGGAGATCGCGATGACGACGGACTTGAATCCGTTCTTGCGGACATAGTCGCCGAGGCCGAGGGTCAGTGCCGCCCAGATCTCCGCCTCGTCGGCGACCCGCGGCGCTATCGAACCCGAGACCACGGTCGTGTCCGCTGCGGGTCCGTCCGGCGCCGGCAATTCTTCCGACACGGGTACGCGTTTGATGTGCATGCCGTCCGTACCCGTGGATGGGTCGTCCACCGCGGGCCCGGATGCGACCGGCAGATCCAGGTCCACGACGAGCAGGTCTTCGTCGAACTGTGGCGACCGGGCGATGACCGTGCCGTCGGCGCCGACCACGATCGAGTCGCCGTCGAACACCAGCTCGTCCTGGCCGCCGACCATGTTCACGTAGGCCACTGTCGCGCCGGCCTCGGCCGCTCGCCGGGCGACCAGCGCGAGGCGGACGTCGTCCTTGTTCAACTCGTACGGCGAACCGTTGATGTTCACCACCAACCCGACACCGGCCCGTGCCGCCGCGGTCAACGGGCCACCGGCCTGCCACATGTCCTCACAGATGGTGAGGGCCACGTCGACGCCGCCGACCCGGACCACGGTGAGCGTGTCGCCGGGCACGAAGTAGCGGTCTTCGTCGAAGACGCCGTAATTCGGCAGGTGGTGCTTGAAGTACGTCGCAACGACGCCGCCGCCGTGCAGCAGCGCCAAGGCATCGCGCGGGCCGCGGTCCGGCATCGCATCCGCGCTCATCCGGGCCGGCCCGTCCGCGTCCACATAGCCGACGATGACCGGGATCTCCCCGAGGCCGTCGGCCGCGAGTTGCGTCGCGAGATCGGCGACCGCGGCCTTTGACGCGGCGACAAACGACTCCCGGAAAACCAGGTCCTCGACCGGATATCCGGTGATCATCATTTCCGGAAACGCGACGAGTTGGGCACCTGCGTCAGCGGCGCGCCGGGCGGTGGCCCGGACGATCGCGACGTTGCCGTCGATGGCGCCGACGGTCGGGTTGACCTGTGCCAGGGCGATGCGCAGGCGGGTCGTGCGGGCATTCGGCATACGTCCATCTTCGCAAGGCGGCGACCGTCCGACTGCAAAGCGTCCGCCACGTCACACGTATGGCGCGGCCGGGGCCCGGGTCCGACCGGGCCGGCGGCCGCGCCCGTCGGCAGGCGGGGCGCCGGCGCCCGTCCGGCGGGCCAGGCGCCGGCGCCCGTCCGGTGGGCCGGGCGGCGCCCGTCCGCAGTTGTACGGAAAGTCGCCGCTGGTTGCCGCCGGGAGCGCCCAACTCCCGTACAGTTCCGGGCGCCTCGGGGTCCGGGCGCCGTGCGGAGCCCCGCGCAGCTGTTGTTTTGCGTAGTTTGCACCGGTAGTTAACAGTGCTGTAATGGGTGACGGGCAGACTGTGAACGGTGGAGTAGGCGCGACCGCGTCGCTCTGGATCGGTGGGGAGTTGGGGCGTGGAGCGTCAACAGGAGTTCGTCCTGCGTACGCTAGAGGAGCGGGACATCCGTTTTGTCCGGCTATGGTTCACCGACGTCCTAGGCACCCTCAAGAGCGTCTCCGTCGCGCCGGCCGAGCTCGAGTCGGCGTTCGAGGAGGGCATCGGGTTCGACGGCTCGGCGATCGAGGGCTTCGCCCGGGTCTACGAGTCGGACATGATCGCTATGCCCGATCCGACGACGTTCCAGGTCTTCCCGTTCGAGGGCGGCCTGTCCGGCGAGAGCGCCCGAATGTTCTGCGACATTTTGCTGCCCGACGGGTCGCCGAGCTGGGCCGATCCGCGGCACGTGCTGCGGCGATCGCTGTCGCGCGCGGCCGAGAAGGGCTTCACGTTCTACACGCACCCCGAGATCGAGTTCTTTCTCGTCGAGGATTTTCCGCCCGACGGTGGTGCGCCCACGCCGGTGGACTCCGGCGGTTACTTCGAGCACACGACGCACGCGGTCGCGCGCGATTTCCGGCGCCAGGCCGTACTCGCGCTCGAACGGATCGGGATCTCGGTCGAGTTCAGCCACCACGAGGTGGCGCCCGGGCAGCAGGAGATCGATCTGCGCTATGCCGATGCGCTGACCACCGCCGACAACGTGATGACCTTCCGCCACGTCGTCAAGGAGGTCGGCCTTTCGCACGGCGTGCGGGCGACGTTCATGCCGAAGCCGTTCACCGACCAGCCCGGCAGCGGGATGCACACGCACCTGTCGCTCTTCGAGGGGGAGCGCAACGCGTTCCACGATCCGTCCGACCCGATGAAGCTGTCGAAGGTCGCCCGCTCATTCATCGCCGGTCTGCTGACGCACGCCCGGGAGTATGCGGCGATCACGAACCAGTGGGTCAACTCGTACAAGCGGCTGTTCCCGCAGTCGATTGAGGGCCGCATCACCGAGTCGCCGGCCTACGTCTGCTGGGGTCACCTGAACCGCTCGGCGCTCGTGCGCGTCCCGGCCTATGGCAAGCCGAACTCGGCGCGCGTCGAGGTGCGATCGCTCGATTCCGCCTGCAATCCCTACTTGGCCTACGCGGTGCTGCTCGGCGCCGGTCTCAAGGGCATAGAAGAGGGGTACGAGTTGCCGCCGGGTGCCGAGGACGACGTGTGGTCGCTCTCCGACGCCGAACGTAAGGCGATGGGCTATGAAACGTTGCCGGGCAACCTGTCCGAGGCGATCGACGTGATGAGCCGGTCGGAGTTTGTCGCCGAGGTGTTGGGCGAGCACGTCTTCGACTTCTTCCTACGCAACAAGCGTGCCGAGTGGGACGAGTACCGCCGCGTGGTCACGCCGTACGAGCGGCAGCGGTATCTCGGAATGCTCTGACGGTCGGAGCAGGAGGCGTCGACGCACTCGGTTGATGTCATTGGTGGTTGCGTTCGCAAGACGCATCGGGCGGTTGGCGCCCCGGTGAGCGTCAACGCTGAGTGGTCGTCGTTAGCTTGGCTCGAGCGCTTCGATGAATTTCGAAGCCTCGGCGCTGTCGAGGAGATCAGCGTATTTCTGGCGGATATCGAACAGGCTGATCCAGTGGGATGCCTCGATCCGGTCGAAGCAACAGTCGGTCACAACGCCGATCGAGAAGCCGCGCTCGAATGCATCGACCACGGTTGCCCGTACGCAGCCGCTCGTTGACTCACCACAAACGAGAAGCGTGTCGCATTGCCACGAGCGGAGGTGGAAGTCGAGCGACGTGCCGTAGAAGCCGCTGGGGCCAACCTTTTCGATGACGAGGTCGCCGTCGACCGGGGCAATTTCGGCGACGATCTCGCGGCGCTTCGACTCCGGTATCGCGCTCGCGACCATGGTGCCGCGTGCATGGAGTACGCCACGCGGCGCCTTCGTGAAGTAGACGACGGGTATCTCGTGCGCTCGGGCAGTTTCGAGCAGTGGCCGCGTACGGTCGATCGCCGCCCAGCCGTCCTCGCCGCACGCGGTCGGCCATTCGTCGATGACGTCGAGGATCGGGGCACGCGGTAGTCCGAGTGCGCCGTAGTAGTCGTCGATTACCAGGACGGCCGGACGCGTACCCAGTCCGAACTCGCGGCGCTTTGTCCACTCGGTTGCGTCGAGCAGCTTGCGGTCGCGCTCGGTGAGGAAGTCATTCCAGTCCATCGCGCGCTCCCGGCGGTCGGTACCGTTTTGTGTGCCGTCACAGTACGCCGGCCTGCGTCTATCCGACCGTGGCCGTTTCCGGTGACCGGCGTCTGGACTCGATCAGCTAACCAGGGCGCCGTCGTCGGACGAGGGTCCACGCGCCGAGAACGGCGAGCAGCACGACGATGACGCCGACGATCGAGATGATCGTGGTGCTATAGCTGCGCGATGCCGGCGCGAGGGCGTTGGACTGGCCGCCGGCCGGAGTCGATCCACTCGGCGTCGGCGTCGAGGCGGCGGCCGGTGGGGTCTGAGTCGCCGATCCGGCCGGCGGGACTTTGGCCGTAAGAGCACCGACGAGGTTGATGAGCCCGTAGCCGTATTCGTCGTCGCGTCCCGGTGGCCCCTTGTCGATTGCCGTTGCCGTGAGTCGGTTGACGACTTCACCTGCGGTGAGGTTTGGAAACCGGGACCGTACGAGTGCCGCCGCCCCGGCAACGATCGCCGTTGACGAACTGGTTCCACTTCCGATGGCGTAGCCACCATTGTTGTACGTCGACGGAATGTTGTCCGATGGCGCCGCGATCGTGATGAGATTGCCGGTCACGGACACCTTGGAGTGGTTGCCGTGTTCGTCGGTCCCAGCCACCGCGACGACTCCCGGGTACGCCGCCGGATACTCGACCTGGCGCGCTCCTTCGGTCACATTGCCGACTCCGGCGACGAGAACGACGTTGGCCTGATAGGCGGCAAGCATCGCCGCTGCGTCTTGTTGATCTGAACTTCCGCTCTGAGCCGAATGACATCGAGATCACTTGCGCACCGTGGCTCACGGCCCACGTCACCGCCGCCGCGGTCGAGCCACTATTGCCCCGCTGGAGTGCGTGAACAAGCGGATCGGAAGCACCTTCGCCTTCGGCGCGACGCCGAGGATGCCGTCGTCGTCGTTCGGCGCCGTGGCCGTGGCCGACGATGAGTCCAGCCATTCCGGTTCCGTGTCCGTCGGCGTCGGTGGTGCCGCGGCCGGACGGCGACCCGGACGTGAAGTCCGTTCCAGGCAACACGTTGCCGCGCAGGTCGACGTGCTCTGCGTCGACGCCGGTGTCGATGACAGCGACGACGACTCCCGGCCCTCGGAATACCGATGAGCTTGCGCAAGAGCGAGAGCGAGACACTATCCACTCTCGATCGCGGACCGAATCTGGCCGACGCCGGCGTAGGGCACAGCAGCGTGTAAGAAGAAGAACAGCGAGCAACACAGCCGTCAACGCGAGCGAATCGCCGCGTTGCGAATCGAATAGCACGACCGCACTCGTTGGCCAGCTCGTAGGCTCGATCATAGGTCGATGCCAATCACGCCAGAACCAGGGTCGTGTCTCGACCTCGATCACTTCGGTGCTTCGATGATCGGCAGGAACGCCCGACAGGCATTGGCCACGAGTGATTCCATCCTTCGCCTTCGACGGCTCGGAGACGCGAGCTCGCGAGCGGCCGAGGTGCCGTAGCGAAAGGATCCCCTCTGGCATCAGCCGTAATCGCCGCCACGATCAGCATGGTCCCGTCGATTGCAGGTCGCTCCGGTCGAATCCGATTCAGTGCCGTCGATGGAGACGGCGTTGGAGGACGGACGCGAGCTCGTTGTGTTGCCGGCTCTGACGTGCGCCGATCGCTGACTGCCGAGAACTCCGTCGATTCCTGGGCTCCAGAGTCTCTTCGTATACGCGCCGACGTCGCAGCCGTGCTGCGTGTGCTGCCGTCACTGGCATCGGCAGTTGGATCGTCGTCGAGATGCGCCCGTCCCATGTGCCGCGATTTGGATCCGTGCTCATACCAGTCGCGTGCGGCGTCGCTGACGAGTCATCGGTGCATTCGATCGGAACCGATTCGCGACTGCTAGATCCTCCAATCGGCGCAGGAAGCTGCGACTGCGTTGCGCGCCGGTCGAGGTCGACTTGCGAGCGCAGCGATCCGGCCGGTTCGCGCTGACGGCTGCCAGCACATCACGCCGGCCTCATCGACGGCTGCCTGCCAGACGCCGGCCGCTGTGAAGCGCCGCGCCGCCGGTCGCGTTGTTGGAGTGTCGCCGATCTGGCTCACGAGACGTCGCCGTGTGGCTTGGCGCCGGCGGCGAAGTCCGCCTGATCGGCGGATTCGATCGGCGTGTATTCTGAATCGCGATGACTGGGCGAGTATGGGACGGGTGGGGCGAGCTGGGTCGCGTGGTCGGCGATGGCAGCGTCGGCCTGGCCCATAACCGTATGCGCCTGGTCGTTGAGCGGCTGCGTCCAATCGTCGGTCGGCACCACGCCACCGATTGTTGCCTGATTCTGCCGCCACGACTGGTGCAGCGTGTCCACTTTGGTGGTTGCGCCGTCGACGGCCGTGACGATGCCGGTCAGCGCGCCGTGTGCGTCGACGGCGCTTTCGGCCGTGGCGCTCATCGCCTGAGTCAGCGCGTCGACTTGATCGAAGAACGAACCCGCGGCACTGCCGGGCGTCGCGGGCCACGCCTCGGTCAACGCCGCGCGGGCGGCCTCGATCCGCTGCCGCTGGTCGGTCAACGTCTCGTACGCCTGCTGCCACGCCATCGCGTGTGAGCCCGAATCCGTCGGCTGCTCGGCCAACAATCCGGCCAACCCGGGCACGTCGTACGGCTTCCAGTCGGCTGCGCTCACGAGTAATGCGCCTGTCCGGGCGCCTGGGGCAACGGCGTGTCGCGGCCGACGATCGTGCCAATCGTCATCTCGATGTCCTCGACTGAGGCTGCACGTAGTGCGTCGACAGTCCGGTAACGCGTCGAGATTTGCCGAGCGGCATCGGCCAGGATCGTCAGCCCGATCACGAATTGATGCAGCTGGTCGGTCATGCCGGTTGCGGCGTCGCCGTACGCGGTCTTGGCGGCCTGGACGTCGCCACTCGGGCTGTAGAGCCCGAAGGGCACGCCCGATCCGAGCACCGTCGCCACGGTCGAGATGCCGTGCACGTGGTCGCTCATCACGGCGTCGACAGCCTGGGCAAACGCTTCGAGCGCATCGACGTGCACCGAAATGCCCGGTGCCCCGGTCGTGCCACTCCCGCGTTTCATGGCAAAGACCGTAGCGAATATCCGCCGACCCGGACACCCTCAGCGACGGTTATCCACAAGGACCGCCGCAACGGCGAAGAGAGCGAGCGAAGACAGCAGCGCAGGCAACGACCGCCCCAGCCGCGAAGTCAACAGCGAAGGCAACGACCGACGAACCGGCCGAGCCGCCGTACCGGCGTTTAGTTTGCCAGCACGGTGTAGAGCGCGTCTGGCGCGGGCACCGACGATGACGGCGCCTTGACGTTCGGATCGGCGCCCCAACTGCTGTATTTGATGTCGGCGGACAGGCCCGGATCGAACCCGCTGGCGTCGGCGTTGAATTCGCTGATCCGGTGTTGACCGTCCAGCGTCATGGTGAATGGGACCTTCTTCGCCGCGGGGCCGGCCTGGCGGACCTCGTTCGGGTCCGGCTTATTGCGGCCAGAGATCTTCGTCAGGTCGATCGTGCCGCTCAACTGGTTCGCCGAATCCTGCTGCACCGAGTTGACGCCGGTCAGAATCCCTGGCATGTCAAGCGGATCGGACGCATCAGGCGGGATCGGCAATGCATTGTTCTTCGGCAACTTGTTGGGGTCGAGTGACATCCACGTGTTGGGCGTGATGCCGAGTTGCTTGTTGGTATTGGGATCGATGTCGAGCTTCAGCCAAACCTGGCCGTGCAGGACGGTCTCGGCGAATTGGCTGGAGCCCTCCTGATCGGTCAACATGCCGGTGCCGCCGGGCGGATCGACCGCCGCCTGAATCGTCGACCGGGAGGTCTTCATTTGGATCTTGTGACTGAGCGTTTCGAGCGCGGCGACGCTTTGGGTCAGCGCCGCCACCGCGGCCGGATCGCCGCTCGGCGCGGCGACGGGCACGGCCGGCTGAGCGGCGACCTGCGCCAGTGCGGCGTCCGTGCCGCCCGGTGCGGCAAATGCCACAGACGCGGGTACGGCGCCGACGAGAGTCGCGGCGACGCCGGTGATGAGCCAATGACGAAACACGAGAGCCTCCCTAATCAATCTGCACGGCGCCGACGGCGTGGAACGCGAGCCAGACGACGAGCAGCGCGACGCCGATCAGTAGGCCGGTCAGCAGTCGCGGATCGGCGTATTGGTGAGCCCGACGGGCGGCGCGTACGCGCCACACGGCAAGCACGATGGGCACGACGAGGGCGTACGGAGTGAAGATCGTCGCGACACCGCCCAGCATGGCGAGCCAGCCGGCCCACGTTCGGTGCGCGCGAGTGGTGTCCGACTCCGAGATGCCGATCGGAACGAGTCGGGCTCGGGCGGCCGAGATCTGCGCAAGAGCGCGGGCGATGCCCGGGTACTCGACCGACGCCGTACCCGGGGACTCGTCGACGCGGACGAGATGCCCGCCCAGGTCGGCCTGGGAGCGTTGCAAGCGACGGGTAGCGCGGGTCCCCGCGAAGCCGCCGGCTACGTATGCGTTCCACCGCGCCACCTGCCGGCTGCGCGCCGTACGGAGGGCGCGAATGTCGCCGACCGGCGCGATGTGTACGTCGTCGAGGCGGTACAGATGGCTGGCGAGGCCGCGATACTCCGATCGGCGCGCGAAATGGATGATGACCAGCAACGCCGTCAGAATCAAGCCGCCCTTGATGAGCATCGACACCACCGTGCCGAGCCCGCCGCCGGCGCCGCTCAGCACATCGGTGAACAGCGGCGAGTTCCACAGGAAGTGCGCCGACCACCCGCCGAGGAATCCGAGCGCCGCGGCCGCGACCCGGACCGCGATCGGACGGTCCCGCCGCAGCACGGCGTACGCGATCCCGGCGCCGACGATCGCGCTGTAGACGGCGTGGCTCCACAATCCACTGAGGAGACCGCGCAGCACGAACACCTGCCAGACCGGCCCCAGCGCGTTCGTGTCGGCGCCGGCGACCGCGTTCAGGCTGTAGACGATGTTTTCGACTTCCTGAAAGCCGATGCCAACGAACGCGCCGAAGATGACGCCGTCCATCACGCTGTTCAACTGCCGGCGAGCCAGCAGGATCAGGGCGACGATGCCGAGCGACTTGAGGATTTCCTCGTTTGTCGGGCCTTCGATCGCCGGGCCCCACCGCTGCACGAACGTCAACGGATAGAGCTTCGTGAGGATCGAGTCCGCGGCGATGTTGGCCCGGACGGCATTGGCCGTCGCGACGATGCCGCCCCAGGCCAGGGCGGTGGCGAGCAATGCGATCGGCTCCGGCTCCAGGTAATCCAGCCGTCGCAGAATCCAGATCAGGAACGCGCCGTGCAAACCGAAGAGCACTGTGGCGAACAGCAGCGGAGCGGGATGGCGGACCGCGCCCGGGCCGAAGATCACGAACAACTCGACCAGACCGAATGTGATCAACACAGCGAACAGCCACCAGGCTGGCTCGCGCCAGGCGCGGCGAATCGGCGCTGGCGGCGGCGTCCGGGTCGGCAGCGCGATCGTGGCCGCGGCCATCAGCGGCTGCCTCCGCGCCGCGGCGGACCGGCGAGCCGCAACAGGCCCGTGTACTCAGTTGATGTTGGGCATGTGCACGTATCGGTGGCACCTGATGCGTGCACATGCCCAACATCAACTGGGTTGGGGTGGTTGGGGTGGACGGGGCGGTGCCCGACCGCGGACCCGCCGGCCATCACTGCCGGCCCTCGAACTGCAACGTGCCGACGCTGTCGAGGATCTCGTCGGCGTTGGTGATGATGCCCTGATCGGTGCCGCTGATGAGCACGTCGACGGCGACGCCGCGATCGACGAACGCGCCGACGATTCCGGCGCCGTCCGACTCCTCGAAACGCGCCGCCATGCCGGGTACGCCGTGCGCGGTCGACACCGGGATGGCTGGTCCGACGGCTTGAGCGCCACGCGTGTGGGCGACGTCGGCGCGGAGCGTCTCGGTCAGTGCGGCGACCGTCCCGGCGTACGGAACCGCCTGCAGCCGGTACTCGACGCCGTCCCGGACGAAGAGCACGAGATTCGTGGACGGTTGTGTGCCGCGGGAGTCGACGACCGTGTGCGAGGGCGGCGTGACCGAGGCCCCGAGGCCGATTCCGTAGGGCTTGGCCGCGGAGACCAGCCGTTGTGCAGGGATCTCTCTATTGATCGCCGGCAGCCCGAAGGAAAGCGCACCCACCGCGGCCAGGACGGCCGCGCAGCCGGCGGCATTGCCTACAGACCCGGCCATATCAGCAACATACCGGCACACCGCCCAGCGGATCTGGCGAACGCGAGCGTGGCTCGCGAGAGGCCAGCCCCGAGGGCTAGGCGACCGCGGCGGTCGCGGTGAGCGTGCCCGCGCCGACATCCAGCGTCGCCGGCACCCCCACGGGTACGGACAATTGATCGCGACCGTGGCCGACGGGCAGGCCGCCGAGCACCGGGACGCCAAGATCACCGAGTCGGTCGAGGAGTACGTCGACGATCGTCGTCTGCCAGCCGTCGCTGCATCGGGTGAACTGGCCGACGGCGACTCCGACAATGCCGTCCAGCACGCCGGACCGGCGCATTTGCGTGAGCATCCGGTCGACCTTGTACGGCGGCTCGTCGACATCCTCGATCAGCAGGATCGCATCTCGCAGGCTCGGCATGTCCGGCGTGCCGATGGTGGACGCGATCATGCACAAGTTGCCGCCGATCAGCGTGCCGGTCACCGGTCGGCCGTCCACCCGTACCCCGGAAGTCTCTTCGTCCGGCCGGGCGTCAAGGACGCAGTCACCCGTGGTCATGATCGCAGCCCGCAGCGACTCGGCGGAGGCCGCGCCGGTGCGCTCCGCGCTCCAGGCGGCCATCGGCGCGTAGATGCTGGCGAGCTTCGCGTGGCGCCACACCGCCAGCTGCAGCGCGGTGATGTCGGAGAAGCCGACCAGGAGTTTCGGGTCGTCCCGCAATGCCGCCGAGTCGAGCGAGTCGACGATGCGCTGGGCACCGTAGCCGCCGCGGGTGCAGATCACCGCGCGGACCTTGGGATCACGCAGCGCCCCGTTGAGCCCGGACAGCCGCGCGTCGTCGAGGCCGGCGAGATAGCCGTGCCGGTCCAGCGTGCCCGGTGCGTGGCGGACCACGAGGCCCCAGCCTTCGAGGAGCGCGACGCCTTCGTCGACCCGTTCGGGCTTGACCGGCCCGGATGGCGACACCAGCATGACGATGTCGCCGGCGGCGAGGACAGGTGGACGTACGGTCACCGCGCGAGTCTAGCCAGCGCTGGGTACCGCCAGCATCACGTCAATGATCAACGGCGTCGCGGCCTCGCGCCGGCCTCCGTCCGGCCCGGCTGACAGCCGGCCACCGCCGCCGCATCGGCCGCCGGATAACCTCGACACGTGAGCTACCGCGCCCTGGTGATCGAGAACGACCCGACCGACGACGCCCGGCGGCTGGGGGAGTGGCTGACCGACGCCGGCCTGGAGTTGCAGGTGTCCAAGCCGTACGCCGGGGAGGCGCTGCCGGCCGACCTGGACGGATTCGCCGCGCTCGTGGTACTCGGCGGCGATCAGCACGCGTACGACGACCCGAACGGCAACCCGGGCGCGCCATGGTTCCCGGCGTTGGAGAGCCTGCTGCGCAAGGCGGTCCGCAACAAGGTCCCGACGCTCGGCGTGTGCCTCGGCGGTCAACTGCTCGCCACAGCGATGGGCGGGACGGTGGAGCGCAGCGCGTCCGGGCCGGAGATCGGCGCGAAGCTCATTGCCCGCCGCGACGCGGCCGAGTACGACACGCTCTGGCGATACGTACCTTTTGTGCCGGACGTACTCCAATGGCACCACGACGAGATCACCGAGCTGCCGGTCGGCGCGACGCTGCTCGCCGCCTCGACGCGATATCCGCACCAGGCGTTCCGGATGGGTGACCGGGCCTGGGGTCTGCAGTTCCACATCGAGTGCGACGCCGAGATGATCGGCGACTGGGCCGCTTCCAACACGAAGGTCCTGGCCGATCTCGGCACCGACGCGGCCACGCTCGTCGAGGAGTGCGCCGCCGTGCTCGACGACATCCAGGATGTCTGGCAGCCGTTCGCGCTCCGGTTCGCCGCGGTCGCCCGGGGCGAACTCGAGGTGCTGCCGGCCCGTCAACTCCCGCTCCTTGGCCACTAGCGGTGCCGACGCGATGAACCCGACCGTCGAGTCCGCCGGCCGACCGTCCCATGGCACCGGCCGCTTGCTGCGCTACGGGTACACCGATCCGACGCGTGCCACCGAGATGCTGGCCGAGTTGGGTCTGTGGGACCCGGCCTTGCAGCACAGCACCGGCGATGGCGCCGACGATGTCCTCGAAACGCTCGCGCACGCGGCCGATCCCGATCTCGCCCTGCGTACGTTGTGCCGGCTGGTCGAGGCGGCCGACCGCAAGTCGAAGCGGGCGGACCGCCCAACCGAACCGGCCGGCCACAAAGCGTCGCCAGAAAGTGGTCACAGCCTGATGGCGGCGCTGCGTCACGACGCCCAACTGCGCACGTCGTTGATCGCCGTCATCGGCGCCTCGACCGCGCTCGGCGACCATCTCGTCGCCAACCCCGACGAAGCCTTCGCCGCCGGCGTGATCGCCGAGGATCGAGCCGCGCTCGAGTTCGACGCCGCCGCGGCCACCGACCCGTCCGGCCCGACGATCGTCGCGCTGCGCAACGCGTACCGGCGGGCGTTGTTGCGCATTGCCGCCGCCGACCTGACCGGGGCCGCGGACGTCGAAGCGACGATGACCTCGCTGACCCACCTGGCCGAGGCGACTCTGCGGGCGGCCTTCACGCTGGCCGGAGGCACCGCTTCCACCAAGCTCGCGGTCATCGCGATGGGCAAATGCGGCGGTGGCGAACTCAACTACGTGTCCGATGTCGACGTTATCTACGTCTGCGCGACCGACGACGACCTCGCCGAGACGACGCCAATCGCGATCAAGCTCATGCAGATCTGCGCCCAGGTCGCGTGGCCGGTCGATGCCGCGTTGCGTCCGGAGGGCAACCGCGGCCCGCTGGTCCGGACGCTGTTGAGCCATCTGGCGTATTACCGGAAGTGGGCGCGCACCTGGGAGTTTCAGGCCCTGCTCAAGGCGCGACCGGTGGCCGGCGACATCGAGCTCGGCCGCGAGTGGCTGGCCGGATTGGACGAACTCATCTGGCACGCGTCGGAGCGCCCGGAGGCGGTCGCCGACATCCGGTCGATGCGCCGACGCATCATCGAAGCCGTGCCACGGGACGAGCTCGATCGCGAGATCAAGCGCGGACCGGGTGGTCTGCGCGACATCGAGTTCGCCGTGCAGTTGTTGCAGCTGGTACACGGCCGGGCCGACGAGTCCCTGCGCCAGCCGGGCACGATCGCCGGACTTGCGGCATTGTCCGCCGGCGGCTATGTCGGCCGCGACGACGCCGCGGCGTTGGTGGCCGCCTATCGTTTCCTGCGGATGGTCGAGCACCGACTGCAGCTGCAAAGGTTGCGGCGCACGCACACCGTCCCGGCCGACGAACCGTCGTTGCGGTGGCTCGCGCACGCGTTGGGCTATCGCGCGAGGGGCGACCGCGCGGCGATTGCTGAGTTTCGGGCCGCGTGGGTCGCGCACAGCGCCGAAGTCCGGCGGCTGCACGCGAAGTTGCTCTACCGTCCGCTCCTCGACGCGGTCGCGCGTGTGCCGAGCCAGGATTTGACGCTCACCACCGACGCGGCGATCAGTCGGCTGGAGGTGTTGGGCTTCGCCGACCCGGCCGGTGCGCTGCGGCACATCCGCGCACTCACCGGTGGTGTGTCCCGAACGGCAGCGATCCAGCGCACGCTGCTGCCGGTGCTGCTGTCCGAGTTCGCCGACGAGACCGAACCTGACCGCGGCCTGCTGGCCTATCGCCAGGTCTCCGACGCACTCGGCGCGAGTCCCTGGTACTTGCGGCTGCTTCGCGACGAGGGTCCGGTGGCGATGCGGCTCGCCGCGCTGCTCGGCCGGTCCCGTTACGTGACCGACCTTCTCACCCGCGATCCGGAAGCACTGCGGCTGCTGGCCGACGATCGCGAGCTGGCGCCGCGGTCGGCCGACGTGCTGTGCGCCGGGTTCACGGCCGCGGCGGCGCGGCACGCCGACCCGATGGCCGCGGCCAACGCCGTGCGTGCGCTGCGCCGGCGCGAACTCTTCCGGGTCGCCTGCGGCGATTTGCTGGGTACGGAGGCCGGCACGCCGCTACCCGGCCTCGCCAACGTGATCGAGGTCGGTTCGGCGCTGGCCGACATCACCGATGCCACACTCGCCGCGACGCTGTCGAGTGCGCTGACGGCGGCCCCTGGGCTCCGCTTCGCGATCATCGGCGTCGGCCGGCTCGGCGGTCGCGAACTGAGCTACGCATCCGACGCCGACGTGCTGTTTGTCTACGAGCCACCGACCGGCGTCGCCGAGGACGCGGCCAGCGGCGTCGCACACGCCGTGGCCGAGCAGGTCCGGCGCGTGCTCAGCGCACCCGCACCCGAGCCATCCCTGTCGATCGACGCCGACCTGCGACCCGAGGGCCGGCAGGGGCCGCTGGTCCGCAGCCTCGCCGCCTACCAGCAGTATTACGCGCGCTGGTCGAAGGTGTGGGAGGCGCAGGCGCTGCTGCGGGCGCGGTACGTCGCCGGCGACGCCGACCTCGGCGCCCGGTTCCTCGCGATGGCCGACGGCGTGCGGTATCCGGCCGGCGGCCTCACCGCCGAGCAGGTGATGGAGATACGGCGCATCAAGGCACGCGTCGACACCGAGCGGCTGCCCCGGGGGGCCGACCCGGCGATGCACGCGAAGCTCGGCCGCGGCGCGCTCACCGACGTCGAGTGGGCCGTACAGCTGTTGCAGCTCCGGCACGGGTACGACGTCGACGGGCTGCGTACGCCACGGACGCTTGACGCGTTGGACGCGGCCCGAACGGCCGGCCTGATCGACGACCGTGACGCCGACGCGCTCGAAGCCGCCTGGCGCCTGGCCAGCCGCGTACGCAACGCCCTCATGATCGTGCGCGGCCGGCCAACCGATCAGGTGCCGCGGCAGGGTGTCGAACTCGCCGGGCTCGTACGGGTGTTGGGCGGCGACTCGGGACGTGCGGCCGGTGAGTTCGTCGACGAGTATCTGCGGACGTTGCGGCATGCCCGGACCGTTTTCGAACGCGTGTTCCTCGGACCGGGCCGGGCCGTCGACAACGCGCATGAAGCCGACCTCGGGGCCGGTCAACGCACCGACGGAATGATCCGGTGATGTTGCGCGAGTCGGTACCCCGCGCCAACCCGCACGCGACGATCGCGGCCGAGCCAGTCGCTCGGCGACGCCGGGCAATGTGGATCATCGCGGCGCTCGCCGTTCTCGCCGCGGCCCTCCGGTTGCCGTACGTCTGGACGGGGTTGTCCACCGACGAGGGTGGCTACGCGTACGTGGCGCAGCAATGGTCCCGTGGCGCCCGGCTCTACGACACGGCCTGGCTGGACCGACCGCAGGGCCTGCTGCTGACCTATCGGGCGCTGCTGGCCCTGGGCGAATCGGGCTGGGCGATTCGAGTCCTCGTCGTGTTGATCGGCGCCGTGATGACCGTGCTCATCGCCTCGATCGGCGCACTGCTCGCCGGTCGTCGGCTCGCGATCACGGCCGCCGCCGTGTACGCCGTCGTCGGTGTCGCTCCGCATCTGGAAGGGTTCACACTCAACGGTGAACTGCTGGCGACTGTACCGGCGACGGCCTCGGTGGCGGCGGTCCTGCAGTGGCGACGGAGCCGGCACGCGGCGTGGCTGGTCGGCGCGGGCGTGCTCGCGGGCCTTGCGTTGGCCATGAAGCAGTCCGGATTCGACGGGCTGGTCGTCGGGCTCGCGGTCGCGCTCGGCGTGGCCGGCGCGTGGCGCGCCCGGCTCGGCTCGGCGGCGCTCTTCCTGACCGGGTTCCTCGTGCCGATCATCGCGTTGGTCGTCGACGGCTGGTCGCGTGGTTGGTCGCGTTACTGGACGGCGTTGGCCGGCTATCAGCTGTCCTCGTTCGACAGCGCGCACAACAACGCCGACACACGGTGGAACGAACTCGTCGGCTCGCTGCCCTTCATGCTGTGGGACATCGGCGCGCTGATCGTCGTAGCGTTCCTGGGGCTGTGGCTGCTGCCACGCAACGGACGCGCGCCCCTCCTCTGGTGGCTCGCCGCCGGGCTCGTCGCCGTCAACCTGGGCGGCTCCTACTGGACGCACTACTACGTGCAGTTGCTGCCGCCGCTCGTCCTCGCGGCGTCGTACGCGGCTGTTGCGGTCGCCTCCCGTGGGCTACGGGTCGCGCTGGCGGCCGTGCTTGTCGTCCCCGCGTTGGCCTGGATGGTTGCTGTGCTTCCGCTGTCGACGAAGGTTCATCAACGCGCCATCCCCTATTTCGCATTAGCCATTCGTGACCGGCACATCGCCGCCGCCGTCGACGCCGAGACCCGTCCCGACCAGCACATCTACGTCCTGGAGTCCGAGGCGTTGGTCTACTTCCTCGCCCAGCGTCAGACCACCTATCCCTATCTGTGGGGCATGCCGATCAAGAAGATTCCCAGCGCAATCCCAAGTCTGCGCACGATGCTGGAAGCGAACGACCGGCCGACCCTGGTGATCTTGGACACGCCGAATGCGAACTCGGTCGACCCGAGCGGCGGCATCGCGCGCGACCTGGCCAGGTATTACCACCCCGACCGGATCGTCGACGACGTGCAGATCCTGCGGGCCAACAACGCCACATGACGAGGACGCTGATCCGCATGACAAGGACGCTGATCCGCTCAATCGCGGGCGGCGCACGGGACAAGGGTGCGAATGTGATTCGGCTGGCCGCTTACCGGGAACGAGGCGACGCGGGTGCAACTCGTGCGAAATCAGTTCCGTAACGGAGTCGGTATAGCATCGCGAGCGGCGTGAGGGGGAGCTGCATGACACTGACGAGCGTCGCCGTACGACGTCTGACGCGGCGTCCGGCCTTCGTCCGCTGGGTGGGTTTCGCCGGCAGTGTCCTGCTTTGCATCGGCGCATTCGTGCACGGTGCGTTCCCCACGCTGGTGCTCGACTCCAGCCCGGTCACGATCGCCCAGGGCCCGGACGGCGCCCTGATCTACCTGCTCTGGGGTTTCGGTACGGCCGGCCTCGTCACCGCCTGGTGGCTTGGCCGACATCTGATCGGCACCGGCCTGCTCTCGGCCCGGTGGGTCATCCTTACAGCGGCGCTCTGGATGCTGCCGATGGTGGTGTGCCCGCCGACCGGCAGTCGCGACGTCTACGCCTACGCGTGCCAGGGTGCGCTGGTGGCCGCCGGCCACAGTCCGTACCACGAAGGTGTGTCCGCACTGCCGTGCCAGTGGCTCACTTCGGTGTCGCCGATCTGGCGGGACACGCCGGCTCCGTACGGGCCGCTGTTTCTGATGATCGCGGGCGCGGCGGCGAAGACCGGATCACTCACCGCCGCGATCGTCATCTTCCGCATCATGGCCGTCGTCGGCGTGATCATGATCGCCGTGTTTCTCCCGGCGCTCGCCCGCCGCGTCGGCGTGCCGACCGACCGGGCTCTGTGGCTCGTTCTCGCGTGCCCGCTCGTCGTCGTACACCTGATCGGCGGCGCCCATAACGACGCGCTGACGGTCGGTCTGCTGGTCGCCGGCCTCGCCCTCCTCGCGACTCGCTCACACCGTACGAGCGCGCTCATCCTCGGCGGTGTGCTGATCGGACTGTCGATCGCGGTCAAGACCACGATCGGTGCCGTGCTGCCGTTCGCGGCGCTGTTCGCCGCCGGCGGCCCGACGCTGCCCGCGATCGGCGTGCTTCTCCGGCGGTCGATCGCTGTGATCGGTTCGGCGCTCGCGACCCTGCTCGGGCTGTCGTGGGGCCTCGGGCTCGGTACGTTCGGCTGGATAACCGCGCTCGCGCACGCCGGCGACTCCATCGGTTGGACGTCCCCGCCGACGGCGGTCGGTCTCACGATCGGCTACCTCGAACGGCCGTTCGGCGGGCACTTCGATGCCATACCGGCTTGCCGGCTCGCCGCGCTCATCCTGATGCCGGTCGTCCTGCTGGTGATCTTGTGGCATTCGCGCAACCACAACCCCCTCTATGGCGCCGGTCTCGCGCTGCTCGCCACGATCTTCCTGGCTCCGGTCGTCCAGGCGTGGTATCTGGTGTGGCCGCTGGCCATGTTCGCGGTGACCAAGGTACGGATCCGCTGGTTCCTCATCGGGGTCGCCTTCCTGTCCTGCGTGCTGTTGCCGGACGGCAGCGGGTTCACCGCCCTCCTTCGGGCACCGATGTCCTTCGTCGTCACCGGCATCGTGATCTGGGCCTTCGTACGTGGGCTCACGTGGCTGCGCGGCTTCGATCCGAAGGAAATCGAGTTCAGCGAGGAAGCCGTCAACGGCTTCGACCGCCCGCCCTCGGACGACGACGCGCACACCCGGGCCGGCCTCGCCGCAACCGCGCCGGCGATCGCGGGCGCGCGTTCGTCAAACGGCCGATCGGCGGCCCCGCCCGACGGCGGCTGACGCCGCATACGCCGGACGGCGGCTGACGCCGCACGCCAGGGGGCGCGGCTCACGCATTCGTGGTTACCATCGGGTAGCAGCGTTTCGCGTGGAGGGACGTGCCCGTGGCGATCGAGCAGCTGTCCGAATCGACGCGCCAAGTGCCGGCCGCGAGTGGGTCGCGGGCTCGTCAGCTCGCGTCCATGGCCGTCGACGCGCCGAGGTTTCTGCAGCGTACGGCGGCCAAACACGGTCACGTTGTCCAGCTGAAGCTCGGGCGCGGACCCGTCGTCCTGCTGACCGACCCGGACGCCACACGCGCGGTGCTGGTCGACGAGCGGGCGTTCCCCAAGGGGATGGGCCGCGGCGTGGCCGGCGGCGAGCCCGGTGACACGCCATTGCGTGCCGTTCTCGGCAACGGGCTGCTCACCAGCCGGGGCGAACACCACCGGCGGCAACGGCGGCTCATCCAGCCCGCGTTCCATCATCGGCGCATCGCCTCGTACGCGGACGTGATGGTGGCCGAGGCGGCCGCGATGACGGCCGCGTGGAGTGACGGCGCGACGGTCGACCTGCACGGCGCATTTGCCGCCGCGACTCTGCGCGTGTTGACCAGGACCGTCTTCGACGTCGAGGTGACCGGCGACGACGCCGCGATGATCAGGAACGCGGTCAACGCCACGATGCGGGGACCCGGCGCCAACGTCATCCTCGTATCCTTCGCGCGTCGCCTCGGCGGACATGCGCTGGCAGCCCGGCGCGAAGCGCTCGCCGACATCGATGTGGTGATCAATCGCCTGGTGGCCGAGCGTCGTGCATCGGCCGACGACCGCCATGACGTGTTGTCGTGGCTGCTCGCGGCGCGCGAGGATGACACGGGCCGGGTCGATACCCGCGGCGTCGATGCCGATGCGCTCGGCGGGGCCGCCGGCGGCGGCATGACCGAGCAGGACATCCGCGACGAGGTGCTCACGCTTCTGCTGGCCGGTCACGAGACATCGACCAACGCGCTGTCCTGGGCCTACCACCTCTTAGCGGAGAATCCGGACGTTGCCGCGGCCCTGCACGCTGAACTGGACGCGGTGCTTGCCGACGGACGAGCACCGACGGCTGACGATGTGCCGAAGCTCAACTACACGCGTGCGGTCGTCGACGAGTCGATGCGGCTCTATCCACCGGCGTGGATGATGGTGCGCCACGCACGCGATCGCGCCCGGCTCGCGGATCACGACATCGAGGCCGGCACGACGATCCTGATGAGTCCGTTCATCGTCCACCGCGACCCGGACTGGTGGCGTGATGCGACGACCTTCGACCCGACCCGTTGGCTGACCGGACCGGCCGGCGAATACCAAGCGACGCCGGAGACCCGCAATGCCTACTTCCCGTTCGGTGGCGGTCCACGGATGTGTATCGGGAACTCGTTCGCGCTGATGGAAATCGCGCTCGTGCTGGCCCAGACGTCACGGCACTGGGAGATGAGCCCGAAGCCGGGTCACCGCGTCGCTATGACGCCACGCGTGACGCTGCGGCCGCGCGGTGGGATGCCGATGGTCGTTCACGCACGCTGACGGGCGGCCCGCCGTGGCGGCCCGCCCGTCAGTTCGTGTCAACTCCCGGCTCAGCGCACGCCGGCGAGTTCCCCCTCCGGCACGGATGGCGCCGGCAGCTCGGGCAGCAACGTCGCCCGACGCTTCGCGTGCCAGCGTGCGAACGGTCGCGGCGCCCACCAGTTCCACTTGCCCAGCAGCGTCATCGTGGCCGGGACCAGGACACACCGTACGAGCGTCGCGTCGATCGCGATCGCCGCCGCGAGCCCCAGACCGATCTGCTGCGTGTTGTACGTCCGGCCGACCAGGAAGCACCCGAAGACGACCACCATCAGCAACGCCGCCGAGGTGATGACCCGGCCGGTGCGTTGCAGGGCACGGCGCACAGCGACATCGGTGGGTTCGCCCGCGTCGACGTACTCCTTGACCCGCGACAGCAGGAACACCTCATAGTCCATCGACAGACCGAACGCGAAGGCCAGCACGCCGACGACCACGAACGGATCCAGGCTGCCCGTGGTCAGGGTGTGCAGGAAGCCGGCGCCGGCGCCGTGCTGGAACACCAGGTTCATGACGCCGGCCGCCGCGCCGAGCGACAGCGTGTTCATCACGATCGCCTTGAGCGGCACGATGAACGAGCCGGTCATCAGGAACAACAACACGAACATGGCGACCACGGTCACGGCGATCGCCCACGGCAGGCGACTGTCGATCAGCCCGACCACGTCGTCGAGCACCGCGGCATCGCCGGTTACCCACGATGTCACGCCGGCCGGACGGTCCGCGCGCACCTGATGTACGAGCTGGCGGGCGGCTGTGCTCTCCGGGTCGCCGGCAACGTAGATGTCCACCGTCGCGAGGTCGGGCGCGACCTGGTCGGCCGGTGGGACGGCGACGACACCGGGCGCGTGCGACCAGCGCTGCGCCCACGCGTCGAGCGTCGCCGCGTCGGTGCGTGCCACCACGGTCATCGCCGGGTCGCTCGGCCGGCCGTACTGGCTGGACAGATCGTTCGCGACCTGGACCGACGACATCGACTTCGGGAAACCGGACAACGGGTTGAGACGCGGTGTCGTGCCGAGCAACGGCAGCCCAATGGCGAGCAGGACGGCCGCCGCGGCTATCGCCGTCACCAGTGGACGGCGCTGCACCACCCGCGCCAACCCGGCGAAGAAGCCACGGTCGGCGGCATCGCCGGCGTGCTTCGACGGACCTCGCTCGGCCCTTGCCAGTGCCCGCTTGGACGGGCGGATCCGCTTGCGCGCAAAACCGAGCATCGCCGCGGTGCCGGTCAGCGCGACGAGCATCGCGACGGCCGCGATGGACACGCCGGCCACGCCGAGCGCGGTCATCGACGTGACGCCGAAGACCACCAGGCCGCAGAGGGATCCGGCCACGGTCAATGCGGAGAACAGGATGGTACGGCCGGCGGTGGCCCAGGCTCGCCCCACGGCGTCCTCGGGGGAGTACCCGTGCGCCAACTCCTCGCGGTAGCGGGCAACCAGGAGCAGACCGTAGTCGATCGACAGGCCGAGACCGAGCAGCGTGACGACGATTGTCGCGTTCTGGTCGATGTTGGTGATGTGCTCGAAACCGAGCAGTGCGGCCATGCCGGCGAAAACCGACAGGATGGCGGCGAAGACCGGGATGCCGGCCGCGATGATGCCGCCGAAGACGAAGACGAGTACTACGAGCGTGAGTGGCAGTGACAGGCCCTCGGCTAGCGAGAGGTCGTGGTCGACCTGGTCGTTGACCTGATTGTTCATGATCGGACCGCCGCCCAGAAGCATGCGTGCGTCCGGCGCGCGGGCCCGCAGCGTGCTGCCGAGCGCGTCGAGTTGCTTCGAGACGGCGTCGACCGCGGTGTCCTGTGGGCCGTCAGCCAACTCGTCGAGGGTCACGGTCACGAGCAGGCCGTGCCCGTCCCGGGCGAGAAGCTGATGCGCTTGCGCCGCCGGCACCCCGGTGTCGTACGGAGTGGCGACCGACCGTACGCCGGGGATGTGCGCGAGCGTCGTGGCACTGGCAAGGACAGCGTTGCGCGTCTCGGCGCTGGCGGGGTCGATGCCGGTCACCTCACCGGCGATCGTGGGTCCGACCTTGCTTTCCTTGTCGAGCACGTTCGAGGCCTGTATGGATTCCAATGAGTTCGCGCCGGGCTGATCGGAGAGGCCGTTGGACACCGGTCCGCTGGCCAGGAAGCCGCCCGCGGCGACCGCGAGCCAGATGACGAGCAATAGCCATCGGTGCCGAAAGCACGCTCGCCCGACGGCCGCGATCGCGCTACGGGGCGCGGCCGCGGCGCGCGTTGCGGCCGGCGAGCGCGTTGCCGACGAATCCGTTGCCATGAGGAATCCCTTCTCGATTTCTTGACTGGCAACAGATTCGCGCAGCGACCGACCACAAACGATCCGGATCTCCCCCGAACTTCGGCTGGGGAACTCCCCCTAAGTCGGGGTGGGGACAGCCCTACGTTGGACTCATCGCCGCTGGTCATCGACCACGAAACAACGGGGCGGCCACCCGCAGATGGCCGCCCGTTATGTGCGTCACATCGAGCCCGCGCTACGGCAGCGACGCCACGCCACGGGGCAGGAACCGCCGGCCGGTCACCCGCTCGGACACGCCCGTACGGTCCAGGTACGGTGTGATTCCTCCGTTGTAGAACGGCCAGCCGGCACCGAGGATCATGCATAGGTCGATGTCCTGCGGCTCGGCGACGACCCCTTCGTCGAGCATTAGTCGGATCTCGTACGCCAACGCGTCCAGCGCGCGCCCGCGTAGCTCATCGGCGGACACCGGCGCCAGACCGACGTCGAGCAGCGCGGTGACCTCCGGGTCGATCTCGCCGTCGCGCGTAAGGAAGCCCGGCTTGCCGGCCTTGACGACGCGGGCCAAGTTGGCCGAGATGCCGAAGCGATCCGGGAACGCCTCGTGCAGCGTTTCGCTCACATGCAGTGCTACCGCCGGCCCGACCATGCCGAGCAGTTGGAGCGGGCGCATCGGCAGACCGAGCGGGTCGAGTGCGGCGTTCGCGACGTCGATCGGGGTGCCGGCATCGACGGCGGCGTACGTCTCGCCCAGGAACCGGGTCAGCAACCGGTTCACGACGAACGACGGTGCGTCCTTGACCAGCACGCACGACTTGCGCAGCTTCTTGCCGACAGCGAACGCGGTGGCCAGAGCGACGTCGTCGGTCTTCTCGGCCCGGACGACCTCGACCAAGGGCATCACCGACACGGGGTTGAAAAAGTGGATGCCCACGACTCGCTCCGGATGCGCGAGGTCGGCGGCCATTTCGGTGACCGACAACGACGACGTATTGGTGGCCAGAACGCACTCGGGCGTGACGACGGCCTCGACCTCGGCCCAGACCTGCTTCTTGACCTTCAGATCCTCGAACACCGCTTCCAGCACGAGATCGGCATCGGCGAACGCGGCCTTGTCGGTGTCGCCGCTGATGAGACCTCGCAGCTTCGCCGCCTTGCCCGCATCGAGTCGGCCCTTGGCTACGAGCTTGTCGATCTCGCCGTGGGCGTATCCGACACCCTTGGCGACGCGCTCGGCGTCGAGGTCGGTCAGCACGATCGGCACTTCCAGCCGGCGGGCGAACAGCAGCGCGATCTGGCCGGCCATCAGCCCGGCGCCCACGATGCCGACCTTCGTGACATCGCGTGCCAGGGAGGGCGACGGTGCGCCGGCCGGCTTGCGGGCCCGGCGCTGGACGAGATCGAACGCGTAGAGGCCGGCGCGCAACTGATCCGACCGTACGAGATCGGCTAGTGCCTCGTCCTCGGCCGTGGTCCCGTCGGTGAACGACGCGTCCTTCGCAAGCGCAAGCAGATCCAAGGCCCGGTACGGTGCGGCCGGGGCGCCATGCAGCCGCTCGTCGAGCGTCTTGCGGGCGAAGCCGATGACGGCGTCCCACATCTCGCTGCGGTCGACCTCGGGGCGCGGGACGGCCACAGCCCCGGACACCACCGAGGCCGCCCACGCGAGGGATCGCTCCAGAAAATCGGCCGGCTCGAAGCTGGCGTCGAACATGCCGAGCTCACGTGCCTCGGCCGGCCTCAACATGCGATTCTGCGTCAGCGGGTTCTCGACGATGACCCTGGCCGCGCCGATGACACCGATCAGGTTGGGCAGCAGTTGCGTTCCGCCCCACCCGGGCACGAGCCCGAGCGACACCTCGGGCAGGGCGAGCGCGGCGGCACCCGTGGACACCGTCCGGTAATGGCAGTGCAGGGCAACCTCGAGACCGCCGCCCATCGCGGCGCCGTTGACGAACGCGAACGTCGGCACGTCGGAATCCTTCAGACGCCGGAACACCCGGTGACCCAGCCGCCCTACTTCCAGGGCCTGTTCGCGCGACGAGATCCGGGGCATGCCGGTGACGTCGGCGCCGACGCTGAACACGTACGGCTTGCCGGTCAGCGCGACGAACGCCGGCTGGGCATCGAGGGCCGACGTGATCGCCGCGTCGAGGCTCGCAAGGCCACCCGGTCCGAACGTGTTGGGCTTGGTGTGGTCGAACCCGTTGTCGAGCGTGATGAGCGCGGCCGGCCGGTCGAGGCCGGGCACGCGGACAAACCGCAGCTTCGCCTGCGTCACTACCTCGTCCGGGAACACGCTGACGTCGAAGCTCATGCGGCGACCCCCTCGGCTGCGGCGTCGACCGAGCCAGCGCCGGTCCAGTGCGGGTTCTCCCAGATCACAGTGCCGCCCATGCCGATGCCGATACACATCGCCGTCAGTCCGTAGCGGACCTCGGGGTGCTCGGCGAAATGACGCGACAGCTGGGTCATCAGCCGTACGCCCGACGATGCCAGCGGATGTCCGATCGCGATCGCACCGCCCCACGGGTTGACGCGCGGGTCGTCGTCGGCGATTCCGAAATGGTCGAGGAACGCGAGCACCTGGACGGCGAATGCCTCGTTCAGCTCGAAGAGACCGATGTCCTGGATGGACAGATCGGCCAGGCGCAGTGCCTTCTCCGTCGAGGGGATCGGGCCGACCCCCATCACCTCCGGCTCGACGCCGACGAAGCCGTAGCTGACCAGGCGCATACCGATCGGCAGGTCGAGTTCGCGCGCGACGTCCTCGGCGGCGAGCAGGCACGCGGTCGCGCCGTCGTTCAGACCGGCCGAGTTGCCGGCGGTCACCTTGCCGTGCGGCCGGAACGGCGTCCGCAGCGTCGCGAGCTTGGCCATCGACGTTTCGCGCGGCGCCTCGTCCACCGTGGCGAGACCCCAAGCGCCGTCCTCGTCACGGACCGCCACCGACACGAGATCGGGCTGGAGCTTGCCGTTGGCGTACGCCTTCGCGGTCTTCTCCTGCGACGCGAGACCGAATGCGTCGACACGCTCCTTGGTGATGCCGGGCAGCCGGTCGTGCAGGTTCTCCGCCGTCGCACCCATCACGAGGGCGGACGGGTCGACGAGCTTTTCGGCGACGATGCGCGGATTCGGGTCGACGCCTTCGCCCATCGGGTGCCGTCCCATGTGCTCGACGCCGCCGGCGATCGCGACGTCGTAGGCGCCGACCGCGATCGCGGAGGACACCGTCGTGACAGCCGTCATCGCGCCGGCGCACATGCGGTCGATCGCGAAGCCCGGCACCGACTTCGGCAGGCCGGCGAGCAGCGCCGCGGTCCGGCCGATGGTCAGGCCCTGGTCGCCGATCTGGGTAGTGGCGGCGATCGCGACCTCGTCCACGCGCTCCGGCGGCAGGCTCGGGTTGCGGGACATGAGTTCGCGGATGCAGCGGATGACGAGGTCGTCGGCGCGAGTGTTCGCGTACATGCCGCCGGCCTTGCCGAACGGGACGCGGACTCCGTCGACGAAGACGACGTCGCGGACGGAACGGGGCATATGAGCCTCCTAGAGCACGGCGCGATCGGATGCGCACCGCAATGTTACTCATGAGTAATGCGGCCTCGCGACGGGGCTCGCTGTGGCCCGGGCCACATGATCGGTGTCAGTCGCGTGTCGCCGACAGGTAGGCCGTGGCCAGGCGCCAATCCTGCCGGCGGGCGGCGAGTTCGGCCGCGAAACGTTCGCGCAGCGCGGCCTCCTCGGGCGGCGTCAGCGCCGCGGCCACAATCTCACCCAACACGGGTACGAGGGGATTGGGCGCTCGCCGCAGCAGATCGTCGACCGAACCGCCGCCCGAGCGCGTGACCTCGGCCGTGTACGCCAATTGGAGGTCCCCGAAACCGGCGGCTTCGGCTTGCCGGAGCAGATCACGTTCGTCGAAGGCGAACATCGTGGCCAGCCCGGGCGCGATCGCGTCGTAATGCCGCCGGACCTTGACCGCGATCGGTTCGAGACCGGACATGTCGAAGCCCCACAGCCGATCGTCGCGGTCGTCGCGGCCGAACCGATTGATCGGCTCGAAGATGGATAGTCGGCCGCCCGGGCGCAGCACGCGATGCAACGCCGCGAACGAGCCGGCAATGTCGTCGACGTAGATCAGGACGGAGCGGGTAGTGGCGACGTCGACCGAATTCGACCCGATGCCGTCGAGGGCGGGCAGTCCGGTCTGGACGAACGCGAAGCGGCTGGTATGCGTACCCGTGGGAGCTGCTCCGGACGCGGCAATGTCGCGGCACGCGGTGAGCAGGTCGGCGGAGATGTCGCTGAATACGACGCGGCCGGACGGGCCAACGAGGTCCGCCGCCGCGAAACCGACGAGACCATCGCCGCAGCCGACGTCGAGCACGACGTCGCCCGGTCGGATGGCCGCGCGGCGCAACACCTCGTCGCGATAGCGGTAAAGGGCCGGCAGCATCGCGTCGCGCTGCGCGCTGTCACCGCCAAACCGTCGATCGAGCAGCCACGCCGCCCATCGGTCGCGCACTCCGTGGTCGGCGGTCACGCGACCGCTCCCAGCCAGGCGGACCGCACCATCGCCGCTGCTTGCGCCCCCTGCCGGCGGCCCGCTCGGGCCGACGCCGACCGTCGAGACGGATCGAGGATATTGCCGCCCATCGCGACCCGCGCATCGCGATCCGGGACGATCAGCGCGACGGTCGCGGCGCGGGCGAGCGCGGAGACCTGGTCGGCGACCTTCGTCATCGGGCCGCTGCCCTGCGGCATCGGGGCCAGCACCACGATCCGGTCCGCACCCTCGGCCAGGTCCGCGTTCGCCCACGACCGCAGACCTCCGTCGATGAAGCGGCGATCGCCGATCCGCGCCGGCGGCCAGATCGTGGGTACGGCACAACTCGCCGCGACCGCGTCGGCGAGCGACACACCGGCGTCGCGACCGAACACGGCGACCTCGCCGCTCTGCGCGTCGACCGCCACGATCAACAGGCGACGGTCCGGCCACGACTGGCTCGGCAGACGTTTCACGATCACCTCGTGCCGGGTCGCCTCGGACACGGTCGACGCGGCGAGCGCTCGGGCGCCGACGCGTTGGCGGAAGCGCTGTGGGCTGGGTGAGCGCAGCATGGCCGCGGCCGTCATCAGGTTGAAGCGCGCGCCGAGTTTGGCCGGGATTTCCGCGGTCGTGCGCACGAGTTGCGCCTGGTAGAGCTGCTCGATCGGCAGTCCGGCGGTCAACTGCGCACCCACCACGGAACCGGCTGACGTGCCGATCACGGTATCCGCGTCGGTCACGTCGACGCCCTCATCCGCAAGCCCGGCGAGAATTCCCAGCTCCCAGGCGGCGCCGGTCAGGCCGCCGCTGCCGAGGACAAGTGCGGTCGCCATCGTTGCCCTCCTTAGCGTGGCTCGTACGGAATTTGCGTGACGCCACGGCCTCATCTCGGTCAGCATGGGCCATGCTCACCGACCACTATGCGGCCTACGGGATCCGGTTGCGTACGCCCCGCCTCGAGTTGCGCCTGCCGGACCTCGACGACCTGGCGGCACTCGCCGACGTCGCTGCCGACGGCGTACACGACCCGGCGGACATGCCGTTCCTGGTGCCGTGGACGGACGCTGAGCCGGCGGTACGGGGACGTTCGGTGATCACGTACAACCTCGGTGTGCTCGCCACGGCCACGACCACGAACTGGCACCTACCGTTCTGCGTCGTCTACGACGGCACGCCGATCGGCATCCAGGACCTCTCGGCCCGCGAGTTCAGCGTGACCCGCGAGGTGTCGAGCGGCTCGTGGATCGGCCTGAAGTATCAGGGCAAAGGCATCGGGACCCAGATGCGGGCGGCGGTGTTGCACCTCGCGTTCGAGGGTCTGGGCGCGGCGGAGGCGATATCGGCGGCACGCGACAGCAACGTGGCCTCCGGTGGCGTGTCGCGCAAACTCGGCTACGCCGATGACGGCCTGGAGAGATGGGCGGTGCGCGGTGAACTCACCGTCCACCGGCGCTTTCGGATCGATCGGGCGGCGTGGCTCGCGCACCGGTCGGTGCCGGTGACACTCGACGGCCTGACCGATGCGTGCCGCGCCGATCTCGGCGCCGCCGCGGGCTCGGCAACGGCCTGACCACCCGGCACCTGAATCGGGCTCGTCGCCGTCGGCCCACACCGGCACGGCCCCGGCGGTGCGGCGGCTGACCCGATCGTGTGTCGCGAGTCTCGCTGTCGGCGGCACGTGACATGGACTTCCGCCGTTGTCGTGCGACAGCCACACTCCTTGACGCAACGGAAACGCGATGTTGGTTTGACCTTCGCCGTGACAACTGGCTGATTACCTATCGTCGCGAGCGCGCATCCATGACGCGGTCGAAGCGTTGTCCCACGCGTGGGCGCCGAACGATGGTGGCACCCAGTACTCGGGGGGCAAAACGTACATGACCGTGGTAAAGCCCGCAGAGCCAGTCCGCGGACACGACCTCACCGCCGAGTTTCGAGTTCCTCAGGCCTTCCGTATCCCGGGACAGACGCGCCCAAGTCGTCGAACCGATCCGCCCGGTCGGCCGCGTCGCTCGGCGTACGCGCCCGTGCCGCTACCGCCGACCGACGCGGAGAAGTACGTCTACGACAAACGGCGACTTCCGGTACTCATGATCGCCTCGGTGGTCAGCTTCTCGTGCCTGCTGGCCAGCCAGACACTACTGCTGCGCAGTACTCCGGCGATGTTGTTCCTCGCGCCGGCCGTCGGATTCACCCTGATTTATTACTTTGTATCCATCGCTGTCAACGTCTTCACGAGAGGGTTCTCGTTCCAGGAGCATGATCGAGTCGTCCGGGCATGGCGTCCGGAGCGCTTTCCCTCGGTCGATGTGTTTCTGCCGGTATGCGGCGAGCCAGCACACGTCCTGCAGAACACGTGGGCGAATGTACGGGACATGGCCCGGGCGTACCCCGGAATGGTCTTTGTCCACGTGCTGGACGACTCGCCGGAGCCCACGCTGCAGCGCATGGCGATGGCCTTTCGCTTCGACTATGTGCGACGACGCAATCGTGGGTGGTTCAAGAAGGCCGGTAACCTTCGCCACGCGTTCGAGCGCACGAACGGCGACTTCATCCTGATTCTCGACGCGGACTTCGCACCGCGTCCCGACATGATCAACGAGATGCTGCCGTACTTCGATACCGAGCCCAACGTCGGCATCGTCCAGTCGCCGCAGTTCTTCCGCGTCCACGGTGGACAGGGGTGGGTCGAGCGCGGCGCCGGCTGCGTGCAGGAGCTGTTCTACCGCTCGGTCCAGGTCTCCCGGCAGCAACACGGCGCCGCCATTTGCGTCGGGAGCTGTGCGATCTACCGACGCGAGGCGTTGAACTCGATCGGCGGTACGGCGCTCATCGAGCATTCCGAGGACGTACACACCGGTTTCGACCTCAAGCGTGCCGGGTGGAAGTTGCGATATATACCCGTCGCCCTGGCCGCTGGACTGTGCCCGGCCGACGTGAACTCCTTCTTCACGCAGCAATACCGGTGGTGCGCCGGGTCGATGAGTCTCCTCAGCTCGGCCAAGTTCTGGGACACCAGGCTGACCGTCCGGGCCCGGCTGTCCTACATCTCCGGGTTCATGTACTACGTTCACACCGCGCTGTTTACGTTGGTTGCCCCATTGATACCGATTGCTTTGTTGTACGTCTTCCCGGACCGGATATCGCTGGCGAACTACGTGCTCATCGTGCCGAGCATCCTGTACAACATGATCATCTTTCCCGTGTGGCACCGGAGCCGCTATCGGCTGGACGGGTGGACCGTGAAGATGATCTACGGCTGGTCCCACGCCTTCGCGATCCTCGACATCCTGGGCGGGCACCGGATGGGCTGGCAGCCGACCGGAGGTACGGCGAAGAAGAGCAAGACCCGGCGGCTGTGGATCGCAATGTCCGTGTGGACCGGGGGTACCGCGGTGTTGTGGGTCGGGGGCGCCGCGTACCACATGCTCGAAACGAACGTGCTGCGCTACGCCGCCGCGTTCCTCACCGGGATGTTCTTTCTCACGGTCGTGGCTCAGGCATTGCTGGTCGACCCCCGTACCGACAACAGCGAGGTCGTCGCGTGAAGACCCGCTACCTGATCGGCATCATGGTCATCATCGCCGCGGGCTTGCTCGAATTCGGTCTGGTGTCGCTCGTCGACATCAAGGGGGGCAGATCGGGCGTTGGATCGGCGGTCGCGGCCGGTTCGCCCGGGTCGGCATCGCCCTCGGCCCGGCCACCCTTTGACGTCACCAGTCTGGTCACGCCGGCCCGTAAGTATCTGGGCGTGACGATTCAGGGAGCGCCGGCCAGCATGGCCCCGGTCGACGCATTCGCGCAGGCGATCGGCAAGAAGCCGAACATCGTCGAGTTCTACGAGAGCTTCGATGACAACTTCGACGCGTCCGGCGTACGGAAGATCTACGAGTACGGCTCGCTCCCGTTGCTCAGTTGGGAGCCCCTGACTGCCCCGATGGCGAAGATCGCCGCGGGCTCGGAGGATGACTATCTGAAGACGTTCGCCAAAGCCGTCCGGACCTTGAATCTGCCGGTAGCGATCGCCTTGGCGCACGAGATGAACGGCGGTTGGTACCCCTGGGGCCCACAGAAAACAAAAGCGGCCGACTTCGTGGCGGCGTGGCGGCACATCCATGATGTGTTCGTCGCCGCCGGCGCCACCAACGTCATCTGGGTGTGGGCGCCCAACGTGATCAACCCGGTGCCCCGCGTGCATCTCGCCCCGCTCTTTCCGGGTGATGCCTACGTCGACTGGATCGGCATGGACGGCTACTACACCCACAAGGGGCAGCAGACCTTCACCGCATTGTTCGGACCGACCAAGACGGCCGTACGACGCTTCACCAAGAAGCCGATACTGATCGTCGAAACCGGCGCTGAGCCGGGAAGCGCGCGGCCGGGTGAGATCGCCAACCTGTTCAGCGGGGTGGCGCACACCTCAGGCTTCATCGGCTTCGTCTGGTTCGACAACCATGGAACGGGAAGCTGGCGCATCGACGATGACGCGCGGTCCGTGACGGCGTTCCGCCGGGCCGCGAAGGCCTCCGCTTTCGGCTTCGATGTCCATGGATAGGTCGCCGGACGCGGACCGCGGGTGTAGGCCATGACCGCGGTAGCTGACCGCCGCTTGACGGTGGCCGACGGTGTTCCCGGCGTTCATCGGCGGCGCCGCATGCCCCGCGACGCACCGGCCGGTCCATGGTCCGCACTGATCGCCCTGCTGCCGGCCGCCGTCGCGGCGGCGATCAGCCTCCGCGGCCTCGGCGACCGCGAGATGTGGGAGGACGAGTACGCGACGTGGCATGCGTCGACACTGTCGCTGACTCAGCTGTTAGGACTGCTCCGCCACATCGACATGGTCCATGCGACCTACTACCTCATCATTCACGTCTGGGTCCAGCTCGCGGGTAGCTCGCCGCTCGCGCTTCGGCTTCCGTCGGTGCTCGCCATGGCGATCTGTGCCGCGTGTGTGGCGCTGGTCGGACGGCGGCTGACCACGGCGCCTGTCGGCCTGGTCGCCGGTCTGATGTTTGCCGTCGTACCGTCCGTCTCCCGCTACGCCCAGGAGGCGCGGTCCTATGCGTTCGTGACAATGGGCGCCGCCGTCGCGACGCTCATGCTGCTGCGCGCGTTGGAGAAGGATACGCGTGCGCGCCTTGTGCTGTACGGGGTCTCGATTGCCTTCATCGGCCTCGTACATTTCGTCGCCCTGACCGTGTTGGGCGCACACGCCGTCCTGCTTCTCATGACGACGCGATCGACGGAAGCGCGGCGCTGGCGGATCGTGGAAGCTGGCGGGATCGCGATGCTCGTCGTGATTCCGCTGCTTGCCCTCGCGTCCCAACAGTCGTCGGCGATTGGCTGGATCACGGCCGATGCCCAGCGGGTAAAGACCTTCCCGGAGCACGTCTTCCTGTCCACTCGAGTCGCGACAGTCATCATCATTCTCGCCGTTGTCGGCGCGATTTTCCTTCTGACGTCGCGGCGGCCGGGAGACCGTAACGTCGCCGCGATGCTCGCGACGTGGGCCGTGCTGCCGCCGATCTTCTGCTATGCCAGCTTTCCGCTGCTCCACCTGTTCCTGCCGCGATACGTGCTGTTCATCGTGCCAGCTTGGTCGATTCTCGCAGCGGTCGCCGCCTGCCGCTCCGGCGAGTTTGTGTGGCGGCATCTGTGGCCGCTCACAGCGACCGTGGCAGTCCTCGTGGTCGCCTGGGTCGGCATGCCCGATCAGCGCGCGGTGCGGGCGAGTCCGGTCGCCGGACAGCCCGATTTTCGGGGCGCGAGCACAGACATCCACGACCGGCTCAAGCCGGGCGACGGCATCGTCTACAACGATCCGTTCGGCGCATCGGCAGACCTCGCTCGGCAGGCCGTCACCTACGAAATGCGCGACGAACCGCGGCCGCGTGACGTGTTTCTGCGGCAGACCGCCGCTGAGCGCGGGTGGTATGCCGCGTCGGAGTGTGTGAACCCGAAGCCGTGTCTCGGTGCAGCCCCTCGGCTCTGGTTGATGTACACCGGATCCTCGGGCGACCCGTTCGAGGGGATGGCAGCCGACCGGGCATCGCTACTCAAGCGCGACTACAAGGTGGCCGGAACCGACAAATTCACCGGCGTCGTCCTCGTGCTACTGATCAGGTCGGCTAGTAGCCCGCCTCCGCCCCAAGGCGGTTGATCTGTCGCTGGCCTTCCGTCGGCGAGTCGAACAGCTCGTGGCCATGCGTCGCGTGTGTCGCAACGGCTTTGTGCGAATCAATAGCTAACGTGTTGTTTGTCCAGATTTGGCGCGCTGGGTCACCCGGGGCGTCGAGCGCTCCAAGGTGGATGGTGCGGCCCCGGCTTCCCTCGACCGGCGCCCTGCTCTCCGACGGGCGGATCAACCGGAGGTCGTTGATGCGGCGCAAGCCGGCATTCATTGTGGTTTTATCTGTGCTGGCCGCGCTCATCGTCGTCGTGGTCGTAGGTAGAGTGTCGGCCGAGGTCCAGACCGCGGGACTTGACACCCTTCGAACCGACTGGGACCAGGCCGAACCGGCGATGTCCGCGGGCGATGTGCTGAGCAGCGACTTTGGTCAGCTGTTCTCGACCCAGCTCAACGGCCAGGTATACGCCCAGCCGCTGGTGATCGGCGACACCGTGCTCGCCAGCACCGAAAACGACTGGGCATACGGCCTCGATGCGGCGACTGGACACATCAACTGGTCGCGCAACTTCGGGTCGCCGTGGCCCGCCAGCCAGGTCGGCTGCGCCGACCTGTCGCCGAACATCGGCAACACCGCGACCGGCGTGTACGACCCGTCGACCGGGACCTACTACGTCACGACGAAGGTCAACGACGGACCCGACGCGGACCACCCGAACTGGTACCTCCAGGCGCTCGACGCCACCACCGGCGCCGAGCGCGCCGGTTGGCCGGTGAAGATCGTGGGGACGCCGGCCAACGATCCGACTCATCCGTTCGCTGCTCGCGACGTCAATGAGCGGCCGGGTCTGCTGCTGCTCGGCGGCGTTATCTACATGGCGTTCGGCTCGCAATGCGACTTCGGTTCGTACGTCGGATGGGTCGCCGGCGTGAACGTCACCACTCACCAGGTCAACCTCTGGTCCGACGAGACCGGCGCGACCAGCAAGGAGGCCGGCATCTGGCAGGCCGGTGGTGGCCTCGTTTCGGACGGCCCCGGTCGCATTTTCCTCGCGACCGGCAACGGCGTCACGGCGCCGGACGGTCCCGGCAACGCGCCGCCGCCGACCTTGTCTCAGTCGGTCGTCCGGCTCGGAATCAATGCCGATGGCGCGCTCGCGGCCCAGGACTTCTTCAGCCCCGCGAACGCGTCAATCCTCGACGTGAACGACCAGGATCTGGGCTCCGGCGGTCCGGTCGCGCTGCCGAACCAATACTTCGGCACCGCTGCGTTCCCGCATCTGATGGTCGAGATGGGCAAGGACGGCCGGCTGTTCCTGCTGAATCGAGACAACCTCGGCGGCAAGGCGCAGGGTCCGGGCCGCACCGACGCCGTATTGCAGACGCTTGGGCCGTACAGCGGACAATGGGGTCATCCGGCCGTGTTCGGCGGCAACGGCGGCTACATCTATATCGTCCAGAACTCGTCGACGATGCTCGCCTTCAAGTACGGCACGGACGGCTCGGGCAAGCCGGCACTGAGCCTCGCGGGCAACACCGTTGACCACTTTGGCTACACGTCCGGCTCACCACTGGTCACCTCGGACGGTACGACATCCGGCAGCGCGATTGTGTGGGTCACCCGCTCCGACGGCCCTACCGGCGCCAACGGGCAGCTCTGCGCATATAACGGCGTTCCGACGGGCGGCACGCTTAAGCTGCTCCGGTGCTTCCCGGTCGGCACCGCCTCGAAGTTCTCGGTGCCGGGCTCGGGCGCGGGCCGCCTCTACGTCGGCACGCGGGACGGCAAACTGATCGGTGTCGGCGCCCCGGCCACGCCGCTGCTGTCCATCCCGCAGACCAACTTCGGCAGCGTCAACCTCGGCAGTTCCGGCTCCGGAACGATCAAGTTGACCGCGAACGAGCCCGTGACCGTCACCGCCGTGTCGGCGGCCGCGCCGTTCAGCGTGTCGCCAACCGGGCTGCCAAAGTCGCTGGCCAAAGGCGCGACGATGACGGTGCCGGCCACGTTCACCCCGACCAACCCGGGATTGGTCACCGGGGTTGCCACGTTCACCGTGACAAGCGGCTCGACCTCGATGACGCTGGGCGCCGCGCTGCAGGCCACGGGTGTGCGCCCGGGGTTCACCGCGACCCCCGCGACACTCGACTTCGGTGAGATACCGGTCGGGTCGAGCGTGTCGCTGACCGAGAACTTCGCCAACACCGGTACGGCCCCGGAGACCATCTCGTCGATCACCAAGCCGTCGGCGGCGTTCACCGTCACCGGCCTGCCACCGGTCGGCACCGTGGTCGAACCGGGCGCGTCGGTCGCGGTGTCGATCACGTACGAGCCGACCGCGACCGGCTCCGTGACCTCGTCCATGACGATCGCCGGCCAGGATGGGTCCGGCGTGGCAACGTTGACGGCCACGGCAGTGACCGGGCTGAAGCAGCTCTCCATCTCGCCAGCGACGATCTCGTTCGGCTCGGTCGGCGTCGGTTCCTCGGCGACAAAGATTCTCACCGTCTCGAATACCGGAAACCTAAACGTCACGATCACCAAGGCTGCGCCACCGGCCGCGCCGTTCGAGGTGAACGCGCCGCTCGCCGAAGGGCAGGTGCTCGCGCCGGACGAGGATCTCCAGATACCGGTCACCTTCGTGCCGACGACGGCCGGTGCGGCGAGCGCCGCGTACGTCATCACCTCCGACGACGGCACTGGGTCGCACACGATCACGGTGACCGGCACCGGCGTGGCGACCACCGGCACGGCACTGCCCAACCCCGCAAGCGGTGGTTGGAAGGTCAACGGCAACGCGACCATGACGTCGTCGGCGATCGTCCTCACGACCGCCACGGCGCAGCAGGTCGGCTCCGCGGTGTTCTCCGCTCCGGTACCCAGCGCCGGGCTGTCGGCCACGTTCAACGCAACGCTGGGCGGCGGCACGGGCGCCGACGGCCTCACGTTTGCCCTGCTGGACGCATCGAACAACAGCCCATCCAGCATCGGCACGGGCGGCGGAGGCTTGGGCTTCTCCGGGCTCAAGGGGGTCGCCGTCACCCTGGACACCTATCAAGGCCCGACCGATCCTTCGAACAACTTCGTCGGGATTTCAGCGGTCGGCAATGGCCAGTCGTTGATCTACGCCGCATCGGCGACCAATGTCCCGAACCTCCGCAGCGGAACACACGTCGTAGCGGTGAACGCCACCGGTGGCAAGCTCAACGTGTCGATTGACGGCCGCGCCGTGTTGTCGACCGCGATCGCGATCCCGGCGACGGTACTGCCGGCGTTCACGGCCTCGACCGGCGGATCGACCGACACCCACACGGTGTCAGCGGTCGCCATCACCACGGGTACGACCAAGCTGCCGGCGCCTGGCACCGGCTGGCGTTTCAACGGCGCGGCGACGACCAGCGGCGCCAAGGCCATCCTGACGCCGGCGGCACCGAACGCGGCCGGATCGCTGCTCTACGCGTCGCCGGTGCGGACCGACGGCCTGAGCGCGACGTTCAACCTGTCCATGAGTGGCGGTACGGGTGCCGACGGCGTGGCGTTCGACCTGCTTAACCCGACGCAACCGGCATCATCGCTCGGCACGGCGGGCGGCGGGCTCGGCTTCGCCGGCCTGTCCGGCGTGTCGATACAGTTTGCGACCTACCCGCACGATCAGGCATCGATAAAGTCCGGCGGTACCACCGTCACCAGCACGACGAACCTCCCACCCATGCGGGCGGCCACGCGCGCGATCAACGTCTCGATCAGCGGCCAGGTGGTGACCGTGCGCGTGGACAGCACCACCGTGATGAACGCGACGGTCGCCGGCCTCGGCCGGACGGCGCTGGTCGGTTACTCCGGCGCCACCGGCGGATCCACCGATGTCCACGCGATTTCCGAATCGCGGATCGTGACGAGTGGTCTGATCCCGGTGCCGTCGGCCGGCGGCTGGGCGCTCAACGGCAACTCGTCGGTGATCGGCTCGTCGTTGCAGCTGACCCCGGCCGGCCAGCAACTGGCGGGCTCGGCGTGGTATCCGGGTGCGCGGCCGACGGCTCATCTGGACGCCACTTTCACGCTCACGATCGGCGGTGGAACCGGCGCCGACGGAACGACGTTCGCGATCCTCGGCAGTACGACAACTACCTCCCTCGGTCCTCCCGGCGCCGGCCTCGGATTCGCCGGGCTGCCCGGCGTGGCGGTCTGCTTCGTCACCTACCCGGAACGAAACATCTCGTCGTCCAACTTCGTCGGTGTGCTGGTCGGGTCGTCGTTCGTGGCGACATCGACCACCGTGCCGGCGTTGCGCGCCGGGTCACACCGCGTCGAGGTATACACCGCGACGAACGGCCGTCTGGACGTCGAGATCGACGGAACACGGTATATCGACGCGGCTGTGACGCTGCCGGCGTCGGCTGTGTTCGGCTTCACGGCGGGGACTGGCGGTCTCACTGACGTACACACGGTGAGCGACATCGACATCGCCTACTGACGCCATGCCGCCGGCGCACCTGGCGGTGACGTCAGGTCGGGCTCGCCGTGTTCCGGCGATGGCCGCCTGCCACGGTGGGGCGGCTGTTGAGCGTTTGCGTCAGCTCGGATCGCCCGGTGGTTCGGGTTGCGCCGGCGTCGCCGGCGGCGGCTCGAACGACGGTGTCGATGCTGCTGGCGTGGGCTCCGGTGTGGGCGCCGGTGCGGACAAGGCGTCGGCGATCGAGCCGGCGACCAGGTTGACCTGCCACGGTCGGGCGCCGTGCGACCGGAGAGCCGCGCCGACCGCCTCGGTCGTCGGTTCCGCCGGCGGTTCCCAGACAACCCGCCGTACGGTGTCCGGGGTGATCAGGTTCTCCGGCGGCAGATTGTGTTCGGCCGCGATGGCGTTCACGGCACCGCGGGCGCGGGCAAGTCGGGCCGCGGCCGCCGGGTCACGCTCCGCCCATCGGTGCGCTGGCGGCGGCCCGTCGTTCGCGACCGGCACCGGCAACTGGTCGTTCGGCAGCGCGCGCGCCTCGTCCAGTGCACTCAGCCAGGTGGGGGCCAGGCGGCGTACGGACCGGCCGCCGAAGCCGGGCAGCAGCAGCAACGCCCGCTCGTCCCGAGGGTCCATCTCGGCCGCCGCGATCAGGGCGGCATCGGCGAGCACCCGGCCGGGCGCGGTATCGCGGCGGGACGCGACGGTGTCGCGGGCGTACCACATCGCCCGGACCCGGGACAGCGCGCGAGCGCCCCGTACCCGGTGGATTCCGGACGTACGGCGCCACGGATCCGGCCGTACGCGGGGCGGCGCACCGCCGTGCGTCACGAGCGACGCGAACTCCTCGGCCGCCCACTCGGTCTTACCCTGCCGAGCCAATTCGTCGGCCAGCAGATTCCGCAGGTCGACGAGCAGCTCGACGTCGAGGGCCGCGTAGGTTAACCACGATTGCGGCAACGGCCGGGTCGACCAGTCGGCCGCCGAGTGGTGCTTCTCCAACGAATAACCCAGCAGCGACTCGGTCAGCGCGGCGAGTCCGACCCGTTCGTAGCCGGCCAGACGCGCCGCAAGCTCGGTGTCGAAGAGTCGTGTCGGGCGCAATCCGATCTCGGACAGGCACGGAAGGTCCTGACTGGCCGCGTGCAGCACCCACTCCTCGTCCGCGATGGCCGCGGCGAGGCCGCTCAGGTCGCCGAATGGCAACGGGTCGAGCAGCACGGTGCCGGAGTCGCCCCGGCGGAGCTGAACGAGATAGGCCCGCGACGAGTAGCGGTAACCGGACGCGCGCTCGGCATCGATCGCGACCGGTCCGCGCGCGCCGGACAGCGCCGAGATCGCCCGGGCCAGGCCGGCTGCGTCCTCTGTCGGCGGGGGAGTGCCGTCGCGCGGGGCGACGAGTGGTACGGCCGCCGGTGCAGTCGCCGCGTCGCCGGGAGTGTCGCTCGGCACGTTGTCGATGGCGGTTGACTGACTCGACAGGTCGCCGTCGGGGCGGTGCGCTTCGTCGGTCACCCGTCCAACTTACGGCGGACGGTGGCGGCGCAGGTGCAGCTGGGTCGGCGCGTCGATCTTCCGGGCGGATCAATCCGACAAATCGAAGGGAGGACAGCCTGCCGTGGGAGCATGTATGTTGCCCTCGCCGGTGCCCGCTCGACATCGCCTGTGAACGGGTCACGCCGGCGCATGACGGCGACCGGGGAGGAGCCGCAGATGCCCATCGAGGAGGCGCCGGCCGACCGGCGTCCGGACCCGAGCGGATCGCCCGGTCCGGACACGAGCGCAACAGCCAGTCCGGACCCGAGCGGATCGCTCGGTCCGGACCCCACCGCGACCGACACCGCCGCCCAAACCGACGCCGCAACCGGCCGGGACGCGTCGTCAGCCGCCGAGCCGCCGGTCGACGCCGAGCCGCCGGTCGACGCTGCGGCGCCGGTCGACGCCGTGCCGCCTCACGCGTCGACGCACGCAGCGCGCCGGTCGACGCCGAGCCGCCGGTCGACCAGGCCGAGCCGTCCGCCGCCACTTCAACCGGCGATGATGATGGTGATTCGGCGCCGCCAGCCGTTCCGACTCGCCGCGACGCGCAGGCGGACCAGGTTCGCACGCAGCAGTTGGTCAGCCGCCCGGCGCGGCTCACGCCGGTCAAGGCCACACCGGTCAAGGCGACGCCGCTACGGACGACGCCGATCAAGGCGACGCCGGTTGTCGCGACGCCGATCAAGCCGTTCCCGGTCAAGGCCAGCCAGTCTGGCGCTGCGCCGGTCTGGCTGGGTCGCGGGCAGGTGCCGCAGACGCGTTCGCCGAGCGGCCGTGGACATACATCGGAGGCGGTCACCGCCCCGGTCCCCGCGTCGGAGTCCACCGTCGAAGCGACGGCGCCGCTCGCCGAGCGCGCCGGTCACGGCGGACGCGGCGGTCCTCGCGTCCACGCCGGCGGACGCGGACACGTCGACCGCACCCGACACGACGTCAGCCGTGCCGACGCAAGCCGAGTCGACCGCGAGCGCCGCCACGACGCTCAAGCCGTCCGCCGCGGGCACGGAGCCGGCACTAGCTGGCTTCGCCCCGGGCGCCGCGTCAATCGACTGGCACCCGCCGATGGCCGCTCCGCCGCCGGCGGCGGCCGTGTCCCCGGCGCCGCTCGGGTTTATCGCACCCGGCAACCTGTTCGCGCCGCCGAGACACGCGGCGGTGCAGCCGGGACGGCGAACCGCGCTCCTCGTCACCACGAGCGCACTCGCGGTGCTGTTCCTGTTGGTGAGCGCTGGTTTTGCTTTCGCGTTCGTGAATCGGAACAACGCGTACCACAAGCAGGTCACCACCGTGAACCAGCGCGAGGCGACGATCGCGTCGAACGTGAGCCAGATCAACGACCTGCGCTCAAAGCTCGCCGCGGCGCAGGCCCAGAGCCAGCAGTTGCAGAGCCAGATCGCGGATTCGGCGGGCCAGGTCACCGAACTCCAGCAGGAGAAGACGGTGCTCGGTCAGTGCATCACGAGCATCAACAACTTCTTCACGGTCGTCGGCGAGAACGGTACGTCGGCCGAGCAGTCCACCGCACAGACCACGATGGAAACTGACTGCAACGCGGCGCAGAAATATCTGAACTAGCTTCCGCCGAACGCCGCGGCCGATCGCGGAACTCGGTTGCGACGCTCGACGCCAGTCGTCCAGGATGGCGCCGGTGGGCGTAACGAGGATGCACGCTGACGAGGTCGCGACCGACGCCGCGCTCGTCCGTCGCCTGCTCGCCGCTCAGTTCCCGCAATGGGCCGAGCGGCCGATCGAGCCGGTCGTGTCGTACGGGACCGACCATGACATCTATCGGCTGGGTGCCGACCTGGCCGCCCGGTTGCCGCGCATCGGCTGGGCCACGGCCCAGGCGGCGAAGGAGGCGGAGTGGCTGCCGCGACTCGCGCCGCATTTGCCGCTCGCGCTTCCGGTTCCGCTTGCGATGGGACGTCCGGCGGACGGTTACCCGTTCGACTGGTCGGTGTGCACGTGGCTGCCGGGCCGGAACGCCAACGGCACGATCAGCGATCTCGATCTCGCGGCGGTCGATCTCGCCGCGTTCGTGATCGCGTTGCGCCACGTCGACACGGCCGGTGCTCATCCCCGTCCCCCGCACGGTCGCGGCGGACCACTGGCCGAGAATGACGACCAGGTTCGTCGATCGATCGTCGAGCTCGGCGATCGCATCGATGCCGATGCCGCCCTCCGCGCATGGCAGGAGTCGCTGGACGCTCCGGTCTGGGACGGCCCCGAGTTGTGGGTACACGGCGACTTGCTGCCGGGCAACCTGCTCGTTGTCGACGGCCGCCTTTCCGGCGTGATCGACTTCGGCGGTCTCAACGTCGGCGACCCCGCGTGCGACCTGCAGCCGGCGTGGAATGTTTTCAGCGGCGACAGCCGCACGCGCTTTCGCGCCGAACTCGAGGTCGACGACGCTTCCTGGTTGCGTGGTCGCGGATGGGCGCTCTGCCAGGCCGTGTCGGCGCTGCCGTACTACTGGGACACCAATCCCGGGATGGTCCGACAGGCCTCGCACGCGCTGGCGCAGGTGCTGGCCGACGAGTGACACCGGCGGTGCGGAAACCAGGTACACGTCGCACCGGCGCTGCGATACGGTCCCGGAATGCCCCGAGCCCTGATCATCGGCGGGACCGGTCTCGTCGGTCGTGCCGCGGCGCGTCGATTGTTGGACGCCGGTTGGAGCGTCGACGTGACCGGACGCGACGCGTCCCATCTTCCGTCGACGATCGCCGACGCGACGTTCATCGCGGCTGATCGCGACGACGCGGCCGCGCTTCGCCGAGCTCTCGGCGGCGGGGTGGACCTGCTGGTCGACTGCATCTGCTACACGGCCGCCCAGGCCCGACTGCTTCTGCCCCTGATGGACGACGTCGGTTCGACCGCGATGATTTCGAGCAAGGCCGTCTACGTCGACGACGACGGCAACCACACCAACTCGCCGGTCGCGCCCCATTTCAACGGACCGGTCACGGAGTCGCAACCGACCATGGCGCCGGGCGATGGCGACTTCCAGACCCGTGAGGGGTATGGCGCGAACAAGGTGGCCGCCGAAAATGTCCTGCTCGACAGTGGCGCCCGGGTCAGTGTGCTACGTCCGTCGAAAATCCACGGGGCCGGCGCACTCCGGCCACGCGAGTGGGTGTTCGTCAAACGAGCACTTGACCGGCGCCCGGCGGTGTTCCTCGCCGCCCGTGGTGCCGGCGTCGACCACACGACGGCCGCGGTGAACCTTGCGGCGTTGATCGAAGCGGTGGCGGCGCAGCCGGGACGGCGCATCCTCAACAGCGCGGACCCCGATGCGCCGAACGCGTTGGAGATCTCCCGGGCGATCGCACACGCGGTCGGCCACACGTGGAGCGAGGTGCTGCTGGACGAGGCCAGCGGTGATGCGCTCGGCGCCCACCCGTGGGAAGCGCGATATCCGATCGTGCTCGACATGACGGCCGCGGCGGAGATTGGGTACGTGCCGGTCGGAGACTATGCAACCACGGTGGTCGACGAAGTCGAGTGGCTCACACGCGAGATCAGAGCCACTGGCACCGGCGGCGTCCGCCTGCCGGCGGGTCTGGACGATGAGTTCTTCGAGGGGTACTTCGACTATCCGCGGGAGGATCGATACCTCGCGGACCGCGAACTCAACCCGGGTGAGGGTTAGGTCGCGGGTCAGGTCCCCGAGGTAACGCCACGGCCCGACAGCGCGGTGACGCCGGGCGGCGGCAGCCCGGCCGTGGACGCGAGCAGGGCACACCAGGCCTCCATGTGCGCAGCGAACCGGTCATCGGCCGGTGACCACGACGCGCGGATCTCCACGTCGGCCGCGCTCGGCGCACCGGCAAGATCGCCGAATCGCGTCGACGTCGTGGTGGTGACGGTGCCACCGGGCGCCAGATAGGTGGCGTTGTGCGCCTCGAGGGCATCGATCAGCCAACTCCACGCGACCTCGGACAACAGCGGATCGGTCGCGATCTCCGGCTCCAACTCGGCGGTCACGTAGGTAACGAGGCGCAGCGTCCCGGCCCAGGCGTCGTGTCCGGCCGGATCGCACAGCACGATCAAACGGCCGGTGGCGACTTCTTCGCCGCCGCGGGTCACGGTGCCACCGATCGCGAAGGCGTGCGGCGCCAGCTTGCCCGGCGCGGGCGCGTCCTCCAGAGCGATCTCCGGCCGGGCCACGACCGATCGCAGCCCCGCGATCGCGCGGGTAAAGGATTCGGGCGGAGCGGGTTCCGGCACCATACGTGAAAGCCTATGACCAGCAGGGGCGTCAAGAGCCGCGCGGCACGCCGGACGGATTCGCCGGTCGGATAACGATCCGACCGTCGGATGTCACGATTTGTGCCCTCGGCGGGTGTCCTGGGTCCCTTGCGTACGCGCCGGTGGTTAGCGCCGAAAACCGCGTGCAATGATGGCGCCAATGACCACCGAACCAGCACCAGCCAACGGGTTGCCGCTCGACCGCTCGCCGTTGGTGGCCGCCTGCCTCGGGGAGCCGGTGCCGCACACGCCCGTGTGGTTCATGCGTCAGGCCGGCCGGTCCCTCCCCGAATACCGGGCACTGCGAGCCGGCATTGCCATGCTGGAGTCGTGCCGCCGGCCGGATCTCGTTTGTGAGATCACGCTCCAGCCGGTGCGCCGTCACGGCGTGGACGCGGCGATCCTGTTCAGTGACATCGTCGTGCCGCTGCATGCCGCCGGTGTCGGCGTCGAGATCCAGCCGGGTGTCGGGCCGGTCGTCGCCGAGCCCGTACGCGCGTTGTCTGATCTTGACCGAATTCCCGAGCTTGCGCCGGCCGACGTTGCGTTCGTCGCCGAGTCCGTGCGCCTGCTCGTGGCCGAACTGGGCGAAACGCCGCTGATCGGCTTCGCCGGCGCGCCATTCACGCTGGCGAGCTACCTGATCGAGGGCGGACCGTCCAAGCACCACGTCAAGACGAAGGCGTTGATGTATGCAGCGCCGGACCTATGGCATGCCCTGTGTGCGCGACTGGCACAGATCACCACGACGTTTCTCCAGGTGCAGATCGACGCGGGCGTGAGCGCCGTCCAGTTGTTCGATTCGTGGGCCGGCGCGTTGTCCGAGGCCGACTATCGTCGCTACGTGCAGCCCTATTCGGCGACAGTGCTGAGGTCGCTGGCGAGGATGGGCGTGCCCCGGATCCACTTCGGCGTCGACACGGCGGCGTTGTTGCCGGCCATGGGCGAGGCCGGTGCGGAGGTCGTCGGCGTCGACTGGCGCACCCCGCTCGACCGGGCGGCCTCGCTCGTCGGTGACCGCTCCGTGCAGGGCAACCTCGATCCGGCCGTACTGTTCGCGCCGTTCGACGTGATCGAGCATGAGGTGCGCCGCATCCTGGACGAGGGGCGGGCGGCTCGCGGGCATGTCTTCAACCTGGGTCACGGCGTGTTGCCGGAGACCGATCCGGACGTTTTGACCCGAGTTGTCGATCTCGTTCACAAACTTTCGGCCCGCTGAGCCACGGCCGACGAGAGTCACGCCAAACACTGGGGGCACAACGGCATGGAGCGCCAGGTCGCGATCATCGGGGGCGGTATCGCCGGTCTCGCGGCCGCCTTGTCCCTGCATGACGCGCTCGGTGACTCCGTGACGCTGACCGTCCTCGAGCGCGACGATCGGCTCGGCGGCAAGCTTCGGACCGGCACGATCGACGGCCGCCGCGTCGAGACGGGCGCCGAAACGTTCCTCACGCGGGAGCCCGACGACCCGAGTGGCGCGGCCAGCGCGGCCGTGACGCTCGCGCACCGGGTCGGGCTCGGCGACGCGCTGATCCACCCGCAGACCACGGCCGCGGCCATTTTCGCCGCCGGCGAGTTGCGTCCGATGCCGGGCGGCACGCTGATGGGCGTACCGGCGGACGTCGCGTCCTGGCCCGGGATCGCCGGTGCCGCGCGCGCCGCAGACGCCGACCACGACGGCGGTCGGCCGCTCCTTCTCGCCGGGGCCGATGTCGCGGTCGGGCCGCTTGTACGGCAACGGTTCGGCGACGCCGTCGTCGACGATCTGGTCGACCCGTTGCTGGGCGGCGTCTACGCCGGACGGGCCGACAACCTCTCGCTGGCCGTGACGATGCCCGGTCTGGCCCAGGCCTGCGGCGTCGAGCACACGTTGCAGGATGCGGTGCGGGCGACGCTGTCCAGGCGTGCGCTCACCATCGCTCCGGCGTTCGCCACGGTGGCCGGAGGCCTGAGCCGGCTCGTCGCCGCGATCGATTTCGCGATGCCGGCCGCGAGTTTCCTGCTTGGCCGGACGGTCCGGGAAATCCTGCCGATCGGCGAACGGTGGCGCGTCGTGCACGGCTCGACAACCGATGCCCAGGCCCTTGACGTCGACGCCGTCGTGCTGGCCGTACCGTCGCACCCGGCGTCGCGACTCTTGGCGCCGTTCGCCGCCGATGCGTCCGCCGCCGTCGGTGCGCTCGATTACGCGAGCATCGGCCTGATCACCATGCTGCTACCGGCCGGTGCCCTCGACGGCACGTCACTGGAGGGTCGATCGGGAGCGCTCGTCCCGGCCGTGTCCGGTCATGCGGTCAAGGCGGTAACGGTTTTCTCCACGAAATGGGCCGGCCAGCCGGACGGTGCCGTGCTTCTCCGCGCATCGCTCGGACGTTATGGCGAGGAGCAGGTGCTGCAGGTCGACGACAATGCGCTCGTCGATCTCGCGCATGCCGACCTCGGGAAGATCCTCGGCGCGCCGCTGGTCGCGCCGTTGCGGGCAACCGTGACGCGATGGGGCGGCGGCCTGCCGCAATATGCGCCCGGCCACCACGTTCGCGTCTCGTCGGCCCGGGCCGCGCTTCCGCCGACGTTCGCGCTGGCCGGCGCGGCGTACGACGGCGTCGGCATTCCCATCTGCATTCGGTCCGGTCAACGGGCCGCCGACCAAGTCATCGGAGCGTTGTACTCATGACCGAGCCGAACGAGATTCCGACACCGAACGGTCACGTGGAACCGCGCGTCGAACCGCACGTGGAGCATCCGGCCGAGCAGACGAATGCCGCCCGGATCCGCGAGCTCAACACCACGATCCGTTACACCATGTGGTCCGTGTTCCGGGCCGAGACGCCGCTGCCGGCCGTACGCGATGCGTTGACGGCCGAGACCGAGTCGCTCTTCGAGCAGTTGGCCGCCAAGGACGTCACTATCCGCGGCACGTACGACCTCGCGGGTCTGCGCGCGGACGCGGACGTGATGATCTGGTGGCATGCCGCGACGAGCGATGCGCTGCAGGACGCCTACAGCCGGTTCCGGCGTACGGCGCTGGGCCGCCACCTCCGACCGGTGTGGTCGCAGATGGCGTTGCATCGGCCGGCCGAGTTCAACAAGAGCCACCTGCCCGCGTTCCTGGCCGGCGAGGACGCCCGGGCGTACGTGTGCGTCTACCCGTTTGTCCGGTCGTACGAGTGGTATCTGCTGCCCGACGAGGAGCGCCGCGACATGCTGGCCGAGCACGGCCGGCAGGCGCGAGGCTACCCGGACGTACGCGCGAACACGGTCGCGAGCTTCGCGCTCGGCGACTACGAGTGGATGCTGGCGTTCGAGGCCGACGAACTCTACCGGATCGTGGACCTGATGCGGGACCTGCGAGCCTCGCGGGCCCGACGGCACGTCCGCGAGGAGGTCCCGTTCTACACCGGCCGGCGTCGCTCGATTGCCGAGATCGTCGCCACGCTGGCCTAGCCATCTACGCAATCGCTTTCGTTTCCACGTACACGTGGAAAGCTCTTGTACCGCGACGTCAGACGGCGCTGACGACCTCGTCGTAGTCCAAGCGCGGCAGCCGGTCGAGCCAGGCGCTCTCACCCGGGTGCCCGATGTTCACGACGGCGAGCACTTTGTGTTCGCCGTCCGGGAAGAAGTCGGTGTTGATGCCCGCGGCGTCGAAGCCGGTCATCGGCCCGGCGGCCAGGCCGGCGGCGCGTACGCCCAGGATGAAGTAGCCGACCTGCAGCGCGCCGTTGAACTTGGCGACGCCCTCGCGGGCCGTGTCGTCGCCGGCGAACACGTCGCGTGCGCCGGGGAAGTGCGGGAACGTACGGTGCAGCTCGTCGTGGAAATTCACGTCGGCGGCGAGTACTGCCACCAGCGGCGCCGTCGCCGTCTTGGCCTTGTTGCCGTCCGCCATGTGATCGACGAGCTTGGCCCGCGCCTCCGGCGTGCGGACCAGGACGATGCGCAACGCCTGCAGGTTCATCGACGTCGGCGCCCACTTGATCAGGTCGTAGATCGCCTGAACCTGCTCGTCGCTCACCGGCTCGTCGGTGAATGAGTTTGCCGTGCGGGCGGAGCGGAACAGCAGCTCCTGAGCATCGTCGGACAGCGCGAGCGGCGCTTGGGTGGTCTGGGTCATGCCAAGATCTCCTCGAACAAAGTCTTGGCGGGCCGGGGGATAGGCCCGCATATGTTCGAGAGAACCACGGCGACCAGGCGCTGGCTTCCCGTGTCGCCGGTGATCCGTACCACTTAGTTGTCCAGGCAAATATTGCTTCTGCACGCTTATTGCTCGATCACTGTGCCACTCTCCGCATCGGGACGTGCATGATCCCGTCGTCGAGGAATTCCTCGCCATCCCGGACGAAGCCGGCATCCTCGTAGAGCCGCGTCGCGTAGGCCTGCGCGTCCAGAACCGTGTCCCGGTCGGTGCCGATCAGATCCAGGGCGGCGGCCATCAGGGTGGCGGCGTGGCCGGCCCGACGTGCGTCGCGGGCGACGCAGACCCGGCCGATTCGCGCCGCGCCATCCGGATCATCCAAGATCCGCAGGTACGCCAGGATGCGCGGCGTCGTGTTCGCGCGGTCGGCGTCGTCGGCCTCACCGGTCCGGAGGCGCTCGGCCGGCGCCGGCTCGGTCGCGGCAACCTCGTCCGGCGCCGCCAGCCAGACGTGTCGCGTGCCCGGTTCCACGTCGCGACCGTCGACATCGGAGTATGCGCAGTCCTGCTCGACAACGAAGACGTCGCTTCGCAGGCGCAGAATCGCATAAAGCGTGACGATATCCAGTTCGGCGAAGCCCGCGACGTGAAGTTCGATCACGGCTGCCACCTTACTTAGCGAAATCGATACCTTGTCCGTGACCGATCCGTCGCCGTACATTCACCTCGACGCACCCGTACCTTAACTAGGTTTTACCTCGCGACCATCACTGTCTGTCTCGACCGCGATGGTCGCCCCGCGTCCGTAGGATGCGCCGCGGGTGTGCGCCAGCAGAGAGGGAATCACGTGCTACTCAAGGGTGTGCGGCCAATCGGGATCGCCATCGGGACGGGCGCACTTGCGCTCGCGTTGGCGGCCTGTTCGAGTTCGAGTGGCGGCGGGTCTGCCAGCGGCAGCAACACCACGGGGAAGGTGGACTGGAAGACAGCCCAGTCCGCGTCGGCCGGCGGCGGCATGGATGCGCTCGTCGCGGCAGCCAAGGCAGAAGGAACGCTGAACCTCATTGCGGTCCCGCGCACGTGGGCGGGCTACGGCGCGATTATCGACGCGTTCACCGCGAAGTACGGCATCAAGATCAACAGCGAGAACCCGGACGGTTCCAGCGGTGACGAGATCAACGCGGTCAAGTCGACCAAGGGCCAGGCCAGCGCTCCGGACGTCGTCGACATCGGCAACTCGTACGCGCTGTCCGGTGCACAGGAAGGCGACTTCGCCCCGTACAAGGTGGCGACCTGGAACGACATCCCCGCTGCGCTGAAGGACTCCGGGGGACTCTGGTATTCGGACTATGGCGGCTACATCTCGATCGGATGCAACGCGACGAAGGTCGCTAACTGCCCGACGACGATCAAGGATCTGGACAACCCCGCGTTCAAGGGCAAGGTCGCTCTCAACGGCGACCCGACGAGTGCCAACGCGGCGTTCGAGGCGGTCTGGGCGGCGGCGCTGGCCAACGGTGGGTCGGCGGACAACATCCAGCCCGGCATCGACTTCTTCAAGAAGCTGAACTCCGAGGGAATCTTCAACAAGACGAAGGTCACGCCGGCGACGGTGGCCTCCGGCGAGACGCCGATCGTTCTCGACTGGGACTACCTGCAACTCGGCAACGTGGCGGCGTTGAAGCAGCAGGGCGTGACGTGGAAGGTTGCCGACCCGTCGGACGGTCTTGTCTCCGCCTACTACGCACAGGCGGTCAGCATCAACGCGGCGCACCCGGCGGCGGCGCGACTGTGGGAGGAGTTCCTCTACAGCCAGACCGCCGACGGCGGCCAGAACGGTTGGGTCCGCGGGTTCGCTCGGCCGGTTGAGCTGACGGCCATGCAATCGGGCGGTACGGCGGACGCGACGGCGCTGGCATCCCTGCCGTCGGTGACGGACGCGAACCCGTTCAACCCGACGCAGGACCAGATCACCGCCGCGAAGGACACGGTCACCAAGAACTGGGCCGCGGCGGTCGCGTAGTGGCCGACACACTGTCCACCACGCAGGAACCCCGTGACGAGACAGTCGATAGCGGCGGGGCCGGGTCAACCCGGCCCCGCCGCGGGCTTCCGCGCCGGATCGGCGCCAGCTGGCTCGGTCTCGTACCGTTCTTTGCCTACATACTGATCTTCTTCCTCGTGCCGATCGGCTTCATCCTCTACAACGCGTTCCTCAAGAAGGTGACGTCCGCGTCGACCGTGCGCGACCCGGTGACCCAGCAGTTCGTGCACACCACCACGACGAGCTTCGGCGGCAGCAACATTGCCGAGTCGCTCAAGGGTGTCTACCGGACCTCGCTGATCAACACGTTGCAGCTGTCGGCCGTCGTGGCGATCGTCGGCGCGGTGTTCGGCATCCTGCTCGCCTATGCCGTGGTGAACAGCCGGAGCGAGTTGCTGAAGCAGATCGTGACGTCGGCGTCGGCGGTAACCGCCAACTTCGGTGGCATCCCGCTCGCGTTTCTGTTCATCGCGACGGTCGGCAACGCCGGCGTGGTCACCACGTTCCTGAACGACCACTTTGGGTTCTCGCTGCAAGGCGACCTGCACTTCCAGCTCGCGACGATAACCGGCATCGCGCTGGTTTACATGTACTTCCTCGTCCCGCTGATGGTGCTGGTGATGACGCCGGCCCTGGAGGGACTCAAACCGCAATGGGCGGAGGCGGCCGAGAACCTCGGCGCGAGTCGGTGGCACTACTGGCGGTTCGTCGCCGGCCCGGTCCTGCTGCCGAACTTCCTCGGGTCGGTGCTGCTGTTGTTCTGCTCCTCGTTCTCGGCGTACGCCACGGCGAACGCGCTGGCCGGTCAGTCCTTCCCGCTGGTGCCGACGCAGATCGCCAGCGTTCTGTCCGGCAATGTGCTGTCCGGACAGGAAAATCTCGGTGCCGCGCTGGCGCTCGACATGATCGTGGTGGTACTGCCGCTGACCGTCATCTACCAGCTGTTGCAACGGCGTACGTCCAGGTGGCTGTCGTGAGCGCCGCATTGGAGCAGGTTGCGCAGCCGGATGCCACGCCGCAACCGGCGGTGGCGCGGCGCGCGGCACGCCGCCCGGCCCGTGGCACGGTGCTGCGCTGGGTCATCCTGATCCTCGCCGCGATCTACTTCGTCGGTCCGCTGATCGCGGCCATCAGCTTCACCGTGCAGGACCACGTGCACGGCGGAATCAGCTTCTCCGCCTATCGGCAGATCTTTGCGACGCCGGCCACCGGCCAGATCGGTTTCACCACGGCGCTCGTCTATTCGCTGGAACTCTCCGCGGTAACGATCCTGATCACGCTCGCGCTCATGCTGCCCACCCAGTTGTTGCTGCACCTCCGCGTGCCCCGGGCGCGCGGCATCGTGGAGACGCTGACGCTGCTGCCGCTCGTCTTCCCGCCGGTCGTATTGGTGGTCGGTGTCAGCGACGCGTTCGCCTGGGTCGGCGACAACAAGGGTGGGCTCTCGTCGTTCGTCACGTACATCCGCGGCGGCGGGCATCCGTTGGTGCTGTCGTTTCTGTACGTGACGCTGGCGATGCCGTTCGTCTTCCGTACGATCGACGCCGGCATCCGTTCCATCGACGCGCGCACGCTCGTCGAGGCCGCGCGCGGTCTCGGTGCCGGTTGGCTGACCGTACTATTTCGGGTGCTGATGCCGCCGCTGCGCACCGCGATCATCAACGCCGCGTTCCTGTGCTTCGCGTTGGTGATGGGGGAATACACCATCTCGTCGATCCTGCTCTACACCAAGCCGTTCCCGGTCTGGCTCTATCAGTTGCCGACCACCTCCGGTCAGGTGCAGGCCGCCGTTTCGGTGTTCAGCTTGCTGCTGGTCGAGGTTCTGTTGTTGATGATTGGTGCCCTCAACTGGCGCCGTGGCACCCAGAAGCGAGGCTGACGCATGTCCGCGGCTACTTCGATCGCCTCATCGGGCGTCGTGCAATCGGGCACCACTGTGGAATACCGCGATGTCCATCGCGTGTTCGGTGCGACGTCGGCGCTCGCCGGACTCAGCCTGCGGATCGAGCCGGGCGAACTGCTTGCGTTGCTCGGCCCCTCGGGTTGTGGCAAGACAACGGCGCTGCGTTTGCTGGCCGGATTTGACCGGCCGACCTCCGGCTCGCTGCTCATCGATGGCCAGGACGTCTCCAACGTGCCGGCCAACAAGCGCGACATGGGCATGGTTTTCCAGTCCTACAGCCTCTTTCCGACCATGAGCGCGCGTGACAACGTCGCGTTCGGCCTGCGGATGCGGGGCCAATCCGGGCCGCAGCGACGCGGACGCGCCGTCGAACTGCTCGAACTCGTCGGGCTGGGCGAACACGCCAAGAAGTTCCCGCATCAGCTATCGGGCGGCCAACAGCAACGGGTTGCGCTGGCCCGGGCGTTGGCGATCTCGCCGCGGGTGCTGTTGCTCGATGAGCCGCTATCCGCACTGGACGCCAAGGTCCGCGAACAATTGCGTGACGAGATCCGGCGGCTCCAGCTCGAGCTCGGCGTCACGACTGTGTTCGTCACGCACGACCAGGAGGAGGCGCTGTCGCTGGCCGACCGCGTCGGCGTGATGCGCGACGGGCGGCTGGAGCAGTGTGCCGCGCCGCAGGAGCTCTACGACCGACCCGCCACGCAATTCGTCGCAGAGTTCGTCGGACGGATGAACAGGCTGGACGCGGTGGCCGAGTCGGGCTCGATGGTACGGGTGGGCGCGCAGCTGTTGCCGGCCGACGGCGTCGCGCCGGTCGGTGGCGGCCCGATCCAGATCCTGGTCCGCCCGGAGGCGCTGGTGGTCACGCCGGACAGCGGCGGCGATACGGTCGTGATGGTTGCGACGTTCCGCGGTGCGACCACGCGTTTGCGCCTGCTTCGCGCCGACGGTGTCGAGCTGTTGGCCGACGTGGCGTCGCACCTCGCGCCGGAGGTGGCTCAGGGTCGCCGAGTCTCGGTGAGCCTGCTCGAGCGACCGGTGCTGCTCGCCGCGGCTAGCGAACAACCGGTGCCGATCGAGCAGTGATCGGCGGTCGTCGCCCGGCATCGAGTCGCGTGTCGTCCGGCACCGTGTCGCGCGTGTCGTCCGGCACCGTGTCGCGCGCGTCACCCGGCATCGCGCCGCGTGGACGAGCGTGGGGCCGTTGCCCTCCACTGCCGCGCGCTGAAACGGTCGACGGCGGGTGTGGCGGCTGATAACACGTGACGGTTATACGCCGATATGCGTAGCGAGAAAGGCTCGCAATTCCGGCGAATGCCTCCGTAACCTGGGTCCGGTACCCCGTTACGAAATGTAGGCACGCCGCGACGCATCGTAGGCGTACACCGCACCGGAGGGCCCCCCGTGACTACGCATTCCATGCTCCGCCGCACCGTCGCCGGTGTCGCGCTGACCGCGGCCGCCGTCGCAGGCACGGCATTCGCCGCATCGGCCGCATCGGCCGCGACTGCCACCCCGAGCGCGTCGGCTTCCGCGACCGCCAGCCGGACCTCGGCAACGCCGGCTCAGCCCGAGCCCGCCGCCCCAGCGACGGCGCCGCCCACGCCACGCTCGTCACCGAGGTGGCCGCCTGGGTCGCGAAGGGTGGCGAGAAGCAGTTGACGACGCTGGGCACCGACTTCGGCGCATTGGTGAAAGCCGCAAACGCCGCCGACATGACGACGATGGGCGCCGGCTGCGTTCAGCTGCGTAAGGACGTCGAGTCGGCGCAGGCGTACGCCCCGATCCCCGACGCGTCGGCGCAGCGTAACTGGGCCGCCGCCCTCGCCGCGTACGAGCGCGGCGCGACCGACTGCGTGAACGGGACCGGCGCCGCGAACGTGGACATGATCACGCAGGCCGCGGACGAGATCATGGCGGGCAGCGCCAGCCTCGACAAGGTGACCGCGCGGCTCAACGAGATCGCCGGACAGTAGCCGCGCGGCCGGCCGCGGGCCGGTGTCGAGCCGAGCGCCGGTGACCACGAGAACGCGCACATCGGTGGATGAGATCCTGACCGGGTGCGAATCGCGTTGCTCGGCCCGCTCGACGTCACCGACGATGACGGCCGGACGCTGCGGGTCGCTGGCGCGCGACTCCGGGCGCTGCTGATCCGGCTCGCGCTCGATTCCGGCCGTACCGTCGGGATCGAATCTCTGACCGAGGCCGTCTGGGCGGGCGACCCGCCCGCCGGCGCGGCCAACGCGTTGCAGACGCTCGTCTCACGATTGCGCCGAAGCCTGCCGGCGGACACCATCGCCGCGAACCCGATCGGTTATCAGGTCACGGCGACGGTCGATGTCGATGAGTTCGACTCGCTCGTCCACGAGGCCCGCGCCGCCGTTGCGCGAGGCGACCTCGCCGACGCCCGCGTTCGTTACGACGCGGCTCTCGCCCGATGGCGCGGCGCACCGCTGGCCGATGTCGCGGCCGCCGATTTCGCCCGCGCGCCGATCGCCCGGTTGACGGAAGCACGCGCGGCGGCGGCCGAGGAGCGATTAGCGGTGCGGCTGGCTCTCGGTGAAACCGCGGCGGCGGTAGCCGAGCTCGAGGAACTCGTGGCGGCGCAACCTCTCCGGGAACGGCCGCATCAGTTGCTGATAGCCGCGCTCGGCAGCGCTGGGCGTGCCGCCGATGCCGTCGCGGTCTATGTTCGCCTGCGCGACCGGCTCGCCGAAGAGCTCGGCATCGGCCCGTCGGCCGAGTTGACGGCAACTTACGCCGCGATGCTGCGGGGCGAGCGGGCATCGTTCGGGCCGGATTTGTTCGCGCCGGACACGCTCGCGCCGGACATGCTCATTGTCGGGCCGGGCTCGACGGTGAGCGCCGCGATGCCGGACGGCGCCGGCCGGCGGGCAAAAGGCAATCTGCGGCCGGCGTTCACCAGCTTTGTCGGTCGCGAAGCGGACGTCGACGATCTTGTCGCGGCGGTCGGTGACCACCGTCTGGTCACCCTGGTCGGGCCGGGCGGCGCCGGCAAGACGCGGCTTGCCGCCGAGGTCGGTCGCACCGTCGGCGAGGATTTCCGGGATGGTGTCTGGCTCGTCGAGCTTGCCCCGGTGGGTGATTCCGCCGACGTGCCCCGGGCGTTCGCCGAAGCGCTCGCGTTGCGCGAAACCCGGATGGCCGAGGGCCGCCGGGTCGACCGGCTCCGTGTCCTGGATCAGATCGAGGCCGCGAACCTGCTCGTGATCCTCGACAACTGCGAGCACCTGATCGACGCGTGTGCCCACGTCGCCGAGGAGGTGCTGTCGCGATGCCCGGACGTCCGGGTCGTGGCTACCAGCCGGGAGCCACTCGCGATCGCCGGCGAGGCGCTGTTCCCGCTCGGGCCGCTGACCACGCCGCCGATCGGGGCGACCGTGGCCGCGATCGCCGGCACCGCGTCGGTCCAACTGTTTGCCGACCGTGCGGCCGCGGTGCAACCCGGCTTCGCCATCGGAGACGGTACGGATGCCGCGGTCGCCGCCGCCGTGGCGGAGATTTGCCGCCGACTCGACGGCATGCCGCTCGCGATCGAGCTTGCCGGGGCTCGCCTGCGTACGGTGCCGGTCGAGCAGATCGCGGCCCGCCTCGACGACCGGTTCCGGCTGCTCACCGGCGGCAGCCGTACGGCGCTGCCCCGGCACCAGACACTCGCCGCCGTCGTGGAGTGGAGTTGGGAACTGCTGGAACCGGCCGAACGCGAGCTCGCCATGCGGTTCGCCGTGTTCGCCGGCGGTGCGACGATGGACGCGGTCATCGAGGTGTGCGGCGCCGACAGCGTCGAGCGCCTCGTCGGGTTGGTCGACAAGTCGTTCGTCGGGCTGGGTGACGACGGGCGCTATCGGATGCTCGAGACGATCCGGGCGTACGCCGTCGAGCGCCTGGCGGAGTCGGGCCGCGCCGACGCGGCCCGGGACGCGCACGCGGCGTGTTTCACACGGGTTGCCGAGGACGCCGATGCCCACCTCCGTGGCCGCAGGCAGGCTCGGTCGCTGCGGATCTTTGGGAGCGAACGCGACAACCTTTCCGCCGCACTCCGGTGGGCCATCGACTCTGGCGATGCGGTCACTGCGATCCGTCTGGCCGGTGCCGTCGGGTGGTTCTGGATGATGAGCGACTACCACGTCGAGGCGGCCGCCCGCCTCGGTGAGGCGGTGGCGCTCCCCGGCGACGTGCCGCCGGCCGCTCGGGCCAAGGCACTCGCCCTCTACGGCATGAACGTGGCGGTCGTCGGCACACCCGAGGACGCGGTCGAGTTCATCGCCGAGGCTGCGTTGCTCGCCCCGGACGATCCGACCGTCGTGCTCGGCCGGGTGCTGAACGGCGTCCTGCCGATCGGCCGGGACGAGGCACTCAAGTATCTTCCGCTCGCGCTCGACCATCCCGACCCGTGGGTACGTGCGATGGGCCTGACTGTTCGCGGGATCATCCACATGTACGCGGCCGCGCCCAACGACGCCGAACGCGACCTGACCGAAGGGCTCGCGGCGTTCGAGGTCCTCGGCGACAACTGGGCCCGGGCAATGCTCGGCGGCGCCCTCGGCGAACTTCGGGCGATCCGAGGGGACACCGACGGCGCGGTCGCAGCCCTGCAACGGTCGGCGGCGCTGGCCGAGTCGCTCGGGGTCGAGGACGTCGCCGCGCAATCGATCCTGCAGCTGAGTCTTGTCCGGGCTCGCCGGGGCGATCTCGACGGTGCGCGGGCCGAGGTGCGACGAGCACGCGCGAAGGTCGATCAGCTCGTCTCGCCGGTGCTCGACGTTGGCCTCGCGGTCGCCGACGCGGAGATCGCCCGGCGCGACGGGGCCCTGGCGTTGGCGCGGAGTCGATATCACGAGGGACTCGACCAGATCGTGGACGTACGGTCGGTGCCGCGGGAAACGTACGCCGGGCTGCTCGCCGGCCTGATGGTGACCGACGTACGCCTCGGCGATCCGGAGGCCGTACGCCGGACCGGCGCGCGTCTGCTCGCCCACACCGTACGGGAGCACATCGTGGTCGTGATGGCGTCGATGGCGATGGCAACCGCGATCGTGGAGACCGACCCTGAGCAGGCGGCGCACCTTGTCGGCGTGGCCGATGCGATGCGCGGGCTTGCGGAGCTGGGCAACCCGGATGTGGCGTGGGTCGTAGCGGCGGCCCGGCAGCGGCTCGGCGACCAGGCGTACGACCGGGCGCACGCCCGCGGTCAGGCGATCGAGGGCGTCGACGCCGCGATCGGCGCCCTCCGCGCGGCCGCAATGACACTCGGCATTCCGGCCGAGCCGTGACCGCCACCGGCCGCGGTCCCGGCCACGCCGCGTTGACCGTGTCGGGCTGCCGGCCGAGCCGTCGGCCGTCGGTGTTGAGCGTCGGGCTCGGCGCCGGCCGGGCCGGGGCCGCCGGGCGTCAGGCGATCCGGCGGTAGCGGCGCACGGCAAGCGGCGCGAACACGATGGCGATACCGGCCGCCCAGGCGAGTGCGTGCCATACCGGCGTTGCGATCGGACCGCCGAGATAGAACCCGCGCATCGCGTTGGTCAGCGCCGTCACCGGGTTCACCTTGACCCATGCCTGCAGCCAACCCGGCAGGGTTTTGGTCGTTACGAACACGTTGCTGCCGAAGGTCAGCGGAAACATGATGATGAACCCGAAACCCTGCACGCTCTGCGGTGACGAGACATAGAGGCCGAGCAGCGCCCAGATCCAGCACAGCGCGAACGCGAACGCGACAAGCACGGCGACGCCGGCCAGCGCCAGCCCCACATTGGTCTGTACCCGGAAGCCGAGCAGCGAGCCGTACGCGAAGAGAACGGCGAACGAGGCCACGTAACGGAACATGTCGCCGAGGATCGCGCCGGACAGCGGGGCGGACCGGGCGATCGGCATGCTGCGGAAGCGGTCGAAGATGCCCTTCGTGATGTCGGTGTTCAGCCCGATGCCGGTGCCGACGCTCGCGAATATGACCGTCTGCACCATGATCCCGGGCAGCACGTACTGCAGGTACTGGTGCCGATTCATGCCGGCGAGCGCACCACCGAAGAGGAATACGAACAGCGTCGTGAAGATGATCGGCTGCAGCGTCACATCGAGCAGCTGTTCCGGATTGCGCCGGATCCGGACGAGGGCACGCCAGGCGAGCGTTCGCGCGTGCCTCGCGGACCGCAGCGGCCCGATGCGGCGAACGGGCGCGCTGGCGCCAATGGTCGCGGTGATGGTCGTCATCGGTTCCCTCCGGTGGTCGGCGCGGTCGCCGTAGTCGTCTCGTCGGTGGTGTGGCCGGTCAGCGCAAGGAACACCTCGTCGAGGCTCGCGAGTCGCAGCGCAAGCTCGGTGACCGGAATCCCGTCGGCCTGCAAGCGGCCGACCACAATGGGCAGTGCTTGGGCGTCGTCGACGGCGACCGACAGCAATCCCGGGTCTTCGAGGCCGCGCGCCGGCGCGGTGCCGACCGCGGCGTGGATGATGTCGGCCACGTGGTCGAGGTCGGCCGGGTCGGTCGGGCGTACGTCCAGCGTCTGGCCGCCGACCTTGGCCTTGAGCTCGGCGGCGGTTCCGCTCGCGATGACGCGGCCGTGGTCGATCACCGCGATTTCGTTAGCCAGCCGATCCGCCTCGTCGAGGTATTGCGTCGTCAACAGGACCGTGGTGCCTTCGCGGACGAGTTCGCGCACCATCGCCCACACGTCGCCTCGACTGCGTGGATCGAGGCCGGTGGTCGGCTCGTCCAGGAACAGGATCTTCGGCGTGGCGACCAGGCTGGCGGCGAGGTCGAGCCGCCGTCGCATGCCGCCCGAGTACGTCTTCGTCGACCGGTTGCCGGCCTCGGACAGCTCGAACCGGTCGAGCAAATCGCGCGCCCGCTGCTTCGCGGCCTTCGTCGGGATCTCCAGCAGCCGCCCGATCATCAGCAGGTTCTCGAATCCGGTCAGGTCCTCGTCGACCGCGGCGTACTGACCGGTCAGTCCGATCATCGTCCGCACCTGGTCGGCGTCCTTGACGACGTCGAAACCGCCGACGGTGGCGTTTCCGGCGTCCGGTCGCAGCAGCGTGGCGAGCATGCGGACGACCGTCGTCTTCCCGGCGCCGTTCGGCCCGAGCAGGCCAAGCACCGTCCCCGGCTGCACGGTCAGGTCGACACCGTCCACCGCGGTCGTTTTACCGAAGCGTTTGACCAGACCCTCGGCCTGGATCGCATATGTCATGGCACGAATGATGGCCGGGGCCGCTGACACGGCGCGCACACGACGCTGATACCCACCACCGTCGATATGTCAGCGTGCGCGCTAGGCTGCGCCCGTGATCGACTTTGTCGGGTACGGCCGCCGCCTGGCCGCCGTGGTCGACGAGTGCGTCGGTGCCGGCGTTTTGGTCGGCGTATACGTACATGGATCGGCTGTCCTCGGCGGATTCCGACCCGAGCGCAGCGATGTCGACGTGCTTGTCGTGATCGCGTATCCCGTACCGCCCGACCGTCAGGCGGCGCTCGGAGCGGCGCTGTTGGCTGCGGCGTACCCGTGTCCCGGCATTGGTCTAGAGCTCAGCGTCATCACCGCCGCAACCGCCGCGGACCTGGGTGACTGCCCGTTCGAGGTGCACATCGGCACGCCGGATCACGTTGTTATCGGCACCGGACACGAGGGCGACGACGACCTCATCCTCTACGCCGAGGTCTGCCGGCGATCCGGCTTGGCGGTGGTCGGGCCGGCCCCGGCGTCGGTGTTTGGCGCCGTGTCACGCCCGCGTCTGGTCACCGCGATGCTGGCCGAATTGGCATGGGGCGCCTCATCGGCACCGTTCGAGTACGCCGTCCTCAACGCCTGCCGCGCGCTCCGCTTCGCGGCCGACGGCACACTGCGCTCGAAGGTGAGCGGCGGCGAGTGGTATCTCGCCCGACATCCCGATAAATCGGTAGTGCGCGCGGCGCTGGCCCACCAGCGCGGTGACGACGTGCCGGAGCCATCTCGTGACGACGTCACCGCGTTCGTTGCCGCCGCACAGCGCCAGATCGGTTCCTGAATCGGCGCGGCGTACGGATCTGGTTTTGGTCATGAGACGTCAGGCCCGGACGGTCACGGCGTCCTCGACGCGTGCGTCGCGGAATCGGGAAGCCGCAAGTGCGGCAGCGACGATGAAGAAGCCGCCGGCCGCGACAAACAGCATCGCGCGATATCCGATCGCGTCGCCGAGGAACCCCCCGACGGGTGCGCCGACGACAATCATCGCGCGGTTGATCGAGCGCCTGGTGGCGTTCATCCGGCCCTGAAGCTGGTCGGGTGTGGCGACCTGCCAGTAGCCCATTTCGTTGGCGTTTTCGGCGCCGAGCGACAGCCCGAGGAGTAGCTGGCCGGCGCCGAACAGCAGCCACCCGGACCAGTGGGGTGTGCTCAGAGCCATCACGGCCCACGATGCTGCGGTGAATGTGCGGCAGGCGATGACCACCCGACCGCTGCCGAATCGTGCCCCTAGACCGGTCGCGGCCAGGCTGCCCAGCAGCCCACCGGCACCGCCGGCGGCCAGAGCGAGACCCAGCCCGAACGGGCTGAGACCAACGTCCTGCAACGCGAATGGTGTCAGGACCGCGCCCGCGACGGCGGAGCACAGAAACCAGCCGTGGGTGTTCAACGCCAGCGGGCCAAGGATCGGATGCGTGTAGACCCATCGCAGGCCTTCTGCTGCCTCGCGGCGGATACTGCGGTCTGTTTCTGGATCCGGTAAGGGCTCGGCCACCTTGATACGCATGAGCAGTATGCCGGATATGAGGTAGCTGGCCGCGTCGACGAGCACCGCCCACGGTGCTGTCAGCAGCGAAACGAGCCCACCAGCCAGCGCCGGCCCGGAGGTCTGAGCGACTGCATCGCTTTGATCGAGTCGGGCGTTGGCTTCCGTGAGCAAGTGTGCCGGCACCAGCCGTGGCAGGAAGGATTGGGACGCGGCATCGTTCAGCAAGGACAGCAACCCGAAGACCGCCATGAACACCATGAGTACGGGGATCGAAAGGTTGTGTGTCAGCGCGAGCGCAGGAATGGCGACTAACAACAGCCCGCGGCCGATGTCGGTCGTGACGAGCACGGGACGCCGACGAGAGCGATCGACGAGCACGCCGGCGACCAAACCGAACAGGAGGTACGGCAACCAGCGTGCCGCGCTGACCAGCCCAACGCCCGCCGCGCCCGCATGTAGCGTCAGCACGATCAACACCTGGATCGCCAGCGTCGTTATATACGTACCGAAACCGGACACGGTCGACGCGGTCCAGAAGCGCGCGAAGCCCGGACAATCTCGCAAGCGTCCGGCCGAACCTTCCTCAATCGACATAGACGCGTTATACCAACTCGAAATCGTTGGACGAGAACGCGTCCGTGGACCGCCGGATATCCTCCAGATCGCCGGGCATCCGGCTAGAGGCGGCGATACATCACGTGGAGCCCGACGAATCCCCGCGTCGGATGGCGGAATGCTTCCGGCACGGTGGTGAGGATCTCGAACCCGAACGACTGCCACAGGGCCACCGCCCGGGCATTCGTCTCGACGACGGCGTTGAACTGCATCGCTCGATAGCCGTCGGCGCGCGCCTGATCGAGGACGTGTTGGCACAGCTGCCTCGCGACGCCCCGACCGGAATGTGCCGGATCGACGAGGAAGCTGGCGTTCGCGACGTGGTCGCCCGGACCGTCCTGGTTCGGTCGCGTGTACGCGGTGCCGAGGACCGTACCGTCGGCGTCCACCGCGACCACCGTGCGACCCGGCGCCTGCTTCATCCATTGCGCGCGAGCGGCGTCCTCGGTGATGTCCGATGGCCAGGTGTACGTCTCGCCGGCGCGCGCGTTCGCGCGCAGCATCGGCCATAGCGCCGGCCAGTCGTGCGCGGTCGCTTCTCTGATCTCCACGATGGTCAGCATCGCCGATCGACGGGCGAACGCGCGAGCGGGATCCCACGTACGACGGCATGAGGTTGCCACGTCCGATAGGGTCTCCGGTCTCGCGTCGGACCCGCCGCCCACCGGTAGCTTCGGTAACGGCCGCTCACCGTGTCGGCCACTGACGGGAGGAATACGGATGGGTTTGCGAGAGGATGCCGCCGAGCTGCAGCCGGAGCTGGCTGAATTGCGCCGAGAATTGCATCAGATTCCCGAGATCGGGCTCGATCTGCCCAAGACGCAGGAGCGTGTGCTGACCGCGCTGCATCCGTTGCCGCTCGAGGTGTCCACCGGCACCGGACTGTCATCGATCACGGCCGTGTTGCGTGGTGGCAAGCCCGGCCCGGTCGTACTGCTGCGCGGCGACATGGATGCGTTGCCGGTCACCGAGAACTCGGGCGAGACGTTCACGTCCCGCCACGACGGTGCGATGCACGCGTGCGGACACGACTTGCACACCGCGGGGCTCGTCGGCGCGGCACAACTGCTCGCGGCGCGGCGTGCGGATCTCGCCGGGGACATCGTGTTCATGTTCCAGCCGGGCGAGGAGGGCTGGGACGGTGCCGGTCACATGATCACCGAGGGCGTTCTCGACGCCGCCGGTCGGCCGGCCGACGCCGCGTACGGCCTGCACGTCCAGTCGTCGGTCATCGCGCGCGGCCAGTTCGTGTCCCGTCCGGGTCCCCTGATGGCCGCGTCCGACGGTCTGTTCGTGAAGGTGATCGGGGCCGGTGGCCACGGCTCGCGCCCGCACGGTGCCCTCGACCCGGTGCCGGCCGCATGTGAGATGGTCACCGCGCTGCAGACGATGCTGTCTCGGCGCATCGACGCGTTCGAGCCGGTGGTGCTCACGGTCGGGCTGTTCCAGGCCGGGACCCGGCGCAACATCATCCCGGACGAGGCGACGTTCGAGGCGACCATCCGTACGTTCAATCCGGAAGTCCGCCAGCAGGTTGCGAAGTATGCGGTCGAGTTGTGCGAGGGGATCGCAGCCGCTTACGGGTTGCGTGTCGAGGCGACCTACGAGGGCGAGTACCCGGTTACCGCTAACAACGCGGCCGAGTACGAGTTCGTCGCGGCAACCGCACGTGAGGTCTTCGGCGAGGAGCGGTTCGCCGAGATGCCGAATCCGATCACCGGCTCCGAGGATTTCTCCCGAGTGCTGGATCGGGTTCCCGGCTCGTACATGTTCCTGGGTGCCTGCGTCACGGACGATCCCGAGCACGCGCCGACGAATCACTCGCCGCGGGCCGCGTTCGACGACAGCGTGCTCGGCGACGGTGCGGCGATGCTCGCGGAGTTGGCCGTCCGTAGGCTCGCCCGTTCGTCGGCGTAGCGGCACGGGCCGCCCGGCCGGTTCAGCGGCTGGGCGGCCCGGCCGGTTCAGCCGCCGGGCCGCTCGGTGCGCGAAGTTCGGCGGCTGGTGCCGGATCCGGGCGCATCCGTTGCGGCCGAGTTGGTCGGGTGCGGGACGATCCGAGTATGGAGCCCGATGACGAGGATCCAAACAAGATCTCGCTGATCACCGATGAGGAAGCGGAGCTGTTCCGCCGGCTCCGGTTCGGGCAGTTGCCCGAGCCGGTGTCACCCGCGGACATGATCGCGTCGGTCGACACGCGCCGGTTGCAACCCGACGACGAGGCGGAGAAGGAGCGCCGCAACTGGCGCTACCCGGGCTGAGCGCAGGCGCTACCAGGGCTGAGCGCTGGAGCTAGGGCGGCTGAGCGCTGGCGCTACAGCGGCGGAGCGGCTCCCGAGCCCGTGACCGATGCCGCCGCGCCCGGCGGCGTCATGATCGGCACAAACAGCTCGCGCGCGCCGTCAAGCACGTCGCGCTCACCGGTGATCAACAGGTCCAGCAGGAGGCCGCGGGCGACGGCAAGCGTGAGCCGGGCCCGACTTCGCGCGTCGTCCGGTGCGAAGCCGTGGCTCGTGAACAGCTCGCAAAGCACCCGCTCCCACGCCGAGATGACCGTGGACCGGAATGTGCCGGTCCACGGTCGTCCGCGAAGTGCATGCGCGTACACCTCGAAGAACAGCCGTTCGGCGGGAGCCAGCGACGGATCAGAGATCCGCTGCCAGAAGGCCTGCGAGATGTCGAGCAGATCGGCGTTCGATGCGGAGAGTTCCGCGAGCGCCGCGCGCTGCTCCGCCTCGATCGCGTTGACGACGGCGGCGAGCAGGCCGTCGCGCGATCCAAAGTGGTAGATCAGCATCCGGTGGCTGGTGCCGACGGCCTGCGCGATCTCGCGGAGGCTGAGGTCGCTGAAGCCGGTGCGGGCGAGCGCATCGATGCACCGCCGTAGCAGAGCATCGCGCGGAGCCTCCGGTGTGGGGAGCGGCTGCGATGGCGTGAGTGGGTCCGTCACGCGTCGCCGGGCCCGCCCGGTCCACCGGCCTCGCTCGCCGCCTTCAGCCCGGCCGCCTCCAACTCCAGATAACGGCGGTTGCGAGCCGCGGTCAGCCAGCCGATGATGCCGGCCAGCGGTCCGCGCTGCTCAATCTCCAACTCGATCCGGGTGGTCCCGTCCGGGTTGGCGACCAGGCGGTGGATGCCGGTGACCCGTACCCCGGGCGCCGGCGCCGACCAGGTGAACTCCTCACCGTCGCGGATCTCGTCGACCTGCCAGATCATGACGGGCATCCGTGGTTGCTTGATGCGGGCCCGGCTGCCGACGCGCAGCGGGCCGTCGTCGAGCCGTTGCACGGATGTCATCGACTTCGTCCAGTTCGGCCACGTGGTGACGTCGGTCAACGCCGCCCACGTCCGGGCAATGTCGGCGTTCGCCGTCGTCGTCTTGCGGAGTTCCATGACGGTCCCTCCCAGTGGTGTACGTCGCCCGCTTGGCGCCTATGTACCACATGGTACACACCGGTTGCCCGGCCGACACCGGCCCAACCCGGACATCGCGGTCGTCCTGGCAGGTGCGTGAGTCCAGGACACGGATGCATGCGGACGGCACACTGAGGGGACATGCCGGTCATGCCGGTCACGGGGGCACTCATCGCGAGTGGAGGCGGTCATGGTCGGCGGCGACCCAGGGGGAGACCGAGACGGGCCAGGTGATACCTGGCTGCTGGCCGACACCGACGACCGTACGGTCGAGCTCGCCGTCCCGGAGTCGCCGGCGCCATGGCTGTCCACGCCGGCCCGTCCCGCGCACGAACCGGAGGTGTCCGATCCGCCGGAGGCACCCGCTCTGGTGCGGCGGCAGCTGCGCAATCCGTCGCCCCGGCCGGCTCGGCGGTTCGCGCTTTTCGCCTCCGGCGTCGACTCGCGCGTTCTGGCGTACGTGCCGATCGAGCAGTCCGACTTCGTGGTTCAAGGCACGCTCGTCATCCTGACCGCTCTGGTGGCCGCGATCTCGGGGCTCGCCGCGTCGAGCTTCCTGCTCGCCGGCCGATTCACGATCACTCCGGTCACCGTGCTGATCGGCCTCATCTGGGCGGCACTGATCTTCTTCTTCGACCGGGCACTGGTGTCCGGCAGCTTCAACCCGTACCACTTCAGCCGTGGCCAGATCGCGAGCCTGCGGGATGCGCCGGCCGACTCCGTCTGGCAGCACGTCACCGACGGCGACGTGACCAAAAGGCATCCGGCCGTCGAGCGCCTCGGCGAAGTCGTACGCGTCCTGTTAGTGGCGTCGCTGCGCATAGCGCTCGCCGTCGCGACCAGCTTCATCGCGGCGGAGATGGTGTTGTTCCTGGTCTTCGCGCCCGAGATCACCCAGCGGGCCGGGTACATCGAACAGCAGAACCAGGCGCAGCGGATCGCACAGATCCAGGCCGACGCGAAGGCGCAGGGGGCGGCGCGTTCGGCCCAACGAGCGCAACTCTCCGGTGCGGCCGATCCCGACGTCGTACGCCTGCGCGCCCGCGCGGCGACGATCACCAGGCAGCTTGCCAATGCGCGCAAGGACCTCGAGGTGCTGCAGTCCGCGGCCGCGGCCGAGCGCAACGGACTGCCGTTCGCCGGCAAGTTGGCGGATGGCACGCCGGTCACGAGTACGGGCCTGCGGGGCGACGGCGCCGCGTCCCACAGCCTGCAAGGACGCCGTGCCGCGACGCAGAAGATGGTCGACACGCTGTCCGCACAGCTCGATCAGACCGACGCCGCGATCGACGCACGGATCGCGGCGGTGAAAACGACGAACTCAGCCGCGCTCGCCACGTTGGCCACCGAAGACCGGCAGGCGGCCAGCGCCGAACAGGCCGCCATCACTGCGGCGACCGGAGATCCGGGCAGCGTGCGAGGGCTACTCGTCCGGCAGGCGGCGCTCAATCAGCTGGTGAACGACCGCAAGCCGGACACGGTCGTACAGGACTCGCTGCCGCGCTGTACGAACGTGTTCTGTCGCCTGCACCGCTTCCTGCTGCCGCCGACGCCGATGGGGCCGTTCGTAGTCGCGTTCCGAGTGATCTTCTTTGTGATCGAGATTCTGCCGATCACGTTCAAGGTCATCTCGTCCCTTCGTCGCCGTCGGCCCTACGACGCCGTCAAGGCGGCATTCGAGGAAGCGGCCGTGGCCGACGCGGTCCGCCTCGCCGACCGCCAACTGCACGAGGCCTCGGCCGAGATGGGGGCGCGGGTTCGCCTGCGTCACGCAAGTCGGCGCGACGACTCCGGCCCGCCGCCGTAGCAGCCGTGATGTTGGGCAAGTGCACGTATCACCGCGCTCCGATAGGTGCAGATGTCCAACATCATGAGCCGGCCGCCGGGGCGCGGCGGTCAGATCGCGGCGAGGACGGCCGCGCGGCCTGCGCGATTCGCCTCGTATTGGTCAAGATCGGCGACCGAGACGGTGTATCGGACGACGCCGTCGCTGAACTCGCCGTGCAGGTGGTCGCCGAACAACGACCGGAGCAGGCCGTACGCCGCCGTGTTCCCGGGCAGGATGTCCGCGCCGAGGCGCGCGACACCCGTTGCGAAGCAGCGGGGGAGGAGCGCGCGGATCATCGCGGACGCGATGCCCTGCCGGTGCCACGGATCCGCGACGATCACGGCGAGATCCGCCTCCGGCGAGGCCGCGTTCACTCGCCCGAATTCGGCCCAGCCGATCAGGTGTCCGTCGCCTTCGGCCACGTACGCGTCCCAGGTCGGGCGCGGTCCGGCGGCGACATGGCGGACGTACGCCGCCGGCAGCCGACCGCCGGTGCCGGCGAGGAAGCGGTTGGAAAGGCTCGTCGCCGACAGGTACGGCACGGCGGCGCGGGCGAGCGTCTCGTCACCCGTACGCCACGGTCGGATCAGCACGACGGCCTCCCTGGGTCTGCTCGAAGAACTCAGACTAGCACCTGGGTTTGGATGAGCAACTCAGTTGGGTACGCTGGACACATGCGATGGCTTGACTACGACGGCGACGCGTGTTCGGCCGCCCGCGCGCTGGGCGTTCTCGGCGACCGGTGGACGCTCCTCGTGCTGCGTGAGGTGTTCAACGGCGTACGGCGATTCGACGACATCAGCGACCACATCGGCGTCGCCCGCGACGTGCTGACCCGACGGCTGACCACGCTCGTCGACGAGGGTGTGCTCACGAAGATGCCGTATCAGGAGCCGGGCCGGCGGACCCGCTACGAATACCGCCTGACCCAGGCCGGCAAGGATCTGCGCCCCGTGCTGCTCGCGTTGATCGCGTGGGGCGATGAATACCGCTCGACCGACGGCGCTCCGGTCACGTTGACCCATCCCGACTGCGGCGCACCGGTTCACCTGACGATGACGTGCGAGTCGGGTCACGCTCTGCCGGATAACGCGAAGCTGTGGATGACGCCGGGACCGGGCGCGCGCCTTCGGACCGACGCCGCCTAGCAGCGCGGTCGCCCGGCGCCACGGTGTCGCCCGGTGCCACGGTGTCGCCCGGTGCCACGGTGTCGCCCGGCGCCACGGTGTCGTTCGGCGCGTCGTCGCCGAGGACGCCACCGGTTGCGCGAACCTTGAACGCGTCGTACCGAACGAATGCCGGCAACGCGAGCCCGATGATCCCGGCGCCGGCGACCGCGGCCAGTCCACCCGAGACGGCGCTGAATCCGGCCGACGTTGCCGACGCGACCGCGCCGGCACGGAAGTTGCCGAGTTGCGGGAAGCCCGTGCCGACAACGTATTCGGCCGCGCTGACCCGACCTCGATACTGGTCCGGCGTGATTGTCTGCACCAGTGCCGTGCGGAAGACAACGCTGATGACGTCCGCGACGCCGGCGGCCGTCAGGAACAGCAGCGCGAGCCAGAGCTCATGCGACAACCCGAATCCAGCTAAGGCGACGCCCCAGATCGCACCGGCGACGAGCATCGCCAGGCCCTGTCGCGAGACATGTCCGACCGGGCCGGACAACGCCGAGCCGATGATGCCGCCGACGGCGACGGCCGTCGTGAGCAGACCGAGCGTCCGCGGCGAGCCGCCGAAGTGAGCGGCGTTGATCGCCGGGAAGAGCGCGATCGGCATCGCCAGGACGGTAGCGCTCATGTCGGCGAGGAATGCGCCGACAAGCAGGCGATTGCCGGTCATGTAACGCAGTCCCTCGACGACAGCGGCGAGGCCTGGTCGCGACGCGCCGGCTTGCGGCGGCATCGACGGCAGCCGGCCAAGGCCGTAGAGCGAGGCGCCGAAGCTGACTGCGTCGACGACGTAACAGGCCTTGAGCCCCCACGCACCGGCGATGAGGCCGGCGACCGCCGGTCCGATCGTGAGGCCCGCGTGCATCGTCAGCATGTTGAGAGCCGCGCCGGCGGCGACGCGTTCCGGCGGCAGCAGCCGGGCGAGGAACGTCCGCCGTGCCGGTGCGTTGATCGAACCGACGATCGACGAGAGCGCAACGAGGACGTAGAGAAGCCAGACCTGATCTACGCCGGCAAACGCCTGCGCCGCGAACGCCACCGAGATCAGGGCTTGGATGCTGGTCATCGCGATGCAGAGCCGTCGCCGGTCGACCGCGTCGGCGACCGACCCGCCAAACAACCCGAGCGCGATCGCCGGCAGCGCGGTCGCGAGTCCGACCGCGCCGACCGCAAACGACGAGTGCGTGAGCGTGAACACCTGGAACGCGACCGCGAACACGGTCATCTGGCTGCCGATGCCGGACAGGCCGCTGCCGATCCACAACCGCCGGAAGTTCGGCGATTCCCGCAGCGGTCGGACGTCGACGAGCAAACGCCTAGCCACGCGGTGCCCCCGTGCTTCCTCGGGTCGGCCTGGTTCCTCGGGTCGGCCTGGTTCCTCGGCCCGGTTTCGCTCCTCGGGCCGGTTTCGCTCCTCGGGCCGGTCTCGCTCCTCGGGTCAGAGCGGCGCGGAACGGGTCGAGCGCCGGGTCGTCGAGCGCGGCGGCCGCGTCGCCGATGCGTTCGCGAAACGTTCGGCGGGCGAGCGCGTCGCGCACCGACGTCACCAGATCACTCAACGGGTACGGCAACTCCGCGTCGAGTGCCGTCGCGGCGGCCGCCGTCGCGGCCCACTCCGCCTGGATCGCCGGCAGCAGTGACCGTGTCGTATCGGTCAGGTCAACCAGGCGCGACCGGGCGTCCGGGCCCGGGGCGAGGGTGACGAGGTCACGGCGCGCCATCTGCGCAACTGTCTGGCTCGCGGCCGAGTGGGTGACCCCGACCGCGTTGCCCAGCTCGCGAATGGTCGTCGGTCCGCCTTCGACCAGGACCCGGACGAATGGCGAGAAGCGCGGCCGGTAGTCGACGAGCCCGACGTCGGCTCCGGCCCGCGCGACGTCGCCGTCCATCGCGTCGAGAAGCGAGCGCAATTGTGTGCCGAGCGCCTGGGTCGTCGGGTGGGAGTGAGGGGTCACGTCGAGACTATAACAGCGCTGTTATACCTCCCCGCAGTGCACTGTCGGGGCCGACGCCGTACCATCGCGATAGCGGCAAAGATGATCACCCAGGGCCAACCTAGGAGAGGTCGTAACCGTGGAAGACCTGCTGCGAGCCGTCGACGAGCACGCTGCGCTGTTCAACGCATCGGTGCTGACCGGCGAGTGGTCGTTGTTCGTCGCGACGTTCGACGACGACGCGCAGATGCGTTTCGTGGACTTGCCGGTCGGCCCGTACCACGGACGGGCCGCAATCGCGTCGGCGTACGCGAAACAGCCGCCGGACGACACGATGACCGTGGTCGCCGTCGAACCGGTCGACGAGGACGCGGCCCGCGTGCGGTTCTCCTGGGATCGCGGCGGCGACGGGACAATGACGATCCGGTGGCGCGACGGACAGGTCGCCGACCTGACCATCGCGTTCCACTGATCCGGCCGCCGTACGTGGCGACCACGTTCGCGATCGTCGGCACGGGCTGGCGGTCGCGGTTCTTCGTCCGGATCGCGGCGGCCGTGCCGGATCGGATGCGGGTATCCGGCATCGTCACGCGTACGAACAGCCGCGCCGAGCAGGTCGCGAGCGACTGGGGCGTCCCGGCGTTCACCACGGTTGACGGCATGCTCGATAGCGGCCGGCCCGACTTCGTGATCGTCTCGGTGCCCTGGGCGGTCACACCCGTCGTGACGCGCGAACTCGTCGATCGAGGCCTGGCTGTGCTGGCCGAGACGCCGCCGGCGCCGGACGCGGACGGGCTTAGGGCATTGTGGTCGGACGTCGGCGCGAGCGGCCTGGTGCAGGTCGCCGAGCAGTATCTGCTGATGCCCGGCCACGCGGCGCGGCTCGAGGTCGTACGGCGCGGCACGATCGGCGACCCGACGTCGGTCCAGGTGTCGTCGACCCACCAGTACCACGCTGTCTCGCTCATCCGTGGGCTGCTTGGCGTCGCGTACGAGCCGGCAACGGTCAATGCCCGCGCGTTTATGGCGCCGCTCGTGGACCCGTTGACGCCGGATGGCTGGACGCACGATGCCGTGCCGCGACCGGCGACGACCACCCTGGCCAGCATCGACTTCGGCGGCCGGATGGGCCTCTACGACTTCACCGACAACCAATGGTGGAATCCGTTGCGTACGAGGCGGATCGTGATCCGGGGGAGCGCCGGCGAGATCGTCGATGATGCCGTGACTCGGTTGCACGATCCGACGACGCCGATCGTGTCGGTGTTGTCGCGTCGCCAGACCGGTATCGACCTGAATCTCGAGGGTCTCGATCTCAAGCACATCAGCTTCGACGGAGACGTCGTCTACCGCAATCCGTTCGTCGGCAGCGGGATGTCGGACGACGACATCGCGGTGGCCGCCATCGCCGAGGCGACCGGCGCCTGGGCTCGCGGCGACGCACCGCCGCCGTACCCGCTGGCGCAGGCGTGCCAGGACCATCTGATCGCATTAGCGATCGAGGAATCGAGTCGCACCGGCGCCGACGTTGCCGTGACCCGCGACGCATGGGCCGCCTGACCGGGCCGCCGGGTATCCTCGTTGGTCCAGACCGCGTGCGGCCGAGGCCGCGCGGATCCACGGGGCGGGAGGCGGGCGTGGCGAGCTGGTACGAGACGCGCATCGATCGGCAACTCCGCGAGGCGCAGGAGCGCGGCGACTTCGACAACCTGCCGGGCGCCGGCAAACCGCTGCCGAACAACGGTGAGGCGTACGACGCCGAGTGGTGGCTCAAGGGGTTGGTGCGCCGGGAGAGCATCGCGTCGGCCGGCCTGCCGCCGGCGCTCGCACTGCGCAAAGAGGTCGAGGATCTGCCGAAGGTGCTGGCCCGCAAACGCACCGAGACCGCGGTCCGGCAGGTCGTGACGGATCTGAATGACCGCATCCTGCTGGCTCGGCGCGGGCCGGTCGACGGTCCGCCGGTCGCAGTGAAGCCGGTCGATGTCGATGCGGTTGTCCGCGAGTGGCGCAGCGCCCGAGCGGCGGCGACCGCACCGGCGGCGACGACGACCGAGACGGCAACGCCGGACGACGCTTCGGCGCGGGCGGCCCGCCGCTCCCGCTGGTGGTCGCGCCGTTCGGCCTGACGGTGATCACTAGCCCGGCATTCCGCGTCCCCAGCCGCGTTGCAGCCGGTAGGCGCCAACCGCGGCCGCCGCGGTGGCGAAGGCCGCGAGCACCAGCCAGCCGCTCAGCGCGGCGCGTACGTCTCCGGTGAACGCCGCGTCCATTGCGCGCATGGCCCAGTAGCCGGGGGAGGCCGGCGCGATTGCCTGGGCCCAGCCGGGCAGCAGGTCGAGCGGCACGAACGCGCCACCGAGTCCGGTGAGCGTCAAGCTACCTAGGTCGACCATCGCACTCAGGCCACCGCCGCTTCGCGCGAGCGTGCCGAGCATCGCCCCGATGCACAGCAACGTGGTGCCCCAGACGAGCACCGTGCCACCGAGCAGCCAGGGCGACGCGATCCGCAGGCCGAACGCCAGCCGGCCGTACCCGAGGATCACGGCCTGTTGCACGACGAGCAGGGCGAGCGCCGGCGCGGCCTTGCCCACCAGCAGCTCGATCGTCGCGGCCGGGCTGGACCGCAGGCGCTCGGCGGTGTGCCACATGCGTTCGACCAGGATCGAACTGCCCACAATGGACATGCCGAGAAGCGAGAAGGTGACGAGCATCCCGGCCACGGCCTGGGCGGTGCCGGACACCGACCCGATCGCGGCCGTGTAGAGCGGGCGCATCAAGGTGATGAGCACCAACGGCATCGCGACGCGACCAATGAGCGGACCGGGATCGCGGGCGAACAGGATCGCATTCAGGCGGATGAGCGCGATGGCACGGTCAGGCGACACGACAGGCTCCCTTGCCACGGTCATCGGCGTCGCCGGTGAGACGCCGGTAGAGGTCGTCGAGGTTCGGTTGGTGCAGGTCGGTGAGGCCGCCGAGCAGCGTCGCCTGATCGCCACGAGCGATCACCCGCCCCCGCTCCGCGACCGCGATGGTGGCCTGTAACTGCTCGAGCTCGGGCAGATAGTGCGTGGTGTAACAGACGGCCGCACCGGCCCGGGCGCGAGCGGCGACAACCGCGAGCAATGCATCGCGCGTCACGGGGTCGGCGCCAGCGGTCGGCTCGTCCAGCAGCAGGACCGACGGTGCGTGGAGCAGCGCGGTCGCCGCCTGGGCACGACGCTTCTGGCCGCCGGACAGCACGCCGATCGGGCGGTCGAGCACTTCGGTCAAGGCAAGGTCATGGGCGGTCGCCTCGATCGCTCCGGCGAGGGCGCGACGCTGCAGGCCGTGCAGCCGTCCGAACAACGCGAGGTTCTGTCGCAGCGTCGCCGTCGGATAGAGCCCGAGCTCCTGCGGGGCATAGCCGATGTGTGCGCGGGCGGCGCGGGCAGACCGTCGGGCGTCGATGCCGTCGACCCGCACCTGGCCTTCGTCGGCTCGCACGAGCCCGGTGACGATCTCGGCGAACGTTGTCTTACCCGCGCCGTTGTGACCGATCAGGCCGACGATCTCGCCGGGCGCGATGGTCAGGTCGAATCCGTCGAGGGCGGTAACCGCGCCGTACCGCTTGCGGAGATTGATCGCTTCGAGCATGTCGGCCGCCTTTGTGATCTACGCTGTATAGATCTACAGTGTAGAGCATGACCGATCGGGAACGTCAACCCTTGAACCGCACCGCGATCCTCGACGCCGCCCTGCGCCTCGCCGATGAGCGCGGACTCGATGCGATGTCGATGCGTGCGGTCGCGACGGAGGTCGGGGTCACCCCCATGGCCCTTTACCCGTACGTCGGATCGAAGGCCGAACTTCTCGACGGACTGGTCGACCGGATGCTGGGGGAGTACCTGCCGGAATCCCTCGCGGTGGCCGGGATCCCATGGCCGGATCGGTTGCGCCGGCTGGCCGACGGTGCGCGCGACATGGCGCGCCGGCATCCGACCACGTTCACGCTCCTCTTCGATCGGCCGGCCGTGACGAGCGATGCCGTACGGCTGGTGGACTTCGTCTACCAGGCATTGCTGGACGCGGGCGTGCCCGACGCGCAGGTGCCCCGGCTCGAACGCTTGTTCACGACGTTCTGCCTCGGGTATGCGCTGAGCCAGGTGAACGGTCGGTTCAGTGCCGGGACGGTCGACCCGCGCGGCCGGCGAGCACAGGCCGCTCCCGGCAGCGTGCCGGCTCATCTCCGGTTGGCGAAGTATCTGGACGAGGCGGTCGACTGGGATCGCGAGTTCGAGGCGGACGTCGAGGACCTGCTCGCACTCGTCGCCCGGGCCGCGCAACCGTGACCTTGGCCTGACGGGTGAATGTCCGGACGCGCCCCGGCCCGCGCCCGGACGTTGGTAATCTGCCTGAACGCCTACTCACGCGCAGGGAGACGGTATGGCGGTCATCAATCGCGGGTTCTCCGGCCGCGGCAAACGCAGTGACGCGTTGCCACCGGGCCAGTATCTGACCGACGGATTCCCGGTGTTGTCGGCCGGCCCGACGCCCCGCGTCGACACCGATAAATGGCAATTCTCGATCATCGCCGACGGGCAACGCCACGAATGGTCGTGGTCACAGTTGCAGATGTTGCCGAGCGAGTCGGTCACCGTCGATCTCCACTGCGTCACCAAATGGTCCAAGCTGCACACTCCGTGGCGTGGCGTCGCCCTCGACACGCTGTTCCACTCCGTCGAGAGTGCAGCCGACTACGCGCTGGTGCACTCGTACGGCGGATACACGACGAACCTGCCCGTCGCCGATCTGCTCGACGGCCAGTCCTGGGTCGTCTACGAGTACGACGGGGAGCCGTTGCAACCGGAGCACGGCGGTCCGGCCCGCCTCCTGGTGCCGCACCTCTATCTGTGGAAGAGCGCGAAGTGGGTACGCGCGATCGAGTTGACCCATGACGACCAGCCGGGATTCTGGGAAACCGCCGGCTATCACAACTATGGAGACCCGTGGCGAGAGCAACGGTACTGGGGCGACTGACCTGGAAGGTCGCGACGGTCTCGGCCGTCCGGCGGGAGACGCCGAGCGCGGTGACGCTCGCGCTCGACGTGCCGGAGTGGCCGTCCCATCTGGCCGGGCAGCACGTCGACGTGAAGCTCACGGCCGAGGATGGCTACTCGGCGCAGCGCAGTTATTCGGTCGCGTCGGCGCCCGCACACGGCCGCCTGGAGATCTGCGTGCAACGGGTCGAGGATGGCGAGATTTCGCCGTATCTGGTCGACGTCGCGCAGCCCGGTGATCCGATCGAGTTGCGGGGTCCGATCGGCGGCTACTTCGTCTGGTCGCCCGATCAGACCGCGCCGGTGCTGCTGGTGGCCGGCGGCTCCGGTGTCGTACCACTGATGTCGATGCTGCGTGCGCGGGGTGACGCCGGCAGCCGTACGCCGTTCCGGCTGATCTACTCGGTCCGTACGCCCGACGACGCCATGTACGCCGACGAGCTGCGGCAACGCGTACGCGACGATCGCGGTCTCGACGTGGCCTATGCGTACACGCGCAAAGCTCCGGAGGGTTGGCGCGGCCAGGTCGGGCGGATCGACGCGGCGCGGCTCGCGAGCGACGGCTGGCCGGCGTCGCTCGAACCGGACGTCTTCGTCTGCGGCCCGACGAGCTTCGTCGAGGCGGTCGCGAACTTCCTGGTCGACGCCGGGCATGAACCGCAGCGCATCCGTACCGAACGATTCGGACCCACCGGAGGTTGACATGACCGACGCCTTCATCGACTCGACCGACTACGTCGACGGCAATGCCCTCGGCGGTTCACTGCGCGAGGTCTTCGCAGTCGATGTCACGAACGCGCAAGGTCGCTGCGCCGGCTGCGGCAACGTCAACCCCGTCGGAACCACCCGCGTGTACGCCCACGCCGCCGGCGCAGTGGCTCGTTGCGTCTCGTGTGGCGACGTGCTGATCCGCATCGTGAGCGCGCCGGATCGGATGTTCCTCGACTTTCGGGGGATGTCGTTTCTGGAGATTCCGATGCCGGACGGGCGCTGACCCCTGACGCGCGACGCCGCCGGGACGCGATGTCCCGGCGGCGTCGATCCGGTGCCGCCGGGCCGATCACCCGACGACTCGTGCGCCCCCTGCACGACTGGAGTTGGTGCGAACGCTAGGCAGCGGCTTCCGGTTCGAGCCGCAGGCTGAGCGAGTTGATGCAATAGCGGGCATTGAGCGGGGTGTAGCCCTCGCCATCGAAGCGGTGGCCGAGGTGTGAGTCACAGTTCGCGCACCGGACCTCGACGCGCACCATGCCGTGGGACCGGTCCTCGATGTACCGGATCGTTCCGGGGATTGCCTGGTCGAAGGACGGCCAGCCGCAATGCGAGTCGAACTTGGTGGCGCTGTCGAATAGCTTCGCGCCGCATGCCCGGCAGTGATACGTCCCATTTGTCTTCGTCTCGACGTACTCGCCGGAGAACGGCGCCTCCGTGCCGGACTGCCGGAGTACCCGGAACTCGGCCGGCGTCAGTCGCGCCTTCCACTCGTCCTCGGTCTGCGGCAGGGCGTCGGTAGAGCGTACGTAATCCGTCATGCCACAACCGTACGACGCGCATGCTCGCGCGACGATTACCGAACGCGAACGGCACGAGCGGTCGGGCCACCGGCAGAACCGGGAGATTGTCCGGCCGGTGGCATAGAGTCCCGACATGGCCAAGGGGAGTGACGCGACTGAGGTGGAGATCGCAGGCCGGGCCGTGCGGCTCACGAGCCCGGACAAGATCTACTTCGCGGATCGCGGCTTCACCAAGCGCGACGTCTTCGACTACTACCGCGCCGTTGGCGACGGCATCATGCGCGCCCTCGGCAACCGCCCGACGACCCTGCAGCGCTTCCCCGAGGGCCTCGATGGCGAGACATTCTTTCAGAAACGCGTACCAACCAGGGGCGTTCCGCCCTGGGTGCAGACCGCCCGCATCACCTTCCCGAGCGGACGCCCGGCCGACGAGTTGTGCCCGGCCGATCTCGCCCATGTCGCCTGGGCGGCGCAACTCGGCACGATCGTCTTCCACGCGTGGCCGGTGCGTGCCAGCAACACGGACAACCCCGATGAGCTGCGGATCGACCTCGATCCGCAGCCGGGCACCGACTTCACCCACGCCGTGGCGGTCGCGGCCACGGTGCGCGAGGTGTTGACCGATCTCGGCTTCGTCGGGTTTCCGAAGACCTCCGGTGGTCGGGGCATCCACGTCTACGTGCGCATCCGCCCGGATTGGACGTTCATCGAGGCGCGCCGGGCGGTCATCGCGTTGGCGCGGGAAGTCGAGCGGCGCCGACCCGACCTTGCCACCACCAGCTGGTGGAAGGAGGAGCGAGGCGAGAAGGTGTTCCTGGACTTCAACCAGATGTGCCGGGATCGCACGATCGCGTGCGCCTATTCCCTGCGGGCCAACCGGCGCGCGACCGCGTCGACGCCGGTGACTTGGGACGAGTTGCCCGACGTCGAGCCGAACGACTTCGATCTTGCCACCGTGCCGCCCCGGATCGCCGCGATCGGTGACCCGCATGTCGCGATCGACGATGTCGCCCACGATCTGACGCCGCTGCTGGAGTGGGTTGAGCGCGACGAGCGGGCGGGCCTGGGCGACATGCCCTACCCGCCGGAGTATCCGAAGATGCCGGGTGAGCCCATGCGCGTGCAGCCGAGCCGCGCCCGGCCGACCACGGCGTAGCGGCAGCCGACCGCGTCACGGTCGCGGCGGCATCGCCGCCGGCCACCGTCGCGGCCAGGCCCGCGAACCGATCGGACGCTACCGCTTCGGGCAGACCGTGTTTTTCGGCGGCATCTGGAGATTGAGCAGGTAGTTGTCCACAGCGTTGGTGATGCACGGCGTCTGGGGATAGGCGGTGTGACCCTCGCCCTGCCACGTCAACACCTCGCCCACGCCCAGCATGTTGGCGAGTTTCGCGGTGCCGGCGTAGGGCGTGGCCGGATCGTTCGTCGTACCGATGACAAGGACAGGCGGGGCGCCCGCGGCCTTCCCGGTCGGGTACGGATCGTCCTTGCCCGGCCATTCGCCGGCGGCACAGCTGAGCAGCCCGACGGCGGCCGACGCACCGAACATCGGGTACTTCTTGCGCCACTGCGATTGCAGTTGCCGCACTTGGGCGACGGTCGGTTCGCTGGCGAAGTCGGCGCAGTTCACGGCCAGGTTCGCGTCGAGCAGGTTGGAGTATTTGCCGCTCGCGTCGCGCTCGACGTACTGGTCGGCCAGCGCCATGATCAGGCGCGGGTTGTGCTGGCCGAGCTGGGCGATCGCCTGGCCGAGTACGGGCCAGAGCTGCTGGCTGTACATCGCGCTGATGATCCCGTAGTAAACCCAGCCGTCGGTGACCTTGCGACCGTCGGCGTTGGTGAGCGGAGCCTTGCCGGCGGCGGCGACCGCACTGGTGACCGCGCCACGGGGATCCTTCCAGATCGGGCATTGACTCGCGTTGGCCCTGCACCAGGTCACAAAGTCCCCGAACGCCAGCTCGAACCCGCCGGCCTGGGCTTCCGACCGCGCCACGGCGTCCTGCAGCGGGTCGATGGCCCCGTCGAGCACCATCGCGCGGATCTTCGTCGGGAACAGCTGGGCGTAGACGGCGCCGAGCAGCGTTCCATACGAATAGCCGAGATAGCTGAGTTTCGGGTCGCCGACGGCGGACCGGATCGCGTCCATGTCGCGAGCGGCCTGCTCGGTCGAAAAGAGCGGCAGTTGCGCGCCGTACTTGGCGCCGCACGGGGCCTCGGCCTTTTTCGTGTCGGTGACAATCGAGTTGAACTGCGCGGCGGAGACCGGGTCGGGCGTCTCCGCGTAGAGCTCGTCCTGGTTCTTCGCGCTGATGCACTGAACCTCGGTGGAGTGGCCGACGCCGCGCGGGTCGAAGCCAACGAGGTCGAACCGGTCGGTGATCGCGTTCGGCAGTTCCTGCGTGAGCTCGACGGCGAGTTCGACGCCGGAGGCGCCCGGACCGCCCGGATTCACGAGCAGCGATCCGATGCGGTTCGTCTGATTGTCATTGCGCACCCGGATCAGCGCCAGGTTGAAGGTTTTCCCGTCGTTCGGGTGCTGCCAGTCCTGCGGCACCTTGATCGAGCCGCAGTCGAACGTATAGCCATGCGCCGGTTGGTTGAGGATCTGGCTCGCCACGTCGCTGCAAGGTGTCCAGTTGACCGTGCTGGTGCCGGGCGACCCGGATGCCGCGTCGGGCGCGGGCAGCAGTGCGGTCGATGGGGTCGGCTTGGGCGTCGACGACGTACAGGCGGACAGGGCGAGCATCGCTGCTGCCGCCGCAATTACCGCAAAACGCCGATTCATCGACCGTCCCTCATCGTTCGTCGCACAGGTGTGCCGACGTCGAGCGTACTGACCGATGCTCGCATCTGGGGCGTTACCCGGCGGTGGTCGAGGGTCGTCGATGCCGCGCGTCGCGGGCACGACCACGGCGCGGCGGCGAAGACAGGTTGGATTCTGCGGCGGATGTCGGTGGGAATGTCGGGCATCGCGGCGACAATGGGCGGGTGAAGCTACCCGTCATGCCACCCGTCTCGCCCATGCTCGCCAAGCCGATCGGCGACATCCCTGCCGGTCAGCTCTACGAGCCGAAATGGGACGGCTTTCGGTCGATCATCTTTCGCGACGGCGACGAGGTCGAGATCGGGAGCCGCAACGAGCGACCGATGACCCGCTACTTTCCCGAGGTCGTCGCCGCGGTTCTCGCGAATTTCCCGCCGCGCGCGGTCATCGACGGCGAGATCGTCCTCGCCGACACCGGCCGCAACACGCTCGACTTCGAGGCGCTCCAGCAGCGCATCCACCCGGCGGCGAGCCGGGTCAACCTGCTCGCCGTCGAGACGCCGGCGAGCTTCGTCGCGTTCGATCTGCTCGCCCTGGGCGATGACGACCTGACCGGTCGACCGATGGCCGAGCGGCGCGAGATGTTGGAGCGGGCGCTGGCCGACGCGGCGCCGCCGATCTACATCACGCCGGCGACCCGCGACGTGGCGACCGCGCGGCGCTGGTTCGAGCAGTTCGAGGGCGCCGGCCTCGACGGGCTGATCGCAAAGGGCCTGGACCTGACGTATCAGCCGGATAAGCGTGTGATGAGCAAGATCAAGCACGAGCGGACGGCGGACTGCGTGCTGGCCGGCTACCGGGTGCACAAGTCCGGCCCGGACGCCATCGGCTCGCTGCTGCTCGGGCTCTACGACGATCGTGGTGTGCTGGCCTCGGTCGGCGTCGTCGGCGCGTTTCCGATGGCGACCCGCAAGAAGCTGTTCACCGAGCTGCAGCCGCTGGTCACCACGTTCGACGGGCACCCGTGGGATTGGGCGAAGCAGATGGAGGGCGAGCGGACGCCGCGCAAGAACGAGACCAGCCGGTGGAACGCGGGTAAGGACCTGTCCTTCGTGCCGTTGCGGCCGGAGCGCGTACTCGAAGTTCGCTACGACTACATGGAGGGCGTGCGGTTCCGGCACACGGCGCAGTTCGTCCGGTGGCGTACGGACCGGGAGCCGGCGTCGTGCACGTACGAGCAGCTGGAGCGGCCGGTGAGCTTCCTCCTCGCGGACGTGCTGACCAGCGGCTAGCGAGGCGTTATTCGCGCGACCGCGACCGGACGGCCGGATACCGTGACCGGACCCAGTAGGTCGGAGGTTTCGCCATGTCCACCCTCGCGCGCGCCCGTGCCGCCGAGTTGTTGTCGCAGCTGTCCCATCCGCTCCGTCTGTCGATCGTCGGCGAACTGACGCGGCGCGCGGCCGACGGGCAGCGCCCGCTGGCGATCGCCGAGATCGCGGCCGCGCTCGGCGCGCCGATCCGCAAGGTCGCCGACGCGGTGTCGCGGCTTCACGGCATGGGTCTGCTGGAACGGATCGACCAGACCTACGCGGTGCGCCTGGCCACACTGCGCGAGGCGGCCGATGATCTGGACGCGGAGAACCCACTGACCGACCTGCTCGCCGACGCCCCTCGCCTGCGCGGCGTGTTCACGCACGGCCGGCTCGTCACCTTGCCGGACCTGTCGATCCACGGCCGCGATCTCGCCACGCTGCTCGGCCGGCTGATCGACTTCGACGGCACGGTCGACGAGGCGGAGATCAACCGTCGGCTCGCCATCGTGTCCGACGACGTCGCACAACTGCGCCGGCTGATGGTTGACGAGGGTGTGCTCGTCCGAGACCGGGCCGGGACCACGTACGAGATGGCGGCGCCGGCCGTGGCCGGCGGGCGGTAGATCCCGCTAGAAGCGCGCGAACGACCGGACCGGCGAACGCGGTCCGAAGCGCGGCGCGGCGGCGCCGTTGGCCAGCAGGATCTGGACGACCCGGGCGCGCTGCGGCCGGAACGGTTCCAGCACTTCCAGCATCCGTTCGTCGGCCGACGAGATGCGCACCGGCGTGCCGTCGCGCTTGCCGGCCCGAGCCGCGCCGGTCAACGCGTAGACGACGTGGTTGGGCAGGTGGTAGTCGCCGACCGTGACCGCGTCCGGGTCGCCGTACGCAACGCGGACCACCTCGGCGGCGGTCCAGATGCCGATGCCCGGGATGGACGTGAGCAGGCGGGTCGCCGTGGCGGCGTCCGGTGCCGCGTCCAGGCGGTCGGCGAGTGCCGCGACCCGGCAGAGGGCGTCGGCCCGGCGTTGCTCGACACCGTACCGGTGGAAACCCCAGTACGGCGTTGCGGCGATCGCGGCCGGATCGGGCGGCAACAGCAGGCCGTCGAGCGGGCCGGGCGCCGGTTCGCCGAATCGACGCGCGATCGCGAGCCACGCCCGGGACGCCTCCAGCCCGGTGACCTTCTGCGTCAGGATCACCGGTACGCACAGCGCGAACACGCGACCGCTGGCGGTCAGGCGCAGTCCGGAGTGGTGGCGCCAGGCGTCCCGTACCACGGGATCGAGGTCGGCGATTGCTGCGAAGCCGGACACGTCATCGCGCAGCCCGGCCACCGCGTCGGCCCGGTCGATCACCCACGATGCGCCCGGACCGTAGCCGGTCGCGGCGAGCGTGCCGCCGTCGCGCTCCAGATGCAAGGTGCCCGGGCCGTCCGGCGTCCGCGCCGCCCACCAGGCCGAGTGGCCGCCGATGCGGGCGACTGGGTCATGCCGGTTCATGACCAGCGGTGCGAGCGTGCCGGACAGGCTGTAGCGCTCGGGGATCGCCATGCGCCGGACCTGGGTCGCGGCCGGCGCGGTCACGCCGGCACTCCTTGCGACAAGCCCGCCGACAACCCCGCCGCGCGCGATGCGTTGCGGCTCAGGGTCCGATGCAGGAGACGCGAATCGCCGAGCAGGGCACGCAACCGCCGTTCGAGGCCGGCGATCGGGATGAGATTCTGCGGCGCTCGCGCGTCCTTGTACGACGTCGACGCGAAGCGCGGCAACGTAACGGCGGAAATGTCGGCGAGCGCGACGGCGGCGTCGGTGGACAGGTCGCCGCTGCATTCGACGCGGACGATGCCGGCCCACGCCGAGCCGAGTGGGCCGGGCAGGCGCAGATACCAGGAATGGATCGGTCGTTGCGACTCGATGGTGAAGATCGGTGAGCGCTGGCCGGGATGCAGGCCGGTGACCACGGCGGTCAGGCGGTCGTCGAGATACTGCCGGCTGTGCGTCTTGACGTATCCGATCACGTTCGCGCCGGACGAGCGTGTGCGCAGCGGACCGTCGCGGACCACGAGTTCGCGCTCGTCGACCGAGGCCGACACGTCGTTTTCGATGCCGGTCATCCTCGCCTGCACCGCGTTGACCAGGACGTTGGGGCCGCGATCGTCGAGCGGAAACGCCTCGTAGCGGGCCGGTGGCACGCCGATCGGCTCGATGTCGGGCGAGGCGCTGAACAGTCCTCGTTCGATCTTGGCCCGCACCAGGTCGGCCACCCCGGCCCGCAGATCGCAGCAGACGACGCCGGCCGCGTACGAGGCCGCGATGCCCGGGTACGTCTGATCGTCGCTCTCCAGCCAGACGCGCGCGTCGATCCGGCGCACCCCGTCGACGACGTGGACGACCCCCGGCGCACTGGTGCCGGGGCCGGGCAGCAGCGGCCGCCAATCGTCGGCCGGCAGCTCCAGGTCGGTGTCGAGCGCGGCCGTGCTGCGCTGGGCCGGCCCGTCCTCGGCCAGATCCATCGCGGTGCCGTAGCCCGGCTCCCACGCGTCCACGAACAGCCGCATGTCAGCCGACCCGCACGATGGAGGCGGTCCGGGCGTTCTTGCTGACCTCGAAGCGGACCGGGATCCGGTCGGCGAGGGCGGCCACGTGTGTCACGACGCCAACCGTACGGTCTCCGCGGGCGGCCAGATTCTCCAGCGTGGCCGCGACCGCGTCGAGAGTGGCCGCGTCGAGGGTGCCGAAGCCCTCGTCGAGCACGATCGACTCCAGGCTCGCCGCGTTCGTGGACAGGCCGGCGAGCTGTTCGGCCAGCGCGAGCGCCAGTGCCAGCGACGCCTGGAACGTCTCGCCGCCGGACAACGTACGAACCGGGCGGCGCAGTGCGGCGTCGTGGTGATCGACGACGTAGAACTCGCCCTTCTCGTGGCCGAGGTCGTACTGGCCGCCGGACAGCTCGCGCAGGATCCGCGATGCGCCGTCGACGAGCGTGTCGAGTGCCTCGGCCAGCAGCCAGCGCTCGAAGTTGTTCGCGCGCAGGTGCTGGGCCAGGGCTCGGGCGACCCGACCGTCGTGTTCGTGGCCGGCCCGGGCCGCCCGCAGCGCCTCGGCCTGCGCCTGCCGTTCCGCGTGTCGGGCATGGGCCGCCCGCGCCTGTTCGACGGCGACGGTCGCGATCCGTACGTGTTCCGCCCCGGACGCCGAATCGATCCCGGCCGCCACGAACAGCGCGACGATCGCCGACTCGGTTTCGACGACCGAGGCGCTGGCCTGCTGGGCGGTCGCCACGACGTCGTCGCGTCGTCCGGCGCGGTGCGCCGACTCGCTTGTCGCCCACGCCGTCAGCGTTGTCCAGGCGGCGGCGAGGTCGTCGCGATCGGCGGGCGGAGGACCGAACGCGGCCACGCCGTCCCGCGCGCCGTCGAACGTACGCCAGGCCGCCTGCACCCGTTCCTCGGCCCGCTTCGCGTCGGCGCCCGCTCGGCGGTTTGCTTCGCGGGCCGCCCGTACGCCGGCCGTCGCCTCCTCGACCTGGCGCTGGAGCGCGGCGATCGCCTGCATCTCGTCGCGAAGCGTCGCCGGTCCCGGCGCATCGGCCAGCCGGGCGTCGAGATCGGCCAGCCGGGCGGCCAGCTGGTCGCGGTGGGCCTCGACGGCGGCCAGCTGGCGGTCCAGGTCGCGAGCGGCCCGGTCGCGCGTCTTCACGTCGTTCGCCGCGGCCTGTGCATCCCGCCGTGCCTTGTCCAGCGTCGCGCTGGCGGCGGCGAGGCGCGGCGCCGGCGGCATCGCCGGCACGCTCACCACGGTTTGTTCGCACACCGGGCACGGCTCGCCCGCGACCAGATGCGGGCGCAGCGTCGCCGCGCGATCGGCCGTCCGGGCCGCCTCGACTTCCGTCTCGGCCGCCTGGACCTGCGCGGTTGCCCGGTCGGCCGCCTGCATCGCGCCGGCGAGGGCCGCCGCGGACTTCTCGTGCTCGGCCGCCGCCGTGGCCACCATGTCGGCGATGCTGCCGGCCTCGTCGACGAGTTGCGCGCGTTCGCCGTGCGCGTCGATCAGCCGTCGCAGCTCGGCCGCGTCACCGGCGTTGAGCAGCTCGTCGCGCAGCTTCTCCTCGCGTTCCTCGGCCGCCAGCACGCGCGCGGTCGCGTCGTGCAGCGCCGCCCGGGCCGAGGTCGATGCCGCGGCCACGGCGGCGGCATCGCCGGGCGCGGCGATCCGGCTGAGCGTCCGCAACTCGCCGTCGAGCGCGGCCAGCGCGGTCCGCGCCGACTCCTCGGCCAGCCGGGCTTTCTCCAACGCCGGTACGGCCCGGTCGACGTCACCGGCGAGCCGCTCCAGCTCGGCCAGCCTCGCCTCGGCCCTGGCGACCGCATCGTCGGCGTCGGCGAGCTCGGTGAGCTGACGATCGGTCGCGGACAGGTGGGCATCGGCCTCGGCCGCGAGGCTGGTGGCCTGCTCGCGTACCTTCTCGTAGACCGACAGGCCGAGCAAGTTGACCAGGATCTGCTGGCGTACGGCCGGTTTGGCGTGCAGGAATTCGGCGAACTGTCCCTGCGGCAGCACGACACAGCTGGTGAACTGCTCGAACGGGAGGCCGACGGCGTCCAGCACGGCGGCGTCCATTTCGGCCGGAGTGCCGGCCAGCGGGTCACCGAGGTCGCCGGCGTCGAGGCCGGTGTCGAGTCGACCGAGGTCGAAACCCGGCGGGAGTAGTTCGAGCCCAGCGTGACTCGTGGTCACGCGCCCCTTGCCGTCCCGGCGGACCACCCGGGTCGCGGCGTACCGGCGGCCAGCCGACTCGAAGATCAACCGTACGCGGGCCTCGGCGGTCGACGGGGCGAGCGCGTTCGCGATCGCGCGCCGGTCGTTCCAGCGCGGGACGGTGCCGTAAAGCGCAAAGCAGATCGCGTCGAGAACGGTCGACTTGCCGGAGCCCGTCGGTCCGACGAGCGCGAAGAAGTCGGCGTCGGTGAAGTCGACCGTCGTCGGCTCGCGGAACGCCGCGAAGCCCTCCATGTCGATGCGCAGCGGCCGCATCAGCGTGCCCCGACGTTCTGCGGCGCGGCCGCCGATGGCGACGACTCGACCTCGGCGTGCAACCGGTCGAACAGCTCGGCGACATCGGTGTCGGCATGCCCTTGTGCCGTCAGATATTCGCCGAAGAGCTCACTCGCGCTCCGGCCGACCTGCCGCGGTGCGCGGGCACCGGCCGGGTCGAGATCGGCCAGCACGTCCGGATCGATGCGTACCTCGAGTGCGTTCGGCAGCATGTCCTGTACGGCTTCCCGCAGCCCGGCCCGGGGGCGCTCCCGTACGTATACGCGCAGCCAACCCGGTGCCGTGGCGTCGACGCGACCGAGGTCGTCGAGCGTGCCCCGGACCGTACGCAGCGGCAGCGCCGAGGGGATTGGCAGGTGACGGGTCCGCGCCGCGGCGCTCGTGCCGACGGTGGCGATCGTGACCGACGGCGTGTTCTCCTCCTCGCCGAAGTCGACCGCGAGTGGCGAGCCGCTGTAGTGCACGGGGCACGGGCCGGCGACCGCTTGCCGGCGGTGCAGATGCCCGAGAGCGACGTAATGCGTGCTGGCCGGGAACACGGTCGACGGCACCGCGTACGACTGGATCGTGTGTGCGTCGCGTTCGCCGCCGCCGAGTTTCGCGCCGACCACGGTCAGGTGAGCGGTGACGATGTTGACGGTGTCGGCGGACTGTCCGGCGGTCAGTGCCGCAATCAGGCGGCCGATATGGTCGGCGTACGTCTGGTTCGCCTCGGCCGCGGTCAGCGCGAACATCTCGGTCGCGTGGATCGCGTACCGCTGGCTCAGGAACGGAAGCGCGACCACCCGCCACGCTTCACCCCCCGCGGTCGTCCCGGTGACGACGTGGTCGGTGGCCCGGTCGCGGACCGTGCCGCGCAGGGTCACGCCGGCCGCCTCGGCCCACGTACGCAGGGCGTCCAGTTCGGCACCGTTGTCGTGGTTGCCGCCGATCGCGATGACGTCGGCTCCGGTCGCTCGCAGTGCGGACAGCGCGCGGGTGACGATGCGCTTCGCATCGGGCGAGGGAGCGGCCGTGTCAAACAGATCGCCGGCCACGATGACCAGGTCGGGCTGCTCGGTCTGGGCGATGCGGACGACGTCGGCGAGCACCGCGATGTGCTCGTCGATGCGCGAGCGGCCCTTGAGGACCTTGCCGACGTGCCAGTCGGACGTGTGCAGGATCTTCACGCAGCCGGCTCCTTCAGCGTCGTCGGTGGGCTCGCGGTCCGTTCGGCGAGGCGCGCGGATCCTCCGCCGAAGCTCGCGGGCCGCTCGCCGTCGTGGCCGGCCATCAGAACGGGATGTCGTCGTCGGACAGGCTCGCGCCGTTGCCGAGCCGGCCACCGCGCGCCCCGGCCAACTCACCAGTGCGATCGCCGGCCATCACGTCGAACGGGTCGACCGCCTGGGTTATCGAGCGCAGCGTCGCGTTCGGTGCGGCGCCGGCCTCCGCTGGCCGCGTCGCCCAGGCCGGGAAAGGGAATTCGACCACCAGCGGTACGGGAATCTCCGGCTGGCCGACGAACATCGTGCCCGGCTTTGCGATCAGCGCCCGGGCGCGTTGCGCCGGCGGAAGGAAGCCGTACTCCGGTCGGGACGCCTCGGCCGGGTCCAGCCGGCCGACCACGCGGACCGCCGAGTTCGCGACGATCCGGCGCTCCACCTCGGACGCCGTCTGCTGCGCGCCGATCAGCACAACGCCGAGCGACCGGCCTCGTTCGGCGATGTCGAGCAGGACCTCCTTGATCGGCGAGCTACCGTCGCGCGGCGCGTACTTGTTCAGCTCGTCCAGCACGACGAACAGCAGCGGCTTGGCCGTACCGGCCTTCTCCTTGCGCTCGAACTCGGTACGCAGCGTGACGCCGACGACGAAGCGTTGCGCGCGGTCGGCCAGATTGTGCAGGTCGACGACCGTGACCTGGGCCGATTCGGCGGTGTTGATCGCGTGCGCGCGCCGGGTCGGCAGGTCGCCCCGGATCAACCGGGCCAGGTCCTTTTTGGAGCCGATGAGCCGGCGGGCGAACGCGTTGATCGTGCCGAGGCCGACCGCGGTGCCGGCCCACAGCATCCGGGTCGCGTCGTCGGATAGTGCCGCGACGACGTAGTCGACGAGGTCGGCGTAGCTGCCCAGGCGCGTGCCGTCGATCGTCACCCCGCCGTCGGCCGGCTGCGCGGCTCGGGCCAGGTACGCGGTCACGGCGTGCACGACCATCGTGTACTGCTGCTTCTCGTCGTCGGCGTCGGCGAACACGTACGGCATCAAGCGATCGGCGCAGAACTCGGCCAGCGTCCAGTAGAACGTGTCGACGCCGGCCAGCCGGCTGGACACGTCCGGGGTGCCCGAGGTGTCGCCGGCCCGGGGCGGGGCGTACACGGCGACGTCCGGGAACGCGCCGGCGGCCAGGCCGAGCTTCGCGTACGCCGCCGTCGTCGTTTCGTCGAGCCGCGTATTCGGATGGTCGAGGAACAGCAGGTCCTCGCCCTTGACGTTGAAGATCAACGCCTTGGTGTTGGCCGCTTCGCCACCGAGCACCCCGGACCGGAACGTGCTGTAGAGCAGGAACGTCGCGAAGCTGGTCTTGGTGGCGACGCCGGAGATGCCGGAGATCGACACGTGCGCGCCCCGCGAACCGTCGAGGAACTCCGCGTTCAGATAGAGCGGCTCGCCGTCGCGGCCGGTGCCGATCGGGATGCGCTTTTCCATGCGGTCGAAGTAGAGCGCCGCGTTCCGCTCGTCGCCGGCGGCCCGGTGGACGAGAGCTCCGGGGGCCGGCGGGACGTACACCTCGGGCTCGACCCGGGTGGTGGTGATCTCGGCCGCCTCCTGGACGTGCGCGGGCAGCGTGCCCTCAGCGATCGCGAACACGTCGGACTCGAATTCGGCGCCCTCGTGTCGCGCCCGCACCTGGGTGACGACGCCGGAGATCGCGACCGGCTGCCGGCCGGGCACGTCGCGATGTGTGATGACGACGTCGTCGAGCTGCAGATATGACCCGGGCGTCACCGCCACCCAGAACTGCAGCGGCGTCGCGTCCGCCGTACCGAGCACGCGTCCGACCGGCTCATTCATGCTTGCGACCCCTTCGCTCCGACGCGTTCGCTCGACGCCTCGCGTGGCACCGGGCCGGACATGATCTCTCGATCGTCTGTACGCATCCGTGACATCGTGCCCCATGACGGCGGTCCGGGCACGAGCGCGCGCCGTGCGTCGCGCGTGAGCTTCATCCCGCGGATTCCGGTTTCGGGATGAAGAGCGCAATTCCGGCGGTACGGAGTGCCTTCGCCGCCGCAAAAAGGGTCGGCACGGACCTTTCCGAGGTATCGCTTCGGATCACGCGGCCGGAGCATCCTGGAGTTATGGAACGCTCCGAGGCATCTGCCCGTCGAGCGGTTCGCCGGCGCGCCCGGATGGCACGTCGGGCGTCGCGGCGAGCCCTGCGACAACCCGCTGGTCGGCCCGTGGGTCGGTACCGTCACGACGATCTCGTGCCGCTGTCCGTCCTGCGTACGGTGAGTCAGCCGGCGCGGATCGCGCGGCCGCATATCGTCCGGCCGCAGATCGCAGACCAGCCAAGGTGGTCGACGGTTGCGCTATGGGTGATCGGCCTGTGCTTCCTCGCCGTCGCGATCTTCGTCGGCATCGTTGCGTGCATCGCTGTGCGGTGAGCCTGGCCGCCGTCCTGCGTGGCCGGAAGTCACCAAGATCCGCGCAACTTCCGTGAAGTCGCCGCCATTTCGCGAGCGAATGTGGGCGACTTCCGTGAAGTTGCGGCTCAGAAGTTGCGGCTCAATCCGGCCGGACGTAGCGCAGCAGCAACGCGCTGTCCGCGGCGATCGCGTGATGCAGCCGCATAGGCATCGTGGGTGGCATATCGGCGCCGCGGTCACCGACGATGATCCGGTCCGCACCCGGCCCGGCCAGCCGCGGCGACAGCGTCAGGCACAGCTCGTCGACGAGGTCCGCGGCATAGAGGCTCGCGAACAGGTGCGGGCCGCCTTCGCTCAACAACTGATCCAACGCGTACGCCTCGCGCAGCTCGCCGACGGCGCCGGCCAGGTCGACCTCGTCGACGCCGTGCACGATCACGTCAGCGACCTCCGCCAATGCCGCCCGCGCCGCGTCCTTGTAGCCGCGGTGCGTGACGACGACCGGGCGTACGGGGGCCTCGGTGAATACCGCGGCCGACGGGTCGAGGGCGAGTCGCGACGACACGATCACGAGTCGCGGGTGCGGCTGCAGCCCGTGGTCGATGCGCCAGCGCCGCTGCTCGTCGTCGGACCGGATCGCGCGGTAGTTTTCGTCGCGCACCGTACCCGCTCCGACGATCAGACCGTCGCAGAGCCGACGAAGCAGGCCGAACACCTGCTTGTCGGCCGGGGTTCCGAGCGGTGCCGACCTGCCGTCCACGGTCGCCGCGCCGTCGACGCTGGAGACGAAATTCAGGCGTAGCGCCGGGACGGCCCGGTCGGGCGCGTACGCCGCCGTGAGAGCCTCGGTATCCAGTGCTGGGCCGTCGTCGATCGCGAGTGCGCGCATCCGCCCATCACATCATTCGCCGGGCGCTCCCGTCGCCGGAGGCGTCGGATCGGGCGGCCGATGTTGGCAGTCGCACCACGATCGACCTCGGCATTTGTCATGTCGCTTGTCGCGACACGCGCGGCAGATCACGAATTCAGCCTGCGCTCGGGCGTGCGGTGCGTCAAGAATGGGCGGCATCGAGGTTGTCATGCCCCGGCAGGATGGGTGCGGATGGCGCGGCAGATTTACTACTTGAAGATCACACTGGCGGACGTCACACCGCCGGTGTGGCGGCGTGTGGCCGTGCCCGGGGCGTACACGCTCGATCGGGTGCACCGGGTGATCCAGATCGCGATGGGCTGGCAGGACTGCCATCTGCACTCGTTCGACATCGGCACGGTGCAGTACGGCCAGCCGGATCCGGACGGTCTGCTGGACATGCGCGACGAGATCGACAGCCGCCTCGACGACGTGGTCGCCAAGGACGACCGGTTCGGCTATACGTACGACTTCGGCGACTGGTGGGAGCATCACCTCACGGTCGAGGACGTGCTGCTGGCCGATGCGGACGAGCGGTATCCGTGGTGCCTGGACGGTGCCGGCGCCTGTCCGCCCGAGGACGTCGGTGGCACGTACGGCTATGAGCGCTTCCTCGCCGCGATCGCCGATCAGAAGCATCCCGAACACGCCGAGATCCGCGAATGGTACGGCCGCGATTTCGATCCGCGCGCCTTCGATCCGGACCGTGCGACTGCGCTTTTGCGACGGATGGCATGAGCGACCGCGTCGTCTTCGTGCTGCCCGGCCGGGGGTACGGCGTCGAGGGCCCGGCGCTCTACTACCCGGCGATGACGGCCGTGCGCCGCCGCGCCGAGCTGCGGCCGCATTCCTGGAGCCGGCCGTACGGGCCGGTCGACGACCCGGTCGACTTCGTGTCGAGCGAGATCGGTCGAGCCGTGGGCGAGATGGCCGCCGCCGGCATCCGGCCGCTCCTCATCGCGAAGTCGCTCGGGGTGGCCGCCGCGCCGATCGCGGCGCGGCTCGGCCTGCCGGCGATCTGGCTGACGCCGGTGCTCACGGCGCCGAGCGCGGTCGAAGGGATCCACGCCGGGACAGCACCCGCGTTGCTCGTTGGTGGGACCGCCGATCGATCGTGGGACGGCGAGGTGGCGCGCGGGTTGTCGCCGCACGTCTGCGAGATCCCCGGGGCCGACAACAGCCTGCTGGTCGACGGGCCGATCGGAAGGTCGCTCGACGCCATGTCCACGGTCATCAGCGCGGTCGAGGCATTCCTGGACGTGATCGGCTGGACCGCCGCGCGCAAATCGGCGGCGCTGTCGTCGCGGTAGGCCGGCGGCCCGTCGGCGGCGCCGGGCCAGACCGACGGCCCGTCGGCGGCGTCGTGGTCACGACAAGGCGGCGGCCGGGATGGCAACGACGCGAGTGACACCCCGACCCCCGCTTCCACCACGGTAGAACGGGGAGCCGCGGTCCCGGCGACTTTGGTGTGCCGATCCGGCGAGAGATGCGGGCACGGGCGCGGGCGACCCTCTGCGGGCGTCGAGGACGGCGGAGCGTCGGGGATGGCGCCGTCCACCGATCGAGGGTGACAATCGCGGGCAGGGCGGAAGCTGGTTGGCGATAGCTGGCCGGAGGCGGAAACGGCCAGGCCGGACGTCGGTGTGGTGCCGCCGGAGCGATCGGCGATGTGGAGGCGGCAATGACGGCGCTGGCGTACGTGAACGGGCCCTCGACCGTACCGCTGATCGGTCAGACGATCGGTGAGAACTTCGCGGCGACGGTGGCCGCGCATGGTGATCGCGACGCCTTGATCGATTTTCCGACCGGCCGGCGCTGGACCTATCGCGAACTTGCCGCCGACGTCGACGCCGTCGCCAGGGGACTGCTGTCGCTTGGCATCGAGAAGGGCGACCGGGTCGGCATCTGGGCGCCGAACGTGCCGGAGTGGATTCTGATCCAGTTCGCCACGGCTCGGATCGGCGCGATCCTGGTCAACATCAATCCGGCGTATCGGAGCCACGAGTTGGCCTACGTACTCAAGCAGTCCGGGATCCGTACGCTCGTGTCGGCCGAGTCCTTCAAGACGTCCGACTATCGCGGCATGATCGACGACGTACGCGGGGACTGCCCCGATCTGGTCGATGTGGTTTACATCGGCACGCCGTCGTGGGTGGCGATGGTGGCCGGCGGCGCGTCGACCAGCGCCGACACGCTCACCGAGCGGGAGGCGACGCTCGACTTCGACGACCCGATCAACATCCAGTACACGTCGGGCACGACCGGCTTTCCCAAGGGCGCGACGCTCTCGCATCACAACATCTTGAACAACGGCTACTTCGTCGCCCGCACGCAGAACTGGACCGAACGGGATCGCGTCTGCGTCCCGGTGCCGTTCTACCACTGCTTCGGCATGGTGATGGGCAACCTCGGCGCGGTGACGCACGGGGCCTGCATCGTCATCCCGGGACCGGGTTTCGAGCCGGCCGCCACGCTCGACGCCGTCGTCGCGGAGCGGTGCACCGTGCTGTACGGCGTACCCACGATGTTCATCGCGGAGCTGGCCCTTCCGACGTTCCGCGACCACGATCTGTCCACCCTGCGAACCGGCGTGATGGCCGGGTCACCGTGCCCGGTCGAGGTCATGAAGCGGGTCATCGCGGAGATGGGCATGTCCGAGGTGACGATCTGTTACGGCATGACCGAGACCTCGCCGGTGTCGACCCAGACGCGGCCCGACGACGACCTCGAACGTCGCGTCTCGACCGTCGGCGCCGTCCACCCGCACCTCGAGGTCAAGGTTGTCGACCCGGCCACCGGGCGCACCGTGCGGCGCGGCGAGCCGGGGGAGTTCTGCACGCGGGGCTACAGCGTGATGCTCGGCTACTGGAACATGCCTGAGCGAACGGCCGAGGCGATCGACGCCGCGCGCTGGATGCACACCGGCGACCTGGCCGTGATGGACAACGACGGATACCTATCGATCGTCGGCCGGATCAAGGACATGGTCATCCGGGGCGGTGAGAACGTCTATCCGCGCGAGATCGAGGAATTCCTCTACACGCACCCGGACATCGTCGACGCACAGGTCGTCGGCGTGCCGGACGAGCGATACGGCGAAGAGCTGATGGTCTGGGTGCGGATGCGCGATGGGGCGCCGCCGCTTTCTGCCGACGCCGTCCGTGCGTTCTGCACCGGTCGGCTCGCGCACTACAAGATCCCGCGGTACGTCAAGATCGTCGACGCGTTCCCGATGACCGTCACGGGCAAGGTACGCAAGGTCGAAATGCGCGAAGTCTCCATCGCTGAACTCGGACTCGGCTGATCCGCTCGTCGCTCGCTCGTGCCGGCCCCCGCCCTGTCCCGGCCCGCTGCCACCGCCGCATTTGTACGGGAGTTGACCGGCGCAGTCGCCGTTCCGTGCCCAGGTTCCGTACAGTTCCGTGCGGTCGGGGTCGTCCGGCGCCCAAGTTCCGTACAGTTCCGGCGCGCTCGCGAGGCCGGGTCCACGGCGGCCGGGGCGAATGATGTCGATCCGTCACCTGTCGGGCCATTGACACGAGAGCAATCAGGCGAAACGCTCGTGGGAGCGCTCCCGAGCCGGGTCGTACGGCGCCCCGCGTCGGCACAGCGCCGGCACGCGGGGGAGGTGAGCGCCACCGTTTACACGGCGGCAAGAATGGCGAAGACGGTCGAAGACGACGGTGGGTCGGCCGGATTCGAGGAGGAGGCTCAATGGTGAACCAGCGGCAACGGTCGCCGTTGCGCCCGACGCTCGAAGAGGTCGCCGTCGCGGCCGGCGTCGGGCGGGGCACCGTATCGCGTGTGGTCAACGGTTCGCCGCAGGTGAGCCCGGCCGCGAAGGCGGCGGTGGAGCGGGCGATCGCCGACCTCGGCTACGTACCCAACCGCGCCGCCCGGGCGCTCGTCAGGCAGCGGACCGACTCGGTGGCGCTGGTCATCTCCGAGTCGGAGGACCGGCTGTTCGGCGAGCCGTTCTTCGCCGGCATCATTCGCGGCATCTCCTCGATGCTCACGGAAACACCGTTGCAGCTGTGGCTCGCACTCGCCACATCGCCGGAAGAACGCCTGCGGGTCCAGCAACATCTGACGCCGCAGCACGTCGACGGCGTCCTGCTGCTCTCGTTGCACGCCGACGACACGTTGCCGGCGATGCTGGCCGAAAAGGACCTGCCGGTCGTGTTGGGTGGCCGCTTCGCGCGGATGCTCGACGCGCCGGAGGAAGCCGGTGTGAGTTTTGTCGACGTCGACAACGTCGGTGGTGCGCGCGAGGCCACGCGCCACCTCGTCGACACCGGCCGCCGGCGGATCGCCACCATCACCGGACCACAGGACATGGGCGTGGGCATCGCGCGGCTGACCGGCTATCGCGAGGCGCTCGCCACCGCCGGGATCGAGGTGGTCGACGACCTCATCGGGTACGGCGACTTCAGCGAGGCCTCCGGCATGGTGGCGATGCGTACGCTCCTCGCGGCCCACCCGGACATCGACGCCGTGTTCGCGGCGTCTGACCCGATGGCCCTTGGCGTCCTGCGTGTGCTGCGCGAGGCCGGGCGGCGTGTCCCGGAGGACGTCGCCGTCGTCGGTTTCGACGATTCGGTGCTCGCGAGCCAGACGCTGCCGACGCTGACGAGCGTTCACCAGCCGGTGGAGGAGATGGGCCGGACGATGGCGCGACTGCTGTACGACAAGATCAGCGGCATCGAGCTGGCTCAGCCGTATGTCATCCTCGGCACTCATCTGGTCGAGCGCGACTCGGGCTGACCGGGTCAGCCATCGACCGGCCGGCCATCGACCGGCCGGCCATCGACGGGACGGTCGACGGCGGCAAACCGGCCTACCATCGACGGCGTGATCATCACGCGGCCGATCCGGCTGCCGGCCGACGCCACCGCCGTCGACGCGCTCGATCGTTCGTTCACGACGACAACCGCATACGAGATCCGCCGCGGTCCTGCCGCCGACGGCGTTGCGATGTCGGTCGACTTGGTGGGTCCGGTGACGGTCCCGGCCCGTACGAAGCGCTACGACATGACGCCGCGCGAGGGCGGCATCGTTGCGCGCCGCGGCGGCGTGACGGTCGGTTACGCGCACGTCCAGTACGTGGAATGGAATCGCCGGGCGGAGATCGGTGACTTCTACGTCGCGGCGGCGGCCCGGCGCAGCGGTATCGGGGCCGCGTTAATGGCCGCGGTCGTACGTCGCGCCCAGCTGACCCCGGCGCGGTGCCTGTGGCTCGAGACGCAGAACATCAACGGTCCGGCGGTCACGTTCTATCTTCGCCAGGGGTTTCGCCTGTGTGGCTTCGACGAGACGCTCTACGACCCGGCCGTGAACCCGGGCGAGACGGCGTTGTTCTTCAGCCAACCGCTGTAAACCCCGGCGCCGCCGAGTGGTAGTCGTGGCCGTAGGCAATCGCCCCGAAATCTCGGCTTAACCGGTGGTTGGCAGCATGGACACGTCGGACGGGGGCAGCGCGGCTGCCCGACCGGCGCCAGCCACTGGGGGATCCATGACGCTCTGGCGAGTCCGCGCAACCGTAGACGACCGACCCGGCTTCCTCGCCGTACTGACCGCGAGCCTGGCCCTCAAGTCGGTGAATATCCTGTCCGTGCAGGTGCATGGGACCGAGGCCGGCGCCGTCGATGACTTCCTCGTCGACGCCCCGAACGATCTCAGCGAGGACGAACTGCTCGCCGCCGTCGGGCGTGGGCGAGGTCGAGACGCATGGGTACGGCGAACCGAGGCACATCACCTCGTCGACCCGCCGACCGAGGTGCTGAGTGCGGCCACCCGGATCGTTCGAGATCCGGATGACCTGGCCGATGCGCTCGGCAGCATCCTGCTCGCGACCGTGGTGCGCTACGCCGCGCCGGCCGACAGCTACCGGCCTGGCTTCGCCGAGACCCGAATGCAGATCCCGGATCCGGCCGGCGGCACGCTTCTGGTAGAGCGGCCGGCACCGCCGTTCACGCCGGCCGAGTACGCCCGCGCACGAGCACTCGTCGAGTTGGCCGCCGAGGTTCGCCGTACCGCTGGGGTGCGGTGGATCGTCGCGCTCGCCAACGGTGACGAGATTGAGATCCGGACCGCGACGGACGTCGATTCCGACGCCGTGAAGGCGCTCTACGGCCGGTGTTCGACGGCGAGTCTGCGTGACCGGTTCCTGGGCGCGCGCCCGTCGGCACGTCCGCCGCGATGGCCCTCCACCGCGCTCGTCGCAGTGACCGCGGCCGGTGTGGTCGTGGCCACGGGGACGCTCGCATTCGACGGTCCGGACGCGGAGATAGCCCTGCTGGTCGACGAGGCCGTGCGGAGGCGAGGCGTTGGTACGGCGATGATCCGGCGTCTCGTCGAGCTGGCCGCGACGGCCGGGGCGATCGTCGCCCACGCTCACGTGTATCGCGACAACGCGGCCATGATCCGCACATTCGATCGGCTCGGGTTCCCGGTGACCCGGCTGGAAGACGGCCCGGTGGTGACGCTCTCGGCGGATCTTCGGGTTGCTGGCGACGTCGACAATGGTGTCGGCGCTGCCGGTGGTCGGTGACTCGCGGCGGGCGCGTCACCACCGTTGGAAAGCCCCGGCGCGGTCGGCGCGCCGGGGCTTTCTAGGCCCGCCACAATCCGCGCGACGTGCCCAAGATCCGCGCGACGTGCCCAAGATCCGTCAAGGTGCGCAGTCATGGTCCTATCCCGTTCAAGATCAGGACAATGGAAGTGCACCTTCGCAGATCTTGGATGGCGAGCTCCAGCGTCTGACCCGGCCGCGTGCTCCACTTCGCTCCCTCGGCGCGTGCTGAGCCGGATCGCACACGCGGTCGCGTACGGCCAAGTGGGTCGCTAGCTGCCGCGTTCGCGGGAATCCAAGATCGACCCGCGACCGGCTGACGAGCATGACGCGCCGTGTCCGCTTTCTTACTCCACCCCGCTCCACGCATGCTGAGCTGGGCATCTGTGGAGCGACGCGCCGGCAATCGGTCGCATTCTCATTGACGGTGGAGTGAAGTGGAGTACAGTGGTGCGCACTGGCGGAGATCACCGGGTCACCGGCCGTCATCAGTGGAGGGTCGGTTGACGTGAGGGGTGGGGTGCGATGTTCCTCGGCACCCACACGCCGCACCTCGACGACAAGGGTCGGCTGATCCTGCCGGCCAAGTTTCGGGACGAGCTCGCGGGAGGTGTCGTGATCACCAAAGGGCAGGAGCGCTGTCTCTACGTGTTCACCTCCGCCGAGTTCGGGCGCATCGCCGACCAACTCCACGAGCAACCGGTCACCCATAAGGCGGCGCGTGCCTACAGCCGGGTGTTCTTCGCGAGCGCGCACGACGAAGTGCCCGACCGGCAGGGCCGCGTCACCATCCCCGCGCACCTGCGTGACTATGCCGGGCTGGGCCGGGAGTTGGTCGTCATCGGTGCGAGCAGTCGTGTCGAAGTCTGGGACCGGCAGTCCTGGGAGACGTACCTCGCGGAGAGTGAAGACGCGTTCTCCGACATCGAGGAGGGGGTGCTGCCGACCGGACTGTGACGGCCCCGGCCGAATGTGCGACCGGCGAGCCGTGCGGCCAGATCTCCACCCGCGCTTTCGTTCCTGACACCTCTTCCCCGGTGCCAGGCACGCAGGAGCGGATGGGGATCTGACGGTACGGATCCTGGCCCGTCAACAGCCCACACACGCGACCCATCGATCGGCCATCGATGGGTCGTCTTCCACCGCCGCGGGCACGCGGCCAGACGAGACAGCAGAAAGACGACCAATCGCACGCGGGTCCGCGACCCGCACGCGGTGACGAATCGACCGACGCGCCACGAGGGGGGAGCGGCCCGGTCGGACCGTCGCCACGCGACCAGCATCGAGGCAATCCACCGGCGCGACGGCTGACCACGCGCCTGTGCTGACGCATTTCACGGCCGTGCTTGCGTCACCGACCGAACGACGCCGCGTACGTCGTCGATCAACGGGGCGGCACGCGCCGTAGGGGGTGTTCACCATGCAGATCGGGCCGCCGATGGCACCGGGCGCCGCCGCGTCCGATCGTGGCCGGCCGACCCCCGGTGGACACGTCCCGGTGTTGCTCGACCGGGTCCTCGAACTTCTCGACCCGGCGCTGTCCCGACCAACCGCCAACCGTGACGCCGTACATGTCGACGCGACGCTCGGCCTCGGCGGCCATGCCGAAGCCGTGCTGTCGGCGTATCCGCGGCTCGTCCTCATCGGGCTCGACCGCGACACCGAAGCGTTGACGCGCGCCACCGATCGGCTCGCGCCGTACGCCTCGCGGACGCACCTCGTGCACGCCGTCTACGACGAGCTGCCGCGTGTCCTCGACCGGCTCGGCTACGACAAGATCGACGGCGCGCTGTTCGACCTGGGTGTCTCATCGCTGCAGCTGGACCGGCCGGAGCGCGGGTTCGCGTACGCGCAGGACGCGCCACTGGACATGCGCATGGACCAGACCCGGGGCGTGACCGCGGAGCAGGTCGTCAACGAGTACGCGCCGGGCGAGCTGACCCGGATCCTGCGCGTGTACGGCGAGGAGAAGTTCGCACCACGGGTCGTGTCGGCCATTGTCCGGGAACGGGCCAAGGCGCGACTCGTCTCGTCGTCGCACCTCGCCGACCTGGTCCGCGACGCGATCCCGGCAGCGGCGCGGCGGACCGGCGGCAACCCGGCGAAGCGTACGTTCCAGGCGCTGCGCATCGAGGTCAACGGCGAGCTGGCGGCGCTGGAAAGCGCGTTGCCGTCGGCCCTGGACGCGCTCGCGCCGGGCGGCCGCATGGTCGTCATGTCCTACCACTCGCTCGAGGACCGCATCGCGAAGGCGGCGATTGCCCCTCGAACGAGGTCGACGGCCCCGGTCGACCTGCCGGTCGCACCGCCCGGCACCGAGCCGGAGTTTCGCCTCGTCACCCGCGGGGCCGAGCGGCCGAGCGACGCGGAGGTGGCGGCGAATCCGCGCGCCGCGTCGGTGCGGGTCCGAGCGGCGGAACGCATCGACCGCGACCGACCGACGCCCGGCGGCGCACGACGAGGACGGCGCGATCTTCCCGATCCGACCGACAAGCGAAACAACGCGAGCGGCACGAGCAACACGACAGGCACGAGCAACACGAGGGAGCGACGATGACTGCACAGCGCGGCCGCCCCACCCGGCCCGGCATGACCCAGGCAACGCCGCCGACGCGAGCGCGGGCGACCGCGACCGTCGGCCGCGCGACTGTGCCCGCCGCTCGCCGCAGCAGCGAGACCCCGGCACCTGACACGGTGCGCCGCCGCGCCGCCACCGCCGCACACGACTTCCCGGTCGACGGCAGCGCCGCGCTCGCTGCCGTACCAGCGGAGGTTGATGTTGACGACCTCGGCCCGGTGCGGTCGCGGACCGTCGAGGAGCGCGAGGCAGCGGACGCGCGCGCCGCGCAACGGGCCGCAGACCGTGCTGCCGGTCGAAGCACGGCCGAGGCCCGCCGCCGGCTGCTGGTTGCACCGCCACTGCCGGTCAACGTAGCGCGGGCCCCGTTCGTCGCGACGCTGATCGGCATCGTGGTGCTCGGTGTCGTGGGCATCCTCGTGCTGACCACGATGATCAACGCGAACCAGTTCCGCCTGAACGACCTGCAGAGCAAGCAGGCCGGCCTCAACCAGCAGGAGCAGCAGCTCCAGCAGAATCTGGCGCAGCAGGAGTCGCCGGGCAGCCTGGTGGCGGCCGCACACAAGCTCGGGCTCGTGCCGGCCGGCACGCTCGCGTACATCCAGATGCCGGACGGTTCGGTCGTCGGCGTTCCACAGCCGGCCGCGAAGACGCCGAGCGTCACGGCCCAAACGTCGACACCGTCGGGCAACGGCTCCAAAGCCAGCGCCGGTACGGCAACCGGACAGCCCGGCGCCACCGGTTCGACGACGGCGGCGGGCCACTAGCCATGGCGGAGCGGCGCGACGACGATCCGGTCGGCGGTGCCCGGCGCGCCGGCCGCCGTACTCCGGGCGTCCTCGAGATCGGGCCGCTGTCCGCGCGACGCCCGGGAGCGGCCGGCACCGGCCGGGGCGGCATTTCCGAGGCGCGCGCCTACACCCCACGTGGTCGGACCGTACGGGAGACCGGTCTCGACCGCCCGACGGATCCGGACCGGCCCGCTCTTCGACTTGTCGATGGCGGGCCGGCGGATCCGTCGGCTGCGCGCCGGCGACGTGGGTCCGGATCGAGCGCGGTGCCGCCGCGCCGGCCCGGTCGGTTCGACGGAACACCAGGCAATGACCGCGACGGCCGCCACGACCGCGACGCTGATTTCGACGACGACCGCGTTGATTTCGACGCCCGGGCTGATTTCGACGCCCGGGCTGATTTCCACAACCGGGCTGATTTCGATAAGCGGAACGATGATCTTGGCGAGGAGCCGGATTTCTTGTCGGCCGCGCGGCGCCGGGGGAGTGCGTCGTCGGCGATCCCGACGCGCGACGTATCGCGCGGCGCGCCGCACCGCTCGAAGCGCGCCGACGTGCCGCGGTCGCACGTCGATGGCAAGGCCGCGCCGACGCGGCGACGGCAGCCGAGCCGCGAGCCCGGCCGCGGCGGCGGACCGGCGCGCGTGTCCCGGGACGGCCGGCCTCGGCGCGTACGGCCACCGCTGCGTACGTTCCGACCGACCAAACGCCTACGCATCGGAACCGTGATCGCACTGCTCGTCTTCACGGTGCTCGGTGGCCGGCTGGTGTTGCTGCAGCTCACCGACGGCCGGGCGTACGCCGCGGCGGGACTCAAAGACCGGTTGACCACGACCGTTCTCGAAGCACGGCGGGGATCGATCGTCGACCGCAACGGCAACGTGCTCGCCCAGAGCCTCGACGCCCGCTATGTGTTCGCCGACCCGACGCGTGTGGTCGACCCAGCCGGCACCGCGGCCAAGCTGCGCGACCTGCTCGGCGTGCCGGTCTCCGAGTTGCTGCCGAAGCTGTCGTCGAAGACGCGCGCCGACGGCAAGCCGGACGAGTTCGAATACCTCGCGCGCGGGCTCGACCCGACGACCGCGCAGTCCGTACAGGCGCTCGACCTGCCGGGCATCGGCACGGCGTACGACCAGCGGCGCGACGAACCCGGGCACGACCTGGCGGCGAACCTGATCGGCTTCACGGGCAACGACTCGGCCGGCCTCGCCGGGCTGGAGGAGGCCTACAACAAGCAGCTGCAGGGCGTCAACGGCTCGCACACGTACGAGGTCGGCGACGGCAACCTGTCCACCGAACTGCCCGGAGGCTACGACGAGTCGACCCCGGCCCGATCCGGGTCGAGCCTCGAACTCACCATCGACCGCGACCTGCAGTACGAGGTCCAGCAGATGCTCTACGACCACATGTCGAAGGCGCACGCGGACTTCGCGGCCGCGGTCGTCATGGACGCGCACACCGGCGAGGTGCTGGCCCAGGCGAGCTATCCGACCTACGACGCGGCTGCCTGGCAGAGCTATTCGACGGCCGACCGCCTGGACGCGGCCACCCAGATCGCCGTCGATCCCGGCTCGGTGGCCAAGCTCATCACGTTCGCCGGAGCGATCAACGAAGGCGTGATCACGCCGAAGACGCTGGTCCCGGTCGGTAGTGGCATCACGCGTGGCGACACGACCTACCACGACACGCACCCGTTCCCGAACGGTACGAAGCTGACCGTGCCCGGCATCCTCGCGTTCTCGTCGAACATCGGCACGATCCGGGTCGCCGGCGAACTCGGCGCGAACAAGCTGTACTCGTACCAGCAGAAGTTCGGATTCGGCCAGCCGACGAACGAGGGCCTGCCGGCCGAATCCGGCGGCCTCGTCCAGCCACCGTCGCACTGGAGCGGCTCGAGCTGGGGATCCATCCCGATCGGCATGGGCATCTCGGTCACGCCGCTCCAGATGACGGCGGCCTACGCGGCGATCGCCAACAATGGCACCTGGGTGCAGCCGCACCTGGTCAAGGCGACCGTCGCCCCGGACGGCAAAGTGACGCCGAGCGCGGCCCCGGTCACGCGCGAGGTCGTCACGCCGCAGACCGCGGCCACGATGCGAACCTTGCTGCAGGCGGTCACTACGGTCAAGGGCGCTACGGGTACGACGGCGGCGGTCACCGGATACCAGGTCGCCGGCAAGACCGGTACGGGTCTGCAGGTCTCTAACGGCAAATACGAGTCGGGCAACGTCGTCTCGTTCGTCGGGATGGCGCCGGCCAACAACCCGCGTTACGTGATCGGCGTGTTCGCCCACGTACACAGCGGATCCAGCACGACCGTGCCCGCGCCAACGTTTCACGACATGATGACCTTCACGCTGCAGCATTTCGGCGTGCCGCCGGACGGGGCGAAGGCGCCGACGTTCGAGATCACCGGGAAATGAGGTTGTCGGCCCGTGACATCGTCGATGACGACGTGCCGGACGACGAGTCAGATAACGAGTCAGACCTGACCAAGGAGTGCTACGACCGTGACACAGCGCCCGATTCGGGCGTCAAGTACCGTCCGGAAGCATCGGACGGGTAGGGTCTGACGCCGTGCCAGGCTATCCGCGTCCCAGCGCGCCGATTCCGCGATCTCTCGCCGAGATTGCCGCCCGGCTGAGTGATGCGCGGCTCGTCGAGGTCGGCGGCCCGACGGGCGCGGACGGCGCCGCCGGATCGGCCGGCTCCGGGCCGACCGTCGCCGGCGCGACCGTGACCGTCACCGGCATCACGCACGCGAGCAACGAGGTCCGGCCGGGTGACGTGTTCGCCGCTCTGCCCGGCGCCCAGGCCCACGGGTCGGCGTACGTGGCGGCGGCCGCGGCGGCCGGCGCGGTCGCCGTATTCACGGATGCCGTCGGCGCCCGAGCCGCAGCCGCGGCGGGACTGCCGGCGATCGTCGTACCCGACGCGCGTGCCGCGCTCGGTCCGGCCGCCGCGGCGATCTACGGCGAGCCCGCCGCCCGCCTCACCCTGATCGGCATCACCGGTACGGCCGGCAAGACGTCGACCGCCTACCTGATCGAGTCCGGTCTGCGCGCCGACGGGCACGTCACCGGCCTGATCGGTACGGTCGAGACCCGGCTCGGTGACCTGGTCGTGGACAGTGTCCGGACCACGCCCGAGGCGAGCGACCTGCACGGCCTGTTCGCGGTGGCGGTCGAGCGCGGCGTCACGGCGATGGTCATGGAGGTGTCGAGCCACGCGCTGGCGCTGGACCGCGTCGGCGGCACCCGCTTCGCCGTCGGCGGTTATACGAACTTCGGCTCCGACCATCTCGACTTCCATCGCGACGCGGACGACTACTTCGCGGCCAAGGCGAAGCTGTTCGACGGCCGGTGCGACATCGAGATCCTCAACGCCGATGACCCCGCGTTGAAGCCGCTCTACAAGACGGCGACGGTCACGTACTCGGCCGATGGCAGTACGGCGGCGACGTGGCGCGCGGCCGACATACAGCGCGACGGATTCGCCCAGCGGTTCACCGCGTACGGCCCGGACGGTGTCGCGGTGGCCGCCGGCGTACAGCTGCCCGGCCGGCACAATGTCGCCAATGCCCTGCTCGCCATCGCAAGCCTGGCCGCCGTCGGAGTGGACGTGACCGTCGCAGCGGACGGCGTCGCCGCCTGCGCCGGCGTGCCCGGTCGGCTGGAGCGGGTGACCGCGCCGGGTCCGGTCATCGGCGTCGTCGACTACGCGCACAAGCCGGACGCCATCATCGCTGCCCTTGACGCGCTGCGTGAACAGGGCTCATCCGATGACACCTCGCGACCGCTACGCAGTGGTCGTGGCCGGATCATCTGCCTGATCGGCGCCGGTGGCGACCGGGATCGGGGCAAGCGACCGGTGATGGGCGCGGCCGCGGCCCGGGGTTGCGACCTGCTCATCGTCACCGACGACAATCCACGCACCGAGGATCCGGCCGTCGTGCGCGCGGAGATCCTGCGCGGCGCGAGCGCGGCCGAGGTCGACATCGAGATCATCGAGGTGGCCGGCCGCCGGGCCGCGATCGACGAGGCCGTACGGCGCGCCGAGCCCGATGACATCATCGCGCTGCTCGGCAAGGGTCACGAACGCGGCCAAGAGATCAACGGCCAGCTCCATCCGTTCGACGACCGGGTCGAGCTCGCCGCCGCTCTCACGGCGCGCTTCGGTGATCGGGCCGGCGGCTCGGCCACGGAGGGCGCCGTGGATGGCGCGGCGCACCGTGCGGACGGTGGCGGTCACGGCGGGGACTCTTCGGCGCCCGTACCGGCGGGTGGGGCGGCATGATCGCGTTGTCGCTGGCGGAGATCTCCGCGGCGGTCGGTGGCGTCCTGATCGCATCCGATCCCCAGGTCCGGGTCACCGGCACCGTCGAGTTCGACTCGCGCAAGGTCTCGCCGGGCGGGCTGTTCGTGGCGTTCGACGGGGAGAAGGTCGACGGGCACGACTTTGCCGCCGCCGCGATGGCCGCCGGCGCGGTCGCGATGCTCGGTCAGCGTGCGGTCGACGGCGTGCCGAGCATTGTCGTCGACGATCCGCGGACCGCGATGGCGCTGCTCGCGCGATATGTGGTGGACCGCCTGCCGGCGACGACGGTGATCGGCCTGACCGGGTCGAGCGGGAAGACGACGACCAAGGACTTCATCGCGCAACTCGTGTCGCGGGTCGGTGCGACGGTGGCCCCGGCCGGTTCGTTCAACAATGAGCTCGGTCACCCGTACACGGTCCTGCAGGCGACCGAGGCGACCCGCTTTCTGGTCCTCGAGCTGGGCGCGCGCGGCGGCGGCCACGTGCGCTACCTGTGCCAGGTCGCGCCGCCGCGGATCGGTGCCGTGCTCAACGTCGGCACGTCGCACATCGGCGAGTTCGGCTCCGTCGAGGCCATTGCCGAGGCGAAGGGCGAGCTGGTCGAGTCGCTGCCGACCGACGGGGTGGCCGTGCTCAACGCGGACGACCCACGGGTACGGGCGATGGCCAGCCGGACGGCGGCATCGGTCGTCTACGTCGGCGAGGCGCCGGACGCCACCGTACGAGCCGAGGATGTCAGCGTGGACGCGGCCGGGCGGATGGCGTACACGCTGGTGACCCCGGTCGGCTCGGCCCGGGTCGAGCTGACCGTGCCGGGACGGCATCAGGTCGGCAACACGCTCACCGCGGCGGCCGTCGCACTCGCCGCCGGTGTCCCGTTCGACGAGGTGGCGGCCGGGCTGGCCGAGCTGCGGCTGGTGTCGAAGCGACGCATGGACGTGTTCGAGCGCTCCGATGGGATCACGGTCATCGACGACTCGTACAACGCGAACCCCGCATCGATGTCGGCCGCGCTGCATGCGCTGGCGGACCTCGGCCCGGGCCGGCGCCGGATCGCGGTGCTCGGGTACATGGCCGAGCTGGGCGACTTCGAGACGGCCGGACATCGAGAGGTGGGCGAACTCGCCGCGAAGCTCGACGTCGATTGGTTGATCGTCGTCGGCGACGCCGCGCGACCGATCCGCGACGGCGCGGACGCCGTGTCCGGTTGGGCCGGCCGCGCGATCGTCGTCGCCGACCAGGACGCCGCCATCGAGGCGCTCCGTGATCACTTGCGCGGTGGCGACGTCGTACTGGTCAAGGCGTCGCGCTATCGCACCTGGGCGGTGGTCGACGCGTTGCGCGAGCTGGACCTGGTCGAAGCGCCTGGACCTCCGGTCGGCGCACCGTCCCCGCCCGTGACCTCGATGGGTGAAAGCGCTGGCCCGGACGGCGCGGTTTCGGACGGTCGCGCATGACCGCGGTCGGCTCCGTCATCGTCGCCGTCTGCGTCGCGTTCGTCTTTTCGCTGCTGCTCACGCCGCTCGCCATCAAGGCGTTGATCCGGCTCAAGGCCGGACAACCGATCCGCGACATCAACCCGGCCGGCCACACCACCAAGCGTGGCACGCCGACCATGGGCGGTCTGGTCTTCATCGCCGGCACCCTCGTCGCCTACATCGCCGGCCACCTGATGCTCAAGACCTTGTCGAAGAACTACACCGTGCCGTCCGGCCCCACGATCACCGGGCTCGTCCTCCTCGGACTGTTCGTGTGCTGCGGCGCGATCGGGTTCGCCGACGACTTCCTCAAGGTCCGCAAACGCAACAGCCTCGGCGTGAGCGGTCGTTGGAAACTCTTCCTGCAGCTCATCGTCGGCGGCGTGTTCGGCACGATCGCGCTGTACTTCCCGGCCAACGGACAGACGGTGGCCAGTACGTTCATTTCATTCGTCCGCGACGTGTCCTGGCTCGACATCGGCAAGATCGGTGCGGTCATCGTGACGATCGCGATCGTGATGGCCACGACGAACGGCGTGAACATCACCGACGGCCTGGACGGTCTCGCGACCGGCGCCGCCACGATGGTCTTCGCCGGGTACATGATCATCGGGTTCTGGCAGTTCCGCCACTGGTGCGGTGACCCGACCGCGCCGAGCTTCACGGCGAATTACTGCTACTCCGTACGCGATCCGCTGGAGCTCGCGCTGATCGCCGGCGCGGCCGCCGGCGCGCTACTCGGCTTCCTCTGGTGGAACGCGTCGCCGGCCCGGGTGTTCATGGGCGACACCGGCTCGATGGCGATCGGCGGGCTGATCGCGGCGTTGGCCGTCTCGACGCGGACCGAGCTGCTGCTGCCGATCATGGGCCTGTTGTTCGTCATCGACACCATGTCGGTGATCATCCAGGTGATCTCGTTCAAGACCACGGGCCGCCGCGTCTTCCGGATGTCCCCACTGCACCATCACTTCGAACTCGCCGGCTGGAGCGAAGTGAACATCGTGATCCGTTTCTGGATCATCGCCGGGATCGGGGTCGCCGTCGCGCTCGGCCTGTTCTACGGCGACTTCCTCCGGGCACTGGGCTGATGGCACGATCGCATCTCATCGTCGGAGCGGGGATGGCCGCCGTCGCCAGCGCCGAGGCGCTGCTGCGGGACGGCGACCAGGTGACGATCACCGACCGCCGGCCGAGCGACGCGCTGGACCGGATGTCCGCGGCCGGCGCAACGGTCGTCCTGGCCGATCCCCCACCGAGAGAGCTGTTGGACGAGATCGACGATCTGATCGTGTCGCCCGGCGTGCCACCGCACGATGCCCTCGCGGCGGCCGCGGTCGCGGCCGGGATCGATGTCTACAGCGAGCCGGAGCTGGCCTGGCGCCGGCGTGCCGCGGACGCGCCGCCCTGGCTCGCGGTGACCGGAACGAACGGCAAATCGACCACGGTCACGATGCTCGCGGCGATCCTGCGCGCGGCCGGTCTGCGGACCGCCGCCCTTGGCAACATCGGTGAGCCGCTCGTGACCTCGGCCGCGACCACCGGGGGCGGTGATGGGTTCGATGTACTCGCCGTCGAGCTGTCGAGCTTCCAACTGCACTGGTCGTCGACGCTCGCCCCGGAGATCGGCGCGTTCCTCAACGCCGCCGACGATCACCTCGAATGGCACGGCACGTTCGAGGCGTACGTCGCCGCGAAGTTCGAGATCTGGCGGTCGGCGACCCCGGCGGCGGGCGGAGTCGCGATCGGCAACCTGGACGATCCGTTGGTCGCGACCGGACTCGCGAATGTCATGGGCCGGGCGGTCGGCTTCACGGTCGGCGCGCCGAAGCCGGGTCAGCTCGGCGTCGTCGACGGCATGCTGGTCGATCGCGTCGACTGGTCGGGCGGGGAAGACGTCGACGTATCCGTGGCGCTGATCGAGGCGAGTGCGATCCGGCCGCCGGGCGCGCACAACGTGAGCAACGCGCTCGCCGCCGCCGCGATGGCCCGCGCGTACGGCGTAGGTCCGGACGCCGTACGGGCTGGACTGGCCGCATACCAGCCCGAGCCGCACCGCAATGCGACCGTGGCAACGATCGCCGGCGTCACGTACGTCGACGACAGCAAGGCGACGAATCCGCACGCGGCGGCCGCATCGCTGGCCGCTTACCCGTCGATCGTGTGGATCGCCGGCGGCCAGCTCAAAGGCGTCGACGTCGACGATCTCGTGGCATCGGTCGCCGACCGGCTCCGGGGTGCCGTGGTGCTCGGCGTCGATCGTGCCGAGGTGATCGCGGCACTTGCGCGACACGCGCCGGATGTCCCCGTCGTCGACGTGCCGACCACGGATGATAGGGCGATGGGCGAGGTGGTCGTGGCCGCGGCCAGCCTCGCCCGGCCGGGCGACACCGTGCTGCTCGCGCCCGCGGCGGCAAGCAAGGACATGTACGTGAGTTTCAACGCGCGCGGCGACGCGTTCGCCGAGGCGGTGCGCGCGTTGGACCCGGCCGGCTGACGTCAACCCCGGCGACCGGTCACCGATCCGTGGCCGCAACCACGCCGACCGGACCGAGGAGGCGCCGAGTGGACATCGAGGCTCCGCCGGGCAGCACGGTCGTCGCCGTCGGCCCCGGCCGGTCCGCGCCGGCATCGAACGGACGCTCCGCGCCGGCATCGAACGGACGCTCCGCGTCGGGCGGACGGCCGGCGTCGAATCCGAAAGCCGTCGCGCACGATCCGCTCGCCGCGCTGCGCGGTCTGCTCGCTCGGCCTCTCTCGTCGTACTACCTGCTGCTTGCGACCTCCGGCCTGCTGCTCGTGATCGGTCTCGTCATGGTCTTCTCGGCGACGAGCGTCGAGGCGTACGTGACGAGCGGCAATCCGTACGCTTCGGTGACCCGGCAGGCCGTGTACGCCGTGATCGGTCTCGTCGCGTTCTGGTTCACCCAGCGGCTGCCGGTGCGCACCTACCACGCCGTGGCCCGGCCGTTGATGGCCGTCGCACTGCTCCTCGTCGGCATCGAGGACCTGGCGCAGGGTCTCGTCAGCATCGGGGCGCTCGGCGCACCGCGATTCGGCCCGATCCGCGTCGACGACCTGTGGCTCTACCTCGGTCCGGTGCAGATGCAGCCCTCCGAGCTGGGCAAGCTGGCGCTGGCACTGTGGGGGGCCGGTGTGCTGGCGCAGGCCGGCAACACCGAGAAGCGCTTCCGCGACATCGCCGGAAACCTCGTACCGGGCGCTGTGCTGATGTTGCTTCTCGTCGGCTATGGCGACCTCGGCACGATGATCTGCATGGCCATCCTGCTGGTCGGCCTGATGTATGCCGCCGGCGTCCGGCTGCGCGTGTTCGGCTGGTTGAGCGTGGTCGGCATCGCCGGGATCATCCCGCTCGTGCTCGTCCAGAGTTACCGGGTGCAGCGACTGACCGGCTTCCTGTCCTCACCGGCGAAATGCGACGTGAGCGACCCGAACAATCCGTGCTACCAGGCGTTGGAGGGACGCTACGCGATCGCCAACGGCGGCTGGTTCGGTGTCGGTCTCGGCCAGGGCCACCTGAAGTGGGGCCGCCTGCCCAACGCCCACAACGACTTCATCTTCGCGCTGATCGCCGAGGAGCTCGGCGTCGTTGGCTGCTTCGTCGTGCTTGCGCTGCTCGGTGTCCTCGCGTACACGGGCTTCCGGATCGCCCGCCGATCGGCCGATCCGTTCCGCCGCATCGCCGCCGCCGGCATCACGACCTGGCTCGTCGGCCAGGCCACGATCAACATCGGCGGCGTTATCGGGATCCTGCCGATCACCGGCCTGCCGTTGCCGTTCATCTCCGACGGCGGTTCCGCGCTCGTCGTCGTGCTGGCCGCGGTCGGTGTGCTGGCGTCTTTCGCGCGGGCGGAGCCGGATGCGGCGCGCGCTCTCAACGCCCGTCCGCCCGATCGATGGGTACGCCTGCTCTGGGCGCCGCTGCCGGCGTTGCCCGGGGCTGACAGTGCGGCGGGTCCCCGGCCGCGCCGCGCCGTACCAAAGCCGCCCGCCGCGATCGACCGACCGAACCGGGATCAAGCCCGCGTCGCACCGCCGCGCCCGCGGCGCCCGGAGCCACCGCGTTCCGGCGCGTCGCGCGGCGACGATGGTGTCGGGCGGGCGGCCGCACGTACCCGTGGGGTCTCGAAATCACGCGACGGCGCCGCCGGCCGGCCGGCCACGCCGCGCGACCGCGGTGCTAACGCGCGCCGCCGGGGAGACCGGTGAGCACGAGCCGCCTTCGACCGGCCCCGTGCCGCCAGGCATGATGCGGGGTGACACACGCGGTGGACGGGCCGGACGACGGGTGAGGAGATGCTGATGGGGCAGGTGCGGTCAGTGGTGCTCGCCGGCGGCGGCACCGGCGGGCACATCTACCCGCTGTTGGCGTTCGCCGACTGCCTGCGCCGCCACGACCCGTCGCTGCGCATCACCTGCCTCGGCACGCCGCGCGGCCTGGAGAACGAGATCATTCCGCCACGCGGCTACGACCTGCGGCTGGTGCCGGCGTTCCAGCTGCCGCGGTCGCTCAACATGAATCTCGTCCGGACGCCGGACCGGATGGTGCGGTCGACGCGCGCGGCCCGCAAGGTCATGGACGACGTCGACGCCGATATCGTGGTCGGCTTCGGCGGGTACGTGTCGGTGCCCGGTTACCTCGCGGCGTGGCGGCGACACACGCCGACCGTGATCCACGAAGTGAACGTGCCGCCCGGCGTGGCCAACAAGATGGGCATGCGGTTCACCAAGAATGTGGCGGTCGGCTTCCCGTACCAGGTCGAGCAGGTCGAGTCGCTGCGGCACGCCCGGGTGACCGGGGTGCCGCTGCGCACGTCGATCTCGACACTGCACCGGCAGGCGCGGCAGCAGGAGGCCCGCGCGCATTTCGGGCTCCACCCGCATCTGCCGACGCTGTTCGTGTTCGGCGCGTCGCAGGGTGCGCGCGCGATCAACCTGGCGATGGCCGGTGCGGCCAAGGCGATCACGTCCGCCGGCATCCAGGTGTTGCACGTGATCGGTGCGCGCAACGAGTGGGTGGAGATCCCGACCGACCTGCCGTCGCCGTACGTGACGGTGAAGTTCATCGAGGAGATGGAACTGGGTTACGCGGCGGCCGATCTCACGTTGTGCCGGGGCGGTGCGATGACGTGCGCGGAGACGGCGGCGGTCGGCATGCCGGCCATCTATGTGCCGTTGCCGTACGGAAACGGTGAGCAGCGGCGAAATGCGCTGCCGCTCGTCGAGCGCGGTGGTGGAATCATCGTCGACAACAGCGAACTCACCTCGGCGTGGATCGAACAGAACATCATCGGCTTGGCGCACGATCGGGTGGCGCTGGCGAAGATGAGTTCGGGTGCCGCGTCGTACGGCCGTCGCGACGGCGACGAGGCGCTGCGGTCGTTCATGTACGAAGTAGCCGCTGCCGCGGGGCCTTCGCGCTGACTGCTGTCGCAGGGCCTTCGCGCTGACGCGCCGGCCCGGTGCGCAGTGTCAGAGCAATAAGTCAGGGATGATGGCACGATGACTTTGGTGGGGGTATGAACGCGGACACGGTCACGGCCGAGGATCTGGGCACCATCCACCTGATCGGCATCGGCGGGGTCGGCATGGGCGGCCTGGCCCGGCTGCTTCTCACCCGAGGCATCCCGGTCACCGGCAGCGAGTTGCGCGAGTGGCCGACGCTGGCCGGCCTGCGCGCGCTCGGCGGCACGATCCACATGACGCACCAAGCGTCGAATCTGGACGGTGTCGACACCGTCGTCTACTCGACCGCGATTCCGGCCGACCATCTGGAGGTGGTCGAGGCGCGCCGGCGCGGGCTGCGCGTGCTGCACCGGTCCGAGGCACTCGCGGCCGCGATGGCTGGGCGTCGTTCGATCGCGGTGGCCGGCACGCACGGCAAGACGACCACGACGTCGATGACCACGTGGGTGTTGCAACACGCGAGCCTCGACCCATCGTTCGTGATCGGCGGCGAGATCTCGGAGGCCGGCTCGAACGGCCACCACGGCACCGGCGAGCTGTTCGTCGTCGAGGCGGACGAGAGCGACCGGTCATTCCTGCGCTACCGGCCGTACGTCTCGATCATCACGAACATCGAGGCCGACCATCTGAACACGTACGGGGATCTGGCCGGCCTCCAAGCCGCGTTCGCCGAATTCGCCGCGCTGACCGCCGCCGACGGATTCGTCGTCACGTGCGCCGACAACGCGGGCACCCGAGAGCTGGCCACGCAGGCGCGTGCGGCCGGGCAGACGGTCTACACGTACGGCGAGGCCCCCGACTCGAACCTGCGGTTGACCGAGTTGGTCACGGCCGGCACCGGAACTCGCTACCTCGCCACCCTGGACGGTGAGCCGCTCGGTGAGATCACGTTGCCGGTGCCGGGCCGCTACCTGGCGCTGAACTCGGCCGCGGCCGTGTTGACGGCGGCCAAGCTGGGCGTGGACATCGACACGATCGTCGAGGCGCTGGCCGGCTTCCCGGGCGTACGGCGCCGGTTCGAACTCAAGGGCACCGCCGGTGGCGTACGGGTCTTCGACGAGTACGCCTACCACCCGACCTCGATGACTGCCGCGCTGGAGACGCTGCGGGACGTCGCCGGCGATGGGCAACTGATCGTCGTCTTCCAGCCGTACCGGATGTATCGCACCCGCGACTTCCAGGCGGAGATCGCCACCGCGCTGGCCATCGCCGACCAGGCCGTGATCCTGGAGGTGTTCGGTCCCGGCGAGCATCGCGGGCCGGGGGAGGGTGGGGTCGCGCTGACGGCCGCTGTCGACCTCGCCTCCCGTCACAAGGTCTTCGTGCCGATCTGGGACGACGTGCCGCGCGAGGTTCTGCGCCGGGCCCGACGCGGTGACGTGGTGGTGACGATGGGCGCACCGCCGATCTCGTTGATGGGCGATCAGCTCGTCTCCGCGCTCGCCGAGCAGGCCGGCGGCGACGGTCCCGGCGACGACGATGACCGTGGCCCGGGCGGGTTCGGTCCCGGCGACGACGGACCCAACGGCACCGGCGGATCGTCGGGCGAGCCGGCCCGGCCGTACGCACCCCGGCACGCCGCCGAAACGCCGTCGGAACCGATCGCCTGAGGCGACGGCGGTGATCGATCCGGGCACCCGACGCTGGCGGCTGGTCCGTGCCACCGCGACGGCGATCCCACCGTCGGTGCGCCGGTTCAACGCGCGTGCACGGGCCCGCCGCTGGCGCAGCGCCCGGCCGCTGATCGTGATCGCGGCCGTGCTCGCCGTCGTGGCCGCGCTCGGCTATGTCGGCTTCGGCACGTCGCTGCTAGGCGTTTCGCATGTCGAGGTACGCGGCGCCGGGTTCGTCAGCGTCACCGACATCCGTACGGCGGCCGCGGTGCGGGCGGGCGAACCATTCCTCGGCCTCGATACCGGCGCGGTCGCCCGTCGCGTTGAGGGCCTGGTCGGTGTCGCACACGCGGACGTGTCCCGGCGCCTGCCGTCGACGGTCGTCATCGACGTACGGCTGCGAACAGCGGTCGCCGCCGTGCCCGTGCCGATTGCTTCCGGCTCCGGCACGGCGGCCGCGGCCAAGACGCCGGCGTCGTACCGGCTCGTGGATGCGAGCGGCGTGGCCTTCCGTACGGTCCGCAGCGTCCCGGCCGGCGTCGTCGTGGTCGACCTGACGCACCCCGGCCCGGACGATCCCAGCACCCGGGGAGCCCTCGCGGTGCTGGCGTCGCTGCCGCCAAACCTGCGCGACAAAGTGGACCATGTCAGCGCGCTCACGCCGGTCGAGATCCAGCTCATCCTGACCGGCGGGCGCGAGATCGTCTGGGGTGACGCGACCGACAACGCGACGAAGGCGCGCGTCGCGGCATCGCTACTCGGTCGATCCGGCCGGGTCATCGACGTCAGCGCCCCGAATGTGGTTACCGTCCAATGAGCGCCCGGATCGTGGTTGAGGTTTGCTGAGCGCCCGGATCGCGGTCTGCCGCTGAGCGCGCCAGACGTGCGCGTGGCCGCGTTTTGGCATCCCAGGGCCGGTCCGGCGGCGACACGCCGGACGAGGTCCTTGGTTAGCGGCGAAGCGTTGCATACCTTGCCCAGAGGGGCAGTTGTTGACATATGTCTAAGTCTCTAGTAGAGGGTGAGGGTTTTCCTCACCCTCGCGATCTACCTGACCGCTAGTGGTTAGAGGGAAGGACGGGGATGACACCTCCGCACAACTACCTGGCGGTCATTAAGGTCGTCGGCATCGGCGGCGGTGGAGTCAACGCCGTGAACCGGATGATCGAGGTCGGGCTCAAGGGCGTCGAGTTCATCGCCATCAACACCGACGCCCAAGCGCTGCTCATGAGCGACGCCGACGTCAAACTCGACGTCGGGCGGGAACTGACCCGCGGTCTTGGCGCCGGCGCGAACCCGGAGGTCGGTCACAGCGCGGCCGAGGATCACAAGGACGAGATCGAAGAAGTACTCAAGGGCGCCGACATGGTGTTCGTGACCTGCGGCGAGGGTGGCGGCACCGGCACCGGTGGAGCCCCGGTGGTCGGCAACATCGCTCGCAAGATCGGCGCGCTGACCATCGGCGTCGTCACGCGCCCGTTCTCCTTCGAGGGCAAGCGGCGCCAGGTGCAGGCCGAGGTCGGCATCGAGGAGTTGCGCAACCAGTGCGACACCCTGATCGTGATCCCGAACGATCGGCTGCTCGCGCTCGGCGACCGCGGCATCAGCATGATGGACGCGTTCCGGCAGGCCGACCAGGTGCTGCTCTCCGGCGTACAGGGCATCACCGATCTCATCACCACGCCCGGTCTGATCAACCTGGACTTCGCGGATGTGAAGAGCGTGATGAGTGGTGCCGGCAGCGCGCTGATGGGCATCGGCAGCGCGCGCGGCGACAACCGTGCGGTCGAAGCGGCCGAGGCGGCGATCTCCAGCCCGCTGCTGGAACAGAGCATGGACGGCGCACGCGGCGTGTTGCTGTCGATCGCCGGTGGATCGGACCTCGGCCTGTTCGAGATCAACGACGCGGCTCAACTGGTCACGGACGCGGCACATCCCGACGCGAACATCATCTTCGGCGCCGTCATCGACGATGCGCTCGGTGACGAGGTCCGCGTGACGGTGATCGCGGCCGGGTTCGACGGCGGAACGCCGGCCTACAAGCCGGCCGAGTCACGCAAGGCCTCGGTCACGGCCTCGGTGGGCACGGACGGGAGCGCGATCGGCGCGAACGGCGGATCGCCGCGTCCGGCGGTGAGCACCCAGACGCCACGCCGCGTGCTGTTCGACGATGTCGACGTACCGGATTTCCTGAAGAACGGCGCCTGACCGGACCCGGTTGACCATCGGCGCCGGCGGTCTCGCGGCCGCCGCTGGCGACCCGAATTTCCTGGGGAGATCGATCATCGCGGCAGCGACAGCGGGCGCCGACAACGGCGCGCAGGCCAGCGGCTCGGACGGCGTTCAGCGCGACGACCCGACCCGCGCGGCCGGCGACGCGGCCCGCACGGCGGAGATCGGCGCGAGCCTGGAGCGGCTGCGCGCGCGCATCGCATCCGCGTGCACAGCGGCCGGACGTGATCCGTCCGAGATCACGCTCGTCGCGGTGACCAAGACCTATCCGGCGGCGGACGTGGCCCATTTGGCCGCGCTGGGCGTGCGGGACATCGGCGAGAACCGCGAGCAGGAGGCGGCGCCGAAGGTGGCCGAGATCGCCGCCGCCGGCATCGACGTCCGTTGGCATCACGTCGGCCAGTTGCAGCGCAACAAGGCCCGGGCCGTCGCCGGTTACGCGTACGCAGTGCACTCGGTGGATCGGCTGCGCCTGGTCGACCCGCTCGGCCGGGCCCGCGGCCAGAGCGGGCATCCGCCACTCGAGGTCTTCGTGCAGCTGAGCATCGACGGCGATACGGCGCGTGGCGGTGCGCTGGCCGCCGACGTGCCGCTCGTTGCCGAGGCGGTCGCCGGCCAACCCGCGCTGCGACTCGCCGGGCTGATGGCGGTCGCGCCACTCGGCATGTCGGCGGAGGCGGCCTTCGACGTGTTGGCCGCCGAGTCGGAACGGCTACGGGCGACGTACCCCGGGGCGACGTCTCTGTCGGCGGGCATGAGCAACGACCTCGAGCCCGCCATCGCGCGGGGCGCGACACACGTACGGGTTGGCAGCGCGTTACTCGGAATGCGTCCGAAGCTGGGGTAGCCTCGATCGGACAGCGAATTACACGGATGTTGTTTAGGGCATCGCATGGTGAAAAAGCGGCGGGCCCGTCATATAACAACAATCAGATCGATCGACCGGTAATTGCGTGATGGACCGCAAAACGCCAATCACGCAGGGGGACGTGGCTTGCCATCGGGCGGCACCGCCACACGGGGCGAGAAGAGGGATGGCGTGAGTGCACTGCGCAAGGCGGGCGTGTGGCTCGGCCTGATCGAGGACGACGACGAGCGTGGCTACGGATATGACGACCGGGGCTACGACGATGACTACGGCGACGATGACGGCGACCCGTCGGCCGTGGTCCGGGCCCGCGTCGCCGATCGTCTCGCCGAGGCACGCGCCGAGCGCGACGCCGCACGGGCCACCGATCGAAGCGATCGAGCCGACCGTATCGAGCGGGCTGAGCACGGCGCCTACATGCGCGACACCGAGCCGACGACGGTACGGCCGATGCCGCGGACCCCGACGACATCCGCATCGGCGGCGGTAACCTATCCGACGCGCGACAACCTCGCCTTGGCGCCGGAGCGGCAGACCGAGCCGGAAGCCGTTCCCGCGCAACGGGTCGCCCCGCCGGCCACCGCGGAAGACCGCCGCTACCAGATCACCACGCTGCACCCGACGACATACAACGAGGCGCGCGCGATCGGCGAGCACTTCCGGGATGGCGTACCGGTCATCATGAATCTCACTGACATGGCTGAGCCCGACGCAAAACGACTGGTTGACTTCGCCGCCGGCCTGGCCTTCGGCCTGCGGGGTACGATGGAGCGGGTGACGAACCGGGTGTTCCTGCTGTCGCCGGCGAACATTCAGGTCACCGCCGAAGACAAGGCGAAGATCGCTGAGGGCGGCTTCTTCCGGAGTTGACGGCGCCACGATAAATCTGTCTGCTGTCTGACACTTCGCGGTGCGGCGCAGGCGCCGACGCACGGAGGCTCCGACCGCACGCCATGAAGTCGATCATTGGTCAAGTCCTCTACCTGGTGCTGTACTTCCTCCTGCTCTTACTCATCGTCCGATTGGCGCTGACGTATGTCCTTCAGTACGCCCGACGATGGCGACCCGGTCGGGGAGCGGCGGCGTCACTCGAATTGGTGTGGACCGTCACTGATCCGCCCCTTCATGCGTTGAGGCGAGTGATCCCACCGTTGCGTATTGGTACGGTGAGCATCGACATAGCGTTCCTCGTGTTGCTGCTTATCCTGTACGTGCTGATGAGAGTCGTGGCAGGCGTGTTGATCTAGTCACGTGCCCGGACCTGGGCGCCGTTGACGTGGTGAGCACTTCCGCGGCACCCGCAACTGACTGACCAAGGAGTCTCGATGCCGCTGACCCCGGCCGACGTCCACAACGTCGCCTTTAAGAAGCCCCCGATCGGCAAGCGGGGCTACGACGAAGATGAGGTCGACGCGTTCCTGGACGAGGTCGAGCGCGAACTGGCGCGCCTCATCGAGGACAACAACGAGCTGCGCGCCCAGCCCGGCGGCGCACCTCGGCAGGCGACCGGTTCGGCCGCCGACCCGCGTCTCGCCCAGGAGAACGGCGACCTCAAAGCACAGCTTGACCGCCTGCAGCGCGACAAGGCGGCCGCCGAGCAGGCGGCCCGGTCCATGCAGAGCGAGCTCGAGCAGCTCCGCTCGCAGGGTGGCGCGGCTCCGGCCGGCGACGGCGAGCAGCAGGCGCTGCGCGTGCTCATGATGGCCCAGCGCACCGCCGACGACCACGTGACCGATGCCCGTCGCGAAGCCGACAAGCTGCTGTCGGATGCGCGGACGAAGTCCGAGGAGCTCGTCCGCGACGCGCGGGCGAAGTCCGAGGCCCTCGATCGCGATGCCCGCACGCGGCACGCCGAGGCGATGGGCGGTCTGGACACCAAGCGCACCGCGCTGCAGAAGCACATCGAGGAGCTCAAGCAGTTCGAGCGCGAGTACCGCACGCGGCTCAAGGCATACCTGGAGAGCCAGCTCCGCGACCTGCACGGTCGCGGCGAGGGGCTCGAGGCCGACATGGGCCGGGCGGGCGAGGCTACCAACCGTCCGGGCGGCGGTAACTCCGGTGGTCTCGCGGCCGCCGGCACGACCAACGCCTACGGAGGCGCGGGCAACCGATCCGCCATCGACTCGCCCAGCCGGTAATCGCCTACCCCCGCAGGCGGTAAGTGGTGATAGTCGGAAGCGTTCTACTCATCCTCGTCGCTGTCGGGTTGTTGGTCGGCGGTGTCGTGGACGGCTCGAACCCTTTGATCGTCGGATCGATGGCGGCGACGGTGATCGCCGCCATCGTGCTCGTCGTCGGTGTGCGCCAATCGGCCGATGCGGACGATGAGGACGCGCCCGCCGGCGACAACACGCCGACGCAGGTGTTCCCCTCGCCGTTCCGGGAGACGGTCGAGGCCGGACGGCGGTCCCGGTGGGACCGCTTCCGCCGGGGCGGGGTCCCGGACGCCACGATTTCCGGCGCAGAACCCACGCCATCGGTATCGGGCGAATCGCCCGGCCGAGGCGCTATCCCCACGCAGTCGACCGCGCCGGCCGGAAGGTCCGACGCGGAGGGCGGGGACGCTCGTCCTGGTGGCGCGTCGACACACTCTGGATCGGAGTCGACAACGGAAACCGCAAGCGACGACGCCGCGTTGGCCGCGGCCGGACGCGATGGTATGGCATCGGCCACACCGTTCGACGCGCGGGACGACGACTATGACGATGAGTTCGACGATGAGATTCCGGCGGACGAGCCGGATGCCGAGTCGGTCTCGCTCGACGACGCCGCGCGGGTTGCCGCGCTGTCCCGCGAAGTGCTCGTCATCGATGGCCGCCCGCGCTACCACCTGCCACACTGCGTACACCTGATGGGCCGGGACAGCGAACCCTTGCCGATCGGCGAGGCGATCGAACTCGGCTTCACGCCCTGCGCGTTGTGCGAGCCCGACTCGAAGCTGCTCGCCGAGGCGTCGCAGGTCTGACCGCCCAACAGCGCCATCGCGGCGGGCCGAGAAGCGTCCGGAACGGCTTGTCAGCCGCTTATTGACGAGTACGGCCGGCACGGGTTCGGCACAATGGGTCATGGTCACGTTCCGGCGAAGGGTCGACACGGGCGACGCCGGCATCGCCGACGCCGCGGCATCCGCTGTCGCTCGCCGGCGGTTCGATGACCTTGCCGTTCGAGTCGACACGAGTCGGGACACGCTCATCGCGATCAGCACCGCCGTCAACGACCTGGCCGAGCGGCTCGCCGCTCTACGCGGAGCGGCACTCGGCGGATGACGTACCAGCTGAATCTGGCGATTCTCATCGGCGCCGCGGTCGTACTGGCGGGCGCCGTCGCGGTCCGGCTGTCGAGCCGACTCGGGTTGCCGAGTCTGCTGGTATATCTCGGGTTCGGCCTCCTCCTCGGTGAGTCGGGCATCGGCATCCGGTTCGACGATGCTGAACTCACCCGACACCTGGGGCTGGCCGCACTGGTACTGATCATCGCCGAGGGCGGCCTGTCGTCGCGCTGGTCCGCCGTACGGCCGGCTCTAGGCGCCGCGACCGTGCTCTCCACCGTCGGAGTGATCGTCAGCGTCGCGGTGCTCGGCGCGATCGTCCACGCGTTACTGGGCTACGACTGGCAGCTGGCCCTGCTCTACGGCGCCGTACTGTCCTCGACCGACGCGGCGGCGGTCTTCTCGACACTGCGCCGGTTGCCACTACGGCCCAAGGTCGGCGCGACGCTCGAAGCCGAATCCGGCATGAACGACGCAATCGCCGTCCTGCTGGTGCTCGCGCTGTCCGTCCCGGATGCGCATTTCGGCTGGGTGCAGATTCCGGAGGCGATCGGCGAACTGGTCGGCGGCGCCCTGATCGGTGTCGCGGTCGGGTGGGCCGGCGCGTGGACGCTGAAACACGTCGCGCTGCCGGCGGCCGGCCTCTATCCGTTGGCCGCGGTCGGCCTGACGGTCCTTGCCTACGCGATCGGTTCCCTCGCGCACACGTCCGGCTTCATCGCGATCTACCTGGCCGGCATCATGCTGGGCAATGCCCGGGTCCCGCATCGGCAATCGATCCTCGGCTTCGCCGACGGCCTAGGGTGGCTCGCCCAGATCGGGCTGTTCGTGCTGCTGGGCTTGCTGGCCTCGCCGAGCCGGTTGATCGACGCGGTCGTGCCCGGGCTCATCGTCGGTGCGGTGCTGTTGTTCTTGGCCCGGCCGGCATCGGTGGCGGTGAGCATGACGCCGTTACGCTGGCCCTGGCGCGATCAGGCGTTTCTATCCTGGGCCGGGCTACGGGGTGCGGTGCCGATCGTTCTGGCCACCGTGCCGCTCTCCGAGCGGTTGCCCGGCGCCGAAGCGTTGTTCGATGTTGTCTTCGTCGTCGTCGTGATCTTCACCGTCGTTCAAGGCACGACCCTGCCTCCGGTGGCCCGACTCACCCGGGTGACCGCGGACAGCCAACCGACGGATTTGCACGTGGAGATCGCGCCGCTGGACCGGATGGGCGCCGAGCTGCTCGAGCTCGACATCCCCACCGGCAGCAAGCTGAACGGCGTCCACCTCGACGAGCTGCGGCTGCCGGTCGGTGCGGTCGTGACGATGGTGACCCGCGACGGCAAGGGCTTCGTGCCGGATCGCGGCACCCGGCTCAAAGCGGGCGATGCGCTGCTCATCGTCGCGACCGAGGAGGTACGGGACGCCACGGCCGATCGGCTTGCCGCCGTCAGCCATCGTGGCCTGCTGGCGCGATGGATTCCGGACCGTACGCGGCCGCACCACCGTGACCACTTCCTGCGCCGTCGCCGTGATTGACGGTCCGATACGGCCGGGTAACCAATAATCCGAGGTAGATGCCCTTCGTGACCGAATTCTGGTTAGATCGTGTGGCATGTTTGTCGGCCAGCTTTAGGTTCCGTATTCTTGCCAGCCTTAGCAGTGCGCGGCCACGCCGCGCCTGTCGTTTCGTATATAGGGGGAAATGTGATGGCCGAGAGGGCAGGTGTCGCGCGCACGGCGCCGGCGCGCGCCCGGACGGCACACGGCACCACGGACGCGACCGAATCGGTGCCGAGCGCAGCTCGGGCCGGCCGCCCGGTCGCGGCCACCCAGCCTGCGGGCCGGGCTCGCGCCACGACCGCGACCGTGTCGGCGAGCGCCGCATCCGGACGTACCGGCAAAAAGGCATCGACCGCCGCGAAAGCCAGCGGTCCGGTCAAGGCCGGCCCGAAACCTGTCGCGGCGAAGCCGGCCGCCGCCAAGGCGCCGGCAAAGCTCGGGCAAGACCGCGCCAACGGGAACGACGGCCAAGGCAACCGCGACCGCGGCCCAGAGCAAGTCGGCCCCGGCCAAGGCGAGCCCGGCCAAGGCGAGCCAAGCCAAGGCGAGCCCGGCGAAGACGGCCGGCCGGAAGACCGCGGCGAGCAAGACGGCACCAAGCAAGACGGCACCGACCAAGACGGCCGCGGCGAAATCCACCGCGACCACGGCCACCGCGGCCGAGACGAAGGCAGCCGCTGCCCCCCGGACGACGAAGGGCGCGGCGAAGACAGCGCCCGCGAAAACAAGGCGCGGCGCGGCGGTCAAGCCTGCCACAGTAGCCCCGGACACGGCGCCATCGGCCGGGAAGACAACCCCGACGGAAAGCGTTGATGTCGGAACGCCGGCGGCCGGCAAGCCGCGCGGCGCAACCAAGACGGACGCTCAAGCGTCCGAAGCGACGAAGGCTAGCGTCCGCACTCCGACGACCGGCACCACTTCGACGACCGCCGCGCACTCCGCGGCCGAGGGAGACATCATGGCCAAGCCCGCGGACACCCAGACGACGGCCGCGACCTCGACCGCGACGCGTAGCCCCGCTTCGCGCACGTCGGGCAAGACGGCGACGAAGGTCGCACCGCGCACCGAGCGGAGTGCGGCGGAGACCGAGAAGATCCGGGTCGCTCTTCATGAGCGGCTCGGCGAACTGCGTGACGAGTACGACCTGACGCTGTCCGAGATCACCGAGCTGCAGCGAGACCGGCTCACCGACTCGGCCGGCGACGACCAGGCCGACACCGGCACGAAGACATTCGAGCGTGAGCAGGAGATCAGCCTGGCCAACAGCATCCTGGAGCGGGTGACCCAGGTCGAGCGCGCCCTGGAGCGGCTCGTCGAGGGCGGCTACGGCTGGTGTGAGCGTTGCGGCAATCCGATCCCGGTGGAGCGCCTGGCCGCGTTCCCGTCGGCTACCCTCTGCGTGACCTGCAAGCAGCTGGAGGAGCGGCGTTAGCATCGCCGTCCGCCGCCGGCGGAACGGAAAGGTATCGGTGAGGCCCGTGGGCGGCGACACCGCACACGATGCGGCACCCGACGAATCCGGCACATCGGGCGTCCGGCCGACCGCTGCGGTACGCATCGCCGGCCCGGGATCGTCGGAACACACCGAGGCCAAGCCGGACGGAGTTGACGCGGACGTCGTGAGCGGCACCGGTCACGAAAGCGCGCACGCCGTTGTGCAGTCCGACGACGCCAACGACGCGGCGGGCCCACGCGGTTCGCGCGCGCGTGCCATCGCCGTTCTTGTCGCCGTCTCCATCCTGGCGGTGGTCGCGGACATCGTCACAAAGCAACTCGTGATCACCCATCTCCGCGAGGGTGAGCCGGTGCGGGTCATCGGCGGCGTCCTCTATTTCGACCTCATCCGCAACGGAGGCGCCGCGTTCAGCATGGGAACCGGCGTCACCTGGGTCTTTCCGACGATCGCCATCGTGGTGGTCAGTGCGATCGCCTATCTCAGCATGCGGCTGCGTTCCGTTGGCTGGGCCATCTCGCTCGGGCTCGTCGTCGGTGGCGCGCTCGGCAACCTGATTGACCGCCTGTTCCGCGCGCCGGCCCCGTTCCGGGGCGAGGTCGTCGACTTCATCTCGCTGTTCAGCAACTCGGGCCGCGGCTTCGCGATCTTCAACTTTGCCGATTCGTGCCTGACGATCGGTGTGATCCTCGCCGTCCTGCTCGAGCTCACCGGCCGGCATCGCGACGGATCGCGCGCCCGGACCTGATGCCCGTGAGTGCAACGCAGGGTTCGGCCGCCGGCCGCGGTGAGCGGCGATCCGTGCCGATCCCCGATGGCCTGCATGGCCTGCGTGTCGACCAGGCGGTGTCCCGGATGTTCGGATTGTCCCGCACGACGGCCGCGGCGATCGTCGAAGCCGGCGACGTCATGATCGACGGCACCGCGCTCTCGAAGTCGGACAAGGTGACCGCGGGCACGTGGCTCGACGTCACGTTGCCGCCGCCGCCCGGCGCCGGTGCGGCGATCACGCCGGTGGCGGTCGCCGGACTTCGGATCGTCTACAGCGACGACGACATTGTCGTGGTGGACAAACCGGTCGGTGTGGCCGCGCATCCGAGTCCGGGATGGACCGGCCCGACCGTCCTATCCGGCCTGACCGCGCTCGGGCAGACGATCGCGACCTCCGGAGCGGCCGAGCGCCAGGGGATCGTGCACCGGCTCGACGTCGGCACCACGGGTCTGATGGTCGTCGCGAAGAGCGAGCACGCGTACAGCGTCCTCAAGCGAGCCTTCCGCGATCGGGACGTCGACAAGCGCTACCACGCCGTCGTACAGGGCCATCTGGACCCGCTGCGAGGAACGGTCGATGCACCGATTGACCGGCACCCGACAGCCGACTACAAGTGGGCCGTGGTCACTGGCGGTAAACCTAGCGTCACGCATTACGACACCCTTGAGGCGTTCCCCTCGGCGAGCCTGGTCGACGTACGCCTCGAGACCGGCCGTACGCACCAGATTCGTGTCCACTTCGCGGCTCTCCGGCACCCGTGTGTGGGGGATCTGACCTACGGCGCCGATCCCACCCTCGCCGCCCGGCTGCGGCTGCACCGGCAGTGGCTGCACGCCCGATCGCTGTCGTTCGCGCACCCCCGAACGGGTGAAATCGTGACGTTCACGAGTCCGTACCCGGACGATCTCGAGACCGCACTCGAGATCCTTCGAGCGGCGTGAGCGCGTATGCCGACGCCGCCCGGCACGCCGCCGTCGACGCCCGCGCAACCTGCCGGGCGGGGCCAGCGGCCAAGGCGTGACGGGTATGGCCGACCGATGTCGAAATGGTCGGTCGCGACCGGTCGGATCCGGCGACACGCGACGGGGATCCTCGGTGGCCGGATCGGTGGCGTCGATGCGGCGCCAAACCAACTTGGGGCCAACGTTGCTGGGCCGAACGTCGCTCGGTCGGACGTACCCGCGCCGAGTCTGCGGTCGGAGCCGACTGAAGCAACGCCAACCCCGTCACCGCGACCGCGACCGGCAGCGCCGCTGAGCGACGACACCGTACGGATGCCACGGCAGCCCGCCGCGACCGCCGTACCCGACGCGGACACGTCCACCGGGACTTCCCATGGCGCCGGCGTGTCGAGTGCGCTCACCGAACGTACGGTCAATCTGCGGTTGCCGCCGGCCCTGCGACGCGCTGCGGCCCGGCGGCCCGGACACCGGGTCGCTCGTTTCCTTCGGGCCATCGATCGTCGTTTGCTGCCACCCGTCGGGCGTGCCCTGGCGAGCCTCGGCCGCGGCGCGCTGTGGGGTCGCGTCGTGGTGACGGCCGGCGCCATCGCCTGTGTAGCCCTCACGGTGGTGGCCGTCTACGCGGCGACCCGGCCGACGACCCCGGACCCGAAGCCGGCGGGCATCCATGTCGGCCCGTCCGCCGGCGAAGCCATCCACGAATACGCAACGACGCGCAAGTCGATCCTCGACCAGGCCGTGGCGGCCGATGCGCCGGCCGAGCCGCCCACTTCGCGCTACGCGCTGGTGTCGTTCACATCGTCCGTGCCGCCCGAGCGGCTGACGTCACTGCTCGGCGGTGTGCAAACGGCCGAGGTGTTCCTGCGGGCGTCCCCGGCCGGTGTGGTCGAGGCGCCGGTCCGCCTGATCCCGGATGACGTGTTCAAGGCAATGAGCGCGCACGCGCGCGATCTGGACCGCGCCGTGACGGACTACCAGACAAAGATCGGCCGGTTGGGTCAGTCGCCGAGCGAGAACGCGCTCCGCGAGATCTACAAGGACGATGTCCAGGCCGACATCGCGGAGAAGACGGCGTACGCGAGCGAATGCGAATGCGCGTTCGGGGCGGTCGTGCACGGATCACTGACCGCACTTCGCACACTCGCGGGGCGAGACGGAGTGCGTGTCGTCGACCTCGTCCCGCTGACGCCGGATGTGAGTCGGGACACGTTCATGCCGCTGGTGCCTGACCAGACGCTCACCGCTAGTCCGCCGCCGGTCGAGGAAGTTCAGCCGCGCTGACCCGCCCCGGGGCGCCGTCATGACCGATCGTGAAGCACACCGCACGCGGCCGACAGAGACCGAAGCGTGATGGCAACCGAGCGCCGATGTGACAGAGTGGGGGGCGGCGTCTGGCCGACCCGGCGCAGCGATCGCAACGGTCGTCGCGTCGCGCTCGCGGCCACCGTGCCCTGATGAGCCGCGGTTCCGCGCGCCGAACCGGCGGGTACCAGACAGCCAGAAGTCGGTTGCTGACCGTACCCTGGTCACCACGGGCAACGGCTGGGGCCGAACGGCAGGAGGTGAGCGCGTGGATCGCACGGAGGCAGCGGATCGCGCCGAACCGACGCCACGGTGGCGTTCCCTACTCGACCGGGCCCGCCTCTCGAACCGACCCGGCGCCGATGACTTCGGCGAGGCAGGCGATGACTCTCCGCGACGCGGTGACGGATCTCCGGATCAGGATCACCGTGCCGGCCCCGTCGACAACGGACGGCGCGATGACCGTGGCCGGCCGGCGGGTGCGGCCGGCGTGGACGCGTGGGGCCGCGCGGCCGCCCCGGATCGCGGCCGCGATCGCATCAGTGATCCGTCCAGGGCCGCCCATCAAGATCGCGCAGACGCACCGCCCAGAGGCACGGTCGGGCCGCGCCAGCGCGGCGGCGAAACCGGCGTTTACGGGGCGCCGGTGAGCGGTGGCGGCTTCTTTGAGCCGGTCAGCGGTGGTGGTTATCGCGAGCCGGTGAGCGGTGGTGGGCTCTTCGAGCCGGTCAGCGGTGGTGGTTATCGCGAGCCGGTGAGCGGTGGTGGGCTCTTTGAGCCGGTCAATGGCGGTGGCTATCGCCAACCGGTCAGTGGCGGTGGCTCCGGCGAACCACCGGTCGGCCGGGCGGCCGGACCGGGCGCGAACGGACGACCCGTCGAACCCGGCGCGCCCGGCGTGAATCCGGCGCCGCGGCAGGCGGCCCGTGGGTCGGCTCGCGGCCCAGCGGCTGGTCGCGCCGCCGCGCCAACCGGAGTGGCACCGCCACCAGCCGGCGCCGCAGCACCGACGACGTATACCGCGACAGGCTACGTCCCGGCACCGCCGACGCAGCCGACACCGCCGGCGACGTACGGATCGGCGCCGACGCGGGCGGTCAACGCGCCGCGGATCGGCACCCCGCCGCAGCAAAGTCGCGGACGGGGACGCATGAGCGGGCGCGTCGAGTGGCAGGCACCGCCGACGAGCGCCGGCGTAGACGAGATCGTCACCGCTCTGCGCCGCGACCTCGGCGGAACGAAGGTCATCGCGTTCGCGAACCCTAAGGGCGGCGTACACAAGACGACGGCCACGGTGCTCGCGGCGGCCACGATCGGCGGCGTACGCGGCCGCGGGGTGCTCGCCTGGGACGACAACGAGTTGCGCGGCACGCTCGGTCTCCGGGCCGGTTCGGCGCGGCACGCGCGAACCATTCGGCACCTTGTCAACGACCTCGACGACATCGTCTCCTACCACGGCGACGAGCTGCTCGACCGGCTCGACGACTACTTGCGACATGCCTCGGACGGCTCGTACGACGTGCTGGCCGGCGAGGAGAATCCGCGTTTCGCCCGGCAGCTCGATCCCTACACGGTCCGGCGGGTGCTGGAACTGCTCCGGCGCACTCACGAAGTGATCTGTGTCGACACCGGCAACAACGTGGAAAGTTCCAACTGGCAGACGATCTTGCAGATGGCTGATCAGCTGGTGATCACCACGGTGCCCCGCGAGGATGCCGCATTCACCGCCGATTGGATGCTCGACCTGCTCTACGACACGGGCCTCGGCGATCTCGCCGCGAACGCTGTCACGCTGTTGTCCTGCCCGACGCCCAACCCGTCGCCGCTGCTGCAGGATCTCGCGACGCACTTCGCCACCCGCACGCGTGCGGTCGCGGTCGTGCCGTACGACCCGATGCTCGAAACGGGCTCGTCGATCGAGCACACCGAGCTGGCTCCGGCGACACGCCGCGCGTGGCTGCAGGCCGCCGGCGTCATGCTCGAGCCGTTCGTCCGCTGAGCGACGGTTGGTCGGCTGAGCGACGGTTCGTCCGTTGAGCACGCGGCGGCCCGGGATCGCGAAAGTCACCGCGACACCGGCCGGTCGCGCGCGCGTTCCGTCGGCCGTGCGGACTAATGTCGTTGCGTCGGCGTTGGGCACTCGCCCGTGGAGCCCGGCCCACAGACATCCCGGGAGGCGATCCGAGCATGAGTGACTCTTTCGTGCATCTACACGTGCACACGGAGTACTCGATGCTCGACGGCGCCGCACGGCTGAAGGACCTCTTCGCCGAGACCGCCCGCCTGGAAATGCCGGCGCTCGCGATGACCGACCACGGCAACCTCTACGGGGCCTACGACTTCTACAAGCAGGCCGTCGGAGCCGGAATCAAGCCGGTGATCGGCATGGAGGCTTACCTCACGCCAGGGACGGATCGCCGGGACAAGACACGAGTCCGGTGGGCCGAGGGCGGCGAGAACGACGTCTCCGGCGGCGGGGCGTATACGCATATGACCTTGCTGGCAGCGGACGCCGACGGCCTGCGTAATCTGTTCCGGCTCGGCTCGCTGTCGAGCTTGGAGGGCTATTACTACAAGCCGCGCGCGGACCGTGAGCTGCTGTCCCGATATGCCTCTGGCCTCATCGGCACGACCGGGTGCCCGTCCGGCGAGGTGCAGACGTGGCTGAAGATCGGCGATTTCGAGAAGGCCTGTGAGTCGGCCGCCGAGTTCCGCGACATCTTCGGCGCCGACAACTTCTACCTCGAGCTCATGGATCATGGGCTGGAGATCGAGAAGCGGGTCCGCGCCGACCTGCTGCGGCTGGGCAAACGGCTGGGCCTCAAGGCCGTGGCCACCAACGACCTGCACTACACGTACGAGGCCGATGCCGGCGCTCACGAGGTGCTGACATGCATCCAGTCCGGCTCGACGATGGCCGATCCGAAGCGGTTCAAGCTCGACGGTCACGACTACTACGTCAAGTCGGCCGCTGCGATGCGCGCCATCTGGGACACCGAGGTGCCCGGCGCATGCGACGCGACCCTGGAGATCGCCGAGCGGGTCGGTGACTACGCGAGCGTGTTCGCGTCGCGCAATCTGATGCCGTCGTTCCCGCTGCCGGACGGCGAGAACGAAGAGACGTTCCTGCGCGCCGAGGTCGAGCGCGGCCTCGCCCGACGGTTCCCGGCCGGTGTGCCGGACACCCACGTGAAGCAGGCGCACTATGAGCTCGACGTCATCGCGCAGATGGGCTTCCCGGGCTACTTCCTCGTCGTGGCTGACCTGGTCGCGCACGCGAAGGAGGTCGGCATCCGGGTCGGTCCGGGTCGCGGGTCGGCCGCCGGCGCGCTGATCGCGTACGCGCTCGGGATCACCGAGTTGGACCCGATCCCGCACGGCCTGCTGTTCGAGCGGTTCCTCAACCCCGAGCGCATCTCGATGCCGGACATCGACCTGGACTTCGACGAGCGCCGGCGCGGCGAGATGATCCGCTACGCAACAGAGAAGTATGGCGAGGAGCGCGTCGCGCAGATCGTCACGTACGGCACGATCAAGGCGAAAGCCGGCGTCAAAGACGCGGCGCGCGTACTCGGCTATCCGTTCGCGCTCGGCGACAAGATCACCAAGGCGATGCCGCCGCCGGTCATGGGCAAGGACATCCCGCTGGCCGGCATCTTCGACTCGTCGCATCAGCGCTACTCGGAGGCGGTCGAGTTCCGGGCCCTCTATGAGTCGGACCCGGACGTCGCGAAGGTCGTCGACACGGCCCGTGGTCTCGAAGGGCTCAAGCGCCAGGTCGGCGTACACGCCGCCGGGGTGATCCTGTCCGGCGAGCCGCTGCTGGACGTCGTGCCGATCTGGCGCCGCGACCAGGACGGCGCGGTGATCACCCAGTTCGACATGGGCGCCTGTGAATACATGGGCCTGCTCAAGATGGACTTCCTGGGTCTGCGCAACCTGACGGTGCTCGACGACTGCCTGGCCTCGATCCAGCGACAACCGAGGCATCGATCTGGTGCTGGAGACGCTTCCGCTCGAGGACAAGCCAACGTACGAGCTGCTGGCCCGCGGTGACACGCTCGGCGTGTTCCAGCTCGACGGCGGCCCGATGCGTGCGCTGCTGCGCTCGATGGTGCCGGACAACTTCGAGGACATCTCGGCCGTGCTCGCGCTCTACCGGCCCGGCCCGATGGGCGCGAACGCGCATAACGACTATGCCGATCGCAAGACCGGTCGCAAGCCGGTGCAGCCGATCCACCCCGAGCTGGCCGAGCCGCTGGCGGAGATCCTCGATGACACGTACGGCCTGATCGTCTACCAGGAACAGGTCATGGCGATCGCGCAGAAGGTGGCCGGCTACTCGCTCGGCAACGCCGACCTGCTGCGCCGCGCGATGGGCAAGAAGAAGAAGGAGATCCTGGACAAGGAGTACGTACCGTTCTCCGACGGCATGCGCGAGCACGGCTACTCCGACGCGGCGATCAAGACCCTGTGGGACATCCTCGTCCCGTTCTCGGACTATGCGTTCAACAAGGCGCACACGGCCGGGTACGGCCTGGTGTCGTTCTGGACGGCGTACCTCAAGGCGAACTATCCGGCCGAGTACATGGCGGCGTTGCTGACCAGCGTCGGCGATGACAAGGACAAGTCCGCCGTCTATCTGGCCGAATGCCGCCGGATGGGCATCAAGGTGCTGCCGCCGGACGTCAACGAGTCGAGCGCGCGGTTCGCGGCCGTCGGCACGGACATCCGGTTCGGGCTCGCGGCCGTCCGCAATGTCGGCGTCAACGTCGTGGAGTCGATCCGGCGGGCGCGCCGGGAGAAGGGCGCGTTCACCGACTTCTACGACTATCTGCGCAAGGTCGATGCCGTCGCGTGTAACAAGAAGGCGGTCGAGTCGCTGATCAAGGCCGGCGCGTTCGACTCGCTGGGACACTCGCGGCGCGGACTGCTGTCGGTCCACGCCGACGCGATCGACTCCTTTGTGGACGTCAAGCGCAACGAGGCGGTTGGCCAGTACGACCTGTTCGGCGACGCGTTCGGCGCCGGCGACGACGGCCCGGGTATCGCGGTCACACCGCCGATCCCGACCACCGAGTGGGACAAGGGCGACCTGCTCGCGTTCGAACGGGAGATGCTCGGCCTCTACGTCTCCGACCATCCGCTGCTCGGCCTCGAACATGTGCTCTCGGCCGCCGCCGAGATGCCGATCTCGGCCCTGCTGGAAGAGGGTACGGTCGGCGACGGCCAGATCGTCACGCTGGCCGGCATCCTTTCCGGTGTGTCGCGCCGGATCACGAAGCAGGGTCGCAGTTGGGCCAGCGCCACGCTGGAGGATCTCGGTGGCGCGGTCGAGGTGATGTTCTTCCCGAACACGTACGAGTTGGTGGGCCAGTATGTGGCCGAAGACGCGATCGTGGTCGTCCGGGGACGGGTCGACCGGCGCGACGACCAGCCGCGGCTGATGGCGATGGACCTGTCGATCCCGGACATCACGGCACCGGACACGGTCAAGCCGGTCGTCGTCGCGCTGCCGCAGTCGCGTTGCACGCCGCCGCTCGTTGACCGGCTCAAGGAAGTTCTGGTCAGCCATCCCGGGCCGGCCGAGGTGCACGTACGGCTGGTCAACGGGTCACGCGCCACGGTGCTGCGGCTGAGCCCGATGCGGGTCGCTCCGACGACGGCGCTGATGGCCGATCTCAAGGCCTTGCTCGGCCCGACCGCCGTGGCATAGGTGGCCGGGCCATCCAGAGGCGACCGCGATCGAGTCGCGGCCGCCGCGCAACGATGGCATCGCGGGCCGGTCGGCCGGACGTTGCCACGGCTGGCGTGTCAGGATGGTTTTCAGGCCGCCCAGACCGTATCCGCCCGCGCGCCGCGCCGGACCACCAGCATGTGAGGATCGCTCGATGACCAGTGCGACACCCGCGGATCCGGCCGGCGGCGGCGCCTCCTACCCGACCTATCCGGGCGCGGATGGACAGTCGTACGCATATCCGGGCGCCGAGCCGGGCCCGTGGGCCGCGTACGCGGCACCGACCACGCTGGCTGTGGAACCGCGTCCGTCCGGGAAAGCCAAGGGCTTGACCGCACTCGCGGTCGCCGCCGTGATCGCCGTGCTCGGATTGCCTCTCGGCTGGATCTGGTCCTCCTTCGCGCCGTGGCTACCCGGTGTCATCGAGTCGGACGGTCTGTTTCTGCAGCAGCCCTACGGCGAACAGCGTGCCGGCCAGGAAACGTGGTTCATCCTGCTGTCGATCGGCGCCGGCGTGCTCTGCGCGATCATCGCCTGGGTCGCGCTGCGCCGCTTCCGCGGCCCGCTCATGGTGGTCGCGCTCGCCGTCGGCGGCATCGCGGCCGGCTGGATCGCGTGGCGTTTCGGCCACAACATCGGCCGCGGGCACGCGCTGGCCGAGGCTCGACATGGCAAAATCGGGCAGGTCGTCCTGATTCCGCCGGATCTGCGCATCAAGCAGACCGGCAACATCGGCCTGTGGCACGGCTGGTTGCCGTACCTGAGTGGGGTCCTGCTCTACCTCGCGATCGCCGCGATCATCACGTACCTGCTGATTGCGAGCTTCACGGCGAATCCGACGCTGATCGGCGGCCGGCGCGGCCGGCCGCAGGCGAACACACCACCGCACACCGAATCGGCTCAGACCTGAGCCGGGGCCGGGCCGCGGGCTGGACCGGCGCGCAGACCCGGACGCTGCCGGCCTGAGCGCAGATTCCCCGCTAGTTATCGCTGGAGGCGGCGGCGAGATCGCCGAGCGGGATCGGCAGAGCGCTGAGCTCGCGCAGCAGCACCAGTTCCCGGTTGATCAACCGGCGTTCGAGCGCCAGCCGGTCGGCCGGCGACTCGGCCGCGAGCAGGTCCTGCCGGTCGTCGACCGCGAGCACAGCCGTCGCGGCGATCAAGTAGGACAGCACGGCCGGGTCGTCGGGCAGCTGCTCGCCGCCCTCGCCGCCATCGGTCCGGATCACCTGCAGGTAACGCTGGAACAGGTCGAGCATCCCGGGCACCAGTGATTCGGCGCGCGCATCGGCATCCGGCTCGTCGATCCACTCGATATCGGCTTCCAGGAACGGCGCCGCTTCCCGATGCAGCTCGCGGATGCGGAAGCGGCGACGCCCGACGGTCACCAGATCGAATCGGCCGTCCGGGTGCGCGGTGAGTTGGCGGATCTCGGCCGAACACCCGACCTGATGCAGGGTGACCTCGGCTTGATCCGTCGGTGTCCCGTCGGCCGCCGTGTCGCCCACCACGGTCTCGCGGCCGAGTCGGATCGCGACGACGCCGAAGGCGCCGTGATCGTCGTCGTCGCGGATCAGGTGGCGGACCATCGCCCGATAACGCTCCTCGAACACGTGCAACGGCAGCACGAGTCCCGGGAACAGCACGGTCCCCAGCGGAAACAACGGCAGCCGCTCGCTCATTGGCGCAAAGCGTAGCGCCGATCATGCGCGGCTGGCGACGGGTGGGCGCCGCACCCGACCCGGCACCGTCCCAACTGCTGATCCGCCGAGGTCCGAAGCGTGGACGGCCGTCTAGACTTGGGCGGTGCTGACGCGTATTGACCTGCGTGGAATTTCCGACGCGGCGCGCGTGGCCCGGTTGCCGCGCGCCCAGCTCGACGTCGAATCGGCCGCGGATGCCGTCCGCGGCGTCGTGATCGCCGTCCGCGAGCATGGTGCCGGCGCGGTCAAGGAGGCGAGCGCGCGCTTCGACGGAGTGACGCCGTCGCGGTTGCGCGTCGACCGTGCGGACATCGCCGCGGCCGCGGAAGCGCTCGATCCCGCCGTACGGCGGGCGCTCGGCATCGCCATCGAAAACGCCCGGCGAGCCCATGGCGACCAGCGCCGCAGCGATGTCGTCACCGAGGTGGTGCCCGGTGGCACGGTGACGCAGACGTGGCGCCCGGTGCGGCGCGTCGGTCTGTACGTCCCCGGCGGCCGCGCCGTCTACCCGTCGAGCGTCGTGATGAACGTCGTGCCGGCCCAATTGGCCGGAGTCACCGAGATCGCGGTGGCGAGCCCACCACAGCGGGAGACCGGTCGGCCGCATCCACTCGTGCTCGCGGCGTGCGCGCTGCTCGGCGTCGACGAGGTGTACGCGGTCGGCGGAGCACAGGCGATTGCGATGTTCGCGTACGGCACCCGCGGCGGGCCATCCGGGCCGGAGCCGGCCGACGGCGACGTGTGCGAACCCGTCGACATGATCACCGGTCCGGGCAACATCTGGGTGGCGGCGGCCAAGCGGCTCGTCCGTGGTGTGGTCGGCATCGACTCGGAGGCCGGCCCGACCGAGATCGCGATCCTCGCCGACGACACGGCCGATCCCCGCCACGTGGCTGCCGATCTGATCAGCCAGGCCGAACACGACCCGATGGCGGCGAGCGTGCTCGTGACGACGTCGGCTTCGCTGGCCGATGCCGTCGACCGCGAGACCGCCACCCGGGTCGCCGCGACGAAACACAGCGACCGCATCAGCGAGGCGCTGTCCGGACCACAGTCGGCGACCGTGCTCGTCGACGACATCGACACCGGCCTGGCGCTGCTCAATGCGTACGGTGCCGAGCACCTGGAGATCCAGACCGCCGACGCTCGGCACGTCGCCGACCGGGTCACGTCGGCCGGTGCCGTCTTCGTCGGTGCGTACTCGCCGGTCTCGTTGGGCGATTACGCGGCCGGCTCGAACCACGTCCTGCCGACCGGTGGCTGTGCCCGGCATTCCGGTGGCCTGACCGTCCAGACGTTCCTCAAGGGAATGCAGGTCATCGAGTACAGCGCGGACGCGCTCGCCGGCCTCGCACCGGACGTCGTCGCGCTGGCCGACGCCGAGGATCTGCCCGCGCACGGTGAGGCCATCACCGCCCGCGACGAGGCAACGCCCCGCCCAGCCGCGAGGAGCACATGACACCGCCGATGCGTAGCACAGCCGCGAGGAGCACATGACTATCGACGCGTTGCCGATCCGCGACGAGTTGCGGGGCCTGTCCGCCTACGGCGCGCCACAACTCGACGTCGCCGTGCGGCTGAACACCAACGAGAATCCGTACCCGATGCCGCCGCAGGTGGCCGCCGCGATGGCGGCGAACCTGGCCGAAATCGTACCCACGGTCAACCGCTACCCCGACCGCGACGCACTGGAACTGCGCACGGGCCTGGCCGCCTACCTGGGGCACGGCCTCGACGCGTCGCGGGTCTGGGCGGCGAACGGCTCCAACGAGATCCAGCAGGAGTTGCTGCAGGTCTTCGGCGGTCCCGGCCGCCGCGCGATGGGCTTCACGCCGTCCTACTCGATGCACCGGTTGCTCGCCCTCGGCACCGCCACCGAGTGGATCGCGGGGGTGCGCGACGCGGACTTCGGCCTCACCCCGGACTCCGCGGTGGCTCAGGTCCGCGAGCACGCGCCGGATGTCGTGTTCCTCTGCGCTCCGAACAATCCCACCGGTACGGCGTTGCCGCCGGCCGTGATCGACGCCGTCCTCGACGTGGCACCCGGGATCGTCGTGGTCGACGAGGCCTACGCGGAATTCCGGCGCGCGGGCACGCCAACGGCGCTTGCGAGCCTCGCCGGGCATCCTCGACTCGTCGTGACACGGACGATGAGCAAGGCCTTCGCCTGCGCTGGTGTCCGGCTCGGATACCTGGCCGCGTCGGCCGAGATCGTCGACGCCGTCCAACTCGTGCGGCTGCCTTACCATCTGTCGGCGCTGACACAGACGGCGGCGAAGGTCGCGCTCGCCCACGTCGACGCACTGCTGGAGACCGTCGAGGCGATCAAGCACGGCCGGGACTACCTGGTCACCGAGCTTCGCCGGTCTCGGCCTGCCGGTGGCCGAGAGCGACGCGAACTTCGTGCTCTTCGGGGGCCTCACGGATGCGCCGGCGACGTGGCGTGCGATCCTCGATCGTGGCGTCCTCGATCCGGGACGTCGGCATGGCCGGCTGGCTGCGCGTCACCACCGGCACGCCGGCCGAGAACGAGACGTTCCTGGCCGCGCTGCGCGACGTGATCGCGATACCGGGAACGGTCGCGCCACCCGGCGCGGCGGTGGCCGACGGAGGCGAGTGGCGATGAGCGACGTGGTGCCGGCCGACGGAGGTGAGTGGCCATGAGCGACGTGATGCCGGCCGCGAACAGCCAGGTCGAGGGCATCGTGGATGCCGAGGTTATCGCGGCGACCACCGGTGCTCCGGCGAGCGCGCCGAGGTCGTCGGACGACTTCGACGTGCGCAGCGACGCGCCGTCCGCCGCGACGGGCACGCCCGTGCCGGCGCGGCGCACCGCGACGATCGAGCGGCTCACCGGCGAGACATCGGTGCAAGTGGAGCTCGACCTGGACGGCAGCGGCGATGCGAAGATCGCCACCGGGATCGGCTTCTTCGACCACATGCTGCATCAGATCGCCAAGCACGGCGGCTTCGATCTCACCGTCGAGACGATTGGCGATCTGCACGTCGACGCGCACCACACGATCGAGGACACGACGCTCGCGCTCGGCGCCGCGCTGGCCGAGGCGCTCGGTGACAAGCGTGGGGTCCGGCGTTTCGGCGACGCCGTGATCCCGCTCGACGAGGTGCTTGTGCAGGCCGCCGTCGACCTGTCCGGCCGGCCGTACGTGGTGCACGACGAGCCGCCGCTGGCGCCGTACATCGGCCCGATCTATCCGACGTCGATGACGCGGCACGTGTGGGAGTCGCTCGGTCACGCCGCGCGGCTGACCCTGCACGTCTCCGTGCTGCGGGCCGCGCGGCCGGGCAGCGCACCGGATGCTCACCACGTGGTCGAGGCGCAGTTCAAGGCCGTCGCTCGCGCATTGCGGGCCGCCGTGAGCCGGGATCCGTTCGGCGCCGGTTCGGGCGTGCCGAGTACGAAGGGCGTCCTGTGACCTACGGCGTACTCCTGATCGTCTTCGGCGGATTCTTGTTCGGCGGCACCTACTCGTTGCATAAGCAGGGACTGCCGAAGCCGGTCGTCATCGGCATGGGATTGGCCGGCCTGATCGCGGTCGCCGCGGGGATCCTGTGGTCGATCTCGTAGTGCTCGACTACGGCTCGGGCAACCTGCGCTCGGCCGAACGCGCGCTGGCTCGCGTCGGAGCATCCGTGTCGGTGACCGCCGACCTCGGTCGGGCCGCCACGGCCGATGGACTCGTCGTGCCCGGCGTGGGGGCGTACGCGGCCTGCATGGCCGGGATCGACGCGATCGGCGCCGGCCCGGTGATCGCCGAACGGGTCGCTGCCGGCCGGCCGGTGCTGGGCATTTGCGTCGGATTCCAGATCCTGTTCGCCGTCGGCGAGGAGCACGGCGTGGTCACGAAGGGCCTCGGGCTCTTCGGCGGGACGGTACGGCGTCTGGAGGCCAGCCGGGTGCCGCACATGGGCTGGAACACCGTTGACGCGCCGGCCGACTCCATGCTGTTCGCCGGCATCGATCCGGATGCGCGCTTCTACTTCGTCCACTCGTACGCCGTGGTGGCCACCGATCCCGCGGTGAAGGTGGCCATCACGACTCACGGCGAGCCGTTCATCGCGGCCGCCGAGTCCGCCGATGGAGCGCTCGCCGGGACCCAGTTCCACCCGGAAAAGTCGGGTGACGTGGGCGCTACGCTGTTGCGGAACTGGGTGGCCGGCGTAGCGGATCGGTGAGGTCTTTTCAGGTGAGCAAACAGCGCGCGATCCGCCGGGCCGAGCGCGAGGCAGAGGCGGCGAAGGCTCGGGCGGCCCGCGAACGGGCCGTCGCGCGGAAAGCCAAGCGGCGTCAGATGCTCCGGCGGGTGACACCACGCCGGCCCGACCGGCGCGTGGGCAAGCTCTACCCCCGGCGCAGCTACGGTGAGCGCATCATGATCAGCCTGGCGGCCGTGGTCGCGCTGTGGTTGATCTGGAACTACGTGGCGAGCTTCGCGACCCGGATCGCGCTCACCGCCACCCTACTGATCGTGGCGCCCGCGATCATCGTCCTGGCGTTCGGCCGGCGTAGCCATTGAGCAGGATCGACCGTCTGCAACACCGAGCGTTTCGGAAGGCGTAACCATGTTGACCTTGTTGCCCGCCGTCGATGTGACGGATGGCCAGGCCGTGCGCCTCGCGCCGCACGGCGTGGCCGGCGGTGAGACGCGCTACGGCGACCCGCTCGAAGCGGCCCTGGCGTGGCAGCGCGACGGGGCAGCCTGGGTGCATCTGGTCGACCTCGACGCCGCGTTCGGCCGCGGGTCGAACGCCGAGTTGCTCGCACAGGTGGTGGCGAAGCTGGATGTGGCGGTCGAGCTGTCCGGCGGCATCCGCGACGACGCCTCGTTGCGGGCCGCGCTCGCAACCGGCGCGACGCGGGTCAACATCGGCACCGCCGCGCTGGAGGCGCCGGAGTGGTGTGACCAGGTGATCGCCGAGTACGGCGACCGGATCGCGATCGGCCTGGACGTGCGGCGGCGCCCGGCCGGGGCGCCGGACGGTGAGGGCTGGACGTTGTCGGCCCGAGGTTGGACCCGCGACGGCGGCGATCTGTTCGAGGTGCTCGCGCGTTTGGACGCCGCCGGCTGCGCACGCTATGTCGTCACCGACATCTCGCGCGACGGCACGTTGACCGGTCCCGGCCTCGACGTGCTGCGCGCCGTGTGTGCCCGAACGAGCGCGCCGGTGATCGCCTCGGGCGGAGTGTCCACGCTGGACGATCTGCGCGCGCTGGCCGCACTCGAACCGATCGGCCTGGAGGGCGTCATCGCCGGGAAGTCGCTCTACGTGGGCGCGTTCACGGTCGCGGAGGCGCTGCAGACACTGGCGTCGGCGGCGGCATGACCGGGTCCGCCGGGGGCGTCGAACGCCGCGGATCGGGCGGTCCGTGGGAAGACCTCTACGGGTACGCCCGGGTCGTACGCACCGACGGGCTCGCCTTCGTGTCGGGCTGTACGGCGACGGTCGACGGCACCGTGGTCGGCGTCGGCGATGCGGCCACCCAGGCCCGTACGGCCTTCGGGATCGCTCTCGATGCACTGGGCGATGTCGGAGTCCCACCGGCGAGCGTCGTTCGCACCCGGATGTACGTGACCCGCCGCGACGACGCCGACGCTGTCGGCCGGGTCCACGGCGAGCTGTTCGGCGCCATCCGTCCCGCGGCCACGCTCGTGATCGTGGCCGGCCTGCTGCACCCCGATCACCTGGTCGAGGTCGAGGTCGTCGCCGTCGCTGTGTGACCCGTTCGGCGGCGGCGAGGGTGGTGTTCCCGCGCGGACCCGGTCACCGCGAGCTAATGTTTGCTCCGACAAACGATCTTTCTCGGGAGGTTTCAATGCCGATCCCTGTGCCGAATCCGTACGACACGCTGCCTGAGGTGCCGTCGTTTTCGCTGACCAGTGACGACATGACCGATGGGCAGCGCCTTGCGGACACGCACGTGCACGACAGTGCCGGTGGTGACAACGTGAGCCCGTCGCTGTCGTGGTCGGGCGCGCCGGCCGACACGCGGGGCTATGCGGTGACGTGCTACGACCCCGATGCGCCGACGACCTCCGGCTTCTGGCACTGGCTGATCGTCGGACTCGGCCCGGAGACGACCTCGCTGGCCCGTGGCGCCGGCGCCTCCTCGTTCGACCTGCCGGCCGGCGCGATCCGGCTGCAGAACGACATGGGCCAGAAGCAGTACGACGGATCGGCGCCGCCGCCCGGGCACGGCGAGCACCGGTACATCTTCGCCGTGCACGCACTCGACACCGATGCCCTCGGTATCCCGGATTCCGTGACGCCGGGCTATGCCGGCTTCAACATCGTCGGCCACACGATCGGCCGGGCGACGCTCATCGCCACCTGGTCGCGCTAGCTCAGGTCGGCCGGGCCCGGGCGGCCATGCCGTCCGGTCCCGGCCGCCCATGTGGTGAATGTGAGCTCGCTCGGCGATCGTGGTCCCGTTCGGCGATCGTGGTCCCGGTCACAGCTCATCACTCGGGACGCGTCGTTGCCGGCACCGAACTGCCACGTCCCACGTCGTTAGGCTGATGGCGTGGCCGTTGCCGTACGTGTGATCCCATGTCTCGACGTCGCGGCCGGTCGGGTCGTCAAGGGCGTCAACTTCGCCAACCTGCGCGACGCCGGCGACCCGGTGGAACTGGCCGCCCGCTACGAGACCGACGGCGCCGACGAGATCACCTTCCTCGACGTGACGGCCTCGGCCGAAGACCGCGCGCTGATGCTCGACGTGATCCGCCGGACCGCCGAGTCGGTGTTCGTGCCGTTGACCGTCGGCGGCGGCGTACGTGCCCCGGACGACGTGGACGTACTCTTGCGCGCGGGCGCGGACAAGATCGCGGTGAACACCGCTGCCATCGCGCGGCCGGCTCTCATCGCCGACATCGCGCGCCGCTTCGGCAATCAGGTGCTGGTGTTGTCCGTTGACGCGCGGCGGGCAGTGGGCGGTGGGTTCGAGGTCACCACCCACGGTGGCCGGCGCTCCGCCGGTCTGGACGCGATCGAGTGGGCGCGGCGCGGCGCGGAACTCGGGGCCGGCGAGATCCTGCTGAACGCGATGGATACCGACGGAACGCGCCGTGGCTTCGACATCGAGCTGCTCCGCCAGGTGCGCGACGTCGTGTCCGTACCGGTCATCGCGTCGGGCGGCGCCGGCGCCGCAGCGGACTTCCCGCCCGCGGTCGAGGCCGGCGCGGACGCGGTGCTGGCCGCGAGCATCTTCCACTTCGGCGAGGTGTCGATCGGGGACGTGAAGCAGGCCCTACGCGAGGCCGGACAACCGGTGCGCTGAGGCGCCGTTCTGTCCGCGCGCTATTTCAGCGTGAGCAACTGGTCCACGAGGGCGTCGCCGAGCCATGCCTCGTAGCGGTCGGGCGTCCATCCGCGTTCGAGGACGAGTGTCCGGTAGATCTCCGGCACGACCAGCGCGACGTAGATGTCCACCGCCTGTTCGACGGTCACGCGCGGCGTGAGCTGGCGTGCGATCGCGGTCAGATGGCGCCGGAAGGCGCGTTCCCGGTTGGCCAGGATGACCTGCTGTGCTCGCGCGATGTCGGGGTCGACCCGAGCCGCCTCCTGGTAGATCGCGATCACGTCGTACATCAGCTCGAACTGTCGCCGTTGCAGGCCCGCGGCCATCCGCAGCCCGGCGGCTGGGTCCGGGTGGGCGATCGCGTCTTCATGAACCCGGTCGACCTCCAGCTCGGCCACAACGAGGTGCGCGACGTGCTGCAGGATGGTCGCCTTGCCGCCGAAGGCCGAGTAGATCGTCGGGGCCGGGATGTCGGCGGACTCGGCGATGGCGGCGATCGTGGTCGGCACGTAGCCACGCTCGGCGAACAGGCCGCGGGCGGCCCGGGCGATCTGGTCCTTGGTCGCCAGTGCCTGCCGCTGGCGATGAGTCGGGCCATCGCGCTTGCCAACCATGCCAGGAGAGTACCAATCCCTTAGCCATAGCGACGCTATGGTGAGTTTAGTGGTCCACTGACGAGATCGCTCCCGGCGAGGAGACCGTGATGACCGCATTGCCGAGCGAGTGGCGCGTCGTCGCTTGCCGATGTCTGGACATGACCTTCGGCTCTGACCGAGCTGCTTCCGATGGTCGACGCTGGGGACCTAGGGATCTAGGGGTCGATAGAGGTCGTGTATAGCGAAGAGCTGGGCGAGACCGTAACGTGATCATCCGAAATGGAAGGGACGGGCGCCAATGGACCGCAAGGACAACCGCTACCGCAGCGGCGGCGCGGGCGCGGTGTACGTGATGGGCCTGGTGGGCGCGCTTGTGTACTACATCCAGCAGGCCGATGGCTTCTGGTCAGGCGTCTGGGGTGTCGTGCAAGCCATCTTCTGGCCCGGCTTCCTCGTTTATCACGTCCTGAAATTCGTGGCGGCCTGACGAGGCGCTTTTACGCCGACGCCCGAACCGCGCCAGCGACCGGAGACTCGTCCGTGCGCCGGTTCGCTAGGCGCTCGCGCCGGCCGCCGGCACGACCTCGAGCGCCGGCTCGGTCAACGGGCCGAACACCGGCTCCGACTCCCGGTCGCGGACGGACAGCAGCGGGATCATCACGTGCGCCAGCGGACCGATCGACACCGCAAAGAGCAGCGTCACCCAGCCGACCGTGCCGCCGAGCAGCCATCCGACGAGAAGCACGGTCAGCTCGATCGCCGTACGCACGACCCGGATCTGCGCGAACCACCGACCGGGCCATTTGGCGGCCACACCGGTCATCAGACCGTCGCGTGGACCGGGACCGAGCCGCGCCCCGATATAGAGTCCGGACGCGACACCCGTGCCGAGGATCCCGGCCATCGCGTACGTCCACCGCAACCACAGCGCATGCGGTACGGGCAGGACGTCGTTGACGGCGTTGACAACCAGTCCAATCACAATGGCGTTGCTTACCGTGCCGATGCCCGGTCGCTGGCGCAGCGGTATCCACAACAGCAGCACGAAGACGCCGACCACGATGACAACGACGCCGAAACTCAACCCAGTCAGTTTCGCCATGCCCTGGTGGAACACGTCCCATGGGTCGAGCCCGAGGTTCGCCGCGATCATCAGGCTCATGCCGGTGCCGTACAGAGCGAGACCGAGAAACAAGGCGGTCAGCCGGCGTAGCGGGCGATCACGAAGCGGGAGGTTGCCAATCCGGGCCATGGATGCCACTCTGAAGGCCAATCCTGCGTGAACCAAGAGCCAATTGGTGGTGAGTGGCCATGACGAGGGTAATACGGGGGAGCCAACTCGTCCGGTTGCTGGGTCCATGGCAGTCGAGCGGCAACGGTCGTCGTGCCGTGCCGGACTATCTCGCGCTCGCCGACACGCTGCGTGGCCTGGTTACGGACGGGCGACTCGCGCTCGACGTGCGGCTGCCGGCCGAACGCGAGCTCGCCGAGGCGTTGCGCGTCAGCCGTACGACCGTGACCGGGGCGTACAACGTGCTGCGTACGTCGGGGCACCTGGACAGCCGCCGCGGCGCCGGCAGCTGGACGCGACTGCCGGGTGGGGTCCGGGTCGGACAAAGTGGATGGTGGACACCGGAGACGGCGCCCGATCTGATCGACTTCGCGACGGCCGCGCTCGCCGCGCCGCCGGAGATGGCCGCCGCCGCGACCGACGCCGTCGCCGCGCTGCCACGCTATCTGTCCGGAGCGGGCTATCACCCGACGGGCCTGCCGGAGCTGCGGACGGCCGTGGCCGAGGCGTACACCGATCGCGGCGTGCCGACGTCGCCGGAGCAGATCATGGTGACCAACGGCGTCCAACACGCGCTGGATCTGGCGCTGCGACTCCTGGCGCCGCCCGGCAGTACGGTCCTGACCGAGTCGCCGACGTATCCCAACGCGCTGGCCGCCTTCGCCGCGCGACGGCACCGCGTGCACACGTACGGCGTCGCCGACGGCTGGGACACGGAACTACTGCTCGCCGCCGTGGGGCAGACGCGCGCTCGGGTCGCCTACCTCGTACCGGAGTTTCAGAACCCGACCGGGCATCTGATGAGCGATGAGCTGCGGGCGGCGCTGCCGGCGGTCGCACACGCGGCCGGCACCGACCTGATCATCGACGAGACGTTCGTGGATCTGCCGCTCGACGAACTGGCCGCGGACGGCGCGGTCATGCCGTCGCCGGTCGCCGCGCACGATCGGCACGCGCGCGTGATCTCCATCGGCGGAATGAGCAAGCCCTACTGGGGCGGTCTCCGGATCGGCTGGATCCGTGCGACCGAGCAGATCGTGCAGCGCCTCACGGCCGTACGCGTCGGCGTCGACATGTCCGGACCGGTCCTCGACCAACTCGTCGCCGTCGAGTTGCTGGCCCGGGCCGACGCCATCGTGCCGGCCCGGCGCGTACAACTTCGCGAGCAGCGCGACGTGCTCGCCGCGGCCCTCCGCCGCGAGTTGCCTGACTTGCGGTTCACGCTGCCGGCTGGTGGTGTGACCCTGTGGGCCGAGCTCGATGCCCCGGTGTCGAGTGCGCTGGCCCGATCGGCGGAGACGTTCGGCGTCCGGCTCGCGCCCGGCCCGAAGTTCGGCATGGACGGCACGCTGGAACGCTTCGTACGGCTGCCGTTCACGCTTCCCGGCGACGTACTCGTCGAAGCCGTGTCGCGCATCGCCGCCGCGTACGCCGACGTGGCTCGGGGCAGTCGCCGGACCTGGGAGGCGCCCGCGTTGGTCGCCTGACCGAGCGACGGCAAGCGCAGCAACCAAACGACGAACGGCACCGGTCCACCATGGGTGGGCCGGCGCCGCTTGGCTTAACCGATCGGTCAGATGGTGTCGTCCTGGTGTGGCGGCTGGGCCGGCGCCTGACCTGGCGTGTAGTTCGTCGCCGGCGGCTGGTAACCGCCTTGAGCCTGCGGCGGCGTGTAACCGCCGGCCGGCACCTGATGCGTGGGCGCAGCGGCCGGAGTGGACGTGCGCCCGGTCGGGATCGCGACCTCGTCCTGCAGCATGCCGAGGTGTCCGAGGACGGCGCCGGCGAGCGCGAGGAGCGAGAACAGATCAGCATCAGCCAGCCGCCCCAGCCGAAGATCGAGTGCCGCGCGAACAGGATGCCGAGGACGAACAAGAACACGTAGAGGCCGAGCGCGACCTGCACCTGGCTGCGGCGGAAGCCGACGTACTCCTTGTCGCGCGGCCACCGTATGCGCAGCGACGGCCGTGGCCAGCAGCAGGACGTTGGCGACCGCGACCCACCAGCCGAGCGGCGAGGTGAAGTTCCACAGGTCCGTGTGGAGGGGACCGGCGGACAGAAGCGGTGTGAACGAGAAGACGAGGAACAGGAATGCGGCACCGCCGACGGTCACGTCGGACTGAGCGAACGACAGCCCGCGTCCCGCGCCCGCCGGCGCTGGCTGACTGCCGGGCGGCGGATATTGCGGTTGATTGGGATTCACGAACGTGCTCCTATCGCCGAGGGGGGCGCGCTGAGGGGTCTGCGCCGGATGAAGCTCGATGATTCACAGGATCCTATAAGAGACACGCCAACCACGCCGTCGTCAAGACCACGAACGAACAATCTCGGCAGGGCCGACTCGACGGCACAATGGCAGGTCGCGTGCCCCTCGTCAAGCGCCACGCCGGGTTACCGTCCGTGGTTGTCGGGCACACGACGCCACGGCGACCGGCCGGGGCAGCTCGCGCGGTCGCTGTCGCTACCCGGGGTCGCCGCTCGACGAGCGGGCGTCACAGCTCGACGAGCGCACCCTCGTACATGGCGTCGATGTCGGACGCGAACGTGCTCTCGACGATGCGACGCTTCACCTTGAGCGACGGAGTGAGTTCGCCGTCCTCAATGGACAGATCGCGCGGCAGGATCGCGAACTTCTTGACCGTCTCCCAACGGTTCAGCTTCTGGTTCAACTCGGCGACGTAGCCGTCGACCAGCTCGCGTGCGGACGCAGACCCGACGATCTCGGCGTACGGCTTGCCGTCGAGCGGCCCGCCGGCGGCCCAGGCGGCGATCGCGTCCGGGTCCAGCGTGACGAGCATCGTGCAGAAGTTCCGGGCCTGTCCGACGACGAGCGCCTGCGACGTGTACGGGCAGATCGCCTTGAACATCCCCTCGATGTGCGACGGTGCCACGTACTTTCCGCCGGACGTCTTGATGAGGTCCTTCTTGCGATCGGTGATCCGCAGGTAGCCGTCGGCGTCGAGTTCTCCGATGTCGCCGGTGCGGAAGAAGCCGTCGGCGGTCAACGCGGCCGCCGTCTCCGCCGGCAGATTGTGGTAGCCGCGCATGACCGGCAGTCCGCGAATGAGAATCTCGCCGTCCACGTCGATCTTGCATTCGAGGTCGCCCAGCCGCTTACCGACGGTGCCGATGCGCAGGCCGTCCAACGGGTTGACGAAGTTGCCGGCCGACGTCTCGGTCAGTCCGTACCCCTCGTAGATGGGCAGACCGGCGGCGGCGAAGAACTCGGAGATGTCGCTCGACAGCGGGGCCGAGCCGGACACGAGCACGCGGATGCGGCCGCCGAGACGCTCGCGGAGTTTCGAGAACACGAGTTTGTCCGCGACACGCTGCTGGGCCGCAAGCCCGGCGGGCACCGGCTTTCCGGCGAGCGTGAGTGTGGTGGCGCGCTTTCCCACCCGTACCGCCCAAGTGAAGATCTTCGCCTTGAGACCGCCCGCCGCGGTGGCCGAACCGGCGGCGGCGTTGTAGACCTTCTCGAAAACGCGCGGGGCGGCGCACATCAGCGTCGGCCGGACCAGCGTGAGGTTCGCGACGAGCTTGTCGACGCGACCGTCCACATAGGTGGGTAGGCCGGCGTGCACGAGGCTGCAGGCGAGCGTCTTGCCGAACGAGTGCGACAGCGGCAGCCACAGGTATTGCAGGTCATCCGGCGTGACCAGCCCGTTCTCGCTCTGCGCGACCGCCTGCCAGCACCAGCCGGCGTGGGTCAGCTCAACGCCCTTCGGGCGACCGGTCGTGCCGGAGGTGTAGATCAGTGTCGCGAGATGCTCCGGCGCCACCGCGGCCACCGTGCGGGCGACCAGGTCCGGGTCCGCGGCCAACGCATCGGCGCCGCGCTGCTCCAGCTCCGCGAGGGACAGCACGGGTACGCCGACCGACACGTTCTCGCCGGCGACCGCGTCGATCAGGACGACGTGCCGGAGATGGTCAAGTGTGGCGCCGGAGATCTTGGCCGCCTGCGTCGCGTTCTCGGCGATGAGAACGACCGACTCCGAGTCGGCGACGATGAAGGATGCCTCTTCCGGCTCGGTCGTCGGATAGACGGTCGTCGTCGCGCCGCCCGCGTTCATGATGCCGAAGTCGGCCAGCAGCCATTCCACGCGTGTGCTGGACAGGATCGCGACCCGGTCCTCGGAACCGACCCCGAGGCCGAGCAGCCCCGCGGCGATCGTGGTCGCTCGGGCGCCGACATCGGCCCAGCTCATCCAGCCGACGCCGCCATCGGAGTCGGGAAAGCCGAACGCCCGCGCCCCGGGCGTCGCGGCGACCCGCTGGGCGACCATGTCCGGGATCGAGCGGTAGGGGATCGCAAGCGACATCGGTTGGTCCTTCGGTCGGTGTCCGGTCGGCGTTGGGCGGTTCGCCGCGGCGACAATGTGGCGGCGATGGTTGTGTTACCGAAGGGTAGGCGTACGCGGGCGCGCGTGGCCACCCTCCGGTCAACTAGCGACGTCGCGGCCGGTGAAACGGGCCCATGCCGCGCTGGCGAAGATCGCGATGTAGGCCGCCGCGGATAGCAGGCCGGGCACCGTACGGTCGAATGCCATCGGATCGCGAAGCAGGTCGCCAAAGGATAGCCAGTAGTGCGTCAGCAGGTACGGGTGAATGGCGTGCAGTTGCGGGATGGCGTCGGCGATTTCGCTGCCCAGCGCGAGGACCAGGATCGCGATCGTCGCGCCGATCGGCTGTTCGGTCAGCGTCGAGACGAACAGGCCGACCGCGCCGAGCGCGGCGAGCATGACCGTGATGTACAGGCAGGCGAGCAGTACCCGCAGGGCCCCGGAGCCGAACGAGATCGTTGTGCCCGACAGCGTGGTGAACGGACCGCCACCGAAGAGGATCAGCCCAAGGACGGCGGCGACGACGGCGACCAGAAGCGTAGCGACCAGGGCAAATACGATGATCGCGGCGAACTTCACGGCCAGCAGGCGCGTGCGGCCGGCCGGGACGGCTAGTAGGTAACGCAGCGTTCCGAGGTTCGCCTCGCCGGCGATGGCGTCGGCCGAGATCGCGGCCACGGCGACCGGTAGGAACAGCGGCAGCTCGAGCACGAGCGACGCGAGAGCGGCGAAGAGGCCGTTGCTCGTGATGTTGACGAAGAAATCCGGGCCACCGCTGGTCGGCGCGGACACCTTCGTCGCGATATTGATCAGGATCGGTAGGGAACACAGCACGGCCAGACCGACCCAGTTGCGCCGCCGACCGAAGATTAACCAGAGCTCCGACCGGAACAGCCGCGTCGACCAGCGCCGGCCACCGCCGACCGCCTCGTGGTCCGTCGACGGCGCGGTACCGGCCGACATCTCGACGGCTCGCGACTCATCCACCGACGGGCGACCCGCTGGCGTGCTATCCGCTGACATCGAACCCCTCGCCGGTCAGCTCCACGAACATCTCTTCCAGGTCGGCGGTCAGTACGCGCAACCCGACGATGGGCACGTCCGCGTGCACCAGTGCCGGCGCGATCGTCTCCGGTGCGACGTCACCGAGCTGCGCGGTGACCGTGTCGCCCTGCCGGACGGCGTCGGTGAGCCCGAGCCGGGACAGTTCCGCCCGAGCGAGATCCGGTCGGGATGTGCGGATCTCGACTCGTGGCGCGGCGCCGGCCCGGAGCGCCGCCAGCTCGCCCTGCGCGACCAGACGTCCGAGATGCATCACGCCGACGTGCGTGCACACCTGCTCGACCTCGGAGAGTAGGTGAGTGGAGAGCACCACGGTCGCACCGCCGGCGGCGACGTCGCTGAGCAGCGACCGCACCTCACGCGTGCCCTGCGGGTCGAGGCCGTTCGTCGGTTCATCGAGGATCAGCAGATCGCGCGGACGCAGGAGCGCGCTGGCGATGGCGAGGCGCTGCCGCATGCCGAGCGAGAAGAAGCGGTATCGCTTGCTCGCGGCGGCAAGCAGGCCGACGCGTTCGAGCGCGGCGTCGATGCGCGCGTCCATAGTGGACGGGGACACAGTCCGGTCGGCCGCGTCGAGACGTCGCAGGTTCGCCCGCCCGGACAGGTACGGATGGAACGCCGGCCCTTCGACGAGTGCGCCGATGCGGGGCAGGACATCGCCGGCCGCCTGTGGCATCGGCGCATCCAGCAATCGGTGGCTGCCCGCCGTCGGGCGGATGAGGCCGAGGAGCAACCGGATCGTCGTCGTCTTGCCGGAGCCGTTCGGGCCGAGGAACCCGTACACGCTGCCGGCCGGCACGGCCAGGTCGATGCCGTCGACGGCGACCTGACCCGACCGGAACCGTTTCGTGAGGCCGCTACTCGCGACCGCCAGCGTCACTTGTGCGACGCGGCGGCCGCGTAAAGAGCGCTCGGTGCGACGGCGCCGGCGAACACACGGCCGTCGTTCGTGATGAGTACGGACAGCAGGTGTGTGCTCAACAGACGGCCGGTGCCCCAGCTTCCGCTCACCGTCGGCAACTGCGCAATGATCGCGCCGAGCGTCGAGCCCGACGCGTCGTCGGACTGCCCCGGCTCGCTGCCCGGCATCGAACCGTACCGCCTCGGCGGCTGGCCTTTCACCGCGAGGATCGCCGTCCAGCCCGAACCGATCACCGAGACGTCCGGCACCGAACCGTCATTCGGAGTGGGCGTCGTCAACGGCCGCTTCAGCGACGGGGCGGGGACCTGCGTGACCGTGGCGCCGGCAGGCGGCGAGAAGTCAAAAACCGACGCGTCCGGCCGCTCGAAGCTGACCTGAGTGAACCCGATCTCGAAGGCCGGCGATGCGTGTCCCTTCGCGAACACCCGCAGCCGCAGCGGCACGTGCTCAGTGCCGTCGATGTCCACCCGAATGCTCGCCACCAGAGAGGCCTTGTCGCGCGGAGCGATCACCAACTCGTAGGCGGACCGGCCGGCGACCGTGACGGCGCCAGCGTTCCGTACCGACGTCGTGGAACTGAGCGCCGCCAGTACCTCGGCCGCTGCCTGTTGTGGCGTCGCCGGCAGGAGCTTCGACAGCAGCGGGGCGAGGTTGGCCGGGATTCGGCCCGGGAGCCCCGGCGCCGGTGAGCCCGGCGTCGCGGCGCCGATCGACGGCAGGCGCAGGTGGGTTGCGGTGTTGTCGGCGCTGGACCAGGTCCAGACGTTAGGCCCGTTGCGAACGATGTCGGACTCGCCGAGCGAGCCGAGCAGCGCGACGCGGCTCATCGTCGGGCCGGCCGACCAGACGCGCAGCGTGTGCGATCCGGTGAGCAGTTGCGTCCAGTCGGCGCTGCCGTCGCCGCCGACGCCGGGGAGGGCGGGCAAACCAAGGTCGGCCCGCTCCGTCACGGTGCCGGACACGCCCGCCGCATTCGTGCTGGCGAGATCGGCGACCAATGTGGTGGCGCTCCGCGCCGGCAGCGGCCCGCCGCTGGAGGCGGCGCGGATGACCGCGGTCATCGCCGCGATCAAGGCGATCGCGCACACCACGCCGAGCGGCACGAGCCAGCGAGCGGCGGGGCGGCGGGTGAGGGCTGCCATCGGTGAACCTCCTCGGTCGGCGTCCGTCATCAGGCACGCCGTCCGGTTGCGTGCTTATTGTCTATCATGTCGCGACGACCTGTGCCGACACTGTGCCAGGTGCGGAGCGTGAAGGTCGTGTGAAGACGGTGGCCGACCTAAACCTCAGCCGTTCGGCGCGTCGACGGTCAACTCTCCAGCGCTCGCGCTAGGTGGGGTCGGCGCCACCGGCGTTTCCGCGATCGGTGGGATCGGCGGCGCTTCGATCGGTGGGATCGGGGCACCGCCGGCCACCCCGGGCAGCGACCCGTCTGTGGCAACCCTGAGACGTACCCGTGCCAGGGCGTACGCCGCGTGACACGCTGGACCGATGCGCATACTCGTGGTCGAAGACGAGCCGCGGCTGGGCCGCGCCCTACAGCGTGGACTGACGGCCGAGGGATACCGGGTCGATCTGGCGACCGACGGGATCGACGGTCTCGAAGCGGCCCGCCACGAGGCGTACGACACGGTGATCCTCGACATCATGCTGCCCCGGCTGTCCGGTTATCGGGTGGTCCGTACGCTTCGCGAAGAGGGCATCTGGGTGCCGGTACTGATCTTGTCGGCCAAGGACGGCGAATATGACGAGGCCGACGGGCTCGACTGTGGTGCCGACGACTACCTGACGAAGCCGTTCTCATTCGTCGTTCTCCTGGCCCGGCTGCGTGCCCTGCATCGTCGTGGGGCGCCGGAACGTCCGACCGTGCTCGCCGTCGGAACGCTCCGTCTCGACCCGGCCAGCCGTCGCGTCGTGCGGGAGGACACGGAGATCACGTTGACCGCTCGCGAGTACGCTCTGCTCGAGTACTTGATGCGCCGGCAGGACCAGGTGGTAACGAAGATCGAATTGCTCGACCGGGTATGGGACGCGGGTGCCGACACCGACCCGAACGTCGTCGAGGTCTACGTCGGATATCTCCGGCGCAAGATCGATCAGCCGTTCGGGCGTCACTCGCTGCAGACCGTACGCGGGGCGGGTTATCGGCTCTTCGACGAGACGAAGGCCGACGCGTCGCGCGGTGCGGACCCGATCGATGACATCGACGGGGACGTATTCGCGAGCGAGGCCGCAACCGTGGATTCCGTTGACGCCGCCGAGACGGGCGCCGGGCGCGCGCCCGCTCCCCGCGAAGGCTGATTCCCGTGCGCTGGTGGCGCCGACTGAGCCTGCGCGGGCGCCTGACGCTCGTCGGCTCGTTCGGCCTGGCCGCCGGACTGGCGCTCGGCGGTTTGTTGATCCTGATGGTGTTGCACCTGGTGCTGATCCGTAGCGTCGACTCCACCGCCCGACAGACCGCGAGCGATGTGAAGGTGCTCGTCCAGACGAAGAACATCTCGACCCCGATCCAATCGATCGGTACGGCGTTCGTGCAGGTCCTGGGGTCCGACGGGACGGTCCGGGACTCGTCGCGATCGGTCGATGACCCCGCGATGCTCAATCCCTCGCAGTTCGCCGCCGCGCGCGAGGGTGATGTGGTGGTCATCCCGGCCAGCCGGGTCCAGCCTGGTGAGGACGGCACGCTCCGAGTGGTGGCAACCCAGGCGACCGACGGATCAAACGCGGAGTGGGTCCTCGTGGCCTCACCGACCCGTACGGTCGAGGACAGTACCGACGCCGTCCAGTCGGTGCTGCTCGTCGCGTACCCATTACTGCTCGCGGCTCTCGCCGCGTTCACGTACCGCTTGGTCGGTTGGGCTCTGCGGCCGGTCGAATCGCTCCGGCAGGGCGCGGCGATGATCAGCGCCAGCGGACGTCAGGTCGGGCGACTGCCCGTTCCGGACGGCAAGGACGAAGTCAATCGCCTAGCTGTGACGTTGAACGACATGCTCGACCGGTTGGATGCCGCCCGCACCCGGCAGCAGGCATTCGTCGCGGATGCCGCGCACGAGTTGCGAAGCCCGATCGCGAGCTTGCGCACGCAACTGGAGGTCGCTCAGCGCCTGGACGAGGCACCGCTGGCCGACGACCTGATGGCCGATGTCGCTCGTCTCGGCCGGCTCGTCGACGACCTTTTGCTGCTCGCGCGGGCCGATGAGGGTGATCCGCAGCTCCGGCTCGTGGAGGCGGTCGATCTCGGTGAACTGACCGCCGACGTCGCCCACGGCTACGCCAAGGCCCGGGTGCCGGTGACGTGCGCCGCCGATCCGAACGCGCTCACCCTGGGCGACCCGGTCGCACTCCGGCGCGTGGTCGACAACCTGGTCGGCAACGCTGTCAAGCACGCCACCAGCCGCGTTGCCGTCACGGTCATCGAAGCCGACGACGGCCTGCGCCTGGTGGTCACCGACGACGGTCCGGGCATTCCGGCGGCGGACCGGGAGCGGGTGTTCGACCGCTTCACTCGGCTGGACAATTCGCGCGCCCGCAGCGACGACGACGGTGCCGGGCTCGGTCTCGCCATCGTCCGCGAGTTGCTCCGCCTGCACAACGGCGGCATCGCGCTCGGCGATGCCTCGCCCGGTCTGCGCGTCGAGGTCACCCTGCCGTCCGCCGGGCCGGACGGTGAATTGCGCACCGACCGGTTGCAGCCGACGGAGCGCAGCAGCGCGCCCACGGCCGACGCCGGACGCCTCTGACTGCCGTCGGACCGGGTCAAGATCTGACTGCTTGGGTACGTCGATGGCATGCCGACCGCGGTGCATCCGATGGCTCGTGTGTTGGCTCGACGGTCGCATCGGCGACGCGACAACGCGGCGGCTACGGGGGATCCGGGTCCCGCCTATAGGTGTGGCCGGTGGGTGATGTCCAGACCAATCGGCCGGGCTGTGACTGTGCCAGGCTCCAGCCACCGTCGTGTTTGAGCCGGTGGTGGTGCCGGCACAACACGGCGAGGTTGTCGTGGGCGGTCGGCCCGCCGGCAGCGTGGTCGGTGGTGTGGTCGATGTCGGCGGCTCGGGCCGGGGTGCGGCAGCCTGGTGCGCGGCAGGTCCGGTCCCGGGTGTTGATCCATCGGGTTAGCGCAGCGCCGGGATGGCGGCGGGTCGGGTCGGCCTCGACGGGTGGTCGGGCGACGGCTCGCCGGGCGACGGATGGTCCGGCGGTCGGGGTGGGCATAGTCCGTGTGTGGGTGAGGGCGCCGTCCGGTCCGGTTATCGTCTGGCGCCAATGGATCGGCGGGCGATCGCGACTTCCCGAGAGCCGACATCCATCGGTCGCGCACGCGGCCAGCTGCGCGGCGATCAGGTCGCGGGCGGTGTCGGCGTCGATCGGCCCGTATCCGACCAGCGTGGCCGGGTTGTCGGTGGCGCCGGTCGCGGTGGTCCAGTCGACGGTGAGTTCGATGATGCCGGCGCGGTGCACTGGTGCGGTGTCGAGGCCGGTGCCGTCGAGCAGGTCGAGGAAGGTGTCGGCGCGTAGCTGGTCGAGGGAGCGGTGATCGCCGTTGGTCTTTCGGCTGCGAGCATAGGCATCGACACGTTCGAACGCGGCCACCGCCCGTGCCGCCGGCAGCCGCACTCCGAGAAGGCTTGCGCTGCCGTCACCGTCGGGGGTGCACGCAACGTAGCGCTGGTCGATGGTGCGGGTGATGCGACGGGTGACGTCGGGGTCGGCCCTGAGCACGGCGCGGCGTAGCCGGTCGCGGAGTTGAGACGTGGTCAGCTTGGCTGCTCCAGGCAGGAGCCGTTCGGTGATGGTGGCGGCGATCTGGTCGTCGACGACTGCGAGGACGTCGGCGAACACCCAGGCCCGGCGGAGGTCGAGGTCGCCGGAGGACAGCGCGGCGAACACGGCCGGCAGGGTCCGGGTGAGGTAGCGGCCAAGGGCGACCTGACTACGCGCGTAGCTCTGCGTCCAGGCGAGCGTGAATGCGATCTCGTCGACGTCGAAGCCGGGCTTGGCACTGTCGGCGACGGTCACGATCGCGGCGAGGAGCTGTGCGGAAGCGATCGACACTTGCCGGGCGCAGGCGCGCAGCACGCCGACCGGATCATCCGACGACGCGGTCGCCGGGTCGAGTGTGCCATCCTGCGCCACACCCCGACAGTAAGTACGAACACGGCGCGAGGGAGGGGCCAGCAGAGGGGGCCATCCCCGTCGTCCGGCAGGAGCCATCGAAACCGGTGCGGACCCCGGCGGTACGCCGCGCCGACCCAACGCCGGCGAGATTGGCAAGCACAACACTGTCGCTCCGCGACGGCGCAATGCTCCCAGCGGTGCGGCGCACCGCCGATCGTCGGGCCGAGGCGCTTTACCGTTGCAACCGACGTGAGACCACCCACCGAAGGGAGCGCCCGGATGACCACACCGCGGCACCTCGAACGATATGACTGGGTGCCCGGTCCGAGCGGGGCCGCCGACGGCTGGCCGTTCGACATTCCGGCCGTGGCGCAGGTGATCTCCGAGGGCGGTTTCGAGGTGCCGGCCGGCATCACGTTTCTGGTCGGGGAGAACGGTTCCGGCAAGTCGACGCTCGTCGAGGCGTTCGCGGCGGCGTACCCGCGCCGCGGTGCCGAGTCGACGAGCCCGCTGCCCGTGACCGGGCCGCGGCCGAGCGCAGAAGACTCGCCGCTACACCGACACCTGCGCGCGCGGACACATCCGATGGCCGCACCCGGGGGTTTCTTCCTGCGGGCCGAGGCGATGCACGCCTACCTCGCCGAGATCGACCGATCGCCGGCCGACCTCCGAGCGTGGGGCGGCCAACGGGTGCAGTCGCGCTCGCACGGTGAGTCGTTCCTGGCGATCCTGCAGCATCGGTTCGCCGATCGGGGCGTCTACTTCCTCGACGAACCGGAGGCCGCGCTGTCGTTCCAGTCCAGCCTGGCGCTTCTCATGGTGCTCGACGCGATCCGGCAGGAAGGGTCGCAGGCCATCGTGGCGACGCATTCACCGCTCGTGGCGGCGCTACCCGGCGCGACGACGTACGAGCTCGGGGAGTGGGGAATGCGCCGAGTCACCTGGGACGACCTCGACGTCGTCGCGAACTGGCGCGACTTCCTGGCCGCCCCCGGGCGTTGGTTGCGCCACGTCGTCGGACCGCTGGCGGACTGAACCGCGGCCGCCTACCTGGAGCGCGCAGGACCCGAGCTGACCCGGAGCGGCCGGACCCGAACTGAACCGGAGCGGCCCGACCGACGCGCCGGCTCGCCCGCCCGTCAGAGGCTGAAGTCGGCGGTGCGGAGCTTGTCGACAAGGTCGGCCGGGCCGTCGATGTCGACATTCGCGGCGCGCTGGCGACCGGCGAAGAACAACGTCAGCTCGCCGGGGTCGCCGGCGACCGTGACCGGCGGGCCGCCGGCGCCGGCGGTGATCGGGGGGTAGTCCGGGCTGACCATGGTGATTGTCGCGGGGAACTTGCGCAGACGCAGCCGTCCGGCCAGCCGTACCTGCGTGTGCAGGGCAGCCGCGAGACCACGCGGAAGATCGCGCGGCGCCCAGCCGGACGAGCCACGGCGGACGTCCTCGTGGTGGATGAAGAACTCGCCAGTGTTGACCATGCGGTCGATAGCCGAGGGTCCGGCCATCGACAGTCTGGGTGGATACCGCACCCCGTCGACCACTCGGCCGAAATCGCCGGCCGCCGCGGCCGCGCGCACCCTCTCCCCGTGCGCCGCCAGCGGTTTGATCACCGCGCCAGCGGCCGCGTCCGGTCGGCGGTCGCGCACGAGCAGATGCGCCGCGAGATCCCTGGTCGTCCACCCTGTACACAGCGTCGGCTGATCGGGACCGACGGTGTCCAGGAGGTCGCAGAGCGTGGCCCGTTCGGCGCGCGCGAAGTTGGGGTGGCCCATGGCGACGATGCTATGTCGTCCGACTGCGCGGCGTTGTGGCATGAAACACGCGTGCACGGCCGGTCGCCGTCATGAAAGGGTAAGGACCGCAACGGGGATGAGTCTGATACGGGGTGGGGATGCGTTCGGAATCGGGGGTGCTGGGTCAAGGGCTGCGTGTCTTACGGCAGGGGATCCGCGACGAACGACGCATATTCACGTTCGCGGTGTCCGGAAGCTGCCTATTCGGCCTGGCCACGGTCGCGACGGCGTACGTCGTCGGCAACGTTGTCGGTGATGTGATCGAGCCGGCCTTTGCCCGCCATCGCGTCGATGAACATGCCTCGCTCATGGGCGCGCTCGCCATTCTCGCGGTCGCCGCCGCACGGGTCATCGGAATTTTCGGTCGCCGCCTCGGCGCCGGGTCGATGCAGTACCGGCTGCAGGCGCGCTATCGGCGCGCCGTGACCAGGCGATATCTGGAGCTGCCGTTGGCTTGGCATCAACGACACGCGACCGGGACGCTGCTGTCGAACGCGAACGCCGACGTGGAGGCGGCGTGGTATCCGATCGCGCCGCTGCCGTTCGCCGTTGGCACCGTGGTCATGCTGCTCGGCGCGGTCGTCTCGCTGTTCGTCGTCGACTGGGCCCTCGCGCTGGTCAGCTGCGCGGTGTTCCCCGGGCTCTTCGGGGCGAATTTCTGGTACGCGCGCCGCATGTCACCGCGCATCGCGCGCGCCCAGCAACTGCGGGCCGAGGTGTCCGCGGCCGCCCACGAGAGCTTCGACGGCGCACTGGTCGTCAAGACGATGGGTCGGGAGACGTACGAAACGGACCGCTTCGCGGCGAAGGCCATCGAACTACGTGGTGCGATGATCAGCGTCGGTCGCGTCCGCGGGCTCTTCGATCCGATCCTCGACGCGCTGCCCAGCCTCGGCACCCTCGCCGTCCTCATCGTCGGTGGCGTACGGCTGCGCCAGGGCGCCGTGAGCCTGCCCGAGGTGATCAGCGTCGCGTTCCTGTTCAGCGTGCTCGCCGTTCCGGTCCGGGCGATTGGATTCGTGCTCGGTGAGCTGCCCCGGGCGGCCGTCGGGTTCGATCGCGTACGCAATGTGCTGACCGCGACCGGCGAGATGCGCTACGGCACCAGTGCCCTCGACGGCCCGATCGCCACGGGCGGCGGCGACCCGCTCGATATCCGGTTCGAGCACGTTTCGTTTTCGTACGCGTCGGGCCCGACGGTGTTGACCGACGTCACGTTTGCCGTACCGCCCGGCGCGACGGTGGCGCTCGTCGGCCCGACCGGCTCGGGCAAGTCGACCATCGCGGGGTTGGCCGCCCGCCTGATGGATCCGGACGGCGGTCGAATCGTGCTCGGCGGTCGTGCGCTGCCCGACCTCACCGCCGAAGCGCTCGCGGGCGCGGTCGCGCTCGTGCCGCAGGTGCCGTTCGTCTTCGACGACACGATCGCCGGCAACGTCGCGCTGGAACGGGCCGGCATCGGCGCGGACGCCGTCCACGAGGCGCTCTCGGTCGCGCAGGCGGATCGGTTCGTCGCCGCGCTCCCGCGCGGCCTCGACACGAGTGTCGGCGAACGCGGCACATCGCTGTCCGGCGGTCAGCGACAGCGGCTGACCTTGGCCCGAGCGCTGGCCGGACGACCACGCCTGCTCGTGATCGATGACGCGACCAGCGCGGTCGACCCGCGCGTCGAGGCCGCCATCCTGGCCGCGCTGCGGGATCGCAGCCGTGGGGCGACCGCCTCGATCCTCGTCGTCGCGTACCGCCGCGCGACCATCGCGCTCGCCGACATCGTCGTCTACGTCGAGGCGGGCCGGGTCGTCGCGACCGGACCGCACGAGGAACTGCTGGCCACGGTGCCCGGTTACGCCGCCCTGGTCACCGCGTACGAGACCGCCGAGGCCGAAGCCGCCGGGGTGGACACCGTGACGGCGGCGGATCGCCGGCACAGTGACGACGAACGGGAGCTCGTGGGATGAGCGCAGACGTAGCGGCCGACCACACCGCCAACACCGACTCCACGTTTGCGATCCTCCGGCGCGGGCTGGCGCTGACCCCGCAGGTGCGGGCCGGACTCGCCGGCACGATCGGGCTGGCCGCGATCGGCACGATCGGAAAGGTTGCCATCCCGATCGCTATCCAGCAGGGCATCGACAAGGGACTGTCGGCCGCCGGCGGCCCGAACTTGCGGGTGCTCATCGAGATCGTGGCCATCACGGTCCTCGTGCTGTCGATCACGCTCTATTGCACGTACCTGATGAATGTCCGGCTCTACACCGTCAGTGAGACGGCGCTGGCCAGCGTGCGGACCCGCACGTTCCGACACATCCACGATCTGTCCATGCTGCACCAGCAGGCCGAGCGGCGCGGATCGCTGGTCGCGCGGGTGTCCACCGACGTGGACCAGATCAGCCAGTTCCTGCAGTGGGGCGGCGTGATCCTGCTGGTGAGCGTCGGTCAGCTCGGGCTCACCACGATCGTCATGGCGATCTACTCGTGGCAGCTCACGCTGCTCGTGTGGGTTGCGTTCCTGCCACTCGTCGTCGTGATCCGGTTGTTCCAGAAGCGCCTGTCCCGCCGCTACACGGCGGTCCGCGAGCGGGTCGGTGCGATGCTCGCCGCGGTCGCCGAGAGCGTCGTCGGGGCCAGCGTCATCCGCGCGTACGGCGTGCAGCAGCGGACCCGGCGGCGGATCGACGACGCGATCGAGGCCAACCGGAAGGCCCAGTACAAGGCGCAACGGACCAACGTGGTCAGCTTCGTCACCGGCGAGATCGCCACGGCGCTCGCCACCGCCGGCACGGTCGTCGTCGGCGTCATCCTCGGCGTGCACGGCTCACTGTCGCTGGGCCAGCTCACCGCGTTCCTGTTCCTCGTCACGCTGTTCGTGCAGCCGGTGCAGATCGCGACCGAGGTGTTGAACGAGGCGCAGAACGCGATCGCCGGATTCCGCCGGGTGCTCGACGTGCTGGAGACGCCGCCGGACGTGGCCGACCCGGGCGACGATGGCCAACGCCTGCCGACCGGTCCGGTGGAGATCCGGTTCGCCGACGTCGCCTTCTCCTATCCGGGCGGGCCCGAAGTCCTGTCGGACGTCGATCTCACCATCGCCGCCCGGACGAAGGTCGCCGTCGTCGGTGAGACCGGCAGCGGCAAGACGACGTTCGCGAAACTGCTGACGCGCTTGATGGACCCGAGCCGCGGCGAGGTGTCGCTGGCCGGGGTGCCGCTGCACGCGGTCGCGTTCGATTCGCTGCGCGAGCGCGTCGTCATGGTGCCGCAAGACGGATTCCTCTTCGACGCGTCCGTCGCGGACAACGTGCGCTTCGGCCGCGAGCACTCCGACCAGCGGGTCGCCGACGTCTTCGCCGAACTCGGGCTGCATGACTGGGTGACCGGACTGCCGGACGGCGTACGCACTCCGGTCGGGGAGCGGGGCGAGGCGATGTCGGTGGGGGAGCGGCAGTTGATCGCGTTGGCGCGCGCCTATCTAGCCGATCCCGATCTGTTGGTGCTCGACGAGGCGACGAGCGCGGTCGACCCGGCCACCGAGGTCCGGTTGCAGCATGCGTTGGAGAAGGTGACGCGCGGACGGACCACGGTCGCGATCGCCCACCGGCTGTCCACCGCCCAGGCGGCCGACGAGGTCATCGTCGTCGACCGCGGGCGTGTCGTGCAGCGGGGTCCGCACGACGTGTTGGTGAGCGAGCCGGATTCGGTCTACGGCCGACTGCATGCGTCGTGGCTTGCGCAAACGCGCTGAGACGGAAGTGAACTTCTGAGGCGGCTGAAAACTTCACCTGCCACATGTCCATAAATTAGACAAATCGCGACCTAACGCGGGCAAGATGTCCGCATGGCCGTTTCCACCCTGCCACCCCGACAACTGCCGCCCATCCCGCCCCATCGGCGTCGACCAAGCCGCCGGGTGCTCATTGCCATCGGGGTGGCGTGTGGTCTGGTTGCGCTGGGAGCGGTCCTGGCCATCTGGGTGCCGAACTCCAAGAATCCGGCCCTGGCCAGCCCGCAGACGTCGCGCGGCACCGCCGTACAGGCCGCGCCACCGGTGGTGTTCGATCCGAACGTCGGCGCGATCCTGCCCACCCATCGTGTGGTGGCGTATTACGCCGTGCCGGGCGCGCCCGCGACGGGGCCGGCCTACGTGCCGTCGACCGCGATGCTGCGCCGGCTCAAAGCACAAGGCGCCGTGTATCAGAAGCTCGACCCCGCGCATCCGGTTGCGCTCGGCATCGATCTCGTGGTCAGCGTGCCCGACCGGTTCAAGGGCAAGAGCGGCACGTACAGCCACCATGTCGACGCGGCGACCATCCAGCGGTACGTCGACTTCTGCAAGAAGAACGACCTGCTGCTGTTCCTCGACCTCAACATCGGCTGGGCCGACCCGCTCACCGAACTGATGTCGTTCTCGCAATACCTGAAGCTGCCGTTCGTCGAGGTCGCCATCGATCCGGAGTGGATGTTCCCGCGGCACAACGGCATTCCCGGCAAGAATCTGTCCAACGTCCGGGCCAGCGATCTGAACCCGCTGATCGAGGCCGTGGCCGACATGCCGATGAAGTATCACGTGCCACGCAAGATCATGATTATTCACCAGTACCGTGGCGACGGCGACGGCACGGCCAAGCCGTTCAGCCCGGCGTCGGCCGAGATCGCCGACAAGCGCAATCTCGTCGACGACAAGCGCGTCGATCTCGTGATCCACATCGACTCCGTCGGTGGCTGGCCGGGCGACATCGGCGTGAAAGAGGGCCAGTACGAGAGGTGGGTCGCCGACGACATGACGAAGTACGGCAACTTCCAGTACGGCGGATTCAAGATCTTCTACAAACTCGAGGCGAGGCACAAACTCATGACGCCGGCCCAGGTGATGGCCATGAAGCCGGCGCCGATGGTAGTCACGTACGGCAACTGACGGTTTCTCGGGATCCGGCCGGGTCCCCTCGGCGCGCGGACGTGGGCTACGCGGGACGATCAAACCGTCAGCGGGCCGGTCAGATACCGCTGCACGGTCGGCCCGACGGTGGCGACCACGGTGTCGATGTCGGCACTGGCCAGCGGCTCGATCTTCAGCACGAACCGGGCCAGGCCAAGTCCGATCATCTGCGACGCCACGAGCGCCGATCGGATCGGCGCCTCGTCCGCCGGCATGTCCGCCTTCGCGATCACCCGCCGCAGGATTTGCGACGTGAGGAATTCGCGCAACATCCGCGCAGACCAGTCGTGCGCGAGCGCGCTGCGTACGATCGCGACCAGCTTCGGTCCGCTGTGCGGGTCGTCCCACACCGACACGAACGTCCGGACCAACCGTTCACCGATCTCGGCGCGCTCGCCCTCGAGGATGGCCGGGATCAGATCACCCGGGTTGACCGGCGCACCCACGGTCGCGAGGAACAGTTGCTCTTTCGGGCCGAAGTAGTGGTGCACGAGCGCCGGGTCGACGCCGGCGGCCGACGCGATGCTTCGGATCGAAGCGCCGTCGAAGCCACGGTCCGCGAACGCCGCCCGGGCCGCATCGAGGATCGCCTCGCGCGTGTCCGGGCTGCCCTTGCGCCGGCCCGTGCGGGTCATCCGTACCCCCGTTTTCGTGGTCAGTCCGTCCGCCGCCGCAACGTCGCCGCCGCGAGCGCAAGTGCGACGACCGCCGCGCCGACGACGATGCCGAGATCCCGCCAGAGCAGCGCTGTCGGGCTCGGGTGCGCCCCGATTTCCTCGAGTGCCTGCACCGCGTAGGTCAGTGGCAGCACACGCGAGATCGCGTCGAGGAAGCCGGCCATCTCCGCCCGTGGTGCGAACAGTCCACACAGAAATAGCTGCGGGAACACGATCGCCGGCATGAACTGTACGGCCTGGAATTCGGTGCGGGCGAAGGCGCTGGCGAGCAGCCCGAGGGCCATGCCCAGGATGGCGTCGGCGACCGCGACCAGGACGACGAGCCAGACGCTGCCGGCGATCGTCAGGTTGAACGCCCAGTACGCCACCGCCGTCAGCACGATGGCCTGGATCGCCGCCACCAGACCGAACGCCAGCGCGTAGCCGAACAGCAGATCGAGTTTGGCTAGCGGCGTGGACAGCAGGCGTTCCAGCGTGCCGGACGTGCGTTCGCGCAGCATCGCGATACTGGTGATCAGGAACATCAGCACGAACGGGAAGATCCCGAGCATGATCAGACCGACGTGGTTGAAGATCTGCGGCCGGTGGTCGAACACGTAGTAGACGAGAGCCAAAAGCAGCGCCGGTACGACGACGATCAGCGCGAGCGTCCGCTTGTCGTGGCGCAACTGGCTGAGCACCCGCTCGGTGGTGCTGGCCAGGATCCGCGGGCTGAGGAACCGCGCCCCAGCAACCCTCGGCGTCGCGACCCGCGGGCCTGGAATCCGCGGATGGAGCTTCTCTGCACTCATGACGCGCTCTCCTCGGCCGTCTCGCGGATCAGCGTCAGAAACGCCGCGTCGAGGTCGTCGGCGCCGGTGTATTCGAGGACCGCCGCCGGCGTGTCATCGGCGATCACGGTTCCCTCCCGGATGAGGACGAGCCGCTGGCAGCGACCGGCCTCGTCCATCACGTGGCTGGACACGACGATCGTGGTGCCGGCCGCGGCCAGCTCGTGGAACCGCTGCCACAGATCCTCGCGCAGCACCGGATCCTGACCGACCGTCGGCTCGTCGAGCACGAGCACGCGCGGGTCTCCGAGCAGAGTGCAGGCGAGGGACGCGCGGCTGCGTTGGCCGCCGGAGAGCGTGGCGACAAGCTGGTCGGCGGCACGGCTCAACCCGACGTCGTCAATGGCCCGGTCGGCGTCGGCCTTCGTCATGCCCGGATAGAGCGAGGCGAAGTAGCGGGCGTTCTCCCGTACGGTCAGGTCGGCGTACACGCTCGGCGCCTGGGTGAGGTAGCCGACCGTACGTCGCAGTGCCGGCGCGCCGGCCGGCTGGCCGAGCACGGTCACCGAGCCGGACGCGACCTTCTGCACGCCTACGATCGCGCGCATCAACGTCGTCTTGCCACTGCCGCTCGGCCCGAGCAGCCCGGTGATGGACCCGGTGGGCAGGTGCGCGGTCACCCCGTGCAGCACCGTCCGTCCGCCTCGCGCGACGACCAGGTCGTCGACGGCTATCGCCACGTCCACGGTGACTCCCTTCCGCGATCCGAGTTAATTCATCGAGCGTTGAAATCGACGGTAAGCGAATTCTGTCGGCGCGGTCAATACCCGGTCGATGGACACGGCTCGGACGAGCGGCCGGTCTTTACCGAACCCGTACGTGTTGCCGCGTTGTTCGTTAGCGGACCGGCCCGATGCTCACTCCAGTCCGGTCGGTGCCACGCGTACCGGCGAATCGACAAGGAGTCAGGAACCCATGAAGCGAGCAATCGCGCTCGGCAGTAAAAAGCGCCTCGCGGCCGTGCGTACGCATCGGCGGCGAAAGGCGCCTCGCGGCTGCGCTACGCATCGGCGGTGCGGCGATGGCCGTGACACTCGTGCTGACCGGCTGCGGCGTACGGGACCGCGCCGCGAACCGATCCGACCTGATCGGTCGTCCGGCGGTCACGTCCGACACGACGGCGACCCACTCCACCGGGTCGGCCGGCTCGGCCGCCGGGCCGACCACCGGAGCGGCGGGCGCAAACCCGTCGACCGCGGCCGAACTGTCGTCGGTCGATCGAGCCTTGTCCGGGATCGGCAGCACGTTGTCCGGCGTCGACAGCCAGATCGCCCAGGCGGACAAGGCGGCCGACAGTGACAACTGAGTCGACAGTGACAACCGGCCAGCGAGCTTCCCGTCGGGCCTGGCGATGGCTCGTACGCCCGGCCGTCGCGCTATCGGCGGCCATCGCGACCGCGGTGGTCGTGGCGATTCCGACGATGGCCTTCGCCGACGCACTGACGCCGGCGGTCACCGCGACGTCGCCGACGGCCACCGCGTCATCGTCGCCGGACAGCCCACCGCCCGGCGCGGGCCTGCCGGCCTGGCAGAAATCCGTCGACGTGCGGATCAATCTGCGTCTCGCGACGCTCACCAGCCTCAACGGTGCGATCGGCGCGGCGGCCAACCTGAGCGCCGCCGACAAGTCGACGCTCGCGAGCCTGATCAGTGCGGACAAGACCGGGCTCACCGCGCTCAAAGCTCGCACCGACGCCGAGACGACCGTGGCCGCGGTACGGGCCGACGCTCACGCCATGATCGATGACTACCGCGTCTACCTGCTCGTCGTGCCGAAGGTCCGGTTCACCGTCGCCGCCGATGCCGAGACCGCCTCGATCACCAAACTCCGTACCGTCCACGACGATCTCGCGAAGGTCGCGGCGCAGCTCGCGGCCGGCGGGAAGGACACCTCGACCGAGACCGCGCAGCTGGCCACGATGGCCCGGCAGCTCGACGCCGCGGCATCGGCGCTGACCGGACAGGTAGCCACGTTATTGGCGATCCAGCCCGGTCCGAACGGCGACGCCATCCACGCGCAGGTCGTGCCGGTGCGGTCCGCGGTGCGCGGCGCTCGCGATCGACTCCGGGCGTCCGTCGTACTGGCGAAACGGGTACGGGTCGAGCTGGCGGCGCTCGCCGGCGGCTGACGAACCCGCGCGAGCGATATTGGACCGCGGCGCCGGCATCCCTTGCACCTCCGGCGGGGAGTGCCGGCGCCGGGTCGTCACCAGCGTCCGGTCACCGGCCGTCATCACCCGGCTCGGCACGGGGCCGGCGCGTGCGGGACAATCGATCACGTGTCCGCATCGCAGTCAGTACCGCCACCCGTGGCGCTCTCCACCGGCCTTGACCCGCTCGTCGCCGCGCGGCTCAAACGCGACGCCGCCGGGCTCGTCCCCGCGATCGTCCAGCAGTACGACAGCGGCGCGGTCCTGATGCTGGCCTGGATGAACGATGCCGCGCTCGCGCGTACGCTGGCGAGCGGCCAGGCGACGTACTGGTCACGGAGCCGGCAGACGCTCTGGGTCAAGGGCGAGACGTCCGGCAACCGGCAGGCGGTGCACTCGGTCACCCTCGACTGCGACGGCGATACGCTGCTCGTCCGCGTCGATCAGACCGGGCCGGCCTGTCACACCGGCGCGCCGACCTGCTTCGACGACGTCCTGCTGGCCGATCCGACCCAACCCGCTCAAGCGACCGAACGGGCTGGCGAGGCCGTATCCGCCGACCCGATCGAGGAGGTGCGATGACCGACGGGGCGATCACACCGAGCGAGTCGACGTTCCGTCGCCTGGCCACGTCACACCGCGTCGTGCCGGTCACGCGCCGGTTGCTGGCCGACGGGGAAACTCCGATCGGCGTCTACCGCAAGCTCGCCGGCGGTCCGGGCAGCTTCCTGCTCGAATCGGCCGAGCACGGCGCCCCTGCCGGCGGTATGGTCTGGTCCCGTTACTCGTTCGTGGGCGTGCGCAGCGTCGCGACGTTGACGAGCGCCGACGGAGCCGCGGTGTGGCTCGGCGCGCCGCCGCCCGGCCTGCCGACGCACGGCGACGCGGTCGAGGTGCTGCGAGCGACGGTCGCCGCGCTTGCGTCGGCGGAGCAGCCGGAGACCGGCGAGGACCTGCCGCCGCTCACCGGTGGACTCGTGGGATTCCTCGCGTACGACATCGTCCGGCGCTTCGAACGCCTCCCCGATCTGACGACCGACGATCTGCACGTGCCGGACCTCGGCATGATGCTCGCGACCGACCTCGTCGTCCTCGACCATTTCACCGGCACGGCGCTGCTGGTCGCGAACGTGATCGTGGCTCCCGACGCGGACGAGGCGGCCCACCTCGCCGGCTACCACCAGGCGATCGGGCGGCTCGACGCGATGACGACCGCGCTCGCGCGCCCGACGCCGCCGATGGTGTCCACGGTCACCGTGAGCGCGGCCGGCCATTACACGTCCGGCACGCCCGAGGGCCTGCACCAGAAGGCGGTCGAGCAGGCCAAGGAGGCGATCCGCGACGGCGAGGGCTTCCAGATCGTGATCTCCCAACGATTCGAGCGGCGTACGGAGGCCGATCCGCTCGACATCTATCGGGTGCTGCGGATGACGAACCCGAGCCCGTACATGTATCTGCTGCGGTTCGACGAGTTCGACGTCGTCGGCTCGTCGCCGGAGGCGCACCTCAAGGTCACCGGCCGGCGCGCGCTGCTGCATCCGATCGCCGGTACGCGCTGGCGTGGCGCGACACCGGAGGAAGACGCGAACCTCGCGGCCGAACTATTGGCCGATCCGAAGGAGCGGGCCGAGCACGTGATGCTCGTCGATCTTGGCCGCAACGACCTTGGCCGGGTCTGCCAGCCGGGGACCGTCGAGGTGCCGGAATTCGCGACGATCGAGCGCTACAGCCACGTCATGCACATCGTGTCGACGGTCGTGGGCGAGTTGGAGCCGGAACGATCGCCGTTCGATGCGCTGGTCGCCACGTTCCCGGCCGGAACGCTCTCCGGTGCCCCGAAGGTCCGCGCAATGGAGATCATCGAGGAGCTGGAGCCAACCCGGCGCGGCCTCTATGGCGGGATCGTCGGCTACTTCGGCTTCGGCGGCGACCTCGACACCGCGATCGCGATCCGTACGGCGCTGCTGCGCGACGGCGTCGCTTACGTCCAGGCCGGCGGTGGCGTCGTCGCCGACTCCGAGCCGTCGGCCGAGGAGCAGGAGACGGTGAACAAGGCGGCGGCCGTACTCGCCGCGATCGCCACGGCCGAGACGCTGCGGCCGGCCCGATGACCGAGCCGAATCCGGTCGGCAGCGGCTCCGGCCGGCGACGCTCGGGTCGACGATGGCGCGGTGCGCCGGCGGACGGCGCGACGGGGGCTCACAACGGCGGTGCTCGCTTGCCTCGTCGGCGCCGGGTTGGCCTTGTTCGCCGCGACCCGGACCTGGACGACGACGACGCAGCGCCAGCCGCCGCCGTTGCCGGCCAAACTCATCGACCACACCGGTGGGTCCCTGATCGGTTGGTTGCCGGCCTTGGCGCTGGTCGGCCTGGCCGGTGCCGGTGCGCTGCTGGCCACGCGGGGTCGGGTACGAACGATCATCGGTCTGCTGCTCGTGCTGGTCGGGCTCGGTGTGCTCGCCGGTTCCATCGACGGGCTCGATATCGCCGGTGGCGCCTGGCCGGTGATCGTCGGTATTGGCGGTCTCGGCATCGCGTGGGCCGGCACGTCCGCGATGCGGTCCGGCGCCACCTGGCCGGCGATGGGCGCGCGCTATGAGCGTCCGGCCGGGCCGGCGGGATCGACGGCCGAACACGCCGACGCAGCGGCCGACGCATCCATGAGTGACGCGGTCGGGCCGTCCGCCGCGAGCGGCCTTCATGCGCCGTCCGACCGCGGGACCACGGCCGGGCATGGTGCCCGTACCCCTGCTTCGATGTGGGACGACCTGGACCGCGGCGTCGATCCCACCGACCGCGAAGCCTGAGGCCCGACTGGCGGTCGCAAATCATTGCCGCGGCGCGGCCGGGCTACCAGACTGTCCGGGTGAACTCGATCTACGATCTCGCGCTCGGCTATGAAATCGCCTTCAGCTATCGGGACGTGCCGGGTGAGATCGACGCACTGGTACGGATGGCCGGACGAGAGCCGCGAGCCGTCGTGGAATTGGCGGCCGGGCCGGCCGAGCACGCGATCGAGTGCGCGAAACGTGGCTGGCGGGCGACCGCGATCGACCTGTCGCCGACGATGCGCGACCGGGCCCGGGCGAACGCCGTCGCGGCCGGTGTCACGCTTGACGTGATCGACGCCGACATCCGGGACTTCACGCTGGCCGAGCCGGTCGACCTCGCGTTCTGCATGATCAGCTCGATCTCGTACGTGCTCACGCTGGACGACATGATCGCCCACCTGACGGCGGTGAGCCGGGCGCTGGCGCCCGGCGGCTGCTACATCATCGAGGGCAGCCATCCGACGGAGCAGTTCGGCGCGAAGGCCACGCAGGCCTCCTGGACGTGCGCTCGGGACGGCATCGAGGCGACCCTGGCCTGGGGCGCGGACAGCGACGTCATCGACCCGGTCACCCAGCTCACGCCGCTGCACGTCACGCTCAGCATGACCGGCCCGAGCGGCACCGAGTCGATCACCAGCGTCGAGCCGGACCGGTTCTGGACGCGCGACGAGATGCACGCCGCGGCCCGGCTCGCCGGGATGCGGGTCGACGGGGAGTTCGGCGACTTCGACGGCGGCGCGCTCGGCGATCCGGACGCGTGGCGGATGATCCACGTGCTGCGGGCGGCCGGATGACGGTGCGGCTCACCTGGGCCGAGGTCTGCGCGCGACGGCTCGCGCGACACGCGCTGGCAACGCCGTCGGATGGCGCGATCGACGACGTGGTCGCCGCGATGTGCGGCGCGCACGCCCAGGTCATGTCGGCCGCCGAACTGTCCGTCGGGCTACGGGTGGCCGGCTCGACGCGTACGGACGTCCGCGACGCACTGTGGACACACAAGAGCCTGGTCAAGACGTACGGCCCTCGGGGGACCGTCCACCTGTTGCCGGCGCGGGACCTACCGATGTGGACCGGCGCGCTTTCGGCCATCCCGTCGCCGCCGACGTCGCTGCCCGAATCAGCGGGCCTGACGCCGGCGCAGACCGAGGACGTGCTCGCCGCCATGGCGGCCGCGCTCCGGGGCGCCGAGCTGACCGTCGACGAGCTGGACGAGGCGGTCGTCGGTGCGACCGGGGCGTGGGCCGCGGATCCGGTCGTGCCGGCGTTCGGCGACTGGTGGCCGCGGTGGCGGCAGGCGATCCACATCGCCGCGCGCCGAGGCGTGCTGTGCTTTGGCCCGAACCGGGGGCGTCGCGTCACGTACACCGATCCGGCGGCGTGGTTGCCCGGGTTCCGGCCCGACGACGGGTCCCGTGCCCTGGCCGAGTTGGTCCGGCGGTTCCTGTCCGCCTACGGTCCGGCGACGCCGTACGAGTTCGCGCGGTGGTTCGGGGCTCCCCGAGCCTGGTGTGTGGAGGCGTTCGCGGCGATGGCCGACGAACTCGAGCCCGCGGTCATCGAGGAGCGCGCGTCGGGCGGGCAGCCACCGGGGCGGGGTGACGCCGCGTGGGTGCTCGCCGCCGACGGCGTGAGCCGGCCGGAGCCGGTCGCGCCGAGCCTGCGGCTGTTGCCGTACTTCGATGCCTACACGGTCGGCTGCCATCCTCGCGATCTGCTGTTTCCGGAGATGGCGGCCACGCGGGCACTGACCCACGGCCAGGCCGGCACGTTCCCGGTCGTGCTCATCGGCGGGACGGTGGCCGGGCTCTGGCACCAGCGCACTTCCGGGCGGCGTGTGCGCATCGTCGTGGAGCCCTTCGGCCGGTTGACCGCCGGGCATCGTCGCGAACTCGACGAACAGGTCGCGCGCGTCGGCGACATTCTCGAGGCGAAACCAGAGCTGACCATCGACACGGTCACCGTGTCCGCGCACAAATGACCGGCACGGCGATCGTCGGTTTCACAAACCGCCAGCGACGCGGATCGTCGTGCCGGTCGTGTACGACGCCGCCGGGCTGAGCAGCCACGCGATAGCCTCGGCGATTTCCGGCGGCTCGCCGGCACGGTGCATCGGGATGCGGTCGGCCACCCGGTCCGGTCGGTCCGCCATGCCCGACACCGCATGGATCTCGGTACGGACGATGCCCGGCGCGACCCCGTTGACGCGGATCCCGTCCGCGGCCAGTTCCTTCGCGAGCCCGACGGTCAGCGCATCGATGGCCGCTTTGCTCGCCGCGTAGTGCACGTACTCGCCGGGGCTGCCCAGGGTCGCCGCGGCCGACGAGAGGTTCACGATCGCGCCGCCGCGGGTGAGCGTACGGGCGGCCATCCGGGCGCACAGCAACGCGCCGGTGACGTTGACGTCGATGACCCGCCGGATGTCGTCGGGCCGCAGCTCGGCCATTCGGCCCATCGGGGAGGTTGTGCCGGCGTTGTTCACGAGCGCGGTGATCGGACCCAACTCGGCCGCCGCGGTCGCGAACAGCGCCTCGACATCGTCGTTGACCGCGGTGTCGACGCGGACCGCGACGCACCGCGTGCCGGCGTCGATCACCTGGGCCACGACGCGGTTCGCCGATGCTTCGTCGGCGCGGTATCCGATCGCGATGTGGTGACCGTCCTCGGCGAGCCGTCGGGCCGTTGCGGCACCGATGCCGCGGGAACCGCCGGTGATGATCGTGACCTGCTCCACGCGCCCCACGCTAGTCGACGTGTCGCCGATGGCCGCGACCATCGACCGCGACGGGCGACGTCAATCGCGTCGCTGGCTGGCGCCGTGTTGGTCGAGGTAGCTGTCCCAGGGTTGGGTCGTCGTCGCGGTGGCCGCCGCGCGCAACGGTGCGAGCTCGCTGTCGTGGAGCCCGGCCGACACCGCCAATTCCAGCATCGACTCGACCTGCGCATCGAGTGCCGCGATGGCGTCCGTACGGTCGCCGCCGTACGACTCGGCGGCCGCACGCAGCATCCGGACCGCCCGAATCAGGGCCAGGGCGACCTGCGGGTGGGGGGCGGCGTACCGGCCGATCTGGCCGTACGCGTGCGTGACGTACTCGCCGTGATCGAGATCCCACGGCGTGAGTAGCACGCGACCCTCGGTGTCGCGCTGCGCCTGGGCGGGCAGGTCGGCGTCGATCAGCGGTCGCATGACCGACGACACGCGAAGGATCACCTCGACCGCGGTGGTCTGGTCGTTCACCGCCGGCGACAACGCACGCAGCCCGATGTCGTTCAGCTGGCGCAGGCCGAAGTCGATGTCCTGCTGCATCGTGCGCGCAACACCGATGATGGCGGCCTCGGCCACCAGCCGCGCCGTCTCAGCCGCGCTCGCCGGATCCGGCCTCGGCCAGATCCGGGCTAGTGGTTCGCCGCGGACGAGATACGCGCCGACCCGGGTCTCCAACCGCACGACACTGCCGGCCGGGACGGCGGCCAGCACGGCCCGGCGGCTGATTTGCTGGACCCAGCCGTTCTCGTGGGCGGCGACGACGAGCGGTGCGCCTAACGTGGTCAGATCGGGGACCTCGATCGGCGCGCCGCACCGCTCACCCATGCGCGATCCGTACGGCAGGCCGTTGATCAGTGCGAGGGCCTCGTTCTGGATGCGTTCCATGATCCGCCCGACGTACTGCCGGCGCGTGATGCGGTTCAGGTATCCGACGATCGCGAGGATCGACGCGAGTGCGAGAGCGATCGCGAGCACCATCGTGACCGTCGGTGCGTGCTCGGCCGACGTGTCGAGGCCGCTGAGCGCTAGCACACAGAACGCGAACGTCGTGAGCAGCAGGCCGATGAGCACTTGACCGACGCGGTCCCGCCAGAACGTCCGCAACACTCGCGGGGAGAACTGCCCACTGGCCAGCTGTAGCGACACAACGAGCAGGGAAAACACGACGCCCGCGGTCGTGATCGTGGCACCGGCGATCGTGGACAGCAGCGTCTGGGCCGCATCGGGCGACATGTTGAACGTATCGAGCCACCGGACGGAGACGTGCTCGTCGATGATGCGCGCGATCTGTTGTAGTACGACGCCAGCGATCAGCAGGAGCAGCGGCAGGAACAGCAGACTTTCGCGCAGGCGATCGGACAGCGCTCGCTGGCGCAGCCGCCGAACGTGTGGCGCGACGCTTTCCTCGGCGTCCTCCATGATCTCGTACAGTAGCCGCCGGGCGTGGAAACTGGGCTTGGAAGCGGCGTCATGCCAGGATGACGGCATGGCAGCGGACCGGATTCCCCGGCGACACGGTCGTCGGCGTGGGCACCGGCGCTGATGTATCCACGCCAGTTCACCCACCTGGACGGCCACAACGCCTACGAGGTGTTGGGCGTCGGCACGAGGGCGACCCGGTCCGACATCGAGTTGGCCCGGCGCCGGCTGGCCGGACAGGTGCACCCGGATCTGCCGACCGGCGATGCGGCGCGGATGTCCCTGGTCAACGCGGCCGCGGCGATCCTGCTCGACGACGCGCAGCGCGACGCGTACGACGCCTACCTCGCATCGGTGTCGCCGGTGCGCCGATCGACACCGCGGCCGGTGGACCGGACGGCGTCGTCCACCCGCGACCAACATCGCGATCCGCCGTGGGATCAACAGCGCGATCCGCACCGGGACCTCAACCGCGGTCTGTTCGGTGATCCGGGCGCCGTACGGGACCGGTCGGCGCGGCTGGGCAACGGGGCCGGGGACCGGCTGGCCGAGCCGCCGTCGCCGGCACCGTACGGGCGACGCCGTACGCGCGATGATTCCGACCTTGACGACGACCGCGATCGACGTCCTCGTCCGACACGAGGTCCAACCCGGGGTCCGACACGCTCCTCAACATCCGGCGCGACCGCCCGTCCGACACGACGCGACGGCGGCCGCGACGCCGAGGCGTGGGGGAGCGAGCCACGCGAACCGGGACGGGCGGAGCGACGCCGACCGTCACCGGGACCGTCCCGGGTCCGTACCGCTCGAACCGGTCCGATGGTTCCGCCGTGGGAGGACGAGCCTTACGACGGACCGCGACCGGCGTTGCGCTGGCAGCCGCCGCCACCCGGTCCGATCGCGCGGTGGCGCGCGAACCGACGTCAGGCCCGGCAGCTCGTGCGCGGAGACCGGCCGCGACGGCTGAAGGCCGGTAGCCCGATCCCGGTGCTCGGGTTGTTCCTCATGATCGTTGCCATCTGCGCGATCGGCGGCGCGGCGCTCGGATATAGCACGGCCGGCGGCTCGGCACCGTCGCCGGCCAGGTCACCGAGCACACCCGCGACGGCGCCGACACACCCGCGACCGTCACCGACCAGTCACCACAAGTAGCCCTGCATTATGCCGCATGGCTTTGCGGTGACCCTTGCCATACCCCGGGCACCCGGCCGAGATGCCGCCACCTAGCATCGGTCCATGACACCCGGAGAGGGGAGTCCGATGTCGGGGCCCGGCCAAGAGAGCGTGCTGGCGGAGATTCTGGCCGGCGTGCGCGAGGACGTCGCCGAGCGGCAGGAGAAAGTGCCGCTCGACCACGTACGAGAGATGGCCGCGGCCGCGGCGCCACCGCTCGACGGCTACAACGCGCTGCGCGCGCCCGGCGTCGGCGTCATCGCCGAGGTGAAGCGCGCCTCGCCGTCCCGCGGTGCACTCGCCGCCATCGAGGACCCGGCCAAGTTGGCCAGCGAATACGCGCTCGGCGGCGCTCGGTGCGTCTCGGTGCTGACCGAGCAGCGATGGTTCGGCGGCAGCCTCGACGACTTCGCCGCCGTCCGGGCCGCGGTCGGCGTGCCGTTGCTGCGCAAGGACTTTGTCGTCTCGGCGTACCAGGTGCACGAGGCGCGGGCGTACGGCGCGGACCTCGTCCTGTTGATCGTCGCGGCGCTGGAGCAGAACGCTCTGGAGGGCCTGCTCGAACGGGTGGAGTCGCTCGGCATGACCGCACTCGTCGAGGTGCACGACGAGGACGAGGCCGATCGGGCGCTCGCCGCCGGAGCCCGCGTCATCGGCGTCAACGCACGCAACCTGAAGACTCTGGAGATCGACCGTACGGTCTTCGAACGGATCGCGCCCGGCCTGCCGGGTCACGTGGTGAAGATCGCCGAGTCGGGTGTCCGTGGACCGCATGACCTCATCAAGTACGCATCGGCCGGCGCGGACGCCGTGCTCGTCGGCGAGGGTCTCGTGACGCAGAAGAGCCCGCGTGACGCGGTCGCCGAGCTGGTGACGGCGGGCAGCCACCCGGCGACGCCGAGGCCGGGCCGATGACCGCGGCGACATCGGCCGAGCGCGGTGCGGCCGCGTACGCGTCGGCGGCCGGTCTCGTGCCGGGTCCGGACGGACACTTTGGTCGGTTCGGCGGACGTTTCGTTCCCGAGGCGCTGATCAAGGCGCTGGACGAGTTGGACGCTGTCTACCGACATGCGATGGCCGACGAGGCGTTCCAGGTCGAGTTCGCCCGGCTGCTGCGCGACTACGCCGGCGTGCCGAGCAAGCTCTACGACGCGACCCGGCTGTCGACCGAGGTCGGCACCGGGGCACGCTTCCTGCTCAAGCGCGAGGATCTCAACCACACCGGTGCGCACAAGATCCGAAACGTACTCGGGCAGGCATTGATCACCCAGCGAATGGGCAAGAAGCGCATCATCGCGGAGACCGGCGCCGGTCAGCACGGCGTCGCGAGCGCGACCGCCGCCGCCCTGTTCGGTTTCGAGTGCGTCGTCTACATGGGCGAGGAAGACACCCGGCGGCAGGCACTGAACGTCGCGCGGATGCAGATGCTGGGTGCCACCGTCGTGCCGGTCACGCACGGTTCGAAGACGCTCAAGGACGCGATGAACGAGGCGCTGCGCGACTGGGTCGCCAACGTCGAGACCACTCATTACCTGCTCGGTACGGCGGCCGGACCGCACCCGTTCCCGGCCATGGTCCGCGATTTCGTACGCGGCATCGGGGTCGAGGCCCGGGCGCAGTGCCTCGACCTCACCGGGCGGCTCCCGGATGCCGTGTGCGCCTGTGTGGGCGGCGGCTCGAACGCGATCGGCATCTTCCACGCGTTCATCCCGGACTCGTCGGTCGGGCTCTACGGCTTCGAGGCCGGCGGCGACGGCGTCGAGACCGGCCGGCACGCCGCGGCGATCTCGGGCGGTGGGGTCGGCGTGCTCCACGGCACGCGCAGCTTCGTCCTGCAGAACGAGGACGGGCAGACGATCGAGTCGCACTCCATCTCGGCCGGCCTGGACTATCCGGGCGTCGGTCCCGAGCACGCGTGGCTGGCCGACGTCGGACGAGCCGACTACCAGTCCGTGACCGACCGCGAGGCGATGGACGCGTTCGCGCTACTGTGCCGGACCGAAGGGATCATCCCCGCGATCGAGAGCGCACACGCACTGGCCGGTGCGATCCGCATCGCGCCGCGGCTCGGTCCGGACGCCACGATCGTCGTCAACCTGTCCGGCCGCGGCGACAAGGACGTCACGACGGCCGGCAAATGGTTCGGCATCCTCGACGACGAGGCGGCGGCGCTGTGACGGTCCCGAGCACCGCCGGGGAACCTCGCCCGGCGGCCCGCCCGGCGAGCCATCTCCAGGTCGTCTTCGACAAGGCGAAGGCCGAGGACCGTGGGGTCCTGGTCGGTTGCATGCCGGCCGGTTTCCCGACGGTGCAGCGCGGCATCGAGTCGATGCGGACGATGGTCGATGCCGGCGCGGACATCATCGAGGTGGAACTCGCCTACTCCGATCCGGTCATGGACGGCCCGGTCATCCAACGGGCGAGTGAGATCGCGCTGGCCGGCGGCGTACGGACCGCCGACCTGATCCGATCCGTCGAGGCCGTCACCGAGTCCGGCGCGACGGTGATCCTGATGACCTACTGGGCGCCGATCGAGCGCTACGGCGTGGCCCGCTTCGCCCGCGATTTCGCCGCGGCCGGTGGCGCCGGGATCGTCACGCCCGACCTGATACCGGACGAGGCGGCCGAGTGGATCGCGGCGGCCGACGACCATCACCTCGACCGGATCTTCCTCGTCGCGCCGTCGTCGACCGACGCGCGCATAGCGTCCACCGTCGAGGCATGTCGCGGCTTCGTGTACGCGACCAGCGTGATGGGGGTGACCGGCGCCCGTGAGCAGACCTCTCATGCGGCACCGGCGCTGGTCGAGCGGGTCCGGTCGGTCAGCGACATTCCGGTCGGCGTCGGACTGGGCGTTCGCGACGGCACACAGGCGGCCGCGGTGGCCGGTTACGCCGACGCAGTGATCGTTGGCAGTGCTCTGGTGTCGTGCGTCCTCGACCGCCTCGACGACGCGGCGGCCGGCCGGGACGCGCTCGCGCGGCTCACCGCAGACCTGGCCGACGGCGTACGTCGCCGGTAGTTCCGTGGTCCGACGGACTCGAGATCCGTGACCTTGGAGCGCCAAGAGCCTCTCCGCTTTCATGATCAGACACATGACGCTTCAAGGTCACGGATCATGGCGAGGGTGCGCGACAGTGCGCGCGACCGGCCACGGGTCAGCTAGGGCGTAACGACGGCGGAGAACGCCGCCACCGAGGCGGCCACCGCATCCTGCTCGTCGTCGCTGTCGCCGATCGCATCCGGAATGTCCGGTTCGGCGTCACGTTCGACGACGCGCAGCATGCCGGCCCGTCCGGCGCTGGCGTCCGCCACCGCCGCCCGGCTGACCGGGGTCATCGGCACCGGCAGATCGTCGACGTCGTGCCAACACAGGCGCGAGATGCGGCTGGGCGAGTTCACCGTGACCTCGCCGTCGAGCTTCGCGCGGAAGACGTGCACGAGAACGTCGGGGAGATGGTCTTCGACCGAGCCGTTCGTCCCGGTCAAGTTGTACAGGCCGACAAGATCAACGAGTGTGATCTCGGCGCCCATCTCCTCGCAGATGTCCCGGACCGTGGCATGTAGCGGTGACTCGCCTGGGTGGATTTTGCCGCCGGGAAGTCCCCACCAGCGGTGTCCCTGGCTTTGCTGGCACATGAGCACACGGCCGGCCGGATCGGTGATGACGGCCGCCACGGCCGTCGTGAACTGGCTCATGACGAAAGCCTAGAACCGGACAGCGGGTGAAGCCACCCGCACGTTCGGATCCCATCAGCGGTAACCTTTCGCGCGTGAACCTCGCGAGCATCCCGAGCCCCAGCACATCCGTGTGGCATTTGGGCTTTCTGCCCCTGCGTGCGTACGCCGTGTGCATCGTGCTGGGCATCATCGCGGCGGGGTACATCACGGAGCGGCGGATGCGCGCGCGTGGTGCCGCGCCTTACGCCATCCTCGACATCTCGGTGTGGGCCGTCCCCTGCGGGATCATCGGGGCGCGGATCTACCACGTCATCACGTCGCCGCAGCTCTATTTCGGCAAGGGCGGCAACCCGGTCGGTGTGTTCTACATCTGGCAGGGCGGCCTGGGCATCTGGGGCGCGGTCGCCGGCGGCGCGTTCGGAGCCTGGGTGGCCGCGCGACGGCTCGGGATCCCGCTGTCGTTCGTCGCCGACGCGCTCGCGCCGGGGCTCCCGGTCGCGCAGGCGATCGGCCGGTTCGGCAACTACTTCAACAACGAGCTGTACGGTCGCCGCACGACACTGCCCTGGGGTCTGCACGTGCACGCGGAGATGGTCGACGGTAAGGCGGTGCCGGTCGAGGGTCAGCTATACCTCCCGGGCCTCTATCACCCGACGTTCCTGTACGAGGTGATCTGGGATCTCGGCGTCGCGCTGCTCGTCTATCTCCTCGATCGGAAGTTCAAGTTCGGCCGCGGGCGGGCCTTCGCGCTCTACGTGATGGCCTACACGGCCGGGCGCGCCTGGATCGAATATCTGCGCATCGACGAGGCGAACCACTTCCTCGGGCTGCGGATCAACGACTGGGTCTCGCTGATCGTGTTCCTGGGCGCGCTCATCTACTTCGTACGGGTGAAGGGTCCGCGGTTGATCCTGACACCGGCGGCCGACGACTCCGGCCCAGCCGGGGGAGACACGGAGCCGACGGTCGAGGCGGCCGACGGTGACGCGCCGGACAACGGCGCGGACGCGAGCGATGACACCGCGACCGATGAAGGCCCGCCGGGTCCGCGCGACAAACCCGGCGCCGGTCCGCCGGGTGCCGGCGACGAGACCGCGGCTGGCGACGCGCTGCAGGCGGCGCCGCGCCGCGGGGACGAGCCTGCCGGCGATGATCGGTCCGGCAACGGCGACGCGACTCCGTCCGCGTCCGCGACGAAGCAGTAGCCGTGCCGACGGCGGTCGTGGTCGGTGCGGGAATCGGCGGGCTGGCGGTCGCCGGTGCCCTCGCGCGCCACGACTGGAACGTAACGCTGATCGAACGGGCCGACCGGCTGAGCGCCGACCAGGCGGGCCTCCTGCTCTGGCCGTCCGGCGTGACCGCACTGCGGCGGCTCGGCCTTGCCGGCGGCCTCGACGCCATCGCCTCTCCCGTCCACGACCGCGGCGTCCGCCGGCCCGATGGCAGTTGGCTCGTACGGCCGGCCGAGGTTGCCGAGGAAACCGAGGCGCCACTGGTCGTACGCCGGGCCGATCTGCACGACGCGCTCGTCGCGGGCCTCGGCCGGCTGGTCGACATCCGTACCGGCGTGAGTGTGCAGACCGCTCACGTGCCGCCGTCCGCTCCGCCGACCGTGCTGGGTGGGGGGCAGAGCTGGCAGGGCGATCTCGTCGTCGGGGCGGACGGGGTGGACAGTGCGATCCGCCGCCGGCTGGCGCCCGAGGCCACCGTGGTGTCGGCCGGCTGCACAGCCTGGCGGGCGCTGATCCCGTGGTACCGCGCGGCCGGCTTGGTGGAGTTGCTCAGCCGCCAGTCGGTCGGCGCCACCGGCGGCGAAACGGTCGGCGGTGGTCACCGCTTCCGCTATGCCGTCGTCGGCCACCGCGGCTCGGCCAGCTCGTCGTCACACGGCGGCATCTACTGGACGGCGACGGTGCCCGGGGCCGCGCGTCCCGAGTCGCCGGATGCACAGCTCGCGCTGTTGCGGCGGTGGTTCGCCGATTGGCACGCCCCGATCGGCAATCTCATCGCCGCGACCGGCCCCGCCGATCTGATCCAGCACGAGGTCGGCGAGCTGTGGCCGGTGCCGCGGACGTTCGCCGTCCGCGCCGGTAGCGGCGGCTACGCGCTGGTCGGTGACGCCGCGCACGCGATGTCCCACCACCTCGGCACCGGCGCCTGCCTCGCGCTCGAGGATGCCGCGGCGTTGGTCGAGTCCGTCGGCTCGGCCGGATCGGGCCGACCCGGTGACGCCGCCGGCCTGCCGGCGGCGCTGGAGCGGTATGCGCACCGCCGGCGCCGGGACGTGATCCGGATCGGTCGGCAGTCGCGCCGGGTCGGCGCGGCGCTCGCGACCACGCGTACGTCGGTCCGGGAGCGGGACGCTGCGATCGGACTCGCGCCCGGCCCGCTCGGTCGCGCGTCGCAGGCGCTTCGGGGATTGCGTCGCCCGTAGCCCGGTCGCCCCGTCGAAACCGGTCGCCCAGTCGAAACCCGTCGCCCCGTCGAAACCTGCCGGAAGCCGTACGGTAACCGGTCGCATTCGCCGGTCGACCGGTGCCTGGCTGGCCTGTCGGTTGACCGGAAGGGTGTCCGTTTGGAGGACACGGCGTCGACAGGCACAATGAATGGGCACCGTCTTCGCGCACCGGTAATGACCTGGTTATCTGGCAGCGGCAGTGCGGCCGCCCTTGATTCGCGGCGTCGATGGAAGGAAAAAGATCACAGGTCCACGGTCTGGGACGCGATAACTCACTCGTCCCCAGTCGTGAACACCGGCGCCTAAACTGTGGTTCAGTCTGCGAGTCCAGTTCCGCCCAGGGCCGACGTCGTCCCGCATCATGATCGACGACGCTGCGAGGAGCCCGGCATGGCGATGACGCATCCCCGCAACCCCCGTCCACCGTACGGGCTCTACGACCCGGCATACGAACACGACGCCTGCGGTCTGGCTCTGGTAGCGGATGTGGTTGGCCGCCGGTCGCACGAGATCCTGCAGATGGGTCTCGACGCACTCTGCCGGCTCGATCATCGGGGCGCGCGCGGTGCCGAGCCGGATACCGGTGACGGCGCCGGCATCATGTTGCAGATCCCGGACGAGTTCTATCGCGCCACGGTCGACTTCGACCTGCCGCCGCCGGGGCAGTACGCCACCGGGCTTGTCTTCCTCCCGACCACCGAGGCCGCCGCGGCGCGCGCCGTCAGTGTCCTCGACAAATACGCGTCGGCCGAGTGTGCCGAGATCCTCGGTTGGCGTGACGTGCCCGTCGAGCCGTACGGGCTCGGCAAGAGCGCCGAGGGCGCCCGCCCCCAGATCCGGCAGGTCTTCCTCGCCGCGACCGGCCCCGACGACGAACCGCTGGCCGGCATCGAACTCGATCGCGTCGCGTTCGCCGTCCGCCGGCAGGCCGAGCGGGAGAGCGTCGAGCGCGACCTCGACGCCTATCTGCCGTCGCTGTCGTCGCGCACCATCGTCTACAAGGGAATGCTGACGCCGGCCCAACTCGGCTCGTTCTATCCCGACCTGCACGACGACCGGATGACGACCGCGATCGCGCTCGTGCATTCGCGTTTCTCGACCAACACGTTCCCGTCCTGGCCGCTCGCGCACCCCTACCGGTTCGTCGCACACAACGGCGAGATCAACACGATCCGGGGCAACCGCAACTGGATGGCCGCTCGCGAGGCGCTGCTCGCCACCGATGCCATCCCGGGCGATCTGGAGCGCCTGATGCCGGTGTGTACACCGGACGGCTCCGACTCGATGAGCTTCGACGAGGTGCTGGAGCTGCTGCATCTGGCCGGACGCAGCCTCCCGCACGCCGTACTCATGATGATTCCGGAGGCGTGGGAGAACGACCCGGCCATGGATCCGGCGCGACGGGCCTTCTACCAGTTCCACGCGAGCCTGATGGAACCGTGGGACGGCCCGGCCGCTGTCGCGTTCTCCGATGGCACGATCGCCGGTGCCGTACTCGACCGCAACGGTCTGCGCCCCGGCCGGTGGCTGCGCACCACCGACGGACTCGTCGTGCTCTCCAGCGAATCCGGCGTCCTCGACCTCGATCCGGCGCGGGTGGCCGAGAAGGGCCGCCTGCAGCCGGGCCGGATGTTCCTCGTCGACACCGCGGCCGGCCGCATCATCCGCGACGACGAGATCAAGGCCGAGCTCGCCGCCGAAGAACCGTACGGAGAGTGGCTGCACGGCGGCCTGATGCACCTCGACGAATTGCCGCCGCGTGAACACGTCGTCTACTCGCACGACTCCGTACGGCGCCGGCAGCAGGTGTTCGGGTACACCGACGAAGAGTGCAAGATCCTCGTCGCGCCGATGGCCCGCACCGGCTACGAGCCGATCGGATCGATGGGTACGGACACGCCGATCGCCGCGCTGTCCAAGCGGCCACGCCTGCTCTACGACTACTTCACGCAGATGTTCGCGCAGGTCACGAACCCGCCACTGGACTCGATCCGGGAAGAGCTCGTCACCAGCATGTCGACCACGATCGGCCCCGAGTCGAACCTGCTCGAGCCGGGCCCGGCGAGCTGTCGCCAGATCGTGCTGCCGTACCCGGTGATCGACAACGACGACCTGGCGAAGATCCTGTCCATCGACGAGGACGGGGACATGCCCGGCTACAAGGCCGTCCGCGTGTCCGGCCTCTACCGGGTTGTCGACGGTGGGCGCGGGATGCGAGCCCGGTTGACCGAGATCTGCCGGCACGTGTCCGAGGCGATCGCGGACGGCGTACGCGTGCTCGTCCTGTCCGATCGCGATTCGACGGCGGACCTCGCACCGATCCCGTCGCTGCTGCTGACGGCCGCGATCCACCAGCACCTGGTCCGGGAGCGGACGCGGACGCAGGCGGCCCTCATCATCGAGACCGGCGACGCCCGCGAGGTGCACCACATCGCGACTTTGATCGGGTACGGCGCGGCGGCGGTCAACCCGTATCTCGCGCTCGAGACCGTCGACGACCTGATCGCGACCGGTGCGCTGACCGGCGTCACGCCCGAGAAGGCCGCACACAACATCGTGGCCGGGCTGGGCAAGGGCGTCCTGAAGATCATGTCGAAGATGGGCATCTCCACGGTCACGTCCTACTGCGGTGCGCAGGTGTTCGAGGCGATCGGCCTGGACGCCGCCCTGACCGCCCGCTACTTCACCGGGACAGCGAGCCGGATCGGCGGGGTCGGGCTCGACGGCATCGCGGCCGAAGTGGCCGCGCGGCACGCGCACGCCTACCCGAGCGACCCGAACGCGATCCCGCGTCGCCGCCGGCTGGCGATCGGCGGCGAATACCAGTGGCGGCGCGACGGCGAGGTGCATCTGTTCAACCCGGAGACGGTGTTCCTGCTGCAGCACGCCACGCGCACCGGCCAGTACGACGTGTTCAAGTCGTACACGTCGACGGTGGACAAGCTGGCCGGCGAGGCCGGTTCCCTGCGCGGCCTGTTCGAGCTGCGCACCGGCGAGCAGCCGCCGGTGCCGTTGGCCGAGGTCGAATCGGCGAGCGAGATCGTCAAGCGGTTCGCGACCGGCGCGATGAGCTACGGCTCGATCTCGGCCGAGGCGCACGAGACGCTCGCGATCGCCATGAACTCGCTCGGTGGACGCTCCAACACCGGCGAAGGCGGGGAGGACGTCGACCGACTGCACGACCCGAGGCGGCGCAGTGCGGTCAAGCAGATCGCGTCCGGCCGGTTCGGTGTCACGACCGAATACCTGGTCAACGCGGACGACCTGCAGATCAAGATGGCGCAGGGCGCTAAGCCGGGGGAGGGCGGCCAGCTGCCGGGCAACAAAGTGTGGCCGTGGATCGCGAAGACCCGCCACGCGACCGCTGGCGTCGGTCTGATCTCGCCGCCGCCGCACCACGACATCTACTCGATCGAAGACCTCGCGCAGCTCATCTACGACCTGAAGAACGTCAACCCGGCCTCGCGCGTGCACGTCAAGCTCGTGGCCGAGGTCGGCGTCGGCACGGTCGCGGCCGGCGTCGCGAAGGCGAAGGCCGACGTCATCCTGATTTCGGGCCACGACGGCGGGACGGGCGCGTCACCACTGAACTCGCTCAAGCACGCCGGCGCGCCGTGGGAGTTGGGCCTGGCCGAGGCGCAGCAGACGCTGCTCGCCAACGGACTGCGCGAACGCGTCACCGTACAGGTCGACGGCCAGCTCAAGACCGGTCGGGACGTGGTCGTGGCGGCGCTGCTCGGCGCCGAGGAGTACGGCTTCGCCACGGCACCACTGATCGTGTCCGGCTGCGTGATGATGCGGGTGTGCCACCTCGACACGTGTCCGGTCGGCATCGCGACGCAGAATCCCGAGCTGCGCAAGCGCTTCACCGGGCAGCCGGAGTTCGTGGCGAACTTCTTCCTCTTCCTGGCCGAGGAGGTGCGCGAGATCCTGGCCACGCTCGGACTCCGTACGCTCGACGAGGCCATCGGCCGGGTCGACCTGCTCGATTCCGTACCGGCGGTGGAGCATTGGAAGGCGCGCGGCCTGGACCTGTCCGCGGTGCTGGCCGTCACGGACATCCCCGACGACGCGTCGCTGCGACGCACCGGCGGCCAGGACCATCAACTCGCCAAGGCGATCGACAACCGGCTGATCGCGGCGGCCGCGCCGGCGCTCGTTGCCGGCACGCCCGTGCACGTGGACATCGACGTGCACAACACCGACCGCAGCGTGGGCGCGATGCTCGGCGGCGAGGTGACGCGGCGCCACGGCGGCGACGGGCTTGCGCCCGGCACGATCGACGTCACGCTCCATGGCACGGCCGGGCAGTCGTTCGGCGCGTTCGTACCGCGGGGCGTGACGCTGCGCCTGTCGGGCGACTCGAACGACTACGTCGGCAAGGGCCTGTCCGGCGGGCGGCTCATCGTCGCCCCCGATCCGAGCGCACCGTTCGCCGCGGCCGACCCTCCGGCCGGCGAGGCCGCCGAGAACCAGATCATCGCGGGCAACACCGTGCTCTACGGTGCGACCAGCGGAGAGCTCTACCTCCGTGGCCGGGCGGGGGAGCGCTTCGCCGTGCGCAACTCGGGCGCGGTCGCGGTGGTCGAGGGAGTCGGCGACCATGCATGCGAATACATGACCGGCGGTACGGCCGTGGTTCTCGGCACGACCGGCCGCAACTTCGCCGCCGGCATGTCCGGCGGGCTGGCCTACGTGCTCGACCTCAACCCGGAGCTCGTCAACCGCGAGCTGGTCGACCTCGACCCGCTCGACGCGGCGGACGAGAAGGATCTGCACACACTGCTCACGAACCACGTCGCGACGACCGGGTCACCCGTCGCCGAGCGGCTGCTGGCCGCCTGGCCGGACAGCCTGGAGCGGTTCACCGCGGTCGTACCCCGCGACTACAAGGCCGTCGTCAAATCCCAGCCGGCGACCCAGGCGGCAGCGCCACAGAGCCCGCCAGTGCTGCCGATGACAAGCCTGTCCGCCCGGAACGGCCAGACCAGCCCGACCCAAAGCTCGACCACCGATGAGGCCAAGTCGCATGCCTGACCCGACCGGATTCCTGACGACGGACCGCCAGCTCCCGGCCCGACGACCCGTCCCGATCCGCCTGACGGACTGGCGTGAGGTCTACACGCAGGCCGACGACGATCTGATCAAGGCGCAGGCGGGGCGCTGCATGGACTGCGGTATCCCGTTCTGCCACCACGCCTGCCCCCTCGGCAATCGCATCCCGGACTGGAACGACCTCGTGCGGACCGGCGACTTCGCCGGCGCGCTCGATGACCTGCACGCGACGAACAACTTCCCGGAGTTCACCGGCCGGTTGTGCCCGGCCCCGTGCGAGGCCGCTTGCGTGCTGGCCATCCCGAGCGCCGGCGCGGGCGCCGCGCCGGTCACCATCAAGCAGGTCGAGGTCGAGATCATCAATCGCGGGTACGCCGCCGGACACGTGACGCCTCAGCCGCCGGACGCCTACAGCGGCAGGTCGGTGGCGGTGGTCGGGTCCGGGCCGGCCGGTCTCGCCGCCGCCCAGCAGCTCGTACGGGCCGGACACGCGGTCACCGTCTACGAGCGCGATGCCCAGCCGGGTGGCCTGCTGCGTTACGGCATCCCCGACTTCAAGCTCGAAAAGATCCACGTCGAGCGCCGGATCGCGCAGATGTCGGCCGAGGGCGTCGAGTTCCGGACCGGCGTCGACGTCGGCCGCGACGTGACCGTGGCCGGGCTGCGCGACAAGCACGACGCGGTGCTGCTGGCCTGCGGCGCGCTGGAGGCTCGCGACGTGCCCGAGACGCCCGGGCGCGAACTCGCCGGGGTACACCTCGCGATGGAGCACCTGGTCGCCGCGAACAAGGTGATCGCCGGCGAGGCGGCGAGCACGCCGATCGACGCCGCCGGCAAACACGTCATCATCATTGGCGGCGGAGACACGGCCGCCGACTGCCTCGGTGTCGCGCATCGGCAAGGCGCCGCGAGCGTCACGCAGCTCGACATCTACCCGACTCCGCCGGACGAGCGCGACGCCGGGCGCGACCCATGGCCGACGTGGCCCTGGGTGCTGCGTAACTACCCGGCCCACGAAGAGGGTGGCGAGCGCGTGTTCGCGGTCGTGGTCAGCGAGTTCGTCCCGGCCGACGACGATGGCGGGCAAGTCGGTGGCGTACGGATCGACGAGGTGACCGTGACCCGCCGCGACGGCCGGCGGATCGTGACGCCGGTGCCGGACACAGGTCGCGTCCTTCCGGCCGACCTCGTCCTGCTCGCAATCGGCTTCGCCGGCACCGACGCCCACCCCATTACCCGGGAGCTGGGCTTGTCTACCACGGCGAGCGGCGGCATCAACGCGGATGACGGTTGGCAGGCGATCGGGTCGCCGCACGCTCTCGACGGCGTGTTCGTGGCCGGCGACATGCACCGGGGCGCATCGCTGATTGTCTGGGCGATCGCCGAGGGGCGGGCCGCCGCCGCGGCGATCCACCGGCACCTCGACGGTGCGGACGAGCTTCCGGCGCCGGTCACGCCGTTCGCGACTCCGTTGGCTGCCGCCCAGCTCGTCAGCCGCTGAGCCGGGCGGCGACCCGGCCGTCGGCGCTGGCCGGCTTCGCCGTTTGGCGTTGTTGGCTTGCCGTTCGCCGGTGGCAACCGGCGTCGATCGGCCGAAACATCGCGCGGTCGCCGCTAGCGTTATATCGAGCGTGCTCGTGGCGCTGTCGCGCGGCGAGCGTTCACCAACATTTCGCACCGACGGCAGGGGTCGGTCGATCGCTACCTGCGCCAAGGAGACTAGCCTGATGCCCGTGAACCGTCGTGTGAAGATCGTGTGTACCCTCGGCCCCGCGGTGGCCAGCCCGGAACGCATCCGTGGCCTGGTGGAGGCCGGCATGGACGTTGCCCGGATGAACTTCAGCCATGGCGCGCAGGCCGATCACGAGCGCGTCTACAAGCTCGTACGCGAGGCCGCCAAGGGGACCGGTCGAGCGGTCGCGATCCTGGCCGACCTGCAGGGCCCGAAGATCCGGTTGGGCCGGTTCGCCGACGGCCCGCACGAGTGGCGCACCGGCGACACGGTCGTGATCACCAGTGACGACATCGTCGGCACGGCTAACCGCGTGTCGTGCACATATCGGAAGCTGCCGCAGGAGGTCCGGGCCGGCGACCGGCTGCTGATCGACGACGGCAAGGTCGCCGTCGAGGTCAAGGGCGTGCTCGGCACCGACATCAGCTGCCTGGTCATCGAAGGCGGCCCGGTCTCCAACAACAAGGGCATCTCGCTGCCGCACGTGGCCGTCTCGGTGCCGGCGATGTCCGAGAAGGACATCGAGGATCTGCGGTTCGCGCTGCGCCTCGGTGTCGACCTCGTCGCGCTGTCGTTCGTCCGGTCGCCCGAGGACATCAAGGGCGTACACCAGATCATGGACGAGGAAGGCATCCGCGTTCCGGTGCTCGCGAAGATCGAGAAGCCGGAGGCGGTCGACGCGCTCGAGCAGATCGTGCTCGCCTTTGACGGGACGATGGTCGCGCGCGGCGATCTCGGCGTCGAGATGCCGCTCGACCAGGTGCCACTCGTGCAGAAGCGGTGCGTGCAGCTGAGCCGGGAGAATGCGAAGCCGGTCATCGTCGCAACCCAGATGCTCGACTCGATGATCGAGAATTCGCGCCCGACCCGGGCCGAGGCATCGGACGTCGCGAACGCGGTGCTCGACGGGACCGACGCCGTGATGCTCTCCGGCGAGACGAGCGTGGGCAAGTTCCCGATCCTCACCGTGTCGACGATGGCGAAGATCATCGAGACGACCGAGGGTGGTTCGCTCGACGTGCCGAGTCTCCAGCACGCACCGCGTACGCGTTCCGGCGCGCTGACCATCGCCGCGCGCGGCATCGCCGACGCGATCGGGGCGAAGGCCCTGGTCGCGTTCACCCAGACCGGTGACACCGTGCGCCGAATGTCGCGACTGCACTCGAACCTGCCGCTGATCGCGTGCACACCCGACCCGAAGGTGCGCAGTCAGCTCGCGCTGTCCTGGGGCGTCGAGACGGTCGAGGTGCCCAACGTTCGGCACACCGACGACATGTTCCGCAGCGTGGACGGCGCCCTGCTCGCGATCGGCGGCGCCCAACCCGGCGACTATGTAGTGATCGTCGCCGGTACGCCGGCCAACACGCCCGGGTCGACGAACACTCTGCGCGTGCACCAGATCGGCTCGCTCGTCGAACAACGCTGACGACGCGATGACAACGACGCCGACCGGCCAGGACGCGGTCGACCTCTTGCTGCGCGTGCTCGATCTGGAACGGTTGGGTGACGCCTCGTTTCGTGGCATGAGCCCGCCGGTCGGGCCGCAGCGAGTATTCGGTGGCCAGGTCGCCGGCCAGGCGCTGGTGGCGGCCGGCCGGACGGTCGACCCGGCCCGTACGGTCCACTCGTTGCACGGCTACTTCGTCCGTGGCGGCGACCCGGCCGAACCGATCGTGTACGAGGTGGAAAACGTACGGGACGGGCGGTCGTTCTCGGTCCGCCGTTCGGTAGCGATCCAACACGGCAAGCCGATCTTCTTCATGTCGGCGTCGTTCCACCGGGCCGAGAAGGGCCTCGATCATCAGGTCACGGCGCCGGTCGGCGTGCCCGGGCCGGACGAGTTGCCGACCATGAGCGAGCGGCTCGCCCACGCTCCGGAACGACAGAACATCTGGGCCGTCATCCCGCGACCGATCGACGTCCGATATGTCGGCGAGCCCGGCTGGGTGCGCCCCGGCGACCGGCCGGCGGCCGAACGGCAACAGGTCTGGATGCGCATCGACGGCAAGTTGCCCGACGATCCGCTCGTGCACGCGTGCGCGCTGACCTTCGCCTCCGACCTGACGCTGCTCGACGCCGTCCTGTCGACGCATGGCGAGGTCTGGGGGCCGGGCGGCTACATCGGCGCGAGTCTCGACCACGCACTCTGGTTCCACCGGCCGTTCCGCGCCGACGAGTGGTTTCTCTACGACTGTGTGAGCCCGTCCGCGTCGGATGCGCGCGGACTCGCGACCGGTCGGATGTTCACGCAAGACGGCCGGCTCATCGCGAGCGCGGTGCAGGAAGGGCTGCTGCGGCGCATCGGAGCGTGAGGTCCGCCGTACCCGTGCCGGGTCGTGATGCGATGAGCGCATCGGGCGGACGGCGATGGGCGTGCGCGGACCTGATCACCGCTTTTCGCGCTGGCCGGGGATAATCGGTCCATGCGACTGTCGGCACGGGTGGATTATGCGCTGCGGGCGGCAACCGAACTCGCCGCCGCGCAGCTGGCGGCGGGCGACCAGGCGCCGTTGCCGGTGACGGCCGAGCGGCTCGCGACGGGTCAGCAGATACCGGGCAAGTTCCTGGAGAGCATCCTCGTGCAGCTGCGACGCGGTGGCATCGTGACGGCGCAGCGTGGCCCCGAGGGTGGTTACTGGCTGACCCGGCCGGCCAGCGAGATTTCGCTGGCCGATGTCATCCGCATCATCGATGGCCCGCTCGCGCACATCCGCAACACCCGGCCGGAGGACCTCGGCTACCAGGGTGTAGCCAAGCCGCTGCAGGAGGTCTGGATCGCGCTGCGCGCGAGCGAGCGGGAGATCCTCGAGCTGGTCACGATCGCCGACGTCGCCGGTGCCGACCTGCCGAAACGAGTAAAGGACCTGGTCGCCGATCCCGAGGCGTGGGCCTAGGTTCCCATTCTGTTTGACCGCGACCCGGCGTGGGAGCTAGATTCCTACTACTTCAGTAGGCATAGTAGGAAAGACCTACGGCGGGACCGCCGCCCCAGTGGCGGGCGCGCCCGCCGTCCGATCGACGAGAGGGTCGAAGACACCGATGGGAACCGTACGCAGAAGGTTGCAGTTCGCCGCCGTCGCCGTTGTGGCGACCTTGACGGCTGGCGTGCTGACCGCCTGCTCGAGCGGCACGTCCGCGAATACCGTGACGCTGTCGCTGGTGGCGTACTCCACGCCGCAGGCCGCGTACGCAAAGATCATCAAGGCATTCCAGGCCACGTCGGCCGGCAAGAACGTGAAGTTCACCCAGTCGTACGGCGCATCCGGCGACCAGAGTCGGGCGGTCGCGGCCGGGCAGAAGGCCGACATCGTCGCGTTCTCGCTGGCGCCCGACATCGACCGCCTCGTGAAGGCGAATCTTGTTGCGGCGGACTGGAACGCGAACCAGTACAAGGGCATGGTCACCGACTCGGTCGTGGTGATCGCGACCCGCAAGGGCAACCCTAAGAACATCAAGACCTGGGACGACCTCATCAAGCCCGGCGTCTCGGTGATCTCGCCCAACCCGATCAGTTCGGGTGGCGCCCGGTGGAACACCATGGCCGCGTACGGCGCCGAGTCGAACAAGGGCGCGGACGCCGCGGCCGGGATGGCCTACCTCAACAAGCTGTTCCCGCAGATCGCCGTGCAGGACACGAGTGCACGGGCATCGCTGCAGACGTTCATCTCCGGCAAGGGCGACGCGATGATCGCGTACGAGAACGACGCGATCTTCGCGCAGCAGAACGGCCAACCGCTGGACTACACGGTGCCGGACTCGACCATCCTCATCGAGAACCCGGTCGCGGTCACCAGCGACAGCGCGCACCCGACGCAGGCGAAGGCGTTCCTGGACTTCCTCTACACGCCGACCGCGCAGAAGATCTACGCCGCCAACGGCTACCGCCCGATCGTTCCCGGCACGGACGTCGGCAAGCAGTCGTTCCCGACGCCGTCGAACCTGTTCACGATCGACGACCTCGGCGGCTGGACGAAGGTGACGGCCGACTTCTTCGACGCCAAGACCGGTTCGGTCACGGCGATCGAGCAGCGGCTGGGCGTGCCGACCACGACGACAACGCCGAAGGCGTCGGCCACACCGTAACGACCGGGTCGTCCGGCCTCGGGTGGGGCCGGACGACCGCCACACCGCGGCGGCGGAGCCGCGAGAAACCCGTACCCGACCACAGACCGACAAACCAAAGTGAGTGAGTAGATGGCGACTACCCACCAAGCCCCGTCCGGATCCGGTGTCGCCACACCGGATCCGGACGGTCCGCTTTCCCCGACCGGCTCCCGGCGAGGCGGCGTGTCGAAGCGACCGACCGGCTTCCCGCGTGGCGGCGTCTCGATGCGGCCGACTACCGGAACCGCGCTCGGTCTGGGCACGGCGGTGCTCTACCTCAGTCTGATCGTCTTGATCCCGCTGGCCGCGGTCGTCTACACCGCGGCCAAAGGCGGCTCGCACACGTTCTGGGACACGATCACCACGCCGGACGCGTGGGCCGCGCTCAAACTCACGGTCCTCGGCTCGCTGCTGGTCGCGTTCATCAACCTCATCATGGGTACGGTCATCGCCTGGGTGCTCGTCCGCGACCGGTTCCCCGGCATGGCGGTCGTGGACCTCCTCATCGACCTGCCGTTCGCGTTGCCGACGATCGTGGCTGGACTCGTACTCCTCGCGCTCTACGGAACGACGAGCCCGTTGCACATCAACGTGGCCTATACCCGCGTCGCCGTCCTCCTCGCCCTGTTGTTCGTGACGCTGCCGTTTGTCGTCCGTACGGTCCAGCCGGTCCTCCTCGAACTCGACCAGGACATGGAGCAGGCGGCACATTCACTCGGCGCGACGCGGTGGACGACGTTCCGGCGCATCGTGCTGCCGAATCTCGCCCCAGCGATGCTGTCCGGCGCGGGACTCGCGTTCACCCGGGCCATCGCCGAATACGGCTCGACGTCGTTCATCTCCGGCAACTTGCCCGGCAAGACGGAGGTCGCGGCGGTGGCGATCTTCGGACGGATCCAGAACGACGACAACACGGGTGCGGCGGCGATTTCGGTCGTGCTGCTCGCCATCGCGCTCGTGGTGCTCCTCGTGCTCGACGTGCTGCAACGACGGGCGGCGCACCGTGGCTAAATGGATACGGCGCTTGGTCGTCGTCGCGTATCTCGCGATGCTGCTCGTGATCCCGGTCGGCCTCATCGTCTGGCGTACGTTCTCCGGCGGCCTGCAGCCGGTGACCGACGCGCTGACCTCGGATGACTTCAAGCACGCCCTGAAGTTGACGCTGGAGGTCGGCATCTCGGCCGTTGTGCTGAACACGATCTTCGGCATCGGTGTCGCGATGCTGCTTGTCCGCGGGCGGTTCTGGGGCAAGCGACTGCTCTCGGCCGCGATCGACCTGCCGATCGCGGTGTCGCCGGTGATCGTCGGCCTCGCGCTCATCCTGGTCTACGGCATCCACGCACCGGCCGGCGGCTGGTTGGAGCGGCACGGCATCCAGATCATCTTCGCGGTGCCGGGCATGGTGCTCGCGACCGTGTTCGTGTCGCTGCCGCTCGTCGTACGGGCCATCGTCCCCGTCCTCCAGGAACTCGGCCAGGAACAGGAACAGGCCGCGCACACGCTCGGCGCGAGCCGCTGGACGGCGTTCCGCCGGATCACTATTCCGAGCATCCGCTGGGCCCTCGCGTACGGCATCGTGTTGTGTCTCGCCCGCGCGCTCGGCGAATACGGCGCGCTGGCCGTGGTATCGGGCCGGATCGTCGGGCAGACGCAGACCGTGACGCTCTACGTGGAACAGGAATACAACAACATCGACCAGCCCGGCGCGTACGCCGCCGCGACCGTACTGGCGCTCATCGCGATCATCGCGTTGTTGATCACGAAACTGCTCCAGCCGCGGGCGGGCCAGGCCGCCGAACCGTTCGTCCCCACCGACGCGGTCGTTCCCGCCGCCTCGGTCGTTTCCGCCGAGGCCGTCGTTGGCGGTGTCCCAGCCCAGGGCCGGGCGCAACCGGACGCCGTGCCCGCATCCCCCGCCTCACCGAAGGAACTGTCATGACCGATATCGTCCACCGCAACGCAGACAGCGAAGGTGGCTCACACCGGCATTGGTACGGCGGCGGCCGTCGTCGACGATGTCGCGATCGATGTCCGTCATGTCAGCAAGTCGTTCGGCGCTACGCCGGTGCTCACCGACGTGTCGGTCGCGATTGCATCCGGCTCACTGACCGCGCTTCTCGGGCCGAGCGGCGGCGGCAAGTCGACGCTGCTGCGGGTCATCGCCGGGCTGGAGACCCCGGACACCGGTAGCGTGCTGATCTCCGGCAGTGATGCGACCCGCCTGTCGCCACAGCGCCGCAACGTCGGTTTCGTCTTCCAGCACTACGCCGCGTTCAAGCACATGACCGTGTACGGCAACGTCGCGTTCGGCCTGGAAATCCGCAAGCGGCCGAAGGCCGAGATCCGTAAGCGCGTCACCGAACTGCTCGAACTCGTCCATCTCGAACAGCTCGCGAATCGGTATCCGGCTCAGCTGTCCGGCGGTCAGCGGCAGCGCATGGCACTCGCGCGCGCGCTCGCGGTGGAGCCCGAGGTGTTACTGCTCGACGAGCCGTTCGGGGCGCTGGACGCCCAGGTGCGCAAGGAACTGCGTACGTGGCTGCGGCGCCTGCATGACGAGGTGCACGTGACAACGGTCTTCGTCACGCACGATCAGGAAGAGGCGATGGACGTGGCGGACCACATCGTCGTGCTCGCCGGCGGTCGGGTCGAGCAGATCGGAAGCCCGCACGACATCTACGACAACCCGTCGAACGCCTTCGTGATGGGATTCCTCGGCTCGGTCACCAGACTCGACGGTCGGCTCGTCCGTCCGCACGATATCGAGGTCGGTCCGGCGTTCCCGGCCGCCGGTCCGACGTTCCCGGCCGAGCCTCCGGCGTCCCCGGCTGGCGTTCCGGCGTCGAGCGGCGTCGAGGCCACCGTCACGCGCGTGGTCCGGCTCGGCTTCGAGGTGCGGGTGGAGATGACGTCGCGCGGCGAGGACATCTGGGCCCAGGTCACCCGCGGCGAGGCGGATGCGCTGGGCATCGCTGTCGGCGACACCGTGACCGTACGGCCGCGGCCAGACGCCCGTACGTTGGCCGCCTGACCGGATCGCCTTCCGGGATGGGAGCCAAGCTCACCACTCCCAGTGCGGAACCTCGCGGAGCGGGTGCAACTCGTCGTCGGTCTCGGCGTGCGAGTTCTGCATCGCGACGCGCGAGCCGAACTCGACATGTGACCGCAGCGCCTCGCGGAAGCGGTCGTCGTCCGGCAGTCCGGCCTTGGTGGCCGCGGCCAGGTAGAGCTCAACGAATCGCTGGCGCTGTGGCTCGGCGATCTTGAGCCCACGGTGTACGGCGATCAGATGTTCGAACCCGCCCATCGTCCGGGAGAAGTCGTCCGGGCCGCCGAACGACTCCGCGTCAAACGCGGTCAACTGGTCTACGTGCTCGGGCCGGCCGGCGCCGAACAACGGCTGCAACAGCGGGTCGGCCAGCACGCTGGAGTAGAAGATGTCGATGAAGCGACGCAATGCGTCGTGGCCGCCGGCGTGTTCATAAATCGACTCCATCGATCCATCCTGGTAAGTCCGTCGGCTCGGCGGTAGGGCGTTTCGCCGACGGCGGACCCTCGATGTCGTGCGGGCCGCCGGACCGGGCAGATGATCTGCGTTCGCGCCATTGCACGTCACGCTGGCCGGACTAAGATCCGGTCGTCGGCAAGGCGAGCCGGCCTCGCGATACGGATCTGAGGTGGCTAGCGGTGACTGCGTGGGCGGTTGTCGGTCTCGACAACGGTGGCAGCAGCAACAACGCGACCGTGCTCGATGCCGACGGCAACTTCCTGGTGGACCGGATGGTCGAGACGCCGAGCCTGGTCCGCCAGGGGCCGGGCGTCGCCATGCAGGCACTCGTGGAGTCGCTGGAGAACATCCTCGCGGTCACCGGCGTCCCGCGGGACTCGATCCGCGCCGTCGGTCTGGACACGCCGGGCCCGGCGAGTGCCGACGGCGTGATCTCGTCCAAGGGGTCGACGAACTTCTCCGAGCCCGCGTGGCGTGGCTTTGACGTCCGCACCGCGCTCGAGGAACGGATCGGAATCCCGGTTGTCTACAACAACGATGCGAACGCCGCGGCCCTGTACGCACACATGGCCCACTTCGGCGTCGCGTTCGCCAGCCGCTCATCGGTATCCATGATCGTCGGCACCGGTCTGGGCGGCGGCCTGGTGGAGCAGGGCAGCATCGTCCGCGGCGCCGCGGGCATGGCGGCGGAATTGGGGCACATCCAGATCCCGCTCGACGGGCTGCTCGATCCGGGACAGCCCACACCGGCGTGCAACTGCGGTCTGACCGGAGACGCGGAGAGCTTCGCATCGCTCACCGGGATCGAGAAAAACCTGCTGCCCTACTGGCTCAGCCGCGAGCCGGGCCACGAACTCGAACACGTCGAGCCCGGGTTGGCCGCGAAGCTCGTCCGCGGCTACGGCGAGCGGCGCGATCCGCTCGCCCGCCGCATCTTTGAACAGCAGGCGATCGCGCTCGGCCGCCTGTGCTCGATCGCCGCGAACTTCACCGACCCGCACGCGTACTTCCTGGGCGGCGGGGTCGTCGAGGCCGCACCGGAATTCCGCGACTGGTTCCTGGAGACCGTACAGGCGAATACGATCTTGCGTGACGAGCAGCGCAAAGCGGCGACGTTCGCGCTCGTGCCGGACCTGGACATGGCCGGAGCGCGCGGATCGGCGCTGGCCGCCGCGGCGACGCTGGCCGGCTGATCCGGCGCCGGACCGTCAGGCCACGGTGAGCAGCGTCTTGCCGATGGTCGCGCGGGCCTCGATCGCGGCGTGCGCGGCCGATGCCATCGACAACGGATGTTCTTGGCCGATCACCGCACGCAACCGACCGACCGACGCCTCGTCGAGTGCGGCTCGCGACAGCCGCACCGACTCCGCCGCGCTCACCGGACCGCCACTGCGCACGTCTACCTGCGCGGCGCGGGCCATGTCGGCGGTCACCGGCGCGAAGCCGCCGCTGGCCATGCCGAACGGGCAGAACCGCCCGCCCGGCCGGAGAAGGCCGAACGCCGTCGCTCCGACATCGCCGCCGACACCGTCGAACACCACGTCCGCCGAGCCGACCGCGTCGCGGACCTGTGACGACCAATCGCCGGTACGGTAATCGACCGTCACGTCGGCGCCCAGCTCGGCCGCGAGTGCCATCTTGCGATCGCCGCCGGCCAGCGCGACAACCCGCGCGCCGGCGTTGTGGGCGAGTTGGACAAGCAGCGTGCCCACGCCACCGGCGGCCGCCTCGATCACGACCGTGTCGCCATCGCGTACGTCGGCCCGGGCCAACAGGCCCATCGCCGTCCGGCCGTCGGCCAGCAAGGCCACCGCGTGACGCATGGTCACCCCGTCCGGGACCGGAATGAGACGTGCCGCCGCGGTCACCACCTGCTCGGCGTATCCGCCCGAGCCCGACAGGCTCGCCACGACCGTGCGGCCCAGCAGGTCGGGATCGGCATCCGGTCCCACCGCGACGACCGTGCCGCCGACACCGTTTCCGAGGACCGCGGGCAACGGCGGCAGCATGCTCGGATGCGGCGGTCGTCCGGCGCGGATCTGCGTCTCGACGAACGTGACGTTCGCGAACGTGACCGCGATCAGCGACTCGTCGTCGGCCGGGCGTGGTCCCGGCAGCTCGGTTAGTGCCAGCACGTCCGGCGGGCCGAATTGCCTGATCATCGCGGCGTGCATGATGCCTCCCCGTTCATTCGGAGCCCGGCTTATAGAAGGCCGGTTATCGGAGCGATTCCGTCCGACTCCGACTCTAGTCGGAGCGAATCGATCCGACTAGGCGGTACGCTCGGATCATGGCATCGCGTCTCAGCCCCGAGTCGGTCCACGGCCGCCAGAGCGAGGCGCGCCGCAACGATCTCGCCGTGCTCGACGCGGCGCGCGACGTCTTCACCACCCGCGGCGTCGACGCGCCAATCTCCGATGTCGCGGCCCGCGCCGGCGTCGGCATGGGGACGCTATACCGGCGGTACGGCAGCAAGACCGAACTCTTGCAGAGGCTATGTGTGCTCGCCATGGAGCAGTCGCTGGCCGCGGCCACCGCCGCGGTCGCCGCCGATGATCCGTGGAACGGACTCACGACCTATATCCGCACGTGCGTTGAGGTGCGATCGGGCGCGCTTGCGGCACTGGCTGGGCACGTCGAGACGACTGGCGAGATGCTGCGCACGGCGGCACGCGGTATGGGTCTCGTCGAGGAGATCGTCGCGCGGGCCCAGGCCGACGGAAGTCTCCGCCCGGACGTGACCGCGCTCGACATCTCATGGCTGATCGAGCAGTTCAGCCGTCGCGCGCCCGATTCGGTCGATCCAGCCGAAGAGACGAACGTACGCGATCGTCTGCTCGCCATCGCACTCGACGGACTCCGCGGCCCGGCCCGATCGAACCAGTCGATCGGCGATGCGCTGCCCGGGCGGCCGCCGAGCCGCCACGCGTACGTAGCCCGCTGGTCGACATCGAGTTAGCGCATATCGTGTCGTGAGGCGGTCAGGATTGGGCCGTGATGATGCCGTACTCGTGGACTTTCCGGTAGATCGTCGCGCGGGACATGCCGAGCGCCTTGGCTGCCTTGGCCTTGTTCCCGTTCGAGTCGGTCAGGCTGGCCACGATCGCGTCGCGTTCCATCGACTCGAGCGGGCTGAGCAGCCGGCGGCTGACCGTACGGCACTCCGGCGGCAGGTCGTCCGGCTGGATCAGACCACTCTGATGCCTACTCACGACGCGCTTGATGACCTGCCATAACTGCTCGACGTTGCCCGGCCAGCTGGCCCGCATGATGGTCTGCATGGCCTCGGGTGCGCACCCGACGCGATCGGACACATTCAATCGCGCCAGGAACGCCGGCACCAGGTCGGCGATGTCCTGGACGTGATGGCGCAGCGGCGGTAGCTCGACCTGGCTTCCGAACAGGTCCAGGAGTTCGGAGAATTCGCGGCCGTCGCGCCGTTCGCCGAACGTGACGGCGAGCCACGGCAGTTCGGCGCGGTCGTCGTCGTCGCGAACTTCGCGGAGCACGGTGGTCAGCGACGTGATCTGGCGCGGGCTGAGCCGGTCGACGTGGCGGATGACGAGCGCGCTGTCGGCGGTGCCGAACTCCCGCCGTACGGTGTGCAGCCACTCCGGCTCGGCCGCATCGAGCACGCGGAGGCGGCTTCCGGGACGGCCGCGCTGGTAGACACCGCGGGTCAGCGCGAGCTTGCCAGTGCCGGGTTCGCCGCTCACGGCCAGCCAGTTGCCCGTCTCGAACGCTGCCTCGGCCAACGAGCAGGCGCGCAGCCACAGCGGACCGGAGCCGACCAGCCCCGGGAGCAAGGTGCGTGCCGGTGCGGCCAGGGCAACGGCGGGGCGGGTGTCCGGATCGATCAGGGTCACGTGCACCACGCCGCCGGCGCTGACATCATCCGGCCGTACCGGTCGGCAATAGGTGCGGGCCCTCATACCGGTCGGCAGATCGACCACGACGGGACCCCGCGCCCGACTGACCAGGGACTCGGTCGCCTGGCCGAGAAGTACGGCCTGCTCGTCCGGGCCGAGGACCTGGCGGGCGTACCCGTTGAGCATGACCGTGTCCTGGTTGAATGCGAATACGATCCCGGTGTTGCGCCGGCATGCCCGCAGATATTCCTGGAGCAGCTCGACCTCACGTATGCCGCCATCGATCAGCAGCGCCTGCCGGATCTGGTCGGCCGTCGTCTTCGCGAGCGAAATCAGCAGCGGCCCAGCGTCCCGCCGCCAGCAGGTGAGATCGATCGCGCCGACGGTCTTGCCCGAGATCGGGTGGTGGATCGGCACTCCGGCGCATGCGAGATCCTCGAGATTTTCGGCGTAGTGCTCGTGGCCGAACACGTGCATCGGGCGGCCGCCTTCGAGCGCCGTGCCGATCCCGTTCGTGCCGACGAACTCCTCGGCGTAGCTGAACCCGGTCGCGAGTTGTACGGCGTCGAGGTGGCGTTCGAGATCGTGATCGGCGACGAGCCGGGTCAGGACCACGCCGGCCTGGTCGGTGAGGATGATGCTGATCGGCTGGCCTTCGAGGTGCTCGCGCAGGTTGCGCAGCACCGGCATCGCGCTGTTGGTCAGCGGCGTGTCCAGATTCGGATCGCGGATGTAGTCCAGCTTGATGTGATCCGCCGCCACATTCCACTGCCGCGAACGCGACCACGAGGCGAGGATCGCCGCCCGCACGTGCTTCGGCTCGAGCGAGTCGGCAGTCAGAAACCGCTCCCTGGCCTTCGCCAGGTAGTCGGGTCCGGACGCCGCCGGCTGGAAACTCGGAGCTGATTGCACGGTGGCCCCCCTTTGACGTGCGTGAACGGCGTTGGCGAGCGGGGCGGCCCGCGGGGGATGCGGTTGTCGTTCGTAACACCACGATAATCGCGTTGTCACTGTCGGGTGTCTCATGTTGAGACCCCTGGCACGTTTCCCCTGTCGTGTGATGGGCCTCTACGCGGCGCATGCCGGCAGCTTCCACGGCCGTCACGCCGCCGTCCGCGAGGGGGTGGGCGATGGATCGGACAACGGATCCGGCCGCCGAGGCTTTCAACCCGTGGAGTGTCGTCAACCTGGTCTTTCATCATCTGGTCGCCAACGGCCTGCATCCCACGCTTGGTGCCGGCGGCGATCCCGGCGCACCCGCGGCAGAGCTTTTGCGGGCGCTCGGCATCGAACCGGCGGCGGAGGGCGACCGCCAGGTGTCGCGCAATGTTCGAAAACAGCTCGCCGACCTCCGCGCCGCGGCGTTCCACGGCGGTGCCGGGACCGCGGTTGACGAGTCCGATCCGGACGAGCGCTGACCGTATCCGCCGGCCACGGTGCATCAATGTGAGACCCGCAACCCGCCGATTACGCGGTGTGATCCGGCAAGAGGGCTTTCGACCCAACGACTGGGTGGTGGGCATCCCGGCGCCGCGTTGGACGCCGGGACAACGACGGTCAAGCCGAAGCGCACGCGCAACGCCGAGGCTCATCGGACACCAAACGTAAGGAGGGCGGCTATGAGTCGCCAAAGCGTCGCAAGGGCACATCAGAAGATCCAGGAGCTGTCCTGGGATCCGATGTACCACGAACCGGTGTCGCAGTACGGCACCGACTACACGTTCCGGAAGGCGCAGAAGAAGGATCCGCTGAAGCAGGTCCTCCGGTCGTACTTCCCGATGCAGGAAGAGAAAGACCACCGCGTGTACGGAGCGGCCGACGGCGCGATCCGCGGCAACATGTTCCGTCAGGTCCAGGAACGCTGGCTGGAGTGGCAGAAGCTGTTCCTGTCGATCATCCCGTTGCCGGAGATCTCGGCCGCGCGGGCGATGCCGTTGCTGTTCCGTACGGTCCCGAACCCGGAACTGCACAACGGCCAGGCGATCCAGATGATCGACGAGGTGCGGCACTCGACGATCCAACAGAACCTCAAGCGCCTCTACATGAACAACTACATCGACCCGGCCGGCTTTAACTCGAGCCTGCGCAACTTCCAGAACGACTACTGCGGCACGATCGGCCGTCAGTTCGCCGAGGGTTTCATCACCGGTGACGCGATCACCGCGGCCAGCATCTACCTGACCATCGTGGCCGAGACGGCATTCACCAACACGCTGTTCGTGGCCATGCCGGCCGAGGCCGCTGCCAACGGCGACTATCTCCTGCCGACGGTGTTCCACTCGGTGCAGTCGGACGAGTCGCGGCACATCAGCAACGGCTACGCGACGCTGCTGATGGCGCTGTCCGACGAGAGCAACCACCAGCTACTGGAGCGCGACCTGCGCTACGCGTGGTGGAACAACCACCGCGTCGTCGACGCCGCGATCGGCACCTTTATCGAGTACGGCACGAAGGACCGCCGCAAGGATCGCGAGAGCTACGCCGAGATGTGGCGTCGCTGGATCTACGACGACTACTACCGCAGCTACCTCGTACCGCTGGAGAAGTACGGCCTGGTCATCCCGCACGACCTCATCGAGGAGGCGTGGAACCAGATCTGGAACAAGGGGTACGTACACGAGGTGGCCCAGTTCTTCGCGACCGGCTGGCTCGCGAACTACTGGCGGATCGACCCGATGACCGACAAGGACTTCGAGTGGTTCGAGTTCAAGTACCCGGGTTGGTACAACCGATATGGCAAGTGGTGGGAGGAGTACAACCGCCTGTCCACGCCGAACGGGCACCACCCGATCGTCGCCGAGGACGTCAACTACCAGTACCCGCACCGCTGCTGGGTCTGCATGGTGCCGTGCCTCGTCCGTGAGGACATGGTGATGGCCGAGGTCGACGGTCAGTGGCGTACGTACTGCCACGAGGCCTGCCGCTGGACGGACGTGGAGGCGTTCCGGCCGACGTACCAGGGCCGCCAGACGCCGAACATGGGCCAGCTGATCGGTTCCCGCGAGTGGGAGACGCTCTACCACGGCTGGAACTGGGCCGACGTTGTGTCGGACATGGGCTTCGTACGCGACGACGGCAAGACGCTCGTCGCCCAGCCGCACCTCGATCTCGACCCGAGCAAGATGTGGACGCTCGACCACCTGCGCCGGATGGGTCCGTTGCAGAGCCCGAATGTCCTGCTCAACGAGATGACGCCGGCCGAGCGCGAAGCGTTCCACGCCAACTACATCAAGGGCGGCCCAGCCGGCCGTCCAGCGCCGGCGAACGCCTGATCTGCACCCGGTAGCGGCAGATCGGAGCGCTGGGGGAGGGGCCTTGCGGCCTCTCCGCCAGCCCGGCCGGCGATTGGCCCGGTCGCCACTAGTCGATGTTGACCTGCGTGAGGTGCGAGGGGAGCCATGGCAGACAAGCACGTCGTGTCTTTCGAACCGGTCGGCATCGAGATCGAGGTCGACGAGGATCAGACGATCCTGCGCGCCGCGGCCGAGCAGGGCGTGATGCTCATGCACGGCTGCAAGGAAGGTCAGTGCGCCGCTTGCAAGTCGTTCGTCCTCGACGGTGACGACATCGAGCTCGACCGCTACTCCACGTTCGCGCTGCCCGACTACGAGAAGGAAGAGGGCTACACGCTGCTGTGCCGGGCGCACGTCTACGAGGACGTACGGATCGAGCTGCTCAACTACGACGAGGAGATGATCCGCTCCGGCCTGCCGATCCAGCAGGCGGTGGCCGAGGTGGCGTCGATCGAGGCGGTCACGCACGACATGCGCCGGCTGGTGCTCCGGCTGGTCGAACCGACAGAGATCAAGTTCTTTCCCGGCCAGTACGTGGACATCACGGTCCCCGGCACCGAGCAATCCCGTTCGTTTTCGATGGCGAACACGTCCAGTCGCGAGACGGGCGAGCTGGAGTTCGTCATCAAGATCTATCCGGACGGGTTGTTCTCGCATTTCCTCGACACCGAGCTCGAGGTCGGGGACCGGCTCGACATCCAAGGTCCGTTCGGCGTGTTCACGCTGCGCGACAGCGAGGCCGATCTGGTCTTCGTCGGCGGCGGCGCCGGGATGGCACCGATCCTGTCCCTGCTCCGCACGATGGCCGAGCGTGGCGTACGCCGCAAGGCGACGTACTACTACGGCGCCCGGCGCCGGCGCGACCTGTGCTTCACCGAGGAATTGCGGGCTCTGGAAGACGTACTGCCCGGATTCCGGTTCGTACCGGCGCTCTCCGAGCCGACCGAGGAAGACGCCTGGGACGGCGAGGTCGGTCTCGTCACGGATGTCGTCAAGCGCCACGAGTCCACATTGGCCGGCGCGCACGCCTACCTCTGCGGCCCACCCCCGATGGTCGAGGCGGCGATGCCGGTGCTCGGCGGCCTGGGCGTCGAAGAGAAACGCATCTACTACGACAAGTTCACCACGACCGGCGACGCCGGCACGTGACCCGCGACCCGGCCACGCGCCGACAAAGCGACCCGGCCGCACGCCGGCCCTAGCCGGGGCCGGCCTAGCAAGGGCCGACCTAGCAAGAGAGAAGGGACCTGATGACGACCACGCAGGAACGCAGCGTACCGAAGCCGGTCTTCACCGATGCCGAGGCCGGCGCGCGAGAGTTCCCGGACTCGAACGCCCGGACGTTCAACTACTACCATGCGGCCAAGCGCAAGCAGACTCACTACGAGGACGTGACGGTCGAGGTCCAGCCGGACCCCCGCCACTACCTCGCACAGGGCTGGCTCTACGGATTCTCCGACGGCCGCGGCGGCTACCCGCTCGACTGGACCGCGCTCAAGGCCTGGGGGTCGGACCGCCCGGAGCCCAAGCGCAGTCCCGGCTCCGGCGGCAAGGGCTACGACTGGCCGGCGCACGGCTGGCACGAGTTCCGCGACCCGAACGAGGAATGGGAGCTTTCGCTCTACCGCTACAACTCCAACGTAGTCCGCCAGCTCGCTCAGAACGTCGAGGCGGCACGCGTGGCCAAGGCGTTCGAGCAGTGGAATCGCAATTGGATCCGCTTCGTCGAATCGCATGTCGGCGCGTGGATGCACGTCGATCACGGCCTCGGCCTCTACCTGTACGCCAACGCCAACCGGCGTGCGCCGACGAACATGCACAACAACGCGATCTCGGTCAACAGCATGCACCGCATCCGCGCCGCGCAGGACCTCGCGCTCTACAACCTGACGCTGAGCGAGGAGATCGAGGGCTTCGACGGCACCGCGCACCTCGAGGCGTGGAACAACGACCCGGTCTGGCAGGGCGTACGGGCCACGGCCGAACAACTGACCGGGATCGACGACTGGTGCGAGGCGATTTTCGCCGCGAACGTCGTGTTCGAGCCGTTGGTCGGCGAGCTGTTCCGCAGCCATCTCGTGCAACAGGCCGCGCCGGGCAACGGCGACTTCGTCACGCCGACGGTGATCGGCGCGGAGGAGTACGACTTCGCCGAGCGCGACCTGCGCTACACGAAGGCGATGTTCGCGCTGCTGACCAACGACAAGGAATTCGCCGCCCACAACAAGGAAATCATGCAGGGCTGGCTGGCGACCTGGACCGGGCGCTCGATCGCGGCCGCGCGCACGCTACAGCCGATCTGGTCGCAGCCGGACTCGAAGCCGCCGCGGTTCGAAGACGGCCTCGACCGCGTCAAGAACCGGTTCACCGGCATTCTCGCCGAGCTGGGCCTGGAGAACCCGAAGGAGCTGGCGCAATGACGAGTTATGCGATGGGGGCAAGCCCGTTCAAGGTCGACAACACGGCCTCGAACATGTGCGGCTTCACCCTGATGAACAACCAGGTCGGCGTCGTCGTGGCCGACGTCATGAAGACCAAGGAGAACGTACGGGTCATGCCGCTGCCCTCGATGATCCGCGTCGATGCGCTGCGCCGGATGGACGTGGTCTACGACGAGATCTCCGAGGCGCTGGGCGAGGAGCCGGGCTTCTTCGATGCCGCGGCGTTCGAGGAGAACATGTCGACGCACTACGGCCGCATGATCCACGAAGACGACCGGACGATCATGTTCGCCAATCCCGAGGACGCGGCGGAATACATCGACTTCGATCTGACGGCGTCGAACTAATCGGGATCGGTTGCGAGGAGGCAGACGTGTACGAAAAGGATGGCGAGAAGTACTTCATCGTCGACAGCCACATGCATTACTGGAGCGCCGGCCCGGACAACTGGGTGAAGGGCGCCGAGCAGTATGCCAAGGGTTGGATCGAGTGCTTCCACGCCTACCAGAGCCTGGGCCCGCCGGAGACGCACTGGTCGCTCGAGAAGTTCGAGACCTACACGGAAGACGACCTCATGAAGGACGTCTTCCAAGACGGGTACGTCGACGTCGCGGTCTTCCAGCCGACGTACCTGAAGGAGTGGTACACGGAGGGCTTCAACACCACGGAGCGCAACGCCGCACTTGGCGAGAAGCACCCGGGCAAGTTCATCGCGAACACGCGATGGGATCCACGCGACGGGGAGGCGGGCCTCAAGGAGCTCCGCCACAACGTCGAGCGATATGGCTCCCGGGGCGTCAAGCTCTACACGGCCGAGTGGAAGGACGGTTCGCGAGGCTGGACGCTCAAGGATCCGGCGGCCTACAAGTATCTAGAGGCGTGCCAGGAGCTCGGCATCAAGAACATCCACGTCCACAAGGGCCCGACGATCTGGCCGCTGGACAAGGACGCGTTCGACGTGTCGGATGTCGACCACGCCGCGACCGACTTCCCGGACCTCAACTTCATCGTCGAGCACGTGGGCCTGCCGCGGATCGAGGACTTCTGCTTCATGGCGACGCAGGAGCCCAACGTCTACGCCGGTCTGTCGGTCGTGATCGGCGGGTTGATGCACGCCCGGCCGAAGTTCTTCGCCAAGGTCATGGGCGAGCTGCTGTTCTGGGTCGGCGAAGACAAGATGACATTCGGCAGCGACTACGGCATCTGGGAGCCGAAGTGGCAGGTCGAGGGCTTCGTCGACTGGGACTATCCCAGTGACGAATTCTCCGACTACCCGCGCGTGAACACCGCGACGAAGAAGAAGATCCTGGGCCTCAACGCCGCCAAGCTCTACGACATCGAGGTCCCGGCCGAATGCCGGCTGGACGCGGGCCAAGGCACACCGGCCGCCCGCGACGACGCGCAGTTGGTCGAACAGGTATGACGGTCGACAGCACTCTCCGCCGCGACGACTCCACGGCCACGGACGACCTTGTCGCCGCGCACGCCGGGCTCGCGGCGCCGGAGCGATCGAGGGTGCTGGCCGCGTTGGAGACGGTGCGCGACCCGGAGCTGGACGAGCCGATCACGTCGCTCGGCTTCGTGGCCTCGTGCACCGTCTCCGACGGCGGTGCCGTGTCGGTGCGCCTGCGGCTACCGACCTACTTCTGCGCGCCGAACTTCGCGTTTCTCATGGTTGCCGACGCGTACGACGCGGTCAGTGCCGTGCCCGGCGTCGCCCGGGCGGACATCGTCCTGGAGGACCACTTCGCATCCGATGCGATCAACGGCGGCGTCGCCGCCCGCGCCGGCTTCGTCGATGCGTTCGCCGGCGAGGCGGAGAGCGATCTCGAAGGACTGCGGGCCGATTTCCTGCGCAAGGCGGTGATGGCCGGTACGCATCTGGTCTGCCGGCCGTTGGTCGCCGACGGTATGACGCCGGAGACGCTGGCCGACCTCGGGCTCGGCGATGTGCCGCCGTCCCCGGAGCTCGATCGGCTGCGCCGCCGGCGAATCGATCTCGGCCTGCCGGCCGGCGACGACGCGGCGTTGCTCATCGATCCGGCCAGCGGCGAGCCGATCGGGGCCGGAGCGATTCCGATGCATCTGCGTCGAGCGCGCACGACCCACGTGAACATCGACGCCAACACGAGCATCTGCCGGGGCATGTTCGCCCATCGATACGTCGGCTCCGGCTCCGGCTCCGGCGCCGGCTCAGGTGGCGTGGCGGACTCGGCCCCCGCCGACGCGGATTAGCACGGCCCGACGCGATCGGCACCGTTCATGGACCAGTGAGACGAAAGCGAGGAGGCGACATGAAGGCCGTCCGCTTGCACGGATATCACCAGAACCCGGTGGTCGAGGATGTCCCCGATCCGACGATCAAGGGACCGCTGGACGTCATCGTGAAGGTCGGCGGGGCCGGGGTGTGCCGCACCGATCTGCACATCATCGACGGACAGTGGGACGCGGCGATGAGCCCGACGCTGCCGTACACGATTGGTCATGAAAACGCCGGCTGGGTGGCCGAGGTCGGGTCGGCGGTGACCAATGTCGCGCCGGGCGACACGGTGATCCTGCACCCGACGCCGACGTGTGGCCTGTGCCGGGCCTGCCGCGCCGGCCGCGACATGCAGTGCAGCAACAGTTCGTTCCCGGGACTCGACAGCGACGGTGGAATGGCCGAATACCTGCTGACATCGGCGCGGGCGTGCGTGAAGCTCGACCCGAGCACGCAGCCGAAGGACGTCGCCGCGCTCGCCGACGCCGGCATCACCGCCTATCACGCCGTGCGCAAGGCGATACCGCTGCTCTATCCGGGCACGTCGTGCGTCGTGATCGGCGCCGGCGGTCTGGGCCACATCGGCATCCAATGCCTCGCCGCGCTCACCGCCACGAAGATCATCGTCGTCGACCGCAATCCCGATGCGCTCAAGCTCGCCGAGCAACTCGGCGCGACGCACACCGTGGTCGCCGACGGCGGCCAGATCGACGCCGTCAAGGACCTGACCGGCGGTGCCGGCGCGGACGTCGTGCTCGACTTCGTCGCCGAAGAGGGCGCGGAGATGGACGGATTCGCCATGACGGCGCCGGCCGGTTCCTACTACGTCATCGGTTACGGCGGCACGCTGCACATTCCGACGCTCGACATCATCTCCACCGAGCGCAACATCATCGGAAACATCGTCGGGACCTACAACGAGCTGGCTGAGCTGATGGTCCTCGCCCAGGGCGGCAAGGTCACGCTGCACACCCGGACCTATCCCCTGGATGCCGCGGTCGAAGCCATCACCGATCTCGACGCCGGCCGGGTCCGCGGTCGAGCCATTCTCGTTCCCTAGCTGCGCTGTCCCAGCCGCAAGCACCCCCATCTCGAATCTTCAGGAGGAACGATGGCCAAGGAACTTCGCTTCAATGCACAGGCGCGCACGTTGCTGATGGCCGGCGTCGACCAACTGGCCGAGGCGGTCAAGTCGACGCTCGGTCCGAAGGGGCGCAACGTCATTCTCGAAAAGATCACCGGTTCGCCGGTGGTCACGAACGACGGCGTGACGATCGCGCGCGAGATCCACCTGAAGAATCAGTTCGAGAACATGGGCGCGCAACTGGTCAAGGAAGCCGCAATCAAGACGAACGACGTGGTCGGTGACGGTACGACGACGGCCACCGTCCTTGCGCAGGCGATCATCCGCGAAGGCATGGAGGCGATCGACGGCGGCGCGAACCCGGTGCTGGTCAAGCGCGGCATCGACGTCGCCGTCGGCCGGCTCGTCGACCACCTGCAACGCGTCGCCTACCCGGTGGTGACCGAGGCCGACTACAAGCGTGTCGCGGCGATCTCGGCCAACGACGACGACGTGGTCGGCGCGACGATCGCACGTGCACTGCACACTGTCGGCGACGGCGGGATCGTCACGGTCGAGGAGTCCGCCGCCCACGGGATGAGCGTGGACTTCGTGGAGGGCTTCGAGTTCGACAACGGCTACCTGTCGCCGTACCTCGTGACAAACCCGGCCAGCCTGGAAGCGATCGTCGACGATCCGTACATCCTGCTGTGCAGCGAGAAGATCACCAACGTACAGCAGCTGATGCCGTTGCTGGACAAGATCATGCGGGAACCACGGCCGCTCGTGATCCTGGCCGAGAACGTCGAAGGCACGGCGCTGTCCATGATCGTCCACAACCACGTGAACCGTACGTTCCAGTGCGTGGCCGTACGCGCTCCCGGTTTCGGCGACCGTCGCCTGCACAAGCTCGAGGACATCGCGGCGATCACCGGCGGCTCCGTGATCAGCAAGCACTCCGGCGCCACGTTGGAGACGATGACGCTCCGCCAACTCGGCCGCGCGACGCAGGTCCGGGTCACCGCCGACCGTACGGTCATCGTCGGCGGCGGCGGCTCGATGGACGACATCGAGTTCCGGTTGTCGCAGCTTCGCGCCGAACTGGGGAGGGCGCAATTCGGCATCGACGAGGACGTGCTGACCGAGCGGATCGGCGCGCTGTCCGGCAAGGTCGCCGTCATCCGGGTCGGCGCACCGACCAACGCGGAGCTGAAGGAGTTGCAACACCGCGTCGAGGACGCCCTGTCGGCGACGCGGGCGGCGATGGCCGAGGGGATCGTCGCCGGTGGTGGTGCGGCTCTCCTGCACGCGAGCGTGGCACTGGACGATCTGGACGTCATCGACGACTACAAGACCGGCGTCGACATCGTGCGGCGGTCGCTCACCGAACCGGCGTACCTCATCGCCACGAACGCCGGCCACTCCGGCAGCGAGGTCGTCAACAAGCTCATGCAGATGGGTCAGGACGACGGCTTCGACGCGTTGCGCGGAAGCTACGGCGACATGATCGAGATGGGCATCGTGGATCCGCTGCGAGTGGCTCGGTCGGCGCTGCAGAATGGCGCGTCGGTCGCCGGTCTGCTGCTGACGACGAACACGCTGATCGCCGAGGAGCAGACGCCATGGGGCGGCAGCGCCGCCCTGATGACCGAGTTCGGTCCGCTCGACGAGGGTCTACATCAACCATCACCGGATTCCAGTACGCCGCAGTCACTCGGCCTCGGACCGTCGGTGGGCTGAGACGTGGACGTCATCGCCGGAGATCGGGAGCTGCGGCCGGCGACGAAGTCCACGGCGACAGCGGAGTTGCACGTACTCCGAGCCCGGGGCCGGCTGCGTGGCATTGTCGCGCTGCTCGGCCCCGCGTTCGTGGCCGCCGTCGCCTATGTGGATCCGGGCAACTTCGCCACCAACTTCTCCGCGGGTGCCCGATTCGGGTACGCGCTGATCTGGGTCATCGTGATGGCGAACCTGATGGCCATGGTCGTGCAATATCTGTCCGCGAAGGCTGGCGTGGCGACCGGTCAGGATTTACCCGAGCTGTGTCGCGAGCACTTCGGCCGACCGGTGTCGATGGGGCTCTGGGTCCAGGCTGAGCTGATCGCCATGGCGACCGACCTGGCCGAGTTCGTCGGCGCGGCGATCGGGCTCAATCTCCTCTTCCACGTGCCATTGTTTCCGGCTGGCTTGATCACGGCCGTGGTCGCGTTCGGGATCCTGATCCTGCAACAGCGCGGATATCGACGATTCGAGCTGGCCATCTGCGCGCTGCTCGGCATCGTCCTGCTCGGCTTCGCGTACGACCTCTTCGCGGTCGGCGCCAGTCCGAGTGGCATCGCCGGCGGCCTGGTGCCGACGTTCAGTGGCCGTGACGGAGTGCTACTGGCGGCCGGGATCATCGGTGCCACCGTCATGCCGCACGTGGTCTACCTGCACTCCGCATTGACCAAGTCGCGGGTGTCGTGCCGGGACGACAGCGAGCGCCGCGAGCTGCTGCGCTTCCAGCGTGTCGACGTCACCGTGGGGCTCGGTATCGCCGGAGTCACCAACCTCGTCATGCTGATCGTCGCGGCGTCGTTGTTCAATCGCAGCGGCCGATCGAGCGTGGACTCGATCGAGGCGGCGCACGCCGGGCTCGGCCAGCTCGTGGGCGGGGGAGCGGCCCTCGCCTTCGGCGTCGCGCTCCTCGCCTCCGGACTCGCATCGTCGAGCGTCGGCACCTACGCCGGCCAGGTGATCATGCAGGGCTTCCTGCGCCGCCACATCCCGTTGATGGTGCGCCGCGGCATCACCATGATGCCGGCGCTCATCGTGCTCGGCCTCGGGCTGCCGGCCACCGACAGCCTGGTGCTGTCCCAGGTCGTGCTGTCGTTCGGCATTCCGTTCGCGCTGATCCCGCTCGTCATGCTCACCCGTCGGCCGGACGTGATGGGAACGTTCGTCAACCGGCCGATCACCACGGTCGTCGCGACCTGCATCGTGTCAACCATTGTGGCCCTGAATGTCTACTTGCTCTACGCGACCTTCGTCGGATAACGGCGTTTCACGCACAGCGAAGTGGCGCGATCGATCCTCGGCCGCCAATCGCCGATATCGTGGGTAGATGACGGCATGGCCGCGTGACGACAGCCCGCACGGTGATCGACTTCGCGTCGACCTGACCGCGCGATTTCCGTACCATCCGGTCGATCCGGAGCGCGAACCGGGCGGCCGTTCGGCTGGCGATGGAGTGCCGTCGTGGCTGCAGGAACGGCTGTTCGACCGCCGGATCGTGATGCTCGGCGGCCGGCTCGATCCGGCCGCGGCCAGCAACGCGGCCGCGGCGCTGATGACCTTGGACGCGATCGGCGTCGACCCGATCCAACTGCATCTCACCGCGGTCGAAGGGGAGTTGAGCGCGGCGTTCGCCGTTGTCGATGCCGTGACGTCCATGCGCGCCCCGGTCGACGTGGTCATCCCGTCGCAGGCCGGCGGCGCCGCCTTGGCGGTGCTCGCGGCGGCGCGGCGGCGGCTCGCCTTTCCGCACGCACGGATCCGCCTCGTCGAGCCGCAAGCGGCGATCGCGTCGGGCACGGCCGAGAAGGTCGCCGGCGCGGCCGGCGAGCATCTGCGCGAGCTGGAGGAATTGATCATCGCGCTCGCCGAGGTCACCGGGCAAACCCGCAGCCGCATCGAAGACGATCTGTCCGCCGGGCGCATTCTCACGGCTCCCGACGCCCGCGAGTACGGCCTGATCGACGACATCGTGGGGCCGTCGTCCGAGATCTAGCCACCGTTTCGGGGGCGGGGATCTTTCGGCTCCCGGTGTCGATGTGACCGGTGCCCGTTCGTGTAGCGGGAGAGACCGGCAACGGGCCGGCCACCGCCCGAAAGGAACACCGGACATGGGCAAGATCGTGGTAACCAACAGCGTCACACTCGACGGCGTCATGCAGGGTCCCGGCCGCCCGGACGAGGACACCCGCGATGGCTTCGACCGAGGCGGCTGGGCGGGTCCCTACAACGACGCCGTGATGGGTCGCAAGATGGGCGAGGGGATGGCGAGGCCCGGGTCGCTGCTGTTGGGCCGCCGCACGTACGAGGACTTCTTCCGGGTCTGGCCGAATCGCACGGACAACCCGTTCACCGAAGTGCTCGACAACACGCGGAAATACGTGGCGTCCCGTACCTTGCGCGAACCGTTGCCGTGGCAGAACTCCACACTTCTCAAGGGCGACGCAGCGGACGCGGTGAGCGAGCTCAAGGAGCATCTGAGCGGCGACCTCGCCATCCTGGGCAGCGGGGACCTCATCCAGTCGCTGCGGCGCCGCCGCTTGATCGACACGTACGTGCTGCTCATCTACCCGCTCGTGCTGGGGAGGGGGAGGCGGCTGTTCCCGGACGGTACGACGCCCGAGGAACTGCGGCTCGCTGACTCCGTGACGACGACGACCGGCGTCGTCATCGCGACCTACGAGGTGGCGGCGTGAGGAGAGTGTGCCGCTCGGATGGGCGTCTAGCCGGCCCGCTGCGACTCCGCGGCTGGTCGCAGGTCGTCATCCGACGACGGCGTGGTGTCGTAATCGACAACGGACATCTGGAGTGCGTGGGCAAGGCGAGCAAGCGCGCCGTCGAGCAGGGTCAGATCGCGCAACGTCCGCTGCGCGAGGATGTTGTCGGCGTCCGTTTCGCGCGCCGCCAGTTCTAACAACGCGCCGGACCGGGTGTATGTCGCGTGCTGACCGGTTTCGATCCGGCCCTCGATGCTCGCCATCGAGTCGCGGAGCTGGGCGGCCGCCGCGTCAAGCCGCGGGCTTGGCGGGATCTCGGCGGACTCGACGCCGACGGCGAACGAACGTGCGTAGTTCCGTGCCGCCGAGCTCACCGACCGGATCTCGGTCAGTTGGGCCGAGTTGCGACCGTACGTGGCGCGGCGCAACGGCATCGCGACCGATTCGAGCGCGGCGTACGAGGCGTCGACCGCGCGTACGTCCGCGCGCAGCGACTCGTCGCGACCACCGAGCATCCGGTCCAAGCCGCCGTCGACCAAGCTCGACAACGACCGGAACCACAGAAGCACGCCGGTCGTGAGGACCCGTTGTGGACGGAGCGGCACCACGAGCAGGACGGTGACGATCACCGCGCCGACACCGATCGCCGTCTCAACCAACCGCAGCACCAACAGATGCCAGCTGAACTCGCCGAGCTGGGCATAGAGCTGTGACAACGTGACCGTGATGCCGATGGCCATGAAGGTGTAGTTGACGCGGATCAGGTAGATGCCGAAGAACAGCGCGACCAGCACGATCAGCAGCGACGACCAGACGTGCCCGCCGGTCAGGTGGACCGCGACGTCGCCGATCACGATCCCGATCGCGGTGCCGGCGACCCGGAACAGAGCCTTGCGCACCTGCTCGCCGGAGTTCGTCGTGGCCATGAACGCGAGGAACGTCGCCAGCACCGCCCAATAGAGCCGCTGGCTGGAGACGAGATCGCCGACCACGATAGCGATGGCTGCCGCGACGGCGACCTGGATCGAGGCTCGGACGTACGGCGGCATCGTTGCGCGATCCAACGGACCGCCCCGCCCCGGCGTGGTGGAGGCCTCGGTGCTGACGGGTACGGAGCCGGGCAGCCAGCCCGCGTTCAACGTGACCGCCGGGGTGAAGCGCGCCGGCTCCGCGTCGTCGGGTTCTGCGCCGTCGGACTTGGCGTTGCGGGGTTCTGTGTCTTCGGGCTCTGTGTCGTCGGGTTCTGTGTCCTCGGGCTCTGTGTCCTCGGGCTCCGGGTTGTCGGGCTCGGCGGGCTCGGCCGGCCTCGACGCGGGGCTGTCCGTACTGGTCTCGGCGCGTTCGGCGATCGCGGTGCGGAGCTGCCGGCGAGCCGCGAGGTAGTTCCGTGCGGAGTCGGCCAGGCGATGGGCGACGACCGTGACGCGTTCGTCGTCGCAGGCGGCCCGATGCAGGTTCGACGCCAGCTCGTCGACCGCGTGTTCGTCACCGCGCAACGCCGCCTCGATACACGTCACGGCGTCCGCTCGCACTGCGGGATCGGTGCAGCGTCCGGCGAGCGCATCGGCGAAGCGTGCGATGTTCGACAGCGCGAGATCGGCGTCGAACAGTCGCTGTGCTTCGATGTCGGCCGAGTCCGGGACCGACTCCACCAGTTGGGCGTCGACCATCAGCGTCGACTCGTTCAGCCGGGTGAGCTGCCGCCGGAGCCGTTGCGACGCACGCTGCCGTTCGTCGTTGTCCGACGCTTCCAGGACGGCGACGCTCAGCACGAGTGTGTGATTCGCCCGCCCCTCCCAGGAGCGGCGCATGCCGGCCAATGTACGCAGGAGATCGGTACGGAACAGCGTGAACCGTACGGCGAGGGACGCGACCACGCCGAGGCCGAGCAGGGCGGCGAGCCAGCCGACATCGCGCAGACCGATCTCGGCATGCAGGAAGAAGCCGAGGAAGCCACCGTTGAACATGACCAGGCCGACCGCGAAGCCCCGTGGGCCGAAACGGCGCACGTAGACGGCGGCCGCCAGCAGCACGACCAGCCACGCGAGCGACGCGATGCGGTAGGGCCCGAGCGCAATGCCGATCGTCATCGCGCCGAGCATCGGTATCGGGAGGATGAGCGTCGACAGGATCTGCCCGCGCGGCGTCGTGTCGCTGACGACGAAGCCGGCCATCATCGCGACCATCGCCGAGATCAGCATCGCGACGATTAGCAAGGCGTGGTCGCCGGTCTGGACGACGGCCGATGGACCGGCGTCCGGCGGCAGCTGCAGCGCGCCGGTCAGACGGACGAAGGCGTAGGCGAGGCCCACTCCGGCGCCGATTCCGAGCACCGCCTGCAGGGCGAGCCGGAGCTGGGTCTGCCCGGGATCGGCACCGGCGAGTTGATCGATGCCATCGCGGAGGTAGGCGCGGATCGAACGCGTACGCGGCGCCAGCGTGAGGACGTCGTCCGTGAGCCCGCCGATGCCACGGGACACCCGGGCCAGGCCCGTGCTGCGTACGGTTTCCGGCATACCCTCATGATCCCGCCCCAGCGACCGGTCCGTGTCGATGCCCCCGACCCGTGTGGGCTCCGCCTCGGATCGTCCGCCGGTCCTCGGGGCGTCGTCCGACCCGTACCGTCGGGTCAGGCCGGTGACCTATCGGTCGACGGACGGCGACGGGACCACGAGCCGACGATGTGCGCGTGCATCGCCTCGGCCGCGGCGCCGGCGTCGCCGCTCTCGATCGCGGCGAGGATGCGCCGGTGCTCGTCGATGGTCAGCGCGGTATACGCCGCCGATATCGCGCCGTGGTAGCGCCCGGTCGTGCGCGCCTTGTCGTGGATGCTGGTCACGATCGCGCGACCCAGGCGGTTGCCGGAAGCCTGCATGACCATGTCGTGGAAGGCCACATCGGCGATCGCGAATCCGCCGACGTCGTCCATCGCGCGCTCCATCGACCGCAGCGCTTCGTGGATCGCGGTGACGTTCGCCGTGGTGTTGTGGGTCGCGGCGCCGCCGGCCATGTCCCGCTCGAGAGCGGCGCGTACGGACACCAACTCGTCGAGGATCGTCAACGTCTCGTCGTTGCGGACGAGCGCCGCGAGCACGATGTCGTCGATCATGTCCCACGATCGGGCCGAGCAGACGACGGTTCCGACGCCGTGCTTGATCAGGACGAGGCCCTTGTCCTGCAACAGTTTCACCGACTCCCGCACGACCGTGCGGCTGACTCCGAACCGGTCGCCGAGATCCGCCTCGGTCGGCAGGGTCCGACCGACCGCGAGACGGCCGCTCACGATGTCGTCGACCAACTCGGCGACCACGACCGTTCCGAGTCGGTCGCCCCGGCGACGTCGAGGCGCGCTCTCGGCCCATTCGGGGCGGCCGTCGGCGCTCTGGCCCGGCTGACCCGCCTGAGCCGCCTGACCCCCCTGACCCGCGGGCGTCTCACGGTGGACCGGCTCGTCGCGCCAGTCGAGCACGGACGAGGAGCCATCCGTCGAGTGCGTCACAGCCTCGCTCCTCTCGCCCGCGAACGGTCCTATCGTCCCGCGTGTGCTGACGTTACCGAATCGGAAGGATAGCCCATTGCTAAGACATCATATGTGTGATGTCATCTATCTCATTCGGCAACCTGCCGGCCTCGCGGTCGAAACATCACTCGCCGGGAGCGCGGCTTGCGGAGCGCTCGACCGGTGACGAATCGGTCCGAGATCGGCGAAGCGAAACCGTGCGACGACCATAAGCCCAGCTAGAGCCGCGTTCCGGGCCGGGGTCGACGACATAGACATCATGACGTGGATCAAGAACACCAAGATCGAGAAACGCAGAGACAACAGAATCAAGATCGAAAATGCTTGTGGCGTACCCCCGAGACGAAGGACGCAGGATGAACCAAGGTGGTGTGGGCCGGCCGAGCCGGCGCATGGGCCGGCGCATGGGCCGCAGCCTCGCGCTTGCGGTGGTGGCCGTCGGCGCGCTCGCGATGGCCGCTTGCGGCGGCGGGCAGTCCATCGGCGCGAAGAGCAACGTCGCCGACGCGGGCAGCCCGTACGGATTCAAGACCGCGGCTCAGGACACGTCGGCGCCGATCACGGTGTGGGTGGACTCGACGCGCCTGCCGGCCGCCCAGGCGTACCAGAAGGCGTTCCCGGACAAGAAGATCAACATCGTGAGCTACGACGGCGACGCCAACGGCTCGAACTCCTTCAAGACCAAGTTCCAGCTGTACGACCGCGCGAACTCCGGCTGGCCGGACGTCGTGTTCACCGCGGACGACAACGCGGCGTCGTGGGGATCGCTGGAAGGTTCGGGCGACCTCGCGCCGGTCAACAAGGGACTCGTCCCGACCGACACGCTGAACGGGTTCGCCAAGGGCTCACTCGACGTCTGCACCGTCAACAACGTGACTTACTGCCTGCGCAACGACCTCGCGCAGAATGTGCTCTGGTACAACAAAAAGCTGATGGATCAGTGGGGCTACACGGTCCCGACGACCTGGGAGCAGTACGAGCAACTCGCCGACCAGGTCGCCACGCAGCACCCCGGCTACATCGTCGGGACTGCCGGCGACGCGTGGGCACCGGAGATCTACATGTGGGGCGCCGAGTGCCCGGCCAACCAGGTCACCAGTGCCAAGTCCATCACCGTCAACACCTCCGACCCGAATTGCGTGAAGGCCGCGAAGATGCTGGACAGCCTCATCGCGAACAAGACGATGTCGACGCTGTCGCTGTTCGGTTCGGAGTTCGTGAAGGCGCAAGGCAGCAAGGTGCTCATGATGCCCGGGCCGGCGTGGTACGGCGGCGCGGTGTTCCAGGGCACGATCAAGACGCCGAAGGGCCAGATCGCCGTCGCGCCGGCGCTCTCGTGGCAGGGTCAGAACCCGCCGGTGACCGGTGATGTCGGCGGTGGCGCGTGGTGGATCTCCTCGCACAGCAAGAACCTCAAGGCGGCGGAGGACTTTGCCACCTGGGTCGCTACGAGCGACGCCTACCAGGCTGACCTTGCGCCCGGCTTCCCAGCGTTCACCGCCGCGGCGACCAAGTGGCTCGCGACCCAGCAGGCCAGCGGCTACTGGGCCAACGACATCGGGGCACCGATCCAGGCGGCCGCGAGCCAGGTCTGGTCGGGCTGGGGCTCGGCCGCATTCAGCCAGGAAGCGATCTGGGCCAAGGTCGTCCAGGCCGGCATGACGCAGGGCAAGACCATTGAGTCGCTCCTGCCGGCGTGGCAGACGGAGATCGAGAACGAAGCGAAGGTTCTCGGTTACACGGTCTCCGCACAGTGACAACCCTCGCGAACCCGGAGCGCGCGACGCCACCCGGCGCCGCCGCCAGGAGCCGGTCGACCACCGGCTCCTGGCGGCTCCGGCCGGGTCACGTGTTCGTCTCCGGATATGTCGTGCTGCTGGCCCTGTTCGGCGTGATCCCGGTGGCGTACTCGATCTACCTGGCCGTCACCAACGCGTCGGGCAAATTCGCCGGGCTGGCGAACTTCACGCACACGGCCCGGGACTACCGCTTCGTGCCGGCGATCGAGCATGTCGCGCTGTATCTGGTCTTCTGGCTCGTCAGTCTCACCGTGCTCGTGGTCCTGCTCGCGGTCGTCGTACACCGGGTGGCGTCGAAGCGAACCCGTACGTTCATCCGTTTCGCGTACTACATTCCGGGTGCCCTGGCCGGCGCGTCCAGCGTGCTGCTGTGGCTGTTCCTCCTGGACCCGACCGTGAGCCCGGTCGCGCTGATCCTGCGCTGGACCGGCGACCGGCACTTCGCCGACGTCATCACGCCGGGCCACCTGCCGGTCGTGTTCGCCATCATCGCGTTCTGGACCGGCGCCGGCGGCTGGATCCTGGTGCTCTACGGCGCGCTCAACACCATCTCCAACGATGTCGTCGAGGCCGCGCGCGTCGATGGCGCCGGTCCGGTCCGTACGGCCTGGCACATCGAGCTTCCGCTGATCCGCAAGTGGATCACGTACATGCTGATCCTGTCGCTGGCCGCGGGCACGCAACTCTTCGTCGAGCCGGAGTTGGTGTCGCAGGCGAGCTTCGGGCTGGTGAGCAATGACTACTCGGTCAACCAGCTGGCCTACCAGTACGCGTTCACCCAGACGGACTTCAACGGTTCGGCCGCCATCTCCATCGACCTGCTGATCGTCGCCCTGCTGTGCGCGGGCGTCTTCGTCGCCCGCGGTCGACTCTTCGAGACGGACTGAGGAGGTGTCGTGACAACCGTCAATCCCGTCACCGGACGTCAGTCCTCCGCCGCCGGCAACGGTTCCACCGGCGGCCCAGTCGAATCGGTCGCGACCGCGGCGCCCGGTCGCGGCGATGCCGGCCGCCGCTCGGGCCGCGCCCGCATCGCCCGCGGTGTCGCCACCCGGACCGCCGTTTTCGTGCTGCTGGCCGCGTTCGTCTTGTTCTTCCTCATCCCGATGTTGTGGCTGCTGTTGGCATCGACGAAGAACAGCACGTCGCTCGTCGACCAGAACCCGTACTCGTTCGGGTCGTTCGCCGATCTGGGGCACAACTGGGCTCACCTCATGTCGTTCCAGGACGGCGCGGTCAAACGGTGGCTGGCCAACTCGGTGCTCTACTCCGTGCTGGCGCTCGTCATCACGCTCGTGGTGAGCATCCCCGCCGGTTACGCCCTGGCGAAGATGGACTTCAAGGGCCGGCGATTCCTGCTCATCACCACGCTCGTGGTGATGCTGATGCCGACGGCGTCCCTGGTGCTGCCGACGTTCCTGGAAATCAATTACGCGCATCTGGTCAACACGCCGCTGTCCGTCGTGCTGCCCTACTCGTTCTTCCCGTTCGGCGTCTACCTCACGTACATCTACTTCTCCACGGCCGTGTCCGGGGATCTGTTGGCCGCGGCGCGCATCGACGGCTGCGGTGAATTCCGCGCATTCTGGTCGATCGCCCTTCCGCTGGCCGCACCGGTGGTCGCGCTGGTCGGCTTCTTCAACTTCGTGACCAACTGGAACAACTTCTTCCTGCCGTACGTGATGTTGCCCGGCAGTAACCAATATCCGATGCAGGTGGGGCTCACCCAGATGCTCGCGTCGACGCCGACGTTCAACCCGGTCGTCGGAGCCAACGCCGCCGTGTCGCCGCCCGAACTCGTGCTCGCGACGTTGCTGTCGGTCGCACCGGTACTGGTGATTTTCCTTCTGGCCCAACGCTTCCTGGTGGCCGGCCTGACCGCGGGCGGGACGAAGGAGTGACGGGTTCGACCGACCCGATGTGCGACCAACCGCCCGGCAGTGCGGCCAGCGGCCACGAACGACAGAATTCCGAGGAGCACGTCATGACCGCCGACGCGTCGCGTACGCCGTCCGGCTCGTCTCGGCCGCGCATCGTCGCCACCGTACCGTCGCTCGCCCCGCCGTACTGGGCACTGGCGGAACGATCGCTGTTCCGGCTCCTCGACGAGGGCTGGCGGCGGTTCGCCGAGCTCTACACTCGTCCGGACGGATCGCTGCGCTACGACGATCGGCTGTCGACCCGCGACGGCGGCGACGACTTCCTGGAAGCGTTCTTCAACTGGCCGCAGCTGTATCTGCTCGGTGGCGCCGACGATCTGCTCGCCGCCAGCGCGAAGCATTGGCACGGCGTCGTCGCCCAACTCGCTGATCTTGGCATCTATCGCGACGAGTTCGAGATCGGCTACGACTGGTTCCACCAGGGCGAGAGCATGCTGTTCTTCTACTTCCTGACGATGGCCGATCCGCGTACGTGGCGCGAGCGCGCGTTGCGTTTCGCGGATCTTTACGTGGATCCGGCCCATGGCAACTACGACCCGGGCCGGCGGATCATCACCGCGCCGCACAACGGCAGTGGCGGGCCGCGCGACGGCGTGTCGAACACGTCGGCCTATCCGTGGACCGCCGCCGAGGCCGCTCGCTACGGCTTCCCGCTGGATTGGTTGCCGGCCGGCGAATCGGCGGGTCAGGCCGGCGAGGCGTCCGCCGATAGCTTGCTCGACGACGATCCGCGCCTCGGTGCCGAGATGAAGCGGCGGCTCGGTCGGGGCGACGTGGTCGCCAATCTCAGCGTCGGCGGCCTCGTTCTCAACGCGTTTCTGGCCAGCGGCGACCAGCGGTACGCCGACTGGTTGGCCACGTACGTCGGGGCGTGGCAGAAGCGCGCCGAGGACAACGGTGGCCTCGTGCCGGACAACGTCGGCCTCGACGGCACGGTCGGCAGCCAGCTCGACGGCCGCTGGTACGGCGGCCACTACGGCTGGAGCTGGCCGCACGGCATGTACAGCGTCGCCCAAGCGGTGCTGGTCGGCGCGATGGCCGCCGCGCTCGCCAACACCGACGACTCCTACCTCGACCTGCCCCGTCAGGTGCTCGATATCGTCGTGGGCCACGGTCGACGCGGCCGGTTCTCGGACAGCGACTCGAGCATCAAGGAACGGTGGAATGCCCACCTCGGTCCGGCCGTCGACGACGAGACGTTGCTGATCCCGAATCGGCACAGCGACAAGGGTTGGTTCGACTGGAATCCGGTGCAGACCTCGGTGCCGGCCGCACTGTGGCATCACACGTCCGCCGCCGATGACCGGGCGCGGCTGGATCGCCTGCGCGCCGCGAGCGGCCACGACTGGACGGCCGTCCGGGCGTTTCGCGACAAGGAGGAGGCCGGCCACGAGGAGCCGTGGTACGCCTACCTTCGCGGCGACAACCCGGACTACCCGGCTCGCATCCTCGGTGCTGCTCATGAACAGGCGCGCCGCCGGCTTGCGTTGATGGAACAGCATGGCGACGACGTCGTGGCCGAACCGGCGATCCACCTGTGGCAGAACCTGAACCCCGTGGTGACCGAGGCACTCGTACAGCTCACCTGGGGCGGTCCGCAGGTCGTTTACAACGGCGGCGCGGCCCAGGCCCGGGTCCGCTACTACGACGCGGACCGGCGCCGCCCCGGCCTGCCCGAGGACGTGGCCGCGCTCGTCAGCGACATCGATCCGGCCGGGACGGTCGTGACGCTGGTCAACCTGTCCGGCACGCATACCCGCCGGTTGGTCATCCAGGCCGGCGCATTCGCCGAGCACGACATCGCCCGGGTGCGATTCACCTCGGCCGAAGCGGGCTGGACCGGCCGCGACACCGAATACCTGAGCCACGATGTCGTCGTCGGCGAGCGCGGCGCCGATGTCGAAGCGCCGTGGCTCGACGTCGAACTGCCGCCGGGAACACAGGTCACCGCGACACTCGCGCTGCGCACGCGAGTCCGGCCGCCGTCGTTTCGCACGCCATGGGACGACCCGACCGCCAGTTGACACCCGGCCCGGCCGGCCTGGTACGAACGACATGCGTACCGCTAAACGGCGCACCCTCGATAGGCACTTGGGAAAGGAACGCAACAGATGCGATTGGCGCGGATCGGCGCGGCTGGCGCCGAAATTCCAGCGGTGAGCGACGGCGACGAATGGTTCGATCTGCGCCCGATCACGACGGACATCGACCCGCTGTTCCTGGCGGACGGCCTTGACCGGGCGGCCGCGGCGCTTGCCGCCGGAGACCTGCCGGCGATGGGTCCGTTCGAGCGCTTCGGGCCGCCGTTGGCCCGCATCGGGAAGATCGTCTGCATCGGCCTGAACTATGTCGACCACGCCGCCGAGACCGGCGCGACGCCGCCGGCGGAGCCGATACTCTTCCTCAAGACACCGGACACCGTGATTGGTCCGGATGACGAGGTGCTGGTGCCGAGGGCATCGGTCAAGACCGACTATGAGGTCGAACTCGCGGTCGTCATCGGCACCGAAGCGCGCTATCTGGATTCGCCAGCGGCCGCGAGATCGCGGATCGCCGGTTATGCGATCAGCAACGACGTGTCGGAGCGCGAGTTCCAGATCGAGCGCGGCGGGCAATGGGACAAGGGCAAGAACTGTGAGACGTTCAACCCCTTCGGTCCGTGGATCAGCACCGCCGAAGAAGTGCCCGATCCGCAGGATCTCGCGATGCGCCTGTGGGTCAATGGCGAGCTTCGGCAAGATGGCAATAGCAAGAACATGATCTTCGGCGTCGATCACCTCGTGTGGTATCTGAGCCAGTTCATGGTGCTGCGACCGGGTGATGTGATCAACACCGGAACGCCGGCCGGGGTGGCAATGGGCCGCGCCGATGGTGCGTTCCTGCGAGCCGGCGACGTCGTCGAATTAGAAATCGCTGGCCTCGGGCGGCAGCGCCAGCAACTCGGTCAGGCGTGACGTGGGACAACTCGACGGCATCAGGGCAATCGTGACCGGTGGCGCGTCCGGCATCGGTCTCGCCATCGTGCACGCGTTCGTCGCCGAGGGCGCATCGCTGGTCGTCCTCGATCGGGCGGCCGAGCCGCCGGCCGACCTCCCCGCGGATGCCGGCTATGTGTGCGCCGACATCTCCGACGACGACGCCGTCCGTCGCGCCGTCGCGGCGGCCGTCGACCGGCTCGGCGGCCTCGATGTGTTGGCGAACAACGCCGGCATCGGGGCGCAGGGCACCGTGGAGACGGCTACCGACGACGAATGGCACCGCGTTCTCGACGTGAACGTGATCGGTACGGCACGGGTGTCGCGGGCCGCGTGGCCCCATCTTCGGCAGTCCGATCGCGCGGCCGTGGTGAACACGGCGTCGATCGCGGCGACCGCGGGTCTACCGCAGCGGGCGATCTACTCGGCCAGCAAGGGTGCGGTGCTATCGCTCACCCGGGCGATGGCCGCCGACGGCATGGCCGACGGCATCCGGGTCAACGCCGTGAACCCCGGCACGGCCGACACGCCGTGGGTCGGCCGCCTGCTCGACAGCGCGCCGGATCCGGCCGCCGAGCGGGCCGCGCTTGCGGCGCGGCAACCGCACGGGCGCCTGGTGTCCGCGGCCGAGATCGCCCACGCCGTCGTGTATCTCGCTTCACCGCTGGCCGGTTCGACCACTGGAGCGGAGATCGCCGTGGACGGCGGTATGGCGGGATTGCGGCTCCGTCCCCGGTCATGACGGCGTCGGTAACGGGTCCGGCGGTCATTGACGCCCATGTGCACCTGTGGGACCTGCGCGTGCGTCCGCAGCCGTGGACCGACGACCTGCCGCCGTTGCGCCGTTCGTTCACTATCGACGACCTTCGCGACGTCCTGGCCGCCAACGGCGTGGACGCCGCGATCGTGGTCCAGGCGGGCGACACCATCGACGAGACGATCGACCTGCTGGCGATCGCCGCGACCGAGCCGCGCCTGGCCGGCGTGATCGGTTGGGTCGATCTCACCGCCTCCGACGTGGACAAGCAGCTTGCGTCGCTGGGCTCCGCGCCCGGCGGCGATCGACTCGTCGGGGTGCGACATCAGCTCCAGATCGAGCCGGATCCGCGGTGGCTGGGGCGGTCCGACGTACGCGACGGCCTGGCCGCGATCGCCGAGGCCGGCCTGGTCTACGACGTCGTCGTGTCCAGCGACCAGCTTCCGCTCGTCGGCGAGACGGTCGAAGCCGTTGCCGGCCTCCGGTTCGTCCTCGACCACGCCGGCAAGCCGCCCGTCCGGTCGGGTGACCTCGGCCGGTGGCGACGCGACATCGAGGCGCTGGCGAGTTGCCCGCGCGTGGCGGTCAAACTGTCCGGTCTGGTGACCGAGGCCGACTGGGCCAACTGGACGCAGGGACAGCTCGACCCGGTGATCGAGCACGTACTCGCGGCGTTTGGACCGGACCGTACGATGGCCGGCTCGGACTGGCCGGTGTGCCTGTTGGCGGCCGACTACGGTTCGGTCATGACGACGTTGGCGCCGGCGCTGGACCGGTTGCGCCCGGCCGAACGGGAGTCCGTGCGGGGTGGCACGGCGGCCCACTGGTATCGCTTGGCGAGGGTTGACGACGCCGTCGGCCCGAACGGGACCGGGCCGTGAACACTCGCAAGGTCCGCGGCATCGCGCTGACCGGGCTCGGCTTCGGCGGGGGATCGCTCGGCAACCTCTACCGCGCGACGAGCGACGACGACGCCCGCGCTGCGGTCGATGCCGCGTGGGCCGGTGGGGTGCGCTACTACGACACGGCGCCGCACTACGGACTCGGACTGTCCGAGTCCCGTCTCGGTGCGGCGCTGGCCGACCGGCCCCGCGACGCGTACGTCCTGTCGACGAAGGTCGGTCGGCTGCTCGAACCGAATCCGAACCCGACCGGCTCGGATCTGGCGGCCGGCGGGTTCGACGTCGTGGACACGCTCCGGCGACGTTTCGACTTCAGCGCGTCCGGGGTCCGGCGCTCGCTGGAGTCGAGTCTCGAGCGGCTCGGCGTCGACCGCGTGGACATCGCGTACGTCCACGATCCCGATGCGTACGTGGACGAGGCCATCACCGAAGCCATCCCGGAGCTGATCCGGATGCGGGACGAGGGCACGCGTCGGCGCGATCGGCGTCGGGATGAACCAGTGGCAGGCACCGTTGCGCATGGTGGAGGAGACCGACCTCGATGTCGTGATGCTGGCCGGCCGGTGGACGTTGTTGGATCGCACCGGCCAGCGTCTGCTCGACGAGTGCGCGCGCTCCGGCGTAGCGGTCGTCGCGGCCGCGCCGTTCAACTCCGGTCTGCTCGCCGTCGACGAGCCGGCCGACGGAGCGTATTTCGACTATGGCCCGGCCTCGCCCGACATTCTGGCCCGGGCGCGGGGGCTCGCCGACATATGCCGCCGCCACGGGATCACGCTGCCGGCGGCGGCATTGCAGTTTCCGCTGCGGCATCCGGCGGTGGCGTCGGTGGTCTGCGGGATGCGTACGGCCGAGCAGGTCGCCTCGACGCTGGAGCGATTCGCGGCCGGCATCCCCGAGTCGGCCTGGGCCGAGCTGGACGGAGGTCTTCATGGCTGAGCCGACGACCGTTGAGGTGCCCCTCGCGTACGGTCGCGGTTGGCTGCCCGTACGGCTGCCGGCCGATCGAACGACGGTCGTGGCGCCGGCGCATCATCCGGCGGCCACCGATCCGGGTGACGTGCTCCGTACCGCTTTGGCGAAGCCGGTCGCCGGTCCGCCGCTGCGGGATCGCGTGCGGTCGGGTCAACGCATCGCGGTCTCGCTGTGCGATGCGACGCGGCCGCAGCCCCGCGAGCAGATGGTCCGCGCGTTGCTGGCGGAACTCGACGGGATCGCCACCCGGGCCGATGTCACGCTGCTCGTCGCGACCGGCACGCATCGCGGCAACACCGGCACCGAATTGCGGGCCATGTTGGGCGATGATCTCGTCGACACCATGACGATCGTCAACCACGATGCTCGGGACCAAACATCACTGGTTTGGCGTGGCACGTACGGTGACGGTGTGCCGGTGTGGCTGAACCGGCACTGGGTCGAGGCGGACGTCCGGATCACGACCGGCTTCGTCGAGCCGCACTTCTTCGCGGGGTTCAGCGGCGGTCCGAAGCTCGTCGCCCCCGGCCTCGCCGGTCTCGACACCGTACTCACCCTGCATGACGCGCGGCGCATCGGCAGCGAGAACGCCACCTGGGCGGTGTGCGAAGGCAATCCCGTCCATGACGATGTCCGCGCGATCGCCGTCGGCACCGGCGTGGACTTCGCGTTCGACGTCGTCCTCAATCGCGACCAGCGCATTGTCGCGGCGTTCGGCGGTGACATCCTCCCGATGCACGAGGCGGCGCGAGCCGCCGTGCGCGACGTGTCGATGTGTCCGGTCGACGGGTTGTTCGACGTGGTCGTGACGAGCAATGCCGGTTATCCGTTGGACCAGAACCTTTATCAGGCCGTGAAGGGAATGTCCGCCGCGGCGACGGTCGTGAAGCCGGGCGGGCTCATCATCTGCGCGGCGGAATGCTCGGACGGCTTTCCCGACCACGGTTCGTTCCGCGAGGTGCTCGCGTCCGAACCGTCGCCGCGGGCGCTGCTGGACGCGATCGCATCCCGCACCGTGACGGTGCCGGACCAGTGGCAGGTCCAGGTGCTCGCACGCGTCCTGGATCGCGCGCGGGTCGGTGTGTTCACGGGCGGGCTGACCGATGCCGAGCTACGCACTGCTCATCTGTACGCGGTCGACGACATCGGCCGGGCGGTCGCCGACGAGCTGACGGCGGCCGGTCCGCACGCGCGCGTGTGTGTGCTTCCCGAGGGGCCACAGACCATCCCGTTCGTGCGTAACGCTTCTAGCCACGAAACTACCGACCGCCGGACGACCGGTGCCGACGCCACGGAGGACTCGTGATGCTGGACGCGTTGCTTGACCGGCTGCGCGGCGAGACCCGTCTGCTGGTGGCGTTCTCCGGTGGCGCCGACTCCGCGTTGCTGGCGTGGGGTGCTCACCAGGTGCTCGGTGAACGCGCCGTGGCGGTCACCGCGATCTCGGCCAGCCTGCCGGAGCGGGAACGCGTCGCCGCCCGGGCGTTCGCGCGGGAGCACGGGATCGCCCATGTCGAGGTGTGCACGGACGAGCTGGATCGGCCGGAGTACGTCCGCAATGCGGGCGACCGGTGCTTCCACTGCAAGTCGGCCCTTTTCGACGCGCTCGCTCCGATGGCGGCACTGGCCGGCGGCCGGATCGCGCTCGGCACGAACCTCGACGACCTCGGCGATCACCGGCCCGGCCAGGCCGCGGCCCGACTGCGCGGCTCCGTCTTCCCGCTGGTGGACGCGGGGCTCACCAAGGCCGATGTCCGAGCGATCAGCCGGGAGCTCGGCCTCGTGACGGCGGACAAGCCGGCGGCCGCATGCCTGTCGTCACGGGTGGCCTACGGCGACACTGTGACTCCGGACGTCCTGCGGCGAATCGAGCATGCCGAGGATGTGCTGCACGACCGCGGATTCACGCATTGCCGGGTGCGGGCGCACGGCGACGGCTCGGTCGCCCGGATCGAGGTCGCCGAGCCCGACATGGACCGACTGATGTCCGTACGGAACGAGGTAGCCGATGCCATTCGCGCGTGTGGGTTCACGTTCGTCTCGGTGGACCTCGCGGGCTTCCGCAGCGGCAGCATGAACGCGATGCTGTCGCTGACGCCGATCCGGGCGATCGGCTAGCGATGCGTGACTCCGGTGCGGGCGACATGCAGCCGTCCCTCGACCTCGGGTTCGCCACGCTCGATCTCGACCGCTCGCGCCGACAGGGACTCCCGGAAGTCGTCTACGGCACCGGAAAGACGGCGGACGAGATCGTCGCGATCGCCGCCGCCCTGGTGGCGGAGACGGCCGGACCGGTTCTCGCGACCCGTGTCGAGCCGGTCGACGCCAGCGGGATCATCGCCGATGTCGCCAAATCGACCGGGCAGCGCGCCGACTATGACGCGGCGGCGCGGACGATCTGCTGGCGGCCGGCGGAACTCCGTACCACGAGTGTCATGGTCGTGACGGCCGGCACGGCCGATGGTCGGATCGCCGATGAGGCCGCGGCCGTGGCGGCAGCCGCGGGCCTAGCGGTCCGGCAGATCCGCGACGTTGGCGTGGCCGGCATACAACGACTGCTCGATCGCGTCGACGAAATCCGCGCAAGCGACATCGTGATCGTGATCGCCGGCATGGAAGGAGCGCTGGCCAGTGTCGTCGCCGGCCTTGTCGCGGGCCCAGTGATCGCGGTTCCGACCTCCACCGGCTACGGCGCGGCGCTCGGCGGCATCACGGCGTTGCTCGCGATGATGAGTTCCTGTGCCAACGGGATCACGGTGGTGAACATCGACTCCGGGTTCGCCGCGGCCATGGCCGCGCACCGGCTGGCCATCGCGATCGAGAAGCGCGCTGCTGACGCCCGGCGATCTTAGGCGGCCGTCCACCCGGCATCGACGGGCAGCACGGCACCGGTGATGAACGAGGCGTCACTGCTGGCCAGGAACGCGATCGCGGCCGCGACCTCGGCCGGCTGGCCGATGCGCGGGATCGCGTGATGCGCGTCGACCATGACCTGCATCGCGGCCGGATCCGCGCCGCCACCGACCTTTCCGTTGCGGATCAACGGTGTGTCGATCAGACCGGGCGCGACGCAGTTGGCGCGAACACCATCGGGTCCATGGTCGAGGGCCATGGCCCGGGTCAGATTCTCGACGCCGGATTTCGCGGCGCAGTAAGCGGATCGCCTGCGCTCGCCGACCGTACCGATGGCCGAGGAGATCGTGACGATGGCGCCCGAGCCCTGCCGGATGAAGACCGGAATTGCGGCCCGGCACACGTAGAAGACGCCGTCGAGATCGACGTCCATGACGGTGCGCCATTGTTCGAGCGTCGTGTTCGGCACCGTGTCGCATTGGTCGACGCCGGCGGCGGTCACCACCACGTCGAGTCGCCCCAGGCGGGCGACCGCGTCGGCCACCACGCGAGCGATGCCGTCGTGGTCGGCCACGTCGCAGACGACCGCGTCGGCACGCCGACCGAACTCGGCCGCCGCCGCGTGAACGGGGTCGGCCGAGCGGTCGACCAGGACCACGTGTGCACCTTCGTCGTGCAACCGTCGCACCGTAGCCAGACCGATGCCGGACGCGGCGCCGGTGACGAGGGCGACCTGAGAATCGAAGCGGCTCAACGGCATTGGGCGACTCCTCGGCCGGTCCGGGCGGGATACATGTCGTGAATGCTAAGCAGGCGGTGCCCGCCGGTCAATCGGTTGACGACCATTCATCAGATAAAAAGTTAGATTCATCAGACAAATACTTGCCACCGATGTGCGTCCGCTTCTAGGCTCGATGGCGTCCGCCCGTAAGGAAGTAGGAATCGCTGTGACGAGCCCCCGCCCCGACGGGCGCAGCTACCGCTCCGATGGTGTGCATGGCCGGCTCGTGCATGAGCTGGGACGCAGCATCGTCGGCGGCGACTTCGCGCCGGGCCAGACGCTGCCGACCGAGGCATCGATGGTGACCGAATTCGGATCGGGCCGGTCGGCCGTACGCGAAGCGCTCAAGGTGCTGACGGCCAAAGGGTTGGTGCGCACGAAGACCAAGGTCGGCAGCGTGGTGCAGGACGAGGCGGCCTGGAACCTGCTCGACCCGGACGTGCTGGCGTGGCGATATGAAGCCGACCCGAGCGACAAGCATCTGGAAGACCTCGGCGGTGTCCGGGTGGCCTTTGAGCCGGAGGCGGCCCGGTTGGCCGCCCGCTCGCGGGACCGCGGCGGCGTCGCCGCCATCCAGCAGGCATATCTGTTGATGGAGCAGACGATAGATGAGCCGGATGCGTTCATCCGCCACGACCTTGCATTTCATCACGCGATCGTCCGGGCCAGTGGCAACCGGTTGCTCGAGCAGTTGAGCGCGCTCATGTCGGGTGCGTTCGAGTCGGCCCGCCAGGTGCACACCCGCAACGTGCGGCGCAACAAGCGCACACTCCCCGGCCACAAGGCTGTCCTGGACGCGATCGTGGCGCGGCGCGGCGATGAGGCGGCGTCGCTGATGCGCACGCTCGTGACCGGAGCGCAACACGACATCCAGCGCGATCGCCGTGCGTCGCGGTAGCCGGCATCTCGCACCGATCGGAGGCACATATGCCCGTGCTTGACGGATATCGCGTCGTGGACCTGTCCATCGCGATGGCCGGTCCCTTGGCTTCGATGCGCCTCGGTGACCTCGGCGCTGATGTGGTCAAGGTCGAGCCGACATCGGGGGAGTGGCAGCGTCACACGGCCGGCGGCGGGGCGCGCGGCAACGAGGTGAATGCGTCGTTCCTCTCTCTCAATCGCAACAAACGCAGTCTCGCCATCGACCTCAAGTCGGCCGACGGGAAGGCCGTCCTGGCCGAGCTCGTCGCGACGGCCGACGTGTTCCTGCAGAACTACCGGCCCGGCGTGGCCGAGCGCCTCGGCGTCGACTACGCGACGATTCGCACGATCAAGCCCGACATCGTGTACGCGTCGATCTCCGGGTACGGCGAGTCGGGGCCGTACGTCAACCGGCCCGGCCAGGATCTGTTGCTGCAAGCGATGGGCGGCGCCACCTACAGTGCCGGGCAGCAGGAACAGCCGCCGCAGGCCGGTCCGTACTTCCTGGCCGACGCGATCACGGCGTACTCGGCATTCGAAGGAGTGCTGGCCGCGCTGCTGCATCGGGAGCGCACCGGTGAGGGCCAACTGGTCCAGATCAACATGCTCGATGCGCTGATCGCCATGCAGATGCAGGAACTCACCATACGTACGGTCGGCCTGGTACCGCAGCGCCGCGGTCACGAGATCCACGCGCACTCGTACATCCGGGCGCCGTACGGCATCTTCCCGACCGCGGACGGCTACATCTCTCTCGCGTTCGCCGATCTGGCCGTTCTGGCCGAGGCGTTGAGCGAGCCCGAACTCGCCCAGTGGGACGCCGAGCGGGACGGGTTCATTCACCGCGACGCGATCTCCCACATCGTCGCGCGCGGGCTGCGGCGCGGTCCGACCGCGCACTGGCTCGATGTCCTCGCGGATCGGGGTGTCTGGGTCGGTCCCGTCTATTCCTACGACGATCTGATCGACGACCCCCAGGTCAAACACAACGGTTCGTTCATCACGTACGAGCATCCGACCGAGGGCACCGTCACCACGCCCGGCTTCGCATTCGCGATGAGCGCGACACCGCCGGCACTGACCCGGCCGGCGCCGACGACCGGCCAGCACACGGTCGAAGTGCTGACCGATCTCGGATTCGCGCCGGATCGGGTCGCCGACCTCGCGGCGGCCGGGATCGTGCGGGCGCCATGACACTGCGCGGCATGACGTGGGACCACCCCCGGGCGTACGAGCCGTTGATCGCGTACGCCGACGAGCATCCAACCCCGCGGGTGCGCTGGGATCGGCAATCGCTTGAAGACTTCGAAGCGCATCCAATTGGCGACCTTGCGGTGCGCTACGACTTGATCGTGATGGACCATCCGGGTCTCGGCGCCGCGATCTCGGCCGGCGCGCTCCGGCCGCTGCACGACCTGGTCGATGTCGCCACGCTGTCCCGCTGGCAATCTGCCTCGGTCGCGAGGACATGGACGTCGTACGCGATGGACGGCCGTCAGTGGGCGGTGCCGATCGACGCGGCGACGCAGGTGTCGATCCGGAGGCCCGATCTGCTCGACGCCGCGCCGACCTCGTGGTCGGAGGTCGTGGCGGTGGCGAGCACCCACCGAACGGCCCTGTGTCTCGGCGGCCCGCATGCGTTGCTGGGGCTGCTTGCGATGCAGGCGTCGGCGCTCGGTGCCGACGATGGCGACGGCCGGGCCGATCTCCTCGAACCCGATGTCGCGGCGCCGGCGATCGAGCTGCTGCGGACCGTTTGGCTGCATGCCGACCGGGAGGTGAGCGCGGGCAACCCGATCGACGTCCACGAAGCGATGGCGACGCGGGACATCGCCTACTGCCCGTTAGCGTACGGCTATGTGAGCTACGCAAAGCCGCGCGCGAGCGCTCAAGCGTTGCGATACACCGACGCGCCGCGATTCGACGGCGCAACGGCGCCCGCACCGCGACCGGGCAGCGTGTTGGGCGGCACCGGGCTCGCGGTCTCGGCCCGGTCGGGCGCCGACGATGACGAAGTGACCGCGTTTCTGACCGCGTTTCTCGATCCCGCGATCCAGGGCGAGTTCGTGCCCAGGCACGGAGGTCAACCGGCCAGCATCGTCGCCTGGGATTCGCGAGCGGTGGACGAGGCGTGGGGCGGTTACTACAGCGGCACCCGTCGAACTCTCGACACCGCGTACATCCGCCCCCGCCTCGATGGCTGGATCGGGTTGCAGGATCACGCATCGGCCCTGGTACGCAACGCGATCGTGCGCGGTCGAGGCGCAGCCGCCGCTATCGACACCATCAACGAGAGCTACCGCGGTCTTCGGGCGGCGACCGGTGGCCGTACGCGGACGAAGGCGGGCTGGTTATGACGGGTACGGTCGACATCGACGTCAGGGACGGCGTGGCCACGATCACGCTGAATCGGCCGGCGAAACTCAACGCGGTCACCAAGCAGATGAGCGCCGATCTGCTCGCCTTGGTGTCGCGACTGGACAACGACGATGCGATCCGCGTTGCGATCCTGACCGGAGCGGGCGCGCGGGCCTTCTGCGTCGGCAGCGATGTCGGCGAGGTGGATGCGTCGCCCGATCCGTGGGAGTTCCGGAATCGGCGCGACTACTGCGATGCGCTGCGTGCGATCCGCAAGCCGGTGATCGCCGCGATCAACGGCTACGCCTACGGCGGCGGCCTGGAATTGGCGTTGTCGTGCGACATCCGGCTCGCCAGCGCGACGGCGTCCTTCGCGGCGGCCGAGATCAAGCTCGGTTGGATCGGTGGCGGCGGTGTTTCGGCCCTGCTCGCGACGAGCCTCGCCGCGAGCGACGCGGCGCTGATGCTGTTGACCGGTGACCCGATCGATGCCGCCGAGGCGGCACGGATCGGTCTGGTCAGCCGGATCTACCCGCCGGATGCGTTGCTACCCGCGGCGTTCGACCTCGCGCACACGATTGCGGACCGACCGCCGATCGCCGCTCAGTCGGCGAAGGCCAATCTCCTTGCGGCGCGCAGCATGGGCTTGGCGGCGGCCATCCAGTACGAACGGGAGATGCAGGCGATCTGCATGGCGACAGCGGACGCGGTCGAAGGGCGACGAGCGTTCGCGGAGAAACGGCCGGCCCGCTTTCTCGGCCGGTGACGTACGCCGACAGAGCACGCCCGAGCACCGGGTCAAACGACGGGAGAGCGATGAGTACACAGATCATCCGGTACGCGATCGGTGACCGCGTACGGATCGGCGTCCGGACCGCGCCGGCCGACACGTACGGCGATGAGCTCGGTGAGATACATCCGGTCGACGTCGAGTCACTCGGTGCTCTGCTGGCGTTGCCGCTGGACGATCTGCGGACGATCGTCGACGCGGCGGCCGCGTCGGAGCCGGCCTATCGGTCTGCGGTTGGTGCCGCTGACGGCAGCCCGGCCGCTCGGCTTCTCCCGCCGGTCGATGGGCTCACCGAGGTCTGGGCGTCCGGCGTTACGTACCGACGATCCAGCGAGGCACGGCAGGAGGAGAGCGAGGTTGCGGACGTCTACGCGCGCGTCTACGACGCGCAGCGACCGGAGCTGTTCTTCAAGGCGGTGGCCTGGCGAGTCAGTGGTCACGGTGAACCGATCGGCGTCCGGTCCGACTCGCCGGTGAACGTCCCGGAGCCGGAGCTGGCCCTCGTCTGCAACGCGGCCGGCGTCGTCGTGGGCGTGACGATCTGCGACGACGTGTCGTCCCGCTCGATCGAGGGTGAGAATCCGCTCTACCTACCGCAGGCGAAGGTCTATGCCGGCGCCTGTGCCCTAGGCCCGGCGATCACGCCGATCTGGGAGGTCGTGGATCCGGCGGCGCTCGCGATCGAGATGACGGTCTGGCGCGGCGATCGGCCAGCCTGGCACGGCGAGACGTCGACCGCGCTGATACGGCGGGGCTTTGGCGAGCTCGTCACCCATCTGTACCGCCAGCTGAGCTTTCCGCAGGGCGCGATCCTGTCGACCGGCACCGGGCTCGTGCCGGACCTCACGTTCACGCTGCTTCCCGGCGACGAGGTCACCATCGACATCAAGGGCGTGGGGCGGCTGTCCAACCCGGTGCGGTCGGCCGACGCGCCGGCCTTCGACTGGTTGACCCCGGAGCCCACGCGGGGAACCGAGACGGTCCGGCGGACCGAGACGGTTCAACGGACCGAGACCGGCCGGCGGACCTAGCGATGAAGAGATTCGCCGACGACTGGATCCAGATCCGCACCGAATATCTCGAAGAGCACGGCCTTCCGCTGTATCTCAACGCGATCGTCGGCGAGCGCGGCATCGTGCTGCTCGACAGCGGCGTCGCGACGACGCCCGACACGTCGATCGCCCGCGAGTTGACCGACGCCGGTCTTCGGATCGCCGACATCGCGCTCGTCGTCAACAGCCACGCGCACCCCGACCACATGGGCGGCAACGGCCGCCTCCGCGCGATCGCCGATCCGCAGTTCGCCGCGCCGGCCGCCGAGGCCACGTGGCTGGAGGACAACGACCGGCTCGTCCGTGAGCTATGGGAGCCCAATCCGGACGCGTACCGCCTGGATGACGGCGACAAAGCGGGCATCGCCGCGTTGCTGGGGGACCGCGTCCGGATCGACCGGCTGCTGCGCGACGGCGACCGGATCGAGGTCGGGACCGCCTCGCTCACGGTAGTGACGACCAGCGGCCACAGCCCGGGCCACATTGCGATCCACGACCAGGAGCGCCGCGTCGTGTTCACGTTCGACGACGTACAAGGGTCAGGCGTCCCGTTCGCCCGCTCCGATCTGTGGCTCGCGCCGCTCTACCACGACGTCGACCGGTACCGGCACGGACTGCGTCGATTGGCCGGATTAGACTTCGACCTGATGGTTCCCGCGCATGGCGAGCACATGGATCGAGCCGCGGCACAGCGGCGCATCGAGGACAGCATCGCCTTCGTCGACCGCGCCGACGCGTTCGTCGCCGACTTCGTGGACGAACACGCCGAGACGGGCCTGGCCCAACTGGCGGACGCGATGGGAACGCGACTCGGTCCGTACGGGGGCGTGAACCTACAGACGATGTCCATCGCCAAGGCCCATCTGGACCGGCACGTCCGGTCCGGCCGGCTCGCTCCGGTGTGGCGCCGATCGACCGCCGAGGAGGCTCGATGACCATCGCCACCATCCAAGGTGTCGATCCGCGGACCGGGGCGCCGGTTGGCGAAGCGGTGCCAGAGACGGATCAGGCAGCCCTGGATTCGGTGCTCGGCGGTGCGTCCGCAGCGGCGACGGAATTCGGCCGATCGACGCCGGATGTGCGGGCGGCGCTGCTCCGGGCGCTCGCCGATGCCCTCGACGCGGCCGCCGAGGAACTCGTCCCGCTGGCAATCGCCGAGTCCGGTCTGCCGGCGGCGCGCCTGACCGGCGAGGTCGGCCGCACCAGCGGTCAACTCCGGTTGTTCGCGGACGTCGTGATCGACGGCGGCTATCTCGACGTGATCATCGATCCGCCGGACCCGACCAGCACGCCGCCGCGCCCCGACCTTCGGCGATGGCTCGAGCCGCTCGGCCCGGTACTCGTGTTCGCGGCCAGCAACTTCCCGTTCGCCTTCAGCGTGCTGGGTGGAGACACGGCATCCGCGCTTGCCGCCGGCTGTCCGGTCGTGGTGAAGGCGCACAGTTCACATCCCGGGCTGTCGCGCAAGGTCGCGTCGCTCGCGTCGAAAGTGGTTGCGCAGCAGGGCTTGCCGGCCGGTGTCTTCGGTACGGTCTTCGGCGACGGAGCGGGCCTCGCCGCGTTGAACGATCCGCGCGTACGGGCGGCCGGCTTTACCGGCTCGACGGCCGGCGGTCGGTTCCTGTTCGATGTCGCGTCGCGCCGAGGAGACCCGATCCCGTTCTATGGCGAGCTCGGCAGCATCAATCCGGCGATCGTGACACCGGCCGCCGCGGCGGCCCGGGGCGCCGAGATCGCGTCCGGGTTCGTCGGCTCGATGACCCTCGGCGCCGGCCAGTTCTGCACGAAGCCCGGTCTGCTGTTCCTGCCGGCTGGCCACGCGATGACCGAGGCGCTGTCGGCCGCCGTCGCCGGCGTTCCGGCGGCACCGATGTTGAACCAGCGGATTCGCGGTCAACTCACTGACGGCCTCGCCGACCTGTCGGGCCACCCGGACGTGGCGACGATCGCCGCGGCGGAGGCGCCGGCCGCTCCGGCCGCCGGGGCATGGGCGTCCGGCGTCGTCTTCGGCACCAGCGCCTCGGCCTTTCAGCGCGACGCCGACGTGTTGGCGGCGGAGTATTTCGGTCCGAACTCACTTGTCGTCGAGTATCGCGACGCGAGCGAACTCATGAGCGCGCTGGCCGGCATCGACGGCACGTTGACCGCGACCGTTCACGCCGAACCGGACGATCCGTTCCCGGTGGCCGAGGTCGTGGCCACGTTGAGCGGAAAGGCCGGGCGCATCGTCTACAACGGTTGGCCGACCGGTGTCGCGGTCACCTGGGCCATGCATCACGGTGGCCCGTGGCCGGCAACGACGAGCGCGGGCTTCACATCGGTCGGTGCGACGGCGATCCAGCGTTGGATCCGGCCCGTCTGCTACCAGGACGTGCCGGAGTCGTTGCTTCCGCCGGCATTGCGGACGGCTAATCCGTGGCGTCTGCCGCGCCGCGTCGACGGCCGGTTGGTCGTCGCGGACTGACGATGGCATCGGGCGCGATCGCGTGGTGGGACGTGTCGGCCGGCGTCGCCGGCGACATGCTCCTTGCCGCGCTGATCGACGCCGGCGCGTCGATGGATCGCATCCGGGCCGCCGTCGAGTCGGTCGCGCCGGACGTACGGCTCGCAACATCGTCCGTGCGCCGGGCCGGCCTTCGGGCAACGTTGCTCGATGTGACGGCCGGCCCGGCGTCCGGACACCGGACGTGGCAAGCGATCCGCGGCCTCCTCGATCGCGCCGTCCTCGACGACGCGATCCGTGGCAACGCGCTCGCCGTGTTCGGCCGGCTCGCCGGCGCGGAGGCGCGCGTGCACGGTGTCGAGCCGGACGATGTGCACTTTCATGAGGTCGGTGCCTGGGACTCGATCGCGGACATCGTCGGCTGCTGCGCGGCGATCCACGATCTCGGTATCGGCGACGTCTCCGCCGGCGTGGTCGCGGTCGGGTCGGGCCGCACCGCCACGGAGCACGGCAACCTTCCGGTCCCCGTACCGGCCGTGGTCGAGCTGTTGACCGGATGGCCGGTCGTCGCCGGTGGCGCAGGCGAACTCGCGACACCGACCGGCGCCGCCCTCGTCGCGACGCTCGCGCGTCCGTCGACCGACCTGCCCGCGATGACGTTGGGCCGCGTGGGCATCGGTGCCGGCCATCGGGATCGGCCCGATCGAGCCAACGTGGTACGGGTTCTTCTCGGCACCGCAAACGACGCGCCCGGTGCGTCGGCCGAGACAACGATCCGGTCGATCGGCACCGTGCTGACGGCGAACGTCGACGACCTCGATCCGCGATTGTGGCCCGGCGTTCTGGCGTCGCTGATGGAAGCGGGCGCGGACGACGCGTGGCTCACGCCGATTCTCATGAAGAAGGGGCGGCCGGCGCATCAGATCAGCGTGTTGTGCCGACCCGAGTCGGCCGAGACGTTGCGGCGCATCATTCTCGACGCCACCTCCACCATCGGTATCCGGGAGAGCGACGTTCGCAAAACGGCGCTGGCGCGTTACTGGGCAACGGTGGGCGTCGCCGGTGCGCCGGTCCGGATCAAGGTTGCCCACGAAGACGGTCGGGTCGTTCAGGCGACGCCGGAATTCGAAGACGTGCGCGCCGCGGCCGCCGCGCTGGGATGGCCCGAGGCCGCGGTCATGGAAGGCGCCCGCGCGCAAGCGGTGGCCGACGGTCTCGTACGCGGCGCGGTCGCGAAACCGTTGGGATGATTGCCAGGCCGGCGGCTCCCGGCTCGCCGGCAACCGGACCCGCGGCTACCAACTTGCGTGCAACGGCTTCCCCTCGGTGAATCCGGCCATGCTCTGCACACCAACCGTTGCGCGCTCGCGGAACTCGTCGAGCGTCGCCGCACCGGCGTACGTGCACGATGACCGTACGCCCGCGACGATCTCGTCGATGATGTCCTCCACGCCCGGGCGGTGCGGATCGAGATACATGCGGGACGTCGAGATGCCTTCCTCGAACAATCCCTTGCGGGCACGCGAAAAGGCAGTGTCGGCTGCGGTGCGCCGGGTCACCGCGCGGGTCGAGGCCATGCCGAAATTCTCTTTGTAGAGCCGGCCGTCGCCGTCGTGCTGCGCCTCTCCGGGCGACTCGTTGGTCCCGGCGAACCACGATCCGATCATGACGTTCGACGCGCCGGCCGCGATAGCGAGTGCGACATCGCGTGGGTGCCGGACGCCGCCGTCGGCCCACACGTGGGCACCGATCTCACGCGCGGCGGCCGAGCATTCGAGGACGGCGGAGAATTGCGGTCGGCCCACGCCGGTCATCATGCGTGTCGTACACATGGCGCCGGGGCCGACGCCGACCTTGACCACGTTGGCTCCGGCCGAGACCAGGTCCCGAACAGCGTCCGCCGTCACGACGTTTCCGGCGACGACCGGTACGGACGGGTCCATGGCCCGCACGACCCGGAGAGCGGCGATCATCTTGTCCTGGTGACCGTGGGCCGTGTCGAGGACGATCACGTCGACGCCGGCAGCGAGCAGTTTGTCCGCACGCCCGGCGACGTCACCGGTGATACCGAGCGCGGCCGCGATGCGCAGCCGGCCGTTCGCGTCGACGGCCGGACGGTAAAGCGACGACCGTACGGCACCGTTGCGGGTCAGTACGCCGACGAGATGGCCGGCGTTGTCGACGACCGGGGCGACGTGCCGGTGGTTCGTGACCAGCTTCGTGAACGCGTCCTCCATCGCCGTGCCGGCCGCGATCGTCAGCAGGCTTGTCGACATCACCGAACGTACCTGGGTGAAACGGTCGATTTCGGCGCAGTCCCGTTCGGTGACGATCCCGACCGGCCGGCCGCGCTCGGCGACGATCACGGCGCCGTGCGATCGCTTCGGCAGCAGCGTCAACGCGTCGCCGACGGTGTCCGACGGGCTGAGTGTGATCGGTGTGTCGTAGACCACGTCGCGACTCTTGACCCAGGACGTGACCTCGGCGACGACATCGGTCGGAATGTCCTGCGGAATGACGGCGAGGCTGCCCCGTCGGGCGACCGTTTCGGCCATCCGGCGACCGGCGACGGCCGTCATGTTCGAGACGACGATCGGGATCGTGGTCCCGGTGCCGTCGTCCGATGCGAGGTCGACATCGAGTCGTGAGTCGACCGCCGACCGGCTGGGGACCATGAACACGTCGTCATATGTGAGGTCGTACAACGGAGGCGAATTGAGAAAGCGCATGGCATCAAGTATCGAGGTCCGGCAGCGCGTACGCCGTACGAACCCCGCAGTCGGTCGGTGGGCTCACGTTGGGTAGGCCGTTGGACCGGCGGCCGCCATGCCGGAAAGCCCGTCAGGCGAGCGACACGAGTCCCGTATCGAGTACCGCGGTCGTGAGATGGCGATAGCCGACGGATTCGAAGGCGACGACGATCTCGTGTTGGTCGGCCGACATCACGGTCCCGTGGCCCCAGAGCCGGTGCTGCACGGCCGCTCCGACCGCCGGTAGCACTCGCGACTCGGTCCCGTCGGCGACCGTACGGGCGCCCACCTCGGTCGCCTCGGCGGGTGCCTGCGGCCTCCGCGTCGCTTCGGCCGATGCCCCCGCCCGGCTGTCGGGCGCAGGGGTTGTCGCGTCCGGACCGCGGTGCCGGTCGAGGATCTCGTCGTTGTCGCAATTTCCGCACGGTGGTTGGAGTTCCTCGCCGAAATAAGCCAGGAGTTCCGCCCGGCGGCACTGCACCGTTTCGGCGTAGTGGCGGACGATGTCGACCTGGCTGTTCAGCACGCTGGCGCGGCGGCGACTCTCGGCGACCACCGCGTCGGTCGCGTCGTCGTGCACACCGATCGGTGCGACGGTGATCCGTCCGCCGTTGACGGTGATCAGCCCCAGTTCCTCCATGTCGTCGACGATCCGCTCGGTGGCGCCGCGCGAATCCTGGCTCGCCGCGACGAGTTCGGCCACCGTCATCGAATCGTTGCGCCCCAGGCCTTCCAGCGCCCGCACCACGGATCGGACGGCCGGCATCGCGAGTTTTGGGCGACTGGCGAACAGCCGAGGGATGCGTAGGCTCCGGCTGTCGAAGACGAGCGCCGCGTGCGCTGGCCGACCATCGCGCCCAGCCCGGCCGATCTCCTGGTAGTACTCGTCCAGGCTCGCAGGCGGACCGGCGTGCACGACCGTACGTACGTCCGGCTTGTCGATGCCCATGCCGAAGGCGCTCGTGGCCGCGATCACATCGAGGTGGCCGCGAAAGAACGCGTCCTGCACCTCGGCCCGCCGCTTCGCCGGCAGCCCGGCGTGATACGGCGCCGCCCGGTACGCGTCACGGTGCAGCCGTGCGGCGACGTCTTCGCAGCGCGCGTGACTCGTCGCGTACACGATCGTCGGCGTGTCATTGGCGAGCACCACTTCGACCGTACGGTCGACGACGGCCTGCTCCTCCGGAACGTGTACGTGCGCCGCCCGTACCGACAGCCGGATGTTCGGACGATCGAAGTCCGCGACGATCACCGCCGGTTCGGTCATGCCCAGCTGCCGGGTGATATCGGCCTGTACGGGCAGCGACGCCGTCGCGGTCAGCGCGACCACCGGTGGCCGACCGACGGCCGCGACCGTCTCGCGCACGCGCAGGTATTCCGGCCGGAAATCGTGCCCCCACTCGCTCACAAGGTGCGCCTCGTCGACGGCAACGAGCGAGATCGGCCGACCACTGGACACCAGCGCCTGGTGGGTGCCCGCATTCGTCAGCTGCTCGGGTCCGAGCATCAGGAAATCGATGTCACCGGCCCCGAGTCGCGCCAACGCGTCGGCGTGGTCTTTTCTGGACAGCGTCGAGTTCAGCGCGATCACCCGCACCGGCCGCCCGTCGGGCCAGCTGCGGGTGCCCAATCCACGCGCCTGGTCCCGTTGCAGCGCGATCAGCGGCGACACCACGACGGTCAGGCCGCCCAGTGCCAGCCCGCCGATCTGGTAGATGGCGCTCTTCCCACTGCCGGTCGGCAATACCGCAAGAGTGTCCCGGCCACCCACGAGCGCTGCGACGGCGGTGCGCTGTGCCGGCTTCAACGAATAACCGAAGATCTGTTGCGCGAGTGTGTCGGCCGCGTCGATCGAAACCGGAGCATCTGCCACGCCATCGACCCTAGCCCGGCCGACGGGCTGGCAAGACGGGTTAGGGCGCGACCGGCTCGAGCCCGACCAGAGCGCATGGTGACCTCCCGCCGGACACCGGTCCTGCCCGGCGGTCTGTCCGACAAAACGTCGACCGGCATCCGCTGTTTTGTTCGCACGACCGAGAATGTCCGCGGTTCGTCCTATAGTCGCGGCCATGAGTCTCGTGTGGGAGGACCTCGTCATCGATGCGCGTGACCCGGTGGAGCTGGGGCGTTGGTGGCAGCGTGCGCTCGGCTGGATCGTGGCCAACGAGGATCCCGAGGAGTTCGAGATCCGTCCGGCCGAAGACCGGCTGCCGGGCCTGTTGTTCGCGACCGTGCCGGAGACCAAGTCGGTGAAAAACCGGCTGCATCTCGATTTCCGGCCCGACGATCGGGACGCCGAGGTGCGACGACTCGTCGATCTCGGTGCCACGCACGTCGACATCGGCCAGGGCGAGCAGTCGTGGGTCGTGCTGGCCGACCCGGAGGGCAATGAATTCTGCGTGCTGTCCTCGCGTGACGCGGGCGGGGCGGCGTCGATCTCGCCGGAAACGCCCACGACGATCTGAAGCTCAGCGGGTCGGTCGCCGTCCGGCTCGCCGGAACCGGACGGCCGCGTACGCGAGGTCGATGATCAGCACCACGATGCCGATGATCAATAGGTAGAACAATCCATGCACCACGACGCCGACGATGCCGAGGGCGATCGCCACGATGATCAGGAGCAGGAAGAACGCCACCTCGACCTCATCTCGGAGTTGGCTGAGCCGATCAGCGCCGGGCCAGGCGACGCTCTCCGCTGATACCGGGTGCGTAGGTCAGCTCGTAGTGCGCGAAGATGGCCGGCTCGTCCTGGGCGGGCAGTTCGCCGTCGACGTCGATCGTCGGGGCGCCCTTGACCTGATTCTTCGCCCGCGTCACTTGGAGGTAGCCCGGCCCGACACGCGCGCCGTCCAACGGCACGAAGGTCAAGCGTCGCCGGGTGGGCATGCCGATGGTCACGGTGGCGAAGGCCGGCTGGTCGGTCGCGGTGTCGACGTAGACAGATTCGAGCGTGCCGATCTTGTGACCGGCCGCGTCGACAACGTCGTGATTGCGCCACTCACGAATGTCATTGACCTCGAACACTGCTGCCCCCCGTCGTAGGTCGTCTCAATTGTCCCACTAACTGCCGTGGCCACATGCTCGTTCGCCGGTCGTGGGACGTCCCGGCGGTCAAAATCGAAACCAGAAGCAGCTACGGGTACGTGCATCCGCCGGTGCAGTCGGCATGTCTCAACCGTCGCGCCGGCTCTTCGAAACCCTTGCCGGACCGGCGGGTGCCGGCGGGTCTGGGTGAGGTGTGGGCGCACCGGAACGAGGGGGAGATATGAAGATCGCATTCCTTGGCCTTGGCCGAATGGGCCGCGAACTCGCGGCACACATCGTCGCTGGCCAGTCCGGACACACCGGCCAGACCGGACACGATCTCGTGGTCTGGGATCGGACCGCCTCGACCGCAGACGAACTCGTCGAACGGGGCGCTCGCCGCGCCGACAGCGCGGCCGCGGCCGTGAACGGCGTCGAACTTGTGATCACCGCGCTTTTCGGCGCCGACGCGGTCCGCGAGGTCGTGCTGTCGCCGAATCTGCTCGAGCCGGGCACGGCCTGGGTAGATGTCACGACCGTGTCGCCCGCCGAGGCGGACGAGTTCGCGGCCTGGGCCGGCACCCGCGGAGTGCGTTATGCCCACTCGCCGGTCGTCGGCTCCCTCGGGCCGGCCCGTCAGGGCCAACTCGGCGTGCTCCTCGGCGGCGAGCCCAGCGCCGTCGACCTGGCGAAGCCGGTAGTGGCATTGTGGGCCGACGAGTCGCGTATGCGGTACTACGACACGGCCGCGAAAGCGGCGACGGACAAGCTCGTCAACAACCTCAGCCTCGCCGTCGCGATGCAGGGATTTGTGGAGGCATTGCGGCTGGGGCACGCGGGTGGACTGTCAACCGAGCAGGTCGTGACGGCGCTGGACAAGTCGATGCTCTCGGCGATCAAGGATCTGAAGGGCGCGAGCGTACGGTCGGCCGACTTTTCCGACACACAGTTCTCGGTCAGCTTGCTGGCAAAGGACACCAACCTCATGGTGCACACCAGTCGGCATCCGTTGCCTGCGTTGACTGCGGCGTCCGAGTCGCTCGAGAGCGTGGCGCGATCCGGGCATGCAGCGGACGACTTCGCCGTGATGGCCGCGGCCGACGCCCGCGACTGACCGACGCCGGTTGAGATCCTCGCAACGATTTCCTCCATCCGCCGTGCCGCGTGATCCCGATCGGGATAAGCCTTATGAGGGCTGCGCAGATGAGTTCACGATTGCCGGCTCCGGCGGCGAAACGACGCCGATCGGTATGGCCGGCGCGTGTGGTCGATATAAATGCGGTCGCTCGCATCGGGTTCACACGAGGGGGAGGCGAACGATGCCGCGTGCAATCCAATTCGACCACTACGGAGACGTCGACGTCCTGCACGTTGCCGAGGTGCCGGAGCCGATTCCCGGCGGCGGCGAGGTGGCGGTCCGTGTTGTTGTCGCTGGCACGAATCCCGGTGAGATCGCGATCCGTACGGGTGCGATGGACGCCATCTACCCGACGACGTTTCCGTCCGGTGAGGGCACCGATTTCGCCGGGGTCGTCACGGGCGTCGGTCCGGACGTGACGGGATTCCTCCTCGGTGACGATGTCATCGGCTGGAGCGACGAGCGCTCGGCACAGGCCGACTACGTGGTCGTGCCCGAGGATCATCTCGTCGTCAAGCGACCGGAGTTGTCATGGGAGGTGGCCGGAGGTCTGTTCGTGGTAGCGGCGACGGCGACGGCGGCGGTCCGCGCGGTCGCTCCGAAGCCGGGCGAGACCGTGGTCGTATCCGGCGCGGCCGGCGGCGTCGGCGGTCTGGCCGCACAGCTCTCGAAGCGCGCTGGCGCTTCGGTGATCGGCATCGCCAGCGACTCGCACGCCGACTGGCTCGCGTCGATCGGCGTCACCCCGGTGGCGTACGGCGACGGGATGCTCGATCGGATCCGTACGGCCGCGCCGCGCGGCGTGGATGCGTTCATCGACACGCACGGCTCGGGCTACGTGGATGCCGCCGTCGATCTCGGCGTCGCGCCCGACCGAATCAACACGATCATCGACCCCGCGGCGGCCGAGAAACACCATGTCCACGCGGACGGATTGTCCACGGCGTCAACGACGGACGTGCTGGCGGAGATGGCCGACCTGATCGCCGACGGCGTCGTGACGCTGCCGATCGACGCGACGTTCCCGCTCGACGAGGTTCGCGACGCCTACACGGAGCTCGCCAAGAGGCACACCCGCGGAAAGATCGTGCTCACGGTCAGCCCGAGCTGACCGCCCGCATGGCGGCCACGGCGCGACGAGGGCCGTTGCTCAGAAACGCCCTTCCAGCCCGGATTCCGGCGTCCCGACCAGGGCCGCCCAGACGTCGGCCACATTCGCATGCAAGGTCGACGCGGGGAGACTGGAAAGTGCGTCGACGATGCTGTCCGGTGCGTTGTTGGCTCGGGCCTCGGCGACCAGGGCCGACGCGTCGGCCGGAAACACCGACCGGCGCAGGTAGCGACCGAGTTGAGAGCGCCGTTCGCGGTCCTGCGGGGACATGCCGCTCGGGCTGCCCCCCTCTTCACCCGCGTCCAGGTCGGGGACGAGCGACGCGTCCGGCTCGTCATCGCCGGACGGCTCGGTCTCGCGCCACTCTTCGACGCGGGAGCCGGCGCCGGAGCCCTCGGTGATGCCGAGGACCTCCTCGTCCATTTCTTCGTCGAGACGGCTGCTGTGTTTGCTGCTTCCTCGATCCATACCGCCACCGTACCCACGCTGTTGGCGAACTATCACCGGCCGGCGCAACGCGACCGGCACCACGCGTCGACGAGGCGTGGCCCGCGTGTCGAGCGTGACTACTGTGGCTGCCGGCGCGGTTACGTCCTCGCCGTAAACTTGATTTGATCCAGAAACCGGCCGACCGCACTGGGACAGCCATCGGGCCGCCGACGACGGTGACTTGGGGCCGGTGACTTTCAACCGCCCGGCTACCTCGAGGTGCTGAGCCGGGCCACCGCGGCGTAGCCCGGAAAAGCAGACGCCTCCGGGCCCACGTCGTCACCGGCGTCGGGGTGCCACGCCGGGCATCGCACGATTCCGGGCGGCACGAGTTCCCATCCATCGAGCATCGCCGCGATCTGGCCGTACGTGCGCATGACGACCGCGTTGTTCGACCGCGCATACACGTCCTGAGCGTCGCGTTGCCCCGCCATCGGTTGACCGTCCTCGGTGGCATGCGAAATCGCTACATAGCTCCCGGGCGGGAGCGCCTCCCGTAGGCGCACGAGGACATCGGCCGGATGCTCGCTATCCGGCAGGAAGTGCAGCGCCGCGACCAGAAGCACGGCGACCGGCTGGCTCAGATCGAGGGTGGCCGTCACGGCCGGGTCGGCCAGGATCGCCAGCGGGTCGCGCAGGTCGGCCTGGATCGCGGTGGTATTGGGGTTATCGCGCAGGATCGCAAGAGAGTGCGCCACCGCGATCGGGTCGATGTCGACGTAGACGACGCGCGTTTCCGGGTGGATGCGACCAGCGATGTCGTGCACATTGCCGGCGGTCGGAATGCCGGAGCCCAGATCGAGGAACTGCGTTACGCCGGCATCGGCGGCGAGCCAGCGAACGGCGCGACGAAGGAACGCACGATTGCCGCGCAGGACGGCGGGAAGCTCGGGCATCGCCGCGATCGCCTTCTCGGCCACCTCGCGGTCGGCGGCGAAGTTGTACGAGCCACCCAACATGTAGTCGTAGATGCGGGACGCCGTGGGACGCTCGATGTCGACGTCGGGCGGTGCCCAGCTGGGCCGATCCATCTGCTACCTCCGTGACCAACCTCACGGCCGACATCGTGGGATGAGGCGTTCGGCCCCGTCGCACTTGTCGGCTCTGGTATTAGCGTCGCATGCGTGGGTGGTACGGACACGTCGGCGTACCCGGTCGTTACCGACCGGGAGGCGGTCGGCGAATGACGGCACCGGTCCAGGTGGGGTTCCGCTCCGAGCGTGGCCCGGTGCTGATCTCGCTGATGCTGTCGACCGGCCTGGTCGCGATCGACTCGACGATCATCGCGACCGCGGTGCCATCGGTCGTCCGTGATCTGGGCGGATTTGCCCAGTTCCCCTGGCTGTTCTCGGTCTACCTGCTGGCGCAGGCGGTGTCCGTACCCATCTATGGCAAGCTCGCGGACCTGTTCGGGCGGCGGCCCATCATGCTGTTCGGCATCGGCCTGTTCTTCCTCGGCTCGGTGCTCTGCGGCTTCGCCTGGTCCATGCCGGCGTTGATCGCATTCCGCGCCCTTCAGGGTCTCGGCGCCGGCGCGGTCCAGCCGATGAGTCTCACGATCGCGGGCGACCTTTACTCCACCGCCGAACGCGGAAAGGTGCAGGGATATCTGGCGAGCGTCTGGGCCATCTCGTCGGTCGTGGGACCGACGCTCGGCGGGGTCTTCTCCGAATACCTCACATGGCGCTGGATTTTCTTCGTCAACGTGCCGCTGTGTCTCATCGCCGCCTGGATGCTCACCCGACACTTCCACGAGCGGGTCGTCCGCCGCACGCACACCCTCGACTACACCGGCGCGGCGTTGCTCGCGGTCGGCTGCTCCCTGGTGATTCTCGGCCTGCTGGAGGGCGGCGAGGCCTGGGCGTGGTTGTCGGCGCCTGGCATTTCGGTGCTCGCTATCGGCGCCGCCCTGCTCGTCGCGTTCATCCTCGTCGAGCGGCGCGCCGCCGAGCCCGTGCTGCCATTGTGGGTGTTCCGTCGCCGGTTGCTCGTCACGAGCAGCCTCGTCGCGCTCGGGGTCGGCGCCGTGCTCATCGGCCTGACCTCATACGTACCCACGTTCGTGCAGGGCGTGGTCGGCGTCGGGCCACTGGTCGCCGGCTTCGCCGTCGCTACGTTGACGGTCGGTTGGCCGATCACGGCGTCCCAATCCGGCAAGGTGTACATGCGCGCGGGGTTCCGCTTCACCGCCCTGATCGGCAGCGCCGTCACGATCGTCGGTGCCATCCTGACGACGTTGCTGACGGCCGGCGCATCATTGGCCGAGGTGGCCGGCGCCAGCTTCGTCGTCGGTGCCGGCCTCGGTTTCGTTGCCGGGCCGACACTGATTGCGGCGCAGTCGACGGTGGGCTGGTCCGAGCGCGGCGTCGTCACCGGCACCAACATGTTCAGCCGGTCGATGGGCAGCGCACTCGGGGTCGCGCTGTTCGGCGCGATCGCCAACGCGACCCTCGGGTACGGCCAGCAGACGCACTCGGCCGCCGAGCTCGCCCGTGCCTCGCACCACGTATTCGTGGGGGTCGCCGTGGTCGCCGTGCTCATGGGCGTCGCCGTGGCGGCGATGCCGGCCGTTCGGCCCACCCGTTCGACATCGCCGACGACCGAGGACGCTGCCGGTCAGGACGCTGCGGACGCCGCGGCCGAGCCGCTCGCGGTCGCCGCCGACGACGGGTAATCGCTGATAGCCTTCGCGTGGCCAATGGAGCCGCGCGGAGGTGACGATGTCCGAGGCGACCGACGACGCGCAGCCGGAAAGCCTCCGTACGGTCGTCGTCGCCCTCGCGATCAACATCGCGATCGCGCTGGCCAAGGCCTTCGCGGCGGTCATCAGTGGTTCGAGCGCGCTGCTGGCCGAGGCCGCCCATTCCGTCGCCGACACGGGAAACGAAGTCTTTCTCCTGGTAGCGCTGCGTACGAGCCGGCGTCCGGCCGACGACACGCATCCGTTCGGGTACGGCGCCGACCGCTTCTTCTGGTCGCTGCTCGCGGCGTTCGGTATCTTCGTCGCCGGCGGCCTGACGGCGATCGTCGAGGGTATTTACCAACTGCGGCATCCGCATCGACTCGACGCGGTAGTGGTCGGCTACGTGGTCCTCGCCATCTCACTCGCGCTCGAGTTGACCTCGTGGCGCACCGCCTACCGGCAATTGCGCTCGGAGTCGCGCGGTCGCGGCGTGAGCCTTCGCGTCTACGTACGACGGACCAGCGATCCGACGCCGACCACCGTGTTCTACGAAGACAGCGCGGCCGTTGTCGGCATCGGATTGGCCACGATCGGGCTCGTCGCGCATCAGGTCACCGGATCGGCGGTGCCGGACGCCGCTGCGAGCATCGCCATCGGCGTCCTGCTGGTCTTCGTGGCGGTCCGGCTCGCCGGACGCGAGCGCGAACTGCTCACCAACCAGGCCGCGCCGCCACCGATCGTGGACAGCTTCCGGCAGGTCATCAGCGAAGCGCGCGACGTGGAGCGAATCGCCCGCATCGATGTGCTCGTCGTCGGGCCGCGCATGTGGCTCATCACGGCCGACATCGTGCTCACGGACACGCTCACGGCAGCCGAGGCGTACAACCGGCTGCGCGACATCCGGGCCCGGCTGGCCGACAATCCGGGCGTCATGCGGGTGTATCTGACGCCCGTCCCTGCGTAAGTAGCCGGACTGGCGGGATGTTACCCGCCGCCCGACCGTCTCACGCCAGTTCCGGCAATCCGCGCGCCGAGCTGCCCGCAACGGCCACGATCAAGACACGAGATCCGCTCGTGTCAACGCCTCGCTGCCCGAACGGCCACGAGGCGGTGCGGCGACGCCGGGTCCGCCAGCCCAGCACCGAACACCCGGGGGAGACACCGATGACCAACCCGACCGACGAGTTCTTCGACCAGCTCGGCCACCGCGGGCACGAGCCGTTGGTGAGCCGCGTTGCCGGCACGATGCGCTTTGACGTCGTGCATCGCGGCGAGACCGACAGCCACATGCTGACCATCGATCGCGGCCACCTCGGCGTCACGCGTGACAGCGGCCCGGCCGACTGCGTCATCCGGGTGGACCGGCGCGTCATGGACGCCATCGTCACCGGCGAGGCGAACCCCCTGGCCGCACTGTTGCGCGGTGCTTTGTCCGCCGAGGGCAACCCGGAAATGATGGTGATCTTCCAGCGATTGCTGCCAATGCCCGCCAACGCGCGGCGGGCGAATGCGGTCGAGACCGTGGCGGGGTGGTGACGATGGGCGACGGACTGGTCCGGATCCTGGACGGCAACACCTTCGTCGTCAGCGATGAGCGCGGCGACATCGAGGCGTCGCCGACCGAGCCCACCGGCCTCTTCTCCTACGACACCCGCTTCCTGTCGAAGTGGGTGCTGACCGTGGACGGCAAGCGACTCAACGTGTTGTCGGTCGACGACCTTCAGTATTTCGAGACGCGTTTCTTCCTCGTGCCCGGCACCGGCACGATCTACGTGGACGCGAAGTTGTCGGTGATCCGGCGACGCGCGGTCGGCGGCGGGTTCCACGAGACCCTGACCATCATGAACCACGATGACAAGGTCGTGGACCTGACTGTACGCATCGATGCCGCCAATGACTTCGCGGACATGTTCGAGATCAAGGACGCGCTGGCGAAGAAGGGAAAGCTCTACACGCGGATGGAGCACGGCCGGCTGACGTACGGCTATGAGCGCGAGACGTTCCACCGCCAGACGACGATCTCCAGTACGGCAACCGCCGACGTCGACGAAGGTGGCCTGACGTTCGCCGTACACATCGAGCCACACGCCGAGTGGTGCACGGATCTGCACGTCGAGCCGGCGATGGTCGGCCCGACCGGCGCGGACCTCGTGCCGCGGCGCGCCGACGATGTCGAAATCCGCCGGGACATGCTGGCCGATCTGGACAAGTGGATCGGCGGCGCGCCGCGACTCGACTGCGACTGGGAGCCGTTGCAGACGACGTACCAACGAAGCCTGGTCGATCTCGCGGCTCTACGTTTCGCACCGGCCATCACCGGGTCGAACCACGCCTTGCCGGCGGCCGGCCTGCCGTGGTTCATGACAATGTTCGGCCGCGACAGCATCCTGACGAGCCTGCAGGCGTTGCCGTTCAACTCCGACCTCGCTGGAACGACGTTGCGTGTGCTGGCCGCTTGGCAGGGCAGCCGGGTCGACGACTTCCGCGACGAGGACCCCGGCCGGATCCTGCACGAGCTGCGCTACGGCGAACTCGTCGCGTTCGAGGAACGACCGCATTCGCCCTACTACGGCAACGCCGACGCCACGCCGCTGTTCGTCGTGCTGCTCGACGAATATGAACGGTGGACCGGCAACACCGAGTTCGTCCGCGAATTGGAGACCGAGGCCCGCGCCGCGCTCGCCTGGATCGACGACTACGCCGACCTGATGGGCAACGGATACATCTCCTATCAACGACGCAACGAGCAGACCGGCCTGGAGAACCAGTGCTGGAAGGACTCGCCGGATTCGATCGCGTACCGGGACGGCCGGATACCGGGATTCCCGCGGGCGACGTGCGAGTTGCAGGGTTATGCCTACGACGCGAAGATGCGCGGTGCGCGGCTGGCCCGGCTGGTCTGGAACGACCCGGCCTACGCGGCCAAGCTCGAGGCGGAGGCGGCCGACCTCAAACGCCGCTTCAACAAGGATTTCTGGGTCGCCGATGGCAAGTACTTCGCCGTCGCGCTCGACGCCGAGGGCGGCCAGGTCGACTCACTGACGTCCAACATCGGTCACCTGTTGTGGAGCGGCATCGTCGACAAGTCGAAGGCGAAGGCAGTCGTCAACCACCTGATGGGTCCGCGACTGTTCTCCGGCTGGGGCGTACGCACGATGGCCGAGGGCGAGGGCCGCTACAACCCGATCGGATACCACGTCGGGACGGTGTGGCCGTTCGACAACTCGTTCATCGCCTGGGGCTTGCGACGCTATGGATTCAAGGCCGAGGCGGCGCGGATCGCGGCCGGGATTCTCGACGCGGCGACCTTCTTCGACGGTCGACTGCCCGAGGCGTTCGGCGGCTACGAGCGAAGCCTCACGAAATTCCCGGTCCAGTATCCGACCGCCTGTAGCCCACAGGCCTGGTCGACCGGAGCGCCACTGCTGTTCCTGCGGACGATGCTCGGTCTCGAACCGGTCGGCGACCATCTGGTGGTCGACCCGGCCCTGCCGGCCGGCATCGGGCATCTGGAGTTGCTTGACGTGCCGGGCCGCTGGGGTGCGCGAGACGCATTCGGCCGCAGCCGGCACGAAACGCCGCCACATCCCCGGATCAATGCTCCGCTGGGTCCGGTGGGCCGATGAAGCAGTGACGGTACGGCCTACCGAGGCGGCGCCAGTGGCCCGGTTGGTTATCGGTCGGTCGAGGCGTTCGGCTCGTAGTGGTCGTCGCTCGGCGTGGCCAGCCGACCCACGGCGCCGTACCCGGCGAATTCCTCCGGATGCTCCGGCAATTCCTCGACGCTGTCCGGGCGCCACAGCGGCATGCGTACGAGTCCGGGATCCACAAGCGCCCAACCGGCCAGCAGTTGGCCGATCTCGTCGTGTGAGCGCATCGTCATCGGCGTCGCCGTCCGCGCGTACAACTCGCGATGTTCGCTCGCCTGCTCGGGCCGCTGACCGTCCTGCGTCGCGTGGGTCACCGCGATAAAGCTGCCCGGGGCCAGCGCGTCACGGTAGGCCGCGACGATCTGCGCCGGGTGGGTTTCGTCGGGGATGAAGTGCAAGACCGCAATCATGAGTACGGCGACCGGTTCGTGCCGGTCCAGCACCCGGCGAAGATCGGGGTGGTCGAGAACTTCACCGGCGTCGCACAGGTCGGCATGGAGGACCGCGGCGTTCGGATCGCCGTCGAGAATCATCCGAGCGTGCGCGACGACGACGGGGTCGATGTCCACGTAGACGACCCGAGCATCCGGCCGGACCGAGCGGGCGACGTCGTGCACACTGCCCACCGTCGGCATCCCTGATCCGAGGTCGATGAACTGCCGGACGCCCTGCGCGGCGATGAAGCGGATGGCGCGGTGCAGAAACGCGCGGTTGGCTCGGATGATCTTCGGTACGTCCGGCCACAGCGCGATCGCCCGGCGGGCCATCTCGCGATCGGCTTCGAAATTGTGCGACCCGCCGAGGTAGTAGTCGTACACGCGGGCGGCATTGGGCCGGTCGGTTTCCGTACCGTCGGGCACCCAGTCGCCGATCGTCACCTCGTCACCCCCTGTGGGTCGCGCTCCGCGCGCGACGCGGAAAAGGTGACACTAGCCGATGGGCGGGGCCGCGCCGAGGTAACCGTGGGCAGCCATCTGGATACCCATCGCGTCATAAGCCGCGTCGTCGGACGGTGTGATCGCGCCGAGACCGTCGACATACCGGTTGAGCATGCAGAACGCGGCCGCGATCAGCACGGTGTCGTGGATGTCCTCGTCGCTGGCGCCGGCCGCACGTGCGTTCTTCACGGTTTCCGGCGTCACGTAGCGACCGCCGCGGGTGACCTCGCCGGCGAGGTCAAGCAGTGCGCCCAACCGCGGAGTCGGCCCGGGATCGGCCGCTGTCGGTCGGGCGGCCGCGATCTGCGCATCCAGATGGCCGATCGCCGCGGCGTGCGAGCGCGCGCAGAACTCGCATTCGTTGAGCAGCGACACGTGCGCGGCGATGCGCTCCCGATCGGCCGGGCTGAGCGCGCTGTCGCCGCGCAGCAGTTGCTCGATGAGTTGCGCAACCTTCATGCCGCTCGCCGGCTTGAACGCGAGCAGGCCCCGGATCCCGGGTAGGTCATCGGATACGGGGATGTGGGGCATGCGCGTTCTCCTTCGTGGATCGGCCGCGATCGGCGTAATCGGCGATCGGCGTAACGGGCGGTCGGCGTGGCGGGGGACGGCGTAACGGGCGGTCGGGCCCGCGGTAGCTACCTGCCGGACAACTCTGCCACCGGCGACGCCCGCCGACTACCGCTGTCGTCAGCCGAGCGGTCGCTCGCCGCGCATCCGGGCCACATACCGGTCGGCGGACCGCCGTACCGCACCGGGACCGTCCTCGACCACAACTCGGCCCCACCAGCCGCCGTACACCCGATCGAAGCCGAAGCGTTCGACGCGCCGGGCGATGTCGAGCACCGTCGCCTCGTCGAGCGGAATGAGATTCGGGTAGCTCCACATGAAGCTCACCCAGTCGCGGTCCTGGACGACGGTGATCGTGTCACCGGTCAACAGGGCGCCGCGACCGTCCGCTCCGGCCGGCCAGTGCAGCACGGCGGCGCCGTCGAAGTGGCCGCCGATGCGAGCGAGCGTCAGCCCGGGCACCGGCTCGATCTCGTCGTCCCACAATTCGATGCGCGGTGATGGACGCTGGACCCAGGCCGCGTCGGCCCTCGGGATGAGCACCCGCGCGTCGAACGCGTCCGCCCAGTCGATGTGCGCGCCGTAGAAGTGCGGATGCGACATGCAGATCGCCGTGATCCCGCCGAGCTCGGCGATGCGCTGGCGGGCAGCGTCGTCGAGCACCGATACGCAGTCCCACAGCACGTTTCCGCCGGGCGTACGGACGAGCAGTGCGCGCTGGCCGATACCGAACGCGGGCTCGGTGCCGATCCCGATCAGATCCGGTTCTTCCTCGCGGATGTCGGTCCGGTGGCTGCCGGCCAACTCATCCGGCGTCGTCCAGCGCTGGCCCTGCCAGCCGACGTACTGCCGTTCGTCGTCGCAGATCGGGCACCGGTCCGGCGGCGTGTCCGTGTCCGATTGCTGCACCGCGCAGGTCGCACAGATCCAGGCCGGCATGCCACGCCCTTTCGCCGCCGACCGCGCGGTCGGATGGTCTCGGTTCGACGGTCCACGGTCGCACAGTGCCGCCGGCACCGCGACTGGTTTGCGTCGTGGGCTCGGGCGGCGACGGCGACTTTCCTGCGCGTGCGTTACCCCTTGGCTAGGGTGGGTACGGCGGACGACGGGCCGGAGCAGTGGGGGCGGCGAACACCGTGGCGAACACGGCGGCGAGGGGGGAACCGATGGCAGGGAAGCGGATCGTCATCGTCGGTGGCGGATTTGCCGGCTTCCATGCCGCGCGTCGATTGTCCAAGCTCGCCCGGGGCGCGGCCGAGATCACGCTCATCAATCCGACCGACTATTTCCTCTACCTGCCGCTGTTGCCCCAGGTCACCGGTGGCCTCCTGGATGCGAACCGGGTCGCGGTGTCGCTGCCCGCCGCGTTGCCCAAGGTGCGCCTCATCCTCGGCGACGCTCGCCAGGTCGATCTCGACGCCCGCCGCGTCGCGTACCTCGATCCGGATGGTCGCGCCGGCGACGTCGCCTACGACCGGCTCGTCATCGCGGCCGGCAGTGTCAACAAACTGCTGCCGCTCCCGGGCATCGCCGACCACGCGCACGGCTTCCGCGGGATTCCGGAGGCGCTCTACCTGCGCGATCACATCACGTGTCAGGTCGAAATGGCGGAGGAGACCGACGATCCGGACGAGCGGGCGGCGCGGCTCACGTTCGTCGTGGTCGGCGCCGGCTACACCGGCACCGAGGTGCTCGCCCACGGTCAGATCCTCACCGAGTCCATCATCAAGGCGCGGCCGCGCCTGCGCGGCGAGACGAGCCGCTGGTATCTCCTCGATACCGCCGACCGGGTGCTGCCCGGCCTCGATCCGCGACTGTCGGCGACGACCGACCGCCTGCTGCGCCGCCGGGGGGTACGTCTCCGATTGCGTACGTCGATCACCGAGGCGACCGCCGACGGCGTGTACATGAGCGATGGGACGTACCTCGCGACCAAGACACTGATCTGGTGCGTCGGCGTCCGCCCGGATCCGTTCGTGGAGAGCCTCGGCCTGCCGACGGACAAGGGTCGCCTCGTCGTCGACGAATTTCTCACCGTTCCCGGCCGCCCCGAGGTGTACGGCATCGGCGACGCGGCCGCGGTGCCGGATCTGACCCGGCCCGGGGAGATCACGGCGATGACCGCGCAGCACGCGGAGCGTCAAGGGAAGCTGGCGGCCGGCAACATCGCCGCGTCGTTCGGTGCCGGCAAGCTGCGGGCGTACCGGCATCACGATCTGGGCTTCACCGTCGATCTGGCCGGTGGCGCCGCGGCAGCCGACCCGCTGGGGATTCCGCTGTCCGGACTCGCCGCCGCCGGCGTCACCGGCGGATACCACCTGCTGGCGCTGCCGAGGAACCGCGCGAAGGTGGCCGCCGAGTGGCTGATCGGCGCGTTCATGCGGCGGCAGCCGGTGCAGCTCGGCCTGGTCAACGCGGCTGCGGTGCCGTTGGAGACCGACACGCCGGAGCTGCCGGCCCGGACCAGCTAGCGCCGGGCCGAACCGAGGGCATCGTTCGCGCATGAACGACGGCAGCCCGGGTAGGTGGGCGGAAGCGACCCAGCCCGATCGTCGTCGGTGACGCGCCGAGTTCCATCCCATGTCGAATCGTTGACGCGAGACCGTTCGGCGGTCGCCGAACCGATTGTCTCGGAGGATGGCTCGATGTCCATACAGCACGCTCCGGCCCCATCCACCACCACTCTCGACGTTCGACCGCTCACCGCGCTCTGCCTCGGCTGGTTCATCGTCATCGTCGACGCCACGATCGTGAACGTCGCGTTGCCGAGCATGGCCGGCGATCTTCGCGCCTCCGTGTCCGGCCTGCAATGGGTCCTCGATGGCTACACGGTGACATTTGCCGGCCTGCTGCTGGCCGGTGGCTCGGCGGCCGACCGCTGGGGCGCGCGCCGGGTTTTCGACACAGGCCTGGCGGTGTTCGCCGCGGCCTCGATCGGATGTGCGGTGGCGCCCGGCCTCGTTGCGTTGATCACTGCGCGGGTCGTGCAGGGCGTCGGCGCCGCCCTCCTTGTGCCGGCGTGCCTCGCGCTCATTCAGGCGACCTACCCGGACCGTCTCAGTCGCGCACGTGCCATTGGCATCTGGGGCACGGTCGGTGGTGTCGCCGGCGGCAGTGGCCCGCTGCTCGGTGGCGTCCTGACCGAGGCGTTCGGCTGGCGCGCGCTGTTCTGGGTGAACGTGCCGATTGCCGTACTCACGTTGTGGTTGACCGGACGGTATGTCCATGCCGGCGATCCACCGGCGGACGACCGCGCCCGGCGTGGATATGACCTTCCGGGGCAGCTGACCGGCGGCATCGCCCTCGTCGGGGTGACCGCCGGAGTGGTCGAGGGCGGCCGCAACGGATGGGTCACACCCGTCCCGCTTGCCCTGATCGCCGTCGGGATCGCGGCCGCGGCGACGTTCGTCGCGATCGAACGCCGTCGCGCCGACCCGATGCTCCCGCTGTCCATCTTCGACAACCGCGAGATGGTCGGCGCGACCGCGGTCGGATTCATCATGAACTTCTCGTTCTACGGCTTGCTCTTCGTCGAAGCCATCGCGTTGGAGCGCCGTTACGCGTTCTCGCCATTACTTACCGGCCTGGCCCTGCTGCCACAGACCGGAGTGATCGCGGTCGGGTCGTGGTTCGGTGGCGTGGCGACCGGCCGCATCGGACCGCGGGTCCCCATGATGGTCGGCATGGCGGTCGGTGCGGCCGGCTTCTTCGGCCTGACCGTGATCGGGCCGCAGACTCCCTACGTCGCCATCGTCGTGCCGATGGCCGCGGCCGGCTTCGGCATCTCCTTCTGCATGCCGGCCGCCACGTCCGCCGTCGTCGAGGCCGCGCCGGAAAGCCGCGCCGGAATCGCATCCGGCGTGCTGAACGCCAGTCGGCAGGTCGGCGGCGCCCTCGGCATCGCCCTTCTCGGATCGTTCATCGCCGCTGCGCAGGGCCTCGGCCCGACCTTGTCCGGCGCGCGGCTAGCGATGATCGTCGCGGGCGCGGCGTACGTCATTGGCCTCGTGCTGGCTGCGTCGATGACGAGGGCTTCCGACTCGTCGTTCGGCCACCGTCCACTTAAGTCGCGCACGGACGATCCGCGCGCGTCCGTTCGCGGTACGTAATGGTCTGTCGGGCCCCGCCTCGGCGCCGTCGTTGCCTGCGCTCACTTCGTCATCACGGGTACGGTGACGGCCGGTTGACGCGTGCGATCGGCGACCGGGCCGAGCGGAGGGAGCGGATTGGTGAACGACTGGAAGGCACTTGTGGCCCGCCGTGACGAGTTGGTGCGAGCGTTCGCGACCGTGGTCGCGGCTGGCGTCGCTCGGGCCGACACCGCCCATCCCGCGTTTCACGGCTGTTACGACTGGCACAGTGCGGTGCACGGCACGTACGCGCTCCTGGCCGCGTCTCGGCTCACCGGCGAGTCGACCTACGCCGAGATGGCCCTGTCGCAGGCTGGACCAACTGCGGTTGCGGCGGAGTTGACGGCGTTGGCCGGCGGCCGGCTCGACCACGAGGTGCCGTACGGCATGGCCTGGACGCTTGTCCTCGACGCCGAGGCGGTACGGTCCGACGTCGACGTGTTCGGCGATCTCGCGGTCGCGGCGGCCGACCGGGTCGTAGGCCACCTGGATGCCTTGTCGGGTAACGGCGATCTGACCTCGGCGGCGTACGACGAGGAATACCCGAACTCGATCTGGGCCACCATCGCACTGCGGCGATGGGCACTCGCCCGATCCGATAGGTACACGCTCGACGCGGCCGACCGGATGGCGAAGCGGATCCTCGGCGCCTTCTCCGGTGGCGCCGAGGAGCCGGCCACAGCGCGAGTGCGGCGCGGATTCTTCTCGCCCGTACACCTGGCGGTGTTGTTGGCGGCGGACCTTGGCGGCGGTGCGGACCCGGCCGTGCTCGACGGCCGCGCCGGGTTTGACACCGACCTTCTGGGCGCAGCCCAGCAGCCCACTGTGCACAGTGCCGGGCTCAACTTCTCACGGGCCTGGGGTCTCTACGGCGCCTGGCGGATCACGCGAGAGTCGCGGTGGCGCGACGCGGCCGCAGGGTTGATCATCGGCCACGCCGCCCGGCCGGAGCGGTGGCGTGACGACTATGCGCGCTACGCCCACTGGATTCCGCAGTTCGGCGTGTTCGCCGTGGCCGAGACTGTCGACCGGCCCTGATGCACCAGGCCGTTTCCGCGTGGGCCGCGCTGGCGCGGCATCGGCTCGACTTGACGGCGCCGATCGAAGTCCTACGATCCGCTCGTGGACAGGTATGAGATCGCAACGATGATCGTCGGCGTGGCTGCGGTCATCGCCGCGTATTTCGGCGCCCGTCTGGCGGCCAGGCGCTCGATCGCCGCGGCGCGGGGCGTGAACCCGCAGGACTGGTCGATCGAGCATGCCCGGTGGATCCGGGACCGACGCTCCGACATCTACGTCGACGCCATCGCGATCCGCGAGTTTCGTGCCATGCTCCGGTCGCGCACCCTTCGGGACATCACCAGCACCGACCCCGAGTTGGAACCGCCGTCCTCGACATCGGCCGGGATTCTCTTCGCGCGCATGCACCTGTGGGGATCGGCAAAGGCCGTCGGGCTCCTGCAGGAGGCGTACATCGCCGAGCAACGCTGCGTGAGTCTGCATGCCGAGTGGCGGGCGTCGGGCGATGACGCCCGACTGACCGGGCCGCTGCGAAACGACATCGACGAGGCACTGATGGCGGCCGACATCGCCGACGAAAGCCTGATCGGATACCTCCGGGAGGAGATCCAGCAGCCGATCGCGCCGCCGCCGGCCGACGGCAACCGCGCCGCGTCATTGGATTGGCCATCGGTGCCTGGACAAGCGGCCGCGGTCGAGGCATCGGAGACGGGCGGCGTGCCGTCTCCGGCCGAGCGCCGGCCAAACTGACGGTCGGCCCGGTCGCACGCCTGCGCGGCAGCACAGCCGTCGTCGCTGCTAGTGGTGGAAGCCCGGTTGTTCGTCGGCCGGCGGCATCGGACCGGTCAGGGCGTCCAGGTAGGCGATCGCCGCGCGGATGTCGGTGATCAGGGCCTCGGCGAGGTCGTGGCTCAGTCCGTTGCGTACCACCACGCGTTGCACCGTGATATCGGCAAGGCCCGCCGGCATCGGGTAGGCCGGCACCAACCAGCCCTTCATGCGCAGCTTGTCGGACAGGTGGTAGAGGTTCCAGTTCGCGGTGTGCCCCTCGCGCAGGCGCCAGGCGAACACCGGGATGTCGCTGCCGTCGTTCCACAACGCCAGCGCCTGGATCTTCGCGATCTCGGCCGCGAGGTAGTGCGCGACGTCCCGGGTCGCCTGTTGCACCTTGTGGAAACCGTCATAGCCGAGCCGCAGGAACATGTAGTACTGCAGCAACACCTGGGCGCCGGGCCGGGAGAAGTTCAGGCCGAGCGTCGGCATGTCGCCGCCGAGGTAGCTCACGTCGAAGATCAGGTCGGCCGGTACGCGATCCTTGTCGCGCCAGACGATCCAGCCGAGGCCGGGATAGACGAGACCGTACTTGTGGCCCGATGTGTTGATCGACGCCACGCGCGCGATCCGGAAATCCCACTCGAGATCCGGCTGGAGGAACGGTGCGACCATCGCGCCGGACGCACCGTCGACGTGGATCGGGATGTCGAGGCCGGTCGACGCTTCGATCCGGTCGAGCGCCTCGGCGATCCGCGCGACGGGTTCGTACATCCCGGTGTACGTCACGCCCATGATGGCGACGACGCCGATCGTATTCTCGTCGACGTACGACGCGAGGTCGTGGCCGTCCAGAACCTTGTGATCGAGGCTGATCGGGACGAAACGCGGCTCGACATCGAAGTAGTTGCAGAACTTCTCCCAGCAGACCTGCACCGCGCTGGACATCACGAGGTTGGGCCGGTCCGTCGGTCGGCCGGCGGCGCGCCGGGCATGCTGCCAGCGGCGCTTCATCGTGAGGCCACCGAGCATGCACGCTTCGGATGAGCCGATCGTCGACGTGCCGATGGCAGCGTGCGGGTCCGGCGCGTGCCACAGGTCGGCAAGCATGGTCCAGCAGCGCGATTCGATCGCCGCAGTCTGCGGATATTCGTCCTTGTCGACCATGTTCTTCTCGAACGACAGCGCGTACAGGCGCGACGACTGCTCGTCCATCCAGGTGCCGACGAACGTGGCCAGGTTGAGACGGGCGTTGCCGTCGAGCATCGCCTCGTCGTGCACGATCTGGTAGGCCGTCTCCGGCAGCGATTCGCCCGGCGGTAGCGCGAAGCGGGGGAGTTGTGTGGCCTCGCCCGGTCGGGCGAACACCGGGTTGAGTTCGACGTCCCCGGTGGACGGGTCACGCAAGTCGGTGGCCGGCCGGCGGTTGCCGCGCATGGCATTCCCCTTTCGCCGCGCCCGGCGCCTGCTCGGACGCGACGCCAGGTAAACGCGACACCAGGTTAGTCGTGGCCGGTCAACGAGTCCGGTCCAATCGGCCGTCGGGCGCGGCGATCCCCGCCAGCCCTCAGGAACCGGCCGCCAGGGCGGCCCGGATCGTCGCCGTGCCGGCCGGCGTACCGGCTGGATTGTCGAGCGGACCGTAGGGTATGCCGTACGCCGCCGCCGATCCGGCCTGGAACGTGCGCCCGGCAGCGAGCGGCCCGGCGTCGACCGCGTCGTAACCGATCGCGTCGAGGAATGCCGCGACCGCGGCCTTCGCGTCGGCGTCGTCACCGGCGATCGGCAATGCGGTCCGATCCGGTGCGCCGGCCGGCCGGGCCAGCGCCGCGAGGTGCTTGAAGTAGATGTTGTTGAAGACCTTCACCACGTGCGAGCGGGGAAGCCGGCGTTGGAGAAGCTCGCTGCTGGTGGTCGTGCCGGCGTCAAGCTCTGGTTGGTTACCGTCCCGCTGGGCGTAATAGTTGATCGTGTCCAGGACGGCCTTGCCGGCGAGCTGGTCGGCCGGGAGTCCGTCGATCGCCGCGAGCGGCGTGGACACGACGACGAGATCGCCCTCCGCCGCCGCTTGGCCACCGGTCGCGGCGCGTGCATGCGGTCCGAGGGCGGCAACCGTCTCAGCGAGGGTTTCCGGCCCGCGAGAGTTGCTCATCACCACGTCGTAGCCGGCGGCGATGGCGAGCCGGGCCACGGTGCCGCCGATCATGCCACTGCCGATGAATCCCACTGTCGTCATATCAAACGGCAACCGCCGCGCCGGCCGCGCGCATTCCCACGAGGCACTCGGGTCGGCGCGGCCGACGGTGACCTTGCCCATGGTGGTGCCAGCCCGGAGAGCCCACGTCACGCCCGGTCATCGTCGTCGGGCCGAACACCCGCGGGGCGAACGGCGGATCCGTCGGGTTTACGGTGTACCCCGGATCATCACGGGCGGATGCGAGGATTTGCGATGCGGCTGAGCGGTGCGGTAGCGGTCATCACCGGCGGAGCGAGCGGGCTGGGTCTGGCGACAGCGCGACGGCTGGCCGCCGGTGGCGCATCGGTGACACTGCTCGATCTGCCGTCCTCGGCCGGCGCCGAGGTCGCCGCGTCGTTCGACACCCCAGCCGTCTTCGCACCGACCGACGTCACGGACGAGGACCAGGTCGCGGCCGCGTTCGATGCGGCCCGCGAACTCGGCGACGTCCGGGTCGTCGTCAACTGCGCCGGCATCGGTACGCCCGGACGCGTGCTCTCCAAGCGCGGCGTGCTACCACTGGCGGCATTCGCGCAGGTCGTCACCGTCAATTTGATCGGTACGTTCAATGTGCTGCGCCTCGGGGCCGAGGTGATGGCCGTGCTCGACCCGGTAGGCGAGGAGCGCGGTGTCATCGTCAATACCGCCTCGGCCGCGGCCTTCGACGGCCAGATCGGGCAGGCTGCCTACTCGGCCAGCAAGGGCGGCGTTGTCGGCATGACACTGCCCCTCGCCCGCGATCTCGCCGACAAACTGATCCGCGTGATGACGATCGCACCCGGTCTCTTCGAGACGCCGATGCTGGCCGGCCTGCCCGAGGAGGCCCGAGAGTCACTCGGCGCGCAGGTGCCGCACCCGAGCCGGCTGGGCGCGCCCGACGAATACGCGGCGTTGGTGGAGCACATCATCGCCAACCCGATGCTGAACGGCGAAACGATCAGGCTGGACGGCGCGATTCGGATGGCGCCGCGCTGATCCGCTCGATCGGCGCGGCTCGGCGGAGCCTGCGCGGCTCAGCGGAGTCGGCACGATCGCGCGGCGCCGGCACGATCGCGGCTTATCCGAGTGTGGCGCGGTTGCGACGGCCACAAGCCGGGTGAACAATTCGCGCCGTGGATGTCGGCCGGCGTCGATCGATGGTCGCATGGGGGGTTGCCGGACTCTTCATCGTCGTTGCGATGGCCGGCGATTCGCAGCGGAACGCGAATACCGACGCGATCGACTCGATTTGCCTCGTCGGCACGTGGACGTTGACGCAGGTGGTCGACGAGCCGGCGATGACTCCACCTCGTCGCATGACGGGCACGTCGATGCTCACGTTCAACGCCGACGGGACCGGCGGCGCCCAAGACGTCGGCATCGAGTCCAGCTACATCCTCAACGGGCAGATCGTTTCGCACACGCTCGACATGAGCGACAGCTTTCGGTGGGCCAACCACGAGTCCGTACTGTCATTTCCGGCAGATCAGCCGAAGCTGACCGCCAGAGGCCAGCCCTCCAACGAGGCGGTGATAGTCATGAAGCGTCAGCCGGAGATCTTTCGGTGCGACGGCGACAGCCTCATGCTGATGGACAGCGCGCGCGACATCCAGTCGGTGACACACCAGGTGTCGGCGACCTACCAACGGCGTTGAGGCCCCGACGTTCGGGGCCAGTGGTGAGTATCGATGCCCGGACGCGCTCAGCGCCAAGGCGAGCAATCAGGATGGCGCGAAATTAGCGGCCCGAATCGCGGAACGCCGGCGCCATTCGCATGGCACCGCGCTAACGGTGGGCGTGACCGCCGGGTAGCACGGCGCGGCGCAGTGGCCTAGCCGGCCTAGCCGGACTAGCCGCAACCGGCCGGGCCGGCGGTCCTGTCCGTCGGCCCCTCGCGCAGCTGGCGAAGGATGCGCACGAGTTCGGCCCGGTCGGCGTCGCCGAGCCCGCCGAAGAAGCGTTCGGCTTCGGCGTCGCGGGCCGCGCGGATGGCCGTACCCACGCTTCGCCCCTGGTCGGTCAGGGCGACCAGCGTCGCGCGCCGGTCATGAGGATCCGGCTGGCGCTCGACGAGCCCCTGGTTCTGTAGACCGTCAACCACTTCGGTGGTCGAGCGGGCGGCGATGCGCAAGTGGTCGGAGAGTTCGCTGAGGCGCATGCGGCCGTGGTGCATCAGAACGCCGACGGCGCGGGACTGGCTCGGTGTGATGTCCCACGGGCCGAGCGTCTCCCGGGACAGACGACGCAGTCGTCGAGCGACCCCCCAGAACGCGTCGGACAGGCTCTCGTCCTCATCACGACGTTCGTCGGCGGCCACCGAAATAGATTATCACCGGATGCTGTTGTAGCCTCATGTTGAGGTAACCTCAGCAATGTCATCCTTTGCCTCGAACCCGAAGGGGATTCCTTGGACCCCGACCACACTCAGCTGCGTCCGAACAACACACAACTGCGTCCCAACAACGCACAACCGGGCCGCCGGGCGCGCGGCTCCCGCGCCGTCAGCGCGGCCGAAAGAGTCCAAGCCCGCGAGGTCTCGCTGCGCCGCATCGGCGCGCTCTTCACGGACTATCGCGGCCAACTGGCCGTCGTCACGGCCATCATCGTCGCTTCATCGATCGTCGCGATGGCGTCGCCATTCCTCCTGCGAGCCGTCATCGACCGCGCGCTCCCCGAGCGCAATCTGACGCTGCTGGTCTGGCTCGTCGTGGGTATGGTGGCCGTCGCCGCGGTCACGTCGGCCTTCGGCGTCGTACAGACGTGGATCTCGACCAAGGTCGGCCAGCAGGTCATGCACCGGTTGCGGACCGACGTCTTCACCCATCTGCACCGCCAGTCGATCGCGTTCTTCACCCGTACGCGGACCGGTGAGGTGCAGTCACGCATCACCAACGACATCGGCGGGATGGAGTCGGTCGTGACCTCGACCGCGACGTCCATCGCGTCGAACCTGACGACCGCCGTCGCCACCGCCGCGGCGATGATCGCACTCTCGTGGCAGCTGTCCCTCGTGTCGCTTGTCGTGCTACCGCCGTCGATCTACCTGTCCCGGAAGGTCGCTCGCATGCGCCGGGAGATCACCGCGCAGCGCCAGCGTGAGCTGGCCGACCTCAACGTGACCATCGAAGAGGGTCTGTCGATCAGCGGTGTGCAGCTCAGCAAGACGATGGGCAGTGGCCCCTCGCTGGTCGGCCGCTTCACGGCGTCGTCGGCGCGGCTTATCGACCTCGAGCTGCGGTCGGAGTTGGCCGGACGCTGGCGGATGGCGTCGATGAGCATCATCTTCGCCGCCATCCCGGCGGTCATCTACCTCAGCGCCGGGCTGCCGATGACGGCCGGCCAGCTGAGCATCGGAACGCTCGTTGCCTTCACCGCGCTGCAGTCGGGCCTGTTCCGCCCGCTCATGGGGCTGCTAGGCGTCGGCGTCTCGCTGACCAGCTCGCTCGCCTTGTTCGCCCGGATCTTCGAATACCTCGACCTGCCGGTCGAGGTGGACGATCCGGTTGACCCGGTCCATCTCGATCCGGCCTCTGTGGAGGGTCACCTGCGCTTCGACGATGTCACGTTCCGCTATCCGACCGGCGACTCCGCTGCCGTCGCTGGCGTCAGCCTCGACGTACCGGCCGGGACGACGCTCGCGCTGGTCGGCGAGACCGGCTCCGGAAAGAGCACGATCGCCGCGCTCGCCGCCCGGCTCTACGACCCGACCGCCGGACACGTCACCATCGACGGCGTCGATCTGCGCGACATGAAGCTCGCCGACCTGGCCAGCATCGTCGGCGTGGTCAGCCAGGAGACGTACCTGCTGCATACGACCGTGCGGGAGAACCTGCGTTATGCCAAGCCCGACGCGTCCGATGACGAGATCGAGGCGGCCGCCCGCGCGGCGCAGGTCCACGACCTCATCGCCGGGCTGCCCGACGGGTATGACACCGTGGTCGGCTCGCGCGGGCATCGATTCTCCGGCGGCGAGAAGCAGCGCATCGCGATCGCGCGCACGCTGCTGCGCAACCCGCGCGTGCTCATCCTGGACGAGGCCACCAGTGCGTTGGACACGCGGACCGAGCGCGCCGTCCAGCGGGCCTTCGATGTCCTGGCCCTGGGCCGCACCACGATCACCATCGCGCACCGGCTGTCAACCGTCCGCGATGCCGACCAGATCGTGGTCATCGACCACGGTCGGATCATCGAGGCTGGCACGCACGCCAGCCTGATCGATGACAACGGCCAATACGCGGCGTTGGCCGCCTGACGTCGCTGGGCTCGCGAACTTTTGTCGTTCTGAACAAAAGTTTTGACTCAAAGTGCAGAAGCCTATTTACCTTTGCGAAATGCGGCCCTAGAGTCCGTGTAACACGGATCACAGGAGCGTCACATGGCTGCCGTTTCGCCTGCCCCGACCGGCCCAGTGCCGTACCGGTTGCTCACGCTGCTCCGGGACACTGGCCCTTTGTCCCGGGCCGAGCTGGGGGATCACCTCGGCGTGCCGCGCGCGCGTGCATTGGCCGAGATCGATGCGCTGATCGCCACCGGGTACGTGCGCGAGGCCGGCCCGGCGTCGTCGCGGGGCGGCCGGCGCTCGACCTTGGTCGAGCTCGATCCCGGGATGCGCTTCGCGGCGGTTGACCTCGGCGCCTCCTCGATCGACGTGGAGATCACCGATGGTCGGCTGGAACCGATCGCCGCGTACGGTGAGCCGGCCGACATCCGCTCCGGCCCGAAGGTCATCCTGCGCCGGGTGAACGAAATCCTCGCGAAACTCAAGGCCGAGGGCGCGTTCACGAACCTGCATGCGATCGGCATCGGCGTGCCGGGCCCGGTGAGCTTCCGGGACGGCGTGCCGGTATCGCCGCCGATCATGCCCGGCTGGGACCGCTATCCGGTGCGTGACGTGTTGGCCCGGGAGTACGGCTGCCCGGTGGTGGTCGACAACGACGTGAACATCATGGCGATCGGCGAGCGCTACGGCGGGGTAGCGCGATCCGTCGACAACCTGCTGTTCCTGAAGATCGGCACGGGTGTCGGCTGCGGCATCTACCTGGGCGGCGAGGTCTATCGCGGCACCGACGGTTGCGCCGGCGACATCGGGCACATGTGGGTCGACGACCACGGCCCGGTGTGCTCGTGTGGCAACGTCGGCTGTCTCGAAGCCTTGTTCAGCGGGGCGGCGCTCGCGCGCGATGCGCTGGCCGCCGCACGATCGGAGACCTCGCCGGCGCTGGCCGAACGGCTGGCCGCGAACGGCACGCTGACCGCACGCGACGTGGCCGACGGCGCGGCCGAAGGCGACGCGACGTGCATCCGGCTGATCCGCGAGGGTGGGCGCCGGGTCGGCACGGTCCTGGCCGGGTTGGTGAGCTTCGCGAACCCGTCGATGATCGTCATCGGTGGCGGCCTGGCCGGCCTCGGCCACGTGCTGTTGGCCGAGATTCGCAGTGTCGTCTACCGTCGCTCGCTGCCGCTCGCCACCGGCAACCTGCCGATCGTCATGTCCGAACTGGGGCCGCGGACCGGCGTTGTCGGTGCCGCGGTGCTCGCGAGCGGCCTCGCGTTCGGTAGCCAGGAGCGGTGATGAGCGAGGCGAGTGAGTTTCCGCCGCAGCGTAGCGACAGCCGCACGGCGGTTGATCTACTGCGCCTGTCCGGTGTCGTCAAGACGTTTCCCGGCGTACGCGCGCTGGACGGTGTCGACCTCGACGTCGCAGCGGGCAAGGTGCACTGCCTGTTGGGCCAGAATGGCGCCGGCAAGTCGACGCTGATCAAGGTGCTGTCCGGCGTGCACCGGCCGGACGCTGGCGAGATCGTGTGGCAGGGCGAGCCGGTCACGTTCGCCAGCCCGCAGGCGGCGATGAAGGCCGGCATCGCGACCATCTACCAGGAACTCGACCTCGTCGACGACCTGACCGTCGCGGACAACATCCTGCTCGGGCACGAACAGAGCGTCGGCGGATTCGTCCAGCGCGCGCATACACGGCGCGCGGCGGCGGCGGTGCTCGAGCGGCTCGGTCACACCGAAATTCCGGTGACCCGACCGGTACGGCGACTGCCGGCGGCGGCCAAGCAGATCGTGAGCATGGCTCGCGCGCTGTCGCGCGAGGCGAAGCTGCTCATCATGGACGAGCCGAGCGCCGTCCTCGCGCACGACGAGGTGGCCAACCTCTTCCGCATCATCCGCGAGTTGACCGCGCAGGGCATTGCCGTGCTCTACATCTCCCACCGGCTGGAAGAGATCCGCGAGATCGGTGACCAGGTGACGGTACTGCGCGACGGGCGTACGTCGGCGGTGAACCTGCCCGCGACCACGACCCCGACGCGCGAACTGGTGAACCGGATGACCGGCCGCACGATCGAGTACGTGTTCCCGCCCCGACGTGACTTCCGGCCCGAAGGCGATCCACTGTTGACCGTGGCCGGGCTGAGCCGCGCCGGTGAGTTCCACGACATCTCGTTGGTCGTCCGCCCGGGCGAGATCGTCGGCATCGCCGGACTCGTCGGCTCCGGCCGATCCGAGTTGCTGGAAACGATCTATGGCGCTCGGCGGGCGCACGCCGGCCGCGTCGTCATGGGCGGCCGAACGCTTCGCAACGGCGACGTCGGCTCGGCCGTACGGGCCGGGCTGGGCATGGCACCGGAGGAACGCAAGAGCCAGGCGTTGCTGCTCGGCGAGCCGGTCTACCGGAACATCACGCTGGCCACGTTCGGCCGCTTCGCCCGCGTCGGGTTCACCGATGCCGGCGCCGAACGTGGCGCTGCGGCGACCGTGGCAACGTCGCTGCAACTGGTGCCGGCCAACGTACGCCGCCCGGTCCGTACGCTGTCCGGCGGCAACCAGCAGAAGGTCGTCGTCGGGCGGTGGCTGCTCGGGCGTACGAAGCTGCTGCTGCTCGACGAGCCGACCCGCGGCGTCGACGTCGGCGCCCGCGCCGAGTTGTACGGGGTGATCCGGCGCCTGGCCGACGACGGCGTGGGCGTGCTCCTCGTATCGAGCGAGGTGCCCGAGGTGCTCGGTCTGGCCGACCGCGTCCTCGTCATGCGGGAGGGTCGCCTCATCCGCGAGGCGCCGGCGGCCGATCTCGACGAAAGCACCGTGTTGGACCTCGTCATGGCCGGCTCGCTGCTCGAGGGGCCGGACGCGCTCGACGCGCTCAACGTGATCATCGACGAATCCATCGACGGCCACGATGAACCTGGACCGGGCGGCGGCGGAGCTATTGCCGACGGAGCTAGTGGCGACGGAGCTAGTGGCGACGGAGCTAGTGGCGACGGAGCTATGGCAACGAATCGAAAAAGGCCGAAGGAGAAGCGGCATGATCGACGCGGCGACGGGCACGGCCGTAACGGCCGATCGGCGGACGAACTGGTGGCGCGACGACGCGAGCGAACCGCTGCGCCGTAACCTCGCGCTCGTCGGCGTGCTGGTGCTGCTGTTCGTCGTCGGCACACTGGCCCGGCCGGACATCTTCCTCGACGGGCATCGCTTATGGTCCAACGAGTTGACTGTGCTGACGCAGGCGTCGAGCATCGGCGTCGTCACGGTCGGCATGACGCTCGTGATGATTTCCGGTGGCATCGACCTGTCGGTCGGCGCGCTGCTCGCGCTGGCCAGCGTGTGGTCGACGACGGTGGCGACACAGAGCTACGGCCCCGGCATCATGATCCTGACCGCGCTGCTCGTCGGCGCCGGCGCCGGTCTCATCAACGGCATCCTCATCGCGTACGGCCGGATGGTCCCCTTCATCGCGACGCTCGCCATGATGGTGGCCGCCCGCGGTCTGGCCGAGAAGATATCCGGCAAGCTCACGCAGCTCGTCAAGGTGCAGACCATCAACAAGATCGCGGAATGGCGGCCGCTCGGCATCCCGCTGCTGGTCATCATCTTCGTCATCGTCGCCGGGCTCGCGTGGATCCTGTTGAACCGTACGACGTTCGGCCGCCGTACGGTCGCCGTCGGCGGCAACCCGGAGGCGGCTCGGCTTGCCGGCATCAACGTACGCCGGCACACCATGCTCATCTACACGCTGTCCGGCCTGTGCTGCGGGATCGCCGCGATCATGGTGACCGCCCAGTCGACGGCCGGGTCATCCGATCACGGCAACCTCTACGAGTTGAACGCCATCGCCGCCGCCATCATCGGTGGCACCGCGCTCACCGGCGGTCGCGGGACGATCGTCGGCTCGGTGCTCGGCGTGCTCGTCTTCACGCAGATCTACAACCTGTTCATCGTCAAGAACCTGCAGACCGAGTATCAGCAGATCGCACAGGGCGCCATCATCGTCGGCGCCGTACTCATCCAACAGTTCCGGGTGGCGGCCCTGCGGCGCCCGTCGCTTGGCAGCAGTCCACCAACGCCCGGCGGGTCACCGCCGGGTCAACCCAGCGAACCGGCCGCCGAAGCCGGTGCGGCCCGCGCGTCCCAGACGACCGCCGCGAGCTGAACCAGAGTCAACATCCGCCACCACCACGACGTCCGGCCGACAACGGACGTGCCGATCAACGCACCCATCAACCACCTCATCCACGACCAGGAGGTCGTCATGAAGGAAGTCCTGCCCGACCTGTCCCGCCGGCGTTTGTTGTTCGGTGGCGCCGCCGTCGGCGCCGCCGCACTCGTCGCCGGTTGCACGTCGAACAAGGAGGACAAGGCCAACACCAGCACGTCGTCGCAGACGCGCGTCAATGGCGGCAACAACGCGGCCCCCGGCAAGGCACTCACCATGGGCTTCTCGGCACCGGCGGCCGACCACGGCTGGATCCGCGCGATCACCGACAATGCGAAGAAGCAGGCCGCGCTCTACAGCGATGTCACATTCACCCAGGTGGACGCGGGCGCCGACGCACCCGCCCAAATCGCCGCGTTGGAGACGCTGATCCAGCAGAAGCCCGACGTGATCGTGTTGCTGCCGCAGGACGGCGCGCAGTTGACCTCGGCCGGCAAGGCAGCGATGCAGGCCGGGATCCCGGTCGTGAACCTCGACCGCGAGTTCTCCGACGCGAGCGCGTCCCGTCTGCTCATCAAGGGCGACAACTACGGCATGGGTTTCGCGGCCGGCACCTACATCGCCGGAAAGCTGGGTGGTAAGTCGAATCCGGTGATCGCGGAGATCGCCGGCATCGACAGCCTCCCGCTGACCCAGGATCGGTCGCGCGGATTCAAGGACGCCCTCGCCGTACACAGTCTGAAGGTGACCAACCGCGTTGCCGCGCAGTTCACGGCGCAGTCGGGTCAGGACGTCACGGCGAACCTCCTACAGGCCGCATCGCATATCGACGCGATCTGGAACCACGATGACGACCAGGGCATCGGCGTGCTCGCGGCGATCAAGCAGGCCAACCGCAAGGAGTTCTTCATGGTCGGCGGCGCCGGCTCGTTGAACATGATGCAGCACATCAAGGCCGGCGATACGCCGGTCGTTGCGACGGTCACCTACCCACCGACGATGGCGTCCTCCGCCGTGTCGCTGGCGCGGCTGATCGTCCAAGGCAAGGGCATGTCCGACCTGGTGGAGTTGCAGGTTCCGCAACAGATCGTGCTGACGTCCGAGACGATCACAAAGGACAACGTCGACAAGTATCTGCCGCTCGGCTTCGAGTCCTGACGGCCGTACGCAAACTGTGAGGCGAGGGAGGCTCGGCTGTGCCAACCGGGGACATCCGACCGCTGGGGGTCGGCATGGTGGGATACGCGTTCATGGGCGCCGCGCACTCGCAGGCGTGGCGCACCGTGAACCGCGTTTTCGACCTGCCGCGACAGGTGAGCATGGTGGCCGTTGCCGGCCGGGATGCGGCGGCGGTACGGGCCGCCGCGACCCGGCTCGGCTGGGCCGCGGCCACCACCGACTGGCGTGAGCTGATCGCCCGCGACGACATCGACGTGATCGACATCTGCACGCCCGGCGACACGCACGCGGAGATCGCGATCGCCGCGCTCGCGGCGGGCAAGCACGTGCTGTGCGAAAAACCATTGGCCAACACGGTGGCCGAGGCCGAGGCGATGGTGTCGGCCGCGGCGATGGCACACCCTTTGGGGGTACGGGCCATGTGCGGCTTCAACTATCGCCGCGTCCCGGCGGTCTCGCTGATGCGCGACATGGTGGCCGGCGGCCGGTTGGGGGAGATCCGGCACGTCCGGGCGGCGTACCTGCAGGACTGGATCATCGATCCGGATTTCCCGCTGGTGTGGCGGCTGCGCAAGGACAAGGCCGGATCGGGTGCGCTCGGCGACATCGGCGCGCACATCGTCGACCTGACACAGTTCGTCACCGGGCAGGAGATCACCGGCGTAAGTGCGATGACCGAGACGTTCATCCGTTCGCGACCGGTCGCCGGCGGCTCGACCGGTCTGTCGGCCGCGACGCCCAATGGCGACGGTGTCTCTCATGGTGCCGTGACCGTCGACGATGCGGCGCTGTTCCTCGCGCGAATGTCCGGCGGCGCGATCGCGACGTACGAGGCAACGCGCTTCGCGACCGGGCGCCGCAACGCGATGCGGGTGGAGATCAACGGTTCGCTCGGTTCCATCGCGTTCGACCTCGAACGGCTGAACGAACTCGAGTTCTTCGACGGCACCGCACCCGTGGCGGAGCAGGGCTTCACGCGCATCCTGGTGACCGAGCCGACCCATCCGTACATGGCGGCGTGGTGGCCGGCCGGGCACATCATCGGCTACGAACATTCGTTCACGCACGAGATGCGCGACTTCATCGACGCGATCGCGTCCGGAACGGATCCGACGCCGTCGTTCGCCGATGCACTGCAGGTGCAGCAGGTGCTTGACGCCGTGTCTCGATCGGCCGCGGCTGGCTCGTCGTGGACGCCGGTCGCGCCGGCGCTGGCCGAGACGACGGCCGGTTAGCACGCATCGGCTAGAACCGTTGACACGCAAAGTTTTCGAGCCCACGATGGGCGGACTGTGAGGCTTAGGCGATGACCCGACCGATCACACTCTTCACCGGCCAGTGGGCGGATCTGCCGTTCGAGGAGGTCTGCCGGCTCGCGAGCGAGTGGGGCTACGACGGACTCGAGATCGCGTGCTGGGGCGACCACTTCGAGGTAGACAAGGCGCTCGCCGACGACTCGTACGTCGCGGCGAAGAAGGCGACGCTCGACAAATACCACCTCGGCGTGTGGGCGATCTCGAACCATCTCGTCGGGCAGGCCGTATGCGACCACCCGATCGACGTACGCCACCAGGGGATCCTGCCGGCGCGCCTGTGGGGCAGCGGCGACCCGGAAGAGGTGCGCGGCAACGCGGCAGCCGAGATGATGGACACCGCCCGGGCCGCGGCCCGGCTGGGCGTCGACACGGTCGTCGGGTTCACCGGATCATCGATCTGGCACACGGTCGCCATGTTCCCGCCCGTACCGGAGTCGATGATCGAGGATGGCTACGCCGACTTCGCCGCGCGATGGAACCCGATCCTCGATGTGTTCGACTCGGTCGGCGTCCGCTTCGCACACGAGGTGCATCCGAGTGAGATCGCCTACGACTACTGGACGACGCGGCGTGCGCTCGACGCCATCGGGCACCGGCCGGCGTTCGGGCTGAACTGGGACCCGTCGCATTTCGTGTGGCAGGAACTCGACCCGGTCAACTTCATCCTCGAGTTCGCCGACCGGATCTACCACGTCGACTGCAAGGATGCGAAGGTCCGTACGGGTGACGGGCGCCGCGGTCGGCTGTCGTCGCACCTGCCGTGGGCCGATCTGCGCCGGGGGTGGGATTTCATCTCGACCGGTCACGGCGACGTGCCGTGGGAGGACTGCTTCCGGGCCCTCAACTCGATCGGCTACGCCGGTCCGATCTCGATCGAGTGGGAGGACGCCGGCATGGACCGACTCGTCGGGGCACCCGAGGCGCTGGCCTTCGTCCGTACCCTCGCATTTGATCCGCCGTCGGCGTCGTTCGACGCCGCGTTCGCGAGCCGCGACTAGCTGGCGGCCGGCGGGTCCGATCGGCCCGTCAGATACCGCTGGACGGTCGGGCCGAGCCACCCGACGATCTGCGCCTCGGTCAGCGCCACGACCGGGGGCAGGCGGAGCACGTACCGGCTCAACGCCATGCCGAGCATCTGCGAGGCGACGAGGCCGGCCCGCGTTGCCGCCTCCTGCGGATCCGGCACGATCGTGGCCGCGACCTGGCGGACCTGCTCGTCGAAGATCGCCTTGCATACGCTCGGCCGCTACGGCATGGGTCAGCGACGCGCGGAGCAACGCCACGAGCGTGTCGTCGCCCTCCCAGCGATGGACGAAGTGCTCGACCAGCGTGCGGCCGACGCGGTCGGCGGCGACGCCGGCGAGGTTCGGCAGATGCAGCTCGAACGCTGCCGCCGCCGCGAAGAGCTGGTCCTTGCTGCCGTAATAGCGCATGACCATGGCGGGATCGATGCGCGCGTCGGCCGCGATCGCCCGGATCGTGGCCCGTTCGTAGCCGTCGGCGGCGAATCGTTCGCGCGCGGCGGCGAGGATCGTCGCCCGCGTCGCGTCGGAGCGCCGGGGCGCCTGAGCCGCGTCGGTCTCGCGCGTGCTGGGCAGACCCGAGGTCGTCATGTCAACGAGTGTAGGCCAACATGTGTTGACATCGGTAGCGGCATCCGGCTAGCGTGGTCTACAAGCGTTGGCCAACAGATGTTGACTTTCTCGGGAGTGACGATGACGACGCTGGATGCCGATGTGATCGTCGTGGGTGCCGGCCCGACGGGTCTGCTGCTCGCCGGTGATCTCGCCGTCGCCGGAGTGCGCTGCACGGTGCTGGAGCGGCGACGGGATGAGCCGAATACGACGCGGGCGTTCGCCGTGCACGCTCGGACGTTGGAGGAGCTGGACGCGCGCGGCCTGGCCGACGAACTCATCGCGACCGGATCGGCGGTCCGCCAGCTGCGGCTGTTCGACAAGGTGCACGTCGACATCGGCCGGCTGCCGACCCGGTTTCCGTACCTGCTCGTGACACCGCAATACAACACGGAGCGGATCCTGCTCGCGCGGGCGCGCAAGCACGGCGCGACGATCGTCTCGGGTGCCGAGGTGGTCGGACTCGACCAGGACCCGGGCGGCGTGACCGTACGCACCGGCGCCGGCGTATGGCGTGCCCGATATGTCGTCGGCGCCGACGGAGTTCGCAGTGCGGTCCGGAAATCGATCGGACTTCCGTTCCCAGGTGGTTCGGTGGTGCAGTCGATCATGCTCGCGGACGTACGGCTGGCCGAGCATCCGGACGACGTCCTGACCGTGAACGCGGTGGCCGACGGCTTCGCGTTCATCGCGCCGTTCGGCGACGGCTGGTTCCGGGTGTTCGCGTGGAATCCGCATAATCCGCTGCCGGACACCGCACCGGTCGACTTCGACGAGGTTCGCGCGGTGGCCCGACATGCCTTCGGCACGGACTACGGCATGCGTGACCCGCGGTGGCTGTCCCGGTTCCACAGCGACGAGCGGCAGGCTCCGCATTACCGGGTCGGCAACGTGTTCATCGCCGGCGACGCGGCCCACTGCCATTCGCCGGCCGGGGGACAGGGTATGAACACCGGGCTGCAGGACGCGGCGAATCTCGGCTGGAAACTCGCGGCCGCCGTACAGGGTTGGGCGCCGGACGGCCTGCTCGACACGTACGAGGCGGAGCGTTTCCCGGTCGGCCGGTCGGTCCTTCGCACGAGTGGGGCCCTGATCCGGCTGGGCATGATCTCCTCGGCGCTCGGCCGGGCCGTACGCCGTTCGGTTGGTGCGACGGCGATGCGCGTGCCGCCGGTCGCGCGGCGGGCGGCCGACGCGATCTCCGGCATCGGGATCCGTTACCGGTATCCGGCCGGCGTTGGCTATCGCGGCGGCGACCGGGCCGAGGACCTCCGCCTCACCGACGGGCGGCTCTACGAGGCGTTGCGCGACGGCCGGTTCGTGTTGGTCGCACCGTCCCAGGTGGACGTGGGCGGTCGGATCGACCGGGTGCGATCGGTGGTGCCGGCGGCGACAACCGGGCCATCACCGGCGTCGGACACCGTGACACTGGTGCGACCGGACGCGTACGTGGCGTGGACCGGCGACGTACGAGACCGGACCGGGCTCGAGCGTGCCCTCGCGGCGTGGTGCGGTCCGGCGGTGCACCGATGAACGGCGCTCCGATGAACGGCGCTCCGATGAACGGTGCCGTGACGAACGCTGCCCCGGTCAACCGGTCCCCGGGCAACCGACGCTGCGCTACGGTCGGCGGACCATCGCGGAGAACTCGGCCACGGCACGGTCGAGCGACGGGAGAACGTCGCCGTGCGGCGTGATCAACCGTTGGCTCGACCGCAGAAAGCACGTCGATACGAGCATCAAGGCGGCCGCTTCGACGTCGACATCCTCGGCGACACGCCCGGCCCGCTGCTCCGCGGCGAGAATGTCGGCGACGGCCCGTACGCCCCGGTGGGGCCCGAGGTCGCGCTCGATCATGTACGCGGCCAGGGCGTCCCGCAGTTCGATGTCGGCCTGCGCCGCCATGATGACGGGCAGTGTTTGATCAAGAAAATGCTCGATCGCGTGAGCGACCGTATCCAGCACATCGCGCGGATCGACGGTGTCAAACCCACGGTTGTTGAGCGCCTCGAGCGGTCGGAGCCCTTCGGCGAAAACGGCCTGGAGAAGGCCGGCCCGGTCGCCATAGTGGTAGAAGATGCTCGCCTCGGAGACCTGGGCCCGCGCCGCCACTTCGCGCGTCGTGAAGCGGGCCACACCCTGCTCGCGCAAGAGTTGGAGCGTGGCAGCCAGAATCGCCTCTCGGCCGCCGGACGGCGGACGGCCGCGACGCTTGGGAATCGAGGTAGTCATGTGCCTCCACGGTAGCGAAGCCTTGTGCCGGCAAACGTCATTGTGCATATACTGAGCGCGGACTCAGAAAAAGGGGGAACACCATGGCTCGCAAGTGGTGGACGCTGATCGCGGTCTGCACTGGTGTGTTCATGCTGCTGCTAGACATCACGATCGTGAACGTCGCGCTGCCGGACATCCAGCGCGCATTCTCCGGGTCGCTGTCCGACCTGCAGTGGGTCATCGACGCGTACGCGTTGACGCTCGCGGCGTTCCTGCTGACCGCGGGATCGACGGCGGACCGCCTCGGGCGCCGGCGGATGTTCGCCATCGGGATCGTGGTCTTCACACTCGGATCCGCCCTGTGCGGCGGAGCGACCGGCATTGTCTTCCTCTCGCTCGCTCGTGCGCTGCAGGGCGTCGGCGGCGCGATCATGTTCGCCATCTCCCTGGCGCTGCTGGCACAGGCATTCAAACCCTCCGAGCGCGGAGTCGCGTTCGGCGCGTTCGGCGCGCTGACCGGCGTGGCGGTCGCGGTTGGCCCGGTGCTCGGCGGTGTGATCACGAGTGGATTGTCGTGGCGCTGGATCTTCTTCGTGAACATCCCGATCGGTCTTATCGCCCTCATCGTGACGCTGCTGCGAGTCGACGAGTCGCGCTCGCCGGTCGTACATGAAATCGACTGGTGGGGGTGCGTGCTGTTCAGCGTCGCGCTGGCCGCCCTGGTTTTCGGACTCATTCGCAGCCAGGCCGATGGATGGACGTCGACGACCGTACTCGGTTCGCTGATCGCCTCCGCCGTCCTGCTCGGCGTATTCGTGCTCGTCGAGTCACGGCTGAGCTCGCCGATGTTCGATCTCGGACTGTTGCGTATCCCAACGTTCAACGGTGGCCTCGTCGCCGCGTGGGGTGTCTCGGCGTCGATTTTTGCGATTCTCACCTACATCGTGCTCTATCTACAGAACATCCTCGGCTACTCGGCGCTGCAGACCGGTCTGCGATTCCTGCCGCTGAGCGGTGCGATCTTCGTGGTGGCGGCGATCGCCGGCCGGCTGTCGTCGGTGGTGCCCGTCCGCTGGCTCATCGCGCCGGGCTTCGTACTCGTCGGTGTCGGCCTGTTGTTGATGCGTGGCGTGGAGCCGGGCCAGAGCTGGACGCACCTGCTGCCCGGCCTGATCGTTTCCGGCGCCGGCGCCGGTCTCATCAACCCGCCACTCGCGTCAACCGCCGTCGGCGTAGTGGCGCCCGAGCGGGCGGGCATGGCATCGGGCATCAACTCGACATTGCGCCAAGTCGGCATCGCGACCGGTGTGGCCGCGCTCGGCAGCATCCTCACCAGCCGGATCCACGCTTCCGTCATCGATCAGCTCAGCGCTGGTCCGCTCGCGGGCAGCGCCGGTCACCTGGCCACCGACATCAGCAGCGGGCGCGTGCCGGCCGCGATCGCGACCACGCCGCCACAGTTGCGCCCGGACGTGATCCAGGCGAGCGAGACCGCGTTTGCCAACGCGTTGAACGACATCCTGCTCGTGACGGCGATCGTTGCGCTGGCCGCGGCGGTCCTGTCCTTCGTGCTGATCCGGTCGCGCGACTTCGTCGGCAGCGACGATCGGCCCCAGGAGGAGCTGGCCGGGCGCTCGAGCGATGCCCGCGTGGCGGCGGCCGACGGCCGGGCATGACCATGGTCAGCGCCGATTGCCACTACGTGACGGGTGGCCGCGGTTGCCCATAGACCGCACCGTGTCCACGTTGGACGATGTCGCGACGCCGGGAGAAGGTGTCGCGGGAGAACGTGCCGCGAGGGAAGGTGCGGCCGCACCGCTGCGGGGCACCGCGCGGGCGCGAAACCGCACCGGTCGTTCGGCCGATTCCTCGGCGGCGTGGGCGATCCAGCCCGCCGAACGTGCGATGGCGAAGATCGCCTCGGCCGCGCCCGTCCGCATCTTCCCGGCGTAGCAGAGGGCTCCGAGGGCGAAATCACTGTTCGGGGGTGCGACGCGTTCGCCCGCGGCGCGCGAGACCGCGATGGTTCGCCGTACCCGATCGGATGCGATGGCGTCGACCGCGGCGAGTAACGGTTCGGCGCGTGGGTCGCCCACGACGTGAACCGGATGGCCGAATCCGGCTGGACGGCTCACGTCCAGTGGTTCCGAAGCGCCGATAAGGCTCGGCGCCTCGTCGCGCCGGAGGCGTTCGTGCACGAGCGTCGCCGCGCCCGCGTGCGCCGAACCGCTCAGCGTCGCGATGCCGCACATCAGTACGCTCGTCAGCGGTGCCCGCACCGACGTCGCGATCCGGACGGCGAGTGTTGAGGTCGCGAGTTCGTGTTCGGCCAGCAGCACCAACGCGCGGTCGAGCGCAGCGATTCGCGCCGGCGTGGCACGCAGCGCTGACAAGCGCGGCCACAGCCGGGCCGCAATCGTCGCGTTTCGCGGAGCCGGGATGTGGTGCTGCGCATGGGTTGACGCTCCGGCCAGCGACTCGACCAGCGCCGCGACGAGCGTTCGTCCGAGGCGAGCGCCCGCCGGCCCATCAAGGTCGGTCACGGACCGCACGTCCAGCGAGCCACTGGCCACGGCGACCGCCGCGGTCATGCGATCGAGCACGTTGGCGTCCGGTCCAAACGGCGCGAGGGTACGGCTGATCGCGCGTACGGTCTCGCGGGGCACCGTCCAGTCGCTGCCGTCGATGGTGTCGGTGGAATCGTTCCACAGCAGGGCGGCGACCCGTTCGAACGTCCACCCGTCGGCGACGAGGAGCACCGGATCGATGCCACGGTAACGGATCCAGCCGTCGCCGATGGCGCTGATCGACGAGCCGATGACGACGTCGATGCCGGCCCGGGACCGGCCGCCCGATCGGGGACGGCCGCGTCGAGCCAGCAGCTCGACCTCGTCGGCGTCATAGAGGCTGCGACGGTTGCCATCGGCGCCGGACCGGTGCAGCGAGCCACGGCTGACGTACGCGTAGAGCGTCCGTACGTCGACGCCGAGCCGTCCGGCGGCTTCGTGCGCGGTGATCTGTTCGCCCATGGGTTGACGATAATCAACGTTGATTTGTGCGTCGAGACCTCGGCAGACTGAGAGCTATGGCTGACAACGGGATGGACATTGTCGAAGAACTCTGGCTGGCCGCGCGCGGTGGCGCCGTCGGTGCCACGGGCGACGGTGGTGGCATCGACGCGCGACACCTGGAACCGGTCGCGCTCGTCGGCCCGGAACACGTCCTGCCGTCGGTCTTCGACGTGACCGGCTTCGCGACGGCCGCGGTCGCGGCGGCGACGCTGGCCGCCGCACGCCTCGGGGCCGCGCGGAACGGCACGGCCGTCGGGCGCGTCTGCGTCGATCGGCGGGCCGCGTCGGCCGCCTTCGTCAGCGAGGTCCTGTTCACTCCGGACGGCTGGGAACGCCCGCCGGTATGGGATCCGATCGCCGGCGACTATCCCGCCGCCGACGGCTGGATCCGGCTGCACACCAACTACCGCTATCACCGCGCCGCGGCGGAGAGAGTTCTCGGCGGCGGTGGCGACCGGGCGGCCGTCGCCGACGAGGTACGACGCTGGCGCGCGAACGAGCTCGAGGCGGCGATCGTCGACGTCGGCGGCTGCGCGGCGGCGATGCACGACCGGGCGGCGTGGATCGCGTCCTCGGCCGGCGCGGCGTGCGCGGCGGAACCGGTGTCGCGGATCGAGACGCGACCGGCCGCTGCGCCCCGGCCGTTGACGGTCGCCGATCCGCGGCCGTACGGCGGGCTCCGCGTTCTCGACCTCACCCGCGTCATCGCCGGGCCGGTCGCGACCCGGTTCCTGGCCGCGTACGGCGCGGATGTGCTGCGGGTCGATCCGCGTGGGTTCGAGGAGGTGCCGGCGATCCTGCCGGAGTCGACGGTGGGGAAGCGGCGGGCCGCGCTCGATCTGACCGAGGCAACCGACCGCGCCGCGTTCGAACGACTTCTCGCCACCGCGGACGTGCTCGTGACCGGTTTGCGGCCGGGCGCGCTGGCCCGGCTCGGATACGACAACGCGACGATCCGCGCGAGCAACCCGGCCATCGTGACCGCGACCCTGGACGCGTACGGCTGGGATGGACCGTGGCGGCCTCGGCGCGGCTTCGACAGCCTGGTTCAGATGAGCTGTGGCATCGCGGCCGCCGGTGCGGTGGCGGCGGGCGTCGACAAGCCGGTGCCCCTTCCGGCCCAGGCACTCGATCACGCCACCGGCTATCTGCTGGCCGCGGCGATCGGTGCGGCCCTGGAACGCCTGGCCACGTCCGGTCGTACGAGCGACATCCGGATGTCGTTGGTCGGCACGGCCAACGCACTCATGGCGCGACCGGTCCCGGGCGGGCTCACCGGTCCCCGGCCGACCTGGGCCGCGACCGACACGCAGCCGACGACGACCGAATGGGGACCGGCCCGGCGGGTCCCGACACCGGGCCGGATCGACGGCGACCCGGCGTTCTGGACGATCGACGCCGGTCCGCTTGGTCGGGACCCGGCGGCATGGCCGTCGGTGAAGCGGCGGGTCAGCTGAAGAACGCGCGAGCGCCGCCGAACACGCCGTCCGGCGGCACGTGCAACAGGCCGAGGAGCGACACACCGAATAGAAGAAGGACGCAGGTGACGATCGTGAACGCGGCGAGCCAGATGATGCCCGCGACGTGCGTCAGGCCCGCGAGCTGGTCGACGTCGGAACCGGATACCTCGCGACGCCGCCGCTGACCGGCCAGTTCGAACAGCGGCCGGACGCCGCCGATCAGTAGCAGCCACACCGCGAAGTACGCGAACACCGCCTGCACCTGTGTCGACGCGTACCACGACACGATGAACGCCACGCCGCCGGTGACGATGACGGTGATGACGCCGTACAGGTTGCGGATCATGACGAGCATCAGGAACAGCAACACGATGTAGATCCAGAGGCCGAGCGTGACGTGGTGCGCGGCCAGCAGAGCGGCGCCGCCGATGCCGATCAGTGACGGGAAGAGATAACCCGCCATCAGCGTGAGGATCATGCCGAACCCGCTCGGGCGCCCTCGGGTCACGGTCAGGCCGGACGTATCCGAGTGCAGCCGGATCGACCGCAGGCGGCGTCCGCACAGGACGGCGACGAGCGCGTGACCGCCCTCGTGCGCGATCGTGATCGCGTTGCGGAACAGATGCCATAGGCGAGGGGCGGCCACTACCGCGAGCGCAGCGACCGCCGTGAGCACGACCAGGAGATATGGCACCGCCGGCTGTACGGAGGTCACCTGCTCCCACACATCGGACGCGGACGTGCCGCCCGATGCGAGACCGGACGGAACGGACAACGGCGCGGCGAGCGGTACGGCGGCGAGGGGAGACACGCCATGCAGCTTTGCATGCCGTGTCCCGTGCGCGCCAAAGCGCCGACCGCGGTCCGCGGCGCAGAGACGGTTTACGGACGCGTCGCGTCGGCCGCGGCGAGGATGACCTCCCGGGCGTCCGAGCCGCTGGCGAACCTCGCCCGTTGTTGGGCGGCGGCGCTGCCACGCGATCGAAGTTGCGCGAGCAGTTTGTCCACCGTGCCGAGATCGCCGTGCCGGTCGAGCACCGGGGTGACCTCGTCGACGAGTTGCCGGAGCAGATCCCAGGCCGGCATCGGACGACCGGTGGCCACGTCCACCGCACCGCCTTCCAGGCCGTCGTGAGCGGCGCGCCAGTGTGCCGCGGTGACGAGCCAGTCGCGGACGTGGCGGGGCGGCTGCCCCGCGGCGACGCGGTCGATGACGCTGCCGACGAGACCGCGCACCAGCGCCGCGACCAGGACCGTGTCATCAACGGTCGAGCAGACGTCGCCGACCCGCACCTCGACCGTCGGGACGTGCGTCGACATGCGGGCGAACCAGTAGAGCATGTTGTCATCCAGCATCGTGCCGGCACCGCGCAGGTCGCGCAACACCTCGTCGTAATGCGCGGTCGAATCGAGGTGTGGCGGCGGGCCGACGCTCGGCCACCGTGACCACAGCACCGACCGCCAACTGGCGTAGCCGGTGTCGACGCCGTCGGCGATGGCCGAGTTGGCGGTGATCGCGTGCAGCACCGGCAGCCAGCCGCGCAGATGGTTGAGCACCTGTACGCCGAGCTCGCGGTCCGGCACCCCGACGTGCACGTGGCAGCCGCACAACCCGGCGGTCGACCAGATCGCGCCGAACTCCTCGGTCATGCGTACGTAGCGGGGATTGTCCGAAAGCACCGCTGGCACGTCGAGGGGGAGCGTTCCGGTGCCGATGGCGACGAGGCGTACGCCAACGGACTCGGCCGCATCGCACAGCGTGGTCCGGATCGAGATCAGCGAGTCGCGAAGCGTCGCGAGATCGGTCGTCGGTGGTGTCGCGAGTTCGATCTGGTTGGCCAGGAACTCGTGCTGGACCACGCCCGGCGAGGTCACCGTCGAGACGATCGCCGAGCGCCGACATGATGTCATCGACGGCCGGGACCATCTGCCCGGTCTGCGGGTCGATGAGAAGGAACTCCTCCTCGGCGCCCATGGTCAACACGTCGTCGAGGTCGCCCGCCGCTTGCTTGGCCACCCGCTTCGCTCGTGGATCATCGGTCACGGTGTCGGCCCATCCTCGTCGTCGGCCCGGGCGATCGCCGCGGTGGTCCGCGTCGTGACCTACCCGCGACGTGTCGCGAGGATTGCCGTGTCGGGCCACGGGCCTACCTCCACCGTACGGTCGCGCGCGCTGCGGCGGAACGAATTGCCTGTGCGTTTCCGGTGAGTTACGTGTGGGAATGCCGGGTCGCTCAGGTGGCTCAGGTCGCTCAGGTCTCTCAGGTCGCCGTCACGGATCGGATCGGCGCTCCGTCCAGGAACGCCGCGATGTTGTCCGCGCTGTTCTGGTAGAACATGGCGAGGTTCTCGCGGCTCACGAACCCGAGGTGGGGGAGGAGCACGGTGTTCGGCGCGCGGAGCAGCGGATGGTCGGCCGGCAGCGGTTCGGTGTCGTACACGTCGAGGCCGGCTCCCGCGATCGTCCCGGCGTGCAGCGCACGGATCAGCGACCGCTCATCCACGATCGGGCCGCGCGACGTGTTGATCAGGAACGCCGTCGGCTTCATCAGCGCCAGCTCGTCGGCGCCGACGAGGCCGCGGGTCCCGCTGGTGAGCGGCACGTGGATGGTCACGACATCGGCGGTCGAGAGCAGCTCATCACGCTCGACGCGGCGCGCTCCTGCCGCCGCCGCCCGCTCGTCCGTGAGGTGTGGGCTCCACGCCACCACCGACATGTCGAAGCACCGGCCGAAATCGGCGATGCGTGTGCCGAGCCGCCCCAGGCCGATGATCCCGAGTGTCTTGCCACCGAGTACGGTTCCGAGCGTGGCCTGCCAGCGTCCGGATCGTAAGGACGCCTCGTTCGCCGGCAGCTGTCGTACGGTCGCCATAATCAACGCCCAGATCAGCTCGCTCGTCGAACCACCCACGCCGCCCGTCGTGTGGCTGACCTGAATGCCGCGCGCGAGCGCCGCCGCCGTGTCGAGCGTTGCGTTGCGCCCACCGGTGAAGCTGATGAACGCCAGCTTCGGCAGGGCGGCCAGGGTGTCGGCGGACAGCGGCTGCCGATCGCGCATGAGGCACAGGATCTCGAAGTCCCGCAAGGCTTCCACGACTCGATCCGGCGCCCCGAGCGGCTCGGTGAAGACGGTGATGTCGGCGCGCGACGTCACCCGGCTCCAGTCCGCCACGTCGCGTGCGCAGTGTAGGTAGTCGTCGAGGATTGCGACCTTCATCGCGACGCTCCGATCTCGCTCACCGGGTTCTGCGGACACACGGAATCTACTGGCGCATGGTGATCGTCACGAACGTGTACTCGTCCAGGATCTTGGCTAGTGAGACGCCGCCGCGGCCGAGCAATGCCGGTGCCTCGGCGGCGGTAACGCTCCGGCCGCGCGAGCCGAGCTCGGCCAGCAATGCGTTCGCCCAGTCTCGGCCGAGCATCAGGTGTCGCGCGAAGGCCGCGCCGTCGCGCCCACCGTGCAACGTCGTCGCGATCGCGGCATCCCACGGCAGCACGGACCGCGGGCGCAGCGCGTAGAGCGCTTTCGCCGTCGCCGTCGAACCTAGGGTGCGCGCCGGCGTGACGCGGACCGCGGCGAGCGCGTCGAACGGCGCGACCAGCCGTCGTATCGCGGCGTCGCTCAGGCGGTCGAGCGAAGGACGCGGCAGCGTCGGCGAGAACGTGCCCCACCATGCCGCGATGCCCGTGTCGAACAGATCGGGTTCGCCGGGGCGCGGCAGCCGGATCCGGCAGCCCCACGCGTTCAGAAAGCGCAGCAGAGCGGAGCGATGGTCGAGCCGGCCGAGGTCGGGGCGTGCGGCGGTGTCGGTCGCGAACTGGCGTTCGGCCCGGTCGACGTTGGCGAATCCGGTGAAAACCGCGACGCTGTGTGCCAGGGCCGCGACGGTCGGCGCCGGCACGGAGGCGGTGGCCGTCATCGCCGCGATGTGGTGGGCATGGCGGTGAAGCTACGCGGCGCCGGCGACATTTCAGGGTCCTTGAGACTTGCTGCCTTGCGGCATGGCACTCGTAGCCGTATATTCGTACGCGAGTATCCGGAAGCGAGGTGATCCCATGGCGAAGCGGCGGAAGGTGAGCAACCTGCTGGGGCTCGCGATCTTGGCGATGCTGTCCACGGGGCGGCCGATGCATCCGTATGAGATCGCCACCTTGCTCAAGCAGACGGGCAAGGAGAGCGACATGAAGATCAAGTGGGGGTCGCTCTACACCGTCGTGCAGAACCTCGACCGGCACGGTTTCATCGAGGCGACCATGAGCAACCGGGACGGTCGGCGCCCCGAACGGACGCTGTACGTGATCACCGACAGCGGCCGTGGTGAGCTGCGCGACTGGCTGCGCGAGCTGGTCGGCGAGCTCGAACCGGAGACGAACCGGTTCGAGGCGGCACTGTCCGTGATTTCTGTGCTGCCGCCGGACGAGGCGATCGCCCTGCTCGAAGCGCGGCTCGCCGCGCTGGATGCGGCGAACGCCGCGCACCGTACGGCGCTGACACAGGTCACCCAGCTGCCGCGTGTGTTCCTGGTCGAGTCGGAGTACGCGCTCGCCATGCGCACGGCCGAGGAGGCCTGGGTGCGATCTCTGCTCGCCGAAATCGCGGCCGGCACGCTGTCCGGTGTCGACGGATGGCGGGCCTATCACGAGACCGGTGAAATGCCGGCCGACTTCGTGCAGATGCTCGACGAGGGGGTGCCGCCCGGACCGCCAGAAGATCGATAAAAAGACCCCGGTGCGGTGCGCTAACACCGCGACCGGGGTCGGAACCTCGCAACCGACCCGCGAACGGACCCGGCCACCAGGTGGCAACCGCAAGGATAGCCGGGCTCTTCCGTTCGACGGGCGTTCACCACGACCCGTACGAAGAGGAGTTCCACCATGCTCATCGAGGCACACGACCTCGTGAAGACCTATCCGAATCATGCGCCACGCGGCGCCGCGACGCATCAGCTGTCGACGACGCAGGCGCTCGACGGCCTGTCGATCGCGATCGAAGCGGGCGAGATCTTCGGCCTGCTCGGGCCGAACGGCGCCGGCAAGTCCACCGCGATCAAAGTGCTCACCACGCTCACCCGACCCGACTCGGGCTCCGCGTCGGTCGCCGGCCACGACGTGCTGCGGCACCCGGAACGCGTACGCCGGGCCATCGGTGTCGTCGCCCAGCGATCGGGCACCGATCCACTCGCCACCGGCCGCGACAATCTCACGCTGCAGGGTCGGCTCTACGGCCTCGGCGGCGGCGCGCTCAAGCGGCGGGTCGGCGAGCTGTTCGAGCGGTTCGATCTCGCCCACGCGGCCGATCGTCCGGTGAAGACCTACTCCGGCGGCATGCAACGCCGGCTCGATGTCGCGCTCGGGTTGGTGCACGAGCCGACTGTTCTCTTCCTGGACGAGCCGACGACCGGGCTCGACCCCGAGGCGAGGTCCGCGCTGTGGGCCGAGATCGGGCGGCTGTCGACCGACGAGCGGCTCACCATCCTGCTGACCACCCACTATCTGGAGGAGGCCGATCGGTTGGCCGACCGTCTCGCCATCGTCGATGCCGGCCGAGTCATCGCCACCGGCACGCCGGACGGGCTCAAGGGCGAGTTGCGCGGCGACGCCGTACATGTGGATCTGCGGGCCGCACCGAGCGGAGATGTACGGGTCCTGCTGGCCGACGTCGCCGGCGTCCACGATGTGACCGTGGACGGTCGACGGCTCTCGGCGCGCGCCGACGACGGCGCTGCCGCGGTGCCGGGCGTCCTGGCCGCGCTCGACCGGGCCGGCGTCGGCATCGCCGCCGTCACCGTCGCCCGACCCTCACTCGATGACGTGTATCTGCGGCACGTCGGTCGGCGGTTCGCCGATGCCGGCGCCCGCGCCGACGTGTCCGAACTCGCCGCGGCCGGAGGAGGAGCCCGATGATCGCCCAGACCTGGTGGATGACTCAGCGACAGTTGAAGGCCCTGCTGCGGCAGCCGGCCGTGCTAGTCATCACGCTCGTACAGCCGGTCGTATGGCTGTTCCTGTTCGGCAATCTGTTCCGGCACATCGTCGAACTGCCGGGCTTCGGCGCCGGCTCGTATCTCGACTACCTCGTGCCCGGCGTCGTCGTGATGAACGCGGTGTCGTCGAGCATGTGGTCGGGGATGGGCGTGATCGACGAGATCGAGCGCGGCACGCTGAACCGGTTTCTGACCAGCCCGGTCGGTCGCGGCGCCATCATCAACGGGAACGTGATCGTGCAGGCGATCAGCATCGCGTTCCAATCCGTCGTGATCGTGCTGCTGGGCTGGGCGGCCGGCGCGCATTTCCCGAACGGCGCCGCCGGCCCGATCGCGCTCGTCGTCGCGGCGATCCTGCTGGGTACGGCGTTCAGCGCGCTGTCGAACGTCATGGGCATGACGTTGCGGGAACGGGAAAGCATCATCGGGTTGTCCATCTTCCTGTTGCTGCCGCTGACGTTCCTGTCGAGTGCGTTCATGGCGCGCTCGTTGATGCCCGGATGGATGCAGGCCATCGCCGCGGCAAATCCGGTGAACTGGGCGCTCGAAGCGGCCCGCGGCACGCTCGGCGCGAGCGTCGACTGGGGGACGACCTTGTGGCACGGTTCCTGGTTGCTGGCGCTGGCGGCGGTGCTCGTGTGGTTGTCCACACTCACGTTCCGCACGTACCAGCGGACGGTCTAGCCGACCACGATGCCGGCGCGGGCCTGACCAGCCCGCGCCGGCATCACCGCGCGTGGGTTTCGGACACGCCGAAGTGACTGAACGAGCTGGCCGGGAAGCGGGTGATCGCCGCGACCCGGTCGCCGGCCAGCGTGAGCACGACGATGCCATGGGCAGCGGCCGGCTCGCCGGGATCGAGCGACCAGCAGGCCAGTGCCGGCTGACCATTCGCGCGCAGCGGCGTCGTCCGGTAGCGCCGGCGTCCGGCCCGGAACGAAATCGTCGTCATGAACGTGCCGATCGCCTCCGGCCCTTGATACTCCAACGGCAGCGGCGGCATCGTGAGCCACGCGTCGTCGGTCAGCAACGCGACGATGCCGCCCACGTCGCCGTTCTCGAACGCCGTCGTGAACCGCGACACGACCTGCCGCTCACGACGGGAGCCGGGCAGCGGTGCGTCTTCGCTTGCGAGTGTCTGACGTCGCGCCGCGACCGTTGCCCGGGCCCGCTTGAGCGCGCTGGTAACCGAATCTTCGGTGGTGTCGAGCATCGACGCGACCTCGGCGGCGGCAAAGCCGAGCACGTCGCGCAGCACGAGCGCCGCACGCTGTCGGGGCGGCAGCAGCTGGGTCGCCGTGACAAACGCCAGACCCACGGCTTCGCGCTGGCTGATCTGCGCGTCGGGTCCGGGCGCGTCGTCGGGCAGGCCGTCCAGCAGCGAATCCGGGTACGGGTCGAGCCACAACGCCTCGCCGATCCGCGTCGGTTCCGGCCGGCCACCCGGCAGCTGTGGCAATGGCCGGTCCCGGGGATGGCGCGCCCGCGAGCGCATGGCGTTCAGGGCGCGGTTGGTCGCGATCCGGTAGAGCCACGTCCGGATGGATGCCCGCGATTCGAATTCGGCTAATCCGCGCCATGCGGCCGTCAACGTGTCCTGCAGCGCGTCCTCGGCGTCGTGCACCGACCCAAGGAGGCGGTAGCAGTGGACCAGAAGCTCGCGCCGGTACGGGTCGGTCAATGCGGCGAACGCCTCGCCGTCGCCGGCCCGCGCGCGTTCCAGCGTCTGCTCGCCCACCCCCGCATCTTCCCATCGCACGCCCGGCGTCGTGTCTGTCACGGCGATGACCATCCGTCCCCCCGTCCTCGTGTGCGTCCCTGACCTCGGGTAGACACCGGCCGGCCCGCAAATTGGTCGCTCGACGGCCGACCAGTTTGCGCGACCCGCCGTGTCCATCTACCGACAACCGCCACGGACAGGGGGAGCGGACATGACAGGCGACACAGCGACGCCGGCGCGGACGAGCCGGAGCCAACTCTGGGTGCTCGGTCTGGCCTCGGCGGGTTCGTTCATCGTCGTCCTCGACATGCTGGTCGTCGCGACCGCGTTGACGACGATCCAGCGCGATCTCGACGCGTCGATCGCCGACCTCGAGTGGACCGTGAACGCGTACGTGCTGAGCTGCGCCGTTGGCCTGATGACCGCGGCAGCGCTGGGTGACCGGTTCGGCCGGCGACGGATATTCGCGATCGGTCTGGGACTGTTCGCGGTCGCATCGGTCGGCTGCGCGCTGGCGCCCTCGATCGGAGTGCTGATCGCGGCCCGCGTGGCGCAAGGGGCCGGAGCGGCGGCGGTGATGCCGCTCGCCCTGGCGTTGCTGAACGCGGCGATCCCGCCACACCGACGCGGGTGGGCCATGGGCATCTACGGCAGCGTCACGGGACTGTCCGCGGTCATCGGGCCGGTCCTCGGTGGCGCGATCACCCAGGGCATCGCCTGGCAGTGGATCTTCTGGTTGAACGTACCCATCGCGGTTGTCGCGATCGTCGCCTTGTACGCGCGGGTGGCCGAGAGTCGCGGGCCGGCCGCTTCGATCGACGTGCGCGGGCTCGCCTTGCTGACACTCGCCGCATTCGGCCTCGTCTGGGGACTCGTCCGGGCGAACGCCGCCGGTTGGGGGAGCGCGGAGATCGTCGGCTCCCTCGGCGGCGGCGTGGTCGCCGTGGCGCTGTTCGCGGCGTGGGAGCGGCGAGCCGCGACCCCGATGCTTCCGCCGCGGCTGTTCCGGTCACGCGGGTTCACCGCCAGCGGCGTCGCGATCTTCCTGCTGAACGCGGCCCTCACCGGCGCGGTCTTCTTCACCGCGCAGTACTTCCAGGTCGCTGGCGGGCAGGGCCCGCTCGCCGCCGGTCTCCGGCTGCTGCCGTGGGGGATCGCGCCGTTGCTGGTCGCACCCCGGGCCGGTGCCCTGTCCGACCGGATCGGCGTACGGCCGCTCATGATCACCGGACTCGCCGTACAGGCGACCGGGTTGGCCTGGCTCGCCTCGGTGGTCGGTCCGGCGACCGGATATCTCGTGCTGGTCGGCCCGATGACGCTCGCCGGAATCGGGTTCGCCATGGCGATTCCGGCCATCACGAAGTCGGTCGTGTCCGCGGTGCCGATGGCCGACGTGGGAAAGGCCTCCGGCACGTACGCGATGATGCGCCAACTCGGCGGGGCGTTCGGCGTCGCGATTCTCGCCGCCGTGTTCGCGCGAACGGGAGGTTACGAGAACCCGAAGGCGTTCAGCGACGGATTCGCCGCGGCGATGGCGGTCGGCGCCGCGCTCGCCGTCGCCGGTGCGGCCACGTGCCTTGCCGTACCACGGTTGCGCGCGTCGAGCCCAACCCCCGCCGCGCCGCAACCAGCCCGCGCGCCCGCAGCGGCCGACGGCTGACCGCCGGCCACCAGCATCGAGAAGGTTTGATTCGCCGTTCACCTTGCCGTCGCGTGGCCGACCGGCCGCGCCGGCAGGGTGACCGCCATGGCCAACGATGAGCAGCTCTTCACATCCCACATGTCCCGGCGCGGATTGCTCGCCGCGGGCGGCGCCGTCGGTGCCGGCATCGCGGTCGGCCCGTTATTGGGCGGTACGGCAACCGCGGCGGTCCCGGCGGCAGCGCCGGCCGCGGCCAACGGTTCCGTGGCGGCGATCGGCGGCGCGGCCGGCGATCCGGTCACCACGCCCGCGGTCAACGGCCTGCATCTGCAGTTCGGTGCCGATCCGGCCCGCGAGATCGTCGTGTCATGGCACACGTTGCAGCCGGTGCACGACGCCCGCGTTCTGCTTGGCGGCACCGACGGCCGCTACAAGAACAGCTACCAGGCGGAGACGCTGAGCTACACCGACGGAAAGTCGGGCCAGACGGTCTATGCGCAGCACGCGCACATCTCCGGACTGCACCCGGACCAGGAGTACGTCTACCTCGCGGTGCACGACGGCGCCCAGCCGGTGTTCGGCTCGTTTGCGACCGCACCGACCGGCCGGCAGGCGTTCACGTTCACGAGCTTCGGCGACCAGGGCACGCCGACCACCGGCAAGGTGTTCGTGCCGCCGGCCGGCGTGACGATTGCCAACCCGCCGTTCGTCAACGACAACCTCGGCGGACCGGCATCGGCGAACACGCCGGCCGGCATCGAGCGCGTGCAACCGCTCTTCCACCTCTTCAATGGCGACCTGTGCTACGCCAATCTGGCCACCGACCGGGTGAAGACGTGGTCGGACTTCTGGGACAACAACACTCGCAGTGCGCGCAACCGGCCATGGATGCCGGCACCGGGCAACCACGAGAACGAGCGCGGCAACGGACCGATCGGCTACCAGGCGTTCCAGACGTACTTCGCGACGCCCCGCCAACCGGGGCAGACCGACGTCACCCGCGGTCTCTGGTACGCGCTCACGGTCGGCTCGGTCCGAGTGATCTTCCTGGCCAACGACGACGTGTGCCTGCAGGACGGCGGCGACAGCTACGTGCGCGGTTACTCGAACGGCGCACAGAAGGCGTGGCTGGAGAAGGAGTTGCGGGCCGCGCGGGCCGATCACGACATCGACTGGATCGTCGTGTGCATGCACCAGGTGGCGATCAGCACGGCCGATCAGTTCAACGGCGCCGACCTCGGCATCCGCCAGGACTGGCTGCCGCTGTTCGACCAGTACGGCGTCGACCTCGTCGTCTGCGGCCACGAGCACCACTACGAGCGGTCACACCCGATCCGGGGCCGCGAAGCAAACGCGACGCTGACGCCGATCCCGGCATCGACCCGTACGGACGTCATCGACACGAGCAAGGGCACCGTACACATGGTGATCGGCGGCGGTGGCACGTCAGCGCCCTCGAACAAGTTGTTCTTCAACCCACCCGCGTGCCGCGTGATCACGTCGGTTACCGCGCCCGATCCGACAACCGGCAAGCGCGCACCGGTGTACACGCACGAGGACGCTCCGTGGTCGGCCGTGCGTGATGCCGCGAACTCGTACGGTTTCGCGGCGTTCACGGTTGACCCGGGCCGTCATCGCGGCGATCTGACAACCATCACGGTCACCTACTACGACGTCGTCGGCACCGAGGGCGACCTGCGTGCGTTCGAGTCGTTCAAGCTGCAGCGGCGCCGCTCGGACGGGTAGCCGTCCGGATGTCCGTGCGGCGGGCGGCGCGCCGATCCTGTCATCGGGTCGCGCCGCCCGCCTTGGCGCCTTGGTGCCTTGGTGCGGCCGCACAAGGCGTCGACTTCAAAGTCGGGGTGTGCAAGTCGCGGGCTTCAAGGCGTGGGGTTCAAACCGTCGGAGGCGGCCAGTACGGTCGGATCATGCCGTCGATCGACCCGAACTTCACCGCGCTTCCGCTTTCGGCGATGGCCGACGCCGCCCTCGCCCGTGCCCGCGAGCTGGGCGCGGAGCATGCCGACGTACGCGTCGAGCGGGTGCGCGGCCAGCAGATCAATCTCCGTGACGCCGAATTGGACGGCAACACCGACGCGCTCGACAGTGGCCTGTGCGTGCGAGTCGTGCACGACGGCACGTGGGGGTTTGCCGCCGGCGTCGTGCTGACGCCGGACGCGGCTCGTCACCTCGCCGACCAGGCGGTCGACGTCGCCAAGGTGTGCCGGCCGGTGAATGCGGAGCCGGTCGTGCTGTCCGACGTGCCGTCCTACGGCGAGGACTCATGGTCGTCCGACTTCGAGATCAACCCGTTCGAGGTGCCGGACGCCGAGAAGATCGATCGGTTGGCCGCTTGGAGCCGCGATCTGCTCGCGCACGACGCCGTCGACCATGTCGACGCCAGCTTCATGGCGGTCTGGGAGCTGAAATACTTCGCCAGCCTGACCGGCACCCGGCTCACCCAGCAGCGTGTCCGCGTGTCGGCCGACGTGACGGCGATCGCGGTCGACACCGAGACCGGCGCGTTCGAGTCGATGCGGACGAACGCGCCGCCGGTCGGCCGTGGTTGGGAGTTTGTGCTGGGCCGCGGCTTCGACTGGGAGGCCGAGCTTGCGACGCTGCCGGATCTGCTGGCCGAGAAAGTGGCCGCACCGTCGGTCGAGGCTGGGCGCTATGACCTCGTCATCGACCCGACGAATCTCTTCCTCACGATCCATGAGTCGATCGGGCACGCCACCGAGCTGGATCGCGCGCTCGGCTACGAAGCGGCCTACGCCGGCACGTCGTTCGCGACGCCGGACAAGCTCGGCTCACTGGTGTACGGATCGCCGGTGATGAACGTCGTCGGGGATCGGGACGCGCCGGACGGTCTGGCCACGGTGGGCTGGGACGACGAAGGCGTGGCGGCCCAGCATTGGGACCTCATCCGAGACGGCATCCTCGTCGGCTACCAGCTCGACCGCCGGACGGCCGCCCTCACCGGCTTCGGCGGCGGCCGGTCCAACGGGTGCGCGTTCGCCGATTCGCCCGGACACGTCCCGATCCAGCGGATGTCGAACGTCAGCCTGCGGCCGGCGCCGGATGGGCCGTCGACCGAGGAATTGATCGGCCGCGTCTCGCGCGGTCTCTACCTCGTCGGCGACAACTCCTGGTCGATCGATCAGGAGCGCTACAACTTCCAATTCACCGCGCAGCGCGCTTACCTGATCGTCGATGGCCAGCTCGCCGGGCAGGTCAAGGACTTCGCCTACCAGGCGACGACCACCGAGTTCTGGGGCTCGATGGAGGCGGTCGGCGGCCCGCAGACGTACCTGTTGCACGGCACCTTCTTCTGCGGCAAGGGCCAGCCCGGTCAGGTCGCCCCGGTCAGTCACGGATGTCCGTCGGCCCTCTTCCGGGGCGTCAACATCCTCAACACCGTCTCGGAGGCCGGCGCATGACCCCGCAGGACCGTGCAACCCCGCAGGACCGGGCAATCCCACAGGACCGTGCAACCCCGCAGGAACTTGTCGAACGGGCGCTCGACGCGTCGACCGCCGACGGCTGCGTCGTGCTCGTCGAGGACGCGGATCGGGTGAACATCCGGTGGGCCAACAACACGCTCACCACGAACGGCCAGACGTACGGCCGCCGGGTGACCGTGATCTCGACCGTGGACGGTCAATCGGGCACGGCGGCCGGGGTCCTGACGCGCGCCGGCGTCGAGGCCGAAACGCTGCGCGACCTGGTGGCCGCGAGCGAGGCGGCGGCTAGGGCGGCCGGTCCGTCACCGGATGCGGAGCCGTTGGTCGAGGGGATCGCCGACGACGCGTTCGCCGAGCCGATCGCCCATACCTCGATCGGCGTCTTCCACGATGTCGCGAGCGGCCTGGGACGCGCGTTCGAGTCCGCTCGCTCGACCGGTCGGCTCCTGTTCGGATACGCCGAGCACGAGATGACCACGACCTATCTCGGGACCTCGACGGGCGTACGCCGCCGGCACGCCCAACCCACCGGCGCGATGCAGCTGAATGCGAAGTCCCAGGACTTCTCCCGGTCGGCCTACATCGGGTTAGCGACGGCCGATTTCACCGACATCGACGTGACCGAGATCAACGAGCGGCTGGCGACCCGCCTCGAGTGGGCGAAACGCCGCGTCGAGCTGCCGGCCGGCCGCTACCAGACGCTATTGCCGCCGGAGGCGGTGGCCGACCTGATCACGTTCGCGCACTTCTTCGGAGGGGTGGCCCGCGACGCGGTGGACGGTCGCTCGGTCTACAGCCGACCGGGCGGCGGCACCCGCATCGGCGATCAGCTCTGCGGCGACATCCGGGTGACGGTGTCGAGCGACCCGTACGCGGCCGGGCTGGTCTGTCCGCCGTTCGTGATGGCGCACGCGAACAGCCAGGTCGAGTCGATTTTCGACGACGGGCTGCCACTCGCACCGACCGACTGGATCCGCGACGGCGTGTTGACGAACCTGTTGGCGACGCGTCACGTCGCGGACACGTCCGGCGTCGCCGTGGCACCGTTCATCGACAACCTGACCATGACCGCGTCCACCGGCGGCAGCGGTGCGTCGCTCGACGAGATGGTCGCGAGCACCGACCGTGGGCTGTTGTTGACCTGCATCTGGTACGTCCGCCCGGTCGATCCCCAGACGCTGCTGCTGACCGGTCTCACGCGCGACGGTGTGTACCTCGTGGAGAACGGCGAAGTCACCGGTGCGGTGAACAACTTCAGGTTCAACGAGTCGCCGGTCGACCTCCTGCGTCGGATCGCCGAGGTCGGCCAGACCGAACGAGCGGTGGGGCGTGAGTTCGGCGAGTACTTCAACCGTGCCGCCATGCCAACGCTCCGGGTGCCGGACTTCAACATGTCCTCGGTCAGCCAGGCCGCCTAGGTTTGGTCCCGGACCGGGCGCTGTCGGCGGCGACCGGACCACGGCCCCCTCGGCGCTTCGACAACACGGCAACACCGCAGCACGGTCAGCGCCCGAGCGCCTGCAGTCCGACCACGCGCAGCAACGCCAACTTCTCCGCGGCTTCCGAGCCGGGCTCGACCGTGTACGCGATGACCTTCAGGTCGGATCCGGCCGCGGTGAACACGTCGCAGTCGACCTCGATCGGGCCGACCTCCGGATGCACGATCGTCTTGCGGTCGGCGGCGTGGTCGGCGACCGCGCGCGAATCCCACAACTCGGTGAAGCGTTCGCTCGCTCGACGCAGTTCGGTGACCAATGACCGCAGACCCGGGTCATCCGGCCACCGGCCGACGGCCGAGCGAAGGTCGGCGACCGCCGCCGTCTCGAACGCGCCCTGCTCGGCCGCGGTGCGAACGACGCGACCGCCGACGCTTGCCGGATCGCCGTCCCGCTCCGGCGCCGTGAAACAGCGCCAGAGCAGATTGCGCTGGTGCCCGCGGAGATCCGACGGATCGCCCATCAGCGTCGCCCATAACGGATTCCAGGCGACCAACGTCCACGCGGCGTCGTGCACGCTGACCGGGAATTCGTCGAGGCGCCGGAGAAGCCGCTGGATGCCGGGCGTCACGTGCGACGACATCCGCCCCGAGCCGGGCACGATCTGGCCGCCGAGCCGGAACAGGTAGTCACGCTCGTCGACGGTCAACTGGAGGGCCCGCGCGAGCGCGGCGAGCACCTGGGCCGACGGACTCGTCGCCCGACCTTGCTCGAGACGCGTCACGTAGTCGACCGACAGGCCGGCCAGCATCGCCAGTTCCTCGCGACGGATGCCGGGGGAGCGGCGCTGGCGCCGGGCCGGCAGCCCGACGGCGTCCGGCGACAGCCGGTCCCGCCATCTCCGCAACGACGCCCCGAGTTCGTTCGATGTCACGCAACCAGTCTCCCGCACCGCGTCCGGCCGAGCCTGGTACTGCCCGTACCAGGAAGAACAGACGTCTGCCCGGCGCCGCGTCCAGCGGGCACCGTGGGGCGCATGACCACAACGACATTGACCACGACGACATTGATCACCGGAGCGAACAAGGGCCTGGGCCGCGAGGCCGCGCGGCAACTCGTGGCGGCCGGCCACATCGTCTACCTCGGCGCGCGTGACTCCGAACGCGGCCGGTCGGCCGCGGCGGCGGTCGGGGGCCGATATGTCGCGCTCGACGTGACGAGCGACGAGTCGGTGCACGCCGCCGCCAAATTGATCGACGCCGAGGTCGGCCACCTGGACGTGCTGGTCAACAACGCCGGAATCTCCGGCACCGGGTTCCGACCGGCCGGCGAGACGACCGCCGACGACATGCAGATCCTGTACGCCACGAACGTGTTCGGCGTCGTCCGCGTGACACGGGCGTTCCTGCCCCTACTACACAACAGTGCGGCACCCGTGATCGTGAACGTGTCCAGCGGCATGGGTTCGTTCGCGGTCACCACCGATCCGAGCCGGTTCGAGTCGACGCTCGTCGGACTCGCGTACCCGTCCTCGAAGGCCGCACTCAACATGGTGACGACCATGTACGCCAAGGCATATCCGGCCATGCGCATTAACGCGGTCGATCCCGGCTATACGGCGACCGACCTGAATGGCCACCGTGGCACTCAGACGGTGGAGGAGGGTGCTCGGGCAATCGTGACGATGGCACGTATCACCGCGGACGGACCCACCGGGACGTTCACCGACGCCGCCGGCGCAGTCGGCTGGTAGCCGCGCATCGCTCCGGTCCGCGGTTCGCATGATTTGACGGGTACGTCCGACCGGGCGGTTACCGCGCGTCGTCGGGTGGTGGTTGCGCCGGTGGACCAGGCGGTGACGCGACCGGCGTCGTCGGCGCGTTCGTCGACGGTGCGTGCGCATCCGGCGCGTTCCCCGTCGGCGGAGTGGTCGCTGGCGGAGTGGTCGCCGGTTGAACGGTCGCCGGTGGAGTGACGTCGCGCGGTGGCGCCTGGGTCGGCGGGGCTTCACTCGGCGGGGCTTCGGTCGGCGGGGCATCTCTCGGAGGGCCATCGGTCGGCCGGGCATCGGTCGACCGCGCTCGGACGGCGCCGCGGTAGCGCCGGTCGCGGATGCGCAGTTGGATGATGCGCGCCGTGCCGGGCAGCGCGACCAGCAGGATTCCGAATACGGCGGCGAGCAGCAACGCGACACCCTGCGGCAGACTTCCGTGCGCTCCGAAATATGAGATCTTTGCGTCTTGGCCGTTCTGCAACACGAAAATGAGCAGCAACAAGAGCACCACGGCGAACAGGACGGACGCGACCCACAGACTGCCGACCCGGGACGGCGTCGCACCCCGCCGGCGTCGGCCGTTCGGCGGTTGGACGGGAACGCGGCCCGATTCGTTCGGCGCTTGTGTCATGGTCACGATCCTCCGCCTCGCGCGCGTGCCGACCAAGCGACGATCACGCGCATCCACCGAAGGTGTACCCAACCAGCGTCAATGGCAATCTCCTGCCAAAGAGGACGGCAAGCGTCGCCGTGTAATTCGGACACTCGGCGAGTTTGTGAGAAGGATTCACGACCCGTCCGGGGACCATCCGAGAGCGCGGCGACAAACGGGACGAAAACACGCCTGCACTACCGCAACCCGCCGATGCTATCAGCCGTATCACAGCATTGGTCACAAAAAGAAAAAAAGCCGTTGGCCGTGTGACTCGTCGGTATGTTCCTCGGTATGGAGAGCGATCATGCGCCGCTACGCGTCGCACTTGTTGTACCTCCGTATTACCGGATCCCACCGGCCGCGTATGGCGGCGTCGAGACAGTTGTCGCCGACCTCGCCGACGCACTCGTAGAAAGTGGACATTCCGTAACGCTCATCGGAGCCGAAGGCTCCGAGACCAAGGCGCGATTCGTCCGGGTCTGGGAACGGACGATGCCCGAACGTCTAGGGGACGCCTTCCCCGAAGTCATGAACGCCCTGCGTACCCGCAACTCGGTGCGGGAGATGGTCGGTCGGATCGATGTCGTCCACGACCACACGTACTCCGGTTCACTCAATGCCGAGGTGTACGCGAGCTGGGGTGTCCCGACCGTCGTCACGATGCACGGCACGGCCGAGCACAAGGAATGGCGCAGCTACTACCGGGAACTCGGGTCGAACATCAACCTGGTCGCCATCAGCGCGCGCCAACGCGTACTCGCTCCGGAGCTGAACTGGATCGCGACTGTCCCGAACGCGTTGCGTATCGAGCAGTGGCCGTACAAGGCACGCAAGGACAACTACGCGTTGTTCCTCGGCCGGTTCAGCGCCGACAAGGGCGCCCACCACGCCATCGATGCCGCGCACGAGGCGGGGATCCCACTCGTTCTCGCCGGCAAGAGTTCGGAGAAGATCGAGCAGGAGTATCTGGCCGACGTGATCCGGCCGATGCTCGGGCCGGATGACGTCATGTTCGGTGTCGCCGACGCCCGGGAAAAGCGGATCCTTCTCGCGAACGCACGTTGCCTGCTCTTCCCCGTTCAGTGGGAGGAGCCGTTCGGCATGGTCATGATCGAGGCGATGGCGTGCGGCACGCCGGTGGTGGCGCTCCGCGCGGGCGCGGTGCCCGAGGTCATCGACGACGGCGTCACCGGCATCATCTGCGACAAGCCGGATCAGCTGGCGCCGGCGATCGACGAGGTCGACCGGCTGGACCCGGCCGCGTGCCGCCGCCATGTCGCTATGCGGTTCAACGCGAGTACGCTCGCCCGCGGGTACGCCGGTGCCTACCGTACGGCGATCAATTCGCTGCCACGGCGGATCGTGTCCGAGCGCCACCGCACCGTACAGATCTCGTCCCTGGCGCCCTAGAGCCGGCCCGCAACCGAGCTGGCGACGGCCACGGGGTTCGCCCGCCGCGGAGAGGACACGAGCATGGACCTCGGACTGGCCGGCCGGCGGGCCGTAGTGACCGGCGCCAGCCGGGGTATCGGGTTCGCTGTTGTCGAACGACTCGTCGCCGAAGGCGTCGAGGTCGTGGCGGGCGCGTTGCATTCCTCGCCCGAGCTAGCCGACCTGGCCAAAAGCGGACCGGTGCGCGTTGTCGAAGTGGATCTCGCGGATCCGGCTGGGCCGGGTCGGCTGGTCGACGCTGCCGGCGAACCCATCGACATCCTCGTCAACAACGTCGGCAGCGCACCCGCCCGTACCGGCGGATTCTTGAGCGTGACCGACGACGAGTGGCTCGTGACGATCAACCTCAACCTGCTCGCGGCCGTCCGCGCGACACGCGCGGTCCTGCCCGCGATGCTAGCCGCCGGGCGCGGCGCGATCGTCAACACGAGCTCGGTCAACGCCGTGCTGCCCGACCCGGCCGTGATCGACTACAGCGCGGCCAAGGCCGCGCTGGCGAACTTCTCGAAGGCACTGTCCAAGGAGGTCGGCGGCCGCGGCATTCGCGTGAACACGGTGAGCCCCGGACCAGTGGCGACGTCGCTGTGGCTCGGTGACAGTGGCGTTGCGCAGACTGTGGCCCAAGCATCCGGCCAGGACCCGAAGGATGTTGCCGCCGCGGCCGCACGGCAGTCGGTCACCGGCCGCTTCTCCCAGCCCGCCGAGGTCGCGGACCTGATCGTGCTGCTGGCCAGCGATCGCACGGCGAACGTCACCGGTGCCGACATCCGCATCGACGGCGGTCTCATTACCACCTGGTGAGCACCCGACCACCCGGACGACGCCGACGGGAGGATCATGGGTGCGATGAACGCGTCGACGCCACCACCGTCCGGCGGCATCCACTACGCGACGTCCCGCGGCCGATGGGTCCTCGCGGCCACGATTCTCGGCTCGGCGATCGCGGCCATCGATGCGACGGTGGTCGGCATCGCGCTGCCGGCGATCGGCCGCGACTTCGACACCGGCCTGTCGACGCTCCAGTGGGTGGTCACGGCGTACACGCTGACGCTCGCCGGCCTGTTGCTCATCGCGGGCGCGCTCGGCGACCGATACGGCCGCCGGCGCGTGTTCCTCGTCGGCGTGATCTGGTTCGCCATTGCCTCGGCGCTGTGCGGCCTCGCGCCGGGGTCGGGCACGCTGATCGCGGCGCGTGCGCTCCAGGGCATCGGTGCCGCCCTGCTCACGCCGGGCAGCCTCGCCATCCTCCAGGCGTCGTTCGCCCCGGACGATCGCAGCAAGGCCATCGGAGCGTGGTCCGGATTCGGCGGCATCGCGACCGCGATCGGCCCGTTCATCGGCGGCTGGTTCGTGCAGGCCGTGTCGTGGCGGCTCATCTTCTTCATCAACCTGCCGATCGCGGCGGCCGTCGTTGTCGTCACGACGCGGCACGTTCCCGAGTCGCACGACGCGGATGCGACCGGGCGCATCGACACGACCGGCGGCGTGCTCGTGACACTCGGCCTGATCGGCCTTACGTACGGTCTGATCGAAGGACCGTCGAGCGGCTGGGGGAGCGTGCCGGTGATCCTCGCGCTCGTCCTCGGCGTGCTGATGCTTGTCGCATTCGTACGATGGGAGGGGCGGGCCGAGCATCCGATGCTGCCGCTCGGCGTGTTCCGGTCGCGGCAGTTCACGGCGACGAACGTGGTCACATTCATCGTGTACGGCGCCCTCGCCGGCGCGCTGTTCCTGCTGCCGATCCAACTGCAGCAGGTGTCCGGATACACGGCGCTACAGGCGGGCATCTCGCTGCTGCCGGTGACGGCGATCATGCTCGTGCTGTCGGCCCGCTCGGGCGCCCTCGCATCGCGGATCGGTCCTCGCCTGCAGATGACGGTCGGTCCGCTCATCGTCGGTGCGGGGATGGCACTCTTCGCGCGGATCGACGCCGGCGGCAACTACCTGACGGAGGTGTTGCCGGCGGTCGTGGTGTTCGGCCTCGGGCTCGCGACCACGGTCGCTCCGTTGACATCCACGGCGCTCAGCTCGGTGACGTCGCGTCGGTCTGGAATCGCATCGGCGATCAACAACGACGTCGCGCGCGCCGCCGGACTCATCGCGGTAGCCGTTCTGCCGGCCGCGGCCGGTATCACCGGTGCCGCGTACCTGCATCCGGATCAGTTCTCCAGCGGCTTCCACACCGCGGTCCTGATCTCGGCGGGTCTGTGTGTTGTCGCTGGAGCGTTCGCCGCGCTCACCATTCGCAACCTGCGTCCCGAGGCGCGGCCGGAGCCGATTCCGGCCGAGGAGCACGCGCTGCATTGCGGCCTGGACGCGCCGCCGCCGGTGCTGGTCTCGATGGGCGGGCCGCCCGATGAGGACGGGCCGTCGCCTCCGCCGGCGGATCGGCCGTGACGGCGCACGACGGGCACGTCAGCCCCAGTGCTGGCAGTCCGCGCTCGGCAACTCCTGCTGGCGTACGGCGTTCACGTAGGCCTGGGCGTAGTCGGGGATAACGATCGAATTGCCCGGGTTGATCGTGCCGTAGCCGACGTTGAAGGAGGCGACGACGGCGTCGAACAGTTTGGTCGTGGACCAACTGTAGGTCTCGTGGAAATGGAACTGCCCGAAGTAGACCAGCAGCCAGGCCAGATTGTCCGTCGCGATCGCCACGTTGTCGGCCGGCTTGAACCGGTCGTAGTTCTCGCCGAACCGGTTGTTCACGAACGCCTCGGTGTCCGCACTCACCTGGAACAGGCCAAACCCCAGGCCGTCGTTCGACTTGCAGGCCGACTGCCAGCCACTCTCCTGCGCGGCGATCGCTCGGAGCAGCTTCAACGGTACGGTGATCTTCGGTAATGGCTTCGTCAGGTTGGCCGGCTGCTGCACACCGACCCAGGGCTGGCGGCTCGACGCGGCCACGAGCAGATTCTTGACGGCGGCCTTGGACAGGTTCTTGCCTTGCAGACCGGCGCACCCGGGCGGCGGCGCGACGGTTTCGGTCGGCCGTTTGCTGGGCGACCTGGCCGGCTTCTTGCTCGGCGACTTCGTCGGTGTCGGAGTCGGAGTAACTGCCGGCGGCGGAGTAGGCGACGCCGTCGGCGAGTCGCCCGGTCCGCTCGTCACGAACACCGGCTGCGCGTCGCCGGAGTCCGCATGGACCGCTCCGAGCGAGCAGGCACCCACGGTGCTACCCACAAACACGACGCCCGCGAGCAACGCGGCCGTCCGCCACAACTGTCGACGCATTCGCGCTCCCCGTCCCCGAAGTCGTCAGCAAGTCACGTCAGGGTACGTGAGAGTGCAACGGCGTAGCGCCCGGTGTGATGTCAGCCATCCGACTACCCGGCCAAAGGCCCGGTCAGACGGTGTCGTGGTCGGTCAGACGGTGTCGTGGTCGCTCAGACGGTGTCGTGGTCGCTCAGCCACTCATCGATGTTGGCCGCAGCCTGCGGCCGGGCGTAGTAGTAGCCCTGCGCGATGTCGCACTCCAGATGGCGCAACGCCCCGGCCTGAGCCGCCGTCTCGACGCCCTCGGCGGTCACGGACAGCCCAAGGGTATGGGCCAGGCTGATGAGCGTACGGACGATCGCGTGATCCTCCGGATCGTCGCGCCCACGATCGTACAGACTCGAGATGAAGGGTCCGGCGAGCTTGAGCGAGTGCACGGGCAGCGTGCGTAGGTAGGCGAGATTCGAATAGCCCGTCCCGAAGTCGTCGATCGCGATCCGCACGCCGACGTCGGCCAACGCGTGCAGGGTCTTCAGAGGCTGCCCGGCCGTCGCCATGATCGCGCTTTCGGTGATCTCCAACTCGAGCAGGCCGGGTTCGAGATCGAATTCGGCGATCAGGCCAGCGACGTCCTCGACGATCGTCGGGTCGTTGACCTGCTGGGTGGCGAGGTTGATGCTGACGACGAGGCGGCGGTCCGGGAACCGGTCCCGCCAGTCGCGTGCCTGCGCGCATGCGCTGCGCAGCACCCACATTCCGAGATCGGCGATCATGCCGGTCTCTTCGGCCAGGCCGATGAACTCGCTCGGCTCCAGGCGTCCCCACACCGGATGCTGCCAGCGGACGAGCGCCTCGACACCGGCCAGCTTCTCGTCGGTGAGGCGCACGAGCGGCTGGTACTCCAGGAACAACTCACCGAGCTTGAGCGCGGCCGGCAGCGAACGTGACAGCTCGTATCGGGTGACCTCCTTGGCGTGGCGATCCGGGTCGAACAACGCCCAGCGGTTGCGCCCTTCCGCCTTGGCCCAGTAGAGCGTCATGTCCGCAGCCTTCATGAGTTCCGCGCCGCTGCGCATCGACTGTGGTGGGGCGACGACGCCGACGCTGGCCGACACGGTCACGGTGTGCCCGCTGATATACATCGGTTCCCGTACGACCGCGAGCGCAGTCTGCGCGACGGCGACCATCTGGTCGGGGGTGTTCGCCGATTCGACCAGCACGACGAACTCGTCGCCACCCATCCGCGCGACGAGATGATCGGCGCCGAGACCCGTCGCCAGTCGTCGAGCCACCTCTTGTAGGAGACGATCGCCGATGTCATGGCCGAGCGTGTCGTTGATCTCCTTGAAACCGTCGAGATCGAGGTAACAGACACCGACCGGGTGCCGCGCCCCGTCGGCGGTGAGCGCCGCGTCCAGCCGCTCGAAGAAGACCGTACGGTTGGGCAGGTTGGTCAAGGGGTCGTGTAGTGCCTGATGTCGCAGCCGGGCCTGGAGGTCGTGCCGCGCGGTGATGTCCTCGATCATCGTGACGAGGTACCGTGGCAGGCCGCCCTGGTCCCGGATCAGCGATACCACGAGGTCGGTCCAGATGAGCGTGCCGTCCTTGCGGTAATACGGCTTCTCCATCCGCATGTGCTCGCGGGCGCCGGCGGTCAGCTCCGCGTACAGGTCCCACGCGCCGATCGGGTCGCCCGGGTGCGTGAAGTCCTTCATGCCCCGAGTGACGAACTCCTCCGGCGTGTAGCCGAACATGTCGCACATCGCGCGGTTGACTTCGAGAATCTTCCCGTCGACGGTGCCGATGCCGATCCCGATGGCGGCATCGGCGAACACGGCCGCGAAGCGGCGCTCGCTGGACCATCGCGCATCTTCGGCATCCTTACGGGCGGCGAGCGCCGCTACGGTGATGCGTTGCTGCTCGCCAAGCGTCCGTTGCCGCAACGCGTCGGCATATCCGGACGCGAGAGCGGCAACCGCCGGCAGCCACCGTTCGTGCACACCGGGGTCGGTGGTTGTACCGAATTCGCTACCGAGCACGGTGATCGTGGAGGCCAACGACTCGGGCCCGGTAAAGTGGGCCGCCACCATCGACGCGCCGACGTCGCGGATCGCCGACTCGTCGAGCTGTTTGGCCGTCATCGCTTCGGTCAGACGCGCCGCCAGGTTGCCGAGGTACGCGCGCAACTCGCCGCGGTTGAGTGGGACGTAGCTGGTGCCCGAGACCGCCTCGACCCATTTTTCAACCAGCCCGGCGTGGCTGGGCCTGGTGACGGGTGGGCGGTCTTCGGCGGTCATCGCAGGCCTAGTCGATCCGCGCGACGCCGGCGTAGCCCGGATAGCGGGCCACTTCCGAGCCGAGATCGTCGGGTTGATCGGGTCGCCAGTAAGGGATCTGGACTACACCGGGGTCGATCAGCGTCTCGCCGGTGAATAGTGCCACCACCTCGTCGTACGTGCGCATCGTCAAGGACGCGACGGCGCGGTTGTAAAGCGACTCGGTCTCCCGAGCCCCGTCGGTCATCCGGTCGGCACTGCCGTGTGTGATGGCGAGATAGCTACCCGGCACCACATGCTCCGCCCACGACTTCACCACAGCGAGTGCCTCCTCATCGCGCGGGATGAAATGCAGGACCGCGATCATCAGTATCCCGACCGGGCGCGACATGTCGAGGAGCGCGCCGATGGCTGGATCCGACAGCACGGCATCCGGTTCTTTCAGATCGCCGGCGTGCACTGTGGCGTTAGCGTTGCCGGACAGGATGGCGCGGCTGTGCGCGACGGCGACCGGGTCATGGTCAACGTAGACGGTGCGGGCTGACGGGTTGATTGCCGCCGCGACCTCGTGGACGTCGCCGACGGTCGGGATGCCGGAACCGAGATCGATGAACTGGTCGACGCCCTGGCTCAGCAGGAAACGGACGGCCCGGCGCAGGAAGGCGCGGTTTTCCTGGACGACCCAGAGTGCGTCCGGCACGGCGGCGATGACCTTGTCGGCGAACTCGCGGTCAGCGGCGAAATTGTGTGATCCGCCGAGATAGTAGTCATAGACGCGGGCGACACTCGGCTTTTCGATATCCACGCCGCTAGGCGCCCAGCTCGGTCGCGTCACGGCAGCCAGTGTGCCATAGGGCGATGTCGGCATCGAGACACCAAAGAGGGTCGATGTGGGGGCGACCGGCACAAGCGTGGCGTTCCCCGGTGAGCGCGCCATGATCTCACCGTATACCGTAAATCGGTCGAAAGTGTCAGTCGTGTCTGCTCAGATCATGGCTGCCGGACGCCCGTACCGCGGACTGACCGGCGCGGTCCACGCCATCGGCTGTGCGTTCGCGGGTGGGTTCTCGGCGGCGGGATCTCAGCGATGGGGCGCAGCGCCCAGCGTTCGTCCTGTCGAGTCGATTGGCCGGCCCTCTCCGGTGATGTCCACCCGGCCGTCGGCGTCCATGACGACCTCGACGATCCGGTCACCGACGCGCAGGCCGCGAACCCGCATCGGGGTGGCCACCATCGGCATCACCGACAGATGACCGCCCGGCACGTCCACCCGCAGACCCAGGAGCGCCTGGAGCAACGCGATCCCGGCCGCGGCCGACCAGGCCTGCGGGCGGCACGCCGCCGGATGCGGAAGCGGTCGCCCGACCTCGTCGCGGGCATCGCCGCTGTAGAGCTCGGGCAGGCGGTAGTCGAACGCTTCGGCCGCGGCGAGCAAACCGTCCGCGAGAATGGCGCCGGCGGCCCGAGCGTCCGGATCGGGCGCCATCGACGCCAGACCGAGCAACGCAATTGCCGTATCGTGCGGCCAGATCGAGCCACAGTGGTACGTCAACGGGTCGTACGCGCCGTCGAGTGTGGACATCGTCCGAAGACCGTAGCCGCCGGAGAGCTCAGGTGCCGCGAGCCGCCGGGCGACCGTGGCCTCCTCGACCGGCGACAGGAGACCGGTGCCGAGAAGGTGTCCGATGTTGCTCGTCAGCGCGTCGATCGGGCGGCCCTCGCCGTCGAGGCCCTGGGCCGGGTAGTCGCCGAGCGGTCCGGATACCCAGAAGCGCTGGCGGAAGGCGTCCGCGAGCTCGGCGGCGTACGCCCGCCAGTGATCCGGGTCGTCGAAGCGCGCATCGTCGCGCCCGGACCGGCCGAGTTCGCCGTCTCGGTCCCGGAATCCGTTGTTGCCGAAGGCTTCCAGCAGCGCGGCGGCGTCGAGCGCGGCCCGATGCGCGTACGCCTGCACTTCACACAGGGCGATCGGTGGCGTCGCCATCGACCCGTCGTGGAAGCGGACGGCCGTCCCGGAGTCCTTCCAGCCCTGGTTGGCGAGGCCTCGTCCGGAGACGTCGAGGTATTCGATGAAGCCGTCGCCGTTGGGGTCGGCATAACGACCGAGCCACGTCAGCGCTCGGCGGACATGGGGCAGGAGGCTGACGACGACGTCGTCGGCCAGGCCCCAGCGCCACGCGTCGGCCAGCAGACTGATCCACAACAGCGTCGCGTCGATCGTGCCGTAGTAGACCGACGGCGCGTTGGCGTCGGCCGACGGCGCGGCCGGCAGGCCGATGCGGGTGTCGTGACGACGGAGTTCATGCATGATCTTGCCGGGCGCCTCACCCGACGCGTCGTCCAGCTGGGTGCCCTGTCTGCGGGCGAGCGTGCGAAGCGTGCCTTCGGCCACGCCGGTGCCGACCGGCAACATCATCCGGGCCGCCCAGATGCTGTCGCGGCCGAACAGCGTGAGGAACCAGGGCACGCCGGCGGCGATGAACACGTCGTTCGGACTGGACAGCTCGGTGAGGCGCAACGATGCCAGGTCGTCGAGCGCCTGACCGACGAGGCGTCCGATCCGTGGGTCGGCGGCGTCGATGCTGGGCCGGGCCCAGTCCGTCGGCGTACGGGCCGCCAGGAGCAGCGGAGCCCGGTCGCGGACCTGCGCCGACCAGCGAAGCGTGATCTCTTCGTCGGTGCGCAGCTCAACCTGCCAGCGCACTGTCGCGGTGTCCGGATCGACCGTCGCCCGGTCGGCCGCGACGGTGACCGTCACGCCCGCGTCGGACCAGACCAGGCGGCTCGTGCCGGTGCCGGCGTCACCGCTGTCCGGGTGGACGGCGCTCGCCGGTCGGGTCCGGCCGGCTCGTGCCCACTCCATGGGGGTCAGATCGCAGTTCAGGCGTACGGCGATGGTCAGCCGTACCGGCGCGGTCGCGGTGGAGCGAACTCGGATGGTCTCGTCCATACCGTCCGGCCGGACGCTACGGGTCCGATCGAGCCGCACAGTCGGGTCGGGTATCGGATCGCCGACGTGGCGCAGAGTGCCGAAGAACGTCGTCACGCCGGGTCCGGTGTGGCGCCAACCCAGCGCGTCGATCTCGGCGCCGGCCACTGTGATCGTCGCCTGGCGCAGCGCTCGCGTATCGCCGACGTAGAGACCTTGCACCCCCGCGGGCCGGATCTGCCCGTCCGGGTCGCCGAGCGCGCACGCCGGCGCGGCCACGGACGCGACCAGCGGATGGATCGGTGCCGGCACCGCGTGGCCCGGCGGTGGCAACGGCTCTTCACGCGGGCTCGGTATTTCCCCAGCGTGTGAGCGGTCCGGATCGGTCGTTTCGGGAACACCGCTGGCGTCGGACGGCGGCATCGCACCTCCACCTCGTGTCCACATCGGCCGATCGGGGCGCCTGGCTACTCGTACCACCTGCGGCGACCCTACGGCATCGGCTGACGTGACTTCTCGGACTTGACAACTGGCCCGTACGGCGAGACAGTTCGAAACATCCCGGTAACTTGAACGATCCAATGATGACGCACAACCTCTTGATCGATCAAACCCCTCTTGATCGATAAACCCCCTCTTCTATTGATAAAACTGAGTAGGCGGGGACGTATGCCGTCAAAGGTCACGATTGCCACTGTGGCGAGACACGCTAATGTCTCGCGACAGACGGTGTCCAATGTCCTCAATGCGCCCGATATGGTGCGTGACGAGACGCGGGCACGGGTCATCGCGGCCATCGAGAAGCTCGGCTACCGCACGAATCTCGCCGCCCGGCAGATGCGTACGGGCCGGTCGCGGCTGATCGGCGTACGGATCGACCCGGTCCGCAACGGCATCGAGGCCGCCGTGCTCGACCGTTTCCTACACGGCCTCACCGAGACGGCGGCCCCGGCCGGCTACCGGATCGTCCTCTACACGGCGGCCGACGACGACGCCGAGATCGCGACGTACGACGAACTGCTCGCGACGTACGCACTCGACGGCTTCGTGCTCACGCAGACGCACTACCACGACGCCCGCACGGCCTGGCTGCTCGCGCACGACGTGCCGTTCACGACGTTCGGTCGGCCGTGGGGTGCGCAACAGCGGCACAGCTGGGTCGACGTCGACGGTGCCGCCGGCACCGCGACCGCGACCGAGCATCTGATCGCCGCCGGCCACCGACGCATCGCGTTTCTCGGGTGGCCGCCCGGGTCGGGCGTCGGTGACGACCGCCGATCCGGCTGGGCGACCACGATGGCGGCGCACGGTCTGGCCATCGACGGCCTCGCCCGGCACGCGCTGGACGGCATCGCCGAGGGCGAGCGGCTCGCTCGCGATCTGCTGGCCGAGCCGGATCCACCGAGCGCCGTGGTGTGTGCCAGCGACCCGCTGGCGATCGGGGCCTGGCGCGCGGGCGAGGTGCGCACCGGTGGCCTCGCCGCCATCGGCTTCGACGACACCCCGATGGCGCAGGCGGCCGGGCTGTCAAGCGTCCGGCAGCCGCTCGCCGAGGTCGCCACGGAATGCATCCGCACGCTGTCGCTCGTCCTGGGCGACCGTGCGATCGCCCCGGCCGCCGGCAGCCGGTCGGCCGACGACGGCGCGGGCATACCGCGGCAATCGCGGGACGGCGATGCCCGTGGTCTCGGTGTCGGTGGTCTCGATGCCGCCGGTCTCAATGCCCGCGGTCTCGGTGCTGGTGGCCTTGAGACCGACGGTTTCGATATCGCCGCCGCCGGAAACGAATCGTTCGCCGGCATCACCGACGTCGCGCCGGCCGATGTCTCGCCCATCGATGCAGCACCAACCGACGACTCACTCCCCGGCACCAAGAGTTCCATCGAAAGTTCCAGCGCCGAAGCACGCCCGAACAACGGCAGGTCAAACAACACCACATATGGCTCCGGCGGCGCGACCGCCCGGATCGACCCCGCGGCCCGGCGCATCCTGCTCCGGCCGCATCTGGTCGTCCGGGATTCCGGTTGACGTCGCCACCCCCTCGTACGTCACCCCCCATAGGTCACCCCCCAAAGGAGGGACAACACCCATGACAAGACGACTCCGCAGAGGCGGCTTGGCATTAGCCGCCACCGCTCTCGTGCTCGCCAGCGCGGCGTGCGGCAGCAGTTTCAACAGTTCCAAGTCGGCACCACAGAAGACGGCCGGCCCGGCGAACCTGCAGGTCCTCATCGCGTCATCCGGTGACGCGGAAACGAAGGCCGTCACGGACGCCGCCGCGGCGTTCGCGTCCAGCACCGGCAACAAGGTCACCGTGACGCCGGCACAGGACATCGCACAGCAGCTCGGCCAGGCGTTCGCCGGTGGCACGCCACCAGATGTGTTCTACGTCGACGCGTCCCGGTTCGCCGACTACGCCAGTGTCGGCGCGCTCTACTCGTACGGCAGCCAGGTCCCCGACGCGAACGACTTCTACCAGTCGCTGCGCAACGCGTTCACGTACAAGGGACAGCTCTACTGCATCCCCAAGGACTTCTCGACGCTCGCGCTGGAGATCAACACCGACCTCTGGGCGAAGGCACACCTGACCGACGCCGACATTCCAACGACGTGGGACCAGCTGATGACCGTGTCGAAGAAGCTGAAGGCGGCCAAGATCACCCCGCTCGCGACCGCCGACACGCGTGACCGGCTCGGTGCATTCATGGTCGAGAACGGTGGCTGGCTGGTCAACAAGGACGGCACCCAGGCCACCGCCGACTCGTCGCAGAACGTGCAGGCCTTGACGTTCGTACAGAGCATGCTCAAGCAGGGCCTCGCGGTCTACCCGAAGCAGGTTGACGCCGGCTGGGGTGGCGAGGCATTCGGCAAGGGCAAGACGGCGATGGCCATGGAGGGCAACTGGATCCGTGGCGCGATGCAGACCGACTACCCGAAGATCAAGTACGAGGTGAAGCCGCTCCCGGCTGGACCGGCCGGCCAGGGCACGCTGTCGTTCACCCAGTGCTGGGGCATCTCGGCCAAGAGCCAGTACAAGGAGCAGGCGATCAAGTTCGTCGAGGCGATGGTCGCGAAGGACCAGCAGCTGTCGTTCGCAAAGGCGTTCGGCGTCATGCCGTCCCGCCAGTCGGCTAAAGACCAGTACCTGCAGCAGTTCCCGGGTGACGCCGCGTTCATCGACGGTGCACAGTATGCCCAAGGCCCGGTGAACTCCCCGAAGGTCGCCTCGGTTTTGTCCGACTTCGACAGCCAACTCGGCGGTCTGTCCGGCGGTAGTCCACAAGCGATCCTGCAACGGTTGCAGAACAACCTTGCATCGGCGCTGAAGAGCTAGTTTGGCGAGCCGGTGTGGTGGGGAAACCCGCCACACCGGCGCCGCTTGGCGCCGGTCGTCCCGACCGTGCGCGAGCTACGCGGTCACCCACCGGGTGGCCGTAACAGCGAAGGGATCGTGGTGACGACGATGTCATCGGACGACGGTCAGCCGCCGGGCCCGGCGGGCGTTGCCCACGCCGGTACGCCACAGCCGAGGCGCGACTCGGCGGTGGAGCCAGACGGGCTGTCATCTCGAACGGTCGACGTGGCAACGAAACAACGTCCGTCCGTACCGGCGGGCGGTCCTGGCGACGGCCCGCGACGGGCGGGCGGACCGTCCCGGCGGCGGCGCTTCAACGGCATCTACGGCCGGCAGGGCATTGCCGGCTGGACGTTCGTCGCTCCGGTTATCGTCATTCTCGGTATCTTTCTGCTGTTGCCGATCCTAATGGCGCTGTTCGTCAGCTTCACCAGCTGGAACGGCCAGGGCAGCCCCTTCGCGTCGGGTGTACCGCTGGCGGGCGCGAAGAACTACACGAGTTTGTTCACGGTCGACGGTCTCGCCCGCGAAGACTTCATGACGAGCATTCGCAACACTTTCTACTACGTGATCCTCGTCGTCCCGTTGCAAACCGTCCTGGCGTTGGGTTTGGCGCTCGTCGTCAACGGACGTCTGTTGCGCGGCAAGGGTTTCTTCCGCACAGCGTTCTACTTCCCGTCCGTGACCAGCTCGGTCGCGATCAGCGTGGTGTTCCTGTTCCTGTTCACCAACGGCGGCGCGATCAACGCGCTGCTGAGACTGTTTGGCATCAAGGGTCCGCAGTGGTTCTCCGACCCGCGCGGCGTGCTGCACATCATTCTCGGCGCGGTCGGGGTGAGCAACGACAACCCCCCGGCCGTGTTGGCCAATTCCCATTTGTTCGGCTTGTCGACCTGGGAATGGTTGGCCGGGCCGAGCGTCGCGATGTGTGCGGTCATCACGCTCGTCGTGTGGACGACCAGTGGCACGTTCATGCTGATGTTCCTGGCGGCATTGCAGAACCTGCCGATCGAGGTGGACGAGGCCAGCATGATCGACGGCGCGAGCCGGTGGCAGCGCCTGCGTTACGTCACGCTGCCGCAACTGAAGCCGACGCTCTTCCTCGTCATCACGCTCGGACTCATCGGCACCTGGCAGGTCTTCGACCAGGTTTACGTGATGACCCAGGGTGCTCCGGCCAAGACCACGCTCACACCGGCGTTCCTCTCCTACCGAACAGCGTTCAGCGACTTCAACTACGGCTCGGGCGCGGCCATCTCGTTCATCCTGTTCCTGATCATCGTCATCATGACGCTGTTCCAGCGATGGGTCATGCGAGATCGCGACAAGCCGGCCGGCGGTCGGCGGGGCTGGTTCGGCCGTCGTGGGGGAGTGCCGATCAACCCGACCGGCCCCAGCAGTCCATCCGGTCCAATTGGATCCTCCGGCCTATTCGGTCCGTGGGAAGGAGGCGAGCATGTCCGTGTCAAGCCCGACGCTGACCGTTCCGGAGTCGGCGCCTAGTAAGGGCCGGCCGTCGGCCGTCCACGACGCCGGTCCGCGTCGCCGGCGGATTCGTCAACCCGCATCGCCGGCTACGCAGTCCTCGTAGCCTTCTCGCTGATCTTCCTCTATCCGTTCGTCATCCAACTCGCGAGCGCCTTCAAGACCGACGCGGACGCCCAGGCAAATCCGCTGTCACCGGTTCCGCATCCCTTCTCCGACACGAGTTTCCTGCACATCTTCGACGGCACCGACTTCCCGCGGTGGATGCTGAATTCCGTCCTGGTCACGGTGCTCGTGACGGTCGGCCGCGTCTTCTTCGACTCGCTGGCCGGCTATGCGCTGGCTCGCTTGAAGTTCCGTGGTCGCGCGGCCATCTTCGCGGCCGTCCTCGCGGTGATGAGCGTGCCCGGTGTGGTGCTGCTGATCCCGAAGTTTCTCGTGCTGAACCAACTCGGTCTCTACAACAGCTATCCGGCGCTGATCCTGCCGCTGCTGGTGGACGCGGCCGGCATCTTCATCATGAAGCAGTCGTTCGAAATGGTGTCGGTCGAGATGGAGGAGGCGGCCCGGATCGACGGCGCCGGCATCTTCCGTACATATTGGTCGGTCGTGTTGCCGATGGTGCGGCCGGCTCTCATCACGCTCACGATCCTGTCGTTCCAGGGATCGTGGAACGAGTTCCCGTCGACTCTCGTCTCGGTGCAGAGCCCGTCGCTGTTCACGTTGCCGCGCGGCCTGGCCAACCTGGTGAGTGGATCGCTCGGCGCCGGCACGCAGTATCCGCTGAAGCTCGGCGCCGCGTTGCTCGCGACGATCCCGGTCGCGATCATCTTCCTGATATTCCAACGGTTCTTCATTCGTGGCGCGAATGAGGGTGGGGTAAAGGGCTGAGTCGTTGCCGGTGGCGGTATTGAGCGCCGCCATCGGCAACGGCCCGGTCGTTCGGTCCCGGCGTCAGTCGTTCGGTCCCGGCGTCGGTCGTTCGGTCCCGGGGTCAGTCGTCCGGTCTTGCGGCGCGTCGGTCAGTCGAAGGCGGGCGCCGGTTCGGTATGCCACCGTACGGAGCCGGTCGAGCCGCTCGCTGTCACCGTGGCGGTCGCGTCCCCGATGCGTACGCCCTCGATCGTGACCTCGCCCCAGGCGTGCGGCAGCACCGGATCGAGTGTGACGCTGGGACCGTCGCCGGCACCGGCGCCGGTGACCGGTTGAAGGCCGAGCAGCGACGTCAATACGAGCAGCGGCGCCCCGGACGCCCACGCCTGCGGTGAGCAGGACGTCGGATAGGGCACCGGCCGGTCGAACACATTGCGCGGGAAACCGCAGTAAAGCTCCGGAAGCCGACCGTCGAACGCGTCCGCCGCCGCGAAGAGTCCTTCGGAGAGCCGGTGGGCGAGCGACACGGCGCCGTCGATGTGTTGGTAGTTCATCAATCCGGCAATGCAGATCGCGGTGTCGTGCGGCCAGACCGACCCGTTGTGATAGCTCATCGGGTTGTAGGCGCCCATATTGCTCGCGAGCGTACGCAGCCCGAAGCCCGAGTCCATCGTTGGATCGGCGAGCACGCGAATCGTCCGCGCCGCGTGATCGTCGCTGAGAATCCCGGTCCACAGCAGATGTCCGACGTTGCTCGCGAGCGCGTCGACCGGCCGCTTCGCACCGTCCAGGGCGACGGCGAAGTAACCGCGGTCGGGCAGCCAGTACGCCTCGGCGAACGCCTGCCGCAGCTCGGCCGCCCGCTCGCGCCAGTAGGCGGCCGCGTTCGGATCGCCGTACCGGTCGGCTAACCGAGCGCGGGCAAGGCGCGCGGCGTATGCGTACCCCTGCACCTCGCAGAGTGCGATCGGCGTCCGCGCAAGGTCGCCGGCGGCGTTGTTGATGCCGTCGCCGCTGTCTTTCCAACCCTGGTTCACCAGGCCGTGATCGGCGGACCGGTGGTATTCGACGAACCCGTCGCCGTCGCGGTCGCCGTAAGTGTCGACCCACCGCAGCGCGGCGTCCGCGGCCGGCAGCAGCGCGGCGACCGCCTCCCGATCGGCGCCCCAGCGCTCGGCCTCCGCGAGCAACATCACAAACAGCGGAGTCGCATCGACCGATCCGTAGTAGCGGTTGCCGCCCAACGCTTGGTGTACGGCCGGACCGCGGCGGAACTCATGGAGGATTCGGCCGGGTTCCTCCTCGGTCGCAGGGTCGACGACCCGCCCTTGCACGTCGGCGAGTTCGCGCAACGTGCCCATCGCGAGTTCGGCGTCGAGCGGCAGTGTCATCCACGCGGTCAACTGGCTGTCTCGGCCAAAGAGGGTCATGAACCACGGCGCGCCCGCCGCGACGTAGGCACGGCCGGCGCCGGCGGACATCCGCAACGACCCGAGATCGGCGAGGCTCCGCTGGAAAGTCCGGGTCAATGACGGATCGGACGCGGTGATCCGTGGCCCCTCACCGATCACGTGCGGGCCGGTGCCATCGACCGCGAAGTCGGCCGGTATGCGGTCGGCCGCGGTGTTGCCGGCCGTTGCCGCGTCCAGGCCAGCGTCGGCATCCGGCGCGTGCGCATGCACCTCTACCGTTGTGGTCCAGGTCGTTCGCGCCGGTACGCGTATCTGCCAGCTCAGCCCGTCGGCGCTCACCTCCGGACCGGCCGTGGCCCGGATACGTACCCACCGCTCGGGTTCGGATTCGCTGCGGAACAGGAGGCGATCGGGTTCCGGTTCGGCCGGCGCCCGGTCCTCGACGGCGTGGCCGGCCTTGACCGCGAAGAGGTCGGTGAAATCGGCGTCGAACGCGAGCGTGAGGTGCGCTTCGGTGTCGGCGGAGCTGAGGTTGTGCAGGCTTACGGTCTCGTGCATGCCGGCGCCGACCATCGTGCGCCGCCGTACCAGCAGGAGGGTGCTGTCGGCGGTGCCGGCGGCCGGCAGCCGCCGCATGAGGAATTCGGCCTGGCGGGCGTTGATCTCACGAACCGCAAGTGGTTCGCATCGGCGGCCGTCGAGGCGGAGTTCGCACACGGACACGACGCGAGCGTCGTGGGCGAACAAGCCGTTGGCCGATCCGGCGGCAATGTCGCCGGTCGCGTCCGAGAGGCAGAACGTCGCACCCTCGATCAGCGTGAGCGTGCCGGTGCCGCCACCGGTCGACGTCACGGTGGCTTCGTTGAGCGGGCTGATCATCGGTGCGCGGGGGGCAACGCGGGGCCGACGAATACGCGCATTACGGCAGCATATACGCCCCACCGGCGATTGGGCCTCATCGACCAGCGCTTTGCTCGCCGTGCTGCGGCGTCGCCGGCCTGTGCTGTTGCGGATGTTGATCGCGGCTATATGCCTCTACGAGCATATAGCTTCTTGGTGGGCTTGGTGGGCTTGGTGGGCTTGGTGGGCTTGGTGGGCTTGGTGGGCTTGGTGGGCTTGGTGGGCTTGGTGGGCTTGGTGGGCTTGGTGGGCTTGGTGGGCTTGGTGGGCTTGGTGGGCTTGGTGGGCTCGGGTTGCATCGGCGTGGGGCGGCCGCAGGGTATTCGCTGGCGTGTCGTCGCGATCGCCGACAATTGCGACTCTCGAATTCGCTAGGCGCCCTGGATCGAATCAAGCAGCACCGCGAGCAACTTCGCCCTTTCTGCGGTGCCATCCGGACTTGCCCGCCCCGCATCTTCCGGGCTTGCGCTGGTCCAGATTCTGTGTCGAGTGGTCGTCGACTGTCCGCACGAAACACGCGACCCGGCGGGCCACCGACCGGGGTGCTGACGGGGTTCCGCAGGTCAACCCGTTGGTGATACGCAAACACTCCGCCGTGTCCGTCCTGGATCACTGCGGCTGCAGGGCTCGCACACTGTTGACCGCGACGCCTCCCATACGGTGGCGCATCTCCACGGTCCGACAGATCCGCGCGACAGCAGCAGGTCGTGGATCGTGTGTGTGCCACAACGGGTTCGCGATGGTCCAGTTTGCGTCGGGAGCAGGTCGTGGATGGTGTGTGCGACAACGGGTTCGCGATGCTCCAGTTTGCGTTCGGGAGCAGGTCGTGGATCGTCTGTGCGACAACGGGTTCGCGATGCTCCAGTTTGCGTCGGGAGCAGGTCGTGGATCGTTTGTGCCACAACAGGTTTGCGGTGCTCCGGGCGTGCAGCGGCGCGGCCGGCAGTGTCGTACAGGCGTGCGAAAATCAGTGCATGAGCGAGGCGTTGCGGCGGGCTGCGGACGAAGTCGCGGCATTCGCTGCGCATCCCGCTTACGGCCTGTCGGACGTCTCTCTCCGCGAGGCCGTGGTCGCTGCGCATGACGTCGCGTCGAGAGCCACCGCTGCCTTAGGTCTGCTCGTGCGTGAGGCGCACAGCCGTGACCTGCCGCGACGCCAGGACGCGACGTCAGCGGTTGCGTGGCTGCGAGATCTGTTGCGTATCACGCCAGCCGAGGCACGGTTCCTGGTTGCTCTGGGCGAGACTTTGGACGGCCGTCGGACGCTTGCCGACGCAGTTGTCGCCGGTGTGGTCAACACCGGTCAGGCGTCCGCAATCGGCCGCGTTCTCGCCGACGTGCCGACCGAGGAACCGGCGTTGGTCGACAAAGTCGAAGCGATCCTGGTCGACGAGGCGCGTCAATTCGAGCCGACGATCCTGCGACAACTTGGCGAGCGCGTGTTGGCGCATCTCAACCCGGAGCTCGCCGACGCCCGTCTGCGCGACCGCCTCGAGCGGGAAGAGAAGCTAGCTAACCAACGCCGAGGCCTCACACTGTCGTCGGATGGGCTTGGCGGCACTCGAATCAGCGGAGTCCTCGACTCGGAATGCGCCGCGATCGTCGGCGCGGCGATTGAACCGCTGGCGAAACCCGTGCGCGGCGACGATGGTCCGGATCTGCGGACGCCGGCCGCACGTCGTGCTGACGCGCTGGTCGACGTGTGCCGTCTTGCGCTCGCATCGGGTGGTCTGCCCGACAATGGCGGTCAGCCACCCCAGCTCAACGTGACTGTGGATTTCGACGCGCTCCGGCGCGGTGTAGCGATCGGCCAGCTGGACACCGGACAACGCTTGTCGCCGGCCACAACCCGACGACTGGCCTGTGCCGCCCAGGTCCTGCCCGTGGTGTTGAACGGAAATGGCGTGCCGATCGACGTCGGACGCAGCCGTCGGCCGTACACCGGAGCGGCCCGCGTTGCCGTTCTCCTGCGCGACGGCGGCTGCGCCTTCCCGGGTTGCGATCGTCCGCCGCGCTGGACGGATATTCACCACATCGTTGCCTGGCAGCATGGCGGGGTGACGGATCGAGACAATGGTGTTGCGCTCTGCGGTCACCACCATCGGCTCATTCACACATCGGCGTGGACGGTTCAGCTCGGACCCGATCGACGGCCCGAGTTCATCCCGCCGGCGTACGTCGATCCCAGCCGCACACCGCGCCACAACGACTACCACCCACGAAGATAGGGCCGACTCTTGTCGTAGGTCGGGTCGGCGTGCTTGTGCGGATCGTATCGATCGCAGCGCACATCTCGCCGCAACAGTTGCCACCCACGTAGATGGGGGTCGCGGGTCGGGTCGGCGCGCTGATGCGGTCGTGCCGATTCGAGGCGTGGACGTCGCCTCGTCATTGATCCACGTTCCGTTCGGTCAACGCGAACCTGTCGTTGCTGGTGCCGCAAGGACACGTCGCGACCTGGCACTCGCGGTAGCCACACGCGCCGCAGTCCAGCGACGAAGGAAACGCGCGGCGCAGTCCGCGGCGACGAGGCCAGCGCATCGTGGTAGTTGCACAACGCAGGTGCGCCCGGGCGACCCGCGCACGACCTTGCCCGGGGCGACGCCCGGCACGACGCGCTGCCACGGACCCGGTGCTGATCGTTCGACGCCGCGCTTGCGAACTCCGTTCGATCAGTGCAGAGCGGCGTAGATGAGCTGGCGCAGCTGGGGGCGGATCGGGTGGTGGCTCGACGGGATCAGTTGCGTGAAAAACGACACCGTCAGTTCCTCGACGGGATCGATCCAGAATGCGGTGCTGGCAAGGCCGCCCCAGTAGTACGAGCCCGGGGTGATCGGCACGCGGCCCGGCGTCGGGTCGAGGACCACGGCGAAGCCGAGGCCGAAGCCGATGCCGTCGAAGATCGTCTCGGCGAAGCCGCCGCTACTGGCGGCCGCGAGATCCTGGCCGCCGGGGAGATGGTTACGGGTCATGAACCGTACGGTGCGGCTGCCGAGACACCGTACGCCGTCGAGTTCGCCCTCGTTCAGCAGCATCTGCATGAATCGTTGGTAATCGGCGGCGGTACACACGAGTCCGCCACCACCGGAGAACTTGCCAGGCCGGGCACGCGCGAAGCCGGCCATCGACGGCAGGTGCACCGCCTTGCCCGTACGGGGATCAGGCGTGTAGAGCCCGGCGAGGCGCGCGGCGTCGGCGTCGTCCACCCACCAGCGGGCGTCGGTCATCCCCAGCGGTTCGAAGATTCGCTCGGCGCAGAAGTCGGCAAGACTCTTGCCCGAGATGACCTCTACGAGCCGGCCGAGCACATCCGTGGCGACCGAGTAGCCCCAGCGCGTGCCGGGCTGGAACAGCAGCGGCATCGACGCCCACAGCTGGCACGCCTCTTCGAGCGTCCCGACCGTGAATGAGTCCATGTTGTCGCCGTTCGCCCGGTAGATCGCGTCGACGGTGGAGGACATCAGGAACCCGTACGTGAGGCCCGACGTGTGCGACATCAGATGCCAGACGCGGATCGGCTCGATCGCCGGCACCATGAACGGCCGCGTGACCGAACCCTTGTCGAACACCTTCATGTCGGCGAACTCCGGCAGCCACCGGCTGATCTCGTCGGTCAGCTCGAAGTGGCCCTCCTCCCAGAGCATCATCGCCGCGACCGTCGTGATCGGTTTCGTCATCGAATAGACCCGCCAGAGCGTGTCGTCGGCCACCGGAGTCTGCGACTCGAGATCGGCCAAGCCGTACGTCGAGGCGTGCGCGACCTCGCCCTTACGGCCGATCACGAGCTGCCAACCGGCGAGGCGGCCGTCGTCGACGTACTCAGCGAAATGCCGGTCGAGGTTGCCGAGCTGACGCGGATCGAGGCCGACCGAATCGGGTTCGACGGTGGGTTGCATGCGTGCCTCCGTACGAGTCAGTAACCTGGGCCGGGTCCGATCATGGCACTTCGTCGACCCTGGTCGGTACCCTCGGCCCGCAGACGCACGGCTCAACGCAGGGGAGCGGACATGCTTTCGGACGGTCAACTGATGGCGTTCGTGTCGACCACCGATCTCGACCGGGCCCGCGAGTTCTACGCCGACATCCTCGGGCTGACCCTCGTCGAGCAGTCGCCGTTCGCCTGCGTGTTCTCGGTCCACGGAACGACTTTGCGGGTGACGCGGGCCGACGCGGTGGACCCGCGACCGTACACGGTGCTCGGCTGGATCGTGGCCGACATCGAGCGGGAGATTCAGGCGTTGGCCGACCGCGACGTCGCCTTCCATCGTTACGACGGCATGGCCCAGAGTGAGGCCGGCGTGTGGACAACGCCCGGCGGCGACCGCGTCGCCTGGTTCTCCGATACCGATGGCAACGTGTTGTCGCTGACCCAGTTCGCCTGACACCGGGCCGCGTGCGCCGCGGCCCTCGGAGGCCCAACTGCAAGGCCGCCCAACTGCAAAGCCGCCCAACTGCAAAGCCACCGCAATGCATCCGGCGAGGATGTCGTCCATGAACGTGATCTCGTCCGTCCGCGTGGTCTACTGACGGCAGATCGGCGAGGCGGCAGATTGGCGAGGCGGCATATTGGGAGGCCGCAGATCGGGAGGCGGAGGTCGGCCATGCATGAGGTCTGGACACCCAATCGCATCCCGGGCGTTGGACCGCCGGTCGCGGCGTCCGTCGACGAACTGCTCGCCGGCGCCTCGTCGCGCGGACCCATGGACAAGCATGTGGATTCGCTGTCCGGTTCGCCGTTCGAGCGGGTGGTGATCGACGGTCGGCCTTACGTCGTCAAACACATCGGGTACGACCTCGACTGGCTCGCGCGTGCGCTCGGCGACCGCGATTGTTTCGCGTTGACCATGTGGCGTACGGGATTGCTGCAAGCCCTGCCGCCAACGCTCGATCACGCCACCGTCGGTGTCGCCTACGATGCGGCGACCGGCCACGTCTCGATGCTGATGCACGACATCGGGCGCTGGCTTGTCCCGGCTGGCTCGGACGCCGTACCGCTCGCGACGCATCGACAGTTTCTCGCTCACATGGCGGCGATGCACGCCCGGTTCTGGGACTTCGCCGGTGTGCTCGGGCTTCTCGATCCGGGTGCGCGCTTCATGGCGCTCACGCCGGTGACCGGCGAGCGTGAGGCGGCCGCGGGACATGACGATCCGGTGCCCCGCGCGCTCGGCGGTGGCTGGGCGGCACTGCACGCCGCTGCGCCGGAGGCGCATGAACTTGCGCTGGCGCTGGTCACCGAGCCGGCGCCGTTGGTCGCGGCATTCGGCGAGACGCCGGCGACGTTGATCCATGGCGACTGGAAATTCGGCAATCTCGGGGTGCACCCGGACGGACGCACGATCCTGCTCGACTGGGGGTGGCCCGGCCGAGCGGCACCACTGACCGACCTGGCGTGGTATCTCGCGGTGAACTGCGATCGGCTGCCCGAGTCGAAGGAGCACACGATCGCGGCCTACCGCGATGCGCTCGAGTCGCTGGGCATCGACACCTCCGATTGGTGGGATCGGCAACTCGGCCTCGCGCTCGTTGGCGGGTTCCTGCAACTCGGCTGGTCGAAGACCGGAGACGCGACCGAGCTGGCGTGGTGGGTCGATCGTGTCGTGCCGGTCGCGCGGGGGCTCATGCGCTGACGGTCGACGGCCCGTCTGCCAGTTCGCACGGCAGCCTCCGAGCAGCATGTTTCGTTGGGCCGAAGGCACGCATTCACCTTGTCGACATTCGCCGTACGCCGTGATCCACGAGCGTCTGCCTCACCGAACCCACCGCATAGGCGGCGCGAAGGGGCTACGCCCGATGGCTGTTTCCCGATTCGTTTTTCTCGCGCGACGCAGCGACGAGGATGGTGCCGACGACCGGCGCGACGACATCAGCTGGATGCTCGTGTCGTCGAACAGCCGTCCGTTGGGCCGCGCCGTCAGGTGGCATCACGACATGGACGCGTGCCTGGCCGAAGTGCGTACCGTCCGGGCTCACCTGGATCGGTTGCGCGGCGTGATCAGTGTCGTCAACGCGGGCCGGAACTGGCGATGGCGCGTCGATCTGGACGGCAGTCCGGTGGCCGAGGCTAGCCGGGTCTACGTGCGTCAATACGAGTGCGACTACAACATGCGACGATTTCTGGAAGCGCTACCGGTCGCGGACATCCCCTCGACCGTACGCATGGTTCACCGCGGCTTGGACGGCTGACCATGTACGCGCACCAGTCATCAAGACGCCGAACGGGCCGTGCGGGCAGAGTGCGCCGACGGCCCAGGCTGGGCTGCTTCGCGAACGTTTTCGCCGCGTCGGGTCAGGAACGGCGCCAGCGCCGCCGGCATGTCCCGGACAGTCCGCTCGGCGCGCGACTCGGCGGACTTCACGGCCCGCAGGTCGGCCTCGATGTAGCCGATCGCGACCTCGGCCGTCCAGGTCTGGAGCGTGCAACGCCCGCCGGCGGTGATTCTCGACGGCGTGACTCGTGTGGTTCGGGGCGCGGCGATCGTGGTTTGTCCACCGCTATCGACAGTCTGAGCCTGTCCGTTCCGGCCGGCCAGACCGTTGTCCACGGCCGGTTCGGGTAGTGTCCGCCGCCGCTCCGGGTAGCCGACTCCGCCCCGGGATTGTCGCTCGACCGGCGGAGCCGATCGGTAACCTGTCGCCATGACCGATCCGGACTGCATCTTCTGCAAGATCGTCGCAGGCGACATCCCGTCGACGCGGGTCGACGAGGACGACCGGACGCTGGCGTTCATGGACGTCAATCCGGCGACGCGCGGGCATGTGCTGGTCGTTCCGAAGCGGCACCATCGCGACCTGCTCACGATCGATGCGGGTGACCTCACCGCGTGCACCCTCATGGCACAGCGCGTCGCGGGTCGCGTCGTCGAACGGCTCGGTGCGGACGGTGTCAACGTGCTGAACAGCTGCGGCGCGGCGGCGTGGCAGACGGTGTTCCATTTCCACCTGCACGTGATACCGCGTTACCTGGACGATCCGGTCCGGGATGCGTTGAAGCTGCCGTGGGTGCCGGCCGCCGGCGACCTCGCCGACGTTGCCGCGGCCGCCGCCGAGCTCACGGCCTGACGGACCGGTCGGCGGCAGCCGCCCCGTCCTTGGCGGTCGCCGCCCCGTGCTCGGCGGTCGCGGCCCCGTGCTCGGTGGCCACCGCATCGCCATTGACAGACCCGTCCGGAAGCGCGGCCGCCCTTCCCGCCGGCGATGCGGCCGGAAACGCCGGTACGGGACCCAGTGCGGTCAACGTGACGGCCGCTCCGGCGGCGACGTGGGCGGCGCCGGTGATCCGAACGCGCAGGGGAGTGCCGCCGTCGGTCGGCCGTACCAGCATGATCGTGTCGTGGCCGAAGTAGTGGATCTCCTGCACGCGCCCGGCGACGCCAGCCACCGCGGACGCCGCGTCGGCCGATCCACGGCCAACCTCATTATGGGTAGCGACCCGGATCTGCTCCGGTCGCACGATCGCGACGGCGGGCCGATCGGCGAACTCGACAACGCCCTCGACCTCGGACGGTGAACCGTTCTGCAGCGCCAGCACGCCGAGTGCGGTGTGAATCCGGCCGTCGTGGACGCGACCCGGCACGACGTTGGCCTCACCGAGGAAACCGGCCAGGTCGACGTCGGCCGGTCGGTCATAGAGTTGTTGCGGCGCACCGATCTGGGCGATGACGCCGTCGCGCAGCACCGCGACGCGGTCGGCCATCGAGAGCGCTTCGTCCTGGTCGTGCGTCACCAGCAGCGCGGTCGCGCCGGCCGTGCGCAGCGCAGTGACGACGTCCGCCCGTACGCTGGCCCGCAGCGCCGCGTCGAGCGAGGAGAACGGTTCGTCGAGCAGGACGATGGCGGGGTTGATGGCGAGCGCGCGGGCGAGCGCCACCCGCTGCTGCTGGCCGCCGGAGAGCTGGTGCGGATAGCGGTGGCCGAGGTCGGCCAGCCCGATCAGCTCCAGGAGTTCGTTCACTCGGCCGCCGCGGCGGGCGGCGCGATCGAGGCCGAAGGCAACGTTCCCGGCCACGGACAGGTGGGGAAAGAGTGCCCCTTCCTGCGGTACGTATCCGACGCGGCGCCGCTCGGGGGCGAGGTGTCGGTGCCCGTCGTCGACGACGCGGTCGCCCATGGTGATCGTGCCGGCGTCGGCCCGCTCGAAACCGGCCAGCACGCGCAGCAGCGTCGTCTTGCCGCTGCCGGATGCACCCAGGATCGCCGTCAACGAGCCGGTCTGGATGGTGAGGTCCACGCCGCGCAGCACTCGGTGCCCGCCGTACGACTTGTGCACGCCCCGCAGGTCGAAGCCGGTCATTCGCCCGCCCCCACTTCGGTCGAGGCAGCGCCGGTTGATAGAGCCGTCGTCGCCGGAGCACCCGTCGACCGGCGTGATGGCAGGCGGTCGAACCATCGGCCGATCAGGTAACTCGGAATCGCGGCGATCGCGACCAGCGCCACCGCGTACGGAGCCGCGGCGCCGTACGACGCGTCGTGCTGATAGGCCCAGAACTGCGTGGCCAACGTTTCCACGCCCGTCGGCACCAGGATCAATGTTGCCGTCAGTTCGGTGACCGCGGTCAGGAAGACGAGACAGAAGGCGGCCGCGAGGCCGGGTGCGATCAGCGGGATCGTGACTCGCACGAGCACTGCCGCCGGGCGGCGTCCGAGCGACCGGGCCACCTCGTCGAGGCGTGGCGGCGCGAGGACGACCGACGCCCGTACGGCGACGAACGCGAGCGGGTAGAACAGGATGGCGTACGCCACGACGAGCAGCTCCGGGGTCTGGTAGATCCAGGGAGCGTAGTGGATCGCGTAGAACACCGCGGCGAGCGCGATGACCAGACCCGGCAGCGCCTGCACCACGAGGGTGCTGCGCTGCAGGATCGCGGCGGCGCGACCGCCTCGGCGCACGGTGTAGAGCGCGACCGGCAACGCCAGGATTGTCGCGAGTGCGGCCGCCGCGGCGCTGTACGCCGCGGTGTGCGCCGCCGCCGCGATCATCGACACCCCGGGCAGCGTGGTCGCGTGCGATTGGGTCATCCAGTAGGTGAGCGCCGCGGCCGGCAGGCCGAGCGCGAGCCCGGCGAGCGCGGCGAGGGCGAGGAGCACCGGCGCCGTCCAGCCGCCGAGCCGCCGGCGCATCGGCATCCGGCTGGCCTGGCGCGACGCCGCCGATATGCGTCCACGGCCGCCACGGCCGGAGCTGAGCAAGCCCTCCGTACCGAGCGCGACCAGGCCGAGCGCGACGAGCGCCAACGAGAGCGCGCTCGCGGCCGGGCCGTTGAACCCGATCTGGAACTCCGTGAAGATCGTGGTGGTGAACGTCTGGAACCGCAGGATCTCGAACGCGCCGAATTCGGCGAACAGCGTCAGGCACACGACGAGCCCGCCGCCGAGCAGCGCCGGGCGCAGCGAGGGCAACGTGACACTCAGGAACGTGCGAACGCGCCCATGGCCGAGGCTGCGAGCCACTTCCTCCTGCGCCGGGTCGGCGCCGCGGAGCGCGGCCGCTACCGGCAGGAACACCAGCGGGTAGAGGCCGAGCGTCATCACCAGGACGGCGCCCCACAGCCCGTGCACCGATGGAAAGATCGACGACCAGGCGTACCCGGTGACAAAGTCGGGAATCGCGAACGGCAACACGAGCAGCACTGCCCACACACGACGCAGCGGCACGTTGGTCCGCTCGACCACCCACGCCGCCGAAACGCCGATCGTCGTGCACGCCGCGGTGACCAGCACCGCGAGTTCGACCGTGTTGCGCAACAGCTGCCACGTCAGGCTGCGGAAGAGCAGCGTGCGTACCTCGCCCCAGCCGGCCTGGCCGGCCTGCAGAACCAGGAAAACCAGGGGCAGCAGGACGAGTACGGCAACAGCGACCGACAACGCGGCAAGCACTGGCCGGCGCCGCTGCCGTTGCCACCGGCGGGACGTCCCGGTGGCAACGGTTGAGCTGGCGCTGTCGGTGACTGTGCTGCCGCCGGCGGGCGCTGTCGCGAGGGTCACAGCAACTGAGCCTGCTGCAACAGCTGAACCGCGTGTTGTCCGTTGCCGAGGTCGCCGATCGTCAGCGGCGCCGGCTGAAGGCTGTCCAGCGGCTGCTGGCCGTCAGTGGCGAGCACCCCGGACCCGATCGGGTACTCGAAGCTGTCGCTGGCCGCCATGACTTTCTGGCCGGCCGCACTGGTCAGGAACGCGACGAACTTCTGCGCGGCCGCCTGGTGTTTGCTCGACTTGAGAACGCCGGCGCCGGACACGTTGATCAGGTAGCCCGGATCCTGCGGAGCGAAGAGCCCGAGCGCCGAGTGCATTGCCGCGCCGTTGAGTGATGCCCGCAGGCGATACCAGTAGTACGTGTTGATGAGGCCCATCTCGACGTCGCCAGAATTCACCTTCGCCACGATCGTCTCGTTATCCGGATAGTCATGGCCTTTGAGATTAGCCTTCATGCCGTTGAGCCAGGTGAGTGCACCCTGGTCACCGACCTTCTTTGCGACCGACGTCACGATCGGTTGGAAATCGGTCTCGCCGGGCGCGAAGGAGATCTTGCCCTGCCACTTCGGGTCGGCCAGATCCATGACGGATTTCGGGAGCTGAGCCGGCGTCATCTTGTCGGTGTTGTAGACGATCGCGCTGACCCGGGCCGAAACGCCAACCCAGTCGCCGGTCGGAGAGCTGTATTTCGCCGGTACGGACGCGAGCGTGCTCGCCTCGATCGGGGCGAGGAGTCCCTTGCCGGACAACTCCGCGAGCGCGGGGGAGTTCTCGGTGTAGAACACGTCCGCCCGGGACGCCCGACCCTCCTGCTCCATCTGCTGGGCGAGGACGGTCTCGTCGTCACTGCGTACGTTGACCTTGATGCCGGTCGCCGCCGTGAACGCTTTCACGAGCGCGTCGGTGGTCTGCTCATGCTGTCCGTTGTAGAGCGTGATCGTGTCGCCCGAGCCGCCGGCGGCACCGGCCGCCGTGGACCCCGATCCGGAACTTCCGCACGCGGCGAGGCCGACCGCCGCTACCGTGAGAAATGCCACCGCCACGCCGATTCGCGTGCGTTGCGCCGGGAGTCGCCGCAGCCGCATTGTCGATTCCTTCCGTCGTCCCGTGGTGGCCGCCGACCGACGGCACTCGCGACATCCTGTCAGACAGGATTAGGTTAGGCAAACCTAGCTTAGTGTCGCCTCAGTCGGGCGGTCTTTGGGACGTACGGCCCATGGAAAGGGTACGGGTAGGCGCTGGGGTCTCGCCCGTTGACCGTGCGTACGCGAGGCCGGGACACTTCCCGTTGTGTTGACGCGCCGAAACCATCGGGCCGCCGATTTCGCTGGGCACGCCCGCATCGCCGCCCGAATCCGCGCTGGCGGTCATCGATGGACGAGGATCGGCTAATCGGTGCGCATGCCGGCTGAGCGGTAGGGTGACCGGCATGGAGCATGAGGGCCTCGCGGTCTCCGTCAGCCGCGCACCGACCGAGGCCGTGGTCCGTCTGCAAGGTGCGATCGACATGTCGAGCGTCGCGCAGATGAGCTCGGCGGTCGAGCATCTGCTTGTCGATGCGCCGCCGCGGGTCGTGCTGGATCTGGCCGGCGTCACATTCTGCGACTCACAGGGCCTCGGGACGTTGGTCTCCCTGAGCCAAAAGGCACGGATGGTGCAGAGCGTGCTGGTCCTCACGAATGTCGGTGACTTTTTGCAGCGTGTGCTGGACGTGACCGGCCTGCGGCCGGCCCTGCACATCGTCTGAGCGCGCGCTGCATCAAGAGCGCCGGTCCCACCAGGTCAGAACGTTGCCGGCCGGACCTCACCGGATGAGCCACCGCCGGGCATGCCGCGAGGTACCGGTGCCCGGAACTTGCCCACGGCACACTCCAGCACCGCGATGGCCGCACCGACGTCGGGTTTCTCCGACCGCAGGAGCGCCAGCGCCGAGTCGACCGACGTGCCGAGTGCCGTCGCGCTCTCCGCTGTGCGGGCTTGTACGGCCACCTGCCTCGTCTTGCTCCACAGCTCGGCGAAGACCGACACCTTGGACCGCAGCACCCATGGATCGAGCGGCTTGGTGAGGTAGTCGACGGCGCCGGCCGCGTAGCCGCGCAGCGCCAATTCGGCGTCCCGGTCCGCGGCGGTCAAGAAGATGATGGGTACGTGGCGGGTGCGCTCGCGCTCTTTGATGCGCGTTGCCGTCTCGAACCCGTCCATGTTCGGCATCTGCGCATCCATCAGGATGACGGCGAAGTCGTCCATCAACAGGCGCTTGAGAGCCGCATCGCCACTGTCCACGGCGACCGGCTCGACCGGCAGCCCCTGCAGAATCGCGGCGAGGGCGACAAGGTTGTCGCGCCGGTCGTCCACGAGCAACACCTTCGGCAGGCCGCGCTGGGCGGCATCGGTCGGCGCCGAGCGGAACGGCGACCGGCGGCCCGGGCTCGTCATGCGTCACCCCTATCCGTCGCCGGATCGCCCGGATCCCTTGCCGCGCCGTCCGCGCCGTCCGCGCCGTCCGCGATAGCCGCGTCGTCCGCGTCGTCGGCGATTGCCGCGTCGTCGAGGCCGGCGTCCGGTCCGCTCGCGCCGACCCAGCGCGCCATCGTTTGCAGCAGCTCGTCCAGGTCAACGGGTTTGGTGAGATAGTCGCTCGCACCCGCCGCGAGCGCCGACTCGTGGTCGCCGGGCATCGCCTTCGCGGTCAGGAACACGACCGGCAGGTTGGCGAACGTCGGGTTTCGCCGGATCGCCTGGGTCGTTTCGTAGCCGTCCTGCGCCGGCATCATCGCGTCCATCAGCACCATGTCGACGTGCGGTGTCTCGGTGAGCAGTCGGACGCCGTCGGCGCCGTTATCGGCGTAAAGCACCTCGATGCCCTGCATCTCCAGTGCGCTGGTCAACGCGAACACGTTGCGGACGTCGTCGTCGATGATCAGCACCGTCGCCCCGGCCAGACGCGCAATCGACGGGTTGTCGATCAGCTCCGGCTCCGGGTTGCGGAGGATCGTCGAAGCGACCGGGAGCAGTTCGACCGGCTCGCGCAGCGGCGGCAGCTGCGAGGTGGCGGTGAACATCTCGGGCAGTGTGAGCGTGAATGTCGATCCGTACGCGGGCTCGGACGCGACGGTGATGGCGCCGCCCAGGAGACGCGCGAGTTCGAGGCTGATGGACAGGCCGAGTCCGGTGCCACCGTAGCGCCGGCTGGTCGTGCCGTCGGCCTGCTGGAACGCCTCGAAGACGAGATCGAGCTTGTCGTCGGCGATGCCGATGCCGGTGTCGATGACCCGGAACGCGACCGCCGGCCACGGCACGTTGACGCCGTCCTCGTCGGTCGCGCGCTCGATCCGCAGTGTCACGGAGCCGGCGTCGGTGAACTTGACCGCGTTGGCCAGGAGGTTGCGCAGGATCTGCTGCAGGCGTTGCGGATCGGTCACCATCGTGTCCGGAAGCGTCGGGTCGACCTCGACGTCGAAGGCCAGTCCCTTGTCTTCGACCTGGGGCGCGAACGCCCGGCGCACGTACGCCCGGACGTCGGCGAAGGCCAGCTCGGCCGGCTCGACGTCCATCCGGCCGGCCTCGATCTTCGACAGGTCCAGAATGTCGTCGATGAGGGCGAGCAGGTCCGAGCCGGCGCCGTAAATCGTCCGCGCGTAGTCGATCTGTTTGGTCGTCAGATTCTGTTCGGCGTTGTCGACGAGCATGCGCGAGAGCAGCAGCAACGAGTTCAGTGGCGTACGCAGCTCGTGGCTCATGTTCGCCAGGAACTCGGACTTGTACTGCGACGCGGCCGTCAGCTGCTGCGCCTTCTCCTCCAGACCGAGTCGGGCCAACTCGATCTCGCGATTCTTCGACTCGATGTTCACGTTCTGTTCGGACAGCAGCGTCGCCTTCTCTTCGAGTTCGGCGTTCGTACGCTGCAACTCGATCGACTGCTGCTGCATCTCCATGGCGAGCCGTTGGGACTCGGTCAGCAACTCTTCCGTACGGCGGTTGGCGAGAATCGTGTTCAACGAGACGCCGATCGCGGCCACGAGCCGGTCGAGGAAACTCAGGTGCAGGTCGGAGAAGTGGGTGACCGAGCCGAACTCGATCACGCCGATCAGGTCGCCCTCGAACAGCACGGGCAGCACGACCAGATCGGCCGGTGGCGCGTCGGCAAAGCCGGAGCGGATCGCGAGGCGGTTGTCTGCCGGCGGTGTCACTCGGATCCGCCGGCGCGACGCGGCGGACTGGCCGACCAGGCCCTCGCCGATGGAGAAGCTGAGCGCCGGTCCGTCCAGCGCCGAACGGCCGTACGCGGCGGTCAGCCGCAGCCGCGACCGGTCGGTCCCGACGCTTCCAGGCAGGAAGAACGCGCCAAGCTGGGCGTTGACGAGCGGTGTCACCTCGCTCATGATCATGCGACAGACCTCGTCGAGATCCCGCTGGGACTGGAGCAGGCCGCCGATGCGGGCCAGGTTCGAGTCGAGCCAGCCCTGCTCCGCGTTCTTCTTGGTGGTTTCGCGGAGCGTGACGATCATCTGGTTGATGTTGTCCTTCAGATCCGCGACCTCACCCTGCGCCTCGACCGCGATCCGTTGCGTCAGGTCACCGCGGGTTACCGCGGTCGACACGTTCGCGATCGCCCGCAACTGAGTGGTCAGGGTCGCGGCGAGTTGGTTGACGTTCTCGGTCAGGTCGCGCCACGTACCGGCGACGCCGCGCACCTGGGCCTGGCCGCCGAGCTTGCCTTCGATGCCGACCTCGCGGCCGACGCGGGTGATCTCGTCGGCGAACGAGGACAGCTGGTCGACCATCGTGTTGACGGTGTTCTTCAGCTCGAGGATCTCGCCCTGCGCGTCGACGGTGATCTTCTGGCTCATGTCGCCGCGGGCGACGGCGGTCGTGACCTGGGCGATGTTGCGGACCTGAGCGGTCAGGTTCGAGGCCATGAAGTTCACGTTGTCGGTGAGGTCGCGCCAGGTGCCGGCGACGCCTCTGACCTGGGCCTGGCCACCGAGTTTGCCTTCGGTGCCGACCTCGCGGGCGACACGGGTGACTTCGTCGGCGAACGAGGACAGCTGATCGACCATCGTGTTGACGGTGTCCTTCAGCTCCAGGATCTCGCCCTGAGCCGCCACCGTGATCTTCTGCGACAGGTCGCCGCGCGCCACCGCCGTGGCCACCTGGGCGATGTTGCGGACCTGACCGGTCAGGTTCGAGGCCATGAAGTTCACGTTGTCGGTGAGGTCGCGCCACGTACCGGCGACGCCGCGGACCTGGGCCTGGCCGCCGAGCTTGCCTTCGGTGCCGACCTCGCGGGCGACGCGGGTGACTTCGTCGGCGAACGAGGACAGCTGGTCGACCATGGTGTTGACGGTGGATTTGAGTTCCAGGATTTCGCCGCGCGCGTCGACGGTGATCTTCTGCGAGAGGTCGCCGCGGGCGACGGCGGTGGTGACCTGGGCGATGTTGCGGACCTGGGCGGTCAGGTTGCCGGCGAGCTGGTTGACGTTCTCGGTGAGGTCCTTCCACGTACCGCCGATCCCGAGCACCTGGGCCTGGCCGCCGAGCTTGCCTTCGGTGCCGACCTCGCGGGCGACGCGGGTGACTTCGTCGGCGAACGAGGACAGCTGGTCGACCATGGTGTTGACGGTGGATTTGAGTTCCAGGATTTCGCCGCGCGCGTCGACGGTGATCTTCTGCGAGAGGTCGCCGCGGGCGACGGCGGTGGTGACCTGGGCGATGTTGCGGACCTGGGCGGTCAGGTTGCCGGCGAGCTGGTTGACGTTCTCGGTGAGGTCGCGCCAGGTGCCGGCGACGCCTCTGACCTGGGCCTGGCCACCGAGCTTGCCTTCGGTGCCGACCTCGCGGGCGACGCGGGTGACTTCGTCGGCGAACGAGGACAGCTGGTCGACCATCGTGTTGACGGTGTCCTTGAGTTCCAGGATCTCGCCCTGAGCGGCCACCGTGATCTTCTGCGACAGGTCGCCGGTCGCCACTGCCGTGGCCACCTGGGCGATGTTGCGGACCTGGTCGGTCAGGTTGGACGCCATCGAGTTGACGTTGTCGGTGAGGTCCTTCCACGTGCCGGCCACGCCGGGTACGTCGGCCTGGCCGCCGAGCTTGCCTTCGGTGCCGACCTCGCGGGCCACGCGAGTGACCTGCTCGGCGAATACGCGCAGCGTGTCGGTGAGCGAGTTGATCGTGTCCGCGAGTTCGGCGACCTCGCCCTTCGCCGACACGGTGATCTTCTGGGACAGGTCGCCGTCCGCGATCGCCGTGGTCACCTGCGAGATCGACCGCACCTGGTTCGTGAGGTTCGCGGCCATCTGGTTCACGTTCGAGGTCAGGTCGCGCCAGGTCCCGGCGACGCCGCGTACGTCGGCCTGGCCGCCGAGCTTGCCCTCCGTACCCACGTCGCGAGCCACCCGGGTCACCTCGTCCGCGAACGAGGACAACTGGTCAACCATGGTGTTCACGGTCCGGCCGATCTGGAGGAACTCGCCCCGCAACGGTCGACCCTCGATCTCGTTCGCCATGTGCTGCGACAGGTCGCCCTCGGCGACGGCCGCGATGACGCGGGCCACCTCAGTGGTGGGCCGCGCCAGGTCGTCTATCAAGGCGTTGACGGTGCGGAGACCGTCGGCCCACGCGCCCTCGACGCCATCATCGTCGAGCCGCTCGGTGAGTCGGCCTTCGCGCCCGACGAGGCGGCTGATGCGCACGAGGTCGCGGGTCTGGTGCTCCTGCTGGGTAACGACGTCATTGAATGCGTCGACGACGGCCGCGCCAACGTCGTTGCGGCGCGGGAGCCGGACCTTGAAGTCGCCGGACCGCACGCGGTGCAAGGCATCGGTCAGTTCGCTGAGCAGCGCCTCGGTGTCGCCCCGGGCGTCGGGTCGCTGTTGCGTGACTGTCATGGCACCCTCCCCGCCGCGCCACGGGCGCACTGCGCACCCGTATGTCGTGGGCCGCCAGCCATCTGGTTGGCTCCACCGCTCCACTCGGAGGACACTACTGATCGTGGCCACCAATGCAACACATCGTTTGCCGGAGCCCCGTACCGAACGCCGCTTGCGCCTGCGCCCGAACCGCCACGCTCCCGCCGCCGTACGCACGATGATCCGGCAGATGCTTGACGAGGCACATCTGGCCGCGATGGCCGACGATGTGCTGTTGCTCGCGACCGAGTTGACGACGAACGCCGTGCTGCACGCCGGGACCGACCTGGACGTGACGGTCGACGTGGATGCAAACCGCGTGCACGTGGCGGTGGCCGACGGTCATCGCGGTGAACTGCCCGTGCTCGACCCTACCTCCGCGACACGGCGTCCCCTGCTGTCGCACGGTCGGGGTCTCATTCTGGTGGATCGGATCGCGACGCGATGGGGCGTCGTCCACGACAATTCCGGCAAGTCAGTCTGGTTCGACATACAACGCAGCGATCTGCTGTCGGATAACGTACCCGGATCAAAGCGCCTAACGCCGACGGCTGGTGGCGGCCCCGCACAGCGCGACACACTGCGAACGCGCGATGATCTTGCGGCGGCCGATGGCGCGGTGCTGGTCGGCGCCGACACCTGGCTCGGCACGGCGGTCGCTTCGGACCTCGCGCAATTCGCGATGCAGCTGGTTGGCGAGGTGTCAGCGGCGGCAGGCGAGGCCGTGGTGGAACTCGTGCTCGATCGAGCCGACGGACGGGGCGACGTCGAAGTCGCGCGGGCCGGAACCACGAACAACGACACCGACGAACCGGTACGGATCCCGCTTCCGCTGGCACCGCCGGCGGGCGGAGTGCTCACCGTACACATGCCGACGGTCCCTACCCACGCCCTGCAGATCGCGACGTTGGGCGCCCACGCATTCGCCGTCATGGTCGACAATGACCGGCTCCGCGCGGCCGACCTTCGCCGGCGCGCCGAGGTCGCGTTCATCACCGGTGCGAGTGACCTGCTCGCGCAGTCGCTGGAAATCGACCTCACGATGGCGCTCGTGCCCCGCCTGTTCGTGCCGCGGCTCGGCGAGTGGTGTGCCGTCCTGCGGTGTTTCGACGACGGTCCACCGGTGGTCGTCAGCGCCACCCACGCCCGAGAGACCCAAACGGTGGCCGTCCGGCGCGCCCTGGACCTGGCCGCCAACAAGCGGGTGCTGGCCGACGCGCGCAATCCGGGCCAGCACAGCACGCTGTCGACCGCGCTCGATGGGGTGGCAGTGCCGCTGATCGTGCGGGGTCAGCGACTTGGCGTCCTTACGGTCGGTCGTCCGCGTGGTCGCCGGCACGACACCGACGAACTCGCGGTCATTGTCGATCTGGCCCGGCGGACCGCGCTCGCGCTGGATAACGCGCAGTTGCACGAGGAGCGGCGGGCCGCGACGGACACGTTGCAACAGGCGTTGCTGCCGCCGGCGTTGCCCCGGGTCGACGGCGTACGGTTCGCCGCCGAGTACATCCCGGCCATTGGCACGGTGGACGTGGGCGGCGATTTCTACGATGTCCTCGAGATGCCGGACGGTCGCTGGCTGATGGTGTTGGGCGACGTCTCGGGCAAAGGTGTCGCGGCGGCCGCCGTCACCGGACTCGTGCGCAATGTGATGCGGGTGCTCGTCCGCGAGGGTCGGCCGGTGACGGAGATCCTCGTACGGATCAACGAGGAGCTCGCCGAGCAGGGCTCCGGGCGGTTCGCGACCCTCGCAGTGGCCGCGGTCGACGCCGGTGGGCCGGCCGTACGAGCCGAGATCTACCTGGCCGGGCACGAGCGGCCCATCGTCGTACGGACGTCGGGCGCCACGGAAGCGGTGGGACACAACGGAAGCGCGCTCGGTCTGCTGCCGCGGATCAACATCGTGGCCGCGGACGTCGTCATGGGCCCGGGGGACACGTTGGTGTTCTTCACCGACGGGGTGACCGAACGCCGCCGCGGCGGCGAGCTCTTCGGCCTTGACCGTACGCACGAGGTGCTGGCGCCGCTGGCCGGCCACGACGCGGATATCGTCGCGGCTCGGCTGCGCTCGGCCACGATCGCGTTCTCTCCGGAAACGCCCCGCGACGACATCGCGATCCTGACCATGCGCAACGAGGCGACCGTCAAACCGTCCGGCGAGTTGCGGCGGGCCGAGATCGGGGTAGGCGATCAGGCGGTCGTCGCCCCGGCCACATGACGGTCGCGAGTCGACTTGACGGGGTGACCCCGACGTCATCGACTTGACGACATCCGCAAGGCTGGCCCGTGATGTAGAGCCGCCGACCGCGGCCGGCCGCGATTGGCAGGGTGGGTGGGCAATGGACGGCACCGTCGTCGCGGGTCGTTACGAGCTTCGGGCCGAGTTGGGTCGAGGTGGCTTCGGCGCGGTTTTCCGCGGCTACGACCGCACGCTCGGCCGGGACGTGGCCATCAAGATCGTGTCGTTCGAGCACCTCGTCGAGCCCGACGCCGCCATGGCGCGCTTCCGGCAGGAGGCGCGCGCCGTCGCCGCGTTCAACCACCCCAACATCGTCACGGCCCACGACTTCGGCGAGCACGACGGCGCTGCCTATCTGGTGATGGAGCTGATCACGGGCGGGTCGCTCGCCGACGAGCAGGCCCGTGCCCGGATGTCGGGGGACGGCCGGCTGCCGGTGGACCGGGTGCGGTCGGTCGCCGATCAGGTGTGCGCCGGCCTGGACGCGGCACATTCGGCCGGGGTCGTGCACCGTGACCTGAAGCCAGCCAACATCATGCTGAGCGCGTCCACCGGCGCGGCGAAGATCGTCGACTTCGGCATCGTCTGGGTCGAGCGCGAGTCGCGCCTGACCCGCGACGGCGACCACGTCGGAACGCTGCGATATGCGGCGCCCGAGCAGTTGGACACCGGTGGCGTCGACGGTCGGGCCGACCTCTACTCCCTCGGCTGCGTGCTCTACGAACTCCTCGCCGGCCGGTCGCCGTACCACGCCGAGACACCGGCGGACTGGATCTCGGCGCATCTGTCGGCCGTGCCGACGCCGCTGCGATCCATCCGGCCCGAGGTGCCCGAGGGGTTCGCGGCGCTGATCCATCAGATGCTCGCCAAGGAACCGGCGCAGCGACCGGCGAGCGCCGCCACCGCGCGCGCCGCGCTCAACGCTCCGGACCAGCCGCCGATCATCGGGCGTGCGCAGTTCGCACCCGCTGCGACGGCGTTCGCGGCAGCGCAGGCATTCGCGGCGCCCGCGTCACCAGCCGTCGCTCTGTCCGCGGGGTCGGCCGCCTCATCGGTACGGCCGGCGACCCGGCCGTATCCGACCGGTATCGGCCCGCTGACACTCACACCGGCCGGCCCGCTCACGCCGGCCGGCCCGATCACACCGGCGCGCCCGCTCACACCGGCCGGCCCGCTCGCACCAGTCGGCTCACCGGGCCAGGTCGGCTCGGCGGGCCGGGCCGTGCCGTCGAGTCCGACGCGGATCGACTCGCGACCGCTGCCGCCGTATCCCGGCGATCCCTATCCGCGCAACGGGTTCGCCACCGCGGCGCTCGTTTGTGGAATCCTGCCGCTGCCTCCGTTCGGCATGATCTTTGGGGTGATCGGCCTGCTGCGCGCGCGACGCCGGCGCGGTGTCGGCCGCGTCCGGGCGCTGCTCGGCATCGTGTTCGCCGTGCTGTGGTCGATCCCGATCGTCAACGGTGTGACCTCGGGGTTGTCGCACCTGTCGCACCGCCTCGACCCCGCTTGCATCGGCGTCGTCGTCTACACCGGACAGGTCGAGGCACGGGTGCGCGGCGACGGCAACGACGTACACGCGATCGTCGTCGAGCTCACCACGGCAGCGGCCGAGCTTCGCGCCGACGCGGCGAAGTCGAACCATGCGAAGACGGCCGTCGACCTGCGTACGGCGGCCGGCCACATCGACAAGCTGCGAGCCGACGTCGCCGCCGGCCGCGCGCCGTCATCGACATTGACGGGGCAGTTGACGGCCGACGTGAAGACGATCCAGGCCGACTGCTCCTGAGCCGCGACCGGATTCAGCCGGCGGCTCGGGCTTCGGCCATGCCACGGTTGGCGAGGGCGTCGGCACGTTCGTTGCCGGGGTCGCCCGCGTGCCCTTTGACCCACAGCCATTCGACCTCATGCCGGGCGACCGCGGCCGCCAACCGCTGCCAGAGGTCGGCGTTCTTGACCGGCTTGCGGTCGGACGTACGCCAGCCGTTGCGCTGCCAGCCGGCGAGCCACGACATGATGCCGGAGCGGACGTACGTGCTGTCGGTGTGCAGCCGTACGACCGACGGGCGCGTGAGGTGTTCGAGCGCCTCGATCGCGGCCGTCAGCTCCATCCGATTGTTCGTCGTTGGCTCGCGCTGACCGCCGTAGAGCTCCTTCTCGTGCCGGCCGTAGAGCAAGACCGCGCCCCAGCCGCCCGGACCGGGGTTACCGCTGCACGCGCCGTCGGTGTAGACCTCGACGGAAGCGGGCGGAGTCGGCATGGCTGGCAATCTACCGGGCCGCGCCGTACGGCCAGTGGCGCGCCCGGCAAAACACGCCGGTCGTGAGCGCTACCGATAGACCTTGCGCGCGAACACCGCGTGTGGGTCGGCGACCCGGTCGAGGAACAGCGCTCCGGCGCAGTGATCGACCTCGTGCTGGAGTGCCCGGGCCTCGAACGCATCCGTCGCGAGCGTGACCGAGCGGCCGCTTCCGGGTAGCCGGCCCGTCACCACAAGACGACCGGCCCGCTTCACGTCGCCGGTCAGATCGGGCACCGACAAACACCCTTCGCGCCCCTTCTGCCACTGACTCGCCGCGACGATCTCGGCGTTGCAGAGCACGAACAGCCCGTGGCACGTACGGGTCTTCGGATGGTTACGTACGTCGACCGCGAGCACGCGTGCCGCGGCGCCGATCTGTTGCGCGGCCAGTCCGACGCAACCGGGCGCGGCCGCCATCGTCGCCACGAGATCGGCGGCGAGTGCCCGGATCGCCGGCTCGGCCGGATCGACGTCCGCTCCGGCCGTGGCGAGCACCGGATCCGGCGATCGGACCGCGGGACGTACGCGACCGTCGGTGCCCGACATCCATTCCAGCGCATCGGCCGGCCAGTCCTCGATCGTGACGATCGGCGCGTCGTCGGCCGACGCGGGTGGATCCGTACCCGTCACAACATGTCCGCCTCGGCGGCCGTGAGGTTCGCGACGACGCCGAGGCGCTCGGCCTCGGCTTGCAGATCCGCGGCGAGCGCGTCGTAGTCGGCACCGGGCGGCAGGTCGACCTCGGCCGTGAGCAGGTAGAGCGAGCCGGCGAGACGGGTGGTGAGATCGGTGATGTTGCCGCCGGCCCGCGCCAGCACGGCGGTCATCGCGGCCACGATGCCCAATCGGTCCGCGCCGTGCACGACCAAGGTGTACGTGTTCGGGAGCGGGATCGCCTCCGCCTCGTCCGGCCAGTCCTCCGGCTCGTCGAGGAGTGGGCGGGCGACGGCGACGAGATGCCCCGGATCGGTCAACGGCGCGAGCGCGGCGTTGACCTCGGCCGCGGTGACCTGCGTCGACCCAGCCTCGGACGTGCAGACGAGCATCATCGCGAAGTGCCCGCGCAGCAAGGTCATTGTCGAGTCGGTCAGGTTGAGGCCGAGACCCGCGAGTGCACCGGACACCTCGGCCACGATGCCGGGACGGTCTGGGCCGACGACGGTCACTGCAATCTCGTTCACCAGGGCATTGTCGCCCACGACGCGATTTGCCGGCGGCAACTGGCCGGGATAGCCGGCGGCGCGGACAGCTACGCGGGCCGCGAGGACACCATCGTGGCCACCGCGACCACGTTCTTGATGTACTCGTGGCGCTGTGCGTTGTAAACCCCACCGCAGGTGACAAGCCGGAGCTCGGGTTTCGTGTTCGGGCCGTAGACGAGCGTCGTCGGGAACTTGGCCTTGGCGAAGCTCGCGACGCCGTACACGCGGAAGACGGCGACCGTCCGGTCCGTACGGGTCACGTTGACGAGATCACCTGGCTTCAGATCGCCAAGGTGGTAGAAGACCGCGGCGCCGACGGTGTGGGAGTCCACATGGCCGAGAATGACCGCGTTGCCGGTCTGCCCCGGCGTGACACTGCCGTCATACCAACCAGTGAGGTTGGGTTCGTTCAGCGGCGGCACCTCCACGGTGCCATCGGCGGCGGTACCGAGCGATCCGACCGGGGCGTGCACCTTGATCGACGAGATGTCGATGGTTACCGGGACGGATCGGGGTAACGGCTCGCTGCCCCTCGGTGGCGGTCGTTGCGTCGGTTCGGCCGGCAACGCTACCGCCCCCGGCGTGGTCGGTTTCGGCGTGTTCCCGACGTACGTGGCCAATAGCACGCCGCCGCCGAAGAACGCGACGATCGCGAAAACCCAGGCCGCAGCCGCCCGTCTGGGAAAGCCGCAGTAGCGACGCTTACCCACGTAGGGAAAGCCGTGCGCCTGCCGCGGATAGTTCGGCGGCGGAGCAACGGGTGATCCACGGGTCGTGGACGGCAGTACGTCGGACATGTCAGGGGGCGGCCCTACGTCGGACATGTCAGCCGCCTGGGTCCAGGTCCTGCCGTCGACCGAGAAGGATGGCGCCGCCCACGGCCGCGAGCGCGACGGCGCCGCCGCCGACGACAGCCGTGGTCATGTCGACGCCGGATGCCGAGCCGTCCCCGGTGTTGGCGCCGCCGCGCGGCGACACCCGGATCGACGCCATGCCGAAGTCACCGTTGGAACACTGCATGTTCACGTCGTACGAGCCGGGCAGTGTGTCCTTCGGAATGCGTAAGGTCACCGCGAAGCGGCCGGTACTCGTCGGCGACATCGCGATGCCGCTCGGCAGGCCGAGGTCGGTGCCGGTGAGGCTGGCCGACTCCGGCGAACCCGTGCAGTGCACGCGGAATGTGGACTTGGCGCCGCTCGCGACGAACTTTGGCGTCGCGGACGCGGTCGCCGCGGACGCGGCGGTTGGTGTCAGGACTGCCGCCGCGGTGGCACCGAATGAGATGGCGGCCACGGACGCAAGGCGCAAACGACGCATCGGTACTCCTACCCTCGCCGCGAGACACGGCGCCACACCAGGTCACCTCCGAGACTAGGGCGGGACCGCCCGGCCGGAAGGCGATTGCCGGACTTGCCGCTGGTGGTCCGCGAGGGCGGCACCCGGACGCCGGGTGAGCGCGTCGGCGGCCCGACCGCGGGCGTTCGGGCGGCCTTGCCTCGCGCCGGCCGACCCGGATCTCCGGTCCGACCGCCTCGACGGCTGGAAGATCGCTGAGCGAGGCAAACCCGGCTTCCAAGCCGGATCGGCCGGGGCGGATGTGTTAACACGTGCGGAAACGGCCCTTTCGGCACCGGCTTACCGGGCGTAACAAAGATCAACAATATTCAGCGGCTTCATAGGCAGCTCCCAGCGTTGACCGGTGGTCGGAGGTTCACAGTCGAGGACATGGAGAGCTACGAGGATCCGAACCGGGCCCCAGCCGACGCCGCCGACGAGCGCGCCACGGGGCACGACGTGCCAGTCGGACGCGCGGCGGTTCCGCCCGCCTCCGAACCGATGACCCCGGCGCCTGCGGCCGGCCAGCCGCTGGACCAGGCTCCGGCGGACCGGTCGCCGGCCGGCTGGGGATCGACCTACCGATCGGGCTGGGGTGACGGCGCGGCCCCGGTCCCGGTCCCGAGTGACGCGGCCACTGTGCCGAGCGCTGTGGGTCAGAATTCGGCCGAGCCGCTGCCGCGTCCGGCCGGGTTCCTACCGGCCGCCGCCATGTCGTCGGGCGGGAGCACCGGCGCCGCGATGCCTCCGCCGGCGCACGCCCGGCGCGCCCGTGGGTCCGGCCGCCGTCTCGCGGTGGCCGGCATCGCCGCGATCGTGCTTGCGGCGGGCGGCGGTTTCGCCGGCGCGGCCGGCATGCACGCCTTCGACCACACGTCTACGTCGAACGCCGCCGCCGCGACGTCGGTGCAGACCGTCGCGGGCGCGAACTCCATCGCCGACGTGGTCTCAGCCGTCGATCAGGAGGTCGTGTCGATCACGGTCCGCGGTCAGCAACAGGCCGACGAGGGCTCCGGTGTCGTGGTTGGTAGCGACGGGCTGATCCTCACGAACAACCACGTCATCGCAGCCGCCACCGGCGGCGGCTCGGTCCAGGTCACCTTCACCAACGGCAAGACCGTGAGCGCCACGATCGTGAAGGCGGACCCGCAGGAGGATCTGGCCCTCATCCAGGCACAGGGCGTGTCGGGCCTCAAGGCGGCCACGTTCGGCGACAGCGACAACCTGCAGATTGGCGACACGGTCATCGCGATCGGCAACGAACTCGGCCTGTCCAACAGTGTCAGTGCCGGCATCGTCAGTGCCCTGCACCGACAGGTCACGGTCGGTAGCGAGGGCGGCGGCAGCCAGTCAGTGGCTCAGTCGTCGGGCACCACGTACGGCGACGCGATCCAGACCGATGCATCCACCAACCAGGGCGACTCCGGCGGCGCGTTGTTCAACATGGCCGGTCAGGTCGTCGGCATCAACAGCGCCATCGCGACCGGATCGAGCGGCAGCACCGGGAGCGTCGGCATCGGTTTCGCCATCTCCAGCAACGACGCACAGAAGTTCGTCGGGAGCGCGGCCAGCTCCTGACCGCACGAACGTATCTTCCTGGGGGTAGGGATCGAGGGGGTCGCCCGTTGGTGCGGGCGGCTCCCTCGTCCGCGCGTGCGACAGCGGGCGGCGACACAGCCCGGCGCGGGCGTAGCGTGACGCCATGGCCGTACGCCCTGTCGACCCGGACGAGCTTGTCGCGCGGGTACGTCAGATCTGCCTTGCCTTTCCCGAGGTCACGGAACGACCGAGTCACGGCACGCCCACGTGGTTCGTCCGGGACAAGAAGACGTTCGTGACGATCTGGCCGTACGGCCATCACCAAGACGAGTTTCCCCACCTGTGGTGTGCCGCGCCACCCGGCGCACAGAGCGAGTTGATCGCGGCCGATCCGGACCGCTTCCACTATCCGGCCTACGTCGGGCACCGCGGTTGGCTCGGCGTTCGGCTGCATCCGCCGGTCGCGTGGGACGAGATGGCGGAGATCATCGAGGACGCTTACCGGACGGTCGCACCGAAGACTCTCATCGCCGCCCTCGACGCCCAGCAGTGACCGCCGGCCGGCGATGGCCGGCCGTACTGGGCCGCACCGGCAAGATCGACCGCTACTGTGGCCGTCATGGGCGAAGCCGTCGATTACGGGTGGATCGTCCTCACGGTGTCGCTGGCGTTCCTGGTCGCCGTCATGTCCAGCCGTCTGAGCGCTCGCCTGCGCATCCCGGCTCCCGCCATCTTCCTCATCGGCGCGGCCATCGCCTCGAACCTCGTTCCGTCGCTCGCGCACATTCCGGCCCACATCGTCGAACGAGTGGTCACGGTCGCGCTCGTCATCATCCTGTTCGACGGCGGCATGCACATCGGCTGGGCGCGCTTCCGCTCGGCCGCCGGCGCGGTGGTGTGGCTCGGCGTCGCCGGGACGTTCGTGACGGCGGCGGGCATCGCCACCGCCGCTCATCTGATTTTCCGGCTCGGCTGGGAGGAGTCGCTGCTGCTCGGCACGGCACTCGCGCCGACCGATCCGGCGGTCGTGTTCTCCGTGCTCGGCGGCCGCGAAGTCGGCGGCCGGGCCGGCGTGTTGATCGAGGGCGAGTCGGGCGCCAACGACCCGGTCGGCATCGCGCTGATGGTGGCGCTGCTCGGCGCGCACACCATGAGCGGTGCCGACGCGTTCCTCAACGGACTGCGCGTCTTCGCTCTGCAGATGGTCGTCGGAGCCGTCGTCGGGGTCGCCGCCGGTCTGGCGCTGCGCTGGCTCCTTCGCGTGCGGGTGCCGAACGAGGGCCTGTACGCCTTACGCACGATCGCGTGCGCGCTCGCCGTGTACGGGCTGGCCACGGTCGCCCAGGGCTCCGGATTCCTCGCCGTCCTGATCGCCGGCATCCTGGTCGGCGACGACGCGCTGCCGTTTCGCGCCGAGATCCGAAGTTTCAGCGGATCGCTTGCGAGCCTGGCCGAGATCGTGGCCTTCGTCGTCCTCGGCCTGACCGTCGACATCACGGAACTCGGCCGCCACTACGCCTGGGCCATCGGGCTCGTGCTCGCGGTGCTGCTCGCGTTCGTCATCCGCCCGGTGCTGGCCGGGCTGGTGCTGTGGCCGGTGAAGCTGAGCCCCGGCGAGCGCCTCTTCGTCTTGTGGAGCGGCCTCAAGGGCGCCGTGCCGATCCTCCTCGGCCTGTTAGTCGTGGCCGAGGGAATGGATCGGTCGGCTCAGATCTACGCGGTGGTGTTCATCGTCGTGGCGTTCTCGGTCATCGTCCAAGGTGGTCTCGTGCCGACCGTCGCGTCGCGTCTCGGTGTGCCCCTCACTGAGATCCCCGAGGACGACTAGCGATGGCGGCCGCGGTGCCACCCGCCGGACGCGGAGGCAAGATCAGGTCAGATCCGACGATGCCTTCGCGATGAGTGCGATCGCGGTGCGCTTGGGCATCAACCGCGACATCAGAACGCTCGATACGCGCATCAGGCCGCCCGGCACCGTACGCGGGCCGTGGCCGAGCGCGTCGAGTGCGGCCGACGCGACGACGTCCGCCGCGACCGTACCGGGTGCACGCCGCTGCTTCGCCTGCTCGAGGCCGGGAGTCAGCACCGCACCGGCGACGCAGGCGACGACGTCCACGCCGGTGTCACGCAATTCGGCCCACAGTCCCTCGGCCAGCACCGCACCGAATGCCTTCGTCGCCGCGTACGTCGCGATGCCGGGCGAGCCCTGCTGGCCGGCGAGCGACGACATGACCACGAGACCACCCCGGCCGCGGTCCACCATGGGCGGGAGGAACCGGCGAGCCAGCCGTACGAGCGTGACGCCGTTGAGTTCGACGGCGCGCACCAGGTCCGCCTCATCCCGGTCCAGGAACCGCCCGATCGGCGCAAAGGCGGCGTTCGCGACCAGCAGTCCGACCTCGATCTCGGTACAAGCGGCGGCGACGGCGTCGACCCCGTCGACGGTCGCGAGATCGGCGCTCACCGTCCGCGCTTCGACGCCATGATCGGCCCGCAGCCGCGATGCCAGGACTGCCAATGGCTCGGGTCGCCGGGCGACGAGAACGACGTTCACACCGCCACGGGCGAGCGCGGTCGCGAACGCGGCGCCGATGCCCTCCGATGCGCCGGCGACCACGGCCCATGGTCCGTACCCGTGCAGGTCCCTCACGCAGTGGCCTCCGCCGCCGGCCCGGTCGGCTGGGTCGGTTGGGTCGGCGCGGTCGGTTGGGTTGGTGTGGCCGGCACCGCCGCGGACGCCATGTCGGCGCTGTCGGCCGCGCCCGAGCGTGTCACGGTAAACGGATGATCGCGCACGAGCCGGACAATCACCGCGATCGGCAGGAGGCCCCACGGCAGGTTGGCGCCGAGAACCATACCGAAGTGGCTGGTCGCGTACGCGCCGTCGCGCTCCTCGAACAAGATCATGGCGACGTTCGCCATCATCACGCCGGCCCAGACCAGAGCGGGTACGCGGATCCAGTCGCGGCCGCGGATGAACGCGTAGATCGCGAACGCGTAGAACGGCCCGAACGCGACCACGTCGATCCAGATCGTCATGCGGTAGAACGCCGGACGCGCCATGAGCAACGGGTCCCAGTGGTTGCCGTACCAGTGGACGAGATCGACGATCGGCGCCGGCGGCCAGGCCGGATAGGCCGTCATGTGGGTGGCGTTGGCGACCGTGAGTTGCTCGATGTCGAAGAAGTACGTGATGAAGCCGAGGTTCACCACGAAGAAAGCGATGAACACCAGGTCGACGCGGCGTTCCCGCAGCCGGCGGGAGACACGGTGCGGGCCGGAATCCTCCAGCCGGCGGGGGACACGGTCGCGCATACAGCGATCACCTCGACGAAGACTGTCGCACGCCCGAGTTCCCGGCGACACCCTCGTCGAGGTGATCGTGATGCAGCGGTGAATCCGATGGAGCCGTCATGCGGTCGAGCAGTCGACCGGTAGCGGCGCAACGCCGCCGATGCTCAGCGACCGGCGAGCAGCCGGGTCACCGCGCCGTCGACGTCGAGGTGATCGGCCTCGCGGCCGCGCGGCACGACGACGTAGGTCCGGCGCAGGAAGCGGACAAGGACGCTGCGCGGCACCTCGAACAGTGCGTTGCCGTCCGGCGACGACAGCGCGAGCGCGACGAACTCGCCGCGTGGTGTATTCCACGGCCACACCCGGACGTCGCCGATGCCGGCCGGCTCGTCGAGACCGGTTACCAGCAGCTCCCGCGCGAACGACCAGCTGACGGCCTCGCCGCCGGCCGATTCCGCGTGGAACAGGACATGCACCGCGTACGGATCGGCTGGGTCGTAGCGCAGACTTGCGCGTACGGCGAGCGCGGTGGAGTCCGGCGCCACCAACCGTAGCGATGTTTCAACTTCAACTGTCGTCGGACGAATGGCACTCATCTAACGTTTCTCCCCCCGGCACCGCCTGCGAGGTGCGGTTACCTCGCACTCCCATAGTCGAGTGACAGTGACATGTCACGCTCCGCCATACGCTGATCTCACCCAGTAGTGGGATGGCTTATCGGTTTACCTGCGGTGATGTTCGGAAACTGGCTACGATGCTGCGTTCCACAGGTCTGTCCGAGTCGCCCGGCGTCGGGTGTGGTTCAGACGTCGACTCACTCCCGTAACGTCGCCAACGCCCGTTGGGTGACGGGTGCGGCAACCGAGGAGGCGCACAATTGCCCGATCACCGCGCTCAGACCGAAGAATCGCAGGTCAGGGAGTCCGATTCACCGGATCATGAGAATCCGGGGGTTGACCCGTCACTCGGACGTGTGGAGCGGTTTCTCGAGCGTCGTCGCCGTACGCCGGCGGGGCGGCTCGCCGTCCGGTTGATCATCGCAGTGCTCGGCTTCCTGATCATCGCGGTCGGAATCGTGCTGCTGCCGCTGCCCGGTCCCGGCTGGGTGATCATCTTCGGTGGCTTGGCGATCTGGTCGCTGGAATTCACGTGGGCAGCGCGCCTGCGCCGATTCGCGATGCGGCAGGTGTCGGCCTGGACGGCCTGGGTGGTGCGCCAACGCTGGTGGGTGCGCGTCCTCGTTGGCCTCGGGCTGGTCATCCTGATCGCGGCGATCGTCGCCGGCAGCTTGGCCATCAGCCTCGGCGGCGACTTCATCAGCGACATCCGGTCCTTCTTCTGACCGGACCCGCCCGACGGTGCGGCGCACCGGTAGGGTCGATGCATGGGTAAGCCATTGGACGATCAGGCACTCGCCGGAGCGCTGGCCGACCTGCCGGGCTGGACCGGCGACACCAACGCGCTGTTGCGCACCGCCGCCCTGCCGACCTTCCCCAGCGCGATCGCGGTGGTGGACAAGGTCGCGATAGTGGCCGAGGAACTCAACCACCATCCCGATATCGACATTCGGTGGCGAACGCTCGCCTTCGAACTGTCCACCCACGACTCGGGCCATCGCGTGACCAGCAGGGACGTCGAACTCGCCCATCGGATCGAGGCAATCATCAACTCGGCGAGTTGAGCTTCAGGGCGAGTTGAGCTTCAGGGCGAGTCGAGCTTCGGCTCAGCGAGTTGAGGTGGATGCACGCCAGGGGTTCACATCGGCCGCGCGCTCGCTTACGTTTCGATCATGACGTTCTCGATTGTTGGACGGTCGGCCGACGGCGCCTGCGGCGTCGCGGTCGCGAGCAAGTTTCTCGCGGTGGGTGCGGTCGTGCCGGCCGCCGAGATCGGTGTCGGCGCTATCGCCACCCAGTCGTACGCGAACGTTGGCTACCGGCCACAGGGACTTGCGATGCTGCGCACCGGCGTCGCGGCAGCCGACGTCGTCGCCGGTCTGACCGCGGCCGACCCGTTGCGCGCGACCCGACAACTCGGTGTCGTCGGCGGCGATGGCGATGGCGCGACGTACACCGGTGACGACTGCGAGGACTGGGCCGGGGGAGTGGCCGGCGACGGCTACGCCATCCAGGGCAATATCCTCACCGGACCCGAGGTCGTGGACGCGATGCGTGAGGCGTGGCTCGCGAACGAGGCTCTGCCGCTCGGCCGGCGGCTGCTGGCGGCGTTACTCGCGGGCGACGCGGCCGGTGGCGACAAACGCGGCCGCCAGAGCGCCGCGATCTACGTCATGTCGAAGGGCCACGGCTACGGCGGCAGCGACCTCCAGTACGACCTACGGGTCGACGATCACCCCGAACCCTGCCCCGAACTCGTACGTCTGATGGACATTCACGACGTCCTGTTCGCCCGGGCCGGCGACGCGCCGACGGCCGACGCGACATCGGATTCCACGTCGGCGGCGAAGCCGTCCAAGATCCCGGATGCGGTGTTCGACGACATTCTCGACGAGGGGTAGGAGTCGGTCCGGCCGGTCCGGCGCGGTCCACCGCGACGCTCAGACGGTTATTCGGGCCACGCCCGGCTCGGTCAGGCTGCCCAACCACAGCGTCGAACCATGCTGCCGTACGCCGGTGATCATCGAGTAGCGTCCGGCCGGCCCGTGCACCGTCCGAAGGACCGTACCGTCGCCGTCGACGAGCGCGACCAGACCGTACCGGCCGGGCTTGGGTTGGATCTTCTCGGGTAGGAGCGCGACGACCCGGCGCACGCCCGGATGCGGCAGCATCTTCTCCGCGACCGGCAGGCGTGGACTGGGCAGCGCGATCCAGTAGGTGCCGTCGCCGACCGCACTCATGTTGTCGGGGTAGGCGGCCAGATCCAGGATCTCCTGCGCGGCACCGCCGGCGTCGCCGGCCACCGGCACGCGCAACAGGCGATGCGTCGTCGTCTCCACCACCAGGACCGCGCGTTCGTCCGGCGTGAGTGCGACGCCGTTGGGGAAGTAGAGCCCGTCGGCGACGATGTCGACCGAACCGTCGTCCGGGTCGTAACGCAGCAGCCGGCCGTTGGGCCGATGCTCGAGCAGATCGCGCTTCCACGCCGAGAGTGGATAGCGGGTCGAACTGTCGCTGAAGTAGACCGTCCCGACGGCCGACACGGCGGCGTTGTTGCAGAACAGGATCGGCGTCCCGGCGACACGGGCGGCGAGGTCCGTCACGGCGCCGTCGTGGCCGATGCGCAGCAATCCGCGGTACGCATCGCAGACGATCAGCGTCCCATCGCGCGGGTCGATCTCGACGCCGAGCGGTCGGCCACCCGTTTGCGCTATGGCCACGGGTGACACGGCGTCGGGACGGTCGGCGTGGGCGGCTTCCGCCGGCCAGCGCCAGATGGTGCCGTCCTCGCCACCGGCGACGAGTCGGCCCTCGGTGTCGACGACCACGTCCTCGGGCGCGGTTCCGGTCGGCAGCCGGAACACGACCGCGTCGTCGAGCCGGGCGTCCGCCGGCGCCCACGCGCCGATGAACGGCGGCGGCTCGGTCGCATCGGCCCGGGTCGGCGAGATGATGCGCGGGGCCCGTGGACGGGCCACGAGCGACGGGTCACGCGGTGGTACGGACTCCGAGGCGACCATTCCTGCATTGTGCGTGCAGAAAGGTACGGCGGGAACCCTCGGCGGATAGCCCTCGCTCGTGCGGCGGGACTCCTAGCGGCGCGCCAGCCGAGCGTCCCGCCACTGTACGGTCGGCCGCATCGCGAGCACATCGGCGCGGTGCTTCCATTGGTCGGCGATGTCGTACAGCGACGAGAGCAGGGTCTCCGACAGCAGGTGGGGCTTCAGACCGAGGTCGACGAGCCCGGTGTGCTTGACGTTGTAGTAGTGCTCCTCCAGCTCGACTCGCGGGTTCGCCAAGTAGTCGATCTTGACCTCGTTCGGGTGCAGATCGGCGACCGTCTCGGCGATCTGCAGCACGGACATCCACTCCGTCATCTGGTTGAACACGCGGAACTCGCCGCGATCGGCCGGGTTCTCTACCGCCAGGCGGATGCACTCGGCCGTGTCGCGGATGTCGATCATGCCGCGGGTCTGGCCGCCGCCGCCGTAGACGGTCAGTGCTTCACCGAGCGCGGCCAGGATGATGAACCGGTTCAGGACCGTACCGAACACCGCGTCGTAGTCGAACCGCGTCGCGAGGCGCGGGTCGCGGGACGTCTCGTCGGTCTGCTGGCCGTAGACGACGCCCTGATTGAGGTCCGTGGCGCGCAGATCCCAGATGCGGCAAGCGAATTCGATGTTGTGGCTGTCGTGCACTTTGGACAGGTGGTAGAACGAACCTGGCTTCTTCGGGTAGAGCATCCGGTCGGTCCGACCGTTGTGGGTGACCTCCAGCCAGCCCTCTTCGATGTCGATGTTCGGCGTGCCGTACTCACCCATCGTGCCGAGCTTGACCAGGTGGATCTCCGGGTTGATCTCGGCGATCGCGTAGAGCAGATTCAGCGTGCCCACGACGTTGTTCGTCTGGGTGTAGACCGCGTGCTGCCGGTCGATCATCGAGTACGGCGCCGCCCGCTGCTCCGCGAAGTGGACGATCGCGTCCGGCGCGAACTCCCGGATGACCTTGTACGTGAACTCGGCATCAACAAGATCACCGACATAGGCGGCGATCTGCTTGCCCGAGACTTCATTCCACGCGCGTATGCGAGTGGTCAGCGTCTCGATCGGCACCAGGCTCTCCACGCCGAGCTCATGGTCGTACTGGCGGCGGACGAAATTGTCCACGACCCCGACCTCGTGCCCGACCTCGGACAGATGCAGTGCAGTCGGCCAACCCAGGTATCCATCGCCGCCAAGTACCAATACCCGCATACGTACGAACCTTCCATCATCGATACCGGCGTTCGCCGGAAACTACCCATATTCAGCCGGTCATTACTACCGGTTCGCTGGTAATTCTCTGCAAACTTCCTAGGGATCACCTCGGCGCCTGCGGTGAGTTATCCATGTTTGACCCCGATCGCCGTAATACGGTCGTGACCTCGGCCTCAGCGGCAAGCGACCAGGGGATCCGGCGAGCGGCGCCGCCGCGAAGGGCGAATAATGGAGGCATCAGACATCTCCTTCGGTCGCCCCGAGTGGCCCAATTGGCGCGGTACGCGGTCGGCTCGCTGACCGCATCCGTGGTTAGTGCCATCGTCCTGACGTCTCTCTCGTGGCATCACACCGTCCCGCCCGCTGTGGCAACCCTCCTAGCGTTCGTCGCGGGTGCGTTGGTCAACTTCACCGTTTTCCGGTTCTGGGCATGGCGGCACACGCTGATTCGCGAGGCCGGCGCCGTGGGTCGGGATTTCGCCAAGTTCTCCGCCGTCGCGGTCGTGACCGCGCTGATCGCCGCGGGGACGACCACCTTCGCCGGAAGGTACGCAGACCACGCAGGGTTCAGTTCGGCGCAGCGGTCGCTCTTGATCGACGGCTGCTACTTCGGTGCCTTCGCGGTCATGTTCGTGCTCAAGTTCCTGATCCTCGACCGGTTCGTGTTCAACGAGCACCGCCAACCGGACACCGCACGCGACCACGTCGAGAACACCACGGCCGCGTAGCACAGGCCGCCAGCCTCCGTGCCAGTCGGCGGGTCGGCGGCCGTCTTGGCGATGCTGGGGTTGCCGCATCCTGCGCGTCGCACAGCGTTGGGCGGTTCCTCGCTCGGGCCACATGGCCCGCGATCGAGCAACATATACGCTCCCTGCATGGAGCTCGACGATGGACGCTCGCTCGGAGCCGATCCGGCAGCGGCGTCGGTCGCCGGTTCGGCACATGGAATCCGGCGGAGGGCAGCCTGACGTGCGACCCATACCCACCGTCGGCCGATTCCTTCGTAGGCACTGGCTAATCACACTGCTCGTGGCCGGCGGCGTTGCGCTGCGGGTGCTTGCCGTTGTCGCGTACCGGCCGGCCATCCTTTATGTCGACTCGGTCTGGATTTATCTGAACCATCTGCCCGGTTCGACGCTGCCCTACGCGACGTCGCCGAGCCCCGATCCGCTCGGCTACAACATGCTCATGCTGCAGCCGCTGCTGAGCGTCGGCAATCTGTTCACGGTCGTACTCGTCCAGCACGTGCTCGGCGTCGCGATGGCAATCCTGATCTACGCCATGCTCGTCCGTCGCGGAGCCTGGCGGTGGCTCGCCGCGGTGGCGGCGGCGCCGGTGCTGCTCGACGGGTACCAGGTCTACCTCGAACACATGATCATGTCGGACTCGTTGTTCCAGGCGTTGCTCGTGGGAGCGTTCGCCGCGCTGGCCTGGAACCGGCGACCGGGGCCGGCCTCGATCGCGATCGCCGGCGTCTGCCTGGGCGCGGCAACCACCGTCCGCGCGGTCGGCGCGCCGCTTCTTGTGATCTTCCTCGGTTACGTGCTGTTCGTGACGCCGAAATGGTCGTTCAAGGCGGCCGGTGCCGCCCTCGTCGTACTGAGCTTTGCGCTCCCGGTAGCCGGGTACGGGCTCTACATGTCCACCTCGTCGAGTGACTTCGCAGCGAATACGACGACCGCGACCTCGCTCTACGCTCGGGCCGCGACATTTGTGGACTGCTCGACGCTCAAGGCGCCGGCCGAGGTCAAACAACTTTGTCCGGTCGAGCCGCTCGGCTCACGACGTAGTCCCGACTTCTACGCCCACACGACACTTTCGCCGATCTTTCACGCGAAGGTGCCGCCCGGCATGACGCTTCAGCAGCTGGAGACGCGGTTCGCCAAGGCGGCGATGACCCAGCAGCCGCTGCGTCTTACCGGAGCGGTGTTGCACGATGCGGCGCGCCTGTTCACGTGGAACCACGACAATCTGGCTAATCCCGATGCCCCGGCCGAACGGTGGCGCTTCCAGCCGTCGTACCCGGTGTATCCGACCGCCGTCTATCTCTCCACCGTCGCGCAGGTCGGTGCGGACTATGGTGACGCTCCGCCGGCCGTTGACCGGACGATCGCGGCAGACCTGCGTGCGTACCAGCTGAACGTGGGCTTCACCCCGGGACCGGTCATGGCGGCGTTCCTGCTCCTCGGCCTGGTCGGCGTGTGCTGGCGCGGGCGCAGCCGGGGTGCCCCGGCGCGGGCGCCCGCACTGCTCTATCTGCTCGGCACGGTCGCTGTGCTGGGCGCCGCCGACTTCTACGAGTTCACCTGGCGATACCAGCTGCCGGGGCTGGTGCTGGCGCCCGCGGCCGGTGTGCTCGGACTCACCGCACTCATCTGGCGTCCGGCGCCGGCGCCGTTCCCGACCGAGGACGATTGGGAGGCCCTCGACACATTCGCGGTCGATTACCCGGACGTCGCGCTGCCACCGGTCGCGGTCGTCATCGCCGCCTACAACGAGGAGCGGGGCATCGGAGCGGTGCTCGATGCGATGCCAACGTCGACCGGGGGTGATGAACCGCTCGCCATCGCGACCATCGTCATCGTCGACGGCGCCACCGACGACACCGCCGCGATCGCTCGCAAGCGTGATGTCTACGTGTGCGAATTGCCCCGCAACCGCGGCCAGGGCGCGGCGTTGCGGCTCGGCTACGCCATCGCGCGCGACGGCGGGGCTCGCTACATCGTGACCACAGATGCCGATGGGCAGTACGACGGCGGTCAGCTGCACGCATTGCTGGAGCCCCTGCGCAGCGATGAGGCGGATCTGGTGATCGGTTCGCGGCGGCTCGGCGACGACCACTCGCGCGATCCGGTACGCCGGGCCGGAGTGCGCTTTTTCGCGTTTGTCATCTCGACGCTCACCGGCACGCGTGTCACCGACACATCCTCCGGCTACCGGGCGATGCGGGCCGAACTGACGGCGAACGTCACGCTGAACCAGCCGCAGTACCAAACATCCGAACTCCTCATCAGCGCGTTGGGCCATGGCTACCGGGTGGTCGAGCGGCCCGTCACCATGCGCGTCCGCTTCCACGGAAAGAGCAAGAAGGGCAACAACGTAGTGTTCGGAACGCGCTACGCCCGGGTCGTATTCGGCACCTGGGCCCGGGAACGAAGGGCCAGGTTTGACGCGAAGACGAAGCGGTCCGACCACCCGAAACCGGCGGACCAGGTGAGGGCGTACGACCCGAAGTAGGTGCCTCCGCGACACTGGTCCGGCTCCGGTGGGACGCGGCGGTCAGCCTGTTCGCGGCGGCTGTGTCGGTTCGCGCTAGGACGCGTCCAGCCACTCCCGATACGCGTCGAACGTGTAGTCGCGGCCGAGGAAGCCGCGCACTAGCTCCGCCGCGGGCGCGCTGCCGCCGGGGGCCAGCACCGCGTCCCGGTAAGCCGCGCACGCCTCCGGCGCCGGTAGCCCCTCGGCGCGGAAGCGCGTGAAGAGATCCTTCGCGATCACCAGCGACCACATGTACGTGTAGTAGATCGCCGAGTATCCGTCGAGATGGCCGAACGATAGGTGCATGTACGTGTCGTCGACATGCTTGAACGGCGTATGCGACTCCATCGCCTCCCGCTCGAGCGCGACCAGGTCGATGGTGGCCGGGTCGCGGCGGTAGAGCTCGAGACTGAGCGAGGCGTAGAACATCTGCTGGCGTACGAACAGTCCCTTGCCGAATTCGTCGGCCGCGCGCAGTTTTGCCACCATCTCGGCCGGCAGCGGCTCGCCGGTCTGCTCGTGGATCGCGAACGGCGCGAGCGTGCCGGCGTCGAACGTCCACTCCTCGAGGAGCTGCGATGGCGCCTCGACGAAGTCCCACTCGGTCGCGACGCCGGACGTGCCGGTCCAGCGTTGGTGGCCGCCGACGATGTGGTGGATCAGATGCCCGAATTCGTGGAAGAACGTCGTGACGTCGGAGTGCTGCAACAGCGCCGGTTCCGCACCGGGCTGCGGCAGGTTGCAGAGCAGCGCGCATTCCGGGACGCGCCGACCGGCTTTGCCGTTGACCATGGTGAACATCGCCGCGTGGTTGTACTTGTCGGCCCGCGGGTGCATGTCCAGGAAGATCCGGCCGAGCAGGCGCTCGCCCGGCGCGATCACGTCATAGGCCTCGACGTCTCGGTGCCAGACCGGCAGATCCCCACGGGTACGGAACTCCACCCCGAACATCTGCTCCACGAGTGACATCAGACCGGCCTTGACTCGCGTGTACTCGAAATAGGGCCGGACCGCCTGGGTGTCGAACGCGAGTTTCTCGGCCTTGAGCCGGTCGTCGAGATAGGCGGTGTCCCACGGGTGCACCGCTGTCGCGTCGGGCTGGTCGACCTGCTTGCGTTCGAGCAGCGCTTCATAGTCGAGGGCGGCCCGGACCCCGGATGCCTCGGTGATGCGGGCGATGAAGTCGCTCGCCGCCGCGGCGGTGCCGATCATCTTGTCCTCGGTCACGTACTGCGCCCACGATGGGTAGCCGAGCAGCGTCGCGAGCTCGGTGCGGCGCTCGACGAGCTCATGCAGCACGTCAATGTTGGCCGGGTATGCACGGGTACGGAACAGCCGCCAGAGCTGCTCGCGGGCGCCCGCATCCCGCGCGTACGTGAGGAAGGGCAGGTAATCCGGGTAGTCGGTGGAGATGTGGACCAGTCCGTCGTCGTCGGCCGGATGAGCCCGGACGTAGTCGGCCGGCAGACCGTCCAGCGTGGCGGCCGGCAGTGCCGCGACCTTCGTACCGGCCCGGATGTTGCGGTCGAACGCCTGGCCGATCGTGACGAGTTCTTCCTGGAGTGCGCGCACCCGCGCCCGCGTCTGATCGTCCCGGTCCACGCCGGCCCGCCGGAACTCACGCAGCGTCTTCTCGAGATAGTGGCGCGTACCGGGATCCTGGTCCTCGACGTCGAGCGCGGCGAGTGCCCGGTAGACGTCCGGATCCAACGAGAGGTCAGTCATGACCTTCGATATCGCCTGCTCGGCGGCGTCCGCCGCGTCGCGCATCGCGGCGTTCGGATGGGACTTCGCGATCAGGCCGGCGAGCGCGCCGACGTTCGTCAGCTCTGCCGCCGCCTCGTCGAACAGGTCGAGCAAACCGATCGCGGTATCGCCCGTCGTCCCCGGCTCGGGGTGCGCGGCAATGAGACGCGCGATGCCGTCGCGAGCGTTCGCGATCGCCGCCTCGGTGGCGCTGGCCAGGTCGTCGGCGTCGGCGGCGGCGAGCTCAGCCGCATCCGACGGCCCACCGGGCAATTCGGCCTCGGGCGGCAGCAGGTCGGTCGGCGTGGCGTCCTGGGTCATGCGGTCATCGCTTCCGTCGGCGGCGGGTTCGTGCTCCGGATCGTAGCCGGCCGCGCCCGTGCCAGTGCGCCGCCGGTACGAAGGAGCAGGGTACGTCGGGGGTACGGCATCGTCTCCGGTCGATCCGCCGCACGGCCCGTCCGACGCGTGTCACGGCATTTGTCGCAACCGCGACAGGCCGGGATCGTGGCCGGATCGGCCGTCGGTGCGGGTGGCACCCCGATGTTAGGGTGTCGGCGCCACCGGGCAACCGACGGTGACGTCGGCCGATTCGTCGGCCTCGCCCGATCGCCGTCTGCGTGCGTCGTGCGGAGTTTGCTCCGCGCGGACAACGCGAGGAGAACCAGTGCCCGAGCAGCAACCGCCGGCCGGCTTCGATCCGTCTGCCTGGAGCGAACCGACGGCGTGGAGCGATCCGACCGCGATGTCCTATCCACCGCCGGCCGCGCCGAGCGACCCGTGGGCGCCCGCCATTCCACAGCAGCCCGCCTACGGCCAGCAGCCGAACTACGGCCAGCAGCGGAACTACGGCCAGCAGCCGGCGTATGGCCAGCCGCCGAGCCAGCAGGTGCCGTTTCAGCCGGCGGGCTACGCGCCCATGGGGTATGCCGAACCGACGTACGGTCAGCCACCGGCCGGGTGGGGCGTTGCCGGCCCGGCCGGACCGGCGTACGGCTGGCCGACCACGCCGCCACGACGAAGGACCGGGCTGATCATCGGGATCATCGCCGCGGTCGTCGTGGTCGTGCTCGGCGGGCTCGCCGCCATCGGGGCGACCCTGGGCGGGCCGGACAAGGGCACCGCGACGAACGCAACATCGCAGGCACCGGCCGGGTCGACCATTGCGATCGGCGACGGAACGGCGCTGCTCGGAGCCATCGTCACGCCGGCGTCGGCCGGCCACGCGCAGACGATTTCCGGCACCACGCACGGCGTCATGACGCTCGACCAACTGATCTCCCTGTCGTTCGGCAACGACTCGGCGGAGAAGGGCCGCCTGACCGATCGCGGCTTCGCGGCCGCCGCGCAACGTGAGTGGATCAATTCCAGCGACGTTCAGATCGACATCCAGCTGATCCAGTTCAAGGACGCGTCCGGAGCAAGCGAGCACGTGTCGAACCAGGTCGACGCGTACGGCCGGGACGACAAGGTGACCGGCTCGTTCGACATCGCCGGCGTGTCCGGCGGCAAGGGCTTCGAGAAGTCGGACCGCGACTCGTACGGCAACCGGTCGGCCACGTTGATCGCCGCCGCCGGCAATGTCGCCGTGTTGATGTTCGTGTTCACGCCGCACGACTTCGACCGCGCGACCGAGACGTCGGTGATGGCCAAGCAGGTCGCCGCGCTCGGCGCCTAAGTCCGGCTCAGCGCAGGATTCGGATCAGCGTAGGTTTCGGGTCATGGGAACGGTTGCGGGTCTGCTGCTGGCGGCCGGCGCGGGCCGCCGCTATGGCATGCCGAAGGCTCTCGTCGCCTACGACGGCGGCCTACTCGTGGACCATGGCGTCCGTACGCTCCGGGACGGCGGCTGCGCCCCGATCGCGGTCGTCCTCGGCGCCCAGTCGGCCGACGTCCGAGCGCGCGCCGATCTCGGCGATGCGACCGTCGTCGTGAACGAGGACTGGGACACCGGCATGGGATCGTCGCTGCGGGCCGGGCTCATCGCGTTGGGTTCCACGACCGTCGAGGCGGCCGCCGTGCTCCTCGTGGACACGCCCGGGATCACGGCGGCGGCCGTCGCGCGGATCCGCCCGTACGGCCACCCCGGCGCACTGGCCGCGGCGACGTACGGCGGCGAGATGGGCCACCCGGTGCTGCTCGGTCGCGATCATTGGCCCGGGGTGATCGAGGTCGCGACCGGTGACCGGGGCGCCCGCCCGTATCTACGCCAGCACCGAGACGATCTTGTGCTCGTCGCATGCGACGACATCTCCGACGGCATGGACATGGACACGCCGCCGCCGGCCGCTTAGCTGGTCCCGTACCCTCGCAAGATCGTGATCCGCGGCCCGAAGGCTGGCGGAGAGCCGGCCCGCGGCGGCATAGTTCAGCCATGACCGCAGAAAGCGAGGCACCGGCGGACGATGCACCGACCGACCAGGCATCGTCGGACCAGGCATCGTCGCATCAGGCACTGTCGGGCCAGGCACCGGTAAGCGTCGTACCGGCAAGCGTGGCATCCGCCGCGGGCGACGACGGCCTCATCGGGCAGCGCCAACCGCCGGGCGAGAGCGACTACGGCTCGCCGGCCGAGTTGGCCAAGGCTCTGGCCGATGTCGGATATCTCGCCGACGACGGCCTCGCGACCGCCGGATTCCTCGCGCTGCGGCTCGGCCGGCCGCTGTTCCTGGAGGGCGATGCGGGCGTCGGCAAGACCGCCTTCGCCCAAGCTCTCGCGGACGCGACCGGCGCGCATTTCGTCCGGCTGTCCTGTTACGAGGGCATCGACGTGACGCAGGCGCTCTACGACTGGGACTTTCCGCGGCAAATCCTGCATCTGCGCACGCTGGAGGCCGCCGGCGCAATGTTGGACGTGAACACGGTGGAGGCGAGCCTCTACGACCGCCGATTCCTGCTCGCACGACCGCTGCTCGAGGCGCTCGAACACGATCCGTGCGTGCTGCTGGTCGACGAGATCGATCGCGCCGACGACGAGTTCGAGGCGTTCCTTTTGGAGATGCTGGCCGACGCGGCGATCACGATTCCCGAGCTCGGCCGGATCGCCGCGACGACGCCGCCGCTGACCGTGCTGACAAGCAATCGCACGCGGGAAGTGCACGACGCGCTCAAGCGTCGGTGCCTCTACCACTGGGTCGAGCATCCCGGATTCGAGCGCGAGGTCCAGATCCTGCGCACCCGGTTGCCCGGCCTGACCGCCCGCCTGGCCGACGAGGTGGCGATGGCGGCCGGCCGGATGCGGTCGATGGATCTGCTCAAGCCGCCCGGGGTCGCGGAGTCGATCGACTGGGCTGGGGCACTCCTGGTGCTCGGCGCCCGGACGCTCGATCCGGACGTCGCCGCGAGCACGCTCGGCACCGTACTCAAATATCGCGAGGACGCCGACCGGGTGCGGGCCAGCGGACTCGCCGCGTTGATCGGCGCGTAACCATGGCCCGGGACGTGACCGGCGTTCTCGTCGAATTCGCACGCACGCTGCGGTCGGCCGGCGTCGACGCGTCGCCGCAGCGGGTCGCGTCGATGTTGACCGCCGTTGGCGCTCTCGACGTGACGGATGTCCGGGACACGTATTGGGCCGGTCGCATGACGCTGTGCGGCAGCCCGGACGACATCGCGCTCTACGATCTCGGCTTCGTCTCGTATTTCGGCGGCCACGCGCCGATCCGGGGGCTGCCGTACCCGATGGCGAACGTGCTGCCCCGACCGGCGTTGCCGTTCGGCACCGCCGGAACGCCGTCCGACGGCGAGACGGCCGAGGCCATTGACATCGCGGTCTCCGCCGCCGACACCGAGGTGCTGCGCACCCGCGACGTCGCGACTCTGTCCGCCGTCGAGCGCGCCGACGTCCGCAAAATGGTCTCCATGCTCGCGGTCGGCACCGCACGGCGGGCCAGCCGCCGCCGTATCCACGCGACCCGCGGGGACATCGACCCCGCCCGGACGGTGCGGGCCATGCTCCGTCGGGGCGGCGAGCCGACGCGGCTCGCCTACCGCCGGCGGCGGACCGTACCCCGGCGACTCGTCCTGCTCGTGGACGTCTCCGGCTCGATGTCCCCATACGCCGACGCGCTGCTGTGCCTGGGGTTTGCCGCCGTGCACCGGTCGCCGAACCGGACCGAGGTGTTCACGATCGGCACCCGGCTCACCCGTGTCACCCGCGCTCTGCGGCATCGGGACCCGGACGCGGCGCTGCGCGCGGCCGGCGCCGCGATCCCCGACTGGCACGGCGGCACGCGCCTCGCCGAGTCCCTCAAGGCGTTCCTCGACCGGTGGGGCCAGCGTGGTGTCGCCCGTGGCGCGGTCGTCGTCCTGTGTAGCGACGGCTGGGAGCGCGGCGACGCCGAGCCGCTCGCGGAGCAGGTCGCGCGGCTGTCCCGACTGGCTTACCGTCTGGTCTGGGTGAACCCGCACCGCGGCAAGCCCGGATTCGAGCCGCTCGCGGCGGGAATGAATGCGTGCCTGCCGCACCTTGATGCGTTCGTATCGGGGCATTCGCTCGGTGCTCTCGAAGAGTTGGTTGAGGTGATCGCCCATGCGTGACGTCCTTGATGACATTGACCGCTGGTACGGCCAGGGTGAGCCGGTCGCGATGGCCACGGTCGTCGCCACGTGGCGGTCGGCGCCGCGACCGGCCGGTGCGACGATGCTCGTCGGCGCCGACGGCACGGCGGTCGGCAGCGTTTCCGGCGGCTGCGTGGAAGGCGCCGTCTACGAACTGGCGCAGCAGGTCGTCGAGTCCGGGGAGCCGGTGCTCCAGCGCTACGGCGTGAGTGACGACGACGCGTTCGCGGTCGGCCTTACCTGCGGCGGCATCCTCGACATCTACGTCGAGCGGATCGACAACGACTTGTTCCCGCAGTTCCGTGACGTGGCGGCCGCGATCCGCATCGGGTCGCCGGTCGCGGTGGTGACGTGCGTGCAGAGCACCAGCGACGATCCCGCGCACCGGGTCGGCCACCGGCTGATCATCTATCCCGACCGGGCCGAGGGCACGCTCGGTACGCAGCGCCTGGACGATGCCGTGACCGACGACGTACGCGGGATGCTGGCCGCCGGCCGTACGGGTGTGCTGCGGTACGGCTACGACGGAGAGCGCCGCGGCGACGACTTGACGCTGTTCGTGGCGAGCTACCAGGCCCCGCCGCGCATGATCGTGTTCGGCGCGATCGACTTCGCCGCGGCGGTGGCGCGCATCGGCGTCTTCCTCGGCTACAAGGTGACCGTGTGCGACGCTCGGCCGGTGTTCGCGACCAAGCGGCGCTTCCCGGACGCGCACGAGGTCGTCGTCGCCTGGCCGCACCGCTATCTGCAGGCCGAGGCGGACGCCAAGCGGATCGACGAACGCACGGTCGTCTGCGTGCTGACGCACGACCCGAAGTTCGACGCGCCGGTGCTCGAGGTCGCGCTGCGGCTGCCGCTCGCGTACGTCGGAGCGATGGGCTCCCGCCGTACGCACGACGATCGGCTGGCCCGGCTGCGCGAGGCGGGCATGTCGGAGGACGAGCTCGCGCGTCTCGCGTCGCCGGTCGGGCTCGACCTCGGCGCGCGCACGCCCGAGGAGACGGCGGTGAGTGTTGCCGCCGAAATCATCGCCGCGCAGTGGGGCGGCTCGGGCGAACGGTTGACCGAACTCGCCGGACGGATCCATCACGAGCCGTAAGGTCGGAGTGGAAACGGTTCACCGGGCGCCCCGCATTACGCATGGGCCGAAAATTCTTTCGCGTGCGGGCTTGGGCGCCCGAATTGCATCTGCGACTACATAGTGGATTTCCCATCGCAGATGCGGTCGAATTCTGACCTGCTCCTCGCAGATCAGCTGGACCAGGTGTTCGGCCGGGTGGGCACCCTAGCTTGGTTTCGGCTCTGTAACGATCAGGAACGCTTGCGCAGCGCCCGTTCACGCGATTGTCTTTTACCCAAGCGCGCACGTGACCATCGGAGTTCGCGTCCCTGAGCACGCGACGAGCGCAATGCCTTTTGTGGCAATGCCTCGCGCACCGATGAGTTTGTTGTGTTTGACCGGGTTGGGCTTGTTGGGCGTTCCGCTGGCCAACGCGCACGCGACGTGACATTCCCGCGCGTTCGCGCGTCGGATCGGTCGTGAGCCGGGAGGCCTGATGGCGTCGGTCAGTATCACTGTCGACGGAGTTCGCTACGACGACACCGTCGAACCACGCACTTTGCTCGTCCATTATCTGCGCGACAACCTTGGCAAGGTCGGCACCGTCGTTGGCTGCGATACCAGCAACTGCGGCGCCTGCACGGTGCTGTTGAATGGTCGAAGCGTCAAGAGTTGCACCGTTCTCGCCGTGCAGGCCGACGGGCAGGACGTGACCACGATCGAGGGCCTCGCGGCCGACGGTGAGTTGCATCCCGTGCAGCAGGCCTTCCATGATCGCCACGCATTGCAGTGCGGCTTCTGCACACCGGGAATGATCATGGCCGCCGTGTCGCTTCTGGCCGACGAGCCCAATCCGAGCGGTACGCAGATCCGCGAGGGCATCGAGGGAAACCTGTGCCGGTGCACCGGCTACCAGAACATCGTCCGAGCCATCGGCGACGCTGCGGCCGCCATGCGCACTCCCGGCGCCGATCGCGCGGTTGGTACCACGGCTGACAAGGGGGTGTCGGCATGACTGTCACCGACGACCATACGGCTGAGGTAGGTGCGCCGCGACGCCGCAAAGAGGACGCCCGACTGATCACCGGCCGGACAAACTGGACAGACAACATCGTGCTGCCGGGGATGCTGCACATGGCGATCCTGCGCAGCCCGATGGCACGTGCGCGCATCACGCAGATCGACGCGTCGGCCGCCCGCTCGCAGCCCGGCGTCGTCGATGTGTTCACCGGTCGGGACATCGCCGACATCCAGGGATCGTTGCCGTGCGCATGGCCGGTCACCGAGGACATCGTGATGCCGAACCGGCCGCCGCTCGCGGTCGACGCGGTCAACCACACCGGCGAGCCGGTGGCCGTCGTAGTGGCGCGGACCAAGGCCGCCGCCGTCGACGCCATCGCGGCGATCGACGTTGACTACGAACCGTTGCCGGTCGTGCTCGACATGGAAGCGGCCATCGCCGACGGTGCCGAGCTCGTCCACCCGGACAAGGGCACGAACAAGAGCTACACGTGGATTTTCGACTCGGGCGCGGCCGGCACCGGCGGGTCCACCGACGAAGCGTTCGCGAACGCCGACGTCGTCCTCAAACGGCGGTACAAGCAGCAGCGACTCTTGCCCTCGTTCATGGAGCCGCGCAGCGTCGTCGTCGAACCGGCGGGTCGGGGCGGCGGATTCACCATCTGGTCGGCCACGCAGATCCCGCACATCCTGCGCTTCCTGATGTCGCTGCTGACCGGTACGCCCGAACAGAAGATCCGGGTCGTCGCGCCGGACGTCGGCGGCGGGTTCGGCGGCAAGCTCCAGCTGATCAACGAGGAGATGCTGGCGTACTTCGCGTCCCAACGTGTCGGTAAGCCGGTCAAGTACACCGAGACGCGCTCGGACAGCCTGCTGGTCGCGCACCATGGCCGCGACCAGATCCAGGACATCGAGATCGCCGCGAACCGCGACGGCACCGTACTCGGTCTCCGGGTGAACCTGCTGGCGAACATGGGCGCCTACCTCGGGCTGGTCGGGCCGGGCGTACCACTGCTCGGTGCGTTCATGTACAACGCGATCTACAAGTTCCCGGCCATGCGCTTCGAGTGCACCGGTGTGTTCACCAACACGACCATCACCGATGCCTACCGGGGTGCCGGTCGACCGGAGGCGACGTACGCCATCGAGCGCATCATGGACGAGCTGGCCGTGGAGATCGGCGTCGACCCGATGGAGATCCGGCGACGCAACTGGATCAAGCACGAGGAGTTCCCGTTCACGACGGTGGCCGGGCTGACGTACGACTCGGGCAACTACGAGGCGGCCACGGCCAAGGCGATGGACCTGTTCGGCTACGACGACCTGCGGGCCGAGCAGGCCAGCCGGCGCGCGTCGAATGATCCGGTCCAGCTCGGCATCGGCATCTCGACGTACACCGAGATGTGTGGCCTGGCGCCGTCGCGGGTGCTCGGGGCGCTGCGCTACGGCGCCGGCGGCTGGGAGCACGCCGGTGTGCGGATGCTGCCGACCGGCAAGGTCGAGGTCGTCACCGGCTCGTCTGCGCACGGACAGGGCCACGAGACGGCGTGGAGCCAGATCGTCGCCGACCAGCTCGGCGTCGGTTTCGACGACGTCGAGGTGCTGCACGGGGACACGCGGCAATCGGTCAAGGGCCTCGACACGTACGGGTCCCGCTCGCTCGCCGTCGGCGGCATCGCGCTCTACCAGGCGTGCCAGAAGGTGATCCAGAACGCGAAGCCGATCGCCGCGCACATGCTCGAGTGCGACGTCAACGACCTCGAATTCACCGATGGCGCGTTCAAGGTCCGTGGCACGCCCGGCGAGGGCAAGACCATCGCGGACTGCGCGCTCGCCGTGTTCGCCGCGCACGACCTGCCCGACGGCGTGGAGGCCAACCTCGACGCGGAGGCGGTCTATGACCCGACGAACTTCTCCTACCCGCACGGCACGCACCTGTGCGCCGTGGAGGTCGATACCGAGACTGGCATGACGAAGATCCGCAAGTACGTCGCCGTCGACGACGTCGGCCGCGTCATCAACCCGCTCATCGTGGAGGGTCAGGTGCACGGCGGCGTCGCCCAGGGCATCGCGCAGGCGCTCTTCGAGGAGGCCGTCTACGACGCCGAGGGCAACATGCTGACCGGCACGTTCGTCGACTACACGCCGCCGTCCGCGGCCGACCTGCCCGACTTCGTGACCGACCGGACGGAGACGCCGGCCCCGGACCATCCACTGGGGACGAAGGGCGTCGGCGAGGCCGGCACGATCGCGTCGACGCCGGCCGTGGTCAACGCGGTGGTCGACGCGCTGCGGCCCAGAGGCATCAATGACGTCGAGATGCCGTGTACGCCCGAGCGTGTGTGGCGGGCAGCCAACCAGGGTTCCTCGGCAACGCATGGGGTGGTGGGTCAGTGATTCCGTCGAAGTTCGACTATGCGAAGGCGTCCGGGGTCGAGGAGGCCGTGCGGTTGCTGGCGCAAGGTGGTGAGGACGCCAAGGTGCTCGCCGGCGGCCAGAGTCTCATCCCGTTGCTGCGGTTGCGTTTGGCCGCGCCGACGCTCGTCGTCGACGTCGGTAACGTCGACGAGATGCGCGGCGTACGCGACGACGGCGACGTGATCGTCATCGGTGCCGCGACCACCCACGCCGAGGTGCTCGCAGACCCCCTGGTCAACGAGTTCGCGTCGCTCGTGGCCAAGGCGACCGGCACGGTCGCCGACCGTCAGGTGCGCCACCGCGGCACGTTCGGCGGCTCGCTCGCCCACGCCGATCCGGCCGGCGACATGCCGGCGGTCGCCATCGCCTCCGATGCCGTGTTCGACATTGCCGGCTCCGGTGGGCGCCGGCAGGTCGCGGCGGCGGACTTCTTCCTCGACTACCTCACCACCGCGCTCGGGCCGGACGACGTGCTGGTCTCCGTACGGCTGCCGAAGCGGCCGGGCTGGGGCACGCACTACGAGAAGTTCAACCGGATGGCACAGACCTGGGCGATGGTCGGCGTGGCCGTGGCCGTACGACGGGAGAACGGCTCGATCGCGGAATCGGCAATCGGGCTGACGAACATGGCCTCGATTCCGGTCCGGGCGGTCGGCGTCGAGGCGGCGTTGGCCGGTGCCAGCGCCACCGAGTCCGCCATCGCGGCGGCGGCGGCACACGCGGCCGAAGGCACGAGTCCGACGACGGACGTGTCGGCCTCGGCCGACTACCGGACGCATATGGTCAGCGTGCTGACCCGGCGGGCCGTGGTCGCGGCGGCCGGACTGGGCTGACGAGCGAACGGCGGCGCGCCGGGTCGGATTCACGCCTCGGTGCGCCGCTGCCGCCCATCCCCGCGACGGCGCAGGGATAATCGGCGGATGGCAACCTTCGTGCTGATCCCCGGAGCCGGTGGGACGGCGTCCTACTGGCATCTGGTCGAGCCCGAACTGCGCTCGCGCGGCCACCGTACGATTGCGGTCGACCTGCCGGCCGGCGACGCCAAAGCCGGATTCGCCGAGTACGCCGACGCCGTCGTCGCCGCCATCGGTGACGCCGACCCGGACGTCGGTGACCGGGCCGGCGAGGGGCTGGTCGTCGTCGCACAATCGATGGGTGGCTTCACCGCGCCGATGGTCTGCCAACGAATGCCGGTATCGCTGCTGGTCCTCGTGAACGCGATGATTCCCGCGGACGGCGAGACGGCCGGCGAGTGGTGGGAGAACACCGGAGCCCCGGCGGCGCGCCGGGAGCAGGACGTCCGCGACGGCCGGTCACCCGACGCCGACTTCGACCTGCGCACGTACTTCTTCCACGACGTCCCGGGGCCCGTCGCCGACGACGCGATGGCCACTCCGCAGGAGCAGTCGGACACGCCCTTTGCCCATGTAGGACTGAACGGTGCCTGGCCCGAGGTGCGTACGCGGGTGCTGTCCGGCCGTGATGACCGGTTCTTCCCGGTCGACTTCCAGCGACGTGTGGCCGAACAGCGGCTGGGCATCACCCCCGACGTCATCCCGGGCGGGCACCTGGTCGCGCTGGCCCGGCCGGCCGAACTCGCGGCACGGCTGGCCGCGTACGCAGACGACGCGACCTGATCGGGCCGCCGATAGCATCGGGTCATGACAACGATCACCGCGGACGCCGCGGGCACGGTCCGGCTCGGCGACCTCGAGGTCCCACGGCTCGGCTTCGGGGCGATGCGCCTTCCCGGTCCGGGAGTGTGGGGTCCGCCGGCCGACCGCGACGAGGCGATCCGGACCGTACGCCGGGCGGTCGAGCTCGGCGTACGGGTGATCGACAGTGCCTGGTACTACGGCCTCGACGTCGCCAACGAGGTGATCGCGGCGGCGATCCGGCCCTACCCGGACGACCTCGTCCTGATCACGAAACTCGGCGGTGCGCGGACCGACGACGGGACGTGGGTTTCCGGACTGACGCCCGACGCCCTGCGAGCCGGATGCGAGCGGGATCTCCGCGTGCTCGGCATCGATGCGGTGCCGGTCGTGCATCTGCGGTGGATGGGCAGCACCGACATCCAGCTGCGATCACCTTCACCGAGGCGCTCGATGTGATGCTCGATCTGCAGGCGCAGGGCAAAATCCAGCGGATCGGGCTGTCGAACGTCACCGCCGAGCAGCTGTCCGCCGCGCTCACGAAGACGCCGATCGCGAGCGTTTCCAACCACTTCGGTCCGGCCGAGCAGTCGGACGCGGCGACGCTCGAGATGTGTGCCGCGCAGAACATTGCGTACCTTCCCTTCTTTCCGCTGGGAGCGGGCCGCGCGGTGACGGCGACCGGCGATGCGCTCGGCGCGGTCGCGGCCAAACACAACGCGACCCCCGCGCAGGTTGCGATCGCGTGGCTGCTCGGGCGTTCGCCGGCGATGCTGCCTATTCCGGGTACGAGCAAGGTTGCGCATCTGGAAGACAACGTGGCCGCGGCCGCGCTGCGGCTCGACGCGGCGGATCTCGCGGAGCTCACGACGCCATGACCGGCTACGAGCTGGAGATGACCCGGGAGTATCCGGTCGGCCCGGACGACCTGTCCGCGGCCATCGGCGCGGGTTCGCTGTTCATCGCGCGGGGTGCCATGCCGTCCTCCATCGTGGCCGAGTTCCACGAGGGCGGTCGGTTCACATTCGAGCGCCCCGATGGTGGCCGGGTGTCCGGCGTGTTCACCCGCGTCGTGCCGGGCGAGCTCGTCGAAATCCGGTGGGCCGGCATGACCGCCACAATGCGGTTCGAGCCCACGGCGGTCGGTAGTCGGCTCGTCCTACACCACGTCGACATTCCGACCCCGGAGTTGCGGGACGCATATGAGCAGGGCTGGCGCGACGGTCTGCGCCACCTGGTGCTTCCGCCGTTGTTCCCGGAGGAGCGGTCGGCGACCGGCGATGAGCGGCAGGTATTGAGCGCCTTCCTGGCGTACCAGCGAAGTGTCATGGCCGGCAAGCTCAACGGACTGTCCGAAGCCGACGCACGGCGGCGCATCGTCGCGTCGGACACCACGCCGATCGCGCTCGTGCGTCACGTCGGTTTCGTCGAGCGGGAGTGGTTCGCCGCATATCTCGGCGGACAGCCGATCGCCGCGCGGCCCGAGGACCGTGACGGTTGGTTCGTCCCGGCCGACGCGACCGTGGCATCGGTCATCGCGGACTATGCGGCGGCATGTGCTGAGTCCGACCGCGTCGCGGCGCTGCTTCCGCTGGATCATCACGTAGCGCATCCGCGGCTCGGGCGCGTATCGCTGCGGTGGATCTACACCCATTTGATCGAAGAGACCGCTCGGCACGCCGGCCACCTCGACATCCTCCGCGAGCTGATCGATGGAGTGACCGGCGTCGATGTGTGAGCGGCCGTCGACACACGACCGGGCTTTCGCAGTATGACCGGGCTTCGATACATGACCGGGCTTTCGACACATGACGGCCGGTCCTGTCGTGGTCGCGCGCGTTGTCGCCTCGAGCTAGATCAGGCTTGCCCGCTTCCACATCAGCACGGCTGGGCCGGCGATCAGTCCCTGGTCGCCGAGGAACGCCGCGACACGTGAACCGGCCCACCGCATCGTGTCGCGGAAGTGCGGGTTCGCGCGGGCGGCCGCCCGGCCCGCGGCCGGATCGATGCCGACCGCGGCGTACATCGCCGGATGGGTGAAGCGGTTCGACACCACGAGCGCGGAACGGCCGACGATGATCCGTGCGTGCGCGAGCGCGAGCGGACTCGACGCGGCGACCTGACGGACGAGTTCGTCGCGGGCGAAGCGCACGTGTCTGGCTTCCTCGACGACGTGGATCCGGGAGACCATGCGAATCAACGGTTGCAGTGTCTCGTCGACCATGATTTCGCGCTGCAGGGCATCGAGGATCTCCTCGGCGATGAGGATCGAGGCGTACATGTGTGCGCCGCGGGCCGTGGCAACGAGGAACTTCGCGAGCGCCGCATCCCGGCGCGACGGCGAGTAGACCGGTGTGCCCATCGATTCGACGAGCCGTCCGAACATGATCGAGTGGCGGCATTCGTCGGCGATCTCGGTGAGGGCGTAGTGCGCGTGCTTCGATCGCGGATCCCACGCGGCGTATTCGCGCACCAACATCCGCATGAGCATCGTCTCGAACCAGATGCCCGAGCACGCGGCGTTGGCCACTTCGTGCTTGGTGAGTTCGATCTGCTGCGCGCTCGACAGGCCGTCCCACAACGCCGTACCGAAAAGGCTGCTGCGCTCGGGGCGGATCCAGAACGCGCCGGGTACGTGGGGCGCGGCCCAGTCGATCTCGATTGTCGGATCGTAGGAATGCCGTACGGACGCGGTGAGAAGCCGGTCGGCGCCGGTCTCGCGATCGTCGGTGAGCGTCATCGGCACACCCCGGGGATGCTCGGGAGATGGGTTGATGTTCCGGCAAGTAACTGTTACGAATAGTATCGTGCAACAGCGTGAGGGCGGCGTCAACCAGTCTGCGCGCGGCGAATCGGCCGGCGGCGGCGAGATTCGGCCGCAGGGTGACGGTCGCCGGGCACGCTGGACTCGACATCGGGAAGAGCGGCGCATCGAGCTGATCGCGGCGGCCGTCGATGCCATCACCCGGTACGGGTCCGATGTGGACATGGAACAGGTCGCCGCCGTCGCCGGCGTCAGCAAGCCGGTGCTCTACCGGTATTTCGCCGACAAGGCCGAGCTGTGGACCGCCGTCGGCGACCACGTCGCCCACCTGCTGGTCGACGCCGTTTCCCCGGCGATCGCGCGGGTCCGGGAGGAGCGCGACCTGGTCGCGGCGACGATCGACGCGTACCTGTCGGCGATCGAGTCACAGCCCGAGCTCTATCGATTCGTGGTCGGGCAGTCCGACCTTCCGGCCGTCCACCAGCTGCTGGCCCGGTCGTCGCGGACCGTGGCGACCGAACTCGCTCGCGTGATCGGCGATCGGCTCCGCGCGGTCGGCCTCGACTCTGGTCCGGCCGAACCGTGGGCGTACGGCATGGTCGGCATGGTCCAGGCGGTGGGGGACTGGTGGATGACGCACGGCCGGCCCATGCGACGAGCGGCGCTCACCGACTATCTGACGACGCTGCTGTGGCAGGGGATCGTCGGCGTACGGGCGGCGGCCGATCACCCGGGTGGCCTCGCCGCCGAGGCGCTGATGCCGGTGGCGGGTAACCGTGGCCGGCGATGAGGCCTATTCGGGTCACGCCGTCGTGCAGATCGAGTGCGCGCGTTACCCGGCCACGGTCGTCCTGGCCGGCCACTTCGAACCGCTGGACGGTCGTTATCACTGGGGTGGTCGGATCCTGCCCGTACGGGAAGTCGCCGACGCGGTGCGCCGGGGCGTACGGGCCGCGACGTTGCTCGTCGACGATCGCCCCTTCGCGGTCCAACTGGCCGAGGTCGATCCCTGGTCCGGCGTACGGATCCGGGCGATCGGCGCGCCGCCGTGGGCCGCGATCACCTGAGGACAGGAGCTAGCGGATGACGTCGACGTTGGCCGGGAAGACGGTCTTCATTACCGGGGCCGCCCGCGGCATCGGCGAGCACGTCGCCCGCCACGTCGTCATGCGGGGCGGCCGGCCGTTTCTCGCCGGCCTCGAATCGGAGCGGCTGCGCGCGCTGGCGGCCGAACTCGACGTGCCGTGGTTCGAGTGCGACGTGACCGATCAGGACGGCCTGGACGCGGCCGCCGCGGACGCGGTGGAACGGACGGGCGGCATCGACGTCGTGGTGGCGAACGCGGGGATCGCGAACATGGGTACGGTCGCCGTCAGTGCGCCCGACGCGCTCGTACGCACCATCGACGTGAACCTCAACGGCGTCATCCGTACGGTGTGCGCGACGCTTCCCCATGTCGTGGCGCGCAAGGGTTACGTCCTGCTGATGTCGTCGACGGCGGCGTTCACCGCGATGCCCGGCATGGCCGCCTACTGTGCGTCGAAGGCGGGCGTCGAGCAGTTCGGCAACGTGCTCCGGCTGGAGACTGACCACCTCGGCGTGCGTGTCGGCACAGCCCACCCGATCTGGGTCGACACCGATATGGTCCGTGATGCCCAGGCGGATCTCGCTACGTTCCGGCGTTCGCTGCGCAAACTGCCGTGGCCGCTGAACACGACCGTCCCGGTCGAGGAGTGCGCGCAATCCATCGTCCGTGGGATTGAAGGACGTAAACGTCGTGTGTACGTGCCCAAAGCTATCGGCGGCGTGCAGGCAATGCGGACGCTCATCCTCGGACCCGTCGGTGACCTGGCCGTACGCAGACAGGTGCGCGACCAGGTGCCGCAAATGGAGGCGGAGGTCCGCGCGCTCGGCCGTTCGTTCGGTGAGCACAGTGTCGGAAATTGGCACGGATAGTTACCCAGAAGACTTGTGCCACCTCCTCAGACAATCAAGGATGTGAATACTTCGACGTATGACGCAGTCGACGTCATATTCGGGGTTTCCTGTCACGATTGCTCCCCCGAGGAGGAGACATGCGGGCACGCCCCCAGGTGCTCACACTGCTCACCGCCACCGCGACATTTGTCGCCGTGGCCCTATCGATGTCGTTGCCGGCGCAGGCCACGACCGCCCCGGTTGCGGCGACAACCCCGGCGAACTCCATCGCATCCGGCGCTCTCGCGTCCGGAAGCAGCGCCAACGGCGCGACGGTCAACCTTCCATCGGCGGCTCATATGGCAACCCGCCAGTCATGTGCTACGCCGACCGCCCGGCACACCATGCAGTGCTTCGCGTTGATACGGACCGACGTCAAAGCGGTCAGCGCCAACGCGATCGCACCGAACGCGACGCCCTCCGGCTACGGCCCGGCCAACCTGGCCAGCGCGTACAAGCTGTCGACGGCGGGCGGCGCCGGCGAGACGGTCGCCATCGTCGATGCGATGAACGACCCGACCGCGGCGTCGGACCTCGCGACGTACCGCAGCCAGTTCGGTCTGCCGGCCTGTACGGTCGCGAGCGGCTGCCTGCGGATCGTGAACCAGAACGGTGCCACCAGCCCGTTGCCGGCCAACGATTCCGGTTGGGCCGGTGAGGAATCGCTCGACCTCGACATGGTGTCGGCGATCTGCCCGAACTGCAACATCATCCTGGTCGAGGCGAACTCGGCGAGCGATGCCGACCTGTACGCGGCCGAGGACCGCGCCGTGACGATGGGCGCGAAGTTCGTGTCGAACAGCTGGGGTGGCGGCGAATACTCCGGCCAGACGACCGATGACTCGCACTTCAACCACACGGGCGTGGCCATCACCGTCAGTTCCGGCGACAACGGGACCGGTGCCGAGTATCCGGCGACGTCGCGCTACGTAACCGCCGTCGGCGGCACGCACCTCACTACCTCGACCAACTCGCGCGGTTGGACCGAGACCGCGTGGGCCGACGCCGGCTCCGGCTGCTCGGCATTCGACGTGAAGCCGACGTGGCAGACGGTCACAACGAACTGCAGCCGGCGCGCCGAAGCCGACGTCTCCGCGGTCGCGGACCCGGCCACCGGCGTCGCTGTCTACCAGACGTTCGGCGCATCCGGCTGGGTCGTCTACGGCGGTACGAGCGTTGCCGCCCCGGTCATCGCCGGTGTGTACGCGCTCGCCGGCAACCCGGCCGCCGGCACGTACGCGGCGTCCTACCCGTACGCGCACCCGGGCAACCTGTTCGACGTGACCAGCGGCACCAACGGCACCTGCGGCGCACCGATCTGCACGGCCGGCACCGGCTGGGACGGCCCGACCGGACTCGGCACGCCCAATGGCACCGCCGCGTTCACGAACGGCACCGGCGGCACCGCACTCAGCCTCGCCAATCCGGGCAGCCGGACCGGCACGGTGGGCGTCGCGACCAGTCTGACGCTGTCGGCCAGTGGCGGCACACCGCCGTACACGTTCTCGGCGACCGGCCTACCCGGTGGGCTGTCGATCAGTTCGTCCGGTGTCATCAGCGGCACGCCGACGACGGCCGGCACGTTCACCGTCACGGCGACCGTCCATGATGCGGCCTCCGGCACGGCGAACACGTCGTTCTCGTGGACGATCAGTCCCGGCCGGTAGCGGCGGCTGTACTGCCTGGTCAGCTCTTCGGCAACCCCGGCTTCGAAACCGGGTCGGCGGCACCGTGGACCTCCACGGCCGGCGTCGTGAACCCGAATGGGGCCGGCGAGACGTCGCACAGCGGCACCTACTACGCCTGGCTCGATGGCTACGGCACCACCCACACCGACACGCTCGCCCAGACGGTCTCCGTACCGACCGGCTGCACGGCATCGGTGAGCTTCTTCATCCACATCGACACGGCGGAGACGACAACGACCACGCAGTACGACAAGTTGACCGTAGCGCTCATCAACGGCACGACGACGACGACGCTGCGGACGTTCTCCAACCTGAACCATGCAACCGGCTACTCGCAGGTGACGTTGCCGCTGACCGGCGTGGCCGGCCACTCGGTAACGATCAAGTTCACCGGCACCGAGGACGTCTCGTTGCAGACGTCGTTCGTCATCGACGACACGGCGTTTAGCGTGAGCTGACCGCGCGGCACCGCACCACGCGGGCGGCCCGCATCGATTCGGAGTCGATGCGGGCCGCCTCGCTGTCCGCCGCACGTGCGCTCAGATCGCCATTTCGCGGGTACGGACGAGAACGCGCACCCGCGCCCGAGTGCTAACGGGTAGGCAGCCGTCTTTGTTAGGTGAGCCGGATCACCGTCCGGTGATCGGGGCGGCCGTCCTTGGCCAGGATCGAGTGTTCGTCCACCAGCGCCCGGTACAGGCGCAACTCGGCGTCGCCTTGGACGTCCGCCGCTATCCAAGCCACGCCGCCGTGTGCTTGCGAACGGCGGGAGAACACCTCGATGCCGTGGTCGCGTTCATCGTCGCTGACTTCGGTCGCCCGAGCGCGCAGGTAGACGCCCTGCCCGGTGCCGATAGGAGCGGTGGAGTCGAAGATGGCGATGCCGACATCGGATCGTGAGGCGATGTTCTGCGAGTGGATTGCCTCGGGCGAGGAGACCCAGTAGAAGCGCGTGTAGCCGTCGTGAGCGAAGTACACCGGAGAGGGCCACGGCCGACCGGTCGTGTCCGCGGTCGCCAGCACCATGTAACGGCTCGCCTCGATCATCGCGCGCGCCACGTCTTCGGGTCGCACTTCCATCAGCTGATCCTCGGGTAGTTCTCCGGCGCCGGTCGGCAGTGACGCGCGAGGTTCGTCGACGATCTCGGCATCAGCGCTTCGCGACGGAGTTGACCATGCTTGGTGTTGCATTTCATGCACCATTATGTCCGATCCCGGGGAGGGTGGGTCGCCGGGCGAAATCGGCCGTTTCGCGGCGCCGGGCGCCAGGGCACCAGCAGGATGAATGTTGCCGGGTGCCGGCTGTACGCGGCACCCGCGGACGTCCGCGGCACGGCGAAGGGATCGCAGATGAAGGCGGAGAAGATCTTGTACAAGCCGGTCGGCATCGTCGGCGGGATCGTCGCCGGTGCCGTGGCCGGCGCGATCTTCAAGCGGACCTGGAAGCTGATCGAGCACGACGACACGCCGCCCCACCCCCGGGACGAAGACCGACGCTGGGCCGAGGTCCTGCTGGCCGCCACGATCCAGGGCGCGATATTTGCGGTCATCAAGGCGGCCGTCGATCGCGGCGGAGCCACCGCGATGCGGCGGGCCACCGGAGCGTGGCCCGCCTAGCGGGCGTTGCCGCCCGACCCGCTGCGGCTATCGCACTGTCGCGAAGAATGCCCGTACGTCGTCCACGAACAGATCGGGTGCCTCGAGTGCCGCGAAGTGGCCGCCGCGATCGAACTCCGTCCACCGCGTGATCGTGTTGAGTTGCTCGCCGTACCGGCGGATGGAGATGTCCTCCGCGAACACCGCGACGCCGGTCGGCGTGGCGGACGGCGTCGGCCAACCGTCGCCGTGCATGTTCTCGTAATACATGTTGGCGGCCGGACCGGCCGTGCCGGTGAGCCAGTAGACCATCGCGTTGGTGAGCAACCGATCCCGATCGATCACGTCCTCCGGCACTCCGTTGCCATGCGACCACTCGGCAAACTTCTCCATGATCCAGGCGAGTTGCCCGACCGGCGAGTCGGTCAGTCCGTACGCGAGCGTTTGTGGCCGCGTCGCCTGCATCTGGAAGTACGCGTTGCCGTCGGACAGGAAGCGCCGCATCCGTTCGTACCGTTGGCGTTCGGCGTCGGTGAACGTGGCGAGATCGTCATCCGGCACGTTCCCGAACGGAATGAAGCCGACGGTCGCGGCATTGACGTGTACGCCGACGACGTGGTCCGCGTCCACCCGACCAAGATCGGGCGAGACGAAGGCGCCAAGGTCGCCACCCTGGGCGCCGTACCGTCGGTAGCCCAGACGGGCCATCAGCTCCGCGAACGCGACCGCGACCCGGCGGGTGTTCCAGCCGGCCTCGGTCGGCGCGGACGAGAAACCGAACCCGGGCAGCGACGGGATCACCAGATCGAACGCGGTCGCGGGATCGGCGCCGTGTGAGCGCGGATCGCTGAGCGGCCCGATCACGTCGAGGAACTCGACGATCGACCCGGGCCAGCCGTGGGTGAGGATGAGCGGCAACGCGTCCGGCTCCGGCGACCGTACGTGCAGGAAGTGCACCGTCTGACCGTCGATCGCGGTGGTGAACTGCGGATGAGCGTTCAGCTCGGCCTCGTGTTTGCGCCAGTCGTAGCCGCTGCGCCAATGGTCGGTGAGGTCGCGCAGGTAGTCGACCGGCACCCCGCGCGTCCAGCGGTCGCCCGGCAGCTGCGGCGCCCAACGCGTGCGCGCCAGACGGTCGGCCAGGTCGTCGATCTCGGCGCGCGGGATGTCAATGCGGAAGGGTCGGATCTCGGTATCGGGTGTCATGGCTCCACGCTAGGAGGCATTGCGGACAGCTTCCGTCCGCGATGTGTGGAAATCTAGGCTCCATGCAGGAAACCTCGGCCCGGCTGCTGCGCGTCCTCTCGCTCCTACAGATGCGCCGCGAATGGACCGGCGCGGAGCTGGCCGACCGCCTCGGTGTGACGACGCGTACCGTCCGGCGCGACGTCGACAAGCTGCGGTCCCTCGGCTACCCGATCAACGCCGCGCCCGGTGTTGCGGGCGGATATCAGCTCGGCGCGGGCGCGGCTCTGCCGCCGCTGCTGCTCGACGACGAGGAGGCGGTCGCCGTCGCGGTCGGGCTGCGATCGGCCGCCGGCGGCTCGATTGCCGGAATTGCCGAGACCTCAGTACGGGCACTGGCGAAGCTCGAGCAGGTGCTGCCATCCCGGCTCCGCCACCGGATCGCGACGCTCGCGGACGTGACGGTGCCGCTGGTGCCGGGCGGGACGGCGGTAGACCCGGCACGGCTGTTGGCGGTGGCGGCCGCCTGTCGAGACCACCACCGGTTGCGCTTCGACTATCGGTCCCACGACGGAACCGATTCGCTGCGGGTCACCGAGCCGCACAAGCTCGTACACACCGGCCGGTGGTGGTATCTGGTGGCGTACGACGTCGACCGCGCGGACTGGCGTACGTTCCGGCTCGACCGGCTGGTGCCCCGGACGCCGACCGGACCCCGGTTCGTGCCGCGCGAGCCGCCCGAGGACGCGGCCACCTACGTGTCACGATCGGTCTCGTCCGCGCCCTACCGCTATCAGGCCAGGGTTTTGATGCACGCACCGGCGAGCGTCGTCGCCGACGTCGCGTCGCCGACCGCGAGTCGCGTCGAGGCGGTCGATGATGCGAGTTGTGTCGTGAGCGCAGGCTCGAATTCACTCGACGAGCTGGCCATCGTACATCGCGCTCAAAGGTGTCGACTTCGAGGTGCTGGAGCCCCCGGAACTCGCGGACCACGTCGGCACGCTCGCCGACCGGCTGCGGCGGGCCGCTCAAGCGCAGCGTGGCGGCTACGGACGCTAGGAGCAGCCCGTCGCGCAGAACAGACCCAGGAGCGTCAGCAAGATCGCAAAGATGTGCGGGATGTGGAAAAGCCAGTCCGACCGCCGAGACATGCCCACGCGAAGTGGCCGCCGGCGGCATTTGCCCTGGAATTGAGGGGTGGAGACGGTCGTTTCCGATCGATCGTGATCGCCGTTTGCCGACCGCCTGGCCGACCAGGTGTCATCCTGAGGCATTGGGCCCGGCCGGGTGCACGCCGGCGCAAGCGAGAGTCCGGGGGTCGCGCGTGGGTGACTGGTTTCACCGCACGATCGTCGAGTCGGGTCGGCTGCCGCTGTTATGCGCGTTCGCCGCGATGCTGGTCGCGTTCCTGTTCATCCGTTTGTCGGTGCGGATGATCCGCGCTCAGGTGAAGTGGTGGCCGGGCAACGTAGCGTCCGGTGGAATGCACATCCACCACGTCGTGTTCGGCGTGATTTTCATGATCATCGGTGGTGTCGGCGGCATTGCCCTCCCGGACCGGGCGTTGTGGGCCCTGTGCGTCCTGTCGGCGATTTTCGGCATCGGCGTCGCCCTAGTCCTCGACGAGTTTGCGCTGATCCTGCACCTCGAGGACGTTTATTGGTCGACCGCCGGCCGCACGTCCGTCGACGCGATCTTCGTGGCCTTCGCCATGGTCGGGCTGCTTCTCGTCGGCGCCCGGCCCCTCGAGATCGGTTCGAGCTCCGAGTCGGGCACCGGTAACGTGCTCAGCAGCGTGGTCGTGGGCACGTTCTACGTCGGGTTGACCGTCATCACGCTGCTCAAAGGAAAGATCTGGACCGGGCTGATCGGGATCTTCATCCCGATCTTGCTCATCGTGGGCGCAATCCGGGTCGCACGGCCGCTCTCGCCGTGGGCACGGCGGCGATATCACCCGCATCGCCGGAGCGGGAAGGCGCGCCTGGTGCGGGCACAGCGACGCGAACGACGCTACCGCGAACCGCTGATCCGGGCGAAGATCCGGTTGCAGGAGGCCGTCGCCGGCCGGCCGAACGCGCCTGTCGACATACCCGCCGGCAGCCTCGCGGATGCCCCGCCACCGCCGCCGCAGCTTCCGGCCGGGCGCTCGGCCACCCAACCGGGTGAGAATCCGGCCGGCCGTGTCGCCGATCGCGACCCGGATGCGCCGGTGGATGTATCGGCGTCGTGGCCGGCCGACATCAGTAGGCTGCCACCCGATGGGCACACGGACGGCGCGACGGTGTCATCCGAGGGTGATCTCGCCGCCGGTGACCGTGATCTGCTCGGCCGGTAACGGTCGCTCCGCCGGCGGCCGGGTCACCGATCCGTCCGCGATCGAAAACTGGCTGCCGTGGCACGTGCAGTTGATGGTGCCACCGGTCACGTCGTGCAGCAGACAGCCGGCGTGGGTACAGGTGGCGGAGAAGCATTTGAAGGTGCCGGCCGTCGGCTGGGTCACGACCACCACCTGTTCGGCGTAGATCTTGCCGCCGCCGACGGGCACATCCGAGGTCGGGCCGAGCGTGACCGGTCCGGTGTGCTTGGGCGCGGCTACCGGTTGGATGCCGGCAGGCCCGCAGGCCGCCAACGCGGCCATGCCGACTACACCGGCTCCGACTGCCCCGGCACCGCCGAGCACCGTGCGTCGGCTGACGCGCCGTGGTGCCGGCACGCGCCTGTCTGCCGGCGCGCGCCGATCCGCCGTGCCGTGATCCGCCTTCGACGCCGTCATCGGCCGCTCCCCATCGTCGCTTCCGGCCGGCCCATGGATCGGCCGTGGCGGCCATGCTGCCACGGCAGTCTGTGGTCGGCCTGGATCCTGTGTGAGAACTGGATCACGCCATCCGCTGCTCGGGCATGTCCCAGAGCATCTGCAACGTGTTGCGGAGCTCGGCCATCCGCTCCGGGCCGATCGATGCCGCCCACTCCGCCTCGGCCTCGGCCACGACGGCGGCACCGATCGAGATCGCGGCGGTGCCCTTCGGCGCGATCTTGACCAACCGCGCCCGGGCGTCGGCCGGGTCCGGAACTCGAGTCACGTAGCCGGCCCGCTCGAGTTGGTCCACCAGGAATCCCGCCGTCTGCTTCGTCACGTGAGCCCCCTCGGCCAGCTCGGTCATGCGAGAGCCACCAGGGCGAACGCCGCGGAACAAGCGCCCTTGCGCCGGAGTGACGTCGCCGAAGCCGGCCCGCGCGAGCGCTCCGAAGATCCGCGATTCCATGTTCCGGTACGCGGAGAAGAGCAGCAGCGCCACGCTCGGCGGGCGGTCGGTGTCCAGTTCCTCGCCAGCCGACCGGCGGTCGACGGTCTCGTCCGGAATCGCGCGCGAATCGGGCATATGTGTCCCTTCACATACCACTAGCAGGGCCGATACCAGTGCTCATAGGACCGGATGACAGATTTACCCGCTATATTAGTCAGTGTCTCGTACTAAATGTCGCGCGGCCGGCACAGCTGCGGGGAATCACCAGCTCGGGTTGGTCACCGAGGAATGGCGTGAGGGGGTTGCGGTGAGCACAGAGGAGGCGGTGGCCGGTCCAACGATGAGTCGGCTCGACGTACGGTTCGCCGTACATCGGGAGCGGCTTCGGCTCGCCGCGGTGCTCGACGAGCTCGCACCCGCCGAGTGGGAGCACCCGAGCCTTTGCCCGGGCTGGCGCGTGCGCGATGTGGTCGGGCATCTGGTCCTCGCCCCGGAGAGCACCGTTGGTGGGATGGTCGTCGACCTCGCTCGGGCCCGCGGCGACGTCGACCGGGTGATCCGCGAGACCGCGCAACGCAAGGGCGCGGAGCGGACATCGACTCTCGTCGGCGAGCTGCGCTCGGCAGCGGATTCGGACCATCGCCGGCCGTTCACCTCCCATCTCGAACCGTTGATCGACGTCCTGGTCCACGGCCAGGACATCGTGATTCCGCTGCGCCGGGTGCTGGCCATGCCGATCAACGACGCCGCGGTCGCCGCCTCGCGGGTGTGGGAGACACGCTTCTTCGGCGCCCGCAAGCGCATGCGCGGCATCCGACTCGTTGCTCGTGACGTGGTGTGGTCGCGAGGCGGGGGCCTTTTGGTCGAGGGTCCGATCGAGCCGATCCTGCTGGCGCTGACCGGGCGCGCGGCCCGACTGGACCGGCTGGACGGTCCGGGCATGGATCTGCTGGTCGATCGATTCGGCGCTTCCGCCGCCTCTTGACCCGAGGCTCGCCCGTGTTCCATGCTGCCCGCGGCCGTACCGGCCGGTAGGGTCGGCGGATCGTGCAGGTGGATTGACGGCGGGCGGAGCGGGCGCATGGCGGCAGAATCGACGGCGGCGGCGCCCGCCGGCGGTCGATCCACGGGCGGATCGACCGGGCCGCGGAAACTCACCACGTCGCGGGTGGTCTTCGTGATCATCGCGGCCGCGGCGCCGATGGCGGCAATGGTCGGCAACACGCCACTCGCCCTGCTCTACGGAAACGGTCCGGGATTGCCGGCGACGTACGTCATCGCGACCGCGGCCCTGCTCTGCTTCTGCGTCGGATATGCGGCGATGAGCCGGCGCGTGGTCAACACCGGCGCCTTCTACACGTACGTGGCTCGGGGGATCGGCAAACCGGCCGGTGTCGGAGCGGCCTATCTCGCCGTGCTGTCGTACACGGCGCTGACCGTCGGGCTGTGCGGCGCGTTCGGCTACTTCGTGGCGATCGTGCTCGGTGACGTCGGCGTCGACGTGGCGTGGGAGATCCCGTCCGCGATCGCCATCGTGTTCGTCGCGATCATGGGTTACCGCTCGGCCGACCTGTCGGCGCGGGTTCTGGGCGTGCTCATGGTGCTCGAGTTCGCCATCCTGATCGTCTTCGACCTTGGCGTGCTGGGGCACAAGGGCGGCCAGGCGCTGCCAGTCGCCGCGTTGTCTCCGCACAACGTCTTCTCCGGCTCGATCGGCATCGCGCTGATGTTCGCGTTCACGAGCTTCGTCGGCTTCGAGTCGGCCGCGCTCTACGGCGAGGAGACGGCCAACCCGGTGCGCAGCATCCCGCGGGCGACGTACATCGCGGTGATCAGCGTCGGTGTCTTCTACTTCCTCACCACGTGGTTCACGGTTGGCGCGATCGGTGTCGACCGGACGCACGCGGTTGCCGCCGGGCTCGGCGACGATCTCGGGAACCTGTTGTTCAACGAGGCGCAGACCTACGTCGGCACCACGGTCATGGACATCATGGGCGTGCTGTTGTGCACCAGCGTGCTCGCCGGGATGCTCGCCGTGCACAACGCGGCGAGCCGATACCTCTTCGCGCTGGGCCGGGAACGGGTGCTGCCCAAGGGACTCGGCGCTTACCACGGCCACTTCCGGTCGCCGCATGCCGGCAGCCTCACCGTCACCGCGGTCACCGTCGTCGTCATCGGCGTGTTCGCGGTCGCCCGACTCGACCCGTACCAGACGCTCGCGACCAGTATGGTCGGCCTGTCCACGCTGGGTGTCGTGCTGCTGCAGGTGCTGGCGGCGATCTCGGTGGTCGCGTTCTTCCGTCGCCGCGGTGAACGTCAATGGTGGCGCACCCTGGTATTCCCGTCGATCGGCGCGATCAGCCTGCTCACGGCGTTCGTGCTCGCCACGGCCTACTTTCCGACACTGGTCAACACACGCAACCCGGTCATCGACAACCTGCCGTGGCTGCTCGGTGCCGTGTTGGTGGCCGGCGTGGTCGCGGGGCTGTGGATCCGGGCGAAGCGGCCGGCCATCTACGGCCAGATCGCGCTGTCCACGCTGCGCGCGCGCCCGCGGACGCTCGGCCGGCCAGCGGCATGGCCGCGGCGCTACTGCCTCATCGGCGCCGGCCCGGCCGGTCTGATCGCCGCGCGTGCAATGCGGGCCGAGGGCATTCCCTTTGACTGGTACGAGCGAGGCGAAGCGGTCGGCGGCATCTGGAACGCGGACGCGCCCGGCAGCCCAATGTACGACTCCGCGCACTTCATCTCGTCGCGGCACACCTCCGGATTCGTCGGCTATCCGATGCCGGCCGACTATCCGGATTACCCGTCGTGGCGGCAGATCCGCGACTACATCCACGCCTTCGCCGACGCCGAGGGGTTGACCGATCTGGTGACGTTGAATACCGCCGTCACCACCGCGGTCCCCGTCGAGTCATCGGGTCCGGCCGAATCGTGGGACGTCACCCTGTCCACCGGCGAAACGCGGCGGTACGCCGGAATCATTGCCGCGCCCGGCGTGAACTGGCACCCGAACGTCCCGGCGTACGAAGGCATGGACCGTTTCCAGGGCGAGATCCGCCACTCGTCCGCGTACCGCGATCCGGAGGAGTTCCGCGGCCGGCGGGTGCTGGTCGTCGGCGGCGGCAACTCCGGCGTCGACATCGCGTGTGATGCCGCGGTGTTCGCGTCGCAGGCGTACCTGTCCGTACGCCGCGGCTACCGCTACATTCCGAAGCATATCGGCGGCGTACCAACCGATGCGCTGCTCGCCGGTGTTCTGCCACCGCCGGCCGGCATGAGCCTTCCGACCGACCAGACAAGATTCCTCGACCAGCTGGTCGGTGACCTGACCCGCTACGGCCTGCCGGCGCCGGACCACGAGCTGCTCGCGAGTCACCCGATCATGAACACGCAGATCCTGCACCATCTCGGCCACGGCGACGTCATCGCGCGGCCCGACGTCGCCCGATTCACCGAGGACTCCGTCGTGTTCACCGACGGTGCGACCGAACCCATCGACGCGGTCATCTTCGCCACGGGCTACGACTACCGGCTCCCGTTCCTCGACGATGGCTTGCTGCCGTGGCGCGACGGCCGGCCGGAGCTGTATCTCAACATCTTCAGCCGCGATCACGACGGGCTGGCGGTGCTCGGTTTCATCGAGTTCGCCGACGCGGCGTACCAACGGTTCGAAGAAATGGCCCAGCTCATCGTCCTCGACGCGACGGCGCGCGAACTGGGCGGCGAAGTCTGGTCGTCGTGGCGGGCGCGCAAGTCGACCGACCAGCCCGAGCTCCGCGGCGGGAAGACCTATCTCGCTTCGCGGCGGCACGCCAACTACGTCGACGGCATGACCTATCAAGTCGTGCTGGCCGACCTGCGCGACCGGTACGGACTCGGCGAAGTCCCGCCCACCGGCCCTCGGCCGCACCCGAACGTCGACGTCGACGCACAGGCACAGACCGTTTCCGCCTGAGCACCACCGGTGGGTGCCGTCCGAGAGTCGGTACGGGCTACTTGCCGCCGTCGCCGGACATCGGAGGTAACCCGGATACGTTCTGGCGCCGAGCGCGCCGTTGGAGCTGCGCCGGCAGCGCCTGGCCGGATGCGTCCGCGGCCGCGCGCTGCTTCGCATCGCGCTCTTGCTTCCGCGTGGTCGAAGCCGCTCCCGACCGGTCTGTCTTGGCCGGGCCGGTGCGCAACGCCGCCCGTTGGCGCTGATTCGCCGAGGCGGCGAAGTACATCACCTCGGCGTCGCGATCTGCGTCGTGGTCACGCAAATCGACGCGAGCAGCCATCTTCGAAACGTACGGGTGGCCCTCGACGTATTGCCACGGACGCGTGACGACGTAGCGCCAGGCCCGAATCGTCGCGGCCAGCGTCGGCCCGGCGAGCAGCGCGACGAGGACGCCGACAACCGTCAGGGACGTTCGGGTCGAACTGTCCACATCGGACACCAAGGCGACCACGAACAGCGCGATCGCGACGAGTAGCCCGGCCGCCGTGCCGGTCGAGCCGCGCGTCAGGCGCCGCATCGCTGTCGTCGTGCCACGAACCTCGACCGCGCGGCGGTGCAATGGCGACCGCACCGCGGCCGGACTCGGCGTCGGATAGTTCCGTGTGGACGCGTCGGTGCGCAACTCCTCGGGGAGCGCGACATCGGGCGCGGCGCGGCGCGAGCTCACGTCGCCGCGTTCGTCGTCGGTCTGGCGGCTCCGGCCGCGATCAGCTCGGCCGCGCGCTCGGCGATCATGAGGGTCGGAGCGTTGGTGTGTCCGCGGTTGATGCGCGGCATGACGGACGCGTCCGCCACGCGAAGCCCGGCCACACCGCGCACGCGCAACTCGGTGTCGACGACGGACGACTCGTCCGAGCCCATGCGGCACGTGCCGACCGGGTGGTAGAGCGTCTCGGAATACGTTCGCACGAAGGTCTCCAGGTCCGCATCGTCGGCGGGCCAACGGTCTGGTCGCATCGGCGCGCCGACATGCCGGGCGAGCGACGGGGCGGCCATGATGTTACGCGCGAACGTCAACCCGGCCAGGACGCAACGCAGGTCAGCGTCATCGGACAGGTAGTGCGGGTCGATGTGCGGCGCGACCGCCGGATCGGGGCTCGTCAGCGTGATCTCGCCGACGCTGCGTGGCTGCAGCAGGATCGACGCGACCGTGAAGCCGTGCCCCGGTGGCTCGGTGAAGCCGTGGTCGAGGAACGGCACCGGCGCGAACAGGATCTCGATGTCCGGTGCGGCCAGACCGTCCTCGGTGTGCACCATCGCGACCGCTTCGGCGACGTTCGACGAGAGCATCCCCTTGCGCCGGGCCAGATACTTGACGACCTGGCCGAGCTTCTCCGCATCGACCATCGTGACGGCCGTCGGCGTGTGCACGATCCAACCGCTGGCCAGGTGGTCCTGCAAGTTCCGGCCCACCTCCAGACTGCGTACGGCGACCGGCACGCCGGCCGCGGCGAGCCGGTCCGGGTCACCGATCCCGGACAGCATCAACAGGTGCGGCGATCCGATCGCGCCGGCCGCCAACACGACCTCGCGCCGCGCCGCCACCTCGACCGTGTCGCCGCTCTCGCCGCGATAGACGACGCCACGTGCGACCGGGCCATCAGCATCGTCCGCCATCATCACGCGCTCGACCAGGCCGCCGGTGATCACGGTGAGGTTCGTCCGCTTACGTACGGGATGCAGGTAGGCGTCGGCGGCACTCCAGCGCCGGCCGCGATGCATGGTGACCGGCGTCGGTGCGAAGCCGGCGTTGTCGGCCTCGTTCAGCTCCGGATTGCGCCGCAGACCGGTCTCGCCGCAGGCGGCGAGGAATGCCGCCGTGAGCGGATTCGGATCGCGCAGCTCCTCGATCCACATCGGACCCTCGGTGCCGTACGTATTGTCGTGGTTGGTGCCGACTCGGTGCTCGATCCGGTGGAAGTACGGCAACACCTCGTCGTACGACCAGCCGGGCAGGTTCCATCCGTCGTAGTCGGCTCGATGTCCCCGTACCCACATCATTGCGTTGAGCGACGACGACCCGCCGAGCATCTTCCCCCGGGGCCAGAACAGCTCGCGATCGTCGAGGAACTTCTGCGGCTGCGTCTCGAACGCCCAGTCGAGCGGCGTCTTGAACAGCTTGCTGAAGGCGGCCGGGATCTGGATCTCCCGTTTTCGGTCGCGGCCGCCCGCCTCGATCAACGCGACCGTGACGTTCGGGTCGGCGGACAAGCGGTTGGCGAGCACGCACCCGGCCGATCCCGCTCCGACGATGACGTAGTCGTACATGGGATGCCTCCGAGCGGCGCTGCCGGGACCTGGTTGCGGGCCAAGTTACCGCAGGGTCACATCCACCGATACCCCATCGGGCGAACGACTAGGGGTGGTACACGCCGGCGATCAGTGCCGTGCCGGGTATGCCGAGATCGTGGCACGTGCCGTCGACCGAGCAGCGCTCGTAGCCGTCGTGATCTGCGTCGTCGGCGTACGGCGCGATGAAGCTCGTCGGCGAATCCCAGAACAGCGGCTTGGAAAGGGCGCCAACCTGGACGACGATGGCCGGCGACCACCGCCCCGCGTGTAGGTCGGCGGTTCGTAGGGCGACGAAGTCGTTGCCTCCGCTCTGCGGGTTGTCCACCAGCAGAACCGCCCACGTCCCTTCGGGCGACATCATGCCCTCCGTAACGTTGAGCGTTCCGCAATAGCCGGTCGGCGTCGTGGGCAGAGTTGCCGACGTCGCCGTGCCGATCGGCGCGACGAGGTCGTAGCAGGCGTTTGCCGTAGCATCCGGCCGTACCGACGCGTCGAGGTCAATGCCCCGGAGCACGTCGCCACTTGGCGTGACGCCCCACGCGGCGACGCCGAGATAGCTTGCGAACGGCACGACGGCGCCGGTGCGGGCGTTCCACAGTTCGCTCGGCTGCCAGTCCACGCCGTTGCCCATGTTGGTGATCAGGGCCCAGTCGCCGTTGAGCCCGACGACGTATTGGTTGCTGTCGCCGATCGCGTGTAGTTGCCGATCGGTGGCGATGTCGATCGATCGGAGTGCGAGGTTTCCGTGCGCATCACTTGACCTGATGACGACCGTTCGACCGTCGGACGTGACGTGGTATTCGTTGTCCAACGACGTGGCGACCTCTTCGTAGGAGCCGTCCGGGTAGATCAACCTAAGCTCGTTGCTCGGTCCCGCTGCGTCGGGCCCATTGTGAAGGATGAACGCAAGCAATCCCTCAGGCACCTCGGCCAGCTGGCCATATTCATCCCCCGCCCCGAGCGGGAACGACTCGGTTCTCCCGTTCGGCAGGAACAGTGTCGCTCCGACCATGACCGGAACGCCGGCCCGCCGCGCATCGGCGGCGGTAAACGGGTGCGGCCGAGTGACGATCACGACAAGCGCAGTGACAAGCGCTACCACTCCAGCGGCCGAGCCAATAATCCACAGCCGCCGGCGCTTGGCGCGTGCCGGCGATGACCGGCTCGTCGGCGCGAGTCCATTCGGCTCAACGATTCCGGCGTCAGACAAGTGTGCCTCCGGCTACGCGCGGTTTGACGGTCATCGTAGGGCCACGGCCCGATCGCCGCCGTCCGCCTACGGTTACCAATCGGTCGGGATAGTGACAGCTCACGTTTCGGGCACCGGGCCCAGCGCGGCGACTGGCCAGGCGGCCGCAGTGTCCCTACCGTGACGCCATGCTCACCGCGATGCACGTGTCATGCCCGGAGGCGGCCGTGGACGTAAACGGCGACACGATCGTCGTGCGATCCGGCGCTCTGAGTGGGCTCTTCGCGTCGGACACCGAGATGCGCATCCCGCTCGCTCTTGTGACTGGCGTACAGCTCAAGCACTCGTGGTTTCGGCGGGCCGTCATCCGGGTCGAGTTGACGCCGGCGTTCGGTCAACCGGCGGTGGAGTTCGCGTTCGACCGCCGGTATCAGCAGGACGCGGCGAGGTTGGTGGCGACCATCGAACGGCGGATCGGCGTGCTCCTCGAGCGCACGCTGGCCGACGTACAGGCGGATAGTCCGACGCACGTCCGCGAGATGCTCCGTACGCTCCGGCAGCGAAGTGTCTTGACCGATGCCGAATATGACGCTCTATCACGGCGGATCGCCGACGGTGTCGCGACGACAGAGTGGCTCAGCCCGCCCGTCTGAGCCGCGGCGTGCCACGACGGCGGCCCGGGGGTTGGCCGCCGTCGTGGTGTCATCGATACACGCTGTGCTGTCGGCCTAACCGGTGTAGCCAGCAAAGATGCTGGTGAACTGGAACGTCGACTGCGATATCGAACTGCAGGTTGGGGAGACGCCACCACCCGGACAGCCCCCGTTGTCCCGGCCGACCGACCAGAATGCGAGCAGCCCCACGTGATTCTGGTTGGCCCACGTCACAAGCTTCTGCGCGTCGGCGATCGAGAATATCGGCCCGGTGTCGTTCCGGCCGATCATCGGCGTGACGCCCAGCATCGCGTACAGCTGGGCCGTGGTCCTGGTCGGCCAGATCTGCGCCATCTGCGTTTCGACGGTCTGCGCGGCGGCGATGACCGAGTCGCCCCACTCCTTGGTCGAGCCGTAGTCCATCGTCATCGGATTGACGATGCCGACGTTCACGCCGTTGGCGACGGCATTGGTCAGGACGTCCGTGCCGATCGAGCCGACCAGGCCGAAGTCGTCCGCCACGACCTCGAGCGTGTAACTCACGACGGTACCCGGCCGGTCACGCTGCACCTGGGCGATCGCCTTGTTCATCGTGTCGATCGGGATGCTGGCCTCGACGTCGAAGTCGATGTGCTTGATGTTGAACGCGTCGATGACCTGTTCGTACGCGGAGGCCTGCTGGGCCTGCGTCCCGCAGACCGACGACAGGTACGGCCCCGCGGCCCCGCCGAACGACACGGCGACATCGCCGCCGATCGCTCGCAGCGCCGAGATCTCGCCGGCGATCCGCGAGTCGTTCAGGGCGATCGTGCCGCCCCACGATGGCACGCAGCCGGCCGATGATCCGAGCACGAACGCGAGTGTGAAGAACTTCTGCCCGGTCGCCTGGGCCACCTGGACGAGTGTCGGCGACGACATAGTGATGTCGATGTAGGGCCAGACCTTGGCCGAACCGGTGCCGCCGCCTCCGGACGCCGGCGTGGTCGCAGTGACGTTGGCCGAATGCGCTGACTCGCCGGCCGTGTTCGTCGCGGTCACGTTGAACGTGTACTGCGTGCTCGGCGACAGCCCGGTGATCGTCGCGGACGTACCGGTGACCGATGCCGCCTTAGTCGTGCCGCGGTAAACGTTGTAACCGGTCGCCCCCGACGACGCGTTCCACGACAGCGACACCGATGTGCTCGTCGTCGCGGTGACGGCCAAGCCGGACGGTGCGGCCGGTACGGTCGGGCTCCCGCTCGCTGTGGTCGCGGTGACGTTGGCCGAATGCGCGGACTCGCCGGCCGTGTTCGTGGCCGTGACGTTGAACGTGTACTGCGTGCCGGCGGTCAGACCGGTGACCGTTGCCGAGGTGCCGGCGACCGACGTGACCATCGTGGTGCCGCGGTAGACGTTGTATCCGGTCGCTCCGGCCGAGCCCGTCCACGACAGCGACACGCTCGTCGTCGTCGTACCGGTGACGGTCAGCCCGGTCGGCGCCGCCGGTGCGGTCACGGTCCCACCCGGTCCGGTCAGTGTCACGTCGTCGGCGAAGTACGTGCCCTGGGCGTACCAACCGTGCAGGTAGATCTGTGCGGACGCCGACGATGCGGTGAACGTGGTGGACAGCAGCGACCACCCGGCCGCCCCCGGCGTCCAGGTCGACACGCCGCCGGTGACGCCGAGGAACACGTAGTTGCCCTGTACCCACGCCGACAACGTGTACTGCGAGCCGGACACGACAGATACGTTCTGCGTGCATTGAGCGTCGTCGGAGGCGCTCGCAGCGCCCTGCAAAGCGTGCGTACCGGCGTGCACCGGGCTCGTGACGACGGTGCCCAACGAGCACGACCAGCCGGCGAGGCTGCCGGCTTCGAAGTCACCGTTGGTGAGCAGGTTGGCCGCCGAGGCGGCCGTCGCCGGGACGAGCACCGCCGCGGTGAGAAGCGCGGCCGCGGCCACGGACCAGAAACGGCCACGTGATCGGCGATGGGACTGGCGATGGGAAGACATGTGGACCTCCGGGACCAGACACGACATGGACGAGTGCGGCACCACTAAAAAGAAAGTTTCCTAAGTGTTCGGGCGCACGCTAACGCGTCACATTTGGCGATGTCAATGGCTGCCGGGCGCTGATGTGTGTCAATATGACGCGCCCGCGGCCGGTCCAGGGCGCGATCCACCCGACCGCAACGTCAGTGCGCGCGGCCCCGTCCGATTTCGGTGGCGAGCGCGTCGGCCGTCGGCGCTCGGCCCAATACGTCGACAAGCACGTCGCGACCGGACCGTTCCAGTCCCCACCGGTAGATGCGCGCCGAGACCCACTCGTACCAACCAGGATCCCCGGTCGACCAGTCACCCCGCGCGGCGCGGATCGCCGCGCGGAGGTCGGCAGCGATAATCGCCGCGAGGGCGTAGTTGACCATGTACCCAGGCTCCTGGACGAGCTGGCCTCGCATCGCCCACCAGGACACCTCGGGACGGCGCTCGATGCCGAGGTAGGTCGATGTCAGATCGGCCCACATGTCGTTCGGATCCTGCTCCGGATCCGTGTGCAGCCGGATCTCGAGCAACGCCCAGCACACGTCCAACATGACATCGGCATAGCGGCCGCGAAGTGACGCCGACTCCGGCACGGACATGCCGAGCCAATGCCGCTGCCACGACGGCTCAGCCGTGTCGAGCGCGGTCAGTTCGGCCAGCGCCTCGGTAAACGCGTCGCCATCCGGCCAGTCCGCAAAGGCCGGCCGCGTGTCGATCGCCGCGAGGTGGATCGCGTGGCCGGACTCGTGCATGAGCTCGGTCAGCTCGCCCAGACCGCCGCTCGTGTATGTGGCCATCACCCAGGCCAGCGCGGGCCTGCGCCGGCCGTCGGGCAGGACGCGGGGGCGACTGCCGAACTCCGTATAGGCGACCGGAACGAGCGGCCGATCGACCCGCGGGAACAGGTCGAAGCCGACGCCGAGCGCGAACGGGTCGGCGCCGAGCGCAGCGTGGTAGGCGTTGCTCAGCTCGCGGATTCGGCCGATGGGGGCGGCGGCGCGCAGCGCGCGCGAAGCCGCACCGGTCGCGTACCACCAGTCCCACGGCTCCACGCGAGCGTTCCCGGCGCCGACGGCGTCGCGCCACGTTTCCAGGATCGCGATGAGGTGCGCCTCGACCTCGGCACCGGTCAGACCCAGCGCCGCGGCGCCGCGATCCACCGGCGATCCGTCCCGCGCCCAGCGGTCCGCGCTGAGCGGCAACATTCGTTGGTACGGACTCGCGACGCCACCGTCGGCGTCGATCGTCTGCCATACCGGTTCGAGCGCGTAGAACAGCCGGCGGCGGCGGTCCGGATTCGGCTCGACGCCCAGACGGTCGAGCACGCCGAGACGCGTGACCGTGCCGTCGCCGATGTCCACCGCGCCCTGCGCTCGTGCGTATTCGTCATCGATGCGGGCGGACAGCGCCGCGAAGCCCCGATCGGCGGTGACCGCCCAACTTTCGTTGGCGTCGTAGCGGCGGTGGTGCCCGTCGTCCTGCGGCGCCCGGACGGCCCACTCCGCCATGACCCGATGAGCACGCAGGTCGTCCGCCGGCCAGGTCGGGTCGGGGATGACGGCGGCCAGCGCCGTGCGCGCCCTGGCCGCCGCGACCGCGGCATCCTCGCGGATGCTCGGCCTGATGTCGCCGCGGGCCGCGGCGATGACCGCGTGGTCGTGCCGATCACGGGCGTCGAGGTAGGCCTGCTCGGCCGCCGCGAGCTTGGCATCGGTCACGGTCACAAATGTACGGAACATCGCCGGCGTCCCAGTCTTGGACCGGCCAAGTTCCGTACAACTGGTGCGGTCCGCGCTAGACGCGCGAGGTGATCTTGAGGTTATCCACAGCCCCTGATGCGCTGCTGTACGGACGTCTACATTGGCCTCATGCGCGACGGATCGGCAATCGCAGTGGCGACAAACGCCGCGGCGATCGCGGCTCGCGACGGCGATCTCGCCGCGGCCCGAGCGGCGTTGAGCGCCGTTCTCGGTGCTGCGTCCGCGTTCGCGGCCGCGGACGTCCCGCCCGAGGTGGAGGTCCCGCCCGGCGTGCAGGTCCCGCCCGATGCGCAAGTCCCGCTCGACGTCGCCGAGGCGGCGAGTCTGTACGCACGCGTCCTGGCCGCCACGGGCTGTGCGAGCGAGGGACTCGTCTACTCGGCCTCGGCCTACCGAACGGTGTGCCAGTCGGCCCAGCCAGGCTCCGATCTGCGACTGCGGGCGGCGGCGACACATGCAGCTTTGCTTCGTGTTACGGGCGATCCGGTCGCAGCGGCGATAGTAGGACGCGATCTCGCGCGGCAGCTGGTCGCGCGTTTCGGCGCCACCGATCGCCGGACGCTGGCCGCCCATGGCGATCTCGCGGTCACGTTGCATTCGGCGGGGGAGTGTCTGACCGGTCGCCAGATTCTGCACCGCACCGGCGAGCTTGTTCGCAGCACGTACGGCGCCGACGATCCGCTCGGAATGCGGATGCGGGACAGGCTTGCCGTCCTGACACGGGAGTGCCGCCCGCCGGACGTGGTCGGGTTCGAGTCCACCGACACGGTCGCGGACCATATCTGCGGCCGACCCAACGCGGCGCCTCGCTCCACCGTGGACCTGTTCGGCGACCTCTTCGCCGGTGACGGTGACGAGGTCGTCGCCCGCCCATCCGACGAGACGGCCGACCCGACGGAGACGCCACCGGCCATCACCGATCGACCGGCGATTCCGTCGGCCGGACTCCTTGCCACTCTCGGGGTGGCCATTCCGACGGCTCGTCCGTCCGCGCCGGCGGAGTTGCGCGTGCCTCCGACCGAGGTGGCCATCCCGGCGGCTGAGGTGCCACCGCCGGTGGCTGGGGTGCCCGCGGCTGCGGTGTCCGCTCCGGCCGAAATCGAAGACGAGCCCATCGACGAACCACCAGTCGTACCATCGGTCGATTCGCACGCCGACGCTGCGCTCGCGGAGACCGCCGGGAATGCGGCGGCCGGGCGCGAAGACAGCAAGGCCGCGGAGGCCTCCGAGACCGCGACCACGGCCGACGACGACGGCGACCTCAGTCCCGGAGCGGACGTTGGCGGGATCGTGGCTTCCGAATCCGACGCGCCGCGGTGGGCGGACCGACCAACGGCCGGATTCCCGACCGTACCGATCGCTGTCGGCCTGCAACCGACCTGGGTGGCGGCGCCGCGGGAACCGGTCAGCGCCCCCCGCCCGATCGGCGCGATGTCTACAGTGGGCGTCACCGGAACCGGCATCACCGGAAATAGCACCCCCGATCTCCCGGTCACCCATTCGAGGGCCACGTTCGGCCGAATGCGGCGATTGGCCACCCACGCCAGCGCCCGCGACCGTCCACAACGGACTGCAACGACAAGTAGTAGCGCGAAGACCATTGAAGGTGATTAGCGCCGGATCCTCCGCTGCTGCGATCGGAGCACACATCACAGTGGATGAACAAGTGTCGGAATCGATTGACACGCGGCCCGCGGCCCGAACTATGCTGCCCAAGTCATATGCACAGACGTCACTTGATCGCCGACACGATGCCGGTGCGACCGCCGACCGGTCCCGCCGGTCAGCCGCCGATCGGGTGGCCGGGGGAGCGCCGACCGGGCGTGTCGACCAGGGCGGTCCGCGCGAAGTCGCCGCACGAAACGGGGAGGCGCTGATGCGGCGTCGCAGCGTGACGGTCCACCGTGAGACCGCGTCCGCGCCTCGGGCCGGCGCCGACCTCGCCGGTCGCATCAATCAGTGGCGGAGCAAACGGCCCATCGCCGTGGATGGCGGCTGGGCCAACGACGGTCATGTCGGCGATGAATGTCAGGCGGTGGTCACGTGGCGATGACAGCGACGAAGAGCGCTCCGGGCGGCTCGCCCCCCTCGCCTGGCTTCTTCACACCCCGGCGCGGCAATCCGCGCCGCCGGAGTCCGGCCATGGTCAGCATCGGAGTGATCCTCGTTGTGCTCGGCGCGCTGGGCGCCTGGCGATTCGTCGGGGTGGCGGCGGCCGGGACGCATCCGTACATCGCGGTGTTCAAGCCGGTGCCCATCGGTGCGTCGATCACCGCTGACGACCTGCAAGTCGTGAAGATCACTTCGGCGGCGGGCCTCAACCCGATTCCAGCCGACGAGGCGCGCGAGGTCATCGGCAAGCACGCGAAGGTGCAGCTTGTCCCGGGTACGTTGCTGACGCCAGACGAACTCACCGACGCCGGCTCGCCGGCCAACGGGCAGGCTCTGGTCGGTCTGCAGCTCAAGCCGAACCAGCGACCGAGTCGCACGCTACGGCCGGGCGAGAAGGTCACGCTGATCGAGACGCCGGACCCGTCGGCCACCAACGTGGATCCGAACTCGGCGCCGACCTGGCCGGCGACCGTGCTCGATGTCGCGAAGGCAGCAGACGATGGAACGCAGGTCGTGGACGTCATCGTCGATGCGAGCAATGTGTCGCCCATCGCGACGATGGGCAACGCGGGCCGGATCGTCGCCGTGCTGGTGCCGGGGAGCTGATCTTGGCGATCATCGCGATGGCGTCGGCCAAGGGCTCGCCCGGTGTGACGACGACGTGTCTCGCGCTCGCGTTGACCTGGCCCCGGTCAGTGCTTCTGGTCGAAGCCGACCCGGCCGGCGGCGACGTCATGGCCGGCTACGTACGGGCCGAGTTGAGCGGCGACCGCGGCCTCGCCTACCTCGCCGTGGCCGCCCGACGCGACTCGCTCGACGCGGAGCTCGGTGCACAGGTCATCGACCTCACGCCGGAGAAGCCGGCATCGAATACGCCGCCGATCACCCGCCTCCTCCTGCCCGGCGTGACCGATCCGGTGGAATCGGCCGGCGTCGCGCCGTCCTGGCCGCGCCTGGCGGACTTCTTCGTGGCGCTCGGCCAACGATCGTCCTGGCAGCACGTCGCCGACCGGCCGGAACGCGAGCCGCTCGACGTGATCGTCGACTGCGGTCGCTTGATCAGCACGTACCCGCCGTTGACCGTGATGGCCTCGGCGGATCTGGTGTTGCTCGCGGTGCGATCGTCACTGCGCTCGGCATCGAGCACCGCGCCGGTCGTCGCCACGCTCCGACGCGAACTCGCCGCGGGTGGGGGCGACCCGGATCGGGTCGGATTGGTCGTGATCGAGGGTGGCGAATACCGCACCTCGGATCTCGGTCGCGCGCTCGGCGCGCCGGTGGTCGCGACGGTTCCGTGGCGTGAGAAGGAAGCCGCGGCGCTCAGCGACGGAATCGGCAAGGTCGTGGACAACTCGCCGCTGATGCGGTCCGCCCGCAAGACGGCCGAATCGCTGGCCGCGCAGCTCACGCGCGCACAACACGCGACCGCCGAGGCGCAGTCGGCAACGCCTCAGCAGCCCGCCGTCGCCGATCGTCACCTATCCCGACGTCACATATCCCGGCGTGACGTATCCCGCCGGGACGTACGGCGGATATCCGGTCGCCGGTGCGGCACCGCCGACCCAGGCCGACGTTCCGCCGGGGGTGGTGCGCCGATGACCGACGAGCAGGCGTACGAGTCGCCGTGGGCACCGCCCCCGCTGAACCATCACGCCGGCGGCTCGGCCACGGCCGAGTACCCGATCGTTCCGGTGGGATCGGTGGCGTTCCCGCCGGATCTCCCCGACGATGGGCTCGGCACCCGACCGGACGAGCCCGACGGCCCGACTCCGGACCGGTTTGCCGGACACGCGGGCTACTTCGGCTCACCGGCCCAACCAGCCTACGCAGCCAACAGCGACCACCCACCGGCGAGCGGTCGGGAGACCGCGCTCGAAGCGGACGCGGCCGGCGGTCAGCGCTCCGGGGGCCGTCACCTGCAGCCCGAGCCGGAACCGGTGTCGATGTTCGCCCCTCGCGCCGGCATCGCTCAGTCCGCGGTCGACCCGAGCCCGTTTGACGCGCGCCCGGTCGACCTGTGCCGTCGACGCGCGCCCGTCGACTGGTGCCGGTCGACGCGGGCCTGCCGGATGCGCGCCCGCTGGATGCGCGCCCGGTCGAAGGCGGCGACATCCCCGAGCAACGCGGGAAGACGCCATCCATCGCCGATGGGGCCGAAATGTCGTCGCGTCGGGACTACACCGCCGCGATCGGCCGGCCGTACCAACTGGCGTTGACCGATACCGCGACGGTGGCCGCGCCGATCGTCCCGGTGTCGAGCGCACCCGGCCCGGTCCCACGGGCCGAGCCCGTCGAGAGCCTCGAGGGCTCGACCGCGCCCGCCGCAATGGCCGACGCGCCGCCGCACCAGCCGATCTCCGGGCCACCAAGGGTCGCGGCACCGCCACGATCGGCATTCGCATCGCCCGCGCCGTTCGGCGTCGCGACCTTCGGTGCGGGGGCTTCCGATGCGACCGCTGCAGGGTCGTCACCCTCGGCAAGGTCGTCAGCCGCCGCGCTCGAAGCCGAGCCGCCATCGACGAGCGGTGGTGTGACGTTCAGCCCGCCCGGGCACGTGACGTCGCGCCACGCGCCACCACCGGCGGAGACATCGATCCCGCTCCGCGGATCGCCGGCCGGCGTCGCGGCGGGTGACCCGGACCGCGTCGCCGTCGCGATGGTAGATCCGCGGGTCGTGCCCGCCCCGGAGCTGCCTGCTGGCCCGGCCGATCGGCAACAATCCCCGGCGGAAGCATCCGAGCATCGCAGTCAGCGTGTGGGGCGTGACGACGACCGACCACTCGCGCTGCGGGTCGCGGCCGACCCGGACGATCCGCTCGCGCCGCGCGTCTACGGCGCCGATCAGGACGCGCAGCGTCGGTGGGAGCAGACGCACCTGCGGACGGCCGATCCCGGTCGCACCGGCGTGGCTGAATTGCGCTCTGGCATGGGGACTCACGAGACGGCGAATGGGCATGCCAACGGCCATCCCCACAACGGCGGCCATGTCAACGGCGATCATGTCAACGGCGATCATGTCAACCGGGTCGCTGGCGCGGCGGCGAATGGCGCGCCGGCGGGCCGACCGAGCCTGCGCATCGACTTTTCGCCGATCGCTCCAACGATCCCGCCCGGTCTGCCGATCCCGCCCGGTCTGCCGCCAGCGTCACCGGACCCGGCGATCCAGATCGACTACGACCTCGTCAGCGTCCTCCAGGCCGAAGTGAGCCGGCTCGTCATCGAGGCGCTGCGCGGCGAGACATCGGTAACCAATGACCATCGTCGGGCGATCACCCGGGAGCTGACCGACGCCGTCGTTCGGCGCAACGTCGACACGCGCGTACGGTCCGGCGAGACCGGCTCGGTGACCTGGTCCGGTTACGAGCGCGCGCTCAGCGAAGCGGTGAACGCCTACCTCACCGGCCTCGGCCGGTTGCAGCCACTGATCGACGACCCCGATGTCGAGAACATCATGGTGCTCGGCACCCGCGTCCGCGTCGTGTACGCCAACGGTGTCATCGACGAGACGACGTTCACCGCGGCGGCGAGCGACGAGGAACTCATCAGCCTGTTGCAGCGGTTGGCCGAACGCGGCGGCAAGACCGAGCGTTCGCTGTCGAGCGCAAAGCCGATCCTGCATCTGCGGCTGCCCGACGGCGCCCGCCTCACGGTGATTTACATGGTCACGTCGCGGCCGGTCGTCGTCATCCGGCGCCACCGCATCAAAGACGTGTCGCTCGACGACATGGTGCGGATGGAGGCCATCACCCCGACCGTCAAGGCGTTCCTCGAGTCAGCCATCGCGGCGCACATGAACATCATGATCGCCGGCCGGGCGAACTCCGGGAAGACGACGCTCCTCCGCGCGATCGCCGATGAGATTCCGCGCGAGGAATGGTTCGCCGTGATGGAGACCGTCGGCGAACTTGGACTGGACAGCACCGGTCGGCACCCGTGGGCGGTGTGTTTCGAAGAGCGCGAGGGCTTCGGCGAGAAGGGCATCGACGGTCGACCAGAGGGTCAGCTCACCATCGACGATCTCTTCCCGCACATGCTGCGACTGTCCACCAACCGCATCATCGTCGGCGAGGTGCGCGCCGAGGAGATCGTCGCCATGTTCGACGCGATGAACACCACGTACGGCTCGCTGTGCACGATCCACTCGCGCGACGAGCACGGTGTGTTCGACCGGCTGGCCGAGTTGCTGTTGCGTTACGGCGCCTCGAAGAGCCGCGAGGGCGCGTATCTCACGATCGGCAACGCGCTCGACTTCGTGGTCTACGTCAACATGGAGGAGTTCCCGGGCCGGCGGCCGAAGCGCTACGTCTCCAGCATCATGGAGGTCCACGGTTTGGGTGAGGGCACGCAGCTCGCGCGATCGCGCATCTTCGCGCCCGGTCCGACCGGACTCGCCGTGCCGACCGGCGTACGGCCCAGCGAGCGGCGAGCGATCGAGCTGCAACGCGCCGGTCTTGACATGCGCGTATTGCTGAACTCGGCCGGCGCCTACGCGATGGGGGACGGCCGATGAGCGACGCCGTCCTCGCCGCGATCACCGTCATGGCCATCATCGGTGGCGTGATCGCGGTCGTGCTTGGCGCGCGTGGCACCACAGGTCCGGCCCGGCCAGCGTCGGCCACCGACGACTTCCTGCGCCGCCTGATCGGGGCGAATCTCGCGCCGGCCGAGCGGAACCGCCGCTTCGGGTACGCGATCGGTGGCGTCGCCGCTCTCGCGGCCGGTTGGCTATACACCGGAATTCCGGCGGTCGGTCTCGTCGCCTGCATCGCGATCATCGCGGCGCCGTGGCTGTTCGGCGCCGGTCGGCTGGAGAAGCGCTCGATCGCCCGGCTGGAGGGGGTGGAGATCTGGACCCGGCGCCTGGCCGACCTCGTACGCGCCGGCGGCGGTCTGCACCAGGCGATCCTGGTCAGCGCGACCGAGGCGCCGGGGGCGATCGCCGCCGAAGTCGGGCAGCTCGCCAGCGAGCTGTCCAGCTCCATCTCCACCGACGAGGCGCTGCACCGGTTCGCCGACCGGCTGGCCGACCCGACCAGCGACGAGGTTGTCGCCGCGCTGATCCTCAACGCGAAGGAGCGCGGGCCGAAGCTCGCCGACGTCCTCGATCGCGTGACCGAGGGGATCGCCGAGTTGCTGACGATGCGCCGGGAGATCTCCGCCGGGCGCACCGACGCGCGGTTGTCCGGCAACATCCTCACCGCTCTGACCCTGGGTGGACTGCTGGTGCTGCTCATCAACAAGACCTACATGGCGCCGTATCACACGTTCATCGGGCAGTTCGTGTTGCTCGGCTGCGTGATCGCGTGCGGGCTCCTCCTGCTGTGGATGCGGAAGCTCAATACGCCGGCCCGGATCCCGCGCCTGCTGCGTGTGCCGACGAAAAAGGGTGGCGCATCGTGACGACGCTGGTCCAGCTCGCCCTCGTGTTCGGCGCGGTGATCGGGCTCGGCGTGTTCCTGGTCGTACGCGGGACGGTGCCGGCTCCGCCGGCGCTGGAGTCGGCGTTGGCCCGGCTGCATCCGACGACGAACCAGGTCAGCGCGGCGCCGGCGGCCAAACCCTCCCTGACCGCCCGGCTCGGGCTGAAGCCGCCCCTCGCCGACATGCGGCTGATCGGCATGACGACCGATCGTTACACCCTGGAAAAACTCGGCTATCCACTGCTCGGACTCGTCTTTCCGAGCGTCGCCGCCGCGGTGTTCGGCCAGTTCGGCATCCACATTCACTGGTATTACCCGACGCTTCTCGGCCTCGTGCTCGCCGTCCTGTTCTTCCTGCTGGTCGACTCGGGCATCCGGCAGAAGGCAGACGCGGCGCGGGAGGAGTTCCGGCGGGCGGTGGCCACCTACCTGACCCTGGTCGGGCTCGTACGGTATGCCGGCGCGGGCGCCGTCGAATCGCTCGAGTTGGCCGCGCAGGTCGGCGAGAGTTGGGTCTTCGAGCGTATTCGCGACGCGTTGGCCGACGCCCGCTACGCCAATGAAGCCCCGTGGACGCGCCTGCGCCAGGTCTCGGTCGAGATCGGCGTGCCCGATCTCGGCGAGGTCGGCGAGATCATGAGTCTCGTCGGCGACCAGGGAGCGCAGGTCTATCAGACGCTGCTGAGCCGCGCCCAGTCGATGCGCGTCGCACTGCGTACGCAGGAGCAGCAACGCGCGGCCACGGCGACGACCCTTCTCTACGTGCCGACCAGCATGTTGCTGTTGGTGTTCCTCGTCCTCATCGGATACCCGGCACTATCGCGCATCGCCACTTAACACCCCGGAGGAGACCATGTTCATCTACCTCAAGATCTTCACGACCCTGTTCGTCCAGCGCTGGCAGGCCATCCGCGAAGACGAACGTGGTGCGTCGACGATCGAGTACCTGCTGCTCGTGATGCTCGGTGTCACGGTCGCCGGACTCGCGTTCATCGCGATCCGTACGGCCGTCACGAACAAGGACAACGACATCGTCAACGGCAGCAACAGCGGCAGCAAGTGAGCACTGGCGCTTCCGGCGGCCTCCGCGCGATGTCGCGCCGGCTCTGGTGGCGCCGGCTGGGCGGCACGGATCGTGGCTCGAGCACGCTCGAATTCGCCATCCTCGTGCCGGCGATGTTCCTTGCGATCTTCGCGTGCGTGCAGATCGCCATGTGGTCGTACGGCCGGTCGATCGCACTGAACGCCGCTCATCAGGCCGTCAACGCGCAACGCGTGCTCGGCGCCGCCCCCGGCGTCGGACAGGCGCGCGCCGAGGCATTCATCGCCGCGCAGGGCGACTCCCTGCTCAACCCCAAGGTCACGGTCGAGATCCGCGGCAACGAGGTGTTCGCCACGGTCAAGGGCCAGACGTTGTCCCTGGTGCCCGGGTTGGCGACCGACGTGACCCAGGTCGCGAGTGGACCGGTGGAGGAGTTCCGGCCGTGAACGTACACACCTCGGCACCATTCCACCGACGCCGTCAGCGGCCGATGGTCGTGGCGCGGGTGCGTGGTGACCGCGGGGCCAGCACGCTGGAAGCCGCGATCCTCGCGCCGGTCCTGCTCATGCTGATCGCGGTCGCCGTGATCTCGATGCGCATCGAGGTGGCCGACCAAGCGGTCGAGTCGGCGGCGCACGATGCGGCCCGAGCCGCATCCATCTCCCGTACGCAGACCGAGGCCGACATCGCGGCCCGCAACGCGGCCAATGACGCACTCAGCCAGCAGGATCTCAGTTGCACTCGTGGGCCGACGGTAGTGCCGGACACGAGTCAGTTCCAGCGGCCGATCGGCGAAACGGCGGTGGTCACGGTCACCGTCACGTGCGTCGTACCACTCAATGACGTCGGATTGCCCGGGCTGCCCGGCACGAAGACGCTGACCGCGACGTTCACCAGCTACCTCGACCAGTTCCGGGGGCGGTCATGACGGCGTGCCTTGCTCGCCGCCTTCGCCGCGACTGGCGCGACGACGACGGCGCGTTCACGCTCATGGTCATCACGTTCGCGGCCGCGCTGTTCCTGATGGTGGGTCTCGCCGTCGACGGCGGCGGGCGGCTCACCGCGTTGGCGAGAGCCGACGACATCGCGGCCGAGGCGGCCCGGGCGGCCGGTCAGGCCATCGATCTGCCGCAAGCCATCAATGGCACGGCCGACGTCGTCCATCAGGACGCGGCCCAGGCGGCGGCGCAGGCCTATCTCCGAGACGCCGGAGTCACCGGCGACGCACAGGTGATCGACGGCGGTCACGCCGTGAGGGTGACCGTGCAAGTCGTGTACAGCCCGAAGCTGTTGGGTGCGATCGACCTGGGCCCGTGGACCGAGACCGGTGTCGCGACCGCCCAGCTTTTGACCGGATAGCCAACCCTCGCCCGGCCCGCTGGCCAGGAGGTGCTCATGTCCCACCCGACGATGCGGTCGCGCTCGAGCCAATTCGTGCTCGGTCTGGCCGCCGCGGTCACGCTCGCTGTGGTGATCATCGGTGTGCCGCTTGGCGCTGGCCGCCCTCGGTGGCGATCCCTTGCCGCGTCATGTCGGAAGCTGGTCGAGCCTGCGTGACGACCTGCTGCACAAGGATGCCACCGGGACGTTGTTCATCCGGCTCCTCGTGATCGTCGGATGGCTGGCCTGGGCCAGCTTCGCGTTGTCGATCGTGGTCGAGACCGTCGCGCGCCTGCGAGGTCGGGCCGCGGCCCACATACCCGGTATGGGCGGCCCGCAGCGCTGGGCGGCCGGCCTCATCACCGCCGTCGCGCTGACGATCACGGCTCCGGCCGCGGGCTTCGCGTCGCCGCACGCGCCGGTGGCCGCGGTCGCGGTCACGTCACCCGATCGGGCGCAGGTCGCGGATCAGGCCATCGCCCCGCCCACCGGCGAGCATCAGGACGCGCCACTGGCCGGTACGCACGCGAGCCCGGAGACCGCGACACCGGACGCACACCTGGTGTACAAGGTCCACAAAGGTGACTACCTCGGCCGCATTGCCGAGCGATTCGGCGGAACCTTCGCCAGCGCGACCGAGATCGCCCACCACAACCACATCAAGGACCCGAATCTGATCAACATCGGCGAACGCATCACCCTGCCGGCCGGGGCCGACGACTCGGGTGCGCACCGACACGCGACCGGTCACATCGTCGGCGGTTCGGGCGCGCAATCGTCCGGCGACAGCGAAGCTCCGTCCACGCACGCCGCGCCACCGGCCGCACCGGCGGCCAAAGCGGCGGCGCCGGCTCGTCCCGGGCCCGGCGAAGTCGCAGCACCGCCGGCCGCCATTGCGCTGCCATCTTCGCCCGGTTCCGGCGCCGCATCGACCGCACCGACGGCCGGCGTGGCTTCGACCGGCGGCCCGGTGCCGACAGATAACCCCGCGTCGACCGGTGGCCCGGTGCCGACAGATAACCCCGCGTCGACCGGTGGCCCGGTGCCCACAGATGGCCCGGCTTCGACCGGCGATCGGTCGCCCGGTACGGGCGTCGGAGTCGCTCAGGGCACGGCCGATCACGCGCGGCCCGGGGCCGCCGATCCGGCCAGCGGGCCGAGCCGGGCGACCGGAGCCGCCGACGGGTCTCGGGACGCCGAGCCGTCGGTGGCGGTGGATGGTCCGGCCGCCGGCGTCGTCGGCGAGATGCTCGCGGCGTCCGGAACACTCGCGGCGGTCGTGTCACTTGCCGTTGTCGTGATGCGGCGCCGGGATCAGATCAGCCAGCGACTCGGCCGGACGTCGGTCATGCCGGCAACCGGGGGTGGCGCACTCCGACTGATGTCGCCGACCCGGGTCGAGGACGTGGTCCGACTCGACACGGCGTTGCGGTTGCTGTCGGACCGGGTTGCCGACTGGCCGGTCGAGGCGATTCCACAGGTTGCCGGCGTGTGGCTCGACCACGCGTCGGCGACGCTGCTGCTGGCCGACGAGTCGCGGTCGGCTCCGTCGCCGTTCGTCGACGACCCCAACGGGTGGCGGCTGGATGCCGACGTGACGCTCGGCCAGCCGGCCGACCAGATCGCTCCGCTGCCGCTGCTGTGTACGGTCGGCGGCCGGGACCGCCAGCACGCCCTACTCGACCTCGAATACCTGCGTGTGCTCGGCATCGGCGGGGACCCCGTCGAGGCCATGAACGTTTTGCGTTTCATCGTCGCCGAGTTGTGCCACAACGTATGGGCCGACGATGTCCGGGTCACGCTCGCCGGCTTCGGGACCGGAGGCCGCCGCGTTGTCGGCGTTCGACCCGGCGCGCATCCGGGTCGAGCCGTCCATCCCGGTCGCGGTGGCCGCGTTCCATCACCGGCTGGCCGACGCGGTCGCCAATCTCCACGACGTACGGTCGCCGGACGTTCTGCTCGTCGCGGCGCCTGCGATCAGCGACCAGGCGGCGTTGAGCGCGTTGGAACGTGATCTGATGGCCACGCCGGGCGTCGGGATGGCGGCGGTCGTCGCGCCGACGCCGGACGGCCTTCCGGTCGGTAAGTACCAGATGAACGTCGGCGGCGGTGGCGATCTGCACATCGGCTTCCTGGGCGACGCCCTGATGCCGGCCGCGTCGCTCCCCGCCGCACTTGTCGGCGAGGTCGTGTCGCTGATCGCCGAGGCGCGGGAGACCGGCGACCCGTCACCCTTGGATCTCGCCCGGGCCGCGTCCCGTACGGTGATCGATCGGGTGCCAGGCGGCCGCGCGATGCAGTTCGCCGGCCAGCGGCGGCAGGATCCGGCCCAACGCAGCTTCCGGGCCGAGCTCGAGGAGCTGACCCGCGGCCAGGATGTCCGTCACGCCGGAATCGGCTGACCGGCGCGGAGCCAGGCTCAACCCGGCGGCACAGCGGGGCCTGGCATGATGCGGGCCGTGACCGTCGTCGAGGGAAGCTCGCCGCGTCGGGACGGCGACGACGAGCGACCCGGCTCCGACCGTGACGGCGACGACGCGCCAGCCGCCTCCGACGAACGAGGCACGCGGCCGGAGACGCGCGAGGCAGCCGGGCGACCGGATGCGGCCGAGCGGCCTCCGGCACTGGGTTCCCGTCGGTCGGGTCGGGATCGCGATCCGCGCTGGTCGTGGCCTGTCGTCGGCCTGATCGCCGTCGCTGCCGGCATCGCGTACGGCTGGGGCGCCGGCCATTCGACCATCGAGCTCTACTACGCCGGTGCGGTCCGGACGATGTCGACGAGCTGGCACGCGTTCGCGTACGGCGGCTTCGATCCGGCCGGCACGATCACTCTCGACAAGCTGCCGGGCTCGTTCTGGATACAGGCTCTCGTCGTTCGGGCGTTCGGGTTGTCCACCTGGACACTGGTGATTCCGCAGATCGTGGCCGGCGTACTCACCGTGGTCGTGATGTTCGTGGCGACCCGGCGGGTTGCCGGCGCCCGCGCCGGGATCGTGGCGGCCGCGATCACGGCGGCCGTTCCGGCGACCGCGATCATGAGTCGGGGCAACACCGCCGACGCCATCTGTGTCCTGCTCCTGGTCGTGGCGGCCGACGCGACATTGCGGTCGATCGGCAACGGACGCCTGCGCACGGTGATCCTCGCCGCCGTCGTCGTCGGCTTCGCATTCCAGGCCAAGATGATCGAGGCGTGGGCGGTGCTGCCCGCGTTCGGTCTCGCGTACGTCATCGCCGCGCCCGGCTCGGTGTCCCGGCGGCTCGGGCGCCTCGCGATCGGCGGCGTGGTCACCGTCGCCGTGTCGCTGAGCTGGATGACGGCGGTGACGCTGATCCCGGCGGCCGACCGGCCGTACGTCGACGGCAGCCGACACGACTCCGTGTACGAGCAGGTGTTCGCGTACAACGGGGTGTACCGGTTCGGGGCCGGGTCGACGTACGGGCTCGGTTCGGGCCTGCCGTACACGCCATCGGCCCCGGCGCGGGCGCACGCCGCCGAGGTGGGCCGCAGCCACTCGCCGTCGGCCGACTCGTCCCGCCCGGGCGTGACACGGCTCGTGACCGGTGAGGTCGGGCGGGACGCCGGATGGTTGCTGCCGGTCGCTCTGGTCGCCATGATCGGTCTCGTCATCGCGCGGCGGCATCGCCCGCGTACGGACATCGTCCGGGCCGCCGTGATCGTCTGGGGCGTCTGGCTCATCACGTTCACGGTGCTGTTCAGCCGGGCCGCGGTCGTCCTCACCTACTACACCGGTGTGCTCGTGCCACCGATCGCGGCGCTGTGCGCGATCGGCCTGCGGAGCGCATATCGGGCCACGCGACAGGGCGCCGCGAACCGTGCCGCGGCGGCGAGCGCGTCGGTGTTCCTGATCGGCGCCGCCGGCGTGGCCGTCCTGAGCTGGCGTACACCGGCCTGGTTCGAGATCGTGGTCGCCGCCGTCGCCCTCGGCGGCGGCGTCCTCATCGCGGCCGCGCGACGACGCCCGCCCATCGATCCGTCGGCGGCCCGGGCGGCGGCCCTGACGGCGGCGGCCCTCACGGTCCTGCTCGTTCCGCCCGCCGTCGCCACGGCGGCGCTGGTGGCCGACGACGGTGGGTCGTTCGACGCGCCGTTCCCGGCCGGCGGCACGCTCGCCCATCCGGCGGCGCGACTGTCGACGGGTGGCATCTACGGCGGTGTGGTCGTTCCACAGATGACGGCCGCACGCTGGCGGGCGATGGACGACCTGCGGCGGGGTTGGGACGAGGACCTCGCGACGAACCGGCGGCTGGCGATCTTCACGTCGGCGCAGGCGTCCCAGTTCGTGCTGGCCGGGATCGCCGATGTCGAGCCGGTCGGCGGCTACACCGGCCTCGTCGATTCGCCGTCACTCGACCAGATCGACCACGGGCTGGCGGCGGGGACGATCGCGTTCGCCGTCGTTCCAGGGCCGGACGACCTCCGGGCCCAGGATCCGCGCATCCAGGCGATCGAGAAGCACTGCCGCACGAACTCGCTGCCGACCGGCCCGGTCTCCGCAGCCGGCCCGGCGGTGTACTTCTGCCGGTGAGCGCAGCCATAAGACGACAGCGACCCCCGAGGCTCCGCGTTTCCGCGGCCGGCTGGACTGGCCGGATCACCTCGGGGGTCGGGTTGCTGTCGTAGTCGCCGAGCCGCTGCACACGGTCCCGACAACCTGCTTGTCGAGGACAGCGGCTAGCGGACAGCCACCTCATAAGTCCTATTGCCGTTCAACGCTGGACCACCTCCTTTCGCCGTGTAGAGCGAACCTATCGCCGCCGCCGCAGCGACGGCAAGAGCTTTTGACCAAGGAATGCGGAGAAAGACGGCATAAGCAGTAAATCGGGGCATGTGGGCACGGTCACACCGGCCGTCACCCTCGCTGCCCGGTCAACAACCTCCGCCGGTACGGCAACCAGCGGTTCAGCGGTCGGCCGCTCGATCGCGCGGAGTGCCGAGCCACGGCAAGCCCAGCCCGGCCGGGATACGTACCCGTGGATTGGATTCTGCAGCGCGGCCCGGGATCGCGCGCAAGGCGCGGGCAGTGCAGGATGTGGCCGTGGATCGCACCCCCCGGACCCGCAGCGCCGCGGGCTTCCTGGCCCTGGCCGCCCTGGTCCTGCTCGCGTTCTTCAGCGTCTGGACGGTCTTGCCGCCGTCGCCCGCGCCGGCCGACGCGCCAGCCGACCAGTTCAGTGCCGGACGCGCGTTCCAGCACGTCGAACGCATCGGCTCGCAGGTCCACGTGGCCGGCAGCCCGGCGGCGGCCGACGTGCGCGACTACATCGCCTCGACGCTTTCGAGCTATGGCCTCCAACCGCAGATCCAGGACGCGGTCGGCGAGGACGCGAACGACGGCGACAACTTCGCGATGGCGCATGTCCACGACGTGGTGGCCGTGCTGCCCGGTACGGCGTCGACCGGTCGCGTATTCGCCGTCGCCCACTACGACTCGGTGCAGGTGTCCTACGGCGGTAACGACGACGGTGCCGGTGTGGCGTCGCTGCTGGAGACGGCGCGCGTCCTGACGCATGGGCCGCGACCCCGCAACGACACGGTGTTCGTGTTCACCGACGCCGAGGAAGCGTGCCTGTGCGGCGCCGAGGCGTTCGTCAGCCAGAACCCGCTGGCGGCCGGCGGCGGGGTCGTCCTGAACTTCGAATCTCGCGGCTCGACCGGCCCATCGATCATGTTCGAGACGTCGCGGAACAACGCGAACGTCGTCGGCGTGTACGGCTCGTCGGTGCCGTACCCGGTCGCGACGAGCTTCGCCGTCGAGGTGTACCGGATCCTGCCGAACGACACCGACTTCACGATGTTCCGGCTCTCCGGCCGGTTCACCGGGCTCAACAGTGCGTACATCGACGGGTCGGGTGTCTACCATTCGCCCGAGGACAAGCCGTCCTACATGGATCGCGGAAGTCTCCAGCAGCAAGGGGCGAACGCGCTCGCGCTCACCCGGGCCTTCGGACAGGCCGATATCGCGACGCTCGCCAGGCCGGCCGGCCACGACGCGACCTACTTCCCGGTGCTCGGCACGCTCGTCCGCTATCCCGGCTGGCTGGTCTGGCCGTTCGCGGCGTTGGCGGTCATCGGCGTACTCGCACTCGCGGTCCTGGCCCGACGTCGCTCGTTGATCCGCTACCGCCGGGTGGCCGCCGGCTTCGGGCTCGCCCTGATCCCGTTGCTGCTGTCCGCGGTCGCGGCGCAGCTCCTGTGGCTGCTGCTGGTCGCGGTCCGCCCCGGCTACGCGAACATGATGGACCCGTGGCGGCCGGGCTTCTACCGGGCCGGCGTCGTCGCGCTGGTCGCGACCATTGTCCTCGCCTGGTACGGCCTGCTCCGGCGGCGCTTCGGCGGCTGGGCGCTCGGGATCGGCGGCCTCGGCTGGCTCGCCGTGCTCGGTGTCGTGCTCGCCGCCGTGACGCCGGGCGGGTCTTACCTGGCGGCGCTTCCGGCGCTTGCCGGCTCGATCGCCGCGATGGTCGCGATCGCCGCCGGCCCGGCCAGCCGGGCGTGGCTGCCGGCGCTCGTGCTCGCGATCGGTAGCGCGGTCGCCGTGGTCATCCTCGCGCCAACGGTGAGCCTGTTCTTCCCGGCGCTCGGCCTTGCGACCGGCGGTGCGGCCGCGTTCTTCGCCGCGATGCTGGCGCTCGCCCTGCTGCCGCTCGTCGAATCGCTGTATCCGGCCGCGGCCGGCGACGCTCCGGTCGTCGAGCGGCCCCGCCGGCGTCTGCGCGGTGCGCTGCCGGCCATCGTCGCGGCCGCGTTGACGGTGGCGTTCGTTGCCACTGGGCTCGCGGTCGACCAATTCAGCGCTCGCTATCCGGCCCCGGCCCAACTGATGTACGCGCTCGACGCGGACACCGGCACGGCCCAGTGGGTCAGCACCGATGCGAGTCCGGGCGACTGGACCCGGCGCTACGTGACCGGGCGTGGCGACATCAGTCGCGCGTTCCCGATCGTCACCGGGACGGTGGACACCGGGCCGGCCACCGCCGCGAACCTGCCCGCACCGACCATCCCGACGACGGCCGATACGTCCGACGGCGGAACCCGTACGGTCAGCCTGGTGGTGACGTCGCACCGTACGGTGCGGCTCGTCGACCTGCGGGTCGAGGGAGCAACCGTGCTGCGGGCGACGGTCGACGGCCGGTCCGTGCCGGCGTCGGTCGTCGGCGACCACTTCGGCGTCGAGTTCCACGCACCGCCAGACGGCGGCCTGCCAGTGACGCTCGTGCTGAAGGCGACCGGGCCGGTGCGGATCCGGGTCATGGACGGCAGCGACGGGCTCGACGGATTGCCCGGGTTCACGCCGCGACCGACCGGCGTCGGCATCGAGGGCTCCCACGACACCGAGCTCGTGATGGTCGCGAAAACGTACACGATCTGACCGGTCAGGCCGCCCGGCGGGGCAGTCGACGCAGCCGACCGATCGCCCGCGACCATCGCACGGTCGCCGGTTCGGTCATGCCGGCGGTCAGTTCGTGTATGGCTTGGCCGCCGGCCCGGCGGGCCCGAGCGGCCGCGATCACGCCATCGAGGTCGGCCGCCGCGACGCGGTCGAACGTGAAGCGGACCAACGGCGACAGTCCCGCCGCGACCCGGCGCGTGTAGTAAGCGTCCATCAGGTGCCGTACCCGGTCGACCACCGCGATCTGCGTCGACCGGTCGTGTCTCAGGAAGTGGGGGCCGAACGCTTCGCGCATCGCGTCGTGGAAGTGCTTGCGCATCAACACATCGCGCCGTCGGCCGGCCGGTACCCGCGAGGCGACGAGCGGCAGCAGGTATTCCAGCGTCGCCACCCACCGAAGCGAATCGGCCATCCGTACGGTGAGATTGCGCCCGTCGCGCTCGCGCAGGTGGTAGCAGTCATAGTCGGCGACGACACTGATCACGCGAGCGTTGAGGTAGGCGAGCGCCGCGAACGGCTGGTCCTCGCCCAACGTGAGTTCGGGCAGGCGCATCTGATTGCGTTCCAGCATCTCGCGCCGGAAGAGCCGTTGGACCCGCAGCGACCGGTAGACACGAGACCGGTAGAGATCCGCGGACGGCTGATTGTGGGTGAACATCGAGGTGGGGACCTTGCGCCGGCCGATCGGCGCCATCCGCCCGAGGACAACGTCGGACCCGTTCGCGTCGGCCGTACCGACCATGCGCTCCAGCGCCTCCGGCCCGAGCATGTCGTCGGCGTCCATCAGGAACACGTACCGCCCGGAGGCGTTGTCCAACCCGACGTTGCGCGGCCGCGCCGCGTTGCCGGAGTTTTCCTGATGGATGACCCGCAGGTTCGGCGTCAGCGCGGCCGCCTCGTCGAGCAGTTCACCGGAGCCGTCGCCGGAGCCGTCGTCGACCGCGACGATTTCCACCCGGCTGGGGTCGATCGACTGATTCGCCACCGACGAGATGCAGTCGGCCAGGTACGGCATCGCGTTGTAGGCGCCGACGATCACGGTGACGTCCGGCGGTACGGAGCGCAGCGCTGATGGCATCGGCTCCACCGTAGCGAGCCGCCGCCGACCACGTCCGGCTTTGCGACGTACCGCCGAGATCAAGTTAGGCCCGGGTACGGAGGGATCGCGGATCAGAGGGTGTCAGGCCTTCGGCGCGAACGACAGGCTCCGCTCGGCCAGCGCGTCGCGGAGCTGACGGATGGCCTTGGGCCCCATGCCGTGCAGTTTGCCGAGCTCGGCTTCGCGGACGGTGGTGAGCTCTTCCAACCGGGTGAAGCCGGCCGATGCGAGTGCCCGTTGCGCCGGCTGCGAGAGCTTATCGGGAAAGCCACCATTCGTCTGAGCCATCTCACCTCCGCATCGCCCCGGGGCGACCGGTCGGCGCCCCTCCCGACGATCCTCGCACCGGGCCGGCCGGGCCGCCCCGGATTTACCCGGACGCCGTCGTGACGCCGGGCACGTGAGCCCGGCCGGCATTCCCTGCCTTCGCGGTAGTGGACGATCCGCTACTGGTCGCCCCACACCTCGGCCGCGGTCTCGACGATGAGCCGAAGCTTGGCTACCTCCTCGTCGTAGGTCAGCGTGTTGCCCTCCACTGTGGACGAGAAGCCACACTGCGGCGACAGGCACAGCTGATCCAGCGGGACATACCGGCTCGCTTCGTCGATGCGTCGCTTGAGGTCGTCCTTGCTCTCCAGCTGGCCGCGTTTCGTGGTGACGAGACCGAGGACGACCATCTTGCCCGGCGGTACGAAACGCAGTGGCTCGAACGATCCGGACCGCTCATCGTCGTACTCGAGAAAGAAGCCGTCCACGTCGAGCGAGGAGAACAGCGCTTCGGCGACGAAGTCGTAGCCGCCGGCCGCGGCCCACGACGAGCGGAAGTTCCCGCGGCACATATGCGTCGTCACGGACATGCCGGCGGGCCGACCGGCGATGGCCTTGTTGACCTGGGCGATGTAGCGCTCGTGCTGATGCAGCGGGTCGCCGCCCTGCGCCGCCATGAACTCACGCTGCCGCGGATCGTTCAGGTAGGCGAGGCTGGTGTCGTCCAGCTGCAGATAGCGGCAGCCGAGATCGGCGAGCGCTCTGACTTCCTGGGAGTACGCGGCGGACAAGTCGTCCCAGAACCCGTCGAGGTCCGGGTAGACGTCCGCGGAGATCGCGGCCCGGCCGCCGCGGTAGTGAACCATGCTAGGCGACGGAATGGTGATCTTGGGCGTTGCCGTACGGACCTGACTCGCGAGGAACTGGTACGCATCGGCGAAGATGGGGCGCGGCAACGTGATCCGCTCGTCGACACGCAGCGCCGCGGAGGCGAAGTCGAGCGCCCCGGATTCGTTGTAGAAGTGCACGGTGAGCTGCTCGTCGGCCTGATGCACGCCGCCCAGCTGGTAGATGAAGTCCATGTGCCACGACGTGCGGCGGAATTCGCCATCGGTCGCCGACCGGAGGCCGACGTCCTCCTGCATCCGTACCACGCCAGAGACGGCGGCGTCCTCGATGGACCGCAACTCATCGGCGGAGATTTCGCCGGCCGCGCGCTCGGCGCGCGCATTCAACACAGAGGCTGGGCGTAGCAGGCTTCCGACGTGGTCGGCGCGAAATGGTGGGGTAGATCGCAACATGCCACCAGCATGCCCCGGACCGACGCGGAACGCAGGTCCCTGTGGCCGCGGACTCGTCCGCATGCCGAATCTCGACCCACAGCCCGCTCATAGGGATCGAGGTGCTTTTGCATTTTCGGTCCACGATGTACCTTCACCCCAAGCGTGTGCATGATCACCGTCTCCCGTGCGAGGTCATCGTGGTCGATCAAGCTGCACCGGCGCCCGTCACGCTCCGTCGAGACGCGATCGGGCTCCGCGAAGTCCTCTTCCAGAGCATCACCGACATGGCTCCCGGCGCCGCGATCGCGGCGTCCATTCCCGCAGGTGCCGCGTTCGCCGGCGGCTCGCTGCCATTGGCCGTCATCTTCGCGCTGATCGCGTGCCTCTTCTGCGCGCTGTCCATCTCCGAACTGGCCAAGCGCATCCCGTCCGCCGGCTCGCTCGCGACGTACGCGGCGCAGGGTCTGCACGAAGGCGTCGGTTTCCTGGTCGCCTGGGCGTACGTGTTCGCCGGCGCGCTGATCGGGCCCCTCGTGCTCATCCAGCTCGGATACACCGTGTCCGAGACATTCCACTCGGAGTGGGCGAGCTATCCCGCGAACCTGTGGTGGCCGTGGACGATCCTAGGAACGCTCATCGTCGCGGTCGCCGGGCTCTATGGCGTGCGTACCTCCGCGCGGCTGGGCACCGTGCTCGGCGTGTTCGAGATCGCCGTCTTCCTGGTCCTCGCAGTGTTGCTGGTCGGCCATGCCGGCTCGGCAAATACGGCGTCAGTGTTCGGCACCGGCCACACGCCGTCGGGCACCTACCACGGGCTGAGTGGCGTAATCGCCGGATCGGTCTTCACCATCCTGGCGTTCGGCGGTTTCGAAGGCGCCGCACCGCTCGCCGAGGAGGCGCGCAACCCGCGTCGCACCATTCGGCGCGCCGTGCTCGGCGCAACGCTCGGCATGGGCGCGCTGTACGTGTTCACGACGTATGCGGTCGACGTTGCGTTCGGCCCGAACAAGTTCGGCACGTTCGGCGCCGCCGCGTCGCCCGGCTGGGAAGGCCTGGCACGCAGTTTCTACGGCCTGTTCTGGATTCTCGTGTTCCTCGCGATCGTGAACTCGACGATCGCGAACGCGAACGCCGGGGTGAACGTCACCACGCGGACCGCGTTCGCGATGGGTCGCATCGGCGCGTTCCCGTACATCTTCGCGCGGCTCGCGCTCAAACACCGGTCGCCGTACGTCGCGATTGGCGCGGTCTTTGTCGTGACGTTGGCTGTGTCGCTCGGTCTCGGCTTCGGCTACGACCCGCACACCGCGTTCAACACGGTCGCCACCGCCATCGTCATTCTGTTGGTCGCGAACTACATCGTCGCCAACGCCGCGTGCATGGGTTACTTCCTGCGACGCGATCGCGGTCGGTCGGAGCTCAACGTGCTGCTGCACGTGATCGTGCCGATCCTCGGTATCCTCGTGTTCATCCCGGCGTGGCTGACGGCAGCCGGCATTCCGGTCCCGATCTTCAAGTTCATTGTCAAGCTGCCGACACCGCTGTCGTACGCCGGCATCGCGGCCGGCGTGTGGATGGTGCTGGGTCTGCTCTACTGCCTCTACCTCTACGCCCGGCACCCGGAGCGCGTCGCCGACGTATCCCGCGTCCACCTGGACGAGTCGCCCGAGGCGGCCGAGCCGTCCGGCGGATTCCGACCGCCGGCGCAGACCGGGGCGACCGCCGACGAGCCGACGCCGACCGTATGACCGGCGGATCCATTCTCACGTACCGCCCCGCGCCGGGCGAATACGTGTGGACGTTCGGCGGCGTGCCGCCGGTCGCACGTGTCACGCCCGGCACGGTGCTGGAGCTGTTCACCGAGGACTGTTTCGGCGGTCGCGTACGGGGACCCGACGATCTCGTCTCACGGGTCGTCGAGTTCCCGTACGTCAACCCGCAGACCGGCCCGTTCTACGTCGAGGGCGCCGAACCGGGGGACACCCTCGCGGTGCATTTCGTATCGATCGAGCCGGCGCGCGACTGGGCGGCGTGCACGACCGTACCGCTGTTCGGTGCGTTGACATCGACGCACGCCACCGCGTCCCTGCAGGATCCGCTGCCCGAAGTGGTGTGGATCTGGCAGCTCGACCGGGCCAATCGGTTGTGCCGCTTCGAAGCTCGGTTCGGCGACTACACGGTCGATCTGCCGATGGACCCGATGCACGGCACGGTCGGTGTCGCGCCGGCCAATCTCGAAGCGCGCTCCTCGCTGGTCCCGGACGCGCACGGTGGCAACATGGACACGCCCGAAATGCGGGCCGGCGTGACGTGTTACCTCGGTGTCAACGTCGAGGGCGCGCTGTTCTCGCTCGGTGACGGGCACGCGCGCCAAGGCGAGGGCGAGACATGTGGCGTGGCGGTCGAGTGCGCGATGGACACGGTCGTCATCGTCGACGTCATCAAGGGTCAGCCGTGCCCGTGGCCACGACTCGAGTCGGACGCCTACATCATGTCGGCCGGGTCTGCGCGTCCGCTGGAGGACGCGTTCCGGATCGCCCAAGTCGACCTGGTCCAATGGCTGTCGGCCGACTTCGGCCTGGCCCCGTTGGACGCCTATCAGCTCGTGTCGCAGGCCGTGGAGTCGCCACTGGCGAACGTGGTCGATCCGAATTACACGTCGATCGCGAAAATCCGTAAACAATGGTTGCCGCGACAGGCGACCATGGGCGGCGCGCACGCACGCCTCCGCGAACAGGCAGCGGCCTACTTAGCCGACCGGTGACCGAGTAACGGCACAAGTGACCGGACGGCGATCGCCGTCCGGTCACCTCCGAGGGTCGTTCGGGAGCGGTACATGCGGTGCGACTGTGCGGCTAGCGCGGCCTAGCGCCGCCTACCGCGGGAAGAAACAGATCCCCGGATGGAACACGCCCGCACAGTTGTTGGAGCTGAACTGGTTGTCGTCGGCGACCCAGAGGCCGGCCGGCGTGAGCACCAGATCGTTGACGCCGTGGCCGCGGCTGCGTGTCGGGTTCCAGGCCGTGACCGCCCCGTTGCTGGCGAACAGGCTGCCGATGCCGGGCCGGCTCGCCGCTCCGGGCCCGGCTGCGTCGCAGCCCTTCGGGTTGCCGAGCCAGCGCTGGTGGCCACCGACGTACACGTTGGTGTCGTCGGCCACGACGGAGTAAAGCGAGTCGCAACCGGTCAGGTTGATCCAGCTCGCGGTCTGGTTGCCGCTCGGCGCCGAGGAGAATCTCGCGGTTGCGTCGCACAATGGCGACGCGCCCCTGTATCCGGTGGTCGCGATGTAGATGGACTGGTCATCCGGTGACCACGCGATTCCCTTGGCGTACAAGGGTTCGGACGACGTGCACGCGAGCGTGAGCGCCGGCGCGTACCAGGCGTCCAGCGTGGCGGATGAGGAGCCGAGGTCGACGACGAACAGCTGACGTCGGGTCTGGCCGGCCACGGTGAGGAAGCTGCCGTTGACGAGCAACTTCGTATGCGCGTTGTTGAGCCGGAAGCTCCAGATCTTCCGCGCGCTGTTCGGAAGGTTGCCGACGACGGCGATTGACGAATAGTTGTCGATCGTGCCCTGGGCCAGTGTCACCGTCGCCATCGCGGCCCGCGACGTGCCCGCGATGCTGGCGAACTGGCCACCGACGAACAACCGGCCGGCCGCCTGCTGAAGGGCGAGGACGGTGCCGTTCGGTGCCGGCTTGAATGTCGTGTCGACGGCGCCCGTGGTGGCGTTCACCTTGGCGAGGTTCTTGACGGCGACGCCGTTCACCGTGGAGAACGAACCACCGAGGTAGGCGGTCGAGCAGTCGGCCGACAGCGAGATGGCGTTCACGGCGCCGTTCGCGTTCGGGTTCCAGGACGTGATCTTGCCCGTGGTCGCGCTGAACGAGAACACGTTGTGGCGCGTCACCGTGGCCTGCGTCTTCGCGCCGACCTGGGCGAAGGAGCCGACGGCGTACATGGTGCCGTTGCACTGTACGAGCTGGTTGACCGTGACGTCCGTACCGACGAGGTACGGAGTCCAGGCGGCCGCGGTTTGCGACACCGAGGGTGTGCTCGCGGACGCGACGGCCGAAGTGGATACCGCGATCGCAACCGCGGCCCCCGCGATCATTACTCCGCGGACGATGGTTCTCATGCCGGAGTCTCCATACTGTGCGATGTGCGGCGCAATGCCGATGTGAGCCCGATGTCGACGTACGGCTGCAATGTATCGGCGTCCTACCTCTTGCCGACATCCGACAGGCCGGCATGAATGGAAGATAATCGTCCTCGGCGATCGTCGTCGCCGGCCGTTATCGGTGGGCGTCCCGCCTTGTCGCGGTGCGCTCCGCATCGACGGTGAGCGCGACGCGTCGGCGGTCGAAGAACTCCCGTTCGGTCGCGTTGTCGCAGCGCGTCATCGCCGCCCCGTACGCGTCCGCGGCCTCGTGCCGCCGCCCGAGCCGCCGGAGTAGGTCGGCGCGCACGGCGTGGAACACGTGGTGATCCTGCAGCGGCAGGTCGTCGACGATTGCCAGCCCCGCCGCCGGTCCGTCGATCTCGGCCACGGCGACGGCGCGGTGCAACGCCACGATCGGCGTTGGTTGCAGTGAGAAGAGATGGTCGTAGAGCGAGCGGATCTGGCGCCAGTCGGTGTCGGCCGCCGTCACCGCGTCACCGTGTACGGCGTTGATCGCGGCCTGGATCTGGTACGGGCCCGGCGCGCCGCGCTGCAGGCAACGCCGCACGATAGCGTGGCCCTCAGCGATGAGATCGGCATCCCACCGCGCCCGGTCCTGGTCGGCCAGCAACACCAACTGTCCGTCCGACGTCGTGCGAGCCGCCCGCCGCGATTCGATCAGCAGCATAAGTGCGAGCAGTCCCAACACCTCCGGTTCGTCGGGCATGAGTTCGGCCAGCACGCGGCCGAGGCGGATCGCGTCCACGCACAGGTCGTCACGGGTCAAGGTGTCGCCGGAACTGGCCGTGTAGCCCTCGTTGAAGATGAGGTAGATGACCGCGAGAACCGTTCCCAGCCGATCCGGGAGCTCCGCCGCTCGCGGCACGCGATAGGGAATATGCGCGTCGCGAATTTTGCCTTTGGCGCGGACCAGCCGTTGCGCCATCGTCGCGTCGGGCACCATGAACGCGTGCGCGATTTCCGCCGTACTGAGCCCGCCGAGCAACCGCAACGTCAACGCGACCCGGGCGGCCGGGGCGAGCGCCGGATGGCAGCACGTGAAGATGAGCCGGAGTTGGTCGTCGCGCACGGCACCCTCCACGACCGGCTCGTCCGGCGCCGAAAGGAGCGCCGCCTGCGCATGGCGTTCGTCTCGAGTCGCCTCGCGCCGCAAGTGGTCGATCGCGCGGTTGCGCGCCGTAGTGATGATCCAGCCGGCCGGGCTGGGTGGGAGCCCGGCCGACGACCAACGCTGAACCGCCGTGGCGAACGCCTCCTGCACCGCGTCCTCCGCGAGGTCGATGTCGCCGAGCATGCGAACGAGAACGGCGACCGCGCGGCCGTACTCGACGCGAAAGACGCGGTCGATCTCGGCGGCCGAAGGGCGGTCGCGCGGCTGGTCGGCGGGGCCCGGCATGGGTGTGCCTCAGTGCTCCGGTACGTCGCGGAACGGCCGGACTTCCACCGGCAGCGTCGTCGCCCGCGTCAGCTTCTCGCCCCAGGCGAGCGCCGCATCGAGGTCGGGCGCCGTGATGATGGTGAAGCCGCCCAGATGCTCCTTGCCCTCGGTGAACGGTCCGTCGGTAGTCAGAACGTCGTCGCCGGCTACCCGTACCACTGTGGCCGTGCTCGGCGCGTGTAGCCCGCCCGCGAACACCCAGGCGCTCGCCGACTTCAGTTCCGCGTTCACCGCGTCCAGGTCGCGCGAAATTGCCGCGAGTACGGCCGGCTCCGGCGCCGGTCCGTCCGGTTGGTACACGCTCAGCAGGTAGTACGGCATCGTTGCCTCCACGATGATCGCGGCCCGGCGCCAGCCAGGCTCTCACGTCGATGCTTTCGAGATGGTGCGCTCGACCTCTATACGCATGGCGCCGGCTCAGATCGACAGGCGGCGGTCGACGATGTGGATCTCATCCGCGCTCTATGCATTGGCCAGCGGCGAGAGCCTGACCGTTCGTACCATGAAACTGCAGCGCACGGCCCAATTTTGTCGGGGGAGTGGCCGGTGGGACGCCTGTGACGGGGCCTCGCGCCCAATAGTTGCGTTGGCTGAGCCCCTGGTGCACGGTTATCTGTGACACAGATGCACTCGGTGATCGCCGTACGCTGCCGTCGTCGCCGGGTACACCGGGGGTGAGGCATGCAGGTTCGTCGGGTTGCGGCGGTGTACGCCGGCCTGGTGATCGCAGCAACCGCGCTGCATCTGTGGTACATGCCGGCCTCGTCGGCGGGCGTGATCGTGATTGGCCTGGCCTCGGTCGCTGCGGTCGCCTACGGCGTTCGCCGCTACCGGCCCGCGCGGGCCACCTCATGGTGGTTACTGGCGTCAGCCGTATTCATCAACGCGGCCGCCCGCGTCGTGTACGACGCGCTGCCCGGCGAAGCAGGCACCCTGAAATCGTTCGCGTGGATCGTCTGGTCGATGCATGTCGCCGTGCTGGTCCTGCTGATCGCCGGTGCACTCGGCCTCGCCCGGTCGACACTGCGCGGGGCGTCCGCCGCGATCGACGCGGCGATCATCGTGCTCGGCTCCGGTCTGATCGGCGGCATTCTCATCGCGATCCCGTACGCGAGCGCGCCGGGCGTCGGCGACCTCTGGCGATCGGTCCGGGTCGCGTACGTGTTCCGCGACGTGGTCGTGCTCGCGTTAGCGATTCACCTCGCCACCGCGGTGCGATGGAACCGGTCGGTCAAATGGCTCCTTAGCGCCCTGTTCGGGCTTGTCGCCTACGATGTCCTGTTCCGGCTGGGACGCATCCACGGTGAGTGGTTGCAAGGCACGTCCATTGACCTGGTCTGGCTGCTCTTCACCGTCGGGATCGGCGCGGCCGCCCTCACCCGGACCATGCGCGAATTCGACACGCCGATCGCCGCCAACGTGCGCGACGGCGCGCCACTACGGATCGGCCTCGTCGCGATCCTCGCCCTGATGCCGTCAGCGGTTCTGCTGCTCGGGCTGTTTCAGGAACCGCCCTGGTATCAGCCATTCATTGTCATTTTCGCGACGCTCATCCTGATCCTCGCACTGGCGCGGATCGTCGATGTGGCGCGCCAGCTACGCAGACAGGTCGACGGTGAACGCGTGCTGCGGCAAACGGTCACCGATCTTGCCGGTGCGCAGGAAGTTTCGTCCGTCGCGCCGCTCATCAACGGCGCGGTCGGCCGGCTGCTCGGACCGGACACCGACTACCAGGTCGCGATTGTCGACTGGCCTCCGGCGTCGGACGACACGCCCTGGCCGGACGCCGTGGCTGGCGGAGTGTTCGAGACCTCCTCCTTGCCGCCGCCGATCGCCCGGCAGGTAGGCAATCGCGGCCTCACGTTAGCGATTCAGCTCACCGAGCGCCCGGCTGAGCCGAGCCACGCGGACATCGCATGGACCGCGACGAGCATGGGAATGCCGGCGGCCCGAGGCGCCGACGAGCCCGGCCGGACCGTCTCCGGCGGGTTCACGCATGGATCGAAGCTTCTCGTCCGTAGCAATCGGTCGTCGCTGAACGCACTCCGCCCGCGCCTCGAGGTGCTGGCCACGCAGGCCGCTTTCACGTTGGAGCGGATCCGACTCAATAAGGAGAACATCCGCCACACCAGCGAGTCCTACTTCCGTACGCTCGTGCAGAACAGCACCGACGTCATCCTGATCGTCGACGATGACAACCGGATTCGCTACGCGTCGCCGTCGGCGGGATCGGTGTTCGGCACGATCGCGCTCACCGGCGTCGAACTTCCCGGGCTCGTGGCGCAGGGCGATCGGGACGCCGCTGAGCGCCTCCTCACGCGGGCCCGCGCCGGCGTGCCCGGCACGCTGGCCAGCGAAGCGTCGACACCGCGCGAAGTGACGGCAGCGTCGCGGTTGACCAGCGACGGAATGGTCGTGGCCGACGTCGTCGGCGACGGCGACTGGATGGTCACCAGCGACGGCGCCGGACCGGCCCGGGTCGAGGTGTCCTGTCGCGACCTGCGTGCGGACCCCTCCATCGACGGACTCGTTCTCACCCTTCGCAATGTCACCAAGCAGCGTCTTCTGGAAAGCGAGCTCGAGCAGCGCGCGTTCCACGATCCCTTGACCGGGCTCGGCAACCGTCTTCCGTTCAGCGAACGATTGACCGAGGAGGTCGAGAGCTCCGCGGGAACACGCGAGCTCACCGCGGTTCTCTTCGTAGACCTGGACGATCTCAAGTTGGTCAACGACGCGCTCGGCCACGAGACGGGCGACGCCTTACTCAGTGCCGTCGGTGATAGGTTGCGCAGCTTCGTCGCCGGCTACGGCGGTCCGAACAACAGCATGGCGGCCCGACTTGGCGGGGATGAGTTCGCGGTGCTGCTCGCCGACGTCGTCGACGAATCGGCGGCCGACGCCGCCGCCGGTCGCCTCCTTGCGACGCTCGCTCAACCGGTGCACGTCGCCGGCCACGAAGTGACGTGCGGCGCGAGTGTCGGCGTCGCGACGACGGCTCAGGACGCGGACACCGGACCGGACCTCCTGCGTAACGCCGACCTCGCGCTGTATTCGGCGAAGAATGTCGGCAAGGGCCAGTGGCGCCACTACGAGTCGTGGATGCGCAGCACCGTGATGGCGCGGCTCGAAGTGCGCTCGTCGCTCGAGCGGGCGATCGAGGACGACGCATTGGTGCTCGAATACCAACCGATCGTCGCTCTGCACGATGGCCGGCCCGCGGGCTTCGAGGCGTTGCTACGGTGGGAGCACCCGAGTCGCGGACGGCTGTCGCCCGACCAATTCATCGATGTGGCCGAGGAGTCCGGGCTCATCGCGCCGATCGGCGAATGGGTTATGCGGAACGCGATGGAGGCGGCCCGGACGTGGGGTACGTCCGACGACTCGCCGTACGTCGCGATCAACGTGTCGGCACGCCAATTCCGTACACCTGGATTCACCGCGACAGTGCGGCGACTCATTGCCCACAGCGGCCTGCGAGCGGACCGGGTCACCCTGGAAATCACCGAGAGCCTGCTGCTCCGCGACGACGACAGTGTCTGGCAGGACCTGCAGGGTCTGCGACGCTCCGGCGTACGGATCGCGATCGACGACTTCGGCACCGGCTACTCGGCGTTGAGCTACCTTCGGCATGTGCCACTCGATGTGGTGAAGCTCGACCGCTCGTTCATCCAGTCGATGGCTGCCTCCGTTCAGCAGCGGGAGCTCGTCCAGGGCATCGTCGGCCTGGCCGACGTGCTGGGGCTGCAGGTGATCGCCGAGGGAATCGAAACAGAGCACGAGCGCGACCTGGCGGCTCGGATCGGCTGTGCGTATGGACAGGGATTCCTGTTCAGCCCGGCGCTACCGGCCAACGATGCCCAGCGCTGGCTCGCGCGCCGGACCGTCCGACCGGCGACTCAGCTGGCCGCCAGCCGCAGGTAACCCGGCCGATCGTCGGAACCGGGAACCGGTAAACCATGGCACGGTTGGCGCATCATGCTCATCGCCGTGCGGCACGCTGGCGGCGACGGCGCCGCTGGTGACGTTGGACGGAGGGAGTGACCGGATGGCGCGGATCGTGATACTGGGGGCGGGCTTCGGCGGACTGGAGATGGCCAGCCGCCTCTCGGCCGGTCTGGACGGCGACGCCGACATCGCGCTCATCGACCAGAGTGACAGCTTTGTCTTCGGGTTCGCGAAGCTCGACGTGATGTTCGGCCGCCAGCCGGCCTCCGCGGTCCGGCACTACTACCGCGACCTCGTCCAGCCCGGCGTGCGTTTCGTACACTCCACCGTCCGTTCGATCGACCCGGCCGAGAAACGTGTCGTCACCGACGCCGGCACATTCGACGCGGACTTCCTGATCGTCGCGCTCGGCGCCGACCTCCATCCGGAAGCAACTGCCGGCCTGGTGGAGTGCGGTCACGAGTTCTACACGGAGTCGGGCGCCTTCGCCTTGCGAGACGTACTGGACCGATTCGATGGCGGTCGGGTCATCGTCGCCGTCACGTCGACACCGTTCAAATGCCCACCGGCGCCCAGTGAGACGGCACTGCTCATGCATGACCACCTGTCGGCCAGAGGGCTGCGTGACCGGTCGGAGATCTCGCTCGTGATGCCGTTAGGCTCGCCCATCCCGCCGTCGCCGGCCGCGTCCGAAGCGCTGTTGCGGCGTTTTGCCGAGATCGGTGTCGCATGGCATCCGGAGCGACTCGTACGAGCACTCGACCCGGACCGACGTGTCGCGCTGCTCGCCGACGGCGACGAAATGCCCTTCGATTTGTTCCTCGGCGTGCCGGTGCACCGGGCGCCGGCCGTGGTCGAGGAGTCGGGCCTGGCCGTGGACGGTTGGATCCCGGTCGACGCTCTGACGCTCGAGACACGCTTTCCCGGTGTGTTCGCCGTCGGCGACGTCACCAGCGTCGGCACCCCGAAGGCGGGCGTATTCGCCGAAGGTCAGGCCGCCGTCGTCGCCGACCGCATCCTCGCCAGCCTCCGGGCCGACGAGGCGTCGGCGCAGTACGGCGGAAACGGCATGTGCTATCTCGAGTTCGGGACGGGCCGCGTCGCGCGCGTGGACGTCACGTTCATCAGCGGACAATCGCCGTCGGGGCGGTTCGACGAGCCGTCGGCGGCGCTCGCCGCCGACAAAGCGGACTTCGGTGCCAGCCGGATCCGCCGCTGGTTCGGTCCTCGGTTGACGTCGGCTCTGGGTGACGTCGGGTCTGGGTGACGTCGGGTCTGGGTGACGTCGGGTCTGGGTGACGTCGGCTCAGTCGTGCCGGGCGAGCGACCGGAATTCCAGCTCGGGGTCGGCGGTCGGATCGCCGAACAGTGCCGAGTCCTTGACGTAGTGCTGTCGCAGCCGCCACGGCGCCCGGTCGCCCTGCAGCGGCAGGGAATCGCGGGACCGCTCGAAATACCCGGAGGTCATGTCGATGAAGGGTGACGTGTCCATCGGGTCGGCGGGCAGCCGCGGCGTGACCTTCACCGCGTTGTTCAGGCGCATGGCCGACAGGAGCCGGGTCACGTACGCGGCGACGAGATCGACCTTCAATGTCCACGACGCGTTGGTATAGCCGAGCGCGAACGCGAGGTTCGGCACACCGTCGAGCATCATGCCCTTGTACACGACGCGTTCCGAGATCCGCATCGTCTGTCCGTCGACGGTCAGATCGATACCGCCCAGCGGATGGAGGTTCAGCCCCGTCGCGGTGACGATGATGTCGGCGTCGAGCGTCGTGCCGGAGCGCAGTCGTAGGCCGCTCCTGGTGAAGACCTCGATGTGATCGGTTATCACGTCGGCCCGGCCGGAACTGATCGCCGCGAACAGGTCGCCGTCCGGCACCAGACAAAGACGTTGATCCCACGGCTCGTACGTGGGCTTGAAATGTATATCGACGTCGTAGCCGGCCGGCAGGCGTTTGATGGCGGCCTTGCGTAGCATCGCGCGCATCCGTCGTGGGTACCTGCGGGCCATGGTGTAGACGGCCGTGGCGATCCGGATGTTCTTCCACCGCACCGCGGCGGCCGCGCGCCGCTCGGGCAGGACCTTGCGGAGCAGTGCGGCGATGGGATCGCGACCGGGCAGCGACATGACGAAGGACGGCGACCGCTGGAGCATGGTCACGTGCGCGGCGGTGGCCGCAAGCGCCGGAACGAGCGTGACGGCCGTCGCGCCGCTGCCGATGACGACAACCCGCTTGCCGGTCACGTCGAGACCGTCCGGCCAGTGCTGCGGGTGCACCACCACTCCGGTGAAATCGTCCCGACCGGGCCAGGTCGGCGTGAAGCCCTCGTCATACCGGTAGTAGCCGGAGCACAGGTAGAGGAAGCCGCACGTACGGGTGCTGCGGGCGCCGGATCCGGTGTTCTCGATCGTGACGGTCCACCGTGTGTCGGCCGTCGACCACTCGGCCCGTACGACCTTGGTGTGGTACGTGATGTGTTGGTCAACGCCGTATTCGGCCGCCGTGTCCCGCACGTACCGCAGGATTTCCCCGCCGTCGGCGATGGCGTTGGTCTTGGTCCACGGCCGGAACACGTAGCCGAGCGTGAACATGTCGGAGTCGGATCGCACACCCGGGAAACGGAACAGGTCCCAGGTGCCGCCACTGGAACCGCGGGCCTCGACGATGGCGTACGACAGGGTCGGCGCGCCGGTCTGGAGATGACACGCGGCGCCGATCCCGGACAGGCCGGCCCCCACGATCAGGACGTCAACATGGTCGGGGGCGGGCGCTTGCGCGGCAGCCCCCGCGGAGCCGGTGGTGGTCGGAGTCACGGCGCTCCCATCGACGGCGATGTGGTCGGCCTACGCGATGTGGATCGTACCCAGTAAGGAGGCCACCTCATCGATCGGCAAGGTGGCCTCGCTGCGGTGGTGGACCACTATTGTCAGAATAAGAACCGCGTTTCCACAGGTCAGGACTCGTGGTTGGTCGCCTGTCCTATCCAGGAGCGAGTCCCGTGTCGACCGTTATTGTCGTCCGGCTCTGGCTGCATGTGTTCGCGTCGGCGAGATGTGGGCCGGCCCATGTGTTCCACGGACCGGCCCGGTGAATTGCGCTATCGGCGGGCCGGCGGCAGGTCGAAGTCGTCGTTGCGCATACGGAGTAGGGCGATGCTGGCGCCGCTGAAGCCGGCGGCGACGATCAGCAGCCCGATCGCGGTTGGGATCGGGCCCGGCATGAGCGGATGGGTGAATCCGCCAACGGCGAGCGCGATGCCGGTCCAAGCCGGCGCGGCATGGCTGCGCCACAGCGCGATGCCGAGCAGCACCGACCCGACGACGAGGCCGACGATGAACAGCAGGCCACCGAGCCCGACCACCGGGTTGTTCTCCAGCGCGTCGTCGACCTGGCTCAGCACCGTGACGTCGAAGTGGTGCGACGCGGTGATGTAGGCGAGGCGGTCTCCGTTGGTGTTGAGCCCGATACCAGCAAGGAAACCAGTGATAAGAACAAGTGCGCCGATCGTGGCCAGCCGGGGTGCGCCGCGGCGGGCGACCCAGGCTGCGGCGAACGCGGCCGGCACGATCAGCAGGATGAAGATCGCGTCGAACCACTGCAGCGCCGCGTAGGTGTTCGGGTGGATCGCGTTCCAGGCGACCTGGTCCTTCCAGTCGTCGCCGCCGTTCGGCATGAGCGCGTAGTACACGGCCTTAGCAACGAACGGAATCGGAGCGAGGACGGCGAGAAGGACGCGCCAGAACCCGCGGGTGTCGCGCCGCGGCTTAGCGGCGGGCGGTGCGGCGATGGAGACGGAATCGGTGACCATAGTTTCTCCTCGGTGTGAACGGATGCGCCCACCGTGCGCCCGACCCGTCGGTGCCGGCAGGTTGCCCCATCACGCCGCTACCGGGAGAGTCTCACGGGCGGTCTAGTGGCTGGCCACTATCTCCGAACGGCCCGCCGCGGCGATGATGTAACCGTGACCGGACGCCGCCTGAGCAGTACCACCGCTGTCGTGGTGGGCGTGCTCGTGCTGGCGCTCGCGATACTGGCCGGGGTGGCCACCGCGTCCGCCGGCGCCGACCGGTCGGCGGTCCTGCACGGCCTGACGCCGAGCAACACGATCCTCGGCGCAGGGCTGGCGGCAGCCGGGTGGCCGATCGCGTACTTCCGGCCGCGCAACGCGCTCGGTTGGCTACTGCTGGCCGGTGGTTTCGGCTACGTCGTGTCCGGTGCTGGATACGCGCTGCTCGCCGCGGGCACGTCGCCGGGCGAGCACGCGGCGGGCTGGCGGGTGGTCGCCACGGTGACCGACATCGGGTGGCCGTGGGCGGTGGCCTCGGCGCTGCCCGCCGTCCTCCTGCTGTTCCCGGACGGGCGGCTGCCCTCGCGTCGCTGGCGGTGGCTGGTCGGCGTGATCGCCTTGTCCGGCGTGCTTCTCGGTTCGATATGCGCGTTTTCCACGACGCTCTACACCGATGAGGCTGACGTCCAGGTCCACGGATACGGCTCGTGGGTCTGGTTCAACCGGCAGCACTGGGTCGGTCCGCTATGGGCGGTCGCGATGATCGTCGCGTACGTGGGGGCGATCGTGGCGCTCGTACTCCGGTATCGCCGCGGTGACGACCGGGTGCGCCAGCAGATCCTGTGGCCCCTGTGGGGTGGGCTGGTCACGTTCGCGTTGTTCGTCGCCAACGCGCTGTTCGATACCAACGTATTCCTATCGATCTATCCGGTCTTGCTCGTCCCGGCCTGCGTGAGTGTGGCCGTTCTGCGGTACCGGCTGCTCGACATCCGTTTGGTCATCTCCCGCTCGCTGCTGTACGTCCTGCTGAGCGCGCTCGCTGTCGGTGCCTACCTGGGTGTGGTCGCGGCGACCGACAGCCTGCTGCGCGGGGCCGGGCCGTCGCTGCTGGCCGCTCTGGTCGTGGCGGCCGCGTTCAACCCGGTCCGGGTGATCCTTCAGCGGCTCGTCGATCGCCTGTTCTACGGCGCTCGCGGCGATCCGGTCCGGGCGCTGGCGGCCGTCGGCGCCCGCTTGGAGGAGCCGCCCACAGCCGGGCTGTCCGGTGTCCTCGAAGGACTGTGCCAGGTGATGCGCCTGCCGTGGGCGTGCCTCACCGTAGACGGCCGGGAGATCGCCTCGTACGGCGCGGCCCCGGAGCGCCGCCACGCGGTGAGCCTGCGCCAGGGTGGCGATGTGATCGGTGAGCTGACCGTCGGCCTGCGCCCCGGCGAGTACCGGCTGGACCCGGCCGATGACCAGGTCCTCCGTCTGCTGTCCACCTCGCTGGCCGTCGCTGTACAGGCCACGCTGCTGGCCGGCGAACTTGGCCGCGCCCGCGGTGCACTGGTGGCCACCCGCGAGGAGGAGCGCCGCCGGATCCGGCGCGACCTCCACGACGGCCTCGGGCCGGAGCTGACCGCGGTCGTGCTCAAGGCCGATGTGGCGCGCCGCCTGACCGGCACCGATCCGGCCGCCGCCGCGGCGATGATGACGGACCTGCGCCTGCAGGCGACCGAGGCGATCGGCAACGTCCGGCGTCTGGTCCACGAACTACGGCCGCCCGCCCTCGACGGATTGGGTCTCGTCGGCGCGCTACGCGCGCAGGCCGCCATGCTCACCCATCGGTTTGACGGCGTGCCGCTGAACATCACGGTCGAGGCCGCCGAACCGTTCGCGCTGCTGCCGGCCGCCGTCGAAGTCGCCGCGTATCGAATCGCGACCGAGGCGCTCACCAACGTCACCCGGCACGCCACCGCGACCGCCGCGAACGTCGAGCTGCAGGCAATCGGTGGACAGCTGTGCCTGATCATCCACGACAACGGAACGGCCACTGGTCCCTGGCGGCCGGGAGTAGGTCTCGGCTCAATCCACGACCGCGCGGTGGAACTAGGCGGCAGCTGCGATGCCGGTCCGCATCCCACCGGCGGCCGAGTCCACGTCACGATCCCCCTGGCGGCGCCATGACCATCCGGATTGTCGTCGCCGATGACCACGCCATCGTCCGTGAAGGGCTGCGCGGCCTGATCGCCGCCGTCGATGGCTACCAACTGGTCGGCACCGCCGCCACCGGCCACGAGGCGGTCCGCGCGGCCGTCACACAAAGCCCCGACGTCCTGGTCATGGACATCAACATGCCCGACGGAACCGGGATCGCCGCAACCCGCGAGATCACCCGCGTCGCACCGAAGGTTGCCGTGCTGATGCTCACCATGTTCGACGACGACGAATCCGTCTTCGCCGCGATCCGCGCCGGCGCCCTCGGCTACGTCCTCAAGGGCAACGACCCCGAAGACATCGTCCGCGCCATCGCGAGCGTCGCCGCCGGCGAGGCGGTGTTCGGCCCGGGGATCGCCCGGCGTGCGCTCACCTTCCTCGGCGCGCCCGGAGTCCAGCCGGCACTGCCCGCCTTGACTCCGCGCGAACGCGAGGTGCTCAACCTGATCGCGACCGGCCTCGGCAACGCCTCTATCGCCGACCAACTCGGCGTGTCACCGAACACCATCGCAAACCACGTCTCGAACATCTTCCGCAAGCTGCAGGTCGACACCCGCGCCAAGGCCATCGTGACCGCCCGTGACGCTGGCCTCGGCACCCACCCGCAACTCGACCTCGGTCTCACCGATACGTAACGTGCGGTGGTTCGCGCACTTACAAGCTGGCCATGGGCCGTTCTACGTGCCACATGACGCAATCCGACTCCGACCCACATCGTAGAGATCCAGGCCGGAGCCGAACCCGGCGCTCTCGGCCGCACTGACTGGCCCCCCGGTCCCGAGGGTCAGCGCAAGCGCACCCCTGCCTGTACCGGCCGACCGGTTCGATCAGGGGGCGGCCGGCTCCCAGAGCAGAAGCTGGCGGTGGTGGCTGAAGCCGTTGCGGCGATAGAAGTCGACCGCGCGGCGGCCGGAGTGGACGGTCACGTGCAACAGGTCCCGGGTACGGGCCTCGGCCAGGATCGCGGCCATCAGCGCGGCGCCGATGCCCTGGTTGCGGTACTCCTCGCGGACCATGACCGACTGGACGTCGCCGTACCGCCGGTCCAGCGACTCGTTGCCGGGCACCCGTTCCGCGACGAGCAGCCAGGCGGCGCCGACCACGTGCCCGTCGACCTCGGCGACGAACGGCAGGTGCGTCTCCGCATGGACATCCACCCAGTCGGCGTACGCCTCGAGCTTGTCCGGTGCGATGCCCCGCAGCTCCGCGAGCGCCGCCACATCCGCCACGCCGGCCATCCGCACGATCACCCGGCGGAGTCTAGGCGATTACGGGACCCGCCTGGTCCCGCCGAAGACGGTCGGCTTCTACACCAACCGAACTGGAACTCGCCCCAAGAACCCATCGACCGAGTGTCACGGGCCGACCTGGACCTGCTGCGCTCCCGCATCCGCGACGTACTCGCCACCGGCACCAGCAACGTGCGCATCGCGCACTTACATCTATGGTGGGCAATACTTGCGAGAATAAGAACCGCGTTCCCACAGTTCACGGACCATCTCTGGTCGTCGTGCCGGTTCGAGAGCGGGCTACCCGCCAGGGCAAGCAGGACTAACTCAGCGAGTGAGCGAATGGGACGTCGCCGACTACGGCATGCGACGGTTCAACCGGTGTGCGCGCCACGGTCGGCGTCAGCTTTAGGGCGTCTCAGCGGTCGATGACGGCCATGTTCCCTGCGTCGTGGCGTTCGCCGATGGCCGGGGTGAGGTTGTTCAGCCGTTCGACCTGGTCGGCGCTGAGTTCGACGTGGTCGGCGGCGGTGTTCTCCTCGACGCGGGCGGCCCGTTTGGTGCCGGGGATCGGGGCGATGTCGTCGCCCTGCGCGAGTAGCCAGGCCAGAGCGATCTGTGCCGGCGTGGCACCGGCATCGGCGGCGATGGCCTCGACCTCGTCGACGATGGCCAGGTTGCGCTGGAAGTTCTCGCCGGTGAAGCGCGGGTTGGTCTTGCGCCAGTCGTTGTCGGCCCACTCGTTGGTGGAGCGGATCGTGCCGGTGAGGAAGCCGTGGCCGAGCGGTGAATACGGGACGAAGCCGATGCCCAGCTCGCGCAGCAGCGGCAGCAGCTCCGCCTCCGGATCACGGGTCCATAGGGAGTATTCGGTTTGCAGCGCGGCGATCGGGTGCACGGCGTGGGCGCGGCGGATCGTTTCCGGGCCGGCCTCGGACAGGCCGATGTGGCGGACTTTGCCCTCGGCGACCAATGTGCTCAGAGCGCCGACGGTGTCCTCGATGGGCGTGTTCGGGTCGACCCGGTGCTGGTAGTACAGGTCGATGTGGTCGAAACCTAGCCGCTTCAGGGAGCCCTCGACCGCGGTGCGGATGTTGGCTGGGCTGCTGTCGATGACGCCTGGCCCGCCACCAAAGTGCGAAACGAGGCCGAACTTGGTTGCGACCACGACCTGGTCGCGGCGGTCCTTGATGGCCCGGCCGACCAGTTCCTCGTTGGCGTAAGGCCCATAGATCTCGGCGGTGTCGAGGTGGGTGACGCCGAGGTCCAGTGCCCGGTGTATGGCGCGGATCGACTCGGCGTCAGTGCCCTCGGCGATGTTGTAGTAGCCAGACATCGACATCGCGCCCAGGCCGATCCGAGAGACGTCCAGCCCACCCAGAGATACGTGTTTCATCAGAAGATCCCCTTACTTGGTTCTTGCCTACCTGGTCCGCAGCGGCCGGCCTTCACCAACCAGGTAACCCGGCCGGCGGCCGGCCGGGGAGTCACTGGTCAAAGGTGTACTGGCAGGGCACCTCATCAGCGCGGCGAGCTGCCTAGTCTGGGAGTCGTGGACAACCGCAGTGAGATCCGCGACTTCCTGACCTCCCGCAGGGCCAAGATCACCCCTGGGCAGGCCGGTCTGACGTCGTACGGAACCCGCCGCGTACCAGGACTGCGCCGCGCCGAGGTCGCGCAGCTCGCCGGTGTCAGCATCGAGTACTACTCACGCCTGGAACGCGGCAACCTCACCGGGGTTTCCGAGAGCGTGCTGGACGCGCTCGGCCGTGCGCTGCACCTGGACGAGGCCGAACACGCCCACCTCCACGACCTCGCCCGCAATGCCGGCCCGACCGCGCGCAAGCGTCGCCGACACGGCTCACAGGGCGTACGTGCGAACGTGCAGCGCCTGCTAGACGCGATGAACCACGCACCGGCCGTCGTCATGAACGGCCGCACCGATGCCCTCGGCGCCAACCATCTCGGTCGGGCACTGTTCGGAGCCGTGTTTGACGGACCGGTCCGACCGCCGAACTTCGCCCGGTTTACCTTTCTCAACCCTCGCGCCCGTGGCTTCTGGGGCGACTGGGAACGCATCGCCGACGATACCGTCGAGCTGCTGCGGGCCCAGGCCGGCCGCGATCCCTACGACAAGGCGCTAACCGACCTCATCGGGGAACTCTGCACCCGCAGTGACGGCTTCCGCACCCGGTGGGCCGCTCACGATGTGCGCGTGCACCGCACCGGAATCAAGCACATCCGGCACCCGGTCATCGGTGAGCTGCACCTGACCTTCGAAGTGTTGGACTTGGCCGCCGACGAGGGCCTGAGCCTGGTCGCCTACGGCGCCGAACCGGGCACCGCCTCCGAAGACGGACTGCGCCTGCTCGCGAGCTGGTCAGCAACACACGACCAAGACGCCAGTACGACGCTATCAACCGGTGGGGGCCGCACCGAGGCGACCTGAACACCCTGAACCCACCAACCAGCCTGAGGTGCTGACTCAGGTCGTCAGCGGGGGCTCGCGCACTTACAGGTTGGCACGGCGCGGCCACGAAACGTCGTCCCACCTGGACATATGAGTCCGTGTGACAAAATCTTGTGGGCAATACTGGGATCGAACCAGTGACCTCTCCGGTGTGAGCGGAGCGCTCTCCCGCTGAGCTAATCGCCCGGGAACGTGCAGACTCTACCCGACCGGCCGGCCGCGATGCGACTCCAGGGTGGGCGCCGCCGGCCAGGAAATCACGAATGCGGCGATCGTCCGGTTCGCCGGCAACGGTCGGGTCAGCACGCGCCTAGTCAGGAATCCTGAGTTCGCGGTGGGGCACCCCGTCACTGTGTGTCCGTTAGGTCCCGATACCCCGCTGCGGTAAGGACCGAAAGGGTATGGCTAGCCCCCGATCCGATTCGGGTGGGGGCGGGATGTCCGTTATCGATCGATCCGGCCACGCTTGCTGCATGACGATCGAGATGACTCTTCCCCCACCGGCGCCGCCGGTCACGGAGACCGGGACACCGACCGAACTCCCCGCTGGCGATCGCGCCGGCAGCGACTATGCCGTGCTGTCCAAGCGGATTGCGGCCGCCGGACTGCTGCGCCGCCGCACCGGCTACTACGTCGCCCGGACCATCGTGGTCGCCGCCATGCTCATCGGCAGCTGGGTGGCGATCGCCGTGCTGGGCAGCAGCTGGTGGGTGCTCGCCCTCGCCCCCGTGATGGCCATTGTCTTCGCGCAGATCGCTCTGCTTTCCCACGACATCGCGCACCGACAGGTGTTCCGGACCCGGCGCGCCAGTGAGATCGCTGGTTGGATCGCCGGTAACACCGGGATGGGCATGAGCTACGGCTGGTGGATGGACAAGCACACCCGCCACCACGCCAACCCCAATCACGAGGAACGCGACCCCGACGTGTCACCCGACCTCCTCGTCTGGTCGCAGCGCCAGGCCCGCAAGAGCAAGGGAATCGCGCGCTTCATCGGCCGGCGTCAGGCCGCTCTGTTCGTGCCGCTCCTGACGCTGGAGGGCGTGAACCTCCGCGTATCCAGCGTTCGAGCGCTGCTGAAGCCCGGTATCCGCAGCCGCGGGATCGAGGCCGCCACGCTCATCGTGCACTTCGTGATCTACTTCACGCTGTTGTTCACCCTCCTCCCGCCGCTGCACGCCCTGGCGTTCCTCGCGATCCATCAGGCGATCTTCGGCGTGTATCTCGGTGCCACGTTCGCGCCGAACCACAAGGGCATGCCGATGCTGACCGAGGAGGATGACCTCGACTTCCTGCGCAAGCAGGTCCTGACGTCCCGGAACGTGATCGGTGGCCCGGTGCTGAACGCGGCGATGGGCGGCCTCAACCACCAGGTCGAGCACCACCTGTTCCCGAGCATGCCGTCGGCCAACCTCACGAAGGCACGCCCGATCGTGCGCGACTACTGCCGCGAGATCGGGGTGCCGTACCACGAGAGCCGCTTGTTGGCCTCGTACCGGCTGGCGCTGGTGCACCTGCATCGGGCCGGTGCGCCGCTGCGCCAGAACTGACGCTCGGCGTCCCCAGACGAACGCGGAACTCGCGCTACCGCTCGGTGGCGCGAGTTCCCGCTGCGCGGGCGGCGTGGGCGTTCGTCACCTGGTGTTGAGCACTCCGCACCGCACCGGCCGGCTCGGCGTGCACGACGGCCGCGGTCAGGCGGGGAACCGCGTGCATCAGCCGGTGTTCGGCGTCATGGGCGATCGCGTGCGCCGCGACGACGGTCGCCTCGTCGGCGACTTCGATCTCGCATTCCGCGCGCAGCTGATGGCCGATCCACCGGATCCGGGCCGTACCGATGTCCACCACGCCCGGCGTCGCCCGTAGCGTCTGCTCCACCTGGTCGACGAGCGCCGGATCGACGGCGTCCATCAGCCGCCGGTAGACCTGTCGGGCCGCATCGGCCAACACGACCGCGATGGCAGCCGTGATCACCAGGCCGATCACCGGGTCCGCCCAGTCCCAGCCGATTGCGACACCGCCGGCGCCGAGCAGCACGGCCAAGGACGTGAATCCATCGGTACGGGCATGCAGACCGTCCGCCACGAGCGCGGCGGAGCCGATCCGCCGGCCCACGACGATGCGATAGCGGGCGACGATCTCGTTGCCGGCGAACCCGACCACCGCAGCGACCGCGACCGCCCAGAGGTGGTGCACGGTCTGCGGGTGTGCCAGCCGGCGGATCGCCTCGTACGCCGCGAATGCCGACGATGCCGCGATCACGACCACGATCGCGATGCCGGCCAGATCCTCGGCGCGCCCGAAACCGTACGTGTAGCGGCGGGTCGGTGCGCGCCGGCCGACAATGAACGCCAGCCCCAGGGGCACGGCGGTCAAGGCGTCGGCAACGTTGTGCAACGTGTCGCCGAGCAGCGCGACCGAGTGCGACAGCACCGCGACGACTGCCTGCAGGAGGGCGGTCACCCCGAGGACGATCAGGCTGATCCACAGGGCTCGTATGCCGTCGGCGCTCGTCTCCATCGCCGAGTCGACCTTGTCGGCCGCATCGTGTGAGTGTGGGCGGACGACGTGTGTCAGGCGGTGCCAGACCGTTTCGCCGGCGCCGTGCTCGTGCCCGTGCTCGTGCTCGTTCTCGGGACCGTAGTCGGGACCGTGCTCGTGCCCGTGCCCGTGCTCGTGTCCGTGCTCGTGTCCGTGCTCATGCTCGTGACCGTGATCGGGCCGGTTGCCGTGGGCACGATCGTGATCCGCTGTGATCCGTGTCGGCGCTGGCCATGGCGTGATCCTCCCGCGATGGCCTCGGCTGTGGCCAGCGCTCGGGACAGAATAGGGCGCCGCACGCCCGCCCGTGGGCGGCTGGGTAGTGTCGCCGCAGGCGGATCGGCGACGACATGCACGAAGGGCGGGCTACCGATGACCGGTGGAACCATACGTACGGAACCGGTGCTCGCGTCATTCCTGGCCGAGTATCTCGGCGTGTGGCCACCGGACGCAGCCGTGACGGTGGTCGGGTCCGAGGTCCGTACGCGTCCGGGCTGGGATGGCGCGGTCCGGGACATCGTGGGCGTCCGGACGCCGGAGGCCGGCGTGATCTCGGTCCGTCCGGATCAGGTCGAGGCGGTACGCGCCGGCGTGCACAGCTGGGAGCGGGTGACAACGGAGCTTCCGACGGCGCTCGGCCGCCCGGACGCACGCGCGTTTCTCGGCAAGTTCCGCTGGTCGACCGCGCCGACCGATCTGCCGGACGCGGGGGAGTGGCTCGACGTCAGCGATCCCCGCGTGCCGCCGTGGCTGCACCCGTTCGGCGGCCAGGTCCTCGTCACGCTGGTCGACGACACGTACGCCGCCGGTGTCGGCATCAAGCGGCACAACGCGGCCGGGCTCGAGCTGTCGGTCGGCACCGAGGAGGCGCACCGCGGCAAGGGACTGGCGACCCGGCTCGTCGCGCAGGCCGCCCGGTGGGTGTTGGCGCAGGGCGCCGTACCCATCTACCTCCACGATCCCGCGAACATCGCGTCCGATCGCACGGCGACCGCGGCCGGCTTTCCGGACCTCGGCTGGCAGATCCTCGGAGTCTGGTCACCCGGCCAGCGTGTGGGCTGAGCACGTGGTCGCAGCGCCGGCGCCGATTGCCGCGTGTCAGCGCAGGCGGAGCGCCAATCGTGGGCAGCGGTCCACGGCCCGCCGTGCGTACGGGCGTAACTCGGCTGGAACGGTCACATCGGCGCCGCCGCCCTGGCGCGCCAGCGGGTAACCCCAGTCGTCCTCGGTGAGGATCTCCGGCAGCAGCTCGGAACACAGACCACGCCCGTCACACGCCGTCCAGTCGATGTGCAGGTTCATGCCGCGCTCCCTACGGTCTGTGTGGTCGGTGCGGGTGCCGTGCACCAGCCCGCGAGGTGGGCACTGACTTCCGGGGCGAACATCCGCAGGCTCGAGCGGATCAGACGTACGGTGCCGTCCGGGTGCTTGCACGCTCCGCGATCGACGACGAGACGGCTCAGCCGTTCCACCTGCGACACGAGGTCGGGTCGGGAGCGGCACTGCGCGAGCGCGGTGAACGTCTCGGCGATCCGGGGGAGGCCGTTGACGCAGGGCCCACATTGCCCGGCGCGCTGCCCGGACAGGTACGCCACCACGCGCGCGGTCGCGACGAGTCCACACGACCGGGCCGCGAGCGGCACCACGATCCCGGCTCCGGGCGCCGCGCCGTAGGGGGCGAGCCCGGCTCGACTGATCTCGACGTCCGGTCGGGCCGGCACCCAGGCGCCGTGGTAGCCGCCGATCAGCAACGCCTGCAACGGTTCCGTCGCACCGCCGGCCGCCGCGATGACGTCGGCGATCCGGATGCCGTACGGCATCTCGTAAACGCCGGGCGTACGCACCGGGCCGGTGACCGTGGCGAGGAAGGTGCCCGGCTCGTCGACCGTACCGGTGCGGCGGAACCAATCGGCGCCGTACCGCACGACCAGGGCGAGGTGCGCGAGCGTCTCGACGTTCTGGACCAGCGTGGGCCGGCCGTGCAGCCCGCGCTCGACCACCCGTACCCCCTTGTCCTGCGGGATCGCCGGTCCGCCGCCGACGGCGCTCACCACGGCGGACTCCTCGCCGGCGACGAACGCGTCCGGCGCGATGTGGACCGTGACCGGCAGCGGATCGCGACGCGCCGCGAGCGCCGCGCGAACGCCGACGGCCGCCTCCGACGAGACATACACATGTGCTTCGCGCGCATCGACCGCGCGGGCCGCCAGTTGGAGCCCGTCCAGCACGAGATGCGGCGCATGACCGAGCAGAGCACGGTCCTTGTGGCTGGCCGGTTCGCTCTCGGCGGCGTTGCCGATCGCGACCGCCCGCCGGCCGGACGCCACCGCGTCGAGCTTGCGATGCGTGGGAAAGCCCGCGCCGCCACGACCGGTGAGACCGGACTCGGCCACGACCGAGCGGATCTGCCGTGCCTCGGCGTTGGGCAGGCCGCCGTGCCGCCGTACGTGATCGTCCAGCGACGTGGCCCCGGCGAGCAGCAGCCGGTGTGGGCCGTCCGGACCGGTCCGGGGCGGCTGGACGAACGTGTCGAGCGTGGCGGTCACCTGGTGCCTCCCCGTTTGATCGGTGTCGGGATGCGGTTGATCGGTGTCGGATCCGGTTGATCGGTGTCGGATCCGGTTGATCGGTGTCGGGATCCGGTTGATCGGTGTCGGGATGCCGTAGGTAGGTATCGGAACGGGCGTGGTGCGGGGCTCGCGGCGGCCGCCGAGCGTGCTGAAGCCGGGGGCGAGTCGCCAGATGAGCGCGCCGGCCACCGCGATCGCCGCCGCGACCGCCAACGCCACGTACCAGGCGCTGCCGCGGTCCGTACCACTGCCGATCCCGTGCAGCCAGGCGATCGGCCACATGACATAGGCGAACCAGTGCACGGCGCGCCAGGTCCGCGCGCCGAGCCGTCGACGGAGCAGGCTCGTGACAACGATTGCCACGACCAGATCGAGCGCGGTGGTGCCGAGCCCGACCCATGCCGGCCGGTACGCCGCGTCGAACGGCACGAGCAGGTCGAGCAGTTTGAGGTGCGCGTACGGGTCGGTCAGCAACGTCGTCACGTGGATGACGATCAGGATGCTCGCCATCAGCGATGCGTTGCGGTGCACGAGGCTCACGGCGAATCGCGGCAGGCCGAAGACCGGCCGCCCGGCCCGGCTGCCGATGCCGAGCACGACGACGAGCGTCAACAGCAGCAACGACACCACGCCGGTGCCGCGGGCGGTGTACCACAGGGCCTCGGTCATGCCGCGCTCCCGTTGGTGTGGGGTGCGTCCTCGGCCGGCCACGTGCCGAGCGTGGTCACACGGCCGTCCGCCGCGACGAGGCGGGCCGGCGCGCCGAGCGTGTCGAGCCATCGCCGTGCGCGGGCGCCGCGCACGAGTGCGGCCGTGGACAGTGTGTTTGCGCGTACGCACGTGTAGGCGGCCACGGAAGCCGTGCGCCAGATGCGTGGCGCCGGCTGCCCGGTGCGCGGATCGAGAATGTGGTGCAGGCGGCGGGAACCGGCCTGCCAGGTGCGCCCGATCGTGCTCGACGTCGCGAGCGCGGCACCGGCCGGCAGTGAGATCGTGCAGCACGGCTCGTGCGGGCCGTCCTGGACGCGGACACGCCAGCTGCCGTCGGTCGGGCCGGCCGTGGCGATATCGCCGCCGAGCGCGACGAGCACGCCGGTCCCGCAGCGATCGGCCACGATCGCCGCACATCGATCGGCGGCCCATGCCTTCGCCGTCGCACCGAGGTCCAGCAGCACGCCGGGCGGCACGGTCAGCTCGCGCCCGTCCAGACGTACGTTGCGCCAGTCGGCGGTCGCGAACGCGGTCACGTTCGGATGCATGGCCGATGCGCCGGTGGTGATCTCGGCAAAGTCCCGGTCGTAGCCCAGCGCGGACATGGCGAGTCCGAGCGTCGGGTCGACGTCGCCGTCGGTGTCGACCGCCGAGTCGAGGGCCGCCCGGACAAGTTCGGCCAGCCGTACGCTCACGGTGATCGGCCCGCCGTGGGCGCGGAACACGTCACGCACCTCGGAATCCGTACGGAAGCGGCTGCACGCCTCGTCGACGGCCGCGAGTTCGGCCCGGACGAGATCGGTGGCCGCATCGAGGCGGGCCGGCTCGGTGACGACGATCCGCGCGACCGTTCCCCACACCGACCATTGGGCGCATCCGGCGCCGACCGGCAGTCGTTCGACGAGAGGCATGTCACGAACCTCCCGACGTTGCGGCGCCGCCGCCCGAGCTGCCCGAGTCGGTGTGTCCGCCGAGGTTCGGGAAGGTGTTCGACGATCCGTCGTCCGTCGACGTGGAACTCGAATTCGAGCTCGTCGAGTCGGAGGTGGAGTCGGTTGAGTTGGACGTCGCCGCCTGCGTACCCGTGTCCGTGTCGTGGCGGGCCAGGCCCGCTACGGCGACGACGCCGATGACAGTGACCCCGGCGAGCCCGACCGTGACCTTCCGTGCGCGGGTCAAACCCAGATCTCGATGCACTGGCGCCTCCCGGTGTCTGCGTGCCCTGACACCGATGCTGGCAGCCGAGTCCGATGGGACGGTGTGCGCAACCTATGAGATCACTGTGAGCCGCGCCGTGCGGCACGCGGCAGCAGCGGTCGTCGGTCGCCGTCGACGTTAGATGCGGGAGATCCGGTTGCGGAGGCGCGTCCACAGGGCATAGCCGATGATGCCGGGCATCTGGCGCTTGCCCATCCCGTTGAAGATGAGGAAGTCGTCGAAGATGTGGATGCCGCGTTTACCGGCGACGGACAGGGCGGCGTCCCGCGCCGCGACGAGTTGCGCGACGGTCATCGGCAGGTCGGCCTCGTGCGGCTGGTACAGGCACCCCATCGGGTAGTCGCGACGCGGCGTACGGGACATCTCGATGTGGCAGCCCATCACGTGCGTGACCGGGTGCGTTTGAGTGAACGTGACGAGCCGGCCCAGGCTGTCCACGTACGCCGGCATGTCACGTACATAGAACCGGAACGGGCCAACGGAGTCGCCGGTGACGAGGAAGCCGGTCCACGGGTCGTACACGGCGATCGAGCGCTCGTCGTGGCCGGGAATGCCGGTCACCTGAAGCACCCGGCCGCCGAGGTCGAACGGGACGATCTCGGTCGGCCAGCTCGTGAAACCGAAGAACGCGGTCGCCGACGCCACGTCGGCCGGGACGACCGTCGTGTCCGGCCGCCCGTCGAACTGGGCGTCGCCAGCGACGTGGTCGCCATGCCCGTGGGTGTGCGCGACGACGAGGCCGTACGTCCCGCGGGGATTCGCGGCGAGCCAGTCGCGCACAATCGTGTCGACGGTGTCCCGCAACGGGAACAGCGCCGGGTCCTTCGTCGCGCCGGTGTCGAGCAGCAACGCACGATCGTTGCCGAAGAACAGGTAGAGGAACGGCGCCTCGAACGACGTCTTCTTGCTCTGCCGGAGGATGTACGTGTGCTCGTCGTACGCGTGCACCTGGATCGGCGGCTCGGTGCTGGTGGCGCCCTTGGCCGTGCCGTGGATCCACGACACATCGAGCGAACCGGCGACCGGTGCACCGGCCGTGAAGTCGATCATCTCAGTGGGCCAATCGTCGTTGATGGACCGACAGGTTTGTGTACGCGATCTCCAGCAGCGGCACGTCGACATCTTTCGACTGGGCTCGCGCGATCAGGTCGCCGATGATGTGATCGGCCTCGGTCCGGCGGCCGGCCGACAGATCGCGGTACATCGATGAGGTCAGGCCGGATGTCGGGTCGGTCAATGAGGCATGGGCGCGGGCGGCGACGTCGGGGCGGATCGCGAATCCGTACGCCGCCGCAACGGAAATGCACTCGTCGATGACGCCGTCCGCGTACGCGATGCCGCCGTGTGCGGAGGCGATCTCACCGATGGTTCCGCGCATCAGGCAGGTGATCGCGCCCAGTGACGCGAGATTGATCCACTTCTCCCACATCGCCAACTCGATGTGCGACGAGTTGCGCGCGGTGAACCCGGCGTCGGTGAAATCCGGAACGAGGGCGGCCGCTCGGTCGGCGTCGACATCGTCGCGGGCGCCCCAGGTCAGGGCGTTGAGACCGGGATTGAGCTGCACGATGCGACCGCTGTCGTCGAGCGTGGTCGCGACGTACATCACACCGCCCAGCACGCGATGGCGGCCGAACTTGGCGTCGAGGATGTCCATGTGGGCCAGGCCGTTGAGGCCGGGCACGACGACCGTGTCGGTCCCGACCGCCGGCGCGACATCGTCGATCGCGTCGTCCAGCGAATATGCCTTCACCGATAGCAGCACGACGTCGTACGACGAGGCGGCGTTCTCGGTGGCATTCCCGTCGACCGCTGTCCGGTCGGCGGCGAGTTCCTCCGGCGTCACGACGTCCGGTTTGATCGTCCATTCACCGCCCGCGCCGGTGACCGTGAGACCGGTCTCCCGCAACGCTTCGGCCCGGGCCGCGCGAACCAAGAACGTCACGTCGCGACCGGCTCGAGCCATCAGGCCACCGAAATAGCCACCGGTGGCGCCGGCACCGACGACGAGAATGCGCATGTGCTGTCCTTTCCGGACGTTCGCCGGCGAGATGTCACTTCCGGTCGGTCACGAGCGCGATGCGCCCACCGGACCCGAGACGTCCCAGCCCGGCGTCAGAGTCTCCCGCGTCACGTCCGCTCGATCTACGACCTCTCCACACACCGTACAGACCGTTGCCGTTTGTAGCTGATGGTCATGATGGTGGACGAGCCGCACCGGGGGAGTAGTGACCACCCATCGGTCGCCCCAGTCAAGGAGCGCCTGCGTGACGCGCGACAACTCGCGACCCGAGTCGGTGAGCCGATACTCCTCGCGGCGCGGCGACTCCTGATACACCTGACGATCGAGCACACCGGCATCGACGAGCGCGCGCAACCGGGCCGACAGACGATCGCGCGGCGCGCCGGTATTGCGGGCGATCTGGCTGAAGCGCGTATTGCCAAGCAGCACCTCGCGGACGATCAACAGTGCCCAGCGGTCGCCGACGACGTCCAGAGCGGCCGCCACCGAGCACGGCCGTCCGGGCAGCGTGGTCGGGTCGATGCGGTGCACGACGCCCCGCGCTCCGGTGCCGTCTCGTGCGATGCCGTGTCGTGCCGTGCGGTGTCGTGTGATGCCGTGCCGTGCGATGCCATCTGCCGATCATCCCACTCATCGGTTTGCTTTCCAAACCATCGGCCCGCTAGGGTGCACGGGTGACGGTTGGATTATCAAACCCAGGTTTCACGCCCGGCGGCGCTGCCGCCCGATCGTCCCGCGACAAGATCGCGGCAGTCGTCGTGGTCCTGGCCGTGTTCATGACCAACCTCGATCTGTGGATCGTCAACGTCGCCCTCCCGGCGCTCGGGATCGGCTTCGCCCGCCACGGCAGTCCGCCGTCACTCTCCGACCTGTCGTGGGTCCTCAACGCGTACGCCATAACCCTCGCCGCCCTGCTCGTCGTGGCCGGGCGACTCGCCGACCGGATCGGACAGCGCACCGTGTTCCTGGCCGGTGTCGTCGTATTCACGATTGCCTCGGCCGCCTGTGCTCTCGCGCCGAATCTCGGCGTACTCGTCGTTGCTCGGATCGTGCAGGCGTCCGGCGCGGCGCTGCAGCTGCCAACGTCGCTGGCGCTGCTGCTCGCGGCGGTCCCGGAAGCGCGTCGGCCCGGCGCCGCCCGCGCCTGGGCCGCGGTCGGCGGCCTCGCCGCGGCATCGGGGCCGGTGCTCGGCGGTCTGCTCGTCGAGATCGACTGGCGCTGGGTGTTCGTCGTGAACCTGCCGATCGGCATCGCCACGATCATCGCCGGCCTGCGGACGCTGCCGCGGGCGCGGGCCCGCGAGTCCGGTCCCGTGCCAGACCTGCTCGGCGCGGTTCTGGTCACGGCGTCGGTTGCGACATTGACCGGTGCGTTGGTACAAGCGCCAACCTGGGGCTGGGGATCGACGCGCACGGTTGGCCTGCTCGCGGTCGCCACGGTGACTGGTGGGTGGTTCGCCCGACGCTGCCTGCGCCACCACACGCCGCTCATGGAACTACACCTGTTGCGGCTGCCGAGGTTCGGCATCGCCAACGCCGGAGTGTTCGTCTTCAGCGTCGCCTTCGCCATCATGCTGCTGTCGAACGTGCTGTGGTGCCAGGAGGTCTGGCACTGGTCGGCCCTGCGGACGGGCGTTGCCATGGTGCCCGGCCCGGCTCTGGTGCCGATCGTCACCATCGCATCGGCGCGCGCCATGCGCCGGCTCGGCCCCGGACCGCTGGTGTTCGCGGGTGGCCTCCTCTTCTCGGCCGGACTCGTGTGGCGCGTGGTCTTCGTCTCCGCCGCCCCCGACTACGTTCGTGATCTGCTGCCCAGCATGGTGCTCGGCGGTGTCGGCGTCGGGCTCGCGCTCGGCACGCTCATCGCGGCCGGCGTGACGTCGCTGCCACCGAACCGGGCGGCGACGGGCTCCGCGCTCGTCAACTCGGGCCGGCAGATCGCCTCCGCACTCGGCGTCGCCATTCTCGTGACGATGTTGGGCGGACGCGTCGATCTCAGCGCGTTCCGGGCCGGTTGGACGACCGGCGCGGCGCTCAGCCTTGTCTGTGCGATGACCGGCCTGCTGCTGTTGCGATCGACGCGGCGGACCGCATCGGCGGCGGCGACCGATGCGGACCGCGTGCCCGTCGCCGGCTGAGGTCGGGCACGGCGGCGCCGGCCCCGTCGAACGTCGGCGCTATCCCCGGTACGCCACCTGACGCGCTCGACCCGCGCGGCCTTGGCACTTGCGGCCGATCGCTCCGGCGACAATACTTAACTTCGTGGTTAACAGTGAGCTGACCGAGCTCTTCGCCGCGCTGGCCGACCCCACGCGACGGGCGATGGTAGCGACGCTGGCCGAACACGGCCCGCGGTCGGCCGGCGAACTGGCGGCGCCGCATGCGATGTCGTTGCCCGCGGTCAGCAAGCACCTCGCCGTGCTGGAGCGAGTCGGCCTCGCCACGCGTGAGCGGCGGGGACGCCACCAGATCATCTCGCTGAATCCACAGCCGCTGCGCGAGGCCGCCGGATGGCTGGAGCGCCACCATCGCTTCTGGACCGATCGTCTCGACTCGCTCGAACGCTATCTCACTGAGGAGAACCGATGAGCACCGTACACATCACCCGGACGCTGTCCGCTCCGGTCGACCGGGTCTGGTCCGCGTTCACCGATCCCGAGGCGTTGATGGCGTGGTTCTGGCCGCAGAGCATGGGCCCGAAGGTGACCGCGGACGTGCGGCCCGGTGGCCGGTTCCGGATCGACGCCACGTCGGCCGGGTTCGCGGCGACCGGCGTCTACCGGGAGGTCTCGCCACCGACGCGCCTGGTCATGACCTGGCAGTGGGACGGCGACGAGATGGGCGAGGATGCGGGCGAGAGCGTAGTGACGATCGAGCTGACGGCCCGGGGCGATGGAACAGATCTCGACCTGCGGCATGAACGACTCACGAGCGATGACGAGCGCGATAAGCACGCGCAGGGCTGGAACGACTGCCTCGACCGCCTGCCCGATTGGCTGGACGTGTAGTTCTCAGCGCCTGGACCTACGGTCGGCGCACGGTGCCTTCAAAAGCGCCTGGACCTGCGGTCAGCGCACGGTGCCTTCAAAAGCGCCTGGACCAACGGTCGGCGCGTTGTGTCGCCGTAAGCGTCCGGACACCCGGTCGGAGTCGGCTCAGCTGCTGAAGTCCTGCGTCAGCCAGACCTTGCCGGACGAGTCGCGGATGGCGTCGATGCCGATGTGGTGGAACGAAGTACTCAACAGGTTGAGACGGTGGCCGTCGTCCGGAGGCTGTCTCGTTGTACATCGAGGTCGTCAGGCCCTCGGCGGCGCTCACGATGGCCGACGTGGTGTTCGGGTGCGGCCCGCTCCAGCCGATGTTCTCGCCGCACGACGTCCAGTGCACGCCCTCGGCCGAGATGCGGTCACCGAGCGACGCCTCGCCGGGACATTGATGCGACATGCCGCACGAGCCCTCCATCACGAGGTTGTGCTTGTGGGCGCTGCGGTTCAAGCCGCTGAGCAGGCTGTACGCCGGCAATCCGTGCTGCGCGCGCAGGTCGTTGATCTGGGCCAGCAACTGGTCGACGACCGAGCCGCTTGATGGCGGCGTCGTCTTGGTCGGTGACGGTTTGGGCTTCGGCTTCGGTGATGTCGTTGTCGGCTTCGGCCGTGTCGAGGCCGTCGTCGACGGGGATGTCGCCGGCGACGTAGCGGCGCCCGATGCGCTCGCACCCGGCATTGTGGATGGCGCGGGCTGCGCCGCGACCAGCACCGAACCGTCGCCGATGCGGCCAACGCCGCCGGCCGCGACAATCTTCGAGCTGTCCGAGCCACCGGCCGACACGTGTGCCAGCAGACCCCCGCCGGCCAGAGACAACACGGCCAGGACGGCAATCACCATGCGGGAGCGTCGCACCGGGCTACCGAACCAGAACGTACGCACGCCTGTCAATCCAAGGCCGTACGCCGCACCGGACTGTCACACCGCGTCGTTACGGTGACGCGATGCGCATGGGGATGAGCGTGCCGACCTTCGGTGACTTCGCCGACGTCCGAGCGTTGGCCGATCTCGCCGCGACCGCCGAGTCCGGCGGCTGGGACGGCTTTTTCGTCTGGGATCACATCCGATGGCCGTGGGCGGACGATCTGGTCGATGCGTGGATCACGTTGACCGCCATCGCGCTCGCCACCGAGCGCATCCGACTCGGGCCGCTCGTCACGCCGCTGCCGCGCCGCCGCCCCGCGAAAGTCGCCCGCGAGTCGGTCACACTCGACCGACTCAGCGGTGGCCGGCTGATCCTGGGGGTGGGCGCTGGCGACTTTCCGCAGGAGTTCTCGCACCTCGGTGACGTCGACGACGGGAAGATCCGAGCGGCGATGCTCGACGAGTCGCTGACCATTCTGGACGGCCTCTGGTCGGGCGAGCCGACCACCGTCGAAGGTCGCTATCACCAGGTCCGTGACGTGCGATTTCAGCCGACGCCGATGCAGCGTCCACGCATCCCGATCTGGGTCGGCGGCCAGTGGCCGCGCTCGGCGCCGATCGATCGGGCGCTGCGGTGGGACGGGTATGCGCCGATCAAGCACGACTTGAGCCCGACGACCGCGTCCGACGTCGCCGCGATGGCCGCGCGCCTTGACCTGCCGTCGCGACCGGGCTTCGACCTCGTCATCTACGCGAACGACGACGAGGATGTCGCCGCCTATGCCGCGGCCGGCGCGACCTGGTATATCGACAGCCCTGCGCCGGACGACATGTCGCTTTCGAGCATGCGCCGGCGGGCCGCCGCCGGGCCGCCCCGGGCCTAGCTCGCAGCACGACGAGGCGGTGTCGATCGGTCGGCATTCACGATCTGTGGCGTCCTTGTGCCAAGATTTCTCGGTGCAGTCCACCGAACGGCCGACCCTCCGACCGCCCGCCAACCTCGTGGCTCGCCGCGCGATCGGCTACTGGACGCTCCGTGCGCTGCCGGCGTGGCTGGTGCTGACGGCGGTCCAGATCGTCTGGTGGGTCAATGACACCTCGCACGCGACCGTTCACGCCACGGTGCTCGTCATCGTGACGCTCGTCGCGATCGCACATCTGGTGGTCATGCCACAGTGGCGGTATCGCGTGCACCGGTGGGAAACCACCGATCAGGCCGTCTACACGCAAACGGGTTGGTTCACCCAGGAACGTCGCATCGCCCCGATATCACGCATCCAGACGGTGGATATGCACCGTGGCCCGTTCGAGCGGATCCTCCGGCTCGCGAACGTGACCGTCACGACGGCGTCGGCGGCCGGACCGATCCGGATTCATGCGCTCGACCTGGATGTTGCGCAGCGGTTGGTGGACGAATTGACGACGATCACGCAGGCGTCGGAGGGAGACGCGACGTGACCGATGCCGATCCGGTGCGCTCGGACGGAGCGGCCGTGCCCGACCAGGCTTCGGCCCCACCCGATGGCGGGCCGGACGCGCCGGCCATATCCGCCAGCGAATTGGACTCCCCGGTCGCTCCGCCGGCCAGCATCGACGCGACCGCGCTCACCGCGCTGTCTGACCGGGCCGACGAGGGCTGGCGCCGTCTGTCCGTACGCATGCTCCTCGTCCATCCCGTCCAGGAGCTGCGGCGAGCGATCATCCCGCTCCTCGTGCTGATCGTGTTCGGGCGGGGCGACCGCAACCTGTGGCCGTACGCGGCGGTCCTGATCGTCATCGCGCTCGGCTTGATCCGCTGGTTCACCACGACCTATCGCGTGACGCCGACGCAGATCCAGGTACGTCGAGGTCTGCTCGGCCGCAGCACACTGTCGGTTCCGCGCGACCGGGTCCGGACGGTGGACGTCACCAGCCACTTGATGCACCGCGTCCTCGGGCTCGCCCGGATCACGATCGGCACCGGCCAGACCGACCGGAAGAAAGAGGACGGCCTTCGACTCGACGCACTTAGCACCGAGGCGGCCGTACGCCTGCGCAACGAACTGCTGCACGAGGGCCGCCGCGCCGCGCCACCGCGAACGGTCCGCGACGGGGCGAGCGACGGTTCGGTCGATGGCCGGTCCCCGGCGCCGCCGCGACGGCTCATCGCGCGGCTCGATCCGGCCTGGGTACGCTATGCGCCGTTCACGCTGTCCGGACTCGTCACGATCGGCGTGTTCGCCGGTTTCCTTGCCAACCTCGTCAATCAGGCACACGTGAACCCGGCCAACGTCGGCGCCGTACGGACGGCCACCGACGACCTGGCGAAGCTGCCGCTCGTGTTCGCCGTACTGGTCGTCCTGCTCATCGTGATCGTGATCGTGGCGCTGCTGTCCGCGGGCGGCTATGTGCTGGCGTTCTGGGACTTTCCGGCTTACCCGCGACGGTGCCACCTTGCACGTGACGCGGGGACTGTTGACGACCCGAGCGACCACGATCGAGGCACGCCGCCTTCGCGGTGCCGAGATCAGTGAACCGATCCTGCTCCGCCGCGTTCGCGGCGCGCGCGCCATCGCCATCACCACCGGCCTCCGGGTCGGCCGCGGTGCCGAACGCGGCGGATCGGTGCTGATGCCGGCCGCGCCGGCCACGGAGGTGGATCGGGTGGTCGCCGACGTGATCGAGACCAGCGCGCCGCCGAGTGTCGAGCTCACCCGCCACGGCCCGCGGGCCCGGCGGCGACGTATCAACCGGGCAATGCTCGTCACCGGGACGTTGACCGTCGTGCTCGGCGTGCTGTGGTGGTTCGCGAACTGGCCGATCGGGTTCCCCATCGGCGGCGTGGTGATCTTCGTGCTGGCCGTACCGGTGGCGCTCGACCGCTACCGCAACCTCGGCCACGCGCTCAGCGACGGTTTCCTGGTCACGCGGCAAGGGTCGCTGGTTCGCCGCCGTTACATGCTCGCGACGGCCGGCATCATCGGCTGGAACGAACGGATGTCGTTCTTCCAGCGGCGCGCCGGACTCGTGACGCTGGTCGCGACGACCGCGGCCGGTCGGCAGCACTACGACGTGCTCGACCTGGCGCAGCCCGATGCGATCGCGTTGGCCGATGCGGCAACGCCCGGCCTGCTGGCACCGTTTCTGACGACGCCGGCCGATCGGTCGGCGGCCGCGTCGGAAGCCGCGCCGGTGCCATCGCGGCCCCGCGAATCCAGCGGCGCCCCGGCGTCGAGTGGGCCCACCGCACCGGGCGGATCGAGCGCACCGAGCGTGGCGAGCGCACCGAGCGGACCGGTCGCACCGAGCGGATCGACCGACGAGGCGGCGGCCGAGCCGATGCCCCGACCGTGAGGTAGTTCTGCTTCATCGACCGGCTGTGCTCGATCGACGATGGTGTCAGCTCAGTCGAGGGGGCGGCGGCGGGCCTGTTTGATCTGGCTGGTCCGGCGTTTGCTGTCCAGCCGCCGCTCGACCGAGCCCTTGGTCGGCCGCGTCGGGTGCCGGCGGGCCGGCGGCGGTGCGATCGCGTCCGCGACGAGCTTCGCCAGCCGGGCCTCGGCTATCGCCCGGTTGCGAAGTTGCGCGCGTTCCTCGCTCACCACGACCGACAGCACGCCGTCGACCAGCCGGCCGCTCAGGCGGTCGGTGGCGCGCGCCTTCAGCGGCGCCGGCAACGCTTCGGAGGCCGCGAGATCCCAGAGAAGCTCGACCCGCGAGTCGGCGGTGTTGACGCCCTGGCCACCCGGGCCGCTCGATCGGGAGAACCGCCATCGCAGCTCGCCGCGAGGGATCGCGATGCTGCCTCGAATCGGCAGGGGTCCGGTCACCCGATCAGCCTCCCACGCCCCCGCGGACACGATGTGGGCCGGTCACGGACGTGACCGACCCACGCATCGAGCTTCGGCGCTCCGGCTGGCCGCTGCTTCACCGGCGCCGCCGGTGGTGGCCTAGGAGTTACTTACCACCGGTACCAGCGGGAGCGTCCGCCGCCGGTTGCCGTACCACGGGCGAAGAAGCCCACGATCCAGACGATCAACACGATGAGCGCAATCCACCACAGCACGTGCACCGCAAATCCCAGGCCGCCCAGGATCAGCGCCAACAGTAGGACAAGCAACAGGATGCCCATGTCCACTCCCTTTCCAGTCGCGCTCGAATACCCGACGGCCGCCGATGGCAAACCGGGTTGGAAGGTTAGGCACTCTAAGTATTAGAGTATGGAACTGTGACGGACACGCCGGACCGGATCGACGCCGTACGCGTGCTGACCAGGCTGAACCGCTTGCTCGAAACGGTCGACTCCGGCCTCACGATCCCGCAGTACCGGGTGCTGATGGCGTTGAGCCACGGCGGCATCCGGTCGGCCATGCTCGCCGAACGCCTGGCCGTACGCCGGCCGACGCTCACCGCGATCGCGGACGGGCTGGTGGCCGCCGGCTACGCGGTCCGGGAGAGCGAGCCGGGCGACCGTCGGGTCGTCCAGCTCCAGGTCACGGACGCCGGTCGGGCCGCCCTCCGTCGGGCCGATCGAGCCTATGTCGCGAAGCTCGGCCCACTCTTCGACGAGATCGCCGGCGATCGGCTCGTGGGCGATCTCATTGCCATCGGCGACGTGCTGGACGAACGGCTCCGCCACAAGATCGCCGTACCCGTTCCCCAGGCCACGGAGGCCGCTGTATCCACGGAGGCCACCGTATGACGCCCGCCCGGCCGACCCCGGACGCCGAGAACCAAGGCTGGCTGCGCCGCATCGTCACCGCCTGCTTGCGCTACCGCAAGCTGGTCATTCTCGCGTTCGGCGCGTCGGTGGCCGGCATGACGATCACCGCGCTCGTGCCGCTCGTACAGCGCACGATCATCGACGACTCGATCCTGTCGCACCAGCGACCACTCGCCCCGCTGGCGGCGATCCTCATCGTCGCCGCGCTGGTGTCCTACGGGCTGACGTTCATGCGCCGGTACATGGGCGGCAAGCTCGCCCTCGACGTGCAGCACGATCTGCGCCAGGAGATGTTCGGCGCGCTGTCGCGGCTCGATGGCGCGCGCCAGGATCAGCTGCAGACCGGCCAGATCATCGGGCGCGCGACGAGCGACATCACCATGGTCCAGGGCCTGCTGGGGATGATGCCGATCATGGTCGGCAACCTGCTGCTGTTCGTCCTGTCGCTGGTCGTGATGGCAGTCCTGTCGCCGCTGCTCACCGTAGTCGCGCTGGCGGTCGGCCCGGGCCTGTTGTGGATCTCGATCCTCGCGCGCAAGCGGCTGTTCCCGGCGACCTGGGAGGCGCAGCAGCAGTCGGCCGCGGTAGCCGCCGTCGTCGACGACGCCGTCACCGGCGTCCGCGTCGTGAAGGGCTTCGGCCAAGAGGCGCAGGAACTCGGCAAGCTCAACGCGGTCGCTCGCCGGCTGTTCGGCTCGCGGGTGCGCGCGGCCAAGCTCACCGCCGTCTACAACCCGGCGCTGCAAGCGATTCCGGCGCTCGGCCAGGTCGGCGTGCTTGCGCTGGGTGGCTACCTCGCGGTCGAGGGCACCATCACCCTGGGTACGTTCCTCGCGTTCTCCACGTATCTGGCCCAGCTGGTCGGGCCGGTACGGACATTGTCGACGCTGCTCACGATCGGCCAGCAGGCCCGGGCGAGCGTGATCCGCGTGTTCGAGGTGATCGACTCGAAGCCGGTCGTGACCGAAAAACCGAATGCGATCGCGCTGGACCACGCCGCGACGCCGGATGTCGAACTCGACGACGTGACGTTCGGATACGTCGCGTCGCAGCCGGTGCTGCGCGGACTGACGCTGCACGTCCGGCCGGGGGAGACGGTCGCGCTCGTCGGCACGTCCGGATCCGGCAAGTCGACGATCTCGATGCTGCTGCCGCGCTTCTACGACGTACAGGACGGTTCTGTCCGCATCGGCGGCCACGACGTGCGCGACCTGACCATGGACTCGCTGCGCGCCTCGATCGGTCTGGTCATGGAGGACAGCTTCCTGTTCTCCGAGTCCGTCAAGGCGAATATCGCGTACGGCCGGCCCGACGCGACCGACGAGCAGGTCATCGCGGCGGCCAAGCAGGCCGAGGCGCACGAGTTCATCATGGAGCTGCCGAACGGCTACGACACGGTGATCGGCGAGCAGGGCCTGACGCTCTCCGGTGGTCAGCGACAGCGGGTTTCGCTCGCCCGCGCGCTCATCACCGACCCACGGGTGCTGCTCCTGGACGACGCGACGTCGGCCGTCGACGCCCGAGTCGAGGCGGAGATCCATGCGACGCTGCACCGGGTGATGGCGAGCCGGACCACGCTGCTCATCGCGCACCGGCGCTCGACGCTGGAGTTGGCCGAGCGGGTCGCCGTCCTGGACGGTGGTCGCCTGGTCGATGTCGGCACCGCCGCCGAGCTCGAGGTGCGCTGCCCGCTCTACCGGCTGTTGCTGGCCGGACCGGGCGACGACGCCGAGGGCATCGACGCCGGCGAGGTCGAGGTCGACGCGCCCGCCGTCGACGCGCAGGTCGATGGCGTGACTCCGGCGCTGTGGGACGAGTCGAAGGTGCCCTCGGGCGACCTGATCGGCGCGGACGGCCTGCCGCTGGCGTCGGCTTCGGCCGCCGGTCTCGGCGGCGGTGGCCGGGTCGCGGGCGGCGCCCGCCGGGTGAGCGCGGCCGGTGGACCGATGACGACGGCGCTGGCGAGCATGCCGGCAACGCCGGAGCTTCTCGCCGCCGTGGCCAAACTGCCGCCGATCACCGACGTGCCCGATGTCGACGAGCGCGCCGCCGCGGCGCCCGATCCGCATTTCACGCTCAAGAAGCTGCTCCGCCCGTTGGTGCGCCCGCTGCTGTTCGCGTTCCTTTTGGTCGCGCTCGATGCGGTGGCGACGCTAGCGATCCCGTTGTTGATCCGGACCGGCGTCAATGAGGGCGTCTCCCAGCACGCCGTACACGTGATCTGGGTCGTATCGCTCATCGCTCTGGTGATCGTCTTCATCGACTGGGCGATCAACTGGCAACAGACGCGAGTCACGATGCGGACCGGTGAGCGGTTCCTCTACACGCTGCGCGTCAAGACGTTCGCGCATCTCCAGCGGCTCGGCCTCGACTACTACGAGAAGGAGATGTCCGGCCGGATCATGACGCGCATGACGACCGACGTCGACGCGTTCTCCACGTTCCTGCAGACCGGTCTCACCACGACCGCGGTCAGCCTGCTCACCTTCGTCGGCATCCTGATCGCGCTGCTCTACCTGAACCTCCAGCTCGGGCTCGTCATCGTCGCCGTCCTGCCGATCATGATCGTGGCAACGTTGATCTTCCGCAGCAAGTCGTCGAAGGCGTACACGGAGGCTCGCGAGAAGGTCAGCATCGTCAACGCCGATCTTCAGGAGAACGTCGCCGGCATGCGGGTGGCCCAGGCCTACCGGCGGGAGCAGCACAACGCCGCTCGGTTCGCCGGGCGCAGCGATGCCTACCGGGTCAGCCGTATGCGGGCGCAGCGGTACATCGCGACGTACTTCCCGTTCGTACAGCTGCTGTCGGACGTCGCATCGGCGGTCGTGCTGATCGTCGGTGCGTCGCTCGTCAACAACAACGCACTGACCGCCGGCGCGCTGATCGCCTACCTGCTCTACATCGACATGTTCTTCGCGCCGATCCAGCAGCTGTCGCAGGTGTTCGACGGCTACCAGCAGGCGATGGTCGGGCTGGCCCGGATCCGTGACCTGCTCCGGACGCCGACGTCGACGCCGCAGGCGGCCCGGCCGTTGATCGTGCCCGACGGCTCACACCTGCGCGGCGACATCGTCTTCGACGACGTGCATTTCCGCTACGGGCCCGACATCGACGAGGCACTGCGCGGCATCACGCTGCGCGTCCCCGCCGGCGAGACACTGGCATTGGTCGGACAGACCGGCGCCGGCAAGTCGACGATCGTCAAGCTCGTGTCGCGGTTCTACGACGTGACCGGCGGCGCCGTACGGGTCGACGACGTGGACGTACGGGCGTACGACACGGCGTCGTTCCGCCATCGGCTGGGCGTTGTGCCGCAGGAGGCGTACCTGTTCCCCGGCACCGTACGGGACACCATCGCGTACGGCCGCCCGGACGCGACCAACGCCGAGGTCGAGGCGGCGGCCCGGGCGGTCGGAGCGCACGAGATGATCGCGCACCTCGACGGCGGCTACTACCACGAGATCACCGGCCGCGGCCGGAACATGTCGGCCGGCCAACGACAGCTTCTCGCGCTCGCCCGGGCACAACTCGTCGACCCCGACATTCTGATCATGGACGAGGCCACGGCCGCCTTGGATCTCGCCAGCGAGGCGGCGGTCGTGCGCGCGTCGGACGAGCTGGCCGGTCGCCGTACGACGCTGGTGGTGGCGCACCGCCTCACCACGGCGGCGCGGGCCGACCGGATCGCCGTGCTCGACGGCGGGCGGGTCGTCGAGGTCGGCACGCATGCCGAACTTCTCGCGGCGGGCGGGCTCTACGCGTCCCAGTGGGCGGTGTTCTCGGGCGAACCGATGGGCGAGGCCGTCAGCGCCTGAGTCCGCGGGCACGGCGGGCGCCGGCAAATCTCCGCCGGACGGCGGCGCGGCCGGCACAATGGCACTGCGGTTTCGACGCTGCGCGACGGGTTTGGCGGCGCTAGGGTACGGGCAGATATTTCCCCTGGCCACGAACTACGTGCGTCGGAGCGCCGATCCGGGCACCGCCGGTCGCTGCCGGCGCCGACCGAGGAGACCCGATGCTCAAGGGCTTTCGCGACTTCATTCTGCGCGGCAACATCATCGACCTCGCTATCGCGGTCGTCATCGGTGTCGCATTCAACGGCCTCGTCTCGAAGTTCACCGACGACTTCATCAAGCCGCTGATCAATGTCATCAGTGGCGGCAACGCCCTGTCCGGCAGCTTCAGAGTGCGCAACCAGGTCTTCCAGTGGTCAGACTTCGTCAACGCCGTCATTAACTTCCTGATCATCGCGGCGGTGCTCTACTTCCTGGTCGTCGTACCCATGAACAAGCTCAACGAGCTGCGCCGGCGCGGCGTGCCGACGACCGAAACGCCGGCGCCGCCGACCGATGAGGCGGTCCTGCTCGGCGAGATCCGCGACCTGCTCGCCGCGCAGAGCGGTCGGGTCGCGCCGGCACCGCGTTCCACCGGAGATCTGACCACCGGCGATGCGATGCCGCCCCGCGGCCCGGCGGCCACGTGACGGGAGACCACAGCGACCGTCCGACCGGACCACGACGGTCCGGTCGGACCGGGCGGCCACCCGGCGACGTCCGGGCCACCTTCGCCCAGGAGGCGTCCGAGGCGGCGGCGGCCGACAGCGGCGCGCGCGACGAAAGCGGTACCGACGAGCGCGCCGGCCGCCGGTGAGTCGTGGTGGCGTCGAGTCAACGACATCCGCAAGGGCGTATCGGCCCGGTCGAAGAAGGACAACCTCGGCCTCGTCGCGGCCGGCGTCGCGTTCTACGGCATGCTCGCCGTCTTTCCGGCCATCATCGCGGCGGTGTCGGTCTACGCGCTCGTCGCCGACCCGAAGACCATCGAGAGCCAGCTGGACCCGCTCATCAAGGCGCTCCCGCCGGGCGGTGGTGACCTACTGGTCGGCCAGTTGACCGGTACGGCATCGTCGAGTCACGGCGGCATCAGCGTCGGCGTGATCATCGGCATCATCGGCACGCTGTTCGCCGCGTCGGTCGGCGTGCGCGCGCTGATGACCGGGCTGAACGTCATCTTCGAGCGCACCGAGTCCCGAAACTTCATCAAACTGCGCGTGTTCAGTCTGGCGCTTACCGTGGGCGCCCTGGTGATCGGGGTCGTGGCGATCGCGTTGATCGCGGCGTTCCCGGTCGTCCTCGACCACATCGGACTCGGCGAATTCGCCGCCGTACTCGCGCAGATCGGTCGCTGGATCGCGTTGTTCGTCGTCATCGGCGGCTCGCTCGCGCTGTTCTACCAGTACGGGCCGGATCGCGGCGGACGCCACCGCCCACACTTCACCGTGGGCGTCGTGGTCGCGATCGTCATCTGGCTCGTCGGTTCGCTGCTCTTCTCGCTGTACGTGTCGAATTTCTCCAGCTACAACAAGACGTACGGTGCGCTCGCCGCCGTCATCGTGTTGTTGTTGTGGCTCGATCTGTCGGCCTACGCCGTCCTCTACGGGGCCGCCGTCGACGCGGAGATCGCGGCGCGCGCGAGCGAGGCGAGTCAGGCAAACAATGCGAACGAGGCGAGTGCGGCCGACGCGACCTGACCGGATCGCCCGGCGCAATTCGGTAGGGCGATCGACCGGCGACCCGCCCAAACCCGCGCGGTAGTGTGCTGGCGAGTTGTTACCTGCCAGTACTTGCGAGGAGTGAGCGATGTCAGACGCCCAGCAGCGGGTCGCGATCGTAACCGGAGCCGCCCGAGGGATCGGCGCCGCGACGGCGCTGCGGCTTGCGGCCGATGGTCACGCGGTCGCCGTGGTCGACCTGGATGAGTCGGCGTGCGCGGACACCGTCGGCCAGATCGACGCGGCCAGCGGTCGCGCGCTCGCGGTCGGAGCGGACGTGTCGGATCCGAAGGCGGTCGCGTTGGCGATGGACCGCATTGTGGCCGATCTCGGCGCCCCGACCGTACTCGTCAACAACGCCGGTGTGCTGCGGGACAACCTGCTGTTCAAGATGACTGACGACGACTGGGACACGGTGCTCGGCGTCCATCTGCGCGGTGCGTTCCTGATGAGCCGCGCGGCACAGGCGCACATGACGGCGGCGAAGTGGGGCCGGATCGTCAACCTGTCGAGCACGTCCGCTCTGGGCAATCGCGGGCAGGCCAACTATGCCGCCGCCAAGGCCGGTATGCAGGGCTTCACCCGTACGCTCGCGATCGAACTCGGGCCGTTCGGCGTCACGGTCAACGCGGTCGCGCCCGGCTTCATCGTCACCGACATGACGGCGGCCACCGCGGCCCGCGTCGGTGTCGACTTCGACCAGATGCAGCAGCGCGCCGCGGCGGAGATCCCGGTACGACGCGTCGGTCGCCCGGCCGACGTGGCCAACGTCATCGCGTTCCTGTCGAGCGACGACGCGTCCTTCGTGTCCGGACAGGTCATCTACGTCGCCGGCGGACCGCGCGGCTGATTCGGGACTGTTCGTGCCGGCCGCGCCACGCCATGGGCGGCCGGCGCGTCGACATCGACCGCGATGCGACCGTCGTCGAGCGCGATGTGAACGCGATGTGCCTATGCGTGGGAGCGATGTTCGGCGGCGGGCAGACCCCGCGCTTCGGTCGGGTCCGGTGCGGCGTCTTCCTCATCGCGGTGCATGGTCGCGATGCTCGGCGTGGGTGCCGGTTGCGCGCCCGCAGCGGTCCGCTGCCTCGGCACGAGTTCGGCGCGTACGGCCGCGGCGGCCACCCAGCCCATCTGTGGCCACGACGGCGTGAGCAGGCTGCGTGCTCGCCATCGGGGCTGGAACTTCTCGCAGAACCGGTTCAACGAGGCGATCTCGATCCACCGGTCGAAGGCGTGCAGCAGGGCCGCGCCGGTCCGGGCCATTCCACCGGGCGCGTCGAAGACCCAGCGGAACGCCGCGAAGTTCAACGAGACCTCCCGCGCGCCGTGCGCCCGCGCGTAGTCGACGACGTCGACGATCATGCGCTCGGCGACGCCGTTCGGTGCCCGGATGCCGCGCGGCGCGACGTCGAGCGTGTAGATCGAGCCGTCCGCGCAGACCGCGAACCGGGCGAACGCCACCGCCTCGCCGTCGGCCGCGTACGCGATGGCGAACAGGCAATCGGACCGCGGTTCGAGAATGGCGTCCAGATTCATGGCGAAGCCGCGTTCCCGCCGGCCGCCGAGCCACTGGTCGAGCACCGGACGAAGGTCGGTGACCAGATCCGCGGTCAGCGGCCCGATCGTCACCGTGACACCGGCGTTGCGCGTACGGTTCACCGCCTGGCGTACGTTGCGCATCCGCCGCGACGCGAGACTGAACTCGTCGACGTCCAGCACCGCTTCGTCACCGATGTGCAGGCCGTGCATCCCGTACCGCCGCCACAGCGGCGCCATGTCGTTGCTCGCGCCGAGCACGGCCGGCCGCCACCCCTGCCGCGTACACAGGTCGAGGTATGCCCTGATCGCACCGGTGGCGCTGTCGATCGAGCCGACCGGGTCGCCGCCGACCAACGCCGTACCGAACAGCACGCGGTAGCCGAGGGCGGCGCGGCGGTCCGGGCTGAACACGTACGACTTGTCGGCGCGGGTTGCGAACGGCGCGAGACTGTCGGCGTTTCCGCGAGCCGCGAGTTCGGTGACATCGGCCCGATCCACGGAGCTGCCGGGCCTCGGCGGCGCGGCCGGAAGGAAGGCGACCACGACGGCGAGGACGACCGAGCCGGCGATCACGAACGTCACCAACCACGCACGCCACCCGGCCGGTGCATCGGTCGACAAGTAGCCGACCACGGTCGTGCCGACATCCGCCGGGTCGTGGCGGTTCGCCACCAGATCCCAGCCACCACCGATGACCGCCGATCCGATAGCGACCAGCCCGATCTGGCCGGCCAGACGAAGCCGCGCCGGATCCGGGCGAGCCAAAAAGTCGTGCCGCAGCGCGACGAGCGCCACGAGGCTGGCGCCGGCGAGTACGACCGCGAGTGGACGGTGCGGGATCGCGGCGGACGCGGCCACGGCCAGCACAACGACGCCCGTCGCCCAGGCCGCATAACGCCGGGCGATCAGTCCGCGGGCGATGACGATGAGCAGGAGGCCGACGACGAACGCCTGGGCGCGACCGGGGACGCCGCCGTCCATGGGCGCGGCCAACCGAGCCAGCCTGGCGTGCGGTCGTACGGATGTGAGAAGGTTCACGCTACCGACGAGAGCCACCCAAGTGGCGACCAGACGTACACCGGCAAACCGCACGAAGCGACCTTAGTGATCTCGAAGTAGGGGCCGTCAAATTTAGCATCAGAACGCCGCGACCTGGGCGACCAGTACATAAACCGACATAGGCTTTGATAGGCGTGAATGCTTAACTTTCTCGTCTCGGTTTGTGTTCCCGCGCGCCGCTTACGTGAGTATGGGGAACCGTGAAGGGACAACATCGCAGGGCCGGCCGTTCGGGCGCGTCCCGTTTCCTCCTTACGGCGCTGGTGCTGGTGCTCGTCGCCGGCGCGGGCGTCGGCGGGTGGTTCGGTTATCACCGCTGGCAGCACAAGGAGACGGCGGCCTCGTGCTCGAGCGATGGCGGGCTAGCGATTGCCGCCGCGCCGGAGATCGCCCCCGCGGTCTCTCAGCTCGCCGCCGGTTGGAACGCCAAGCGGACCGCTGTCGACGGTTCGTGCGTGAAGATCACGGTGAGCGCGGCGACGCCGGCGAGCGAGGCGGCCGCGATAGCGGGTGCGTCCAACGTGTCCGTCGCCGGGCTCGGCCAGGCGAACGGGTCCACATCGGTACCGGACGTGTGGATCCCGGACTCGTCGACCTGGTTGTCCCGTCTTACGACCGCATCGCCGCAGTTGGCGATGAACGGATCGTCCGTCGCGACGAGTCCGGTCGTCGTCGCGCTTCCGCAGCCGGTCGCGGCCGCCTTGGGTGACACCAAGCCGACGTGGTCGACGCTGCTGGCCAAGCTGGCGACCGGTCAGATCCGTCCGGGCCTGGTCGATCCGAATGTCGACGCGTCCGGCCTCGCGGCGCTGCTGGCGGTCGGCGCGGCGACGCAGAGCGCGGCCGGCGTCACCGGATCGACGCCGCCGGGATCGGACGCGGCGACGACCGCTCAGACCCAGGCGATCGGTGCGATGCGTGCGCTGGCCGCCGGGGAAAGCCAACTTCGCGACGACCTGATGGGTCGCTTCCCCCGCGCGACCGACGCGACGACGATCGCGCGGAGCCTGTCACTCGCGCCGGTGCCGGAGCAGAGCGTGCTCGCCTACGATGCGGCCAAGCCGCCGGTGCCGCTGGTGGCGGCATACCTCGACCCGGCACCACCCGCGCTCGACTATCCGTTCACCCAGCTGCCGGGCATCTCGGCTGCGAAGGCCGACGCGGCGCTCAAGTTCGAGTCGCTGATGTCCGGCGACTCGTGGAAGAACATGCTCGCCACGACGGCCCTGCGGGCGACCGACGGAACGTTCGGCGCATCGATGCCGAAGGTGCCCGGGATGCCGAGCGGACCGTTCACGCCCACTCCGAATGTCTCCGGACCGGCGATCGACCAGGCATTGTCGACGTGGTCCGCGGTAACCGTCCCGGGCCGCCTGCTTGCGGTCATCGACGTGTCCGGCTCGATGGCGGAGAAGGTCCCGACGGCGCACAACGCGACGCGGGAGCAGGTGACGATCGCCGCGGCCAAGGCTGGTCTGTCGCTCTTCGACGATCAGTGGACCCTCGGACTCTGGACCTTCTCCACGAAGCTGAATGGTGACATCGACTACCGGAAACTCGTGCCGATCCAACCGCTCGCGAGCGGTCGCACCGAGATGTTGTCGAAGCTCGCCGACATCCAGCCGGTGCCCAACGGCAATACCGGGCTCTACGACACCGTGCTGGCGGCGTACAAGGCGGTGCAGAAGAATTGGGATCCCAGCCGCGTCAACTCGGTCGTCATCATGACCGACGGCCAGAACGACGACCCGGGTGGCATGACGCTCGACCATCTGATCAGCCAGCTGAAGTCGATCCAGAACCCAGCGAAGCCGGTCCAGGTCATCGCGATCGGCATCGGCACCGACGTCAGCCAGAACGAGTTGCAGAAGATCACCGACGCGACCGGCGGCGGCACGTTCGTCACCGCCGACCCGTCGAAGATCGGTCAGATCTTCCTGAAGGCGATCGCGCTGCGGCCGGGCGCCGCGAAGTAGCACCGGCCGGAGCCGCGCACCTGCAACCGCATCCGCCGGTCACCGCAAGCGCCGAGCAGTAGCCGATCCGCGGCCGGAACTACTACTGCTCGGCGATGGTCCGGTGCGTCACCCAGCGCTCGACGAAGAAGCCGAGCAACGGAATCGTGCCCGCCAGCGCCACACCGGCGATCCGCATGATCGGCCACCGCGCGCGGCGGGCGAGGTCGAAGACCAGGAGCAGATAGACCAGGTACAGATATCCGTGTGCGATGCCGACGTACGTCGCGACGCTGTCGTTGTGCGCCCAGATCTGCAGCGGAATGCCAACGAACGTGAGGATGATCAAACCGACGCCGACGGTGTAGGCCAACACGCGGTAGCGCAGTAATGCTCCACGCAACCGTGGCGGCACGGTGCGAGGCGTTGCGGATGCCGCGTTGTGGTCGGCCTCGGTGGTCATCGGTTCAGCCATGAGCGTTCTCCTCGGTCGCGGCACCGGAGCGCCGGTAGTCGCGCGGCCGTGCATCGGGGTGGGCGGCCAGCCAGGCCAGATACTGGTTGTACTCGGAAGTCTCGTCGACACCCGGGCCGCTGCGCTGCTCCCGCGCGCGCCGGGCCAGTGCGGCGTCCAGGTCGAACGCCGTGATGCCGGCCGGTCGATCGTCGGTCGCGGTTCGCGTGACCGACCGGTCCGCGCCGGCCCCTTCGCCGGTACGGTGCGAAGCGGCGTCCGTGTCGGTCCGCTCGGTCATCTCGTCACGCGCATCGCTCGGGCGCCGGCGGTCGCCCGGCGGCCCGTACAGGGTGATCCGCATCTCCCGTACCCACATGAAGATCACGAAAGCGGCAAAGAACGGCCACTCGAACGTGTAACCGAGGCTCAGCGCATTGCCCTGCTTCGCCCGGCCGAGCTGCCACCAGCCCAGGACCAGGAACGCGGTCACGAGCGCCAGCACGATGGCGTGCTTCAGCAGCCATCCGGGGCTCGTGAGTCGTCGCATGCGGGCGAGCGTACCGCTGCGACCTGGCCGGCCCGACCTCGCGTACGGCACCCGGCGCCTCCGGCGTGGCCGACGCAGCGAAGCGCAGCTACTGCACGGAGGTCCGCGACCGGGTGCGAGCGCCGGTCACCAACAGGACGAGGCCCACGATCGCGATGATCGGGCCGAGCACCGCCCAGGTCTTGTTCCCGTTCATACCGCTACTGCCGCCGAACACGTCGAGGCCCTGGAGCATGAAGATCACTCCAGCGATGACGAGCACGATTCCGACGATCACGAATGTCCAGCGCTTCACGTGCTCATCCTCCGTTGCGGTCGAGCCCTATGCGTCGCTGTAACCGGCGCCTCGCGGCTGCCGCTACGCGTCGGCGTTGCTACCGGCGCCTCGCGGCTGCCGCTACGCGTCGGCGGTGGCCGGCAGGCGAAGCACCCAGCGATAGGCCTGTACGAGCCCGGTGTCGAAACCGGCCGCCGAGCCCCACAGGAACAGACGGAATCGCCGGTAGAGCGGTTCACCCCAGCGCGCCACGATCTCGTCGCGCTTGGCGTCGAGGCGTTGCGCCCACCGCTGGCAGGTGAGGTAGTAGTTGTGCCGGTCGTCGGTGACGCTGATCAACTCGAACGGCGAGTGCGCCACCTCCCGCAGGTAGCCGTGCAGCAGGAGCGGCGACTGGCCGCCCGGGTAGACGTATCGGCTCATGAACGTCGAGATGTTGTGCTTACGGCGCATCGCCAGCGCATCGAGATAGACCCGGCCGCCCGGCTTCACCAGTTCGGCGTATTTGCGCAGCGTCGTCTTGTAGTCCGGCAGGTGCTCGGTGACGCCCATGTTGACGATGCCGTCGTACCGGCTCGTGCTCTTGTAGGCGAAAATGTGCTCGCGGACGACCCGGGCCGGCAGACCCTCGTCGGCGATCAGGCCGCTGAGATAGCGCTCCGACTCCTTCGACAGCGTCAGCGTGGTGACCTCGACGCCGCGCTTGCCCGCGTACTCGACCCAGGCGCCCCAGCCGCCGCCGATCTCCAGCACGTGGTCGCCCGGCTTGATCCCGAGCGCGTCGAACGCGATGTCCATCTTGTGGGTCATCGCGTCCTCCAGCGGCTCATCGTCGCTTTCGAAGACGCCCTCGGTGTAGCAGCGGTGCCGCTCGTCGAGGAAGCTCAGGAAGAACTCCGAGTCCTCGTCGTAGTGGTGGGAGATCGCCTCGCGGTCGCTCGCCTTACGACCCTTGATCAGCGACGGCACGAACTGCGAGACCCATTTGACCGGGTGGATGTCGCGGAAGAACCGCCGCATCCGCAGCGCGGCCGCGAGGTCGCCGTCGACGTCCAGCCACCCTTCGAGATAGGCGACCGCGATGCCGAACTGGTCGAGTGTCTCGAGCGCCTTCGCGCCGCGATCGTCGAGCACCCGGATCGTGAACTCCGGGTCACCGGTGCCGAACCGATGCGGCTCGCCGCCGATGTCGGCGACGGCGAACGGCACGGCCGGTCTGGTCGCGAAGAACGACTGGTAGCGCCGCTGGAGTGCGGCGATCATCTCGGAAGTGGCCACGGCGATAATCTAACGCCCGATGATCGTGGACAACAGCAGACATCGGGAACGCAGCAGCCGACACCGATAACACCGGAACATCGAACCCGACGCCGCGCGCCACGGAGCCACGGCGATCAGGAGACGTCCCGGCCCTGGCGTACCCGTGCTGGGTTGTGCGCCGCACGCAGCGGCGGGCGAGCGGACCGATAACATCGTCTGGTCAACCACCTGACGATCTCTTCCAGGGAGCTCACCGTGTCCGAAGCCGTCGCCACCGCCCCGCCCGACGCTCTCGCCGTCGCGGCCGGGACGACGTGCGCCGAGGCGGTCGCGGCCGCGGGCCTCCCGACGGCCGGGCCGAAGGCGATCATCGTCGTCCGCGACGCCGACGGGCGGCTGCGGGACCTGGCCTGGACGCCGGCCGAGAACACCGTGGTCACCCCGGTGTCGATGGAGTCGCCAGACGGCTTGGCCGTGCTCCGGCACTCGACCGCGCATGTGCTCGCGCAGGCGGTTCAGGACGTGTTCCCGGACGCCAAACTCGGCATCGGGCCGCCCATCGACAACGGCTTTTACTACGACTTCGACGTGTCCAAGCCGTTCCAGCCCGATGACCTGGGTCGTCTCGAAAAGCGGATGCAGGAGATCGTCAAGGCCGGCCAGGTGTTCCGGCGCCGCCGATTCGAGTCGGTCGCCGAGGCGAAGGCGGAGCTGGCCGACGAGCCGTACAAGTTGGAGCTCGTCGACGTGAAGAGCGACGGGACCGGGGGCGCCGACCTGGATGCGGACGAGGCCGTCGAGGTCGGCGGCGCCGAGCTCACGATCTACGACAATGTCGACCCGGCGACCGAGAAGGTTGTCTGGTCCGACCTGTGTCGCGGACCGCACCTGCCGAGCACAAAGCTGATCAACGCCGCGGCGGTCAAGCTCATGCGCACCGCCGCGGCCTACTGGCGGGGTTCGGAGAAAAACCCGCAACTGCAGCGGGTGTACGGGACCGCCTGGCCCACCCGCGAGCAGCTCAAGGACTACCTGAAGCTGCTGGAGGAGGCGGCCCGCCGCGACCACCGCAAGCTCGGCGCCGACCTCGACCTGTTCAGCTTTCCCGATGAGATCGGATCCGGCCTCGCCGTGTTCCACCCGAAGGGCGGGATCATCCGGCGCGAACTGGAGAACTACTCGCGGCTGGCGCACGAGGCGGCCGGCTATTCGTTCGTGAACACGCCGCACATCACGAAGTCCGATCTGTTCGTGACCTCCGGACACCTGCCCTATTACGCGGACACGATGTTCCCGCCGATGCAGCTCGAGGGGGCCGAATACCGGCTCAAGCCGATGAACTGCCCGTTCCATAACCTGATCTTCCAGGCGCGGGGGCGGTCCTACCGGGAGCTGCCGCTGCGGCTGTTCGAGTTCGGGTCGGTCTACCGCTACGAGAAGTCCGGCGTGGTACACGGACTCACCCGCGTGCGCGGTCTCACGATGGACGACGCGCACATCTACACCACCCAGGAGCAGATGCAGACCGAGCTGCGGGCGCTGCTCGCGTTCGTACTCGACCTGCTGCGTGACTACGGTCTGGACGACTTCTACCTGGAGCTGTCGACCCGAGGCGACTCGGAGAAGTTCCTCGGAGAGCCGGACGAGTGGGAGACGGCGACCGAGGCACTGCGCCAGGCCGCGGTCGAGTCCGGCCTGGAGCTCGTGCCCGACCCCGGCGGCGCCGCGTTCTACGGGCCGAAGATCTCCGTACAGGCGCGCGACGCCATCGGCCGCACCTGGCAGATGTCCACGATCCAGCTCGACTTCAACCAGCCGAAGCGGTTCGGTCTCGAGTACCAGGCCGCCGACGGGACGCGGAAGCAGCCGGTGATGATCCACCGGGCGCTGTTCGGCTCGATCGAGCGGTTCTTCGGCATCCTGACCGAGCACTACGCCGGCGCCTTCCCGGCCTGGCTCGCGCCGGTGCAAGTGGTCGGCATCCCGATCCGCGAGGATCACGCGTCGTACCTGGAATCGTTCGTGGAGCAGTTGCGGGTGCGCGGCATCCGGGCCGAGGTCGACACGTCCGACGACCGGATGCAGAAGAAGATCCGGACGGCCCAGCAGCAGAAAATCCCGTTCATGGCGATCGCCGGCGACGAGGACGTCCAGGGCGGTACCGTGTCGTTCCGCTACCGCGACGGGTCGCAGCGCAACAACGTGCCGCTCGACCAGGCGGTGGAGCACATCGTCGAGGTCGTACGGTCGCGGACGAATGTCGGTCCGTCGGCGCTGTCGGCCGGGTCGGCGGAGGCCGTGCCGACGGAGGTTGCGAAGTGAGCGGCGAAACGTACCTGGTGACCGGCGGCGCCGGCTTCGTCGGCGGCCACCTGATGCGGCGCCTGCTATCCGAACACCCCGATGCGCACGTCGTGTCGCTGGACAACTACTTCACCAGTACGGAGAAGAACCACGTCGACGATCCGCGGGCGATCTATCTCGCCGGCAGCACCGTGGACATCGCGAAGATCTGGGCGAACTCCGGGCTCGACGCGCCGGCGGTCGTCTTCCACCTCGGCGAATACTCCCGCATCGTGCAGTCGTTCGACGAGGTCGACACGACCTGGGACTTCAACATGCACGGCACCAAGGAGGTCGTCCGCTTCGCGAAGGCGCACCGGGCGAAGCTCGTGTACGCCGGATCGAGCTCGAAGTTCGGCAACGACGGGCAGGACGAGAATCTGAACCCGTACGCGTGGACGAAGGCGAAGAACGTCGAGTACATCCGGAATTTCTCGAACTGGTACGGCCTGGACTACGTCATCACGTACTTCTACAACGTCTACGGGCCCGGCCAGATCCGCGAGGGCTCGTACGCGACCGTGATCGGCATCTTCGAGGATCAGTACGAGCGCGGCGTGCCGCTGACCGTGGTGTCGCCCGGCACCCAGACCCGGGACTTCACGCACATCGACGACATCATCGACGGCATCGTGATCTGCGCCGACCGCGGCTGGGGCGACGGTTATCTGTTGGGCGCCGGCCGCGAGTGGTCGATCCTCGACGTGGCCGAGCTGTTCGGCGTGCCGTACGAGTTCGTGCCCGCGAAGCGGGGTGAGCGCGTACACGGCCGGGCCGACTCGACGAAGGTGCGGGCGCTCGGCTGGAAACCGAAGCGGTCCCTTGACGCGTACATCGCCGACTTCGTCGCCGTCCGCTCGCGCCCCTGACGCTTCGCTCCGCGCCGCGCTGCGCCGCGACTTCACCGCACTCGTGGCTTCAACTTGGAATGAAGGCCCGAGTGGGGTGAAGTCATCCGGATCTTGGACGCCAACCGCGCGATATCAATGCGGCCCGAACCTCCCGAACAACGCCAGGCATGTCGGTGCGGAGACGCTGTGAGGTCACGTGCAAGACAATCCATCCCGCCCCGACGAGGCGATTCAGCCGGCGACGATCTCGGTGCAGCTGGTCCGCTGTCGCATGCCAGAGTCCGTCGTACTCGGCCGCGACGCGGTACTCCTCCCAGGCCAGGTCCGGATGCAGGATCAGACCGCCCGGCAGCTTGACTGGCAGCTGTGCCACCGGCTTCGGCAACCCGGCGCCGACAAGTCGCACGCGCAGCTCCGATTCACGCGGTGACTGCGCGCGCCCGTCGGTAAGGCGGAACGCATCCGCCGCCCGACGCGAGCCGCGCAGGCCCAGTCGGAGCCGCGCATAGTCGTCGAGTTCAGCGGCGGTCACGACACCACTGCCGAGGAGCGAGTCGACGATCGGCACCGCCTCGACCGCCCGGAGCCACCTCGCGACGTCCCACGCGGTTCGGGCGGCCGACGTGGCGGTCAGGCCGCCGGCCACGATCAGGTCCGTGGGCTCCAGCGTCCCGGTGTGCACCCGGATCCCTGCTCGATGCCCGAGCCGGCTCTCGACGCGCGGATAGACTTCGACATCGGTTGCGCCGTCCGCCGCGTGCTGCACGCCGAGCAGATATGCGGCCGATCGGCCGGCGATAACGCTGCCAGTCGGTAGCACGGCGGCCGCGGCGCGGCAGGACAACGCGTGGTCGTCGTCGAGTCGGGCGTCGGCGTAAACGTTGTAACGCTTGCGGAGCCAGGCGGAGCTGCGGAGCTGCTCCGGTGTGATCGCGCCGGACCGTACGGCGTGGTCGCCGCGGAACACGCGAAAGGCGAGCGATTCGGGGCGGCTAGGCGTGCGCGGCATGAGCAACAGCGTGCAACGACCGGGCGATCGACGGTAAGCGCAAGATCTGTGCCTGTGGATATGTCGGTCAAGATCGGCTTAACTTCACCGCACTCGTGCCTTGATTTCGAAATGAAGGCCCAAGTGCGGTGAAGTTGCGGGGCAGGCGGTGATCAAGAGCGCAGGTCGGCGAGGTCGTCCTCGAGGATCTTGCGGTCTTCGGCGTCGGTGATGTGCGCGGCGGCGTCGTCGGCGGCTGCGACGTAGATCGCGACCCGTTCCGGTTCGCCGGCCACCCGATAGGCACGCGCCAACGCCTCGTTCGCTACGCCGACGTCGAAGGGGCCGAGATCGTTTTCGGTGGCGAGGCTCAGGCATCGAGTCGCGTGGTGCAGCGCCGGTTCGGCCCGACCGAGGACCGCGTAAACACGCGAGCACTGCCACTCGCCGCGGGCGAAATTTACGGGCTTGCCGACGACGCCCCAGTGGTGCCGGCTCGCATGTGCGGCGTGGATCATTTCGTCGTCATCGGCGACGCTGCGCTCCGGTTTCAGCAGTAGCTCCCACGTGCGATTGAACAGAGCGGCAGCGAGGCGGCGCTCATCGTCGGGGTCGAGCGCGAAGGTCGAGCTGGGCATGATCTTCTCCCGTTCGGTGGTGAGGTCGTGGCCCTGGGCGAGCAGCATGCGCAGCCGATGGGCGAGTCGTTGCAGTCGCCATGCGGCGGCTTCGGTACGTGCGAGGTGGTCGCGGATGGCTCGTTCGCGATCCGCGTCAGTGCCGGCGAGAATCGCGGCGATGGCTGGCAGGCCGACGTCGAGATCGCGCAGCGTCCCGATGAGCCGAGCGGTCTCGACCTGATCGCGGCGGTAGTAGCGGTAGCCGGTCGCCGGGTCGACGGCAGCCGGTTCGAGCAGACCGATCTCGGCGTAGTGCCGGAGTGCGCCGACGGACAAACCGGTAGCCCGGGCGAACCGCCCGATCGACTCCAGACGTCCACCGGCGTTGCCGGGGGAGCCGCGTCGCCGAGGGAGCCGCCCGTCTCCGGAAGGCCGGGGTCGCCGGCGAGCCGTTCCGGCGTCCCGGGGGAGCCCACGTCACGGGCCGGGTAGGGGTCAACGGCAGCACCGACGTCGGCGGGGGAGTCGTCGGTGTGGAAGTCGGCAGGGGAGTTGCCCCGGTCGGCGGTCACGCACCGACGATAAGACTCTCGGGCAGGTGGAGACTCAAGTGCGGGCCAAACATAGGATCGTTTGGTGAGCGTTGAACCAGGCCTGGACGACGGCCTCGACCGTCTGTGGACTCCGCACCGGATGGCCTACATCAACAGTGAGAGCAAATCGGCCGACGCGACGCCGGGGGCGTGCCCGTTTGACCTCCGGCCGGACGGTTCCGGCAACGATCTCGTGGTGGCCTGGGGCGAGCAGGTGTTCGCGGTGCTGAATCTCTACCCGTACAACCCAGGGCATTTGATGGTGGTCCCCTACCGGCACGTGGCCGACTACACCGACCTCGATGGCGCGGAGACGGCGGAGCTGGCGGCGTTCACCCAGACCGCGATGCGCGTGATCCGCGCGACCAGCCGCGCGCACGGCTTCAACATCGGGATGAACCAGGGCAGCGTGGCGGGCGCGGGCATTGCCGCGCACCTGCACCAGCATGTCGTGCCGCGGTGGGGCGGGGACACGAATTTCATGCCGGTGCTCGGTCGCACGAAGGTGATGCCGCAGCTGCTCGCGGACACTCGCGAGCTGCTTGCGAAGGCGTGGGCGGCGCTCGGCTGAGGATCAAGATCAGCCATGGGTACGCCGGCATAGCCGCCGTTGAGCGCCAATTCACATCTCGCCCAGACGAAACGCAGGTGTAACGTCATTGGGAGATGCTTAGTTAGCACTAAGCAATTACCTCGCCTGCCGCGCACCTCTTGACGCGTGTTCGCCAGCGTCCACAACACCAGCGAAAGGTCACGCCTCGTGACAACGGTCGACCCGTCCGAGCCCATTGCCGAAGCCGCCGCCGAGGGGGTGGAGCGAAATGGTGGCCGGACCGTCCGGTTCGACCGTGACCACCCCCGCTACAAGTGGATCGTGCTCACCAACACCACGATGGGCATGCTGCTCGCGACCGTGAACGCGTCGATCGTGCTCATCTCGCTTCCGGCGATCTTCAACGGCATCCACCTGAACCCGCTGGCGCCGGGCAACGTCAGCTACCTGCTGTGGATGATCATGGGCTTCCTGCTCGTGTCCGCGGTGCTGGTCGTCTCGCTCGGCCGGCTCGGCGACATGTACGGCCGGGTCAAGATGTACAACCTCGGCTTCGTCGTCTTCACGCTGTCCGCCATTGCGACGTCGGTCGACCCGCTCACGCAGGGTGGCGGCGCGCTGTGGCTGATTCTGTGGCGCGTCGTCCAAGCCGTCGGCGGCGCGATGATCTTCGCCAACTCGACGGCGATCCTCACCGACGCGTTCCCGGCCCGGCAGCGTGGCATGGCCCTCGGCATCAATCAGGTGGCCGCGATCGCCGGTTCGTTCATCGGCCTCGTGCTCGGTGGCGTCCTGGCCGAGTGGGACTGGCGCTCGGTGTTCTGGGTCAGCGTTCCGATCGGTGTGGTCGGCACGATCTGGTCGTACCGCTCCCTGCACGAGCTCGGAACCCGGCGCGCCGGACGGATCGACTGGTGGGGCAACATCACGTTCGCTGTCGGCCTCTCGGTGCTGCTGGCCGGCATCACGTACGGGATCCAGCCGTACGGCAACCACTCCACCGGCTGGGCCAACCCGTGGGTGCTCGCCGGCCTCATCGGTGGCGTCGTCCTGCTGATCGTGTTCTGTGTCGTGGAGACGAAGGTCGACGACCCGATGTTCCACATCGGCCTGTTCAAGAACGCGACGTTCGCCGGCGCCAACCTGGCCGGTCTGCTCGCGTCGATCGGCCGTGGTGGTCTGCAGTTCATGCTGATCATCTGGCTGCAAGGCATCTGGCTGCCGCTGCACGGCTACAGCTACGCGGACACACCGCTGTGGGCCGGTATTTACCTGTTGCCGCTCACCGCCGGGTTCCTCGTCGCCGGCCCGCTGTCCGGCTACCTGTCCGACCGGTGGGGGCACCGCTGGTTCTCGGTCGGCGGTCTGGTCATCGTCGCCGCCACATTCGTCGGACTCCTGCTCCTGCCGGTCGACTTCCCCTACTGGTCGTTCGCGTTGCTGATCACGATCAACGGCATCGGCTCCGGCCTGTTCAGCTCGCCGAACACGTCGGCCGTGATGGGCTCCGTACCGGCGGACCAGCGCGGTGTCGCGGCCGGTATGCGAGGCACGTTCTTCAACTCCGGCTCGGCGCTGTCCATCGGCGTCTTCTTCTCGCTGATGATCGTCGGTCTGGCGTCGACCTTGCCCAGGACGCTGACCTCGGGTCTCGTCGCCCAGGGCGTGCCGGGCAACATCGCGCAGCAGGTCGGCAACCTGCCGCCGGTCGGCAGCCTGTTCGCCGCGTTCCTGGGCTTCAATCCGCTGGCCGAGCTGCTCGGACCGTCCGGTGTGTTAAACCAGCTGCCGAAGGCCAACGCCGACAATCTCACCGGCAAGCAGTTCTTCCCGCACCTGATCTCGGGTCCGTTCCACCATGGTCTGATCGTCGTCTTCGTCGCCGCGGCGATCATGATGCTGATCGGCGCGGTCGCCTCGCTGATCCAGACGAAGCCGCTGGCCGTCGCGCCGACCGGCCCGGACACGGGCGCCACCGCCGCACCGACCGCATCCGGCACCGACGCGGCGTCGGTCAACGGCGCCGCCCCGATCGACGCCGTCGACGCCGAGGCCGCCGACGTGGTCGCGGCCGAGACGATCGCCGCCGACAAGGCACGCTGATGGGCCGGTCGGGCGCGGTGAGCATGGGTACGGCATCCGCCGGCTCGGTGGCCGCCGCGCTCGCGCCGGCCGAGGTGGCGAAGCATGCCGGTGTGGCACTTCTTGATGACGCCGTCTCCGACGATGCCGCCGGTCGCCTGTTCATCGCGATCGCGCGGCTGATCCGCCTGATGCGGCGCAACGCTCCGCTGGCTCTGAGCCACGGCTCGATCACCGCGCTCGCGACGGTGGTGAACGAAGGCCCGATGCGGGTCGGCGACCTCGCCACCTGGGAAGGCGTACGGGCACCGACGATGACCCGGATCGTCGACGGGTTGGTGGTCGACGGATACGCCGAACGCATCCCGGATCCGGCCGACGGTCGCGCGTGCCTGGTGCGCGCCACGCCGACCGGGATCGATGTGCTGCGCGGCGCACGTACGGCCCGGGCCCAGGTCCTGGCGGCCGCACTTGATCGGTTGTCCAGCCAGCAGCGGGCGGCCGTTGTCGCGGCGCTGCCCGCCATCGAGGCGCTCTGCGCCGACGAACCGCCACCAAGCTGACTCCGTCCAGCCGAGCGATCCGCGATTTAGCGGGCTGCGGCGCGACATCGTGTCGTGCGACGATTTTGCCGGCCCGAGGCGCGTGACGGGCACGGCCGTCCAGCCGTGCGACTGAACGCCGGGGCCTCACGGGGGTGGGCATAGGTGTCCAGGGTGAGTCGGCGGTCGATCCTGCGCGGAGGGCTCCTCGCGGTCGGTGGTGCCGCGGCGCTCGTGACCGGCGAAGAGCTGCGGCGGGCGATCGAGCCGGACCGGTTGCCGATCAACGGCGGTTATGCGCCGACCGAGGACCACAGCAATCTGATCACCCGGGGTCAGGTCACCTCTACGTTCTTCGTACAGACCAACGAGCCCGTCGTGGCGTTGACGTTCGACGACGGGCCGCAGCCCGACTGGACCCCGCTCGTGCTCGATCAACTCGACGAGGTGTCGGCGCCAGCGACGTTCTTCATGGTCGGTCAGCATCTGCGGGCGAATACACACCTGGTCGCCGATCGGATGGATCGGCACGAGATCGGCAACCACACCTGGACGCACGCGGACCTCGCCGAGGAGGACGTCGACCAGGCTCTCGTCGAGCTGACCCGGACGGCCGACGAGATCCGTACGGTTTTCGGGCGCGAGACGATGATCATGCGGCCGCCGTGGGGGCATATGGCCGGCTCGACCGTGCTCGCCGCGAGCAAGCTCGACTACGACATCATCGTGTGGAGTCAGCAGATGCACCCGGACACATACATCAACGACACCGCCGGCCAGGTCGCCGACATCGTCGAGCGCGTGCGGCCGGGCGACATCGTTCTCGCGCACGACGTTGGTGACCCCCGCCGGCTCGCCGGTCTGCGGGGCATCGGCGACATCGTCCGCGGGCTGCGCGCCAAGGGGCTGGAGCCGGTCACCGTGTCGCATCTGCTCTCGGTCGCCACCGCCGCGTCCCGCGTTTGATCCGGACCGACCCGCACGCCACCGCCGGCAGCGCGACGGCACGGTTGCCGCTGGCGGCACCATGTTCAACCGCGGGCCGCGGCCCGATCTTCAACTCCGGGGCCGAAGCAGCCCGATCGGCCAGCGGCGGCGACGTCAGCTGGCGGGGCCGCGGCCGCGACATCAGCCGCGGGCCGCGGCCCGATCGCTCAGCCCCGGGTCGCGACGTGTTCCTTCTTCACCTGATCGGCCAGGTTGCCCGGCATCGGGTCGTGCCGGACGAAACTGCGGCTGAACGTACCCGTGCCGGAGGTCATGGAGCGCAACTCGACCGCGTAGCGCACCAACTCCGTGGCCGGCACCTCGGCGCGCACGACCGAGCGTTCCGCGACGTCCGGTTCGGCATCGGTGCCGAGCACGCGACCGCGACGCGTGGACAAGTCGGAGAGCACGCTGCCGACGAACTGGTCCGGCACGTGGATGGCCACCTCGTCGATCGGTTCGAGCAGGCTCACCGACGCCTTGTCGGCGGCGTCCTTCAGCGCGAGTGAACCCGCGGTCTGGAACGCGGCGTCGGATGAGTCGACCGAGTGTGCCTTGCCGTCGTAGAGCGTCACCCGAAGGTCGACGACCGGGAAGCCGGCGACCAGGCCGTGCTCCATCTGGGCCCGCACACCCTTCTCCACGCTCGGGATGAAGTTGTGCGGCACCGCGCCGCCGACGACCTTGTCGACAAACTCGAAGCCGGAGCCACGCGGCAGCGGCTCGACCTCGATGTCGCACACCGCGTACTGGCCGTGGCCGCCGGACTGCTTCACGTGTCGGCCGTGCCCCTTGGCCGCGCCGCCGAACGACTCGCGCAGCGACACCCGTACGGGCTCGGTGTCCAGGTCGACGCCGCCGGAGCGCAATCGTTCCAGGACGACATCGGCGTGCGCCTCGCCCATGCACCACAGCACCAGCTGATGCGTCTCCGGGTTGCGCTCCAGCCGCATCGTCGGGTCGCCGGCCACGAGCCGGGCCAGGTTCTTGGCCATCGCGTCCTCGTCGGAGCGCGTCTTTGCCACGATTGCGACCGGCAGCAACGGCTCCGGCATGTTCCACGGCGCGACGAGCAGCGGGGCGGACTTCGCCGAGATCGTGTCGCCGGTCTCCGCCGTCGTCGACTTGGTGATGGCGCAGATGTCGCCGGCGATGCACTTGGGCACCTCGCGCAACTGCGCGCCGAGCGGTGAGTAGAGGTGCGTGATGCGCTCGTCGCCGTCGTGATCGGCGTGCCCGCGCTCGGCCATGCCGTGGCCGGCGATGTGGGCCGCCGTCTCCGGGCTGAGCGTTCCGGAGAACACGCGGACGAGGGAGACGCGACCGACGTACGGGTCGATCGTGGTCTTGACGACCTCGGCCACCAGCGGGCCGTCCGGATCGCAGGTCAGGGCCTCGGCCGGTGAGCCGTCCAACTGGGTGACGGCTGGCAGGTCGTGTTCGCCCGGTGTCGGGAACGCTCGCGTGAGCACCTCGAGCAATGCGTCGAGACCGAGGCCGGTGGTCGCCGCGATCGGGATGACCGGAAAGAACGAACCGTGCGCGACGGCCTTCTCCAGGTCGTCGATGATCGTGTCGGTCGGGATGTCCTCGCCTTCGAGGTAGCGGTCCATCAAGGACTCGTCCTCGCTCTCGGCGATGATCCCCTCGATCAGCTCGCCTCGGGCGCCCTCGATCGCCGTACGGTGTTCCGGGTCGGGTTCGCGCACCTTGCCCGGATGCCCGGCGGTGTAGTCGAACACCCGCTGCGTGACCAGGCCGAGAAGGCCCACCGCGGACTCGCCGTCATCGGCCAGCATGGGCAGGTAGAGCGGCAAGACATTGTCGCCGAAGGCGGCCTGGCATTCGGTGAGCGCCTCGTCGAAATCGGCCCGCGGATGATCGAGGCGGGTGATCGCGACCGCGCGCGGCATGCCGACCGCGGCGCATTCGTCCCAGAGCGCGATTGTCGCGGCGTCGACGCTGTCGACAGCGGACACCACGAAGAGGGCGGCGTCGGCGGCCCGGAGCCCGGCGCGCAGTTCGCCGACGAAGTCGGCGTAGCCGGGCGTATCCAGCAGGTTCACCTTGATGGTCGGGGCGTCGCCGATCGCGTACATCAGTGGGGCACACGCCAGGCTCACCGAACGCTGCTGCCGTACGGCGGCCGCGTCGTAGTCGCTCACCGTGGTGCCCTCGGTCACCTCGCCGGCCCGGCTGATCGTGCCGGTCGCCGCGAGCAGCGCCTCAACGAGAGTCGTCTTACCGGCGCCCGAGTGCCCGACGAGCACCACGTTGCGTACCCTGCCGGGTTGATCCACCACCGGCGCTGGGCCGGTGACTCCCTTCTCCTGCGACTTCTGCGCCATGGGCGCACCTCCGCGAGATTCGTGGCGGCGCCGCCTTGTCTCCGGCGGTGCCGGCCTGGCGAGTAGCTGGTCAGTAAACCTGATCCCACACCCGCACCGAGGGTCGCACAACCCCGATCGCGAGAACTGGCGTCGCTTTGCCGGCATCGCCGCGTAACCTGCGCGTCACGGCGGCGTCATCGCGCAACGGTCATGATCGGAGATGATGTGCCTGCTACAGTGCCCACCCGCCGCCGGTGCCGGCGGTTTGGTCGCCTAGGGTGGAGCCGCCATGGCAAAGATCTTCAACGTGTCCGCGCGCGCGGTCATCGCTCGCATCAGCGACCCCCCGGCCCGGGCATTGCTACGCGCGGGTGTGTCGCCGGACGCGGTGACGGCGGCGGGCACGGTGGGTGTCCTGGTCGGCTCCGTCGTGTTTGCGCTCACCGGCAACTACCTCGCCGGTACGATCATTGTCACGCTGAGTGCGTTCACCGACCTGCTCGACGGCACGATGGCGCGGCTGCGTGGGCGTTCCACGAAATTCGGCGCGTTGCTGGACTCGACCTGTGACCGGATCGCCGACGGCGCGGTCTTCGGCGCGGTGGCCTACTGGCTCGCGATACAGGGGCGTCATTGGGGCGCGATCGCCGCGCTGGTGAGCCTGGTCGCCGGCCAGGTCGTCTCCTATGTCAAGGCTCGCGCCGAGGGACTCGGGTTCACCGCGAACGTAGGCCTGATCGAGCGGGCCGAGCGACTTATCCTGCTCGGTGTCGGCGGTCTGTTGTCGGCGTCGGGCGTCACGTACGGTCTCGATGTCGCCCTGGGCGTACTGGCCGTATTGTCGATCGTGACGGTCGGCCAGCGGATGACCACCGTCTATCGCCAGGATCGGATCGCGCACCCGGTGGAGTCGCCCGAGCCCCCGGCGACCGAAGCCTGACCCGGCGTGAGCGAGGTGGCGTGAGCGCAAAGGATCGTACGGTCGACTGGGCGTACGCGGCCGGCTGGCGAGTGATCCGTGCGCTGCCCGAGCCGGTGGCGGCCCGCCTGTTCCGCGCGGTGGCCGACGTAGCCCTCCGTCGCGATGGCCGTGGAGTCCGCCAACTGGCCGAGAATCTCCGCGTCGTGGTCGGCCCGGATCTGCCCGACGACGAGTTTGATCTCCTGGTGCGCGATGCGATGCGGTCCTACGCACGGTACTGGCTCGAGGCGTTCCGGCTGCCGTCGCTCACCCAGCAGGACCGGCTGGACAAGTTCGGCTTCGACCGCACCGACGTGCTGCTCGGTCACGCGGTGCCGGGTAGTGGCGTGATCCTCGCGCTGGCGCACTGGGGCAACTGGGACGCGGCCGGGGCGTACGTCACCGCGAACGGCATGGCCCTCACGACGGTGGCCGAACGGCTCAAACCGGAGGCGCTCTACGAGCGCTTCCTGGCGTACCGGGCCAAGCTCGGCATGGAGATCGTGCCGCTGACCGGAGGCGACCGGGCGACGCTCGATCTGCTCGCCGACCGGTTGAAGGCGGGTGCCGTGGTGCCGTTGCTCGCCGACCGTGACCTGTCCGCGCGCGGCGTCGAGGTGACGTTTTTCGGCCGGCGGACGAAGATGCCGCCCGGCCCGGCGATTCTCGCGCTGCGTACGGGTGCGCCGCTCTACGTCGTGACGTGCTGGTTCGAGCCGGACCGGCCGGTCGGATCGCTGTCGCACCGCATCGAGCTGACCGACACGTCCGGATCGTTCGGCGACCGGGCCCGCCGCCTGACCCAGCTGGTCGCGAACGAATTCGAACGCGGCATCCGCGAGCATCCGACGGACTGGCACATGATGGCCCGGATGTTCCTGGACGAGCCGGCCGGGGTCCCGGCGGCCCGATCGGACACGCCCGGGACGGGATCGGACACGCCCGGCACGGGATCGGGCACGCCCGGCGCGGGATCGGGCACGCCCGGCGCGGTATCGCGAACGCCCGAAACACCGGCCGCGGTCGAATCCGGGTCGGGCTGAGGCAGTCATGCGCATTGGCATCGTGTCGCCCTACTCGTTCGACACGCCCGGCGGCGTCCAGAACCACGTGCACGACTTGGCCGAGACGCTGATCAGCCTCGGCCACTACGTGAACGTGCTGGCGCCGGCGGCCGACGACGAGGAGTTGCCGCGCTATGTGACCCCCGCCGGGCGGTCCGTCCCCGTGCCCTACAACGGTTCGGTCGCGCGAGTGTCCTTCGGGCCCATCTCGGCGACTCGGGTGCGCCGGTGGCTCACCACCGGCCGGTTCGACGTCCTGCACGTCCACGAGCCGATCATTCCCAGCCTGTCGATGCTCGCCGTGTTGTCAGCGCGCGGCCCGGTGGTCGCGACGTTCCACACCGCCACCACCCGCTCTCGCACGATGGCGGCGGCGCAGGGTCTGCTGCAGATCGTGCTGGAGAAGATCACCGCCCGCATCGCGGTGAGCGCGCTCGCTCGCCGCGTTCAGGTGGAGCACCTGGGCGGCGACGCCTGGGAGATCCCCAACGGGGTGGTCGTTTCGCGGTTCGCCGGCGCCGAACCATTCGACGGGTGGCCCGGCGGACCGGCCGAAGACGGCGGGGGCGCCATCGGCTTCCTGGGCCGGTTTACCGAGGAGCGCAAGGGTTTCCCGGTGCTGGCCGATGCGTTCGTCGCGCTCGCCGCCGAGCGGCCCCGCCTGCGACTGCTCGTAGCCGGCCCGGGGGAGCGCGACGATCTATTCGAGATGCTGCCGGAGTCCGTGCACGACCGCGTCACGTTCCTCGGCAAGGTGTCCGAGGCCGACAAGGCGCGCATGCTGGCGAGCCTCGACATCTACGTGGCGCCGAACACGCGCGGCGAGTCGTTCGGCATGATCCTGACCGAGGCGCTCGCCGCCGGCACGCCGATCGTCGCGAGCGATCTCGACGCTTTCCGGCGCGTGCTCGACGGTGGCCACGCCGGTCTCCTGTTCCCGACCGGTGACACCGAGGCGTTGACGAAGTCTCTCCGCGAACTGCTCGACGACCCGGCACAGCGGGCCGCCTACACCGCCGAGGCGGCCCGGGTCGTCGCGGCTTACGACTGGAAGGCGGTCGCCCAACGCGTATTGGAGGTCTACGCGTTGGCCATCGAGGCGACAACGGGCGAATCGGTCCACGTCGACGCGGCCACACCGGTCTAGCGATCGCCCGCGGGCCATCGCGTAACACAGGTGCCGCGATCGAGCACTACCATCGGCCACCATGTGGTGGATCGTCGGCGTGGTCGCAGTGGTCGTGCTCGTCGCGACCTACCTGACCTGGATTGCCGGGCGTGTCGATCGGACCCACGCCCGCGCCGCCGCCTCCGCCGCCGCCCTGGACGCCGCGCTGCTGCGGCGCGCGGTCGCGGTCGTCGACGCCGCCGATGAGCTGTCCCGGGCCGATCTGCGCGGGCTCGCCCGCACCGCACTCGCGCGTGATGCGGGCACCGCGACCGACCGGGAGAACGCGGAGAACGCGCTGACCAAGGGACTGCGCGATCTCGCGCACCCGGGGGACGTACCGGCGCTGGCCGACGTGATCGCCACGAGCCGGCGTGTCTCGCTGGCCCGGCACATTCACAACGACCTCGTACGCGACGCTCTCGCGATGCGGCGCCGCCGGCTCGTACGTGTGCTGGGACTCGGTCGGCGCCACCCGCAGCCGGCGTTCTTCGACATCGAAGACCCGATGCTCGATCCGGCCGGCAGCGCTGCCTGACCGTCCGATTCGACGTTGCGGCGTCAGAGACTGTTGCGGCGTCAGAGACTCGTGTACCACACGGTGATGGCGATCGCGACCGCGATGCCGCCGACCGCGGAGATGAGTTCGCGACGCCGGAAGCCGAAGCCCGGCACGACCATCCGAGCCGGCTTGGTCTTGGCGTAGCGCACCTGGACCTCGGAGCCCTTATCCAGCTTCGACGCCGTACGGAAGATCAGCGGACTGGCGACCACCGTGTCGCCGGTGGCGACGGTGTAGGCCACCTGGGGACGGCGCAGGACTTCACCGTTCGGGCTGGTGACGATTTCCATCGCCCGCACCACGCCGGCCGCGCGCCGGCCGGTGAGCTGCAGCAGCCAGATGCGGCTGTTACGGAGGCTGATGATTGTGACGAACAGGGCCGCGATGGCGATGCCCGCCGCGATGAGGCCGACCGCGGGCTGGTGCCACAGGTCGGTCTGTGTGGTGATGTCGTCGGCATAACTCTGTGCCGCCGCTGTGCTACCCATGAGGGTCATGTGGTCAGTGTGAGGTTGCCCCGCAAGTCCGACAAGCACCCCGGCTACATAGGGCATGAACTGCGCCGCGTCGCATGTCAGCGGTCGGGTCACCGTACCCGTGGCGCTTTTGCCATGAGCCGGCCCACGACGCAGGCCAACGTCCGTCGATTGGCGCTCTGGCCGGCCGAAACGCCCGCGTAGACTGAGGTGCGAATCCCAATGTGCGAGGAGCCGCAGGAGCGTGTCTGACGTGAGCGCAACCACCAGCCCAGCCACCGGCGAGACCGGCCGCAGCGCGACCGGAACCGGGGTGACCGCCACCAGCGCGACCGGCACCAGCCGGGTCAAGCGCGGCATGGCGGAGATGCTCAAGGGCGGCGTGATCATGGACGTCGTGACGCCGGAGCAGGCGAAGATCGCCGAGGACGCCGGCGCCGTCGCGGTCATGGCGCTCGAACGGGTGCCGGCGGACATCCGCGCGCAGGGCGGGGTGTCGCGGATGAGCGACCCCGACATGATCGACGGCATCATCGCCACCGTGTCCATCCCGGTGATGGCGAAGGCCCGGATCGGCCATTTCGTCGAGGCCCAGGTGCTGCAGTCGCTGGGCGTCGACTACGTCGACGAGTCGGAGGTGCTGACCCCGGCTGACTACGCCAACCACATCGACAAGTGGGCGTTCACGGTGCCGTTCGTCTGCGGCGCGACCAACCTCGGCGAGGCGCTGCGGCGCATCACCGAGGGGGCCGCGATGATCCGCTCCAAGGGTGAGGCCGGCACCGGCGACGTATCGAACGCGACGACGCACATGCGCAAGATCCGCGGCGAGATCCGGCGTCTCACCTCGCTGTCCGAGGACGAGCTCTACGTGTCGGCCAAGGAGCTGCAGGCGCCCTACGACCTGGTCAAGGAGATCGCGCAGACCGGGAAGCTGCCGGTCGTGCTGTTCACCGCCGGCGGGATCGCGACGCCGGCCGACGCCGCGATGATGATGCAGCTCGGCGCCGAGGGTGTGTTCGTCGGCTCGGGGATCTTCAAGTCCGGCAACCCGGCACAGCGGGCGGCGGCGATCGTCAAGGCGACCACGTTCTACGACGACCCGGACGTGATCGCCAAGGTGTCCCGCGGGCTCGGCGAGGCGATGGTCGGCATCAACGTCGACGACATCCCGCAGCCGCACCGGCTCGCCGAGCGCGGCTGGTAACGCGCCGCCCGTGTCCGACCTCACCATCGGCGTCTTCGCCCTGCAGGGCGACGTACGCGAGCATCTGGCCGCCCTGGCCGAGTGCGATGTCATCGCGCGCCCGGTGCGCCGGCCGAGCGAGCTGGACGACGTGCACGCGCTCGTCATCCCGGGCGGCGAGTCGACCACCATGAGCAAACTCGCCGTCGAGTTCGGGCTCTTCGAGCCGGTCGCGGCGCGCGTCGCCCAGGGCATGCCGGTGTACGGATCGTGTGCCGGCATGATCATGTTGGCGACCCAGGTGCTGGACGGTCGGCCGGATCAGCGGACGTTTGCCGGCATCGACATGACTGTGCGCCGCAACGCGTTCGGGCGGCAGGTCGACTCGTTCGAGGCGCCGGTGGTGCTCGACGAGATGGGCGATGAGCCGTTTCACGCGGTGTTCATCCGGGCACCGTGGGTGGAAAAGGTCGGTGACGGGGTGTCCGTGCTCGGACGGGTGCCGATGTCCGGTCCGGTGACCCGGGTCGGTACGGTGTCGACCACCGAGCACGTCGCGGTGGGTGACGTTCCGGACGCGGCGGCCGGTAGGATTGTCGCGGTCCGGCAGGGAAATCTGCTCGCCACGTCCTTCCACCCGGAGATCACCGGGGACCTGCGCGTGCACCGCTACTTCGTTGAGTTGGTGCATACGGCGCAGATGTAGGGATACGCCGCAGCCGTAGCGACATGCGGCGGCGGGCGAGGTGAGAGCGCCGTGCCGGATCGACGACAACGAACAAATGCGGCGGGTGCCGCGGCGGTGCTCAATCATGGCGACCGCCCGCGGCGCCACGAGCACGTGGGTAGCACAACGACGGAGGCGTGATGTCCGGCCACTCCAAATGGGCGACGACCAAGCACAAGAAGGCGGTCATCGACGCCAAGCGCGGCAAGATGTTCGCCAAGTTGATCAAGAATGTGGAGGTCGCGGCCCGCACCGGCGGCGGCGACCCGGCCGGGAACCCGACTCTGTATGACGCGATCCAGAAGGCCAAGAAGAGCTCGGTCCCGAACGACAACATCGACCGTGCGGTCAAGCGTGGCTCCGGCCTGGAAGCCGGCGGCGCCGACTGGCAGACGATCACGTACGAGGGTTACGGACCGAACGGCGTCGCGCTGCTGATCGAGTGCCTGACCGACAACCGGAACCGGGCGGCGACCGAGGTCCGGGTCGCGCTGACCCGCAACGGCGGCACGCTCGCGGATGCCGGCAGCGTGTCGTACATGTTCAGCCGCAAGGGTGTCGTGCTCGTGCCGGGCGCCGGCACGGACGAGGACACCGTGCTGATGGCCGTCCTCGATGCCGGGGCCGAGGAAGTCAACGACATGGGCGACACGTTCGAGGTGGTCTCCGAGCCGACCGACTTGATCGCCGTACGGACCGCGCTGCAGTCGGCCGGCATCGACTACGAGTCCGCGGAGTCGTCGTTCGTGCCGAGCGTGACCGTGCCACTCGACGAGGACGGCGCGCGGAAGGTCTTCAAGCTGATCGATGCGCTGGAGGACTGCGACGACGTGCAGAACGTCTACTCCAACCTCGACGTGAGCGACGAGATCATGGAACTGCTCGACGCCTGAGCACCGCGCCCAACGGCTCGACTACGCGGCCGCCGATCCCTCGCCGGGGTCGGCGGCCGCCGTACGTATGCGCGACATCCGTCGTTGGGATGCAGGTCACATCGATTTCGTTACGAGACGGTTCCGTATCAGATCGAGCCGGAGTAACGTCAATCCTCGTTACGAGTCACAAGCGTATCGATTCGATTCCGTATCGCAAAGACAGATCGGAACGATCGATACCGGTTCCGCCCTCAAAGCGTGAGGAAATCGCATGTCGGTCACGTCAAACGCCTCTGCGTCAATGACGACGCCCTCTTCGTTCGGCCACCCGCGCCGCTGGACCATTCTCGGCGTGCTGGTCGTCAGCCTGCTCGTCGTCGTGCTGGACAACACGGTGCTGAACGTCGCCCTGCGGACGATCGCCGATCCGGTTCACGGTCTCGGCGCGAGCCAGAGCCAGCTCGAGTGGTCTATCAACTCCTACACCCTGGTCTTTGCCGGTCTGTTGTTCACCTGGGGCGTCCTGGGCGACCGGATCGGCCGCAAGCGCATGCTGCTCGCCGGCATGATCATGTTCGGTGCCGCGTCGCTCGCGTCGTCGTACGCGCAGACGCCCGAGCAGTTGATCGGCGCCCGCGCGCTGATGGGTATCGGCGGCGCCGCCGTCCTGCCGGCCACGCTGTCGATCATCTCGAACGTTTTCGACCCCCGCGAGCGCGGCAAGGCGATCGGCGTCTGGGCCGGCTCGGTCGGCCTCGGCGTCGCCATCGGTCCGATCCTCGGTGGTGCCCTCCTGGAGCACTTCTGGTGGGGTTCGGTCTTCCTGATCAACGTGCCGATCGTCGTGATCGGTGTGATCGCCATCCTCTGGGTCGTACCCGAGTCGCGCGACCCGAACCGGGGCCGCCTCGACATTCCCGGTGTCGCACTGTCCATCGTCGGCCTGATCGGTCTCGTGTACGGCATCATCGCCGGCGGCGATCACGGATTCGGCGACATCCGGTCGTGGGGTTCGATCATCGGTGGCGTCGCGGTGCTGGCCGGGTTCGTGGCCTGGGAACGGCGCACTCCGTTCCCGTCCCTCGACGTCCGGCTGTTCCGGGACCCCCGTTTCGCCTCGGCGACCGCAGCGGTCGGCCTGGTCTTCTTCGCCGCCATGGGCACGCTGTTCTTCACCGCGTTCTACCTGCAGCTGGTCCGTGGCTACTCGCCGCTGCAGAGCGGCCTGCTGTTCACGCCGTTCGCCGTTGCGCAGCTCGTCTTCGCCCCGCAGAGCGCGGCGATGGTGCGCCGATTCGGACCGAAGGCGGTATGCGCGGTCGGGCTCGCGCTGGTCGCGGTGGCCCTGTTCGGGTTCACCACGCTGGGCGTGCACACACCGATCTGGTTGGTTGGGTTCTACTTCTTCATCCAAGGCGTCGGCATGGCCAACGTGATGCCGCCGGTGACCGAGTCCATCATGGCGTCGCTGCCACGCGAGAAGGCGGGCGTCGGCTCGGCCATCAGCAACACCGTCCGGCAGGTAGCCGGTGCGCTCGGTATCGCGGTGCTCGGGTCGATCCTGTCCGGCGTATACCGCTCCCGCATCGGTGACCACCTCGGCTCGGTGCCGCCGGGCCAGCGCGCCGCCGTCGGCGACTCGGTCTCGTCGACCTACGGCGCCGCGGCGAATCTCACCGCACACGGCCAACCGGCCGCCGCGGGTCGCCTGATGGACGCCGGCAACAGCGCGTTCATCGCGGCGATGCACTGGGCCGCCTGGGGTTCGGTGGCCGTGGCCGTCATCGGTGTCGCGGTCGTACTCGCCTGGCTCCCGGCGCGGTCCGCGCCGATCGCCGGTCCGGTCAGCGAGTCGAACCGCGAGGCGGCCGACCTGGCCGACACCGCCGTGGAACTAGCCGAAGTCTGAGCCGAACGGGCACAATGGCGATGATGACATCGACGACGCACACCGTCTCCGGCGCCGCTAGCCGCGGCGCCGGAGACGGCGCGTCCACCCTCGACCCGACGTCGCTCGCCGACACCGCGGGCGCGGTGGACGGTCTCGGCGACGCCACCGCGGACGTGCGTGACGACGAGGCGCGTCGCGCGCCCGGCCGGCCGCGCAGCGCACGGGCCGACGAGGCGATCATCGAAGCCGTGCTCGACCTGATGGCCGACGGTACGACGGTCGAGGCGCTGTCGATGGAGGCGGTCGCGGCCCGGGCCGGTGTCGGCAAGGCGACGATCTACCGACGCTGGCCGAACAAGGAGTCGCTCATCGTCGACGCGATCGGTTCGCTGAAGGGCCCGTTGCCCGAGTTGACCGGCGAGTCGGTCCGCGCAGATCTGCTCACCATGCTGCGCTCCACGATCAAGGGGCGCGCGTCCCGCGCCGGCCGGATCATGCCGTGCCTCATCCCCGAGCTGCAGCGCAATCCGGAGTTGCACCGCCAGTATCAACGGATCGCCGAGCCGCGCCGCGAGCACATGCGCGAGGTGCTGCGCCGCGGTGTCGCCGAGGGCGAGTTGCGAGCCGATCTCGACATCGAGGTAGCGGCCGCCCTGCTCAACGCGCCGATGATGGTGCAGAACATGCTGAACTGGAACCCCGCCCTGGACACGGAGAAGCTCCCGGAGCAGATCCTGGATGCCCTGCTGCCCGGCATGATGGCCTGACGTCCGTCCGGCGCGGTCCGCCGCGGTTGCGCTCTTATGCCTTCGACCGGTACGCCGGTGCGAACACCACCACCAATGCCAGGTCATCCGTCACGTCGGCGAACCGGTGCTCCTCGCCGGCCGGTACGTACACCACGTCACCCGGGCCGACGGCGACGTCATCGTCCGGCGTGACGAGCCGGGCCCGGCCCCGCGTCACGAGGTAGATCTCGTCCTCGGTGTGCGGCCTCTGGTCGTCGATACCGAGCGCCGGGATCGAGTACGTGCCGACCGACAGATCCGCCACCACCAGGTGCTGGGTGAAGTCGTTGAGTTCGCCGTCCGACGGCGGTGTGAAGGCTCCGGCTCCGGTCAACAGCTGCATGCTCTAGGACGCTAGCCGGTCTCGCGTGTCGGTTGGTGCCCATGGGAAAGGTGTCCAGTAGGGTCGTACACACGTACGGCTGTCAAGGTTGGGCCGGCGGTCACGATGGCGGGAGGGGCGGGTAGTGCGCGTGCTCGGTGTCGACCCCGGCCTGACCCGCTGCGGTGTCGGCGTCGTCGAGGGCGTGCCCGGCCGGCCCTGCACCCTGGTCGGCTACTACGTGGTGCACAGCGATCCGGACGACGAGTTGGCCGAGCGACTGCTACACCTCGACCGCAGCCTCGCCGACCTGATCGCGCAGCACCGGCCCGACTCGGTGGCCGTGGAGCGCGTCTTCAGCCAGCACAACGTACGAACGGTGATGGGCACCGCCCAGGCCGGTGCGGTCGCCGTGCTGGCCGCCGCGAAGGCGGCGCGGCCGGTGCAGATGTACACGCCGAGCGAAGTGAAAGCGGCCGTCACCGGTTCCGGTCAGGCCGACAAAGCGCAGGTCACGGCAATGGTGACGAGGCTGCTCCGGCTCGACGCGCCGCCCCGGCCGGCCGATGCGGCCGACGCCCTCGCGCTCGCCATCTGCCACATCTGGCGTGGCGGCACCCGCGCGAAGATCGCCGCGGCCGCTGCGCGAGCCGCCGGATCGACGCCCGCCGCCGGATCGAAAGGAACGCGATGATCGCGAGTGTGGCCGGCCCGGTGGCCGCCGTGGCGCCGGATGGCGCGGTGATCGAGGTCGGGGGCGTCGGCTTCGCCGTCCAATGCACGCCGAACACGCTCGCCGGTCTCCGGGTGGGAGCCCCGGCCCGTCTAGCGACGACGCTCGTGGTCCGGGAAGACTCGCTGACCCTGTACGGATTCGCCGACGACGAGGAGAAGCAGCTCTTCGAGCTGTTGCAGACCGTGACCGGGGTCGGGCCGCGGGTCGCCCAAGCGGTGCTCGCCGTCCACCACCCGGACGTCGTACGCAAGGCGATCGCCAACAACGAACCGGCCGTTCTCGTGCAGGTGCCGGGCATCGGGCGCAAGGGCGCCGAGCGGCTGATCCTGGAGCTGCGCGACAAGATCGGCGCCGTGCCGCTGGTCAGCGACGGGGGCGCGCCCGTTCGTGGCACCCGGCATGCCTGGCAGGACCAGGTGCGTCAGGCGCTGATCGGACTCGGCTGGAGCGCGACACAGGCCGAGGCTTCGGTGGCCGGCGTCGCGGAGCAGGTGGACCTCGAAGTCGCTGCCGGCGGCCCCGTCCCGACCGTACCGGCGATGTTGAAGTTGGCGATCCGCCTTGCTGGCTCGGCCGGATCGGCCAGCGAGGGCCGCGCACGATGACCGATCCCGGCGGTCTGGTGTCGGCGTTCGCGGATCCGACCGACACCGCTGAGCTGGATGCCGAGGCGAGCGTCCGCCCGCGCCGGCTGGCCGAATTCGTCGCCCAGCACCGGGTCCGCGAACAGCTCGACCTGTTGCTGCAAAGCGCCATGCGGCGGGGCACGCCGCCCGACCACATCCTTCTGTCCGGCTCGCCCGGCCTCGGCAAGACCACGCTGGCCATGATCGTCGCGGCCGAGCTCGGCGCCGGGCTGCGGATCACCAGCGGCCCGGCGATCGAGCGCTCCGGCGATCTTGCCGCCGTGCTGACCAGCCTGTCCACGGGTGACGTGTTGTTCATCGATGAGATCCACCGGATCGCGCGGCCGGCGGAGGAGCTGCTCTACAGCGCGATGGAGGACTTCCGGGTCGACGTGATCGTCGGCAAAGGGCCCGGTGCGACCGCGATCCCGCTCGACGTTGAGCCCTTCACCCTGGTCGGCGCGACCACCCGGTCCGGCCTGCTCACCGGCCCCATGCGCGACCGTTTCGGATTTGTCGGCCATTTGGACTTTTATGAGGCCAACGAGTTGACCCAGCTCATCCACCGTTCGGCCGGAATTCTCGGGGTCCCGGTCACCCCGGACGGGGCGAGCGAGATCGCTGGGCGGTCGCGGGGGACGCCACGCATAGCGAACCGCCTGCTCCGCCGCGTCCGCGATTTCGCCGAGGTGCGCGGCGACGGCGTCGTGACCCGCGATGCCGCTTTGGCCGCGCTCCGGGTGTACGACGTCGACGAGATCGGGCTGGATCGCCTCGACAAGGCCGTCCTGCGCGCCCTCGTCACCTCCTTCGGCGGCGGACCCGTTGGGCTGTCGACGCTGGCCGTCGCAGTCGGGGAGCAACCGGACACGGTGGAGGAAGTGTGCGAGCCGTTCCTCGTCCGGGCCGGTCTGCTCGCGCGTACGCCTCGTGGCCGGGTCGCTACCCCGAGCGCATGGCGGCACCTTGGGCTCCGCCCGCCAAATGCTACGTTTGGTAACGGTGCCGAATCGGCGCCCGACCTGTTCGACCAGCAGCCTTAGCTGCCGGGCGGGACTGATGGGTGTCGGGCTCGGGTAAGCCGGATGCCGCGAGATGACGAACGTGACCCGACCGTGATCTACGCCGCTTTCGGTGAGCCGAGTTCCACCGACTAGACTCGCCGCGGTCCGGACTGGACGCACATTCGGCTCCTTTGGCATTGCGCGCGACGCCACGCGCGATGCGGGGAGTCCCATCGGAAGGCTCGATCGTGTTTTATGCGGCAACCCAGAGCGGTGGCTCGTCGTTCACCCCGTTCCTGCTGATCGTGGCCTTTGTCGTGGTGATCTACTTCGTGCTGCTGCGGCCGAACCGGCGTCGCCAGCAGGCCGCCCGCCAAGCCCACCAGGACATGTTGAACAACCTGGGCGAGGGCACGAAGATCGTCACGATCGGTGGCCTGCACGGCACGATCGTGGATTCGGACGCCGATTCGGTCACGCTTGAGATCTCCCCCGGTGTACACGCCCGCTACGACCGCGCCGCCATCGCGAAGGTCGTGCCGGACGATGTCGACGACACGATGTCGTCCGACAGCGTCAGCTACGAAGACGATGACGACATCGTTGACGGCGCCGATCTGGACGCCACACACGCCGACGCGGATGCCGACGACGCGGGCGCCCCTCCGGCGACGCCGAACACTGCGCCGACCGACGGCACCGAGGCTCCCCGGTCCTCGGCCGACAAGAACGACTGACACGTTCCGCCGATCCACGCCCTCCACCCACCTGTAGAGACGGAATAACCGCAGTGGCTGCACCCACCGGAGTGTTCAAGGCACGCCCGTACTTTCTGGTACTGGTAGGCCTCATCGTCCTGCTGTACGCGCTCGTGTTCTTGACGCCGAACCACAAGCCGACGCCGAAGCTTGGCCTCGATCTGGTGGGTGGCACGAGCGTCACGATGCAGGCGCAGACACTCACCGGCGCCAAGCCGGATGCCGCCGATCTCAACGTGGCGCGCGACATCATCGCGCAGCGCGTCAACTCGACCGGCGTCAGCGAGGCCCAGGTCTTCGTGCAGAACGGCCGCGACATCGTGGTGAACGTGGCCGGGCAGAACGAGGCGGACCGGCTGAAGGCACTACTGGTGCCGGCCAAGCTCGAGTTCCGCGCGGTATTGAACACCGGTCAGGACCTGCCGAAGGGGTCGCCGGCACCGTCGGCAAGCGGCTCGGGCAGCCCGGCGCCGGCTCCGTCCGGATCCGCCGCGACCCCGTCGCCGGGCGCGTCGGTCGGTTCGGCTCCCTCGGCGAACCCTGACGCAGCCCTAGCCCCGGCGAAGGCGCCGGCGAAGGCTCCGAGCGCGTCGCCGAGCCCGGCCCCGTCGTCGACCCCGAGCGCGGCTCCGTCCGGGTCGGCCAGCGCGTCGCCGACGCCGGCCCCGACGTTCTCCGGCCAGCCGACGCAGGCCGAGGTCCAGAAGAAGGTCGGGCTGGTCGCCTTCCAGACCGCCGCCGCGCTCACCCAGGCGCCGACCGACCAGGCGACGATCGATACGTTGGCGCCCTTCTACACGCTCACGCCGGACGAGGTCGCGGTGCTGCCGGCGCAGATGCAGTTCTTCGTGCCGACCATCACCTGCGGCCAGCTCAACGCCCGCAATCCGCAGTACATGACCGACGACAAGTTCCTCAATCAGCAGGTCGTCGCATGTGACTCGACCACGCCGGACACCAAATACCTGCTGGACGCGGCGAAGGTGCAGGGCACCGACATCGCGTCGGCGTCGGCCAACTACGACCCGGTGAACTACGCGTCGACCGGTGGCTGGACGGTCAACCTGCAGTTCAAGGGCGCTGGCCAGACGAAGTGGTCGAATCTCACCAAGGCCGAGGTCGGCCAGCAGGTCGCGATCGCGCTGGACAACCAGGTGGTCTCCGCACCGACGATCCAAACTGTGATCAACGGACCGGCCGTGATCAGCGGCACGGGCATCACCGCCGACACCGCCCATACGCTCGCGACCCAGCTCAAGTACGGCGCCCTCCCGCTCGGCTTCGTACAGCAGACGGCGCAGATCGTCTCGGCCACGCTCGGCCTGCAGCAGCTCCAATACGGCCTGCTCGCGGGCGCCATCGGGCTCGCGCTCGTCATCGTCTACTGCCTGCTCTACTACCGGGCACTCGGCCTCGTCGTGATCGCGAGCCTGCTGGTCTCGGGCTCGATCGTGTTCGCCTCGCTCGTGCTGCTCGGCCGCTCGCTCGGCTTCACGCTGAGCCTGGCCGGAATCGCCGGCTTCATCGTGGCCATCGGTATCACCGCCGACTCGTTCGTGGTGTTCTTCGAACGCCTGAAAGACGAGGTGAAGGAGGGCAGAACCGTACGCAGCGCGGTGCCAAGAGCCTGGGTCCGCGCCCGGCGCACGATCCTGTCGGCCGACGCCGTGTCCTTCATCGCGGCCGTGGTGCTCTACGCGCTGGCGAGCGATCAGGTCCGCGGCTTCGCCTTCACCCTCGGCCTATCGACGATCATCGACCTCGTGACGGTCTTCCTGTTCACCCACCCGCTCGTCCACGTACTGTCCGGTACGCGCACGTTCACCTCGCCGCGCGTTTCCGGCCTCGGTGGACTTCGCGACCGCGCAGCGCCGAGCGGTTCGCCGGCAGGCCGCGTCGGCTCAATGCGTACGAAGGAGTCCTGACCATGCCAGGCACGGGATTCTCGGGCAGCGGGGCGCTGGGTCGCCTCTACCGGGGTGACACGCGATTCGACTTCATCGGGTCACGGAAGAGGTGGTATGCGGCCTCCGCGATCGTCATCGTGGTCTGCATCCTGAGCATCGCCTTCCGCGGCTTCAACTTCGGCATCGACTTCGCCGGCGGCGACTCCTACCAGCTGCCGGTGCGGCCCGGTGTGACGCTGGCCGACGTACGCGGCGCGGTCACCAGCGCCGGCGTCGACGTGTCGAGCGCGCAGACCGCCGGCGCCCGCGGCGCCACGACGAGCTTCGTCATCGACACCGAGCACCAGGCCCAGGCGACCGTCGACAAGATCAAGACGAATCTCGTCACGGCCGGCCACCTGTCCAATCCGAACCAGATCACGACGAATCAAGTGAGCAAGTCGTGGGGCGGTGAGGTCACCCGGCAGGCGGTGATCGCCCTCATCGTGTTCCTGGTCGTGGTCAGCGCGTTCATCGCGATCCGCTTCCAGGAATGGCGGATGGCGCTCGCCGCCGTGCTGGCGCTGATCCATGACCTGCTGCTGACGGCCGGAGTCTATTCGCTGGTCGGGTTCCAGGTCTCGCCGTCTACCGTCGTCGGCCTGCTCACCATCCTCGGTTTCTCGCTCTACGACACCGTCGTCGTGTTCGACAAGGTGTCCGAGAACAGCAAGGGCATTCTGTCCACGACGCGGATGACCTACCCAGAGGCGGCGAACCTCGCCGTCAACCAGACGCTGATGCGCTCGATCAACACGTCGATCATCGGTCTGCTGCCGGTCGCGGGCCTGCTGTTCGTCGGCGCCGGACTGCTCGGCGTCGGCACGCTGGAGGATCTGGCGCTGGTCCTGTTCGTCGGCATGCTGACCGGTGCGTACTCGTCGCTGTTCCTGGCGACCCCGTGGCTGGTCGACTTCAAGCTGATGGATCCGCGTTACCGCAACCACGTCGAGCGCGTGACGGCACGCCGCATCGCGGTGGCCCGCGGGGAGACGGACACGCCGACGTCCGCGCGTCGCAAGACCGCGGCGAAGAACGCCAAGCCGGCGGCGAAAGCCGCGTCGAAGGCCGCCGACGACGTCGACTCCGGCGACGCGCCCGACGAGAGCGCGGCCGCGCACGAGAACGCACTGGCCAGCGCGGCTGGTTCGACGCCGAGGGTCGGTGCCAAGCCGTCGACGAAGCGCAATCCCGGTTCGCGGCCGTCCGGCAACCGACCGGGCGGCAACCGCCGTCGCTGAGTCGACGGCATTCGCCGCCCGCGTGCCGGCGGTCACCGCAGGTCGACCGTCCGCCAGCTCTGCCCGTCCGGCAGACTGGCGGACGTCTCGTTGGTCGCAGCGGTTGCTGTCCGCGGCAGGTGTGGTCCGTGGCGCCGTGCGACGTATGTCAGAAGGAGCCAGACCATGGGTACGCAGCTCGATCAACTGGTCGCCGAGCATGTGCTCGACGTTCCGGACTTTCCGCAACCAGGGATCGTGTTCAAGGACCTAAGTCCGCTGTTCGCCGACGGTCCGGCCTTCCGCGAGCTGATCGACGGCATTGTGACGACCTATCGGGACCCCGACGGCACGCTCTCCTTCGACGTCGTCGCCGGCATCGAAGCGCGCGGCTTCGTGATCGCGGCCGCCGTGGCGTACGCGTCGGGGGTCGGCGTGGTCTCCGTACGCAAGGCCGGCAAGCTACCGCGGGCCACCATCGCCGCGTCGTACGCGTTGGAGTACGGCCAGGCGACGCTCGAGGTGCACACCGACGCGTTCGTGGCCGGGCACCGGGTGCTCGTGGTCGACGACGTACTCGCGACCGGCGGCACGGCGGAGGCGACACTGGGACTGGTCGAGCAGGCCGGTGGAATTGTGGCCGGCCTCTGCGTGTTGTTGGAGCTGGGGTTCCTGAACGGTCGAAGCCGGCTCGCCGGCCGCGACGTCCAGGCGTTGTTGACGGTGTGACGCCCACCCCAGCGGCCGATCGGCAGCGCGGAATGGATCTTGACGCGGTGGCGTCGAGGGCGGTGGCGTCGATCGTTTCGGGCCGTTCGGTCCGAGCGTCCGGCCGGGTAGCGGCGTGGCACACCGGCCGGTGCCGGGTAGGGTCGAGGGAGCCCCGTCGACAGATATGATGTCCTCCCCGCGCGCATGGTCGCGTCCGGGGCGGACCCAGCGATCTAGGGAGCGCTCCGATTGTCCAACGACGTCGCACCTGGCAGTGGCACCGGCCCACGGCCCGGAGCAGCGCGAGCGGCCGGCCCGGATAACGCCGGCTCGCCCGGGACGGTCCGGACCGCAACGCCAGAAACCGACGTGCGTGAGCCCGACGTCCGTGAGCCCGAAGCCCGTGAGTCCGACACACGTAAGCCGGACGCGGGTGCTGCTCGTGCGCCCGGCGGCGGAGCAGAAGGCTCGGGCGGTACGCCGGTCGAGTCGACCGGGTCGACCCGCGACGTGACCGCGAAGCCAGCCGAACGCGGTGGCGGTCGTGAGCCGGCGACGGAGTCGGCCCCGACCGCCCCGGCAACGGTCGAAACCAGGCGCACCGAGGCGGGTCGGCATCGCGCCGCGAAACCGACCGACATGGCCAAGGTCGACCGAGCCAAGCTGGACCGGGCCAATGCCGACGAGGCCAACGTCGACCCGGCGACGGGCGACCGGGCCAACGGCGACCGGGCCAACCGGGACCGGACCAAGGCCGCCAAGGCTGACAAGTCGCGCGGCGACAAGCCCAAGGGCGACCGGAAGGTCGACCGGGCGCAGGCGCAGGGCGTCGGAACCGGACGGTTCGGCTCGGCCGGCCGGGCTCGGCATGGGCTCACGGCCGTCGCCGCGCGGGCCGGTCTGACCGTGGGAACGGCCGCGAACTCCGACGTACCGGCCGGCGGGAAAGGCACACCAGCCGCAACCGGTTCGGGCGGCGCCGCAGGCTCGGGCAGCAACGGCAACGGCAATGGCAATGGCAAGGGCAGCGCCGCGCCCGGACCCGGAAACAGCGTGTTCGGCGACGGTTCCGGCGGACCGGTCGACAGCGGCCCGGACGCCCCGTCGTCGAACGGGATCGGGGCCGGTCGAGACGACAACGGCGCCGGCCACGATGGCGGCGATCGACGGAAGACGACCGGATCGGCGCGCGACCGGGCCGACGCGACCGCGCCGACGCACGGTCGGTTCCGCATGAGCGATGACCCCTCCGATGAGGGCCACGACGCGACCGGCGAGGACGCGGTTGTCCTTCCGTTCCCGGGTACGTCCAGCGGAATCGACTCCGACACGATCGAGATCCCCGGCGGCCTCGACGATGCCGGCGAGTCCGGAACGGCGACGTTCCTGCCGGTCGTGCCGACCGGGCGTCGCGTGCGCGCGCGTCTCGCGCGCTTCAACGCGCCGTGGCAGTCGCCGCAGGTGAGCGAGGTCCTCGAGCCATTGATCGCGGCGCACCGGGTGGCCCACCCGAAGGCCGAGATCCGGTTGCTCCAGCGCGCGTTCGATACCGCCGACCACTGGCACAGCGGCCAGTACCGCAAATCCGGCGATCCGTACATCACGCATCCGCTCGCCGTCGCCGGGATCCTCGCCAATCTCGGGATGGACACGACCACGCTCGTCGCGGCGCTGCTGCACGACACGATCGAGGACACGCCGTACACGCTGGATGCGATGCGTACGGACTTCGGGCCGGAGGTCGCGCTCCTGGTCGACGGCGTGACCAAGCTCGATCGCGTCAAGCTGGGCGACGCGGCGAAGGCCGAGACGATCCGGAAAATGGTCGTCGCGATGGCCAAGGACCCGCGCGTCCTCGTGATCAAGTTGGCCGACCGGTTGCACAACATGCGGACTCTGACGTTCCTGCCCCGGCCGAAGCAGGAGCAGAAGTCGAAGGAGACGCTGGAGATCCTGGCGCCGCTCGCGCACCGGCTCGGCATGAACACGATCAAGTGGGAGCTCGAGGATCTCGCGTTCAACACGCTTTTCCCGAAGAAGTTCGAGGAGATCCACCGGCTGATCGACGAGCACGCGCCGCAGCGCGACGGTCTGCTCCGCCAGGTGACGAACCGGGTGCAGACCGACCTGAAGGGCGCCAAGGTCAAGGCCGAAGTCATCGGGCGGCCGAAGCACCTCTACTCGATCTACCAGAAGATGATCAGCCGCAGTCGGGAGTTCGCCGAGATCTACGACCTGGTCGGCGTACGGATCCTGGTCGACTCGGTACGCGACTGCTACGCCGCGCTCGGCGTCATCCACGCGAACTGGCAGCCCGTGCCGGGCCGGTTCAAGGACTACATCGCGATGCCGAAATTCAACATGTACCAGTCGCTGCATACGACCGTGATCGGCCCGACCGGCAAGCCGGTGGAGATGCAGATCCGGACGTTGGCGATGGACCGCACGGCCGAGTACGGCATCGCGGCGCACTGGCGGTATAAGGAGACCAAGGGCGCCACGGTCGTCGGACCACCGGCACATATCGACGAGATGACGTGGCTGCGGCAACTGCTGGACTGGCAGCGGGAGGCGGCCGACCCGAGCGAGTTCCTGGACGCGCTGCGGTTCGACCTGTCCAGCCAGGAGGTCTACGTCTTCACGCCGAAGGGCGACGTAGTGGCGCTGCCGTCCGGCTCGACGCCGGTCGACTTCGCGTACGCCGTGCACACCGAGGTGGGCCACCGCTGCATCGGCGCGCGGGTGAACGGCAAGCTCGTGCCGCTGGAGTCGACGCTGTCCAACGGCGACGTCGTGGAGATCTTCACCTCGAAGTCGGAGACGGCCGCGCCGTCCCAGGACTGGCTCGGCTTCGTCAAGTCGCCGCGGGCACGGACGAAGATCCGCCAGCACTTCAACAAGGAACGCCGGGACGAGGCGATCGAGGCCGGCAAGGACGCGATCGTCAAGGCGATGCGCAAGCAGGGCCTGCCGTTGCAGCGCATGCTCACCAGCGAGACGTTGATGACGATCGCACGCGACCTGCATCTGGCCGACGGATCGGCGCTGTATGCGGCGGTCGGCGAGAGCCAGGTGTCGGCGCAGTCCGTGGTCACCCGGCTCGTCGCGTCGTACGGCGGCGAAGAGGGCGCGGTCGAGGACATCGCCGAGACAGCGGTCGCGACACGTCCGCCCCGCAACCGGGGGGCGGCGTACGACCCCGGTGTCGTCGTGGTCGGCGTGAGCGACGTCTGGATCAAGCTGGCGCGCTGCTGCACACCGGTGCCCGGTGACGCGGTGTTCGGCTTCGTCACCCGATCGGGCGGTGTCAGCGTGCACCGCGAGGACTGCGTGAACGCGCCGGACCTGCTCGTCCAGGAGGAGCGTCTCGTCGAGGTGACCTGGAAGGCGACGAGCGCGTCGACGTTCCTGGTCGCGATCCAGGTCGAGGCGCTCGACCGCCACAAGTTGCTGGCCGACGTGACCAAGGCGCTGTCCGAGGAGCGGGTCAACATCCTGTCGGCCACGGTCACGACGACGCGGGACCGCGTCGCGGTGAGTCGCTTCAGCTTCGAGATGGCCGACCCGAAGCATCTCGGGCACCTGCTCGCCGCCGTACGACGAGTGGATGGCGTCTACGACGCATACCGGGTGACCTCGGGGGCGTAACCGGCGACAGTCCGGCGCATACCCGGCACAACGCAAAGCGGGCCGACCACCTGATGTGGTCGGCCCGCTGCTGTCGTGGGTAAAGGCTGCTGTCGTGCGTGGGAGGCTACGGCTGGAGGGCGCCGACCGTCGCCGTCTTGATGGTGACCGGCAGCTTCGGCGCGCCGTCGTTCGGATCGCTCTTGTCGGTCGAGATCACGCCCGCCTTGCCGACCTTCTGCACGATGTCGAGGCCGGTGGTCACGGTTCCGATGATCGTGTAGTCGGACGTCAGGTTGGACTGCATGGCCCCGGTTTCATCGGCCGTCTCCGGAGTGTCCTGGTAGACGATGAAGAACTGGCTGCCGTTCAGGTCCTTGTTGTTCGGGTTGGCCATTGCGACAACGCCGGCCGGGTAGTTCGGCTGCTGATCGGTCGGCAGGTTCTCCGAGGCGTACGTGTAGGACGGCCCGCCCAGGCCGGTGCCGCTCGGGTCGCCGCACTGCAGCACGAAGATGCCGGCCGTGGTCAGCCGGTGGCACTTGGTGTTGTCGAAGAACTTCTTGCCGGTCAGGAACGACATGCTCTCGGCCGAGCAGGGTGCCTTCGACACGTCCAAGGTGATGACGATCTTGCCCTGGCTCGTGTTCAACGTCATCGGCTGCGTGCCGTTGTGCGGCACGGTGGTCAGCGGCGGCGGTCCGGTGTTCACGAGCTGCTTGTTCTGGGCGTCGCCCTTCAGCGCCGGGTTCGTGGTCCAGGTGCATTTCGCCGGCGCCTGGCTGGCCGCCGCGGCCGGCGTCTTGGCCGGCGTGCCGCCGGTCGTGGATACGACGATGCCGACCACCACGCCGATCACGGCGAGCACGCCGATGCCGCCGAGGATGCCGTTGCGGCGGCGCCGGCGGTGCGCCGCGTGCTCCTGGCGGGCCGCCATCTCGCGCTCGAGTCGGGCTCGTCGCGCCGCGCGCTGTCGGTCCTTGAGGTTGGTCACGGTGGTTCTTCTCCTTGGTACGGCTAGCCGATGTGTGTGCGCCCCAGGGGGCCGGTGCTAGCGGGGTCAGAGGATTAAGACTGGGACGACGACGGGGAGGGCTCCGGAGCCCCCGACGCACCGCCGGACGCGCTCGGCGCGGCCGACGGGCTCGCCACCACTGGATCGACGGTCAGGGTGGTGATGGTGACCGGCGTCTTCGGCGTGCCGTCGTGGCTGCCGTCCTTGACGCCCGCGGTGCCGATCTTGCTCACCACGTCGAGCCCACCGGTGACCTGGCCGAAGACCGAGTAGTTCGGCGGCAACGTGGAGTCCTTGTAGACGACGATGAATTGGCTGCCGTTCGCGTTGGACTCCTGGTTCCAGACGGCGACCGTTCCGGCCGGGTAGACGACCTCGCTCGGCGGGGCACCGGCGCTCGCGCTCGGATCCGGGCTCGCGCCGGGCGGCGCGGAGAATCCGAGCGGCGGGTTCTCGTCGTCGTACGTATAGCCCGGTCCGCCATTCGGGTCGTTCGCCGTCGGATCGCCGCAGAGCAGGAAGAACGAGCTGTTGCCGTTGGTCACCCGGTTGCATGTGGTGTTGTCGAAGAAGTTCTGGCTTCCGAGATAGTCGAAGTTGGCCACTGTGCACGGTGCGGCTTCCCGATCCAGCGACGCCGTGATCGTGCCGGCGCTCGTCGCGATCGTCATCTTGTCGGTACCGGTGGTGGGCACGCCCGACGTCGGCGGCGTTCCGACACTGGCCGGGCTCGCGCTCGCCGACGCCGCCGCCGAACTGGGCGCCCAGACGCAGGTGGTGGTCGAATCGGCGGCCGTGTTCTTTGCCTTGCTCGTGCCGAACAACGCGTTCCAACCGCCGGTGACGAAAAAGACGCCGACCGCGATCGCCAGGACCGCGACTCCGGCCGCGGTCTGCGCCTGGCGCTGGCGGCGCTTGCGAAGGCGGGCGGCGCGGCGGGCCTGCTGCCGTTCGAGCTTGGCCCGGGCGAGCATCCGCTCGCGTTCCCTGGAAGCCACGTGCTGTTACCTTTCCACCACCGTGCGACCGTTGTGAGCTGCGACAATTGCTCAAAAATGATCACATTTCGGGGTCCTGCGCCGGGGGTGGCCCAGGACACAACTCGCCAGAGTGTACGGGCACTCGCTGGAGAATTGATGTGCGCGGTCACGAACTGTGACCCAGAAACGGATAATGCCTGGCCGAGTGGTGCATCGACCACCCGTACACTCGGGACGGCTACGCTCGGGGTGTCGCATGCGGTGCCAAACCGCCCGGCCGTCGCTGGCCGCACGCCGCCGCCCGGCACGGTTCGCGCGCGCATCGTGGCCCGAAACCGCGTTTGCGCAGCTGAGAGGGGTAGACGTGCTGGTCACCGGGTTTCCGGCGGAGGCGTTCGGCACGAACTGCTACGTCGTGGCCACCGCCCCCGGCGAGGAGTGCGTGGTGATCGATCCCGGTATCGGAGTCGTGCGCCAACTCGACGAACTGCTCGCGCGCCACCGGCTCCAGCCGGCGGCCGTACTGCTCACGCACGGTCACCTCGACCACACGTTCTCGGTTGCTCCGGTGTGCCGAGCGCGTGGCATCACGGCGTACGTCCACCCGGGCGATCTCGAAATGCTCGCCGATCCGGCGAAGGGCCTGTCGGCCGACCTCACGCAGATGTTCGGTGGTCGGTTGACCTACACCGAGCCGGATGACGTCGCCGAACTCGCGGATGGCCAGGTGATCTCGATTGCCGGCTTGGAGATCACCGTCAACCACGCGCCCGGCCATACCAGCGGGTCGGTGATGTTCCACGCGCCCGGCGAACAAAATGAACCGCTGTGCTTCAGCGGTGACGTCCTGTTCGCGGGGTCCATCGGACGCACCGACCTGCCGGGCGGCGACATGGCGGCGATGTGGGCGAGCCTTCGGGACAAGGTGCTCCCGCTGCCGGACGAGACTGTCGTTCTGCCCGGCCACGGCCCGACGACGACCATTGCCGCCGAGCGCGCCACCAACCCGTACCTGCGGGAGGCGGCGAGCGCCGCGGCACCGAGCAAAGGCTGGTAACACCGTCATGGCAACGAAGATCGCGCCACTGTCCGGTTTTCCGGAGTGGCTGCCGCCGCAACGCATGATCGAGCAGCAGATCATCGACCGGTTGCGGCGCACGTTCGAGATCTACGGCTTTGCGCCGCTGGAGACACGCGCCGTCGAGCCGCTCGACCAACTGCTGCGCAAGGGCGAAACCTCGAAAGAGGTGTACGTCCTGAGCCGACTGCAAGCCGATCCGGACGATGCGTCGGACGCCTCGCTCGGGCTGCACTTCGACCTGACCGTACCGTTTGCGCGGTTTGTTCTGGAGAATGCGGGCCGGCTGCAGTTCCCGTTCCGCCGCTATCAGATCCAGAAGTCGTGGCGCGGCGAGCGGCCGCAGCAGGGGCGCTACCGCGAGTTCATCCAGGCCGACATTGATGTGGTCGACCGGGACACGCTCGGCTTCGACAACGAGGTCGAGATCCCGCTCGTGATCGGCGACGCGCTGGCCGGGCTGCCGATCCCGCCCGTCACGGTCCAGGTCAACAACCGCAAGCTGTGCGAGGGTTTCTACCGGGGGCTCGGCCTCGTCGACCCCGAGCCGGCGCTGCGCGCGATCGACAAGCTGGACAAGATCGGGCCAAGCGGCGTGTCGAAGTTGCTCGTCGAGACGGCCGGCGCGACCGACGCGCAGGCCAAAGCATGTCTGGCGCTGGCCGACATCGAAGCGCCGGATGCGTCCTTCGCCGATGCGGTGGCGGCACTCGGCGTCTCCGACCCGCTGCTCGACGAGGGCCTGGACGAGCTCGTACGCGTCGTCGAGGCGGCCCGCGAGCACGCGCCCGGCCTGCTCGTGGCGCAACTCAAGATCGCCCGCGGCCTCGACTACTACACCGGGACGGTGTACGAGACGACGATGGCCGGCCACGAGCGTGCCGGATCGGTGTGCTCCGGTGGCCGCTATGACGACCTCGCGTCGGCCGGCGACACGAAGTATCCCGGCGTCGGCATCTCGATCGGCGTGTCCCGGATGCTCGGCGTGCTGTTCGGGGCGAATGCGCTCGGTGTGAGTCGGCACGTGCCGACCTGCGTGCTGGTGGCGCTGCCGGACGAAGAGTCCCGGCCGGCGTGCCGGCGGATCGCACAGGCGCTGCGCGCTCGCGGCATCGCGACCGAGGTGGCGCCCGAGCCGGCGAAGTTCGGCAAACAGATCCGCTACGCCGATCGGCGCGGCATCCCGTTCGTGTGGTTCCCGGGCGTCGACGGCATGTCCGACCAGGTGAAGGACATTCGGTCGGGAGACCAGGTGCAGGCTTCCGCGATCGACTGGGATCCGCCGGCCGAGGATCTGGAGCCGCGGATCTTCGCCACCTGACGCAACGTTCGCGCCAGACGTGGCTTGCATTTGTACGGGACTTGGCCACGCGCGGGCCGCCGGAGCGCCCGACTTCCGTACAGTTCGCGAGGCGCCGGTCGGCCGCGCGGCAGCGGGCGGGCCGTGTCACGCCGGGCACGCAGGGCTGGAAGAATGCGATCGGACGGCCGCAGCCGGACGGACCGAGACCACGAGGAGCGCTTGACGTGATCCGTACCCATGAAGCTGGAAGCCTGCGCGCGGCGGACGCCGAAGCGACGGTGGTCCTGGCCGGCTGGGTGGCCCGCCGCCGGGACCACGGCGGCGTCATCTTCGTGGACCTGCGCGACGGTTCGGGGGTCGTCCAGGTCGTCTTCCGGGAGAGCATGGAAGCCGCTCACGCCTTGCGCAACGAGTTCTGCGTGAAGGTCACGGGTACGGTCGGCCGCCGCCCCGCGGGCAACGAGAACCCCGAATTGCCGACGGGCGAGGTCGAGGTGACCGCGACCGAGCTAGCGATCTTGTCCGAGGCCGCGCCGCTGCCGATCCCGGTCGACGACCACATCGAGGCCGGCGACGACATGCGGCTCAAGTACCGCTACCTCGACCTGCGCCGCACCGCCCCGCACCGCAACCTCGTGCTGCGCAGCCGGGCGAACCAGATTGCGCGCACCGTGCTGCACGAGCGCGATTTCCACGAGATCGAGACGCCGACACTGACCCGGTCCACGCCGGAGGGCGCCCGCGATTTCCTGGTGCCGGTGCGTCTGCAGCCGGGCACGTGGTACGCGCTACCGCAGTCGCCGCAGCTGTTCAAGCAGCTGTTGATGGTCGCCGGCATGGAGCGCTACTACCAGATCGCGCGCTGCTACCGCGACGAGGACTTCCGCGCCGACCGGCAGCCGGAGTTCACCCAGCTCGACATCGAGATGTCGTTCGTGACCCAGGACGACGTGATCGAGTTGGGCGAGTCGGTCGTGGCGGCGCTCTGGGCCGAGCTGGCCGACTTCGTCATCCCGCGCCCGGTGCCGCGCATCACCTGGCACGAGGCGATGGACCGGTACGGTTCGGACAAGCCGGACCTCCGGTACGGGGTCGAGCTGACCGAGCTGACGGATTTCCTGCGGGGCACCGAGTTCCGGGTGTTCGCCGGCGCGATCGACGCCGGTGGGTACGTCGGCGCGGTTGTCATGCCGGGCGGCGCCGCGCAGACCCGCAAGGAGTTGGACGGCTGGCAGGACTGGGCGAAGGCTCGGGGCGCTCGCGGGCTTGCGTACGTCGTCCTCGATGCCGACACCGGCGAGGCGCGTGGGCCGGTCGCCAAGAACCTCTCCGAGGCACACCTGGGCGGCCTCGCCGACGCGGTCGGCGCGAAGCCCGGCGATGCGGTGTTCTTCGCCGCGTCGTCCCGTCGGCGCGAGGCCCAGGAGCTGCTCGGCGCGGCGCGCATCGAGATCGCTCGCCGGGCCGGCCTTATCGACGAGAGTGCCTGGGCGTTTTGCTGGGTGATCGACGCGCCGATGTTCGAGCCGGCCATCGACGATGCCGGCAACCAGGTCGGCTGGGCCGCCGTACATCACCCGTTCACGTCGCCGAACGCCGAGTGGATCGACACGTTCGAGCAGGATCCGGGCGAGGCGCTGGCCTTCGCGTACGACATCGTGTGCAACGGCAACGAGATCGGTGGCGGCTCGATCCGTATCCACCGGGCCGACGTACAGCGCCGGGTGTTCACCACGCTGGGCATCTCGGACGCGGAGGCGGCCGACAAGTTCGGCTTCCTGCTGGAGGCGTTCAAGTTCGGCCCGCCGCCGCACGGCGGCATCGCGCTCGGCTGGGACCGCGTCTGCATGCTGCTCGCTGGCGAGGACTCGATCCGAGAGGTGATTGCGTTCCCGAAGACCCGCGGCGGATTCGACCCGCTCACGGCGGCGCCGACGCCGATCACCGCACAGCAGCGGCTGGAGGCGGGCATCGACGCGAAACCGAAGCCCGTCGACGGTGCGGGGACTGCGGGGGCCATTGCCCCGGTCCAGCCGACGCCGTAACCGGTAGTGAGGGCTCCGTCGCGCAAGATAGCGGCCGTACGTTGATCCAGATGCGCGTGTGAATGCTTTGTATTGCGGGTAGTAGCGAGCACCCCTTCTACTACCGGGAGCAAAGCATGCTGGCCGTCATCGCCGCGATCCTGTTCGCGCTCGCGTTGCTGTTCAATCTCACCGGCACCCGGCTGGGCAGCATCAGCATCCTCGACCTCGAGCTTGCTGGGCTGTTGTTCTTCGCCCTGCATTTCGCGGCCTGGCGCAGCGGCTGGCGCGGCCGCCGCTAGCTGGCCTTCGTGTCCGGTGACCGATCGGGAGGTCGCTGGTCGGAGATCGGCTCGATCTGCACGTGACGACGCCCGGCCGGCGCCCGCCGCTGGCCGGGCGTCGCTGTGCGTCGTCGTGCGGCGAGGTGCGCCGTTGTGCGTGGCGCGTTGTCGGTTTCGGGTCGTGCCAGCATCGCCCGGTACTCTTGCCGCGATGGACACCGACGGCCTGTTCGCACTCGACGCCCCCGACGTCGGCCCTGCTCGGGCCGCAGGTCGACGGGCGCCGCAGCATTCGGCTCCGCCGGGGGTCGATGCGATCGGCTTCGATGAGGTTCGCGACGACGCCCCGTTGGCGGTCCGGATGCGGCCCGCGTCCGTCGACGAACTCATCGGGCAGGACCACCTCCTCGCGCCCGGTGCGCCACTTCGTCAGCTCGTGGAGAGCACCGCTCCGGTGTCGGTGATCCTGTGGGGGCCGCCGGGCACCGGCAAGACGACCATCGCGCACCTCGTCGCGTCGGCATCCGATCGGCAGTTTGTCGCCTTGTCGGCCCTCAACGCCGGAGTGAAGGACGTCCGCACGGTCATCGACGCGGCACGCGCCCAGCGCCGCCGGGGCGGGCCGCCGACCGTGCTTTTCATCGACGAGGTGCACCGATTCTCCAAGACGCAGCAGGACTCGTTGCTCGCGGCGGTCGAGGACCGGACGGTGACGCTGCTCGCGGCGACAACGGAGAACCCGTACTTTTCGGTGATATCGCCGCTGCTATCCCGATGCGTGCTGCTGACACTCAAGCCGCTCGACGACGACGCGGTCCGCACGTTGGTCCGCCGCGCGCTCACGGACCCGCGCGGTCTCGGTGGAACGGTCGCGCTCGATCCCGATGCCGAGGCGCATCTGGTCCGGCTGGCCAGCGGCGACGTACGCAAGGCGCTGACCGCCCTCGAAGCCGCCGCCGCGTCCGCGACCGCCCGATCCGGCAGCGACGGTTCGGCGATCGTGGTCGATCTGGCGACCGCCGAACGGGCGGTGGACGTGGCGGCCGTGCGGTACGACCGCGACGGCGACGAGCACTACGACGTCATCAGCGCATTCATCAAGAGCATGCGTGGCTCGGACGTGGACGCGTCCCTGCACTATCTTGCGCGAATGTTGGTCGCCGGCGAAGATCCGCGGTTCATCGCCCGGCGCCTGGTGATCTTCGCGAGCGAGGACGTCGGCATGGCCGACCCGACCGCGCTGCAGACGGCGACCGCGGCCGCCCATGCCGTCGCGATGATCGGGCTTCCCGAGGCGCAGCTCAACCTGGCCCACGCAACGATCCACAACGCGACCGCGCCCAAGTCGAACGCGGTCGTGACCGCGATCGGTGAGGCGTTGGCCGACGTACGCGCCGGCGTCGCGGGTCAGGTGCCGAAAGCTCTGCGTGACGCGCACTACCCGGGAGCGAAGGGACTGGGCCACGGCGCCGGCTACCGCTACCCGCACGACGACCCCCGCGGCGTGCTCACGCAGCAGTATGCGCCGGACGACATCGTCGACCGCGACTACTATCGCCCGGTCGGGCACGGCACCGAGCGAGACATCGCCGACCGGTTGCCCCGCCTTCGCCGGATTGTGCGTGGCACCACATCGGGCACAATCGAAACGGACGATGCGCCCGTCGGCCCGGCCGACGGTGACACGGACACTCCGGACGCACCGCCAGCAACGACGTCGGCACGGGAGGAGCGGGCATGACACCGCGCGAGCCCGAGCCGTCGGACTTCGATCGGTCGCCGTCGTCGGCCCGTCGCAGTCGCCCTGACCGGGACCGCGACGACCGGCCCGACTACAACGCCGGCGACGAGCCCACCACCGGGCACCACCGCATCCCAGATGACCTGCGGGATTACGACGGCTTGTCGCGGGCCGGCCGCGCTGACGGGACTCCGCCGGCGCCCCGCCGCCGGCGCGGAACGCCCCCGACTCACGGGCTTCCGGTGCCGCCGCCGCCCATCACGAAGGAATTCGTGAGCGAGGACGCGCCGCGGCCGATGGGCGATCTCCCGGCGAGCGACCTCTCTGACAGTCGCCCGGTCAGCTCGGCCGGTGCGGGAGCCTTGCCGGGCCCCCGACACAGCGATCCGGACGACGAGACCGATCGACGGCCGGAGACCGGCCGGCACGGTGCCGCCACGTCGAGCCATCGGGCGCCGGACCGGCCGGCCGAACGCTCCGGACGGTTCGCCGGATTCCGCATTCCGCGGGGATCGGACGCCAATGCCGGCGGCGCGCCCGGTGATCCCAGCCAACCGGCCCGCGACGGACGGCACGATCGGCGTTCGCGAGCCGATGCGCCCTCGGCTGGCGGAGGCGGTGCAGCCGGCACGCCGCCGTCCCGCGACGTCGACAGCGAGACGTCGTCAACCGGGGATACCGGTGCCACGCCGGACCTCCGCGGTTTCGGCGGTTTGCGGGCGGGTGTCGCGCGGCTGGGCGGCGCCCGAGTCGGCGATGCCCTTCGACAGCGCGGTGCGTCGCCGGCCAGTGGTGGGCCCCGCCGACGGTTCGGCGGCACGGGCGAGCAGCCCACGATCGAGCCCGACGGCCGCGGTGAGCGCACGACCAGTTCGCGCGGCGATGATGCCGCCGGTCGGGCTCCGACCGGCGATGCGGAAAGGCCTGGCCGTGATCGGCGAGGCTTCGGCGGTCGGCGTGGGTCGCCACCCGTCTCACCCACCGCGGGCCCACCGTCCGTGGGTCCGGTGTCCGGTGCGCCGGGCACGGCGGAGCCGGCGGCGACCGGGAGAGCCGGCGACCCGCGTTCGACCTTCGGCGGCCGTCGCGATTCCGACGACCGCATGCGCGGTCGACCGACACGCGGCGGCCGGGGCGACCGGATGGATCGAGGCCGCGCCGAGCCGGGCGACTCCGGCAACCGTGCGGTCAGCGAGCCGACATCGCAGCTGCCGACCGTCGGTCAGGCCGCTCCCAGCGACCGGACCACCGGTGCCGTACGCGGGGTCGGGCCGAATGGCGTTCCGGGTGGCGGCCCGACTGGCGCGCGTATGCCGGGCGGCGGTCCGACGGGCACCCGTGCACCGGGTGGCGGCCCGACCGGCGCGCGTACGCCGGGCGGCGGGCCGACGGGCACCCGTGCACCGGGTGGCGGTCCGACAGGCACCGGCATGCCGGGTGGTGGCCCACCCGGACCGGCGGCATCCACAGTGAACGGTGCGGCCCGAGCCGGCGGCCGGATGACCGGCCCGGTGGGACCGGGTGGCCCTTCTGGACCGGCTAATGCCGTCAGTGGTGGCGGTCCGACCGGATCGATCCCACCGATGCCTGTGCCGCCGGGGGCGGTCGCTCCTGGTGGCGGCCCCAGCCGGCCGATCGCTCGTGGCCCACAAGGTGGCCCCCAGCGTGGCGGCGGACCGACCGGTCCGGTCATGCCCGGCGGCGGATCAAACGGTCCGGCCATGCCGGGCGGCGGGCCAAGCGGTCCGGCTATGCCCGGCGGCGGATCAAACGGTCCGGCCATGCCGGGCGGCGGGCCAAGCGGTCCGGCCATGCCCGGCGGCGGTCCGACCGGCGCGGGTCCCGGTGGACACCAGGCGGCGCAAGCCGGCATTGCCGCGGTTCGACCCGCGATGGGTCCGGCTGACACCCAGGCACCGGGGAGCCCCGGCCGCGCGGTCGCCGCCATGCCGCCGGCGACCGGGCCCGCGATGTCGGCGACCACAGTCGCCCCGCCTCCGTTTGGCCCGGGTGCGCCGCCGATGCACCCGATGGCCGGTCCGATGCCGACCCAGGCGATGCCGATCGCGCCGGGCGAATCGCGGTCGCCGATCGGCGTGCCGCCGTCGGCGTTCGGCGACACCGCGATCGTGGCGGTGCCGCCGGTTGGTGCGGGCCACGCAGCGCCCGCGGCGTACGACCAGACCGGCGCGCGTGAGGTCAGGTTCGCCAATCAGATCCACTTCCCGACCACGCGCGCCATGATCATCGCCGTGTTGTCGGTGGTCGTCGCGCTCATCGGGGTCCTGCCGGCGGCCTTGGTCCTGACCGAAAGTTCCGGCAATCCCGACTTCGTGGCCATCGATCGGCTGAATGTGCCGAGTTGGGCCGGCGCGCATCCGGTGGACCACACGAGCGGCAACCGTTGGTGCCTGTCCTCCTGTATGAAGAGCGAGCGTACGGTCTCGTCGACCCACACCGTGGCCGAGACCGCCAGCGCCTACACGACCGCTCTCCGCGCCGCGGGCTGGACGCCGGCACCGGCGAACGCTTGCCCGCCGGTCGTCAAGGGCGCGACGCAGAGCTGCTGGGTGCTGGATCGCGAGCAGATGAACGTGATGGTAACGACGTCGGCCTGCGCGGCGCCGCCGCCGCCGACGACCGAGCCCGGGCTGGTCGATCCGACTACGCCGTCGACGCGCGCGTCGCCGCCTGCGGGCTGTGCGCCGACCGAGGTCGGCATCTCTGTGTTCGATCGCATCGAACTGCGGCCGGCGACACAGACTCGCAAGTGAGAGTAACGATCGGCGGCGCCTGGGGCGTCTGCACCCAAGTGTGCGGCGCGCGCCGTTTCCGTGATCACGTCACGTACGTCCCGACTGTGCCCTAGTGTGACGGGACGGGTAGGGTCTGCTAGGTGTGACCCCGATCATGACGGGGTAGAGGACTGAGCCCTGTTACGACGGGGCTCACGATCGTTTCCAGGCCTCGCGGTCCGCCGGCCCAGACGTGCGGACGCGTATCCGACCGGGCGTCCGATGCCCGGGTGAAAGGGGTTCACCGTGTCCGGTGGCGAAATCGCCGCACTGATCGCGGCGGGCGCGTTCGCGATGCTCGTCCTCGTCGCGTGCGTGCCCATCTACCGGCTGCGCAAAACCGTCGACGCGGCCACCCAGGCGATCAATGACTTGAACGACCGCACGGCGCCAGTGCTTGGGAACGTCAACGCGACGGTCGAAAACGTCAATGCCGCGCTCGGCCAGGTCCACGTCACGCTCGACGGCGTGAACGCGCAACTCGAGCGCGTGGACACGATCACCGCACACGCGGCCAACGTGAGCGCGAACGTCGCGAATCTTTCGGCCGTCGTCACATCGGCCGCGGCCAACCCGCTGGTGAAGGTCGCCTCGTTCGGGTACGGCCTTCGTCGCGCCGCGAGCCAGCGCCGCAAGGCGGACGACGAGAAGGAAGTGCGGGCCGAGTTGAAAGAACGTCGCCGGCTCGGTCGTCGTCGCCGCTCCGCCGCCGACCAGGAGTCGTAGCCGCAGCCGAGGCGCCAGATCCGTCGCGTCCCGCAATCGTCGTGCCAAACGTACGGCGTGCGCGGCGCGGCGGTAAATTGCATGCGGCTCCGGCGCGCCCGAACCGCACCGTTTCGACCGGTGCCGGCCGTGCACGACCGAGCCCGGGCATGAGCACGAGGAGGTCACGATGAGACGATTGCTGTGGCTCGGGGTGGGACTCGCCGTCGGCGCGCTCGCCGTCCGGGCTGCCACGAAGCAGGCGCGGAAGCTCACTCCGACCGGCCTCGCTGGCACCGCTCGCAAATCCGCTGGTGGGCTTGCGGACTCGGTCCGTACCTTTGTGGAAGACGTCCGTGAGGGCATGGCCGACCGCGAAGAGCAGATCCACGCCGCACTGGCGGAGTCGGACGCGATGCCCGGCCCGGCGGACGCGAGCAGTGACGCCGATGTCGAGAGAGGTACGTACCGCTGATGAGAACCGCGGAGATAAAGCGACGGTTCCTGACCCATTTCGAGGCGAACGGACACACGGTGGTGCCGAGCGCACCGCTGCCGGCCATTGATGACCCGAACCTGCTGTTCATCAACGCCGGCATGGTCCAGTTTGTCCCGTACTTTCTGGGTCAGCGGCCCGCGCCCTATCGCCGCGCGGTGAGCGTGCAGAAGTGCCTACGGACACCGGACATCGACGAAGTGGGCAAGACCAGCCGGCACGGCACGTTCTTCCAGATGAACGGCAACTTCTCGTTCGGCGACTACTTCAAGGAAGAAGTGATCCGGTTCGCCTGGGATCTGTCCACGCGCTCCGCCGACGACGGCGGGTTCGGGCTCGACCCGGAGCGCATCTGGGCGACGGTCTACCTCGACGACGACGAAGCGATCGACATCTGGCGGCGCACGGGCGTGCCGCTCGACCGCATCGTCCGTCGCGGCAAGACCGACAACTTCTGGTCGATGGGCATCCCGGGCCCGTGCGGTCCGTGTTCGGAGATCTATTACGACCGCGGCCCGGCGTACGGTCCGGAGGGCGGTCCCGCGGTCGACGAGGATCGCTTCCTGGAGTATTGGAACCTCGTGTTCATGCAATACGACATGAGCGCGTTCCGGACGAAGGAAGACTTCGACCTCGCCGGTGAGTTGCCGGCGAAGAATATCGACACCGGCATGGGCCTGGAGCGCGTCGCGGCGCTGCTGCAGGGCGTCGACAACATGTACGAGATCGACGAGGTCCGACCGGTGCTGGACCGGGCTGTCGAGTTGACCGGCAAGCCGTACGGCGTGAGCCACTCGCACGTTGCGTCCGAGTCGGCGCCGGACGACGTACGACTTCGGGTGATCGCCGACCACGTACGCACCGCTCTCATGCTGATCAGTGACGGTGTCACGCCCGGCAATGACGGCCGTGGCTACGTGCTGCGCCGGATCCTGCGCCGCGCGATCCGCTCGATGCGCCTGCTCGGCTTCGAGGAGCCGGCGTTGCCGCACCTGCTGCCGGTCGCCCGCGACTGCATGGCGCCGTCCTATCCGGAGGTCGCGGACGACTTCGGCCGGATCAGCCAGTACGCGTACGGCGAGGAGGAAGCGTTCCTCACCACGCTCGGCAAGGGCACGACGATCCTCGACACAGCGATCGCGGACACCAAGACGGCGGGCAGTCCGACGCTCTCGGGAGACAAGGCGTTCCAGCTCCACGACACGTACGGCTTCCCGATCGATCTCACCCTCGAGATCGCGGCGGAGGAAGGCCTCTCGGTCGATCAGGACGAGTTCCGCCGACTGATGACCGAGCAGCGGACGCGAGCGAAGGCGGACGCGAAGGCGCGCAAGACCGGTCACACCGATCTGTCGGCGTATCGGGAGGTGCTCGACGCGGGCGGTCCGGTCGAGTTCACCGGTTACGCGGAGGTCGAACGCGAGTCTCGCGTGCGCGCGCTGCTGTCCGGTGGCAACGGGCTGGTCGAGGCCGGTCCGGGCGACACGCTCGAACTTGTCCTCGACGCGACGCCGTTCTACGCGGAGGGCGGCGGTCAGCAGCCGGACACCGGGATCATCACCGTCGACGGTGGCCGGTTCGAGGTGTTCGACGTCCAATCGCCGATGCCCGGCGTCATCGTCCACCGCGGACGCGTCGTGTCGGGCGCGATCCGTCAGGGCGACAACGGCTTCGCCGAGATCGACGTCTCCCGCCGGCGGGCGATTTCGCGCGCGCACACGGCGACGCACCTCGTCCACCAGACCATGCGCAATTTCCTCGGTGACTCGGCGACGCAGGCCGGTTCGCTCAATGCGCCCGGTCGGCTCCGGTTCGACTTCAACACGCCGGGCGCGGTGCCGCCGTCGGTCCTGCGGGACGTGGAGCAGCAGGTCAACGAGGTGCTGATCGGTGACCTCGAGGTGCACGCGTTCGTCACGACGCAGGCCGAAGCGCGTCGGCTCGGTGCGATGGCGCTGTTTGGCGAGAAGTACGGCGAGCGGGTCCGGGTCGTCGAGGTCGGCGACTATGCGCGCGAGTTGTGCGGCGGCACGCACGTGTCGCGGTCCGGCCAGCTCGGGCTCGTGAAGATCCTGCACGAGGCGTCGATCGGCTCCGGTGTGCGCCGCATTGAGGCGCTCGTCGGCACGGACGCGCTCGATTTCCTCGCGCGCGAGCACATTCTCGTGTCCCGGCTGGCCGAGCTCTACCGGGTGCCCGTCGACCAGGTCGCCGACCGGGTCGAGTCGACCGTATCGGCGCTGCGCGATGCCGAGAAGGAGTTGGAGAAGCTGCGGGCCCAGCTCGTCCTCGGTGGCGCCGCCGCGTTCGCCGACGCGGCGCGGGACCTGAACGGCGTCGCGTACGTCGGAATCCAGGCGCCGGAGGGTGCGGCCGGCAACGATGTGCGCACGCTCGCGCAGGAGATCCGTGGACGGATCGCGGCGACCCGGCCCGCCGTGGTCTCGGTCGCGGCGACCTCCGGTGGAAAGGCATCGCTGGTCGTCACCGTCAACGGCGCCGGGCGTGACCGCGGGTTGTCGGCGTCGGACCTCGTCAGGGGCGCGCTGGCCGGCCGCGGCGGCGGCAACGCCGAGCTCGCGCAGGGCGGCGGCCTGCCGGCCGCGGACGTGACCGCGCTGCTCGGCGCCGTAGAGATGGCGGTCGCCGCGCACGGTGCGTGACCGCTCGGTATACAGATTCGCTCGTCCGGGCCGCGCGCCGTTCGTGGCGTCCGGCCCGGCCGTGTGTTGGCCGACCGCGTGCGGCCCGGCCGCGTGTGGGTCGACCGTGTGCGTCCGAGCCGCGGCGGTGACTGTTGTGGAGTCGCGGTGACGTTCGAGCGTGGAGTCCGGCTCGGCGTCGATGTCGGTCAGGTCCGTGTCGGCGTCGCGATCAGCGACCCGGACGGCATCCTGGCCACACCGCTGGTGACGCTCGCCCGTGACCTGAAGGCGCCGGCCGGAGTTGTCCCGGCAGACATCGCCGAAATCGCGCGGCTTGTCCAGATCCATGAGGGTGTGGGGGTTGTGGTGGGGCTGCCCGTGCGACTGACCGGCCAAGAAGGGCCGGCCGCCATCGGCGCTCGGGCATATGCCCAGCGTGTGGCGTCGGCGATCGAGCCTGTACCGATGTGGCTGTCTGATGAGAGGATGTCGACGGTTGTTGCCACGCGTAGGCTGGCGGAACGCGGCGTACGGGGCAAACGGCAACGTGCCGTCGTCGACCAGGCGGCAGCCGTGGAGATCCTCCAGGGCTGGTTGGACGCACAGCGGAGGCGGATGCAGTGAGCGACGGGCGCGACACGTCGTGGAATGACGGCCGTGGTCGCCAGCGGCGTCACCATCCAGCCGTCGACCACGGTCACGATGTGCTACGGGATCAGCACGGCGGGTATCCGCAGCAGCGGCCGGCCCCGGCTGGCTACCAACAGCAGCAGTACGACCAGAACGCCGGCTACGGTGACAACGGCTACCCACCGCCGGCATTTGACGCCAACGGTTATCCGGTGCAGGCGTACGACGCGCAGGGTTATCCCGTGCAGACGTACGACGCCAACGGCTATCCGGTGCAGGCGTACGACGCGAACGGATATCCGATCCGCGTCTACGACGCCAACGGTTATGACGCCAATGGCTTCGACCAGTATGGCTATGACGTCGCCGGCCGCGACGCGAACGGTTACCAGGCGAACTACACCGGTCCGGATCGCCCGTTCGACCCCGAACGCGATCAGACCCAAGCCGGCCCGACCGTGGATCCGGGGTACGACCGGCGCGGACCGGGACAACCGCCGGGCTATCTCGAACAGGGCTACGTCGACCCGCGCTACGCCGAGGGCGGGTACGGCGACCAGTCGCATCCGGGCCAGGGCTATCCACCGCAGGGCTACCCCGAGCACGGCTATCCGGGACCAGGCCCCGCCGGCCAGGCCTACGATCCGCGATACGCCGAGCCAGGCATTCCGGGCGGATACCAGCAGCCGGCCTATCCGGCGGGTCAGCCCGGCGAGGGCTATCCCGACCAGAGCTACGGCCGCCCGGCCTACGACAGCCAGGATTACGGCGCGCCCGGCGGATTCATCGAGAATGGCTTCGGCGCCGACGACTACCCCAGCCGTGATCCCGCGACCACGACGGGTGGGCGCGGCATGCGAGCCGTCGGCCGGCCCAGCGGATTCCCCGACGCCAGCGACCCGAGGACGACCGGCGGCAATCGCCGCGTAGCGGCCGGCGCCGGCGACGACAGTTTCCCGCCGATCCCGGTCGGCACGCAGACGAAGCGCCGTCGCGGTCGGGGCCCGATCGTGTTCGCCATCGTCATCGTGCTGCTCGCAATCGTCGGGGGCGGCGGCTACTGGGGCTACGGCAAGGTGCGGTCCTACTTTCGGCGCGCCCAACTATTCGGGCAACGGTACGAGCGAGATCGTGAAGGTCAAGGTGGCCAAGAACGACACGTCCACGCAGATCGCACAGACACTCCTGACCGACGGTGTCGTCAAGAGCGCGAAGGCGTTCATCAATGCCGCCAAGGCCGACCCGAAGTCAGTCACGATCGAGGCCGGCTGGTACCGGTTGCACAAGCAGATGAGCGCGAAGAGCGCGCTCGAGGCTCTCGAGGCGAAGGATGCGGACGGCAACCCGGCCAACCTCTTCGTCTACAAGGTGACGATTCCCGAAGGCACGATCTCGGTCGACATCTACACACTGCTGTCGAAGCAGACCGGCATCCCGGTCAGCGAGTTCATCACGGCGGCCAAGGATCCGGTCGCGCTCGGTGTCGACAAATCGTGGTATACGGCCAAGCGCGACGACCATCGCACGACCGTGACCGCGACCGAAAAGGGCTTCAAATACCCGGCGATGATCGAGGGCTTCCTGTTCCCGGCGACGTACAGCTTCCAGCCGGACGAGACGGCGAAGCAAATGCTGACCGAGATGGTCGCGAAGTTCAACACCGTGATGACGGCACTGGACTTCAAGAACCGCGCGCAGACGAAGCTCGGCGGCATCCCGCCGATCGAGGCGCTGATCGCGGCGTCGATCGCCCAGAAGGAGGCGACTACACCGGCCGACATGGCCGGCGTCGCGAAGGTGCTCTACAACCGGGTCTTCAATGGCCTCGCGAACGGTCTACTCGGCGTGGACAGCGAAACGAACTACTTCCTGCGCATGACCGGCCATGACTCGAAGACATCGGACAAGCTCAAGGCGTCCGAGCTCGAGGATCCGAACGACCCGTACAACACGCACACGGTCACCGGGTTCCCGCCCGGCGCGATCAGCAACCCGGGCGAGGCCGCGTTGAAGGCCGCCGTTAACCCCGATCCGACGAAGAAGGGTTACGGCTACTTCCAGACGGTCGGCACCAACCCGAAGGTCATCTTCAGCAAGACCTACACCGAATTCTGCGCCCTCAACAGCTCGTGCTGACCGACCCGCGCCGGGCCGCTGTGCTCGGCAAACCGATTGCCCACTCGCTGTCGCCGGTGTTGCACAACGCCGGCTATGCAGCGGCGGGATTGGCCGGGTGGCTCTATACGGCGATCGAGTGCGCGGAGGCGGAGCTTGCTGGCTTCGTGGCTGATCTCGGTCGCGAGTGGCGGGGTCTGTCGTTGACGATGCCGCTCAAGGAGGCGGCGTTCGCGGTGGCCGATCTCGTCGAGCCGGTCGCCGCCGCACTCGGTGCCGCCAACACGTTGGTACGCACCGATGACGGCTGGCGCGCCGACAACACCGATGCGCCCGGAATGGTCGCGGCATTGCGCGAAGCCGGAGTATCGAGCGCCGAGTCGGTGGCGATCCTCGGCGCCGGCGGCACGTCGCGGGCGGCCGTGGCGGCCGCCCACGAGCTTGGTGCCGACGACATCCACGTGTACGCCCGTCGGATCGCCGCGTTCGACGATCTGGCCGACGTCGCCGATCGGCTCGGCACCTCGATCACGTACGGCGGCTGGGCCGACGCCGCCGGTTGCGCGGACGCCGATCTGGTGATTTCGACCGTCCCGAGGGGTGTCGCGGATCCACTCCGGCCGGCCTGGCGGGACGGGTGCGTTGTGTTCGACGCCGTCTACGACCCGTGGCCGACACCGTTCGCCGCCGGCGCAGCCGGCGCGGGTTGCGCGATCGTCTCCGGCCTCGATCTGCTACTGCATCAGGCCGTCCGGCAGTTCGACATGTTTACCGGCGTCGCGGCGCCGATCGACGCCATGCGATCCGCGCTCTACACCGCCGCGGCCGCGCGCTAGGCCGTCTGCGGGGTAGCCGCCTGTCGAATTGGCGGGTCCGGTATCGACGTTGCTGGTAAGCAGGCTATGACGCTGGTAAGCAGCCAACGACGTCCCCGTACCGCGGCATTCGGAGGTTCCCATGCGCAGGTTGTTCGCCGGTCTGGCCATGTCGCTCGACGGTGTCGTGCACGAACCTTCGGCCTGGATGCAGTTCGACGACGAGATCGGCGAGATCATGGCCGCCGGACTCGCCCGCAGTGACGCCGTACTGCTCGGCACCCGGACGTACAGCGACTTTGCCGAGCTGTGGCCGCCGTACGGCACGTCGAGCCCGATGGCCGCGTTTCTGAACCAGACACCGAAGTACGTGGTCACCCACACGCTCGACTCGCTTGACTGGGGACCAGCCCATCGGGTCGGCGGCGACCTCGCCGCCGGTGTCACGGCGCTCAAGGCCGAGGCCGGCCAAGACATCATCGTGCCGGGCAGCCCGCGACTCGTCGCGTCGCTGGTGCGCGAGGGGCTGCTCGACGAACTCGGGCTGATGATCGCCCCGGTGGTCGTCGGCTCCGGACTGCGGCTGTTCGACGAGAAGCTCACCGGTTTTGGCTTCACGCTGGTCGACTCACGGGCGCTGCGGTCGGGCGTGCTGTCGGTGACGTACCGGCCCGTCGATCGGTAGCGGCCCGGGTGGGTGCCGCCGGGCGCCCGTACCCGTGGCATGAGACGCGGCGCACGGCGATGCCGGCACCGGACGCGCAGCGTGCCAGACTGATCGACGTGTTGCGTTGGTTGACCGCCGGTGAGTCGCATGGTCCGGCCCTCGTCGCGGTGCTGGACGGCGTGCCCGCCGGCATCGAGATCACGAGCGCCGAGATTGGTCGCGAGTTGGCCCGCCGCCGCCTTGGTTACGGCCGCGGGGCGCGGATGTCCTTCGAGCAGGACGAGATCGAGATCATCGGGGGCGTACGCCACGGCGTCACTCTCGGCAGCCCGGTCGCGATCCGGGTGGCGAACTCGGAGTGGCCGAAGTGGCAGACGGTCATGGCGGCCGATCCGGTCGATCCCAACGAGCTCGCCAGTCAGGCGCGGAACACGCCGCTCACCCGTCCGCGACCAGGGCACGCGGACCTGGCTGGCATGCAGAAGTACGGTCACACCGATGCGCGACCGATCCTGGAGCGGGCCAGCGCCCGCGAGACGGCGGCCCGGTGCGCCGTCGGTACGGTCGCCAAGGCCCTGCTCGCCCAGGGGCTGGGCATCGAGATCCTGTCGCACGTGGTGGAACTCGGTTCGGTGATCGCGAAGCCCGGTCTGCAGCCGGTGCCGGGCGACCGTGATCGCATCGACGCGGATCCGCTGCGCTGTCTGGATCCCGAGGCGAGTGCGCGCATGGTCGCCGAAGTCGACCAGGCCAAGAAGGAAGCCGACACGCTCGGTGGCATCGTCGAGATGATCGCGTACGGCGTCCCGCCCGGCCTCGGCTCGCATACGCAGTGGGACCGCAAACTGGATTCGCGACTGGCCGCTGCGCTCATGTCGATCCAGGCGATCAAGGGTGTCGAGATCGGCGACGCGTTCACGCAAGCACGCAGCCGCGGTTCGGTCGCGCACGACGAGATCATGCCGACCGCGACCGGCATCCGTCGGTTGACCGATCGTGCCGGCGGCCTGGAAGGCGGCATCACGAGCGGTGAACCGGTCCGCGTACGCGCCGCGATGAAACCGATCTCGTCACTCAACCGGGCGCTCGCGACCGTGGACGTGTCGACCGGCGAACCGGCGACGGCGATCAACCAGCGCTCCGACGTGTGCGCGGTGCCCGCGGCCGCCGTCGTCGGGGAGTCGATGGTGGCTCTTGTCCTCGCGGAGGCAGCGGTGGAGAAGTTCGGTGGCGACTCGGTCGCCGAGATCCGCCGGAACGTGACGGCGTATCTCGAGAATCTGGTGATCCGGTGACGGCCGTCGATCCGGCCGGCAGCGGCGCCGCGACCGGCGCCGGACCGGTCGCGGTCCTCGTCGGGCCGCCGGGCGCCGGCAAGTCCACGATCGGTGCCCTGCTGGCCGAGGCGCTCGGCCGACCCTTCGCGGACACCGACGCGATCATCGAGGCCACTGCCGGCAAACCCATCCCGGAAATCTTCATCGACGACGGCGAGCCACACTTCCGCAAGCTCGAAGCGGAAGCCGTCGCCACGGCACTCGAATCGTTCGACGGGGTGCTCGCGCTCGGCGCGGGGGCGATCCTGGCCGATCAGACGCGGGCAATTCTGCGCGGGTATCCGGTCGTCTACCTGCTGGTGGACTTCTCGGATGCGATGAAGCGGGTCGGCCTCGGGGGCGGGCGTCCGCTGCTGAAGATCAATCCGAGGGCGACCATGCGGCATCTGCTCGAACAGCGGCGTCCGTTCTACGAGGAGGTCGCTCGTTACACCGTCGACACCACCGGCCGGACGCCGGACGAGATCGTCGCGTCGATCGTCGAGACCCTGTCCGCCGACGCGTGAGTCTCGGCCGAGCGGCGTACGTCACCAGCGTCGTCGGCGGTTCCAGACGCGGTCCACCGCCGGCCGAACGCGCGTGCATCAGGCGTCGGGATCGCGCAGGCCTACGCAGTCGAGGGCCCAGAACGTGTCCGAGTAGACGAGCGTGCCGGTCATCCACGGCTCGTACGCCGGCAGACGCACAACTTGGAACCCCGGGTCCGGGATGCGAAGCGACGGCGAACGGAACCCCAGTGCGCTAGCCCGCTCGAAGCCGCGCGACCCGTAATATGCGGGTGAACCTTCCAGGAAGACGAGCGGCACATCCGTGCCGGCGGCGGCCTCGAGCGCGTACGCCACGAGACGGGTCCCGATTCCGTGCCGCTGCGCCTCCGGCCGGACGCCGAGCGGAGAGAGCACCCAGACATCCACGATCCGGCGCGGCGCGTCCAGCCGGCTTGCGCTCAGCATGACGTGTCCGAGGATGCGGTCGCCGTCGGTCGCCACGTACGACCGCGGTGCCAGGGGTGCGTGGGCCGACCGCAGCGCGTCGACCAGATCCGGCACCGTATCGCCCCGTCCGAACGCCAGCGCGTGAAGCTCCCGGATGTGCGGGCGATCATCGGGCTGTTCCGGGCGGATTGTCACGGCATCAGGATTCCGGTCACGAACGCTGGTCGGCTCGGTCGAAGGCATGGCCGTGAGACTAGGCGGCCGGCGCGCCAGCCGGCGAGGCAATTACGGGGCAATCGGGGTCGGCGGCAGCTGGGATTACTTGAACCGGGACTACCTCAACGCGCCCCGCAGCATGCTTTCGCCATGGCCACCGCTGCCGTCCATCGGTTGGGCGGAGATGTCCACTCCGCGATACCGGCCGAGGTCAACTCCGGTCACGGTCACGGTGCCGCCGGACTCGGTGAGGGGACCCATCGGATACATGGTGCCGGTCGCCGGGTCGAAGAGCCACGCCTCGTAGTAGCCATTCGGGGTGGGCATGCCGGTCAGCGTGAGGCGTAGCTCGATCGTGGACCCCAGGTGGACGATCTCGGCCGAGCCGTGGGCGCCGGCGGGTGCGGTCGGAAGTGGGGCGAGTTGAGTGCGCGAGACGAGCTTCGTACCGTCGCTGTCGCGAAGTCCGACGAGGCCGAGCGTGCCGGCGACGCCGATCACGACGGCGGCCACCGCGATCGCGGTGGCATGGAGGATTCGAGTGCGATCGCGGCCGGGACCGCCGGCCGGTGTCGGCGTCTCCGGCCGTCGTGGCGGCGGGTCGCCGGCGTGGCGTGGGGCGGTCGGCCGATGCGGCGGATGTCCGTTCGACCGGTTCACGCTCGGCGGAGGCGCGACGAGGTCATCGCTCGCGGTGCGCGCCGATGGGGTCAGATCCAGTCCCGGCCCACGGCCACTCGGGCCGGCGATCGCCGCCGCTTGACTCTCCGACAACAGCTGGCTCTCGGCCAGGATCTGGCGCATGATGCTGTCCCACACCCGGGGTGGGGGAGATGGCAGATCCCGGGCGCGGTCGGTGTCCCGGTCAAGATCGACGACGTCGCGCATCGATTCCAGTTCCGCCTGGCACGGCGGACACGACGCGAGGTGATCGGCGACATCCGCGGTGACCGGTTGCTCACCCAGCGCCAGCAGCGCCAGCCGATCGGGGTCGAGATGCATCGTCCACCTCCCATCTGGGCTTGAGCCGCGTCAATCCGCGGCGCCGGTGGCACGTGACCATGCCGAGCGGTACGCCGGTCACGACACCGATCTGAACGTGCGCCAGGTCGTCGTTGCACGCCTTCTCCAGCATGCGTCGCTGATCGGCCGGCAGCGAGGATAGTTCGTCGGCGACAACGAGTCGGGCGATCACTCGATCGGCTTCGCCGTCGACCGCGCTCGGTCGGGCCATTCGCCCGGCTGATTTCGCCGCTCGACGGTCGCGGCGGTTGTGGCTGCCACGCTCGGCGTCGAGGGACTCGCGGCCGGTGTCGTCGGGGAGTCCGCGATCGTCGCCCGTACGCAACCGCGGCGTCGGACCGTCATCGCCGGTCGGCGCGACCGCTACCGCCACCGGGATGACCTGTTCCGGGGTGACCTGTTCCGGCGTGACCTGGTCACTCATCGCCGTCGCCATCCCCGGAGCACATTTGCGACTGTAACGCCTTCCGCGCCGCGGCGGCTTGACTCGCGCTGGCGACCGGACGTCCCGCCGGGATGTGCCGATCGAGCGTCCCGACCGACCGCTCCACGGTCCGGCTCGACGATCGGGCTCGACGGACTGGCACGACGGACTGGCACCGCCGGGCGTGGTTTGATGGGGTTATAGACAGCTAACCCCATACGGGTTAGAAATGGCGTCGTCACGCTAATCGGCCGCACGGGTCGATTGGGACGGAGAAGATCCACCCATCGCGAGGGAGCGAACGATGCCGAAGATCAACGTCTATCTGCCCGACGAGCTGGCCGATGCGGTCCGGACCGCCGGGGTTCCCGTGTCCGCCATCTGCCAACGCGCCCTTGAGCAGGCGGTACGAAGGATCACCGCGATCCGCGAGGCCGGGTTGGACGGTGTGAACGGCGACACTCTCGCTGCCCGCCTGCCGAGCGCCACCGCGCGCGCCCAGACCGCGCTCGTCGGCGCCATCGATCGCAGCCGGCGCTTCGACCGGCCGACCGTGACCACAGCCGACCTGCTCGGTGGTGTGGTTGGCGAGGGGGCGAACCTCGCGCTTCAGGTGTTGCGAGCGATGGACATCGACCCGAGCGCGGTCGCGCGGGAACTCGAGCGGCCGGTGCCCGACGAGCCCGGCGCCGGCGAGGGCACCGTCGCGGGCACCGGCGAGGGCACTGCCGACGGCTCCGGCGGGGCCGGCCGCCACTTCAGCGTGGCGGCGGCGAACGTGCTGGAGGCCGCCGTGGCCGAGGCGACCGGCTTTGGCCACAACTACGTCGGCTGCGAGCACCTACTGCTCGGTCTGGTGGCCGAGACCGACGGTGCCGGGGGCAAGATCCTTCGTTCGCTCGGCGCGGATGCGCGCCTCACCCGGCGGGCCGTGTCGGCGGCGATCGCCGGGTACGTGCACCTCAGCTCGCAGAGGCAGTCGGCCGCCGGGCCGGACATGGCGGCGAGCCTGTCCGCGGCCGTACGCCGCGAGATGCAGCCGCTCGTGGATCGCATCGAACGGCTCGAGGCACACCTGGGCCCGGTCGCCTGAGCTGGATGGTCCGCCGCCGTTACGCGATCGGGATGAGAAGCCACAGCAGTGCGGTGGCCAGCATCGAGAGCGTCGCACCGGCAAGGGTCAGTCCCTTGGCGATGCGACGCGACTCGTGGGCCGATCGACGCTGCCGGCGGCGCACCTGTGACGGCAGGTCGCGGGTCACGATCGTCGGACCGTGCTTAGCCGGCACGAGCATCACGTGCTGCCCGTCGCGTACGGCTGCGCCGAGCACGTACGCCGGCCGGCCGGCCGGGACCCGCAGTTCGCTCAGCCGCAGTGACTCGTACGGGCGTACGTCGGCGTACGCGTGCCGGGGGATCGACGCCGGCATCGCGTGCAACGTCTGCGGTCGGAAGAACCGGATCGTGATCTCGGCGAGCGGCGTATCGTTCCGCGATGGCGGCGACTCGGTCAGGTGCGGATCGACAAGGGCGATCCCGGTGTCGTCGACGATCGCGGCCGGCGCCGCGGCCGCCTGCCGCCAGAGCGTGTCCTCATCGACGGTCTCATCCGTCATCCGGCGGGACGGGACACGGATCAGTTCGGCCGCGTACCACGCGCATTCGGCACCACTCACCGGCGCGACGTAGCGACCGCCCGGGCCGTACGCGGTCGTCGCCAGGGCCGCCCGGCGTCGCGCCGGTGCATCCCAGGAGCCGAGGGGTGTCGGCGGCGTGCGAGCCACGACCCGATGATCGCGCATCGCGAACACGCCGAGCGCGAGGGCGGTCAGTCCGGCGAGCAGAAGGGTGCCGCCAGCCAACTCGATCACCACGACGAACGTGACCACGCGCACACCGTACGACCCCCGAGCCGCGGCGTCGATGCCATCTTGCCGGTGCCCGCGAGGTGGGCGGTCAGCGCCGACGGCGTTGTTACCATCGCGGGCATGACCGACCAGGTCTCGTACCCGCCCGATCCATGGGTATTGCGCGGCCAGCTGCACCTGTCGGTGTGGGTCCTGCCGCGAGGAAGCGGACCATCGCGCGCGGTGCCGTCCGGCATCCACCGGCTGCTCGTCGCGGGACGCGCGGTCGTCGGCACGGCATGGGTCGACTACCAGCCGGGCGGCGTGCTGGCTTATCGCGAGCTGCTGGTCGCGACGCTGGTCCGCGACGGCCTGCGGCCGCGCGCGACGATCACCGGGATCTGGGTGGACAGCGTGCCGTCGCGCGACGGCGGGCGTGCGCTCTGGGCTATCCCGAAGGAGCTGGCTCGCTTCGCGTTCGAAGCGTCGGCGGGCGACCTCACCGCCGACGCGCACATCGACGGCCGGCCGATCGCGTCGGCGTCGGTGCGGCGCGGCGTGCGACTGCCCGGCCGGTGGCCGGTCCGCTTCCGGGTCGTGCAGGACCGCGACGGTCAACCCCAGACCACCCGGGTACGGGCGACGGCCCGCGTCCGGCTCGGCCGCTCAGATTGGCGGATCGCACCGGACGGGCCGCTGGCCTACCTGCGTGGGCTGCGTCCTCGGTTGACCGTCACACTCGCCGATTTCCGGATGACGTTTGGATCGGCACCAGTTCGTGCGGCCGCGGCCGACTCGTCGATGCCCGGGTCGTCCGCCGTGGCCGACTCCTCGGTGCGCGAACCGCGATAGTCCGCGACGTCCAGCCTCGCGGTCCGGCGGCGGTATTCGCCGGCCGATCCCGGCCAGTTTGTCACGACGCGGCCGCCGGGTAGGCGATACCAGTTGTCGCAGCCGACCCAGACGCTGCCGGCCAGTCGGGACTGCATCTCGTTGTCGTACGCCATCGCCACCTCGGGTCGCACGTCGAGCACCCGCCCGGCGGCGACCAGCTCGGCCGCCTGCACGATGTAGCGCGCCTGCGATTCGTGGAAGTAGATGACCGAGGTGTTGCCGGTGTTCGTGTTCGGGCCGTACATCAGGAACATGTTCGGGAAGTCGGCCACGGCCAGGCCGAGGTAGGCGTGCGCGCCACCGGCCCAGACATCGTCGAGCCGCGCTTCGCCGACGCCGGTCACCCGCAGCGGCGCCAGGAACTCGGTGGCGCGAAAGCCGGTGCCGTACACGAGGATGTCGCAGTCATGCTGGACGCCGTCGGCGGTGCGCACCCCGGCCGGGTTGACGCCCGCGATCGCGACGGTGGCGAGCGTGACGTCGGGCCGGCGCAGCGTCGGCAGCCAGTCGTGGCTGAAAAGCACGCGTTTGCAGCCGAATGGGTAGTCGGGCGTGATCGTGCCGCGCAGACCACGGGCCTGTAGCCGCAGTTGCACGCGCGCCGCGCCGCCGACCGCCCACCGGGCGATCCGGCCGCCGAGTAGCGCTCGTCCGGTGACGACGGTGAGCGCCCAGGTGCCGGCGCGCGACGCCCGCGCGGTCGCCGGCACGCGCCGGAACAAGGCCCTGCGAATCCGGCCATAGCGGCGGTCCGGTTTGGGCAGGAGCCAGGGCGGGGTCCGTTGGAAGACCGTCACGTGCGCGGCGGTGCCGGCAATGGCGGGTACGAGCTGGATCGCGCTCGCCCCGGTGCCGATGACGCCGACGCGGCGACCCGCGACATCGAGTTCGGGATCCCATCGGGCCGTGTGCAGGCGCGGCCCGGTGAATGCGTCGGCACCCGGCAGGTCGGGGACGGCCGGGCGGGACAGCTGACCCATCGCCGGGATCAGCATGTCGGCGGCAAGTACCGAACCGTCCGCGCACGTGATCTGCCACTGCGAGTCTGTCCAGCGCGCCTCGGTGACGGCGACGTCGAAGCGGATTGCATCGGTGAGACCGAAGTCCGCGACGCAGCGTTCCAGGTAGGCGAGGATCTCCGATCGCGGCGGGAAGCGCCGCGACCAGTCCGGGTTCGGCGCGAACGAGTACGAGTAGAGCGGCGCCGGAATGTCGCAGGCGCAGCCCGGATACGTGTTGTCCCGCCAGACACCGCCGACCCGATCGGCCTTCTCCAGCACCGTGATGTCGGCGAAGCCGGCCCGGCGGAGCAACGCCGCCACCGCGATGCCGCCGAACCCGGCGCCGACGATGACGATGCGCGGGCTCCGGTCGGTCGCGCCGGAACCGTGGTCTCGCATGCCGCCCATTATCGTCGCGCCCGCTCCACCTACGTCTCGATCCGACCTCGTGGCCTGCATCAGGCCTACGTCAGCCGTGGCAGTACAACTAGATGTCGGCCCGCCGGATCGCCTGGTCAGCCGTCTCGGTCGCGAGTCGCGAGCCGACCGTTGGCGAGCACGACATGCCGGTCGCACCCGATGGACTTCGGCAGGTACGCGTCGTGCGTCACCACCAGCAACGCCCCGTCGTACGCGCGCAACGCCTCCTCGACGACGTCGAGCGCGTCGAAGTCGAGGAAGTTCGTCGGCTCGTCGAGGAGGATCGCGTCGGCGTCGCTGTTGACGATCGTCGCCAGCAACAGTCGGCGCATCTCACCCGCGGACAACGTACGCAGCGGCTGCCGCTGCTGCTCGTCGTCGAAGAGGTAGGCGCGCAATAGCTCCTCGGCCTCGTCGATGTACACAGGCACGCGCGACCGGAAGAAGTCCAGCACCGGCGTGCGCAGCCGCAGCTCGTCGTGGGTCTGCGGGAGTAACGCGACGACACCGCGCCGGTCGATTCGGCCGGCGGCCGGCTCCGCAATGCCGGCGAACACGTTCAGCAACGTCGTCTTGCCCGCGCCGTTCGGTCCGGTGAGCACGACGCGCTCACCCTCGCGAAGGCGAAAGTCGACGTCTGTGGCCAGCGTCCGCGTACCCGCCATGAGCGTGAGGTCCGAAGCTGACAGCACCGTCGCCGCCGACGTATCGACCGGCCTCGGGTCGGACCGCGGCGATCGGAACGCGAGCACCAGCGGCGGGCGGGTTTGTGGCTGGGCGATCCAGGTGGCCGCCTCCATCTGGCGGACGAGCCGGCGTTCCCGCGCCTTCGCCTTGGCCGCGACCTTTTTCGCGTAACGACGCAGGCGATCGTTGCGGGTGGTCAATTCGGTCGCGAGCGCGTGACCCTTGGTCGTCTCGATGTCCTCAGCCAGCCGGGCGCGGGCCTTTTCCTGCGCCTCGAAGTCGAGCAGCAGGCGTTCCCACCGACGCTGTTTTTCGGCCCGGTAGGCGGTGTAGCCGCCGTCGTAGAACTGCGGCTGTGCGTTGCCGGCCGGTCCGCCGATTCCGTCGATATCGATGATCCGGTTCGCGACGCGGTCGAGCAACGAGCGGTCGTGGGTGACCACGACGATCGAGCCGGTGAACCGGGCCAGATAGCCGCCGAGCCAGTCGATGCCGTCCGCGTCGAGATGGTTCGTCGGCTCGTCGAGCAGTAGATCGGTCGGGTCACCGACGAGCACACGAGCGAGCATGAGTCGAGCCTGCTCGCCGCCGGACAGAGTGCCGAGCCGCGCGTCGTCGGGCAGCGCGCTCACGCCCAGACGGTCGCGCACCTCGGCCACGCGGGCCGCGTACGCCCAGCCGCCGAGCTGCCCATACCGCTCCTGGACGGCACCGAGCTCGACCAGGCGACCCGGATCGGACGCGACTGCCGCCTGCAATGCTCGCAGCCGCCGGTCCAATGCGGACAACTCGCCCGGTGCGGCGTCGAGATACTCGCCCACGGTCATCGCCGGGTCGGGCACCTGCTGGGCGAAGTATCCGATCCGCGTGCCCGGCGGGCATTCGACGTGCCCGGTGGTCGGGCGAAGCTCGCCGGCAACGATCTTGAGCATGGTCGACTTGCCGGCTCCGTTCGGGCCGACGAGACCGATCCGGTCGGTGCCGGCAACGGCGAAGGAGGCGTCCGCGAACAGCGGCTCATCGCCGTAGGCAGCACCGAGATTGATGGCTTTCCACATACGCACACCCGTCCGCGCGCCGCCGGATCGGGGCGCGCTCGTACCAAGCGATCAGAAGGGATCGGGTACGGGCTCAGCGCATGACGACGAGTATCACGCGGCCGCGCCGGCGTCGTCCACCGAATTGGCGACGCGGGTATCCGCCGGCCCGGGCATCGGCGCCCCGCGTTGCGACGGGGGAGGAACGTTCGGGAGCACGGCCGGCGTCATCATGTGCGTTTGTGATCGGTCTTGACGACTATTGACGGAAAACGTTGCGTCATGTTCAACTCGTGACTGTGTACACCGTCGGCGCTGCCTCCCGCCCGCCGCGACGCCACCGGCGCACGTAGCCCGTCGCGATCGCTGCTCAGATGCAGAAGACCAGCACGCGCCTAGCCGACGGTCGGGAGCTCATCTACTACGACCGGCTGCCGGCCCGCCGGAGCGATTATCCGGATTTGCGTACGTTGCCGAAACAGACGTCGTCGTCTCGTGCGCGCTTTGACCCCCTGACCGGTGAGTGGGTCATCGTCGCGAGTCACCGCCAGGACCGGTCGTTCCAACCGTCCGCGGCCGATTGTCCACTGTGTCCGAGCCGGAACGGCCACCTGACCGAGGTGCCGGCGCCGGAGTACGACGTCGTCGTGTTCCAGAACCGGTTCCCGGCACTGACCGCACCGCTCGCACAAGTGTCGACGGGCCCGCTCGCGCCGGCGTTGACCGGTGTCGGCGCCAGCGGGGTCAAAGAGATCGGAGCCATGGGCACGGTCGACGTGACAGGTACGCCGGCATCGGTGCCGGCGTCCGATGGCGGCGATGCGTCGTCGGCCGGAGCGCTCGCGAACGTGCCGGCCGCGCGGACGGCGGGCGCGGCTCATCCGACGCGGCCGTCGTCATCGATGCTGCGGTCGATCGCCGGCGAAGGTCGGTGCGAGGTGATCTGTTTCTCCAGCGACCACGATTTGTCCTTCGCCGATCTGACCGGCGACCAGGCGCGCCTGGTGCTCGACGTGTGGATCGACCGGACTCGGGACCTGGCCGGCTATCCCGGTATCGAGCAGGTGTTCTGCTTCGAGAACCGGGGACCCGAGATCGGCGTCACGCAGACGCATCCGCACGGGCAGATCTACGCCTACCCGTTCGCGACGCCGCGTACGAACCGGATGCTCGATATGACCACGTCCTACCGGCGCCGGTTCGGGCGCAACGTTTTCGACGACATGCTAGCGGCCGAGCGGGCCGACGGTTCCCGGATCGTCGCCGAGAACCCGCACTGGCTGGCCTTCGTGCCGTACGCGGCCCGGTGGCCGTACGAGGTGCACCTTTATCCGAAGCGGAGGGCCGCCGATCTCACCGGCCTCGACGAAGGCGAACGCGACGCGTTTCCGGCGATCTATCTGGATCTGCTGCGCCGCTTCGACCGGCTGTTCGAGACGCCGGCGCCGTACATCGCGGCGTGGCACCAGGCTCCGGCCCACGACGGCGGCCGTGACTTCGCGCTCCACCTCGAACTGTTCACCAATCGCCGCAGCTCCGGCAAGCTCAAATATCTCGCCGGTTCGGAGGCGGGCATGGATGTCTTCGCCAACGACATCGCACCCGAGCAGGCGGCCAAACGGCTCCGCGCACTCGCGCCGTGAGCGGTCTCCGGCGTGTGATCGTTCGCGCCGGACTCGGCGCGGCCGGCGGCGCGCTCAGCTGACCCGTCCGGCGCCGTCGGACGGCACGGCGACGAACGACGCCGGTGGCCGGAATCCGTGGCCGGCGAACGCATCGGCGACCGCGGCAGCTACCGCGTCGGTCGCGTCCCGGTCGACGAGCGCGAGCACGCAGCCGCCGAATCCTCCGCCCGTCATGCGCGCACCGTATGCTCCCGCCGACACCGCGGTGTCGACCGCGACGTCCACCTCCGGCACGGTGATCTGATAGTCGTCGCGCATCGACGCGTGCGACGCGGTCAACAACGGGCCGATGTCACGCACGCGCCCGGCGCGCAGCAGGTCGACGACCGCCAGTACACGCGCGTTCTCGGTCACCACATGCCGGGTCCGGCGGCGCAGCTCGTTATCCGGCAGCGCGGCCAGCGCGGCGTCCAGGTCGGTGACGTCGCGCAATGCCGGTACGTCAAGCAGTGCGGCCGCTTGCTCGCAGCTCGTCCGGCGTGCGGCGTATTCGCCGTCCACGAGCTGATGCGGCGCGCGCGTGTCGACGACGAGCATCGCGAGCCCCGTACCGGCGAGGTCGAAGGGAATGTGTTGGGCGGCGAGCGAGCGGCAGTCGAGGAACAGCGCGTGACCAGCTCGGCACAGCGTCGCCGCGGCCTGATCCATGATCCCGCAGGGCATCCCGACGTACGTGTTCTCCGCGCGCTGCGCGAGCCGTGGCCGGTCGTCGATCGGCAGGTCGAGCGCACCGAGGTCACACAGCGCGGTGAGCACGGCACACTCGATCGCCGCCGATGACGACAACCCGGCGCCGACCGGTACGTCCGAGGTCAGCGACAGATCCGCGGCCGGGACCCGGTAGCCGGCCTCGCGCAACGCCCAAAGGATGCCGGCGATGTAGCCGGCCCATCCGCCGACCCGGCCGGGGACGAGGTCCTCGGCCATGATGGTGACCGCCTCCGCCGCCGCCGTGCTGCGCACCGTCCACCGTGATGGGCCGTCGATCACCTCGGCCGTCACCGTTGTCGACTGCGCGAGTGCGAACGGCAGCACGAAGCCGTCGTTGTAGTCGGTGTGCTCGCCGATCAGGTTGACGCGGCCGGGCGCGCGCCACGCGCCGCTGGTGCCGGGCCGGTACATTGCCGCCGGAGCATCAGTGGACATGCTGGTAGAACTCCCAGGCGTCCCGCACGATGTCGGCCAGATCCTGCTTCGCCGGCACCCAGCCGAGCTCGGTCTGCGCGCGTTCGGAGGAGGCGACGAGTTCGGCCGGATCGCCGGAACGGCGCGGTGCGACCTCGACCGGAATCGGCCGGCCGGTGACCGCCCGGACGACGTCGATGACCTCGCGGTTGGAGAAACCATGCCCGTTGCCGAGGTTGTAGACGCGATGCGTGCCCGCGTCCATCGCGGCCAATGCCCGAAGATGCGCCTCGGCGAGGTCGGTCACGTGGATGTAGTCACGCACGCAGGTGCCGTCGAACGTCGGGTAGTCGGTGCCGTAGAGCAGCAGGCTCGGCCGATGGCCGGCGGCGACGTCCAGCGCGATGGGGATCAGGTGTGTCTCCGGATCGTGGCGCTCGCCGATCAGGGTCGTGTTAGCGCCCCGTGTGCCGGTGCGATGCGCGCCGGCGACGTTGAAGTAGCGCAGCGACACCGCGGCCAGGCCGTAGGCCGCCGATTCCCCGTCGAGCGCGTGGTCGACGGCGAGCTTCGACCCCGCGTACGGGTTCGGCGGTCGGGCCGGTGCGGTCTCCGGGATCGGCACCTCGTCCGGGTCGCCGTACACGTTCGCGGTCGACGAGAACACGAGTCGGCGTACGCCGTGTCGCCGCATCGCGTCGAGCAGGCGCAAAGAGCCGACGAGGTTGTTGTCCCAGTAGATCTCCGGCTTCGCGACCGACTCGCCGGCCGCTATGTACGCCGCGAAATGCAGCACCGCGTCGAACGACGAGTTGAGCACGGCGTCGGCCGCCTCGTGCACGCGGCCACGGACGAAGGTTGCGCCCCGTGGGATCGCGACCTCGTGTCCCGTCGACAGATCGTCGAGCACGACGACCTCATGGCCAGAGGCCAGCAACAGGCTCGTCACCACGCTGCCGATGTATCCGGCGCCGCCGGTGACCAGCAGTTTCATCCCCGTACCCCCACGGCGTTCGTGCGCTCGCACCCGCGATGAACGCGCGCCGCTCGGCCTCATCGCGCCCTGGCACGCACACACCTGACCTGCCCTCGGCTACCCGAAGTCTGTCACACGACGCTCAGATCCCGACGACATCGAACACGACGCCACACGAAGGTGAAGCTTAATCACGTGTGGTGATCAATCGCGCCCCGCCTCGCCGACCTCTATCGGGGCCGGCGGTGGAGGCTCGGACGACCGGTTCGGTACGGCAGCTCCGTCTGAAACGCCTCAATTGCGGTTCCGCCCGCCGCACCGCCGTCATGCGACGTCGCTACCAGCGCTCTTAACTAGCCAAGTACCGGAATGCGTAACGTATTAGCGTCGTTGTGTTGACGCTCGATGGGGTTGTTTTCTAGAGTCCTGTGAAACGTTTGAATCCAGCGCTGGAACCAGCACCACGCGCCGATCTGGAGGGTGCTCAGTGACGATCACCGAGGCCGCGCCGACCGCCGCGGCCGGCAGGCCAGCGTGGGGAGCGTGATGCGCCGATGAACGACGCACGGATGAACGGCATACCGATGAACCACACCGTGCGCGAGCTGATCGAGCGGTCGAACCGACTGGGCTCCGACCCGCGCAACACGAACTACGCCGGCGGCAACACGTCGGCCAAGGGAACCGCGATCGATCCGGTCACCGACGCAGACGTCGAACTCATGTGGGTGAAGGGCTCCGGCGGTGACCTCGGCACGCTCACCGAACCAGGTCTGGCCGTGCTCCGGCTGGACCGGCTCCGTGCGCTCGCCGGCGTCTACCCGGGCGTGGCGCGCGAGGACGAGATGGTCGCCGCCTTCGACTTCTGCCTGCACGGACGCGGAGGAGCCGCGCCGTCGATCGACACCGCGATGCACGGCCTCGTCGACGCGCCGCATGTCGACCACCTCCATCCCGACTCCGGCATCGCGCTCGCAACCGCGGCCGACGGTGAGGCGCTGACCAAGGAGTGCTTCGGTGACCGCGTTGTCTGGGTGCCGTGGCGGCGACCCGGCTTCCAGCTCGGTCTCGACATCGCCGCGATCAAGAACGCGCACCCGCAGGCGATCGGCTGCGTTCTCGGCGGCCACGGCGTCACGGCCTGGGGTTCGACGTCCGCCGAGTGCGAGGCCAATTCCCTGGAGATCATCGGTACGGCGGCGGACTTCATCGACGGCCGCGGGCGCCCGGAGCCATTCGGTGCGTTACTCGACGGCTACCAGCCACTCCCTGAAGCAGAGCGCCACGAACGCGCGGCGGCACTCTTCCCGGTCATCCGTGGACTCGCGTCGACCGACCGGCCGCAACTCGGGCACTACACCGACACCGAAGTCGTCCTCGACTTCCTGGCCCGGGCCGAGCATCCGCGCCTGGGCGCGTTGGGCACGTCGTGTCCGGACCACTTCCTGCGTACGAAGGTGCGCCCGCTCGTCCTCGATCTGCCGGCCACGGCGTCGCTCGACGACGTGGTCACCCGGCTGCGAGAGCTGCACACCGCCTACCGCGACGAGTACACCGCCTATTACCACCGGCATGCGACGCCCGAGTCGCCGCCGATGCGCGGCGCCGATCCGGCGATCGTGCTGGTGCCCGGCGTGGGCATGTTCTCGTTCGGCGCGAACAAGCAGACCGCCCGGGTGGCCGGCGAGTTCTACGTTAACGCCATCAACGTGATGCGTGGCGCCGAGGCAATCTCGACGTACGCGCCGATCGCCGAGTCAGAGAAGTTCCGCATCGAGTATTGGGCGCTGGAAGAGGCGAAGCTGGCCCGAGCGCCGAAGCCGAAGGCACTGGCCGGCCGCATCGCGCTCGTCACCGGCGGCGGATCGGGCATCGGCCGCGCCACGGCCCTGCGCCTGGCGGCCGAAGGCGCCTGCGTGGTCGTCGCCGACCGCGACGCAGCCGGTGCGACCGCCGTCGCGACCGAGATCGGTGGATCGGATGCCGCCGTCGCGGTCACCGTCGACGTGACCGACGAGGCGGCCGTGGCCGCGGCGATCCGGGCCGCGTCGCTCGCTTTCGGTGGCGTCGACCTCATCGTGAACAACGCCGGCCTGTCCATCTCCAAGCCACTGCTGGACACGTCGGTGTCGGACTGGGACGTGCAGCACGACGTCATGGCCCGTGGATCGTTCCTCGTCGCGCGCGAGGCCGCCCGAGCCATGATCGCGCAGGACATGGGCGGCGACATCGTTTACATCTCCAGCAAGAACGCCGTGTTCGCCGGCCCCAACAACGTGGCGTACGGCGCGGCCAAGGCCGATCAGGCCCACCAGGTCCGGCTCCTCGCGGCCGAGCTCGGCGAGCACGGCATCCGCGTCAACGGGATCAACCCCGACGGTGTCGTCCGCGGGTCGGGCATCTTCGCCAGTGGTTGGGGCGCTCAACGCGCCGCGGTCTACGGCGTACCCGAGGCCGAACTGGGTGCGTTTTACGCCCAACGCACGCTGCTCAAGAAGGAGGTGCTCCCCGAGCACATCGCGGCGGCCGTCTTCGCTCTTACCGGCGGCGAACTGTCGCAGACAACCGGGCTACACATCCCCGTCGACGCCGGCGTCGCGGCCGCGTTCCTGCGATGACTAGATCGGAGCTGCGATGGCCATTGTGTCGCTATGACGACCATGGTGATCTCAGATGAGTCGCGCGGCGCCCGAGCGTGCGTACGCAGCCGTGGATCTCGGTGCGTCAAACGGGCGGGTCATCGTCGGCCAGGTCGGTCCGGGCCAGCTCTGCATCGACGACGTACGCCGATTCGCCAACGATCCGATGCGCCGGCCGGACGGGCTGCACTGGGACATCGACGGCCTCCACCGGGAGGTCCTTGCCGGTTTGCGATCCGCCGTCGCGGGTGGCGACATCGCCTCGGCCGGCATCGACTCCTGGGCCATCGACTACGGCTTGCTCAACGAGGACGGTCGGCTGCTCTCGCCGCCGTTCCACTACCGCGACGACCGCACCACCCGTCCCGACCCGGCCGTCGACGCGCTTGTCGATCCGGCCGCCAACTACGCGGTGACGGGCATCCAGCACCTGCCGTTCAACACCCTGTACCAACTTCTGCACGAGCCGGTCGCGACGCTGGCCGCTTCCACGACAATGCTGCTGATCCCGGATCTGCTGGGGTTCTGGCTCACCGGTGAGGTCGGCGCGGAGCGGACCAACGCGTCGACCACGGCGCTCTACGACGTCCGTACCGGCGAATGGTCCGACGTCCTGATCGACGGCGCCGGCCTGCCCCGCCGGCTGTTCCCGGCGCTGCGCGACCCCGGCGACCGCATCGGATCCACGCTGCCCACGGCCGGGCTCGACGGGCTGCCGATCGTCGCGGTGGCCTCGCACGACACCGCCTCGGCGGTCCTCGCGGTGCCAGCGATCGGCGAGCGCTTCGCCTACGTGTGCACTGGTACATGGTCGCTGGTCGGCGTCGAACTCGACGCGCCGGTGCTGAGTGACGCGAGCCGGGAGGCGAACTTCACCAACGAGGTTGGCGTCGACGGCACGATCCGCTATCTGCGCAACGTGATGGGTCTGTGGCTGCTGCAGGAATGTCAGCGCACCTGGGCCGAACCGGACGCCGGTCGGTTGCTGGCGGCGGCCGAGTACGCGCCGCCGTTCGCCGCGATCGTCGACCCGGACGACGCCGACTTCCTCGCGCCGGGTGACATGCCGGCGCGGATCGACGCATATTGTGCCCGCACCGATCAAGCGGCACCGGCCAACCGGGCCGGTTATGTCCGGTGCATCCTGGAGAGCCTGGCGCTGGCCCACCGGGCCGCCGTCCGCGACGCCGTCCGGCTGTCCGGAGGCGACGTCGACGTCGTCCATGTGGTCGGCGGGGGAGCACGCAACGCCCTGCTGTGCCAGTTGACCGCGGACGCCTGCGGCCGGCCGGTCATTGCCGGACCGGTCGAGGCAACCGCGCTCGGCAACATTCTCGTGCAGGCGCGTGCGAACGGCGGGCCGGCCGACCGTACGGAGATCCGGGCATTGGTCGCTGGCACGCAACCGACCCGCCGGTACGATCCGAGCGGAGACCAGGCCGCCTGGGACAAGGCCGCCAGTCGGATCGGCCGCGGATGAGAGTGGGGTGAACATGCGCGTCGCTCTGTTCATCACCTGCTTCAACGACACACTCTTCCCCGGCGTCGGGAAGGCGACCGTCACGGTTCTGGAGCGGCTCGGTGTGGAGGTCGCGTTCCCGGCCGCCCAAACCTGCTGCGGCCAGATGCATTTCAACTCCGGATATCGCGCCGCCTGCGTACCACTGGTCGCGAACTTCGCCGCCGCGTTCGCCGGTTACGAGGCGGTCGTGACTCCGTCGGCGTCGTGCGCCGCGATGGTGCGTCACTACCACCCGGTCGTGGACGCGGCGGCGGCCGCCGCGACTCCGCCGGTGTACGAGCTGTCCCAGTTCCTCGTCGACATCCTCGGCGTGACCGACGTCGGCGCGTACTTTCCCGAAACGGTCGCGTTCCACCCGACCTGCCATTCGCAACGGATGCTCGGCGTCGGGGATCGGCCGCAGCAACTGCTGGCCGCCGTCGAGGGACTGCGCCTCGTGCCCCTCGCGCATCCGACCGAGTGCTGCGGTTTCGGCGGTACGTTCTCGGTCAAGAACCCGGACACGTCGATCGCGATGGGCAACGACAAGGTCGACGACGTGCTCGACACCGGCGCCGCCGTGCTCGCCAGCGCCGATACGTCGTGCCTCATGCACATCGGTGGCCTGATGTCGCGCCGCGGTACGGGTCGCGCGGGGAGTGCCCCCGGCCAAAGTCGGGCCGTACGAACGATGCACCTGGCCGAGATCCTGGCGGCGACCCGGTGACCGGCGCCGCGACGGAGCGTCGGCAAGAGCGGCCGGACCGGCGCGAGACGCCGACGTTCCTCGGGATGCCGGCGTTCCCGGCGGCCGCGCGGACCGCGCTCGCGGACCACCAGCTGCGCGACAACCTCGGCCGAGCCACCGCGACGATCCGCGACAAGCGCCTGCGCGCCATCGCCGAGGTGCCGGATTGGGCCGAGCTGCGCCACGCCGGAGCGGCCATCAAGGACGACGTCCTGGCCCGGCTGCCGGAGTTGCTGGAGCAGCTGGAGGCGAACGTCACCGCGGCCGGCGGCGTCGTGCACTGGGCCCGTGACGCGGACGAGGCGAACGCGATCGTGGCCGACATCGCGCGCAGCCACGGCGTACGGGAGATCGTCAAGGTCAAGTCGATGGCGACCCAAGAGATCGAGCTGAATGCGGCGTTGGAGCGCGACGGCATCGACGTGTGGGAGACCGATCTGGCCGAGCTCATCGTGCAGCTCGGTCATGACCTGCCGAGTCACATTCTGGTGCCGGCCATCCACCGCAACCGCGCCGAGATCCGCGACATCTTCACCAGCGAAATGGCCGGCGCCGGCCGGCCGGCGCCGGCCGGGTTGACCGACGATCCGGCCGCGCTGGCCGAGGCCGCGCGGGTGCACCTGCGGGACAAGTTCCTGCGGGCCGAGATGGCCGTGTCGGGCGGCAATTTCGCCGTCGCTGACACCGGCACGATCGTCGTGCTGGAGTCGGAGGGCAACGGCCGGATGTGCCTCACATTGCCGCCGGTGCTGGTCACCGTGCTCGGCATCGAGAAGCTCGTGCCGACGTGGGCCGATCTCGAGGTCTTCCTGCAACTGCTGCCGCGTTCGTCGACCGCGGAGCGGATGAACCCGTACACGTCGATGTGGACCGGGGTCAGTCCCGGCGACGGGCCGCAGGAGTTCCACCTGATCCTGCTCGACAACGGGCGCACCGACACGCTCGCCGATACGGTCGGCCGGCAGGCATTGCGCTGCATCCGGTGTTCGGCCTGCCTGAACGTGTGCCCGGTCTATTCGCGTACGGGCGGCCGGGCGTACGGTTCGGCCTACCCCGGCCCGATCGGTGCGATCCTGACGCCGCAACTGCGGGGGATTCATCGTCATCCGGTCGACGAGCAGACCGCGTCGCTGCCCTTCGCGTCGAGCCTGTGCGGCGCGTGCTACGAGGCGTGCCCAGTCGAGATCAACATTCCGGATGTGCTCGTGCATCTGCGGGCGAAGGTCGTCGAGAGCCAGCACGGTCATTTCGGTGAGCGGGCGCTGTTCGGCGTCGCCGGCGCGACCTTCGCCAAGCCTGGGCGGCTGTCGGCCGCGCAACGCGTCGGGGGAATGCTGCTCGGCCGGCGGGCGCGTCTCCGGCTCCGGGGTCCGGGCTGGGTGCACGCCTGGTTCGGCTCGCGCGATCTGCCCGCCCCGGCGCGCGAATCGTTCCGTACGTGGTGGCGGCGGACCCGTGGCTGACGCGCGGCCGGCCGTGGGTCCGGAGTCGGCTCGGGCGGCGATCCTGAGCCGCATCCGGGACGCGCTCGCCGATCACCCGGCACCGCCGGAGGTCGCGCGGACCTATCGGCGGGACCCGGAGCCCGGGACCGACGTTGTCGCGCTGTTCGCCGAGCGCGCCGCGGACTACCGGGCGACGGTAGAGATCGTCGGCGAGCCGGATCTGCCGGCTGCGATCGCGGCCGCGCTGCACGCCCACGGAGCCCGGCGGATTGCCGTACCGGCCGATCTGCCGGAGCACTGGCTCGACGGCGAGCAAGATTCTGACGCACCGGACATCGCCTGGCTGCGCGATGATCCGCCGCTCAGCGTGGCCGATCTCGACCGCGCGGACGGCGTCGTGACGGCCGCGGCGCTGGCCATCGCGCTGACCGGCACCGTCGTCCTCGACACGGGAACCGGTCAGGGCCGGCGCGTGCTTTCCCTGTTGCCCGATCTGCACGTGTGTGTGGTGCGGTCGGATCAGATCGCCGCGACGGTGCCGCAGGCGATGGGCCGTCTCGACGCCGGCCGGCCGCAGACGTGGATCAGCGGGCCGTCAGCGACGAGCGATATCGAACTGAACCGCGTCGAGGGAGTGCACGGCCCGCGGACGCTGCACATCATCGTGATCCGATAGCGACTTCCGGGCGGGGTCCCCAGGTTCGTTTGCCGGCTGATCAGGCCGGGTAGGCCGGCGGTGGAAGCACCGATACCGCCGGAGGTTTGGCATGAGCGAACCAGCACTGGGGACCATCCGTACGGACATCCCGGCGCGACTCGACCGGCTGCCGTGGGCGCGATGGCACTGGATGGTGATCATCGGCCTCGGTACGGTCTGGATCCTGGACGGGCTTGAGGTCACGATCGTCGGCACGCTCTCCGGTCAGATCTCCAAGCCGGGCAGTGGTGTGCACATCACGCAGAGTCAGATCAGTGGCCTGGCCGCCGCGCTTTACGTGGCCGGAGCGTGCGTTGGCGCGCTGTTCTTCGGATGGCTCACCGACCGCTACGGCCGCAAGAAGCTGTTCATGATCACGCTGGCCGTCTATCTGCTCGCCACGGCGATGACGGCGTTGTCGTTTTCGGCCTGGTGGTTCTTCCTGTTCCGCTTCCTCACCGGGTTCGGCATCGGTGGCGAGTACGCGGCGATCAACTCCGCTATCGACGAGCTGATTCCGAAGAAGCACCGGGGCCGCATCGACATCGTCATCAACGGTACGTACTGGCTCGGTGCCGGCGTCGGCGCGCTGCTGACCGTACCGTTGATCAACGGCCTCCCGGTCGACGTCGGCTGGCGTGTGGCGTTCGCCCTCGGCGTCGTGCTCGGTCTGGTCATCCTGCTGGTACGTCGTAACGTGCCGGAGAGCCCGCGGTGGCTGTTCATCCACGGCCGCAAGCCGGAGGCGGACAAGATCGTCGACGGCATCGAAGAGCGCGTCGAGCGGGAGGATCACGTCCAGCTGGAGCGTGTCGACCAGCAGTTGGCGATCCGGCAACGACACTCGATCGGCTTCGTGACGATCGCGCACACATTGTTCGCGCGATACCCGAAGCGGGCGGTGCTCGGCTTCTCGCTCTTCATCGGGCAGGCGTTCCTCTACAACGCGATCACGTTCGGATTCGCGCAGATCCTGCAGACCTTCTTCAAGATCCAACCCGTGAGTGCCGGCTATTACTTCGCGATCATCGCGGTCGGCAACCTCTTCGGCCCGCTGCTGCTCGGACCGCTGTTCGATACCGTCGGACGCAAGGTGATGATCTCGTCGACGTACATCCTGTCCGGGGTGTTGCTGCTGGGCACGGCCTGGCTGTTCGACGCCGGCCACCTGAGCGCGGTGACGATGACCGTGTGCTGGGCCGTCGTGCTGTTCTTCGCGTCGGCCGGTGCGAGTTCGGCCTATCTCACCGTGAGCGAGGTCTTCCCGATGGAGACCCGGGCACTGGCCATCGCATTCTTCTACGCGATCGGCACCGCCGCGGGTGGCATCAGCGGGCCGCTGCTGTTCTCGAAACTCGTCAGCACGGGCAAGGTCGGCGACACCGTCCTCGCGTTCGTGATCGGTGCGATCCTGATGATCGCGGGCGGTCTCGTCGCAGCGTTCCTCGGCGTTCGAGCGGAGCGGCAGTCGTTGGAGGACATCGCGACACCGCTGACGGCGCAGGCGGCAGAGACGACGCCGGAACGGGCCGGCGTAAGCGATCCCGTGCCACGGCCGGCGGTCTAACCCGGAGCCAGGTACGGGAGTCCCGACATCGGTCGCGGGCTCCCGTACGCGCGCGGGTTGTCAGGCCGCGATCGTGACGGTGACCGTGGTGCCGTGGCCGCCGGTCTCGATGTGCACCTGGTGACTCATCTGTCGGATCAACCAGAGGCCCCGGCCCGTCAGCGCGTTCGGGTCGCTCGGCTTCTCACCGGCGTGGTCCGCGTCGGGCATGCCCGGCCCGCGATCGGCCACCTGGCAGTAGACGCACCCGTCGAGATGCCAGAGCCACATTCGCCCGACGCCGCCACCGTGGCGTACGACGTTGGTGGCCAACTCGTTCGCGATGAGCACGAGATCGTTCAGCGGGCCGTCGGCCAGGCCGAACCGTTGACCGTGGCGGGTCACCGCATGCCTCAGCTGGGCGAGGGCGGGCAGGTCGACGGCGTACCCCTGCGCGTCGTCCGGGCGCCCGATGCCCGAACCGCCGGTGGATACGTGAATCGGCGCACCACCGTTGCGGTGCCAATCGGCCCGGGGACTCGACGCGGTATCGCCGGCAGTCGCGCCGTTCACGTGCGGGCCTGGCGTGTCGTCGCCGCGACGAGTCATGTCACCGTCCTTCCCGCGTCGGCGCGGTGTCACGCGTCGAAACAATCGCTCACGATGCGCACCCCCACCTTGCCGCACCGCGTGGGTTCTGTCAGCCGCGGGGTCGGCCGCCGCGCGCTCGCCGGGCGCATCCGCGCCCGATGTCCCGCCCGCCCGGTCCGCTGGCGCTCGCCGGGCGCATCCGCGCCCGATGTCCCGCCCGGCCGGTCCGCCGGGTCGGACCGCCGTGAGGAGAACCGCCGTGACTACACACGATGCGGTATGGCCCGTCGGACCACGACCATCGCGATATCGTCGGCCGGCGCGGCCGGTCCGACGTCGGCAAGCAGGCGTGTCGCGAACGCCTCGAGATCCCGCTCGACACTGCCGGCCGCGTCGATCAGCCGGGCCAGGCTCTCGTCGAGAGTCTCCGATCGCGTTTCGATGAGCCCGTCGGTGTAGAGCACCACGGTGTCGTCCGGCTCGAGGACGAATTCGACCTCGGTCGCCGGCCGCACGACGATGCCCAGCAGCGGCGAACGGTCGGTGATCAGCCGTACGCCGTCGCGGCCGCGCACGAGCGGCGGCGGGTGTCCGGCATTGCTGAGTCTGGTCCGACCTGTCGCGACGTCGATCGACAACAGACACATGGTCGCGATCTCCCCCGGGATGAGGCGCGCGATGAAGTGGTTGAGCCGGTCGAGCACGCCGGCCGGCCCGTGCCCCTCGGCGATGTACGCCCTCGTCGCATGCCGGAGTTCGCCCATGACGGTGGCGGCGTGCAGCGAGTGTCCGCCGACGTCGCCGACCGCGACGATCAGCTGATCGTCGAGCTTGGCGACCTCGTAGAAGTCACCACCGATCTCGGCGCGGTCGCCGGCCGGCGTATACCGGACCGCAAGTTCGAGGCCGGGGACATAGGGGAGAGTGCGCGGCAGCATGCTCCGCTGCAGCGTCAGAGCCAGGTCGTGCTCCTCGTCGTACAGGCGCGCGGTGTTCATGGCCGACATCACGGTCTGGCCGAACAGGGTCAGCACCGGCGCGCCTTCCATCGTCGCTCCGGTGGGAACCGCGATCGACAGGGGCGGCCGATCGGAGCGCTGCCGGATCGTCAGTACCCGTACGGTGTCCCCGGCCGGCCAGGCCACCTGGGGCCATCGTTCCGGCGCTTCGTCAGTGACCCGGGCGCCGACGGGTTGATCGACCACGTCGGCGATCATCGCCGCGCGTAGCTCGACGCGTTCGCCCGGCCCTTCGCTCACCGCGGCGAGCCGGCTTCCGTCCGGAGCGGTCGCCACGATGATGACCGGCGAGGCGAAGATGCGCGTGGCGCCGGTCGCGGCCTCGTGCAGAAGCGCCCGTTGGCTTGTCGTCGCACCCAGTGCGGCGCTCAGCCGGGCGAGATCCGCGAGCCGATTGGCCAATCGCTCCGCGTGCAGGCGAGCCTGGTAATAGCGCAGGATCGCGGCCACCGTGGCGAGCATCTCGTTCGGATCGATCGGCTCGACCAGATACGCATCGGCGCCGCCCTCCAAACCGCGGGTGCGGTCGACCGACTGGATCGCCGCGGCGGAGACGTGGATCACCGGTGTCGTGCCGTGCACCGAATCGCCCTTGATGAGCTCGCAGACCTCGAACCCGGAGATGTCCGGAAGGCTTACGTCGAGCACGACGAGGTCGATGCCGCCCTCGCGGAAACGCCGCAGGGCTTCGGTGCCGGTCGCCGCCTCGATCACGGTGTAGCCACCGCGGCGCAGCCAGCTGCCGAGGACGTACCGCTTCGATGCGGTGTCGTCGACGAGGAGCAGCGTGTCGCCGCGCGACGTCGGTTTGCCCAATGGACTCCGGACCGCGCCGGCATCATCGCCAGCGCCGAACACCGCGCCGTCCGGCGTCGTCGGCCGGCCAGCGCCGCCGGGCCGCTGCGTACCCGATGGTTCGATGTCGTCGGCGGCCGTCACGGAACGCCCCCGGGCAGGACCGTGACCCGTACGACGTCGCACAGGTCGTCGAGCGTGATCGTCGTCTTGTCGAGCACCGCCGTCGCTCGACGCGCCGCCGGATGGTTCACCAGGTCCTGGGGGTAGGCGGTCACCATGACGACGGGGATCGTGCGGAGATTGTCGTCGCTGGTCAAGGTGTCCAGCACGACGAAGCCGTCGGTCTGCTCCAGCCGCAGGTCCAGCAGGACGATGTCCGGCCGCCGCGCCTCGATCGCCGGTGCGACCGCGCGACCGTCGGCGATCTCGGCGACGGTGAAGCCGCAGCCGCGCAGCACACCGGCGGCGGCCGTCCGGAAGGCTTCGTCGTCGTCGACGACGAGGACCGTGATCGGTGCGCTCACCTCGGCGACGCCACCGTCCGGTACGGAGCCCACCGGCAGCCGTACGGTGAACGTGCTGCCCACGTCCGGAGTGCTCACCAGCTCGATGGTTCCGTCGAGGATCTGGACGAGTCGCCGGGCGTACGGCAGTCCGAGCCCGGTCCCCGTCGTTGTGGCCTGTAGAGCGCTGCGCACCTGGTGGAACTCCTCGAACACGCGCTCCTGCTCGCTCTCGGGAATGCCGATGCCCGTGTCGGCGACGGCCAGCGACACGTACCCGTCGCCGTCGTCCGTCGCGGTCATCCGTACGGTGCCGGACGGCGTGAACTTGATCCCGTTCGTCAAGAGGTTACGCAGCACCTGAGTGAGCATGATCGGGTCCGTGTAGAGGATCGGCACGTCAACCGGATCGTCGACGACGAGGCTCGTCTCGGCGCTGATCGGCATGGCGCGCGACGTACCGCGTAGCGAGGTGAAGATCCGTTGCAGGTCGGTCGGCTCCCGACGCGGTTCGAGCCGGCCCGACTCGGCCTTCGCGAGGTCGAGCAACTCGTTCACGAGACCGAGCAGGCTGTGTGCCGAGGCGTCGATGAGTTCGAGTTGTTGGGCCTGATCGTCCGTGAGCGGATCGGACGACGGGTCACGCAGCAGTCGCGTCAGCCCGACGATCGAGGTCACCGGCGATCTCAGCTCGTGACTGACGTTGCCGAGGAAGCGGGTCTTCGCCTCGCTGGCCGCGCGCGCCTGCGTCGTGCGCTGGTCGAGTTCGGCGTAGAGCGCGACGACCCCGCGGTTGGTCGCTTCGAGTTCTTCGGACAGCTCGGTGTAGAGCGCGACGACGCCGCGGTTCGTCTCCTCGAGCTCGGTGTTGAGGCGCAGGAGGTCGTCGCGGTGTCGCTGCACCTCTTCCAATGTGGCCAGCAGTTGACGGTTGTGTTCGGCGAGCTCCTCCATCGGCGTGCCGGCGTGAAGCCGGGCCACGTCGGCTCGGATCGCCTCGATGTCGGCCGGTCGGAGTCCAACCGGTCCGTCCGGAACGGCACGCCACATCGACACCGCCGTCTCGTCGGCGGTTCGGTCGATCTCCCAGCGATCCATCAGACCCTTCGTCACTTGTACGTCCTCGACGAACCGGTCGTCGACCGTGCACGTCGCCCACGCGCGCAGAGCCAGCGCCGACCGAGAAGCCCGCGGGCGGGCGGCGCCGAGTACGTCGGGCGGTTCAAGACCGATTGCGACAGTCACGTGACCGCAGGCGTCGAGCATCCGGCGACACACCTCGGACAGCGCCGTCGCGGTGCGGATCTGATCCTGGCCACCAAGGCCGAGCGCCGCGGCGACGGCGCGAGCCTGACGCCGGACGGCGAACACTCCCTGCTCCGACGTGACGAGCGCGCTGACGAGCGGCGTCGCCACCCGCTCGGTGGCGGTGCCATCCTCTGATCGGCCGGCTTCGCCGTCGCCCATGTTCGCCATCATGCCCTTGCCACGACGACGGACGCGTCGTCGCGTCGTTTGGCATGGTCCCGCAGCAGCGTCGCCGCGATCAGCACCGGAACCTGCCCGGCGAGGTTCGGGTAGGCGGAAAGGTCCCAGCGATCCGTGAGTCCGTCCGAATGCATGATCACCAGGTCTCCCGCGGCCAGCGGATAGGTGAATTCGCGGATGTCACGTCGCTGCTGGCCGATGATGCCGGGCAACGAGACCATCGCGCGCCGCTGCCCGGCGGACAGGGTCGTGCTCGAGATGTTGCCGATGCCGGCGTAGCGGACGACGCCGCCGGCAACGTCGAGCTCGGCGACGGCGACGACGGACCCCCGCGTGTGGCGGGTGCGCTGATGGAGACGTTCGAGCATGGTCGCCGGATCGGCCGGCGGCGCGGCGACAAATTCGGACACGACGGCATCGGCGGCCATCGCGGCGATCGGTCCATGCCCGAGCCCGTCGCAGATCATGACCTGCCGTCGTCCGCCGTCCGAGCGGGCGGCGTAACCGTCGCCGCAGACGTGCTCGCCGGCGACCGGTCGCAACGCGCCGGCGACCCAGGCGGGCGGCGGGGCCGATCCGTCCCACAGCGTCGCGGCGATCACGGTGCCCGATCCCGGGCGTGAGTAAGCGTGCAGTTCGTCGGCCATCCGGGCCACTGCGCCGAGGCCGATGCCGAGCGTGCCCGCGGTCGACACCCCGTCCCGGATCGAGTCGACCAGATCCGGCATGCCCGGCCCGCGGTCCGTCGCGATGATCTCGAACCCGAGCCGATCGCTGCCGCGGCGCACCCGCATCATGACCGTGCCCCGGTCGGCGTGGCGGGCCAGGTTCGTGGCCAACTCGGTCGCCACAATGGCGAGATTTCCGACCGTTTTCGGCGACAGTCCGGCCTCGGTGGCAAGACCAACCCCGGCCCGTCGTACGCCGCCGGCCGTCGCTGGATCGTCGACGTCGATCCAGACGGGCTCGCCTTCGGACGGCGCGGCCACGGTCATAGCCGTGGCTCGGCGACCCGGATGCCCAGGTCCGAGTCCGAGTCCGAGGACGCCGCCATGGTCACCGCTCCCACTTGACCGCGGTCACGGTTGTGCCGACCCCGACGTCGGTGACGAGCTCGAACTCGTCCATGAGCCGCCGGGAGCCGGCCAATCCCAGACCGAGGCCGCCGCCGGTGGAATACCCGTCGGTGAAGGCTCGATCGACATCGGCGATACCGGGGCCGTCGTCGACGAACGTGACCCGCAAGCCGGTGCGCCGGCCGTTCGTCACCTGCTGCACCTCGGCCCGGCCACCGCCGCCGTGTACGAGCGTGTTGCGGGCGAGCTCGCTCGCGGCGGTGACAAGCTTGGTCTGGTCGACGAGGCTGAGCCTCGTCGCGACGGCGGCCGCTCGAACGAGCTGGCGGACGCGGACCACGTCGTCGTCTCCCGAGATCGGTTGCGCCTGCGCCGGGCCCGACGGCTCGGCATTGATCACGACAGGTCCACGGCGGCCGGCACGTCGTCGGCCGGCCCGCCACGACCATCCGCCGGCGATTCGGCGAAGGCCTCCAGCCGCGATTGACGCAGCAGCTTGAGGCCCAGATCGACGTTGAGAGCCGTACGAATGCCGCGCAGCGGCAGGCCCAGCTCGACGAGCGTAATGGCGACAGCCGGCCGCATTCCGACGACGACGGTCTCCGCGTCGAGCACCTTCGACACCGCGGCGATCGTGGCGAGCATGCGACCGACGAACGAATCCACGATGTCGAGCGCCGTGATGTCGATGATCACGCCGTGCGCGCCGGTCGACACGATGCGGTCGGAGAGATCCTCCTGTAGCGCCAGGGCCAGCTGATCCTCGAGATCTACCTGAATCGAGACGAGCAGAACATCGCCTAAGGCGAGGACGGGTACGCGATCCATGCCGACCTACAGCGCCGACCGGGTCACTGGCCGAGCGATCTCGACACCGCTCGACCGCAGCGCGTACTGCAGGGCGTCGGACAGATTCGCCTTCGTCACGATCTCGCCGAATTCGATGCCGAGCGACACGATCGTCTGCGCGATCTGGGGCCGGATTCCCGAAATGATGCACTGCGCACCCATCAGCTGCGCGGCCATCACGGTCTTCAGGATGTGTTGCGCCACCTGTGTGTCGACCGCCGGCACTCCGGTGATGTCGAGGATCGCGTACGGCGAACCGGTGTCGACCAACATCTGCAGGAGCCGCTCCATGACGACCTGGGAGCGGGCCGAGTCGAGCGTGCCGATCAGCGGAACGGCGACGACCCCGTCCCACAGCTTGACGACGGGTGTGGATAGCTCGAGCAGTTGTTCCGATTGCTCGGTGATGACGGCATCACGCGCGTTGACGTACGTCTCGAAGGTGTGCAGACCGAGCTTGTCGACGAAGAGCGAGAATTCGACGAAGTCGCTGAGGCGAGTCGCATTCGAATCGCCGAGATCATCCAGCAGTGCGTCCTTCAGCGCGAAGACGCTGACCGCGGTCTCCGTCGCGGTGAATCCGTGCCGCGCACGCGAGCGGGACAGGTCTGCGATGAGTCCGAGGAGGTCCGCCGCGGCCGGAGACTCGGTCGTCGACGCCCCGGCACCGAACGCGCCGGCCAGCGCGTCGTAGATGTCCTCGAGTTGCCGTGTGAGTTCGGTCTTCGTCAGGCGACCGCGCATCGTCTCGCGTACGGTCTCGGCCCACTTCGCTAGGACCGCGTCGCGCCGTGCGACCATCACGGCCGCGAGCCGAGCTCTGGTCTCTGCGTCCATCAAGTAACCCCACCTCTGACTCGCTGATTCGGTGCGACTGGCGCCGCACACGCTGTGTAACTGCGGCGTTCGTCACGTCGGTGCGACACTAGCCGCAAAGATCGTCGACCGCTCGGCCGACGTTGCGGTTGCGCAGGGAAGTCGCGACAATCGTGCTCGCGATCGGAGATCGCTACGGACCGCTCGGGCGTCACGAACGTGACATTCGATCGACCGCAACTTGACGTCGGAGACGAGATGCCACTCAAGATCGTGCAGGCGGATCACGATGGCCGCCCCGTGCTCGCGGTGGGCGGCGATCTGGATCTCGTGACCGCACCGCTGCTCACCGATGCCGCCCGCGGGCTCATCGACGCCGGGCAACGCGACGTCGTGGTCGATGCCCGAGAGCTCGGCTTCTGCGACTCCTCGGGACTGACCGCCTTTGTCCGCATCGCCAACCGGCTCGAGCCGAACGGTCGGCTCGCGATAGCGTCGCCACAGCCGATCGTTCGTCGGGTCCTCGAAGTCAGCGGTCTGGTGGAGGCGTTCGTCGTGGCGGACTCGGTCGCCGACGCGGTCGAGCGGCTCGCGACAACCTGACGTCCCGAACGGACAGTTTGACGTCGGCGAAGACACGGCATCCGATTCCTGACGGCGAGCGCGGCGGCGGACGCCACCGGCCAGCAAGATGCGACGACGCCCCGCCGGCAAATGCGCCATGGTGGGGCGTCGCCGGGCTTGTGGCTCAGGCGCCGGGGGGTGGTGGCGGCTCGTCATAGACGCGACGCTCGGAAACCGTCTGCTCGTACGGACGTTGTGCGACCGGTTCCTGATACGTCTGGCGTTGGCTCACCACCCGGCCGGTGCCTCGGCGGTGCCAGAAGGCGAAGAACAAGATCACACCGGCCAGGCCGGCGAACATCAGCACCCAGCCCACCGCTTGCAGGTCGAGACCGGCGATATGCCAATGTACTGCGAACGTCAAGATCGCGCCGATCGCAATGAGGAAGATACCTACTCCGATACCCATGGCACCGCATTACCCGGTGTTGCGCGAAAGCAAACCAAATCCGTACGCACTGGCGTGCCGTGACAGCGCGTCACCACTCGTCGATCGTGAGGATCTTGATGCGTCCGGAAGCGCAGTCGATGGCGCCCTCGCCGTGCGCGGCGCGGACCGGTATTCCGGTGGCCGGTGAGCCGATCAATTCGAATCGAAACCAGCCGCCGGCGTTCGCCGTGCCCGGATCGAGGTAGCCCTTGTCCTGGAACGACGTGATCGTCTCCGAGAACCCGTCGACCTCGAGGCCGAACAGGTGCTCGCGCAGCTGGTCGAGCGCGGCCGCGGCGTCCCCTGGTGGGCCGCCGATCGGCCCGGACTTCGGGTCGCTCCACTGGACGAACGCGCCCGCCGGTGCGAAGTAGCGCGGCACCAGGTTGCTCTTGCCCGTGTCGAGATCGACGAAGAACTCCGCGAGCGGCTGACCCGCGGCCGCGCCCGAACACGGCGTTTCCGGCGGATCGGGGGTCGGGAGGGCGTCGGCCGCCCGGGCCGGCGCGACCCGTACCAGATCGGGAGCGCAGCCGGACAGGGCGAGCGAACCGCTCACGGCCAGCGCGCCGGATATCGCCAGGATCGCAGCCGTCATGAGGGAACGCCGGTGCCCGCAGATGCCGGTCACGTCGCTCGCCCCCCGCCGGGATGGCCGCTGGGCACGACGGTATCTCCGCCGGACCGCCGACCGCGAGGGCCATTTTGTCCGTCGTGGTTAGCTCGGGCCACGGGCCGTGGCCGGGGATGCCGCGCGCACGTCGCGGTCCGTTGGCGTCGCCGTCATTCTCGACCCGTTGGTACGGACCAGAAGACCGACCGCGAACAGGGCAGCGGCCAAAGTGGGTACGGCCGCGACCGGGCCGATCGCCGCCAAACCCCAGCCGGCCGAGATGACCGCGCCGCCGATACTGGCACCGAGCGCGGCCGCGAGTCCGGCGACGCTGATGTTGACCGCGGCGACCAGACCGGCGGCGGCCGGGCCGACCTGGGCCATCAGCCACGTCTGCCCGAGCGGCGCTACGACGAACGCGCTGACCCCGAGGGCGAAGACCGTCGCGACGGCGGTGACCGGCTGCCGATAGAAGAAAACGCTGGCGCCGAGGACCGCGGTCAGTGCGGTGATCGCATACGGCAGCACCCGCAGGATCGACGCCGCGTGGACGCGGCCGGCGGCGAGATTGCCGCCGAGCGTGCCGATGCCGTACACGACGAGTGCGACGCCGACCCAGGTCGGTGAGAGGCCGGCGACGTCGCGCAGCGTCGGACTGACGTAGGTGAACGCGGCGACGAAACCGGTGAACGTCAGCCCGCTCATTGCCAGACCGGCGAGCACTCGGGGCCGCGTAACAGCGGTGACGCTGCCGCGCAGGTCGTCCACGGGCGGCGTCGGTATCGCCGGCATGAACCTGACGACGCCGACGAGGCCGGCGGCCGAGAGCACCGCCACGAGCGCGAACGCGGCATGCCAGCCGTAGGCCTGACCGATCAGCGTGCCGACCGGCAGGCCGATCACCGTGGCGAGGGCGAAGCCGTTGAACAATGTGGCCACGGCGGCCGTCTGCCGTTCGGGCGGCACCGACGCCATCGCCACCTGCGACGCGACCGACATGAAGAGGGCCTGGGCGAGCGCCGAGCCCAGTCGTGCGACGAGCAGCAGGGCGAACGACCCGGCGAGGCCCGACGCGACGGCCGCGGCGACGGCGAGCGCCATGACCGCGATGAGCAACGGCCGTCGTGGCAGCCGGCGGGTCGCGACGGTGGCGAGCGGGCCGCCGAGCGCGACCACGATCATGTATGCGGTCACGAGCAGGCCAGCGGTCGGCAGTGATGTTGACAGGTCGGACGCGATGTCGGCCAGGAGACCGACGAGCACGAATTCCGCCGTCGCGACGGCGAAGGAGCACAACAGCAAGGCGTAGATGATCACGAATCCGACGCTAAAGCCTCACACTGACGTTAGAGTCAAGGTTGTCCGGCCGTCGGCCGTGTGAGGAGTGCGACATGCAGATCGGCGAACTCAGCGCCCGCACCGGGGCGAGCGTACGGATGCTCCGCTACTACGAGGAGCAGGGGCTGCTCGAGCCGGAGCGGACCGAGTCCGGCTACCGCGTCTATAACGAGTCCGATGTGCTCCGGGTCGGGCATGTGCGTTGCATGCTGGCGTCGGCGTTGCCGACCAGCGTCGTGCGGGAGGCCGTCCGGTTCCTCCTGGACGGAGCCCCGCCCGTTCCGGTCGAGCGGGCCGAGCGGGAGCGCCTGGCCGAGCGGCTGCAGACCGAGTTGGACAGCCTCACCGAGCGCATCGAGATTCTGCACCGCAGCCGCGACTCGCTGGCGCGGTTCGTCGACGACATACGACGCGATCAGGTCGGGCCCGATCACCTGTTGCCCGTCGCGCATGAGATCGGTCCGGCCGTCCGGCAGGGCGCCCCGATGACGCGCGCCCGCCGTACGACGACAGCGTCGGCGGTGGGCCGCGCCGGTTTGGGCAGCTAGACGGTTACGCCGACTCGGCCGCGGAGCTGGGGTCCACCCACAGACAGAACGGGTGCCCAGCCGGATCGAGATAGACGCGTACGTCCTTCTGTGGCTGGAAGTCGGCCAGGGCCGCGCCGGCCGCGATGGCGTGCGCGCCGGCCTCGTCGAGATCGTCGACCTCGATGTCGAGATGCATCTGCATCTGCTGCGTGTCGGCGACCCCTGGCCACACCGGGCGGATGTGGGTTTCCTCCGTTTGGAACGACAGGCCCGGGCCGTCGCCGGGCGGGCGCAGCGTGACCCAACCAGGCTCGTTCGAACCGTATGGCCAGCCGAGCAACTCGTGGTAGAAGCGCGCGAGCGTGCCGGCGTCCGGCGCGCCGAGCACGATGCCGGAGATCTGCGTACGGATGGGCATCTGGATCGTCTCCTCCGTCGGAAGGGTGGCCTACCCGGTGGTTGGTCGGTCAAACGCTCGGCGCGCCGCCCGCATCAGTCGCCGGATTCGGACGATGTCAGCTCGTCCCAGGACAACGACGAGAGTACGGCGAGCGCCGCGAGGAGACCGCTGCGCTCGGCCAGCGACAACCGATCGAGCAGTCGATGCTCGTAGGTGCGGATGCCCGAGCGGGCCGCGTGGTGCAACTGCTGTCCGGCGGTCGTCAACGACAGCAGATGGCTGCGCCGGTCGGCGGGGTCGGGCGAGCGCTCGATCAGCCCGCGCTGTTGCAGGTCGTCGAGCACGGGGATGATGCGCGTCTTGTCGGCGCGAATCGCGTCGGCGAGGGCGGCCTGCGTGCGTACGGGTTCGTCGGCGAGCGCCACGAGCACGACGTACGCCCACATGGTCAGTCCGTGGGCGTCGAGGATCGGCTGCTCGCCGGCGGTCAGCGCACGTCCGACCGGCACCATCATCGCGGCCAGGTCGCGACGGTCGTCCTCGCTCGACGGTTCGGGCGCGCTCACGACGGGTCCAGGACATAGTCGTACACCGTGGGATGCCGGCCGTCCGGCTCCTCCCAATCGGCCCGGCGCTCGCCGATGCGACGCCAGCCCGCCCGCTCATAGAGGCGGATCGCGGCGCCGCCGGTGTCGGCCACGGTGAGAACCGGCCGCGATGCGCTCGCGTGGACGAAGTCCACGGCCGTCGCCAGGAGTGCCGCGCCGACACCTCGGCCGCGGGCGATCGGGGCGACGAACAGTCGCGTGATCGCGAGCGACGGGAGCGTCGCCGTACCCGCGATATCGTCGTCGCGACCAAGCGCGATGTGGCCGACGACCGCGCTATCGGCGGTGGCCACCCAGGCTCGGACGTCGCGACCGCCGGAGGTGAGCCACCGGACCGGGTCGCGCGGCCACACCGTCGGGTAGCCGTTCGCCTCGTGCGTCGATCGCAGCGCCGCGACACAGGCCGCGAGGTCGGTCTCGGCGCGCGGGCGGATCAGCGCGGCCATGCCGGCGAGCGCCCGAGCACCAACAACGTCCGGTCGAGAGTGCTGGCATCGTCCGCGACCGGCAAACCCGGCGCGAAGGGAAAGCCCGGACCACGCCGCGCCGCGTCGTCCGGCACCCGAAGTGCGACGGCCAGCGCCGCTTCGGCGAGATCGTCGTCGATATCCAACGGCACATCGAGCGCGCGGGCCAGATCCCAGGCATGGACGACGTCGTCGACCAGCTGGAAGGTCAACGCGTCGCTCGTGGTGAACGGACGTCGGCCCAGCTCCGGGAGCCAGACCTCGCGGTCGCCGTTGGTGACGCCGGCGAACGCCGCGACCACGTCATCGGCGGCGGCGGCGTATTCGGCCGCCGGATCGTCGGACAGGGGACGCGGCTCCCAGTCAGCCACCGCGGTCTGCGCACCGGTCGCGGCGACGGCGAAGCCGCGGTGCTGCGCGATCATGTGCGACAGCAGGTCGGCCAGTGTCCAGGCGGTGCACGGAGTCGCGCGGCCGAGATCGGCCGGTGTCGTTCGTCCGGCAATCTGTGCGCTCAGCCGGACCGCTCGTGCGTGGCCGTCGCGGACCTGGGACAACTCAGTCATGGGCACTCCCGTCGTCGGCGGACCCGGCGGGGATCCGCTAGGCGGCAATTATAAGCACATACCTATGATATGCATCCGCGTATTAAGTGGGTGCGGAGGCGTCGACCGAATCGAGCATGTGGCTGTTTATCGACACGGTAAGAGGGAACCTCGTGCATATGACTACTTGGAAGCCCGTGGACGAGCACGGCGAACTCGACGCGGCGGCGAAGAACAAGCTGCCCGACAGCGCGTACGCCTTTGCCAAAGCCCGCAAGGAACCGTTGACGGATGCCAAACACGTCCGCAACGCGATCTCCCGTTTCGATCAGGTCCAGGACGTGACCGACGCGGAACGCGACGAAGCGTTCGCGAACATCAGGGCGGCGGCCCGGCACTATGGCGTGGACGTGACCGAGAAGTCCTGGCACGAGCTGGGCAAGCCATCGCGCTGACGCGCCAACCGAGGGTCAGCGCATACGGGGCGGCGGTGGTGCCGGCGGATGTGAGCCACCGCGACTCAACCGCACGCTGATCACCACCATGTCGACCAGCGCCATCGCCCCGATTACGAAGAGCGCGATGCCGAGCGGGGCGAAGCCGAGGTGCCACAGCAGAATGCCCCCGGCGACGCAGATCACGAGGCCGCCGATCGCCAGCCCAAGCCGGAGTCGTAGAGCGCTGTAGGGACGCTCGATCGTGCCGCGTGCGCCGCGCGGCTGCGGGCCGATGGGCATCTCGTCACCTCGATCCGGTCGCGTTGTCACCGTGGGTCGCTGCCCCCGGTGGTCGGTGACGTGCCAGCGCGCGCATCGGCAGCACGTACCACAGAGCACAGCACATCACAGCGACGGCCGCGCCGGCGGCGATGGCGGCTCCGAGACCGATCACCACGTCCATGACGACGAAGACGGCGCCGACAATCGCCACGAGCAGACACACCAGACCGCCCTGGGCCAGCCGCGACGCGGTGGCGACCAGCGATTCCTTTCGATTCTGCCGGAACACCACCCGGTGGTAGCTCACCGGTGCCAGCAACAACGCGCTCGCCGCGGCGCTGGCCAGCAGCGTGATGACGTAGACGGCATGGTCGCGCGGCAGCGTCTCGTCGAACCGCGCCGAGAACGGCAGGGTCAGCAGGAAGGCGAAGAGGATCTGCACGCCGGTCTGAGCGACCCGGACCTCCTGCAGGATCTCGCCGAAGTTGCGATCCCAGCGCTCGTGCGGCGTCTCGTCGCGGTCGACCGAGTCGTCCCGATCGGTCTCGCCGCGGCTGCTCCGGTCGCTCTCGCCGCGGTCGTTCCGGTCGCTCTTGTCGCGGTCGCCCACCCGGATCGCCCCGCTACTTGCCCAATGCCGTACGCAGGTCCATGACATGATCCTGCGTCTGGGACAGCAAGGGCCGCAGCGCCTCTGCCACATCCGGCAGGTTCATAACGTTGGCCTGATCGATCCGCTCGCGGTAGCGCTTGAGCTGGCTCTCTTCGAGGTCGAGGTCGAGGCGCAGGGCGGCGTCCTCGTCCGGCTCGTTCGGAATCGTCGGTACGGCGACGGTCGGCGTCCCGCCGAGGAAGTCGATCTGGTCGGCCAGTGCCATCGCGTGGTCGAGTTCCTGCACGACGTGCTTGCGCAGCTCGCCGATCAGCGCCTGGTATTGAGCGCCCTTGATCGTCGCGATGTGCTGGACGTACTGCACGATCGAGCGATATTCGGTGCCGAGATCATCATTGAGAAGATCGATCAGTTCTTTGGTTTCCACCGCGGTGCTCCCTCCGGACCGTTTCGCTCTGTGCCGGTCTGTGCCGTTTCGCCGCGCGCCTGGCGCGCCACGACCTCGTACGGGGTCAGTGAACCCTCGTACCCGAGCCCGTGGCACCCAAACCGGAAGGCAACGCCGGGCCGAGTCGACCGGGCAGCAGCGACATGCGCCACGGCACCGGCGATGGCGACGATGCCGGGCCGCACGGATGAGTGGCGACCCGCGGCCCGGCATCATGTGTGCCAACGCGCCGCGTTGTCCAGCTACGGGCGGGGTGTCGAGCGCGGTGTTGCGCCGACGACGACAGGCGGGTAGGAGAAGCGGATGACGGAATTAGGCGTGCACATCCTGGACGTGGCGATCATCGTGATCGCCGCCGCCGTGGCCGCCGTGACCCTGGGCGCGATCATCCGCCGCCTCGGGCGGCGGGTGCTGTGGCTCGCGCGCCTGTCGCATCACGCGCGCACGCCCTTTCGGCTGCTCGTCGCGTCGATCGCCGCCGCCATCGGCATCCATGTTTACGAACCGGCCGTCGGCGGCTGGCCGGTCGCCGGCCATATCGCGGCGCTGTGTGTGATCGGCACCTCGGCCTGGCTGCTCGGCGCGCTGCTCTTCGTGCTCGAAGAGAGCGCGCTGCCCCGGTTACGGACCGACGTCGAAGACAACCGGCACGTCCGCGCTGTCCGGACGCAGGTGATGGTGCTGCGGCGTGTCACGGTCGCGGTGGTCGCCATCCTCGGCATTGGGGTCGCCCTGACGACATTCCGCGAGGTACGTCTGCTCGGCACGAGCGTGATCGCGTCGGCCGGTGTGATTGCCGCGGTCGCCGCCTTCGCGACGAATGCACTGCTCGGCAACGTCATCGCCGGACTGCAGATTGCGTTCAGCGGTTCGTTGCGGCTCGACGACGTGGTCGTTGTCGAGGGGGAGTGGGGTCGCGTCGAGGAGATCACGTTGACCTACGTGGTCGTACACATCTGGGATGACCGCCGCCTGATCCTGCCGACGTCGTACTTCACCACGCAGGTGTTCGAGAACTGGACGCACACGGAGTCGCAGCTCCTGGGCCAGGTGCTGCTCGACGTTGACTGGTCGATCGACGTCGACGGCCTGCGCGGTGCGCTGCGTGAGCTCGTCGAGGAGACGCCCCTGTGGGACGGCCGGGTCGCGGTGGCCCAGGTGGTCGACGCGGTGGGCGGCGACGTCAGCGTCCGAGCGCTGGTCAGCGCGCGCGACGCGGGCACGCTGTGGGACCTGCGCTGCCTGGTCCGCGAGGGTTTGGTGAAGTGGGTACGAGACAGCGGAGCGCCGCCCCGCACGCGCGCCGAGGTGCGTACCGATCTGCCGGAGTTGACGCTCACGCACCATGTCGTGCCGTCCGCCGCGGCGGATGGCTTGCTCGATGGCGCCGCGACGTCAAGTGGGTCGGCGCCGCCTCGATCGCGGGACGGCTTCGAGGCACCTCGCAGCGATCGCGTGTTCAGTGGCGACCGCCAGTCGCGGGCCCGGGGAGAGTCGTTCTCCGGTCCGTCCGGGCCTGACCGTCCGGCGTCGTCCGGGCCTGACCGTTCGGCGTCGTCCGGGCCTGACCGTTCGGCGCCGTCCGCGCCGCGCCACCCGGTTCCAACCGCGTCGGAGGGTCGCGATCGGCCGGACGTGGACGCCGACACCCCGGGCCATAAGGTGGACACTCGACCGGGGCCCGGGCAGGATTGATCACGGCCAGATCGCATCCCGCGTCTTCGCCGCGCGATCGCGCGATCGTCGTAACGTCATCGCGCGTTGCTACGTGGTTACTCGTGCTTCATTACCTGCGCTCGGCTGCGGGACCTGGGGGAGATGTGCCGCTCAGCATCGATGTCGACCGCGGCGCCGGCCGGCCGACCTTCACCCTCCGTGGCGAGCTCGACATGCTGACCGCGCCGCAGTTGACCAGCCGCTTGCTCCATGCGGTCGAACGTGCGGCAGGCGATGTCGTACTCGACGTCCGGCACCTCGAATTCTGCGACTCGTCCGGCCTGGCCGCACTCGTACGGCTGGCCCAACACCTCGATACCGGCACCCTCACGATCGCCGGACCGCGCCCGATCGTCCGCCGATTGCTCGAGGTCAGCGGCATGATCGACGTATTCGTCGTGACCGACGGCGGACCGGCCGACGGCACCGCGCAGCGGGCCGCCACGCTGAGTCCGGCCTGACCGGCACGGTTCCCGGGCAGCGTGTTGCCTGGGCGGTGTGGGTACCCGGGAAGGCTCGGTCCCGGGACGCTCAGTCCTTGAGAGACGTGTCGTTGTCGGGGCGCGCGCCCTTGCTCAGATCGAGGACGCACAGTGCATTGCCGAATGGGTCGGCCAGCACAGCGCATCGCCCGACCGGAATCTCGAACGGCTCCTCGATGACTCGCGAACCGTTTCCGACCAGTTCGGCGACCGCGTCGGGCACGTCGTCGACCAGGAAATGAACGCCCGCATCGCGCGGCAGGTCCATCGTGTGGATGACGATCTCGGCGTCGGTGTCGGACATCGCAAGACCGACCGACGATCTGTCGCTCCACAGTCGACGCAGACCGCACGCCTGCTCGTAAAAGCGAGCGCCGGTCTCGAGATCGGGCACCCGGATCATGATGCAGTCGATCTTCCGCAACAGCGACGCCGATGCCCGGTCCGCCATCGCTACACGTCCCATGTACTCGGCGCGAACAGGTCGTCGACCACGGTTCGGGTCGTCACGATTGGCATCGGCACTCCTTGCACGTCGCTGGCCGGACCGTCGGCCTCGGCGGTGCCGTGCCGGCGATCGACGGTATCCCGATCGGCACTCGAACGTTGGCCGGGCGGTCGGTACGTGCCGACGCTGGATCGGGACCGACTGCGTACGGCCGAGCGCCCCTGGTGATCGCGAAGTTGGCCGGCGGATCGAGGGTTGCTGGGGGTTCTGCCGGGTATACCGGGGCCGACGGACGCGCAACGCCGCATGTTCGGGGCCACGACCGCGGCTCCGTGCAGGTGGTTGTCGCTGTAAGGCCGGCGTCCTGCGGCCCGGCGGCGACATCGGGTGTTGGCGCGCGTCCGCGGTTGGGACGGTGTCGGGTATGAGTGAGGTGACCGTGTCCGCGATGAGCGCCTCGAACGCCGAGACGATCAACGTGCGGGTCGCTGGCGCCCTGGTCTACGACACGGCGGCGGAGGCGCGACCCCGACTGCGTGCCCTGGTGGACGGCGGTTACCGGCGGCTCATCGTGGATGCCTCGGATCTTGACCTCCTGGACTCGTCCGGACTCGGCGTGCTGCTCGCGGCGTGGCAACGCATGGACCGCGACGGGCGGCGGCTCGAAGTGCGCGGTGCGCACGGACAGCCCGCCCGGGTTCTCGCACTCACCGGCAGCGACATGCTGCTGATCGCCGGCCGCGGTGGACCGCCGCACGCTGCGTCGGCCAGTTGAGGCGACGGCGTCCCGTCCGTTGCCCTGAGGCGACGGCGTCGCACCGGCCGGTGTGGCTGCCTGTCAGACTGCGTGCGTGACGATCCGGGTGGTGCTCGCCGACGATCAGGCCCTCGTTCGCGCCGGGTTCCGCGCGTTGCTGGACCGCACCGATGACATCGAGGTGGTGGGCGAGGCTGCCGACGGCGCCGCGGCTATCGCGACTGCGCGCGACACCGTGCCGGACGTTGTCCTGATGGACGTACGGATGCCGGTGCTGGACGGCATCGAGGCCACCCGTCGAATCGTCGCCGACCCGTCACTGCCGGACGTGAAGGTGCTCGTGCTCACGACCTTCGAGGTCGACGAGTACGTGTTCGAGGCGCTGCGCGCCGGCGCGAGCGGCTTCCTACTCAAGGACGTCGAACCGGACGACCTCCGGCAGGCCGTCCGCCTCGTCGCGGACGGCCAGGCCCTCCTGTCGCCGAGCGTGACGCGGAAGGTGATCGCCGAATTCTCCCAGCGACCGCAGCGCACACGGCCGGACCAGACTCGACTTGCGGAGCTGACCGATCGCGAGCGCGAAGTGGTCGGGCTCGTCGCGCGCGGGTTGACCAACGACGAGATCGCCGTACGGCTGTTCATGAGTCCGGCGACCGCGAAGACCCACATCAACCGGGCCATGACCAAGGCCGGTGCGCGCGACCGGGCGCAGCTGGTCGTGCTCGCCTATGAATCCGGTCTCGTCGAACCGTGATCACCCCGCAGACCCAATCGGCCGGAGCGGCCGAGCGCCCGCAGACCCAATCGGCCGGAGCGGCTACTCCGGACGCGGTAGACAACGGCAGCCGCATAACGCGGATGTGGTAGCCGACCGACCGCGAATGCGGGACGACGTGCGCGGTTCGGACTCCTAGCGTCATGCGTATGACCCGACTCACCGCGCTCGTCCTGCGCCACCGCCTGCTCGTCGTCGTCTTCTGGCTCGTCGTCGCCGTGGCCGGCGGCCTGACCGTCGGCACCACCACCGGCCGGCTGAGTCAGTCGTTCGCCGCGCCGGGCAGCCCGGCCCAGAACGCGGCCGACCGGATCGCGGCCGCCTATCACGTTGACACGACCGCCGATCCGGATGTCGTCGTGGTGACCGCGCCCGCCGGCCAGACCGTGGACTCGCCCTCGTCGGTCGCCGCACTGCGCCAGATCTTCGCGGCCGTACGACCGCTCGGACTGCGCTCGGTCGACGTCACGAATACCAGCGACGGCCGCTTCATCACGGCCGACCACCGCACCACGTACGGCCTTGCCTACCTCCCGCCCGGCGGCATGTTCGACGACAGCCTGACCGGACGGCTCACGGACGCCGTGCAGCGGGCGACGCCGGCCGGCTACACCACGGCGGTGACCGGACTCGGCCCGCTACAGAGCGGGTCCGGGCAGTCGGGCGGCCTCGGGCTGCTCGCCGAGACGCTGATCGGCGCGGCCGGTGCGCTGCTGGTGCTCATGTTCGTGTTCGCGAGCTTCGTCGCCGTGCTGCCGCTCGTGATGGCCGGCATCTCGATCCTGACGACGTTCCTGCTACTACTCGGTCTCACCGCCATCACCGAGGTGAACTTCATCGCACAGTTCATCATCGGCCTGATCGGCCTGGGCGTGGCGATCGACTACGCGCTCTTGGTCGTCACCCGATGGCGGGAAGAACGAGCGCACGGAGCCGACAACCGGATCGCGGTGGAGAAGGCGATGGCGCACGCCGGGCGCGCGGTCGTGTTCTCCGGTCTGACCGTGACTGTCGGCCTCCTCGTGCTCGCGGTGCTACCGATCCCGGCCCTGCGCAGCTTCGGCTACGCCGGAGCGCTGATCCCGTTGGTGTCGGTCGCCGTCGCCACCACGCTCTTGCCCGTGCTGCTCGCCACGATCGGACCGCGCCTCGACTGGCCCCGGATCCGCAACGAGCGCAAGCCCGGCCGCGGCTGGATCGGCTGGGCCCGTACGGTCGTCCGCTGGCGTTGGGTGGCCGCGATCGCCGGCGTCACCGTCCTGCTTGCGCTGGCCGCTCCGGTGCTGTCGCTCCAACTCGGCGAGGCGCGCTCGACCGCACTCAGCCAACCCGGCCCGGCCCGCCAGGCGTTGGACGTGCTGACGGCGGGTGGCGTTCCGAGTGGCATCCTCACGCCGATCGTGGTGCTCGCCGACGAGGGGAGCGCGCCTGCGGTGGCGCACCGCCTCGACGCCGTCGCCGGCATCACCGCGGTGGCCGCCCCGAGCGACCAACACTCCGACGGTACGGCGCTGATCACCGTACTGCCGACCAGAGAGGCCGGTGACGACGCCGGAAAGGCTACCGTGCAACGGGTCCGGGACGCGGTCGCCGGCGATCCGGGCGTTCGTGGGGTGGCCGGCGACGGCGCGGGACAGCTCGACTTCCGGCACGCCGTCTACGGCCGCTTCCCGTACATGCTCGGGATCGTCTGCCTCGTCACGTTCCTGTTGCTGGCGCGGGCGTTCCGATCGCTCGTACTGCCGGCCAAGGCGGTGCTGCTCAATCTCGTGTCGCTCGGCGCCGCGTACGGCGTGCTCGTCCTCGTGTGGCAGAACGGGTACGGCAGCGAAGCGCTCTGGAACACACCGAGCACCGGGGCGATCGCGATCTGGATTCCGCTCATCGTGTTCGCGTTCCTGTTCGGGCTGTCCATGGATTACGAGGTCTTCCTGCTGGCGCGGATGCGTGAGGCATACGACGCCGGCGCGGACACGGACGGCGCGGTCGTCACCGGTCTGTCGCGCACCGGCCGGCTCGTGACGTGCGCGGCTCTCATCCTGATGCTCGCGTTCCTGTCGCTGTCCACGGCTCCCGCCACCGACGTCCGGGTGCTCGCCACCGGTCTCGGCGCCGGGATCCTCGTCGACGCGACAGTCGTACGGTGCCTGCTCGTACCGTCGCTCGTGAGCCTGTTCGGCCGGTGGAACTGGTGGCTGCCGGCGTGGGCGGCGCGCGTGCTCCGCGTACCGCCGTCGGGTCCCGGCGGGCACGGGCCGTCACGCGCCGACGAAGAACGATCCACCGTGGAGCCGGCGGAACGGCTTACCGTGGGCGCATGACGTCCGTCGCCGCGAACGGCGCCGGCCCGCGTCACGAGATCCTCGTCGACGCGGCGCTGGCGCTGCCGCTCGCGGCGCTCGCCGTCGGCGGAACGGCGGGCGAGCTCGTCAGCGCCACGGCACCGACGCCGCCGCCGGTCGGGGGATACCTGATCGCGCTCGCGGCGGCGGCCACTTTGATGTGGCGCCGGCAGCGGCCGGCCGTTGTCGCGGTCGCCGCCCTGGCGATCGCGGCGTGCTACCCGCTCGCCGGATATTCCGGCTGGGCGCCGATGCTGCCGATGTTCGTCGCGCTGTTCAGCCTCTGCGCATACGGCGCCACGTCGCGCGCGCTCTACGGAGCATTGGCGCTGTGCGTGGTCACGTATCTGCTGCCCGTCGTTTCGACGCAGCGGTGGTCGCCGTGGTCGCCGGCGGTGTGGGCGCCGGTGGTCGGCCTGGTCTGGGTGTCGCTGCTCGGCGCGTCCACCCGGCGTCGGCGGCTGGCCGGCGAGGAGCACGTGCGGCAGGTGGCCGAGGTGGCGGCGGCGCAGGCACGCGAACGGATGGCCGATGACCGGCTGCAGGTCGCCCGCGAGCTCCACGATGTGCTGGCGCACACGATTTCGGTGATCGCTGTGCAGAGTGGGCTGGCGGTCGATGCACTCGACGACGACACCGACCTGACCCGCCGCGCGCTCGGCACGATCCGAGCGTCCACGAAGGAGGCGCTCGCCGAGTTGCGGGCGACGCTCACGTTGCTGCGCGCGGACACAAACGCGCACAGCGACGCCGACGCAGCCGACGGGGCGGTGGCACGGCCGACGCGTCCGCAGCCGCGGCTGGCCGACCTGCCGGATCTGGTTGCGCAGACGCGCGCCGCCGGGCTCACGGTCACGCTCAATTGCGACGTCGCTGGTTCGGCCGGCGGCGATAGCGCCGTGCTCTCGCCGGCGGTCGAGCTGACCGCGTTCCGGGTCGTGCAGGAGTCGCTGACCAACGTCGTGCGGCACGCCAACGCGACATCGGTCGTGGTCGAGGTCCGTCGGCACGCCGACCAGCTGCACGTCACCGTCGCGGACGACGGTCACGGTCCGCAGGGCGACCACCCAGGATTCGGGGTACGGGGGATGCGCGAGCGCGTGGCGGCGCTCGCCGGCACGTTCGCCGCCGGGCCCGGACCGGAGCATGGGTACGAGGTCCGGGCCGTGCTGCCCCTGTAGTCGATCCGTGGTGTGCGGTCAGTCGGTTCTACACGGGCGAAAGTGCCGGCGTGGCCGCGATCTCGAGCCGGCCGACCAACCGGACCGGCAGTCGACCGGTCCGCACCGGCGCAACGCTCGCTCCCCGCGGACCGGCGTCTCGGCGCGCGGCGGACGCCGCGCGGTGCAAGGCGATCCGCGCGTCGTAGATCCAGGCCCGGCCGCCCGGGCGCAGCACACGCCGGACTTCCCGTATGCCGCCACGCACGTCGGCCCAGTGGTGCTGGCTCATCGAGGAGACGACGAGATCGAACGTGCCGTCCGGGAAGGGCAGGTGGGCGACGTCGCCCACGGTGAACGTGACGCGGTCGCCGAGTCCGGCGTCGTGGGTCGCGCGACGGGCGTAGGCGATCATGTCCTCGCTGAGGTCGAGCCCGTCGACCCGCAGCAGAGGTTGGGCCCAGGCGATTTCGAGTGGCACGCCACCCGGACCGGTGCCGACATCAAGTACGCGGGCACCCGAGCCGAGGCCCGCGGCCGAGACGTCGGCCACGACGCGGGTATGCACGCCGCGGAACGGCCCGCTGGTCATGCGGTCGTACCGCCCCGGGCGGCGCACCATTCCGAACATCGTCTGGCGGGGACTGTGGTGTGGCATGGCGTGGACTCCTTGGGATCTCGAACATGATGTACGTTGCTGAACACTGTGTTCGAGTATGCTGACTCGCTATGGGGCGTGGTCAACCATCAATCCGCCGGATCCGTGCGTTTCCGCACAGATGCCGGAAACTGTGCCGGTCTGCTCCGGTCGGTCCGCTCGCGCCGGATCGGCGGGCCGGGCCGCTCGCTCGCCGCCGCCGCCTCGGCGGTGCCCGATGACTGATGCGCCCGCGCGCGACCGACGTGTCCGGCGGACGCGGCGGAACCTGGGCGAAGCGCTGATTGCCCTGATCGTCGAGCGCGGCTATGACCGGATCACCGTGCAGGACATCCTCGACCGGGCCGACGTCGGGCGGTCGACGTTCTACGCGCACTTCCGCGACAAGGACGCGTTGCTGTTTTCCAGCTTCGACGAGCTCCGCGACGACCTGCGCCGTGACATGGAGGCGTTGACACCGGGGGAGTTGCCGGACGACCCAGCCCATCCGGTTTCGGTGGTGTTCCGGCACGCGTACGACCACCGCCCCATCTACCGGGCGCTGTGTGGCCGGCAGGGCGGCAACGTGGTCGACGGCCATCTCCGCACGATGTTCGGCGCGCTGCTCGGTGACCATCTGCGGCCGCATCTGGCCGCGGCCGGATCGTCACTGCCGCCGGCGATCGTGGCCGAGTTCTACGCGAGCGCGTTGATCGGCGTGCTCAAGTGGTGGGTGAACGAGGACTTTCCGTACGCTCCGCACGAGGTAGCGGCGGCCTACGGCGCGCTCGCGGCGCCCGGCATCATGGCCGCCATCGGTGCCGGGTCGACTTCGGAGCCGCCACCCGGCGCTACCACCGTTCGACCAGGTGCTCACGGCCGGGCGGCGGCTCGTACGCCTCCGGCCAGAAGTCGGTGATGTGGGCGATGCGGCCATCGTCGTCGAGATCGAGAAACGTCAGCCCGGTCTCGACGCGACCGTCGACCGCGAACGATGTCCACGTTGCGGCGTGGCGGCCCGATCCGGTCAGCCGCTGCACGGTGGCGTGCCAGTCGCCCGGATATTCCTGGTTGAACTGGATATACGCCGCGCGGCCGCGGATGCGTTCGCGGGTTTGCGGAAGCTCATACGTCACGTTGTCGGCGAGCAGCTCGCCAAGGCCGTCCCAGTTGCGCGCCTCGATCGCGGTCCAGTAGCTGTCGGCGACGGCGGCGGCCCGCTCGTTCGGTTCCGTCATACGGTTACTCTGACCGGCACCCCCGACAAAACCGGCACCCCCGACAGAATCGCTCAACCCGCGTACGGGTGCAGCGGCATCCCCGGCACGTCGACGCGCAGCCGGAACACGGAACCGGCTTCCGGCTCGACGCCCGGCGGCAGATTCTCGCGGGACGTGGTGACGTAGAGATCACGCAGATCGGGCCCGCCGAGCGCCACCGCGGTCGTCTTCGTGACGGGCAACCTCACCACGGCGTCGAGCCGGCCGTCCGGCGCGTAGCGGCGGACCGCCCCGCCGTCGTACAACGCCACCCACACGTACCCGTCGGCGTCCACCGTGAGTCCGTCCGGCTTGCCGTCCGCATCGTCGATGACGGCGAACGTCCGCCGGCCGGTCAGACCGCGGTCGAAGTCATAGTCGAAGACGTCGATGTGTTGGGTCGGGGTGTCGTTGTAGTACGCACAGCCGCCATCCGGACTCCAGGCCAGCCCATTGGACGTGGTCACGTCCCGCTGCACGACTGACACGCTGCGATCGGTGTCCAGCCGGTAGAGCGCGGCGTCGCCCGGCGTCTTGCTCATGGAACCGCAGTAGAAGCGGCCGTGCGGGTCGCACGCGCCGTCGTTCATCCGGGTCGTACCGGCCGGCCACAGGTCACCGAGCCGATGCTCGGTCCCGTCCGGGTCGATGAGTGCGAAACCACGTTGTATGCCGACGACCATGCCGCCGCCGGCGCGCGGCCGGATCGCCGCGGCGACATCGCCAACGTGGCGGCGCGACACCTCACCACTCGCGGCGTCGAGGGCGAGAACGTCGCCGGCGAGCATGTCAACGAAGCGGAGCCCGCCCCAGGACGCGTCCCAGACCGGGCCCTCGCCGTGGTAGGCGATCGGCTCGGTGACCTGCTCGGCTTCGGCCATGACGGCTCCTTCGGGATCGACGGCGGCGGCCGTGGACGACGGACGGTTCGGCGCTGGTCCGACACAGGTGTACCAGGTCCGGCCGAAGCGTGGGCGCTGGCCTGGGCATGAATCGCACGATAAAGCGCGACCACGAACATATCGACGGTGAGCTATGGAGCGGATGTGTATCAGATGTGTCAGCAATGTTGACCCCGGCTGGCCGTTTGGGCAGAGTCTTCTATGGACGAAGTCACGAGGCCGGCTCCAACGGTCGGTCGATGGTGGCTCGGCTCACCGGGTGGCCCCCGCGCAGGCACCCCGGCCGGCCCACGTACGTGTGCGTGCCGTGGCGACCCCGGTTGGCCGCGGCCACGGGCTGGCCAGCCTTCCTGCGCCCGGTCTCCGGTGGTCTTCGACCGGGGGGAGGCCGCCACGCTCGAATCCATCGGGCTCGCGCCGACGGAGGCGCTGGCCTATCGCACGCTGCTGCGTTCGCCGACCGCGTCGATCGCCGAACTCGCGACCCGCCTCCACCTGCCGATCCTCGACGTACGTGCCGCACTGCGCGGGCTCGAAGCGAAGGGACTGATCGGTCGCATTCCGGGATCGGCGCAACGATTCTGGCTCGCGTCCGCGCCCGACGACGCGCTTCGTCCGCTGGTCCGCCAGCGGCGCGCGGAGTTGCAGGCGATGCGCTCCGATGTCGACGCGCTCACCGAGGAATACCGCAACCGCCGGCAGCGTCCGGATGGCGAGCGCGTGGATGTGTTGTACGGCAACGCGGCGACGCATGTGACGCGCCTCATCGCCGGTGCCGCGGTCGAGGTCTGCGCACTCGTGACCGATCGGGCGCGCGCACTGCCAGCGCGCGGCCGGGCGGCGCGACGGCCGGGAGTCCGCGCGCGTGTGGTCTATTCCCGCGCGTCGCTCGCCCGCGTCGACGGCCGTCGCGAGATCGAGTCCGCGGTACGGGCCGGCGCGCTCATCCGCGTCGTCGACGAGCCACCGTTCGCGCTCCTGATCGTCGACCGGTCACTGGCACTCGTCGCCGCACGGACGGAGTCGGGACCGGCGGCCACCGCCGTCGACGGGACTGACACGACCGTCACGACCGTCACGACCGGGCCAGCGTCCAACGGCGGGGACGCGCTGCTCGTCCACCCGGGCGGCCTGCAGGATTCCCTCTTCGCCGTGTTCGACCGGACCTGGTCGGTGGCCGAGCCGGTACGCATCACGGAATCCGGACCGGTGTGCGGCGACCCGGCCGTCGCCGTGCCATGCCCGGACGATCTGCGTCTGCTGACGTTTTTGTTGGACGGCCTCACGGATGAGGCGATCGCGACGAAACTCGACCTCGGCACCCGTACGGTCCAGCGCCGAGTGCGGGATCTGATCGAGGCGGCCGGCGCCCGTACCCGCCTGCAATTGATCTGGCAAGCGACCCGGCACGGCTGGATCTGAGCCGCGACCGCAGCCGCGCATTAACCCGGATGCACACGACGAGGCCCGGGCGGCACTCGCCGCCCGGGCCAGGTCACCGTGCCGCTAGTCCTTCAGCAGCGTGAAGTTCACCGTGGTCGTGGTGCCCTTCGTGATGCGTACGGTCGTCGTCTGCGGCTGGAAACCGTCCTTCGCCACGATGAGCTGTAGCGGGTTGTTGCGGACGTCCAGCCACAGGGCGTAGTGACCCTGCGCGTCGGTCTTGAGCGTGTAGTGCGTTGCCCAGGTGTTGATCTGGACGGTCGCACCAGCGATCGGACCGGATGGCCCGTTGACGGCCCCGGTGATCTTGCCCCACGTCTTCGGCGGGTTGACCGTCATCGACACCGGGATGACCGGCACCGCGTACGGCGTGTCCGTGCCGACCGTGACCGCCGCCGTGTACGTGCCGGGCTGGGTGATGTCCGGAACGTTGGCGTTGACGGTCACGGTGAACGTGGCGCTGGCGCCGGGCGCGATCGTGAGCGTCGTCGGGTTCACCGACAGCCAACTCACGTCCGCGGTCTGTCCACAGTCGACGAATCCGGGCAACACCTCGGAGCTCGCCATCGGCGGAGCGCCGAAGCCACCCGGGTTGCCACCGACCTTGTAGAAGCCGCAGGTGCTGCCGCCACGGTAGAGCGTGTTGTTCGAGTTCGGCAGCGGCGACCATGCGTCGCTGGTCGGATCGAACGCGTAGCCCTGGTTCGTGATGACCGCGTTGTCCTGCGTGACGCCGCCGGACACGAGCAGCTCACCGTCGGCCGCCGTGTAGCCGGAGCCCCACAGGTCGATCGGGAGATCGGCCTCGGGCGACCACGAGTCGCTGCCCGGGTCGTAGGCGTACGTGTGGACTGACGTACCGGCGTCGGTCGTGCCACCGGCGCAGTAGAGCGTGCCACCGATCGCACCACACGACTCCCAGCTGGTCGGCTCCGGGTAGTCGGCGGCCTGGCTCCAGGTGTCCGTGGCCGCGTCGTAGACGTTCACGTCAGCCGAGCCGCAGGCGGATGCGGTACACCCGCCGACGACGTACATCTTGCTGCCGATGACCGCGACGCCCGAGCCCGCGAACGGGTCAGGGTTGGTGGCCGCGGTCGTCCACGCACCGGTCGCCGGGTCGTAGACCTCGGTCTTGCCGTCCGGACTGCCGTCGCCGCCCCAACCGCCGGACGCGTAGATCTTGCCGTTCAGCGCCGCCATCGCCGGCTTCTCCCGGGTGTCGGCGGCACTGGCGAGCGCGGTCCAGCTACCCGAGCCCGGGTCGTACGCGTAGAGCGAGGATTCGTCCCCGCCGCCGTCATACCCGAACGCGGAGTAGATGGTGCCGTTCAACGAGACGACGCCGTTGTCCTGGATCGTCACCGGGTAGTTGGCGATCGAGGTCCACGGTGCGTCGGCCGGTGTGGTGTCCGCCGGTTTGACGCCGGTCGCCTTCGTCACGGTCCCATTCGTGCCGTGCAGGGAGCGCGGGGAGTACTTCCCCTTGACCCGGTTGACCGGTGCGCCGTGCGCGGTGAGCAGGGTCGAACCGCCGGCCTGTTCGCCGAGGGTCACGTTGACCGGTGCGCCACCGGTGTTCTTGACGGTGACGACCTGGCTGGCCGTCCCTTGCCACGGTACGGTCTTCGCGATGCTGGTCGGGGTGATCTTTACCCGTCCGGCAGCGAGGTTGAACGACGCCTGCGTGGTGAAGTTCGCCGCCACGGTGACCGACTTCGTCTTCGACACGTAGTTCTTCTTCGCCGCGGTGAACGAGTGCTTGCCGGTCAACGAGGAGAACATCCAGTAGAAGCCGTCGGCGAGGTTCGGGTCATTCGGTGTGGCCGCCGTGGTAGCCGACTCGGCCGGCTTGTCCACGCTGGTGACGGTCGCGCCGACGATCCCAGAATTGGTGTTCGCGTCGGTCACCGTACCGGCGACGAGGCCACCCGGGATCGGGTTGCACGTCCGGCTGCCGAGGAAGACGTTGTCGACCTCCCACCACCACGCCCACGTGCCGGTGTAGTGGAACCGCACCGCTACGGCGGACTTGTTCGCCGCCATCGGGAGCGGGACGTCGACGTGGGCCGGGCCGCGGAAGTCCGCCGTCTGGTCCCACACGTTTGTCCAGGTCGCACCGCCATCGACGGATACGTCGACGTCGGCGGTCGAGGACAGCGCGTGATAGTCGGTGTCGAAGCCGAGATCGGGATTCGCGACACCGGTGAAGTCCGTCGTCGGCGACACCAGGAACGTGTCCTCGGTGTTGCCGATGCCCAGGAAGTCGCTGTCGATGATGGCGAAGCCGCCGCTGCCTCCAGTCAGGTTGCCACGGGGGTGCGGGTCGTCGAATTCCCAACCACCGGCGGCGGTGTTGTTGACCACGGACCAGCCGGCCGGTGTCGACGTGCCGTCGAACGTCTCGGTCGAGCCGGTGGTGGCCACGGTGTAGCCCGGTGCGACGCAGTTGTTCGCGTCGACGGGCACGCTGATGTCGGCGTTGGTGTCCGCGGCGCCGACGGTGAGGTCCTGCGTCACCGCCTGGTAACCCGGATAGTTCGCGCTGACGTGCAGCGTGAACGTCTGGCCCTGCGGCAGCGTCAGGCTGTAGTGGCCGGTGTACGGGTCGGTGTAGACCGGCCCACCGGGTACGCCATCGGCCGTGATCGTCGCGTAGAGCGGCCAGTGGTGACCGGAGCCGTCGGTGACCGTCCCCGATACCGTTGACGTGGGAACGGGATCGAGCGCGAAGTTCTCGGTAACCGAACCACCGTCGGTGATGGCGACGCCGGAGATCGTCTTGCTGGTGTAGCCGTACGCCGCGGCGGTCGCATCGTACGTGCCGACCGGGACCGAGACGCTGTAGTTACCGCTGGCATCCGACGTTGCCACCGAGTCGTCGATCGTCACCTTGGCGCCGGCGATCCCGGTGCCCGTGGACGAGTCGGTGACGGCACCGGTGATCAGACCGTGCGGGCCGGTGGTGAACGCGGACAGACCGTTCGGAGTGCCGAGACCGGTCGGGCCGTCGTAGCCCGTTCCTGCCGTGCAGAGGTAGGCCGGCGAGCACGTGCCGTTGTTTCCGGTCGTCACGTCGTTGAGGTGCGACGCGTTCGCGTACGGGTAGCTCGACGGGTACGTGTTCGCGACCGGTGTTCCGGCATCCGCGAAGACACTCGCGATGATGGGCGACGATGCGCTCGTCCCACCGAACACGCCCCAACCGCTGTCCTGGTACGTGTCGTAGACGGCGACACCGGTCAACGGATCGGCGTCGGCCGACACGTCCGCCTCGGTGCGCATGTCACACCCGCTGTCGATCTGCCAGGCCGGCTTGGCCTCGTAGAGCGAGCAGCCGCTGCCCGGACCGCCGAAGGAGTTGTTCCAGACGGATTCCGTCCAGCCTCGCGTGCTCGAGTCGGGGACGAGGGTCGTGCCCCCGACGGCCGTGACGTACTGCGACGCGGCCGGGTAGGACACGCCGAAATCGTCGTCGCCCGTGCTGGCGACCACCGCGACACCTGGGTGGTTGTAGTGCGGGTCGCCATCGGTGACCTCGGATGGATCTTCACCGCTGCCCGGCGCGGACGTGTAGCCGGTGCCGTAGCTGTTGGAGACGTATTTGGCGCCGAGTGCGACGGCCTCGTCCACGGACGCGCCGAGGTTATCGTTGCCGTTGTCGTCGGCCTCGACGAGCAGGATGTGAGCTGCCGGCGCGACGGCGGAGACCATATCGACGTCGAGCGAAATCTCGCCGGCCCAACCCGCGTTCGGTGGCGGATAGTTGGTGCCGCCGCGCTGGTCGACCTTCCGGAAGCAACCGTTTGCCGTCGTGCAGGCGGGCAGACCGAATTGGGCGCGGTACGTCGCGAGGTCGGCCTCCGCGTTCGGGTCGTCGAACGCGTCCACGATCGCGACGGTCTGGCCGGCGCCGCCGTTGGCCGGCAGGGCGTAGGCACTCGACAGATCGGCCGGTCCGTACCCGGAGACAGTGGCATTCGGCTGGATGCCCTTGTGCGCGGTGACGTCGGTCCGCTTGAGCGCGAAGCACTGCGCCATGCCCTTCTTGGCCTGGGTGCACAGCGGTTTCACGCCGTTTTTCTTCGATACCTTCGGCGTCGCGGCCGGCGTTGTGGACGCCGATGCCGCCGCCGCCGCCTTTGCTGCCGTCGACGCGGCCGGCGTGCCGGCCGATGCCGGACTGGCCATGCCGATCGTCACCAAGGCGGCGGCCGCGACGGCCGCCACCAACGTTCGCGATCGTCGAGTGAGTCGTGGTGCTGTCCGGGGTAGGTGCATGGAGGTCCTTCCACAGGCACGGTCACCGGTGACCCCGACGATATTGATTGATTGATGTCGCTCGCCGAGCCCCCGATGCGATCCGATCGGATCCACTGTGGGTACCGTCGTGACTACGGACCATGCATGTCAATGGATCTATCTTGGCGGGATCCCGCCGCGACGTATTTCCGCCACCAACGATCTGCCACCAACGATCTGCCACCGACGGGCCGCCACCGGGCGTCACGGGAAACTCGGAACGTGCGTGTCGGATGACGCGCCGTGCGCGTTCAGGCTGACCCGACGCGAGCGGCGCGGGCCAACAGGTAGCGCTGCTCCGGAACGCTCGTCGTCTTGCGGGCCGCCTGCTGGTACGCCACTCGCGCCGCGCTCCCGTCGCCAGCCATGTCGAGCAGATGCGCCCGTACGGCGTCGACCCGGTGGTGCCCGGCCAGCTGCTCGTCGGTGTCCAACGAGGCCAGAACGTCCAGGGCGGCCCGCGGGCCCTGCACCATGGCGAGCGCGACCACTCGGTTCAGTGTCACCATCGGATTCGGGGCAAGCACGCTCAGCAGGTCGTACAGCGAAAGGATCTGCGGCCAGTCGGTGTCGGCCGCACCGGGCGCCTCCGCGTGGACGGCGGCGATGGCCGCCTGCACCTGGTACGGCCCAACCGGCCCGTGCGGCAGGGTGGCGGCCACGAGCTCCAGCCCGCCCCGGATCGCGTCGGCGTCCCAGCGCGTCCGATCCTGCTCCGCGAGCGGGACGAGTTCGCCGTCCGGGCCGGTCCGTGCCGGCCGCCGCGCCTCGGTCAGGACCATCAGCGCTAGCAGCCCGGCGACCTCGCCGTCGTCGGGCCGCAGCTCGTGTACGGCCCGGGTCAGGCGGATCGCCTCGTGGGTCAGGTCGGCCCGGGCGAGCACCGGCCCGGAACTGGCCGTGTAGCCCTCGTTGAAAATCAGGTAGAGCACCTGCAGCACGACGCGCAGCCGCTCAGTCAGGTCCGGTTCGGCCGGCATCACGAAGCGGCTGCCGGCACGCTTGATGCTCTGCTTGGCCCGGCTGATGCGCTGCGCCATCGTCGCCTCCGGCACGAAATAGGCCCGGGCGATCTCGGCCGTCGTCAGGCCGCCGACCGCCCGCAGGGTGAGGGCGGCCTGCGTCGGCGGGGACAACGACGGATGACAGCACAACACCAACAACGTCAGAGTGTCGTCGTGATCGGCGGCCCGTAGGTCGTCGTCCGGCGCGGGCGCGACCAGCTCGTCGCCGGGCGCCATCGCCGCCACGGTCTCTTCGCGGTGTCGTCGCGCGATGTCGCTGCGGGCCTGGTCGACGAGGCGGCGGCCGGCCACCGTGACGAGCCACGCGCGCGGATTGTCCGGGATGCCCTGGGTCGGCCACTGGGCGCTCGCGGCCACCAGCGCCTCCTGGACCGCGTCCTCGCACTCGTCGAACGTTCCGTACCGGCGGACGAGCGCACCGAGGACCTGCGGCGCCATCTCGCGCAGCAGGTCCTCGATGGTCGGTTGTCCGGTCACCAGTGGTGTCTACAACTCCAACCCGGAATCGTCCATCACCGGTCGCACCTCGATCGCGGTCAGCGCCGCGTCCGGAATCATCGCGGCCAGATCGATCGCGCGGTCCATCGAGTCGCAGTCGACGGCGTAGTAGCCGGCGAGGTACTCCTTCGTCTCGATGTACGGCCCGTCCGTCGCCGACGTGACGCCGTCGCGCACGCGTACGGTCTTCGACTGCGTCGGATTCGTCAGGGCCGCGGTGCCGATGAACTCGCCCGATTCGCGGATCTTCGGCATGAACGCGTCGTGACCGGCGAACACGGCATTTCGCTCCTCCTCGGACAGCGCCTCGAAGACATCCTCGTTCATGTAGATCATCAGCAGGTACTTCATCGTGTGCTCCTCACGTCGCGGCGTCGCCCGCTCTCGTCCGGCGAGCGTCTCTCGCGGGTAGGTCGGAGTCGACCGGCACATCTCGACACCACCGGGCGAACTTATCGCGAAAAGAATCTTGGCAACGCCATGTCGAGAACCACCGCGGCGCTCCGACCCACCCACGAAGGCACCCGCCGGACGGGTGCGGAAGCGGAAGGAAGCCCGATGACCATCTCGACCACCGAGGCCGCGAGCACGACCGAGCTGGCCGGCCGACGGGAGTGGATCGGTCTCGCCGTACTGGCGCTGCCGTCCCTGCTGATCTCGATCGACGTCTTCGTCATGTTGCTCGCGCTGCCGAACATCAGCGAGGCCCTGCACGCGGGCAGCACGCAACAGCTCTGGATCATGGACGTGTACAGCTTCATGCTGTCCGGATTCATGATCACTATGGGTACCCTCGGCGACCGCATCGGTCGACGCCGGCTGTTGATGATCGGGGCGGCCGGATTCGGCATCGCATCGATCGTCGCTGCCTACTCGACGTCGGCGCCGATGCTGATCGTCGCCCGCGGCGCGCTCGGAATCGCCGGCGCGACCATCGCGCCCTCCACGTTGTCGCTGATCAGCACCATGTTCCGCGACGCCCGCCAGCGCAGCGCCGCCATCGGCATCTGGTTCTCGTGCTTCATGGGCGGTGCCGTGATCGGGCCGGTCGTCGGCGGAGCGCTGCTCGCCCACTTCTGGTGGGGCTCCGTCCTGCTGCTCGGCGTCCCGGCGATGGTGCTCCTGCTGGCCTTCGGCCGCGTGTTCCTGCCCGAATACAAAGCGCCGACCGCGGGCCGTCTCGACCCGGTCAGCGTGCTCAGCTCACTCGCCGCGATCCTGCCCATCGTGTACGGCCTGAAGGAGCTGGCCCGCACCGGCTGGCAGCCGGTGCCGGTCGCGGCCGTCGTGGTCGGCGCCCTCGCCGGTGTGTACTTCGTCCGGCGCCAGCGCCGGCTCGAGCACCCGCTGCTCGACATGCGGCTGTTCGCCAACCGCAACTTCTCGGTGTCGCTCGGGACGATGTTCGTCGGGACGATGCTGACCGGCGCGCTGATGCTGTTCCTGACCGAGCATCTCCAGCTGGTCGAGGGGCTGTCCCCGTTGCGAGCCGGCCTGTGGATGCTGCCGGCCGTGGGCGCGTCGGTCGTCGCCGTGCTCGTCTCGCCGCTGCTTGCGCGGCGCGTCCGGCCGGCCTATCTCATTTCGGGTGGGCTCGTGGTCAGCGTGATCGGGCTGGCGCTGATGACCCGGATCGGCCCGTCCTATGCGCCCGTCATGCTGGCTGTGGCGTGGGCCGTGTCGAACGTCGGCGCCGCTCCGTTCGTGTCGCTCGGCACCCATCTCGTGCTGGGATCGGTGCCGCCGGAGCGCGCCGGCTCGGCCGCCGCTCTGAACGAGACGTCGGGCGAATTCGGGTTCGCGCTCGGCATCGCCGCGCTCGGCAGTGTCGGGACGGCGGTCTACCGATCGGTGCTCGGCGCGCACGTTCCGTCCGGCGTGCCGGCGGACGCGTCACGGGCGGCAAACGATTCGCTGGCCGGCGCGACCTCGGTCGCACAGACCCTGCCGGGCCAGGTAGGCGACGCACTGCTCCACGCGGCCCGGACCGCATTCACCGACGGCCTGCACGTCGCCGCGACGATCAGCGCCGTGCTGCTGCTGGGCCTGGCGATCTGCGTCGTGACCATGCTCCGGCGGATCCCGCCGATCGGTGCCGAGCAACCGGCCGAACCCACCGAACCCGCTGGCGCGCGCGACCTCGTCGACGCGACCAACTGACCGTTCCCGTCCACCATCCGGCCGCACAAGCCATCCGAAACGGAGATTCGCCATGAACACCACCGCATCTGTCACCAGGACCGTCACCTCCGCCGACGGCACCACTATCGCGTACGACAAGGTCGGCAGCGGCCCGGCCGTGATCCTGGTCGGCGGCGCGTTCCAGTACCGGTCGTTCGACCCGCGGACAAGCGAGATCGCGTGGGCGCTCTCGGATCGGTTCACCGTGTACCACTACGACCGCCGCGGCCGCGGCGACAGCAGCGATACCCAGCCGTACGCCGTGGCCCGAGAGGTCGAGGACGTCGCCGCGCTGATCGACGCGGCCGGTGGCCAGGCGTGCCTCTACGGCATGTCGTCCGGTGCGCCGCTCGCGCTTGACGCCGTGTCGGCCGGGCTCGACGTGCCGAAGATCGCGGTCTACGAGGCGCCGTTCCTCGTGGATGGTGGCCGCGCGGTCGGCCCCGACTATCTCGAACGGCTGGACACCCTGTTGGCCGCCGACGACCGGACCGCCGCCGTCACGTTGTTCCTGACCGAGGGCGTCGGCGTGCCGGCCGACTACGTGGGCGCGATGCGGGAGCAGCCAATGTGGCCCGGTTTCGAAGCGGTCGCTCCCACGCTGGCGTACGACGCCCGGATCATGGGCGGCACGCTCGACGGTCGCGCACTACCGACGGACCGGTGGTCGGCGGTGGCCTGTCCCGCGTTGATCGCCGACGGGGGAGCGAGCCCGGATTCCATGCGTACGGCGGCGGACGCCCTCGCCGCGCTGTTGCCCGACGCCCGGCGCGTGACGATCCCCGGACAGGATCATGGCGTCGCGCCGGAGGCAATCGTGCCTGTACTCGCCGAATTCTACGGCGGCTGATGAGCATGCTGGTGGCACGGGCGTTCGGGCGAGACGGCCCGAGCGCCCGTGTCGGTTGTTACGGTCGGCCGGTGACCGCGACGCCGAGGGACGACCCGACACGGCTCCTTGCCGCGGCCGCGGCCGGCGACCTCGATACCGTACGGGCGGCGCTCGCCGCCGGCGCCGACACCGAAACGCGCGACGCCCACGGCCGGACGCCGCTGCTCATCGCGGCCGCGGCCGACCACATCGACGTCGCCGCCGAGCTCGTCGCCGCCGGCGCCGACGTCAACGCGCTCGACGACCGGCACGACACGCCCTGGCTCGTCACCGGCGTGACCGGAAGCGTCGCGATGCTCGAGACACTGCTCCCGGCGCATCCGGATCTGAGGATGGTCAACCGGTTCGGCGGCGTGTCGGTCATCCCGGCGAGCGAGCGTGGTCATGTCGATTACGTACGTCGAGTCGTGACCACCGGCATCGACGTGAACCATGTCAACCGCCTCGGCTGGACGGCGCTGCTCGAATGTGTGCTTCTCGGCGACGGCTCGGCGCGGTACCAGGAAATTGCCCGGATTCTCCTCGACGCCGGCGCCGACCCGACGATCCGGGATCGGGATGGAGTCGACGCGCGCGAACACGCGCGCCGCCGTGGGTTCCGCGACATCGACACGATCCTCGGCGCCGGTCAGATAACCGACTGACGTTGCGATGGGAGAGCGCTCTCCGCGTTCCGTGCTATAAAGAACGGCCATGAACGCGGACGTCCCGTCGCCCCGCCGCGCACCGACGCTCGAACACGTCGCGCGCGCCGCCGGCGTGTCGCGGGCCACCGTGTCCCGCGTCATCAACGGCGTCCGGAACGTCGACCCGGATATCGCGGACGTCGTGCAGCGCGCGATCGCCGCGACCGGCTACGTGCCGAATCGAGCGGCCCGCGCGCTCGTCACGCGCCGGACGTTCTCGGTTGCGCTCGTCGTGTCGGCGCCGGACGACGTGGCGTTCGACGATCCGTTCCTCGGCCGCGCGTTCGCCGACCCGTTCTTCGGCCGGGTCGCGAGCGGGGCGCTCGCCGAGCTGACGGATCGTGACATGCACATGATCCTGATGCGGGTGAACGATGAGCCCGCGCGCGCGGAACTGCTCGGGCATCTGCGGCACGGTGATATCGACGGCGTGCTATCAATTGCGGTGGCGGCGGCCGATCCGCTGCCGCGCATGTTGACCGAGGCCCGCGCGCCGGTCGTGCTGTTCGGGCGCCCAGCCGACACGCTCGCGATCAGCTACGTCGACGCCGCCCAGGATGCTGGCGCGGCGATGGCGGCCGATCATCTCGTCGGGCGCGGCTGCCAACGGGTCGCGACGATCTGCGGCCCGGCCGACACGCCCGCCGGAGCCGACCGGTTGACCGGATTCCGCGAGGCGATGGCGAGGCACGGACGGGCGCACGTCCCGGCCGTCGAAGGCAACTTCACCCACGACGGTGGCGAGTCGGCGATGCTGGCGCTGCTGCGCGACGATCCGGGTCTCGACGGCCTCTTCGTCGCGAACGACCTCATGGCGCAGGGAGCGATGCTCGTCCTGCGGGACGCCGGCCGGCGGGTCCCCGAGGACATCGCCGTCGTCGGGTTCGATGACAGCGTGGTCGCATTGTCGACCCGGCCGAAACTCACGACCGTCCGCCAGCCGGTGGAGGAGATGGCGGCCGCGATGGTCCGGTTACTCCTCGCCCACATCGAAGATCGAGCGCGTCCGGTCGGGTCGGTCATCTTCGACCCGACCCTGGTGATCCGCGACTCGGGCTAGCCGTCGAAAGACGGGACGCCCGGGCATGCCGGCGTCGCGGCCTGGCCACGGGGCACGCCGCGACGCCGGCCCATCCATCCTGATCCATTGATGCTCATCGAGCGCGCAGCGTTCTACTGTCCTTCATGGAAAAACGTCGGAGCTGCCCTACACGCCCAGTTGGTGATCCACCAGGGTGGACGATTCGGGTCGCTCCGGTGGCGCGAATCGTCCACGCTGGTCGATCATGACGCCGCGGGAGCGCCTGGTCGTCGTCGTGGCGTACCCCTGATGACGCCAGGGTGAATGACCGGTGAATCCTCGAACGAAGGGTGCCCTAACTGTGGCGTGACCGGCAGTGGCCGTGTCTATCCTCTTGTCGGTTTGCGGACGCGCCGATCCGGCGGCACCGCCGACACCCCCTCGAGGAGTTTCTGTGCAGGACCGTTCGGGTCCGTCGGCCGCGCGCGGTCGCGGTCCACGCGGGCTGATGGCGCTCGCCGCGACGGCCGTCTCGGTAACGGCATTGGCCGCGTGTACGAGTTCGTCGGCGGCAACCGCGGCGAGTGCGCTCACCGTGACGGTGGACCGTGGAGCGTGCGGCGCGACTTGGCAGGCGTCCGGCGGCGTGCAGACGTTCCAGGTGCACAACCGGGACATTGTGACGACCGAGGTGCAGTTGGTAGATCCTACGACCGGCGGTGTCTACGCCGAGGTCGAATCGCTGGCGCCGAACTCCACCCGGCCGATGCGCGTCCAACTCGGTCACGGCGATTACGCGTTCCGCTGCTATCCGGAAGACGCCGACGCGTTGAACGGGCCGACGGTCCGGGTAACCACGGGCGCCGCCAACGGCACCGCGGCGGTATTGCCGGTCTCCGGCATCGACCTGGCCGGCGCCGTGAAGTCCTATCAGGCGTACACGACTGCCGCACTCACGACGCTCGCCAACCAGGTCGCGACGCTGGACAGCGCGGCGAAGTCGGGCAATCGAACCAGTGCCGAGACGGCCTGGCTGCCGGCCCATCTCGCCTACAACCGGCTCGGCGCCGCGTACGGCACGTTCGGCGACTTCGCCGACGCGATCGACGGCCTGCCCGACGGGCTGCCCGGTGGGGTGCACGATCCGGACTTCTCCGGTTTCCATCGCATCGAGTACGGCCTGTGGCACGGCGAGTCGATGGTGACGATCGCCAAGTTGGCCGACAAGCTCGTGTCGGACGTGGCCGGTCTACGGGCCGACTTCCCGACCGAGCAGATCGATCCGAACGACCTGCCGCTGCGTGCGCACGAGATCATGGAGAACACGTTGCAGTTCCAGCTGACCGGCAGCGCCGATCAGGGGAGCGGCACGAGCCTCGCGACGGCACTGGCCAACGTCGACGGCACCCAGGCCGTGCTGGACGCGATCGCGCCGGTGATGCGGCCGCGGTACACGGGCTGGTCGACCGTCGGAACCTGGATGACCACGCTTCGCACCGCCCTCGCGGCGGCGCAGCGGCCGGGCGGCGGTTGGACGCCGGTGGCCGCACTGCCCGTTGCCGACCGGCAACGGATCGACGCGGCGGCGGGCGGGCTTCTGGAAGCCCTTGCGCCGATCGCCGCCATCGGTGACGTACGGCGGACCCAATGACTGATCGACGCTCCTTCCTCCGCGGCGCGCTCGGCGCCGGTGTGGCCGGTGTGGCCGGCGCCGCGACCGGTGCCGGCATCGCGGTCGCCGTCACCGGCACACCGGCCGCGGCGGCCGACGTGGCAACGAGCCCGACCTCGGCCGTGCCGTTCCACGGCGTACGGCAGGCCGGCATCACGACGCCGTTGCAGCTGCACGCGTCCGTACTCTCGCTCGACGTCGAGGCGGCCGACCGCGCCGGCCTCGAGGAGCTGCTCCGTACGCTCACCGACCGGGCCCGGTTCCTCACGCGCGGCGGCACGCCACCCGACCCGGGCATCGCCGCGCCACCGACCGACTCGGGTGTGCTCGGCCCGGTCGTCGTGCCGGACAACCTGACGATCACGGTCGGCGTCGGCGCGTCGTTGTTCGACGGGCGCTTCGGACTTGCCGGCAAGCGGCCGGCCGAGCTGACCGCGATGCCAACATTCCCGGACGATCACCTCGACCCGGACCTCACGCACGGCGACCTCAGCCTGCAAGTCTGCGCCGAGAATCGGGACACGGTCGGCCACGCCGTACGCGATATCGCGAAATACCTGCGCGGCGCGTTCTCGGTGCGGTGGCGGGTCGACGGTTTCCAGTCACCGCCACGCCCGTCCGGCACGCCGCGCAACCTGTTGGGGTTCAAGGACGGTACGGCCAACCTTGACAAGACCGACAATGCCCTGATGAACCGGCAGGTCTGGATCGAATCGGACGCCGAGCAGCCGTGGATCGCCGGCGGCAGCTACCAGGTGATCCGGAAGATCCGCATGCTCATCGAGTTCTGGGACCGGATCGGGATCACCGAACAGGAGAACCTGATCGGTCGGCGGCGCGACACCGGCGCGCCGATGGACGGCAATGCCGAGATGGATAAGCCGAACTTTCCGGCCGACCCGGTCGGAGCGGCGACCCCGTTAACGAGCCACATCCGGCTGGCGAACCCGCGCACGCAACAGAGCGAGGCGAGCCGGATCCTGCGCCGACCGTACAACTTCGACAACGGCATGGACGCGGTCGGCGATCTCGACATGGGCCTGTTGTTCGTGGCCTACCAGCAGAGCATCGCCCGGCAATTCGCGACGATCCAGAAACGCCTCGAGGGCGAGCCGCTGGTCGACTACATCCAGCCGGTCGGCGGCGGCTACTTCCTGGCGCTGCCGGGCGTGCGCGACGACAAGGACTTCTTCGGCCGCTCGATGCTCGCCTGACGCCCCGGCACAGCACCGTCGGTCCACAATGGTCACTCATCGTTCGACCGGTGAAACTGACGGCGGCGCTCCGGCAACCCGCCGTTCACCAAAGCGATGCGGCGCGGCGCCGTTGTCGCTGGGTTCACAGGGCCACGTCACCATCGATTCACTTAACGTTCGGCACTCCTTCGCGTCACGGCCGTCGCCGTGCCTGCCGCCTCCGCGACATTGCGTAGTGCAATGTCGCACTTCAGGAGGAGGCGAATAGTGGGCATCAGGCCCAGTACGTGGAACAAGACGTCTCGCATCACGGCGCTCGTCGTGGGCGGCGCGGCGTTGGCACTCATCGCGGGGACCGGCCCGGTGTGGGCGGGCAACAAGTCGGATTCCCCGGCGAAGCACAAGGGCCCGGTCGTGACGGCGACGCCGATCAAGCACCTGGTGGTCATCTTCGACGAGAACATCTCGTTCGACCACTACTTCGGCACGTACCCGAACGCCACCAACGCCGACGGCACGCCGTTCACGGCCAAGAAGAACACGCCGGCCGTCGACGGGCTCTCGCCGGATCTGCTGACCAAGAACCCGAACATGTTCAACCCGACCCGGTTGAGCCCGTCGCAGGCGCTGACCTGCGACCAGAACCACGGGTACGCGGCCGAGCAGAAGGCGTACGACGGCGGAAAGGCCGACCAGTTCGTCCAGTTCACCGAGACCGACAAGTGCACCGGCCAGCCGATCCTCTTCGGCCAGCCTGGTCTCGTCATGGACTACTACGACGGCAACACCGTCACCGGTCTGTGGAACTACGCACAGAACTACGCGATGAGCGACAACTCGTACAGCAACGTGTTCGGCCCGTCGACGCCCGGCGCGATCAACCTGGTCTCGGGCCAGACGCACGGGGTGGTCGCGGTCAACTCGGTGACGCACACGGTCACCTCGGCGCCGAACATCACGCAGTCAGCGAACGGCGCCGGCGTCGGCACCGACATCGGTGACTTCGACCCGGCGTGGGACGACTGTTCGGACAACAACCACACGTCGACGAGCAACCTCGGCGCGATGGAGGGTACGAACATCGGCGACCTGCTCAACCGGCAGGGCGTCACGTGGGGCTGGTTCCAGGGCGGCTTCAAGCCGACCGTCACGGCGGCGAACAGCCCGAGCGGCTTCGCGGTCTGCGGCGCGTCGCACAACAACATCGGCGGCATCCCGGCCACCGATTACAGCCCGCACCACAACCCGTTCGAGTACTACCTGTCGACGTCGAACCCGCACCACCTGCCGCCGTCGTCGGTTGCGTCGATTGGCCAGACCGACCAGGCCAACCACGAGTACGACACGAGCGACTTCGACGCGGCCGTTGCGGCGAACAACATCCCGGCGGTGAGCTTCCTCAAGGCACCGGAATATCAGGATGGCCACGCTGGCTACTCGGATCCGTTGGATGAGCAGACGTTCATCGTGAACACGATCAACGAGCTGCAGAAGTCCAAGGACTGGTCGTCGACGGCGGTCGTCATCGCCTACGACGACTCCGACGGCTGGTACGACCACGTCACTCCGTCGATCAAGAACGGGTCGACCGACGCGTCGGTTGACCAGGCAGCACTGTGTGGTGACGCTCCGATCCTCGGTGGGTACGAGGACCGCTGCTCACCCGGACCGCGGCAGCCGATGCTGGTCATCAGCCCGTACAGCAAGCAGAACTACGTGGACCACACGTTCACCGAGCAGACCTCCGTGCTGAGGTTCATCGAGGACAACTGGTTCACCGGACGCATCGGTGACAGCTCGTTCGACAAGAGCTCGAACTCGATCGCCGGCATGCTCGACTTCAAGCACAAGCCGAACACGACGCCACTGATCCTCGACCCGGCAACGGGCGCGGTGAAGTAGCACTCAACCACTGCTCGACCCGGGTGTGAGCCCGGTGCGACACACCGGAACCCCGGTGGCCGGTCGATCCGGCCACCGGGGTTCCGTGCGTTTGGATGCCGTACCGCCGCCGGAGCGCTACGGCCGCGACTAGTCCGCGAGCCGGAACAGCAACGCGGTCTGCCAACGTGACATGTCCGTCTCCTTGTCGGGGTCGGACAGGTTGACGATCAGCCGGCAGCCCCACCGATCGCCGTCCGGCGACGGTGTCATATCCCAGGTGAGCCGGTGATCTTCGGCCCAGGCCAGCACGGCCGCGGTCACGTCGACCAGATCGGCCGGATGACCGGTGTGGAGGTAGCTCACGTAGCGTCCGGCCGGCAGGACGCCGACGAAGACCACGGTCTGGTCGGACACAGCCTTGTCGAACGGCGGTTCGGCGACCGGGATCCCGGTCTCGCACTCGAGCTGTCGCTCCATGTCGATGACGTTGAGCCGGAAGAACGGCGCCCCGGCCGCGTCGATGCCCTTGCCGGCCAGCCAGGTGAACAGCTCCGGGATCCGGGCGGCGAGTTCGGCGAAGCCGTCCATCGTGATCGTGCGGCGCATCCCCACATAGGACTCGTCGTCGCGGTCAACGATCTCGGGCGGGTGAGGCAGATCCATGACCCAATTCAACCGCAGACCACCGGATTTCTCGCTCCCGCGGTGCCGGAGCGGTCAGCGCACGCGCGTCAGTGTGACCGCGACGGTCTGGCCGGTATTCGCCGGGCCGGCGTAGAGCCCCTTCAACGGGGGTACGTCGGCGTAGTCGCGACCATGGCCGACCATGACGTGTCGTTCGCCGATCGGGATGCCGTTTGTCGGGTCGAACGCGCGCCAGCCGCCGTCGAACCACTCGACCCAGGCGTGCGATTGTCCGATCACCGCGTCGCCGAGTTCGGCGTCCTCGGTCGGGTAGAGATATCCGGATACGTACCGGGCGGGCAGCCCGAGGGCCCGCAACAGTCCGATCGACAGGTGCGAGATGTCCTGGCAGACACCCTTGCGCTGACGCCACACCTGTACGGCGTCGGTCTGTACGCCGGTGCTGCCCGGCACGTATTCGATCTTTTCGTGGACAATGTCGCACACGGCCGATGCGGCCGCCGCCGGAGTTGGCTGCGCGCCCCGAAGATCGGCCGCGAGCGCGGTCAGCTCCTCGTCGAGCGCGGTGCGCGGCGTCGGCAGCATGACCTCCGGCCAGCGTTCGGTGACTTGTGGCGCAGTCAGCTCGGCCCAGGACAGGCCGTCGCCGAACTCGCTGGCCGGCGACGTCTCCACGAGCGCGTCGGCGAGGACGTCGAGCGTCTCGTGCGGCGCATGTACGTCGAAGACGGTGACGAGCGTGTCCCAGTAGTCGCGGTACGTGAATGTCCGGACGTACGGCCGGACGGTGACCCGACTGTCCAGCACGTTCTGATGGCTGTCGGTACACGGCGTCATCCGCGCCTCGTTGTACGACGACGCGACCGGTCCGGCGTACGTGAAGCCGGTCCGGTGACTGATCTGCAGCCGCCATCCCATCAAGGCCTCCTCACTTCACGCGACCATGTCGACTTGCCAGGCGACGGCCGCGGTCTGGCGGAAGTAGCGCACGGAGACGGCCTCGTTGACCCGCGAACACGTCTGCTCCAGCCGGCCGAGCACCGGTCCGAGGTCGACCAGCAACTCTTCCGGCGAGCGGTAGGCCAGATCCGTACGGGCCCGCCCGAGCAGGCGCTGGGCGTCCGTACCCATGCCGACCCGCGCGGTCCGGCTGATGCCGAGCGTCGACTCGAGTTCGCCGAGGCAGTCCTCCGCCGTCACCATCGCGGCCAGCACCGACCGCGGGAAGAGGCGGTCCAGCAAGAGGAACTCGGCGGCGTGCCGGTCGCCGTGCGCGCCGCGATAGGTACGCAGATAGGGCTCCCACGCGCCGCACGCCCGCAGCAGCATGAGCCAGCTCGGGATCGTGCCACCGGCCTTGCGATGGGTGGACAGCAGCCGGGCGGTCATGTCGACGCGCTCGATACTGCGGCCGAGCACCAGGAACAGCCAGCCTTCGTCGCGGCTCATCGTCGCGTCGGCCACGCCGCCGAGCACCGAGCACCGGTCCCGTACCCATCGAAAGAACGCATGAACCCCACGCTCGTCGATGCGCTCGCGCGCCGTCGCGAGGCCGAGCCACGTCGTGTTCAGGGTCTCGAACATATCCGCCGGTACGGTCTCCCGCGCGCCCCTCGCGTTCTCGCGCGCGGCGGCGAGCGCGCCGAACACCGACGTCGGGCTGTCCCCACTCAGGCCGAGGCGCTCGATCACGCCGGGCAGGCTCGCGCGGGAGTCGTCCGTCGTCGGCACGCCCATCACCCCGAGCAGGGAACGGCACGCGCGCTCCTCGTCGGTCCACGGATCCTGCAACATCCGCTGCAGGTGTACGTCGAGAATGCGTGACGTGTCTTCGGCCCGTTCGACGTAGCGGCCGATCCAGTAGAGCGATTCGGCGATGCGGCTCAGCATGGCGCGCCTCCGGTCCGGGGGCCGGCGGCGGTTCGTACCCGCTGTTGTTGCTGTTGTTGCTGTTGGGCGGCCACGGCGCCGGCGTCCGGGCCGAGATCGGGCATGCGCGGCGACGGCACCGAATCGGCCGGGATATCGATGAAATCGTCGTCGATCGCCTGCGCGTCCTCGCCGGGCTCGGCCGCCGTGAGTAGCACCCAGGTGTCCTTCGAACCGCCGCCCTGGCTGGAGTTGACGACGAGGGCGCCCTCCGGCAGGGCGACGCGGGTCAGGCCGCCCGGCAGCACGTAAACCCGCTCGCCGTCGTTGACCGCGAACGGCCGCAGGTCGACGTGGCGCGGGCGGAGCCGGTCGCCGATCAACGTCGGCACCATGGACAGCTTCACCTCGCGCTGCGCGATGAACCCACGCGGATCGAGCGACAGCCGTTCCCGGACGTCGGCCAACTCCTCGTCGCTCGCCTGCGAACCGATGACGATGCCGGCGCCACCCGATCCGTCGACCGGCTTGACGACCAGTTCGTCGAGATGGTCGAGCACGTACGCAAGCGCGTCCGCATCGTCCAGCCGGTAGGTCTCGACGTTCGGCAGCAACGGCGTCTCGCCGAGGTAGTAGCGGATCAGGTCCGGGACGTAGGTGTAGAGCAGCTTGTCGTCCGCGACGCCGTTGCCGACGGCGTTCGCGATCGTGACATTGCCGGCGCGGGCGGCGTTCAGCAGTCCGGCGCAGCCGACCATCGAGTCGGTCCGGAAATGTACGGGATCCAGGAAGTCGTCGTCGATCCGTCGATAGATGACGTCGACCCGCTGCTCGCCGGCGGTCGTCCGCATGGCGACCTCGTTGCCGGCGCAGACGAGATCGCGACCCTCGACCAGTTCGACGCCCATCTCGCGCGCGAGCAGGGCGTGCTCGAAGTACGCCGAATTGTGCACGCCCGGGGTCAGCACGACGACGGTCGGCTCGTCAACGCCGGCCGGTGCCGCCGCCCGTAGCGCCCGCAGCAGCATCGACGGATAGCCGTCGACCGCCCGGATCCGGGTGGACGCGAACACTTCGGGCAGCACGGTGGTCATGAACCGACGGTTCTCCATCACGTAGCTGACGCCGGACGGGGTGCGTACGTTGTCCTCCAGCACCCGGAAGTCGCCGCGCTCGTCGCGGATCAGGTCGACACCCGCCACCGTCACGCGTACGCCGTTGGCCGGAGTGACGCCGGCCGCCTCGCGGATGAAGTGCGCACTCGTGACCACGATGCGACGTGGCACGATGCCGTCGGCGAGCGCTTCGCCCGGCCCGTACACGTCGGCCAGGAATGCCTCCAGCGCGCGAACCCGTTGCGCGACACCGGCCTCGACGTGGCGCCACTGCGCGGCCGTGATGATGCGCGGCACGATGTCCATCGGGAACGGCCGCTCGACACCCTTGAGCGCGAACGTGATGCCCTGATCCAGAAATGCGCGGGCGAGCACGCCGGCGCGCAACTGCAGATCCGATCCGGCGAGCGGCCGGAGCGCGGCGTGCAGCGTCTCGTACGCCGCCCGCGGTAAGCCGGCGTCGCCGAACATCTCGTCCCACCCCGGACCGGGACGGTAGTCCTCGAACAGGTCCGCCATGGCCTGACATTACGGCCCGTCCGTTGCGGACAGGTTACGAGTCCCAGCTAGCAGGTAATGCGAGTGGCGCCGCGCTCAGGCCCCGAGGAGTTTGCGGACCCGCGGCGCGCCGATCGCGAGCAACAGCGTCGGCAACCGTGGTCCGGTGTCCCGGCCGACCAGCAGCCGGTAGAGCAGCGCGAAGAACGTCCGCTGCGCGACCTTCAACTCGTTCGTCGGCTTCGTGTCCATCGGGAGCCCCAGCTGACGCTTGGGAACTCCGTACACCAGTGTGGTCAGGCCACCGAGTGACCAGTGTTCGTCGAGCCCGTCGAGCAGCATCGCCAGGGAACTGCGCTGGGCGTCGTCGAGGGCGGCGAGCAGCTCGATGTCGGGCTCGTCGCGGACGCGGGTGCGCAGCTCGGGCGGCACCTGCGTGGTGATCCACCGCTCGGCCTTGTCGAGGCGCGGCCGGGTCTCGTCGAGCGACGTGATCGGGTTGTCCGGATCCAGGTCGGACAGGATGCGCAGCGTCTGCTCCGGATCGCCCGTCGTCACATCGACGATCGACGCGAGCGTGCGGTACGACACCGGGCGCGGCGTCGAGGGCAGGAGCCGGGTCGCCGTCCCGACGGCGCGCATGTGCGCGGCGACGTCGGCCGGGGTCGCCGTTCCGGCGGTCACCTTCGCGCCGAGCGCGTCCCACTCGTCGTAGGTGCGCTGGATCTCCTGATCGAATGCGATCTTGAACGCCTGGTTCGGCCGGCGCCGGGCGTAGAGCCAGCGCAGCAGCGGTGCCTCCATGATCTCCAGCGCTTCGGCCGGAATCGGTACGCCGCCGCGTGAGCTGGACATCTTCGCCATGCCGGCGATGCCGACGAAGGCGTACATCGGGCCGATCGGTTGCACGCCGCCGAAGACGGGCCCGACGATCTGACCGCCGACCTGGAAGGACGAGCCCGGTGACGAGTGGTCGACGCCGCTGGGCTCGAAGTCCACGTCCTCGTACGCCCAGCGCATCGGCCAGTCGACCTTCCAGACCAGCTTGCCGTTACGGTGCTCACGCAGCAGGAACGTGCCGCCGTGACCGTACGCGCACGTGTAGGTCAGCTCGGTCGTCGCGTCGTCGTACGCGGTCACGGTCGTCGTGTCGCGACCGCAGGTGTCGCAGTACGGCTTGTACGGGAAGTATCCGGTGGCCGCGGTGCCGTCGTCCTCGGCGGCGGCACCGGAACCCTCGGCAGCGGCCTCGGCCGCGGCGGCATCATCGGCGTCCAGCTTCTGGTTCTGCTGGCCGCGCTGGCGTTGCCCGCCGGCGGTCGCGCCGGGTGGGCGGCCCTTCGTTCGGTAGCGATCGAGGATCGCGTCGATCGTCGCTCGCTCGCGCATGGCGAGCAGCACTTGGTCGACGTACGCCCCGGAGGTGTACATCTCGGTCTGGCTGATGCCCCGGTATTCGATGCCGAGATCGGCCATCGCGGCGATCAACGGCGCCTTGAAGTGTTCGGCCCAGTTCGCGTGCGGGCTGCCCGGCGGCGCCGGCACTCGCGACAGCGGCTTGCCGATGTGTTCGGACCAGGCCTCCTCGATGCCGGCCGGGACGCGCCGGTAGCGGTCGAAGTCGTCCCACGACAGGATGTGCTCGCACGGAACACCGCGTCGCTTGATCTCGTCGGCGACCAGATGCGGCGTCATCACCTCGCGCAGGTTGCCGAGGTGGATCGGGCCGGAGGGGCTGAGCCCGGAGGCGCAGACGATCGTCTTACCGGGCGCCCGCCGCGTCGCCTCCGCGATGACCTCGTCCGCTAGCCGCGAGACCCAATCGGCCTCGGTCGCCTCCGTCACGATCCCTGTGCTCCCTTCGCGCGTGTCGGCCGTCCCGTGCGTCGACCCGCCACGTCTATTGTCCCGGCCCATCTATTCTCCCGGATCGGCCGCGCCGCCGGTCAGGCGGTCGACAAGATCCGTGACCAGCCGGCCGAGCAACGCCCAGCGCGCCGGATCGGCCGCGGGCGTCATTCCCCGGCTGGGGTACTCCACGATCATGATCAGATAGAGGTACAGCTGGTAGAGCCAGACCCGACGACGTACGCAGTCGTCGATGACAAGCGGCGTCACGCCGCGATATCCACGCAGGAACGGATGTCCGGGCGGATCGAGTACGTCGGCGAAGAGCGCCGGGGAGGCGAAGTCGACGAGCGGGTCGCCGAACAGATAGCGCTCGCCATCGACGAGGCCGGACAGACGGACCCCGCCGCTGTCCCGTTCGCGGTCGACGCGAAGGTCGCCGCTGACGCTAGCGAGCCCGTTGACGCTGGCGAGCCCGTTGCCGGTGGCGAGCCCGTTGCCGGTGGCGAGCCCGTTGCCGGTGGCGAGCACGTTGCCGTCCCAGAGATCGAAGTGGACGAACGCCGGCCGGGTCACGACCGCGAGGATCGCCCGATGGGCCTGCACGACCGCACGAACCCGTTCGGGCGGCACGGGGAGCGTTACGGACCAGACGATCGCGTCGTGCAAGATCGCGTCGACCATGGCCGCGAACGCGTCCGGCCAGTTGGCCGCGCTCGGCCGGTCACCCGGGTAGCCGAACCGGTCGCCGGTGACCCGGTGAAGGCGGGCGATCGCGGCACCGCACTCCTCCCGTACCGACGTAGTGTCGGTGCCGGCCGGCAGCGACGGCAGGGGAGTGCCCGGCAGGAACGTCATGAACAGCCAGTCCTCGGACTCGTGGAGGACCCGCGCGATCGGCAGCTCGGGTGCGCCGGACGCGGCCGTGCGCAGGTAGTTGGCCTCCTCGGCCAGCATGCGGCGCTCGTACGTGAGCAGGCCGGCGTCGGGGGTGGCGCTGATCTTCAGGACGACCGGTCCGCGATCGGCCAGATCGACGCGCCAGACACTGCCGAAGCTTCCGCCCGTGAACGGTTCGGCGTGGACAACCTTTGCGCTCTCGCCGAATGCGGTCGCGGCCGCGGCCAGCACGTACTCGCGATCCACGTCTCGCTGCGTCGGGCTGCGCACGCGGACAGCATGATCGAAATTGCCCGCGCGCGCATCCGACTATCGCCCCATCGCAACGATCGGTGAACCGCGCCCACGGACACTGCGAACTTCCCGAACCGCTGACAGCGTCGACCGCGGCCGACATAGTGTTGCGGACAGCGAGAGTGAGGACGGCGCCATGACCGTCGAACGGACGATCTTTATCACCGGCGCGACCGACGGACTCGGTCGCGCGCTAACCGACCGGCTTGCCGCCGACGGTGCGCGGTTGATTCTGCACGGACGCGACGCCGCTCGGCTCGCGGACGTCGCGGACCGTGTCGCCGCCACGCATGGTGGCACGCGGCCGGCGACCGTCCTGGCCGACCTCGCCGATCTCGACCAGGTGCGAGGGCTCGCCGACGAGGTGCGCCGGGCGACCGATCGGCTCGACGTGTTCGTCAGCAACGCCGGCATCGGCTCCGGCGAGCCGGACGGACGGGAGCGGAGTACGAGCGCCGACGGGTACGAACTTCGGTTCGCCGTGAACTATCTGGCCGGCTTCCTGCTGACGTTGGAACTGCTCGGGTTGCTGCGCCGGACCGGCTCCGCCGGCGAGGCACCGGCCCGGATCGTCAACGTCGCGTCGATCGGCCAAGCGCCGCTCGACTTCGACGACCTCATGCTCGAACGCGACTACTCGGGCAGCCGGGCGTACGGGCAGAGCAAGCTCGCCCAGATCATGTCGGGCTTCGAGCTCGCCGGTCGGGTGCCGGCCGACGAGGTCACCGTCAATAGCTTGCACCCGGCGACGTACATGCCGACGAAGATGGTGCTGCGGGAGCTCGGATACAGCGTCGACGCGCTCGACACCGGGGTCATCTCGACCCGGCGACTGGTGTCCGACCCCGACCTGTCGGTCGTCACCGGCCGGTTCTTCGACCGTACGCGTGAGACGCGGGCCAACCCGCAGGCATATGTCGTGGCGGCCCGCACGGAATTGTGGCGGCGCAGTCTGGCCCTCGTCGATTATCCGGTTGTGGACACACCGGACGCTCCGTAACGTCGGCCGGCCCGATCCAACCGACCCGTGGGAGCCGGCCGTGACATCGACACGCAAGTTCGTGACACCCGACGACCTCACCGATCTCGTCCGGGCGCACATGGGATCGGACCGGCGGGTCGTCGACATCGAACGGTTCACCAGCGGCAGCAAGAAAGGCGTCTACCGGCTCACGTTCGATGACGGGGCAACAATCGCGCTCTACGTATGGCATCCGGACGAGAACTTCTGGCCGACCCCGCCGCCATCCGATCCCGGGGATCCGTTCATCGACGCGACCGGCCTCGACCTCTTCGAGGCGGCCTACCAGCGGCTGGTCGCGATCGGCGTTGGAACACCGGTTGCGCACGTCATCGATCGCAGCCACACGCTGTATCCGGCTGATCTCGCGCTGGTCGAGGACGTACGGGGCGGCAAGCTGGAAGACCTCATCGAGCGTGATCGCGGGGCGGCGGATCGCCCGATCGCGATGCTGCGCGAGGCGCTCACCGCGATGCGTCATGACATCTCGACGAGCTTCGGCAAGGTCGCGGTCGTCGATGCCGGCAACGGGGAGGCCGATCGCCCGGCGTCCGAGGTGATTTTGCGTCGCTCGCTCGGGCACCTGGCCGAGGCGGCGGGTTACGAGCCACGCCTCGACGCCGCCCGCGACGCGATCGAGGCGAAACTCCGTGACCTGGCCGATGCCGTACGCCCGCGCAGCGGATATGGCCTGGTCCACGGTGAGCTGGGAGCCGATCACGTGATGCTGGACGAGACCGGCGCGCCGTTGCTGATCGACATCGAAGGGCTGGCCCACTTCGACATCGAATGGGAGTACGTCTTCCTCAAGATCCGGTTTCGGGAGAACTACGCGGTGCTCGCCGCCGACGACCTCGATCCCGACCGCATGCGGTTCTACCAGCTTGCGCAGCACCTGTCGCTGGTGGCCGGACCGCTGCGGATCGCGACCGTCGACGATTTCCACGACGCGGCGTTCATGCGCGAGATCGCCGACGCACACACAACACGGGCGCTCGCTTACATCGCGTGATGCCGAGCGCGGACGCGTGAGGCGGCGTCTCGCCGGCATCGGGGCATCCGAAACAATGGCGTTCATGACTCAGGCTCTCCTCGTTATGGACGTCCAGAACGCGATCGTGGCTCGCATCGGCGACGACGAAGAATTGCTGGCCCGATTGGTCCACGCAATCGACGGGGCGCGCCGGGCCGCCGTACCGGTGATCTACGTGCGCGTCGCGTTCCGGGCGGGCTATCCGGAAGTCGCCGCGTCGAATAAGTCGTTCAGCGCGCTCACCGGTCGTGGCGGTATGGGCGAAGCCGACGAGGCAACCCAGATCCACCCGCGCGTCGCGCCGCGGCCGGGTGAGGTCGTCGTCGTGAAGAAGCGGGTCAGCGCGTTCGCCGGCAGCGACCTCGCGGTGGTGCTGCGCGGCCAGCGGATCGACACGCTCGTCCTCACCGGCATCGCCACATCCGGTGTCGTGCTGTCGACGCTTCGTGAGGCGGCCGATCTGGACTTCGGTCTGGTGGTGCTGGCCGACGCCTGCGCCGACGCCGATCCCGAGGTGCACCGGGTCCTGACCGAGAAGGTATTCGTCCGCCAGGCCGACGTGACGACGGTCGGCGCATGGGTGGAGTCGCTTCCGGCGAATTGAGCGGCGCCGGCTACCCGGTCAGCGTCGTCGACGGTGAGTTGGCGATTTCACAGGCGCTCCCGCGACAATCAATCGCGGTGCGACGCCGTGTCGCGACCACGGTGGCGGCCGGACCGCAACGCGGCCGTGGCGTTCGCCCGTGGACGATCGAGGAGACTTCGTGACGGTGAACGCGGCCGGCGCCGACGCGCGTCCGGCGATCGTCGCCGACGTGAGCGCCGTCGAGTACACGGATCCGTTGTGTCCGTGGGCATGGGGATCCGAGCCGACGTTCCGCCGACTCCGCTACCTGCTGGGTCCGTCGGTCTCCTGGCGCCAGGCGTTCGGTCTGCTGTTCGCCGAGTCCGACGACCGGCCGTCGGACGTGGCGGCGGAAACCGCGTGGTATCAACGCCATCTCCAGGACATCGCCACGCACACGGGCGCCCCCTACCCGGCTGTCCTCGAACGTGTTGCACGCACCAGCCGTCCGGCCGTCGTCATCGCGGTGGCGGCGCGGTCCCAGGGCCGCGACGTCGCCGAGCGCGTCGTACGCCGCCTGCGGGAGCACATGTTTCTCCTCGGCACTCCACCGGACACGCCCGGCCGTGCCATCGCCGCCGTCGCGTCCGTGCCCGGCGTCGACGCGGAACGGCTCGTCGAAGAGGCGGCCTCCGGCGCCGTCGCGGCGGTGGTCGCGCGCGATGCCGCCGAGACCCGGACGCCGGTCCCGGAGGCGTACGACGTCGATGACCACGGGCCGCACGGCGGCCGACCGAAGTCGACCGACGCCGGTGCACGCTATGCGTTGCCGACGGTCGTCTTTGCCGGACCGCTCGGCCGACGTGTCGTGCCGGGTTGGCGCCCGCTCACCGACTATCTGGCCGCCGTGGTTCAGGTCGGCGGTGCCCCGCCGGACGACGCGCCGCTCGTCGACGTTGACGTCGCGCTGCACCGATACCGGAGCCTCACGCGTCCGGACCTCCTGGCCTTGACCGGCTCGACCGCACCGCCACGTCGGGGAGTGTTGCTGGACAACGGAAGCGGGCCGGTTTGGCTGCATCCCGACGACGCCCGTACGCATCCGGCGATGCACTTCGCACGCCCCGCCGACCACCCGCGCACGTCGAGCGACACCTCCGGCAACCCGGGCTAAAGGTTTGGTGGCACGTATTCGGCGTTGCGGTCGACGAGCATGTACACCTTTTCGCTGATGGGGGTTCGGAGTTCTTCGGCGAGTTGGCCGAGGAGGCCGGCGCAGCGGGCCAACAATGCGACGCCGCGTAGGAGTTCGGTAGGTAGGCCGAGGTCGGCGAGGGCTGCGCCGCAGATGCCGGCGCCGTTGAGGGGCAGCGTGCGGCCGAGGATCTGGCCGTGCACGCGGCCGATCGCCGCGAAGAGCGCCAGGTGTGGGCCGGTGATGCCTTCGTCGCGCGCGATGCGTTGGATGACGGGTACGCGGGGGTCGCCGTGTTTGTGCACGGGGTGACCGAGGCCGGGAACGAACCGTCCCGCGGCGCGCTGCCGGCGGACGGCGTCGAGGGCGACGGCGTCCCAGCCGGCGTCGGTGTCGGGGAGCGGCCCGTCGACGGCAACGATCACGTCCGCCAGGAATCGACCGGTGTCTTCGGTGACGCCGAGGAATCGGGAGCCGCCGCCGAGGAGCCCGGCCGCGAGGGCACCTTGGAGGGCGTCGGGGGCGCTGTAGTAGGTCATACGGGCGGCGATCGCGGTCGGGGTGAATCCGTGATCGGCCAGCGCGACGAGGACGGCCTCGAACAGGCGGAGTTGGCCGGGCGTGGGCTCGCGCAGCGTCATCAGCGTGTAGGCCAGCTGGCCGAAGCTGACCTGGCCGATGAGGTCGGTGGCGAGGTCGCGGCCGAGCAGGGTGATCGTGTCCTCGGTCGAGGTGCCCAACGACGTCGGGAACACCGGCATCGACGACGGCTGGCCGGATACCGGCGGCACCGTCGTGCTGGATGCCGGTGCTGGTGGAGTGGTCTCTTCGGGCTGGTCGGGTGTGGTCATGCGGTGGTTCCTTCGCCGGGCGGCTGGTCGGGTGACACGCCACCGTTGTCCGGATGGCCGGTGGTTGGATGACCGGTGGCGGGCTTGTCCGCCGGCGCGCCGGCGGTTGCGTGTTTGGGTGGGTGGCCGAGCCAGGCGCGGATCTGGTCGGCGTGGGCGTCGAGGGTGGGTGGGGGCAGGGTGTATTGGACCGGGGTGGCGGAGAAGCTGATCGGGTTCCGTACCGTGGGCACGCCGTCGGGATCGCCGTCGGCGGTGACTGCGGGCGCTAGGCCGAGCCGGTCGGCCAGGGCAATACCGGCGTCGATCGTGTTGATCGGTCCGCAGGGCACCCCGACCGCGACCAGGATGTCGAACCAGTCCTGCGCCGTGCGAGTCGCCAACCGCGCCTCCAGCAGCGGCCGCAACTCATCCCGGTGATCGTTACGATCCACGACCCGGGCGAAGCGCGGGTCGTCGGCCAGCTCGGGCACATCCAATGCGTCGCAGAGGAGCCGGAACTGTTTGTTGTTACCGGCACAGATGATCAGCTCGCCGTCGCCGGTGGGCATCGGCTCGTACGGGTACAGGCTGAGGTGCGCGTTACCCATCCGGTGCGGTACGACCCCGCCGGCCACATAGGCCGAGGTCTGGTTCACCAACGCCGACAGGGCCGACGAGAGCAGGTTCGTCTCGATCCGCTGCCCCACCCCGGTACGGGCCCGATGATGCAACGCCGCCACGATCCCCAACGCCGAATGCAGGCCGGTCATCACATCGAATACCGAAATGCCGGACCGGAACGGTGGCCCATCCGGTGACCCGGTCAGACTCATCAAGCCCGACACACCCTGCACCAGCAGGTCATAGCCGGGCAGGTTGGCCCCCGCCCCCGGCCCGAACCCGCTGATCGAGCAGTACACCACCGCCTCATTACGCCCTCGGACGGTGTCGTAATCCAGGCCGAACTTGGTCAACCCACCCGGTCGGAAGTTTTCGATGAACACATCGGCCCGCGCCGAGAGATCATGCGCCACCGCCAGATCGTCCCGGTCACCCAGATCGAGCACGATCGAGCGTTTGTTCCGGTTGATCGCCAGGTAGTAGGTCGCTACGCCATCCCGGGTCGGCGGCATCCACGTCCGGGTGTCGTCACCCGCCGGCGACTCCACCTTGATCACATCAGCACCCAGATCCGCCAGCAACATCGTCGCGTACGGGCCGGCGAGCACCCGGGAGAAGTCGGCGACGACGATCCCGTCCAGCGGCCGTGCGTGATCACCCGTCATCAACCCACCCCCCACCGACCGCCCAGCGGACACCTGTCCGCCCCTGCCATCGTTCGCGGCACACGTGCGAACTGTCAAGGAACGCGACGATCGTCACTCGCTCCGAACCGGATCCCATGACGGCGGCGCTGAATGCCGGCACCCTGACGCTGTCAGTAGCCGGCGATCGGCGCGAGGCGCGACGATCCCACCTCGTCGTGCGGCCGGGACTGCCAGATGGCCCAGTCGGCGCTGATCGCGCTGGCCGCCCGGACCAGGGCCGGTAGATGCTGCTCCACCAACGTCTTGACACTCGTCTCGGCCGAATGCACCGTCACATTCATCGCCGCCCGCACCACACCAGACCCATCCCGCACCGGCACCGCCACCGACCGGATCCCCCGAGCCAACTCATCATCGGCCAACGCCCACCCCTTGGCCCGCACATCCCGCAAAATCGCATCCAACTCCGCACGCCCATACGACACATGCGGCGTAATCCCCGACCGACTCGGCACCGCCAACACCCGCGACACCTCAGCACGATCCAACGCCGCCAACAACACCTTGCCCTGCGAGGTCGGCACCACCGGAAACCGCGTACCCACCTCCACCCGCAACGCAATAATCTTCGGCACCGCCACCCGCGCCACATACACAATGTCCGAGCCATCCAACTGCGTCATCGACGACGACTCACCCGTACGACCCACCAAATCCCGCATATGCGGCCGCGCAATATCCCACAACCCCAACGCACCCACATACGCCATACCCAAATCCAACACCCGCGGCGTCAACCCAAACCCCCCACCCGGCTCACCCCGCACATACCCCAACTCGACCAACGTCAACAAAATCCGCCGCGCCGTCGGACGCGCCAAACCCGCCGCCCCCGCCACCTCCGCCAACGACATCCGCGGACGATCAGCACCGAACACCCGAATCACATCAAGACCACGCGCCAACGCCTCAATAAAATCCGGGCCCTCACCCCGACGCGCCATCGCGACCGTTACCCCTTCCGTGACATGCTGCCCGTTGCACGACTACCGGCCGCCCCGAAACGACCGGAGGCAACGATGTGTCCGCCACCCGCACAATAGACCGTGGTACGGCCGGCGCGGAGCAGTGCCGAGGCTTGACAGCGCATCGGCTCCCGCAGCATTGTGGAAACGTTGCGGTGTCCGCCCACCGGACGTACGTCCGCTGCCGCTGCCGAGCCGGCGGTGCCCGAGCCGCCGGTGCCCGATCGGAACGAGGAGTCCCATGGCAACGCTCGCTGCTGTGCTCGCCTGTACGCACCACCCGTTCTACTACCGGGCGAGCCAGGCGCCGGAGGGCGAACGCCTGCCGCAGGCGGACGAGTGGGTCGCGAAGGTCGAGGCGTACCGGGAGACGTTGACGCGGGCCCGTCCGGATGTGCTGGTCATGGTCGGCGCCGATCACTTCCACCAGTTCTTCCTGGACAACATGCCGCAGTTCCTGATCGGCAAGGCGCCGTACTACGACGCGAACTACTACAACGAGGAGCGGGAGTTCGGTCTGCCGCGCATGTTGTTGCGTGGTGATGAGGACTTCTCGGCCTATCTCCTGCGTGCCGGCCTGGATGCCGGCGTCGACTTCGCGTTCTCCAACGAACTACGCATCGATCACTCGATCACGTGCCCGATCATCACCGTACGACCGCAGAACGACCTGCCGATCGTGCCGCTGCTGACCAACGTGTTCTGCCCGCCGATGCCGCAGCCGTGGCGGTTCGTACAGATCGGGAAGCTGCTGCGTGAGCTGATCGAGTCGTACCCGCGCGACATCCGGGTGGCGGCGATCGGCACCGGGCATCTGTCCCTCGAGCTCGGCGGACCGCGCCAGTTCGGACCCCACGGCCCGGACCCGGAGTTCGATCGGCGAGCCGTCGACTGGATCGCCCGCGGCGACATCGACGCCGCACTGAAGAACGTGAGCCTGGACAACCTCGGCGACCCCGGCAACGCCACCCATGGCTTCATGGACTTCATGTTGATGATGGGCATCGCCGGCGGGGTGCCGGCCGACTACGCGGACCACCTTGATCTGTTCCACACCATGGAGGCCTACTTCACGTGGTACCCCAACGGTGTCCCGCAGTCCGACCTCGACGCGTGAGGGGCGACCACCATGAGTAAGTATCTGCTCAACAAGTTCCTCTACACGGTCGACCGGGATCCAGAGCTGGTCGAGGCATACCGGGCCGACCCGTACGGGCTGGTTGCCCGGTGGGAGGCCGAATACTTAAGTGATCTCACCGGAGTCGACGCCGAGCGGACGACCTGGTCATCGTTCACCGATGCCGAGCGCGACGCGCTCCACAACCACGACTATGTCCGGCTGTTCGAGATGGGCGCCCATCCGTTCCTGACGCTGACTCTGTTCATCGCGCTGTTCGAGCGCGATCACCCGGAGCCACTGTCCTACCAGCGGCGGTATGCCCAGGCGCTTGCGCACATCACGTTGCCGCACCCCGACATCTCGACCTGACGCGTCGGTCCGCGCGAGCGTCGAATCGGCGTGCGGGACACTGGTGGGATGGGCGATCAGTGGCACGTACCGCTGCGGCACGTCCGGGCGGGCGAGTTGAGCGGTGACACGACGCAGACCGACGGCATGACGCGCCGCGAGGCGATCTCCGGCTTCACCGTCGGCTCGACCAAGGTGTGGATGGGCCAGACGCACGTCGCACCGCACGTTGCGTCGGCCGACCATCATCACGGCGAGTGCGAGACGGCCATCTACGTCGTGGCCGGACATCCGGTCTTCGTCTTCGCCGATCCGGACGCCGAGAGCCCGACGGAAGTGCGCATCGAGACCGCGCCGGGCGACTACGTGTTCGTCCCGCCGTACGTCCCACATCGCGAGGAGAACCCGGACGCGGAGGAGGCGATCGTCGTCATCGCGCGCAGCAGTCAGGAAGGCGTCGTGGTGAACCTGCCGAGCCTCTGGGCGCCGGTCACGCCGGCTTGACTGTCGCGGTCTGAGCGGTGCGCGTCGGCTATGCCGGCGCCTCCGGTGGTGACATCGCACGCAGGTGTGTCGCGACCTCGCGCACCTCGACCGGATCGACCGGGTACGGCGTGTACAGCGAGATCCGGTCGACGATGTCGCCGAAGCGGTCCCGCAACGCCATCGCGACGGTGAACGCGTCACCCGACACCGCGAACGCGCCCAGCACGTCGTCGTCGATCGCCGCGGCCATGTCGCGCCAGGCGTTCTGCCGGGACATCCGGTTCAGGCGATCGTGCAGGTCACCCCAACCGTGCAGGTCGAGGACCGGCCGGTAGGCGGGCGTCGAACCGTAGAAGGCGATCTGTCCGCGGACTCCGGCTTCGGCCCGGCGGCGGTCCGCCTCGGTCGCGCCGAGCACGACCAGCGCCGGAAGTGTCATCGTGAACCCTTCGAGAGACGGCCGTACGCGCCGCAGGGCCGGCACGGTGCGTTCACGCAGGTACGCCTCGGTCGTGAAGCTGTGGCAGAGCATGCCGTCGGCGACGCGACCGGCCACCTCGGTCATCCGTTCACCGACCGCGGCGAGCAGCAGCGGCGGGTTGCCGTACGGATTCGGGCCCGGATCGAAGAAGTCGGTCAGCAACGTGTGCGAGTAGAACTGACCGCGGAACGCGAGCCGATCACCGGTCGCCCAGCGCGCCCAGATTGCGCGGACCGCCGATACGAACTCCTCCATGCGCGCCGCCGGGTGGCTCCAGGGCATCGAGAACCGGCGCTCGATGTGTGCCTTGACCTGCGAGCCGAGGCCGAGCTGGAACCGACCCGAGGAGACCAGCTGCAGGTCGTTGGCTTGCACGGCGACGGTCATCGGATTGCGGGCGAAGGCGACGGCGATGGCACTCTGCAGCGAGATCCGCGACGTCGCCCGCGCGGCCAGTGTCACGGCGCCGAAGACGTCGTGCTTGGTCTCGGGCACGCCGATGCCGTCGTACCCCTCGGTCTCGGCGGTGACCGCCGCGGTCTCGACCTGCAACGGGTCGGCGGCGATGTCAGCGGACGCGTCGACGTGCACGGCACCCTCCTCTGGCTGATCGCCGGGTTCTTGCCTTGATGATCGCGGACAGGCGATCGCAATGACGGCGAAGTCCGATTCTTTCGCCCGCGAGGTGACGAACGCCGATGCGATGCGGACAAGATCCGAGCGCGTCCGTTGTAACTGAGACTGGTGGCAGCGGGTAACTCGCCGTCACACAGGCCGTCGCGGTGCGTGACTAGCTCAGTATTTACCGACTTGAAACATATCCACATTGAACCCATCGACGGGCTTCCACGTCATTGCGGGCAGATGCCATCGACAACTCGTCGCGCCGATCACGTACGCGCCGTGACAACGCGACCGAGCTGTCTCGACTCATGGGTGAGGTGCGTGGCAGATTATGACAACACAGAGCACCAGGATCAGACGAGCCGTTTTTCTGGCCGCCGCGGGGCTGTTGGTCCTGGCCGCGTGTGGAACGTCCAAAAAGGCCGTTGACCAGAACGTCAAAGCCGTCGGGTACGGCACGCTGCCCGCTCAGTCGGGCAGCCCGAAGGCCGGCGGGACCATCAACTTCGCGGAGAACCCCGGCGCCGACCCGAACTGGATCTTCCCGATCACGCCGGCCGCGAACTCGTCGGTGTACGTGGTGAGCCAGTTCCAGAACCTGAGTTGGCGGCCGCTCTACTGGGCGCCGAAGGGATCGGCTCCGACGATCGACGACTCGCTCAGCATGGCCGCCGAGCCGAGTAAGAGTTCTGACGGCAAGACGTTCACGATCAAGCTCAACGGCCAGTACAAGTGGTCAGATGGCCAGCCCGTGACGGCGCAGGACGTCCTGTTCTTCATCGATCTCTACCGAGCGGCGGTCAAGGAGAACGCGTCCAACTCCGGCAACTTTACGCCGGGACAGTTCCCGGAGAACGTGACGAGTGCGACCGCGGTCGACCAGAACACCGTCTCGCTCACGTTCGACAAGGTCTACAACCCGTCCTGGGTGTTCTTGAGCGAGATCGGCCAGATCACGCCGCTGCCGGCCCACGCCTGGGCGATCACCAAGGCCGGCGGGCCGACCGTCGACTACACCGACCCGGCCAACGCGAAGGCGATCTACGACTTCTTCGTCGCGCAGTCCAAGGACCTGAAGTCGTATGCGACGAATCCGTTGTGGCAGATGGTGGACGGTCCGTTCAAGATCTCGATGTACAACGCGAACACGGGTGCCACCAACTTCGTGGCGAACCCGGCCTACACCGGTCCGAACAAGCCGCACATCGCGGAGATCGACGAGCTCGCCTACACGTCGATCACGGCGGAGTTCAACGACCTGCGCAGTGGCAAGCTCGACGTCGGCTTCGTCGACTCCTCGGACATTCCACAAGTTCCGACGCTGCAACGGCAGGGCTTCAACGTGTACGGTCTGCCCGCGTTCGGTTTCGAGTACATGGCATTCAACTTCAAGGACACCACCGGCCACTGGAACGACATCATCAAGCAGCTGTACGTCCGGCAGGCGCTCGCTCACCTGCAGAACGAGCCGGCGGTGATCTCGGGTCTGTACAAGAACGCGGCCGCCGAGGCGTACGGTCCGGTGCCGGCCATTCCGGCCAGCCCATTCGCGCCGGCGAACGCGAAGTCGAACCCGTATCCGTACAGCATCGCGAGCGCCAAGCAGCTGCTCACGAGCCACGGCTGGACGGTGAACGCGAACGGCACGACGACGTGTACGAGCGCCGGGTCGGGTGCGAACCAGTGTGGTGACGGAATTCCGGCCGGGACGCCGCTCAGTTTCAACATCGTCTACGCGAACTCGCCGGCCGTCGTCGGTCAGCAGGTCGAGGCGCTGCAGTCGGCGGCCAAGCAGGTCGGCATCACCATCACCACGGTGCCGAAGACCTTCAACTTCATCATCGAGAACTACGGCGTTCCCGAGGCACCGGCCAACAACAACCAGTGGGCGGTGGAGGACTTCGGTGGCTTTACCGAGGGCATCTACCCGACGACGAACAACCTGTTCAACACGACCGGGTCGTTCAACCAGGGAGGTTTCTCCGACCCGCAGCTGGACCAACTGATCAACAACTCGGTCAACGGGACCGATCCCCAGGCGGTGCAGAAGGAGGCCGCGTACATCACGCAGCAGTTGCCGGCCATCTTCCAACCGAACGAGGATCGGATCTGGGCCTGGAAGAACACGATCTCCGGTCCGCCGGACGGATTCGCGAACCTGACGCAGTTCGCCCTCACTCCGGAGATGTGGTACGTCAAGCAGTGATCGCGAGCGTGGGATCCGTCGACCACGGTCTGCGCCGTGGTCGACGGGTCCGCGCCCTTGAGCTAGCCGCCACCAGCTAGCCGCCTTGAGCCAGAACGCCTCGAGCTAGGACGCCTCGCATGACCCGATACCTCATCCGCCGTTCGCTCACCGCGATCGTCGTGCTCATCGGCATCGCGTTCGCCACGTTCACGCTGTTGCATGTCATCGCACCGTCACCCGGGCGGGCCGCCCTCGGCGTACGGGCGACACCGCAGGCGGTGCACGACTACAACCAGGCGCACGGTTACCTCAAGCCGTTCCTCGTTCAGTTCCTCGACTATCTGAACCAGCTATTGCACGGCAACCTGGGCTTCTCATACGTGCTGAACCAGTCGGTCACGGCCATTCTCGGCGAGCGCGCACCGCTGTCCGCGTTCCTGTCCGGAACGTCGGTCGCGCTCGCGATCCTCATCGCGATCCCGCTCGGCATCTACCAGGCGGTGAAGCGCAATAGCATCGGCGACAACATCGCGACGGCGATCTCGTTCACGCTGTTCTCCATGCCGGTGTTCCTGTTCGGCGTGTTGTTGATCCAGATCTTCGTGTTCAACCTGAACCTGGTGAACCCGAACGTCCCGCAGTCGCAGACACTCGGCGGCGCGCTCGCCGACTTCAAGGACATCATTCTGCCGATCGTCGCGCTCACCGCGACGAACGTCGCCACCTATTCGCGCTATCAGCGATCGTCGGCGCTCGACGTGCTCGCGCACGACTACATCAAGGTCGCGCGGGCCAAGGGTCTGTCGACGCGACTGGTCCTGCTGCGACATCTTGTCCGCAACGCGGCGCTGCCGATGGTCACTCTGGTCGGTCTGTCGATCCCCGCGCTCCTCGCCGGCAATCTCCTCATTGAGGCGCTGTTCAACATCAACGGACTGGGACTGCTGTTCGTGAACAGCCTGCAACGCCAGGACTTCCAAGTCCTGCTCGCCTACACCCTGGTCGGCGCCGTCCTCACCGTCGCGGGGAACTTCGTCGCCGATATCGCGCTGACGGTCGCCGATCCGCGCATCCGGTTGGTCTGAGAGTCAGGAGCGCGCCATGACACAGCTGGACTTGATGACCACACCTGACGCCGCCCCTGAGGGTGGTGAGGTCCACGCCGTACAGAGTGGGTGGCGGCTCGCGCTGCGCGAGTTCGCGTCGAACCGGCTTGCCGTCGTCGGTGTCGCGATCCTGCTGTTCTTCGTCTTGTTCTCCTTCCTCGGTCCGTTCGTCTACCACACCAACCAGGTCGACGCGAACGTGTTGCTCACCGATCAGCCGCCCGGCCCCGGACATCCGCTCGGCACCGATGACGTGGGGTTCGACGTGTTGGGTCGGCTGATGAAGGGCGGTCAGGCCTCGCTCGAGATCGGGTTCCTCGCCGCCGCGATCGCCACCGTGATCGGCACCCTCTGGGGCGCCATCGCTGGCCTCGCCGGCGGCATCGTCGACGCCGTCATGATGCGCATCGTCGACGTCCTGCTGTCGATCCCGTTCCTGTTCGTCGTGCTTATCGTCTCGGTGCGGTACGGCTCCTCGGTGATCACGCTGTCGGCGATCCTCGGGGTGTTCTCCTGGCTCGCGTCGGCGCGCCTGGTCCGGGGCGAGGTGCTGACACTGCGGGTGCGCGACTTCGTCTCGGCCGCCAAGGTCATGGGCGCGACCCAGCGACGGCTGATCTATCGGCACCTGATCCCGAACGCGCTCGGCACGGTCATCGTCAACATCACGTTCCAGATCGCCGAAGCGATCCTCGCCGTGGCGGCACTCGGCTTCCTCGGCTTCGGCATCCAGTTCCCGAAGACCGACTGGGGATCGCAGGTCGCCAACAGCGTGACCGAGGTCCTCAACGGCTACTGGTGGCTCGTCTACCCGGTCGGGATCTGCCTCGTCGCGACGGTGATGGCCTGCAACCTCATCGGCGACGCTCTCCGCGATGCGTTCGACGTGCGGCTGCGTCGTCGATGAGCGGTTGTCGCGCGATCGATCTCGTCCGCGTGCGGGATCCCTCGGCCGATCGCGATCACACGGAGTGCGCGGACCGTCGGTCAGGCGCTTTGGTGACACGGTGAGGAGTGATTGCGCGTGGCGCTGCTGGAAGTGACGAACCTGACGACCGACATCGAGTTGTCGAAGTCGGCGGTACATGCGGTCGGTGGCGTGTCGTTCACGCTCGATGCGGGGGAGACGCTCGGGTTGGTCGGCGAGTCGGGGTGTGGCAAGTCGATGACGGCGTTGTCGCTCATGGGACTGCTGCCGCCGGGTGGCTCCGTCGTCAACGGTTCCGTCGCACTGGCCGGGCGTGAGCTCGTCGGCCTGTCCGACCGAGAGATGAACGCCGTCCGTGGCAACGACATTGCGATGGTCTTCCAGGATCCGCTGACGTCGCTCGACCCGACGAAGACGATCGGTTACCAGGTCGCCGAAGGCGTACGGCTGCACCGGGGCGCCTCGAAGCAGGAGGCGACCGAACGCGCGGTCGAGGTGCTCTCGTTGGTTGGGCTGCCTCGACCGCGCGAACGCCTGGGCGACTATCCGCACCAGCTATCCGGTGGCCTCCGCCAACGAGTGATGATCGCGATCGCGCTTGCCTGCGAGCCGAGGGTGCTGATCGCCGACGAGCCGACGACCGCTCTGGACGTCACGATCCAGGCGCAGATCCTCCGCCTGCTGTCGGACCTCAAGGACCGCCTCGGCATGGCGATGATCCTCATCACGCACGACATGGGCGTCGTCGCCGGCAACACCGACCGGATCAACGTCATGTACGCCGGACGCATCGTCGAGTCGACGGACACCGGGTCGTTGTTCGACCGGATGCGGCACCCCTACACCCAGGCGCTGTTGGCATCGATCCCGAGACTCGCGCAGGACAGCACGAAGCGCTTGCACAGCATCCCGGGTACGCCGCCGGACCTGTCCCATCCGCCGACGGGCTGCCGGTTCGCGGCCCGGTGCGGGTACGCGACCGATCGGTGCCGGGCCGAGGAGCCGACGCTCGACGGCCTGAGCCACGCGCACGTCTACGCCTGCTGGCACCCGGTGTCCGGTCCACTCGACCTCTCAGTGGACGTTGAGCCGGCGGCACCGGACGACCCCCCGCCATCTGACGCATCCCCACTCGCCGTGCCGGTGCCACGCCCGCCGGCGGACGTGGCACTCGGCAGGGTCGGCCTCGCTGGGGAACCTGCGCCGAACGAGGAGCTGCTGCGGGTCGACGGTCTGGTGAAGGAGTTCCCGCTGACCGAGGGCATCCTGCTGCGGTCGCGCGGCTCGGTGAAGGCGGTCTCCGGTGTCTCGTTCTCGATCGGCGCCGGCCAGACCTTCGGCCTGGTGGGGGAGTCCGGCTGCGGCAAGACCACGATCGGCCGGATGATCGTGGCGCTGGACCCGCCGACATCGGGTCGGGTGACGCTGCGCGGTCAGCGGATCAGCGCACTGCGCGGGCGCGAGCTACGCCGCGGTCGGCGCGATCTGCAGATGATGTTCCAGGATCCGTACGCGTCGCTCGATCCCCGGATGCGGGTCGGCGGCATCCTGCGGGAGCCGCTCGCGATTCAGGGCATCGGCTCGCGCCGGGAGCAGGACGCGCGGGTCGCGGAGTTGCTCGACGAGGTCGGCCTGCCCCGGTCGGCCATCCAGCGGTATCCGCACGAGTTCTCGGGCGGCCAGCGCCAGCGCATCGGCCTGGCTCGGGCACTCACCCTCAATCCGCAGGTAATCGTGGCCGACGAGCCGGTCAGCGCGCTCGACGTCTCGATCCGCGCCCAGGTGCTGAACCTGATGAAACGCCTCCAGAAGCTGCATGACCTCACGTACGTCGTGATCTCCCACGACCTCGCGGTGGTCAAGTACATGGCCGATCGGATCGGGGTCATGTACCTCGGCAAGCTCGTCGAGATGGGATCGGGCGACGACATCTACCGCCGAGCGGCCCACCCGTACACGGCAGCGTTGATCGCCACGATTCCGGTGCCCGATCCGGGCGTGGAGAAACGCAAGCGCGAGCCGGCCATCGAGGGTGAGTTGCCGAGCTCGGCGAATCCGCCCAGTGGGTGCCGCTTCCGGACCCGGTGTCGATACGCCCAGGATGTGTGTGCCGAGGTCGAGCCGCCGCTGCGGCCGTTCGGTGTCGATCACGTGGCGGCGTGCCACTTTCCGCTGCAGTCGCCGGAGAGCGTGGTCGCGACCTCCGCGACCGCAGCGGCCGGCTGACACCCCTAGCACAGACATGATCAGGGCCCGACCGCTGGCGGTCGGGCCCTGATCATCGTGCGATGTAAAGCGATACTTCGTGGATCAGTGCGTGTTGCGGACGACGAGGGTCGCCTTGCCGACGTGGCCGACGGTCAGCGTGCCGACCTTTGTCCCATTGACTGCTCCGGTCTTCACCGACGCCGTCACGTGGCTCGGCAGGACCAGGCCGCGCCAGCCCGGGATCGTCACGTCGTTCGCCGACACCAGCACCGTCTTCGTGCCCGGGACCTTCGCCACGACCTGGTTCTTCTGGACGATCTTGACCGGTCGAACCGCCTGGTGGACGGCGGCCAACAGGTTGTGGCTCGACACGAACGCCTGATTCAGGTCGCCGATCGATCCGCTGCGCTGGCCGAGTACGGTGCCGAGGATCGTCACGGTCTTGCCGGCGACCTTGGCCTTCGCGGCGAACGACAGGCATCCGCCGGCCGCGCTCATCGAACCGGTCTTGATGCCGACGACACCCGGCTCGCCCAGCAGCTTGTTGAAGTTCTTGATCTTGCCCGCCACCGGGATGACCGCGGTGCGCTGAGACACGACCGCCTGGAAGCCCGGCAGGCGCAGGGCCACGTCGGCCAGCCTCATCTGGTCGACCACGGTCGACTTCGTCCGCTTGTCGTAGCCCGACGGGTCGGTGTAGTGCGTGTGCGTCATGCCCAGCGCCTTGGCCTCGGCGTTCATCTTCTTGAGGAACGCGGGCACGCTGCCGGCATCCCAACGAGCGAGGATCTTCGCCATGTTGTCGGCCGACGCCAGCATCAGCGCCTGCAGGGCCTGGCGCTCGGTGAGCACCTCGCCGGAGCGCACCGGAACCAGCGACTGGCCCATGGCCACCTCGTGACGGAACGCCAGTGCCTCATTGCGGTGCACTCGCAGCTTCAAGGGGTGACCCTTCAGCGGGTGGTGCTTGAGGATCAGGTACGCGGTCATGGCCTTGGCCACACTCGCGGTCGGCACCGGGGCCTTGGAGCCGGACGTGCCGAACGAGCCGACGCCGGCGACGCTGATGGAGGCCTGGCCCTTGGACGGCCAGGGCAACTTGGTCTTGCCGCTGGCCCGCAGCGTCACCGGAGCGTTGATCTTCACGACGCCGTTGCTGACCTGAACCTTGGGCTTCGGCGCGGCCGCCTTCGCCGTCGCCTTCGAGGTTGCGTGCGTGGTGGCGGTGCTTGTGCTGTCCGCCGCCGGCTTCGGGTTCGAGTCGCCATGCCATGGCGCGGTCGCGACGATTACCACCAGTAGCCCTGCAATTACAGCGATACCGGCACGCCAATGGCGCTGAATCGTCGACTTTGCATTGTGCGCTGTGATGGGGGGTAAGGATCGCATGGCAGAAATGATAAACGATGACTTTTCCGATTTGCCAGTTCTGCGACGGTGCCGATTTTCACCGAGATTGAGCGCGAATCGGGGAAGTAGGTGCCTGGTCAGGGCCCGTGTGTCCGAATCCGAATACTGCACGTAATTGGGTAGTGACGAAGCGTCTATAACGCGAGTCCGAAGGTCCTCCGTGCCCCATTCGGTGCGCGACAAATGCGTTATCAATGGAATTCGTCGAGCACGTCATTCAGCCACTTAGTGGGTATGAGTGACTACGCAGGGTAGGCGAATGGCTCGGGGACGGACATCTGGTGCCGGGGTGATCGGGGTGGCACTGGGAGCGGCGGGAGCGTCGTGCGAAAGTTGATCCGGACACGCGGTACGAACGACGTGAACGACACGAACGGCCGCACGCGAGTCCCGTCGAGTCGGCGATGACGGCGATCGGCGATGACGGCGACCTGGGATGACCGCGATCTGCGACGCACAGGGCCAGCGAGAGTTATGTGGGGGTTACATGAAGGCGGTACGGGTTCATCGGCATGGCGGCGTCGAGGCTTTAACCGTTGACGACGTGCCGGAGCCGAGCCCCGGCCCGGGCGAGGTGGTGGTCCGCCTGGCGGCGGCCGGAGTGAACTTCATCGATACGTACCACCGGTCCGGGCAGTATCGGGCGGACCTGCCGATCACCCTGGGCACCGAGGGCGCCGGTGAGGTGGTGGCCGTCGGGGAGGGCGTCGGGGCCGTCTCGGTCGGGCAGCACGTCGGATCGACGAACTTCGCCGGAGCGTACGCGGAACTGGCCGTCGCCCGGGCCGAGCGCGTCGTACCGATCCCGGACGGGGTGGCCGACGAGACGGCGGCGGCCACGCTCCTGCAGGGCATGACCGCCCACTACCTGCTGCGCGACAGCTACCCAGTCAAGGCGGGCGATACGGTTCTGGTGCACGCCGCGGCCGGCGGCATGGGCCTGTTGTTGACCCAACTCGCCAGTCGGATGGGCGCCCGCGTCATCGGCACGGTGTCGACACCGGAGAAGGCTGAACTGGCCCGGGACGCCGGCGCGGCCGAGATCCTCGGCTACGACGGGATCGCCGACAAGGTGCGTGCGCTGACCGACGGCGAGGGCGTCGCCGCGGTGTACGACGGCGTCGGGGCATCGACGTTCGACGCGAGCCTCGCGAGTGTACGGCGGCATGGCGTCCTCGTGGTGTACGGAGCCGCGAGCGGCCCGGTGCCGCCGGTCGACGTGCAACGGTTGTCAGCGGCCGGTTCGATCTACCTGACGCGGCCGACGCTCGGACATTTCATCGACACCCCGGCCGATCTCGCTCGGCGTGCCGACGACGTACTGCGATGGGTGGCCGATGGTTCGCTCGACATCCGCATCGGTGGGCGGTATCCGCTCGCCGACGCGGCACGGGCCCATGCGGATCTGGAGGCTCGCCGTACCACGGGAAAGCTCGTGCTGATCCCTTGATCCCTTGATCCCGGGCTGCCGCGGCGCCCGCGCGCGGCGGACCTGTGTCACGCGGATCACTGCGTCCGCGTCGTATGCCGGAATGTCGGATCGCATGAGTAACTTGTGAAGAGATGACGCACAGGTCGACCACATAATGGGCTCGCTCGTCGAGCGGGTGCTGGCGCTGCATGGTCTCGCGATTTACCTGACCGTGGGGCTGCTGGTGTTCGCCGAGGACGCGGTCTTCGTGGGCTTCGTGGTGCCTGGTGAGACGGCTGCGATCCTCGGTGGCGTGGCCGCCAGCCGCGGCAACGCTTCGGTTGTCCTGCTGTGCGTCATCGTGGTGGTGGCGGCCATCCTCGGCGACAACATCGGCTATCTGCTCGGCCGGCGCTACGGCGGGCGACTGCTGCAGACCCGCGTGCTGCGCCGTCGGGAGCGTCGGGTCGAGCGGGCCCGGCGGTTCCTTCTGGACCACGGCGGACCCGCTGTCCTCGCGGGCCGTTACATCGCGTTCCTCCGTGCGGTCATCCCGTTTCTCGCCGGAACGGTCCGCCTCGGGTACGGGCGATTCCTGACGTACAACATCATCGGCGCTGTCACGTGGGGCGTCGGATCGGTGCTCCTCGGCTTCCTGGCCGGGAACTCCTACCGAGAGATCGAGAAGGCGCTCGGACCGGCCACGGCGGCGGTCGTCGGCATCGTGGTCGTGGTCGCGGTCATCGCGTGGACCGTGCGGCGGCATCGCTCCGAGCGGCGCAAGGACGCCGAGGACGTGGACGACGTGGACGACGCGGATGATTCGGCCGCCGACGATCACGTTGGCGCGCCCGAGCGCCGGGTGAGCGACTGAGCCAACCGAGCCCGCCGAGCCACGACCGAGCCCCACTGAGCCGACCGAGCCCCACTGAGCCACCATCGGCCGTCGGCGGCACCTCGTCGATGTCGGGTGCCGATGGCGCTTAACGATGGCGTCCACCGATGGTCGGATGGCGGTGGCGTTTCCGGGCGGAAGCCGTGTGCCCGACCTGGATCAGGGGTACAACAGTGCCAAGGTCCGCGAGGAGGCACGCATGGGCGAGCAACCGGTCGACGCGGTCGATGTTCTGATCGCTCAGCACACGCACATCGCCGCGCTGTTCGACGCGGCCGGCGGCGCGACGGGCGCCGACCGGACGGCCGCATTCGCCGATCTCGTGCGGCTCATTGCCATCCACGAGACGGTTGAGGCGCAGGTGATCCATCCGCTGGCGAGACACACGATCGACGGTGGCGAGGCGATCATCGACGCGCGACTCGCTGAGGAGGCCGTCATCAAGATGGCGCTGGGCGAGCTCGACGCACTCGGCGCCGACGATCCGTCATTCGACGCTCGACTGTCCCGTATCCGCGGTGTCGTACTTGCGCACAACGCGGCCGAGGAAGCCGACGAGTTCGGCCCGCTGCGCTCGGCCGTCCCGACCGACATCCTGCGTGAGCAGGTCCTTTTCATCCGTCGGGCCGAGGTCGCGACTCCGTCCGTCACCGGCCCGCCGGAACCGCTCACGCCGGATCCGGCCGACGTGATTTTCGAGCGCGTGCGCGACGTCCTGCGGCCGCGCTGAGACGTCCTGCGACCGCGCTGAGAAGCACCCTCGATCCGGCGCCGTCCGGATTGGATGAACGTGCGGGCGGGTACATCTCCGATCATCCGGCGGCGATCGGGGAGGTGACCAGCTGATGGGCGGTGCGGCACGGGTCGTCGCCTCGGTGCCCATGGGACGCCACCGGTCCGCGCCCGATGCGTGGGTGCGCCCATTGCGGCTGTCGGACCCCAATCGCATTCGCGGGTACGTGCTGACCGGTCGCCTCGGCCGTGGCGGTGAGGCGGTGGTCTACCGTGGACACTCCCGCCGGACCGGACCAGTGGCGGTGAAAGTCCTGCGCACCGGCGGCGCGGCGGTTCGCCGGGACGGCCGGTGCGACCACGAATTCGACATGGCCCGCGCGGTCGACCAGCGGTTCGTCATGCCGCCGATCGAGGTGGGTACGTCCCGGGCCGGGCCGTACCTCGTCAGCACGTACCGGCCGGAATACCGGTCGTTGGCCGGCCACGCCCCGCTGAGCGCACGGCGGCTGTGGCAGCTCGCGTACGCGTCCGCGCTCGCCATCGCGGCGATCCATGCGTGCGGCGTGATCCATTGCGACATCAAGCCGGCGAACCTGCTCGCCTTCGGCGGTGACGTGCGGCTCATCGATTTCGGGATCGCGCGTCGCGACGCCCATCAGCCACCGACGTCGAATCTCGTTCACTGCAGCCGCGGCTGGTCCGCACCCGAACAGCTGTTCGCGGCTCCGCTTACCCCGGCGGTCGACGTGTTCGGCTGGGGTTGCGTGATGGGCTATCTCGCGGCCGGTGTCACGCCGTTTGCCAGCGCGACGTTCGACGAGTGGGCGCTGCGCGTACGGTCGGCCGAGGCCGATCTGTCCGGTCTGCCGGATGGCTTGACCTCATTGGTACACCTGGCGCTACGCCGCGATCCGGCCCGACGGCCGAGTGCGGCCTACCTCGCGGCCGCGTGCCGGCCAGCGGCGGCCGGCCGCGGCAACGAATCCACCCGGGGCGACGATGCCGGACGCGCCAACGATGCCGCCCGGGGCGTCGATGCCCGACGAGGCGACGGCGTTGCCGGCTCCCGCGACCCCCTTGCCGCGTGATCTGACGGGGGCGGCGGTCGAGGAATCCCTTGCGTGGCCCTGGACGGGCCGAAACGGGTTTCGTTGCGACCCGGTTGGGTATTCGATCGCCGGGTCGGCGCGGTGGCTGGACAGACAACTGTCCGCCGCACGGGCGCGCCGCGGGCCGGGGTGGACCGCTTCCACGGTGGCCGGGTGCCGTTCGCCGGCGCGCGACGCCTGGGAAATCTCGCCTCGCCGGCGCACCGGCGGCGCCAGCGCGCCGACCCCCCACGTCGACGCTCCACGCCGACGCCCACGCCGACCATGCGCGCTATCTCGCGCTATCTCGCGCTATCTCGCGCCGAGCGAGGCGAGTCGTCGACGGGCCCCGGCCAGCGACCGGGCCTGACGACCGATTCCGTGCCACGGGTCGCCGTTGGTCTTCGCGAGTCGCGGTTCGATGTCACGCAACGTGTACGTACGCGCGGTCAGCTTGGGGTCGTCCACCTCGGACCAGTCGAGCGGCGTCGCGATCGGCGCGCCCGGTAGCGGCCGGACCGAGTAGGGCGCGACCGCGTGTTGGCCGTACGCGTTGCGCAGCGTGTCGACGAAGAGCCGACCCTTCCGATCGGCCTTGCGGACGTCCGTGGTCAGCGCATCCGGATGCCGGGCAACGAGTTCACGGGCAACGTCGAGCGCGAATGCCCGGACCGGGTCGAATTCGTCGCGCGGCGCGATCGGCACGGTCACGTGGAGTCCGCGCGACCCCGTCGTCATCGGAAACGACCGGAGGCCCAACTCGTCGAGGATCCCGTGGAGCGTACGGGCCGCCATCCGCACGGTCTCGAACTCATCGTCGCCGGACGGGTCGAGATCGAAGATGAGCCGATCGGGTGTGTGCACCGAGCGGATCGTGGACAGCCACGGATGCAGCGTCAGGCCGGCCTGGTTCGCCAGGTGGACCAGCGTGGGCGCGTTGTCACAGACGTACATGTCGACCGTGCCGCCACCGACCTTGTCCACCTCGGCGTGGTGCACCCAGTTCGGAATCGACGGCGGCGTGTGCTTCTGCATGAACCCGCCGCGGTCGATGCCGTCCGGGAACCGCTGAACCGACAGCGGCCGGCTCCGCAGGTGCGGAACCATGGCTGGCGCGACCGCGGCGTAGTAGGCGGCGAGGTCGCTCTTCGTGATGCCGCCGTCGGGCACGAGCACCTTGTCGGCGTGGGTCAGGGTGACCGTACGGCCACCGACCCGGAACGTTTCGTCGCTCATGCCGGCACCTCCCGCACCACGTCGAACGGATCCTTGTCGCGCCGCAGTCCGAGGAAGCGCGGATGGCGGAGCTTGCCGTCACGGGTCCACTCGGTGAAGCCGATCTGCGCGACGAGTTCGGGCCGGATCCAGTGGGACCCTTTCTCCCGTACCGGCGATCCGGTGAAGGGCTGTGTGTCGCGGACCAGGTCGTCCATGCGGGCCCGCAGTTCGGCAAGCGTCCGATCGTTGTAGCCGGTACCGACCTTGCCGGCGTAGCGCAGCGTGTCGCGGCCGTCGTAGTAGCCAACCAGCAGCGCGCCGAAGCCGCGCCGGCTGCCGGCCGGATCCGTGAAGCCACCGATCACGAACTCCTGCTCGGCGACGCACTTAAACTTGAGCCAGTCCTTGGACCGGAGGTGTGTATAGCGCGCGTCGGCGCGTTTGGCGATCAGCCCCTCCCACCCCTTGCGGCACGCCTCGGCGAGGAACGCTTCGCCGTTGGTGTTGCGGTGGGTGGTGAAGCGCAGCGGACCACCGAATGCGATCGCGTCGCGCAGCAGGCGCTTTCGGTCACGAAGGGGTTGGTCGGTGACGTCCACGCCGTTGAGGCGTAGGAGATCGAACACGTAGTAGTAGACGGCGACGCCCGACGCGACGGCCTGATCCGGATCGGTGATGCCGATGCGCTGCTGCAGCCGCTCGAAACTTGTGCGACTGCCCTCGAACGCGACGACCTCGCCGTCGAGGATGAAGTCCGTGGTGGCCTGCGCCCGCATCGCGTCGACGAGTTCCGGGTACGTCCGATCCAGGGCTCGGCCGGTACGCGACCGCAGCGTCACGTCGTCGCCGTCCCGGAACGCGATCACCCGCTCGCCGTCGAGCTTCCGCTCGTAGATCCAGCCCGGATCGGAGAAGTAGGTGTCGGTGAGCGTGGCCAGCATCGGTGCCGGTGCGCTCGGCGTGGACGCGGTCACCGGTTGTCACCCGTCTCGGCCCGGTTGTCATCCGTCTCGGCCCGGTTGTCATCCGTCTCGGCCCGGTGTGCGTCCGTCTCGATCTGGTGCATCGTGCGGCCGGACAGCGCGGATTTGGTCGCCGACTTGACGGGATCGCGCCGCGCGCTCGCGTCGGCGTCGCGCATTTTGACCAGGATCCACTGCTCTTTCGGGCTGGTACGGGTCCGGGTCAGGGCGTACTCCCCGCCGAGTTTCGTGCCGGCCAGGCTGAACGTCACGTGTCCGCGATCGAGCCCGTCGGACATCGACAGAGCCTCGCCCTCGTGCTCGCTGGTGTTGCGGTAGGAGCCGGTGTCCCAGACCATCACCGTGCCACCGCCGTATTCGCCCTCACCGATGATGCCCTCGAAGTCGGCGTAGTCGAGTGGGTGGTCCTCGGTCGGCACGGCCAGGCGTTTCTGCGCCGGATCCGGCGAGGGACCCTTCGGCACCGCCCAGGACTTGAGAACGCCGTCCACCTCCAGGCGGAAGTCGTAATGGTCGCTCGACGCCAGATGGTGCTGGATCACGAATCCGGGTTCATCGGACGGGCGGGTCGCCGACCGCTTGCCGCGCCCGGACGGCTCCGGCGTCCGGCTGAAGTCACGTTTGCGATGGTATTCACCGAGCTTTTCCGCCATGGCGATCCTCCCGCCGCTCGCCTACGTCCGGGCTACCCGCTCACCAGCAGACCAAACCCGACCGGGCGCCGCGCGCGGTTTGGCGGTTCCCACCATCCGGCCGACCGGATCCGCGCGACGGGACCGGACCGGGCCCGCGGGCCCGATACTTCGGTCGGGGCCGAACGATTCCGGGCTTACGGTGGCCGCATGCCGACGACGATGAACGTCACGAGTTATGCCGACGCGGTGACGGTGCTGAATAATCCCGCCTTCGAGGTGCCGCCGGGGCCTCCGGTTCCGGCGATGGCGATGGCGACACCGGGCCACCCGGGCGGCGGACCGGCCGATGTCGCCTGGCTGCGGGCCACGGTGTCGCGCTTTGCCAACGGACCCGCGCATGAGCGCCGCCGTGCCCTCGCCGCGGCTCTGCTGGAGGCGATCGATCCGGCGGCGCTATTCGAGCGGGCCGCCTCTACGAGTCGTTCCGCGTTGGCCGCCGGGCTGCCGCCGGAGGTCATCGCCGACCGGGTCCCGGTCATGACGCTGGCCGAGGCTCTTGGGCTCGACGCCTCGGTGGTCGACGATGTCGTCGCCGTCGCGCGCGGCTACCAGCCGGGCACCGATGCCGGGCCGGCCGGCGACGCCGCGGTCGACGCGCTCGTCGCGGCCTGCGGCGGTACCGCGGGCGAGCACACGGCGGCACGCATTGGACTGCTGGTACAGGCGTGCGATGCGACCGCGGGGCTGATCGGTAGGGCTTTGGCCGCGAGCCGGGCGGCGCCGACTGGCACGACGGCCCACGCCCTGGTTACCGAGACGCTGCGTTTCGATCCGCCGGTCCAGGCCATGCGGCGCGTGTGCGTCACGCCGACCGCGATCGGTGCGGTCGGCGTCGACGACGGGACACCCGTGATCGTGAATGTCCCGGCGGCCAACCGCGACCCAGCGGTCTTCACCGACCCGGACGTGTTCGACCCTGGTCGGCCGGATGCCGAGCGGCACCTGACGTTCGGCACCGGGATCCGTCCATGCCCCGGACGCGACCACGCCGTGGCGCTGGCCGCCGGCGTGATTTCGGCGCTGCTCGACACGAGTCCGGCGCCGCACCGGGAGGGGCGAGCGTGACGGGCGTATTCGATGAGTTCCGGGCGCTGCACCGGCCCGGCGACCCGCTGGTGCTCCCGAACGCGTGGGACTTCGCTTCGGCCGCGAGCCTTGTCCGGGCCGGCTTCCGCGCGATCGGGACGACGAGTCTCGGCGTCGCGGCCGCGGCCGGCTTGCCCGACGCCCGAGGGGAGGCCCGGGCCGAGACGTACGCCTTGGCCCGCCGGCTGTCTCGGCTGGGCTGCCTCGTGACGGTCGACATCGAGAGCGGTTTCAGCGACCACCCTGGCGACGTCGCTCGACTGGCCTTCGACCTGGCGTCGGCGGGCGCGGTCGGCGTCAACATCGAGGACGGCCGGTCGGATGGCGGTCTCGCCGACGTCGGGCAGCAGCAGGAACTGATCCGCGCGATGAAACGTCGCGTGCCGCACCTGTTCGTCAACGGCCGCACCGACACGTACTGGCTCCGTCCGGACGATCCGGATCTCGACGAGACCGTCGCTCGCGTCCGGGCGTATCGGGAGGCCGGCGCGGACGGTGTGTTCGTGCCCGGCCTCGCCGCGCCGGACGACATCCGTCGGGTCGTCGCGGCGACGGACGCGCCGCTGAACGTGCTGTTCCTGGCCGGACGGCTGACCGTACCGGCTCTGGCGGAACTCGGTGTCGCCCGGATCAGTACCGGCTCGCTGTTGTTCCGCGCGGCCCTCGGCGCGACGGTGGCCGCCGCGCAGGCTGTCGCCCGCGGGGACGACGCCCCACCTGGCACGCCGTCCTACGCCGATGTCGTAGCGCTGGTCGGTGACTGACCACGGTCGGACGCCGGCCGCTGTATCGATCAGGCCCGATGCAGCATCTCGTCGCTGCGCCGCGGGTTGCGGGTCTGCAGCTGAAGCCCGCTCACCACGAGCGGGAAGTGGCTGAAGGCCTGTGGCGTGTTGCCCAGCTGGCGTTTCGCCACCGGGTCCCACTCCTCGCTCAGCAGCCCGACGTCGTTGCGGAGGGTGAGCAGTCGTTCGAACAGCTCGACGGCCTCGGTCTCCCGGCCGGCCGCGTGCAGTGCGTCGACCATCCAGAACGAGCACGCGACGAAGATGCCCTCGCCGCCGGGCAGACCGTCGTCGGACGGTCCGGGGCGGTACCGCATCACGAGACCGTCCTGCGTGAGCTCGCGCTGGATGGCGTCGATCGTGCCGCGCACCCGCGGATCCGATCCGGACAGGAAGCCGACACGCGGAATCATGAGCAGCGACGCGTCCAGCTCGTCGGTGTCGTACGACTGCACGAAGCTGTTCTTCTCGGCATTGAAGCCCTTCGCGATGACCTCGGCATGGATCTGATCCCGGGTCGCCTCCCACCGGTCGACGTCGCCGGGCAGGCCGCTGTCCCGCACGCCGCGCACCATCCGGTCGAACGCGACCCAGGCCATCACCTTGGAATGCACGAAATGACGGCGCGGGCCACGCATCTCCCACAGGCCGTTGTCCGGCTGCGTCCAAGCGCCTTCGAGGTGGTCCAGCAGCGCGACCTGGAGGTCCCACGAATCGTCGTGATGGGACAGTCCGGCCTGCCGGGCCAGCGAGAGGCCGTCGAGCACCTCGCCCCACACGTCGAGTTGGAGCTGATCGGCGGCGGCGTTGCCGACCCGGACCGGCGCCGAGCCTTCATAGCCCGCGAGCCACGGCAGCTCGTATTCGGGCAGCCGGCGGGTGCCGTCGACGCTGTACATGATCTGCAATTGGCTCGGATCGCCGGCGACCGCGCGCAGCAACCAGTCGCGCCACGCCTTTGCCTCGTCGACGTATCCGGCGGCGAGCATGGCCTGCAAGGTGTACGTGGCGTCGCGCAGCCAGCAGTAGCGGTAATCCCAGTTGCGCGGGCCACCGATCTGTTCCGGCAGCGACGTCGTGAGGGCGGCAACGATTCCGCCGGTCGGCTTGTACGTCAACGCTTTCAGTGTCAACACCGATCGCCGGATCGCGGTGCGCCACCGTCCCGGGACCTTGCAGCGGTCGGACCACGCCTGCCAGTAGTCGACCGCGTGCGTCAGCAGATCGTCCGCGTCGACCCGGGCCGGCGCACCACGATGGCTCGGCGCCCAGGTCAGCACGAACGGTACGCGCTCGCCGGCGTGAACGGTGAACGTGGCGACCGTCTTCCGTTCGGCCCCGTGCAGTTCTACCGGCGTCCGCAGCCAGACGGCGTCGGGACCGGCGATTGCCTCGAGCCCACCGCTTTTTGCCCGGACCCACGGAACCACGCGGCCGTAGTCGAATCGCAGCACCAACTCGGTGTGCATCTCGACGGAGCCCGACAGACACTCCACGATCCGTACGACATCGACGGCAGCCGTACGCGGTGGCATGAAGTCGGTCACCTTGACCCGGCCGGTTGGCGTGTGCCATTCGGTCTCGAGCACCAACGTGTCGCCGTGATAGCGGCGGTGCGTTGATTTGTCGACCGACACCGCGTTGTCGCCGGGCTCGGCGAGCGGCCGCGCGGCCAGCGATGACGTCGGTGCCAGCAGCCAGCGGCCGGCCTTGGCTGTGTCGAGCAGCGCGGCAAAGCACGCGGGGGAGTCGAAGTTCGGAAGGCACAGCCAATCGATCGATCCGTCCCGGCCGACGAGCGCGCCGGTATGCAGGTCGCCGATGAGCGCGTAGTCCTCGATCCGGCTGCTCATTTCGCCAACTCCAGCACGACCTTGACGTCGTCGGCGCGCCGGGCGAAGCCGTCGGCGAAATCCTCGAGGGCGACGCGGCGCGTGATCAGCCGGGACAGCCAGGCGTGGTCGGCGCGGGCCAGCGCGGCCGCGGCCGCCTGGTAATGGCGACGGTTGGCGTTCACGGTGCCGAAGACGACGTCATTGTCGAGTACGGCGTTGCGGTTCAGGCCGCCGATATCGACCGGCAGCTGGGCGCCGATCGACGAGACACCGGTCAGGCAGACGATCCCGTCGGTCGCGTTGTGCGTCATCACGTCCACGACAACGGACGGGACGCCGGTGCATTCGACGACGATGTCGGCCCGTACGCCGCTGTCCGGCACCGACTCCGCGTGATAGCGCGCGCCGAGATCGGCAACCAGCCCGGGCTTCGGCCCGTCGGTCACACGATCGAAGACGTGCACCTCGAGACCACGTTGGACGCCGAGCAGAGCCGCGAGCAGTCCGACCGGTCCAGCACCGGTGACGGCGGCGACCTTGGGTCCGAAGTAGGCCCGCTGCCCGATCCGCTCGATCTGTTCCCACGCCTTCGCGACGATGGTCGTCGGCTCCAACAGCACGCCGACCTCGGCCAGGCCGCCGTCGAGGGTGACGACCGCGTCCGGCTGTGCCCGCCACCGTTCGCGCGCGAATCCATGCAGGCCCTTGATGCCGTGCTCGGTGTACCGGCCGTTGCGGCACATGTCCCATTCGCCGACAGCGCACGCGGGACACGGCACCGGATCCGGCCGGCGGACGATACCGACGACGAGATCGCCGCTGGCTACGCCGCCACCGGCCGGCGCTTCGAGCACCCGTCCGAGATTCTCGTGGCCGAGCACCAACACATCCGAGCCGGGTGGCGCCTCGCCGTACTCGGCCCGCACGATCTCGACGTCCGTGCCACACAAACCGACGGCCAGCGACTCCACCAGGATCGGGCCGTCCTCCGTCGCCGGTTCGGGTAGGTCGCACAAGGCCAGCGAGTCCTTGACGCCGGGTCGCACCGTCAGCGCGCGCATCCGTACCTCCACGAGTTGGCCCTCGATGGGTCGGCGCCCACGGTACCGGCCGAATCTGAGGCCACACGTCACGGCCCGCGACTTCACGTCGCGCGAGCGTGTCGACGCAGCTGACGGTACGGTCGAGCGCGTGACCGTACCTGTGAACGGAGTCCTCGTCGTCGGCGCCGGCGTCATCGGCCTGACCACCGCCATCACCTTCGCCGAGGCCGGCGTGCCGACGACGATCTGGGCCGCCGATGAGGCGACCGCGATCACGTCGTACGCGGCCGGCGCGAGCTGGGGCGTCCACCTGCTCAGCCCGCGCGGACGGGTCGCGGCGTGGAGTGCGGCGACGCTGGATGTGTTGCGTACGTTGGCGACCGACCCGGCCACCGGCGTACGGATCACGGCCGGTATCGAGGCCAGTCGCACGCCGATGGCGCCGCCGGACTGGGGCGCACCGGTCGACGGCATGCGCGAGTGCACGCCCAAGGAACTCCCGTCCGGGTACGTCATCGGCTGGCACCAGCGGATTCCGATCGTGGAGATGCCGGTATACCTCGGCTACCTCCGGGCGCGATTCGCGGCCGCCGGCGGCGTCATCGAGCGGCGCCGGATCGCGTCGCTGACCGAGACCGCTGGCATCGCGCCGGTCGTCGTCAACTGCACGGGCGTCGGCGCGAGCGATCTCACCGGCGACCGCGACCTCGTGCCGATCCGTGGCCAGGTCGTCATCGTGGCCAACCCCGGCATCACCGAGTTCTTCGCCGACGGACCGAAGGACAGCACCGACCTCACGTACTGGTTCCCGCACCGCGACACCGTGCTGCTCGGCGGCACCGCGGTCGTCGGCGACTGGAACCGCGTGCCGGATCCGGCCGTGGCCGCGGCGATCGTGGCGCGGTGTGCGGCCGTCGAACCGAGGTTCGCGACCGCGGAGATCATCGAGCACCGGGTCGGACTGCGGCCAGGACGACCGGAGCCGCGGCTGGAGGAGCAGACGCTCGACGACGGAACCCGACTGATCCACAACTACGGCCATGGCGGCTCGGGCGTGACCCTCGCCTGGGGCTGCGCCGCCGAGGTCGCGACGGTCGCCGGTCTGGCCGGACGAGCCAACTAGGGCAAGCCGCCATCGGGCACGCCGCCGCGAGACCGAGTCGGCGTCCGCGGCACGTACGCCGACGACGTGCGGTAGGCACCGCGCGGTAACGAAATGGGAACGCTCCCATGATGGCCTTGACACGTTCGTAACCGGCAGGCAATCTGCTCATGGGAGCGCTCCCGAACCCGTACCCAGGGTGGCCGCTCTCGTGCACCGCGCACCGCAACCGGCGCGCGGACCTGGACGGAAGGGGCCTGGCTGTGCTCGTGCTGCTCCGGCGACTGGGCTTCTACGCGGTCACCGCGTTCATTGCGATCACGCTCGACTTCTTCATCCCGCACATGATCCCCGGCAACCCGGTCGAGGCGGTCATCTCCTCGCATGCCGGCGCGATCCCGCCGCAGGCCGCGGCGAGCCTCTACGCCCAGTTCGGCATCAACCTCCACGAGGGACTGTGGAGTCAGTACCTGACGTACTGGAACCACCTGCTCCACGGCAATCTCGGGCTGTCCATCTCGCAGTATCCGGCGACGGTCACCTCCGTCGTCCACAGCGCGATCTTCTGGACGATCCTGCTGGTCGGGGCCGCGACCGTCGTCAGCTTCATCCTCGGTACGGTCATCGGCTCGCTGGTCGCCTGGAAGCGCGGCTCGTGGATCGAGGGCATCCTGCCGATCAGCACGTTCTTCCAGGCGATGCCGTATTTCTTCCTCGCGACGCTGCTTCTGCTGTTGTTCGCGACGACGCTGCACTGGTTCCCGAACCACGGCGGGTACGACTTCCAGGAGAACACGATCGGGTTGAACGGCCCGTTCCTCTCCGACGCGATCAACCATGCCGTGCTGCCCGGCGTCACGATCATCGGCGCGTCGCTGGCCGGCTGGATCATCGGTATGCGCAACATGATGGTCACCGTGCGGGACGAGGACTACGTCCTGCTGGCCGAGGCGGAGGTGCTGCCGACCCGGCGGGTCATCTGGTACGCGGCCCGCAACGCGATCCTCCCGTCGGTGTCGAGCTTCGCGCTCGCACTGAGTTTCGTCGTCACTGGGTCGCTGCTCACCGAGATCGTGTTTTCCTACCCGGGCATCGGGGACGTGCTCTACCAAGCCGTGCTTGGCGAGGACTACCCGCTGATCCAGGGCATCTTCCTCATCATCACGTTCGTCGTGCTGGCCGCGAACCTGCTGGCCGACGTCGTCTACGTGTTCCTCGACCCACGCGCCCGTCAGGAGGCATGAGCCGATGGTGACGACGATCGTCGACCTCGCGAACGCACCGTCGGCCGGTGACGCGCCCGGCACGCCGGTCGTTGCGCACCGCCGGCGACGCCGCCTTGTGCGGTTGCCCCGGTCGCGGAAGATGACCGTCGGGCTGGTGCTCCTCGGCCTGTTCGTGATCCTCGCGGTCATCGGTCCGTGGATCGCGCCGTACGACCCGGGTCACATCACGCTGTCCACGTCGCAGAACCCGAGCGCGCACCATTGGCTCGGCCAGACGCAGCTCGGTCAGGACATCTGGTCGCAGCTCCTGGTCGGGGCGCGTCCGACGATTGTGGTGTCGTTCCTCGCCGGCGCGATCGCGACCGTGTTGTCCATCGTCATCGGCATCACGGCCGGGTACGTGGGCGGCTGGGTCGACGACGTCCTGTCCATGCTGGCCAACGTTTTCCTCGTGTTGCCGGCGCTGCCGTTGCTGATCGTCGTGGGCAGCTTCCTGCCGAAGGGCGAGTCGGCCAACGACCTGCTCGTCGGCGCCGTGATCGCGTTGACCGGCTGGGCCTGGGGCGCACGGGTGCTGCGCGCGCAGTCGCTGTCGCTGCGTAACCGGGACTTCGTCGAGGCGGCCCGGATCAGCGGCGAGCGCACCTGGAAGATCATCGTGTCCGAGATGGTGCCGAACCTCGTCGCCATCCTCGCGGCGTCGTTCCTGTTCACCGTGTTGTACGCGATCGGGACGTACGTGGCGCTGGGCTTCCTCGGCGTGCTGGACCCGGCGAACAACTACAGCTGGGGCTCGATCCTGTTCGACGCCACCCAAGGCCAGGCGGTCGTGTCCGGCCAGTGGTGGTGGTATATCCCGCCCGGCCTGTGTATCGCGCTGCTCGGCACGAGTCTCGCACTCATCAACTTCGGCATCGACGAGTTCATCAACCCGCGACTGCGCGCGGCCGGGTTGTCCCGCAAGGCGGCCAGGCGAGCCGGCGTGCCGCACACCCCACAGCTCGGCTTCACGCCCGTGGTCAAGAAAGGCGCGAGGCGCGTCAGCGCCGCCGCGCCGCAGACGGAGGTGGACCGATGACCAACCTCGAGTTCATCGCGGCTCCGCGCAGCGCGCCGCTCCAGCGGTCGGTCGAGGACATCGTCCTGGACATCCGGGGACTCTCCGTCGACTACGGCATCGGCCCGAATGCCGTGCACGCGGTCGCGAACGTCGACCTGACCGTACGCCGCGGCGAGGTGCTCGGAATCGCCGGCGAGAGCGGCAGTGGCAAGTCGACGCTCGTGTACGCGATCACGCGGCTGCTACGGGACCCGGGCGTGATCGTGGCCGGCGAGGCGACGTTCTACTCCCGTCCGGACCCGAGCATGGACCCACGCCCGGTCGACCTGCTCGCCGACGACAAGGCGGTCATCCGGTCCGTACGGTGGTCGGAGATCGCCGTCGTGTTCCAGAGCGCGCTGAACTCACTGAACCCGGTCTTCACGATCGGCACGCTGATCGATGACGTGCTCAAGGCGCACGAGCCGCAGACGTCCAAGCGGGACCGTCGCGCCCGCGCGGCCGAGCTGCTCGACATGGTCGGCATCGGCGCGGACCGGCTCCGCAGCTACCCGCACGAACTGTCCGGTGGCATGCGCCAGCGGGTCATGATCGCGCTGTCCATCGCGCTGCACCCGCAGCTGCTCATCATGGACGAGCCGACGACCGCGCTGGACGTCGTCATCCAGCGGGAGATCCTCGAACAGCTCATGGACCTCCGCGAGCGCCTCGGCTTCACCGTCATCTTCATCACGCACGATCTGTCGCTGCTGATCGAGCTGGCCGACACGATCGCGGTCATGTACGCCGGCGAGCTCGTGGAGCGCGCGCCGGCCCAGGCGTTGTTCCGGGCGCCGCGGCACCCGTACACGTACGGGCTGTTGAATTCGTTCCCGTCGCTGCACGGCCCGCGGATCGCGATGACCGGCATCAAGGGCTCACCGCCCGATCTCCGGCACGTCCCGTCCGGTTGCCCGTTCCATCCTCGGTGCGCGCACGCCATGCCCGAGTGCGTGAGCGCGCATCCGCCGGTGCTCCGGCTGCGCGACGGATTCGGGGCTCGCGATGTGAGCTGCTGGCTGCAGGACTCGGCGCACGCCGTACCGGCCGAGTTGGCCCTGACCCACGACGCGACGTCGGCGCGCGTCACCCCCGCGACACCGACGGAGGACTCAGCATGAGTGCCGGCGAGCCCATCCTCGAAGCGATCGGCCTGGCCAAGCACTACCGCGTGCGGACCAAGCGGTTCGGGCGGTCGAGCCTCGTGCGCGCGGCCGAGGACATCTCGCTCGTGCTGCACCCCGGCCGGGTCACCGCCGTCGTGGGCGAGAGCGGCTCCGGCAAGTCCACCGTGTCGCGCCTGCTGGCCCGCACGACCGCGCCGACCGCGGGCGAGCTGCGATTGGGCGGCGCGCCGCTCAACACTCACGGATCGGTCGGCCGTGACTACCGCGCCGCGGTGCAACTGGTGTTGCAGGACCCGTTCGCGTCGCTCAACCCCGTCCATGACGTGCGCTACATTCTCGGCCGGCCACTGAAAATCCACGGGTACGCCGGTGACGACATCGACGCGTCGATCCGTGATCTGTTGCGCCGTGTCGCACTGGAACCGGCCGACCAGTTCATCGACAAATATCCGCACGAGCTGTCCGGCGGGCAGCGCCAGCGCGTCGCGATCGCACGGGCGCTCGCCGTGCGGCCACAGGTGCTGCTGGCCGACGAGCCGGTGTCGATGCTCGACGTGTCGATCCGGCTCGGTGTGCTGAATCTGCTGGCCGATCTCCGCGACCGCGAGGGCCTGGCGATCCTGTACGTGACCCACGACATCGCGTCGGCGCGCTACCTGGCCGACACCATCGTCGTGATGTACGCCGGCCGGATCGTCGAGTCGGGGCCGGCCGAGCAGGTCACCGACGAGCCGTCGCACCCGTACACGCAGCTGCTGTTGTCGGCCGCGCCGGATCCCGACGCCGGTCAACCGACCCGGCTGGGACAGCGAGGCGCACCGCCGTCGTTGGTTACCCCGCCGGCCGGCTGTCGATTCCATCCGCGGTGCCCGTTCGTGATGGACGTGTGCCGGACCGACGCGCCGCCGATGCTCACCGCATCCGACGGTCACCAGAGCGCCTGCTGGCTCCTAGCGGACACCGGCGGGCCGGAGGCAGCCGGGTTATCGCAGCCCGCCGTCGAACAGGAGTCGCCTATGGCCTGACGTCGCCGGCGGTCTTGCGCCAAAGCGCGGACCGATCTGATCCACCCTTCCCGATTACCACCCGGGAGCGCCCGTGCGGGGCGTTGCCGCGATGGAGTTCGCCTATTTCCCCGTGACTTTCCACCCACCCGCTCGACCGACCGTCGGCACGCGCCGACCGAACGCTTACGGAGTCACCATGCTTCGCAGAACCTCAGTGCTCCGGCGCACCGTTGCCGGAATCGCCGTGCTGGGCGTTGTCGCCCTCGCGGTCGCGGCGTGCTCGAAAGACGCGACGTCGCCGAGTTCGAAGAAAGCCGCCACCGGCCGGACGCTCGTCGTCGAGAACAATCCGCAGCCGAACTTCACCGACACGTTCAACCCATTCGCCGCCACCAGCACGGGCAAGAGCCAGAACGCGCTCGCGCTGTTCTATGAGCCGCTCATGCAATTCAACAACACCAAGGCCGGTACGACGTATCCATGGCTCGCCAAGAGCTTCTCATGGAGCCCGGACGGCAAATCGATCACGTTCGCGCTCCGCGACGACGTGAAGTGGAGCGACGGCCAGAAGTTCTCGGCCGACGACGTGGCCTACACGTTCCAGCTCATGCAGCAGAACAAGGCGCTGAACTACATCGGCGTGCCGATCACCGGTGTCACGACGAGTGGCGCGGACAGCGTCACGGTCTCGTTCTCGGCGCCCGAATTCACCAACATCTACGGCATCGCCGGGCAGACATGGATCGTGCCGAAGCACATCTGGAGCGCGCAGAGCGACCCGGCCACGTGGACCGACCCGACGCCGATCGGCACCGGGCCGTACGTCATGGACAAGTTCACCGCGCAGGGCTTCACGCTCAAGGCGAACCAGGGCTACTGGGGCGGGGTGCCGGCCGTATCCAAGGTCAGCTTCCCGGCGTACTCCTCCAACGACGTCGCGTTGACCGCGCTGACCCAGGGCGAGATCGACTACGGCGGCAACAACGTCAACAACATCCAGCAGAACTTCGTCGCCAAGGACCCGGCGCACAACCACTACTTCTTCCCGGCGACCAACACCGTCGTCCTGGTGCCGAACGTGACCAAGTGGCCGTTCAACCAGCAGGCCGTACGCCTCGCGGTCAGCGCCGGCGTCAACCGGCAGCAACTGTCCACCCAGGGCGAGACCGGCTACGAACCGCCGGCTACGTCGTCCTCGGGTCTGCTGCTGCCGAACTTCGCGGCCAACGTGCCGTCGACCATGCAGAACGACCTGAAGCCCGGCCCCGACGCCGACAAGGTGAATTCCATCATGACCGGCGCTGGCTTCGCCAAGAACAGCAAGGGATTCTGGGCCAAGGGCGGCCAGGAGGTCGCGTTCCAGGTCGAGGACCCGACGTCCTACACCGACTACTACGCCGACGCGCAGATCATCGCGCAGAACCTCAAGCCGTTGGGCTTCAACGTGTCGGTGAACGGTGTGACGCCGGACCAGTGGAACAACGACCTGTCCGCCGGTACGTTCTCCAGCGCCATCCACTGGGGCGCCGGCGGCCCGACCGCGTACAGCCAGTACGACAACTGGCTGGACTACAACCTGGTGAGCGGCAAGACCGCGGCCGGCGACAACGGCCGGTGGAATGATCCGGCCACGCAGCAGGCCCTCGCGACCTTCGCGGCGGCAGCGACGCCGGAGGCACAGCAGTCCGCGATCAACACGCTCGCGAACATCGTGTCCACCCAGGCGCCGGTGATCCCGCTGCTCTACGGCGCCGGCTGGTTCGAGTACAGCTCGAAGAACTTCGTCGGCTGGCCGACGAAGGACAACTCCTACATCGACCCGTCGCCGAACCAGGCCCAGGTCGAATACGTGATCCTGCACCTCAAGCCGGCCGTCTAGAGACGGTAGCCGCGCTCCGGCCGGCGGCCATCACGTGCCGCCGGCCGGGACGGTGACGCCCCCGATCGATGTCCCGAGATCGACACTCCTCTGGAGGAACCATGATGTCCGCTGCTCGTCCCGCGGCAGTCGCACGATGACGTCGACCGAACTCACTGCCTCGTCCTCGGTCACTGCCTCGGCCTCGGTCGCTGCCTCGGCCTCGGCCGGGACGGCGGCGGCGCTGGCGACCGCCGAACGGCTCACGTTCCCCGAGGACTTCCTCTGGGGTACGGCCACCGCGGCCTACCAGATCGAGGGCGCCGTCGCGGAAGACGGCCGTACGCCGTCGATCTGGGACACGTTCAGCCACACACCCGGCAAGGTCGCCGCCGGCGACACCGGCGACATCGCCGACGACCATTACCACCGGTACGCGTCCGACATCGCGCTCATGGCCGAGCTCGGCATGCGGGCGTACCGGTTCTCCACCGCGTGGCCGCGCATCGTGCCGGGCGGTGCCGGCGTCGCGAACGCGCGCGGGCTCGACTTCTATTCGCGGCTGGTCGACGCGCTGCTCGAAGCCGGGATCGCGCCCGTCCTGACGCTCTATCACTGGGACCTGCCACAGGCGTTGCAGGACAAGGGCGGTTGGACGAACCGCGACACCGCACAGCACTTCGCCGACTACGCGGGCGTCGTGGCCGCCGCCCTCGGCGACCGCGTGTCGTCGTGGACGACGCTGAACGAGCCGTGGTGTTCGGCGTTCCTCGGCTACGGTGCGGGCGTACACGCCCCCGGGCACACGAGTGGCGCCCAGGCGCTCGCGGCGTCGCACCACCTCCTCCTCGGCCATGGTCTCGCCGTGCAAGCGTTGCGCGCCACGTTGCCGGCGACGGCGCGGCTGTCGATCACGCTGAACCCGGCGGTGGCCCGACCCGCGACCGACTCCGCCGTCGATGTCGCCGCGGCGTACAAGGTCGACGGGCTCCAGAACCGCCTCTGGCTCGATCCGCTGTGCCGCGGTGCCTACCCCGACGACGTGCGAGCGTTCACCGCCACTGTGAGCGACTGGTCGCATGTCCGCGACGGGGACCTCGCGGTGATCGCGAGCCCGATCGACATCCTCGGGGTCAACTACTACAGCCCGATGTGCGTAGCTCACTACGACGGTGTCGGTGCACGCGCCCGCGTCGACGGGCACGGCGACGGCGTCGGCGAAACGTGGCCGGGCTGCGACGACGTACAGTTCCTCGACATCGGCGGCCCGAAGACCGAGATGGGCTGGCCGATTGATGCGAACGGCCTCACCGAACTGCTGACGCGCCTGCACCAGGACTACGGGGTGCCGATGATGATCACCGAGAACGGCGCGGCGTTCGCCGACGCGATCGACGAATCGGGTCGGGTGCACGACGCGGACCGCATCGCATATCTACGCGATCATCTCGCGGCGACACATCGCGCGATCGCCGCCGGGGCCGACGTCCGCGGCTACTTCCTCTGGTCGTTCCTGGACAACTTCGAATGGGCGTACGGCTACGCCAAGCGCTTCGGCATCGCGTACGTCGACTTCGCCACGCAGGTGCGTACGCTCAAGGAGAGCGCCTTCGTCTACGGGGACACGGTGCGCCACAACGGATTGGCGCTTCCCGCGCGGCGCTCCTAGGCGGCGAGAGGGCGGCCGATCTCCCAGTGGTGGCCGAACGGATCGGCGACCCGGCCGACGTGCCAGCCGTTGCCGTCGCCGACCGGAAACACCTCGGTCGCGCCGGCGGCAACGGCGCGGGCGAACAGCGCATCGGGGTCGGTGACGGTGAGAATCATGCGGATCGGTCGCTCGGCCGAGCCGCTCAGCGCGTCCGTGTCCTCCTGGAACCAGAATTCAGCGTCGTCGATCGCGAGGCGCGCCACCATGATCCGACCGCCGTCGTCGAGCCGTTCGCGCTCGGTCGCACCGAACGCCGCTCGGTAGAACTCGAGTGCGGCGGCGCCGTCGCTCACGGCGAGCCATGGAGCAATGCTCGTCGACAGCTGGCTCGGCCCCGCTGCGCTGGCGTCGTCGCCCACGGCCGTCCTCCCCGTACGTCACCGGGAATGGCCGGCTCCAGCCGCGGCGTTGTCGGACTTCGGTGCGCCGGACGACTCCGATCCAATCACGGAATCGCGCACGAAGGTCGGCGCGGGCGAGATCGGGCGGTCGGCCGGTGCCACGCCGGGCGACGCGGGTGGGCCGAGGATCGGCACGCGCGGGTGGGTGACATCCGCGCTCGCCTCGAACTCCTTCATCGTCCGCTCCCGGCCGTAGCGGCTGCGCATGATGCGATACGTGATGTAGGCCGCCGGCCCGAACCACGCCTGCGCCGGGACAAGGGTGTCGGTCCTCGCGTCGACATAGTTGATCAGCAACGGAACCAGGGCCGGCACAACGGCGCCGAACGCGACCACGACCGCAAGCGCGATCTGTCCGGCCCGCCGGCCGTACGCCTTGAACGCGGTCAACACGAACAGCGCGTACACCAGCAGGTCTCCGATGCCGGTGGCGGCGTTGTCGAAGCCCCAGCGCATGCCCATCGACGGATCGAGCGGATAGCCGAGGAACTCTTCGACCAGCGCATTCGTCACCGGCCAGATCGACGTGAAGATCACGTCGTAGCCGGCGAGCGCGAGTGCGAACCACGCGACATGCCGCATCTTCATGCCGCCCTGTACGTACAGGTTCGCCACCGAGACGGCGCCGAGCAGGATGATGACGTCATTTTCGGCCCAGAACATCTGCCAGCCGAGGACGCTGCCGAGGAGATTGTTGCCCATCCAGATGTTCAGGCCGATCAGCGTGCCGATACCGAGCCACAGCTTGGCCGGGCTGAGCACCGGGCCGAATCCGATCGAGATCGATGCCAGGAACGTGACGGCCAGGAACGACGTCAGCAGCCAACGCGGCAGCAACAGGTAGAACAGCGGGATCGTGGACAGCAGGACGAACAGGATGCCGATGTCGCGCCCGTTGAACGTGCCGATCGGCGGCCGTTCGATCCGCACCCGGCGCAGGTAATACCACGCACACGCCGAGACGAGTACGGAGCTGACGAGGCCCGCGAACAGACCGAAGATCGCGAGGTGTGTGTTGGAGCTGAGGAACGAGCTCATGTCATGCTCCGATCAGGGCCGGAGGTGCGACGAACGTCGTCTCGCGCAGATCGCACCGGAGCAGCCGCAGCGACTGCGCCTCGTCGTCCGGGACCAGGGTCAGATCCACGTCGACGCCGCTGTCGGCGAAATGCCGGACGGCGGCCGACTCGCCGAAGCCCGCGACCGCTGATTGCGGCAGGGTCAGTCGAACCCGCCCGTTCTCGACAGCCGCGCGGAATCGCGCCGGCCACGGCTCGGTCGGCAACGCCTCGACGGCTTCGGCCAGTTGCCGTGGCGTGACGACGTCGGCCGGTCCGAGCCGTAGCAACTGATCCGGTTTGCCGACCACCTTGCTCGTCGCGGGCAGGCCGGAGACCTCGCAGCTCAGGTCTTCATCGGCGATCGGGCGTACGACATCGCGGGTGTCGTAGCGGAACACCGGCATGCAGTCGCGGTACGGGAAGTACGGCGTGATCACCACTGTGGCGAGCGCTCCGGGTTCCGCCGGCTCGCCGGTTTCGAGGTCGACGTGCTCGACGTGTCCGGTGGTGACGTCGTGGTGCAGATGACCATGGCTACAGGTGCGCGCGGTGACCGGCAGGACCTCGGTCATCCCGAACAAGTCGTTGACGTGCTCGGCGCCGAAGGTCGCGCAGGCCGCCGCCGCCAGGCTCGGCGTGAGGATCTCGCCGCCGACGTCGATGCGGCGGAGGCGGAAGTCACGCGGGCCGAGTCCGCGTCGACGTGCCGCGACCACGAGCTCGCCGAGGTAGCTCGGGGACGTCGACAGCAACGTCACCCGCCCGTCGGTGAGACTGTCGAGCGTTTCGTCCGGCGGCACGAGGCCGACGAGGCGGCATCCGGCGCCGATGAGGCGGCAGACGGCGACATCGAGGTTCAGCGCCGCCGTCTGGCGGGAACTAATGTTCACCTGCATGGTGTCGGTCGGCCAGAAGTCGTTGCGGAGCACTGCGGCCAGCGCGCCGATTGCCGGCCACAGCTCCATCTCGTAGCGCGAGAGCCAGACCTCGGCCGGTCGTCCGGTCGTGCCGGTGGTGCGTGTGGCGAGGTGCGGCGGTGCGTCGGCGCACAGGAAGTCGGCCGGCTGCCGGATCAGATCGGCCTTTACGGTGGCCGGGATGGTGGTGAGCCCGTCGAGTTCGAGTTTGCGGATGTCGAGTTCGGCGGCGGCAAAACGGCGAGCATAGAACGGGGATTGGGCGGCGAGCCGCCGAGCGGTACGCCGGATGTTGGTGGTGGCGAGTTGCCGGCGAGCGGCCGGATCGGCCAGCGGTCCGTCGGTCAACTGCCCGGCGTCGGCGCCCGGCTCACCGAACTCGGCCATCGTGGCGAGTGCGTCGGCGACCAGGCGGCCCACATTCTGCGGATTGATCCGATGGCCCCAGACCATGCCCATCGCCATCCGGAACTGGCGGATCCCTGTCTCGAACACTGCCACTCCTTCGTGTCCGCACGTCGCACCGCGCTCTGTCCGCGGCACAACCGCACAGACCGGGCGCGAAGCCGAGGCAACCCGCCCGGTCTGTGGCTGATCGTGTGCCGCGGGTCAACGATCCGCGGCGGCGGACCGATCGATCAGAAGCTGCCGCCAACTACAGCCGCGAACAGCACTGCGGTAAGCGAACCCATCACGTAACGGGCGTGCTTGACGCTGCTCATGAGAGCCGACATGGCTACCTCCCCTCCGACAACTCGTAGGAATCCATCCGGCATCGCCGGGCACCGTCGAGCACGTAGCATCAAGCTCCGCCCTCGCAGCAGCAGCCGGTGACGACGACTTTGACCGTCATTTCGGGGTGAACCGAACAGGTCAGATAGAACGTGCCGGCCGTGTTCCACGTGCCGGTCGTGTAGACGTCAGTCGTTTCCATCAGATGGCGTCCGTCCACGGGTACACCGCGTTCGGCCGAGAGGATCGCGTCCCGGCCCGGGCCGATGATGTGCACCCAATGCGAGTCGTTGACCATGGTGAGGGTCTTGCCGCACCGGACGGAGATTTCCTTACTCGAGAAGCCTTCGTGGGTCATGCCGAGGACGCCGGCGGCCGGCTTCGGCGGAGTGGCAATGGCATTCGGCAGATACATGCCGGCGACCAGCAGCGGGACCACCAGCAAGATCCGCGGAAACGCCATGTCGTCCTCCTTCGTGCGAGGCCAGACGTGGCCGGCGGCGACGGAGGCGACTGAGAGCGAACCCTCCGCTACATGCTGTCTCCGTGTCGCAAACATTGCCGGTGATCGATGAAGATCACAAGCCATCCGCAATGATCAATGTAAATCGCATAGACGACAGGCGATGCATCTTGACACCCCGGAGCCGACCGCATCCGTCAAGACATGCAGGTGGCGGGTTCCCGCCAAGAAATGACAGGTACGTGACGGGGGATAACGGCGCTCCGTTGAGACGACCATGACATCAAGCAGCATAAATACGCTGTTCGTGCCCATGGCTCGCTAGCGCTGCCGTGCGTACGGGGTCAGTGTTGGGAGCCCGCGTACGTCTCGTCGCGATTGTCGTCCGGACCACCGCTCGGCACGCCGTCGGGCAACGCGACACAGGGAGTTCCGGCCGTCAGAGTGGCCGCGACGATCCGGTTCGCCGCGATCCATTCGATCAGCTCGTCGGCCGGCATCGGGTAAGCGGTGAGCCATCCCTGCGCCAGCGTGCAACCGGCGTCGGCCAACAGTTGGCGGGTGTATTCGTTCTCGACACCCTCGGCTACCGTACGGATTCCCAGCGAGGCGGCGAGATCCACCGTGGACCGTACGATCGCGGCATCGTCGCGATTGTCGGCCATTCCGGCCACGAACGACTTGTCGATCTTGATTTCGGCGATCGGGAGTTTCCGTAGGTGTTGCAGCGACGAGAATCCCGTGCCGAAATCGTCGAGCGCCACGCTGACCCCGAGGGCGCACACGCGGTTGACCGTGTTGATGGCCCGACTCGGATCGGCCAACAGGGCGCTCTCGGTGATCTCGATCTGGATGCGGTCCGGCGCGACGCGATGCCGCGCGAGCGTGGTCGACAAATGCGCCACGATGTCGTCGCTGTAAAGGTCGCGCGAGCTGACGTTGATCGCGGCGCGCATGTCGAGGCCCTGCGCCTGCCAGGTGGCGACCTGGCCCACGACGTCCTCGATGACCCGCTGGGTCAGCAGGTGCATGACCGAGCTGTGTTCGGCCACCGTCATGAGTTCCTGCGTATCGACGAGCCCGTAGGTCGGATGGTGCCACCGAAGCAGCGCCTCGACACTGTCCACCGTGCCGGAGCTGAGACAGACCTGGGGCTGGTAGTGCATGGAGATCTGGTCACGGTCGCTGGCTTCGAGCGCATGGCGGAAGTCGGTCAGCAGTCGCAGCCGCTGCGGGCTGTTCGTGTCGTGGCCGGGCTGGTACGCCGCGATGGCGTCGCCGCGCTGCTTCGCGTCGTACATGGCGACATCCGCGTGCCGCATGAGCGTGGAGAAATCGGCCGCGTCCTCGTCGCGGAGCGCGATGCCAACCGAAGCGGTGACATCCACCCGGAGCCCGTCCAGCGTCACCGGCTGGCTCAGAGCATGGACTACCCGGTCGGCCAGGTCATGCGCTTCGCCGAGGTCGCGCGTCGCGGTGAGGATCGCGAATTCGTCGCCGCCGAGTCGCGCGACCGTGCCGACCTCCGGCCGGAGCGCGGCCAGCCGCCGCGCGACCGCGATCAGAAGCTGGTCACCGACATCGTGTCCGAGTGCATCGTTGACCTGCTTGAAACGGTCGAGGTCGAGCATCAGGAGAGTCGCGCGTCGCGGCGCGGCCCGGCCGTCACTCGCGCAGATGGCGACGACCTCGTCCAGCCCGTGCCGCAGCCCGGTGCGATTCGCGAGCCCGGTAAGCGGATCGAGGCGCGCAGCGAGATCGCGCTCCGCGGACAGCTTCGCCATCCGGTGAACCGCATAGAGCGGGATGAACACCAGGGGCAGGAACCCGAGATCGATGTGCGCGGTCACCGCGAGCACCGGGCTCAACAGCAGCAGCGAGGCGTTGAACAGCACCTGGTTTGCCGTCGCGGTCCTGGCCGCGCGGGAGCGCAGGCTCTGTCCTTGTAGCCGGGCCCTGATCGCACCCAGCACGCCATAGGTCGCGAGCCAGACGACGACGGCGCTGATCACGGACACGGCGTCGACGACGATGTTGTTGGGACCGTCCCGGTGGAACGGATCCGGGTCGCCGGCGTAGAGAATCACCGCAGCGGCCGCGAAGGCGAGCCCGATCTGCCCGAACGACCACAGCGCTTCGCGTACCCCGGCGCGCAGCCGAAGTGCCACGACGATGACCGCCGCGCCTTGCGCGACAATCGCGGGGCCAAGCCCCCAGCACAGCTGGACAGCGAAGGTGAAACAAATGGTCGGGCAGATGATCATGGGCGCTCGACCGGGCGGCATCGCCGCCACGAACGCCTGTGTGCCGGCGAGCATCGCGAGGCCGGTCATCAACCAGAACGCACCGTGCGTGGTAGCGGTATGGGTGATGTTTCCGAGTTGAGTTGCGGCCAGCGCAACCGTCGCCGCAACGACGATTGCCTCGACGTACATCGTTACCCGGTGCCGCGAGGTCCAGTCGGCACGGATCCTCGTCGGCATCGACACTGCTTCCCCCTCGCCCCCACGACCCTCGGCAGGGTAAGCAACACATAGTAATGCCTGGTGAACGCACGGCAACCGATCCGCTCGAATGCCATGTGAAGCTCGCCACCGGCTCCGGCCGCGCCCCATCGTTACCGTACGACCCGGTGCACACAACCGCATCAGCAGTTACGGCCTCTCACCTGGCCCAGGTGGCGGCGGTTACCGTCCGCGCTGCGAGCGGTAGCGACCGATCAGTGCGTTTGTCGACGAGTCCTGGTCGAGGGCGGCGCGGTCCTCGGTGAGTAGCGGAGCCAGCTGCTTGGCCATCACCTTGCCGAGTTCGACGCCCCATTGATCGAACGAATCGATGCCCCAGATGGTGCCCTCGGTGAAGACGATGTGCTCGTAGAGGGCGACCAGTTGGCCGAGCGTCGACGGCGTCAGCTTGGACGCGAGGATCGACGTCGAGGGGTGGTTGCCCGGCATGACCTTGTGCGGCACGACGTCGGCCGGCGTCCCCTCCGCGGCGACCTCCGCGGCGGTGCGCCCGAAGGCAAGGGCGGCGGTCTGGGCAAAGAAGTTCGACATGAAAAGGTCGTGCATTTCGTCGACGTCGTGGTTCGGTTCGGCGAAGGCGATGAAGTCGGCCGGGATCGGCTTCGTACCTTGGTGGATGAGTTGGTAGAAGGCGTGCTGCCCGTTCGTGCCCGGCTCGCCCCAGAAGATCTCGCCGGTCTGGTAGTCAACCGGGTCACCGTCGGCGCGGACCGATTTGCCGTTGCTCTCCATGGTCAGTTGCTGCAGGTACGCCGGGAACCGGTGCAGATACTGCGAGTACGGCAACACCGCGTGCGTCTGCGCACCGAGGAAGTTGCCGTACCAGACATTCAGGAGACCGAGGAGTGCCGGTACGTTGCGCTCCAGCGGCGTCGTCCGGAAATGCTCGTCGATCGCGTGGAAACCGTCGAGCATCTCGGCGAAGCGCTCCGGTCCGATCGCGAGCATCAGCGACAGGCCGACCGCCGAGTCGAAGGAATAGCGCCCACCGACCCAGTCCCAGAAGCCGAACATGTTGTCGGTGTCGATGCCGAACGCCCGTACCCGCTCTTCGCTGGTCGAGACCGCGACGAAATGCTTCGCGACGGCGCTGTCGTCGTCGGTGCCCAAGCCGGCGAGCAGCCAGCGACGCGCCTCGGTCGCGTTGGTCAGGGTCTCCAACGTGGCGAACGTCTTGGACACGATCACGAACAACGTGGTGGCCGGATCGAGGTCGTGAGTCTTGTCGTAGACGTCGGTCGGGTCGATGTTCGAGATGAACCGGCATCGGATGTCGGTGTCCAGATAGGCCTTGAGCGCCTCGTAGGCCATGACCGGGCCGAGATCCGAGCCGCCGATGCCGATGTTCACCACCGTCTTGATCGGCGCCCCGGTGTGCCCACGCCAGTCGCCGGATCGTACGCGCTCGGCGAACGCGCCCATCTTGTCGAGCACCGCGTGCACGTCGCCGACCACATCCTGACCGTCCACTACCAGCGTCGCGTCGCGCGGCAGGCGCAGCGCGGTGTGCAGAACCGCTCGGTCCTCACTGGTGTTGATGTGAACGCCTGCGAACATCGCCGCCGTCCGCTCGGTGAGACCCCGAGCGTTGGCCAGCGCGATGAGCAGGTCGATCGTCTCGCCGGTCACTCGGTTCTTCGAATAGTCGACGTAGAGATCCGCGGCGCTCGCGCTCATTTGCGTGCCGCGGTCGGGGTCGACGGCAAACAGATCCCGTAGGTGCGCATCGCGGATCTTGTCGGCGTGCGCGGCGAGAGCCTGCCAGGCGTCGGTCTTCGTCGGATCGGTGCTCATCACGTCACTCCCGCGGGCGTCGAACGGTACGTCGGGCAATGCATCGGGTCCAGCTTGCCGCGTGCCGGCTGAGCGTGCGCGTCCAACCCGGACATCGGCCGGCGACATTTCGTCGAACACGACACTACGGCCTGACCGTGGCGACGCTGCCCGCGCCCCGTTGATCTTTCCGTCGCGCGCCTCATCGTTGGATCGGTCACGCGGTGCCGGGCACGGGCATGCCCGGCGCCCGAGACGGTGCTGCGTCCGGGAAGGTGCTGCGTCTGGGACGGATCGATTTCCGCGGGATGATGCCGCGAGCGGGCCGGCGGGCCGGAGCGCGGCACGGCGCATGCGGGCCGGAGCCACCGTGCGGGACGCGACTGCGTGGCGGCGGACCAGCGTGCGGGCGCAGCAGTGTGCGGGTCGGAGCAGCGTGCGGGACGCAGCACCGTGGCGGCGGAGCAGCGTGCGACGCGCCGTCCGGACGTCCGGAACTGCTTTCGCGAGCCTGACCGAGCCACGCGAGGTCGCACCGGAGCGGTGGCTGCCGGCTCGTCGCTGTTGCAATCGACCGGCACGCCTGACCGTCCTGCCTTGACTCATACCCAGCATCGCTACGGCGGGTCGGGCCGGCGCACATACTCGCGACCGTGGGGCGAGGTCCATACGAGTTTTCCGGGCTCCGGCTGCGTCACCCGCCAGCCGCCGTCGTGTTTGAGTCGGTGATGATGCCGGCAAATGACGGCTAGGTTGTCATGGCTCGTCATTCCGCCGGCGGAGAAGTTGTTCGTGTGGTCGATGTCGGCGGCGCGAGCCGGGACCCGGCACCCAGGCGCACGACACGTACGGTCGCGAGTGGTAACCCATCGTGCGAGTTCGGCACTCGGCGCACGCTGCTTCGGGTCCTTCTGCGCCGGCGCGACCGGAGCCGGGGCCGGGCAGGACTTGCCGTCCGCATCCAGAGCCAGTCCCCGTAGCCGTCGAGAATGCTCGATCTTCGGCCGGCCCGTGCTCAACAGTCGGCCGCCGTCGTCGCTCAGAGTGTGCCGCCATCGCACTCGACCGGCGTGGCGGGACACGGTCACGAGCCGTGTGACGTGGTTGGCAATGATGTCGCGCGCAGTATTCGGCGTCGATGGGACCGAATCCGGCGAGGACTGCGGGATCGCTCGTCGCGCCGGTCGCAGTCGTCCACGGCACAGTCAGCTCGATCACGCCGGATCGGTGCACTGGCGAGGAGCCAATGCCCACGCCCTCCAGCAGGTCCAGGAACGTATCGGCACGCAATTGATCCATTGTGCGACCGTCGCCGTCATGCTTACGCCCGCGGGCGAACGCGTCGATGCGCTCGAACGCCGCCGTGGCACGCGCGGCCGGAAGTCGCACGCCGAACAGACTCGCCGTACCCTCCCGATCGGCCTGGCACCCAACGTGGCGGTCGGCAACCGACTTGGCCGTCCGTGTGGAGGCATCCGGATCGGCCTTCAGGACCGCGCGGCGGAGCCGATCCCGAAGTTGGCTCGTCGTGAGATCGCCAGCGACCGGCAACACAGCGTCGGCGATTGTCGCGGCCATCGCGTCGTCGACAAGTGCCAAGACGTCTGCGAAGACCCATGCACGTCGTACGTCGATCGCGCCCCGACCGAGTGCCGCGAAAACATCAGGAACGACCCGAGTCAGGTACCGGCCGAACTCGACCTGAGACCGAGCGGCCGATTGCGTCCACGCCAACGCGAAGGCGACCTCGTCAGCGTCAAAACCGGGCCGTGCGTCGGCAGCGACCGCGACGATCGCCTCGAGCAGGCGTGCGGTCGCGACGGAAACCTCGCGGGCGCGGGCGCACAGCGCGTCAACCGGATCGTCGACTACTTCCGGATCGCGAACGCCCCCATCTCCCACGGCTCGACGTTAGCCAGCAGGGACGGCCGTGGGGAGGGGGCCATTTCTCGATTCCGGTCAGATATAGAAGCCGCAGGTCAGGCTCACATTGCATCGATGAGCATGACGGATGAATCGAAGATTCACGTTCATTCGCCGAGTCATTGGCGCGGGCCGGTCGCGGATCGCGGGGCTGCTGCCGGCACCGGGTTGATCAGGCGGGCGGGCGCGCCCGTGAACGCACTCAACGCGGGTGCCGGTCAAGCGGTTCGCAGCGCGCCCTCAAACGCTGCGCACGTGGCGGCGGCGGAATCAGACTGCTCAGACGTCGACCCGCTGGCCCTTGCCGATCACCACGATGCCGCCGTCCGAGACCGTGAACCGCTTGCGGTCACGTTCGAGGTCGACACCGATCTCCGCCCCCTCCGGCACCATCACGTTCTTGTCCAGGATCGCGTTGCGGATGACCGCGTGCCGGCCGATGTCGCAGCCTTCCATGATCACCGAACCGGTGACGTGGGCCCACGAGTGCACGGTGACGTTCGGCGAGATCACCGAGTTCTCCACGAGCGCGCCGGAGACCACCACGCCGGGCGAGATCATCGAACTCACCGCCCGGCCGACCCGCTCGCCCCATGCGTGTACGAACTTGGCCGGCGGCCAGGACGGATAGCCGGTGAAGATCGGCCACTCGCGGTTGTAGAGGTTGAAGATCGGGTGGATCGCGACCAGGTCCATGTGCGCGGTATAGAAGGAGTCCAGCGTCCCGATGTCGCGCCAGTAGCCGCGGTCGCGTTCGGTGCTGCCCGGCACGATGTTGTCGCGGAAGTCGTAGACCCGCGCGTCGCCGCGGTTGACCAGCATCGGGATGATGTTGCCGCCCATATCGTGCTTGCTGTTCAGGTCGACGGCGTCGCGTTCGAGCGCCTCATGCAGCGCCTGCGCGGTGAACACGTAGTTGCCCATCGACGCGTAGATCTCGTCCGGGCTGTCCGGCAGGCCGACCGCGTCGGTCGGCTTCTCGCGGAATGCCTTGATCGTCTTGCCGTCCGGGCCCACGTCGATGACGCCGAACTGGTCGGCCATCCCGAGCGGCTGGCGGATCCCGGCCACCGTGACCGCCGCGCCCGACGCGATGTGCTCCGCGACCATCTGCGACGGGTCCATCCGGTAGATGTGATCCGCGCCGAACACGATGATGTAGTCCGGGCTGGCGTCGTCGATGAGGTTGTAGCTCTGGAAGATGGCGTCGGCGGACCCGGCGAACCACCTCGGGCCGAGTCGCTGCTGCGCCGGCACCGGAGTCACGTAATTGCCGAGCAGCGTGGACATGCGCCATGTCATCGACACGTGCCGATCCAGCGAGTGCGACTTGTACTGCGTCAGGACGACCATCTTCAGATAGCCGCCGTTGGCCAGGTTGGACAGCACGAAATCGACCATCCGGTAGATGCCGCCGAACGGCACCGCCGGCTTGGCCCGATCGGCGGTCAGCGGCATGAGTCGCTTGCCTTCACCGCCGGCTAGCACCATTGCGAGGACCTTCGCCGCCATGATCTACACGGTATCCACATCGGGCGGCGCTAAACCAGCAGTTGACCGTGCCGGAGACGATAATGTTTCGGCGTGGTAGCTGACGCGGTAGCCGACGACATCGACGGACGTTCGCTGCGCGTCGATGTGCTGACCCGGGAGTACCCGCCGGACGTCTACGGCGGGGCCGGTGTCCACGCCGAATACCTCGCGAAATACCTCGCGCCGCTGGTGGACGTACACGTGAGGTGTTTCGGCGGACCGCGGACCGTGGCGGACGGCGAACCGCCGGCGACCGGGTACGCCGAGCCCGCGGACCTAGCCGGCGCGAACGCCGCCTTGCGCACCGTCGGGGTGGACGTGTCGATGGCCGCCGGATGCGCCGGCGCCGACCTCGTGCACAGCCACACCTGGTACGCGAACCTCGCCGGCCACCTGGCCAAACTCCTGTACGGAGTGCCGCACGTCGTCACCACCCATAGTCTGGAACCGTTGCGGCCGTGGAAGGCGGAGCAGCTCGGTGGCGGGTATGCGCTGTCGTCGTGGTGCGAGCGCACGGCCATCGAAGCGGCCGACGCCATCATCGCGGTGTCAGCCGGCATGGCGCGCGACCTTCGCGCGGCCTATCCGGCGGTCGATCCGGAACGCGTCGTCGTGGTGCACAACGGCATTGACACGGAGCAGTACGCGCCGGATCACGGCACCGACGTCCTCGCCCAGCACGGCATCGACCCGGACCGGCCGAGCATCGTGTACGTCGGGCGGATCACCCGCCAGAAGGGCGTGGCGCACCTGCTGCGAGCGGTCCGGACCTTGCCGGCCGACACGCAGCTCGTGCTGCTGGCCGGCGCGCCCGACACGCCGGAGATCGCGGCCGAGGTCGAGGGCCTGGTCGCGGAGCTGCGAGCCAGCCGCGACGGGATCGTCTGGATACCACAGATGCTGCCGAAGCCCGAGGTCATCCAGATCCTGACGCACGCGTCGGTGTTCGCCTGTCCGTCGATCTACGAACCGATGGGCATCGTGAATCTGGAAGCCATGGCGTGCGAGGCGCCGGTCGTCGCGACGGCGACCGGCGGCATTCCCGAGGTCGTGGCGCACGGCGAGACCGGCCTGCTGGTGCCGATCACGCAGCACCCGGACGGCGAGCCGGTCGATCCGGACCGGTTCGTGGCCGATTTCGCGCGCGCCATGCGGGCGCTGCTGGACGAGCCGGACCGCGCGAGGGCGATGGGTCGGGCCGGTCGAGAGCGCGCCATTGGGCAGTTCTCGTGGGCCGCGATCGCCGAACGTACCGTCGAGATCTACCGGTCGGTGCTGTAGCGGCGCCAGTCACGCCGCCGCTAACAGGGAACGGAGCAGACCGAGACCGGCCGGGATGTCGGCCGCCGGGATCATGCCGTACCCGAGAAGGATTCCGGCGCGCGGCGGCGACGTCACGGCGAAGGTCGACAGCGGCAGGATCGCAGCCTCCCGGCGACGGAGTTCCTGGGTGATCTCGACGAGTTCGGCCACGGTCAGGTGTTCGCTGAGGGCGGCCACGTGGAGTCCGGTCGCCGACGGAACCGGTGCGAACCACCGCGCGAGGTCGGTCCGCAGCACGTGCATGAGCGTTTCATGACGCTGGCCGTACGTGTGCCGCATCCGGCGAACGTGGGTCGGCCAGCGCCCCGCTCGCGATGAACCGGGCCAGCGCGGCCTGGTCGGGCACGTTGGTGTGCCAGTCGCTCGCGGCCTTCGCCTTCCGCAGCGCGCCACGCAGCGCGGGCGGAGCAATCACGAAACCAAGGCGGAGGGTCGGGAGCATCACCTTCGAAAACGACCCGACATAGCAGACCCGGCCGCCGCGATCGAGGCTCTGCAACGGCTCGGCCGGGCGGCCGGCGAACCGGAATTCGCTGTCGTAGTCGTCCTCGACAATCACGCCGCCGCTCCGCTCGGCCCACGCGAGCAATGCCATCCGCCGGGCGAGTGACATCGGCATGCCGAGCGGATATTGGTGGGACGGCGTCACGTAGACCATGTCAGCGGTCGCCGGAATGGCGGCGACATCGATTCCTTCCGCGTCCACCGGCACCCCGACGACCTGGGCACCGTGTGACCGGAGGAGATGGACCGGCGGCAGGTAGCCCGGATCTTCGACGGCGACGACGCGCCCCGGTGCCAGGAGCACCCGGGCCAGCAGATCGAGAGCCTGCTGCATGCCGTTGGTCACGACGACATCGTCCGGGTCGGCCCGTACGGCACGGGAGATGCCGACGTGCCGGGCGATCGCCGTACGGAGGCCGATCTCGCCGGCCGGATCGGCGTAGGCACCGGTGCCGACCGCGGTCACGCGAAGCTCCCGGGTCACGAGCGCGCGCCAGGTCTGATACGGAAACAGTCCGGCGTCCGGCATTCCGGTCCGGAAGTCGTACCGCCAACGGGTGGTGAGATCCGGCGGCTCGGGGATGTCATCCCAGATCGCGCGGGGCCGCAGCGGCCCCGGCGCGCCGACCCCGCCCGGACCGACAGCGCCGCCCGGCGCGCCGACCCCGCCCGGACCGACCCGGTCGCCTGAGCCAACTGCGCCGCCCGGACCGACAGCGCCGCTGACGCGGGCCATGGGATGAGCCGTGCCGGTCACGTACGTTCCCGCGCCGACCCGGCCCGCGACAAAGCCTTCGCCGGTCAGCCGGTCGTACGCCGCGGACACCGTGTTGCGCGAGACCGCGAGCCGGATCGCGAGTTCCCGCGTCGGCGGGAGCGGTTGGCCCAGCCGCAGCCGGCCATCGAGGATCGCCTCGCGGATCTGCCCGTAGATCTGTCCGGCGAGGTCCCCGCGGCCATCGAGGGATACGTGCAGGTCCACGCGTGACCTTTCGACAACATTGGCCCGGCACAGTTAGCTCATTTTGGCACTTCAGTGGATCCACTGTGGTCCCTAGCGTCGGCGCTGACAGTCGCCGAGCGGCGGCGACGGGCGGAGACGAGAGCCCGCCCGTGGTGCACATCGGGAGTGTGAGATGAGACGGACACTGAAGTTCGGCGGCGTCGCGGTCATGGCGGTGACCGCCATCATGGGCGGCAGCCAGGTCGCCTCGGCGTCGTCGCCATGCGAACCCGTTCGAGCGGTGATCATCGACGCCGGAACCACAACGAATTGCAACAGTCCCAACGACTTCTGCGCGGCCGGTACGGTTCGCGGCAACGCGGGACTCAACGGCACCACGTACTACACGATGGATGGCGGTCTGCGCGGACCGGCGAACGCGCCGACGTACATCATGGCGACCGGCATCCTCGTCTATACGACGCGTTCCGGCACGATGACAGTCCGGGAGACCGGCGTCAGCAACGCCGCCCCGACCGCCGATAGCGGCACGACCGCATCGGTCGAGGACATCATCAGCGGCACCGGCCGGTTCACTGATGCGAGTGGACACCTGTTCGTCAACGGCAATGCCGCCAACGGTCAGTTCGTCAGTCAAGTGAGCGGTCAGATCTGCCATTCGTGACGTGACTCCGCCGGACCGGCCGCCGTTGGGCTCGTCCCGTCGGCGGCCGGGTCGTGCGTCAACCGCGGTCCGCGATGGTCACGGTGGGCGTTTGACGTCAGGTCGGCGCGTGTCGGATTCCGCGGGTACGGTGTGAACCTTGACCTGCTGACCGCGCGCGGGCGTGATCGGGCCGCCGCCGGCACGGAGAGGCGACCACGAATGATGCTCGAGGGCAAAGTAGCGGCGATTTACGGCGCGGGCGGATCGATCGGCGGAGCGATCGCCCGCGCGTTCGCCCGCGAGGGCGCGTGGGTCTTCGTGGCCGGGCGCAACCGTACGGCACTCGACGCGCTCGCCGACAGCATCAGATCCGACGGCGGCCGGGCCGATGCGGCCACGGTGGACGCCCTCGACACGACGGCGGTCGACGCATTCGTCGACCGCGTGGTGTCGGACGCCGGCCGCCTTGACGTGTCGGTCAACGTGATCGGGGTCGGTGATGTCCAGCGGCCGTTGATGGAGCTGTCGGTATCCGACTTCATGCAACCGATCGACATTGCGACCCGGACCCAGTTCGTGACGACGAAAGCCGCGGCGCGTCACATGATCGCGCAACGAGACGGCGTGATCCTGGCCTTCGGCGGTGGCGGCACACAGACGATCGCCGGCCTCGGTGGCTTCAAGGTTGCGCTCGACGCGGTCGAGAGCCTGCGCCGGCAATGGTCGGTCGAACTCGGCGGGTACGGCATCCGAGTCGTCACGCTGAAGACCGGCGGGATCCCCGAGACGCTCCCGGCGGATTTTCCGGGACTCAATGAGATCATCCAGAGCATCGAAGCGGCGACCCTGCTCGGGCGGGCAGCCACGCTCGCCGACGTCGGCAACGTGGCGGCCTTCGCGGCATCCGACGCGGCCCGCACGCTGACCGGGACCGACATCAACATCTCGTGCGGTTCGCTGCTCGACTAAGGCTGCCGGACTCAGGCTGCAGGACTAAGCCTGGCGGACTAAGAGGCTGGCGGACGAAAGCTCACGCCGGCGCCGCGGGGCGCGGCACATCGCGGCTCAGAAGGGGATAGCCACGTCGGCTACCACATCGTCGAGCGCCGCGTGCCGGGCATCGATGCCGCGATGGTAGATCTCCCGAGGTGAACCACACCGTCGCAGACCGCGGACCGCGATCCACTGGTCGATCGCGTCGTACACCGACCGGATCACCGGCATCTCGAACTGCGCCTTCGTGATCGCCACGTACGCCTCGCGCCGCTCCGGCTCTACACGCCACGCGACATCGCCGACGACGGGCGGCGCCTGGATCGGCACACACACCTCGACCGGGCCGTCGCTGTCGGCACTGACCTCACCGTGGAATATCGCCATGTGGGCGCCGGCCGCGCCGCCGTGGCGTTCGGCCACCCGCAGGAGTCGAGCCGCCGCCACCCGGACCCACGGCAGGTCGTCGAGGTAGACGTGGCGTTGCTCGGTCAGCACGATCGTGCTGGGGGTGCGCCGTTCGGCGATGTCGAGTTTCTGGAATCGCTGCGCTTCCGCGAGGCTCGACCGAAGGTTCGCGACGATGTCCCGCTGCACGTCGACCCGACGTTCGACGCTCGCCCAGTAGGCCTCGACCAGGTCGGCCGCGTCCGCGCCGGTTGCCTCCAGCACGCGAGCGACGTCGGGCAGCGGCATGTCCAGCCGCCGCAGTGTCACGATCAGCCGCGCCGTGAAGAGCTGGCTGGCGTGATAGGTGCGGTATCCGGTCTGCGCGTCGACCACGGCCGGCCGCAACAGGCCGAGCCGGTCGTAGAGACGCAGCGCCTTCATCGACAGGCGGGTACGGCGGGCGAATTCGCCGCTGCTCATCGGCTCTTCGGGGACCTCGAACATCGGCGATGAGTCCGGCGGCCGATCTCGCAGCGGATCGTCACGGCGAGCGGTCACCGACCCTGTCTACCGCATCGCGGCGGAAACCAGAGCCCCGCCCGCGCGGGTAGCTACCGGATCGGCCAGGCCACGTCGAATACGTCGTCCTCCGGCGCCGCGCTGTAGAAGTCGGTCCAGTACGTCTCGCGTGGGCCGGCCGCGATGTCGAAGCCATGCGCCGCCACCCATGCTTCGGAGTCGGCGTAGACCGCGCCGAGACCACCCGATTCGACGATCGTCTTGGTGACCCGCGCATAGGCCTCGCGGTGCGCCGGGATCGTCCGGGTCGCCACACCGGGCGGCTCGACCGAGACCGGGGTGCAGACCTCGACCGGGACCTCGCCCTCGTTCGGATTCCCTTCGTAGATCACGATGAACACCGGTTCGTCCGAGCCGGTCGGGCGATCAAGGAACGGCAACGTGCCGGTGCCGATGCCCGCATCGCCGGCCGCCTCCAGCACGCGCGCCATGGCACCGGGTAGCCAGGCCACTAGGGCCGCCTGGTCGACCATCCGCTGCTCGGTCACGACCAGTTGCTCCGGCACCTCTCGAACCTTGATCTCCACGTACCCCATCCTTCCGCCTGCGCCGACCGGTGCGGGCGGCGACCCGCGGTCAACGCTGCGGTCCGCCCCTGGGGCGGACTCAATGCCAGATCCTATTAGAACGGGCGTACGAATGTGGTGTACGCTTGCGTGATGGCCGCCGATTTCCAGGGATCTCTCCTCGAATTCGTCGACGCCGACCATGCGGACACCGCGACGGACATCGCGCCGCAGCCGTTCGGCGACGGACCAGATCGCACGGTTCTCGACCACGGTGCGTGGATCGACGTGTTCCGTGGCTGGATGCGTGGTGCGGATGCGCTGTTCGAGCACCTGGCCGACGTCGTGCCGTGGCAGGCCGAGCGCCGGCAGATGTATGAGCGCGTCGTCGACGTACCGCGGTTGTTGTGTTTTTACGACGACGGTGACGAGCTGCCGCACCCCGCGCTGGTGGCGGCGAAGGCCGCGCTCGACCGGCGCTACCGGCCCGAGCTGGGTGAGCCGTTTTGCACTGCGGGTCTGTGCTACTACCGCGATGGTCGCGACAGCGTCGCGTGGCATGGCGACCGGATCGGCCGGGGGCGCCAGGAGGACACGATGGTCGCGATCGTGTCGGTCGGCGCGCCCCGTGCACTTCTGCTCCGGCCCCGCTTCGGCGCGGGGGAGACCCGACGGTATGAGCTGGGCCACGGCGACCTGATCGTGATGGGTGGCAGTTGCCAGCGCACCTGGGACCACGCGGTGCCGAAGACCGCTCGGCCGGCCGGCCCACGCATCAGCATCCAATTTCGCCCCAACGGCGTGCGGTGAGGGCTACGCCCGACCGGTGAAGGCGGCGGCCCCGGCCCGGTCAGCGCCGACTGGTGATTGACTGTCACGAGATCGATAGCGGGCCGCGAGGTCGGCGAAGGAGCGGGGCGTGACGGTCGGGCGGATCGGGTTGGTAGTGCACGGCGGTCGGCAGGCCGCGCTGGACGCCGCGGCCCGCGTGCGGAGCTGGGCCAGAGAACGCGGCATTCCGACGGCGGACATCGACGTGTGGGACGACGACAACGGTCGGCTCAGCGCGCGGGCCGAGGCGGAGAAGGCCGGCCACCCCGACCTCATCGTCACGGTGGGCGGCGACGGCACGTTCCTACGCGGCGCACGCGTGGCGGCGCCGATCGGTGCGCTCGTCCTCGGCGTCAACGTCGGCCGGGTCGGCTTCCTCACCGAGGTCGCCGTGGATGATCTGGACGCGGCGTTGGACGCGGTCGGCAATCACTCGATCCACGTCGACGCACGGATGATGTTGACGATGCGGGCGTCCCGGCCGTTGGAGATTCCCGAGGGCATGGCCGCGCTGTTGCATTACGGGCGCGGTCCGGCGTTGCCGTCGCCGCCGGTCCGGCCGGGGACGGCCGCCGAGGTCGGCTGGGGCGTGGCGCTGGACATCCTCGCCCTCAACGACATCGTGTTCGAGAAGCTGGCCCGCGACCGGCAGGCCAGCGTCGCCGTGTATGTCGACTCGCACCTGTTCGCCTCGTATTCGGCAGACGGGCTCATCGTCTCGTCACCGACCGGTTCGACCGCGTACAGCTTTGCCGCCGGTGGGCCGATCCTGTCGCCGAAGCTCGATGCGCTGGTTTTCACCCCGGTCGCGCCGCATATGGTGTTCAACCGCAGTCTGGTGCTCTCCGTCGAGCAGCGCGTCGGCGTACGCGTCCTCGAACACTCCGGCCAGGTCGCCGTCAGCGTCGACGGGCAGCTGCGCGGGGTCCTCGATCCCGGAGACTGGGTCTCCGTCTATGCCGGGCCGCAGCGCGCCCGGCTCGTCCGCCTCGGCGACGCGGCGTTCCTCGATCGCGTCCGGAGCCGGTTCGGCCTCGCCGACGCGCGCGCGGCCCTTGCCGACGGCGATCCGCCGATGATCTACCAGCCGGCCGAGCCACTGCCCGAAGACCTCGCACATCCGGGCCCCCACGACGACCGGCCGGGCTGACGTCCAATTCGGTACCGGCCGAGTCGCGGGTTGCGCCGGTCCCGGCGTCGCCGTCGCCGGATACTGGGCGAAGCGGCGCCGGCACCGGTCGGACCGCTCCGGATGCGGCGTGGAGCCGCGGCGAACGGGGAACCGGCGGCCGGGCCGCCCGAGGGCGAGGAGCGACAATGGTCGACACAGATCTGACCGCGACGCGGCAGGCGCTGCACGGCGTGGCCGAGCTCGTCGTCGCCGGCCCGCAATACCGCCAATCCGGCACGATCCGGATGCGTGTGGTCCCGGGCGGGTTCGCATCGATCGCCCAGCCCGATGTCCGCGTCGACGGCGCCTATCTCGTAGCCGATGGCGTACGAGTGCCACTGGTCAACACCACGCTCGCCGACCTGGCGACGGCGGCCGGCGTGCACGTCGGTGCCCCGACCGGCCTGTACGACGACGGCAGCGGTGCCGACCCGGGCGACGAGATCGATGTCGACGCCTCGGCGGCGGCGTATCTGGCCGACTGCCTGGCGCTCGGTGACGCCGCGCTGCGACGGGTCGAGCCGGCCGAGACCCCGGTTCTGTGGCCCGAACACTTCGACCTCGGCATCACCGCGGACGAGATCAACTACGGCGTCTCTCTCGGTGACAGTTGGCTCGGCGAGCCGTACGCCTATGTCGCCCCATGGCATCCGCGATCGGGGGAGTTCTGGACCACGGCACCGTTTGGCGCCGCTGTGCCGCTCCGCGAACGCGGCGACGTGGATTCCCTGGCCGCGTTCTTTGCCGAGGGATCCGAACGGGCGCGAGTCGATCCGGTCGCGACGTAGGCGAGCGTCGGCGCCGCACAGCCGGACGTGCGCGCGCAAGCCGGACGTGCGCTAGAGCACACGTCCGGCGGTGTGGATCGAACCCCTGTGCGGCATAGCCTTCTCCACGGGCCACGAGACCCGCGAGGCGCTGGGGGAGACCCGTGAAAATATCCGTCCTGGATCTGATGACCGTACGCACCGGGCAGACGACCGCCGACGCGCTCGCCGCATCGCTGTCGCTCGTCCGGCGCGCCGACGATCTCGGATACCACCGCTATTGGGTGGCCGAGCATCACAACATGCCGTCGGTCGGGTCGACGAATCCCGCCCGTACTCATGGCGATGCTGGCCGCCAACACGCAGCGCATCCGGATCGGTTCCGGCGGCGTGATGCTGCCGAACCACGCACCCCTGATCGTCGCCGAGCAGTTCGCGCTGCTCGAGGCGTTCGCGCCCGGGCGGATCGACCTGGGCATCGGTCGGGCACCGGGCAGCGACCCGGTCGTCTCGGCCGTCCTCGGTCGCGCGGGCAACGCCGGCGTCGACGACTTTCCCGCCAACGTGCGCGCGGTCGAGAGCCTCCTGTCGCCGGCTGGTGCGTCGGTGCGGTTGGCCGACGATCAGTCGTACGAGCTGCGGTCCACCCCGGCCGCGTCCAGCTCACCGGCGATCTGGCTGCTCGGATCGTCGGACTACTCGGCCATGCTCGCGGCCGCGCTGGGCCTGCCGTACGTGTTCGCATCGCATTTCTTCGCCGGCAGCGGTACCGAGCGCGCGCTCGACCTCTACCGCAACCGCTTCACGCCGTCGGACGTGCTCGCGAGTCCGCAGATCCTGGTCACGGTGAACGCGGTGGTCGCACCGACAGCGGCCGAGGCCGAGGAGCTGGCCCGGCCGCAGTTGCAGCGGATGGCATTCATGCGCAGCGGCCGGCCCATGCTGCCGCTGTCCACGGTGGAGGACGCGGCGGCCACCGCGACCACGGCCGCCGAGGAGCAGCTCATCGCGGACATGCGCCCGGCCTGGATCGTCGACGAGCCGGTCGGCGCGGTCGAGCGGCTGCGCGCGTTCGCCGAACGTCTCGGCGCCGACGAGGTGATGATCGCCCCGGCCGCGTCCGCACATGAGGGCGAGGACCTGCGGCGGTACGCCGCGCGCGAACGCACCCTGGAACTCGTCGCCGAGCAGAACGACAAGCTGGGCTAGCGTCGCCGCGGACGGCGACGTGGCTGAGCCCGTGTCAGGGTCCGTGCCGGCGGCGGCGCGCGCCGCGGGCGGCCACGGCGGCCACCGCCAGCACGGCCACACCAACCGCGATCAACTGGTACGGGAACGACGCCCGGCCGCTGGACCGGCGGCGCACCGGTGCTGGACGGGCGAGGCCGCAACGGCCGACGGCGACGGAGACGGCGGACGGGTCGCGGCGGGTACGTCATACGCCAGGATTGGCGTGTGCACGGGCGAAGTCTCGCGATCGCTGACCGTGAAGAGGCGAGTGCCGGTCGGGTCGAACGCGACGCTCTCGCCCTGCGGTTCGTTCGGCAACGGCACGATCCGTGGTGACGTCGTGGTGATCGCCGTGACGACGTCACCGTCCGGCACGTCCCAGACGTACGCGTCGGAGTACGTACGCAGTGCCACACTCGTCCGGTCCGGCGCGTTCGCGCCGCCGGTGACGAGCAGATTGCCGACGATGCCGAGCCCGTTCGTGGTGCCCGTGACGACCGGCGTGAAGGTGCCGACCTGACGCAGCGCGACCGGACGACCGCTGGGATCGGCCGGTCCGGTCGGCACGAAAAGGTGGCTCACGCCCGGCTCCTTCGTGACGAAGATCGGGCTGTCGTCCGCCGCGAGCAGCAGCGCTTCGGCGTCATGGGCGTGGTCCGGGTAGCGGTACCGGTAGAGATGCGGCCGCGTGCTCCCGGGCGCGATGCGCCAGAGCCCGATCGAGCTGCGCCGACTGGCGTTGTCGCCGATGTCGGCCACGTAGATGGTGCCGTCCCGGCCGACCGCCGCGTCCTCCGGGTCGTACGCCGCCGTCGGGTAGGCGATCGACCGTACGACGTGGCAGTGCCGGTCGAGGAGCCAGACACGGATCGCCCGCTTGTCGGTGTTGCTGTCCGAGATCGCGATGTAACCAGTGCGCGTGACGACCAGGCCGGACAGCCCGATTATCCGATGGTCGGTGACGACGCAGGCCGTCGCCGGCGATGCGGCCGCAGCCGCAGATGGCCCGGCCACGGCGATCGATGCCATGGCAATGACCGACAGCACGGCGGCACGACGCACGCGGTCAGTGTTTCAGAGCGACGACGGTTTCCTGGTACGTGTGCACCAGCCCGTCGATCAACGCGTCCAACCCGAGGGCGAACGCGCCGTCATCGACGCTCGCCTGGCGGCCGGCGAGGCGGTGGGCCTGTCCGAGGCGCGGATATCGTTCGGCGTAGAGCCGCGGGTCGTCGATGAACCCGAGCGCGAACGAGCCGAGCGCCGACCCGGCGACGAAGTAGCGCATCAGAGCGCCGATGTGTGTCGCGCGGACCGGTGGCCAACCGGCGTCGACGAGGCCGCCGTAGACGGCGTCGGCCATGGCCAGCTGCGCCGGTCGGCGTCCGGGTCCCTGCGCCAGATAGGGAACGATGTTCGGGTGGGCCAGCAGCGCGCTCCGGTAGGAGTGCCCCCACAACCGCAATGCGTCCGGCCAGTCGTGCGTGCCGAAGAACGAAATGTCGACCTGAGCCACGACCGCGTCCGCGACGGCGTCGAGGATGTCGGTCTTCGTGGCGAAGTGGTGATAGAGCGACGGGCCGGCGACGCCGAGCTCGCTCGCAAGCCGCCGGGTCGACAGTGCGTCGAGACCGTGCGCGTCAACGAGCGCACCAGCGACGTCGATGATCCGCTCACGACTCAACAGCGGGTGCCGGGGTCTTGCCATCGCACCTCCGCGCCGGCCGGCCGACGATCGGGTCAACTGGTCTTTACGCCATAAAACTTGCAGCGCTAGTTTAAGCCCATGGACTTGTCGCTGTCGCCCGAGCAGGAGGCGGTACGCCGGCTCGCGGCGGATTTCGTCGACCGCGAGATCGTGCCGTACGCCGCCGAGTGGGACCGCCGGGAGGCGATCGACCGTACGGTCGTCAACCGCCTCGGCGACCTCGGGTTGCTCGGGCTGACGATCCCGGAGGAGATGGGTGGCAGCGGCGGCGATCACCTCACCTACTGCCTCGTGCTGGAGGAGTTGGGGCGCGGCGACTCGGCCGTGCGCGGCCTGGTCTCGGTGTCGCTCGGTCTCGTCGGAAAGACGCTCGCGGCGTACGGCACGCCGGACCAGCAGAAGCGATGGCTGCCGCGACTCTGCACCGGCGAGGCGCTCGCGTGCTTCGGATTGACCGAGCCCGGCACCGGCTCCGACGCCGCGTCGCTGGCGACGCACGCGGTGCGCGACACGGACAATGACGGCGACGGCTGGACCATCTCGGGCTCGAAGATGTTCATCACGAACGGCATGTGGGCCGATGTCGTGCTGCTGTTCGCCCGCACCGGTGGGCCGGGGCCGCGCGGGGTGACCGCGTTCCTCGTACCGATGGATTCGCCGGGACTGACGCGGCGCGAGATCCACGGCAAGCTCGGCCTGCGCGGGCAGCCGACCGCCGAGCTCACGTTCGACGGTGTTCGGGTCCCGGATGCGGCGCGGGTCGGCGCGGAGGGCACGGGCTTCCGGATCGCGATGTCGGCGCTGGACAAGGGACGCATGTCGGTCGGCGCCGGCTGCGTCGGCATCGCGCAGGGCTGCCTGAACGCCGCCGTGCGGTACGCGGGGGAGCGGACGCAGTTCGGCAAGCCGATCGCCGCGCACCAGCTCGTTCAGGAGTTGCTGGCCCGGATCGCCGTCGACACGGCCGCGGCCCGGTTGTTGGTGTGGCGCGTCGCCGACCTCATCGACCGCGGCGAGCCGTTCGGTACCGAGGCTTCGATGGCCAAGCTCTACGCCAGCGAGGCCGCGGTCCGCGCGGCCAACGACGCGCTGCAGGTCTTTGGCGGGTACGGCTACATCGACGAGTACCCGGTGGGCAAGTATCTGCGCGATGCCCGCGTGATGACGCTGTACGAAGGAACCAGCCAGATCCAGCAGCTACTGATCGGCCGCGCGCTCACCGGCGTGGACGCGTTCAACGCCGCACCGAAGGAGTCGCGATGACCACTCTGTCGCTCGCCGCCGTGCTCGCCGAGTCAGCGCGGCGCTTTCCGAACAAGGTTGCGCTCGTCGATCGCGACACTCGTATCACGTACGGCGACCTGTGGCGCCAAGCCCTCGCGTACGCCGGGCATCTCCGCGAACTGGGCGTGGCGCCGGGTGACACGGTCGCGTTGCTCGCGCCGAATGTGGCCGAGTTTCCGCGAGCGTATTACGGCATCCTCGCCGCCGGCGCCACGGTCGTGCCCGTGCACCTGCTGCTGACCGCGCCGGAGATGGCGTACGTCCTGCGGGACAGCGGCGCGAGCCTGCTCGTGTCCGACGCCAGTCAACTCGCAGTGGGGACCTCGGCCGCGGCGGAGGCCGGGATCCGCGTCGTCGGCGTCGGCGATCGCACCGATGGCGACAGCGACGCGCCCCAACTGGATGCGGCCGGCGGTGTGCCGCTTGTGAGGTATGCCGACCGGCGGCCGGAGGACATCGCCGTCGTGTTCTACACGAGCGGGACGACGGGCCAGCCGAAGGGTGCCGAGCTGTCGCATCTCAATCTCGTCATGAACGCCACCGTGAACGTGTTCGACGCCAACGACTCCCGGCGCGACGACGTGGCCCTCGGGTGTCTGCCGCTGTTCCATATCTTCGGGCAGTCGGTGAGCATGAACGGGACGTTCCGCCTCGGCGCGACGCTCGTGCTGCTGGCCCGGTTCACCGGCGACGCCGCCATCGACCTCATGGTCCGCGAACACGTCAACGTCTTTCACGGCGTACCCACGATGTATGTGGGCCTGCTCGAAGCCGCCGCCGGCCGCCAGGCGTTGCCGGCGTTGCGGCTGTGCATCTCGGGCGGCGCGTCATTGCCGGTCGCGGTGCTCGAACGCTTCAACGCCGCGTTCGCCACGACGGTCTATGAAGGGTACGGACTGTCCGAGACCTCACCGAGCGCGACGACGAACCAGCCGGACTTCGGGGTCCGGCCGGGCACGATCGGCAACCCGGTCTGGGGTGTCGAGGTCGAGATTGCCCGGGCCGAGGTCGAGGATCGCATCGACTTCCTGCCGGCCGGTGAGCTCGGCGAGATCGTCATCCGCGGGCACAACATCTTCACCGGTTATCGCGGCCGGCCCGAGGCGACCGCTCAGGCGATCGTCGACGGCTGGTTCCGCTCCGGCGACCTCGGAACGAAGGCCGGCAACGGCTCGATCACGATCGTCGACCGTAAAAAGGACATGATCATCCGGGGCGGGTTCAACGTCTATCCCCGCGAGGTCGAGGAGGTGCTGGCCCGGCACCCGGCGATCGCGCAGGTGGCGGTCATCGGCATTCCGGACGACGTCCACGGCGAGGACATCTGCGCTGTCGTGCTGCTCGACCGCACCGCCGACGCGAAGCCGACCGAGGACGAACTGATCGCATGGAGCCGCGAACGGCTCGGCCGGCACAAATATCCAAGGCACGTACGGTTCGTCGACGAGCTGCCGCTCGGCCCGAGCCACAAGGTGCTCAAGCGCGAGCTGCGCCGGATGGTCGCCGAAGAGTCCTGACGGCCATCCGGCCTCGCGATCTCGCACCGCCGCGGCTACGCCGCGTCGCGTGCCGCTCGAGTCAGCCGCTGTAGGTCAACCACGTGCCCGCCGGTTCCTGCTGGTGCGGTCCGCGACGCGTGTAGTCGCACACGCCGGTCGGGAACGCGGCCCGCAGTTCCGCCTTCTCGGCGTCGGTGAACGTCACCGGGTAGTCGCTGAAGCGCAGCGGCTGCAACGCGCACTTGAGGACCGGCATGGACAGCGACTCGCCGGCGGTCAACCGGGTGTTCGAGGCCACCGGGAAGGCGCTCGCGCACTGCCCCGAACCGGTGTAGGACAACGTTTCGTGCACCAGCGTCCCGTTGTCGAGGAAGCACCCGTCGGTGATCGAGTGCGGCCGGTCGGCCGACACCTTGGCCGATAGCGGTCGGTGCGACGTGTCGGCGTCGATCGCGGACAGCCACTGGTCCATGGCCGCGAGTTCGTACACGCTGGCCTGGCCGATCGTGGCGAGACCGTCTTCGATGATGACCTGGTTGCCGACCGTGCCGGCCTTGGTCATGCGCGCTCGCATCACGTACGACCACTCGGTCGTGTGGATGTCGTTGCCGAACCCGGCCAGGTCGAGATCGAGCCGCTGGTCGATCACGGCGGTCTCGCCGAGACCCTGGCCGCCGCTGTTCACGAGGTCGTCGCGGTAGGACGCCGCGAGCGCCTTCGGGTCGGCGGTGGACCGTTGCGCTACCGGCTTGCCGGTGTAGTCGAAGCCGCCGATGCTCGCGTTGAGGTCGGCGAACTGCTTCGCCGTGATCTGCTTGTCGGTCAACGCCTGGAGGCCGTACTGCACGCCGACGTTGTCGAGAACGCTGCGCGTGAAGCCGGTGCGCGGGTCGCGACCGAGCTGGTTCACGTACTGCTCGGCGGCCGAGCACTTGACGCCGTCCGGGTTCGTCACCGGGTCCCAGCGCAGGTTCACCGGGATCGACGGGTCACAGCTGTCCGTGGCCGTGATGCGGTTGGCGAACGTCGCGTCCCACGACTGGCAGCTGTCGTACGACGTGAAACCGGCGACCGCCCGTTGCTGCTCGGCCGTGAACGTGCCGCCGGCCGCGGCGAAGTAGGTGTCGAGCAGGCGGCAGTCGGTGACCGGGCCGAGCGTCGTGAACGGATCCGGGAACGACACGCCGGGCACGATGCCGTCAAGGATGCCCGGGTAGGCGTCGGCGATGTCGTACTGCTGGATCGCGCCGCCCGAGCCGCCCCAGCCGATCGTGTGCGCGACCGGGCCGTACGTCTCGATGAAATGTTCTTTGACCATCATCGCGGCCTCGGCCGAGATGATCGTCGAGCAGTTGTTGTTCAACACATTGAGGCTGGACGACGCGACCGCGTAGCCCTGTGCCAGGAAGAGATCGTTGATCACGCCGCCGGTCGTGTTGCCCTGGTGGAACCCGCCGTCGCAGCCGCCGCCGAACGTGTAGACGAGCCGGCGGTTCCAACTGCCGTCCGGCCGGAACGGTGTCGGATCGGTGCCGTCGTAGAGCGCTGCGATCTGGTAGACCGCCCGGTCGATGGTGCCCTGCTCCATCCGGACGATGTACGGCACGCCGCGGCCGTTGACCTCGGCCGTGGCCGCGTCGGCCGGCACCGAGGTCGGGTCGGCCAGCCCGACGAACGCGCCGGCGGTGTTCTTGTAGAGGTAGGACACCTGCGTCGGCACGGCGCAGTCGGGAGACGTCGCCGGCGGCAGACCGTAGGCCTGCGTCTCGCAGATGAAGGGCAGTTGTTGTGGGCCGGAGAAGACCGGACCGGTGATCGGGTGGTTCGTGATGCGGAGGTCGGCTGTCTGCCGACCGGACTTGGCGTCAATGCGGTGCGCGCCGTTGCGCAGACCGCTGATGAGCGCGAGCCACGATCCGTCCGGTTGCGACTGCGCGGTCGCGCCCAGCGGTCCGACCGTCGACCGTCAGCGTCGGGATCTGGCTGCTGCCGGTCACCCGGATCAGCACGTCCCCGCCGCTGACCAGCGATGGTTTCGGATTGGAGACCGAGGTGAGGGAGAGCCGGGTGCCGCTGTGATCCGCGGCCGCCGCGTTCGCCGGCGCCGCCGAGAGGGCGAGGGCCACGGTGGACAGTGTTGCTACGGCGACAATGCCGGCAGAACGTCTCATAGAGGTCTCCCTATGTTTCGGTGGATCGACCCTACGACCGCGGTGTTAACCCTGTCGAGACGTCCGTCGATATCCGGTGACCGATGTGGACAGTGGGCCGACCGGGATCTGTCACAGCCGGATCGCCGGAAACTCGCCGCGCCCGCCCGTTGGCTGCGGCACGCTAGGCGTATGCCAGACATGACCAGAGCCGAGGCGATGGCGTTTCTCGCCGCCGGCACCCACACCGGCAAGCTCGCCACCGCGTCGCCGCGGGGCGCGCCGCACGTCGCGCCCGTCTGGTTCGTCGTCCACGACGACACTCTGGTGTTCACGACCGGCCGGGACACGGTCAAGGGACGCCACCTGCGGGCCAACCCCCGCGCGTCGCTCGCCGTCGACGTCGAGGAGTTCCCGTACGACTTCGTCGTGGTCGGCGGCGCCGTCGACGTCGACGAGCACGCCTCCGACCTGCTCGCCTGGTCCACCACGATCGCGGATCGCTACGTCCCGGCGGGCCGCGCCGCCGACTACGGCGAGCGCAACGCGATCGACACCGAGATGCTGTGCCGCCTGCGGATCGATCGGTGGACCGGATATCGAGACATCGCGCTGTAGCGGCCGATCATGGTCGCGGTGTGAGCGTGGCCACCACCGGCACCGGGGAATCATCTCGGGCCCGGGTCGGTTACACCAACCGTTGGCGTGCTCGTGTCCCCGGGCCTCACCTATTTGCCTTCGCGGACTACCGTTTGGCTGGAGCCGCGTTGTGCCTTTCGCCGCGAGGCGACCGGCACGTCAACACCGCAATGACGATGGCCCCCACAATCGTGGGGGCCATCGTCGTGTCGAGATCGACACTCCCGTCGCTGGTCGCCGCTACGCTGCCGGCGTGACCGACCTCGTCGAACGCCGGATGCTCCGGCAGCACCTCTGGGGACCGCCGCTGGCCTCGGTCGACGAGGTGGTCCGCGGGTTCGGCGCGATGCAGGCGCAGGAGTTCCTGCCGGCGAAATGGTCCATCGCCCAGCGCGCGGCCGCGCTCACCGAGGCCGACATCGATGACGCCTTCACCGCCGGGCGGCTGCTACGCACCCACGTGCTACGTCCCACCTGGCACTTCGTCCACGCGGACGACATCGGCTGGATCCTTCATGCGAGCGCGCCGCGGGTGCACGCGGCCAACGCCTACTACTACCGGCAGACCGGCGTCGACGACGAGGTAGCCCGCCGGTCCCGTGCGGTCTTCGAGCGGGTGCTGGGCGATGGGTCTCAGCTGACCCGCAAGGAGCTGGCGGCCGAGCTCGCCGGCGCCGGGCTGCCGCAAACCGGCGTGCCGCTCGCATACGTCATCATCCGGGCCGAACTGGACGGCGTGTTGATCAGTGGCGCGATGAGGGGCAAACAGCACACGTACGCGTTGCTTGACGTACGGGTGGCGGCGCGTGCGACACCGGACCGGGACGAGGCGCTAGCCGAGCTGACCCGTCGCTATTTCGCCGGCCATGGGCCCGCGACCGTGCGGGACTACTGCACATGGGCGTCGTTGCCGGTGGCCGAGGCGCGACGGGGGCTCGACATCGTCGGCGGCGACATGGTGTCCGAAACGATCGATGACCGCACCTACTGGTCGGTGACGGCCGACGACCCGCCGGCGCGAACGCGGACGCCCCGTGTCCCGGTCATCGATCTCCTGCAGGACTACGACGAGTACGTGATCGGCTATTTCGAGAGTCGGGACGTCATCCTGGCCCCCGGCGGTCCAACCGACACGTTGCGGGCTCGGCTGCGGCCCGTGATGCTGGACGGGCAGTTGGTGGGGTATTGGCGACACACGCTGACCGCGTCGGCGGTCGAGATAGAAACCGTGGACGCACCTGCTCTCACCGGGGCGCGAGCGACGGCGATGCAGGCGGCCGCCGACCGGTTCGGGGCGTTCCTCGGCCGGTCCGCCCAGTGGCGGTGAGTGCCACCGCGCGAATCGCGGCAAACCCGCCCGCCGGGGCTGCGCGGTGTCGCAGGATCGAAACATGACAACTGCTCGCAATATGATGCACCCGGGCGTCGAATGCGTGCCCGAGACCGAGACCCTCGACCGCGCCGCGCAGCTCATGCGCGAGCACAATGTCGGCTCGCTGCCCATCTGCGGCAACGACAACCGCCTCACCGGCATCATCACCGATCGCGACATCGTGGTGAAATGCATCGCCACCGGCCAGGACCCGTCGAAGATGACCGCGGCCGATCTCGCCCAAGGCGCCCCGATCTGGGTTTCCGCCGATGCGAGCGAGGACGATGTGCTGGACCTCATGGAAGATGGCCTGATCCGGCGGCTGCCCGTGATCGAGGACCACGAGCTTGTCGGCATGATCAGCGAGGCCGATCTGGCGATGCACCTGCCAGCTGACAAGATCGCGGCGTACACCAACACGGTCTACTCGGCCCCGGCCACGCTCTAGGCACGGTTCGGCCCGACGCGCGTGCGACCGTATGCGGCCGCGACGCGCGGCCGGGATGCGCCCGGGGGCATACTCGCCGGGTGACGACACTCGACGACATTGCGGCGCTCGGCGCCGCCGAGCAAGGCTTGGTCGTGGTCTCGACCTCGCGGGCTGATGGCAGCATCCAGGCATCGCTCGTGAATGCCGGCGTGACGCCGCATCCGTCGACCGGCCAACCGGTGCTGGCGTTCGTGACCTACGGCAAAGTCAAGCTTGCGAACCTGCGTGCTCGGCCGCACATGTCCGCGACCGTACGGTCCGGTTGGCAGTGGGCGACCGTCGAAGGGCGCGCACACCTCATCGGGCCGGACGACTCGGACCCGTCGGTCGACGCCGAGCGGTTACGCGTGCTCTTGCGCGAGGTATTCCTCTCCGCCGGCGGGACGCACGATGACTGGGACGAGTACGACCGTGTCATGGCCGAACAGCGGCGCACGGTCGTACTCGTCGACCCGACCCGGATCTACGGCAGCTGACGGTTGCTCCGCAGCGGCACCGGGCCGCTCACCGGTAGCAGTACGAGTCCGAGGACGCGTCGCCGCCCTGCAACCGCGTCTGGTGCACGCGTAGCCCGCGGAAGTCGTCGCCGTGCGGGAAGAACCGCGGGTCGGCCGCGATGCCGCCGTCGCGTCCGACGTCGAGCTTGGCCATCCACGCGCCGACGCCGTCCGGGTAGAACTGGTCGTCCCAGGCTCCGTACAGCGAATTGGTCAGGTAGACGCGCCGGCCGTCGCGGCTGACCTCGACCATCTGCGGACCGCCGGCGAGCGGCAGGTCGGGGCGTGCCGGGTGGGCGGTCGCGGCGCCGATGCCGCCGAGGCGCACCGATCCGGTCTCGCGCGGGTGAGCGGGGTCGGTGACGTCGTACTGTTTCAGCTCGCCGGTCGCCCAGCAGGACACGTAGAGGAAGCGATCGTCCACCGAGAGGTCGATGTCGGTGATGAGGGGCGGGATCGCCCCGAACGGCTCCAGCAGCGGCGGCAGCTTCACCCCGTCGGCCGGCTCGGCCGGGATCGTGATGACCTTCTCTACGGCCCACTTGTCGCCGTCACGGAACCAACGCCAGACCGACCCGGACAGGTCCTCGGTGCTGACCACGACACCGACGAAACCCCAAGTGGCGTCGGGGTCGTGCGAGGGCCGCAACTCCAACGTCATCTGGTGCTGCTCGCCCAGATCGACCCTTTGTACGTGTCGGCCTTCGGCCAGGTCCCAGAAGTGGATCGCGTGTCCGTACTTGTTGCCGAGCAGCAGATCTCCCTGGACGCCGTCCTCGATCATCGACGGCGTGCCCCACTCGCTGCTGATCAGCGTGTTCTCGTTGAGGTGCCACCATGCGTCGTAGGCCAGTTGCTGCGGGCCGCGATCGTGCTCCCACGAGCGCACCACGTCGAACGTATTGTGGTCGAGGAGAGCGATGCCGCCGGGGCCGCCACCGTCACCGGAACCGTTGCCGAGGCACGTCATGAACACGCCATCGGGTCCGCAATGCAGCGTATGTGGCCGGGAGTAGCCGGCCTTGGCGGCGAGTTCGTCGGCGTCGACCGTCTTGACCAGGTGCGGTGATCGCGGGTCGGGGTGGGTGTCGTAGACGTAGATGTTCGACGACCGAATGCCGGGCACGAGCAGGTAGCGCCGGGCCAGGTGCCCACCGTGGTCGTGACCCTCATGTTTGAGTGCGCTGCTGCACGCGTTCCATCCGAAGTGGTGCAGCTCGTTGCCACGGCCGGGCGTGTCGGTCCAACCCACTACCTGTCCGTAAGAGGCTGACTTCTCGTCGACGTCGACCACGGTCAGCGCGTCGGGCCGTTGGCCGGCCCGGTCGAAGGCCACGACGTAGGCCAGGGACTCGGGTGGAGCGGCGGCCGCGTCGCGAGCGCTGCGGTAGAACGTCGGGTCCATAGTCGGTGCGGTCATGCCGTACCCCCAAATGCCGATGTGAGCCATGATGTCCACCGACCGTATGTCTACTTAGTCGATAGGATAAACAACCACTTTCACAATTACGGCGGTCTCGCTCGATTGAACACCGTGACGCGCCGGAGCATGGACGCACTCAACGATTTCATCCGCTCGGCGACCTGACGACCCGGCGACCTGAGGAGACCTGGCGACCTGGCGACCTGGCGAGTTGGCGACCCCGCAAGCTGGGCGACCCGGCAACCGGCAACCTGGCGACCGGCGACCCGGCTGTGCGCGCCACCTTGCGGAGTCGTTCGCTCGGGGAATATTGTGTGCACCTAGCATACAAAGATTGCTCGGGCCCTTGTCGCGTCGTGTCCGGATCACGGCCCGCGGCCATTCCCGCACGCAGTCGACACTACGGTGGGAGGTCTGCGCCGGTGGGCAGCGAACTTGACGGAGCGCTCGAGGGTCTTCGCATTCTGGAGCTGCCCGGCCCGTACGGCCGATACGCCGGAAAGCTGCTGGCCGACTTCGGCGCCGACGTGATCCTGGTCGAACCGCCGGGCGGTGCGGCCGACCGGCGGGCCGGGCCGTTCATCGACGACGCCGATGACCCGGACGATCGAGAGACGTTTGTCCGGCTCGCCGACGTGCTGGACGGCACCGCCCAGGTCGGCGCCATGGCGACCCGGCGCCCGGCGCTCATCATCTTGGTCGGATCGGCATCGAGCTGAAGATCGCGGTCGTGCTGCTGGGCGCGCCGATCGCGATCCTGACCAACACAATCACCGGCATCAAGTCGCTCGACCCAGCCCTGTTGACGATGACGAAAGTCGTTCGGCGCCAGCGACTTCAAGATCTTCCGTACGATCGCGCTGTCGGGCTCGTGCCGTACATCCTGAGCGGCATCCTGATCGGCCTCGGTCACGCACTGACCGGTGTCGTCGTCGGTGAGCTCTACGCGTCGACCACCGGTGTCGGCCACCTGATCGCGGTCGCCGGCAACACATTCCAGACGGCGTGGCTCGGCCAGTACGCGAGATCATCGACAACGACCTGCCGGGCCACGGTCACTGAGGCTCAAGCGGGACCCGGCATTGGTGAAGTACCTCGACCAGGTCTGGACGCTGATCGAGGAGGAGGGCCGGATCGGCGCCGGGTCCGGGCCGTCGTCTTGAACCGGCGCTCGACGCCGCCGCCCGCGGGTTGGACGGCCGGGCGGACGAACGCGGCGCTCGGCCGGCCCGCCGTCAGTTGTTCAACAGCATCCGGATCCGCAGCTCCGAGAGGTGACGCATGTGATCGATGGCCAGCTTCTCGGCGGTGGCGGCGTCGCCCTGACTGATGGCGTCGGCCAGCGCGACGTGCTCGGCGATCGACTCGACTACCCGGCCGGGCAGTCCGAGCGTCGGATCGGGGAAGCGCCGTGCGGCGTTCTGGACCTGGGTGAGCGCGCGCTCCAGATAGCGGTTGTTGGCTGCGTCGCGGACGATCGCGTGGAACTGGAAATTCAACCGCGACAGCTCGCGGAAGTCGCCCAAGTCGCCGACGCGCTTCATTTCCGGGATCAGGACGGAGAACTCTTGCAGGCAGTGCCGGGGCGCCCGACGGGCGGCGAGCTTGGCCGCCAGCGCTTCCAGGGCCTCCCGCATGACGTACAGCTCGAAGACGTCATCGCTGGTCATCGGGCTCACCACGGCGCCCTGGTTCGCGTTGATGTTGACCAGACCCTCGGCGGCGAGCGTGCGGAATGCATCGCGCACTGGCGTCCGGCTCACCTTCAACTCGCGCGCCACCTCGGCCTCGCGCAGCCACGCCCCCGGTTCGAGCACCCCGTCGAGAATCGCCTCGCGAAGTGCTCCGGCGACCGCGTCCGGCATGCTGCCCCGCGTCGGTGCACTCCCGTCGCCCGACAGCACGAGGCGCTGCAGACCGACGGCGACGTCGCCGGTGGACTCCGTCGGTTGGGTAATCACAGTCGTCGTCCTCACTTCGAGACGGGGCGGTCCCTGTGATCGTATGCACTCGCCGCCCTCGTGTACACGAGGGCAATGTTGCAGCCGCGTGTTCTGCAGTTCTGCTGGGAAAGAGCCTACGCAAACTGGCGCCACGGCGCTTCCGCAGCCGGTGCGACGTGTATGCTCTCTGCACGTAGTTGTGGCAACGTGGCCGGCTTGTTCGTGGTGTACGTACGGTTCGCTGACACCGGCGGCATCGGTGCCGTACTGGTCGACCGGGAGACACCAGGCCTGTCGGTCGGGCCGCCGTTCGCGACGCTCGGACGGGAAGGGCTCTACGAGGTCCGGTTCGAGGACGTACGCGTCGGGGTGGACAACATCCTCGTTCGCGACGACGGTTTCCGGAAGATGTTGCGGGCGTTCAACGGGCAGCGGTGCCTCAACGCCGCCATCTCGATCGGGATCGCCCAGGGCGCGCAGGACGCCGCCGTCGAGCACGCGAAGACGCGCTCGCAGGGCGGCCGACCGATCGGGCGTTACCAAGGCATCGGCTGGATGCTGGCCGACAACGCGATCGACATCGAAGCCGCCCGACTGCTCGTCTACCGTGCGGCGGCGCGCGCCGGCGCCGGCTTCCCGTCGCGCTACGAGGCCGCGATTGCGAAGACGTTCGCCAACGAGATGGCGCTGCGCGTCACCGATCGCGCCATGCAGATCTTCGGCGGTCACGGCTGGGCCGAGGAGGTCGGCATCGAGCGCTACGTCCGCTGGGCGCGCTACGGACCGCTCGGCGGTGGTACGCCGCAGATCCAGCGCAACGGGATCGCGCGCGAACTCCTAGGCCCGTGACGGCGAGCGCACTACGGATCGTCGTCGACCCGGGCGTCGCGCCGGCGGACGAGGCCGCCACGGAACTTGCGTCGAGCCTCGCCGACCTGATCGGTACGGCGTACCTCGCACGCGCGCTCGACGCGGGCGAGCGCGACGGGTTCCTGGCGCAGTGGCTGTCGTTTCGGCGCCTCGTACGACGGATGGAGCACGCACGATCGCCGGCGGGTCGTCCGCACGACACACCGACGCCGGAAGCGATCGAACGCGCCATGGGCCGGCAGCGACGCATCATGCGCGACGAGGCCGTCGACGGACTTGTCGTGACGCGGCGGAACATCGACGGACGACTAGAGCTGACCGCCGCGTACCGGTCGGGTCCGGTTCGGGAGGGCGCGGCCGCCCTAGCCGGCGCGAAGCGTGTCATTGAGATGATCATCGCGTGGCAGACCGCCCACGACGGTGCCGGTCGCGAGCACGGAGCGTTGGCACGGGCCGAGGCCCAACGTATGGCGGACGCTGTCGGCCCGACCCATCCGCGTGCCTCGGCCGAACACTTCGCCGCCCTCGACGACGGGCGCGCGGCGACGGCCACCATGGCGCTGGCCGCCCGCAGGATCCTGAGCAGCGACCTCGTCAACTAGCACCAACGAGCCGCACGCCGCTGGTGCCGGACCGCGACCATCCTTCAAGATCCGCTCGACTTCACCGCACTCGGGCGCTCCCTTCGAAATGAAGGCCCAAGTGCGGTGAAATTGCGAGCGCCGGAGGCCGGGCCGCCCGCAGGCGTACCCGCCGCTGAGGCCTGGTCGCCGGCGCCGGGCCGCCCGCTGTCGGGAACTGCCTGAATCGCGGCGAATTGGCCGGGTACGTTACCCGGTATGGAGCTGTCTTTCCTTCGCGGCCTCTACGACACGCCCGGTCCTTGGGCGTCCGTCTACCTCGACGCCACGCACAACACCGAGGACGCTCAAGCGACGCTCAAGATCCGTTGGAAGGACCTTCGGGAGTCGCTCCACGACCAGGGCATCGACAAACCCACCCTGCATGCGCTGGAGTCCGAACTGATCGACGATCGGACGTTACGGGCGCTGGACACCACCGAGGTGGAGGTGACCCCGCACCCCGGTCGGCATGGTCTCGCGATGTTCGCGGCGCAGGGCGAGGTCCGGCACGCCGAGATGTTGAGCGTCCCGCCGTCCTCCGATAGCGCGCAGTTCGAGCCACTGCCGCATCTGACCCCGCTATTGAAGGACCGGGGCGACGACATCGCGTGGCTGCGAGTCATCGTTAACCGGGTCGGCGCGGACGTCGAGGATCCCGCTCACGAAATCATCAAGGCCGAAGGCACTCGCAGCTATCCGATCCGCAAGACCAGCCGGGGTTCGCGGTCCCAGGATCGCTGGCAACGGATCGCCGAAAACACGTGGCAACACAACGCCAAGGAGGTCGCTCGGCAGGTCGACAAGCTCGCCGCGTCCACCGGGGCGGAGATGATCATCGTTGCCGGAGACGTCCGGGCCACTCAGCTTCTCGTCGATCAGCTGCCCGAACATTGGCGGGACAAGGTGATCCAGGCCGAGGCCGGCTCGCGTGCCCGCGGTGCGGATCTGAGCTCCGTCGATGAGGTGGCCCGAAAAGCCATCGCGGAGTACGTCGCGCGCCGGAAGTCCGGTGTCATTGACCGATTCCGGCAAGGTGGCGGAGAGAGCGCGGTCCTCGGATCGCGGGCCGCCGTCGCCGCCTTCGACCGGCACCAGGTCGACACCCTGCTGATGGACCCGGACGACATCGCGAAGACCGAGCTGTGGGTCGGGACCGAGCCGTCACTGCTCGCAATCGATGAGGACGATTTGCAGCGACAGCTCGGCGGGAGTACCCAGCGGGTGCACGCCGAGGATGCGTTGATACGTGCCGCGGCGTACACCGATGCCGAACTCGTCCTGGTCTCGGCGGACGACGTACGGCTCGACGACGGTGTGGGTGCCGTGCTGCGCTACGTGGATGAGGCCACCGTACGCAGCTGAAACGCGCCGCGCCGATGCGGTGGTTCAGAGCCGCGGATGCGCGATGCCGAGCAGGAGCACCCCGCCGTACAGCAGCGAGAGCAGGCTGAACAACCAGAAGAACCCGAGGAACAGCGACGCTGGCAGATGCGTCAACTGCCGTAACTTATACGCATCAGAGCCAGTGTCCGGGCCTTGCGCCCGGGCGCGCTGAAACGCGGCGACGTGGCCGAAGCCGCCGAGGAGAAGGAACCATATCCACATGTAGGTCAGAAAGTCTTGTACCCCGCCGCCCACGCGCAGGGCAAGAATGATGACTCCGCCGGTGATCACGACCGCCACCGCGCCGAGCAGATTTCGCATCTGAACGAGCGCCAGCAGGAGAAAGAACAAACTCAGCCACAGAACATCGACCACCTTGTCGGCGACGAGAAGTAGCGTGCCAGTCAGGCCGAAGATCGATGGGCCGATATAACCCGCGAGTCCCGTGAGGAACTTCCCGAATGGGCCGATCTGGTCGACGTTGGTCTGCCCGCGGGTGCTGTTGCTCCGACTATTCACTTCGATGGAATCGATCGTGCCGCCCATCAGCGATGCGGTGAACGCGTGGCCGCCTTCATGGGCGATGGTGATCGCGAAGCTAGCGAGCGGCCACAGCACGACCGTCATGATGAGCGCTACCAGACCTGATCCGATGACCATCGCTTCCGAGTGGCCAGGCGGTGCGACCGCCGCCTGCCCCAACACGATGGACGCATCGTTCATACCCGGACACGGTACGTCCGGACTACGTTCACATGCATCGGCCGATTTGACGATTGTCGATATGTGGCCGGGAACCATTCCGGAGCCGAGCGATGAGATCGGCTCGACCGACCGCACAGTTCGAAGCGCGGCGATTCCGCGCCGGACGACGCCGATGAGATGACCGAGGTCGGTGTGTCCGAGAGGGGTCTCGACCCCGAGCGGAAGCGTCCCCGCGCAGAACAGGTATGCAGCGCCGAGAGGTAGCTGGTCGGGAGCGTAGCGGTCAAGGCGGACAACTCAGTCGTGTTACCCGAGCCGCGGCGGCGTGTGATGGCCGCGCAGTGGAGATCTGGGGGCGGCGATCGGGCCGAGGGGAGGATGCTCCCGCTCCGGTGTGACTGTATGGTCGTGCGGCCGGCGCTGGGCTGGTGCGCTCGTGCGGAGTTCGGCGGTGGGGGAGTTAGATGACGGCGGCTGTGTCGTTGAGTGCGATCCAATGTGATCGGGCGGCCGGTGTTCTCCTTGGTGCGGCGTGTGGTGACGCGTTGGGCGTGCCGTACGAGTTCCAGCCGCCGATCGCGGTCGACGAACAGCCCGAGATGCGCGGCGGTGGGCTCGGCCCGTACGCGCCGGGTGAGTACAGCGACGACACCCAGATGGCAGTGTGCATCGCGGAGGTGTCCGCACTCGGCGTGGATCTGCGCAGCAGCGAATGCTCTTGACCGCATCGCCGGCAACTTTCTGCGGTGGAGACAGGAGGGCGCCAGCGACATCGGGACGCAGACCCGGCAGGTGCTTGGCGCGGCTTCTCGCCGGCAGCGGTGCGGGCGTCGGCGTGGTGATGCGGGACGCGGCCGCGGCGCTGCACCGCAGTACCGGCCGCAGTGCGGGTAACGGGTCCCTGATGCGTACCGCGCCGGTTGCGCTGGCCTATCTGGGCCAGCCGGACGCGCTGGCCGATGCGGCCCGCGCGGTCAGTGAGCTGACCCATCACGACCCGCTGGCCGGCGACGCGTGTGTGCTGTGGTGCGCGGGCATCCGCCGGGCTGTTCTCGACGGGACCTTTGAGGGGGTACGCGAGGGTCTGGACTTGTTGCCCGCGGAACGGCGCGGCCAATGGTCGGGTTGGTTGACCGAGGCGGAGTCCAGGCCGCCGGAGTATTTCCGTCCCAACGGCTTCGTGGTTGCGGCGCTGCAGGCCGCGTGGTCGGCCATCACCCACACGGACGTTCCGGACGAAGACCCCGGCGGCGGCAGTTTCGCCTGCCAACATCTCGAACACGCGCTGGCGGCAGCGGTGCGCGCCGGCGACGATACCGACACGGTCGCGGCGATCGCTGGGGCGCTGCTGGGCGCCCGGTGGGGGTCCTCCGCCGTGCCATTGGCCTGGCAGCGCGTCGTTCACGGCTGGCCGACGCACCGGGCGGCGGACCTGATCCGGCTGGCCGTGCTGACGGCCCGAGGTGGCCGGACCGACGGCGACGGCTGGCCGGGCTGTGCTCACGCGTCGCGACTTGGGGTTGCGCCGTTGATGCTGGCGCATCCGCGCGACCCTGGGGTGATTCTCGGCAACCTCCACACCGAGCCGGCCGCGGCGGGCGTTGACGCGGTGGTCTCCCTGTGTCGTGTCGGCTGTGACGACTTCGGCAGCGTCGCTGCGGCCGACCGGGTGTCGGTGTGGCTGGTCGACCAGCCCGGTGACAATGCGCAGCCGCACTTCGTGGTCGATCAAGCCGCCCGGATGCTGGTCGAGTTGCGCAAAGAGGACCGTGTCGTGCTGCTGCACTGCGCCGCCGGGCAGAGTCGCACACCGGCGGTCGCCGCCCGCTACACCACCCTGACCACCGGCATACCGGCGCACACCGCACTCTCCGAGCTACGCGGCCTGCTCGGCGTACACGGCTGGACACTCAACCCGGAACTGCGCCAGGTCGTCGAAGAGCTGTGACGGGCCACCCCGCGGGGAGTTTGTCGGACACCGGTTCACGACGGTGATTGTCAGCCGTCAATGGCATGATCCGTGGCGTGAACGTGTGGACGCTCGCCAAACTGGAGCAAGTCATTCGGGACGCGTGGGGCCCGGACACCTGTGACGTCAAGGATCCCGGCGAGTGGAGCCCAGACAACCCCGCGCGGGGCCAATGCGGTGTCACCGCCATTGTCCTGAAAGAACTGATCGGCGGCGACCTCGTCCGAGCCGACGTCCATGCCGGCACCACCCGCGTCGGAGGTCACTACTGGAACCGCCTGCCGGGTGGTCTCGATCTCGACCTGACCCGCGAGCAGTTCAACGATCGGGAAGTCGTCGGAGTCGGCTGGATCGTCGACCAGCCTCCCGGACCACCCCGACGATGCCGAGAGCAGTACGACACATTTCGCGCCCGCGTTCTTTCCGCGCTCGATATCGACCAGGCCTAGCAGCTGGAGCGTGGCACTTGGCCGCTGCCACCTGGCACACCGTCAGTTTGGAAATGCACCCGGTCGGTAGATGGCGCGACGCGAGAACCGCATGGGGTCGTCGCTTTTACCAATTCGATGCTTGCCGATCTCTTTCGGCCGCGCCGAGAATGTGTCATGACTCACACGGGGGTTTATCGCTGGCGGCTGCCCGCCATATTGGGTGCGGCTCTCCTGATCGCGGCCGGTTGTACGGCACCGGGCGCAACGCATCGCGCAGCGGCTAACGCACCACCGGTGGCACCGGCCACGGCGAACGCTTCGACCGCTCCGACCGTCTCGAACGCGCCGTCCGCGACCCCGGGCGGTGCGGGGGACGCGCCGTGCACGTACAAGTTAATAAAGACCGACCTACCGGTATGGGCCCGGCAGGGATTCCACGGACCGCCGTACAACGCGTTTCCCTACGTCACCACCAACCGTGCTGACGTCGTCGGCGTGCTATTCGGCTACCCGCTCCAGGCGCCCCCGCTGAACACGGCGAACAAGATCCTCTGGGTCCCGAACGATCTGTCGGCCGGCAAGTTGACCATTGATGCGCGTCTCGTCGGCACATCGGAGACGGTCGCCATCAGTAGCATCTCGAAATTCGGCCCGTCGTACGACGACGTGCCGAAGCCGGGGTGCTGGCGTTTCACACTGCACTGGAAGGGTCAGGCGGAAACGGTCGACATCGTGTACGGCGCACGGTGACCTCACCATCGACCGGTGGCGGAGTTAACGGTGGCGGAGTTCACGGTGTCCGGGCGATCCGGTGACGCGATGAGGTATTCGTTCATGACGGCCACGTTGATGGTGACCTGGTCGCGGATCGCCCGGGTTAACATGCGCCAACGGCCGGGCGAGCTGCGGGCATCAGGGGGTGCGAGTGCTACGCGTTCACTTCACGCACGAGGATCTCGTCCGGGTTCGGGTCGTCCCCACGTATGGTCCGCTCGTCGAGGCGATGTTCGGCCTCAGAGCGCTGCGGGTGGGACAGCTTGGCGCCGTACCGGAACTGTGGCGGCGCCGGGTCATGCGCGGCAAGCGACATTGGGCCGCGCCGCTGAGTGAGGTGATGGGTCCCGAGTTGGCGCTCGATATCTTCACGCTTATCGGCCGAACGTCGACAGCGGCCGAGGGTCTTGAGTCGGTCATCGCGATGAGCCGCCAGCGGTTGGTGACCGAGATCGAGGCGGCGGTGGACTGGCGCAAGCGGCGCGGGCTCGACGCGAGACGGTGGCCCTCCGCCTGGGTTAACGCGCTGGCCGCCGATGCCGCGCCCGGGCGCATCCTCGCCCCTTTCATCGACGCGTGTCACCGCGCGGTCGTGGCGCCGTACTGGGGCCATATCCGTCGCCATCTGGCCCTTGACGTCGCCGCACGTACGCAGGTAATTGCGACGGCCGGCATCGAGGCGCTCTTCCGCTCGTTACACCCGACGGCACGCTGGCACAGCCCCGCGCTCGAGTTGCTTTCGCATCCGGGTCCTCCGGTGGACGTGCACCTGGGCGGCCGGGGCATCGAGCTGGTTCCCATCGTCTTCCTGAGCACCGTTGAAGGGCCGTTCTGGAACGTCGACGATCCGGGTGCGCCCGCGGTGCTGTTCTATCCGGCGGTACTGTGCCGTTCCGACGCCGCGAAGATCTTTACGGCGGGTGCCGCGTCGACGGCGGGCGGGGGCGGCGGCGATAATCGGTCGCTGGCCGAGCTGATGGGCCGGACGCGTGCGGCTGCGCTGACCGCAATCGCGGACGGCTGCACGACGAGTGCGCTCGCCCGTCGGATTGGCATTTCGACGGCGGGAGCGAGCCAACATACCAGCGTGCTGCGCAGGTCCGGTCTGATCACCACGGTTCGCGATGGCTCCTCGGTCGTACACGACCTCACGCCGCTCGGCCGCTCCCTGCTCGCCGGATCCGACCTGGGGCCGCCTCCCAGCCCCCGCTGATCTCCTCGGCGGACCGAAGCAGTCGGCCGCCGGTGGTTCAACTGCGAACCCGAATACTCCAACTATCCACTGTGGATGACAGCTCGGGCGTGGCCGTCGATACCACCTTTTCAGCGTCGGCTTAACCATATGGTGTCGGTAACCGGCTCACCTTAGAGTCGTCGCTCATGACCGAACTGGATGAGCAGGGCCGCCCACGACCGCCGGTCGCGGCCGACGAAGTCGCCACGCTGTTGGGGTTTCTGGAGTACGAGCGGACGACCTTGGCCTGGAAATGCTCCGGGCTGGACACGGCCGGCCTGAAGATAACCCTCGGCCCGTCGCCCATGACCCTCGGCGGGATGCTGAAGCACCTGGCTCGCGTCGAGGACTACTGGTTCTCGTACGCGCTCCACGCGCGGGACGCGGCTGCGCCATGGAACACCGTGGACTGGAAGGCCGACCCGGACTGGGACTGGCAATCGGCCACCGAGGACTCACCCGAGCAACTTTTCGCGTTCTGGCGGGCTGCCGCCGACCGCTCCCGCGGGCTCGTCGCGCAGGCCCTGACCGAAGGCGACCTGGGGCAACGGGCCCGCCGAACCTGGCCCGACGGCCAACCGCCGAGTCTGCGTTGGATCATCGTCACCGTGATCGACGAGTACGCGCGGCACAACGGGCACGCCGACCTCATCCGCGAGTCGGTCGACGGCCTTACCGGGCAGTAAGCGGCGCTTGTTTGGAGGTCGAACCGTCGCCGTACGAAAGGGCTGAGAGTCGCTGAACCTTGGACCGGGCTGGAGAAGTGTCAGGCCTTGATGTCTTCGAGGGTCCAGGCTCGTTGACGGGCGGCGGGCTTGCCGCGGATCCACCAGTCACCTAGGCGCGCGCGCCATGTTCTCGTCGCTGTCAGAGACCGCATCGGCAACGAAGCCCTCGTCGACGGCGGCGGCGTCCTCCGGCGCGTCCGGCTCGAGGCTGTCCACGGTACGACCGACGATGGCGGCCCGCACGACGTGGTCCTCGCGGACGTACCGCCGCGCCGTGTCGACGAACGCGTCCGCGTAGTGGGCCGGCGGGAAGTCGCCAAGGTAGTAGCGGCGGATCGTCCGGCGGTCCTCGGCCATCGGGTCGGTGTGCAGCAGCTTGTCGAGCACCTCGTCGAGCGTAGTGACCGCCTCGTCCAACACGTACGCCGCGCGCGCGAGCGGGAACTCCGACTCGTACGCCTCGCTCGACAGGCCGAACGGGTTCGTCAAGGCGAACGGCTTGGCCGAGTAGAGCCAGTCCGTCGCCACCGCCGACACGTCGCCAACTAAGGCGTCCGAGGCGTTCACGCAGTCGATGACGGACATCTGGCCGGTGGCCGCGTCGCCGTAGAGGTGTTGCCGGCCGGTCTTTGCCGCGTCCTCGGCGAGCAGCTGGTCGATGCGCGCCACCTGGCGGACCGAGTCCGGGTGTCTCGCCGAGTACGGGTGCGGTCGGAAGATCACCCGTGCCCCGCGCGCCAGCAGTGCGGACACGATGCGCTCCCCGTAGGCCAGCGAGCAGTAATTCGCGTCCGTGTAGTGGCCGACCCACGTCGTCGCGTACAGCACGGTCTTGCTCTCGTCCGGCGTGTCGGCGATCGACGCGTCGGTCACCGCGATCGACTCGACCTGCGGGCGGCCGACGATGTTGAAACGATCGAGCGGGATGTGCACGCCGTTGGCCGCGTACCGGTCGATGCCGGCCTGGCCGGCGACGAAGATCCGGTCGAACATCACCGTGACCGGATTGAAGCTCGATGCCTTGTCCGAGTCGCCGTGCAGCAGTTGGATATGCGTCAGCTGGCTGAACCGCACCATGTGGCTGTTCTTGGCGCCGTTATTGACGAAGAAGCACGCTCGAAGGCTGTCGATGACGCTGTCTTCGACGTGGCGGATGGCCGGGGCGTGAATGACCGGCATGGACGTCGCCTTGGCGAACGTCAACGCGGCCTGCTTCTCGCGCACGATCACCACGAATCGCTCGCCGATGCGCTCGAGGTACGGCAGCCACATGAGCAGCTGGTACTCGGTGTTTTCCGGGCCGGTGAAGTAGACGGCGAACTTCGGGTCGTAAGCGTGAAGCGCGGCCCGGAAGGCGTTCTCCTGCGTCCGGCCCCGAAGCTGGATGCGCAGCGCTTGGACGGCAACGAACCCGACGCCCGCGTACTCGACGATCGCCGCGATGAGCAACGGCCACAGCGACGCCTTGGCCAGGACCGTAACGGCGAGCCCGGCGATGAGCACGATGTTGGCGATGTAGAGGACCTGCGGCAGCACGACCAGTTGCCGGTCCTGCCGATACCCGGGAAGATGCGCGATGCGCATGACCTGGCGGTTGACGAGTTCCTGGACGTTCGGCTGCGTCACGACGGCGGCGCCAAGGACAACGCCGGTGGCGAACAACGTCGGCCTCGCGATTTCGGCGCCGCGGTCGTAGTCGGCGAGCAGCCCGACGGTGATCATCAGCTGAGCAGGCATCGTCGTGGCGAAGCTTTTGATCGTCGCGATCCAGATGACCGCGGCGAACGCGACCAATGCGAGGGCGTACCCGATGACCCGCGCTGAGGCGAGCAGCAGCGTGACCATAGCCAGCATCGCGACGCTGTTCATCGCGGTCTGCACGGCTTTGGACCGCAGTTTCGCCTTATAACTCATCGAGCTGACGTCCTTCCGACGGTGAGCTGTCAGCTTAACGATTGATGAACCCAAAGAGAACGGACACCGGGGGCGCTTAGAAAAGGCACGGGTCGGTTTCTGCCACGGCTGATTTGCGGCTTGCGGCACAGGCCGGAGCCGGATCGACGTCGGGTAGCGGCGCGATTACCCTCCGATACATATAGGACCGTCGCCGCATGACCGATAAACACATATAGGGACGCTAATGTCCCGCCTCGTCGACGACCTCAATGGTGGTTGATCGCTTGTGCGGATCCATGCCGATGATCACGCGACGCACTGGCTGACCAACGATGGTGAAGCGCCACCGAGCCGCAACGGCTCAACTGTGGTCGAACGGCGGCCGGACACCCGGACCCTACCGCTACTTGCTCCACCGCACCCTTCGCTGCCGCGACCACGGCAGGGCCCGACCGATTCGGCGCCGGATTGCACGTTGAAAAGGCATGCTTGGACGGCGCCGGCGATTCGTCTGCAGCTCGGCAAACAGTTCTTCCCACTGCGCCGCGACGTGGTCGATGCCGTGCCGGGCCGCGGAGTCCAGCGCGTTCTCGCCCATCGTGAGCCGCAATTCCTCGTCGTTGATGAGCTCAAGCAGGCCCTCGGCAAGCGCGTGCGGGCTGCCATTCTTGACGAGTAGACCGTCGTGTCCTGAGGTGATCATCTCTGCCGGTCCACGCGGGCACTTGTAGCTGACCACCGGCAGGCCACACGCGAATGCCTCGAGGATGACCATGGGATAACCCTCGTACTTCGAGCTCATCGCCATGATCGATGCCTTGGCGAACTCTTGTTCGATGGTCTTCGTGCGTCCCATCAGGAAGACGTTGTCGCCCACCTGCAGCTCTTCGATGAGGCTGCGCAGTCGAGGCTGCGCTTCACCGTCACCGTAGATGCGCAGCACCCAGTCTGGCCGTTGCTCCACGACTTCCTTGAACGCCTTGATCATGTGTGGGAACTGCTTCTGACCGGCAAAACGACCGGCGGCTACGACCGCGTGCTCCAGTCCAGTTGACCGAGGATGGGGTCCCGCTGGTACGGCGTTACCGATCGCCCGGACCATCGTCGTACCGTTCAGGAGCCGGTCGTAGTCCTGTCGGTCGGCCTCGGTCAGGGTGACCATGGCATCCAACCGCGGATACCACTGACGCATCTGCCAGCGCAGCTTTGGATCGTGTTTCGTGTAGTTCAGATGATCTTCTCCGATGACGATCGTCTTCTTCGGCGCCCACATGGCAGCGGCAATATTAAATGCCGGTCGCGTCGTGATCAGGACGTCGGCGTCGAGGGATCGCAGCGCGCGCCAGAGGACGTAGTCGCCGCGCAGGGTGATCTGGTCGTAATACGCTTCTTGTCGCGGCGTGAGAATAGACGGGCGGCTACGCTGCCACTTCTCGATGCGTCCGAGCTTCGCTGACTTCCGAGTGTCCATAAGGCTACGAATCTTGACGCGCTCATCGATCTCGAAGAATGGCTCGTCCTGGTGACGGAAGAAAGTCAGCAGGGTGACGTCGTGACCCGCGGCAGCGAAGTGGTTCGCAGTGTTGACGGTCGTCCGGACCAGGCCGCCCATGCCGTACGCCCAGACCATCAAAAAGGCAATCTTCAATGGCCGGCGACCCGGGCCGCCGTCGATGACCTGGCGATCTTTGAGTGCGGGATCGTCCGTCCCGACGCTGTTTTGCGTCACCTGAGCTCCTGACCCTGTCGTCACAACTTTCGAATTTATGAAATTTATCTTGACCGGCGTGGCCGGACATTGATCGCCGTATGCAGACGGGACGTCGACCCTGACTCGTCTCAGCCAACGACACCTGGAGATCGCGCGGTGGGTGTGTGGCGAGTGCGATTGTAGGTGCGTTGTTCATTACTTGGGGGGCAGCTGCTGGGCGCGCCGCTGGTCGGCCTTCGACCCGAACCATGCGCCTTGCCCGGGGCGCTGCCTGGAATTCCGTGCGACGCCCGACTAGCCGATGGCATCGTAACGGTGGTGCCTCTGGAGCGACGCGACCGGGTGTGGTTTCATGGCGCGATGAACGACTGGAGAACTCGAGCCAACAGAGTGTTGACCAATGCGACCGGGTACCGACTCACACGAGTGGACCGGAGCGCTGGCCGCGACCCTCGAAGATCAGCTGTGTCGGCAAAACCATCGGATGCGAAGCGCGCAGCTGCGAAACCAGCGGCGCCCAAGCCGCCAGCGGGGCAGAAGGCCGAGTTTCCGGTCGACTATGAGGACGACTACCGAGAGATCATCCGGGCGGTCCGGCCTTACACGATGACCAGCAACGACAAGTTGCATGCGCTCATCACGGCGACCAAATACATCCACGACTACAAGATCCCGGGCGCCATTGTCGAGTGTGGCGTCTGGCGCGGCGGAAGCATGCACGCGGTGGCGAGAACCCTCGACGCACAAGATGATCACTCACGCGAACTCTTTCTGTTCGACACCTTTGAGGGGATGACCGAGCCGACGGAGAAGGACGAGCGCCATGACGGGCGCACCGCGGCCGATCTGCTCGAGACGTCCGAGCGCAGCGCCGCGGTGTGGGCCCAAGCGTCACTCGAGGACGTAAAGTCCGGATTTGCCGGGGTTCCATATCCGGCCGAGCGGATCCATTACGTTCAGGGCCCCGTCGAGAAGACAGTCCCGGATCAGGCTCCCGAGCAAATAGCGCTGCTGCGCCTCGACACCGACTGGTACGAATCCACCAAGCACGAGTTCGACCACCTCTACCCGCGCCTGGTCTCCGGCGGGGTGTTGCTGATTGACGACTACGGGTGGTGGAAGGGTTCACGTACGGCGACGCAAGAGTTCCTGGCCGAGACCGGCGAGCGGCTCCTGCTGGTCCGTATGGCGTCCGGCCGCGTGGCCATCAAACCGTAACGAGTCATAGTCGAGGCCTGGGAGGGCGACGTGCACCAATCCGCGTACGACCACATGGCATTGTGCGTGGAGCGCTACATGCCCAACGACCGACGGTATCGCGTCGTCGACCTGGGGGCTCGGCTCTCTCCGGGGCAGAAGCTCACCCATCGTCAACTGCTGTCGCAGCGCGATGTCGAATACGTTGGCTTGGACGTGCAGCCCGGGAACAACGTCGACTACGTGATGAGAAAGCCGTACCGCCTGCCGGTGCCGTCCAACAGCACCGACATTGTGATCTCGGGCCAGGTGTTCGAGCACATCCCGTTCTTCTGGGCCTCGATGCTGGAGATCGCGCGGGTGCTCCGGCCCGGTGGATACGCCCTGATTACCGCGCCGTCGCGCGGGCACCAACACAGCACGTACGACTGCTGGCGGTACTACCCAGACGGCTATCGAGCGATGGCCGCCTACTCCGGCCTCACGCTGCGTGAGGCGCACACGGACTTCCCACCGAAGAACGGTCACCAGCACGACTTCGGTCAGATCGACATAAGCAAGTCATACTGGGGCGACAGTGTCGGCGTCTTCGAGAAGCCGGCACACTACCCGCGGATACGGGCAGGGCTGGTGCGTACGGTCACCCGTTGGTGGGCCAACCACATTGCCAATCTAGAAGGAACGCCCTTGCCCGAGCCGTCGCCCGAGCGAGTGCGGGTAACGGCGTAGCCAGCAGCGGGCGGTGACGCCGACGGCACTACGTCGCCGCTGGCGACGCGCCTCGCACGCCGGGATATGTGCGAGGCGCGGAAGGGTCGGCAATACGCGGTTCGCGAGGGTACGGCGATCTGAGTCGGGTTCAGCTGCACACTCAACCACGAGCACGTCAAGATGCGCACGGATGCGATGAGAGGGTGTCCGAGGGGGACTCAACCCCCCAGCGGTAGCATCCCTGCGCAGAACAGGTATGCATGCGCAGAAAGTTAGCTGGTCGGGAGTGTAACGGTCAAGGCGGACAACTGAGTCGTGTGACCCGAGCGCGCGCTGATGGCCGCGCACTGGAGATCTGGCGGGCGGCGATCGGGCCGAGGGAGGATGCTCCCGCTGCGGTGTCGCAGTATGGTCGTCCGGCTGGCCTAGGCCGATGTGGACTTGCGGAGTTCAACGACGACCCGTCACTAGGGAGTTCGGCAGACCATGCTAGTTCATTCCCTGTGACGCCCCGCGTCTTGGCCAGAGGGTCCGACGCGGTCGCCATCGCGTCAGCCATCACTGCGCGATCCCTCACCGGTCGGCGTCGTCGAATCCGACCATCCGCCAACGCGGTCACGTCGCGGGCCGCCGTCCCGAGCGCCACGACGGCACGGTGAGCCTCGCTGAAGTTGCCGGTCGAATACTGGGCGGCACACCGCGATGAGCTGGCGCGGTTGGATGCCGTGGCGGCGTCGGTGACCGCGCCGGACGGCGATCTAGCCGCCGACATCGAAGGCTTCCGGGACCGCACGCGCGGCCTCGGCCGCTGAGGGTTGCCCGTCCGTGCGGGCTGACATTTGAGGGCTCGTCTGCTGGTCGCCGACGACGTGACTAGCGGACACAGCATCGTGTGTCACCATGCGGTGGCGCAGGGCAACGTTGGCATCCCCGATCGGAGGGTCCACGTGGCTGAGACAGTCGACCGTCCAGACGCGCACGTGGCGCTGTCGCCGGACGATGTTGTCGTCGTCAGGCAGAGTCGCCTTTGGCGCAATGGTGGCTTTGCCCTCGTCGCGGTTGTGCTCGTCGCCGTCATCGTTTATGGCGTTACGAGAAAGACCGTCGGCGGTGTCGCCATCGCCGTCGTCTTTGGCTGCAGCCTGGTCGTGATCGTCGTGATGGGATTCGTGCTTGCACGTAATGACGCCAGCATCGAGGTGTCGACGGACCGATTGCGATACGTAGGCATGCTCATGCGCCCGCAGCCCGAGATGAACCGTGAACAGGGAGCGGACCTCCTGCTCTACAAGCACCGAACGGAACGCCACACGTCACGCGAGCTCACGCTAGAACAGGTGGCCACCTCGGTGGCGTGGACCTTGCCGTTCTTCACCCGGCGGGCCCTCAGGGCGGCGTGCACGTCGCGTGGCTGGCACGTCGAGAGTCGGTGGCTGCGGGATCGGCGAGCGTTTGGACGGCGAGTCACCGGGGACGGGCTCGGCGTGGAAACAGCCCCCGGCGTCCCGGTGACAGAGGCGGTGGACGATCCGAAGGCACCTGTCGCGCCGCCGTCCGACGTCGTTGTTGTCAACCAGAGTCATTCGAAGCGCGACAGCCTCTTCGGTGGCCTGGCCGCCCTGTTATTACTCGTGCTTGTCGATGACTTCAACGACCCGGGTAGCACGGGCGACCTCATCAGCGGCGCCGTATTCACCGGCGTGTTACTCGTCATCGTCATCATCGGCTGGTGGCGGGTGGTACGCCGTGAAAGCCGCATCGAGGTCTCCGCGGATCGACTGCGGTTCGTGGGCAAGTCGTCGCGCCTTCATCCGGACCTGATCCACGATCAGGGTGTCGACCTCGTGATGCGCCGGCGCCGCGGGTTCGCGTTGAAACTCGAGCAAGTGGATACGTCGGTGACGTGGTCGATTTGGTTCTACATCCGGTCCGAAGTTGCCGCGGCTTGTACGTCGCGCGGCTGGTACGTGGAGAAACAGCGGCGCCGACGGCGGTGAGGCGCTCGACCGGCGGTCATCGCCCACAGCGTCGTCGATCCATCCCACTCCACCGGTTATGTCCATTGGGGCTGGGCTTGGGTGCCGCGGCCGGAGCATCCGGGCGGAGCTGGCACGACATGGTCCATTCGACTCGCGAGCTCATCGCAGTGTCGCGCCTGCGGACCGTCCACAACACCAAGCCCCCGCGTGTCAACTACGCCCTCACCGCGCGCGGGCTCAGCTTGCTGGGCATTGTCCAGTCACTGGCGCGTTGGGCAGAGGACAACTCCGGCGGCATCCTGGACTCAAGAACGACTTTCGACACCGAACACCACCACATTGACCGTGCCCACCATCCACGCCCTCGACGCACTGCACACCGTGCTGGGCGAGTTCGCCGCTGTCGGCGCGAACCTCGTCAACGGCCGGACCGAGGTCCGGCTCACCGAGGACGGGACCACGGCTGCGGTATCGGCACACGATCAGGTCACGGTCACCGGAACACTGCGCAGTGGCGCGGCGGCCTCGGTCTTCTACCGCGGTGGCACTTCGCGCGGCGACAATCTGCGCTGGGAGATCAACGGTACCGACGGCGACCTCGTGATCACGTCGGCGATGGGCAACCTGCAGGTGGCCGATCTCAAACTTGAAGGCGGCCGCGGTGCCGAGAGCACCGTAATTGAGATGCAGGTGCCGGGGAAATACTCTGCCGACATTCCGGATGTACTGAAAGGGCCGTCGCGCAACGTCGCACAGGTCTACGCACAACTCGCCAGAGACATTCGCGAGGACAACCACGTGGTACCCGACTTCGCCACAGCACTCGATCGACACCGGCTCGTCGGGGCCATCGAGGCGGCTGCCCGCACTCGAACGGTCCAAAACCTGTCCTAACACCGGCGCAACGTCCAGGAGAAATGGCGATGCGAGCAATCGGCGTCTACAACTGCGGCGGCCCCGAGGCCCTGCAGATGATCGAACTGCCCGAACCCCACGCGGGCCCCGGTCAAGTACGCATCAGCGTCCGAGCCGCCACCGTGAATCCGGTGGACGCAGTGATCAGGGCAGGTGCTTCGCGTTCCGCACGGCGTCACCGCCCTCATGCCAAGGCAAAGTACCAGGTCAAGGGCCAGTTTTTAATCTTGATCTTGTATGTGGACCACTGAGCGTTACTGCGGGGTGACCGGGATCACTCAATTAGTCACGCCGCATCCTCGACCCCGTCGCCGCCGCTGAGCAGGGCGGCTAGCCACTCGTCGTCGCCGTCGGGCACCGTGATCCGCGACCTGGACGACGGCGTGAGCCCGAACTCGCCGGCCAGCGACTTCATGGCGGCCGTCGCGGCGGTGAACACGGCGTCCGCCGGATTGCGGATCGGACCACGCGACCCCTCGACCGTCATGCCGTTGAGCTCAATGTCGCGCTTCGCGCGAATCAGCATGTCGACGTTCGCGGCGTAGGCGGCGAAGGACGCCAGGTCGCTGGCCGTCGGCACGCCGGACGCTACAAGGCCAGGGCCGACCCTCCGCCATTCGGCGGCACCGCGAGTTGAAGCTCAACGAGGGCACGCTCGGCAACTGGGTGGCCGCTTGGCGGCGGACGCATCCGGTCGCGGAGGAGCCGCTTTCCCTTAGCGAACGGGCCCAGTTGCGGGATCTGCAGGCTGAGGTCCGGGAGTTGCGCATGCGCAACGAGTTCCTGGGAAAAGTGTCAATGGCCGCTCGCGGGGCTCGCGGTCACCGGGACGGGCATCGAAGTCGGCGAACAGAAGCTGACACCGATGAGCCATATCTTCGAGGACAAGGCACTGCATGCGGACGACTCACTCATGGTCTTCGCGACCGTCCCCCGAGGGCGAGACCTCGATGACGACGCAAAACTCAGGCTCAGCCACATGGCAAGCAGCGGCGGCTTCCTGGTGGCGGCTACCGCCTGTCGTTCCTGATCGCGTCTGGTCTCGCAGTCCTCGCCGCGATCATCGTCGCGCTGCAGCTCAGCTCGAAATCCCACCGCGTTGAACCCGCACACCAGCAGGCTGGCCCCGGCGCACCGCGCGCCCCGGCGCAGCTCGGTAGGAGCTGACAGGTCCTACGGCGGGCTGACCGGAAGGGTTTACCTGGCGAGTTGTTCGCCGGGCCGGGGGCGCGTCATCGGTTCGGGGTGGGACGCGGGTTCAGCTGTAGACGAGGGATCTGTCATCAAGGTTGGCGTTCACATCAGCTCAACCGGGTCAATACGGACAAGATGAGGATGCAGAGATGCCGCTCCGGAAGATCCACCACCCGGTCGGCGCCTACACGGCCGAAGAAGAAGGAGTTCGCCGAGATGAACCTCACTGACCACGCCGGAGTCCGGCTCACACACGGCAAGCCCAAGGTCAACGGCGTGGAGATCCACTACGCGATCGGCGGCGCCGGCGAGCCGGTGTTCTTGCTGCACGGCGTGCCGAAGACCATGTCGTACTGGCGCCACGTCGTGCCGCTGCTGACCCCGCACTACACCGTCATCGCGGTCGACAACCGAGGCTTCGGCGGCTCCCAGCGCCCCCTGACCGGCTACGACACCGCCACGATGGCCGGTGACGTCGCCGAACTGGCCACCCACCTGGGCTTCGACCAGTTCCGCGTCGCCGGCGAGGACTGGGGCGCGGCCATCGCCTACGCCGTCGCCGCCTTCCACCGGCCCCGGGTGCAGCAACTGGTGTTCCAGGAAACGCTCCTACCAGGATTGCCAGCCGGCCCAGGATTGCCAGGCGGCGAACACGACCCCTCGCTCGCCGCCGACGACATCCGCACCGGCTGGCACTTCAGCTTCTTCAGCCTGCCGAACCTGCCCGAGCTGCTGCTGGCCGGGCGGGAACGGCCGTTCTGGACGTGGTACGCCAGACGCCACATGTGGGACCCCAGCGCGCTGACCGAGGAGGACATCGACGAAATGGTGCACTCGGCCGAGCAGCCGGGCGGCACCAGGGCCATCTTGGAGATGTACCGCGCCCGCCAGACCGACGCCGAACAGAACCGCCCGCATTACGCCGACCCGATCAGCTGCCCGGTCCTGGCCGTCGGCGCGCAGGCCTATCTCGGGGACGAAGTATCCAAACAGCTCGCGCAAGTGGCCCGCGACGTCCGCGGCGCCGTCATCCCCGCGTCCGGTCACAACATCGCGCTGGAGAACCCGGCCGCCCTGGCCCAGGCCTACCTCGACTTCTTCGCAGGCGGCTAAGCCGCGGGTTCAGCCATGTGACCCAGCGGCATACAGATCATCCATTCGGCGCGACACTGGGCAGCCAACTTACGGCCTCGGGGAGTAATTGAGATCGGGGCAGGCTCGCCCGGCGGATTGGCTGGTCGGGCTGCGGTACAAAGAAATGCTCGCCAAGGTTTCACGTAAGGAGTGGCTGGCGGCACGCCATCACCACCCTGTCCGAGCAACCGCGTCGTACCCTCACCTGGGATCAGGGCAAGGAGATGGCCCGCCACGCCCGATTCACCGTTGCCACCGGGATCCAGGTCTACTTCTGCAACCCCTATAAACCCTGGCAACGCGGCACCAACGAGAACACCTATTGGTTCAAGATGGTCCGTGCCGGGCTGGTTCGACGGGAGTCGCCGCGGTTGGGTCGCTGGGTGACCCGGGGAACAGGTGCCGTAAGGCTTTCCGTTGATATGTCCACGGCGGTCCGCAGGCGAGAGCCCTGACCGGGAGTGACTTGATAGCGCCTCTGTGTGTCAAGTGGTGGTCGGACGCAATCTTTGTTGATCTTTGAGGATGTGGCGGTAGATCACGTTGGCGAGGCGTCGTTTGAGGGCTCTGCGGGCTTCGGCCGGCGTCTTGCCTTCGCTGATCTTGCGCAGATAGTAGGTGCGGCCCGGACCGGGATCACGGGCTTGGCAGACGGCGATGGTGTGCAGGGCGGTGTTGAGTTGGTCGTTCCCGCCGGTGTTCAGCCGGTGCCGGTTGCGGTTGCCGCTGGAGGCGTCTATCGGTGAGGTGCCGGTGTAACTGGCGAAGTGGTCCGCGGAGGGGAAGCGGGTTACGTCTCCGACGTGGCCGAGGATCTTCGCGGACAGCACGACCGCGATGCCATGGACGTTGGAAAGGGTGCTGCCGGTTGCGGCCACGGCGTCGCGCTGCAGCCGCTCATTGGCTTTGAGTTGTCGGTCGACGCGGTGCAGGTCGTTGAGCAGTTCACGGGCGAGGTCGCGACGACATGCGCCGGTGGCGGTGCTCGTGCGGATGGTGCGCAGGATGGCTGCGGCCTTGTCAGCGGACAACCCGACGGCTGCGCCGCCCGGCACGAGTTCGCGCAGCACGCCGTGGAGCCGGTTGAGGATGCGTGTGCGTTCGTGGGTCAGGTCATCGTGGCGCTCGGCCAGTAGCCGCAGAATGGTGGTCTGGTCCTCGGCTACCACCCGGCGCAGCCGCTGGTGATGCAAAGCGACATGAGCAACGCTGACCGCGTCGGCGACATCGGTCTTGCGTCGGCCGCCGGTGGCAAGCACTCGCGCGCGGGCGGCGAGAGTGGCCGGGACGTCAACAACGACGTCGCCGGCGGCGGCCAGCTGCTGGGCGATGCCGCGGCCGAGCCCATTCGCGCCCTCGACGGCAAAGCGCCGCCGGGGCCACCGCTGGGACCACTTCATCAGCTGGGTGAAGGTGCCGGCGTTGACCGCAAAGCGGCGGTCGGCCAGGTGCTGGCCGGTGGCGTCGACGGCCACGGCGGTCAGCGAGGACTTGTGCGGATCGATTCCAATCGTGATCAAGGCAGGTCTCCACGGCAGCCGGGATGGGGGTTCGCCGTGGTGGGCACCCTGACTTGAAGAAGATCGTTCGCCATGCCTCTGTCGAGCCACGCCACGGCCGGCGCCGGCCGGCTCGGCACGCTATCAGTGAGCCAACCCCGTAGAGCGGCAAGGAGCCTGCGAACCTGCGCCGACCGGCACCGTGGACGCTACGGGCTGCAGACCCTCGCGTCTGTCCCCAGTAGACAAGTCAGAAGCCTGCTGAGCCGTCAACTCGCAATAGGTCTGTCCCTAGGCCAGAGCCCTCGCCGTTGCCCCGTTCATCCGCCAATGGCAGAGGAGAGACGAGAGGACGCTTCGATGGTGACCGTCGGGATGGACCCGCACAAGCATGTCCACGTCGCAGTGGCCGTGGACGCCGCCGGCAAGCGTATCGGTAACCCGCTGACCGTCAAAAACGACGCATCCCTGATCACCATGAGCCGAACCGGCCCGGCCAGGTGCGCACCGTGTCCACGTGTACCCCCGTCTCGACGGCGATACTTGCGTTGGACCTGCCCCGAGCCGCCAAGAGCACGATCCGCGCCCGCAGCCGGGCCCGGTGCTCGCTCTTGTGTCCCGAGGGGGCCTTCGTCAGCAGGTGCCGCTCAGTGGCGGTCAGGACTATCGGACGTGCGGAGGTAACAGGCAAGGCAGGTGGGCCGATCGGCGGAAGGGGCTGTCTGGGATCGTCATAAGGTGCGCCTGGACGAAGGGGCGTTGCCGAACGAACTGCCTGGCGGATATTCATGGGGGTCGTTCAAGCACTCTCGGGCACGTGACACGGTCCGGGAGGCGGGAGCGGTGCGTGGACTTCGATCGCCCACCCTCTGGTGGCTCGCTGTAGTCGATTGTGGCGGGGACGCCGGATTACTCTGAACTGTGCAGTCCATTTTGAGGAGGCGGGTCATGGGCGGGGAGCTGACGACGAAGGGGAAGGCGACGCGGAGCCGGATCGTCGAGGGGGCTGCGGCGGTGCTGCGGGACAAGGGTGTCAGTTCGGCGACGTTGGACGACATCATGGCGCGGACTAGCACCAGCAAGGGTCAGCTGTTCCATTACTTCCCGGCCGGCAAGGACGAACTGCTCGTCGCGGTTGCCCAGTTCGAGGCAGATCAAGTCCTGGAGGACCAGCAGCCGTACCTGGGCTGTCTGGATTCGTGGGAAGCCTGGGAGCAGTGGCGGGATGTGGTGATCAAGCGTTATGAGGCCCAAGGGGACGAGTGCCCGCTCGGATCGCTGTTTCTGCAGATCGGGCGGTCGACCCCCGGCGCGCGGGCGATCGTGATCGAGTTGATGCGCCGCTGGCAGGAGAGCTTGGCGGTGGGCATCCGGTCGCTGCAGGCCGTTGGCCGGCTTCCCGCCGGACTCGATGTCGATGCCAGGGCTGCCGCGCTGCTGGCCGCGATTCAAGGGGGTGTGTCGATCCTGCTGTCGACGGGTCAGTCCACTCACCTGCGCGCCGCTCTCGACCTCGGGATCGCGGACCTGCGCCGCGCGGGCAGCGCAGGTCCGTGACCTGGCGAAAGGACGCTTCACGCATCCGCCTCGCCCCGGGGCGATGGGGCGTGTCAGCCGGCGATGACGGCCACGGTGGTGCGGCCGCCGTCGACGTCGAGCACAGTGCCGTGAACGAAGGCCGACTCGTCACTGGCCAGGTAGACGGCGGCGTTCGCGATGGCATCGGGGGTTCCCGCCCGGCCTGCGGGGGTGCCCTTCATCATGACCTCGCCGGGGTGGATCTCGCCGTGGGCGGGGGTCAGCACGACGCCCGGCGAGATCGCGTTGACCCGGACGCCCTGCGGTCCGAACTCCGCCGCCCAGGCCCGGGTCAGGGTTTCCACGGCTCCCTTGGTGGAGCTGTAGAGGGCGCCGATCGGAATGCCCAAGCGGGCGATCCAGGAGCCCAGGTTGATGATCGCTCCGCTGCCGGCCTCCGCCATGGCGGGTGCGACGGCTGCGGTGAGGAAGAACGGGGCCTTCACGTTGACCGCGTAAACCTGGTCGAAGGTCTTCTCATCGGTGGCTGCTGTGGTATTTCTGGGGTAGATGCCCGCGTTGTTGACCAAGACGTCGATGCGGTCGCCGAGGAGCCGTGTCGCCTCCCGGGCCAGTGCCTGCGAGGCGGCGGCGCTGCCGTCCAGGTCGGCCTGCACGAAGTCGGCGCGGCCGCCTCGGGTGCGGATGCCGTCGACGACCTCCTTGCCGCGTCCGGCGTGCGGCCCGAGACGACGACGTGCGCCCCCTCGGCGGCGAACGCCTCCGCGATGGCCGCGCGCTGAGCCACTCGAACCCCGGGAAGGAATCATGAGCACAGAAACCAACGTCCCCGGCACCGTCACCATCGGCGGCGACCTCACCGTCGCGAACATCGGCTACGGCGCGATGCAGCTCACCGGCCCGAAGGTCTGGGGCGAGTACCCGGACCACGACAAGGGCGTCGCTCTGCTCCGCGAGGTCGTCGAGGCGGGCGTGACCTTCATCGACACCGCCGATGTCTACGGCCCGCACTCCAATGAAGAGCTCATCAAGGAGGCTCTGCACCCCTACCCGGACAACCTCGTCATCGCATCGAAGGGCGGGTTCTTCCGCGGTGGCCCCGAATACAGCGACATGGGCGCGTCCGGCAACAAGTGGTACCTACGCGAAGCCGCATATATGAGCATGCGGCGCCTCGGCGTCGAGCAGATCGACCTCTACTACCTGCATACGCCAGCCTTCACCGACACTCCCTTCGAGCAGGCTGTCGAGACGCTGGCCGGGATGAAGCAGGACGGCCTGATCCGCCACATCGGCCTGTCCAACGTCAGCGCTAACCAGCTCCTTGCCGCACTGGCGATCACGGATATCGCCGCGGTCACCGTGCACTACAACGTCGCGGTCCGCGTCGGCGCGGCGGTGCGCGCGGTCGCACAGGACAAGGGCATCGTGTTCTCGCCCTGGCATCCTGGCGCGGTCCCCGGCGGTGCAGACGGCGCGCCACTGCACGCCGTCATCGACCCGATCGCCGCGAAGCACGGCGCCGCGCCTCAGCAGATCGCCCTTGCCTGGCAGCTTCGCCGCACACCCAATGCGCTGCCGATTCCTGGCACGACGAGCGTGCAGCACTTGAAAGAGAACCTCGCCGCCGCAAGCATCCACCTCGCCGACGAGGAGGTCGCCGCGATCACCGCACTGGCCCGCGAGGAATCGTGATCGGAACGGCTCCGATGGCCCATCGCATCACTACGCCGTTCGACGCGTCGAGCACTGCGGCCCAGGTGTCCGCCGGATCGCCCGCGAGGTCCCTGACGCCGCGGCGGTGATCGCCGAACCACGACTACGCCCAGACAGGTAAGCCCGCGATCGCCTGGGACGACAAGGCCGCCCGAGCCGACCTGGTCGGCCACGCGCATCGCCTGCTCGGGCACCTGCCCGACGCCGAGCGCGACCCGAAAGCCGCCGAGGCGCTTGCGCTGCTGGCGTTGATCGCGGGTCAGGACGTGGAGCCGGTCAAGGAGTCGGACGGCACGGACGGGCGCTGGCGTATCGCGCAGCGGGTCGCCCCGGATCGGGTCATCTCCACCGTGGACCCGCAGGCGCGGCACGCGCACAAGACGGTGTCGCGTCGTCAAGACGGGTTCAAAGCCCACGTGGCGATCGAGCCAGACACCGGCATCATCACCGACTGCGCCCTGACCAAAGCCAGCGGCACCGCCGATGATGGGCAGCCGGTCAGCGAGGCCCGCACAGGGATGTATCTGCTCGACGGCGAACACGAGCCGGTAACCACGCTAGCCGACTCGGCCTACGGATCTGGGGAACTGCGCGCCGAGCTGGCCGAGCGCGGACACTCCGATCGGGTCAAACCCGCACCGACCCGGTCGGCCGTGCCCGACGGATTCACCGTCGATGACTTCACGATCGACCACGCCGCCGGCACCGCCACCTGCCCCAACGGTACAACCGCGACCGTCGCACGAGTGTGAGAGAGTCGCATCGAAGAGATGCCCTTCCGTGAGCCCGGAACCTAGACCTTCAGCAGGCCCGATTCTGTTGCCACGCAAGGGCATTCTCATGTTCCGACACGCCTAGCCAACCGAATCAGGGTTAAGGCACACGCGACAGGCCGATCGGTGCGATTGAGGTGGCTCGCTTAGATGCCGCCGGCCGCGGCGCTGAAAGCTTCGGCGTCGGCTTCGGCGATCGTTGCCTCGTCGCCCGAGGGGGCTGGCGGGAGATCCTTACGCCGGACGATAACGATGAGCAGGATGCCCGCGAGGGCAAAGAATCCGGTGCCGACCGCGAACATCAAGTGGTAGCCGGAGACCAGGGCCGCGAGCCGCGCCGGTTGGCTGGTCGAGTCGCCGACGTGGTGCAGTCGGCCGGCGGTGCGTGAGGCCGCGACGGTGCTGAGGATAGCTAGCCCGAGCGCGCCACCGGCTTGCATCGAGGTGTTGAAGACGCCGGAGGCCAGCCCAGCGAGTTTTGGGGCGACGTTGGCCGTGGCCAGCACGGTCAGCGGTACCAGAGCGGCACCGATACCTACGGAGTTGAGCACTAACGGCAGCAGGATGCGGGTGAAGTAGATGTTTCCATTGGAGGTGAGCTGGGTGAGCAGCGAGAATGCCGCGATCCCGAAGACGAGTCCGATGATTGCCTGGGGCCGGAGACCGATGCGGGCGATGAACTTTCCTGCCAGGGTCGCGCCCGCGAGCATGCCGATGGACAAGGGCACGAACGCGAGTCCGGTCCGTAGCGGTGAATAGCCCAGCACCTCCTGCAAGTAGATGGTCAGCGTGTAGAAAAATGCCGCGTTCGCGCCCAGCAGCAACACGACGCCGACGTTTGCGACGGTGACGGTGCGGGAACGGAACAGGTTTAACTGGATCAAGGGCGCGGGGTGGCGGTTCTCGATGATGGGGAACAGTGCCAGTAAGGCCAGTCCGCCGAGGCCGAATCCGAGTGTGGAGGCAGATCCCCATCCGTCGGTGTTGGCCTTGACGATCGCGTACACGATCCCAAGAAGGCTTGCCGTCACGGTCACCGCGCCGAGGAAGTCGAAGCTTCGTTTGGTGTCGGGTGCCTTCGATTCGGGCACGTGGCGCAGGGCGAGCAGAATGGCGATGACGCCGATGGGCGCGTTGACCCAGAACACCCACGGCCACGACAGGGCCTGTGTGAGCACGCCGCCGAGTATGACCCCGAGCGCGGTGGCGAGGGCGGATGTGCCGCCCCAGACGGACAACGCCCTCGTTCGATCCGCCGCGTCGGTGAATACGGTGGTAATGATCGAGACGACGGCGGGTGAGACCATCGCGGCTCCGAGTCCCTGGATTGCCCGGAACGTGATCAGTTCCCCTGGCGAAGTCGAGATCGCGCAGAGCACCGAGGCGATCGTGAAGGCTGCGAGGCCGGTCACGAATAGCAGTCTGCGACCGAGCAGGTCGCCCGCGCGCCCGCCCAGCAGCAGAAAGCCGCCGAATACCACGGTGTAGGCGTTGATAACCCAACCCAGTGCGCTCGACGTAAACCCGAGATGCGTCTGAATGGTCGGCAGGGCGACGTTGACGATCGTCACGTCGATCGCCACCATCAGCTGCGCCAAGCAGACAATGGTCAGCACCAGCCACCGATTGCTCGACTGCTGCCGCCGCATGGTTCTTCCAGGAAGAGAATCAGACATCAAAGACCTCGCTAATAGGGACGGCTATTCGCCGACCAGGGCTTCGGTGGCCTCACTCGCTGCGTAACGCGACGCGGCCTACGTCAGTGAACCGTGCGGTCCAGTTTTAGAGTCTGCGCAACCGTAAGTGGACTAGCCAGTCCATTCGAGGGAGTTGTGCATCACGTTGATACTGATCATGAAAAGGGGACACCGCCATGTGCCCGCGCCGGGTCTGGGGGTCCACTGTGGAGATGCCGTGGACGACATCAGGGCGCCGACCGGCACCAGCCGGAGCCAGCTCTTCCATTACTTCCCTGGCGGGAGGGACGAGCTGCTGCTCGTTGTCGCGCAGTACGAAGCGGATCGGGTGTCGGATGATCAGCAGTCGTACCCGCGGCGCCTCGACTCCTGGGACGCCTGGTACCGATGGCGGGACGCTCTTCTCGAGCGCTATGCACTGCGGGGGCCAAGTGACCGCTGGCCACGCTGTACCTGCAGCGCGGTATCGCTTAGAAGTCCTAACAGAATGATCTAGGTCTTCGTTCCGGTGTGGATGATGATCTAGATTCGGTGATCGTGAGACGAGGCGAGCCGCGACCGTGGATCGTCTCGGATGACTTGTGGGAGCGCATTGAGCCGCTGTTGCCGCAAGTGCAGCGGCGGCACCGGTATCCCGGGCGGAAACGTCGTGCGGATCGGCAGGTGTTGTGCGGGATCTTGTTCGTGCTCTACACCGGCGATCCCGTGGGAGTTCCTGCCCCAGGAGCTGGGCTTCGGCTCGGGGATGACCTGCTGGCGGCGGCTGGCGGAGTGGCACGAGGCCGGGGTATGGCAGCGGCTGCACGAGGTGCTGCTGGCCGAGCTGCACGCCGCCGACCGGCTGGACTGGTCGAAGGCGGTGGTCGACGGCTCCCACGTGCGGGCGATGAAGGGCGGCCCAAAACCGGTCCGAGCCCGGTCGACCGCGCCAGGACCGGCTCGAAGCACCATGTGATCACCGACGGCGCGGGCATCCCGCTCGCGATGACGCTGACCGGCGGCAACCGCAACGACGTCACCCAGCTGATGCCGCTGATCCATGCCGATCCCGCCGGTACGGGGCCGACGCGGGCGTCCCCGTCGACGCCCGCTGACCCTGTACGCCGACCGCGGCTATGACCACGACAAGTACCGAAAGCTGGTCCGCGACAACGGGATCACCCCACACATCGCCCGTCGCGGCGAAGCACACGGCTCCGGGCTGGGCACCCACCGCTGGGTCGTCGAGCAGACCATCGCGCTGCTGCACTGGTTCCGCCGCCTACGCATCCGCTGGGAGATCCGCGACGACATCCACGAAGCCTTCCTCAGCCTCGCCAGCGCCATCATCTGCTACCGCAGACACCAAATGACCATTCCGTTAGGAATTCTTAGTCCATATGCAAGATCCGCAATCGGACAGGAACCTCACGACCCGCGGGCTACGCGCCCGCTGGCCGTGCGTGGCTCGTCACTGGAGCGGCGCGGCCTAGGTACTGGCCCGTACCTCATGCGGCAGGCCGGGCGTCGGCCGCGCACGGCTGAAGGTCCGGTGCCGGGACGAGGCCGAGATCGCTGAGCGGAGACCGCGTTCGGGCGGGCGAGCGGCGGGACAGCAGGCATCCAGTCAGCGCGGCGGCGAGCCCGGCCAGCGCGGCCGCCGCGAAGCCGCCCGCTGGCACGGAGACGTCGATCGCCACCCCGACGATCGGGGATCCGAGCGCGAAACCCGCGCTCAGCGCCGAGGATTGCAGACCTGTCGCCTCGCCCCGCACGCTGGCTGGCGCCAGCCGGCTCACCGCGTCGGCCACCGTGGAAAGGGTCGGCGCGGTGAGAAGCCCGGTGCCGACAACGGCCACGCACAACCAGGGCCAGTCGTGGGCAAGCCCGGCGGGAATCGTCACGAGCCCGAGCAAGCCGAGCAGCAGCCACGTGGGCAGCGACCGGGACAGCACGCCATAAATCAGCCCGCCGGCGACGGAGGCCAAGCCGCACACGGCCACGACCACGGCGGCCCAGGAAACCTGACCTGCTTCTTGGAGCGTGGCGATGATGGCGAGGTCGATGCCGCTGAGCAGCATCGTGGTTCCGAACGCCATCGTCAGTACGGCAATCATGCCGGCGCCCAGCCACTCCCGGCGCGGGGGCCGTCCGGCCGCGCCGGCATCCGCCTCGTCCTCGGCACGCAGCGGCGGGTTGAGCAAGGCGATCCCGGCTCCGCCAGCCACGATCGCGGCGCCGACCCCCCACGTCACCACACCGGGGGACATCTTCGCCGCACACAGGATCACTACCGCCGGGCCTAGCATGTACGACAGCTCGCCCTGCACCGATTCCAGCGCGAACGCGGCCCGGCGCTGTCCCGCCGTCGTCATCGCGGCGATCGCCTGCCTAGTCACCAGCTGGGCCGGCACCATCAGCAGACCCGCCGCAAAGGCGGCGCCCAGCAGGATCCCGTACGGCAGGATCGGCACGCTCAGCCAGAACACGACTTGCAGTACGACAGTTGCCAGCAGCACGGTACGCGGGCCCCGCCAGTCGATCATGCGGCCAAGCAGTGGCCCGCCCAGCGCCAGCCCGGCGGTCAGAGCCGCCGCGACACCACCAGCTGCCGCGTAGCTCATGTCCAGGCCCAGCACGACATACATCGTCAGCGCCATCACGTCAGCCGTCATCGCGGCACGGGCGAGCAGCGAAACGCCCAGCAGCGACGCCATCCCTGGCACGGCGAGCACCTGTCGATATCCGGTCACCCGCGGGACGCTAGATCATCCGTCACGCCATAGGAAGTGGTTAACTTGTTGGAGCTGGCATAATGAATGCTTATGGCCAGAGATCTTGAGACCGCGTTGCTGCGGTCGTTCGTCACCGCCGTACGGGCGGGCAGCATCAGCCGCGCCGCGACCACGCTCGGACATACCCAGCCCGCGCTCAGCCAGCAGCTGCGCAAGCTCGAGAGCGCCGTCGGCCGTCCGCTGCTTTACCGATCGCCGTCTGGCGTCTCGCCAACCCGGGCGGGTGAGGAGCTCCTGCCGTACGCCGAACGCATTCTTTCGCTCTCCGCACAGGCACTCACCGAAACCGGACGCGCGCTTACCGGCCACTGCGGCGTCGGGTTGCTCGAAGACCTCGCCGCGTCCCAGCTTCCGCAGGCCCTCGCCGACCTCGCCCGGCTGCACCCCGGCGCAACGCTGGAGGTGCTCAGCATTTCCAACGCCGCGATGCGGGAGGCCTACGACGCGGGCCGCGTCCAACTCGTGCTCGACGACGTGTCGGACGTGCCCAGGCCGCCGCGCTGGACGGTACGCCGCCCGCTGGTCTGGGCGATCGGCCAGGGTGTGGACGTGGCTGCCGATCCGCTGCCGGTGGTGCTGTTCTCCGACCCGTGCTCCTTCCGTACGTCAGTGCTGGAAACACTGGAACGTGCCGATCGGCGCTGGCGCGTGGCATTCGAAAGCAACAGCCTGGTCGGTGTGCTCGCCGCGGTACGGGCCGGGCTCGGCGTCGCCGCGCTCATGCCCGCCAACCTCGAACCGGTCATGGCCTGCCACGACGCGGACGCCCTGCCCACCCTGCCGGACGTCGAGCTCGGTCTCGCACGGCACCCACGGACCGAAGGTGATCCGCTGATCGATGCCGTGGAGACCGCGCTACGACGCATGATCTGAGTTTCGCGGCTGACCAGCGCACCGGTCCGTCCAACCCACAACAGGACCTGGCCACGCGCCTATACGCCGGCGTCGTGGACGTAGATACACGGCCCACAACACCTATAGCTCGTCCCCGGCGGCAGAGATTCTGCGCCACTCGGAGCCAGCGTCAAGGCCACACCGGCTGCGCCGGTTTGACCTACGGTCAAGCCTTGACCCCGACACCTCGATGGCGTTTGTCTGCACCGATCCGGGAAACCAGCACCAACCGAGCCAAACCCCTCAGCGTCCCCGGTTGACACCGCCCCACTCCTTCAGGGATGACACGGAAGAGATCGACGGTCGCGGAAGCAATCCAACCATTCACGGCCGAGTCAAACGCCAGAAGAAGGCAGGCGGACCGAGGCGGCGCTGAAGATCGTCAGATTCACTGTGGCGCGGTGATGGCCTGAAGGTAGTTGTAAATCTCTCGCGTGTAAAAGCACAACGCCGCAAGCAAATCCGCAATACCGAACCAGCGACCGTCGGGGCTTGACCCCTGATCTTGGACACGGGGTTTATGCGGCCGGGGCCAGCGTAGTAGATGTTGTTGCTCGGGTGCGTTCGTAGGTGATCGGGGATTGGTGTGCGAGGCGGGAGTGGCGGCGGACGGTGTTGTAGCGGTGCAGCCACCGGAACGACGTCAGTCGGGCTTCGTGTTCGTCGGTGAAGGCGCGGCGGCCTTGCAGGGTCTCGCGTTTGAAGGTGGCGTTGAACGACTCTGCGGCGGCGTTGTCCGCTGAGCTGCCGATGGCGCTCATCGATTGCCGAACCCCGGCCCTGCGGCAGGCGTCGGCGAAGGCCCGGGACGTGTATTGGGCGCCGTGATCGGTGTGCATGATCGCGCCGTCCAGGCTGCCCCGGGTCCGCTGGGCGGCGTGGAGGGCGTCGAGGACCAGGTCGGTGCGCATGTGATCAGCGATCGCCCAGCCCGCGAGGCGTCGGGAGCCCAGGTCGATGACGGTGGCCAGGTAGAGGAACCCGCGATCACCGACCGGGAGATAGGTGATGTCGCCGACGTAGCGCTGGTTCGGTGCCTCGGCGGTGAAGTCCCGGCCGATCAGATCCGGTGCCTTCGCCGCCGCCGGATCGGGCACGGTGGTCCGGACTCGGCGACGCAGCCGCAGGCCTTGGATGCCGAAGCGGCGCATCACCCGGGCGACCCGCTTGCGGTTGACCGGCAGACCGTGGTCGCGCAGCTCGGCGGTGATCCGAGGTGCGCCGTAGGTGGCGTCGAAAGCGGCGTGCACCGTGGTGATCTGATCGGCCAACGCGTGGTCGGCGGCGTCGCGTGCGGCACGCGCCGCCGCCGTGGACCGCCAGTAGTAGAAACTCGACCGGGACACTACAAGGATCTGGCATAACCGCTTCACGCCGTAGCGTGCCTGGTGGTCGGCGACGAACTGGAAGCGGTTCACCAGCGCGTCTCCCCGGCGAAATACCGGGCCGCCTTGCGGAGGATGTCCCGCTCTTCCTCGAGCTCCCGGACCCGCCGCCGCAACGCGGCGTTCTCCTCCTCGACCGGGACCGGCGGCTGCGAGGCAGTGCCCCGCGGTCCCGGATCCGACATCCCGCGTCGTTGGTCATCGTTACGAACCCAGCTGCGCAACGTCTCACGGTTGACCCCGAGATCATCGGCGATCTGCGCGATCGTCGCACCGGGCCGAGACCGGTACAACGCCACCGCGTCAGCCTTGAACTGAACCGGGTAATGCTTGTTCACCATCGTTTTCCAGGACTCCTGTCCACCAGGACCATCACGATCCCAGTTTCAAGTGTCCAAGATCAGGGGGCAACTCCCGTCCTGCAGTGCTACCTGCACCTGCGCAGCGATTAACCGTCCGCTGCGTTGTGGTTCGGAGAGCGTCGGATCAGGCAGTGGTGCGAAGGGTTCTTGATCTGGAGGCTGCCTCCGGGCCGCGGTCGTTCGGATCGCGGTGGCATCCTGGCCTGCATGGCCGAACCGATCGCACCGGATATCGGTACGCGTCGACCAGAACGCGCGGATTCACTGGTGCACCTTTTTCGTGCATTTGCCGTCGCGTCGAGGTGAGAAGGCTCGGTAGTGTGACCGGGTGCTCGGAGATGTTGTGCTGGGGTTGCTGGCTGTGCTGGCGGTCGCTAGCTGGATGCTTCCGTTCAGCTGGTTGCTAAAGCGCCTACTCGCGCCAGCAAGATCGATCTGGCACGGGCACACATCGCACGTGGACGTGGCGCGGTGGAACAAGGGCCCGCGCAGGGGCCTGGAGGTAACACCGCGTAGCTACTTTGCGTTCTTGTTGACGATGGCGCCGTTTGCGGTCGGGATGATGCTGCTCCCGATGGGCCCGATTGGCGAGCAACTAGTCCGCAGCGACGCCTGGCTGATTCCCGCCGGACTCGCGCTCATATGTATCGGCGTCATGGTGTGCGGCTTCGTGCTGCACGCTCTGGTCAACGCATTCAACCGGCCCGCACGGTTGGTGCCGCCGCCGTACCGAGATCAGCCCGGCTGGGTGGCACAGCGCCGCGCACGCCATCTGCACGGTCGAGGCCAGGTCGTGTGAGCTGCAGCCAGACGATGCATTGAGCGATCAGACCGCACGGCGAAGGCAGCCGTTGCATGGCTAATCGGCGGGATTGGTGATCTGAAAAATGATCTCGGGTGGCCGCTGGTCATATTTGTCGAGAATTGTGGATTAGTGGATCCTCAGGTGGTCTTCTCGGCCAGTAACACGAGAGCGTCGATGGAGTTGAGGTCGGCGTTGAGTGGGCTGTCCCGGTCCCCGAAAAGAGCATCCACGACCGCGAAGTAGCCTTCGCGAAATATTTCCAATCGCTACAGTGGAAGGCCTACTTGGCTCGAGTTGCAATGGAGCGTGCGCGCCTTTCCGCGATTGCCTTTGCCGCATCCATGTTTGCGACCAAACGAAATACCGCATGGTTCTACGCGGGGCGAAGCAAAGAACCCGGCGCCGGGCCGGACGAATATGTTGCGGCCAGTCGCCCGCAGGGTGTCGCGGACTTTCTTGCCAAGAAAGGTGGCGGCACCACACTCGAGCAGCTAATTGAGTCGAAGGGAATTGGGGCGCCCGTGTTCAATCCAGACGACCCTGCTTCAGTCGCTTGGTGGGACAATGCGTCTGCTGAGTATGCGGAGAATGCATCTGGCCGGGCCCACGTTGTGCTCGGAGAAGATCTCCGCGGTCAAAATTTCTTTGATGTCACGGAGTTTGGTCGACTGATGAACAATCCAAAGGTGACTAGCATTGAGCTGCCGGATCTGGGTACGGGCCAACCCTTTGCCGAATTCGGGATTAATCGGTCAGTCAGTGTTGCGGACGCGACTGCTCTCGCCGAAAACGAACTGAAGGAAGATGAAGTCGTATTGACCGCAGCGGCCCTTGAGGAAGAGGAATAGCACCTCGGAAAACACAAAAACGCAGCGTGGGGCGGGGAGATCACATCCAAATGTATGATGAACGCAAGAGCAAGGCGGTTACCCTCTATTTGAGTAGAGGTGTTCGTCCTGTTCCAACCAGGAATGAAGCAGCACTACTGGACTACTTTGGACCGAACGATGGTCCGGAGATGCTCGAATACGTAGGGGCCGTCTTACGGGAGGCCAGCGCATATGGCTGGAAAGGCGACGACTTCACCTCAGGTACAGATTCCTATAAATCCGAAGTAAGACGCGCCCATCCGGAGTTGAACGAGGAAGCAACTGCGACTCTCGTCGCCGCCTACAGCTATTCGTGGAGGTATGGATGAGAGATCTTGGTTAGACAGCCTCGGTCGTGGTGAGCGTGCGCTTACCAGCTGGTCGTTCGACGAGCCTGCCGTGCTCGCCGCAGGCCCCGGCGCGGACCTGCGGTTCCCCTCGTCGCGTGGAGGCCAGGTCTCGAGTGATAGAGGTTCATGGCTGAGACGAGACGCCGGTTCGATCCGGACTTCCGCGCAGGCGCGGTGCGGATTGCGCGCGAGACGGGAAAGTCGACCGCTCAGATTGTGCGTGACCTGGGATCAACGACGGCAACCTGGCGAACTGGGTGAATGAACCTGTGCTTGCCGAAAACGTCATCCACCCTGCTCAGGGTCGGTGTCGAGGATCATGAATCCTGGTCAGTTCGAGAACACCGCCACGCCCTATGCATCGCCGACGATGGCTGGGGGATGATGGCTGGTCGTGTTGCTACGACTGGCGTATCTCGGTGTGACGAACGGGCTCGCGCTCCTGCGGCTGCTGCCGATCAGCGATGGAGTCAAGGACGCCGAGATCCTCGTCCTGCGCCACCAGATCGCGGTGCTGCAACGCCAGCTGGGCACTCAGAAGCCGCGGTTCGGCCCAAGTGATCGGGCGTTGTTGGCAGCGCTGCTGCACCGACTACCCATGACATGCTCAAGGGGCTGCGGTTACTCGTACGCCCGGACACCGTCCTACGCTGGCACCGCGATCTCATCGGCCGCCGCCACGCGGCCGCCTCCCGACCCAAGCGTCCCGGCCGGCCACGCACGCTGCAGTCCATCCGCGTCCTGGTGCTGCGCCTGGCGAGGGAAAACCCCAGTTGGGGCTACCGACGTCTGCACGGCGAACTGCTCGTGCTGGGAGTCAAGGTCGCTCCGTCCACGGTCTGGGAGATCCTCCGTGAGGCCGGTATCGATCCGGCACCCGCGCGGTCGTCCAGCACCTGGGCGGACTTCCTGCGTTCGCAGGCCGACGCCCTGCTCGCCTGTGACTTCCTGGAAACGGTCACGGTCAGCGGAGCGCGAATGTACGTCCTCGCCGTGATCGAGCACGCCGCCCGTCGGATCCGGATCCTCGGAGCCACCGCCCATCCAACCGCCTCCTGGGTAGCACAGGTCGCAAGAAACCTCGCCATGGACCTCGAGGACGCCGGAACCACCGCCAGCTACCTCATCCGCGACCGGGACGGCAAGTTCCCTGCGTTGTTCGACGCCGTGCTAGCCGATGCGGGTATCAAGGTCGTGCTCAGCGGCATCCAGACACCTCGCATGAACTCGATCATGGAACGCTGGGTCCGCACTTGCCGCCATGAACTGCTGGACCGAACCCTGATCTGGAACCAGCGACACCTGCTGCACGCCCTGCGCGAATTCGAATACTTCTACAACGGCCACCGGCCCCACCAAGGCCTCGCCAACGCCCGACCCCTGCATCCACTGCCCACCCCGATCACCGACCCAGACCAGATAGCCCGGCTCCACATCCGACGAACCGATCGACTCGGCGGCATCCTCCACGAGTACAAACACGCCGCCTGACCTGTGCGGATGAGGTTTCCGGCAGGTACAACGCTGCGCATCTGCTGCGTTCGACCTCACTCGCGGTCAGCCAGATCGCCGACCAGTCCGGTTACCAGTCCTAGGCCGCCTTCAGCCGCGCCTTCGCGCGCCACTTCGGCGCGGCCCCGCTGCAATGGCGTAAGACGACCCAACGCTCGCCGTGATCAGCGCACCCCTGATTGACCGGCGCGGCGGGTGCGAGTCCTGCCGGTCGGCTGCTACCTGCTCAGCACGCAGGGCCCGCTGATCCACCATCGGGCAACGCCCAGACCGTCACCGACCTCCGGTGTGATGGTGATCTGCGACGGGCGGCCCATGGCCCGGCCCTGCCGCACGCCGATCGGCTGCAGTTCGGCGGTGATGTCGCCGTCGGCCAACAGGCCCACGGCCAATGCCGCCGCCGCGATGCCGGTGGCGGCGTCTTCCGGGTACCCGGAAGACGCCGGGAACTGCCGGGCATCGAACTGCCGCTCGCCGCTGGGCGCGTAGGGATAGAGGCCGGTCGAGCCGAGGGCGGCGCACGCCGCAGCCACCCGCTGCGGATCGACGTCGAGCGCGTCCAGGGTCGCGACGTCGCGCAGGGCGATCAGCGTCTTGGTGCGGCTCGTGCGCGCATTGCGGACCGGACGACCGGCCAGCTCGCCACTCTTCAGCCCGAGAGCACCGAGCAGCGTGTCGACCAGCCTGGAGTCCTCGACCGGTTCGCAGTCTCCTGGCGGCTGATCGATCGCGACGTCACCGGCGCGTAGCCGCGCCTGCACCACGCCGCTGCGGGTGTGCACCCGCAGCTGTCCCTCCGCCGCGACTCTGCCCAGCCGCGCCAGCAGCCACACGGTGCCGAGGGTGGCGTGCCCGCACATCGACATCTCATGGTTGGGCACCCAGAACCGCAGGGCCAGCTCGCACCCGGTTCCGGCGGGGTCCACGACGAAGGCGCTCTCGTGCCCGTAGTGCCGGGCCAGCGCCTGCATCTCGCCGTCGCCCAGCTCGGCGGCGGCCAGCACGATCGGGGCCGGATTGCCGCCGCCGGGGCCGTCCGGAAACACCGTGACCAGGTGGACGTCGTCAACCATGCCTGTCATCATCGCCTCGCGCGGGGTTGGTTCTGGATCGGCCGGTCGCGGCTCGGTGACCGGCGGACAGCTCGACCGGGGCCGCGATGGATATCGCAGCCCCGGTCCCGGCTGGCTCCGGCGCTCAGCTGGTTGCCTGCGCGGCCTGGATGATCACATCGGTGACCTGCTTGGGGTGCAAGATCAGTGACAGGTGCGAGGAGTTGATCTCGGTGACGTCGGCGCCGGCGTGCCTGGCCATGGCCAGCTGCTGCGCGGGCGGGATGACCTTGTCCTGAAGGCCGATCACATCCCAGGACGGGATGGTCTTCCAGGCCGGGGCGCTGGACGGCTCGCCCAGCGCCAGCAGCGAGGTCGCGGTCTCGAGGCCGCCAGGGTCTCGGCTTCGACGCGCGGGAGGTCGCCGGCCAGGGCCGAGATGAAGACCTTCGGCAGCAGGTAGGTGTCATAGATTCCGGCCGGTGCACCCGGGTAGGGTAACAGCGTGAACACCGACGTCGGGTCGGTCGCCGCGGCGGCTAGCGCCGAGTTCCGGCCGCTGAGCGAGGCCACGCTCTGGCCCTCGTCTGGAAGGTAGGTGTCGTCGTAAACCAGGGCCCCTTGACGTTGGGGTTTCCGGTCGCGGCGTCGGTGATGACGGCCCCGCCGTAGGAATGCCCGAGCAGCACGAGCGGCCCGGTCAGCGTGGCGAGGTAGTCGTTGAGGGCGGCGGTGTCGGCCGAGAGCCCCTGCAGCAGGCTGGGGCCACGACCACCGGGTACCCGCGATGGTGCAGCAGCCTCACCTCACCGCCCCAGCTCGAGTTGTCGGCCCAGGCGCCGTGGACCAGCACGATCGTCGGCTTGAACGGCGGCAAGGGCGCGGTGCGGATCTCGATCAACGATCTGCTGCTGAAGGCGGTTGCCCGCGCACACGTGATGGTCCCGGCGATGAACGTCATTTGGACGCCGGACGCGATCCGCTCGTTCGAGTCCGTGGACGTCGGTGTGGCCATTGCCTCGCCTCGTGGACTCGTGACGCCGGTACTTCGCGGCGTGGACCGCATGAGCGTGTCCATGGTGGCCGACTCGGTGCGTGACGTCGTCCGGCGTGCCGAGGCAGGGCAGTTGCAGCAGCGCGAGCTCGAAGGCGGAACCACATCAGTCACCAACCTGGGGATGTTCGGCACGGAGGAGTTCGCGGCCATCATCAACCCGCCCCAGTCATCGATCCTCGCCGTCGGCGGCGTGACCAGCGCGCCGATTGCCGTGAAGGGAAAGGTCGCGGTGCGTTCGGTCATGCGGCTGACCCTGTCCGTCGATCACCGCCCAGTGGACGGCGCGACGGCCGCGCAGTGGATGCGTGCTCTCGTGTCAGTTCTCGAGCAGCCGGTGGGGCTGCTCGCCTGAGGGTGCCGTCGCCGGACTCGGCGCGGTGTGGGTGGTGAGAGATAGGGCCCTCCAGTCGAGTCGATAGGCCGCGTCGACCTACCGCGCGACGTTCTGGGATACCGCGGCGGGTTTGGACTCGGTGGCCGTGATCGAAGCGCTGATCCGGCGGCGGCCGCGCACGGACCGTTGGCGACATGCCGGCCGAGATCGAGCTCGGCACCGTCGGGTTGCTGTACTCCCTGTTCGAACAGGGACCGCACCCGGGCGGCGTTCTCGGGCCGTCAGCGCGGATTGCTGCGTCTGCGGTGCAGTGCGGACATGCGCGGTCGACGTGGTCGGACTCGATCTCTCAACAGCGGCCGTGCCTGGTACTGAAGGTGCGCCGCCCGAGCCTCGAACCTCGAACACTGACTAACGCGACTGTCGCTCACAATTGGCGAGTGGATGTGGCTGTCTCGTCATCGCGGCCAACGCCGCTGCCACTGCCTGCAAGTCTGCCTTGATGTACGTCGTGGTTGATGGTCCGGTGGAGTCGGTGTGACCGGCGTACGCGCGGGCGATGCCGTATCCAAAGTGGCGCTCGACCCAGGTCAAGGTGGTGTGCCGCAGCCAATGCGTCGAGATCCCCTGCGCAGCGACCCACGGGACCCGGTCGCCGATGCGTTTCCACAGGTGGTCGTAGCGGCGACTCGTCAGCCTCTTGCCGTCGCGGAACCGCAAGAGTCCATCGGTCGGCAGCACCGAACCGCGGCATCGGGCGTGGTCGACCAAGTGCTCGGCGAGGTCGAGGGTGATCGGCTGCCACCGGAGCGTGCCGCCTTTCTCGTTCAGCCGGACGAGACCGTTGGCGACGTCAAGGTCACCCAACCGCAACGACAGCGCTCGTCCACGACGACACGCGGTCTCCGTATGCAGCCGCAACAACAACGCGTCCAAGACGACATCATTGCCGCTCGTACGCGCCGCGAGGTTGATCTCCTCTAGTTCGGCCGACATGAGCGCCCGCCGCGGACTCGGCAGCCGACGTGGTTTCACGACCCGGTGTGCGGGACTGTTGCCAGCGGCGACGTACCCGTCGGCGATGGCCCGGTTGAATATGGCGCGGGCGGCGGCGATCAAGTGCTCGCCGGCGTGCCGTCCGCCACGGCTGGAACGCCGCGGGACCGCGTCGGCGATGGCCCGCCGCTGCAGCGCCTCGACATCGCTCGCCGTGATCGCGGTCAACGGCCGATCACCCCAGGCGATGGCCATCTGGGACCAATAGCTGCCGTACGTCCGCGCCGCGCCGGGGCCGGCCGCCGCGCGGACTTGCGGCAAATAGTCGCCGATCGTCGGCACATGGCGGCGACCCTGTGTGAGCGCGAGGTCGGCGACGGTGACGCCGAGTTCGTCGAGGATGCGGCGAGCGGCCGCAACATGGTCAGGATCGGCGGCCATGGCGCGTTCCATCCACGCGGGCGTGCATATCGGCGAGGATCCGGATCACGGCAGCTTCCGGGTGCACGAACAGCGTCTGAGCCGCCGGGTCTGCCGCCACGATCACCGTGGCACCGCAGTCGATGCCGGCCATATGCCGCACCGCCGCCGGCAAGGTGAGCGTGCCTCGAGCACCGACGGTGTAGCGGCGGGTTGCGGCCGCCCGGACGACCACGACCCGCTCGACGACATCGACCGAGAGATGCCGGCCCTGCTGCCAGCCGAGCACATCGAGCAGTCCCCGGACGCAGATCCGGCCCGATGGGTCGACCTGAGCGGCGTCCAGGCGGATGCCGGCTGCGGCGGGCGGTCGCTGGACGGGCAATGTCGGTACCGGGCCAGGAATCGGCTGCGGTCGTTCCAGCGGCGTGGGGATGAGAGCACCGATGAGCTGCTCGTCCGACCGACGTGGCGAAGGCGGCATCGCGGTCACCGTCGCCGCTGGCCAGGGGACGCGGGAACCATGCGACCGGTATATCTAGGCTGCCGATGACCGCGCCAGATGCCGTCGGTTGGATCGGTGAAAAAACACCGATATTGGTGTCCGAGGGGGGATGAACCCCCACCAGTAGCACACCTGCACCAAAGAGGTGTGCATGCGTTCGACGCTAGTTGCTTGTCGCCACGGCGGTCAATCCGCTCCGTGCCGTCATGGCACCTCCATGGAGGAGCGTTGACGAGCGCACTGCCTCCCTCGTGACGGACTCTTCGCTGAAGCTGCGGCATACCGAGTCCGGCAGACCCTAGCCAGATCCGCCGCCAGGGCATGAACTGGTCACGCTGGGCATAGAAGCTACTGATGATCGGGGTGGCGGCCGTTCCTAGCCGCGGTATGCGGGTCGCGTTGCTCCACGAGCGGGTCCATTGGATCCGGGTCGGGTCGAAGTTGTCGAGACTGATGGTAAGCGGGGACCTGCGTCGGGAGATCCAGTGCGGTGATCTTCGAGGTCAGCTCGAGTGTGGTGGCCATGATCTCGAATCAACCGATCTGGATGCTGATGAGCCGAGGGGGCAGTATGCCGGCGAAGTCGGCGAGCACCATGACTCCGGTGAAGCGGAGCATGGACGTGTCGCTGATGCTGTCGAGCCGGGATCCCCTTGGTCGTGGTCAGCCACCCCACCCACAACGCGGCCAGGGCGGCGAGGGACAGGCCCGCCAGCAGTTGACCGACTCGTCTGAGGGCTACGCCGTTCGGGGAGATGTCGTACCCAGATCCTCGCCGATCTGCTTGCCCGCGTTGATGGAGCCCGCCATGGCCGCTGACCTGGACCAAGTTGCCGCCGCTCGCTGCATTCGCGACGAACTCGGCGTCACCCCACATCAAGGCCGATCTGCGGGCTGCGGCTGCGGCGCTGGCGCGATGACAGGACTACAGCATCCGTTGGCAGCCAAACGGTGACGCCGGGCGATGCGTGAGTGCGGCTCCGGAGATAGCCGCTCCCTGATCAGGACCGGTCGCGGGCGGGCGGGTCCGTGTGATTCCGCTTCCCTCGCGATGAGGTGGCCGCACGCGCCGCTGGAATGGTCGACAAATGTGGTCGGCATACACAGATCGCATGCGGTCGCCACATTCGCGGTCGGACCTCAGCGCCTGTCCGGCGGACAGGGTGGCAACGTCGCTGAGACAGCTTGCTGGAAACGATCCCGTAACGGACGGTTGACACGGGGCACAGCGGCGGTAATGTTCACGGTCAGGTAGATCGATCTAGCGCCCACTCCTCGTTAGAGACACCCCCGATCACAAGCCGCAGAAACAACCGAGCATGATGCGTTGGCCAGGCTAGTAGATCGATCTATATATCGACTCTGAGGCGCCAATGCCGTCGTTCGGCCGGCTTTACGCCAGGCCGTCAGGGTCGGCGGTATCTGTCCTGGTGTATAGCGAGTTCAACGGAAGGATCACATGATGCACGTGGTTCGAACGGCCAAGATGATGGTTGGATTGACGGCCCTGGCGTTGGTTGCGGCATGCGGCTCCAGCGGTGGATCGTCGAGCACCGGCCCCACCAAGTCGCTTGAGGTGTTCTCCTGGTGGACTTCGGGCTCGGAGTCCGCCGCACTGCAGTCTCTGTACACGAACTACACGAAGACGTACCCCGATGTGAAGATCGTCAACGGTGCGGTGGCGGGTGGCGGTGGCGCGAACGCCCAGGCGGTGCTGCAGAGCCGTCTTCAAGGTGGCAAGGCTCCTGACACCTGGCAGACGCACCCGGGGGCGATCATCCAGCAGTACGTGCAGGCCGGAGTCATTCAACCGCTGACGTCGCTGTTCCAGTCGAACGGCTGGAGCGCCACGGTCCCGAAGGTCATTCTCGACAACACCCAGGCCGGTGGTCAGACGTACTCGGTGGAGACAGGTGTCCATCGAGGTAACGAGCTCTGGTACAACAAGCATCTGCTGGAGGCCAACGGCATCACCCTGACATCCGCCACGACCATGGCGGAGTGGCTGTCCGATGTGGCGAAGCTCAAGTCGGCGGGCGTCACGCCGGTCTGCCTCGGCGACGGCTCCGGCGGCTTCGGCGACCAGATGCTGCTGGAGGGCACTCTGATCAGCGAGCTGGGGCCGACCGCATGGAACGGCCTGTTCACCAAGCAGACCCAGTGGAGCGATCCCAAGGTCGCGGCCGCGTTGAACGACTACGCCGCGCTCTACGGCGCCGCGAACTCCGACCACAGCGCCCTGACCTGGGACGAGGCGGTCAAGAACCTGGTCGACAACAAGTGCGCGTTCAACGTCATGGGCGACTGGGCCTACGGCGAGTTAAAGAAGGACGGCGCCAAGGAAGGCACGGACTTCGGTTACATGCCGGTGCCCGGCTCGCCGACCACGTTCGACATGGTGATCGACAGCTTTGTCGTCGCGAAGAACGCCAAGGATGAGGCGAACGCGATGAACTGGGCGAAGACGATCATGTCCGCCCAGGGGCAGATCGATTTCAACCTGCAGAAGGGCGCGATCCCGGTTCTGACGAACGTGCCGATGACGTCGTTCCCGCCGTACCAGCAGCAGTCGGCGTCGGACTTCCGGAACTCCGCCGAGAGCCTGGTGTGGTCGTTCGCCAACGGGGAAGTCGGTTCGCCGGCCTATGTGCAGGCCTACGACAACGCCATCACCGCGTTCAACGGAAACAAGAACGCCGGAGCCTTCGTCAGCGCGATGGCCGCGGCCGCCTCTAGCTGACTCGGACGTGCGGGGGCGCAGGGTGATATCCGTGCGCTCCCGCGTGGAACCGTCGAGACTCGGCGGCGCGCGGAAGGAATCGCAACCATGGCAGTACACACCAACCACGGACCGACCGAGGCACGCCTCGCCGGTGCGAGGTCAGAACGTCCGCGCCAACGCCGGCGGCGCCTTATGGCCGCGGTCGACCGCCAGATGCCGAAGATCATCGTCGCGCCGTGGACGATCCTCGTGCTCATCTTCGTCTACGGATTCATCGCCTTCACCTTCGTCGTCTCGATCTCCAAGTGGTCCTCATTCGCCGAAGACCTCCACACCCGGTCGCCGTGGTACGCGACGTACACGCAGCTGTTCGGCAACTCCCGCTTTCAAGCGGACCTGCGCAACCTTCTCGTGTTCACCGTGCTGTTCCTGGTCGCCGCCACGGCGCTGGGACTGTTCCTCGCGATCCTGGTGCACAACGTGGTCATGGCGCGCGGTTTCTTCCGTTCCGTCTTCCTCCTGCCGTACGCACTGTCGTTCATCGTCAGCGGCGTCGTCTGGCGTTGGTTGTTCAATCCGGAGACCGGGGTGAACCTGCTCTTCAAGGTCCTGGGCATCAACAGCGCCCTGACGGCGGCCGGCATGAAACCACTCAAACCGGGATGGACGACTGATCCAACCGTCGTGGCCTCGTTGAACGGCGCGCTGGGCAAGGTCATCCCGGGAGCGAAGGATCTCGGCGTGGACCTCGGCATTCCGCTGGCGCTCATTCCGATCGTCATCGCCGCGGCGTGGCAGCTCGGCGGCTTCGCGATGGCCATGTTCCTCGCCGGGCTCAGCGCCATCCCGGAGGAGACCATGGAGGCCGCGCGAGTCGACGGAGCCTCAACCTTCCAGGTGTATTGGAAGGTCGTGATCCCGATGCTGCGTCCGACCATGGTTGCCACCCTGGTCATCCTGGGCTATACGTCGCTGAAGATATTCGACCTCGTCTTCGCCCTCAGCGGCTCCGGGCCCGGCTTCGTAACCGACGTCCCCGGCATCTTCGTCTACGACGAAACGTTCCGGGCCTTCCAGTACAACACCGGCGCGGCCGCGTCCGTACTCATGCTGGTCCTGGTGTGCGCCATCGTTCTGCCGTACCTGGCGCGGACCTACCGCCAGCACGAGGGAGACGGCTCGTGACCGCCAGCCTTGATTTCATCGAGTCAAGGGCGGTGCCGGACCTCGTCGGCCCGAAGCCCGGCGCCCCACGGCGACGTCGCGGACCCCGAACTCTCGGCGAATGGGCCGTGTTGTTCATCCTGACATTCTTCGCGCTGCTGTTCCTGGTTCCGTTCTACGTGATGATCACGGCCGGCTTCAAGACGCCTGCAGCCGCCGACGTGCAACACATGTGGAGCTTGCCGACCGGGCTGCACTGGTCCGGATTCGAAGCGGCGTGGACGGCGTTGCACGCCAACCTCGCCAACAGCTTCGAGGTGGTCATCCCAGCGACGGTCATCTCATGCCTGATCGGCTCATCGCTGGGTTTCGTATTCAGCAAATTGAAGTTCCGCGGATCCAACCTGCTGTTCAATGTGATCTTGATCGGCATGTTCATTCCCTATCAGTCGATCCTGGTGCCGCTCGTCAAGTTCCTCGCGTTCACGGGGCTGTACGGAACACTGACCGGCCTCACCTTGACGCACATCGTCTACGGCATACCCATCACGATGCTGATCTTCAGAAATTACTACGTCGGACTGCCCAAGGCGCTCATGGAGGCCGCGCAAATCGACGGGGCGACCACGCTGCAGACTTTCCGATCGATCGTCCTGCCGCTGTCAGTTCCCGGATTCATCGTGACCGGCTTGTTCCAATTCACGAACATCTGGAACGACTTCCTGTTCGGCCTCGTAGTCGTTCCGGACCCGTCCAAGCAGGTTGCCACCGTCGCCCTGAACAACCTGTCCGGGTCATTGACCGTCAACTGGAACGTGGTCATGGCCGGGGCGTTGCTCGCCGCCATTCCGACCATCTTCATCTACGTCGTTCTCGGCCGGTTCTTCGTCCGAGGGCTCATGGCCGGATCAGTGAAGTAACGGTGCGCGCCGAGGGTCGGATGGCAGGCGCGGCGAAAGGCGCGGCCCAGGCTGCTCCGGCACGGGCCGCGCGGCCAGGGCGTGCCCAGCCGATAGATCGATCCACCACGTCCCCTATGCTGGGCATACTGTCGCCGACTCTCGAGGAGCCGCCATGGGTCGCCTGACGCTGAAGGATATCGCCGAGGCGTGCGGCCTGTCCCGCGCGGCCGTCAGCCTGGTGGTCCAGGACAGTCCACGGGTCTCGGAACAGACGAAGATTCGCGTTCGACAGGTCATGGCGGACATGGGCTACGTCTATGACCGGGCCGCGGCGAACCTGCGTACCCGCCGATCGATGACCGTCGGGCTCATCGTCACCAACGTGCGCAATCCGTACTTCGCTGAACTGACGATGGCCATCGAACAGGGTCTTCAGGGCGCCGGATACACGTTGCTGCAGGGCTACAGCTATGACGAACCCAACAAGCAGCAGCAACTGATCTCGGCGATGGTCGAACACCGCGCCGACGGTGTGATCATCCTGCCGGCCGCCGGCAGTTCGCCGGCGTCTCTGCAGATGCTCAAGTCGTCAGGGACGCCGCACGTGCTGATCGCCCGACAGGTCAAGGGTTTCGACGCTGACTACACGGGAGCCGACAACGTGCGGGCCGGCGTGTTGATGGGTGAACACATCGCCGGCCTTCATCCACGCTCCGTGGTCTTCGTCGGAGGTCCGATGAGTTCGACAGCACGCAAGGACCGTTACCGGGGAGTGGCGCGAGTTCTCCAGCAATCAGGTATCGCCATCTCGAAGCAGGCCGAGCACACGTCGGAGTCGACGCCGAGCGGTGGTGAGCAGGTCATGCGGTCTCTGTTCCTGGAGAACCAGCAACGTCCCCGGCCGGATGTCATCGTCGCCTACAGCGACGCGGTCGCCGTCGGTGTGCTGCACGCGCTTCGCGACAGCGGACTGCGAGCCGGCCGCGACATGGCGGTCGCGTCATTCGACGATGTCGCCGACGCGCGTTACCAGGATCCGCCGCTGACTTCGGTGGCGACCTTCGCCGACGACGTCGGGGCGCGCGCCGCGCAGCTGCTCCTGGCGCGCATCGGCGATCCAGACCGGCCTTTCGGGTCACTCATCGTCAATCCGGAACTGCAGATTCGCCAGTCAACCACCCTGTTCGAACTCAAGGGTCCGCAGCGATTGGTGGAGGCGACGTCATGAGGTGGGCACTTGTCGGGGCAAGTGACATCGCGGCCACCCGGATGATTCCGGCGCTGCGCCGGCACGGCGACGACATCGTCGCCGTCGTCAGCGGCGATCTGCTCCACGGCGAACGGTTCGCCGAAGGCAACCAGATCGCACGAGCCACGACAGATCTTGAGTCCGTGCTGGCGGACAACGAGGTGGACGCCGTCTACATCTCCAGCCGCAACCACCAGCACGCCCAGCACGCCATCGCGGCGTTGACCGCCGACAAGCACGTCCTGGTCGAGAAGCCCTTGGCGTTGACGCCACACGACGTGGCCGCGCTTCTCGACGCCGCCACGGCGCACGCGGGTGTACTAGCCGTCAACCATCACCTTCCGGGCGCGGCAACGCACCGGCGGATCCGCGAACTCATCCGTGCCGGCGCGATCGGCACCCCGCTGGCCGTGAGCGTGTGTCATGCGGTGTTCCTGCCCGAGCGTCTGCGTGGCTGGCGGCTGGGCGACGCACCCGGCGCCGGTGTCGCGCTGGACATCACCTGCCACGACGCGTCGGTGATCAATGCGGCGCTGGGCTCGCCGCCACGGCTGGCGACGGCGGTCGGCTCGGCCCAGGGCGAGTGGTCGGCCGGCACATCCGACGCCGTGATGTCGTCCATGCTCTACGGACAGGTGACGGTCCAGACGCACGATGCGTTCACGATCGCCTACCGGCCCACCCGATTTGATGTCTTCGGCACCGAGGGGGCGCTGCTGGCCTCCGATGTGATGACACAAGACCCCATCGGCGAAGTCATTCTGCGCACCGGTGCGGGGGAGCGGGTCGTCGACGTCGGCGAACGCAAGGATCTCTATCTGACGGTCCTCGAGGCGTTCCGGGCGGCCATCGCCGGCGACGGCGAACCGACCGCCGACGGCATCGCCGGCGCCAACGCTTTCCTGGTGGCCGACGCGGTTCAGCGTGCCGTCCAGACCGAGCAGACCGTGCATTTCGATCAATGGTTCAGCAGCAATGAGAGGACCTGTGCCGGCCGCCGGACCGATCACCGGTAGGCCCGCACCGTTTTCATTCGCGAGACGACCGACCCGACAGACCGGGCTGTGTTCGCACCGACGCTACGGGTGCGGCTGTGCACCCAGGCGCGCTCGGGCGATCGACCGAGCCCGGACCGCGACGAGGGAGTTCCATGACTGACGAGGTAATAGAGGCCGACGTCGCCATCATCGGTAGCGGGATGGGCGGCGGCGTACTGGCCCGCGCTGTCGGTGAACGGGGTGTGCGCACCGTCGTGCTGGAGCGCGGCACCCGGCTGCCGCGGGAGGACGCGAACTGGTCGCCCGGTCGTGTCTTCGTCGACAACCTCTACAAGAACGCAGGGCAATGGGAGGATGCCGGCGGCGGCCAGTTCACGCCGGGAGTGCACTACTGGGTCGGCGGAAATACCAAGGTGTACGGCGCAAGCCTCGTGCGGTTCCGGGAAGAGGACTTCGAGACCATCGCCTATCGGGAAGGCACGTCCCCGGCATGGCCGTTCCGCTACGCGGACCTCGAGCCGTTCTACGGAGTCGCCGAGGACTGGTTCGGTGTGCACGGAACAGCCGGCCAGGACCCCACCGACCCGTGGCGCAGCACCGACTACCCGTACCCCGCGCTGGAGCAAGAGCCCTACATGGTCGAGCTGATTCGCCGGTTCACCGAGCATGGCGTCACCCCGTCCCCAGCGGCCATCGCCGTGGATCGCCGCCCGGACGGCCTGTGCATCCGATGCGGGACCTGTGACGGATTTCCGTGCATGGTTGGCGCGAAGGGTGACGCCGAGACACGGGGCATTGATCCCGCCCTGGCCACCGGCAATGTCACTCTCGAGACGTCAGTGGACGTGACGCGGCTCGTCAGCGACCCGAAGGGGTCGCGGGTGGTCGAGGCCCTGGGCCGTCGGCCCGGTGGTGAAACCGTTCGCATACGCGCCAAGTCGTTCGTCGTCTCCGCCGGAGCCGTGAACTCGGCGCGGCTGTTGATGCTCTCGGCGACGGACAGGCAACCGGACGGGCTGGCGAACTCCTCGGGGCTGCTGGGGCGGCGCTACATGGTGCACAACGCGACGTTCATGGTCGCGGTCGATCCCCGGCGACGGAATCGGACGATGTTCCAGAAGACGATCTCGATCAACGACTGGTATCTGGACTCCGACCTCGGGATGCCACTGGGTAACGTGCAGATGCTCGGAAAGCTTCAGGGTCCGATGGTCAAGTCGGCCCGCCCGTACGTCCCGACGCCACTGCTCGACGCGGTCACCCGGCGCTCGGTCGATCTCTATCTGGAGTCGGAGGACCTGCCGGATCCGGACAACCGTGTGACGCTGACGACGGTCGGGGTTCCCGTCATCCACTGGAAGCCGAACAATCTCAGCGCCCACCGGGGTTTGATCGCGAAGACGCGGGAGCTGTTGCGCCGCGCCGGCTACCCGATCGTGCTGCACGAGACGATGGGGATCGCCACCAATTCGCACATGTGCGGTACGGCGGTCGCCGGTGCCGATCCTCGAACGAGCGTCGTCGATCCGTTCTGCCGGACGCATGACGTCGAAAACCTGTTCATCGTCGACAGCTCGTTCTTCCCGTCGTCGGCGGCGATGAACCCGGCGCTGACGATCGCCGCCCAGGCGATCCGGGTGGCCCGTCAAGGAGACGTCCTGCGGTAACACCAGGTGGCGGTCATGTCAGGTGGTCCGACGGCCCGGACCCTGACTTTGCGCTACCGACGCACGTCACCGCCGTCCGCGTTCTCGTGGAGAAAGAGTTCAAGATCGTCTCTGCGTGGCAGGCCTTCGCAGTCGCCGGGCACGGTGACGGTGAAGGCACCCGCCGCGATCGCGGTGCCCAGGCACCGAACGGGTGGTTCGTCGAGCAGAAGTTCGCTGAGGTACCCGGCGACGAAGGAGTCGCCCGCACCGACCGGGTCGACGGGTTGTACCGCGATGGCGGGGACGATGTGCAGTTCTCCGCCGATGATTGCGGCGCAGCCGCGGGAGCCGTCTTTGATGACGGCGTCGGCGTCCGCCGATATGGCCAACGCACGGGCCAGTTGTTCGCTGGTCGCTTCGTGCCCCGCGCCGGTGACGATCGCGGCCTCCTCGCGGCCCGCGAACACGATATCGGCGCCGGCGACAAGATCGCGGAGGACGGGTCGGGCTGCTTCGGCCGACCACAGTTTGCGTCGGAAATTCACGTCGACGGACACGGCGACGCCGGCTTCCTGGGCGAGGTGAACGGCGGCGAACGTCGCCCGGCGCGCGGACTCACCCAGGGCGGGCGTGATGCCCGTGACGTGGAGGACGCCGGCGCGGGCGATGACGTCGGGTGGCAGGTCTTCGGGGCGAAGCTTGGACCCGGCGCTGCCGGCCCGGTGATAGTCGACAGCGAGAGACGTGCCAAAGCGGCGGTGCTTGACCATGATTCCCGTGAAGGCGTCATCGCGGATCGCGATCGTCGCGACGGCCTCACCACGAAGGCGCCGCTCGATCAGGTCACCGGTCGCGTCACGGCCGATGCGGCCGATCCAGGTTGCGGTGCCGCCGAGGCGTACGACTCCGATGGCGACGTTGCTCTCGGCACCCCCGATGCTGAACGCGAATCGGCGGGCGTACTCGATTTCGCCGGTATCGAGGCTCGACATCAGCCCCATTGTCTCCCCGAGCGTGACGAGACCGCCCCGCTCAGACCGGCCCGAGCCGGGCGCGGCGTCGGAGCGGACGGCACGATTCATGACACGGCTCCCGGCTCGCGATGGGCGGCGACGATGGACGCGCATTGGGCGGCGAGCGCGGAGATCTGGTCCCAGTCGCGGGCCCCGATGGCGGTGGGCGGGACCATCCATGATCCGCCGACGGCGATCACCTGCCGGTGGTCCAGGTACCGATTGACATTCGACGGCGCGATACCGCCGGTCGGCATGAACGTGAGGTCAAAGAACGGCGCCGCCAGGGCTTCAAGTGCGGGCAACCCGCCCATTGCCTCGGCGGGGAAGAATTTCACCGCGTTCAGTCCAGCGCGGTTTGCCTGCATGATCTCCGTAGCGGTGGCCACGCCGGGTAGCACGGCGACGTTGTGCGCCCGGCACACGTCGACGATGTCTTGATCGAAGCCGGGGCTCACGACGAAACGCACGCCACGACCTATCACGTCGAGTGCCTGTCGAGGAGTCCGCACAGTGCCGGCGCCGATGACGAGTTCGGACAGAGTCGGCTCGTCGACCAGCGCGATGAGTGCATCGAGTGCTGCGGTGGTCCGCAGCGTGACCTCGATCGCTCGGAGGCCACCCGCCAGAATCGCCTCCGCGAGCGGCACGGCATCCTGCGCGCGTTCGAGGACCAGGACGGGGACGATCGCCGCTTGCGCGAGCTGTCCGAGCACGGTTTCGTCCACCATGAACGCCCTTCGAGGTTCCTTCGACATCGGTTAGTAGATCGATCCAGCGAGTTCAGCCTGCCAAGCCGGGCGGGCGCTTGTCAATCGTGAGGATCGACGGCGCGTACCGCGCGCCGGATCGTGGTGCGCAAGCCGATTTTGTCGCTCCATCGTCCGGTCTTGGGCTTGTAGGTCGCCTTACCGATGTTTGACAGCCCACGGAATCGATGGAAGCATCGAGGAGGTAGATCGATCTACCGACGCGGTTCTTCGCGATGGAGTGAGCGGCGATGCGCACAGTGTGACGTCGAACCGATAGCTGGAAACGCGGGAGGACCACAACTCCGCAAACGTGAAAAGTAACTCAATGAGTCATTTGGTAACTATATCCCTCACGTAGACCGATCTATCGAGGTTCACATGAGATCTGTAACCGTCCTGTCTGCCGTCGACGCCGCTGCCCTGGTGAAGTCCGGTGCGATGGTCAGCGTGTCTTCGTCTTCGGCGCTCGGCTGCCCGGACGAAGTGCTGCGCGGACTGGGTGAGCGGTTCGACGTGTCGGGTTGTCCGGACAATCTGACCGTGGTCATGCCCATCGCCGCCGGGGACATGTACGGGGTGAAAGGCATCGACCACATCGCCCGGCCCGGCCTCCTGCAACGAGTCCTGGCCGGGTCCTACCCGAGCGGACCTTCGGGCGTCGAGCCGCCGGAGATCTGGAAGCTCATCGAAAGCGATCAGGTCGAGGCGTACAACCTGCCCTCAGGGGTGCTGTTCCAGATGCATCGGGCCGGGGCGACCGGGCAGCCCGGGGTGTTCACCCGGGTCGGATTGGACACCTTCGCCGATCCACGCCGCTCCGGTGGTCGGATGAACGCGGCCACGACGACCGACCTGGTCGAGGTGGCCACGGTGCGTGGCAGCGAATACCTGTTCTTTCCCGCCCTGGTCCCCGACGTGGCCATCATCCGCGCCACGACTGCCGACGAGGCCGGCAACCTGACGTTCGAGGACGAAGGATCACCTCTCGGTGCGCTGGACCAAGCGTTGGCCGCGCACAACAACGGCGGAGTGGTGATCGCTCAGGTCAAGCGTCTGGCCGCCCGGGGCAGTTTGGCGCCCCAGCAGGTGCGGGTGCCGGGCATCTTGATCGATGCGGTCGTGATCGCGCCCGATCAGCTCCAGACGACGAACACCCTGTACGACCCCGTGCTCAGCGGCCAGCTACGCCGGCCGATATCGGCGATCGAGGCGCCGCCATGGTCAATCGAGACCGTGATCGCCCGCCGGGCGGCGGCTGAACTGCAGGATGGCCAGATCGCCAATCTGGGATTCGGGATATCCGCCTTGGTGCCGCGCATCCTGGTCGAGCAAGGCCGTACCAACGCGGTGACCTGGGTCCTGGAACAGGGAGCAGTGGGCGGCACGCCACTGACCGGCTTCGCGTTCGGGTGCTCCATGAACGCGGACGCGCTGCTTCCCAGTATTGACCTGTTCACCCTCCTCCAGGGCGGCGGCTTCGACCACACCCTGCTTTCGTTCCTCGAGATCGACAAGGCCGGCAACGTCAATGTTCATGACCTGCCCTCACGCCGTCACGTAACGGCCGGCGTCGGCGGCTTCGCCGACATCACGTCACAGGCGCGCTCGATCATCTTCTCGGGGTCATTCACCGCCGGCGGACGCGACGTCATCGTCGAGAACGGCAAGATCGTCATCCGGCGCGAGGGCCGCTCGGCCAAGCTCGTCGACTCGGTCAGTGGCGTCACCTTCTCCGGACCCCGCGCCCTCGCACTGGGCCAGCGGGTGCTTTACGTGACCGAACGGTGCGTGATGGAGCTTCGGCCCGCAGGCGTCACCGTGACCGAACTGGCCCCGGGCGTCGACCTGCAACGCGACGTCCTGGACGTCGCGAAATTCGACCTTCAGGTGGCCAACGACCTGCGCGTCATGGATCCCCGCCTGTTCGACCCTCACGCCGTCGCGGCGCCGACCCATGAAATGGCGATCGCATGATAACGCCGCGTACCGAAGGCTCGGTCACCGTGAGCGAACGCGACGGCGTCGCGACCGTGCTGATCGATCGCGCCGACAAGCTCAACGCCCTCACCCCGGAGCTGCTCGACGCACTCTACGACGCGGTGCGCGTGCTCTCGCGCAGCGATGCACGTGTCGTACTGCTGCGAACAGGCGGGCAACGAGCATTCTGCGTCGGAGCGGACATCAACAGATTCGCTGAGCTGAGCCCGGCCGCCATGTGGAGTCAGTGGACCGCACGAGGCCACGAGGTTTTCTCCGCAATCGCGTCACTGCCGCAGCCGACTGTGGCGGTGCTCCAGGGTGATGCGTTCGGCGGTGGCTTCGAGCTGGCTCTGGCCGCCGATTTCCGCGTCGCGTCGGACTCCGTCCGCGTCGGTCTGCCCGAGGTCGGCCTCGGCACCGTCCCCGGATGGGCCGGCACGGAGCGCCTTACCGCACTCGTCGGCCCGGCCCACTCCCGCGAAGTCGTCCTCGCTCGGCGGCTCATCGACGCGCGGACCGCCCACCAGTGGGGTGCGCTCACCGACGTCGTCGACGCAACCGGTCTCGAGACAGCAGTGGCACACCTGGTCGAACAGCTCGCCGGAGGAGCGCCTATCGCTGTCCGGCTGGCGAAGCAGTTGCTGCGTGCCGCGACCGACGGTGTGCCCAGCAGCTACATCGAGCCGCTCGCCGGGGCGCTGTCCGCGACATCGCACGACCTCGCCGAAGGCGTCGCCGCCTTCCGCGAGCGCCGACCGGCCACGTTCACAGGCACGTGAGCCCGAGTGAGACGGCGCGTCACCGAAGCCGAGCCATACGAGGAGGAAGCAAGCCCATGACGATCACCACGGGATCCCACCACCGGCACATGATCATCGCCGGTGTCGAGGTCGACGCCGCCTCAGGCAAACGATTCGACCGCGAAAGCCCGGCACACGGCACTGTCGTCGCGTCGTACCCCGACGCCGACGCCCGCGACGTCGACACTGCGGTGCAGGCGGCCCGCACGGCGTTCGACTCCGGCCCATGGCCGCGGCTGGCCGCCGCCGATCGGGCGAAGGCGCTGCAGCGCGTCGCCGACCTCATCCGACGTGACGCCGAGGACCTCGCCACCCTCGAAGTCCTGGAGAGCGGCAAGCCGATCGGTCAGGCGCGCGACGAGATCGAAGGTACGGCCGGACTGTGGGAGTACGCCGCGTCGCTCGGACGCCACGCCTACGGCGATGCGCACAGCGGACTCGGTGAAGACATGCTGGCCATGGTTCTCCGAGAGCCGCTCGGCGTGACTGCCATGATCACACCCTGGAATTTTCCGCTGCTGATCGTGAGCCAAAAGCTGCCGTTCGCCCTCGCGGTCGGTTGCACCGCGGTCGTCAAGCCGAGCGAACTCACGCCCGGCACGACGCTACGGCTCGCGCAACTGTGTAGCGAGGCCGGCATCCCAGCCGGAGTGGTCAACGTCATCAGCGGCGCCGAGGTGGCCGGGGCAGCGCTGTGCGCCCACCCCGGTGTCGACATGATCTCGTTTACCGGCTCGACCGCGGTCGGTCGCATCGTCGCGGCGACCGCGGGCCAGCACCTCAAGCGCGTGGAACTCGAACTCGGAGGCAAGAACCCGCAGATCGTCTTCCCGGACGCGAACCTCGAGGCCGCGGTCGACGCAATCGTCTTCGGTATCTACTTCAACCAGGGGGAGTGCTGCAACAGCGGCAGCCGGATCCTCGTACACCGCAGCATCGCCCAGAAGCTGCAGGACGCGGTCGTTGAACGGTCGCGGCAGGTCCGCGTCGGCGACCCCCTCGACGAATCGACCAAGGTCGGCGCGATCGTCAGCGACGAGCAACTGGACACCATCAATCGGTACGTCGCCGAAGGCACCCAGCAGGGCGCGGCGCTGGTTCTCGGTGGTGCCCAGATGCAGACGGAGGTCGGCCGCTTCTACCAACCGACCGTCTTCGCCGACGTCTCGCCCGACATGTCGATCGCCCGAGAAGAGATCTTCGGGCCCGTCCTGTCGCTGATACCGTTCGACAGCACGGACGAGGCGATCGCCATCGCGAACTCCACCACGTACGGCCTGTCGGCGGGGGTGTGGACCCAGGACGTCGACACCGCGCTCGCCGTCGCCCGCTCGGTGCGCGCCGGCACCATCTGGGTGAACACCTGGATGAACGGCTACCCGGAGCTTCCGTTCGGCGGCATGCGCTCCAGCGGGATCGGTCGGGAACTCGGCCGCCAGGCTATCGACGCCTTCACCGAAACCAAAACCATCCAGCTGCACATGGGTCCTCGCACCGCGTGGTGGCTCGACCACGAGGCCGGCCGATGACCACCTACCGCGTCCTGACCGAGCCCCTTCCGTTGACGCCGCCGCCCGGCATTCGGGTGGATGACCACCTCGCGAAGGCGTTCGCCACCGCCTGGGCGACCGCCGCCGGCAAGGTCCGCGCCCTGACGGACAAACACTCCGACCGGTTCCCGCTCTATACGGAAGGCGGCCGGTGGGCCGTCGACGCGGACGCCTGGACCAATTGGTGCGAAGGGTTCCTCGGCGGCCAGCTGTGGCTTCTGGCCGACCACGTGACGCCTGAGTTCCGCCCTGTCGCGGAACACTATTCGTCGCTCATCGAGCACCGCAAGGACGACGAAACCGTGCATGACCTCGGGTTCCTCTTCTGGCCGACGTGGCGCCGCTGGGCCGAGGCCGACAGTGATCCACAGCGCGATGCCGTCGTCGTCCACGCAGGCAGGACCCTCGCCAAGCGGTTCAACCGAAAAGGCCGGTACCTACGTAGCTTCCTTGCTCCCGACAGCCTGTTCATCGACATCATGATGAACGTGGGGATCATCTTCCACGCGGCATCGCGTCTCGGAGACCCCGACCTCGGCGAGATCGCCATCGAGCACTGCCTCACCACCCGCCGGACGTTGGTCCGCGGCGACGGCAGCGTCTCCCATGAGGGCATCTTCGACCTGGAGACCGGGCAGTTCCTGCGCCAGACCACGCAACAGGGCTGGCGTGACGACGGCTCATGGGCACGCGGCCAAAGCTGGGCCCTGTACGGATTCGGCACGGCGTACCGATACACCGGCGACGCGCGCTTCCTTGCCGCCGCCCGCTCCTGCGCCGATTTCTACCGCGAGTCGACTGGCGACACCCTCGTGCCTCCCAACGACTGGGCCGAGCCGACGCCACGCACGCCCTACGAGTCGTCCGCCGCCGCCGTAGCGGCCGGCGGATTCTTCCAGCTCGGGGGACTCGTCGACGATCCCGTGGTCGCCACGAGCTACGCCGACTACGCGCTGCGGATCCTCGCACGACTCTGCGAGCCCGATTTCCTCGCCACCGACGAGCCGGAGTGGCAAGGCGTCCTCAAACACGGCACTTACCACGAGGCCAAGGCCCTCGGCGTGGACGAATCGGTGATGTGGGGCGACTACTGGTTCCTCGACGCCATCGACACAGTCCAACGCACACTACGCCAGCCCGTCACCGCGAAGCATGGAGCGTGAACAGAGTGACCACACGATTCGACTACGTCGTCGTGGGTGCCGGCGCGGCCGGATGCGTCGTCGCGAACCGGCTCAGCGAGGACCCGAGCACCCGCGTCCTGCTCCTCGAGGCCGGCGGGCGCGACTCCTCGCCGCTCATCCACATGCCCGTCGGCTTCACGAAATTGACCAGTCCCAAGTACAACTGGGGATTCGAGACGGTTCCCCAACCACAGCTGAACAATCGGGAGATGTGGTACCCGCAAGGGCGCACACTCGGCGGCAGCACCTCCATCAATGCCATGATCTACATTCGTGGACAGAAGGAGGACTACCAGCGGTGGGCCGATCTGGGCAACGACGACTGGGGCTACGAGCAGGTCCTGCGGTACTTCCGACGCGCGGAAAGCAACGAGCGTCTCAACGACCAGTACCACGGCTCCGACGGACCGATGCGTGTCTCGGAGCAGATCCAGCACAACCCGCTCAGTAAGGCCTTCGTGCGTGCCGCGCAGGAACTCGGACTCGCCTTCAACCCGGACTTCAACGGGGCAACTCAGGCCGGAGTCGGCTGGTACGACGTCACGCAACGCGACGCCCGACGGGAGAGCGCATCGACCGCCTACCTCCGCCAGGCCCGCAACCGACCCAACCTCGTCATCCGGACACACGCACGCGGCACCAAGATCCTCGTCGAGAATGGCCGTGCCGTCGGCCTCGAATACCTTCACAACGACAAGCCGACGGTCGCGTACGCCGACCGCGAGGTCGTACTGTCCTCGGGTTCCGTCAACTCGCCGCGGTTGCTCCTGCTGTCCGGCATCGGCCCCGCCGACGAGTTGCAGGCACTCGGAATAGCCGTGGCGCACGACCTCCCCGGCGTGGGCAAGAACTACCAGGACCATATGGACGTGTACCTCACCGCTGAGACGACGCCCGTCAGCTACAACCGATCCGATCGACCGGCCCGGGCGCTCATAGCCGGAATCGAATACGTCCTCTTCCGAACCGGGCCGATGACCGCCTGCGTTTGCGAGGCGGGAATGTTCGTTCGCAGCAGCGACCAGGTCGCGACGCCTGACATCCAGATGCACGCACTACCCGCGTTCGTCGTCGACCACGGCCGGCAACGGGTAGCGGGGCACGGCATGACCATCAACACCTGCAGCCTGCGGCCCCGCAGCGTCGGCAGCGTCACGCTCCGCAGCTCCGACCCGACGGTGCCGCCGGCCATCGACCCGAACTTCCTGGCCGATCCGCACGACTGGGACGTCTCGATCGCCGGCTTTCACTGGGGCCGCGAGATGCTCGCAACCAAGGCGTTCGCCCCCTACGTCAAACGCGAACACATGCCAGGAGCCGAGGTACGCACCGACGCCCAAGTCCGCGAGTACATCAAGCAATGGGCGAAGACCGACTACCACCCCGTCGGCTCATGCAAGATGGGCAGCGATGACATGGCCGTCGTCGACCAACATCTGAGGGTGCGAGGTCTACCCGGCCTACGTGTCGTGGACGCATCAATCATGCCGACGCTCATCAGCGGAAATACCCAGGCCACTTCCATCATGATCGGCGAAAAAGGCGCGGCCCACATCATCGAAGACGCCGGCAGCCCGTCGAACTCGCATCGGCGGGCGGACGCTAACCGATCCGAAAACGTCGACCGGGCGGGCGCCGCGTGATGACCGGACGACCGCAACAGCCGCGTATGCCGGACCGAACCTGAGTCCCCAGGCGGGTTCGTCTCCTAGGCCCGCTGTGCCGCTCGCCATTGCCGTTCCATGCCGGAGTCACTGGCTGCGCGGGATTGAGGCGATGAAGCCTGCCGCTGAGGTGTCTCGGGTAGTCATGGCGAGCGGGTGTGGCTGGCCGGTCATTGCCTGCAGTGCGGTGGCGACGGCGTGCAGGTCGGCCTTGATGTAGGTGGTGGTGGCCGGTCCGACCGAGTCGGTGTGTCCGGCGTAGGCCCGGGCGATCCCGTAGCCGAAATGCCGCTCGACCCAGGTCAGCGTGGTGTGCCGCAGCCAGTGGGTGGAGAGTCCGTGCGCGGCTACCCACGGTAGCTGCTGTCCGATGCGGCGCCACAGGTGGTCGTAGCGGCGGCTGGTCAGCGCCCGGCCGTCACGGTAGCGCAGCAGCGTGTCTGTCGGCAGGACCGCGCCGCGGATACGGGCGTGGTCGGCCAGCGCCGTGGCCAGTGCGAGGCTGATCGGCTGCCAGCGTACCGTGCCGCCTTTCTCAGTGAGCCGCATCAGCCCGCGGGCGGTGTCGAGGTCGACCAGGCGCAGGCCGAGCGCGCCGCCACGCCGGCAGGCGGTCTCGGTATGCAGCCGGAGCAGGAGCGCGTCGAGGACGACGTCGTTGCCGCTGGTGCGGGCGACGAGATTGATCTGCGCGAGTTCGGGGGCGGTCAGCGCCCGGCGGGTGTTGGGCAGTCGGCGTGGTTTTGCAACGCGGTGGGCGGGACTGGCCGCGCGGTCGAGGATACCGTCGGCGATGGCCAGGTTGTAGAGGGCTCGGGCGGCGGCGACGGCGTGTTCGCCGGCGTGGCGGCCGTGTCGGCTGTTGCGCCGCGAACGGGCGGACGCGGCGGACTGGTGTTTGAGGTATTCGATGTCGCTGGCGGCGATGTCGGTGATCGGCCGGGTCGGCCACAGTGCCGCCATCCGCGTCCAGTAGGTGGCGTAGGTGCGGCGTGCCCCCGGTCCGGCGGCCGCGGTGGCGCGGCTAACGCACTCGGTCACCGTCGGAGGAAGCGATACGGGTGGCGGCGGGTCGTTCAGGTCGGCGGCGGAGATGCCCAGCTGTTGTAGCAGTTGGCGGGCGGCGGCGACAGTGGCCGGGTCGGCGGTCATCAGACTTCTCCTGCGATGCGTCGGTGCAGCCGAGCCAGGAGGCGCGCGACGGCTGGAAGCGGGTGGATGACCAGGAGGCCGGACTCGACAAGGGCGGCGAGTAGGACCGTGTGGTGTGGGGCCAGGCCGGCCATGGTCCGCACCGCCGCGGGGATCGGGATCTCGCCCCGTGGCCCGATCACCTGTGGTCCGTGGGAGTCACGGCGCGCCACGACGGTGCCGTGGCTGACGTCGATGGTGATGCGGTGGCCCGGCCGCCAGGTCAGGGCTTCCAGCAGCGGCTGTGAGACCACCCGCCCGGACCGGTCGGGTCGGCCGATCGTGAGCAGGGCTCGGCCAGGGCTGGACGGCGTTGGTGGCGGTAGTGCGGGCAGCGGCGCCACCGGCGGATGCGGGAAGGCGGTGTCGAGCACCACTGCGGCGATGAGCTGCTCGCGCCACGCGGACTTATCGGGCACGCCAGTCATGGTGATCGCCAAGGCCGGTCATCGCCACCGGTCGCGCCTACGAGCCGCCGTTGGCGCACTGCACAGCGACGAGCTCCTCTGGCCTGGCTAAACTGATCCGTGTCGATGGCGATTGTTCGCCACCAAGATCGGTGTCCGAGGCCCGAGTTGAACGCTAAGTACATGATCCGAGTCGCTGCTGACCTCAAGCTTGCCCAGCCTAAGTGCCGGTTGAATAACCAGGTCAGCGTGTGTTGGCTGCTGGTTTGAGTCGTCCGGTCTTGTGATAGCGGGCGAGGCGTCGGGTCATGACGATGACCATGCAGGACCTTCGGCTCTGGTGATGCGGTGTGCACGGTTTGACGATGCTGGTAGCACATCGGTGCGTCATCGAAGGGAGCGGTCATGTCGCGCAATGGCACGGCGTTCGCCGGTCCGTATGCTCGTAGGGGTCTGACCTGGGGCACTGTCGGCATTGGCGTCGGCGGCGCGGTGGTTGGCGTGGTCGTCGGCTTCATCGTGGGCTTCATCGTGGGCGGCAATATCGGCAGCGACTGGATTCCGGGGGTCAAGGGCGGCCCCGATCAGGAGTATTTGGCCGCCGCCCCGGTTGGCGCCGTCGTGGGCGGCGTCGCTTTCGGAGTTGTGGCGTTCTGGCTGGCTTCGCGACGCCGGGTTGTGAAGTAGGGGCAGGCGCGGTAGCTCACAGCTGTGGCACATCGGCGGTGCGGTCTATCGGATCAACGTCGACACTGATGGCGACGCGCAGGCCGACGTCGCGTTCACGTTCGTGTTCTCCGAGGTCGAGAACGGCCGGCAAACTGGGACCGCCTGGTACGCCACCGGCGCCGAGGCCCGCCAGCCAGAGCCGGCGGGCGAGGTGCTGGCCGAATCGTTCCCGGTCAGCTTCGACGGCACGGTCCGGCCCGTACAGGCCGACCGGATCCGGTTCTTCACCGGGCTACGCAGCGACCCGTTCTTCGCCGACGTCGAGGGCGCCCTGCACGGATTGGTCTGGACCGGGCACGACGACTTCGCCGATAACAATGTCGACTCGATCGTGCTGGAGGTGCCCAGCGACATGGTCGGCACCGGCCCGATCATCGGGGTGTGGGCCTCGATCAGCCGACGCCGCGACGGCGTGCTGGAGCAGATGGACCGCGGCGGGAACCCGACCATCAACCCGTTCATCAACCCCGACGGCGAGAAGAACCTCTACAACTCACGGCAGCCCGCCGACGACGTGGCCAACTACCTGGGCCCGTGGTCGAAGATCCTGGAAAACGGCGGCTATTCGCCCGAGGACGCCAAGGCGGCGGCGATGCAGGTCTGCCCGACATCCTCCAGTACGACCGCACCAAGCCCGCCGCCTATCCCAATGGCCGCACGCTCACCGACGACGTCTATAGCTACCGCTTCGCCTGGCTGAGCAACGGCAAGGTCCCGCCGACCGGCCTGCGGCCGCACGACGACCTGCTGGCGGATTTCCCGTACGTCGGGCCACCCAACCCGTAGCCTTCGCAAAGCGGCCTATCCGTGCCGGCGATGTGACGGCCGCCTGTGTCCTGCGTATCGGGCGGCCGTGCGCCGGTTCGTCATCCACATCGAGACACGATCAGCTCCGCTGTTACGCGCTATCAGGTCGCTTGCGTGTAGTTAGTGTGGAGCCCGCTGCAGAGGCAGGAGGAGCGGTGGAGTTTCTGGTTGACATGGTGACGACGGTGCCCGACGGCACGTCGGACGATGAGGTCGCCGACATGCGCAGGCGCGAGGCCGCCCGGGCGGCTGAGCTGGCCGCGCAGGGGAATCTTCTGCGGCTGTGGCGGCCGCCGCTGGCACCGGGCGAGTGGCGTACGTGGGGCCTGTTTCGCGCGGACGATGCGGATCAACTGGAAACGGTGCTGGCGTCGATGCCGCTGCGTGTGTGGCGGCATGACAGCGTCACTGCCGTTGTCGCCCCACCCGAGCGATCCGGGTCCGACGACGCGGTAGCTCGGAACGGGTCGCCCGCCGGGATCCACGCCGTCGTTTCCAGGCCGAGTGGGCCGATGTCGCGGGTCAGTGCGTCGATGGTGGCCCGTACGGCGGTGCGCGTCTCGTCCCGCCGCGACACGAGGGCCCACGTCCAGTAGGGCGCCGGATCCACGACCGGCCGCTGTGTGAGATCGGGCGGAACCGGTGCGGTCTGGCCTTTCGGCGAGTTGATGATCGGACGGCGGAGCCGGCGTACGTGGTCGAAGAAGGCCGGGCCGGTGATGCCACCGTCGTCGATGTGTACGACGCGGGCTCCGGTGTCGCGGGCGAACTCCTCGGCGTAGAGGTTCCATGACGACCATCGGGCTGAGTCGGCATCCTGGAGCACCAGGGTGTCCTTGGCTCGGACCGCGGATGCGGTGGTGCCGGTGGAGACGGCGTAGAGCCGGTCGGCACCGATCAGCCGTGCGTCGAGGTCGTGGTTGACCAGGTCGTCGGCTTGGACCCAGCAGATCGCCAGGTCGATGCTGTGGTCGGCGACCCTGCTCGCCTGGGTGTGGGAGGGCAGGACCCATGCGTCGACGTGCAGCTGCGCGACGGCCGAAGCGCGCGTGGCCAGGTCGGGCGGGCGCCAGCTGACGTAGCCGAGCCGGACCGGTTCGGTCGCGGACATGCCGGCCGCGAACCGGCGCAGCCCGTCGGCCTGTTCGAGCAGCGCCTGGGTCCGGGGAAGCATCGCCTCGCCGGAGGCGGTGAGCGTGACCGTGCGGCGGTCGCGGTCGAATAGCCGTACCCCCAAATCCCGTTCCAGGGCCTTGATCTGCTGGGAGAGCGACGGGCCGGCGATGCGCAAGCGGTCAGCGGCCCGGCCGAAGCTCAGCTCCTCCGCTACCGCGACGAAATAGCGCAGCTGGCGTAGCTCCACCGGCCCAGCCTAATGCGGTAGGAGGCGCCACCTACCAGCAGAGAGTAAGCCGGTCGTGGCAGACGACGCTGGTCTGGACGACAATTTGTCCATGACCACCACGACGGAGAAGATCCCGGTGACGGTGCGTCTGATCGGCGGACCGACCGCAATCATCGAGGTCGGCGGGCTCCGGCTGCTGACCGATCCGACTCGCGGCTCCCAGAGTCGCATCCCGACCGGACACCGGACGCCGACCAACAGGCAGCCACCGGCCGTGCCGGTCGACGAGATCGGCCCGATCGACGCGGTGCTGCTCTCCCACGAACCGCATGGCGGCAAGATGGACGACGGTGTTTGCGAGCTGCTGTCACGGGTGCCGCTGGTCATGACCACGGTCGCGGGCGCCGCACGCCTCGGCGACGCGGCCCGGGCGATGCCACCGTGGTACCACCTCAGCCTGCCCCGCCCCGACGGCGGCTGCCTGCGGATCACCGGTGTGCCGGCGCACCGGCACGGCACGGACGCAGCCACGTACCACACCGTCGAGGTCACCGGGTTCGTCCTGTCCGGAGCGGACACGCCGACCGTATACATCAACGGTGACAATGCGTGCCTTGAGGTTAGCCGAGCCGTCGCCGAGCGTTGCGGACGGATCGACATCGCGCTGCTCTACGCCGGCGCGGCACGTACCGCGCTTGTCGAGGGATACCCGACGCTGACCGGCGACGACGCGGCGCAGGCCGCGCACATCGTCGACGCCGCCACGGTGATCCCGGTGCACGCCGAAGGCTGGACGGACGTCAGCGAAGGCATCCGCGATCTCAGGGCCGCATTCGCCCGGCACGGCATCATCGACCGTCTCCGGATCCTGACGCCCGGAGAAACCGCCACCTTCTAACCACAGCCACAACCACAGGCGCCGCACCACAGCGGTGCGGGATAACACACGCCCGCAACCAACAGAAAGAGAGAAACCGATGAGTACGCAGAAAGTCGCCGTCATCACCGGCGCGTCCCAGGGCATCGGCGCGGCACTGGTCACCGCATATCGCAAGCTCGGCTACGCGGTTGTCGCCAACGCCCGCTCGATCGCACCGTCGGATGACCCGCTGGTGCTGACCGTCGCGGGAGACATCGCCGACCCGGCCGTCGCAGCCCGCATCATCGAAGAGGGTGTCGCCGCGTTCGGACGCATCGACACCCTTGTCAACAACGCCGGCGTGTTCGTCGCCAAGCCGTTCACCGACTACACCGACGAGGACTACAACCTCGTCGCCGGCGTCAACCTCCGCGGGTTCTTCGACATCTCGCAGCGGGCGATCGCGGCAATGCTGGCCCACGGCGACGGCGGACACGTCGTCAACATCACGACGAGCCTCACCGATCACGCCAACAGCAGCGTGCCCGCCGCGCTTGCCTCGCTGACCAAGGGTGGACTCAACGCGGTCACCAAGTCGCTGGCGATCGAGTACGCCACCCGCGGCGTCCGGGTCAACGCGGTATCGCCCGGCACGATCCGTACCCCGATGCACCCGGCCGAGATCCACGAGTTCCTCCATGGCCTTCAGCCGGTCGGCCGGATGGGTGAGGTCAGCGACATCGTCGACGCGATCACGTATCTGGAGACCGCCGGGTTCGTCACCGGCGAGATCCTGCACGTCGACGGCGGCGTCAGCGCCGGCCACTAATCCGCGATCGAACCCGGAGCGGGCGGCGGCATGCCGCCGCCCGCCCCGCCCGCCCGCCGAAAGGCCGCCCGCCCGACCCACCAAGACAAGGCAAAGATGACCGCCGTAAACGAGGCCCCGGCCGACGCCAACGAGAGCACCTCGTCGGCGCGTACCTGGCGGACCGTTGGGCAGGGCGCCGCCGCGCTGGCTGCCGGCATGGGTATCGGCCGGTTCGTGTACACCCCAATCCTTCCCTTGATGCACGCACAGGCCGGGCTGTCCCCGCAGCTGGGCGCGGAACTGGCCACCGCGAACTACATCGGCTACCTGGTCGGGGCGGTCGCCGCGATCGTCGCGCCCGCGCTGGCCCGGTCGCAATCAACGCTTCGCCTGGCGCTGCTGGTGCTGGTCGCTACGTTGGCGTTAATGCCGACTACACACCTCGGCGCGCTCTGGTTCGTCCTCCGGCTGCTCGCCGGGGTCATGAGCGCGCTGATCTTCGTCATCACCGTCAGCGCCATGCTCAGTGGGTTACGGGCTCACGCGCACCATGTGGCCGGATGGGCCTTCGGCGGAGTCGGCGCCGGAATCGCGCTGTCCGGCATCCTCGTGCTGACCCTGCCTACCAGCGGCACGTGGCGGGAGGCCTGGTGGAGCGCGGCTGCCCTGACTGCCGTGCTCACGGTCCTCGCCTGGCGCCTCGAGACCGGCCGGTCATCAGACCAACACCCGGTGGCAGATCTGCCCCGTCGCAGCGACGGAGCCGGGCGGCGCTGTTTCGGCTGGCTGCTGGCCAGCTACTCGCTTGAAGGAGTCGGCTACATCATCGCTGGCACATTCCTGGTCGCCGCGATCGACCAGGCCGCCCCCGGCTGGGTCGGCAGCGGTGCCTGGGTCCTCGTCGGACTCGCCGCTGTGCCGTCCTCGGCCCTGTTGGCGTGGCTTAGCCGTACCTGGTCCCGGCCGACACTGCTGTGCGCCGCACTCATCGTGCAGGCCATCGGCGTTGGGCTGCCGGGCCTCATCGGCGGGATCACGCCAGCCTTGATCTCCGCGATCTTGTTCGGCTCCACCTTCCTCGGCGTCGCCGCCATTGCCCTGGCCATCGGGGCACACCTGCGGATACCGCGCGCGGTGGCGATCCTCACCACCGGCTACAGCACCGGGCAGATCCTCGGCCCGCTGGCCGTCACCCCGTTCCTGCACAACGGCTACCACCAAGCGCTGCTCATCGGCGCCGCCGTCGTAACAGTGGCCGCAATCGCGGCCGGGGCGCTACGCCACCGCTTCCCGCACCACCTCGGACCGCTGCCTCGCCGGGTCCACGCCGCCACTGACCGCACCAGCTACGTCGGGAGCTGAACACCGATGCAAGCCAGACGAACCCGTTGCCATGATCCTCACCCGCGCCGCCCGCACACCCGTGATCCACTCCAACCGCCCAACCACAAGGGAGACCATCATGACCACCACCGAGACCGAAATCTTGCGTACCGTCCTGGACCAGTGGAAGTCCGCCGTCGACGACCATGACCCAAAGCGCGTCGCATCACTGTTCACCGAGGACGCAATCTTCCAGGGCTTACACCCGTACAGTGTCGGCCCCGACGGCGTCGCCGAGTACTACGACTCCCAGCCGATCGGCATGACCCCGACGTACACGATCCGCGAAACCCGCCCGCTTGCCGACGACCTGGTCCTCGGCTACCTGAGTGTCGACTTCGCGTTCACCGACCGGCCGGTCCGGACCCTCTACCTCAGCGTGATCGTGCGCCGCATCGGCGACGCCTGGCCCATCAGCCACTACCAGGTATCGCTGCTCCCGTAACCCGAATCCCTCGATAAGAGCCTTCGCCGGACCAGGCGGTAGGCCGCGGACGTGCCGGACCAGCCGGCCCGGGCGGCAGTCATCACGGGCCACCACCGGAATCGGCTTCGACGCGGCCCAGGATGCTCGCCCAGCACGGCGCCCCGGTCGTGCTGGCCCGCCAAAGCCCGGGCAAAGCGACGGATGCCGCGGCGCGCATCCGCACGGCCTCGCCCCAAGCAAAGGTCAGCACGCGGCGGCCGAGATCGCGGCCGCTGCGCGACTGCAGCACCACTCGCTGCCGCTGTCGGAATGCGGCCAGGCGCCATCCGTCGTTCTCCAGACTCTGTGATGTCTCGTGAGACAACTGCAAGGGCGCCCATGCCTGCGACGGGGTGGCTTTACCGGGACGTAGAGGGCCGCCCAGATGGTTGACTGTATCGGTCAAATCCGTCCGGGCGGCCTTCGCCATGGTGCCTTCACCGGAATCAGCGCCGTCATCTAGGCCTGCTATCAAGCGAATTGGAGCCCCGCTACGACGCGGCCCGGGAATGACCGTCTTCACAACGATCGTGGTCGGCCGAGGCTACGACGACCAGGTGGTTGTGCCCGAGCACGGCTGTCATTCACCGACCGGCTGGTGGCCACCCTGGTGCATCTGCGATTGGGTATTCCGCATGCCGCTCTGGCCGTGGTACATGGGGTTGACGGGGCCACGATCACCCGTGCGATCGGGCTGGTCCGCCCGCTGCTGGCCACCCGAGGATTCGCCACCCCCGACAGGGATACGCCCGCACACCCTGGCCGACGCGTTCGCCTACGCTGCCGCCGAGGACGTCACATTGCGCATGGACGGCACCGAGATCCGCGATCGCCGGACTCGTCTCGGACCGGACCATCACCTGGTGAGCATCACTCGCTTGTTTCGCACAAGGTCGTTAGTTGCGGATCTGCACACTCAGCTGGGCTGGCAGTGGCCCAGTTGACGAGGGCACCGCCGTAGCCATGGTCAGCCCAGACCATTCGGATGCTGGGAAAACAGGTTTGTGGCGCCCACATGACTTCAGCGATCCGATTCTGTTGCCACGCAAGGGCATTCTCATACCGACGCCTAACCGCCACGATCATCGGTGGATCAGGGGCTCAGCGACGACGTGCAGCAGCCGCCGTTCGTAGGACAGCTCGTCGGGGTGGGTCACACGGGCGCCGGCCAGGGGTTTTCACGGGCGCGAACCGATCTGGCAGCTGCGACTCTGGCGGTACCTACCGGACCGAATCGGCGGGCGGACCACTGCCCACTCGCGGCGCTGATTGCAGAGCAAGGAGAACGACGATGACTAGGACACATCACATGCTCGTGGGGATGCTCATAGCGACGGCGGCCATCGGGATAGCTGCGAACCCGGCGTCTGCTGCCGGCACGCACCAGATTCCCTTTAACGCATCCTATTCAGGCACGGCAGCTTTTACGAGCGCCACAACTGCACGCTTCGCTGGGACAGGCATCGCCAGCTACCTGGGGCGCGGTACAAACGAAAATCACATCACCGTGTCAGGTCCGGCTAGTTGTCCCGGAGGGTTTGCGAATATCAACGTCGAGACGCTGACCGCAGCCAATGGTGACACGCTCGTGCTCACGGGGGATCACGACCAAGGATGCCCGACAGGCCCAAATGCCGTCCATGGGACTGGCGACTGGACCGTGACAGGTGGAACGGGCCGATTCGCAGGTGCTACCGGCCAGGGGACTTTCGACGGGGTCGCTGACTTCGGTCAAGGCACGTTCAGTTTCCGGCTGACTGGCGCCATCTCCGCTCCTGGCGGTAACTGAGCCGTCCAACGCAGAGAACTCATGAAGGCAAGTAGTCGGCATCTTGTCGCGGCACGCGACACGCCGGGCATGATGGTGTTTGCTGTGCTTCGTGGCGGTCCCGTCCTGCATCACCTTGTTGGTGAGGTCGGCCGGCCCGGGCTCGCTTCCCTGATGGACATGAACATGCTTGCGATGACGGGTGGCAGGGAGCGCGAAATCGGCGAATTCGACGCCCTGTTCAGCGCAGCCGGTCTGCGGAGCGTCAACGTGACCTCTGCTGGTGCATTCGCTGTGATCGAAGCAGAGTCTATGGGCTGACACCGGGTGGGAGCCGTGTCCTGAGGGGTGCCGGACTTCACCCGGTGCACCCAGGCACGCCTTGCCTGCAAGCGGATCAGTGCCGGCGCGAGAACCGGCGGCAGCATTCCTATCGCGGCAGATCAGAACAGGATGTCGATGACCTGGCCGTACTAGCCGACAACCCCTAAATGCGGCGCCACACGACGGTCGCGCCAGCGCACACGGAAGGCCGGGCGGAACAGCGGGCGGCCTTCGCCACGCGCGGTGTGAACCCGATGCAAGTGTTGGCAGATGGGGAGTCTGTCAGCGTCTGACGCGCCGCCCGCACACCGCGCCCCGAACAAACCCCGACCGACTCAAACAGTCGCGCCGCCCACGTGGCGTCGCGGGCGACACCCGCCCAAATCGCGTGGAGTGCCTACCAAACCAACAACCGTCACGCGCGTCGTGACGCCTACACAGGAAGACCGATCATGTCGAACATTCAGAAGGTCGCCGTCGTCACCGCAGCCTCGCAGGGCATCGGCGCCGGCGTCGCCGCCGCCTACCACAAACTTTCACCCCACATCGTGTGGAGCCTGATCCCCTCGCGGATGGACCGGCTGCCTTCGGCGCGGTTCCAAACCAGGCCGACGACGACTCAGGTCCCGCCAGCGTCGACTGCCGGCGCACAGTACTGTCCGAGCTGATGAGCAAGCACCCGAGTCCCCCGCCGCCCGGCGGCCGGCCCGTCCCGACCGCACCGCCGCCTCCGCCCCGTTGGCGGCACTGGCTGTGGCCCGTCGCCGTGGGGATCGCGCTGGTGCTGTTCATATTCCTGCCGGTTACTCATTTCAGTTCGGCGGTCAGCCTCAGTTACTCGCAGTTCGTCGCGGACGCGAGCGCACACAAGATCAAAACCGTTACGTTCGCGTCGAGTACTGGCAATACGCCGGCCAGCGGCACGCTCACCAACGGCAAGTCGTACACCACAATCATTCCCGGCCAGCCGACCCTGACGCTCAACCAGCAGCTCATGGCGGACGACGTCCAAATCACGGCTTCCGCGCCCAGCGCCGGCTTCGGCACTCAGCTGCTGTCGTGGCTACTCATCCTGCTACCGCTAATCCTGATCTTCTATGTGTTCCGGCGGATGGCCCGCAACTCCGCGAGCCCGCTCGGGGGAGTTCTCGGCGTGGGCAGATCTCGCGCGAAGGTCTTCGACGCCGAGCGGCCCGAGACCAAGTTCAACGATGTCGCCGGCTATGAGGGCGCCAAAGCGGAGATCGCCGAGGTGATCGACTTCCTCCGCAATCCCGAGCGCTACCAGCGGGCCGGTGCGATCGCGCCGCGCGGCGTGTTGATGATCGGCCCGCCGGGCACCGGCAAGACGCTGCTCGCCCGCGCGGTGGCCGGCGAAGCATCCGTGCCATTCTTCTCCGTCACCGGCTCAAGCTTCGTGGAGCTGTTCGTCGGTGTCGGCGCGGCCCGGGTCCGTGACCTGTTCGCCGAGGCGCGCAAGCGAGCTCCCGCGATCATCTTCGTCGACGAAGTCGACGCCATCGGCCAGCGGCGAGCGGGTACCGGCGCCGTGGTGTCCAACGACGAGCGTGAGCAGACGCTCAACCAACTGTTGTCGGAGATGGACGGCTTCGACATGGCACAAGGCGTCGTGGTCCTCGCCGCGACCAACCGGCCGGAGGTCCTCGACCCAGCGCTGCTGCGGCCGGGCCGGTTCGACCGGCAGGTCACGATCCCGCTGCCCACGCTGACCGAGCGGGCTGCGATCCTGGCCGTCCACTGCCGTGGCAAGCGGCTGGACCCCGATGTCGACCTGAACGTCGTGGCCCGAGGCACTCCTGGCTTCTCCGGTGCCGACCTGGCCAACCTGGCCAACGAGGCCGCCATCGTCGCCGTGCGGGACAACCGCGAGGTGCTGACCGCCGCCGACTTCGAAGCCGCCCGAGATCGGATCCTGCTCGGCCGCCGCGAGGGCTCCAACGTGCTGCTGCCTGAGGAGAAGCGAGCCGTCGCCGTGCACGAGGCCGGCCATGCGATCGTCGCCGCGTTGTCAGATCATGCCGATCCGGTCGCCAAGGTCACCATCCTGCCGGCCGGCCAGACGCTCGGCGTTACCGAGCAGCTCCCGCTGGTCGAACGGCATCTGTACAGCGAGGACTATCTCGTCCAATCGCTTGCCATTCGGCTCGGCGGACGCGCCGCCGAACTCGTCGAGACCGGCCAAGGCTCCACGGGCGCGGCCAACGATCTGGCCAGCGCCACCGATCTGGCGACCAAAATGGTACGTGAGTTCGGCCTATCACCGGCGATCGGACCAGTCGGCTACCCCGAGGGCGGATCGATGTTCCTCGGCGGCGGCGGGCCTGGCCTTTCCAGCCGGCCGTTCGCCGAGGCAACCCAGGCCGCTATCGACAGCGAGGTTGCCCGACTCCTTCGCGATGCCGAGCAGTCCGCGGTGACACTCATCGGCGCCCACCGGGCCGAACTCGGTCAGCTCGTCGAGTTGCTGCTGGAACAGGAGACCGTGGACGGCGAGGCGGTTTACCGGATCGTCGGCAAGGCCGTACCCGTGCGCCGCTCCGAGGAGTTGGCGATCGCTCCGCATGCCGGTTCAAGGTCGGGCGCCACCGGGGACGGATCAGGGCCGGCGCCGCGGGCGTGACCAGAACGCAATTCGGCTGGCTCCGCCCGGTTCTGCCGGGTGGGGACGGGGCAATCTGAACTCCCGGGCGATGTAGGCGACCAAGTTGTCGCCGTAGTAGATGACGTCGGTCTGGTAGACCGACAGCACAGGACTGGCCGCATGGTCTCTACCGGGTGCTCGCCAGGATCGACGTGACCGCCGGCGGGTAGCCACAGGCTGGCTTTGATGTGGTCGACCGGGAGCACGCTTCGTTGAAGAGGTTCGTGTTTCCGCCAGGGACCTCTGATCCGCCCGTCGCGCAGCCGTCCGTCGAGCGCACACGGAGCCCGCAGGCGTTCTCTAGGAAGGAAACATTGTGGAGTATGTGCAGGTTGTCAACGAATGTACCGACGATGGTCGATGGCTTAGGAAACCGTTGCTCTATCCCCTGAGCTACGAGGGCGGGACGCGGTCGAGGATACCGGTCTGGGCGTACCTATCCGTACCTGGGCGTCTGTGTCGGTACTCGAACGGACGCCCGGCGTCGAGCGTGAGCGTGCACCGACCACGGATCGCACCCGGATCCCATCGGCCAAGATCGAATACCTCTCTGTGTCGTTGCGTGCGCATCCGTACCGGCGCGTTCCTCCGCATTCGCCCCCATCAGGAGCACACACGCAAGGTCACGGATTGGTGATCGCACCTGAGAATGCGATGCCCTCCGAGGGGACTCTTGACCCGCGGGTTCGGGGTTCGAGTCCATGGCGGCGCAAGATTGATCAAGGCCATATGGCGAAAGGCCGGCTGATGCTTTTTGTCATTCATAGTGCCTGACGCTCGGGTGCTCGGTGGGTGCTCCGGAGCGAATGGACCTCGGCAGACTTGGTCTTCCTGCGCTTGCTCATTGGACGGACAGCTGCAGCGTTCGTTACCGCCGCGGCCACCCATGTGTTGGCGGTGCGGCGGTGAATCATGGACGTCGATAAGGGCTCCGAACGGCGAACGCCCCCGCTGATGGCGTCACCGCGGCGACCCGCATCGTCGAGCGCCTGGTCGACGAATCGCCCGGCGCCGGTACGCGACCGGCGGAACTAGGCCGGCGTCGGCGGCCCGATGTCACCAGTAGTGGGCCGCGCACGGCCCACCCAACTCGACGATTAGTTCAATGTCAGCGAAACGACGTTGAGCTAGACAGGCCGAGAGCGGATCGTAGGGGACGCGCGATGAGTGCACGGCGCTGCGACGTGGCCCATTGGTGCCCTTTCGCGCAGCGCGAATCAGGAACGAGATTGGAATGCGGTGAAGCAGGACTGGATCGACCTGGAGGGTGGCCGGCGTCAATTGGATTGGGCGATGGCGATGGGGGACCCTGCGGAGGCCGACTACCTGACCGAGATTGGCAGGTCCGTCGCTCGACGAATGATCTCCGATCTGGAGGCATTCTTCGGCGTTGGCTGGCTGCACAAAGCGGTTCATCCAGGTCCGGCGCGACGGGGACCGACGATGGGGCCGTACTTTGCTGCCTTGGCCGGGCGGTCGGGTTTCGTCGAAGCGGTCGGCTTGTGGGCACGCATCCAGCTGCTGGTCACGCTTCAAGCCAAAGGTATTGGTCTCCTGCGCAATAACCTCCGCAGAAATCCAGTAGCCGACGAGTTCCGCCACCACCTCACGCTTGCTCGCCTAGCCAACCAGGCCAGCCACGCCGGCGCACGTATCGAACTCGAACCAGGCAAACCGAAAGGCGGCCCAGGTGACCTGCTCGCCACACGTGGCGGAAGCAGCGTGTTCGTCGAGGTCAAAAACCTCAGCGGCGGGCGAGACTTCCTGACCTACGACCGGACGACTACCCAGGCCACGAGCCTGCTACGCAATCTTGAATATCGGCACGACGTCCACTGGAACGGCAACATTCCGCCGACGTGTCTGGTGAATGGGAGCAGCAGGTCACCGCCGCCTCCGAGATGGCGTCGAAAGGCACCACGGTTACTGTGACCGTCGCCGGTGCCACCATCAGCGCCGCCCCGGGTCCCGCGCCGCTCGGAACGGCGATCTCCGGCGCGCCGTGGGAATTCGACCAGGGCTACCGCCTCTTGGGTGCGCTGATCCAGAAGGCCCGCAAGACCGGTGCCGGCGCGGCCTGGCTGTGGCTTGAAGACGCCGGCGCGCTTTGGCCCCTGTCACAATTCGCGCACAAGCCGCTCCGCGAAAAGATCGTCGATGTATTGCACGTGGCCGAACCCCTCTTCGAGGCGCACCCGCACATCATCGGCATCGTCGTGTGCTCAGACGAGCTGCGCATCAACGGGTCAATAGGCGATGAGACCGTCCAGTACGGCGCTGGTTTGTCCGCCGCGGCTTCGTCCGCCAAACAATCGTCGTGCACCCCCGTCTTCTCGTCCCGGATCAGGTGCTCCTGATCCGCCCAGATGTGCGCTGACGAAGGAGGCTGGCTTGACCAGTCGCTCGCTCGCTTCGGAGTTTCCGGCGGCCTCGACGACCTCACCACCTTGCTACCGCGTCTCGCCCGCGACGGTGGCAGCAGGATCGCGAACGGCCTGCATCTCCCACATCTCGGAAAGACGCCCTGATCGCTGCGACTGGTCGCGTTCGATCTCTTCGGCCCATTTCGATGGAGGCCCCGCCAGGGGCCGCTTCCTCTGGAGTCAAGATCCAGTATCGGCGCATCCACATCGCGGTGGAAGTCGTCATACGTCGCCGTGCAGGAGGTGCCAGGTGGCGTTTCGCTCGAGGTAGGCGATGGCGTCGAGACGCCCGCGTGCTTCTCTGAGAATTCGGTCGGCTGCGACTTGGACTGTGTGGGGATGTTGGTGCAGCCAATGGGTTCCCTGCGCAACGTCTTGGTGTCCTGCGCCGTCGAGTAGCACCGCGGTCCGACAACCCGCTGCTTGCGCGCGCGCCGCCTGGTTGGTGATCTTCTTTTTCAGCGGCGTGGATATCGTGTTGTACAGCTGGTCCGCGAGTGCGGGAGACGCGGGCGGTGGGAGTACGGCCAGAACGAGCTCGCCCGGTCTGTTCGGCGCCGACGGACTCCACTGAGCCCGGGCGCCGCGGAGCGAGACCGATGATAGTTGGTTCGCCCAAACAGCAGCCGTGACCTGGTGGATGAGGTCATTAACCTCGGCGATCGATTTGAACTGCCCGACCACCTTAAGCTCCAGACCGTGCTTCAGCGCCATTGGGTTAAGCGCACGGTGCAACTCGTCGGCGAACTGACGGTGCTCAGAGGGCGCAGCCATGACCATGACGTCGACCGCCCAATCCGCCGCCGCAGCGCGATCCAGGACCGTGAGTAAACCGTCGCTCGTGACGCTGGGCAAGGCGCGGGAGTCTTCGGGAAGCCTGTCAGGATATTCGCGCAAGGTCACGTCTAGACCACGCCTACGGAGAAACTCGACGAAGGAATCAATAACTAGATCTTCCCGCCGTCGAGCGGCTGACCCCTCCGCACCGTTCTGGCTCATTGCACTGTCACTTTCAGTGTTATGACCACGGGAACCGCCTACAGTCGGCCAACCCTCCTGTTGCCGCCCACAGGAGATTGCCCGTCGGTGTGACCGGCCCTGGTTCAGCGCGCCCGAAACCGATTGTGCATCGGGTACCCAGCAATACGACGATCAAGCAGCTCTACGCAACCGCGTTTGGCTGCTGCAAGCCCGATTGCGCGGAGCCTCTTTTCCGAGTCAACGACGCGACCGGTGAGCAGCTGCGCAACAGCACCGTGGCGCATGTTCATGCCCGCAGTGAAGGCGGACCGCGCTGGAACCCAAGTACGACGGAGGAGGAGAATAGCCATTACGACAACCTTCTCCTGCTGTGTGAGGCGCACAGCACTGAGATCGACGCCACACCGGAACACTACCCGGCTGAGCTACTGCGTGAATGGAAGGAGACTGAGCTCGCCAAGTTTAGGCAACAGCAGCAGAACTGGATGATCAGCGACGCGCAGGTAGATGAGATCACTGCCGCTTCGTTTGCCTTGAGGCCTCTGCTGGAGCGAATTGCTCAGACGATCCCGTTCTCCGTACGGATGCGCACACGTGACGAGGCGCTTGAGCGGGCCGCCGTCAAAGCTAGCGCCAAGCGGTCTGTCCGCCTCGGAGCATTGATCCCGCCGGAGTGCCTGGAATCCGTTGCAGCGTGGATGGTCGATCTTCATGACCCGATCGTCCAAGTTCCGGACGGCCAGCTGCGCGTCCTTGTTGGTCGCATGGGGGCCGGCAAGTCCGAGCAGGCGCTGCAATGGTTGGAGGAAGCGCTTGAAGCTGCTCAGGCCGATGAACGTGTCGAGGTTCCCCTTTGGTTCGCGGCTCGTGAGGTAATCGGTGGGCTTGAGTCGGCAATAGTGGCTGCCATCGGCGGCGATCCGGCGGGTCCTCTGCGGGTCGTTGTCGATGACCTCGACAGCATCAGCCCCAAGGAAGCTGACCAGTTGCTGGTAGAGGCGCGAGAGATTGTAAAGGTGCTGCCCCGAGTCGCGGTACTAGCGACCTCGCGACCGGGGATGCAGCTCGGCGATCACGAGCTGACGAGGGTCGAACAATGGCCGACCGAACGCGGGGGCAGTCTGCTCCGGGCTGTTATTGGCGACGATGTACCTTGGAATCTTTGGTCGCACGAGACATTAGAGCTGCTACGGAGCCCGCTCACAGTGCTTGGCGTAGCGGCGCGACTCCGATCCGGCGGCGACGTCCGAATATCCCGCGTGAAGTTGCTAGCGGATCTGGGCAGACGATCATCCAATCGCGACATGCCGACCAGGCGACCGAAGAGACGTGGATCGATCTTGGGAGTCTCGCGATTCGTGCGTTAAGCAGCCCCGACCCGGTCCGGGCATCCTCCTTCGCAATGCCGCCGCGTGTCAGGCAACTTACGACCACGGACCTCGTCGTAAATGACGATGGCATCCTGACATTCGCATTGCCGCTGTTCGAGCAGCACTTCGGCGCCGACGCGATCACCCGGGGCGCAATTGCTCTGGAATCCGCAGGTGATCCGAATGCGTTCCCGCGGTGGCGTTATGCCGTCGCATCAGCAGTAGCCATGAGCGAGCACCACGTTTAGGAAGAACTGATGACGCGACTCGCCCGCGTAAACCCAGCTGCCGCGTTCTGGGTTCTCGACGAGCTTGTACCGGTCACCGCTCGGTCTCCAACGCTGACAGGCAGGACTAACGGCGAGGTGGTCGACCATATCCGGCAACGGCGACCACCCGGCCAACCAATGGATGCCGAGTTTTCAACGGCGTGTCCGCTGAGGCGACAAACAAACAAGTCGCGGCCACGAACAGCCAGCTCGACCTGGCCCGTCAAGGCCAGATCACGTGATCAACGCCCGTCGGGAGAACCGGCGCGCGCGGGTGGCGCGAAGCGCCGGACGGCCGCGGGGCCCCGACAGGGCGCCCCGCGGCCGTCGCCGCGTCGGCTCAGGACGGCAGCTGGCCCGCGCCCTTGACGATCGCCGTGTTCAGCGTCGCGAACAAGGAAGAACCGAGGAACACGTCGCTACTCCGGTCGAAGACCAGGTACGGAACCTTGGCCTGCGGTGCGGTGGTCGGGTTGGCCCCGGCCGCCGCTGGCTTCGAGGCCGGTGCGAACACCGCGATCCCCTTACGCCCCGCCAGATCCGTCACGTCATCCTTCACGGACAGCCCTGGCAGCTGCGCCAACGCCTCGAACACAGCGGACTCCTGAGGCCCGGTCAGGTAGTAGTTGTTCAGTAGGTTCACCGCGTCGTTGAACGCCAGGACGTCGGATTCCGCGGCGCTCGTCCCGGAGCCGCTGGCCTTGGCCCCCCCGTCAACGATGGCCTTCGGATCCTTGAGCCAGGCCAACATGTCGCCGGGGTTCGTCGGCAGGTTGGGCAGGTACGCGGGGTTCGGCCGGCACGACATCGACTCGTACTCGCCGGGAACGATCTTGCCGTCTGAGCCGAGCTTCGCCATCCGGCCGTCGTGACACGCCGGGGTCGCGGAGGTGAACTGAGCACCGGCCCCCTTCAACGGGCCGCCCTTGAGCAGACCATCGCGACTGCCGTCGACCGAGCGCCAGACCTGTCGCACCTGCGCCCCATCGGCACCGCCGTCCTGGACCCCGGCCGGACCCGCCGCGCCAACCGTGACCTGCTTGACGTACACGAACTGGTCGGCGCGCGGCGCCGTCGCACGCAGCGGCACCACCATGGCCGCATCGCGCAGCACCTGGGCGCCGCTGACGACGGCCCGTGCCGATGCCGGCCCGTTCCCCCCGGCGGTACCGGAGCCCGGCGAGTACTGCGACCACGCGACACCGCCGGCGACGACGACCGCCAGTCCCGCCGAGAGCCCCACGGACCACGCCAGCCGCGGCGCCGTCGCCCGCCGTCGCGCCGCCGTGCCACCGGTCAGCGCCCGAACCCGAACCCGTGCCGACGGCGTCTCCGACGACACCTGCGCCGCTTGCCAGTGACGCAGCAGATCAATGTCACTCATAAGTCAACCTCCACGTGGTAAGTCTTCAATGTTTCGCGCGTCTTGCGCCGGGCTCGGTTCAGCCTCGATCGCACCGTTCCCACCGGAATTTCCAGGGCCCGCGCGATTTCGTCATAGGTCAGCTCGGCCCAGGCGGCGAGCAACAACACGTCTCGATCCCGCGCGGCCAGCGCCGCCAACGATGCGGCCAGGGCGCGACTCGCCGCCCCGGCACTTACATGGCTGTCCACCAGTTCGGCGAACTCATCCTCGGCCGGCTGCGACGCCGCCTTGACCAACGCCCGGTACCGGGCCCGTTCCTTCCGGTGGTATCGCGCCAGTTCCTTGGTCGCGATGGCGAACAGCCACGGACGCGCATCCGCTCGGCTCGTGTCGTAGCGGCCGATCGACCGGAACGCCGCGAGGAACGTCTCGGCCACGACGTCCTCGGCGGCCTCGCGACCCACTCTCGGATACGCATACCGGTACAATTGAGTCGCATGCCTGTCGTACAGAACGGCAAACGCGTTCTTGTCATGACCGACGGCGGCTATTAAATCCGCGTCGGTCATTTCCTGTATCAGCACCGCGGCGCCCCGCCCTGCCGTGATTGCACCGCACGACCTCCTTCTTCAAAACCCGACGACGACCTGTCACTGATGTATCTCCACCAAGACCGGGTCGAGTTCACGCCGATGCGAAGAAAGTTTGGTCCGAGGCGCCGGCCTTCACCGCGTCGAGCACGTCCTGCTGCTCGCCGCTGGCCGACAGCATCGGCACCCGCACGCCGGGGTCGATGTCGAGCAGCTTGCGGATGACCTCCACGCCGGACAGGTCGGGCAGCTGTAGGTCGAGCATGACGGCCTCCGGCCGGACGGCTCCCGCCACGCGTACCTGCCTGGCACCCTCGCCGACGGCGGCGGGCACCTCGTGCCCGGCCTCCACGAGGTCGCGGGCGAACGCGTCGTGCCAGATCGGATGGTCGTCGACGACCATCACCCGCGTAGCCATGCGGTCACGATAACCGGGGCCGGCGCGCGCTCAACGACCAGCGGACGGCTTGCGCTGCGGCGGCCACCCGCAGTGTGCGAATCATCTCGACCTGCGCGTTCGTGCTCTTCGGAGTGCCGGTGGCGCGTCCGGACTGCACCGCCCTGGCTGCAGACTCGGCATCCAGTGGATCGGACTTGCCGCTGCGGCGCCGTGTGGACCGGTCAGGGCGGTCAACCTCGGCAACGGTCAGGCCGAAGTCGGTCAGGAATCGCAGCAGTCCGGCGCCGTAGTGACCGGTGCCTTCCATCCCAACCTTGTCCACCGTGCCGAACGATTCGGCCTGGGCAGCCAACTGGACGTAGCCCCGCGTCGTCGCGGCAAGCGACGCGACCGTCAGCAGACGACCGACCTGATCGAGCACGGCAGCAACATGAAGGTCAGCATGAGTATCGACCCCGACCGTGACGATCGCTTCGTCTTCCACGCGCATCCTTCCGACGATCCGAACAGGGCAATCGACCGGCCGCAGCGCTAGGACAACACGGGGATGAGGCACCAGGCCAAGCTCCTAATCAGGTCACACGCCCAGCCGCGAGGTCGGCGGCAAACTCGACCGACCAGCCGAAAATCAGATCGAAGGCACGCAGCCAGTGCAAACTCGAGTCGGACCAGCCGGCTGAGATCACCGCCTACAGAATTGTCGTAGTTCGGCTGATGCTTTACATCGCGGTCTCGGTTGATGCTTTACCAGCGCCATGAGGCGGCTCTTTGATCACGTGATGGTTGCGGACATTGCGTGGTCGGGGAGCCGGGATTGGCACTGAATCAGTTGTCGACGACAGAGCAGCGGCTGCGGGCGGTCCTGGCCGTTGAGGCCGGTGGCCGGGTGGGTGAGGTGGCCTTCGCGTTCGGTGTGTCGCGCCAAAGCGTGCATGCGTGGCTGGTGCGGTATGGCGAGGGCGGGTTGGCGGCGTTGGCGGATCGGTCACACCGGCCGGATTCGTGCCCGCATCAGGCATCGGCGGAGGTGGAGGCGGCGGTGTGTGAGATGCGCCGCGATCATCCGCGGTGGGGTCCGGTGCGTATCGAGTTTGAGCTCGGCCGCAATGGCTGTCCGGGGCCGGTGCCGTCGCGGGCCACGGTGTATCGGATTCTGGTGCGGCATGGCCTGGTCGCGGGTCGCAACCGGCGCCGGCGACGGGAGGACTATCGGCGGTGGCAGCGTGAGACGCCGATGGAGTTATGGCAGACCTCCGATAGTCGCAAATTGTCAAGCGGGTGTCTGGGGAGTGGCTCAGGGTGTCAATCAGAGCGGCCGTCGGCGGTGAGGGACGAGCGATGTTCACCCTGGTAGGGCAGCCAGACGAAACCCGAGGCGAACGGTATAAAGCCCTGCCTCCTAAGGTCTTGGTGAAGATCCTCGGCAAGTACAAGATCGGAAAAGCGTCGGAAAGCGGGCGGCTCGCCAAGCACCGTGACACCCGCCTCGCGTTCGCGCTGCCGCTGAAGTTCTGCGGCCGGTATTGCCGGTTCCCGCGCGACCGCGCCGACCTTCCCACCGAGGCCGTTGAGGCCGCGCCGATCGGCGCCCGGCTCGACCACAGTGGCGCGGTTCGGTTCCGCTATGAGGTCAATGCGGCGCGGGCACGGGCGTTGGCCACTGCCGCGGTCAGCGCGTTGATGTCGTAGGCGCCTTGGAGACGGCGACCGTTGATAAACAGCGTCGGCGTGCCGGACACGCCGGACAGATCGCCGGAGTCGATGTCCTCGGCGATCCGGCCGGCGTCGGTGCCTTCGCGGAGACGGTTGCGGAACCGTTGCGTGTCGAGTTCAAGCTGGTCGGCGTAGCGGGCAAGGTCTGCCGGCTGCAGGGCGTCCTGGTGGGTGAAGATTAGGTCGTGCATCGGCCAGAACGCCCCCTGCTCCGCGGCGGCCTCAGCCGCCGCGGCAGCGAGCTGTGCGTTCGGGTGCACGTCACGCAAGGGAAAGTGGCGCCACACGAAGCGCACGTCTCGCTCGTCGGCGAGGAGCTGGCGGACGACTGGCTCGGCTTGGCCGCAGTACGGGCACTCGAAGTCGCCGTACTCGACGATGGTCACCGGCGCGTCGAGGGGGCCGCGCATGTGGTCGCGGCTCTCGTCGACCGGTGCGGCAAGGTCGATGACACCCTCGACGGTGCCGAGAATTGCCCGCGCCCGCAGCCGCTTTGGCAACCGGTCGGCGGCCCGGAACAGGACCCAACTCAAGACCGACGCGCACAGCGCCGCCGTGAGTACGCCAAGCTTGGCCTGTTCGAGTTGGACGCCACGGAAGGCGAGCGTGGCGACCAGCAGGGACACAGTGAAGCCGATACCGGCCGCCGTACCGGCCAGGCCGACGGCGCCCCAGCCGACCGGTGGACGTAGCCGGCCGCGGCTGAGCACCGACAGCAGCCACGAGCCGCCGAGGATGCCGATCGGCTTGCCGACCACGTAGGCGATCGTGATCCCGAGCGTGATCGGAGAGGTGTATGCGGTCGCCAGGAAACTGCCCTTGATCGCGATACCGGTGTTCGACAACGCGAACAGGGGGACGATCACGTAACTCGTCCACGGGTGGTACAGCAGCTGCAACCGTTCATTCGGCGAGATCGCGGCTGCGAGGCCGCTACCGGCCCGCCGCGCGATTTCGGGCGTCGGCTGTTCGCGGAAGAGCCGGAACAGATCCGAGGCCCGTTCAAGATCGCCACGGGCGGCCGGGTACGCATAGGTAAGCAGCCCCATCGCCAGGCCCACCACCACCGGGTCGACACCGGACTCGAGCATCGCCGCCCAGGCCGCGACTCCCAGCGCCGCGTACGCCAGACCGAAGTTTGCTCTGGCCCTGCGAAGCAGCAGGATCAGGCCGAAAATCGCGAACGCCACCAGCAGCGCCACCAGCATCAGATGCTTCGTGTAGACGAACGCGATGACCACCAGCGAACCCAGGTCATCGACGACGCTGACCGTCAGGAGAAACGAGCGCAGCCGGCCCGGGAAACGCGGTCCCACCAGGGCCAGTATTCCCAGCGCGAATGCCGTGTCCGTTGCCATCACCGCACCCCAGCCGTGGATCGATGAATGGCCCCGATTCAGGGTTAGGTAGATCGCGACTGGTACCAGCATCCCGGTGAAACCCGCGACCAGCGGTACCGCGACCCGCCGCCGCTGACGCAGCTCACCCATATCGAACTCGCGCCGCGCCTCCAAACCCACGACAAAGAAGAACAACGTCATCAGGCCTCGGTTGAGCCAATCGCGCAGCTCCAACGACAGGGTCCAGTGACCGAGCCCGATCGACAATCGCGTGGTCCACACCGTCTCGTACGACGCCGCGTCAATGTTGGCCCACACGAGCGCGACCAGGGTCGCGGCGAACAGTGCCGTGGCGCTGCCGGTCTCGGTCCGCAGAAACTCGCGCAACGGGGTGTGGATGCCCCGCCGCGGCCGGCTCTGCCCCGACCACCGACCCGAGGCCGGTTTGGACTGCGTTACCACGAGATTGTCAACCACGCCCCACCACAACTCCGCTTCAGACCGCTACCCCCGCCACCGGATAGATCATCTAGACCAGCGCCGGGACGGCAGTCTCTCACCGCCCGCGTGGCCTTGGACTCATCCGGAGGCCGGGAATACGAACCCCGGGGGCACCTTCGGATGTCTAGGCACCTTGAACATGATTACGTACCTGTTGTCGACGGGATCACACATCAAAGTGAGCTCGACCAGCAGAAACTGTGTCTGCTGGCGATGATTGGCGTGCGCGCTGACGGCCGCAAGGAGGCGATCGCGTTACCGACGGCTACAGGGAGTCGTCGGACTCGTACGCGGATCAACTCCAACGGACGATGCGTGCCGCTCCCACACGGACTCGGGGTCGAACGGTCGTTGCCCGTCGAGGCGCGTAGCTCCGGGCTCGCCCGTCGGTCATGCCGAGGTGGGTCAGGCGCAGTCCCGGCACTGCCGCTGGCCGGAGGGTCGGACCACGAGTTGGCTTCGGTGGCGGACCAGGAAGCAGCGGTCGCAGCGGAACTCGTCGGCCAGCATCGGTACCACCGACACGGTCAGTTCCTCGTCGGACACCTCCGCGCCGGGCAACTCGAAGTCCTCGGCTTCATCGGCCTCGTCGAGGTCGACCGCGCGGGACTGTACGGTGGCTCTGCGGGCCCTGAGTTCCTCCAGGCTGTCCTCGTCAACCTCCACCACGGAACGCCGTGGCGCGTCATAGTCGGTGCCGGCCATCATGATGTCACTTCCCGATTTGTGGGAAGGCTGATCGTGCTGGCCGTGCTCCCACCCTCCCGGCTCGGATACAGCGGGTGGCCGGCGGCGCAGCGATGGTTACCCGCCGCAGCGCCTACCCCGATGGCGCCGGTCGCGATGAACATCACCATGAGCATGTGACGTTCCTAGGCATCGTCCTTCTCCTTGCTCTGGCAATCGGCGCCGCATGGGCAGTGGTCCGCTTGCCGGTTTGGTTGGTTGGGTACCGTCAGAGTCGCAGCTTCGGGGGTCGGTTCGCGCCCGTGAAAACCCCTGGCCGGCACGCGTGTGACGCCGACGACGTGCCCTACGAATGGCGGCCGCTACACAACATCGCTGAGTCCTGATCCGCCGATGATCTTGAAGGTTGGGCGTCGGCAATGAGAATGCCCTTGCGTGGCAACAGAATCGGATCGCTGAAGTCCTAATCCTGGTGGCACACAAAGGGATTTGTAGATGCGCCTGTCGGCACTGATGGCCGTATGCTTCGTCAAGCGATTCGCCCGCTGCGGCGTCAGCTCCATCGAGGCAGCATCCGGCAAAGCGCGCCGCCGGCTCAACCGCGGCGACCGCCCCGACCTCTACCGCATCCCCCTGACCCGAGCATGCAACGGCTAATGCACCCGCCTCTACCTCGACCGTCGCGCCGGCCAAGGCAAATCCAAACAAGAGATAATCCGCTGTCTCATTGGATGACTATGGCCAGGCGGGCCAGGTTGGCCTGTTCGCCGGGAACGGCGGGGGACGGCCTCGATGTCTCGCCACTGGATGGCCTGTTTGAGCTGGTCGCCCCCGTCGTTGTCGGGAGGCGTGATCGGCGCGAGAGAGCAGCCCCGGTGAGGGCCGAACAATGAGGAACCGACGGCCGTCCCGGCTCCAACGGCGATGTCTGGCCGGGAGGTCGACAAGTGTTTGTGGATGGGACTGGGGCTCAACCGTGCACGGCGTGTGCCTGATTGATGACCATGGTGCGGTCGTCAAGAGATGGATGATCCAGCACACCGAGGACCAGCTCAGGAGTGTCTTCGACGAGCTCGCGCAGCTCGTCGATGGGGGCGACGTGGGGCAGGTGCCGATCGCGATCGAGCGCGGAGAAGGCCTGGTCGTCGGGTTAATCGCCGGAGCTGGCCACCCCGTCTGGATGGTCGAGCCTGCCGCCTTCAAAGCAGCGCGTCCGCGGTGGGGCTCAGCCGGTGCGAAGTCAGATCTCGGTGACGCGTTCATGCTTGCCGACTACGCCAGAACCGATGGCCACCGGCTGCGCCGTATCGAGCCGGTGGCTCGCGCGACCCGGGAACTCGCCGCGTTGGTGCGGGCACGCACAGCGTTGGTCGAGGCACGCACCGCGGCGTCCAACCAGCTATGGGCGATCCTGGCCGAGCACTGGCCCGGCGCCGCCGTAGTGTTCCAGAAGCTGACCTCTCAGATCACTCTCGCGTTCTTGACCGATTACCCGACACCACAGACCGCAGCCCTTCTCGGGGAAGGCCGGATGGGTCAGTTCTGCCGGCGACACAGCTACCGCGGCGGAAAGTCCCCAGCCGAGCTCGTGCGCAGGCTCCGCGCCGCCCCAGCCAGCGCGAACCCCATCGCGCCAACAATCCTCGAAGCGATCGTGCGTAGTTCGACCGCGCAGATCCGGCTGCTCAACACCGAAATCACTCGTCTGGAACGCGACATCGCCGACGCGCTCGCCGCCCACCCCAAGACACCCCTCCTGCAGACGCTGCCACGCGTCGCCACCGTCAGCCTGGCAGCCCTGATCGCCGAGGTCGGCCCCTTGCTCGAACGCTGCGAGAACCCCGAACAAGTGGCCGCCATGTGCGGTGCCGCCCCGGTCACCCGAGCCTCGGGCAAATCACGCACCGTCGGGTTCCGATACACCGCCAACAAGCCAGCACGCGTCGCTATCACCGGCTTCGCGGACAATTCACGACACTCCTCGGCCTGGGCCGGCGACGCCTACCGACGCGCACGCGCACGCGGCGCCCGGCACCCCCACGCCGTCCGAATCCTCGCCCGCAGCTGGATCCGCGTCATCTGGACCTGCTGGAACACCGACACCATCTACGACCCCTCACGACACCGCAGCGAACAACTCCTCGCCGCAGCGACTTGACCAAGAGAGCTCAAACGCTACATAGCCCGCGAGATCTACCACCTCATCGGACAACTCAACCCCGCAGAACGGGCCCCACGAATCGCTTGACGAAACTAGCATCAGACCCATCACGGGTCATGCGACCTCCTCGATGGCGGCAGATGAACCGGCAGGCGTGGTCTTGGACATAAGGCCGACCGACCGCTCCAGCATCTTGCCTTTGTGGAACGTCGTTCGTGCGCGCAGAAGGCCACGAGGTGGGCGTTGATCGACCGCCATCGGGTCTGCACGCCATCGATCAACTTGTAGGCCATCGCCAGGCCGGCGGCGCGAGACGCGGGGCCTTTGGTGACCTTGGTGCGTACACGCACTGTCGCGAAAGTGGAATTTCGGTTCGTGATGCGCAGGTGGATCTAATGCTCGGCCGGGTAGCGGTAGAACTCGAGCACCACGTCGGCGTGATCGACGATCGAGCGCCTCGTCACCGATCGCCCCTCCGTGAGCGCCGTCGCCCGCTTGACAAGAAGATTGAGAATCGCGTGTCCGCTGACAGCGCAGCCACACAGATCCCTTACAGGCGGGAGCAGCTTGGGAGCAAGCGGTGACCTGTTCCCAAATGCAAATGTGGTCAGCGCAACGCCTCGATCGTCTCCTGGATCGCCCTCGGCGGCACCTACGCGGTATCAAAAGCAGCCCTGTGGAGCTCAGCCAGGACTCGATGCTCGCCCGCTGCAGGTCGGCGATGTTCTGGTCGTCGACAAGTGGCCCGTCCCAGATCGCGGTCAACCGGGTGATCCGCGGGTCGTGGTCCAATTCCAGCGCGGTCACACCGCGAGGCACGGCTCCGGCTGCACGCCACTCGTACCCGCCGCCGGCCGCATTGCCAACAACGTGCGGCACGGCCACCCCGGTACCGGCGTAGGGCAGCAGATGTAGGGCTCGGCGTAGATAGAGGTTGATGGCGGCGGGGGCGTGCAGTTGCGGGTGGGCGGCAACGTCCTCGAAAACCGCGTCAGCGGCGAAGAGCCGTCGCGGCCGGCGCGTCACCTGCCGCCAACGCCTGGTTCAGCCGCTGGACGACGGCCCGGATCACCGGGACGCGGTCTCGCCGACGGTGGACTCGCGGTAGTCGCTCGGGAACTGGCCGGGCGGCAGTCGCAGGCCCGTGAGGTTGGCGAGGCCGAAGTGCCGGCCGTCCCAGCAGTCGATCTCCCGGGTGATCTTGTCGGGGGTGAAGTTGATGACGCCCGCGGCAAGATCACCCGGGAGGTCGAACGCGCCCTGGCCGCGCTCTGGGAAGACGGCCTCGACGAGTTCGTTAGGCCCGCCCGTACCGCACAGGTGCCGCCTGGATAACGCAGCCGTTCCTGCTCCCATGGCCGCGGTTCCAGTGTGCCGGGCCAGGGTGTTCCACGGGCGCGATGGTTCGCCCGGAAGGGCGAGAGTGGTGCCCAGAGCGAGGTGCGGTGGCCGGCTAGAGCAACGTCATGTAGATCGGAGCTCTGCTGTCCAGGCGGGGCTTCCATGCCTAATCGCAGCTCTATTCCGCGGCCGTCCTCGCCGTCGGAGCCATATTCCCTTCAAACCCGGAGTAAATCGATGAACGACAACAGACATCAGGATGGCATCTACCCCTTCCCGGCCGGTATGCAGTCGCGTGAGATCGAAACCAACGGCGCCAAGATCCACGTACGCGTCGGCGGGCATGGTCCGGCGGTCGTCATGCTGCACGGCTTCGGCACAACGGGCGACATGTGGGGTCATCTGGCGAGCGCACTCATCGAAGACCACATGGTTGTCGCGCCCGACCTGCGTGGGTTGGGCCTCTCGTCGAAGCCTGATGGCGGCTACGACAAGAAGAATCAGGCGGCGGACGTGGTGGGCGTCCTGGACGCCCTGGGTGTGCGTACGGCCGAATTGGTGACGCACGACATCGGCATCATGGTCGGCTTCGCAGTTGCCGCCACCCACCCCGAGCGCGTGAGCCGATGGGTGGCGATCGATGCGCCGCTGCCCGGCGTCGGACCCTGGGATCAGATCACACAGGATCCGGCCATGTGGCACTTTGGCTTCGGTGGTCAGGACATGGAGCGCCTGGTCGCCGGCCGCGAGCGCATCTATCTCGACCGCTTCTGGAACGAACTTTCCCGGGACCCGAAGCGGTTTGATGAAGCGAAGCGCCAGCATTATGCGGCGCTCTATGCGCAACCCGGCGCAATGCGAGCGAGCTTTGCCCAGTTCCTGGCGTTCAGCCAGGATGCGGCCGACAACAGGACGTTCCTTGCGCAGGGCAAGCTTCAGATGCCGGTCTTGGCCTTCGGTGGCGAAGCTACATTCGGCCCGATGATCGGCGCGGTGATCCGGTGTGTCGCCGATAACGTCGAAGATGCGATCATCCCGGATTGCGGGCACTGGATCACGGAAGAGCAGCCGCAGGCGACGACAGACCTGGTCGTCGACTTCCTGCGCCGGGCGCGTTGAAAGGCGGTCCCTGCCTTTGAGGCCGACGCCCGGTCAGGTGTGAGCTGTGGCGGCGTCGCTATATCGGGCTGGTTTAGCACCGCGGTGATCTGTCGTTGTAAATCACGCCCCTCCGTGGTGAGGGCTAGTACAGGTTGGGGAGTGTCCGCGACTTTGTGGGTTGGGCCGTGATCCGACAGGCTGGGACGGTTCGTCCTGCGGAGAGGATCGTCAGTGTCGGAAGTGGACAGTCCCGGCGTTGGTTGGTGTGAGCGGATACCTCGGCTCGGCTCGGCCTGGTCATGGGTGTGGCGATGATCTTGGTAAGGGTGGTCAGATTGTTGTCGGAAGCGATGAGGTAGCTGAGACCGTGGCGTTCGCGTCGAGCGGCCAGATCCTCCGGATCTGGTCGGCACTGCCGATGAAGACAGTCGGCATCTGCCAGACCGTCTCGGGGTCGACGCCATGCCAACCGCTGGAAGCGATCAAGTCCTCGGTGCTGGACCGGCGGGTGTCTAGACACCTTCGCCACGGGCGTCGCCATTGCCGAACCCCGGCTCCGTGCAGGATCTGATGCTCATCGTGAATATCTGGCCCGGGATCCGAACGGTAGCTCCTACTTCAAGTGGATCTTATTCAAGGACCCGGACGGCAACGGCTGGCCGCTCCAAGAGATCCAAACACGACTTCCAGGACGCGAGCGCACGTGGGTCGCCTTCTACTACCCCGACAGGAACTGGCCGACGGCATCTACGCACGCGATGCAATCGGCTCCGGGTCGGGCAGCGTCCTACGGAGCTCCCGCCGCGAGCTGACCCCGACTTTGGCGAACACTTTGCTCAGATGCCACTCGACCGTGCGTGCGCTGATGAACAGCTGGGCGCCGATCTCGGGATTGGAGTATCCGTCCCGTACGAGTCGGGCGATCTCGGCCTCTTGAGGGGTGAGCTGGTTGACGGTGTCGAGAGTGCGCTTGCGAACGGTCTCGCCCGTGGCCAGCAGCTCTCGCCGGGCTCGTCCGGCGAAGCCCTGGATACCCATGGCGGTGAGCATGTCGTATGCGATGCGTAACTGTTGTCGAGCGTCGACGCGGCGGTTCTCTCGGCGCAGCCACTCACCGTACGTCAGGTGAGTGCGGGCCAACGCTGTCCGGGTGCGGCTGCGGCCCAGCAGTTCGATCGCGGATTGGTAACAGCCGTCGGCCGATTCGCCTTCACTCAGCAGTGCACGTGATCGCTTCTCGGACCCTACGGCGCAGTCGGTGCCGGTGGCGAGCGCGACCTCAACAAGCCGGTCGAGCGCAGCTGCGGCGATCTCGGTTTCGCCGCTTCGAGCGGCCGCTTCGACCAACTCGGGCAGCGCCCAGGGCGAGATAACGAGCTCGTTAACGTCGCTGGCCCTCTTGGCTGCTTCGGCGGCTCGTTCGTATGTGCCGAGGCCGTTGTAGAGGACGGCTTGCGCGTAGTCCACGTAGGTCAGCGCGGCGCCTTCGCCCCGCAGCGACGCCGCGTCTACCATCACCTTGCTGATCTTGGCGACGCTCGGTGCGTCTCCGTGCCAGGCGGCAAGGATGAGCGAGATATAGGGCAATGTCGCGGCTCGCGTCCCCGGGTCGATGTGCTCGCTCTCGCTCAGTAACGCGCTCGCCTGTACGAGCTCGCCCGCCTGGATAAGGTGCTCGGCGAGGTAGTCGAGGGCGAACGGAAGCCAGCTAAGCGTGCCACTCTCACGGGCCAGGCGGAGTTGTCTGGAGGCCAGCTGGAAGCAAGCCTCGTCGTCCCACAGGTCCATGGCGACCAGGTTGTAGGACACCCACATCCAGTCCAGCTGCTGTGGCAGCGCTCGATACAGGCGAAGTGCCTCTTTGAGCATCGGCGCCGCTGCTGCATACCCCTCTGTTAGCCGCGTTGCGAGCCCTCGAGTCAGCAATTCCGGGTGCGCAGCCGGATCCGGTCCGGGCGGGGCAGTCGTTGCTGCAAATGCGACCGCTGCGATGTCTGCCTCGTTGGCGAGTCGGCCGGCATAGACGGAAGCAACCAGGGCTTCAAGGTAAGCCTGCCTTGCCGCGTCCGCGTCGAGGGCTTCGAGTCGCTGGGCGGCACGGAGCAGGAGAAGCGGCGCGTCGCTGCCCCTCCTCAGCGCGAATGCGATCTGCGCGCGCATTCTCTCCACGGCGGCATCGCGCAGCGCATCGGGCGGTCCGATCTGAGCAGCAGACAGCAGCCTTTGTGTGGCCTCGAAGTCACCGGCGGCGTACTTCGCCTCGGCCGCATCGAGCGCCCTGGTAGCGCGCTGCTCGGGGTCTGGGGTCAGCGCGACCGCCCGCTCCCAGAAAGCCGACGCGGCTGCGACGCCGCCTCGGCAGAGCGCCCGGCTCGCGGAGTGGATGAGCTCGGTCGCCACCGCTTCATCCGGGCCGCTCGCTGCGTGCGCGCGGTGCCAGGCGCGACGGTCGGGGTCGGCGCTCTGGTCGGTGGCGGCTGCGAGCGCCTGGTGCACGGCTCTGAGGACCTCCGGGGCCGCGGCTCGATAAACCGCGGATCGGACGAGTGGATGGCGGAAGCGCGCAGTCGCACCCATCTCGAGCAGACCGCTCTCGCTCGCCGCCCGCACCGCGCTGATGTCGATGCCGAGCACCTGGGCCGCGCGCAGGACCAGGCTCGAGTCACCCGTCGGTTCGGCTGCAGCGATCAGAATCAGGCGTTGAGCCTCTTCCGGAAGCTGGCTCCAACGCTCCACGTACTCGGTCTCGATCCAGGTAGGCAGATCCCCGGCGATGGGGATCCCGAACCCGCCGGCGAGTTCGGCCGCTCCCAGCGCTTTGCCGAGCTCGAGCAACGCCAGCGGACTGCCACGGGTCTCTTCGATGATCCGATTCCGGACCCGCTCGTCAAGCAGACCGGGCGTCGCCGATGCGAGTATGACCTTGGCGTGCTCGTCGTCGAGACCACGCAGCCATAGTTCGGGCAATCCGGCAAGGTGGTCAGGACCGCTGACGGAAGCTCGTGCGACGAATATCAACGCGATCGGCTCTGCGAGCAGCCTGCGCCCGACGAAGCCAAGCGCCTGCGCCGACGCCTGATCGAGCCAGTGCGCGTCGTCCACGACACATAGCAGCGGCTGCTCCTCGGCTGTTTCCGCCAGCAGGCCGAGCGCCGCGAGTGCTACCAGGAGTCGATCTGGCGCCGGCCCGTCCTCCAGACCGAACGCGACCATAAGCGCGCCGCGCTGCGGGCCGGGTAGCCGGTCAATGAGGTCGAGCATCGGCCGGCATAGCTGATGCAGGGCGGCAAACGCAAGCTCGGACTCCGACTCGACACCGGCTGTTCGCACAAGTTTGAGATCGGATCCCGATCGGACTGCGTAATCGAGCAGTGCGGATTTTCCCATCCCGGCCTCGCCGCGGATGACCAATGTGGCACTGTGCTGGTTGCGCGCAGCGGCCAGCATGCCGTCGATCGCGTCACATTCGGCGCGTCGTCCGAGAAACAACGCCGCCTTCCGATCTGAAACCACCCAAAAGTATAGGCCGTGGCGACACGCCACAACAAGACCCCCTGATCAGGGCCCTCGACGGCGGCGAGCGAAACGCTGAGCGGACCGTGATGTACATGCACAAACCGGAGGAACCGGTTATTGCTCTTCGGATCAGTCTGGAAGGTCGAATCCGCACGCAACGGCATGGCGGCGCACACCGTGACCGACTGGGCGGTCTCCGCGCACGACCAAGTCAGACCGCGTACCGCTTCAGGTCGACCTGGCCGGTCGAGACGTGGACCGTGCCCGACCCCTGATCTGCAGCGAGTTCGGCCAGGCGAGGTCCGGCTCACTTGTGGTGAGCGTGACGTTCTCGCGAAGTCGGAACACCGGCGGGCCTTGCTGCGTGATCACGACACCGTCGGCGAACAACGCAATCTGTCTTGCCACGTCGCGCGCCCTCGGCCGACCGGGGACTTCCACGGGCGCGATAAGGCCACCCGCAGCGCGATCGTAGGCAGTGGCAAGTTGCTGATAACCCGCCTCACGAGGATGGCCACACTTGCAAGCTGGGCAACCGAACTGTCGACGCGTAATCCCTTCGACGCAGCAGGGAGTCTGTGGGATGGCCAAACATAGGAGCAGTCGGTGGAGACGTCTGCGCGACTCAATTGTGATAGATCCCGATCACTTTGCTGCCGGATCCGCCGTGATCGACACGTTCGGCTTGCCCGCCTTTGAAGGGGAGCATTTGGCTGTGCAGAGGCGGTCGGAGCGCCCCGGTGTGGCGGACGCGGCCGATACCGCGAGCGTTCAATCGAGACTGGAAACGCGCCCTGCATCGGGTGGGCGCGACATCGAGTGAGGAACTAACCGTGCGCGCAGACATCGCACCCGGCGGGATCTTTCCCGACTACGAGCTGACCGACCACACAAATACGAGGCGTCGACTCAGCGACGTGCAGCGCGACGACCCAATGATTCTCGTGCTCTCGCGTGGTCACTTCTGCCCGAAGGACCACCAGCAACATCTACAACTGGCAGCCTTCTACCCGCAGATAGCCGCTGGCTACACCCAGATCGTCACCATTGCGACCGATAACGTCTTCACGATCAACGACTTCCGCGCGTCCGTTGGGGCCCAGTGGACCTTCCTCTCCGACGCCGGCCGCAAGGTTCAAAGGGAACTCGACATCCAGGAATACACCGACCCCGACAACGACCCGATGATTCCGCACACGCTCGTGCTCAAGCCAGGCCTCGTCGTCCACACCGTCTACAACGGCTATTGGTACTGGGGTCGCCCGTCCATTGACGACCTGTGTCGCGATCTGCGCGACATAACACGTGATATCCGCCCTGACTGGGACCTGAGCGCGCCGGGCCTCAGGGAGAACTGGGATACCGGCGACCGGGCAATGCACTACTCGCCAAGGGAGGCCGACCTGCGTTCGAGGCCGGGCGAGCCCGGGTAGCAGCACGGCCACGCTCCTCCTCGGTGCGCCGTAGTCACGCGATGCGGCCGACCGGCGTTGACAGCGAGGTCGTCCAATCCGAATTCAATGAACTCGATCGGTTCGAACACGACAACCAACTGCAGGTGGCCCCCCCGGCGCGTGATGATAGCTCATGGTGTTCCGTGACGTGACTGTCGTCGCTCTCAAGCGCGCGATTGGCGTTCATCGATCGACGATGGCGGACATAGCAAAAAAAAAAAAAAAAAAAAAAAAAAAAAAAAAAAAAAAAAAAAAAAAAAAAAAAAAAAAAAAAAAAAAAAAAAAAAAAAAAAAAAAAAAAAAAAAAAAAAAAAAAAACAACGACGATCGTCTCGGGCAGGAGCGAGCCTCCGATTGGGCGCACCGCGGCGATCAACCGCTATTTCGCGGCCGAGGAATACGTGCAGCCGGTCGAGTCGCATCGAATGACGCGCGGTGGGTTGTCGTGGCCAAGCACTTTCAGGAGCTCCGTCCTTCCGTCCGTCTCGAGCGCGCGGCGAGTGTCGTCGTGCAGATCCAGCGGATCGGATGACCAAACCGCGGCGCTTATCTCGATCGTCACGCGCGCAACCTGACCACCGCGGCTGATCTCCCACAGCCATCCACTGCCGTCAACTCCCGCGTGCCCGTGCCGGCCTAGGCCTGTCCTGATCTCCCAGGTCATTTGCGGCTCGTCGATCAGATCTTCATCTCGAATCCGGCGATCCCGTGCAGGTCGACGCACGTGACGGCGCGGATCGTCACAAGTACCGGGAGCGGCTTCGTACACCCGCGGCAGCGCGCGACACGCCCTGCGCCGCGCATGTAGACGATCGCCGAGGCGACGACCGACGACATGCGGCAGGCCGCGCGCACGCACGTCGCTGCAGTGAGGTCGACGCCGACGGCCTCGAGAAGCTCACCGGCGATCGCGTTGCCGTCGAGCGCGATCATCCCGGTACGAACGCGTGGTTGTCGATGTAGCACCAGCTCCAGTCCTCGCCCGGCTCGGCCGACCCGATGATCCGGTGCGAGACCTCGTGGGCGCGCTTCGACGCGTGCCTGTTGGATGAGTCGTCGCAGCAACCGATCGTTCCGCACTCCGTGCACATGCGCATGTGCACCCAGCGGCTGCCGATCTTCAGGCACTCCGTACACGCCCTCGATCGGAGCAGGCAGCTCCGTGAACTCGATCCTGTCGAGGTGGGAGCAGACGGCGGCGCTCATGTCGGACCGAACCTCTCCGTTCGGATGCGAGTTGGGTCGTGCCCGAGCGCCAGGAGCGTGTCGGCCACGGCCTCGACGAATCCTGTCGGGCCGCACACGTAGACGAGCGGGCTCTCCGCCGGCGGCCAGGCGACCTCCGCCAGCAAGTCGCGGTCGACGCGCCCGGAATGGCCGGTCCACCCCTGCGGCTGCTCGCGCGTCAACGTGATCGTCGTGTCGAAGCCGTCCAGTTCCGCACGATAGATGAGATCATCCCGCGTACGCGCCGAGTACAGGAGCCGCGCAAGAACACCGCTTCCACTCTCGCGGTGGTGGCGGAGCATCGCCCGCAGCGGGACGACGCCGGAGCCGCCGCCGACCAGCAGGAGCGGGCCGCCGAGCGGCTCCCGCCAGACGAAGTAGCCGCCGATCGGTCCGCGCAACTCGAGCTCGTCTCCGGGCTGGAGCGTGTCCGTGAGGTACGGCGACACCTCGCCCTCGTCGAGCCGTTCAACGGTGAGGAGGAGGTGCTCGTCTTCCGGCGCGGACGCGATCGAGTAGCTGCGCTGCGCTTGGTACCCGTCCTCGGCGGTGAGCCGTACGTCCACGTGCTGGCCTGCAAGGTGACCCGGCCAGTCGGCGGGGTCGAGCACGATGCTCGTCGTGCGTGGGGTCTCCCTGACGACCTCGACCACGCGGGCCAGCTGCCACGCAAGACGCGGGCTGCTCAGTCGCCGACGTACCGCTGTTCTTTCCATGGGTCTCCATAGTTGTGATACCCGTAGCCCTCCCAGAACCCGGGTGTGTCCTCGTGGCGAAGCTCGATCCCGCGCACCCATTTCGCGCTCTTCCAGAAGTAGAGATGGGGGACGAGCAGCCGCGCCGGCCCGCCGTGCTCCGGCTCGAGCGACTTGCCGCCGTATTCGTATGCCACCCACGCTTTGCCGTGACGGACGTCGTCGAGCGGGATGTTTGTGGTGTAGCCGCCGTCGCTGAACGCGAGGACGTGCTCGGCGCTGGTGTCGATATCACCGAGGAGCGTGTCAAGCGATACGCCAGTCCATGACGTGTCGAGCTTTGACCATTTCGTCACGCAGTGGATGTCGACGGTGACGCGCTCGCTCGGCAAGGACGTGAACTGCTCCCACGTCCACGACTTGGGCTCGTCGACCTCGCCCCGGATGTCGAATCACCACGACTCGATCGGGTTGTGCGGGGTCGGCCCGGCCGAGAGGACCGGGAAATCGGCCGTGAGGTAGTTGCCCGGCGGCACTCGCCCGGCCTCGACGTCTTCGCTGCGGCGGCCACGGAACCCACGCGACACCGGCGGCATCAGGCGACCAGGTTCGCCGAGCACGCCTTAACAGCCTCACGAATGACCCCTGCGACGACGCCTGGCTTTGACAGCATCACGAAGTGGGAGGCGCCTTCGACCTCCGTCACCGTGGAGCCGGCGCGCTCGTACGAGAACCGGTGCAGCTGGGGAGCGATCGGCTGGTCTCCCGTGCCGAACACGCCCCAGGACGGCTTCGCGCGCCACGCAGCCGCGGCGGCCGGCTCCTCGAACGCCGTGGCCAGGAGCGGACGCTGTGCGTGCGCCATGAACGCCGCCTCGGCGTCGGGCACGTCGGCGCAGAAGATGTCGTGGAAGCGCTGTGGGTCGACCGACAGCTCGACACCCCCATCGGGCAACGGCCTTGGCTGGAGGAAGTTGCCCATCGCAAGCGACGGAAAGCGCGCCTGCAGGTCGGCGATCGACTCGCCCTCGTCGGGCACGAATCCGGCCACATACACCAGCCCGGCGACCTTGTCCGACGCGCCGGCGACCGTGATCACGCAACCGCTGTATGAATGGCCCACGAGCACGACAGGCCCGTCGAGCTGGTCGATGACCGCTCCGAGATAGGAAGCGTCGCTCGCGACCCCGCGAAGGGGAATCGCCGCCGCGAGGATCGTGTACTCCTCGCTGTCGAGATGCTCGAACACGGGGCGCCAACTCGACGCATCTCCGAAAGCACCGTGAACGAGAACGACTGTTGGCTTGGACATGTGAACCTACTTTCGCTTGCGAAGGACTGGATGACTCCGCATTGCAGCCTGCACGGCGCATGCCGGGCATCGCGCCCGTGGGTTGCCCTGGTCAGATGCCCGTGTCTGCGCGCTGCCGACCGAAGCACCCGATCCTGCGTGAGAGGCCCGTGGAGGTCACCAGGGAGTTCCCCGGGCGCGTTGCCCGTGCCAGAAGCGCATCGTGTGCTCCAAAGCCGTCTCAGCCGCTGGAGGAGCAATGATCATTCTTCGATTCAAGATCCATTCCAAGCCCGGCAAGAGCGACGAACTGATGGCCGCACTTGCCGAGATCATCACCCCGGCGCGAGCCACGGAGGGCGTTGTCGAGTTCGACATCGCCCGCGTCCTGCGCGACCCGGATACCTTCATCGCGACCGCGATCTATGAGGACGGCGCCGCTCTCGAACGACAGGAGTCACTTCCGCAGGTGCATACGGTCATGGCAATGCTGCCGGAGGCGTTGGTTGCGCCGCCCGAGCGGACGATCTTCGACGCTGCCGTCAACCCGACACTCGTCTAATCCGAGGGCCCGCTCTCGGCGCCCCACAGCCTGACCACCGTCGATGTCCAATGACTCGCCGGTGGCGACTGTGGCATTTCGAATAGCGGATCCGTCGACGACCTCGCTGACCTCGCCGGCCCTACCGATGGTGCGCGGCGCGACGAGCGTGGGTCGCGGCTGGTCTGCGGTACCGGGGCGCGGTAGCGCGGCGCGTTCCAGCGCCGACGATCGAGTGTCCGACCGCGGACGCAGATCGGTGGGTGTCCGCCGGAGTCGGCCCTGCCGTCCTCAGCGTTGCCGCGTCGATGCCGCCGAATCCTGTCCAGCCGCAGCGCGATCCGACGTGACCGTGCACGGGATCGGCTCGTGCGCGCACGGTGCGACCCGCCGCCCAGTCACCACGTCCACGCCGTAACCGGGGGACGGACGCGTCATCTGACCAGGGCATTACGCGGGCGCGACCGGTGCGCGCATCGCGCAACATTCGTACCACGCACCGGTAAAGGCCATCACGGAGCGGAGCTTCGAGGCGAGTCGTTGATGTGACTCGAATAACCCCCCGTTGTATGTCCTGCCGATCACGACACCTAACCAATGACAGGAGCAACAGATGTTTCGGACCAGATCTTGCAAGGCAACGTACGGCATCGTTTTGGTCGCCTTGAGCTCGTTGGCGATCGCGGCCTGCGGAAGCGGCGGCAGCACAAACGCGCACGCCGCGAAGGCGCAGACACAGGCCGCCAGCAGCGGGTCCGGGAGTTCAGTCACGGTGGGCACGACGGTGACCATTGGGACGGGCGTGCACGTCACGAATACGCCCACGAAGGCGTTCAGGGTCAAGCCCGTGGACACGACTGAGTCCGTCGCTGTAGGTCCTGCGGGATACCCGGTCTACACATTCCAGGGTGAAACCACCCGGCACATCATTTGCCAGAAAACGGCAAGCGCCAAAACCAACTGCTGGGGGTTCTGGCCGCCGGTGTCGGTGAGCTCGAGCAACGACATCAGCAAGCAAAGTGGGATCAGCGGCAAGCTCGGCACATTCAGCAACCATGGTGTGCTTCAGCTGACCCTGAACGGTCAGCCGCTCTACTACTTCACCCCCGACCTGGCATCCAAGAACGCGACGCAGGCCACTGGCGACCAGATCAAGACGTTCGGGTCGATCTGGCACATCGTCGCCACTGGGTAGGAAGCCGGCGTCTCTCCGACCCGGTTGTCGGCTGCAAGGAGTGCCTGAAGATCGGCTCGCGCTGGGTACATCTGCGCATGTGCATGGAGTGCGGCATGGCCGGCTGCTGCGACGACTCGCCCAACCGGCACCCGCGTCGAAGCACGTGCGCGAGGTCTGGCGTCCCATCAACAACTCGGCCGAGCTCTCCTCGATCGAGCGCTACGAGGAGGTGATCTACGCCTACCTCCGCGGACTGGCAGACCGCGCGGACGCCGACGGGCCCTCGTGTCCGTGACCTCGGTGGCCTCGTCCTCCTTTCCGGATTGACACAACGGTGGACGGCAGATCAGGGAGACCTAACCCGGGCTTCGCAGCGGCGCGACCGGGCGCGCCGCTGCGGCATCGTTACGAGTCACATCGGCACCCTCAACGGTAGGAGCAGGAGCGTCATGAACTCAGCAATGAAGGTTCCGCAAGTCAGGCTCGATCGGGTTACATCTTCATACGGTCGGGTGGTGCTCGACAATCCGCCGCTGAACCTGATGGGTCCGGAATTCGTTTCGCAGATGCGAGAGATCGTCACGGAGCTCGCCGAGCGAAAGGCCTACACGTCCGCCCTCGTCCGCGTGCGCACCGCCGACCTCGTCCCCCTCGTACAACCAGGCGCGGAACTCTATCCACTCCTGGCCGTCTCCGGCGGTCGATACTCCGCGATGGGCGGCGGCGTGCCGATCACCAGCGACGGCCAGGTGATCGCCGGCGTCGGAGTCAGCGGCGGAACGACGCAGCAGGACATCGCCATCGTCGAAGCAGCGACAAATTAAAAAGGAGCCACCGAGCACGTCGCTTGCCCTGTGCAGGTCGATGGGCTTAGAGGTCGACTTGCGATAGTACAAGCTCGCGGTCGACGACGTCGGCGCCGATGGTCTGAAGGACCTTCCGCAGGATCGGATTGGCGCCCAGGTGGCGCCGAAGAAGCCCGATCGAGGCGCCAATGACGGCGACGGGCTTGTTACGCAGGACGTTGGCGGCGATCGGCCGGGAGATCCAGTCGAGGGCGTTCTTGAGCGCGCCAGTCACCGCCGCCTTGCACTCCACGGTGGCGACCCGAGCGGCGTCGGCCCCGCCGATCTGATGGCGCATTATGCGCAATGCGCGTGTAATCGCCGCTGGCGGGCGTCATCGCCTTCATCGAATGCGGAGGCGTGATCATCCGGCGCATCTTCATCGACTTCACCGTCGGGCCTGCGCGTCAACGCCGTCGCTCAAAACATCCTCCAGACCCGTACGCACGCGCCAGAATCATTCGTCGCCTAAACGTGCTGCACCCATGGCCCGCGTGGCACCATCAGCGACTTCGTCGACAGTGTGCTCTATCTGGAGAACGTCCTGTTCGTCACGGCGAGATCCTGCATAGCGACGGCGGTCAGAGCGCCAGGCACTGACCTTCCGATTCCGCAAGTTGGGAGCTGTCACACCGCTCGTCACTACCCAACTGACCCGCGGGCGCAGCACTCCCGGAGCAGACTCAGTCACATGTTGTTGCGTCAACGAATTGTCCGAGGCGCAACCCTACCCTGGGACCGCTGACCGGGGGCGAAGTCAAGTGCCTCATTTCGCAGTTCCTTGCGCGAACTGACGCCAAGCTTGGTGAACACCTTTCCAAGGTGCCACTCGACGGTGCGGTGACTGAGGAAGAGTCGAGTACCTATCTCCACGTTGGACAGGCCATCTTTGGCGAGCCGGGCAATGTGGAACTCCTGCGTGGTCAGGCCCTCGACGGCCTCGACACTCAGTTTGCGCGATCTGCCACCGACCAGGGCGAGTTCTCGCCGAGCTCGTTCGGCAAAGGCAGTAGCCCCCATCGTGGACAGCAAGTCGTGAGCGACGCCTAGCTGCTCACGTGCCTTGATCCGAGCACCAGTGCGGCGCAGCCACTCGCCATACAGCAGGTGGCCCCGTGCCACCTCCAGACGAAGTCCCGCTCGGTCCAGGTGCTGGATCGACTCGCGGAATGACGAGTCTGCCATTTCACCATCCAGCAGCGCACGGAGCCGGCCTTCGATCCCCAACGCCCAGTCTGTTGGCGTGGCCCGAGCACGTTCCGACATCCGCTGCAGGGCAACCACAACCAGGTCGGTGTCTCCTGTATGCGAGGCCGCCTCAGCCAGCTCGGCGATCGCCATCATCTGGTAGCCGGCTACGACATCGCGATCGAAGACCTCGCGCGCGGCCCGCACCGCGATGTCGTGTCGCCCAAGGCCGTTGTTCAACACGGCGATGGCGTAACCGGCAAAGTTCACGATGCGCCCCTCGCCCAACGCCAACGTTTGGTCTCGAGCCGCGGTAATCAGCCGCGATGCCGCTTCGGTGCTGCGTAACGCTGCCAGCAGCATCGCGGCGTAGCCGACGGACGGATTACCGGTGATCTCGAAGACCATTCGGTCCTCCTCGACCAGCGCGGCGGCATCGCTCAACCGCCCGGCCAGCATTTCGTTGACCGCTAGCTCGTTCGCCGCAAATTGCAACTGGACGAGCGCGCCCGCGTCACGAGCTCGCTGGACCAGCAACTCGGCCACCGTGCGTCCTGCGTCGAAGTCCCACAACTCAGTGGCGACGTATCCAGCGAACGGGTTGCCGACCAGCCCGAGCAACCGGCCTACGTCGTCGACGCCGTAGTCGATGCTCCGCACCTTCGTCAGCGCGCGGGCGAGCGACGGCACAGCCGCGGCGTGGCCATCTCGTAACCGGGTGGCCAATGCGTCGAGAATCAGATCAATGACTCGAGCCTCCCCACCGGTCGGGGCTGCGGTCCGCGCGGCCACCGCGACGGCACTCGCGACTTCGTCCGTCGTGCTGGAAAAGATTGCAGCACCGAGCGCTTCCAAATATGTCTCCCGCGCCAAATCGCCATCGAGCGGCTCAAGATGCTGGGCGGCGTCGACGAGTACTCGCAACCGCGTCGGTAGCGCGCCGCTGATCGAGCGCGATCTCTCCCCGCAGGCGTTCGACCTTGGCTGCCCGCAACTCATCGACCGGGCCGGCCTCGACCGCAGCGAGGAGCGCGAGAGCCGCATCCAGAGCCCCACCACCGCGTTTGCGCCAGGCCGCGGCAAGCTCGCGTTCAGCGCGCCGGGAGGAATCGGGTGTGAGGCGTGCCGCCCGTTCCAGCAGAGCGGAGGCCGCGAGCAGGCCACCGCGAGATTGCGCTCGCGCGGCAGACTGTTCGAGTTCAGCTGCGATCTCCTCATCGGGCCACAGGGTTGCGTGCGCGCGGTGCCATGCACGCCTGTCCGGGTCGACGTCGGCGTCGGTCGCTTCCGCCAGCGCCTGGTGTGCTGCCTGCCGTACCTCGGTGGATGCCGAGCGATACGCGGCGGCACGCACCAACGGATGCCGGAAGCGAATTCGGGCGCCGAACTGGATCAGTCCCGCCGCCTCGGCCGCGTCTGCAGCGTTGGGACCGAGCCCCATAAGGCCGGCGGCCCGCCACAGCAGCGTTGCGTCGCCGAGCGGTTCCGCGGCAGCTACTACGAGCAGGCGCTGGGTGTCCTCCGGCAGCGTCGACAGTCGACGGATGAAGGCTTCCTCGATTCTGCTGATCAACCGGTCCGGCCGCTCGAATCCGTCCGCAAGCTCTGCAGTCGTCCAGGCACGTGGCATCTCGAGCAGAGCAAGTGGGTTGCCGCGCGTCTCGGCGATGATCCGGTTTCGGACGCGCGGATCCATCGGCCCCTTGACCACCGAGTCCAGCAGCTGACCCGCGTCCACTTCGCCCAGGCCGCGTATCGTGAGCTCGGGCAGGCCATCGAAGTCGTGCTCATCGCTTGGCTCCCGTAGCGCCACCACGAGAACGATCCGCTCTGCCACCAGCCGACGTGCCACGAAGGCAAGCGTCTGTGCGGATACACGATCAAGCCATTGCGCGTCGTCGATCACGCAGATCAGCGGCCGCTCGTCAGCACGGTCCGCCAATAAGTCGAGCACCCCAAGCCCGACCAGGAAACGATCCGGCGCGCCCCCGCCGACGAGCCCGAACGCGGTGCTGAGTGCGATGCGTTGCGGATGTGGCAGGCGGCCAAGTCGATCCAGGAACGGACTGCAGATCTGATGCAGTCCGGCGAAGGCGAGCTCCATCTCCGCCTCAGCACCAGCCGACCGCGCGATGCGGCAATCACCGGCGCTCGACTCGAGATAGTCGAGCAACGCTGTCTTCCCGATCCCGGCCTCGCCTCGCACCACGAGTACTTCACTCCGCCCGGCGCGCGCGGCGGCAACCAAACCGTCAAGGGTCATACACTCGCTGCGCCTGCCGTAAAGCCGGGCCTGACCGTCATTCGTTCGGTAAAGCAAGAAGCCTCCGAAAAGGAGCTGGTGGCCGCACACAGCCAGGCTGACATTGAGTCTCACGAACTATGCCACTGGCCCGCACGACAATCAGTATGAGCCGAACCGCCGTCTTAACCGCAAACATCGTCGCCTGCGCCCGTGACCCGCAGCCTCCGTGCCCACGCACACAGCCCGTTGCCGCCGTGGCCGGGCCGAAGACGAACACGGTGGGTCGGTTCGTCGCCCCCCACCCGGGTCGGGTCGCCCGGAGCTGATGCACCGGATCTGCCTAGCGGTAGGACCGGCTCGACAGCATGATTGGCAACGAGCTCTCGAACGACGGTGACGCTGGGTGGCCACATGCGATTCCTCGGCACCTGGCCGACCCCTGAGCCGGCGGCTTGCGTGGTGGCGGCGCTCTGTCTGCAGCCCGGAGACCTCTGGCTCAAACGGAACAGCCTCAATGGGTTGGGGCGGGGAGGTAACCAGATCCGCAAGCTCGAATGGACCGTTGGTGCAGCATTCGCAGCCGGCGCCGACACATGGATACGACGGCGCGCCACAGTAGAGCCACGCGTGGTTGACAGCCGCTGCGGGTGCGTGGCTTGAACTTGATGTCTGCGTCTTCCCAGGTCGCTCGGGGGACTCCAGCTCCGGGACACTCGCAGTCGACAGCTCTTTGCGGCACTCCCATTAGCCGGGGCAGGTCAGAATCTGTTGTGTTGGGTAGCCTCGCCGAGGCGATCGGGGATGCGGACTGTGCTGGGTCCGATATCAACGGCTGGCATCACGGTCAGGATCGCGACGAGCGTGGCCCCTGGGCCAGCCACAGCCGCTACGTGGACGCCGAGAACGCGATCCGATCCCTGCGGGTCTCTCATGGAGAACGCCGCGGACTCGCTGAGCCCGGCGGCGAGAACCGAGGATGTTGTCCTGCATGCGATCTATACCGCGCGAGCGCTGTCGGATCTGCGTGCTGCCGTCGGCGCGTCAACATCCAACCCCGGTCAGACGACGGCTTTGCTGAAGCCCGGTGCTTTGCCCGGGCTCGTCGGCCACCCGTCCACGGTCGCCTCCGGGGAAGTCCGGAGCACGGGGATTCCGACTGAGTTGAGCGCCGGGATGCTCATTCGCGAGCTAATGCGCAGGTTTGTTCGGGTGACATCGATCACTGCGTCGCGTTCGCCGCTAAGGACGCTTCGAGTCGCCAACGGGTAAGCCAGTGGCCGGAAATCCTGCTTCCAGTCATTGATCACGATGCCGCCTTGGGCGAGTGACCAGAGTACTCGAATGCCAGCGACTCCCAGGGTTCAGCTGCGGTGCCGACGGAGTCGGCTCCACAAGCGATAGTCCCGCCTCGCTGCGCGGCCGAGGCCCCGATCAATACGCCGGTCGGTGCCTGATTCGCTCGCCCCGGGCTAGAGACCAGTGGCGGACCGGCGGCAGACCCGGGCATTCCCCCGGCGCGAACGGCCACTTAGGACGCGAGGCTGCGTGGTGGACCTGGCGCGTACGCGCCTACGCGCATGCCGCCGTGCGGCTGCTCTCCATATCCGGAGGAACCACTCATGTCCAACCACTCCAGCGCGGCGAGCCTCCTCGGGCAGATCGCCCGACGGCGCAGACCTCGGTCGTCGCGATCAGGGAGGTCGACCTATGGAGCTTGGGTGCCAGTGGTCGGGGCGGGGCCGCTGCCGGTGTCTAGGTTCCCGCGGAACGACATCACCAATGGCCGGACCACGCGGCGCGCAGCGTCGGCGCCCTCCGACCACCGCAAGAGAGGAATGTGAGTGACCATCATCAGACGCAAACAACAGGATGTGGAAGCGGAGCGCGCCGACGGCGTTGGGGGAGGAGCCCTGAGTCGGCGTGGCGTTCTTGGCGGTCTCGCCGCTCTCCCCGTCCTGTATGGAATCGGGTCAGCCACCCCTGCGCTGGGCGCCAAGGCGACGCGGCCGGGCAGCGCCCGGAAGGCCACCGACGACCTGGTGCGCGGCGTGGAGCGGCGGTACAACGCCCCGCTGCTGAGGGCGGGAACCCGGCTGGTGCTGCCGGCAGGCATCAAGGCCGTGCCCATCCAGGACTACTACCGTCATCCGCACCTCGCCTCGGCCGAGTCTGCGTGGCCGCACATGACGGCAACCGACGGCGCCACAGTCGACGCGTCGGTCGTTCCCGACCGCGGCGCCCCCACCCGCATCGCGATCCTGAGCGGGTTCACCGAGGGCTGGTACGAGCTCATCCATGCCAGTGGGCGGGGCGACCGGGTGACATGGGATGCGGGCAAGCTCCCGTTCCTCTGGTTCTACGGTGAGTTCGGCGCCACGATCGAGGCTCCGTACCGCAACCGCTTCTACACGCTCGCGCTGCAGGCGCTTTCCCGCAATCCGTATTCCGCAACAACCCCGGCCAAGTAGGAGCGAGCGTCATGTCCCACCACTTTGACTACCCGAGCGACGAAACGCTGGACATCAGCGACGCGTACTGCTTCGCCGGGCCCGGCGACCTGCACGGCCCGCGCACAGTATTCGGGATGAACACCTCGCCATTTGGCGCCCCGACCTGGAACTCCGCGGGCTACTACGAGCTCAAGATCGACACCAACGGTGATTACGTCGAGGACATCACGTTCCGCGCCACCTTCCCGACCGGCTCCGACGGCACGCAGTACGTGCAAGTGGAACAGCTCACCGGCGCCGCGGCCACCGACCGCACCGCGCGAGGCACCATCATCACCCCACCCAACGCCCCCATCGGAGAGGTCGTGGAGTGCCGCAACGGCATCAAGCTGTTCACCGGGCCACGCCTCGACCCATTCCGCAACTACATCCCCTACCCCGTCACGACGACGAACTGCCTACAGGCCGGGACCTTCCCCGACTTCCCGTCGCTGGGTCCCGCCCACAACGACTTCGCGAACACCGCCGTCAGGTCCTACGTGCTTGAGGTACCCGCCGCGATCACCGGCCGCGGCCGGGTTCACTTCTGGGCGACCACCGCCTACTTCGACACGGGCCACAACACCTGGGTCCAGACTCAACGCGCCGGCAAGCCCAACATGACCACCTTCTTCCTGTTCGACACCGGATCGGCGAAGGTCGCCAACTACAACTCCACCGCTCCCACGATCGACCTCGTGGGCAGGCCCCGCCACCCGGCAACCGATCCGCCTCGGGAATCTGGGGTCAGGTGCGCGACAACATCGCAGCGGTCGTCGAGGCCGGCGGAACATACGACAACCCTCCCCACAAGTTCCCCACCGCCCGGGCCTACGGTGCGTGGGCCGCAGACGCGCTGCTCCCGAACGTCATCGCCTTCACTCCCGGCACCGTCGCCCTCTGGGATCCCTGGTTCGACATTCAGAACGGCAAGGGCATCATCGAGGACATCGCGTCCAACATCATCAAGATGATCGTGAACCAGGACTTCTCCTCCGGGCTCGAACCGGGTCCGGTCCTCGACTACTTCCCCTACCTCGCCCCACCGCCGGCCAGCTGACCCGGCAGCGGGCACTTCACCAGACCCCAGATGAGGCCCACCAGGGCGGCCGCGCCGGGCGCGTTGGCGGCTCTGCTGGGTGTCGTCCGGGCCGGTCTGCTCGTCGCGTTGGAGACGCCGGAGGCCATCCACCGAACTCGCGTCCCGCCTCGGCGTCACGCCAACTGCGGTCAACCAGCACGTGCGCGCGCTGCGCGACAGTGGTCTGCTTGTCGGTGTACGCGACGGCCGGTCCGTGCTCTACCGCCGTTCCCCGCTCGGTGACCGTGTGGTAGCGCCCGAGACCCTGCCGCCTGGCCGGGCTGAACTGTCTGGCGACCCGACGATCGCGGTGCCGACGGCAGGCGGGCGCCGAGTAACCCTCGGACAGGGCGGCGATGCCTGCCGACAGCTCCTGCGGGGTCGTGCCCAGCGACACGCACCGCATCCCGGCCGCCCTGATCAAGTTCGGTGTGGCCTGCTACGCAGACAACGCCTACCGCGCCGCAGGACCCACCATCGCCGTCCCGTTCCGGCGCCGACCACGCAAACTCTCGGCCAATCAGAAGAAGGTCAACCGCAACTACGCCGTGAATACCCGAGGTCCTGCAAGAGCTGGGGTTCACCCACCACATCGACGATCTATCCGCTGACGAGCGTTCCTGCAGTCGATCAAGGGCAAACCGTTTGCAACGGAGCCGTTACGGCCCGGGCCATCGCGTACGTGAGCACGGTCACCTGACCGGCCACGTGCCTGCCGGCTGAGGGACCGCCAGGTCAACTAACCGGGGAAGGTCACGGGTGCGAACCGCCCGCGGTCCCTGTCACCATTCGGTCATGTGTAGCACCAGGCAGGGGCCGGCGTTCGTCGCCATCGGCGCAGATGGGGGCTTCTATCGTGCTCGGGTGTATAGGTCAGTGCGCATTGCGGACAAACAGTTCGAGACCCATGACTGTCCGAACGGCGTGACCGGTTGCGGCTGTTATGCGGCACACCCACCACGGACGGTAAATGTAGCGGGTGCCGACATCGAAGCCGTGGCTGAGGCCGGCCGGACGCCTGTTCCGGTAAGCGCGCCTCGAGCAGAGATCGAAGGCCGGCGTGCAAGTTCTTGACAACCCGGCGCCGCGCGAGGACCACCGCCAACCATCGCTGGACGCAGCCGATAGACGACGTCTTCGTCGAGCAGACCGTACCGGTCAGGTCGGCATCGACATCGGGGTAATCAGATGATCACCGACGACTACACCCCCACCGCGCCGCCCGTGTCGATGCAGTCGTCGCGCCCACCGGCGGATCGACGTACGGCCGCGACGGCCAACCGACCCCGTGAGGTGCACGCGACCATTTTGGATGCAATCACCGCGACGTCCCACAATCGGACACCATTGATCGTTGGCAAGGCCCGGTGGGGCCGCTACCAGCCCGTCCCGGCGACCCAGGCTTCGGTGGATGCGTGTGCCTATCTGCGCGACGCCCTGGACGCGTCCGCCGGTCTCGGCACGACCGTCTTGGCTCTGCACTACCAGCCGATCGTCGACCTGACGCACGCCGGCATCCGCGGCTACGAAGCGCTGCTGCGATGCACGTCCGCCGGCGGCGAGGCGATGCCGACAGCAAAGCTCATCGACGCCGCTGAGCACAGCGGGCTCATCCTCCCCCTCGGCGACTGGGTGATTCGCACCGCGATCACCGACGCCGCCTTATTCCCGCACGACTCGGACGGCCGTCAACCTCACGTGAGCATCAACGTCTCACCCGTGCAGCTGTGCAACCGCGACCTCGTTGACACCATCGCCGACGCGCTCGACGCGGCACATGTTCACCCCAGCCGCGTGATCATCGAACTCACCGAAACCCAGCCGCTGTGTGTTGACCGTCATGACGCATGGGGAGTGCTCAGCCAGCTGCGTGAACTTGGCGTGCACATAGCCCTCGACGACTACGGCACGGGCAACGCCGCGCTCGGCCATCTCCGGCAACCAGTCATCGACATCGTCAAACTCGACCGCAGCTTCTCCCGCGACCTCACCGTCCACCGCAACCGCGCCGTCGTCCGCGCCGTCGCCCGACTCACCCAAGACCTTGGTGTCGACCTCATCGTCGAGGGCATCGAGGACGACACCACTCGAAATGTCCTTATCGATTTGGGATGTAGCTACGGACAGGGCTACTTGTTCGGCGCCCCCGCTTCGCTGTGCCAAGCTTTTCGATCTGGTGATCCACAACATAGCTTTCAATGAACGGGCTGTGGTGCGTTGAGGGGCTTGCGTGGAAGTGGGGAATGCTCGACAAGCATTTACGTGATAGCCGGGCGTGACGACACAGACCATTAGTGCGAAGATCCACTACGGTTTCTCCCCGGGCAGCTGGTTCGTAAAGTCGGCGTGAATCTCGCCAATCGGTGACGTCGCGATCATGCAGTTGTGGCGGTGGTGGGCGCTGCGGATACACGGTTGCGTCCGTTGTGTTTGGCCTGGTAAAGCTCGGCATCGGCGACCTCGACGAGGCGTTCGGGCGTGCTGCCTGATGTGGGGATTACGGCGGTGGCGCCGATGCTCACTGTCACGATCCGGTCTTCTGCTCGGTCGTGCGGTAGTGCCAGGTCCGCGATGGCTCGGCGCAACCGCTCCGCGGCGCGTACGGCGGCGGCGATGTCGGTGGTGGGCATGACGAGGGCGAACTCTTCGCCGCCGTAGCGGGCGATCAGTTCGGTGCCGCGGATGTTGGTGTTGAGCTCGGCGGCGACGCGTTGCAGGCATCGGTCGCCGACAACGTGTCCATAGTGGTCGTTGTAGAGCTTGAAGTGGTCGATGTCGATCATGGCGAATGCGAGTGGGGTCGTGGTGCGCTGGCTGCGTTGCCATTCGGCCATGAGGACCTGTTCTAGTCGTCGTCGGTTGGGCAAGCCGGTTAGCGGGTCAGTGATGCTTAGCTGCTTGAGGCGTGCGTTGGCCAGTGCGAGCTCGTGTGAGCGTTCGGCAACTTTTCGCTCCAGTGAGGCGTACAGCTCGGCGTTCTCAAGGGATACGGCGAGCTGGCCGGCGACGAGCTTGACGCCGTCGAGTCGCTCCGAGGAGAAGGCGGCCCGGATGAGGCGGTTCTCCAGCAGCAGCACTGCCTGCAGTATGCCCCGGTTGATTATGGGCACTGCGAGTATTGAGCAGGAGTTGATGTCGGCGAAGTATGGGTCGCGGGCGAAGCGGTCGTCGTGGGTGGCGTCTTCTACGACAAGTGGTTCACCGATCCGCTGGGCGTATCGCAGCACGGACATCGGGACGGCATGTTCGTGGCCGGTTTCGCGGAGCGGGGCGCCGCCGCTGTCTGGGGTGGGCAGGAGCCAGTCTTGCCGGTCGTCGTTCCACAGGAGCAGGTGTACGCCGGTGGCGCCGGTCATCTCGCTGAGCACTTGGACCACGCGGGTGTGCAGCCGTTCGATGCTGGTCTCGGAGCTTAGCGTTTGCGACGCGGACAAGATGCCGAGGAGATCTAGCGTTCCTGTGGTGACGGTGGCCCGCTGATGGAGGACGTCACCGTGCGCCTCGCCGTGTTGCCCGGCGGTCTCGTCGGGCCGTGGGCCTAGGGTCGGGTGTGCCCAGTCGAGTTGGTCGACCTTCGCGGTCGCGCCCCACGCGAGGTACTCCCGGCGCGCTTCCATGAGTATGTCGTAGCCGGCGCGTTCGGCGCCGTGGGCGAGGTAGAAGCGGGCCGTGCGTTCGCTGATCAGGGCCCGGTGCCATGGACGCTGATGCTGGGCGGCCTTGCGCCGGGCTGCGTCGAAGGCGAGGACGGCGGCGCGGAAGTCGCCGACCGCCCAGGCCCGCTCGGCCTCGACCAGCCGCAGCAGGTGCAGGAAGTTCGCCGGCGCGTCCGCGGCGCGGGCGGCCAGCCACCGCGTCACCTCGTCAAGTTCGGATAGCAGAGGGTCGCGCTCGCTTCCGTGGCTATCACGGGCCTGCCCGGCAAGGGCCAGCCCCCGTAGCAGGTGGGCGACGGCGGTCGCGTAAAGGCCGGGGGAGGTCGGCAGCAGCGGCATCGCCGCCGCGGTGTGGCGTTCCAGCCCGGCCGGATCGCCGAAGATGGCGGCAGCGAGCGCATGGTTGACATGAGTGTGGAACAGCCCAACCGGGTTGCCGGTGTACCTGTCGGGCGCCGCGTCACCGGCTGCTTCCGCGTTTTCGCCGCGCAGCACGTCAGCCAGCCACCGGTAGCTGTCCAGCAGCTGACCGATTTGTTCGCTGCCGGTACGCCGCACAAAGGCCAGCCCGGCCTCCACCTCGGCGACGCAGCTGTCCAACGAGGGCGCGCCATCCAGCAGGCCGGTCACGGCCGGGTAGTAGGCGCTTCCGGCGTAGGCAAAGTCGCCCACCGCGATCAGCCCCTCGCGGACCCGCCGAGCGTCTTGGACAATGTTTTCGATCGGTTCGAACCACCAACCGCAGACAGCGAGCAGGAGGCGCGCCCGCAACGTGTCGGGCTCGTGGCCAAAGGCTTCGCCCAGGGCGAGGATCCGCCGCTTCGCCCGGTACGCGGCGGAATAGTCGCCGCGCAGCATGACAAGGAAGAGGGCCGCGGTGCTGGCCGGCCCGACCAGGGCGGGGTGTGCGCCGTGCTCGAGCCAGATCCGCAGCGTCTCCAGGCTCAGCCAGGCGACCATGGCGGGATCCGCGGCGAGGTAGGCCGCCGGCAGGATAGCGGTGAGCAGATGGGCCGTGGCGAGCAGCGTCGGGTCGGTGATGTCCGGGCGGCCCAGGTCGTCGGCGCCGTCGATGTGGTCTAGCCACCGGTAGAGCAGATCCGACCGGCGGTCGAGGTCGGCGGCGACCCGGTCCGGGGCCGGGACGGTGATGCCGAGCTCGCGCAGCGACTCGATGCCTAGCCCGATCGCCTCCGCGAAACGGTTCCGGTAGGCCAGGCTGCGCACCTGCACGTGCGTCGCGTCGGCACGCTGGATCGCGGTGGCGCACAGCGCCTCGATCGTCTGGTATTCCTCGTCCGCCTCGTCAAGACGCCCCAGGCCGTACAGGGCGCCGTGGCGGCCGGTGTGCACCTCGACAAGGGTGGCGGTCTCACCCGGGTCGATCAGCCGCAGCGCGGCGCCTAGCAGGCGGTTCACCAGCGTGTAGTCGCCGGTCAACGCCGCCTGGCCGGCGGCGCGCCGCAGCAGCCCCACCACCACCTGCCGCTCCGCGGCGTCGTCAACGGCGTCGATCACCGGCAGGTACTGCTCTGCCGCGACCGCGAACCACTCCGGCGCCCGAGCCAGCCGCCGCGCCATGGTCAGCTGCAGCGCGTGTAGCTGACGCCGGTCCAGTCCGCGCAGGATCACCTCGCGGATGCGGTCGTGACGAAACCGCACCGCCTCACGCACCCCGGGCTCCGCTACCAGCAGCCCCTCATCGAGAGCGGGCGCCAGCGCCTGCTCCACCACATCCACCGGCGCGGCGGTCGCGGCATGCAGCAGGCGCAACTCGGCCCGCCCGCCCAGACACGCCATCGCCTCGACGACCGGCCGGGACCGCGCCGGCATCGCCGCAATCCGAGCCCCCAGCAACGCAGCCACGTCGGAGCGGCGCAGATGAGCACGTACCTGTGCTGCGTCCCACCGCCATCCGCCGGCCGTCGCCGTCAACACACCCTCGCGGCGCAGCGCGTTGAGCAGCTCCACCGTCTCGTACGGATTGCCGGACGTATACGGATTGATCACCACAGCCAGGTCTGTGGCCGTGGCCGGGTCCACGTGCAGCATCTCTGCCACCATGGTGATCGTGCCGGATACCGGCAGGTTGACCAGCCGCAGATGCCGCACACCCGCCTGATCACGCCACCGGGATAGCGGCGCCGCCAGCGGATGCGCCGCGTCGACGTCGTCTTCGCGGTAGGCGCCCACCAGCAACAAACCGTCGACCGTGTCCTCACTCAACACCAGATCGACGAAGCCGAGCGGCGTGCGCCCGGCCCACTGCAGGTCATCAACGAACACGACCACCGGCCGTTTCCGCGACGCGACCGCGCGTAGCACCTGCACCGCCGTGTGCTGCGCCCGTACCTGCGCGGTCAGCGGATCCCCTGGATCCGGCGGCACCGCCAGCAGCGCCTCGAACTCCGGCACCACCGCGCTCAGCAGACCCGCGTTCGACCCGACCGCCTCCAAGATCCGCCCACGAACCTTGGCCAGCTCATCCTCCGGCTCGGCCAGCAACAACCGACCCAACGCCCGGAACGCCTGGTGCCCCGCGTCAAACTCCAGGTCCCGCCGATACTGGTCGAACTTGCCCGCCACGAACCAGCCCTCCCCGCCGGTCACTACCGTCCGCAGCTCATCGACCAACGACGTCTTGCCCACCCCAGGCGTGCCGCTGATCAGCACCGCACGACCCCGGCCCGACATGGCGTCCTCGAACGCCGCGCCCAGCGCCGCGACCTCCGCCTCGCGTCCCACCAGCCGGCACGGCGGCAGAAGCCGCAGCGGAACATCCCGCTCACCGACACGCAGCGCAGCAGCAGCCGCACCCGATCCGGCGTCGCGCAACCGCTCCAAGTCGTAGATCACGCCCTCCGCGGTCTGGTAGCGGCTGTCCGGTTCCTTGTCCAGCAAATGCATGATGATCGCGGACAGCGGGGCAGGCACTGCCGGGTTCACCTCTGTCGCTGCTACCGGAGCCCGCGCCAAATGGTCATGGGTGAGCCGCAATGGGTCGCTTGTCCCGAACGGCGGCGCACCCGTGGCCAGCTCATACAACGTCGCACCCAACGCGTACAGATCGGCACGCTGATCCACCGACCGGCCGGTACGACCGGTCTGCTCCGGCGCCAGGTATGCCAACGTCCCCACAATCTCGTTGTAATGCGTGAACTCCGGGCGAATCTCGGCGAACGACGCTGCCAGCGCGAAGTCCACCAGGTACGGCGAACCACCTCCGCCGCGGATCAAAATGTTCGCAGGAGTGATGTCGCGATGCATCACGCCAAGACGATGCATCCCTGCCACCGCCCAGGCCACATCCAACGCCAACCCGATCAGCTCATCAACAGGCAGCGGCTTCGCCAACCCAGCCAGGCTTATACCGCCGACATCCTCCAATACAATCGACGCCGGATACCGCGGGGCGTCCACTAGCTGCGCGACCCCCCGGACACCGCGCAGCCGCTCAAGAATCGCCAGTTCATGCCGCAGCCGCTGCGGCCCGCCCGGGCCTAATGGCTCTTTGCGGACGACGGTGCCTCCGGGAAAGAACAGACGAGTCACGCGCGTCCGTTCGCTTTCGTGGACTATTTCGTCCCGAACGGGCGGATCTCCCCCCGCAAAGACCCCAGGCGGTCCCATGTGACAACCCTACGCACCCGCCCACGTGCCTAATACGCGAAGGTGTAAGCGAAGGCCGCATTTGTAGTCGGCGGAGACTTCCATTCGCCGCGACAAGCCGTAGCGCAGATGGCATCGCAGCGAAGCCGAGACGCGTACCGACGCGCGCGCTGTAGCGGATGCGCTACGACGACCTCAATTGCCCGACCTCGTGCGTCGTTGTCGCCACATCGATCGGAATCGTCCGGTTCACCGGGCCTGGGTCGACGAGATCGCCCACGCCTGCTTCTTGGCGATCCAAACGGCGCCGCCGTCCAGCCAGGGACTGGCGAGACATTGCCCACGTTAGGCATGGTTTGACCTCGGGATTCAGGCATACTCGCAAGGTCCTTGAGATTGATTTAGGGGGAAAGGGTTGCCGGGCGTGGAGCGGCGGCTAGGCCCGCAGCGCGCGTTGCGTGGGCGGCGTAGCGAGTGTGAAGTGTTGGGCGGCTTGGTCGACGAGGTACGCGGCGGCCACGGCGCGGTGGTCATCGTCCGTGGCGAGGCCGGGGTAGGGAAAACGGCGTTGCTGGATTACGGCGCCGAATCGGCCGCCGACCTGACCGTTGTGCGGGCGGTGGGCGTGGAGTCCGAGATGGAACTCGTGTTCGCCGGGTTGCACCAGTTGTGCGCACCGATGCTCGATCGCCTCGACCGTCTGCCCGATCCACAGCGCAAGGCGCTCGCGACGGCGTTCGGCCTGACGGCGGGCCCCGCGCCGGATAAGTTCCTGGTCGGCCTGGCGGTGCTGAGCCTGATGTCCGAGGGGGCAGAGGAGCGCCCGCTGGTATGCCTGGTCGACGACGTCCAGTGGCTGGACCAAGCCTCCGCGCAAGCGCTCGCGTTTGCCGCGCGTCGGCTGCTGGCGGAGCCTGTTCTGATGGTGTTCGCCGCCCGGGAGCCGGGGGCCGACTTCGCCGGGCTGCCGGAGCTTGTCGTCGAAGGCCTGCAGGATGCTGACGCGCGAGAGCTGCTGGCTTCGGTGGTCCCGTGGCCGCTGGACGAACAAGTTCGCGAACGAATCCTCGCAGAGACAAGGGGAAACCCACTGGCGTTGCTGGAACTGCCGCGGGGGCGCACGCCAGCGGAGCTGGCGGGCGGGTTCGCGCTGGCCGATGTGCTGCCACTGTCAGGACGGATCGAGGAGCGCTTTGGTCGGCAGCTAGCTGGTCTTCCGGCGCAGACTCGGCGGCTGCTGCAGCTGGCGGCGGCCGATCCGGTGGGCGACGCGGCGTTGGTGTGGCGGGCCGCCGAACGGCTCGGAATACCGGCTCAGACCGCGACGCCAGCGGTCGAAGCCGGCCTGGTCGAGTTCACCACGCGGGTACGGTTCCGTCATCCGCTGGTTCGCGCGGCGGCCTACCGGTCCGCGTCGATCCACGACCGGCGGGACATGCATCGCGCTCTGGCGGAGGTCACCGATGCGCAGATCGATCCGGATCGGCGCGCCTGGCATCGGGCCTGCGCTGTCGCGGGGCCCGACGAGGATGTCGCCGCAGACCTGCAGCTTTCGGCCGGGCGAGCGCGGGCGCGTGGCGGCCTCGCCGCGGCGGCCGCCTTCCTCGAACGCGCCACGACGCTGACCTCGAACCCAGCGCAGCGGGTCGAACGAGCATTGGCGGCGGCTCAGACCAAGGTCCAGGCGGGCGCATTCGACGCGGCAGCGGAGCTGCTGGCCATGGCGGCAGCCGGACCGCTAGACGACTTCCAGCATGCCCGAGTCGACCTCCTGCACGCTCAGCTCGCATTGGACATACAGCGAGGCGCCGATGCCGCGCCGCTGTTGCTGGCGGCAGCCAAGCGACTGGAACGAATCGACATCGACTTTGCCCGCGCAACCTACCTGGACGCGATGAACGCCGCGATTGTTCGGCGGCCGCCTGGCCAGTCCCGAGACGACTGCGCTCGAGGTGGCGCAGGCGGCACATGCGGCGCCGGCGACAAAGCACCCGGCGAGCGCGATCGGACTCTGTTCCTGGACGGTCTGGCAACCCACTTCACCGAAGGCTATGCGGCCGGGTTGCCGATCCTGCGGCGGGCACTGGACATCTTCGGCGATCGAGAACCCGCTATGGTGACGCCGATTGCACGAGCTTCGCTGGCTGTGGCCGGCGTGTGTCGCCGCTGCGCACGTATGGGATGACGAGACATGGGATGCGCTGTGCGACCGGCACCTCCGCTCGCCCGCGACGCCGGCGCGCTCACGAACTCCCGCTCGCCCTCACCACAGCGCCTTCCTGAAACTCTTCGCCGGTGACCTGGCCGCCGCCGTGCCACTGATCGAGGAGCTACAAGCGGTGACGCAAGCGACAGGCACTCAGTCTCGCCTCCTACGGCGCCGTGCTCCTCGCAGCGCTGCGCGGCCGCGAAGACGAGGCTTCCCCACTGATCAGCGCCGCCAGGAGGGAGGTGGCGCTCACGAGGCGAGGGAATCGCAATCACAATGACGCACTGGGCCACCGCGCTGCTCTACAACGGCCTCGGCCGCTACCACGAGGCGCTCGACCGCCGCCGAACACGGCCGCGCAATATCCCGGGCGAACTCGCGCTGCCCTAACTGGTCCGCTGGTCGAGCTGATCGAGGCGGCCGTCCGCACTGGGCGCGCCCGAACGCGCCACTGACGCCCTGCGAGCGTCTAGCACACATCACCAGCGCCAGTGGCACCGACTGGGCGCTGGGAATCGAGGCGCGTTCACGGGCGCTGCAGAGCCAGGGCGAGATCGCCGAGAGCTCTACCGCGAGGCGATCGAGCGTCTCGCGCGCACCCGGATGCGTGCAGACCTGGCCCGCGCTCATCTGCTCTACGGCGAATGGCTACGCCGCGAGAATCGACGGGTCGACGCACGCGAGCAGCTGCGGACCGCCTACGAGATGCTCACCGCAATGGGCATCGAAGGGTTCGCCGAGCGGGCCCGCCGGGAGTTGCTGGCCACCGGCGAAACGGTCCGCAAACGGACCGTCGACGCGGTCGCCGAGCTGACCGCCCAGGAGGCACACATCGCGAGACTCGCCCGCGACGGGCTATCCAACCCGGAGATCAGCACCGAACTGTTCATCAGCCCCCGCACCGTCGAATGGCACCTACGCAAAGTGTTCAACAAGCTCGGCATCAGCTCCGCAAACAACTCCGCGGGGCGCTCCTGCCTCCGCATACGCGCTTTCGGCCTAGCAGCGTAAGGGTCGGCGTGTCGTGGGATGCCGCTGCCCCCTGATCTCCCGCTGTAACCCGGCAGAGGCCGCCGTTCCAGGTTGATCGGCTCACGCGTCCTGGTCGTCGGCCACCAGCACTGGCCGGCCCGCCTACTCGTTCGGCGTCGGCCTATCCAACAGATGCGAGGTCGGGCCAGACGGGCAAGCCGCGGACCGGATCGGCGGCCATGTCGTTGCCACGCATCGTCTCGAAGTCCGCGATGACGAAGTCTTCGACGGCGACGCCGAAGACCACGACCGTGACCGCCGGATCAGCCTCGAGACGGCACATCAACTGGCCTAGCGCGGCGACCATATCCAGATCGATGAGATTGATCGGCGGGTTGTTGGATGTGACTTTTCAGCAGACGCCCTAGCGTCTGGCAATCGCCAGTGGTCATTCGTTGGTCATGGTGGTCCGGTTGTCTCGGCGGAAGCCATTTCGACGGCGGGTCAACTGGGCAGGAACGAGCCGAGATGGAGATTGTTGGATGCTTCGCTGACAACGGCGGTATGGCGGTGTCGTCGCCACCCGCGGCAGCGCGTCGCCACCATTACGGTCCATGTCGGCGGCTGCGCGCCGTGCTGCGTCGTTAGGCGCAGCCGTCGACCGATCGGCCTGCCGCACTTGGAGCAGCCGACTCCCCGGCGGCGACCTCGTACGCAAGACGGATCAGCCGGAGGTCGAGGTCGTGGGGGCCGTGGTGATCATGGCGCAACGTGGATCCTGCGAGGTGTGGTCGCCTCCGAGCGCGGTCCAGTACATCGTCGCCAGAAGCCATTCCATGTCTCATTCCCCAAGTGTCGTCGGATAAGCAAGACCAGCATCGCGCTTTCGGATGGTTGCTCGCGCCCTGGGGACACCCGGGCCTAGCAATACCTGCGCGAGCGGCCGGGGACCAGGCATCGCCGGCACCGGCGACGGTAGGCGCCCAGAGTCGTGATCGGCCGTCGTGACATCCTGACGGCGCGCGGCCGGCGGATCGCCATGTGGGTAGCCAGCGCCGCTCCACAAGCGGAATGCCCTTGTTCTTCCGCAAGAAGAGGGACATTTCCTCGACAACTCGACAGCTGCCGGTGAATTCCGCGGTGTCCAGCCGTCGGCCCTTACACCGCCCGCGACCGCGCCATTTATGTGATGGCGCCGGGACGGGCGGTGGCGCCCGACATGGGCATCCCTTCCCCGCCGAATCCGCGTGCCGCCCACGCGGGGAGGCAAGCGTCGCTAGCGCCCGGGCCCGGCCGGCCAGGGTGTTCCACGGGCGCGAGGTCTCGCCCGGACGGGTGAGAGTGGTGCCCAGACCGATATGCAGTGGCCAGCTAGCGCCGCCGGCAGAAGGCCAACCAGGCACTGCTTACCATCCCCACGATCTTTGGAGCAAGAATGCCGTTCATCACCGTCGGTTCCGAGAACACCGCGAGCATCGACGTCTACTACGAGGACCACGGCGGCGGTCAGCCGGTCGTGCTTATCCACGGCTATCCGCTCGACGGACACTCATGGGAGAAGCAGAGCGCGGCGCTACTGAAGGCCGGCTACCGCGTCATCACCTACGACCGTCGCGGCTTCGGACAGTCGAGCCAGCCGACCACGGGATACGACTACGACACTTTCGCCGCCGACCTGAAGGTCGTGCTCGATACGCTCGACTTGACCGACGTCGTTCTGGTCGGCTTCTCGATGGGCACCGGCGAGGTCGCCCGCTACCTGTCCACCTACGGTTCGCGACGGATCGCCAAGGCCGCGTTCCTCGCGTCGCTGGAGCCGTTCCTGCTCAAGACCGACGACAACCCGACCGGGGTGCCGCAGGAGATCCGCGACGGCATCGTCGCCGCCGTGACAGCCGACCGGTACGCCTATTTCACCGACTTCTACAAGGCTTTCTACAACACCGACGACAACCTCGGCACCGACCGGCTGTCCGAGGAGGCCTTGCGCAACAGCTGGAACGTCGGCTCCGGGGCGTCCTGGTTCGCGTCCAGCGCGGTCGTGCCGACCTGGTTCACCGACTTCCGCGGCGACATCCCCAAGGTCGACGTGCCCACCCTTATCCTGCACGGCACAGGCGACAACATCCTGCCAATCGACGCCACCGGCCGCCCGTTCCACCAACTGCTACCGAACGCCGACTACGTGGAGGTCGCCGGAGCACCGCACGGACTGTTGTGGACGCACGCGGACGAGGTCAACGAGGCCCTGCTCGCCTTCCTTGCCAAGTAGCAGCCGACCCGATCGATGGACGGCGCGCACAGCCGGCTGCCCAACCAAATTTCGTCTGCGCTAAACCGCACGACGATTCGTCTTATCCAACACACACGGGAGGCTCTGATGAACTCAGAAACTGCTCCGCAAGTCAGGCTCGATCGAGTTACGTCTTCATACGGTCGGGTGGTGCTCGACAATCCGCCGCTGAACCTGATGGGTCCGGAATTCGTTTCGCAGATGCGAGATGTCGTCACGGAGCTTGAGAACGATGACCGGGTGAAGGTGGTGGTCTTCGAAAGTGCCGTCGACGGCTTCTTTCTGAATCACTCCGACTTCCTCGCGAACTTCGAGGATCTGACGAGCATCCCGCAGGGTCCGACCGGCCTGGAGGCATGGCCCGACGCCCTGGTGCGTCCTACCCGCGCCCCGTTCGTTTCGATCGCTCTGATCCGGGGCGGGGCGACCGGAAACGGCAGTGAGCTCGCGCTCGCCTGCGACATGAGCTTCGCGAGTCGCGAGCGAGCACTACTGTCGCAGTGGGAAGTCGGCGTGGGCCTCGTCGCTGGCGGAGGACCCATGGCACGCTTGCCGCGACTCATCGGACGGCAACGCGCCCTCGAAGTACTCCTGAGCTCAGACGACATCCAAGGCGCCGACGCTGAGCGCCTCGGCTACGGCCCCCGAGCACTACCAGACGCAGAGCTAGACAAATTTCGTCGACGCACTCGCAACCCGCATCGCCTCATTCGACAACTGGGCGATCGCCAACACCAAACGCCTCGTCAAC